>NZ_CP151960.1:0-10000 GCF_038593075.1 Paenibacillus sp. FSL L8-0638
GTGGACAGCCATACCTCTGAACTATGGCAGCAAATTCTATCCATCATACAAACCAAGCTGAGTAAGCCGAGTTACGACACTTGGTTTAAGGCTACCAAGGCAGCGAAACTAAATGACCACTCCATTGTGATTTCTGCACCGACAACTTTTGCCGTGGAATGGCTTGAAAGCCGCTATACCAAGCTAGTCGGAGCAACGGTTTATGAGATTTTGGGCAAACAGCTAGAGGTCAAGTTCGTTATTGAAGAGAACAAGCCCGCCGAGGTCGACCTTCAGCAACAACCTCAGCAGCAGCCGGTCGTTCATGAAGAAGCTGTGTCCCATATGCTGAATCCCAAATATACATTCGATACATTTGTCATCGGATCGGGGAACCGTTTTGCCCATGCGGCATCGCTGGCCGTCGCCGAGGCGCCGGCCAAAGCTTATAATCCGCTGTTTTTATACGGTGGTGTAGGGCTGGGGAAAACGCATCTGATGCACGCTATCGGACACTATATTTTGGAGCACAATCCGGCCAGCAAGGTCGTTTATTTATCGTCGGAGAAGTTTACGAATGAATTCATTAATGCCATCCGGGACAACCGCGGGGAAAGTTTTCGGAATAAATATCGCAACATTGATATTCTGCTCATTGACGATATTCAATTCATTGCGGGTAAGGAATCGACGCAGGAGGAATTTTTCCACACGTTCAACGCGCTTCATGAGGAACGCAAGCAGATTATAATCTCAAGCGATCGGCCACCTAAAGAGATTCCAACGCTGGAAGAACGGCTGCGCTCTCGCTTCGAGTGGGGACTCATAACGGATATTCAACCGCCGGATCTGGAAACGAGAATTGCTATTCTTCGGAAAAAGGCGCGGGCGGAAAACCTGGATATTCCCAATGAGGCCATGATGTATATCGCTAATCAAATTGATACAAACATCCGTGAGCTGGAAGGGGCGCTTATTCGCGTTGTCGCTTATTCCTCCTTAACCAATCAGGATGTATCAAGTCATCTCGCGGCTGAGGCGTTGAAGGACATTATCCCGTCTAGTCGTCCAAAAATGATCACGATCCAGGATATACAGCACCAAGTCGGGGAATTTTACAATTTACGGCTGGAGGATTTTAAAGCGCGTAAACGGACGAAGGCTGTAGCTTTTCCACGACAGATTGCCATGTACCTGTCTCGTGAGTTAACCGATTATTCTTTGCCAAAAATCGGTGAAGCTTTCGGTGGGCGTGATCATACGACTGTCATTCATGCGCACGAAAAAATCTCCAAATCCATTCAAGTGGATCAGGATCTGTTTAAAGTTATCAACAACCTAATAGAAAAAATCAAAAATCCAACCTGAACAAGTTCAGAGCCTATACACAATTTATACACATGTGGATAGGCTTGATTTTATTAGGGTTACAGTGACTTATCCACATATTCAGTGCGCCTATTACTATTACTAATATATTTTAAAGATATACATCACCTAAATAAGGCCCGCGTCAACGCGTGCTTGAAGGATTAAAACCCGTAGGAGGAACTTATGAAGATCAGCATTCTGAAAAACGTTTTGAACGAGGCTATACAACATGTATCCAAAGCGATATCAAGTCGAACTACGATTCCAATTCTGAGTGGTATTAAGCTGGATGTGAATCACCAGGGAGTAACGCTGACCGCCAGCGATACAGACATCTCGATTCAATCCTTTATTCCGATGGAGGATGGTGACCAAACTGTCGTTCAGGTTGAACAACCCGGCAGTGTGGTGCTGCCTGCCAAATTCTTTGTCGAAATTATCAAAAAGTTGCCTTCGCAGGAGATTCGTATGGAGGTAAAAGACCAATTCCAAACCTTTATCTCATCCGGTGCAACTGAAATTCAGATTGTTGGCTTAGATCCTGAAGAATTCCCGGTGCTTCCCAACATTGAAGAAAATCAAGTCATCTCTGTGCCAGGAGATTTACTTAAAAATATGATTAAACAGACGGTGTTCTCCATTTCCACCCACGAAACGACACCGATTTTAACCGGCGTGTTGTGGAATCTGGCTGAGGGGGAACTGAAGTTTGTGGCAACGGACCGCCACCGCCTTGCCACCCGCAGCGCTCATTTAGAGACGTCTGAAGGCTTGCGCTTTAGCAATGTTGTCATTGCGGGCAAAACGCTGAATGAGCTGAGCAGAATTATTCCAGACCAAAATATGCTTGTGGATATCGTAGTAGCGGACAATCAGGTATTATTCAAAGTAGATCGGGTGCTATTTTATTCCCGCATCTTGGACGGCACCTATCCTGATACTTCTAGAATTATTCCGACCTCCTACAAAACAGAACTGATTGTGGATACAAAAAGTTTAAGTGAGTCAATTGACCGTGCTTATTTGCTGTCCCGTGAGGAAAAAACGAATATCGTAAAAATGCAGTCGCTGGAAAATGGCGGTTTGGAAATTTCCTCTAGTTCCTCTGAGCTTGGCAAAGTGCGTGAGGAAGTAACGGTGTCCAAATTTGAGGGGGAGCCGCTCAAAATTTCGTTCAACTCCAAATACATGCTTGACGTGCTGAAGGTGATTGACAGCGAGCAGCTGACGATTGCTTTTACCGGCATTATGAGTCCCATTATTTTAAAACCGGCAGATTCCAGCAATGCGCTATATATCATCCTGCCATATCGCACAACCAACTGATGTCTAGCGTTAACCCACCTGAGGACAACCGAAAGGATGAACAAGCTTTGAAACCAATATCTATACAGACCGAATACATCAAGCTCGATCAATTTTTAAAATTAGCCGATTGTGTATCCACAGGAGGCATGGCTAAAGCCCTGCTGCAAGAGGGACAAGTCCGTGTGAATGGTGAACCGGAAGAACGTCGTGGAAGAAAACTGTACCCGGGTGATACCGTAGAAGTAGAGGACAACGGAAGTTTTGAAGTTACAGCAGGAGCATGATCGCCTGGGTGGCAAGGACTCCTTTTAGGTACGGAATAACAAGGGGGACCCTATGTGTTTGTGAACAACATTGTTTTGCAGCAGTACCGGAACTATGAACAGCTGGAACTGAATGAATTTGGTCCCGTTAATTTGCTGATCGGACAAAATGCGCAGGGCAAAACGAATCTGGTAGAGGCTATTTTTGTACTGGCTTTAACCAAAAGTCATCGAACGTCCCGCGACAAGGAGTTAATCTCTTTCGGGGCTACTTCCACTCACCTAGCTGCGGATGTGGATAAAAAATACGGGAAAATCAGATTGGATCTCTCGTTATCCACACAAGGCAAAAAAGCAAAGATCAACGGACTGGAGCAGCGAAAACTGAGCGATTTTATCGGTTCGTTAAATGTGGTCATGTTTGCACCTGAGGATCTGGAAATTGTGAAAGGAACACCGGGGGTTCGCCGCCGGTTTCTTGACATGGAAATCGGACAGGTTGCGCCAGGATATCTGTATCATTTGCAGCAATATCAGAAAGTATTGGTTCAGCGAAACAACCTGCTCAAGCAGGCTTGGGGTAAGGATATGGCATCAGTGCAGCTGATGCTGGAGGTATGGAATGAGCAACTTGTTGAGCATGGTGTTAAAATTGTTAAAAAGCGGAAACAATTTATAACAAAGCTACAAAAGTGGGCTCAGGCCATTCATGAAGGGATCGCAGGTGGGACAGAAGAGTTAAAATTAACCTATGTTCCCTCCTTCAGTGAGCCAGAGGAAGAAGATGAAGCTGTCTTATTGGAGCGATTTATGATAAAGTTATCCCAAATGAGGGAACAGGAAATCCGCCGTGGCATGACTTTGGCGGGACCCCATCGTGATGATTTGGCCTTTGCCATTAACGGCAGAGAAGTGCATACGTATGGCTCTCAGGGGCAGCAGCGGACGACGGCCCTGTCCTTGAAGTTGGCCGAAATAGAGTTAATTCATGAGGAAATTGGTGAATACCCTGTCTTGCTGCTGGATGATGTTTTGTCCGAGTTGGACCCCTATCGTCAAACGCAGCTGATTGAGACTTTCCAAAGCAAGGTACAGACCTTTATCACGGCAACCGGGGTTGAGACTTTGAACACTGAACGGCTCAAGGATGCCAATATTTATCACGTCCACGACGGGCATGTGGAACACTAAGGAG
This sequence comes from Paenibacillus sp. FSL L8-0638, assembly GCF_038593075.1. Taxonomy (NCBI): domain Bacteria; kingdom Bacillati; phylum Bacillota; class Bacilli; order Caryophanales; family Paenibacillaceae; genus Paenibacillus; species Paenibacillus sp. FSL L8-0638. Next base: position 4,117 of record NZ_CP151960.1, read on the forward strand.
TGAGTGACTGCTATGTATATTCATCTGGGTGGAGAAAAAATCATCCGCTCGTCAGAGCTTGTGGCTATTTTCGATATCTCGATTGAAAAATCCTCCAAAATCTCCAAGCAATACGTGAACCACGCCCAACAGCAAAAGCATGTCGAGATGATTGGCGAAGAGGAAGCCAAGTCCATCGTAGTGACTCAGAATACGGTGTATTATTCCCCCATCTCCTCAACAACACTCAAAAAGCGGGCAAACCAGTTTGTTGCCAATGCTTAACCATAGAATCTATAGAAGTAGGTGAAAGGCATGTCTATGAATCAACCGTCTTATGATGCGGGCGAGATTCAGGTCCTCGAGGGCCTGGAAGCGGTTCGGAAACGTCCCGGGATGTATATTGGCTCCACGAGCGCCAAAGGTCTCCATCATCTGGTCTGGGAAGTTGTGGACAACAGCATTGACGAAGCGCTGGCGGGTTATTGTGACAGCATTCAAGTTGTGGTTCACGAAGATAACAGCGTTACCGTTACAGATAACGGACGCGGTATTCCGGTAAGCGAGCACGCCAAAATGAAAAAATCTGCGCTGGAAGTCGTTATGACTGTACTTCACGCAGGTGGTAAATTCGGAGGCGGAGGGTACAAGGTATCCGGTGGTCTGCATGGGGTTGGGGTATCGGTAGTGAATGCTCTCTCCAGCAAAATGATCGTTCATGTTAAACGGGACGGACATCTGTATGAGCAGGAATATCACCGTGGTGCTCCGCAGTATGATGTCAGAGTCATCGGTGATACAGACGAGACGGGTACCCAAACGACCTTCTATCCGGACGATCAAATCTTTACAGAAACGACCGTATATGATTATGATACGCTCCAAACGCGGATTCGTGAGTTGGCTTTCCTGAATAAAGGCATTGCAATCAGCTTGACTGACGAACGGACGGGAGCTAGCGATACATTCCATTACGAGGGCGGAATCAGTGAATATGTGCAATTCTTGAATCAAAAAAGAGAAGCGCTACATGAACAGCCGATTTATGTCGAAGGCTCGCGGGATATGATTCAAGTCGAAGTTGCATTGCAATATAACGACAGCTATACCGAAAATATTTATTCTTTTGCCAACAACATCAACACCCATGAGGGCGGAACTCACGAATCAGGTTTCAAGAGTGCATTAACCCGGATTATAAACGATTATGCACGTAAAAATGGCTTGATTAAAGACAACAATGCCAACCTGACCGGTGACGATGTGCGTGAAGGATTGACGGCAATTATCTCCGTCAAAATTCCAGAACCACAGTTTGAGGGTCAGACCAAGACAAAGCTGGGTAACAGTGAGGTGCGAGGGATTGTCGAATCCTTATTCGCAGAGAAACTCCAGGAGTTCCTAGAGGAAAATCCGTCTGTTTCCCGCCGCGTGGTAGATAAATCATTACAAGCAGCACGTGCCCGGGAAGCAGCGCGTAAAGCGCGTGAGCTTACACGTCGCAAAAGTGCGCTGGAAATCAGTTCGCTCCCAGGCAAGTTGGCGGATTGCTCCTCTAAGGATGCTTCGATTAGTGAACTGTACATTGTCGAAGGTGACTCCGCAGGGGGATCAGCCAAGCAGGGGCGTGATCGTCACTTTCAAGCTATTTTGCCGATTCGCGGTAAAATCCTGAATGTTGAAAAGGCACGCTTGGACCGTATTTTGTCCAGTGATGAAATCCGGTCGATGGTAACAGCAATGGGTACAGGGATCGGAGACGACTTCGACATCGCCAAAGCCCGTTATCACAAGGTCATTATCATGACAGATGCGGATGTCGACGGTGCCCATATTCGTACGTTGTTGCTGACGTTCTTCTATCGGTACATGCGTAAAATCATTGATGCAGGCTATATTTATATTGCTCAACCACCACTATTCAAAGTAGAGCGTAACAAAGTTGTACGTTATGCGAACTCCGAGGCGGAACGTGATGAGATCATCAGGGAATTTGGAGAGAACGCGAAGTACAATGTACAGCGCTATAAAGGTTTGGGTGAGATGAATGCGACCCAACTTTGGGAAACTACGATGGACCCTGAGAGTCGTACTATGCTTCAGGTAACTGTCAGTGACGCGATGCTGGCTGATACACTGTTCAATACCTTGATGGGTGATAATGTAGAACCTCGTCGTGACTTTATCCAAGAGCATGCAAAGTACGTGAAAAATCTTGATTTCTAATGTGTAACGTTCCTTCCTAGTGGCTGTATTACATGCTCATTAGGTAGTATTTTGTAAGAGTTCACGAGGGGCGCCCAAATGGGCGTCCCTTTTCTTGTCATTAACCAGCCCAGGTGTATTTGAATATCTAATCTCATTGTTTTAGGCTTTTTTCTTAGAGCGTACGGGTTTACCTGTCGATGGAGAGTATCGGCCGTAGCCTACTGCATATCTGAATATTTTATGATAGAGGCTTTTGGTTGGAAGGGAAGAGAATACCTTGATTGCTGGTCTCGTATTAACCTCAAGAATCCACGGATAATTTTGCTGATCCAGTCCCACATCTAATCCAATTTCCCTTAAACGTGGGTATTTTTTTTGCAACTGCCAGGCTACCCGTTCGCCCATTTTCGATAATTTTTGCTCCAGTCGTACAGCTTCCTTTACATCCATATATGGAGCGACCAGCTCATTGAAAAAGCGTGTTGTCCCACCGCTGTGATGATTGGTGACGACTTTGTCAGGAGCAGCTACGCGTCCTACAATAAGTGTTGTTTCCCATTGGTGTCTCAAGTTCATCTGGGTTAATACCCTCAGATCGAAGGGGCGTTCTTCATGCTGAAGAAGTGGAATTCCACGTTGGATCAGATATGGACGTTTTCGTATGCGGGAAGAAACCACTCTATGCAGATCTTCTAGACTTTCGAAGGTGAAAATGTCTACTTCATAGCGAAGCACATACCAAGTTCTCTCTTCGATGATTCCTTCTTCTGTCGGCGGGAGCGGCTCTGTCAGCCTCTCTGCCCGCATAACCCCTTTTCCATAAGTACCGTTATCCGGCTTAATATAGACAGTACCATACACGGCCAACATTTCGTTTAAGTGATCAAATGTGTACAACCGTGTTTCCGGTACATAAGCAGCCAATGTCGGATTGGGGAGAATGGCATTTGTTTTGGTCCACTTACTGGATACTCGTTGAATAGACAAGTAATCTCATCCCTTTCTTTTCGAAATATGAGTCATGTACTTGGAATCCGCAACACTTTAACAAAACAAGGGAAACTAAAGGACAAGCGCGTAAAACAATGATATAATAGAGAAATACGGCGTTTTTCGGAATTTTGCTAATTGAACCCTGACCGTATACGTATTGTATGTGGAAAAGGCCCTTATGGTGGGGGCTAATCCCCAGCTCTGGGGAATTTGTTATAATCAGGGCTTGTGAGTTGTACAAGAGAATAGCGATCTGCTACAGGCAGAAAGAGAATGACGAGGGATTTACGCTGTAAAGAGGACAGATGCGTTTAATTGTGCTCTTTTTGTGAAAGTAATATAATTATACAGATGAGGATTTCAGCCAAAATCCTGCGCAGAGAGCGGAGTGTATAGGCAGTATCTTGTTAGGCTTTTCACATAGAGAGCATTGTATTGAAGGATAAGAAGGAGGACCAGCATGGCGGATCAAAATAACTCGCAAATCATCAATAGGGATATCGGAGTGGAAATGCGCGAATCCTTTATGGATTATGCCATGAGTATTATTGTTAGCCGTGCCTTGCCTGATGTGCGGGACGGACTGAAGCCGGTACACCGTCGTATTTTGTATGCGATGTCCGAGCTAGGCATGTCGCCAGATAAGCCTTACAAAAAATCGGCAAGAATCGTCGGCGAAGTTATCGGTAAATATCACCCTCATGGTGATACGGCTGTATATGATACGATGGTGCGGATGGCGCAGGATTTTTCCTTGCGTTACATGTTGGTGGATGGACACGGTAACTTTGGCTCCGTGGATGGAGATATGGCCGCTGCGATGCGTTACACCGAAGCACGGTTGTCCAAGATTGCCATGGAAATGCTACGTGATTTGAACAAAGAGACCGTTGATTTTATGCCGAACTACGATGGTGAAGAGAACGAGCCTGTCGTATTACCAGCACGTTATCCTAACTTGCTGGTGAATGGGGTCGGCGGGATTGCAGTCGGAATGGCTACCAATATTCCTCCGCATAACTTGGGAGAGGTTATCGATGGTGTACAAGCACTGATCGAAAACCCTGATATTACGCCGATGGAACTTATGGATTATATTCAAGGACCGGATTTCCCGACAGCAGGTTATATTTTAGGACGCTCTGGTATCCGTCAGGCGTACCAGACGGGCCGCGGATCTGTGACCATGCGTGCAAAGACCACCATAGAAGAGATCGGCAATAAAGCACGGATTATCGTGCATGAGCTGCCTTACCAAGTGAATAAGGCTCGCCTGGTTGAGAAAATTGCCGAATTAGTACGTGACAAACGTATTGAAGGCATTACGGATCTCCGTGATGAATCGGACCGTACGGGTATGCGTGTCGTTATTGAGTTGCGTAGAGACGTGAACCCGAATGTCGTTCTGAATAATTTGTTTAAACATACAGCTATGCAGTCGAATTTCGGTATTAATATGCTTGCCATTGTAAACAACGAACCGAAGATTCTAAACCTGAAGGATGTCTTGTATCATTATCTCAAACATCAGGTCGAAGTTATTCGTCGCCGGACAGAATTTGATCTGAAAAAGGCCGAAGCTAGAGCACACATTCTGGAAGGCTTGCGCATTGCTCTTGACCATCTGGACGAAGTTATTGCCTTGATTCGTTCTTCCCAAACTGCAGAAGCAGCTCGTGAAGGACTGATTGAGCGTTTCTCGCTCACTCTTGAGCAGTCTCAGGCTATTCTCGATATGCGTCTGCAACGTTTAACCGGTTTGGAACGTGAGAAGATTGAGAACGAATATAACGAGCTAATACAAAAGATTGCGGAATACCGTGAGATTTTGGCGAACGAGCATCTGGTACTCAACATCATTAGCGAAGAGCTGAATGAACTTAAAGGGCGTTTCGCTGATGAACGTCGCACTGAAATTACAGTGGGTGAAGAGAGTATTCTGGATGAGGATCTTATTCCGCGTGAAGATGTTATTATTACTGTAACCCATACGGGATATATCAAACGCCTTCCTGTTACCACCTATCGCAGTCAAAAACGCGGTGGTCGTGGTGTAGTGGGTATGGATACCAAAGATGAGGATTTCGTAGAGCATCTGTTCATTACGAATTCACATCATCATTTGTTATTCTTTACCGACAAGGGTAAGGTATATCGAATTAAGGCCTATGAGATTCCTGATCTAAGCCGGACAGCCCGGGGGACACCGATTATTAACCTGATTCAGATTGAACAGGGTGAGTCGATCAATGCGGTAATTCCAATCGAGGAATTTGTGGAGGATAGCTATCTTTTCTTTGCGACTCAGCATGGGATTATTAAGAAGACACCGCTTGACGACTATGCAAATATCCGCAAAGGTGGCTTGATTGCCATTAACTTGCGTGAAGATGACGCCCTGATCGAAGTGAAGCTGACGGACGGACAGCAGGAAATGATTATTGGTACAGCACAAGGCATGTCTATCCGTTTCCCTGAAAGTGATGTACGGTCTATGGGCCGTAGCGCTACAGGGGTTAAAGGGATCAACCTTGATGAGAGTGATGCTGTAATTGGTATGGACATCGTGGATACTAGTCTGGATATCCTGATTGTAACGGCCAAAGGTTATGGCAAGCGCACCCCTGTTGTGGATTATCGTATCCAAAGCCGTGGAGGTAAGGGGATCAAGACGATTAATGTTACGGATAAAAATGGTCCGGTT
>NZ_CP151960.1:15000-112500 GCF_038593075.1 Paenibacillus sp. FSL L8-0638
TTGATGCAATGCATCAGGGGTAGGGGAGCGTTGAATGCGGGTTGAAGGTGTACCGTAAGGAGCGCTGGACTGCATTCAAGTGAGAATGCCGGTATGAGTAACGAAAAGATCTGTGAGAATCAGATCCGCCGAAAGCCTAAGGGTTCCTGAGGAAGGTTCGTCCGCTCAGGGTAAGTCGGGACCTAAGGCGAGGCCGATAGGCGTAGTCGAAGGACAACAGGTCGAAATTCCTGTACCACCGTAATCCGCTATGAGCAATGGGGTGACGCAGTAGGGTAGTGACGCGGACTGATGGATGTCCGTCTAAGCAGTGAGGCTGATGTGTAGGCAAATCCGCACATCGTTAAGGCTGGGCTGTGATGGGGAGCGAAAATTATAGTAGCGAAGGTCATGATCTCAGACTGCCAAGAAAAGCCTCTAGCCAGGAGAAGGTGCCCGTACCGCAAACCGACACAGGTAGGCGAGAAGAGAATTCTAAGGCGCGCGGAAGAACTCTCGTTAAGGAACTCGGCAAAATGACCCCGTAACTTCGGGAGAAGGGGTGCCTCGGTAGGGTGAATAGCCCGAGGGGGCCGCAGTGAAAAGGCCCAAGCGACTGTTTAGCAAAAACACAGGTCTGTGCGAAGCCGCAAGGCGAAGTATACGGGCTGACGCCTGCCCGGTGCTGGAAGGTTAAGGGGAGTGGTAAGCCCTTCGGGGCGAAGCTATGAACCGAAGCCCCAGTAAACGGCGGCCGTAACTATAACGGTCCTAAGGTAGCGAAATTCCTTGTCAGGTAAATTCTGACCCGCACGAATGGCGTAACGACTTGGGCGCTGTCTCAACGAGAGATCCGGTGAAATTTTAATACCTGTGAAGATGCAGGTTACCCGCGACAAGACGGAAAGACCCCATGGAGCTTTACTGCAGCTTGATATTGAATTTGGGTACGATCTGTACAGGATAGGTGGGAGCCGTAGAACTTTGAGCGCCAGCTTGAAGGGAGGCATCCTTGGGATACCACCCTGATCGTATCTAGGTTCTAACTTGGTACCGTAATCCGGTGCGAGGACAGTGTCAGGTGGGCAGTTTGACTGGGGCGGTCGCCTCCTAAAGAGTAACGGAGGCGCCCCAAGGTTCCCTCAGAATGGTTGGAAATCATTCGAAGAGTGCAAAGGCAGAAGGGAGCTTGACTGCGAGACCTACAAGTCGAGCAGGGACGAAAGTCGGGCTTAGTGATCCGGTGGTACCGCATGGAAGGGCCATCGCTCAACGGATAAAAGCTACCCTGGGGATAACAGGCTTATCTCCCCCAAGAGTCCACATCGACGGGGAGGTTTGGCACCTCGATGTCGGCTCATCGCATCCTGGGGCTGAAGTAGGTCCCAAGGGTTGGGCTGTTCGCCCATTAAAGCGGTACGCGAGCTGGGTTCAGAACGTCGTGAGACAGTTCGGTCCCTATCTGTCGTGGGCGTAGGAAATTTGAGAGGAGCTGTCCTTAGTACGAGAGGACCGGGATGGACGTACCGCTGGTGTACCAGTTGTTCCGCCAGGAGCACCGCTGGGTAGCTATGTACGGAAGGGATAAGCGCTGAAAGCATCTAAGCGTGAAGCCCCCCTCAAGATGAGATTTCCCAGTATGTAAGACCCCTTGAAGACGACGAGGTAGATAGGTTGGGGGTGGAAGTGCAGTAATGCATGGAGCTGACCAATACTAATCGGTCGAGGGCTTATCCTAAGATAAGACGCAAATGAGTTTCGGATCCAGTTTTCAGGGTGTAACCTTGAAAGTATGTACAAGTGACATACAATAAGCGCATGGCTATTCATTCACACGATAAGTGATGAAGCGAATAACCGTACGGAAGAATTTGCGTAGCAAATTCATGTTTGGTGGCGATAGCGGAGGGGTTCCACACGTACCCATCCCGAACACGACCGTTAAGCCCTCCAGCGCCGATGGTACTTGGACCGCAGGGTCCTGGGAGAGTAGGACGTCGCCAAGCAACAGGTAAAGAGGACCATGATCTCAATGAGATCATGGTCCTCTTTTGCATATACGTATATTTTAGAAATACCCTTACAAAAGGAAGGTAACATTTTTGTTACGGAATGTAAGAGTAAACCCTGTATAATATAGGTATTGAATCCCATACACACACGCTGCATTGTTGCAGAATTATGCAAACTCCATCATAGGATTTTTGTATAATCAATCAGGCTGGTAAGGAGGGAAGATCATGCGGCGAAATAAATGGCTTGCTCTATTGGTGCTATTCAGTGTCGCTGTCGCGATTCTTACCGGGTGCGTGGAAGAGGAGCCTTCTTGGACATCGTTTGAGGGTGCTGCCAACGAGAAGACGTTTCCGGTTCCCAAAGAAGCTAGTAAAACCGATCGGGCCAGCAGTAATTCGGACATGGACTATGTTCGCTATGCACTGCCAGCGTTGAAGGAAAGTGATAGTCTACCTGCTCCTTATCTAGAGGAGATTGCAGCTTGGGGGTGGACTGAGGAACCGAATCTATCCACCTCCAATCAGAAGGTGTTTCAGAAAAATAAACACATGGTGCATTTGTCTGTGCATGATGGTTCTTTTACTGTATTGGTTCCAAAAGACAGAAAGGCTGTTGTGAAGAGCAAAAGCGTGGATCTTAATTAGGAGTACGGTTTTCAACCGGTAAGCAGCATAGGACTTAATGTAGATCATATTTATAGTAAACTCATAGCGTATCGTATGCTGTGTATAATGATGAATGATGAGATTGGATGTGGGGAAGCACTCAGGACTGCCGTTGAGTAGGGAGTAGCTTCCTTTTATATATTTGCATGTTGAATAATTGCTCTACATTAATAACGAGGATAAAGGTGAGGAAAAGTTTACTTGATAAGAGAATAAAGCGATTATGGTTGTTAAGTCGCAAAAAAAGGAGTAACCGATTGAGGTTGCTCCTTTTTGCTTCAGTCTAGATCGTTGTAGGTAGTTCAGATCCGAAATTTTTATCTGTACGGATATGAGTGGTTAGATTTACTGTTGATAATATGAGGCATCTTCATCGGTAAACTTCAACATGCCGTCTTTTCTCTCGCCCGTAAGCCGACTGAGGATGTATAGACGCGGTGCAATAAGCCATAGATGCCAGAAGAGTAAGGATACCGTAAAGGCTGGTGGAGACCAGAGAATGAATACGCCTGATAAGCAGATACCGATCCAGAGGGTATGTATGTGCACACGACGAAAGATGCTATAGCCTATGTACTGGTCTGTCATATAGCCTAGCCATGGTAACTTACGGTGGAATGCCCAGCGTTTGCGGAAGGATGCTCCGCCACCGATGTATAGGACAGATCGTGAGATTACGAAGTGTACCCATAAGGTAAGGAAAAAGGCAAGAGCAAACAAAAACACGCTAGTCCAGGAAAAGGCAAGAAGCAGAAAGAGAAGCATAATAATAGGCAGTGAAATATGACTCCATACTAGTTGACGCGGTATACTGATTTTTTTAATGAGCTTGTAGTGATAGTAGGTAGCTTTGGTTCCGGTTTCCTCTGTCATGCGAACAGTCCTTTCATTAATCTACTGCATCACAAGTGGCTTCCCGTCCACAGCCGGAAAAAGGGACGGTACTTCGCTCATGCCGCTTTAAATAAGCATTTAATCGTTTTTGTAGAAATACAGAATGATCGACATCCAGTGTTAGCTAGCCTACTCTATAATTACTGGAAAAGCTATCACTGATGAAGTGTTCAAGGCTCCGATGAAAGGGTATCCATACATAAGAGCTTTTCTTATTATATCGGCATAGACGGCTGTTTTTTAAACATACGGGGTACAAACACCATAATGGCCCAGGAGGAATATATATAGAGTATATCGTCAAACTGAGCTATGAAAAGGTTTAAAATAGTAGAAAGTGCCCCATACTAATAGTAAAAGAAACAAGGTGGGATGGATATGCATGATCAAGGCGGCCACCGCTGTATTATATGCGGACAGCACAAGCATGAAGGCATTTTTATCGTTTCCGAGTTTATCTGTGATACGTGTGAAGCTGAAATGGTACACACGGATGCAACTGATGCCAAATATCATTTTTTTATTGATCAACTAAAGCAAATCTGGGTACAGAAAAATGCATAATATCCTTTGCTAATTAGTCTTTGAAGGATTGGCATTCAAGGTCTGTCGATACGGGCCTTTTTTTCTGTGAGTAAAAGTAGGATTCCGCTTGATTTTACGATAAAATAAGGTAGATATAAAGCTTTGTTTGGAAGGATTGCAGAATGATGGGGAAAAAGGCGGTACACGCACCATTAATGGAAGCCCTAATACGTTACCGGACTCAGGGCAATGCTTCTTTCCATGTGCCCGGTCATAAAAATGGACAAGTATATGAGCATGAAAATATTGCATCTCTGTTGCAAGAAGTGATGTCTATTGATGCGACAGAAATTACTGGACTGGATGATTTGCATCACCCAGAAGATGTGATTCGTGAAGGGCAAGAGCTGGCTGCAAAGTGTTTTGGTGCTGAAGAGAGCTTTTGGCTAATTGGAGGAAGCACCGTCGGTAATTTGGCTATGATTTTAACTGTATGTACGGAGCCGGGAGATCTACTGCTGGTACAGAGAAATGTACACAAATCTGTCCTGAACGGTCTCATGCTGTCAGGGGCTAATGCGGTATTCCTGGATCCGGAAATAGATACACTGAGCGGATTGGCGGTTACCCCAACGACGGATACAATAAAGGCTGCACTGAAGACATATCCTTCGGCTAAAGGGGTGTTACTTACACTACCTAATTACTATGGGATGGGGCATGACCTGAAGGCAACGGCTAAGGCCTGTCATGCAGCCCATGTGCCGCTATTGATAGATGAGGCCCACGGTGCCCATTATGGGCTGCATCCTCGTTTGCCAGCCTCTGCGATATCCTGTGGGGCTGATGTAGTCGTCCAATCGACACATAAAATGCTCCCAGCCATGACCATGGGGGCCATGTTACATGTGCAGGGAAAGAGAATTCATCGGGAACTACTTCGTCAGCGGTTGGCGATGGTGCAAAGCTCTAGCCCTTCTTATCCGTTAATGGCTTCATTGGATTTGGCAAGATGGTATATAGAGGCGCATGGAGCAGATGCTTTTACCATGGGCTTAGCGGCGGTAGATACTTTTAGAAAGGGCCTGGAGCAGCTCCCGCGCTTTCGCTTGTTAGAACCTACACAGCAGGCACTAGAGGGGGAATACGCTCACAGAGGAATCTCTGAGGTCCTAGAAAGGGCTGAGGAGGGAATAAGCAGATATTCAACCCAGGATCCTTTTAAATTGGTGCTGTATGATACATGGGGTATACTGGATGGATTTGAACTCAAGCACGAATTGGAGACTTACGGATGTGTTCCAGAGATGAGCGACGAGAAACATGTTGTTTTATTGTTTACGTTAGGCTCTACGGCTAAGGATGCGAGTCACCTGTTGCAGACTCTTGTGCATATAAATAATGATATAAGATTTAAGGAGACGGCTGGTGAGCCGGGGCCAACGGAAAAAGAGCAGCAAAGACTCGAATTAGATTTTTCCACGTGGAACAATGATAGAATGAAGGGATACTCTATTCCGGTGCCGTTTGGGCTTCGACCGATTAGCCCCGATCAGATGGAGACGGTGCCTGTAGAGGAATGCGCTGGCAGGGTAGCGGCCGAAATGATTATCCCGTATCCTCCAGGTATTCCACTGCTATATGCAGGAGAAACGATCACAGAAGCGATTGCACTGCGGATGGGTCGTCTACGTAAGCTGGGAGCCAAATGGCACGGGGTAGCAGATGAAAGTATGCTTACAATTCGGGTATTCCGATTACAATAAAGATTAGATACTAGAGACTTAACAAATACAGAAGACTGAATAAAAGAAGCATACGTAGCCTGTGGGTGACTTTTATTTTTCAGACAGGAAAGCAGGGAATAACATGAATCGCAAAGGCATTTTTATTACACTGGAGGGGGGAGACGGCTCCGGTAAAACAACTATGATTCAACGGCTGGCGAAGTTTATGGAGGAAGAAGGCTACCCAGTCATCACGACAAGGGAGCCGGGTGGCATCGAAATTTCCGAAAAGATTCGTTCTATCATTTTGGACCCTGCTCATACCAGTATGGATGCTCGAACAGAGGCACTTTTATACGCGGCGGCACGGCGTCAGCATTTGGTGGAGAAGGTAAAGCCGGCTATTGAACAGGGAGCTATCGTATTATGTGATCGTTTTGTGGATAGTAGCTTAGTCTATCAAGGATTTGCAAGAGGAATCGGAATTGAAGAGGTAGCTTCAATTAATCGCTTTGCGGTAGATGATTGGGAGCCGGATGCCACATTTTATCTAGATATTGAGCCCGAACTGGGATTGGCAAGAATTAGTGCATCACGAGGAGCAGAAATGGACCGCCTCGACATGGAGAGTATATCGTTTCACCATAAGGTGCGAGAGGCATATTTGGAGTTGGCTCGCAAATTTCCGGAGCGAATTACAATTGTTGATGCATCTCCGGCGCCAGAGCAGGTGGAGCAAGTATTGAAGGATTTGCTGAAAACACGGTTTGCTCAGAATTTTAGCATATAATTGTCGAAGGATATACGGTAAAATTGAGCTAGGGACAAGGTTGTCTCTAATATGACTTGAAGGAGGAATACAGGATGAAGCTGATTATTGCGATTGTACAGGATAAGGACAGTAATAGATTATCCAGCGGACTGGTGAAAGCTAATTTCCGTGCTACCAAATTGGCGAGCACAGGAGGATTTCTGCGTGCAGGTAATACGACATTTATGATCGGTGTTGATGACAATCAGGTGGACTCATTAATGAACGTCATTCGCAGCAGTTGCAAGGTTCGTGAACAGCTGGTCACACCCGTTACCCCTATGAGCGGGACGACGGACTCCTATTTACCGTTGCCTGTTGAAGTGCAGGTGGGTGGAGCGACGGTATTCGTGATGCCTGTAGACCGTTTCGAGCATTTCTGAATCTACACAATAGGGCCTATTCTGCCGATATGATAGGGGAATCGCCTGTATCTTCCTGCATGATGGGAATGAGGGCAGATACACTAAAACGGCAGCGCTATAGCGCAGTCCCCGGAAAGCCGAAGAAACCCTGAGGTCTAGGTTGAACTGTTCATGAAGGGGGAAAGTGGAAGCATCCGGGGAGAAAGCAGGTTTATATGAAAATAAATCCGGGCTATCGCCCTTTACAAAGTACATTGTCTACAAATGAAATGAGTGCAAAGCCAATTCAGCCCAAGAGCTTCTCCGACGTTATGCAGCAAAATGGTGAGCAGGCTTCGCAGGAGGAATTGAATCGGCGCTTTAAGGAAATACAAATGCAGGGAGATCGTCTTGCACGTTCAATGACGATTCGTGAGCTGAAGGCCTATAAGATGCTGGTTAAACGGTTTTTGGAAGATACCGTTCGGCGAGGCGTGTCCATGAAGGACACGAAGGGCTGGGATCGCCGGGGACGCAGCAAACGTTATAAGCTGATTGATGAAGTGGATGAGCTGTTGCTCAAAATGGCAGATGAACTGCTCGAAACCGAGCAAGGCAAGATTGAGCTTTTGCAAGGGGTCGGTGAGATCAGAGGATTGCTAATTAATCTCTCATTTTAATGCAGACTTATGTTATAAATGAATACAGACGGGCTATTGCCACGAAGAAATAATCTGCTTGCTGATCATGCTGGCAGATTATTTTTGACTATGTACATGCCTGGAAGAACAACGATTTGCCGATGGATCACAGTTGTTTTCAGTGGAGAAAGTGAGGAAATATGTCTTTTCAACATATAATGGGCCAGGATGTAGCCAAAAAAATGCTGCAAAGTGCACTACGGAATCATACGGTCAACCATGCCTATGTTTTTAGCGGGCCGCCGGGAAGCGGGCAGATGAACATGGCGCAGATCTTTGCTAAGGCTTTATTTTGTGAGCGACAGACAGATGATGCATGTGGGGAGTGTTTGTCATGCCGCAAGGTAGAGCACGGGAATCATCCAGATTTGCATATTGTAGAGCCGGATGGAGCTACGATTAAAATTGATCAGATTCGCGGGCTTCAACGTATATTTTCTTACAAATCTGAAAGCTCCAATCCGAAGGTATATATCATTCGACAGGCGGATACCATGACAGTGCAAGCTGCTAATAGCTTACTTAAATTTCTGGAGGAGCCCCAAATTCCAGTGGTCGGTATACTCATTTCTGAAAATGGACAGGCGTTGCTGCCTACGATTCAATCACGGACGCAGCAGGTTCCTTTCCACGCTTTACAGCCGGAGGTGATGATGCAGGCATTAATTGGGGAAGGCTATACGGCAGGGCTTGTCCGGTCGGTCGTTCATATTGCTTCAGGACTGGAATCATGTAGAGAAATTCTCCAGCAGAATTGGTTTGCAGAAATTAGAAACGTAGTGTTACAATTAGTGAAGGAGTCCATGAGTCGGGGGAGCTCGTCTATTATTCTGGCTCAACAGAAGATTTTTAAAACTGGACTTTCTGAACACCTGGATATTCTGTTTCATCTGTTTCATTTGTGGTTTAAGGATATGCTTCATTTCCGTTACGGAAGGCACGAAAGCATTGTTTTCATAGATCATTTGGAGTCCGTCTCCAAATTGGCAATCACCCGCAGCACGGAACAATGGGTCTCTTATATGGATTTGGCCGCGAATTGCAGGAAGAAGCTCCGTTTTCACGTCAACGGGCAGTTATGCGTGGAGCAGCTTCTGATTGGGTTGTCCGATACAAGCGGTTCTATCACCGGCTAACAGGAAGGCGCGCTTGTTCCACTCTGCACAATCCGCGACGCCAGGTTCCCGGTTTGTGCGACAGTGAGACTTCAATTGCGGCCATTCGTACAATGTCGGCTTCAAATGAGGTTTAGTGGCATACAAGGGGGTTAATTTTTGTATAGTGTAGTGGGTGTCCGTTTCAAGAAGGCGGGCAAGACTTATTATTTTGATCCGCTGGATCTTCCAGTGGAGAAAGAAAACTGTGTCATTGTAGAGACCGCGCGCGGTATTGAATATGGCAAGGTTGTAGTGGGCAAAAAAGAGGTAAATGATTCGGATGTTGTCCTGCCCTTAAAAAAAGTCATTCGTATTGCTGGGGATGATGACGCTCTTGTGGTAGAAGAGAATAAATTAGCGGCCAAGGATGCATTCGGCACGTGTTTAAATAAAATTAAAGACCATGGCCTTAAAATGAAGTTGGTAGATGTAGAATTTACATTTGACCGCAATAAGATCATTTTTTATTTTACGGCAGAGGGTCGAGTAGATTTTCGAGAGCTTGTAAAGGACTTGGCCAGTATTTTTCGTACACGGATCGAGCTGCGGCAGATCGGCGTACGGGATGAGGCTAAAATGCTTGGCGGAATTGGACCTTGTGGACGTATTCTGTGTTGCTCCTCATGGCTGGGGGATTTTGAGCCGGTATCTATTAAGATGGCGAAGGATCAGAGTTTGTCGCTGAATCCGACGAAGATTTCCGGGTTGTGCGGGAGATTGATGTGCTGTCTCAAGTTTGAACATGATAACTACGAAAGTATGCGAGAAGAGCTACCTCAGGTGGGTAAGATGGTTATCACCTCTTTGGGGGAAGGTAAAGTCGTAGGTGTGAATGCAGGTCATCGCACGGTGCATGTTCAACTGTTTGAGATCAGTAAGGTCAAGGAACTTCCAATGGACGATGTAGTCGTCAAGTAAACCATTAGGTTGCTTCGGGGTGGAAACTTGGATAAATTAAATGTTTTTGCGCGTATTCACGAAATGGAAACCCAAATGGGACAGTTGCATAGCGATCTGGGTGAATTGAAACTGGCAGTAAAAGAGCTGCTGGAGGAAAATCAACGACTAACGATTGAAAACGAACAGGTGCGCAAGATGCTCAAACGTGAAACCTCTGGAGAAGAAAAGACGGCAAACAAGCCGAAGCTTCCTCCTCCGATCGTCATTAAGGATGAAGGGCAAACGGGTGAGGTCGTGGGCGAAGGCTACGACAATCTAGCAAGGCTGTATCATGAAGGATTTCATATATGCAACGTGTATTACGGACATTTGCGAACGGAAGGCGATTGCCTCTTCTGTCTGTCATTTTTGAATAAATAAAAACAAGCCGTAGGAGCAAGATGCCTACGGCTTTTTTTGTAGGGAAGTATGAGTGAAAAGCGACTTTGGTTATAAAAGATGGGAGAGCACTATGGAGGAAAAAGAAAAGAAGTCTGAACGAATTGATGATCTGCTTTCACATAATTTGCGCATTATCCAGAGTGATGAAGTATTCAGCTTCTCGATGGATGCGGTCTTGCTGGCACGTTTTGCTGGTATTCCGCAGCGTGGAAAGATTCTGGATCTGTGTACAGGCAATGGGGTTGTCCCCCTGCTGCTAACGACACGAACAAAAGCGTCTATTGAAGGAATTGAGATTCAACCACGCTTGGCAGATATGGCTAGACGCAGTGTCAGCTTGAATGGATTAGAAGCAGCAATTCAGATTCGGGAAGGGGACCTGCGTGAGCTGGTTCACATCACGGGACATGGTGTTTATGATGCGATTACCGTGAATCCCCCCTATATGCCGCTAAATGGTAGCGATATCAAGCTGAATCCTCACCAGGCAATTGCCCGTCATGAAGTGAACTGCACACTGGAAGAAGTCATTCAGGCATCCACCCGGCTTGTCCGTAATGGGGGAAAAGTATCCATGGTTCATCGCCCGCAGCGGCTGGGCGAGATTATAACCTTGATGCGTAAACATAGTTTGGAACCCAAACGAATACGTTTTGTTCACCCACGAGTTCATATGGAAGCCAATATGGTACTGGTTGAAGCATTACGTGATGGTAAACCGGAGGTTCGTTTGTTGCCTCCGCTCATTGTATATCAGGAAAATGGGAATTATACTCAGGAGATAAGAGATATCTATGGAGAAGTAAGCAAGGGGGATTCTGTGTGAAAGCAGCTGTACAAAAAAGCTTTAGTAACAGCGAAGAAGAGTGGGGAAAGTTGTATCTTGTTGCAACACCCATTGGGAATCTGGAAGATATGACCTTTAGGGCAATTAACACCTTAAAGTCGTGTAGTATTATCGCTGCCGAAGATACGCGGCAGACACGTAAACTGCTCACTCATTTCGAAATCACACCGGATATGCTCTTTAGTTATCATGAACATAATAAGGTTGCCAGTGGGCCTGAACTGATACGTTACATAATAGAAGGGAAAAATTTGGCGCTGGTTAGCGATGCAGGTCTACCGGCCATTTCTGACCCTGGTTCGGATCTGGTCAAGCTGGCACTGGAAGCGGGAATTAGCGTCATCCCCATCCCAGGAGCGAATGCGGCACTATCTGCTTTAATTGCCTCAGGACTGGATACAGAAAGGTTCACCTTCGCTGGTTTTCCACCACGGGAGAAAAAGGACCTGGAGAAGCTGTTGCTATCGTTTCAGGTATCTCACGGCACAATTATTTTTTATGAATCGCCTCATCGTATTATGAAGACATTGATGGTGTTGAAGGAAACATTAGGTTCACGCAAAGTGGTGCTTGCGCGTGAGCTGACCAAGCTGCATGAGGAATGGGTACGAGGAACCGTGGAGCAATGCCTTGCTAAACTAGAGGAAAATCCACCGATTGGTGAATATTGTCTAGTGGTTGAAGGAAAAGACGAAGAGGAAGAAGAACAGGAACGTCAGGCATGGTGGCAGTCCTTATCTTTGGAGTCCCACGTCGCACATTACGAGCAAGAGGGACTTACACGCAAGGACGCAATGAAGCGTACAGCCACAGATCGTGCAATCTCCAAGAGAGATGTCTACAACGCACTCTTATGAATATCTGCCTAAACAAAAAAGGGCCTTCCAACGGTTGGGTTCAAACCGTGGAAGGCAACAAGGAGTGTATATGAAAAAGGTTAGAATTAACAATATCTGATAAGTCTATTATATACTAAAATTCTCAGTTTGTCACAGGTGTTGGGATTTCAGAAATGCAATCTTGGCAAACAATTTTCCCTTTGAAGTAAATTACGTTCTCAGCATTACCGCAGAAGATACAAGCAGGCTCGTATTTTTTAAGCATGATGCGTTCGCCATCAACATAAATTTCCAACGCGTCTTTTTCCCCGATTCCCAGGGTACGGCGCAATTCGATTGGAATAACAACACGTCCGAGCTCGTCGACTTTTCTTACAATACCAGTGGATTTCATCATAATAAATCAGGCTCCTCTCGCCGTTTAAAATAATATAAGTGTCATGATTCGACAAAATTTTCTCTTTTCTGATATTTACTATACCAACGATTCCCAAAACAGTCAACCTAAAAAATGTAGTAACAGTCTGATTATGCAAAAGTATTTAGATTAAAGAGCTTTACTCATGTGCATTGCCTTATCTTATTGATGATTTATTGAATTTGTCGATTTGGAAATGTCGAAAAACTATAATTCGACATATTACGACAAAGAATGTCGAATGAGGGAAATGCTTTAGGATTTTATTGTATTTTAATCCATTATTCCGAATATTAAAGGAGCTGATATCTTGCACCAGCCACTCAGTGAAGAAAAAGTATTTAAAGACCCGGTACATAATTACATCCATGTTCAGGATACTGTGATATGGCGGTTGATCAACACGCCGGAGTTCCAACGTTTACGCCGCATACGGCAGCTAGGCACGTCGTATCTTACGTTTCATGGAGCGGAGCATAGCCGGTTTTCACACTCATTGGGCGTATATGAGATTACGAGAAGTATTATTTCTCAATTTGAACGTGGAGATTTCCCAGATTGGCCGAAGGAGGAAAGGCTGGTTGCTCTGTGTGCGGCTCTATTGCATGATGTGGGGCACGGCCCATTTTCACATTCAATTGAGGAAGCCTTTCATATGAACCATGAGGATTGGACATGCCGCATTGTACTGGGAGACACGAAGATCAACGCCGTGCTACGGCAAGTCGACGAGAAGCTTCCACAAAAGGTGGCTGCGGTTATAGCCAAAACGTATGATAAGCCGATTGTTGTTAACTTGGTGACCAGTCCGCTAGATGCCGATCGTATGGATTATTTGTTGCGGGATGCTCATTCGACAGGTGTCAACTACGGCACGATTGATTTGGATCGTATTTTACGACTGTTGCGTCCTCATAATGGGAGAATTGTTGTGAAGGAATCAGGCATGCATGCAGTAGAAGATTATTTAATGTCACGCTATCAGATGTATTGGCAAATTTATTTTCATCCTGTAACACGCAGCTCGGAGATCCTTTTACGTAAAATTTTCAAGCGAGCAAAGGAATTGTTTAAAAATGGATATGAGTTTGGTTTTCTGCTGGACCCGCTGCCGGATCTGTTGAAAGGAGAGCTTACAGTAGAGCAATATCTGATGCTCGATGAGTCATTAATTCAGACCGTATTTAGCCAGTGGAAACGAGAAAAGGACGAAATTTTAAGTGATTTGAGCAGCCGCTTTATGGACCGTAGATTGTATAAATATGTAGAGATTGAAAATATGGATACAGATACCATTGACAGTATTCGGAAAGCTTTGGAAGAGGCTGGTTTGCACCCTGAATATGATTTTGAAATTGATTTTCCGACGGATCTTCCTTATGATGTGTTTCGGCAGGGTGGCTCGACGGACAACCAGATTTTACTGCTTGGACGTCAGGGCGAGGTGAGCGAAATTTCCGAAGTTTCGGAAATTGTACGCTCCATAAGTGGTATTCACCGAGGAAAATATCATATGTATTTTCCTCAGAATAAATTGAACGCGGTAAAAGACAGGCTTCCTGCCGAAATAAGGAATTATTTTGTCAAAGAATAGACAACTATATAGAAATGTAAGTAAAAAAAGGAGATGTAGACCTTGGATTTATTCGACACTCATACTCACTTGGATGCGCCACAATTTGACGAAGATCGTGAAGAAGTTATAGCACGTGCTGTCGAATCAGGAGTAACGCGGATGATCAATATCGGATTTAATCGTGAGACCATTCCATCCACCATGAAATTGGCCGAGACGTATGATTTTATTTATGCGGCAGTTGGATGGCACCCACAGGATGCGATTACAATGCAGGAGGGCGATCTAGAATGGATTGCATCGTTATGCAGTCATAAGAAGGTCGTAGCCATAGGAGAGATCGGTCTGGATTATTATTGGGATACATCACCGAAGGATGTTCAGCATCGGGTGTTTCGAAATCAAATTGGTCTGGCTCGTGAGCTCAAAATGCCCATTGTTATTCATAACCGGGATGCCCATGAAGATATTGTTAAGATTTTGCGTGAGGAAAAAGCGAGTGAGATTGGCGGAGTCATGCACTCCTTTTCTGGGAGCTGGGAGACAGCCCAAATGGTGCTGGATATGGGATTTCACCTTTCCTTCGGTGGTCCAATAACGTTTAAAAATGCCAAGCAGCCCAAAGAGGTGCTCGCACAGGTGCCACTGGACCGTCTGCTCATTGAAACGGACGCGCCCTACCTGACGCCGCATCCGTTTCGCGGGAAGCGAAATGAGTCTGCGCATGTGAGACTGGTAGCAGAGGCTGCAGCCCAAATCAAGGGGATTACAGTGGAGGAATTAGTGTCAATAACGACCCAAAATGCCTTGGAACGATTTGACATTCAATAAAAAAGCGAAGAAATCGATCAAAATAAAGAGATAGACGAAGCTAATCATGAATTTGTTGCAGGAAACTCGAGAATATTACAATATTTTAACCGAATATTTTGAAAAATGTACTTGAAACCTGCTTTACAACATGCATGGAAACAGGATATCATCTTTTCAGTGAATTGTTGTTTGAATGTAAACATCAACAAGTCATTTCATGAACCAGTCTCGCTGAGTCCCTTTTACAGGGAACGGGGGAACCGATATGGCTTACAGTACGTCCGGCTTATGTGCAAGAAGGGAACGTCTCTTCCGCCAGCCGGCTCGACCTTAAATTCTTTTCCCAGATGGGATTGAACAGGTAGAGGAGCCGTATTTCGATTTCTTTCTGGGTCTTTGGGGTGAATGTGAAGGCGACCGCCATGAGCGGTTGACCCAAGCTAGGGCGACTCTCTACGTCCGAACCCGACAGCTAACCCCGTAAGCGTAACAAGAGAGAAGCCATCTCGTGCATGAGTTTTCCCGCATATTCACACATGCCGGAAGCCACGAAAGAGCTCTCTAGTCTCTTTCTTTGGCTTTTTTTGTTGTGAATAAAAGAAAATCTGTCATCATACTGTGGTTAAACAGGGGAGGACAGCATGCCGCGAAGACGGGTACATGGTGCAGGACAGTCGCAGTTTGGGCTTGTCTTGTAGAAAATCTGTTATAGTCACGTCAAATCTCAACTATGTCTTACTCCAGACGGCGGGCTATGTAAGGAGGACGGAGGAAATGGGCATTTTCCAAAAAGAGGAGACCCATGAGTCACGCTCATCCAGCATGTCTTACGTATTGCGTTGGAAGCAAGAGAATGTGCGCCAGGCTGCTTTGGTTGCTATTTTTCTAATCGCGCTAACGATTATGATTTCAATTCTGATGTACACGCAATCTAAAAAACAAGTCTTTTTTGTCATTGATGGCAAGGCATCTGCGGTAGAAACCCGGGAATCCAAGCTTCAAGATTTGCTGAGCGAGCATTCCATTTCACTTCAGCCGCATGATACAATTTCTATGCCGCTAAATGGAGCAGTACAGGATGGGGATCGCGTAGTCATTAAACGTGCCAATCAAGTTAAAGTATCTTCAGGCAATGAGACGAAAAAGCTGTACACAACAGAAAATACAGTAGAAGGTGCCATTCGTACCTCGGGCTATAAATTATCGTCAACGGATAAAGTTTATCCTGCGTTGGATGCCTCTGTTTCGTCTAACATGGACATAAAAATCGTCCGTGTGAAGAAACAGCAGGTCGAACAGAAAAAACAGGTGCCTTATCAGGTCATCAAAACGGCCGATCCGAGTCTTTATAAAGGCGATAATCGGGTCATTCAAAGCGGCAAATCGGGTGTGGTAGTCCAGCACGTTCAAAAGGTATATCATGATGGAAAGTTGGTATCCAAACAGCTGGTTAACAAGGAAGTTGCACAGAACCGTGTGGATAAGGTTATAGCGGTAGGAACGAAGAAAAAGCCGGTCGTTCTTGCTGCTTCCGTCGGTCCCAATGATGCGGTTAGGGCAACAACGGTTAGTTCGGGCAATGCTGTCCGTAAAGCAGGCGTCAATTTTAAATATAGCAAAGTTTTACAAAATGTCTCCATGACGGCGTATTCCTCACAGGAGCCAGGTATCGGTACACGTACTGCATCCGGCACGCGCGTGACGGAAGGCCGTACCATCGCTGTCGATCCGAGTATAATTCCAATCGGCTGGTGGGTGTATATCGAAGGGGTGGGCTTCCGCCGTGCGGAGGATACCGGTGGCGCGATTAAAGGCCACAAAATCGATGTGTATTATGAGAGTTTGAGCCGAGCCAACCAATTTGGTCGTAAGCACGGTAAAACCGTATATGTTATCGGACCGGTAAAGCCTGAAATCAACTAAAACAGGTTGTGTATGTTGAGGGCAATGCGATAGTATTAACAACATAGTTATGCCATGCTAAGAAGAGGATATCCTCTTCTTATTTTGTTTTCAAAAGCAGGGAAAGATAAATATAGCTTGCTGTGTAGCAGTGGAGGGAAATGCAAATGATCAAGGAAGTGATCGTGGTAGAGGGCCGGGATGATACGGTGGCCATTCGCCGCGCTGTTGAAGCGGATACGATAGAAACTGGCGGCTCAGCCATTAATAAAATGACGCTGCGTAAAATTGCATTGGCGCAGGAGCGGCGGGGGGTCATCATTTTAACCGATCCCGATCATGCAGGGGAGCGCATCCGTAAGATTATCGCTTCCAAGGTACCCGGCTGCAAGCAGGCCTTTATACCCGAGGCAGAAGCGACGCGCAAAGGAGATATTGGTGTGGAGAATGCCTCACCGGAAGCGATCAGACACGCTCTCGCACGGGTTCATACGACAGTAGAAGGCGCCGATCCGCTGATTGAGTGGGCGGACCTGATTGATGCTGGACTTATCACCCACCCCAATGCTGCTGCACGCCGTATGGCCTTAGGGAATGTGCTGGGTATTGGTTATTGTAACGGAAAGCAGCTACATAAACGGCTCTCTGTATTTCAGATCAGCCGCGAGGAATTTGCCGGAGCGCTGGCACAAATTGAAAGTGAAGGATTGTGATATTCGTATGACAGGGATTCAAGATATAGCAACACCGCGGCGTACGAAGGAAATTATTCAACGGCACGGTTTTTCGTTCAAAAAGAGTTTGGGACAAAATTTCCTGATTGATCAAAATATTCTCAATAAGATTGTGAATGCTGCCGGATTGGATGAGACGAAAGGCGCACTTGAGATTGGTCCTGGAATTGGCGCCTTGACCGAGAAGCTGGCGCAATCGGCCAAGGTAGTTACCGCTGTCGAGATTGACCAGCGGCTGCTGCCAATTCTCGAAGAAGTGTTGGCCCCTTATGAGCATGTGAAGGTACGTCATGGAGACGTGCTGAAGCTGGATTTACGCGAGGTGTTTGCAGCTGACTTTGCAGACGTGAGTAAAGTAAGTGTCGTGGCTAATCTGCCGTATTACGTTACTACACCGATTCTGATGAGGCTACTGGAGGACAAGCTCCCTTTGGAGAATATCGTCGTTATGATCCAAAAAGAAGTGGCTGAGCGTATGGCTGCGTCTCCTGGAACGAAGGATTACGGCAGTCTGAGCATTGCAGTACAATATTACAGCGAACCTGAATTAGTCTGTATTGTGCCGAATACAGTATTTATTCCCCAGCCGAATGTGGAGTCTGCAGTCATTCGGTTGCGTGTACGGGAAGCCCCTCCGGTGGAAGTGGTGGATGAGAAGCACTTCTTTGAAGTGGTTCATGCTGCTTTTGCCCAGCGTCGTAAAACCATCTCCAATAACTTAAAAAGCCGTTTCTTCACCAAAGAGAACAGGGACACGCTGGAGCCGCTGTTGCAACAAGCTGGTATTGAACCCTCCCGTCGAGGAGAAACGCTAAGTATTGAGGAATTTGCGCGTCTCAGTGCTGTTCTGTTGGAGGCAGGTATATCCTAAGCTGGAACCAAACTGTGCATTTACCCATACGATATACGAGGGGTGATACAGTGTGATGAGTTTAGGAGACTTGGTCGTTCGGAAATCGTACGGCGGAGATGTCACGTTTCGCGTTGAGGACATCCAGCGGGATAAAGCGATCATTAAGGGAATAGAATTTCGGTTGCTGGCCGATTCCCCAGTGAACGATCTGGTCAGAGTGCCTGCAGACCAGATTAGCGGTAAGACTCAGCAGGCACACATTAAGGCTGGTGAGTCTCTTAATCTGTTGCAACGGGCCCGCCAGCAGCAAGCTGCTCGTAGTCAGGCAGCTCTGGTTGGGGACTGGAGTGATCCGGTCGAGTCAACGTATTTTGAAATGCCGGGAAAGGT
Source organism: Paenibacillus sp. FSL L8-0638 (assembly GCF_038593075.1). Taxonomy (NCBI): domain Bacteria; kingdom Bacillati; phylum Bacillota; class Bacilli; order Caryophanales; family Paenibacillaceae; genus Paenibacillus; species Paenibacillus sp. FSL L8-0638. The sequence continues at coordinate 33,533 of NZ_CP151960.1, forward strand.
TCTTCATCTGGATGGAGATCCCGGCTATTTGAAAAAATGTCTCAGTTTATATGAACAGCTCCGTGTTCCTGCAGAGGGACATCACGTTCATGAATCGGCAATGGCGGATACGTTGTACCGGCTGCTTCCCCGTATCCGTCCGGATATTGTAGTGATTACCGGACATGATGGCGTGCTAAAGCAGCCACAGCCTTACGATTTGTACAGCTTGAAAAGTTATAAAAATTCGCAAAATTTTGTGGCGGCAATTCAGGTAGCAAGACAATATGAACGTCATCTGGATTCGCTGACCATTGTAGCGGGGGCGTGCCAGTCCCATTTTGAGGCGCTGCTGCGTGCGGGAGCGAACTTCGCCAGCTCACCAGGGCGTATCCTGATTCACGCGCTGGATCCCGTTTACGTGGCTGCCAAGGCAGCCTTTACTTCGATCCGTGATACGGTGAATATGGGGGACCTGTTTCACCAGACAATCAGCGGCAGTCGCGGAGTGGGTGGAATTGAAACTAGGGGAAGCTATCGCATCGGCCTGCCGAAGCTTGAAAATTTGTCAACGCTTAAAGTAACGCCTTCAGCAATCTAGGATTCAAATGTGCCAATAGGATTGACTTGAACAAAAAGCCTCTGTTTTCAGAGGCTTTTTGTCATTTTTTATATAAATTATTCCTGTTCGCAAAAAATTAAATTGACAACTTATTTTTCGTGTTGTTATAATATTTAGCTCGATTTGACAATCCCTCTAAAATTCGTTATAATGGACAAGGAAAGAGGTGGTCGTTAGGCAATGGCTAAAAATACGCTGTTGGAAATCAAACGCAGTCTCGACGCACATGTAGGGCAAAAAATTTTGCTGCGGGCTAACGGCGGACGCCGTAAGACCGTCGAACGAACTGGTGTCTTGGAAGAAACGTACCCTTCTGTTTTTATCGTCAAGCTGGATCAGGAGCAACAGACGTTTAAACGTGTCTCCTACAGCTATGCTGACATTCTTACCGAGTCGGTGGAAGTCAGCGTATATGATCCCGACTCCCATACAAGTGTAGTCGAATATTTTGAAACACCTTAATTCATTTCGTGATTTATACCAGCTTTGCAGGTTTAACGACGGCTTCGTCATTTCAAATGACGGGGCCGTTTTGTATATACAGAGCAGGATGAAGCATGACATCTCTGCACATACTAAGCCGGGAATGATCTTCCTTATTCCATTTCCGAAGGGGGCGTATGTATGAGCAGAAGAAGACGGAGTGTCATGTCGGAGGAGCTAAAGTACGAGCTGGCCAAAGATCTTGGATTTTACGACACGGTCAAGGAAGAGGGCTGGGGAGGCATTAAAGCCAAGGATGCGGGCAATATGGTCAAGCGGGCCATCCAGCTTGCTGAGCAGGCTGCTTCTCGCAAATCGTAGCCATCGGTGGTGCTGATGAAAAGCGGGGATATCCGGGATTAGACCGGGTCATCTCCGCTTTTTTGAACCTCATGACTTGACACGCTGAGTCTGATATAATATGTTAAGCTGTCTTGAGGGAAAAGTTGAAGGTGGGTGAACGCCTTGAAAATATATGAAAAAGCACCGGCGAAAATCAATTTAATGCTTGATGTTCTACGTAAGCGGGACGATGGTTATCACGAGGTCGAAATGATTATGACTATGGTCGATCTGTCTGACCGATTGACGATGTCCGAGTTACCGCGTGATACCATTATTATTTCAAGTCAAGCCGGGTACATACCATTGGATGAAAAGAATTTGGCTTTTCAGGCTGCGCGTCTGATCAAAGAACGTTATAACGTGTCTACTGGCGTCCACATCCATCTGGATAAGCATATCCCGGTGGCAGCAGGGTTGGCGGGTGGAAGTAGTGATGCTGCAGCAGCGCTGCGTGGACTGAACAAGCTATGGAAGCTTGGTATCTCGGATGCCGAATTAAGGGTGCTGGGTGCGGAGCTGGGCTCAGATGTACCTTTCTGTATTACAGGGGGTACAGCTTTAGCGAGTGGACGCGGAGAACTGCTCAAGCCACTTCCGAATCCGCCACAATGCTGGGTGATCCTTGCGAAGCCGCCGATTAATGTATCGACGGCTGAAGTGTATGGTCGTGTCAAAGCAGATCAGATTACGCACCACCCGTCTGCCCGCCAGATGGAGCATGCGATCCGTAACGCTTCTTTTACCGATGTATGCAACGCGCTGGGGAATGTACTGGAGGATGTAACACTAAAGCTGTATCCAGAGGTAGAGCATCTTAAAAACTCCATGATCCGCTTAGGAGCAGACGGTGTGCTGATGTCAGGTAGTGGACCCACGGTGTTCGGACTGGTATCGAAGGAAGCCAAAGTGCCACGGATTTACAATGGACTAAGAGGGTTTTGTAAAGATGTGTACGCAGTACGACTTTTGACCTGATTTTAGATATTTCTTTCTTATTATAGTGGCAATTGTTGTACAAATACGTACGAAGATGATATATTTACTATTAAATATTCGGATTTCACTATATCACTTACATTCCGCCAGCAACCGGCCAGTCCGCCGGTGCTTTACTGTACGAAGCGGGCGGCAGGAGAATAGATCGCGAGGAATTGTTGTGAAAAAACTTAAAAGAAGCTCACGATTGGTGGAAATGACGCAATTTTTATTGTCACGGCCGCATACGCTGGTGCCTCTTACTCATTTTGCGGATCGCTATGGGGCAGCTAAGTCGTCCATAAGCGAGGATCTGGCCATCATCAAGGAAGTATTTGAGGATGAAGGTACTGGCGAGCTTCTGACGCTGGCGGGAGCGGCAGGGGGCGTGAAACTGATCCCGAGGCTTTCCAAGCAGCATGCGCTTGCGTTTGCGAACGACCTGTGTGCGCAACTGGAGCAGCCTGACCGCATATTACCAGGAGGGTACCTGTATTTGTCCGATTTGCTGGGCCAACCTGCGATGATGAACGAAGCTGGTAAAATATTCGCGACCGCTTTTGCCAATCGTCAGATTGATGTGGTTATGACGGTGGAGACCAAGGGTATTCCACTTGCCTATGCAACCGGAGCACAGCTGAATTTGCCAGTCGTTCTCGTACGGCGTGATCATCAGGTGACAGAAGGCTCGGCTGTAAGTATTAATTATGTTTCAGGATCACAAAAGAGCCTGCATACGATGTCTTTATCCAGACGTGCGATGCGTGAGAAGTCGCGTGTGCTCATCGTAGATGATTTTATGAAGGCCGGTGGCACGATTCAGGGGATGGTCGACTTGCTGGCTGAGTTTGATGCTGAGGTGGCCGGTGTAGGTGTGCTGGTAGAATCGGGCGAGGTGGAGAACGAAGAGCGCCTGCTGCACGATTATATTTCACTGGCGAATCTGACCGCAGTCGATTCTCGAAGCAAGCAAATTACGGTCAAGCTGGGCAATTATTTTGATGAGTGAACAGGGCAGTAAATTGTCACAATCCATCATAAAATACCTAAATATGTCGAAAAGAAATCTTTTCAAAAAAATTACCTGAATTTAGGATACGAATTGCCGAAAAAAAGAAGGATTTCGAACTGCTGTGTGGAATGTATACACCAAGTCCTATTTGGAAAAAGGTGGTGAAACACACATGCAGATTACGGATGTTAGACTCCGCCGAGTGAACTCAGAAGGAAGAATGAAGGCGATTGCATCCATTACGATTGATAACGAGTTCGTTGTTCATGACATCCGAGTTATCGACGGTAATAACGGGATGTTCGTAGCTATGCCAAGCAAACGAACTCCAGACGGAGAGTTTCGCGATATCGCTCACCCGATATCTTCAGGAACCCGTGAGAAGATCCAAGCTGCTGTATTGACTGAGTACGAACGTGCGGCTGTGGATGAAGAAGTTGCTATTGAAGAAGGCGCTTAATTCGCCTAAAGCAGGATTGGGGAACAAAAGAAAAAGAGAGCCACTAACTGTGGCTCTCTTTTCTTTTTGTCTGGAATGAGATATATTCTTTAGTGAGTTAACAGTCAGTTTTAAGGCAACTTGGAGCCATCCGGGCTGCCGAAGCGGCTTTTTCATAAGACAGGGACTAGGCAGCGATGCGTCCCGGGGATGAATGTCCAGCACAAGCTGGCCTGAAAAAATAGCCATTAACCAAAGGTTCACCGTTATTTTTCAGGAGGATTGTGAAAAGTTAAGCAAAATCTGATCTGGGAATTAACGTTTTAGCCAAGGGGTAACTGTTATTTTCAGGATAGGAGGTTGGACTTGTTGGAAAGGTTGGCAGTCATTCTTGCCGCAGGGCAGGGAAAACGTATGAAATCCAAATTATATAAAGTTCTGCATCCGGTGTGCGGAAAACCGATGGTTGGGCATGTGCTCGACACGGTTCGTGAAATCGGTGTGTCCCGAAGTGTAGTCGTCGTGGGTCATGGAGCAGAGGCGGTACAGTCTTATTTGGGACCGTCGGCAGAATATGCGCTTCAGGCAGAGCAGTTGGGAACGGGCCATGCTGTTAAGCAAGCCAAGGACTTGCTCGGTCAGGAAAAAGGTACAACCATTGTCATTTGTGGGGATACTCCTTTGATCACAGCGGAAACGCTGGAAGGCCTGGTGCAATTGCACGAGAGCCGTGGGGCAGCTGCGACGATTTTGACCGCTGAGTTGGACGACCCGAAAGGATATGGACGAGTTATCCGTGATGCCTCCGGGGCCGTGCTCAAGATCGTGGAACAGAAAGATTGTTCACCTGAGGAGGATGCTGTCCGGGAGATCAATACGGGAACGTACTGCTTTGACAATGCCAAGCTGTTTGCAGCGCTGGACAAGGTAACGAACACCAATGCACAGCAGGAATATTATCTGACAGATGTCATTGGTATTTTGCATGGTGAAGGTGAACAGGTTGAGGCGTATTTGACAGATGATGTGTCTGAATCCATCGGTGTTAACGACAGAATCGCTTTGTCGGTAGCTGAGGGCTATATGCGTGAGCGCATCGTTCGCAAGCATATGCTGAATGGTGTCACTGTCATTGATCCGTCTTCTACCTATATCGGGAGCGAGGTTGTTATTGGTTCCGATACGGTACTGTATCCAAACACATGGCTGCATGGTCAAACACAAATCGGAGAAGATTGTGTGATTGGTCCGCAGGCTGAGATTCAGAATACGATTATCCATTCAGGCGCAACGGTAAAACATTCGGTGTTGAACGAAGCGGAAGTGGGAAGCAGTACATCTGTGGGGCCGTTTGCTTATCTGCGTCCAGGCGCGAAGCTTGGCGAACATGTGAAAATTGGTGATTTTGTTGAGGTGAAAAATGCGACCATTGGAGATCATTCCAAGGTGTCTCATTTGAGCTATGTCGGTGATGCCAAGGTGGGTACAAACGTAAATATTGGCTGCGGGGCAATAACGGTCAATTATGATGGATATAATAAATCCATTACAGAAATTGAAGACGATGCCTTTATTGGTAGCAACGTGAATCTGATCGCCCCGATTAAGATTGGAAAAGGTGCTTATGTTGTAGCAGGCTCCACTGTAACACATGCTGTCCCTGATAACGATCTGGCCATTGCCAGACCACGTCAAGAGAACAAAGTCGGATATGCGGACAAAATCCGCGCACGTGCCAAAGCGAAGAAGAAAAGATCGGAATGACCTTAATCAGCAAGCTAATGAATCTGTAATGAATGAACCAGCACGGAGGGTTTCTATTAATGACTTATTGCGATTCCAAACTCAAAATATTTACTTGTAACTCCAATCCGAAGTTAGCCCACCAGATTGCGGACTACATCGGCATCCCAATGGGGGAATCCCATACCACATCGTTTAGTGACGGTGAAATCCAGGTGAAGCTGTCGGAAAGTGTACGCGGCTGCCATGTGTATATTGTGCAGTCAACTTGTCTGCCGGTTAACGACAACTTGATGGAGTTATTGGTTATGATTGATGCACTTAAACGCGCTTCTGCCAAAAGTATCAATGTCGTTATGCCATATTATGGTTACGCTCGTCAGGATCGTAAAGCTCGTTCACGTGATCCGATTACAGCGAAACTTGTCGCTAACTTGATTGAAAAGGCGGGGGCTCACCGCGTAATCAGTATGGATTTGCATGCGATGCAGATTCAGGGGTTCTTTGATATTCCAGTGGATCATATGCTGGGAGCACCAATTCTGGCCCAATATTTCCGTTCCAAGCAAATTGAGAACCCGATTGTCGTTTCACCCGATCATGGCGGGGTTGTTCGTGCGCGCAAGCTGGCGGACTTCCTGAGTGCGCCGCTCGCTATTATTGATAAGCGTCGTCCAGAGCCAAATGTCAGTGAAGTGATGAACATCATCGGGAACATTGAGGGTAAAACGGCTATTTTAATTGATGATATCATTGATACAGCCGGAACGATTGTATTAGGTGCAAATGCGCTTAAAGAAGGCGGCGTAAAAGATGTGTATGCGTGTTGTACACATGCCGTACTGTCTGGTCCTGCGATGGAAAGACTGGAGAATTCGCCATTAAAAGAGGTGGTTGTGACGGATACAATCCCGATCGTTCACCCGAATCCGACAAGCAAGCTGAAGGTATTGTCTGTGGCTCCATTAATGGGAGAAGCTATCATCCGTGTGCATGAAGAATTGTCGATCAGCAAACTGTTTGAAATCGAATAAGCGCTGGCTCATTAAAAAGGGGTTGCCTTTTCCATGTGGAAAAGGTAACCCCTATCAGCATGTCAGGCTAAAAGCCTGGGCGAGATATGAATGTGAAACGTTGACGATTGTATAGTGTGTCCTCTATTTCGACGAAATGCTCATTAAAACGCGCAACGATGCCAATCTGGATATGTACATTCCCGTCATAAACCTGGACAGGAACGGAATGTTTTAAATGATATAGAAAATGGCTGTCATATAAGAGGATATCACCTTGATTGAGCATACCGGCACGCACCTTCCTATTCATAACAGGATTTTACAAAATTCGATTCCAGTCGCTCCAAAGTGCAATATATAGACGAACTAGACCATTTCGATCTATATATTGTTCATTGAAAGTCGCTTATTAGATTTTTGCAAAATCCTCAATACAACTATTTTACCAAAAAATCCAGACTGTGAAAGAGGGTGTCAAGGTTATGAAGTGGATTGTAGGATTGGGCAACCCCGGTCCCCAATACGAGAAAACGAGACATAATGTCGGATTTATGGCATTGGATGCTCTTGCCTCGCGTCATAACATCCAGATTAACCAAAGTAAATGCAAGGCGTTGATTGGAGAGGGCCACATTGGTGGCGTAAAAACCGTACTGATTAAGCCAATGACCTATATGAATCTATCAGGCGAGTCTCTACGTGCTTATATGGACTATTATAAGGCCGATATGGAAGATCTGATTGTCGTGTACGATGATCTGGATACAGAAGTCGGTAAAATAAGATTGCGTTATCAAGGTAGCGCAGGCGGCCATAACGGCATTAAATCGATCATTCAACATACCGGCACGCAGTCCTTCAATCGGATTCGCATGGGCATTTCCCGCCCGGAGCCTGGACATGCTATTGTCGATTATGTTCTAGGTACCTTTCCAAAGAAGGAAAAAGAATTGCTGGCCGGAATGATCGAGGACACGTGCAACGCCTTAGAATACAGCTTGAGTCATCCGTTTGAACGGACGATGGCTGAATTCAACAAGTAAGTTTAGACGTAGGTAGACGGGCTTAAATGGAAGATTGTTGGACATACTGAAAGGTATAGAAAACTTTCAGGAGGCATATACATTACATGGTTGTTAATTATGTATGCAGACATTGTCGAACTTTCTTGGGACGGATTGATTCCGCTGCAATAACCGAAGAAAGGTTAGGCTTCCATTCCTTGACCCCTGCCGAACGTAGAGATATAATAGCGTATAATTCGGGCGGTGAAGTGACCGTCAAAGTCATTTGCGAGCATTGCAGTCAGGCACTGGAGAATAATCCAGAGCTGAGTCTGCTCGTTAATCCGCTCCAATAACAGGTATTCAACTGGTCCGATGTACCAGCTTGAGAGGTGAAGCGGCAATTCCGCTTATGGAGCCTTGGCAGCATTGCTGAGGCTTCTTTTTCGGTTTACATGTAACTATTTATAAGCATAAAGGGGTGCCTTTTTTGTTACAAGCACTTATTCAGGCTTTTACGAAGGATGCTGATTATGCATCCATTGCAGCAGGCATATCATCAGGGATGAAGGAACAACTGATATCAGGTTTATCAGGCTCTTCCCGACAGGTACTGATGGCCGCGCTTGCCGAAGATACCGGACGACCGTTAATGGTCATGACGCACAATATGTTTGCCGCTCAAAAAATAGCAGATGACTTACAGGAAGCGCTTTCTCCTGATCAGGTTTTATTGTATCCTGCCAATGAGCTGGTAGCTGCTGAAGCAGCCATATCCAGTCCAGAGACCTTATCCCAACGAATTGATGTATTGATACGCTGCGCCCAGGGTTTTCGTGGGATTGTTGTCGTGCCGTTTTCTGGTGTCCGACGTTTATTGCCAATGCCGGAAACATGGCGTGAGGCTCGTATTGAGCTGAAAGAAGGCGAAACGATTCAGCTGGAAGCATTTTTGCTACATATGGTCGAGATGGGATACCAGCGTGTAGAACGTGTGGAATCACGTGGAGAGATGAGCGTACGCGGAGGAATTATTGATTTTTATCCAATGACAACCCGTTGGGGCTATCGTGTGGAGCTGTTTGACGATGAAATTGATTCGATCCGCAAGTTTGATCCGCAAGATCAGCGCTCGGTGGAAAAGGTTCAGGACGTTACCGTAACGCCATGTAAGGAAGTTATTGCGAATAACCAGCGTATGGATCAGGCGGCGGATGCCGCTGCTATTTTGTTGGAGGAGCAGCTGGGCAAAATGACGGATCGTCAAGCTAAGCAGCATCTGAAAGAAGAGATCCATCGTGAAATTGAGTTGCTGCGAGAGCATGTGTATTTTGACGAAATCTATAAATATATCTCCCTGCTGTATCCTGAACGTAAAACCCTGGCAGATTATATGCCGGAAGATACGATTCTGATTATTGACGAACCGGCGCGTATGCTAGAAACAGCCAAGCAACTGGAACGGGATGAGTCAGAATGGAATCTGCATTTGCTTCAAAACGGTAAAACGTTACCGCAGCTAGAACTGTCAGACGACGCGGACAATCTGCTGTACAACCGAAGATTTCAGACATTGTTCCTGTCGATTTTCCTCCGTCAGGTTCCTCATACCCAGCCGCAAAATATTTTGAACTTCATCTGCCGAGGCATGCAGGATTTCCACGGCCAAATGAATGTGCTCAAGGCGGAGATGGATCGTTGGCGCAAAGCTGGCACACAGGTTATGATGCTGGCGAGTGGAGATGAACGTCTGGACCGGATGCGCCGAGTGCTTGAGGATTACGGTATTGATGAGCCGACGATGGCTATCGGTAATCTGCAAAGCGGTTTTGAAATGCCGTCTATTCACCTGGCGGTCATTACCGAGGGTGAAATGTTTTCCCAGAAGCAGCGGAAAGCTCGTAAGCAGGGCCGCCATGTGGATAATGCAGAACGGATTAAAAGCTATAGCGAGCTGAAGGTGGGCGACTACGTCGTACACCAAAATCACGGGATCGGGAAGTACATGGGGATCGGCACGCTGGAGGTTGGCGGTATCCATAAGGATTACATGCATGTCCTCTACGCGGGTGGAGATAAGCTGTCAGTGCCGATTGAACAAATTGATCTAATTCAGAAATATGTTGGCTCAGAGGACAAGGAACCCAAGATTTATAAACTGGGTGGCAATGAGTGGACACGGGTTAAAAGTAAGGTGCGCAGCTCGGTTCAGGATATTGCGGATGACTTGATCAAGCTATATGCAGAACGACAGTCAGCACCAGGGTTTGCTTTTGAAAAGGATTCACCGGAGCAACAAGAGTTTGAGGATATGTTCCCGTATGATGAGACACGTGACCAGATTCGGGCGATTGAAGAGATTAAGAAGGACATGGAGCAGAGCCGCCCGATGGATCGTTTGCTATGCGGTGATGTAGGTTACGGCAAAACTGAAGTTGCGATTCGTGCTGCTTTTAAGTCTGCTATTGAAGGCAAACAAGTAGCGGTGCTGGTACCGACGACGATTTTGGCACAGCAACACTATGAGACGTTCCGTGAACGTTTTTCAGGGTATCCGTTCAATATTCAGGTATTGAGCCGTTTCCGCTCGCGCAAAGAGCAGAATGAAACGATTAAAGGGGTCCGGCAAGGCACGGTCGATATTGTCATTGGTACCCATCGTCTGTTGTCGCAGGATCTGGTGTTTAAGGACCTCGGAATGCTGATTGTCGATGAAGAACAGCGATTTGGCGTAACCCACAAGGAAAAGCTGAAGAAGCTGAAAACGAACGTAGATGTGCTGACGTTAACGGCAACACCTATTCCGCGTACGTTGCATATGTCCATGCTGGGTGTACGTGACTTGTCAGTCATTGAGACGCCACCGGAAAACCGTTTTCCAGTGCAAACGTATGTGGTTGAGCATAGCCAGACTCTAGTCCGTGAGGCCATTGAACGCGAGATGGCACGCGGAGGGCAGGTGTACTATCTGTATAATCGTGTGCAGGGTATTCAGGAGATGGCTGCAGAGATCAATGCGCTCGTACCGGAGGCCAAGGTGGGCGTGGGTCACGGACAAATGTCCGAAACCGAGCTGGAGAAAACTATTTTGGATTTCCTGGATGGTGAATATGATGTGCTGGTCAGCACCAGCATTATTGAAACTGGCGTGGATATTCCCAATGTGAATACACTCATTGTGCATGATGCCGATAAAATGGGGCTATCCCAGCTTTATCAGCTGCGTGGGCGTGTAGGTCGTTCCAATCGGATTGCCTATGCTTATTTCACGTACCAGCGGGATAAGGTGCTCACGGAAGTGGCGGAGAAGCGCCTTCAGTCGATTAAAGAATTTACGGAGCTGGGCTCCGGCTTCAAGATTGCAATGCGCGATTTGTCCATCCGCGGCGCGGGTAACTTGCTTGGCGCTGAGCAGCATGGATTCATCGCATCCGTCGGCTTTGATCTTTACTCGCAGATGCTGGCTGAGGAAATTAATAAACGTAAAGTCAGCGTACTTGGAGAAGAGGATCAGTCCAATCGCAATTGGAGTACGTCGATTGATTTAGGCGTCGATGCTTACCTGCCGGGTGACTATATTTATGACAGCATCCAGAAAATTGAGATTTATAAAAAGGTTGCAGCGGTCAGTACCTTTGACGAGGCTTCTGAACTGGAGGATGAACTGGTCGACCGATTTGGCGATCTGCCAGAGGCTGTGCGTCATTTGCTAGCCGTGGCCCGTCTCAAGGTATATGGACGCATGTATGGCATCGAGTCCATGGTACAACGGGATGACAATATCGTGTTGAAATTCCATGAAGGGCGCCAGCAGGCGGTACAGACCGCCAAACTTGCCGAGATTGGCAATCGCTTTGAAAGACGTGTACAATTTGAACAGGGCACTTCTATGAGCGCACGCATAAAGGGTAAAGGTCTAAGTGATCCACAGTTGTTAGAACTGCTGGAACAATTTTTGAGTGCATTGAAAGAAGCATTCACATTGAAGGAGGAACTGCAAAATGCCACAACTAAATAAAAGAAAACCTTGGAGAATGCTCTCCTTGGGAATGGCAGCGCTGCTAGCTATATCCGTTCTGGCAGCATGTACGAAGCAAGCGGATGAGAACAAGGTCAAGGATGAACCGAAGGACAACAGCAAGGTTGTCGTGACCTATAAGGGTGGAACGATTACCGAAAATGAGTTCAACCAAGAAATCAGCATGATGAAATTCCTGTACCCGGAATATGAGGCTGCGTTAGCTTCGGATCAGGTACGAGAGCAAATTGTAAAGCAGGAAGTGGTGTACAAGCTTCTGGCGGCTAAAGCGGACGACAAAGCCAAGGAGCAGGGTGCCAAAGAAGGGAACGAACAACTGGAGCAGTATAAAAAGTCAGTCGGAGAAGATAAGTTCAAGACATTTCTAAGTGATAAAAAACTGACCGAACAAGGTGTGAAAGATTACTTCACGCGTGTAATGACGGTAATCAACAGCGAAACTAACAAAGTAACAGATGACCAGCTAAAACAGGAATTTGAGAAAAATAAAGATCAATTCACGACAGCAACCGTGCGTCATGTATTGATTAACTTCCAAGATCCTAAAACAAAGAAAGAGCGCAAAAAAGAGGATGCTCTCAAGCTGGCGAAAGAAGTGAAAGCGAAGCTGGACGGAGGAGCGGATTTTGCGACGATTGCCAAGAAATATTCAGAAGACCCAGGTTCTGCGTCTAACGGAGGTCTGTATGAGAATGCATCCGTAGCGCAATGGGTACCTGCCTTTAAAGAGGCCGCTGAGACTCAACCGATTAACAAAATCGGTGAGCCGGTGGAAACGGAATACGGATATCACGTGATCAAAGTGGAGTCCCGCAATGAGCCAACGTTTGATAAATTGAAAGACAACGAAAAGGCTGCCCTGAAAAATAAATTGGCCGGGGAAAGTATCCAAAACTTTACCGAAAATGATTTGACGAAACTTGATTTGAAAATCAATCTGCCGAAGGTACCAGCTACGCAAGAGAAAAGCGGTGCAACTTCCGGTGCCGGTAGCACAACTACACCGGGCGCAGCAACAAACGGTACGGGCGATGCCAAGGCAGGAACAGCCAAAGATGGAGCTACAAACGAAGGTAAATAACTGAACATGCATAAGGAATTGGGAACAGATGAATACTATGGTCAGATATCACCATAAACACCATGACCGTGACGTTCTTCGTGACCGCTTCTGGGGGAGTGGAAGCGTCTTTCGATACCGTCAGTAGTTTACTAAATTCTTCTTGAGAAAGTGGGGCAACATGTGAAATGAAAGCTACTGGTATAGTTCGCCGTATTGATGACCTTGGGCGGGTAGTTATTCCAAAGGAAATTCGCCGCACCTTGAGAATTCGTGAAGGAGATCCGCTTGAGATTTTTGTGGATCGTGACGGAGAAGTCATTTTGAAAAAGTATTCACCTATTGGTGAACTTGGTGATTTCGCCAAAGAATATGCTGAGTCCCTGTTTGAAAGCACGGGCCATATTACAATGATTACCGATCGGGACACCATTATTACGGTGGCTGGAGGCTCTAAAAAAGAGTTTCTGGACAAGCCAATCGGTAGCATTATCGAAGGTAGTATGGATAATCGCAAAACTGTGCTGGAGACAGCCAGCGGCTCTTATGAGCTAACGCGAGACCACGAAGAAACACTCTCGTCCTTTGTGGCGGCTCCCATTGTTTCCGGTGGTGATCCCATTGGTTCCGTTGTATTGTTGAACAAGGACGAAAATGTAAAAATGTCCGAAATGGAGGTCAAAATGGCTGAAACAGCCGCTGGCTTCCTGGGCAAACAAATGGAACAGTAACATCCCGTTTCACCCCTGTATGACGTACAGAATGGCGAAAGCCGTACTACGTTGCACAGGGTTTTTTTTCTTTCCGTGAGAAGAGGCGGTATAATAGGACTCGGGTAAGATGCATATTTCAGGTGGGAGTGGAGACGGAGAATGCAGGAAAATCGCGCCGCTTCGCGGCTGCTACGAGGTGCTGTCATTTTGACACTGGCAGCGGTAGCGAGCAAGCTGATCGGCACAGTGCAAAAAATCCCGCTGCAGAATATCGGCGGCGACGGCGTGTTTGGCATTTATAATACGGTTTATCCTTTTTATACGCTGTTCATTACCATTGCAGCTGCTGGATTTCCGGCTGCAATATCCAAATTTGTAGCTGAGTTTGAGGCAGTGGGAAACCGAGCAGCGGGGCAACGTATTGCTCGGTTATCTTCGCTTGTCTTGGGTGTCTTCGGATTGATCCTGGGCGTGCTGATGTATACGTGTGCGCCGCTCATTGGTCAATGGATCGACAATGCTCATGTCATTCCGTCGGTGAGGGCGGCGGCGTTTGCCTTTTTGTTCGTGCCGGTTATGGCGGGACTGAGAGGATATTTTCAAGGTTTGCAAAATATGCTTCCGACTGCTGTTTCCCAAGTGACGGAGCAGGCGATACGGGTAAGCGTGATGATTATACTGTTGCTGCTCATGCTGTCACAAGGAGCGGGAGCAGATATGATTGCTGCCGGAGCCGTGTTTGGTTCAGCAGCAGGTGGAGCAGCGGGCTTGGTCGTCATGTTGCTATATTGGCGAAATCACAGGAAGAGGCTTAGAAGGCAAGGGACGGTCATGGCGACAGTGCAAGCACAAGCTGGAGAGCTACACCCAGCGGAAAGCAATGGTGCCTTGTTAAAGGCGCTACTGCGTTATGCCCTGCCTGTTTGCCTTGGAGCGCTAGCCGTTCCGTTAATTAGCCTAGTAGACACATTTACTGTACCTCGCTTGTTAAAGCAGGAGGGGTTGGACGATACTGCGGTTATGGTGGCCTTTGGCGTGTATAACCGAGGTCTGCCGCTGGTACAGCTAGTCATGATGTTTGCCACCACCCTGTCGGCATTATTCATTCCATCGCTGGCTGAGGCCCGGGTAACCGGCGGTACGGAACTGGCACGTCGCCAGTGCGAGCAATCGCTGCGCTGGTTTTGGCTACTGGGACTGGCCGCTGCGACAGGCTTGATCGTGCTGGCTGTGCCCGTCAATGTGATGCTGTATGCGGACGACACCGGCAGCGGGGTCATGCGCTGGATGGCGCTAACCGCCGTAGGCGGCACGCTCAGCATCATCTCGGCTGCGCTGCTGCAAGGGCTTGGCGCAGTTCGCGCGCCGGCTCTGGCGATGCTCGCGGCCGCAGCAGCCAAGGCGCTGCTAAACTGGCTGCTCGTGCCGCAGCTAGGCACGGCTGGAGCCGCCATTGCGGGGGCTGTCGCCTATCTGCTGGCGGCGGTGATCAACATCGTGCTGCTGGCTCGCTTGGTAGGCCTGCGCGCGAGCTGGTCCGCCAGCGTACTCAAGCCAGCGGCGCTGCTTATCGCCCTGGCTGGTGCGGCCGGGGCAGCGATGTGGGGCACCAGCGCTGTGCTGGGTGCCTTGGGGTGGGCTGCCGAAGGTCGTGCCACGGCAGCCGCGGAGAGCCTGCTGGGCGTAGCCGCAGGCGCCGTTGTATTCGTGATCGGCCTCGCACGCTTGAGACTGATCACGGAAGCCGAGCTTGTGGCGGTGCCCAAGCTCGGACGCCCGCTGGCAGCCGTGCTGCGCAGGCTACGTGTACTGGCTTAGCCAGGCATACGGCTTACGGCGTGAATCGGCACAGCCATTTTATGAGCCTATACCACTTTGTGGTATAGTAATGCCAAAGCAAAGGAAGCGGAAGCGGGGTTAGGCCGTGTATTTTTTCGAGCATGAGCCTTGTTTCTGCGAAACGGAGGATGGGATATGAGCGTAACATTAACGGTCGTAGGTCTGGGCTCGGGAGATCCGGATCAGCTTACGATAGGGATATTGAACAAAATGCGAGGCGCTTCAGCGCTGTACCTGCGGACCAAGGAGCATCCTGCGGTTCAAGTGCTGAATGAGTTTGAGGTGGCTTTTGAGTCGTTTGACGAGGTATATGAGACAAAGGAGTCTTTTCCAGAGGTATACGAGGAAATTACCAGCCAATTGATTACGACGGCTGCTAAGGCGGCAGACGGAAGCGAAATCGTCTATGCGGTTCCCGGTCACCCTATGGTGGCAGAAGCAGCGGTGCAGTTGCTTAAGGAGCGTTGTCCTGCGCAAGGGATTGAACTGAATATTCTGGGCGGCGAAAGTTTCCTGGATGAAGCTTTTGTGCGTCTTGGTTTTGATCCGATTGAGGGTTTTCAGCTGCTGGATGCAGGAACACTGGATGCCAGCTGGTTCCAGCCTCAGCTGCATACGCTGATCGGACAGGTGTATGACACCTTTACGGCTTCTGATGTGAAGCTGTGCCTGATGGAGCGGTATCCTGACGATTATGAGGTATATGTCGGTCACGCTCTTGGGGTAGAAGGGGAGGAAGCGGTGCACAAGGTGCCGCTGTACGAGCTGGATCGAGTAGAGGGCTACGGGAACCTATCCTTGATATACATACCTCGCAGTGAAGATGAGGCGCTGAAACGGCGTTCTTTTGACCGTCTACACGAGATTGTCGATATTTTGCGCAGCCCGGAAGGCTGTCCTTGGGATCGTGAACAGACACATCAGTCGATCCGCAAAAATCTGATCGAAGAAACGTATGAAGTCATCGAAACGATAGATGAGGACGACCCTGAGCATATGAAGGAAGAGCTGGGCGATCTGTTGTTGCAAATTTTGCTGCATGCCCAAATGGAAGAGGAAGTCGGAACCTTCAATGTGTATGATGTAATTCAGGGGCTGAATGATAAGCTTATTTTCCGTCATCCACATGTATTTGGTGACAATCAAGCGAATGATGCGGAAGAGGCGCTGCAAAACTGGGAGCAGATGAAGGCTGAGGAAAAACGGCTTAAAGGCACGACGGCAGCATATCCTTCTGTACTGGACGGGGTTCCGCGTGATCTGCCTGCTCTTATGAAATCGTACAAGCTCCAGAAGAAAGCAGCTAAAGTGGGCTTTAACTGGGATAGCATTGAGGGCGTATTCGATAAATTGGACGAAGAAGTGGCTGAGCTGAAGGAAGCGGTTCGTGAAGGGCATGCTGTGGAAGCCCAGTTGCTGGAGTTAGGCGATGTGTTATTTGTTGCCGTGAATGCAGCCCGGTTTATGGGAGTAGACCCGGAAGAGGCATTGTCGGCTACCAATCGCAAATTTGTCGACCGTTTCCAGTATATTGAGCAGAAATTACGCGAGCAGGGGCGTCGTCCCGAAGAAAGCAGCGTAGATGAAATGGAGACTTACTGGCAGGAAGCGAAAAAGCTCCTTGGTAAAGCGTGATTCCACATATTCGCTTTTGGATGCACAGAACAGTAAAATGAGACATATGCAGGGTTGAAAGAAGGCCCAGTTTGAGAGGACTTGCCAATGGGCAGAGTTTTGTAGTAGGATGTTGGCTTAACTGGGGTCGAATAAAAAAACGCCTGTCATTGCAGGATTTTTACGGACAAGCCAGAATAACTTGTAGTAATTCTGAAAATAACTGTAGCTTATAGTTAAGCGTGTTACAGTGACATTCAGAAGGGCTTCGGCCACAGTTGGACCTCACGTCTGCTCCATCAATGGACATGCAGCGTGATGATTATTTTTTGACATTTGGGAGGCTTTTATCTTATGAACAAGACAGATCTGATCAACAATATTTCCAGCAAAAGCGGTTTGAGCAAACGTGACGTTGAAGCTGTATTGAATGGCGTTCTTGGTGAAATTACAGATGCACTCGCTAGCGGTGACAAAGTGCAACTGATCGGCTTTGGTACTTTCGAAACACGCAAGCGTTCCAGCCGTACAGGCCGCAATCCACAAACCGGTAACACGATTGAAATTCCAGAATCGACCGTTCCTGCTTTTAAAGCCGGTAATAAGCTTAAAGAAGCCGTTAACTAATGCGTCTTGATAAATTCTTGAAAGTCTCGCGGCTGATTAAGCGGCGTACGGTAGCTAAGGACGTCTCCGAACAAGGGAGAGTGCTGGTGAACGGACGCGAAGCCAAGCCGAGCAGTGCGGTCAAAGTAGGCGATGAAATTACCGTCCAGTTTGGCCAGAAGCTGGTGACCGTGCGAGTGGAACGGCTCGCCGACACTACACGCAAGGACGAGGCTGCAAGTATGTACACGTTGGTAAAGGAAGAGCCTATTGCCAGGGACAATGGTTTGAACTGGTAAGCAGACATCTGATTTTCTCACAACTGTACATGAAAGCATTCCTTCATTATTTTATGAAGGAATGCTTTTTTTTCTTTAGATGACGAGTTTTCGTCCATCATATGCTGATTAACAGCAAAAGCGGTTCTAAATCATACGGCCCCCTTCATAAGCTAAGAACAGAAGGAGGGGTACATGCCATGATTGAACAAGGGAAGTCGAAGCACCATGATCTGCGCATGCAAAGCCGCAAGCAACTCGATATTTCAGGCGTCAGCAATGTGGAGAGCTTTGACAGTGAAGAATTTTTGCTTCAGACCGAGTTGGGGCATCTCACCATTCGCGGACAACATTTACATATCAAAAACCTCAGTCTAGAAGAGGGACTGTTGTCCATTGAAGGTCTGATTACTTCCCTCGTCTACCTGGAGCCCGGGGCCCCGGCTAAAAACGGAAAAAGCCTATTCGGCAAGATATTCAAATGAACCCTTACACGCAATGGCTGACGTTAACGTGGATGCTGTTGTCGGGCATAGCCATGGGAGTGGTGTTTGACAGCTACCGGGTGCTGTCCATCCGCTTTCATTTTGCCCGCTGGAGCGTTCATATATTGGACGTGCTGTACTGGGTGGCCTCGGCTTTGTTTATTTTCCGTGTGCTTTACGCGAGTAATCGCGGTGAGCTGCGGTTTTATGTCTTTTTAGGACTACTTTTGGGGGTTTGGCTCTATTTTTGGGTCTTTAGTGTTACAACCCAACGTTTTGTGGTAATGTTATTAGAGATAGTTCGCAGACTGACGTTGATCGTGAACAGCATACTGCGCATCCTGATTGTTCTTCCGGTGTTAGCGCTGTATCGGCTGTTACGCAAGCTAGTCGGATGGACATGGGCACTTATTGTGTTCCTGGGAAGGATGCTGATATACATCCTGATGCCGGTTTGGAAGCCGATCCTATGGCTGATCGGTCCACTTAAAGCGCGCTGGAGGACTCCAGAGTCGCTCGTAAAGCTGGGTATCAGACTGAAAAACACAGCGAAAAGATGGTTTGGAAGGAGGTAGTATCATGCGTAATTCGTCTGTAGATCGCCATTCATCTTCTACGTCCAAGTCCAACGCGGGCGGGCGCAGGCGAATCATGATTTGGTTGCTATCGCTTGCCGCCTTTGGTAGTTGGGCAATTTTTACCTTTTTTTCTCAAGGCATGATTATGGCCGATCGAAATGAACAGCTCATCCAGAAGGAAAAGCAGAAGCATGCTGCTACACAAACCGAACAACAGCTTCAAACCGAAGTGAATCGTCTCAAGGACCCTGAGTACATTGGCGAGATTGCCAGAAGCAAGTACGGTCTTTACAAACCGGAAGAGACGCCAATCATCGGAGATCAGAAATAGGAACATTATCGGGCCAATGCTTAGTTGACCTTGGTTCCGCCATTTTGTATAATCAAATCACCACAGCGGGATTTTTTTGCAAAAAAATCGGTTGTATATTTTAAGGGAGGATCATTTTATTCTATGGCAATTGAAGTGGGCACCAAGTTAGAGGGCAAAGTGACAGGCATCACGCATTTTGGAGCATTTGTGGATTTGTCTGGAGGTGTCACGGGTCTCGTTCACATCTCGGAAATCGCCGATAACTATGTTAAGGATGTTAACGACCACCTGAAGATTAATGATGTCGTGACGGTGAAAGTCATTAATGTTGACAAAGATGGCAAAATCGGACTTTCCATTAAGCAAACGATTGACAAGCCGGCAAGTGAAGCCCGTCCCCCAAGAGCTCCAAGACCGGAGCGTACAGGAGGACCAGGCGGAGGCGACCGTTTCGGCGGTGGAGGTTCAGGTCCAAGTCAAGGACGCGGTGGTGGTGGCGGTGGTTTCAACCGCGATCGTGGAGGCCGTTCTTTCAAGCCTGCACCGGGTAAACCTTCATTTGAGGATAAAATGTCACGCTTCCTGAAAGATAGTGAGGAACGCATTTCGTCGCTGAAAAAGAACACCGAAGGTAAACGCGGAGGACGCGGCGCGAAGCGTGTTTAATTCACTTTGACAACCGTATCAACCATACACGGAAAACCGTACAGTCGAAAGACTGCTACGGTTTTTTTGCGTTCTACCGACAATAGATGCGACATGCAATGGGTGTGGACGATAAATCCGGTTATCGTTATACATGTATTTTATGAGATTCGCAATTTTGATGAAGACGAGGAAAGCATTCGTGCTGGAAAGCGAATGTTTTTTTTGTCGTGAGGACATAATCGTCCGACAAACTCCAACGGTTTTCCGTCTATCTTCTGTGCAAATCGCTAGTCTTGGTCATAGTGATGGACGACATAGAGAGGTCAAGCAAGGAGTTAAGAGACACAACTTCCATCTGCTTCCATACGTGCGTAGCTTGATGTTTAAGGCGATGCTCTGTCCTTTCGCGCAGAACGTTTTTTTGTCGGAAATTTCTTGGAATAAGACGTGGGGTTCTGACAAACTTTCTCAGTCGTTCCGGTTTAAGATGGGAACATCAAATTGATGAATGGGGTGCCTGACGCATGATGGAGAAATGGAACGTGGTACATTTTCCGGGGTTAAAATCTAGAAAGTCCAAATCCAAAGAGCGTACGGAAGGGTGGTCTTCCAGACTCAAGAAACGGCTGGATTCACATAAAGTGGTGCAATGGGTAACGGCGCAAAGATGGATGCTGCTATTGTCAGCTATGGGAGTTCTACTGGGACGCGCCACTATTTTGGACGAGCTTTCTCCTTTTGCCCTCGCTTATTTTGCGGTCATAACGTTCCTTCGGCGTGACCTGATGCTGCCTGTAGCTGTATCAGTTGTGTTAGGCAGCCTGTTAGCTCCTTATCCATCGTTATTTATGATTGGTGGCGAGCTACTGGTATTTTATCTCCTGTATCGCGGACTACGAACCTTCGATCGTCTGGAACTATCCTATGCTCCGCTTATGGTTTTCTTGTCTGTGTTTATGGTCAATTTATTTAACGCGGTGATGGCTCCAACTTTCACATGGTATGAACTTATCATTGTGGGAACGGATGCGGTTCTCAGCTTTATGCTTACGCTGGTATTCACACAGGCCATACCGTTGTTTACGTACCGCAAGAAGACAAGCCAGCTCAAAAATGAGGAAATTTTATGTCTTATTATTTTATTAGCCTCTGTGATGACGGGAGCAGTAGGATGGACTGTTCATTCATTGTCTGTCGATCATGTACTGTCGCGATATTTGGTCTTGGTGTTTGCTTTGGTGGGAGGTGCTTCGCTGGGTGCATCGGTCGGTGTCATTACCGGTTTAATTTTAAGCTTGGCCAATATGTCTGCAATTGTGCAGATGAGTTTACTCGCTTTTGCAGGTTTGCTGGCAGGGATGCTGCGTGAAGGGAAAAAAGGTGCTGTTGCGCTTGGGATGCTGCTAGGCTCCTCCATTCTGACGATCTATTTGGATGGGACCGGAGACGTGCTGACATCAACCTGGGAGAGCTGTGCGGCGATTCTATTATTTTTAATGACCCCAAAAAGTTTCTTTAAAGCGGTTTCTACCTATGTTCCCGGTACGCAGGACCATGCTAAATCTCAGCATGAATATGCCAAAAGGGTCCGCGATCTCACCGCAGAGCGAGTAACGAAGTTTTCCCGTGTATTCAGTCAGCTATCCCGCAGCTTTCACCAGATATCTGCAAGTGAGAGCGCGAAGTCGGATGGTGAAATCGAACACTTTATGAATGCGGTGGCGGAAGGGACATGTGCCTCCTGCTTCAAGTGTGAGCAGTGCTGGGACGGCAAGTTCATGCAAACCCATCAGTATATGACGGAAATGATGAGCGCCATTGAGGATAACCCGGATTTGGAGCCGGAACAGATACCCCCGCAATGGAGTAAGGCATGTGCTAAAACGGCCGCTGTCCTGCAAGTGATGAAGCAGCAGTATAGCCTCTACCAACATAATATGCAGTGGAAGCGCCAAGTATACGATAGTCGTCAGCTTGTTGCTGACCAGCTATCGGGTGTATCACAAATCATGGAGGATTTAGCGCGAGAAATTCAGCGGGAAGGGCAGACCATGCATCGACAGGAAGAGCAAATACGGGAGGCTCTTGATAGACTGGGCTTGTCCATCCAATCTATTGAGATTATTAATCTGGATGCAGGTCAGGTAGAAATTGAGATTGTCCATGCCTATACAAGGGGATTTGATGAATGTCGGAAAATCATTGCTCCACTGCTGTCGGACATACTGGACGAGCATATAGCTGTGATGCGCGAAACGGAGGCAGATCGCCGCCAAGGCTTGGCTACAGTCATGTTCGGCTCTGCTAAAACGTATGAGATTGCTACAGGGGTAGCTAGTGCGGCCAAAGGAGGCGATTTTTTCTCAGGAGACAGCTACAGCATGATGGAGCTAGGGAACGGGACTTTTGCGGTCTCGTTAAGCGATGGTATGGGGAACGGAGAGCGCGCGCAGCAAGAGAGCAGTGCAGCACTTAACATTTTGGAGGAATTACTGCAATCGGGTATGGACGAAAAATTGGCGATCAAGTCGGTTAACTCTGTCCTGATGCTGCGATCACCTGAGGAAATGTATGCTACGGTCGATATGGCGCTGATTGATCAGTATACGGCCCAGACAACCTTTATGAAAATTGGGTCTACGCCAAGCTTTATTAAAAGAGGAGAGGAGGTCATTCCCGTATCTGCCAGCAATTTGCCGATTGGCATTATACAGGATATTGAAATTGATTTGGTATCCCTGCAGCTCCAGCCGGGTGATATTCTCATTATGATTACAGACGGTATATACGACTCACCGGGTTATGCGGTTAATAAGGAAATATGGATGAAACGCATGATTCAGGAAATTGAAAGCGAAGATCCACAGCAGTTGGCCGACTGTTTACTAGAAAGGGTTATCCGATACCAACAAAATCAAATCTATGATGATATGACTGTAGTCGTTAGTAAAATAGATCACTTCCGCCCAGAATGGGCAACTCTCCATGTACCTGGCATGAGGTGGTTGGAACGTCCACGGACGGTGAGCTAATCCGACATTGCCCGGGAAATTCCTTATTCGTTTTTTAAAAATCCGCATCCTTCGTTTGAATCGTTCCGGATTAGGCAAAGATAGAATCTATCGGAATAGATTAAGAGGAAGCGGAGGTCAAAAAACGATGAAGCAAATTTTGATCATTACAGACGGATGCTCAAATGTAGGTGTTAGTCCAGTCATGGCGGCTGCCCAAGCTTTACGGGAAGGTATTACAGTGAATGTCGCCGGAGTCATAGATTATGGAACTATTGGCGAGCTTGGCAGCGCAGAGATTCAAGAAATTGCTAAAGCAGGGGGAGGGTTTAGCCAAATCGTTGGGACGAAGCAGTTGGCACAGACCATGCAGATGATGACGCGCAAAACGGTGGTTCAAACCATTCAGCAGGCGGTTAATAGAGAGTTAACGCACATTTTGGGCGAGGGTGGCGCCAAACATATCGGTGAACTTCCTCCGGCAAAACGAGCCCAAGTAGTTGAGGTGATGGATGAGCTGACAGAAACAAGCACCCTGGAGATTGCCTTGCTCATTGATGCAAGTGCGAGCATGAAGCCCAAGCTGCCTGCTGTAGAGGACAGCATTCGCGATTTGCTGCTCAGCTTACAGTCCAGAAGCGGACACAGCCGTCTATCGGTATTTCATTTCCCAGGCGGCAAAATGGGAGAAGACGCAGTCATGGATATCGGTTGGACCTCTGAGCTTAACCAGATCAAATCGATATTTGGACGCTTGCGGATGAAAGGGGCGACGCCGACAGGTCCTGCCATTTTACAAGTGATTGATTATTACCGATATGGTACACTAGGAGAACAGAAAGATCTGGAAGAATCCTATGGCAAAGGAGAAGGGATGCTCGGTGACTACGTCGTCTGATCCCGTTCTTGCACCCGGAACGGTCATCAAGGGCAAGTGGAAGCGGAGCAGCTATGTCATCCAGCGCTTGCTGGGCCGGGGAGCGAACGGAACTGTATATTTGGTAAAAGAAGCACAGGCCGATCGGCAATTTGCTCTGAAAATGGGGAAGAACACGCTTGATCTGCAATCGGAGATTAATGTGCTGACCACATTGCAGTCTCAGGGCACTCAGGCCGCCCTCCAGCGAAATGGAAATCCTTCCTTTTTGTTTGAGGTGGATGATGTAGTGTTACGCAGTGGGGAGATACCCTTTTATGTTATGCGATACGTTAAAGGTGATCCACTTCATCGCTTTGTGGCAGCCAAAGGGCCGGAATGGTATGGCGTGGCTGGAACCGGTATACTGAATCGTCTGGCGGATCTCCATCAGGCAGGGTGGGTGTTTGGCGACCTGAAGCCGCAGAATATTTTGGTCAATGCCTATGGAGAGGCTGAATTAATTGACTACGGTGGGGTGTCTCTTGCTGGCCGGAGTGTTAAACAATTTACAGAATGGTATGACAGGGGATTTTGGAATGCTGGCAGCCGAAATGCTGATTCCCAGTATGACCTGTTTGCCTTCGCTCTTCTAACGATTCATATATTGGAGAGCGAATCGTTAAAGGCGGCTGCCAGCAGGCTGCCACAGTTGCGTAATACGGCAGAATTGACGGTCATCATTCGCCGCAGCCGTGTATTACGTCCCTATGCCGAATGGCTACTGGGTGCAGTGCGTGGAGAATATTCCGATACTCGTGCAGCGGCCCGGTCTTGGTCACGTTTGGCTTCCGCACATGTCAGGCAATCGTCGGTCAAAAGAGGGAATCCACGCTGGCTGGGATATGCTTTCACGGTATCGCTTTTGCTGCTTGCCGGAGCGCTCTGGATTGCGTTAAGGTAGCAGCATGACTTACATAAGATAACAGATGATCATCATTTTTACGGTAGGGAGAAAAGAGGGTCGGGAATGAGAACAACAAAACCGACCGGTGTTGTACAGGAAGTGCTCGCCTTGGCGCGAGATCATTCACTGTGGAGCCCCGGAGACCGCATTGTGGTTGCTGTATCCGGTGGGCCGGATTCGGTGGCCCTTTTGCACATTTTACATGAAATATCCGTTATACATATGCCTTTACAACTCGTCTGCGCTCACGTTCATCATGGATTCAGACCAGAGGAATCGGATGCGGAGGCTGAAGTGGTACGCAATATTGCCCGAAAGCTTGAACTTCCATTTGAAATGACTCGGGTTGATGTACCCGCTTATATGAAGGAGAGTGGGAAGGGTCCACAGGAAGCGGCACGCGAGCTGCGCTACAGCTTTTTACATGATATGGCTACAAAGTGGGAAGCACAGCATATTGCAATGGCTCACCACGGCGACGATCAAGCCGAAACGGTTCTCTTGCACTTGCTGCGTGGTAGCGGCCCAGCAGGTTTGGCGGGTATGCGTTTGGCACGCAATGAAAAAAATGTGCAACTCATTCGCCCGCTGCTACGTATGTACAAGGCTGACCTGATTGAGTTTTGTAACTTGTATGGTCTTTCCTACGTGATAGACAGCACTAATTTATCGTCCAAATACCGCCGTAACGCCATCCGCATGGATGTGCTTCCTTTTTTGGGGCAATATAATGAGCGACTGACACCATCCCTGAACCGGCTGGCCGAAACGATGGCTGACGAAAATGACTTTATGGAGGCATCTACGCTGTCAGCATACGAGAAAATGGTGAGCTTGGATAATGGCAGGTACATGTTTCCCATCGCTTTATACCGTAAGCTACCCGTTGCTTTACAACGGAGGTTGATTAAACTAATATTAAATTATCTGCCTTCGGACAGTGAAAATTTTGATTTTCGTAAAATTGAGACCGTTCGACTAAGACTTCTCCAAGAGGCATCGTCTACATGGAGTTTGGATTTGGGAGGCGGTGCGGTTGGAGTCCGCGAATATGACCAAGCGGTTTTGTTTGACCGTACGCAAGTCGTTATGGGCGAATGGTGCTATGGACTAAGTGTATTGCCTATTTCCGGTGAGCTAGAGTTGCCTGAAGCGGGTGGTATACTCCGGTGGCGAAGGGCTTCCTATTTGGATGGGGATCATCCGACCAATAAGGAGGAAGCATGGTTCGACGCAGATCAATTGAGTCTGCCTTTGACTGTACGCTCGCGATTACCTGGAGATACCATGTATGTAATGGGATTAAACGGAAGAAAAAAGGTTAAAGATATTTTTATTAATGAAAAAATACCTCCTTTAATGCGTTCCGTTGTTCCCATCGTCTGCGACCACTCTGGAGCTATTCTCTGGATTCCGGGCGTACGACGTTCTGTACATGCCGCGGTGCAAGAGCACACGTCTTCGGTTATATATATGTCATGGCAAAGACGAGAGAGTCCGGGGCACCGGTAATTGCACAGGAACGGCTTTCATAGTATAAACTTAGGAGGTTTACACCGTTGCAAAATGATATTCAGGAAATATTGATCAGCGAAGAAGAAATTCAGAGTAAAATTAAGGAATTGGGTGCACAGCTCAGCGTAAAATATGAAGGGAAAAATCCATTGGTGATTTGCGTACTGAAAGGTGCGTTTATCTTTATGGCTGATTTGGTTAAATCCATTACAGTGCCATTGGAGCTTGATTTCATGGCTGTATCAAGTTATGGAGCGTCCACAAAATCCTCAGGTATCATCAAAATCATTAAGGATTTGGACGCATCTGTGGAAGGACGCGACGTTCTGATTGTCGAAGATATTATCGACAGCGGCCTGACGCTGACACATTTGATTGAACTGCTCAAGAATCGTAATGCCAATTCGGTATGTGTCGTAACCTTGTTCGACAAGCCTGCACGCCGGACGGTTAATCTTGAAGCAGATTATACTGGATTTACGCTTCCAGATGCGTTTGTTGTCGGCTATGGTCTGGACTATGCCGAGCACTACCGGAACCTCCCATACATAGGGATTTTGAAGCCGGAAATCTATACCAGCTAATCTCAGCCTCCAGTCCTAGGACTAAATAAGGCCCTTTGTTGAGAAGGACTTACAGGCTATGGTAAAATAACTTAAGTGTCTCGAGAGGAGGTAGGGGATGAATCGGTTCATCCGGAATTCTGGTTTTTATTTGATTCTTTTTTTAGTTGTGGTGGGTATCGTTCAGTTTGTTAGTAACAGTAACGAAGCCTCCGATCTCCCTAGATATGACCAATTACGGCAAGAGGTTAAAGCTAATAACATCTCTAAAGTAACGGTCCAATTTGACGGTTACGCCTATCTTGTAACCGGTGCATATAAGAAGCAGCCGGCTAATGCTAAATCGACCAATTTTTCCGTATATGTTCCACCAACGGATCAAGCACTAAGTGAACTGGTAAATGCCAGTGAAACGAACGGGTTTGAATATGTACAGAAGAAAATGGAAGGCGAAAGCATCTGGCTGACGTTTTTGACTTCTATCATTCCTTTGGTGATCATGTTCCTGTTGTTCTTCTTCCTGTTTAATCAGGCACAGGGCGGTGGCGGCAAAGTTATGAACTTCGGCAAGAGCAAAGCCCGTCTGTATAACGAAGAGAAGAAGAAGGTTACGTTCGAGGACGTGGCAGGGGCTGACGAAGAGAAGCAGGAGCTTGTCGAAGTCGTAGAATTCTTGAAGGACCCACGCAAGTTTGCAGCTGTGGGCGCTCGTATTCCGAAAGGTGTTCTGTTAGTGGGCCCTCCAGGTACGGGTAAAACACTCTTGGCAAGAGCTGTTGCAGGCGAGGCTGGAGTACCGTTTTTCAGTATCTCAGGTTCTGATTTTGTAGAAATGTTCGTCGGGGTCGGTGCTTCCCGTGTTCGCGATTTGTTCGAGAACGCTAAGAAGAACGCACCTTGTATCATTTTCATTGATGAGATTGATGCCGTTGGACGTCAACGTGGCGCTGGATTGGGTGGCGGACATGATGAACGTGAGCAGACGCTCAACCAATTGCTCGTAGAGATGGATGGATTCGGCGCAAACGAAGGTATTATCATCGTAGCTGCTACAAACCGTCCGGATATTCTAGACCCGGCGTTGCTTCGTCCAGGACGTTTTGACCGTCAAATTACGGTTGACCGTCCAGATGTTAAAGGCCGTGAAGCAGTATTGTATGTACATGCTCGCAACAAGCCATTAACGAAGGATGTTAAATTGGACGTAATTGCGAAACGTACAACAGGCTTTACAGGCGCTGATCTGGAAAATCTGTTGAACGAAGCTGCCTTGTTGGCGGCTCGTCGTAACCGCAGGGATATTTCGATGCGAGAAGTAGATGAAGCCATCGACCGTGTTATCGTAGGTACAGAAAAACGCAGCCGCGTAATCAGTGACCGCGAGAAACGAATTGTTGCTTATCATGAAGCAGGCCATACGATTATCGGTTTCTTCTTGGAAAATGCCGATATGGTTCACAAGGTAACAATTATTCCACGTGGACGTGCAGGCGGATATGTTATCATGCTTCCGAAGGAAGACCGCATGCTGACAACCAAGCAGGAATTGCTGGACAAAATCACTGGATTGTTGGGTGGACGCGTATCCGAGGAACTGTTCATTGGTGAAATCGGAACAGGAGCCTATAGCGACTTCCAACAAGCAACAAGCATCGCACGTAGCATGATCGTAGAATATGGTATGAGTGAGAAACTTGGTCCGATGCAGTTCGGTACTTCACAAGGCCAAGTATTCCTTGGACGCGATATCGGTCATGAGCAGAACTACAGTGATCAGATCGCTTATCAGATTGACCAGGAGATGAATCGTTTCATCACTGAATCTTATGAGCGTGCTAGAGAACTCCTGACCAAGTATTCCAAAGAGGTTCATTTGATTGCTCAAACCTTGCTGGTAGAAGAAACCTTGGAACTTGAACAAATCAAACGTTTGATTGAGACAGGTTCTTTGGATGGTGGCACGACTGAGGGAGAAGGAACACCGGAAAACGGTGAGCCTGTGATCGACAACATTGGAGACGTCCGTGTACGTATTCAAGGTAAGGATGACGAGCCTAAGAATACAACAGATCAACCGAATGATATCCCTAATCTGCAAAAGCCAGAGGATGATAACAATTCGGGCAACTCCGGTGGTACTCCACCGACAACAACCTAATCATTCAATGGATAGTTGAATAAGCGTATATGCAAGCTCCGGGGAACCAGGTATTATTGGTTTTCCGGAGCTTTTTAAATGGAAGATTATTGCTAACGTGATTTGACAGACACCGGAACGTTGTGTACATTTATTGTTAAATAAACGGCTGTCGTCTTCTTAGCTTATAAAAGCCAACAGCTGCTGCAATCGACTTTCTATTATTTTGAACATATACGTGAGCGCATACTGTAGAACCTATGGTGTGCGCTATTCTTCTGTGAAATCAGGTGAAGGCATGATTCCAAGATATCTAGTTGATTTTGATGTAGCGGAATTGACCCGATTGGAAGCCGACGTGTTAATTATCGGCTCGGGCATTGCGGGCTTATATACAGCCATTAAGGCTGCAGAGAATCGGAAAGTGTTGCTGATCACCAAGAAGACTTTGATGGAAAGCAACACACGTTATGCTCAAGGCGGGATTGCTGCTGTCACATCGGATGAGGATACACCTGCTTATCATATGCAGGACACCCTGATTGCTGGTGCAGGTTTGTGCGAACCAGAGGCGGTCAGAACGCTTGTCCATGAAGGTCCAGGTGGTATTCAAGAGTTAATACGTATGGGAACGGCTTTTGATCGTGTGGATGGTGAACTAGCATTGACACGGGAAGGAGCGCATAGCCATCGGCGTATTTTGCATGCGAATGGAGACGCTACGGGTTATGAAATTGTTCGTGCGTTGTCAAAGCAGGTTGCTGCTCATCCCGGTATCGAAGTGTGGGAAGAGTGCATGGTCATCGACCTGCTGACTGAGCATGGTGAGTGTATTGGGGCCCTCGTCCAAAAGCCAGGTGGGGAAAGGTCGTATATAACTGCTAATGCAACGATTTTGTGCTCAGGAGGTAGCGGGCAATTATACCGTTATACGACCAACCCGGATATTGCAACCGGGGATGGTATTGCTATGGCGTATCGTGCTGGGGCGATTGTCCGGGATATGGAATTCATACAGTTTCATCCTACGGCGTTGTGCCATCCGGGCGCTCCAAGGTTTCTAATTTCCGAAGCTGTACGGGGAGAAGGAGCCGTGTTACGCAATATTCACGGAGAACGCTTCATGGACAAGTATGATTCACGGCAGGAGCTTGCACCCAGAGATATCGTAGCTCGTGCTATCATTCATGAGATGGAACGCACCCAAGCTGCGTTTGTATACTTGGATATTACGCATGAGCCGCCTGAGCGGGTGAAGCGACGTTTTCCAACCATTTATCGGACATGTCTGTCATTTGGTTTGGATATGACGACAGACTGGATTCCCATTGCGCCTGCTGCCCATTATATGATGGGTGGTGTTCAGACCAATTTACACGGGGAAAGCTCCATTGCGCGTTTATTCGCCTGCGGGGAGACCTCTTCTACAGGTGTTCACGGAGCTAATCGTCTTGCGAGCAATTCATTATCTGAAGCTATTGTATTCGCCAGCAGGATTATTGAGCGACTGCATTCATTGCCACCGCTGGTCGGCCATACGTTGATATCTTATAGCGATAACCGCACAGAGTTCCCGGCTTCATCCGTCACGGAGCAACGGCATAAGCTGCAAGAAGCAATGGTTCGTTATGCTGGAGTTCGTCGGCACGGCGAGGGGCTGCAAGCAGCATTAGATGAGCTGCAAGGGCAAATGCCTATTTTCGGGGCTGTGATCGCTAGCCGGGAAGAGATCGAGTTTGCCAATTTGCTCACATGTGCTTTATTAGTAACAGATAGTGCGCTACTGCGTGAGGAGAGCCGGGGAGCGCATTATCGCGAGGATTTTCCTGAGACAGATGATAGCGCCTGGCGAAAGCATGTTCAGCAGCGACGTGATCAAGGGATAACGGAGGAGTACGTTCATGACATCTAACAGCGAGCTTTATGGAGAGTTTAGTGGATATCAGGAGGAACTGACGGCACAAATTCGCAGCTGGCTGCGAGAAGATACGGGCTCTGGCGATGTGACCACGCGCTGGACGATTGAGCAGGGCCACCAATCCAAGGCTGTCATTCATGCCAAGGAGAGCGGCGTAGTTGCGGGTTTACCCGTGGCTGCCCTTGTATTTCAGGTAGTGGACCCTTCCTTGTCGTTTACTCCGCTGGTGACCGATGGACAGTGGATTGAAAAGGGAAGCGTTTTGGCTGAAGTAAATGGAAGTACCCATGCGATTTTGACTGGAGAGCGACTGGCGTTAAATTTGCTCCAACGAATGTCTGGCATTGCCACGCGGACACGAGCTTTTATAGATCAATTGCATGGTTTGTCCACCCGCTTGGTGGATACACGCAAAACAACACCGGGACATCGGCTGCTGGAGAAGTATGCTGTTCGTGTAGGCGGTGGCTCGAATCATCGCTTTGGCCTGTACGATGCTGTTATGATTAAGGATAATCATATTAAGGGCGCAGGTGGGATTGAACAAGCTGTGAGTCGAGCGCGCGCTAATATACCGCATACGATGACGATTGAAGTAGAGACGGAAAACATGAAACAAGTGCAGGAAGCCCTGGAAGCTGGGGCGGATATCATTATGCTGGATAACATGTCTGCCCCAGATATGAAGGAAGCCGTTCGGTTCATTCGGGAACGGGCACCACATGTCAAAACAGAAGCCTCGGGCAATGTATCGCTGGATACAGTGCGTGAGATGGCTGAGAGTGGCGTAGATGTGATTTCTGTAGGCAGGCTGACATACTCTTTTCATAGTCTGGATATCAGCCTTGACCTTAACGCAAAGAAAGATAGGTGACACCCATTGATTCTTGTAGTGGATGTAGGTAATACCAATATTGTTCTGGGGATGTACGAAGGGCGGGAGCTGTTGCACCATTACCGGATCAGTACCTCCAGACAGGCAACCGCAGATGAATACGGCGTACTCATACATAATCTTTTTAGTATGGGTGGCGTATTAAAGGATGACATCCAAGGAGTTATTATTTCCTCTGTCGTTCCGCCATTGGTCCGTGTATTAGAAGAAATGTGCGATAAATACATAGGCAAAACGCCGTTAATCGTCGGACCGGGAATCAAGACCGGTCTTAACCTGCGTTATGAGAATCCGCGTGAAGTAGGTGCGGATCGGATCGTGAACGCTGTTGCGGCTGTTGAACGGTTCGGTGGGCCGCTGGTTGTGGTGGATTTTGGAACAGCGACGACGTTTGATTGTATTGACGATAAGGGAAACTACTTGGGTGGTGTAATAGTGCCGGGTATCGGGATTTCGACAGAGGCACTGTATCAACGGGCTTCCAAGCTGCCCCGTATCGAGTTGGAGAAGCCCAAAAAGGTTATTGGTCGTAATACGGTTCATGCCATGCAAGCTGGGATTATCTTCGGTTATGCTGGGCAAGTGGATGGCATTGTGAGGCGCATTAAGGAAGAAATGCAGGCGGAGCCTACGGTTATTGCTACGGGAGGTCTTGCAGAGCTAATCGCATCAGAGACAGAGAGCATTCAGAAAGTGTTGCCGATGTTGACGCTTGAAGGATTACGTATCATTTACCAACGTAACGCTGAATAAAAAAGTGGATATAAGCTGCCGCTGCGTCCAACCGATGATCTTATCGGTTTGGATTAGCGGCGTTTTTCGTCTATACTGAAATATGTTACGTTTTTGAACAATTCGCGTGATCTGTCGATGCAGGTTGTTTATATAGTAGGAAATTATGCTTCAATGATGAGCAATACTAACGAAAATAAGCAGCATAGCTGTCCTGGAGAATAGGGGAGGATATCAATATGGAAAATAAGCAGGATCGACTTATTCGTGGCACAGCCATGGATGGGAGGGTTAGAGCTTTTGCTGTTCGGACAACTCAATTGGTAGAGGAATTGCGGAGAAGACATGATACGTATCCAACGGCTACCGCTGCTTTAGGGCGAACCCTCACAGCAGGAGCTATTATGGGTTCTATGCTAAAAGGCAAAGAGCGATTGACCATTCAAGTTAAAGGTGATGGACCGATTGGGCAAATCATCGTGGATGCCAATGCTGTAGGGGAAGTACGAGGTTATGTTACTGAACCACATGTGCATTTGCCGAGCAATAGTATGGGCAAACTGGATGTAGCGGGTGCTGTAGGTACAGAGGGGTTCATTCATATCATCAAGGATTTGGGGTTAAAAGAACCGTATCGCGGCAGTACTCCGATTATTTCTGGTGAACTGGGTGAGGACTTTACCTATTATTTTGCCAAATCGGAACAAACCCCGTCAGCGGTGGGCTTGGGTGTGCTGGTAGATACTGATAACTCGGTTATTGTGGCCGGTGGATTTATTATTCAATTGCTTCCAGGCTTGAATGATGATGAGATAACTGCGATCGAAAATGCAGTCAGCTCCATTCCGCCCGTTACCGCTTTGCTGGATCAAGGGTTGGAACTTGATGAAATGCTGCGCTGGATGTTGCCGGACGTTCGGATTCTCGATGAATTGGATATCCATTTTCAATGTGAGTGTTCACGTGAGCGCGTGGAAAAAACATTGATCAGTTTGGGAGAAAGCGAATTAGAGCAGTTAATTGAGGAAGAAGGACAGGCTGAGGTCGTATGTCACTTTTGTAATGAGGCTTATCAGTTTAATAAAGATGAGCTGCAAAATCTGTTAGATCAAGCCAAAGCCTAACCGGATGGGCGGTGCAAGCGATGACTACACGGGAAAAGGGATTATGGACAGCTGTCATTATTCTGACCGTTAGCGTCGCCGCCTTGGGTGGTCTTATCATGCTTCGGGGGCTGTCAAAGCCGGGTGATGTAAGCAAGGATGACGGCGATCATACTGTGGCGGAGATGGGTCAGGAAGGCATATCGGAGGAACAGTGGGTAGCGGAACTGAAAAAGCGATATGGAACCAATACGCTGTTGCAAATGTTGAATCGTAAAGCCGTGCAGGCTGAAACCAAGCGTCTCGGTATCAAGATCACCCAAGAGGATTTACAGCAGGTGCTGGAGCAGGATAGTAAAGGGTATGACTCAGATCATACCTACTTTGATGAAATGCAGCGACAGTTTGGCTTAGATCCGGTTGATTTGCGGAATGAAGCGGAATACCGGATTGGTTTGGAGAAAATAGCTACGCAGGGTATTCAAGTTCAGGAAGCTGAGATTGACGAGTATTGGGAGCAGCATCCCGAGGAATTTGCCGTCGGTAAGCAGATCCAATTGGCAGCTCTTTATGTGGATAATGCGGAGGAAGCAGAAGCGCTGCTAGACCGGGTTAAGCAGGGGGAGAGCTTCGATGTGCTGATTCAAGAGCATTCAGGTAAGCCTTTCGACAAAGATAGTAGTGGACAGCTGGGATGGGTGGATGAATATGATCCATTGCAACCGGAGGCGATTATGAAGGCGGCGAGAGAGCTAAGCTCTGGGGATGTTGCGGGTCCAATCTCTGTTAACGATGGCTATGCTGTCATTTATGTACAGGATGTCCGGTTGAAGAATTCCCCGGATAAGCAGCAGATCCGGCAGCAAATTCGTCGATCACTTGCGCTTGCACAAGCCGCTCCTTTGGAAGAGGTTGAGAAGAGTCTGCGTGATAAGTATGGAGCGCGTATTTTATCTGGAAAGAATGCATCCTCCGCTTCTCTGTAACGTAGTGAAAGAATATTGGTTTGAAGGAAGCGCGATGCTGATAACGCGGGTTGACAGCATCGCAGCTTACTCACTCGTATTGACATTGGAATTGAAGATTGTTATGATTAGCGTATAAAACCCACTATTTTTATCGGAAATTAAATGAGCGATACAAAATTAAAGTGATGACTAAGAATGATCTACAATATGATTTCGCATTTTTTTAATATATCATCTACAGTCAGGGAGGAATTATCATGGCTAAAGTTGTTAATAACATCACCGAACTTATCGGGGAAACCCCCCTCGTTCGCCTCAACCGGATCGTACCGGAAGATAGCGCCGAAATCTATTTGAAACTGGAATATCAGAACCCAGGCTCCAGTGTAAAAGACCGTATTGCGATTAGTATGGTAGAAGAAGCTGAACGTGAAGGTCTGCTTAAGCCAGGCGGTACCATTATTGAAGCAACTAGCGGTAATACAGGAATCGGCTTGGCTATGGTTGCTGCTGCGAAGGGCTATAAGGCAGTCATCGTTATGCCAGAAACGATGAGCATAGAGCGTCGTAATTTGTTGCGCGCTTATGGAGCCGAACTTGTGTTAACACCAGGATCAGAAGGCATGAACGGGTCCGTTAAGAAAATGGAAGAATTGCTGAGTGAAAATCCGGATTATTTTGCTGCTGAGCAGTTCAAGAACAAAGCTAATATCAAAATTCACCGTGAAACGACCGGTCCTGAGATTGTGGAAGCCATTCGTTCCATTGGCGGAACTCTGGACGCTTTTATAGCGGGAATAGGTACTGGCGGAACCATTTCTGGAGCCGGTGAAGTGCTTAAGAAAGAATTCCCTGATATTAAAGTTGTGGCCGTAGAACCTGCCTCTTCCCCGCTGTTAGCAGGCGGTAAGCCAGGACCCCACAAGATCCAAGGGTTGGGTGCCAACTTTATTCCTGAAATTTTAAACCGTGATATCTATGATGAAATTATTCATGTAGAAAACGACGAAGCTTTCGAGGTAGCACGTAGAGTGGCCAAGGAAGAGGGCATTTTGTCCGGTATTTCATCTGGCGCGGCTGTCCATGCGGCTTTGAAACTTGCTAAGCAATTGGGCAAGGGTAAACGGATCGTTGTCATTATTCCAAGTAATGGAGAACGTTACCTGAGTACACCATTATACAATTTCGAGCTGTAATTATGTCGTAATTGTGTATACTATACGTAAGGATTCCCTCATTTCCCTGTTGCAGGGGAGTGGGGGTTTCTTTTTAAGGAGAGAATGTAGACTTATTGAAAAGTAGGGAAGGGGAAGCAC
Organism: Paenibacillus sp. FSL L8-0638; assembly: GCF_038593075.1. Taxonomy (NCBI): domain Bacteria; kingdom Bacillati; phylum Bacillota; class Bacilli; order Caryophanales; family Paenibacillaceae; genus Paenibacillus; species Paenibacillus sp. FSL L8-0638. Next base: position 69,305 of record NZ_CP151960.1, read on the forward strand.
ACACGGATGAAATCGACAGCTAGAGTGACGGAGGCGCAGTGGCAGGTTTGGCAGGAGGAAGGCTGGAGCATACTTCCCTATATCGCTGAGTACCCATTACCCGTGGGAGGGCTACCGTCATCGTGGCGGAAGGCTTGGGAGGATTCGTCGCCATATGCCTTTTTGCTGGAGAGCGCTAAAGGTGGGAGGTACACCTATCTGGCCTTAAATCCGGTTGCTGTATTGGAAGGCAAGGGAGAACATGCAGTTTGGACTGATTTGCAAAGTGGGAAGCATGGAGATATACATGGTCAACCTTTGAAAGTCATGAACAACTGGATCGCTCCTTACCGTGCACCGCGTGTACCTGGCATGCCCTTTTTCTCTGGAGGATTTGCGGGTTATCTTGGATACGATGTAGCTCGCTCGTTGGAGCGTTTGCCATCTCAAGCTGCAGACGATACGGGCATACCTGATTATGTATGGATGAGGGTGGATGAGCTATGGATTTATGATCACGAAAAATCCTGCATATATTGTGCTGTTCATATGCCCAATCCTGCCCGCTCCGGTGAATTCAGTAGCCAGACTGATTTGGCTAATGAGCTTATGGTGGATGAGACCATATCGATACTTGGCAAACTTTATGCGGAAGCGGTCCAACGTGCAGAACGCATGCTGACTCAGTGGAAGAACATCATACATGCGGGAGAGACTGATCCAGCTCATCCTCGCCGTTGTGCTCGGCTGTCCGAAAAAGAATTAGAGGCTGCTCATCAAGAATCTGAAGGATGGACAGCGGCATTCAACCAACAAGATTTTGAACATGCCGTGAAACGTGTGCAGGAATATATTGCCCAAGGGGATGTATTTCAGGTTAACTTGTCGATTCGTCAGCAACGTACGCTTGCAGCCCTTCCTGAGAATATATATGAATGGCTTCGTCTGCTGAATCCATCCCCTTATATGGGTATGCTGCGTATGCCAGATTTACGGATCGTCAGTGGATCGCCAGAATTGTTGGTGAAGCTGGAGGATGGACGTGTGAGCGCCCGACCTATTGCAGGTACGAGAAGAAGGGGGCTAACACCGGATGAAGATGCCGCTATGGCAGCAGAGCTTCTATCAAGCGAAAAAGAACGCGCCGAGCATATTATGCTCGTCGATCTGGAGCGTAACGATATCGGACGGATTGCCGAATACGGATCGGTGCATGTACCTGAACTGCTGACTGTCGAGTATTATTCGCACGTTATGCATTTGGTTTCTCAGGTGGAGGGGAAGTTAGCCTCAGGTCGTACAGCTATAGATGTAATTGCGGCTACTTTTCCAGGCGGAACCATTACCGGGGCACCCAAGGTGCGCACGATGGAAATCATCGAAGAATTAGAGCCTGTCCGGCGGGGGCCTTATACTGGGTCCCTTGGATGGATTGACTATAACGGTAATATGGAATTAAATATTATAATAAGAACACTAGCTGTTAAAGGCAGCACTGCCTATTTACAGACAGGTGCGGGGATCGTCATTGATTCAGACCCGTACAGGGAATATCGGGAATGTCGGAACAAGGCCAGAGCTGTCATGAAGGCGGTACAATGTGGTGAAGAAGAAGCCGCTTTGAGCAGAAGCGGTATCACAGGAGGGTGAGTCGTATGATTTTGGTGATTGATAATTATGATTCGTTTACGTACAATCTTGTTCAGTATTTGGGTGAACTTGGCGAAGAAGTAACCGTAAAACGGAACGATGAGATTGATGTGAAAGGCATAGAAGAGCTGGCACCAGAGCATATTTTGATCTCGCCGGGTCCATGCACGCCTAATGAGGCGGGGATATCACTGGATGTGATCAGCCATTTTAAAGGTCGCATTCCGATTTTTGGCGTTTGCCTCGGCCATCAGGCCATCGGACAGGCTTTTGGCGGTAAGGTTATCCGGGCTGAACGACTCATGCACGGTAAAACCTCACCGATTCTTCATCACAATACGTCAGTATTTGAAGGCTTGCCTTCTCCGTTCACAGCAACCCGGTATCACTCATTGCTGGTAGAGCGCGAGAGTCTGCCTGAGTGTCTAGAGATTACCGCTGAAACCGCAGAAGGTGAAATTATGGGTTTGCGGCATAAAGAATTTGCCGTAGAAGGAGTTCAGTTCCATCCAGAATCCATTATTACGGATTACGGGCATCAGCTGTTACGCAATTTCCTAAAACGCAAGGTAGGCGTTTGATTCATGAAATATATCGGAGTCAACGGCGTCCTCACGGAAGCCGCAAAAGCCGTGGTTCACGTAAGTGATCACGGCTTTTTATACGGAATGGGCTTGTTTGAAACATTCCGCACCTACAAGGGTGCCCCATTCTTGCTGGATCGGCATCTGCATCGACTACAGGAAGGCTGCCGAATGCTCGGCATTCCTTTTCAACCTGATGAGGAGCAGCTTACGAAACACATTCAGCATCTGATGGTGGCAAATGGGTTGGATGAAGCCTACATCCGTTACACCGTATCAGCGGGTGAAGAGGTGCTAGGATTGCCGACGGGTGACTATACGCGTCCCAACCATATTTTGTTTGCCAAACCGTTGCCCTCTACCAATACACAAATCGGGCAATCGACTTCCCCATCGGTGCTTCAGTTGTTGCGAATCCCCAGAAACACTCCAGAGGGCGAGGTTCGCTTAAAGTCGCTCCATTATATGAATAATATTCTTGCGAAACGGGAACTTCAGCAGTATGCCGAAGCTGTCCGTTATAAGGCTGAAGGAATGATGCTTACGGCCAATGGTTTCCTGGCAGAGGGAATGGTCAGCAATCTGTTCTTTGTGCGGAATAATACGCTGTATACCCCTGACTTGTCTACAGGGATTCTGCCAGGCATTACGCGTGAATTCATTTTGGAGCTGGCGCATCTGCGAGACATTCCTTGTGAGCAGGGCCTGTACCGCTGGGACGAGTTGAAACAGGCTGATGAAATTTTTATGACCAACTCTATACAAGAAATACGGCCCGTGAATTTGTTGTTGGAGCCGGGAGGAACAACGAATCATTTTTCGGTTCCCTTGACGCAGCCCAGGTCCATAACAGCTTTGCTGTTGCACGATTATAGACAGAAAGCAGGGATCAAGTGAACATACCGACCCTTTATCAACGTAGTTACCGAATGGGGGATGCCGAGCTTACACTCGGACATTCCACACAGATCATGGGTATACTGAATGTGACCCCGGATTCATTTTCCGATGGAGGATTACATTATAACCCGGAGATTGCTGTTTTACATGCATTGAAGCTGGTGGAAGATGGAGCCGATATCATTGACATTGGCGGGGAGTCTACCCGTCCCGGTCATGATCCAGTAGGTGTGGAAGAGGAGCTGGCTCGGGTCATTCCGGTCGTCCAGGCCATCCATCTTATCGCACCGCACATTCCATTATCTGTAGATACTTACAAAGCTGAAGTAGCCAGAAAGGCACTCGAAGCTGGCGCACATATCATTAATGATGTGTGGGGGTTTAAGGCAGACCCTGATATGGCACGTGTAGCTTCGGAATTCGATTGCCCGGTCATTTTGATGCATAATCGTCATGACCGTAACTATAGTGATTTGGTTTCTGATATGCTGTCCGATTTAAAAGAGAGTATCCGATTAGCGCTGGATGCGGGGGTACGTGAGGAACAGATCATTTTAGACCCAGGTATCGGTTTTGCCAAGGATTACGATGAAAATATTCATGCCATGACTTCTCTCGATAGATTGAGTCAGCTGGGCTTTCCGCTGTTATTGGCTACGTCGCGCAAAAGATTTATTCGTACAGCACTGGATTTGCCTGTGAATGATGTGGTGGAGGGCACGGCAGCTACTGTTGCTTTTGGCATTGCTCAAGGGTGCCAGATTGTGCGTGTACACGATGTGGCGCAAATCAAGCGTACCGTACGTATGTGTGATGCGATGGTGTACGGATCTAAAAATGCACTGAGTTATGGCGGGTAAAGCCCGCTTTACGAATCCTTTGATCCTACGATCGCTGTTGCAACAGGATTCTTTGAATTGGTAAAACATATGACTGTAGGAATCCCGTTGCAAAGGCGAGCGCTCCGCTTCTTCGGATTCAAATGATTCGCTCCGCTACCACCAGCATAAAGTCACTGTATTTTTAGGGAGTTATTTATTAAGAAAATTAAAAAAAACAGGGGGTCTACCCACGATGGATAAAATGGTTTTGCATCGTATGGAGTATTACGGATATCACGGGGTTTTTCCAGAGGAGCGAAAGCTGGGACAGCGTTTTTATATTGATTTGGAACTGGAGCTTGATCTGCGTGAAGCGGGTGAGCAGGATGCTTTGGACAAAACGGTTAATTACGCAGAGGTGCATTACACCGTTAAAGATATTGTTGAAAAGGAGTCTTACCAATTGATTGAAGCTTTGGGCGAACGTATTGCATCTTCCCTACTGGACACTTATACTAGTGTCAATGCACTGACTGTCAAAGTCACGAAGCCGCATCCGCCGTTTGATATTCATTTTCAAGGCGTGACGGTTGAGCTTTATCGCGCAAGAAAGTAGGAACGATACATGAATGCACATTCGACCTCTGAGGCATCAGAGGCTTATATTGCTTTAGGGGCTAATTTGGGGGAGCGCGAGCATACCCTGTATGAAGCCATTACGGCGCTGGACGAACATCCGGGTATACGGGTAATACGGTGCTCCAGCCTGTATGAAACAGAGCCTGTTGGGTATCTGGATCAACCTTCTTTTTTGAACATGACGGTAGCCGTATCTACAATGCTTGCTCCAGAGGAGCTTCTGGTATATATGCTGGAGGTGGAGAGTCGTCTGGGGAGAGTAAGACATATTCCTAATGGTCCACGAACCATCGATCTGGACTTGTTATGGATGGGAGCGGCGCAACTGGCTACACCGGATTTGGAGCTTCCTCACCCTCGTATGTTGGAGCGTGCTTTTGTGCTGGTTCCTTTGGCTGACATCGTTCCGAACCAAGATCCGTCCGGTCTGTACAGTATCGTGCATACTGCATTGAATTCTGTGGATGGAAAGGACGGCATACAGCTTTGGAAAACATGCAGCTGGCGCAACGACTCCGCGCCTTTCGGAAGTTAAAAGGGTTCACACAGCAGGAGTTGGCAGAACGTACTGGTATATCTTTGACTGTATTAGGTGCTGTGGAGCGAGGCAATCGTACAGTAGACCCAGACATGCTGAACATCATCGCCCAAACGCTAGAAATTGAAGTCCGGGAACTGACGGAATGACGATAAGTATACGATATAAAAGAAGGGATAAAGGGGTGAACGGATATGTTGAAAATCGGCGACATTGAAATGAAAAACCAAGTCGTCCTGGCACCAATGGCAGGCGTGTGCAATCCTGCTTTTCGCTTGATCGCCAAGGAATTCGGTACAGGCTTGGTATGTGCAGAGATGGTTAGTGATAAAGCCATCATTCATGGCAACAAGCGTACGCGCGAGATGCTGTTTGTAGATGAGCGCGAGAAGCCGCTTAGCTTGCAAATTTTCGGGGGAGACCGCGAATCTTTGGTTGAAGCAGCGAAGGTCGTAGATCAGGAAACGAATGCAGATATTATTGACATCAATATGGGCTGCCCCGTTCCCAAAGTGACCAAATGTGATGCAGGTGCTCGTTGGCTGCTCGATCCAAACAAGATTTATGAAATGGTATCGGCGGTAGTGGAGTCGGTAAGTAAGCCGGTTACTGTGAAAATGCGTATCGGTTGGGATAGCGAGCATATTTATGCCGTAGAGAACGCTCGCGCGGTTGAACGTGCCGGAGGTCAGGCTGTTAGCGTACATGGCCGTACACGGGAGCAACTGTATACGGGACATGCGAATTGGGATATTATAAAAGAAGTTAAAGAAGCAGTTTCCATTCCTGTAATTGGAAATGGCGATGTGGCATCACCGGAAGATGCTCGCCGTATGCTGGATTTGACCAATTGTGATGGCGTTATGATCGGACGCGGTGCTCTGGGGAATCCGTGGATGCTCTACCGTACGATTGAGTACTTGCAATCAGGTGAGCTGTTGCCCGATCCTTCACCGGAAGAAAAAATCCGTATTGCCATTCTGCATATGGATCGTCTGGTTGCATTGAAGGGTGAAGCAGTAGCTGTCCGTGAAATGCGCAAGCATCTGGCTTGGTACCTCAAGGGGCTTAAAGGTTCCGCACGTATTAAGGATGTCATTATGGAAGAAACAAAGCGCGACGATATGGTACGTATTTTGGATCAATTTGTATCTCAATTGCACATGGTAGAAAACGATGAGCCTTCTACAAGCACTGCTTCTCCTGCCGCTGTTGCGCAATAAGGAAGCTACTCCGGCCTGTGCATGTGATTGACTTTTCCAATTGCTTGCCCTATAATCGTTCAGTATAAAATCTTGATGTATGCTACAAATTGTGTGCAGCTCTCAAGACAACAGCAGGAAATGTTCTCATTCCCTCAGAGTGGCATATTATGTTTTGAAAGCGTGCATTCCGATGCACTTTTAAACTTTTCCCATGACAGGAGAATCGGTTAAGATGAGCGATAAAGAAGTCATTCTGACACAGGAAGGTCTTAGAAAGCTCGAAGATGAGCTTGAGAACTTAAAGTCTGTCAAACGCCGCGAAGTGGCTGAACGGATTAAGGTAGCCATCGGATACGGAGATATTAGTGAAAACTCCGAATATGAGGATGCGAAGAATGAGCAGGCCTTTATTGAAGGCCGTGTAATTACGTTGGAAAAGATGCTACGTAATGCCCGCATTATCAATAGTGATGAAATTGACACCGATGTTGTGGGAGTAGGCGCAACTGTGACCGTCGAAGATTTGGAATTCGGAGATATTACAGAGTATGCTATCGTAGGCTCCGCCGAATCCGACCCGCTACAGAACAAGATTTCGAATGAAAGTCCGGTTGGCAAGGCAATTCTCGGTAAGAAAAAGGGAACTGTTGTGGATGTCACCGTTCCAGCAGGCGTTATTCAATATAAAATCGTGGATATCAAGAAATAAGACACGGACTTTGGAATTTAATGTAAAAGCTTCCTTGTGGAAGCTTTTTTTCTCTACACCCGGACGGACCCCGGCCCGTCTATTCATATTGAAGGAGCTGATTTAGCACCATGTCGGATGAAACTACTAACCAGGAAACACAAGAAAACCGCGAGGAATTAAGTGAATTATTGCAAATTCGTCGTGCCAAATTGGACGAGCTTCGCTCATTGGGCATTGATCCTTTTGGACGCAAATACATACGCACGGCTGAAGCGGGCGTACTACTGAGCAAGTATGACAGTTTGACTAAGGAAGAACTGGAAGAAAAGAATATTGAAGTTAGCATAGCAGGCCGTATTATGGCTAAACGTGTTATGGGAAAAGCCAGCTTTGCTCATATACAGGATCTTAGCGGACGTATTCAAATTTATGTTCGTCAAGATACGGTTCCTGAATCCAAATATAAAGCATTTGGTATTTTGGATCTGGGCGATATTGTTGGTGTTAAGGGTGTGCTCTTTAAGACCAAAACAGGCGAAACGACAATCAAAGTGCTCGATATTGAGGTCTTGTCCAAATCCTTGTATCCATTACCAGAGAAATATCATGGTCTGAAGGATGTTGAATTGCGTTACCGTCAGCGCTATGTCGATCTGGTTATGAACCCTGAAGTACAAAAAACGTTCATTACACGGTCCCGTATTATTCAATCCATGCGTCGTTATCTCGATTCGCTCGGCTATTTGGAAGTTGAAACCCCAACATTACATTCCATTGCTGGCGGAGCGGCAGCGAAGCCATTTGTTACGCACCATAATGCATTGGACATGCAGCTTTATATGCGTATTGCTATTGAACTCCATTTGAAACGACTAATTGTCGGCGGAATGGAGAAAGTATATGAGATCGGTCGTGTTTACCGTAATGAAGGTATTTCGACCCGCCATAACCCTGAGTTTACGATGATTGAGCTGTATGAAGCGTATGCTGATTATAAAGATATCATGCAATTGACGGAAAACATGGTTGCACATATTGCGCAAGAAGTACTGGGCACACAGCATATTCAATATCAAGGCCAGGAAGTGGATCTGACGCCGCAATGGCGCAGAGTCTCCATGGTTGATGCTGTTAAAGAAGTAACAGGCGTAGACTTTAGCGTGCAGATGAGTAATGAAGAAGCTCATCGCCTTGCGAAAGAGCATAAAGTTCCGGTTGAACCACACATGACCTTTGGCCATATCCTGAATGCATTCTTTGAGCAGTTCGTAGAAGAAACGCTCATTCAGCCGACCTTTATTACTGGACATCCGGTTGAAATCTCGCCGTTGGCCAAGAAAAATGAACAAGATCCGCGGTTTACGGATCGCTTCGAGCTGTTCGTGGTCGCTCGTGAGCATGCGAATGCGTTTACTGAGCTGAATGATCCAATCGACCAGCGCCAACGTTTTGAAGCTCAATTGCTGGAACGTGAGCACGGTAACGATGAGGCTCATGAAATGGATGATGACTTTATCCGCGCCTTGGAATACGGTATGCCGCCAACAGGCGGATTGGGCATCGGCATCGATCGTTTGGTCATGTTGCTGACAGATGCGCCTTCCATTCGCGATGTGCTGCTTTTCCCGCATATGCGTAACCGCACAGTAGAATAACATAACATTATGAATATAGAGGATCAGCCGGGCTTCCCGTGTCTTGTTCCTCTTTTTCATAAGAACGGATGGAGAGAATACTCTAATGAAACGCAGCGTCAAGCTTAGTCGGTTCGCATCGCCTCCTTTTATATTGGTCATTGGATATTTATTGATTATTGCATTAGGTACTTTGCTACTGATGCTTCCTGTTGCCAATCATAGTGGTCATGCTCCGCATTGGATTGATTCGCTTTTTACGTCCGTCTCAGCCGCTTGTGTCACAGGACTAGTCGTTGTTGACGTCGATTCAACGTATACGATGTTTGGCGAAACCGTCATTTTGGTGCTGATGCAGCTAGGCGGGCTGGGGTTTATGACCTTAGCGACCTTGTTTGCGCTGTTGTTGGGGCGGCGATTATCGTTGAAGGATCGGTTGCTGCTTAAGGAGGCTATTAATGCTGATAGCATGGAAGGGATCGTGCGTATTATTCGCAAGGTGCTGATCTTTTCTTTTACCATTGAGGCGATAGCTGCCGTCGTCTTGGCTTTGCGGTGGATGCGAGAGATGCCTGTCGGACAAGCGATATATTATGGAATATTCCATTCCGTATCCCTCTTTAATAACGGGGGATTCGATCTGTTCGGGACTAGCTTCCAACAGTATGCTGGAGATTTCGTTTTCAATATGATTGCATCTGTGCTCGTTATATCAGGAGGCTTGGGTTTCCTGGTGCTTAGCGATCTGTTCGATTTTCGCCGTACCCGGAGACTGTCTCTACACTCCAAAATGGTACTAAGCGTGTCGGGAGTGCTCATTGTGGTTGGTGCGCTGGTTATATTTATTTTTGAGTTTACCAATGCACGAACCTTGGGCGCGTTGAACTGGGAAGGCAAAGTATTTGGATCTGTCTTTCAATCGGTCTCCACGAGATCATCAGGTACGAGCACAGTCGATGTCAGCGGGTTAAGGCAGGCAAGTCAGTTTTTTATTATGTTGCTGATGATTATCGGTGCTTCTCCGGGCTCCACTGGAGGAGGCATTAAAACGACTACGTTTCTGCTTATGGTAGGTGCGCTAATCGCCGTCATGCGAGGACAGAAGGAAATCGTGTTTTTCCGTCATAGGGTCCCCAAAGATATCATGATGCGGGCGCTGACCATTATTGTACTAGCCCTATTTATATTCTCGATTGTGGTTATACTGCTCTTAATGACAGAGGATGCCCCATTTCTCTCCCTGGCATTTGAGGCTGCTTCCGCAATCGGAACGGTAGGGTTGTCCGTAGGAGTGACGCCAGGGTTGTCTGACGCAGGCAAGCTGATTATTTGTGTGACTATGTTTATTGGTCGAATTGGTCCTCTTACGATTGCCTATGCCATTCGTCCACGCTCAACCAAGACATTGTACCGTCGTCCCGAAGGGCATATCGTAATTGGATAGTGTATCTGTAAAAAAGATGTACCCGTGCTGACTAGCATAGGTACATCTTTTTTTCATTTCAGATCATCATCATTCTTTATGGGTAGCATATCATGTAAAATGCCCATTTTGAGAACAAGACGAAATAGTTTGAACAGATACTGTTTTTCACAGAAAAAACGGCTATTTGTTTCCTTTTATGTAATTATAGACAAAATACTAGGAATATTATGTATAATATTGTATGATAGTGGGCATGAAAGGGGGATAGTTGAGGTGAATACCAATTTCTAATTTGAAAGGAATCGTCCATTATGTATTTATTTATTATTAGTGCTGAGGTTTTGTTTTGGGTTTTTGTTGTTGCAGGGTTAGTCGCAAGGTATATGTTTGGGTTGAAGAAATTAGGTGGGCTTCTTTTACTATTTACCCCCATTATTGATATCCTGTTACTAATTGCGGTGTTCATCACGGTGAAAAGTGGCATGGAGATTACGACTGCTACTGGCTTGGCGGCCTGTTATTTTGGTATTACAGTAGCATTTGGTCATAGGTTAATTAAGTGGGCGGATGTACGGTTCTCCCATTGGTTTGGTAAGGGACCCAAGCCTGAACGCAAGTATGGTGCTGCTCATGCAAAAGAGGAACGGATAGGTTGGTTGCTTCACCTTTTGGGTTGGGCTATAGGTAATGCTTTGTTGCTCGCCATCATTGTGTATGTTGATGATCCTCAGCGTACGGTGTCTTTGGAGGGCATTATGCAAACATGGGCGATCGTTCTGGTAATCGACTTTGTTGTCTCCTTTAGCTATACTTTAGCTCCCAAAAAACAAAAGCGTAGTCTATAAAGGTTAAGGCTTTACACTTAGATGATATCTGGCTGGTCACTCAGGATGTTCAAATCGGGAGAGTCATTGTTGGTGAAAATGAAGTGGTTACTTCCGGTAATGGGGTGAGTCTGTCATTGGAATGTAAATATTTACAAAAATATGCGAATTTTATGTTTAACTTGCTTTGACAGTCACCTTATTTTCGCCTCGCTACCTTTTTTCACACACATGTATCCCTTTCGATTTGAACACAGATCAACAGAAGCAACGCAATTATTTTTTGTGAGATGACAGACAGCATACATGATGTGTTACACAAATTTTAAAATAAATTTTGTGATTTGCCTAAAACGTCGCCTATCTAAGTTTGGCAATTAACGCGATAATATTCCAGGAAAGATTACATATGTCTATAAATGTAGACATATGCAATTAAGTTGTTATTTTGTTTAAAAATGTAAAAAAAGAAAGGTGGTTTCTGTGGCAGTACTACTGAGCGGTAAGAACATTTTGATTATGGGCGTGGCTAATAACAGGAGTATTGCTTGGGGGACAGCTCAATCTTTAGCTGCTGAAGGAGCACAGCTCATTTTTACTTACGAAAATGAGAGGGTTGCAGAGCGGGTACTAAAGCTTGCTGAAACCATTCCGGGAGCACTGGTCTGTCCTTGCGATGTACAAAGCAATGAAGAGCTTGATGCATTGGCGGATTTTCTAAAAGAAAAAGTAGGCGTGTTGCATGGTTATTTTCACAGTGTCGCCTATGCTAAGGCTGAGGATTTGGATGGCTTGTTCGTTGACACTTCTCGCGAGGGATTCGCCGTTGCACAAGAAATCAGCGCCTATTCCTTGGCTGCTGTATCCCGTCGAGTGTACCCACTGATGACAGAGGGTGGGAGTATCGTCACCATGACGTATATTGGCGCAGAACGAGCGATCAAAAATTACAATGTTATGGGTGTGGCGAAGGCTTCACTGGAAGCCAGCATGCGCTATCTGTCGAATGATCTGGGCACATATGGCATTCGTGTAAATGCGATTTCCGCTGGTCCGATACGGACTTTGGCTGCCTATGGCATTAAGGATTTTAACACAATGCTCAAACATATTGAAGAAACTACGCCCCTACGCAAGACGGTTGATACGTCGGAAGTCGGAGATACGGCGTTATTCCTATTTTCCCATTTATCGAGAGGCATTACGGGTGAAGTTATCCATGTAGATGCTGGATACCATATTACGGGGATGTAAGGAGGGAACGTTGTGCTTATTACGCATACGGATTGCCGTATTATCTCACCTGAAGGAATTATGACTAGGGAGCGTCTGGAGCGGGACGTTACGATCTTCTCCCGGATGTTGACTCTCAGAGGAATTCCCGAAGACGGTAGAGTGATTCTGAAAGCGGCCAATTCCTATTGGTTTGTTGTGTCTCTGTTCTCCCTGTGCAATATTGCTGTTTCGGTGACTGTGGTGGACGAGCAGACTGTGCTCGATGAGGTGGCCCAAATCTATGATGAAGCGGGTGCCTGTTGCATCCTTACGGATTCCGATTTAGAACTTCCTCATGCTCTCGTTATTCTGATTCAAGATCTGATTCAAGAAGAAGCAGTACACCCGGATTGGGTGGGAGAGCCAAAGCTTGAAGCCCTCGACTTTAACAAGTGGTGCGAGAGGTCAGATGCGCTCATTCTGTATTCTTCAGGTACGACGGGAAAACCCAAGGGAATCGTGAAAGCTGGTTCAGCTTTTATGGAGAATATCAGGCATTCCATACACGCCATGAACTACTTACCGTCTGACCATATGCTCCCCGTTGTGCCTTTTTCTCATTTTTATGGAATCTCACTTATCTTCTCCTGGTGGTTAACCTCATGTTCTCTCATCATCTGCAATCCAAAAAACCTCTGGAGCGTCATTGCAAGTATTACGAAAGACCGGGCGACGGTCGTAGACGCTAACCCCTCTGCTTTTTACACCTTGTTGCGTATGCTAAACCGAAAACCCGAACAACTGGAAATGGTCAAGGAAGCTCCGGTGCGTATGTGGTGCGTAGGCGGTTCCCCACTTACTCGAGACCTTGAAGAGAAATTTAACAACATATTTGGACAGCCCCTGCTGAATGGTTACGGCCTTTCTGAACTGGGCAACGTTACGCTGGGGACGCTAGAGTGTCCGAAGGGTTGTGGCCTACCATTACCTGGTGTGGATCTGAAAACACTAGATTCTACAGGCAACCAGCAGGCGGACGGTATCGTAGGCGAAGTGTGGATACGCAGTGCTGGATGCATGGAAGGTTATCTAAATCGTCCAGACCTGACGCAATCCGTTCTACAGGATGGCTGGTTCAAGACGGGGGATCTGGGCTATCTGGATGACGGAATGCTGTATGTCATTGGTCGCAGCGGTAAGACGGTCAACCGGATGGGCTACATGGTATCTCCGGTCTATATTGAGGACCGGATTGGTTCGCTAGGTTACCGATCCTGCGTGATCACCTTGGAGGATGAGGCTAAAGGGACATTGCTTGTTGCATTCATCGAAGGCGAATCCTCACAAGCCTTGTCTGCACTCCGCAAAGAAATAAATCGTGTACTCCCTTCATACATGTTTCCCGATCTTTTGCTTCCGCTCGACCATTTTCCTTTAAATCGCAATGGGAAAGTAGATCGTCTGGAGATGGAGCGTATTGCCCTGGAGAAGGTTGCTTCTCGCAAAGTATAGCAAAATATTTACCAAAACCGCATATAGGAAAGGGAGAATGTGCCATGAGTATAAATCCAGAGTTGGCAGAAAACACACTGTTTTTGAAAAGGCATGAATCTATTCTGAAATGCCTCAATTATTTGATTGAAAATCGGCAGGAAGTGATGGATATTCTCACGCAATTTTCATCCTATCGGGCTGCCAATGCAGAAATTGACTCCACGATCCTCACACTTCAAGGTGCTCTGCAAGAAGTGCAGACTTATCAGCCAAGCTGGCAACGATCTATGGCTGTATTCATGCCTTCCAACGTCATTTTGTACTCCTATGCATTATACCTCTTGATTCCGTCCCTGTACGTTGAAAATATAGACTTTCGCCCTTCTTCTCACGTAAACGAGTACGTCAACATGCTGCATGAAAAGCTTCAGGCTGTACATGGATTACCCATCTATATTCGTAAAGTTAGCCAGAAGGTGTTCATGGAGAATTCCGTTATGCCAGCTGATATTGTAGTGTTCACCGGAAGCTATACCAATGCAGAGAAGATCAAAAAACAGATTCGAAAAGATCAGCTCTACATTTTTTACGGACAAGGACTAAATCCTTTCATCATCGGGCCTGATGCAGATCTGGAGCTGGCGGTTACCGATGTGATCCGGATGAGATTGTTCAACTCTGGACAGGACTGCCTAGGCCCCGACATCATTCTGGTACATCAAGATGTGAGTGAGCATTTCAAAGATCTGCTGATTCAACAGCTTGACCAACTCGTGTTTGGAGCCAACAATGATCCGAACGCAAACTATACCCCTATATTCTACAAAGACACGCTATATTCGGTTTCTGAGTATTTTAACACGAACGATAAGTTTATTATTTATGGCGGCGGCATTGATTTCCGTACGAAAAAGATGGAGCCAACGGTTGTATATAGTGAATTGGATCAGAATCTGGATATTATTGAGTACTTTTCTCCAGTCTTCAATGTAGTTAGCTACCAAGACGACGAGCAACTGATCAAGCGTATTTCCTCCAGTTATTTCAGTGAACGTGCAATGGGTTGCAGTTTATACGGATCGGAGCACCTGACTGACGTTCTACGAAAGAAGCACACATTGACCATTAATCAGACGCTTGAGGATGTCGACCAAGGCAATAAGCCTTTTGGTGGCTACGGCACGATGTCGAACTATATTTTTTACGATTTCAAGCTCATTTCGAAGCCGATCTTGATTTCAGAAATTGTCGCAGAATATTTGTCGGAAAAGAGGAGTTTGGTATGACTGCGAGCTTCTTTCCCTGGGATGCCATCATTGGCTATTTAAAGTCGGCTGGGGTTCAGCATCTCTTTGGATTACCCAGTGATGATCTCAAAATTGTATCGTCACTCCCCTCATCTGGTATGGATTTTATCCTGTGCAAAGATCAGCGTAATGCTGTGTTCATGGCAGCAGGTTATGCGCTCACCACCAACCAGATGTCCGTGTGTGTTGTGGGGAAAGGCCCTGCGCTCAGTAATACACTTACAGGGCTGCTGGAAGCCAAGAACCTGGGCGCTCCGCTCCTGCTTCTGGCGCTTGGTACCGGAGGAGATAAGCTGGGTACCCGATCCTTTCAGGAAGCCGATCAAATCTCACTTGTGAAGCCGCTTGTAAAATGGGCTTATCGTGTCGAGCATGTGGATCGGCTTGTATGGGCGATGGAGCGGGCTGCCTTTTTGGCTATCAATGGAGCGCCGGGTCCTGTCTATATCGAACTCCCTGAAAACCTGATGGACCAGCCTGTGCCAAAAGTGCTTCAGTTTACCCCGCCCGAGAAGCTGTCGTGTTCTCCGTCTCTGCGGGAGTTGGATGGGGCTTGGGCGATTATAAAGACGGCCCGCAGGCCGCTCATTCTAGTCGGAGGGGGAATGAAGTCAGGTACAGGTGATGTGATTGAGCGGTTCGCTCACCAACATGGAGCGGCCTTGTTCGCAACTGCCTCGGGACGGGGTGTAGTGGATGAAGAACACGAACTTTTCTGCGGTGTTGCCGGACTCTATACGGATCTCAGTCTAAGACAAATCTGGAAGGAATCTGATGTGGTGATCACACTGGGTAGCCGCTTGGAAGAAACGGCTACGTTCGAGTGGGATATTCTGCTACAGGATACACCTTTGATTCAAGTCAATGTAAATCTGGAGGATTTTGCCCACGAATACAGGGGTATCAAAGTGCTTGGTGATGGATATGCAGCAGTGGAGCAATGGCATGATCGGCTAGGGCAGAAGCCTGATGGAGTGTGGCTTGAAACAATCAGGAGCTGTAAAGAGAAGGCTTTTTCTCATAGGGCTATCTATCTGGAGGAATTGCAAAAGGCTCCTGGGATCCACGTTCCTGAGCTGTTGGAAATCATTCAGACGGAGTTTCCTGAAAATCTAGTGCTTCTTCAAGAGAATGGATTGCAGGATATGTGGTCCTACTTTTATCCATATTTCCGCTTTACTCAAGGCTCTCTTTCGATTGTCCCCAGTGATCAAACAAGCCTAGGATTCGGTGCGGCTGCTGCTCTGGGAGCAAGTGTGGCAACGCAACGTCCAGTAGTGGCACTTGTAGGTGACGGTGCGTTCAATCTCTTCTTTTCGGATTTTATGACAGCGGTAGAATATCAAATACCGTTAATCTATATCGTACTCAATAATGGTGGCTATGGTTGGTTGCAGAATCAGATGAATTATAAACATCTCACAGGGCAGTCCCTCCCGTTTGTTTCTGAGGCGGCCAAGACAGGAATTCAAATTCCCCAGTATGAGTTTGTGGAGAGCCTTGCAATTCGGAGTAAGGGAGAGGCACGGGAACAGCTTCAGCTTGCTTGGCAAAAGTATCAGGAAAACAAGCTTGTGGTCGTCGAGGTATATGCTGATCTTGCGGATGTGCATGAAAAAATCAGTCATGTGTATGGCGACTTTCCTCTCTACGAGCAACAGGCTTCCAAGAATTAATTTCAACGAAGGACGTGGATACAGTGAGAAGACGTGTTGTAGTGACTGGACAGGGAGTCGTAACGCCGGTCGGGCTTAATCTTACGGATTTCTGGAATTCATTATTGGAAGGAAAAAGCGGAATTGGACCTGTCACTGTTTTCGATACAGCGGACATTCCGACAAAGATCGGTGCACAGGTTACGGGCTTTGACCCATTGCAATATATGAGCAAGAAGGAAGCTAATAAAGTCGCACAGTTCACTCAGTTTGCTTTGGCGGCTGCCCGCCAGGCAGTGGAGCAATCAAAATTAGTGATTGATGAGCGGAATGCAAGTCGCGTGGGGGTTATCGTCGGCTCTGGAGCAGGCGGCCTCGACGTTGTAGAGGAGAACTATGGGAGATTAACAAAGCTTGGTCCCAAAAGAGTTTCTCCTTATTTTGTTTCCTCGATGATGATTAATTCAGCACCTGGTGAAATCTCCATTGCTATTGGGGCCAAGGGGCCTTCGTTTGCTGTGGTTACAGCTTGTGCTACAGGAAGCAATGCCATCGGTGAGGCATTACGTACGATCCAGTACGGCACGGCTGATGTCGTGGTTGCCGGTGGAGCAGAAGCCAATTTTAGTCAGCTTGATCTGGCATCTTTTGCGAATATTCATGCTCTCTCCAGACGTAATGAAGAGCCACAGAAGGCCAGTCGTCCGTTTGATGTGGATCGCGATGGATTCGTTATCGGTGGAGGAGCAGGGGTGCTGGTGCTGGAGGAGTTGGAGTATGCTCTGAACCGCGGAGCCACCATTCTGGCCGAAGTTGTGGGTTACGGATGCACAACGGATGCGTATCATATCACGGCTCCAGATCCCTCAGGCTCCGGACCGGCAGAAGCGATCAACATCGCATTGCAGGATGGCGGCTTGACGCCGCAGGAAATCGACTATGTTAATGCCCACGGTACGAGTACGCCATTTAATGATCGTATGGAGATTAATGCTATTCAAAAAGTGTTCGGGGAGCATGCCCCCCGTTTGGCGATATCGTCTATTAAATCCATGACTGGTCATTTAATGGGCAGTGCAGGGGCAGTCGAATTAATTGCGACTGTGCAGAGTATGATTCACAGCAAAGTACCACCGACACTCAATTGCGACAATCCTGAAGCTCCTGAATTGAACTTTGTGCCGCATGTATATCAGGAACGCGAGGTCCGCGCGGCGATTAGCAATTCATTTGGTTTCGGAGGGCACAACGTCTGCCTTGCTGTTCGCAAGTGGGAAGGGGAATAAGCCTGTGAGCGAAGAGCTAATCCATATCCCGGATGTGCTTCCGCACCGGTACCCATTTCTACTGTTGGATGGCGTGACCGGGTACGAAACGTCGCAATGGGCGAAGGGATACAAGCTTGTCACCTGGAGTGAGTGGTTCATTACAGACACTAACCCATGCATGCCTCCTATGTTGATTGTGGAGTCGCTTGCACAATTGGCGGCATTCGTGGCGGTTGATAAAAAAGGGATTTCATACCTGACCAATCTCAATGGGATTCGGTTCCATAGCTTGGCGAAGCCTGGGGACCGAATTGATCTCTACTTTGAAGTAATCAAGCGTCGGCGGGGCTATTTACTCGGCAAGGGTCGGGCTTCCGTAGGCGATCGATTGGTGGCTGAGGCGGAAGAAATTGTTTCACTGGATCAATGACGGGGTGGAAGCGCACGTTAAGTTGTCCTTTTGTCCTCCTGACTGCCAGGTGCAGCGGGAGGATATTCACATCAAGGAATAGGAGTGAATGAGATGAACGACATGCAGTTATATGATTTAACGAATGCGCAGAAGCGTATATGGTATACCGAATTACTCTACCCAGACACGTCAGTGTCACAGCTTTCCGGTACAGCTAAAATGAAGGGTCATATCAATGTGGCTGCCTTCATGCAGTCCATTAATTTGATTATCAAACAGTATGATGCGTTCCGCATTCGTATTACCTCAGTGGATGGAGTGCCTCAGCAGTACGTCGTTCCTTTTGAAGAAAGACAGCTGGAGTGCTTGGATTTTACCCATTATGAAAGTGTATCCGAGGTGGAGGCCTTACTAGAGCAGCACAAAAGCAAACCCTTGCCTCTCCTTGATTCTGAGCTCTTCCAGTTTTTAATTGTGAAGATTAGCGAGGAAGAGCACTGGATTAATATCAAGATGCACCATATTATTTCTGACGGGGTCTCCATGGTGGTATACGGCAATCAGCTGATCGCGTTGTACATGGAATTAATTCAAGGAAATGAACCAAAGCTGAGCGATGATTGCTCTTATATTGAATATATTGCAGATGAGAACGCATATGAGCTTTCTGACAGATACCAAAAGGATAAGGCATACTGGCTGGACAAATTTTCCGATTTGCCTGAACTGACAGGTTGGAAGTCATATAATCCGTTATCGCTAAGTACCCGCGCTGTTCGGGAGCATTTTACCGTACCAGAAGTGCTATATCACGAGCTGCAAGCATTTTGCCAACAGAACAGGATTTCTATGTTCCAGTTCTTCATGGGTGCGATGTATATCTACATACACAAAATGACGAATCAGCCGGATGTGGTGATTGGAACTTCGTTCGCTAACCGGGGGAACAAAAAAGAGAAGCAAAAGATAGGTATGTTCGTCAGCACCGCTGCTGCCAGAACATACGTCAAAAAGGATATGGATGTGTTGAGCTTCCTGCAGGATGTAACTAGAGATCAGATGTCAGTCCTGCGGCATCAGAAGTATCCATACAATCAGTTAATTCAGGATCTTAGAGAAATGCATGGTAACAAGGATATTCAGCGGCTTTTTGGCGTTTCAATGGAATATCGTCTTATCAATTGGGTTGATTTGGACGATGTGCGTATTTTGACGGATTATGATTTCTGCGGGGACGAAGTGAACGATTTCGTACTTCATATCGTGGAGATCCTGGATGAAGGCGAACTGGTACTGGATGTCGATTATCGGACGGAGCTGTTTGAACGCAGCGAAGTTAAGGACATGGTTTCCCAGTTGCTTACGATCGCCGAGCAGATCATTCATTCACCTCAGCTTTCTATCGCAGAGGTAAACTTATTGGGTGAACCAGAAGAGCAGTCCATTTTGGCTCTTTCGGAAGGCGCCGCAGTCGATTATCCACGTGAGAAGACCATTCATGGCTTATTCGAGGAACAAGCCGAGCGCACGCCAGATCATGTAGCCGTTCAGATGGACGAGCAGAGCATTACATACCTAGCTCTAAACGAGCAGGCTAACCAGCTTGCGAGATATTTGCGCTCCGAGGGAGTAGGGGCAGATACGCTCGTAGGGATTATGGCTGACCGTTCCTTGGAGATGGTCATCGGGATGTTGGCCATTTTGAAAGCAGGGGGTGCCTATGTACCGATTGACCCCGATTATCCGGAAGAGCGTATCCATTATATGCTGGAGGATTCAGGTGTCCGTCTGTTGCTTACCCAAAGTCATCTGTGGGAAAGTACCACTTTTGACGGAAAGCTTGTGAGCCTGGACGATTCTGCAACGTATACAGGAGATGCCTCCAATCTGGAGAGCATTTCGGGACCAAGCCATCTAGCCTATGTCATCTACACGTCGGGTACAACCGGCAAGCCGAAGGGCACGCTGATTGAGCACAAAAATGTAGTTCGACTGCTCTTTAACGATAAAAATTTATTTGATTTCACCTCTCAGGATACGTGGACGCTATTCCATTCGTTCTGCTTCGATTTCTCCGTTTGGGAGATGTACGGAGCGCTTCTTTATGGAGGGAAATTGGTGATTGTTCCATCTCTCACAGCCAAAAGCCCAGCAGCTTTCCTGGAGTTGTTGAAAGATAACCAAGTCACCATTTTAAATCAGACGCCGACGTATTTTTATCAGGTGCTACAGGAAGAACTAACGCACTCTTCGACAGAGCTTGGCCTTAGAAAAATCATTTTTGGTGGAGAGGCTTTAAGTCCATCTCTTCTGAGAAACTGGCGGGTCAAGTATCCTGATGTGCAGCTGATCAATATGTACGGAATTACGGAAACAACGGTCCATGTCACCTACAAGGAAATCACGGAACATGAGATTGAAGCGGGGAAAAGCAATATTGGCAGAACGATCCCCACACTTAGCGCTTACATTCTCGATGAGCAAAGACGCCTGCAGCCTGTTGGGGTTCCGGGAGAGCTATACATTGCGGGGGACGGTCTGGCCCGTGGGTATTTGAATCGGCCGGATTTGACGTCTGAAAAATTCGTTGAGCATCCGTATCGGGCGGGAGAGCGGCTGTACCGAACGGGGGATCTTGCTCGTTGGTTGCCTGATGGCAATATTGAATATTTGGGGCGGATCGACCATCAGGTCAAAATTCGTGGCTACCGAATTGAGCTTGGCGAGGTGGAAGCCCAAATTCTCAAGGCTCCGAACGTACGGGAAACGATTGTCCTCGCACGGGAAGACGAACAGGGCCAAAAATTGCTGTGCGCCTACTATGTAGCCTCCAGTGATCTTTCGCCGGGGGAATTGCGGTCTCAGCTGGCAGCGGAACTCCCCGCTTACATGATTCCTTCTTATTTTGTCCGGCTGGAGCAAATGCCGCTTACGCCAAATGGCAAACTGGATCGCCGTGCGTTGCCGGCTCCTGAAAGCAGCGTACAATCCGGCGAGGCTTATTTGGCTCCGAGAACTGCTGTGGAAGCTCAGATGGTACTCATTTGGCAAGATATCT
Source organism: Paenibacillus sp. FSL L8-0638 (assembly GCF_038593075.1). Lineage (NCBI taxonomy): Bacteria > Bacillati > Bacillota > Bacilli > Caryophanales > Paenibacillaceae > Paenibacillus > Paenibacillus sp. FSL L8-0638. The sequence goes on from NZ_CP151960.1 coordinate 90,605, forward strand.
TGGGTGTTACCCGCGTTGGTGTCAGGGATAATTTCTTTGAAATTGGGGGTCATTCCTTGCGGGCAACCGTGCTCGTTTCACGGATTCACAAAGAATTGGGATGTAGCATTTCGCTGCGTGAGGTGTTTCAGTCACCTACAGTCGAATCCTTGGCGCAACTTGTGAAGAAACACATTCCAACCATGTACGAATCCATCCCACAGGCGGCGGAAAGCGAAGCTTACCCAGTGTCCTCAGCGCAAAAGCGGTTATACGTGCTGAGACAGATGGATGGGGGAGAGCTCAGCTACAATATGCCAGGGGTCTTCACGGTGGGTGGACCGTTGGATCGCACGCGGCTGGAGTCTGCGTTCCAGGCACTGATCCAGCGCCATGAATCCCTGAGAACCGGCTTTTATATGCAGGATGGAGAGCTTGTTCAGCGTGTGCATAGGAATGTGCCGTTCGTGTTGAACTACACAGAGGCTTCGGTGGAGGAGACGGATACGCTCATTCACAGCTTTATTCGTGCCTTTGATCTGAGTCAGGCTCCATTACTGCGTGTTAGCTTGGTGAAGCTCCAGGAGGAGCGTCATCTGTTGCTGTTTGATATGCATCACATCATTTCAGATGGGGTTTCTATTCAAATATTGATAGAGGAACTTACTCATTTGTATCAAGGAGAACAGCTACCAGAGCTGCACATCCAGTACAAGGATTATGCCGTATGGCAACGGGAACAGTCAGAGAACCAATGGCAAGATCTTGAGAAATATTGGCTGCAAGCCTTTGAAGGAGAGTTGCCGGTATTGGATTTGCCTACAGACTTCCAGCGACCTTCAGTTCGGAGCTTCGAGGGTAGCCGAATTGATTTTACATTGGATGAGTCCGGCAATAAGGCGATACAAGAGCTTGCATCCCGTACAGGTACTACACTGTATATGGTATTGCTGGCCGCTTATTCGGTACTACTGCACAAATATACAGGACAGGAGGACATCGTCGTAGGTTCTCCAGTAGCCGGAAGACCGCAGGCTGAGCTTGAGGGCATCATCGGGATGTTTGTCAACACACTGGCCTTGCGCAGCTACCCGGCAGGAGATAAAACCTTTCAGGATTATCTTCTGGAAATCAAGGAAACAGCGCTCAAGGCGTTTGAGCATCAGGATTACCCTTTTGAAAAATTGGTCGAAAAGCTGGGCGTAGGACGTGATGTCAGCCGCAATCCGCTCTTTGACACCCTATTGGTATTACAAAATACCGAGCAGGAAGAGCAGGAAATGGACGGAGTGCACTTTACTCCTTACTTGATGGACACCGTCACAGCCAAATTTGACCTGTCCCTCAATGTAGAGGAGAAGGGCTCAAAATTAGCCTTTGGCCTCGAGTATAGTACGGCTTTATATCGCCGTGAAAGTGTAGAGCGACTTGCAACGCACTTGCTCCGGATTCTGCACGCAGTCTCGGCCAATCCTCAGTTGCAACTGGCCGAGATAGAAATGATCACACCGGAGGAAAAAGTACAGATCATTGAAGTATTTAACGCGACATCGGCTCCTTATCCAAGGGACAAGACCATTCATGAGCTGTTCGCAGAACAAGTCAAGCGTACACCGGAGCAGACGGCGCTTGTATTCGGCGATGTCCAGCTAACGTATCTTGAATTGGAAGACAAGGCGAGCCGACTGGCCCAAACACTGCGTCGTTTGGGCACGTTGAGGGAGCAGCCTGTGGCCGTGATGGGCGGACGAAGCATCGAGATGGTCATTGGTATGCTCGCGGTGCTTCAAGCGGGTGGAGCCTATGTGCCGATTGATCCTGATTACCCGGAAGATCGGGTTCGTTATATGCTTAATGATTCCGACGCCAAGCTATTATTGGTGCAAAAGGGCGAGCTTATAAGTGTAGACTACGGTATACCGATTGTCGATCTTAGTAGTGAAGAGGCCTATGCAGCTGAACCTGCCCAGCCGGAGACTGCTCAGGGATCGCAGGGGCTTGCTTATGTCATCTATACATCGGGTACGACGGGTAGACCGAAGGGCGTTATGGTTGAACACCGGAACGTGGTTCGTCTGGTCAAAGAGACCAACTATGTGGAGCTGAATGAATCTACGCGGATTTTGCAAACGGGAGCAGTGGCCTTTGATGCTTCTACATTCGAGATATGGGGAGCTTTGCTTAACGGTGGACAGCTCTATTTCGTAGAGAATGACGACATTCTGATTGCCGATAGGCTCAAAGCAGCTATTGCCAAGTACGGGATTACAACAATGTGGCTTACTTCACCACTTTTCAATCAGCTTTCCCTGCAGGATGAGTACCTGTTCAGAGGGCTCAAAGCATTACTAGTCGGCGGTGACGTACTGTCCATATCTCATATGAATCGTGTAATCGAGGCTAATCCTGATCTTGTCCCTATCAATGGCTATGGTCCGACAGAGAATACGACCTTCTCCACCACCTACGAGATTCCAGGTCGTGCCGAAGGGGTCGTACCGATTGGTCGCCCAATTAGTAATTCGACCGCTTATGTGGTCAATGGATCGCTGCAATTACAGCCTATTGGTGCTTGGGGTGAACTCATTGTCGGCGGTGAAGGTGTAGCGCGCGGATATCTCAATCGTCCTGATCTCACAGCAGAGAAATTTGTCCCTAGTCCTGTGAAGGACGGAGAACCCTGCTACAGAACTGGGGATTTGGTACGCTGGCTTCCAGATGGGAATTTGGAGTTTAAAGGAAGAATTGATGAGCAGGTCAAAATACGTGGTTACCGCATCGAACTCCCTGAAATCGAGGCCCAACTGGCCAAGGTGGAGTCAGTAATCGACGCCGTAGTGGTCGTTCGCGCGGATGAGCTTGGAGAGAAGCAGCTTTGCGCTTATTATGTGGCGGATCGTATGCTTACGGCAGGCGAAGTACGTCTTTCCCTATCGCAGGTACTTCCAGGCTATATGATTCCATCCTATTTTATTCAGATGGATCGTATGCCATTAACGTCAAACGGAAAAGTGGACCGCAGGTCTCTGCCGGCTCCGCAAGTAGGTGCGCATACAGGACGGAAGTATACAGCTCCTCGTACACCGGCCGAAGAAGCTTTGGCGTCTGTCTGGCAAGGGGTGCTGGGTGCCGAACAAGTGGGTATCCATGACAATTTCTTTGAATTGGGCGGAGACTCCATCAAGGCCATTCAGGTGTCGTCACGGTTATTGCAGGCCGGCTATCGGTTAGAGATGAAGCAGTTGTTCAAATCGCCAACCATTGCCGAGCTAGGCGCGGAAATACAGACGGCTGTGCACATGGCTGAACAGGGAGTTGTGCGTGGAGCGACTCGCTTGACTCCAGTCCAACAGTGGTTCTTTGGCCGGAAGCAGGCAGAGCCTCATCACTTCAATCAAGCGGTTATGCTGTATCGTGAACAGGGATTTGAAGAAAAGGCCTTGCATCAGGTGCTAAGAAAACTCGCTGAGCATCATGATGCCCTTCGCATGGTTTTCCGTCAGACAGAGCAGGGCTACGAAGCTTGGAATCGTGATCTTGAAGAAGGAGAGCTTTATAGCCTGTTCACCGCTGATTTACGGAATGAATCCGATCCGACCGCAGCCATTACATCGCTGTCGGATGACATTCAGCGCAGTATCCATCTGGTAGAAGGTCCACTGCTGAAGTTAGGACTTTTCCATTGTCAGGATGGAGACCACCTTCTGATCGTGATCCACCATTTGGTGGTGGACGGAGTATCCTGGCGGATTTTGTTCGAGGACATCGCAGCAGGCTATGAGCAGGTGATTCAAGGCCAAGCACTGACACTCCCGCAGAAGACGGATTCCTTCCGTGACTGGGGTGACGCCCTTGCTCGTTATTCGGAAGGCCCTGAAATGGAGACTCATCGGGCGTATTGGAGAGAGATGGAGGGTCAGCCACTCGAACAGTTGCCGAAGGATGAGGCTGTGGAAAGCCTTCTTTTACAGGATAGCAAAGTAGTAACAGCACAATGGACTATAGAAGAAACCGACCAATTGTTGAGAAAAGCCCACCGTGCTTATCAAACAGAGACGAATGATCTGCTATTGACTGCTCTGGGCATGGCGATATCCAAATGGTCTGGGATCGGAAAGGTTGCTGTGAATCTGGAAGGGCACGGTCGTGAGCCGATTATACCGAATATTGACATCACCCGTACCGTCGGCTGGTTTACAAGTCAATATCCGGTGATTTTAGACTTGGGGGATAACTCGGAAGTGGCCTCCTTGATCAAGTCTGTGAAAGAAGGGTTGCGCCGAATTCCGAACAAAGGTATTGGCTACGGGTTGCTCAAAACGGTGGCAAGTCAGTTGGATGAAGATAGCTTCAGCTTGCAACCTGAGATTTCTTTTAACTATCTGGGGCAATTTGATCAGGATTTGCAAGGAAGCTCATTGCAGATCTCTCCTTATCCGACCGGAAGCGCGCAAAGCTTGTTGGAGGAACCGGCCTATACGCTAGATATCAATGGCATGGTGACGGACGGAGCCCTGACTCTGACGATGACTTATAACGGAAAACAGTATAAGTCATCTACGATGGAACAGCTCGCTGGATATATTGAAGAAAGCCTGCGGGAGCTTCTCCAGCATTGCGTAACCCAAGAAAAAACCGTATTGACACCAAGCGACGTGCTTGCGAAGGGTCTAAGCATTGCCGACCTGGAGGAGCTTTCTAAGCAGACCAGCCACATAGGCGATATTGAGAATGTATATAGTCTGACACCGATGCAGAAGGGCATGCTATTCCATGATATGTTTGAGCCACATACGGGTGCTTATTTTGAGCAGGCCGGCTTTGACTTTAAGGGTAGCTTTGATCCGACCGCCTTCGGACACAGTCTGGATGCAGTGGTGGAGCGTCATGCTATCCTGCGTACGAACTTTTACAGCGGATGGGGCAGCGAGCCTTTGCAGGTTGTATTTCGGCACAGAGGCGCTAAATTGGTGTACGAAGACCTGCGGGAGATGAATGCATCGCAGCGCGAAGCTTACCTGAAGACATTTGGTGCTAAGGACAAAGCACGGGGCTTCAACCTGGCTGAAGACGAGCTTCTCCGTGTATCGATTCTACAAACAGATGAAGAGTGCTTCCGTCTCTTATGGAGCTTTCACCACATCGTCATGGATGGGTGGTGTGTTCCGTTAATTACGCAGGAGGTATTTGAACACTATTTTGCCCTCCTGGAAGGAAGAGAGCCTCACCTGGCAGAGGTTCAGCCGTATAGCCGGTATATTGAATGGCTCGAACAGCAGGATGAAGCAGCTGCGGCCGACTATTGGAGCCGATATCTGGCCGGTTATGAACAACAGACGCTTTTACCTCAAGTCGGTGGAGCAGCTAAAGGAGAAGGCTATGTAGCAGAGAAGCTGAATTATCCTCTCAGCAGGGAATTGACTGAACGCCTGGAAAAGGTGGCCAGAGATGCTCATGTCACGATGAATATATTGCTGCAGTCCATTTGGGGCGTTGCGCTTCAACGCTATAACGGTAGTCGGGATGTTGTATACGGAAGTGTAGTATCAGGCAGACCAGCAGAAATTCCGGGCATTGATCGGATGATCGGTTTGTTCATCAATACGATTCCCGTTCGTGTGAAGACAGAGGAGAGTCTCCCCTTCACAGTTCTGATGAAGCAGCAGCAGGAACAATATATGGCTTCTCATATGTATGACACCTACCCGTTGTTTGAAATTCAGGCTCAGACGGATCAGAAGCAGGATCTCATCTCTCATATTATGGTGTTTGAGAATTATCCTGTGGAAGAGGAAGTAGAGCGTCTGGGTGGTGACGAGGCTGCCTTTGAGATTGAGGAAGCGGAGCTTCTTGAACAAACGAATTACGATTTTAACTTAATTGTTCTACCGGGCAAAGAGATGAGATTGTTGTTCCAATACAATGCGCTCGTCTATGATCCAGCCACGATCGAGCAAATCAAGGGCCACTTGTTCCACCTGATGGAACAAATTGTGGAGAATCCTGCAATTTCCGTGGATGCTCTAGAATTAGTCACGCCGCAGGAGAAAGAACAGATTCTGAACGTATGGGGAAATACACCAGGCATTTACGAGCAATGTAACACGTTCCACGGACTGTTGGAGGAACAGGCGGGACGAACGCCAGACGCGACTGCCCTTTTGTTTGGGGACGAGATGCTGACCTACGCCGAGCTCAATGCAAAAGCCAATGGACTGGCGAGAAGGCTCCGTACTCAGGGAATCAAGACGGGAGATCTGGTGGGACTGATTGCTGAACGGTCGCTCGAAATGATCGTTGGGATCTACGGCATTATGAAAGCCGGGGGTGCCTATGTTCCAATCGATCCAGAGTATCCGAAAGAACGAATCAGTTACATGCTTGAAGATTCCGGGGCGAAGCTGATCCTTACAAAGGCCCATCTCTTGGAGCATCTCGGATGGACGGAAAATGTTTTGCTGCTGGATGAATCATCGACCTATGATGCCGACACCTCGAATTTGGAGGCTACTGCCGGCCCGGATGATCTGGCTTACGTGATCTACACTTCAGGTACGACGGGTCAGCCTAAGGGCGTATTAGTCGAGCATCGGGGACTACCCAATCTTTCGGACGTATACGGGACACACTTCGAAGTTACACCGCAGGATCGGATCGTTCAGTTTGCAAGCCTGTCGTTTGATGCATCGGTTTCGGAAATTTTAACGGCGCTGAGCCACGGGGCTGTTCTGTGCATCCCTTCTACACAAGATATTTTAGATCATGCCCTGTTCGAGCAGTTCATGAACGATAAGGGGATTACGGTAGCGACTTTGCCACCCGCTTACGCTATCCACCTTGATCCAGAGCGTTTGCCAACACTGCGGTGCTTGCTAACCGCTGGATCGGCCGCATCGATCGAGTTGATCGAAGAGTGGAGGAAGCATGTACGTTACTCTAATGTCTATGGCCCAACAGAGGACTCCGTATGCACTACAATCTGGTCTGTCCCGGACAGTGAGGGAGCAACGGATATTGTATCTATTGGACGACCTATTGCTAACCATAGTGTGTACATCTTGGATGACCATTTTAGATTGCAACCTGTCGGTGTAGCTGGAGAGCTATGCATTTCGGGTATCGGGTTAGCGCGGGGGTATCATAACCGGCCTGAGTTAATGGATGAGAAGTTTGTGGACAATCCATTTGCTCCAGGAGAGCGTATGTATCGGACGGGTGACTTGGTTCGCTGGTTACCGAATGGAACCATCGAGTACTTAGGCCGAATAGATCACCAAGTCAAAATTCGCGGCTACCGTATCGAGCTGGGCGAGGTAGAAGCACAAATGCTCAGAGTGCCGTCCGTTCAGGAAGTCGTGGCCATGGCTGTAGAGGGTAATGACGGCTACAAAGATCTAGTCGCTTATTTCGTAGCCGCTCAGAAACTTGAGGTATCCGAGCTTCGGGCCATCCTGTCGGAGATGTTACCTGGATATATGATCCCTTCCCGCTTCATACAACTGGAGGATATGCCTCTGACGTCGAACGGAAAAATCGATCGAAAAGCGCTGCAGGGCGAGCGTGGATGGGCAGTTGCTTCATCTGAGGCTCCAAAGACACCTGTAGAAATGCAATTAGCCCAAATCTGGCAAGAGGTGCTAGGTGTAGAGAATGCGGGAGTGAAGGACAATTTCTTCCATTTTGGAGGTCATTCACTGCGTGCAGCCCTGCTAGTCTCACGAATTCGCAAGGAAATGAATCGCGAGATTAGTCTGAGAGCAGTGTTCGAGTCTCCTACTATTGAAGGATTGGCCCGTGCTATTGAGGGCTATACACCGCTGAATTTCGAAGAAATTCCTACAGCGGGAGCGAGAGAGCATTATCCATTGTCCTCGGCCCAAAAACGACTGTTTATTCTAAGTCAGCTGGAAGGTGGAGAGCTGAGCTACAATATGCCGGGTATTCTTACCGTTGAGGGAGCTTTGGATCGGGAACGGCTAGAGCAGGCATTCCGTCGTCTGATTCATCGTCATGGTTCGCTGCGTACTCGTTTTGTGACCGTGAACGGTGAACCTGTACAGCAGCTCCTGACGGATGTTCCGTTTGCTGTGGAATATGCGGAGTTGAGCGAGGAAGAGGCAGGAGCTACCCTTCAGCAGTTCGTCCGTCCTTTTGATCTGGGTGTAGCTCCATTGCTGCGGGTCGGCCTTATTCGAATTGCACATGAGCGCCATTTACTATTGTTTGACATGCACCATATTGTCTCAGATGGGGTTTCTATGAATATTCTCATAGAAGAGTTTCTCCGCTTCTACCAAGAGGAGGACGTACTTCCTGAGCTACAGATCCAGTACACAGACTATGCTGTATGGCAGCAAGAGCAGCTCGGAAGCGAGCGTCTTAAGGTCCAGGAGGCTTACTGGCTGGATGCTTTCCGTGGAAGCTTGCCAGTGCTGGATTTGCCAGGAGATGAAGTTCGTCCTGCGGTGCGAAGCTTTGCAGGGGATCGAATCGACTTCCAAATTGATTCTTCTCTGAGTGCTTCACTTCAGGAGCTGGCTACCCGAACGGGTTCCACTCTGTTCATGGTACTGCTGGCAGCCTATACAGCGCTCTTGCACAAGTACACAGGTCAGGAAGATGTCATCGTCGGTTCACCTGTGGCAGGAAGATCCCATGCGACACTCGAAGGCCTCATCGGTATGTTCGTCGGCACAGTGGCACTTCGTACTTATCCAGAAGGAGAGAAGCCTTTCGAGGCTTATCTGCAGGAAGTGAAGGAAACAGCGCTGCGGGCCTATGAAAACCAGGATTACCCGTTCGAGGAGCTGGTAGAAAAGCTGGAGCTTCAGCGTGATTTGAGCCGTAACCCACTATTTGATACCATGTTTGTCCTGCAAAATATCGAGCAGGGAGAACAAGAAATAGAAGGATTGCGCTTCACTCCTTACGATAATGTACATCCGGCTGCCAAGTTCGATCTCACGTTGACCGTGAGTGAAGAAGCAGACGGGGCATTGAACTGCACGCTTGAGTATGCGACTGCGATCTACAAGCAAGAGACTGCTGATCGGATGGCAGGCCACTTTGTACAGCTTATTCGGGAAGCCATCGCCAATCCGGCACTGCCGTTGTCATCCCTTGATATCGTGACACCTCAGGAAAAATCAAGGCTGATGAAAGTGCCGGACGAAGCCAAGGCAGATTATCCTCGTGACAAGACGATCCATGCGCTGTTCGAGGAGCAGGCCGCACGTACTCCGAATGCAGTGGCAGTCGTATGTGAAGATGCAACCCTGTCCTACAGCGAGCTGAACGAGCGGGCCAATGGACTTGCCCGAACGCTGAGGGAACGTGGTTTGCAACCAGACGGTTTGGCTGGAATTATGGCGGATCGTTCCCTTGAAATGGTGGTCGGAATTTTAGCCATCTTGAAGGCAGGCGGGGCCTATGTCCCTGTAGACCCTGAATATCCAGAGGACCGCATTCGCTTTATGCTTGAGGATTCGGGAGCCAAGCTACTGCTGACACAAGCGCATCTGGAGCAACGGGCCTCCTTCGCCGGGGATATCGTAAGTCTGGACAAAACGGCTTCCTACAAGGAGGATGTCTCAAACCTGCAGCCTGCAGCCGGACCGGAGCATCTTGCCTACGTCATCTACACATCGGGTACGACAGGCAAGCCAAAGGGAACACTGATTGAGCATAAAAATGTAGTTCGCTTGCTCTTTAATGATAAAAATATGTTTGACTTTGGTCCTCAGGATACGTGGACACTGTTCCATTCATTCTGTTTTGACTTCTCTGTATGGGAAATGTACGGAGCATTGCTGAACGGAGGACGGTTGGTCATCGTTCCATCGCTTACCGCGAAGAGTCCAGATCGTTTCTTACAATTGCTTAAGGATCAGAAGGTCACCGTTTTGAACCAGACGCCGACGTACTTCTACCAGTTGCTACAGGAAGAGCTCGGTCATCAGGCGGCAGAGTTGAGCCTCCGTATGATTATCTTCGGTGGAGAGGCATTAGCCCCGGCCCTGCTCAAGGACTGGAGAACGAAGTATCCGCAAGTGCAGCTCATTAACATGTATGGCATTACCGAAACGACCGTGCATGTAACCTACAAGGAAATTACAGAGTTGGAAATTGAACAGGGCCGCAGCAATATCGGCACCACGATTCCGACGCTGCGAGCGTACATTTTGGATGAACAACGCCGTCCACAGCCGATTGGCATTCCGGGTGAACTCTATGTGGCGGGCGTAGGCCTGGCGAGAGGCTATCTGAACCGACCGGAATTGACGGAAGAGAAGTTTGTCGCTCATCCGTTCGAAGCAGGCGAGCGTATGTACCGCTCGGGTGACTTGGCACGCTGGTTGCCGGATGGCAGCATGGAGTATTTGGGACGGATTGACCATCAGGTAAAAATCCGTGGTTACCGTATTGAGCTGGGCGAAGTGGAAGCGAAGCTGCTCCATGCTCCGTCTGTAAGGGAGGCCGTTGTGCTCGCCCGAGAGGATGGAAGTGGACAAAAAGTGCTTGTCGGCTATTTCACAGCCGATCAGATGCTGACGGTAGGAGAGTTGAGAAAAGCCTTGGCTGCCGAACTGCCGGCTTATATGATTCCATCTTACTTTATGCAATTGGAACAGCTGCCTTTGACACCAAATGGCAAGCTGGATCGCAAAGCGCTTCCGGCTCCGGAGGCCAATGTGCAGACTGGAGCGGTTTATGAACCGCCAAGGACGAAGGCTGAGGAAGCTTTGGCTTCCGTATGGCAAGGTGTGCTGGGAGCACAGCAGATCGGCATCCATGATCATTTCTTCGACCTGGGTGGTGACTCCATCAAGGCGATTCAAGTGTCCTCGAGATTGTTCCAAGCTGGATATAAATTAGAGATGAAGGATCTCTTCAAATATCCGACAATTGCCGAGCTAAGCCCGTATCTTCAGGCAGCCGGACGTACAGCGGAACAGGGCGAAATTAAAGGTGCAGCAGAGTTAATGCCAATTCAGCGCTGGTTCTTTGAACGCCATACAGCGGAGCCGCACCATTATAATCATGCCGTCATGCTCTATCGAAAAGACGGCTTTGATGAGGCTGCACTCCGGTTGACAATGGACCAAATTGCGATCCATCATGACGCGCTGCGCATGGTTTTCCGGCCTACAGAAGCTGGATACGCAGCTTGGAATCGGGGAACAGATGAAGGCGAGCTCTACACATTGGACATTGCTGATATGTGGCAGGCGGAAGACCAGACAGCTGCGGTTCAGGCCCAAGCCGATGCCATTCAGGCAAGCTTTGACTTGGAAGGTGGCCCACTGTTCAAGCTAGGCCTGTTCCATTGTGAAGATGGTGATCATTTGTTGATTGTCATTCATCACCTCTTGGTTGACGGTGTGTCCTGGCGCATCCTGTTTGAAGACATTGCAACAGGATACGAGCAGGCGTTGAATGGACAAACGATTGTTCTTCCGCAAAAGACCGATTCGTATCTTGTATGGTCCGAGCAAGCGGCGAAGTATGCAGCAGGTCCTGCCCTGGACGAGGAGCGTTCATACTGGCAGCAGATTGAGGAGACGCTTCTGGCTCCACTGCCCAAGGATAAGGATCAGGAGCCAGGCACCGTTCGGGATACCGAGTCGGTTACGGTAACGTGGTCTGCTGAAGAAACAGAGCTGCTGTTGCGACAAGCAAACCGGGCTTATCATACGGAGACGAATGATTTACTCTTGACTGCTCTGGGAGCAGCTATTCAGCGCTGGACAGGCATGGAGCAGGTTCTGGTTAACCTTGAAGGACATGGACGGGAAATGATCGTACCAGATCTGGATATTACCCGTACCGTGGGCTGGTTCACAACTCAGTACCCTGTTCTGCTGAACCTGCAAGATGGGCAGGAAGTATCTACCCGGATCAAGCGCATCAAGGAGAATTTGCGAGAGGTTCCGCACAAAGGTATCGGCTACGGTCTGCTGAAATATATGGCACCGGAAAAAGACACTCGATTCAGCGTAGAACCAGAAGTTTCCTTCAACTACCTTGGACAGTTTGACCAGGATTTGGAGGGTAATGCCCTTAGCCTATCCACGCATTCAGTTGGTAAGGCGCTCAGCGATCTCACACCACAGCAATATGCTCTGGATGTGAATGGCATGATTGCTGAAGGACAGCTATCACTGACGATTACGTACAGCAACAGGCAGTATCGTAACGAGACGGTGAGTCATTTTGCTGAATTATTACAGTCAAGCCTTAGTGAGGTCATCCGGCATTGTGTAGCTCAGGAGCGTTCACAGCTTACACCTAGTGATGTTCTGTTCCAAGGATTAACATTGGAGCAGCTTGATCGACTCACGGCGCAGACGGCTCATATCGGAGAGATTGAGGATGTGTACAAGCTGACGGCAATGCAGAAGGGCATGCTGTTTCACAGCCTGCTGGAGCCGGACTCCTCTTCATACTTCGAACAGGCAACGTTTGAGATGCGTGGCAGCTTCGATGTAGATATCTTCTTCGAGAGCTTCCAGGCTTTGGTGCAACGACATGCCATACTACGTACCGGCTTTTACAACAACATTGCGGATGTACCGCTGCAAGTTGTCTTTAAGCAACGGTTAATCCCTCTGCACTACGTAGATTTGCGCGACGCATCTATGCAGGAACAAGAAGCCCAGATTCAGGCTTACACTGCTGAAGATATGGTTAAGGGGTTCAGCTTGTCAGAAGATCCGCTGATGCGAGTGACCGTCTTGCAGAAGGATCAAAGCTGTCTTGTATTGTGGAGCTTCCACCATATTGTTATGGATGGCTGGTGTATCCCGATCATTACACAGGAGCTGTTCGATTATTATTCTGCCAAGAAACAGCAATTACAGCCTGTCCTGCCGCCAGCTCAGCCCTATAGCCGTTATATCGAGTGGCTTGATGCACAGGATGATCAAGAAGCTTCAACATATTGGAGCCAATATCTCGAAGATTATGACGGGAATACCGTATTGCCGGAAGGTAAAACGAAATCTCAAGCCAAAGAAGCGGGCTATGTCCTGAAAGAGCATGTTCTCCATCTGGGTGCATCTTTGACCGGTAAAATGGATGTTGTCGCGAAGCGCAATCACGTGACCGTCAACACACTCATGCAGACAGCTTGGGGACTGATTCTTCAACGTTATAATGCCAGCTCGGATGTAGTTTTCGGCGGCGTTGTATCGGGTAGACCGGCTGAGATTGCAGGGATCGAGAATATGGTGGGTCTGTTTATTAATACAGTACCTATCCGTGTACAGTCATCCAAAGACGAGGCCTTCGTCGAGGTAATGAAACGTACACAGGCACATTCGTTGGCTGGTCGTGCCTACGACACCTATCCGTTGTATGAGATTCAGGGGAAAACAAGCCAAAAGCAAGACCTGATTTCTCATATTATGATCTTTGAAAATTATCCGCTTGACGAACAGGTAGAACAGTCGGGTAATCAAACGGAGGACAATCTCGAAGTCGCCAACTTCGCCATGTTTGAGCAAACCAACTATGACTTTAACCTGGTGGTCATTCCAGGCGAGGACATTAAGGTCTGCATTCGCTACAATGCTTCGGTCTACGAGCAAGAAAGCATTGTGCGAATCGGAGGACATTTATTGCAAATGCTCGATCAGGTAGCTACTCGTTCGCAAGCGACGATACAGGAGCTGGAGATTGTAACACCAGAGGAACGGACAAACCTGCTTGACTGGGGTGGCAAGGCTCATGTCTACCCAAGTGATCAGGGCCTGCATACCTTGTTTGAGGAACAGGTGGCCCGAACGCCGGATAAGATCGCGGCAATAAACGGCGACATCCAGATCACATATCGGGAGCTGAACGAGCAGGCGAACAGACTAGCTTCCACCTTGATAGCCCAAGGACTACGGAGTGAACAAGTAGTGGGGCTGTTGGCGGATCGGTCAGTGGAACTGCTGGTTGCCATCATGGGGGTACTCAAAGCGGGTGGAGCCTATGTACCGATTGATCCTGAATATCCGCAGGAGCGGATTCAGTATATTCTGAAGGACTCTGGCGCTGAGATTCTGCTCACACAGAGCCACCTGACGAAACTAGCTTCCTTTGAGGGAATGGTTATGGAGTTGGATTCTCCGCACATCTACGGAGACGGAGTGAATAATCCTAATATTCCTGTGAGAGGAAACGATTTGGTGTATCTAATCTATACTTCGGGTACAACAGGAAATCCGAAGGGAACCATGATTAACCATAAAGGAATCGTGAACTACATCTGGTGGGCAAATAAAGTCTATTGTGCAGGGCAACCAACGGACTTCCCGCTGTATTCATCCATTTCGTTTGACTTGACGATGACATCAATGTTTACTCCGTTAATAAATGGAGGAATAGTACGGATTTATGATGGTATAGATAAGGCAGAGGTTGTACAGCATATTTTGCGCGAAAATGCGGTGGATATTCTCAAGCTGACGCCGACGCATCTCAGTCTGATTAAAGATATGACCATTCCAGCGGAAAGTCGCATTCAGCAGCTCATTGTGGGTGGAGAGAATCTGACCACACATTTGTCAAAAACGATTACCGACCTCTTTGATGGCAATATCAAAATCTACAATGAATACGGTCCAACCGAAACCGTCGTCGGTTGCATGATTCACCTGTACGATCCTGCGAAGGATACACGGGAATCCGTACCGATTGGTTTGCCGTCAGACAATATATACATTCATATCCTGGATGAACAGCTTCGTCTCGTACCGTTAGGTGTGGAGGGCGAAATGTACATCGCCGGGGACGGAGTAGCCCGTGGGTACCTGAACCGTCCGGATCTTACCGCCGAAAAATTCATTAGGAATCCGTTCGCCGCGGAAGGAAATATGTATCGGACCGGAGATTTAGCTCGTCGCCTTCCTAATGGAGACATTGAGTACATTGGGCGTATTGACCATCAAGTCAAAATCCGGGGCTATCGTATTGAGCTTGGTGAGATTGAGGCCAAGTTGCTGGATATGCCCCTTGTCGAGGAAGCTCTCGTTGTTGCGTGGGCAGACGCCAATGGACAGAAGTCTCTGTGTGCTTACTTTGTAGCGGATCGTGAAATGTCTGTCAGCGAGCTGAGAAACGAACTGTCTGCCGGACTGCCTGCATATATGATTCCGTCTTACTTCGTCCAACTGGACGTGATGCCTCTGACACCGAATGGCAAGCTGGATCGCAAGGCACTGCCTGAACCGAACTCGGGTATAAAGGCGGGAGCAGACTTTACCGCTCCGCGGACGGATGTGGAGAACATTTTGGATTCAATCTGGCAAGGTGTACTTGGCGTGCCGCTTGTCGGCATTCATGATAATTTCTTTGAACTTGGAGGTGACTCGATCAAATCCATTCAAGTATCTTCAAGGCTTCTTCAAGCAGGCTACAAGCTTGAAATGAAGGATTTGTTCGGTTATCCGACAATTGCAGAGTTGGCGCAGCGCGTTAGTGTGGTCAGCCGAATTGCGGACCAAAGCGAGGTACACGGATCGGTAAGACTGGGACCTGCTCAGCACAGATTCTTCGATGAACAGTCAATGGATCTGCATCACTTTAATCAGTCGGTCATGTTGTACCGACGGGATGGCTTCAATACCGATGCGCTCGCCGAGGTTGTTCGGACAATTGCAGAGCATCATGATGCTTTACGACTGGTGTTCCGCCAAGGAGAGCAGGGATTGGAGGCCTGGAACCGGAGCGTAGGTGAGGGTGAACTCTATAGCCTCCAAATCCACGACCTGCGGGATGAGACAGACCCGGCTTCAGCAATAGAAGCGGGTGTGGAAGCCATTCAGCGCAGCATCTCTCTGGAGGATGGACCTCTCTTTAGACTGGGTCTGTTCCGCTGTGCGGAAGGCGAACATCTGTTGATCGTTATTCATCATCTGGCTGTGGATGGCGTATCCTGGCGTATCCTCTTTGAGGACCTGCAGGAAGGCTACGAGCAGGCAGCACGTGGAGAAGCAGTCAAGCTTCCGCAGAAGACGGATTCGTACCGTGCATGGGTTGAGGGAATCACACAATTTGCTAACAGCCCGGCGGCTGAACAAGAACGCAGCTATTGGGCAGAGGTAGAAGGAGGTGGCTTTGTCCCTCTTCCCAAAGACAAGGTAGATGGCGCTCTTCTCATCAAAGATAGCGAGGCTATCACGGTCAGATGGTCACCAGAAGAGACAGAGCAGTTCCTGAAAGAAGCGAACCGTACTTACAATACGGAGGTCAACGATCTGCTCCTGACGGCCCTTGGTATGGCTGTTCACGAGTGGACGGGAATCGAACGTGTAGGCATCCTTCTGGAGGGACATGGGCGGGAGCCTGTTGTACCGGAACTGGATATTACTCGCACAATAGGCTGGTTTACAAGTCAATACCCTGTCGCCCTTGAGATGGACGGGGAATTGGAGATCGGGGCCAGAATCAAGCGTGTAAAGGAAGGCTTGCGTCGTATCCCGAACAAAGGTGTCGGATATGGGATTTTGAAATATTTAAGCGACAGTCCCGATGCCTCCTCCTTCTCGGTTGAACCGGAGATTACGTTCAACTACTTGGGTCAGTTCGATCAGGATCTTGCAGGAGGGACGATGGAAGTATCGCCTTACTCCGTAGGACCTGAGGTCAGTGAGCAGATGGTGCAGCATCAGGCATTGAACATTAATGGACTGATTGCCGAAGGGCAGCTTCAACTCTCGGTCAGCTATAACCATCATCAGTTCCACGGGGAGTCCGTGGCTAAGTTTGTTGGCATTCTGAAGAACCGTCTTAGTGAAGTCATTGGACATTGCGTAAGTAAGGAAAGAACAGAACTAACACCAAGCGATGTACTCCTCAAAGATATCAGCTTGGAAAAGATTGAGGAGTTAGAAGAGCAGACACGGCATATCGGTAGTATTGAAAATATGTATAAACTGACGCCGATGCAAAAGGGGATGTTGTTCCACAGCTTGCTGGAGGCTCATTCAGAGGTCTACTTTGAGCAGGCCACATTTGAAATTCAGGGAGTGTTCTATCCTGAGGTTTTCAAACGCAGCTTACAGCAACTGATGAAACGGCATGCCATATTGAGAACGAATTTCCATGCTGGATGGGGCGATTTCCCTATACAGATTGTGTTCAAAGAAAGAGCATGCGATTTCGTATACGAGGATTTGCATGAGCTGGATTCCGCTGAAATAGAAGCGCGTCTTGCAGCTTATGTTGCCCAAGACAAAGCAAGAGGCTTTGATCTTGCGAATGAAGCCTTGCTCCGTGTTGCTATTCTACGTACTGCAAAAGAGCATTACCATCTGTTGTGGAGCTCTCATCACATCATTTTGGATGGCTGGTGTATGCCACTTGTGCTCCAGGAAGTGTTTGAAACATACGGAGCTCTACGTGAGCAAAGGGAACCTGAGCTTCCTGTAGCAGCATCGTACAGCCAGTACATTCAATGGTTGGAGAAACAAGGCGAGGAAGAGGCATCCTCTTACTGGAGAGGGTACCTGGAAGGCTACGAGCAGCAGACGAAGCTGCCACAAGCCATCACACAGCCATCGGCAAAAGCAGAGGCCTATGTGTCGGAGAAGCTGGTATTCACGTTGGATGCGGAACTGACCGATCGCCTGGAACAGGTGGCCAAACAGCATCAGGTGACGATGAATACGCTGATGCAAGCAGCCTGGGGAATCGTGTTGCAGCGCTACAATAGAAGCCAGGATATCGTCTTCGGAAGTGTGGTATCGGGAAGACCTGCCGAGATTCCGGGTATCGAAGGCATGATCGGTCTCTTCATTAATACAGTTCCAGTTCGGGTTCAGGCCGAGGGAAGCGATACGTTCTCCCATGTGATGAAAAGACAGCAGGAATTATATTTGGCAGGACATGCTTATGATTCCTATCCGCTCTATGAGATTCAAGCACAGAGCGAACAAAAGCAAGATTTGATTTCTCATATTATGGTGTTCGAAAATTACCCGGTAGAAGAGCATCTGGAAGAGAAAATTGCCAGTGAAGAGGCTGAATACAAAATTACAGATGTTCAGATGTTTGAACAGACGAATTATGATTTTAACCTTATTGTGCTGCCGGGACGTAGTCTGGAGTTCTTGTATCGATATAATGCTCGCGTCTATGACCGGGAGAGCGTGGAACGGATTCAAGGACACTTGACGAGAATTCTGACAAGCGTATCTGTACAACCTGCTATCCGTATTGATGAGCTGGAACTGATCACGCCAGAAGAGAAATCACAAATAATAGAGGTGTGGGGAGATACAGTAGCTCCTTATCCGCGTGAGCAGACCCTCCAAGGCATATTTGAGGAAAAGGCTGCGCTCACACCGGATCGTACAGCACTTGTTTACGGAGAAACGAAGCTTACCTATGGAGAACTTCATCAGCAGGCGAACCGTCTTGCACGTACGCTGCGTGCCCAAGGGGTCAGACCGGACCAACCAGTTGGCATCATGGTCGAGCGCTCGCTTGAGATGATCATTGGTATTCATGCCATTCTAAAAGCTGGTGGGGCCTATGTACCGATTGATCCGGAGTTCCCAGAAGACCGTATTCGCCACATGCTGGAGGATTCGGGGGCGAAGCTTCTGCTGACGAAGAACCATCTTAAAGATCGTTTCCCGTTCACTGGCACGATCATGGCACTTGATGATCCGCAGGCGTACCATGGGGATAGCTCGAATCTGGAGCCAATTGCGGGACCGGAGCATCTGGCGTATATCATTTACACGTCAGGTTCAACCGGCAAGCCGAAAGGTGTAATGATTGAACACCGCTCTGCCGTCCATACGCTGAGTCAGCTGGAAGCTGAATATCCGATGTTGGCAGGCGACCGTTTCCTGCTCAAAACGACATTCACCTTTGACTTCTCTGTGCCAGAGCTGTTCTGCTGGTTCTTTGGACAGGGGACTCTCGTGATCCTGCCACAAGGCGTGGACAAAGACCCGATGGCACTGCTGGAGGCTGTGGATACGAACCGAATCACGCATCTTAATTTGGTGCCATCGATGCTCAGTGTGCTCGTTCAATACTTGAAAGAAAGCGGCACCCAAGGATTCCTTACTCTGAAATACCTGTTTGCCTGCGGCGAGACGCTGCCTGCCAAACTTGTAGAAGAGTACTATAAAGTATCTCCACACGCAGTACTGGAGAATATCTATGGTCCTACCGAAGCGGCCGTATATGCGACCCGATATACAACTAGCCCTGAGACTGCGGCTCTAACGCATGTGCCGATCGGCAAACCGTACGCTAACGTCCAAGTATGGATGATGGACAGCGCTTCTCAGGTATCACCTGTGGGGGTACCGGGAGAACTCTGCATTGCAGGCGAAGGGGTAGCGCGGGGGTATTTCAACCAGCCGGACCTGACGGCAGAGAAGTTCATTCCTCACCCGTACAAACCGGGAGCACGGATTTACCGAACAGGCGATTTGGCCCGATGGCTGCCAGACGGAAATATTGAGTATTTGGGACGGATCGATCACCAGGTAAAAATCCGGGGTTACCGCATTGAGCTGGGAGAAGTGGAGGCACAAATTCTGAGGGTGCCATCGGTGCAGGAAGCGGTTGTTCTAGCACTGGCTGACTCCAGCGGAAGTACTCAGCTTTGCGCATACTTTGTGGCCGAGGAAGGGCTCGCAGCGGGCGTATTACGCGAAGCACTGGGCAGCGAGCTGCCAAGCTACATGATTCCGACTGCTTTCGTACAGCTCGCACAAATGCCGCTGAATCCGAATGGCAAATTGGATCGCAAAGCGCTACCGGCACCAGAAACCCTTCTGCGGAGCACAGCGGAGTATATCGCGCCACGTACGCAGACAGAAGTAGAGCTCGCTCAGATTTGGTCCGAGGTGCTCGGCGTACAGGAAATCGGGATCAGAGATCATTTCTTTGACCTTGGGGGCCATTCCCTGAAAGTATTGGGCTTGATCCAAAGGATCTCGTCTAATATGGGCGTCCATCTCCCACTCCAGGCCGTGTTTAATCTGCCGACTGTGGAAGAAATGGCGCATGAAATTTTCAAGCTGCAGGCAACAACTACTGCCGACGAACAAGAAATGGAAATTATCCACTTCCCAGGGAAAGGAACGCTTAAAGTATTTTGCTTCCCTCCTCGGGTAGGTCACTCTCTGGGGTACTATGAGATGGCCAAGGAGCTGGATGGGCTTTGCGAGGTGTACGGGATGGAATTTATCGGCGATCGTTTCCAGGGCCAAGATATGCTGGATCGATACATCGATGCCATCGTGAACATTCAAGCCGAGGGCCCATATGTATTCCTTGGATACTCACTTGGAGGAAATCTCGCCTTCGAGGTAGCTAAAGCTATGGAAAGCCGAGGCTACCATGTTGGTGACATTATTATGGTAGATGCTATGAGAAAGATGTCCAAGGATGAATCGACACCTGAGGAGCTTGAAGAGATTGTCGAGACGGTGCTGGATAGCATTAGGGAGCAGTACAAAGTATTCCTCGCCGATCCAGCCGACAGGGAGCGAGTCATGGACAAAATGTTGGTTTACTCCACCTACCGCGATGAGCTTATTAACGCAGGTGAAGTTCATGCGAATATCCATGCTCTGATTGCAGAGGATGATAGTATTGGTCCAGATACATCATTAGATAAATTGTTATGGCAACAGGCGACGCATGGTCAATACAAAGAATACGAAGTCATCGGAACGCATGATGTGCTGCTTGATTCCGGTTTTGTCGGGGAAAATGCTAAAGTACTGAAACAAATACTTGGTAAAATTGCAGAAGCCTCATCTAAAAACAAGCCTATTCTGTCCTAAGATCAATCAACGAGAATAGTATAGGGTAGCAAAGACGCCCGGATTCCTTTATATAGAAGGAACTCGGGGCGTCTTTTGTTTTTTTTATGCTGTCCTTAACATATAAAGTCCCTAATCGTCTGTGTATGCTCTAGACATGGTTGACTGAAAATGACTGGTGTCGGTGATGAGTTCACGGATGACCTGGATGACAAGCTCCGGTTGATCATGGATGATCATATGCTCGCTCTTCTTGGCAACAATAAATTTGCTGTTTGTAGAGATGTTAAGCATCTCGCGCTGTCCCATTTGCCAGCTTTGTTCGATCTGATCATTTCCGCGCTTACTAATACCGAACTGAGTCAAATCTTGTTGAACGCCCCGGGCAATTACACGTACAGGGAGGTTGCCCAGATGCTGTCCCCGTATGGCATCTTCGGTAGTGCTTGCTAGATCACCTTCCTCCGCAACAGATCGAAAGTACTTAGAAGAAGCGACAATATTCACAAAAGAGTTTCTATCTTGATATTCGACTCGACCCGTTAGCATAAAATTGGGAAACAGGCGAAAAGCTCCTGACTTTTCTAGGAGAATGGATATTAACGGGGAGGGATTGACCTTGGGTCGTTCTTTGGCATAGATCTCATTTGTCCGGCGAGCGTCATTCTCAGGCCTAGCATCCACCAGAACCAATCCTGCCACTTCGTCTTTGTAGGTCTGCGCGTACAGTCTTGAGTACATCCCTCCGAGAGAATGGCCTACCAGGATATAAGGAGCTTGGATGTCTGCGTTTTTTAAGGCGAGATGAAGCTCCCGAACGATGTTTTCCCCGGTTCGTGGAGTAGCAGCCTCCTCGCTCCAGGCATAGCCTGCCCGGTCATAGGATACAACAGTGGCGAATGATGACAGCTTTTCGGGAATATCTCTCCAGGACAGGCTACTTTCCCCACTCCCTGATTCAAGCAATATTGTCGGAGAGCCGTTACCGAGTTTACGAATATGAAGTCGATAGCCCCCGGCATCGACTAATTCCCCCGGAGGCGGGTATTGTGATTTATCCTTTTTGGATGCAATCCACTCATACACAAATCCAGAGATCACGAAAAGTAGTAAGCAAGAGATGATAAGAAACAC
>NZ_CP151960.1:115000-180000 GCF_038593075.1 Paenibacillus sp. FSL L8-0638
TGTTGAACCGAAATTCAAAGCAAATCGTATTTACGATGTAAATACTAGGTTAAGCTACAAAGAGCACACGGAGGATGCCTAGGCGCCAGGAGCCGACGAAGGACGTGGCGAACAACGATAAAGCCTCGGGGAGCTGTAAGCAAGCTTTGATCCGGGGATGTCCGAATGGGGAAACCCGGCTGTCTTCATCGACAGTCACTTTCTGCTGAATACATAGGCAGAATAGAGGCAGACCAGGGGAACTGAAACATCTAAGTACCCTGAGGAAGAGAAAACAATAGTGATTCCGTCAGTAGCGGCGAGCGAACGCGGATTAGCCCAAACCAAGGAGCTTGCTCCTTGGGGTTGTGGGACGTCTCACATGGAGTTACAAAGGAACCGGTTAGATGAAGAGGTCTGGAAAGGCCCGCCAGAGAAGGTAAAAGCCCTGTAGTTCAAAACTTGTTCTCTCCGAGACGGATCCCGAGTAGTGCGGGGCACGTGAAACCCCGTATGAATCCGGCAGGACCATCTGCCAAGGCTAAATACTCCCTGGCGACCGATAGTGAAGCAGTACCGTGAGGGAAAGGTGAAAAGCACCCCGGAAGGGGAGTGAAATAGATCCTGAAACCGTGTGCTTACAAGAAGTCAGAGCCCGATCTAGGGGTGATGGCGTGCCTTTTGTAGAATGAACCGGCGAGTTACGTTCCCGTGCAAGGTTAAGGTGAAGAGCTGAAGCCGCAGCGAAAGCGAGTCTGAATAGGGCGACTTGAGTACGTGGACGTAGACCCGAAACCGGGTGATCTACCCCTGTCCAGGGTGAAGGTGCGGTAACACGCACTGGAGGCCCGAACCCACGCATGTTGAAAAATGCGGGGATGAGGTGGGGGTAGCGGAGAAATTCCAATCGAACCCGGAGATAGCTGGTTCTCCCCGAAATAGCTTTAGGGCTAGCCTCGGAAAGAAGAATCGTGGAGGTAGAGCACTGATTGGGTGCGGGGCCCGCAAGGGTTACCAAGCTCAGTCAAACTCCGAATGCCATAGATTTAGTTCCGGGAGTCAGACAGTGAGTGCTAAGATCCATTGTCGAAAGGGAAACAGCCCAGACCATCAGCTAAGGTCCCCAAGTGTGTGTTAAGTGGGAAAGGATGTGGAGTTGCACAGACAACCAGGATGTTGGCTTAGAAGCAGCCACCATTGAAAGAGTGCGTAATAGCTCACTGGTCGAGTGACTCTGCGCCGAAAATGTAACGGGGCTAAACACACCACCGAAGCTATGGCTTGATGCTTGCATCAGGGGTAGGGGAGCGTTGAATGCGGGTTGAAGGTGTACCGTAAGGAGCGCTGGACTGCATTCAAGTGAGAATGCCGGTATGAGTAACGAAAAGATCTGTGAGAATCAGATCCGCCGAAAGCCTAAGGGTTCCTGAGGAAGGTTCGTCCGCTCAGGGTAAGTCGGGACCTAAGGCGAGGCCGATAGGCGTAGTCGAAGGACAACAGGTCGAAATTCCTGTACCACCGTAATCCGTTATGAGCGATGGGGTGACGCAGTAGGGTAGTGACGCGGACTGATGGATGTCCGTCTAAGCAGTGAGGCTGGTGTGTAGGCAAATCCGCACATCGTAAGGCTGGGCTGTGATGGGGAGCGAAAATTGTAGTAGCGAAGGTCATGATCTCAGACTGCCAAGAAAAGCCTCTAGCCAGGAGAAGGTGCCCGTACCGCAAACCGACACAGGTAGGCGAGAAGAGAATTCTAAGGCGCGCGGAAGAACTCTCGTTAAGGAACTCGGCAAAATGACCCCGTAACTTCGGGAGAAGGGGTGCCTCGGTAGGGTGAATAGCCCGAGGGGGCCGCAGTGAAAAGGCCCAAGCGACTGTTTAGCAAAAACACAGGTCTGTGCGAAGCCGCAAGGCGAAGTATACGGGCTGACGCCTGCCCGGTGCTGGAAGGTTAAGGGGAGTGGTAAGCCCTTCGGGGCGAAGCTATGAACCGAAGCCCCAGTAAACGGCGGCCGTAACTATAACGGTCCTAAGGTAGCGAAATTCCTTGTCAGGTAAATTCTGACCCGCACGAATGGCGTAACGACTTGGGCGCTGTCTCAACGAGAGATCCGGTGAAATTTTAATACCTGTGAAGATGCAGGTTACCCGCGACAAGACGGAAAGACCCCATGGAGCTTTACTGCAGCTTGATATTGAATTTGGGTACGATCTGTACAGGATAGGTGGGAGCCGTAGAACTTTGAGCGCCAGCTTGAAGGGAGGCATCCTTGGGATACCACCCTGATCGTATCTAGGTTCTAACTTGGTACCGTAATCCGGTGCGAGGACAGTGTCAGGTGGGCAGTTTGACTGGGGCGGTCGCCTCCTAAAGAGTAACGGAGGCGCCCCAAGGTTCCCTCAGAATGGTTGGAAATCATTCGAAGAGTGCAAAGGCAGAAGGGAGCTTGACTGCGAGACCTACAAGTCGAGCAGGGACGAAAGTCGGGCTTAGTGATCCGGTGGTACCGCATGGAAGGGCCATCGCTCAACGGATAAAAGCTACCCTGGGGATAACAGGCTTATCTCCCCCAAGAGTCCACATCGACGGGGAGGTTTGGCACCTCGATGTCGGCTCATCGCATCCTGGGGCTGAAGTAGGTCCCAAGGGTTGGGCTGTTCGCCCATTAAAGCGGTACGCGAGCTGGGTTCAGAACGTCGTGAGACAGTTCGGTCCCTATCTGTCGTGGGCGTAGGAAATTTGAGAGGAGCTGTCCTTAGTACGAGAGGACCGGGATGGACGTACCGCTGGTGTACCAGTTGTTCCGCCAGGAGCACCGCTGGGTAGCTATGTACGGAAGGGATAAGCGCTGAAAGCATCTAAGCGTGAAGCCCCCCTCAAGATGAGATTTCCCAGTATGTAAGACCCCTTGAAGACGACGAGGTAGATAGGTTGGGGGTGGAAGTGCAGTAATGCATGGAGCTGACCAATACTAATCGGTCGAGGGCTTATCCTAAGATAAAACGCAAATGAGTTTCGGATCCAGTTTTCAGGGTGTAACCTTGAAGGTATGTACAAGTGACATACGACAAGCGCATGGCTATTCATTCACACGATATGTGATGAACTGAATAACCGTACGATAGAATTTGCATAGCAAATTCATGTTTGGTGGCGATAGCGGAGGGGTTCCACACGTACCCATCCCGAACACGACCGTTAAGCCCTCCAGCGCCGATGGTACTTGGACCGCAGGGTCCTGGGAGAGTAGGACGTCGCCAAGCAACAAGTAAAGAGGACCATGATCTCAATGAGATCATGGTCCTCTTTGGTATATTACGGTGCAAACCACTTGTATAATTGCTTCTATGCTGCGCATTCAAAGAAGAGATACACCCTTGTGAATAGCTATTACTCTTAAATACGCTTATTTTTAAAGGTTGTCCTCCGTAGGAGTACAGTTGTTTGTACAGGGAAATACTAAAGGTTAGGGCTATTGTTGAAGGCTTGACACCCCTATACCGCTTTGCTAAGATTGCAATAATATATTTTCAGAGAGCCTTGATTTGTCCATGTCGGACAGACAACAAGACCAATACAGACTAAACAATTTGAAGGAGGATCATCTTGGTGTGGGAAGATAAATTCGGTAAGGAAGGCCTTACCTTTGACGATGTTTTACTGGTACCTCGCAAGTCGGTGGTTCTGCCCAAAGAAGTAAGCGTGGCGACTCGTTTGAGTGATAACGTAAAGCTGAATATTCCTTTGATGAGTGCTGGTATGGATACTGTTACTGAGGCAGTGTTGGCAATCGCGATGGCTCGTGAGGGCGGTATCGGTATTATTCATAAAAATATGTCGATTGAACAGCAAGCGGTAGAGGTGGATCGGGTTAAACGTTCTGAGAGCGGTGTTATCACCAATCCATTCTCATTGACTCCGGATCATTTGGTATCCGATGCCGAAGCAGTTATGGGTAAATACCGTATTTCTGGTGTACCTGTTGTAAACGAAGAAAACAAACTGGTGGGTATTATTACCAACCGCGATCTTCGCTTTATTCACGATTTTAACCTTAAAATCAGTGAAGTCATGACGAAGGAAGAACTGGTAACTGCACCTGTAGGTACGACTTTACAGGAAGCGGAAGTCATTTTGCAAAAGCATAAGATTGAAAAGCTCCCATTGGTCGATGATGAAAATTATCTCAAAGGTCTTATCACCATTAAAGATATTGAGAAAGCTATTCAATTTCCGAACGCAGCGAAAGATGCACAAGGTCGTCTTCTGGTCGGTGCGGCTGTTGGTATTTCCAAGGATACATTTGATCGGACTGAAGCACTTGTAAAAGCGGGTGTGGATATGATTGTTGTGGACTCTGCTCACGGCCATCATATTAACATCATTGAAGCGGTCCGCAAGCTGCGTGAAGCTTATCCTGATCTGACGATTGTAGCAGGTAATGTAGCTACTGGAGACGGAACGCGCGAATTGATTGAAGCAGGAGCATCGGTCGTAAAAGTCGGTATTGGTCCAGGCTCCATCTGTACAACACGCGTAATTGCAGGGATAGGTGTTCCACAGGTAACAGCAATTTATGATTGTGCAACAGTAGCACGTGAATATAATATTCCTATTATTGCAGACGGCGGTATTAAATACTCCGGTGAAATTACAAAAGCCATTGCGGCAGGCGCTTCTGCGGTAATGCTGGGAAGTCTTTTTGCAGGTACGGAAGAAAGCCCGGGCGAATCTGAAATTTATCAAGGACGCCGCTTCAAAGTATATCGCGGTATGGGCTCTATGGCTGCGATGAAGCAAGGTAGTAAAGATCGTTATTTTCAAGATGACGACAAGAAATTGGTACCGGAAGGCATCGAAGGACGCGTTGCTTATAAAGGACCACTTTCCGACACTGTTCATCAGCTGTTGGGCGGTCTTCGTTCCGGTATGGGTTATTGTGGTACAGCTAATATTGAAGAGCTTCGTAACGATACAAGCTTTATCCGTATTACAGGCGCTGGTCTGCGTGAGAGCCATCCGCATGATGTGCAAATTACGAAAGAAGCACCAAACTACTCTCTATAAAGTTCGGCTGTAGTAGACTTGACGACAGGCAGAGCGTATTTCGCTCTGCCTGTCTTTTTTTAGAGATACCCCTGTGATAGAATAGACAAGTGTCCGCCTTTATAACGAAATTATTGATGAATTAGGACACGTAGGTCTTTTGGACGATTCCTACTAGTGAAGAAGATTTGAGCAGAAAATGCTCATGACAGGATACAACTAAGAAAGCGAAATAAAACGAAATGAAACTGGATTTTAACACTAAAACATTAATTACATTGGCCGAGTAGAGGCTGTAACCACCGTCTCGTTATACATAGCGGATCGGGTTGAGGTACGAGAGGAGTTTGTATTCATTTGAAAGCGAACAATTTAAAACGAAATACAAAACGTAGCATGATTAAAAAGAGTGTGACTGCAGTCATGGTGCTCAATATGATGTATATGTCGGCATTGCCTGTTGTAGGCAATTTCGATCCGAGCGTGGCTACTTTTGCAGCTGGAGCAGCAACACAGGCAACCAATATTACGGGGACAGGTTCTATTACCCCCCCTAGTCTGGCACTACGTTCGGCCATTTTGGTCGAGCCTTCCACTGGGCAAGTATTACTGTCTATGAATCCAGATGAACCACTTCCACCAGCAAGTATGACTAAAATGATGACAGAATACATCGTGGCTGAACAGGTTAAGCAAGGTAAACTCAAGTGGACGGATAAGGTTACGGTTAACGAGAATGCTTCTAAGAGCATTGGATCACGTATTTTTTTGGCTCAAGGGGATCAACATACGGTAGAAGAGCTTTATATTGCAATGGCGGTAGGTTCTGCTAATGATGCAACAGTAGCCCTTGCTGAACGCGTATCCGGAACTGAGCAGGATTTTGTAAAACTAATGAATGAAACAGCTCAGAAAATGGGCATGAAAAATACGTATTTTATCAACTCGACTGGTTTGGACCGTGGTGATATGCCGAAAGGCTTCCAGCCGGATACAGACCGGGAAACGGTGATGACAGCCAGAGATGCAGCTACTCTGGCTGGTTACATCATTAAAGATCATCCGGATTACACACGATTCACAACAATTCAATCTTACAAATTCCGTCCTACTGACAAGGCGCCGCTTATTAACATTAACTGGATGCTAGAAGCAAACAAAAATATTACTAACTTTAGAAAGTTTGCTTACCCAGGTTTAGACGGGATGAAAACAGGCCATACGGCCAATGCTGGCAACTGTTTTACAGGAACCGCTGAGCGCAATGGAATGCGTCTCATCAGTGTAGTTATGGGAGCTGATTCAGATGCACACCGTTTTACAGAGACAGCTAAAGTGCTGAACTATGGTTTTGATAATTTTGAAGTGAAGCAGGTTATTGCCCCAAAGACGGTGGTTAAGGGTGTTGAGAATGTGCCAGTGACCAAAGGTACGGAAACAGAAGTGCCGATCGTTACAAAAGATGCAGTAAGTTTTATCGTACCCAAGGGTGCGAGCAATCCCAAGGTAACCTTTACAACGAACATTACACCAGCAAGCTCTCTTGTAGCACCTTTGAAGCAAGGGGCCAAAGTCGGAACCATTACGTACACGTACAAGACAGACGGTGTGGATAAAGGGCAGACGAAAACCGTTGATCTGGTTACTACGACGGCAGTAGAAGAGGGCGGCTGGTTCCGAATGCTTTTCCGGGCAATCGGTGATTTCTTCGGAGATCTGTTCCAAGGAATTAAGAATCTCTTCTAAATAAGCAAAGCTAAGCAACCTAATAAGCAAAGCTAAGCGACCTACCTTGTTTTTCATTACTTATTTTGCAGCTTGAAATGATTGTGTATTTGGCATTCGTGCGGTAAAATATTTAGTTAGAATCTAAACGTAACCCTTACAGGAGGCAACGACATGGAAACGGGAACTTCGCGTGTAAAAAGAGGTATGGCAGAGATGCAAAAAGGTGGCGTAATCATGGATGTCATGAACGCTGAGCAGGCTAAAATTGCAGAGGCAGCAGGAGCTACAGCTGTAATGGCTCTTGAACGGGTACCTTCGGATATCCGTGCAGCTGGTGGGGTTGCTCGTATGGCTGACCCAACGATTGTGGAAGAAGTTATGAAGGTTGTTTCTATTCCTGTTATGGCTAAGGCTCGCATCGGTCACTTTGTAGAGGCAAAGGTACTGGAATCTCTCGGTGTTGACTATCTCGATGAGAGCGAAGTATTGACACCTGCGGATGAAGTTTTCCATATTGATAAGCGGGAGTTCACCGTTCCATTTGTTTGTGGAGCCAAGGATCTGGGAGAAGCGCTGCGTCGCATTGGTGAGGGTGCATCTATGATCCGTACGAAGGGTGAACCGGGAACTGGGAATATTGTTGAGGCCGTTCGTCATATGCGTTTTATCAATGGTCAAATTCGCAAGGTGCAAAACTTGTCGAAGGACGAGCTGTATGCAGAAGCGAAAAACCTCGGTGTTGCATATGAACTGCTGTTAGAAGTGCATGAGCTTGGCAAGCTGCCAGTGGTTAACTTTGCAGCGGGTGGTGTAGCAACACCTGCTGATGCCGCGTTAATGATGCATTTAGGCGCTGATGGCGTCTTTGTAGGTTCTGGTATTTTCAAGTCGGATAGCCCTGAGAAGTTTGCACGGGCAATCGTGGAAGCGACCACTCATTATACGGATTACAAGCTGATCGCAGAAGTCTCCAAGAATTTGGGAACTCCTATGAAAGGCATTGAAATTTCCAAACTGGCACCGCATGAGCGCATGCAGGATCGTGGTTGGTAAGAAAGAAGGGACCGGCATGAAAATAGGTGTATTGTCGCTGCAAGGCGCTGTAGCTGAACATATACGAAGCGTTGAACGTGCGGGTGCGGAAGGTATAGCGGTGAAGAAGATCGAACAGCTCGATGAGCTGTCCGGTCTTATCATTCCCGGTGGTGAAAGTACCACTATCGGTAAGCTAATGCGCAAGTATGACTTTATAGAGGCTATACGTCAGTTTTCCAATCAAGGCAAGCCTGTATTTGGCACTTGCGCAGGATTGATTGTACTGGCTAAAACGATTCAAGGACAGGAAGAAGCACATTTGGGACTCATGGATATTACAGTATCGCGTAATGCATTTGGTCGCCAAAGAGAGAGCTTTGAAACAGACTTGAACATTAAAGGGATTGAGGAACCGGTTCGTGCCGTATTTATACGCGCACCATTAATACAGTCTGTTGGAACGGGAGTAGATGTGCTGTCTGAGTATAACGGCGAGATCGTGGCAGCCCGTCAGGGTCATTTGCTGGCTTCATCCTTCCATCCGGAGTTAACAGACGATTACCGGTTACATCAATATTTTGTGGATATGGTCCGCGAATAGTGAAAGTCAGGTTTGTAGTGTAGGAGGGATTACCTGTGTTAGATATAAAGATTTTACGTAATGAGCTTGGTCGGGTTGAGAAAGCTTTGCAGAACAGGGGAAAATCTCTGGATCTGATTAATGGTTTTACAGATCTGGATGTAAGCCGTCGTGAGTTACTTCAGGAAAGTGAAGGGCTCAAAAATCGTCGGAACGTGGTATCCGGTGAAGTAGCCAAGTTGAAGAAGAATAAGGAAAATGCGGATGATCTTATTGCAGAAATGCGTCAAGTCTCCGATCGTATCAAAGAATTAGATGAGCAAGTACGCGAACTGGAAGTTCAGATCGACGAACTGGTGATGTCTATTCCGAATATTCCCAATGAAACAGTACCTGTTGGCGCATCGGAAGAGGATAATGTAGAAATCCGTCGCTGGTCGGAGCCGCGCGAGTTTTCTTTTACACCCAAAGCGCATTGGGAGTTGGCTCAGGATCTAGATATTCTTGATTTTGAAGCAGCAGCCAAGGTAACGGGTTCTCGTTTTACGTTCTACAAAGGACTGGGAGCAAGACTAGAACGTGCGCTGATTAACTTTATGATGGATCTGCACAGCAGTGAGCATGGTTATGAAGAAATGCTTCCTCCATACATCGTAAATCGGGACAGCTTGTACGGAACGGGCCAACTTCCGAAGTTTGAAGAAGATTTGTTCAAGCTGCGTGATACGGAGTATTATCTCATTCCTACGGCTGAAGTTCCGGTAACGAACTACCACCGTGAAGAGATCATGAATGCGGAGCAGCTTCCGAAATATTATGTGGCATACAGCTCATGCTTTCGCTCGGAGGCAGGATCAGCGGGACGTGATACACGTGGCCTGATCCGTCAGCATCAGTTCAATAAAGTAGAGATGCTTAAGCTGGTTCACCCGGATACCTCTTATGAGGAATTGGAGAAAATGACGAATAACGCTGAGCGTGTTTTACAGCTGCTCGGACTTCCATATCGTGTGCTGGCACTTTGCACGGGAGATATGGGTTTTACGTCTGCCAAAACGTACGATCTGGAAGTATGGTTGCCTGAGAGTGGCATGTACCGCGAGATTTCTTCTTGTTCAAACACAGAAGACTTCCAAGCGCGTCGTGCGAACATCCGGTTTCGTCCAGATTCAAAGGCGAAGCCTGAATTTGTACATACGCTGAACGGTTCAGGATTGGCTGTAGGACGGACTGTGGCTGCTATTTTGGAGAACTATCAGCAAGAGGATGGAAGCATCGTGATCCCAGAAGTACTGCGTTCATACATGCGAGGCATTGAGGTTATTGCTCCTAAACAGTAAGTATTGCATTCTTAGAAATTCTGTGGTAAAATAATTTTGTTGCGCCTGAGTGTGTTTAAAAGGGAAGCAGCTTTATCCATTTACCACCTGGAGAGGTACCGAAGCGGTCATAACGGGGCGGTCTTGAAAACCGTTAGAGTGCAAGCTCACATGGGTTCGAATCCCATCCTCTCCGCCATATTATAAATAAACCAAGCCATTCAAATACGATAGCTGGTACATTGGCCTTTAGATGCTAATGATCAGGAATCGTGGAGAATGGTTTTTTTGTTGTATAAAAAGCTCGGTTTTTTCACACGTTATCAGATATGGAGGTGCTGGCATGAATCGAGAAATGACAGTAGATCAGCAAAAGCTGGTAGAGGCCTGGCAGGAACAACTGCCGATTCTTTTGAATTCAGGGGATAAATCGCAGGTACAGGCAGATGAAGCTGACAACCGGGCAATACGAATCCACATCGAGGTAGAAGGCCGACAAATGTACTCCTTTGATTTTGCATGTACTTATGTAGATTCCCGGGAAGTGCAGGTTAGCTTAGTCGATGTAGAGCGGGATGGACAGTCTGTAGATGAACGAACAGATATCATTCAACAGCTGGTGTCCGATTATACTCGGCATATTCACCAATGTGCCCAGACATTACAGTCATTGACGCATTCGTAGTATGAAGGAATGAGGAGGAAGGCTACATGACAAAAGCCAAAAACGGACTGGATAAAAACCTGTCTAACATTGTTGATGATTTGGAGCAACGTCCAGTGAATAGTCATCAGGCACAGCAAGTGCAGCAGGATCGTAATGATCGCCGTCATCAGGATTCACTAAACCACGATAAAACAGAAGATCTACACCATCTATAGTCCTATTTTTAATGGTAATAAACGGATTTGTTGATGTACCACAAATATAGACTGAGAATGGAGGATGCATAAATGGGCAAGCCTAAAGCCATTCCTGTCCCTGAAGCACAGGATTCTGGTGGAAGTAACGAAAAGCGTGAGCGTAGTCATCAGCAGGAGCCGTTATCTGGTTCCAAGAAGGTGAAACAGCGGAATCACGTGGATCATCATAACAGAGAAGGTTCATAAGCAGGAAGACCTTTCTCCTAAAAATATATTGCATCGATAGTACACCCTGGTTAGAGAACCAGGGTGTCAGATTGTCGAGAACCCCGTCATTTTGAGACGTGGGTTTCTTTTTTGCATTATAATGCTCTGGTCTCTGGGGAAACAGGGGAGTTTACCCTGTTTTTCCAGGCGATCCAGGTGGATTGCCATCTTCTTCATGTTCTGCACGGCTGCCGTCATAAGGGCTTGTTCCCTGACGTTTGGAAGACCGCGCAAACGGCAATAGCGAAACCCATGGAGCTCTTTGGCATCCGCGAAGCTTCGCTCAATCGTCTCTTTTCGTTTGCGGTACAGTTTTTTACCGGATAGGCTCAACCGGTTGCTCCGTACCCACTCTTTGCTGTCTTCCCAGACATGCCGAGTCACCACTTTGCGGTGGTTTTGAGACTGGGTACACTGGTTCAGCAACGGGCAATGCTGACACTGTGCTGGGTCAGAGGCATACTGCCGATATCCCTTACGGTCCGTCGTCCGGTAGGGCAGTTCTTGTTGGGCCGGGCATCTATACATATTGCGTTTGGCATCGTATTCAAACTTCCATTTTGGGAATAGTCCTTGTCTGGGATGGAATCTTCGGTGAGCAATCACGGCAAAAATCTTTCGGTTTTGTAAACCTCGACAAATCGGCGTCGTTAAATAACCTGAGTCTAGTGCCACGGCTTCTACTTGAAAACCAAAACGTTCCCGTTGGCGGTCCAAACGGGACAAATAGGGGACGGAATCATGTACATTTCCCGGTGTCACATGCACATCGGTAATGAGATTGTACTTCATATCCACCGTTCGGTGGTCCAGATAGAAGAAGCCTTCGGGCTTGCCATCACGGATCATATAGCCGCTGTCCGGGTCGGTTTTGCTTACTTTTATTTCTTTTTCTTCGTTCACTTCCTCTCGAGATTTTAACGCTTTTTTCCGTGGTTTCTCCGGTCATCCTTCACCGCTTCGTTAAGCTCGTCCATATAGTCTTTGGTATTCTGCAATACTTGCTCTTTGGTGTACTTATGTTTATTGGCATTGGCCTTGAGGTGGGTGGAATCGGTCATGAGAACACGCCCGCCCACCATTCGGTGAGAGATCGCCTACAGTACAATTTCATCGAAGATATCTTGAAAGATCGTGGTGTCTTTAAAGCGTGTACGGCGATTCCAGCTAATCGTCGTATGGTCCGGAACTTTATCGGTTAAGCCCAGCCCCAGAAACCAACGATAGGCCAAGTTCGTCTGAATTTCACGCTCGAGTTGCCGTTCTGAGCGAATGCCATAGAAATAACCGAGGAAAATCATTTTAAACAATACGGTAGGATCAATGGCAGGACGCCCGTTGTCCACACAATACAGCGGGCTTACCTTCTCATGAATAAAGGAGAAGTCTATATATGTATCCACTTTGCGGAGCAAATGATCTTGGGGAACCAGTTCTTCCAGAGAAACAATTCAAAAGATTGTTGTTTGTCTTGATTAGGTCGAAGCATATCAACACCGTCCGTTCTATACAATAGTTACCTATATTATAAAACATTAACGCGGTGTCGTCTTAAATAAAATTAACATAAAAGAAGCTGTCGAGACTTTCTCGACAGCCTGACACCCTGGTTAGAGAACCAGGGTGTCTTTGTGCTTATTGTAAGGGATTTTCCAATAAGTGTTCCATTGCCTGTGGGTATACGCTAAAATGGAGGGGTGTGTATTTTTTGATAGTATTATAAAAGGGGTTAATTACGAGAGGAGAGAATCTACACAATGAGTAAAAAGTTATCTGTCTTGACACTCACTATGGTGTTGCTTTTGACGGTAGCCTTGGTCGGTTGCAGTAAGAAGGACGAATTAAAGGGAGCCATTACAAATGGCACTGCTAATGTAACGAAGTTGAGTTCTTATGAGTTGAAAAGCCAATTCAAAATTAAAGATCTGTCTATTTCATCGAATTCACTTCCAGCTATTCAAAGTGCGTTTATAACCGGTACTTTAAAAGATGCGGATATTACACTGGACGGTGTGTACCAAAAAGAGCCGTTACAATCTGAGATGACGCTGGGTATCCATCTAAAGGGTAATTATTCTACTCCATATACGATTCCTATGGTTGTGACAAAAGACAAGCTGTATGTGAAGCTTCCTGATCTTCCTTTATACAGGATTCCGAAAACAGCTATAGGTAAGTTCCTGGAGATTGATCCAAAGGAGCTCGTAGAGCAGTCTGGAGGCAAATTTAATCCTGAGATCATGGATCCTGCACAGGTCCAAAAGTTAGTATCTGAACTTGTAAGCGCCTTACTCTCTGAGTATGATCAAGCTACGTATTTCTTTGATATTGATCCTAAAGATGCTAAACTGCCACAAGGCGTTGAAGCTAAACAGGTAGTTCAATTTAAAGTAACGAACGATAATTTGAAGCAAGCAGCAGGTACATTTATTACTAAGGCGCTTCCTAAGGCTATTGATGTTATTTCTAAAGACGAATATGCTAGCATGCTTCAAGTGAACAAAGAAAAACTGGCTGAAACGAAGAAAAAACTGCAATCCAATACCAGTGAAGTCAGTAAGAAGTTAAATAATCTGACTTTGAAACAGTTTGACATTAACACAGCATTGAACAAGAATGATATTCCTATGTACCAAGATTTAAATGCAAATGTGGAATGGAATGATCCAACAACCAAAGACAATGTGAAATTGTTTGTAACAGGCTATATGCAATACAGCAAAATCAATGAAAAAGCAACATTTAAAGTGGGTATTCCAACAGATGATCAAGTCCTGACGATGGAACAACTGCAACAAAAAATACAAACTGTTGCTCCTTAAGTATGGGATAACATGATTGCAAGAAAACCGCTCGGCATAGGCCGGGCGGTTTTTTGTTTACTTTTAATGTTGTCCCTGTACAGTCATTTAGCTCTGCCACACGTCATCCTCGGCTAAAAGTCCAAACATCTGGTGATCCTGCCATGTGCCCTGAATCTGTACAAGCTTGCGAGCAATGCCTTCTGGTTGAAAGCCGCATTTTTTTAATACACGTTGTGAGCGATCATTATGCAAAAGAGTACCCGCTTGGAGACGATGTAGAGATAAGGCACGAAAGGCATATTGTATGATCAACTTTAAGGCAGCGGTCATATGCCCGTTACCCTGTTCATGATGATCCATCATGTAGCCGATATCAGCGAATTGTCCAACTCCACGTACTAGATTGGAAATGGAGATATAACCGATGAGCCGTTCTTCCTTTAAGAGAAAGATACCGAATACGTAACCTCGATCTTCTTCGGCTTGCCGCAATTTCTGTCGGATGTATTCCTGTTGTTTCTCTAATGTGAAAAATGAATCCTCGTAAAGCGACTCATAAGGCGCATGAGAATCCCTATTTCGGTGCCTAAGGGCGAGAAGGGCTTCGCTATCCGCCAAACTAAATGGCCGTAAAAAGATACCTTGAGGCGTATTATACAAGCTCATAGGCATGAGGCGATCTCCTTCCATGGGGAATTAGCAATGAGATGAAGTATTTTGGACTTTTTCTCCTCAGAATGAAGACGGGGGAGGAGACAATTTGGCTGCCGCTCTTTTTTGCCGCAGATGTCGAAAGAAGTTCGTTAGCAGCGAGGCACATTCCTCCTGCAGTACACCACTAGTTACTTCTGTACAATGATTGAACCGAGGCTCCTGTAATAAATTCATCAGCGTGCCTGCGCAGCCTGCCTTGGGATCTGTAGTGCCGTATATCAAATGGGGAACCCGTGATTGCACAATGGCTCCGGCGCACATTGGACACGGCTCCAGAGTGACATACAGCCTACAATCCAGCAGGCGCCAGGCACCTAAGTGCTCACTGGCCTGACGAATGGCGACCATCTCTGCATGTGCGGTTGGGTCAGCATCCGTCTCGCGCAAATTGTAGCCGCGACCGATGATTTCATTATCTTTTACGATGACAGCCCCGATGGGGACTTCACCTAACGTTTCTGCCTTATACGCTTCCAGAATGGCTTCTTTCATCCAATAGGCGTGATCCATGGTGGTCACTGGGAAAATGCTCCTTTCAAAACGCGGAATTATCCAACGAACAAATATTCCGTTGTTAACATGATGTGAATAAAATTGTGGATAACAAGGTACTTGTCCACAGGTTTATCCACAGTTTATAATAAAATCTGTGTATTTGTGGACTACCTGTGGATGATTATCTTTTATATTGTAGGCAAATCCTCGTCTATTGACAATACTGTACACAAGGTGTGTATTTATGTATATCCGGTAAATGTAAATGCTGGTATCACAGGCGCTATTACGGTATCATTGAGTTAGCAATTCCCAGTAATCGCCAGCATGCGGCAAGAGGTGAGAAATCAGTGTGTCGATAAAAATCAGAATAACGATCATTTTGTCGGGGTCCGTCCTGTTTATCCTTTTATTAAACATCGCACTTAATTATTACACGACCCATGAAAACCTAAGAAGTGACAGTGAAACTAAAATGGTTCTGACGGCTAAAATTATTGGAGGAGCTATCGAACAAACCCAACATAGCTGGGAGGCCGTTGACAAACAGCTCGGATATAATCTGTGGCTTTCTGCCACGTTGGCTGCCAATCAGCTCGATCCTGACATTCGAAATATTCAGCAGGAACAGCTTCAAAAGGTGGCCTCACTCCACAGAGATACTAATATTTCCTTGATGATTCGAGACGGGCAGGGGTATAAGGTTGTTAAATCCTCGGATCCTAAAGAAGTAACGCCATCCGATCCATTGACAGGATATTGGAAAAATGCAGTTGACCAATTATATGAGCACGGACAGGCTGCAATGGTGCAAGGTCAGAAACTGGATCATTTTTGGACGGGGTCATTTGACTACACCGGTTCAGACTCCTCAGATATTAACAAATGGGGATTTTATTATGATCAAAAACGTAACTACTTAATTCGAATTTCCTTTCAGGATACTTCAGTACAAAATTTCATAACCATCCTGAGCCCCGATGAGATCGTAAAGCAAACTCAACAAGTGGATTATCGCATCATGGAGATTACAGGAATTAACCCTGCAACCTTTGGTGGCGCTTCGATGGACAAGAACGGGAACGATTCGAAATACTATTACATGTACAACAAACCGATCCAATTCGGCACGTATCAACTAACAAGGGTGCAGGAAGATCGTTTGGCCGTGTCCAGAGCTATCCTCTCGGGGGAGAGTATTGTACAAGACTGCTATATTAAAGGTGAGCGGGTTCTCGTCAGTTACATACCTTTTTATCCGGCTAATCGTGATGCCTATGTTATCCGTATTGTTATGAATTATGATACGATCACTTCTGTTATTTCCAAGCAATTGATAAGTTTAATTGCCATTTCCATTGTCCTTTTAGAGGTTGTGATCATTGGAAGCTATGTGCTGGCAAGTCTGTTTGTCCGCCCAATTCAGTCGATTCTGGGGAAAGTGAATGAGATGGCTGACGGTCATTTTGATACACGGCTAGAAATAAAAGGTGGTCATGAGCTTGCACAGTTGGGTGAACGCATCAATGCGATGGCCTACAACCTAGGGATGTACACGAGAAGACTCGAGCAGATGTATGAAGAGAACCGTTCTGTAAAGGAACATCTAGAATCGGTTATTAATCAGACAGCAGATGCGATTCATGTAACCGACGAGGAGGATCGCGTCGTTCGGGTCAATCATGCCTTTGAAGCTTTGTACGGCTGGACCAAGAAAGAATTGGTTGGTCGTAAGTTGGAATTTGTACCTCCACAGCAACAGGAGGAATATGAATTTCAGAAGAAGAGCCTGCTTCAGGGAGAGAGCATCGTATCAAGTGAGTCCCTTAGAATGCGGAAGGATGGAAGTACAGTAGAGATTAGTATGAGCACATCGCCTATTCTGGATGAAGAAGGCCAGATTTTGGGGTTTATCTGCGTGTCGCGTGATATCACGGGTCGCAACCGGATGGAGGAGTTGTTGCGCAGATCAGAGAAACTGACAACCGTCGGGCAACTGGCGGCAGGCGTAGCGCATGAGATTCGTAATCCGCTAACCACGCTACGTGGCTTTCTCCAACTACAGCAGCAAAATCAAGTGTTGAATATGAAACACAACGATATTATGATGTCTGAGCTGGATCGCATTAATTTGATCGTTAGCGAGTTTTTAATACTGGCGAAGCCACAGGCAGTGCATTTTCAGAAAAAAGATGTTCGTTATATTGTGAGCGACGTGATTTCTTTACTAGATAGTCAGGCGCATCTGCTGGGCATTGTATTCAACCTTCAGGTCACGGACGAGCCTGCCCTGGTATACGCTGAAGAAAATCAGTTAAAGCAAGTATTCATTAATTTACTTAAAAATAGCATGGAGGCTATGAGTAAAGGTGGCATCATCACGATTCATTTGTTCTTGGAGGGAGAAAACGTTAAAATCTTCATACGGGACCAGGGAGCGGGTATTCCCGCAGAAATGCTGTCCAAGTTGGGAGAACCTTTTTTCACAAACAAAGAAACAGGTACAGGACTAGGACTTATGGTCAGCCAGCGTATTATACAGAGTCATAAAGGCACACTGGATATTGAAAGCACAGAGGGAGAGGGAACGACAGCCCTGGTGCAGCTTCCGATTGCCAAGCCGGAGTAACGGGCTGGGGCGCAGGAGTAAGTGTGTTAGTAGAAATGGAGGGTACACAGGTTGCGCATTAACAAGTTTATCAGCGAAACCGGTTTTTGCTCGCGCCGGGAGGCAGACAAGCTGGTAGAGAGCGGTCGCGTGACGATTAACGGCGAAGTGGCTGTGCTGGGTAGTCAAGCGGAAGAAGGCGATGATGTTCGCGTGAACGGCAAGCCACTGCGCGATAAGTCTGATCACGTCTATATTGCATTGAACAAACCGGTGGGCATTACAAGTACAACGGAGAGCCACATTAGAGGCAATGTTGTTGATTTTGTGGGGCACCCGCAGCGGATATTCCCGATTGGACGCCTGGATAAGGATTCGGAAGGTCTCATTTTACTTACCAACGATGGAGACATTGTGAATAAGATTCTACGGGCAGAAGGCAAGCATGAGAAAGAATATATTGTAACAGTGGATCGCCCTGTCGTACCGTCTTTTGTGCAGGGCATGTCTAGCGGGGTGAAAATACTCGGTCAGCGGACGCTACCTTGTGAGGTGACGCGTGTATCTGAGTATGTATTCCGTATTATCCTGACTGAAGGGAAAAATCGTCAGATCCGGCGTATGTGTGCAGCCTTCGGTTATGAAGTTAAAAAACTGCAAAGGCTGCGAATCATGAATATTCGGTTGGGGTCTCTTCAGAAAGGTGCCTGGCGTGATCTGACAGAGGCTGAGAAGCTGGAGCTTGGTCAGATGCTCGATTATACGCTTAGCTAATGCCAGAGGGGCTTGTATAGCCTAGAGCGTATGATCGTCGTATCTGAAAGGGCAAAGTACAGGAAGCACTAAACAAAGAGGCACCAGCTGCATAAAAATGCAGCGGTGCCTTTGTTCATATAACATATGCATAATCAACCTTCACTCGAGCTTGAGGTAGGACTGATGACTTGTGTCCCGTTCTGATATTTGCGGAGAACAGATATTTCAACACGACGGTTTTTAGAGCGCCCTTGACCATCTTGATTGCTTGCCAATGGACGATACTGGCCATAACCGATGGATACAAACTTGGTTGGGTCGAGATCTGGATTGAGCAACAAGATACGCAAGAAATTCAGAGAGCGCTTAGCGCTCAAATCAAAATTGGACGGGAACTGGCTGTTGGAGATCGGTACATTATCCGTGTGACCCGATACGATAACATCATAGCCAGGGAACTGCTGGAGCATACTAGAAATGGACTTGGCCAGCTTTCTTGCTTCCGGCTTTACTTCGGCCTGCCCGGATGAAAACAAGGCATTATCACTAATGGTGATCATTAGTTGCGATTGGTTTAGCTTGGTATTCAGCAACGGGGTCAGGCCGTTATTTTGAATGTATTGATCCATCTGTTTTTTAAGCTTTTTTAAATCTTCTTCTTCCCGTTGGGCCAGCTGTTTTTGCAGTTCAGAGGTAGAAGTAGCTTTCGATTTTACGGGTTGTGACACTTGTTCTTTATTTTTGCCCATATCCATGGATTGTGACGACGGATTCGCGGCTGAGTGATCCAGCACGCCAGTGCCGCCATTAAAAGCTGCACTCAGGGATTGAGCCATAGTTTCAAATTTTTTGGCGTCGAGCGAGCTCATACCGAATAAGACAATGAAAAGAGCCAACAGAAGGGTCATTAAGTCGGAATATGGCAACAGCCAGCTTTCGTCAGCATGCTCTTCATGCGGTTCATGTCTCTTTTTACTCACTGGAATCGCCATCCTTCTGGGTCATCGTAGCCCGTTCGGTCGGAGTCAGGAAGATCGTCAGTTTCTGACTGATGGCAATCGTAGATATCCCCGATTGAATGGAAAGCAGACCTTCGACCATCATTAATTTAAGCTCGACTTCTTTTTTGGATAACCGTTTGAGCTTGTTGGACATCGGATGCCACAGGACATAACCTGTAAAAATACCGAGCAACGTCGCAATGAAGGCTGCTGCAATGGCATGAGAGAGCTTTTCCATGTCACTAAGGTCGGCCAGAGCGGCGATCAGACCTACAACCGCACCGAGTACCCCGAGCGTTGGAGCGTACATACCGGCTTGGGAGAAGATCAGCGCGCCAGAGCGATGTCGATCCTCGGTAGCATTGATATCCTCCATCAGAACGTCCCGTACGAATTCCTGATCATTGCCGTCAATAATCATTCGCATGCCGCCACGCATAAAGGGATCGTCGATTTCCTCTACCTTGGATTCCAAGGCGAGCAGGCCTTCACGACGGGTAATGGATGCCCACTCGGTAAACGTACCGATGAGCTCTTTGCGGTCTAACAGTTTTTGTTCGGTGAAAATAACCTTGAACAGCTTCGGAATCCGTTTGATTTCTGCCATCGGGAAGGCCATAAATATACTCGCTGCCGTTCCGACGAAAATAATCATGTAAGCAGCGGGATTATTGACCAGGTTGACGACTGGAGCGCCTTTTAAGATCATCCCGACGACCAGTGACACAATCCCGAGCACAAGTCCGATAATGGTTGAAATTTGCATGATACACCTCATCCATGAGAATAGATTTTGAATCCTTTCATGCCGCCGGGGTCGTCCTTGCCCCAAGCGCGTCATTACAAGACGGATTATAGTATTTATCGACAAAACTCTCTTTTTTGTTAAGTGCGAATTTCCGGTATAATAAGGTGATTATGCATTGAATGGCGGAACCATTGGAGGAAATGGCATGGGAGTAAAGCATGGGCGTGAGTATGAACAAATTTTGAACGATTTGACAGACGCTGTGGGACGCATCCCAGATAGCTATGAGTTTTTTGAGATGGAAGCAGAAGATTGGGACAGGCTGGACCCGGCGGGGCGTCAGGAAGTCAATGAAGCTTTGGCTGAAGACTTATTTTATGCACTGGGTACAGAGCCCCTAATCACTGTAGGGAGTGGCGTTGTGATCTATGAGCCGGAGCAGCATCGTATCTATGTACTGATTGGAGACGAGGAGCTGACGTCAGTCCCTTTAATTTGAGGTCCGTCTTATGGAATTATCAACGGGGCCGTGGTAATATGTACACCAATATATCGTAGTTTTGGCCGTGTTTAAGCGGTCGAAAGGCTTCCGTATAAACGGGGAGGAGTTCGTAACATGCCTTTTACACAAGAAGAGATTGAGGTACATCTGGAGAAACTGGA
Source organism: Paenibacillus sp. FSL L8-0638 (assembly GCF_038593075.1). Lineage (NCBI taxonomy): Bacteria > Bacillati > Bacillota > Bacilli > Caryophanales > Paenibacillaceae > Paenibacillus > Paenibacillus sp. FSL L8-0638. Next base: position 135,609 of record NZ_CP151960.1, read on the forward strand.
GGGCTGGGAACTGGAGGAAGGACGTTGGATCGTCCGGAAATACAATTTTTCCAGTTTTATGAAAGGGATTGCATTCGTGGATGAAGTTGCCGCTATATCTGAAGCATTCAATCATCATCCATTTATTACGATTGATTACAAGACCGTGACTCTGCGTTTGACCTCTTGGGACGACGGCGGTATTATGGCCGTGGATATCAAGGAAGCCCAGCAATATAATGAAGCTTTTGAAAAAATGCGCAGCAGTCATTGAGTTTGTAATGATCTGTCGTATGATGATAAAAGCGCCTTCGCTATACAACATCGTGGTTGTATGCCGAAGGCGCTTTTATCATAGTACCCGGGTTGGGTGCTCGGGACGATATACCATACAATAAAACGGTTTTTTGCCATCGGGGGTCTGTCGTTCATAGGTATCTGTAAGCTCAAATCCAGCCGCCTTGTAGGCCCGGATAGCGCGCTCATTCCAAGTGAGCACTTCTAGATCAATTTCATTCTTCGGGTTGCGTCGTTGGGCTTCCTCTGCAATGGCACGGACAAAATCAGAGCCTTTGCCATGTCCGCATCTGTCAGGATGCATTCCAAGGCCTAGCCGGGTCACACCGATCATAGGAAAATATTGAGCAAATCCCATCAGCTTGTTCTCTTCATCCAGTACGGCAACATATTGCTCTTGGCGAAGCGTGGGATTTCCAAATTCGACCTCAAGCGCCTTCATTTGTTCCCAGGGGAGCCAACCGTATATGTTATAAGGTGGATCATAGCGCCACTCACAGATTGCAGCCGCTTGATGCTCGTCCATCGGTACGATCCGATAGTTGGATATTGAGGCCGGCATGTGTTCCATCCTCCTTTTACAGGTACTTCAATCATTAACAACAGATTGTAGACAAGTTGCAGGGGAATGGCAAGCGTGTTTATTTCCTACCTAAGTCGGGTATACATTCAATAAGAAGGAATTACTGCTCATATGCTCCCCCAGCGGTGACGGTAAAACCGACGATGTTCGCTAAAATTGAAACCTTTTGAGGTGTCAGTTCGTCAGTAAAGATAATCATTGCTGATGTTGTGGACATAAAAAGCCGCAATTCGATTCCGGCAGAATCAAATTGCGGCTAGAGTTAGCTTGCTGTGCGTTAGTTATTCTACGTTGTCGTCATCAGGAATATCTGAAGCTACAGAATGGTAAGCGTCTGTGCTCATAATTCTTTTTGCACCGACATAGCGGTTAGCGTAATAATTTTCGTTCAGTGAGCTAACTACTACACCACGTGAAGTCGAGGAGTGGGCAAATTTCCCTTCACCTACGAAGATACCTACATGGGAAATGCCTCTTCCTGTGGTGTTGAAGAACACCAGGTCTCCAGGTCTCATTTCATCGCGGGATACGGAAGATCCCATTTTGAATTGTGATCCAGATTGATGCGGAAGTTTAATTCCCAGTTTGTTGAATACATACATTGTGAAGCCGGAGCAATCGAATCCCTCGAGTGTAGTGCCTCCGCTTCTGTAGTTCGTTCCTTTGGCATCTTGGATGACCTGGTCCATCTTGGAGTCTGCAAATGCACTGCCGCCACCGAATGTAAAAGATGTAAAGGCAATGGCAAGACTCATAGCTGCGATCGTTAGCTTCTTCTTCAAAAAAAATATACCCCTTCCAATGCCTGCGAGGTTAGCTTAAGGATTCGGTAGAAGGTTCCCCTATGACCACTCTGTTGCGAGATCAATTCACCCAAACTGGTTCCCCCGCTTCCTAGGTGCCAGGAATTAGGCTTAACTTAAGATGTGCACCTTGGAGAGCAGTATTCACAATAACGATATTTTTGAGATAAAGGTTACAATAAAGATTACAAAGTTGTTACTATCAGTTCACTGCGATTATTGTAACAAAGTCGGCTGGCTTTGGCAAATGTTTCATTGCAAAAAGTTACAAAAAAAATCTGCTCCTAATGTCCCAGGAACAGATCTTGTTAACAGTATTCAGTTATGTGCCGTTTGCGCGGTTATGCATAAAGTTTTTTCGACAGACGGAAATGAAGTGATTAACATAAAGGAAGGGCTTAGCTTCTACTGGAGATATCGTTATGCCATAGTCTGTACTGCGAACTGATATGCCACAGCCTGGCCAGACTAGTAACAAAATGATACGATTGTTGGAGAATGAGCGCCAGCATGCCAGTCCAAATCATCGCCACGGTGCCAAATAGACCGAAGACCAGCAGCACACAAGCACCGAGCAAAAGGGATATACCGACAGCTGGGAGGAGCTGGCGAAAGAAGGCGAGCAGGGACGATAGTATGGCGTGACCACCGACAGTACCCAGTTGCATATACAGGATGCACTGCCGAATGAACCATCCGTAAGCCATCCACCCCATGGCATAGGGCAACAAGTGCAGCAGGTAAGAGGGAGATTGAAGCGTACCTGCTACAATAGGGTAGAGTCTCGGTACTATCCAAAAGGCGGGAAGCAGCAGCAGTCCCAACTCAATGGTGTAATACAACAGCGACGACATGCCATGGCGTTTCATACCCTTGAAAAAGGACAGGCTTTGCGGTTCAGTCGCATCGGTATGCAGACTTTGATATATTCCGGCTCTAATGAAGGGAGTGATCAGTATGCGTAGTACAGTCGCCCCTAGTAGTATCCACAAATACACATGTACTTCCCGGCTGTCCATCAGAGCAATCTGGCTCTCCATCCAAAACAAGGTCTGTCCCAGCTCGTTTTGACCCTGATCAGGATAACGGAGTAGTAGCGGGATAACGGCAGATTGTACCAGCCGATAGAGAAATACCCCCCACAGTAATCGATACAAAAATAAAATGATAACGATATAAAATCGTATGCGCACCAGCGCCCAGCCCTCTTTTATAACAGTCCGCATCTATAGACACCTCACCATGACAGACTTCCAAGCAGTGTCTCCAACAGCTTGGTTACACTTATACTCCAACGGGTTTGTTGCTTTTCGTCCAATTCGGCTTTTAGGGTATTGTTAATATGCTTGTTCTCCAGTGCAATGGTATATAGGGGATCAAGGGTTACATAGGAAACGGGAGAAGTACTTTTGATCCGAAAAGTTGTGCTTTTGCCCGCACCGTCCCAAGCCTTGAATTTCGTGGTTCCATCCTTGAAGGTAAATTGGACAGGGATCTTGGGATAATCCGCCCCTTTTTTGCTGACCGTCACGACTGCTTCATATCCATTCTCCAGCTTGTGGTTTGTGATGTGATCCACTGAAAAGTCCGCCATCTGGCCGTCATATACATACTGTTCAAAATAGTGGCTCCATGAGCGTCCGGTGACTCTCTCCACGATACGTTGAAAATCCTGTGAGGACGGATGCTTAAATCGGTACGTCTGGACGTAGGTCCGCATAATGCGATCCATTTTTTTCATACCCACCTGACGTTCAATGCCCCGTAGTACCAGCTTGCCTCGAGAGTAGGCATTTTGCGCGTACTCAGCAGCCGAGCCGTACTTCCATGACTCACGGTTTAGCGGCTGTGGGGAGGATACCTGTCCCGATTGTAATGGCAAGTTGGGGGTGAGCCCATATTCTTGCTCCATAAGTCGCTCCTCTGCATAGGAGGTGAAGCCTTCATCCAGCCACGGCTCCTCAAATTCATTATTGGCTACCATTCCATAGAAATATTGATGTCCAATCTCATGAACTAATGTCCGTTCCAGACTATAGCCAGGATTGAGATTACCCGCAGCAGCGGCCGTGATGAGTGTCGGATACTCCATGCCGCCAGCTCCATTGCCTGATTTGGGTGGAACCACGATGGACAGGGTGGAATATGGATAAGGCCCGTACCATTTGCTGTAGTACAAAAGAGCGGCCTTCGCTGCGCTCATATAGCGTCCTTTGAGCTCCTTGTGCGATGGGTCAAGGTAGAGCTTGATTTTGACACCAGGGACTTCAGCAGAAGAAAAGGGTTCTTCTACGGCTACAAAGTTGGGTGAAGCGGACCAGGCAAAATCGTGTACATCGTCGGCATAAAATTGATATATTTTTTGGCCGTTCTGTCGGACGGCACCACGGGTGGGAAATCCGGTCGCTGCTACGATATGAGTTTCAGGCACCCGAATCCGTACGCTGTAAATTCCAAAATCGGCATAAAACTCGGAGTTACCATGATACTGGTGGAGGTTCCAGCCCTCCTCGGCGCGTCCACGCTGCCCTGCAGTCTCGTAGACACTGAGCTTCGGGAACCACTGTCCTGCCATTACAAAATCATCTGTCCCACCCATACGAGCAAAGATAGCAGGCAGTTTTACCTCAAACTTCATATATAATGTGATTTCTTCGCCACCTCGTACCGGCTTGGGTAGACGCACCTTCATGAGCGAACGGTCGCCTGCGTTACCGTCATCTGGCTGCACATATTGGATGCGATGCATGAGGGATAAACCGTCTTCTGTTTTTAGTTCAGTCAGCGTCATAGAGCCAAAGCCGTCTTTGGGCATGGTGTCTCCGCGCAGCTTTCCACCGGATTCCTTCATAAAGGTGGTTTCCATGGAAGAGAAGGCGTTCGGGTATAGATGAAGATACAGATCATTCACGGTTTTCTTGCCCGGATGTTTCCAGGTCAGTGTCTCAGTGCCTCGCAAAACCTGTCCCTTTTCCAGAGATACATCAATGTGGTACTCTACCACCCGTTTGCTGAGGATTTCTGTAGCGGGTTGTGGAGGGTTCTTGGGCAGGTCAGGCAGGATGTTTGCCCCTAGAGGCTTGCCCACATTTGGGGCAAGCGCAGACTCAGACAGGGAGCCGTATAGTGGTTGGCCTATGGACTGCGGGTCGGATTGCGATTGGGGCTGCCAGGCAAACCATAACGTCCCTGCGAGGAGACCGAGGGCTAGTGTAGACAATAAAACGATTTTAGTGCGTGCTGGGGTCATACAATGGATACCTCCCGTTGACAAGCATCTACAGCATGTATATGTTTGCTTTCAGGAGATTATTAGTTAAAATATTTATAGTGTAGAATGAGTGTGAAGACGGAAAATGGAGGTCTAGTGACGCATGAGTGAAAATCAGCCGGACGGCAAAAAACAGATTGCACTGAACATTGTCAGTGGCAAGAGTAAACATAAGGGTTTCGGCGCAGGCTCAATTGACCTGAACAGCATGTCACCGGTCATCATTGACCGAGGAGAGGCGAAAATTGATATCGGTGCCATGCATGCCAAAAGTAAAGTAGAACGTGGTATCAAGTTCTCTACGAATAAAGAGGACGTACCGAACGGACGCCAGGTATGGCTCGTATGGGTAGCTGTGGACCGTACAGCCGAAGGACGTATGTACGGCGGTGCCACCGCCTGCGAGATGCTGATTGACGACGAAGCCAAACGCGGCTGGAAAATCCTCGCCGATCACGTCAATCGTATGGATTACGCGCTCAAGCGTCGTTTCATGCTGGAGGATCTCGGCAGCGAAGATAAGGCAGCGCTCAAAAGCCTGCTCATTTCGCATAACGAGGAATGGTGGGACGCTTCGCCTGAGGAATTGAAGCAGGCGCTGGAAGGGTAGGCCCAGCATTAACGCAGTAATAATATTGTAAAAAAAGCAGCCACATCTGTGAAGTGACCCCTTAAAGTTAGACAACTATTTTTATGCAACCAGTTGGGCATGAGCTCGGTATTGTACCGGGCTCATGCCTTTTAATTTTGACTTGATGCGCTTGTGATTGTAGTAATTAATATATTGTTCTAGTTCTTGCTTGAAGTGATCTACACTTTAGAAGATTGAAATATAATAATTCTAGTCGTGTGCGAATAAGTGATTCAATTAGTACATCTGAGGAATATATCATAATGTACATAACTACTTTTTATTAACTTTATATAGTTGCTATGGGACCCTTCAGAGTGAGTGTTAAGCTATTTTTAACTTCTGAAAGTTAATAAGTGGACTTATGGGGGATAAAATAAATATATCAAATATAGGAGGGAAATAATTTGATGAGTGTAATGTTCGAGAGCTTATGGCTGAACACCGAATAGATGATATCACGGAGCTGATGATTTTATCAGGACTTAGCACCTTATTTAAGCTTTGAGATACCTTTAATTGTAAGCTTTAAGACCTCATAGAATATGTACCGGACAAGTAAAATAGCAGAGGAAATCAGTAAATATTTGAAGAAAAAAACTGTATTTACGTTATAAAATGAGCTATACTGAGGTAAGAATAGTAAAGGAGTCGTGCGTCAAAACGACTCCAGCATACAACAACTGCATAAAGAGCAGTCGGCCGGGTAAGATGAGGTCGGATATAGACCGTATTCCTTAGTCAGAGCGGTCTATTTCTTTTTCACGTAGGTAAGCAATGCCAGAATGAACATGCCAAACATGATCATCAAGGAAATCGCGTCTTTAACCTCCATGGGCATCACCTCCCTTTGGGGAGACTAGCCGACCGCCCTTTTAGCCGTATGTTGTACTAGCAAAGTATACCATAAAAATATCGCTTTTAAGAGTGGAATTACTTAAATACGTAATTGTGATAACAAATGACCCGACTAAGATAAACATCATCGTCTTGACATCGTGGAAAGGCATTCACTATAATTCAGATAGAAATCGCTTCCACTCTCCTTTTTATTTTGTGGAACCGGTTCCTAAAAGAGTGTAGTTAAGTCCTATTCACTGTTTATGAATGTAATCTCAAAATAAGGTGGCATCGTTATGTTTAAATGGTTGAAAAAGAAGGCGGCTCCTCGTATTGAAGAATTCGACATGGTAGCACCAATCAAAGGAAAGGTGGTTTCCCTTGAAGAGGTTCCAGATCCTGCGTTCTCTACGAAAGCTATGGGGGATGGCATCGCTATTCATCCTTCTGAGGGCAGGGTCATCGCTCCTTTCGCGGGAAAAGTTGCCCATGTTATGGAGAAAAGTAAGCATGCTCTGATTATTGAGCATGAATCCGGAGTACAAATCTTGATCCATGTTGGGATTAATACCGTCTCCCTCAAAGGACAGGGCTTTAATCCTCATGTACAAGCAGGAGATAGCATTAAAGCGGGCCAATTACTAATGGAGTTTGATCTAGACGCGATTCAACAGGGTGGATTCCCTGTAATTACGCCGGTAATTGTTCCAGACGGGCAAGAGATGATCAGTCATGTGGAAATCTTGGAAGATACATCTGCCTCTTCAGAAGTACCCGTATTAAGAGTTCACTTAAAAGCCTAGCTCTCATTCAAAAAAGACTAATCAGGAATTCCTGGTTAGTCTTTTCTTTAGATGATTCGCTGACTGGTCAAGGGACTGGTATGAACATGTGATCAAATGCTAGGATTCACATATTTCAGATATCCGCTGATTACAATTGCCTTCGTACAGCCCTCCATGAAAGCAAATCACTTTTTTGATATCATATGTCAGCAGGTTTTTAAGAGATTCTTTGGCCATATTGAAATCACAGCAGTATTGCGGGTCTGGAGCCAGTAATTTGCCGCTTACCACACGTAGAGCATCTCCTGCAATCAGGGTTTGACTGGATTTATGATAGAAACTTAGATGTCCTGGTGTATGTCCAGCAGTATCTATAACTACGATCCCCCCACAGAAGGGCAGTTCCTCTCCGGCAACGATGGTAGAGTCTACAATAGCCTTTGGGGGATTTTCAAGTGTACACCGGAATGCATGTCTCCACTCTACCGGAACGGATTCGGGCATTGAGCTTACAGCTTGATCTATTGCTTCTGGAGTCAGCTTTATAAGCTGTTTTTCTCCCTGTATATAAGGCTTTTCGATAGAACTGGCTAATACTTGAACTGGGGATGAAGAGGCTCGGATTATATCTGCTAAACTGCCGATATGATCAAGATCCTGGTGTGTTATTAATATGAAGGTAAGTTTATGGATTGCTAATCCGGTGCCTAGAATAGCCTCATGCAAAAGTGAGAGTTGCCCGGGGTAAGCCGTATCAACTAAAATCATGTTATCTTCGTCCCACATTAAAGTGGGGTGAATACTCTCTATACTTCCCATAATGTTAGCAGAAACCTGGAGCATGTGTATTCCCTTGTCTAATTGCATCGAATCCCTCCCATAAGAGTTGATGTAATACAAAGGAATCGTATCATAAAATATAAATATGTAAACCTATATTATATCATAAAAATAATTATTTGTAAATATATAAAATTCTAACTTTGTGTGACAATATTGCACGTTCACCATAAGTGCAGAATGGAATCGAAAGGGGAGGCGCATGTTGAAGGCAAACCGTTTTCTAGAATTAGAAAAGGCGTTGTTTCAGGCTTGGTCTTTGGAGTCTAGCTCTAAATGGACAGTAAACAATCCTGCGGCTGGACAATGTGGTGTCACAGCGCTTGTCGTTCAGGACAGGCTTGGCGGCGATATTTTGAGGACATGGCTGGATAGTGGTTGGCATTATTACAACCGCATTGGTGAGGACATTATAGATTTTACGAGGTCGCAATTTTCAATCTCTCCACAGTATCAGGATGTATACTCCAACCGGGAGGAAGCTTTTTCGGACACCAATGCAGGGCAGTATGCAGCCTTAAGTCGAAGGCTAAAGGAATTTCTGAACGAAGAAGTATCCAAGGTCTAAATCTGGATGCAGTCATAAAGACGTGATTTTTGAACCTGATCCAATGGAAGGTACTTTTTGTTGCCCAATATACATTAAAGAGCTGAGTAATCAGTAAAATTCTTGAAGATAAAAGCTGTATTTACGTTATAAAATGAGCTATACTGAGGTAAGAATAGTAAGGAGTCGTGCGCCAACACGACTCCAGTGTACAACCACTGCTTAAAGAGCAGTCGGCAGTAGGGTCAACAATAGACCGTTACCTTTATGGGGGGCGGTCTATTTCTTTTTCATGTAGGTAAGCAATGTTTCTTTAGAAAAAATCTAATTTAGCCAATGGTTTGGAATGCTTAGAGAAGGGGGCAGTTTGGTTTTACAATTGCCCTTAGCCGAATTTAATTGCGCCTGTGTAAGAAAGATACTTCCTTCCAGATTAGCCCCACTTAAATCAGCATCTCTAAAATCCGTACCGATCAAGTCTGTCATTCTCAGGTCAGCCTCTCGCAAATCAGCAGCAATAAGTAAAACTCCTCTCAGGTTGGTACCTCTAAGATTAGCGCCTCTTAAATTAGCCCCGATAAGGTCTCTACTTCTGATTTTTTTACTATATTTATTGTGCTCTATGTTTTTCTTAACTTTTTCTCGTACTAACTCACTTGTTTGTAAAAGTAAATCATTGACTAACGCCCTATGGGTTGGTACGTGAAGATCTATGAGGGATTTTGGATCTTGATCCGTAAGCTGCTCGGTTTTCGCCATAGCTTTTTGTAAGTCTGTATAGATGGGATGAGTTTCTTTTAAGTTAAGGGCTTCATTTAGGTAATAAAGCATTTCATGAAGCTGTTGCATGATGGGAAATATATTGAACATTTCCTCAGCTATTGCCGGATCGTCCCGCCAACTTTTTCCGCTGTATGTAACTTGGGAAATTTTTTGACCTGCTCCAAAGCAATCATATACCGTACAGCCTCGCAAGCCGTTATTTCTTAGGTTCTTATGAATATCACAACGATAATCCGCATTTAGGTTTTGACAAGGAGTTCCTCCATCCTTATTAAAAGCAAAATCAGCTGATTTTGCATAAGGCAAGGCTACACAGCATAAACCAAAACATTGTTCACAATTTGCACTATACAATAAACACACATCCTTTTATTGGCACCTATTAAATATAATATTACCAAAAAAAGATGGAGCATGGTCTATTGTTTTTCTATAGACTTCTAGAGTCTGCTGGATCGTTTAGAGAAGAAATTTAGTCTTTTGCCAAATTTAATTGCCATGAAACACCGTATTTGTCTTCAACCCAGCCAAATTGTTGGCTTACGGGCGAGGCTTCAAGGGGCATTAGAACTCGGCCTTCCTGAGATAGCTGACCAAACACACGATGAATTTCTTCTTCCGAATCACAAGTGACGAATAGCGATAGAGCTGGGGTAAAAGGGTGTTTGTCCTGATGGTTATAGTCTATAGCCATAAAGGTTTGCCCTTTGAGGTTGAATACGGCATGTAACACGGTCCCATCTTCCTGATGGAAAATGCTCATGATACCAGACGGCTTAAAGACAGAGGTATAATATTGCATGGCTTCTTCTGCTTGACCAGAGAACATGAAAAATGTTGTAATTTTTGGATTGGAATCATGCATGAGATCAACTCCCTAGACTGGATCGTAGATGGTAATATCTTTCCTCTTTTTTAATAGAAATATTCAGCATTAGAGAATTGCTTTATGAAGACGTACACACGTGAAAGGAGAAAACAGGATGATGGACGCGACAGCAAGACTTATGGATATGTTCGGCTCAGGCAAGAAGCTGGACGCCAGCATCATTTCCGCCTATACGGATGTGGTTGCCCAATATGGGACAGTGGAGGATGCTTGGGAGTTATACAGGCTTTTTGTAGAAGCTCCCCATCATTATATTAGGGGGTTACTCCTCCAGCCGATCATGAGATGCGGGGATATTACTTTGGCGCAGGATATGTACGAGCGCTACGTCCGAAATCAGGCATCCCCAGAACATATACCTGACGGTGTGCTGTATGTGCTAGGTTATTTGGGTTATGTGGAGGCTACTGCTGATCTTGTCGCTTTGGTGAACGGACCGTATGGAGCTGTGTCTGTGGATGCCTGTTTGGGACTGGTACATCTTCCATGCGAACCGTATCGTGAGAAACTGGCGGCTGAATTGGAAAAAGTGTTGGATCAAAATTTGTTTAATGAATTCTTACCTCTGCTAAGCTTCAAATGCACTACTGAAGATATGATTCCGCGATTGGTGCATTGGGGAGAGCAACATGCTTCCGTAGACTGTAATGCAGGAATTATTGCTGGAATCGCATTGTTTGGAGAAGGACAGAAGGATACGATTCGCTCTATCCTGTGGAATCCGTTTTGGGAGGCTCATGGAACGGCTACAGGCAGTTGTGTGTGGTCTTATTTTGCTATGCAGCATGTAGGGTTAACCTTTAGGGAGCTTGTTCAGGATATAAAAAGCTACGATGCATCCAAAGGAAATGTACAGGCATTGGAATACCGTTTGGACGTGCTATATGAGATGTTGGAACTCAAGCTAAGCTATACAGCCCGACCGATCCGGTTCGCTCGCAGCAATGAGGAATCATTTGGTCAGCTCTATAGCGATTTATTTAGCTGGTCCACAGAGCATAAGGATGACTCTATGATAGGCTGGATGAACGACAATTTAGGGTATAAGCATCGGCTGCTGGAACAGTATGATGAGCTCAGGAAACGAGTCGAGATTAAAATGATACATGAAATTGAGCTGGAGCATGTTCAAAAAGGAAGTTAATCGTATCAGGAAATAAGAATTTTTGATGTAAAAGGACGAAATAACGGAGTTCGGCGGCGATATGGGGATTCGCCCAGTCCGCGGGCTGATGTCCCGCATAGGATACATCAGCCTAGAACACAAGGAGTGAAACACATGTCTTTACTGCCACAAGTTCCTTTCGGAACGCAACCGGGTACTCCAGGTCCATTCACGCCGTCAAGTCCTTCGATTCCACAATTTCCTGATATGCAGGATTCGTTTCCATCTCCGGTAGGTCCGCCACCAGGCCCAGGGTCATTTTCGCCACAGCCGTTCTCACCACCGCCGCAGGGGCCATTCGGTCCCCAAGGTGGGCAGCAAACTCAAGCACCAACTTCCCCACCACCGCAATTTACGCCACCGAAGCCGCTGGTTTCGGCGTATGCGGTTGACCCTGGAGCCATTTTCGGCTGCTTGTTCCGCAACACGTTTGTATGGCTGACGAACGGAGAGCGTTTCTGGATGTACCCTGTCTTTGTAGGCAGGACATCCGTAGCGGGTTTTCGGTGGAGTGGCCGCTTTTGGTTTTATTATGGAGTAGACACCAACCGTATTGAGTCGTTTAGCTGTTATTGGTAATAGCGCAGCTGTAGGGAAGAGCGGGGTTTAACGGGATGGTGGCTGATAGCACTGGCAAGAGAGGTAATGGGCACATGAGGTAAGTGAAGCGAAAATAAAAAGACTGAGAGAGCGCTCATCGCGTTCCCCCAGTCTTTTTTGCTATTAATCCATCCACCAACGTTTAAAATTGCCCCACCATGATTTCTTTTCGGCTTGTCGCTCCGCTTGGTCGGTTGGTGTGGATGTCGGTGGATCACTTTGCCCTGATAGCGTCTCCTTCGGCTCCGTGCCGCTGACGAATACCTCCAGCCGCTTATCCGGGCTGTCCGGTGCAGCCAGTTTGCCGCTGGCCGGATCAATATAAGCGCTGACTACGCCGTCAGGGATTGGGAAGATTTTGGGCGGCACATTCTCCAGCGCTTTCTCCGTATATTGCGCAAAAATCGGAGCCGCCCGTCGGGCATCCTGTGTGCTGATGTCCTTGCCCTTGTCATAGCCGACCCAGACAGCGGTGGACAGCTCGGGGGTAAAGCCGACCATCCACGCATCGGTGTTGGTCGTGCCGCTCTTGCCGGCAACCGGGCGCTTGATCAGCTTCGCGACCCGGTTGCCGGTGCCGCCTTCCTCGAACACGCCTTCCATAAGGCGTGTGAGGACGTAGGCGGAGGCGGGCTTCACCACCTGCACGGGCGCGGCTTGGGGCGCTTCGTACAGCGATCGCCCGGCAGCATCGGTGATGCGCAGCACTGCCACCGGAGCCACCTTTTGCCCGCCGCTGCCGATGACCGAGAAGGCCGAGGCCATCTCGAACGGGCTGACGGGCGACACACCCAGCGCTAGCGAAGGTACGGGCTTGAGCTCGCTTGTAATGCCCATTTTGCTGGCGAGATCCATGACCTTATCCGTTCCCACCTTCAAAATGGTGCTTACGGCATAGATATTATCGGACGCCGCAATTGCGCGCCGAAGATCTATTTCGCCCAAATATTTGTCTCCAAAATTTTTGGGCTTATAGGTCTTGCGATTGTTATCGTAGTGGAACAACGTCGGTCGGCTTTCGAACTTGGACGTACTCGTCAATTCGCCGGAATCCAGTGCGCTTAGATACATAATCGGCTTGAAGGAGGAGCCTGGCTGCCGGGTTGTGGCCAGCGCATGATTATATTGATTCCCGACATAGTTCGTTCCGCCGACCATGGCCTTGACATGCCCGTTGCGCGGGTCCATGGAGATTAACGCGGTTTCTAGTCCGTTGCTGTTCTTCATGCCTTCGTTTACAGCCGCCTCGGCTGCTTGCTGCATGTGCATGTCCAGCGTGGTATAAATACTCAGGCCGCCATGCTCAAGCACCCCTTCGCTAATCCCGAGCTGATGTGTCACCAACTGGCGGACGTAATCGCGGAACCAGGGAGCGGTTTCCACTGTCCGACGCTGGCTCTCGGGCCGCAGGGCTAACATTTCCTCATAGGCCTTGGTGGCCTCAGCCGGTGTAATTTTGCCGATAAGCGCCATGGAGTCCAGAACAATTTTCTGCCGATCCTTTGCATTTTTCATATGATTATACGGTGAATAGTAGGTTGGCCCTTTCGGAATACCTGCTAACAGGGCGCTTTCGGCCAAGTCCAGATCCTTTGCGGATTTACCGAAATACATTTGCGAAGCTGCTTCAATGCCATAGGCGCCGTGACCATAGTAAATTTCGTTCAAATACATTTGTAGCAGCTCATTTTTGGTGTACTTCATTTCAAGCTGTGCGGTATAGATAGCCTCCTTGGCCTTGCGCGTCCACGTTTTCTCATGAGATAAGTATAGATTGCGTGCAAGCTGCTGAGTCAGCGTGCTGGCCCCTTGCGACATATCCCAGCGGGTCAGATTAACGATTACCGCCCGGCCCAGACCTTTGAAATCAAAGCCAAAATGATCGTAAAACTTCCGATCTTCCACAGCCAGGGTAGCTGCAATCAAATCGGGTGAAATGTGATCAAGCTGGACCGGAATGGATTCTTTGCCTCCAGCAGAGAAAGTGGCGATGACTTGCCCCTGACTATCGAGCAGACGTGAATTCCGATCCGTATCCGCGAGCGGAAGGCTGGTCGTGTACAAATAGGCGAGCAGGATGCAGGCGGCGATGACCGTTAGAATCGTGAGAGACATCAGTCCTTGAAACAATCGAAGCCAAAGCGGTTTACGCTTGGGGGATCGTCCGGTCGTATCGGTCATCATGCCACCTCCTTCCATAGTTGATGTTCTCAGTATAGTCAATCCGAAAGCGTCTATTCATCAGATGCACATACGTATCTATTTTAAAAACAAGATTAAATCTTCAAATTGCCTTTGAAGCCCATTCAGGTATCGCTTATAATGCAAAAAGTGTGAAAATCCAATGTGTTTGGTACAATAAATATAGCAAACTTGGCGTTTGCGTGTTACTGATATAAGGAAAGTCAATGTTTATGCTACCGGATTGCCGGACACATACTTTGATCAGAAAGAAGGTTGGAATGATGGACTTGTGGTTTACGGAGAAGCAGACTCCCTCTTTCGGCATAACAGCAAAAATCAAACAAACCTACGTCTCCGAGAAAACAGATTTTCAGGATCTGGCTATGATCGAGACAGAGGAATTCGGCAATATGCTTGTTCTGGATGGCATGGTGATGACAACGGTTAAGGATGAATTTGTGTATCACGAAATGGTAGCACATCCAGCCTTGAATACACATCCGAATCCGAAAAAGGTTTTGGTTGTGGGTGGTGGCGATGGCGGCGTTATTCGTGAGGTCATCAAGCACTCTGAAGTGGAAAAGGCTGTATTGGTGGAGATCGACGGTAAGGTGATAGAATATTCCAAAAAATATTTGCCTGAAATCGCAGGAAAGCTGGACGAGCCTAATGTGGAAGTGCTGGTCAATGACGGATACATGCACATTATTGAACACAAAAATGAATACGACGTCATTATGGTCGATTCGACGGAGCCCGTAGGTCCGGCAGCCCCGCTGTTCGAGCGTGGGTTTTACCAAGGTATTTTTGAAGCATTGAAGGAAGACGGTATTTTCGTTGCACAAACGGATAATCCTTGGTTCAAGGCAGATCTGATTCAGAAGGTTAACAAGGATGTGAAGGAAATTTTCCCGATTGTGCGTGTATATGGTGCGAACATTCCAACCTATCCGAGTGGTCTATGGACATTCACGTTGGGTAGTAAGAAGTATGATCCGCTCGAAGTAGACGAAAACCGAATTCCAGAGATGGACACCCGATATTATAGTCCGCGTTTGCACAAAGCGGCGTTTGTACTACCTAAGTTTGTAGAGGATTTAACGAAGTAAACATTTTAAGAAAAAGCGTCTTAGTGTTCTTTATTGCCTGTTTTTGGGCGGAAAGGAGCGCTATAGGCGCTTTTTTGTGTTGAATAAGATTTAAAAATGGCCATGAAAGCATACTGGACACTGAATTTCCTTTTAAGATAAAAGAAGGAAATTTAAGGGTGTGTGTAGAATATACAAAAAACCAGACATTTAACAGATTTGTAATGTCAACAGGGACGGTTTGGTTATGGAAATACATAAATCGGCGATGTACCAAAGAGGGGGAAACTTTTTTGATCAGACGCTCTTTTTATTACCTGTGGGGGTCTCAGACGATCTCCAATGTAGCAGATATCATCTACATGTTGAGTGTAGTGGTATTGGTGTTCAGCTCAAGTAATTCCTTAATGACGACTATTTTAATCCCGCTGTTCCGATTGTCTGCCCAAGTGCTTAGTGGGCTCGTTGCACCAATCGTCCTTGGCCGATTTCGGCTAACAAGAGTGTTGCTATTTTCCCAGTTTGGTCAGTTTGTCATTTTTACGCTACTGCTGCTTTATTTGTGGATTGTACCTGAGCAGAGGTCGTTTCTATTTATTTTTGTGATGGTGTTCGGTATGTCTTTTCTGGATGGCTGGACCAATCCTGCGCGTAATGCGCTTGTACCCCGTTTGGCTACGGGTGAAGGGCTAATGCGTGCCAACGGCATGGTAGCGGTCAGTGATCAGGTGGTCAGGTGTGCAGGCTGGGCGCTGAGCGGAATTATTGTGGCTTGGCTGGGTTCCCTGAATACGCTTGTGATTGCATCCTGTTGTTATCTCGTGGCTGTAACTGTCACGTCCTTCATTCGTGATCCGCTGGATCAGAAGGAATTAAGTCTTGAAGCTCCGGATTCCTCGACAAATGCAGTAGAGCCTGCAAAGGCAAAGGAAAAAGGCTCCCATTGGAAAGAGCTTGGGGAAGGCTGGACAATCATTTGGCACAACCGTCGTATTCGTTCACTGATGATCGTTGATAGTGTGGATAGTATTGGGGGAGTCTCCTGGCTTGGGGTATTTATTCTGGCGTACGTCAGCCAAGTGCTGCATCGGGATGCGAGCTGGTGGGGCTTTATGAATGCGTCCTTTTTTTCGGGCACGATTTTGGGTGGATTGATTGTCGTTGGCTTGGTTAAGCGATTGCAAAAGAACAGCTTTTTGTACATGCTCGGAGCGTTGCTGGTGTATGTACTGATTACCATTGTATTTGCGCTGAATACAATCCCCGTTGCTGCGCTTATTCTTTTTGCTGTATCAGGCTTACCTGTTCAAATGGCGGGCATTATTCGCCGCACCTTGCTGCAAACCAGTGCACCGGCAACCCAGCTGCCCAAAGTGATGGCGGGAATTGATGTGATTACAAATCTCGCTTTCGGTCTGTCCTTGTTATTCATGGGCTGGTATGCAGATCGTTTTGGTATGGTGCAGGTGTATTTGTTGGCTGCGATTATGACGACCATTGCCGTTTTGATCGGCTGGTTATACCGCAGGGATTTTCAGGAAAGTGAGCAAATGGACCAACCAACCGCTAGGGGGGCAGGCATTTGAGTTTTGCTTTCGTCTAGGCAGGGAATGTTTCATTCGATGGGTTACATAAGCAAAATTTGATATAACCTAAAAGGCTGCCGATGGAAGATCGGCGGCCTTTTGCTGGAGATGCATTCTTTGTTTCTTCCTGTGTCACAACAAAAAAAGCCGATTGCATAAGAGCAATCGACTTTTCCCCTCAAGCCGCAGTGCTAGGCTGGAGTGAACTGGCTGTTATAGAGCGAGGCATAATGACCCCCGCTGGCAAGCAGTCCCTCATGGGTACCACTTTCGACGACATCGCCATTTTTCATGTATAGAATCAAATCCGCTTCGCGGATGGTCGATAGTCTGTGGGCGATCACAAAGCTGGTGCGTCCGGCAATCATTTTCATAAATGCTTTTTGGATACGTGCTTCTGTCAGGGTGTCTATGCTACTGGTGGCTTCATCCAGGATCAGCATAGGTGGATCGACCAGGATAACCCTCGCGATGGTGAGCAGTTGCTTTTGGCCTTGCGACAGGCTGTCGCCGGAACCGCTGATGACCGTATCGTAGCCATGAGGCAGTCGCTTGATGAAGCTATGCGCATTGGCAGCTGTTGCAGCCGCGATGACTTCTTCGTCTGTGGCCTCCGGCTTCCCGTAAGCGATATTGTCCCGAATGGTCCCGCTGAACAGCCATGTGTCTTGAAGCACCATACCAAAGTTAGTCCGCAGGTTGTCCCGGCTCATGTCGTTGATATTCACCCCGTCGATGGATATCGAGCCGCTGTCCACATCGTAAAACCGCATGAGCAGATTGACGAGTGTGGTTTTGCCAGCTCCGGTCTGCCCGACAATGGCCACACGAGTGCCTGGCTTAACTTCTAAACTAAAGTTCGTAATGAGCGTACGTTCCGGGTTATAGGAGAATTTGACATGATCAAAAAGAATCGTGCCTTTGCTGCGCTCCAGCTGTACGGCGTTCGATTTTTCCGGCTGCTCTGGCGGTGAGTCCAAGATCGCAAATATGCGCTGAGCAGAAGCCGTGGCTGCCTGGAACTGGGTGAGAACACCCGTAATTTCATTAAAGGGTTTGGCGAACAAATTGGTATAAATCAGAAAGCTCGACAATCCACCTACCGAGATCCCACCCAAAATAATGGAAATACAGCCAATCATGGCGGTGACTGAAAAAGTCATGTTGTTCACCAATCGGGTAGAGGGGTTGGACAATGATCCGTAAAACTGCGATTTCACCCCGGCTTGATACAATTGTTCGTTTCTGGCGGAAAATTCCTCAAGCGAGCGGTTTTCATAATGAAAAGCAGTAACTACCCGTTGCCCGCCGATCATTTCTTCCACGTAACCGTTCAGGCTTCCTAAAATTTTGGCCTGTTCGCGGAACATACGCTGTGACCTTGTCGTAATGAACCGTGCCACACCGTATGTGATCGGGGCAGACACCAATACGACCAACGTCATGATCGGACTGATATACAGCATGAGTACAATGGAGCCTATAATCGTAATAATCCCGGTAATCAAGGTGGAAAAGCCTTGCAGCAATCCATCCGACACAGCATCCATATCGTTCACAAAACGGCTAATGCTGTCTCCTTGCGGATGAGTGTCATGAAAGCTTAACGGAAGGATATTAAAATGATCAAATAACTCCCGCCGCATATCATTTACGGTCTGAAAAGCAATACGGTTCGTCAAATACGTGAGCAGCCAGCTAAACAGACTGCCTACAACATATACAACGCCTAATCCAGCTAGAATCTGTACAATACCTTTAAAATCCACTGCTCCCTTATTCACCATGTGGTCGATAGCTTGACCAATCATGTAGGGTCCGATCAGACTGGCAAGCACGCTGAGAATCGCACTGACGATGACCCAAAATGTTGTTGTTTTATATTGACCGACATAGGTTAACAATCTTCTCCAGGTTTCCTTGCCACTCATTGGTCCACCTCCTGCGTTGAGAGCTGGGAGCGATTAATTTCCTGATATACCTCCGAGCTGCTCATCAACTGATCATGTGTGCCGATTCCGACAATCCGGCCTTCATCAAATACAATGATTTTATCGGCATGCTGTACACTGCTTACTCGTTGCGAGACCAGTAGGACAGTCATGCGGGTGCTATTTTCCCGTAGCGATTTCCGGAGGGCGGCGTCAGTTGCAAAATCAAGTGCGCTTGAGGAATCGTCCAAAATCAGAATTTCCGGATTGCCTACAATAGCTCTGGCAATGGTAAGTCGCTGCTTTTGGCCGCCTGATAGATTAAGTCCTCCTCGGGTGATCGGGGCATCGAATTTTTCCGGCAAGTTAGAAATAAATTCATCCGCTTGCGCGATTGCTGCGGCTTGAGCGACTTCCTCGTCGGTGGCGTGTTCATGTCCCCAACGGATATTATCCGCTATCGTCCCAGTGAACAGCAGCGCCTTCTGAGGAACAATACCGATTTTCTGCCGCAATTGCTCAAGCTTATACTGCCGAACGTCGATGCCGTCAACCTGCACACGACCCTCTACCGCATCATAGAAACGGGGAATGAGATTCACAAAAGTGGATTTCCCCGAACCTGTCCCTCCGATGATGCCGACCGTCTCACCGGGATAGATGTTTACGACTACATCACTAAGTGCCAGTTGTCCTGTCTTATTGTATCCAAAGGAAACATGATCAAAAGAGATGGCTGGTACAGCGCCATGCCCACTTGTTTTCTCCCTGTTTATAGAAGTAGAAGTAGCAGCAGTGTCGGAAATCGAAGCTTGCGTGTCTAGGACCTCCTGAATCCGCGCTGCTGAAGTGGCAGCCTTGGTGAACAAAATAATTAAATTGGTCACCACAATCAGAGCTAATAAAATTTGCGTAATGTAATTAATAAAGGCAATAATCTCCCCTTGTGTAAGTGATCCATATTGGATATGGATGCCGCCGATCCACAGGATTGCAATAATAGCTCCGTTTACCACCAGCAAGGTGGCAGGGCTTAGCAAAGCAGAAATACGTCCGACACGAATAGCGGTCTGAGTCAGGTCATCCGAAGCGGCGTTGAATTTAACTCGTTCAGCGCCTCTTTTGGCAAATGCGCGTATGACCCGTACGCCTGTAAGATTTTCGCTTAGCACGAGGGCGATATTATCCAATTTTTTTTGATACCGACGATACAGTGGTGAAGCCTTCGTAATGACCACATACAGGATCAAAGCTAGAACTGGTGTAGCCGCCAACAGCACCAAAGCCAGGCGGAAATCCAGAATCATGGACATGATAATAGCCCCGATACAAATAAAAGGAGCTCGAATGACCAGACGAATCAGCATTGCTACAGCCGTTTGGAGCTGATTGACATCATTCGTAATCCGGTTGATGAGCGAGGGCGTACCGAACTTATCGAGATCGGCATAAGAAAACGATGAAATATGTTTAAACATCGTATTGCGCAGCGTAGTTCCGAATCCTTGGGAGGCACGGGCTGCGTAAAACTGACACACTAATGAACTGCCAAAGCCCAGTATAGTCATGAGTAACATCAAAAGACCCATCTGCCAAACATAATGGGTGTCTCCTTTACCTACACCATGATTGATCATTAAGGCAACCATAGTAGGCAGCAATAGTTCCAAGATGGCCTCAATCAGTTTAAATAGAGGCCCAAGAATCGTTTCCTTTTTATAGGGTTTCAAAAAAACAGCAAATTTCAGCAAATAAACCATCACCTAACCTAAATAATGTATATAGCCTCATGCCGCAATAGCATATCTGAATTTGATTATGTCATATCCCCAACCATATGAATAATATTTAATATATATTAGAGGTATAGGTTTTACATATATCAGTACCGGAGGGCCATAATGATGGAATTGAGACATCTCAAGTATTTTTTGGCGATCGCAGAGGCCGGACAGATTACAGCGGCAGCCAAAAAGCTGCAAATCGCGCAGCCTCCCTTAAGTCAGCAGCTCATTCAACTGGAGGAAGAGCTTGGTGTAAAGCTCGTGCATCGAGGCTCGCGAAGCATCCAGTTGACGGAGGCCGGCATCATTTTACAGAATAGGGCCAAGCAGATTCTGGAGCTGACAGATGCCACAACGAGAGAAATTAACGATTTTGCCTTGGGGATGAAGGGTACGCTTACCATTGGAACGGTCTCCTCTTCCGGCGCAGCCCTAATGAAAGACAGGCTTTCCGAATTTCATAAAACCTATGCGGGTGTAAAATTTGAAATTCATGAGGGAAATACCTTTAGGATTCTCGATCTTTTGAACAAAGGAATTGTCGAGGTCGGTATCGTCAGAACCCCTTTTAATACCACTGATTTAGGGTGCAGATATGCGTCCTCCGAACCGATGATCGCAGTGATGACAGAAGAACATGACTGGAACCCCGAACAGAAGACCATCCCGTTGTCTGACTTGAAAAGCAGGCCGCTCATCGTTTATCGCCGCTTTGAACAATTGATCCACGATACCTGTATAAAGCATGGCTTTGAGCCGAATATCTTCTGCAAAAACGATGATGCTCGCACCACGCTTCATTGGGCTAATGAAGGGCTGGGGATCGGTATGATTTCGCGGTCTGCGTTGTCACTCGGAAGCAATAACCAGTTAATCGTTAAGGAAATTATGTGTGAAGAATTGCATACGCGTGTGGCGGCTGTCTGGATGAAGGATAAATACATGTCTTCTCTAGCCTCTCGATTCATTGAAAGTTTTAGCCAAGCATCTGATGGAGCTGACTTAAGGTAGCTAAATTTTTTGGATGAAAGCATCTTTTTGTAAAAACTCATTTGAATTGCAATCGGGAACTGGATATAGTAGTACAGTAGGATAGCAATAGAATGGAGTTTGAATACATGCCACATAATGCAAAGGTCCGAATCCGTCTTCATAGTCATCATGACGGAGAAGATGTGGTACAGGAACTTCCCGGAGAAGCGATTGTGCGTGGGAAGCATCTATATATAAGGTACGATGAGCCGCAAGAAAGTCCTGAGGGCGGTACGACACGGAACACAGTCAAAATCGGACCGGATGAGCTAAAGCTGATTCGTCACGGTGAGGTACAATCAGAGCAGTCGTTTGCGCTGGGACGCAGGTTGCCTGGATTTTACCGCTCGCCTTATTTAAACCTGAACATGTCTGCGCATACGCAGAAGCTCGATATTCGGATGGATGGATTCAGCGGGCATGTGAGCTGGACCTATGATCTGTACGTATTTGAGGATTTCTCGGGGCATTTTGCCATCAGTTTGCATATACAGGAGGAGCAATAATCATGACAAGCAATCCACTGGAACTTATTAATCAAAAGGTGACTTTAGCAATCGAGGCGGCGGTGCTGGCTGCCGGAATCGTGAGCCGTGAAGAGCTGCCGACCATTACGCTGGAGGTGCCCAAGGACAAGTCACACGGTGATTTGGCTACCAACGCTGCGATGCAGCTCACCCGCATTGCGAAGAAGAACCCACGGCAAATCGCTGAAGATTTGATCGCGAATATGGATTTAGCTTCCGCTTCTATTGAAAGTGCGGAAATCGCTGGACCGGGTTTTATTAACTTCCGCCTGAACAAGAGCTACCTGTATGCAGTCATTGGACAAGTGCAGGAGCAGGGGGCAGATTACGGGCGTATACAGGAAGGTGCAGGCAAAAAGGTACAAATCGAGTTTGTCAGCGCCAATCCGACAGGTAGCCTTCACTTAGGTCATGCACGTGGTGCAGCCGTAGGGGATGCTCTCTGCAACGTGCTTGATTTTGCCGGATACAAAGTAACTCGTGAATACTACATTAATGATGCGGGCAACCAGATTTACAACATGAGCCGCTCTATTGAAGCGCGTTATTTGCAGGAGCTGGGACAGCCTGCAGAGATGCCGGAGGATGGTTACCATGGTGAGGATATCATCGGGTTTGCCAAGGAACTGGTGGCTGAAAAGGGCGATTCTCTGTTGTCCATGGAACCGGGAGATCGTGCTGCTTATTTCCGTGACTACGGTCTGGAAAAGGAACTAAACAAGATCAAGCGCGACCTGGAGCTGTTCCGTGTACCTTTTGACTCCTGGTTCAGCGAAACGTCGCTGTATGAAAACGGTGAAGTGCTTAAAGCGCTGAATGAGCTGCGTGACCGTGAGGAGATTTACGAGAAGGACGGAGCTACATGGCTGAATACGACCAAGTACGGCGACGATAAAGACCGTGTCTTGATCAAAAATGACGGTACATATACGTACCTGACCCCGGATATCGCTTACCATCGCGATAAATATGCTCGTGGGTATGACACGATCATCAACATTTGGGGAGCGGATCACCATGGCTATATTCCACGGATGAAGGCAGCAATGGAAGCACTGGGTAATGACCCGGATAAGCTTAAAGTGTTGATTGCCCAAATGGTCAGCTTGTTCCAAAATGGGGAAAAAGTAAAAATGTCCAAACGTACCGGCAAGGCCGTGACGATGGAAGATCTGATGGAAGAAGTGGGTGTAGACGCGATCCGTTACTTCTTCACTATGCGCAGCATGGATTCGCACCTGGATTTTGACATGGATTTGGCGATTTCCACTTCCAATGAGAATCCAGTATTCTACGTACAATATGCGCACGCACGTGCATGCAGCGTATATCGTCAAGCCGAAGAGCAAGGTATCGCTGTGCTGCCGTTGGCAGAAGTTGACTTGTCCAAGCTGACGGCTGAGCATGAATACGATCTGCTCCGCAAAATCGGCGAGCTGCCGGAAGAAGTATCGGTGGCGGCTGCAAACTTTGCGCCACACCGTATGATTCGCTATGTCTATGAGCTGGCTTCATTGTTCCATAGCTACTATAAGGCAGAGCGCGTCATTACAGAGGATGCCGCTCAAACGCAGGCACGCTTGGCGTTGTTTGGTGCGGTGCGCACGACCATTGCCAACGTACTGAAGCTGGTGGGCGTGTCTGCACCGGAACGTATGTAAGCAAGCAACTTTAACATCATGACCTTGTAGTCATATAAATAATAATAAAAGGAACCGAGGCGCCACTCTCAACAGGTTGGCGCCTCGGTTCCTTTTTATGTTGGATTAGCTTAGTAGCGTTCCAGTACCAAATTCGTTTTCAGGGAATCGGCGGGAACCAGCCATCCTTTGGATTGCAACAGGTTCATCAGCTTGGTGCGGTTGCTGGCGGCAGTGTTGTAGTCCGAGGTTTTAAAAGAAATTTCGATGATGGTATCTGTACCTGACCCGTTTGCACTACGGATAGGCCATATTTCAACGTCGGTATCCAATCCCTGAAAGCTACCTTCATATTTACTAACCTGTACAGGACCGCGTACTCTGGAGTTTGCCAAGGTTTGTTTGCCCCAGTTGCTGGATTTCCAGTTTTGCAGCTTGCCCGGAAGATTATCCTGTAGTTGCTTTAATGCTTGATCTGGGGAAGGCAGAGCTAATCCTTTGGAGGCGTTTGTTTTTTTATCATTGGAAAAGCTTAGTGTTTGCTTGCTGTATCCCCAATCCACCTCAGCCTCATAATTATCATCAGATGCGCTGAACCCTTCTTTATTCGCTTGGGTGAGCGCCGCGTCGATATTTCCGTTTGTGACCGTATAGCGTTTTTTGTAGGTTAATTCATAATTTTTTTTGTCCTCTTTTTTGCGAAATCTCACGTTCCAGCCCTCGTCATTCAATTGCAATGAATTTGTATCAAAATACTCGACGCTCAATCGTTGTGCATCGTCGCTAATTTGAAACTCGTTCACGATGCCACTTTTTAATGAGCCATCCGCATTGAGCACCTGAGCTGTATCCAGTAGTAGCTTCACCTCATAGCTTGGTGTGGCATTGGCGGCAGCTTGTACCGGTTCTGCTCCTTTCCATCCTGTTACGAGCAATACTGCACTCAGAGTTACTACCGACATCAATTGGGTGATACGAAGGCCTGTTTTCATTTCATCCTCTCCTGTTCGTCCGAATAGGTTACACGCTACACTTTACGGGTGTATTGTCAGTCGTATGTCAAAGCAAGAGGGTACTCCGGTAAAAAAAAGACATAATTTCTATATGACAGGTAAGATTTAATCTTGGTTCCATGATAAATATTCGGTGAATCTGTGAATGAGCGCCGAGCGATGGCGGTCTTTGTTGCTGACCATATAAATATACCGCTCAACAGACTGCCCCGGAATAGGTCTTACAACCAGTAAGCCCCGCTCAACCTCTGACTGAACGGCAATGCGAGAGACAAAGGAGATGTGTTCTCCCAGCATAACCGCCTGTTTGATGGCTTCCAGTGAATCCAACTCCAGATAGGAGGGAAGTCGCCGACTCCCACGCTCCAGCCATTTGTCGGTCACGTGGCGTGTGCTGGAATCCTTGCCATGTAATACGAAGGAGGAAGAAGCGATAAGCTCGGGTGTCAAATCGGTTTCGTTGGCGAGCGGATGAGTGGGTGAGCAGATGAGCATCAGTTCATCTTCGCCCAAGGATTCTGAGAGTAGCGTTGGGGATTGAAACGGCTCTGCCGAAATGATGCCAAGATCAATTTCGTGACGAGCGAGCATGTCCTTGATCACGGGCGCAGTTTTCACAGACAAGGCGATGTGAATGCCCGGCTGCTCACGGGCAAAGCGGTGCAGCACAGCAGGGAGCAGGTAGGTAGCGGGCACATAGCTTGCGCCAATACGTATGCTTCCCCGCTGGAGCGTATCGAACTCGCGGACGACTCGCTCAGCTTCAGCAGCCAGTGCATTAATTTTGCTGGCATAGTGCAGCAGCGCATTTCCAGCATCCGTTAGGATGATTTTGCCCATGCGTGTGTCAAACAGCTTTACGCCGAATTCACGCTCCAGGTTTTTCATGTGAAAAGTAACAGTGGGTTGCTTTAAGCCAAGAAGCTCGGCGACCGTGGTAATTTTATGGTGCTTATTCAGCAGTTCTACAATATGTAACTTTAGAAGACTTAAATTCACTTAGAATGCCTCGCTTTCAGGTTAATCGAACAATCATGCCTATTTGTATGGGTAGCAGCATCAATCCCCTCTATATAGATTAAATCTATGAGTGTTAACACAATTCATTGAAATAATTAATTTTGTTTTAACTTTCCAATAACACAGCTTGCGAATTCAAGTTTTACACTGGGGTCAGTCAGAAGAACAGGCAGGTAATGCGATGAATCAGGATCTGTATATTCACGGATTAAGTAAAACCTTCAGCCAAATAACAGCGCTGCATGAGACGAATCTGGTCGTACGCCGGGGCAAATTCACAACACTGCTCGGACCGTCCGGCTGTGGGAAAACAACGCTCTTGCGCTTGATTGCTGGTCTGGAGACACCGGATACCGGCACAATCACGATGGGAGAGGAAATTCTTTTTTCGGCTGAACGCAAAAAGGATATTCCCGCGCATCTCCGCCACTTTGGTATGGTCTTTCAGGATTTCGCGTTGTGGCCGCATATGACGGTGTTTGAAAATGTGGCCTTCGGCCTGCGTGCAGGCAAGCGCGGGAAAGGGTTTGCCAGCGCCCGAGACAAGGAACTGCGGACAGTGGTGCTGGAGGCGCTTGACATGGTCAGATTGTCAGGGATGGAGGATCGGTATCCTCATCAGCTGTCCGGTGGTCAGCAGCAGCGGGTTGCCTTCGCAAGAGCGGTTGCTATCCGGCCTCGACTGGTTTTGTTCGACGAGCCGCTCAGTGCACTGGATGCGGTGCTACGGGAGGAGATGCGCATTGAGATGCTGTCGCTTGTGCGCGATCTGGGGCTGACCGCCCTATATGTCACCCATGATCAGATCGAGGCCATGTCCATGTCTGATGAAGTGGTTGTTATGAAAAGTGGACATATTTTGCAGACCGGAACACCGGAGGTGATCTACGGTTGCCCAGCACATCCAGAGGTGGCGAGGTTTATTGGCAAATCCAACTGGCTGGAGTCGGAACGGACACTATTTCGTCCTGAACATGTCCGTTGGGAACAGGAGCAAGCGGATCAGCATGCTTTTACAGTAGAGATCCTGCATGTCAGCTATGTCGGCGATCGTTATGAAATTCGTATACTAGCCGAGAACGGCGAGCAATGGACTGCATATCATTCCATCCGCTTGCCCATAGGTCAACAAATGCACATTTGGGTATCACCGCAACACATCCACCAACTTGAAGCATAGGGAAAAGGGGTATATATAAGATGATGAATAGGCATGTGCTTCGTACAGGATGGAAAAAAGGGACGATGCTCGCATTAACACTGACTTTTGGACTCGCTGTGGCGGGTTGTGGAACAGCTACGCCATCCAAGGATGGGGCGCAAGCCGATGGATCAGCAGGACAAGCAGGAGCGGCGTCCACTGATCAGAAGCTGGTGGTCTACAGCGCAGGCCCGGATGGACTGGCGAAAAAGCTGGTAGCAGGGTATGAGGCGCAGAGCGGAGTGAAGGTAGAGTTGTTCCAGGGAACGACAGGGAAAATTTTGGCCCGTATGGAAGCCGAGAAGACGAATCCGGTAGCGGACGTGGTTGTGCTGGCATCGCTTCCGTCTGTACAAGGCTTGAAAAAGGAAGGACTCACGCTGCCTTATCCGGATGCCAAGAATGCAGACAAGCTAAATCCAGACTGGTCCGATAAGGAAGGCAACTACTTCAGTACCAGTGCTTCTGCTCTGGGAATTGCGTATAACACGAAGCTGGTGAAAACACCACCAACTTCATGGACTGATTTGGCAAAGCCTGAGTACAAGGATCAGGTTAATATTCCCGATCCATCCCTGTCCGGCTCAGCGTTGGATTTTATGACTGGCTATCTGAGCGCCAAGGGCGATGGAGGCTGGACGTTGTTCGAGCAGTACAAGGCTAACGGTGTTGCTATGGCTGGTGCCAATCAGGAAGCGCTGGACCCCGTGATTACCGGAGCTAAAGGTGTTGTCGTCGCTGCGGTCGATTACATGACCTACAAGGCTAAAGCCAAAGGCGAGCCGATTGACATCGTCTATCCGACAGAGGGAACCGTCATCAGCCCACGTCCTGCTGCAATTCTCAAGTCAACGCAGCATGAGCAGAATGCCAAGGCATTTATTGACTATCTGTTGTCGGACGACGCACAGAAACTAGTTGCTGATGCCTCCTTACTCCCGGGCCGCACGGATATCAAAGCTGACAAGCGTGCCAACCTGGACGAGATCCCATTGCTGAAGACCAATTGGGAATGGATGGGCGAGCACGGATCAGACGTGACGAAGAAGTTCACGCAAATGTTCAAATAAGCCGATGGGAGGCTTATCCGTTAAACACATCAGAGCGTGGTGTCTGACGCTGGCTCTGATCGCGCTTCTTTTCCTGATTATGATGCCGTTGCTGCAAATCTTTATCCAAAGTGTGTATATTGATGAGGAATTTCAATGGGAGGCGCCTTTTCGAACGTTAGCTGCTTCACCATTTGCGGGAGTGCTATTCAGCTCGATTTGGTTAGGCATCTGTGTGATTGCAGGAACGACGGTACTTGCACTTCCGTTAGCCTGGATCATGTCCAACACTCGCCTTGCACACTGGCGCTGGTTGGATGTCGTGCTGCTGATTCCATTTATGACCCCGCCCTATATCGGGTCCATGGGCTGGATTCTGTTTATGCAAAAAAACGGATATCTGGAGCAGTTGTTCCCGGACCTGCATTTCTTAACGCCGTCCTTCTTTAGTCTTGGTGGCATGGTGATGATCATGAGCCTGCATCTGTTTCCATTCCTGTACCTGCTGCTGCGCGGGGCGCTGGTGAGGATTGGCGGGAGTCTGGAGGAGGCGGGTGCCGTAATGGGCGGCGACTTTCTGTACAGGTTCCGTCGAATCATTTTACCGCTGCTGCTTTCAGCTTACGGAATGGGCGCGTTGCTCATTTTCGTTAAAACGATTGCCGAGTTTGGCACCCCCGCTACGTTTGGGCGACGTATCGGGTATGAGGTCATGACTTCGGAAATTCACAAATATATCTCCAGCTGGCCCATAGATTTTGGCAAAGCGACTTCAATGGCCTCGGTGCTGTTAACCGCCTGCCTGCTCATGTGGTACGCGCAATCGGTGATCAACCAAAAGTTTATGTACAGGCTGGTAGGGGGTAAAGGTTCGCGTCCGTCCCGTCTCCGTATATCCGGCTGGACTACGGGGCTGAGTGTTGCATTCATTCTATTGTTGCTCATTGCGTCCATTGGCATCCCTTATTTTTCAATTCTTTCAGCCTCGACGATGAAGCTGAGGGGAATGGGGCTTGCCTGGGATAATTTGACGCTCGACTCTTACAAGGAACTGCTGTCTTGGGAATCAGAGAGCATGGAGGCGCTCCTGAACAGCGTATTTCTCTCTTTGGGCGCTTCGACGCTTGCTGTGGTGCTGGGCACTTGGTTTGCGCTTGTCATTGGCGGCTCACGCACGAGAGTCCAACGGACGGTTGATGCATTCAGCTTGCTTCCGAACACGGTTCCGGGAATTGTTATGGTGGTTGGCCTGATTTTGTGGTGGAACTCACCATGGATGCCGATCCCTTTGTATAACACATACGGCATGGTCATTCTGACGTATGTTATCTTGTTTGTTCCTTATACGGTGCAGTATGTCAAAAGCGCCTTTACGCAGGTGGACACTGGCCTTTTTCAGGCGGGACAGGTATTTGGCGGGAGACCGTCTTACATATTCCGCCGGATTGTACTGCCGCTGATTGTACCGGGAATGCTCGCTGGTTGGATGATGACATTTACCATTGCTTCACGCGAACTGGTAGGATCGTTGCTGATTTTGCCGCCATCCGTTCAGACGTCTGCAACCTACATATTTGCACAATTTGAGCAGGGGCAGGTGTCCCTTGGGATGGCGATGGCCGTCATATCGGTCGGAATGACCACACTGCTGCTGATCTTAATGGAAAGCTTAAACTCGCAAAGAAAGTGGAAATGATCATGACCAAGCTTAGGATTTGGGGAGGAGCGGGCGAACATGGCCGCTCCTGCTATGTTTTTGAAGGAACCCAGCATCACGTCATGCTGGATTGTGGCGTGAAGAAGGAAAGAACCGGACAATATCCGGTTTTTCCGCCGCAAAATGCGGAGAGACTGACCACTGTATTGCTGTCTCATGCACATGAGGATCATTCTATGGCGCTCCCCTTACTGTACAAGTATGGATACCGGGGAGTGGTCTGGACGACCAAAGCGACCACCGAGCAGTTAGGCTCCTATTTTCGCTCTTGGCATACTTATGTTGAATCGAGAGGAGGACAATTGCCATACGACGAGCGCGATGTCCAATCCATTGCTTATCGCTATTTAGAAGATGAAGCGCCAGCAGGAGAATGGCTTGAGGCTTGTCCGGGTGTGAGAATCATGTGGGGACGCAGTGGACATTTGGCTGGTGCAGTGTGGTATGTGGTAGAAATGGAAGGGAAGCGGTTGTTTTTTTCTGGAGACTACAGCCGCGAATCTGAGCTTCTTGCTGCCGATGCGCCAGACTTGGGCTTTGGGGAGGGGCTATATGACCTGCCTGAATGGAAGTCAGAGCCCAATCTAGCGGACATATCCATAATGGACAATGCCTATGGCATGGATATAGACCCGCAGCCTGTTAAGCTGGAGCGGCTGAGGGTCGAGATGGAGCGGATATTATGGTCTGGTGGTCATGTGTTGTTGCCGGTGCCTGCCTTTGGCAGAGGACAGGACATGATCGTATGGGCTAGCGAGCAATTCCCTGAACAGGCAATGATTGTAGAGCACGACATATGGCAGGGATTGAAACAGTTAAACCGCTGGAAAGAATGGCTGCGTCCGGAAGCCCCAGCACGAATAAAACATGTGCTAAACAGTGACAGGGTCTTCGTGCCACGTGATGCTGCGGAACGAGTGAGTTTGCTGGAACAGAACCCAACGGCTATTATCATAACAAGAGACGGCATGATGGATTCCCCACAGGCGCGCTGGTACTATCAGTATCTATCGGATAACCGCAACGTGGAGGAGAATGATAGCGGAGAAAGAATTAGCAACAGTGTTATATTGACCGGGCATGCTCCACATGGTTCTTTTGGCAAACATCTGTTGGAACGTGCGGATGAAAATAACAACTGTGTAGCTCGGCATTTGATTTACAAGGTGCATCAGGGATTATCAGATGTGCGGCAAATGCTGAAGGAGCTGCCTAGCAAACAGGTTGTACTCGTTCATGCGCCAAAGCTGCAGACTGACCTGGTACGAGATGAGTTAATAAGAGAAGGAAATAGTGGGAGTGAAGGTCCTGCCAGAAAAGTTCACTCTCTGGAGCCGGGCGCTACACTAGAGGTTTAGCATCACCACATGATTCACTTTGTGCCCTCCTGCATCAATCGGAAGGCATCGACTTCTCCAAGTTTGGTTGAGATAGAGCTACGTCCGGCGCTTTTACGCAGACGGAGCGGTGTGGCGCTACGCTTAAGCAGCGCTTTGATTTCTCCAGGCTCCAGTTCCGGCCTCAGTGAAAGGAGAAGTGCGATACTTCCGGTCACATGGGAAGTAGCCATAGAAGTACCACTCATTTCGTGATGCTTGCCATGGATCCAGGAGGATGTGATCTTTTCGCCAGGTGCGTACACGTCTACAAATTGCCCCCGGTTGCTGAAAGGCGCGATGCGTCTGTATTTGTCGGTAGCCCCCACTGAAATCGTCTGGGAATAGCGAGCTGGATAGTCAATACTTCGTCGCTTGCCCTCATTTCCCGAGGAAGCTACGATCACAATGCCGTTACGATATGCTTTATTCACCATATCAAGTAGTGCCTTGCTACGCGACTTCATACCAAAGCTCATATTGATGATATCGACACGATTTAATACACACCAGTCGATACCAAGAATGATATCGGAGACGTAGGCAGCTCCATTATGATCAAATGCTTTTACGGGATGAATTAAAGCCCGTGGTGCTACGCCGACCATACCTTCGTCATAGTTGGACGCCGCGATAGTTCCAGCAATATGAGTACCATGGCCGTTATCGTCATAGGGTAGCATGGTTCGGTTAAGCAAATTAATACCTCTGGCGAGAGAATGGCGAAGATCAGGATGTTGAAAATCCGCTCCTGTGTCGATCACACCGATTCTGACCCGATTCCCTGTCGAGGAAGGCCAAGCCTTGTATGCACGTACCTGTTTGACTCCCCATGGCATGGAAAGGTTCTTTTCTGCTTTTGGTATATGAGCAGTTTCAGCGTGAACCTTCATGCGGGTATCTTCTTCAACGGTAACACCGTTGTGATATTTGCCCAGCCTGTCTCCCCCTGAAAGCGGAGCGATTAAAGCACGGATTAGTCGAGCCGGTTGTACTTGCCGTAATCCCGCAAGCTCGGGTTTCAGCTTCCTGAGATAGGACAGGCATTCCCGGTATTGGTGAGGCTTATCGAACGTGATGATCTGTTTGTTCCGTCCACTGCCGGACGGCTCCGAAATACCCTCATGCAAACGCTGCAAAAAATCCGGATAGTCCATTTGAGACGGTCCCCCTCCGATGAGCCATGCTGAGGTATTGTATGAGCAAGCGTCAGCTGCGGCATGGGAAACCTGCCCCTTTTTTAAGTAAATAGGCCTGCTTGTCGTGTCAAAGTGGCTGTGGACACATACGATACATGGAGGGCATAAGCTCTTGTGCAACAACTTTGGGGGGTTCTCCCGAAGCGGGTACAGTCGAAGACGGGGGGGACCCCGTCTTTTTACGTGTGCCGTCTTGTTTAGAGGGATATTCCTGGAAATTATGACGATACCCATCTTTAACTTGCAATTTGCTTCCAAATAGGTTTTACTTAGTTTTGATAATGGATATGTTAGTATTGCATGTATCGTGTATGCTCTGAAACATGTTCTTGTGAATTACGTGTGAGAGGAAGTGTCCCTAGGTGAGTACCCCACTCAACTTGAAGATTGACCCGGAGAAAGTCCACGAGACTCCAATGGTGGACTTGGCATTTATGGTATTGAAAGCAGCCAATACTCCGTATTATTACCGTGACCTGATGAAGGAAGTCGCCAAATTGCGCGGCTTGTCCGACGAAGAAATTAATGACGTTATTGCTCAGCTATATACTGAAATCAACATTGACGGGCGTTTTGCCTGTGTCGGTACGAATCTGTGGGGCTTGAAACGTTGGTATCCGGTAGATAAATCCGAAGATGCCCTGACAGGCGCCAAGCGTCCTCGTATTATTAACGACGAAGACGATGACGACGAAGATGACTATCATGAAGAAGAAACATACAACTCTGATGACGACTTCGATGCAGATAGCGAAGACGAGGATGGCGAAGACGAGCTGTTCGACGGAGAAGATGATGATGATAGTGATGAAGACGTGGTTATAGACGACGAGGACCTCAGTGATGAGGAAGATTCAGAAGATGAAAATGACGATGAGTCGACGGAAGACGACGATTCACTTCGTTAGGAACAGGCTGCAAGGGGAGATGCGTTCTCCCCTTTTTCATGACCGTTTTATTGAAAACCTCTTCTGATTTAAAGCTTTCAGGTGGATTCTCTCCAATCTGGTTCAATGGACAAATTAACACATATAACTTCCTTGACAGCGGATTGGACACGGGGTAAACTATTGCTTGGGCTTATGATTGATTCACTTATATGTTTGCTTTTTTTATAAAAGTGCCCCGTACTACGGGAGTGCTTTTTTGTTTTTTATAGGGGTGTTTTCACTCATGAAAGAAGGCTAAGGGCGGCGGACATGGAAAATGATTCCGCTGCCTTCTTCATGGATGATAATCCGTGCAAACGGGTTACGATAACATCATAATGTCGCCTGAATTTTTGCATCTTATCTAGGAGGGTTTTGAACAGTGACAAAGTATATTTTTGTGACAGGCGGGGTTGTGTCTTCCTTGGGCAAAGGGATTACGGCAGCTTCACTGGGGAGGCTTTTGAAGAACAGGGGACTGAAGGTAACGATTCAAAAATTTGACCCTTACCTGAATGTCGATCCGGGTACGATGAGTCCTTACCAGCACGGTGAAGTGTTTGTAACGGATGATGGTGCGGAAACGGACCTTGACTTGGGACACTATGAGCGCTTTATTGATATTAATCTGTCCAAGAACAGCAATGTCACAACGGGCAAGGTATATTCCAGCGTAATCAGCAAAGAGCGTCGCGGAGAATATTTGGGCGGTACGGTGCAGGTTATCCCTCATATTACGAACGAAATCAAGGAGCGCGTATACCGTGCAGGCCGTGAAGCGGGTTCGGACGTAATTATTACAGAAATCGGCGGTACTGTGGGCGATATTGAAAGCTTGCCATTTTTGGAAGCTATTCGTCAGCTCAAAAGCGAAGTTGGGCGCGAAAATGTGATGTATATTCACGTAACGCTCATTCCTTATATTAAAGCTGCTGGTGAGGTTAAAACCAAACCAACTCAGCACAGTGTAAAAGAACTGCGCAGCATCGGCATCCAACCGAATGTCATTGTTTGCCGTACAGAGCATGAACTGTCCTCCGATATGAAGGCTAAAATTGCATTGTTCTGCGATATTGATGCGAATGCAGTGGTAGAATGTCGCGATGCTTCAACCCTCTACGAGGTTCCGTTGAACCTACGTGAAGAAGGCTTGGACGAAATCGTAGTTAACCATCTCAAGCTGACAACACCTGCACCAGATATGACCGAATGGGAAGGGTTAGTTGATCGAATCAGCAAGCTGGATAAAACGGTTGAAATTGCTATTGTTGGTAAATATGTTGCATTACATGATGCTTATTTAAGTGTGGTTGAATCACTTTCGCACGCTGGATTTGATGCGAATGCAGACGTGAAAATCCGTTGGGTGAACGCTGAAGAAGTGACGGACGAGAACGTAGCTGACATGCTGGGCGGCATTGGCGGCATTCTCGTACCAGGTGGCTTCGGCGATCGCGGAATTGAAGGCAAAATTAGTACCATTCGTTATGCACGGGAGCAAAAAATTCCGTTCTTCGGTATTTGTCTGGGTATGCAGGTATCTGTCATTGAGGTTGCACGTTCCCTGGCTGGTCTCGAAGGAGCCAACAGCTCGGAAATTAATCCGGCAACGGATTATCCTGTCATTGACTTGCTTCCCGACCAAAAAGACATCGAAGATCTGGGCGGTACGATGCGTCTTGGCTTGTATCCATGCAAACTGGTGGAAGGCTCCCTGGCTTCGGTTTGCTACAACGACGAGCTGGTGTACGAAAGACACCGTCATCGGTACGAATTCAATAACGAATATCGTGAAGTTATTGAAAAAGCGGGTCTTCGTATTTCCGGTACTTCACCGGATGGGCGCTTGGTGGAAATCGTGGAGCTTCCTGAGCATCCGTGGTTCCTGGCGGTACAATTCCACCCGGAATTTACTTCCCGTCCGAATCGTCCGCAGCCTTTGTTCCGTGAATTTGTAAAGGCAGCATTGCAGCTTCAAGGTTAATGCTACGGCTTGAAAGACCTCCTACGGGAGGTCTTTTTTTATCCCATGCTTCCTGATTATGAAAGAATATTCCACAATTATGTATTAGAGAAGGATTTTCTTTTTGCAGGAGCGAATATAGTTTTAGGTATGGGACGGATATTGTACGTCATCGGACGCTGTTATGGCAATAGCTGCATGATCCTCGTTTTAAGATCTTAGGAGGTTAAAACATTGGAAAAGAAGAAAGTATTAATCGTCGATGACCAGAATGGAATACGGATTTTACTGATGGAAGTGTTCGGAAGTGAGGGTTATGAGACCTTTCAGGCGGCGAACGGGAAAATTGCACTTGAAATTGTTGAGAAGGAACCACCTGATCTGGTTCTGCTCGATATGAAAATTCCAGGTATGGACGGACTCGAAATTCTGAAACATCTAAAAACCATGAATCCCGATATCAAGGTTATTATGATGACAGCATATGGAGAACTGGACATGATTAAAGAGGCGACGGAGCTAGGTGCGCTAATGCATTTTACCAAGCCCTTTGATATTGACGAAATGCGGATTGCTGTGAACAAACAACTCAGAGGTGACTAGGTGAGTCACGGTGGTTGAGAACTCTGTTAACACAACAGGGTTTTTTGTTTGTGATTATGGGAAATACTGAAAGTAAATCCTCTCCTTATACAATTCTATCGAAAAACGGCGTCCTGAGCGTGATTTTTGTATGTGTTGATATGCAAAAGCTTGTTTAGTATTTAACATGGGTTGTGGTATAATAAGCCCGTATGTGATGTCGGCTAAAAATATAGACAAACCCAAACACCTTTAGGAGGACTGTAACCATGCCATTGGTATCTATGAAAGACATGTTGAACAAAGCACTCGAAGGAAAATACGCAGTAGGTCAATACAACATTAATAACCTGGAGTGGACTCAAGCTATTTTGGGCGCTGCTGAAGAAGAAAAATCCCCAGTAATCTTGGGTGTTTCTGAAGGCGCAGCACGTCACATGGGCGGATTCTACACTGTAGTTAAAATGGTAGAAGGTCTTATTCATGACATGAAAATCACCGTTCCGGTTGCGATCCATTTGGACCACGGTTCCAGCTTTGAAAAATGTAAAGAAGCTATCGACGCTGGTTTCACATCCGTTATGATTGACGATTCCCACAGCCCAATCGACACAAACATTGCTACAACGAAAAAAGTGGTTGAATATGCTCATTCCAAAGGCGTTTCTGTTGAAGCTGAAGTTGGAATGGTTGGCGGTCAAGAGGATGATGTTGTCGGCGACGTAATGTACGCTAAGTTGGACGACTGTCTGCGTATCGTTAACGAAACAGGTATCGATACACTGGCACCTGCACTGGGTTCCGTACACGGACCATACAAAGGCGAGCCAAACCTCGGATTCAAAGAAATGGAAGAGATCTGCAATGCAATCAAACTTCCACTCGTTCTGCACGGTGGTACTGGCATCCCAACACATGACATTAAAAAAGCAATCTCCTTGGGAACTTCCAAAATCAATGTAAACACTGAGAACCAAATCGTATTTGCGAAAGTGGTTCGTGAAGTGCTTGCTGAGAAACCGGATGCTTATGACCCACGTACATTCATCGCTCCAGGTCGTGAAGCGATTAAACAAACCGTTATCGGTAAAATTCGTGAGTTCGGTTCCAACAACAAAGCGTAATAATAAGTTAAACTGGTCGTGCGTCTGCACAGGCTAGATGTATTTCTTAGTTGTAGCTGTAGTTCTGCTGCACAAAATACTTAAATCTGTACAGTTGAATAGTTTGGTATGGAAAGCACACCGCTTAGCCGGTGTCTTTCCATTTTCACCACTAAAAAAGTTAAAAATTTTGATTTGAGATTATTGTTTGACCGACTGCAAAACACGTAGGGGGACCCTCAAGCTTATGGAAAAATTGATGATCACCGGTGGACGGCCGCTTCAGGGTACAGTTTCCATCAGCGGTGCCAAAAACAGTGCCATCGCCTTGATTCCCGCAGCCATTCTGGCAGAGTCGGAAGTCATTTTGGACAATTTGCCACTGTTGAGTGATGTGGCGGTGTATTCCGAAATACTGGAGGAACTTGGTGCAACGGTTGCCTGGGAAGGTAGCCAGATGAAAATAGATCCATCCTCTATTAAATCCATTCCTATGCCGAATGGGCCTGTTAAGAAATTACGAGCCTCTTATTATATGATGGGAGCCATGCTGGGCAGATTCAAGGAAGCGATCATCGGTTTGCCAGGAGGGTGCAATTTCGAACCCCGGCCCATTGATCAGCATATCAAAGGTTTTGAAGCGCTGGGTGCCACGGTTACGAACGAGCACGGCGCTATTCATTTGCACGCCAAAGAATTGCGCGGAACCAAGATTTACTTGGATGTTAGCAGCGTAGGCGCTACCATTAATATTATGCTGGCGGCAGCACGTGCCAAAGGCGCCACAATTATTGAAAATGCGGCTAAAGAGCCTGAGATTATAGATGTAGCAACCCTTTTAAACTCTATGGGGGCCATTATTAAAGGCGCCGGTACGGAGACGATTCGAATTGAAGGTGTGTCGGAGCTACATGGCTGCCGTCATTCCATCATACCTGACCGTATACAAGCGGGCACATACATGATTGCTGCTGCGGCAACCCGTGGAAATGTATTGATTGACAACGTAATCCCCAAACATATGGAGGCTCTCACTGCAAAAATGCAGGAAATGGGCATCGGCATCGAGGAATATGATGAAAGTATTCGCGTACTGGGTGCACCTTCTTATGAACATGTCGACGTTAAAGCCTTGATATACCCCGGATTCGCCACAGATTTACAATCTCCCATGACCAGCTTGCTTACCCAAGCGCAGGGTGTCAGTGTATTGAGCGATTTTGTGTACAGCAGTCGTTTTAAGCACGTCCCTGAGCTGGTGCGTATGGGGGCTAAAATTCGCGTAGAGGGTCGGTCTGCCATTATAGAGGGTGGTCGATTGAATGCAGCTAAAGTAAAAGCGGCAGATCTGCGCGCCGGAGCGGCCCTTGTCATTGCTGGACTTACAGTAAGCGAAGGCGTAACCGAGGTGACGGGTGTCGAGTACATTGACCGTGGTTATGATCACCTTGTCTCTAACCTGCGTCTTTTGGGCGCGGATGTATGGCGGCAGACTGAATAATTAAGCCGTGCAATTTTTTCGAACTCCCGGAACGAAAGCGATAGAACGGGCAACACCTGTGCAGCCGCTGCTTGATAAAGGATTGTGGTTCATACCTAACAATCAATTATCGGAAAACCGGAATAATTCGGTATAATCCAGGCAGATGGCTGCATAACTTTATTTGTTTTGGTTAAAATTATGTTAATGGTGTTTATGATATCATTGTCTATCATTTAGATGTATGAATGGACTTAATAATTGAATAGGTGGTTATTATATGGATCTGCAAATTTCCGATCTGGAAGAAATGAAGCTGACCGACCTGTACAAGCTGGCCAAGCAATACCAGATCCCGTACTACGGAACGCTCAAGAAGAAAGAACTAATTTTCGCTATCCTGCGTGCACAAGCTGAGAAGAGCGGATTGATGTTTATGCAAGGGGTTCTGGAAATCCTTCCTGAAGGTTACGGCTTTCTGAGGCCGATCAATTATCTCCCGAGTACCGAAGATATTTACATCTCTGCTTCACAAATCCGCAAGTTTGACTTGAGAACAGGCGATCTTGTTTCCGGTAAGTGCCGAACGCCAAAAGAGAATGAACGATATTTTGGATTGCTTCAAGTTAACGCCGTCAATGGAAGAAGTCCTGAGCAAGCTGCTGAGCGGCTACACTTTCCTGCACTGACTCCACTGTATCCGCAAACCAAATTAGTCCTTGAAACTTCCCCCAACCATTTGTCTACGAGAATTATGGATGTACTGGCCCCTGTCGGACTTGGACAGCGCGGACTCATTGTAGCACCTCCCAAAGCTGGGAAGACGCTTCTCCTCAAAGAAATTGCCAATAGCATTTCTACCAACAATCCCGAGATCGAGCTTTTTGTCTTGTTGATTGATGAACGCCCTGAAGAAGTGACCGACATGCAGCGTTCTGTTAAAGGTGAAGTTGTGGCCTCTACATTTGACGAACTTCCTGAAAATCACATCAAAGTGGCAGAACTCGTGTTGGAGCGTGCGCTACGTCTCGTAGAACATAAAAAGGATGTTGTCATCCTGTTGGATAGCATCACGCGTTTGGCTCGTGCGTACAATCTCGTTATTCCTCCTTCTGGTCGTACTTTGAGTGGGGGTATTGATCCGGCGGCATTTCACCGTCCAAAACGCTTTTTTGGTGCGGCTCGGAATGTGGAGGAAGGCGGTAGCTTGACGATTCTTGCTACAGCTCTGATTGATACAGGATCACGCATGGACGATATCATTTATGAAGAGTTTAAAGGTACAGGCAACATGGAGTTGCATTTGGACCGCAAGCTGGCAGAACGTCGTATCTTCCCTGCGATTGATATTCGTCGTTCCGGCACACGCCGTGAGGAAGTGTTGTTGAACAAGGAAGAATTGGATACGATCTGGGCCATTCGTAAAAATATGACGGAAAGCCATGATTTTGTGGAAGGCTTCCTCAAAAAGCTGCGTAATAGCAAGACTAATGCTGAATTTCTGGCTTCGTTTGATTTGGCGGCACCTTCTTCTGGTGGCTCGCAAAGCAGTTCTGGTGGGCAACAACGGAGAACTACGCGTTCTACCACAGCCTCAGTCCCGGCCTCAACCAACTAAAACCCATTCATGTATTTTATCTGTTCCGTAAGTACACAGTCGTTATCATTCATTTTGTTAATGGCGTAGGCTTAACGGAGCGAAAGGAGCTCCAAAATGTATTTGGTGTATGCCGACGAAAAAGGCAATGTATATGATCATGCTTCTTTGTATGGGCTTGCACGTAGTGCAGACATGATTGTTGAAATCATGGAGGATGAGCTTATTCCGTTACCGGAAGGAGCTACATTGGTAAGCCTGCCCAGCACTCGCCCGGTCGGTATGAACCCTGAAACAGGGGAAATGGTTTCTCTTCCCGGAGATATGCAAGCAGTAGGGGCTTTATTGCCGCAAGGTTTTACACGCTTGTGCCTGCCGGGATACGTGAAGACCGATAAGGAGTACAAGCTTCCCTTGTTTGGTTATTCGGCCGTAGTCTGGAAAGACGGAGCATTTTATGTAACGGCTGAGCAGAGTGACAGTCCGTCCAAGTGGAATCCGGAAAACTGTGACCGCCATCAAGTTAAATTGGGTGTTCAGCGGATGACGGAGCAATATCCCGAAAATCGGCTGTACCAACATTTGTCTAACTGTGCGCTTGGCTACGAATGTCTTACTTCCTCGAATACATTCCTGAATCGCTGGGAGGGGGGAGTTCCGGTATCTTATTCTTGTAATGCGGGTTGCTTTGGGTGTATATCTGAACAGCCAGATGACAGTGGCTTCGTATCTCCGCAGACAAGAATGAACTTCCGTCCTCGCGTCGAAGAAATTGTAGAAGTTATGCTGGAACATTTGAAGACACCGGAATCCATCATTAGTTTTGGTCAAGGTTGCGAAGGTGAGCCTTCCACACAAGCCAAACTGATTATTGATTCGATCAAAGAGGTGCGTTCCATTACGGATATGGGATACATCAATATCAATACGAATGCGGGATTGAGCGATCATATCCGGGGAATCGTGGATGCGGGTCTTGATCTGATGCGCGTTAGTACCATTAGTGCACTGGACGATCATTACAATGCGTATTACAAGCCGCGCGGTTACACGTTGGCTAATGTGGAAAAATCACTTCGTTATGCTTCTGAGCAGGGTGTATATACGTCGATTAACTATTTGATTTTTCCGGGTGTAACTGACCGAGAGGAAGAAATTGAGGCAATGATTGAATTTGCCAAACGAACTAAGCTCAAGCTGATTCAAATGCGTAATTTGAACATCGATCCTGAAAGCTATCTGGAATTGATTCCACCTGCTCAAGGTGAGATCCTTGGCATGAAGCAAATGCTTGAGATTTATCGTGAGGAACTGCCTGATGTAGTCATCGGTTCTTACACTCATGTACCGCCGCAAGGGCAGGCACGTCCCAAATTTGCCAAGGCCTAAAACGGTCACACAGTAATTGAAATACATCTGTTTTGCGCTGTTTCTGAATGCAGAAAAGAGTTGTTGAAACGCTCATATTCAAGTGCTATAATGTGAACATGTGTTCATACAACTCTGGACTGATAGGACGTTCAGGGCGGAAAGAGGTGAAAGTTCAATGCAACAAGCTATTCAACCAACATTTAACGTAACTACTGTCACTTGTGCTTGCGGAAATTCGTTTGAAACTGGTTCTGTGAAAGGATCTCTGCGTGTGGAGATTTGCTCCGCCTGCCACCCGTTCTTCACAGGCAAGCAGAAATTTATTGATGCTGGTGGACGCGTGGATCGTTTCAAAAAGAAATACGGTATCTAATGGATTACCGCAAGTTATAAAGTTATTAGAGCCTTCTGCGACTGCAGAGGGCTCTTTTTGTAATAATGTGTATTTGCTTTTTATGCGGCCTTAAGATATACTTATTTTCACCGTGCTAGATGGGGAGGTAGCGGTGCCCTGTAACTCGCAATCCGCTATAGCGAGGTTGAATTCCTGTTAGAGGTGTTGTTGATGTGAGGCTGGTCCCTGCGCACAATGTTGACGGCTGGGTCCTCCGCAATGAGTACTTGTGAACCTGGTCAGGTCCGGAAGGAAGCAGCCATAAGCAGGCCCACTCTTGTGCCGGAGGGTTGCCTAGCCCGAGTTGCTGTTCAGGATTGCCGCTCGGATCACAACGATCAATAACAGGTGCACGGTATATATTGGTAATTAGAACATCTTGGCAATCATTGCGAAGATGTTTTTTTGTGTTTTATAAATTGGAAGGTGTCTGGTTTAGATTCGGACGGGAGTATAGTATAATGAAGTGACCATGAATGGTCATGAAAGTGAATGGGAAAGAGGGTAACGCGCATTGGAACATATAGCGTTGTACCGTGCTTGGCGGCCGCAGGCTTTCAAGGACATGGTAGGACAACAGCATATTATCCAGACATTGCAGAATGCCATCCGCGAAAATCGCACGTCCCATGCCTACCTGTTCAGCGGTCCACGAGGAACAGGTAAGACGAGTGCGGCCAAAATTTTGGCCAAGGCAATCAACTGTGAGCATGGACCTGCGCCGGAACCTTGCAACGAATGCGAAGCCTGTAAACGGATCACGGCCGGAGCGGTCATGGATGTACAGGAGATTGATGCAGCCTCCAACCGGGGCGTTGAAGAGATTCGT
This sequence comes from Paenibacillus sp. FSL L8-0638, assembly GCF_038593075.1. Lineage (NCBI taxonomy): Bacteria > Bacillati > Bacillota > Bacilli > Caryophanales > Paenibacillaceae > Paenibacillus > Paenibacillus sp. FSL L8-0638. The sequence goes on from NZ_CP151960.1 coordinate 178,217, forward strand.
GATTTGCGCGATAAAGTCAAATATGCGCCCACAGAAGTGCGGCACAAGGTTTATATCATTGATGAAGTGCACATGCTGACGACGGAAGCGTTCAATGCGCTGCTCAAGACGCTGGAAGAGCCGCCGCCACACGTGATGTTCATATTGGCTACGACTGAACCACATCGGATTCCGGCTACCATTATTTCGCGTTGCCAGCGGTTTGACTTCCGCCGTGTATCGCTGGAAGAACAGACAGAGCGGCTCGACCTGATATGTCAACAGGAGAACATACAGGCTGATTCGGATGCACTGCAGTACATTGCCCGTCTTTCAGATGGCGGGATGCGAGATGCGGTTAGTGTTTTGGATCAGATATCCTCGTTTACAGATGGTCGGGTTACTTATCAGCAGGTGCTGGACATGACGGGAGGTATTGCGTCCGAGCAATTCGGTAAGCTTGCCTTAGCATTGCTGAAAGAAGATGTGGGCACGGTGCTCCAAATGATCGAGAGCTTTATGCAGGAAGGTAAAAGTGCAGATAAGTGCATGGAGAATCTTCTGTACTATTTCCGAGATCTGCTAATGATCAAGATGGTGCCTCAGGCGACCAAAATGACGGAGCGAGTGCTGGATCCAGAGCGATTTAAGGAAGTGGCAGATGCTTTTACCAAGGAGCAACTCTTTGCAATGATTGACACCCTTAATCGTTACCAGAGCGAGATGAAATATGCCGTACAGCCCCAAACCTTGTTTGAGGTAGCTCTATTGAAGCTATGTAGTATTCCGGGGGAAGCAGGTGCTGTTGCTCAGCCGACCGCACAACGCTCTGGCGCTGCAGCTGACCAGGAAGATGTCGTAATGTTGAAGCGCCAGCTTGCTGAACTGGAAAAGAAACTGGAACGCGCGCTGCAAGGTGGATTGGCCGTTGGAGGGGGGCAGGAGGCATCGTCGGGTGGCCGTCAGGCTTCCGGGGGTCGTGCCCCTGCTCCGCGGATTTCAGCACCAGCCAAACTCCCTTCCCAGTTGGATCGCTATATCGCTGAGAAGTCGAGCGAAGCATTCGCGGCAGCGGGGCGTAAGTGGAGTCAGATTTTACAAGGGGTAAAAGAGGCGAAAGTTACGGTTCATGCCTGGTTTATGGACGGTGAGCCAGTTTCTGTGTTAGAGGACAGTGTACTGGTCGCATTTAAGAACAATATTCATCGTGAAACTACCGAAAAGCCTGCCAATAAGCAGGTCATCGAGAAGGTATTGCATGAGCAGTTGGGTCATCCTTATCGTTTAGTAACGATGATGCAAAAGGATTGGAATGCTGCCATTGAAGGAGTTTCCGACCAGCCTGCCGAAGAATTGCAACTAGAGCCGGAGCATGATGCGCCGGGAAAGTCCAAGGAGCCCTGGATTGATGAAGCTATTCAACTTTTCGGGGAAGATTTGGTAGTCATTAAAGATTAAAGCAAGTGTCTAGATGTATACTTCATTAAAGGAGATGATTGAAATGAACAATATGAACCAAATGATGAAGCAAGTGAAAAAAATGCAGGAACAAATGCTGAAAGCCCAGGAGGAACTTGGCGGAAAAGTAATCGAAGGAACTTCTGGCGGCGGTGTTGTGACGGTGGAGGTAAATGGACATAAAAAAGTGTTGTCCATCACGATCAAACCGGAAGCTGTAGATCCTGATGATGTAGAAATGTTGCAAGATCTTGTGCTGACTGCAGTCAATGATGCTTTGTCCAAAGCAGATGAACTGGCTAATGATGATATGGGTAAATTTACAGGCGGCATGAAAATTCCGGGCT
>NZ_CP151960.1:185000-397500 GCF_038593075.1 Paenibacillus sp. FSL L8-0638
AAAGAAGAATCGTGGAGGTAGAGCACTGATTGGGTGCGGGGCCCGCAAGGGTTACCAAGCTCAGTCAAACTCCGAATGCCATAGATTTAGTTCCGGGAGTCAGACAGTGAGTGCTAAGATCCATTGTCGAAAGGGAAACAGCCCAGACCATCAGCTAAGGTCCCCAAGTGTGTGTTAAGTGGGAAAGGATGTGGAGTTGCACAGACAACCAGGATGTTGGCTTAGAAGCAGCCACCATTGAAAGAGTGCGTAATAGCTCACTGGTCGAGTGACTCTGCGCCGAAAATGTAACGGGGCTAAACACACCACCGAAGCTATGGCTTGATGCTTGCATCAGGGGTAGGGGAGCGTTGAATGCGGGTTGAAGGTGTACCGTAAGGAGCGCTGGACTGCATTCAAGTGAGAATGCCGGTATGAGTAACGAAAAGATCTGTGAGAATCAGATCCGCCGAAAGCCTAAGGGTTCCTGAGGAAGGTTCGTCCGCTCAGGGTAAGTCGGGACCTAAGGCGAGGCCGATAGGCGTAGTCGAAGGACAACAGGTCGAAATTCCTGTACCACCGTAATCCGTTATGAGCGATGGGGTGACGCAGTAGGGTAGTGACGCGGACTGATGGATGTCCGTCTAAGCAGTGAGGCTGGTGTGTAGGCAAATCCGCACATCGTTAAGGCTGGGCTGTGATGGGGAGCGAAAATTGTAGTAGCGAAGGTCATGATCTCAGACTGCCAAGAAAAGCCTCTAGCCAGGAGAAGGTGCCCGTACCGCAAACCGACACAGGTAGGCGAGAAGAGAATTCTAAGGCGCGCGGAAGAACTCTCGTTAAGGAACTCGGCAAAATGACCCCGTAACTTCGGGAGAAGGGGTGCCTCGGTAGGGTGAATAGCCCGAGGGGGCCGCAGTGAAAAGGCCCAAGCGACTGTTTAGCAAAAACACAGGTCTGTGCGAAGCCGCAAGGCGAAGTATACGGGCTGACGCCTGCCCGGTGCTGGAAGGTTAAGGGGAGTGGTAAGCCCTTCGGGGCGAAGCTATGAACCGAAGCCCCAGTAAACGGCGGCCGTAACTATAACGGTCCTAAGGTAGCGAAATTCCTTGTCAGGTAAATTCTGACCCGCACGAATGGCGTAACGACTTGGGCGCTGTCTCAACGAGAGATCCGGTGAAATTTTAATACCTGTGAAGATGCAGGTTACCCGCGACAAGACGGAAAGACCCCATGGAGCTTTACTGCAGCTTGATATTGAATTTGGGTACGATCTGTACAGGATAGGTGGGAGCCGTAGAACTTTGAGCGCCAGCTTGAAGGGAGGCATCCTTGGGATACCACCCTGATCGTATCTAGGTTCTAACTTGGTACCGTGAACCGGTGCGAGGACAGTGTCAGGTGGGCAGTTTGACTGGGGCGGTCGCCTCCTAAAGAGTAACGGAGGCGCCCCAAGGTTCCCTCAGAATGGTTGGAAATCATTCGAAGAGTGCAAAGGCAGAAGGGAGCTTGACTGCGAGACCTACAAGTCGAGCAGGGACGAAAGTCGGGCTTAGTGATCCGGTGGTACCGCATGGAAGGGCCATCGCTCAACGGATAAAAGCTACCCTGGGGATAACAGGCTTATCTCCCCCAAGAGTCCACATCGACGGGGAGGTTTGGCACCTCGATGTCGGCTCATCGCATCCTGGGGCTGAAGTAGGTCCCAAGGGTTGGGCTGTTCGCCCATTAAAGCGGTACGCGAGCTGGGTTCAGAACGTCGTGAGACAGTTCGGTCCCTATCTGTCGTGGGCGTAGGAAATTTGAGAGGAGCTGTCCTTAGTACGAGAGGACCGGGATGGACGTACCGCTGGTGTACCAGTTGTTCCGCCAGGAGCACCGCTGGGTAGCTATGTACGGAAGGGATAAGCGCTGAAAGCATCTAAGCGTGAAGCCCCCCTCAAGATGAGATTTCCCAGTAAGTAAGACCCCTTGAAGACGACGAGGTAGATAGGTTGGGGGTGGAAGTGCAGTAATGCATGGAGCTGACCAATACTAATCGGTCGAGGGCTTATCCTAAAGATAAAACGCAATTGAGTTTCGGATCCAGTTTTCAGGGTGTAACCTTGAAATTGCGCTTGATATTCCAAATCACTTTGTTGAGATACAGAATAACTTGCGGAGTTTTGCTAAGTGAGTCCATTTATATGGAGAGATACCCAAGTGGCTATAAGGGGACCCTCTGCTAAGGGGTTAGACTGCGAAAGTGGTGCGAGGGTTCGAATCCCTCTCTCTCCGCCATTTAGGACAAGCAAGCGAAATATTATGTTATGGCGGTGTAGCTCAGCTGGCTAGAGCGTACGGTTCATACCCGTGAGGTCGGGGGTTCGATCCCCTCCGCCGCTACCATACATACCCAGGAGGCTTAGCTCAGCTGGGAGAGCATCTGCCTTACAAGCAGAGGGTCGGGGGTTCGATCCCCTCAGCCTCCACCATTGTGCCGGTGTAGCTCAACTGGTAGAGCAACTGACTTGTAATCAGTAGGTTGGGGGTTCAAGTCCTCTCGCCGGCACCATTTTTGAATTTTGAAAAATCCAGGGAACTGTGGTGTAGAGGCCTAACATGCCTGCCTGTCACGCAGGAGATCGCGGGTTCGAATCCCGTCAGTTCCGCCATTTTTCAATTCAATAGTTTTACCGTACTAAAGTGGGAAGGGGTATCCCTCCGCACTTTATTTTTTTGTTAATGGATATGGCTCGGTAGCTCAGTCGGTAGAGCAGAGGACTGAAAATCCTCGTGTCGGCGGTTCGATTCCGTCCCGAGCCACCTTTATATGGAGGATTAGCGAAGTGGCCAAACGCATCAGACTGTAAATCTGCTCCCTTACGGGTTCGGTGGTTCGAATCCATCATCCTCCACCAGTTTTACGAGCCATTAGCTCAGTTGGTAGAGCACCTGACTTTTAATCAGGGTGTCGAAGGTTCGAGTCCTTCATGGCTCATCAGAAGTCATCAACTATAGGTTGATGGCTTTTTTTGTATTGTTTTAAGTTATGTTTTTATATAGCTTTTTTATTTTACGGTATCGACAGGTTATAATGAGTTCATTATGTTCGCTTAGTGCTTATTCTATATTCTAAAAAAAAGTGAAGTGGTGATCGCGTGACTCTGGATACAGAATGGATTCAGCAACAGCTTCAGAATATTATTCAAGCGCCTTTTACCATAGTGCCTTGGTGCCCGGAAATGATGGCAGAGGGAGAGACAGCCGATTCAGTTATTCCGGATAGATCGTTTGTCCGTGACAACAAGTTATATTTTCCATTTCGTGCGTCGGCAGGTGAACTGGCTGCATTTGTGGTAGAGGCCAGATATTTGACGGATCGAGAACGGAAACTGGTAGAAGCGCTATTGGGGAACATGGAGCAGGTCTGGCAGAACGGTCCACAATTGTCGGATAACCCGGTTTATAGCGAGGAAGAGCGCATGAATCGTTATGGACAATGGCTTATACAGCAGGCTGCCAATCTAAACAAGGAAGAAGAGGTTCCAGATGAATTGCAGCTTCGTGATTCGCTATCAGCGTGTATGGTTCCGATTTTACTGAATGGCGAGGGAACACAGGAGGGGGCTATTACTTATACCCAGCTCCATCGATTGTTCGCGAGCTATTTTGGAGGGGATGTGCTGCTTACTCCATTGGACGAACAGTCTTGGCTGATTATGGCTAAAAAGGAGCTTTTATTAGGAGCGGACGATGAACGGGATAAAGACACTGAGTCCAGGGATGCAGATTTTACGGAATCGTTGGAGGAGGTTCTCACGGCTTTTAGCTTGGGTCTATATGAGCTTATTGCGAATGAGTGGGTGGGTGTATTCCATTTGGCGGTTTCTAAGCCTTCAATCCCTTTGCAAAGTCTTCCCCAAGAGCTGAATTTGTTATGGGAGACCATACAATTGGGCAAGATTTTTCATGTAACAGAGCACATCCACTTTTCATGGGAGCTTCATTTGGAAAGGCTGTTAAACCGCATTTCCAAGGAACAACGCGTATTATTTTTAGAGCAGGTAATGAAGTCATCTGTCATACTGGAAGACTCAGAAACGATGGCCACATTAGACATCTTTTTTCAACTGGATTGTAATGTGAGTGAGACAGCTAAGCGTCTATATGTGCATCGAAATACGTTAATTTACCGTTTGGACAAGATCAAACAGGAGACTGGATTGGACGTGAGGACGTTCAATGATGCGGTTTTAGTCAAGCTCTATCTTCTATTGTACAAAGTGACAAAAAGGAAATAGCATTTTTGTGCAGTTTGCGAATAGCCATGCTACGGGGACTAGGGTAAGATACAAGTAAGAAATGTATTCGATTTCATAACTTGATCTTAGGGAGGCAAAAGCTATGGCTGGTGTACGTTTAGAGCATATTTTTAAAAAATATCCGGGTGCAGATAAAGCTACGGTTGTTGATGTCAATTTGGACATTCAAGATAAAGAGTTTCTCGTATTGGTTGGTCCTTCCGGTTGTGGTAAATCTACTACGCTCCGTATGATCGCTGGTCTGGAGGAAATTTCAGACGGTAAATTGTACATTGGAGATCGTGTTGTGAACGACGTGGCTCCAAAGGACCGCGATATCGCGATGGTATTCCAATCCTATGCCTTGTATCCGCATATGAATGTATATCAAAACATGGCTTTTGGTCTGAAACTCCGTAAGGTGAAGAAAGAAGAAATTGACAAACGTGTACGTGAAGCGGCTAAAATCCTTGATATTGAGCATCTGCTGGATCGCAAGCCGAAAGCGTTATCAGGTGGTCAACGCCAGCGTGTTGCCTTGGGACGTGCGATTGTGCGTGACCCGCAAGTGTTCTTGATGGATGAGCCACTGTCCAACTTGGATGCCAAGTTGCGTGGTCAGATGCGTGCGGAAATCACGAAGCTGGCTAAGCGTCTGGAAACGACTGTTATCTACGTAACCCATGACCAGGTCGAAGCCATGACGATGGGTGACCGGATTGTAGTTATGAAGGATGGTATTATCCAACAAGCTGCATCCCCAGATGAACTGTACAACCGTCCAGTGAATCTGTTCGTAGCTGGTTTTATCGGCTCTCCTACGATGAACTTTATCACAGGTAAGCTGGTTGAAAAAGAAGGTGCATTGCATTTTGCTGCGCCGGGTCTGGATCTGTTTGTACCAGAAGGTAAAGGACAGATTTTAAAAGCGAAGGGCTATATCGGGAAAGAAGTGATCTTGGGTATCCGTCCTGAGGATATTCATGAAGAGCCTGTATTCTTGGAGGCTTCTCCGAATACGATCTTTACATCCACTGTGGATGTAACGGAAAACCTCGGTCATGAAATGCTGTTGTACCTGAGCGGTGCTGGAAATGATACGATTATTGCCCGTGTAGACGGACGCTCCAATACTCGTGATGGTGTCAAAGCGAAGTTGGCTGTTGATATGAACAAGGTTCATATTTTTGATAAGGAATCGGAATTGAGTGTTCTGGTTGGCGAATAAAATTTGCCTCTGGAAGAGAGTCGCAGTTTTCCCCGAGCGGAGAACTGCGACTCTTTTTATATATCGCATACGGCTACTAGCTTCGGCATTGCATTCATTGGAAAATTCCGATACGATGGGTACAATGGACAGGTCTAGATGTAGGTTCGTTGGCAGGAGCCCTAGATGGGATCAACCCAGCTGGCGGAATGGAGCTAGCCTGGAACCATAGTGTTAAATCAAGTGGAGTGTGAATTGGCGCAGGATAGACTGGCGTTGGGTTGTATGGTTAATAGGGTAAAGCTACATAAATCAAGTGACGTATAGAATCTGGTTTTGCAGATGAAGGGGAGAATACAATGGCTAAACAGGTAAAGGTATCCGAGCTTGTACAGCAGTTCCAAATGGAAGTTATTTCCGGTGAAAAAGGTCTGCGAAGACTGATCACAGTGGACGATTTGAATCGTCCAGGTCTGGAGATGGCCGGGTATTTTGAATATCATACACAAGAGCGGGTACAGCTTCTGGGAAGGTCTGAGTTGGCTTTTCTGGGGATGCTTCCTCCTGAGGAACGCCGGGATCGGATGGAGCGTCTGTGTACAGAGCTGACTCCATGCATTATCGTCACACGTGGTCTGGAGGTACCGGCTGAGTTAGTGGAGGCGAGCGCAGAGCGAGATATTCCTGTACTGCGCACTAATATGGCGACGACGATTTTATCAAGCCGCATCACAGGCTTTCTCGAAAGAAAGCTGGCTCCTACAGCGACTATTCATGGTGTACTGTGTGACGTGTATGGCGTGGGAATGCTTATCACAGGAAGTAGTGGAATTGGTAAAAGTGAAACGGCACTGGAACTGGTTAAACGTGGACATCGCTTGGTAGCAGATGACGCGGTAGAAATTCGGCAAACGTCCGATTTTCAGCTGCATGGTACAGCACCTGAGCTGATCCGTCACCTGTTGGAAATTCGTGGCGTGGGCATTATTAATGTGATGACGCTGTTTGGGGCCGGTGCAGTTCGTAATAACAAACGGATTACATTGGTTGTTCGTCTGGAGGCATGGCAGCAGGACAAGCAGTATGACCGTCTTGGTCTTGATGAGGAAACGACACGCATTATTGATACAGATGTTCCACTGGTTACGATTCCAGTTCGTCCGGGCCGAAACTTGGCTGTTATTATCGAGGTGGCGGCGATGAACTATCGTTTGAAACAAATGGGTGTTAATGCAGCCCTGCAATTTACAAACAAGCTGACTGCTACAATTTCCGAAGATATGGAAGAGATGGATTAAGGTTTGTTCGTTTGCAAGGAAGAACGAGGAGTGAGAGAAACATATGTCAACGGCAACATTACTGCTGAATCCGATCGCTTTTTCAATCGGGGCAATCAAGGTCCACTGGTATGGGCTTATTTTGGGGCTGGCGGCGCTTGTGGGTTTATATCTTGCCATCCGTGAAGGAAAAAGATTCGGTATTCCGCAGGACTTTTTTATGGATATGCTGCTTCTGGGTGTTCCCTCAGCTATTATTGGAGCGCGTATTTATTATGTAGCCTTCAAATGGGAAGACTACCGAGATAATCTATGGGATGTTTTTAAAATTTGGAATGGCGGTATTGCGATATACGGTGCCTTGATCGGGGCCATTATATGTGCGGTCATTTATTTCCGGTATAAAGGGTATAACTTCTGGCGTATCGCTGATATTTGTGCACCAGGCCTACTGATCGGTCAAGCGATTGGACGCTGGGGTAATTTTGTCAATCAGGAAGCCTACGGTGGACCGACGGAAGAGACATTCTTGCGAAATCAGCTCCATCTGCCGGATTTCATTGTGAATCAGATGAACGTTAACGGGGTGTTCCATCACCCTACATTTTTATATGAATCACTGTGGAGTATTGTAGGTGTGATTTTGCTGCTCGCCATTCGTCGTATGAAATTTGTGCGTGCAGGCGAAATGTTTGCATTTTACTTCATTTGGTACTCAATCGGCCGTTTCTTCATCGAGCGTGTACGGACGGACAGTTTGGCTTTTCAGGGACCGGATTGGCTGGCTTCCTTTGTGAATGCTTTGTGGTCTCCTATGGTATGGCTAGGATTTGAACCAGGGCATCTGGACCCGAGTTACGGTAATGTACGGATCTCGCAATTGCTGCCTATCTTTATTGTTGTAGCTGCCGTGATTTTCATCTTGGTTCGTCGCCGGAAAGGTACATCTGTTGCTCGTTATAGCGATCCGATTATCTCCAGCAAAGCGGGGATTGATCAGGATCAGGTACCTGACGTGATGCCAGAGCAGGTATCCCGTCCAGGACAGGACGCGGTTCCTCCAACAGCTACGGCGGATAAGCTACCTAAGGAAGACACGGACGAGGACAAGAAGGAGCATCTATGATAAATACGATTTTGTTTGATTTAGACGGCACCATCATGGATACGAATGAGCTGATCATCAGCACATTTCTACACATTTTGAATCATCCGGATGCTGATCCGCTGACGCGGGAGCATATTATTCCTCATATGGGTGGAACGCTGGACGATCAACTCCGTACTTTTTCGGGATTAACGGATGTATCTGGGTTGGTTAAGGACTACCGTGCTTATAATCAGATTCATCATGATCAAATGGTGAAGCCATTTCCATATGTCATTGAGGTTATTCAGGAGTTGCGTGCGAGAGGAATTAAGCTAGGGGTTGTGACAACCAAAATACGACCATCCACGATACGTGTACTTAATCTGTTCAATCTGACTTCCTCAATGGACTATATTGTGACGGTGGACGATGTAGAGCATCCTAAGCCACATGCTGAGCCAGTCCTTAAGGCCTTAGCAGGCTTGAATGCTGAAGCAAAGCATACATTGATGGTCGGAGACAGTTCTTTTGATATTTTGTCAGCTCAGGCAGCAGGTGTGAAATCGGCTGGTGTAGCTTGGTCGCTCAAGGGCGAGGAAACTCTGCGCGGATATGGGCCTGACTACATGTTGCATGATATGCGGGATTTGCTGAAGCTGGAGCTTCAAGGTGTCAATGTATCGTGAGAAGGGTGAACCGCTATCCTGTAGAAGGTCCCAATGCGTTGTGGCAGATTTATCGGACGGTGAGCCGCTGGAAAGGCATTAAGAACTTTATTTTTATACAGATTGCCCGGTATTGTCCTGTGCTTTCTCTGAAAAACGTCATTTACCGCAGAGTGCTGGGGATGAAGGTGGGGCAACATGCGGCCTTCGGCCTGATGGTGATGGTGGATGTTTTTTTTCCGGAGCATATTACGATAGGGAACAATTCAGTCATTGGATATAACACAACGATACTGGCTCACGAATACCTCATACAAGAGTATCGTATCGGTAAAGTGGTGATTGGTGATCATGTGCTGATCGGCGCCAACACAACCATTTTGCCGGGTGTCACCATCGGTGACGGAGCTATCGTAGCAGCCGGAGCGGTCGTGCATAGAGACGTGCCCGCAGGTGCATTTGTGGGTGGCAATCCGTTGCGTGATTTAAGACGCTCTGGTGTGGATGAGTAGGAAATAGCACAATAAGGAAGACCCCTTATGTATTAAGGGGTCTTCCTTATTGTTGTTTTTCTGTATAATAAGTGGGGTAATGCATGTTAATTATGTTTAAAAATTGATAACAGACATATTTGCAAAGCGATATGGGAGCGTGTTGATTTGGTCAAAAAAGAACGTATACCAGAGCTTGATGTTTACCGGGGAATATTAATTGCAGCCGTTGTTACCATTCATGCGACTTCAATGGCTTTAATTGATGCGCGTCATTCTTTAGTGTTTTATCCTTTTTTATTTTTAAATATGTTTAGTAGCTTTGCGGTGCCAGTATTTATTTTTGTGAGCGGGTTTGTTTTATTTTACAATTATGTCGATAGGCCGCTTCGTGGTAAGAATATGCTTATATTCTTCCGAAAAAGACTGATGTTTATTGTGTTACCGTACGTTTTGTTTTCTCTTGTGTATTATTTGACCTTGGTAACACGCGGGTTAATGCCGCTCAGTGATCTTCCGCTCGTGCTGTTAACGGGAAAGGCGTACACGCATTTGTATTATATCATCATCATCATCCAATTTTATTTGGTTTTCCCGCTGTTGTTGTGGGGAGTGCAGCGTCTATGTCATTGGATATCGAGTCCACGAAGAGCAGCCTGTGTCATTTTGACAGTAGGGTTAATCATGCAATGGGGGTTTGTATTGCTGAACAAATACGTTTGGCAAGAGGAAAGAGGAAGTCTTGCGATTACGTATATCAGTTATTTTGCCTTGGGCGCAGCTGTAGCGATTGGATATGAAGGGTTTAAAAAGTGGCTTTTTCCGGTGTCAGGTACAGTAATTAGACGCGGACAGTTGATCAGTTGGTGGAGCTTGTGGGTGGCTTGGCTACTCCTGGGTATAGCATATGTACAAATATGGTTTGTAGCATATCGCGAAGCCATCTATGCAGACTCGCTGATCTATGAACTGCTCCATAATGCATATGCCCTCGTCTCTGCGTTGGTGCTGTTTCAGTTCTCGGTTTTATTATATCGTCATGCTAACGATAGGCTGCGAATGTTAATCAGCTGGCTGGGCTCATGCTCATTCGGCATTTATTTACTTCACCCGGCGTTATTGAGAGTATATCGCAAGCTGGATTTGCATGGAACGCCAGTAGAATATATCTTCTCTGTTGCGGGTGGATGGTTGTTGGCGTTGTTTGGCTCATGGTTGATTGTGACGTTGTGTTTTCGATATGTACCATTTGCATGGATCGGTTTGGGCACGGTTCCGAAGTTTCCTTCCCGGAGTAAAGATGAACAAATAAATAGCTAAATATTTTGATTGATTGGACTGTTGGCTTAAGGCTGGCAGTCTTTTTTTTAGGATTCGTGTATTTTGCATTGGATAAAATATAGAAAGGGGCAGCGGCTTGGCGAATCTGTAAAAAAGGGCTGCTCCGTTCGGTTGACGTTCACAAGTAGAGCATGATAATATATCGAATATACTTTAGTTTGTTAGCACTTTACCATGATAAAGATATTGTGAAATCATGAGGTGATAGAGATGTCTAAGCCAAAAGGATTCGAGATCCCTGTAGGGGTTCGAGATTATCTTCCACGTGCAGTGTCGAAGCTGCGGGCCATCGAACTGAATGTACTCGAATGCATGGAGCGCTGGGGTTACCGCCAGATTATGACGCCTACGATGGAATACTACGATACGGTGGGAGTGGCTAGTTCTACTTCCGATCGAAAGCTGTTTAAATTACTCAATAACCGGGGAACCACGTTGGTGCTGCGATCGGATATGACCGCTCCCATTGCGCGGGTGGTATCTTCGCTGCTAAAGGAAGAGGAAGTACCACTCCGACTTTCCTACCACGCAAATGTATTTCGGGCGATTGAGGAAGAGGCAGGAAGAGAAGCGGAGTTTTTTCAGACAGGTGTGGAGCTGGTAGGTGATGATTCGCCTGAGGCTGATGCAGAGGTTGTAGCATTGGCAATTGCATCATTACAGGCGGCAGGGGTTGCCTCTTTTAAAATTGCCATGGGGCATGTAGGATTCCTGAACGGTTTATTTGAGGAAATCATTCCAGGCCGTCAAGCTGAACAGCAAGCGCTAAAGGAACTGTTGCTCAGTCGTGATGTGGTGGGCTACCGAACAGCGATTGAAGCTTTGGGCTTGGCTCCTGAACATCGGGATAAGCTGGAAGCTATTCTGCGGTTGCGCGGTGGAAAAGAAATTTGTGACCAGGCTACCCGTCTTAGTGTGGAGCAGCAGACGATTCGATCCATTGCACATTTGTGCGAGGTGTGGGAAGTACTGGAGGCTTACGGCGTATCTGAGCATGTGTTAATCGACCTTACCATGATCGGGGATTTTTCATATTATACAGGAATGACTTTTGAGGGCTATGCGGCGGAGATTGGGTTCCCGGTATGTAACGGAGGTCGCTATGACAATCTGCTTCAGCAGTTTGGTCGATCCGTACCTGCAACGGGATTTGCACTGAAGACAAACCGGATCGTCGATGGTGTGGATGGTATCCAAATGGAAACGAAGCTTCCTGTACTTATCCGTTATGACGAACAGGGACGCCAAGAGGCGTTATCCGCAGCCGCACAGCTACGCGCAACAGGTCTTACTGTGGTGACAGGACTCACGGGCGGACCGGAAGACCGACGTCGTGAGCAGCAGGGCCTGTATGCAGAGGTATACAGCTATACAGCTGAAGGAAGACAGCCAGTACAAAGGGGGGAATTGCCATGACGGAAACATTGAAGGTAGCCATGCCAAAGGGACGGATCTATAAGCAGGCTTCTGAGCTATTTCGCCGAGCAGGGGTTCCCATTCCGCTGGATGTGGACGAGACGCGCAAGCTGGTCATCCCACTGCCCGAGCTGGGCATGGAATTTATCATGGCGAAGCCCGTTGATGTTCCTACGTATGTGGAGTACGGGGCGGCGGACATTGGCATTGTGGGCAAGGATGTTTTGCTGGAAGAAAACAAGGATGTGTATGAACTGCTGGATCTGGGGATCGCCCGTTGTCGGATGTCGGTGATTGCTTTACCAGATTGGCAGCCAGGTATTCGTCAGCGGGTCGCTACAAAATATCCGAATGTAGCTTCCCAGTATTTTCGGGAGCAAGGCCAGCAGGTGGAGGTTATTAAGCTGAATGGCTCCATTGAGCTGGCGCCGTTAATTGGTCTGGCAGACCGCATTGTTGATATGGTGGAAACGGGGCAGACCTTGCGGGAGAATGGATTGGTCGAGCAGATCAGCATACTGGATATTACCAGTCGCCTGATTGCGAATCGGGTCAGCTACCGGATGAAAAACAGCTCGATTCAGGCTTTGTGTGATCGATTGCATCAGGTGATTCCCAATGCGGTGGCACCCCGGGAGTAAATGGACTAAAGGAATAAGCCAAGGGTTAAAGGAGCATTCTGCAAGCTGCAAGTAAGGGGGAATGGACAAATGAAGATTGTATCAGCCCGTGATTTCAGTCTCCAACGGGAGGTGGATTACGGCACACCTGAGCAAAATGAGGCTGTGCGTACCATTATTCAGTCGGTACGCCAAGAGGGGGATGAGGCTGTCCTGCGGTATACGCAATCGTTTGATGGTGTATCGCTGATCGCAGAGCAGCTTCGTGTGACGGAGGAAGAATTGAAGGCGGCATATGACAAGGTAGAGCCTTCTTTTTCACAGGCGATTCGAGAGGCGGCGGATAATATCCGTGCTTTTCACATGAAGCAAAAACGTAATTCGTGGATGGATTTACAGCCGGATGGTAGCTTGCTCGGCCAAATTATCCGACCGTTGAAACGTGTAGGCGTGTATGTTCCGGGCGGTAAAGCGGCCTATCCATCCTCTGTGCTGATGAATGTCATTCCCGCTCAGGTGGCTGGTGTACCTGAGATTGTCATGGTGACACCCCCGGCGACAGGCGGCAAGGCAGGGATAGATCCATATACACTGGTAGCTGCGGCAGAGGCTGGTGTAACGGAAATATATAGGGTTGGCGGAGCGCAAGCGATTGCTTCCCTCGCTTACGGAACACATAGCATTGAACCAGTCGATAAAATTTGCGGTCCCGGCAACATTTACGTAGCGCTGGCGAAGCGCGAGGTGTACGGCGCGGTGGATATCGACAGTATAGCTGGACCAAGTGAAATTGTCGTGTTGGCTGACGACACGGCGAATGCCTCATATGTAGCGGCTGACCTGCTTTCACAGGCGGAACATGACGAGATGGCCTCAGCCATACTGGTTACGCCCTCGCAACGCTTGGCCGAAGAAGTATCAGCTGAAGTACAGCGCCAATTGGCAGAGCTACCGCGTAGAGATATTGCTGCTGCATCGGTGGAGGCATACGGGGCTATCATTGTCGTCGACACTTTGGAAGAGGGCATCCATATTGTAAACCGACTGGCACCAGAACATTTGGAAATTATGACAGAGCAGCCGATGGAGCATGTAGGTCTGATCGAAAACGCGGGGGCTATTTTCCTGGGAGCGTACAGCTCGGAGCCGGTAGGCGATTATTTTGCCGGACCTAACCATATTATCCCGACAAATGGAACGGCGCGGTTTTCTTCGCCAGTGGATATTGATGATTTTATCAAGAAGTCGAGTATGATCTATTACAGCAAGGAAGCGCTGCTGCGCAATGGAGAGACGATTATGCAGCTTGCCCGCCATGAAGGACTGGAAGGTCACGCACGGGCGATACAAGTTCGATTGGACAACGAAAAGAAGGCGGTGGATGGCGATGGGGAACGAAAATAACGTAACAGAACGTACAGGCAGCGTCAGCCGAAAGACGAATGAAACGGATATTCAGCTATCTTTTGCAGTAGACGGCACAGGGCAAGCTGAGATTGAAACGGATGTTCCTTTTCTGAATCACATGCTGGATTTGTTCACCAAGCACGGACACTTTGACCTGAATGTACAGGCCAGAGGGGATGTTGATATCGACGATCATCATACCGTAGAGGATATTGGTATTTGTCTGGGACAGACCTTGCTGGAAGCATTGGGTGATAAAAAAGGAATTAAGCGCTATGCCAGCGTCTTTGTACCAATGGATGAGGCGCTCGCACAGGTTGTCATTGATCTGAGTAACCGACCTCATTTTGAGTATCGTGCGGAGTATCCATCACAGCAGGTAGGGAGCTTTTCGACAGAGCTGGTGCATGAATTTCTGTGGAAATTTGCGTTGGAGGCTCGCATGACGCTACACGTCATCGTTCACTACGGGCAAAATACCCACCATATGATTGAGGCGGTGTTCAAAGCGCTGGGACGTGCACTGGATGAAGCGACATCCATTGATCCACGGGTGACGGGAGTGCCTTCAACGAAGGGAGTGCTGTAGCCTATGTCCATTGCCATTGTGGATTACGGCAGAGGCAATCTGCATAGTGTGAGCAAGGCAGTTGAGCGTCTTGGCTATGAGGCTGTAGTAACGGGAGATGCCCAAGTGATTCGTTCCTCCAGCGGTGTGATTTTGCCGGGTGTAGGGGCATTCGGGGATGCTATGGAGCATTTACGTTCCAGCGGATTGGATCGGGTGATTCAGGAGGTTGCAAGCGCTGGACAACCACTGCTCGGTGTTTGTCTAGGAATGCAACTGTTGTTCACTCGTGGTGAAGAATACGGCAGTCACGAAGGGCTTAATATTTTACCAGGCGAGGTTGTTCGGTTTGCTCCTGATCTGGGGGTTAAAGTGCCGCATATGGGCTGGAATCGTCTGCGTATGACTCAGCCGAACCACCCGTTGTTACAGGGCTTGGAGGAAGGACATGTGTATTTTGTACATTCCTATCATACGAAGCCGGAGGCCGAAAGTGACCTACTGGCGGTGACTGACTACGGTGGGCCCGTAACGGCTATCGTGGGCAGAGGCCATGTATATGGCATGCAGTTCCACCCGGAGAAAAGCGGGGAAATGGGGATGCGGTTGCTTCGACAGTTTTTGGAACTGGCGGAAGCGGAAAAGCGAGCGTAACGATTCGTGTGTCTGCAGTTGATGGTACGCCAACATGGTCGTTGATGGATGTAAAGGCATATAGATGTTGAATAGCTCACAAGGGGGTCATACTTTGTTCACGATATACCCGGCGATTGATATTCGCGATGGCAAATGTGTACGACTGGTACAAGGAGATTATAGCCAGGAGACGATATACAACGAAAACCCGGTGGAGGTTGCCCAAGAATGGGAGCGTATGGGCGGCTCCTACATTCACTTGGTTGATTTGGACGGTGCTAAAGCAGGTCAACCGGTGAACGATGAGCTCATTGGGCGCATCGCTTCTGCGGTGCAAGTGCCTGTACAAGTGGGTGGCGGCTTGCGTACACGTGAACATGTGGAGCGGCTGTTGTCGCTGGGCGTGAGCCGTGTGATCTTGGGTACGGCAGCGATTGAGGATCGTGCTTTTACGGAAGCGGTATTGGGTACCTACGGTGATCGGATCGCCATTGGTCTGGATGCACGGAATGGCTATGTGGCCACGCGCGGATGGCTTGAAACCTCGGAGGTTCGAGCGGATGAATTGGCTGCTGAGTTGGCCTCCAAGGGAGCGGAAACGTTCATTTTTACAGACATTTCCCGCGACGGAATGATGCAAGGCCCGAATGTGGAGGCGATCGTAGCGCTTGCGAAAAGCAGTGGACGAACCGTGATCGCTTCCGGCGGTGTCAGCAAGATGGACGATCTGATCACGCTGAGCACCTATGCGAAAGAGGGTGTAGGCGGTGCTATTGTGGGTAAGGCATTGTATACAGGCAGCATTGATTTACAGGTTGCCGTACAAGCTGTAGCAAAGGCATAGGGGGAGTAGGCATGCTGGCTAAACGTATTATTCCCTGCTTGGATGTAAAGGATGGCAGGGTGGTTAAGGGCGTTAATTTTGTGAACTTACGCGATGCAGGCGATCCGGTGGAATTGGCGGCGCTTTATGACCGGGAAGGGGCAGATGAAATCGTATTTCTGGATATTTCTGCTTCAGTTGAAGGGCGTGCCACCATGGAAGAAGTAGTTCGTCAGACAGCCGGAGAGATAGCCATTCCTTTCACCGTAGGTGGCGGGATATCTCATGTCGATGATATGAAACGCATTTTGCGTGCCGGGGCTGATAAAATCGGCGTAAATACGGCGGCTGTCCGTAATCCTCAGCTGATTGCGGAGGGGGCGCGCAGCTTTGGCTCACAATGTATCGTTGTTGCCATTGATGCCAAGTACAACGAGGCGTGGGGCGAGTGGGAAGTATATACCCACGGAGGCCGCACGCCATCTGGTATTCGCGCCTTGGCCTGGGCCAAGGAAGCTGAACAGTTGGGAGCCGGTGAGATTCTGCTGACCAGCATGAATGCGGACGGAACCAAGGACGGCTTTGACCTGCCGCTGACTTCTGCGGTATCGGATACTGTCGGGATTCCAGTTATCGCTTCTGGCGGAGCAGGCAAACAGGAGCATTTCTATGACGTGTTTACGGCGGGCAGAGCGGATGCTGGATTAGCAGCAACGATTTTTCACTATAAAGAAATAGGAATCCCTGACCTAAAACGGGATTTGAAGCGCAGAGGAGTGGAGATACGATGAGCAACGAATTGAACCAACAACTATCTCTGGAACAGATACTGGATAATGTCCGCTGGAATGAGGCGGGTCTTGTCTCGGCGATTGTGCAGGATGATGCCACCCTTCAGGTGCTTACGCTGGCCTACATGAACCGCGAGTCGCTGAAACTGTCTTTGGAGTCGGGAGAGACCTGGTTCTGGTCTCGTTCCAGACAGGAGCTGTGGCACAAGGGGGCTACTTCAGGGAATACGCAAAAAATCACTTCCATCCAGTTGGATTGTGACGGTGATGCTCTGTTGGTACGTGTCATTCCGAACGGTCCTGCCTGTCATACAGGAGCAACGAGCTGCTTTTTCCGTGATATTTCCGTGCCAGGAACAGCTGTAGCACCTGTTGCAGGAAATGCAGGAGACCACACGCTGGTAAATCAAACCGATGATATTTCCAGTACTTCAGCAGACCGCTTTGAGGTACTTGCCCAGCTGGAGGCGATTATTAAGGAGCGCGAGGAGACACGACCTGAAGGAGCCTATACGACCTATCTTTTTGATAAAGGTGTAGACAAAATCTTGAAAAAGGTTGGCGAGGAAGCATCCGAGACGATCATTGCCGCCAAAAATAAAGATAATGACGAACTGCGCCTGGAGGTCAGCGATTTGATTTATCACCTGCTGGTGCTGTTGCAGGAGCGCAAGCTACCGCTTGATCACGTACTGGCTGAGCTGAATCGCCGTCATGAACGACCTCGTCGTGATTAGTACGATTTGTTGTAGTGTTGGAAGGGGGAGGGTCGCATGAAAATTGACTATCATACGCATCACGCCCGCTGCGGGCATGCTATAGGGAGTCTGGAAGAGTATGTACAGCAGGGAATTCGGCTCGGGCTGGATCAGCTCGGCTTGTCCGATCACATGCCACTACTGCATGTAAAACCGGCTGACTATTACCCGGAAATGGCGATGCCTATGGAGGAGCTGCCCCGATACGTGGAAGAATGTTTGGAACTGAAGGAACGTTTTAAAGGGCAAATTGATATTCGCGTTGGCTTGGAAGGCGACTACATTGAGGGCTGGGAACGAGAAATCGAAGACATCATCACCGCGTATCCCTGGGATTATGTGATTGGTTCCGTCCATTTTCTCGGTGAATGGGATGTCACGGACTTCCGTCAGGTACACCATTGGGAAGGCAAAAATGTGCTTGAGGTGTACCGCACGTATTATAATGCGGTTTCCAGGGCAGCAGCTACCGGTTTGTATGACATCATGGGGCATTTGGATGTCATCAAGCGCTTTGGCTATCATCCGAAGCCGGAGGAAATGGAGGAGCTGCGTGAACTGGAGCGCTCCGCACTCTCAGCCGTTGCCCGCAGCGGTCGGGCGATGGAACTGAATGCATCAGGGCTTTCGAAGCCCTGTGCCGAGATGTTCCCGAGTCGCCGTATGCTGGAAGAAGCTTTTTCGCTAGGCATCCCGCTGACCGTAGGATCGGATGCTCATGATCCGGCGAAGCTGTCCGAGCACTTGGAGAAGGCACGCGCGCTTCTATATGAAGTCGGCTATCGCGAGCTTGCCGTATTTCAGCATCGCGAGCGCTCGCCGGTGCCGCTGACGCTTTAATTATTACGTTTATTGGGTCTAAGTATCATATCCAGTGGCTAGCCGAACGCTCCCTATTTATACAGGGAAAAGCGCTCGGCTATTTAGCGTATTCTTGTATATATATCTATTGTATACGAGCATATATCCGTTTTTTGGAATGAGGTAGGATCGACTGTCAAGTCGTTTTGAAGTTGTGGTATACTGAAGGGTATGAACATGTCAGTTACTTTTAAAGGAGGTGCCTTGGTTATTTATGAAAGGGAAACATCTGCGAGTATCGGAACCTAGCCCTAAGATTATTGCTTTGCGTTTCGACGCATCTTTCTTTTTTGAGAAAGCTGTGCGCTCGCTTGATCGCAATCATTATGACAAGGCATTGAAATATTTTCGCAAAGCCGTTGAATATGAACCGGATAATCCGGTGAATCATTGCAATATGGCGGGTATATTATCAGAGATGGGGGATTATGCAGGTTCGAATGAGATCCTGTCCTCTGTTCTGAGTGACGTAGACTCGTCGATGACAGAGTGTTATTTCTATATGGCGAATAATTACGCTAATATGGAGCAGTTTGAAGAAGCGGAGAAAGCATTGGTCACGTACCTGGAGGAGGACGAAGAAGGCCAGTTTCTTGATGAAGCGGAGGAAATGATGGAGCTGCTCTATTATGAGCTGGACCGTCCAACGAAGCTGAACCGCATTAAGGCCCGGCAGGGAGTAGTAGAGCATGATCAGGCTCGTGTCCTGCTGGAGGAGGGGAAATTTGCTCAGGCAGCCCAGTTGCTCAAGCAAATTTCAGAGGAACAACCGGATATGTTCGCTGCGCGAAATAATCTGGCGTTAGCGTATTACTACATGGGATTGTTCCAAAATGCTAAGGCTACCATTATTCAAGTGTTGGAGGATGAGCCGGGGAATTTACACGCATTGTGCAACTTGGCGATCTTTTATCAGCACGAGGGCGGCGGCCCGGAATTGGATCGTCTGGTGCAGACTTTGGCGGTCACTATACCGTTTCAGGAGGAGCAGGTATTCAAGCTTGCGACCACTATGGGCATTCTCGGACGCCATGAGGAGGCCTACAGACATTTCCGCAGGTTGCTTCATGGCGATGGAGAGAACAATGCAGACGCTTCTTTGTACCATTACACGGCGGTAGCTGCCAGCAATACGGGAAGATATGCGGAAGCACGGCGGTTGTGGAGTCATTTGCAAAAGCAGGATGCTTCCTCGGAAGTTCCGCGGTTTTTCCTGTCCCGACTGGAGGAACTCCAGCAGGAGGGTACACCGCTGCAAGTGCTCAGCTATCATTATCATCTCCCGTTTGAGGAGCAATTCCGCATGTGGGAGAAGTTTGGTGCTGACCAGGTGCCTGACAGCATGAAGAAGGACCCGCTAATCCGGTCATCCTTCTTCTGGGCCTTGCGCCACGGGGACCGGTCGACTCAGCTTCAGGTCATTCAGGCGTTAAGCTTGATCGGTGATGATGAGGTGCGTCAGGCACTGGAGTCCTTCGTAGAAGACCCGGACCAGGAGGATGAGCTAAAACGCCGTGCCTTGCAAGTATTGCAAGAGCTGGCGGAGCAGGGTGAGCAGACAATGTACCCGGAAACGGAACATTCTGATCAGTTGGAGGTTGAGAACGATCCTCATACAATTGAAGGCGATGTATCTGCCTCCCCGGTTGATCCACAATGGCAGGCAGTGCTGGATAAGGTACTGACCGTCATGAGCAAGCCATCCGATCCGGTCATGCAGCACGACTTGAGATCGCTGTGGCTGGAGTATTTGGATCGGCTTGCCCCGGAAGTTCCGATGGTTCAGCATACTGAGGGATGGGCAGCGGCGCTGGAATATTTGACTGCCAAAATGCATCATCATTCAGTCACCTATCAGGAAGTAGCCGATCGTTATGGTATTTCCGTATCGACCGTAAGCCGCTATGCACGCCAGATTGACAGCGTGTGTGGTATCAAACAGAAGCTGAAGCAGCCGCTCTCCACGTTTAAAAAGCAGGTCTGAGACCTGCTCCAAACATCACTTAAAGGAGGCAACAAACGTATGTATAAATCCATAATTATTGGTACAGGTCCTGCAGGCTACACAGCGGCTATTTATTTGGCACGTGCTAACATGAATCCGCTGATCATTGAAGGGATGCAGCCCGGTGGGCAGCTTACTACAACGACCGAAATTGAAAATTTTCCGGGTTTTGAGCAAGGTATCCTCGGGCCTGAACTGATGGATAATATGCGCAAGCAGGCTGAACGTTTTGGCGCTGAATTTACTTCCGGTTGGGTAGAGGAAGTGGATTTTAGCAAACGTCCTTTTAAAGTGAAGGTAGAGGGTAAAGGCATCATTGAGGCAGAGTCGGTCATTATTGCTACAGGTGCGTCCGCCAAATATCTCGGCATTCCGGGTGAGCAGGACAATGTAGGTCGCGGAGTCAGCACGTGCGCAACTTGCGATGGCTTCTTTTTCCGCGGGAAAAAGATTGTCGTGGTTGGCGGTGGCGATTCAGCCATGGAGGAAGCGAGCTTCTTGACCCGTTTTGCTTCCAGTGTAACCTTGGTCCATCGTCGCGATGAGTTGCGGGCATCCAAAATTATGCAAGATCGCGCTCGTGAGAATGAAAAAGTACATTGGGCATTAAACCGGACTCCTCTGGAAGTTGTGACGGGAGAATCTGGTTTAAAGGGTTTAAAGGTACACAATAATGAGACCAATCAGGATGAGCTGATTGAAGTTGATGGCGTGTTTGTAGCCATCGGGCATACACCGAACACAGGTTTCCTGAACGGACAAATCCATACCGATGAACACGGCTATATTGTAGTGAAGCCAGGCACAACGGAAACGAACATCCCCGGAGTTTTTGCCTGTGGGGACGTACAGGATAACCGTTACCGTCAAGCGATTACGGCTGCGGGAACGGGCTGTATGGCGGCTATGGACTGCGAGAAATATCTCGAAGGCAGTGCTGTTCACGACTGGAGCGAAACACTGGATCAATAAAAGCGTGTCTATAGTACACAAAAAGGCTAACGGGAGAGCGAAGGAACCTCTGTTATGCCGCATCTTTTGTTCAGGAAGAGAAAGCCTGCTGCGTTTGCACAGGCTTTCTCCTTTTTATGGGTGCATAAGGTTAAAAGTTCCTCTAATCGTACACTTTTCAACAAGGAAGTGTCCTTGACCGTAACGAGGGCTTCAATTATAGTTGGAACGTAGGATTACTATTATGAAGTAGGAATTATAAGCATATATTTCATACCAGGTTTTTAAGTAAACATAAAGGTGGCTTGGAACATGTCTGAAAGTATCTATGTGGGTGTCGATTTGGGCGGTACAGCGATTAAAGTAGGCATTTGTAATGAGAACGGACAGCTTTTGCACACATACGAGGGACCAACCGAAACCGATAAAGGTGTAGATGTTGTCATTGGTAATATCGAAAAATATGTGCGGCACATTGTTGAGGAATCTCCTTATGAGTGGGATCAACTCAAGGGTGTCGGTGCAGGCGTTGCAGGTTTTACGAATGTTCGTGATGGTATTATTGTCCTCGCTCCTAATATTGGCTTTCGTGACGTACCGATCCGTGCGCTCCTAGAGAACCGGATTGGCAAGCCTGTGAAAATAGACAATGATGCGAATGTTGCTGCGCTAGGTGAGGCTTGGGCTGGTGCAGGCAAAGGCATCGAAAACTGCGTATGCTATACCCTGGGAACAGGAGTAGGTGGCGGTATTATTATAAACGGTAGAATATACCAAGGTTCTTCAGGCATGGCCGGGGAAATTGGTCATATCAGCGTCGTACCTGATCTGGAGGCAATTCAGTGTGGATGCGGCAAAATGGGTTGCTTGGAAACTGTATCTTCTGCAACAGGCATCATTCGTATGGCCAAGGATGCTGTGGAACGTGGCGACCGGACCTCTCTGGCGCTGGAGGATCACATTGCCGCCAAGGAAGTATTTGATGCTGCTAAAGCCGGGGATGAAGTCGCAC
Source organism: Paenibacillus sp. FSL L8-0638 (assembly GCF_038593075.1). NCBI lineage: Bacteria > Bacillati > Bacillota > Bacilli > Caryophanales > Paenibacillaceae > Paenibacillus > Paenibacillus sp. FSL L8-0638. The sequence goes on from NZ_CP151960.1 coordinate 207,182, forward strand.
TGCGTATCGTGAACCGGGCTGCCTTTTATTTGGGGAAATCCATGGCAGCGGTTGCCGCTGTGCTTAATCCAGAGTTGTTTATTATAGGCGGCGGTGTTTCTAAAGCAGGCGACTTTTTGTTTGAAGAGATGCGTCGCGTATACGCCAAGCTGGCACCTGAACCGCTTCAAAAAGGTGTATATATCGTACCAGCGGTGTTAGGCAATGACGCGGGTGTCGTAGGGGCTGCAGGGTTGCTGCTACGCTCCTGACCACAGGTTACTGATAATACGGGTACTGGCATAGAGCGAAGAAGCAAAAGGAGAGGGAAGTCCATATGACAGATAACCTAAAAAATGCTGCGCCGTGGGCAACGCTCATTATTATTACGGGGATGTCAGGCGCAGGGAAGACCATTGCGGTTCAGAGCCTGGAAGACTTGGGCTTCTTCTGTGTTGATAATTTGCCCCCTGTACTGATCCCCAAATTTGCAGAGTTGATTGAGCAGTCTAATGGTAAAATAGGCAAGGTTGCACTCGTCATTGATTTACGCGGACGAGAATTTTTCACTGCCTTGTCGGAATCGTTGAATTATATTAAAGATCATTTTACGATTCATTGTGAAATTTTATTCTTAAATGCGAATGATGGCGTTCTCGTACAGCGGTATAAGGAAAGTCGTAGACGTCATCCACTGGCTCCAGACGGCATGCCTTTGGATGGGATTCGGTTGGAGCGCAAGATGTTGGAAGAACTAAAAAGCTCGGCTACACAGGTTATTGACACAAGTGTGATGAAGCCTGCAACTTTAAAGGCAAGGATTATTTCACGATTTTCTCATCTGGAGAGCAGTATGCTTTCCGTGAACATTACTTCTTTTGGCTTCAAGTATGGTATTCCCATTGATGCCGATCTTATATTCGATGTGCGCTTCCTGCCTAATCCCCACTATGTGGACCAACTACGTCCCCACACTGGACAGGATAGCGATGTATATGATTATGTCATGAAATGGCCCGAGACTCAGGCATTCTTGACCAAGTTGCTGGATATGTTACACTTTTTGATTCCGCAATATCGCAAAGAAGGCAAAAGCCAGGTCATTATCGGCATTGGCTGTACTGGCGGTAAACATCGTTCTGTTGCAATATCGGAGTATTTAGGAAAAATGCTGGGTGCCAGCGAGACAGAATCTGTTTCTGTTTCGCATCGGGATGCTGATCGGGACCGGCATTAATGAGGTGAAATCATGAAAGAGACCGGATCACAACGGGAGCGCCCACGTATAGTTGTTATGGGCGGCGGAACCGGCTTGTCCGTCATGCTGCGGGGCTTAAAGCAAAAGCCGCTAGATATTACGGCTATTGTTACAGTCGCTGACGATGGCGGAAGTTCCGGGATTTTGCGTAGTGAGCTGCAGATGCCCCCTCCAGGGGATATTCGCAATGTGCTGACTGCCTTGGCTGACGTGGAACCAGTGATGTCAGATATGCTGAAATACCGTTTCGGTGCGGGATCAGGATTGTCAGGCCATAGTCTGGGCAATCTGATTTTAGCAGCGATGACCGATATATCGGGGGATTTTGTAACGGCGGTGCGTGAGCTTAGCCGTGTATTTGCTGTCCGGGGACGTGTGCTGCCAGCAGCCGAGGAAGGCGTTGTGCTAAGCGCCGAAATGGAGGATGGCACGGTGATTACCGGAGAGTCCAAGATCCCAGAAGCGGGCGGACGAATAAAACGCGTCTTTCTTGAACCGACTCACGTGGAGCCGTTGCCTGAGGCTGTAGAGGCCATTAATGAAGCTGATGCGATTTTGATTGGCCCCGGCAGTCTATATACCAGCATATTACCGAATTTGCTTGTACCTAAACTCGCTGAAGCTGTAGTGAAATCAGACGCTATCAAAATATTTGTCTGTAACGTTATGACCCAGCCTGGTGAAACCGATGGCTATACAGTAGGAGACCATCTGCAAGCTATTTTTGAGCATGTAGGGCATCATCTCTTCGACTATGTCATTGTAAATAACGGAGAAATTCCACCCCAAGTACAGGAAATGTATGCCGAGCAGGGAGCCAAGCCAGTTCAAGTAGACATGGGCGAGCTGACCGACCGGGGATATAAAGTGGTGGCAGATACATTAGTTCTGTTCCGCACGTATTTACGGCATGATGCAGACAAATTGAGCCAGCATATTTACCAATTGGTACAAAACTGGATATTAAGAAGGAGGTGAGTCCCTTGTCCTTTGCGGCACAAACGAAAAAAGAGCTTACGATGATTGAAAGCCAGTCCTGCTGTGAGAAAGCGGAACTATCTGCGCTCATACGTATGCTCGGATCCGTACAACTGTCGAATAAAAGGGTGATATTGGACGTGTCCACAGAAAATGCCGCGATTGCAAGGCGGATTTACTCCTTGATCAAGAAGCATTTTCAACTTCATATCGAACTGCTTGTACGGAAAAAAATGCGCTTGAAAAAAAATAATGTGTACATTGTCCGTATTCCTAATGATGTGCAACAACTGCTAAAGGATCTTTATATCGTCTCAGAAGGTTTCTTGTTCACTGACGGGATTAATCGGGATATTGTTCGGAAAAACTGTTGTAAGAGAGCTTATTTACGGGGCGCCTTTATGGCAGGTGGCTCTGTCAACAATCCTGAAGGATCATCTTACCACCTTGAGATTTCTTCGATGTATGAGGAGCATTGTCAGGCACTCGTTGATCTTGCGAATGAGTTTCATCTAAATGCTCGCTGTATTGAGCGAAAAAAGGGTTTTATTCTCTACATCAAGGAAGGCGAGAAGATCATTGAGCTGCTTAGCATCATTGGGGCGCATCAAGCCTTGTTCAAATTTGAAGATGTACGCATTATGCGCGATATGCGCAATTCCGTGAATCGTATTGTCAATTGTGAAACGGCTAATTTGAACAAGACAATCGGAGCTGCTGTCCGGCAAATTGAGAATATTAAGTTGCTGGAGAGAGAAGTTGGCTTGGAGACCTTGCCGGATAAACTGCGTGAAGTGGCAGAAGTTCGGCTCGCTCATCCCGATTTGAATTTGAAAGAAGTCGGGGAAATGCTCAAAGGGGTTGTGAGTAAATCGGGTGTAAATCATCGGCTTCGCAAAATTGATGAGATGGCTGACAAAATCAGGGGCGAAAATGGCCTGATTCCGTAAAAAGAATGTCGGTGGGGCTTTTAGCCCCGGTTTTTTTAGTTTTTTTTCTAGTGTCTGTCCCGGGTTAATGTTATAATGTGATAAATAAAATGGAGTAAGTAGTGTCCAGATTTATTTGATGAGGGGGTAAGCTGACATGTCAAAACATCCGGTAGTCGTACGTTTGAAAACAGGACTGCACGCCAGACCTGCTGCGTTGTTCGTACAGGAAGCGAATAAATATTCATCTGAGATTTTTGTGGAAAAAGATGACAAAAAGGTTAATGCCAAGAGCATCATGGGTATTATGAGTCTTGCCATCAGCACAGGTACTGAAATCAATATTAGTGCTGAAGGTGCGGATGCCGAACAGGCTGTAAACGCTTTAGTAAGTCTGGTTAGTAAGGTAGAGCTGGAAAATCAATAAACAAAGAATTGCTTGTAATATAGTGTATGATCTTAGTGAAAAGCCCCTTTGGGGCTTTTTTTTATATCCAGAAAAAAATCCTTCGAACACTCCTCAGCTAACTGTTTATGTGTGGATTTATTGGATATAGAGGCCGTATTAAGTTCAAACTATAAATAATGAAAATCCTCGTGGTCATGCTCTGTTTCGGAAATTTGTACGCTTGGCTGCAACCTTTTTCCGTCTTTTCCGTCTGGAAGGTACAAACATTTACTAGAAAGAGGTTGAATTCAATGAGACTTTGGACAAAAACAGTAGCCACGGCAGTTCTCACAGGAGCATTAATGGCAGGGGGAGTAGCAGGAGGATTATGGACAGGGGCAGATCGTGCTTATGCTGCGTCAACAGCTTCGACGGTAAACGGTGTAATTAATGTGACTGGAAGCGGGGAAGTATTGGCAAAGCCCAATATTGCTTATCTCTCTATCGGTGTACAATCGGAAGGGAATACGGCAGCCGCTGCTCAAAAAGCCAATGCTACAAAATTGAACAAGGTTACACAACTGCTGAAAGAAAAGTGGAGCATCAGCGGAGATGACATTCAGACCAGCCAGTTTTATGTACAGCCTAACTACACCTATAACGAAAAAGAAGGGCAGAAGCTCAAAGGCTACACTGCCAACCATACACTTTCCGTTAAATACCGCGATTTGGATAAAATAGGTCAGTTGTTGGATGAGGCGACCAAGTCCGGAGCCAATAACGTAGATAATGTTCTTTTTTCCGTGGAAGATCCTTCGACTTATGAGGAAGAAGCCATTACTAAAGCATTGGGAAGCGCACAATCTAAAGCCAGTGCTGTAGCTAAAGCGGCCAAACGCGGATTAGGTGCTCTTGTGAATGTGACGGTAGATGGCGGAGAAGCACAAGTCTTTACACAACGTGAAAATGCCATGTCAAAATCGCTCATGGATTTAGCAGGTAGCGGGACAGACATACAATCGGGGCAAGTAACAGTGAAAGTTCAGGTGTCGGCTCAATACGAAATGAACTAATATAGATCATCAAACGAAGCCACAAGCGGCCTGCATCATGCGCAGGCTGGCTTGCTGGCTTTTTTTGTATACCGAAACCTTTTTGTAATGAGTCTGTCATAGCTAAGGGTTATTAGGTGTACAGATTGAAATCGGGGAGTGTACAGATTGTAAACTACATACAATGGGGTATAGATATAATAAGTAAAGTGATTATTTACACATAGACAATACAGAAATAATAACAGGAGGAATACTTAATATGAATAAGCATACGAAAAAATGGGGTTCAGCACTGCTGGCAGCAGGGATTTTAGCAGGAGTCGCAGCTGTTCCCGTTTCCTATATCCAGGCAGCATCGATTAAACAGCAGCAAGCGGCAACACAGCAACCAGGAATCACTATCCAATGGAATGGTAAAGCGTTGCCCGCTAAAGGTGTTCAAGTGAACGGGAGTACAATGATTCCGGTGGCCGCACTGCGAGACAGCTTGGGGATTCCAGTAAGCTATGATGCGAAAGCAACGACCTATACCGTAGGTAGCGGGTACAATAAACTTTACATTATGGCTTCTTCCTCGGATGCCTACGTCAACGTCAATGGAATCAATACACGTAGTATGGATGCCAAACAGATCGCTGGGAAGCTATACATTCCTATGAGTCTGTTGAAAGACTATCTAGGCATAGATGCTCAATGGAACGCAGCTCAGAAGACAGTAACGCTAAGTAAAAGTCAGCTAAACCCGATCACAATTGCGTCTCAAACACTTCCAGCTTCGAGTAATGCGAAGGTATCTTACAAAGTTAAGTATCCGCAAATCAGCGGCAGCCAGCTGAATCCTGAGGCTCAAAAGGCCATTAACCATGTGCTTAAAAAGCATGCAGAGGGTATAATGGCAGCAGGCAAAAAGATGGTGGCAGAGGGAGAGGTTACAGCAGAAAGACCGTATGATTTCGAAAATGATTTTGCAATTGCCTATAACAAGGACGGTATTCTAAGTGTGATTATGCAGGACTACTCGTATACAGGTGGCGCACACGGTATGACGGCGCGTAAAGGATATACGTTCTCGCTCGCTGATGGTAAACTACTGCAGTTGTCTGACGTATTGAAGGCAAATCCGAACTACAAAAAGTTCCTCAATGCTGATTTGAAGAAAAAAATCGATGCGCTTCAGGCTGGTGAAGGATTCGGTAAATTTAAAGAGCTGGCGGCAGATCAGAATTTTTATGTGACGAACAGTGGAGTAACAATCGTGTTTGATTTGTATGATTATGCGCCATACGCGTATGGAATTCCAGAGTTTACTTACTCGTTCGGTCAACTGCTGCCTCAAGGCGGAAAGCCTTTTGCGGGACAGATTTAATAGTAGAAATGAGTAAGTTGGACTGTCTATACTCTAAAAAACAATAAAGCAAAAAAGCTGCCTACCGGATAATAACTTCCGGTAGGCAGCTTTTTCATTTACCAGCTATCGAGAGGCAAATTTCTTCTCTTATACACCTTCTGGAGAGGAGCTAGTTAGCACTTTATCAATAATACCGTATTCTTTGGCATCATCAGCAGACATGAAGTAGTCACGGTCTGTATCTTTTTCAATACGTTCCAGTGGTTGGCCTGTGCGATCTGCGAGAATGCGGTTCAGTTTATCACGCATTTTCAGAATGCGGCGTGCGCGGATTTCGATATCCGTTGCCTGGCCTTGTGCACCACCCAGAGGTTGGTGAATCATAATTTCACTGTTTGGCAAAGCGAAACGTTTACCTTTGGCGCCTGCATTCAGCAAGAACGCGCCCATGGAAGCCGCCATACCTACACAAATCGTAGATACATCAGGTTTAATGTATTGCATCGTATCGAAAATGGCCATACCAGCTGTAATGGAACCGCCAGGACTGTTAATATACAAGTGAATATCTTTTTCAGGATCTTCGGCAGCCAAAAACAGCATTTGCGCAATTATAGAGTTGGCTACAACGTCATTGACGTCCGAGCCTAACAAAATAATGCGATCCTTTAACAGTCTGGAATAAATGTCATAGGCGCGTTCGCCGCGGTTACTTTGTTCTACTACCATAGGAACATAGCTCACGTCAAAAAACCTCCCTTAAATATCGTTAGTGGATTTGGTGGACATGCCGATTACACGTCCCTTATTTATAAACTGTTACCGTATTAACCACATGATAAACAATTTCAAACAAAAAGTCAAAGAAAGTCAAACTAATGATTTAAAAAAAGAGCCCTCAGCGCTCTTATTGGTTAAAACATTATATAGAAGCATTTAAGCGTTCATTAAAATGGCGCGCCCGCGAGGAATCGAACCTCGATCTCAGGCTCCGGAGGCCTACGTCATATCCGTTGGACCACGGGCGCATAGTTGATTCAATGCAAACAACTAACTAATTAAACAGCTAATTGGAAACAAAGATGATTATATGATATACAGCAGTGAATTGCAAGCTTTTATTAAATGCGCATATTCAGACAAATGGTTGAGAAATATAGGTTCAGATAGACTTGCATATGGAGCAAATATTGGTTAAGATATACGTGGGACTTAAAAAGTTATCCCGGGACGTTTTAAGACCAGTTAGAGATAGAGCATTAGAGACAGAACTTAGAAGTGTGCGGGAGTGGAAAGCATGCGAAAGATATTAGAAATACAGAAGCAGCTTCTGCCCGACCTCATGGATGTTTTGAAAAAAAGGTACACGATCCTGCATCAGATTATGCTGTCCGATGTTGTTGGACGCAGAACACTGGCAGCTTCACTGAACATGACCGAGCGCGTGTTACGCGCCGAAACCGATCTTCTTAAAGCTCAGGGGCTAATTGAGATTGAGAGTGTAGGCATGAAGGTGAGCAAAGCAGGACTGGATCTGCTGGAACAGCTGGAGCCGATTGCGAACAACTTGTTCGGCCTGTCCCAATTGGAGGACCAGATTCGTCAAGCCTATGGTTTGAGGAAGGTGGTTGTCGTTCCAGGGGATTCGGATGTTTCTCCGTTAACAAAGCAGGAGCTGGGGCGCGCTGGAGCAAAAGCGTTGCTAAGTGTTATGGACGACGAGGATGTGGTCGCTGTAACAGGTGGCACGACGATTGCAGACGTGGCGGAACAACTGGCATTGCCTTCTAATGGCCCCCTTAAGGGTGGGTGGTTTGTACCGGCACGCGGGGGTTTGGGAGAAAGCATGGAAATGCAGGCCAACACAATTGCTTCCACAATGGCTCGCAAGGTCGGCGCTCAATACCGTCTGCTCCATGTACCGGATTTGCTCAGCAATCATGCTTACAACTCCTTGCTTGAAGATACGAACATTCAGGATATATTGAGCCTGATTCGCGAGAGTCGTATCATCATTCACGGGATAGGCAACGCCATAGCGATGGCACATAGACGTAAACTTGATCCCGAAACCTTTGCCCAGATCAGCAGTGAAGGGGCGGTAGCCGAATCGTTTGGTTATTATTTTAACGAAGATGGCGTCGTTGTTCACAGAATGCTGACGCTTGGACTCCGATTGGAGGACATTAGGCGTACCGATACGGTTCTAGGTGTAGCTGGAGGCAAGAACAAGGCGGCCGCTATTCATGCGGTACTGCGTTTCGGGCAAGAAGACATTCTAGTCACCGACGAAGGCGCTGCTGTTGAGATTGTAAGTCGTTATTTAAATGATTAATATAGGATTTATGAATCGTGTTGTCTTGACAGGCTTTCGGGTCTGTCTTGAATATATAAAACTAAACTAAACGAACTTTGGGAGGAACTCACTCATGACAGTTAAAGTTGGTATTAATGGTTTCGGACGTATTGGACGCCTTGCTTTCCGTCGGATTCAAAACGTGGAAGGTATTGAAGTAGTAGCAATCAATGACTTGACAGATTCCAAAATGTTGGCACATTTGTTGAAATATGATACAACACAAGGTAATTTCCAAGGACAAGTAGAAGTACATGATGGCTTCTTCAAAGTAAACGGTAAAGAAGTTAAAGTTTTGGCTAACCGCAACCCTGAAGAACTGCCTTGGGGAGACCTGGGTGTAGACATCGTTCTGGAATGCACAGGTTTCTTCACAACTAAAGAAGCTGCTGAGAAACATTTGAAAGGCGGCGCTAAAAAAGTTGTTATCTCCGCTCCAGCTACTGGCGACATGAAAACTGTCGTTTACAACGTAAACCATGAAATTCTGGATGGAACTGAAACTGTAATCTCTGGTGCTTCTTGCACAACGAACTGCCTGGCTCCTATGGCTAAAACACTGCAAGATAAATTTGGTATCGTTGAAGGTTTGATGACTACAATTCATGCTTACACTGGCGACCAAAACACTTTGGATGCTCCACATGCTAAAGGTGACTTCCGTCGTGCTCGTGCAGCAGCTGAAAACATCATTCCTAACACAACTGGTGCTGCTAAAGCAATCGGTTTGGTTATCCCTGAGTTGAAAGGTAAATTGGATGGCGCGGCTCAACGTGTTCCAGTACCTACAGGTTCCCTGACTGAGTTGGTAACAGTTCTGGAGAAAAACGTAACTGCTGAAGAAATCAACGCAGCGATGAAAGAAGCTTCCGATCCTGAAACTTATGGATACACTGAAGATCAAATCGTTTCTTCCGACATTAAAGGCCTCACTTTCGGTTCTTTGTTTGATGCAACTCAAACTAAAGTTCTGACTGTCGGCGACAAACAACTGGTGAAAACTGTAGCTTGGTATGACAACGAAATGTCCTACACTGCACAATTGATCCGCACGTTGGAATACTTCGCTAAACTGGCTAAATAATAAGAACTTTCTTATTAGCAACATCATAGAGCGGAAACAGGTTATTGTTTCCGCTCTTTATATATCAAAATGTGCCTTAAATTCCTGTTTCGTAAAATTATAAGGGTGCGGAGGAATATGGAGATGAACAAAAAGAGCGTACGTGATATAGAACTGAATGGAAAACGGGTGTTTGTTCGTGTAGATTTTAACGTTCCGGTTGAAGACGGTAAAATTACAGATGACAAGCGTATTCGTGAAACCTTGCCAACCATTAACTACCTGATTGAAAAAGGTGCAAAAGTTATTTTGGCGAGTCACTTTGGACGTCCAAAAGGTCAGGTTGTTGAATCCATGCGTCTGACTCCTGTTGGCGTACGTTTGTCTGAACTGCTGAAAAAGCCAGTAGTTAAAGTGGACGAAGCGGTAGGCGAAGCTGTTAAAGCGAAAGTGGCTGAACTGCAAAACGGCGACGTGCTGTTGCTTGAAAATGTACGTTTCTATGCAGGAGAAGAAAAGAATGATCCTGAGTTGGCGAAGCAATTTGCTGAATTGGCTGACGTTTTCGTGAATGACGCATTCGGCGCAGCACACCGTGCTCATGCTTCCACTGAAGGTATCGCTCATATTCTTCCGGCTGTTTCCGGCCTGCTGATGGAAAAAGAATTGTCTGTTATTGGTAAAGCTCTGTCGAATCCAGATCGTCCTTTTACAGCCATTATCGGCGGTTCCAAAGTAAAAGACAAAATCGACGTGATCGACAACCTGCTGAACATTGCAGATAACGTAATCATTGGTGGCGGTTTGACTTATACATTCTTCAAAGCTCAAGGTTATGAAGTGGGTCAATCTTTGCTGGATGAATCCAAACTGGACGTAGCTCTTGGATTTATCGAAAAAGCGAAGAAACTCGGCAAAAACTTCTATCTTCCGGTGGATATTGTTGTGTCTGACGATTTCAGCGCTACGGCGAACACAGATATTGTGGATATCGACGGCATTCCTGCAGCTTGGGAAGGCGTGGACATTGGACCGAAAACACGTAAAATCTATGCAGATGTGATCAAAAACTCCAAACTGGTTGTATGGAACGGACCAATGGGCGTATTTGAAATCGAACCTTTCGCTGGTGGTACTCGTGAAGTAGCGGAAGCTTGCGCAACAACAGAAGCATACACCATCATTGGTGGCGGTGATTCTGCGGCTGCGGCTGAAAAATTCCACTTGGCTGACAAGATGGACCATATTTCCACTGGCGGCGGCGCATCTCTGGAATTTATGGAAGGCAAAGCACTTCCGGGTGTTGTTGCACTGAACGATAAATAATCAAACGCACTATGCGTGAATAAAGCTTTAGGGCACCTAATAGTTAGGAGTTGAAACCATTGAGAACACCGATTATCGCGGGTAACTGGAAGATGTTTAAAACCGTACCAGAAGCTAAAACTTTCATCGAAGAGATCAAAGGTAAAGCAGAGGTTGCAGGAGTGGAAAGCGTGATTTGCGCACCATTTACGAATCTTCCTGCTCTGGTTGAAGCAGTAAAAGGCACGTCTATTAAAATTGGCGCACAAAACCTGCACTTTGCAGAAGATGGTGCATTTACAGGTGAAATTAGCGGCGGAATGCTGAAAGATCTGGGCGTAGACTACGTTGTGATCGGACACTCCGAACGTCGTGAATATTTTAATGAAACAGACGAAACGGTGAACAAAAAGGTTCATGCGGCATTCCGTCATGACCTGACTCCAATCGTATGTGTAGGCGAAAAGCTGGAAGATCGTGAAGCTGGACAAACCAAAGAAGTTGTAAAAGTGCAAACTGTAGCAGCTTTTGCTGGTTTGGCTAAGGATCAGGCTGCACAAGTAGTTGTTGCTTATGAGCCAATCTGGGCCATCGGAACAGGCAAATCCTCCACTTCGCAGGATGCGAATGAAGTGATTTCCTATATCCGCAGTCTGATTAAAGAGCTGTATGATGAAAATACAGCAAATGCTGTACGTATTCAGTATGGTGGTAGTGTAAAACCTGAAAATGTTACTGAGTACCTGGGTCAAAGCGATATCGACGGCGCGCTCGTGGGCGGTGCCAGTCTTCAACCGGCGTCGTACATCGCGCTTGTTGAGGGGGCGAAGTAAGATGACAGCACCAAAACCGGTAGCTTTAATTATTATGGACGGGTTCGGACTGCGTGACACCGTGGAAGGCAATGCGGTTGCACAGGCCAACAAACCGAATTACGACCGGTATTTACAACAGTATCCTCATACAACGCTGACGGCTTCTGGCGAAGCAGTAGGTTTGCCGGAAGGACAAATGGGTAACTCTGAAGTGGGTCACTTGAACATCGGCGCAGGCCGTATCGTATATCAAGACCTGACTCGTATTTCGAAGTCCATCCGTGAAGGTGAATTCTACGACAATGAAACACTGGTTAAAGCAGTGCAACATGCCAAGAAGAACAACACGAAACTTCACCTGTACGGACTTCTGTCCGACGGCGGCGTGCATAGCCATATCAGCCATCTGTTCGCTATGCTGGACTTGGCGAAAAAAGAAGGCCTAACAGAAGTGTACATTCATGCTTTCATGGATGGACGCGACGTTATGCCAGACAGCGGCGTAGGCTTCATGCAGCAGCTGATCGCTAAAATTCAAGAAGTGGGCGTAGGTAAAATTGCGACTGTACAAGGACGCTATTACGCTATGGACCGCGACAAACGTTGGGAACGTGTAGAGAAATCTTACCGTGCAATCGTATACGGAGAAGGACCTCAATACACAGATCCAATGGAAGCATTGAAAGAATCGTATGAAAAATCAGTGTTCGACGAATTTGTGGAGCCAACTGTTATTGTGAAGGCTGACGGAAGTCCTGTAGGGCTGGTCGAAAGCAATGACTCTGTTATCTTCCTCAACTTCCGTCCTGACCGTGCGATTCAACTGTCTCAGGTATTTACAAACGCGGACTTCCGTGGTTTTGACCGTGGCCCGAAATGGCCTAAAGATTTGCACTTTGTTTGCCTGACGTTGTTCAGCGAAACGGTTGAGGGCTTTGTAGCTTACGAACCGAAAAACCTGGATAACACGTTTGGTGAAGTGTTGGTTCAAAACAACAAGAAGCAATTGCGTATTGCTGAGACTGAAAAATATCCGCACGTTACTTTCTTTTTCAGTGGCGGACGTGATGTGGAGCTTCCTGGCGAAACTCGTATTTTGATCAACTCGCCTAAAGTGGCTACATATGATTTGCAGCCGGAAATGAGTGCGTATGAAGTAGCGGATGCTGCTGTTAAGGAAATCGAAGCCGACAAGCATGATGCGATTATCCTGAACTTTGCCAATCCGGATATGGTTGGACACTCCGGTATGCTGGAGCCAACGATTAAGGCGGTAGAGACGACGGATGAATGTGTTGGACGTGTTGTAGATGCGGTTAAAGCCAAAGGTGGCGTGGTTATTATCATTGCCGACCATGGTAATGCGGATATGGAAATTGATGAGCAGGGACGTCCGTTCACAGCTCACACAACGAATCCGGTTCCGTTCATTTTGACTGACGAGAATATCGTTTTGCGTGAGCATGGAATACTGGCTGACGTAGCTCCAACGCTTCTGGATTTGATGCAACTTCCGCAACCTGCGGAAATGACAGGAAAATCTATGATTGCATCCCGCAAGTAAGCTTGATTTAATAAGTATAGGCTTGACCAATAAATCATGATTCACAAAGGAGATTAAGTACAAATGACTATTATTTCTGACGTGTACGCTCGCGAAGTCCTCGACTCCCGTGGTAACCCTACGGTTGAAGTTGAAGTATATCTGGAATCCGGTGCTATCGGTAGTGCTATCGTTCCTTCCGGTGCCTCCACAGGCGCTCACGAAGCTGTAGAACTTCGTGATAACGACAAATCCCGTTACCTGGGTAAAGGCGTTCTGCAAGCTGTTAAAAACGTGAACGAAATTATTGCTCCTGAAGTAATCGGCTTGGATGCTGTGAACCAAGTAGAAATCGACACGCTGATGATCAAATTGGATGGTACACATAACAAAGGTAAATTGGGTGCAAACGCAATTCTGGCAGTATCCATGGCTGTAGCTCGCGCTGCTGCTGAAGCTCTGGGCTTGCCACTGTACACTTACCTGGGCGGATTCAATGCTAAACAATTGCCAGTACCAATGATGAACATCGTTAACGGTGGCGCTCATGCCGACAATAACGTTGACGTACAAGAGTTCATGGTTCTGCCTGTAGGCGCTCCTACATTCAAAGAAGCTCTGCGTGTAGGCGCAGAAATCTTCCACAACCTGAAATCCGTACTGAACTCCAAAGGTTTGAACACAGCTGTTGGTGATGAAGGTGGTTTTGCTCCTAACTTCAAATCTAACGAAGAAGCTCTGTCCACTATTATCGAAGCGATCGAAAAAGCTGGTTACAAACCAGGTGTTGACGTATTCCTCGGTATGGACGTTGCTTCCACTGAGTTCTTCAAAGATGGAAAATATACTTTGGAAGGCGAAGGCAAATCCTTCACTTCTGCTGAGTTCGTTGACCTGCTTGCTTCTTGGGTTGATAAATACCCAATCATCACTATTGAAGATGGTTGCTCCGAAGATGACTGGGAAGGTTGGAAATTGCTCACTGAAAAATTGGGCAACAAAATCCAATTGGTTGGTGACGACCTGTTCGTAACAAACACAGAGCGTCTGGCTAAAGGTATCGATGAAAACATCGGTAACTCCATCCTGATCAAAGTAAACCAAATCGGTACGCTGACTGAAACATTCGATGCTATCGAATTGGCTAAACGTGCAGGATACACAGCTGTTATTTCTCACCGTTCCGGTGAATCCGAAGACAGCACAATCGCTGATATCGCTGTTGCAACAAATGCAGGCCAAATTAAAACAGGTGCTCCTTCCCGTACTGACCGTATTGCGAAGTACAACCAATTGCTCCGCATTGAGGATCAACTGGGTGAACTGGCTCAATACCACGGCCTGAAATCTTTCTACAACCTGAAAAAATAATATTGCGCAAAAATGCTGATGGCGTCTCTTGACTCATGGTTTATGATCATGAAGTCTGAACGCTCAAAGCTTTTACGCATGAATAAAACAGGCCTACTCGCCACCGCGAGCAGGTCTGTTTTTTGTTATTATGGATGTGTATGAGAATTTATAACTTTGCAAAGGCTTAATGGCTGAGTGACTTGCTATAGCTGTTGTTATCTACTGGAAGCTGTGGTAGAATAAAAATAGTGTTTTGCGTTAATTTCCGGCTATTTATAACATGATATGTACATGTTTTCATAAAAGAGGCTGTGTTGTTTTGCAAAACAGATGTATAAGCTCAGGAGGTGGGATTTTTCATGGAAATCTTTTTGAAAGTGCTGCTCGTTGTGTTCTCGATTGCTGTTATTGCGGTTGTTTTACTGCAAAAGGGGAAAAGTGCAGGTTTGTCCGGTGCCATCTCTGGCGGTGCTGAGCATCTGTTCGGCAAGACAAAAGCTCGCGGTATGGATTTGATTTTACAACGCGCAACTGCTGTTTTGGGTGCGGGTTTCATGATCGTTTCTGTTTTAGTTGCATTTTTTGCAAAATAAGATAAATATGTACCTTAAGCCTTCGTTTCGCGGGAAACGGGGGCTTTTTTTAGATTTTGGACAGGCAGGGATGCCGTCGATTAAATTCGTGTATACTAGGGTATGAGTATATTAAGAGCCTTGTATCAGGAACAAGGAACAAGGACATGCGGATTTTATTACTGAAAATTAAAGGTCACCCGAGGTGGACAATATTATGATAACAGAGCAACAACTACTCGATTTTATGCGCGAGACCGCATACAAACCCATGACTTACCAGGAGCTGGAGCAGCACTTTGATATTAAGGATGCGGAAGATTTCCGTGAATTTCTTAAGCTTTTGAATGCCTTGGAGGAAGAGGGGAAAATTCTGCTGACCCGCACAAACCGTTATGGTGTGCCGGAACGAATGGATTTGCAGCGTGGGCGTTTGCAGGCTCATGCCAAGGGATTTGCTTTTTTGATTCCAGAGGACCGGGAGCACCCGGATGTATATATTCATGCTAACGACTTAAAGAGTGCGATGAATGGAGATACGGTACTGGTAAGAGTGACGTCGAAGGGACCTGCGGGTGGCCGATTAGAAGGCGAAGTTGTGCGGATCGTGAAGCGCGCAGTGCTTCAAGTAGTAGGCGTGTTTCAGAGCCACGAAGCATACGGTTTTGTTTTGCCGGATGATAAGCGCATTAACCGGGATATTTTCATTCCAAAGGATAGCTTCAACGGAGCTGTGAACGGGCAAAAGGTCGTTGTGCGCATTGTGAGCTATCCAGAAGGACGAGCTGCGGCAGAAGGCGAAGTGTTGGAGGTTTTGGGTCATAAGGATGATCCAGGCGTTGACATTTTGTCCGTTATTCGCAAGCATCAGCTTCCGGAAGCTTTTCCAGATGAAGTGACAGAGGAAGCCGAGAATGCTCCCGACGCGATTACGGAAGAAGAGATTGTACGTCAGGGGCGGCGCGATCTGCGTGATAAGATCATTGTTACCATTGATGGTGAGGATGCCAAAGACCTGGATGATGCTGTCAATGTAGAGCGCTTGCCGAACGGAAATTACCGTCTGGGCGTTCATATTGCCGACGTAGGGTATTATGTGCGTGAGAACTCCAAGCTGGATCAGGAGGCATATAACCGCGGTTGTAGCGTGTATTTGGTTGACCGTGTCATTCCTATGCTTCCACATCGACTTTCAAACGGAATATGTTCTTTGAATCCACAGGTGGATCGACTGACTTTATCCTGTGAGATGGAATTCAATGAGCATATGAAGGTTGTAAAGCATGATATTTTCACCAGTGTGATTAAAACGAAGGAACGGATGACGTACGCTAACGTTCGCAAAATCCTCGAAGAGGAAGATGCTGAACTGATGGAACGGTACAAGGATCTGGTTGATGTATTCGGCACGATGAAGGAATTGGCATTGAAGCTGCGTGCTAATCGAATGCGCCGAGGTGCAGTTGATTTTGATTTTGATGAAGCCAAAGTGATTGTTGATGATGAAGGTAAAGCTGTCGATATTGTGAAGAGGGATCGTACGATAGCTGAACAAATTATTGAAGAGTTTATGTTGGCGGCCAATGAAACGGTAGCTGAACATTTCCATTGGCTCAAAGTACCTTTCTTGTACCGGATTCATGAGGACCCAGATCCAGAGAAGCTGCAAAACTTTATGGCTTTCGCAGCTAATTTTGGGCATCAGATCAAAGGTAGAGGGAATTCCATTCATCCGCGTGCACTGCAAACGTTGCTGGAAGACATTCAGGGTACGAAGGAGCAAACCGTGCTTAGCACGATGATGCTGCGTTCGATGAAGCAGGCAAAGTATGATGCGGAGTCGACAGGTCATTTTGGACTAGCAGCGGAATATTACTCTCATTTTACATCGCCGATTCGTCGTTACCCTGACTTGGTGATTCACCGTGTCATTCGTGAGGTATTGGAGAACGGCGGGGCTTTAACAGCCGAACGTCAGGAATATTTGACTGCACGTATGCCTGATATTGCGCAGCAATCTTCCGAGCGTGAACGCGTGGCTGTGGATGCAGAGCGTGATACAGAGCAGATGAAAAAGGCTGAGTACATGCTGGATAAGGTCGGCGAGGAATTCGAGGGAATCATCAGCAGTGTAACCAGCTTCGGAATGTTCATTGAGCTCGACAATACAGTGGAGGGTCTGACGCGTCTGAGTGCGCTTACGGACGACTATTATCATTTTGACGAGCAGCATATGGCGTTGATCGGCGAACGCACCTCCAAGGTGTTCCGCATTGGAGATGAGGTTAAGGTTCGGGTCGCGCGTGTAAATATGGAAGATTACACAATTGACTTTGAACTTGTCGATATGAAGCAACGGCAACGCCGTGAACGGACTGGCGGTACAGGACAGGGCGGAGGCTTTGCGCGTGGCGAGAGCCTTGGTAAAGGCAAAGGCCGCGAAGGGCGTGACCGCAAGGGCGGCAAGGACAAGACTGGTAAAGAGCGCAAAGGCAGTCGTGATGTTACCGGGAAGCCAAAAGAAGCTGGCGCTGGTAACGGAGGGATTAGCACCGCAGGCCGTTCAGGGCGCGGCGGTGGGAACGGGGCAGGAGCTGGTTCAGCTAGCAGCTTCGGCTTTGGCAGTGGCAAGGGCGGGTATAACTCGCCAGCATCCGGGGCAAGCAAGCGACGGAAGAAGACGTCTGCCAGCGGTATTTTCATCGGCGGAGCAGCTACACCAGGAAGTGATGCCAGACCAAACGGTGAAGGAGCAGCACGACGCAAACGGAAGAATAAGGGCGGAAGTGGCGGCAATAGCACCGCGGGCTTTGTGCGGAAAAAGAAGAAGTAGGAAGTTATAACTTGCTTGCTAGAAGGCAGGAGTCTTCTTTCGTGGCAGGGTATGAAGCTAATCATGCGACTTAGGTATAAAGGCGGTTTCTGTCTACAGTAACGGATAGAAGCCGCCTTGTTTTAAGTGTGATGTTAGTGTTAGTTAGAAATGTAGAAGGCTTGACCTTTCTTGCTTTTACCATCTGAAATTTGTTACAATATATTTCTAGGTGGCTCTATGTAGCCGGATTTTGATGCCTGGATTTCAAGAGTAAATTACGTTATTCATAAGGAGTGGTATTCATGGGTAAGAAGGCAGACGGGAAAGTGCTCGCCCAGAACAAAAAAGCTTCCCATGACTATTTTATTGAGGACACCTACGAGGCGGGCATGGTATTAACGGGAACGGAAATTAAGTCTCTGCGAAATGGTCGTTCCAATATAAGTGATGCATTTGCTACGATCCGTAATGGCGAAATTCATATTCACAATATGCATATCAGTCCCTTTGAGCAAGGTAATCGTAATAATCCTACCGATCCGACGCGTACGCGTAAGCTGCTGTTGCATAAAGAGCAGATTCGCAAGCTTATCGGTCTGTCCAAACAGGAAGGTTACACGATTGTTCCGTTAAAGATTTATGTTCGCAATGGTTATGCCAAGCTTTTGCTCGGACTGGGTAGAGGTAAAAAGCAGTATGATAAACGTGATGCTGCCGCTAAACGCGATGCACAACGTGATATCCAACGTGCTTTACGTGAGAAGCAGAAAATTGCGAGATAAGTTATTGTATTATTAGTTATGGTACAAATTACGTGGAAAAGTTACTTGTTCCTCTAATGGTGCTATTTTATAAGGCTTAAATGGCTTCATTTCGTTTCGTAATGACCTGTAATATGGTATACTAACGAAGTAGTCAGTTTTAAAGCTTTTAACTTTGTTCGAGTGTTGAATCTTAGGATTCAGCTTTTGATATTATGCATGCTTATGCTCCGGTATTTCCGGATTTATCCGTGGAGCCCTTTTATAATAAGGGGGCGTTTATGGATTCGACGGGGATAGTTCGAGCATGGGTAGCGGGTAGTGGGGACGCGTCCGCTTCATCAACGCTAAAGCCTATTAAACGGCAAACAACAAAACAACTACGCTTTCGCAGCCTAAGAAACTGTGTGCGTGCTTCTACTCTGCATCGCCCATGTGACAGGGATAGGGGCTAACAAATAGTGGGATACGCTGTCTCATCTCCGCCTGCGGTGAGCTGAAGAAGATAATCAGGCTGACCCAACGTATAGCCGGTTACGGGGCGATACTCGGGTGACATCAAAACTGTGACTACACCCGTAGAAGCTTATGTGTCGTTATCTTCGGACAGGGGTTCGACTCCCCTCGCCTCCATTTAAAAAACCCGCTCATTGAGCGGGTTTTTGCTTTTTATTGAGTTAAAATTAGGCGAATTGTAGACATAAAATTATTAAGGGCCAAATTGTACTAGGACTTGTAGACATTATGTCTATAAACCTGTATTGTAATAAATTTATACTTTGGATGGGATGGTGATCGGCGATTTCGTATTGACATGGGCGCATGAGATGTAGAAGAAATGAAAAAGTAGGAAACCATAGCCCCAGTCAGCTGAACGTTCCTCTGTCGAGTGTCCAGCCTAACATTTGTTTTAGGAGAAATGGAGTAACCGTAGCAGAATTACACAAGACACGCTTTTACTCTTCTAAAGGATATATGGGTATCTGGCAAAAGGAAAGCGAGATAGATGCGTGTTCATCTGCTCTGGAATGAGAGCAACGAGGGCGCGTTTTTCTTTTTCCGTGAAGGTTAACGTTGACATGGTATCGCTCCATTTCTAAATGGGAATAGCGATGGTACTGACTTTGGCGTTTTATGACGCATTCGTGGGTACCATTGCTTTGTGGTGAGATTATACCGTGGAATCTGGAAGATAATTATTAAAAATATAGTACAAAAGTGCTTATTATGAAATTTATTATTAAAATTTTTAATTTAAATATTAAATTTATTCCTTATTGTACCGATAAAGTATATTGAAAGGAGGTGTGAGATATGAATTCTACTGTTAATTCTGTATTACATAAGGCATTCCCAAATGACGGAAATGTTGTGGGCAAATCCACTGCAACCGGTGCAGCAAGAGGAGCTGTAACTGGAGGTATTGCTGGCGCAGCCGCTGGTGGTGTAGGAGCTGTTCCTGGAGCTATTTTAGGAGGAACAATTGGTGCCGCTGGTGGAGCAATAACGGGCGGTATACGTTATGGTATCGGTGTAGCTATTTGGGGTAAAGGTAACTAATTAAAGATGAATCAAAAAACCAATACTGGCTTACTTGAGTATTGGTTTTTTGATTTACAGTATAGAAAGGCAGGTGGCTGAATATGAATATAGAATCTATTACAGTCTGTGAAGATACGACCTCAGATTTTAAACCAATTAATATAACGAATACCTTTTATCCTGAGCAGAGCGGGTCCGTTCAGGTATTAGTTCAGCTATCCGAAATTCATACGACAACAGATGTAAATTTCCATTGGTATATTTCTGATGAGCCAGAGGTTCCTCTTGCTACTTATACATTCACCTTAGAGAGAAAAAGTAAAAAGACTAGATATGCAGTGGGGGCGTTGGATTTAAGAGCACTACTACAATTAAAAAAATTTAACATTTTTCAAAAATGGTTTACTATTATTGAGGTAGAAGATAGTAAGCGTCGGGCGGATTTTTCCTTAAAAAAAATGGGTTATGGTCCTAGTACTCTAAGTAACAATTTTGTCAACGTACCTAGAATTAATCTGAAAGGGTGAAGAGGACTAGTGTCCATTTTATTGCCAGTAATCTATATAATAATTGATTTAGTTATAGGATATTTATTTGCGACAGTATTTATCTGGATTTCCAATAAAGTGAATAAGACAGGGAAAATGAGCAGCTCCTTTAAAATGAAAGCAACTATTGCTATCGTTTGGACTATTCTGGGTGTGTTGATAAAATTAATTTATAAAAATTAAATACTCGCCGACTTTCAATAATGTGGAGTTTTTTTTGATTGGAAAAAAGCGACAGTACCGGCTCTGGCATAGAATGACACATTCGTCGATACTGTCGCTTTTTGATTGGAAAAAATTCATTTACAGGGTAAAAGGATCATCCTCTTTTGCACTCTGCATGAACAGAAGGCGTTGCTCTGGTGTAAGGAAAGGGTCTTCTAGCGCGATGTAATAAGGATCGGCTAACCCATTCACCCAACGCAAGGCATCTGCAATTTCTCCGCCATGAAATACAGGGCTGTCTGACAGTGCTTCGTCCTCTTCAATTATGTCTACGGCTTCTCCATCTTTGCCCATCATTACACACAAATTAGTACCGTCCACGCACCTGTTTGTTCCACTCTGATCGGTTGTTCTGATGGTCACACGCACAAAAAGGCCTATTCAGGATGAGCACACATGCTCTTCCAAACAGACGGGTAGAAATTGTGTTTGATTGTGGTCGTACAACCATCTTACGGAATGTTCAGGTGTTTTCTATTTCTTCGGCGTCATTTTCATGGTTTTTCAAGTGCTATGTTTTGTATAGAGCCTATTTTTAAGCCATTTTATTTTATAACTTCTCCTTTCCTAAAAAATCAACTTATAGTGACATAAAACGACAAATTTCTCGTTGAGCCAATGGTATTATTACTAAGGTCTTGTTATGTCGAGTGATATGGATCAATAGAACCACATTTTATTGCTTACTAATCGTAGCTGTAGTTGAAATTAAAGATGTTCGTGACAGGGAGTGTTTTTTATGGCTTATTCAGATTGGAAAGAAATTAAGGTTGATGTCTCAGACATTTTACTTGATTATGATAACCCTAGGGTTTTTATAGATTTGCCTACGCAAGAAAATCTACTGAGGTTTTTAATTGATCAAGATGGTGTGATTGAATTAGCAAATCAAATTAATCTAAATAGGGGATTACCATTAGCAGAAAAGCCAGTAGTGATTTTGGAAAATGGGAAATATGTTGTGTTAGAGGGTAATAGAAGAATTTCAGCATGTAAATTATTACTAAACCCCTTGTTACTGACTGAAAAGGAAGTGATTAAACTTCCGAAGGTTGATACTGAGATGGAATATTACCTTAGAAATTTCCCAGTAGTATTAGCTCCAGATAGAGATTCAACAGAAGCATTTATTACAATACGACACTCAGGGGATAGAAGTGTAAAAAGATGGTCAACTATAGCAGCAACTAAGAGATTTGTTAATAGATTTAGAAAAGGAGAGTCAATTAATCATATAGCTCGTGTGCTTGATGAAAAAGCAACAGATGTAAGAAGTGGTATCAGGTTTTTTCTGTTCCTTGAATTTGTTAGGGACGAAATAAAATGGACTGAAGATGAAAAACAAAAGTTAGCAATTTACAAGATGGAAACAACAAAACTGGATAGATTCTTACCATTTTCAAGGAAAGCCAAAGAAGTTTTAAAGATTGATTTTGAACCTGACCATACAATTAAAACCGATTTACCTATAGAAAAATTTAAAGCTGCTTTGAAGATAATAATTAGTCGTGTTTTTTTGAAGAATGAAATTGATACTCGCACGAAAATGGAAGTTGTTTTTAATTCGGAAATTTTAGAAATATGCAAAGTGTTAGAAACAGACGAGAGTAATCCTGTTGATAAAGAAAGAGGTTCAGTAGGAGGAACAGGAGAAGCCAATGCCGGAGGCTCAGGAAGGGGTTCAGCAGGAGGAACAGGAGAAGCCAATGTCGGAGGCTCAGGAAGAGATTCAGCAGGAGGAACAGGAGAAGCCAATGTCGGAGGCTCAGGAAGAGGTTCAGTAGGAGGAACAGGAGAAGCAAATGCTGGAGATCCAGGAAGAGGTTCAGCAGGTGAAACGGGGGAGGAACAAGCCGGGGGAGAAGAAGACGAATTCTTAAACGAAACAGAAGAAGGATCAGGTGGGAAAACCACGGGAGGAAAATCTGCCACTGATATAGAAAAGTATGTTAATCTTACTGGGGCCTACCCTTTTGTTAATAAGTATCAAACGAATAAAAGAATTAATACTTTACTAAAAGAACTTAGAGGTAGTAAATATAGAGATAATCGTATGGGCTCTATGTATCTGATACGATCTCTACTGGAAACTTATACTCATGAATATATTGATCATTTTGTCAAAGATGAGAACAGGGAGTATAGGTTAAAGAACGTTGCTAGAGAAAGAACAAAACGTAAACAAAAATTGCGAGAGCTTTTGTACAATAATATTAAGAATCATTTAAAAGAGTTCTACCCTCAATATGAAGAGGAAATTGAACTTTTAGAGGTAACGTTCACTGATAATAATAATACAGCAGCGACTAGAATTATCAATTTCTACATTCACTCTCAAACTCAGGTTCCTGATTATCATGAGTTACTTGATGCTTGGAAGAAGGTTTCGACGATTCTAAAATGTTTGGATGAAGTTTTGCATCTGAGAATGTCTTAAATATAAGACTATGCAACAAAAGGAGGGATCTCAATTGCCAATCACACTATCTCCACTTCGATATCCAGGAGGGAAGACTCAATTATATAAATTTGTAAAAAATGTAATTGAACAGAACGATATTAGCCGACCAATTTATGTTGAACCTTTTGCTGGTGGTGCAGGGTTAGCAATTGAGTTGCTATTAAAAGGCGATGTGGACTCAATTATTATTAATGACTTTGATAAAGCAATATACAGTTTTTGGTCATGTGTTCTTTACGATACAGATAACTTAATAAATCTAATTGAGAGTACTCCTATTAATCTAATTGAATGGGAAAAGCAAAAGGGGATTTACAACAGTAGAGATGACTATAGTACACTTGAACTTGGATTTGCGACTTTCTTTCTAAATCGGACAAATCATTCTGGGATAATTAAGGGAGGCCCTATTAGTAGAGATGATCAGGCGAAATACAAATTAGATTGTCGATTTAACAAGATTGATTTAATAAATAAAATTAGACGAATTGCTTCAGTTAAAGAAAAAGTTAATCTGTATAATCATGACGCAGTCTATTTTATTAATCGTATATTACCAAATTTCCCTGACAATAGACTTTTCATTTTTTTTGATCCTCCCTATTATAAACAGGGAAAGAATCTTTACACTAACTTTTATGGTCATGATGATCATAAAGAGCTCTGTTATGCAATTAAAGGAATCACTCAAAGTAATTGGATTACTACTTATGACTTTAATGAGAATATTGCTGAACTATACGAAGATCTACCTACAAAAGTATACCAGCTCCAGTACTCAGCACATAGAAAGAGAATAGAGAAGGAGTTTCTTTTTCATAATTTTAATACAGTTGTTAATTCATTTGATAAGGTTCAATTTGTTGAATAATATATAAATACATCTGATCCCACTATCGTTTTGTAATACTTTTAAAGTATGGTTTGAGTAGCATTGCCTGGATAATAGTAATGTTTATATGTGCTTGACGTTGCCCTGGTAAAGCATGGTTTGATGCGAAGATGAGGAAGTACTGGTTTTCCTTGGCCTTTATTCATGGACAAGGTATACTTACTTTAATATTATTCATTTCCCCCGACCATTGCTTTACAGGCCTCCCGAAGTAACGGGCAGTGCGATTCCGTAGTTAAAAAGCCTGATACAGGGGAGGTGCATATAGCAAAACACATTACAAATTGGTTTGAAGGCTTTAATATTGGATTTCCGTTTTTTATGATTAGGTTTAAAAAGCCTTCCAAAAGTGCTACGGGTTCGGGGGAAATGAATAATTCTAAATAGGAACTCGCCAACTCGGCAGTTCCTATTTTGCTTTAATGAGCATGAATCGACTTGTGTACCTCGCAATCAATTTTTAGGATTAATTGTCTATTATTTGGTCGCGTCGAATGCGAGTACTAGACTTTACAACATTTTAAATGCTAAGGTGTCTCTAACTGTTCCGGTTGCTTTTTCTTTCACCTTTAAAAGCAACCCAAGGATTGATCTTCTTTTAGAAAAAGTATTGACACGGATAGAAAAGTATTATATCTTTATATCAAGATAAATAAATTAAAGATAAAAGTGATTATAAAATTTTGAATAGGGAGGTATATACATGATCACCATTTTAGAAAGAATTAATCAGCTTGCAAAAAAAGCAAAAGAAGTTGGGTTGACTGAAGTCGAAAAAACGGAACAAACCGATCTTCGCAAAGAATACCTTCAAATCTTTCGGGGCTCTGTACAAAGCATTCTCTTGAATGCTACGATCTATGATCCGAATGGAGATGATGTTACTCCTGAAAAACTTAGAAAAGAACAGGCTCGAGTCACTAAGCAATAGATTTAATTTTATTTAATATCTCTAATTTAATAATCTTAAAATAATATAATATGGAGAGTGATTCTTATGTTGGCAAGTGGATTGTTATTGATACGTTTGGTGGTTGGATTGTTATTGGTGGGGCATGGAGCGCAAAAGCTTTTTGGGTGGTTTGGCGGCTATGGTCCAAAGGGTACGGGCGGTTGGATGGAATCGATTGGCATTAAGCCCGGAGTATTCATGGCAGTGGCTGCTGGGTTGATGGAATTGTTGGGAGGAGCTCTATTTGCTGTAGGATTGCTCACTCCACTGGCTGCATTGTTGATTACGGCGACTATGCTCGGAGCAATTTTCAAAGTACATGGCCAAAACGGGATCTGGGCAACAGCTAATGGCTATGAATATCCGCTAGTTCTTATTGCAGTCGTAATCGGTATTGCGTTGACAGGAGCAGGTTCATATTCCATTGATGCAATACTTAGATAAAACATGATGTTTAGGTCATTTCAACAACAAAAATAAAGGTTCCTACGATTAAAGGAGGGTTTCATATGTCACTTCAAACTACAGGTATCCATCATATTACTGCTTTTGCCGGTAATCCGCAGGAAAATGTCGACTTCTATGCCGGAGTCCTGGGACTTCGGTTAGTGAAGAAAACGATCAACTTCGATGCTCCTGAGGTTTACCACTTGTACTTCGGCAACGATGCAGGGAGTCCTGGAACGATCATTACCTTTTTTCCTGCACCAGGAACTCCCAAAGGGCGAATCGGAGGTGGTCAGGTGGGCATAACCTCGTATGTGGTACCCCCAGGTTCACTTGATTTTTGGCAGCATCGTTTGCAAAGCTTTGATATTCAAGTTACGAAAACGAGCCGTTTTTCTGAACAATATCTTCAATTTGAGGATAATGAGGGCTTATGTCTTGAGCTTGTTGAACGTGAAGAGGGAGCGAATAGTACTTGGTCTTACGGTGGCATTTCAGCCGATAAAGCAATTAAGGGGTTTGGAGGTGCCGTGCTATTTAGTGTCAATCCACAGAGAACGATGGATGCATTGGAGAGCATACTCGGATTTACGAAAATCGCTGAAGACGCCGAATATGCGCGTTATCAGTCCGTAGGAGAAATCGGCAACATCGTGGATGTACCACTCGCCAAAATGGATCTAGGCTTTGGTGGAGCAGGCACGGTACATCACATTGCATGGCGTGCAAAAGACTTCGAACAACATGAAGAATGGAGAAGCGCAGTCCAGCATTATGGCTATCAGCCGACCACAATCATAGACCGCCAATATTTTAATGCTATATATTTCAGAGAAGCGGGCGGCATATTATTTGAAATTGCTACAGATCCACCGGGATTTGCTAACGATGAACCTGCTGAATCTATGGGGCAGAAATTAATGCTGCCAGAGTGGTATGAACCGCAGCGGGCTCAAATCGAGGCCAATCTGCATCCTATTAAAGTGAGAACATTAACGGAAAAACAACAGTAAACAAAACGGCTACTGTTTCGCCCCCAGAGGAAACAGGATTAAACCCACTTTGACAAAATTGGTCATAGTGGGTTTTCATTTTTTCGAGTGCTCCAGATGAACCTCCCCCCAATCATACATACTGCGCAATATGGGGACGAAATTTGCTCCGTGAGCTGTTAGCGAGTATTCAACACGGGGAGGGATTTCTTTGAATACTTCCCGATGCACAAACCCGTCTTCTTCTAATTCTCTTAGCTGCTTGGTTAACATCGCTTGTGTGATATCAGGAAAGGCGCGTTTAATTTCACCGTATCTTCTGGTACCACGAGACAGAAACCATAAAATCACTATTTTCCATTTGCCTCCAATGATTTTCTGAACCTTTGTTAACGGGCAATCTGTAAAATGATTCATATTTTCACTCATTTATTCCATCTCCTCCTCGTTTGTATCCCAGAAAACCTTATGAAATCAATTAGTATGATTTTTGATAGTATCTACTATAAATATGCCTACTTGTTGTTTCGATACCTTCGGCTTAACATTACATTAGCATAAAGCTTTGACAAGCCATATGAAAATATTCTGGGGGCGAAGAAGATGAACATTAATATTCTATACGGTCACCCTTATCCTAAGAGCTTTAACAAAGCGATTTTGGAGCAGGTGATCGCTCATCTAAACGTACGAGGGGCGAATGTTAAGGTAAAAGACTTAATCCAAATGTCATTTAATCCGACGGTAGGCTTAAAGGATTTAGAGGCTAAGGTCACTAACGTATTGCCAGAGGAGATAGTAAAAGAACAGGAGGATTTATTGTGGGCAGATGCCTTGATTATTATTTCACCGGTATGGTGGGGCGGATTTCCCGCTGTTATTAAAGGATATATAGATAGAGTGTTCGCAACAGGACTCATACGCTCTTCTGATGGTGTATATGGGCTTGAGGGCAAGAGAGCCTACTCGATTTTTACAACAGGATCGTCAGAAGACTATATTCGTATATCACGTCAGAAAGATATGCTCTACGCGGCGAACGATAATTTGTTTGGGTTCGCTAAGTTTTCGGATGCCGAGATTAAGCTTCTTTACTCGGTGCCACGTGTAACCTTGGAGGAACGAAAAGCAATGCTGTTGGATGTCAATCGATTTGTCGATCGTATTTTTGATATGAGACCGGGAGAGGGAGGCAGTACGAGGGATAGCCTTTCTCTTCAAGCTTTGGAGCATGATTTGGCTAGCCATTAGATTATGTAAACTGAAGGATGTTTCTTTGTAGAAGCTTATGTATCGTTATCAGCGGACAAGGCCTCGACTCCTCCATAAAGCTGCTTGCCAAGTTGGGCTCGCACCTTTATGGAGGAGTTTTTTATCCTGTAAGGAGGATGCAATACACGAGATTTTGTAAGCCGTAGATGAGTAACTATTATTCCACCAGCTTTTCAGACTTCACCAGCATCTCTCGTAATACGTGAGCGACTCGACTTTTCCGGTTCGCTGCTTTCCTTTTTATCAAGTGTAATGACTTTTTGTATGCATGAGTATGGCTTTGATCGTAGAACTGTTTGGCTGCAATGTGTAGTGTTCTTCTTAATAACAGTGCTGATGAGCGTGTTAACTTAGAGCGGAATCCCCTGCGTAATACCCGCAATGTATTTTTGTAGGTCTCAAAATCCTCGGATGGAGGGATAAGGGCAAATAAATTTAACGAGGAGTCATGGAATCCGTAGGTTTCATACATGATTCTCAGATTTTCCGTATTCAACACGTTACCTCTAAGATAGGTTGGATGTTCCTGATGATATCCGACCACCTCTTTGATGCAATAAAAAGGAATCTTCAAGCGATGCAGTCTATAGCCAAGGTCCCAGTCTTCGAGTCCATACAGCACAAACCGTTCATTGAAGCCTCCAATACGATTCAAGTGACTGCGTCTGATGGCTACACAACGAGTAACCAGCAGCATCCAGGGGGCTACGTCCGTTGAGGCAAATTGTTTTTGCGTATTGGGAGGAACCCTAGTAGGACTAACTACTTTAGACAATGCACCCGTTTGGTGAAGGATATCTTCTGGGGTTATGATCGGAGTAATTTCGTTTGCTGCTTCATAGTCAGCATTCCATAAGTTGGACTGCGTAAGTATGTTGCGACATTGTTCTTTTTCTTCAGGGGAAAAGTCAGGGTAATAATGGGTAAAAGCATCGTCCCACGAGTGAGGAATGCCTGAAAGCACGGACTTGGGATATTTACGGTGATAACGGCTCACGATCCTAATAAATTCCGGTAATACTACAAAGTCAGCGTCGCAGAAGATGATGTATAGCCCTTTTGCACGGCGCAGTCCCAAATTTCGAACGGCAGATCGACCGCGTTGTTCCTGATGTGACACATAGATAAGAGGATAGGATGCTTTGAAGCCTTCGACCATTTCTCTCGTTCCGTCTGTAGAACCGTCATCAGCTACAATGACTTCGAATAGTTGCTTTGGATAGGTTTGTGTCTCAAATGAAGCGAGTGTGAGCAACAATTGCTGGGCTCGATTATAGGTTGGAATGATGACGCTGTAGCGGATAGCCAATATGATCTCCCCCCCACCATTCTTATTAGTGAACGTATGAACAAGATAAATAATAACAATGTATTCAAGGATTTTAGCCTGGTCTAGTCAAACATCCCTCAAGGTTCGAAACAGGCTTGGTCTTATTACCGATATTAAGGTGGGGGTTCTGTATTTTCTACTGTTTTGCAGGTGCGTTCCGTGGTGTTATGTATGTGTAATCATGGTATTATGCATAGAGATGTAAAGTAAAAGCGAGGGCGCTTCCTATTCGGTTGAAAGTCCACTCAGCATACAGAAACAAACACGAGATGAAATGGGCAAGTTATGGTAAACTATATGGAGTTATAGAAGACCTGAAAGAGGAGTACTATATGACACAATTTGTCTATAAGCAAATTATTGACGATCTCAAGATGAAAATCTTTGCGGGAAAGTTTGCAGATATGAGATTGCCAGATGAACGTAGTCTTAGTGAGACTTACCAGGTTAGTCGTAGTTCAATTAAACGTGCTCTGACTAAAATGGAGAATGTCGGAATTATTTTCAAAAAACAAGGTTCCGGGACATTTATTAATCCATTATACATAAGAAATGAATCTATCTTTAACTACGAAGGCTCTAATCTAGGGGTCACTGATAATTTTCAAATGCATGGTAAAAAGCCCAAAATCAAAGTATTAAGTTTTGAGGTCATTCCGCCCACAGAAGAATTACAGCGTGATTTGTTCTTGGAGACTCATGATTTTGTTTACAAAATTGTCCGCTTACGTCTATTTGATGATGATCCTTTTATGATTGAAACAGGGTATATCCCCATTAAAATCGTCCAGAATTTAAATCAGACCATTATCGAGGGTTCTATTTTTAATTATTTGGAAGACTCGCGGAACTTGGCCGTCACCAAATCTTTTTTATCCATTTTTGCAGAACCGTCCCAAGAGAATGATCAAAAGCTGCTACATTTAAATGAAAATGAGCCTGTAGGTATTATGGAAGGTGTGTTCTTTTTAGATAACGGTACGCCATTTGAGTTTTCTCATATGCGATTTCATTACAAATATTTGAAATTTAATACCTTTGTATCGGTTCACTAATGATAAGACTGGAGAATTCTCCGGTCTTTTTTTATGGTTTTAAAAAAGAATTGGACTCTGCGATGGCCTCGTTTATTACAAATTTTATTGGCTTATACTTCTATATATTTTAATGTAAGAGCTTTTTTACTGTCTTTTTAATTTATATTTCATAGTATGTTCAAAATTTCACAAAATTGGACCGTATCACTTGTGAAAAAGGTTGAATTTAATCGGCGCAGCGTTATGATGTACATGTAGATGAAATTTCCGGAAATAAATTACAAACAAAACTACTTAGGGAGTGGACACAATGTCGTTATCACCCGTGTTAGCAGATTATTCATCTAAAACATATTTAGAAAAACTTGATGCATATTGGCGTGCAACGAACTACATTTCGGTAGGTCAGCTTTATTTAAAAGATAATCCTTTGTTGAGAGAGCCTTTAAAAGATTCAGATGTGAAGGTTAAGCCTATTGGACACTGGGGCACAATTCCCGGTCAAAACTTTATTTATGCACATCTAAATCGTGTTATTAATAAATATGATTTGAGCATGCTTTACATTGAGGGTCCTGGTCACGGTGGCCAGGTTATGGTTTCAAATTCTTATCTGGATGGGAGTTACACTGAAATCTATCCGCAAATTACACAAGATATCCCAGGTATGAAGAAATTGTTCAAACAATTCTCTTTCCCTGGTGGTATTGCTTCACATGCTGCTCCTGAAACACCTGGATCTATCCATGAAGGTGGAGAATTAGGTTACTCCCTTTCTCATGGTGTAGGTGCCATTCTGGATAATCCTGATCTGATTTCGGCTGTTGTTATTGGTGATGGCGAAGCTGAAACGGGCCCATTAGCCGCTTCGTGGTTCTCTAACAGATTTATCAACCCCATCACAGATGGTGCAGTGCTACCAATCTTGCACTTGAATGGCTTTAAGATTAGTAACCCAACGATTATGTCTCGTCAATCAAAAAAAGAATTGACCTCATACTTTAAAGGTTTGGGTTGGGAGCCGTACTTTGTTGAAGGTGAAAATCCGGATCACATGCATCCAGAAATGGCGAAAGTATTGGATACGGCCATCGAGAAAATTGAAGATATTCAAAAGAATGCGCGTGAAAATAATGACCTTACTCGTCCGGCGTGGCCGATGATTGTATTCCGTTCACCTAAAGGCTGGACAGGTCCGAAGGAATGGGACAACGTGCCGAATACAAATTCATTCCGTGCCCATCAGGTTCCAATTCCGGTCGATCAAAAAAATATGCAGCACGCACCTGCTTTATTAGAATGGTTGAATAGCTATAGACCAGAGGAATTGTTCGACGAGAACGGTCGTTTAAACTCTGAGCTTGCTGAAATTCTGCCTACAGGTGATAAACGTATGGGAATGAACCCAGTTGCGAATGCGGGTAACCTCATTAAAGACTTGAAATTACCGGATTTCCGTAACTATGCGCTGGATAATTCCGTACCTGGTAAAGTGATTGCGCAAGATATGTCGGTTTTAGGGAAATACGTTAAAGATGTGGTCCTTTTAAATGAAGAAAATCGTAATTTCAGAATCTTCGGACCGGATGAAACGATGTCTAACCGCTTGGTACCTGTTTTTGAAGTAACCAAACGCCAATGGATGGACCAAATTATTGAACCTAATGATGAATTCTTATCATCCTATGGTCGTGTAATTGATTCTCAATTATCCGAACACCAAGCTGAAGGACTGCTGGAAGGTTATGTGTTAACAGGTCGTCATGGTTTCTTTGCAAGTTACGAAGCCTTCCTGCGTGTGGTTGACTCGATGATCACCCAGCACTTTAAGTGGCTGCGTAAAGCAACGGATCAAGGATGGCGTGCAGATATCCCATCATTGAATGTCGTAGCAACTTCAACGGTGTTCCAACAGGATCATAATGGGTATACACACCAAGATCCAGGTTTGTTAGGTCATTTGGCTGATAAAAAACCGGAATTTATTCGGGAGTATCTGCCAGCGGATGCCAATTCCCTGTTGGCTGTTTTCGACACCATTTTAAACGACCGTCAAAAGATCAATTTGATTGTTTCGTCCAAACACCCACGTCCACAATGGTTTAGTGCTGATGAAGCGAAAGAATTGGTGGATAAAGGGTTAAAGATCATTGACTGGGCAAGTACAGATCAAGGTGGAGAACCTGATCTTGTCATTGCTTCTGCGGGTACAGAGCCAACGATTGAAAGTTTAGCTGCGATTTCCATTTTGCATGAAAAACTGCCTGACTTGAAGATTCGGTACATCAACGTGGTTGATTTGCTGAAACTGAGAAGCCAAAAGCTAGACCCGCGTGGATTATCCGACGCCGAGTTTGATCAATTTTTCACAAAAGACAAGCCCGTTGTTTTCGCTTTCCATGGTTACGAAGGTCTGATCAAAGATCTGTTCTTTGATCGTCACAATCATAACTTGCATGTACATGGTTACCGTGAGAATGGCGATATTACGACACCATTTGATATGCGTGTATTGAATCAAATGGATCGTTTTGACTTAGTGAAGGAAGCCGTTCTTAACTTACCTGACGCTGGGAAGTACACCAACATTGTGGATGAAATGGATGCTACGGTTAAGAAACATCATCAATTCATTCGCGAAGAGGGCATTGACTTGCCAGAGGTAGAGAACTGGGTATGGAAAGGCTTGAAATAAAAATTAAGACGCTTCAACTTTGTGTTGGACAACCAAGCAATTCAGCATGAAGTGGAATATATGATTTGGTAGCGGTATACGAGTGCCTGACTCCTTGAATTCAAGTATGATTTCAACGGGGATCAGGCACTTTTTGATGTAGCATACAGAGAATTTAATAGGAAAGTCACGAACTGGTGGGTAATAAGTATAGGAGGAACCGAGTCATTCGCTGTATTTTTCTGAGCATTAAAGGTGTTGCGGTATAAGAGAATAGTAAAGGAGGCTGTTAATATGAACGATCCAATTCCGGAGAAGGTATTGAATGATGGCACTAAGGTGCCCGTCATTGGATTTGGGACTGCTGGATTGAAGGGTGCAGATGGAGTCAAGGCAATTACCAGCGCGATTGATGCAGGTTACCGTCTGATCGACACAGCGTTCAACTATGAAAATGAGGGTGCTGTCGGGAAAGCGGTCCAGCAGAGCTCTGTGCCCAGAGAAGAATTGTTGATTTGCTCCAAACTACCAGGTCGCCGACATGCTTACCAAGAAGCCATTGTAACGATCGAAGAGTCATTATATAGAGGAGGTCTGGACTATTATGATCTGTACCTAATCCATTGGCCGAATCCCCAAATTGATCGATATGTTGAAGCCTGGCAGGCGTTAATTGAGGCGAAGAAAAGGGGCTATATTCGTTCCATCGGGGTCTGCAATTTTTTGCCCGAGCATAATGAACGTTTAATTCGGGAAACAGGTGTCACTCCGAGCTTAAATCAAGTTGAATTGCATCCATTATTTAATCAGGAACATCAGCGTGCAAAAGATGCTGAACAGGGCATCGTGACGGAATCGTGGAGCCCCTTGGGTCGTGGTCACAGTATGCTGGAGAATGAAGAGATTGGGAAAATTGCTGCTGCTCATGGTAAAACCACTACACAAGCGATTTTACGTTGGCATATCCAACTTGGAGCAATCCCGATCCCGAAGGCCTCTTCTTTAAATCACCAAACGGAGAATTTGGATATTTTTGATTTTGAGTTGTCTCCAGAGGAAATGAACATGATTTCGGCATTTAGCAGTGAGGATGGACGGATATGGGGGCAGGACCCCAAGTCCTATGAAGAGCTATAATCAAGACAATAAAATAAAAGGGTTCAAAAATCTGTAGCGGGTTTTTGGACCCTTTGCTTTTATCATAAAACGAACACACATCCGAAAGTGATCAGTGGGTCAGTTTATAGAGCTATAATGAACATTTTTTACCGGATTTGATGTATGATATGGTGGAATGTAGTCCTTTCGAAGGAGGTCATCATGGGAATTTTGTCGAGGTTTAGGGATATTATGAAAGTGAATGTTAACGCCTTAATGGATAAGGTGGGAGATCCAGAGAAAACCATTGATGATTATATGCGGAATTTGAACAGTGATCTAGGCAAGGTGAAAGCGGAGACGGTATCGGTATTGGCTGATGAGAGAAGGGCCAAAAGAGCACTGGATGAATGCAAAGCCGAGATCAAAAAGCTCCAGCATTATGCCAGTAAGTCTGTGGAAGCTGGTAATGAAGAGGAAGCTCGAAAGTTTCTGGAGAGAAAAGGTTTGCAGGCGGAGAAATTGGAACAATTACAAACCTCCTATGATGTAGCTTCGACAAACGCCGTAAATATGAAGAAAATGCAGGAGAAGTTGGTGTCCGATATGGGGCAACTAGAAGCGCGGCACGCTGAACTTAAAGGGAAGATGGCGGTTGCTAAAGCACAGCAAACCTTGAATTCTATAGGTAGCAAGAATTCTGCTTTCGAAGTTATGGAAGAGCAGGTGAACAGAGCGTATGATGAAGCGATGGCTATAGCCGAGCTTCGGGCAGGAACGAAGGACGACCTAGATGCCTTATTTGCACAATACGAGAAGAGTACGAATACAGAAGATGAATTGGCTGCAATCAAAGAAAAAATCAACCCTAAGGAATCATAACAGTATCTACATGAAGAGGTGAGCAGATGCCGGTTATCGAATACAAATGCCCCAACTGCGGCAACGGTATGGTCTTTGACAGTGAGACAGGGAGGTTATCCTGTCATAGTTGCGGAAGAGAGGACAATATCGAATCTATTCCTGATCCTCTGATAAATCGTATTTTTTCAGAAGATGAGGCTCATGAGTATCATTGTAATAACTGCGGAGCGGTGATTATGACCGAAGTGGAAACGAGTGCAACGGTGTGCAGCTTTTGTGGTTCTGCCGTGGTTCTCGGGGATCGACTGACTGGGAAGCTGGCTCCAGCGCAGGTTATTCCTTTTTCAATCAGTAAGGAAGAAGCCATAGCTGCTTTCAAAAAATGGTGCAAGAATGGCCGTCTGACGCCGAATCGGTTCATGATAGCAGACCGAATCAAGGGAATAACTGGGATGTATGTGCCTTTCTGGTTATATGAATTACATAATAAAATTGAGGTTCAAGGTGAAGGTACCCAAGTGCGAACCTATACGAGTGGGGACTACGAATATACGGAAACGAAGCATTTTGATGTATATCGGAAAATCCGTTTGAATTATGTAAAGGTTCCGATTGATGCTGCGGAGAAAATGAACGACGAGCTGATGGATAAATTGGAGCCATTTCCATACGATCAGCTAAAACCCTTTAAAACGCCATATCTAGCAGGTTATATTGCAGAGAAATACAGTTATAACGAAGAAGAGCTTTTCCCGCGAGTTAAAGAAAAAGTGAAGGAATATATTGATGCTTATATTCATTCTACGGTGTCAGAGTATACGGCCGTAAGTTATACGGAAAAGCAAATTGATACTACATTAAAACAAGCGGATTATGTCCTGCTCCCCGTGTGGGTCATACACTATGACTATAATCAATTGGAGCATACGTTTGCTATGAACGGACAGACGGGCAAGGTAGTCGGTAAGCCTCCGATTAGCAAGTTCAAGGTGACGGCTTGGTTTGCAGGCATTTTCGGCATGACTCTCTTTTCATTAAGGTTAATCACTTGGTTGATGATGGGAGGAGAATTCTATTGAAAAGACATAGAGCCATTGTAGCCGTTTTGTTGTTCTTTGCTGTTTTTCTGGCGCTTCCTATGGAAATGAAGGGCGAACCAGCAACGACAGAAATGAAGCCATTAATTTATGATGAAGCGGGTCTGCTCAATCAGGAAGAGTATAATGTGTTGAACACGATGGCTAATCAATACGGAGCGGAAAGAGAAACGGATATTATCATTTATACTACCCTTAATCCCGACAATATGGATGTTATGAAAATGACGCAGGACTTTTATGATGACCATGGCCCTGGGTATGACAGATCTCATGGGAACGCGGTCATTTTAACGATGGATATGAGAAATAGAGAGGTGTACTTGGCTGGATTTTATAAGGCAGAACGGTATCTGGATGATGACAGGCTTACTAAAATACGCCATGAGATTAGCCCGGATCTGACGAACGGCAACTATGGGCTGGCATTTCAAAAGTATATTCTAAGTGCACACAAATATTTGGCCATCCGTCCAGGGGTGAATCCAGACAGTATATTTTTTAAAGGCTGGCTTCATTTGGCGGTTGCACTGGGATTGGCAGCGATGATCGTGGGTAAAATGGTTTCCAATTCTGGCGGTCGGGTTACGGTAAATCGGCAAACCTACGAGGATGCGAACGCTTCAGGAGTTCTGGAGCATCGAGATCAGTATCTTCACACAACGACAACGAGACGGAAGATTGAAAAGAGCAGCAGTAGCAGCAGCTCAGGCGGTGGTGGCGGAACTACCAGCGGCGGTCATTCGCATAGCGGCAGCAGAGGATCATTTTAACTGAGGATTTTGCAAAAATCCTAAACGGAAAGGATGGATACAGTATGGGATTCTTCAGAAATCAATTTGCAAATGTTGTAGAATGGGAAGAATTTAGAGATGATATGATTTTCTGGAAGTGGAGTAATCGTGAAATTAAAAAAGGCAGTAAATTAATCATCCGCTCCGGTCAAGACGCGATTTTTGTAAATAACGGCAAAATAGAGGGCATTTT
This sequence comes from Paenibacillus sp. FSL L8-0638, assembly GCF_038593075.1. Lineage (NCBI taxonomy): Bacteria > Bacillati > Bacillota > Bacilli > Caryophanales > Paenibacillaceae > Paenibacillus > Paenibacillus sp. FSL L8-0638. Next base: position 244,118 of record NZ_CP151960.1, read on the forward strand.
TGAGAATGAAGGGTCATATAACATGGACTCGGATATTATTCCATTTCTATCTACATTAAAAGGATTTAAATTTGGTTTTAACAGCGGCATGAGGGTAGAGGTCTTATTCGTTAATACGAAGGAGTTTACTGTCAAATGGGGGACGCAGAATCCAGTGCTGATCCCGACCCCCCAGCTGCCAGGCGGTATGCCGATCCGTGCCAATGGCACATTTAATTTTAAAGTGAACGATTATGTTACGCTCATCGATAAGATTGCCGGAGTGAAGGACAGTTATCTCGTTGAGGATGTGAAAATACGCATTACTTCGGTGTTGGATCAGTTATTGATGAAGTGGATCAGCAGAGAAGGAAAGGACATGTTCAATCTGCAGGCGAATGCTTCTGACATTTCAAAAGGTATTCAAGAAGATCTGGATATGCAAGTGATGGACAACGGTATGACGATTACTGGCTTTCATGTGATGAGCTTCAATTATCCTCAAGAAATCCAAGATATGATTACGAAGACAGCCTCTCATGAAATGATCGGTAATCTGCAAAAGTACCAACAAGTGACGATGACGGACGGGATTGCATCGGGTAATGTAAAAGGCGGCGGTGCAGCTTCGGATATGGCGAGTATGATGATGGGGATGAATATAGCAAATGAAATGATGAAAAATTTGAACCCGAACCCAAAGCCTTCGGCTGAGACTCAGCCTACACCTGCTGTTCCCCCTTCATCTGGAGACGGGAATAAGCCCAATTTTTGTCCGAATTGCGGTACAAAAAACGAAGGAGCTAACTTCTGTCCGAATTGTGGACAAAAATTGAACGGATAACATAGCTATGGCCAAGCTTCTTTACAAGTCAAAAGGCAGTTATCGCAGAGTATCTTCTGTGATAGCTGCTTTTTTATGTAGTTCGTTCAAGTATTTTCTTTATAAATCTGATTTATTGGATTGAAAAAGGTACTCAGGATAAGGTACTATAGCTGTATAGTATGTATTTATATTAACTAATTAGTTATTACATTAATAAACTATAGGTATAGGAGCAACGAAGATGACCAAATTCCAAGATCAAATCATTGCGCGTTACAAGTTTGATGATGCAGAGAACGTCGGCAAAGATAGCTCAGGGCAAGGTAACGATGGGGTTGCTTCAGGCACAGTAACACCTACAATTTCCCATGCTACCGGTAGAGCGGCTTTGACGCTTGAGGGAGGCCCCAACGGTACCTCGTATATCCAGCTTCCTTCCGATCTATTCAAAGATGTAAGCGATAACACCGGTGTGACGGTTACTGCTTGGGTCAACTTCGGCAGATTCACAGATATGTGGGAACGTGTTTTTGATTTTGGTAAAGCCCATACAGGGCCATATATGTTCATGACACGGAATCTGCGCGGAACCCTTTTCACCGAGGCAGATTTGTCCGTAGACCCGGGAAGAGGTTTTGTCAGGGATGAGTGGATGCACATAGCCTTGTCCGTAATCGGTACAGAAGGCGGCACATTAAGCAGTGCGGGTCCGGTGGTATATGTCAATGGTGAGGTGGTAGCGGACGGTTCCATTAGTCAAACTTCCAGTGGTAACTATGCCAAGTTGCGTAAATGGTTTGAAACGTTTACAGACTCGTCCAACTACAGCAACAATTTTATCGGTCGCTCCCAGCATGCGGCGGATGTAGACTTTGCCGGCTCCGTTTCAGACTTTCGAATTTATAAAGCAGGCTTGTCGGCAGATGAAGTCATTGAGGTCATGTGCGATTCGTTGACAGATGAAGAGATCGTGAAGCTTGCCAGAGATAAATATTTGTCCTTTCCGACGACGATTGTAACCAAGGACATAACTCTGCCAACCGTTCTGATGGGTGGAAGAGTAGAAGTAACCTGGAAATCCAGCCAGCCTGGTATACTCTCTGACGATGGTCATGTGCAGGCGATTACCTCCGCACAAGGGGTTACCGTCACGGCTCTATTGACGAAGGGCTTAAGTAAGATTGAAGAGAGTTTTGAGGTATCCGTTCTTCCTGAACAGCTACCTCCGTACACGCTGACCATTCATGGAAATAAGGAAGTAGTGGATGTCAGCGAAGTGATGTACGGCTTGTTCTATGAAGATATCAATAACGCGGCAGATGGCGGGATTTATGCAGAACTCGTTCAGAATCGATCCTTCGAATCTTTCGAGTTCGATACGTATTCCCATGCTTCCGGTGAATGCGGCTGCTCTACAGGACGGAACCGCAACCCGTTGTTCGCCTGGTCTGGTGATACGGACAAGATGACTCCACAACATAGCGGTGGATTAAATGAGTTCTTAGGTGCAAAAGACAAAGAAGTGAACTCCTATTATGTGACGGTAGCGGATGGTGCAACGATTCGGAACAAGGGCTTTTCGGATTCTAATCAGAATTGTGCCATGTCCATCCAAGAGGGTGCCAAATATGAGTTTACTATCTGGGCGAAGGCCGATTCAGCGGGCACAATCACATTGCAACTGCAAGACACGAATGAAAAGGCTATTAGTGATTCGGTTACGATACAGGTGGAAGGCGGCAACACGTGGAAGAAGTACGGCATCGATTCCAAGCTTGTGCTGACAGGCTCAGCTACGGTTTTTGGACAGCTGGCGCTTACATTTGAAGGGGACATTTCGGTTGATATGATTTCTTTATTCCCACAAGATGTATGGGGTGCAGGAGAGGAAGAGCAATCTCCATCGGCACACGCCAACTATCAGGGTAATCCTAACTACCGATTGAGAAAAGATCTGGTGAACGCGCTGGTCGGCATGCATCCGAAGTTTTTGCGTTTTCCGGGTGGTTGCATTTCCGAGGGTTCATTTATATGGGAAAACGTATACGATTGGAAGGAATCGATTGGGGATATCGAGCTGCGCAAGGAAAACTTTAATGTATGGGGCTATATGATGACCATGGGCCTTGGTTATATGGAATATTTCCAGTTGGCAGAGGACCTGAATGCAGCTCCGCTTCCGGTTATGGCCTGTGGCGTGCTCTGTCAAGCCCGTTCCGATTACGCTCATCCGGCTGGTGGCGCATTAAGAGAATACTATATTAAGAACTTTACGGATCTGATCGACTTTGCGATTAGTGTGGATTTTGAACATAATGAATGGGCTGCTATGCGTAAAAAAATGGGCCATGAAGCACCGTTCGATCTGCGTTATTTGGGTGTGGGTAACGAGAACTGGGGCACAGAGTTCTTTGCCAACTTTGAAGTGTTCAAGACATCGATTGATGAGTACATGGAGAAAAACTATCCGGGTTATGAGCTGCATATCATCTCTACGGTTGGCGCTCAAGCGGACGACGATGCCTATCAGCAGGGCTGGAAGTTCCTGAGTGGTAATATGAAGGGCTCGGCTAAGGTTGCTTTTGCTGATGGTAACCAGGTGACGGAAGAGACTGTTACCTGGTATGAGAAGCAAAAGGACTATATGGACACCATTGCAGACGAGCACTACTATCGTTCTAACGAGTACCTGCTGAATAACGTGGACCGCTATAACTACTACTACAGAGCTTATAACGCGGACGGTAGTATCAATTGGAAAGCGACATCAAAGGTTTTTGTCGGGGAGTACGCCTCAACCGATAAAAATACATTGGCAGGCGCTGTAGCAGAGGCAGCGGTGATGACGGGCTTCGAAAATAATGCCGATGTCGTTCGGTTGGCTGCCTATGCACCGCTGTTTAACAAGGTGCTGACAGATGGAACCTACAGATGGACGCCAGACTGCATCTGGTTCGATGACGAAACAGTGTGGTTTACGCCGAACTACTATGTACAGCAAATGTATGCTAAATATTTGGGAAATAAAGTATTGCGCACTTCTTTCTCTACTTACAAAAATGGCAAGCCAACGGATCTCATTCCTCAGGGTGGCATTGAAATCGCGACAGGCAACGCCGAAGTTATGATTAAGCGTGTGACCGTTACTTCCAATCAGGATGGCAGTGTGCTGCTGAATCAAGATTTTACCCAGGAATTGAATTCAGCATGGCAAGTCATTCCCGGTTCCGTGGGCTCTACAGTGGAGGAAGGCAAGGGGCTTGTCCTCAAAGCCCAGGATAGCGGTCTGAATGGTCTGTACATCTTGAACGATAGCTGGAGCAATTACAAGGTAGAGGTGGTCGCTTCCCGCATTTCCGGCACGGACGGTTTTTATGTGGGTGCGGGTCTCACGGATATTTCTGCGGAGAAAAGGAACGTCGTCGAATACGCGATCGGCTATGGCGGCAAGGCTACCGGCGTGAAGGTTTACAAGCAAGGCATAGAAGGCTACACATTGGGTGACTACTCTTCGAGTACAGCGGCAGGTAACTTGAGAGCAGCTAGCTATGAAGAGTTGGCTGACAACACGGACTACACCATAACAGTGAACTACGGCGGTGAAACGGGCAGTAATCTGATTTGCTCATACACCGACGGCGAGACAACCAGCAAGGTGCTGGACTACAAGCTGGAGGCTTACAACAGAGACGTGTTCAACTCGGTAACTCAAGATGCTGAGCATGTATACGTGAAGCTGGTGAATGCCGACAACGTGGATAAGGTAATACAGCTGAATCTACAAGATTTGAGTGTTGAGTCCATCGCTAAGCTGGTTACACTAACCGGCGATTCCTCGCTTGTTCATGTACCTAACGTGAACAAGAAGAATGATGAGAAGGTAGTGCCTACCGAACAGCAGATCACGCTTCATACGGATTCTGTTCTCTTAGACTTACCGGCCAACTCGGTAAATGTGCTGGTGCTGGATCTTAAACCTTTTTCTGCTTAAAAACAAAAAGGGGTGTCCCAAGTAGCCGTTTTATGGCTTTTGGAACACCTCTTTTTTTATGAATAGAGTCGGAATGTTGAGTTGATTTCCCCGACAGGCATTACTGCGTGCTTCTGTTTACCAGTTCACGTGGGTTAATGCCATCGTCTATCGTTAGCGGGGTAGGGGCTCCCGTAGCGATTCGCTCCCAAGGTACCATTTTAAAATTCTGATTTAACTTTTTGCCGTTTTGAAGATTTTCGTCATCTTGTGCAACGAAGATACCATGCGGGAAATTCTTGCCTAATCCGTAGCCAAGAACATCAATACCGTCTGTGACAGACGTACCGTCAACGGTTGGGCTTGCGATGATCGTAAAGTTGCTTATATATGCATTGTCGCCTTGTCGTTCATAGATCGCATAGCTACTGTTTCCTTGGCTGGAGGCCATGAGATATCCTTTGCCATCTTTACCGTAATACAATGTAAGTCCTTCTATGTCATCGTGAAGTCTGCGCCCATCTGCAATATCCACACGTCGCAGCGGCTCGGTTGAACCGTCTGGCTCGGCACTATACTTCCAAATAGCGTAATCCTCTTCAGCGATGTAGACCGTGCCATATTCATCATCAGCAACCATGCCCTCGGATTGCGTACTCAGCTTGAACTGGCGGACAAGCTTACCTGCAATTTTGCCGCTTCCGTCATCAGTCAGCTCATATTGTTCAAATTCACCCTCTTTGCCCAACACGAGCGCGTAAAATTTATTTGTCTTGAGGCTATGGTATAGGCTGAATCCGTATACTTCTTTCATAGATGCTTTAATAGGTTTGCCAACCACGTTGGTCAGCTTTCCTGATGCACCGTCAATGGCAAAGATATCGATCGTGTTGTTGGTTCGATTGGTCGCCCCTGCGATATCTATTTTTTTTCCGCCCAAGGTGAAACCGTAACGAAGATCCACGTTATTCATTTTTCCGACCTTCATGTTTTGCAGTTGCTTGCCTTCCAGATCATAGACTAAAATCCCGCCGCCTTTATTGGTTGCTAAAATTCTACTTTTCTCTGGATCGGCCGGGTTGAGCCAGATGGCAGGGTCGTCGGCTGCGTCTTCTCCATCCTCCACAGCTTCTGTTTCAGCAGAAGGGATCACTTTATAGGTGGGGACTGCGTCCTTAGGATCTGCATATTTGCTGTTCTCTGCTTCAAGCGCTGTAAGAAGTTTTGTAGGAAGATATACATTTCCATGCATCATCTTAATTTCCCGGTCCGCTTTTCCGCTTAGTCCGGCTAGACGATATTGCTTCTCACCCACTGTAAAGGTCCCGACAATGCCATTTTTCAGCTTGACCAAAACAGACTGGTCATCACTGTCCCATGTAATAGTCGCCCCCATTTTATCTGCCTGTGTCCGTAGTGATGCATACCCGGATGGCTGAATGTCTGCCGCATGGGTCAGTTCTGGTGATACCAGAACCCCTGTTAGCATGGCTAATAATGCGAGTTTAGTTGACTTCATATGTATGCCCCTTTTCTGAAGTGCAAATGATATAACCGACTCAGTATAAAGCGAGAATATCAAAAGGATACAATGAAAATGTAAAGAGAGTGTAAAGGAGGTGTAAGCATTCAATGGACTGGTTTCCAGTATTGTTGTCTGTAATTCTTTGGAGACATTCCGAACTTTTCTTTAAAGCATTTGGAGAAATAGCTTGCTTGGGAGAATCCCGTTTCCTCCGTAATTTGTTGGACAGACCAGTCAGTTTGCAGCAAAAGACTGCGTCCTTGATCCAGGCGATAATCCATTAAATACTCAAGCGGTGTGCGCTGGAAGGCGACTTTCATACATCTAGCAAGATAATTCTGATGTACGTGAAAATGGGCTTCCAAATCCTTATTGGTGATCGTATTCTTGTAATTCTGTTTTAGGTATATTTCGATCTGTTCCGCCAACTTAGAGGAGCTGTCTTTATTATTCTGATCATACTCCAAACTCTGGAAAACATTCACAAACGTCTGTTGGGCCTCCCATAGTGCCAGTTTTCTAGGTTTTAAAGTAGAGGCTAGTAAATAGTCTAATTTCGAAAATAGCTCATGTGGATTCACCACTTTTTGAATTTTAGGCAAATGAATGGTCGTATGTTCTGAATGAAAATGCAGCTCGGGAATGGGAGTGCTGGGTATAATAGGATTGGACGAGGATTGTGCGCACCACATGCTATTGGTTTGAAAATGGAACCAGTAAAAGGAGGTTTGTTCTGTACATGCCTCAATGGGAAAATGATGTTTATCCGGTTCAAGAATGAGAGCGTAATTTTCAGTTACCTTCCACACTTCGTCCTCTTCGCCAATGTGCAGCAACCCTTCTTTAATGATTATTACGTCAAAATAACCCAGATTATACCTATTTGGATGCCAATCCCCTTTTTGATATGTAGTAAAATTCCCCTCAATGAAATAAGGCAGCGGAGGGACAAGGAATGATAGAAAGTCTGTTTTGCTCATGGAAGCCAGCTCCTTTGTGTGTGAAATCGTATAAGTTTTAGTTAAAGATCGCGATTTTTTTTATAAATTCAGGTTGATAAAATAAGGACTGTAGCAAGGGAAGCTCAGGTTAACTTGTACGATATTATCATTACTTTATCCTTATTTTTTCAAAAATGAAAGCGTTCTATTTTCAGGAAGGGATGTTTATCCAATGAAAACGGCAAAGCCAGTTAAGCATGTCACCGTTGATGATTTATTTTGGAAAAAGTATAAGCAGGTTGTGGCGGAAGAGGTTATTCCCTATCAGTGGAAAGCATTAAATGATGAATTACCAGATACAGAACCCAGTCATGCGATTGAAAACTTTAGGATTGCAGCCGGGGAATCCAGTGGGGAGTATTATGGAACCGTTTTCCAGGACAGTGATCTTGCCAAATGGCTGGAGACGGTTGCCTTTAGCTTAAGGGATCATCCGAATCCCGCGCTTGAAGAGCGGGCTGATGAAGTGATTGAATTGTTGGGCAGATCTCAAGCTGAGGATGGGTATTTGAATACGTACTATCTGCTTAAGGAACCCAATAATCGCTGGACGAACCTAAGAGACAATCATGAGCTGTATTGTGCAGGGCATTTTATAGAAGCGGCTGTTGCTTATTATGAAACGACGGGCAAAACGAAGTTTCTTCACATTATGGAGAAATACGTAGACCTGATTCAGCAGATTTTTGGTACGGAAGAAGGGAAACGGAAAGGCTACCCGGGACATGAAGAAATTGAGTTGGCCTTGATCAAATTATACGACGTAACGGCAAAGGATCAATATCTCAAATTAGCGCAATATTTTATTGAACAGCGGGGACAGCATCCTATTTACTTTGCAGAGGAACAAGAAAAGAGAAAACATATTCAAACAGAGCCCACCTGGAATGATGAGAACAACATTAATTTTGGTTTAGGCTTCGAATACCAGCAAGCACACCAACCTGTGCGGGAACAAAAAGAGGCAGTCGGCCATGCAGTAAGAGCGGTGTACCTGTATATTGCGATGGCGGACTTGGCCGCGAAAACAGGGGATGCTTCCCTGTTACAAACCTGTGAAACGCTGTGGGATGATGTCACGAATCACAAAATGTACATCACCGCCGGCATCGGTTCTACTGTAAACGCGGAAGCGTTCACTTGCCATCACGATCTTCCTAATGACAGCATGTACTGTGAGACTTGCGCCTCTGTAGGGCTGGCCTTTTGGGCCAATCGTATGTTGCGCTTAGCGCCGAACCGGAAATATGCCGATGTTCTGGAGCGTGCGCTATACAACGGGACGATTAGTGGGATGGACCTGGACGGGAAACGATTTTTCTACGTGAATCCGTTGGAGGTTAATCCCTTTCAAAAATCCAGAAAAGATCAAGAGCATGTAAAAACAGAACGGCAAAAATGGTTTTTCTGCGCCTGCTGTCCGCCCAATTTGGCACGAATGATTGCATCAGTTGAGGACAATATGTACACCCAAACGGACGATACGTTGTATACGCATCTGTACATTGCCAGCAAGGTGAACATGACTTTATCTGGTCATGAGGTTGAAATTACACAAACTCATCATTATCCATGGGATGCGGATCTAACCTTTTCGATCCAAGTAACAGAGTCGACTTCCTTCAAATGGGCATTTCGGATTCCGGGTTGGTGCAAGCAGGCAGAGGTAAAGGTGAATGGGGAAGCCATATCATTAGACCATTTGGAAAAAGGCTATATTGAGATTCAGCGTACTTGGAAGGACGGAGATGTGGTAACTCTGCATTTGGCTATGCCAGTTGAGCGCATTCGGAGCAATCCGCTGGTCTCCATGAACCAGCAGCAAATTGCTCTCCAACGCGGACCAGTCGTGTTTTGCCTGGAAGAAGTGGATAATGGAGCGAATTTGGCAGGATTAAGATTGGCGAAGGATAGCCCCATTACGGAAGAGTTCAGCGAAAACCTGCTGGGTGGCATTGTAAAGCTGACCATAGAGGGATACCGGGTAAAAAGTTCGAATGCATTATATAGCTCGGAGCCTCCTGAATTTGTTCCTCAACAAATTACCGCCATTCCTTACTACGCCTGGTGCAATCGGGCTAAAGGGGAAATGCGTGTATGGGTTTATGAATCATAATTCATTCGCATGGGGAGAGGAAAGATCATGAGTACGAGAATTGTGAGTACGGAACCACCAGAAAAGGCAGCAAGTACCGTTCCTTTTCATCGTAAAATCAGCTATTCATTAACGGATACGGCAGGCAATTTACTATACTGTGTCATTTCCAGTTATCTATTATATTTTTATACAGATGTATTCGGTCTTTCTATTGGAATTGCCGGGACATTACTGTTTATCACCCGTTTTATCGATGCCATTGATGCCCCAATTTGGGGCATCCTGATTGACCGGACCAAGTCAAAATACGGCCAGAGCAGACCCTATTTTCTATGGTTAGCGATCCCGTTCGCTGTGTTCATGGTCCTTACGTTTACGACACCCAATTGGAGTGAGTCGGGCAAAATTGTATATGCCGCCATCACGTATATCATAGCCGGCATCCTGTACACAGGGATCAGTACGCCGATTACGTCTATTCTGCCTAACCTGAGCACCAACTCTAATGAACGTGTAGTCTTGAACTCCTTCCGCATGGTCGGGGGGAACGTAGGTTTCTTCATCGCCACGACATTTACGTTACCTTTGGTCGCTTTCTTTGGACAGGGGAATGATCAAAAAGGATTTTCCTTAACGCTCGTTTTATTTGGAATTATGGCGATTATTATGTTTTTCATAGCGTTTGCCGATTTGCGAGAAAATGCAGCAGTGAAAACGAAATCCGTCCCCATTGCTAAAAGCTTTACAGCCATCAAACGAAACTGGCCTTGGATGCTCGTTGTAGCTGCCAACTTGTGTTACTGGATTGGTTTGAATATTCGTTCAGCAACGCTCATCTTTTATCTGCAATACAATCTGGACAGTAAGGACTTAGTACCTTTAATCAATGGACTGACCTCCTTACAGTTAATCTCGATGGTTCTGATTCCGTTTTTCGCCAGAAAATTAAGCAAAAATGCGATTATGATTATCGGATTGATATTAGCTGCGCTGGGTCAAGTCGTGATTTTAATGGGAAGTACAGACTTAACCCTCATTATTATCGGCTGGATTATTGGTGCATTAGGGTCAGGCTTTGCGTGTTCTATGCCGTTTGCAATGTTGTCAGATACAGTCGATTATGGGGAATGGAAAAACGGTATTCGGGCAAGTGGCTTCCTGACCTCTATTGGAAGCGCATTCTGTATTAAAGCGGGTAGCGGAATAGGCGGATTATTGCCAGCATGGATCATGGGCAGCACCGGTTACATCGCTGGGCAAGTTCAAACCCCTACGGCGTTGTCTGGCATTCAGTTCAGCTTTATCTGGCTGCCGTTTATCATCTTCTTGATCGGGATCATTCCTATGTTTTTTTATAAAAAATTCGAAAAGAATGAAGCTTCTATTCAACAAGATTTGATTGCGAGAAGATCATAGACATTCTTTTAACAAGGTTTTAATGACATATTAAGGCATTATAATACTGCTCCAAAACCTGTTCACTGAGCTGAGCAGGTTTTTCTGTTATTTTCTATTCAAATGTGAGCAAGACCATTGACAGGATTTTCTTTTGGAGCAATACTTCTATGTAGAGAAAAGTGTACAGAATCAAGAACTAGACACATCTAGCCTTGCAACTTTATACATTTTTTCGCCATGAAGGCTCTTCTGTTGAAGGGTTTTTTTCAATTTGAGAAAAAGAATGTGATGATATGAGTCAACTGAGTGTAAGGATGAGAACACATGGCTTTCTGAATAAGCATTTTTCAGGAGAGTCTATTGATTATCGACAGATTATTGCGCTGTTTATCCCGCTTCTGATTGATCAGGCTTTTATTGTGGGTCTTAATTTGGTGAACACGGCAATGATTAGCTCGTCAGGGATGGCGGCAGTCAGTGCTGTAAATATGATCGATTCTTTGAATATTTTTCTGATTAATGTGTTTGTCGCAGTGTCTACCGGGGGAACGGTTGTCGTGGCACAGTATAAGGGGAGCGGTAACGACCTTATGGTTTCTAAAGCCGCATCCGGCACCATTTCCTCTGTTTCCTTGCTGGCTTTATGTATCAGTTTGTTTATGATCGTGTTGTACAATCCGATTTTAAGTGTTCTGTTTGGTTCCGCCTCGCCTGATGTATTAGCTAACGGTAAGGTATATCTACTGGGAAGTTGTATGTCTTTTGTGGGGATTGCAATCGTTGAGGCAGTGTGTGGAGCGCTGAGGGGGATCGGGAAGACGAGGGCATCGCTGGCTCTTTCGCTCATCATGAACCTCTCGTACGTGCTCCTCAATGTGGTATTCATTAATGTATTGGATATGGGTGTGCTGGGCATGACGATTGCCGTCAATGTGTCCAGATATGCAGGAGCAGTGTGCGCGCTGATCTATTTGGTCAGGGTAGATGATGACTTGCGTGTTCAGCTTAGAGATATGCTTTATTTTAATTTGGCTATGCTTAAAAAGATTCTGTTTATCGGGCTTCCCTTTGCAGCGGAACAGATGTTTTTCAATGGGGGCAAAATTTTAACCCAAATTTTCATTGTGAGCCTGGGGACCAATGCGTTGGCGACGAATGCCATTTGCTCATCCCTAGCTAACGTGTTCCAAATCCCTGCGAATGCTTTGGCTCTTACGATTGTAACCGTGGTCGGTCAATGCATGGGACGTCGAAATGTCGAGGATGCCCGCAAGTTTACCAAATCGTTTATTTGGCTGTCGTCTTGTTCGTTTATTGTCATGGGTCTCATTCTGATGCCTTTGTTTGAGCCGATGGTGGGGCTGTTCCATCCGCCTGCCGAAATTGTAGATGACATTTTTGTTGTCATACTGATTAATACGTTGGCCCAGATTCCGCTCTGGTCCATTGCCTTTATTACACCCTCTGCGCTAAGGGCAGCAGGTGATTCCAAATTTACGTCCCTCACCTCAATGCTGTCTATGTGGTTGTGCCGGGTGGTGCTTGGGTACATTTTGGGCATTGTGTTCAACCTGGGGATTGTTGGTGTCTGGTTGGCTATGGATATTGAATGGGGCGTGCGGGGACTCGTTTTCCTTTGGCGCTTCCGCGGCAACAAATGGGTCCAGCATCGTTTGATCGACTGAATAGGTCCACTACTATAAAATTGACTTCTGGATGAAGGCATTTTACGGTAGTGGATTTTTTTCCATTCCTATACTTCGTTCAGACTCCTTACTCTATCCTGATTCCTATATTGCCTAACTGCGCTCCCTGCTGCATACGGTGGAAGGCTTTTGCTGTGTCTTGTAGAGGAAATATGCTATCTATAATCGGATGGAGTGCATGGCGCTCCATGAACTGAAGCATAGCTGCGAATTCCTCGCCACTGCCCATAGAGGTGCCGATGATGCTGATTTGAGGAAAAAATATAGACCGCAGTGGAATCTCTACTTGATCTCCTGAGCTTGCGCCAAATGTAACAATCCGACCGTTTGGCTTGAGGACATCCAAATATTTATCGAACGTAGCAGGACCGATACTGTCAAGGACCAGATCCACGGTGTCTCCGTTCATATTTTCTTTCCATCCGCTATGGCTGTCGAATGCATGATTAGCGCCATGGGCGAGGGCAGCCTGCCTCTTTGCTTCGCTGCGTGATGTGACGCTGACCCGTGCACCTGCCGCTAAAGCCATAAGCATGGCATACGTGGCTACACCACCACCAATACCGGGAATGAGGACGTGCTCACCCTCCTGCAATTGGCCTCTTGTGAAGAGCGCGCGGTAAGCGGTCAAAGCAGACAAAGGCAGTACCCCTGCTTCTTCCCATGAAAGGTATGCTGGCTTGCTGACGGCATTTTGGACGGGGATGATAACCGATTCAGCGAATGTCCCGTCCGAAGGTCCGCCCAGAATGGCTGGAACTAAGGGAACATGATGCGTATTCTCCCATCCGATACATGGATTGATCATTACATCGGTGCCTACCAGCGAGGTTGGGACGCCAGCACCCACAGCCTCGATCACACCTGCTCCATCGGATCCGAGAATGAGTGGAGCATCGTTGGCAGCTCGATCTGCCATGAGGAATAAGTCCCGATGGTTCAAGCCTGCGGCTTTGAGTTTTACCCTCACCTCATCGTTCCCTGGCTGTCTGTCCGTAACGTCTGTATACATCAGACCCTCAGGGCCGTTTTTGCTGGCATGTATCACGGCTTTCATTTTAAAACCTCCCGTGGTGCGAATTTAGATGCAATTGCATATATATTGAATTGTACAGAGCGGCAAGCATCCGGTAAAATGAACAAAATCGAACGTGAGTATCACAAATGATCATACCAAGCAGGTGACGTATACATGGAAAGCAGTGATTTGAAAATTTTTCGGGCCGTCGCTCGCGAGGGCAGTATCACGAAGGCTGCGCAAGTTTTGAATTATGTACAGTCCAATGTGACCTCGCGGATTCAGCAGCTTGAGGCACAATTGAACGTACCGCTATTTCGCCGATCTAACCGGGGAATGACGTTAACGCCAGCAGGAGAGAATCTGCTGAAATATGCGGATACCATACTGACCTTGCTGGACGAGGCTGTAAAGTCCACTCAATATTCAGACCAGCCCGCGGGACCTTTGCGACTGGGCTCGATTGAGACGGCGGCGGTTACGCATCTGACCTCTTTATTGATGGAATATTACGCTCAATATCCTGATGTCCATCTATCGCTTATGACAGGCAGCACCCATGATCTCGTACAAAAGGTATTAAATTACCAATTAGATGGAGCGTTCGTCTATGGCCCCGTTGATGATCCGCATATAGAGCATATCGCGGCTTTTGAGGAGGAACTGGTACTCATCTCGGAACCGGGAGAAAGTGATATGAGCAAGTTGCTTGCCAAGCCTATGCTGTTCTTCGACGTAGGCTGCACGCATCGTACAAGAGCAGAAAGCTTTCTGAGCGAAGCAGGTGTGGATGCCTTTCAGGTTATGGAGTTCGGAACCTTGGAAGTCATTTTGGGTGGAGTAGCCTCTGGTTTGGGAGTGTCCATGTTGCCACAATCGTCGATTGCAAAGGCAGAGGAGGCGGGAAGTATTGCTTCTCATCGTTTACCTGAGGAATATCGTAAATTAGAGGTGTGGTTTGTTCATCGGCGGGATTCGGTTTACTCCAGTGCACTGTCAGGCTTGCTCCATTGGATGAAAAAGGATGCTATACTTAACTAGGATTAAATTGACATCAGGGGTGTATCATTTGGAAGAACCTAATTTATTGAAAAATCCATCTACAGTAGCTCCGGGAGAATTTGTGAGGAATGGCGGTTATCAGCGACGAGAACCGGATAAGATGGCAGTATTATCAGAAACATACGGTGCCTCTATTTTTTTCAGAAGATGGGCGGCTTGGATGATTGACTTCATTCTTATCGTCTTTGGGTATGGAGGGCTGGTATATTTTACAGCGGAAAAAGTAGCTGAAGCGGAAACCCCAAATATGGGTATGGTAGTGATGCTCTTCCTGATCGGCTCCTTCTGCTATTATCTGTTACTGGAAGGACTTACAGGCTATACGCTGGGCAAGTTTGTACTTCGTATTCAGGTTGTGAATGGAGAAGGAAGGCCGCCAGGCATGGTTAAATCCTTGATCCGCACTCTCATACATCTGGTGGATACGAATCCGCTGCTTTTCATGGGACTGCCCGCCTGTATATGTGTGCTGGTGACACCTCGGAAACAACGGATTGGAGATATGGCTGCGAATACATATGTGGTAAAGGTAAGGGATTTGGGAAAGGTGGGCAGAAAGAAAACCGGGATTATTGCAGGAGCAATCATCCTGACGACGATCATTTCAATGGTTTTTGCTGTATCTTTAATTTCTATGCTCATTACGCAAATCATGAAGCCTGAGGTATTTACCAGTAAGGATAGCCAGTTTGCGGTTACGGCTCCCTGGAATTGGTCACGAGATAATAGGATTAATGAGGATGCGGACATCGCCATTAAAAATGAATTTACCGAAAGATATCTGATTGTATTGTCTGAACCGAAAAGCGATTTTGACAGCAGTATGACTCTTCAAGAATATAAAGGAATCATTGAGGATCATTTGGTGTCAGGAATTACGGACCCTGAATTGGGGACCGCTTCAGATATGGTGGTGAACGGATATCCTGCCATTGAGTTTACCCTAAAAGGAGAAATAGATGGGAATCTGGCCATGTATAACGTGACCACGATTGAAACACCTTCGCATTATCATCAAGTGCTTGCTTGGACCTACGCTTCCCGCTATGGTCGAGCACAGCAAGAGCTGCGCAAGATTAGAGACAGTTTCCGCGAAATGAACATGCTGTGAAGTGAACATGAAGCAATGACGATGAATCGAAGTTATAAGGAAGTAAGTGGAACAAGCAGACAGCTTATAGGAGCGTCTGCTTGTTGTTTTATAAACTTCCTTTAAAAAAACGAACATCAAAACGGAGTAGGCGGAATGGTGCTATAGGTAACTTTTAATGATCCGCAATCCGGCCACTTTCGCCACTTTGCCTTGTGGATGGGCCTTGAATTGAATCGTAACTTCATTCTTGTGGTTCGTCACAGATAGAGGAAGCTCATAGACGAACGTTTCGAATTTATTCATTTCCTCAGACTCCAGCTTGCCTTCCCCTAAAATTTGACCATCCGCAGTGATGTCAAAGTCACTATGAGGACGGCTCAAGTCCTTCAAATAAGTAACCGCCAATTGGACAGGCTCATCCGGAAGCACCTTCATGACAAAAGAGAACCAGCCCCCAGGCCAGGTGTCGCGATATTTGCGGTTATAGATGGACCCCAAACCTACATGCTCTCCAGTAAAGGCATGATCTCGTTCCGGCTGCATTTCGGCAGGCTGCACAACGTCCACTGTAAGTCGTTCCAGCTCTAACTGATACGCTAACGCGGTACGATATTCTGCCTCGGTTGCTGCCCATTCCTCCTTGGAAAAGAGATCCCAATAGACGGTATATGAACGATCATACATCTGATAAAACGGACGAAGCTGCAAGTCTCCGATATAGCCTAAGTCGGTCATATGGAATGTATTAGGCTCGTTCCCGTCAGCAATCAGCTTCGTTGTCAGGGAATCGGCCGATCCGATCAGAACAGACGCAAGCAGACGCTCTTCGTTGGACTCCTGCACGACAGGGCCAAGATCCCCAGCCAGCACAAGTGGACCGTACATAAAAGCAATCCGGCGCGGATTATCTGGCATTTCCTCGACTCTCACGGTCATAGGAATGTCGTACTCGACCGTATCCCCATCGTTCCATTCCCGTTCAATGACAACGTAGCTGGTAGGACAAGTCTCTGCGGTATACTCTTCCCCGTTAATTGTAATCATCATCCCTTGCTCCGCCCAGTGCGGGCATCTTAGCTTGATTGCGAAGGATTTGGGCTGCTTGCTGATAACGCGCAGCGTTCCCCGTCCATTTTGCGGAAAGAGAGTGTCTTGTTTGAGCTGTACGCCCATCTCGTCCCATGTCACGGTAGAAGGGACATATTGATTGACATAGATCGCTTCTGGCGTGTGAAAATAAATTGCAGTGCCGTACATGGAGTGACTTTCCATACCGGACCCGACACAGCATGTGAAATCCTCATATTGAGAATTAAAGGACTTGTGTCCTCCCATTTCCAGCGATACAAAATAGCACACACGTCCATCTACAGGCTGCTGTGAAGCTAGAATATGATTGAACATCGCTCGTTCATAGTAGTCGGCATAGGCTGCATAGGCGTCCCACTCGAACATATGTCTTGTTAATTTCAGCATATTGTAGGTGTTACAAGTTTCACAGGTACCTTCGCCCAAACGGTCATTCAGCTTCCCAGGTTCACCAAAATGTTCATTATAACTATTGCCGCCGATCACGTAGGAATGCTTGTGAACCACCCGATCCCAGAAAAAGCGAGATAGGTCCGCATATTGCGGTTTCCCCGTCATTTCAAATTGCCGTGCAGCGCCAATGATTTTGGGGATTTGCGTATTGGCATGTCGCCCTGCCAACGTATCTTGGCTATCTGCGAGATCATTTAACACCTCTCCGTGATAAAAGCGTTCCGCCAGACTCAAAAAGCGTTCTTCTCCCGAATGTTCCGCCAGATCCGTCAGTACCTCGTTCATACCGCCAAACTCGCAGTGCAGCACCTGCTGCACCTGATCATCGTCCAGTCCTTGAAGTACATCCTCCAGCCAGTTGCCGAGTTTGATTTCTATAGACAGGGCCTTGGGATGATGCGCCAGCAGATGTGCATCACGCAAGCCCGCAAAAAGTTTGTGCATGGTATATAGCGGCACCCAGCCGCCGTTCAGATCAAAACCCTGGGAGCGGATATCTCCGGCTTTTACTTCCTCAAAAATCTCTTTCCCACGTGGAATGCCGGAAATGTATCCGTTTCCATGACTGTTTTGGCATATTTCCAGTTCGTCGACTACATAGTTCACGCGTTCCAACAGTCTTTCGTCGCCTGTGGAGGCAAACATCAGTGCACAGCCGGACAGGTAGTGACCGAGTGTATGTCCGCTGATGCCACGCGCTTCCCAGCCTTCATAGTGAGCCGCTTTGGGCTCCAGTCCCGCATATTCACGAAAGCGCGATAATAAACGGTCGGGTTCCAAACTCAGCAGGTAGGTCGTATTCAGTTCCATCGCATGTAAAAGAGGGCCGGAATCAATTCTTACTTTATGCAAGTCAAAAGCTTTAGCTTTCAAAATCATCGCTCCTTAGCTAAGATGAAAGTGTATATTTCTCCACTACATTAGCATTGGAATCGCGGTATGTCAGTAGCTTAACCATACAATGGGTGGACAAATCCGAACATGAATCTAAAGAGGCGATAACATGACCTATCTAAAAGTAAATGTAGATGCTCCGATCCAACTGATCTCGGCAGGCGAGTTTGTTTCCGAGGTGCCTTGGAAGCATATGAGTCGTTCCATTGAAAATTTTGAGCTGATCCTGGGTGTCCAAGAGACGGTATATATACGAGAGGAACGGGATGATTTTGAAGTAGGCGAGGGAGATATTCTATTGCTTTACCCCGGTCGTACGCATAAAGGATACCGGGAATCGTTGCCGGGCGTGAAATTTTATTGGTTTCATTTCGATGTTCCCACGACCCCGAATGTACTATCTAATGAGGAAATGAAGCAGGAAACAAGTGCTTTGGATGGGCTTTTGCAGCGTCACGGTGTGATGCGTGATATCTATTTACCGCAAAGTGTACAGGCAGACAACGGAGATCGGATTCATATTATCGTCAATCAGATTTTGCATGTAGCCAACTCACATTATCTTACGTATCACAGTGTAAATTATTTGTTCACCTCGCTGCTGATCGAGATATCTGAACTGGCGCTCAGCCGCTTACTTTCCAATCCTGTCCATTCACAGGGGAATGTGAGTTTTAACAAAATTATTGAGTGGACCCGTATTCATGCCGAAGAATCATTGACCGTGACGGATTTAGCTCGAAAATTCAATTACAACAAGGATTATATCTCTCGTTTATTCAAGCAAAATACAGGCATGCGTCCCCTGGAGTTCATTCACAGTATTCGTATCAACAAAGCCAAGGAGTTGATTTCCCGTACAGATATGAGCATTAAGCAGGTTGCCGAAGAGGCAGGCTATACCGATGAGAAGTATTTTATGCGTTTGTTCAAAAAGAGAGCCCACATGACTCCTTCCCAATACCGGAATGCCTATCACAAAACATTTATGAACAATGTCTAGTGCATTTCTACTAAAAGTTGGGTGCCACCGTCCATAGGGGGCAACTGGTGCAGTATTTGGTCAATTGACGGAGTCACTTAATATGGTAATCTGAGGGAAGGGTTTAAATGGTTGCAGGCTATGTTATTACTTGATGAAAAAGGGGCGAGTGAGATGCTACAACTACCATTAAAAGATGAACTGACTCGAATACTGGAAGGGTATTCACTGGATGAAGATTTAAAAGAAGAGATTCATCAGGAAGCTCAAGCTGCTATACAATTTCATGTGGAGCATGAGGAAAACTACGAACACATTGGAAATAGTCGGATCGCCGGCTATCCAGATCTGCCACCCACGATAGAGTGGCCTTGTAATTCAGACGGGGAATATTATACGTTTATTGCTCAAATTAATTTGAGTGAGCTGCCTTTTTCACCATTTGAGGGATTGCCTCGTCAGGGCATACTTTACTTTTTTCTTGGGCTGGATGAGCCCGCCTATGATATTGACCATAAAATCTTTTACTATAACGGTGACAGCAGCGCTTTGCAGAAAACATTACCGCCCGCTGGGTGCGTAGAGGTTTCGGCAGAGCAACGAGATTTCACCGCCTATGCGATTTCCTTTCAGCCGATTATTACCCTTCGGTCGGAGGGTGAGCTAGGAGATATTCTTGTAGATCAGTATGAAGAGCTGTATGAGCTTGTTTGTGAACAAAGTGACACGTTGTGGGGTCAGCATCAATCTTTTGCAGGGAACACCCGGCGGGATGCTTATCTACGCCGAAATGGGCTGGAGGGTCTTCTGTTTAACTGGCATAAGAGTGAGAGTCAGATTCATAAGGAAATCGAGCAAGCTATGCATAGGGGAAGTACGGATTATGCGGAGCATTTACGATCCGAAGTGCTGCCTCAGCTACAAGAATATCAAACGAATCGGGAAAGACACGATCAGGCTTCGGAAAATTGGCATGTTCTGCTCTCGGTCTCTTCTTTAGAAGAGGTTGGTATGTGCTGGTGGGACGCGGGGTATTTGGAATTTTTTATAGATCAAAGGGACTTGAAGAACCTTGATTTCACGCGAACGTATGTCAATCTGGCTACGAGCTAGCTAAAGTTCTAGACTGGGAAAATAAAGTATTAAACGGACGTTGCTTCATTAAGCTCACGGGCAGGTTAGTTTAACTCTAGAAATAAGAAAAGAGAACAAGTGTTCTTTACATGTGTTATATATGAGTATATAATCAAAACGAACCGGAGATCTGTTTTTTTTTGATAAAACAATGTAGATTCTTCTTTGGTGTAAGAATTTTATAAATAACTCAATTTTGGAGGGTCTGTATGCCATATTGTAAAGTCAAGAATGCCAATATATATTACGAGGAAATTGGTAAAGGCAAACCGATTATAATGATTCATGGTTTTACACCAGACCATCGGTTAATGAGTGGGTGCATGGAACCGATATTTGAAGGTAATTCCGATTGGCGTCGTATCTATCTTGACCTGCCTGGAATGGGACAAACAAAGGATTACGATCAAATATGTAATTCAGATGATATGCTAGAAGCAGTTATAAATTTTATTGAAACTCTTGTCCCAAACGAGGATTATCTCATAGCAGGCGAATCGTACGGTGGATATATTACAAGGGGAATAATTAATAGACATAAAGATCGTATTGGTGGAGCTGCTCTGATTTGTCCATTAATTATTCCTGAACACAAAAGAAGAATACTGCCCGAGCATTTTGTTGTTCATTGTGATCGCGAGTTTATGGGCACCTTAAGTGAAGAGCAAATAAGTGATTTTAGCGCAAATCAAGTCGTTCTCAATGAATATAATTGGAAAAGGTATTCTGAAGAGATAGTGGCAGGTTGTAAGATCGCTGACTACGATTTTCTTAGCAAGATTCAAAGAAACTATGGGTTTTCCACCAATATAGATAAATTAGTTTTTGATAAACCAACAGTATTTACTCTTGGGCGACAAGATGCAGTCGTTGGTTACATAGATGCTTTTAGAATTTTAGATAATTATCCTAGAGCAACCTTCGCCGTTTTAGATCGAGCAGGGCATAATCTTCAGATTGAACAGGCTCTATTATTTGAGTCACTTATGCGTGAGTGGCTTGAAAGAGTAACAGAGTTTGGATTTTAGTTGTATATTAATCCATGAACTAACGGGAAACGTTGATTCAATGAAACAACGACAACCCAGGACTTTATTTTCTGCTGACAGTATGATTGGAATGATAAAATGCAAAGGCCCTTCTGGCTTTCCATCAGGGAAGCAGCGGAAGGGCTTTTGTTATATATACTTGCCTATACGGGGAGTTTATTTATATCCGCTGCACGGTAAATTCGAATTCCAGCTTTTGATCGGCTGTAATTTGGTATTCTTCATGTACCGGGGCTCCCCAGCTATCGTCGCCGCCTACGCCCATTTGCTTGCCAGCTACGGTGACAACGGTGTAATACACGTTGGGCAGCTCATATAGATGGTAGGCACTTTCCAGCTCAAACGCTGTATACGGCGAAATATTGCATTCCACCGATGCGGTAGCAGGTGCAGTAATGCGAATGCCTCGCTGGGAATCGTCGGTAATATCGACACGGCGCACGCCTGTACGATTGCCGGATTCCTGCGGCACGACATACCCGGATACGTTATCCGCAGCTTCGTTGCGGAATACGCCTAGTCTCGCGCCAAAGGCACGGTCGATGTAATTCTCTTCCGGTCCCATCGCGTACCAGTCCAGATGGCGGTAGTCTGCCGGAACCTTGAACGAAAGGGCAAAGATCGGCAGGTTAGGCAGTCCTGAAACGCCTTCATAAGTCGATTTTACGTTCAAACTGCCATCCGCCAAGACGGTGTAGGCTACCGTTACCTGTACGTCCGCATGAATGCTCAGCGTGTAGCGGAACGTAACAGTTACACGGTCTGTCTGCTCTTCCGTGACCTCGATGCCTACGCATTTACGTGTCAGACTTGCAGCGAACCAGCCACCGGCTTCAAAGCCCAGTGCGGTTCCCCGATCATTGTCTGTGGTCGCCCGCCAGAACAATGGAGCAGGAGGTGTAGCGATCATCTCACGTCCGGCGTAGCGAAGTGAAGTCAGGCTACCTGCTCCTTTGGAGAACATGATACTGAAATCTGCACCGTGAACGCCAATGTTAACATCGCCATGCACCACTCGTAAGGCACCGCCCGTAGGGAGCTGCCGCGGATTTCGATCTTCCACGATGAAAATATGCTGTCCGAAGGCTACTTCGTGTCCAGCCTCAGCCCAGAGCGTGGCTTCTTTCAAAACCAGGGCGGTGTGAATGACATACTCACCGGGCTTTTCGTTCGTATTAGGGAACGTCAGAGGAATATACGCCTCGGTCTGAGCTGCCACATCTACATGAATGGCATTACGTTCGATTTCTTGGCCTTCATGCAGCAGGCTATATACTAACTCATAGTCGCCCGTCCCCTCGAACAGGTTTTCATTGCGCAGGGTTACACCGCTGCGATCCGGGGTGAGCTTCAAATTTTGATACAGAAATTTGACCTCCTGCATCTTCGGTGAAACCTTCCGATCCGCATAGACAATTCCGTCCGTACAGAAGCCATAGTCTGTGGCACGGTCGTCAAAGTCGCCGCCGATCGCGAGGTACTCGCGTCCATAGCGATCTTTTTTCATAACAGCCTGATCAATATAATCCCAAATAAAACCGCCCTGATACAGCTCGTATTTGCTCTCCAGCTCTGTATACTTGTGCATGCCGCCTACGGAATTGCCCATTGCATGCATATATTCGCAACTGATATACGGCTTTTGTGGATTATCGTTTAAGTATTGCTCGATATCTGCAGGCTTGGCGTACATCCGGCTCTCCATATCGCTAGTATCATCGTACGTACGGTTATGAAACACGCCTTCGTAATGCACTAGACGGCTCGGATCGGTGGTTCGGAAATAGTTAGCTACATTGCGCAGCACTTCACCTGCATACGACTCATTGCCGCAGGACCAGATCAGAATGGAGGCGTGGTTTTTGTCCCGTTCCAGCATGGAAATGGCGCGATCCATGACGATATCTTGCCACTCAGGCAGATTGGCAGGGATATTCCACGATGGCTCGACGGCGCCGAGTTTTTGCCAGGAACCGTGTGTTTCCAAGTTCATTTCATCAATTACATAGACTCCGTACTCATCGCATAGCTCATACCACAGAGTCTGGTTTGGATAATGAGAGGTGCGGACAGCGTTCATATTATTCTGCTTGAGCGTCCGAATATCCCACAGCATATCTTCACGGGAAATCGCACGTCCGGTGCGAGCGTTGAATTCATGGCGGTTCACACCTTTAAAGACGATACGTTTGCCGTTCAAATGCATGACCTTGTTGATCAGCTCAAATTTACGGAAGCCGATTTTTTGTGGAATGACTTCCACGAGCGATCCACTGGCATCATAAATTTGAATAAACAACGTGTACAAATAGGGTTTTTCCGCGCTCCACCGCTGCACTTGCTCCAAGGTTGCTGACAGTGAAGCCGTGCCATCCGTAAAGTCAGCTTTCAAAGAAGCTACAACATGACCGGTAGCATCTTTCACATCGACAGTTGCATAGGCCGTTGCCGGCTTTTCCAAGGTCAATTTCAGTTCCAGAAGGCCCTGCGTGTAGGAAGCATCCAGATCTGCCTTGGCATGCAGGTCACGTACGTGAAGCGTAGGGATGGTATAGAGGTACACATCTCTGAAAATACCGGAAAAACGCCAAAAGTCCTGATCCTCCAGCCACGCCCCCGTACTTCTTTGATAAACCTCTACCGCCAGCTTGTTTTCGCCTGCTTGCAGGAACGGTGTCAGTTCAAAATCAGATGGTGTAAAGCTGTCCTCGCTATAACCGACAAATTGTCCGTTCAACCATACATAGAAAGCCGACTCGACGCCTTGGAAAGAAATGAACACAGGCTGCGCGTCGGAAGCCATATTTTCCGGCAAAACAAAGCTTTTGATATAGCTCCCGACTGGGTTGTGATCCTCCGGAATATGGGGTGGGCGAACGTCCGAATGTCCGTCCCACGGATACATCGTATTCACGTACTGCATTTGGCCAAAGCCTTGCGTCTGAATGTGACCCGGCACCTGAATATCGCTCCAGCCGCCGTACTCAAAGCCAGGGGTATAGAACTCTACCGGACGGCTGGCTGGATTCGTTGCATAGTTAAACTTCCAGCTCCCATTCAGGCTATGACGCCAAGCCATATCAGCTTGCTGCTCCGCTTCCTGAAGCGTAGCGTAATATTTGTGATCGGAATAGGCGGGCAGCCGATGTACAGCAAATTTGGTTACGTCGGTCAGCCAGTCCAGACTAGGGGGTTGGATGGTCAAGGCGAACACTCCTTATTTTTAAAATTGAAATGAAGAACGTACACAGAAATCTGTTATTTTACCGAACCCACCATGCCCGCTACAAAGTGTTTCTGCATCAGGAAAAATACCAGTGCGGTCGGAAGTGTGGACAGGACAATGGCGATCATGATGACACCGTAATCCGGTGCATAGCTGGAGCCGAGGTTCGAGATCAACAGCGGAATTGTTTGATTTTCCGGCGTTTGCAGCACAATCAGAGGCCAGAGGTAGTTGTTCCAACTGGACATGAATGTGATGATCGCGGCAGCGGCATAGGTTGTTTTCATTGTAGGCATGTATACCCGGAAGAACAGACCCAGCTCGGACAATCCATCCATACGGCCTGCCTCCAGTAGATCTTTGGGAAACATCTTGGTGCTTTGACGGAAAAAGAAGATCAGGAACGCCGTAGTTACGGTCGGAATGACGACAGAAGAGAGCGTATCAATACCGATCCACGGTATGACATTAGAAATGCTGCCGAACATCCGGTAGAGCGGGATCATGATCGCCGCAAACGGAATCATCATAGACATCAGCAGGATATTGAAGACAACGTCTTTCGCTTTACTTCTGTAAATTTCAAAGCCATAACCAGCCAATGACGCGATTAGCATAGCCAGCAGCGTAGTTGAGATGGAGACTTTTGCAGAGTTACTGAGTGCGGTAACGATGTCCACTTTTTCAAGCAAATTGTGCATGTTATCCATCAGATGGGAGCCAGGCAGAAGCTTGCCTTTGGTCACATCAACTGACAGGTTCGTGGCGCTGGATAGCATCCACAGGAACGGGAAAATCGAAACGAACGACACAAGGATCAGAAAGGCGTACGTAAATGCTCTTTTTGTTTTCATCATTTTTTCTCACCTGCCACTTTGAACTGGATAATCGACAAGATAATGATCATAATGACGATGGAATAAGATACGGTCGCCGCATAACCAAAGTCGGATGAATACTTGAAGGATAGATTGTAAATATATTGCGAAATTGAAGATGTCGCGTTCCCCGGTCCACCCTTGGTAATATTCATAATTTCATCGAAGAGCTGGAGTGTACCAATCGTTGATGTAATCGAAGTGAACAGGATAATCGGCTTAAGCAGTGGAACCGTAATGCTGAAAAACTGTCGGATCGGGGAAGCTCCGTCAATACGGGCCGCTTCGTAGATGGAACTGTCAATGTTCTGAAGACCGGACAGGTAAAAGATCATATTATAACCAGTCCAGCGCCATGTGATCGCGATAATAATCGTAACCTTGGCCCAGAAAGGATCTGTAATCCATTGGATGGGCGTGCCAATCACGTGCAGATTCAGCAATAAGGAGTTCACCAGACCGTCGGACGAGAACAGGTACTTGAAGACAACCGAATAGGCTACAAGGGATGTGATACACGGCAAGAAGATAGCTGTGCGGAAAAAACCCTTGAATTTCAGGTTTTTATCATTCAACAATACCGAAATGAACAGAGCCAGAATGACCATCAAAGGTACCTGGAAAATTAAATAGATAAACGTATTCTTCACGGCGGTTATAAACATTTTATCGGTGAACAGTCGCTTGTAGTTATCAATGCCGTTAAAGCTCAGATTAGACCCTGTACCTGTCTTAAAGGACAAGATAAGCGCCTGAATCATTGGATAGAAATAAAAAGCGGCAATCATGATCACTGCGATGGATATGAACAACCATCCTGTCATACCTGCTTTGAGACGTGTTGTAGTTATTTTGGGCGCGGCTGTCTTCATACCATGTCAACTCCCTGTGCAGCAATAAAACCTTGAACTCGCAAGCCCAAGGTTTTAAGTGCTTATCGTTTTATTGTTTAGCCTTGGCTAGATGGACTATCTTATTTAAGCTGTGCTTCCGCCTGTCCTTGAGCATCTTTCAGAACGGCGTCTACATCTTTTCCGTTCAGATAGTTTTGAATTTCAACGGTCATGATATCCTCAATGGCATACGTGTGCAGGCCATAATTGACTTTTGGAACTTGTTTAGTCCATTCTGCAAATTTCTTGTATACTTTGTCGCCTCCGAAGTACGGATCTTCCACGTCATATGCTTTACCGCTGGAAGCTGCGTTCAATGAACCGACAATTCCAATTTTGCTCAGCATATCTTGATACAGTTCTGGATCTGTTCCGAATGTCTCTTTCAGGAAATCAGCAGCGGTATCTTGACCGTCCGAGTTAAGGACATACCAGGAGCTGCCGCCGAGGCTGGAAGCATTCACGGATTCAGGTATATTTTTCAGCTTAGGGAAAGGAACAACAGCCCATTTACCGGATTGCGAAGCTTCTGCTTTGATCGAAGGTGTAATCCAGTTACCTGTAGGTACGGAAGCAACTGCACCGCTGTTGAATGCGGCCAGGAACTGACTCCAGTCGGCATTCATTTTAACAATGTTAGCGTCGAACAAGGATTTGTACGTCAAGAGCGCTTCTTTCAGAGCTGGATTACCTGCCAGGTTTGGTGTCTTACCGTCTTCTTTCAGGTACCATGAACCTGCAGTTTGGATCATACCACGGATCAGACCGAGGTCATTCGGATCTTGAGTCAGCATTTCTTTGCCTGTTTTTTGTTTTACGGCTTTACCAATTTCAATAAATTTGTCCCAATCAATATTGGTCAGGTCCGCTACTTTGTAGCCGGCTTGTTCCAGATAGTCCGTTCTCACATACAGTCCCATAACACCGGAGTCGAAAGGAACACCGTATTGCTTGCCGTTGTAGCTAGTCGGTCCGATTTTATAATCAGCGAAGTCGGATGCTTTGATCGTGCTGCTCATATCATGGAAAGAATCGGGATAGGCTTGCAGGAAGTTCTGTGCCCGATAATCCTCGATCAGAACCACGTTCGGCAATCCTTTGGTAGATCCGGAGTTAAGGCCGGCATTCATTTTTTGTACGATATCGTTTTGAGCATATTCAACAATGTTTACGGTTACATCTGGATGTTTGGCAACATAGCGATCTTTTGCCAGCTTCAGGGCTGCGATATTAAAGTTCGGGTCCCAAGCCCAGACGGTGATTTCTTTTTTGCCTGAATCTGTGGTTGTAGCTGCTTTCTCGGAATTGCTGGAGCATGCGGATAGCAAGATCAAGCTTGCAATCAGCAGAAGGAAAGTCATTTTTTTCATTTTGTTCAACCCCTACTCTTTTTTTTATATGTTGCTTGCTAGTTCTAAACTTCTTGAATGAAAGCGGTTACCTTATTTATAAATCTAGTGTACCATCCATACTTTGTCGGTGTTAGGAATATCTTTATACGGATTGGTCTTATTATTATGATTTACCAGAAAAGGTACCGCTTACATTTGTATTTTATTTTGGTTTAGGTACTTTTTTTAGGTTGAACTAAAGTTGTTCACGAAGCGCCGCTGCGCGGCCGGATGGTGCTTCCCATCGCTGTTGCTTGTACAGCACCATTCCGCCCATTCCGTCCACTCCGTTCTTGTTCCACCTTCTTTGTTTAGTTCAGCCTATTTTTTTATGGGGTAGGAGGGGTGGGTTTTACGATCAGTGGGAGGGTCATTCTAACTTTGGTGCCCTCGCCTTTTTTACTGGAGATGGTCACGCCATATTCTTCTCCATATAAAAGGGTAATGCGATTGTGCACATTCTGGATGCCGATGCCTGTGAACAGTTGGCGCTTGCTCTTGGGATTCGGCAGTCCGTCTTGCGCCGTATGCCCGTCCAAATCCATACCGTCCCCATCATCGACCACCTCACAGATCAATGTATCCTCCGTTTTGGACACCAATATATAGATGTGGCCTACATTTTTTTCATTAAACGCATGGAAAAAAGAGTTTTCGATAAAAGGCTGAATGATGAGCTTGGGCACATGGTACTCCAGACAATCGGGTGATACAAAATAATTCACTTGTACCCGTTGCCCGTAGCGAACATGGTTAATGAACACATAATTTTGCATGTTGGCCATTTCCTGCTCAATGGTGATTGTTTCGCTCACATTACTGATTGTATTTTGCAGTAAAGAAATGAGTGCATTGATCGTATCGGCGGCTGTTTCCTTGTTTCCTTTGAGCACGAGCATTTTGATCGAAGCCAATGTATTGTACAGAAAATGTGGATTGATCTGCCGTTGTAGTGCAGCAAGCTCTGCGTTCCGTTGACCCTTTTGCGTCTCTAAAAGCTTACGGATATAGTCATTTAGTTCATCCAGCATGTAGTTGTAAGCATGACTTAATTGTCTAACCTCATAGCTGCCCGTTACCGGGATATAATTATCAAAATTTTTCTCACGTATGGTCGACATTTGCTTCACCAGTCGAGTCAGCGAACGAATCAGTCGACGGGATATCAGAAAAACGATCACCAAAGCAATCAGTACGATGGCAATGCAGATCCAGACAACGGATTTAACGTCAATAATTTGCCCAATCGCGGCTTGTCTGTCAATCATGTTCACCAGATAAAAATCAAATGAAGGGATATAGTTGGAAAGGAGGATACTCTCCTTATTCATCACATCCGCATTAATGTAGTTAAGTCCCTGTTCATTGATTTTTGTGGCATAGCCTAGCAGCTCACTGGAGCGTTGTCCGATCAGGTCCTGGCGGTTGCTCGATACAATCAGTCCCGACTTGTCCAAAATAAGCACATCATTGCCGTTGCTCGTGAAATTGTTGTAGAAACGGCGAAATTCAGGCTCTCGGATAGCGATGTAGATCATGCCGTACAGGGTGCCGCTGGTCCGCTCCATAAATGGTTTGGAGGCGATGATATAGGGTGTTGGCTTTTGCGCGGTGGTATTCATTTGTTGTTGAAATAATTCAGTATCTAATTGATACATAAGCTGTGCTGGTCGTGCTACACTTCGGGCTGTAATCGCACTGCTTTTAAGCTCTTCCGCAGTTACAGACCAATAAGACGAGTCGGAGTAAAAGCTCCGGCCGTTCAGACCTGTTACAGCGACACCGACATCATAGGCATCGACGTTCGATTTAATTTGCTTCATTTGCTGTGCCATTCCGAAGTAAATCCTCGCCGAGTTAATCGAGTCAGATTGACCTCCAGTCAGATAGTTCTTGACCGTTCCATTTTCCGAAGCGTGGGTTACGGCATTCACGATAGAATCATTGAAGGATTCAAAGCTGGATTGAATCTGGCTGAGTACCTTGGCATTTGTAATACTGAATGTCTCAGCAAAAAGTCGTTCAGACATCCGAATCGTCACCAAAGAGGTCAGCAAGGACACCGCAGTGATGCTGACCACCATAACAATAAAGATTTTGAAGAACAGACCTTGATATTTGATCTTATGGATATATCTTTTCATATTCAATCTCTTTTCTGCTGGCAGATGTGGCTTACTCTCTAATAGAGATGCTCCCGGCGGTACTGACTGGGCGAGTAACCCTTCACTTTTTTGAACACTTTGGTAAAATAGCTGGGGTCCGAATAGCCTACCGTGCTGCTAATATCCGAAATGGACATCATCCCCGACCGTAGTAACTCTGCGGCTTTTTCAACCCGAATTTTGTTCAGATACTCGCTAAAACCTTCTGTATGGTGTGCCGTAAAATAACTGGACAAGTAGGAAGGGTTAAAGTGAAAATATTGCCCAAGTGTCGTCAAATTGAGCGTTTCAGCATGATGCTCTTCAATATACTCCAGCAGTTTTTTCATGCTTGCGCTACTTCCTTGCTGTGTTTTAGCCATGATCTGTCTGTTCGCTTCCTCCAAAAAAGTCTCCAGAAGGCGGACGGCTTCATGTACATGAGGGGCATCATTAATTGTTTTGAAATAGGAATATTTCGCCGCATCCAACTCCTTCATATCATACCCCTGATTCCCGAGCAAAATCGTAATGTTGAACACGATATTTCCGAGAAGCGATTTGAATTCAAAAGCGGTAGAGGTATAGTTACCGGACATGGCGGCTACATAGGATCTCAAATCCTGAAAAGCTGTATCAAAATGCTCACGCTTCATCTCTTCTGTAAATTGTTTCAAGTTAAACGAGCTGTTCACTTGTACAGGCTGAGGGAGTTCGTCTTCTATTAACAGCGCTGTTCCTGGGAAATAAAAGCGGTAACTCAGCAGTTTTGGCAGTTCATCCTGATAGACGTCACTAATCTGATTGAACTCATCAAATAAATGGCTAACTGCCCAGCCTGTCTGTGGATCGACTCGCTTTGTCTCCTGAGCAACTTCCCTAACCGCAGCCATCCAGGCGTCTACTTCCCGTGAATCAAGATTGGCTAAAAACACAGCCGCATAGACATCAGACGGCAGTTGTCGCAATACGATGTGCTCACAGGCAGAGGATACTCGATCTGTAAGCTTGGAAAATAGGTCCGAGGCAGAGATGGAGCGCCCTTTATCCTGCTGTACCGACTGTTCTATACCTATGAGCACAAAACGGGCATAAGGGAATGCTTGCTTCAGCAGCTCGGCGTCATAGTCCATGCTATACCCGGAGATCAGCTTTTCGATCACATGATCTATCGTAATTTGATTATTCCCGGCATCTGCTTGATATTGAATGGATGGAATTTTGCGAGCAGTTCTCTGGAGGACTTGGAGTAGCTCATCCGTGTCCAGCTTGGGCTTTAAAATATAGTCAGCAACTCCTTGTTGAAAGGTGGATCGCACGTAATTAAATTCACCGTAACTGCTAAGCACGATGACTTCGATATCTGGATAGTTCTGTCTGACTATGCGCGTCAGCTCCTCGCCATCCATGATCGGCATCACGATATCTGTAATGACTATATGAGGGCGCAAGGTTTCAATCAGCTCCAATGCTTCTTTCCCGTTAGAAGCCTCACCTACAATTCGAAACCCATACTGTTCCCACGATAAATGGTGTTTAATTCCTTGCCGTACCAATATCTCATCATCCACAATCAAAATGTTGCATAGCTCATTCATGGCAGCACTCTCCGTAATTATACCTATTCGAGGATTTTGCAAAAATCCTGATTCAAAAAAGACCTCCATCACGTGGACGTCATATCATCTGAGGCACATATTTGATAACGCTTGCAACTTAGCTTGAATCTAAAGCATTTAACCTTTACATGCTAACATAAACCACACGGGGATTCCAAAAAAAATTAGTCCAAATGGCATATAAAACAACAAAAAAGGCAGCCGAGAAAACCTCGACAGCCTTAAACAACCGGGATTACCTTATACAGTACCCCAAGTCCGATCTCCTGCCAAATATTTTTCAGTCAAAATAGACAGCAGTTGAATGCCAACCTCATTGTGTCCTCCCTCAGGAAGGATCAGGTCAGCGTATTTCTTGGAAGGCTCAATAAATGCCTCATGCATCGGCTTAACCGTAGTCAGATAGTGATCGTGGATCGAATGGATGGTGCGGCCGCGTTCCTCAATATCGCGAAGAACCCGACGGAGAATACGCACATCAGGGTCCGTATCCACAAATACTTTGATGTCAAGCAGGCTGCGGAGCTTTTCGTCTGACAGTACGTGCAGACCCTCCAACATAACGATATGATTTGGCAGAAGCTCTACCGTCTCGTCCGTGGAGCGGGCATGAACCGTAAAGTCATACACGGGCGCTTGTGTCGCTTGTCCTTTTTTCAGACATTGGAGATGCTCAATAAGCAATTCGTTGTCAAAGGCAAACGGATGATCATAATTGACCAAAGCACGTTCATCATAGCTCAGATGTGAATGGTCTTTATAATAGTTATCCTGAGATATGAAAGTCACTTTATTAGATCCCAGACGCTCAACGACGGCGCGTGCTACCGTCGATTTACCGGAACCTGTACCGCCGGCAATACCAATAATAAGCATGGCGTTTCACTTACCCTTCCCTAAATGTATCCCGATACAACTCAAGTATTGTAGCACAATGCACACTTTTTTTCATCACTGTTGAACTTTGTATTTCTTCCATTTCCGTATCTTGGCTCTGAATGTTTTAAACGGTGCCACCGAGTTGATGTGAATCCATCTTGCCATGGGCCAGTTTGGATTCGTACCCGTCCAGTTGTGAACGCCTTGAGTGAAGAGCTCTTCGTGGCTAAGTGTGTCGATCCAATCCAGCCACTTTTGCTCAGTCAACTTGAACATATCGCGTAATTCGCGTAAAGATTGGTGGGAGTAAGTCTTGTAAAATGATTGATATAGTTCGCCTAGTCTGTTCCATTTATAATTGGGGGCGGGCATGATGACGGTTTTTCCTTCCCGTTCGTCTCTGTCCCATGTCATGACAAGATGAAGCCATCCGAGCTGGTAGGCAATCATTTCTGCGGGTGTTTTATCTACTTCGGGGATACGAATATCCTTTTGGCTCTCGTCGATCTCCTGGAACTCACCGTCAAATCGTAAGTAGGAGGCATGAATGGCTTCCTTTAACTCCGATTTGGAAGCGTAGTCGTAGCTGGACATCTCATCGCTCCTTTAAATGATATGGATGATACTCACTCCTTTATATGTACCATTCCCAATATGACAACTGTATGTCTTATTCAAAAATAAAAAAATATCGTTTTTTGTGATTTTATGAAACAGCATTTGGTGTGAACACGAAACAGGATGCAAAATTAATTGAAAAATTAAGACAAAAGATAAGTAATTAGACATATTTTAATATATATTTAAATGCCTATAATTATTGGAGTATAGCGCTTGAGGGCCCTCATTGGTGTTGGGATATTATTCTCTTCATCAGTACGTTATATACCGTTGGGGCAGGTCATGTCCGATGAACGGTGCAACCTTTGCTTTAGTATTCATGAATCTAACCAAGAAGGGGATTGTTATATGAAATCGAGTTTGCTAAGAAAATGTGCAAGTGTAATGTTAAGTAGTACGTTGGTACTGTCTTTATCATTACCGTTGCTAGGTCATGCACATGCGGATGGGAATTTACAGATAAGTGATGATTTCGAACAAGGAGAAGCTCAAGGCTGGACCGCGGATTCGGGGAACTGGTCTGTGGTCAAGGATGGGAATGGCTCTACATACCAGCAATCCAGTCGAAGCGAAAGCCATTCCGTTAAAGGTAATGCCTCATGGACGAACTATAGCGTGCAAGCAGATGTATATGTAAATGATTTTAATGGCTCCAATCGAGTCTACGTTGCAGGTAGATACACAGATTCCAACAACTTCTACGCAGCATCGTTGTACAACAAGAAAGACGGAGCGCTTGAGATTCGAAAAAAAGTCAAAGGCTCTATGAAGACACTGGCTACCAATAAAAAATACAAACTGGACACGAATACATGGTACAGAGTCAAGCTGGAACTATCCGGTTCGGAAATCAAAATGTATGTCAATGATCAACTGGAGCTGTCCGCAACAGACACCAGCCTCACTGCTGGAGCCATTGGTTTGGTGACCTCCAAAGTAGCTGCCGAATTCGATAATGTGATTGTATCCGGTGCTTCTTCTGAGGTAGATCCAGGAACATTGCCTGTGAAACCAACACCAGGTACAGAAAAACCGACTTCTGGAGTGGACCCGGATGTAACCTCTAAAAGTAACTATAATTTGACTGGCTTTTCGTATGGTAATACAGGTGGTGGCAACATTGCGGATACAGATGCCAACTACAAAAAAGTTTACAACGCTGTAGATCTCAACGAAGCACTGAAGAAAGGCAGCAAAGTCAAAGTGATTGAGATTATGAACGATCTTGATCTCGGTTGGAATGAAATTCCTAGTGCTGCCAAAGTAATGCCTTTTAGTGCCAACAATCCTGTACAGACGCATCCTGTTCTGAAAAAGACGGGTGTGAGCAAAGTCTATATCGAAAATATGAATGGGGTTACGATTTTCTCGGCCAATGGTGCGAAAATCAAACATGCCGGCTTTGTTATCAAAAGAAGCTCCAATTTGATTTTCCGTAACCTCGAATTTGATGAACTTTGGGAGTGGGATGAAGCAACCAAAGGGAACTATGACAAGAATGACTGGGACTATATTACTGTCGAAGGTGCAAGCTCCAAGGTATGGATCGACCATTGCACATTTAACAAAGCCTATGATGGTCTGGTAGATGTGAAAAAAGGTAGTAACGGAGTTACGATTTCCTGGTCTTTGTTCAAAGGAGATGATCGCAGCTCCAACAGCTGGGTAACCCAACAAGTCAACGCGATGGAAGCAGACAAGTCTTCCTATCCTATGTACGCTTATCTGAGAAGCAGTGCAGTAGGCATGAGTAAAGAAGATATCATTGATATTGCAGCAGGACAAAAGAAGGCGCATCTGATCGGTGCTACGGAAATGGCAGGCGACAATGCGGATTTGGAAGTGACGCTGCATCATAATTACTATCTGGATATTCAGGACCGTATGCCACGTTTGCGTGGTGGTAATGCTCATGCATATAACATCGTTATGGACGATGCCGGATTGGCTAGAGCCAAAAAAAGAATTACTTCTGACATGGCAAAAGCAATTGCCGCAAAAGGATACCATTTTGATGTCGTGGGTAATGGTGCAATTTCAACAGAAAACGGCGCGGTGTTGCTAGAAAAGTCTTATTTAATTGATGTATTTTCTCCAGTGCGTAATAATCAAAAAGATCCTAACAAAGCAGATTATACAGGTAAAATCAAAGCCGAAGACGTTATCTTTTCCGACAACGGTACCGTATTCAGAGGAGGCAGTGAAGCTGCGAATAGCCCGTTAGCCCCTTATCCTGCGAAGGCCAAGGGCTTCTCTTGGAATGGGTTCACAACGTTGCCATACAGCTATACTGCCGAAGACCCTGCTAACCTGGTTGCTCAATTGCAGGCCAAGGATGGAGCGGGTGCAGGCAAGCTGAACTGGTCGAGTGAAAACTGGCTCAAAACGGTGTACAATACAGCCGCTACGAAAGATGCAATAGTGGAAGAAGATTCCGAATAGGTAGGCATATAAAAAAGCAGCCAGGACAGATATGCTCTGTTTCTGGTTGCTTTTTTGGTTACCCACGTTTAGGCTGCGTTCGGTATGAGCTTAACCAATAACGACAAATGAGGATACGCCAGCAGGTACGGATCTAACGCGGAATAATACTCCATCATCTCTAAAAGTACGCAGAATATAAGGCTGGTTCGTAGGTGTGCGGACTCTGTTGAATCGGGCAGTACCAAAGCGGTCGAAGCCTGCAGCTTGGACAAAGGTTCCATCTAAACGCCGGAGTGTTGCAAAAAATCCAGACGTGTTAAAAGGTACACCATCATTGTTAGCCCAGATAACTGTAAATCTACGAAGGGTTTGTGTTGGACTCACATTGCGATATCTCGTAACAGGAACCTTTCTGCCCGTAGATTTCAGCGTTTGTGGAGGACGAATGGCCACTTCAAATCAACTCCTTTGTTGTGATGAGATAGTAAATGCACACAAAGGAGTTTTGGACTGTGTTATAAACTACTGCTTCTTAAAAATAGGTATATATTGAACTTGGGACATCATTATGCCCATTCGCGCCGTAGCGTAAAGAGGTCTTTTAACGCGTCTGTAGACAGCTCAGTAATCCAGCCTTCGGTACTGGTTATGATTTGGTCGCTAAGCTGCTGCTTGCTCTCCAGCATTTCATCAATGCGTTCCTCGAGCGTGCCCAGCGAGATAAATTTGTGCACCTGTACATCCTTCGTTTGTCCCATCCGATAGGCTCGGTCTGTGGCCTGATTTTCAACAGCCGGATTCCACCAGCGATCAAAGTGAAAGACGTGGTTGGCTGCCGTCAGATTCAGACCCACCCCCCCGGCTTTGAGCGACAAAATAAACACGGATGGCTGCTCGGCAGGGGGGAGCGTGTGAGATTGGAATTGATCAATCATTCGGTCACGCGCCGTTTTGGATGTGCTACCGTTCAGATAGAGCACAGGCTCTTGCAGCTCCTGAGCGAGTACCCGCTGGAGCATCTGCCCCATACCAATATACTGTGTAAAAATAAGGCAGCGCTCGCCCTCCTCCCGCAGTTCCTTGACCATAGCCAGAATGCGCTCTAGCTTGGATGAACGGCTAATGACCGTCTCAAGATCGGACGGACTATAACCGGAAGCCGCTGCATCCGGGAGAGCCTCCTTGGTTAAGAGGGCTGGGTGGTCGCAAAGCTGCTTCAACTGGGTAAGGGCGGATAAAATGGCTCCTTTCCGTTCAATCCCTTCCAGCTTCTGCATCCGTTCCATCAACTCTTTGACAATCTGGTCATAGAGCGCGCCCTGCTCAGAGGTCAGATGAATGTAGGTTTTCATCTCATTCTTGTCAGGCAAATCAAGCTGTATAGCAGGGTCCTTCTTCTTGCGCCGCAGCATGAAAGGCTGAACCAGCTTTTGCAAATCTAATGTGCGCTGCTCGTTATGTTCCTTCTCAATAGCATTCATAAAACGATTGCTAAAGGCGCGTGAGCTGCCCAGATAACCTGGATTGATAAAATCATAAATGGACCATAGCTCGGACAAGCGATTTTCAATAGGTGTCCCGGTCAACGCAATCCGATGACGTGCAGGAAAGCTGCGCACGGCTGTGGATTGCTTGGTTTGCGCATTTTTAATGTTTTGCGCTTCATCCAGACAGACCGAATCCCAGGTCATGCTTTGTAGTAGCTCTTGATCCAGGGTTGCCGTAGCGAAGGAGGTCAGGATGACATCGGCCTGCTCGACTTTTTCGCGGAACAAGTCTCCCTGCTCCCGCTTGCTTCCATAGTGCAGCATGACCCTTAATGAAGGAGCGAAGCGGCTGAGCTCCTTCTGCCAGTTGCCCAGCACTGACGTCGGGCAAATCAGCAGCGAACTGGAGCGGACACCCGTCTCAGCGGCAATTTCCTGTAAGTGCAGTAAATAAGTAATAAATTGCACCGTTTTACCAAGTCCCATGTCATCGGCCAGACAGGCCCCCAGTCCAAAACGCCGTAAAAAGGCAAGCCATGCGTACCCGTCCCTCTGATACGTCCGCAGCTCGGCTTGCAGCCCGTCTGGCACGTCCAATGCAGGCCATTCTGACTGCCGTCCGAGCTGGCTGATCAGCTTCAGCAGATGGGCATTCAGCTCGACTTCCAGCCGGAAGCGTGCCGCATCCTCCGGCTGCTCACCCGAGGCGTCGCCTTCAGGCTCGTCGGCGTTGCCGAGCAGGTGCAGCTGCAGGATGTCCTGAAAGGACAATCCCTGAGCGCTGTCGATCCCGGCCATGGCCCGGCGGATCTGCGCCAGCAGTGCAGGGTCGAGCGCGATCCATTGCCCGCGGAAGCGCACCAAGCGCTCGTTGCGAGCGACCAGCTCGGCGAATTCCGACTCGCTCAGATCGGCATCGCCAATGGCAACGCGCCAATCGAACTGGACAATCGAGTCCAGTCCGAACAGCGAGCTGCCCTTCGTGCGCTCTCCCGCCCCTTCGCCCGGGCGTACCTTGGCCCGCAGCTTCGGCTTCTTGCGGGTAGCTGCCTCCCACCAAGCCGGGAGCAGCACTTGCCAACCGCTTTCCAGCAGACGCTGGCTGTCGGTCGTCAGGAATTGCCACGCCGCTTCGTCGGAGAGCGGGCGATTCAGCACGTCATCGCGGCTTCCGGCACGCTGCCCGGCAGGCAAAATCGAGGTCAAGCCTTCTAGCCACCCGGCTGAGCGCTCACGGACATGTGCTGTCCAGGCATCGGGCCATGAGCCGGATGCGTACCCATCATCGGCGAGCTGTACAGGCACCAGCAACGCCGGGTCTTGCTTGTCCTGCAACACAAGCTTGAGCTGCCAGGACGGTTCGTCGTCCT
Organism: Paenibacillus sp. FSL L8-0638; assembly: GCF_038593075.1. NCBI lineage: Bacteria > Bacillati > Bacillota > Bacilli > Caryophanales > Paenibacillaceae > Paenibacillus > Paenibacillus sp. FSL L8-0638. Next base: position 282,327 of record NZ_CP151960.1, read on the forward strand.
CCAGCTCTGGCTCCAGCAGTTGCAGAAGCGGCCGAAAGGGCGCGGTATCGGCTTTCCAGCCGATGGCGATGAGCCAGGCCCGCGCGTCTAGACCCGCCGCGGCTGGGCGGTTGGAGGCGAAGAGAATCGGATATTCTCTTCGCAAATCGGCGGCTTCCGCTTCGGTGCCGTACCAGCGTTGAAATACGGCAGCCGAGAACGCCGCTATCAGCCCATCCTGCTCGTCCTTCTCCAAGTTGCCTAGCAAAGCAAGCTCTGCCGGCTGGATGTTTTCCAGTGCTTCCGCATCCCATTTCCATTGCAGCTTCCCCGCCTGGAACGCCGTGAAGCTGGGTACATAGGCTTTCGCTTCAATACAGTGAGCAAGAGAAGGGATCAGCTGAAGCCATGGGGCATGAGCCTCGTCCCAGATCCATTCGATATGCTTTAGAAGCTCGCGCTCTGCCAGAAAAGGAATCACCTGCTCCGAAGGCAGCAGGATAATATCCGTGTCTTGAACATGTTGAATCTCCAGCTCGGTGCCATAAAACGAAGCCTCATGCCAAGCAAACAAACGCTGCTTCAGAATTTGGCCGGAAATGCTATAGTTCATGGAGGAATCGCCATAGATCAGCGCGTCTCCATAGGTAGTTAATTGGATATGCACGGTAATCGTTTCGGTATATTGACTCATGATAACAATTTCCCTTTCCGCAATTCCTCCTGTAGCGCCCGCAGGCGGCTATGACGGCTGGTGAAGGTCGTAAAGAACAGCTCCCAGCGTGATTCTTGCTTCATTTTCTTGTACAGCTTGAACAGCCGCTTTAACAGCTTGACTGCTGCTTTATAGCTGGATCTGTTTTTTTCTAGCACATAGCGTTCTACCGCCTGATGGTAAAAGGGGAGTAGTAACTCAGGCGCGTTCTTTTCAATGGGCTGTAACACGCTCACTCGAAAACTCAAAGGTTCACTGCGTATGCTTAGCTGATAGTCGATCCATGACCGCCATTTCTCGTGAGCAAGCAGTGCCTCTTCATACATTCCTCCGGCAAATGGAAGCATACCCACCAGCGTGTCCCACATGTCCTGCTCCGCTTCTGGAAGGTGCTGCAAAACCACATCCCAATTATGCATATAATCCTGTAAATGGTCATCCCGATGACTGTGAAGCAGGGGACCGATATGTCGCAGTCCGTCCTTGAGACGTGCCCAATTCTCAGCTTTACGCAACGTCTGTAAGAACAAAAGCAATTGACTGGAAGAGATTTTTAGTGGGAAAACTCGTTCCGCCTCCTCAAGCAATGCCCAAGCCTCATTATCGTGCGATTGGAAAATATGCATCCAGCTGCGAGCCAACATCCACGGAAGCCGTGCCAAAGTGGTGCCGAGATCCTCCTCAGCCGCCTGCAAATGCTGTAATTCCTCCGTATATATGCTGGAGTCCTGTCTTGCGGGATGCACCCAGTACAGCCAAAACTGATAATACGCGTCTGAAAAATAAGTACCGTTACGCGATTCTGTCAGCATTTTTCGGCGTAAATAGGCTAAGGTTTCTGCCATACGGGCTTCTTGCATCGGTTCATCGGTCAGCTCCAGTGGACTCTCAAAATCACGATCGATCGCTTCTTTAAGCTCATCGGCAGCAATTTGCGTGTAATACCCCATATAGGTATGGGAGGGATAGCCTGGCATGGAAGACTGAGGTACCAGCTTTTCCAGCACACGCAGATGAGCATGCAGTCCGTATAGCTGTTGCATGCCAGGTGAAAGCGGTGGCTTCACAGCATAGATCGAGGCTAAAGCGCTTTGGACAAATTGGGAGTTTTGTGTGTTCACACGATTAAGGGCGATACACTGATCGAACAGATCATGCCACTCTGAAATGGGCATGTCCGGTATTTTACTTGCAGTTTGACTGAGGGCGTTTCTTGTTGTTTCCTTGTGATCCGGTGAAAGATTCGACCGGGAAGGAGGTGTGTTACGCGTGTCAGCTTTTGTCGCCAATCGAGTGAATCCCGCCGAATGAGCGTTCACTAAAGCATGTACAGAACGTTCCTGTTCATTCGCGTAATTCAGTAGTACGGCGATCATATGCTTGCAGTTGGCGTGGACAGGGCATGTACATCTGCTGGCAGCAAAAGCGCTCAAGTGGAGATCCACCTCATATAGCTCGCTTCCATCCACGACAGCTGCAATATGGTCGGCATCAGGCATTGCGAATTCTTTTACCTTTCCTTGCTTAAAATACTGGAAACCTCGTTTGATCGTCACGTCATTAAAATGGTCAGCCACGTTTTGAATAAGCTGTTGCCACTGTATATCATCCATAAGATAGGTTGGTTTCATATGCATTAGTCTCCTAAGAGAGAATAGTTAATCCGATGACTGCTTAACTCTTCCATTATATCAGTTCACGGATATAAATTGAGTGGAGGGAGCAGTTGGAAAATTCCGAAGAATAACCATCGGGTAAAAAGTGAAAATCCCCTTACGCTATAGCATAAGGGGTTTGATTCATTGGCAAGAGCGGGGAGGCATCCTCTACTGTTTCCCATCCGGATTATTCTCTGTTCGATGGAAGACCATAGAGATAACAAGAAGCACCAAGGGTACTACCGCGCATACAGCAATTCCAAAATAACCTATTATTTTATCGAAGTTGCCTATCTCAACAAAATTTTGGGGATACATGCTCAGGCAAAATAATATAATTAACGGGAGATAACAGATATACCCGTTCCACTTTTGGGTGAGCTGGCTGATCCCCGTTACAATATAGAAATAATAGTTTGAGGCGGTCATGAAAATTTTGATCGTCCACAAAATGATAAATAATATTTCAAATCGTTCCAGGAACGCGCCGGGGAATTCAATTTGCTGTGCAAAAGAAACGACGGGCCATTGCAGTCGGGAAACTTCCTCAACTGACATACAGCCGACGACCATCGTTACCATTAAAATATACAAACCCATTGCAATCGAGTAGCCAATCGACCCAGCCTTCCATGCTTTTTGTGGGTGGGTCATCACATTAGTTAATATAAGGATGGATTCAAAACCCATTGTAGAGAAAGGTATAACTTTAAGTGATTCAAAGATCGGTCGCCATCCTTTATGGAAAACAGGGCGCAAATTATCAAGATTAAAATGGTTGACATTAAGAACGACCAACAATAAAAAAACAATAAGGGTTAAAGGAAAAAAAAGCTCGATCAATCGAACCATTGCATGGAGACCGCCCCAGGTCAAATACCCAATAAGCAGAAGAAACGGTAAGAGAATCATACTTATTGGGGTTCTCTCCAGTGCAAGACCTTTGAGGAATTCCGCCATCATTCTACATACAAAAGAGCAGATCATCGTGCAATGTACAATAAATGCAATATTGATGAGCAGGCCGATGAATTTACCCGCGATCACAGGATTGAGCTCATAGAACGTCTTCCCTGGAAATCTCCGGCACAGTTTAACATGGATAAAAACGATGCCTACCCCAAGCAGACTTGCCAGCAAAAGTCCCTGCCACACGTCGGGCGTTTGCGTCTTTTCCGCGATGGTTCTTGGCAAACTGACAATTCCCACAGCGTACACGGTCGAGGTGACTGTAAGTAAGGCTTGAATCGTGGAGATTTTTTCCTGTTTGATAGAAGGTATGTTGGACATTACTCTCCCTCTCCTTTTGTATAAGCACCTGTTCGTTCAATCTGTACTTCAGCCTGAACGTCGATTGGTATTTGGCTGAATGTATCTTGCCAATTTTCCTTGACCCGATCCCAGTAAGCGGGATAGTTCACTTTTACTTTTGTGCCAAAACCGACTACATCTGCTCTCATTTCTTTCTGAAGTGTGTTTAGCGATTGGGATATGGTCTGTTTGATTTCATCTTGCGCCGCTTCTTTGGCGGTTCGGATGAATGATTCCTTCAGGAAGTCTACAGAAATAACCGAGTTTTCGTTTAGCTTGATATCTGTTTTGATACGAACTGTGAATGAGAGATCCTGTCCATTAAGGTGGGGAATAAGTTTACTATGGGCATCCTCAACTTCAAAGACCATGTGTTGTTTCGTCTTTGGGTCCTCAACTTTAATAATGGAACCCTTCGTTTTTCCCAGCATCCAGTTGATTCCGATAACATCCTCTTCGTCCAGCCAATAAGCAAATTTCTTCGTTTTGCCGCTGACCAGAGCTGCTCCTGAGAAGTGATTGCCGTCATTGCTTTCTAGGCATTGAATGAGGAAGTCAGCTCCTTGTGAGATATGTGTAGACATTTCCCCTAATGTTATTCTATAAGGTATTTTTGAGTTGAAATCACTATTTTTGGCCAATGCTTCAAGGTCAATGGAAGGTATCTCTTTATGTTTGCCAATCTTATTGAGCGCTTCTTTCGCATTGCCTTTTACGATCATAACAAGTGATTTTCGACTCGGTTTATAGGAGCGAGTAAACGTATCTAACAATTGGTCGATTCTTGTTTTTTGTATAGCTTGGTCACTAATCAAAATCAAGCGAATAAAACTATATAAAGGAGCACGGGATACCTGCTTGGCTTGTTCCCTGGAAGCAGACTGGATTGAATCTTTGTTAAAGGTTGTTACGTTGCTATACATATTTTTTCTGGATTTCTGCGCTATTAAGTGCTGGTAGGTAAGTTCTAGCATATCCTGCTGATCCGTATCAATGGCGACGCCTTGAATAATACTCAAGTTATCGATCTCTCTGCTATCCCAACAACCGGTGAGGAGAGCAGCACATGCGATCCATGCAGCAAAGCATTTTTGCGCCCATAGGGTTCGACGAAACAGAAAGATGTAAGAGAGCATAGGTTTACTTCCTTTTTCTGTTAGATTGTATTTCGTCCTGTGTCTTTAGCATCATAGGGCGCTTTTTGAGGTATTTAAAAGGAGCCCGAACCAAAGTATCTTGTTGATCTCTTAGCCGAATTGGGGCTAGGGGTGACATGTAAGGAACTCCAAAGCTTTTGATCTGGACCATGTGTACGCCTAAACAAATAAAGGCTAAAATTACTCCATACAGCCCATAAATTCCTGCCATCATCATAATGGGGAAACGAAGAAGCCGGATTCCAATACTGCCGCTGTACTGCGGGCTTGCAAAGGACGCAATGGCAGTAAGACCAACGACAATAATCAGAAAAGCACTTACGATCGCCGCCTCGACGGCGGCTTGTCCAATCACAAGACCGCCTACAATCCCGATGACTTGTCCTATGCCTTTAGGTAGCCGCAGACTTGCCTCGCGCAGTATTTCCAATGCTAACTCCATAATTAGAGCTTCCACAAAAACGGGAAAAGGAATTCCTTCCCTTGAGGCAACGATAGACATCACCAGCTCAGGCGGGATTAATCCAGGATGGAAAGAAATAAGTGCAACGTACAGCGAAGGCAGGAATGTTGCAATGAACAGAGCCATTAAACGAAGCATGCGGAAAAATGTTCCTAAAGGAAAACGCTCGTAATAATCCTCTGGGGATTGAGCCAGCATCCAGAAGGTCATGGGAGCAATCAGGACAAAAGGAGTGCCATCAAGCATAATGACAACTCTTCCGGACATTAAAGCATTTATAGCTTTATCCGAGCGTTCAGAGGCTTGAATCTGTGGGAACGGAGACCATGAATGTTCCTCAATCCATTGCTCAATAATCCCGGTATCGGAAGCATCGTCCACATCAATCGTTTCGACTCTTCGTTTAACTTCCTGAACTAGCTCCGGATTTGCGATATCTGATATGTACAAGATCGCTAACTTCCGTGAAGATCTCCTTCCTATGGTCATTTTATCTATTTTGAAACTTAGATCTTTGATATGCCGCCTTACCATTGCCAGGTTGCTTTCCAAATCTTCAATAAAACCTTCTCTCGGTCCTCTAACCAAAGTTTCGGTGCTTGGTTCATCGACACTTCGCGACGGAAACTGGCCCGTAGACGCAAAAAAGACTTCATCGGTTCCTTCGATCAGCAGACAGGTATTTCCCGATAACACTTCGTGTACACACGTCTCAAGGTCTGTCTCTTCTTCCATATCGATCGTAAATGCTGTCTGCTGTATCAGCTCCTCCTTTATTTTCTCGGGATTAACTTGGGAGTGACTTTCACGAATTCCAGTTAAAATGAGCGGCTTGACGATTTGTTCGTTAATGATGCTCGTATCCGCAATACCAGAGAGATAGATCATAATTACATGAATCCCCGTTTGACCCACATTCATTTTCTTGAAGACGACATCAGGAAGATGACCCAGGGTCTTTTGTAGATGGTCCAATTTCGCCTCAAGTGATCTTGCCATGACTCCTCCTCCTTCAAAAGTTATGCATGTAATATGTGTAAAATGGTAATAAATATTCATGGAATAGTAATCTAATGTGTTCAACGATAGAGGAGCTGAAGACGCGAGAGACAGAGGGAGTTTTTTTGAGTATATGTAATAAACAAAAACGAACACCAGTGGTGTCCGTTTTTAGTCATACTTATGAGGCGAGGGTACTCTCTCCTAGAGATAACGCCATATAAATCCCTCCGATTGGAGTCACTTTTTGAACTCGTAAAAATGGGCCTCCAACATGCTCAGAGAAAGCTCGGCAGTCGTGGCTACCACGATATCTGCCCCTTGCATTTGTGAAGGTGTTCCTACACCGACCGCAAACATCCCGGCGCCCTTGATCGCCTGTATGCCAGCCTGTGCGTCCTCTATACCGATACAATCGGCAGGCTGAACGCCCAGATTTGCAGCTCCAGTGAGGAAAATTTCCGGGTCAGGCTTGCCATGCCGAATGGCGGTAACATCCACCACACTGTCAAAATAGTACGCTAGCTCCAGTCGCTCCAGGATAAACGCTGCATTTTTACTTGCAGAGGCCAGCGCGATGCCGATTCGGGCTTCACGAAGTTCTGTCAGAAGCGCTTTAATGCCTGGAAGAATGTCCGAGGGAGTTACAGCTGAGATGAGCCGCTGATACTCCGTATTTTTCCGTATGGCTAGTTCTTGCTTGCCTTCTTCTGAAAACGTATCGGACAGGTTACCGCGCGCCAGTATTTTGTCGAGCGATTCCGTACGGCTGATTCCTTTTAACTGTTCATTAAATTCCCGATCAAAAGGGATGCTGAGCGCTGCCGCCAAGCTGCCCCATGCCTGAAAATGATATTCTGCGGTATCTGTAATGACTCCGTCCAAGTCGAAAATGACTGCCTTCATTTGCTTTCCCCCCTGTCTGCCCGATTTATGAAATGCTGTTTGTCATTAACGTCTGCCCACTGGTAATGTGCGTTGGCTGTCCATACAGCTCCAGCGTCAGCGGTTCTCCGTCCAACAGGGTTATGTTCACTTCATTTTCCTGTACGAGAATACTTAACAAGCGACCGCGATAGTTGATTTTAAACGTATACTTGTTCCAGTCTTGAGGCAGGAAGGGGGAGAAGCTTAATGTTTCATTATAGGTTCTCATCCCGGCAAATCCCTGTACAATCGCCAGCCAGCTTCCTGTCATGGAAGTGATATGAAGGCCGTCTTCGGTATCGTTATTATAGTTATCCAGATCCAGACGGGCCGTCCGCTTATACATCTCGACTGCCTTTTCCTCCATTTTGAGTTCGGCAGCCAGCACGGCGTGTATAGAAGGAGACAGACTGGATTCATGAACAGTCATGGGCTCGTAAAATGCAAAATTGCGCGCTTTTTCCTCCAGTGTGAACTGGTCTCCAAAGAAATACAGCCCTTGCAGCACATCTGCCTGCTTAATGAAGCATGAACGCAGGATTTTATCCCATGACCATTTCTGGTTTAGTGGAAGGTTGCTGGGATCAAGGGCGGATACAGGCTGCAAATCCTTATCCATAAAGGTATCGTGTTGTACGAAGACTTCCCGCTCCTCATCATAGGGATAATACATGTGAGTGACGATATCCTGCCAATGTGCAAGCTCATCAGCCGTAACTGCCAGGCGCTGCGCTTTCTCAGTCGAAATTTGAGGCAAGACCGATAATGTATATTTCAAAACCCATGCAGCCAGCGTGTTGGTATACCAGTTGTTATTGACGTTATTTTCGTATTCGTTTGGCCCGGTAACCCCGTGGATCATATACTGCTGCTGACTTTTGGAAAAATGAACCCGATCGGCCCAGAAGCGGCTAATTTCGACCAGCACATCTACGCCGTAGTCATGCAGATAGGTCAAGTCACCCGTATAGTTGGTGTAATTGTAAATGGCATAGGCAATGGCACCGTTACGATGAATTTCCTCGAAGGTAATTTCCCATTCGTTATGGCATTCCACACCCGTAAAAGTGACCATAGGGTACAGTGCACCCCGAAGTCCTTGCTGGGTCGCGTTATGCTTGGCACCCTCAAGTTGTTGGTAGCGGTACAGCAGCAGATTTCGGGTTACATCCGGGTCTGCGAGCGCCAGGTACATAGGTACGGCATATGCTTCTGTGTCCCAATAGGTGGCACCGCCATATTTTTCACCTGTAAAACCCTTGGGACCAATGTTCAGACGGGCATCTTCACCGTAGTACGTAGAGAACAGCTGAAAAATGTTAAAGCGTATTCCCTGTTGGGCCTCCGTATCGCCCTCTATTTCTACATCTGCTTTGTCCCAACGTCGGGCCCAAGCTGCGACATGCTCCTGTTTAAGAGAAGTGTAGCCTTTGTTCACAGCTTCTACGGCGATGCGTTCAGCTTGTGGAATCAGTGCGTCCTTTTCCATATCCCGTGAAGTGGTAACAGCCACAAATTTTTGCAGCTGGATACTGTCGCCCGGAGCGACGCTGTATTGATAGTGGCGAGCAGCATACAAAAAGCCCTCTTCCGTCGTCTGCTGATCCTGTCCCTCGGTCACAATACCCATGGTAGCGTTTACGGTAAAGCGCGGAATACCGAAGGGATTATCTATAGTTGTTGTGGACAGGCTGATGAATTGTTCCTGAACCTCTCGGGCCTCCTCCAGCCAAAAAACCTCATCATAGTTCGTGTCTTCATTCTTCGTATTGCCGTCCAAATAGGGGACAAGCTCTATAGTTAGAGGTTGCTCACTTATATTCGTTGCTTGGTAATCAATCAGGCATAGCTCACGAGTGGTGATGCTCAGAAAACGCTCCGTAGTGATACGAACCTGATCGTTCACGGTGCAGGTGCGTCGCAGGATCCCCTGTTTCATGTCCAACTCCTGCACAAAATCGCTGATGTGTGCCGTAAATAAGTCTACTTCCTCTTGGTCTACGATCAGATTGATGCCGATGAAGTTCATGGCATTGATGACCTTACCAAAATACTCAGGATAGCCGTTTTTCCACCAGCCGACCTTTGTTTTGTCGGGGAACCATACACCGGAGATATAAGTTCCCTGATGATGATCCCCTGAATACGTTTCTTCGAAATTGCCGCGCATGCCCATATAACCGTTGCCTATGGACGTTAAGCTTTCCTGTAATCGCATGTGTGTGCTATGTAGAGCGTGTGTTGTCAGCTTCCAACTATCTACGTCAAATAATCGGTTGTAAACCATGAGTGCGTACCCCTCTCGGAAAATGAGATCGTTGTTTTAACGAGACCAATATATGAGCGAGTTCAGTATATAGTGCAACCGTTTGCCCTGTCAACGCAAAAAAACTGATTTTATGGATATCCACAAAATCAGTTCTTGTTCATTTCTTAGAGATTCATAGTACCTGGCTGGATTTGCGCTCCACGATTCGGTGGGGCACAATGATGTGTTTGGTCAGTTCCTTGGGGTCCTCAATTTTTTCAATCAGGCTTTTGGCAGCCTGATAACCCAGAGTAAAGATATCAATATCCACGGATGTAAGAGGAGGATTCATCAGCTCAGCCAGCATTAGATTATTGAAGCTCACCATGGATAACTGCTCTGGCATGGACACGCCTAACTGGGCAAGCATTTTCTGTACGGCCATGGCTACAAGGTCGTCGCTAACGATCATCGCAGTAGGCGGCGGGGTAGCCTGCAATAACGCGCGCATGTCCTCCAGATTAAAGGGCTCTCTGACCACGTATTCCTTCGGTAAAGGCAAGCCAACCTCTCGTAGCGCATCTTGGTAGCCTCGGAGTCTTTCAAGATTCACGATGTGTTCCTGATCACCGCCAACATAAGCAATGCGCTGATGATTCAGCCCAGTCAAATAAGTGACCACATCCTTGGCAGCCTGGTAGTTGTCGTTGTCTACATGGGTGGTTTCGCTGACAAACTGTTGAGGCTTGCCGATTACGGTATAGGGAATTTTTTCTTTGTGAAGATACTCCACGATGCTATCCTTTTGCTTAGAGTACAGGACAATGTAGCCGTCAACGCGTCCGGTCCGGGTCATCAGCTTTACGCGGGATAGCAATTCATCATTCGTTTTGCCTGTGACAATCGACAGTGTATAGTTGTGCTCGTTCACCCATTCGCTGATCCCGCGAAGACTTTCCGGAAAGAAAGGATTTTGAAAGATCGCCACATCCGATTCAGGCATAATAATGCCTATCGACTGTGTGACTCGGTTAGCCAGACTCTGAGCTGAATAGTTGGGTTCATAGCCAAGCGCCTTCATTTCTTTACGGACACGTACCTTGGTAGCTTCGCTGATTTTGGGGCTGTCTTGAATGACGCGGGATACGGTGGAGGTAGCAACATTAGCACGTTTTGCGACATCTTTGATGGTTACTGCCATCGTCTTCGTCTCCTTTTGCTATCTCAAGCAGGAAATATTATGTTCTATCATACGATATTGCTCGAAAATCAACAAATTCGCGGTTTTTTCGAGTGTTTCTATCATTATTAACCAAGATATTTACAATTAGGGTATTGCTAATAGAAAGCGATATCATTATAATAATTGTGCAACCGATTGCATAATATTTTTTGAGTACTACCCATGCTATACATACTATAAGGGATGGAGACTGACGAGCATGAAAAAACTTCTATCATTTGATTTTTGGCAAAAGCTTGGGAAGGCACTGCTTGTGGTTGTTGCTGTTATGCCGGCGGCCGGGATTATGATTTCGCTTGGTAAAGTAGTGGCGATGTTGGCTGGCGATATTCATTTCTGGTTGACCGTCGGCGGGGTCATGGAGAATTTGGGTTGGGGTATTATCAATAACTTACACATCCTATTTGCGGTAGCGATAGGTGGTTCCTGGGCTAAGGAACGGGCGGGCGGGGCTTTTGCGGCTTTAATTGCCTTTGTTCTCATCAATATTTCAACAGGGACGATTTTGGGCGTATCATCGAAGATGTTAACCCAGGAGGGAGCAACCACCCATACACTCTTCGGTGCATCGATTCCGGTCAGTGGTTATTTCACCTCTGTCTTAGGAGCACCTGCACTCAACATGGGCGTGTTTGTCGGTATCATCTCCGGATTCGTCGGGGCGGTGGTATTTAACAAGTACTATAATTACCGCAAGCTGCCGGACGCTTTAGCCTTTTTTAACGGTAAACGTTTTGTTCCTTTTGTCGTGATTTTATGGTCTGTCATCGTAAGTTTGATCATGTCTGCCATCTGGCCATTTGTCCAGGGGGGGATTAATCAGTTCGGCATTTGGTTGGCGACTTCGGGAGAATCGGCTCCTTTTGTAGCACCATTTGTCTATGGTACACTGGAAAGACTGCTGATTCCTTTTGGACTTCATCATATGCTGACCGTCCCTATTAACTATACTCAACTTGGAGGCGTTTACACAACGCTTACAGGTTCCGGGGCAGGAAGTGTCGTTGCCGGGCAAGACCCGCTGTGGCTGGCTTGGGCAAGTGACCTGAGTGCGCTTCGTGGTACCGATCCGACAGCCTACAATAGCTTGTTGGAAGGCGTGACGCCTGCCCGCTTCAAGGTAGGACAAATGATTGGTGGGGCAGGTATCCTTATGGGACTAGCGGTGGCTATGTATCGCCGTGTAGACAAAGACAAACGCGGCAAGTACAAGTCGATGATCTTTTCGGCAGCCGCAGCTGTCTTTTTAACAGGGGTAACGGAGCCACTGGAATTCATGTTTATGTTCGTGGCGCCTGTGCTGTATGTGGTTTATGCTATTCTTACCGGTATTGCGTTCGGAATGGCCGACATCATACATTTGCGTTTACATTCATTTGGTATGATTGAACTGCTGACCCGAATGCCGTTGTCTATAAATGCGGGGTTGGTGCAGGATATTATTAACTTTGTGCTGACTTGCGTGGTGTTTGCGGTAGCAACCTACTTTATCGCTTATTTTATGATCGGTAAATTCCAAATGGCTACGCCGGGAAGACTGGGGAACTATACGGATGAGGAGCCTCAAGGGACTTCCGAGGCAGGGAGTACGAAGACAGAGGGTGTGGCAGCTACTTCCACTCAAAATCAACTGGCTACGGATATCATCAAGACACTTGGGGGTGAGCAGAACATTGTCGAGGTGGACGCTTGCATGACCCGTCTGCGTGTGACGGTGAAGGATACAGATGCCGTTGGGGACGAAAAGACGTGGAAAGCGCTGGGTGCCTTGGGCTTGATAAAAGTAGATAATGGGGTGCAGGCGGTTTACGGACCGAAGGCTGATGTGCTTAAATCAGATATACAAGACATACTCAACAGGTGATTACTTTGAAGTTGTTAACCTTAAATGCACATGCTTGGATGGAAGAAAACCAGCACGATAAGCTAAAGCAACTGGCTGCTTTTATTGATGAACAGCAGTTTGATGTCATTGCTTTACAGGAAGTGAACCAGTCTATGGAAGAGGCTCCTTTGTCAGCGGACGATTTGGGCACTTACCATAGCGCAGATCCTGAAGTTGTCATTAAGCGTGATAACTATGCTTATGTGCTGAACGGACTATTGTCTGATAGCTATCATTGGACGTGGGCTCCCGCGCATGTTGGTTTTGCCAAATACGACGAGGGGTTGGCGATTCTGTCGAAAACACCGATTACAGCTACGGTGAACGAATATATTTCCTCGCTACAGGATTATGACAACTACCGTTCACGTAAAATTGTCGGTATTCAAACTGAGGTGGACGGAGTGCAGGCTTGGTTTGTAAGTGGACATTTTAACTGGTGGAATGATGAAGAATCCTTCCGTGGACTATGGGATCGTACAACCAAAGTGCTAAATTCTTTTGCCCCGACGCCTGTGTTTATGATGGGTGATTTCAACAACGCGGCTGAAGTGCGCGGAGAAGGGTATGACTATGTACTGCAATCCGGCTGGTCGGACACCTATCCGAATGCAGCAGTACGTGATGATGGCCACACGGTGATTAAAGCTATTGCTGGCTGGGAAAGTAATGCGGAGCCGCTCCGCATTGACTTTATCTTCTCCAATAAGGCTGCACAGGTACAATCCTCAACCGTTGTACTGAACGGAAAAACAGGACCAGTTGTATCGGATCATTTTGGGGTTGCAGTTGAGTTGGAGCTGTGATGAAAAAGGAGGCCATTTGCTTATGCAATTGGCCTTTTTCTTATAGATTTTGACTTGAAACGAATAACATATTGGATAACCATAGCAATCAACACCAAAATCAAATTGTAGTAAAAGGGAGTGTTGATGCTAAATCGTTCCATGAGTGCCCCTGCGATGATCGGAGATACAATAGCCCCCAATTCGGACAAAGATACGACATTGCCAATAAATGAGCTTCTATTCTCCTCAGGAATAACGTCCCCTAGTTGTGAGTAAAAGGAATCCAGATAGCTGGCTCCTCCTACACCTCCGATGAACATCCCTAAGTATACGATCCACGGTTCTGTGAACCGAAGAAATAAGATGATTTCCACCATGATTAACAATAGACCGAGGATACAAAGCATTAGGCGATCCTTAAGTAGATCAGATATTTTGCCAATAAAGGGCGCTGAGATGAAGGTCGATATGCCGATAATTGTAAAAGCTAAGCTAATTTCTGCGGGGCTCCAATGGAGCTTGTAGGTTGCATATATGGAGAAGTACGTTAAAAATATAGCGAAAGCACTCATTTCAAGAAAATGAACGGTAGAATAGATAAGTAACTGTTTCGTTAACATGGTTTTTCCTTTGGGTTCTAGATGGGGCGAATGCTGTTCTTGTGGCTTTAAGGGGGAACGGAGGAAAGTCATTCTTGAAACGGCAACGAAGGATATACATGAGAAAATAGCAACGAAATAAAACGGAATGGATAAAGAAAAATAAGAAACAATAGCTCCACTCATAAGAGGCCCCAAAATCATACCGGCGCCTTCACTGCTGCTGATATATCCATTGAGCGTACCTCGATTCTCTAGGGTGCTCATATGGTTGATCGTGACTCTTACAAAGACGGTTAGCCCTATAGCTACCAAGCCCTGAAGGAGTCTTAGTATGGATAAAATGATGAAACTTGTTGCAATTGGAAACAGGAGCATACAAGCGATTTCAGCAATAAGCAAGCTCAACCCCAAGCATTTTGCGCCAATCTTTTCATAAATTCGTCCTGCCAAGCCTCCACCAAGAAATCTCCCCACATAAAACAGAGAAAATAAAATGCTCATGCCGAGTACGGATATCCCGAATTGCTCTACATAAATAGCAAAGAGTGGAAGGATCATACTTCCACTCATGTTAGCAATAAGGCTGATCACGATCATACAGGCGATATTACGATTTAAATATAAGTGTCTCACCATAACCTCGAAACCTCTCTTTGATCTTGCATCATGGGAACCGTTATTCGGGTTGCACTTGATTACGGATGAACGGCTTCAAGTCGAGTTAGCGGGCTCCCATATAGGGTACGCGAGCGAGTTCCTCGCGGTGCCTAAATCTCAATGCAATGATGGAGGTATGAAGCGGATGGGGGAATTCTTGATTTGAGCGGTGTTGCCTTTAAGCTGGAAAGCCGCCTCCAGGTGGTGGCCAAGCTCCATAAATCCGGCGTAGCAGTACGATTTCACCCAAATGATATGAATTGTGGGAAGCGATATTCCGCAGCAGTCCTGCTTTCGTTTCACCTGGGAAATGAGCTAGTGAATCATCCAGTTGCGCGGTTTCGGCAATCTGTACAGCCTGATCTACGCCCTGTAAAAATTCGTTAATGACAGCCTGCCATGCCTCTTCGCTTTGCGGTCTAGTCTCTTCGGGCCAGCTTTCCATGACATTGCCCGGAAGCTGGGGCTTCCGTCCTTCCAAATGCTCCAGCATAAATTGCTGCCAGTAAATCATATGCTTCAGTAGTTGATAAATGCTGTAAGGCATTTCTGCATGTTTCTTCCCTGCCAGCTCGACGTCAATGTCTGGTAAAGCCCGAGCTACTCGAATATGTCCACGTTCCCCGACCAGTGATTTAACCAGTGCTTGACCGAATAATTGATTGGCATCCGACATGTATGATCATCCCTTCTATGGAGAGTTAGTTCTAGCTTAGTCTCATTTAACGATTATACAATTATATTTTATAAAATGGAAATGAATGCATGGTTTAAATTAAAGGGTAGAAATCTTTTTAATAAAGTGGTTGATAATTGTTATCAATTAAATTACAATAATATTGTTTCGATAGAAACAATAAACAATGGCTGTATATGTTGTTTGATATATGCGGAAATGTTAAGGGGAGCTTTCTGTGTGTATATATTGTTTCGTTTGAAACAATTAGGTGGTGGAAATAAAGATTTTAGATAGGGGTGTGAACATGGATTACGAAGTGATTGTAGTAGGCGGCGGACCTGTTGGAATGTGGTTAGCTGCTGAGTTGGCATTAGCAAACGTAAGCGTATGTGTAATTGAACGTTTAGAGGAGCCCAGTGGCCAGTCGCGTGCGCTTACGCTACATCCACGGACCCTTGAGATGTTTGATATGCGCGGATTGAAGGAGCGGTTTATGAAGCGCGGCAGACCTATACGTACGGGTCACTTTACAATGCTGAATACCCGCTTGGATTTTTCTGTGCTTGATAGTTCTTCTAATTATACGTTGTTTATTCCACAGGTGATTACAGAGCAAGTGATCGAGGAGCATGCGCTCAAGCTGGGAGTTGTCGTCCATCGTGGCATGGAAGTGGTATCTGTGCGAGAGCACGAGCAGGGCGTAGAGGTGGTGAGTGTATGCGCATCTGGACCACAAGCCAATGTATCGGTAATGAATGCTGCTTATGTCGTAGGAGCGGATGGGGCTGGGAGTATCGTGCGTAAACAAGCCGGGATTGCTTTTCCGGGCACGGATACGACTCTGACCGCTGTATTGGCGGATGTAGAGTTAGTCAATCCGCCTGAAAGTGGCGTACATTCCGAATATAGTGAACGAGGTGGGGTGATGATTGCCCCCGTGTATCCAGATATTTATCGGGTTATTTTGACTACACCGCGAATGATGGAGATTCCGAAGGACGAACCTGTGACGCTGGAAGAAGTGCAGACAGGACTGTATGATCTGCTCGGTACAGATCTTGGCGTATCCAATCCTCGCTGGTTATCTCGATTCGGAAATGCAACGCGGCAGGCGCAGACCTATCGTAAAGGGAGAATCCTGCTAGCAGGTGATGCTGCGCATATCCACTTCCCGGCAGGTGGACAGGGAATGAATGTTGGCTTGCAAGAGGCGGTAAATCTGGGATGGAAGCTGGCCGGAGTGATTCGTGGCTGGGCTCCGGACACGCTGCTGAGTAGCTATCATGACGAACGTTATCCGGTTAATACGCAGTTCTTACGGAATACCGAGGTTCAGACCCGCTTATTGGACTTTACGCCTGCTGTATTGGCACATCGCCAATTACATGAGGAATGGTTCCGCCATCCGGAAATTAATCAATCTATGGCAGAGCAGATTAGTGCACTGGATGTATGTTATCCAGCGGCTAGCAATATACCGCAGCATCCACTGAACGGGAAACGGTTTGCTGATTTTAAATTGCATTTGCCTGACGGAATGACAACGTATGCTTACGATCTTCTTCATGAAGGCCGCTTTGTACTTCTCCATCTGGCACAGGATAATGAGGTATCGAATGAGTTTCACCATAGCTCACTTTCACATATTTCATATGTGGAGGCCGTAGCCGAGGAATTGCCCGTGGGATGGAGAGATGTGCATACGGTTCTCATCCGTCCGGATGGGTATATCGCTTGGGCCATTTCTATGAAACAAACGGATATATTGAGTGTAATTAAGGAAGGCATTGCCACATTGGTATAAAGGGGAAAGGGTATGTTCATAACATGACCATATTGTTTCTTGTGAAACAAATGTGGGCTATAATGAAAGGAGGAGTATGCCAAAGGAGTGACTACTTGTTCGTATGGAAAAGGCGACATCGGTTCAGCATGTCTATGATTTGCTTATTAAGATGAATCATCAGTGGGAGCAGCATCAGCAAAGAGAGAGCATGACCTTTCTCGAAGAAATCCGCGAGCACTTTGATGGAATGACTTCGCTCAATATGACGGATGTACACGTTATGGATTGTATCGGGCGGCATGAGCCGATCAATGTTACAACCTTAGCGCAACGAATGGAGCTGAGCAAAGGTACCGTTTCGAAAGTGAGCACCAAGCTGCTCAAGGAAGGCTGGATTCGCAGAACCCAGCTGAACGACAACAAAAAAGAAATTTATTTTCGGTTAACCCCGTTGGGAAAAAAACTCTTTCTTGTACATGAGCGGCTGCATGCTGAGGTACAGCAACAGTTATTTCAATTTTTAAATCGTTACAGCTCGGAAGAACTGAATGTCTTGAAACGTCTGCTGTCCGATGGTGTAGATCTCTTGGAAGCTATGGAGTGGCAGGGAAAGAGTCTGGACTAAAGGGATATCTAATCATCAACGATGGGCACCTGTTTATCTCCGAGTAATAGATACATGGGGAGATACAGGTGCTTTTTCTCTTAATGCAATAGTCGTTTTGCTTCCATATAGAGCACCTGTACGAACTTTTTCGTATTAATGCGGGCTTGGGACAGTGAAGGCTCCACATTGTTTTGTAGCTCTAGCATTTTTTTGCGGATTTCTGTAAAGTCAAAAAATTTGGATGCATAATTTTCAAATTTAGGATGGGTATAGTCAGTCAATCCGAGCGATACTATATGGCTTAGCGTCTGGAAAATAGCGCGGCGGACACGCTGCTCCGATGCTTTAATTTCCTTACTCAGCTCTACTGCTGAGGCTGAAGCCCCTAACCGTTTGGATGCTACATTAGCAAATATATCCTTCAACGGCGGGAACAGATAGGGAGACAGATTGCCTGTTTCCTCCTCATACTGGTCCAGAAATTCCAGCATGTCCAGCAAATCCATACTCCCGGCTTCGCCGATCATTCCCATTTCGGAGAGCAGAAACTGCCCGGAAGTTACGATGTTTCGGGTCGGTTCAATCGTTGCCGTTGGGTTATTCGATGTGAACATTGACAACCCTTGAAGCGTCCGCTGGATATCCGTAATCGACTGCTGCATGCGCAGACGCTCAGCCACCTTATGAATAACTGCAATAATCTCCAGTCGATTCAAAGGCTTGGCCACATAATATTCAATACCGAGCGAGTACGCCTCGCCGATCATGTTTTTGGATTCGATGCGAGAAATCATAATGATTTTGCCGCTGAATTGATCGCCGAGTGCACGCACGGTCTGAATGCCGTCACGAAGCGGCATCAGCAAGTCAATTAGCAATACATCAATCCGGTTCAGCTCCAGCAGGCCGCTATTCACATAGGAACCATCCTCCGCTTCCCCGATGACTTCCCCTAGACCTTCGTCTTCAATAATGTCTGCCAGCATAGAACGAATCCCTTGATCGTCATCCACAATATAAAAACGCATCCGGGCTATCTTCCTTTCTCCGTCAGTTTCCGTAAAGGCAATGTAATTCTAAAAGTGGTCTGTAATCTTTCTGTATTCTCTTCCTCAATCTGTTGCAGTTCAATCGTTCCTTCAAGGCTCTCCGCGACCTCACGTACATAAAATAATCCCATACCGGTCGACGGCTGTCCTTCCTCATCATACTTGGTCGTATACCCTGGTGTGAAGACCATTTCCCGTTTCCGCTGAGGAATACCCGGACCGTTGTCGGTAACACTAAATGAAGCTATATCCTCTTTTCCCGGAAGACAGCGAATAGAAACGTCAATCCTTCCGTCGTCCCTCATGGCTTCCACCGCATTGGCTGTCAGGTTATTAATAAGTGTCAGAACGGTATAAACATGTAGCTTGGGCAACAAAGGATCGACATCTAGGGTAAAACGAATAGACTTGTCCAGTGATTGGGCGTACTTGCTGTTCGTTCGGATGATGAGCTCCCCAAGCTCTTGAGAAGCCATGTAATGCACTCCGCTTTCGGCATCAATCAGCTTGGACAAACCAGCAAAAATCCGCTGGCTGTCTTTTTTAATCTCGTGAACCTGTCCGGAAATACGAAGTGCCTGTCTGGCGTAATGTTCTCTATCCTTTAGAGATTCATCCTGTTGCAGTTCACGGTACAGCTCGTAGCTTTCACGAGTGATTTGTTCTGCATGTGACAGCGTTTTGCCTAACTGGACCGACTCCTCATACAAGTCTGATACAAGAAGTAAAATTCGCTCCGTCTGCTGTCTTTGTGCCTCTTCATGCTGGACCGATTGATTTAACCGAATCATATTATAAAACCCAAGCACGAAGAAGCTGCGGATCATAGCCATAAAAGCTACTTTACTGATCTTAATGATGTCCCAGAAATCGCCGTCAATACTCCACCGGACGCTAAGTTCCGACACACTTGCGGCAACCTCAATCCCTACAGAGAGGATACCCACACGAAGTGCGCGGTAAGGCTCAGCATTAATGTTAAGGAGTTGGAAGAGCAGACCGTAGACCATGTAATAGAAAAAGGTAGGGCCATGCAAGATCAGCAACTCTTCGAAGAGAAGACCGGGCAGAGTGTAATGATTGAGTAAGATGCGAAAGGCGACTACCGCTATCCCTGCAAGCACTCCCGATAATGCAGGTGGAATATGACGAATAGATAACAGAAAGAAAAAAAATACAGGCGTACCAAAGCTGAGACGGAATGTATTAGCGAATGGGTGAATATTCAGCTCACCTGCGAGCGGTACAAATACAAGCATGAGCAGGAAAAGGAGCGTGTTCAACTTCATCCATATTCACCTCCTGGGTATTCAATCAGAAAGGCAATGTGAGCTAAATTCACAGGCTCGTCGTTAAAGTTTGTGAATTTATAGAAAAAAATAAATGCAGCTGTAGATAATTGTCGGTTTTTATAGATCAGATTGTAGTATAAATAACATCATTTGAATATTAAGAACAGCATACTGCAAAAATATACAAATCAGCCAGGGGGGACACGAAGTGAAAAAGATTAATTTGACGATGCAAATCTTTATCGGTCTGGCTTTAGGTATTATTATTGGTGCCTTATTTTACGGCAATTCAGGGGTGGAAGTCTACTTAAAGCCAATCGGCGATATTTTCATCCGCTTGATCAAGATGATTGTCGTGCCTATTGTGATCTCAACGCTCATTATCGGCGTTGCTGGCGTGGGCGATATGAAAAAACTAGGTAAACTTGGCGGAAAGTCTATTCTGTACTTTGAGATTGTAACGACAATCGCCATCCTGTTCGGACTGCTTGTTGCCAATCTGGTTCGACCTGGTGACGGCGTGGACATGTCCCACCTGGCGAAGAGTGATATCCATTCCTATGTGGAGACTGCAGAGAAGTCAGGCCATAGCTTTATAGATACGATTGTGCATATTGTTCCTACCAATGTTATTCAAGCTCTGGGCGAGGGAGATATGCTCGCTATTATATTCTTCTCCGTACTGTTTGGACTAGGGGTAGCGGCGATTGGTGACAAGGGCAAGCCTGTGCTGAATTTCTTTGAAGGCGTAGCCGACGCCATGTTCTGGGTAACCAATCAGGTCATGCGCCTGGCTCCGTTCGGAGTATTTGCACTGATTGGAACGACAGTGGCCAAGTTTGGGTTGGCTTCATTATGGCCGTTATTGAAGCTTGTTTTGTCGGTGTACGGCTCCATGGCGCTGTTCATTGTGATTGTTTTCGGAATTATCGCCAAGCTGTGCGGTACCCGTCTCTGGACCATGATTAAAATTTTAAAGAGTGAGCTGCTGCTTGCATATTCGACGGCCAGTTCGGAAAGTGTTTTGCCTAAGATCATGGAGAAGATGGAGAAGTTCGGATGTCCTAAAGGAATTACGTCCTTTGTCATTCCGATTGGGTATTCTTTTAATCTGGACGGTTCCACCCTGTATCAGGCACTGGCTGCGATTTTCATTGCCCAAATGTATGGTATTGATCTGCCAATCACGACACAGATCACGCTGGTACTAGTATTAATTATTTCTTCCAAAGGTATTGCAGGTGTGCCGGGTGCTTCCTTTGTCGTTTTGCTCGCTACGCTTGGAGCAGTGAACCTCCCGCTGGAGGGTTTGGCTTTTATCGCTGGTATTGATCGCATTCTGGATATGGCGCGTACGGTAGTTAATGTATTAGGTAACTCACTTGCTGCCGTGGTCATGTCCAAATGGGAAGGCCAATATGATAAAGAAAAAGGCGAGGAATACGTTGCTTCAATTAAATAAGATATAACGAACTGAATAGTTGACAGAAAGAGCACTTTTGCGCAGTAATGCAAAGGTGCTCTTTCTGTTTCCAGACTTGTTAGAACCCTTCCTTTTTCGACATTTTTCGATGTTTTCTGTATGGAATTATAGGTATATGGACATGAAAAATAAGTCTTAATGCCTATGTAATTAAAGATTTAATTATAATGATTCTTAATAAAATTCCGATATTAAATTATACCGTTTTATATATTGGCTTAGAAGGGAAGATCATGTATGTTTCTCAAGAAAAATGAGTCTCAATCACTTGCTCCTTTAGTAGAAGAAAGCCGCAAACTTTCACAAAGAATACAGCAAAAAGATTATTCTGCTGCAATACAGGTTTCCTCAGCTTCTCCTGAGGTTCAAGAAATCGCAAACAATGTCAACCAAGCGCTTGAGTCCATGAAAAATGATGCTCAACATGTTGACATTCGTCTGAAGCTTGTTACCAAAGCTATAGAGATTGGCTTATGGGACATGGAGGTGGTTGCGGGTGATCCCGTCAATCCAAGTAATACGTTCACATGGTCAGAAGAATTTCGTGCTATGCTGGGGTATCAGAGCGAAAAGGACTTCCCCAATGTATTAAACAGCTGGGGATCCCGGCTGCACCCCGAAGATCATGACAGGTCATTGGCGGCTTTGTCAGATCATTTGCTGGATTTTACGGGAAAGACGCCTTATGACGTACAGTATCGTTTGAAGCTGAAGCATGGAGAATACCGCTGGTTCCGGGCTACCGGAACGACGATCCGCGATCAGCAGGGAGTGCCGCTTCGAATTGCGGGCGCTCTGTTGGATGTGCACGATCAGAAGATTAAGTCCGAGGAGCTTCAGGCTCTAGTTACAAGATTTGATCTCATCAATCGTGTTTTAGTGGAGGCTCCATATGATGTCATTCTGGCTGATGGAGACATTGAGAACCCGGATAATATATTTTGGTGGTCCCAGCAATTCCGCCACATCTTGGGCTTTAAGGATGAGCAGGACTTCCCGAGTGTACTAAGCAGTTGGAGCTCGCGTATACATCCTGACGATGCCGAGCATGCGTTTAAGGCTGTAGTTGATCATTTAAATGACTATTCAGATCGTACGCCATATGACATGGTGTGTCGCTTGCAAAGTAAAAATGGCGAATATCGCTGGTATCAAAACAGTGGAAGAAGCTTACGCGATAGCAAGGGAGTGCCTATTCGTATTGCTGGGACCATTCGCGATATCACAGTGGAAAAAGAAAAGCAGGCTGTGGCGGATGAGCTTACGCTCAAAATCCAGCATCTCTCCGATTCCATTACGGAAATGGTGAATGGTGTTAATTCGGTTAGTAACCAGGCGCAGGAGCTGGCTACGGCTCAGGAGCAATCGACAGACGCAGCGAATCAAGCCAAAGTCAGTGCAGAAGAGACACAAAACATTTCCAACTTCATTAAAGAGATTGCAAATCAAACGAATCTGCTGGGTCTGAATGCTGCCATTGAGGCATCGCGTGCGGGCGAGCAGGGGCGGGGTTTTGCGGTAGTCGCAGATGAAGTGAGAAAACTCGCTATTCACAGTGCTGATGCGACCGGAAATATCGAAACGAGTCTGGACGAAATGAAGACACTCATCGAGCGGATTCTGCACAATATCGGTAATATGTCTACGCTGACACAGACACAAGCCGCGCTAACGCAGCAAGTGAATGCATCTACGGACGAGATCAACAGCATGTCCAAAGCTTTGTTGGATTTCGCGAGAACGATGTAAGGCTTCATGTAGAAAGGAGGCCGGGCCTTAGGCGCGGTCTCTTTACTGTTTTTGGAAGATGAACTATACTCTTCGAGGATAGATCTAAACATCACCTCATAGTAACTTTATGTGGAAAAGAGGAATATACTTGAGCTTACTTAGTTCAATATTGGTCGGAATTGTAGCTCTGGAACATGTGTACATTCTAATATTGGAAATGTTTCTGTGGACGACTCCGCGGGCGATGCGTACGTTCGGCACCTCGAAGGAGCTGGCGGAAGCAAGCAAATCCCTGGCAGCAAATCAGGGGCTGTATAACGGATTTCTGGCAGCCGGATTGGTGTGGGGCTTGTTCTATCCGGAACCTGTAATCGGGCGGCAAATCCAATTATTCTTTGTCATTTGTGTGGTAGTGGCTGCGGTATATGGTGCATTAACTGCCAACAAGTCTATTTTATTAAAGCAAGGTCTGCCTGCCATCCTGGCACTAATCAGTTTGTGGATATTCTGAAGACACTCTTAACGGGTGTCTTTTTTCTAGATTCGATCACATAATGTCTGGAATGCTAATGACAAGGGGAATAAACAGTTTTTGATCGATTGTAAATCCGACTATTCCGATTTATAATAAATTTATTGCATACTAAGAGGACACGGGGGCTAGAGCGATGCGTCGTAATTTGACTGGTGTATTGGTATTCATTGTATTGATGTTGGTTGTAAGTGCATGCTCCGGCGGGAATTCTGGATCTACGTCTGAGACGAATGGGAATACACCCGGTACAGCTACCACAACAGCTGATAACGGACAGCCAAAAGACGGCGGCAGCCTGATCATTGGCGTACAAGCTGATCCGGTGGTGCTGAATCCGAACTATGCGGGTGATCGGGTAAGTCTGACGATAGACCAGGCGATATTCGCACCATTATTTCAAGTGAACAATGGCAAAAAGACATTTTATTTGGCAGACAGTCTGACTCCTTCAGCAGACAAGCTGACTTATACACTAAAACTGAAAAAAAATCTGACTTGGCATGATGACGAGAAGCTGACAGCTGACGATGTTGTTTTCACCATTAACAAAATTCTGGATGAGAAGCAGCACAGCTTTTTGAGAAGTAATTTTATGGTTAATGGCAAACCGGTTCAGGCGAGCAAGGTTGATGATACAACGGTGGATTTCAAGCTTCCTCAGCCAGCTCCTGCTTTTGAAGCAGCATTGGTACAGGTATCCCCGATTCCGAAGCACATTTTCGAGAATGAAGCGGATATTGAGAAAAGCACGAAAAACAACTCCCCGATTGGATCAGGTCCTTTCAAATTTAAAGAGTACAAAACCGGTGAGTACGTTACACTCGAACGGTTCGATAACTATGTTGGCGGCAAGCCGCATCTGGATTCAGTAACATACCGGATTGTTAAAGATTCAAATGCTGCGAATTTGGCTCTTCAAAATGGTGAGATCAATGTAAACTATCTCGATCCGCAAAATGTGGAGACCATTAAAGCAACAGATAAGTTTGACATTTTCCCTTACAGCGAAGGTCGCTTGGCTTATCTGATGTTTAATGAAAACAGTGATACGAAGCAGCTGAACAAAAAAGAAGTGCGTCAGGCGCTTTCTTATGCATTAAATCAGGATGAGTTGATTCAGGTTTCCTATGGCTCCAAGGATTATGCAGACACTGCAAAATCTGCTCTGACACAGGACGTACTGTATCACACGAACGACGTTGCATTTTTTAATAATGATGTGAACAAGGCAAAAGAGCTGCTGAAATCGGCTGGAGCTGAAGGACTGAAGCTGCGCATTATCATTCCGGGCGGTAACAAGGTACAGGAAGCACAAGCACTCTATATCCAGCAGAAGTTAAAGGACATAGGCGTTCAGCTGGACGTGAACAGCATGGATTCATCGGCATGGTCGCAAAAGTTCGTCGATACGAATGCCAAGGACTTTGATCTGGCGATCAGCGGCTACATCATGGGGTATGACCCTGACGCGTATCGTATTTTGTATAGCACCGGATCGTCCTCCAACTATTCGCATTATTCAAATAAAGAAGTGGATAAACTGCTGGAAGAGGGCGCGGGTGAGTCGGATACGAATAAACGTGGAGAAATTTATAAAAAGGTACAAGAGCTGCTGGCTGAGGATGCTGTCATCTATCCGATTGCTTACACCAAGACTATTGTAGCCTTCGACAAGCAGTATGGCGGTATTGATCAGGCTGTACTGAAGCCGGTCGTGATTTTCGAGGATTTGTCCAAAATTTATCACAAATAAGACAGGGTTTTCAAAAATAAGCTGGGCTAACCAGCTTATTTTTTTCGAAAACAGCAAGGGGAAGGGAAACGTATGAGACAACTCATCGCCAGAAGGTTGCTGCAAGTTATACCGATGCTATTTTTTGTGTCCATCGTCTGCTTCGGCTTGATCAAGCTGGCTCCAGGTGATCCGGTTCTCTCTTTTGTTACACCGAATATGCATCTGGAAGACATTGAACGAATGAGGCATAGCTTGGGGCTGGACCAGCCCGCTTATGTGCAGTACATATTATGGCTTAAAAAGAGTCTAACGGGTGATCTCGGCTACTCGCTAATTAATCACCAGCCCGTGCTGGATCAGATTCTCGACCGTCTCCCGGCAACAGCCGGGTTAATGGGCGCATCCATCGTACTCGCTGTGCTGATTGCCATCCCACTTGGTTTGATTGCTGCGGCTAACCGGAATCGCTGGATCGACAAGCTCATTAATCTGATGTCGTACATCGGGATTTCTGTTCCGCTGTTTTGGCTCGGTATTTTACTTATTTATTTGTTTGCGATTTATCTGCATTGGCTTCCGAGTACTGGGATGCGTACCATCGGTACGGACTCGGTGCTGGATGTGATCAAGCATGGGATTTTACCATGTTTTGTACTGGCCTTCGGTTTTCTGTCTGTGTATGTGAGGTACATCCGTTCCAGCACAATTACGCAGCTCAAGGAAGAGTACGTGCAGATTCAATACGCGTTCGGGTCTGGAAAAAGACTAGTTTTGTTTCGACATGTGCTCAAGCATGTGCTGCTGCCCATCATTACGCTGCTCGGAATGTCGGTTGCGGACTTGGTGGCTGGAGCCATTGTGACGGAGACGGTATTTTCCTGGCCGGGCATTGGCTCGCTGGGCATGACGGCGGTAAAAGGGATGGATTATCCTGTCATCATGGGGATTACTTTATTTTCCGCTCTGCTGCTGATCCTGGGTAATCTGCTTGCGGATATCTTGTACAGCATTGCGGACCCGAGAATTAAATCAACGAGGTGAATTCATGAATCGGAGCAAATGGCGCAACATCGGGATCGAGCTGATGACGAGCAAAATGGGCGCCGTCGCCCTCATATTATTGATTGTATTTTCGCTGGGGGCGATTTTCGCATTTTTATCGCCGCAGGACCCGAATAAGTTGAACGTGCTGGAGCGTCTCCAACCACCGGGAGCGGCACACTGGTTTGGAACGGATGATTATGGGCGGGACTATTTTACAAGAGCACTGTACGGCGGACGTGTATCATTGCTGGTAGGCTTCGCGTCCATGATTATTGCGACCAGTATCGGTGCAGTGGTAGGTATTGTGAGCGGGTATTTTGGAGGATGGATCGACAATCTGCTTATGCGGGTTTTGGAGCTGATCATGTCGATTCCGTCTTTCTTGGTTATTTTGCTGCTGAGTGTGTTTTTGAAGCCGGGCGTCGGCAATATCATTGTCATTATCGCCTTGCTCATGTGGATGAACATTGCCCGGGTGGTCCGTGCAGAGACAATGACGTTGCGTGAACGGGAGTATGTACTATACGCCAAAGCTTCGGGACAAAGTACGTTTGGTATCATTATGAAGCACATTGTACCTAATCTGATTCCGGTAATTATCGTAGGGGCGACGAACAATATCGCTTCAGCAATTATGATGGAATCGTCACTGAGCTTCCTCGGCTTTGGTGTTCAACTGCCGAATGCTACGTGGGGCAGTATGCTGAATAATGCCCAAGGATATATTGCACAGGCCCCATATATGGCATTGTTTCCGGGATTGCTTATTTTACTGACTGTGTTGAGCTTTAATGTTTTGGGGGATGTGCTGCGTGTAGGCTTTGAACCGAAATTAGTAAAACGATGATTCATAGTTTCATAGATTCATAGTACAGGCCCATTACAAATGGCTCCAGGAGCGATAGGAAGGAGCGAAAACACAATGACAGAACATCTACTGTCCGTCGAACAGCTGGAGGTCTCGTTTTTCACTCGTGAGGGGGAGAATCAGGCAGTTCGAGGGGTTAGTTTTCATATTGATGCTGGAGAAACGGTAGGAATCGTAGGAGAATCCGGCAGCGGCAAAAGTGTGACAGCGAAAGCGATCATGTCGATGATTGCCCCGCCGGGCAAGCGGCTGAACGGCGATATCCGTTATCGGGGACAAAGTCTGACCGCTCTGACGGAAAAGCAATGGCGCAAAATACGTGGAAACCAGATTGCGATGGTCTTTCAGGACCCGATGACCTCGCTGAATCCGGTCAAAAAGGTGGGCTATCACCTGGTCGAGGTGATTCGCAGACATCGAGGACTGAGCAAGGAAGCGGCTACGCAAGCAGCTGTAGAACTGTTGCGACAAGTAGGCATTACCGAGTCGGAGCGCCGAATGAACCAATACCCGCATCAATTCAGCGGCGGGATGCGCCAGCGGGTGATGATTGCTATGGCGCTCTCGTGCAGCCCGGAGCTGCTGATTGCAGATGAGCCGACTACAGCGCTGGACGTGACGATTCAGGCGCAAATCTTGGAGCTGCTCAAGTCTTTAAAGCAGCAATCCGACATGTCGATTGCTCTAATCACCCATGATCTGGGCGTCGTCGCCCAGGTGTGCAGCCGTGTCATCGTGATGTACGGCGGCATGGTGATGGAGGAGGGACGCGTGGACGATATCTTTTATCGTCCGGGCCACCCATATACGCAGGGCCTGCTGCGCTCTGTGCCCCAGCGTACGAACGGCTTCCGTGAGCGGCTGGTGCCGATTGAGGGCACGCCGCCGGACCTGCTGAACCCGCCATCAGGCTGTCCGTTCATGGAACGGTGCCCGCATGCGTTTGCCCGCTGTGTGGAGCGGCCGCCGATGGTGGAGCTGCGCCCGGATCAGCGAGCAGCCTGCTGGTTGAACGAGCCAGACGCCGTGCCTGCTGGAGTCTACGAGACGCCCGAAGCGGGCCGTGCAGAGGAGGGGAATGACGGTGAGTGAAGCACATAATGTATTGGGCGAGCATCAGCCCTTGGTAGAGGTACACCAGCTTAAGAAGCATTTTGTGACCGCAAAGGATTTGTTAGGGCGTAGCTCTGAGGTGCTCAAGGCGGTGGATGGCGTAAGCTTTCAAATCAAGCGTGGCGAGACGTTCGGACTGGTCGGTGAGTCAGGTAGTGGGAAATCAACGGTTGGACGCTGTCTGACACGGTTATACGATTATACAGAAGGTACGGTACGTTTTGACGGTCAGGATATTTCTAAGCTGAACGACAAACAGCTCAAGCCGCTGCGTCGCCGCATTCAGAGCATTTTTCAGGACCCGTATTCCTCGCTTAATCCGGGTATGAACGTGCTTGACCTGATCGGTGAGCCGATGGATATTCACAGATTGCATCAGGGGAGTGAGCGTAAGGATGCTGTAGTGGCTTTGCTTGAAAAGGTAGGGCTGAAGCGAGAGCATCTGTACCGCTATTCGCATGAATTTAGCGGCGGACAACGCCAGCGGATTTCCATCGCTCGTGCCCTGTCTGTGAACCCCGAGTTCATCGTCTGTGACGAGCCGATTTCGGCACTCGATGTGTCCATCCAGGCGCAGGTCATTAACACGCTGGAGGATCTCCAGCAGGAGTTC
This sequence comes from Paenibacillus sp. FSL L8-0638, assembly GCF_038593075.1. Taxonomy (NCBI): domain Bacteria; kingdom Bacillati; phylum Bacillota; class Bacilli; order Caryophanales; family Paenibacillaceae; genus Paenibacillus; species Paenibacillus sp. FSL L8-0638. The sequence continues at coordinate 311,494 of NZ_CP151960.1, forward strand.
GGGCTGACGTACCTGTTCATCGCCCATGACTTGTCGATGGTGCGGCATATTTCAGACCGAATCGGTGTGATGTACCATGGCCGACTGGTAGAAGTAGCCGATGCAGATGAATTGTATGAGCAGCCCGCTCACCCTTATACGCAGGCGCTGCTGTCCTCCATCCCTGTGCCTGATCCGAGAGCAGTCGGAGAGCGGGAGGGACTGGTGGGAAGCTTGGCCCAACCAGACGGTTCATTAGTATGGGACAAGGATAACAACAGTGCAACCGAGCTGAGAGAAATCAGTCCCGGCCATTATGTAGCATACCCGGTTAACCGTTAGGGTTAAGATCGGTTGTACGATGTGCATGACCCAAAGGAGGCAAAAAACGATGACTGAATCGACGAAAAGAGTACGTATTTCCCAATGGGACGCGCTCTTGCTGGAATCATTACGCTCTTTAGGCTGGTCCCAAGAGGAATTAATCCGTCGGGTGCAGCAAAATGAGCTGCCAACGGACGGACCATCCGATTTTGATTATACAGAGCTTGTCACCGGGCTGGTGTCCCAAGAGCCGGAGGTGTTTGTCAGCGCGGTGACGGATGGATATCAGATCAAGTACAATACGATCCGGGGCATTCGTTCGTGGATTGCCGTTGCGTTCAAGCGGGAGCCTGAGCTGTCACTGGAGGAAGGAAGCGAAGCCGTTACATCCGAACTGACGAAGGCTGAGTATGATCGGCTTGGGCGGGTACTGTCATTAGGCTGGGTCATCCAGGAAGTACGTCCCGCGGAGGGCGAGACTTCAGGATTATACCGAATTGTACCTGCTTCACAGACGAATTAAATCCTGGGGATGAAGTAATATACTTTACCAGTTGAAACGAGCTGACGTGGAGGCCAGCTCGTTTTTTTATTGCAATCCTTCTTCATCTTTTTTATTCAGCATAACCAGACTATTGTGAATGATTCGTGTCATGCAGTAAAAGAAGGCCATTCTGGTGGTTTGCATAATAGCTCCCAACAACATGGACATCGATTCCATTTGGGAGAAATGTAAGATAAGAATCCGGTTAATAATTCCTTCACCAAACCAGACAAAATATAGCGGAACAATCATCTTTTGAATATAACGAGCTTTACGCTCCAATTCGGGGTGGAGCGCAAAGTACCTATAAATATGGGTGAATGTATTGGAGAATCCCCACAAGTTAATAAAAGGAATCATGCGAGCAATGGCTCCCACGGTACGAATCGGATAATCGGAATGTTTTTGCCGGATGGCTTTATGTACTTGAACTAGCCAGATCAGATAGGTTACAAAACACATGTAGTACAGAACAAAGCTAAAGACTGTAAATTTTTGCTCCAACTCGTATAGATGATCATAATAAAAATCATTTGCGTAAATATACACTAACGTAAAAATAAGGATAATAAATTCACCTATAGTGCCCACCGCTAGCAAGGCTTGGTGTACGCTGCCAGCTGTCTTGGATGGAAATGCTTTGGAATCTGATTCATTCAAGATGTACTTCCTCCCAGTCTAGTTGCTTCAAATACACGATAGCATCCTCCAGTGTTTCTACGGGGATAATGCGCAGCTTGAGTCCATGCTCCTTTTGGACTCGGGCAGCCTCTGCTTCGTTGCCTTCCTCCCCATACCATTCATAATCTGCCGGTACGAAAAATAGATCAACCTTTGCCGCCTCGGCTCCCAGCAGTTTTTGCTCCAGCCCACCGACCGATCCGACATCTCCGTATTCTTCCATCGTGCCAGTGCCTGCAATTTTGTGACGTCCGCCATCTGAAAAGTCGATGTTATTGGCTTCCTCATACAGTCCGATGCCTGTCATCAGACCCAAGGAATTCCCCGCAAGATCCTGCAAATGAGTCAATAGCTCCGCATAGCGAGCATCTTCCAATTTGCTAAGATTCGAGAAAGTTGTTGAATCACCACCTGTTTCGCTGTCTACACTTAATTCCGTCGCTGCATGTACAGCTTGCATAGCAGAATATTTTAGCGTGTCCGTCTCTGAAAGGTCCTTCAAATAAGAGTCCACTTCATCAGGGGCAATGGGTTCAAACTTAATCGCACCCCCGGATACATTTTCACTGGAATATACATTCCAACGCTCCAGGAGATTGTTAGCAATACCCGTTTGAACAGACGCAAAAAACACGCTTCCCTGAACGCCAAGATCTTTGACCGGATGCATTTCTCCTTGCAAAATATACTGTGCAGGCATAGGCCGTGTTCCAATAAAGGCGGCGATAGCCGGGATCAGCAGCAGCGCGAAAATGAGTATACGTTCTTTGTTAATGCCAAATATCTTTTTGAGGAGATATGGATTACGGCTTGGCACCTCATTCACAACCTTTCCAACTGTTCTCATACGGATATCATCGGTTGAAATGATTAGAAAGGTTACATTTTTCACCATAAATGACCGATAAGAGTATAGTAGTATACATATTTTTAACGCTCTGCCAGATCACCGACGCTCTTTTTTTATGCTATATTTTATACATAAGGAAAATTAGAGAGCTGAGGTGCAGCATGACATCAATGACTATTGTCGAATCATCCGTCAAACCAGGATTAATGGCTTTTCAGGCAAGCACTGAAGATCAGGAGCAGGTTCAGGAGTTAATTTTAAAGACGGCCAGGTGGCTGCACAGCAAAGGCTCTACGCAATGGGGACGCTTACTAAAAGGAAAAGATGATCACAACCTAGGCGGCGCTATTGCACGTGGAGAAGTGATTATTTTCCGAGCATCAGAGGATCATGGCTTGGCAGGCGCAGTGATCTTGCAGCAGCAGCCCAGTGCATGGGACCGTAAGTTGTGGGGATTAGACGAAACGGATTCTGAGGGAGGAACCTCAGTATATCTGCATCGTTTGGTTGTGAATCGCGATAACACCGGGAAGGGTCTAGGCCTTGAGCTGATGCAATGGATTGAACAAGGTATCCACTTTACAGGCAAGGATCGAATCCGTTTAGACTGTATTGCGGGCAATGACAAGCTTAGCGAGTTTTACAGACAATGCGGTTATACGTATATAGGCGAAACGAACGGCTATAATACTTTTGAAAAGATGCTAATAAAGATTTAGAAAACTGAATTATAGCTCAAGGAATACGAAAGAAGGAAGCAGGTGATCTGCATTCTTCTTTTTTTGTTGTGCAGCCTTTACTTTCCCTTGATCGCTGTCATATCAGAGTCCTCCAAAAGAAAAAATTTATATGAAAATGAAAATGGGGATATCGTGTCTCACCCTTTTACATATGATGATAGGGAAGTTTTGTAAGCGTTTCAAAATAGGAAGGCATACAACCAAGTGAAGCTACAGGAGGCGGTTAAAGTGGACGATTACATGAGCTGGATAAAGATTGGATTTTTCCTCATCGTTCTGTTTTTACTTGCAGCGGCATGCAGTACCTCTCCCAAAATAGAGAACACAGACGGGCAAAAAGTGCGGCTTACGATGCAGGTTTGGGGTAATCCTGCGGAGGTAAAGGTGTATCAGCGGGCACTGGATGCATTTGAAAAGGAAAACCCGAATATCGAGGTTAAGCTGGTGCCTGTACCGGGAGACCAATATGAGCAAAAGCTGTTGACACAGCTTCAGGGAAGTCGCGGACTGGATGTGTTTTATTCGTATGAACCGACGATTGCGCGTTTGATCGGGGCGAAGCAGGTACAGCCTTTGGGTGAGTTTTTAAAAAGTGATGCGAGTGATGTGAAGGCTGAGGATTTTTCAGAAGGATTGTGGGGACCGGCAAAGCGTGATGGGGAAATCTATGGGGTCACTCCCGACTCAAACCCGATGGTCATGTATTACAACAAAAAGGTATTCAAGGAAGCAGGCGTGAAGACGCCGCAAGAATACTATGACGAAGGCAAGTGGAACTGGGATGCCTTTGAGGAGGTTACATCTAAGCTGAAGGTAGCTGGAAAGCAGGGTTATATTGCGGAAAACTGGTGGGCTCACTGGTATTCATGGGTGTGGTCGAATGGCGGTCAGATTTTTGATGAACAAGGAAAATATGTGCTGGACCACAATGAAAAGGGCAAGGAAGCCTTCAGTTTTATGTACGATATGGTGAAAAAGGGAAATGCGGTATATCTCGGATCACTTCCCAAAGGGCAAGGGGCTGACGCGATGTTCATGTCCAATCAAGTCGGTATGCTGGCGGCGGGAAGATGGCTGGAGCCCTTGTTTAGTCAAAATAAAAGCCTCGACTTTGATTATATCTACTGGCCATCCAATACCGGAAAGAATGAGCCCGTTGCCATTCCGGTTGCCTATGTAGCTGTAAATAAAAATAGTCCGCATGTGCAAGAGGCCATGAAGCTGGCAGCATTCTACGTCTCTGTGAAGGGGCAGGAGGCGCGGCTGGTTGAAGGTGGGAATGCCATGGGTACGCTTGCTGCCGCAGATGAGAGCATTATGAAAAAGGCGACCATTGAGCATTCAAGCTATTTGACCGAGGGACGTAACATAGGGCATGCTCATGGATCTGCATTGGCCTTTGATGCTCAGGTGCCGGGGTTGAACTCGGATATCACGGAGACCATCGAGCTGATGTTCTTGGGCAAGCAGGATGCTACGGTAACCATTGAAAAGTTGAATCAGATCATATCCAAGGCGGTCAAGTAGGCACGGGATGACCCGTTCACCGGGGAGGAAGGTGACCAGATGCAGAAAAAGCATCAAGCGCTGTGGGGCTGCCTTTTCATTGGCCCCCAGCTTCTTGGTCTGTTATGATTTTGCAAAAATTGTCTTCTAGGTTCTGATTAGTTACCCCTTAAAAGGTCAGAATTTCGCCTTAAAAACAAGCAAGGAACGTCGATATTTTGGTCATGGATAACCAATCTTCCCGTGAGCAGAAATTATATAATAACCTGCTTGAGGTATACTCAGATGATGTATTGCCGTGAATATTATGAATCATCAGAGAGGCATGCCCAAATGAATGGAGGGTGCCGCGAAACAGCTAATTTACAGCTGATTTGCGACACCCTCTTTAGTTGTTCGGACGGAAATGTACTCGTATTTCATGCTGTTTACGTCATCAACATACTATCTTCGCCAGTCCATTGAAATTTCTTCTGTACTATTTGATAATCTAGACACAACAGAAGAAACGATTGACTCATATTCAAAACTACGAAAGGAGAATGCGAGTGAAATAGACTTTTACGTTATGACGTCTTGGCAATCATTCAGGGCGAGGTGCGGCTGGCCCAAGCCCAATTGAGCAGAGCCAATTCAGCGCTACCTCATGCAGCACGTTGATGTTGTCTACCTGACAGTGTTCTAATCCGCCAAGTCGTCTATCCTCTATCGGGAAGAACGTCTTGTTTTTCGAACCCGCTTGCTCATAATTTTTCAAGGCTTGTGTCAGCGGATTTGGCTGAACCAATATCTCCTCCGCTCCGTGCATTACAAGAAGCGGACATTCTATCTGGTGGAGCACGCCCTCAAGATCATAGGCAAAACGCGGATTACCCGCAAAGTCCTCCAAGCTTTTTGCCCCCAGAATTCTCATGCCATGTGCGGCCAGACTCGGTGGCATCCATTTAAGCATTGCATCCCAATCAAAGGCGTGCGTACCGCCGTCGGAGATGACGGCAGCAATCCTGTGATCGAACGAAGCGAATCGCAAAGAGTCGTAAGCCGCAAAACTCTCACCGTGCACGATAATCTTATCGGGATCGACTTCCGGCCGAGTTAGAAGAAAGTCGATTGCTCGGGAATGGAAAGCCTCACTATCAGCTCGTCTTCCTTTTCCCTTTTCGTACAGCGAGAGGCCGGTGCCAGGCTGGTCATAGACCAGAAAGTTATATCCACACGAAATAAAAGCGGGACCTAGCCAGAAATAGTTTTCAATTGACCACTCGTCGCCACCGTTGAGAGCAAAAAGGGTCGGCTTCGGACCTTTTATCCAGGAAGGGGAGAAGAAGTAACCATCCAGCTTGACATCTTCGTAATCGACTTGGATCTTCTCCGGTTGGACATCGAAGTACTTTCCGGCAGCTTCGAAGAGTTCATTTACTTTCTTAAATACACGGATTTTCTCGGTGTCATCATCCATCACCGCATATTCCGCAATTCTGTAGTAATTGCAGGCACGAATGTAGCAGTTTCGTGCTGTATACCAGTTTCCAGCCGTTTCGGCCTCCTTGCCGTGTTTTTCCAATGCCTGAGCCGTTATGAGCCATTCCCTGTGCCACGTATCTTTGTCATCGGGGTCGATTTTTTTGCAGGCCTCGTAGATCTCGGTGACATCCGTAGCACCGAGGCTTGCCATACCTAAAGCTTTGGTGACTTGGTATGACATCATGTAGTGATTGGGCCAACGGCTGAACTCAATTGACATTGTAACATCCTCCTTTTCCAGTTCTAGTTATTGTAGTTTTTTTACTACAAGTAATTTTTACAACACAAAGATAAAGCTTTTTTAAAAGAAAAATAAATGTTTGTAAAGAGAATATAAAAAATTATAAAACACTGAAAAAATAAAAAAGGCTGCTGCCTGGGTGTTCACAGCTGGCAGCAGCCTTTATCTCCTGTAGTAAGAGAAAATGTGCAAAAATAAAATCAGTGTTGTGCGGCCAAGGGAAGGCTGAATCTTATCCCCAAACCGCCATATTCGGAAGGGTAGGCGCAAATTTCGCCCCTATGATGTTCAATAATGGATTTACAGCTTGCAAGCCCCAGCCCCAGTCCGCCCTTTTGGATTTGCCGCGATTTATTCACAGTGAAAAATTTGAGGAACAGAGAAGATATATCCTTTTCCGGCACTCCAATTCCATTATCCTCGATTTGAAAAAAGGCATACTGTCCTAGCGGGTATCCGGTCATATACACTTTCAGCTTATTTTTCCCTCCATATCTTACAGCATTGCTAAAGAGGTTGCCGAAAACCCGACGTATCATCGGTTCATTGACCATCAGCAATATATTTTCCGTAAATGAATGGCGGCAAGTAAGCTCGTTGTCAAGTCCTTCCAACTCATACTCATATTCAAGGGCAATGTTTTCAAATAATTTTGATGCTTTTACAGGTGTAGCTACCATAGATTCCAACTCCAGTTTTTCTTTGGTGAAGCTGGAAAAATCATTGATGAGTTCAACCATATATCCTGACTTCTTTTGAATCAAATCATAATATTCCTGCTTTTCAGTTTCTGGTAAATCCTTGTGCGTAGCCAGCAGTTCAGTAAAACCATTAATAGATGTCAAGGGTGTTTTCAAGTCGTGGGCAATTGCCGCGATCATATCGATCTGCTCTTTGTGGGCGAGTTGAAGCCGGTGCTCCATCTTATTGAAGTGTTTATAAAGTTCTCCGATCTCGTCATTACTTCTCAGAGCTAGCGGAGGCAGTGGATGTACAATATTTACTTCTTCAAGCCTGGTATTCAGAAGCTGAATGGGTTTCTCTATGCAAAAATGAATATAGATAATCAGAATAATAAATATGAAACAGGCAATTGCAAATATGGGCAGGAGCAATGCTATATATCGCGAGTCCAGCAATGAACTGCGTATAGGGGAATATACTGCAAAGACAAGCTTCAGGTACATTCCAATCGAAAACATGAATATTATAAACATCAGCAGGAACAAAAGAGGAAGCTTTATTTTCAGTTTCATAACTATTGCTCTCTTTCCGTGTATTTATATCCTATGCCCCATATTGTTTTAATAAAGTCATATTCAGAACCAAGTTTCTTACGGATATTTTTTATATGAACCGTTACGGTATTTATTTCTCCGTATTCATCTCCCCAGACGTTTTCATATATCTGCTCACGAGTCAATACATTATTGGGGTGGCGCATGAGGATAGACAGAATCTGAAATTCCTTCGTTGATAAGTCGAGCTTCCTGCTATTCAGGAATGCTTCAAACGTCTTATCGTTCAAAATGAGCGGAGAATCCGCCTTTTCGTTACTGGGACTAAGTTCATCCCACTCTTTAAAAAGCCTGTCCACTTTTCTGAAGTGAGCCTTTATCCTGGAGACAAGCTCCTGAATACTGAAAGGTTTGGTCATGTAATCGTCTGCTCCTATTTCGAGCCCGACGATTTTATCAATGTCCTTATCACGCGCACTTAAAAACAAAATTGGAACATTATAAGAATTTCGGATACTTCTGCAGACATCAAGTCCATCCATATCAGGCATTACTATATCAAGAACGATGAAATCAATGTGATTTTCTTCCAATGCAGATAAGGCTTCTTTCCCAGAATATGCCGAAATTATTGCAAATTGCTCGTATCTTAAACTCTTTGTGATGAGTTTTACGATTTCTTCATCGTCGTCTACAACTAATATCGTTTTTAGCATATTTATACCTCCCAGCCGCTTTAAGTGGACTGAATTTATAAAACAAGAGCCGCATGATCCTCTCGCATTGAAAAAAGTAGCGCTCAAAGCGTCTCTGCGGTCGAGCTATGCACATATTCCAGCTTGAAGGCCTGCACATAGCTTTTGACGTAATGTCCGGGAGTGTGTCTAATCAAAAGACAGTGTGAAAAGGCTGAAAACCATCACAAGTTTTGGTTTTCAGCCTTTTCCGATAAAGTCCATCCGAGCTACGCACTCCACATGACTTTGATAGGACTCAAATGGGAAGATCATGAAACATGGTATACCTCAAATGGGAAGATCATGAAACATGGTATACCTCAAATGGGTATTCCGCTCCAAATCCCTTACTGATTGAAATCAGTAAGGGATCATGGCTCTATAGTAACAGCTATTATCGTAATGTAAAGGGAGATGTAACGCACATTTTGGATTACACCGACCCTTCGGGTCTTAAAACTCTGAGAACCTTTGGAACAGGGGATGCCGATTTTTCGTATGGCTACTCCTTTTTGTATTTTTTTCGGTACTGTAGCGGGGTGTGCCCGGTAAGATGCTTGAATACACGACCAAAGTGAGCGATGCTGTCAAAACCCGTTTTTTCAGCAATGGAAGTCACTTTCCAGTTTGTTTCTCTCAAATACGCACGAGCCTGCTGGACCCGCACATCTTGAAGATATTCTACTAAGGTAAAACCTGTTGTCTGCTTGAAAATACGGCACAAATACGTGCTGCTAATATAAAACTGCTCAGCCAGCTGATCTAGTGACAGGCTCTCGGCATAATGAGCATGCAGGTATGCGATGACTGAGTACACGCGTTGCTGCTTTTCGCTACGTTCCGGTGCAATGGTATCGGCAGTGGCCGATTGTATGCGCCGGATGCGGATAAGGAGCTGGAGTAGCAAGCTTTGGAGATATAGTTGGCGGTAGGCATGTTCTTGGTAGTATTCATCCAGCATTTGCTGGAATAGATGCTCCAGCTCGCATTGTTCTTCCGCGGAGGGGCGAAGCAGAAAGCTTTTTTCTGGCAGAAGAGGCTGGTTCTGATCGCTGGAGGGAGAGACAGTCATTGGCGAGGCTGCAAATTCTTCATCAAAGTTAATCAAAATCCGTTCATGGCTACCGCTACCCTTGTTACTTGTACGGTGAAAATCATGTTTGCTAATCCAAATCAGATCGCCCTTCTGAAGCGCGTATACCCGCTGATTAATGTAATAGTAGCGCTCTCCTGCCAGCAAATAATAGATTTCGTGCGCTTGGTGGACATGGTCGGCGGACATGCTGAATGGCACCGTCCGCAGCGCTTGCTCAATGGCAAAGCGGGGTGTAGCGATCATATCGATAGTCTCCTTTAATGAAAGAATACATAAGGATAATATATGTATATTTTTTGGGAAAAATCATAATAAAAGCGAAGATTTCGCTCTTTCTTATACTATAAAATAAAAGCAATTCATGTAAAGGGTGTGAACCAATTGGCTAAAATCAAATATGCACTTGTGGGTACCGGAGGAAGAGCCGAATTTTTTTACGGTGAAGTTGTTACCGTTTTCAAAGATACTTCGGAGCTGATCGCGTTCTGTGACGTCAATCAGACGAGAATGGATTATGCCAATCAGCTGTTACAGGAGAAATACGAGCATGAGCCGATTGCGACCTATAAAGCACACGAGTTTGATCGGATGATCGCGGAAACGAAGCCGGATATCGTCATTGTCACGACCATTGACCGGGTGCATCACCGGTATATTATCCGGGCGATGGAGCTGGGCTGTGATGTCATTTCCGAGAAGCCGATGACGGTGGATGAGGACAAATGCCAAGACATTCTGGATGCCATAGAACGCACGGGACGAAAGCTGCGCGTCACCTTTAACTACCGCTATGCGCCGCATAATACGAAAATCCGCGAGATTATTATGGACGGAACGCTCGGAGAGGTGCTGTCAGTCAATTTCGAATGGCTGCTGAATACACAGCATGGCGCGGATTATTTCCGTCGGTGGCACCGGGACAAGCGTAATAGCGGCGGTCTGCTAGTGCACAAATCGACGCATCATTTTGATCTGATGAACTTCTGGCTCGGCTCGAAACCGGAGACGGTGTATGCGATGGGGGATCTGAAATTTTATGGGCGGGAAAATGCGGAGCAGCGTGGCGCGACGGAGTTTTATCAACGGGCTTACGGCAGCAAGGCAGCGGAAAATGACCCTTTCGCGCTACACCTGGACCGTAACGAGCATCTAAAAAGCATGTATCTAGACGCTGAGCATGAGGATGGCTATGTGCGGGATCAAAGCGTATTTGGCGACAATATCAGCATTGAAGATACGCTGAGTGTCATGGTGAAGTATCAGAACAAGGCGGTGATGAACTATTCACTGAATGCTTATATGCCTTGGGAGGGCTTTATCATCGTATTTAATGGCACGAAGGGACGTATGGAGGTTCGGGTATCCGAGCAATCCTATGTTAATTCCGGTGGCAGCAAGGCAGATGAGGGTGCGATAAAAGAGAAGACCATCACCATCTATCCCCACTTTGCAGCACCTTATGAGGTCGAGGTAGAAGAAGGCGTAGGTGGTCATGGCGGAGGAGATCCAGTTATGCTGCGGGATATTTTTGATAAGCCGGCAGAGGATCGGTTTCATCGTGCGGCCTCACATATCGATGGTGCATGGTCCATTCTAACAGGCATCGCCGCCAACCGCTCTATGCGTACAGGTCAGCCAGTGAAGGTGGAGGAACTGGTGCGTTTGTAATGAGTAGTAAATTCAATACCGAAAAGCCCCCTCTAACTAGATTGAACAGAGGGGGCTTATTTTGGTATTCAAATATAGAATGCACCTTACATCTTACGGCACTTTATTTTATTATTTATCGGCAGTCAGTTCCCGGGTCCCCAGTTGTTGTACAGGACGATGATTGTCGGGGAAAATGGCAGCAAACTGGTTGATTTGGTCTGCGGACATTTCAATAGGCTGCTCCAGCACTGTCCAATTTACATGTTCTGTGCATGGCGGGGTAGTCAGCGATCCGTTGTAGCGAACGGAGTGCAGGTCTTTTGGCAGCAGCGCAGCGAGATTTATTTCTTCATCTAGAGCCACCGCTTCTTGGGAATTATCCTTCGGTAGTTTGGACCAGATGCGGTTGAAAGCCTTGTTTTCTTTGCCACTTTGGATAAGGACCCCTAAGACAGCTGTGCTTCCGTTGTCGCTTTGATGGACAAAATGAAGCTCCATTTCAGCATTTTTACCATCTATTTGGTGTTCGCTCGGGTGATGAAAATGAAACTGCTTTAAAGTGAATTTAGTACCGTCCAGCATGATACTATTGCTGGCATCGGCAACATTGATTTGCACAGTGTGCCCATTATTCAAAATGGATGCTTTCGTATTAGTGTAATGAACTTGCAGCGGTTGCTGTGTTTGCGATGCTTCCAGATGGGTATGCTCTATATTGACAGGAGATTGTTCGTGGCCGTTACCACAAGCAACAAAATCTTTTTCCAGCTCTCCCCAATGTTCCGGTCCCTGATCTCCTTCATAGGACCAGTGTGGGCCTTTCTGAACAACTGCATGAGCGTTGTTAACTGATGAGGATGAAGTGCTAGTGGTACTAGAAATGGCGGGCTGTGAATTGCATCCTGTTACCGATACAACCAAGATAATGGAAAATATGCTGAACAGGCAACCTTTCCAGTTTTTTTTCATGTTTCTTTATCCTTCTTCCAAAATAGAATATGTGAAACTTTTTACATTGTAAATTATTGTACAAAGTTCCTACAAGGGTCCAAGGACTTAGAAAGAAGCGTTTTTGGATTAAATAGTTTTAAGTTAGATTTATATTTGTCCTTTTTGGGCAAAAATTACTATAATAATGAGTGTACATTACAAAATAATTCCATATCTATTTAAAGGAGAGATCTACATGAAAGCAGCAATTGTTACAAAAGACAAGAAAGTCAGTATAGAAGAGAGACCTTTGCGTTCCTTGAAGCATGGAGAAGCGTTAGTCCAAGTTGAATACTGCGGAGTTTGCCACACAGATTTACATGTGAAAAATGCAGATTTCGGTGATGTCACAGGCAGAGTACTGGGACATGAAGGTATTGGAAAAGTCATTGAATTAGGTGAAGGAGTAACCAGTCTTAAAATTGGTGATCGCGTAAGTATTGCCTGGATGTTCGAAAGCTGCGGTCATTGTGAATATTGCCTAACTGGGCGGGAAACGCTGTGTCGTGAAGTTAAAAATGCCGGATATACGGTAGACGGTGCAATGGCAGAGCAATGTATTGTCACAGCTGACTACGCGGTCAAGGTACCAGATAGTCTTGATCCTGCCGCTGCAAGTAGTGTAACTTGTGCAGGGGTTACAACATATAAAGCAGTTAAAGTAAGTGAAATCAAACCAGGCCAATGGATCGGTATCTTCGGCATTGGCGGCTTGGGTAACCTGGCGGTGCAATATGCCAAAAATGTATTCAATGCTAAAGTTGTAGCCTTTGACATCAGTGATGAAAAACTAGAACTGGCCAAACAAATTGGTGCTGACTATACCGTTAACAGTATGAAAGAAGATCCGGTCGCCCGAGCCAAGGAGTTAACAAACGGTGCTGGTCTGGATGCAACCGTGGTTACTGCTGTTGCCAAAACACCTTTCAACCAGGCCATCGACGTTGTAAAAGCTGGCGCGCGTGTTGTTGCTGTAGGTCTTCCAACCGATAAGATGGATCTGGACATTCCTCGTCTGGTTCTGGACGGCATTCAAGTTATTGGCTCCTTGGTCGGCACTCGTGAAGACCTTAAAGAAGCGTTCCAGTTCGCTGCAGAAGGTAAAGTCGTCCCTCTTGTACAAAAACGTCCGCTCGAAGACATTAATGAGATCTTCGAGGAGATGGAGCATGGCAAAATCCAAGGGCGCATGGTCATTGATTTCACAAAATAAAACGGAATCTAATTGGTAACCCTTGGAATTCAGAGAGAGGAAGCGCCTGCTGATGTATTGCAGGCGCTCTTTTTGGCTTTACAGCTTATTCAGAATGTTATCTTCCAAAACCGCAGATTTATCCCCATATTCTTTAATGATATGTCTTTCTCCCCAGGCACAAAGAGAATCTAAAATGCTTTTCAGACTACATCCATATTCACTAAGCTCGTATTCCACTTTGGGTGGAACCTGATTATAGCTAATCCGATTGACAATGCCGTCTTCCTCTAATTCACGAAGCTGCTGAGTCAGCATTTTTTGAGTTATGGAAGGCATCATCCGTTTTAATTCGCTTGTCCGCATCTTTCCATGTGTCAAATGACACAAAATCACGCATTTCCATTTCCCCCCGATTACCTCTAACGTCGCCTCAACAGAGATATTGTATTTTTTCTTCCCCAATGCCGATCCCTCCATGTGTATCGCTTTCTGTTATACATACCTTAACAGCCTGTTTTAATCAAAAAGAACTTTATTTAGGGTACTTTTTGGTACCTATATCACTAAAAAGTACGTACTGTTCATAATTGCTTGAATAACTCATAATAACATCTGTTGGTTGAAGATTTCTATAGATAGGAGGGAAAAACATGTCGCCAGAATCAAAAGGAAGTATATGGCCATTACTGGCTCTAGCCGTAAGCGCCTTTGCGATTGGGACAACTGAGTTCATCAGCGTGGGACTGCTTCCCCTGATTGCTGAAGACTTGCACATATCTGTAACGATGTCCGCACTAACTGTAACGCTGTATGCATTAGGGGTTACCATTGGGGCACCTGTCTTGACCTCATTAACATCAAGTGTTCCCCGTAAAACGTTGCTGCTGTGGATCATGATTATATTTATTGCAGGTAACAGCCTTGCTGCGGTCTCTAGTGGAATTGCCTTGCTGCTGATTGCACGTGTGATCTCGGCGTTTGCCCATGGGGTGTTCATGTCCATCGGTTCCACCATCGCGGCCGATCTTGTGCCGGATGATCGTCGAGCGAGTGCGATTTCCATTATGTTCTCCGGGTTGACCGTAGCCACAGTCACAGGTGTACCTTTGGGTACCTATATTGGGCAGCAATGGGGTTGGCGGGCTGCATTTATGGCGATTGTGGTCGTCGGTGTAGTGGCACTCATCGCCAATCTGATTCTGCTGCCATCTACGCTGCGCAAAGGGAACAAGACTCCTTTCCGCGAGCAGGTCAAACTGGTTACCAATGGTCGCTTGCTACTTGCATTTATCATTACAGCTTTGGGGTATGGAGGCACATTTGTGGTGTTTACTTATTTATCTCCATTACTTCATGACATAACCGGATTTCAGCAAAGTACGGTAACGTTTATTCTTTTGCTGTATGGAATTGCGATTGCCATCGGGAATGTCATTGGCGGAAAAGCAGCAAACCGTAAGCCGCTTTCAGCTTTGTTTTACATGTTTCTGATTCAAGCAGTGATCCTTTTTCTCCTGTTGTTCACGGCACCTTTTAAAACGGCAGGACTGATTACGATCTTCTTTATGGGATTGCTTGCGTTTATGAACGTGCCCGGGTTACAGGTATATGTAGTCATGTTAGCCGAACGGTTTGCACCCAAAGCTGTCGATGTTGCCTCTGCTGTTAATATTGCTGCTTTCAACGCAGGGATAGCCATCGGAGCTTATGTAGGCGGGATTGTAACGGATTCACTCGGTCTCATTCATACAGCCTGGATCGGGAGCATTATGGTTTTCGTTGCGGTTCTGCTCACAGGCTGGAGTCGTATGCTCGAAAAAAGGGATACAACCACCATTACAGGTTAAAGCTTTTAAAAAATAGAGAGGAAGATACAAAATGACACAAAACTTACAAAGCACAACATTGTTAAACAACGGAGTTCGTATGCCTTGGTTTGGCATCGGGGTATTTAAAGTGGAGGAAGGTTCGGAGCTGGTCGATGCTATAAAGGCTGCTGTAAAGCATGGCTACCGCAGTATAGATACAGCTGCAATCTATGCGAATGAAAGCAGTGTAGGGCAGGCTATTCAGGAAGCCCTTCAGGAAAATAATCTGTCCAGAGAAGAACTGTTCGTCACGTCCAAAGTGTGGAATGCAGATTTAGGCTATGAAGAGACACGAGCAGCTTATGAAGCCAGTCTGGATAAGCTGGGTCTGGAATACCTGGATCTATATCTGATTCATTGGCCAGTTCAGGGAAAGTATAAAGAAGCTTGGAGAGCGTTGGAATCCTTGTATAAAGAAGGACGGATTAAGGCAATTGGAGTCAGCAACTTCCAGATTCATCATTTGGAAGATCTCATGAAAGATGCTGAAATCAAGCCAATGATCAATCAGGTGGAGTTCCATCCACAATTAACCCAAACCGAGCTGTTGCAATTCTGTCAAACGAACGACATTCAAATGGAAGCCTGGTCCCCGTTAATGCAAGGCCAATTGCTGGATCATCTGGTACTGCAAGACATAGCGACCAAGTACGGTAAATCGGTGGCGCAAGTGATTTTACGCTGGGATGTGCAGCAGGGAGTTGTCACCATTCCCAAGTCTACCAAGGCGCATCGGATCGTCGAAAATGCCGATATTTTTGACTTCGAACTGACGCGCGAGGATATGGATCGAATTCAGGCGTTAAATGCCGATCTTCGGGTAGGTCCAGATCCGGATAACTTTGATTTTTAAAATTACGTTCATCATGAGACGCCGTTTCCTTCTTCACTGAAGGGACGGCGTTTTGTGCATGATGGGTCTGGAGCCACAGCAATCCAATCCCGCCATATGGTATTATAGGGTTATGTGAAAAGAGACGTTTTGGAAGCTTGTGAATACGAAAAATCTCCGGGGGACTTCATGAATAAGACGATTGCAGATATAGCCCAAATGGCTGGTGTATCCAAGAGCACGGTATCCCGTTTTTTGAACGGCGGGTCTGTCAGCGTGGATACGAAACGAAAAATTGAAAAAGTGGTTAAAGCCACGGGCTATGTGCCCAATGCCTTTGCCCAGAGTCTTAAGGCGAAGCGGACCAACATCATCGGCACCGTTGTGCCGCGTCTGGATTCTTTTGCGACATCTCATACGCTGATGGGGATTGATGAGGAACTGCGTTCTCAGCATTATCAGATGCTGATCTCCAATACGAGCCAGGATGTACAGCGTGAAATCGAAGCCATTTATGAGCTGGGCCGACAAAAGATTTCGGGTATCATTTTGCTGGCTGCTCAAATTACAGACGACCATCTGACCGCGATTCGTGACATCGGTATTCCAGTGTTGCTGGTGGGCCAGCAGCACGAGCAGCTTCATAGCCTTATCCATGATGACTATCGTGCAGGATATGATATTGGCACGTACGTTTTGTCTCAGGGACACCGCGAAATTGCCTACGTTGGTGTTACTGAAAAGGATGTTGCCGTCGGTGTGCAGCGCAAGGAGGGCTTTAGGCAGGCTGTACGCGATGCATTGCCTACTGAGTCTCGTACGGACGATGCGATGCAAGCAGCAGGGTATGATATCAGATACTATGAGACCGGATTTAAAATGTCCGATGCACGAATTGCTGCATCCGCTATTTTGGACAATTTCAAGCCAACGTTAATGGTGTGTGCTACGGATAATATTGCGCTGGGCGTAATCAATGCGGCTTATTCCAGAGGGATTGTCATTCCGTCGGATTTGTCGGTAACTGGCTTTGGGGGATACGATATTACGGAGGTCATTCACCCTGCGCTGACAACCGTTCAATATCCGTATATGGATGCTGGACGTGTAGCAGCGCAAAATATTATGCGGCTGGTAGAACATAAATCGGTAGAAAAAGTGACGGTCATGAATTATTCCCTTATCGAAAGAGAAAGCGTTGACAAACGCTGAACAAGTGGATTATAATTTCTTCGAAACCGGTTCCATAGTATACGGACATAAATGGAATCGGTTGCAAATCCATGGATGAGCATTTTTTTAATCGTATGGGAACCGGTTCCGAAAGAATATTTTTTCACTAATTTGGAACCGGTTCCTGAGGCGAAGTTTTAATAAAAATGAGGTACAACTATGAAAATGACAAGAGAACAAAAGTATCGAATGATCGAGCAGGCAGAGCCCGGTGAAATAGCCAGCTTGGAGGAGAAAGTGGAGCAATGTCACTGGCGGCAGGGGTTTCATATCCAGCCACCGACAGGTTTGCTCAATGACCCCAATGGCTTTTCGTATTACCAAGGTGAATACCACTTATTTTATCAGTGGTTTCCACTCGGAACGGATCATGGGATGAAATACTGGTATCATTTGAAATCCAGAGATTTGGCCACATGGAATAGTGCGGGCATTGGCATTGCACCTGGGGATTATTTTGATTCACATGGGGCTTACTCAGGCAGCGCACTGGAGCATGAGGGCAAATTATATATGCTGTATACGGGAAATGCACGAGATGAAGATTGGATCAGACATCCTTATCAATGCATGGCTGTTATGGACGAGAACGGTCGCATTACTAAATGGGAGCACCCCGTTATTTCCAATGTGCCAGAAGGGTATACAGACCATTTTCGTGATCCCAAGCTATGGAAAGACGGCGATAGCTTTTACTGTGTGATTGGTGCTCAAAGAACGAATTTAACAGGCTGCGCCGTCCTCTACCGATCAACCGACCTTCATTCATGGGAGTTTGAGGGAGAATTGTGCACAGGGCTGGAGTCGTTTGGCTACATGTGGGAATGTCCGGATTATTTTGAACTGAACGAAGCAGGTGTCTTGATCTTTTCTCCTCAGGGCTTGGAGCCTTCCGGGGATGAAAATCACAATATTTATCAATCGGGCTACGTAATCGGCAAGCCGCTGGATACCGGGACAAGAACACTGAAGCACGGCGCATTCCACGAGCTCGATAGAGGCTTTGACTTCTATGCGCCACAGACGATGATTGACCCGCAGGGGCGGCGTATTATGGTGGCATGGATGGGTCTGCCGGATATCGACTATCCCACAGATCCGAACGGATGGGCTCATTGTCTGACATTACCAAGGGAGCTTACGCTTCATGAGGGCAAACTCTTGCAGCGGCCAATTCCTGAGCTGACTACGCTACGCAGAAATCGTGAGGATCGGGTAGCTGACACGTTATTCTCAGAGAGCAAAACCTATGAAGGATTTACAGGTACGGCCTATGAGCTGATCTGTGAGGTAGATCTTTTAAGCGCTAAGATGTTTGGTATTGAATTCCGTGCGAGTGAGACTGAGAAAACGGTAATTAAATATGATGCCATCAGTCGCAAACTTGTATTGGATCGTTCGCAATCAGGTGAGCCTGTAGCCACTTCGTATGGTGAGGTACGGCAGTGTTCATGGGATAAAGATCATATCAAACTTCATTTGTTTGTAGATACGTCTTCGGTTGAGATTTTCGTCAATGATGGGGAAGAGGTGTTCACCAGTCGTATTTTTCCGCATCCAGAGAGTGACGAAATACGCTTTTTTGCCGACAAGGGAGAGGCTCTCTTCCAGGCGGTGAAATGGGATTTTACATGAGTAGGCTAAAACATCAAGTGGATCGTTAATCATCAAACATAACGGAATCAACGAGAGGATGAACATCATGGCGGAGAACAGAGAAATAGCTAAAGAAGTGATCCAGGCAATCGGTGGGCAAGAAAATATTGCATCTTTTGCTCATTGCGCGACACGCTTGCGGATTATGGTGCATGACAAGGAGAAAATTGATCAGAAAAAAGTTGAGGAGATCGACAAGGTCAAGGGTGCTTTTTTCAATTCCGGACAATATCAGATTATTTTTGGTACAGGTACGGTAAATCGAATTTTTGAAGAGGTCGAAAAGCTTGGCGTGACTGGTTCATCTAAAGAAGAGGTGAAGAGTCAGGCGAAAAAGGAAGGAAACGTCTTCCAGCGCTCCATCCGTACCTTTGGTGATGTGTTTGTACCGATTATTCCTGTGCTGGTCGCTACAGGGCTGTTCATGGGGCTACGTGGCTTGCTCACTCAGCCACAAATTCTCGCTCTACTTGGCATGACGCCACAGGATATTTCACCCAATTTCCTATTATACACACAAGTGTTAACGGATACGGCCTTTGCTTTTCTGCCAGCGTTAGTCGCATGGTCAGCCTTTAGAGTATTCGGTGGTAGTCCAGTGCTGGGTATCGTTCTCGGTCTGATGCTGGTAAACCCAGCCTTGCCCAACGCTTATAGTGTTGCGGACGGCTCAGCACACCCGTTGACGATGTTCGGATTCATTCCTGTGGTGGGCTATCAAGGCTCGGTATTGCCAGCTTTCTTCGTGGGCTTGATCGGAGCCAAGCTGGAGCGGGCGCTGCGCAAACGGGTGCCTGAAGCGCTAGATCTGATTCTTACACCGTTTTTAACACTGTTGATCATGATTACCCTAGGGTTGTTTGCCATCGGTCCGATTTTCCATTCACTTGAGGAATGGGTGCTGCACGGAACAACGTTTGTGCTGGATTTGCCTTTCGGTATTGCAGGGATTGTCATCGGTTTCTTACATCAGATTATCGTCGTTACAGGTGTGCATCATATCTTTAATTTTTTGGAGATTCAACTGCTTGAAAAGAACGGCGCAAACGCCTTTAACGCCATCATTACCTGCGCTATGGCTGCTCAAGGTGCTGCCTGTCTGGCGGTTGGACTGAAAACGAAGAATAGCAAGCTGAAAGCGTTAGCACTTCCTTCCTCGTTGTCTGCTTTTCTGGGGATTACGGAACCGGCTATTTTCGGGGTCAACCTGAGATACATGAAGCCTTTTGTCATGGGGCTTATCGGTGGTGCGGTTGGTGGTTTTATCGCTTCTGTCTTCCATTTGGCGGCTACAGGTATGGCAGTTACAGTCATTCCAGGCACGTTGCTCTACATGAACCATCAGCTTCCGCTTTACATTTTGGCGAACTTGGCTGCTATGGTTGTAGCGTTTGTCCTGACCTGGATGTTTGGCTATAACGATAAAATGTTGGAAGAGGTCAAAACAGCGGGTTCTTCAACTTAATATGATTTCGGAATAAGCACAGATTCGCATATAAATGAACTATAACGGTCGCCCTACTTTGGAGCGCTCTTGGCCCTTGTTGAAAAGGGATGCTAGAGAAGCTTCCAGGTAGGGAGACCGTTTTTTATAGACTTTATCATTACGTAACCGGATACGTAATTTGGCTTTGGCCAACAGTCGGCTCATAACGCAATGGGTTTCAGAGCATCTCAATGAAATGGACTTTGGACGTTAGTCCGTTTTTAAACGCCCAATAGACTGAAAATGCTCCCTTCATGCTGAATGATTGTCCATTTTTATCTGTCAGACTTCCGGAAGGAGACGAAATATTGTGTCAATGAGGTAAAAATTACAAATAATATGTACACTATGGGTATTTTGTGTGTTATTATATAAATGTTGTTAAAATTTAGTATTTGGGAGGCAATTATTCGTGAAAAAATTTCTTGTAACTATGCTAGTTGTCATGCTGGTAGCCATCGGATTGAGCCCTACAAGCTCCTACGCAGATTCCTCTTCATCGGCTAAAGAATCTTCTTCATCGTCTCTATTCCCACCATATTCTTCAATTGCTAATTCGAATTCACTATTGAGCGGTTTGACGCCTGAAGAATATAATGAAGTTATCAAAAATGCGAAACCCATAGAATCAATTGCTGTTGAAAAAGAAAAGACTCAACTCGATCAAAAGATTTCTCCTATGTCATTGGGAGCATGGTCATTTAGTCACCATTCTCGAGACGATGGGGCTGTTTACTCTAATAAGTTTTCGGTTAATAACGCAGCTATCCTGAATTTCCATGTAGTACAATGGGCAGATGGTAGTTCTTGGTCCAGCCCTGAAGTAGGTTACCTGCTTGTGAACAAAAATTATTTGGGAGAGGTTTTTGCCGTTTATGGAAGATATACAGATGAAAATAGGGATTTTCAAATTAAAGCTCCAGGTTTTGGAGAATACCAGGTAATGGTACTTAACCTCAATGATTATACGATTTCAGGAAATGGATACGTTACGTTTTAATACTATTTTATTTAACGATTATTATGTTTTTTATGAACTCGTTATAATACTAATATTTTCTAAAATACGTAATACATCTTTTGAGAAGGGAGGTGTGTGCGTGTGAACAAGCGATTAAGAACAAGTGTTGTTGTCTTAGGTCTAACTGTTCTTATCGGAGGGGTTATAACCGTCATTCAAAGCCAAACTTTTGCTAATGAAATTAAAACTGAGGTTAAGGTAACCGGCGATTCTAAAACCAGTGTAACCAAAACTGAGACTAAGGCAACCGATGATTCTAACCAGCTCTCACCAGAGAGAAAGAAAGAACTAACTCATCTAGCTGAATCTAAACAACCCCATGTCCTGCTAACTGAGCACGGAGATTTTTATCCCGTTAAGGTTCCAAACAAGTACCAAAGCGATCAGGTTGCAAATTTGGATAATAAGGGAGAAGAAATAACTTCTAAAACAAAACAGGTCATTTTAAGAAATTTCACCTACGAAAAAAAAGAGGAAGAAAACTGATTTTCCCAGGAACGCTCAAAAAAATGAGCGTTCTTTTTTCTAGCTTCAAATTCAAAATTGCTTCGTATCATCTTCCCATAATCCTATTTCTGTAGTTCTAAACGATGGAGGAACGTTCATCCAGAAATTCGGACGGTGAGCAGCCTGTTAACCGTTTGAAGATTCGATGGAAATAGGACACATCACTATATCCCACATACTCCGAAATTTCACGAATCGTTAGCCGGGACTCGGTCAGCATGTAGATGGCGGTTTTAATACGTTGCGTATGTACATGCTCGCTGATCGTTTGGCGTGTTACCTCACGCAGCAGCGTCGCGGCATAATTGGGGGTTTTACGGATGGCGTCGCCAAGCTCCTCCTTGGTTACCTTTTCCCGGTAATGGTTCTGGATATACTGTTTCATATGTTCCACATGTCGCTCTCGATCGCAAGAAATGGCGCCTTTGTCCCATTCCTGATTCATATATATCATGGCCTCGGTCAGCAGACAGTCAGCCATCATGGTGTAGTAGCTTGGGTGTTCAGTCCATTGATAGTACATCGATTTGATCCGTTCATGCAGCATGTCGTAGCATCCGGGCTTGATCAACAACGGCTTGTCAGTATTCAGGATGGGAAGTGTGCTGTTCGTACATGTTTTGCGGCAATGTATCACATACTTGGTATGAAAAAGCGTAGGAATGCTCTTGCCATAGTAATCCAGATGACTGGGTAAAAGCAGTGTTTCACCTTTACCGAGAATGAATTTGCAATCGTTCACCCAATATACACATTTGCCAAAGGTGACCAAAATGAACAGTAAGTCATCGTTGTCGCTATTTGCACTAGCCTTTTCATACCAGTCCACTCCGTTGTCCTGCCGTATATCCACCAATGTAATCACGAAACTCACTCCCCGATGTCTTCAACATTCATTATACTGTAGTACATTCATCATACTATAGTTCATAGTCTTGGTGCACGGGTACAGGTAGAATAGAGCCATATAAGTTTAATGTAGATAGAGAAGCAAAGTGGAATAGAAAACCATACAGTAAAGACATTCAGGAGGATGACATTACTATGCTTAAAACGAAAATTATTTGTACTATGGGACCTGCCTGTGACTCCATTCATTTGTTAAAAGAAATGATCCAGGCTGGTATGACTGTAGCCCGCTTGAATATGGCTCACGGTGAGCTGGAAGATCACGTTAAGCGTATCGAAAATGTGCGTCAGGCTGCGAAGGAAATGAATACCTTTATCCCTGTCATGATGGATATTAAAGGACCGGAAATACGGATTGGCAAGCTGAGAGAGGCATCTTGTCTGCTGAAGCCAGGTAGCCAGCTCATTCTGACCACAGAAGAGATTCTAGGGGACGAGCATCGTATTTCAGTGAATTACCCAGATATGCCGAAGGACATCAAACCAGGCGACCGCATTCTCATTGACGACGGTTTGGTTGATCTGACTGTAACCTCCATCGAAGGTACGGAAATGATTTGTAATATTGTAAGCGGCGGTATTTTGAAGCCGAGAAAAGGTGTAAACCTGCCAGGGATTCATACAACCCTTCCAGGCGTGACGGAGCGAGATGTGAGGCACATCCAATTTGGGGTGGAGCAGCGCGTTGAGCTTATTGCGGCTTCTTTTGTGCGTAAAGGCGACGATATCCGTGAAATCCGTGAGATTTTGAAGGGACATCATGCTGAGCATGTACAAATTTATTCCAAAATTGAAAATGCTGAAGGCATGGAAAACCTGGATGATATTATCGAGGCTTCCGATGGCATTATGGTAGCCCGTGGCGATCTGGGCGTCGAGGTGCCGATTCAAGATGTGCCTGTGATGCAAAAAGAAATGATCGACAAGTGTAATCTGGTTGGCAAGCCCGTTATCGTAGCTACCCACATGCTGGAATCCATGCAGGTAAACCCGCGTCCGACGAGAGCTGAAGTTAGTGACGTGTTTAATGCCGTTATGCAAGGAGCCGATGTTGTTATGCTGTCGGGCGAATCTGCAGCAGGTAAATATCCTGTCGAGTCTGTACGGACCATGGCTGCGGTAGCTGCCAGTGCAGAATCACAATTGGATTATCAGGAGCAGTTCGATAAGCGCAGAGCACGTCAGAGCACCAACATTACCGAAGTGATTAGTCAGGGTGCGGTAAGTTCGTCTCTGGAGCTGGATGCCAAAGCGATTATTACCTCGACTGCCAGTGGATTCACGGCACGTATGGTATCCAAATATCGTCCGAAGGCGCCTATTATTGCGGTTACTCCGAATAATACGGTATTCGCTAAAATTTGCCTGTTATCCGGTGTGTTCCCGATCAAAGGGGATAAAGTAGCTACAACGGATGAAATGTTCGAATCCTCCATCCGTAACGCTCTGAATGCAGGATATATCCATAAAGGTGACACTGTAGTCCTGTCGGCGGGTGTTCCAGTCGCTGAGGCGGGCACCACTAACTTGATCCGAGTATACCAAGTGTAATTTACAACAAAATATAGACAGCAAAAAGGCGCCATCCCGTCGGGGGAGCGCCTTTTTGACATGAATTAAGAAGCACCTCTGAGGGTGTCATGAACTACGGCGTATAGCTGGCCACGTACGTCACTGACTTACAGCCCGAACACACTTTTAGCAACGACTTGTGTCAATTCTGCTTTATGGGCTTGATATTGCTCAGGCGTAATGCTCTTATTAGCCAGTCGTTGATCCAACTGCTCCGTTAACTGAGCTACTTGTAAATCAACGACAGCCTGTGCATCCTGATTATTGGTGTGTGCAATATCTGCCAAGGTTTGACCGTTATACAACGCTTCATATAATTGCTCATCCGAGGATGCGCCCAATGTTTTCAACAGTTCATCATCCTTGGAAGCTTCATTATCCTGTACCTGAGGGGCTCTCTCTGGAGCCAGTGTAGCAGCATTAGCCCGACTTCCCCAAGTAGAAGATTGCCCAATAGACAACGCCAGCAACAGTGTACAGATGACCAACATTCGTTTTCGATTCATAAGTGTAAAATCTCCTTTGTGTTTCATTCAATTTCTGACAGAGTGGAGCCTTATATGGATATCCAACGGGAGTAATGTTTATGCCTTTAGCCGATCCGGCTTATGTAGTTACCAGATTCTAATATACATCATACACACCCAATCTTAGTGCCAGCTTAATACTCGTTTAAAATAAACTAAAAGAGGAGAATGTAAACAGGTAAAGCTAAAAAAATTCACGGATGTGAATAATGGATGTGATCTACCCTTTGGATTCTGCCCTTTTCTTTGACCACATTGTTCGTATCCCATGAATACAGAGCAACAGTAAGGGGAACAACAACCCGATGGATAGTGTATAAGGAACCCACGTCTTTGTATCATAGGTTTGTTGGTAAGGGACATTGGGATACACAATGATGGACAGGATGACTAAAATCATCCCGAGAGGAAGCACCAATTGCCGGTCTTTTTTCAAACGGAAGATTTGGGCTATTGCTGTCACCGTGGTGTGCATATACAGCGTAATTCTAAAAAAGAGCGAAATAAACCACATAGTAGCCATGATTGCTTCGATGCGCTGTAGAAAATTGCCGATGCTAATTTTTTTGGCTAACGCATAGCTAGGATATAGATTTCTTGCCGTTAAGTCAGGACCTAATACCAAAATTGCCAATGCAACCACTACGACCAACATCAATCCGCCAATCACGCTGCCTATGAAAAAAGCCTTACGGGTTTGATCGGAACGATTTATAGAAGCCGGGAAGATCATGAGCAAAATAATATGAGGTATAAACACAGTGCTACAAAAGGACAGGGCAGCAGGCCAAATAGGTCCAACTCCCGCCTCCAATACAGGTTGAACATTTTCCAGCTTAATATCGGACACCACTAAACCTACAAAAGAAATATAAAGCAGAGTAAATAACGGAAATAGCAGTTCAGCCGAACGGACCAGCACTTCGAGACCTAGTCGAGCAGCCAAAACTACAATAAGCGCAAAGAGAATATTTACCGCTAGAATCGGTGTTTCTGGTATCATTTGAGTAGTCATAAAATTCCCTATATAAAATAAAACGGGTGCAGGGGCATTGATGAATAGTGTGATGAAAAACAGAAGACCGGCGGCTTTGCCTAACCATTTTCCGAGCAGGGTTTCCATAATCCCAATCAGGGTCATATCTGGATACAGAGCTGCAATCTTGCTGTACATATACAAGATAAGGAGCCCGGCCCCGACTCCAACGAGCGCGGCAATCCACGCATCTTGTTTGGCTACCGATGCCATACCGGAAGGGACGATGAGGATTGCACTCCCGATCGTAAATAAAGTTGTTAATATCATAATTTGGCGTGCTGAAATTTTAATCTGTCCGGGCACCAATGTTCACCTCGTCTTATCTGATTAGACCCATATAGGTCAGGAAATCGCTAAATGGCCTATATACGGCTGTTATCCAATCAAGAGGAGTTGGAATTAGCCAATTTAATGCCTTGACACAGCCAATGCCGACGGCAAAAAAGAGAAGGAAGAAAAATACCCAAAGCTCTTTTTTTAACCTCTTTTTCCACATGTAGGGGACCTCGACCAAGCTGATTGCAGCAGCGATCAGTATTATGCCCAAAACGTTCACCATATGAGACAGCATCTTGGAAAACACCTTCTTTTGTAGGGTAAGGGATTTTACTCCTTAATATCATTTAAAAATGAGCTGCCAATCGTACCCAAACGCCGAATCTTGAAATCCACCTTGATATGTACAGGTAATTCTGTAAAGTATTCATAATCCCAATTTTTTTTAATGGATTTCCAGGTTCTCGGGTCAGCACGGTGAATGGCTTCACCGAATCCGAAAATATCAGCTTTGTATGATTTTTGAGCTTTTCTGACAGCCAAGTTCATAATCTCTTCTATCTTTTCTTCTTCTTTGTTCTCAAGGTCATAAATCGTCCCCACCTGGGTCAAATCCAGGCCAGTACATTCAACTTCCCCCACGTTGGCCTCAACCTGCATTTTTATATTGATCTGGGGCTCCCCCCTATAAACGCTCCCTTTTATAGCGGTTTGGGTTCGAATGATTTCCGAGACGACTTTGCCGCCTCCGGGGCAAGCTACAAAGCCGACAGAGCTTTGCACATTGCCAAGGATGAAGTTGTAGCCTCTACTTTCAGTTTCATTTAGCCAACCGATTAATCGGTCTTTTCTAAATACAGCAAGTCCGGAATACTGTAATCGGGCGGATGGGGCGATCTCTTGCACATTGCCGCTGGTTTCTCCCATTTCTCTATTGCCAATGACCCGAAGGCCTGTCAGCACAGGCTGTTTTCCTTCACTGGTAATAGCTGCAATCATTTCATCCAAAGTTACTGTTGTACTGGGTGACCAGTTTTTCTGTGATGTTTCCAGAGAGGAGAAAAGGTCATTTGCGGGAATCGGATCTAAAGGCGTCATAATTTTCAACGTATCCTCCGCACTAGTGCCCTTGGACACTACAATATAAAAATCGGTTCGGAACTGATGATATCTGGAGAGTAAATCTAAAGCTTTCGCCATTCCTTCGGTGGCCATCGACTCACCAATTACACATATACGTAGGTGAGAAAAATACATTCTCCGGGGGCTAATCGTTGTTATTTTTCGGATTGCTTCAAATATGGTATCCGCTTCTTCTGTATACAAGGTGGCTGGAGCACCGCCGCCTGCTCCTTTTTTGGCCGATGCTTTTCCAGGGTCCACCACTTGTAGAGAGACCCGGAACTGATCTCCTTGTTTATCAATCCCCATACCCACGACGATGGCAAGCTCATTCAACTCCCTGCGATTCCAACAGCCCGTCAGAAGTAAAACGAGTGCAAGAATCAGGAACAGAATCACTTTCTTCCGCTTCATGATTATCCACTCCTTTCCGACGGTTTCTCTTTTCTTCTATTCCCGTGATTTTCGGGGCGGAGTGCTGTTTCGACGTTTGACATTCTTCTGATCGACTAACCGGGGACGTGAAATCATCATCCAGTGAGGAAGCCGGAATATGGTATCTTTGGTGTCCGTCGGTATTAGAGGTGCAAAAGGAGTCATATAGGGAACGCCAAACGAACGAAGACTGCACATATGCAGGATGAGGGCAATGCCCCCAACGATAATCCCGAACAGCCCAAAGGAAGCAGCGAGTCCCATCAAGGGGAACCGCAGCATACGAAAAGCAATGGACATATTATAGGCAGGAAGCACAAAGCTGGAAATCGCGGTAATCGATACGACAATAACCATTGCCGCAGATATGATGCCCGCCTCGACAGCAGCTTGTCCAATGACGAGTGTGCCTACGATAGAGACGGCTGCCCCGATGTACTTGGGCATACGAACGCCAGCTTCTCGCAATATTTCGAATGTCAGTTCCATCATGAGCGCTTCGATAAAGGCGGGGAAAGGAACAGCCTCCCGCTGTGCCGCTAGACCGATCAGCAGTGAGGTCGGCAGCATTTCCTGATGAAATGTAGTGATAGCAACATATAAGGACGGACCGAGCAGGGAGATAAAAACTCCGGTGTAACGTAGAACCCGGATAAAGCTGCTAATGTCTGCACGCTGATAATAATCCTCTGCCGCATGCAGGAAGGAAACAAACAGCGCAGGCACGACAAGCACAAACGGGGTTCCATCCACCAGGATCGCGATTTTTCCTTCCAACAGCTCCGCGGCGATCACGTCTGGGCGTTCAGAGTTGTATACTGTCGGAAAAGGGGTAAAAGTTTCGTCCTGGATTAACTCCTCGATATACCCGCTTTCGAGAATGCCGTCTACATCAATGCGATTCAGTCGCTCATGAACTTCCTCAACCAATTTAGGGTTTGCAATCCCCTTGATATACATGACAGCGACATCAGTTTGGGTCACACGACCGATTTGTTGGGTCTCCAGCCACAAATTCGGATCTTTAATCTTACGCCGAATTAAGGCCGTATTCGTGCGCAGTGTCTCAGAAAATCCTTCCCGTGGCCCACGGACGACATTTTCCGAGGCAGGCTCCGTGACCCCACGATCCTTCCATCCACGTGTGCTAGCGATTATTCCCTGCGTTTCACCATCAATCAAAATGACAGCATCCCCGGACAACAGCGCGTTATATAAGGTTTCAAAGTCGATAATCTCCCGAATGCTTCCGATGGTTAGGGCATAGTCTTTCAATATATGCATGACACTAGAGGAATTCTGGAGCCTACACTCTACGTCCCTGGACAAGCTACTATCCAGCATCATCGATTCCATAATGAAGTCGGAGACTATATTTTTGTCCGCCAAACCGTCCGTATAGAGGATTGCAATGAGCTGATCACCATTCTTGCCAATACGAACTTCTCTTATGATGATGTCGGTGCTGTTACCGAGTGCTTGTCTGATTCGCTGAAGATTGCTTTCGATATTCGCACTGAGCTGCTCTTCTGAATGCTCAGACTTACTTTCGCTGTGCTGGACTGGCGGTTTTTTAACTTTGTTCGGGGGGGTTCTTTTCCGAAAACGCATAAACGTTCTCCTTCTCCTTGAGGATACTTTTTATTCCAGTATGGACGCAGGGGTCTCCAGATAAACTTATTGCTGGAATTTCGATGGGAGATGCGGATATGAAAAAAACCTCCTTCACAAAAGTGAAAGAGGTTTTAGACATCTACAACCATTACAATTTAGGGTTTTTTCCATACTTATTGTCGCTAGGCTGACTGTCTTGGCATGTGAATACGATCAAAATAATTGACCCTACCAGAGGAATCAGAGCGATTAGAATCCACCATCCGCTTCTGCCTGTATCATGCAGTCTACGGGCCAGGACGGCCAAGGATGGCAGCAGGACAGCCAAAGAATAAATGTAAGTCAATATCGGAGTTAAGCCGAAGAGACTATCGATCAGACTGATTACAAAGCTGACGATTACACTAAATAAGATAAACATCCAATACTCTGTACGTCTTGCTCTACCTTGAAATCCTACATAGTTCTTTAAAGCATTTAAATACCATTGCATATATTTTCACCTCCTCATAAAATTTAAAGGTTTGTTTTACAGTAATCGTAAAATCATTCTTTTTAGGTATATCGGCAGATAACACATAAAATTTAACTTGTAAAATTATAACTTTAAACTAGAAATTTACGCAATACTTTTATTAATGTTAATAATTAAATAAATAATTTATAAAAACATAAAATTTCATATTGAATTTTCCATATCTATTGAATAATATAGAGGTACGGTTAACCGTCAGGTTTGAATCGGCCTTCTTAACAGAAGGTGATTTTATATTTTTCAAATCAATTGAAAGCGCTTTAGTTATGAATGGGAGGGGTAAACAACTTTAAATTCGAGGCTGAAGAAGTTAATACAAACATAATCCTGACCGCTTTCTCAATAGTTTTATGTTATCAGGGATGTTCAAAACGAGAGGAGATTGATTTATGAGGCAAACATTTGTTCGTAAAGTAACGGCAGCTTCACTCGCAGGTGCACTGTTGTTGCCTGCTTCTTTGGTAGGAGCCGAGCCGACACTCAATTCAGATACAGATGGAATTCAAAATGTGGGGCAAACTTCCCTTCAAGCTCAAGACCTAGAAAACTTTTCAATTCAAAGTAAAAAGGCTGTCTCTTTCAAGGAGACTTCCGTACATGATCCATCCATTCTGAAAGTGAAAGACACCTTTTACATTTTTGGCTCACATCTGGCGGCTGCCAAGTCCAAAGACCTCATGAATTGGGATACGATTGCTACAGGAGTGGCGAATGGTAATGCATTGATTCCCAACGTCAAAGAAGAATTAAAGGAAGCGCTGGATTGGGCACAGACGGACACGCTGTGGGCAGCTGATGTCATTCAACTGGCAGATGGCAAGTTCTATATGTACTATAACGCTTGCAAGGGTGACTCACCGCGTTCAGCAATGGGTCTAGCCGTTGCTGATAAAATTGAAGGGCCGTATAAGAATAAAGGAATTTTTCTAAAATCCGGTATGTGGGACCAACCGAGTGAGGATGGGACGATCTATGACGCAACCAAGCATCCGAATGCCGTGGACCCGGACACCTTTTACGATAAGAACGGCAAGCTGTGGATGGTATATGGCTCCTACTCAGGAGGCATCTTCATTATGCAGATGGATGAAAAAACAGGGAAGCAGCTCCCAGGTCAAGGCTACGGGAAAAAGCTGACAGGCGGCAACCATGCTCGTATGGAAGGTCCGTACATACAATACAGTCCGCAAACGGACTACTATTACTTGTTCCTATCGTATGGTGGATTGTCAGCGGATGGCGGATACAACCTGCGGGTGGCTCGGTCCAAAACACCGGATGGTCCTTTCTACGATGCTGAAGGCAACGATATGATCAAGGTCAAGGCGAATCCGGACAAACCACTTTTTGATGACGCTTCCATTGAACCATACGGTGTCAAACTGATAGGTAATTACCTGATTCCAAGAGAAATTGGTGATCCGGGTACAGGACTGGGTGCAGGCTATGTGTCGCCCGGACACAACTCGGCTTATTATGATCCCAAGACGAAAAAGCATTTTGTCATTTTTCACTCACGTTTCCCAGGGAGAGGCGAACAGTTTGAAGTGCGGGTACATGAAATGTTTATGAACGCTGACGGTTGGCCTGTGGTTGCTCCTTATCGTTATTCGGGAGATGAGGATTCACTGAAAAAGCTGTCAGAAAAGGATGTCCTCGGTCAATACTCGTATGTAAATCATGGGAAGGAAATTTCGGCAAATATTAAGCAAGCTGTTATCGTCAATCTGGATCGCGGTGGCAAACTGTCTGGTGGAGTGAACGGTACATGGAAGTTGGGAACAGACAATCAGTTGGAAATTACAGCAGAGGGCACGAAGTACAAAGGTGTATTCCTGCGGCACCGTGATCCAGACACAGGTGCCAAGACGCTTGCTTTTACCGCATTGTCCTCCAAGGGTGTTGCGGTATGGGGTTCGCTAAAGCCTGACCTGAAGGCCAGCAAGATTGTAACTGCTGTGCA
Organism: Paenibacillus sp. FSL L8-0638; assembly: GCF_038593075.1. Classification (NCBI taxonomy): domain Bacteria; kingdom Bacillati; phylum Bacillota; class Bacilli; order Caryophanales; family Paenibacillaceae; genus Paenibacillus; species Paenibacillus sp. FSL L8-0638. Next base: position 343,384 of record NZ_CP151960.1, read on the forward strand.
GAAGGACCTTAGTCTGGGCGATACGAGCAATGTTCTTTATAATCTGACGCTACCTACTCAAGCAGCACAAGATACCACTATTTCATGGGAGTCCACCCACCCGGAGAATATTTCTGTGACAGGTGATGTATACCGTCCAGAAGCCGGTTCTCAGCCTGTAACAGTTACATTGACGGCGACCATTAAAAAGGACAAAGCCACCGCTAAGAAAAGCTTTACAGCCATTGTTCCCGGGCAGGCCCAAGGTCCTCAGCTCGCACGCTATTCGTGGAGTGAAGATCAAGGAACTACGGTTGTCGACAGCACATACAATCAATTTGATGGTAAGACCTATGGTGGTGCTGCATGGGATAAAGACGGGAAGCTTGGTGGTGCGCTTGTCCTAAACGGTAAGGATGGTTACGTGCAACTACCAAATACAGTAACAGATGCGAAGGATTTTACCTTTTCCGCTTGGGTGAACTGGAAGGGCGGTGCAGCTTGGCAACGGATTTTTGACTTCGGCAACGGCCAAGCCCGGCATATGTTTCTTACCCCTTCCCAAGGTAGCGGTGTACTCCAGTTTACAATCCATGAAGGTACGGATCAAAGCTTGCTTTCCAAATCATCATTACCGCTAAACCAGTGGACGCATGTAGCGGTTACACTGGAAGGGAATACAGGGAAATTGTATGTAAATGGTGAGGAAGTAGCTGTTAATGACGGTATTACCTTTAATCCCAATGAGTTGCTGACGAGCGAGGCTTATCTCGGCAAAAGCCGCTTTGCCGCCGATGCTTACTTCAATGGCAGCCTGGATGAAGTTCAATTGTATAACAAAGCGCTGACAGCAGAGGAAATTAAAGCACTGGCAGATTTGTAGTTCAAAATAAGCAAATAAACGCAGGAGATGGACTTTTATTAAGAAGTTCGTCTCCTGCGCAATGTTTTGTATATTTATTTCTTGATTGCTGGTATAATAGGTAGCAACTGCGGATATAATGTTTTAAGTAGGCGTTAATGACTCGCTCCCGCCGAATGAACACAGCTTTGACAGCAATAGAGAACATAAGCACTCTGCATAAATTAAATTCACCAGTGCTTGCGTTTTCAATACACTTATGGTAATATGAGTATATTGAGATTGTGACCTGAGATTCGCATATTGTAGAGGGCTATTGTTTTAGGTTGAAATAACCTTGTGCAATATGTGAATTTTTATTTGTAAAAAATAAAGGTCATATAAATACATTTTGGAGGTAATTCCATGCAAACAGGTACAGTTAAATGGTTTAACGCAGAAAAAGGTTTCGGTTTCATCGAGGTTGAAGGTGGAAGCGACGTATTCGTACATTTCTCCGCAATCCAAGGCGAAGGTTTCAAATCTTTGGACGAAGGCCAACGCGTAGAATTCAACGTAGTTGAAGGAAACCGTGGACCACAAGCTGAGAACGTTGTAAAACTGTAATTTTAAATTACAGCCTACTTCAGATGCCCCGAACATAGCGTTTGGGGCATTTGTTTTTATCTGTTCATAAGACCGTTTTTGAACTGATTACATCTTATCGCTTTATAAATCATGAAGAAAGAGGGATGTTTATGTACAATTCACGGAAAAAGCCAATGGATGAGATTCCTGAGGAAATTACAACTGTCTGGAATTGCGCCAGCGATACATGTAACGGCTGGATGCGAGATAACTTCGCTTTTTCTGTCGAGCCGACATGCCCCATTTGCGGTTCTGCCATGGTGAAGGGCGAGAAAAAGCTGGCTGTTTTAAATAATACGAGCTTCAACCATACCAAACAATCCTAAGCGGATAAATGTTTGTAGTGAAAGATGCCCCATAGCCATTAACGGCGCTGAGGCGTCTTTTTTGTTTTTTATAAATATAAATTATACATAAGGATGAACAGGTTTTCAATTATGTGTAGAGGATGGGGCTAGTATGCTCAGTAAGATAGAGTTAAATTCGGGTAGCGCTTCGTAAAACACACCGTGGCCGCTTCGTTCGAAAGGAATAAGTCTTGATCCGGCAATTCCTTTTTGAGTTTGGACAGCCAGGGGGAAAGGACAGACCCGATCCAGCTTGCCGTGTAGAATCCAGGTGGGCACGTGTATACATGGCAAATCAGGGCGCAAATCAGAGTCACGTAGTGAGTACAAAGTACAAGCCATGCTATGAACTGTTGCCGCAAAGCCCTGGTCACGTAACCAGTCGCGTAAGCTCTGGCTGACGGGATTAGCAAACAACATTTCGCCAAAAGAAGTTACCAGTTGTGGACGATCTGTATAGGCTTGTTTGATGAGTTTATCTACCTCTGTGACAGGAGTACCATAAGGAAAGTCGCTGGTTGGGGTGAATCGAGGCGTAGCTGCTCCGATCAGGATCAACTGACTGACGCCAAATCCCCGGTGTCTGCTCATGTAGCGTGTAACCACAGCTCCCCCCATGGAAAACCCGATCAGCCGTACCTGGTTTAACTGAAGTGCCTGCATCACAGCCAGCAGATCGTCTGCCAATCGATCATAATTGTATCCATGCCATGGTCGATCAGACTTGCCGAACCCCCTAAGGTCGACCTGAATACAGCGATACCCGTAAGCAGGCAACAAGGCGGCCTGGTATTCGTACATTCGGTGATCCAGCGGCCAGCCGTGCACCATCAGAACAGGGATGCCTTCTCCAATATCCTCGACATACAGCTTCACGCCGCGTTCCACCTCAATATAATATCCCATCGTGTTCACCCCTTTAGAAATCACGGAATTTCGTTCTCTCTCACATATATGTAGCCAGGGCTTAGCTCATTCGAGAAAGGGATGGGACTGTCACGATATAAGCATATAGTATGTTAAAAAATGTATGTCATCCTGTATAGGGATAGGATATAATTATGGAATGAAACAGCATCGGGAGAGTGGAACAATGACACCATCAAAAACATTAAAATGGATTACAGGTGGATTGGAGCTATTTTTAGCTATTCCCGTTTTGGGCGGGCTACTCGTCGTAAATTCCGCGTATACTATATTGTTCTTTATGCTGATTTTCCACATTGTTACGTTGGTACTATCGGTGACGAATAGAGAGTCTTATTATGGATCTATTTTAGGGATCGTGACCTCGGTTATTGGATGGATTCCGATTGTGGGCTGGTTGATGCATTTGCTCTCAGGCATATTTTTGATGATTACCGCAGCTCAGCAGCCGCGTGATCAGTATCGTAATCGCAATCCTTATGATGATTATCGCTACTAGGGTAAGTGATTGATACGAAGATGAAAGATCCTGTTGAACAGGGTCTTTTTTTATTTATGAAATCTCCCCATGATAATGGTGTTGTAGTATTTGCCATCTGAAAGAACCTTATCGTTTTTTAATAACCCTTCGATTTCAAAACCATGTTTTTTATAAAGCTCAATGGCTTTATCATTCGTTTCCAAAACTTGTAGAGTCATTTTCTTGATGCCATTGGATTCAGCCCAGGAAATAGATTTTTTTAAAAGATTCGTCCCGATCCCGTAACTCCAAAAATCCTTTAATACACATACGCCGAATTCAACTTTATGAGAGAATCTGGTCAGAACATGGCCCTCACATCTTGAAAATCCGACGATTTTATCATGAACTACTGCAACTAAAAATAGGTTTCTGTTATTCTCTGTATCCGTTTCGATGAGCTGTTCAAAACCGGATGTACTTATAAATGCTTCTCCCTTCTCTCTGTCTAAATTTTCAGTCTCTCCATCAATCAGCAAGCGGATTTCAGACAAATTCTTCGCATCTTGAATCATGGCAGATCTGACCGTATAGCGCATTCCTTGCACATCAAATTCCTGTTGATTTATTTTCATTACATTCTCCTTTTTATGGATTAGAGTGAAAAATGAATTCTGGATCATGTTAGTCTACCATATTATCTTATTTACATGATAAATAAGCCTGTCTCCTTCTGTTGTATCGCAGCAGGGGACAGGCTTATTGTCGTCTCTATCCGTACAGGGAAGCCGGACGGAGATTTATTATACATGAGTGGATGTGCCCAAACGGGAGCTGTAGCTATTTCTGCTTAGTAGAGGCTTTAGCTGCATTGGTTTTAGCAGGAGCCTTGGCATCTCCTTGAGCAGGAGTTTTACCTGCATCCGCTTTACCGCCATCTACTGGTGGCTTGGATGGTTTCACGCCATTCACCATGTCTGTCATCATTTGTTTTAGATTAGAGACGCGTTGGTTATATTCGGTTGCTGTAATTTTGCCGTTTTGTTTTTCCGTAGCCAGTTTCGCTTTCATATCCGAAACCATCACATCAATAACAGAATTTACACTTACGCCTTGTGCTTTGGCGATTGTAGCAAGGGATTTACCTGCTTTCAGCTGTGTATCCAATTGACTGGAGGATAATTTTAATAATTTTAGGAGAGCTTTGTTCTCAGCATAGTTTCCTCCTGCGATTTTAGGGCCGTTAGCATCGCCTGGGTTACCCTTAGGTGCCTGTGCTTTGTCTGCAAGGGGAGCCTTCTCAGGTGTAGTGGAAGCAGCATGAGCTGCGCTTGTGGAGTACAGTGCTCCGCCTCCTAAAAATGCTAACGCCATCGTTCCAGCTAAAATTGCTTTTTTGGTGCTCTTCATCTTCATTTTCCACCTTTCAGTAATGGGGTGTTTGGTACGTGGTACATCATAAGGGATCAACTTGAATGCTATCTGAGTGCAAGCTGAGCATTTACTGAATGAATTTGGAGAGCGTGACTAACTGACATTTTGGCTAATAGAGTACTTGTATTATGTGTATTAAGTGATATAATACACTACAGGCACGAAAGATTCAGCCGATTAGGGGGAAACACCCATGGAAGAACAACGGGTTGGCTCGTTCCGATTTTTAATTGACTTTAGCCAGCCATTATATGAACAAATATTAAATCAAGTACGAAGCTCCATTGCTAAAGGGGAGATCGAAATGGGAAGCAAAATGCCGTCTGTTCGTGATCTGGCGCAGGAATTACGCATGAATCCGAATACCGTGATGCGAGCGTATCAGGAGCTGGAGCGGGACGGATTGACTGAGAAACGGCGTGGTCTAGGCACTTATGTTACGTCATCCAGTGAGCGGATTGCCAGCTTTCGGGAACAACTGGCTATGACGTATATAGATCAGTTTCTCGGACAGATGAGCAGCCTGGGACTATCCTGGGGAGATGTTCAGCAGTATATACGAAGCAAACAGGACGGAAATGAGAAGGAAGGAGGCGATAAGGCATGACGGAGTCTGTTGTGGTTGCGAATCATCTGGTGAAGCAATATGGCAGTAAAAAAGCGTTGGATCAATTGGATGTTGTCATTCCGGCAGGACGCATAGTAGGCGTGCTTGGACCCAATGGCTGTGGGAAGTCCAGCTTCTTTCGAGCGATCACTGGATTGATTCAGCCAGATGGGGGCGAGCTTCAGGTGTTGGGCCGACAGCCTGGTTGGGAAACCAACCGGGATATATCCTATCTTCCTGACCGGGCACGCTGGTACCCTAATCATACAGTTCAGCAGACGCTGGAATGGGGGAAGTCCTTTTTGCCTGGCTTCAATATAAAAGATGCCTATAAACTTGCTGATCATATGGACGTGGAGTTGGAGTTGAAAATGGCTGGGTTGAGTCGCGGACAGGAGGCGCGTGTGCTACTGATTTTATGTTTGGCACGTGAGGTTCCACTCATGATTCTGGATGAACCGTTCGCAGGTATTGATGTCCTCTCCAGAGAGGCGATTGTGGCCGGGATTATTGATTATTTGGAGGGTCGGCAGCAATCTATACTCATTAGCACGCATGATATTCAGGAAGTGGAAGGCTTGTTTGACTACACGGTCATGATGGGCCGCGGACGGATCCTATGGTCTGGTGATTCGGATGATCTGCGTGCAGAGCATGGCTCGCTGAATCAGGTGTTCCGCAATTTGTACAAAAAGGAGTGGAAGGCGTGAATTCATCAGGGCTGTTCAAAGATTTAATACGCCATGAATTTCGAAATAAAGGAAGCTGGAGAAAACAGAGCCGCAATCGACTACCGAGATCGTGGAGACTTGTGTATTTCTCACTATTTCTCATTGCGGCGTTCGCTATTTCCTTGTACTTCGCGCTTCACAACCAACTGGAATTGACAAGGCTGTGGTATGTGACCCTGGGCTTGCCGTACATGATCATTTTCATGGGTGTGGGAAGTTTGAGACGAGAATGGGAAAATGACACCTACGGATGGTGGCTGACCCTTCCCTATCCGCGCATATGGCTGATTAGCGCCAAATGGATTGCGGCTATTTTACAAACCATTGTCGTGATATTGTTCCTGTTTGTGGTGGGTTCTCTGTACGCATTGTTCATCTCATCAACGATACAGCCTTATACGCTCGCGGATGCAGCGTCCTTTATTGTAGCTGGATTGAACTGGTTTGTGATGATTATCGCTTTCACACCTTTTGTTATTGCGCTGGGCCTTCTGACTGCCAGTACCAAATACAGTACCTTGCGGCCGCTTAGCCCGATACTGTGGATTCTTTTGATGGGTGGCGGGAGTGTCTTTTATTGGTCGGGCGATCATGGGCTTTATGAGCAGTTTGATCATGCTCAGACAGGACAGTGGTTTTCTTTTACCTGGCATTTCCCGGTTGCGGTGTTGATCAGTTGGATTGCTGCGTATATATTAATCCGCTTGAGCGCTTATCTACTGGAGAAGAAACTGTCGATTTAGGCTAGCGTATCTATAGGATCTATGAGGAAGGAGTTTCACCATGACGACGATATTTATATATGCATTGGTGGCTGTTCTGGTGGGGCTGATGATCTGGTTAAGAACCAAGAGACGAAGGGGACCGGTAAAAGGAAACGGAATCCGGATTCTGCTCCCCTTGTTTATCGCATTCCCGCTTATGATGATGTCTGTGTACCAATTAATGCATATTCCCGGTCAAACGTACGCGCCCCCCGCCTTTTGGGAACTGCTGGCTGCCGGGCTATTAGGGGCTCTGTTTGGCTATGTTATTTTGCTGCATACAGCGTATGAAAGACGGTCTGACGGTCTGATTTATCCCAAGCCGAACCAATATTTTAAATATATTATTATCGCTATTATCCTGATTCGCGTTGTTTTGACCCAGTACCTTAGTAGTTTGGGTACGTCCGAAATTAGCATGCTGGCAATTACGATGGCGTTGGTGTATATCTCAATCTGGCGAATCGGGAGCTTTATCAAGTTTCGGAGAACGTTATCCGTATAACAATAGCAGTGGGGTTAACAGCGGCTTACTATTCAAAAAGCGTCCATTCGCTTGGCGATAGGAGCCGCTTTTTTTTGAGTTTCGGCATTAGCAAGTTATCACACATTGTTATTGCTCCCCATATCCTTTATTCTAAGGCTTGTGGCTTGCATTGTAGCAGTACAAATATAAATTTTGAAAGGGGGGTTATTGAGGTTTCAAAAGATTTAAATGGGGTTTAAAGTTAGGTATGCGGGGAAAAATTGCTTTTTCGTGATTAGGTGTAACTTTATTAGTTACATAAAAAGGAATTGTATTCATATTCTATTTTACAGGTTGAGAGGGGCTTACATTCATGAAAAAACATACGGTTACTGCTGCACTCGCTGGTTTGCTTGTTCTGTCTTCTGCTGTACCGGTTTTAGCGGCCGAGGTAAAACCTGCTACGGGTATTCAGGTTTGGGTAGATGGCAAGAAGGAGGCTTACAAAATTGCACCTATCGTGAGAAATAAGCAGGTCTTAATTCCCCTGAGACAATTGGCCTCCAGTTTGGGAATTCCGTTGGATGCCAAGCATATTACATTCAATACGGCGCGACAAAGCACGACCATCCGATATGATCAGGCGACGGTTGTACTGGTGTCTGGCAGTCCGGAAGCGCAAATCAACGGGATTAAAGTGCCACTGTCCACCTCGACCATCTTGACCAAGCAAGGGGTAACCTATGTACCGGTTGATGTCGTCAAAGAAGCGTGGGGCAAGCAAGTGATTTGGGACCCGGCCAGCCAGACCTTGCAAATCGGGGTGAGCAATAAGGATAAGGTTGTAGAGATTCTGAAGAGCTTTGAAACGGGCGATACGAAAGCAGCTGAAGCTTGGATCAGCAAGGATCAGTACATTCAGCATAATCCGAGCTTTGCTAGCGGGAGAGATGCCTTTTTGCAAGGGATTAGCCAATCAAAGGGAACCAATGTGCTTGTTGAAATCCAGCGGGTTATTCAGGATGGCAATGATGTAGCAGTACATTATAAAAAGTCCATCGCAGGGAAAACAAGCATTGCTTTTGATATTTTCCGCTTCGATAGCAATGGTAAAATTGTTGAGCATTGGGACAACGTGCAGGACTCGGCTCCAGCCAATCCAAGCGGACACACCATGATTGATGGAGCAATACAAATCGCGGATCTCAACCAAACTGAGACCAACAAAGCGTTAATCCGCAAGTTTGTGGATGATGTCCTGGTTGGCAAAAATCGTGCTGCATTGGAAAGTTATTATAATGGTGATCAGTACATTCAGCATAACCCTCTTTTTGGTGACGGTGTATCCAATTTGAAGCAAGCATTTTCCGCAGCGGGAAGCCAAGGAGCTTCCTTTGGATATGATCAGGTTCACATGGTCATTGGAGAAGGCAACTTCGTGCTGGTTGTGAGTGAGTTGACCTCGCCTAAGGGAACTTCAGCCGCTGTCTATGATCTGTTCCGGGTAGAGAACGGCAAGGTAGCGGAACATTGGGACGTAGTTCAGGAGGTTCCAGCTAAAACAGAGTGGAAAAATACAAACGGCAAGTTTTAAAAAAGTGCGTTTGGAGTAAGGCCTGATTGGCATGCTTTCCTAATCGTCCTCTTCCTGTTAAAATGATGCAAACTTATAACAGGAGGTTGGACGATGGAAGGCTTGAAGCAACGTGTGGGCTGCCTGCATGCACATCACTCGAACATAGCCTATGTGGAACGAGCTTTGGCTTCTTATGAGGTGGAGCTGATACATTTTGTGGACCCTGGGCTTATGCGCCGGATCTCGTCAGACCCGCATTTTTCTGCGGACGATGCCAGTCGCAAGGTAGAAGAGCAACTGAGATGGATTGCTCAAAGCGACATAGACGTTATTTTGATAACGTGCACGAATTATATTGTTTTGGCAGAAAAGGCTCAATTGCCCCTGTCTACACCAGTAATTGCGCTGGATGAGCCCTTTTTTCATGAGATATGCGATGATTTGCTGCCACGGACCTTGGTATTCACGAATCCGGCTACTGTAGAGGGAACGATGAAGCGTCTTTATCATACGGCTGCTCTGTTAGGCAAACCGGATATCTCTCCTTTGATAGAGGTCAAGGTGGTGGAGGACGCTTTTGAATTGATTATGCAGGGACGTGAAGACGAGTATAAGGAACTGCTGGTTCGTTCGCTGTATGAGCTAAGGGAGGCTGATCCAAGCAGAGGGCTGGCTGTAGCACAGTTGTCTATGGTTGATGCTGCGTTACAAGTGGAGCTGGAGACGGGGCAAACGGTTGGTAATCCCTTACGGTCGTTGTCGAATTCAATTGAGGATTTGTTAGGTTAAAAAGTATAACCAAAAGAACTTCCAACCCGTGTACTGGGACTGTGGAAGTTCTTTTTTTGGAGGTCGGCGAGCAGGTTACTTCTGCGTTGCTCATCACAGATTCTGTTGATCTTGGGTGATGAATGCTGCGCCTGCTGATTCTCTTTGGACAAGCGTAACGTATAAACGTTCATGCTCCACGTCTTCCCCGGCAATGATTTTGAGAACTTGTTCGGCAGCTACAGCGCCCCATTTACGTTTGGAGTAGTCAATCGTTGTCAGACGGGGCTGAATATATTGCGCCAGCTCGATATTATCAAAGCCGACGATATGAATATCCTTGCCAATCGTCAGCTCTGACTGAGCCATTCGATTGTAAAAGCCCACTGCCATTTCATCATTGAGGCAAAATACGGCTACAGGTTCCAAACCCGGGCCAACTTGTTGCTGCAAAATGATTTCAGCCGCCTGTTCGCCGCCCGATTTCTCAAAATCGCCGTAAATTTCAATCATTTCAGCGACGCCGCTACGCTCAATGGTCTGCTTGACCGCCTGCATTCGTTGCCATGAATCGTAAGAACCTTCTGGTCCGGTAACCACATATAGCCTACGGTGCCCCAATTCCAATAGATGTTCTATGGCGAGAGCGGCGCCTGCTTTGTTATCCAGCAGCACCTGGTTAATGTTAGGATGATTCAGTTCACGGTCCAACACGACAACTTTATGTCCTCGCTCGGCGTAGTTCAGTAGCTCCTGACTTTCAAACGTCTGATCCAGCACAATGGCGCCGTCAATCATGCGTTCCGGCAGCATTCGGTGAGACTGCTTACCGCTACATACGATGAGATCATAACCCTTGCGGTTCAAAATTTCCTTGATGCCGTACAGTAAATCTCCATAAACGTCTCCACGAAAATCAGTTAGGAAAACGCCAATAATTTTGGTCTGCCTTTTCTTGAGATTACGTGCGGCGGCATTGGGCACATAGTTAAGCTCTTTGGCAATGGCTAAAATACGTGCGCAAGTTTCTTCTGTTACCTTATCGCTACCATTCAAGGCATATGAAACGGTAGATATGGAAACGCCCGCCTGCTTGGCGATATCTTTAATGCTGACCACATCGTCACCTCCTTGTCGTCCGTCTTATCATTGCTATTGTATATTCATTATTAACCACATATCTATTCCAAATGTCGTAGTCCTACACATAAGCAGCAAAGGGCGATCCCGCAAGATCGCCATCCCTTTGTTGCCTATACCAGATTTAGCATTAAAAATGCTTTATAAAATAATTTCCAGACGGTGTACACCGTCATGTTCTGCTAAGGCTTGCTCGAAAATCTCGCGTTTGATGCGCAAGGCACCGGAGCGGTAGCGATTATCATCGGCTGGCACGCTTTCCAGTGGTGTTCCGTTCAATACTGTACGGCCTTGCTCACCGCCAGTATGCTCTTGCAGCATGCGGTAGACGAAGGTGATCGGTTTCCCTGCAAAGGAAAACTTAAATTCCAATCCGTCGAGATGATCCGGCAGCACAGGGTCCAGGATCAGGTCTTCGCCTGACTGACGAACACCAAGGACATTCGATATCAGCTGATTCATATAGATTCCCGGACCGCTGGAATAGATTCTCCAACCGCCTTTGACGGGTACGGCTCCTTCACGCAGTTCACCAAACCGTTCCTGTGCTTCATAGCGGGTATTAAATTTACCGTCCGAGCTACTGAAATAGGCGTTGCTTTGGCGCCATTCGGCATTCGGTACGGACGCACGGATGCCGACCGGATTGATGAGCTTCAAGCTATGCCAAGCGTCATCCTTGCGTCCCAACTTGGCCATCGCTTCCGCAAAGCGGATATGGGCATGCACATATTGCAGTCCGACCTCACGTCCAAAGTTGGCCGCTTGCTCTGCGCGCTTGAAGTGCGAGCTCACACCGCCATCATACTGTGCAGGACGGTTCATCAGACGCACACCATCCGGGCAGAGGAACTGCTCACGGATGAGTTGCTCATGAGCCAATGCTTGCTCAGGCGTGAGCAGCTGGCTGATCATGCTGCGTGTCATCGGCAGCAAGCGGTAATGGATTCCCGTCTCAGTGTCAGACGGATGGAGCATCAGCTTAGGTTGACCGGGCTCTTCCATATACACGAAGCCCGGAATAATTCCGCTCTCCAGCATGTAGCGGTTAAAGTCTTTACGGATGCCATTGGCCATCTGATGTAGATCTTGTGCAATCTTGTCGGCTTCGCTTACTACACCCGCGGGGGCCTGCTCCAAAGCTGCAGCAAAGTTACTAATAACTTGGTAGGTGAGTGCAACCGTCCAGCTGCTCGCCATGTATTGCTTCAGCTGTGCATTGGCTGGCTGGAGGGTATCGTCCCAATCGCCGTCGCCATAGGCCGACAAATACGTATCATGCAGGAAATTATCTCGAATGTATTCGATTTCCTTCAGGGCATGTTCCATGAGAGTCGCGGTCTGCTTGGTATAATCGAAAGTATGTCGATGGGTGTAAGGTACATTTTCTTCCAGAATACTGTAATCACGGGTAGCGGTCAAATAATCGCCCAGTACCTTGAGCGGCCAGACGATAATATCCCCATGGCTTTCTTCTTGCTGCACGTGAGTATAGTTGTCAAACATAAACCATTGCGGCCAGTTTCCGCTGTCCTCGTACTGATGGCTGAAAACAGTCAGCAGAATGGAACGAACCTCATCGAACTTTTGCACAGCTGAGAAATATTCCACAGGCCCCTGACACACATCGCGTGTTCCCCAGGCTGCACCGCCGTATTGCTCCAGACCGTGAGGTACAGAATAGTGAACGAGCATATTATGGGTGTACCACCAAGCCACTGCGTTCACACGGAACAGCTCGCTTGTTTCATGTTGACCCAGCGATAGATGGAAACCGTTCATAAGCTCGGCAAAATATGCCCGATAGTGCTCGCGTACATCTTCAAAGGAAGCGTGACGCTCTTTGTGCGCTGATTCTTGCCCGGCTGTAAGTCCATTCAGCCAACCCTGCACGGTGCAGGTCCATTCGCTGCTGTCACCCAGCTCTAGCACAACCAGAGATGCATCAGGGGAAGCATTACCCTGTAGCAGTGCGTGAGCGTCGCTCACATGCTGTAATGGAGCGTCTTCTATGTGCATTCGGTACAGCAGGTCGGGATAGGCTTCGGCACTCAGGGAAGCAGAGTCTGCCCGGAAGAGTAGGGCGTCGCCTTCACGTTCCATATGAAACGGAAGCTCATATTCGTTCACATGCATAGACATTTGCTGAGTGATGAGGAACGGATAGGTTTTGCCACTTGCCGCACGCATGTGAAGCCGTACTTCTGGGCTATCGGCATTCGTATAGTTTGTAATAATGAATGTATCGTCAGCCGTTTTGTAGTACCAGCGCACATAATTAAAGCCAATCTCGAACAGGGAAGGCATCGTGAGCAGGCGGTATTTCCCTTGGATTCCGACATAAATGCGCTGACCGGATGTCTTGGGAATATTGAGCGCATTACGCGCGTTGGTAATCATTTTGTTGAAATTCGTATTGCCGATTACGAGCTGGGAATTGAACACCCCGTACATATAGGAGGTGGTTGTAATGGTTTCTTCCTTACCTCCTGAGTAATGCCCGCCCATTAAAATGTGCCCGTGGGGACGCTCTACACGAAGCTCTTTGGATTTGAGTACAACATGCTCATAGCTGTCCGTGAAAAAGGAAAGGAGTTTATTGCCATCCCGTTCTTCTTCCTGCCGTTTGGGGAAAAGTTGATTCACTTCGGCATCGGTGAAGTCCAGCGTACGCAGCGGCTCACCGATGGTTTGAGCTGGAGCCACACGCCCTGCCTGAAGATCACTTGCCGCGTGTGTCGGTATGCTGGTCTCAGAGGTGTCTGCTAGAACGGAAGTTACTTCGTCGCGTGCCTTTGTCACCAGTTCCTGATACTCCAGCTTTGTCACTGCGGCTGGATGATTGGGCTGGAACAGACCGTAAAAAGTAAAGCGAGCTTCCCCGGCAAGTTCCACTCGCTCGGACTGCAATGCGGTATAGGCGAATTCGTATTGGTATACTTCATTGGCGAGCGAGTCGCGACGGAGTGCTTCCGGCTCATTCGTTTCCTTGTACGATAGTCCAAAGAACTGAAAACCGTCAGTCGAGTAACCAACAGTGCGGGTTAACGAGCCTTGTTGAATGTATGGGAATGTCTGACTTTGAGGCTGGTTTTGACGTGAGCAAACGGTATAGCCTCTTTGTTCATTATGGTAGACGGTGTGGTCAATATATTGAGACAAATAAGCTTCATTACTGCGTACAGCAGCGGTATCGGCAATGCCGATATCCTGACCGTACACGACATCTGCTTCCACGTCATCGCCCTGTAGGGTTACATCCCAGAACCATACTCCCAGGCGGCTTAGCGTGAAGGTCACCTGATAGCCTACACCAGCGGTGAAACCTTCCCAAATAATCTGCTGATCTGTTTGTCGAATTACTCCCGGTGAGCGAACTCCAAGCAGGGGAGTGATAATTACACCGGATGGACGGTACAATCTCAAGTACAGATTGTTCAGGGAACCATCGACTGAATTGGTCAAAAGCTGGTTGATCATCGTTGAGCCATGGGCGATCTTATACACATCACCGCTGCTCAAGAAGGTAAAAGACAGGTCGCCGGCCCGCAGCAAAATATTTTGATCCAGACTTGTATTCATCAAAGGGAACGCCTCACTTTCTTGTTTATTTCACTAACCGAAAACGGCTTTCGCTGGTATCTCGGCTGTTAGGTCCTGTAAAGACGGCAAATTCACCGCTGTCACTGCTGAAGCTCAAATCTGCATGATGATAGCGCAGCTGAGGCTCGGTCAATGCAAATTCCACTTCCCGGCTTTCGCCTGGGGCAAGAAGGACTTTGCAGAAATCTTTCAGTTCTTTCATTGGACGAACTGTATCACCGCTGATATCACGAACATAGAACTGGACGGTTTCTTCGACTGGACGTGTTCCTGTGTTCGTTACCTGCACTTTCACGGTCAGTTCCTGACCAGGTATAAGGGTATCGCCGGAAAGCTGTACGCTATCATAAGCGACATCGGTATAACTCAGTCCATAGCCAAACGGGAATAAAGGTTCGTTCGGTACGTCTAGATATTGAGACACATAACGTTCTTTTGTATTCGGATCTAACTGCGGGCGTCCCGTATTAAAATGATTGTAGTACACGGGCACCTGTCCGACCGATTGCGGGAATGACATGGTCAGGCGACCCGTAGGTTCGGCATCACCGTACAACAAATCGGCAATCGCCGCGCCGCCTTCGCCACCAGGGAACCAGGCTTCCAGTACAGCGTCTGCTTTTTCAATAACACCGTGCAGATCCAACGGACGACCATTAAATAATACGGCTACCATAGGCTTGTTCAGCGTCTTCAGGCGCTTCACCAGTTCCAACTGGGCTTGTGGCAGGCGAATATTGGAACGGCTGCCTGCTTCACCACTCATATCCGAGCGCTCTCCAAGCGCCAACACGATAACCTCTGCTTGGCTGGCAACTTGCAGAGCTTCTGCATATTGCTCCTCAGTTATATCGTCGATAGAGCAACCTGCCGCAACCGTGAGCAACGAGGAGGATATTTTCGATTGGAACCCGTCAACAACGCGAATAGCTTCCTCCTGCGAGCCACTCCACGACCAAGACCCTAGGATATCACCGCTCTCTGCAAAAGGCCCGATCAACGCAATATGTTGATTGCGATTCAATGGAAGAACGGAATCATTTTTGAGCAACACGCAAGATTTAATAGCTAATTCTTTGGCAACCGTACGGTGAGCTTCACAGAACACAACTTCACGTTCACGCTCAGGGTCTGCGCCGCGTAGCGGATTTTCGAACAAGCCCAGCTTTTGCTTGAGCTTCAATATACGCATTACTGCTTCATCAATGAGTGTTTCATCCAGCTGTCCACTGCGAACCAGCTCAGGCAGATGCCCGTTATAGCAAGAGGTCATCATTTCAATATCTACGCCAGCCAGCAGTGCTTTCTTCGCTGCCTCGCGCTCATCCTCGGCGATGCCGTGAGGGATAAGCTCCTTGATGGCGGCCCAATCCGAGATGAGTACACCATCAAAGCCCCATTCATCACGAAGCAAATCACGCATCAGGCGCTTATTGCCCGTTGCGGCTACGCCTTCTACGGTATTGAAGGACGTCATCACCATTTCGCAGCCTTCATCTAAGGCAGCTTTATAGGAGGGAAGATAATACTCTCGCAGCTGCCATGCGGATACATCTACAGTGTTGTAATCCCGTCCGCCTTCGCCAGCTCCATATGCGGCAAAATGCTTCACGCATGCGGCCACCCGGTCGGTATCGTTCGTCAGATCTTTACCCTGAAATCCGCGCACAAACGCACGGGCAAATTGACTGTTGAGATGAGGGTCTTCCCCAGTAGATTCCATCACACGGCCCCAGCGCGGGTCACGCACCAGATCGACCATAGGGGCGAATGTGACGTGAACACCGGATACAGCCGCCTCGCGGGCAGCAATGGTAGCGCTCTCTTCTGCCAGCTGCATATCCCATGAGCAACCAATAGCCAGCGGTATAGGGAAAATCGTTTTGAAGCCATGTACAATATCTGCCATAATTAAAAGCGGAATACCCAGACGGTTTTTACTCAAATGAGCCTGCTGAACACGAATTGCTTCCTTGGCCCCCGCGATGCCAAGCACGGAACCGACGTTATGGACATTTTTTTCTGTGATGCCAAGAGAAGCCATAGGGCCGGTAATTTGACTATCTGTTCCCGCTTCTTCAAAGAAGGCACCTACAAGCTGTAGCAGTTGATCAACTTTTTCTTCAAGCGTCATGCTTTCTAAATAGGAATTCAGGTGTTGTTCCATCATAATCCTCCATAAGCTGTATTGTTGGTGGACAGCTCTCTTTTTCAGATTCATGAGATTTTTTGGATAAAGATGATTCAAAAAAGTGCTGAACAGGCTAATAGCTAGTATAGAAGCATAATGTTCTGTCGTATTATTAATCGAAACGTTTCTATTATTGAACTCAGTTGGATTATATACGCTTTCAAATACAGAGTCAAATCCAATTCAGGGCGTTTCTATAGGTTAAATAACGTAATAAAGATGATATTCATGAAAAAAAGTCGGTATTCTGAGCAAATAAAAAATAATATTTCTATTGAATACGGTTTCAATTTGTTCTATAATGACTATCGAAACGTTTCTATTGAGGGGTATGGTCCTTGTGCTTTGAACATAAGTGTTATAGCGGTATGCTTTAATCGCTAGGTATTTACATGCATCAGGATTTTACAAAATTCGATTCTTGTCGTTTCAAAGTGCAATATATGGACGAACTAAACCATTTCGTTCTATATAATGTTCATTGGAAGTTGCTTATTGAATTTTTGCAAAGTCCTCGTATTTGAATCCGTTATCATATTGCATGATCGGTAAACCGGTCATCTCGGGAGGAATTCGTATGATGAAAAGAACGTTAGGGATCATTTTGGCAAGTACCTTATTACTGGGGGGCGCGCTGGTGGGCTGCTCGTCCAAGGATGATTCGTCTGGCAAAGATGCGAATGGCAAGACGACCATCACCTTATGGGGTATGGGAGCGGAAGGAAAGCTGTTGCCTGAAATTGTGAAAGGTTTTGAAAAGGAAAATCCGGATATTCATGTTGAGGTACAGGCGTTGCCTTGGGATAACGCTCACGATAAGCTGCTGACAGCAGTTGCTTCAAAATCCGGTCCGGACGTGGTTCAGTTAGGTACATCATGGGTTCCAGAACTTGCGTCTGCGGGTGCATTGACGGATATTACCCCTTATATCAGCAAGTATCCTGAGCTGGAATCGAAGAATTTCTTCGAAGGTGCTGTAGGTACGACAAAATTTGAAGGAAAACCCGTCGGTGTGCCTTGGTACACTGAAACGAGAGTTTTGTTCTATCGTTCTGACCTGCTGAAACAAGTCGGATATAATGAAGCACCTAAAACGTGGGAAGAGCTTTCCGATGCTGCCCAAAAGCTGGCGGCTCGGGGCAAAGGCAAATATGGTATCTCCTTTAGTGCAAAGGAGCAGTCTATGGGCTTTATGTTTGCTCTCCAGAACGGTTCCAAACTGGTTGACGAGCAGGGCAATCCGCTGTTCAACCAACCACCGTTTGTAGATGCTGTGAAGTATGTAAATACCTTTTTCCAAAATGGCTCTAACGCAGTGGATATTGGAATTGACTCCGTTCAAGGTTTGCAAGGCGAGGGGATCGTTCCAATGTTTATCAGCGGTCCTTTCATGATTAAAGAAATCAAGAGCAAGGCACCAGAACTGGAAGGTAAGTGGAATATAGCGGAGCTTCCTGGAAAAGTAAACAACCTGTCCGTTTTGGGTGGTGCCAACCTTTCAATTATGAAATTCAGCAAGCATCCAGAGGAGTCAGCCAAATTCCTGGCTTACATGAGCAAACCAGAAACGCAGCTGAAATGGATGGATCTGTCCAGTAACTTGCCTGCGACTACTAAATCGTGGGAAGATGCCAAACTGAAGAGTGATCCGATGCTTCGGACGATTCGCAAACAGCTAGATCATTCCGCAGCATTGCCGCAACTGGCTGCATGGGAAGAGGTTTCTCAACAATTTATCAAGAGCTTCGAGCGTATTTACCGCGGTCATGCCGATGTACAGAAGGAAATGGATGACTTTAATCAGCAGGCTGCAAGTATTATGAAAAAATAATGATCCATATCCGCCATTGTCAAAGGGAGTGAAGGCATGAAAGGAAGCTCGCAGAAGCTTGCGCCATACTTGTTTATCGGTCCCTCCATCATCCTGTTGACGCTGTTTTCGCTGTTGCCGATACTACTGGCGCTCGTGATCAGCTTCACGGATATGGATCTGTCCGGACTCGTTAATTATGATAGTATTCGCTTTATAGGTCTCGAAAATTATACAAACGTACTATTGGACCCTTCCTTTATAAAGTCCCTTGGTAATACCCTGTTCTTCGTCATCATCGGTGTTCCGTTGGTGCTGATATTTTCGCTTAGCATCGCGATTCTGATTAACATGGGTAAATCACGTGCTTTCAAAGTATTCCGCGTCGTGTTCTATCTACCGTCCGTAACGAATGTAGTTGCGGTCGCGGTCGTTTGGAGCTACTTGTATAATCCGACGCTTGGATTATTCAACTATGTACTTGGTTTGATGAATTTAGGTCCCGTCCCATGGTTGACCGATCCAACAGTTGCGAAAGTTTCGTTAATTGTGTTAGCAGTTTGGCGGGGCATCGGCTTAAACATGATTATCTTTATTGCGGCTATTAAAGGGATTCCGGGTTCTTATTATGAAGCGGCTCAGCTTGACGGTGCCAATACATGGCAGCAAATTCGTTATATTACGCTTCCGCAGCTTCGTTACGCTATTTTCTTCGTGTCCATCACGACGATGATCGGCTGGCTGCAATTTTTCGAGGAACCGTTTGTCATGACCAAAGGGAAACCGCTCGATGGCACACTGACGGCATCCCTGTTCATTTACAATAACGGCTTCCAATTTAGTAAATTCGGGTATGCCGCGGCGGGATCGTTCATTCTGTTCTTCGCAATCATTGCGGTGACGCTGATTCAGTTCCGTTTGCAAAATAAAGCGGAGTCCTGATAGAGAGAGGTGATGAACGTGAAAACAGCTGTTCAGCAAGCCCGCGCCAATACGCGCAGTGGTGAAAAAACATTTCAATGGTTCGTGGCGACTCTCCTAACCGTGGGAGGTCTGTTGATGGTGCTGCCTTTTGCGTGGATGATTTTATCCTCCTTTAAGACTGAGGGCGAGGTAACCCAAATTCCCCCGACCATCTGGCCGCAGCATTTTACACTGGATAATTTTAAATTACTATTCGATAGCATGGCTTTTGGAACCTATCTGACGAATACGCTGATCATTGTTTTAGCTTCCTTCTTCGGATTATTCCTGAATGCCATGGCGGGTTATGGCTTTGCCAAATTTCAATTTAAAGGCAAAGGGTTTCTGTTCTATCTGGTACTGGCAACGATGATGATTCCAGGTCAAGTGACAATGATTCCCGTCTATTTGATTCTGAACCAGATGGGATTGACCAATTCCATGCTAGGGATTGTCCTGCCTGGACTGGTAGGCGCGTTCGCGATCTTCCTGTTCCGGCAGTTCATGTCCGATATCCCGGAAGAACTGCTGGAGGCGACACGTCTGGATGGAGCAGGGGAGTTCCGCACTTTTTTACAAATTGTGCTGCCCATTTCGACGCCAATTATCGCAGTACAGGCCATCCTGACCTTCATCGGCGGATGGAACAGCTTCTTGTGGCCACTCATTATTGCGAACGATGAGAAGCTGTACACCTTGTCCGTCGGACTGTCACTGCTTAAGGGACAGAACGAAAGCCAATTTGCCCTGCAAATGGCAGGTTCGACCTTCATGGTCGTTCCGATCATGATTATCTTCATTGTTTTCCAAAAGTATATTATTGAGAACTATACGATTTCGGGGATTAAGTAATCGTGTAATGACGAACTATAGACTGAACATAGTAACGGCGTAGTTTCTTGGTTTTAAACCAAAGAGATTACGCCGTTTTGTTGTGTTAGATAAAATTGTTTTGAAGAACGTATAGCATCTTGCTTAATGGAAGTAGGGCTTATTTGTCCTATAATCAAAAGTTTCGTTATATATCTTCTGTAGTGAATATATCCAACCCCTATATTATCAGCTGTCGAAATCTCATTGGCCTTTAGACAGTTGTCTACAAAAGTAAGATAATTTGCTTATATATGACAGCTTATTCGAAACGATAACGTACTGCTTAGCAGTGGAGCAAGAAAGAATAAAGATTTGTGAAAATAATGAAAAAACATACAGAATAAACCGATATATTTCTAGAATCACTTATCAGAAAAGAATTGGAGGTTTTAGGATGAATGTATCATTTACATCATCTCAGCAATCGCCGTTCCGCATCGCAGATAACAACCCACTTGAATCACGGCATCCCCTTTCCAGTCAGACTGAAAGGAAGAGTATAGGTAAACCGCAAAACAAGGTTATTCAACAATTGACAGAGCAAAAGCAAAATTTGATGGAGAGGCGTTCGGACTATATAAGTAATGCTCTAAAACGTGGCCTCGGTCCGGAGGCTGTAAAAGCTGAAATGGAAAAGATAGATATGCAGATTCAACAAATTGACGAGAACATTCAGAAACAGTTAATGGAAGAACAAAAAAAAGCTTTTAGCATGGATGAGGAAAGTAAAAGAGAAGCTCAGGAAGGTAAAAAGGAACAATATACGCACAAGACTGCAGAGGAGCAAAAGCAAAGTCTAATCACATATACGATGCATAGTATTGTGTCAGCAAACAACGAGCTAAAGAATTCAAAAATCAATAAAATGGCACAAATTACGTTGAAAAGCGAAGCTAAAGGTTGGGAAAATACTAATCCTGCAAGATCAGCTACTTTACGTGAGAAGGCAGAAGTCCTTGATGGTAAAATTATGGAGATTACCCTGAACATCAACGAGCGCATTAGTGAAGCAGTGAATAAGGAACCTACGATAACAGATCGAGATGAACCAAAGGATGAGAAGGAAGCAAGTATAGAGGTTGGTAGGAGGTGGACTGAACAAGAGCTCCATGCCTATATGGACTCAGCTAAAGACAAAGTTAAGGCTGCAGGTGTGAAGGTGAACATTGCTGTCTGATCGGGCTATTATGTGTATAGTACGGAAATTAGGAGGGTGCTTTCAGACGAACGCTATCGTTCAAAGAAGCACCTCCGTTTACTCTAATGGAAATATGAACAGCAGGACAACTATTATTATTTGGTAAAGTGGTTATTCACTCAATAAGTTTATTTATAAAACAAAAAACTTAGAAATACGTAACCAATTGATTATCGTTTATTATAAATATTAATAAATATATTAAGTATTTAATGATAATATTGACTATGATAAATAGGGTGTGTTATATTAAAACCGTAAATAAAACGGCTTCTTAATCTTGGTGGTAGAACGGATTTTATTTTCGCATTCAGAGAGGATGGTTTAGGTGGCAGCAGCTGTAAAAGCAAAGATGATTGTAGACAAATCTTTTCGTATTGCTGAAGTCGATAAACGCATTTATGGCTCTTTTGTAGAGCATCTCGGGCGTGCCGTATATGGCGGTATTTACGAGCCTACTCATTCAACTAGTGATGAAAGCGGTTTCCGTAATGATGTTAGAGAGTTGGTAAAACAGCTTGATGTTCCTATTATACGCTATCCGGGCGGTAATTTTGTATCCGGTTACAATTGGGAAGACGGTGTCGGCCCTGTCGCGTCCAGACCTAGACAGTTGGAGCTGGCGTGGAGAACGGTCGAGCCAAATGAAGTAGGCACGAATGAATTTTTCAAGTGGGCCAAGGATGTAGGTTCCGAAGTCATGATGGCGGTTAATCTGGGTACACGCGGAATTGATGCTGCGCGTAATCTGGTGGAATATTGCAACCACACAGGCGGCTCCTATTGGAGTGATCTACGTCGTAGTCACGGGGTTGAGCAACCACATAAGATTAAAACTTGGTGTCTTGGTAACGAGATGGATGGCCCATGGCAGATTGGTCACAAGACAGCAGAAGAATATGGCCGTCTGGCTGTTGAATCTGCAAAAGCTATGAAGCTGATTGATCCTGACATTGAGCTTGTATCCTGTGGAAGCTCCAGTTCCACGATGCCAACGTTCCCGGAATGGGAAGCAACCACACTGGATCATACCTATGAGGTAGCCGACTATATTTCCTTGCACCAATACTACGGCAATCATGACAATGATACGGCTAATTATCTGGCACGCTCTATGGATATGGATCATTTTATTCATACGGTCATTTCGACTTGTGACTATATCAAAGCAAAGAAACGCAGCAAGAAAAAAATGATGCTCAGTTTTGACGAATGGAACGTATGGTACCACTCCAATGATGCGGACAAAAAAATTGATCCGTGGTCTGTGGCACCACCGCAGCTTGAGGATATTTACAACTTTGAGGATGCATTGTTGGTAGGCAGCATGTTGATTACGTTCCTGCGCCACGCGGATCGTGTGAAAATGGCTTGTCTCGCCCAACTGGTCAACGTTATTGCGCCAATCATGACCGAGAATAGTGGAAAGGCGTGGAAACAAACGATCTTCTATCCGTATCTGCATGCCTCCCGTTATGGTCGTGGGATATCGCTGATGCCTGTCGTGGATTCGGAAAAATACGACTCCAAGGACTTCACAGACATCCCTTATCTGGACAGCGCTGTAGTTTATGATGAAGAGGGAGACGCGCTGACTGTCTTTGCAGTGAACCGTCATTTGTCTGAATCGCTGGAGCTGACAGTAGATGTACGCAGTTTTGAAGACTACCGCATTGTCGAGCATACTGTATTGGAGCATGATGATCTTAAAGCGACCAACAGCCCAGCTGGTGAAAAAGTTACGCCTCACAACGGCGGTAACGCCAAGCTTGATGACGGAATTGTAAAAGCTCATTTGGGCAAAGCATCGTGGAATGTTATCCGTCTCGCTAAGTCTCATTAATTCTCTTCTGTAAAAGGTACAGCTTCGACTGTATCTAAAAAAGCTCGCATTCGCTCTTGTAAGAGTATTACAAGAGCGGCAATGCGAGCTTTTTGCGTAAAATGAGCCATTTGTCCCTCCATAGATATAGGTTTCTAAGAGAAAGGTGGATTTTAAATAAATATTATATTTATTACTAAATTTAACTAGACTAAGATGATCCTTATTCACTAAGTGCTCGTACTCCGTACATTTTTATGAAGTTAATTAGACCCAGTGCCAGACTTCCCAGGTGAAAAAAGACCCTATTATATCGTTGTCAACGTATTGATATCTGAAATGCAGGGTGTGCAATCCGACTTAAATCCACGTTATACTTTAAAAGACAGTCTATTTAAAATCAGATGATGGTTGTAGCATTTCGAGAAAGGAATGATCTGTATGAGTCAGACAGACCAATATCGTTTTCAAGTGAACTTGGGCGGTATGATTGATATTTTGGCCAATCATTTATATAGCAGTCCACGAGTGTTTATACGTGAGGTTCTGCAAAATGCAACAGATGCGATCACGGCTCGCAAGGAGCTGCGGAAGGTTGCTACTGAAAGTAAAGTATTAAAAGAAGACAAGGCCCTTGAAGATACAGCTTCTGAGAGTAACGACTATGAAGGCAAAGTCATCGTAGAGTTATCTGGTTCCGGGGAGCAACAGGTATTGATGATTCAGGATAACGGCATTGGATTGTCAGAAGAAGACATTCACCGTTTTTTATCGATTATCGGTCAGTCTTCCAAGAAGGGAGCCGACTTGCTGGCTTCTGAGACTTCGTTTATCGGACGATTTGGGATTGGGTTGCTATCCTGCTTTATGGTGAGCGATGAAATTGTAGTGCTGACCCGCTCGGTGAAGGAAGGCGTCTCCATGGAATGGAGAGGGAAGCCGGATGGGACGTATACGATTCGTCGATTGGAGACCGAACTGCCTGTAGGAACGCAAATTTATTTGCGCTGCAAGCCGGGAAGTGAGTTTTATTACGAGCCAGCGCATGTAGAGGAGTCTTTATTCTATTATGGTGCGTTGCTGCCGTATCCGGTCATGCTGTCTGTAGACGGGGAGACCAAGCGCGTCAATCTTCCATCGACGAGCTGGATGCAGGACCCAGAACAATTACGGAGCCGCCGTAGTGAGGTGCTGGATTTAGGCTATCGCCTGATGGGCGAGCGCTTCAGTGATTTTATACCGTTGCGGACGGCATCGGGCAGAACAGGCGGGATTGCATTCATTTTGCCTCGTAGTGTTAATCTGAACAGCAAGCGGCTGCACCGGGTGTACTTGAAGCATATGTTGGTGTCCGATAAGGCGGAAAATGTATTGCCAGAATGGGCATTCTTCATTAAAAGCCTGATTTGGACAGATGAATTGCAACCAACGGCATCACGTGAGTATTTTTATGAAAATGAGCAGCTTGATGCGGTTCGTTCTGAATTGGGGACCTGTATTCGGGAAGAACTGCTACGCATGGCGGAATATGAACCAGACCGTTTGCAACACTGGATTCGTTTGCACGAGCTGTCCATGAAGGCGCTCGCGGTCGAGGATGATGAATTTCTGCGGATTATGCATCGCTGGTTTTCCTTCGAAAGTACATTTGGGCGGCGTGAACTGAGTGAACTGATCCGAGAGGCGGGCGGACGTCCGTTGCATTACACATCGACAGTAGATGAGTATCGTCAGATTACGCATGTGGCGGCGGCGCAATCCATGTTGGTGATCAATGGCGGCTATATTTATGATTCAGACATTTTGGAAAAGCTGCATTGGATTGACCCTAACCTGCAAACAGAGCGTCTTAGTCCTGAGGAAGTATCTCTTTCATTTACCGGGCTAACACAGGAAGAGCGCGAGAATTATTACGGTGTACTACGTGTCATGGATGCTGCTTTGCAGCCGATGCGTTGTCGCGCTGAGTTGAAGCGTTTTGAGCCTGCGAGTTTGCCAGTATTGTATACCATTTCTCAGGATGCACTGACCTTGCGCTCCATGGAAAACACGGTTGAGGAGACAACCTCACTTTTTTCCAATGTGCTTGATAGTCTGAAAGCAGGAGTCCAGCAAAATTCGGGCTATTCTACCTTATACTTTAATCTGAACAACCCGGTGGTGGCCCGGATTCTTGAAGCTACCGATACGCAGATGGTTACGGCTGCTACAGAAATGATGTATGTGAATGCACTTATGATGGGGCACTACCCGATGAACCGCAGTGAGTTGGGACTGATGAATCGGAGTGTACTGCATTTTATCAATTGGGGATTAGGGAACGGACAGAATACGTAATTGCGTAATTAAGGGAGGATTCAAATGGAAGAGACAATATATGAATTGATGGAGCAGGCGCAGGATATGCCCGGAGGGGCGGCAAAGCTGGCGATTCTGGAAGAGGCTGTTCGCTTGGCAGACACTTCCGGATTGAAGGAACTCGCTTATGAAATTCGGGGAGAGATTGTAGACTGCGCTATTTTTAACGGATACCCATTGAAGTCGCTGATTGCTTTTTCGTGGCAGTTGGGCCAATTTGATCAAAATCCAGAGGAATACGATCCAGTTGAACTGTTGTGGAATTACAAATGGATACTTGGGAAGGTGTGCAGCTTTTCCAATATATCGAAGACTCAAATAGAAGATCTGGCGGAGGATATGCGCAGACGTTATGCCGAATACGGGTATAATGAGCGTCCATATTACTATTATAAGTTCCGCATCGCGATGGACATGGGAAATCTGGAAGAAGCACGGCGATATCTGGATACCTTCCGCTTGATCGAACGGGACAGTATGAGTGATTGTGAAGCCTGCGAGCAGAGCCAGATGGTGCGGTTCTACTACTTGGCCGGAGAGGATGAGCAGGCGCTTGCCGTGGCAAAACCGATTTTGTCGGGTCGTATGAAATGTGCAGAAGTGCCGCATGTGACGCTCTCGCAGGTGCTATTGCCGCTTTATCGTCAAGGCGAGGTTGATCAGGCGAAGGAGCAGCATCGTAAAGGCTACCGCCTAGTTCGGGATGACCGTGACTTTCTGAAAACGATAGCAGAGCATATCGAATATTTGGCGATTGCTAATCCGGTTCAAGGGATCGAAGTGGTAGAGCGTCATGTACATATGGCGCTAGACTATGAGAGCGGGCTGGAGCAGATGTATTTTTACGCGACGATGGTGAGTCTGCTGCAAAAGTTGGATACTTCGGGAGAAAAACGGTTAATCCGGTTGCCGGCTTCCTTGGAATGGGGGAAAGAGGAGCGCACATTGACAGAAATCATTGCGTATTTTAGGCCACTGGCAGAGTCAGCGGCGGCTGATTTTGATCGACGGAACGGGAATACGTTTTATTCCGAGTGGATCGGGAAAATTGTTCAAACGGCATAGAAGAAATGGTAGCTGTGACGAATATTTTATACAGCCCAAACAATGAGCAGGTATAATGTTCCTGTGAAATGACAGGAGGGGTTATGCTGTGACTGTAACCGGAAAGGTGATTAATTTCGCACACCGCGGAGCTTCAGGTGTATGTCCTGAGAATACGATGGCGGCATTCCGCCACGCCTTGGAACTGGGAGCAACAGGTATAGAGACGGATGTGCAGCGTACCCAAGATGGGCATCTGGTGCTGATTCACGATGAGTCGCTGAAGCGTACGACAGGTTGCTCACTGGATGTAAGGGATATTACGCTGGAAGAATTAAATAAACTGGATGCGGGCGGCTGGTTTGGTGAGAAATTCCAAGGTGAGCGGGTCCCAATGCTGGATGAGCTACTGGAACTAGCCCAATCCTCCTCGAATACAATTATTAATTTAGAGTTGAAAAACAGCATTTATCTCTATCCGGGTATGGAGGAAGAGGTCATTGCTGCCGTGAAGCGTTTTGGATTAGAACAACAGTTAATCATATCCAGCTTTAATCACGAATCGCTGGCGCTCTGTGCGCAGCTTGCTCCTGAAATCAAGACGGGGGCGCTGTATATCGAAATTATGGTCCGCCCATCCGAGTATGCCACCCAATTCGGGGTTACCGCACTTCATGCCTACAAACAAGTTGTTACACCAGAAGCTGTATCAGAGGCTTTGGCATTAGGCGTCGTCTACCACCCATGGACGGTGAATGAGCCAGAAGAAATGAAGCGTCTGCTAGAGGCCGGGGTGAACGGCATTATCACGGACTTTCCTGATCGGTTGGCGCACTTATTGGCTGTTCGCTCTTCCTAAGTCGAAGACACATCGGAATGGTGACTAAGGTTTGCAAGGATATGTCTGTGGCTATTTAATGAAGCAAAAAAGACTCTCCTGTACGCGCTCGTTTTTACGAGGTGAGGGAGAGTCTTTTTT
Organism: Paenibacillus sp. FSL L8-0638; assembly: GCF_038593075.1. Lineage (NCBI taxonomy): Bacteria > Bacillati > Bacillota > Bacilli > Caryophanales > Paenibacillaceae > Paenibacillus > Paenibacillus sp. FSL L8-0638. The sequence continues at coordinate 370,913 of NZ_CP151960.1, forward strand.
GCCCTAATCCGAAGAGCGCGTCATCCACGATGACCTTGATTTCTTTCTACTTGATGCCGAGCCGCATACGATAGCTGAACAGGATGTCTAGTGTTCTGCCCTGAAAATGATTCTCTACCAGCTTCACGAAGCGGGCTATATCGTCGTTAAGCGCTCGATTGCCAAGTTTGAAAAGACTTTGAATACCCCCTTGGCTGAGAGCGAGCCCTGTATAACGAGCTGCGTCACACTGCTCACGATTGTGAAAGACAATCTCCCGGGTATATCGGAATTGTCCGCTGCGCTGCAGATTAGCTAAATGCTGATCCTTGCTCCATTTATGAGCTTGTTGCTCTACTGGGGATTCCTGTTCCAAAAGGGTATCCGCTTTGGTGATAAGCTCTATATAAGCTTGCTCTATCTGCCATTGCAGCACCGGTGGCCAGTCACAGTCAAAGGCCGCGAACACGCCGCCCTGAGCCAAGACCCTGCCCGCTTCCTGAAGCGTGCTCTCGGGGTCCATCCAGTGAAAGGATTGAGAGCAGGTGATGACGTCTACAGTTCCGTCCTCAAAGGGCAGGTTGTTGGAGAACCCGATTTTGAAGGAAATGGTTTCTGCCATTGTCGTTCCTGCTGTCTCCAGCTTGTGCTGCGCTTTTCCTCTCATGTCCGAGTTAGGCTCGATACCGACGACTTGCCGAGCGGCGTTTTCCCATATGAAAGTTGAAAGTCCTGTACCGCAGCCAATATCGGCAACGAGCTCTACGTTTCGCTCCAGATAGCGGCTGACGATTTCCACGACGAGTGACGGTGCTTCCGGGCGGTGCTGATCGTAGTTGTCGGCAAAACCGCTAAAACGATCTACGTTGCTTTTCAGATTTCCCTCAGGTATCATAGGTCCTCTTCCTCCTTAGTTTCGACCGGGCGGCCGAGCAGATTCAAATGCTGCTGTACTCCTACATTGTACAGGTTTACATGTTCATCCATCTACTCTCGTGATTTCACAGCACCCGTCGGATTTCGGAGGGGAAATTCCCTATTTTATCATTGAAGCAAGCGCCCACTCGCGCATCATGGAGTCAAGCATTGGACGCAAATCTTCGCGTTGCATACCCATGTGGAGCACGGCTTCCAGATATCCAGCTTTATCTCCAATATCATAACGTGTGCCTTCCAGTTCCAATGCGAGCAGTTGGTTCTGCAATGCTACCTGATGGAGTGCGTCTGTCAATTGATATTCACCGCCTGCTCCAGTGGACAGGTTTTCCAATATAGAGAAAATGGAAGGCTCCAATACATACCGACCAATGACTGCCTGCCGCGAAGGGGCATCTGCCGGAGAAGGTTTTTCAACAAGCCCGCCGACTTCGTGGATGAGACCGTTCTGGTGAGTAGAGTCAATAATGCCGTATTTACTCACATCTTGTTCTTCCACCGTGCGCACGCCGACCACTTGCTTGCCAGTCGCTTCGTAGACATCCATCATTTGACGGATCGCCGGGGTGGAGGAATTCATAATATCATCGCCCAGCAACACGGCAAAGGGTTCATCGCCGATGAACTGACGAGCGCAGCTTACCGCGTGTCCCAAGCCGAGAGGTTCTTTTTGACGGATATAGTGAATGACTGCTTTACCCCCGATGCTTTGAACTTCACGCAGAAGATCGTATTTACCTTTGCTCTCCAGTACCTGCTCCAACTCCACAGACTTGTCAAAATGATCCTCGATGGCTTTTTTATTACGCCCCGTTACGATAATGATGCTCTCAATTCCGGACTTGATAGCTTCTTCTACGATATATTGAATAGCCGGCTTGTCTACGATGGGAAGCATCTCTTTCGGTAAAGCTTTCGTAGCTGGTAGAAAACGGGTTCCTAATCCGGCGGCTGGAATAACAGCTTTTGTAATTTTTCTCATAGAAACTCACTTTCCTTTCGGGATGGGGAACCAAATACCCAGTATCGGCTCCCGATATAATTGATGATCATTCCGGCTGCGGTGGCGATCAGCTTGTCTAAAGCAAGTGGCAACTCGGTTCCCGTGTGGAGCACTTGCAGTAATAGGGAGGTTATCCCTAATACGACCAGGTTGATGACGATAAATTTGGGTAATTGACGCTTGTTTGTGTCGTTTGATAGTTGTTTGTTGAATGTCCATTTGCTGTTCAAAATATAACTGTTGGCTGTTCCGCAGCTGTACGAAATGATCTGCGCTACAATGACTGGCACTCCGCCCCAAGCTAGCAGCATAAAAATAATATAATCTTCGCCTGTATTCACCAGACCTACAATGCCAAATCGAATCATAGGAAGCAGCTGGGCCATGCGACTTTTCATAGTTTAGGCTCCATGACCGGATTTGGGTCCGGTATATACCGCACTGTTGCCGCGCACTGTGCGTCCTGCCGAAATCAGGCTTTCACGGGCTCCTTGCATGTACAGGGACTCGCGTGGTTCAGGGGCATTCATAGCATGTGTCGGACCGTTTTCGTATTGTCCACCCAGATGCTCACGGACAATGTATAGCGGACGTGCTTTGGTTTCGTCATAAATCCGTCCAACATATTCACCCATAATACCGAGAATGATGAGGATCACCCCGTCGAAAATCAGGCTGATGCTAATCATAGACGACCAGCCCTTCATCACATAGGAGTCGGTGAAAAAGTTGAGAAACAGTACGTACATCAGATACAGGAAGCCGGACATGGAGAGAAGTGCACCGATATACCCTGCCAGCTTGAGCGGCTTAATCGAAAAGGATGTGATCCCGTCCAGACTGAGCTTGATCATTCGTTTCAACGGATACTTGGTCTCGCCCGCAAGCCGCTCGTCGCGCTCATATTCTACAGCAGTTTGTTTGAATCCGATCCAGCTGACCAGTCCACGAACGAATCGGTTATTTTCCGGCAATCTTTTCAATTCTTCTATGACCTTACGATCCATTAGGCGGAAGTCCCCGGTGTCGACCGGGATGTTAATATCCGTGGATGCTTTAAGTACACGGTAGAAGAGGCTGGCAGACCATTTCTTGAAGCGAGTTTCGCCATTGCGTTTAAGCCGTTTGGCGTAGACCACTTCATAGCCTTCTTTCCACTTGTTAGCCATCTCTACAATCAGTTCCGGCGGGTCCTGGAGGTCGGCGTCAATGACGACGACCGCCTCTCCCACCGCATAATCCATCCCGGCGGTAATCGCTAGCTGATGACCAAAATTGCGAGAGAAATCAATCAATACAATGGTGTCATCTCTGAGACTGAATTCCTTGATCAATTGGACGCTGCGGTCCGAACTTCCATCATTTACGAAGATCAGCTCGTAGGGCTCACCCATTGAGCCCATGACTTGTTTCAGCCTCCGGTAGGTTTCCGTAATAACAGCTTCCTCGTTGTACATCGGAATAACTATGGAATAACGGATGGGTTCACTCATTCGTAGTTCCTCCTCATTTATAATGTGATTTCGTATAAAGTACCGCTTCCGCCACGATCGTCTCCGCCAGGGCCACCTTGACCATCCTGGGCGTTCGCATTGCTGTTCGTGGTGTCGCTTCCGCTCTCGGTGGCTTTAACGTCTGTACTTGTTTCGTCTGCTGTTGTTTTCCATTCATCTGTAGGGATCAACTTGCCGTGTTCTTTGATCCATGCAGTGACTTCAGAGTTACCGCCGTCCGGTCCGCCGCCTCCACCAGAAATCATGAAGTACTTCACTTGTCCGCTTTCGACCAGCGCCTTGATTTTATCGACGGTATAGACTGGATCGGAGGATACAAAACCGTTCATAATAATTACTTTTTGTCCGGCCTCGACCAGGTAAGGAGCAGCCGTTGAATAATTACTTGCTGCGAAAAGGTAGGTTTCACCTGTGTTATTTTTTTGCAAATAGCTCAACGTTTTTTGATCTAAACTTTGGCTACCGTTGGGTCCTCCCATTCCTCTGGAACGGGTAGAAGATTTTTGCTCCGTGTCTGTACTTGTTTGTGTGCTTGAAGTATTTCCATCAGGACTGGAATTCCCTGCATTATTGCTCTGGTTATTCGTTTGAGTTCCTTCGGATTGTTGTCCATTGGCGCTCTGACCTCTATTGCGATCATTGCCGCCCGGCATTCCGCCACCACCACCGCCAAATTGAGTGGGTCCGGCTTGTGGAATCATGCTGTTCCCTCCGTAGATGATCGGTGTCAATGCCCAATATGCAGGACCGATAAACATAGCGAGTACACTTGCAATGATGGCGAATCTTGTGAACTTCTCAGATTTCATTCGTGCCACTACCAGCAGCACCGTGCCGATGATCCCTAGGATCAATACCGCGATGGACCAGCCGCTACCAATGGTATCGTTGTAATTTTGCAAAACAAACCAGCTAAATACCGAGGTTGCCAATACTGCTGCGGGTAACAGCCAGGAGAGCCAGCTGGAACGCTCGCGATACTGCTGCCACAATTCTACGAATCCTGCTCCAAAGAGCGCTGCAATTGGTGGCGCGAGCATAATCAGGTAATAATGATGAAAGAATCCTGCTACGCTGAAAAATGCAGCTACGGGAATCAACCAGGTCAGCCAGAAGATGACCTCTTTGTGTTTTTGTGTGATATTACGACGTCGAATGCTTGCAAGCAGGCCGATGGAAGCAATTAATGCAAATGGAAGCAGCCAGCTGGCTTGACCTGACAGGGAGGATTGGAACAACCGTAAAGGTCCTTTTTCGCCAGTACCGAACATGCCGCCACCAGAATTCCCTCCCGGTCCACCGCCTGGACCGCCCTGGTCACCTTGCCCGTCTCCAGGACCACCTTGTCCGTTGCTGCCAAATCCACCCGGTGGCATTTGACCACCTGTACCCAATCCGCCTGCTGCCATGTTGTTGGCACCTGAGTCATCCGTAGAAGTAGTGCTGTCCAATGATGTGGTCGTCTGAGCCTGATCCGTGTTTGTGTTGCTGCTATTCGTTGCAGCGTTATTGTTCCGATCCGTGCGTTCACCGTCACGATTGCCGCCTGTACCCTGATCTCCTGTCAGACGGGACAGGCCATTATAACCAAAGGCCAAATTCAGCACAGAGTTCGTACCGCTACTCCCCATATAAGGGCGTTCATCCGCCGGAGTAGAGTCCACTACGACTGCCCAAGAGAGTGATACGATCAGGAGGACAACTGCTGAGCCTACCAGTGTTGCTGCTTTTCGCTTCCAGTTAAACTTGGAAGCCAGCAGATAGAACAGACCCAGTGCGGGAACGATCATATAGGCTTGTAACATTTTTTCGTTAAAGGCGATGCCTACGACTGCGAAAGCAGCAAGGATCAGCCCAGTTTTGCTATTTCTAAGGCCTCTGAACAATAGCCATGTTGCGAGCAACAGTGTGAAAACCAACATAGCGTCGATGTTATTCGTGCGGCTAACCGCTACGGCTATCGGTGTCGTTGCCATGGCGAAGGCGGCCAAACGTGCGGCCATCGTACCGAAGCTCGGTTTGACGAGTAAGTAAACGAGCAAGACCGATCCGACCTGAGCCAGCGCCTGTGGCAAGATAACGCTCCATCCGTGAAGCCCGAATATATAGGCGCTCAGTGTCTGAATCCAGAACACTACAGGGGGTTTGTCTACCGTTACCGATCCGGCAGAATCAAGTGAGGCGAAAAAGAAGTTGTGAAAGCTTTGTAGCATGCTTGCTACGGCCGTCGTGTAGTAGGTGTTTACATATTTGTCTTGCCAGATGTTGTATCCGTTCAAAAATGCGGATATCAGCATAATGATGATCAGAGGGATGTCCGCCCTGGTCTTAAACCATTTCTTAATCATGTTCATTCCACTCCCTGTGAAAGTTTCTTTGTATTTATTCCGATCTTGGCCCGGTGAACTACCGGCTTGCTATTATCATGCCAGACCTACCTTAATTGGTTCTGAGCGCTCCCTGAACGTTAGCTGAAAGCTGAGCAGGGGTGCTTTTTTTGCGACAGGATTCAGGTATATTAGATACAGGTGAAAATGAATCGACTTTTATATGAGAAAAATGCAGCAACATGAAAGGGAAGATGAATAATGAATCCAATACACGGAGTTAAAATTATGCTGGCAGATGATGAGCCTCATATTTTGCAATTTTTAGAGCTTGGACTGATTAATGAAGGATATGAAGTCAGAACCGCCGAGAACGGGAGTCAAGCGCTCGATTTGGCAAAAGAGTTTCGCCCGCATGTAGCGGTGCTGGATGTGATGATGCCGGAAATGAACGGTTTTGAGGTGTGCCAAAGTCTCAAGGAGACGGAGGATAACATCGCGGTCATTATGCTGACTGCCAAGGATGATGTCGACGATCGGGTAAAGGGATTAAAACTCGGCGCGGATGATTATGTCGTAAAGCCCTTCAGTTTTAATGAGCTGCTGGCTCGCATTGAAGCGCGCTTGCGCAATCAGTTCCCCGATCTGCTGGGAGAAGTGGTTCACGGCCCCTTTCAAGTGGATGATCGACGGAAGGAAATCCGTTATCAGAGTCAGGTGCTGGAACTGTCGCCTACCGAATATGAACTATTGAAGTTTTTGGTGTTGAATCACGGGATTGTGTTAAGTAAAAGTCGTATTCTGGACCGGGTATGGGGGTACGATTTTGGAGGCGAGGATAATATTGTTGAGGTGTACATTCGCTCCTTGCGTGAAAAACTCAAAGACAAGGAGCACCGGGTCATTCGTACGCTACGCGGTGTGGGATACCGGGTGGATCTGCTATGAAGGCGGGCGGGAAAAGTCGGAGAAAATATGCACTCCGTTCTCTCCGATCCCAGCTTTTGGCCAGAACGTTACTCATTTTGGCTTTGTTGCTTGTATTGATTGGTTTTCTACAATATTTTCTGATGAAGGATTTTCTGTATCGCAGTCGGGCAGAAGCTATGAATACACAGCTGAATTCAATTCCTGCCGACTTATTGATTAAGGATTCGCAGGAAAAGAGCGGGGCTAGGGTAACCGTTCCTCAAGATGAGTCCAATCGAAGGAGTAGTCGACCGGGACCGTTTCTGTTTTGGCCGGATATGTCGCTTGCTTCTATAGGTATAGACGGCACCTTCCAGAGCTTGTCCAATGAAAATGGACTTAAACCGCCGCGTCTCACCACTCAGCAGTATCAAGCAATGCAGCAGAGTAAGCGCATGCGTCACGGCTATCAATTAATCACGGATGCCCAGGGGAAAGAGCAACTGGTTGTATTCCGTCCGCTCGGTCCACCTGACCGTTCGTCCGGTTTACTTCAAATGGGCGTATCCACGAATTCTATGCAAGAGCAGTTGATTAACCAGCTCCGCACCTTTATTTTATTGTCACTGATTGCGCTTGCGATTGGGTTGGCGCTTATGCTGCCTGTGCTGCGCCGCACATTGGTACCCCTTTCCAAGATGGTCGAGGCAGTCAAACGTATTGATGCCGGCAATCTGGCCGAGCGCTTTGATGCAGAGCAGGGGCAGTATGAGGTGGATCGTTTGGCGGTTTCATTTAACGGGATGCTGGAACGGCTGGAGCATTCTTTTGCAGCCGAGCGGGAATTGCAGATGCAGATGAGACGATTTATTGCGGATGCTTCCCACGAACTGCGTACCCCACTCACGTCTATTCACGGCTTCTTGGAAGTGCTGCTTCGTGGGGCTGCATCCAATCCGAAGCAGCTTCAGTCGGCACTAGAAAGTATGTATGGTGAATCCAAGCGGATGAATAAACTTGTCTCTGATTTACTATTGTTGGCTAAGCTGGATCGAACACCGGAGTTAAAGCTGGAAGACATACCCCTAGATGCGTTGCTGCTGGAAATGAAACCGCAGCTTCTTATGCTAGCAGGTACACGTAAAGTGGTTTTTGATATGACGGCAGGTATACGGGTATTGGCAGAAGGGGATAAAATCAAGCAGGTCGTGCTCAATCTGTTTCACAATGCGGTTCAGCATACCGATATGGAAAGAGGTGTAATCCAAGTAAATCTGTCTGCAGGTAAGAAGTTGGTGGATATCCAAATTCGTGATAACGGGCCAGGCATGAGTAAAGAACAACTGGAGCGGATATTTGAGCGTTTTTATCGTGGAGATGAATCGCGTACACGTAGCTCAGGCGGGGCAGGTCTTGGTCTGGCCATTACACAGTCTATCGTGGAAGCACATGGCGGGAACATTACGGCTGAAAGCACCCTGGGAACGGGAAGTGTATTCAAAGTAACGCTACCTTTAGCGGGAACAGTATAGTATTGCAGATTATAGCGTAACATAAAAATAGCCCCCCGAACCGCAGCTTTGGTTATAACACGGCTCGGGGGGCTATTTAATTGTTAGTTAATCAGCGCAGCTTTTTGTAAGAGCACATGCAGCACCTTGGCAGATGCCTCACGCGTTGTAGGTGCATTCGGCTGGAAGTAGGAGGAGCCTTTAATCGCTTCCCCGTTGATGATGCCTGCTGCACTTACTTTTTCAATACTGTCCTTGGCGTAGCCTGCAAAGGATGAAGCATCATGGTACGGTGTGCGTGCAGGGCCATCCGCTGCTGCTTTGATTTGAAGCAGATCTACAGCTTTACCCAGCACGACAGCAATTTCTTGACGACTGATATTAGCATTCGGATCGAACTTGTCGCTGCTGCGGCCCGTAATCAATCCAGCTTCATAAGCGGCTGCCACATCGCCGGAGTACCAGCTACCTGCCGGGATATCACTGAATGGTGCAGCAGTACCTGGTGTCAGGCCGAGTGCTCGGGTTACCAGGGCTGTAAATTCTGCACGTGTCACGTTTTTCTTCGGTGAGAAAGTCGTGTCGGTCGTGCCGTTAATCAGCAACTTGTTTGCCAGCGATTGAATTTCGGATTGGGCATACGACGATGAGATATCTTCAAAGCTAACGGGACGTGTCGCCGCTGCATACGTCGAGAAGCCCGGACGGCTTACCTTGACGACGGTAGATCCATCAGCCTGCTTGGTGAAGACGGATGGAACGGGATAGACATTTCCGTTTGCCGTATAGAGTACACCGGCTGTATTGGAATCAATTTGACCAGGTACTGTAAAGGATCTGCTAATAAACTGTCCTGGAGCAACTTTGAGCGATTGACTCTTGCCACCAGTGACAACGTTAGCTTCAAACCCTACCGGGGTGCCGATCACATTGGAGCCTTTCAGCTTGCCTGTAAATGTACCGCTCGCCTCTGCCTGGCTGCTGATGATCACTTCAATGCCTGCACCTTCAGGTGCATTTTTTAGAGCAGATACTGGCAATGCCAGGGAAGAACCTGTATTGCTCACAATCAGGCTGCTTCCTGCTGCGGCTTTACCCAGCGCTACCAGTTGTGCGGAAGTGAGCGATGCTTTCGTCGTTTGGCCTGCTTGGCTAGTAGCCGACAGTACAATAGCTGTCGGGCTGGAATCTGCTGCTGTCACAGCAACCTGCAAATCTGCATCGGTTACTGTCAGCGACTGTACATTATTGTTCAGCGCAACGGCTGTAGTGACATTTTTAACAGCCTGTCCTTGCTTCACTACGCTTTGAAGTGAAGGAGCAGATGTAGGAACAGGGGTGGATGTGTTCGTTGCAGCAGAAGGTGTAGTATTGCTTCTGCCGCCACCTCCACCACCTCCGCCTCCACCACTACCGCTGGATGCGGCGCTATTATCCACACGAATAGCTTTAGTGGCGGTGAACAGTTTAGGACCATCGGTATTGCGTTCGACTTCGCCCTTTTCATTCAGTTCCGGAGAACTGACTTCCAACTTGTACACGCCATCTTTCAAGTGTTGAATAACGGGCTGACCGTTAGCATCCAGCACAGGCTTGCCATTGTCATCTAATTCGACGTAACTTCCGTCAATACCCTTAAAGGAATATGCGCCTTGTTTGAGGCGAGCGGTAGCTCCTTGTTCTTTGGAAGTCGTTATTCCATCAATTAGACCGATCAATTTATCATCTACGCCGTATACATAAAGCGCGATCTGGTTGGTTTTATCTGTGGTCAGGCGGAAAGCCAAATCTGTTGAGCGCTGAGCACCTGTCCGACTTGGGTAAATAATCGGGTTGGTAACACTCAGGTCCTGCAAGCCGAAGCCAGTTGTAGGATTTTCCTTGCCCACATGAACGACGAACGGCAAATGAAGGGTTGGCAGTCCGGCGCTTTTCAGAATAACTTCCCCTTCATATACACCTGTGGCTGCACCCGAATTTGGTTGTACAGACAGGAAGAACGGTTGCGATTTACCCGGTTCTGCCGAGATGGCTCCATTCGCGCCAACCCCCTGCAACTGAACGATAATGTTGCTCACATCAGGTGTAGCAATCGGCTTAGTTGGATCAGAGGTTACATTATCATGTAATACGGTGCTGGCTTCATATTGCACAGTGTTAGCCGACAAGTTTTTGAGTTGAAGCTGAATCTGCTTCGCATCACTACCAGGTCGTAACACCCCGAAGCTGGCGGAAGGATTGTAATTCACAACCTCCTGCCGATTAAAGTTTTTGTCGAGAATCGTAATCTTTTCGACGGTTTCCAGCAGGGCTGGCGTTTGAATCGCATTAGCGATGTTTACAAGGCCTGCACCTTGGGAATACACATCATATTGGATTTTATCCTCATCAAAGAGTGTAACCGAAGTGTTTGCCAGAGCAGCGCGGATATCAAACGGTGTCCAGTTCGGATGTTGCTGCTTCAGCAACACGGCAAGTCCAGCCACATGCGGAGATGCCATACTCGTTCCGTTGCTGCGTTTGTAAGCTTGCTCATAGGATGCATCCGGATAGAACTTGGCGAAGGCAGGGTAGGTTGACAAAATGCCAACTCCCGGTGCGCTCACATCCGGTTTGATGCTAAGCAGTTCATCTCCATTAGGCCCACGGGAGCTAAAATCGGCCATGGTATTACCTGCATTATCTGTGCGAATATAGTCTGCCCCAAAGGAAACGGAGAACTTTTCTCCAGCATTGTCTACGATTTGTTTAGCCAGTGCACGGCCTTCCTTACCTCTCATGTCAAAGGTTGGAATAAAGTCAAAGCTGTCACCCAAGTTTGAATTAACGTAGTCATCGCGACCTGAAATGCTTTCCCCTAAATCAGCTTTGGTGATGTCGCCCGCTTTCGTATTCCCATTGAAAACGATCACAGCTTTCGCGCCGTTTTCTTTCGCATTTGTGATTTTATCCACGAATGCCAAGTTGCCCCGTGAAACGAGAACAATCTTTCCTGCTACGTCTTTTCCTTCAAAATCATCAGGTTGTCCCAAATTAACATATATAAGCTCATGAGGGGCAGTTCCCAAAACGGAGGCAAAGTCTTCTCTACCTGTTTCCCAGCCCATCAAATTAAAATCATAATGTGCATAAGCATCAGCAGTTACGGTACTCTTTAATTCACCGTTATCCTCCCAATAGGAATCGCGTGTGACCGAGGCTGTGCCCGAGAAGCTTTTGCTCGGGGAAGTGGCTGCACCGACGGAAATCGCCAGCTGTGATGTTGCGGGAGAACCCATGGAATAAAAATAGGGTCCTTGTTGTGCCGCATTACCATTCGCGATGACTGCGACTACGCCGGAAAGTACAGCATTATTAATAGCAATGGAATCCGGGGAGTTCGGGTCTTTTTCGGAATCCGAGCCCAGCGACAGGTTAATGACGTTCATACCATCTTTGACAGCACGTTCAATACCGTCAATAACCTGTGCGGAGGAACCGGAGGAGCGACCCGTCTTGGTATTGCGTCCAAGCACTTTATACACGTATAAGTCCGATTTATAGGCAATACCCTTTTGCACAATATCCGAGGATTTATTTGCGGCTTTACCAGCAATTGTGCCAGAGACGTGAGTACCATGTGTCGTTCCGCTAAAACCTGTGCCGAATGGATCATTCTCCTTTTCGAGGAACGGTTCCTCGTAAGGGTCGTTGTCCTGTTCAAAAGAGTCATATCCGCCTTTGTAGGCTTCTTTCAAATCCGGATGCTCATAATCGATACCGGTATCAATAACCCCGACCTTGATTCCCGCGCCATTTAATCCTTTGGCCCAGGCTTCAGGAACACCAATCTGGTCCAGCGGTGCGTTATCATAAGTGGCTTCACTGGCTGTAAGTGTTGGCGGGTCCTGTACGGGGATGGAATAATACGTTTTGTTTTCATGAATGGATTTTACGCCTGGCAGTTTAGCCAGTTCTGGAATCTTATTGGCTGGCAGTGTGACCTCCAAGCCGTTAAGCACCGTGTTGTACTGGTAATTCACCTGAAGAGAAATACCATGCTCAGCGGCTTGGTCTACGAACGTAGTTTGCTCAGTGGCAATCGCGGATTCCGCTTTTTGCTCAGATTGAGCTGTAAAAGCTTGGACGCCTGAACGTGCTGCATATTTGTCCACGGCTAAGGGCTCACCATCAAGCTGTACGATGACTCTGACCTGACGGGAAGAATCTGTGCTGAGCTCTGGCGAAATGAAGGCCGGAGCCGCCTCAATAGTCAATGCTTGCTGAGCTTCCAGAAATGAGTTGATTTGCAGATCTGCGCTAGCAGCAGAACTGACAGACGGCAGAGATAAGCTTACCGTCAAGGCAAGAGCGAGTGATACGACAGGTATTTTTTGCAAAATGATCGGCTTTTTCAAAGATTTCCCTCTTTTCAATCAAAATATGATATCTCTACATACTAGGATTTGAAGCCACTGCCGTTATTCTCACGCCTCCCTTAATATCTAAAATAATAGAATTGACCACTGGTGACTAACTTGCCAGTTTTGAGGCATATCTTACCATAATGGTGGGATATATTACTATATGTTTTTTATATTTTTAGAAAAAATAAGGTTAACATTACATGTAGATTCCATGGAAATGTTATGAATTTACTAGATTATTTTTGAAAACAATCGAAGAGGAATGGGAGAATGCGAGATTTAATGATATAATCTGCATTGGAATTGTTGAGGTTTCACAATCATGTAAAATGCCTAAGGCAAAGGAGTCGATTATGTTGGCAAAAACATTGATTTTCGGGCATAAAAATCCGGATACGGATACCATTTGCTCAGCTATTGCTTATGCAGACTTAAAAACCAAACTGGGCGCGGACGTAGAGCCGGTTCGTCTGGGCGAGGTGAACGGGGAAACGCAGTATGCACTGGATTATTTCAAAGTGAGCGCACCACGTCTGGTTGAGCAGGTTGCTGCTGAAACGGACAACGTCATTCTGGTCGATCATAATGAACGCCAGCAAAGCGCCGCTGATATTGACAAGGTACGTGTAATTGAAGTCATCGACCATCACCGGATCGCTAACTTTGAAACAAGCCAGCCGTTATACTTCCGCGCTGAGCCAGTGGGTTGCACAGCCACCATTTTGAACAAGCTCTACAAGGAAAATGGTGTAGCGATTCCGGAAGATATTGCAGGTCTAATGTTGTCCGCGATTATTTCCGATTCCCTGTTGTTCAAATCCCCAACCTGCACGGATCAAGACGTAGCTGCTGCTCGTGAACTGGCTGAAATTGCTGGTGTAGATGCAGATCGTTACGGATTTGACTTGCTTAAAGCGGGGGCTGATTTGAGTGGTCACACCATTGAACAGTTAGTAAGTCTAGATGCCAAAGAATTTCAGATGAATGGTCGCAAAGTGGAAATTGCTCAAGTGAACGCAGTAGACGTAAACGATGTGTTGTCCCGTCAAGCTGATCTGGAAGCTGCATTGGCCCAAACCATTGAAGCCAAAAATCTTGATCTGTTCTTGTTCGTTGTAACAGACATTGTGAACAGTGATTCCATTGGTATTGCGCTGGGAAGCCAAGCACAAGCGGTTGAAAAAGCCTACAATGTACAGTTGGATGACAACAAAGCTGTTCTGAAAGGCGTCGTATCGCGCAAATCGCAAATTGTGCCTGTATTGACAGACGCATTTAACAGTTTGTAATGATAAATAATAAGCCTCCTGAACCCGACTGCATAATGGCAGTGGCAGCAGGAGGCTTATTTTTATTTCTTCAGTTCTGCCAGACGTCTCCGATGCGGAACTCAAATGCCAATTTCAACTTCAGCGCTGCCCATCATGAAACCGCTACCATGAAAAATGAAGAATACAGGGAGTGGATGATCCTTTCTTTCCGATGTACTTTGGGAGAATACGAAGGTTTAAAATCGGACGCAGCACCCATTCTGCCAGCCGATATGCGGGCAAGTTTGACGAACTGTTTTTGCCTCAGTCTTCGCACCATTTTTCTCTCTCCTCTCTGGAGTCGGTTAGACGCGAACCTTTGACATCTTCAAACGCAGAACGTACGCGTGACAAATAGGTTTGGAACTGACAGATTTCCGACTCACTAAAGTCTGACATCAGACGTGAAGCCAGCCCTACGAAAAAGGGATCCATCTGTTGAATTTTACTTTTTCCTTTATCGTTCAGGGACACGAACACTCCCCGCTTGTCATTGGGATCGTCATATTTATTAATGAATCCCTCTTGTTCGAGAGAAATAACCATGGAACTGATTGCTGCCCGGCTTACACCCATCTTTTCAGCCAAAGCAGAAGGAGAAGACATTTCATCTCTTTGTGCTGAAAGTACACAAAGCGCGATATATTGCCCGTAGGAGAGACCAAATTCACGTGAACGCTTCTCCATGTTTTTACGTATTTCGTAAGTTATGGAAAATAAATCTACCAAAACACCAATTGGTTTATTGCCACCTGGAAAGAGATTATAGGCCAGTTGACGAATTTCGGAGTCCAAAAAAAAGAACATGCGATCCACCTCGATGTAGTTAATTAGTTAACTGTAATTTAATTAACCACTGGTTGCAATGATTTATACAAACTTTGTTCCGCATTTTTTGAAAATATATCTGTAAAACGTCACACCCAGGGGCCGATACACTGATCGAGGCCCTGATTCACAAAGGCTTGTATGGAGGGCTGACGCAGGGTACGTCCTTCTTGCCACCGCCACTCACTATATTGAACCTTGGCGGTATACATGGGTTGCACCCAAAACGCATCTTGATGCCGATCCGGTTTATTGCTAAAGGGTCGTTCCGATATGGTATGTGGTAGCAGGCGCTCGGTAAGCTGACGCCAATCTTCCCGAGTCAGCTTGCCCGTACCCACATGCCCGATATAGCGCAGCATTCCTTGTTTATCATATTGGCCCAGCAACACAGCGTTGATAATGCCTCCGTTCAGGGTATAGCCACCGATAACGGCAATGATATCGCCATAATTTTTGACCTTGAGCCATCGTCCGTCCTTTCCGCCCAATGTGTACGGACTATCCAGCTTTTTACACACAATACCTTCCATTCCTTGGCTGCACATAACCTGAAATAGAGCTTGTCCATCAGGATGAGCGGGAGCCAGTTGAATCCGTTCATTCGGTATGATGATCTGATGCAGCAGTTCAAGCCTTTCCTGTAACGGTTTAAGATGAACCCACTCCCCGTTCAGATAAATAATATCAAACAACATGTAAGTAGCAGGCACAGCTTCATAGGCTGACTGAATTCGATCCGTACGACGAATCAGATCCCGTCGCATAATTTCATGGAACGATGGTTTACCGTCGGCACCGAGTGCGATCATTTCCCCGTCCAATATGACCGAATCAGCCTTGCAGTAGGAGGGGAAGAGAGCAAGCTCCGGGTATAAAAGCGTTCGTTCGTGCTGTTTGCGGTTGAACAGGCGTGTGCTGCCCTGGTCGTGATACGTCAAAATTCTCGTACCGTCCCATTTTATTTCGTAACGCCAAAGGCCTGTTGCATCTACAGGTACTTTTTCGCTCAGTTCCGGTTCAAATGGGATGACGGGTTTTATTTCTGTAGGCAACGCAGCACCTCCCTTGCCTTAATGTGAATAAATATAGTGTCGACGATAGATCTTATTTTATGTATCAGGATTTTGCAAAATTCGATTCCAGTCGCTCCGAAGTGCAAGATATAGACGAACTAAACCATTTCGTTCTATATCTTGTACATTGGAAGTCGCTTGTGGGATTTTTGCAAATCCTCGTATGTGATGTTTCGCTGATTCCTAAATAGGGGAATGATAAGGATATCTAGCGTCGGCATGAAGTGATTGCATTAATTCGTTAGCATGGAGTTGTAGCGGGATTTTCTTCAGTCAGAAAGGGGATTGGTCTCATGAGACAAATTCGCGAGGAGGACCATGCAGTAGTCATGGTGGATGATGGACAGGTAGTTGCAGAAGTAGGCTATAAATCCATAGATGACCACTCATTGGTCATTGACCATACATTTGTATCCGAGCAGTTACGGGGTCAAAAAATCGGCAAGGAGCTCATCGACAGAGTGGTTGAGATGGCAAGAAATCAGCATAAAAAGGTTATCCCTGCTTGCTCGTACGCACTTGCTCTGTTCAAGCGCCATAAAGAATACAGTGACGTGTGGCAGCAATGAATATGGATCATCAAGGCTGCTTAACTGCATAACCGACACAACACCGGAGCGGGTAATCAGACTCTTCCGGTGTTTTTTTTTGTGCATAAAGCTTGTAAAATCAATGCATTCTACCGTTGATATAGGGAAACAAAGGGCTATCCTCAAATGTTGAAGCACATTTCTTGCCGGATGGCTGTGAAATTGTTCATACTGTTGTCACTTCACAGGCTAACTATGAGTTCTATATAATATATTATGGTTATGACCGCAAAAATAATGAAAACCTGAATTTAAACGAAGGAGACGCTCATGATGAATAAAGCGAGTGAGGACAAGCAGTACGTTCCAACGAGCAATCGTAATTTTACAACCTTGATTATCACCGTTTCCATTATAGCCAACGTGATTATTTTGCTGCTATTCTTTTCGCCGATCGGATACCAGGGGAGTGTCAGTTTTGATCTCACTATTTTCCCAAGGTTGAATGCGATTTTTAACAGCTTCACGTTTATTTTCCTGGTGGCTGCATTGGTTGCTATTTTCAAGAAGAACATCAAGGTGCATAAAACCTTTATTCTGCTGGCCTTTGCCAGTACCGTTTTATTTTTATTTTCCTACCTGACCTTTCACTACATTTCGCCGGAAACTGCAAAATATGGCGGTGTGGGTATCCTTCGTCCGATTTACTTTACATTGTTGATTTCGCATAGCATACTGGCTGCAATTATTGTACCGCTGGCACTGTTCACGGTTGTATGGGGATGGACGATGCAGGTAGCAAAACATCGTAAGATTGCGCGCTGGACGATGCCAATTTGGCTATATGTGAGCTTGACCGGGGTATTGGTGTACATTTTCATGGCCCCATACTATTAATAGATGTGAACTCTTTGATGGGTTGATTTAGGAAAATGGCGTCTCTGCTGAAGAGGCGTCTTTTTTGTATCCAATAAAAGAAAAATTATTCCTTCTAAATTTATTTTATTAAAAAAACGTTCCTTCTATAACGGTATTTCTGCTATAATTTGCCTTAATCAACTAAGAACAAGGGGGTCACCATGTGACAAAGAAAGCGAAAGGCAGGTTACGGTTGCTTGTATCTATGCTGGCGCTGGTTGTACTGCTGAGCAGCTGCGGTGGTGGAGGATCAAAGTCGGAAAAGGTTGACGGAGGGAAAGTAACACTGCAATTTTGGACCATTGCACTACAACCTACATTTACCCCGTATTTCAATCGGGTGATTGCCGATTATGAGCAGAAGAACCCCAATGTCAAAATTGACTGGAAGGATTACCCTTATGACGCAGTAACCAACAAACTGTTGACAAGTATCGCTAGCAACAGCAGTCCGGATGTAGTTAATCTCAATACAGAATTTGCTAGCCAAATGGGCTCCAAGGGTGCTGTTGTTGATATGAATGAGCATTTGTCGCCCGAGGAAAAGGCTGCTTATTTCGAGGGTATTTATAATTCCACAGTCATTAACGGTAAAGCTTATGCGCTACCCTGGTATACCGGTACAGAAGTACTTTACATGAATACAAAGCTGGTCAAAGCCGCCGGATTGGACCCTGCTCATCCGCCCAAAACCCGGGAGGAATTGTCTGAATGGGGCCGTCAGATCAATAGAAAAATTGGCAAGGCAGGCTATGCTCAGCAGCTTGTATCCAAGCTTTTCGCTGTGGACGGCATTCCTATCCTAAATAAAGAAAAGACAGCGGCGGCGTTCAATACACCAGAAGCAGACACCATGATTGATAATCTAAAAAAACAGATGGAAGATGGCGTTGTACTCAAGGAAGACGCTGACTTCTCACAACAAGTGAAATATTATGCCGGCGAGCAGGTTGCTTTCGAGCTGGCAGGCCCGACGTTCATCAATTTTATCAAAACGGCAGCGCCAGACATCTATAAGAACACAATTGCTGTCCCTGTCCCAACTGGCAAAGCCGATGTGCGGCTCTCAAACTCTATGGACCTGGTCGTACCTGCTAAGTCTGTACATGTGGACGAAGCAGTGAAATTTGCTGTTTTCTTGACAAATGCAGAGAGTCAAACTGCTTTTTCTAAAGCGGCGAATACACTACCTTCCACGAAAGACTCCATTAAAGATCCATATTTTACTCAGTCTGACAAATCATTAGAAGCACAAGCCAAGGTAGTATCCGCGCAAAGTTTGGATAAGGCGACAGATTATATGGTTGGTGTGCCCAATGCCAAAGATGTGAATAGTGCCATCGCGCGAGCCTTGCAAAATATTTTATTGAACGGAAGAGATACGAAGGAGACGCTTACTGCTCTGGAGCAGGAAGTAAACGATATTTTAAAGCAATAGGTTTGACAGGGGAGTGAGTGAATACTCCCCTGTTCATTTATCAAAATCAGGTGGTGATGCAGCATGATCAAATGGTTGAGGTCGGAGTCTTTTACGGCCTGGGCCTTTATGACGCCGGGACTGTTATTGCTTGCCGTCTTTGTATTTTGGCCTATTATTTACAGCATTCCGCTGGCATTGACAGACTACTCTGTCATATCAGATACCCATTTTGTCGGTTTGGATAATTTTGAAGCGGCGTTTAAGGACCGTAACTTTCTTATTTCGATTTGGAACTCATTGTTGTACGTGCTCATTGTCCCCTTTCTTCAAATTTTCTCCATCTTGATGGCTGTGCTTGTGAATAGTCGTATCCCGGGAATTAAAATATTTCGTACGACCTACTACATCCCTGTTGTGACTTCGATGGTAGCGGTAGCCTTAATTTGGAGCTGGCTGTTGGGCAATAACAGCGTAGTGAACTACTTGCTCATGCAGGTCGGCTTGATTAGCAAAGACATACACTGGTTATCGGACAGCAACTTGGCTTTGTATGTACTAATGTTCATCACAATGTGGAAGGGACTCGGGTATTATATGATGCTCTATCTGGCTGGATTACAAAATATTCCCCAAGATCTGTACGAAGCCGCTAGAGTCGACGGAGCAAGCCGATGGCGTCTGATTGTCCATATTACTCTTCCACTGCTGAGACCTTACGTTCTGTTCTGTACCCTTATATCACTCATGTCAGCTATCCGCGTATTTGATGAAGTATATGTACTAACCAAGGGTGGACCGGGAACGGCCACGTTGACATCGAGCTTGTATATTTTTCAAAAGGGGATGGAGCAGTTTAATTTTGGGTATGCTTCGGCGCTTGGCTTAATTGTCGGTGCAATGATTGCCGTACTTAGTATTATCGTATTCCGATTCAATAGGAAAGGTGGTGTCAATCCCTATTGATGAATCCAAAGGATGACAAAATGCTACGCTCATCTCTTCCTAAAAAGGAAAGCAGCCGCATCATGCGCAGTCTTGCCCGAATGCTGAGAATGACGGTCACCTACGTGCTTCTAATGCTACTTGCCCTCTTTTTAATGGGACCGTTCCTCTGGCTGCTCAGCGTATCCCTCATGCCAGGCCGTAACATTTTTTCAACGCCGCCCGCTATTTTTCCGACCTTTATTAATTTCGATAATTATGTTCAGGTGTGGCAGTTCATGAATTTCCCGAAATATATGCTGAATACGGTCATCATTACGGTGTTGGGCGTTGTGCTCAATGTGGTACTCGCCAGTCTGACAGGATATCCCTTGGCTGTGTTTCGTTTTAAGGGTAAAAATCTGGTGTTTACGCTGCTGATTGCCACGATGATTATTCCTTCCTACACCGCATTTATTGTGCATTATCTGACCATTCAAGGGCTTCATCTGGGCAATACCTATTTGGGTGTAGTGTTGCCTGGGGCAGTCTCCGTGTTCAACATTTTTCTGATGCGACAGACGTTTATTCATATTCCCACCGATGTACGTGATTCCGGTAAAATGGACGGCGCTTCGGAGTTTCGAATTTGGTGGCAGCTGGTGCTTCCGCTGGTCAAGCCGGCGCTTGCTGTAATTTCTCTGTTGGAGGCGATGTCGTTCTGGAACAGCTTTCTGTGGCCTATCGTTATTTTGAACGATACGGAGCTATATCCGCTAGCAGCTGCGCTCACGTATCTCAACGGTCAATTTGCCTATAACTTCGGCTGGATTGCTGCCGGCACAATGATTTCGGTACTGCCGATCATTATATTGTTCCTGTTTACACAGCGCTACTATATGGAAGGTTTGGCGGGAGCGGTAAAAGGATAGCCAGTAGTCACGGCTACGAAGAGCCTGTGAATGGAAGGAGACGATTGCGATGGAACTGTCCGAAGGAACGGGGCCTTATTCGAGTGTAGGGCTAACACCGCAGGAGATTCAATATTATTTTCGTGATGTGTATGACAGCGGGGAAAGGCTGGTTATCTCCGAACCGCGACTGATCTGTGAACTGTCCTCTCGCTTTGCAATGAATCAGGAGTATGAAGGTGTGCTGGACCCTGAGGGACCGATCAAGCTCATTGTACCTCCAGGACCGGGTGTACCGACTGAAACACGGGGAAGCGTACAGTTGGTGCTCGAATATGACGGAACGCTTGCTGCAGACGGATATCGGTTGGACATTCAGAAGGACGGGCGAATTGAAGTCCATGCTTCCAATAAAAGAGGGCTCAAATACGGCATGGATGCCCTGCATCTCCTGCTTCAAGTGGAACAGGAGCGATGTACTTTGCCGGTGATGTCTATTCGGGATGAGCCTTCATTCCCGGTCAGAGGAATTATTGAGGGCTTCTATGGGAAACCGTGGAGTTTCGCGGATCGGCTGGATGCCGTCCGTTTTATGGCTACGCATCGGATGAACACATTCATGTATGCCCCCAAGGATGATCCATATCATCGTGAGCTATGGAGAGAGCCGTACCCTGAGGATACGTTTGCCCAGATTTGCGAATTGAAGGAAGCCTGCGAACGGCATGAGGTTGATTTTCATTATTGTATCAGCCCAGGGAACGACCTGAGCTTTGGCAGCGATGAAGATTTCCTCAAATTGACGGAAAAGCTGGCGGCCGTGATAGCGATTGGCGTACGTCATTTTTCTGTATTAATGGATGACATTGACTATGTACTCAAAGGGGAAAATCGACACTTGCTGGGCCGCTCGGGTCACGCTCATGTCTTTTTGACGAACAAGGTTCATACATGGCTGGCTGAACGGCTGCCTGAGTTTACCCTGACGGTCTGTCCTTCGGAATATTGGTCGTATTGGGATACCGAATACAAAAAGGATTTCCGTGAGCGGCTGCATCCGGAGATTAAGGTGTTCTGGACGGGGTACTTTGTCTTTGCTCCACAGATTAGTCGCGAGCACGCCGCTGATAATCATGCATTCTTCGGGCATGAGCTGTGGCTGTGGGATAACATCCCGGTGAATGATTGTGACCATGATCGGTTATTCCTTGATCCGCTGCGCGGACGATATTCCGGGCTACCAGACTGTGGACATACCGGTATGGTGGCCAACCCGATGAATCAGTGGGAATGCTCCAAAGTGACGCTCATTACGATGTCCCACTATATGTGGAACAGTGAACGGTATATGCCTGAGCGATCTTGGAAATGGGCTGCGCGGCAGTTAGCAGGAGAGCGTGCAGATGAACTGATGTTTTTCTGTCGTCAAAACAGGAACAGCCGACTAGGCTGCAACACGTACGAGGACGTGGACCTTGCTTTGCAAATGCGCGATATCCCTGCGCTGGATATGTACTTTGAGCGGCTGCTTCAGGCCGTGAGCGTCCTACGGAGCGTGCCTGCCGGTGATCCAGCAGCAGGATTCGTGTCCCAGGCCGCACCGTGGCTGGAACGTGCCGAGCTGGATGCGAGCCTGTGGCAGGTGCTGCGTCAAGCTGCACTCAGCAGCGAGCGACAGGACGATGCACAATCGGGGGAGAGCGGCACGCCGAGGGAAGCTGTTGACGAGCAAGAGCCGTCACCTCTGACAGACGAAATCGTAGGAGAACTGCGAAGCGGTATCACTGCTTGCTTAGAAGCGGAGGCTCGGCTGGGTAGCAATCCGGCGATCCGTGCTGCTGCGCAGTGGGGTTATGTCGATCAGGACGAACAAGGAAAATATCGGCTGATTTTGTGAGTATTTGCGCTGGATTAAGCAACCAAGGCAGCATAGCTGCCCTGAAAATAATCATTTGCCGTTAGGATAACGGTAATTTTCAGGAGAGGTGGAACGTATGGTGAAGCCCAAAACCCGATTACTTTTTATACCGCTGGATGAGCGGCCCTGTAATTATCAATTTCCTTATTTACTGGCACGGGGCACAGACTTGGAAATGGAGCGGCCCTCATTAGAATGGATGGGACAAAAGAAGACCCCTGGCGACACGACCAGACTATGGGCATGGCTCGAAGAACGCGCAGCGGCGGCTGATGGAGCCATTGTTGCGATGGATACGTTGCTGTACGGAGGAATCGTACCTTCTCGACTACACAGTATGTCAAGCGAGCAGGTCAAAGATAGAGTGAATCGGCTTCGCAGGCTAAAACAGCTATATCCGCAACTGACCCTGTATGCATTTCAACTGATTATGCGCTGTCCGCAATATTCTTTGGCTGATGAAGAACCGGATTACTATGCCGATTGGGGGCGTGAGATATTCAGAAAGGGCTTCATTGAGCATCGTCAGGAGCTGGGGATTGCTACCGCAGAAGAGTTACTCGAATTAGCTGATATCAACGAGCGTCTGCCGATGGAAATATTGGATGATTACCTAGGGCGTCGCCATGTGAATTTGGAGGCCAATGAAGTTGCGCTGGATCTCGTAGCAGAAGGTATCATTGATTTTATGATCATCCCACAGGATGATTCGGCTCCCTACGGCTATACCGCCAAGGATCAGCAGCGGCTAAGAAGTCGTATTTCTGAGCTTGGGCTCGATTTGAATGTATACATGTACCCGGGGGCAGATGAAGTGGGTTGTACGTTGCTGGCTCGTTGGGTTAACAAGATGAATAATGTAGTCCCACTGGTGTATCCCCGATTGTCTGCTTTGCAGGGGGCATTCGTAGTACCGCTTTTTGAAGATCGCTATTTTTACGAAACCTTAAAATATCAGATTATGGCGGCAGGTGGGCTGATCGCTTCCTCAGCAACGGAGGCTGATTTGATTTTGTTGGCTAACACACCTGGTGACACGATGGCAGAGGCTTCATCCCAGCAGCGTGCAATGACCGGATATGATGTACATCGGAATGTAGTAGAGCTGGTTGAGTACGGTTCTTATATGCTGCAATATGCAGGTCAAAATGTTGCAGTCGCTGATGTGGGCTACGCCAACGGCGCAGATATCAAGCTACTTAGACTATTGAGGCAAAAAGGACTGCTCTTTAAGCTGGCGGGTTATGCAGGCTGGAATACCAGTTCTAACACGCTGGGCACCGTCATTGCCCAGTCTATGCTGTATACCCACTATGGCTCTACGGAGGAACATTTGGATTTTCTGTCGCTGCGCTACGCCGAGGATGCCTGTTATTGCGCTGTGGTACGTACGGCTATGAATAACGGGATTGTGGAGCAGATGGGTTTTACCAAGTTTATGCTCGATGGACCGAGAGGCTCGGTAGCTGCGGTTATTCGCGGACGGCTGGAGCAGGCGCTCAATGAATATGTAAACGGGCCGGAAGGCCGCGTGGAAATTATAGATTGCTACATGCCGTGGAACCGCACCTTTGAAGTCGCATTAACCGTACGGCATCATGCTGAGAAGAGAGGGTGATTCCTATGGGAATGGAAGGTGTATTATCCAAAGTTCAGCACGGACTGATCGTGTCCTGTCAGGCGCTACCAGGCGAACCGTTACATGGAGCAGATTCTATGGTCAAAATGGCGCTTGCCGCACAGCAGGGTGGAGCTGTGGCGATACGCGCCAATGGCGCATCGGATGTACGTGCGATTAAACAGGCAATTTCTCTACCAGTCATTGGCTTGGTTAAGCGGGATTATGATGATTCTGATATTTACATTACGCCTACCCTTCGTGAAATGGAGGAACTGGTGAAGGCAGGCGCGGATATCATTGCGCTGGATGCCACATTACGACCGCGCCCAGCGGGATGCAAGCTGAAGAGGCTCATAGATTATGCCCATGAACAGGGAGTCACTTCTATGGCAGATATATCGACACTGGAGGAGGCACTTCATGCGGCCTCCCTTGGCGCAGACTGCGTATCCACCACGTTATCCGGGTATACGCCGTACTCTGCTCAGATTGAGGGTCCTGATCTGGAGCTGGTTCGGAGAGCGTCGGAACTGGTTCCCGTTCCTTTAATTGCAGAGGGCAAAATCTATGATCCAGCGCAGGTTGAGGAAGCATTCCGAATGGGAGCACATGCAGTGGTTGTAGGCTCGGCGATTACCAGACCCCAATTGATTACGCAGCGGTTTGCCGATGCCGCAAGGAAGGCAGTGAAATGCATCTATGGAGATGAACGACCGAATTAAAACGTATTATCCTTCATTAACGAAATCGGAGCAGAAAGTTGCCTTGTGCGTACTGGAGCATCCCGCAGACATCATATATTTCTCTGTGACGGAGCTGGCGGATTTTGCAGGTACAGGCGAAACGACCGTCATGCGCTTTTGCCGGAAGATTGGTTTTAAAGGTTATCAGGATTTCCGACTGTCCCTAGCGCAAAACCAGACTTATCGTAAAACTGATATGGGCGAGGAGAACATCGACCCAGATGACGAACAAGATATTACGCGTACGGTGTATCACAACATGCTCGATATTTTGCACTCCAGTATGGGGCTGCTGGACCATTCAGAGCTTGGTCGTGCGATTGCGTGTCTCGATCAAGCGGGCTATGTTCAATTTTTCGGCGTAGGTGCTTCGGGGATTTCCGCGCAGGATGCTAAAAACCGTTTCTTACGGATCGGGCGTCGCGCCGAGGCTGTGGCAGACGGACATATTCAGTCGATGATGGCGGTGTCCATGAACCCGGGTGATGTGGCTATCGGCATTAGTGTATCAGGAAGTACGCTGGATACGAACGATATGCTGCATAAAGCCAAGCAAAATGGTGCAACTGTTATTGCAATTACAAATTATGCGAAATCACCCATTACCTCCATTGCAGATATCGTGTTGCTAACAGCGGGCAAAGAAGCGCCGATAGAAGGTGGTTCAATCGGCGCTAAAATCTCACAACTATTCGTGATTGACCTCATCTGCGAAGGGCTTGCTCGCAAGCACACGAGTCACACCAAACAGATGAAGGAAAAAACAGCGAGGGCCGTTATTGAACGAAGCTATTGAGATTTTTCAGTTGTGAATTGAAAACTGTGCGTTTCGACAGGTTCAATGACTTGTGTTTGTGGTGCTTATGAATGGCTATTTCATGTATTGCTATTAATAGAAGGTTTGTACAAAGAGCTAGTAAGCTTTTATGTAGGGTAACAAGGAGGTTGGTGTGGTGGCAGCTGCTGTGAACAGAGTCATTGGAATCGACATTGGGGGCACATCGGTGAAGGCCGCCATAGTGGCACGGGACGGATCGGTGCTTGATGAAATCCGGCTGGATACGGACGCTTCCCGGGGACGTGAATGGGTATTGTCGCAGGTGTCAGAATCTGTGCTCGGGCTGTTGCGTTCTTTTGGAGATACCAGCCTCGGTGCCCATATAGATGTAGGCGCTCTTGGCATTGCTACTGCTGGCAGAGTAAATGTGGAGAGCGGCGAAGTTGTGTATGCCACAGATAATCTACCTGGCTGGCAAGGTACATCCTTAGTAACATGGGCTAGGGAAAAACTGGCTTTACGAGCGGTTGCTGATAATGATGCGAACGCCGCTTTACTTGGAGAAGCGTGGCAGGGAGCGGGGAAGGGCAAGCGACGCTTGGTGATGCTCACGTTGGGAACAGGTGTCGGAGGTGCATATATGGAAAATGGCCTCTTGTGCAGAGGGGCTCATTGGAGCGGCGGTGATTGGGGGCACAGTATTCTATTCCCCGGAGGACACCCCTGTAATTGCGGAAGAAAAGGGTGCGCCGAGCAATATGTATCGGGGAGCGCCCTCTTACGTCGAGGTAGGGAACACGTCAATAAATTGTACCGCTCGGGAAACGAGATTGTGAAAGAGGCCGTTCACGGTAACCAGGAGGCAATTCAGGTGCTGGATGATTACACCGCAGATTTAGCTGTACTTCTAGCTAACATCTCAGTGACTCTTGATCCTGAGAGGATCATTGTAGGCGGAGGAGTATCGGACACGGGAGAGGTCTGGTGGCCCATGCTGGAAAAGCATCTGCACCAATTTGGAGTTCAAAC
>NZ_CP151960.1:402500-880000 GCF_038593075.1 Paenibacillus sp. FSL L8-0638
CATAGATTTAGTTCCGGGAGTCAGACAGTGAGTGCTAAGATCCATTGTCGAAAGGGAAACAGCCCAGACCATCAGCTAAGGTCCCCAAGTGTGTGTTAAGTGGGAAAGGATGTGGAGTTGCACAGACAACCAGGATGTTGGCTTAGAAGCAGCCACCATTGAAAGAGTGCGTAATAGCTCACTGGTCGAGTGACTCTGCGCCGAAAATGTAACGGGGCTAAACACACCACCGAAGCTATGGCTTGATGCTTGCATCAGGGGTAGGGGAGCGTTGAATGCGGGTTGAAGGTGTACCGTAAGGAGCGCTGGACTGCATTCAAGTGAGAATGCCGGTATGAGTAACGAAAAGATCTGTGAGAATCAGATCCGCCGAAAGCCTAAGGGTTCCTGAGGAAGGTTCGTCCGCTCAGGGTAAGTCGGGACCTAAGGCGAGGCCGATAGGCGTAGTCGAAGGACAACAGGTCGAAATTCCTGTACCACCGTAATCCGTTATGAGCGATGGGGTGACGCAGTAGGGTAGTGACGCGGACTGATGGATGTCCGTCTAAGCAGTGAGGCTGGTGTGTAGGCAAATCCGCACATCGTTAAGGCTGGGCTGTGATGGGGAGCGAAAATTGTAGTAGCGAAGGTCATGATCTCAGACTGCCAAGAAAAGCCTCTAGCCAGGAGAAGGTGCCCGTACCGCAAACCGACACAGGTAGGCGAGAAGAGAATTCTAAGGCGCGCGGAAGAACTCTCGTTAAGGAACTCGGCAAAATGACCCCGTAACTTCGGGAGAAGGGGTGCCTCGGTAGGGTGAATAGCCCGAGGGGGCCGCAGTGAAAAGGCCCAAGCGACTGTTTAGCAAAAACACAGGTCTGTGCGAAGCCGCAAGGCGAAGTATACGGGCTGACGCCTGCCCGGTGCTGGAAGGTTAAGGGGAGTGGTAAGCCTTCGGGCGAAGCTATGAACCGAAGCCCCAGTAAACGGCGGCCGTAACTATAACGGTCCTAAGGTAGCGAAATTCCTTGTCAGGTAAATTCTGACCCGCACGAATGGCGTAACGACTTGGGCGCTGTCTCAACGAGAGATCCGGTGAAATTTTAATACCTGTGAAGATGCAGGTTACCCGCGACAAGACGGAAAGACCCCATGGAGCTTTACTGCAGCTTGATATTGAATTTGGGTACGATCTGTACAGGATAGGTGGGAGCCGTAGAACTTTGAGCGCCAGCTTGAAGGGAGGCATCCTTGGGATACCACCCTGATCGTATCTAGGTTCTAACTTGGTACCGTAATCCGGTGCGAGGACAGTGTCAGGTGGGCAGTTTGACTGGGGCGGTCGCCTCCTAAAGAGTAACGGAGGCGCCCCAAGGTTCCCTCAGAATGGTTGGAAATCATTCGAAGAGTGCAAAGGCAGAAGGGAGCTTGACTGCGAGACCTACAAGTCGAGCAGGGACGAAAGTCGGGCTTAGTGATCCGGTGGTACCGCATGGAAGGGCCATCGCTCAACGGATAAAAGCTACCCTGGGGATAACAGGCTTATCTCCCCCAAGAGTCCACATCGACGGGGAGGTTTGGCACCTCGATGTCGGCTCATCGCATCCTGGGGCTGAAGTAGGTCCCAAGGGTTGGGCTGTTCGCCCATTAAAGCGGTACGCGAGCTGGGTTCAGAACGTCGTGAGACAGTTCGGTCCCTATCTGTCGTGGGCGTAGGAAATTTGAGAGGAGCTGTCCTTAGTACGAGAGGACCGGGATGGACGTACCGCTGGTGTACCAGTTGTTCCGCCAGGAGCACCGCTGGGTAGCTATGTACGGAAGGGATAAGCGCTGAAAGCATCTAAGCGTGAAGCCCCCCTCAAGATGAGATTTCCCAATTAGTAAGACCCCTTGAAGACGACGAGGTAGATAGGTTGGGGGTGGAAGTGCAGTAATGCATGGAGCTGACCAATACTAATCGGTCGAGGGCTTATCCTAAGAATAAAACGCAAATGAGTTTCGGATCCAGTTTTCAAGGTGTAACCTTGAAGGTATGTACAAGTGACATACAACAAGCGCATGGCTATTCATTCACACGATAAGTGATGAAGCGAATACCATACGAAAGAATTTACGATGTAAATTCATGTTTGGTGGCGATAGCGGAGGGGTTCCACACGTACCCATCCCGAACACGACCGTTAAGCCCTCCAGCGCCGATGGTACTTGGACCGCAGGGTCCTGGGAGAGTAGGACGTCGCCAAGCGATATCCTTTAGAGGATGATAAATTTTTACATGTTAGGGCCTTTAGCTCAGCTGGTTAGAGCGCACCCCTGATAAGGGTGAGGTCGGTGGTTCGAGTCCACTAAGGCCCACCACTTCTAGAATAACAAAAAGATTGGGGCCATAGCTCAGCTGGGAGAGCGCCTGCCTTGCACGCAGGAGGTCAGCGGTTCGATCCCGCTTGGCTCCACCAATATTCCCTGATAGCTCAGTTGGTAGAGCACTCGACTGTTAATCGAGTTGTCACAGGTTCGAGTCCTGTTCGGGGAGCCATATTTTGAATATTTCTGACTTTTATATATTAAGGTGGCGGCGTAGCTCAGCTGGCTAGAGCGTACGGTTCATACCCGTGAGGTCGGGGGTTCGATCCCCTCTGCCGCTACTCGGAGAGATACCCAAGTGGCTATAAGGGGACCCTCTGCTAAGGGGTTAGACTGCGAAAGTGGTGCGAGGGTTCGAATCCCTCTCTCTCCGCCATAAATTTATTGAGACCGGAACTTATTTTGCAAGGCCCGTTGGTCAAGGGGTTAAGACACCTCCCTTTCACGGAGGTAACAGGGGTTCGAATCCCCTACGGGTCATAATATGGAGGCTTAGCTCAGCTGGGAGAGCATCTGCCTTACAAGCAGAGGGTCGGGGGTTCGATCCCCTCAGCCTCCACCATAAGAAAATTTGAAAAATGCTTTTTAATGTCGCGGGGTGGAGCAGTTCGGTAGCTCGTCGGGCTCATAACCCGAAGGTCGTAGGTTCAAATCCTGCCCCCGCAATTAATTTCCTATTGGAAATGCCTCTGGAACTGTGGTGTAGAGGCCTAACATGCCTGCCTGTCACGCAGGAGATCGCGGGTTCGAATCCCGTCAGTTCCGCCATTTTAGCTTCATATATAATTGGCATATATAGTGCGGATTATATGATGTAGTAATAAAATTTAATATGGCTCGGTAGCTCAGTCGGTAGAGCAGAGGACTGAAAATCCTCGTGTCGGCGGTTCGATTCCGTCCCGAGCCACCTTTCAAGTGGGAAATGAGTAATGTGCCGGTGTAGCTCAACTGGTAGAGCAACTGACTTGTAATCAGTAGGTTGGGGGTTCAAGTCCTCTCGCCGGCACCATTTTGGAGGATTAGCGAAGTGGCCAAACGCATCAGACTGTAAATCTGCTCCCTTACGGGTTCGGTGGTTCGAATCCATCATCCTCCACCAGTCTTTTCATAATCATATGGCGGTCGTGGCGAAGTGGTTAACGCACCGGACTGTGACTCCGGCATTCGTGGGTTCAAGCCCCATCGGCCGCCCTTTATTCTTAATCTATTGGGGATTAGCCAAGCGGTAAGGCAACGGACTTTGACTCCGTCATGCATAGGTTCAAATCCTATATCCCCAGCCATTAAGAGCCATTAGCTCAGTTGGTAGAGCACCTGACTTTTAATCAGGGTGTCGAAGGTTCGAGTCCTTCATGGCTCACCATTTATAATTATTTTGCGGTCGTGGCGGAATTGGCAGACGCGCACGGTTCAGGTCCGTGTGGGCTAACCCCCCGTGGAGGTTCGAGTCCTCTCGACCGCACCATATTTTGCGGACGTGGCTCAGCGGTAGAGCATCGCCTTGCCAAGGCGAGGGTCGCGGGTTCGATTCCCGTCGTCCGCTCCATTATCCATACGGCGCCATAGCCAAGTGGTAAGGCAAAGCTCTGCAAAAGCTTCATCCCCAGTTCAAATCTGGGTGGCGCCTTGACTACTCATTATGGAATTTAATATGCGCCCTTAGCTCAGCTGGATAGAGCGTTTGACTACGAATCAAAAGGCCGGGAGTTCGAATCTCTCAGGGCGCGCCATTTCTTAAAAAAATGTATAATGTCGGGATGTAGCTCAGCTTGGTAGAGCACCTGGTTTGGGACCAGGGGGTCGCATGTTCAAATCGTGTCATCCCGATACTGTTTTGCGGGTGTAGTTCAATGGTAGAACTCCAGCCTTCCAAGCTGGTAGCGTGGGTTCGATTCCCATCACCCGCTTTTTGCTATAGCGGATTCTTGTTGCCTCAGTGGTGACACCTTATAAATAAAGAGAGCCTGTCTGGGGACAGAGCTCTCTCTTTTTTTGTATTTATCCTCATGTAATCCACAATGTGTTGATTATCCATAATCTTCGGTATCGGTGTATATCGTTCTGATCATGCAACTGGTATACACCGATATCCGATCTAGTGGACAGTTTTTACACGGGAATGGTCAGCTGGATGGAGGTTCCCTCGTCTGGAGCAGAGGTTATGCTCATAAATCCCCCTACCCCTCTAGCTCGTTCTTCCATACTGAACAATCCAACTCCCTCTCCTTGGGACTTTCCAGAGAATCCAATGCCTTTATCCCGAATGGTCACTTGTATCATTTCATTTTGATCCTCAACGTCGACATATGCCTCTGCCACATCTGCGTATTTGGCTACATTCGTTAATGCCTCTTGTACAATCCGATAAATTGCAATTTCCTTGCGAATATCAACCCGTTTACGTAGATTGCATTGAAAATGCACCTCAATCCCGTAATGAGAACAGAAGTTTTCAATATAGGTTCTTATGGCTGGGACGACACCCAGATCATCCAGAACTGAGGGACGAAGTTCCCACGCTAGACCACGAACATCTTTGATGATGTCGGTCACCTGCGAACGAAGATTCTCCAGAGTAGCACTAGGTTGTTCGGCAAGTTGGCTATCCAATTGGATAATAAGTGAAAACAAGCTTTGCCCTATCCCATCATGCAGCTCTCTTGAAAAGCGTTTACGTTCTTCTTCCTGTATTTGCATGACTTGTGTCATCATAGACTGAAGTTCAGCTTCTACTCTTTTCAGTTTAGTGACCTCATTGCGGATCGCTAAGTACTGATAGGGTTTACCTTCCTCGTCCATAAACGGAACGATCGTAGTATTCACCCAGTAGTAGCTGTTATCTTTAGCACGATTACGTATTTCTCCTTGCCATACCTCACCTGAACGGATCGTAGTCCACAGGTTTTTCATGAAGGCGGGGGTATGATAGCCTGAATTAATGAGACGATGATCCTGACCGATCAGCTCTTCACGACTGTATTGCGAAATCTCACAGAACTTGTCGTTTACGTACTGAATAATACCTCGATGATCGGTCAAAGCAACGATGGAAGACGTATCTAGAGCAAATTTCAGGTTGGATAATTGGTGGAGTGAGTTACGCAGCGCATGAAGAAAAGGGGATTCTGGTATATAAATTTCCAGATCATTCAGCAGTTTATCGGTTGATTCACCAAAGGCATGCTGCAGTAAAGGGTTAGAAGGTTCATTCATAATGGAGCAGCCCCTTTTTTAGTGCGAATTTGACTAGCTCAGGTCGTGTTTTCAAGTTAAGCTTCTCCATAAGATTGCTTTTATGGGACTCTACGGTTTTGACACTAATCACCAGGTGCTCGGCAATTTCCTTGTTGGCATATCCTTTGGCTACCCAGGATAGAATCTCTTTTTCCCGCTCAGACAAGGATTCATAGGGTCCGGCTATGCCTTCCTGTTTGATTTTGTCTAGATATTCACTCATCAGTCGTTTGGTTGCATTCGGGTACAAATAGGCACTACCTTCGGCCACAGACTGGATGGCAGCGAGTAACTCCTCGTGAGGTGCGCTTTTTAAAATATATCCGGATGCTCCAGCTTGAATGGCTCGGAACAGATATTCTTCATCGTCATGCATCGTTAAAATAAGGACTTCTGTATCGGGCAGCTGTTTTTTTAATTCAGTGGTTGCTGTGAGACCATCTTTTCCAGGTGGCATGCTAAAATCCATGAGCACAACATGAGGTTGTAGCTCCACTGCCTTGCGGATTGCCTCATCCCCGTCTGCTGCATCTCCTACTACCTTAATACCGTTTTTGCCGTCCAATAGGGCCATGAGGCCAGAACGTACGACAACGTGATCATCCACTACTAGTATACGAATCAATTTGTCATCCCCTCGAACGGTAAAAAACCGTACGTTTTGTCATAATCATAGCAAATTTTAGGGATTTCAATCAACAAAGATAGTTAGGGACAGCTATATCAAGTATCTGATGAGGATCATTATCTATAGAAACATTGTTGAGCTATGGAGTGAGAGGGTAAGCACATAGTTGGCTAAGGCGTTGAGCTACTTGAGTAGCCTCGGCTATATCAGACTCTGTGAACATCCTCACATCACGATTACCAAGAAGCAGCACACCGTTGGGCAGATCTCCTGTGCTGGAAAAGGGAATGGCAACAGCAGAGTGAAGCTGCTCGGCCAGCATTAGTGCACATTCCTGACGCAGACGTATACTACCTGATAGCAAAGCACTTACAGTTACGGTACGCCCCAAGCGAACAGCCATACCGGCAATACCATGGCCAATCTTAAAAGAAATAAGTCGATAGCGATTGCTTCGGCTACCAGAGGCGTAATACCAATGCAACCTACCACCTGACTTGGACATAAATGCAAGGGCAGTGAGATCACTATAAATAGTATCTCTCAACTGGTTCAGTTCTTTTCGCATTTCATCCGTTATTTGTAGCATAGAAGACACATCCTTTTTCATAACCAAACTATATCTCTAGTTCATTGTAGTTTCGACAGTTGCAAAAGTAGATCGGGGAACCCCCTGATCTATAGGCGCAGGAAACACTGACTTTTCATCTGGTCGGATAAGGAGTAGGGAAATGGTCGATAAATGGGGCGTTAGCTTACTTCGGAAGTGATATTTATCACAGCAAATCAGGGAGTAGGAAGGTATAAAATCAGGTGTTCTCCCGATAACAACCCAGGCGTTAAAACATTATGATATAGATATCAGGTAAACACGAGGAGGACGCTAACATGCAAGCCACTTGTATGGAACGGTTTGGGGACGAAGCGGAACGCACGGGAATTCAGATTTATTTGACAGATGAGCATTTTGATCTGCTAAAAGATATTATGTCCTGGAAGAAGGTAAAGGCAGGCGTTATGCTTTTCCGAGAGGGCGATGATGCAGAGCAGCTTTATTATATACATTCAGGTCATGTCAAACTTCGTAAATCGACAGAAGATGGTAAAGAACTGATTCTGACCATTCAGCATCAAGGCGACTTAATTGGGGAATTTAGCGGGATAGATGGAGAAGAGTATAGTTGCACTGCGGAAACAGCCGATGTGTGTGAGTTAGGCGTCGTGCTTGTTAAGGATCTGGAGTCGCTCTTGTCCAAAAATGGGGAAATGGCACTTCAGTTCATCCAGTGGATGGCGATGAAGCAACGCATTATGCAATCGCGTTTTCGGGACTTACTGTTGTATGGTAAAACTGGAGCATTAGCGTCTACATTGATCCGTGCTAGCAATACATGTGGCGTGGCTGTGAAGGATGGCATTTTATTAAATATGAAGCTAAGTCACTCCGAATTAGGTGAGATGATTGGAGCGACGCGCGAGAGCGTGAACCGGATGCTGAGCGCGCTGAAAGAACAGGGAACCCTAGATACAAGGGATGGAAAGATTGTCATTCACGATCTCAAGGTATTACGTGGCATGTGCTGCTGTCCTTCGTACGGCCAATGTGCCCATGAAATTTGTCGCCTCTAATATATGAATACCATTAGGCGGGGTCCAAGAGACTTCGCCTTGCCGCAGGTCTTATAGCAATCTAGCGCATGGGGTACGAACAACATAGATTACCAAATAACTAATTAACGTCGTATAGCGGCTAATTAGCAATAAAGTATATATATTAAATGGAACTGAATGCATGACATTTTATGAACCAACCGTTTTGAAGTAACAGTGGAGCTAATTCTAATAATGGTTGAATAAAAGGAGGAAGGGAGCCCAAGTTTTTTTTAAAAAAAAAGGGTATTTTTACAAGTTGCTTTCTCTGGCTGAAAATGATATATTATTTGAGCTGACAACAAAACAGCAGTTTCAAAAGCGAAAAGCTTGGGTGAAATGATCTTTAAAAAAAGAAAAAAAAAGCCCTTGCATTTTTGAAACGAACATGATATGATTTTATAGCTGCTGAAAAACGCAGCGAAAGAGAAATGTTTGATCTTTGAAAACTGAACAACGAGTGAGTAAAACGATTTTGTTCGCAAAATCAAACAAGAGATATTTTATCTCGTCAGTTTCAAAATGAGCTTATCGCTCTTTCTATAAACCAGCTTCGGTTGGTCTTTAATGGAGAGTTTGATCCTGGCTCAGGACGAACGCTGGCGGCGTGCCTAATACATGCAAGTCGAGCGGGGTTATTTAGAAGCTTGCTTCTAAATAACCTAGCGGCGGACGGGTGAGTAACACGTAGGCAACCTGCCCACAAGACAGGGATAACTACCGGAAACGGTAGCTAATACCCGATACATCCTTTTCCTGCATGGGCGAAGGAGGAAAGACGGAGCAATCTGTCACTTGTGGATGGGCCTGCGG
Organism: Paenibacillus sp. FSL L8-0638; assembly: GCF_038593075.1. Lineage (NCBI taxonomy): Bacteria > Bacillati > Bacillota > Bacilli > Caryophanales > Paenibacillaceae > Paenibacillus > Paenibacillus sp. FSL L8-0638. The sequence continues at coordinate 411,169 of NZ_CP151960.1, forward strand.
CGCATTAGCTAGTTGGTGGGGTAAAGGCCTACCAAGGCGACGATGCGTAGCCGACCTGAGAGGGTGATCGGCCACACTGGGACTGAGACACGGCCCAGACTCCTACGGGAGGCAGCAGTAGGGAATCTTCCGCAATGGGCGAAAGCCTGACGGAGCAACGCCGCGTGAGTGATGAAGGTTTTCGGATCGTAAAGCTCTGTTGCCAGGGAAGAACGTCTTGTAGAGTAACTGCTACAAGAGTGACGGTACCTGAGAAGAAAGCCCCGGCTAACTACGTGCCAGCAGCCGCGGTAATACGTAGGGGGCAAGCGTTGTCCGGAATTATTGGGCGTAAAGCGCGCGCAGGCGGCTCTTTAAGTCTGGTGTTTAATCCCGAGGCTCAACTTCGGGTCGCACTGGAAACTGGGGAGCTTGAGTGCAGAAGAGGAGAGTGGAATTCCACGTGTAGCGGTGAAATGCGTAGAGATGTGGAGGAACACCAGTGGCGAAGGCGACTCTCTGGGCTGTAACTGACGCTGAGGCGCGAAAGCGTGGGGAGCAAACAGGATTAGATACCCTGGTAGTCCACGCCGTAAACGATGAATGCTAGGTGTTAGGGGTTTCGATACCCTTGGTGCCGAAGTTAACACATTAAGCATTCCGCCTGGGGAGTACGGTCGCAAGACTGAAACTCAAAGGAATTGACGGGGACCCGCACAAGCAGTGGAGTATGTGGTTTAATTCGAAGCAACGCGAAGAACCTTACCAGGTCTTGACATCCCTCTGACCGGTCTAGAGATAGACCTTTCCTTCGGGACAGAGGAGACAGGTGGTGCATGGTTGTCGTCAGCTCGTGTCGTGAGATGTTGGGTTAAGTCCCGCAACGAGCGCAACCCTTATGCTTAGTTGCCAGCAGGTCAAGCTGGGCACTCTAAGCAGACTGCCGGTGACAAACCGGAGGAAGGTGGGGATGACGTCAAATCATCATGCCCCTTATGACCTGGGCTACACACGTACTACAATGGCCGGTACAACGGGAAGCGAAATCGCGAGGTGGAGCCAATCCTAGAAAAGCCGGTCTCAGTTCGGATTGTAGGCTGCAACTCGCCTACATGAAGTCGGAATTGCTAGTAATCGCGGATCAGCATGCCGCGGTGAATACGTTCCCGGGTCTTGTACACACCGCCCGTCACACCACGAGAGTTTACAACACCCGAAGTCGGTGGGGTAACCCGCAAGGGAGCCAGCCGCCGAAGGTGGGGTAGATGATTGGGGTGAAGTCGTAACAAGGTAGCCGTATCGGAAGGTGCGGCTGGATCACCTCCTTTCTATGGAGAATCGTTTCCTGCAACGGAAACATTCAAATATGAAGCATTAGCTTCAAAAACTACTCACTCGTTGCTCAGTTTTGAGAGCTCAAACTCTCAAAAAAAGCTGGTTGTTTACAGCTTTGCACCTTGAAAACTGGATACCGAAACGAAATTGCGTTTTAGAATATTCCTTTAAGCTGATCTTGTGTAAACAAGTGAAATAAAGGTAGCTGCCTTGAATTTCATTCACACGTAAGTGTTGAACCGAAATTCAAAGCAAATCGTATTTACGATGTAAATACTAGGTTAAGCTACAAAGAGCACACGGAGGATGCCTAGGCGCCAGGAGCCGACGAAGGACGTGGCGAACAACGATAAAGCCTCGGGGAGCTGTAAGCAAGCTTTGATCCGGGGATGTCCGAATGGGGAAACCCGGCTGTCTTCATCGACAGTCACTTTCTGCTGAATACATAGGCAGAATAGAGGCAGACCAGGGGAACTGAAACATCTAAGTACCCTGAGGAAGAGAAAACAATAGTGATTCCGTCAGTAGCGGCGAGCGAACGCGGATTAGCCCAAACCAAGGAGCTTGCTCCTTGGGGTTGTGGGACGTCTCACATGGAGTTACAAAGGAACCGGTTAGATGAAGAGGTCTGGAAAGGCCCGCCAGAGAAGGTAAAGGCCCTGTAGTTCAAAACTGGTTCCCTCCGAGACGGATCCCGAGTAGTGCGGGGCACGTGAAACCCCGTATGAATCCGGCAGGACCATCTGCCAAGGCTAAATACTCCCTGGCGACCGATAGTGAAGCAGTACCGTGAGGGAAAGGTGAAAAGCACCCCGGAAGGGGAGTGAAATAGATCCTGAAACCGTGTGCTTACAAGAAGTCAGAGCCCGATCTATGGGTGATGGCGTGCCTTTTGTAGAATGAACCGGCGAGTTACGTTCCCGTGCAAGGTTAAGGTGAAGAGCTGAAGCCGCAGCGAAAGCGAGTCTGAATAGGGCGAATGAGTACGTGGACGTAGACCCGAAACCGGGTGATCTACCCCTGTCCAGGGTGAAGGTGCGGTAACACGCACTGGAGGCCCGAACCCACGCATGTTGAAAAATGCGGGGATGAGGTGGGGGTAGCGGAGAAATTCCAATCGAACCCGGAGATAGCTGGTTCTCCCCGAAATAGCTTTAGGGCTAGCCTCGGAAAGAAGAATCGTGGAGGTAGAGCACTGATTGGGTGCGGGGCCCGCAAGGGTTACCAAGCTCAGTCAAACTCCGAATGCCATAGATTTAGTTCCGGGAGTCAGACAGTGAGTGCTAAGATCCATTGTCGAAAGGGAAACAGCCCAGACCATCAGCTAAGGTCCCCAAGTGTGTGTTAAGTGGGAAAGGATGTGGAGTTGCACAGACAACCAGGATGTTGGCTTAGAAGCAGCCACCATTGAAAGAGTGCGTAATAGCTCACTGGTCGAGTGACTCTGCGCCGAAAATGTAACGGGGCTAAACACACCACCGAAGCTATGGCTTGATGCAATGCATCAGGGGTAGGGGAGCGTTGAATGCGGGTTGAAGGTGTACCGTAAGGAGCGCTGGACTGCATTCAAGTGAGAATGCCGGTATGAGTAACGAAAAGATCTGTGAGAATCAGATCCGCCGAAAGCCTAAGGGTTCCTGAGGAAGGTTCGTCCGCTCAGGGTAAGTCGGGACCTAAGGCGAGGCCGATAGGCGTAGTCGAAGGACAACAGGTCGAAATTCCTGTACCACCGTAATCCGCTATGAGCGATGGGGTGACGCAGTAGGGTAGTGACGCGGACTGATGGATGTCCGTCTAAGCAGTGAGGCTGATGTGTAGGCAAATCCGCACATCATTAAGGCTGGGCTGTGATGGGGAGCGAAAATTGTAGTAGCGAAGGTCATGATCTCAGACTGCCAAGAAAAGCCTCTAGCCAGGAGAAGGTGCCCGTACCGCAAACCGACACAGGTAGGCGAGAAGAGAATTCTAAGGCGCGCGGAAGAACTCTCGTTAAGGAACTCGGCAAAATGACCCCGTAACTTCGGGAGAAGGGGTGCCTCGGTAGGGTGAATAGCCCGAGGGGGCCGCAGTGAAAAGGCCCAAGCGACTGTTTAGCAAAAACACAGGTCTGTGCGAAGCCGCAAGGCGAAGTATACGGGCTGACGCCTGCCCGGTGCTGGAAGGTTAAGGGGAGTGGTAAGCCCTTCGGGGCGAAGCTATGAACCGAAGCCCCAGTAAACGGCGGCCGTAACTATAACGGTCCTAAGGTAGCGAAATTCCTTGTCAGGTAAATTCTGACCCGCACGAATGGCGTAACGACTTGGGCGCTGTCTCAACGAGAGATCCGGTGAAATTTTAATACCTGTGAAGATGCAGGTTACCCGCGACAAGACGGAAAGACCCCATGGAGCTTTACTGCAGCTTGATATTGAATTTGGGTACGATCTGTACAGGATAGGTGGGAGCCGTAGAACTTTGAGCGCCAGCTTGAAGGGAGGCATCCTTGGGATACCACCCTGATCGTATCTAGGTTCTAACTTGGTACCGTAATCCGGTGCGAGGACAGTGTCAGGTGGGCAGTTTGACTGGGGCGGTCGCCTCCTAAAGAGTAACGGAGGCGCCCCAAGGTTCCCTCAGAATGGTTGGAAATCATTCGAAGAGTGCAAAGGCAGAAGGGAGCTTGACTGCGAGACCTACAAGTCGAGCAGGGACGAAAGTCGGGCTTAGTGATCCGGTGGTACCGCATGGAAGGGCCATCGCTCAACGGATAAAAGCTACCCTGGGGATAACAGGCTTATCTCCCCCAAGAGTCCACATCGACGGGGAGGTTTGGCACCTCGATGTCGGCTCATCGCATCCTGGGGCTGAAGTAGGTCCCAAGGGTTGGGCTGTTCGCCCATTAAAGCGGTACGCGAGCTGGGTTCAGAACGTCGTGAGACAGTTCGGTCCCTATCTGTCGTGGGCGTAGGAAATTTGAGAGGAGCTGTCCTTAGTACGAGAGGACCGGGATGGACGTACCGCTGGTGTACCAGTTGTTCCGCCAGGAGCACCGCTGGGTAGCTATGTACGGAAGGGATAAGCGCTGAAAGCATCTAAGCGTGAAGCCCCCCTCAAGATGAGATTTCCCAGTATGTAAGACCCCTTGAAGACGACGAGGTAGATAGGTTGGGGGTGGAAGTGCAGTAATGCATGGAGCTGACCAATACTAATCGGTCGAGGGCTTATCCTAAAAATAAAACGCAAATGAGTTTCGGATCCAGTTTTCAGGGTGTAACACCTTGGAAGTATGTAGAAATACATACGAAATACGCATTGAAATTCATTCACACAGCTGTGATGAACCGAGTTTCAATACGGAAGAATTTACGATGTAAATTCATGTTTGGTGGCGATAGCGGAGGGGTTCCACACGTACCCATCCCGAACACGACCGTTAAGCCCTCCAGCGCCGATGGTACTTGGACCGCAGGGTCCTGGGAGAGTAGGACGTCGCCAAGCACGATAAAAAGAGCACAGCCTTAACGGGCTGTGCTCTTTTTCCTATAACCGATTTATTTATCATTCACCTGAAAGATCACCATTATGGATTCGGTCAAAAGTTTTATGGTATCTTGGTTGTCCTTTATATAGTGTTGCTTAGTCAGCATTTTTAACTGAGGACAGTATTAACTGGGGCAGTTAATCTATTTCAACCTGTTCTGTCTGAAGGACACTCAAGGCTTGAAGTTTACGGGTAATTTCTTTTTGCCACTTGGTATCTCCGACTTGTACGGCAAGATTGAGAAGGTCCAAATAATCATCAATATGCAGGGAGGTTTTACTGAAAGTTTCTTTCACTGCGGTCCTGCCTCCTTTAAAGTCTATGTGTATTTATCGTTTAATAATGATAATCATTATCATAATATGATCTTATTCATATTATGCCTGTGTTCTAGATAAATTGCAAGTTATGATATGAATGAATTTTGAAGCACGCAAATGAGGGCTTGAAAAAACAAACCCTTCTCCTTAAGTTCACGCATTGTTCACGTCTTTTCTATGGAACATAATGAAAAGAACAAGCGGGCATTGAGTGTCCACCAATAAGGAGGGCAAATTGCGCAATGCTTCAACAAGAGGAGGAAAAAGACCATGAGCAGAACAAAAATGAAAGCGTTTGCTATTATGATGGCGAGCGCCTTGGCATTGACGCTGGCAGCTTGTAATAACGGACAAAGCGCAAGTCCGGGAAATTCAGGAGAACCGAGCAAAGGCACCGCAACGAAAGATGTTACGATTACCTTTCAGAACATCAATCCTGATCCGAGCACCCCTTCGTACAAAATGATTAAGCAAATTGTAGGTCAATACGAGCAGGATCATCCTTATGTCAAAATTGAATTGGATTCGCTAAATACAGATCAACAAAAGCTTAAGCTGAAAACACAGGCAGCGGCGAAGGAAGTGCCTGATATCACGATTGTAAACCCTGCTGCACAGATGAAGCCATTCGTAGATGCCGGGCTGCTAGCTCCATTAAACGATGTGGCTGATAAAGAGGGGTTAAAAGATACGTTCCAGAATGGACTTCTTAATTACTATAGCTTCGATGATAAGCTCTACGCTTTTCCGGACGGCAACAATATAGAAGTGGTGTTTTACAATAAGGAACTGTTCAAGCAGGCGGGAATCCAGAAGTTGCCGACCACCTTTGACGAGCTGATTACGACGGTCAAAACGCTGAAGGCGAAGGGAATTACTCCGATTGCCATTGGGGAAAAGGATTCATGGACGGGGTCCCTCCTTTTTATGAACATTTTGTTGCGTACGAATGAAGGACCGAATTTTCTCAATGATGTATTGGACGGTAAGAAGACGTTTAACGACCCGGCTTTTGTGGAAGCGGTGGATGCATTTCAGGAATTGGTGCAGGCAGGAGCTTTCCCGGATGGAGCTACGTCTATTGACTACAATGCAGGTGGTAATATTTTTAAAACAGGAAAAGCCGCGATGTATATCATGGGTACATGGGAAACGGGGTCAATTGATGCTTCTTCGGTAGCGGGTAAGGTAGGAGCGTTTCAATTCCCTACGGTGAATGGCAAGGGTGATGTGAATGAGTATGTAATTGCGCCGGGCAGCGCATTTGCGGTATCTGCGAACAGTGAACATTTACAGGAGACGAAGGATTTTCTGCATTATTTTATTAAGGAGATGCCCAAAATTCAGTTTGATCTGAAAAATGCGATTGGCAGCGGTCAGAAAATGAAAGGTGATCTGAAGGAAGCGGGCTACTCCGAGTTAGCGATTAGTCTTAATGAGCTGTTCAAGAATGTAAAAGGGGGCGATCTCGCTTTTGATAATACGATGAATCCGGCTATTGCGCAGGCGCATCTGAGTAGCATTCAAAACCTGTTCGTACAAAAAGAAGACTCCGCACAAGTTGCCAAGGAACATCAAAACACTTTTGAAGCGAATAAATAAGTGAGGATTTTACAAAAATCCAGTAAGCGACTTCCGATGAACAGTATATAGATCGAAATGGCCTAGTTCATCTAGATATTGCACTTTGGAGTGACTGGAATGGAATTTTGCAAAATCCCGAAGTAGCAGGCACTAGGGAGGGGGCGGAATGCTTCTTCCCTGATTGGAAATCATGTAGGTTGTACATCCTCAGAAGATGTTCAGAATCAACATAAAGGAGATTAGAGCATGAATGTACTGAAGGTGCCAGCACGTACCATTGCCGTTTTCGTGCTACCCTGCCTGTTGTTGTATACCTGTATGGTATTTGTTCCAATTTTGGTGTCGGTATATTGCGGATTGCTGGATTGGAACGGAATCGCCGAGGCAAAGTTTGTGGGGGTGGCTAATTTTGAGCGGATTTTCACATCAGATTCAGTGTTCTGGCCATCCGTGAAACGGACTATGATGTTCGCTGTGTTTTCCATGCTGGAAATTCCGTTTTGTCTGCTGCTGGCGATCTTGCTTAATCGCTATGTGCGTAAGGCCAATACGCTGGTAACGATGTATTTTCTGCCGGTTATTCTGTCGGTGGTCATTATCGGGCAGCTGTGGAAGACGATCTATAATCCAGCCTCGATGGGTGGAATGCTGAACGGTATTTTGCTGGCGATTGGGCTGGAAAGCTGGACACGCTCGTGGCTGACGGAACCGCAGATCGCGATGTACGCCCTCTATTTTGTATCGTTATGGCAGTATTTTGGCTATCATTTGCTTATCCAGTTTACCGGGGTACAAAATATACCGAATGAGCTGTACGAAGCAGCCAAAATTGATGGAGCTGAAGGATTCAAAGCAGACCGCTATATTACGCTGCCGCTCATTGTACCTATTTTCAAGATATCAATTGTATTAGCATTTATCGGCTCCCTGCAATCGTTTGATTTGATTTGGGTGATGACGGGGGGAGGACCAGCCCATGCGACGGATACAGTATCTACGTATATGTACAATATGTCCTTTTTATCGATGAAATACGGATATGGCAGTGCATTGGCTTCAATTCTCGTAGTGATTTGCTTGTCATTTACAATTGTGATAAATTTTGTTTTCAAACGAATCGAAAATAAGGTAAGCTAAAGGAGATGGAACTGTTGAATGTCTTGAAGAAAACGGGAGTCTTTTTCTTATTGGCAATCTTAATGGTCACGCAGCTGTATCCACTCTTTTGGCTGCTGACCTATTCGTTGAAGACAAATGAAGAGATATTGAGCTCAAGCTTCTTTGCACTCCCTCAAGTGCCTCAGTGGCACAACTATCAGGAAGCCTATGAATCAGGGAGCTACTTGCGTTATTTAGGAAACAGTGTGCTGGTAACCGGGGTTACGATGATTTTCGTCATTTTATTGAGCTCGATGACTGCTTATGCGATTACACGTTTTCGTTGGCGCTTCGGGGCTGTTGTGCTGACCATGTTTCTGATCGGGATGATGATCCCGATGCAAGCTACACTGCTGCCGCTGATGGTGATGTTTAAAAATGTCAATATTCTGAATACGTATTTCTCACTGATTTTACCCTACATTGCTTTTCAGACACCGATTGCGGTCTTCATCCTATCCGGCTTTATGCGGTCCATTCCCCACGAAATTGAAGAGTCCGCTTACATTGACGGAGCGAGCATTTATCGTATTTTCCGCAGTGTAATCTTACCCATCTCGATTCCGCCTACCATGACGGTATGTATTTTAACTTTCATTAATATCTGGAATGAATACATTATGGCTGCCACCTTTATCTCGTCCGAGAAGCTCAAAACTCTCCCTTTCGGCGTATATACGTTCGTCAGCCAGTATTCTGTGAACTACGGTAATATTGGTGCTTTTCTAGTCATGGGTGCCTTACCGGTCATTATTATTTATTTTGTTCTGTCCGAAAATATCACCAAGGGTATGGTTGCGGGAGCGGTTAAAGGATAGGCGGCCGATGCGAAAGGAGCGCAGAGAGGTATGATGCGCCGTTTTCAATCCATTCAATACCGCTTGTTTGTTCTGTTCCTATTAAGCATGTCGGGCATTGTGCTGGCGGTCAGTCTATTATTTTACAACCGTACTACGGTGCAGTTCCATGATAAGGTCAGCGAGCTGGCGCGTAAAAATGTATCCCAGACGGCAGGACTGTTCGAATTGCTGCTCGGCAGCTATAATAGTCTCTCCAAATCAATCAGCAACAATATGGATTTGGTTCGTCTGTTGACGACGGATAGTAGTGATTTACCTGCTGTCAATTACATCAACGAACGTACGATTACGAATATTCTGGGGGCTATCTATTATTCGCGTGAAGATCTGATTGGCATCCATGTCATCACAGACACAGGCAAGGTATATAACTATGGCAATTATATGAATGTCATTGATACTCATTACGAACAGACGGAATGGTATAAGGAAATTCGAAAGTCGGCGGGAAAAATTGCATGGCTGGGCGTGTATCCTCACTCTGTCATTGATCAGGTGGAAACCAGACCCGTGTTTGCGTTTGGACGGCAGCTCTATGATTTGGATGAGCACAAGCCGATTGGTATTGTCCTGTTTGAGGCTGAGCCGGGTTCTGTTTTGTCGGCTCTCCACAATTTGCGGTTAGGTACCAATAGTCAGGTATATCTGTTGGGTCATGAAAATCGAATTGTGTCGGCCACTTCCTCTGATCCGCCACCGGATTTACGAAATCTAGAGCAGCAGGCACCAGAGGAGGAAGTTATTGTAAATCGAAGTAATGAGAATGTTGTAATCGCTTCCAAGTTGCCGTTTGCCGACTGGTCTGTGATTAGTGTGACACCTAGTGAGGATCTGAACGTGGAGCTGGTGCAAAATCAAAGGTACCTATTTATCGTGGCACCTATACTTATTATTGTGTCGGCGTTAATTGCGTCCATCGTCTCCAGAAGCATTTCCCTTCCGCTCAAGCGAGTCATTCGGGAGATGAAGCGAGTAGAGACAGGGAATTTCCGCCATACGGTAAACACCAAATCCTATGAAGAAATCAATCAGCTAGCTACCTCCTTTAACCATATGGTAAGACGAATTGCAGAGCTAATCGAGCTGGTGCGTATATCATCGGTCAGTGAAAAAAATGCGGAGCTACACGCGCTACAGACGCAGGTCAATCCACATTTTTTGTATAATACGCTGGATATGATCTATTGGATGCTGGACGAAAAGGGACAGGATCAGCTCGGAGAGGTGATCCTCTCCTTATCCCATATGTTCCGTTACAGTAGCCATTGGGAAGAGGGGGCTGATGTAAGCCTTCGTGAAGAAGTGGAGCAGGTTGGCCACTATCTCACCATTATTCAAGCTCGGCTGGAGGGCAGGGTATCTGTAGACATTAGCATTAATGAACGATGGATGGATATCCGCTTGCCAAAAATGACCTTACAGCCCTTGATTGAAAATGCGGTGAAGCACGGACTGGAGCCTCTTCATGCGAATACAGGTGGCAAGCTGCTCGTCAGAGCGGAGGAATATGAGGGTGTATTGAGCCTGCACATCATCGACAACGGTGCAGGGATGGAGTACGAACGATGGGAGGTGGTCCAGGTCGCTTTGGCAGAACCCGGCAAACAGGCGGGCAGCGGGCAGGCGGGAGGCATCGGCCTGCAAAACCTAAATTTACGGCTACGGCACATGTTCGGAGAAGAGTACGGCCTACGGATCTCTAGCGCACCTGGGGCCGGAACAACAGCCACTGTAAGTGTGCCTCTGCCACAGAAGGAGGAGAAACATGAATATTCTGATAGCTGACGATGAAAGTATGATACGGCAGGGGATTCGGCGTACCATTGGCCAAGCTCTACCAACCTGCGGCATTCATCTCGCTGCTTCCACCGAGGAAGCAGCAGGCATTCTGGCGGAGCATCCTGTAGATATTGTATTAACTGATATCCTGATGCCTGGCATGGATGGTCTGGAATTCATGCGTATTTCTAAGCGAAAGCATCCTCATCTGCAGTGGGTTGTCATTTCGGCCCATTCCGACTTCCAATATGCGCAAAGAGCAGTAAAGCTGGGTGCCAAAGACTACCTGTTAAAGCCGATTGGTAAAAGAAAGCTGCTGGAATGCATTGAAATGTTGGCAGCCGAGGCGCTTGTAGCCTCGCAGCAGGCGAACGAGGGTAGGCTTCTCAAATCCAATATGGTTTATTTGCGTGAAGCCGTTTTCCAGCGCTATGCCCTTGGATTGGATACTGGTAAGCTGGATATACAGCCTTTTGTCGAAAATTATCCGGAATTCCATCTCTTCATGGTTCGCATGGAACCTGATCACAAGCAGACACATCTGGAGCATTTTATGATTGAAAATGTACTGTCCGAACTCGTTGAGGCAGGGGGCAGCGGCTTTGTCGTTAGTCTAGACCGCCATAGTCTGCTGGGTATTGCAAGGCTAAGGAATGAGGCAGAGGCCGCACGGCTAGAGACGTTGCTCGAATCCCATTTGAAGCGTTATGTGAAGGTGCCCCTACAAATTACACGTTCGGGTGTTCATCACAATTTTGCTTCCATACCTGAAGAGGTGGCGCGGCTAAGACGTACGCCAGAGGAGATTGCAGCCGCAGCAACGGATACAGGAGAATGTCTCCGCAAAGGCATGCATACGGTAGATGTAGCATTGCAATACATTCGGGCTCACTTTACAGAGGAGCTGTCACTTGAAAAAGTGGCCTCAATTGTATTTTTAAATCCGGTGTATTTTAGCCAGTTATTTAAGCAAAAGACGGGACAAGGCTATAAGGATTACGTCATTTCCTTGCGTATGGAGGAGGCGAAGCGGCTGCTCAGTGATCCTCATTTGCGGCTGGCTGATATTTCAGAGCGGATCGGCTATCAGGATATGCGGCATTTTACACAGGTATTCCGGCGCAAATGTGGAATGACTCCAACCGAGTATCGACATCAGGGAGTCAAGTAAGGCGATATCAACGACCGAATGAAGGAAGTTTATCCAGCATCAGACTGTTTCAGGAGTAGAGCGGTAGACATCTACTCGGGAACAGTCTTTTTTGTGTTTTCAGCTTGTAGCAGTTCAACCAATTTGCGAGCTGCATTGGATAAATAACGATCCTTGCGCCATACGACGGCAGGCCGTGTGAAGGGGAACGGCTCCTTAATGGAGAGTGTGCGAAATCTGTCCCCGTATTCTTGTCCCAAGCCAGCGTCTGGAATGATGGTAATTCCCATGCCTGTGGAAACGAGCGAGAGAATGGTCGATATTTCAGGACAGTCCAGTACGACGCGCGGAACAAGATGGTGTTCCTGAAATTTGCGTATGACGGTTTCGTATAGTCCGTGTCCCTCTGTTCGGCGTCCCAGCAAGAGGTCATAGCTGGCAGCTTCTTGTAACGTAATTTCCCCACTGGGATGACGATCTGCCCATTCAGACGGAAGTACGGCAACAAAGGAAACGCCCTCCAACTCAATTGAATGGTACGATTTGTCATCTACCGGAAGCAGCAACAGGGCCAGATCCACTTTATTTTGGTGCAGCAGCTCTTCCAGATGGTGTGTGTCTCCGTGTCCTATTTTAATGTATACCTCTGGATAATCCTGATGAAAGCGGCTGAGTTGTTCAGTAATCAGAGACATACAGGCGGATGACGTGCCTATAGCAAGTGTGCCGGTTACTTTGTTTTCAAACTCCCCAATTTCTCTACAGGTGTCCTCCATTTCAGCCAATAATCGTTTGGCGCGTGTATACAGTGTATACCCGGCCTCGGTAACTTCCCACTTCTTTCCTTCACGGTAAATCAGCTTTACGCCAAGCTCGTCCTCCATATTTTTGAGTTGTTGACTCAGTGGAGGCTGGGCCATGTTGAGCGTTCTGGCAGCCTTGGTGATTTGCCCATCCTCCACGATGACACAAAAGTAATGCAGATGCTTCATATCCATTGGGATTCCTCCTTATTTCTAAACAACGCTTCAATTTGGATACTTATAAAGTATGTATTACATATATTATATATATTTTTCGTGTGCAGGGAACAGGCGTATAATTTTTGACAGTAATGCATGGGTGAACATAAAACGATGGAGTGGAAGGAGGGGACATATGAAAAAAATGATTGTAGGAATATCGGGAGCGACAGGGTCGATCTTTGGTATCCGTATATTGCAACAATTACGAGAGGCTGGAGTAGAGAGTCATCTGGTACTATCCCCGTGGGCTATTGCGAACATTCCCTATGAGACAGGCTATACGGTGAAGGAAGTGGAGGCAATGGCGGATGCAGTCTACTCGTATAAGGATCAGGCTGCGCGTATTTCCAGCGGCTCCTTCCGGGTAGACGGTATGGTCGTCGCTCCTTGCAGCATGAAGACTCTTGCCTCTATTCGTATCGGTATGGCGGACAACCTGCTCACCCGATCAGCGGATGTGATGCTGAAGGAGCGAAAGAAGCTACTGCTCATGACCAGGGAAACACCATTAAGCAGTATCCATCTGGAAAATATGCTGGAGCTGTCACGTATGGGCGTGATGATCCTGCCGCCGATGCCTGCCTTTTATAATCATCCTGCAAGTATCGAGGAATTGGTAGATCATATTGTTTTTCGCGTATTAGATCAGTTCGGTATCGTCACAACCGCAGCTAAACGATGGGATGGAATGAAGCAAACTGACTCCAGACTGCACCAGAATTGAGAAATCGAAAGACGAAGGAGAATGAATGATGGCTTATAAAGACTTTCGCGATTTTCTAAACACCTTGGAAAAGGAGGGACAACTACTCACGATCAGCGACGAGGTAAAGCCGGAGCCAGACCTGGCGGCAGCTAACAAAGCATTAAGCAATCTTGGAGATAAGACACCTGCTCTCTTTTTCAACAATATTTATGGATATACGGATGCTCGTATTGCAATGAATGTGATGGGCTCCTGGCCCAATCATGCCCTTATGATGGGAATGCCAAAAAATACGCCGCTCAAGGAGCAGTTTTTTGAGTTCGCCAGACGCTATGAACAATTTCCGGTGCCCGTGAAGCGGGAAGAAACGGCTCCTTTTCATGAAGTCGAGATTACAGAGGATATTAATTTGTTTGATATTTTGCCGTTGTTTCGTTTGAACCAGGGGGACGGAGGATTTTATCTGGACAAAGCGATTTTAGTTTCACGCGATCTGGATGACCCGGACACCTACGGTAAGCAAAATGTCGGTTTGTACCGGATGCAGGTGAAAGGCAAGAACCGTTTGGGCATCCAGCCTGTACCACAGCATGATATTGCGATCCATATCCGTCAGGCTGAGGAACGCGGCGAAAATCTGAAGGTGGCTATTGCCCTCGGATGTGAGCCTGTTATTACAACGGCTGCTTCTACACCGCTGCTGTACGATCAATCCGAATATGAGATGGCTGGGGCCATTCAGGGTGAGCCTTATCGTGTGGTCAAAGCGAAGGATGCAGATCTGGATCTGCCTTGGGGAGCCGAGGTCATTTTGGAAGGCGAAGTGTTAGCAGGTGAACGTGAGTATGAAGGTCCATTCGGTGAATTCACAGGTCACTATTCCGGCGGCCGCGCGATGCCAGTCATTCAGATTAATCGTGTATATCACCGCAAACAGCCTATCTTTGAGCATCTGTACATCGGGATGCCTTGGACGGAAACGGATTATATGATCGGTGTGAATACAAGTGTACCGTTGTTTCAGCAACTTAAGGGTGCTTTTCCTAATGAAATCGTAGCCGTTAATGCTATGTATACGCATGGGCTGGTCGCTATTATTTCCACGAAAACCCGGTATGGCGGCTTTGCGAAGGCTGTGGGAATGCGTGCGTTAACGACTCCGCATGGATTGGGGTATTGCAAGCTGGTGATTGTGGTGGACGAGGGGGTCGATCCGTTCAATCTGCCGCAAGTCATGTGGGCTTTATCCACCAAGCTTCATCCAAAGCATGATGCTGTCATTGTTCCTGGCTTGTCTATTTTACCGCTTGACCCCGGCTCTGATCCGGCAGGTATGACGCACAAAATGATACTGGATGCGACGACACCTGTAGCACCGGATATTAGAGGCCATTACTCGCAGCCGCTCGATTCCCCGCTGGGTGTAGCGGAATGGGAGAAAAAGTTGAGCCAAATGCTTCGCTAAATATTTTTAAAAACAAAGAAAGATTAAAGGAGTGCTGACAGATGCATATTTGTCCCCGTTGTGAGTCCAATCGTTCAGAAGTTGTTTCCCATTCGCCGGTTAAAGATGCCTGGGAAGTTTTGTTGTGCCCTGTATGCCTGTTCACATGGCGAACCTCAGAACCGGATAGCATTACGGATCCAGCAAAGTATAAATCGGCGTTCAAGGTAAACCCCAAAGATATTCCGAATGCTGCTCATGTTCCTCCTATTCCAGAGCGGATATAGGGTCGTTCGTAAGTAGCCGTAAATTATGGTACTTTGAAGTTATAGGCCAAAAGTAAAGGGGATTATACTTCATGCAGACACCAAGGATCGGTAAGGAACTGTTCACGCTACTGGACGGCAAGGCATTGGAGAACAAGCAGCATGAAGCCATGATGCTGCTGACGGTCACGGAAGATCAGTGGCCGCACATAGCGATGATTAGTGTGGGCGAAGTTGTAGCGCTGGACGAGGGGAATTTGCGTCTGGCCCTATGGCCGGGTACAACCACGACGGGCAACATGATCCGCACTGGGAAGGCGACGCTTGCGGTGTTTACCGGGGGGAAGGCGCATTATGTGCGGTTGTCACTGGAACATCTGCCTGCTTTGCCCGGAGCCAAGCATGTACGTGAGCGATTTGCGGCTCATGTTTTTGCAGCCAGAGAGGATTCGGCCCAATATGCGGATATTTTGACAGGTGTCACGGTTCGTCTCAAGGAACCGGAATCGGTGATTCATCGCTGGAAGGAAACGGTGGTTGAGCTGTTAATGTAAAGCCATCTGATTATGATAAATAATCTATGTATTTACCAAGTTTACCGTTAAAATAAATGCGAGGGAATAAGCGCTTACAAGAAATCACGCTGAACTTGTTGGAACAAGAATTAGAGCGCGAGGGGAAGCTTGTTTCTTTTGAAGGAAAAATAGGAGGGATGAATATGTCTCGTTTTGACAAGGTAGATCAGCTATTGCAACAATTTATAGCAAATGGGCCGGCAGGTTGCGGTTGTGCCATTGCCCAGAATGGTGAAGTGTTGTATGAAGGGTATCATGGATATGCTGATCTGGAAGCCGGAAAGCCAATCACTAAGGATACAGTGTATCGCTTGTTTTCCATGACAAAGGTTGTTGTCTGTGCGGCTGCACTTATGCTGTACGAACGTGGGCAATTTTTGTTGAATGAACCCTTGTATGAATATTTTCCCGAATATCGTAATGCGCATGTATTCAAAACCGCTCCTAACGGATACACCTACGTGGATAAGGCAGAGAATCCCATTTTAATTAAGCATATATTCAATATGAGTATGGGTCTTCCTTACGCTTCCGAGTCTTCAGAAACAGGAAAAGCTATGCAGAAGGCCATTGCAGGATTAAAGGAAAAGCAGGGGGAATATGACCTGCGCACAGAAATTAAAGCGCTTTCTGAAGTTCCACTTGCGTTTGAGCCCGGAACACGCTGGTTATACGGATATGGACATGATTTTGTTGCAGGTCTTATTGAAGTGATTTCAGGTAAATCAGTAGGACAATTTTTAAAGGATGAAATCTTTGATCCACTTGGAATGAACAATACAGGTTACCGTTATCGTGGAGATATTGAATCGCGGATGGCCTCCATATATCAACGGAAAGACGCCGGAAAACTTGAAAAAATGGAGGGTTTCCTGGATGAATATCATCAGCCAGATGCTATATATGAAGGCGGAGGCGCAGGTTTATATTCGACAGTCAAAGATTACCTCACATTTTCACAAATGATGTCAAATGGCGGCACGGTAAACGGTGTGAACTTATTGGGGAGAAAAACCATTGATTTAATGCGCACCAATCATCTGAATACAGCTCAACTATCGGATTTCACCAATTCATACCATACAGGTTATGGCTATGGACTTGGTGTGCGCACGTTAATGGATAAAGCGGCTGGGCATGCAAACAGCTCGATTGGAGAATTTGGCTGGACGGGAATGGCAGGCACCTGGGTTTCTATAGATCCGAGCGAACAATTCTCCGTCGTATATATGCATCAGCTCGATCCCAATATGGAAGAGTACCATCATTTGAGAGTTCGCGCGGCAGCTTATAGCTGTTTGTAAATGCGAGATTGTGGATCTGTTGTGAAAACCTCTTCACTATGGCTCTGAAGCTACACAAATTGTAATGTCTAATCTTTATCAGAAATGATCTAGTTAATAAGGACCAAATTTTCCTCGAAGCCTAAACTATTCTTTTCCATATGACGACATAAAACGTAGGTATAAGGATTTTGCGAAATCCTTAATTTAAGTTTTGAAATGGGAGGGAATTAGATTTTGAAGAATAGATGGTCCGGTTTTCTGGCGTTGGTCATCCTGATTTCAAGTTTTACATCATATGCAGGGTTTGCATCTGCTGCGGATGCGGTGCTTTCCAAGATTGTTCTTTCCTCTAACGAGGTAACTTTGCAACAGGGAGATACAGCTGCGTTGACGGCTACGGCTGTTTTTAGTGATGGGACAACCTCAAATGTAACCGTAAGCACGGATTGGAAAAGTGATAACACAGCTATTGCTACTGTGTATAATGGTACAGTTTCGGCCAAGGCTGAAGGGGAAGCCACCGTGGTTGCGACCTATAAAGATAAGGTACAATCGGTTCAGGTACATGTAACGAAAAAGGTTAAGGCGCTGACATCTAGTGTACAAAGCCTGAACTTGCGTTCAAGCGGTACAGGACAGGTTGATTTGACAGCGACATACAGTGATAATACAACAGCTCAGGTTTCGGGTGATGCTACTTGGACCTCGGATAATCAAAAGATTGCAACTGTAGTTAACGGTTTGGTTACCGCTCAGGGAGCAGGTACAGCCAATATTAAGGCCGTATATGGTCAGCAGACCGTAACCATTGCTGTACAGGTAGAGCAAGTTAAACGTCTTGATGTCAGTTCATCAGAGGTTTCTCTTTTGCTGAAGGATACTGAGAAGGTTAAACTTTCAGCGACGTTCCCGGATGGATCGGTACAGGACGTGACAGAGTCCGCTGAGTGGAGCTCCAGCAATGCAGCTGTGGCGGATGTACTGAAAGGCACGATTACCGGCTATAGCGCAGGAAAGGCGACAATTACAGGTAAATATGGCACGATGTCCGCTACGATTTCGGTGGATGTCGATCAAACGAATAAGCTGAAAGCCAGCGAATCCAATATTTTTCTCCGTTTGGATGAATCTAAAAAAATACAGGTTTCTGCTGTTTACCCGGATGGAACAGTAACGGATATCACGGATAAAGCTACTTGGGCATCAAGCGATGAAAAAATTGCAACGGTGAATAAAGGAACGATTATGGCCATCGGTGCGGGTTCGGCAACGGTGACCGCTAAGTATGGAGATAAGACTGTTTCGATCAAGACAGATGTCGAGACCTCTAGATTTCTGGATTTGAGTGAGGACAAGCTGAGCCTGAATGCCAAGGAATCCAAAAAGCTCAAGCTGACCGCAACATATGTAACAGGTACGGAAGAAGATATCACAAGTAAGGCAGAGTGGAAGTCCAGCAATGAAGATATCGCTTTTGTCAGTGCGGGAGAAGTCACGGGTTATAAAACAGGTGAGGCTACGATCACCGCTTCTTATGGTGGCAAGACAGTTACAGCTACGGTATCCGTAAATGTACCCGGGGATCTGTCTCTGTCCTCCAAAACGGCAACGATTGATATTGATGAGGACTATACTGCAACTTTGACGGCTACTTATGCGGATGGGCGTAAGGAAGATGTAACACAGGATGCAGAATGGGCTTCAAGCGCGGAAGATATTGCTTCTGTGTCCAAAGGAACGATTACGGGTAAATCCGCTGGTAAAGCGGTTATTACAGCGACCTATAATGGCAAAAAACTGACGATTAACGTACAAGTTGGCCTTGTAGACCGTCTGGAAACAGACTCGCGTGTAATCGCGCTTGGTGCTCAGGAAACGAAGCAACTGAAAGTATCAGGAGTTAAGAGTGGCGGTACAAAAACAGATGTAACCAAGGATGCCACCTGGACAACTAGCAATGTAAAAGTGGTTGAAGTTAGCGAAGGTTTGATCAAAGCGAATGGTAGTGGTAAGGCAACTGTGACTGCTTCATATGGCAAGCAAAACATTACGTTTACGGTAGAAGTGGACGTAGCGCAAAAGATTGAAGCGGATGCAATCGCGCTATCGCTTAAATCTGGAGATCAAAAAACCATCGCGATTGTAGTTAAATCGAGCGATGGTAAAGAAAAGGATGTTACAACCCAAGCTGAATGGAAAACGTCCAATTATAAGGTAGCCACTGTTAAAAAGGGTCAGGTTACCGCGGTCAGCTACGGTAAAGCTAACATTCAGGCGAAGTTCGGCGGGAAGATAATCAGCGTACCTGTAGATGTTGATACGCTTAAATATTTGCAAACAGACGAAGTCGCCTTGAATTTGAAGGCAGGACAGCTGGCTAAGGTTACGGCTACAGCCACGTATAAGGATGAGTCGGAGAAGGATGTTTCCAAACCGGCTGTCTGGTCCTCGTCCAGAATTATTGTGGCGACCGTCAAAGACGGTAACATTAAGGCACAGGGCAAGGGCAAAGCAGTAATTACTGTGAAATATGCAGGTAAAATGACGAAGATACAGGTAACCGTTCAGTAATCTGTAACCCGACTAAAAAGAAAAAGAGCAAGCATACGTCCAGCGACGATATGCTTGCTCTTTTCTTTATAAGGGCGAATTCTCTTTCCCTAGGACAATGTAGGGGGGAGGTAGTCGCCTTGTTTTATAGAGGTAAAGTAATTGGTTTAAAGCTTAGAAATTACGACTTATTCTTCTTGATTGATGCGTTGCGTGTAAGTGATTCGGTCAAACGCTTGCCGGTCGGCGTCTGAGCCAAGCCGCCTTTGGCGGTCTCGCGGTGCTTCGACGGCATCGCGCTGCCGACTTCAAGCATCACGTCAATGACTTCGTCAGACGGAATAGCGCTGCGCACACCCGCCAAAGCCATGTCCGCTGCGGCAAGCGCAGTCACGGCTCCCAGGCCGTTGCGCACGATGCACGGAATCTCCACGAGTCCGGCGACGGGGTCGCAGATTAGGCCGAGCGTGTTCTTAAGAGCGAGGCCTACGGCGTGAACAGCCTGTTCAGGCGTACCACCGCGCAGCTCGACCATAGCACCAGCGGCCATCCCGATGGCTGAGCCAATCTCAGCCTGACAGCCTCCCTCCGCGCCAGAAATGAAAGAGTTGTTGGCGATCACGTAGCCAATGGCTCCAGCGGCGAACAGGCCGTTCACCATATGCTCATCATCCCAGCCGAACCGCTCCTGTGCACTGATGAACACACCAGGGATAACCCCACATGAGCCTGCGGTAGGCGTGGCGACAATGCGACCCATGGATGCATTAACCTCCGACACGGAGAGGGCATAAGCCATGGCGAGCGCGGAGGCATCACCGGAGCAGGTTTCCCCTGACCGCAGATACTCCGCTAGGCGCTTGCCGTCTCCGCCCGTCAATCCACTGCGGGATACGGTGTCTTGTGTCTGACCGCGATGAACGGCTTCCTTCATGACTTCATAATAATCAGACATTTGGCGAAAGATTTCTTCCTCCGTTGTATTCGTTTCTTGTACCTGCTCTTGAATCATCAAGCGGCCAATCGTGGTGGATTCTTCAGCGCATAAAGCGCTGATTTCATGCAGATGGCTAAACCGCATCGGATTCAGCTCCTTTTTTCAAATTAATCATCTTAATTTCATACATATGAGGTAAAGAACGCAGTTCTGAAATCAGTTCAGCTGGAGCAGAACTGTCCGTTTCAATGGCGGTGAGTGCTTCACCATCCCGGCCTTTGCGATCTACGTGCATATAGGCAATGTTAATGTGGGCCGCGCCCAGCGCTGAAGTTATTGCGCCCAATGTACCGGGCTTATCCGAGTGGAGAAGCACCAGCGTAGGCAGCTCCCCGGTCAGATTGACCCGGAATTCGTTGAGTTGCTGGACATGGATGCTGCCGCCGCCGATGGAGGAGCCCAGCAGTGTGCGCTGATCCTCGCCCTTCCACAACTCGAAACAGACGGTGTTCGGATGAGGAGCGGGGAGTCCACTGACGGCGAATTCCACGGCCATCCCGGCTTGCTCAGCCCATTGCTCGGCATCCGGAATCCGATGATCGTCCGTATCGTAATTAAGCAGTCCTGCGATGAGCGCCAGATCTGTACCGTGTCCTTTATACGTATCGGCAAAGGAGCCGTACAGTGTCATACGGGCACGGTCAGGCTGCGCCCCGAGCCAGTGCCGGGCAACGCGTGCTAGTCGCACCGCGCCTGCGGTGTGTGAACTGGAAGGTCCGGTCATGGCCGGGCCGATAATAGAAAATACATCTTTGAAACGCATGGTGTGGCCCCCTGTATGTTCTAATACTATACTATATGGTATTTCCGCGTCTTTGCGCGGTTATGACGGTTCCTAATGCTGACGCACAATGTGAGCACAAAAAAGGACAGGATAAGGAAGTTTCCCTTATCTCTGTCCTCGTTACCTGAGAGTTTCGTGCGGTGTTCTTACCGCCTTACCCCTTGGGTGGCTTGCGCTCTCTCCAGAGTTGCGTCAGATGACGATACATGGACCTGAGAGATTATCCGCCAGCCGGGTGCTGGCGTCTTGCTCCTTCGGTGCCGCCAGAGTGTAAGCCCCCTGGACAGACTCTCCCGTCATCTTCATTCGCGTATACCGTTCTACATGTCTTTCTTAGCGTAATGTATGACGTGCTCGGTGTCAATCACAGGGTTTAATTTTTACATAAACAGGTGCATTTCCAATAAAAAAGATTAAAGTTTACATAATTATGGATGAAATCAGGAAGGAATTAGAAGATTGGCGGCTAATCTGATAGAGGACAAGTACATTTATGGAAATCATAGGAGGGATATTGACGTATGGTAAAAGGCTTGCGGTTCACAGGTTCACGCTTAAAAGGGATGCTGCATCTAGCAGCGATCGCATCACTGCTGATCGGGATCTTCGTTCCGTTCGGTCAGGTCAAGGCAGAGGGAGCATTGACAGTAGCCGAAGCACTTCAGGGCCAAAGCAGTGGAGGTACGGTGACGGTAGAAGGTTATATCGTCGGACATGCTACCGGATCGAAAACGGCTAACTTTTCTTCTCCGTTTGCGAATGATTTTAACGTACTGATTGCTGACCAGGCTAATGAACGTAGCACTTCTAATCTATTGGATGTACAGCTGACATCCGCGTACAGAGGGCAATTTGGACTGTCAGGCCATCCTGAGCTGATCGGCAGCAAAATTCGTGTGACGGGTACACTTGGCGCCTACAATAATTTTGGTGGAGTGAAAAGCCCAAGCGCTGTTGAACTGGTGAGCGGAAGCGAGCCGGGGGAACCAGGTGAACCTGGCAACCCGGGTCAACCTGGTGCTACACTGCCGGATGGAAAAGGCAAAAAGGTGCTGTTCGATAATACGCACGCACAGACCGCTGGTGCAGCAGATTGGGTCATTGAAGGCGCCTTCTCCGACTTTGCCAATGGACTGCGTAATGTAGGCTTTACGGTAGACCCATTAAATCGTCCTATTCCTTTTACTTATGGAGAGCAGGCCATAACATATGATAAGCTGCGCCAATATGATGTGTTCATTATTGGTGAAGCGAATGTTGCCTTTAAGGCATCCGAGCAGGCTGCCCTGCTGCAATACGTGAATAGCGGAGGGAGCGTCTTCTTCATCTCCGATCATTATAATGCAGATCGTAACAAAAACCGTTGGGATTCCTCCGAGGTTATGAATGGCTACCGTCGTGGAGCCTATACTAATCCGGCCAAAGGCATGACTGCAGAAGAAGCTGCATCACCGGCAATGCAAGGATTAACAAGCTCCGATTGGCTGGCGGCCAACTTTGGCGTTCGTTTCCGTTACAATGCGCTCGGTGATGTGAATGCTACCGACATTGTAGCCGCAGATCAATCTTTCGGTATTACCAAGGGTGTGCGCTCGATTGCCATGCATGCAGGATCTACGCTGGCTATTATTGATCCCACCAAGGCTAAAGGCATTGCTTATATCCCTTCAGGCACGAAAAAATGGGGGAATGCGGTAGATCAGGGTGTTTATAACGGCGGGGGCCGTGCGGAAGGACCTTATGCCGCTATCTCCAAGGTAGGCCAAGGCAAGGCGGCATTCATCGGTGATTCTTCCCCTGTAGAAGATGCTACACCGAAATATGTGCGTGAGGAAAACGGACAGTCGAAGAAGACATATGATGGCTTCAAAGAAGTGGATGATTCCACCTTCCTGGTGCAAACGGTTCAATGGCTTGCATGGAAGCA
Organism: Paenibacillus sp. FSL L8-0638; assembly: GCF_038593075.1. NCBI lineage: Bacteria > Bacillati > Bacillota > Bacilli > Caryophanales > Paenibacillaceae > Paenibacillus > Paenibacillus sp. FSL L8-0638. The sequence continues at coordinate 434,414 of NZ_CP151960.1, forward strand.
GGACTACACGAAATTGTCTGATGTGGCAGGTTTGACTCTGGATCAACCAACGAAGCTTCTGCCATTCGAGGAACCAGCGGCTTCCACGGAACCGCAACCTGAGCCTTGGTCTGCTCCGGCAGCAGGCTACAAATGGTACGATCCTAGAACATTCAAGTCTGGCTCCTATGGAGCGGCTTCGTAAATTATATTGTCAGGAGCTCAATGTGAGCTTGGGTTAGTTAGTCGTTTGATCCCTGCTGAGGGATCAGGCGACTTTTTTTGTGATGAAAATTAACCTGTGGTTGGTTATTTCATTACATTTTGTGCCAGAAAGGCCGCACTATTGCTGGATCATTGATTTTTTAAATGATGTTGATAGCATAATCTTAATTGATATATCCATATACTGGTGATAGGATGTATTCAAATTATTCCGACAAAAACAGTATGTAATGTTCATGAGAGGTTTTAAACATCAAACATGGTGAGAATAAGCGAGACAAGACCATGGAGAATGGAGGAAGCGCGCATTGAATACCGAACCCGTGTTGGAAATTAAAGGATTATCCGTATCTTTTCGCATCCAGGATCAATATCACTCCGCAGTCGACCATCTGGATCTGACGGTCAACCCCAATGAAGTGCTGGCTGTAGTCGGAGAATCCGGCTGTGGCAAAAGCGCGCTAGCGCTTTCGATCCCGCAACTGCATGACATGGAACGCACGCGTGTAGAGGGGGAGGTCTTTTTTAAAGGAACGGACTTGAACCGTCTTTCCTCAGGGCAAATGAATAAAATCCGCGGAGCGGGAATTGGCATGATCTTTCAGGACCCGTTGACAGCACTCAACCCGTTGATGAGCATTGGCAAGCAGATTGAGGAAAATCTCAATTATCATACGTCACTATCTACGAAGCAAAAAAAGGAACGTGTGCTGGAGCTGCTGGAAAGTGTAGATATACCGAATCCAGTGCGTGTGTATGATCAGTATCCGCATGAACTATCAGGAGGGATGCGGCAGCGTGTGATGATCGCGATTGCCATAGCTTGCCGACCTTCTCTTATTATTGCAGATGAGCCGACGACTGCGCTCGATGTAACGATCCAATCGCAAATTCTCGACTTGCTCAAACAGCTTCAACAGGAGACTGGGAGCGGTATTATCCTGATTACGCACGATCTTGGTGTTGTGGCAGAAGTGGCCGACCGCGTGGTGGTCATGTATGCCGGAGAAATCGTGGAGAGCGCTGATGTTTTTGAATTATTCAGGCATCCACAGCATCCGTATACGCGTTCTTTGCTTGCTTCCATGCCGGGATCGCATACCAAGGGGGAATCACTGCATGTCATTGGCGGCATTGTTCCCTCATTACAAGATATCCCCCGCAATAGCTGCCGCTTTGCTCCACGTATTCCCTGGATTCAGCAGAGAGTGCATGAAGACCATCCCCAATTAAATGAAATTTCCCCTGGACACTGGGTTCGTTGTACATGTTATCAGCATTTTCATTTTGAAGACGAGGCAAAGGGGGAGGCTGCTCATGGCACTACTGGAGTTAAATGATTTGAGGGTGCACTATCCGGTGCGCGGTGGTTTCTTCCAGCATGTTATTGATCAGGTGAAAGCAGTGGATGGCGTGTCGATCAGCATTGAGGCAGGCCAGACATACGGGCTGGTGGGAGAATCCGGCTGTGGAAAAACGACGACAGGCAGGACGATCATCGGTCTAAATAAGCTGACGAGCGGACGGATTTTGTTTAAAGGAAAGGACCTTGCAGCTCTAAGCCGTAACAATCGTCATCCATTGCGTAGAGATATTCAGATGATTTTTCAGGACCCATACTCTTCGCTTAACCCGCGTAAGCGCGTATTGGATGTCATTGCTGAACCGCTGCGAAATTTTGAAAGGCTGAGTAGTGAGGAAGAACGGAGAAAAGTACAGACGTTGCTGGAAAAGGTCGGCTTGAATGCCGATGCAGCCTATAAATATCCGCATGAATTTTCCGGGGGGCAACGACAGCGGATCGGGATCGCGCGTGCGCTGACATTAAACCCCAAGCTGATCATTGCTGATGAGCCAGTGTCAGCACTGGACGTTTCCGTGCAGGCACAGGTGCTTAATTTTATGAAGGATGTGCAGCAGGAATTTAATTTGACGTATTTGTTCATCAGCCATGATTTAGGTATTATCCGCCATATGTGCGACCAAATCGGTATTATGTACCGGGGCCGTCTAGTGGAGCAGGGGAGCGAGCAAGATATTTATGAGCGTCCACAGCATCTGTATACCCAGCGCCTCATTGCAACCATTCCCAATATTGATCCTACAAAACGGCTGGAAAATGCCAAAAAAAGGCGAATGCTTTTATCCTCCTACAAAACAGAGCTACCCAAACATCTAGACGCGAGTGGAAAACCGTTTGCACTAAAATCAGTAAGTCCATCCCATCAAGTCGCGCTACCATAAGGGGGGTACAGAAATGTGGAAATTTACACTGCGTCGGCTACTGGTTATGATCCCTCAACTTTTTGCACTGAGCGTGCTTATATTTTTCCTAGCTAAGGCTATGCCAGGGGATGCCTTGACAGGGCTCATCACTTCAACTCCCAATCTAAATCCGGCCGCACTGGAAGAGCAGCGACAAAGACTGGGACTGAATGACCCGGTGTGGATGCAGTATGGGAACTGGCTCGTCCAGCTGGCTCACGGGGATCTGGGCAAATCTTATGTACATAAAATTAGCGTTACCGATCTGATTGGCAGCCGTCTGGGGAACACGTTCTTTCTGGGCGTAGTCATTCTGGTTCTGACGTATCTGATCGCCATTCCGCTCGGTGTACTCAGTGGTCGCTATCAGCATAGTCTACTGGACAAAACCGTCGTGGGCTATACCTATCTCAGCTTTGCGACACCTCTATTTATACTCGCGTTGCTGCTGCTGTATGTATTCGGCTTCAGGCTCGGCTGGTTCCCAACCAGCGGCAGTGTGGATGTAGGTGTGGAGCCGGGGGCATGGTCATATTACGTGAACAAGTCGTATCATCTCATTTTACCGGCGGTTACAGGCGCATTGCTCAGTACAACGGCTACGATTCAGTATTTGCGCAATGAGGTCATTGACACAAGACTGAAGGATTTTGTGAAGACAGCGCGTTCCAAAGGGGTACCCGAAGGTAAAATTTATTCCCGCCATATTTTCAAAAACTCGCTATTGCCGATCGCTGCCTTTTTAGGTTATGACCTGACGGGAGTCATTGCAGGCAACATTTTTCTTGAATCTATTTTCGGTTATCCGGGGTTGGGCCAATTATTTCTTCAGTCCATCACTCAACGGGACTTTTCAGTCGTGAACGCGCTGGTCATGATTTCTGGCTTCTTGGCACTATTAGGAACTCTTTTATCTGATGTCATCCTAAGCAAAGTCGATCCCCGCATTCGAATTGAGTAGCGAACAAGTCTAGAGAAAGGGAGGGATTATGGTGTCTATACAGGTGGAGGAGGTCTTCACGCCGGAAATCATTCGTAAATCACCATCCAGTTGGTCTGTACTACGTCGTGAACTGGTGCGTGACAAAATGGCCTTGGTTTCCATTGGCTTTGTGATTCTGTTCTTGATCTTTATATATGCCTCTGTCCTGTTTGTAAATCAGGATGTAGTCACGACGGTCGATTTGGGCGCGATTCGTGAAGCTCCAGGCTCAGTACATTGGCTGGGGACAGATCGAGCGGGCAGAGATATTTTCGGCCAACTGGTCATTGGAGCCCGCAATTCCTTCACTATTGGCTTTACGATTACATTGTTATCCGCCGCTATTGGCTTAACATTAGGTTTACTGGCTGGTTTTTATGGGGGAATGGTCGATAACCTCATCATGCGGATTATTGATTTTATTTTGGTGCTTCCATTTTTGATGTTGGTCATCGTATTTGTCAGCATTGTACCCAAAAGCGGCATAGGGTCCTTTATTTTTATCATGACTGCCTTTTTATGGATTGGAAAAGCACGCCTGATCCGGGCGAAGGTGTTGTCGGAGCGCGAACTGGATTATGTGCAGGCTTCCAAAACCCTTGGCACACCCAATTGGAAAATCATCTGGTTTGGTGTGCTGCCCAATCTTAGCTCGGTCGTGATCGTCAATCTGACCCTCAGCCTCGCGGGAAATATCGGGATTGAGACCGGGCTTTCTTATCTCGGCTTTGGCTTGCCGGAATCTACGCCAAGCTTGGGTACACTGGTGAGTTATGCGAATGACCCGGATGTTTTGCAGAATAGCTGGTGGATGTGGTTACCTGCCTCATTGCTTATTTTGGTGTTAATGCTGGCGATTAACTTTATTGGCCAGGCGCTCAAACGTGCCACGGATGCCAGACAACGATTGGGTTAACTGAAGTTCAAGGATAAGGACAATGACAAGGAGGGATTTACAATGGTTAAACACTGGAAAAAAGGAATTCTGCCTGTTCTATCTGCAATTTTGGTGCTTTCTCTGGCCGCATGCAGTGGTTCGCCTTCCGCTTCAAATGGAGGGAAATCGTCTGACGGTACAGGCGGCTCAGGATCCGACAGCAAGCAGGTGAATGCCACAGCGCTGGCGAAGGCGATTAAGAACGATAAGGCACCGATTAAGGGTGGCATCATCAATTATGCACTCGTGTCTGATACCCCCTTTGAAGGAATTCTGAATCCTGTATTTTATGATGGCAATCCTGATTTTGAAGTCTTCCAGTTTTTTTACCCTTCTATGTTTTCGATTGACTCCAATCTGAATATTGACAATAAAGGGGCGGCGACGATTTCCTTTTCCCCAGACAATAAGGCGGTGACTGTTAAAATTGATCCCAAACTGAACTGGACGGATGGTAATCCCGTAACGGCGGAGGACTATGCTTTTTCCTATGAAGTGATCGGTCATAAAGACTACGAAGGTCCGCGTTATGATAGTTTTATGACGAATATTGTGGGCATGGAAGATTATCACTCGGGTAAGGCCAAAACCATTTCTGGCATCAAAGTGCTCAATGAGAAAGAGGTTACCATTCATTTCAAGGAACCTAATCCTTCGGTGAAATCGGGACTTTGGTCTACCCCCCTGGAGAAAAAGGTGTTTCAGAATATCCCCGTGAAAGATATGGCCGGATCAGACCCTGTCCGTAAAAATCCGATTGGCTATGGGCCGTTCAAAATTAAATCCATGGTTACAGGTGAATCTGTGGAATTTGTCAAAAATGAGGATTATTTTCACGGTGTACCCAAGCTGGATGGCCTTCATCTGAAGGTGGTGAACCCGAATGTCATTACCGAGGCGCTGAAAAGTGGAGAGGTTGACTGGGCCAGCTATCCAACCACCCGTTACAATGAGGCCAGCAATCCGAAAAATGTACAGTTTCTCGGTCAGGAGGAATTATCTTATAGCTATGTAGGCTTTAAAATGGGAAAATTCGATCAGGCCAAGAGTCTAAATATCATGGACCCGAACGCCAAGCTGGCGAACAAGTCATTGCGTCAGGCCCTTGGCTATGCGCTGAATAACGAGCAGGTTGGCAAGCAGCTCTATCATGGGCTTCGGACTCCTGCGACATCCTTGGTCCCGCCCGCCTTTAAGGGATATCATGATGTGAATGCGAAGGGCATTGCGTATGACCCGGACAAGGCAAAAAAGCTGCTGGACGAGGCAGGGTATATGGACACCAATGGAGATGGATACCGTGAGGACCCTAAGGGCAAGGAACTGGTGCTCCATTATGCGGCAATGAGCGGGGATGCGACAGCCGAATCGCTGGCGAAGTTTTATTTGCAAAATTGGAAGGATGTCGGGCTTCATGTCGAGCTGGTGGACGGTCGTCTGCTTGAGTTCAATTCTTTCTATGACCGTGTGCAGAGGGATGACCCCGGCATTGATATTTTTGGCGGCGCATGGAGTACAGGTACAGATGTAAACCCTAGTGGGCTGTATGGACGCGGAGCCAGCTTTAACTACTCGCGCTTTACCAGTGAAGAGAATGATAAGCTGTTGCAGGAAGGGGTGTCTGTGAAAGCCTTTGACGACAATTATCGTAAAGATATATACAATCAGTGGCAGGCGTATATGAGCGAGGAGGCACCCATTGTACCGACGTTATTCCGTTACTCGTTGGAGGCAGTGAATAATCGGGTAGCCAATTACAATATTACCCGTGGCAAGGAGTATGATGCAGACACGTTTGCGAATATTACGTTGACTGCGGAAAAAGCAGAAGTAGCCCAATAATCTAAAAAAAGCGCAATAACCTGAAGAAGAAGCGCGAACCGGTTTGATCCGATTTTGCGCTTCTTTTGACCTTTTATGCAATCATTCTGGGGATTCTCGAAGGGAGAGAAGGAAGACGGAGATACGTCAGCTTCAATACTTCATTGCGGTATGCGAGGAACTGCATTTTACGAAAGCTTCGGAAAAGATCGGAATCTCCCAACCCACGCTTAGCTTGCAAATTAAGGCGTTGGAAGAGGAATTGGGCATGACTCTTTTTGACCGTGCAGGCAAGAAAATTAAAATGACAGATGCCGGGAAATTGTTGCTGCAACACAGTGCACATGCGCTCAAGGATTTACAGCAAGCAAAGGCTTCCATTGAGGAGTTGCGCACCGAGCAACGCGGGAGTTTGCGGATTGGTATCGCATTACCGGAGCTGGAGGAACCATTACAAGAAATGTTTGTCCATTTTCATCAGTCATTTCCTAGAGTCAGCTTGCACATCCATCCATCATTTGATGTCACAGAACAGCTGCTGGATAACCGAGTGGATGTTGGCATCACGCTGCATTCGGGTACGGATGAAAGGCTTGTCCAGCTTCCTCTTCGTACGGAGAACTACTGTCTTGTTGTTCCGGTAGAGCATGTGTTTTCCAACCGTTCTTCCATTACGCTGGACGAATTGAGGCATGTACCCTGGGGGATGCAGCCAGAGTGTCATCCCGGCAGGAAACTGATTGAGAAGTACTTCCGTGATCACGGGTATCCCTTTGCAACTGTCTTGGAGACCAATTCCATACCTTCCATCCTGCGCTGGGTGCAGGATGGACTTGCCGTAACCCTACAGACGGAGTCCCTTGCAACAGAATTGGATCGCTCACAATTTTGCACTGTACCTATTTTGTGCGACGTGCTCCAGGGTCAGCTAGAGCTGGTTTATCGGTCTGGCCGTTATCAGGGAGAAGCGTTGAAGCAATTGATTAAAGAGATACAAGCTGTACTAACCGTGCGTTCCAACTAGTGGCAACCCTGATGAGTATCACGAGCTTTAATGTGTACGAACTTCCAGCCTGCGTGCAATCAGTGACATACTGTAATTGACAGCAAAGTACAGGAAAGCTGCGAACAGCAGGGCTGGAATGACAAAGGATTGATTTTGCCCACCGACAATCTGAATATTATGCGTCAGCTCCGGCAAACTGATAATGACAGCCAGTGAGGTATCCTTGAATAGGGAAATGAACTGGCTGACAATCGGGGGCACCATGCGACGAAGCGCTTGGGGCAGAATGATATGCCATAAGGTTTGAGAGTAGCTCAGGCCGGAGGAACGTGCGGCTTCCACTTGTCCTTTATGGACCGAATTCAGACCGCTGCGCACAATCTCGGCGATCATGGCTCCCTCGAAGATCGACAGGCCTGTAATGGCCGCCCACTTGAGGGAAATGGAAAGACCGATAGATGGTAAAACCATGCCGATGAAGAAAATAATGAGCAATAAGGGCAGGTTGCGAATCAGATCAATGATAAAGGCTGCAACCTGTGAAAGGACAGGTATGCGGGTATAGCGCAGGATGCCGAACATGATACCGAGAGCGAAGCTGAACACGATAGAGTAAATAGCAACCTCCAGCGTGAGCAGGAAGCCCTCCAGTATAAAACGCACATTAGGCCACACAAACAATCCACCGAAATCCATACAGGCTTCCCTCCTTAGGATGTTTTGGACAGACGCCGTTCCATGTACAGTACAAGAAAGCTAAGCGGAACTGTCAAGATAAGATACAACAACGCCGTGATGGCGTAGACTGTGATGGGCAGAAAGGTATCCGAGTTAATGAGGTCCGAGTAATACATGAGATCCAGTCCGGCCACAATAGCCAGCACGGAAGAGTTTTTGACCAGATTAATGAATTGGTTGCCGATTGCAGGCAGTACAATTTTGATCGCTTGCGGTAAAATAATGCTGATCATCGTCTGGTTGTAACTCAACCCGGAAGACCTTGCCGCTTCAAATTGCCCCTTGGGCACAGATTGAATGCCGGCACGTATGGCTTCAGCAATAAAGGAGGCTGTGTATACGGTCAATCCAAGCGTTCCAGATACGAATCCGTCCAAAGGGATGCCCAAAGTGGGAAGCCCGAGATAAAAAAACAGCACGACGATCAGCAATGGGATATTGCGGATGACCTCTACATAGACGGTACCGATCCAGTTTAGCCATTTAAAAGGCGCAATTCGGAGGATGGCAATAATAGCCCCCAGAATAAAGCTTCCGATCAAGGCAATGACACTAGCTTGAACGGTATGAAGCAAGCCTTCTCTGAAACGGTCGCTATGATCGAAAAGTACGTTGATATCAAAAGTAAGCATCTACAGGTATACCTCCTTATCCAGACTTAAGAAAGGAAGGAGCTCGCAAGCGCGGCTCCTTCACAAGAATACTATTCGGGCTTAACCCCAAGCCATTGCTCGTGGAGCTTATCGTATTCACCGTTGCTTTTCAGTTCCTTGATCGTATCATTAATGGCTTGTAGCAGTTCGGTTTGTCCCTTCTTTACTGCAATGCCGTAAGGTTCCTCTGTGAAGTTCCCGCCTACAAGAATATAATTCGGATCTTGCTTCTGCATGCCGAGCAGAATAGAGTTATCGGTAGTTAACGCTTCTCCTTTACCTGCTTTGAGGGCATTGAAAGCATCCTGATAGTTTTCGAATTCTAATATCGTCGCTTCTGGTGCTTTTTCACGGATATTTTTGGCGGAAGTAGAGCCTTTCACGGCGAGCACCTTGGTATTCGGGGTCAGGGACTCCAGCCCGGTGATGGGGCTCCCCTTTTTCACGAGTAGAGATTGCCCGGCGTTAAAATAGACGTCGCTAAAATCAACCTGCTTTTTACGTTCATCCGAAATGGTCATCGTCGCGATAATGGCGTCGATGTCCCCGTTTTGCAATAAGGTGATTCGTGTTTTGGACGTGACTTCTTTTAGTTCAAGTTTGGTTTCATCGCCAAAAATATGTTTGGCTACAGCCTTGGCGATGTCGATATCAAAGCCTTCTACTTTTCCGCTAGCCGGGTCTTTCAGTCCGAACAGCTTGGTATCGTATTTCACACCAACGACTAGTTTGCCACGCTGTTTGATCGCTTCCAGCCCGTTGGCTGCTGCCGGCTCATTTCCCGACGTTGCCGCTCCTTCTTTGCCTCCACAGCCTGCCAAGACGAGCAGACAAGATAAAGCTACCAGCACCAAAGTACTCCATTGAAATCTTTTTCTCATCAGAACATTCCCCTTTCGATTTACGCTACATTGGTAGTCTGTTTAATGATGAATCAGACGGCTCAGGAACAGGCGGGCCCGTTCCTCACCCGGATTCTGAAAAAATTCGGCAGGTTGGCTGTCTTCCAAAATCTGTCCTTTGTCCATAAAAATCACGCGGTCCGCCACTTCACGTGCAAAGCCCATTTCATGAGTGACAATGACCATTGTGATGCCCTGATGGGCGAGCGAGCGCATAACATCCAGTACCTCTCCGATCGTTTCGGGATCAAGAGCTGAGGTAGGCTCGTCAAACAACATAATTTTTGGATTCATCGCGAGCCCGCGGGCGATCGCGACCCGCTGCTGCTGTCCACCGGACAATTGGGCGGGGTAGCTCTGTGCCTTTTCCTCGATTCCGACGCGCTTAAGATAAGTGATGGCTGTTTGAGTAGCTTCTTCTTTCGAGATGCCCAGTACCTTCATAGGTGCCAGTACAATGTTTTCAATTACCTTTTTGTGGGGATACAGATTGAAATGCTGGAATACCATCCCGATATTGCGACGGAAGGCATTAATATCAATCTTTTTGTCATGTACAGGGATCTCGTTAACGATTAGTTCCCCATCCGATATCGTTTCTAGACGATTGATGCAGCGAAGCAGGGTGCTTTTACCCGAGCCGGAGGGACCGATGATGACGACGACCTCGCCCTCCTTAATCTGAAGATTAATGTCTTTGAGTACATGAAAGTGACCGTAATGCTTGTTGACATTGCGAAACTGGATCAGAGAGCTCACCCCTTTTAGGCTTGGATACATAGCTTAGTAGACGGATTGACATGACCAAGCTCTATTAGAATTTAAAAATTTCTCTCATGATACTATAAGCTTACAATAAAAAACAAGATTTTATGTCATAAAACTTTACGTGTAATGTATTTTGGTGTGATTTTCACTAGTAAACTATTATTTATATGATGAAAATGAGTAAATATCCGTATTTTTATGTTAATAAATTTCACATAAATTATTGATCCCCGACAAGCCAAGGGTGAAACGTGACAAAAGCAACGCTATGTTTTACAGTAGGGAAGAAGGAATTTAGGGTAAAGGAAGGTTAGACAATGACGAAAGCTATTTCACCGCTAGTCACGGCATTGGGCATGGAGCCCCATCCAGAAGGCGGCTGGTACAAAGAGATGTGGAAGGCCCATTTTCAAATTCCGAAGCCTGTACTGCCGGATGTGTATTCTGGTCCGCGCTTTGCAGCTTCGTCTACGTATTTCTTGCTGCATCCGGGCGAGTTCTCCGAGTGGCACGTGGTCCATTCTGATGAGCTGTGGTTATATCATAGCGGAAGCCCTGTAGAGTTGAAATTGGGTGGAAGCGGAGAAGAGCCTGGTGAAGAAACTGTGATTATTGTTGGTGCAGATGTGGAGGCAGGACAGCATCCACAAGCACTCGTCCCAGGAGCAGTATGGCAAACGGCACGTCCGCTTGGGGATGAGCCCGTACTGGTAACCTGTGTGGTTGCACCAGGATTCCACTTTGATGATTTCAAGTTGATTGCCAAGAATCCAACTGAATCGTAATGTGAACATTGGCGGGTATATTTCTGTAAGTGAACAGGAATGGCCCGCCTGATTTATTTTTACTCATAAAAATAGGCGCTTTAATTGGCTTTAGGTGCTTAGTTTGGCCTGAACAATGAGACGATGGGTGGGATTTATGAGAGGGTCACATGTAATCAGCGTGAGCAGCTTTTGTTTTTTGAAGCTTTTCAGAACAGACACGTCCGTAGGATCGACCACCTTCAGGCTATAAACGCTATATACATATTGGTTACCCCGAGTGTTAACAACAATCTTATCGCCGATCTTCAATTCATTTAGACGATTAAATAAACGTCCAGAGGTGCGGGCTCGATGAGCAGCAATGGCGGCATTCCCCGCTTGTCCCAGCGTCCCCGTTTCCGGCATATGTACAGCCGCGTGTCTCATATTTATCCTCGTTGCGCCTTCCAATACAGGGAGCTTTAAAGCAATACGACTTATACTAATAGTGGCTATGGGAGTTTCATTAGCGCTTCCAATGGTAACAGGGGGTGGGGAAGCATTTTGTCGTGTTTCACGAACCGGGACTTCCGTAAGACGAGTGGACAAGCGAGCATAGCTGTCCGTAAGACTGGGGGTCCATAGCGCGTCGCTTTTTCCTGATGGTAGTTCTGCTGCTTTTAATAGCTTGCTTTGTTCCCGATCCTCATTCCATTCCGTCGCTTTAGGAAACAAAATAAAAAGTAAGCCTAACAAAATAAATACGTAGGAAAGTTTACGCAGACTCAGCAATCTCGCCTCCCCTAAGCAAAGTACGGATTATACATATTTTTTTGAAAAATGCCCCATTCCCGGCTCATTCCAATCGGAAATGGAATGAGGCGAGAGATCAGGGCAGGTGATCCATTTTATTTTTTGTTCGTCCGTCTGAATTTCAACAATACGCCCCACATAACCAACGCTATGCCTGTCAAATAGAACGGAACGGGGCTGCTTTCACCTGTTTGGGGCAACTGATGTACAGCAGGTGGATCCTCTGGCTCTTCTGGCTCTTTCCCGGGAACCTTGACACGGATCTTAGGTTCGGGATCGTCTTTCGAATCCACCGGAGGAGAAGGATCTTGATGAGGCATGACGGCTGGCGGCTCCGGCGGTATAGGTGCAGGTTCCTCCTGTAGAAGGGCTATGTCCTCCGGAGACATTGGCAATGACGGAGGAACGGTTACAGACGGAGTATCGGGTATTTCCGGATCTCTGTCATGTTTCTTACCTGAGCCTCCAGACGGGGGTGACGGGTCTGGATGAGTAGGCGTTCCTGGTTCGTTTTTCTTTTCTTTACGGTTGGTGATCACAATCTTTTTTACACCAGAGCTTTGTCGCAGTGTTGCGTCTATTTTGATCTCAAGCTTGCTCTCGGTGATTTTATAGCCCTCCGGTGCTGCCAATTCCTCTAAGATGTAATCGTCATGAAGCAAGGAGGAAAAGATGATTTTGCCTTCCTGATTGGTGGTCTGAATGAGAGGGGCTCTTTTTTGACCTTTATCATAGAGCGCAAACTGTGCGCCAGGCAGCACCTTCTCAGGCATATCCTGGTCTACCTTGGTCAACTCAAGACTTTCGGTCACACCCCCGCCGGAACCGGAGCCGGAAGACGTTCGTACGATGATTTCCTGGCTGGTTTCCCGCATCTCTGTCGTCAGGCGATCCCCCTCAAAGGCAACCTTATTACTCACTTTGGCTTTGTCCTCAGCATGAATGAATGATTGGTATTCAAGAATAAAAGCAGAGGAAATATCCTTGGCAAAAGTAAGTTCAAACGTTTGCTGGCCTTGAGCATCTGTTTTGATATACAGCTTGTAATCTTGGTTTCTAATCAACTCGGTGCCCTTGGTGGTATTTCCGTTGGCAGCGATGATTGTAGAGTACAAATGAAAGGAATCCTCGATTAAGATTTGATTGCTGCTAGGCTGATCTATAATTTTAGCGTTGGATACATGTGACTGTCCTTCATTGATGCGGATGCTCCAGTCGATCTTATTTCCATTTTGTGTACCGACTTTAGATACATATTCTCCACCATGAGGTACCGTGACTTGCGCTGCCCATTGGGAGACTGTTTTTTGTCCATCCAGTAGAAGGGCTTGATTATGAATTTCCTTGTCAATTAGTTCTCCTACCAATGAAGTTTGAAAGGTAATCCAGTAGGGAGTCTGTATCTGCTCCTTGAACTGGATACGCAATTCATTCCCATTTTGCTCGGAGGGAGGGATAATGGTGTATTGATCTGCCGGGATTTCAGCCCCTTTTTGTACGCCATCCCACCATCCCAGCAAGGTCATATCGTGTACTTTCACGGAGCCGGGCAGTAACTTCTGACCTTGCAGCAAGGGGTCTCTCACTTCCGCGTGATTTAGGATCTTGCGATTGTAGTTGGCTTTAATGTCCCAGGTAATGAGTTTGGAGGTCGCATTATAGCTTCCTTGCTTGGCACCGTTTCGTTGTGTCATAAAGTCCGGCCAGATCGGGCACTCCACGGCATGCGATGATGTTTCTCCGTCTTCAAACTGGTATTCTATAATGGATTTATTACGAAACTCAGGCTTCGTCGTATCCGTTTTCCAGTCATTGTTATAGGTGGTTGAATACTTGATCGTATAAGCTTTATGAATGGTTTTATGAAATTTGAGCGTAAATCCTTGTTTATAGTCCTGTGATAGCGGAATCAGCTCATAATCCGTGGGCGCACGTAGCTCCGTTGTTCCGTCAACACTTTGAATTTTCAGGGTGTCCGGCAACAAGGCCAAGCCCCCGTTTGGAAACACATCGTGAATGACAATATTTTTCATGGTGTACAAGTCTGTATTAATGGTAATCACCCAAGGTATGATTTTGGTGTTGTAATTGGGTGTGTCATACATTTTAGTCATAACTCCGCTTGTGATTTCTGTCGATACGATCTTCTGGATTCCATCTGAGGTTATGATGTTTATAACTTTTCCATTTTCATAGACACGGCCTCTGGCTTGAGTCTGGTATCGGATGGTATAGGCTGAATCTACGTCAAAGTTAAATTGAAGTTTGAAGCCGTTGCGGTCCGGATAATCAACTGGGATGACACTATACGCCCACGATGGGAGTTCCTCCAGCGTGTTTCCTTTAAATACTTTCAAAGAACCGGGCAGCAATTCCTGAGTTTTGTTGAAATGATCAATTAAAAGAGCTTTGGCTTCGGGGATTTTTGTCTCGCCGAAGTTGTATCGTATGGCCCACGAGAGTGTTTGTGTGGCATGATCATATTTTTCAACCTTTTTGGACAAAAACTCACCACGTTCTACCTGAACAGTAGCGGTAGCAGCAACGTTCTCTATCGCATCTCCTGAAAGCGTTGCTGTGTTGGAAAAACGAGTTTCGTCGCCAGTAATGCGCGTGGAATATTGAATCTGGTAGGCCGTGTTCATGCTATCGTCTTGAAAACGAATCAGAAACCCTGTCCCGGCTTGATCTGCTTCAATGGCATATTCACTCGCATTTACTAGGTCTCGAACAACGGTCGATCCGTCGATATTGACTTGGAGATGATAGAGCCGGATAGAGTCTCTTCTGAGTTCCAGTCCTAAAGGAATTGGATCGGTGATGAAGGCATGCTTTACGGTGTTTAGCTGTTTGTTCACATCAATGGTCCAGTCGATCTGATTTGTGCCAGCTAGTTTCCCTTGTTTGCTTAGGGTCGGCCCTGACTGGGGTTTTACATTCACGATGACCGTTTGCACCCCGCCTTTGATCGGAATCGCAATGATGACCTCTGTACTACCTTTCACTATTTCTTTTGTAAACTCGGTTTTGATTTGCAGTTTGCCGCTGACATTGGAATGATTCTCTACATATGGGTTAAAGGTCATGATCACCTTGCCCTGACGGTCTACTGTGAAGTATCCCACGGTTCCGTCGGTAGTGACTAACGGAGATGAGATATCAGTGTAGATGACAAACTGTTCTGGTAAGTGAAAGGTGAAAGTGTCTCCTGACTTATAGGTATTGTCAGGAAGCTCCCATTCATAGCCTAGTTGGATGGCTGATCCGATGTCGAATTGGCTGTCGGGACTATATACCGCATCAATGACATGCCCTGATTCGTCGGTCAGGCTCAACTTCGTTAGTATGCTCTGCGGAGTTGCATCATGTTGAGATTTTGAACTGACTGCTCCTTGAACGAAGGGGGGCGTGTTTGAAGGAATCTCCCTGGGAGGTTCAAGGTTCGGGACGCCGTATACAGCATCCGTAACGGTATGTGTAGGATCGGATACAGCACTCTGCGGCAGTTCTGGGGCTGGAGCATCTGCGTAAGCCAATGTTGCGTTGAAAAAGCTTTGGACAATGAGCAATAAGGCAATGATCATTACATTTATTTTTGTTCTCATGCTCCAAGTGATTCTCCTATTCATCGTAATATGGCAATGCTTCGTTCGAAATTAGTATATTCAGCATGCTAGGCTGACATGACTATCCCAATAGAAAAAAAGCCCTGATCATAGCGATCAGGGCTTTTTTCGAGATAGGCATAGCAATTTGTGGTGGATCTATGTAAAAAAGGGCATAATAAAAAGCTCGTTCATCTGGTAGCTGGCTGCCATCCGGATAGGAAGGCCCTATAGTTTTGCGTCACTGCCTTTCGACAGCTTTGCCATTAACTTGAATAGCTTGTGCGTCTATCATCTATCAAACTGATTTCATGTAACCTCTCATTTACAGCTTGGAACGGTTCCCCCACTTTTTGCGGAAGGAATGAGGTGTTTCTCCTACATGCTCCTTGAACAGGTTAATAAAATGACTCGTATTGGGAATCCCTACGTACCTTGCGATATCCACAATGGACATGTCACTGGTTTTAAGCCAGCTTTGAGCGGCTGTGATACGGACATTAATGAGATAATCAATCGGAGAGAAACCGATCTGCTTTTTGAAATTTTTAGCCAGATTAAACTTGTTTAATTCAAACATGTCTGCCAGCGAGTCCAGTGTTATTCGCTCACAGTAGGACTGATCCAAATATTGCTGTACCCGACGTACTTCGCTGAGGGTTTCAGCGTTCACATGCTGGTGATCATAGGGATGCTGCAAGATGCACATCAGTATTTCACCAATGAGCCTGGACGTTAGCAGTTCAGCGGAAAGACTTCTGTCAGACTGCCCACAAATCAGAGCATGCAGTTTGTCCAATATAATATACGGATTATGCATGGATATTACCGGTTTATTATGCTTGGCAAATTGTTCGTAAAAGTTTCCGATCAGGTTGCCGTACAGGTATAAGCTGATAAACTCCCAGGCTTCATGACCGGAGGTGCTATATTGCACATACTCCTCACAGTTAATAAAAAACAAATCATGAGGCTTTAAAATATATTTCTTGTCCCGGTATAGTAATTCTCCCTTGCCAGACAACGTGAAAACAAGCAAAAAAGAGGCGAGTTCTTTTCTTTCCACCGTAAAAGCAGAAGTTTTTTGGAAGTAGCCTAGTTCCTGAATATATAAAAGGGATTGCTTGGCAAAAGCGGAGGGAGTGCGCACAATTACGACAGGTTCGCCGTTCCAGAGGCCCTCGTTGTTTTTTTGGTCTGTTGTCATATTCAATTCCTTTACAAAGAAGCAATTTTATCTAGCTTATCTTGGTTTGATTTAACCAATATATAATGGCTGATTAAACATGATTTACTATATATAAAAGTTTATTTTATCACATGAAATATGTCTATATATCAAATTATGTTTGTAAGTTTTATAGAAGCCTCGCTCTTATGGACATCTAACCTGATCATCCGTATAAAAGGTCGAATATTGTTGAAAGAATTCTGAGGTCATCATAGATTCAAATCCTTTCTGGGGTCAAAGATAGAATTAGTGCTGAAAAAGATATCTTACATGCCCATTCAACTTTTCCCTTCACTTCTCCTTTCGGTTTAAGAAATTTAGGACTTGGTTCTGATAAAATGGTTCGTAAGGCTTATTATTAAAAATGAGATTTTGGGCCCAGTGTTGTGATTTAGTTCACGAACATGAATGTAAAAAAGAGAGATATATGCATAAAAAATTACGCAAAAAGTGGCCTTGCGCGTTTCATCAAGAGTGCTTTCAACTTTGGAAATGACACGGGCAATGATATGATGGGTAATACAGGTATAGTGTTTTACTTACTCGACAGTCAGTTTGGAGGATTACAGGATGGGAAAACCCAAAAATACGAAAACCGCAGCGGCTTGGTCGCTCGTTATTCTAGGGGCAGGCTTTGCAGCCACATTGCCCTTCCAGCAATATGGCTGGGCTCGTTTGTTAGCCGGAGCTTTTGAGGCAGGACTTGTAGGGGGACTGGCGGACTGGTTCGCTGTCACTGCTTTGTTCCGTCATCCGCTAGGCATTCCGATACCACATACCGCGCTGCTTCCTAAAAATAGGGACAAGCTCACAAATGCCTTGGTGAGTACGGTGGAAAATAACTTGCTAAACAAAGACAGCATCGCGTCTAAAATTGCAGATATTCGTTTGGCCGATTTGGTGCTGGGTGGTGTGGAAAAAGGTTTGCGCACGCCGGAGGCGGCGGCATCCATAGATATTCTTGCCAAGCGGCTCGTCCAGTCGCTCCCGCTCGCGGAATTGGCTCCGGTCATCGTGGCAGAGCTCAAGCGGCAGGTGACTGATTTTGACGCCGGACCGCTGCTGGAGGCGCTTGCTCGTCAGACCAGCGAGAAGGGCTATGATCGCCGCGCGCTGGATTACACGCTGGAACAAGCCGAGTCCTGGCTTTTGCGACCCGAAACGGGCTATACGCTGGGTACCTTAGGTATGCAGGCTGTCAGCGGTTTGCAGGTGAGCGGACTGATGCAGTTTGCCTTGAACGCATTCCTCGGCTATCTGAACGAAGAGCGTATGGGTGAAATGATTCGTCATTTTTTGCTGGATCAGGTAGCAGAACTGCAAAGGGAAGAGCACCCGCGCCGTCAGGCCGTGCTGGATGGTCTAAGAACACAGGTGACCCGATTGGCGACGAAAGATACGGTTCAGGAAGGGTTGAACGGCTGGAAGGATAGCCTTGTTGAAGCCTGGGAAGGTGATGCGTCGGTTCTGGGAAAAATGGAGGAACTGCGTATACGCTTATTGGACTACATGGAAGACGGAAGCTATGTGCAGACCTATATTTTACCGCTATTGGATCGAATGTTGACTGATTTAAGAAGGAATACCGAGCTGCTGGACAAGATCAATGTGCGAATTGTGGAAGGTATTACTGGACTGGTGGAAGCCAACCATAGTCGGATTGGTAACTTGGTGCGCGAAAATGTAGACAAAATGGATAACAAATCCCTGATTGCACTGATGGAGGACAAACTGGGACAGGATTTGCAGTGGATACGTATTAATGGCGCAGTTACAGGCTTCCTGATCGGCATTGTGCTGACAGGTATCCGTATGCTAATCCAATAGATCAGAAAAAGCTACAGATAGGGTTGTGGAAGCATGAGGCTTTGGCATGAACATTTAATCGACAAGTTACCCCGTCCGCAACTGCTGGGGCAACATCGTGAGTGCTGTGCCCTGCGCGGGAATGGGTGGGGCAAGCCACACGCCACCGTGAATTATGTGTTCGATTATCACCCCATGCTGCTGGTGCGCTATCATAGGCTCATTATGGACGAAATGAAAAGCAGAGGGTACAATGTTGACCCACTATGGGAACAGCCTTTGTATCGCGGTAAGCAGTGTGAGCCTTGGGGGCAGAGCTGGGTGAGGAACTGGCAGGCGCGGGTGCATATGTGGAGCATGACGATGAGTATATGAAGGAGTGCCTGGATAACCTGGCTTCCAAGGGGATTTTAATAGAAATTGAAGTGACCTAAAAAAGACGGGCTGCGGTAGGTTCATCATTCAGATGAAGTGCCGCAAGCCCGCTTTTTTGATGCTTCAATGTTCAGCGTTTGGGAGAGAATCGGGATATTAGATTACAGAATCCAGCGTGTGACCTTTTCCAGGGGTTGTCTGGATTTTTCCCGTTTGGGTTCATGAGCGCGATAACCGAAGGCAGCAATGACTGAAATATCGAGCAGCCCGTTCTCCAGCAGTCCTTCTTCCTCCAAAATGGCATGCACCTGATCGTAGTTAAAACCCTCAATCGGACAGGAATCAATACCGATCTGAGCCGCCGCGGTCATCATATTGCCTAAGGCAATATAGGTTTGCTTGGAAGCCCAGTCAAATAGCGTACGTTCGTTTTCCAGCAGGCGTTGACTTTCACCCTGGAAAATCTTATAGCGGCCTGGCAGTGAGGCAAATTCCTCCTCAGACATACCTTTAACCTCTTTATACATATACTCCACGTAAGGAGAATCATAACGAACATCCTTGCGCGCCAAAATCAGGATGACGTGGCTAGCCGCAGGAATCTGCTTTTGACCACCGCTGGAAACCGCAGCCAGCTTTTCTCTTAATGCCTGATTTTGTACAACTACAAACTGCCATGGTTCAAAACCGACGGAGCTTGGAGAAAGTCGCCCGGTTTCGAGAATGAACTGAAAGTCCTCTTCCGGTATGATGCGATTGGGATCAAATTCTTTCGTGGCGTGTCTGAACAGAAAGGCGTCCAGAATTTCCTGTTTTTTAGCTGATGTATTAGACATAAAATGTACTCCTTTGGGTATGGGTTTAGTTGGTGCTCTATGGGTTTTCTGCTACTATAATGAGAGCTGATATCGAATATATAGTTATCATATAGAAAGTTTTTGCAGGGAACAAGTACGCACATATTTGTTCCTTGTCATACGTCTGGGGCTATTGGTTTACACATTCTACAGAAAGAAGGGTATACATGGCACAGGAGATGGAACATGCAGTTAGCGTTAATTTTGGATGTCCGGTAGCGAAAACCGTCGGGGTTATAGGCGGCAAATGGAAGGGAGTCATCTTGTATCATTTGACCACAGGACCGCGGCGCTATAACGAAATTCGACGGACCTTGCCCAATATTACACAGCGGATGCTAACCTTGCAGTTGCGCGAATTGGAGAGAGATGGCATTGTGCACCGTGAAATTTATAATGAGAACCCACCGCGTGTGGAATACTCGCTTACCCCGTTAGGAGATACGTTAAGGCCGTTGCTGGATTTTATGAGAGACTGGGGGATCTTCTATGGAGAACAGGGTTGCGAGCCTGTGACGACAACTTCCAAATCAGGCAAGCACTTTTGTTAAAGGGAATGAAGAAAGCCCGCCAGATGATTTCATAGAAGACGCATAAGAAATCATCTGGCGGGCGAAATAAGGTCGGTTTTACTTGGATAAAATGTACACTTATTTAAACTCGATGGCTTCGTTCATCTGCGCCCAGGCCGTTTCTCCAATGATGCCCAAGCGCCAGATAGCGATTCCTTTGAGGTCATAACGTTTGGCTAAACCGATCTTGGCGTTAACGGTGCTGTCTTTTTCGCTACCCATCGAAATCCCCAAAATGAGCTTGTCCCGCGAGGTTTCCTTCAAGGCCAGTTGGATGGCTTCATCCACTTTTTCCAAAGGCTCAGGTGTAGCCTTTTGTCCGTAATCATAAGCCATGATGATCAGATCGTCCGCCAGATTGCCCAGCGTTTTGTAGTCATAGCCAGAGTAAGAACTGTTCAGCGGATGCAGAACGACGGTGAGCTTGAGCCCGGCCTGATGCGCTTTGGTCGATAGCTTTTTAATAAAGGTGTTGTAGTCTGAACGAGCTTTGGCTTTGTCGCCGCTCCAGCCCAATCCTTCCAGGTCTAGCGTAATGCCTTTAAATTGTTTGTCGGTGGCGGTGCTGACAATTTGGGAAATGGTTTGTTCTTGAAGCTGCGCATTTTCCAAAACTTTGGTCAGCTCGTGATTGCCATCTCCGGAATAGACCATCAGGTAAGGGGAAGTCCCCTGGCTGTCTGCCTCCTGCACAATGGACTCTGGCGTTACAGTTCCAGCGGCTTGAGGCCATTTGTATTCTTTGCCGTTTGTGGTAAATTGTCCGTTCGTATCAATTCGACTCCAGCCGAAGGCAACGGCGTTAAAATCCGGTATTTTGGATTTTTGGTCAAAGGAAGACAGCGCATAGAAGCCTACTGTATACATCGATTCACGAGGCGATGTAATGGAGACCGTCCGTGTTCCCTGGTTCCAGTTCACCGTGGCTCCAAACTGCTGCCCGAAAAAGCCCAGCGGAATCATGGTGCTGCCGTGCACGGTTTGCGGAGCGGCTGTTAGTTGAACCGTTTGTCCGTCCACTGTGGCATTGCGGCTACCCATCTTTAGAACCACCTGCTTGGTAGAAGAGCCTTGCGCCTTGGTAGCAGTGATGCTTTGGCTGGCTTGATCCCATTTCACTGTAATGCCAAGAGCCTCAGAAATCGCACGAAAGGGAACCATGGTCGTGCCGTTCATCATGGCAGGTTGTACAGGGAACGGTAATGCATATCCGTCCAGCATAATGCTGATCTTGCCGGCTTCAGCTTGTGCCAAGGGGCTATAGATGCCCACTGTGGTACTCAGAAAAATAGCACTAGATAACAGAGCCTTATTTACGATTTTCATCCTATGATCTCCTATGCTCAATAGATTGCAATGCTATCATGTTAGAATCGTGAGGGTTCTACCTATTTTACCAAAAAAATGATAGAAAGGTGAATGTGAAATGATAGGATGAGATAAATCTGAGTATGTATTAAAGCTGAATATTAATCGTTTTCTTTCATGCAAAAAAAGCTGACACCTTTTAAATAGGTATCAGCTTTTTCTTTTTAAAACGCTCTTAATTTTATACGTAACCCAGATTACTTGCGGCGCTTGAGTGCAATGCCGACAGCTGCGGCACCAAGAACGACTGCAATGATTGAGAGAACGAGTGCTGTCGTTTGTGCAGCAGAGCTGGCTGGAGCAGAAGCGGCAGGTGCAGCTTCTACAGCATTGTTCGAAGCAGGTGCGGGGTTGCTATCTTTAGCCGTATCTGTGCTGGAGTGCCCTGCTGCCGTACCCGCTGAATCGTGTCCGCTGTCTGCGGCAGGGGCAGGGGTTGCGGACGTGGCGTCCGTCGTAATTTCGGTAATGGAATGAGGATTGCTACTTCCTTCGTCGCCTGTCCATTCCACGATACTTCCGTCACTGTAATACTGGAAGGCGTCCCAGGCTGCTGCGGTATTCTGGTCTGCATTTTGCGCTACAAAGCCGAAACGCTGATATTGACCTGCTTGAATGCCGTCTTTTTCAGTCGTCCAGGTCACGGTGATTACTTTGCCAGAGCTGTCTTTTTCGGTGGCTACCTTCCAATCCGGTACAGGCTCGTATTGTTTGAAAACGACCTCTTTCGGAATTTTCAAGGCGACTTTGGTGGTTGGAATGTTTTTTTCCACGGGTACTTTCAATGTGTACGTTTCCCACGCATTAGGTTGTGAAACAGAAGGCTTGACTGTCACATGTGCACTGGCCATACCTGCAAAAAGTAAGGCACCCGCTGCGATTAGACCCACAGAGGTCGCAAACCTGGAAAATCTAGATTTTGCTGTTTGAATTGTTGTATTCATATTCAATTCGCTCCTTTTAAGTGAGGATTTCACAAAATCCTGAAGTATAAAATAATTATTTTTTACGGCCTACATGCAGGGTGAATTCAGCATCAACCCCATCGAGTGAAGCCGTCAGAGCATGTACCTTTACCGTCCATGTTCCTTCGGAGGTCATCAATTCCTGACTGCGGAATGGCTGTTGCTGCTTCACGGGTAGAACAAATTCCTGTTGATCTTGGTCAGGGTCTGCTGGAGTTAGCGTTAATGTAACCTGCTGGATTCCTGAAACGGCAGCACCCTTGCTATCCTGAACGGATACCTTAAATTCATTGCTGCCCACAGCATTGGGGCTGACTGCCAGGGTAACGTTATATCCACCCGTAGTGCGAGTCTCCTCAAACGGTACAGCAGGTGCCTGACCGGGTGACAGGTGAGTGAGCACCGCAGTCAACAGCATCACGAGCAGGCCGACGGACAACTCGGCACGCAATCCCCGGGCGGCTTGCTTGCTGGGCGCCGCTTGCCGTGCGCTGCGGAACTGGCTGGCGGCGAAGGCCAGCATGACTAGCAGCAGCGCTGCCTTGCCGAGCAGAACGAGTCCATAGGACGTGTTCAGCAGCATGGAGAGAGCCGGAATGTACAGTACGGCTCCATATATGCCGGTGGCGAGTAGTGCCGCCACCATAGCAATGCCCCAGCCGGCGAAGCGGCGCAAGGCGGCTTGTCGCAGAGTTGCCCGCTCGGATACGGGCAACTCTGCTCCGGCAACCGGCAGGCACACGACCATGACGGCAAGTGAGCCGATCCAAAAGGCTGCTGCCGCGAGATGGACAAAGTCCGCCGCAATGGCTGGAGCTGGATGGGTAGCCGCTGCCGGATGACCGACAAAGGCCTTGGACAGCATGAGGCATAGCGTTAGGAGAGCCGAGCTGTAGCCCCAAAGACGGTGCTGGCGACTCGAAATGCTGTAATCCAGCGCGTAAATCAGCGTTACGCTTAGGAGTAGCACGAGAATCATCTGGATAAACCAAATTTGTCCGGCTCCAGTAAACTGGAGAGCTTCTCCCAGAATCGGGAGTGAGAAGCCCTCCTTGATGGAAACCCCGGCATCCCATGAAGCCTGAAGTGGCAGGCTGATCAGAATGGCGGCAGACGTTATGCCGTAGCCGCTCCATAGCAGTTTATTCCAGCGGGGCGATGTTTCAAAGGGCCGCTGATTTTGCTTATGCTGTTCACTTTGATTCTTGTCTTGGCTTATGCTCGGTAAGATGAACAGCCGGAAACAAATCGCTCCAAAAAGCAGCGATAGTCCTATGTAAAGAAACCAACGGACAGCGATTAAGTCGATTCGTGATGTCCCTGAGCCTTCAGGTGCGGTAGCTTGATGGGTAGGCGCATTGGAACCGCTGCCTACTTGAAATGGAATAACTCCATTAACTGGATGTCCGTCTGAGGATAAAGCTCTCCAACTAACAGAGTAAATTCCATTTTTCATCCCTGGGATCAATTGGATTTCCATGGTGGCTTTGTGATTCGGGTCAAGCTGTGCTTTTCCTGTGTCGACCCGCTTGCCTGTTTCGTCGGTCACTTTGATCGACATGAAGGCAGATTGCAAATCTTCATTGAAGGTAATGGTCACCTGAGAAGGCGACTTGTCTAAAACCTGATTTTCGGTCGGACTGGATTCAATGACAAATGCATGAGCCCACGAAGAGTGAGGAAACAGGACCAGAAGGGGGAGACACAGCAATAAAAGACAAGCCACACGGGCTGGTCTGGACAGATACAACATGCTTGTGAAGTCACCTTCTCTCGATTACTTGAAGCGAGGATATCCCCATTTATAACATTTTATACAGGAGGATTTTGCCTGACGGACAAATCCATTCCTATCTTAATCATAGTGCATATAGCGCGAATAGATGGAGCGAATTATGACATTTATATGAAATTTGAAATAATAAGCATTATACAAAATGCCAATCATATGAAAACCCCTAGTGTGGTTGGATTCAGGACGATTTCAACCATGCTAGGGGCAAAGAGGAAGAGCCTATGAAGGAATTAGAGCCCTGTTTCCATGAGATCCGTGAAAGCAGGTTGCTTATGTTGAATATAATGGATAAAAATAGCCGTTAGTTTGGGATCGAATTGGCTACCCGAGCAAGCACGTAATTCTTCAATGGCCTCCTCGAACGTTTTGGTGGGTTGATAGGGACGCTCGGTTGTCATCGCATCAAAAGAGTCGATGATCGTCAGCATCCGACATAAAAGTGGAATTTGCTCGCCCTTAAAGCCAAACGGATAGCCTCCTCCGTCATAACGTTCATGATGCAGCTCCACAAAAGGAATCAAATCTACGAATCGTTCGTTGGCTTCGACAATACGTTTGCCCCACATAACATGCGCTTGCACCATCTGCCATTCCTCACCGGTTAGCTTCTCTTTTTTATTGAGGATATTCCAGGGAATCTCCAGTTTACCAATGTCATGAATGAGAGCGCCTAGTATGAAACGCCGCTTATCTTCCGGTCCGAGCTGAAGCACATCGCTCATGTCTGCTGCATATCTGAATACTCGTTTGGAATGCTTGAAAGTGTTAATATCCTTGTACAAGAACAAATTAAGCTGCTGCTCCAGATCACGAATATCCTGTCCCAGATCGACCTCGCGCTCTATTTCATTTAAGCTTCCATGCGTATGAACGATGTTTTTGCCCTGTTTCTTGGCGTAGTACAGGGCTTTATCCGCCAGATCGACCAGCTGTGATTTGTCGTAGATGTCAATGCGGCTTTGGGCAATACCTGCGGAGAAGGACAGACAGCCATGTGGAAAAATTTCGACACCCTCATAACGAGAATCATTTAATCTTTTTCGAATAGCATTGACTATTTCATAGGCTTGTTCAGCGGTATGATCAGGCATAAGCAGGGTGAATTCTTCTCCACCGTAGCGGGATACGGTGATGGGGGTGTCGGAGGTTTCCTTCTTAAGAAACTCACCGAGAAATCCCAGTAGCTGATCGCCTTTAAGATGACCGAAATGATCATTGTATTTTTTGAAATCATCAATATCAATCAGCGCCAGACTGAGGGGAGTATTCTCGGATCTCGATATATTTAATTCAGCTTCAAGTGTATTTTCAAAGTAGCTGTGATTGTATAGCCCTGTTCTGCGATCCATGTTTGCTTTTTCTTCGATTTCCCGATACAGCGTGAACATTTGCTTGAATGCGTGAGATAGGAGCATGCTTAGGCCAAGGAACAGCAAAAGTCCTAGAATGCCATTGTTATAAATCAGTGTAGTCAATACCAAAGACAGAATGAGTGTACATAAGTATACGAGCAGGGATTCAGCCAAAAAAGCCTGTTTAAGCTCATTGAAGGACCCTTTGTATGCGATATAAAAGTAGATGCCCAGTGTGATTGTGTTCACCGCAAAGTAGCAAATTAACGCCAGCAGGTAGGAAGCGAAATGCTCTTGGTTTAAAGCTCCCTGCGTTCCGCCGCTTAGTTCAAATACTGTTGAAGACAGGAAAATGGAAAGGGCGTAAATAGAAAAATTGACGGTATGCTTCCACCAGGACAGTTCTGTGTGCCGGAACATAGCAATGATTACGTTTAACAGCAAAATTAGAATAGCAATTTCGGTGCCATGCACAAAAATACAAGCCAGATACACGGAGGAATCCATGGACTGCTCGTTACTGGCCGGTGGTAGCTGAAATGTAAAATGTTCCAGAATTAGAACTGCTCCCAATAGGGAATAGATCGTGACCCACTCTGTTGTCGTATAGTGCAAAAAGGACCACTGATTCGTATACAGGAGGACGATCAAGCCTGCCAAACATATGAAAAACACATATATTCCCGTCGCGGTAACCCGTTCTTGCAGCTTTTTTATTATACTCATCATTTCTTCTCCTGCCTTGTCGTATCTTGATGTCAAAGCTACCAGGGGTGAATGGGATAATTTACAATTTTATAATCGAAAATTTCACATGAAAAAACAGGCCGGAATCCAGCCTGTTTTGTTGAGCCTGTGCTTCCTTTTTTTCTTATCGGTGACTAGCCCCCGATTTTGTAACCGGAAGTCAAAGCAATTATGACAGAAGCTACAATAATAGCATTGATAATCACACGGGAGTATTTCAAGTTTTTCATAGGGTTCCCTCCCTTCCTTGGAATAAGGTACGCACTAGGCGTGGCGGGGATTGGTTTCTTGCTGCTTATCCGTGGTCCTTTTAACGACCATAATGCTTTGGATAAACAGGAACATCCCGAAGTTCATGACAACGTCTCCAATACTAATTACCTGCGTGCGGGGATAGGGCTTGGAGAGAGGAATAATGTCACCAAGCAATGATAGACGCGTGCTCGCATCCATCATGTAATGTTTCGAGATGACACTTCCGGATTTAAGCATATCTGTATAATAGGGACCCAGCACCTCCGAAGCGCTCAACGAGACCGGCATCCTGCCGCCATTCACCGCCATAACGATAAAATTCATCAATACGCCGATGATAATAAGCTTGAATCCCTTATGATGTCTGTTCAACCAGAGAAATATCAATCCAACCACGTAGACTCCCATAAATAGATACCCGTTAATGGCTGCCAGCCCAGTCCATTTTTCTTGGAAATAAAAAATAATGAATTGTACCAGTAGCAGCACGGGGAACATCCAGCCGGCTATAAGGCGAATTTGACTGAAACGGATCAGACCTTGCCGCCAGCCTCCTCTGAACAGACCTACAATGAGACCCAGTAGCACTCCATCATAGACCATTATCATTCTCCAGATTCCACAAATTTTTTGTTTTGGTTACCTTATAATTCGACCTGAAATTGGTAAATTCCTGCCTGATATATAGCAGTTTTGAAAAAAAATTGCGGATTAGCGTGTAATTATTCGAAGCCAGACGAAATGAGTGATATCATGATATATTGAAGTAATTATTTATATTTTTGTGAAAAGGATGATTATTATTATGAACCGGTTATCCAATACTGTTATGGTTGCCGCAGATATGACCAAATCGCGAATATTATGGATCGCCTTTGTCCTGGGTGCATTGAGTGCTTTCGGGCCGTTGTCCATAGATATGTATTTGCCGTCGCTGCCTACATTAGCCGACAATTTGCATACGACTACTTCATTGGCGCAGCTTAGTTTAACCGCCTGTCTGTTGGGCCTGGCCGTTGGACAGATCGTTGCTGGTCCGCTTAGCGATGTAAGGGGGCGCAGAGGACCGCTGGTGATCTCGCTCATTCTGTACGCTGCTGCTTCGCTGTTATGCGTGTTTGCGCCGAATATCGGTATGCTCATTGCACTTCGCTTTATTCAAGGGCTTACAGGATCGGCAGGGATCGTGATTTCCAGAGCTGTAGCCCGTGATCTATACTCGGGCAAAGAATTGACACGCTTTTTCTCACTACTCATGCTGGTGAACGGCGTGGCCCCCATTGCTGCACCAGTACTGGGCGGTGCCATTTTGAACTTTGTTTCCTGGCGTGGTGTATTCATGGTACTTTGTGTGGTCGGCGTGGCTATGCTGATTGCCGTCGTATTGGGTTTGCCAGAAACGTTGCCAACGAACCGCCGCTCATCCGGTGGTTTGAAGCAGACGCTAGGGACACTCGGTCACTTGTTTGCCGATCGACGCTTTATGGGCTATGCCTTCTCACAGGCGCTGATTACAGGAGCGATGTTCGCGTATATCGCTGGTTCACCATTCGTGCTTCAGGATATCTTCGGGGTTTCTCCTCAGACTTATAGTATCATTTTTGCAGTGAATGGTTTGGGGATTGTATTGTTTTCTCAGTTAACGGGTAGACTCGTGGGTCGCTTCAGCGAACGACAGTTACTCTTGTCGGGTCTGGTCATTGCGGCTGTAGCCGGAATCAGCTTGCTTACTGTAGCCTTTACCGGAGGCCAATTGTTTGCTGTTTTAGTTCCTCTATTTTTTGTCGTTTCCTGCGTAGGGATTGTGAGTACAACGACGACTTCATTGGCAATGCAGAGTCAGCAGCGCTCCGCAGGTAGTGCGTCCGCCATGCTTGGTTTGCTGCCTCTATTGCTTGGTTCCATCGCTTCACCGCTAGTAGGTTTGGGGAGTGGAACCACCCCCGTACCGATGGCGATCGTTATAGCTATAGCCGAGGTTGGTGCGCTAATAAGCTTTGCCGTACTTGCTAAGGAAACACGCGCGAAGGCTTGAAATTAGGCGAATTGAACTAAAAAAACTCCCATGGACTGATACGTGAACCATTTCAGTCCATGGGAGTTTTTTACCGTTTTGCAATCGAGATATCTTCGGCTTCCTTTGCGGGCAGAGGTGTCTGTTTTAAGTACATACGAGATGGTTTGTGAACCAGAATTGAAATAAGCATGCAGATATGAACGGGAAAGAAAGGGTCTATTCCGTTGATGTTCAAACCAAAAATGGATACGAAAAGCAGTAAAGTAAGGGTAAGTTTATACTTTTTTGTCGCAATAAACAGCAAGATCATTATTGTAGGAAGTAATCGAAAGAGCAATTTTCCGAATACAAATCCGACCATATGAGCGGTAGAACCTTCAAGTGGAGGTGTGATGGATAGCGTGCGGGAGGCCATATGGATTAACCGAGACTCCCCACCTGTCGGTTGGGCTGAAATAAATACACATCCTGCGATAATGATTACAAGGATTTTAAACCACAACAGGCCTTGGATAAGCCGTAACAAGGGTGTAATCTTTATTTTCATTGACTTCTAATAAGCTCCTTCGACGTATGATTTGTTATTATTGCTCGTTTGTATATATACAAGACAAGTGGGAATTGCAACTTTAATATTATATCAATATATTACCAAAAGAGTAGTCCTGCTAAAGAATGATTATGCGGAGACTATTTTCCTGATGTTGAGACAGAATCGAACGATATTTCGGTTTCCTGCCAAATATATAGATGTGAGATGAAAGAAAGGGGGAGATCAGGATTGGACAACGCAAGGAGGCGGGCAAATTTGACAAAGAATGATTTGATGGTTGCTCTTGTTACGGAGACGCTGGCTGGCAGTCGTGAGGCTTACAGAGAACTGTATGATCAAACAATTCATACAGTCTATAGAACGGTGCATTTTTTGTTGGAAGAGAAAGTGGATGCTGATGATGTGGTGCAGGAAATTTATATTCATGTATATAAATCACTTGAGCAATTTGACGAAAGACGTCCTTTTCAGCCTTGGCTAATGGGGGTCGTTATGCGTCAGATCCGGGCTTACCGTAGAAAACAATGGATGAGGCTACGAATCACAAGCAAAGCAAAAAGGCTCGAACTTCATACATCTCATGATTTTTCTGAGGAAATTGTGGACAAGGTTGCAAATCATGTATTGCTCCAAGCAGTTCAGCAGCTTTCGTTCAAGCTTAAACAGGTAATTGTGTTGCACTATTTGCAGGAATATTCCCAAGAGGAAATCTCCAATATTTTAGAGATACCGTTAGGCACGGTGAAATCACGAATTCACGCGGCTTTGCAAAAGCTTCGATCGAAAGAGCAGCAGGAACATTTTCTAATCGGAAAGGTGGAGAAGATCCATGAAGCTTGAGCAAGAACTACGTAGGGTGATGCAGCAGGATGATGACCACATATTGGCTCCGGCTGAATTAAAAGAAAACATTATGGGTCAAATTGAACGGCTTGAAAAAGGAGGACCTAAACCTATGAAAAGGTATATTGTGATAACTCTTCTCGTAGTGTTATTACTAATTCCAACAGGTGCTTTTGCTACTTACACTTATTTGGCGGATACAATGTATGGTTCACAGGAAAAGCTAATTGAAATGGGAGGATCGCCAGAGGAATATAATAGAGTAGAATCCAAGTTGCAGCAGGCGCAGGGGTATTTAACGAAAGAGGAGTTCACTGTTTTTATAGGGTTATTGAGAGAACTCGGGGCCTATAATCTGAAAATGACGGATGAAAACGGCGCACTCCACAAGGAGCGCTTAAGCGCAGAGGAACAGCGTGAATACGATCATATATCTGCCAAGCTGGAGCCGTATTATGACAAGTTGAATCAGGGGAAAGTGCTAACCCAAACGGACGATGGTAAAAAAGATGGCGGTGATTCTGCCATTACGGGCACATTAGATGCAAAGGCCCACGCAGGCATCGATTTACAGGTCGAGCTGGACTATGCGAAAAAGGTTCTGACTGAGGATGAATTTGTAAAGTTTCGTGTACTGTTCACGAAGTTCTACGAGTATGTACCCCGCATTACAGGGGCCAAAGGTGTACTATATCCAGATCGTTTATCTGAGAGGGATAGAAAAGATTATGAGGAACAGTTAGAGTTGCTACAGCCTTATTTTGATCAATTTAATTCGCTTGAGTAGAAACAGTGGCGAAAATCAAGGCGAAAAAGTGACATTTTCCTAGAATGTTGACATACCCCGAGGGGGTATATTATGATGGGGATATAACAAATGTTTAAATGCATATATACACCACACAGGAGGCTGATGTATGGCTGAGGAGCAATCTGCTTCCCACACTGAAGTCCATGAGAATCACTGTGGAACAGACGGGGAAAAGACAGTTAGAAAAAGTCATCATTCGGCAGAGTTCAAGAACAGCCTCGTATCCCGGTTGAACCGTATTGAAGGTCAGGTTCGCGGAATTAAAGGCTTGATTGAGAAGGATACCTACTGTGACGATGTACTGAACCAGATTGCGGCTGTCCAGTCCGCGCTGAATGGTGTCGGTAAGCTGCTGCTGGAAGGGCATATGAAAAGCTGTGTCATTGAGCGCATGCAGGCAGGAGAGCAGGAAGTGATTGACGAGCTGCTGGTTACGGTCAAAAAGCTAATCCGTTAAGAGTAGTATTCATACACATTATGGGTACGGAAGTACCCCAGAGGAGGAAAAGAAAATGGCACAAGTTACATTGAATGTAGAAGGCATGAGCTGCAATCATTGCGTGAAGGCAGTAGAAGGAGCTTTGGAGAAAGTTGGCGCTACCGGCAAGGTCAGCCTCGAAACGAAACAAGTGAATGTAGAATATGACGAGTCCAAGCTGAACGTCGAGGCGCTGAAAACAGCCATTGAAGACCAAGGCTATGATGTTGTTTAAGCTGAAGCTTTATGTGTGAAAAAACTTGTTTCGAAGAAGAAGCTTCCATATTAGAAGCTTTTTCTTTTTGAATATAATATACCCCACTGGGGTATGGGAGGAGGATGGCCATGGAAAACCGTGCGACCGACGGTGATAAGCAGACAACGCTTCACATTACAGGGATGTCCTGTGCTGCCTGCGCAAGCCGTATTGAGAAAGGTTTAAATCGAATAGACGGTGTGGCACAGGCTAATGTGAATTTGGCTTTGGAGCAGGCGTCGATATCCTATGATCCCAAGCAGGTGGAGATCCCTGAATTCCGCGATAAAATTGCTTCTCTTGGGTTTGGAACTGTAAGTGAAGAAGCCAATCTGAATGTAACGGGCATGACTTGCGCGGCCTGTGCAACCCGGATTGAAAAGGGATTGAATCGGATGCCTGGTGTAACAGGTGCCACGGTAAATTTGGCGATGGAAACCGCTCATGTGGAATATGCCGCGGGGAGTATTGCGGTTGGTGATCTGGTGAGTAAGATTGAACAGCTAGGCTACGGAGCGATCCCGCAGAGCGCTGAGGACAATATCGCGGATGTCCGCAGTAAGGATATCCATCGTAAAAAATGGAAGTGGATTGTGTCCGCAGTGCTGTCGTTGCCGTTGTTGTGGGCGATGGTGGCTCATTTTTCCTTTACATCATGGATTTATGTGCCAGAACTGTTCTTGAATCCATGGTTCCAACTAGTGCTGACAACGCCGATTCAGTTCGTCATTGGTTGGCAGTTTTATGTGGGCGCGTACAAAGCGCTTCGTAACGGCAGTTCGAATATGGATGTGTTAGTTGCACTGGGTACGTCTGCGGCTTATTTTTACAGCTTGTACCTTACTCTGCGTCCGGCTGATGTTATGGAGGGGATGGCGGGAATGCCTGTCATGACCATGCCGGAGCTGTATTACGAGACAAGCGCGGTGCTAATTACACTTATTTTGGTTGGTAAATGGTTCGAAGCGGTAGCCAAAGGGCGTTCGTCCGAGGCGATCAAGAGCCTGATGAGTCTACAGGCGACAACGGCACGTGTAGTACGTGATGGGCAAGAGCTTGATATTCCGATTGAACAGGTACGTGTGAAGGATATCTTTATTGTACGACCCGGCGAGAAAATTCCTGTCGATGGTGTGGTCGTAGACGGACGTTCGGCAGTGGACGAATCCATGTTAAGTGGTGAGAGTCTTCCGGTTGAAAAAGAAGCTGGTTCCGCAGTTACAGGGGCGACGCTCAATAAAAACGGGGTTCTACGTATTCAGGCTGAGCGTGTGGGTGGTGATACGGCGTTGTCCCGTATTATTAAGGTCGTGGAAGATGCCCAAAACTCCAAAGCCCCCATTCAGCGGATTGCGGATCAGATTTCCGGTATTTTTGTCCCCATTGTTGTTGCTATCGCTGTGTTGGCCTTTATCGTCTGGTTTTTCCTTGTGACGCCGACTGATTTTGCAGGCTCACTGGAGAAAATGATTGCAGTTCTCGTCATTGCTTGCCCTTGTGCGCTCGGATTGGCTACTCCAACGTCCATTATGGCAGGATCGGGACGTGCCGCCGAATACGGTATTTTGTTCAAGGGCGGCGAGCATTTGGAAATGACCCGTTCAGTCAACGCAGTGGTGTTGGATAAGACAGGTACAGTTACGAATGGCAAGCCCGAGCTGACGGATGTTATGGTTGGAGCAAGCGGCATGGCTGAAAAGGATTTGCTGCGGTTGCTCGGTGCGGCAGAAAAAAGCTCAGAGCATCCGCTGGCGGAAGCCATTGTAAAGGGGATTGCAGATCGAGGCATTGAGCTAGTAGGACCGACAGATTTTGAAAATATTCCGGGGTATGGTGTGAAGGCACATGTGGAAGGTAAGCAAATATTGGCCGGTACACGCCGATTGATGAGCAGGGAAGGCATCGCGATAGATGACTTAGCTGAGCAGTATATGAATGATCTGGAAAACGCAGGGAAAACTGCGATGCTTGTTACTGTTGATGGTTCCTATGCTGGACTGGTGGCCGTGGCGGATACGATTAAAGAAACGTCACGGGAGGCCGTTGCCCGTCTGCGCGCGATGAACATTGAAGTCATTATGATTACGGGTGACAATGAACGGACTGCGCGGGCTGTTGCCGCCGAGGCTGGAATTGAACGAGTGCTGGCGGAGGTATTGCCTGAAGGAAAGGCTGAAGAAGTGAAACGACTTCAGGAACAGGGCATGATCGTAGCTATGGTTGGGGATGGTATTAACGATGCGCCTGCGCTGGCTACTTCTAATATTGGGATGGCGATGGGCACGGGAACGGATGTGGCAATGGAGGCGGCGGATATTACCCTCATGCGCGGCAACCTGAACAGTATTCCTGACGCGATTGAAATGAGCCGCCGGACCATGACAAACATACGGCAAAATCTGTTTTGGGCGCTCGGGTATAACGTGATCGGCATTCCGATTGCCGCTTTGGGCTTCCTTGCCCCATGGTTGGCGGGAGCGGCCATGGCATTTAGCTCTGTTTCAGTTGTGCTGAATGCGCTGCGTCTCCAACGAGTAAAGCTGTAAGTGTATGGATGTATCGGCAGGATAGCGTGCTGTCGGACTTCTGTATCGAGATAAAGTTATTATCAGAGTATAGAGCAAGTACGCGCAATTGGTTTGGTTTCTCTGCGTGCTTGCTTTTTGTTGTGTTTGGTTTTTTAAAACCATTCAACTTTCATTACGTCAGGTTGCTTATCATTCGCGAAAGTTCCATAATATTTGTAGGAGTGCCATGCAAGCATGCAAGAACTTCTTCGTATACTCACAGCTTGAAGTAGATAAAGAGCTTATATTATGGATTAGGAGTGAAGCAGTCATGAATGATACGATTTCCTTGTTGATGAATCACCGGTCTGTGCGAAAATTCAAGTCAGACCCCATTACCGACGAGCAGCTCGCAGCTATTGTGGCAGCTGGCCAAATGGCTTCCTCGTCCAGCAATGTGCAGGCATATACCGTTATCGCCGTTACCGAGCCTTCTTTGAAAACAAAACTGGCGGAGTTGGCAGGAGGGCAGGCTTACGTTGAGCAATGCCCTGCGTTTTTGGTATGGTGCGCAGACCTGTATCGCTTGAAACAGGTCACGCTCCACCATCAGCCAGGTCAGCCTTCCTATGAGGGGTCCGTTGAAAATTATACGGTTGCGACCATTGATGCCGCGTTAGCTGCACAAAATGCAGCGGTAGCCGCTGAATCACTGGGCTTGGGCATCGTCTACATTGGCGGCATTCGTACTAACATAGCAGAGGTGTCTGAGTTGTTAGGGTTGCCAGAGCTGGTGTATCCAGTATTCGGTATGTGTATTGGTGTACCGGATCAGGAAACGGGCTTGCGTCCACGTCTTCCGCTGTCCGGTGTTTTGCATATGAACGGCTACGACAAAAATCAGACGATGAAAGCTGTAGAGGTATACGATCACACATCAGCGGAATATTTGAAGGAACGTACGGGCGGTCAACGCTCTACGCCATGGTCTGAACAAATGGCCGGAAGATTGACCGAGCCAGCACGCTTGCAGTTGAAGCCATTTTTGGAACAGAAGGGTTTCTTGAAGCAATAAAAGCTGAGTAGCGACAAAAAAACCTGCAAAATACAAGAACCTCCTTTTTACGTAGGATGGAGTCCCGCGTAAATAAGGAGGTTCTTTGCTTTGGTTACAAGTTGTGGTTGTAAACCTTTCAGTAAATAGCTGATATGCTTTTATCAATCAGATAGTGAGTAAAAACGTCTCGTATTTTCATAAAATAGTTGACGGACGGCAGATTCAGGTTGATGCGTCAGCTTGCTATACGTGCGAATGACGTCGGCAGTCATCCGTGGATGTGTCTGTTGTCCGGTAAAAGGACCCTCGAACGGCCAGGGGCCGTCTGTCTCTGCCATGATCTGATCAGACGGATACTGTCTTGCCAAACCGCGGATCTCTTCTTCGTACAGGAGATCCGGTGTGAAGGAGACATAATAGCCGTTCCGGGCGATACGTTCGGTTGTGGCGGCAGAGCCTTTAAACCAGTGAAAATGCGCCTGCGTGACGCCGTGACGTTCCAGAAGGTCACAGGCGATGTCTGCGTCTTCATAAACGGCGTGCAGGACAATGGGCTTGCTATGCTTGCTTGCAAACTGGATGAAACGCTCCAGTAGCACTATGTAGGGAGCGAGGTCAAAAGGTGAACCGCTCTGTGAGGCTTCCAGCCGATTGTAATAGGGTAAGCCGACTTCACCCACGGCGACCATCTGCTGTACATGTTCGTCCATCCAGTCGAACAAGAGGTCAAGCTCAGCTTGCGGTGGAAGGGCCTGTTCGGGATGAAAGCCAAAGGCTGGCCGTACTAGCCCAGGGTAACGCTCGGCTAACCGTAGATTGGCTCGGCTGGAGTCCAGATGCATCGACACGGCTATCACGGCTTGGACGCTGCTATCAGCAAGTGAAGCGAGCAATAGCTTCTGTTGTTCGGGCGGGTAGCTGTCTACATGAATGTGCGCGTCGATTAATGGAGCGGGTCTTGTTGTGGTCAAATCCAAGCCTAGCTTTGTTTGGCTGTTCCATTTCGATGTACATCGAACTTTTACGTCACTCATGCCGATTCAATCCATCTTCCGGGATATTCTTGTGGACGCTCTTAGCATTGTCCATGTCGCCGTCCAGTTTGTACTTTTCCTCGCGCATCCAGCCGGTCATGGTCCGCTTCCATTCAATAAAGAGTGGATCGAGGGTGATTTCTTCCCTACGCGGGCGGGGAAAAGGGACATCTACGACATGCACCACCGAAGCAGGTCGCGCTGACAGCACATAAATGCGGTCGGAGAGCAGCAGCGCTTCTTCAATGCTGTGGGTAATGAACAGCACAGAGCGGCGGTTCTTCTCCCACATCCGCAATAACCATTGCTGCATGTCTGCACGTGTCAGCGCATCGAGTGCGCTGAACGGCTCATCCAGCAGCATTAATTCCTGCGGGCTGAGCAGTGCGCGAAGAAAGGCTGCGCGCTGTTGCATTCCACCAGACAGCGTATGTGGATACGCCTTGGCGAATTTGCCTAGTCCAACCTGCTCGAGCCATTGCAAGGCTTCTTTGCGACGCTCGCGTTCACTGGCGTACTGAGGGGGTACTGCTGTATTTTTACTTGGGGCATTTTCCTGCCCCAGCATTACGTTGTCCAGCGTGGTACGCCATGGGAAAAGGGCGGGCTGCTGTGGCATATAGCTGATATGCCCACGTTCACCAGTCATGTCCCGTCCGTGCATACGGATACGTCCCTGCTGTGGTTTGAGTAGCCCACCGATGATGTGAAACAGCGTACTTTTGCCGCTGCCTGACGGACCGATGAGGGAGACGAATTCTCCCGGCTTGACGGTTAGGGATACATCCTGCAGTACGGGCAGTAAGCTTCGCTTTTCGCGGAAGGCGAGGCTGATCCCGTCCAATTCCAGAGCAGGAGGGGCAGTCGAAGGACTCTGCTGTTCCCGGGCTCGTTGTTCATTAGCCACGTTATGTGATGATAAGTCAGTCGGATGCAGACTCATACGTGCCACGTCCTTTCTTTGCTGTATTTAATTCAAGGAGGAAGCTATTCCTGATCTGGTTTCCAGCGAACCAGCCATTTTTCCAGTAGTACTATGATGACAAACATCAGTAAACTGAGCGCGACAATGATGCCGATGGCGGCAAAAATGAGGTCCGTGCGATAGGCCGATTTTTGCAGCAACATATAATATCCGATTCCTTCGCTCGCACCAATCCATTCGGCAATAATTGCGCCCATCACACTGTAGGTGGCAGCAATCTTGAT
Organism: Paenibacillus sp. FSL L8-0638; assembly: GCF_038593075.1. Lineage (NCBI taxonomy): Bacteria > Bacillati > Bacillota > Bacilli > Caryophanales > Paenibacillaceae > Paenibacillus > Paenibacillus sp. FSL L8-0638. Next base: position 471,942 of record NZ_CP151960.1, read on the forward strand.
GCCGGAGAATACTTGCGGCAACGAGTGTGGCAACTCCAGCTTCATAAAAATAGCCATGCGGCCTGCACCCGACATCTGCATATAGTTCATCATCATACGGTCCGTCCGTGTCAGCCCGTCCATGGTCGCTACAGCCACGGGAAAAAAGCATACTAAGGTAATGACCATCAGCTTGGGCAACATGCCAAAACCAAACCACACCATGAGCAGCGGCCCCAGGGCGATGATCGGAATGTTTTGGCTCAGGATAAGCAGCGGATACAGGGCGGATTTGAGAAAAGGAATGGTATGAAGAAAGATGGCGATCAACAGTCCCGTTGCTGTCCCTATAGCGAATCCCGCAAGTGTCAGGCGAATTGTAGCCCATGTATGGGCACCAAGCAGCGCCGTCTGGGCTATGCCCTCGTGTACGATGAGGGATGGAGCTGGCAGTAGCCAGGATTCAACATGCAAATAGGAAACCGCCCCCTGCCAGGCCGCTAAAAAGAAGAGGACCGCCACAAGGGGCGGCCATACGCTTTTCCACCAGGATGCGTTCTTGCCTTTCGGATTCATGGGCGATATTTCTCGGTCAGCTTGTTCATGCTGATGCCTTGTGGGTTATGTGCGATTTTGATCTGTGAAATGACGCTGGGACTGCCCGCTTCCGTCAAAGCCTCATGCATTTCTTTAACCACTTTCAGCAACTCGTCGAGCTCGCCCTCCATGGTCGTATCCAATGGGTTCACCTGATGTTTGATACCGGAGCGCTGAATGACCTCAATCGCCTTATCTACATACGGGTAAGAGTCCTCGTTATTAGGAGTTTTAGGGATTACTTGAATACTGAGCAGTGTATTAGCCATGCAAATTCACCTGTCCTTCATTTGGAGTGTTTTAGAAAAATAGGGTGGTTTAAGGCGTTTGAGACCGCTCCGCGTTTCATTTGGTCTTACGATCGCTGTTGCAGGGGGATTCTTGGATTATTTAAGTTTTCAAAGGTAAGAATTCCCCTGCAAAGGCGAACGCTCCGCTTCTCCAGATTTCAAATGAACCGCTACGCTGCTGCCCGCCTTAAAAGCACCCTATTTTTAAAGCTGGTTTGTGCGGCATTTTTAACACACAAACGTACCTACTTAGCGCTTAGATAATATGAAACTAAAGAATAAACCAAGTGGAACGAGAACGAAGTGGGCGGAATGGTGCTGTACAAGCGTTAGCATTCGCCTTTGTAACCAGATTTCAACCTCTGGATATTCATAAAAGAAATCTGGATATAACAGCGATGGGAAGCATCATCCGACTGCGTAGTGGCGCTTCGTTCACTTCTCTAGTTCAGTCTTATTTAGCGTTTTAACAACATAATCAACGCTTGGGCAAGAAGTCGTTTGTGAAGGCCTTATCGACTTCCAAAGGCTTGCTGAGCAGCTTGCGTTCGTACATCCAGTCCGAATAGTTTTGCCATACCTCCGCTTTTTGCACGCCCCATTGCGCGGCATCATCCTGATAACGTGGGCTTAGCCATTTTTGGCTGGCAAGTACCAGTTTTTTATCCAGCTCCGGTACAGCTTTGCTTAAGATGTCCGCGGCTTCTTCCGGATGGGCGATAGTGTATTCATAGCCTTGGGCGGTAGCGTCCATGAACGCTTTAACCAGCTCGGGATCATTTTTTATCGTCTGTTCGTTGCTCACAATTACAGGCGTATAGTAATCGAGGCTTTTGGAATAATCTTTTACATACAGCATATCCAATGGCTCACCTCGAAGTTGGGCCTCGATTCCGGTCCATGCGTAGAAAATCCAGGCAAAGTCGATATCCCGCTTCACGGCTGTAAAATAGTCTGCATTACCCATGTTGACGATCTTCACTTTGCTCACATCGCCTTTGTCTGAATCCATGATGGATTTCATGACCGCTTCTTCTACGGGAGAGCCCCAACCGCCGTATTTTTTACCTTCAAAATCTTTCGGGCTTTTAATTCCGCGATCTACCGGGGCTGCGAAGCCTGAGGTATTATGCTGAATCACCGCAGCGATGGATACAAGCGGCACGCCTTGCGTGCGGGCCTGTGTGACGCCTTCTTGGTAGCTGATACCAAAAGGTGCAGCATTAGAAGCAACCATTTGATCGGCTCCGCCTGAACCAGGTTGAACAATTTGGACATTCAAACCTGCTTTTTCGTAAAATCCTTTGTCCTTGGCGACATAGAGTCCCGTATGATTCGTATTGGGTGTCCAGTCGAGCACGATTTTAACATCTTTGAGCCCCTTTGCCGGAGTAGACGTTTGAGTGTCGGTAGCGGAAGCCGCTTCTTGGGATGTAGGGGGACTTCCACCGCAAGCGGTCAGGGTCAGGGCCATGAGCCACAGACTGATCAGTCCCAGGCTTAATATTTTCATGCGCTTCATCGTTAGTGTTCTCTCCTTTTGATTACCCGGTATCCATCCAATCAGACAGCTTAAGTTTCCCACTTTCATAAAAATAACATCTGCCGGACGCGATCTTTCCAACAACTTAATCCTCAACAAAAAAAGCGTCCCGAGTTTCCGGGACGCTTGCGCTTGTATATACCAAAGTAAGGGATGGTCCTATGTAAAAAAGGCACATCTTGCTTAAGCATTCCTACGCTGGCATTACCCAGATCAGGTTGTAAGGGTCAGTGTCTTGGGACACACTCTCAGCCGGCCGATTCCAGCACCCCTGGCATTGTATGGTTTAATGGGTTCATTTATTCGGGTTTACTACGACGATTATATGCTTTGAATGCAGGTCTGTCCAGCATGAAGGGAGAGATGACGGTTCATTTGCCGAACGACAGGGTACACTTTTACTGTGAGCTTTGATCTGAAAATGAGTATGAATCAATCCGATTCGATCCGGTCATGTTATTTTCAGAACAGCAGCGCAGGTAGGTTCAGATGGGCTGGTGCCCAATGGCATGGCCGTAGAGAATTCTAATTCGTGAAAAGGAGTTGTTGTACTGTGGGTAAAACGGAAACATTGGATCGCAACCAACTGGAACAAGCCATTGTGAAGGCTTTGGATAACAACAAATTTTGTTCGTTAGGTACGGTAGAGGGTGGCAAACCGAAAGTACGCTATATGGCCCTTTTTAACGATGGAATGAACATTCATCTGGCGACAGATCGCAAAACGCATAAAGTGGATGAGCTAAAGGACAATCCGAATGCTTACCTGCTGCTGGGTTATGAGGTTGGCGGTACGAAGGAAGTTGTAGAAGTGGAGGCTACCGTCCAGATTACAGCTGATGAGGGGCTGCGCAAACAAGTGTGGAACGATTCCTTGAAGGAATGGTTCTCCGGACCGGATGATCCCGATTATGTCATTCTGGACGTGAATCCGACTCGCATTGAGTATGTGGGTCAGCAAACGGAGCGCCAGGTGTGGAAGAAATAATACGAATATAAATGGATAGACCAGTGAATCTCCGAGTTTTTATTAGGAGGTTTGCTGGTTTTTTTATGTTTGAGAAAATTAATTATTTTTTCATAAATAATTTTAAGTAAATGACTACTCTTTTGTCTGGCGTTGGATTAAAATAGAAATGGTGGGTTCAAGGCTTACATATATGTGCAAAAGTATGTATATGAGGCATACACCTTAATGAGGAGGGGTATATTTTGTTATTACGTAAAAATTGGTTTAAAGGGTTTACAGCAGCAGTTGTAGCTTGTAGCATGCTGGTGTTTTCAGCCGTTCCATCCTGGGCAGCTAGTGATTCTCGTGATAGCGCTACGGTGAATTTGCGGATCATGGAAACAACGGATATCCATGCGTCCCTGATGAACTACGATTACTATTCGGACAAAGAAACCAACGAGTATGGCTTGGTTAGTACAGCTAGCTTGATCCAGAAGGCACGTAGTGAAACAAGAAACAGTATGCTGTTCGATAATGGTGATTTGCTGCAGGGCAACCCATTAGGCGATTATATGGCCCGCAACAAAACCTTTGAGAAAGAAGGCGGTGTCCATCCGGTCTACAAGATGATGAACCTGATGGGCTATGATGCAGCTACAGTGGGCAACCATGAATTCAACTACGGTCTCGACTTTCTGGACAAATCGCTCAAGGGAGCTGATTTTCCTTATGTAAATGCGAACGTTTATGTTGATAAAGGGGGCCAAGCTACTAAAAATTATTTTACCCCTTATCAGATTCTTGATAAAACAGTAACGGACGAGAAGGGCGAAGAGCATACACTCAGAGTGGGTGTGATCGGTCTGGTCACACCTCAAATTATGCAGTGGGATGAAGCCAATTTGAAGGATAAAGTCGTTACGAAGGATATTGTGGAAACGGCGAAAAAGTTTATTCCTCAAATGAAGACGGAAGGTGCTGACATTATTGTCGTGCTTGCGCATACCGGTTATGAGGATGTGCCACAAACGCCACTGATGGAGAATGCCGTTAAGTATTTGAGCCAGGTGGACGGAATTAACGCTATTCTGTTTGGGCATGCTCATAAATCTTTCCCTGGCCCTGATTTTAAAGATATGAAGGGTGTAGATCTGGATAAGGGAACCATTAATGGCGTACCGGCCGTGGAAGCTTCCTCATGGGGCAAGGATCTGGGTATCATTGACCTGAGCCTAGAAAAGAAAAATCGCGAGTGGAACGTGACTAACTCTCAATCTCAAGTGCGTCCGGTTGTGAGCACCACTAATCAGACTGTGCAGTTTATCCCTGAATTTAAACTGATTGATGCGGTCAAAGAAGAGCATCAAGGAACGCTGGATTATATTCGCCAGCCTGTAGGAACAACGACGGCGCCAATTACCAGCTATTTTGCATTAGTGCAGGACGACCCTTCCATTCAAATTGTGACGAATGCACAGAAATGGTATGTTCAAAACCATCTCAAAGGAACTGAATACGAAAAACTTCCAGTATTGTCGGCAGGCGCTCCATTCAAGGCCGGCGGTCGAAACGGAGCCGAGTATTACACTAATATTCCTGAAGGTACGGTAGCGATTAAAAACGTGTCCGACCTGTATGTGTACCCGAACACGGTTCATGCTGTAGAAGTGACCGGTGCTGAAATTCAGGAATGGCTGGAGTGGTCTGCGGGTCAGTTCAACCGTATTGATCCAAAGCAAACTGAGGAGCAATCGCTGATCAACAAGGATTTCCCAACCTACAATTTCGATGTCATTGACGGTGTGAATTACCAGATTGATGTAACGCAGCCTGCACGATATGATGCCAAGGGAACTATTATTGATTCTTCAGCGCATCGTATCAAGGATCTGCAATACAATGGGAAGGCTATTGATCCTGCGCAGAAATTTATCGTAGCCACCAATAACTATCGTGCTTCCTCATCCAAACTGGCCAACCCAGATGGCAAACGAATTGTGATGGCAGCACCGGATGAAAGTCGTCAAGTCGTTGTTGACTATATTCGTACGAACGGAACGATTAATCCATCGGCGGATGGCAACTGGTCTATTGCTCCTTTTGGTCAGGCAAAGGTTACTTTCGAGTCCTCTCCTGATGCCAAAGACGTGCTGGCAGGCAATCAACAAATTTCATACTTGAGCGGCGCGGCAGACGGCTTTGCCAAATACAGCTTAAAAGCTGGCGCTAAGCCTAGTGCAGCAACGACTCCTGTAAAGGAAGCTGTGGCTCCCGCGAAAGCAACAGCAAAGCCAGCTGTTAAAACGACCAAACCGGCGGCTGTTAAACCAGCTAAAACAACAAAGCCAAAGGCGTCCAAATAACTTCGAATTTTAGTTTTCGTTTAATATCAGAATGAAGCAGCAAGTCTCTTTAACCAAGAGATTTGTTGCTTTTTTTAATGTCAAAAAAACAGCCCCGAATTATTATGAGTGTAAAAAGGTTTTGTTTTTGTCGAATATGTACTTAAGTCCTAAGTTATCGTTAAGAATAAGCTGCTTTTTTGTAAAAAAACGTAATTATATAGTACTTTTGTTCTAGTTATTTGTGATATAATGGTGAAAAAACCGGAAAATTGTTCCGAGGAGGACCATTATGACATGCAGCAATTGCAGCATCATATTACCTATAAAGGATCAAGGATTGCTTAGAATTAGGTATTCCAGGGTGTCGCTTACTCCAGCATTGGATGGTTTGGGTATGCTATCGGAACAAATGAAGCAGCAACATGAGCGTGAGGGCGGCATAGAGTTTCGCTATGACAGCCGTTCAGAGTTGGAACAGCTGGTTAACGAACTGGCTCGTCTGCCGCAGGAATACTTGAACCATATACAAGTTGTGGTGACTGGCTTGCATCATGTCGAAGGATATGAGGACTGGCTTTTATTTAGTCAATTGCAAGCCAGACTGCAACATCCGGATATCGTGAGTATTATTAAGGATCAAAGTTTTTCCAGCCATATGCAGCCTATTGTTGACCACAAGCTGGATATTATCGGGTTTGAGTTTTTGCTGCGTCCGTCACATGCGGAGAGACCTTTTCAGCCTTTCCGACTGTTTGAAATCGCCCGTGAAGCTGGCTTGCATGCTCATCTGGATCGCTCGGCTCGTTATTCCGCTATTGAAAAAAGTGCAACATGCCTTCCGGCGGGGATTAAACGTTTTATTAACTTTCTCCCTTCCACCATTTATAATCCGGCTTATTGCTTGAATCACACCTTTGAGACGATTGATCGGTTATCCATGAGTACTAAGGATTTTGTATTTGAGGTCGTAGAAACGGAAGAGATAGACGACCTTAATTTTTTGCATCATATCTTTGAACAGTATCGTAATCGAGGAGTTTCAGTTGCCCTGGACGATGTGGGGGCAGGCTATTCTACGACAGAGCTTATGAATTGCCTTCAGCCGGATTATGTCAAAATTGACCGTAGTATAATTGACGGCTGTCATAGTAACAGTAATCAGAAACGGCAAATCACAGGAATTGTAGAATCGGCTTTTCGTTTTGGAGGCCAAGTGTTGGCTGAAGGAGTAGAGCAGATAGAGGATTTTGAATTTTGTCGTGAAGCAGGTGTGTCACTGGCTCAGGGTTATTTGTTTGGCAAGCCGGAGCCCGGTCCGCCCTCCAATTTTATGCTTAGCAGCGTAATATAGTCAGGAACAAATTTAAGTAGATGTAGTTTATAAAAATTGGAGCTTAAATAAGGCTGTCGTATAAGCATTGATGTAAAAAACGCGAGTGCAGAGGTTATTTCACCCCTGCAACTCGCGTTTTTTGGTCATGCTTGCCCACCTGAACAAGCTCTGGCAAGCAAAGCCACCCAGTCTCCAATTTTACTTGGTAAGGGCCGTTAAAAGCCCGGAAGCAGTTTACGACCGTTTTTTTTAAAAGTAAAGATTGACGTTTTGAAGAAAATTGGATACAGTGTACTATATAAGAAACAGTGTTTCCTTGGTGATACACTGTATCTATATTAGGTAAAAGGTTTAACAATACAGGGAGGACAACCAAAATGAAAGCAGTGCAACTGAAAAACGGTTTTGGCTTTGAAGAGTTAACCTTGATGGAACTTGACACACCGGTGCCGGGACGGCTGGAAGTTCTGATCCGCATAAAGGCAGCGTCCCTCAATTACCGTGATTTGGTAGTTATCAACGGAGTCATGCCGATCGGCATTCAATTTCCCTTCATTCCGTTATCCGATGGAGCGGGTGAAATTGTAGCTGTGGGCGAAGGGGTGACAAAATTTCAGGTTGGACAAAGGGTAGCGGCAAATTTACAACAGAAATTCATTGGCGGGAGCACGAGAGCAGAGGTCTTAAAGGACAGTCTGGGAGGCCCGCTCAGTGGAGTGGCGGCTGAATATATCGTTCTGCATGAAGAAGGGGTCGTCGCCATTCCGGATCACCTTTCTTGGGAGGAGGCTTCCACCTTGCCGATTGCGGCATTAACCGCATGGAGCATGCTGATGGAATCCGGTGGGCTACGAGCGGGAGATACGGTGCTCTTGCAAGGAACAGGCGGTGTTTCCATCTTTGGGCTTCAATTCTCTCTGATGGCGGGAGCACGGGTAATTATCACATCGAGCAGCAATGACAAGCTGGAACGGGCAAAGGCTCTCGGCGCATGGCAGACAATCAACTATTCGGAGGTTCCAGAGTGGGATAAGGTGGCTCTGGAGCTGACAGGCGGCGGAGTCGACCATGTCCTGGATGTAGGGGGAGCGGCAACAATGGCGCAATCCATCAATGCACTTCGTACCGGAGGGACTGTGAGCATGGTCGGATTCTTATCGGGCTTGACCATTCCTGAGTTCGATGTCACCAGCATTTTGCAGAAGGCTGCGACGATTCGCGGCAGCCAAGTCGGTAACCGGGAACATTTCGAAAACATGAATCGTGCCATTTCGCGCCATCGTTTACATCCTGTCATCGACCGGGTATTCCCGCTCAGCCGAATCGGCGAAGCCTTCGCACTTTTGGCTGAAGGAAAACAGTATTTCGGTAAAATCGTCGTTCAAATATAAATGAGCATTTTGCATAAATCCCAAGAGCGATTTCAAATCAGCAATATATAGATCGAAACGGTTTAGTTCGTCTATATAGTGTACTTTCGAGCGTTGGGAATCGAATTATGCAAAATGCTGAAATATTATTCAACATCACATAGGAGGCACTCTAATGCCCAGTAAGCCTGATTTATCTGTAAAAGATTCTCAAGAAGGAAAGAATAAGAAACCGCGTAAATGGGTACGAAAAACCGGATTATCGTTGCTGTCGGTAATCCTCCTGGGAGTGGTTATTTTTATGCTCATCCCTTCCCCTGTCCAGCCTGCAAAATGGCTTGCACCTTCGGCCCCCTCTTTTGAACAAGCGGGTCCATGGCAACAAAACAACAAACTCAGCTCCGCAGAGCTTGTTACAGATGCCCCTAAGTTTCCGGAATTTATCACCTTTGACAAGGAAGGGAATTTATATACGGGAGACTCCGATGGGGAAATTTATAAGGTTGCCTTTGATACAAAGGGCAATCCGCAAAAGGCCCAGCTATATGCAGATACCAAAGGAACGCCCAATGGACTTATGTTTGACACAAGTGGAAATCTGATCGTTACGGATGTTAAGAAGGGGCTGCTGTCGGTAGATCCATCCGGAAACGTGACGGTGTTGGCCAATCAAGTCGACGACACACCGATCTATTTGGCCAACGAGCTGGATATTGCCAAAGATGGTACCGTTTATTTTTCTGACACCTCCAATTATGGCAGTGTAGTCTTCAAAGAAATCGCCGAGAACAAGCCGCATGGACGTTTGCTTAAATATGATCCGGCGACCAAGCAGACGACAGTTCTGTTGGAAGGCCTTTATTTTGCGAACGGGGTTGCCTTGTCTGCGGACGAAGATTTTGTACTTGTGGCAGAGTCGTATCACTACCAATTGACCCGATACTGGCTCAAAGGGCCGAAGAAGGGGACTTCGGATATTTTTGCGGATAATCTCGCCGGTTTTCCGGATAACATTACGCGTGATGATCAAGGCCATTTCTGGGTCGGTCTCTTCACGACACGTATTCCCTTTGTAGATCAGATGCATGGAAGCCCGTGGCTGGCTGGAATGATGGCCAAATTGCCTCAATCGCTGCTCAGCGGTGCAAGCGCACCTGTGAAGCATGGACTTGCTGTGGAGCTTAATCCGCAGGGTAAACTCATCGGAAGCTGGCATGATCCTGAAGGCTCGCTTTATGGGGTAACCACGGCTGTAAACCATGACGGATATTTATATATAGGTACAGCTCCTGGAGGCAGCCAGGGTGTTCATCGCGTGCTTTTAACCAAATAAGCTTGGGGAGGGTTTAACATGATATTGGATGAGTTGAAATTATCCTGGAAAGCGAAGGAAAGCCTGGCCGGGAAAGTAGCTTTGGTAACAGGCGCAAGCAGCGGCATTGGGGCATCGATTGCAAAAAAACTGGCAAAGCGAGGCGCGTATGTAGCTGTATTGGCACGCCGTCAGGAGCGATTGGATGAATTGGTTCGCGACTTGCATCAAGAGGAATTGTACGAGGTCATGGCAATACCTGCCGATATCCAAAAAGCTGAAGACGTACAGCAGGCGGTCCACGCCATTCTTGAACGCTGGGGACGGCTTGACATTATCGTTGCCAATGCCGGCTTCGGGTATCGAAGCCCACTGGCAGAAGTGGAACTGGAAAGGTGGGAGGAGCTTTACAAGACGAATGTGCACGGTCTTGTCCTGACACTGAAGTACGGACTTCAGCCAATGAGGGAACAGGCCAAGGGGGATGTTGTCATTGTTTCCTCTATTGCAGCGAAGGAAGTGGTTGCCGGAGGAGGACTATACAGCGCTACCAAGTACGGCGTTAGCGCCATAGCCTCTGCATTGCGTTTGGAGACCAGTACGCAAGGAATTCGTGTAACTGCGATTCACCCCGGGGCGGTGGCGACGGAGTTTTCGCAGGTGGCCGGATATCCCGAGCAGGAAATTCGGACGTTTGCTTCGAGCGTTTTGCCGCTGCATCCCGATGATGTTGCAGAAGCTGCCCTTTATGCACTAGAGCAGCCGGAGCATGTCAATATTCCAGAGTTGACCATTATGCCTTCGAGGCAGGTCCAGCGGTTCAAATAGAGCGATATTTATTCTGACACAAACCGGGTGACCGGGTATGGTCATCGCCGATGCCGGGTATGGCGGCGAGAGGGTTCGTGCCTTCGCTTGACCATAACCTGCTCAAATGGGTGAGCATGAACTAAAAAGCGCGAGCTACAGGGGGAATAACCCTTGCACTCGCGCTTTTTTTATACTAATGACGAACCGTGACTGTCCAATAAATTTTAAAACCAGCTTTGGGACAGCTCCATTTACTATAGAGCAGACCATATTCTGTGAACATTTTGGCCCCACGTTCGCTCATCCAGTCAGCGTGAGCACAGCTATAGTGTAATGACGTACAGACCTAGCGGCGTAGATGCACTGCCGGCGACCATGAAGCTGAGATCATAGCTGGATCTGCCGGGAGGGACGCTGATATCAGCCAATCGGCATACCTTGGTATTATCTCGTAGCAGAGGGATACCATATACACGATCATCCACGCGTACAGATCCGGCGAACGCGCCCCCACGTGGATTGGCGTAGATTCGTACGATACGTACCACGTCACTGTCATTAACGATGGGAATGGTCGCGTTGTATATAGTTCCGAATTGTCCACGATTATCTAGCGCAGGCCCCAGCTCGCTGCGTGCCCCGGTAAATAGCAGATCGGCAGGAGTCTCGCCGTTCAGCTTTTTGGTGGCACACGCCCGATAGTTGGCGCTCTGCCCCACCACGTACTCTGGCATCCGTGCATTCGTTTCGGAAAAGGACCACACCCCTCTTGGATGCGCCTGGGGTGGAGGTACGGGAGGAAGCGCATCCATATGAATTTGGCGCAGATCGGTCTGCGTATCCTTGCTGATCACGGTGCGAATCACATAATCCAGCGTACCGTGGCCTTCAGCAAATTCTACTGTGAGGTCATAGATGAATCCGGCCAGCGATCCTTCGGGCAGCTCAAATTCCTCCAGCAGAGCGGTGCCTTTGCCGAATTTATGACGGTCTGCTGGCTTCAGACGTTCCATCGTACCCGCCAAACAGCTTTTGGCAATAGACTGCCCGACATCAATAATCCAGTTGCCGTCCTCAGGCACAATCTTAAGAGCGCGTTCAATATGGCGTACTTCCAGTTTAGCAGCGCTCTTGTTCTCTACAGTGATGCCCAGTTTGACAGGGCTGCCGATTTTGTTATAATGCCAGCCGAAAATGCGATGTTTGACTGTTCGGGTTGTCGAGCGAACCACGTCATGCCACAGGGTGGCTTGCTCGGTAGGTACCGTCACATGGGTAAGCGTCTCCGGGTTATCGCTAAGCATCAGGCGGCGTGTTCCGCCCTCAGTGGCTGACTCCACATCCACATGGATGTTGGGCGGGATCACGGCAGTTTCCACAATCAGATCCTTTGGCTCCTTGGGTCGATGATTCATGTAAATTCCTCCTTTTATTCAAAAGTGGCACCGCTTTGGGTACATGTATATGGGCAGTTCATAAATATAGGTAACGCCAGATCCATTTATACAACCTGTTTTACAAAATATTTTTTTAAAATAAACCTCCGCAGATTATAGCGGCTCTGCTAATGCGTCGAAGCAAGCTTACAAGACTCTTGTTCCCAATCACCAACGATTCGCAGCCAGGTATTGCGTGTATGTTAAGAGCATAAGCTATTGGATGTACAGAGAAGCTACAGGAGGGAAACATGCCTAAAAAAATATGGTGGAAGGAAGCCGTTGTATATCAGATTTACCCGATCAGTTTTCAGGATTCTGACGGAGACGGTAAAGGGGACTTGCGAGGCATTTTGTCCAGGCTGGATTATTTGTGTGAACTGGGTATTGATGTTATCTGGATTTGTCCGGTATATAAATCGCCCAATCACGATAATGGATATGATATTAGCGATTATTATGCCATTATGGATGAGTTTGGAACAATGGAGGATTTTGACGAACTGCTTCACCAGGCGCATGAACGAGGTATCAAAATCATGATGGATTTGGTATTAAACCATACATCGGATGAGCATCCGTGGTTTACGGAGTCACGCTCGTCCAAGGATAATCCGAAGCGGGACTACTACATATGGCGAACAGGCAAAAATGGCGGATATCCGAACAACTGGGAATCGTATTTTTCTGGCTCAGTGTGGAAATATGACAAGCTTACAGACGAATATTACATGCATCTATATTCCGAGCATCAGCCGGATCTGAACTGGGAAAATGAAGAGATGGTGGGCGAGCTCTACCGCATGGTGGAATGGTGGCTGAAAAAGGGAGTCGATGGCTTCCGTTTTGACGCTATTGCCCATATTGTCAAAGCCGAAGGGCTGCCGGATGCCGATAATCCCGACAAACGAACCTTGGTACGGGCCTATCAGCTCTTTTCCAATCTGGAACAGGTACATGTGCTTCTACGGATGCTGAATGAAAAGGTGCTGGAATGTTATCCCTTAATGACAGTTGGCGAAACGTCTGGCTTAGGACCGGAACAGGCGCTTGATTATGTGGGAGACCAGCGGCATGAATTGAATATGGTCTTCCAGTTTGAACACATGTTTATTGATGCCCAAGGGCTAGGGACGGAAAAATGGAAATCCAAGCCATGGACGCTGGTGGAGCTGAAAAAAATAATGAGCAGTTGGCAGACAGTGCTTCATCAGGAAGGATGGAATGCCAATTATCTCAACAATCATGATCAACCTCGGGCTCTCTCCAGATTTGCGAATGATGGACAATATCGTGTGGAATCCGCCAAAATGCTGGCAACTCTCACACATATGCTTGAGGGTACGCCTTATATTTATCAGGGTGAGGAAATTGGGATGACGAATATTGCATTCCCGTCGATTGATGATTATCGGGATGTGGAAACGTTAAACTATTATGAGCAGCAACGAAAGATTGGTGAGCCGGAGGAGCAGATTATGGCGGAAATTTGGCGAAAAAGCCGGGATAATGCACGCACTCCTATGCAGTGGGATGCTGGTCCTGCGGCCGGATTTACCGATGGAGAGCCGTGGATGAAGATTAACGATAACTACACACACATTAATGCAGAGGCTGAAAGAAATAATCCAGGCTCGATTTTCCACTATTATCGTAAGTTGATTGCTCTACGCAAACAACATGAGGTCATAGTCTATGGCGAATACAAGCTTCTGTTGCCACTGGATACAGAGCTGTATGTATTCACTCGTATGTTGGGAAAAGAGCGTTTGCTGGTCATTTTGAATTTCTTTGACCGTGATCCGGTGTTCCACTGGCCCGAAGGTGAGGAGCTTCCTGCCGCCAAGGCGGAACTACTTCTCTCCAACTACGAACCGGTACAAGGGGAACAACTGCATGCCTTGAAGCTGCGGCCTTATGAAGCCAGAGTGTATAAGCTAACCATGCATTAGGCTTTGCTATCTTTAGAATGGTAAAAGGAAGGGAAGGCTCATAGAGCCTTCCCTTCCTTGGAGTAAACTAAAAAGCCCAATCCACACTGAAAACCATGGGCAGGTGTGGATCGGGCTCATTATGATATGGTCTCATTAAATGTAGTTACTTTTTAGTGATAATGTTTCACCTTAAGGTCGTCTAGACTTTTAAACTCATACCCTTGCTTGCGAGCCTCGTCGATGATAGAAGCAAGCGCCTCGGCATTATCCTTGGATACGGAATGGAGCAAAATGACCGCTCCAGGGTGGAGCTGCTGCATGACTTGACGATAGGCATAGTCCGTTCCTTGCTGAATTTTTGTGTCCCAGTCCTTGTAAGCCACAGACCAGAATACGCTCGTATATCCGGCTTCTCGACAGGAAGCCAATGCTTTTTCACTAAAAATGCCGCGAGGCGGCCGGACATATTTCATTTCTTTTTGCCCGGTTAGCTCTGCCGATGCATTTCGTACCCGATCCAGTTCAGACCGAATCTCTGCCGAAGAAATGGTGCTCATATCAGGATGGCTCCATGAATGGTTGCCGATAATATGGCCCTCACTCGCCATGCGTCGCATCAAAGCTGGCTGGTCTTTTACAAAATGCCCCGTCACAAAGAAGGCGGCCGGAACCTTTTTGGCCTTCAATACATCCAGCACTTTCGGAGTATACCCATTCTCATAGCCGTTGTCGAAAGTGAGAAATAATTCTTTTTTAGTCGTATCCCCCAGAAAGATGCCACCTTGTCTTTCGATCAGGTGCATAAAGCCTTCTTGTGCGATGGAAGGCAGCTCCCCTCCTTTACTTTTTTTAAACCCAAAATGATAAGGCTGTCCGTCAACAGTCTGAGTAGCCCATGCGGATTCCGCCGTAACTGCCAACATACCCGTTACTGCAATGCATAGCCACAAGGTAAATATTCGCTTCATCTATTTTCCTCCGCTTTCGTCCCGTTCGGGTAAGGTGTGTATGCTTCGACATATTTCATACCATCTGCAATATCGTACTGATTTATGCAAGGACATGCTTTGACCGAATGTAAAACTCATATTGACATGAATAATAAATCGAAGTAGTATACTTTATAAAACTTACTAGAATACTCGGATTTAATTCGGTCGTTTATGCCGAAGAAAAGCATCAGCTCAGAATATCTTACATACTTGTGAGAACGGAAGGAGTTAGGACTCATGATTGAACTTAGGAATGTATCTAAAACCTACGTGAGAAAAGGTCTAAGTATTGAAGCGTTAAAAAATATAAATATCAAAGTGGATAAAGGAGACATCTTCGGATTTATCGGATTCAGTGGCGCAGGGAAAAGTACGCTAATCCGTTTGGTCAATCGTCTTGAGAAAGTAACTAGCGGAGAGGTTCTTGTTGAAGGAGAGCAGTTAAATACCTATTCTACCTCTGGACTGCGGAAGGTAAGGAAGAAGATTGGAATGATTTTTCAGCATTTTAATCTGCTGGAATCAAAAACGGTGTTCGACAACATTGCAATTCCGTTGGTGCTGCTTAAGCGCAACAAACGCGAAATAGAGGAGCGTGTGAAAGAGCTTCTGGCGTTCATAGGATTGTCGGACAAGGCGAACAGCTATCCCAACGAGCTTTCCGGCGGACAAAAGCAACGTGTCGGGATAGCGCGGGCGCTTGCGAGCAACCCGTCCATTTTGCTCTGTGATGAGGCGACCTCGGCACTTGATCCGCAGACCACGCAGTCTATTCTCGACTTGCTTCGCAAAATCAACAAGGAATACAAGATCACCATATTGATCATTACCCATGAGATGTCGGTGATTCAGCGAATTTGCAACAAAGTTGCCGTAATGGAAAAAGGGGAAATCATCGAGCAGGGCAATGTCCTGGAGGTATTCGGACAGCCGCAGCACCCGACGACGCAGAGCTTTGTACGCACGGTCATTCACGATGCAGTACCCGAGAGTGTGCTACAAACGTTCGAACAGCAAGAATCACAGCGGATTTACAAGCTGGAATTTATAGGACAGGTTGCTTCTGATCCGGTAGTTCATGAATTAATTCGGCAGCATGATATCCATGTGAACATTTTGTTTGCCAACATGACGGAGATTCAAGAAACGACGATTGGCTATATGACAATCCAACTGCGTGGTGGGCAGCATTCCATTCAGCAGGCTGTTGATTTTATCAAGAGCAAAGGAGTCCATATTCAGGAGGTAGAGAGTCTATGATGATTACAGGAACCACGATAACCTGGGATCAACTGTGGGAAGCTTTGTATGAATCCGTGCTCATGGTCAGCATATCATTATTCATTGGCGCCCTGATCGGTATCCCTATCGGTATTTTACTCGTCATCACACGCCCGGGCGGAATTCTGGAGAACAAATGGCTGCACAATATTTTGAATCCGATCATTAACATTGTTCGCTCCTTACCGTTTATTATCTTGCTGATTGCGATCATTCCGTTAACCCGTCTGATTGTGCATACATCCATTGGGACCAGCGCGGCAATTGTCCCCTTGATTATATATATTGCGCCATATATCGGAAGGCTGGTCGAAAACTCGCTGTTGGAGGTGAATCCGGGGATATTGGAGGCAGCAGATGCGATGGGGGCGACCCCGTTCCAGGTCATTCGATACTTTTTGCTTCCTGAGGCATTCAGTTCTCTGATTTTGTCGTTAACGACAGCAGCCATTGGTCTGATTGGTGCTACTGCTATGGCTGGTGCGGTCGGCGGAGGCGGAATTGGCGATCTGGCGATCGCATATGGCTATCAACGTTTTGATACGCTGGTTATGCTGATTACCGTCATCATTCTAGTCTTGTTTGTACAAGGTGTTCAGTCCTTGGGGAACCTATTGTCCCGTAAAGCACGCAGGGGTTAAATTAGATGTTTTTTTTCACCTATTGTCTGTTCACAGCTTGTAATTTTATAATCCATGCGTTCCAATACGTTGTTCATATCTTTCAATTTTGCAATGAGCTGCTTGCGCTGCTCTATTAGGAGTTCTTTTCTCGCATACATTTAATATATTCAACCTATCTGCAATCTTCTTCCGTGTAATCCCTGATGCCACTTTTATTACGGTTCACACGCGGAATAAGTCCGATGCGTTCATAATAGCGGAGTGTATCCTGAGATAGTTCGAATTTTTTGCTTACTTCTGCGATCAACATGCAGACTTCACCTCCTGATTTCTGATCAAGAAACGCCCTATGTAAATGGATAGGGCGTTCTTGTCGTTTCTTATTTCGAAACTGTCATTTCATCCATATTTACTGAGCGCCAACTACCGGATGAGGAACATACGGCTCTTCCAGCAATGCGATTTCTTCAGGTGTTAACGTAATCGAAAGAGCAGCTACTGCATCTTCAAGATGAGACGTTTTCGTAGCACCGATAATCGGAGCTGTTACCGGTTCTTTCTGTAGCAACCAGGCAAGTGCGATTTGAACGCGGGGAACTCCACGTTTTTCTGCGATGGCCGCAACCTGCTCCACGATCAATCGATCGGTATCTGCAGTGGCATCATATTTAGATTTTGCCACTTGATCGGTTTCGGAACGATGTGTTGTTTCCTGCGCATCACGCGTCAATCTTCCACCTGCAAGCGGGCTGTATGGAATCACACCGATTTTTTCTTCCTTACAAAGCGGCAGCATCTCTCTCTCCTCTTCACGATATAAGAGGTTTAAATGATTTTGCATCGATACAAACCGGGTCCATCCATTCTTCTCAGCTATATGCAGAGCCTTTAGAAACTGCCATGCGTACATGGCAGAAGCTCCGATATATCTTGCCTTCCCAGCCTTCACAACATCATGTAATGCTTCCATCGTCTCTTCAATAGGGGTAGTGTAATCCCAGCGATGAATTTGGTACAGATCCACATAATCTGTCCCCAGTCGCTTAAGGCTCTTATCGATTTCACTCATAATAGCCTTTCGAGAAAGTCCCGCACCATTGGGGCCTTGATGCATACGGAAATGAACCTTCGTTGCAAGGACAATTTCATCTCGATTCGCAAAATCTTTTAAAGCCCGTCCGACGATTTCTTCGCTAGTTCCGTCTGAATATACATTCGCGGTATCAAAAAAATTGATGCCTAGCTCCAGGGCCTTTTTTATAATGGGACGACTGCGCTCTTCATCTAATATCCATGGATGAATCCATCGTTCTGCAACCCCAAAGCCCATACACCCAAGACAAAGCCGGGATACATCCAAGCCGGTATTTCCAAGTTTCATATAGTCCATTTGATTATACCTCTCTTTCCTAGATATTGTTTTCTTCAAATGTTCTACTCCAGCTACTTACACCGGATATTATTACATTTGGAGTTCACTCCAAGTCAAGCGATTTTGTTGCGTGATGCCTTCATATAGGACTAATTGTTCAGAATCGGTTCAGTGGGGTTTCATATAATTCTCTTAGCATAGTTCCTTGGTTGCATAATCCGTAGAACTAAACATGACTAAAGACTTTGATAAAACAGGATATATGCCAATAAATAGCGTCTAGGAGTGGAAATGTTGAAACTTATAAATCGAAATAAATGGATTGCATCTGCGATGGTATTGGGGATTGCTTCAGGCTCCATCGTATCTTTGCCTTGGCTGGGGGGCGCTCAGACTGCTTATGCAGCGACAGCAGATACACAAAGTGAAACTGGATTTGTAGCACAAGCTCGTACTTTGGGTTTGATGACAGGTGGGAATCAGGGCGATTTTATGGCACAAAAGAATTTGACCCGCGCTGAAGCGGCCAAAATTTTGTGCGGTCTGTTCCAGTTGGAAGTTAACAATCAGCCGCAGACTTCTTTTATGGATGTATCGTCCGATGCATGGGGCGCTCCCTATATTGAGGCCGTACGTGCAGCCGGGTATATGACAGGTAACGGAGAACTCTTCCGTCCGGGGGATGCCATTACCAAGGAAGAACTGATCGTATCATTGGTACGCGCAATGGACTTGCATGATGCAGGTACTGCGGATGCACAGCAAAATGCAGTTCAGGTTGCCCGCTCTTACGGTCTGTTATCAGAGAATGCTTCTGCAACGGATTTGAAAAATCCGTTGAACCGGGAGAGTGGTGCAGAAGTATTCGTCAGCCTGCTGGATCATCCGGTAGGAGAAGTGAAATCAGAGGGCAATACCGTTCGAATCGGAAATATCCCGTACCAGTTGGAAGGATCTTTGCAAGGCTTGTTTGGTGAAAATAACAAAGCTGTATTAAAAGGGGCAAAAATCGATCTTAACCGTAATTTGCGTACACTCACAGGTGTAAATCAGCTGGAAATTAACGCAGACGGTGGTGTATTTGACGGTAAGGGTGTGTCTTTTGATGGACGCCTGATCGTCAATGGTTCGGTAACCTTGAAAAACATGTCCTCCACAGGCGTATTAGAAATCAAAGGCTCAGGGACCCAGCCTGTATCGGCCATTTTGGAAAATACGACATGGTCCGGTGTAGAACTGGGCTCCAAGGATGCCAAACTGACTGCAACTGGGACGACAAAGATTGACAACCTTACGCTGAAAAATGATGCATCGATCGGGACCGAGGGGGATGCAGCGATTAGTCGTGTTTCATTGCAACAGGGACTAGGCAAGCTGTTGGTGAGCGGAAGTATTGGTTTGCTGGATGCATCACAATATGTGGGTGTTCCTTTTATCACACTGGCCAAGGGGGCTGCAATCAACCAGCTCAATCTGCCGGAACAAAAACAGCCGCAGGATGTTATTGTTAACTATAATGCGATGAAGGAAGCTGTTAGTCTCGTAAATGGTACGAAGAACTCATCCTCTGCTGGATCGGTTGTCACGGATACAGACAGCAAAGATAAGAAGAAACACAACAGTGAGATTGTTAGCGTAGACCGCAGTCAGTTGGAGACAGAAGTCCATGCAGCCAAAGAACTGCTGGAGCGTGCAGGCGAGGGTGGACTGGATCAGGCGCTTTACACGGTCGCAGCGAAGGAAAACCTGTCCATAGCAATCAATCAGGCTATGCTGGTACTGAACAATACGGCAGCTACACAGGCAGAAGTAGATCAAGCGCTCAGCACATTGAAACAGGATGTTTCTGTGTACACAGCCTCAGCTACAGAGCCGGTGATTGGGACACAGGAATTAACTAGACTGATTCAGGTAGCTTCGACTACCCTTGAACAAAACCGAATAGTTGGCGACGAATTCCCGCCTCTTTGGGATGAATCACTAAGTCAAGCGATTCAATTTGGCAACAATGTGTTGGAAGGAAATGCGCCTCAAAATATTGTGGATCGGGAAGTAAAGAGCTTGCGTCGAGTAATTGAAGTCTACAAAGCATCGGTAAAACTCAGAGATGCCTATCTGCATTTTGTCGATGTAACGGATCGTGTGGATAATTTGAAAACAGATAAAGCGCGTTACAAGTCCTTAGTAAGAGAAGGATCAAACGTATATGTGAATCCATTGGCTACAACTGAGCAGTTGGAAGAATGGACACAAAAAATAGATCTTACTACAGAATCATTCTTGGCACTGCAAGCAGCGGACTTCTCGGTGCTTAAGAATACTTTACAAGAAGCGCAGGTTATCTACGATCAGAATGGTTCTCAAAATGCTGAACTAGATAACTTGATTCAGGAATATACAGAGAAGATGCACACTGCTATGACCCAGCAGGACGTATTGAACTTGAACATGGAGCTGAGTCAAAGGCTTACGGAGTTCACTGTGCCAGTGCCTGCTACAACTCGGGAAAAACTGCAGCAGCTGGTTCAAGATGTTCAACTGAAACTGCTGTTTAACCCTGTGGCTCGTAATTACTTGAATGCGGAAATGCTGTCTTTAGAGCAACAAACAGGACAAGCCAACTTTGCGCTCATTATGCCGTTTACTCCTGAGGAGCAATTGATGATCTCTTATAATCAATTAAGTCAGGCTAAAGGGACCTATATTGAAAAATATAACGAAAAAAGACTACAATTGAGAGAAGAAATCATTGGAATGCAGACATCGATCAATGGAATTTTGGTGCAAAATTCAGGCGCATTAAGCGCTGAAGCTCAGCAAGCCTTATCTTCGGCTTCAGAGCATGCCTCTATCTTCTTAGGTTTGTCCAGCTTTGAATTACAAGACGTTGTTCCCGTATACGAGGAGTTGCAACAGGTACAGAGCCAGTATGCTGTAACCATAGCGGTGGATACCACATTGTTGAATTTCAACATAAATTTAGCTAATAATGAAGTTCAGACGTTCGGCCGTCATTATACCGAACAAGATAACGTAGAACTCCAAGGGCAAATTAATCAGGCAAACCTTGTGCTTAATACTCCGAATAGCACACAGCTGCAGGTAGACCAGGCTAACACAGATTTGATTACAGCGCTTTCGAACTACCAATCCAAGTGGATCGTAACTGATTTTGATATCCAAGAGCTCAAGAACATTGCGAACAATCTGCTTACAGCAAATGGTACAGACCCTACGACGGTCTACTTTCACAGAGTAGTGGATGCATTCAATCGTTTGGACCCGTATTATCCTATGCCGGAAGTTAAGAAAAACTACATGAATCTGGAAGATGCGATTCAGGAGTATAAAGATTTTGTAGCCAGCCAGCAACAAAACAGCGGAACAGGAAGCAGTGACAGTAACGGTCGACCAATGCCGCCGAGCGATAGCAACGGAACAGGAAGCGGCGACAGTAGCAGTGGACCAACACCGCCAAGCGATAACAGCGGAACAGGAAGCGGCGATAGCAACGGTGGAGCAACACCGCCGAGCGATAGCAACGGGACAGGAAGCGGTGACAGCAGCAGTGGAGCAACACCGCCAAGCGATAGCAGTGGAACAGGAAGCGGTGACAGCAGTGGTGGAACAACGCCACCGAGCGATAACAGTGGAGACGATTCAAGCTCGATTCCTGGCGGTAGTATTGATGACGTTATGATTCCTTAATAAGGGAAATGCAGGAAGTACAAGGGTGTATAGAAGGGGACGATTCCGCACAGATTTTTGTCTGCGGCGGGCGTCCCTTTTTGCATGGGCAGCGCTTCTAATACAGCTGGGTAGAATAACCGATACTAAAAGATAGATGATATTGAAAAGAGCGGAGGATTTATGAAAAAACAGGGTGTTTTATTTTTTATTATACTTCTGCTTGCGGTTGCGTTGCCGGTGTATCCGTTAGTGTCGGGTGTTTTATCCGGGAACAGTCATTGGAAAGCTCACAACGGCGTTATTGATTTGCGTAATTGGGACCCCAAAAAGGAAGGCCCTGTACAGCTGGGAGGGGAATGGGAATTTTATCCCAATCAGCTTGTGCAACCTTCATCCTTTCATGGAATACAAGATAAGGATTGGGAAAATCATCAGAGTTCTTCAGAGTTGGGGATGGAAACGAGATCTCCTGCCAAGATTGTGGATGTGCCTGGTAGATGGAATCAGTGGATGCCTGAGGGACAGGCGACGGGATATGGCACCTACCATGTCCGTCTACTGTTACCTGAAAAAGTGGAAAATCTGTATGGCATCCATATGCAAAATATTCGCAGCTCCAGCCGAGTATGGATTGACGGAGCAGAGGTGGGGGCGAGTGGTATTCCCTCTGTTTCAGCCGACAAGGGCGAGCAGGGCAATGCTCCCTATGTTGGATTTGCAGCGGTAGATGGACATTCGGCTGATATTACCGTGCATGTAGCTAATTATAGCTATTCCTCCGGTGGGATCATTTATCCGCTGTTGTTTGGGGATTATGCCAGTATTACGCATAGCCGGGAAGTAGCGATGGCGGAGGACACCGTACTGGTAGCAGGATTTTTTATCCCTACCGTATTTTTTATCATGCTGTACCTTTTACGTAAAAAAGAAAAGGCACTGCTTTACTTAGCATGCTCTTGCATCGCGGCATTATTTTACATTCTGACACATGGAGAGAAGCTGCTAGTCTGGGGAATACCAGATTTACCTTATGAATGGATACTGAAAATACAGTCGTTCTCTTCAACGCTGTTCTACTATTTTCTGATCCGATATGTTCATCTTTCGACGCAGATTGTTATGAATCGGATCGTGCTGCGCCTCTATAATATTGCAACCGCACTAATGCTGGGTATGGGGCTATTGTTGCCTACGCTGATACTCTCATCTTTTGAAGCGTTTATTCTTCTTTTTGGTGTAGTCAGTGTGGGATATGTATTACTGATCTTGTTTCGTGGCCTTCTTCAACGGACGGATGATGCTGCACTGCTAGTTATTAGTATTATGAGCATTCTTATGATTGTAGTGACTAGTTTTGTGTATATTCTGGGCTGGGGAGATGTGCGTGGGGTGACAGCCTATGAAATGCTCATATTCGTATTGGCTCAAACGCTGCTGCTGGCCAAACGTTTTGTACATTCGTTTATGGAGGTTGAGAACCTGTCACGACGATTGCTCACACTGGATGGGTTGAAAAACGAATTTCTGGCGAACACGTCACATGAACTGCGCACTCCTCTGCATGGAATTATTAATATCGCTCAATCCATGCTAGACCGCTACGGGACACAATTCAATGAGCCGCAAAAGCACAATTTGGCCTTGATTGCGAATGTAGGACGCAGACTTTCTTATTTAATTAACGATATTCTGGATTTTTCTAATTTGAAAAATGGCAGATTAGCCTTAAATCGTCGGCCTGTCAATGTACAGGCAGCTGTGAATTCCGTGCTGGAGGTATTGGGGCATACGGTGGGTAAGAAAAAGCTTCAATTCGTCAAAGAATGGCCCAGTTCGTTGCCCAAAGTAGATGCGGATGAGGATCGGCTGATTCAGATTTTATACAATTTGTTGGGTAATGCGGTGAAATTTACGGAGGAAGGCAAAATCGTAATCTCTGCCAAAGCGGGGACCCGTGAAATGGAAATCAGTATAAAGGATACCGGCTCCGGTATTGCCCAGGAGCATCTTTCGCATATATTTGAACCTTTTAACCGAGGGGCGAATGCTGAGGATGAAGGATACAGTGGGACAGGGCTTGGATTAGGCATAGTCCGTCGTCTGGTGGAACTGCATGGGGGTCATATCCGGGTAGAATCTAGATTAGGCAAGGGTTCGACCTTTTATTTTACACTGCCCTTGGCGCAGACCGGAACGTTGGGACATGAAGCTCAAAAAGATGTTTCGCCTGCGGTTATATTGCAGCCTGGCGTGACGTCGGGTCAGAATGTGATTCCGCATGAAGAGGATGCACTGGAGCGAGTCCAGACTGTTCCTTACAAAGTGCTGGCTGTAGATGACGACGAGGTTAACCTTCGGGTGCTGGAGGAACTATTATATGCCACAGGTTGTAGCGTGGTGGCTGTGGATCATGCCGAGGAGGCACTTCACATGCTGAATGGCCGTACCCGATTTGACCTGGTCATTACGGACTGGATGATGCCGGAAATGTCCGGTATTGAGCTGTGCCGACGGATAAGGGAACGGTATTCCCTGTCCGAGCTACCGGTGTTGCTCCTGACGGCACGCGATCTGCCCGGCGATATCCGCGCAGGTTTTATGGCCGGAGCGAATGATTTTCTACGTAAGCCTGTTGATGCTGAGGAATTAAAAGCGCGTGTGCGCACGCTGCTGAACATGCGCCATTCAGCGGAGGAAGCGGTGCGTTCTGAAATGGCCTTTTTACAGGCACAAATCAAGCCGCATTTTCTGTACAATGCCTTGAATGTCATTGTTTCGACCGTAGCCGTAGACCCGGACAAAGCAGCGGAGCTGCTCATGGAGCTAAGCCAGTATTTGCGGGGGAGCTTTGATTTTCAGAACAGGGAGAATACGGTACCGTTATCCAAGGAGCTGGAGTTGGTAGAATCGTATGTGGCACTGGAAAAAGCACGATTTGAAGAACGTTTGCAGGTAACCGTAGAGGTAGGGAGGAACATCCGGTCGCTCATCCCGCCGTTAAGTATTCAACCCATCGTGGAAAATGCGATACGGCATGGTGTGATGCAACGGGCAACAGGTGGAACCGTGCGAGTGGTTGTGCAGGAGGATGGAACCGATTTTGTGGTCAGCGTGACCGATGACGGCGTAGGGATTCCACCGGAGCGACTGGAACAACTGCTGTCGGAGGATCATATATCTTCCAGCGTGGGACTGCGTAATATCCATCGCCGTCTTATCCATATGTATGGAGAAGGATTGAGGATTGAAAGTAATCCTATGCAAGGGACGACGGTAAGCTTCCGTGTGCCGGAAACGATTTCGCTCCGGAATACCGATGAATAAAAAAAGTACAGTACATTCGTCGGAAAAGCTAATGTCACGCCCGCGACGATACGATATATAAAATATAAGAAATTAAAATTCGTAAGGATAAAGCAGATAGCATGTAGATAGAGCATCATGATGGATGGTTGCAGCAGGAAGGGAGCACGGACACAAATGAAGGCGATTTTGATTGATGATGAGAGGTCGGCATTAACCTACTTGGAACGGTTGCTGGAGGCGGACGGACGGTTAACGGTAACGGGGAAATATACGTCTGCACAAGCGGGGCTGGATCATCTGGCGTCAGAACGTGCGGATATTGTTTTTATAGATATCGGAATGCCAGAGATGAACGGTCTGGAGGCCGCCGAGTGGATTCAACAGCTGGATTCCCATATTCATATCGTCTTTGTGACCGCGTACTCGGAATATGCTATTGAAGCGTTCGAGCTGCAAGCACTGGATTACTTGTTAAAGCCCGTTCATGCCCGGCGGCTATCCAAAACGATAGATCGGATTGCAGCCACGCTGGCTGATTCCCGTTCCTCCAGCTTGGGAGTTGCAGCAGAGCAATCCCCCAAGGTACGTTGTTTTCAAAAGCTTGAAATTTTGGAGGTTGGACAGGAAGCCGTAGGAGCGAAACCACTCAAATGGCGCACGTTAAAGTCACAGGAGCTATTTTCCTTTTTACTACACCATGAAGGGGAATGGGTGAGCAAAGAACAATTGCTGGATGCGCTGTGGCCTGAATATCATTTGGACAAGGCTGTTGTTCACCTGCACACGTCCATTTATCAAATTCGCAAGGCGTTGAAAGAACGGATGCAAGATACGAAGCTGGAATACAATCTGGATCGCTACCGCTTGAACCGCAATGGCTGGATTACAGATGTGGAGCTCTTCGAGCGGGGAATATCCGAATGGGCTGCATCCGGTAGCGGCGGTACGCCGCGTATTGATAGCCTGTTGGCTCTATACCGTGGCAACTACCTGGAGGAGCACGATTATCCGTGGGCGTATGCAAAAAGGGAGAAGCTGCGCAGTATGTATCTGGCATGTGCTTCTGAGCTAGCGAGAGAAGAGCTTCGCTCGGGTCGTACCTGGCAATCTGTTCAGCGCTTACTCAGCCTACAGCAACGGGAGCCGTACTCAGACGATATCTGTAGTCTGCTGCTGACCGCCTATGCCCAACTGGGCGATTATACCGCTGCGCAAAAGCATTATGAAAGCTTCGTCAGAATATTGGAAGATGAGTTGGGTATTGAACCGCAGCAGGTGACGCACCAGTTGTACGTGCAATTGAAAACACAGACGCTACCTGCGTAAACGGCTGTACTGACTCAGGTCGTATGAATAGGCCAACCAGAGATTACTGGTTGGCCTATTCTATTGGAGATTCTACGAGGGAGGCAGCCGGGAGAATATGATAGCGCTGCTTTTTAGTTTTCACAACCGCTTGCTGAAGCTTTAATACACTTTTCTCCTGGCGGAGGATAAATACCCCAATTCTTCACGGTATTTGGCTACCGTTCTGCGTGACAGCTCTAGTCCTTCCTTTGCCATCCGCTCTGTGATTGCCTGATCTGAAAATGGTTTTTGCTTCTCTTCACTGTCGATGATCTGCTTTATCCGCATTTTTGCGCTCTCTGATGAAGTAGCATCTCCGTCTTTCGATCCTAGGGCGGAGGTGAAGAAATATTTGAGTTCAAACAATCCACGGGGCGTCTGCATGTATTTATTACTGACCGCCCGGCTGATCGTGGATTCATGCAGGCCGGTTATTCCAGCAATCTCCTTTTGGGTCATCGATTTCAGATGATAAACGCCATGCTCAAAAAACTCCCGCTGCCTATCAACAATAGCCTGGGCCACACGCATCAGGGTCAGGCGGCGCTGCTCAAGGCTATGAATAAGCCATAATGCTGTATTCATCTTCTCACGAAGAAATCGTTTCTCTTCCTCCATCGCCGGCTTTCGAAGCATACTTTGGTAAAAAGGATTAATCCCGACGCGTGGGACTGTGATATCATTAACTGTCACAACGTAGTCGTTTTTGGATTTCTCCACTGAGATATCTGCTATATGATACTGGCGTTCATATGGAGCAAATGCCGCTCCCGGACAAGGATTCAGCTTGCGTATCTGATCGGTCATTTGTTGTACCATGTGAATGTCGATCCCTAGAGCATCCGCGATTTTTTGTATGCGGTTACATGAAAGATTAACCATGTGATGTCGCACGATTTCTTCCAGGTAAACATCATCATTCCCGGCATATCGCAGCTGCAAAAGAAGACATTCCTCCAGACTGCGGGCAGCGATTCCTGCCGGTTCAAAGCCTTGGATCAGGGCAAGTATATTTTCAACCTCATCGGTGGGGACGTCAAGTATTCCGGCAGCTGTATTTACATCCAGCTCAAGGTAGCCTTTTTCATTTAAATTCCCAATTAGAAACATGCCAATCATCTGTTGTAGTTTGGATAGCCCGCGGACCATCCCAAGCTGCGCTTTGAGATGTCTATATAAATTATCTGCGGGATTAGAGACAAAGTCCAGAAGGTCTACCGGATTATCATTTTTTCGTAGCGAATATTCTTCTTCTGTGTTGATTCTTTCGATGGACGTATCGATCTCTGCCAAGTCAATGATCGGATTTTCATTTGCTTGCTCATGAAGATATGACATTAGATCGACCGAAGAATATTGAAGAATCGTGATGGCTTGTCGTAATTCTGGAGTCATAGCCAGCCTGAATGTTTGCTCTTGCTGTAATCCGTAGCGCATTATTTTATCTCAGCTCCTTACTGGGAAACAAAAATAACTTTTTATGCAGCTTATTCGTGAAGCTTATGCAATTATACTGCCAACCTTTGATCTTGGAAAAGAAGTGAATGGAATGGGCTGAATTTGAGTTTTGGATAGATTCAATAAAAAGGGTATCAGATTAATGATTAACTTGTCAGTTTATTTTCTTGTAGAGGATTATTTCTTTTTTTATATACTAATTAAATAAGAACTAGTCAGCATGGGGGAATACCGTGAAACGAATTGATGAGATCTTAGAGTATATTGCCAATGGGACAAAGAAACTGTCGGTAGAGGCCTTGCAGGACGGCGGTGGAATTACGGCTGCGGAAATAGCCGATCAACAGAATATGTTAAGAAATAATGTAAGCAAGGAGCTGAATAGCCTACTTCGCGCCGACTTGATTATTAAAATCAAGGGGAGACCCGTCAAGTTTTTGCACAAGCAGGTGATCGAGGAGACTTTTCGGGTTCAGCTTAAAGAGAAACAAATCCAAGTCAGCAGTATTCATGAAATATTGCTGCCTGGAGAGCAAGTGGATCCGTTTCACGCCTTAATTGGTTTCATGGGGAGTATGAGGAACCAGGTTGAGCAGGGAAAAGCGGCAATATTATACCCGCCGAAGGGCCTACATACGCTGATTGTGGGACAGACTGGCGTTGGGAAAACAATGTTCGCTAGGTTGATGTATAATTATGGGAAATATATGAAGCGCTTTTCAGAGCAAGCACCGTTTATCGTATTCAACTGCGCTGATTATTACAATAACCCTCAGCTGCTACTTTCCCACATTTTTGGTCATGTAAAAGGAGCATTTACCGGGGCTGATCGGGAGAAAGAGGGGCTGGTCGAGAAAGCGGATGGGGGCATTCTGTTTTTGGATGAGATTCATCGGCTGCCCCCAGAAGGCCAAGAAATGATATTTTATTTTATGGACACGAACAGTTACAACAAATTGGGCGAGTCGGAGCGCAAGCGGGAAGCGAATGTGCTGCTCATCGGCGCTACGACCGAAGATCCCGGTTCTTCCATGCTGAAAACCTTTATCAGACGGATACCGATTACGATCAACATTCCTTCCTTGCAAGAGCGATCTGTTGAAGAGAGGTTTTTGATCCTGAAGCATCTCTTTGCAAACGAAGCCCATCGTGTGAACAAGCCTATTAGGGTTGAATTGGAAACTGTAAAAGCACTGATTGGCAGCGTAACCTATGGAAATATCGGTCAGTTGAAATCGAACATTCAGCTTGTGTGTGCCAAAGGATTTTTGAACAGCATACATGAAAATAAGGAAGAGATTGAACTTGATTTTAAAATTTTGCCCGGAAATATCAAGGAAGGTCTATTTAATATGGGGAAGAACCGCAAGGAGATTGCCGAAATGGAGATGGTCAACTCCTCGCTGTATATTACTCCTGAAGGCAGCAAAGGAATGGATGAAGTAGACGCTTTTGAACTGCCGTTCAACTTGTACAAATTGATTGAAGACAAGATAGGGATGCTCAAAGAAGAAGGACTCGACGACAGTTTTATCAATAAGTTTATTACTACAGATGTCAATATTCACATCAAAAGCTTCTATAACCGATTTTATAACATCAAAGGGGGAAGGGAACGGATCCTTAAGATCGTAGGCAGAAATATCCTAGAGTTCGCTGAACAGGTGCAAGAGATGGCTCAAAAAGAATTGAACAGAAATTACAGCGACAGGTTTGTTTATGCCTTCAGTCTTCATTTAAGTGCTTTTTTAAAGCGAATCCGGGAGAAAAAATATGTCAGTAAACAAATCTATGAACCGATGAATGATCAGGATGAAGAATACAGACTGGCACTCATTATCAAGGATTTGATCGAGTCCAAGTTTGAAGTCAGCGTACCCGATGCCGAGACTACCTATGTGGCGATTCTTCTGAAATCGGTAGAAGAGGAGCACCAGGGAAATGTGGGAATCATCGTAGCTGCACATGGCAACAGTACGGCAAGCAGTGTCGTTAGCGTTGTCGACAGCCTGCTGGGGAGCTCAAATATTTGCGCAGTAGACATGCCTTTGGATGTTAGCCCCAGAGAAATCCTGGAAGTTATTGTGGAAAAAGTGAAGGACATTGACAATGGCAGAGGCGTATTGCTGCTGGTTGATATGGGCTCCTTGCTCAATCTTGAAGCAACCATTATGGAACGTGTCGGGATTAAGGTGAAGACTATCGATATGGTTTCAACCCCGCTTGTGTTGGAGGCTGTGCGAAAGGCCAGTATTTTTGATATGAATATAGAGGAAATTTATCAATCTTTGAAGGATTTTCGTGGATATAACACTGGAAATGCCGGAGTGAAAGCGGAAAAGACCAGTAATAAGGTAATCGTGACGGTCTGTTCCTCCGGCAAAGGTGCCGCCGCCAAGCTAAAGGAGTTTGTAGAGAAGGTTGTTTATGACTTAACCGAAGAGAAAATAGTTGTTGTACCGGCAAAGGTCAGGGAATTGGATAAAGTGGTGAAGGATTTACGGGCCAAGCATACGCTTCTTGCGGTGATTGGGGTTAAGCGGCCAAGCGAACTCAATGTACCGTTTATCCCTTTGGAAAAACTGATCGAGGCAAGCGGGGAACAGGCATTAAGAGAATTGTTGCTCAACAATCAGTTGCCTGTTATGCATGAACACGGAAGCGTGATCGTAAGAGATCTATGTGAGGATACGCTAAAGGAGTTTATGACTTATTTGAATCCTCACAAAATTTTGGGGATTTTGATGAAATTTATCGAGCAGCTGGAACAGGAACTGGAGGCTGATTTCCATTATGCAAAGAAGGTTCAGCTTGCTGTTCATACGGCTCATGCGCTGGAACGAATGGTCATTGGAGAAGGGCTAGTGTATCAGGAGGATGTATCCTTGCTTGACCAACGATTAATCGATGTGGTGAACCGTTCCTGCAATATATTTGCCTCCAGTATTAACATTAAGCTGACTAATGATGAAAAATATTATATTTGCGAAATCCTAAGCGAAGTATATAACTGTATCCCCAAGTAGTGGCGCAAGTGTATAAAACGATGCTGGATGTGTATTAATCATGCGGATAAGGATAATAAGCAGGTGATGAGAAAAGACCAAATTCCCGGAGCAGTCGAGGGTTTGGTCTTTTTTTGATGGTTAATCGCATTATACAGAATCTTGGCATGAAACTTGCATATAAGTATAGGCGAAGGATGCAAGGAGGGGGTGAAACAAATGATAGGTGTTATTGTTGGCACTCATGGAAAATTCTCCGAAGAGATCCTAAGATCCACGGAAATGATTTTCGGCCATCTGGAAAATGTGGTGGGTGTAACGTTTGAACCAGGTGAAAGTGTTAACGGACTTGTTGAGAAGTACAAAGCGGCCTTGGAAACAATTGATTGGACGGACGGATTGATTTTTCTCGTCGATTTGTTTGGTGGCAGTCCCTATAATGCGGCCAGTAGGATTGTGGCCCGGTATGAAAAAATGGACATTGTAACAGGTGTAAACCTGCCAATGATCGTAGACCTGCTGACCAATAGAGGGCTGGAGAACGTGGAGAATCTAAGTGATCTGGCCATCCGTGCGGGTCAGGATTCAATGAAGTCTTTTCGTGTCATCCGGGACATACAAACAGAGGAGGAATTATAGGTATGGAAATATCATTTGTTCGTATTGATGACCGTCTGATTCATGGTCAGGTGGCTACGGTGTGGGTGAAGGAAACGAAGTGTAACAAAATTATCGCCGTCAGCAATGAGGTCGCTGCGGATACGCTGCGCAAAACCTTATTGTTACAGGTGGCGCCGCCAGGGATTAAAGCTTATGTTGTCACGATTGCGAAAGCGATTGAAGCTTACAACAATCCTAAATATAACGATTTCAAGACCTTGTTCCTGTTTACCAATCCCACGGATGTACTGCGGGTTGTAGAAGGTGGGGTACCGTTTACATCGGTAAATGTAGGTGGAATGTGCTTCAAAGAAGGCAAAACACAAATTACCGGAGCAGTGTCCGTAGACAAGCAGGATGTAGAGGCATTTTATAAATTGCACGAAAAGGGGATAGAACTGGAGATTAGAAAAGTGGCCAGTGATCCTAAAATTAATTTGATTAACAAGCTCCAAAATGTCCAGTTTTAACAACACGTACGCATAAGAGAGGGGGTCAAACATGAGTGTTTTTGAAATCGTAATGGTCACGCTGGTTGCAGCCATTTGCGGAATGGGCAGTGTTTTGGATGAAGGACAGACTCATCGTCCTATAATTGCGTGTACACTGATCGGTCTGGTCCTGGGAGATCTCAAAACCGGTATTATTCTAGGCGGTACGCTGGAATTGTTGGCTTTGGGCTGGATGAATGTCGGAGCGTCCATGGCTCCGGATGCGGCTTTGGCCAGTGTAGTCTCAACCATATTGGTTATTGTCGGGCACCAATCGATCGGTGCGGGAATTGCCGTTGCGATTCCGATTGCGGCTGGCGGACAAGTGTTAACTATCTTTGTTAGAACGATTACCGTGTTCTTTCAGCATCTGGCAGATAAATATGCCGAATCTTCAAATTTCAAAGGAATTGAATTATGTCACTTCATAGCCCTCCTTCTTCAGGGATTACGCGTCGCTTTGCCTGCCGTATTGGTGGCTATTGCAGCAGAAACCGGTCTGGTTACGACTTTGCTGGACGCGATCCCGGAGGTCATTACAAAAGGGCTGCAAATTGCTGGGGGATTCATCGTCGTTGTAGGGTATGCCATGGTTATTAACATGATGGCAGCCAAATATCTGATGCCTTTCTTTTTCTTGGGCTTTGTCATCGCGGCATTTACAAGCATCAATCTGGTTGGCTTTGGAATCATGGGGGCGGTTCTGGCTCTGCTGTATATCCAGCTCAATCCCAAATATAGCCAGCGCAAAGATCAAGTGGGTGAAATTGAAGAGCTCTAAAGAAATTCTTAATGAAAGAGTGGGGTACTATGGAAGAAAAAAAGTTGACCAAAAGCGATTTAAACAAAATGTTTTTCCGTTCATGGTTCCTGCTGGGCTCGTTTAACTTTGAGCGTATGCAGTCGATTGGTTTTTGTGTCACCTTGATTCCGGCAATCAAGCGGTTATACAGCAAGAAGGAAGACCAAAAAGAAGCACTAAAGCGGCATTTGGAGTTTTTTAATACTCAACCGTTTATCTCTGCACCGATTATGGGGGTAACGGCCGCTATGGAGGAGCAGAAAGCCAATGGCCAGCCGATTGATAATGCTACCATAAGTGGTGTGAAAGTTGGCTTAATGGGACCTTTGGCTGGAGTAGGAGACCCTATTTTCTGGGGAACATTACGCCCCGTTCTGGCTGCATTAGGAGCTTCCATTGCGTTGTCCGGAAGCGTTATCGGGCCTGTCCTATTTTTCTTGCTTTTTAATGTTATTCGCCTGGCCACTAAGTGGTACGGACTGAAATACGGCTACAAAAAAGGGACGGAGATTGTGTCCGACATGTCCGGAAACCGACTGCAAAAGCTTACGGAATCGGCCTCCATCCTGGGACTATTTGTTATGGGCGCCCTCGTATCCAAATGGACTACTCTGAATATACCACTCGAAGTATCCCGATATACCCGTTCGGATGGAGTAGAGGTTGTTACGACGATACAGATGATTCTGGATCAATTGATACCTGGTCTGTTACCTCTCTTGCTGACTTTTTTATGCATGAGACTGCTCAAAAAGAAAGTGAATGCTATAGCTCTGATTTTTGCTTTATTCGCAATAGGAATTATTGGATACGCTCTTGGTGTATTGGCTTAAGCCAATTTGTAAAGTGATCCGGTCAAGCAGCCGTCTCTGACCGGCAACCTGCCGCTTAACTTGTAAACGCTTTAAATTTTACGGATTAAAATTTCAATCATCTACAAGCGAATCTGCTAGCGTTCAACGATAGTCATGAAAGGCTGCTGGCTTGTTGATAGCTGATATAAGCAATGATTCTATATCATTAATCACTACAGGCTCAATGATGGTTTTAAAGCCACATTGAGCCTGTAAAAGCAGGTTCCGCTCTTTTGCTGTTAGTATGTTCGTTGCAATTTCTTGGAGGAGCTTGCCAGCTCGGGTACTAATAGCCTCTTTTCTCTATGATCTGATATTCGCCGAGACCTGTTTTCTTCAGCGGCATATGCATATAGCATATCTCTCCACAGTTAGGTCATATTGAGAGGTTTATGAAGCCATGAAGACTTAAGGAGGCCACTGCATTGGGAAAAAGGAGACGAACTGGCTTTAAGGGCAAAAGAATTAGGGTGGACGTTAGACAATCTTCTTCAGCTCAAACAGGGCAAGGCGGCAACCCCATTTCTATCAATGCTTCAGACGTTGGGGTAGTAAGAACAGATGTTAAAAACAAATAATGGACTTGGATAGAAGCTCATATTTAACGTAAAAATACCACCAGGAACAAGTTAACTATCTTGTTCCTGGTGGTTTCGCTTTTTTTGCCGTATTCGGCAGGTACTTTCATCAGCATCCGCGTCTACATAGCCTATGCCTTGCTTTGCGTCTTGTTGTCGACTTCTTTTGCAGAGTTGATTGATCGCACAGGCGTTGCCTTCAGCACAGCATATCCGTAAGGAGGAAGCTCGGCATGCAGTCCCTTCGGTCCTACGGACCACTGGCTTTCGCCAAAGGCTAATTGCCATTCCTGCTCAGGAATGTCCAATTCAAAAACGTGATCCTCATCGGAACGATTGAGCAGCACGAGCAGCACTTCTTCCCCGCTGCGGCGCTCGTAGGCAAGTGAGGCACCCTCCGGCTGTGCCTCCAGGAAAGTGATGCTTCCTTGGTCACGGAGGACCGGGTGCCCCTTACGAAGCGCAATCAGCTCGCGGTAAAAGTCGAACAGCTCGTGGTCCTGCTTATCGGCATCCCACTCCATGCACTGGCGGCAGCCTGGATCGGCATCTCCATCCAGGCCGATCTCATCGCCGTAAAAAATGCAGGGTGCGCCCATATACGTGAACTGGAACAAAGCAGCCAGCCGCATCAGTCGCTTGTCGCCCCCGCACAGCGTCAGTAGGCGCGGTGTATCATGGCTATCCAGCAGATTGAAAGCAACCTCGGATGCTTGCTGTGGATAGCGGGCCAGCTGTCGTCCGATGGCGTAGGCAAAGCTTTGGGCATCGGTCGCTTTTTTGACGAAGAAATCATTCACGGCGTAGGTGAACGGATAATTCATCGTTGCATCGAATTGGTCCCCCTGAAGCCATTCAGACGATTCATTCCACATTTCACCCAAAATGTACGCATCCGGATTGGCCTGCTTGACCGTAATGCGGAATTCCCGCCAAAAGGCGTGGTCCACCTCGTCTGCCACATCCAACCGCCAACCATCGATGCCGATTTCTTCGATCCAATGCTTTGCTACATCCAGCAGGTACCTTTTCACCTCAGGATGTTCGGTGTTCAGCTTGGGCATCATCGGTTCCAGCCCGAATGTATCGTACGTCGGTATGCCATCCATTACTTTCAGGGGAAAGCTATGTACATGGAACCAGTCCTTGTAAGGCGAGGCTTCGCCTTTTTCCTGGACGTCGACGAACGGTTTAAAAGTACGCCCTGAATGGTTGAACACCGCATCAAGCAGCACCCGAATTCCTCGATCGTGGCAGGCATCGACCAGTTTTTTCAATGTCTTTTTGTCCCCGAAATGTGGGTCCACCTCCATATAATCCTCTGTATCATATTTATGATTGGTCGTCGCCTTGAACACAGGAGTCATATATATGGCGTTAATCCCCAGCTCGTTTAAGTGGTCCAGGTGATCCAGAATCCCCTGTAGATCGCCACCGAAAAAATTGTCTCTTTGTGGGGTTCCACCCCATGTCTCTGCACCTTCTGGGCTGATGGAGGGGTCACCGTTCGCAAAGCGTTCGGGGAAAATCTGATAAAATACCGCATCCTTCACCCATGCAGGTGGCTTCAGAATATCAATCGGGTTCAAAAACGGATATTGGAACAGTTTATCTGCATTTTCGGGTTCTTGGGTAGTAAAGTCGTCCTCGTTCATCCAAATACGTTCCTCACCGTCTTCTAGCAAAAATCCATATTTCAGCCGACGGTGAGTAGGTTTTATACTGCACTCATAGTAATCAAACCTGCCATCAGTAGCGAATTTGGACATCGGGACAAGCTGTCGGGTGCGGTCCCAATCGTATTTATCTCCGGTGAGAGCATGAACGGTGTTCAGGTCATTTTTCTTCGCACGTAGCCGTAGAAATATCGTTTCATCATTATAACCAAAAGCCCAATTGCGTTTCGGGTGATGGTATATAGCTTCCAGCAGCATCGGGTAGGCCTCCTTTTTTTATAAGCATTCAAATTTGAAAATGTGAAGCGTATGTCGTATAAGATAGTTATTAACCTTTTTAAGTGGGTTATGTACCATAAATGCTATAATGCCCATTACATAAAAGAAAAACGATAAGTAGGTGCCCATGATGAAAACAAATGTGTTATATATCGAAGATGACCAGGATATCGGTGCTTGGACGCATCAGTATTTGGAAGAGCGGAATTACGCTGTAGTATGGCTTCGCAGCGGGGATGGGGCTGTGGAGGCAGCCCGTACGTGCCAACTCGTGATTTTGGATGTGATGTTACCTGGTCTGGATGGATTCACCATAGGGAAACGGCTCAAGAAAGAGTACCCGGAGCTTCCCATTCTCATGTTGTCTGCTCGTACCTCCATTGACGATAAACTGCAAGGACTGGATTTCGCCGACGATTATGTAACCAAGCCCTTTCACCCGGACGAGCTCATAGCACGTATGGAGATTTTGCTGCGCCGATCAGGAACCGTGCCTGAAGAATCCTTACAACTGGGGCATCTCTCTGTGTTCTCTCCTGATAACCGTATTGTGAACCGTGATACCGGGGAGGAAATTACACTGACAGGCAAGCAATATCACATTTTTGCTTATTTACTGCGGCATTTGGGCCAGATTATGACGAAAGAGCAAATGTATGAAGCGGTATGGGGAGATCCATATATCGACGGAGACAAAACTTTAATGGTTCACATCCGACACCTGCGCGAAAAGCTGGAGATTGATCCTGCGACACCTCGCATCATTGAGACGATCCGTGGTGTAGGATATCGAGTGAAAGCATAATGAACAGGACGCGCAAGGGTTGGAGGAGGCTGCATCCCAGCTCTAGGCCGGATCAGGGAGGTCGGTTTCGCAGTTCACTGTTGTTCCGTTATCTGGTCATCATTGTGGTTGCTATGATGCTGTTGCCCATTGTGTTGCCTGCTACAGCCTTGATATATAGCGTGTTATTCAATTGGGGGGCGGGGTCCAAGCCTAAAAACGCTTACTATCCCTCTGCTACCCATACCGAAAATAGCTGGCATCGCGAAGCTGTAGCCTTGAAGGGAGCCACACCAGAGCAAATCTCAGTCCATCTGCGCAAAATACAACAAGATATGTTCCCTAAATCCCAAATATTTTGGGTGGATACCGCAGGGTTAACTAGGTTGGAGTTACCGACCCAACCTAACCTGCCAAAACAATGGAACGCTGCGCAGGCTATAGCTTTTATGAAGCAAGCAAGCTATGAGGGGCCGTTTACGGTAGTAGCCTTTATTGGCGGGGGCAAGAATGATGTAAATCAGGGCTATATGGTATTAAAAGTGCCTCGTTCGTTCTTTGAACAGCCACCTACTGATAGTAGTATGTTGATGTACTATTTCTTTTTTATTGTATTGATTTTGGGTGCTTTCATATCCGTATCTCTTCTGTTTTTTGGAGACATTCGGCGTAGACTGTTGCAGCTTCAGGCCGCCATGTCGCAGCGAGGAGAGGACGGCTTGCCTATTCTTGTTGCCACTGGACGCCCGGATGAAATCGGCAAGCTGGAAGAAGCATTTAATCAGATGGTCGAGCAGTTGGCAGAGAGTCGGGGACGTGAGCGTCAGGAGGAAGAGCTACGGAAGAGACTGGTCGCGGATCTGTCACACGATATTCGGACGCCGCTTACGGTCGTGCGTAGCCATCTGTATACACTAGATGGTGAAAATCTCAGCAGCAGAGGGAAACAGTCGATTACACTAATGGAAAACAAGCTAAAGGACCTTGGGAGTCTGATCGACAACTTGCTGACCTATAATCTCCTATCCAGTGGCAAATACACCATGAATAACACACCGCGTGATATCCTGCGGCTAGTGCGGGAGTGTGTAGCCAGCTGGTATCCGGTGTGGGAGAAGGAGGGCTTTGAAGTGGATATCGACCTGCCTGAGCATAGTATGGTGTGGAATGTCGATGAGCAAGGCTTCCGTCGTCTGCTGGACAATCTCTTTCAAAATGTAGTTCGCCATGCTGCCTCAGGCCGATATATTGGTGTTCAAGTCCAGAAGGATAATGGGTCAGAGGCATTGGTTATCACAGATAAAGGGCCTGGTATGGAGCAACACTCCAGTGAAAAAGGAGCCGGGATTGGGTTGGCGATTACAGAACTGCTGGCTCGCGAAATGAATTTGGAGAGGGAGATTTTCAGTTCATCAGCCGGGACCCGAATCCGTTTTTTAAACAAAACTTAAACTCAGAGTTCCCTTGGCTTTAAACTTGGCACGTTACGATAGGTGTCGAGGTGAGGAACTTGAACGAATACATTATTGAAACGAACAGTCTCAGCAAAATATACAAAGGCCGCGCGGCGGTTAATCAACTGGACCTGAAAATAGCTCGGGGAGATATTTACGGATTTCTGGGTCCAAATGGAGCAGGGAAAACGACAACGATCCGCATGCTGCTTGGACTTATTCGCCCAACTCGAGGAACGATCCGTATATTCGGCAAAGATATTCGCAGACATAAGCTTGATATTTTGCGTAAAGTCGGCTCGTTGGTGGAGTATCCTTCGTATTATGGTCATTTGAACGCCATTGAAAATCTGGAGGCCATTCGCCGTATTTTGAATGTACCCAAGCAAAACATTGCGGAAGTGTTAGAGGTCGTCCGACTGACCAAGCATGCCAAACGTCCAGTCAAAGGCTACTCGCTGGGTATGAAGCAGAGACTTGGTATTGCAGCAGCCCTGCTTGGGAATCCAGAAGTGCTCATTTTGGATGAGCCTACGAATGGTTTGGACCCGGAGGGTATTCAGGAAATGCGCACATTGATTCAGGCGATGCCCAAGCAACGGGGGATCACCGTACTGGTATCCAGCCATCTGTTGAGCGAGGTAGAGCATATGGCGAATACCGTAGGTATTATTCGTGAAGGAGAGCTGGTCTTCCAAAACACGATTCATAATCTCCGTCAGGAATCCGCGGGCGGAATTCGGATCGTCGTGTCGGAACCGGAAGCAGCCCAATTGATTGCGCGTGAGCAGGGCTACCATTCGGTGAAGGACGGATCGGCGCTGGAGTTCGAGAACATGAATGATGCGGCTGTTGCGCTGCTGGTCAGAAGATTGGTCGAAAATACGCATGCCGTATACCGTGTGGAGGAACGCCGCAAATCGCTGGAGGATATGTTCATGCAGGTGGTGGGCAAAGGAGGGGGCTCCCTATGATGCTGCGAGCGCTGACAGCGGATCTGCTCAAAGCACGCAGAAAGGGAATCTGGTTCTTGGTGTTCCTCGGTCCCCTTGGGCTGGTGGCCATGCAGGCGCTCAACTTCGGACTTCGATATGACTATCTGATTCCGCGTAACAAGGGTCATCTGTGGGAAGTTTTGATGGATAACATCGCTCTTTTTGTACCCCTTGCGCTGGTGCTAGGAGCTACTATGGTGGCTTCCATGTTGGCGAATGTGGAGCATACATCTAACTCATGGAAGCAGTTGCTGGCCTTGCCGATTTCCAAATTCAGCGTCTATATGGCCAAGCTGACGTTGGCGATTGGGATGCTGTGTGTGTCCTGTCTACTCCTGACGGTAGGGACTTGGGTGTTGGGAATGATCCTTGGCTTCGGGGGAGAACCTGCACCCGTAGGAGAACTGCTACGACTCGGGTTTTGGCCCTTGGGCGGCACGCTGCCTATGCTTGTACTATTGTTGTGGTTAACGGTCACGTTCCATAATCAGGCGCTGCCTGTAACACTGGGCATTACGTTAGGCATCGGCAGCTTGTTTGCTTCACAGCTGTCCGAATGGTTTCCATTGGCCTGGCCTCAATTCGCCTGGGTTGCACCTCAAGCGTGGATGTTTGCGTCCGTCGGGTGCGGAACGGGTATAATTCTCAGCCTGCTGACCGCAGCTCATTTTAGCCGAAAGGATGTGGCGTAATGTTCGGAGGATACGTACGGTTACTTTCTGTCGAACGCCTGAAAATGGCGAAATCGCCCGTCTGGCTGCTTGCGCTCGTCAGCCCGGCGATTGCCGTCCTAGTTGGTTTACTGGCGAATCCGGGAGGAAACTGGCTGTTGCTGTTGGCTGCCATGCTTACAATACATGCCATGCTGTTCCTGCCGATGCTGACGGCCGTGTTTGGGTCTCTAGTCTGCCGTTTCGAGCATGGGGGCGGCGGCTGGAAGCAGCTGATGTCATTGCCATTGTCCCGCACCAGTCTGTACGCAGCTAAGCTGACTATCATTATGGCCTTGGTCGGATTGACCCAACTACTGTTCGGAGGAGCGTTGCTGAGTGTTGGAGCTGTGCAGGGGATGAACGGACCGATTCCTTGGGCTGTGATCGCTCAAAGTCTGCTCGCAGGCTGGGTAGCCTGCCTGCCGCTGGCTGCGTTGCAGTTGATGGTATCCTTCTTGTGGTCCAGCTTTGCCGCACCGCTTGCGTTGAATTTTGTGTTCACCGTGCCGAATATTCTGGTCGCCAATTCTCAAACCTACGGTCCGTACTATCCATGGACACAGCCTTTATTGGCGATGATGCCGAGTGGAAGAGATAACTTTGGGGCGTTCATGGTGCCAACTGATACACTATTGACGGTTATAATGGGCAGCTTTGTCGTATTTACGTTGGCGGGACTGACGGTATTTCGTTATAAAGAGATATAGGGCGAAATACGGGGATTGCAAAAACTCCTTATCCTCAATGAGGGTAAGGAGTTTTTTTCTATGCTATTGGTTTACACTAAGTCTGAAATGGCACGGATATTATTGCTGATAAAGTGGCAAGAGGCGTCGAACTTCGCTTGTTCCTCTGGACTTAGTTCCAACTCGATGACCTCTTGAATTCCTCCGCTGCCGATAATCGCTGGAACGCCCGTGCAGACATCGGTGTGCCCGTACTCGCCGTCCAATACAGCAGAGACCGCTATAATTTTACCATCATCATTTAAAATGGAACGGGTAATGTATGCCAGAGCATTGGCAATACCAAAATAAGTGGCGCCTTTGCGGGTGAAGATTTCCCAGCCTGCATCCCTGGTTTTACGGGCAATGTCGTCCAGATCGACGTGGCTGAATCGTTCCTTGTGCTGCCGTAAAATGTGTAAAAGCGGCTTACCGCCAATCGTTACGTGTGACCAGGCAACGAATTGGGATTCGCCATGCTCGCCAAGAGCATATCCTTGTACGCTGCGTGGATCTATGGAAAATACCTCAGAAAGCAACGTCTTGAGCCGGGACGAGTCGATTGAGGTGCCCGTGCCGATCACCTTGTTGCGCGGCAGACCGGATATACTTTGTACCATATACGTTACAATGTCGACAGGATTAGCGGCAATGACGAATATACCGTCGAAGCCACCCTCCATAATCGCTGTTACAATCTCTCTGGTGATAAGTACTGCGTCGTCCAGTACAGACAGGCGGTCTTGACCTGGTCTAGGGTTGGCTCCAGCCGTTATAATCACCACGTCCATATCCGTGCAGTCTGCATACGTGCCTGCACGTACCTTAGTACGTGTGGACGTAAACTCCATACAATGGGACAGATCCAGTGCATG
This sequence comes from Paenibacillus sp. FSL L8-0638, assembly GCF_038593075.1. Classification (NCBI taxonomy): domain Bacteria; kingdom Bacillati; phylum Bacillota; class Bacilli; order Caryophanales; family Paenibacillaceae; genus Paenibacillus; species Paenibacillus sp. FSL L8-0638. The sequence goes on from NZ_CP151960.1 coordinate 513,803, forward strand.
GGCCAAAGCCCGATCATACGTGCGGTCAATCATCATGATCTCATCACAAATGGACTGATTAACCATTGAGTAGGCACAGCTCGAACCGACCATTCCCGCGCCGACAATAGCTACTTTCCTTGCCTTCCCCTTCATCTATGTTGCCTCCTCGTTCCAGCGAACGTTAATATGCTACAAATTATGCCTGAAATCCATTTTACGTTACATAACATAACATATTGCTGATCTTTTGAAAATATCCATTTTTTTGTCTCCATTCCGGAAAATTAAAAATGAACTGTGAAAGAGGTGTCTTTCTGCGATTAATTGTAGAATGAGCGTAAATTATCAATACTTTTACTGGAAGGTAGGAGAGTGAATTTCAATTTATATTTAAGGTGACCGCTGTATAAATTTTAACATGAACTATGTTGATGGAAGGAATAGTGCCATAGGAATTATAAAAGTGTGACATTTATGTGACGCTCTTTAAAGAGTCTTTAGTGTACATAGAACGAAGTATTCTCTGCAATGTCGTTTCTTGTATTTCTACAAAGATTCCGTTATGACAAAGGTTCTTAGCAGTCTGCAATATTAGAACATTTTTGCCAAAGGGTTTCCAATGGATTTCGCGAATTCTACATATACAAGCTTATTTCTTTCCATACCATCCGGGGAGGTAATGATTAATGGAAGAAAGCAAATCGACGACGGAAGCAGCAAAACAGTTGGGAATCGGGGCGAGTACCCTTCGTAAATATGCAGCGGCGCTGGAGGAGCAAGGGTATGTGTTTCAGCGTTCCGCGAATCAATCAAGAATGTTCAGTGCTGAGGATGTTGAGTGCTTGAAGGTGATGCGGAGGGCCTTGCGTGAGCAGCATATGACGATGGAGCAGGCGGTTCAGGTGGTGCTTGAGAGAGTGACCGCTCCCTTTCCAATGGAGGATGAGGAATTCCGCTTGCCACCCATCTCGGATGCTGAGTCACTGACCGCAACCTGGGAAGAAATAATGGCGGCGGCTGAAGGCAGGGAAGAGACGGTCATGCAGGCTCAAGTCGCTGCTACGGTTGAACTGACAGAGTTACAGGATGAAATGAATGCTCAGACACTGTCAGAAGAACCCATGCAGCTACAGTTGCAGGAAGAGTCCCAGACTTTGGCATCAACTATTGAGTATAGATTGAAGCAAGCGCCTGTATCTGTACAAACACAGGAGTCCGTAGAGCCACAAGAACTGGCGCAGATGCAGGACATGGTGCAAAACGCTTTGTTGGAAATGCGGAGTCGTTTGGAGGAACTGGAAGCAGAGCACAGCCGTTTGGTGGAAAAGAATATCAACTTGTCTAACCAACTGGAGGATCAAAAACGCTGGATGAAAGAAAAGATCGACGAGGAACGGGATCGGCAGTTAATTACGAATTTGCGTACCTACCAGGGCAGACAACGAAAATCGCGCAGTTCGTTGTTGTCCTGGCTTGGTCTGACACCACGCAGACGCAGAGAGGCATAACTAGCATCTTTTCTGATAAAGACCATCAGACCTTCCCGGTTCTGATGGTCTTTTATCGTGGATGGTATAATAACGGAATACAAGAATACGAGAATACGAGAACAAGCCGCCTAAGAATGCTGCTGCGGCATGTAGAGGAAAGGATATAAGTATGTTTGCTTGGTTGCGGAACGCGTATGAATCATGGATCGATTACCCGAAACAGCCTGGCGATTTACTGAGTGGACGTTATGATGTTCAATCGCTTTTAGGCATGGGGAGCTATGGTCTGACCTATCTCTGTCTGGATCGGCACAGCGGACAAGAGGTGGCGGTGAAATTACCCAGACCGAGCAAACGGGCGAAGGCAGTTCAGCTATTGCAGCGCGAGGCTCATATTATGCGGCAGATGGAACACCCCTATATTCCGAAGCTGCTCGAAAGTGTAGAACATTCGAACGGAATAGTTGTGGTCATGGAATACATCTCCGGCATGACGCTGGAGGAGCTTATATTTGAACAGGAGCGTTCCTTTACAGAACAGGAATGTGTTGCCTACATTTTGGAGTTAATGGAGCGAGTTCTGTATGTGCATGAACGGGGCTATATCCATCGGGATATCCGCATTCCCAATGTGATTCACCGTGAGGGGAAGCCTTACCTGATCGACTTTGGTCTTGCTCTGGCGGTGGGAGAGCGACAGGAGGATGTATTTACCGAGTCCATGCTGGAAAAGCGAGCACCCGAGCGACAAGATGTCGCCGTCTACAGCGATTTGTACGATGTCGGACATTTCATGCTTTTTATGTTGTATAGCAGTTACGAGCCTCAGCCGGATCAACCATCGGCAAGCTGGCAGGAAGAATTGAAGCTGAGTTCACCTGTGCGTCATATGCTGGAGCGTCTTTTTCAGATCCGGCCACGTTATGAGAATAGCCGACAGTTTATGCAAGAGCTGGAGGAAGCATTGTTGCTGCTTGAAGTTAACCCATAACGTTAGTCCCTAAAACTAAACAGGCATTCGCCGCAAAAATGGGGGAATGCCCCCCTTACGCATTTGACCAGGTCTACATACAATGATCCTGTAAATGAGCGAAGGGAGTGTTGTAAATGAGTCATATGTGCGGAGTAGGCGGTATGGGTTGCGGCGTAGGAGCATGGACCTCTGTAGGAGCGATTCTGGTTCTGTTTATTTTGTTGGTGATCATCTCTAAAACCCTGTTTCTGTAATTTCGGTCTTGGCCAATTTCCTGTAAAATGCACCGATGTTGCCCTGCATAACGAAGGGCGCACAACAATAAAGCGAAGGCCCTTGAGATGAGAAGGGTCTTCGCTTTAGTTACGCTCTATTCCGTCGCTACTACTTGTTGTTTGGCTAAGAACTGGAGTAATGACGGCGTTTATCTTTGTAATATCGGTGTCCATTGTGGCTATTCTTGTAACCGTCTGAAGAAGAATGGCGTTTACGTTCACGTTCGTAATAACGGTCTGAGCTGCTGTATCGCCGCTTATGAGAATGAGAGGTGGAATGTAGCAGGCGGTGCAGTAATTGTTTGAGCATCGTCTAATCCTCCTTCTTACCCTGCCCAACTGACATAGACAGGTTTTTATAAAACGGTAATACGCAGCAGCGTTAGAACAGGTTCCACTAATTTAAAGATTGTAGGGACTTGGCTTGAAATTCCGCAATATCCTTGAATTCTTCTTCGAATTTACGTGAAATGCGAATATAAATCGGCAGTAAATCGCGGTAAATATCCACGTGTTCTGCTACCGGTTTGTGCTGGTGAGTGGTACCAATCATACCGGACACAGCATCCAGCGAATCAATCCGTCCCAGTGCGTACAAGCCTAGAATAGCTGCACCCAGACATGAGCTTTCCAGACTTTCGGGGATAATGACTTCCTGATCAAAAATATCTGCCATGAGCTGTCTCCATAGCTCCGAGCGTGCAAATCCACCCGTGGCGTGAATGACTGACGGTCTGTCGATGACTTCTTCCATGGCGAGCATGACGGTATACAAATTGAACAGCACACCCTCCAGAGCGGCGCGAATCATATGCTCTTTTTTGTGACGCAGGGACAGACCGAAGAAGGAGCCGCGAGCATTCGGGTCCCATAGGGGCGCACGTTCACCGGATAAGTACGGAAGAAAGAGCAGACCGTCGGAGCCAGGACGTACCTGTTCCGCAATTTGGGTCAGCACATGATATGGATCAAGTCCCAGTCGTTTGGCCGTTTCCACTTCGGAGGCTGCAAATTCATCCCGGATCCAGCGGAAGACTATACCTCCGTTGTTCACCGGGCCGCCGATGACCCACAGCTTTTCGGTCAAGGCGTAACAGAAAAAGCGCCCTTTGGCATCCGTGAGCGGCTTATCAACTACGGTGCGGATGGCTCCGCTGGTGCCGATGGTAACAGCGACAACTCCAGGCTTGATCGCATTCACACCGAGGTTGGACAAGACACCGTCGCTGGCCCCGATCACAAAAGGAGTCGTCTTCAGTAGGCCCATGTCATGTGCATAGGTCTCATCCAGCCCTATGAGCATATGAGTTGTCGGCACCAGCTCGGATAGCTGCTCCTTCGTCACACCTGCAATATGCAGCGCTTCCTCGTCCCAGTCCAACTGCTGCAAATTCATAAGTCCGGTTGCAGAGGCAATCGAGTGGTCCACGACATATTGGTGGAATAACCGGGCAAAAACGTACTCCTTAATGGAAATGAATTTGTACGTCTGGGTCGCTACATCTGGTAAATCCCGTGTAATCCACATTAGTTTTGTGAGCGGTGACATAGGATGAATAGGCGTTCCGGTACGTAAGTAAATATCGTGTCCGTTGTATTCATGTTTGAGCGCTTCGGCCCATTTGGCGCTACGGTTATCTGCCCAAGTGATAGAGGCGGTCAGCGGTTTGCCGTTCTTATCCACTGCCAGTACGCTGTGCATGGCCGAACTGAAGGAGACGAACAGTACATGCTCAGCTGACACTCCGCTTTGTTTCATGACCTCTTGCACCGTCGTCACAACAGCTTTGAAAATATCTTCTGGATCTTGTTCTGCCGCATCCGGCTCAGGTGTATGGAGCGGATAGCCCACATGGTGCTGGGCGGCAATATTGCCGTTTTCTTCGAAAAGAACTGCTTTGGTACTGGTCGTACCGATATCGACGCCGATCATATATCGGGTGTCTGTCATATTCAATCTCCCCTTCACTTACCGTTATTAGCTCATTATCGTTAAGTTAACACACTCAGCAGCATAATCAAACCGAAAGCGACCAGGGAGAGGATGGTTTCCATAACGGTCCATGATTTTAGAGTCTGCGGAACCGTCATATTGAAAAATTCTTTAATCATCCAAAAACCGGCGTCATTCACATGAGACAAGATCAGCGACCCTGCTCCTGTAGCAAGGACGACCAGTTCGACATTCGCGCCGGGTGTAAGTGCCAGCACAGGTGCGACAATACCGGAGCCTGTCGTCATCGCGACTGTCGCTGATCCAGTGGCTACACGAATGAGCGCAGCGACCAGAAAAGCAAATACAATCACATTCATATGGGCTCCTGTAGCGACCGCTGCAATGGCCTGACCTACACCGCTGTCGATCAATACCGTTTTAAATGCACCACCGCTCCCGATAATTAAGATAATAGAGGCTGTTGGTGCCAGACATTCACTGGTAAAACGGGACAAGTCCTCTTTCTTTAGACCACGTGCATAGCCTAGCGAGAAAAAAGAAAACACGGCCGCAATCAGTAATGCCATAACCTCATCACCAATGAATTTGAAAAATACAGTGAGCGGATGTGTATTGGCCGGGTCTACAATTTCAGCGACTGATCCGCTAAGCATTAGAATAACAGGTAACAAAATGGTGAACAAAGTAATCCAAAAGGGAGGCAACGACCGCCCCGTCGTATTTCTGAACTGCTCGTCCAGCCTCTCGGAAGGTCTGACCATGATTCTTTTGCCAATCCAAGCGCCGAAGACCGGGCCTGCAATAATGGCTGATGGGATGCCCACGATGAGTGCATATCCTATCGTGCGTCCAATATTGGCGTTAAAGGCTTCAATCGCGATCATCGGAGCCGGGTGGGGTGGTAAAAGGCCGTGTACCGTCGATAGTCCTGCCAGCATTGGAATACCGATTTTAAGCAGAGACATGTTCATTTTACGGGCAACCGTGAACAGGATGGGAATTAATAAAATAATACCAACCTCAAAAAACACCGGAATTCCCACGATAAAGCCTACGATCATCATCGCCCAATGAACGCGTTTTTCACCAAAACGATCCATCAGTGTAGTCGCGATGCGTTCGGCGCCGCCGGATTCTGCCATCATTTTACCGAGCATTGTGCCTAAACCGATCACGATGGCGATGGAGCCAAGTGTACTGCCGAGCCCTTTGGTGATGGAGGCAGTAACTTCATGACCAGGCATCCCGTTAACCAGTCCGAGAAATACCGACGAAAGCAGCAGTGAAACGAAGGGATTCCATTTGAATTTAGCAATCAGCAAAATCAAAAGAATGACGGTAACTAGCGCCCATATGAGCAGGGACGCGTTATGGCTTAAGCCGAATAATGTGTTCATGAAGGTATGCCTCCTTATTCTTATATGTATAGCTAAATGTATACTTGTCGACAACTTCAATTAAAAGAGAGCCGCGCCAGCGAGAAACGCATAAAGCGCGGTACATCTGCTCTTTGTCACGCATATGTGGCTAGGACGATGTCTTTCTTCTGTAGGGAGACAGAACGCTATCGTTAACCGCGTTGCGGGTATCTCGATAATGATCCTCAATAAATCCTGACAACTCCTGAGCATCCCCCTGATTTAAAGCGTTTGCAAAGGTTCGATGTTTGTGAATCGTGACTTGTGATTCTTCGATGTTGGACGCAAATCGTTGTTCTGTTGCAGCTAACATGACCGTCAGGATTAGCTGTCTCATGCCATTCCAGGTATAAAGAATACGGGTATGGCCAGCTTCCAGAACCAGAGCTTCATGAAAATTAAAATCCTGAAGAGAAAATTCAACGACATCCCTGTACTTGAGAGCGATTTCCATTTTGTCAATCATCTGATTCAAAACAGTCACCAATGTGGCATTATCACTATGTACATACCTTTGTACAACAAAATGTTCAATCAGCATTCGCACATCGAATAGCTCCTCCATATCACCGGGTGTCATGCCGACGACAATCGCCCCCATGCGCTCCAGACGGATCAGTCCTTCGCCCGAGAGTGCCTTCAAGGCTTCACGCACCGGAGAACGACTGGTACCAAAATCGGCAGCAATCTGATTCTCAGATAGCACAGTGCCTGGTGTCTGAACGCCGCGTATAATCTGAAGCCGAAGTTCACAAGCAATCCTTTCCCCAAGTGATGCGCCCTGTAACCAGGTTGTTGGATATTTCATAGGATACTCCTATCTAGGAAATGATTTTGCATACTGGTATACAAGTTATGGAATATTATATACCCCGTTTAAGATCCTTGTAAACGGTATCAGTTGACATCGGTTCCATTTCGCTGCTTTTAGCGTTACAATAGAAGCAGAAAAAAGAAGCAGTGAAAAGTGGAACGAACACGGAAAAGAAGGAGACCGTTTAATGATTATCATTAAAACCAAAGAACAAATTGAAAATATGAAAAAGGCTGGAGACATTTTGGCTGCTTGCCACCGGGAAATTGCCAAAATGATCAAGCCGGGCATTACGACACTGGAAATTGACGCCTTTGCGGAATCCTTTATGAAGAAGCATGGCGCAACACCGGAGCAAAAGGGCTATAACGGCTACCAGTTTGCAACTTGTGGCTCACCTAACGATGTGATTTGCCACGGATTTCCAAATAAGACACCGTTGAAGGACGGGGACATCGTGACGATCGACATGGTTGTGAACCTGAATGGCTGGCTGGCAGATTCCGCTTGGTCGTATGCGGTGGGTAATGTGTCTGAGCAGGCGCAAAAGCTGCTGGATGTTACCAAGGAATCGCTGTATAAAGGGATTGAGCAAGCCGTTATCGGTAACCGGATCGGTGATATTTCCCATGCGATACAAACCTACGCGGAAGCGGAAGGCTTCTCGGTCGTACGCGAATTTATTGGGCACGGTATCGGAGAAGAGATGCATGAGCAACCGCAGGTTCCACATTACGGACCTCCACACCGTGGACCACGCTTAAAAGAGGGTATGGTCATTACAATTGAGCCGATGCTCAACACAGGCACATACCGCAGTAAAATTGATGCGGACGGCTGGACCGCACGCACGTTGGACGGCGGCTTGTCTGCGCAATACGAGCATACGCTGGCCATTACAGCAGAGGGTCCGATCATTTTGACCCAGCAATAAAAGCAGGCATCCACCGCAAACATACAGACTACCGTGGTGAATGGTCTGGACATATTACAGAAAAGGGGCTGTCCAGAGGATAGTCCCTTTTGCTACGTGCATTCTATAAAGGTCCAGTACAAAAAAAATTGCTGCGGCGGGTGAAGAACCTAAGCTTTTAGCTCAGGACATTCGAGCCTTCTACAAGCTTTTTAGAGCGAAAAAAAATTAATCAAGATCCAACGGGTGCATGGACTGGATAATGAATAGGAAACTGCGGGGAATAATGGTTTCACCTCCAAAAACCGATTTTGGCCAAAAGGCGAATATCGGTTTTTTTCATTTCATGAGTGCCAGGCCACCATTTTAACGAAATATACACTATGCCATCAGAGTGATCAGCTTAGTTCTGGACGCTAGGATACGCTAAGTGTGTGATTATGAATCTTCTATATAGTACAAAAATAACAATAATTTGAAAACAAATTCATAAGAATGAAATGAAAAATTTCCTTTATTACACATTTAGTCCCTACTACATTTTGCAAAAATTGTTTGTTCATTGTTATATGAATTATTTTTTTGCTCTAATAGAACTATTTCAACTTTTTTCCTTGATGTCGATGTAATTGAGGATCACAAAAACGTATTCCTTTAGGAAGATGGAGATCCACTCGCTAAAACGAAAAACATGTAGGTTGCGAGTCAGCATTGTCCTAGGGGAATATCGGTCACATCTTAAGTCTTGCAATTACAAGTAGCAAGATATAAACATCAGGAGGATAACCATTATGAATTCATTCAAGAAAACGAAGAGCTTGATCAGCGCCCTGACCGGGGCTGCATTATTATTCTCGCTACCAATGACGGCAGGCGCGGAGAGCAATATCAACTATACTGGCATGTTCCTGGGCTATGACGGAAGTGTAAACACCAGTCCTGTCTGGACCTACAATCCTGACATCGTCTCCTATGATCTGCTGAACTGGAACCAGGGGGGAACCGATGCAGCCTCCATTACCTCCAATAGCGCCTCCGCCATCCAAGCCTTGGGGAAAATCGTCACCGTTTCCACCCACATGCCCAATCCCCAGGGTGGAAATGTAAACGCCCCGATGTCTGATTCCGATTTCGAGATCTTGGCTAATACAGACATTTCATCCATCAATTCGTCCAGCCCCGCATGGCTGCAAAATTATAAGGCCCAGGTTGACAACGTCGTGAACGGCCTGCAAAAGTTTAACTCATCCCCCGTTTACTACAGACCCTTCCATGAAATGAACGGAGGCTGGTTCTGGTGGGGAGACAAAAACACGACGGACTATAAGAACCTGTACATCAATCTGTACAATTACATTGTGACGACCAATGGCATGTCCAACGTCAATTTTGTCTATGCTCCAAATAAAGGAGCCAACGCGGCTGCTTATTACCCCGGCTCCAGCTACGTCACATGGATTGGCATCGACGCTTACAGCGACGATCCGTCCAATGACAATGAAATTAAGATGGCTTACAATGACATCAAAGGACTTGGCAAAACTTATGGCTTCTGCGAAATTGGACCAGCCGTGGGTGGCGACCATGTGGATCGCAACAATAATCAGCTCAAGGAATTCGATTATTCGCTTTGGAACAAGGCCCTGAATGAAATCTACACTGGAGCAAGCTTCTTTATCACCTGGGACGGCGCTTATGCTCCGCAGAACAACATAAACGGCAGCACGCTGTTTACAAAAGAAAGCTCCCAGTAAGTGCCTAGCGCCCGGCGTTCGGGCAAGACGGAAATGTAGCCTCCAATAGACTAAAAAGACGAAAAGACCAAAAAGGCACGGCCTCCTGGCTGGGAGAACGTGTCCTTTTTTGGTCTATACAGCAATATGCTAGCAAGCATGTTAAAAAACCGTTGGTCAGATGCGGACTTCTGTCTCGTCCGGAACGAATTGACGATATTGAAAATACATACGGAGCCGCCAGTGTAACAAGGTGCCGAAGGCTAGGATGAAAAATAGCCCTGCTGTCTGCGGAATGGTAATGTAATGCTGAATAAATTCATGCAGCAGCAATCGGACGATCAGCAGGCTGAATAGGATAAAAAAGAAGGTACGTGAGCGTTGCACGAAAACCAGCCCTTCTTGCAACTCAAATTTGGTGCTGCGGATCAACGGGTAAGAAAAAATAAACCAGCCGACCAGAAAAGCGCCCAGCGCCCAAAGCCAGGGAACCCGTACTTCCGGCACCACGAACATCATAAAACCGGTGCTCATGCCGAGCGGAGGGATGATGATTTTTTTGGCATTAATCGGGCGATGACCTGTCTTCATACGGATGAAAATAGCCGATATAGCGATTAAGATCATACCGAAGGTTGCGCCATATTGCAGCAATGGGGTGCTAATATGAAACATGGACTGGCCCCCTCTATAAGGAATATAAGCGTTATTGGACAGACTGCAAACCTTTCACATTATACCACATATGTAATGGATATATTTAGTTACAGTCTCTCCTCCGGCAAGCGGATTATACGCCTCTTGGTGATAACACTGGCCCTATAATTGGGTCTCTTTCATACTTATGCGAGTTCTGTTGCTTGTACCTCTCCCTGAGATGATTTTTTCTCCTTTCGCATGATATAACCCATGGCTACAATAATAAGGATAAAGGCGATCAGTGCGAGAAAAGGAATGGTGATGAAATCGAACCAGTTTAGGTAATCCTGTTCACAGGATACTCTGCCGCAGGAAGTTGAAGTTTGCGTAGCTGCTTTGGCGGCTGCATGGATGCGCTGAATGGTAAAATGATAGGCCGAAATCGCACCTCCAATGATAGCCAACGGCATGACATAACGGCGTATCCCCGAATCCCCTCGAAAATAGGCGATCCCGAGTAGAAGGGTCAGGGGATACATCAGAATGCGCTGAAACCAGCATAGCTTACAAGGCTCATACCCCAAAATCTCGCTGAGATACAGACTGCCCAAAGTTGCCACACAAGCTACAACCCAGGCGGCAAACAAAGCAATATCTGTTTTTTTAAACGATCCAATCATAGTAACGCTCCTTTTTTAATTCAAATGAGAACAAAATGAACTCATTATGTCTTGTCCCATCGGCAGGCATCTGCCGATATGTATGTCTTTATCCGTATTGTACTGTATTTTGAGTGCAGGGTCATACTTAAACATATTGACATGACTAACTATCATTTTTATAATTGCAGTAGTTTGGGAAGTTAATGAGGATTCAAGTTAGATATATATCATAAGAAATTAGGAGTGTGCCCAGAATGTCGAGTAGTCCAAAAAATGAAACCCTATCTACGATTAGTGAAAGACACGCGGTAAAGAGCTATGTTAAGGATTTTAAATTGCCAGAGGAAGATTTGGAGGCTATTTTGACTGCGGCGATAGAAGCTCCTTCCGCTTGGAACCTTCAACATTGGAAATTCCTTGTTATCGAAAGCGAAGCGGACAAGCAAAAATTGCTGCCTATCGCCTACAATCAGGGTCAAGTAGCGGAAAGTTCCGTTACGATTGCCGTATTGGGTGATTTGGAAGCGAACCGTAACACCGTCATTTATGATCAAGCGGTAGAAGCAGGCGCACTGCCAGCGGAAATCCGTGACGCATTGGTAGGTCAAATCAACGGCGCGTACCAAAACCCGCAAGTAGCTCGCGATGCAGCCATCCTGAACTCTGCTCTTGCAGCACAAAATATTATGTTGGCTGCTAAATCTCTGGGCTACGACACTTGCGCAATGGGCGGTTTCATTCCAGCACAGTTGATCGAGCAATTCAATATTCCAGCACGTTACCTGCCAACCCTGCTTATTAGTGTAGGTAAGGCACAAGTGCCAGCACGTCCATCAGGACGTTTTCCACTCTCTGAAGTTGTTGTAAAAGGCAGCTTCTAAGAAGATTTGTGAATATAAAAGGGTGTTCCTGCAACCGTTCGTGGTTGGGGAACACCCTTTTTTACGTCGTGTTAGACTATTTAAGTCCTGTTGTCAGCCCTTTGTTTAGTCCGAGCGTTTGGACACGAGATATACCAGCTCCAGCGTCAGGATCGGTAGAAAGACAGAAGCTGGATAGGCCAGATAGCGCGGCTCCCATTGCGGCTTGAACTTATCCTTAAAGCGCCGCAGCCCCTGAAAGCCGTAAAAATGTCCCCCGTATTGGAAAACGAGTCGGGCCAGCTTTTCCTCGCGCAATGCCTTTTCGCTTTGCCCTACCTGGGACAGCGGTGCCATTCCCAGATTAAATGTCGTATACCCACTCTCCTTGGCCCACTCAATGACCCGTGTGAATAAATAATCCATCGTGCCATTTGGCGTGTCAGGCAAGTGGCGCATCAGGTCAATGGAGACCGTCCGTCCATGATCATAGGAAGGGGCCATCGTAGCGAAAGCGATGACCTTCCCTTCAGAGTCCTTTAGCAATGCAATCGGAGCCAACTGAAGATAAGATTCTTTGAACCAGCCGAGTGAATATCCCTTCTCCTTACGCCCATCCAGCCAAATATTCGAAACCTGACGCATCTCCTCAATCAGTAACGCCTCTAGAGGCGGTTGGATGATTTCGAACGAGTAGCCATCGCGGTCAAAACGGTTTTTGGCGCTGCGTAGCGCTTGATTGCTTTTGCCCGTCAGTGTAAATGATTCCAGCGGCACCAGTGCTTCCTCGCCCAGTTTGAAAAAGCGATAGCCGTTCTCGTGATAGATGGACAAATACTCCGGCGAGGCCTGATAAAATACAGCCGTTAACGCATACCGATCTGCGAACCGCTGAAATTCCTGAATGGCTTCACTCACACGTTCTTTTGGACCGAGTGGGTCACCTAATACAATCAGTTTGTCCCGGCTACGAGCATAGGGAATGACAACCTGTTCATTTTTGGTCCAATACAGATATTTATCGCCCAGAAAAAGCATATGAGAGACGAGATTACCACCCTGCCGTTCCAAAAATTCTTTTAGCTTATCCAGCTCCTGCTCGTCGGGTAGATTAGCGATGCTACGCTGAGGTCGAAGAAAGAAATATACCGTCAGGAATACCCATGCCAAAATCAGACTAAACACGGCGGTAACTCCGTAATCGCTGCGGTTCATAAAAAAGTCTAGATGGACCTTGGCATGCAAATGGCGCATAAAGGGAGTGTTGGAGCCTGCCCCAATGATAAAATAAGCCCCGGTTACGAGTAGAGATAATCCACCCCATATTAAAATGTTGTGCCGATTCAGCGGCGCACTGACCCGATAAAACCGCGAACGCGAAATCCATAGCATTAACGCCACAAACAGTAGGAATAAAGCTTCTTCAAAATCCAGACCTTTAGTGAAGGTGAAAATAGCTCCTGTCAGAAGCAGTATCAATGTCAGTCGTAATGCTCTGCGAATACGCAGAGAGATTCCATGGGACAGGACGACAAGCATAATTCCGATGATGACCGAGATTTCATGCGACAAGCGCATGACGGGCAGGCTGAGCAAATGCTCAGCAAAACGAAGCCGATATAACAGACCGGGCGTAGCTGCCGACAAAAGAAGCACCACGCCGGATATGAGTACCAGCTTACCAAGCGCCCATACCCCTAGGTCGGCCAAAAACCGGAATTGACCAGGCCAGCCCCATACCTTCTGCCAGGCATTAAGGGAGTAATCCCAACCTGTCTCAGCTAGCTGATTCAGGCGCTCGTTACGCGGAATCATTTCCAGCGCGGCTAACACCAAGCCGATGAGCCACGGGATGATGTAATAAAAGACGCGAAAGACCAGTAGGACAGCCAGTGCCCGATCTGAGTTGGCTTCCGCCATTTGCAGCCCGAGCAGGGCAATGATGTCGAATGCCCCGACCCCTCCGGGTGCAAGACTGATTAACCCGGCAATCGCGGCTATTACATAAATACCGAACACAGCATGCATCGGCAGTTCATGGAGCAAGTGCGAGCCGATCCATGCAAAGGTAAGGCCAGCCAGCAGCCATTCCAGCAGGGAAGCACTGATGGAAGCGGAGATGGTGGACCAGGAAAGCTGTCCTTCTCCCTTGTTGAACCATGTGGAGTACCGTTTGGAGCGCTGCATGATCAGGAATAGTGGTAGGTACAATGCCATTCCCCACAGCGCCCAATGAAGCCACGGGTGAGCATCCAGTACAGGCTGTACCGGATACAGATGAACAATGGCTCCCCAAGCCAGCAAAGATAGTCCGGTAATGACGACTGGCGAAAGAAACACGACCGCAGAGGTGATGACACCCAACGGCACACCGCTTTTCTTATACAGTACTGTGCGAAGTCCCGCTCCTGTAAAGCCTGCAAAACCAAAGACATTATTGAAGGTATTGGAGATCCAGGCGTAGCGAAATGTTGTTCCAGGCTTGACCTGAAGCTTGAAATGATGTCTGATTACGTAATCATATGCACTCATAGCCGCCACAGCAACCAGTGAGAACAAGCCAATCTCGATGAGAAAGGTGGCATCCATTCGCCGCAGCTCATGAAGCATACGCGCCAGATTAAAGTCTTTTAGTTCTCGTCCCGCCTCCCATATAATAAAAGCCAGTACAGCCAACGGTAGCAAAATACGTGTCAATCGCTGCCTGTAGATGGTCATTATGAACTGTACGATTTTAAAAGATTGAATCGGTTTGTGATTAGATTTCATAGATTCACCTGCTTGGAAAAGAATGAGATATACACGGAATGAGGTGCTTAGATTTCATACCCGCTGAACATTACTATATATTATACCTGTAATAATCGCTTCAATAACAACAGAAGGGTTACGATATGGGATTTCAGATTGATTGCTGTAAATAATTCCAATATAATGATGGAAAACCTAGTGAATTGCTTGGCAATGGAGCTGATTTGGATATGAGTATATGGGACCGTAATCTTTTTATACGTCGCCTGGAGCTGATATGGCCTCCAGATGCGGACAAGAGCCAATATCCGTTTAACTTAAAAGCCTTACACCAGTGGAACGAACTCAAATTTCATCCTTCCGTCACCTATATTATTGGAGAAAATGGCGTAGGTAAATCGACGCTTATGGAGGCAATCGCGGTCGCGTGGGGATTTAATCCAGAGGGAGGTACTAAAAATTTCAATTTTTCTACACAAGCCACGCATTCCTCACTGTATGAGCATATCCGGCTGGTGAGAGGGGTAGAAAAGCCAAGGGATGGCTTCTTTTTCCGGGCGGAGAGCTACTATAATGTGGCGACTCACATCGACGAGCTGGATCGAGAAGGAGGAGGACGACCGATTCGAGATTCCTACGGGGGTAAATCGCTGCATGAGCAGTCGCATGGCGAGTCTTTTTTTGCTGCCTTTGTGCATCGGTTTGGAGGGCAAGGATTGTATATTTTGGATGAACCGGAAGCTGCATTATCGCCTTTGCGCCAGATGGCCATGCTTGCACGGATTCACGAGCTGGTGCAGCAGGGCTCACAGTTTATCATTTCTACTCATTCCCCTATTTTGATGGCTTATCCAGATTCCATCTTGTATCATCTGACACATGAAGGGATCGACACCCGGACGCTAGAGGAAACCGATCATTTTATCATTACGAAACAATTTCTGAATAACAGGGAAAAGATGATACAGGAGCTATTCGAAGATCCACAATAAAGTTCGTAGGGACCGCCAGACCGTTCCAGAAATTCATCCTGGTCGTTCGTTATGAGAGGGACAACATCGCCATTTCAAGTTGTTCCTTTTTGCTGTTCTGCCCAAAGGAAAGATTCAGGGTTATCGGAAGTATTTTAGGATTGTTATTTGTCTCTCTCTCTATTAATATAATGAAGAGTTTTGCTGAAATGGTTGCAAAATAAGATTTTCGTATACGAAATAAAGAACCTGAGGAGGACAAAACGCTACATGTCAGATTCACAACAGTTGAAAATGGGGCCGCTGGTCATTTTGATGATTAATATGTTTATTGCCATGCTGGGGATTGGCCTCATTATTCCGATCCTTCCCAAGTTTATGAGCTCCTTGGGAGGCAGTGGTGAAACGGGTGGTTATTTGGTTGCCGTGTTTGGCTTAACCCAATTCCTGTTTTCGCCGCTAGCGGGAGAATGGTCCGATAAATACGGACGTAAAAAAATGATTATTATCGGTTTGGTAATCATGACGGCGTCTTCTGTATTGTTTGCGATTGGGGAATCGTTAACCATACTGTATATCTCCCGTTTGCTGGGAGGTGCAGGAGCAGCTTTTATGATTCCTCCGATGATGGCCTATATTGCTGATATTACAACGGTCCACAATCGTGGTAGAGGAATGGGGTTGTTGGGTGCCGCCATGTCTCTTGGCTTTGTGATCGGTCCTGGTGTGGGCGGCTTGCTGGCAGATATCTCGATTCGTACGCCCTTATATGTTTCGGCGGCCGTATCGGGCGTAGCTGCACTGATTTCCTTGATTATGCTGCCCGAAACCTTGTCGCTGGAGAAACAGTTGAAGTTTCGGAATGTCAAGGCCAAACGGGATAATGTGATTAAACAGTTTGCCCTTTCTTTCCGCAAGCCTTACTTTATGCTGCTGATTATGATATTCACGCTAACCTTTGGATTGACGCATTTTGAAACGATGTTTCCTTTCTTCGTGACGGGCAAGTTTCATTACAATGAGCGTGATATTGCTATCATTATTACCGTAGGAGCACTGGTCGGAACCGTGATTCAAGCTGTGGTCATTAGCCCGATGTTGAATCGTTTTGGCGAAAAAGGTGTCATTATCGGTTCCTTTCTGTTTTCAGCGATTTCCCTTGTGCTTATGCTGCTCTCCGGCAACTTTTATTATGTACTCGGGGTATCGCTTATCTTCTTTACCGCTACGTCGTTGCTGCGGCCAGCCATTAATACTGCTTTATCCAAAATGGCGGGGGATGAGCAGGGAGTTGCAGCCGGCATGAACAATGCTTATATGAGTATTGGTAATATTCTGGGGCCTGCACTTGCGGGTAAATTGTTCGATGTGCATATCAATTTGCCATATATTTTTGGGGCAGTCATCCTCATCCTTAGTTTGGGGCTGGCTGTAAAATGGAATAGCAGAGATACGCA
The DNA here is from genome assembly GCF_038593075.1 of Paenibacillus sp. FSL L8-0638. Classification (NCBI taxonomy): domain Bacteria; kingdom Bacillati; phylum Bacillota; class Bacilli; order Caryophanales; family Paenibacillaceae; genus Paenibacillus; species Paenibacillus sp. FSL L8-0638. The sequence goes on from NZ_CP151960.1 coordinate 530,698, forward strand.
AACCACAGCGGTTTAATGTTGTTCTTGTCGTAAATTTAGTCTCTTTTGGTGTGAACTGTGACGTTCTTATGAACCACAGATGGCGCCGAAGGAGGCTATTTTTTTGCATACATTGCGAAACGTTAAATGAAACGACAGAATCTTGGGTAATAATGCATGATGGTTTTACAACAAGACAAATAGTAGAGCTAAAAGCCAGATAAAAAAAGCTAGAAGGAGCTGAGAGCCGATGGAAGAGCGGAATGAGCAGTTATTTTATACAGGGACTTATGCGTCTCGTCAGGAAAGAGGAATATATGTATGTGCTTTGAATGTGACCCATGGTGATCTGCGCATGGTTGGAGGTGTGGAAGGGATGGAGAGGCCTTCTTTTCTCGCGCTACACCCGGATGGGACAAAGCTGTATGCTGCCAGTGAAACAGAAGGAGGCGAGCTGTATGCGTATCAGGTGAATACCCAGACGGGGGAATTACATCCTTTGGATCGCAAAGGGACAGAGGGAGCACATACTTGCTATGTTTCCGTAACAACCGATGGACGATATGTGCTGGCTTCCAACTATTCAGGCGGCAATGCCGTTGTGTTCCCTGTGACGGAAGCTGGAGGATTAGGAGACATGTCGGGGCAAGTTCAGCATACCGGCTCAGGTATTCGCCAGGACCGTCAGGATGCGGCACATCCGCATTCAATTATTCCAGATCCTTCAGGACAGTATGCCCTGATATGTGATCTGGGGCTGGATCAGATTGTGGTATACCGTTTGACAGAGGATGGCAAACTGGTGACCCATCGTGAGACAGATTTGCCACCTGGTTCTGGACCGCGTCATCTGGTTTTTCATCCTTCGCGTCCATATGCTTTTGTCGCCAATGAGTTGAACAATACCGTCGCTGTGTTTAGTTATAACGAACGTAATGGTGAGCTTACATTGCTGCAAAGCCTGTCCACACTGCCAGAAGGCTTTATAAATGTAGATAATACAGCAGCCGATATTCGGATTACGCCCTGTGGACGCTTTTTGTATGTGTCAAACCGCGGCCATGACAGCATCGTGCTATACCATGTCGATCTGGACAGCGGCAAGCTGAGGACGGTTGAATGGGTGGAAACCTTCGGCAGCACACCGCGTAACTTCAACATCTTGTCCGGTTATCTGGTAGTGGCGAATCAGGATGGAAACAACCTCGTATCCTTTGCCATCCATGGTGAGGATGGACGGTTGACCCGAACGGGATATGTGCTGGAGGTTCCTTCACCTGTGTGTATTGAACCTGTACGCTAATCGGATAGCACGTGGCAAAAGAGTACGATATAAGTGAATGAAAAAATAAAACACGGCGCTTTGTTTCCCATGAAAGGCATGGGACAAACGCCGTGTTCAGGTCTTGAAGTGAACTAAAAACTATTTGCTGCTATCGCCAGCTTCTACCGTTACTGTTTTGGTATGATTTTCTGCGTGTTTGTAGTACAAACGGAACAAGATGTCCTGATTGTAGTTACCGAATCCGGTGCCGAACAGAGTAACCCCTCCCACATGCTGGGCATCATCCAATATGGCAATACGGAATTTCCATTGCTTCTGATCAATCAGCACTTGGCTTAAAGTCACGTCAGAAATTTGCTTCCCATCCATAAAGGTACCCTCGGAGGTAACGCGAAGTCTTTTGAGGAGACCATATTGATTGATAAAATCAGGCCACCATGCAGGTGTGTATTTACCACGGTTATCCCCGAAATCCCCTGGGCTGGTCCATGTACCCAAATTCACATCATTTAGGAAAAAAGTGATATCTGAAGGCCAATTATCATTGGTAAAAGGGGCCTCGGATGATAGTTCCATCGAAATTTCCAGTTCCTCAGCTTTTTGGCTGGACAGTAGGAAATTCGGCACCTTATAATCCATATATCCTTGGCTGAACCAAAGAATTTTGGAATTGAAGCGCTCAGGGTCCAAGAACGAACGAGGCTCATCGAATTCACCAATGATCTTTTCGACGGTAGCCAGTCCGCAGGTCGCCTGTATTTCAAAATCTGTAAAGTGTCCGACGGAAATCTCTGTCTGATGGAATTGCCGTACATCCTGCTGATAGCGTGGCATGGCGATTTCAATTTTGTCTGTTGCCAGCGAGCACACTTTCTGTACCCCGCCTCGTCCGGGCAGCATTTTGGTCGAAATAATGGACGCTCTCTCCAGTTTCTTGACATGCATCGTCATAATCGCACTGCTGAGCCCCAACGCTTCCGCCAGCTCACGTATATTCATAGGCTTCTCCGCAAGCAGAACAATCATGTTTAGCCGAACCTCACTGGCCAGCGCCTCATAAACGGGAAGTGATTTTTCAGAAATGTCCAGTTGCATAGTTCCTCCAATTCTAACGCACATCATAAATTGATGGTAGTTTAACATATATGGATTTTTTTCAATAATAATACATATTAAACGATATGATTTACATTTATATAAACAATATACCCTTTCCTTGATCATTGGCACAAGCCTAACCCCACAAAAATCCAAAAATTGTTCAAAAAACAGGACACCCCATAAACTCTTTCTTTGTTGTTGGGATGTCCTGTGATGGTATGTGATTTGCAGGCAGGATACGGGTAAAGGCATGTCCATTGGTGTTTAGGATCGGATATGTTCTTCTGCCAAAGAAGAGTCAGCCGTTTTATCTTTATCTGCTGCGCGTAAATCCTGATGTTGAGAAGCATCTGCCTTGATCAAGCCGGGATGACCAACATAAGGACGATCACTGCGAGAGCGGCCTCGGGTAAGTCGGAAGCCGATCAAGAACAGCACAAGCTGAACAGCCAGTATGTAGGGAGACGCTTCGGGTCCGATCCATTGAAACAGGGCGACAGCGGCGATTACCAAGCACAACAGGCTTGTTGGAAAATGGGATGCCGTCACGTCCAGATCATTTTGCCTGCGCAGGGTCATTAGCCTGTACACATACAGTAAGGCGATCAAGCCTGAAACGAACCTCATCCACGCACACCCTATGAGCCATGAGGCAGATTGTGCAGTGTCGGGCAGACTAACATCAACATGGCTGGAGGCTGTCAGTTCCACAACCAGCCTTGTGACCAACCAGACGATTCCTGCCAGTGCCAGCGGACCAGCTGCTGGACGCAATAGCTTCCACAATGCTGTTCCCCAGCCCGGAGCATGAGATTCCAGCAGAACAAGACGCCGTTCCTCAATGAGTTTGTTCATTTCACGCTCCAGTGATTTGAGAAGCAATTCTCTGCGGAACGCATCACACTCCCGAAGGGATGCTTGAACCTGCTCTTGAAGGTGAGGGGTCAAATAGGGAGCAGCTTTGGCTTCCTGAAGAGCGTGGATGAGTCCGTTCTGGTACTGCTTTTCGCTGTTATTGAACCCGTTCTGGGTAGCGGTTTGGAGACAACCAGCTAATCGTCCATAGATACGCAGCGATTCCTGTAATTCTTCCAGCCGCTGCTGACGCGAATTTCGAAGCTGGGCTGCACTGTGAACATACAGCCATACCAGCAAAGACAACGCCAGCAGGAAGGCAATCAGACCGGGTGAGATATATGCGGCTAACGCCGCGAAGTCCGTCGGGGACACCCGCAATCCCTCCTTCCATTGTTCTTTCTACACTATTGCACAGACCACACAGGCATTTCAAGGGCTTGTATATCTCTGACCAAGATATATGAAGTATTTTTTGGTAAAATAGACAAGATTACAAGCAGGAAGAGGAGATTCGGCATGAATAAAAATATAGAAAATGCAACAGAACATCATGAGACATCGAATCAACCGTATGAGCTTCTTCGTGTAGATTACGCCATTCCATCCGTCGAGGAATATCGGGCTTTGCGCAAGGAAGCTGGTTTGTCGCAAATTACAGAAGAAGCGGCAGCCAAGGGCCTACCGAACAGGAAGGGATGTACTGGCGACAGCCGGGAGGACTGTAAACTGAAATCCTGTACGAGTTTGAGTTGAACATAAAACGGATAAATAACAGTAAGAAAATTATAGACAGGAAGAAGGCAGTGAATATGAAGGTTATTATTTTCGGGGCAACAGGGACAATCGGCAAAGCGTTAGTAAAGGAAGCTATCAAGCGTAAGTATCAGGTGACGGCGGCGGTGCGCGATCCGCAACGTATGACAGAGCAAAGTGAATATTTGACAGTGGTTCAAGCGGATATTCTGAATCCAAATTCTGTTACGGATGTGGCCAAAGGGCACGATGCTATCATTAGCGCGTACGGTCCCAAGTTTGGAGAAGAGGAAGAACTGCTCGAAGCGACTCGTTCTTTACTGGAAGGAACTCGGCGTTCCGGCGCGGAGCGCATACTTGTCGTTGGTGGAGCGGGAAGTCTGAAAACAGAAAACGGTGAACGCCTCATGGATACCGCCGAGTTTCCGGAGGAAGTGAAGCCGCTGGCGGCTGCCCATGCAGATGCACTGGAGCTGTACCGCGCTGCGGATGTAGACTGGACCTATTGTAGTCCTGCCGGAATGATTGAAGCAGGAAAACGTACAGGACAGTTCCGTATTGGTTTGGATCATTTGGTGGTTGACGAATTAGGCCATAGCCGTATCTCGGTCGAAGATTATGCGGTAGCCCTGATTGATGAGTTAGTAGAAGGGGAATTTGTCAATTCCCGTTTTACGGTTGGATATTAATAAGCAGGGATAGCCATACGGGAGGCGAAAAGCATGTATATGGTGACCGCCGAAGAAATGCGAGAATTGGATCGCTATACAATTGACAAGCTGGGTATTCCGGCCCTTACCTTGATGGAAAATGCCGGGCGCGCGGTAGCTGACGAGGTATTGAAGCTTTCACACACTGGGCAGGGGGATATACCGGGACATGGCGGTGTTATACGGACAGAGACGTGGAGTCAAGGACGACATGACTTACGGGAACGAGAACACTGGTATATCCTCGTAGGCAAAGGCAACAACGGTGGTGACGGACTGGTGGCGGCCCGCCATTTAACCGATGCAGGGCTACGCGTCACCGTTGTGTACGTCGAGCCGCTAGACACGCTGCGGGGTGAGGCGGCTGCGCAGCGCGATATCATCGCGGCTCTGGGTATCCCGGTGATCCTCTATGGCCGGGATACCCTCGACCTGCGCGGCGCCTCCGGCATCGTCGATGCCCTGCTGGGCACGGGCACGCAAGGCCCGCCGCGCGAACCCTACGCCTCGCTGATCCACGAGGCCAATGCCAGCGGCGTGCCGCTGGTGTCGGTAGACGTGCCTAGCGGCCTTGACGCCGACACAGGTGCACTGCACGAGCCGTGCATTCGTGCGCGCGTCACCGTATGCCTCGCCTACTTGAAGCGTGGGCTCGTCCAATATCCAGGCGCCGGGACCGCAGGCGATGTGGTGGTACGCTACATCGGTATTCCACCCGGCCTTGCCCGTGAGTGCGGCGTGCAGCTGCAGCTCTTGACCCGTGACACGCTGCGCGCTGCGCTGGACGTGGATGTAAGCCGCAGCCGCGTGCCGGACGGACACAAGGGCACCTACGGCCACGTTCTGGTCGCGGCTGGAAGCCTGCGCATGAGCGGCGCGGGCTTGCTGGCCGCACGTGCCGCTCTGCGCATCGGCAGCGGCCTTGTCACGTGGGCGGTGCCCGAAGCGCTGCTGCCGCGCATCATTGGCGCCGCGCCGGAACTAATGCTCGCTGCCGCAGCAGCAGGCGGAGACGGCGAATGGAACGCCGACTCCGCAGACGAGCTGCTACAGCTCGCGCAGGCACGTGATGTGCTGGCCGTCGGCCCCGGCCTCGGCCGCTTTGCAGGGGACACCGGCTGGCTGCGCCGCCTGTGGGAGGAATACGGCGGTCCGCTTGTGCTTGATGCGGACGCCTTGAACATCCTCGCCTCGGCGGGGCCTGAGCTGGAGGCTTGGAAGCCGAGAAGTGCGGCGGTCGTATTGACCCCGCACCCCGGTGAAATGGCTCGTCTGCTGGGCATACCGACAGCAGAGGTCCAGCGTGACCGTATCACCCATGCCCGGGAGTACGCCCGAACACGTGGGGTCACGCTGGTGCTCAAAGGAGCGCGCACGGTCATCGCTTGTCCCGACGGAACGGCCTACGTCAATACCACAGGCCATGCTGGGATGGCGACAGGCGGTGCGGGCGATGTGCTAACAGGCATCATCGCAGGTTTGCTGGCTCAGGGCTTGAATGCTTCGCAGGCAGCAGCTTTTGGCGTGTATTTGCATGGTGCGGCTGGAGAAACAGCCGCACGTCATCGCCAGCATCCTGACTCTGTGATCGCTGGCGACATTATTGAAGCCCTATAGGCCATAGCAGCAGTGGCAGGAGGAAGGCCAGCATGATCTGTAATCCATATTCACGGTTCAGCCAGTGCCTTCCTCCATAATACAGCAGTGTAATCCCTGCACCTGCTATGCCGTTGCTCCATGAAATGCCCGTTCCGGCAGGCGACATCAAAGAACCTAGCAGGAGAAAGACACTGAATCCTGCAGCGAGGTATAGGGTGAGCTGCTCGGGCTTGCGAAGCCAGGGTAAAAGATCGCATAGCGCATCAGCGACAAGAGCGGCAGGAAGGGCAAAACCATAGGCCCACAGCTGCGCGGTCAGTTCACCACTATTGCCTGCTATAGTCAGAGGAACCCCTATTACTTCCTCTGTCAGATAGCAGTAGACCCATAAGAGACCAAAAACCAATCCTCCACAGGCCAGTTTATTCAGCGCATAACAACCAAGCTCCATCCGCCAAGGCATTTTGGAATTAAATTCATTCCAAGGCTGTCTCATGTTGCGACTCCTCCTCTGATCACACTCGGTATTCACAACCAATCAAGGAATTTATTTTCAATTACAATCCGCTTACCGTTTACGACATTTCAGTTTACGTTAGCTGTGTATCATGTTCCTAAGCAAAATAAAGATTGCGGATAGCCGCGGTACGGAAAGGCGGGGATTGCATGATACAGGCGGTTATTTTTAATCTCGAAAGTACATTGTTAGACCCCGGAGGACGAGGCTTAACCCAGGGAATGCGTGATATTTTCAGATGGAAAGGTATACAGGTAACTGAAGAACAGGTATCTCATGGGCGAGGAATGCCGATCCGGGATCATATTGCGAATGTGCTGGGACTTTCAGAGGTTCGGAAAAAATGGCTGGAGTGCTTTGGTGCGCATCCTGGCAGAGTGGATATTGAGCATATTTATCTTGAGCTTGTCCCTGTTCTCCGCTCCTTGATCCAAGGGGCTGAGCCTGCTATCGGTATAGACAGGGCGCTGCAGGAGTTGCAGGATCGTCGCATTCAGTCAGGTGCCACTGCATCCTGTCCAATGGAGATGCTCAGTCACGTATTTACGCCTGCACAGTCACCCTATACGCTGGATTGTATGGTTGCCCCTTGTGAAGTTTCGCAGGGGAGACCTTATCCGTGGATGATCTATGAAATTGCACATCGCTTGCAGGTATTTCCGCTGAGCGATATTGTGAAAGTAGGAGATACAGCAGCCGATATGCAAGAAGGACGGAACGCCGGTGTATGGACGATTGGTGTCTTGAACCATAACGAAAGCGTGATGACCGTAGCTCAAACGACCAGCCATGAAGCGGAAGACAGAGTGGCTGAGGAACGGCGCAGACAGAGTGTATATGGTTTGAAAAGAGCAGGAGCCCACATCGTGATGAACTCGGTCGCTGACTTGCCGCGTATTTTGCGTGAAATCGAAATGCTCCAGCATACGGGAGGCTATCCTTCTTATACAAAACAGGTGAAAACAGCGGCGCTACCTCCATCATAAGAACGGGTATGATTCTGGGTTGCTTGAATACACACTTCTAGGTTATATGTATGCACCTACTCGGATAAAGGTGAACTCTGCTCGGCTTTCAAAACATAATAATGGAGCATTCGCTACGTTAGCGAATGCTCCATTTTAGTTTACTTCTTTTTGTTTAGTTGAATCGAATCCAACATCATATTTACTATTCAGCGTTTTTTACCCGGAACTGGTCGGCATGACGCTGCAGATTGTTTGATAGTGTGGTGAGATTGCGGGCTACTTCGGATAGTTCTTTTACCGCTAGGGCCTGTTTCTGAGCGCTTGCTGATACATCTTCTGTCATTCCGGCAGTCTGCTGTGCCGCGCTGGCTGTGTGATTTAAATGTTGATCTACGCTGTGACGTACCTCTTGCATCTCTGCCGTCAACTGAGCCAGATGTGCAGCTAACTCCTCAACTTCCCGTGAAACCTGGGTGACTTTGTCAACAGACTGTAGACATGCTGAAATTTGGGTTTCTTGTTCATTGACGGTCTTTATGTTTTCATCAAATTGATCACCCATTTGCTCAATTTGCTCAACAAAGCTGCTTAAGATTTCGTCGATTTCACGAATCGATATGGCGGATTGTTGGGCAAGTTGCCCCATTTCATGAGCGACCACAGAAAAACCCTTGCCAGCTTCGCCTGCACGTGAGGCTTCAATAGATGCATTGAAGGACAAAATCTGCGTCTGCTTTACGATGCCCTGTACCTGTTGACCGATGTTAGCTGCCTCACGGGATTTTTCGGTTAACGCGTGGGACATGCGTTGCATCTGCTTGATACGCAGGGCGCTTTCGCGTCCTTTTTCTAATAACAGTTCATGCTCACTGGCTACCTGATTGCGAACCTCATTGAGATGATGGGCTGTATCCGTGAATTGCTGCACATGGCTTCCGACTTCATCCAGCGTTTGTCCTAATCGGTCAGATTGTTGAACCGATTCCACCGCTTGTTCTGCTTGGTTAATAGAGACATCGGCAATTTGCTGGAGTGTACGGGACAGTTCCTCAGTCTGATGGAGTGTCCCCTCCGTTGTCACGACGATATTCTTCGATGCAAGCTGGAGTGTACTTGAACTGCTTTGAATATCCACAATCATATTCGACATGGCTTCCACCATTTTGTTCGTCAATCCGCTGATTTCGCCTAACTGATCATATGTTACTTGCGACGATGTAACCGTAAGGTTGCCGTCGGCTACTTGCTCCAGTGTATTTTTAATAAATCTCACCTGACGTAGTATCCGCCGGGTTACCAGCATCATAGCCGCAATGGAGATGATCAGAATGATGGAGATAACAGGGATCACTAATCGGTAGGCCTCGGGCAAGGTATGTTCGTATACTTCAGTCACAGAGGACAGGGATCTATCGATTCCCAAATAACCAATGATGGTTCCATCAGTATCCTTAATGGGAGTAAAGGAGGAAAACATCGTCCCCCACTCAGGGTCCGTTGTAATATCTGTAGTCACTGTTTCCCCTTGTTTCAATTTCTCTTCCGTTTCTTTAAGGGTAAAACTTACAGGAGTTCCGAATGGACTGTAGTCTTTGTCTTCCCATGCGGCTCCATCTACTGTAATTTTCCACTCATTGCCCACACGGTTGTACATATAGATGTACAGGATTCCAGTTTGCAGCCTGAGTGTATTTAACTCGTTACGAAGCTGCTTATACTCGCTGCTTTGCTCCGATGAATCCGTATTTAAGCTCTTGACTGCGGATTTGTCCAATAACTGGGCCGTGTTCTTTGCCAGCGTTTCATTGTTTAGCTGCATGGTTGATAGAGAAGCATTCTGGATAGATTGATTGGTCGTCCACAGAACAATGACGCCAATCACTATTAAAGGAATGAGCAAGATGAAGTAGAGTTTGGATTGTAATCCCATTCTTTTTTTAACGCTTCTTTTCATAATATGCTCCTTACTATGTTTTTTTACCTTCATATATATCGTGTACAAATAGGAAAATATGAATAGTTATTCAGATGTTTCATGATTTTTTTTGCGTATTTGCGTAAATTCTCATGAAAAAAGCCTTAGCCCGGTAAGTACCGAGCTAAGGCTGTATCTTATGACTTACAAATCGTCAAATCCGTTGTCATCTCCGACCTTGCCATAATTGCGTGATTTTGCTTCAAAGAAGTCCGTTTTTGTCGCATTCAGCGCTTCATCTGAGAATGGTTTAATCCAAGGCATACAGTTTACATCTACGCCTTCGTACGCTTTGTCCATACCAAGCAATCTCAGGCGCATATTTGCCATGTATTTGATGTAATCGCTCAGCTCGTTCAAGTCGATGCCGCGAACCTCTTTGAGCGTATAATGCGCCCAATTCGTTTCCAGCTCCACAGCGCGGTCAATCATACGATAGACATAGTCCGTATTTTCCTTGGTATTCAGCTCAGGGAAATCAGACAATAGCTGCTTAAACACTTCGGCAAAGAAGTAGCAATGCTGATTTTCATCACGCTGAATATACGAGATCATTTGGCTGGTTGCCATCATTTTCTGATCACGGGCCAAATTGTAGAAGAAAGCAAACGTACTGTAAAAGAAAATGCCTTCCAAAATCAAATCCGCTACCATCGCTTGGAAAAAGGTCTGTGGGTTCTGCTCATCGCGGAACTCCTGATAAATGTCCGAGATGAATGTGTTACGCTCCAGCAGGACAGGATCGTTTTTCCAGTATTCAAAAATTTCCTTCTGTTCCTGATCTGACACCAAAGAAGACAGAACGTAGGAGTAGGACTGGTTATGCACCACTTCCTGCTGCCCGATAATCGCTGAAATAGCTTCCAGTGACGAGTCGGTAAAATAGCGTTTTACATCCCCGACAAACATCGTTTGCATCGAATCCAGTACAGCCAGCAGGCCGATGTTAATTTTGAAGGTGCGCTGTTCTTCGGCATCCAGCACAGGGAACTGGGACGCATCCTTGGACATCGGAATTTCATCTGGAATCCAGTGGTTCAGCAGTAGCACTTTATACAATTTGTACATATGCGGCATCCGAATATCGTTCCAATTCAAAATACCGGAGCTTTCGCCTTCAATAATACGGGTAGAACGATTTGGCGCTTCCGTGTTAAAAATCTTCTGTAACTGCATGAGAGCTTCTCTCCTTTAGTTTAGGATGCGCAGCTATCACATTCTTCAATCGTCAGTGCGCGGCTGCGTACATAATAGGTCGATTTCATACCTGATTTCCAGGCATGGATGTGCAGCTCTAAAAATTCAGTTGCTTTAATATCAGGCCGTACATACAGGTTAAAGCTTTGGCCCTGGTCAATATGACGCTGACGTGCAGAAGCCATGTTGATCGAAGCGTGTTGATCCAGCAAGAAAGCCGTCTTGTAGTACCAGATAGTTTTTTCGTTCAAGTCCGGTGCAGGGTTAGCAATCTTGTAAGTTGTTTTCTCTTCATAGGAAAGCAGCTCATACAATGGATCAATGCTGGCGGTAGAGCCTGCAATAATAGACGTGGAACCGTTAGGCGCGATGGCGAACAGCCATGCGTTGCGGACACCGTTTTGTTGGACTTCTTCTGCAAGCTCACTCCACTCGGAGGTAGTGACAAATTTGCCTTCGCGTGTACCGTCTGTATAGCCACGGGAAGTGAAATAGTGCCCGGTAGACCAGTCAGAGCCCTCGAATTTGGCATAACGGCCTTTTTCTTTCGCTAGCTCCATGCTGGATTTGACGGCCAGGTAGTTAATCTTTTCATACAAATGATCGTTATAGGTTACCGCTTCATCGGATTCCCAACGGATACCTTCCAGTGCGAGTAGATGATGCAGTCCGAATGTACCCAGACCGACAGCGCGATATTGGCTGTTCGTATATTGTGCTTGCAGTACTTCAATGTTGTTGATATCAATAACATTATCCAGCATACGTACCTGAATCGGCACGAGGCGATCTAGCACACCTGCCGGAACCGCACGAGCCAGATGGATGGAGTTCAGGTTGCACACCACAAAGTCGCCAGGAATTTTGGAAATAACGATGCGTGTTTGTCCGTCCTTGGTGACCAATTCTTCTTTTTCCACTACAGTTGCAGATTGGTTTTGCATAATTTCCGTACACAGGTTGGAGGAATACACCATACCATGGGCGCGGTTCGGGTTGGCCCGGTTTACCGTATCACGGTAGAACATGTAAGGCGTACCTGTTTCCAGTTGCGACTTCATCAGGCGCTTCATAATGTCGATGGCAGGCACTGTAATACGAGAGAGAATGGGATGCTGTGACGCCTCCTCATACTTTTCGCGGAAGGTACCTGAACCGAAGGTTTCATCATAAAAATCTTCCAGCCCCAGTGGACGACCGTTGTCATCTTTCCAGCCCATCACTTTCTTCACTTCATGCGGACAGAACAGATTCCATTCGCCCCGTGCTTCGACCCGCTCCATGAACAGATCGGGCAGACATACGCCATGGAACACGTCATGTGCACGCATCCGCTCGTCACCGTTGTTCAGCTTCAGGTCAAGGAATGCGAGGATATCCTTATGGAATACGTCCAGATATACGGCAATTGCACCTTTGCGAGTACCCAATTGGTCTACGCTAACAGCTGTATTGTTTAACTGGCGAATCCACGGAATGACGCCGGAACTTGTATTTTTATGTCCACGGATATCGGAGCCACGCGCCCGTACTTTACCGAGGTACACGCCGATACCGCCGCCCATTTTGCTAAGACGGGCTACATCCGTATTGGAGTCGAAAATACCTTCCAACGAGTCGTCTACGGTGTCGATAAAGCAGCTGGAGAGCTGTCCGGCCACCTTTTTTCCGGCATTGGACATAGTTGGTGTAGCTGCTGTCATGTACATGTTGCTCATCGCCCAGTACGCTTCTTTGACCAGCTCCATCCGCTTGTCGGCAGGCTCTTGGTGCATCAGGTACATCGCGATGATCATGTAGCGTTCTTGAGGCAGTTCCATTACGCGTCCGTCAAAATCGTTGGCCAAATAGCGCTCAGACAGTGTTAACAGCCCGATATAATCGAACAACAGGTCATTTTTCGGCAAAATGGAATCGCCCAACTCATCAATCTGCTCCTTGGTATAGTAGTCGAGCAGTTCTTGACGGTAAATTCCTTTTTGGACCAAATCAGTGATCAGTGGATAAAAAGCGCCGTAAGGCTCGTCCGCATAGGATTTGTAACGGCGGTGAGTAGCCGCTTTTTTATACAAGGAAGTGAGCAAAGCACGTGCAGCGGCAAATTTCCAGTCCGGTTCTTCCTTACTAACCAATTCAAGGGCAGCCATTGCAAACGCGTTGCTAATGTCATCCCCCGTGACTTCGTCCCGGCGCAGCTTGCTAGTTACACCGCGAATGAGTCGATCCTTATCCAGCTTGTCCAGTCCGCTGAGTACACGGTCGGCATATACGGAGATGCGTATTTCGTCAAAAGCCAACTGGCGATTGTTTGGTTTGGTTACGAGTTGTGGCATAGGATTAATTCCTCGCTTTCCTGATTTGGAATCATACTTGGGAATAGGCATGAAAATGATCATGATGAGAAGATAATGGCGAAAAAAGCGATGGTCAGACAGCATTTGGGGGCTGTATGTAATCCAATAACATAGAAATAGCGATGTACCTGCCAATGAAGGGGGAAAAGATGGTTCCCGTACGATTTATCGGCTACATCACTATATTTAGACGTGTTATGAATATTTAACCCAACATATTGTGTGTAAAAACTTAAAATTTCAAATAAGTGCAAGGAGTATTATAGCAACATTCGAAGCCATACGTAAAGGAAAAGGAATGGAAAATCAAAATATACAGAGAAGTCGCGGGCTGTATTTGAATTGAGACAGTTTGAACGGTACAATAAATGATAAAGATGTTTCCTACAGAAACAAGCAGCATACATATGAACTTTTTTTGTGAAATAAGGCTGCTCGCTCTATCGGACTGAAATTTTAGATTTTTAAAGAAGCGATGATTTTAATTTTAGGGAGGAACCTGGCGATGGCTATTGCAGAAGTGACAGTGATCCCGATTGGAACGGGGAGTACAAGCCTGAGCGACTACGTTGCCCAGATGCAAAAAGTGTTGAAGACGCAAAAAGGAATTACCTATGAGCTTACCTCCATGAGTACGATTATTGAAGGTTCGTTGGACGATGTATTCACCGCCATTGCTGCGCTGCACGAAGCACCATTCCTGTCAGGAGCGAAGCGTGTTTCCACCTCGGTCAAAATTGATGATCGCCGTGACAAGCCTTCCTCCAGTCACCAAAAGCTCCGCTCTGTAGCAGAGAAACTATCTGGCACCGTGACAGGAAATGTTACCGAACTAAATCCAAATCCTAGTTGAAAAAGTTGATGTAAGTGATTGATTTTTATGTAACTAAGAGTATAATAGTTTTTGTTGTCAGTTACACTGACCTGCTGGTGTAGCTCAGGGGTAGAGCAACGCACTCGTAATGCGTAGGCCGGGGGTTCAATTCCCTTCACCAGCATAGCTATAAACTCAAGCACAGCGCGACTTCCAAGCTTTTTGGAGACCGCGCTTTTTTGTGATTCTGGACAATCTTCTACACTGAGGTCTTTTTTGTAGGATTATTATGCTATATATAATTAATTTTTTGTTTCGTTTCATGCTAAAGATCGAATTTTTACATTAGTTGCATGGTATATTGACAGGTGGTTAATTTTGGTGAAAAATGAAGTATGATTTTAAAAATTATGGAAAGTTTATGCGAAGGGTGGCTATGGCATGAAGCATACACCTACGATACGAGCAGAATTAGACAGATACTTAAAACAAGAGAGCATGAGTCTAACGCAATTCGGGCATATAGCAGGCATGAACAGGGGGATAGTAAGTAGCATAGTGTCAGGAAATAAATCTATGTCTGTTAACCAGATAGATCGCATTACAGAGGCTATGGGTTTACCAGAAGGCTATTTTTATGATCTATTTATAGAAAACTACATCATCGACACTCCACCGAATATGAGGCGAATCGAGCCGTTTTTGTATCGCTGTGCGGAGTTGGACAAGCTGGATGCGATCCGTCGAGTGGTGGGAACCATTATGGACAACCTACTCTATTCGCCTAAACTATTTGAAATTGCAGAAGAATTGTTGACACAGGGACGACATGCGGCTGCATTGCTGCTCTATGAAGGGGTAGCTGAAGCGGAGAAATATCAACACTCTGAACGCTTGGCAGTCTGTCAATATCGTATATTCACGATTCAGATTGGAGACGACCAAAGCCGCAACCACAAGGCAGCTATACTATTTGAGCCTTATGTCGAGCGCCTAGATGATTTAGAACAACTTGATGCGTTAAAGGATTTGGCTAATGTGTACAGGTCTTTGCGTAAATGGGACAAGGTTGATGAAATAGCGAGGGTGATGAGAGCTAAAGCTAAAATCCAATACAATTGGAAACATCAACAGAAGAACCAAGAACGCAATGAGGCTGTTAAGAAACTAGGTCGTCCGATGTTTGTGTACATCACGTATGCCGACTTACTATGTGCGAGTGTCTGTGATGCCCGAGGCGATTACCAACAAGCTCTACAATATACATACGCCTATGCGGACTTGGATTGGGTTAGAGAGACTGATGATGATACCCTCTATTGGATAGAAATGTATCAAGATTGGGCACGATGCAATATTTATGTAAATAAGCTCTTGTCTGGAGATGTCAGCGTGCTCTCAGATTATGTTGAATACATAGCCGAAACAGCAGATACCATGGAAGGTGAGAAACTTTCAAAGCTGTTAAACGTTATGATAGCTGCTAATCAATATAATTTGGATGTTGATGATGTACTTTCAAGGTTTAAAAAAGACATTGATGCCTTTACTCAACTCCCGACATCTACTGATATGTACAGCCAACAAGTAGTACCCGACTACATTGCATGGTTTGGTTACGAAATGGCCTACTATTATTTAAACAGAGAAAGGTACAGTGATGGTTTTAAACAATTGTTATTTGCAATGGTAAAGTCACATATAATAAATAATGAGACTTACTTTATAAATTGTATTGGCCTGTTTATGCGTTTCCAAGTCTATGCGATTCCTGAAATCAAAACAGAGTTCTCCAATCTAATTGAAAAGGTGTGGATAGGTAATGTTGAGAAAAATAGGACTGTTAATTGTTGCGAGTAGCTTTTTAGTTTTCATGACTGTACCTGGTATCCAGATCCTTGTGCAAGTTGGAGGTTCCTAAACGTCAGTACAGCAATCCCCGCTAACCTTAACCTGGTGGGCGGGGATTTTTTTGTTGAAGGAATTACCACTTCGTTCATCGAATGAATGACCGAGGTGATCAGCATGAAACATACATATAAGGTGTTAAAGTCGGATATCGAATTATTTGCTGCTGCATTAAGCCAGGTAAAAGTATATGTTGTACAGCCGTTGGGAGAGAATTTGATAGATATTGTGGATTATGGCGGTACAGTGGAGAAGATTATACCGGAATGGCTAGATACATACCTAATCGGTAATCGAACTATGTTCTTGTCCATTTTCGGCAATCGGGACAAGAACTTGTACCGATAAAATAAAAAAGCCGCTAAACAGCGACTTTCAATGGGACCATGTTCCCGGCAACGTGTCATCACGGTTTGAAAATTCATTTTTCACAAATGCTCGCTCAACATTTAATCATTGCCAATAGTTCAGACCGAGCAACCGCATCGTCTTTATACACACCACGGAATGATGAAGTTTTCGTTACAGTTCCACGTTTTCTAATGCCCCTTCCACACATACAGTAATGCTCAGCTTCGATGTATACGGCTACTCCTAGTGGTTTAAGAACTTTATCCAAGGTATCTGCAATTTGTGTTGTCATTCTCTCTTGTAATTGAAATCTGTGTGCATAGGCATCTACCACTCTGGCTAGCTTGGATAATCCCGTGATGATATTCCCTTGTGGTAGATAGGCAATATGCGCCTTTCCATAAAACGGAGCAAAGTGATGCTCACAAAGAGAATGAAAAGAGATATCTTTCACAAGAACTAATTCATCATAAGATACATCGAAAGACTTCTCCAGAAGGGCTTCAGGATTTTCATTATATCTTTCGGTATATTCCATAAACGCTTTAACAACACGACAAGGAGTCTCTTTCAATTCATCTCTACCTGGATTATCACCACATAACCGAATGAGGTCAGTGATGCCAGCCAACGCACTATTAACTTGCTTGACTTCAATGTCGCTAAAACTATGCCCCAGACCAATTGATTTTTTCAGTTCAAGCAAAGATTCCGAATCAAGATTCATCTGAGTTTTCTCCCTCACTATATCTAGAAAATTCACTCGAAAAATCCCCTGTAAGTGCCATGTGTTTTTTACATCATAGTCTTCTTAAAGGGGATAATTTATATTTTATTTATTAGTCTACATAGAAAGTTAACCTGTATTAAATCAGCGATTATTTCTGAAAATACTTCGCTCCATTATTAGCGATAATTTCTTTGTACCAATGAAAACTTTTCTTTCTGATTCTACGAAGCGTGCCAGAACCATCATTGTTTTTGTCCACATAGATGTATCCATACCGTTTTTTCATTTCGCCGGTACCGTTACTCACAAGGTCAATCGGTCCCCAACTTGTATAACCAATAATATTAACTCCGTCTTTTATTGCTTCAGCAATCTCTGCAAAGTGAAGGTCCAAATACTCAATGCGGTAATCATCTTCAATGGTATCGTTGTCCAAAAGAGTATCTTGGGCACCAAGTCCGTTTTCAACGATAAACAATGGTTTGTTGTACCTTTCATGTAACTGGTTGCAGGTAATACGCATGCCCTTTGGATCAATTGTCCATCCCCACTCGGAGGTTTCCAAGTAAGGATTAATTACGGAACCAAACACATTTCCATCCGTACAATTCTTCAAAATTTCAGGATCAGCACTGGTACAACGGCTCGAATAATAGCTGAAACCGATGTAATCCACAGTATATGTCTTCAGAATCTCCAAATCTTCAGGCTCAAGCTGTAGCTGAATTCCATTCTCAATGAAAAAGCGTTTGGCATAACCTGGATACTCGCCTTTGGACTGTACATCAATCAAGAAGTATGAATCATGCTCCATTTTCATTACTTCCCAGTAATCTTCCGGATTGCTACTGTATGGATATACATTTCCAGCCGCCAACATACATCCCATCATGGCATTAGGAATGATTTCATGACAAGCCTTGACTGCCAGTGCACTTGCTACAAGTTCATGATGCGCTGCTTGATACAGAACTTGTTGTTTGTCCTCGCCTTCTTCAAAAATAATGCCCGCTCCTGTATAAGGAAGATGCAATAACATATTAATTTCATTGAATGTCATCCAGTATTTCACTTTATTTTTATAGCGTTCAAACAGTGTTTTGGAGTATTTTTCAAATAGTTCAATCATGATTCGGTTTTTCCAGCCGCCATACGTTTTCGCCAAGTTCACGGGTAAATCAAAATGACAAATCGTAACGACAGGCTCAATATTGTACTTCAGAAGTTCATCAAACACGTCATCATAAAATTGCAATCCTGCTTCATTCGGAGTTACATCGTCACCATTTGGAAAGATACGGGCCCAGGAGATCGACATTCGAAATGATTTGAAACCCATTTCAGCAAAAAGCGCGATATCCTCTTTATAACGATGATAAAAATCGATAGCTTCATGCGAAGGATAAAACTCGCCATCCTCGGGTACAAATGAATTTAAGTTGCCAGTCGAAACCTGATTACGTTTGGGCCCCGTCGGCATCAAATCAATGGTCGTCAGTCCCTTACCATCAGCCAGATAAGCTCCCTCAATTTGATTCGCAGCTGTAGCTCCACCCCACAGAAAATTATCCGGGAATTTAGTGATTTCATTAAACATTTCCACGTACCTCCCTATTTTTTATACATATACTTTGATTAAATGTTCTTTTTCATTAACCATGTCATTTTTGATCCCTACAATGTCGCGATACGTAGACGTATTCGTGACTATAATGGGGGTTACCGTTTCATAGCCGGCATCCAGGATCGCCTGCAAGTCGAACTCTACAATGATATCACCGACCTGAACACGATCACCATCCTTAACAAATGCATTGAAATGCTGACCTTTCAACTGAACCGTATCTTGTCCGATATGAATGAGTATTTCTACCCCGTCATCACTAATGAGACCAATGGCATGTTTAGTACGGTAAATCGTTTGTACAATGCCGTTCACTGGGGATACGACCCGTCCGTTCGTGGGGCGGATGGCTATCCCTTTACCCATATGCTCTCCTGCAAAAGTCTCGTCTTTAATATCTTGGAGTCTAACAACAGTACCGGTCATCGGACTAACAATTTCAAATGGTTGGTCATTCAATTGACTTGTGTTGGGAATCGGTTCTTGTTTGTCACCCATATTTGTTGACATTGTTTCTGTTGGATCTTTAAAACCAATAAAATAGGTCAAGACAAACCCAAAAATAAAGGCAGCTGCAGTTGCGATAAGTGACATGTAAAAACTGAAATCAATGCCGGCTGCCTTATTTACGAAATTGGGATAGCCAAACACACCGAGGCCCCCAAGAATATAGAATTTTGACCCGGCATATCCCAATAGGCCTCCACCGATCCCTCCGGCAATACAACTCATAATGAATGGTCTTTTTAAAGGCAGGGTCAGGCCATATATAGCAGGCTCCGTGACGCCAAAAATCCCTGAAATGAATGCCGGTACACTCAAAGCTTTTGTTTTTTGATTTTTGGTTTTGATCAGAACCGCTAGAACCGCACCGATTTGCGCAAATGAAGCTCCAAAAGAAAGCGCCATAATCGGATCTGATCCTAGTGTGCCAATATTCAGCAACGCAATGGGAATAATCCCCCAATGAAGTCCAAAAAGAACCAAGACTTGCCACATTGAGCCTATGATTAATCCCGTTAAAATGGGGCTAAATCCGTAAATTTCGGTAGCGCCCGCGCCAATTAAATTCCCTGCCCATGTAGAGATCGGACCTATAACCAAAAAAGTGGCTGGGACGATAATAAGCATCGTAAAAAAGGGAACCAAGAAAGTTCTTACCACTTGTGGAATAACTCTTTTTAGATACTTTTCTAATTTTGAGGCAGAGAATGAAGCCAGAATTATAGGTATGACAGAGGAGGAATAACTCATCAAAATTACAGGAATACCCAAAAACGTGATATGAATTGGAGATTCAAAAATGGTTCCTCCAAACAAAACGTATTGTAGATTTCCTTCACTTAAACCCGACAACGTCGGATATACGAGAGATGCTCCTATAGCCATTCCAATAAAGGAAGACCCACCGAATTTTTTCATTGCAGTGTACCCTAGAAATACGGGGAAAAAGTAAAACAGACAGTCGCCAGTTGCTTTTAGCAATTGATACGTCCCAGATGTTTCAGTAATCCAACCGAAAGACAAGAACAGTTCATTGAATCCTTTAATCATTCCTGTTGCAGCCAATAGGCCAAGTAATGGCTGAAAAACACCTGAAATCATATCAATAAAACGATTGAAGATGTTTCCTTTGGATGTTTTTTCGTCATTTGAATTTAATGTCTCTTCATCATCTGAAGACCATTTTCCAATTTTAGTTATGGCTTTATGCACATCTGGAACTTCGTTCCCAATAACAACTTGGTATTGCCCCCCACTTTGCATAACCGTAATGACCCCAGACAAACTTTTTAATTCTTCCGTTTTGGCCAATCCTTCGTCCTTCAATTGAAAGCGCAATCGTGTTACACAATGAACAACGCTGGTAACGTTTTCAACACCGCCAACTCCAGACAAAATCTCCTTGGCCAACTGGTCATAATTCATGAATGCTCTTCCTCTCTGGCTGTGACTTTGCATCAAAAAAAACTGAATAGCTGTCCGGTGCATAGATCTTAGACAACATCACCATGCTGGAAGTTTAGCGATCCAGATATTGCCCTTCGACGGTTACATCCTGTAAGGCTGTGTTAGCAATTTTCTATTTGTCACAGGCCTCAAATTTTGTGAAAGTTAGCTGAAGGTACGTCTTTTCTGGCCAGAAATGGTATTGCCTGATTGAACAGTCACAATCCAGTTGATGTACAAGCTCCCTTTGCGGACAATAATAAAACAATCTTTTTTGAAAATGCAAGGTTTTTTTCTCTGGAATTTAACTTGTAGAGAGAAATTCACATGAACATTCTTACATTTCATATATGTAGTAATTTTGGCCCAAATAATTAAAAAATAATTTGGACTTGATTGCTATTTAATCACATTACTTTGTATTTAACTGTTACTGTCGCTTTGACCTACTTTAGATTTCATCCTGATTCTCTCCGAATCAGATTATTGACAAGAACAAACCTTTGCTTTTATACTGATACCGAAAGAACGAAATACTAAAACCCGATGGATGTGGATTTTTCTAGAGAGTCATCTCTATTTTCGCCACACGAATGCCTTTACGCATTTGTGTGGCTTTTTTGTATTCAAAAAAGGAGGATTGTTTATGAAGTTGTGGCATTATGCAGTTATTGTTTTCTTGGGAGGTTGTTGTTACGGCATACTTTCCACATTTGTTAAACTGGCATATAGCGCTGGTTTTTCAACACCAGAGGTAACTGGTGCGCAGTATTTCTTTGGTGCAGTTTTGAGTTGGATATTTGTAATTTTTGTAAAAAATAAAAACCTTACGTACAAGCAGGTTACAAAACTCCTTCTATCCGGAATTCCATTTGGACTGACAGGCATGTTTTATTATCAATCGCTACAGACCATAAATGCTTCTCTAGCTATCGTCCTTTTATTTCAGTTTGTTTGGATTGGGACACTATACGAATGGATTCTCCAGAAGAAAAAACCAACCAGAAGTAAACTTATCTCGATTGGAATACTGCTCATCGGTTCGGTTTTGGCGGCAAACATTTTTTCTGAGGGTGATCTCTCGCTCTCGTGGCAAGGAACGATATGGGGGCTATTGGCTGCTTCAACATTTGCTTTATTTGTTTTTCTTAGTGGTGCTGTTGCGAAAGAAACTTCGCCCATACTGAAAAGCGCCCTTCTTTCAACCGGAGCTGTTATTACTGTTTTTGTAGTATTTCCGCCAACCTTCTTATTTAACCCCGATGTGCTGGCAGGATTGAGTCCTTTTGGATTAGTCCTCGGAGTGTTCGGAGTAGTGTTGCCTCCGCTTTTGTACTCCATAGGTATGCCACATATTGGTTCAGGAATGGGTACAATTATGACTGCATCTGAATTACCCATGGCCGTTATTATGTCTTCTCTTGTATTAGGAGAATTTGTCGGCTGGTCTCAGTGGATTGGCGTTATCATTATTTTATGCGGCATCGCATATAGCAACATACGACAAAGAACATCCAGCCCGGAATCTTCAATGAAGGAACATACTGCACTTTAATCTAAACGATACACGAGGATAAAGGGGCATGCTATCTTATCCTTATACAATATCAAAAAACTCATCATATTAGGAGGTTAGATAATCATGATTTCAGAACAAGACTCGAAGCTTTTGCAACGCTGTGTGGAACTTGCACGAATTGCGCTGGAGCATGGAGATGAACCTTTTGGTTCTCTACTTGTGGACCAACAAGGGAACGTACTGGAAGAAGATTATAATCATATTTCTGGGGGGGATCATACTCAACATCCGGAATTTGCTTTGGCACGATGGGCTGCTAACCATATGACACCAGAGGAACGAGCAAAAGCAACGGTATACACATCTGGCGAACATTGCCCAATGTGTGCAGCTGCTCATGCATGGGTTGGATTGGGCCGCATCGTATATGCGAGTTCTTCTGCTCAACTGGTTCAATGGATGGAGGAATTGAACGTTGTGCCAACGCCGATCTACAATTTATCCATTCAGGAAATCATTCGCGATGCGAAAGTGGATGGCCCTGTACCTGAGTTAGCTAACCAAATTAAAGCACTGCATGTGGAGATGCATCAACGAACTAAATGAGCATGCTATTATAATAGTAGAAAAACATTCTAAGTTAGTTCCAATAACATGTCAATAAATAGCAGTTAATTCCATATATAATAAAAACGAACATTGAATTGTTTTTTTGTTGGATAAGTTCAAATCCTTACTTAGAATAAGAGCTTTTTTACATAATAAAAAGATGCTTTAAGAGTAGGTATAAATGGCGCGATTATATTTAGATCATTTAGAAAAGGAACATTGTTCTTTTCCTTTTCAGCAGGCCGCTGTGATATGTTAGATCTGGTGATAAAGACGTGGAGGCGCACAGAGAACATAAAAGTTATTAGCTTGTTCTAGAGTAAGATACCTAACTCTATGGGGGCGGGAAATTCTATACTACGGGATATTGTCATCTGGAGGGCCGGGATCAAAATCTAAAGATCATCATGCTCGTAGGAGACGAGAAGGAGACTTAAGAGAGCATTAAGGCATCAGTCTCGTCTTATTGCCTCAATTACTTTCTTCTACCAAATCTTCTACCGAAATACGGATATCTAGACTACCAGTAGGAACCTTATTCTTGATAGTGCAGGCTATAGGAGTCTTGTAAAACCCACCAAAACTCTATTTCGACGCACTCGTAATGCGTAGGCCGGGGGTTCAATTCCCTTCACCAGCATAGCTATCAACTCAAGCACAGCGCGGCTTCCAAGCTTTTTGGAGGTCGCGCTTTTTTGTTGGAGTGAGCATTTTTCTACCATTTTTCTAACCTTTAATCTAGTAAAGTGGGTTTTTCAGTGCTAATACTCTCATCTGTAATTGAATCGCCAATGTTTTTTAACACCGCCTCTTGGAGGTTGGGAAGAACATGTGAATAGGTATCCAGAGTTACATTGATTGATAGACGAATGTCCAAGTTGCTCTTGAACGTTCTTCGGATGAATACCCGCTTTGAGAAGTAAGGTTGGTTATTTTTACACTTTCAGGATTATGCGGTTCCAGAAATTAAATCAGCATTTTTAAATCTTATTGTTAATGTGCCGGATAAGCTTTTAACCACCATCATAGCATTCACCCTCAAGTTACCATTGGAGGATTTTAAAGCACAAGCTCTGCTAACCTTATGGTTGGCAGAGCTTGTTCGTTACCGGAACTCCGTATTTGTTTTCGCAGCCCCTATCGTTAGATACGCTTAATTTATTTCATTATATCGTTCGACTGCCTTGCTTAGCTTATAATTGAAATTCTCAGGTGTGCCATCCGTAGTGTTCAGGAACTGGCCGTTCAGGTCAGAATCAGATACAGGTTTCTTCTTATTGATGCGTTCAATAATTTTCGAAGCAGCCGCTTTTGCCTCAGTGGCTGAATCAACATAGTTTCTGATACTGAAGCTGTTAATCCCTTCTTTTTGAACTCGATTCTTGTCTTTTGAGATTGTCATGAGCGCACTTAGATCTGCGGTCATAATGTCGTATTTGGCTTTAAACTTCGTCATATCAAGCTGCAGCACATTGTTGGCGGTGATACCCTGCTCATCCATTTCAATGGCCGTAGCCTCGGCATCTATCATGAACTTCAAGGCATTATACCTGATCTGCTGGTCTGAATCCTTGAGTTTTTGCAGTTCAGCCAGACGCTGCTCGTTACCCAATTTTTGCATAGCCGTGAAGTATTGTTTGGAGACAGTCTCGTAAGCGAGATTGGCACTTACCAGCTTGGTATGCAGCTGTTTTCCTTTTGCGAAGTCATCATCCACGTAGCCTTTTGTATCATAGTAGGCTTTCATTTCGTCCAGGACGGACAACAGATCATTGATGACCGGTGTCAGTTTGATCACTACGGGGTCTGCGTTCGCAAAAGCAGGTTGGCTTGCGGTATAGCCGTTCGCTTTATCAATAACTTCCCGCTCAGTTTCAGCAACGTCAAGCATGATGAAGCTGAAGTTCTTCTCGATTACAGGCTGTGTATCAACTCCGAACTTCTCGAAATAATGAACCAGAACCTCATTGATTCTGCCTGTCATCAAGTTATTCAGCCTCACATACGCATTGTATTTTTCGATTTCTTTGCTCTCGCCGGACGTAACGCCTGTAGTCGCTTGATCCACGGTGGATGTAATGGCAGAACAAGCGGACAACATTGCACCCAACATGATAATGGAAATAAAGAATAATGATAGCTTTCTCAAAATAGTGATTCCTCCGACTGAGTAATTTAACGTGCTTTTCTTTTGTAACATGTCTGAATAGAGAACAACTGATCTCTTCATGGTCGATTAAGTTCCCATTCGCCGCATATTAATGTTGATTGTGAACAATCTATTCAATTTTAAATTTATTTGGTGAATAGGTCTTGAGACTTGAGTAGCATAATTTTATAAATTTCTTTGTTGTTGACGATTGCTCTGCCAACTTCCTAAATGCTTATATTCCTCTGGTCTCAGTTAAAGAGACTGACGACGATACTCAACACTGGATTAGCTTGTTCAAAAGTTGGGCAGAAGGTAATACTTACGTATATAAACTGTTGTCAGGAGATATAAGTGTGCTTCAAGATTATGTTGAATATATTGCAGCAACATCCGCCACTAACGAGAATGAGAAAATCTCAAAACTGTTGAATGTTATAATTTCAGCAAACCAATATAGTATAGATGTAGAAGGTATACTTCAGCAATTTGAAGCCGAAATAAATGCTTTTGCACAACAGCAACTATCATCAGATGATATGTATACCCAACAAGTGATAACGGATTATATCGCGTGGTTTGGTTACGAGTTATCTTATTATTATTTACATCGAGGTTCTTACATTGATGGTTTTAAACATTTGATGTATTCATTAGTAAGTTATCATACACTAAATAATGAGACTTGTTTTATAAACTGTTTGGGTTTGTTTTTACATTTTCGGGATTATGCGGCTCCTGAAACCAAAGCAGCATTTTTAAATTTTATGGAAAAGGTGTGGATGACCAATGTTGAAAAAAATGGTACTGCTGATCATCGCGGCTAGCTTTTTGTTTATTGTTACTGTGCCGGATCAAGCCCTTAACCAACACAATAGTATTCAGCCTTACGTTACCATCGGAGGTGCTTAAACGTAAGCAAAGCAAATCCCCGCAAACCTTAACTGGTCGGCGGGGATTTTTGTTGAACAATCTAAGGAACAGTGTGTTGAGGAATCGTACTGGAAATTTAGGCTTTAACTGGTTCAGGTCTTTTTAATTGAAGAGGGGGGGGTATTAGCCAACCCTTTTCTTTATTCATTTTTAAAATACGAACTCCCAAAGCAGTCTTAGTTAGATGATATTTCGCAAATAAAGCCCCGATGTCTTCTCTAATGGATTGACCCATAGCTTGGCTGCAAGATGTCAATCCTACAGTGGTATCTAATGCGATTTTAGCTGCGATTTCGGGATCAGTAAACCTTGCACCAACCGGGATATCCTCAAGTTTCACAGGGGGTCTTTCAGGCAAAATAGGAGCTGGGGCAATCCCATTATCAGTAAGCATTGCGTCGCATTCTTGGATTTCCAGTTTAGCTTGATCAATAAGATCATCCAATATTTTTTTGAGTTCTTTGTCTCCTGCGTGGTTTAAACATGCTTGGTAAAATGAAACGCTGCCTTTCGCTAACGCTGAAAACTGCCACACACTATAAACTTCTCCGTAATGCATGGGCTCGTCTTTTGGATTCCCGCTTAGGATACCCATTATAAAAACCACTCCTTTTTTAATTTTAATGATGTACAAATTTATGATTCCCAGTAGTGAAGATTTAATGTGTGTATAAGAAATAAGTTCAATTGGCATGCTAAATACATTAAAAAATTGATTGCAAACACAAATTTAAAGGAGTGGTTTAGGTATGTTGAAAAAAATGAAGATAATGGCTGTTGTTGCATTAATGATTTCAAGCTTTGGAGCGGCAGTAGCATTTGCTGAAAACAGTCAAAACAATATGGACACAAACGACAATGGTAGAACACAAATGCTAACTACTACTAATAATAATGATAACGATAATAATAATAATTGGGGGTGGCTTGGCCTGTTGGGACTAATTGGCTTGGCAGGTTTAAAACGTCGCGAGCCTGAAAACCACAGTAAAAGATAATCGTAAACAACAACTCAAAAACAACTAAACAATCCCCGCTAACCATACTTGGTCAGCGGGGATTGTTTACTTTTAGATTCAACACACCGATCACCGAATAGCTATTAAGATTAACTAATCTTATTTTTCCGTGATCAATGTGAATTTAGAGTAAATGAAAGGACTCTGCTAATATATTGCCATAAGAGTCTTTATTTGATTACTCACTTACTTAAAACGTCAGGGTATCTTTTCTGTTTTATGGAGTAGTGGGTAATGCAGTTTCCTTCTCTTCGTTATTTTTAACTTTTCTTGTTATTTTCTTAGTTCTCCGTCTAAGAATGACGAAAATATAAACTATAGCAATCAAAAGTGACTTTATATAGAAAATGTCATCTAATTGTTGATAATAGAAAGACAAAACCAAAATAAAAGTAAAGACAGAGACCATAATCCTTACCGCCAGATGATGAATAAACTTTATAAATTTACTATGTTCATTACTTTTTTGAAGATCAATTATTAAGTATAGTACAAAAACAGGTATGGCAATCGAAGCTCCTTTTAATATATCCTCTATTGATTGTGATCTAACTGTAATAAATATTAGATACGACAAAGCAAGCGTGCCAAAATTAATAAAGGAAGTGACGACATTTTTTAAATTTAAGAATCCTAATAACCATCGTACCAGTACTTTGAAAGGATATAATATAAGAATTAGTGCAAACAAGCCCATGAATACTTCTATCATATATTCCATTCTAACTCTCCTTATGTTATTTAGAACTTAATTCTATACACTTACTATTTTCATTTATTAAATGTCCTCATATATCCACATCGGTTGTGGTATTTGCTTTTTATCTGCCATACATATTATCGGTATTTCCTGTTATTTTCTTTGATTATTTGTTCCATTGAAACAATTTTCTAACTAATGTGATAATGCATATCTTGAGAGTTTTTAGCAGCAATTAGAATTCTTAAGAGTGGAACCAAGTCAAAGATCATCATTCTGCTAGAGACAAAGATAATATTTTAGAGACCATTAAGGCATCTGTCTCGTCTTGTTACCTCTTGATCGTGACATGGCTCCCACAATGATGGAAAACTGTAGATAATCAATAATCCTCTGTATAAAATTTCGGATATTTCAACCATAATAAGACAGCCTGTTTTATTCCAAACGTACAGAGGAGTAGATAAAATTGAAAAACAAATGGCTGTTGGCATTGCCGTTAACCTTGTTGCTCGTTTTTAGCATGACTCCGTTAGTAGTCGCGCAAGCGAAGGTAGGGGAGGAGAAGGATCTGCTTGCCTAAGTTCCAAAATGGTGCAACTGAAAGGCGATATGCAGAAGGTATGGATCGACCATACGATATGGACGAGGAACTATATTGTCAGCGCCATATCTAATCTTCAAGATCAGAAGGACGTATTGGACCGGCTTTTACGGAATCAGCAGGATATAGGCAATCTGATCAAGCCTTATTATGGGGAAGCCGCTGGTAATAAGCTGGCTGATCTCCTGAGGGAGCATATTCTGATCGCAGGCAAAATTGTAGCGGCTGCCAAAACGGGCAATCAGGCGGATGTGAAAAAGCTGGAGGCGGATTGGCATACAAACGCCGACGATATCGCCAAATTTTTAAGTGATGCGAATCCGAACTGGCAGTTTAAAACGTTACAAGATATGCTGTATACGCCCCTTCAGTTGATTACGGAATTAGTCCTTGACTATATCAAAGGAGATTGGAGAGCGGAGATTGCAGCAACCGACAAAAACGAGATCCATATGAATCATTTAGCGGACATTCTGACAGAAGGCATTGTCAAACAGTTTCCTGAAAAATTTCAAGTGAGCGCTATAGACGCTGCAAAGCAGATTAGCTTTCTATAAATACCCCAAAGGGTGGCTATGGAAAGCTTTTTTTACCGAGAAGCCGCCTCAAAATATATTTCAATACATATACTTGGAGCATGAACATTCGAAGAAATAGTTTTCGAGAAAAATAGGGAAGTTGGCTTTTATGCAAAATAATATTTTCTAATTTTAAAATGTAGAATGGAGGGAACTTCTTGTGCCACGAGCTTCAGTTATACTGCCAGTTTATAACACTGTGTCCTTTGTTTGGGAAGCAATCCACAGTATATTAGCTCAAACCTATTCCGATTTTGAATTGATTATTATTGATGATGGCTCAACAGATGGATCCGCTTTTGTTATTTCACAGATAACAGATCCTAGAGTGGTTAAAATATTCCATAGTACCAATCAAGGTTTGGTTGCTACTTTAAATGAGGGATTCAATAGGGCAACTGGTGAATATATCGTTCGTATGGATAGCGATGATATTTCTACGCCAGATCGATTGGATGTGCAAATATCATTCATGGATCAAAATCCCTTAATTGATGTATGTGGTGCTGCTTTTACTACTTCTAGTGGAGGGGCACTTAAGGTGAATCCGGCTAGTCATGAAGAAATTAGAACATGGTTGTTATTTCATTGCTGTATCTGCCATCCTGCTACAATAATACGCAATAGCATGATACATCGGCTAAACATTCAATATGATAGTAGTTATCCTCATGCCGAAGACTACGAACTGTGGAACCGATTAGCCTCTCAGGTACAAATAGCAAACCTCCCTATAAGCTTATTGTATTATCGTCAACATAAAGGACAAGTGTCCATTCAGCACAGAGCCATACAAGACGACACCGCTCGGAGAATTCGACAAAGACAGTTTAGCCAGTTGGGCTTGGAATTATCAGATGAAGAGAACCAGATGATGCTGAATATTCTTGAGTTTAAAATTAATCCCTATGATTATAATTGCTACACTAAAGCTGTGGGATTTGCAAATTGGGTGTTGGATCAAAACCGTAAGTATCAGATTTACAATCAGGAACTATTAAGCATGGCTTTCTCGCGGTGTATATCTCATCTTCCATATTAACAAAGATATCAGCACGCGATCGGAAAGTATCCTAATATTCCGCTGGCATGCGTAAATGGAGTGCTTTTTATGTTTACCTGAATGCCCGGTCATAAAACATATTTACACATATATTAAGATGAAGACAAATAAAGGAGGGCTAAAGCTATGAGCGGATGTGCAGGTGCAGCTGTTTGCGGTGTGTGGACTTCTACAGCGGCTATTTTGGTGCTCTATATCCTCTTGGTTATCATCCTTAAATCATGTTGGGTTTAATTTTGCGAAAAGAATTGTATGATAATGACCCATCAATCAAGTTGAACGACCTTCTTTCATTCTGTCCGAAATTAGATTAGATAAAAAGCTCTGCTAACCTTATGGGTCGGCAGAGCTTTTTGCATTTGAACAATTTCCTAATCACTTTATTTAGCCGGATAGAGTCCCTCTCGTTGTGTATTTAGTTGAATACTCGCTTAAGGGCTTACTTGATTAAAATTTATTGATTTTCTTTCGTGAGAAAAGAAGCTGCTAACAGTGTAGTATTCGTATAGCCACCTGAAACATTTTCATATGAAAAATTAGCGATAGGAACTCCAATAACTGTAGCAACGTCTCCTTCAAAAATTTCCCCACTTGCTCCCGGATAAACTGCCATTACTGTATTATCATTTTCATCACTAATATAAACGATAGCCGTTGTTCCTATAGGAATGTTATCTTCTTCTATATCTATTACATCGCCGCTTATTTTTACAAATTTGTTTAAGTATAAGTTCAAATTTTTATTTAAGTGTTTTGTTGTTACGGATTTGTCTACTAGATTAATGACTTTGCTTTTATCTGTGGAAGGAAATAAGTCACTGTTTTTAGCAATGAAGTCATAAGACGTTTGTTCCATAGAAGCTTGATCTTCTGTTAACATGGGGGTTCCATCTTTCATGAATTCAGCAAATAAATATTGTTTATCTGTGACCTGATTTGTAGAAGCTTGCTGAGCAGTATTTTCATTGCTTGCTGTTTGTTCAGTAGCAAAGGATGTACTTGAAGACCCAGACCTTGTCGTTGCTTCTTTGAAATTGCTTCCACAAGCTGTTAGAGCTACAGAAAGTAGAGCAATGAATAGAGCTTTTTTTAACATGACGAATTCTCCTGTGAGTATCCTCATCGGTTGAGGTAGTTGCTCATTTTATCTTGTTACCTTTATTATCGAATATTAATG
Source organism: Paenibacillus sp. FSL L8-0638 (assembly GCF_038593075.1). NCBI lineage: Bacteria > Bacillati > Bacillota > Bacilli > Caryophanales > Paenibacillaceae > Paenibacillus > Paenibacillus sp. FSL L8-0638. The sequence goes on from NZ_CP151960.1 coordinate 561,722, forward strand.
TTGAATAAATAAGCAAAGCACAGCTTCCAGGCTTTTTGGAAGCCGTGCTTTTTTTGTTTAAAAAACGATTTGCAAACTTTTAGTCTAGAAAAAATGTATCGTCCAGTATAGCAATGTAGGCGTGATTTCGAGATTAGGGTAACGGTGAAAAAAGGACTTCATTGGCATGTTAGCCGATATGAAGTCCTTCATCATGTTTATTTCGTTGAATATTCGCTTACTTCAAATGTGAGAATTTTGTTGAAGATTACGTAGTCTTTGCGATTGCTGAATGGACCTTTGTTGTTATTGTGCTTGTCAATGGCAAAGAAAGAAGCACCTCTACCAGCATCTTTAGCGTCATACCAAGCGATGAAAGCATTGAGTTCTTTTTTACTCAAATCGAATTCTTTATCAAACCCATTGTCCATGGTTACAGTCAGAATAGCTCGATCACCAGTTGGTTGGGAGGCCCCATCTGTATCCGACGGATCGGGCTTAGTGGACGGATCCGGTGTAGTAGACGGATCGGGCTTAGTGGATGGATCCGGTGTAGTAGATGGATCTGGTGTAGTGGACGGGTCCGGTGTAGTAGACGGATCGGGCTTAGTAGATGGATCCGGTGTAGTAGACGGGTCAGGCTTTGTAGATGTATCCGGTGTTGTAGATGTATCCGAATCTTGATAAGGTAAAAAACCTTCGGGTACAGAATAGTTAAAAGCGCTTGCTCCAAAATTAGCAGTAAGTGTTTTTTCTGATGTTGTACCATTTATAATCAATGGAAAAACTTGCAATCCAGCAAGATCCGAAGGTTTAGCAATGCTTAATCCTTGAGACACCCCATTTTTATACCATGTGATCTTATCGTTGTCTAAATCTAGAGCTACTCCAATCACGTCTTTGTTACCGAACTTACTACCATAATTGGTTCTTTGAATTCTGTCTGATGTGTTTTTCGTTTTAACAAATAATTCAGGAGTGAAACCATAGGCTGCTATTCTATCCCAAGAGGATGAAGGTAATGTACCTGTCTCTCCAGTAATTCCTATGGCAACTGCGGACTCAACCCATGTATCTTTTATAGTGATCTCCCAATACCATTTACCTGTGGTTTTTCCTATAGATGCTTTGTCAGCTTCATTGATTTTCGTGAGAGTGTTATCCAATGACCCATTTGACCAAGTCACATTTGTAGTTTCTGCTTTTGTAACGGTAGGGAACAATGAGAACACCGAAGCTCCAATAAGAAGGGCTAACACTATTGTTCCTAGTTTTTTGAATATAATATTGTTCATGACTTCCTCCTAAATATATGTAATAACAAGTGAATTATAGAACTGGATTGGGAGAATTGTCCAAACATTAAATGATATATATTAAAATATGAGTATTATTATGGAATTTAATTTGTTAACTTCAGAATTAGACTAATATGAGGCGTGGGATTCGATAATCATAATGACCTGGCATATCCCATATGACTAAGTAAGTGCTTTTTTGCTCACATAGAGGAGGGATATGATTGGATGCATTCGTTTCACGCTCATTAGATGAAATACGATTTTGGTCCAGGATTATGAAGGAGCATTCCTTTTTTCTGGGGTTAGGTTTTAGAGCGGAAGATACTCAACTTAAAACAGAAGCCAATCGGTTCTACACCATTTTTGAGGATATCGAGAAAAGGTCGCATGAATTTAATAACAAGACAGATCCTTATACAATCAAAGAGTTTAATACGGAAGTTCAGAATGCAGCGACGAATATTTGGGCATTTAAGAGAATGGTATTGGGCCTTATATTACAATGTAAGCTTCCTGGACAAACCAATTTTCCTTTACTGGTAGATCACGTAAGCCGGGAAGCAAATTATTTCAGAAACCGTTTAGGAGAACTGAATTCAGGAACACTTGAACCCTTACCTGATGCTATTATTGACGAAAATGTATTTTTCTTAAAAATCATGGCCGATCACGCAAAATTTATAGGCCATTTACTTGATCCATCCGAACGTAAACTGGTTGAACAAGCTAGGGAGTTTAGTAATGATTTTGATATGCTAATGTTTCAAGCGATTGACCTAAGTCATATGCGGCCACAGTCACAAACCGTTCCACTCCTGAGTCAATTTGTTGATGAGAACCGTGTCTCTGTGAAGTCCTTGCGTGATTTTAAGAAAACAGCGCGTGATTTAATCGACGAGTGCCGAATAAAAAGCATTATCCATCCTTTATTAGCCGATCATGTATTTCGTGAAGCTGAGAGGTTCCTTTTTATTCTCGATATGTTTGATCAATCCTTATCAGGTGTTAAGGTGAATAAGAGAGAAATCATGCACTGAGAGAGTCCTGCAAAACGAATACAGTTTCTTTAAAATGTCCAGTGGAAATAAGCTTTAGACTGAACAAAAAATCAAACAGCGGCGGACCAAGACTTGAAAAATAAAGTCTTAGACAGCCGCTGTTGTCATCCAACTAACGTGTATGAGCATATAGAAAATCCAATATGTCAGCATTAAGTCCCCTATGGAAATGTTCGCGATCAAAGCCGGGAGGGTCTTGCGATGGGAGAAGGGCTGGAGTCCTCATCGATTTCGGGAAAGGACTCAGAAAGGAGAAATGTCCGGCGTTTTTTACGGTTTTGTATTGTACCTTCTTAGGGTCCAGCACGCCATCCAATATTATACGCGCGTGTAAAGAAGGAGTGTACTGATCCTTCTCTGCATCCATCATTAAGATAGGTAGATTAACCGTACGCAAGCTATCTTCAGCTCGAAACCAGACCGACGCTGGCGCTAGTAAAACGAGGCATTTTACTCGGTAATCTGGTGTAACCTCTATAAGCTGGGGCTTTCCGTCCGAGGTCTCGTGAGGAAAAGAAGTCGGCACGCCACCTGCCGCTGCTAATACCGTATAACCACCCATGGAATGTCCAATGAGCGACACAGCATTCTGTATCAAATTGTCCTTGAACAGCATACTATCGAAAAACCAATCGGTGGCCATATTAAGATGTTTAGGTCTATAGATAAGATTCTGGGCAGTCCCTTCCAGACTATTATCATTTCGATTGTTAAATGGATGCTCTGGAATGCCGACAATAAAACCATTACGTGCTAAATACTGCGCCAAAATCCGATACACAAGCGGTGTACTGCCAGTACCGTGAGAGATGATAACCAAAGGGAACCTTCCTTCCGATGGCTCTGCCTCTCTCACCAACTCTAACTGGTATGGACCCAATCGCTCTATTTGTTCGGGTTCGTCCGTTGGATACATTACCATCATGGGAAATGTAATGCCTAGAGAGGAATCCTTTATTTCTACTTCTCGCCATCCTGCATAACTATTCTTAAATTCTGCGTTTCTTATCATCCACTATACTCTTCCTTTCTCGAAATTTTTGTTTAACTATCCCCCTGCCCGTTTGCTTAATGCAATAATAGACAGCTACGGAGTGCATACGCCCCATCTCCGATCAGCTTCAATTTTTCTTGTTCACTTCTAATTATTGCTATATATTCAAATCCAAGTATCATTGGCTGCCGTTAATTCTGACTCTGCTCCTCCAGTATTTACTACGCCCCTCGGCTCTACTAGCATGATATGGCACTCTTTATGTGCGAATGGCTTGTGTTCGACTCCTTTAGGTACAATAAACATCTCCCCCTGGGAAACCTGTACCCGTCCATCTCTAAAATCAATGAACATCTCGCCCTCAAGTACAATAAAGACCTCGTCGGTATCTTGATGATCATGCCATACAAAATCCCCAGTTATTTTCACCAATTTAAATTGATAGTCATTCATTTCACCAATAACTTTCGGAGACCAATGATCACTAAACTTAGATAACTTTTCATTCAGTTTGATGGATTGATACTTCATAATAACCTCCTTTTAAACTAGATATCCTCAGATGGATTTATAATCGCCAAAACCTGGTGATCCTCCCATTTTCCGTTGATCTTTACGTTGCTTCGAGAGATGCCTTCTTTATGAAAGCCAGCCTTCTCAAGCACACGGATAGATCCTGGATTCCGAGGAGAGGCTTCCCCGAAGATCCGGTGAAACTTTAGCTCATCGAAAGCATAGCGAACCACCTGCTTCACCGCCTCCGTCGTATAGCCCTTGCCGTTATATGCTTGATCTAGGCTGTATCCGATCATACAGCTCTGAAGCGGTCCCCTCACCACAAAAGATAGACCTATGCTGCCTATAATCCGGTCATCCTCCTTGTGGCATACCACAAAGGAATATTTCCGATCCTCCATCATGTCGGCCTTGCTCTTAATAATTGTCTGGAGCTGGTGCTCCTCCGTATAGTACTTCTCTTGGTTGTTTGGCGAAAACTTCTCAAAGAATTCCCGATTGCGCTTGTACATTGCTGTCAATTCTGCGGCGTCCGTCTCCTCAGAGAACCGGATGTATACTCGCTGCTCCGACATCTGCACCATCCTTCCAAACTGTAATATTGAAAGAATTATATCACAGGATGAAGATTGGGAAATTGATTTGATGAATGGTGTATATCAGGCAGCATTCCTTTGAATGTTAACTAAAAATATATACCGTAATTATTGGATTGGATATAATGTTTTCTAAAAAAGGAGGATATATTGTAATGAATAATGCTTACGAAGTGCTTGAGGAGCGTATATCCGAATGGGGAATCTCTAATGAGGAAATTATTGCGGTTTATATCGTTGGGTCCCGGGCAAGAGAGGACAAGCCTTTTGATGAGTTTTCTGACTTGGATGTAGTCGTCTTTTCAACGAATCCAGATTACTATCTTCAAAATGATCAATGGTTACTAAACATCGGCAAAGTTTGGACCAGCTTTATGTTTCGAACGGCAAAAGGGGATCCGGAAAAACTCGTTCTCTTTGACCAAGGGGCTGAGGTTGATTTTCTATTCCGTCATATTTCTGATCTGGATCATATAATCAAAAATGGACGTATTCCTGAAGGATTTCAGCGGGGGGTCAGGATGCTGCTCGATAAGACGGGGAATGGAAATCAAATCATTTCTCAAACCACAACGATCCCGGATACTCCTCTAATATCTGAAGGTGCTTATCTACAGGTTGTTAACATGTATTGCTTCGCCTCTCTATATGTGGCTAAACAAATTTTGCGTAATGATCTGTGGGTAGCTAAGCAAAGAGATATGGACTGTAAACAATTATTGCTGCAAAAATACGTGTATCCGGATGAATTATTTTCCCATATTCAAAACTGGTTAGGGGGACAATATGATAAGCATAGATAAAAAGTCGAGCACCCTAATTGTTGTACTGCATGAGATTTATGGGATTAACAAGCATATACAAAATTTTTGTAGCCTATTATCAGATCAGGGTTATGACGTCATTTGTCCAAATTTACTAGGCAAAGAAACGCCTTATGACTATTCGCAAGAGGAAAGTGCCTATACCAATTTTATAGAAAATATAGGATTTGAACGCTCTTTCTATCATATCGAAAGTTTATTATTAAGTATTCGAGCTCGCTATAAAAAGGTATTTATCGTCGGCTTTAGCATAGGGGCAACGGTTGCCTGGCTGTGTAGTAAAGAAAAGTATGTTGATGGAATTGTAGGATACTATGGCTCTCGTATTAGGAATTATTTAGAAATAACTCCACATTGTCCAACACTGCTTTTTTTCCCACAGGAAGAACCATCATTTAATGTGGATGAGCTCATTTCAATTTTAGATAACCGTAATATCCGGGTACATAAATTCAGCGGACAGCACGGATTCAGTGATCCGTACTCTCCCCGATATAACGTACATTCGGCTCAGCAATCATTTAACGAAACGGTAGAGTTCTTCAAGAGAGGTTGATCAATGAACAGCTTCATCCAGCCCACACCTGTTTCATTACTCTGGGGAAACGCACAGTCTGATATGCGGATTAGTCAAATGTATACACATCATTGACTATGAAAAGGAGACGTATGTGGCTGTGGCTACCTTTTTTCATAATACCATTCAACCTTCTCCGGCAGATGGGGCAAAAGCGGCGGATCAGAGCGGGAAAGCTTCTTAATTTATCCTGCTTACTACGACAGGAGTTAACTTTCAGGACTCCGCCATTGCTATTGCCCAATTCAAACAGTCTGCTTGATTTGAGGTAATGCGAAAAATAAAAGGACTCTGATGATCTAGTCGACCTCTATCGAAAATATCTCTTTAAAACCTCCTTTACCCTCGGCTGTAATACGTATCGCTCGGGTTGTAGGCAGACGCTCGATCCAATTTAATTCAAATAATCTGTCCAGAATAGCACTTCCTAAAGCACCTGCAAGGTGATGGCGTCGTTCACTCCAATCCAGGCATTTATGTGAGAAGGAGCGGCGCTTTTGTCTTGTTTTTGTAAGGTCAATCTGAAAGTCAGTGAAGAAAGTCTCTCCTTGGTCCGTAATATGAAGCCCGTCCTGATCCTCGGAAAGAATCCCCTTTTGCATGAAAAAATTCATGAGCTGTACGCCTAATTGACCCGCAACATGATCGTAGCAAGTTCTTGCCAACCGTATGGCCTCGTTTTCGGAGGCTTGTTTGAATGACTTGATTGGAACAGGTGGAGCTATGGATAAAAATGACTCCATCACCCGGGCAACTTCGGGGTCTTGAATGCCATAGTAACGGTGACGCCCTTGTTTTTCCACAGTAACGACGTGTGCCTCGGTCATTTTAGCCAGATGGAAGCTGGCCGTTTGCGGTTTGATGCCTGCCATATGGGCCAATTCACTTGCCGTGTGGAACCTGCCGTCTAATAAAGCGGTGAGTATAGCTGCACGGGAAGGCTCGCTAACAAGAGAAGCAATCATGGCTACATTTGACTTGGTGCTCATGGCACGGTTATCCCCCTTTGTAATCCATACTTCGATGAAGGTTGAAATATTTATATTTTACAATAGGGAGGTAGATCTGAATAGAAGGAGAAGAGATAATGAACCCAACAAATCAGATGAATAAGATGAATCATACCCCAGACGTTAAAACGATTAACCCGAGCATTTTATATTACGGAACCCCTGTGATTTTACTCAATACGGTGAATGAGGATGGAACAACCAATATTAGCCCCATTTCCTCCTCGTGGGCATTAGGAGATTGTGTGGTACTAGGTATTGGAATTGGCGGGAAAGCATTTGAAAATATGAAGCAGCATCCCGAATGTGTAATCAACGTCCCGGGGCCTTCGATGTGGGAGAATGTAGAACGTTTGGCTCCTTATACAGGCAAGAATCCTGTTCCAGCGGAAAAGAAGGAACATGGATTTATGTACCATAAAGATAAGTATGAGATCAGCGGACTCACTTCGATTGAGTCGAATAGAGTCAAGCCCGCCCGAATTAGGGAGTGTCCTATTCAAATTGAAGCCAAGGTGAAGGATGTAAGAATCCCTAACCATTCTCCTGATTTTGCGATCGTCGAAACCCAAGCCATACAGGTGCATGTTCATCAGGATATCATCCTCGGTGAGAATCATATTGATCCGGCAAAGTGGAGTCCGCTAATCTATAATTTCCGCCATTATTTTGGTTTGGGTGAGCATTTGGGCAAAACCTTCCGATCTGAAACCTGATGCTTTAAGTAAAATGATAATATCCTACCTGAATAATGAGAATTATCTTCCCAAATCGTCCTTTTTATGCGAGAATAATTGAAAAATCATCCATGACTACGCATACAGGAAGAGACGATTCATACAGCACGTATAACAAGGGAGGAAATAATCATGTCAGAAGAACGCAAGCTGTCATTCGAAACTCTCGCTGTCCATGCCGGACAAGAGATTGATCCTACTACCTTTTCTCGCGCCGTTCCGTTGTACCAAACCACTTCATATGGATTTCGGGATGCCGAGCATGCGGCTGATTTGTTCTCGCTGAAAGAATTCGGCAACATTTATACGCGTCTGATGAATCCGACCACGGATGTGTTCGAGCAACGGATTGCCGCACTGGAAGGCGGGGCTGGCGCGTTGGCCACAGCTTCGGGAATGGCGGCGATTTCCTTCTCCATTCTGAACATTGCGGGAGCTGGAGATGAAATTGTGTCGGCCTCCAGTCTGTATGGTGGTACATATAATCTATTTTCTACAACACTGCCCAAATTGGGCATTAAAGTACATTTTGTCGATTCGGATGATCCAGAGAATTTCCGCCATGCCATTACGGGTAAAACGAAGGCCATCTTTGCCGAAACGATTGGCAATCCACAGGGCAATGTGCTGGATGTGGAAGCAGTAGCGGCGATTGCGCACGAATATGGTATTCCGCTGATTGTGGATAACACGTTCCCAAGTCCTTACTTATTGCGTCCTATTGAATACGGAGCGGACATTGTTGTGCATTCGGCAACGAAGTTTATTGGCGGACACGGTACGTCTATTGGTGGGGTGATCGTGGACAGCGGCAAGTTTGACTGGAAAGCGAGTGGTCGTTTCCCGGGGCTGACTGAGCCGGACCCGAGCTACCACGGAGTTGTTTACACCGAGGCGGTGGGACCTATCGCATATATTATCAAGGCACGGGTGCAATTGCTACGGGACTTGGGAGCTGCCATTTCTCCGTTCAATTCATGGCTGCTGCTTCAAGGCTTGGAGACACTTCATCTGCGGCTGGAAAGACATAGTCAAAATGCCTTGAAGGTAGCGCAATATCTCGAAGGCCACAAGGATGTGGAGTGGGTCAGCTACACCGGGTTGCCGAGCCACCCGTCCTACGCATTAGCTCAAAAGTATTTGCCGAAAGGACAAGGAGCAATCCTGACCTTTGGTATTAAAGGTGGAAGCCAGGCGGGAAGCAAGCTAATTGCGAATGTAAAGCTATTTTCTCATTTGGCGAATGTAGGTGATTCCAAGTCTTTGATTATTCATCCGGCAAGCACAACGCACCAGCAGTTGAATGAGGAAGAACAGGTTGCTGCCGGAGTAAAACCGGAGCTGTTACGCCTATCTGTCGGGACAGAAGCAATAGACGATATATTGTATGATCTGGAGCAGGCGATCGCGGCCAGCCAGCAGTAGTAGCAGTAGACTCTTCTTAGACTAAGTGTGACAGAGCATTCGTGTAGCATCGCAAGTGATTTTTCGACCCAGATCGGTATTCGTTCAGGGTTGATCAGGCGGGGGGCAACCTCCGTCTTTTTTTGCGTGTTGACAACATACCCCCATAGGTATATATTATACCCCGTAGGGTATATGAGGAGGGGAAGAAGTGGGTAGAAAAATAGTTATTATTGGCGGGGTAGCAGGTGGAGCTTCTGCTGCTGCGAGGTTGCGTAGATGGAATGAGGAAGACGAGATTACTCTGTTTGAACGCGGAGAGCATGTTTCTTTTGCGAACTGTGGCCTTCCCTACTATATTGGCGGGGCAATCCCTGCGCGGGAGAAGCTGTTTCTCCAGACGCCTCAAGGGATAAGAGACCGTTTTAATATAGATGTGCGGGTACTGAAAGAAGTGATACAAATAGACCGCGAGCAGAAGCTCGTCCATTTCCGCGATATGGTTACAGGGGAAACAGATGAGCAGTCATACGATATTGTGGTATTGTCGCCGGGAGCCAAACCGATGATACCGGACATTCCCGGATTACATGAAGCTGTGAATGTATTTACATTAAGAAACATTCATGACACGGACGTCATTAAAGCATATGTAGATGAAAGACATCCCCAGCATGTCACGGTGATCGGGGCCGGATTTATTGGGCTGGAGATGGCCGAGAATTTGCGGGAGCGTGGACTTGCAGTAACTATTATTGATAGGGGACAACAATTATTGAATCCACTGGACCCTGAAATGGCCAAATGGGTAGAACAGCATATGAGACTGAACGGGGTGGAGGTGCGTTTAGAGGAAGGAGTCACGGCTTTTGAAGAGCAGGGTGCACAACTTCGTTTGACCTCCGGGGGTGTACTTCAGACGGACATGGTTATTCTGGCGATCGGTGTTGTTCCTGAAAATGAGTTGGCCAAGCAAAGCGGATTGGAACTTGGTTTTCGCGGCGCCATCCAGGTCAACGCCCAACTGCAAACCAGCGATTCGGCCATTTATGCGGTGGGGGATGCCATCCAGGTCAAGGACCGCAATCATGGGTTTGCAACGATGGTATCGCTAGCTTGGGGAGCCAATCGTCAGGGGCGCTTGGCAGCGGATCATATTAACGGTCAGACAATTTCTTATGATGGGGCGCTCGGAACATCCGTCATTAAGACCTTTGCATTGACTTCAGCATCTACAGGTAATAATGAAAAAACATTACAGCGGCTGGGCGTTCCTTATCAGGCTGTTCATATTCATCCCGGTTCGCATGCTGGTTATTATCCTGGCGCATCACCCATCGCTATGAAGCTGCTCTTTAATCCCGAGAATGGGATGATCTATGGGGCGCAGGCTGTTGGAGCTGATGGAGCAGACAAAAGAATTGATGTCATTGCGACGGCTATTCGTGGTCATTTGAACGTCCGAGAACTGGCTGATATTGAACTTGCTTACGCACCTCCCTATTCTTCAGCAAAAGACCCTGTGAATATGGCGGGCTACGTGGCTTCGAATATCATGGATGGGCTGGTCCAAACGATACAGTGGCATGAAGTTGATGATTTTCACCGAAAGGGTGGTCTTATTATTGATGTTAGGGATGCAGTGGAGCTACAGGCAGGAGCCATTCCAGGTTCGATTCATATTCCTCTGGCCGAGATTAGAGAGCGGATGGCGGAAATCCCTAGTGATCTGGAGATCGCGGTATCCTGCCAAGTTGGTCTGCGAGGCTATATTGCGGCCCGAATTTTGACCCAATACGGTTATCGGGTGAGGAACGTTGATGGTGGCTATAAGACGTATTCGGTTATGGCTGAACGTGATCATCTCTTAAAATAGTTCATCACCCATCCAATCTGGTTAAGGTGATCCGTTACTTCGCCGTGCAGCGCACCAAAGAAAGTATCTTGTAGCTCCACGGTAACGGTACCTTTTTCTGCTAGTGCGTGGTAAGCCTGCTTAAGCTCGTCCTCACTTTCACAGTCGAGAATGATTTGTACATGCTGTGCTTTCAGCGGCTTACCGTAGGAATCCGAAAAATGGATATGACTGCTACCCAGGTGAAGTTCAGCGTGCAAGAGTCTGCCTTCCTGCTTGTTTAGCACTTTGATTTTTCCGCCTAAAACCGATTGGTAATAGTCAATTGACTGCTGCACGTCGTTTACAATGACAAAAGGGCTTGCACTTCTCATGGAATCATTTCCTTTCCTGTCTTTAATGTAGGATTGCTACTGTACATTATTTACGTTATTCGCAGAGTTTACCCCCTTTCTGATCAAATTATGGCTTGGTTCACTGTGTGACGTCTGTTACAATAGAAGAGTCATATACGAATGGATAGAAAAGAGGTTGAACAGTGGGCACTTCAGTGATTTGGGAAGCAGTTATATATTGGGTAATCTTGGTGATTTCCGCTCTGTGCGTGATCGCAGTATCTGGTAGTCGGAAGACGGCAAGCACGATTATTTTGGCGCCCGTTGTTTTATTCTGTACCATATTTATGATGCAGGGCTCGGTGTTTACTGCCATGCAGCACCCGACGATGGGGTCTAATGTGGGTTTGGGTATGGCATTTCTGACAACATGGGTAGTCAGCGGAATATTGTTTGCTGTAGCGCTTGTAATTGCTTTTATTAAATATAGCAAGAAGAACAAGGCGTAATTTAGCCCTAACCTCAGATGAATAAAGGCTTTCGGTGATGTGCCGAAAGCCCTTTTTGTATTCCTTTTTAACCATGCAGGATGTCTCCGCTTATCTGCGTCTTCTCATAAGCAACACAACGATCAGCACGACGATGATCACGATCAATAGGAATTTCATATTCGATAACCTCCTTGGTCTGTCTCATATTTGGTATTAACCATTTTTAGTTAGTATGCACCGATGGATCTCAAGCAAGTATCTATTGTCGAGTTCTTGGGGAAATTTAGAATGTGGGATCAAAAAGAGGTTTACAGGCTTAGCTGGAAAGTGTATACATAAAGTAAGGGAGGCGATTGCCATGAGTGATCGTGCATTTCATTTGTTCTATATTATTTTCTTAACGGTTCTGGCACTTGGAAGTGTTGGTGGAGTCGCTTGGTGGCTGCGCTCTGTCGGTCGTCAAGAGAAGGAAAAAAACTAAATTCAACATGGGAATACAAGCCCAGTGCATCTTCCAGTAGGAGGGTGCATTTTTATGTGTTATAATGGGAACATATGTTCTTTGTAGGAGGGAAGACGATGTTGCCAGATTTGGAACGAAAGCTGCTACGTATTTTGTATAATTATTTCGCCCAGCATCGCCACATGCCCACAATGGCGGAATTGACCGTAAAAACGGGCAAGCGAGACGCTGAAATTAAAGTCGCCTTGCGACATATGGAACAGGAGCGCTACATCACTTGGGAAAACAATTCGGGTACCCAACATGTTGTTTTACTGGAAGGATGGGAGCGTCCCTCGACCCAAAGGCGCACTCAAGCCGAAACAAGACGTTCCACTACGCAAACGATGCCGACCGATGGTACAGAATATTGGACGAATTATTAAAAGGTATATAAAACTGGAGAATTAATGAGTTTTTAAGGTGCATATCATTTAGTTTTAAGAAAGCGAGACTATAATGACCCTATTAACCCCTTTTTGATCAAGCTATAGGCCCTGTCGATGTATCGACGGGGTCATTTTTTTGTTCATGATACGGTTTCCGTAAAATGAAAAATCCCCCGGGGATCATCCGGAGGATGGGTGCAGTTTGCATGTACTGCACAGCTTGCCCAAACTTCATCGTTTGATGGCATAATATATATTCAACCCCTGCTACCTTGCAATATATGGTCAGCATGTTCATAAGGGGCAGTGTGATTCCACTGTTCATTTTCCAAACGACAAAAGCCCTACCTCTCTTTCGTCCTTGCGGCTCCGATGACCGCGCCAGTGTGAATGTGAAAATCTTCGGCAAAAGCTCAAAATTCTACATTAGGGTTATACATAAAATTTGGAGAAGCTCCATACGGTGATTAGGAGTAATAGCTTGTTGCGTGGAATCTTATGGGGTTAATACATACTTTAATAGTATAGCAGGAATATATCTAAAACACAAGGTGTGTTTGGTTTCTTAATTAGAATAGCATGATTTCCCATCTATAAATTGCAGACTAAAAGCCGTCTTCGTATTGTAAAATGCTCAAGCAAGAAGGTAAACTTTTGATGGTTGGACTCCGATATTGAATACACAAGATATTTTAGAGTGTACGGATGAAAAGAGGGGTAGCAATTTGCCGACCTATAAGCGCTTTATTCAGCATGTTATCCTGAACTATATTATAGGTTCGTTTATCGCTGTATTGTTGGTAGGTATGATTTTTGTATTTTCCACGTTAAATGTTGCCCACTATGAAATTCTGGGTCTTGTTAAAATTATTGCATTTTCCAGCGTCATTATGATTGCTTGTGAAACCATAGTGTTTCGAATCCATTTGAGACCGGTTCATCGTTTTTTTCTAGGTAACCAGGAAACGCTCAAGGATGTAGAAGCGGTGTATATCCGGGTTCATCATCTGCCTAATTTGTCAGTTTTACGTATTGTAGGACCGCATTTGTTAGGCTTCTCTATCCCGGCAACCGTCATTGCGTTATGGATGATACATACTGGACAACTTACTTTTCCCTTTTATTATGTAGGAATCGCCTGTATAGGAGCTTGTCTGGTCGCTTCCATGCACGCACTGGTTGAATTTTTCCTGACCATGAGAGCAATCAAACCACTGCTGGAGGAAATTCGGGATCGAACCTACCAGCAATATGGATTGAGCCTGTCCCTGCGAGGACGAGTCCTGCTATCGCTTCGGCATAAATTTCAGTTAAGTGCGACGCTCATTGGTGCTTTTCCTTTATTTTTATTTTGTTTAGCTACACAGATTCGCTTGGAACGTTTGGAGGCGGCGAATTCTAGTTCCTATTGGGCATGGGCGGGTGCGATTTTAATCTTTGGTGTAGCCTTTGCTTATCTGGGAGGCAGGTTGCTGACCCGTGAGATCGAACAGCCGATCCACCACCTGCTGGAAAAAATGAATGAAGTGAAGGAAGGCCGCCTGAACAGTAATGCCAGCGATTTGTATTCGGACGAATTTGCGGAGCTGGTCGAAGGATTTAACATGATGATTGAGGGCCTGAAGGAACGGGAAGAAAAGAACGGTCAGCTATTGGACAGTTACTTCGCCACCTTGGCGGCAGCACTGGATGCACGAGATGCCTATACCGCAGGACATTCTTTGCGTGTAGCTGAATACTCTGTACTCATTGGGCGCAAGGGAGGTTTGAATGAGACGGACCTCGATTTGCTGCGCAAAACAGCCTTGCTGCATGATATCGGTAAAATCGGCGTGGCTGACGCTGTGCTACTCAAGGACGGCAAGCTGACGGACGAGGAGTTTGATCAGATTAAAATGCACCCGGTTATGGGGGAGAGCATTCTCCGGCAAGTTGAACCGGCTTATGCTATGGCCCCTTATTTGCCTGGCGTGCGCTCGCACCATGAACGTTATGATGGCAAGGGATATCCTGACCAGCTCGCTGGGGAAGATATCCCCCTATTTGGGCGAATCATTGCTGTAGCGGATGCTTATGATGCAATGACGTCTAATCGCCCCTATCGGCAAGGTATGAAGGAAGAGAAGGCGGTTATGATATTGGAAGAGGGAAAGGGAACCCAATGGGACCCTTATTTTGCCGAATTATTTGTCAAGGAGTGGCGCCGGAACAAAGGCATCACAAGCTGACTCTATAGGTATCAGCACATTAGAGCGAGCCATTGAGGTTCGCTTTTTTATATAGGGAGCTAAGCATCTTTTGACATGTCGAAAGATGGGGCTTCATGTTATGATGTACAAGAAAGGCAGACGCGGTTAACATAGGCCTGGCATCCAATTTTTTGCGCTATGGGAGTGTGAGTCCATGCAATTTTCAATGATGTTTCTAATGAATTTAGGGATGCTGATTGCCGTTGCCTATGTGGCGAACGTGATTTATAAATATGGTTTGAGTCGTACCTCTTTGCGGTTCAAATATGTCAGCTCCGTGCTGTTAGTGATATTTGGCGGATGGGTCAGCTCTTGCTTTGGTTTTAATTTTAGTGAAACGGTTATTTTTGATCTGCGTTTTGTACCGCTGATTATCGCGGCATTGGTGTATCCCCGCTCCTATACGCTTATTATTATTGGGGTCGCAATCGGACTTACGAGATTTACCTTTGGTCTGCATATGGCGGCGTGGGTCGGCTTTTTGAATATGAGCATTCTGGGCGTCCTGTGCGCCGGATTGAACTACTGGATGCGGCGTTCCACCTGGCGTCTGATTATCAAGGCATCGGTGACCATTTTAGCGGTTAATATCGTAAATACGTTAAATATAGCCTGCCTGGGCGTCATTCCCTGGCGCTATTATGTAGCGGAGGTTGTTCCTCTGACACTGCCAATCGGCATCGTCCTCAGCTTTCTATTTGCTCTGATTTTACGGGACTTTCAGATGGAGCAACAGCGGAATCATCAGATTAAGCAGGCGAATGAGTTGTTATCAGAGCAGCGAGATGAGTTGCAGAAGACAAAGGTCATTCTAGAGGAACGTGCCAAGCAACTGATGATGGCTTCCCAATATAAATCGGATTTTATGGCAACGATGTCGCATGAGTTACGTACACCTCTTAACAGCATTATTAACCTGGCGCAGATTATCAACGAGCAGGGAAAGGAACTGGATGAGGACGAGCTATACCAGTACAGCGATCTCATCTATGCCTCGGGGCATGATTTGCTCCAACTGATCAACGACATTCTGGACTTGTCCAAGGTCGAGGCTGGACACATGGAAATCGTAAGTGAGCCGGTCAATGTGCGTGAAATTGCGCAGGTGATGATGATGCAGTTTGAAGTCACTGCGAAGGATAAAAACCTGGAATTCAGCTTAAAGGAGCATGAGCCTATACCGAATGAAATTCGGTCCGATTCCAAACGTGTACAGCAAATTTTGCGTAATCTGTTGTCCAATGCCTTTAAGTTCACTCATGAAGGACGTGTATTGCTGGAAATCAGTACACAACATCTGGATCGAAAGGGACAGGAGGGAGATTGGGTTGTATTTGCTGTAAAAGATACGGGCATCGGCATTTCCAAGCTTCAGCAACACGTTATTTTTGAGGCATTCCAGCAGGCGAACGGTTCCATTAATCGTAAATATGGAGGAACTGGGTTGGGATTGTCCATCAGCCGTGATTTTTCCCGCTTGTTGGGCGGGTTTATCCGTCTGGAGAGTGAGGAGGGCAAGGGAAGTACATTTTCCCTGTACCTACCGATGTGTCCGTCCAAAAGCAAGGAGGCGGACGAACAACCCTTTAAATTAACCTAATCGCAATTGTAGGAGCAGGAGCGTTATGGCACAAAGGAGGTCTATCATGGAACGTAAAGCGGTCGTTGTGGGTGCAACAGGGCTTGTCGGGGGTTATGTTGTACGAGAGCTGCTGGTGCAAAAGGAATACAACCGCGTCATGGTTATGGGCAGACGTCCGTTGGACATCAAGCATCCCAAGCTGGAGCAGGCGCTTATCGATTGGGAACAGCCACAGAAAGCGGCGTTCGCCTTCGAGGGGGTGGATGATGTTTTTTGTTGCCTTGGGACAACGATGAAAAAGGCTGGCTCCAAGGAGCAGTTCCGTCAGGTGGATGTGGACTATCCAGTGCTAGCTGCCCAGTTGGGCAAAGAGGCTGGTGCTGTACAGATGCTAGCTATCTCAGCGATGGGGGCCGATCCAGATTCACGCGTGTTTTATAACCGCACCAAGGGTGAGGCTGAAGAGGCACTTGCCGCTATCGGGCTGTCTGCGCTGCATTTGTTCCGTCCGTCGCTGATCTTGGGAGCGAGACCTGAACGACGTTTGGGCGAAGCCGCTGCCGCTGTTGTCATGAAAGCGCTGGACGGCTTGATGACAGGCAAGCTGGCTTCCTACCGTGCCATCCCGGCTTCGGTCATCGCACGAGCCATGGTACGGATCGCTCTTGCGCAGGCGAGCGGTGTACATATTTATCCGAACGACATTATTCGGGTCATCGGTGCGGAACTAACATCCGATGATGAGGAAACTGGTTCAGGAACGGCTCCTGATGAGAATATGTAAAACCACAGCTAGGGTTAAAAATGACAATAACGCCGCTGCTGCCCGATGATTCGGGCAGCAGCGGCGTTATTTGTGTTTTATTGGTGGTCTGTATGTTGCGGCACATCCATCGTAATCTCTAATTCATCCATGTAATGGCGTGTCCAGTTGCCATTAGCATCAAGCAGGGCACTGCCCCCTGGTTGTGTTGGCAAGATATAAGGCTTGAAAATGATCTTCTGGGGAGTATCCACAAAAGGAGTAAACAGGGTGATCATTTTGCTGTTACGTTCTTTGGTAAGAGGGACTCCAGAGCCGCTCAGGAGTTGGAGTTCTCTTCCCTGCTCGTCGAATACCGCATAATCAAGCATATCCAATTCTTTTTTGGTGTACTGGATCGTTTGTCCATTTTTGATGTCATTGTACTCTCGCTTCACGGTGTACTCATCCGGCATATGTGCAATATCGGTCAGCATTTTGAACGATGTTGTGATCTTGGTCGTGATGGGTGTCATTTCTACCTTTTCTGCCGTAAATGCAAGATACGGATTAGACTTGCTTATTTGCAGCTGAAGTGTCTTGTTATTTATTTTAGTTTTGTGAACCGTGGTTTGTATGCGAAACGGCTCGGCTACACCTTTTAACTTTGCATATACCTCTAGCTCAAACTGATCTGGTAAGACGGGTTTACCACTGGCAGAATCACGCATATACGCAATCAGCATAGAATTACTGTCTTTGCCTGGGCGGCCATACATGAAATTAAAGGCGCCATTATTGCTATTGACCGATGTTCCATTGATGAACAGGTCCACTTTCTCCAGAATGTCTTCTTCAGGCTGTCCTTGTGTATGGCTGGTCGGATATAGGGTTTGATGTTGTGAATCTCCGCCGCTCTTTTCCAACGCCACGACCAAGCGTGTCCCGTCAAATATGATTTGTGGTACCTTTAACGTAATACCGCTATGGGTAACACTGAGATTCGAGGAAGTTGCCAACCCTCTCTGATCAGCGGTTTGCAGCCCGAGATCCCCAGCAAGCCTGAACACGCTGTCTACAAGGGGAACTTGTTTCAATGATTCTGCCATTGTTGGTGAAACAAAGGCGCTACCAATGATCATAACGCTAATGACAGCCGCAGAAGCAGCGACAATTGCGGTTCCGCGAAGGAATCTTTTGACCGATCGCTGTAAGGAAGGGGATTTGGATAACGGCTCCACATCCGATTCCATTTGTGTGTAAAATGCATCTAAGCGTTCTCTTACCAAATCGGGAATCATTACCGTGTCAGCTTCCAAGTTTTCTTTTTCTGATTGTAATTTCCGATCCAGCTCTTGATTCTGTTTCTCAAACTCTGAAGGGATCATTGAAAGGTCGCCTTCCTTTCTCCGCGATTTTGTAGCAGGCCCATTAATGTTCTGCGAGCACGGTGCAATCGTGTTTTGACGGCTCCCTCTGATACATCCAGTACCTCTGATATTTCTCTGATCGGCATATCCCGCAAATAGTGGAGGGAAATTACGGTTCGCATGGATTCCTCCAAGTGGTCGATGGCCTCGCGCAGTTCGATTTTTTCATATCCGCCCGAGGTGGAGGGTTCCTTTATAAATTCGGCCACGGGTACGATCCGTTTTTGCTTGCGGATAATGAGATGGCACTCATTAATGAGGATGCGAAGCAGCCATGTTTTAAAATAGCGAGGTTCACGCAGCTCACCCAGAGACTGGTATGCCTTGAGCATCGCCTCTTGCATTGCGTCCGCGCAATCTTCATTGCTGTGAAGAATGGAACGCGCCATACCATACATATCGGCTTCCATATGTTTCATCAAGGTGACGAATGCCTTGCGGTCCCCCTGCCTTGCTTGGTGTAAGTTTGTTTCGAGATTCAAAGGATGGTGCTCCTTTCCCGTCTATACTTAGCTATGATCATTGTACCTGTATCTGGATTTGTAGAATTTATTTTGTAGCAGGTTACAGGAGTTAGATGATACATAGACGCTAAAGGTTACAGCGGATATAAAAAAAATATAGCAACGTGGCAACGGATGTCTTAATAGAAACCCGGTGCGTTAATCCGTCGCACGGAATAGTGGCTTTGGACTTCACATGCTATAATACGGTGAACCAGTATCAGGAAGGAGAATCCAACCCATATGAAAAAAACAATTGCTACTGAAAAAGCACCCGGTGCTATCGGTCCTTATAGCCAAGCGGTAGAGGCAGGCGGGTTTATTTACACTTCGGGACAGCTTGGACTGAATCCGGCAACAGGTGAGTTTGGTAAGGATGTACAGGAGCAGGCACGCCTGTCCTTGAGCAACGTACAAGCCATTCTGGAAGCGGCAGGCAGCAACATGAACCAGGTTGTGAAAGCGACTGTATTCCTGAAGGACATGAACGATTTTGTCAGCGTCAATGAGGTGTACAGTTCTTTCTTTGAGCAACCCTATCCAGCACGCAGTGCGGTGGAGGTAGCCCGTCTGCCTAAGGATGCACTGGTGGAGATTGAAGTCATTGCATTGAAGGGCGAATAGTCTGTACCCGGTGTAGATCACTCAACAAGCAAGCTTATAGATTTGATCAAAGTCTATACCTAATCATATTGGATAAAATGAATAAACAAAGCAAGCGAGCTTGGGCTAGATGATTCAGACCCGAACTCGCTTGTTTTTGCTAGTAGATATCAATAGTTTCTTTAATCCCGGTCTCGATTACGGGCAAAGAATAGCCATAGGGCGTACACCAGAATGATTGCCGCCAAGATCAATGCAGCCAGCCGTACATTTTCATGGTTCGGATGCTCGACGGCGATGGCGATATAGGCCCATACAAATACGAGAGGATAAATGCTGTCACGATAAGGGAAGCTGACCATGATCGCCAATATGGTGCCGATGAGCAGGATGATGATCGCCCATGTCGTATCGCTGAGTCCCCAGCCACTCCATTCATTCTTTTCCAGTGCCACTGCAATATTGATAATAGTAGCAACGGATACCCAACCGAGGTTGAGGCTGAACGGTAGCTTGACGAACCACATTTCTCCGCGGGTTGGCTGAGGTGTGCGGGTACGTACATACACGACGCCCAAGGAAAGCAAGTATAAAATAATAACGATGACGCACAGTTCTACGTATACATACTGCCAGAGGAAAATCCAGATGATATTGAAAACACAGCTTAGAATAAAAAAAATACCGATGGATTGAACGCTTGTCTTGGCTTGCCCTGTAGGTGTAGCTTGATACACGACAAAGCAGGCGAGCAGCACGTAGATGACTGACCAGATGGAAAAAGCGTAACCCGCTGGGGTGATCAAGGTAGGGTACATGTTGGATACAGCAGCAGTACTTCTGCCACCGATAGGAAGTGTAGAAGCCAGAAAGTTAATGAGAACGACAGCAATAAATACAATAATATTCCACCATTTATACGGATGGCTTCGTGACATTGGGATATCTCCTCCTCAACGAATGATGATCCAAAATGACCGACTGGTCACAATCTTCTACTATGAATATACCCACTTTGCTTTCGAATATGTCCGAACGGGAAAAAGTTTCTTGATCCCGGCATAATCATAAAAAGTGGTATGTATATGCAGTCATATGTAGTACAATGATAAAAATTTTAAGCACTATATAAGCTGGATTTCCTCAGGTTCAACTTATATAGAAGTAAGGAGATAAGTAGAATGAATGGCTTGGAGAAAGTAGGGAAATTTGTAGGAGGGACCTTTTCCATTTGGGTACTTTTATTTGCATGCTTGGGGTTTTTCTTTCCTGCGGCGTTTACAGGGATGAAAGGATACATACAGTTATTTCTGGGCATTGTCATGTTCGGGATGGGGCTAACTTTATCTGCGGCTGACTTTCGCGAAGTATTCCGGCGTCCAGTGGATGTGGCTATTGGTGTGGTCGGGCATTATCTGATTATGCCGTTTCTGGCCTTTGGCTTGGCATTAGTATTGCAGCTGCCACCGGATATTGCGGTAGGTGTCATTTTGGTAGGCTGTTGCCCGAGTGGAACTGCGTCCAACGTAATGACGCTTTTATCCAAAGGCGACGTGGCGTTGGGGGTATCGATTGCTTCGGTGTCGACGCTGATTGCTCCACTGGCTACCCCGGCGATGATTAACCTGCTTGCTGGACGTTGGATGAATATTGATGCGAAGTCCCTGATCATGGACATTCTCATCGTAGTTATTGTCCCCATTGTGCTGGGTGTTATCATCAAATCGCTATTTCGCAAACAGGCAGAAGCCAGTGTCCAGGCGCTGCCGCTCATATCAACACTGGTGATTATGCTCATCGTGGCTATTGTGATTGCAGGTAGCAAAGGCAAGATTTTGGAGACAGGTCCGATTATTTTTGGTGTGGTTATTTTGCATAACGGAATCGGGTTCCTGCTTGGATATTGGTTTGCCAAGCTGTTCGGCATGGATCTTTCCAAGCGTAAAGCTGTTACGCTGGAAACGGGAATGCAGAATTCCGGACTGGGTGCTGCGCTGGCAGCAGCTCATTTTAACCCGATTGCTGCTGTACCGAGTGCGATTTTTAGCGTGTGGCATAATATTTCCGGCTCGTTGCTCGCGACTTGGTTTTCCCGCCGGGAGGAGAAGAAAAGCACAACCCGGAAGCATTAAGCTTTGTTAGTGGCTTGTGCCAAGGGCTACGGTTCAGCTTTTTCGAACAGTTTAGGGATGGTCAGAAAGGATAGATTTGACTTTATAGTTGCGGATCATTATACTGTGGTTATTATAACCACTGTATTTAAGTAAGCAACAGTAGTTTGAGTCGTTATGGAGGAAAACTACATCGAATTCGTATTCGGCTTCATGCACAACAGCCTTATATTATCTGATCTGATTTAAACTGAAGGAGAGAGAAAGAATGAACCCAAAATATAATTCTCTATTTGAAGCTTTTACCCTACCATCCGGTATTACGTTGAAGAACCGTATTACCATGGCACCTATGACTAACTTTGCTTCCCACGAAAATGGTGAAGTGAGTGACGAGGAACTGGCATACTACCGTGAACGCTCCGGTGGTGTGGGCGCGGTTATTACCGCTTGTGTGTATGTAACTCCAGATGGCAAAGGCTTTGTCAATGAATTCGGTGCGGACAAGGATGAAATGATTCCGAGTCTCCGTCGTCTGGCAGATACGATTCATCAAGAGGGCGCGAAAGCGATCCTGCAAATTTATCATGGTGGCCGCCTGTGTCCACCGGATCAGATTCCAGACGGACAACCGATTAGTGCAAGCGCAGTAGCCGAGGAAAAAGAAGGCGCACCCGTGCCGCGTGAAATGACATCCGATGATATCCACCGCGTCATCCGCGCCTATGGCGAAGCAACCCGCCGCGCGATTGAAGCAGGCTATGATGGTGTGGAGCTGCACGGAGCGAATGGTTACCTGGTGCAGCAGTTCTTCTCCCCGCATTCCAACATTCGTACTGATGAATGGGGAGGAAGCCTTGAGAAACGCTTGACCTTCCCGCTGGCGGTTGTTCACGAAGTGAAAAAAGTGATCGCAGAGCATGCGAAGCGTCCATTCATTTTCGGTTACCGCTTGTCTCCTGAGGAAGGACACACGCCAGGCATCACGCTGGATGATACGATGGTGCTTGTAGACCGTCTGGCGGATCAAGGGCTGGATTACCTGCACATTTCCGTAAATCATTTCTTCGGTGGTTCGTTCCGTGACCGTAGTGACGAACGGTCACGTACCGTTCTCATCCATGAGAAGGTAGGTAACCGTGTGCCGATTATGGGAGTCGGATCGCTGAATACACCGGACGAGGCGCTTGCAGCACTGGAGACAGGTGTACCGCTTGTATCGCTGGGACGTCCGCTTTTGATGGAGCCGCAATGGGTTCAGAAGGTGCAAAACGGCACAGAAGATACCATTCGCACAACCTTATCCAAGCAAGCTCAGCAGGAGCTAGTTATTCCTGACTATTTGTGGGGTGTGTTGACGACCCTTCCAGGCTGGATGCCTGTTACGGACTAAATTTTGAATGACGGAGATACCCTAGGCTGCTCTCATGCACCTGGGGTATTTTCCTGTCTTGTGACCGTGAACACAATAATATAGGAATAACTGAGAAAGAAGGAAACTGACAATGTTACATGGAACTAATGGCGCGATTTTGATGAAGTCCACCCATCCGGGGCTACAGATTCGACTGTTGCAAGTAAATGATGCAGAACGTTTATTAGAGATCAGACGTGAAAATTTTGATTTTTTCAAACCGTTCGAGCCAGAACGGCCTGAAGTTTACTTTACCCTGGAAGAACAGACGCGTCTGATTTCCAACGGTTTGGAAGCGGCACAAGCCGGACAGGGATATACGTTTGGACTTTTTTTGCCGGAAAATAATAAGCTGATTGGCAGAATAGAGCTGTCGGGTGTCGCTAGAGGCCCCTTTCAAAACGCCAATCTGGGCTACTTTGTAGATCCTGCTTACCACGGACAAGGCTATGCTACTTCCGCAGTGAAGGATATTGTACGCTACGCCCTGAACGAGTTGGAATTACACCGTATTCAAGCAGGAGTGATGCCAAGAAATACGCCTTCCAATCGAGTGATGGAAAAGGCAGGATTTCGCCGCGAAGGGCTGGCTCTCAACTACTTGAAGATTAATGGTGTGTGGGAAGATCACGTGCTGTATGCGATAACGGCTGAGGATTTGCAGAATGGCGTCTTCTGAACTCGCCAGGCGTGACCCCCTCCAGTTTTTTGAACACCTTGCCAAAATATTTTTCATCCTGATAACCGACCATACCGGCAATATGATGAAGGCGCAGCTTGTCATTCAGCAGTAATAGCTTTGCCTTGCCCATCCTGATCTGGCACAAATAGTCCGACAGATTAACCCCGTACTCCTGCTTGAATTTACGAGAAATGTATTCCCGACTGAGGTAAAAGCGGCTCGCCATATCCTGAAGAGAAATGTCCTCGTCGTAGTGTGCATCCAGATAGCGGGCAATATCACGGATGGTCGGGTTGTTTGGACTATGGCTTGGTGTAAGTGCCTGACCGGCTGCTAGCAGTCGGTTTTCGATCTGTCTTTGCCATAAGGGCAACGAAAGCATGCCGCGGTTGTCGACCGGCAAGGCATGAATGGAGCTGGACTCATCCGCCAATTCCTCGCCATCGGTATCACCGGGTCTGTCATTCAGCCAGCGGGCCAGCATCCAGTCCAACTCCTGATTCCAACTGGCGAGCTGCTCTGCTGTAACCGAAGGCAGCTCGGCTACGACTGCTATCCAGCGGCCTACCGCTATAGATACACGACTGGCATTACAGCTAAGTGCACTAAGTCGTAGTTCCTCTTCCATCTCAGGCAACTGGGGAAGACGAATGCTCTGCCGTGTCTGGGCACTCTGGTGCATCCAGTCAGCGGTTTGCAACACATCCCGTTTCCACAACGCTTGCCGTGCCTCTTGGTAGGCAGTGGCTGCCGCTATGGGAAAGGCACCAAAAGAGCCAACCCCGATGTGCATGTAGCACCGCAAAGCGGTTTTGATTCCTGTATGAATATCCTGCAAGAGCTTTGACCAACGAGATGGATCGCCCCAATATAGCAGAATAATTTCGTCCATACGCTCCAGATGACGGAATGCAACTCCGGTTTGAGAAGTTCCGAGAAATTCGTTGCAGATGTTAGTGAGGGAAAAGCTCAAAAGCGCACGCCGCGTTTTATATTTGTCCAGTATATCGGCATCCAGCTGAGTAGTACTCATCACAGCTGCATTACATATCTGAATAGCTGCGGGAAGACGTAGCTCCTCGCGTAAGGGCGTAATGGAAAGAGGGGTATTCGCTATCCCGGAAACGATTTCAGTCAGGAGCTTATCAGCATAGTGTGGCCTCATCCGATTGACCTCCATTGCCTGCATCGTCTGCCTGTTCCGGTCTTGCTCTGCTGTCCGCCAGGCTTGAGTGGCTTTTTTTACAGCCTCGTTAATCTCCACTGGATCCACGGGCTTAAGAATATAGTCCATGCCTCCCCGGCGGATGACCTGTCGAACCAATTCAAAATCATCATAGCCACTGACCACCACGACTCTAGTTGCTGGGGAATTGACTTGAATCCACTCCATCAGTGCTATTCCATCCTTGCCGGGCATCCGCATATCCGTGAGTACAACGGGTGGGGATAGGGCGGTAATGACCTCAATCGCCTGATCGCCCGACTCGGCTTCAATCACCTCGCTCACACCGCAAGCTTCCCAATGTACGAGCATCCGTATGGCATGGCGCACATGCTTCTCATCATCCACAATCAGGACTTTCATTGACAGATCACTCTCCCTTAATATGAATCTCCGTATGGGTTTCCGTGCGAATTTCGAGTGTGTACCGGACACCATGAGGCAGAATGTTGTCTACGCACAGGGTGTTAGAACCATCCTCCGAGTGAAGCTGAATACGCAATAGAACATTACGAAGGCCAATGGAGTCTTGCTCGCTAGTGTCTGGCTCCTCGTAGGCTTTTAGCGGACGTTTTAACATATGCTGGAGTTGCTCCAACTCGGCTTGTGGAATGTTAGTTCCGTTATTTTCCACTGTTATTTTCACAATACCTTCCCGGATTCGGCTACCTGTAATGCGAATTTCACCGGGCCCCAGCCGGGGATCGGCACCGTGTTTAAAGTAGTTTTCCACCAACGGTTGGAGAATCATTTTAGGCACCCGATCATTCAGGACCTCATCCTCCCACTGGTAAGTGACCTCTAATTGCTCACCGAAGCGTTCCTTTTGTAAATCAAGATATTGTTTTACATGTTCGGCTTCTTCCTTAAGAGTAACGACCGTATGGTCCCTCATATTATAGCGCAGCATTTTGGCAAGGGAAGAGAGCAACGAATAAATTCGCGGCACCTCATGCTGTAGAGCCAGGGTTCCAATAGACTGTAGCGTATTATATAAAAAGTGAGGATTAATCTGTGCCTGGAGCGCTTTCAATTGATGTGTCTTGTTAGCCAGCTCCAGCTTGTATTCCCGCAAAATGAGGTTATTGATGGTATCCATCATCTGTCTGAAACGGCGCGACAGTACTCCGATTTCATCGTTACTCATGGCCCGAATGTCTACATCCAGTTGACCGGACTGAATCTGGTTTATGTAGCGAGTCAGTCGCTTAATAGGTGCCGTGATTTTTATCGAAATCCATAACGTGGCAACAATGGCAAGTAGCAATGCTGCGCCTGTAATGACCGCATTGATCTGAGTCAGGCGGGTAGCCCGTAAATACAGCGTACGATGTGGTATTTTCTTGACGAGTGTCCAGCCTGACAAATTGGCATCCAGCTTGCCGTACACGTGCAACGCTGTATCATCCTCTATCACTCCGTGCTCGTCTTCCTTAGAAATTCGATTGAGCAGGTCAGATTCCTTCCAGTGTGTTCCAATTAATGCTTCTTTTCCGCTATATATGATCGTTCCGTTTCGATCGATTAAAAACAGCTCCTCTGTATCCGCATCATACAATTGACGGCAAATACTGCGCAGCGGCTCCAGATCAACATCTATAGCCAGTACCCCAAGCGTCTCTGAGGCAGGAATGTTCCGAATCGCTCGATGAAGTGTAAATACCTGCTGCTCTGTGTTGTGCTCCGCATAGGAAACCGCCGAAAAGCCGTACAAATGCTTCATATGCGTGGGCTGTATGAACAGTCCGGAAGGGCCATAATGAATAAAACCGGTAAAGGGCTCCAGCCGGAATTCCCGTAGAGGAGCCGTGCTGGTAATCAGCGTAGATTGCCCAGCCTCAAAAGAATGCAAATACACCTGGTCAATGCCTGACGTAGCATTCATCATCGTTTGCAGAGTGGTGTATATTTCAGCGACGGCCCGGTAATCATCCGGGATTTTGGCCAGATTACGCAGAAAATGAGGGTCATTATAGACTCCGATGGACGCGCGATTCAAACCCTGTAAATAGTTATCCAAATTCGTAATTCCCTGAAAAATAAGCCGCTCATTTTCTTGTGTGGCCTGCTCCCGCAAGGATTGCTTGGTGAGAACGAAGGTCATGGTCATCGACAGCAGTAGCGGCAGGGTGACTGCAATGAGCAAAAACCAGATTAGGCGAGAACGAATACTGTAAAATTTCATGCAGTGAGCTCCTTTCACAATTCAAGGCGAGCCAGAGGTCAATATTTTCCCCCTTAATGGTTCACGATCCTACGTGTTCTCAAGAGCGCTTATTCGACATAATGAACATGTGAATCGCATATCCTTACGGCCCAAACATCATACTGCTGAAAGAAAGCCGTAAAGGAGCGTTCCAGACACCAATAGACAACATAAGGGGGGGATCGGTTTGAATCGCGCCAAGTCGTCGCAATGGCTACAGCAATGGATTTTTGTAGGGCCCTCGACGTTATTTTTCGTTATCATTATTGTAATCCCTTTCATGCTCGGAATGTACTATTCTTTTACAGAGTGGAATGGAGTAGCCAATCAGGCAAAGTGGGTCGGGCTGGATAATTTCAGTCACATTTTATGGAATGATGACAAATTTGGGACAGCGTTCTGGTTTACGGTCCGTTTTACGGTGGTAGGAGTGGTGGCTGCGAATATTTTTGGCTTTCTGCTGGCGTATTTTCTAACCAAACCGTTGAAAACAAAAAATGTACTAAGGACCATCTTTTTTATGCCCAATGTGATCGGAGGTCTGTTGCTGGGCTTTATCTGGCAGTTTATTTTCGTCAAGGGATTTGCAGCAATCGGAGAGAGCACGAACTTGTCCTTCTTCAATCTGTCCTGGTTGGGAGATGAGATCACGGCCTTCTGGGGCATTGTAATCGTGTTTATCTGGCAAACTGCCGGTTATTTGATGGTGATTTATATCTCTTCCCTAACCAATGTGCCCCGCGATATGCTAGAAGCAGCCGAAATTGACGGAGCTAGTCGGATGCAAATTTTGCGGTCGATTATACTTCCTTTAATCATGCCTGCCGTTACGGTTTGTCTTTTCCTGGCGATATCATGGTCATTCAAAATGTTCGATCTTAATTTGTCACTGACCAAAGGCGGTCCCTTCGGGTCCACAGAGTCGGTTGCACTCAATATTTACAATGAAGCGTTTGTGAATAATCGTTATGGGCTGGGAACAGCTAAAGCACTCATTTTCTTTATCATTGTTGCTCTGGTTACGAGCCTTCAGGTACGACTGACGAAAAGTCGGGAGGTGGAAGCGTAAATGGAAACAAGCAAGCGCTACCGCTTTGGAACATGGGCGACCGAGATAGTGATGATCCTCGTCGCATTGTTATTCCTCGTCCCGTTTTACTTTTTATTCGTGAATTCGGTCAAAAGCTTTGGTGACCTGCTCACCGATTCTGCGGCCTGGCCACAAACCTTTGTATGGAGCAACTACGCTAGAGCGTGGAGCATCACGCGTTTTCCCGAAGCTTTATGGAATTCATTCGTGGTTACGGTAGTTAGTAATCTGCTGCTCGTACTGATCAGCTCAATGGCAGCTTACCGAATGGTCCGGCGTCCGACGCGTTATAATCGAGTGTTGTTCAGCCTGTTCGTAGCTGCTATGGTTATTCCTTTTCAATCGGTGATGATTCCTTTGGTCAAGGTTATAAGTACACTGGATTTAATGAACAGTATAAGTGGTCTGGTCATCTGTTATCTGGGATTCGGAGCTCCAATGTCGATCTTTCTCTTTCATGGATTCGTCAAAGGTGTGCCAGTCGAGGTGGAAGAAGCAGCTACGGTGGACGGCTGTACGCCTTACGGAGTGTTTTTCCGAATTGTGTATCCGTTGATGCTGCCGATGATGGTAACTGTTATTATTTTAAATACGCTCTGGATTTGGAATGATTATCTCCTGCCTTCTCTGGTACTGCAAAAGGCTGAGCTGCGCACGATTCCGATTGCGACCTATGCCTTTTTCGGACAATACACGAAGCAGTGGGATTTGGCTTTGCCTGCTCTGGTGCTGGGCATCTTGCCAGTCATCGCATTCTTTCTGGCCATGCAAAAATATATTATACAAGGTATTATGGCGGGTTCAGTCAAGGGTTGAGTGTGGGAATGAGCTGAAAATGTACACGGTGTGCCACTCCGCAAACGGACGGGTGCTTACCATCGCTGTTGCCTCCAGATTTCCCTGAATAAACGAATAAAGGTGGGAATCTAGAGACAAAGGCGAGCGCTATCGCTTGTTCAGCACCATTCCCTTTGCTCCGTCGCCACATGAATTTTTCGAGTTCATCTGATATGAATTTAAAATAGAAAGGAACATCAAAATGAAAACGCATACTTTTAAAAAGAAAGCTCAAGCATTAATCTTGCTTCTCGCGGCCTTTGCCCTGGTTTTGGCAGGTTGTAACAGCAGTGGCGGACAAAACGCAGGCAAAGAGGAAGTGAAGGAAAAAACCATTCACATTTTTCAGTTCAAGGTAGAGATTGCAGAAGCGCTGAACCGCATGAAGGCGGAATACGAAGCGTCTCACCCAGGGATCAAGCTCGATATTCAGACCGTGGGCGGGGGCAGTGATTACGGAGCGGCGTTAAAGGCGAAGTTTGCTTCCGGGGAGCAGCCGGATATTTTTAACGTCGGCGGTTACCGCGAGCTGGATACGTGGCTGGAATATTTGGAGGACCTGTCTGACCAGCCTTGGGTTGGGGATGTGGTCGATGTCGCCAAAGAGCCGATGACCAAAGACGGCAAGCTGTATGGCCAGCCGATGAATCTGGAAGGGTACGGCTTTATTTATAACAAGGATCTGTTCAAGAAGGCGGGGATTACGGAGACCCCTAAAACATTGTCCGAACTGGAGGGAGCTGCACAAAAGCTCCAAGCCGCTGGGATTACGCCATTTTCTAATGGATATCAGGAGTTTTGGGTGCTGGGTAATCATTTACTGAACGTAGCATTTGCCAATCAGCCGGACCCTTCGGCCTTCGTCAAGGGACTGAATGATGGAACTGCAAAGATTCCGGGCAACGCTGTATTCGCCGAGTGGGTTAAGTTGTTCGATTTGACACTGAAGTATGGCAATTCGAAGCCGCTCACGACCGATTACAACACACAGGTAACGAACTTCGCCACTGGAAAGGCTGCCATGATGCAGCAAGGAAACTGGACTCAGGTCCAAATTGACGGAATTAATCCGAAGCTGAATCTGGGGATTTTGCCTATGCCGATTGGTGAAGACGCAACAGCCGGAGATAAGCTGTTTGTAGGTGTCGCCAACAACTGGGTGGTTAATAAAAATTCGTCTGTCAAACCCGAGGCGAAAGAGTTCTTAAACTGGATGGTAACATCCGAGCAGGGTAAAAAGTATATCACCAAGGAATTCAAGTTTATTCCAGCGTTCAAGAGCATCGAAGGGGCAGAGGCTGATATGGGCCAATTGGGTGCTGAAGTGGTGAAATACAGTAAGGAAAACAAACTGCTGGGCTGGTTCTTTAGCCGCTATCCTGAAGGAGCACAGCAAGAATTCGGAAGTCAGATGCAAGCCTATGTGGCAGGTAAATCGGATGCTGGGAAGCTATTCGATGATTTCCAGAAAACATGGGAAAATTTGAAGACTAAATAAGAACAAAAGCACGCGATAAAGCCTTCGTATGTCAGGGAGATTGCATGATCCTGAACATACGAAGGCTTTTTTGCAAAATTAATTATATATGGTAATGGAGAAGAACAATATCCCCACGGCGTTCTATTTCTTGGAGTTCAAACGTACTTGGTAGTGTTCCCTCTGGAAATAACGGTATTCCTTGTCCAAGCACTTTGGGAATGATCGCAATGATAGCTTTCTCCAGCAGTCCAGCTTGTAAGAAGGCCTGGACTAACTGGCCTCCACCGACTAGCCATACCGCACCTTCCGATTGTCCTTGTAGACGTGGAACCAGTTCAGTCAGAGCTTCGTCCGTAAATGTAATATGTGGCGCCTGCTGTTGCTCCGTTAATGCTCGTGTGAGCACATAGCATGGCTTTCCAGCATAAGGGAAATCATCTGAGAGCTTCAATACTTCCTCATACGTCAGTCTGCCCATCAGCACCGTACCAACGGTATCGTAAAAGTCGGCATATCCATTGTCCCCACCATCTCCTTTAACATCATACAGCCAGTCCACCGAACCGTCCGGCAAAGCGATATACCCGTCGAGACTCATGGCAATATACAGCACAACTGCGTTTGATTTCAAATCCTTCATAGTGTTCATTCACTCCTTTCTATATCCTAATGTTACAATGTATTTATGACATCGTATGTCGTAGTTAAACGGTCATTTTAAATTAATTTTTGATTAGAGGGGTACCTTATGAACGAACGCAGAATTGCTCTTATGAGGATACTGGATTCCCGAAAAAAATATACGGCGCGTGAGCTGGCTGAACGTTTTGGTGTCTCCGTCAGGACGATACAAAGAGATCTCGACTATTTGCAGCAGACCGGATTACCCCTTTATACCGAAATGGGTCCTCATGGCGGGTATCGGGCACTTCCCAATCGGCTTCTTCCTCCCCTTCATCTTGCTCGTGACGAGGCCTTGGGTCTTTTTCTCATGCTGCAACTGTTGGAGAACATTCCAGATATCCCTTTTGGCTCAGTTCGTGAGCATTTATCCGAGCACTATTATGCCGAACTTCCACAGGATGTGCAGGACAGTATCGATCAATTAAAGGAGTACATTTCTTTTCGTATGCTACCTACTCACGCAGATTCACCCTACACCTCAATCATTTTGGAGGCTGCGCTGAATAAGCGCCGGGTGAACATGCATTACCGCTCCGCTTCCGGGGCAAAGTGGACTCAGGTATATCCGATTGGACTGTATTTTGATCACGGATATTGGTACATGCCAGCGCATAGCAGAGACCGCATCATTTTGTATCGTTCAGATCGGGTGATCACAATAACGATGCTGGACGACACCTTGGACACCCTTCCTACACTTCAGGAATGGTTGGCTTCGGAGGATTCCCGTATAGGAATTCCGTCCAAAATAAAATTTACCGCCTTGGGTGTCAGGCTGGCCGGATCAGATGCCCTCTTCCAAAATGTCTCCCATCAGGAAGGGCAGGCTCAGGAATGGCAGGGATATATTCCGGTCGAAGAGTTTAGATATGTATCCCGACTTTTGCTAAAATACGGGCCAGAGGCCGAGGTCGTATATCCCAAAGAACTGCGTGTACAGGTCAAGCAACTGTTGCAAGACAGCCTGAACCCTTATCTGAAGGATGCAAAAGCGGATGATGAAGAAAAAGACAATTAATCCTGTAAATTGATTCTCTTATTTATAGTTAACCACATGAATATTTAAGGTTATTGACTTATGACTTTCCATTTATTTTTGTGATAAAGTTTTGAAAAGAGCCCGTTTTCGTATATGATGAAGAGTAATAATTCAAAAGGCTGGACGGGAGACAGATATGAATCAACCGCTTTATGGGATATGGCTCGGAGATGTGTTTTTTTGCTTTTCTGGTGAGACGTCGGAACCACGTATCGATGCGTGGAGCAGTGTAATTCGCAGGCTGACGCTAAAGGGAGACCTTCGGCCGTTTCGGCAGGCTGCGTTGCGCCTTGCCGAGGTACGGATACCGAACACTGCTCGTGTGGAAACCGCGGGCAGAGGTGGCAAAAGACGTTCCATGCTGGGGCGTACATTGGAGGGCTTGGCGCTGGAACCGCGCGAGACGATGGCACTGCTGACCCGCATGGACGAGAAGGGCTGTGCGGCATCGGGCATTACGCTGGGCGAGGAAATGCAATATTGGCAAAAAGCCGCTTATTTTGCGCTAGAGCTGATGCAGCGGGGCGAAATTACGCCATCGCTTACAGAGGCGCGTCCATCGGGACCACGTCGTCGCGGTCCGGAAGCGGCTGTCGGGGTGTGGATTCCTCGTCTGTATCAAGAGGAGGACATACGCCGCTTTCATGAGCTGGCTGCTGCAATGCCGGCTGTTTGTATGGCGGCTCCTGCCGTTTTCGCGGGTAAGGAGCCTGAAACACGCGAGGATGCAGCCGGAATCGTGCTGTACTCCTTCTTGTGTGCGGTCATCCATGCGGAAACGACCGCGGTGTTGGCAGCATCAGACCGTGAGCTGGGACGATATCGTGCAGAGTATCGGCGCGGAGGATCGCCGCTGACAGAGCTATGGTGGAACAGTCTGCTGACAGGTTCCCGCCCGGTGGCGATTCAGGGAACGCCCGCGGAGATGGAGGAGCTGGTTCTCCAAGCGTCCTCTCTTAAGGGAAGCGCAATGCCTGTCACGGAGCGGGAAGACAAGGAGCCGATAGAAGGGCAACTGCGGTTGTGCCTTCGTTTGGAGCCTTCGCTGGAAGAGAGTGTGAAGGAATGGCGCATTACCTTTTGGGCAGAAAGCGATGCTGAGCCGGGGTTGCGACTGCCTGCTCTGGCACTGTGGGCGCATCCTGAACGCGATCTGGTTCGCGGCGGAATTGTATATCGTCAAGTGCAGGCGCAACTGCTAATGAGGCTCGGACAGGCTGCTGAAGCGGCACCTATATTGCAAGAAGCGTTGAACCGCCCTTATCCCGAAGGGCTGACACTGGAGCCGGAGATGTTCTTCCGCTTCCTGACGGAAGCCGTTCCCGCATTACAAAAGAACGGTATTACCGTGCAAATGCCTTCACGCTGGAGCCGGGAGGGCCGAAGACGTGCAGGCTTGCGGCTCAAAATGCGTTCGACAGAGCAGGGTGCCAAGCCGGATGGTGTGATTGCCGATACATCGACTGTCGGCATTAACCGCATGATTTCGTTTGATGCCGAGGCTGTGCTGGGTGATACAACTTTGACGATGGAGGAACTGGAAAGCATTGTCGCCGCTAATTTGCCGTATGTACGTCTCGGAGGGGAATGGATCGAGGTCGATCCTAAGGAAATTCGTCAGGTGCTGCGCTTTATCAAGCGCGGTGAGAACGGTGAGATGAGCTTGTCCGAATGGATGCATCTGGCCGCAGAAAATGAAAGTGCAGGCGAGGCCTCATGGAAAGGCTTGTCCATCTTTGGCGCGGAATCCGCCGGATTGCTTGCGTCTTTGGCTGAGGGCGGCGTACTTCGTTCGGTAGAGCCGCGACCTGTGCCAGAGACTCTGCACGGCGCATTACGGCCCTATCAAGAGCGCGGCTTTCAATGGCTGGCCGCGATGCGTGGATTAGGTTTTGGTGTCTGCCTTGCGGACGACATGGGGCTTGGTAAAACGATTCAGGTCATCACCTGCCTACTCGACGGTGGCATCGGCGCAGATGATCAACGTCCGGCGTTGATCATCTGTCCGACGTCCTTGCTCGGCAACTGGCAGCGCGAGTTGAAACGCTTTTCACCGGATTTGTCACTGTATATTCACCATGGCAATCAGCGACTCCACGGCGAGCTGTTTCAGGAAAGTGTACGTGAGTATGATATCGTCCTCACTACCTATCATTTGGCGGGACGGGACGGTAGCGATTTATCTGCGGTATACTGGTCCTCCATCGTGTTGGATGAAGCGCAATATATAAAAAATGCACGAACAAAGCAAGCACAAAGCGTCATGAAGCTGTCTGCTCCACATCGGATTGCCATGACGGGTACACCGGTAGAGAATCGGCTGAGCGAGCTGTGGTCTATTTTTCAATTTCTGAATCCAGGTTACCTCGGTACGGCGTCTTCATTCCGCCAACGGTACAGTCTGGCGGGAGAGGAGCGGGGGTCTGCGTTGCGTGAGCTTCATCGCCTCGTCTCCCCGTTCATGCTACGTCGACTCAAAAGCGACCCAGATATACGCAAGGATTTGCCGGAGAAGCTGGAGTTGAAATCCTACTGTGTACTGACACCAGAGCAGGCCGGATTGTATCGGGGCGTAGTGGATCAATTATTGGGAACACTGGATGGGCAGATCGGTATGGCTCGCAAAGGGCTTGTTCTGTCTTCACTGACCAAGTTGAAGCAGATTTGTGACCATCCGGGTCTGATCATTCCGGGTCGGGCTGATAGTGGTAAAACGCAAAACTCGGGCAAAATGGAGCGACTGCTGGAATTGGTAGAGACGATTCGCGAGAACGGCGAATCGGCGCTGATATTCACCCAATATGTGTCGATGGGAGAATTGCTGGTCTCCCGTTTGGCCAAAATCTTCGGGGAAGAGCCGTATTTTCTACATGGAGGACTGGCGAAAACCAGACGGGATGAAATGGTTCACAACTTCCAGCAGGGAGAAGGGCCGAATATATTCGTACTTTCCCTGCGTGCAGGTGGTGTGGGCCTGAACCTGACACGTGCCAGCCATGTCATTCACTATGACCGCTGGTGGAATCCTGCAGTGGAAAATCAGGCGACAGACCGCGTATTCCGTATTGGCCAAAGCCGCAATGTACAAGTGCACAAGCTGATTTGTCAAGGTACACTGGAGGAGCGAATCGACGAGCTGATCGAGAGCAAAAAGGCACTTTCCGAGCAGGTTGTCGGCTCCGGTGAACATTGGCTTACCGAAATGTCTGATGATGAATTGCGTGGTCTGATAGCGTTGCAAAATGATGTATGGATTGAGTGAGCAGAGAAAGGATGAAGGCGATGACGAGGCCGCGAGTGAAGCTGAAAGTAACTGACGGTCAATGGATAGCGGAATTAGACGGAAATGGCTTGGAAGGCGAATCAACGGGTGTACCTTCCGCACATGCTGTCCAATGGACGGGTCCAGCGCCTGTACTAAACCCCGAACAGCGAAAGGCATGGCTGGAGCAGCTAAAAGCAGATCCTTTGGACATCTACCGCTTTTTGCAAGGGGAAACCTGTCTATCGCTGGATGAGATCGTTCAGCTAGCAGCTGAGACAGCCACTTCCAGCATGGAGGATGGCGTGGGTGTAGTCGACGATGTGAAGAAGGCTCTTCAGACCGGGATGGCAAGCGAGCCGCAGACCTGTCTGGAATTGATCGGAATGACGCGGGAAGAACTGCTGGAGTACGTATTCAGTGCTTGGGCCGGAGAGTTATCTCATGTGCAGGGGACATCCCCCGCGCTTGAGTCTACCTCGCGGCCGGAGGGCGGACGCAGTGGATCGGCAGCGATTAGCGAATGGATTGCCGAGTCAGCGGCAGAAGGAGCATTACATCGTCCCGGTGCAGGTTTTCATGCGATTGAGATTCATCTGCCGCAGAAGCTTGTTCCTAAGAAGGAAGCGGATATTACGGCTTTGCTGCCGGGTTTACCCCGTGTGGAAGAGGCATTGAAACTCATACGTGAACGGGTAGCCGAGCGGGCCCGAGCTGCAATTCCGCAAAAACGTCATACTCCGTAACAATTCGGGTATATACTTCCTTTTTCGAGTCTATTCGCCTTCATCGAACGGGATAACGGCTTCGAAGAGTGTCCAAAGTTCAGTTACAATGGGGGAACGGAAAAGTCACTGCAAGTCATGTATCAATTGCAATATTGGAGGAGATACCAGCATGAAACGACATATACAACAGACGCGCACATCTCAGCGATGGACCAAAGCGCTCATTCCAGGGCTGATCCTGCCAGGGCTATTACTGGCAGCCTGCCAGCAGGGAGGATCAGGTGGACAGGAAAGCGAGCCGTTAAAGTCATCTACAGCGGTACAGGAGAATGTGCAGCCTTCCACCCAGCCGGATGCGGGCAATAGCAGCACTAGTGCTGGACAAGCCTCTGCGGGTACAGAAAGTGGACAGGCCGACCCTGTGATGGCGTTGCGGAGCCAGAGTGCGCTGCAAGCCACGGTTAAGGAAGAGGATGGAACCGCGATTGTCACCAATGCGACTTCGGATACAGTCGTTGTGAACAAAAAGCGCAGCTTGCCTGTGGGCTATGTCCCAGACGACCTGGTGGAGCCGCAGGTGCCTTTCTCCTTCGAGGGACCGCATGAGAAGCGGCATTTGCGTAAGGAAGCGGCAGAGGCACTGGAGAAGCTGTTCGACGGTGCGAAAAAGGACGGCATTGAGCTGCGTGCGGTATCGGGATACCGCTCCTATAAGCGTCAGGCGTCTATTTTCGACTACAATGTAAAGACAAAGGGGCGGGATTATGCCTCTAAAGTCGGCGCTGCACCGGGTACGAGTGAGCATCAGACGGGATTGTCCATTGATGTATCCAGCCCAAGCGTAGGTAATGCGCTGGAGCAATCCTTCGGAGCTTCCAAGGAAGGCGAATGGTTGGAACAACATGCACCGGAATACGGATTTATTATTCGTTATATGAAGGGTAAGGAAGATGTGACCGGCTACGTGTACGAGCCTTGGCATATCCGTTATGTGGGAATAGACATTGCGGAGGATGTAGCCAAGCAGGGGATGACGCTGGAGGAATATTTCGACGAGAACAATATCAAGCTGTAGCAGCTAAAATCAAGCCGTAATCCTAGGGATTACGGCTTTTTGTCGTGTTTTTCTTCCAAATTGAACCTTTTCAAGGTAGAATCTCGTATAGTGATCAACGACAGAAGCGCTTTGATTTGTTGCAAACCTCATGATAGAAGCGTACAGGAAGGGAAGGGAATCATCATTTATTATTCATTAACGTATCGCGAATGGTCGGAAGACACTCAAAAGGAACTGCGCAGCCTGACACGGGAATCCGTATCGGGAGATGAGCTGTTTCTACGCAAGCTTGTAGACGCTACGCGTCTCCATGACAAACTATGGTCGCATATCTCGAATGAAAGTGAGGAACATACGGATCATTCCGTCTATGTGACTGAATTTACAGGGGAACGTGCAAAGCCTTACGGGGCGTCCATCACAGACCTCGTGCTTGCCAGTGAGGGAGGTTACACTTCCACATACAGTGCAATGTACTGGATATGGCATGAACCTGCATTCCGTAGTATGGATCAGCGGGAAGGTTCGGTATTTACTTTGGAGTTGGCCCAACGGCTATTAGATCACTATACAGTACTGGGTGGCAAAACATATGAATTTATATATTCGGTACTGGACCCTCAGCTGAAAAAGGTACATCTGTTTGTGAAGGAGGTCGATCTGTGATGGAGCATTCTTGGGACAAAATGAAATCCAAGCCCGGCTCTCGTACACGGATGGCGGCCTTTGCCCTGATGTTGGCTGTCCCGGCAGCTCTGACGGGTTGCGGTGACGACGAGTATTATGACTGCGATGAGCTTCCTGTATCGGAACAAACGGCGTGTCGGGATTCAGGCAGCAGTGGGTATTACTATGGCGGATCGACTTATTATAGTGGAGGCTCCTCATACCATAGCAGTCGTTCTTCTTCCAGCTCATACCGCAAAAGCTCATCCTCATCTTCCAGCTCACACAGCGGTTTTGGCAGCAGCGGCTCACGCAGCGGCTTTTTCTCTGGGGGTTAAGATGAGCATGCGCACGATTCGGCAATTGCCTTATGAACATGACGAGCTTTTTAAGGGTGAAATCAGCCGTATCATCCCGTATCACCGCATGTATGGCAAATCCTATTGCGTGCCGGCCTTAACGGTATATCGGGAAAGCGAGCTGGCAGAGCTTCAGGTTGCTTCTGAGGCGGTACATCGTATTTATCGCAAAGTTCAGCAATTCGTTCAGCGCTATATGCCGGATGAATACCTGGTGGAACGGTTGGGGATTCATCCGGGCTTGCTGCGTGCTGCACGTATGGAGGCCGAGCCGGATGGGATAACCCGCCAGGACTGGATTGTGGGGGAAGCGGGTATCAAGTGCATTGAGAATAACACCGATACCCCAACCGGAATTCCCGAGGTGGCTTATCTCGAAGGAAAGCTGCTAGAGGTGCTGAGTAAGGGAGGAATGTCGGAGGATGACAATGCACTACATGGACCCTCAACTGGAATGGACGAGGCGATTCAGTCTGCCTTGACGGAGCTGATTCATTTTTATAGCCGCAAGGGATTAGGGACAAAGGTGTATTTCACTTGCTATAACTGGCACATCGAGGATCAGACGAACACCAAATATATTATGCGTTTATGTGAACAAGCCGGATTCGAAGTCGTTTATGCTCCTTTGGAAGAACTGGAGATTATCCCGAATGAAGGATTGTATCACCGGGGAGAGCAGATCCGCATTCTCTATCGCCTGTATCCGCTGGAGTATCTAATTGATGACCGGGAGGAGAATACGGGGCTTGAGGTGGGGCAGGCGCTAATGGATATGGTGGCAGACGGGAAAATAGGATTAATCAACCCACCGCAGCATATCATTACCCAGAGCAAAGGGTTCACCGCAACCGTATGGTCACTGTATGAGCGCAATAAGCAGACACCAGAGTTCTGTGGTTTTCGTTTGTTTGACGATCGCGAGCTGGAGGTGATACGAACCTACCTGCTGCCTACGTATTTTGAACCCTCGGTGTTTATGCAAAATAAAGAGCCCTATGTAGCCAAAGGTATATGGGGTCGGGAGGGTAAAGGGACGCACTTGATTGAACATACCGAAGACGAGGAGAGACTAGAAGGCGTCTTGGGAAAGGTTCAAAATGCGAAGACCGACCATCCTGATCTGCTTCACCAAGCTGATGCTCCACGAACACCTGAGCAGGAGGAAGCCGCACATATTGCCGCTTATTATGAAGGACAGCCTAAGATTTATCAGCGGCTGTGGCCGATGCAGAGCGCAGAGGTACAGACCGAGGAAGGGCTATTTCACGGCTATGTGTTAACAGGCATATTTGTAATTGGGGGGCGTTTTGCGGGTGTCCTGCCGCGAATCGGTGAAAAGGTAACAGGTGATATGGCCTACTATTGCGCCGCCGCCGTTGCCACCGTACCTCCTAATCCGCCGGTTGTATAAGCTAAATTGAAAAATATACAATATTCGAACATATCTGTTCATTTTCACAAGTGAGGATTTTGCAAAATCCTGAAGTATCATAAGGAGGAAGAAAATTGGACTCTCATATCAGTTTGGGCAACGCACTGGGCAATGTAGGTATAGGCCTGCTTATCCTGTTTGCCATCTTAATCGTAGGTTATTTTGTGTTCAGCTTACTGACACGTTATAACGATAATCAAGAAATCGCACGCGGCAATGAGGCGGCAGGCATCTATATGGGGGCAAAGCTGCTAGGTCTGTGTATCATCGTGGGGATGGTGTCGTACAGCAGTCATTCATGGCTCGATATGCTGGCCTGGTCGGCTGTGGGCATTGTAGTGCTGTGTCTCGTCTATGTGATTTTTGATCTGGTGACGCCGCGTACCAAGGTGTGCGAGGAAATTGCCAAGGGCAATGTGGCTCTGGCACAGCTGCTGCGTTCAATCATCGTCGGGGTTTCTTTTGTGGTAGGTACATTTTTGATGTAGTCGATATAGAGAAGGAATACCAAGGATTTGCAACACCGGACAACGGAGCTGCAGATCCTTTTTTTATGAGATTGTATTCTCTACCGGCATCAGACTGTTGAATTAAGGGTTGCAACGATCACTTCCTGTGGGGACTATTCTACAAAGCAACGGGTGATACTGCATAGCAAAAGGAATTTGCTACAGAGTTCAAACCAAATTGAAGAGAAGGGAGTTCTGAACATATGAGTACCACCACCTTCCCAACCAAACAAATTCGGATGGGTATCATTGGCCTGGGTCTTATCGCTGAATATCACATGAGATCACTGCACACCATCTCGGGGGTATCTATTGTGGCCGTTAGTGATGTGAATCCCCATCGCCTTCAAGCCATCGGAGAACAATTGCAACTGCCTGCTTCCAAGCGGTACGCCCATTATGAAGCATTAATCCGTGACCCAGAAGTAGATGCGATTCTGTCGCTGACACCCAATGATGTGCATTTTGACATTATTCGTATTGCGCTGGAAAAACACAAAGCTGTACTGGCAGAAAAACCATTGACTCTCACATGGGAGGAAGCGGATCGGTTGAAAAAGCTATATACAGCGAATCCGGTGCCTTTGCTGGTTCACTATAAGCATCGCTACGGCGCGGCCTTCCAATATACCAAGCAACTGCTGGAGGAGCAAAAGCTGGGCAAAATCTATAACATTCAATTCCGTTATCTAATGGATGCATTTGCGCCGTATCGTCAGCATCCGTATACATGGCGTCACAATTTGGCCAAGGCTGGTTCTGGAGTAGTGGGGGATACAGCCTCACATATCATTGATCTGGCCCGTTTTCTGGTGGGTGAATTTAAAAGTGTCGCAGCGCTGCTACATACGATTACACCCGAGCGGCTCGATCCGATTACCCGCCTGCCTGTAAAAGTGGATGTGGAAGATCTCGCTGCCTTTCATGGCATCGTAGGCGACAATACCGTGGGAACCTTTATCACTCATAAAAATGCCATCGGCATACGGCACGATATCGAAGTCGATATCTATGGAGAACTGGGTACACTGCACGCCAGCCTCAATAACCGGGAAAGTATCCGCATTGTGCTGCGTGACCTAGAACACCCGGATGCCGAATACGAGACTTGGACTGTCCCTGCAATCTATAATCATACGGCCTATGAAGATTTTGTTGAGCTGGCAAGGGGAAAGTTTGTGGATCGTGCCCCCTTATTCGAGGACGGCTACAAAAACCAGTGGGTACTTGA
Source organism: Paenibacillus sp. FSL L8-0638 (assembly GCF_038593075.1). Classification (NCBI taxonomy): domain Bacteria; kingdom Bacillati; phylum Bacillota; class Bacilli; order Caryophanales; family Paenibacillaceae; genus Paenibacillus; species Paenibacillus sp. FSL L8-0638. The sequence goes on from NZ_CP151960.1 coordinate 603,414, forward strand.
GAAAATACTGCAATCATGGAAAGAGAATGGACGTTTAGTAGAAGTGTAGGGACCCGCAAGAGGGTTCCTTGGAAAGAGCAGCCATCTTGCGGTTTAGCAATTCAATTATCTGTAAAGACATCTTTTTCATCATTTTCGCATCTCAACGCTTATAGGGCCTTCGCCTTCACACTCCTTTACCATCAATTTTGTTCCGCATGCATAGTAATGTTTCATGTAAGCTCCACCCTTGTATCCCATTTTTAAATTTGTAAATGTTGCTCTTTATCCCTTTTCTTGCTGCGTTCTTACCCGTCTAGCCCCAATCAGCCGCCAGCCTGTTAATAATGCCGCCACAAGACAGATGGACGCGGACGTCATAAAGACTACATGCATGCCTGTCAGAAAAATTTCTGGATGACCCTGAATCAAGCCGGTGACCCGATAACCAGCCTCTTTACTCATAATATAAAAGAGGATTGATGTGGCCAAAGTGATCCCCACAACCATACCGACGTTGCGAACCAGCGAATTGACGCTACCGGCTGAGCCGAGCTGTGTGCGGGGTACCGTGGACATAATCAGCGAGTTGTTCGGCGATTGGAATAAACCACTGCCAATGCCCAGCATGGCAATCCACAGACCCACGAGCGGGATGGAGCTGCCTGCATGCAGTTGGGCCAATCCAATCTGGGCAATGACCATAACGACCAGCCCAGCGAATGTGAGCAGTTCAGACCCGATTTTATCGGAAAGCGCACCGCTGAGTGGGGCCACAATAACCATAGAGATGGGGAACAACATTAGCAGGAACCCGGCATGAAAAGGCGACAAGTTCAGCATATTCTGCGCATAAAAAGGTGAAATGATGTTAAAGCAAAAGTTAGCGACGAACACCAGAAAAGCACACAAAATACTGAGCGAAAATAACGGATTTTTGAATAGCGCGAGCTGTAGCAGTGGCTGTGGACGACGAAGTTCCAACCTAATAAACATGGCAAAAGCAACTACAGCCACCACCAGCGAAGCAACGATACGTTTGTCGCCATACCCGACCTGTTGTCCCAGCAACAATCCGACGAACAAAGTGAGAATAAAAATAGCAAATACCAAGCTACCGGGAACGTCAATTTTATCTTTCACCTTGATCAAATCCTTCGGCAGAAGCTTCCAGCCAAGAAAGACAGCGACCAACCCTATCGGTACATTGACCCAGAAAATGTACTGCCAGCCGAGTGAGGAGACAATAATACCGCCTAAGCTTGGCCCGGCGATACTACCTAGAGAAACGAAGGTTCCAATGAGGCCAAGTGCTTTGCCCCGTTCATTGGAGGGGAAGACATCTGTCACAATCCCCTGACTGTTTGCCATGGTCATGGACGCCCCAATCGCCTGAATAATGCGGGAAATCAGCAGCATAGAGAGCGAAGAGCTAAGACCGCACAATAGGGAGCCAAGAATGAATACGATTGTGCCGATTTTGAATATTTTGATTTTACCGACGATATCTCCAAGCTTGCCAAAAAATAAAATAGCGGTACATATCGCCATTAAATAGGTGGTTGTCACCCATTCTATCTGTGCCACGGGTAAATGTAATGTGCGAGACAACACAGGAAGAGCGATATTGACGATGCTTCCATCCAATGTGGACATAAATGTAAACAGATTTAAAACAATTAAAATCAGCCAACGTTTCTTCTGGACTTCGATATTCTCTTGATAGGTTGTAGCCGTTGTAGCAGTTGAACTCATCATTACACCTCGTTATCGTTGACAATTTTCATTTAGTTGCACACGCAACTAAATGAACGGTTCTAGTGTACAGCAAATTAGTTGCGTATGCAACAATATTATTGTAAACTTTGCTTTGGTCCCAACTGGGGATGTGTCATTTTTAAGCCAATGAGGTGTATTTGATGAGAAAAAAACAACCGATTGGAAAGCTAATTTCCCACCTGTACCGTCGTAATCAAAAAATATTGTCCAAAAAACTGACTCCTTACGGAATCGGCAGTGGAGGACAACACAGCTTTTTAAAGCTTATTTTGCAGCGGCCGGGCATTACACAAGAGCAGTTGACGAATGAACTTAAATTTGACAAGGCAACCACGGCGCGCTCTGTGAAACAATTGGAGGAATCAGGCTATATTGAACGGAAAACAGACCCAAATGACCGCCGTTCCCATCTTTTGTCTCCTACAGCCAAGGCGCTAGAATTTTCCCCTGTCCTACAAGGAATATTGGACGAGTCCAATGTCAGCCTTGTTCACAATCTATCCGAAGAGGAAGAGGACCTTCTGATCGACCTGCTGCAAAAAATTAGTATAGACCCTGACGAATAAACAAATCAGGAACTGGCCAGAGGATCGTGGCAGGTAAAAGAAAAAGCAGCCCTCACAGAGGATACTCTGTGAGGGCTGCTTGATGCCACGTCATTCAGTCCAAGCCAATTCCTTTGAACGCATTCATGACTAATTGTCGTACATAGAAGTCGTCTAATGGATAACCGGTTACCAACAATCGATAAAAAACGGGCCCATAAATGAGATCGATACATAATTCAATATCGAGATCTTCCTTCAATTCTCCGCGCTCCATTCCGCGCTCAATAAGAAGCCTGGCCTCAAGTCGCCGAGGGTGGAAATATCGGGTCCGGTATGCCTCTGACAATCCTGAATCAAGTTGCCCTTCGCCTATTAACTCCGTAATGATTTTACCCTCTCGACTTATTAAGAACCGCACTAAATTTGTGGCATGAATGAGAATATCATCTAATACAGAGCCCGTGTCGGGCACGGGCAATCTTGCTATGGTGGCTGACAGGAAACCATCCATCACTACGGCAGCTTTGTTAGGCCACCATTTATAAATGGTGGCTTTGCTAACTTTCGCTCGTTCAGCAATTTTTTCTACCGTAACTGCCCCAAAGCCTTGCTCCAACAGTAAATCATAGGAAGCGTTAAGGATAGATTTTTGCGTCTCGACATTACGTGGACGTCCTCTTTTGCTCTGCACTGGAATGCTCACCTTCTTAATAGATATAAGTAACCACAAAAAATAAACTATACGTTCAGTATATCAAATACCATGTAAAAATAAAAAGTTGATTTTGCCTATTTACAAAACGAAACGTTCAGTATATTATTTAACTATCGAATTAATGAACTATACGTTTAGTATTTAAATTAATGAGGAGGATTATCATGCAAAGAGAACAACAAGCCTTAGAAAGTAACCGTATCTCAAATTGGATGATGTTTTTGTTAGCAGCCGCATGCGGCCTTATTGTTGCCAACCTGTACTATGCTCAAACCCTTGTAGGACCTATTCATATTGCTATGGGTCTTTCTTCTACAGCCGCGGGCTTCATTGTCACCTTGACTCAAATCGGCTATGTGGTGGGATTGCTATTTATCGTACCGCTCAGCGACATTATCGAAAATCGACGGCTCATGGTCGTATCGCTAATCATTACAGTCTGTGCATTGGTTGTTGCCGCTTTTGCTACCAATGCCCCGTTGTTCCTGACCGCTTCCTTGTTCATTGGAATTGGATCTGTGGTAGCCCAAATACTGGTGCCGTACGCCACCTATTTAGCATCCGAAGAGCAACGCGGCCGCGTTGTTGGGAATGTCATGAGCGGACTCTTGCTAGGCATTATGTTCGCACGGCCAGTAGCAAGCTTTATCACCAGCATCTGGGGGTGGCAAGCCGTATTTATTTTGTCAGCCATTGTCTTGACGCTGTTGACGATTCTGCTCTCGCGAGCTCTTCCAGAACGCAAGCCTGTGCCTAAGGTATCTTACAGTAAATTGATTTTCTCGTTAGGTACTCTTCTAAAACAAACGCCTGCATTGCGTCGCCGTGCCCTCTATCAAGCCTGCCTATTTGGTGCATTCAGCCTATTTTGGACTGTTGTTCCTCTACGTTTGGCGGATGATTTCGGAATGTCCCAACAAGGGATTGCATTGTTTGCTTTAGTAGGCGTAGGTGGTGCAGTAGCTGCTCCGATTGCCGGGAGATTGGCGGATAAAGGCTGGAGTAAAGTATTAACCGGGTTAGCTATGATCATTGCAGCCATGTCTTTTTTGCTCATCTATCTTTTTCAAAGTCATTCGACGGTTGCACTCGTACTTCTCTTTATTTCCGCGATTACACTGGATATGGCTGTATCGGGAAATCTTGTACTTGGACAGCGTGTGATTTACTCCTTGGGAAGTGAAGCGAGAGGGCGTTTGAATGGATTATTCATGTCTATTTTTTTCATAGGCGGAGCGATTGGATCATCATTAGGTGGTTGGTCGTATGCGTTAGGAGGTTGGAATTTCAGTGCTCTGATTGGAGTCGTCCTGCCAGTGCTGGCTTTGCTGTACTTTTTCACTGAGAAAGAAACGAGTGGAGACGTGCGAAAGAAACAAACCACCTGATAGAGGTCAGCTTTAAGTTATGCCGTACGCAAAAACATAATGATTAAAATGGCTGTTCCCAAGAGAAAGCAAAGGGGCGAATAGAGCACACTGTCCCATTTTGCAAAAACGGTTCCTTTCTTTCTCTTGCAGAACCCTACCCATTTGAAATCTCCTATAGAACGTAAAATAAATACGCATGACAACAAGCCTGCACCGTAGGAATGAAAGGACCTGAAAAACTGGAATTGTGTTACTCCACCTAGTTCTAGGACGAACCAAGCGGCTAAAGCTAGTAAGATGGCAACAATTGATGTCCCTATCTTGGAGGGTTTAAAGAGTAAATCCGTTCCCGTGCTTGGAATCGCTGCCTTAGCGCCTTTTTGTCCGCCGAATACCCAATATAAATGCATGCCGCTCAGTACCCATAGAATTCCGCCAACTGCCCATGTAAGTAATTCCAACATCCCACATCCTCCTTAATTGGATTCATTCGAAATCCACTCTGTCCAAATCATGTGAATATGCTGCTGAATGGCTTCGTCACTTAATGTCTCTTGCTTGTGACGCTCATACCAGCCTAAGTAGTAATGGTACAGCATCCATGATCTCTGAAAGGCTTTCTCTGCCTGCATTCCCTTCTGTATTAAAAGCTCTTTCATAAACTCCATTCTCATCTGTTCAACTTCATCGAGCAAGGAACGGTAACTATCATCCTTCAATGATAGTTTTCGCAGATAAAACAGAAAATCTCCTCGTTTCGTCTTCCCGAACATCTGGGTTAACAACTCTCTGATCCGCTCATCTGCAGCAGCATGGATGATGGACGCTGCAATCACCTGTTGTGTCGTCTGTTCCTTCCATGTCTCCACAATCTGTCTAATGTAGCTGCTGCGATTGTTAAAATACCAATAAAAACTGCTCTTACTGCACTCCAAAGAAACGGCCATTTTTTCAACTACGAGTTGATCAATTCCACCCTGTTCAAAACGTTCGATTCCTTTCTGAATCCATTGTTCTTCTGTGACAATAATTCTAGGCATCTCTCCTTCTTCCTTTCTGTACGGTATCGTCTAGATGAGTGTATATTATAGTGTTTTCAGAGCTGTGTAAATATGGATACATAAACGCCCACTTGAAATACCTGCGAATTTGATCTATAATGCTGTAGCATATAGTGATATTCAAGGCATTGACCAAAGACATGATTTCCTTGAAGGGCCGTTCAGAGAGAAAAGACGAGGCTGAGAGCTTTTCCGGCAACCGCATGTGAAGTTACCCCTTTGTAGCCGTGACGTTGAACATGTAGCTGTGCAATCTGGCAGTGACATCAGTAAGCGCCTACCGCTTTATCCCCGTTAACGGATACCAATGGAGGGTCACGCATGTCGTGCATGAGCATGTTCCGATGAACATGAATGTACGCACAGGAGCGGGCCGAACTAGGGTGGAACCACGAGCTGAACGCACTCGTCCCTTAAGGGAGAGAGGCGTTTTTTTGCGTTCAATTTTGATATAGCACACAATTTGAAATGGAGGCTTTAATCGTGAGTATTCAAGTAAAATTGCCGGATGGAGCCGTACGCGAGTACGAGCAGGGCGTAACGATCGCCGATGTGGCGGGTTCGATCAGCTCCGGGCTGAAAAAGAACGCCGTAGCAGGTAAAGTGAATGGGAAGGCTGTAGACCTGAACACCGTTTTGGACCAGAACGTTGACCTTGAAATCATTACGCTGGACGGTGCAGACGGTCTGGAAATTTATCGCCACAGTACAGCGCATTTGCTGGCACAGGCGCTCAAACGCATTTACGGTGAGAAAAATGTGAAGCTGGGTATCGGTCCGGTCATCGACAGCGGCTTCTACTATGACATTGATATCGAAAACCCATTGTCCGTTGACGACTTGGCCAAGATTGAGAAGGAAATGACGAAGATCGCACAGGAAAATCTGCCGATTACACGTCGTGTGGTCAGCCGTGAGGAAGCCACTCGTATTTTTGGAGAGTTGGAAGATCCACTGAAGCTGGAACTAATTCGTGATTTGCCGGAAGAAGCGGAAATTACAATTTATGACCAAGGCGAATTTTTTGACCTGTGTCGTGGCCCGCATTTGCCATCTACTGGCCGCATCAAAGCTTTTAAACTGTTGAGTGTAGCGGGTGCATACTGGAGAGGCGATTCCAACAACAAGATGCTGCAACGTATCTACGGAACAGCATTCCCGAAAAAAGCACAACTGGATGAGCACCTGCATTTGCTGGAGGAAGCAAAAAAACGCGACCATCGCAAGTTGGGTAAAGAGTTGGAACTGTTCATGTTCTCCGAGGAAGCACCGGGTATGCCGTTCTACCTGCCTAAAGGTATGGTTGTCCGCACTGCATTGGAAGATTACTCCCGTGACATTCAACGTCTGCATGGCTATGAGGAAGTACGTACACCGCTGATGATGAACAACCGGCTGTGGGAACAATCGGGACACTATGAGCATTACAAGGAAAACATGTACTTCTCCGAAGTGGATGAAACTACATTTGCGCTGAAACCGATGAACTGCCCAGGTCATATGCTTGTATTTAAAAATGAGCTTCACTCCTACCGCGATCTGCCAATTCGTATAGCCGAATTTGGACAAGTGCATCGCCATGAGCTGTCCGGTGCGTTGAACGGTATGATGCGTGTTCGTACATTCTGTCAGGATGATGCGCATATTTTCGTCACACCAGGTCAGATTGAACAAGAGATTTCAGACGTAATTAAGCTGATTAACGAAATGTATAGTGTGTTTGGCTTTGACTTCACAGTGGAATTGTCCACACGTCCAGATGACTTTATGGGCGAGCCAGCACTGTGGGATCAAGCGGAACAAGCTCTGCAAAACGTGCTGGATCACCTGGGCATCAACTACCGTATTAATGCGGGAGATGGAGCATTTTACGGTCCAAAAATTGACTTCCACATTCTCGATGCGCTCAAACGCAGCTGGCAGTGCGGAACGATCCAATTGGACTTCCAAATGCCTGAGAAATTCGACCTCACTTATGTGGGCGAGGACAACCAGAAGCACCGTCCAGTCGTTATTCACCGTGCCATCTATGGTTCGATTGACCGCTTCATGGGCATCCTGACTGAGCATTTTACAGGTGCATTCCCATTGTGGTTGGCTCCTGTTCATGCGAAGCTGTTGCCAGTATCCGAGAACTATATCGAGACTGCTAATGAGATACAGGATGCATTGCTGAAAGCGGGTCTGCGCGTCGAAGTGGATACTCGCAATGAGAAGCTTGGTTATAAAATCCGCGAGGCGCAACTAGAGAAGGTTCCATATATGTTCGTTATCGGGGAAAATGAAAAAACAACCGGTACTGTAGCGGTTCGTAAACGCGGCGAAGGCGATCTGGGATCACTCAGCATTGCGGACATCGTTGAGAAAATCAGCACAGAAATCCGTGAGAAACAGTAATATTTGATCGAAAAAATGTGTAAAAGAGCCATCAAAACCATGATGAACGTGGTTTTGATGGCTCTTTTTTTGTACATTACAGAATTCAGCGTAAGACTGAACCAACGTTTTTGCAGCCTCGACGGAATTCTTAAGTTATCTTGCACACAAAAACTTAGCAGGTTTGTGGCCGTGAAGTGGCGTGATCTGCGGGGAGGGAGAGTGTCTTCATGGACGACTCTTCGGATGGTTTCGCCGGGGTTTCTTCCGCATCCTGTTCCTCGCTAAGCGATAAAATTTCGCCGCGCAACTTCAGCATTTTCTGATCCAGCTCGTAGGTTGCACGTGCAGCTTCGGTCAATCCATTAACGACATGTTCAGGCACTTTCTTATCGAACTTATAGTACAAAATATGCTCCATACTGGCCCAGAAATCCATAGCCAATGTACGCAATTGAATTTCAACCTTGATCCAGCGTGTGCCCTCAAACAGGATCAGTGGAATTTCCACAATGACATGCAGGCTCTGATAGCCGTTGGGCTTAGGATGGGCTATATAGTCCTTGACCTCCAGAATACGAATGTCTTCCCGAGTGTGTAGATGATCCATCAGACGATAAATATCTTTCACAAAGGCGCATACCACACGCATCCCCGCGATATCATGAATTTCACGCAATATATTGTCCAAGGTCACTTCATGCCCTTTGCGCCGAACCTTTTCCACGATGCTGTGGGGCTCTTTGATTCGGGTTTTAATATGTTCAATCGGGCTAAAACCGTCTAACAGCTTCCATTCCGTCTGGATCAGCTTAATTTTATTCTTTAATTCTTCCAGAGCCAGCTGATAAAGGACGGGAATCTTTCTCCACTCCTCTAGTTGCTTGGCGTCAACACTGTTTTGATCCAGCTGTAGCTGAAATTCCTGCAAGGGTAATGGGACAGCATTCAGGTGCTTCCAATCCGGTTCATTCACAGAGCATTCTCCTAAATGAGGCTTATGATGTCCTCGATCTTTTTCGTAAAAATGCATTATCGTATACATTGTACACTATGTCAAAACCTACAGGCAAAGGAGAGACGGACAAAGAAAAAAAGAAATACGACAAGAATTATAGTGGTAAAACCGAGTAATCCGATGTATAATTACAAAAATGCTGATTTGGAGCATTTAATTCTTTTAAAAAAATCACAAATGTAGAGTATCCATCATTAGATTAAAAATATAAATTACAGAAAAGAGGAAAAGAAAAATGGCAAAAGTAGAAAGTTTTCAATTAGATCACACGATTGTAAAGGCTCCTTATGTAAGAGCAGCGGGAGTAGAGCATGACGAAAAAGGAAGCACAGTACAAAAGTATGACTTGAGATTTTTGCAACCCAATGAAGATGCACTTCCGACAGCAGCTGTACATACGCTGGAGCACTTATTAGCCACGTATCTGAGAGATGAAATCAAAGGAATTATTGATATCTCTCCTATGGGATGCAGAACGGGGTTCTACTTGATTTTATGGAATGAACATGAGCCTGAGGAAATTGCACTCGCTTTGGAAAAAACCTTGAAAAGAATTCTGGAAACGACAGAGGTCCCGGCTGTTACTGCTTTGGAATGTGGGAACTACAAGGACCACTCCCTTTTCTCTGCGCAGGAATATGTGAAGATTGTATTGGAAGCAGGCATTAGCCGCGATCCTTTCGAAAGAGTATTGTAAAATCTATGATTTCGATTGACCTATCTCATCAGACAGCGGTAGTGACAGGCGGTAAGTCAGGCATAGGCAAGGGAATTGTAGAGCTTTTCATTCAAAGCGGAGCTAAAGTGATTTCTGCTGATATCTCTTATGAAGAGCCGTATAGAGTGGTCAATCCACAGTTGGTTGAAACTCAATTGGACATATCCAAACCGGATGATATCGAAAGATGGTGCGATTTACTAATCAGCGAAGCGGGAGTTCCTGATATATTGGTGAACTGCGCGGGTACTTCTACGATGGATTATGTCATTGATAGTGAGTTGGCTGATTGGGAGAAAGTATTTTCGATCAATTCAACCGGATTATATGTAACGTCCAAACGTTTTGCCAAAGAAATGGTGGCTGCTCGTAAAGCAGGACGAATTATTCAAATGGCTTCGCAGGCTGGAAAAAATGGATATCGGGCGATGGGCGGATATTGTGCTTCCAAACATGCGGTTCTCGGCTTGACCAAGGTGATGGCCATTGAGCTTGCCCGGCAAAATATTTTGGTAAATGCGGTCTGCCCTGGCATTGTAGAAACGCCGATGAAGCATCGTGAACGGATTGAAGGAGGCGTCATTCGCGGAATGACCGCTCAAGAAATATACGAAGAAGATTGTTCACAGGTCCCTTTGGGGAGAACGGCCGAGGTGGAGGATGTTGCCAATGTAGTGCTGTTTCTGGCAAGTCCGCTCTCTGCATACATGACAGGACAAGCGATTAATGTTACAGGTGGAATGACGATGCACTAGCATACTAGCATGATCTGGGGGAAAACAACATGAGAAAATCGTTCGTTTTACTATTAGGGATTAGTTTATTATTAGTTGCCGCAGGATGCGGTACTAAAAGTTCAGACAGCAATGGCTCCAGCGCCGCTTCCGGTTCGGAAACGCAAAAAGTAGTCATCGGATCCATGGGCTCTGACGCCCAGATATGGAAGCATATTGCCCAGTCCCAGGCCGCCAAGGATGCCAAGCTGGACATTGAAGTGAAAGAAATTAACGGTGGAATCGAAACGAACAATGCAACCAAAGAAGGCGAAGTAGACGTGAATGCATTCCAATCATGGGCGTACCTGGTTAGCTATAACAAAGAGAGCAAAGCCGATTTGAAGGCGATAGCCACAACCTATCTGGAGCCGATGGGGATTTATTCGCAAAAATTCAAAAGCATCGATGAAGTGACTGACGGGGCTCTGGTAGCTTTGGCAGATAACCCGGCCAATACGGCAAGAGGTTTAAAGTTATTGGAAGCCTCCGGTTTGATCAAGCTTAAGGCTGACTTTAATGATGCCTTGGGTACAGTCAATGATATTACTAGCAATCCTAAAAACCTGAAATTTGAACTCATTGATGACAAAACAGGCCCACGAGTGATTCAAGATGTAGGCTTGGTGCTGATTGGGAATACGATTGCTTTAGAAGGGGGCCTGAATGTACTGAAAGATTCCTTGTTCCATGAGGAAATCAGTCAGGCAACCAAAAATAATATTAACGTTCTGGTGACTTCATCTGATAAGGCGAATAACAAAGGGCTGCAAAAGTTAGCGGATCTCTATCATAACGAGGATACTCAAAAATACATTAAAGATGAATTTGGCGGTACCAAAGTAGAAGTTAAAGAGCCGGTTTCTTATTTGGAAGGACAAACTACAACAAAATAAACTTATGAGGTCAGCCAGTTTTTCGGGTTGACCTCTTTTGTTAGTAGTCGGCTTGAGTTTGAGCATGGGTTTCGATTCGATAGTGTTTGGGGGAGAATCCCTTTATTTTTTTAAAAATTTTCGAGAAGAGTAAAGGATCGTTATAGCCGACTGAACGGGAAATATCACCGATCGAAAGTTCAGCGTTTCCCATCATTTCACATGCTTTGTTGATCCTATAGCGAACCAAATAATCCTGAATGCTTGTGTTCACTTGTTGTTTGAATAACGAACATAAATAGCTTCGATTGAGTCCGATAAAATTTGCAATGTGCTCAATGGTAATCTTCTGAGCATAATTCATTTCGATAAAATCCTTCACTTTTTCCACGTAAATTTCCGCCCGGCTTTCCTTTTGTTCAGGAGGTGTTACCGGACCGAACTCTATAAGCTCCGATAACATTAGGCATAGCAGACCGGTCAGTCTGGTTTCCCGAGCTTTATGGCATCCACTTGATTCGTTCATGAGCTGCAAATACTGATAAATCAAATGGTCTCCTTCAAAGTTGAGGATTGGACGCGTCATCGTTAGACCTGCTTGCTTGAGGAGTGTTTCTGCCAGTACCCCGTTAAAACCAAACCAGCAATAAGACCAGGGATTTACGGCATCGGCTTGATAATAAGTGATGACTTGCGGGCAGATTAGAAACCACTGTCCTTTCCGCAAGCGATAACTGAACCCGCCAACCTCGAAGGTACCCTCTCCGTCCAAAACATAATGGAGCAAATAGTGATCTCTTATCGCAGGTCCAAAAAAGTGACTCGGTATGCATTTCTCTATGCCAAACTGAGTTAGATACAATTCAGAGTGCTGTTTACTACGTGGCAAATATTCTATCACGCTAAATCTCCTTATGTAAATTATCAAGCATTATAACATAAATAGTGAGCACCATGCCATGTACTTCATATCTAAAATTAATATATGATTTCTGTAGAACCTGCTGCTATATTGTTGGATCTTATCAAGCTTTACACCATATGGGCTTAGTTGATGCCTGCTACATAAAGATTCTTCTAAGTGCCTTTTTGGTGTGGATCTCCGATGATTATTATCTAAGAGAGGGGTTATTTTCCCAATGGGTATCATTGTTCAAGAGCAAACGGGGCTGTTTCATCTACAGTCGTCGGGCATGAGTTATATTATTCAGGTTGTGGATGGATTTCCTGTGCATGTATACTGGGGAGATAGGCTGAAGCATCGCGAATCAACGGCCGATCTATTGCCTCACACTTCTGCGACGGCTGGATTGGATCGGCTACCGCAAGAGTATCCGCAGTATGGGAGTGGAGACTTCCGTACCCCGGCGTATCAGGTAGAACTTGAGGATGGAACTCGTATTACGGAGTTGAAGTACGATGGTTACCGTATCATGAAGGGAAAGCCATCATTAAGCGGGCTTCCGGCCGTATATACCGAGAATGAAGACGAAGCGGATACGCTGGAACTGGAATTAAAAGATGCCTTTTCAGGTCTTAAAGTGGTTCTTCTTTACACCGTTTTCGCGGATCGAAACGTAATCGCTCGTTCGGCTCGCTTGAGTAATGCGGGGGAAAAGAATCTTAGGCTCCTTCGTGCACTAAGCGCCAGTGTCGATTTTTCGGGTAAAAGCGATTTGGAATTCATGTATCTTTCGGGAGCATGGGCTCGGGAAGGGAATATTACCCGCAAACCGATTCTTCAAGGTGAAACCCGAATTGATAGTAAAAGGGGCATGAGCAGCCATCAACTCAACCCTTTTACTGCATTGGTCACTCGGGAGACAACGGAAAGCTATGGCGAGGCATTCGGCTTTAGCCTTGTGTATAGCGGGGGCTTTGAGGCGGGAGCGGAAATGGATTCATTTGGCTCTACACGGTTTAACATCGGCGTGAACTCCTTTGACTTTTCGTGGTTACTGAGCCCAGGGGAGAGTTTCCAAACGCCAGAAGCCGTTATGGTTTACTCCGGTCAAGGCCTGGGAGATATGTCGCGGACGTATCATCGCTTGTATCGGACTCGACTCTGCCGAGGGAAATATCGGGACGGAGAAAGACCTATTCTGGTCAACAACTGGGAAGCTACCTATTTTGACTTCAATGCAGATAAGTTGGTATCGATCGCGAAAGAGGGGGCTGAGCTAGGTATCGAACTATTTGTCTTAGATGACGGTTGGTTCGGAAAACGAGATTCCGACAATTCGTCTCTTGGCGATTGGTACGAGGATCGTCGGAAGCTGCCAGACGGACTTGCGGATGTCGCGAAACGTATCAATCAGCTGGGTCTTGAGTTCGGGCTTTGGTTTGAGCCAGAGATGATCTCTCCAGACAGTGAGTTGTACCGGGAGCATCCGGACTGGTGCCTTCACGTTCCGGGACGGAGGCGCAGCGAAGCCAGATGGCAGCTAGTGCTGGACTATACTCGCAAGGAAGTGCGCGATTTCATCTACGATTCGCTGGCTGCCATTTTCTCCAGCGTGCCGGTTTCTTACGTGAAATGGGATATGAACCGCTGCCTGACGGAAATCGGTTCCGCTGCTCTGCCGCCGGAACGCCAATCCGAGACTGCCCATCGCTATGTTCTTGGATTGTATGAGCTATTGGAGCGCGTCACCACTGAATTTCCGCATATTCTTTTCGAGAGCTGTTCAAGTGGCGGAGGACGCTTTGATCCAGGCATGCTTTACTACATGCCTCAAGTCTGGACTAGTGATAATACCGATGCGGTGGAACGCCTGAAGATTCAATATGGAACTAGCCTTGTCTATCCTGTAAGCGCAACCGGGGCGCATGTCTCGGCAGTTCCGAACCATCAAGTTGGACGCATAACGCCCCTTGATTTTCGAGGTGATGTAGCCATGTCCGGGAATTTTGGATATGAGCTTGATCTCACGAAATTCACCGATGAGGAAAAAGAGACGGTCAAACGCCAAATCGCAGTCTACAAGCAGATTCGTGGTTTAGTACAGAAGGGTGACTTGTATCGCCTAAAGAGTCCGTTTGAAAATAACGAGTCGGCTTGGATGTTTGTTTCTGAAGACCAAGAGGATGCCATCGTCTACTATTTCCAAGTGATGGCTGTCCCGAACGCGCCTTGGCGAGCCCTCCGCCTTGACGGACTTAATCTAGAACTCGAATATGAAGTTCAGTCAGGAAATAGCGGGCAAAAGTCTATCCATGGGGGGGATAGGCTTATGAAGTTGGGGCTCCCTCTTGTCTACAGACAGAAAGACTATGAAAGTGGATGGTTCAGGCTCCGGGCAATAAGGTCCGGCAAGGCCTAAAGGATCAGTACAACTGTAAACTGCCAAAAGAGAAAAAACAATCGATTAGGTTATGCCCCTTTTTATATGAAAAGGGGCATTTTGCGCGTAGCAGCCGCACTGATCGGAGAGGGGGGAAGCCTTGTTTTTTATACGAATGATGAATGACATGAAACTGAGGAAGAAAATGACGCTTACATTCATTTCGGTAGCCGTTCTTCCCTTGCTGTTATGCGGTCTGTTTCTGACCGGGAGGCTTCGAGAGATTGTCATTAAGAACGCCTTTATGCAAGCATCCAACAATGTTGAAAGGGTCCGAAATCGTACAGGAGAACTGATTAAAGTTCCGCTGGACATCTCGTACCGGCTAACCAATGACAGCCGGATGAAGATGGTGGCCAGCCAAAAGTATAACAGCTACCTCGAAGTCATTCAGGCATATCGGGGGTATACGGATATTCGTGACTACCTCCAGTTATACAAAGAAATATGCGGCATCCGTGTCTATGTCGCTAATCCAGGAGCGCTTAACAATTGGGAATTTATCCAGCCTGACGATACGATCACAACCGCAGATTGGTACAAGGAGGCTATAGATCAGAAAGGCTTGGCCGGATGGGATTTAATCAAGGATGAGAGGGACGGTTCCGATTATCTCAGTCTAATTCGTTCATTCTCAGTGGATTCACTAGGGCGAAAAGGAGTTCTGGTCATGAATGTAAACAAGCGCCAATTAAATTCAATCCTAGAGCAGGAATCGTTTCCTACCTTGATCGTAGATAACCAGAATCAGATCGTCGCGTCTAATGAAGCAAAGTTGTTCGGGAAGAATCTTTCCGAAATTCATGCTGACGAAAATATACTTTTTAATCAGGAAGGAAGTTACAACACGTTCATCAACGGAAAAGCGTCAAAAGTGGTTATTGCAAATCTAATTCCACAGAACAGTTGGAACGGACTTCGCGTCATTTCCATCTTTTCCGTTTCAGAGATCACCCGCGATGCCAATCAAGTGATATGGCTTGGCGGAATCGTGATCACGGCCAGCCTGATGTTTGCAGTCTTACTTATCTATGCTTCTGCTTCGCTATTATCCAGAAGGCTTCTCCGCTTGAGCAAACATATGACCAAAGTTGGCGCGGGCTCATGGGAAAGATTTCTCCATATCGACGGAAAAGATGAAGTCGGTATACTATCAAGGCAATTTAACGCGCTCGTAAGCAGCGTGAACAATTTGGTGCAGGAGGTCCAAGAAACGAATCGTCAGAAAAATCTCGTAGAGCAAAGACAAAACGAGATCAAATTTAAAATGCTGGCCAGCCAGATTAACCCGCACTTTCTCTTCAATTCGTTGGAGTCCATCAGAATGGAGGCCCACATTCGCAAACAGGACGATATTGCTGAGGCAGTATGGCAGCTGAGTACGTTGCTTCGCAGCAGTCTGGAGGCCGGTAATGATAAGATTCCGCTACGCAAAGAACTTGAGCGGGTTAGCTGTTATCTTGATCTTCAAAAGTTCCGATATGAAGACCGTTTGAATTATCGTTTAACGGTTGATCCGAATTTGGAGGAGATGTTGGTCCCGCCGTTGATTATTCAACCTTTGGTGGAGAATTCTATTGTGCATGGCCTGGATAACCGCGCAGAAGGAGCTGTCATTGAAGTGAAAGTAAAGGAAATTCTGGAGGGGGTCCGAGTTATGGTACGTGATAACGGGGCTGGTTTCACGGCCGATCGTCTCGCTCTTGTACGGGAAGAGCTTGCTGCATCCTTACATGAACAGGAGGTCCAGCGGATTGGATTGCGAAACGTAAACGATCGTCTCGTTTTACTGTATGGGGCTTCTAGTGCCTTGAAAATCGAGAGCGAGCCTGGGAAAGGCACTTGTATTCAGTTTTTCATTCCTGGAGGGAATCCAAATGATTAAGGTAGTGATCGTTGATGATGAACCGAAGCTTCGTCAAGGCCTTCAAACGCTGATTCCATGGGAAAGTCTCGGATTTACCGTTATTGCTGCGGCAGCTAATGGAAAAGAAGCATTGAAAGTCATTGAGGAAAAGACTCCCGATGTCGTAATTGTCGATATCCGCATGCCGGTTATGGATGGTTTACAGTTGATTGAGCACTTGACATCTGACGGTCATCATTTGCATTTTATGATTCTCAGTGGATATGCCGACTTCGAGTATGCCAAACAAGCGATCAAATACGGAGTTGTCGGCTATCTCCTTAAACCGGTGGACGTCGCTGAAATGTCGGCCAACTTAAAGCGGATACGCGAGCGGATTGAAGAGGAGCGACTTCAAGGAGAGTGGCGTGAGAGGGAGATTATGAATCGTGATTATTGCCTGCATAGCCTGCTCGTCCCGCAAGAGAAAACTGAGGATCCCGCCAAATTGAGAAGTAAGGCAAAAGAAGCGGATTTGTTGTGGACCAGCTATGAAGTCGTAGTCGTCTACCCGCGTGTTTCTGAAGTGGATCGTGCCGATGTGGTAAATCGGCTTTCGATTGAGTTAAAACCAAAGATAGAAGGGCAGATGATGGGGCTTGTAACTGTGATTCCCCCCTATACGGTCCTTCTGCTCAACGAGCCGCTGCGCGGAAGGAAACGACGTGAAAGTCTGTATAACGAGATTCGTAACGCCGTGGGTAATGTACGGTTCGTTGCTGCAACCGGAGGGGGAGTGTCTGTTCCCGAAGATATTTGCAAATCTTTTTTTAAGGCCCAGAAAGCAGTAAAACAAGCTTTTTTCAGCGAGAAGAACCGACTGATAGATCCGTATCCTCTCTTTTCGCCCTCGCTGGATTCTCCCCGATTGTCCGTCAATAAAGCCGAAGAAATGATGGAGGATTTCATCTTCCGCCTGTATTACAGTTTGGAGGTAGGAAACCAGGCTATAGTACTACCGTTGTTGAACGAGGCGGCAGCATTTTTTCTCAAGCAGGGGCAAGATGAGAAAACTGTTAAAGAATCCTTCTTCTTTCTGTCCAATGCAGTCATTCACAAGCTGACCGCGGGTTTCTGTATCGAGTTGAAAGAGACGGAGGCAGTTTCCCGTTTCCTAAATGGGATATATCAGCATGATCACCTAGATGATCTTTTGGAAGAGACCCACTGTTTCCTACTAGCATTGGGAAAAGACTCCGAACACCGTGGAAAGGAGCAGGAATTCAAAAAAATGATCGATTTCATTCACAGGCATTATGCGGACAATCTGAGGCTGGAAACGCTAGCCGGACTACTAAACTACAGTACCGCCTATTTAGGCCAGCTTTTCAAGAACAAGACTGGGGAGTACTTCAACACCTATCTGGACCGAGTCCGCATCCAAAAGGCCAAGGAGCTGCTGGATCAGGGAATGAAAGTATACGAAGTCGCTGAAAGCGTGGGCTATACAAGCGTCAACTACTTTTACAGCAAATTCAAAAGGTACGAAGGCCGTTCACCGTCGGAATATAGAAATCCATAATTTGTGTATGATTTTTCCCGAAATCCGTTGTATGGGCGCGGACTCCTCTCTGTTTTATGATGGATTTTAAGAGAGGGGATGAAAAAAATGAAAGCGGTAACAGTGGTTTCGGAAAAGGCATACAAAAAGACGGAGAGGAATGCTTGGAAGGTATTTAAAAGCCAGAGGTATCTTTACTACATGTCCATTCCATTTGTTATTTGGGTTTTTGTCTTCCAGTATTTGCCGCTATGGGGCTGGACAATGGCCTTTCAAAAATATAAACCCGGGTTGAGTTTTTTTGAGCAAAAGTGGGTGGGCTTGGAGCATTTTCGTACTTTGTTCCGAGATGATCATTTCTACCAAGTGCTGCGGAACACGCTGGCTATGAGTCTTATGGGACTGATCGCCGGTTTTATCGTGCCGGTTGTCTTTGCTTTACTGCTCAACGAGGTTCGTATCCAGGTTATAAAACGATTTGTTCAGACGGTATCTTATCTGCCGCACTTTGTTTCATGGGTGGTTGCTGCAGGCATTGTCACCAAAATGCTTTCAGCGGATGGCGGTGTCGTGAATGATATGTTCATGGGTCTAGGCATCATCGAACAGCCGATCCAGTTTATGGCCCAAGGTAAATTATTTTGGTGGGTTGTAACCTTCGGAGACATCTGGAAGGAAACAGGTTGGAACGCCATTATTTATCTGGCTGCCATCGCCGGTATTGGTCCTGAATTATACGAGGCTGCGCGGGTCGACGGCGCTAGCCGATTCCGGCAAATGTGGCATATCACGCTGCCAGGGATCCGGCCGACCATTATCATCCTCCTGATTATGTCTATTGGTCATTTGCTCGGTACGGGATTCGAGAAACAATTTTTGCTGGGCAATCACCTGGTCATTGATTACTCTGAAGTACTTGATTTGTATGCGCTTAATTATGGTCTGGCGATGGGACGTTACTCTTTCGGAACGGCAATTAATATCTTTAATTCGGTGATAAGCCTGATCCTATTGTTTGCGGCTAACGGAATCTTTAAGCGCTATACCAACGAGAGTATTATGTAGGGAGGATAAAGGACATGGAGGCTGTCAAAAGCAGTACGCCAGTCGGCCGATTAAACAACTGGCTTAAGGCGAAATCACCACAAGATCGAATCTTAGAAGTCGTTGTTTATCTTTTCATGATTGTGGTAACCGTTCTAACAATCTATCCGTTCTTAAATGTACTGGCTATCTCTTTTAATGATTCGGTAGATACCATTAAAGGGGGAATCACCATCTGGCCAAGGCAATTTACGTTGAAGAATTATGATTTGATTTTCACCTATGAGGGGTTAATCACTGGATTCAAGATATCCTTTCTGCGGACCGTCATTGGCACCGTAGCGGGCTTGGCCAGCGGTTCGATGCTTGCGTATACGCTTGCACGAAGTGATTTTCAAGCTCGAAGGTTCATCTCAATCTTTCTTGCCGTCACCATGTATGTTTCCGGGGGGTTAATCCCAGGTTTTATCTTGATGAAGGAATTGCATTTAATTGATACATTTGCCGTCTATATTTTACCCGGCCTTGTAAGTGCGTTTAACGTCTTCATTATTCGTTCCTTCATTGATGGTCTGCCTTATGCGTTACAAGAATCAGCTAAGCTGGATGGTGCCAACGACTTCACGATATACTGGCGCGTTATTCTTCCTCTTTGCAAACCAGCATTAGCGACCGTAGCGCTCTTCTTGGCAGTAGGGCAATGGAACTCTTGGTTCGATACTTATCTGTTTAATGGGTCTAACGAATCGTTGACGACCCTGCAATATGAATTGATGAAAATTTTGCAGAGTACTACAACGAGCGCAACCAATTCCCAGGATGCTGCCAATATGGCTGAGCGTATGGCACAAGTATCTCCGGAATCGGTCAAAATGGCAATCACCATCATTGTTACAGTGCCGATTCTTATCGTCTATCCTTTTTTGCAAAAATATTTTGTTAAAGGTATGACGCTTGGAGCGGTAAAAAGCTAAAACGAAGCAGCAAACATTCATTATACAGGGAGGTTTCGCTCCATGAAGTCAAGAAAAAACAGAATGATCGTATCTTTCGTAATGTCACTGACTTTAGTGGCGACCCTTGCAGGGTGCAGCGGTAATAATCCGTCCGAGGCTACCAAGGCCGTAACAACGGGTGACATCACGCTTACTTATTTTTCGGAAGACTCCAGCACAAATTGGAATGGCATGAAGGATGAAGTCGGTAAGGTCATCGCTGAAAAAACTGGAGTAACCCTTGATGCTGAATTCGCTGTCGGTGACCCGGTCCAAAAGATTTCATTGATTGCAGCCACAGGAAACTATCCTGATTTAATCGCTGCTAAGGCGGATGTTGGCAAACTTGTCGATGCTGGCGCAATCATTGATCTGACGGATTTGATCGACAAGCATGCACCAAACATCAAAAAAATGCTGGGTGACAAGCTTGTTCGAACAAAGTACAGTTTGGACGACCCATCAATCTATGTGATTCCAACTTGGTCTGCTGTCGAAGAGAAAAAAATCAAACCCGACGTAGGATTTAAACTCCAACACCGTGTCGTCAAGGAAGCGGGATACCCAGACATTCGTACGGTACAGGATTTTGAAAAAGTCATTAAGGACTATCTAACCAAGCATCCGACGGATGAAAATGGCAACAAAAATATCGGACTGTCCCTAAATGCGGACGATTGGCATATGTACCAGGTAACGAACTCAGGATTCCAAACAACTGGGGGACCAGACGATGGCGAATACTACATCGATCAAAAAACACACCAAGCGACTTATCATTTCCGTCGACCGGAAGAAAAAGAATATTTTCGCTGGTTGAATCACATGAACGCCATTGGATTACTTGATCCGGAAAGCTTTGTGCAAAAGACTGACCAGTTTAAGGCGAAAGTGGCTTCAGGTCGCGTACTGGGCCTGGCCGATCCGGAATGGGACTATGGCGACGGACAAAATGCGCTGAAGGCGGAGGGCAAATTCGATCAGACTTACGGTCATTATCCAGTTACCATGAGCAAGGAATACAAGGATACCAACTTCTGGCTGCCTGGTTTTGATGGGGGGTACGGAATCTCAATCTCTAGCAAATGCAAGGATCCGGTACGCGCTATCCAGTTTCTCGACTTTCTAGCATCGGAAGAGGGGCAAGTCCTGAATAACTGGGGAATTGAAGGAAAGCATTACACGATGAAAGACGGCAAACGGACGATTACTCCGGCTGTACTTGAACGGATAAACAATGACAATGCGGCTTTCCAAAAAGAGTCTGGAATCGGCCTATATTGGAACTTGTCGGTCCATTATGGTGATGGCATCGAGGACTCAACCGGCAACTATTTCACTCGTAGTTATCCAGAACTGCTAACAGCGACTTACAATAAGTCGGAGAAGGAAGTTCTGAAGGCTTATAAGATCGAGCACTGGAAAGATCTATTCCCGAAGGAAGAGGAATTTCCGCCTAGAGCATACGGAGCAGCATATACAATGTCTCTTCCCAATGACGATCCGGCTGTTATTCTTGGAGCCAAGATGAAGGATATTACATGGAAACGAATTCCGGAAGCTGTCATGACTAAACCGGAAAACTTCGACAAGGTTTGGGATGCCTATATGGCAGAACTAGAGAAAGCTGGAGTGCAAGAAATGGAACAATCCTTTACCAAGCATATCCAAGACCGAATTAAGCTGTGGTCCACGAACTAACTCGTTTCGCATAAAAGAACGGGGCCGTTTCCACTTTCCTGCCGGAGAGGAGACGGTCCTTTTTCATAATGGTCTCTTTGTTAGAAAAGTAGCTACATTAACGAAACGGGAGAATAGAAATATGGAGCATTTGAGGTACAAATAAACAGCGGCTACCCTGGTTATTTTCAGAGGTGGCCGCTGTTTGTTAGAGGAAGACTACTTCGTTACTTTACGACGCTGGATGGGACGGTATAGTTACGGATACGTTCAAAGTAATTTACTCCGCTTCATTCTTGGACGAAGTAAATAGGTCTTGGGGAAGCTCATCCCTCGTGATCACGTAATCGCTGTTGAACACTTTTATGAGATGATCCAGGGAGTTATATTGTCCGTTGCGGATGAAGTCGCCTGTCCATGTGGTGAAAAAGAGCCAATGCGCTGAATATGTTTGAAATAATTCAGGATCGCCAATCGGACCGTTTTCGGACAGACCAACCAGCTTCTTGCCTTGCACGAGATTCACCAAGCTGTCATACTTGCCGATACTTGGGCTATAATTAGCCGCCTGGTTGTAGATATCCACACTTACAATATCGACGACATCGTCTCCCGGATACCACTCGGGGCTCTCAGAGTTCCATACCCAGATCAGGTTGTTCAGGTGATGGTAGTTTGTTAGGCGGTCGTACATGATATGGTACAGTTGCTTGGCGGAGTCTGGCCCTTGGGCGCCCCACCAGAACCATTTGCCCTCCGCCTCGTGCAGCGGTCTCCACAGCACCGGAACGTGAGCGTCTTGGAGACGTTTCAACTGAGCAGCAATAGCATCGATATCCCTTAGGATAAGCTGATACTCTTCCGATTCGGGATGATTAAGTGCATATTGAACGTCGAATGTAGTAGCGTCCGTGTAAAACCCGCGCCACCATTCTTTGCCGGGAATATCATGCAGTCCCTTAGGAGCATTCCAGTGCCATGCGAATGTGACAATTCCACCTTCTTTGGCCCATTGAATCGCCTTGTCCACCTCAGTTGGGGTGGTACCACGCTCGACGCGAGAGGGGGAGTAATCCATCATGTCCGTTGATAACATCGCAGGATACTTTCCAGTTTGGTCTTTAATCCACTGGGCATCCTCAAGAGTGTGCTGACCGGAAAGAATGTTGCTGCCGTAACTATCGACGAGATAACCCATAAGTGCCTTGGTTTCCGCAGTCGCATTCGGGTTTACTGGCTTTTTCTCAATCTGATGCAATTTCGGGGGGGACACTGCTGACAGCTTGACGTAGTCGATATGATATTGGTCCGAATCGACATTGAACTGTATGGTATTGTTTCCCGCACTCAGCATCAGTTTACCGCCAGATACCTCTGTGTAGCTTGCTGTTGTCGGGAGTGATGTTTCGCTGGTCTGGCCATTGACCACCAATTGAGTCTTTTTGTCTCCATTGGGGTTACTGTAACCGATTGCAAGATTGTAAAGCCCGCTTGAGGCTGCGTTATAGGCAAAGGTTAACGACCCTGTGCCTTTAAAGGCTGCGTAACCGGTACCGGAATAACCCGTATCAGCAGCTTCGATGCTGACCTCACCAGTAATGGCTCCGTCTTCGGCTTCCATTTTGCTTATTGCAGCAGGCAGATTGGCGAATTCAACCTTCACATACTCGATCCCGTAATATCCCCAGCCTCTTGAAAAAGTCAGCTCGTTTGTGCCAGCATTCAGCATGATCTTAGTTACCATTTTCTCGTTCACCGCCGCACCTTTCGGAGGAGCAGCCAGCGTTACGTTTTCAGCCATTGTGCCATTGACCTTGATGCTGGTATCCTTGGAGCCGGTGTCCGCCGGAATGTAGTAGCCGAGGCTCAGCCTATAAAGACCTGCTGTAGGCACGTTCACTTTAAACGTAGCCGTCCCGTCAGACTTGCCGGAATTAGGGTCATAGTCATAAAAGAAGGATACATAGCCATCGCCTTTATAAAGCGTATCGCCGGTATAGGGTATATCCCGTTTTTCTACCCCGTAACCTTGAAGAATTGCATTTTTGGAGCTGACGACTATAGGAGAGGAATTGCCGTCAGTGACCAAGTGAGCTGATTCTGCTTTTGCTAGGCTTGGAATTAAACTGAGAGATACCAACAAAAAGGATAAGAGAACAAAACTGAGAATACTGAGAAACCTTTTTTTCCATGGGTCTGGCATATGACTCACTCCTTGGATTAGATGTTAAAACCTTAGTTAACCTGCAACGCATAATACAGGAAACGCTTTCATAAGTGTGTACATATTAAGTACGCTTTGAAGTAATCGATGACAGGTGATTAAGGACCAGCTTGCACTTTTAAACATTCCTTCTTCATTTGTATGCGTTTTCAATATTTGTCATTAATTTTTTCAGTGCCTCACCTCTCTTTAATTTCATCATAAATTAGACGCGAGGCAGGAACCATACAATGAATTTCGGGAAAAATCATCCTTAAATTATGGATTTTTATACTCCGGCGGCAAACAATTTATCTTTATAGAAATGTATAACCCAATATTTTTTAAGGCTATATGGAATAAGCGGGAAGAATAGTTTCAATTTTGTGGTATCATGCCAGTAGGTATTCCACGCATAGGAAAAGTATGACTAATGAAAGGGACTAATAAATGATTTCTCATCGATTGCTTACCTACGAAACAATTAGTCAATTAACTGACCAGATTAATATAGACCAACACTTGTTATTCTATAGCTATTTAAGTCAACGTAAGGAGCAGGCTAAATTTGTTGGTCAATATGTAGACGACAAGCTGACGGCGGTCTTAGCATACTTTTGGGGGCTATCCTTCCCTGCATTTTCTTTTCATTGCATAAATCGCGAGAAACTTAACTTTCCAGCTCTTATTACTTTTACTGAGGAAATCATTCAACTTAAGAAAAATACTGTTTGTGGTACAATTCTCTGTAATCGTGACCTTCAACTTTTTCAATCTCATGGTCTTATAATGGGTAACCCACAACGTTTTTTAACAATGAAGCATATGGATCAATCGAAACTGCTCGATTCAAACTGGGCTGAGCTAGTTAAGGAAAATGACCTTTCAGATATAGTGGATTTATTAAGAAATGGCGGCATGAAATTTTTTACGAGGAGCGAACTCGAACAATATCCTTTCCTTGGGATAAAGGAATGTGGTCATTTTATTGCCGTGGGCGGCTTCCACTTTTATGATTCTAAACTCGTTGAGCTCGGAAACATATACACAAGCCCTACCCACAGAGGGAAAGGCCTAGCAAAGCACTTGACGAGCCAACTTACAAAACTGGGCAGATCACTTTCATCAGATATCTACCTGGGAGTACTGAAGGAGAACCAAGCCGCTGTATATCTTTACGAGGGCTTAGGCTATGAGATCACGGCTGAGCAAACTATTGTTGATTTTAAGCTATCTATTGATTGACGAACTAGGCCGCTGTCGCGCGCCGATTGAGAAGTACAACGGAATATAGGTGACTGTTGGTATTAGAGCGGTATCACGCAACCAGAAAAGAAATAGCCCTTAATCCTTGATTTCATTTTCTAAATTTCCTGAAATCTTTAGGTGTTCTTTCATGATGTTTTTTAAAAGACTGAATGAAGTGATTTACATGATTGAACCCCACTCTGTGGGCTATTTCAGTTATTGTAGAATCTGTTGAAATTAATAACTCGCTGCTTTTCTTGATACGGTACTTAATTAAATAGTCGTAAGGTGTCATATGAATGGTTCTCTTAAAACTACGAGTGCATTCCGATATACTTAAATGTGCTACTTCAGCAATTTCTTGCAGTGTTATATTGTCTGAATAGTTTTGATGGATAAAGCTGAGCATCAATTGAAGTCTTTCCTGTTGCAGTTTCATGTATTTAGGTGCTTCCTCCGAAGAAAGCGAAATGTTAGAAATTATGATGAACCATAATTGTGCTGTTTTAATAGAAACCTCATATTCCCACCCCCAGTTTTTTTTCATATCAAATTTCTCTTTCATATCCCAAAGCATTTGCAGTATTTGAATTTGCCATTCAACATCTCCTTTGATTACTAATGACAATAAGAGAGAGTTTGTATAAGGCAGTACATAGTTTTTTTCCATCGCACTATCTGCATAAAAGGCCAGCAGCTTCTCCGGGAAATTAAAACTGACATATTGGCCGTTATGTGTAAGGTGCGTAGTAACGTGAAGAACACCTTTATTAATTAAAATGGCCTGGCCTGTTTCTAATTCATGATTAATCCCGTTAACTTGGATTACTAGCTTCCCTTTGGTAACCAAAGTGATTTGTAGTTCCTCATGCCAATGTAGATCGTTGAATCCTCTACCTTCAGGACTACTTGCATGAATAGTATGGGTGTACATGATGTATGGAAATGAAACATCGGGATATAGAATGGTCTCATGCAATTGTTTTTCCATTTTAGCGAGGTCCTTTCTGATGACGATATTTCTATATAAATTAAAGATATAGTTACACAAAATAAATAAAAGTGGTGATATTATTATACCAGATCTTCGGCTTATCATTACAATCCTGTGCACAGGCGATTGGATAAGACCTCTTGGAGGCGTACATGTGAAAATAAATCAATCGTCGTTACCGTTTCATCCGTATATTTTGCTTTTAATCAGCATACTGTCTGTCTCTATCTCATCCATCATGATCAAATCCTCAGATACTCCAACCTCTGTGGCTGGGATGTACAGATTGTATATGTCAGTACTCATAATGCTTCCTTTTGTACCTTGGAAAATGTTCCGTACCTTAGAAATGAACAAAAAAGATTGGATTACCGTTTTCATAGCCGGTCTTTTTCTCGGGTTACATTTCTTATTCTGGATGGAATCTTTAGTATATACCTCAGTTGCGAGCTCCATGGTCATCTTATCCTTACAGCCTTTATTTGTAATGATGGGTTCATACTTTATGTTCAGAGACCGAGCCAACATATTAACCATTCTTTGTTTGATCGCCGCTCTTGTCGGTTCAATCATTATTGCTTGGGGAGACATAGGGATTTCGAGAGAGGCATTGATCGGAGATGGATTATCTTTATTGGGAACAATTTTGGTTTCAGCATATATGTTGGCAGGACAGAAAGTAAGTCACAAAATAAATGCAAATTTATATAGTGTTATTGTTTTTTTTATTGGTGGCAGCGTCATGCTGGTCTACAATTTGTTGAATCATTATTCCTTGATTGAATATGACTCGTCGGAATGGATGTATTTCTTGTTACTTGCAGTAATCCCAACTATTTTTGGACAATATATTTTTAATCTGTTGTTGAAATCAATGGGTGCAACTACGGTCTCCGTTGGTATTATTGGAGAGCCTGTTCTTGCTATAATCCTCGCCTACTTATTCTTGGGAGAAATCATTTCTGCATTTCAATTCATAGGTGGAATCATGACTTTATTCGGTATGGGAATGTATTTTTGGGCAAAATCTTTAAAGTATACTACAGTTGCAAAATATTAAATTTGAAATTGATTATCGTTAAATTCAAGAAAGAAATCGATGAGGAGAAGGTTTAGATGGCAACGATTGATGATTTTTTGAAACTAGATATTCGAGTTGGAACCATCATTAAAGCTGAGTTTTTTGCAGAAGCAAAAATACCTGCTATTAAACTTGAAATTGATTTTGGACAAGATATCGGTGTAAAAACTTCGAGTGCGCAAATTACAGAAAGATATGTGGCTGAAGATATTATAGGGGAACAAATTATAGGTGTAGTCAACTTTCCACCTCGACGGATAGCAGGCTTTAACTCAGAGGTATTGGTTCTTGGAGGAATACCCGAAAAGGGGGATGTGGTTCTATTGAAACCAGATATCAAACTACCTGATGGAACACCTATTGGGTGATAGAACGCTTGGATAATCTAACGGGACATGATCGTTCAATAGCAAGTTAAAACAGATAGTGGCAGGCTAGGGCTTTATTTTTAAGTCCTAGTCTGCCACTTTTTTATTTGGTCTGTCCAAATTTTATTTGATTTATTATTGGTCTGCACAATTCTCCATACCAGCTATACGCCGTATCCCTATCTGGCTGGGATGCTGCGTGTCCCCTCTGTCATCGGGGAGGCGCAGAGCGGGCACACTGGCGGCGTGCTTGTGCTAGCCGCGCTTGTACGGCGTCCGCTTGTCGTGTCGCGACGCATCCACGCTTTACAAGCGCCGTCGGTGCATTTCCACACGGGCACGCTGATGCGTGGCTCCGCTTGAGATCCTGCCACCGACGAGGTCGACCGTGCCGTAGCGCTGCCTGGTCCCGGCCTGCTGCTCACGCGGGTCGCTGTGCCAGACGCTGGCGAACCACCCCCGGCCCGGCTGCCATAACCCGAGGTACCCTTCGGTTGGCCAAAGCTGCTGCGACGCGTGTCCGGCTTGGAAGTCTCGGGGGGAGTGACCCCATAGGCTTCCAGCAAGAAGCGAGACACGGCGGCAGGCTTGCCGTGATTGGAGGCGGGGGAGGTGATGTATAGCAACTCCTTCGCCCGGGTGACGGCCACGTAAGCGAGGCGGCGCTCTTCTTCAAGCGCTGCATCGTTATCCACAGCTGTAGTTGGGGCGGCGCCTGCCCGCCGATCCTCCGGCAGCTCGCTGTGCAGCGCCGAGCTGTGTGGCAGAATGCCTTCGCTGGCTCCGATCCAATATACGCAAGGGAATTCCAATCCCTTGGCGCGGTGGATCGTCATGAGCCGAACAGCATCGCTGTCTTCCTCTCTGCGCAGCGATTCCATTTGGCGGTGACGCTCGGAAAGCTCGTCCGCAAAGCTGACGAACGCCTCCACAGTGTCAAACCGCTTGGCTGCCGTTTCGAGCTCCTCCAGACTTTCTTGCATCGTTTCCTTATAATGAGTCCACGCGCCCGTATCTCCACTTTCCAAATATTTGTCATAAAAGACGCGCCGCATTTCTTGAATGGCATAGGCAGGTTTCATGGTAGTGAGACTGCGAATCAGACGAATACGCTCTTTCACTTGTTCACGCTGAAAATCACGTAGTCGATCCCAGCGGCTGAGATGAATCAGCGGGTATTTTTTAGCCTGCTGTTTCTCCTCGCGCATAATCCATTCCATACCCGCCTCACGGGAGACGTACAGCGGCCCAAGGGTGCTCGGAATGGATTCCATACGCCGGGGATTTAGCGATAAGCGCAGGTGATCCATTAAAGGACGAATCAGGGACTGATCGTAAAATACAGCCCCTGCTCCGTACTGAATAAATGGGACATCCCGCATAATTAATTGCTCAAAAATAGATC
This sequence comes from Paenibacillus sp. FSL L8-0638, assembly GCF_038593075.1. Taxonomy (NCBI): domain Bacteria; kingdom Bacillati; phylum Bacillota; class Bacilli; order Caryophanales; family Paenibacillaceae; genus Paenibacillus; species Paenibacillus sp. FSL L8-0638. Next base: position 632,395 of record NZ_CP151960.1, read on the forward strand.
GGCTTCCGCTGGCTGTTCGATGCAAAATAGCGATATCCCGGTAGCGCAGCCGACCTTCCTCTACTTGCCCGAGTAGATGGGTAACAATATGCCCCGCTTCCTCCTCGGGTCCGGATGGGGTGGCAAACTGCGGTGGCAAGCCTTCACGCCCAGCAGCCGAAAGACGTTTGGAGCGTCGATGAACATTTTTGGCGACAATGTTAGAGCCCAGCCCCAAAATCCGCGCATCGCTGCGATAATTAATATCCAGAGTAATGACCTTTGCATCCTTATAGACCTTGTCAAACTCCAGAATGGATTCCTGGCGTGCCCCATTAAAGGTATAGATCGTCTGGTCATCATCCCCCACAACCATCAGATTGCGATGTCGGGCAGCCAACCGCTGCACCATCTCATATTGGAGGGCATTTGTATCCTGAAATTCATCGACCATGATATGTGAAAAACGTCGCTGAAGCGGCTGAAGCACATCCGGGTCACGCAGTAGTGCGGAGGCACGCAGCAGAATATCGTCAAAATCCATTTTATTGCGCTCCTGTTTCCACGCTTCATAAGCGAGCATGGCACGCTTGGCATCCGATTCCTCGCGCACGGTTTCCGGCAGCTCGTCCGCGCTGCGGCCTTCCGCTTTCCAGGCGGAGAGGGCAGACAGCAGGCTTTCCGGCTGGAAAGCCTCGCTGAGCCCAAGCTGCCGCAGCATCATTTTCATGACGGTATGCTGGGCCTGCGTTTCACCGAACACTTCATCTTGCACGCCGCGATGCCGCAGCATCGCCAAAGCGAATGAGTGAAACGTGCGTGCCTGAACTGCACGTGCAGCGGCAGGGCGCACACCGGGTAATCCCGCGATGCGCAGTTTCATCTCGGCAGCTGCCTTGCTGGTGAAGGTCACCAGCAGAATGGACGATGCAGGAACATCCCGCATCGCCATCAGGTAGCCTGCGCGGGCAGCCAGCACTGTGGTTTTGCCGCAGCCAGCCCCTGCAAGGGTCAGTAGGGGGCCTTTGCCGTGGCGGACGGCCTGGATCTGCGGGCGGTTCAGGTGAATGCCGGCGTTCTCTAAAGCACGAAAATAGGCCGAGTCTTGGTCGGTATCGGGTACCAGCGTCATACTGGTATCCATGGAAGCACGACGTGCCTGAGGGCTCGACGTTGAATAAGGAACCCCGATGGGTCGAGGGTAAAAAGAAGGATTTGGGTCCATAATCCTGAAACCCCTTTCGTTCTTAAAATCTTCCATTTTCACAAATGGGGGTAGTTTTTGGTATGATAGAGTTCTAGTCAGCTTTAGCTGACGATAAGAACAAGGCGATGGACTAAAATAATGCTGAAATTCATGCGGATCTTGCCGAAGCGTCAGAACGTCAATACGTTGACGCCAATGCCTATAGCCTTCAAACAGGCGATATGACCGCATTCCATTATACAGGAGTTCGAGGTTTGCCAACAGAAAAAAACTTTGGGATATACGGACGGTACAGTGAAATCCGGCTGGATATGGGGAGGAAATAACGATGAAGCTGATTCAACGTATAAAGGAAGGCGCTAATCGCGCAACAGAAAAGGCGCAGCATGCTGTCGAGATTAGTAAGATCAATTCACAAATTACAACGATCCAGCAGGAAATGGATGTTCATTTCTTGCGAATGGGTCAAATCTTTTACGAAGGTTATCGCGCATCCGACATGTCGGTGGCAGAAACCGAGATGACACAGCTATCCACTGCTTGTGATGAGCTTCAGGATGAAATTGACGAGCTTCGCAGTAGAATTGCAGAATTGAAGAACGCTCATTTATGCATCTGTGGAGCGGTTGTGCCTCTGGATGCGAACTTTTGCCCTAAATGCGGACGCAAGCTCAATGAAGGACAGGCTGCTTCCAAACAAGTAGCTGCTGTGCGTGAAGAGGTGCCAACGGACGTCTATTCTTTTGATCTGCGCAAGCCAGAGGTAGCGAAGGATGCTGCGCCTGCTTACACGGAGTATGCAGAACATGAAGTAGTCGATCGACATGAACAGGAACAGGATGAGCGGTATGAAACACACGAACCAGCGGGACTAGACCGCGATTATACAGTGTCTGATTTTACACCGGAGGAAAAAGCGGCATTCGACGCTGAGTGGGAGCGCCGTCGTCAGGAAGATCTGGAAAAAGAACACCGTCGTCTTGAAGAACTGGCACGTGAGCGTGAGCGTCAGGAGGAGCTGGACGAGCGGATTCGATATTGGAAGGCCAACAACTCCGGGGCTGAGAAACCGGCAACGCCGTCTGCACAAGTACGTGAAAATGTAAAATGCCAAATCTGCACCGCAGAACTACCCAAAGGGTCCAAGTGGTGCCCGCGTTGCGGAGCTGAACAGATTTAACGCAGCCGAACAGGCTGCTGCAGGACACAGACATAACGCCGGGCAGCATAGGGGGAACAGAATATATGGAGCGTTTGCTGCATCATCTGCGGAATCTGGGTTTTACGGAAATGGAAGCCAAGGTTATGGTCGAGCTTTCGAGGCAAAATGCGGCTTCCGGCTATGAAGTGGCTAAGCGTCTGGGTGCATCACGCTCCAACGTGTACGCGGCTTTACAGCGTTTGGCCGGGCAGGGATACCTCAGAACCAGTGCGGGAGAGCCTGTACGTTACAGCATGCTGCCACCGGCTGAATTGACCCGGATGATCGAAGGACAAATGCAGGAGTCTCTACGTGCAGTGGAGAAAGAAATGCCACGAACAGAACCAACCAAGCCGACCTTTTATAATGCTGAAGGCGATCGGAAGGTACTGGAAAGTCTGACCCGTGAGTTGGAACGGGCAGAGCATGAGATTGTGTTGGACTTGTGGCGCGAGGAAGCCGAACTGCTGCGGACAGAGTTGGAGAAAGCCGAGAGTCGAGGTGTGCGTCTGCTCTGGTCCTGCGATAACGGGGAAAGCATGATGGGACCGTGGTTACCGCTTAGGTCTGGTACAGACGGACAGGAACCAGCAGGGCGCAAGTTTTCTTTTGTTATTGATCGGCGTTGGTGCATGTTGGGTATGCGGGGAGAGAATTGCCCGACACAGGCGCTTATTACCGAGCATCCGGTAATGACAGGCCTGCTGCTTAATCATTTTGCTCAGGATCTTATTCTGTATGAGCTGGAGCATGATATGGGCAGAGAGCTGTCGACCCGGTATGGCTGGCGGTATGAAGGCATTATCGGCAAATATATGTCAGCTGGAGAATAGCTAAAGATTACCGGGTAGGAAGTTCCATCAGTGCCCGGCATATAGATGTAATATAGCCCGCTTTATGAGGCACGAATTGATTCGATGTGATCAGGCGGCGAGTTTTTTCTGGGTTCGGCCCTGACGTAATGCCTTGGGCTTCGATAAAGGGAATATAGCCTTCAAAAAGGGCCAGTGCTTGGTCAAGATCTGCTTCGTACAGTCCGGCTACTTCTTCTTGCTGGAGATGATAAGCTTCCAATGGCTGGTTCGATAGCAGTCCAAACACCGAGCTAACCTCCCGATCCCAAAAAGAGGTGCCCTGGGCGGTACCTTTGCTTTCATACCGAACGGTCATCAGCGGTGTTAATGAGGTAAAGGGAACATGAATGCCCAGTTCTTCCTCCAGCTCGCGAGCCGCCTGAGACATATCTTCGCCTGCCGTCAAATGACCGGCTGCTGTAATATCGTAGCATCCGGGGAAGGTATCCTTCGTATCCTGACGCTGTTGGAATAGCAAGCGACGGCCTGTAGAAGTGTCTCGTGCTAGCCAGCAGTGAAAGGTATGGTGCCAGTATCCCTTGGCATGTGCGTCTCGTCGGGAGGCTGTGCCAAGGGGGTTGTCTTCATCGTCGTAGATATCCAGAAGCTCGCTATTCATCGTGGTTCCTCCTATAGTAAGCAGAAATCAAAGGTCTACTTTACAGTATAACGTGTTTTCTGTCCTAACGATATGAAGGCGGGTGTGGAATGTGGAGTGGCATTTGGGGTATGCTGGGAACATAAGGATTTGAAACATCACATAGATTTATGATTGAAAGGAGCGATTTTACATGGAATGTATAGTACATTTTCGAGTCATGCATCCGGAGGAACCCAAGGAACTTCGCGGGTTGATTATGCTGGAAAGCGGGGGCAAGCCGGGGATTGATCAAATCACGGATATGTTCAAAAATATGGGCTATGATGTCCGCCCAGACAATCCCGAGGAATTGATTTTTAAACCAGTCGATGTCAGAGCCAATTATACATATATCCGGGTTATTGAGCTGGATACGGGTGAGGAAGTCTACCAGGAAGATAGGGATTTACGCGCGATTTTGGAAACTTTGCTGAATAAACGTTAAACGTTAAAGACCAGGAGAACTAATCGATGAAATGAGATAAAGCGATCCTGTCGCCATTCATAGGAACGGAGAACAATGATGAGATTGTATATTATCCGACACGCAGACCCCGATTACCCCAACAACACCATCACGCCGGAGGGGCATTTGGAAGCCCAGGCACTAGCCAAGCGGCTTTCCAGTCACGGACTGGATCGAATTTATGCCTCTCCTTTGGGGAGGGCTTTGGATACGATGCGCTACACCGCCGACTCTCTGGGTATGACTCATGAAGTAGAACACTGGACGCAGGAGCTGGCTCTAAAGCTGGAGGAAACCCCATACGGCCGTCTTTCCCATTGGGATTTGCCTGGTGAAGTGATCCGTTCCGAGTTGCCCCTGCCGACTCATGACTCTTGGCAGGAGATTTCCTATTATCAGGGAACGAAAAGCCCTGAAACCTTCGAGCGGCTGAAGCTTCATTCCGATGAGTTCCTGAAACGGCAAGGCTTTGAGCGGGTGGAGGGCAGGTACCGGATTCTGAAGCACACTGAAGATCAGGTGGCGGTATTTTGTCATGGCGGCTTCGGGCTGACCTGGCTTGCTCATCTGTTGGAGTTGCCATTGTCCTTGGTCTGGTCCGGTTTTTGGATGCCGCCTAGCTCCGTAACCACGATCTTGTTTGATGAGCGCTCCCAAGAATGGGCAGTTCCCCGTTGCATCGGCTTCGGTGATGTTTCCCATCTGTACGCTGAGGGCTTGCCCGTCAGACCCCGTGGCATTATCACCAATTTCAACTAATTGAATTTTCTATACATGCCAAAACGGCTTAAGACGATAGACCGTCTTAAGCCGTTTATTGTAGTCATATAAGTGGGTTGAGTCAGCGTGCTTCCACGTACCCTTCCAGCTTGGAAGTGCAATGTGCGCAACGGGTAGCGGCTACAGGAATTTCGGATAGGCAATGTGGACATTCCTTGATCGTTTTTTCCTGAGGAGGTTTTTCTTCCTCTTTGCGTTTCAGCATGTTAATCCCTTTGACCAGCATGAACACACAAAAGGCCACGATCAGAAAGTCCAGCAGGACGTTAATGAACTGACCATAGGCGAGGACCGCGATCCCTGCTTCTTTGGCCTGTGCCAAAGTCTTGCGTGTACCGTCACCATTTAAAGGATCAGCAGCTTGTAAAGCTACATACAAATCTGGAAAATTCATACCTCCCAGAAGCTTACCAATCGGAGGCATAATAATATCGTTTACCACAGAAGTGACAATTTTGCCAAACGCTCCACCGATGATAACACCGACCGCAAGGTCAATCACGTTACCCCGTACAGCGAATTCCTTAAATTCTTTTATAATACCTTTTCCGCTCATGTGAGTGCTCACCTTCTTTGCATAAAATCATTTATCTATAATACATGCTATGTCAATTGAGGGCAATTCCAAATTGATGTATTGCACTTTGTCACAAAATCACATGTTCATTTGTCTTCTATATGTAAACCAATAATGGAGGCGATGTATCGTGAGTTTAAGATTCAATCACAGAACAGTGAGTCCTAGTACGTTCAAGGCGATGATGGAGATGGAGAAATATATTTCCGGTCGTTTTACAGACAAAGTATTGTACGAACTACTGAAAATTAGAGTATCCCAAATCAATGGATGTTCCTATTGTCTGGATATGCATGCGAAGGATCTACTCAAGCTGGGGGATTATGCTGACCACATTTTGCAGCTAGCCTTATGGCGGGAGGTTCCTTTGTTCACGGAAAAAGAACGTGTTATGCTTGAATTAGCTGAAGCAGTCACCCGTATCTCTGAACAAGGGGTACCTACAGATTTGTATAATCGGGTCAGAGAGCATTTTACCGAGGAAGAATACGTAGATTTGATTACCGCAGTTAACGTGATTAACAGTTGGAACCGGATTGCAATTGCAACGGGCATGTATCCGGGCATTCTTTAATGAACAGGGGGCTATGCTTTGTCTGGCAAAGAACATAGAATTGAACAAGAATCGGTGGATGTAAGTCTGGAAGAGCTGTATCAGAAATATCGCAAATATTCTTTTGCCATTGCTTATCGCATGCTTGGAACGGTTACAGATGCCGAGGATGTCGTTCAAGACTGCTTTGTCGAGCTGAAGGATAAGCCCCTGGATAATATACACAATCCCAAAGCCTATGTGGCCAAAATGACGATGAATCGGTGCCTGAATCTGTTGAACTCTGCACGCAAGCAAAGAGAGACATATGTAGGACAGTGGCTGCCGGAGCCGTTGGGTGAAAGCGCAGATCTCCCTGCGGATTGGTTAGAGCGTAAAGATATGATATCTTACGCTTTTCTGGTTTTGCTGGAGCAGCTAAAGCCGATAGAGCGGGCTGTTTTTGTACTGAGGGAAGCTTTTCAATATGATTACAAAGATATTGCGGAATTGCTGGGGAAGACGGAGAGCAACTGTCGTCAGTTGTTCAGTCGCTCCCGTCGTATTCTATCTTCCGGAGAATCTGCTCTTGAGGCTCAGTCCAGTCGCAATGTGAATAACTCATCCCGAATAAAACTACTAGAACGTTTTACAACAGCTTTTCTTGCCTACGATGTGACTGCTATGCTGGAACTACTGGCTGAACAACCTGTATTTGTGTCAGATGGCGGAGGTAATGTGCATACGGTGATGAGGCCGATGGTTGTACGCAAAGGTGTTCTTGCCCTGTTGACTTCTCGTCGGGTATTAACCGTTTTACGAGAAAGAGATGTGTGCCATACCGTCATCAATGGCGAGGTCCAGCTTGCATTTCTGGAAGACGGAAAAGTGAGAGAAACCTTATGTCTCATACTGACACCGGACGGGGAGCATATTCAGAATTTTTATTTAATGGTTAATCCAGATAAGCTGGGACACATCCATATAGGACAGAAGAAGCTAGTGTAAAAAAATGAACTGCCCAAACATAAAAAACCTTGATTCCTTGCTTAGGATCAAGGTTTTTTGCTGTTTTCATAACTGCCGGGATTGATGAAGAGCCAGATCGCCTATCCAGGGAAGCTTGAGCCACTTTCCTTGTCCCGCACGAATTAACAAGATAATCCACAAGGCAAGGCCTGCCAGCGTTAGCAGGGAAGCGAGGAAAGGACCGAGTAGGGGGATGAATCCTACCAGCACATGTCCGATCATGAGGGCTACAAAAAGAAGTATGGATTGCAGTGCGTGAAATAATACGAATCGGCTTTTCTTTTCCAGCATGACAAAGGCCAGCGCGCCAATAAAGGCGAACAAATAGCACAGGACAGCTGCTATATTTTCATCCAATCCTGTGGAAGACTTATAGACTGACATGTCAGGCATATCCTCCTTTATAAAAGATTCAAGCTAAGTCTCCGTACTATACAAGCTATGAGGACAGGATTGAAGGATATGCCCGATCTCGGTAAAAAATTGGCTCTACACAAAGGATAAGCGGTCAAGCGAATGGATATACTCGAATTTGGCGATAACCTTTGGACTGCGCTTCTGTCGCATCGCCCACAAGCTTCGCAGATTCGATGTTCGACTGCAGCCAGACGAGCTTGCAGACTCATTGAACCACTTCCACCTTACGAATTGCCTGATAGTCTTTCCCGAGAATCCGTTTCGGTTCCCGCCAAACGTTTTAGAAACGTATTTCTCCAGTTTAAGGACAATTCTTCAACTTCAAGAATTTGCTTAATACCCTCGATATGATTCTTCTCTTGATGCATAATTCGATTGGCAAATGAAACCGTAATTGCTTTCGGATGGCGATGAAGGAGGGATAGTCCGTCGGCTTTAGAGGCAACTCCCTCTTCCAGAACGCGGAAGTAGAATCCTGTGTGGCCTGTTTGCTGTACCTTCAAGGGCATGTCCGGTACGCCGTACTTGATGGACAACTTGTAGCAAGGCTGTCTCGGTTGGCTAACTTGAACGATAGCTTTGCCAAGCTTAAAGACGTCTCCAATGCAAACGTCGGATTCTAGCAAACCCTTTATCGTTAAATTTTCCCCGAACGCGCCGTAATCGAGCGGTCTCCGCAATTCATTTTCCCAGAACGGATAGTGCTCGTAGGGATAGACGCATACAGCTTTCTCTTTACCCCCGTGATGAACTAGATCGCCCTGCCCATCCCCTTCGAAGTTTAGATAAGATAAATACAAATATTCATCTGTGGCCGACTTGAATATCCCCGTAGAAACGTCCTTCTGATTAAACTGGATCTGCTTGGGCATGCCGACATTAAGTGAAAGGATTTTAATAGATGCCATTCGGATCACCCCTACTCCAAATTTTGGTCAACGAGTTTTGCTAGATGCTTCTATATACCGCGTTCCTGCATATGTTCGCCCGCCTGAAGCGAGAATTTCTATGATGACTACGCCTTATGACATTTCGGTAATTCCTCTTTTGACTCTGTTCGTCCCCGTTTCCATTTTACACTCCTCTATGCGCTATTTGCGAATTTTCGATGAGTCTCCGTTAATGGGATAGAGTCCTTTTTGGGCAACTCATCGTTCCGGGAGCGATTTCTCGTTCGAACATACCCGATCTCGGTAAAAAAATGAATTAGAGAATGTGTATAAAAATACGAAAAAGGCTGAACGAAAAGAATTCGTTCAGCCTTTTAAACGGTTATGCACATGTTTTGCACATGTTGTATACACTTTATCCACCGCATATTAATGTTTATCCACAGAAATAACATGATTTATACACAAATTGCGCACAATCTGTAGATAATATTACGATAATTCATACTTTGCACACAGTTTGTCCACAAACTATCAACATATTGGGTGTAATTGTGGATATACTTCCGTAATTATCGGTCACCAGTTTTTAAATGGCGGCGTGGGTGTGTGATTTTACCCATTTTATTCTTGTCATCCTCTTTGGGGATAAGTCGTTCATCGGTACGTCCTTCGTGATGGTTATCAAAGGCATATTCGGTCATTTTCCACTCGGAAGTACCCAAAACTACATCAGCGGGAAAATGCTGGCCTCTGTGCAAATGCTGCTCATGTCCATCCTCATCAATATAAACACCGTCCACTTCTACCTTATCACCCGTTAGTGGGAGTAAATCCTTTCCTTTGCGTTCCATTGGTATCCCTCCGTCTGGCTTATTCTCCGTTAATTTGTCCGGACGGAGGTTCTTTTATCCATAAGCTGATGCAAAATATCCTCGGCAATTTGGTCTGCGGGATGAGGTTTGCGAAGTAGCTTAATCGCCTGCGTCATCTCTTCAGCAAGAGAGGGGATGGAAATCAGGTCGAGACAATGCTGAATCAGCTCCTCCGTAGTGCGAGCAATCCGGGCAGCTCCTTTTTGCTGCAAATATAGAGCATTATTTAGCTCCTGACCGGGTACGGGCTTGAACACAAGAATAGGCAAACCGGATGCAATGCTTTCTGAGAGTGTAATGCCGCCCGGCTTCGTAATCACCAGATTGCTCGCACGCATAAGTGCTGGAACAAAGTCCACGAATCCATAGGTGTAAATGTCCGGGTAGTCTGCATACAGCGCATCCAATTCTGCCTTCAGTTGCTGGTTACGTCCGCAGACGATGAGTAGCCGCAACTGAGGAAGCTGGCTTAATTGCTGACAGATATCCAGTATGCCGGATAGCACACCATAGGCCCCAGCCATAATGAGTAGCGTAGTAGTCTCAGCCTGTAACGGTGGGATTAGCTGTTCTTGAACAGGCACTCCGTCGGCAGACATGTTATAAAAAGAAGCGTGGATCGGAATGCCCGTCGCGGCAATGCGTTCGATCGGTATTCCCCGCTGGGCAGCTTCCTGCTGCATATCCTCAGTGGCTACATAGTAGCGGTCAATATCGGGATGCAGCCAGCGCCCATGCAGATCGAAATCCGTAACCACGTTGACAATCGGCAAATGCATTCCCATTTTGCGACGTAACGCCGGAAGCGCGAGCTGCGGGAATGTATGTACTACGAGGTCGGGCAACTCCTTTTTCAGTGTGAGCGTAAGTTGACGCATTCCGAATGAATGCAACACATGGCCGAAGGCCGATGTAGCCTGCATACCGCGCGTGATGTTATAGACCCATCCGTAAAGCTGTGGAATGGTTTTGAAGCTTTGCATATATACAAATTTGGTCAGACTGTTCAACCAGGGATGAGATTCAGCCATTAGGTCAAGTAGTCGTACCTCGCAGTGTCCGAGTCTTCGCAAACTGTCCTTAATTGATCGGGCGGCCTGTACATGGCCTTCCCCGTAACTGGCGTACAATATTAGAATTTTTGGTGGTGAGACTTCCATGATTGTTTAGCCCCCTATATTCAATAAGCACATTGAAGCTCATTTCAGGAACGTTCCAAGTTGAGGGAGGATACGGCTGGCAAAACGTAACGCTCCAGTAGTGTTCGCGGATTTTTCCAACGGCTCACCTTGCTGTCTGCTGTAAATACCGCGACTGCGTTCGCTTCTGGCACAAGATAAATTTGCTGTCCTCCATGTCCGTGTGCACACGCGTAGTTGATGCCGTGGAGTCGTCCTGTCCACCATTGGAATCCGTAATCCCCGAATTCTGGATAGCCTTCGACCTGTCGCTGTGTCGCCTGATGCAGCCAATCGGCCGGTATCAATTCTTTTCCGTTCCAGCTGCCTTGATGAAGGCAGCAGTCGCCGAATTTAGCCATGTCACGCGATGTCAGATATAGCCCGATATGTCCCATGGTGTAGCCCTCTGGATCTTGTGCCCAACCACTTTTCCCAAAACCTAAGGGTTCGAACAGATGCTGGAGAGCGTACGTATAGGCGTCAATCCCACAACAATGGGTCAGTAGCACGGACAACAAGTGCGAATCAACACTGCGATATTGGAATACACCGAGTTGATCCTCCTGTACAGGTAAGCGCAGGGCAAAGGACGGCCAGCTTTTGCTGCGATGAAAACGGTGGATAAAAGCTTCTCCGAGCTTTTTGCCTGTCTGCCAATACAAGCCGGATGTCATGGTCAACAGATGGCGAATCGTAATCTGCTCTAGCAGTGTTTCCTTCCGCCTAGGCAAATACTCAGGCAACAGCTTATGCACAGCCGTCTCTGGCCCGGGCATATCACCGCGAGCCATAGCTATGCCGATGAGCGTGGAAGTGAAGCTTTTGGTCGCGGATCGCAAATCGTTCAGAGAGCTTGCTTCATGACCGTTGTAATAGCGTTCCCAGATCAGTTTACCGTGGCGCAGCAGCAGGAAGCTGTGCATTTTAGGAAACTTGGCTTGAACTTCACGGTCTGCCTGATCAAGTAAGGAGACATTGATGCCCTCCTCTTCACAAGTTCCTATGTTCAGGGCAGACATACGGGCAACAGGTGCAGTGAACAGCGGAGCATAGCGGCTCATCCTTTTCCCTCCTTGTTATGTTTATTTATTTTACCCCAAACACATACACTCCAAAAACCGATAAATAAGGTATACCCTCTGTGCAACAGCTGATGGAGTACCCCAAATGACATGATGCGTAAAAGATAGGTAAAATCAATGTAAATTTACTGGAAAGCTGAAAGCTGTATCTGAATATGTTATAATGGGGTAGTGATTCAGCCAAAAGAAAATCGGTTAATACAAGTGTCAGGTACATGCCTGCCTAAGGCGTTCCCGACCTAAGCTGCAATTAGACATACTACTTCACTGCATAAGGACATCAATACTTTTCGGCATTCTCTTCAACGGAGCACTTATTTTCAACGTTTTGGGAGGGAGTTACATGGCAACGAAAGGTCACAATGAAGTAAAGGAAAGTCTGCGGGAAATGACTCGAATTTTCCGGCCTAAGGATCCCAAAAAATTTGTAAAGGAATATGTGCGAAAATACCGGATTACAGGAGGGTATGAGGAAGAGTTGACCATGGTGGTGGAAAACGAACTCGGTCGCATAAATTCTTCAGTATCTTAAAGGGTTCGATTACCCGAAAAACTAGAAATACGACTTTTATAAACCGTCTATCCACAGAGGAGACGGTTTTTTTGTGTCTGCCCTGCATACAATGGGATAGGTTTAGTGTATTTGTATGCTCAAAGGAGGCGGATTCCAATAGAGATAGCGATACGAACACCGGAGGAAATCGGCTACATGAGGGAGGCCGGGCGTATTTTGGCAGATTGTCATCGTACGCTGGAAAGTCGTATTCTTCCGGGAATCACAACGCTTGAAATCGATGCTTGGGTGGAGCAGTTTTTAAACAAGCGCGGAGCTACGCCTGAACAAAAGGGCTATAAAGGTTTCCCTTATGCCACCTGCGCTTCGGTCAATGAGGTGGTGTGCCATGGTTTTCCCTCGGAGCGGGTGCTTCATGATGGGGATATTGTGACCATCGACATTGTGGTTAACAAGGACGGTTGGCTGGCTGACCGAGGATGGACCTATGCGGTAGGTAACATTAGCCGCCCGGTAGCGAGACTGTTGCGGCAGACCCATAAGGCACTGATGCGCGGTATAGAGGTTGCCCGCCCGGGGAGGACATTGGGGGATATCGGGCATGCTGTGGAAAAAGCGGCAGGCTGGCGGCGGTTCGGCAACGTCAAGCCTCTGATCGGGCATGGCATTGGCCGCCAAATGCATGAGCCGCCAGAGGTTCTGCACTACGGTCGTCCCAAAACGGGATTACCCCTGCGCGAAGGTATGGTGATTACCATTGAGCCGGTATTTACCCTCGGAACCGAGGGGGCCGTGCTCTGGGGGGACGATGGCTGGACCATCAGCACAGCAGACGGCAGTTGGGGAGCCCAATACGAGCACACGATTGCGATTACAAAGAACGGCCCTTATATTTTGACCTCGTAAAAGCGAGTTGTGCCATAGGGAGTCAATGTGCGGGTCCTTTGCATAAGGCTCTCTAGGTAAGTTTTTTTCAGGATGATGCATTCATCGGAAACAGCCATCACAATTCCCGCCACTTTGCCGTCTAGTCCTGGAAAAAAGCAGATACACAGAATAAGCGCGAGAATTGCAAAGCTACAGAAAACAGCCTACCGATAAAGATAGGTTTGGTAACATCACGATAATACGTATGGACGAGCTGAATGTCATCCATGCCGTTCGGTGCTTGTTAATAATAAGTCCCTGATATATGTTACGGACAGCTACCCATATGTATAGTAAAGTAAGAACCTGAAATACGTTCTTGGTAGGTTCGATCAATTCCGGGGACACACCAAATACATATTGAAAGACCAGATTGCCTACGGGCGTCAACCCGATACTCCAGCCTATGATCAATACAGCTACAGCCACGAACGTACATAAAATGAAACAATTTTATTCAAGTCGAATCCTCCAGGAATGAATAGCAATGAACATTCTTATTATAGATCTAGATTCGGATCGTCGGTATATATAAAGTATAATATTGGAAACTAGGAGTGGAACTCACATGATCATCAGGGAAGCAACGATATCAGATGCCGAGGGCATCGCCAAGGTGCACGTAGATTGCTGGAGGACGACGTACAAAGAAATAATGCCTGCCCAGGTTCTGGAACAGATTTCCTATGAGCAAAGAACAGAACTGTGGAATGTGAATCTATCCAGTGAAGACGGTCATCGGGTATATGTTGCTGAAAATGAGAAGGGGGAAATCATCGGATTTGTGAGTGGGGGTCCGGAAAAGTCAGGTGAATATCCCCCGTATGGGGGAGAAATAACGGCAATTTACGTTTTGAGTGAATACCATAGTTTAGGCTTGGGGAAGAGACTATATTTACGTCTGCTTCAACATTTCAATAGTATGGATATTCACTCTGTGATCGTATGGGTGCTAGCAGATAATCCAGCATGTACCTTTTATGAAAGGTTGGGAGCCAAACTTATAGTAGAACAACATATTATAAATATGGATGGCAAAAATCTGAACATGGTGGCTTACGGTTGGATACTATTCGGATAGAATACGCTTTTGTCCTTCCAAGGCACGAATGGGTGCGATATTTTGCGTAAATTCCAACGTTCCCAGATAGCGGCCCTCTGCATCACGGATGGCAAAATAACGGATGTAGACAAATTTATCCTTGATTGGAATCCAAAAATCTTCAACATCCTTGCGGCCTGCCTTAAAATCTTCCAGCAGCTTCTCAACAACATGCACGCTTTGGGGTGGGTGGCAATTCTGAACGGTACGACCAATGACGGCTTTCGTGCGCGCGAAGATTCGTTCCTTACCATGGGAAAAATAGCGAACAACATCATTTTCATCGATAAAGGTCAGGTCAACAGGTAGATGGTTCAACAGCAGTTCCAATTGTTGTACGGATACAATCCCTGTCTCGAATCGCACGAAGCCTTGCGGTGTTCCTGATGTGCCTTCCGTTTGCTCAAGGGCTTCTGCAGGCTCCTCTGCCCGTTCGGGTATCCATTCGCGCTCGGGGGCGGTCAGGCAGAATCCAATTTCCTCGCTTTCCCGGGCTATTTTCAGCCACTCATCCTCTGTCAGCTTACTGAGTGCCATCGGCAGCAAAATATTCTCTTCCTTGAATATCATTTCATTCACTTCGCTCATGATATGGGCAAGTGCCTTCCCAATCTGTTCACGATCTCCGTTATATTCGGTGAGCAGACTCTTCGCTTCCTTGATTGCGGCACGAATGCTGTCGTCCACACCCCACATGACTTTGGTTGGACCAAAAATTCCATAGCGTTCTAGATAAGGAAAGACCAGATTTTCTTTGCGGCTATAGTGCTTATCGAGATCGAGCAGCAGACTTAAATCTTCCAGTAGCTTGTAGATAATTTTGGGACTGTCGTCCTTTTGAAATTGGTCCGCATGCAATGCCAGCTTAAAATTGACCAGCCGTTCGATCTCTCGATTTTCCAGCTTGAAGGTATGAACAGGATGTCCCGGTTGTTCCTCTGGTCCTGAAGGACGATGAATATCCTCAATGGAACCCTTGAATATCGATGTATGCACAGAACAAAGACGCTGCACTTCCGATACGGGAATTCCCTCCTCAGTCATCAATGCATGCTCCATAGCTGAAATCTCCGCCACGCTTACTCCGCCAACAGCCTCTGCGAAACGTGCCTTGACTTCCTCCACGCTTTTCCCGGCATGTAATTCTTTTATAATTTCCTTTAGCGTTTGTTGGCGTTCCGTTAATTCCTGTGCTGTATGTTCACGGTTGTTAATTAGCTCGCTCATGATCGTTAGCTCCTTTATTTTTGAATGGTAAAACCATGTTGCAAAAACGTGCGTTCCACGGTTTCCATAGCTAATTTTTTCAATGCAATACCTTTGGACAATGTCATAAAACGACCTGCGGTTTGGAGCATACCGGGCTTGGCGATATCATGAAAACCCAGCTCTACCATAATGTCCTTCACTTCGGGATAACGGTTAACAAGGTTAAAAATCGGCTCATTCCAGTGCAGTATCTTATCCATTTGTTCATCCCCTTGATTGAGAACGTTTATCATTTACAGAGTAGCATAGGTCCTGACGAGCTATTGTGATTGTACGCACAATTTACATTCAGGTATTGACAGTTGTAATTCATGGTTTATATACTGTGTATAAAGATATATACAGTAATAACACTGATTACTTTAATAATAACTTCGTATGAAGAGAGAACGAGGTCGTCATTACAGGCAGTGCAGAAGGGATCAGGATAAGAAAATGACAATCATCAAGCAGGCATGGAAGATTACCCGGCAGGATTTTCGCAACAATCCATATGTTATGCTGTGGACATTGCTGTTTATTGCGTATTTGGGATTTACCATGAGTTTTGCTGTAAGTGTGCATTGGGATGAACGTGGAAACTTGAGTCCGGTAGCCGATTTTATCATGCTGGTGTTGATTCCGTTTCTCGGATACATTTATAACCGCCGTGCATTTAAATATCTTCAGGAAGATTCCTATACGCATATGCTAGCCTTTTTCCGCACCTTGCCTATACCGATGAATGCGGTGATTATGAGTCGAATTCAACAGGCGCTTTTGGCGTTTGTTGTGAATAGTGTGATATTTTTCACTCTCTTGTTTACGTTGTCAGCTACGTTTCGGGTATATGCCAGTACAGGTTTCTTTGTATCGTTTGCACTTACCTGGATAGGCTACGGAATGCTGATTCAAGCCATTTATATTCATTTGGAATTTCTTAAAAAAGGTAAATCCTACTTTTGGCTATCCATTGTCATCATGCTAATTTGTGGGATAGTTACGATTATAGTTCGAGTATGTGGGGCCAATCTGGTATCGATAACGGCATTTTACAGCAAGGAATGGCAGCTGTTGTCTCCGGTGATGTGGGGAGCGCTGCTGGCAGGAGCTCTGGGTATGTGGATGTCCTACAGGGTGACACAGCGTAAGCTTATGAAACGGGATTTAACTTAGCGGTATGTGTACAAAGATAGATAAAAAGGGGGGAGAAGCAGGTGAATATACCAGTGCAAATTGATGAGAATAGCGCGGAACCGCTGTATGCGCAGATTGAAAAGCAACTTCGTTCACTCATCGTAACCGGACAGATTGCAGCGGGAACGCTGCTTCCCTCCATTCGGGAGTTCGCAGGGACGCTCCGCTGCAGCGTCATCACCGTCCGGCGGGTCTATCAGGATTTGGAGAACGAAGGCTTGCTTCGTACCCGGCAGGGAACGGGCACCTTCGTAGCTCTGGTCGAAGACGATAAGCGCTCAGGTTACCGCCTTAAAGCAGTGACCGAGGCGTTGGAAACGGCGATTGACACAGGCATCGCTGTACAGATGACAGAACAGGAATTGTTGGAGCTTTTCGCAGAAATGGTGAAGAGAAGGTATGAAGTCCAAGTGAAGGAGTGACGCCCGTGAAGATACAGATAAAAACACCCATTATTGAGATGAGCCAAGTCTATAAAACTCGAGGTAACCGGGTAATTGGACCGATTAATCTGACCGTTGAACCGGGGTATGTGGTCGCTTTGACTGGACATAACGGATCAGGCAAAAGTACATTGATTCATCTGCTGACTCAGCTTATCCACCCGGATTCCGGTGAAATTCGTTGGTTCGGTCAAGCGTATCCAGACGGCATGCCGGCAGATACACGACAATGGGTTGGGTATCTGTCAGAGCAGCCGATCCGTGAGGAAGATCGGCTCACGGCAGAAGCAGCAGCGGCTTTTCGAGCCTTGTGGTATCCCGGCTGGGATGAAACACGTTTTCAGCGTCTGATGGAACGATTTCAGGTTCCTCAGCATACGAAATTATCCCGCATGTCCAAGGGAGAACGTCGTAAGTTTGAGTTAGCAGCTGCCTTGGCGCCTCATCCTCGATTGTTGTTGTTGGATGAACCTTCGTCGGGTTTGGACCCTTTTGCCTGGAAAATCATGCTGGAGGAACTGCGGGATTGTATGGAGAACGGCAAAACGACGGTCATTATTGCTACTCATATCATAGACGAGATCAAGCGTTTGGCGGATTATATTGTCCTGATGCATGATGGCAGGCTGCTCGGCAAGCTGGAAAAAGACCATTTGCTCGAAAATAGCAAAGAAATGTGGTTTGAAGGCACACCGGAGGAGGCATCGGAACTTCCGGGAGTGGTAGAGATGGAGAGCGAAGGCGGATTGCAGCGAATTGTAACGTTGGCAGCCGGAAAGACCAGCGCCATATTGGAACAAGCGGGCATTCGGCCCATCCGTGTGCGGCGTTTGGAACTGGATGATATTTTAGTATATTGGTCTGCGGGACAACTATCAGAAGATGCAGAGACATACACGCATAAAAAAGGAGCGGAGTAATCATGAGCATGCTGCAATTGAAAGAGGTCGTGAAGCAATATGGGAACCACACGGCAGTGAACGGAATTTCGCTGAATGTGAACGGTGGGGAGATTTACGGACTACTGGGAGGCAATGGAGCAGGCAAAACGACAACGATGCGCATGGTGCTCGGTCTGATTTACCCTGATGGAGGTAACATTCAATATGAGGGCAAGCCCTACAGCAAGGAGCTTCAGCGGACGATGGGCTATTTGCCCGAGGAGCGCGGGTTGTACCCCAAGGTGAAGGTGAGCGAGCAAATTAACTATTTGGGCAGGCTGCGCGGAATGTCGGCCAAGGAGGCGGACAAAAGTCTACGCTACTGGCTGGAGCGCTTTGGAGTGCCCGAATATTACGACAAGCGGATTGAGGAGCTATCCAAGGGGAATCAGCAGAAAATGGGCTTTATTGCCGCCGTTGTGCATCGCCCGACGCTGCTCATTTTGGATGAGGCCTTTAGTGGGCTTGATCCGGTAAACGTTGAATTGCTTAAGGATACGGTGAAAGAGCTGCGGGACGATGGGGCTGCGATTTTATTCTCGACCCACCGCATGGAGCATGTGGAGGAACTGTGCCGCCATATTACGATTTTGCATCGCTCCAATACAGTTGTGCAGGGAATTGTGCAGGAGATTAAGGGCCGTTACCCGCGTGAAAAAGTTCGTCTCATCACTACAGGTGAAGTGAACGGACTGGAACAGCTGCCCGGCGTGCACCGTGTAGAGCCTATGGATCGCGGCTGGATGCTGCATATTGAGCAGCCGAATGCGGCGAAGTTGGTATTACAAACGGCGTTGGAGCAAACGGATGTAGAGCATTTTGAGATCAAGGAACCTACGCTGAACGAGATTTTCATAAGAGAGGTGGGTGATTCCCATGAATAGACTGGGTACGGTAATCGGTTTTACGTTTCGTCAGAAGGCGAGAACCAAATCTTTTATCATTACAACGCTGGTACTGGCCTTGCTCATTACGCTTGGTATGAATCTGCCATATTTGATTTCTTTGTTTAAAGCAGATGGGACAGGAGGTTCGAGCACGACGGCAGCCGAGCATCATCGCTTGGGACTGATTGCCGGGAGCCGGATAGAAGTGGCGAATCAACTGGAGAAATTCACCAAGGAGCAATCCAACCCGGCAGCCGTCTGGGTGCGTTATGACAACGTACAAACACAGGCCATGCAGCAAGCCTTGAAAAACGGAGAGCTGCAAGGTTACGTGCAGTTCACGGAGTCTGCCAGTAAGGGAGACACGTTTCCTAAAGTAGAGTACGTCTCTGTAGAAAAAGAGCCATCTCCTGCTGTAATTACATTGTTGCAGACGGGACTTCAGGAAGCTAAAGTCAAAGCCATTATGGGCGGCAATGCATTGACCAGCGATCAAATTCGCGAAATTAGCACACCTGTAATGGTGGATAGCAGGGAAGTAGACGGTCCGTCTGAGGCAGGGGGAGCCGTGGGGACAGAGAAAAAAGAGACCTCTATGATTAACTATGGTTTGGTCTATGTACTGATGATCTTATTCTTCACCTCCTCCATGATGACGGGGAATATGATTGCTGCAGAGGTGACATCGGAAAAAAGCTCACGTATCATGGAGATTCTCATCACAAGCGTCTCACCGTTGACCCAGATGTTCGGAAAAATTATCGGCATTTTCCTGGTCGGCCTGCTGCAAATTGCTGTCTTTGCAGCCGTTGTATGTGCCAACCTTATGCTGCCGCATAATAATGTCATTCTTAGCTCAGCCGGGCTGGATCTGTCGCAACTGAATATCGCGGTGTTGGGTTATGGTCTGGTATTCTACATCCTCGGCTACTTTCTCTACGCAGTACTGTTCGCCGCGGTGGGCTCCATTGTTAGCCGTACCGAGGAGTTGGGACAGGCGATCATGCCGATTACCGTGCTGTCACTAGCAGCCTTTTATATCGGTATCTTCAATATCGCCGCATCTGATACGATTTTCGTAAAGGTTGCCGGGTACATCCCATTTTTCTCGCCAACCGTCATGCTGCTGCGGATTGGTCTGGAACGGGCGAGCCTGCTGGAAATCTGGCTGTCACTTGGTATTCTGGTCGCCTCCATTTTGCTGTTCGGTTGGCTGGCCGCCAAGATCTACCGTACGGGTGTCTTAATGTATGGTAAACGTCCTTCGTTCAAAGAGCTAAGAAAAGCTATGAAGGCTTACAAGATTTAAATTTTTAGCAATACATGTGATTAATGGTAATAATTGAGACTAATTTGGTTGATAACTGAGACATTTTTTGGTATATGTTTGAGACATTTTTAAACCAGTAGAAACAAAACCCCTTGTTTCTATTGGTTTTTTGTGTTTCTATTTACTATATCTATCCTATATATGAGAACATACGGTATTATTGATATCAAATTCGATTCAAATTACGGATCATAATTGATACTTTTCGTAAAGGTGGTTTGGTTATGGATTGGAGAAGTTGGACGTGGAGTTTGGAAGATGAGTTAATAAAATCCCCAAGTGCTGTACAAATCTCTTCAACTGCAATTTTGGAATACATAAGATGAAAACCTGCTTGTTCTCCATGGATTCTCAGGCTACTAAGCCTGCTGCTACGAAGCCTACAGGAAGTAGACGAAAGAGCGCTGCTGATGATAAGAAGACCGAATAAGGAGAGCGTCCCATGGAAGTCCGATCCGGACAATTCGTATAGCAGCCATTGGCAGAAAAAAAAGGGTTGTCCCATAAGTCATAAAAATGACTAGGGACGTCCTGTTCTCCAATTGTAAAATAATAAGAAACCGTTCCTGGGTAAAATGGAGGTACCACCCGACCATTTGAAAGGATATGGTTTCTTTGTACATTCAATATACCATTATGAGATAAAAAGAGGAGTTACGCAGGACTATCCCTCATCCATGTTATGTGGCTTTGTGGCCAGCCCCTCAATTAATGTCTATTAGCTCTTAAACCTTCAATAAATATGCGGTGTAATCCATCAAGAACTCGTTGGCTTGTAAAGCCTTCATCTTGGAGATGGTAATCGATATTGTGAAGCACGGCCAGCAGGGCTTCAATAGTATATGAAATGTCCACCCCGGATACGTCTCCCTGTTCAACGGCCTCATTTAGCATATTTCTGCTTATATTGCGCATCCATTGACATAACGGAGATTGTAACGGACGATGCCCGGTTGAGGCCCGGCTGACCTCACAGAGCCAAGGAACTTTCGCCTCTAAAAAAGAGACATATCTTACGATTACATGGTAAAGCCGGTCCAAGGCAGCGGTTTCTGGGGATTGATCAAGAAATGCTTGAACTTCATCAAACAAAGGTTGGTATTCTTCATACGCGATCTCCTGACATATGTCGCCCTTATCCGAGTAGCGGCGGTATAGGCTTGCTTGTCCTACTCCAGCAGTCTTCGCAATCTGATGCATATTGACATTGTCAACACCTTTTTTGATGAAAAGTTCTCTAGCCGCCGCCAAAATTCGTCTTCGGTTTAACTCCTCTCTGGGAATTTTCAGAGAGACAGATTGCGATTCTGAATTCACCATAAACATCTTCCTTCATCATTAATTTAACTGTTATTTAACACGAAAAACGGACATGTTGTCCGTCTTCATAATTATAATACATTTCGTGAAAAATTAAAAATACATTCATTTGGGTGACCGATGAGCTTTTTTTTATTTCTTGGTATAGTGCTTTTTGTAAATTGGAGGCAAATGCGGTTCAATGCCCGATAGGTCCAGTTCCTTTAAACTTGCGATCGTATGAATAAACTGCTCGTATGCTTTTTTCTTGTCGCTCGTCGTATCTGTTCCGGTTTCGGTTGATGCTTTCCTGCCAACTTCAGAGTTAAGTTGCTTTTGATCCATAGATTACCCTCCATCAAATATAGTCAGGCTTACAAATCCGGATGTCTCTTGTGCCAGTCTGTATTCATTTCATAAGTATTGCCGATACCTAGTACTGTCGCTTCTTCGAAGGGGCGGCCAATCAATTGCATATTAATCGGCAGACCGGAAGGTGAGAAGCCGCAAGGCATGCTCAGGCTAGGCAAGCCAGTCAAATTGGTCGGAACCGTAAATGAGTTCAATCTGAATACACTAGCATCATCATCTGCACGCGGCGCAGTGATCGGTGTTGCCGGCGTCAACAAGATGTCGATTCCGGACAATGCATTCAAAAAATCATTGACAATTAGTTGCCGGGCCCGCTGAGACTGAAGGTAAATGGAAGCCGGAATATCTCTACTGCTTTCAAGAAACATTCGGACGTCCGGTCCATACTGTTCCAATTCTGTCTCAAGCCACTTCTCGTGGTACGAGTACATTTCCGTCATCATAATGGCCATCGTCGCACTTCTAACATGTTTGATCAGGGGCAGGCTAACTTCGATGATTTCTGCTCCCAGTTCTCGGAATTTATTGATAGCGGCCTTCATCGCAGCTTCCACTTCCGGCATCAAATCCTCGTAATAGTAGCTTGTCGGCAATCCGATACGCACACCCCTGAGACCATTCGGATACATCTTGATACCTGGCGCAGGCAGATCGACAGTCGATTCATCCTTTGGATCGAAGCCAGACATCACATCCAAGCACAGGGACGCATCCATGACACAGCGGGTCAACGGACCCGAGTGGTCCAATGACCAAGCCATTGGAATGATACCATACCGACTGACCCGACCGTACGTCGGCTTCATCCCTACGACACCGCACAAAGCAGCGGGTATGCGGATCGAACCTCCGGTATCCGAGCCTGTGCCCAGATAAGTAAGTCCAGCTGCTAAAGCAGAAGCCGAGCCGCCGCTTGAACCTCCCGTTACAAGTTCAGTGTTCCACGGATTGAGGCAAGGACCGAAGTGCGGGCTAGTTGTTGTCAATCCCGCAGCGAACTCGTGAGTCTGTACTTTGCCTAGCAGAACTGTTCCAGCCTCATGTAGCTTAGCTGCAACCGTCGAATCGTAATCGGGGACGAAGCTGTTCAATATTTTTGAACCGGCAGTTGTTCGGATCCCTTTAGTGTAATATAGATCCTTATGAACGATGGGAATCCCGTGAAGGGGCCCTTTGTACCGACCATGCATAATATCGCGTTCCGATTGCTTCGCTTGTTCAATCGCCAGTTCGGACGTTTGGGTAACGAAAACGTTCAGTTTCGGATTCAAACGTTCGATGCGGTGAAGCGCATGTTCTGTAATCTCTACCGGGGATATTTTCCTTGTTCGGATCCCCTCGGCCAGCTCATGAATAGCAGCAAAGGACAGTTGGAAATTTAATTTACTCATCTATTCATCCTCCGTATCTTTCGGACATGTCGTAAGTCTACCAAACTAATTTCCATAGCTTCCGCTAGGATTTGCTTTTCTTGCGAATAAGTATGTCAGGATTGCCAACAGGGAAATGGTAAAATAAACAACAAAAAAAGGCATCTTTAGATCAATCAGTCGGCCGACCAGCGCAGGGCCGAATGCTCCGCCTAGGAGATAGGCCAGTGTGAAAATACCCATCCCCACACCCAGCTCAGCCGAACGGAGTGTCGTCGAAACTAAATTGCTGCTAGAGGTGAGGACACCGTTGAATCCAATCATAAGGATAATGATCAATAAAGCGTCGATCCATGGCGGCAAATGTACGGATACCCCCAGTAGTATAAATCCGCTGATGACGAGACTTTGCGATATGACAAGCACACGGGAGCTTCCGAAACGATCTGTCCAACTTCCGATCCGGGATCCGAGCAAGGCTGCACAGGCGGCACCGGGAAGCATCAGCAGACCGATTTTACTAGTTGGTAAATGAAAGGAATTCTTCATCATGACAGGAAGAGTAAAGGTTAACCCCGTGTTGCATACGAAGGTAAGGAATCCAATCCCTAGAATTCGTCGGTAAGGAGCATTTTTCATGAAAGATGCATCGATAAATGGATGTTCTTTTTTCTGAATATGAGTACCGAACCATAGAAGAACTGCTGCTCCTGCAATGAGCATAAACCAATAGTTCGTAACCCCTAGCAATACCAACGCCAGTCCCGCGGAGAACAAAACAGCTCCGAGAAAATCGAATGAACCGCGGTCGTGTTTCTTGTCAGGAACATACTTGAATATCAAAGGGATAACAAATAGGCTCAGACTGGACACGATGAACAAAGCACGCCAGCCAAAGTATTGCTCTACGAAACCGCCGAACACAGGCCCGAAGCCGGAAGCAAAGGCAATTGTGGCGGATAAGGTTCCCAGCACCCGTCCCTTGACTGTAGGCTTAAAATACAGGGTTACTGCCGCATAAGACAGGGGAGAGATGGATGAGGCCCCTGCTGCCTGCAGTAGTCTTCCAATGATGACTTGCAAGTATGAAGCTGCAAAAAAGCCGATCATAGAGCCGAAAGCTAAAAGGATTAAACCAATGACATACAGCTGGCGAAAGGAAAAGGACTCCGTTAACTTGCCGTAAGTACCGGCGCCGATAGCCATCAAAATGCTGTAACCGACCATAACCCAGCTCACCTGCGAGGAGGTCAGGGCAAAGTCAGCGGAAATCGAAGGTATAGACAAATTAAACATGGTCATATTGATGTTTCCGAAAATAATGAGCAAGCAAAGTGTCCCCATTAATTTCCGCTCATTGCCGGATAAAGCCATTGATTGAGTATCCATAGCCTGTCCCTCCATTACAGGAAGTCAGGAAAGGTGCGGCATTTTTGCGCCTGATCTCTATCGTGTCCCAAGAAAACATAGGACGGCCGAACATCCTGAATTAACTCCTGCATGCGAGTAATCGATTTGGCAGCCATCTCTTGATCGAATGTCAAGAACGGTACGCTATTCTCGAAGTTCTCCCGAGTATAAGCAACATCAATTGTCAGTAGCACTGGACCCGACTTTTCCGTTGTGACAAGGACTGATTGATGGCCAGGGGAATGACCCGGAGTGAATAAAATTTGAACCCCCGGAATCAATTCATGGTCACCCTCAATGATTTGATATTGTAAATCGGGCAGCCTGCACTCTAATGGAGAGTAATCCTCATTGTTTATGGCCGCATCATACTCTGCCCTTTGAATAAGGATCGGCGTATTGCGGAAATGCCCGTTTCCCCCAGAATGATCCAAGTGTAAATGGGAGCTAATGACCATTTGAATATCGTCAGGTCGATAACCGACACGCTTTAACACATTTACGATCGAGTCGCCGTCAGACATGTTGGGGACGACGCGCCCTTCACGTCTAGTCCCCTTGTAGTAATCGGGATTGTTGATAAAAGCATCGGGCATTCCCGTATCGATGAGTATCGGCCCGTTGGTCGTTTCCAATAGAAAAGACCACACAGGCATTCCGACTAATTTCCCGGGGGCAAGGGTTCGATTAACTGCCGATTGATCTAGGAAACATTCACCTACAGGTAAAAAATACAACTTTTTGATATGCATCCCAGTTTCACCTTTCATATTATAAATTCGGACAGTTTGTCCGTTTTGTTTTGATTGTATCGGACAAATTGTCCGATGTCAATTGTCATCGGCGGTTGGGTATCGGCAAAAGCCTTACACCTGCAACAATACGCCAAGCTAAAGAATGTCGCCTAGGTGGAGTCCAAAGAAACAACGGGGCTGCGTTTGTACCAAATGCTAACGAGAGCACGACAGGAGATTACTGTTGTAATCTATAAAAACAAGGATATGCTGAATGCCTGTTTGAAGATAATGGGCTTAAAATGATTGATTGTAGTCAGGAGATAACAATGTTTCGGTTCAGCCATCAATCCAGCGGGAGAAAATTTTTAGAGGTAAAGATTGATTGAATAACTGCTACGGGCTGTGGAGTCGATCAGTTGGACTTAATTAATAAGGAAAGGATGAGTTTTATGAAACTAAGCCTAAGTCGAAAAGCTAATCTTGAAGGTATGCTGATAGGAGATCAGGTTACAATTGGAGGGCCGGCGGTAGAGGAGAACATCCGGTTTGAAGTGTTGAGAAATGAATCGGGATTTGAAATTAAGGTTTTTGATCGATTGGTAAAGTTAGATAAAGAACCTTTTTCGACTGTAGATCAAGGGGACTGACCCCATAACGTGAGACAAATCAAAACACCTTCAAGAGAATCAAGCCATGTCGTAAGATATGGAGATAACCTTGGAGGTGTTTTTACGTTGGCAACGAGAGTGAGTTACCCCCTAGAAAAATGCAAGCGATTGAATTGAGATTGGCAAGAGTTCCGGTAAGAGAGGTTATGGAGCAACTGGGAATACGAATAAGACACAGCCAAATCACCAGCTTCACTGACAGCGACATCTGGATTGAGATATTCACTCCGAATAATATTAGGATTTTTAATAGTGTGACATTTTGACACTACCGTATGTGACAGAAAAATACTTAGAATCATAGAGGCAGTTTAACACATTAACAATAAACGAGGAGGGGAGATTTTCATTGTGTATGATAAAAAATAAAGAGGCGTGAAAGGGGAAACAGGTATGACCTATTTATGAAAAACAAACCAGTAACAAGAGTGTTTTAAGGAAAAGAAGTAATTTCTAGGGTTAACATACATGTGGAAAAAGAGGAATTACCGTTTGTTAGGACACAATAGCGTTTGTGAAAATAATAATGAGTAAGATAATTGTAAATCCACTCTTGCCCTAAAACAGCAAATAACTGCCTATACAATATGAATAGAGGAGAAGAATATCTTTATGAAAAAGCATTGTCAAATTGCATCTACAGGTTTAGTCCTTTTAATGGCTGGAAGTTCTCTGTTATACACAACACCAACCTCAATTGTAAAAGCGGAGTCCATTCAAAATGTATCTAGTCCGTTACAAACAAGCACTCAAAGTGAACGTAATTCCGTCAAAGAGGCAATGCGGGATACATTGCAACTTGGATATCCTGGGATACTTGCTAAAACTTCTGAGGGTGGAAAAACATGGAGTTATGCCGCTGGGTTAGCGGACCTGAGCACCAAGAAACCAATGAAAACAGATTTTCGCTTTCGCATTGGTAGTGTAACGAAGACATTCATTGCAACAGTTCTACTTCAATTATCTGAAGAGAACCGCTTGAATCTAGACGACTCCATTGAAAAATGGTTGCCTGGTGTCATTCAAGGAAACGGATATGATGGTAACCAAATTACTATCCGGCAGATATTGAATCATACAAGTGGTATCGCTGACTATGTAAATTCAAAAGACTTTGATTATACGGATACAAAAAAATCGTATACGGCTGAAGAATTCGTAAAGATGGGGATTTCTCTTCCCCCAGACTTTGCCCCAGGAAAGGGTTGGTCTTATTCAAACACAGGATACGTAATACTGGGGATCCTTATTGAAAAAGTAACTGGAAACAGCTATGCGGAAGAGGTTGAAAATCGGATTATTGAACCGCTTGATTTGTCAAATACATTCCTACCTGGCAATTCAAGCGTGATTCCAGGCACCAAGCATGCCCGTGGCTATTTCCAACTAGACGGAGCAAGTGAGCTAAAAGACGTTACTTATATTAACCCAGGTAGCTCGGATGGAGATATGATTTCTACTGCTGACGATTTAAACAAATTCTTCTCTTACTTACTCAGTGGTAAATTACTGAAGGAACAGCAACTAAAACAAATGCTTACTACAGTTCCTACAGATAGAGAAGGAACCGGATATGGTCTTGGGATCTTTGAAACTAAGCTTCCAAACGGTGTCTCGATATGGGGACACAAAGGTAGAGTTCTAGGGTTTACCACTTTTGCTGGTGGCACACTTGGAGGCAAGCATACATTGGCCGTCAATTTGAACAGCTTTAAAGCTGATAGTCCTGATCCATTTAAAAATATTTTACTTGCTGAATTTAGCAAGTAGGCAAAAAGGAAAACAATGGTTTAAACTGGGCTCCTTAGAGCATGTCAAAAAACTAACAAGTAAGTATTTTAGGAGGGTATTATGAAAAAGAAAATGATTATTGCACTTGGTGTTTTTGCTATAATACTGACTAATTTTGTAGGAAGTACTTATGCAGACTCGAAAACAGGAGTTTCTGTTACAGCTCCCTACAATACAAATCAAATAACGGAATGGTTAGAAATGCATGCAAAGCCTTTAAAAACAACTAATCCAACTGCATCTTTTAATGATTTAAAACCACTTAAGAATATGGTAGGTTCAGCTTCAATTGTAGGTTTAGGTGAAGCTACGCATGGGGCTCATGAAGTTTTTACAATGAAACAACGCATTGTTAATTATTTAGTATCTGAAAAGGGATTCATCAACTTAGTTTTAGAAGAGGGATGGGACAGAGCTCTGGAGCTTGATCGATATGTTCTTACTGGTAAGGGAAACCCAAGCCAACATCTATCACCTGTATTTAACACAAAAGAAATGTTAGATCTACTTAGTTGGATTCGACAATATAATGCTAATCCAGAACATAAATCTAAAGTGCGTATCATTGGGATGGACATTCAATCAGTAAACGAGAATGTTTATAATAATATAATAGAATATATAAAAAGAAACAATTCAGATCTTGTGCCTAGAGTAGAAGAGAAGATAAAAGGTCTCATTCCTGTAACAAAGGATATGACTACTTTTGAGGGCCTTACAAAAGAAGAAAAAGAAAAGTATATTTCAGATGCTAAACAAATCAGTGCTTTATTAGAACAAAATAAAAGTTATCTGAACGGAAAATCCAAAGAGTTCGCATGGATAAAACAAAATGCTCGTATTATTGAACAGTTTACTACAATGTTAGGAGGAACATCCCCTGATAAACCATCGGATTTTTATTTGAAACATGATATTGCAATGTATGAAAATGCGAAGTGGACTGAAGAACATTTAGGGAAAACCATAGTTTGGGGACATAATGGACACGTTTTGAAAACAAATATGATTCCATTTATATACCCTAAAGTAGCTGGGCAGCATTTAGCAGAATATTATGGAAAACGGTATGTATCTATTGGAACATCTGTTTATAAAGGACAATATAATGTCTATAATAATGATGGTGAATTTGGCCCATATGGAATATTAAAATTAGATGATCCAAACAGTTATAATTACATTTTTGGACAGGTCAAAAAAGATCAATTTTTTATTGATTTACGTAAGGCGAACGGAGTGACAAAAACTTGGTTAAACGAACAACATCAAATTTTCGCTGGAATAACTAAAGAAGGCCCTGCTATACCAAAAACTGTTGATATATCATTAGGTAAAACGTTTGATATACTTGTTCAAATTCAAAAAGTGAGTCCATCTCAACTACATCAATAAATTTGTAATAATGTGGCTTAACGAAGTGTTGTATTGATGATAGTGTTTAGTGTCAATAGAGGTGTTTAAAAATGTCAGCTAGGTTATTCCATTAAAAGATCATTAGATGGAATAAATGTTTTCGAATTAGAGACGATGTTGGGTAGAAGCACATTATCATCAAGTTAACAAAATAAATCCGAATTGAAACAGCCTCTATCCTGCAGGTTCAATCTGACTGAGCACAACTTGCACGAGTCTGTTCATTTGTATCGGGTCTGCCCAAGGGCAGACTCTTTTTTGTACAAGAAAAAGTCCATCTTATAATCGTAAGCTTGGTTTTTTTGTGAAAATAAGAGAAACAACTAGCAGCAATACAAAAAGCTCGAACTGTTCAGTTGGCCAAGCGAACATGTAAACGATGTGAAGAAACTGTTCCAAAACAGGAATTATTAAGACAAGGTTTATGCGAATTTTGCCGAGAACAGGTGTATCTTGACCAGTGTAGTGATACGGCCCTCACATTATTCAACAGCTGGATCGAGAGAAAATCGGAATATATCATTTTAGATGTGAAAACCACCGGTTTAGATGGCGACTCTGAGATCGTAGAGATTGGAATTATTGATCTGACGAAAATCCTCTTTTTGAAACGTTAATCAAGCCGGTATCCCTCATTCCAGAAGAAGCGACCGCCATCCACGGAATCACAAACGAAATGGTTAAAAATGCTCCAAGTTGGCCCGAGGCCTGGAACTTGATCCAAGATATCCTTTGTGCCTGCAAGATTGTTCTCATCTATAGCGCCGATTTCTAATCTCGAATGATCTATGGTAACTGTGAGCCCACCATCTGCCTTTCACCCCATTTAAAAGCTTTTGCGTTATGCAGACCTATGCCAAATATGTCCGCAGCTACTCCAGTTATCACCGAGATTTCACTTGGATCAGCCTCAGTGATGCCGTCTACGAGCAGGACACTCCAATGGCGGGTACTGGGAGTCATAGGGCTAAAGCAGATTGTATCGCATGCGCACGGCATATTCATCAGCTCATCGCTAAAAGAAGAGTTGTAAAAGAGGATGCTAAAAATATGGGTTGAAGGAATACCTGAAGAGATTGATCAGTTTTTGGAGCACTTCGAGGACTACTACAGAGTGCTGAAGCGTTCAAAGGCTTATCAGAACAGAAACAGTGAATATGTTCGTGTTTATGTTGATGTAAGCAGTCCAAACGATCAGCCTCTAAAAGCTTAGAGGAAACAAATAGCCACGCCTTAGAGAAAGACCATTATTACTCCACACACTTTGCGGTTTGTATCAATTTCGCTGGTATTACCCCATTTTAACGTACATATTTTTATATATTGATAAAAGAATCAAAATTACAAATATTGGATTTTTGTATACAACTTTATTGTCCGAAGAAAATAAAGTTTTAGACTGATCCGACAAATGCAACAGCGGCAGATAAGGACGCGAAAATAAATTCCTAGACTGGCCGCTGTTGTGGTCAACATTCAACTACCGTGTCCTGTTAGCCTAATAACTCTGCAGTTTGTAAGAAAGCGTCCAGTCGCTCCTTTTGAAGAAGATGATGACGGTAATGCATCTCCACCATCGTGAACCATTCGACCGCGTTTAACGCGCCGAAGGCTACAGCCGGATGAGTCGCCTTTCGCTGCAGCCGCTCTGGGTCTATGTTCTGTAGCGACGCCCCAATCTCATGCATGCGGCGCCTTGCTTCCTCCAGCTTGGCGACAAGCTGCTTCTTGCTTTCTGGCTGTGGGGGCGTATATTGCAAGTCGGCCGGTACCTGAATGCGAACCGGTGGGAAGCTCCCTTGCTCAAACACGGCATGGCCGGCCTCCGTCTTCCCGTCACCCTCCTCGTTGCCGCCACCCAGCGCCATGCACTGCTCCGCAAGACGGAGCTGCAAGTTCATCGTGGAATGGGGCAGATGCAGGTACATTTGCCCAAGCGACCATTCGTTCTCGCTTGGCTTGCGACACAGTTCCGCCAGATTATACTTGTCCAGCTCCCGAACATAATGCTTCGAAATCTCGTCGAACCTTACCAAAGTATCCTTAATCCCTATGTTCTTGTTCATCAAGATCATCTCCTCGAATACTGAATTACTCTCATCATATGAGAGGGTTCAAGAAAAAAGCATATTCGTAGTTTATACCTTTAATACTTTATTTTCCAGTCTAAGACTATATTTTCTAATTACACGGGCGCAGTCGCTAGCGCGCCGATCGCAAAGCTGGACTTCATTCCGGAAGAGATGGGGAGCGCAACTGCAGTCGCGCATGCGGGCCACGCGTCGCCAGTCTATAACTTATCTCAGTCTAGTTCTTTATTGTTTAGTCTAAAACATTATTATTCGCTAACAATTGACAATGAAGAAGTAGTATAACTTCGAGTCAATGAGTTCTCACTAATTATGAAGATGATCGTTGAATTATCATCTGACATGCATCTGAGGAAATGAGACTGCTTAGACTTTAGTTTACCATTATCATTAAAATTGAAATGAATTTACGACAGAGCCTATTAAGCAGTGGCACGATTCGACGAAATGGTTACAGCCGCAGGCAATACGGTGTAAGCTTCTTCAGGAGGATTTTTGCTCATTTCTATGATGTAATAATCAACAAATTCGCTATCATATCCTTGTTTTTTAGCGTCTTCTTTGACCAGTTCTTCTGTCGCCAAGGAGATTCTTAGAGGGAGACAAATCTGAAGAATAATCCATAAGAATGCTCAAGCATGTTTTTTAACATTTAACCATGTTAAAATGAAAAAAATTAGAGATATGGCATGGAGAGAAGGCAGGGAGAATCAATGAAACCAAAACTTAACGATGTTGCACAATTAGCTGGAGTTTCACCGACTACGGTTTCTCGCGTACTTAATAATCGTGGCTATATCAGTCAAGAAACGAAGGATCAAGTTCATAAAGCGATGCAAGAGCTAAATTACTTTCCAAATGATGTGGCTCGGTCATTATTTAGTAAACGAACAAATCTGATTGGATTAATCATTCCAACTACAAGCAACCCATTTTTCGGAGAGCTGACTTTTCATATAGAGAATATTTGTGCGTCATTAGGCTATAAGCTGTTGCTTTGTAACAGTTTGAATCAGCTGGATAAAGAGGAATCATATGTGGATATGCTTATGCGAAATCAAGTTGACGGTATTATCGTTGGTACACACAATCGGGGTATCGTAAATTATGAACAGAAGAACATTGCCGTCATTGCGATCGATCGCTTCCTATCCGATTCAATCCCAGTTGTAGGATCGGATAATTATATGGGTGGAAAACTGGCGTCAGAACTACTTATTGAAAAAGGGTGCAAGCATATCTTACACATAAATGGCCCTGTTGAATTGGAAACACCAGCAAGCTTAAGAAGAAAAGCATATGAAGATGTGATGGAGCAGTATGGTCGAAAGGCAATTACCTATGAAGTACATGATCCCTTCCACCAACAGAATCACGACGAACCGATTAAACGCTTGCTCGATGAACATCCTGAAGTAGATGGATTGTTTGCGAGTAATGACTTGGTGGCTGCGTCTTTTATTGCTAAAGCAAGAAGAAGAGGAAAACGTGTTCCTGAAGATATTCGCGTAATTGGATATGACGGAACAGAAACAACCCGCAATCTTCTTCCTGAATTAACGACAATTCAGCAACCAATACAGGAGATTGCGAGATCTTCCATAGAGTTACTTATTAAAGAAATTGAAGGTGGATTCAGTGATGTCCCGCGAGAAACCTATCTACCAGTGAAACTGATTGAAGCTAGTACGGCTTAATACAATTTCCATAGTTTTCAGCATTGTGATAGAAGGTGGAGCTATCCTTATTAGAGTAATTGAAATCAAAGAGGAAAGCTCTTTTTCTTTCGAAAATATGTCAAGCGGTTGACATATGAAAGCGGTTGACATATAATCGATCTGTAAATACGAAAGTGCTTTCATTTACATTAAATGTTCAACTTGAGGAGCGTTCGATATGAGAAAGTCAAAGAGCATGTACTGGAAACTAAGTGCCTATTTCTTCTTTTTCTTCTTTACTTGGTCAGCAAGTTATTCATTGTTCTCCATCTGGCTAGGGCAAGAAATCAGTCTGAATGGTGCTGAAACAGGTGTTATCTTTACTGTAAACGCTATCTTTGCGCTATGTATGCAACCGCTTTATGGCTATATATCTGATAAAATCGGATTAAAGAAGCATATTTTATTTCTAATCAGTTCTTTGCTCTTATTTGTTGGTCCTTTCTATATCTTTATCTATGGGCCGTTACTTCAATACAATGTATTTCTCGGTGCCATTGCAGGTGGATTATACTTGGGTATTTCTTTTTTGGCAGGGATTGGAGCCATCGAATCTTATGTCGAGAAAGTTAGCCGAAAATATGACTTTGAATACGGAAAATCTCGTATGTGGGGCTCGCTAGGTTGGGCAGCAGCAACGTTTTTCGCTGGTCAGCTCTTTAATATCAACCCTAACATTAACTTCTGGATTGCATCAGTATCTGCTGTCGTTCTGTTTATCATTATGATGACAATTAAAGTTGAAATGACAGATTCCGAGATGGAGCGAGCAGAATCCGTTAACTTTAAGCAAATCGGCCATTTGTTTGCAAATAAGCATTTGTGGTTCTTCATTTTATATGTTCTTGGTGTTACCTGTATTTACAATGTGTATGACCAGCAGTTCCCGAATTACTTTTCATCGACGTTCTCAACGGTTGCATTAGGCAATCAAGTTTACGGTTACTTAAATTCCCTACAAGTGTTCTTGGAAGCAGGCATGATGTTCTTAGCGCCTTTCATTGTCAACAAAATTGGAGCAAAAAAGGGTCTGATATTGGCAGGGTTCTTGATGGCGTTCCGGATCATGGGTTCAGGCTTAGTTATTGGACCTTATGGAATCTCAGCTATGAAATTGATTCACGCATTGGAACTGCCAATCATGCTGATCTCCGTATTTAAGTAC
Source organism: Paenibacillus sp. FSL L8-0638 (assembly GCF_038593075.1). Classification (NCBI taxonomy): domain Bacteria; kingdom Bacillati; phylum Bacillota; class Bacilli; order Caryophanales; family Paenibacillaceae; genus Paenibacillus; species Paenibacillus sp. FSL L8-0638. Next base: position 666,730 of record NZ_CP151960.1, read on the forward strand.
TTGGCTGCTAATTTCGATACGCGTCTGTCTTCGATCTTGTATCTGGTGGGATTCCAGTTTATGAGTCAGGTAGGAGCTTCGATCTTCTCGCCAATCGCCGGTATGTCTTATGACATTAGAGGTTTTGCAAATACGTACGTGATTATGGGTGTTTTCGTATTTGCCTTTACAACAATCTCAATCTTTACCTTAAAGAAAGAACCGAAAAAGCTGGATCCCAAGCCTAACAAGCATATTGAAACAGCATAGGAGGAAGAAAGATGAACACATATAATAACAATACGAAGCAAGCTGAGGAAGCATTGAAACAGGCAGAAGCGAAAATGAACAAGCGGTACCGATTAGGTTATCATATTATGGCACCAGCAAACTGGATTAACGACCCAAATGGATTAATTCAATTCAAAGGTGAATATCACGCCTTCTATCAGCATCATCCTTATGATGAGAACTGGGGCCCAATGCATTGGGGCCACGTGAAGAGTAAAGACCTTGTACATTGGGAGCATTGTCCGATTGCATTAGCGCCTGGAGATGCGTGTGACCTTGATGGTTGCTTCTCAGGAAGCGCAGTAGATAATAACGGCGAACTGACATTGATCTATACTGGTCATCACTATATTGATCAACCCAACAATATCTTTTTCCAAAATCAAAATGTGGCAGTAAGCACAGATGGCATTCATTTTACAAAACTAAGGCAGAATCCCGTAATCGCTGAACCTCCGACTGATAGCTCACAGCATTTCCGTGATCCGAAGGTATGGAAGCATGAGGATACATGGTACATGATCCTAGGTAACAGCACGAAAGAAGATCTGCCGCGTGTTATTCTATATACATCTCCTGATCTTAGGACTTGGACCTATCATGGTGTGCTTCTGCAGGGAGATAAGAATATGGGCTTCATGTGGGAGTGCCCTGATTTCTTTGAACTGAACGGTAAGCATATATTTATGTTCTCCCCACAAGGTATTGATGCGCAAGGAGATAAGTACAATAACTTGTTCCAGACGGGATATTATGTTGGCGAATATAATTATGATAGTAATGAATATAAGCATGGAGAGTTCATCGAGTTGGATACTGGTCATGACTTCTATGCAGTTCAAACTTTTCTAGATGATCAAGGTCGCCGCATTGCGATTGGTTGGATGGATATGTGGGAATCGGATATGCCGACGAAAGCAGACGGCTGGTGTGGAGCAATGACGATCCCACGTTTAATTACGTTGGGTGACAATAATAGAGTACTGATGACTCCAGTTGAAGAAATGAAGTTACTTCGCCAAAGTAAACATGTTTTGTATCAATATGGCGCTATTTCTGGAAGTTACTTCAAGGAAGTTGAAGAAGACTTGCTTGAAGTTAAGGTAGTGTTCGACCTCACGAAGTCAAGTGCAGACCTGGTAGGCTTGAAGTTTCGTGGAACAGGTCGAGAAGAAACGGTTATCACATATTCTATTCTGGAGCAGAAACTAATGCTTAATTGTTCTAAATCAGGTAAAAAGACAGATGGAGTACGTCAAACAGCCTTCAATGCTGAGGGACAGCTGACATTGCATGTATATCTGGATCGTTCATCCATTGAAATGTTTGCGAATGAAGGGCAAGCTACGATGACAAGTCGCATCTATCCGAGTGAGAAATTGCTAGGCATAGAAATCATAACAGAGGGTGGAGAGGCGCTAGTAAATGGGCTGACATATTGGAAATTGAAAGATATATGGCAAGCTGAATAACTCAATGAAAAGATTTATACAGTAAAGGATATGGAATCTATATATATCTTGATCGATGCTGCAAAAGGAAAGATCATGGCCTTTTTTAATGCCGTGCCTGGCAAATCCTGAGTGAATTTTAATGATATTGAAAACAACTTTATTCCAGTGATCAACTGCGAATAAGGTTGTTTTTTTGTGATAAACCAGTTTCGTCCGTTGTGACATTTTGTTTGCAACTTGATCAAACTTTAGCGACAGCATAATTCAAGTAGTGAAGAGGTTATTGGTTGGTCAAATAATAATAATAATCTCAAAGTAAAAACACTTCCAAGGTTGTGTCCATATCTTACGACATGCCTTTCATGCCCCCGGAAAGTTAAGGATATCATCCGGTGGTTAAAGGGAATGATGCTCGAATATAAGTTGTCGGAGCTATTTTTTGATGAACAGGCAACAACCGGTCATGTATACTCTTCTGGGATAACGATTTATAAAGTATAGATATAGCTGCGGCGGCTATTTTCTCGGATGGTATATCAATGGCTGTAATGGGCGGTGTAGAATATTGGGTAGCATCCGGTCCAGTCATCCCGATCGATATAATAGCAACTTCCTCAGGAATTCTAATTTTCAGACGGTTAAATTCATGGATCATTCCCATAACGATGGTATCCGATTCACAAAATATAGTTTTAGGTCTATCCGTCATTTGGAGATATCTCCCGGCTGCGGTTACTCCACCGGCAAGCGAATTCGGTGCCGTTATAATGTGTGGATGATCAACTAAAATATGCTGCTTCCCGCACTCTTCAAGAAAAGCGTTTATACGCTGGTTGGAAGCAACATAAGGACTTTCTACTGCTACTACTCCGATTTTTTGTACCGATTGTTTGGTAAGCAAAGAAACCGCCTCTATTGCAACTTCGCCAGAGTCAACATAAACAGTAGAGAATTTTTTAGACTGGCGATTAATCAAAACGATTGGCATGCGGGGCGACAATGACTCCAAATACGCAAGATCCGCCTCGGAAGTAGCACCTATAATAATTCCATTATACATATTATTCATGATCTCTTTAGCATCTTTGGCGATTCGATCATTCGTATAAATACGTATAACAAGCTCAAAATCAAATTGTTTTTTTTCTATTTCGGATTGAATCCCCGCTAACAGTGCCGTCAACATGTTCGTCCGGGCATCTAATGTCCAATATAAGGCAATAATCGGCTTGGCCCGATCTAAATTGCGTAAACGTCTTGCACTGACATTCGGCTGATACCCCAATTCATCTATGGCCTTCATGACTTTATTGTAGGTTTTCGAGGGAATATTTCGTTCCTTAGTTTTACCGTTAATAACAATGGAAACCGTCGAAACAGATACCTCAGCTAATTTAGCAACATCCTTCAGTGTAACCATCTTAAGGTCTCCAGTCTAATAAATAATTGGTCATACTTTCCTTAAATATAATCCTAATCTAATTTTCTGTAAATGTGAACAATTGTGAAAAATAGAACATGTCCTTGATTTGTTCATTTTATTGATATAAAATGAGCTTGTCAATAAGTACAACGTTATACTAAAACGTTGTACTTAAACTTAATTCCAAAATGCGGCCGAAACTTTAAAAAGGAGGATAGTGTATGCCTTGTGTGCATTGGAGAGTTAATGATGTTGATTATTTTTAGTACAACGTTGTACTAAAGCGTAATCGTAATTATTTATATGTTTCGGCAAATCCATGGAATATAACGGTAATCTCCTTGGATGCTTAAAAATATTATTCCGTAATATTAAAAAGAGAAGATGAGGTAGATGGCATACAATATCTCGGTTATTTATGGAGATGGTATCGGTAAAGAAATCGTTGACCAAGCGATCAAAGTGATGAATGAAGTCGGCAACGTATTTCAACATACCTTTCATTTTGAAAGATGTGAAGCCGGAACTGAGGCCGTTCAAAAGTACGGCGAACCCCTTCCTGATAAGAGCCTACAGCAATGTCAAGAAAGCGACGCAATATTATTGGGAAGCCTCTGGCTCGATAAGTATCCGGAATTGCCACAAGAAAAGCGTCCAAGCTATGTTCTTTCTCTACTTAGGAAAAAGCTACAGCTTACGATAAACCTTCGGCCGATCTCCGTATATAAATCATTGGCAGATTTGAGCCCTCTGAAGAACGGTATCATTGGCGAGGGTTTTAATATTCTTTTGCTTCGTGATCTGGCCGGCGGCATGCTCATGTCCAAAAGATACCGGGGAATCGGGGATTATGGCAGAGAAGCACTTGATAAAGAATATTATAATGAAGAAATTATCAAAGCGAATGCATGTGCCGCGTTTGAAATTGCTCGTGGGCGTAGCAGGAAGGTCACAAGTTTGGATAAGGCGGTTATCTTGGAGAGTTCGAAATTGTGGCGTGAGGTTGTCCAAGAGGTTAGTGCAGATTATCGGGATGTAGCTCTGGTGAATCAGTACATTGATGATGCCGCTGCGCAGGTCATTACTAATCCTCATAACTATGACGTCATTCTAACGTCTGGTATGTTCGGAGATATCCTTTCGGATGAAATATCCGCATTGGCAGGAACACCGAATGTACTTCCGTCAGCGGAGCTCAATCGCCAAGGGAAAGGTTTGTTTACACCTAACCAAATACACAATAAGGATTATTCCATTGTAGGTAGAGATATCGCCAATCCCATCGGTTCTATTTTATCTGGTGCGATGATGTTGCGGTTTGCTTTCGGTTTGGAAAAAGAGAGCCAGACCATTGAGGAAGCAGTTAGACAGGTACTAAATGAAAAATACGCGACAATGGACATCTGCTTACCGGAAAGTAAACGGATTGGGACAAGCGAAATGGGGTCTATCATATCCGAAAAGATAAGAGAAATAGGGAAGGAGCTAGTTTGATATGACGATGATCGAATCTATTTTAAACGAAAAGTCTGGAGTAACTACAGTTATTGAACCGAACTACATCGTTTTAAGTGACAGTTTACCATTGGAAATTGTTAATGAATTAGAAAATATAAAGCGGCTTGAAGCGCCTGAGCGGGTGATCGTGATGCTATATTTCGATACTCCTGCTGGGAATTTCATATCGGCTGAAATACAGAAGAAGCTCATTCAGTTTGCTCGCAAGCACGAACTGAAATTTGTCCAATCCCAAGGCATTGGATATCACATTCTGCTGGATCAATATGTAAAACCTGGTGACATCATTGTTTCGCCAGGCAAGCACAACAGCATTTTCGGTGTAGAGCAGGCTCTTGGTTTACATGTGAATCCATCCGAATTGCTTCATGTGTGTGCCAGCGGCAAGATGAATCTAGTGGTTCCGGAAACTGTGCACATTGAACTTAAGGGTCAACTCAAACCAGAAGTGTCCATTAAAGATTTCTTAATCTCTTTTTTAGCATCAGAAGAGCTTAAATACGACGGCAAAGCCATCGAATTTTATGGTAAGGGCTTAAATTCCTTATCCCGGAAAGAAACAACAGATCTATGCCAATTGGCTTCGAGAAGCGGTGCTGTGACAGCTTTTCTTCATATGGATTATCAAGAACCGGGCCAAGAAAGCTATGATCTAGGAGATGTGCAACCAATGGTTGCTCTGCCGGGGTCGATCCATCAATCGCAACCTGCAGTTGAATTGGAAGGCACTCTGCTGTCGGCTTGTTTCATCGGCGGATGCACAGGAGGCAGTATTGAGGATTTAAGAACAGCTGCAGCGATTCTGAAAGAAAAACGGATTCCCATTACTATGCGGTTATCGATTGGACCACAAACTAATGAAGTTTACAAACAGGCTATTTCTGAAGGGCTAATTCAAACCTTTATCGATAGCGGTGCGCAAATCTTGAGCACAGGCTGTGCCAGCTGTGTGACAACTTCAAAAGGTGTTATCGCTGAAGGCGAAACGATGCTATCGGCTAGTTGCTGGAATTATAAGGGATGCAACGGCTCAAAGGACTCGCTGGTTTACCTGGCTTCCGCAGAATCCGTTGCCAACTCCGCGTTGAAGGGCTGTATTACATTAAATTCGAAGGGATGAGAAGATTTTTATGGAAAAGAAATTTAGCGGTAAGATATGGAAACTCCCGGACGATGTTGATACAGATACTATTATTGCAGGCCGACACGGAGTTATTCTCGATAAAAAGGAAATGGGCTCGCACTGTCTTGAAACACTTCGCCCCGAATTTGCATCCCAGGTACAACCGGGAGACATTATTGTAGCTGGTAAAAATTTTGGCTGCGGATCATCTCGGGAAATGGCCGCCGAAGCGATTAATGTACATGGTGTTTATTGCATCATCGCTAAATCTTTTGCCCGCATTTTCTTTAGAAATGCGATCAATAACGGGATGCTGCTGGTTGAAAATGCAGAAATACCTGAGCACTGTGAAGAAGGAGACATCCTGACTGTTGAAGTGAACCAGTCAGTTACAGTCAACGGCAAGAGCTTCAGCATTCCCAAGGTGCCCGATAACATGTTTGAAATTATTCAAGATGGTGGACTAATTCCTAATATCATTAAACGAATGGAAAAAGCTGAGGCAGAAGGGAGATAACAAAACAATGGGATATACACTGGCTGAAAAACTATTAATGAAAAATACGGGCGAACAAAGTCTGGCTCCTGGTGACATTGTAATCGCTCGGCCTGATCGATATATGATCCATGATATTTACACTTCGTTCCTAAAGCGCGCTTTAAAGGATATGCATGTGACCAAAGCGATCTATCCGGATCGCGGAGTAATCATCTTTGACCATCTGATGCCAACCAACCAAGCTGATACTGACCCTGCTCATTTTGTAGATGGACTTGAGTTGGCTGAAAAATTTCAAATTAAAAACGTTCATAAGGGCGAAGGAATTTGCCATTCTCTGATGCATGAACTGAGATACGCAAGACCAGGTGAAATCGTCGTAGCGACAGATAGCCATACAACGACCTATGGCGGGGCGGGCTGTTTCTGTACTGGCATTGGGCATACCGAAATGGCAGCAGTTGTGGCAACGGGCGAGATCTGGCTCAAGGTTCCCTCGGCCATCAAGATTGTGCTTGAAGGCGAATTTCCGAAAGGTGTCGGAGCAAAAGACATTATCTTAAGAATCCTTGGTGACATCAAATCGGACGGCGGTCAGTACAAGTCGATGGAATTCACAGGAACTGCTGTGCGCAGCATGAGTATGCAGTCACGATTCACCATAGCCAACATGGCTTTGGAAGCTGGTGCAAAGGTAGGATTATTCGAAGCAGATGAAAAAACAGCCGAGTATTATGACATGGATTATAATGATATTTCCTGGCTGAAAGTGGACGAAGACGCCGAGTATGAACAAGTTCTTCGTTACGATGTCAGCAAGCTCGAGCCCCAATTGTCATGTCCACAAGGGGTTGATAATGTCCATCCTATATCCGAAATCGAAGGAACAAAACTGAATCAGGTTTATATCGGTTCTTGCACCAACGGTAGTATTGAAGATATGGAGATGGCAGCGACAATTCTTGAAGGTAAAAAAATAGCTCCTTTCCTGAAAATGATCGTGATTCCGGCAACCATCAACGTTTACAAAGAAGCGATGGAACGCGGTTATATTCAAACCTTCATCGATGCTGGTGCCAGTGTCTCGCACCCTTGCTGCGGATTATGCTGCGGCCAACCATATGGTTTAATGAGTGACGACGAGGTGGTACTTGGCACTAACAATCGCAACTTTATCGGTAGAATGGGAACCAAGAAGTCGCTGATTTATTTGTCTTCCCCGGCAGTGGCCGCGGCATCCGCGTTAACGGGGGTCATCACTCATCCAGCTAAACAATTTGCGCTATAACAATAATCAGATGGGAGTTTACTATGGATAAGCAAATTGGGGTTACCGCTATTCCGCCGAAGCCAAATTTCATAACCCAATTAAAAAGAATAAAGATTTCAGGGTTGCCGTTAAAATACTATATTCCTTTCTCTATCATCATTTTGCTTGCGGTCTATACGGGGAATTTGAATAAAGATATTATCGGTTCGATTGCATTTCTCTTGATGGCTGGTGGTTTGTTCTCATATATTGGAGGCATCATCCCCATTTTTGGAAGTTGGATGGGAGGAGCAATCCTCCTGCCATTGTTCGCTGGCTCCGCACTCGTGTATTTTGGCCTGATCCCGGATTACGTGCAGACAAATGTTTCTGGTTTGATTGGATCGGGCTTTGTCAACTTATTTTTGGCGGCAATTATCATCGGTTCGATTCTCAGTATGGATCGGAAGGTGCTCGTCTCCATCACATTACGGCTATTACCGTGTATTATTGGTGCTCTGGTCTTTGTGTTCATCTTCTTATTTCTAGGATCTCTCCTAACAGGTTCGACGCTGCTGGAGGGTCTATTTATGATCGGTTTGCCGAATTATACCGGAGGCTCTTCTGGTGCAATCGCTGTTGTTCCGTCCATTTACAGCTCAATTTTTCACAAGCCGGCAGGAACTTTTTCTGGGCAATTCCTTGTATACATGAACATTTCGAACCTGATTTGCGTCATTTTCGCCGGCTTGCTGCATAAACTTGGAAAGCGTTATCCTTCGCTAACAGGTAATGGCGAATTACTGAAGAATGTGCGTAAAAATGCAGACCAACCCGCTGAAGAAAAAGCTAAAGTCTCGAGTGATTTGAAAAAAGATATTACGAAGTTAGGTACAGGCTTGTTTGTTTCGGTTGTTTTTATAATTGCCGGTAACATTTTGCAGAGTCTCATACCACAGCTTAACTTTATAGCTTGGGCTGTAATTTTGGTCATTATCGTGAAAGCAACTGGATTCTTGGATGATAGCTTGTGCCAATCTAGCGACTACTGGCAAGGGTTTATGGTTCGAAACTTTTTACCGTTCCTAATCACGGGGATTGGGATTGCATCACTTGATTTGAGCCAAGTGTCCTCCTATTTTTCAGTTTCGAATTTTATCATTATCATCTTTGGGGTTATCGGCTCTGTCATAGGTTCGTTAATTGTCGGCAAGCTTATGAAATTTCACCCTATTGATTCGATGATCGCCGTGGGTCTTAATTTAGGAAACCTGGGAGGAACCGGTGCTATCGGGGTATTGTCAACTTCGGAGCGGATGGGGATGATGCCATTTGCAACTATCGCCAACCGGATCGGCGGAGCCATAATGGTTGTTGTTATCAGCTTGCTGTTGCCATACTTCTTATAATACGACGATTTAAAATGTTTACACTATTCGGCCGACGATGGACGATATACGGGCAGCAAGATGTGAATATTTTCACATCTTGCTGCCCGGTAGCGTTTTTCCATTTTCCATGATGAAGCCATATCACCGAAAGGAGTTTTTTACCTTGAATAAAATCGTAGTTTATCAAGCACGTCCTGATGAAGCGGTATACTTTGAAAAATTTAGGAATGAGTTTGATTTGGATATCAAATACGTGGCTCACGAGTTAAATGCGGAGACTGCAAGCCAAGCGCAAGGCGCTGAGGCTGTAACGATACAAGGGAGCAATAAGGCGGACCGAGCAACTTTGCAAGCCTTAAGCAAGGTTGGGGTCAAGTATCTCGCACTAAGAAGCGCCGGATACAATTATGTAGATAGAGCTGCAGCTGAAGAGTATGGCATTCGCTTTTCCAATGTTACCTACTCGCCCAATAGTGTCGCGGATTTTACCACGATGTTAATTCTAATGTGTGAACGTAAAGCACAACAGATTTTAGCGCGAGGCACCGTACAGGATTACACTTTGGCAGGTATTCAAGGTAGAGAAATCAGAAACTTAACTGTGGGGATCATAGGTACCGGCCAGATCGGAGCTACTGTTGCCAAAAATCTTTCCGGATTCGGATGTAACCTTATAGGCTATGATATTTACGAAAATGATAATCTAAGGGATTTGCTAGAGTATGTTTCGCTGGAAAAGCTAATCTCTACCAGTGATGTGATCACCCTGCATGCACCCTTATTCGATAGCAACTACCATATGATTAATCGGGATAGCATCGCTAAAATGAAGGATGGCGTCTGCATCGTGAATTGTGGACGGGGAGCACTGATCGATACCGAAGCTCTGATTTATGGCATCGAGACGGGCAAGGTAGGGGCTGCAGGATTGGATGTACTTGAAGATGAACTGGGCATCTTTCATGAGGATCACCGTTTGAATGTTCTGAACAATCACCAACTGGCCATCTTAAAGGCATTTCCCAATGTCATTGTAACGCCACATACAGCATTTTATACTGATCAAGCGGTGAGTGATATGGTAGAAATTGCGCTAAAATCGCTCAAATCTTTTATGAATAATGGCACTAGTCAGTGGGAAATACAATCTTAGATAAACGTCGTATTTCCATTCCAACCGTAGTTATCAGACAAAATACTGGCGATGTGTAGCCGATTCGGGTGATCGGTGACGCCACTGGCTACTATGTTCAATGGGATCAGAAATCCCGCACTGTGCTTCTGTTCTCCCAAACAACCAACGAAAATGCTCGTGGTTTCATGTGGGGAGTGGGGGATAGTGGGAATACGGTTTATCTCGTAGGATTGATCCACCTTGCGGATGACAGTTTCTATCCACTGCGTTCAGAGTTTGAGGAGGTTTTTGCTGAAGCCGATTATCTGGGTGTAGAGATCGAAATCAGCAAAGCATCAGATGAAGAACAGCAGCAATTGATTATGAAAATGGGCATGTTCAATAACTTCTCCCCAGGAACTACAGGAGAAGAAGCTGAATGCTGCAATATCGGTATGGCCAATAAAATCGAGAGCTATCTTAACAGTGATGAGAAAGCAGAGTATTTCATCGTTGTTGGTGCAGGACACTATCTGGATTAGCATGGAGTCATCCAACTGCTGAAGGATAAGGCTACGACGTCGTACGTAAATAAGCAGTCGCAAAAAAGATGGGCCGATAGGCCCGTCTTTTTTTTGCTTAGAAGACGATCAATCAGTAGCTAGAATCCCTAAAAAAGAATTCAGAGATTGCTGAACTTTTCTTGTAACTCCCGTTCTGATTGGTTCCATTATCATCGTGGAAGATCAATTTTGAAGCACAAGATTGTAACGCCTTTACATTTAGGACTGGGACTTTGTTCAAGTTAATGCATTGTTATGGTTCTTTCCGTAAACAGAATCACTTTCATATTGTTATTATTGTATGGGTTTTGACCATTCCATTTAAGCTTGTTACAATAGGATAAACTTAGTGGAAATACTTCAATATAGAATGGTGTGGTCTAAACTTGCAACATGAAAATGAACTTTTGGATGTATGGTTGTCTTTGTCTCACATCCATTCCACTTTAAATGAAAAGTTAGAACAAGCTCTGCTACAAAATTATGATTTATCCTTGAAGGAGTTTTATGTTTTGGGTTTTATATCCAATTCTGAGGAAAAAAAATTACGACTGCAGCAACTTCAAGAATTGGTGGGATTAAGTCAAAGTGCGACATCGAGACTCGTAGTGAGAATGGAAGCCAAAAACTGCGGGGCTTTACAAAGACATACATGCGAGGATGATCGACGAGGTGTGTATACTCGGATTACGGAATTTGGTGAAAATAAATTCCAGCATGCACTTCAAACCTTTAATCAGGTGTTACAATCAGAACTTCAGAAAGATGGAGTGAAGTCACAATTTCAAAATCTTACGCAAAAGCTGTTTTAGACTTTGCGACCTGTGTATATCGTTCTTAGTTTCCTTAGGGTAATATATGGCTTGAACGTTGTGCCGCGAAAGGCTCTTTACGGAAGCTAAGTTTATTACCCTACACGATTCAATAGTAATGCTATGAAGTGGAAAATGACCATTTACATGATTGTGCATGCATATTTAAATTAGACTTTCAACCATGTACGTATAGAAACGCCCTTCCGAAACTCCTCCTCATAAGGAGGAGTTTTATCATCTGAAATCACCGACCGCTAGCTCCCTTTGCTTAGGAAACAGAGGCCGTATTGCGCTTTTCCTTGGCGTTGCCACGGTCGCGACGACTCAGCAGAAACCCGACCAGAGATGCTGTGGATTGTTGGAAAATCATCCCCAGTACAACGGGCAATGCTACCGGGGCCGGGAAATAGGTGATGGCAAGCACGGCTCCCGCGCTAATATTGCGCATGCCGCCGTTAAAGACAAGCGCCGTACGGTCTGCATTATTCCACCGCATCAGTCCTGATATCAGATAACCGATCGCATATCCAGTGGAAGCAAGGACGATTATGGATAGGCATACTCCGACAAGCTTAAGATTAAAATCGACCAGATAAGGCGCAATGACAGATCCGTTAATCATGACGACAAGAGCCATAGCCAGCTTGGAGAACGGTCCTAGCTGTGGTCCCCATACCTGCTTGATCTTCCCTTTGGTCCATTCGTTCAACACCATGCCGATTAGCGAAGGAACGACAATCATCCAGAATAGGCTCTGCATCATCGCCCAGGTATCGAGCTGCACATCCGCTCCGATCAGTAGGGACATGATGCCCGGCACGGCAAATGGGGCCAAAATCGTATCAATTAAAATGATCGCCAATGTCAGCGCTGTATTGCCTTTATAGATGTTGACCCACACGAAGCTGGAAATGCCCGTAGGGATAGCTGCACCAAGAATAAGTCCAGTAATCGTGTAAGGATCATCACTGAAGGCCAGATGTCCCAGCATCATGGCGAGAAGCGGCATGGCCAGGTGAAGAATAAACAGACAGGCGATCAGCGGACCAGGATGCTTGATCACATGGACAAAATCCTTAAACCCCATACTGATGCTGCCCGCGAAGGTCATGAATGCAAACAGCCAGGGAGAGAGTTCGGTATATTCTGACAACGGCGTACCGATTAGGACGCCAATTAGAATGCTGATTGGTGTAATTAGCGGCATAGCTGCATTTAGTCTACGATTCAACGTGAGGAGCATACAAAACTTCCTTTTTTAACCTTAAGTATAGACCTTGCACCCGTGATTCGTAAATGATCTGTGACCTTGCGGTAGCCCGATAGAAGCAAATTTGAACGCTCCTGATGAACATAGATTAACCCTTCAAATTATTTCGATATTCCAAAGGAGAGCAGCCCATTATTTTTTTGAATAGTCTGGAGAAGTAGTAAGGGTCCCTAAAACCGAGTTGTATGCTAACTTCTTTAATAGAGGCATTCGTCAAATCCAAAAGCTGACTGGCCCTCTGTATCTTCATTCTTAAATAGTAATCGACAGGAGAGTAGCCGGTGGATTGCTTGAATATCAGGTTCAGATGCTGCTTGGATACCTGAACATGCCGACTAAGCTGCTCAAGCGAAACGGTGGATTCCAATTGTTCACTCATATAGCGTGTTGCCTTATCCACATGACTCTGGTACGTACTGTCTTCCTTGCGAAATGCAACCGATACAACAAAACTCAGCAGATAACGGACAGTTTGCGATACTTGAACTAAATGTATAATGGAGTATGATTTATTCAATAAAAGGTCGTAACACTGATGAAATAGCTCCAGTAGTTTGACTCCATCACTGGCAGATATCGAAATATACGTTTTAAAAGGCTCAAACAATGCTATAAAATCATCCATTTGGTCCCCTTTAAGATGAAACCAGTAAATTGTCCAAGGATCTCTATCGTCAGCCCCATAAGCATGCGGCATGTTTCTGGGAATGTACGCAAAGCCTCGCTCTGTCATGTCAATCGTTAGGCCATCCTTTGTTCGTATCCAACCTTTTCCGCTGGTACAGTAGATGAATATATGAGAGTCACATCCGTGCATTCTTTCACGAAAATGATGGCGGGCATGGCTGAAGCAGCCTATATCCGTAATATATAGATTTTTTGTAAGCGGATTCATATTTAATTTATCCAGTATATAGGGTGGAACGATATATAACTTTTCACCCTCAAATCCATCAGCTTTCTTATTCATAATCTATCCATCTCCTAGCCTTAGGCGGCTCTAATGATGAAATACGTATATAGTCCATCATAAACAGTGGATTGTCAATTGTCTGTAATGTCGCTTACTTGTAAGCTCTGAATATAAGAGCGACTATGAGGGAGTGATGGAATTGAGCATTTTCGACGCTAGGGCACGCGTGTGGGAGCAAACCGTGCAGATCCCCACCTATGGAATTGGCAAACCCGACAAAAATCCAATGTTTCTGGAGAAACGTGTCTATCAGGGAAGTTCCGGTCGAGTGTATCCGCATCCGGTCATTGATAAAATTGAGGATGAGAAGAAACTTGAAAATTACCAAATGGTTTTTCTGGAAAATAAATATTTGCGCATTGAGATCATGCCAGAGCTGGGAGGCCGCATTTATCGTGCGGTCGACAAGACCAACGGTTATGATTTTGTTTATTATAACAGGGTCATCAAACCAGCGCTTGTGGGCTTATTGGGGCCGTGGATATCTGGAGGGATTGAGTTCAACTGGCCGCAGCATCACCGTCCCAACACTTACGGACCCGTTGAATACAAGTTGGAAGAACATGACGACGGAAGCGCAACGGTATGGGTGAGCGAAATTGATCGTATGTTCGGCACGAAAGTAACAGCTGGTTTTACACTTCAACCGGATAAAGCATACCTTAAAGTTGGGGCCCAGCTTTACAACCGAACTGCCGAGCCTCAAACATTTCTATGGTGGGCCAATCCAGCCATAGCGGTACATGATCACACGCAATCTGTTTTTCCTCCAGACGTATCAGCCGTGTTCGACCATGGAAAGCGAGATGTATCCCGTTTCCCGATTGCTACAGGCACTTATTATAAAATGGATTATTCTGAAGGCGTAGATATCTCCCGATACAAAAATATTCCTGTCCCCACTTCATATATGGCCTATAAATCGGATTACAATTTCATAGGTGGTTACGACCATATGAAACAAGCCGGGCTTTTGCATGTGGCCAACCATCACATCTCTCCCGGAAAAAAGCAATGGACATGGGGAAATGGCGAATTCGGCCAAGCATGGGACCGGAATCTAACAGACGAAGACGGCCCCTACATCGAGCTGATGACGGGGGTCTATAGCGATAACCAACCAGATTTCACTTGGCTTCAGCCGTATGAAGAAAAATCGTTTTCGCAGTATTTTATGCCTTACAAACATATTGGTATGGTCAAAAACGCTTCAATTGACGCAGCCGTTAATTTGGAATTAAATCGCAGCGAAGGGACAGCACAGATTGGAGTCTATGTGACTTCGTCATTTCGTGAGGCTGTTGTGGAATTAAGCAGCCAGCGGGAAGTTTATATTCAAGAAACCTTGGATCTGACACCTAATA
Organism: Paenibacillus sp. FSL L8-0638; assembly: GCF_038593075.1. NCBI lineage: Bacteria > Bacillati > Bacillota > Bacilli > Caryophanales > Paenibacillaceae > Paenibacillus > Paenibacillus sp. FSL L8-0638. The sequence goes on from NZ_CP151960.1 coordinate 681,756, forward strand.
AGGCCTTGATACAGAAGACAGTTATTTTGGCTGAGGATGAGGATTATGATCTATGCTTAAGCGTCAAAGACGCGACCGGAAGGGAGCTGATTAGCTACCAGCCTAAGCAAAAGGAAGTTGAGCAGATGCCGGCTGCTGCTGCCCCCTTGCCGGAACCGGAGGAATTAAGAACGAACGAAGAATTGTATTTAGCAGGACAACACTTGGAGCAATACCGTCATGCTACCTTTGAACCTGAGGCGTATTACCTTGAGGGCCTGAAAAGAGATAAAAATGACAGCCGCATAAATGTGGCATATGGTACGTTGCTTCTTCGTAGAGGATTGTATTCAGAAAGTGAAGAGTGCTTTCGTAAAGCCATCTCGCGGGTAACTTGGCGTAACTCTAATCCCTATGATGGTGAGGCCTACTACCAGCTTGGTTTGTCGCTAAAGCACCAAGAGCGGATGGATGAGGCGTTCGCTGCATTTTATAAATCAGTATGGAGTGCGGCATGGCAAGACAGCGGGTATTTCTCACTGGCACAGATTGCAACAGAACAAGGGAACTATGAAGAAGCCCTGGAACTCGTGGAGCGCTCAATAATCCGAAATGCTCGCAATTACAAGGCACGCAACCTGAAGTCGGCTATTCTTCGTAAGCTTGGCAGCTACGAAGCGGCAATAGCCTTTTCCAAGGAAACGATGAAGCTCGATATCGCCGATTTTGGAGCTTACCGTGAGCAAGCATTATCTTTAGAGGCTCTCGGGTTACGAGATGATGCTAAAACGGTCTTTGAAGAGCTGGAAAAATGGATGCGTGGAGATGTGCACAACTATATAGCGGTAGCATCGGACTATGCGGCGGCAGGACTCTATGAGGATGCAGCATGTGTGCTGGAAGAAGCTCCAGAGCAGGCAAAAACATACCCTATGCTGTATTACGTTCAGGCCTTCTGCTATGCTAAAATCGGCAAGCCTGAGCAGGTGAACAATGCTCTCGCTCAGGCCGCAGATGCAGTACCCGATTACTGCTTTCCTAACCGTCTGTTTGAGTTGGATGTGTTACAATTTGCAATTCGAACGAAACCGGGGGACGGAAAGGCGCATTATTACTTAGGTAATTTACTCTATGATAAGAAACGGCATCTGGATGCCATTTCCAGCTGGGAAATGTCTCGTTCCATTGACGATACTTACCCCGTTGTTCACCGTAATCTTGCTCTTGGATATTTTAACAAACAAGGCCAAGTAGAGAAGGCCCGCCAGTCGTTAGAGCAGGCCTTTGCGTGCAATACTTCAGACGCACGTATTCTTTGTGAGCTTGACCAGCTGTATAGGAAGCTGAACATCAAGCCCAACGACAGATTGAATCTAATGGAGAGTTATCCGGGAATCATAGAGCTTCGCGATGATCTGTTTTTGGAATATGTAACCGTTCACAATACGATGAAGCAGCATAAGATAGCGTTGTCCTTGCTGACAGGGAGAATATTTCATCCATGGGAAGGAGGAGAGGGGAAGGTGACTGGACAGTATAGGCTGGCCAAGGTAGAGCTTGCCAAGTCCGACCTGAGGTCTGGGCGGATTGAACAGGCTGTAAAAGAGCTACGGGAGGCTTTAGTTTATCCAGAGAATCTTGGCGAAGGTAAGCTAGAGGGTTCCCAAGATAACGATATCTACTATTATTTGGGTTGCGCTTATGAGCTATTGAAATTAACAGATGAGGCAAGACAGGCCTTTTCCACGGCCTCTCAAGGACTGGGGGAACCCATTAACGCCATGTATTATAACGATCAACAGCCGGATATGGTATTTTACCAAGGATTGGCCTGGCAGAAACTTGGTAATGTGAAGGAAGGCATGCGTCGATTCAACAAGCTTATTGATTACGCCGAAAGATACTTATTCGAACCCGTGAAAATGGATTATTTCGCGGTCTCGTTACCCGACTTTCTCATCTTTGAAGATGACCTGAATATTCGTAATCAGGTTCATTGTACTTATATGAAAGCACTTGGTTTGCTTGGATTAGGACGACAGGACGAAGCCATCTTGCATTTTGAATCGGTGCTTAAGCTGGAAGCTAACCATCAAGGAGCGTTGAACCATATGGACTGGAGCTGGGAGGGGGAAATCAATTGAGTAATCTCATGAGAAATGTACCGCGCAAATTGACGATCACCATGTGGGACTTTTCTTGGTATACCATGACACAGGAAGGTGAGCCCTACAGCGATCTGGAAGCCCGTTTTAAAGAAGCGGTCGAAAGAGGCTACAATACGATCCGAATATGTGCTATGCCATTCATGTTGTTTACAGCGGATGGCAAACGCCCCGGACCCTTGGAGTTTGCTAACCTTGGGGAAGTAGGCCAGCGTACGCGTTGGTATAACTGTCGTGGAGGCGCAGTACTGGACGGGCATGCTCATTTGCTCGAACTGTTCAAACAAGCAAAGGCTCATAACTGTTACATTATGTTATCCTCTTGGGAATATCAGCAGAGTCCCAGCTTTCTGGCTCATGCTGAGCTTAGAGATAAATTAGCTGCAATTCCTCCTAAGGAGAGATTCATGGCCATTGCAAAATCAATGGATCAGTTGATCCGTTTCGTCACAGCAGAAGGCTACAGGAGTCAGATCATCTATACAGAGCTGCATAATGAATTGGAATTTGGGCAGTTAAACGCCGTCGGAACGTCTGAAGGCATAGCCGAAACGAATGTGCCGGCGCTTATTGAAGCCATGCAGCCCTACGTAGAAGAAGCGATAGAATATCTTCGCCAATGTCATCCCGATATCATGATGACGGCCAGTTATACGTTAAATGAAGCCTACCCTAAAGCTTACGTCGCGCGCAATATGCAGGTGGCCCATTTTCACCTCTATATTAAAGGGGTGCTCAATGAGCTTATGGAAGCGGCAGCGCTTGATGATGAGTTGGCGCCGTTCCCCAATCCATTCGTACAATCCCTATTAAGAGAAGACGCTCCTCCATTTACAAAATGGACCCTGCCTCCGGGGCAGAATTGGCGGATGGAAGGCAATCCAGTCGGCATGAGACTTATTTATTTGCACGACTGGGTAGATCCCGATCAATGGGATTTATTTTTGTACGATCGGTATGGAGACCATAAAATGGCCATGTTGCAGAAGGCCGACACCCGATTAGAAGAGATTCATGAATGGACTCGTCATTCCGGCATTCCAATTGTCATAGGAGAAGGTTATGTAGGCTACACGCCGCTGCATGCCCAATTTGAAGAAGGTCCAGTCGGCAAATTTATCGCTGAATATGTGTTGCGAAAAGGAATGGCACTTGGGTTCTGGGGAATGACCCTCTGTTCTAACTGCGCTCCCCATCATCCATTCTGGAATGATATCGCTTGGCAGCGCAAGTGGAACCAATTTATCCTGAATTCAGATTAACGAGTGAGGGGAGTGAACTCCATGAGAAACTATCGGGTTGCGGTTAAAGACGATCAGAAGCATATTGTTAAAGGACATATTAAACTTGGCGGCACCAATCCAAAAGGAGAGGAGATCGGATTCACCAACTATTTTATGGAGAAGGACGGAGAGCCCTTTTTCGGTATTTGTGGTGAATTCCATTATGCCCGTTATGATGAACGCTATTGGGAAGACGAAATTATTAAAATAAAAATGGGCGGCGTAAACATCATTGCCACTTATATTTTTTGGAACCTACATGAAGAAGTTGAAGGTGTTTTTAATTGGAGTGGAAACAAGAATCTTCGTCGATTCATCGAGTTGTGCGGCAAACATCAGGTATACTCCATTATTCGAATCGGACCCTTTGATCATGGGGAAATTCGAAACGGCGGTATGCCAGATTGGTTATTCGGTCGACCATTTGAGGTTCGTTCTAATGATGAGGGGTATCTGTTCTATACAAGAAGATTGTATAACGAAATCGGTACCCAGGTTAAAGGGCTGTTATATAAGGAGGGGGGACCGATTATCGGCACCCAAATCGAAAACGAGCATCATCATTCATCTGCCCAGTGGGCATTGACTGTAGGAATTAATGATATGTGGCTAAACAGTGGAAGTGACGGTAACTCGCATATGTTAAAACTTAAAGAAATAGCTCTGGAAGCGGGGATTGATACTCCGATCTATACGTGCACAGGATGGGGAGGAGCAACAACTCCTGTACCTGATATGCTGCCGTTATGGGGCGGGTATGCCTATTGGCCATGGATCTACTACGAAGAGGGACGTTTGGAGGGGATGGATGAGCATCCTGCGACACCGGAATACATTTTCCGCGACAAGCATAATAACAAGATTCCAGTGAGCTACAATTTCGAGCCTCAATACGCGCCTGAAGACTATCCGTACGCTTGCTGTGAAATGGGTGGCGGCATGGTTCAGTTTTATAAATATCGGTTCGCATTTCCCTACCGCAGTGTTCCAGCAATGACTGTCATGAAGGTTGCAGAAGGCTGTAATCTGATCGGATATTACATGTATCATGGGGGTTCCAATCCTCGGGGTAAGGTTAACCCGTTCACCAATGATCTAGCCATACCTAAAATATCCTATGATTTCAACGCCATGATCGGCGAATTCGGTCAAGTAAGGGAATCGTACCATAGAACAAAGCTGCAGCATTACTTTTTTTCAACGTTCCAAAAGCAATTCTCAGTAACCAAGACTATTCTGCCAGGGGATACGTCCCAGATGGACCCTTATGATGTGGATACGTTACGATATGCAGTGCGATCCAGTAACGGATCGGGTTATCTGTTTCTTAATAATTTTCAAGACCATGTCGAAAATGACGACCTGTGCGATTTTAATGTGAGCATTGAGCTACCCGAGGAAACGATTGTAATTCCTAGTCAAGGTGAGCTGACGTTAGGACGTGAAAGTTTCGCTATATTGCCATTTAACTTTAATTTAGATGGAATGAAGCTCAAATATGCTACGGCACAGCTGATAACAAGGATAGAAGAAGATGGAGAAGCATATTATTTTTTCTTTGTACCAGAGGGCATGAGAGGAAGGTATGAAATTGAGTCAAAAGATATCATCAGTGCCACAATCGACAAAGGCTCGATAGAGCAATTGGATGGGAACACGATCATTAAGGTTGCTGAAGAGGACGATAGTCTTATCCATCTGGTATCAGAAAGTGGCAAAAAAGTTGCCATCTACACGATGACTGATGAGCAAAGTCTTACATTTTGGAAGGTAAACATGCAAGGCCGGGACAGAGTCATTTTGACCAATGCCAATGTACTTGTATCTGAGGGCGATCTAAGGCTGGAATCGACGGACCAAGAAATGGTAATCCTGAGTGTATTCCCTGATTTCGACGCCTCAATCACATCTATTTCCGGTGGAGAGCTGCTAGACATAACAGAAAACAATGTATTTAAAACGTATCGTTTAAAGGCTCCTAAGCGAGAAATTCATTTCAATTTGAAAAGAATAAATGACGATAAACTTACTATTGATTTTGAGATAGATGCCTTTCACGGAATTAAGGAAGCTCTGTTGCGTATCGATTATACTGGAGATATCGGTTATGCTTTTATGGATGGCGAGCTGATCAACGATAATTTTTGCAACCATACGACCTGGGAAATAGGCTTGAAAGCATTTGAGCATCGGCTCATCGAGCAAGGGTTGTACGTATATGTTTCCCCGATACGAAAAGGTAAGGTTCTCAACAGCAATACGACTATGGCTGGCTGGAAAGAGACGGCAAAGGAACGTATCGTAGATATCGGCGCAGTCAGCATCGTGCCTGTGTATGAAATCCGACTCACCGTATAACCCAGGAAGTATAAGTTCAGAGACGCACAGTGGGTACTTTTAGTATAAAGTATAAAAATGTAAAAGCTCATGGTCGTTCAACCATGAGCCTTTTTTACTTTCTGATAGTACGTTTAGTAGATACCAGCCTTTTTCGATGTTTCTTTGATCCCGTTGCTTCCGTTAACTACAGTTTTCCCCCAATCCGTCAGATTGCCATTAGGTCCTGTTACAAGATCAAGGTAGGAAAGATTGGAACTATTACCATACCAGGACCAGGCTAACCAGCCTACTCCTTTGGATTGACCGTATCTCATGATTTCTGTCTCGTCGACGTCTGCTCCCTGGTGGTAACCGCCAAATTCGCCAATAATCAGAGAGAGTCCTTGATTCAGAACGTTATCAATATTGGTTCGAACAGTTTGAACATCTTTACCAGCGAACTCATACATATGGATGGAGAATACCGTATTCTTCAAAGAATCAGCCGCAAATAGAGATTTACCAAAGTCATTGATAGATTGAGGATATTGTCCCCATCCGGCACAATCGACGATGAGCGTATTTTTAATACCTGCGTTTCTCAGCTTGGGAATCGCTTGCTTGTATCCATCAGCCCAACCACTTCCATTCCAAGAACCATACCATTCGTTCGCTATGTTTACGATAACCCGGTCTTCCTTGCCGATTAGAGCATCCTTTATGCTAATCCAGTAGTTCACAGCTGCATCCAAAGAAGCGTAATCGTCTTTGCCCGTAGCGTCATGAACTTCAAGTACAGCAATCATTTTATGGTTGGAGACGAGAGAAATAATATTTTTCACGGAATTAATATCATCCTTGGTGTACTGGTTTCCGTTAGAAAGGACAATTCGGACGGTATTAGCACCTGTCTGGGCAATTGCCGGGATCGCTGTATAAAGATCGTTTTTGTACCATGTGTGAGCATGATTGACGCCTCTCATAACAAATGGCTTGCCTGTAGAATCATACAATTTGGTACCGCTTACATAAAATCCTGAAGCAGCTTCTACCTTGGAGAAAACTCCTCCTAAACCAATCATGATGAGCAAGCCGACCATTCCAGACAATAGTGCCTTTCTTAACAATACCTTCATTTTTATTCCTCCCTAAATATATTATTCAACTTCCTGCTATACAGAGATGAAGTTAGGTATGTAAGTGTGTAGATAGCAGTAAGCTAAACACAAAATTAAGCGCTTTCAAATACGGAAAAAGTTATTTTTGTTATTCTATCATTTGTGTTTTTGTTATTCAATCGGTTATTTTAGTTATTTTTTTGTATTTTTGAAGTATAAACACATGTATTTATTATTTAAGTGCGATTTTCTGTGGTTTCATTGTATTTATTGTTTATGTTTGTTTGAAATTTAGTTTATATTGATAAAAATAACCTAACTATTTTTCTGTGATATTCCGGATTTGTGTAGTTTGACCTAACGTTTTGCTTGGTTAATTATTTTGAACAAAGGTGAGATCTATCGGACAGCAATACCTAAGCTTCACCGTGATATTAAATTATAGTATGATATTCTTGTGAAAAATTTTACCAGAGTGAATAGGGGCAAGCTGATGAGAAAACCAATCATTGCAGTCGATATGGACGATACCATCTGTCATCTCGTCAAACGAGCCATATACCATAACAATAGTGAATTTCCCACTCATCCGCTTCGTTATGAAGAAATGTTAGATTGGAACACCGATCATCTACGTCATCCGAAGAGCACGCTTGATGTATTTTATGGACGACCGGGTTTGTTTGAGGAACTTGAACTGTTTGACGAGTATGTTGTAGAAGAAATGGAGAAGCTTTGCAATGCTTTTGATGTCATTATTGTGACAGCGGCAGAGCCCAAGACCGTCGTAGAGAAATGGAACTGGCTTCAAAGACATATGCCATTCATTCCGATCGAGAACTTTTTCCCATGTAAACGAAAAAACCTGATTAACTATGATCTCCTGATTGATGATGGCCCTCATAATTTAGTACCTGCGCTAAAGGAGGGGAAAAAGGTGCTTTGTATTCCTCATCCATGGAATCTGAGAGCAAGAGAGCAATATGAGTTCCCCGTCATGACATCCTGGCAAGGAGCAAAAGAACGAATCGACTCCATTTTAGGAGTTCTGTATAAATAATAGAATTATTCGTAAAACAGCTGGCTCCTCTGGAACTGGCTGTTTTGCTAGAAAGAATAGCGCCTATGGCTGAAATAAAATGGTACAATTGCTATGCATTATCCATGAGGAGGGAACGTGTATGACCATGACTATGGGTCTGATTGTGAATCATCTGACCAAGGGAATAAGCCTACCCCACACCACCGTAGATCTGCTGGACCCAGGATCTGTAGATACTGAGGTGCAAGGAATTGTAACCGCTTTCTCCGCTTCACAGTACGTGATAGAACAAGCTATTTCTCTAGGTGCAAATTTTATCATTACGCATGAAGGCGTTTTTTATAGTCATCAGAGGATACATGAATGTTTACTACATGATCCTGTTTTTTCGCAGAAATCTCGCCTCATTGCCGATGCAGGTATAGGCATTTATCGGTTTCATGACGCCATACATCGTTATCAACCGGATGGAGTGATGGTTGGGCTTCTTCAGGCGCTTGGCTGGCACAACTACATGGTGAAACAGCAGCCGACGGCCGCCATTTTGACTATTCCAGCTATGAAAGTTAAGGAGATCGCTGAATATATCAAAGCCAAACTACGTATTCGTTATGTACGGGTGGCTGGCGAGGTTTCCATGCCATGTGAACGAGTGGGAATTTCAGTAGGATACAGGGGAGGTGGCGATCTAGCCATTCCATTATTTCTAAATGAAAATGTAGATGTAGTCATTGCCGGTGAAGGCCCAGAATGGGAAACACCAGAATATGTTAAAGATGCTGTCTATCAAGGGCACAGTAGAGCACTTATCATGCTGGGACATGCTGAAAGTGAAGCACCTGGGATGAAGTATCTCGCAGATGTACTTTCCGCCCAATTTCCGATGCTTCCCGTACACTTTATTGAAGATCGCCCGGTGTTTCAAATATTGTAATGAGAACACGTTTTTTGTGATGGTCATCCAGCACTGCTGTTATATCCGTTCATCCACTTTATGAAATGGAGGCGAGATCATGGGAAGCAGAGTGATTATGCCGTTCAAAAAAGACTGGAGATTTATAGAAGGGAATTACGCGGGTGCTGAGAAAATGGACTACAACGATGAGCATTGGCGGCTCCTTCATGTCCCTCATGATTGGAGCATTGAAAAGTCCTTTGATCCACATATGCTGTATGGTGGCAATCAGGCTTATTTGCCAAGATGGTCTGTCGGATGGTACAGAAAGCAATTTAATGTGAAGCCCTCCTCTCCAAAACAGCGCGTATACATACAATTTGATGGCATTCACAGTAACAGTGAGGTTTGGATCAATGGGCATTTTGTGGGCAAGCGACCCTATGGATATGTTAGCTTTCAATATGATTTGACTCCATATATTCGGTGGGATGAGGAAAATGTGATTGCCGTCAAAGTGGACAATACGATTCTTTCACCTGACAGATGGTATTCGGGGGCCGGTATTTATCGTAATGTTTGGCTGATTTGTACGGATTATATTCATATAACCGAATGGGGGACTTACATTACCACACCTGAAATTTCGCCAGATGAAGCCAAGGTGACTGTCAGAATCCAGGTCACTAATCAACACGCGCATGCCGTAGAGTGTACGATTATGACTGAAATGCTGGACCCACAGGGACAGATCCAAGGAAAAGTGGAAAACCGAGTCACTCTTTCGAGCTGTGAAACGGGGGAAATAGAGCAAAAAATGCGAGTTTTAGAGCCAGAACTATGGTCACCGGACAACCCAGTGCTCTACGAAGCCCAGACGACGATCTATTGCGACAATACAGAGGTGGATCGTTATTGTACCACTTTTGGCATAAGAGAAGTGAAGCTGGATACACAAAAAGGTTTATTGCTGAACGGGAGCAACTTAAAGCTAAAGGGAGTGTGCATTCACCATGATTTAGGCTGTCTGGGGGCTGCTTACCATGATACAGCTATGAAGAGAAGGTTGCAGAGGCTGAAAGAAATGGGCTGTAACTCAATTCGTTTTGCTCATAACCCGATGGCGCCCGAGTTATTAGATTTATGTGATCAGATGGGGTTCTTGGTGGTGGATGAGGCTTTTGACAAATGGAAATCTCTTTCCTATGAGTATCTATATGATGAATGGTGGGAAAAGGATCTGGAGGCGATGTTGGTCAGAGACAGGAACCATCCCAGCGTGTTCATGTGGAGCGTTGGGAATGAAGTGGAAAACCAAGGGCAGCCATCCATGCTAAAAATGTTGGAGCAGCTCGTGGGTTTCTGCCATGAAAAAGACCCAACCCGACCGGTTACATATGCGCTTGAGCCGCATAATACACCGATCAGCTTACGTGATGGTTCGATTGAGGCCAAAGTGGAGCATACCAAACAGCTGGCACAACGAGTGGATGTTCTGGGGTTAAACTATCAGGAACAGTGGTATGAGCACTATAGAGCGGCCATGCCGGATACGCTTATCCTTGGAACAGAAACGTTCCCATACTATCGGGGCAAGGATAACCGTGTTAAAGGTTATTTGCCTCTAAATCCCTGGTTTGATGTCGCTCATCATGATTATGTGATTGGTCAATTTGTTTGGAGTGGAATTGACTATTTGGGAGAAACAAGCTATCCCTCTAAAGGGTGGTCATCCGGCCTGATTGATACTTGCGGATTCCGCAAACCAGTATCTTATCTCCAACAAAGTTTATGGTCTAATCAGCCTGTTGTGCACATAGCCGCATTTAACGAACATATGAAATCGGAATTTAACCCGACATGGACGATGCACTGGAAATCTCCGGCCATGGAAGATCACTGGACATTTCCTGAATACGGTGGAAAATTGATACGGTTGGTTACCTTCACCAATTGTGAGAGCGTGGAATTGATCTTAAATGATGAATCATACGGTGAGAGGAAGCTGGTGGATTACCCTAATCATTTAATCCTATGGGAACTTCCCTATACACCGGGCAAAATCCGGGCTGTGGGTCGCAATGGAAACGAGAAGGTTTGTGAGCATGTATTGACTACTGCCGGGCTTCCTTATGCTCTAAAGTTGGAGGCTGATCGGCTAATTCTACCTGCTGATGGGCATGAGATATCTCATGTAGAAGTAACCGTCATAGACCAACATGGGATCATTGTACCTAACCAGGATTTTGAATTAACCTTTAAACTACATGGGAATGGTCGCATCCTTGGAGTAGACAACGGCGATCTCACCAGTGATGAACCTTACAAGGGGAATGAGAGACGAACACACAGAGGCAGGTGTCTTGTGATTGTACAATCCGGTTATGTGGCTGGTGAGCTGTTGCTTCAAGCATCGGCAGATGGGGAGTTACAGGGAGAAATCAGCCTGAAAGTGGAAGAAGAACGCAAATGATAATTCAAGGTTGAATCAGTATAGACCGTATTTCCGTGCAGTATTGAAAATAACTGAATAATTAAAATAAAAAAGGGCGTGATTCAGCGCCCTTTTTTGTTCGCAAGAACAGTCTTAACCTGTTGTTTGAAAGAGAGCACGTATTTCTTGAACATCCTTCGAGGGAGATGATTGATTTCTAAATCCAAGAGAACGGTTTTTGGGGACTTCTTGTAATTTTGCCCTGCTCCAATTCTTCAGCAATTCTTCGAATTCCTTCTTCGAATTCCTTCTTCGATATCCGTTTCATCTGTCCGTAGTTCGCATAGGTAATTTTCAGCTAAGTTTTTAAAGGGTTGAAAATTTATGCTTAATTTCTTTTAAAAACCTATCAGCAGCAGCGGAAAAAACCTGATGTTTTTTCCAAACAATATTTAAGCCAGCTTCAAGCCTTGGCTCTAACGGTCTAAAACAAAGATTACTATCACTAGATGTATCCACTATTTTATCAAGGGTTATGGCATACCCAATGCCCTCTTCAACCATAATAGCAGCATTATATGCGAGATTGAATGTTGTCACGACGTTTAATTTATCAAAATCTTCACCAAACCAATGCACAAATTCATTTTTAGACAATGTCTGTTTCATAGCCTGTCGTGAACAGATTAGCGGAACATTTAATAAATCCACTGCTTGAATGGTATCTTTGAAAGCAAGAGGACTGTCTTTTCTCATAACAACGCCCCACACATCTTTGGCTGGAATATTGATATAATTGTATTTTGATAAATCAGCTGGTTGAATTAGAATACCAAAGTCAAGCAAGCCCTTATCAAGCCGTTCAGTCACATCGTCTTCGTTTCCGCTAAAGAGGTGATACCGTATATTTGGATAACTTAACTGTAAATCTTTTACTACGCGTGCAATCTGTTTCATGGCATCTGTTTCCCCACCGCCAATGTATACATCACCACTTATTGTTTCTTCCATGGAACTGAATTCTGCCTCTAATTTATCGACCATATCAACTATTTCTTCTGCTCTCTTTCGCAGGAGCATTCCTTCATTTGTAAGAACGATACTATGACTACTTCGAATAAATAGCTTTTTCCCTAATTCTTGTTCAAGGTCTTTTAATTGTCTGGACAAGGTTGGCTGCGTAACATGCAAAAAATCAGCAGCGCCCGTAATGCTTCCTTCTCTTGCAACAGTAAGAAAATATCGTAAAACTCTAAATTCCATCTAATACTCCTCCACTCTTATGTTTTAGTATACCCACTTTAGAAATGCCTAATAAGCATATCATGATATGAGATATAAGTATTTGTTATATGCTACAGACATAAATAGAATAAATAACGAAAGGGAAAAACAACAATTAAGAAAGGATGTTATCTAGTATGTCAAACTATATTTTTGAGTTAAGCGATAATGTAACAAGAAAATCAGTATCATATAAAAACAGGTTTGGAATCAACATTGCGGCAGATCTTTACTTGCCAAAAGACTTTGATGAGTACCAAAAACACGCAGCCGTCATTATAGGTGCTCCTTATGGTGGTGTTAAAGAGCAGGGCTCTGGTATCTATGCTCAAAACTTGGCGGAGCGTGGTTTTGTGGCTCTTGCATTTGACCCATCGTTCAACGGATACAGCAGCGGAGAGCCGCGGCACCTTTCTTCGCCTGATCTGTTCGTGGAAGATTTCAGCGCAGCCGTTGATTATGTAGGAACACGTTCATTTGTAGATCGGAATCAAATGGGTGTAATCGGTATGTGTGGCAGTGGTGGTTTTGCGATCAGCGCAGCGCAGGTGGATAGACGCATTAAGGCGGTCGCTACGGTAAGCATGTACGATATATCCCGTGCGCAACGCAACGGTTTTAAGGACTCATTAACCGAAGAAGACCGCAACAAGACGCTCGACGCAATTGCTGAGCAGCGCTATGAGGAGTTTGAGGGCAGCCCTCCGGTACTGACCGATCGAGGTGCACCTATTGGATTTGATGAACATTCAGATCCTATCGGTCGCGAGTTTGGCGAGTTTTATTCTACACCTCGTGGGTACCACCATAACTCACTTACTCAATTTACCGTGACAAGCAGCATGTCATTTATGAACTTCCCTTTGCTTACTTATATTAAATCGATTTCGCCAAGACCAATTTTGTTTATCATGGGCGAGCATGCTCACTCACGATACTTTAGTGAAGATGCTTATGAATTGGCAGCAGATCCAAAAGAGCTGTACATCGTCCCAAATGCCGGACACGTTGATTTGTACGACAAAACGAATTTGATTCCATTCGATAAATTGGAATCATTTTTTAACGAGAATTTGAAGTAAGAAAGGCTTCAAAAGCTACAAGGTCTAACAGAAGGGAAACCCGACATGAAAGTGTCCGTTGTTACTTGTAAAGTCACGTTTATCGAACAAACTGAGGAACCGGGAAAATTTTTCTTTCGGGGGCAATTTATTAAAGATAGGAGTTGTTTTTTTGGCAAAACGAAATAATTTATTAATTTCCATATTAACCATAGGAGTTTTCGGCATCTTAAATACTGAAATGGGTGTTATTGGAATACTACCTGACATAGCTGAACACTTTCAGGTCAGCATATCAAAAGCAGGATGGTTGGTGAGCATTTTTGCCCTTGGTGTTGCAATATCTGGACCAACAATGCCGTTATTGTTTTCGAGTATAGACCGCAAGAAGGTTATGTTGCTTGTACTTGGTGTTTTCTTGATGGGGAACATTGTCTCCATATTCACATCTAGCTTTACTATTCTATTAATTTCTCGTGTAATACCAGCCTTTTTTCATCCTATTTATTGTTCATTGGCTTTTACAGTGGCTGCTGACTCGGTTAGCAAAGAAGAAGCTCCCAAAGCAGTTTCTAAAGTATTTATTGGTGTATCTGCGGGTATGGTAGTCGGTGTACCCATCGTAAGTTTTCTTAATAATGCTTTTTCGTTTGAAATGGCAATGGCATTTTTCGCTATTGTAAATGCTTTAGTATTTATTGCTACGTTACTATTTGTACCGTCTATGCCTGTTAAGGGAGTCCTTACTTACGGAGAACAATTATCCGTATTAAAGAAATTAAATACTTGGCTTTCCATTGCAGCTGTCATTTTCATAAATTCGGCTATATTTTCAATCTATAGTTATTTTGCCGAGTATCTTCAAACAGTTACGAAGATGTCTTCGAATACTATTAGTTTAATGTTATTCATCTACGGTGGGGCCAATATAATTGGGAACATTTTAGCAGGGAAATTACTTGTGAAAAGTGCCATAAGATCTGTAGTAACTTTTCCTTTTGTATTGGGGGCTGTTTACATCCTATTATTTTTCACTGGACAGTTTACCATACCTATGGCAATTACCACTTTAATTTGGGGAATATTAGCTGGAATAGGAGGTAACATTAATCAATATTGGATTACGTCTGCAGCACCTAAAGCCCCTGATTTCGCTAATGGCTTATTTTTATCATCCTGTAATATAGGTACCACAATTGGTGCGGCTGTAGGAGGGCTATTTATATCAGAAATGGGTACGCAATACGTAGTACTAGTAGGTTTATTATCGTTGATATTGACCACGGTGTTTATTTTACTAAGAAACTACATGTATAGTAACACAAAACAACTTTCCATATAAGGGATTCTTTTTCTAGCTTATGTCTTATTTATATATGTATCTTTATGGGTTAAAGATTATGGAAGGCGTTTCTGGGAAACCTGGGACGTCTTTTTTTATGTTACTCGCGCCTGGTATATTCCATCTCCCTATTAATCTTAAGGGTCATATATCTAAAATCTCCAGACAAGCTTCCAGTAATAATTAAAAGATGAGTGAATTTTTAGGGATAGCAAGTAAATTTGATAATAGTGCTGGATACGAATAGAATAACTTGTTATAATCCTACTTATTAAAAGAATTATAAAAAGTGTCGATAAGGAGCTAATCGATGACAGTATAATCATCCAAGAATCCCAGGGTCATTCGTAATATCTTGTTTTTGCTATTCGCTTTACCGGGTGTAGCCTTTGCTTCCTGGGTGTCTCGAACGCCCATTATACTGTATATTTTACATTTATTTACTACCAAAATGAGAATCATTATTTTTGAATTAGCTGCAGGTTCTTTAGTGGGACTACTCAGTGCAGGCAATATGATTTCTCGTATAGGTGGACGGACGGTCATTTTGGGAATTGCGATTTTGATTGTGAGCGGGGGTGGTTATGGGACAGCAGAAGTAGCTCTTAATGCCGAAGGTTCTGTGGTAGAAAATCAATTGCAAAAAATGCTTTTGCCGGCTTTCCACGGTTCATTTCGTATGGAGACACTTGTAGGTGCGGTCATTGACTATGTTGGCGTTATTGTTGCTGGTTTGATATCAGGTGCAGCCCAACCCATTGGGATGAAAGAAAAGAAATCAGATTAAAATATAAAGGGGATGGGCCCATGACTATGAAAACGGAAAAACAAAAGATGATAGATGGAGAACTGTATGTAGCTGCTGATCCTCAATTAACGAGTGAAAGAGAGTATGCGAGAAGATGTGTCCGTCTCTTTAATCAGACGACAGAGACGGATCGTGAGTACCGTGAAAAGTTACTTAAGGAGCTTTTCGGATCAACTGGTGAAAATATAGGCATGGAACCCAACATACGTTGTGACTACGGATACAACATCCATGTTGGAAATAATTTCTATGCCAACTTTGACTGTACCATTTTGGATGTTTGCGAAGTTCGCATTGGAGATAATTGTTTCCTGGCTCCAGGAGTTCATATTTACACAGCAACTCACCCCATAGATCCGTTTGAACGAATCGCTGGCCCAGAGTATGGAAAGCCTGTTAAGATTGGCAACAATGTATGGATCGGCGGGAGAGCAGTGATCAATCCTGGTGTTACGATAGGTAATAATGTCGTAGTGGCATCAGGAGCAGTAGTAACCAAGGATGTTCCAGATCATGTGGTTGTAGCTGGAAATCCAGCACGAATAATTAAGCAGATTGAAATCTCCTAAACAGCATACAGGCAAAGCACTTAATATTTGTTCCGATGATCCTATTAAAATAGCTCTTTATTTTAATAGGATCATTTAATTTAAAGACTAGTATGCTTATGGTCTTCAAGATTGAACTATACAGAGTAATAAATAATCATATTCATCCGAACTAGTGTTTCTCCTAGATTATAGTAAATGTGTGGACGGTCTGCTTTAAACCGGATTGAATCTCCAGCTTTAACTGTGTACATTTCTTCGCTGACTTTTACCACCATTTCACCCTCAAATACCGTAATAAATTCTTCTGTACCTTCACGGTGTGGCGCTGAACTCAGTTCCCCGCCTGCTTCAATCTCTACGGTGTAAACCTCAAAATTTCTACTTCCTTCATAGGGGAAAAACGGATACAACCGATAGTGATTATTTTCTTCAAGCACTTGCACCTTGCTTTTCGGAACGACTACTGCATCTGCAGGGGGTTCATTAATCAGGGCAGTGAAAGAGATTTTCAAACCGTTCGCAATTTTCCATACGGTTGTAATCGAAGGATTTGATTCTCCCCGCTCAATCTGACCAAGCATCGTTTTACTGATCCCCGTCAGATCGGCTAATTTATCTAAACTTAATTTTCGTTCATTTCTTAGATATTTCAAATTTTTACTTAAAATCAGATTAATATTCTCCATAATTATTCGCCCCTATTGTGCTTTATAAAGAACGTATTGTACAATCATAAAGTACAAACGTGCGTTTTAACGCACATTTTATACAATTATAACATACTGGAGTTGATTGTTGCATGCCGGTTATTCCTTTTCTTTCTTATGTGATTGTTACCAGCTTTACGCCCGGACCCAACAATATTATGTCATTAGACAGTGCCAGGCGGTTAGGTTTGAGAAAAGCATTTCCCTTTTTGCTGGGAGTAACAGCGGGCTGTTTCGCTATTATGCTGTTAGCCTGCTATTTTAATCTTGCTTTGTATCATTTTTTGCCACGGGTTAAAATTTGGATGAATGTACTCGGTAGTCTGTACATGCTTTATCTGGCGATAAAAATAGCGAAGAGCAAACCTTCTTCTAAAAATAATGATCACAATGAAGGATATTCCTTCAAATCAGGATTGCTGCTGCAATTTATCAATTTAAAAGTCATTTTGTATGGTATTACGGTCATTTCAACGTTTGTTATGCCTTATGATGTATCGTATATAGAGCTTATTACGATTTCATTACTTTTGACCTGTATTGGTTTTATAGCTGTAGTGTGCTGGGCGGTTTTTGGGGCTATGTTTCAGCGTTTCTTGAACAAGTATGAGCGCTCCTTCAATATCATAATGTCCTTATTGCTCCTTTATAGTGCACTATCGATATGGATGTAAATGAATACCGTTTCCATCATAGAAAAGAGAGGTTCCTGACTATAGGCAGGAGCCTTTTTTTTCGTGTGAATTGAGCTTATTTTACGAGTCATAACATACAATCGGACAGAATGGATGAGTCTCCTGATCATTTAGCTGCAAAACGGGTATTACCTTAATAAATAAAGCTGTTGACAACTTGTATATACATGACTTAATCTTGTATATACAAGAAGTTGAAAGCGCTATATTATTTTTACGCTACTTCATTTCGCAAGGAAGGAATGAGCATGAATGGAAGCAACGAATAGGACTTTGATTCCTCAAGATAAGGACTGGTGGCGCAAATCAGTAGTCTATCAGGTTTATCCCAAAAGTTTTAACGATACGACGGGTAAAGGAACCGGTGATATAAGAGGACTGACGCAAAAGCTGGATTATTTGCAAAAACTGGGTGTCGATATTGTCTGGTTGCAGCCTGTATATGTCTCACCACAACGTGATAACGGGTATGATGTAGCCGATTATTGCCGGATTAATCCTGACTATGGAACAATGCAGGATTTTGAAGAATTGAGCCGGGAAATTCGGGCGCGTGGGATGCACTTGATGATCGACATCGTGGTTAACCATTCTTCCACAGAGCATGTCTGGTTTCAGCAGGCGCGGCTTTCTAAGGATAGTGAGTACAGGGACTATTATATCTGGCGTGACCCAGCACCCGATGGAGGACCTCCGAACAACTGGATTTCCAAGTTTGGTGGACCAGCTTGGCAGTATGACGAGGCTACAAACCAATATTTCTTGACACTGTTTGATAAGACTCAGGCGGATTTAAACTGGGAAAATCCCAAAGTCCGTCAGGAAGTTGTCAATGTGCTGGAATTTTGGGCAGAGAAGGGAGTTAGTGGCTTCCGACTTGATGTCATTAATTTGATTTCCAAAGATCAGCAATTCTCGGACGACGATGGAAGCACGGCTCCTGGGGACGGGCGTAAGTATTATACGGACGGCCCAAGTGTGCATGAATACCTTCATGAATTACATGAGAAAGTATTCTCAGCGTATAACAGTGTCACTGTAGGGGAGATGTCCTCCACCTCACTGGATCACTGTATCCGTTATTCCAATCCAGAGAGAAAAGAATTGTCCATGACCTTTAATTTTCATCATTTGAAGGTAGATTATCCAAATGGACAAAAGTGGGAATTGATGCCATATGATTTTGAAATGTTGAAGAAGCTATTTTCGGATTGGCAAACGGGCATGCAACAAGGTGGCGGCTGGAGTGCATTGTTTTTTAACAATCATGATCAGTCAAGGGCGATCTCTCGCTTTTTGGATGATGGCGAATACCATGCGGAAAGCGCCAAGCTGCTGGCAACTACGTTACATGGTCTTCAAGGAACGCCCTATATATTTCAAGGTGAAGAGATTGGGATGGCCAACCCGCAGTGGGCAGATATTGAAGAGTTTCGGGATGTTGAATCTCTGAATATGTATCGTATCTTACAGGAACAAGGCAAAAGTGCAGGAGAAGCATTGAATATCATTCGAGAGCGGTCTCGTGATAATTCGAGGACACCGATGCAGTGGGATAACACTCGCAATGCGGGCTTCACTACAGGCACGCCTTGGATTAAGGTAGATGAACGATATCCACAGATCAACGTTCAGTCTCAGTTAGAGGACCCGAACTCGATCTACAATCATTACCGTCAGCTGATTTATCTGCGTAAGACGGTGCAGGTCCTTACTGATGGGAGTTATCAACGTTTGGACGAAGCTCATCCTCATGTCTACGCCTATCAACGCAGCAATGAAGAGGAGACTTTGATCGTCATCTCTAATTTTAGCGGACAGGATGCGCAATTCCGTATACCGGATTCATTTTATTCATCATTAAAAAATCAAGCGTTGGGTGCGGCTGAGCTTTTAATAGGTAATACCCAGCACGTCCCGGAGCTAAAACAAGAGATCACTTTGGCCCCATATGCTTCATATATGTGGATTGTCCGTAGTCTTAGTGAATAGTATGGAGATAACTAGTAGTACCCCGGGCATGTTATTTTTTATAACCGGGGTTGCTGCTAAAAAAGAGCAAACGTTAAGGGAGTGGGCTAGATGGCGATTGAAAGATCACAGGTAGAAGACATTATAAAAGCCGTTGGTGGCAAAGACAACATAGAGGCCTCTACGCATTGCGTAACTCGTCTGCGATTTGCCCTTTATGATGATAAGCTGGTAGATAAAGATGCACTTGAACAAAATGATTTGGTCAAAGGCCAATTTTCTTCACAAGGACAGTATCAGGTCGTGATTGGTCCAGGCCTGGTGGATAAGGTATATAACGAAATGATCTCCATTACAGGAGGTAGTCGGGCTTCTAAAGACGATGTCAAAAATGCAGCAAGCAAAAAACAAAATCCAATTCAGCGTGCCATCAAGACGCTGGCAGATATTTTTATCCCCATCTTGCCCGCAATCGTGACTGCAGGTTTATTACTTGGAATAAATAATATTTTGACAGGCAAGGGGATTTTCTTCGAAGGTATGGCTCTGGTTCAGGTCTATCCTCAATGGACTGACTTTGCTGCTATCATTAATACCATTGCCAGCACCGCTTTTACATTCCTACCTGCCTTAATTGGATGGTCAGCCGTTGTCCGGTTTGGCGGCAGTCCTTTACTCGGGATTGTACTGGGTCTGATTCTGGTTCACCCAGATCTATTAAGTGCATACGGTTATGCGGATGCCGTTACCAAAGGAACCGTTCCGGTTTGGAATTTGTTTGGGTGGGAAGTGAACAAGATTGGTTATCAAGGACAGGTTTTACCTGTTTTAGTATCCGCTTACGTACTTGCACAAATTGAAAAATTCCTAAATAAAAAGATAGCGGATTCATTTAAGCTGTTACTCGTGGCACCGATTACATTATTAATAACGGGATTTCTGGCTTTTACAGTGATCGGTCCGGTTACTTTTATGATTGGTAATGCTATTACGTCTGGTCTTGTATACGTTTTCGATTGGGCTCCTGCGGTGGGAGGCTTGATCTATGGAGGCTTGTACTCCTTGCTCGTGATTACGGGAATGCACCATACTTTCCTGGCGGTGGATGTGCAATTAATTGGTACGCAGGGTGGAACGTTCCTCTGGCCGATGCTGGCGCTGTCCAATATCGCTCAGGGGGCCGGAGCATTGGCCATGATGCTGGTATTGAAGGAGCAAAAGGGAAAAGGGTTGGCTCTTACCTCTTCTGTGTCTGCTTTTCTGGGTGTAACCGAGCCTGCCATATTCGGGGTGAATATCCGATATAAATATCCGTTCGTATTTGGAATGATCGGTTCGGGCGTCGCAGGTATACTGCTTACCCTAAATCATGTGATGGCTTCTTCCATTGGTGTGGGAGGGATTCCAGGCTTCTTGTCTATTTTCCCAAACAACTGGGGTGTATTCTTCATTGGGATGGCGATCGTATTGATTGTACCGTTCACTTTAACCTTTATGTATGGAAAACTGCTAAATAAGCGCCGTCAGACTCCAGCTACACCAGCTAACGACTCCGTACGGAAAGATTCGGGCCGTCAAAATTCTGCACTGGATGTGCTTGAAGTAAAGACTCCGGTACTGGGACGTGTTGTGCCATTGGAGCAGGTTCCTGATCCGGCTTTTGCCGAACGGCAGATGGGACATGGTATCGCAGTGGAACCGAAGGATGGCAAGATTCTTGCCCCTTTCAGCGGAAAAGTTATTCATATTATGATGAAAAGCAAGCATGCCTTGATTTTGGAGCATCCGACAGGGGTACAGATTCTGGTACATGTGGGGATCAATACGGTGTCACTGAAGGGTGAGGGATTCACCATACATGTGGAGACAGATCAAACTGTGAAGCAAGGACAACTATTGATGGAATTTGACCGTGATCTGATTCAGAAATCTGGATATCCCATCATTACACCTGTCATTGTCCCGGATGGCCAAAGTATGATTAAATCGGTTGAGGAACTGCCAGGTGAGGCAGACGATTTGCAGTATACCTTAATGAGAATTCATTTGAATTCTTCATCAGGTCATACGAATTAATTCAGTTTCAATTCGCACAGTCTATTATAGTGAACAGGGAAGTGAAAGAATGCTACAATGAACGTGGTGATGAAAATTGACAAAGAATATATTTTTGCAAATTTATCAGGATTATTCGGGACAGATCCAGACAGGCGAATTGGCTCCAGGTACGAAAATGCCTTCTGAAAATGAACTTGCCCGGGAGTATAACACTTCTCGCGAAACCGTACGTAAGGCACTCCATTTGCTTGCACAAAATGGGTATATCCATAAAATAAAAGCTAAAGGATCTTTTGTTCTGGATATGGGGCGGATGGATTTTCCTATAGGAGGACTGGTCAGTTTCAAGGAAATGTCCGAACGGATTGGGCGTACATCTCGAACCATTGTACATGAAAATCAACTACTTCCAGTTCCAGATGACATAGCCAATCATCTTGAGATTGACAAAGACAAATATTTGGTCTGGAAAGTCGTTCGTGCACGTGAAATTGAAGGTGAATGCGTCATACTGGATAAAGATTACTTTCGATCAGACATTGTACCTGTGCTTACTGAGGAAATTAGTCGTGGATCCATCTACGAATATTTGGAGGGAGAGCTCCATCTTCAAATCAGTTATGCCAAAAAAGTCGTTTCCGTAGAAAACGCAGACGAAGAAGATCATAGGCTGATGGACCTTCAGAATTACACTCATGTGGTTGTAGTACGTAACTATGTTTATCTGGAGGACACTACATTGTTCCAGTACACTGAATCAAGGCATCGGCTGGACAAATTCCAATTTGTCGACTTTGCCAGACGTTCCCACAGTGGAGACAAGAGAGCAGATTTTTTGAATAACGATCAATAATATAGTTAAGAAACCCCGTCTTTTAAGACGAGGGTTTCTTTTTTTACCTTGGATGCAACTGCTGAGCAGCTTCTATACTGGCATTTGAGGGATTTGAATTTGCGTTTTATCCAAAAGCTATTTATAGAATGTTAAAAGGTTATATACTATTTAAAATACAATTCCATGATCAACGCAATGGGAACGAGGTGTATGTTATTTATGTATAGAGTGGCTATCTGCGATGATGAGCATAAGCAGAGAGAGCTTGTTAAAAATATGCTGATTACTTTGTCGATAAAGACCAGTATAGAATTTAAAGTTGAATTATTCGACTCCGGAGAACAGCTGGTATCTCATTATCAAAACCATGAGTCTCCATTCCATATCTTAATATTGGATGTTGAAATGAATGGCATGAACGGAATTCAAACCGCCCAAAAAATAAGAAGTTTAAATCACCTGGATGAACAGATTGTTTTTTTAACGAGCTACCCTGAATATATGGTGGAAAGTTTTGACGTAGTCACATTTCAGTATTTAATAAAACCGATTGCTCCCCATATCTTTGAGGAAAAAATGATAAAGCTGTGTCAATATTTTCAATCTCTCGATAAAAAATTCGTTATCATCAAGTCAGCTTATGAGGAAGTGCTTTTAAAATATGATGATATCATTAGTATTGAAGTGGTCAAAAGCTTAACCATAAAAAACAAACTACATTTTGTAACCTCTACTCAAACCTATGATAGCAAAGGGATTCTTTCGGACTATGCTTCAGCATTAAAAGAACATAATTTTCTACAAATTCATCGTTCGATTATTATAAACTTAATTCATGTGAAAAAATTTGCTGGCGGTGATGTTTTGATGTCAAATGATGTGAAGTTACCTATTGGGCGTTCTAAAATAAAAGAAGTTAAAGATATATATACCAAATTTATGATCATGAAGATGCATTAATATGATGGAATATAACTCCCTGCTTCTTAATCTTTGCGTTGTCCTTGTTATGTGCTTCCAAGTGAATTTTTACTTTAACTCGGTTTTTGATAAGTCCAATCGAAAGCCGAACAGATTCGTGTACTTCATTATTTTTGGGTTGCTGGATTCCTTATATTTAAGTGTTTATTTGACTCCTACGATAGCTTCGATCTTAGCATTACTTGTCATATTTAGTTTAGCGCAATCGTATACAGTGGAAATAAAGACAAAGATCATTTTTTCTATTCTTTATGCTGTATTGATAACCAGCGTTAATTTTATATCTCTTTATATTTTATATGCTGTAGGCTCCGTTAAAATTGGCAACTTTATCTATTTGAGTGGACAAGATCACTTAATATTCTCAAAGGTTATGTTACTCAGCTGCATTATCATGTTTGCTGTCATTCAGATTATACGGCTATTTGCCAAACGCAGAACCTTCCCTTTGCAGCATCGTTACTATATTTTATTTTTAATCGTTCCCATCATAAGTTTATATCAGGTCAATGTTTTATCTGTTTATAGTGAAAAGAATATGTATTATTTTGGTTCTATTATTGGCTTTATTTCCTTAAATGTTTTTATCATATATATTTTTGATAATGTCATTGAAAAATTTCAATTAATGCATGAAAATGCTCAATTACAACATCAGATGGACTACCAAGATGCTAACTACGAAAAAACGGTTCACAGCTTCAAAAATATAAAAAGAATCATTCATGATACACACCAACAGTTTTTGTATATTGAAGAATGTATCAAGAGAAATGAATTGGCTGAGGCGAGTGAACATATTAAGGTTACCTTAGATAAAATCGAAGGAGCATATCAAAGGGTTAATACCGGTAATCTGGTTATAGATGCTCTTGTCACGAATAGTCTTAATATTGGGCAAGCCAATGGCATAAAGATAGATACCCAACTTAACTTATATTCACAGAAAGTAAATATTGAACGTTATGATTTATGTGTAGTTCTAGGGAATATGCTGGATAATGCCATAGAAGCATCTAAAAAGGTCAAGATTGCTGATGACAGGTACATTCTTATTAAAATACATTCCAATGAGTCCGCGCTTTTCATTCACATCCTTAATCATGTGGAGAATGAAGTGGCTCATTTGCATAGTCAAAAATCAAACCCAGATGTTCATGGCATTGGCTTAACCAATATATCTAGAATATGTGACAAATATGGTGGGAATATGACCATTGAAACGAAAAATAAAGTATTCAATAATATGGTTTTATTGCCATTTTATAAGGACATTCCTTAGACATCATGTTGTTTAGGGATTGTTTTTTTTCGTTTAAGGGTGTTTTTTTATATAGAATCCTCGTTCATTGTATGATCAGGTCAGTCATAAAATCTGGTGAAGCTATAAGAGGAGGAAATATGGAATGAAGAAAATAATAGCTGTGTTCGTTTCTGCTATGCTTTTTGTACTGCCGATGACGAATACTTTTGCTCAAGGCACTGTTGAACCTATCAAGGAAAAGGCTCGCAGTCTGGCCTCGGAGCTGGTATCCAAATACGGTGCTAGCGGTGTGCAGTATGCCATTATGGACCAAGGAAACATCGTATTATCGGATAGCGTGGGGGTAAAGAATAAAGCAACTAACGAGCAAATCACCAAAGATACGATGTTCGGTATAGGCTCTACAAGCAAAATGTATGTATCTGCTGCAACGATGATGCTGGTGGATGCCCATAAGGTAGATATTGATCAGCCGCTAACTACATACATTAAGGACTTTAAAATGTCTGATGAAAGATACAAACAAATTACACCGCGTATGCTGTTAAATCATTCATCAGGTCTTTATGGTACTCACTATAAAAATAGTATGTTATTTAATGACAATGATACAGAAAATCATGATGAGCTCTTGCTAAGGTTGCAATCAGAAACTTTAAAATCAAACCCTGGCGAATATTCCGTATATACCAATGATGGGTTTCAATTGCTTGAAATATTAGTTGAGCGGGTGAGCGGTCTAAGTTACACCGATTTCTTAGCAAAGCATATGAATACCCCTTTGGGTTTGAGATCTACCAAAACATCTCTCGATCAATTTGATAGACAACAGCTGTCCAAAACTTATTTTCCTGCGATTGAGGGGGCCTTACCGGTTGAAAATGCCAATGTCATCGGGACAGGTGGGTTATACTCCACCGCAGAAGAGGTGGCTATGTTTTCAGAAGTATTGACGGGGAACAGACCCGATATTTTATCTGTACAATCTGCGAAGTCCATGCAAAGTCATGAATATCGAAAAGGAATATGGGTACCTGAAGAGACAAACAGCTTTAATTATGGACTTGGTTGGGATGCGGTTCAGTTGGCACCGTTTAGTGATTACGGAATAACTGCGTTATCCAAGGGTGGGGATACTGTTTTGTATCACTCTACTTTGATCACCATACCAGAGCATCATATCTCTATGGCTGTGCTTTCATCTGGAGGGTCTTCCATCTTAGATAATATTTTTGCTTCTAACATTTTATTGGAACTTTTAAAAGATAAGGGCATCATTAAAGACATCGTACCGGAGAAAACATTTGAGCCTCCTGTAAAAGCAGAAATGCCGTCTGATTTACTTGCATATTCGGGATTATACGGTTCTGTCGGTACTACCATTAATGTAGACATTAAAAATGGTGAGTTTGATTTACCTGCTTTTTTTGGGGGATTCGTCCCAGCGCAAAAATATGTGTATATAGGCAATGGACAATTCAAAAGCAGTGATGGAAGTGTAGTTGTAAGCTTTGACAAACAAAAAAACGGGAAAACGTATATTAAGGCTAACCTATATTTAAACTTTCCGGGATTAGGTCAAATGGTTATGGCGACTTATGAATATCAAAAGCTAGATGCCAATCCTGTAAATCCCACAGTTAAAAAGGCATGGGAAAACAGAAACGGGAAAATTTATTATGCTTTGGATGAAAAGATATCTTCCATATTTTATCTGGCCCCCTCATTTATAACGAAAAAAATATCCGTTGATCATGATGGATACGCAAGTGGTACTAAAATTGTGGATGAGAATAAAGCAGTAAATGCCGTTGAGATTCCAGTTATGAGTGGAAGAGATGCATTTGATCTGAATTTTTATACCAAGGATGGTTCGGAGTATTTAACCATAGATGGACAATCCTATATCAGTGAAGATGCTGTTAAACCTATCTTGGGAGGAAAATCAGTGTACACCATACCATCTAATGGCCAAGCCACATGGTATAAAACAGATAAAAACTCAGCCAATAAAACGATGACTGTTGATTTTCCAACAAGCGGAGGGTTCGCTGTCTATGATGAAAACGGAGCAGTTGTACAATTTTCAACTGCTAGCAATAACAATTCGGTTGTACTGCCCAAAGGTGGCTTGATCGTTTTGGGTGGCAATGCAGGGGATGTATTTAAAATCAATTTGAATTAAGCATGTAGCCGCTCCTGGAAATCAGGAGCGACTATTTCATTCAGCAGATGAACCTAAATCCGTAATGGATAATTTTATATCGAAGGTTACGGGTATTTTGCCGAATTTATAATCCCAATCATCCTTTACTTTTTTCCACACCTGCGGTTTCTCAATATGCAAATGGTCACCAAAACCGGCAACATCGACTTTATATTCTGACTGTAATTTGTGCATAAGAGACTTAATCCTACGAGTCACTTGTTCTTCAAACTCTTTCTCAGCCTCTTTCATGTTTCGTGTCTCAGTCGGGTCCGCTTTATCATCCCAGTTTTCGATTAAACGTCCCTTGGATTCAATTTTCACGTGAAACGAGATATCGTTGCCCTCGGTCACCTTCGTTGTTATTTTGCTTTTTACTGATTTGATCTCGTAAGTTATGGCTTCATTTCGCTTGTTGTATGTTTTGACAGCTCCGCCCTTTACATCACCTGTAATCCATCCAATACTCTCCACGTCTTGTTGTCCCAAAGTACCCATCCAGTGCCCGGTATCTCCTTTAATAATGCCGGCACCTGAAAATTCTAATTCTCCATCTGATTCAGTGATGTTTTGCAATATATAGCTTTTTTTGGAATGCATCAATCCATCCAATTCAGACAAATTGACCCCCCTCATTATCTTGCTAGTTCTGAAATGGTTACGAACCATATACAGAATATGAATGGATGGGACTTCCTCCTTATATTTGGTAACTAAAGTATTAGCTGCTCGTCCCTTGCTTAAGAAGACCAAACAACTCGGACGAATATCATTATCACGAAGCACAAAATCCATTAATTGCTGCATCGTCTGTTGTTTTGCCAGCTCGGTGGAAACCACCATGACCTTTAGATGGTGACCAATAACCGGACGATCCAAACGGAGAGAGAGCTGCCGGAAGATTTCAAGCAAGGAATCCCCGGTGCTAGCTACATTGACATAGTTTGGTCCTTGTCCACCGGCGCCTTGTTGATTGGGGCTTCCGGAAGATTTTTGGGGAACGATTTGTACGTTGGCGGTAATTTTATTTTTCTTGAAGTAACGGCTGCCTTTCTTCTCCAGATCCTGTTCCAATGGACTGAGCTCCCCCTGATCCAGAGAAAGTCCTGTATATATGCTAAGTTCCTCTACTTCTTTGCTGCTCCAGCAGCCGACTTGAGTCACCAGAAGAATGAAGGCAAGCAGTAAAGATAGGATGGGTCGTCTACACATTTTGCTTCATTCCCTTCTTCCTAATCATGAACACGATGGAGAGAAATACCGGAATCAAAATAAATAATAGGATTCCCATGTATCCGATTGCGTCGCCCAGGCTAAACACTTCCATCATACGAACAGGAGTCATTGTGGAGATAAAGATTAGCGGGATTAAGCCGAAAATCGCATAACGATATTTAAGGCCAAACACCTGGGAAACACCTAAGGATGCATTGAAGAAAAAACTGCAGAAATTACAAAACATTTGCATCATCCAGATCACTAGCAGCGGAAACTCTAGCCGTTCAAAAAGAAATCCGGGGATTTCAAAACTGCGCATCAAATTAATGGTAGGCCAAGTACTTGTCACAGTGGAATCTACCGATAGCCCGCCGACCACCATAACTACGGTCAAAAAGTACAAAACCAAAGGGATACTGATCCCCACCGCCATGGCCTTAAATGCCTTTTCGGGATGCTGCATAAAAGCGACCAGTGTCATGACAACTTCACATCCACTGAAAACAAGGATAGTTGATTTCAATCCCTTGATGACGGGTAAAACCCCTTCACTCAATACGGGACGAAGATGATCAATTTCAAAAATCCTTAAGCTAAAGAGAAAACAGAGAAGCAGAAAGAAGAGACTGATCGGAAGTACAATCTGGTACAGTCGCGCGATGGGATTAATGCCTCCAAAAACCAAATAACTCCCTACCCAGATAAATGGAATCACAATCGCCCAGATGGGTGTGCCTTCGAGTAGAAAAAACATGGTCACTTCGGCTAAAACACGGATTTCAAAGCCGGCGATGATTAAAAAGTATATAATTAATAAAACGCTTAAAAATCCTCCCGGAATAGTGCCCGCGATTCTTTTGGAATATTGATACACGGTGTTTCCAGGAAACTGTCGACTTAATTTCACCATGATCCAGACGACGAATATGACAATCCCCCCACCGATAAGGACAGAAAGCCATGCATCAGGAGTCTGTACCTGTTCAGTTACACCCCTCGGCAGTGTCAAAATCCCTGCGCCCAATACGGTATTGGTCAGGAATACAGCCGCCTGATTCGTTGTGATCTTGTCATCAGAGCGTCTAAACACAGTAGCTCCTCCTTCGTCTTGGCATCATGGTCTACGTTTGCGTTGCTGTGTTTTCATCATAACAGGTCTTCGTTTCATCAGAGATATAGGAGCCCGGATGTACAAATCCTTCCAATCGCTTGGTCGCATGGGAGAAAAGGGAGTTACATACGGTACGCCAAAGCTTTTCAACTTCGTCAGATGGATACAAATTAACAGAAAGAACAATATGGTTCCGAGCATGCCCAGAAGTGCTGCAAAGAGCATTCCAACAAAACGCAAAAGACGCAAGGTAATGCCCGCACTGTATGTCGGTATCGAAAACGAAGAAATGGCAGTAACCGCAACCACAATCACCAGGAAGGGGCTGACGATGCCCGCATTTACAGCAGCGTCGCCGATGACCAAGCCTCCCACAATGCCCATTGCAGGACCAATGGGTTTGGGCAATCGGATGCCGGCTTCCCGCAGGATTTCGATCGAAATTTCCAGAATCATGACTTCAATGACGGAAGGAAAAGGGACGCCTTGACGGGTCTGAATGATGCTAATGACCAGCTTGGTCGGAATCAAACCGGGATGAAACGAAATAAAAGAGATATACAAAGCAGGGCCCATCAGCGCTATGAAAGCTCCAAAAAATCTCAGCAAACGTAAAAGTGAACCTGGAATCCAGCGTTCATAATAATCCTCGGGAGATTGAAGCAGCATACTGAAGGTCACCGGGACAATAAGTGCAAAGGGAGTCCCGTCCAGAAGAATGGCTATTCTTCCTTCCAGTAATGCATTAATGACACGGTCGGGTCGCTCTGTGTTGTGAACCTGCTGGAACGGACTTAAGTAATTGTCTTCAATGAGTTGCTCCACATAACCGGATTCAGCCAAAAAATCCATATCTATTTTTGATATTCTGCGGTTTACTTCTTCAAGAAGATCCGGATTCACAATATCCTTGATGTACGCGACAACCAGATCCTTTTTGATTCGGCTTCCCACTTGAAATTTCTTCATTTCCAGACTTTTATTTAAGCCCTGGCGTCGAAGCATCGAAGTATTTTCACTTAATACTTCCGTAAAACCGATTCTGGGACCCCGAAGTAGTGCTTCAGAGGTTGGCTCATTAACGGAGCGAATGGCGCCATTAGGCGAGCCTACCAGTAGTGCTTCCTTCATTCCTTCAATTAATAAGGCGGTATGACCTAAAAGGATGAACTCGTGCAGTTCCTCCATACTGGTAACTTCACTAATTTGCGTAAGTGGCATCAAGCTATCTTTTATAAAAGAGTTACTTATACTTTCCGGCTGTTCCTGTTGGTCCTGCTGGCCCTCAAACATCAAGACCTCCAATACCTGATTGCTCATAAGCTTTTCATCCTGCATACCTTCTATGAAGACTAATACGGACCGAGCATGAAATTTTTTTAACATAAACTCACGAAAATGCACATCACTATTTCCGCCTATAGACTCTCGGATCGAATTTAAATCGGAATCGTAATTCCCTGTAATTTCAGAGTTTGGTTTATTCTGTTGATCAATGTGCCCTTCGTTATTTTCATCGGAGAGCGGCCGACCGGAAGAATATTTGGATTTCGCTCCCTTACTACCGACAAACGAATAAATTGAGGTGTTTATATAATAAATCCCTAAAGGAATAATCAACGCGAGGCCTGCTTGAAAGAGTATACTCCAGCTCGGAATATAAGAAATTATTTTAGACCACAAGATGACCACCTCCAAACGATTCAATTCTAAGATACAAGTTGTCCCTAAAGTATTCCTTATAAAGGTTGTATTTACACATGAACTGGAAAGATTCGTTCGATGACCAGAGCAAATGAACTACACTATTTTTAAATCTAATCATTACGGCAGATCTCACACCAAACACTTCTGTTTTTGTTTTAGGGCTATCTAGCACTGAGAGTCAGCGTGGAGAATGGTGCAAAACCCCTTGAAACGGAATAGGGAAATCCCTAAACATTCTTAATGCGAACCACATTGTGATTATAATCACATATAGCTCTATCTGCTATATTAAAATAGAAGCATAAACAATATTCATTAGAAACGTAGAGATGTCGTCGG
Organism: Paenibacillus sp. FSL L8-0638; assembly: GCF_038593075.1. NCBI lineage: Bacteria > Bacillati > Bacillota > Bacilli > Caryophanales > Paenibacillaceae > Paenibacillus > Paenibacillus sp. FSL L8-0638. The sequence goes on from NZ_CP151960.1 coordinate 713,129, forward strand.
ATAGGAAGTAGCGTCGAATGAATGGAGGAACCGGTATATGATAAACAGTAAAAAGAAGCTTGTGGTTATAGGGAACGGGATGGCTGGTATCAATACGGTCGAACAAATTTTAAAATTAACAGATAAATATGAAATTACAGTCCTAGGAAGTGAGCCGCATCCGAACTATAACAGGATCATGCTCTCTTATGTGTTGGAAGGTAGTAAAACAATAGATGATATCATACTGAACGATTTGCAATGGTATGCGGATCAAGGGATTACTTTATATACAGGAAAAATGGTGAAAAGCATCGACGGTGAGAACAAGAAGATTCTCACCGAAGACGGACTGGAAATTGATTACGATGTGGCTTTGGTGGCTACTGGTTCACAATCGTTTATTCTGCCTATTCCGGGTAAAGAATTACCGGGAGTTATTGGTTTCCGAGATATCGCCGATTGCTCGGCAATGCTGGAAGCGGCGAAGACCTATAAAAAGGCCGCTGTCATTGGTGGAGGTCTGTTGGGGCTGGAGGCAGCTAAAGGCCTGGTCAATCTGGGGATGGATGTTACGGTCGTTCATTTAATGGAAGATTTGATGGAACGTCAGCTAGACCGGGAAGCCTCTGCGATGCTAAAAGCAGAACTGGAACGCCAGGGAATCAAGTTTGCTATGCAAATGCAAACTTCGGAGGTGTACGGTCAAGATCGGGTACAAGGACTGCGGTTTTCAGACGGAAGCGAGCTGGAAGCGGATTTGGTCGTTATGGCGGTTGGGATCAAGCCTAATATTCAGGTAGCTGTGCAAAGTGGTATGGAAACGAACCGTGGTATTGTAGTCGATGATTTGATGAGAACCTCTGTGCCGAATGTATATGCTGTAGGGGAATGTGTTGAACACCGCGGAATCTGTTATGGTCTGGTAGCTCCGCTGTTTGAGCAGGGAAGTGTCATTGCCAAACATTTGGCAGGCGCGGAAACTGAAGGTTATATGGGATCGGTGGTCTCCACCAAGCTCAAAATTTCAGGGGTGGATGTTTTCTCAGCTGGCGAATTCATCACCCAGCCTGAACATACGGTGATTGTGGCGAAGGATGAGTGGAAGCGCACCTACAAAAAAGTGCTGCTTCGTGAAAATAAGATTGTTGGAACTGTACTGTTTGGCGATGTGAGTGAATCTGCTAGCCTGCAGAAATATGTGCGTCAGCAAACGTTGATGACAGATGAAATATATGGACAGCTCATGGGTACTGGATGCAGCAATCACGGGGCGAAAACATCATCCGCTGAAACGATGGCCGATGATGAAATTGTGTGTGGCTGTAACGGTGTAACTAAAAAGGCGATTGTGGATGCAATTAATGACAATGGATTGACTACAGTCGATGAAATTAAAGCATGTACCGGAGCAACGCGCTCCTGTGGAGGATGTAAGCCGGTAGTGGAGCAGATTCTACAATATGTTCTTGGAGACAGCTTCAAGACGTCAGCCAAGCAAGGAATATGCGGCTGCACAACATTGAGCCGGGACGAGATTGTGGAAGCGATCAAAACCAAAGGGCTGACAACTACGCGTGAAGTGATGAATGTACTCGGTTGGCATAATGATGAAGGATGCTCCAAATGCCGTCCGGCGCTGAATTACTATCTGGGAATGATTAACCCGGATACCTATGAAAATGAGGGAGATTCCCGGTTTGTAAATGAGCGATTGCACGCGAACATTCAAAAGGATGGAACGTTTACAGTTGTTCCTAGAATGTACGGCGGTGTAACGACCCCAGAAGATTTGAAGAAGATAGCTGATGTTTCTCTTAAATACAACGTTAAGGTCGTTAAAGTAACAGGAGGGCAGCGGCTTGATTTGATCGGTGTCCGTAAAGAGGATCTGCCTAAAGTATGGGAAGAACTCGATATGCCGTCGGGATATGCCTACGCAAAGTCACTTCGTACGGTTAAAACCTGTGTTGGATCGCAATTTTGTCGGTTTGGCACACAGGACTCGATGGGAATGGGAGAAGTGTTGGAACGGAAATTCGAACGACTGGATTTCCCGGCAAAATTCAAATTAGCGGTTAATGGATGTCCACGCAACTGTGCAGAATCATGTACCAAAGATATCGGAATCGTAGGTAATGATGGAGGCTGGGAGATCTTTATCGGTGGTAATGGCGGTATTAAAGCACGGTTGGCTGATTCACTCTGTAAAGTGAAAACCGACGCCGAGCTGATTGATATTGTAGGCAGCGTAATGCAATTCTACCGGGAAACAGGGCAATACCTGGAACGTACTTCGGAGTGGGTGGAACGGATCGGTCTGGAAGAGATTCAGAAAGCAGTCGTTCATGATACAGCTAATCGCCAAGCTTTAGTAGAACGTATCGAATTTGCACTGCAACAGGTCGAAGACCCTTGGAAAAAGATCATCAATGATGAGGATTCACGCAAGAATTTATTCGAGGTTGTCACCCCGTCTATTGTGTAATTGTATCTAAAATGCCTGAGGAAGGGAGCAATCAAGCAAATGATCAAAAATGCCGAATGGCTTGTCGTCGGTCACAGTAAGGATTTCCCGATCAGAATAGGACGTACCATCCACATCAAAGGTGTCGAAATTGCTGTTTTTCGCACTTCGGAGAATGAGCTTTATGCCGTTGAAAATATCAATCCTCATCCCAAAAGAGGTCCTCTTACAGAGGCGATAGTATCTGGTCATTATATTTATGATCCTTTATATGACTGGAAAATTGACCTGCAGACAGGCATCGTTCAAGAGCCTGATCACGGACAAGTTAAAACGTTCGCTGTTTGTGAAGAGGGAGAAGAAGTAAAAATATCGCTCGAAACGGTTTAGTTCATCTGATGGAATACAAATAAAAAGGGCCCAACAGGACAATCCTGTTGGGCCCTTTTCGGCTTGGATCAGGTAATGGTAATGCCTGCACTCGCATAACCCACCACGGTGTTGAGGAGGGAGGCTCCTGTAGCCGTTGCTGAGAAGACCATAAGTAGACGGGTCTGCGCGGTTACGGGTATAGCCAATTCGGTAGTAATACCACTAGAGATCGTTCCCAAAGCAACAATGTCAGTCAGTGGGGGAGTCAATATAACGGTAGCTCCGGGAATCGCTGTGAAGGAATTATTAGGTGTTGGGGAACTAAACAACTGGGCAGTAATGCTAACGGATGATGCTAAGAGGGTCAGAGCAGCCGTTGTACTGAAGTAACCAGCAATAGAGGTAATTACGCCATCCCGTGGTACGGAAAAAGCAAAGTTAATAAGCGGTCCTACAAGCGTACCTGTGAGGTCAATGGTATCGCCTACGAGGTCAATACCTGTAGCTGAGCTTCCGAAGCCGATCAAACTTGTGGTTCCTACCAGTCCACCAAGAACAGTTGTCAGTGTAGCAGGCCCTCCGGAAGCAAACGGGATGATGGCTCCCGAGCCGGTGGCTCCCGAGCCGGTGGCTCCGGTAATCCCTGTAACGCCCGTAACACCCGTGGCCCCAGCGGGTCCGACAGCGCCAACTGCGCCCGGTAGACCATCGGGCCCCGTAGCACCCGTAGCGCCGACAGGTCCGGCAGGGCCTTCCGGTCCAGCGGCCCCGATAGGCCCAGCGGGCCCAGCGGCGCCCACAGGTCCAGTCGCTCCAACAGGTCCCGCAGGCCCGTCAAGGCCCACAGGTCCGGCCGCTCCGATAGGTCCGGGAGGCCCTTGTGGCCCTGGTCCACCTGCTGGTCCAGGCGCACCGCCGGGTCCCACCGGTCCTGGAGGTCCTGGAACCCCTGGAAGCCCTGAAAGCCCTTGAGGCCCTGGGGCTCCTTGTGCACCGGGCTCCCCTGACAAGTATGTTTCACCTAATACGTTGCTAACCATCGTTCCAGCGATTCTGATCGCGTTGATTAAGCTGTCTTTAAGAGCAGGATCGAGGGATTCTTGTAAAACGATGGATAATAAGGCATCCAGTAATTGTTGCAGTGCAGTACCTACGCCGATCGGCGAGAAAGGTGTAGCTTCTAACGCAACAATAGCAAGCTCCAGCGCTGCCAGTATGTCTGCCTTGGCCCCGCCGCGAAGCCTTAAGCTTTTCGCCAGAGACAACAGACGTCTTAAAACCTGTTGCAAGGAAGATACATTAGCCGCAGAAGGGTTTGCGAACACGATGGGGATAATCGCGGTCATTTCATTAATCAGCCTGAGAAGATCTTCGATACTTCTATTTACTCTTGTTGGTTTACAGTCTTCATCTTTTTTTGATGCACCACTGAACCTGAACGGTTTTTTATGTTTCATGCTCAAATATCTCCTCCTGATCGTTCTTCCTACAGTAGAGGTGACAGGTGGTTCATCGCCCCGTTTCGCAGATACTCATAATATATTTTCTGAAGCGAAAAGGGTGAATAACCAAGCAAAAATGATTGTTGAAGGCTCGTACGTAAAATACACATAAAAAATACGGCCCCCGAAAAGCTTGGAGGCCGCGTTGTATTGGCTATACTCATCTGATCTATGAAACTTGAAAATTCTTATTTAAGCATACGTACTAACAGTTCAGCCATCTCACCTCTGCTGATAGCCGCTTTTGGCTTGAGCGTTCCATCTGGATAACCGCTGATCCAGCTGGAGGATACTGCATTTTGGAATGCTGCGGAGGCCCACGCTGAAATCTGCTGCTCATCCTTGTAGGATTGCAGTGCAGTAGTGCTGGAAATGGATGTCTGATTCTGAATCGCGTGTGACAGGATCACCATCGCCTGTTCACGGGTAAGGCTCTCATCAGGTCCGAAAGTTTGAGCGGTTAGCCCTTGAATCCATCCCTGACGGTAAGCAGAATCCACAGCTGATCCAGCCCAGTGTCCCTTCATATCTGTAAATGAGGTAGAAGGGCTCTCATCTCCAGCAGTTCCCAATGCTCTGGTCAGTATGGCTACAAATTCTGCACGGCTTACAGCGCGCTCAGGACGTATGTTGCCGTCTTTATAGCCTTGTATCCAGCCTTTGTCTGCAAGAGATTGCAAGGACTTCGCAGCCCAATGGCCTTGTACATCTGGCCATACTTGAGCTAGCTCTTGCGAATCTGACGAATTGATTGGGGCATTTTGCACACGGGTATGATCGGTTTGAGGCTTTGCATCTGTGGCGATGGCAAAGGTACCTAACCCGGTCGTATTCAGACTCACACCCGACAAAATCCCGTTTGAATCCATTACAGCAGTACCTTTTAGAATCTCACGCTCGCCATTCTCATGAATAACAAGAATGGAGAACTGGGGCTCTGCATTGTGTAACTCACCTAAGGATTCGTTATCCAGCGGTAGAATGATGGTCGATGTCCCTATCACATTGGCTTTGATGTCTGTAACCGGACCCATCAGCGTCAGGCTGGATTGTTGCTCAGCCCAATCACGGATCTGCTGTGCACGCTGTACATCTACCTGCTGGAATGACAATGTAACGTCCTGCTGACCTGAGGCCATGCTGGTTAAGGTGTCACTGGATATCCTCAGTGTTCCATATCGGGATATTACCGATGCACCAATCTTATCCCACTTATTCAGTAAAGAATGAGGAAGGAGAACACGACTCATTTGTTTTTCCTGCTCCAAACGAATGTCTGCGTATGCTTTGCCCTCACGAAGTGCTTGCTGTATCTGCTCATCCAGAAATGCCGGCGAAGGAACAAAGAGGGAGAACTCTTTCCCTTGTTCGGAAAATCCGATCTGTGGCACGAAAGCAGATAGATCCTCAGTCTTATCTTTGTTAGATTTGCCTGTATTCGCAATTTCCTTGGCAGGAACGGTGACTTCTATGGCTTGCGTCAAAGCATGAGAACCATCACTTACCCTCATAACATCCAGCATGATAGTTACAACGGAAGGAGTACCTGTTTGAACAATAGTTCCGTCTGTACGCACGATGTCTGGCTGGCTACTGCTGCTGATAGTCACACGGAAACCATCAGGTACAACAGGCAACCTGAGCAGTGTATCACTTGTTGTAGGAGCGGGTATGTTTGTGATGGAATCGGCAACGCGCTGCGCAGTTAACCCTTGTGGATACACCAGCCCTGACGGAGCGCTCTTCATGCCATTTATGTTCTGTAGCACATAGTAGCTGGCTCCTTCAGGAACGGGTATAAATGTATATCTACCCTCTCCGGAAGCAATTCCTTCCGCTATAAGCTCCTGCTGAGCATTGTACAGCTCAAGCCGTGCGTTCGGTAAGGCGCCTGTAACGATCACAGAGGCTATATCCTCATTGCCTGCTGCGGCTGTAACAGCACGAGGCAGCACGTTTATATGGCGTTCTGCAGGCTCTGCCGTCCAACCCCCGTTGTCGCTATAAGCATAGTTCAATACATATACACCAGGTACATTTGTATCAACATTCCCGCTACCTGAAAGCTCAGGGAGCAGGATATTGCCGTAAACACTGTCCAGTACGCTGGCTCCTGGATCAGTGAAGCTGTCGCCGGTTTCCAGAACAATTGGATTACTGCCGTTCAATCGTACGTAAGGTGTATTCGGCAATGCCTTCAGCACTGTGATCGTGAATGTTCTTTGTACAGAAGCTGCACCTTTAGAAATAATGGCAATTAATTGTACATTCGCATCACCGTCTGTATATTTAGGCCGATTCACCTGACCGCTGTTGCTGAGGATATCTGGTTGATCCGAAGACCAGTCAATCTGGGTGTCAAATGCTCCTGTACGAGGCAGAGCAATGGAATCCTTAATCCCTTGCGAATAATCCAAATTTAGTGTATTTGCTGCCAAATTTACGGCTTCATCAGCACTTACGGGCAGTGCGGGCACGAGCAGGCTGAATGTTTTTCGCAGCTCAACCCCGCCTCGTGACACAACTGCTTCCAGCGTGATGGTCTGATCGCCTTGCACATAGCTTGGGAATGTTACATGCCCCGTATGATCCAGGAACTGGGGCTGAGTCGATGACCATGACACCTGAACACCATTCAATGCGTTTTTTGGCAAATATACGTCTCCGGTTACTGTAGTCATTGGCAACTCAAGCGTCCTGTATGCTGCGTCAACGGCTTCTGTATCGCTCATGGGCAGACGGAATACATGCGCAGTAAAATTCTTTGTTTTCGTTAAGCCTGCAAGTTGCAGGGTAGCCGTTAGGATAACGTCAGTATCTCCACTACTATAAGAGGGTCTGGTGAGTGTTCCATCTGCTGCAATGACAAGAGGTTTGGACGAGGACCATTCGATCTGCGTACCACCATAACCGGATAATGGGAGAGATATATTTTCTGTCAGCGCAGACAAATCGCCAAGCGAGAGGGCGTCTGCTGCTTGATCCAATGTATCTTGTGCAGTTTTCTTCGGTACGGTAACTTCGAAAGTTTGAGTATCCGAGGCGGTTCCTTTTGCAATCGTAGCTGTCAGTTTTACTTTTCGGTCACCCAGATCGTACCGCGGGCGTGTGACAGCCCCCTCATTCGTAATGACGTCAGGAGTATCCGAACTCCAGCTCACCGTCGTATCATTCAATCCAGTGAGGGGTAGTGTAAGATTTTGAGATACCGAATCAGCTGTATCTCCAGATGCGAAGCCTAAAGCAAGAGTGGCTTTTGTCTGTGCAACTCTCTCGGCATCGGTAAGTATAATCACTTTAACCTCTGAGGGAGTGCTCTCCCCTTTAGCATTCACAGCCTGAACCGTATAAATTGCTTCACCTGGCGGCAATGCTGAAGTGTCTATGAATTGGGTTAAGCTGCCTGTATAGAGCGTTACGCTATCTCGTATGACTTTGTATGATGTTGCATAAGGAACAGCATCCCAGCTTAACTCCACTGTATTTGCATTTTTGGTTCCTGCAAAATGGCCCGGAGCCTGTGGAATAGGCAATCGCTCCCCATAAGCTGCGAATTCCATGATGGAAGCCCATTGATTGTTTCTTGCATTTCCTTGATCAATAGTTAATCGCAAGTATCGTGTAGTTACAGGGGCAATGCTCTTTTCAACATTAGAGCTTCCATTATTCTGGACGGTATCAACAGTCACCCAATTAATTCCGTTGCTGCTTGTCTGCAATCGGAAACTGTATGGATCACGTTGATCGTTCCACCCATAATGGACACCCATACCTGTAACAACATATCGATCTACGATATACCAGTCTCTCAGATCTACCTGAATCCATTTTTCACCGTTGCTCGCTTGATACCAGCGGCTTGTCGGTTCGATTGACCCATCCACAGCCTTGGAGGGATCATAGGGCTGGGTGTAGCCACTTGACGTTGTTGGTTTGTTAAACACTACATTTTCCCAACCAGCAGCATGGGCTTCATTCGTCCCTATGAGCAGGAACGCACCACCGATCAATGGCATGAGTGGAACCAGCACACGGTAGGGTTTTAACTTATTGCGTGTGAAGCTATTGCCTTCAAGCACGCCATCACCTCTTCTTTATTAAATAGCACACATATTGATGTATTTATATTATGGGCGGGAAGGGTATGGCCCCTCGGTAGCGATGTAGTAGTTTACATTCGGCAACGGGGAAGCTCCGCGCAAGTCAGGCAATGCAAATGTACGCACTCCATCACCGCCAAAATTAGTGCCCAGCAGGCTGAATAATACTGAATTCTGAGAAATATCCAGGAGCTGACCCTCGCATTTTATCCAGCCCTTAGGAGCGTACGTATACGGGTACATCGTAATTTCCCCAATATAAGGCTCGGGCGATGCTTGAGCCTGTTTGGGACTGATCGCCGTTCCCCCTAACAAAATGACCGCTAACAAACTCAACACAGCGGTTTTCTTCCAATAATGATTCTTCATACCTACAACTCCTTTTAGATTTCGAATAATGGCCCACGAATTCAACAAATTTGTGACATTAGTCATAGAATGAATAGATATTATCATGGATTTCCACTTTTGCAATACAGTTCATCTATCAAATTCACCTTTTTATTCCTTTTGTGAGTAAAGAAATTTATTCCATCTGGTCCATCTTTCATGCATCTTTTTTCTAATCCAGGTAAATCTATATACAAATCCTATGGAAGTGAGGGAGGAAAGAACGTGTGGCAGGTCATCGGAACTCATGCGCCCAAATGGAATGTGTGGGTGGAAGCCATCTTTTTGTTCATCATACCTTTGGTTATTTTTATGACAGTACGACAACTCAAAGCGCTGGATGGTCGAGAGAGCAGACGTATGGAACGATTAAAGCTTTTAGAAGAAGAAGATCGTTCGGAGCAGGCAGATCGTAATCCGTCTGTCAGTGAGGCTGAGAAGGAAAAGGGAACCTTTACCGAAGATTATGAGGCGAATATAGAAAAAGTCAGACAAGCTGTCTCGGATATGTCGGATGTAAACGAACGATCTATTTTTCTGGAAAAACTGAACGCTGTAGGTACACTTTTTTTTGTGGATGGATTAACAGATAAGGTTGGCATGGATCAGAACATTTTAAAGCCACTGATGGATTGGGGGAGTTCCGGGCAAGGGGGGGAAGATCTTCCGAGAGGAGAAGAGCTTCGGGATATGTTTATTCGTCAGGTCATGCTGGTATCGGAGACAGAGTATACGTTAGAGGTGCAGTTCTCCTTGCAAAAAGTGCTGTTTGGTTCTGTCATACTCATAATTCAGGGCATACCAGGGGCTTTTGTGTTGGGTACACCCAAAGGGAATACACGAGGGGTGGAAGACCCTATATCGGAATCGGTGCTGCGAGGACCGCGAGTAGGTTTTACCGAGACCCTCAGCGATAATACGGCAATGCTGCGCAGACATGGAGAAAGTACGGAACTGGCTATGTCGTCCTTCAAAGTTGGAAAAAGAGTGGAAAAACAGCTAATGGTGGTGTATTTCAGAGATATTGCCGACCCGGAGCTTGTAGATGAGGTGAAGCGGCGGGTCCAAACCATTGATATGGATGAGGTGCTGGAGTCGGGCTATGTGGAGCAGCTTATTGAGGATAATTTTCTTAGCCCCTTTCTGCAAATTCAAAATACGGAGAGACCGGATCGGGTCATGGCTGCATTACTGGAGGGACGTGTGGCGATTCTGCTGGACGGTACACCTTTTGCGCTTCTTATGCCAGTAACGTACGGGATGATGCTTCAGTCTCCAGAAGATTATTATGAACGATGGATACCGGGGTCGCTTATTCGGTTCCTCCGTTTTATGGCAACCTTCATATCGCTGTTTGCCCCGGCGCTCTATATCTCCTTTATCTCGTTTCATCCCGGATTGATTCCAACCAAGCTGGTCATTTCGATTATCAGTGCGAGACAGGGGGTCCCATTTTCGACACTGATTGAGGCCCTGATTATGGAAATCTCCATCGAAATTTTACGCGAGGCAGGACTTCGGCTCCCCAAACCCATCGGTCCAGCGATGGGCATCGTTGGCGGTTTGATTATTGGACAGGCCGCTGTTGACGCTGGGATTGTAAGCCCGATTCTCGTTATTGTGGTGGCTGTTACGGCGATTTCTTCCTTTTCAGCCCCTGTATACAGCGCTGGGATTTCCATGCGTGTCATGCGCTTTGGAGCCATGTTTACGGCGGCCACCTTCGGGTTGTATGGCGTAATCATGTTTTTCCTAATGCTAAGTATTCATATGGTTAAATTACACAGCTTCGGTGTGCCGTTCCTTAGTCTAACGACCCCCCGTTCGTTGAAAGACTGGAAAGATTACTTCATACGAGCACCGCTGCAATTTATGAAAAATAGACCCATTCTATTGAAGCATAAAGACCCTAAGCGACAAGGATGAGCTCAACACAGGAGGGAGCAAGATGGCCCGTGGGAAAAAAGCAGATAAGATTACAACGTTACAGACAACGGCAATTGTGGTTTCCTTTATGCTGGCTGCCGGGTTGCTTACCCTTCCCAGAGTAGCAACTGAAGTTGCAAAAACACCGGACGCGTGGATATCTGTCATTTTAGCAGGGGCGGCCACTTTCTTGGTTGGATGGATTATCATCAAACTAAGTTCACGGTTTCCAGAAAGTACCTTTTATCAGTATGTTCAGCGGATAACAGGCAAAGTCATTGGCAAAGGAATTGGCATGCTGATTGTTATTTATTTTGTTTGTATAGCCGCATTTGAAATCCGATCTGTGGAGGAAGTAACGTCGTTCTTTCTGCTTGAAGGCACTCCGGCGTGGGCGATTTCAGCACCTTTTATGTGGCTCTCTCTGTACCTATGCATGGGAGGGGTGGGATCGTTAGGTAAAATGTGTCAATTAATATTCCCCATTACGGCAGCTATCTTTTTGTTGATATGCTTGCTGAGTTTAAATATTTTTGAAGTAAATAATTTGCGTCCTGTTTTGTCGGAGGGGGTAATGCCAGTGCTTAAAACTCTCAAGACTACAATCCTGACATTAACGGGGACAGAGTCCTTGCTGATTATTTTTTGTCGGATGGAAAAACCCGAGAAAGCAACCAAGGCAATCGGACTGGCGATCGGGATCGCGGTCGCTTTTTATACAGCAACGCTGATCCTGTGCATTGGCGCTTTTTCGTTCGAAGGAGTCTTGAGCAGAACCTGGCCATTTTTAGATTTGGCTCGTAGTTTTGAAGTGGAGTACCTGTTATTGGAACGGTTCGAATCCTTATTGTTGACCATTTGGATCATGCAAATTTTTTCCACATTTAGTATTGCTTTTTATTGCGCTTCGCTCGGAGTTTCTCAAATTTTGAATAGCTCTTATTCCAAGACACTGTTCATTTTGCTTCCGATCATCTACTTCCTGTCCCAAATTCCCAAAAATCTGAATGAGTTATTTTCTTTTGGAACGATCCTGGGGAATGCAGCTTTCATTTTATTCGCTCTGCTTCCACTGCCACTGCTGCTTATTTCTCGCTGGAGGAGGGTGCGGTCATGACGAGGGCACGGTCAGCATTACTCGGAATGGCTGCTCTCCTGATATGCAGTATACTTTCAGGCTGCTGGAGCAGTTCTCCGGTGGAGGATCTGAATCTGGTGACAGGCATTGCTATGGATATAGCGGAAGAATCTTTGCAAGAAGAACAAATTAATCGAAAAGGAGGAGATTATCCAAAGAAGGAGTTAATTACAGGAACCTTTCAATTTATCATTCCAGAAGAAAGCGGTGGCTCCAACACTTCTTCTCCACAAGCTAAAAAATTTTTTAATATTACGGAAACGGGAGATTCCATTTTTGAAATGATCAGAGAAATTTCATTGCGGACTAATCGTCCTCCCATCGGGCAACATTTGAAAACGATTATTATCAGCTCAAGTCTGCTTCGCAAGATTCCCTTGTATGAGTTACTGGACTTTTCCTTGGGGGATAATGATATTCGGCTCAGCGTACAGTTGCTGATTAGTACAGACAAGGCGGGGAATACGCTTCAGGAGAAAATTCCTGGTCAGATTCCTGCTTATATTTTAAAGGATATATTCCAAAACCGTAAACGGAACGCACGGTTGATAAAGCCCGTGGCTTTGGCTAAAGTGATCGGACCCATGAAGGGTGAAAGAAGCTTTATATTACCTAATGTCATTACGGCGGAGAATGAAATCAAGCTCGCAGGTGCGGGAATCATTAAGGGAAAGACGCAAACCTACGGTGGTTATCTGAATGAGTCAGAGGTTGAGGGTCTTATGTGGATCAAAGGCGATCTGAAGGGAGGCGTGCTGAAAAGCAGCGATCCGAAGACTGGAAAAAATATAGCATATGAGATCAAAGCGGTGAAAAGCAAGATTAAGGCCATCGTTCAGGGGGATGACATTTTCTTTCAGGTAAAAATGACCTCAGAGGGACGCATTTCGGAGGTGCACATAAAGAATGAAAATTTGCGCAACAACAAAGTGCTTGGACAAGAAGAGAGTCTTTTTCAGGAGAAAGTGAATTCATTAGCTGAACAAACGTTAGCTAAAATGCAAAAGCTGAAGGTTGACGTCGGAGGTTTCGGAGAAGCCTTGAGGATTCAGCATCCTAAAGTTTGGCGTAAGGTCAAAAAGGATTGGGATACCACTTTTAGCACCATTCCTGTACGGTTTAGCACAGATATCCATATTGAGGATTACGGCTCTTCGATTACGACGGCAGACTAGCCTGCACGTATTTTAGAAAAAACTTCAATACCACGAATCTACGTGGCGTTGAAGTTTTTTTAGGCTATTCAAACAGGAACAGTGTTTCTTCCAGCCACGTAATATAGCTTTCTTCCCGATTAATGGCACGGCTCAGCACCAGATAATGCCCGAATTGGTTAGAGCCGGGGGATTGAATGTTGTCGTCCAGCTGTTGGAGGGATTTTTTACTTTCGTACAGATACTCCAGTTTTTCTTTACGTTTGGCAATCTGGTCCTCGAACAATTGCTTGTTCTCTTCCTTGGGGATGGCCGCTGAGAAATACAGCATAAGCATAAACTCATCTTTTTCCGTTTCCGGTAACTCCTTGGGGCTTAGCAGCCATTCGGTCAGCTCTTGGGTTCCTTTGGGGGTAATGCAGTACAATTTTTTTTCCAGCTTGGCTCCTGTAATGGAGGTGCGATATTCAATGAGTCCCTCTTCAGTCAGCCTTTTTAACTCGGGATAAATCTGACTGTGTTTGGCGCTCCAAAATTGTCCGATTTCCTGCTTGAATTGGCTCGTAATATCGTAGCCGCTCATTTCCTCTTTGTGAACTAGGCCCAAAATGGCATATTTTAAAGTGCGTTTCAACGTAGCTCTCCTCGTAAAACGGTATTTGACACTAGTATACCACAGTGCTACAATTTATATGTAGTTAAGAACATGTTTATATTTACATGTTTTGAATTGAATATTTATTATCTTTGGTATCCTATTCAATTCATGAAAAATTATAATTTAGGAAAGAAGGATGCAAGATGGACAAGTTTATCGGCAGCCACATGATTTACACCTATGAGAATGGTTGGGAGTATGAAATATATATTAAAAATGAAGATACGATCGATTATCGCATTCATAGTGGTATGGTAGGTGGCCGCTGGGTACGTGATCAGAAGGTCAATCTGGCGAAACTGGTGGAAAACGTGTATAAAGTATCGTGGACCGAACCGACAGGCACTGACGTGTCTCTGAATTTTATGCCTGAGGAAAAACGTATGCACGGCATTATTTTCTTCCCTAAATGGGTTCATGAGCATCCGGAAATCACTGTGCGCTACCAAAACGATTTTATTCCGCTAATGGAAGAATCGCGTGAAAAGTATGAAACGTATCCAAAGTATGTGGTGCCTGAATTTGCAGATATTACATTCATCGAAAATGCGGGTGTGAACAACGAACAATTAATTTCCCAAGCACCTTATGAAGGAATGACAGACGATATTCGTGCAGGTAAACTGCAAGTGTGATCAACTCTGTGCTGAAAGTGTAAAAGCCTGGCCTGTGATAAACAGTCTCAGGCTTTTTTGCGTGAACTGAAAAGTGGATTGCTAATGGAGTGGTGGACGATATTTAGAATGAATAGTAGACCAGACCATGCTCGATAAGATACGAACGACTAATTCGAGAGGGGAGGATGGTCGCTGATGGAGAGAAGATGTGCAGGTTCGCATGGGTAGTCAGATCGGATAAGGCAGATAGAGCCAGCTCTGTTTTATCAGGCCCCCAGTGATCAGCGTGGTGCTGAATATATTGCTCAGCCTCGGTTAAGGACAGACCCTTGAGTGAGGTAAACACGGAAGCCCAGCGGACGAGGTCAAAGGCGCCTTTAATTTCAGGCAGCTCATATTCTGCCAGACCTTGAGCGCCGTTACACGACATAGTAAGCAAGCCACAGCAATGGTGTTGATAGGGTTTCGAGTCAGGAAATTGACGATAATCGTATTGAATCATTTCCATGGAACCAATGCGTAATTGGGTCGCTTGGGACGTTGTGGGCTGGGCAAGCGTCATGCTCATGCTAGAATGGCCTCCTTCTCGAGTTCACTGTAAATAGGGATGGAAGAATCATACGTCACAGCGGATGTAATGTAAATCACGAATACAAGTGTAAAATGAGGATATGTAGCGGAAAACGAGCTTTAATGCCAATGGAAACGGATACTTGCATCCATATCTTTTATTATCTTGGGGAACGTCTTTATATCACAAAAAAACAACCCCAGATCTCCCGAGGCTGTTTCTACGTGAAATATAGTTCAGCATTTCGCAAAATGCTTGTTTGCTGGTCACACGGGTGTGACGTCTTGAACCGCTTCTTCTTCTTTCCAAATCACGTTCTCGCGATAGTTTGATCCCCAATCGTACATTGCTCTCAGTACCGGAATCAGGCTTTCGCCATGCTCTGTCAGTGAATATTCCACATGCGGAGGGACGACAGGATAGACTTTACGTAGAATGAGTTTATCTTCTTCCAGCTCGCGCAATTGGTTAGTCAGCATTTTTTGCGTAATATGGGGGATCAGCTTCTTCAATTCACCAAACCGCTTGGTGCCTTCCATACCGAGATGCCACAAAATAATCAGCTTCCATTTTCCACCGATGACCGCGAGAGTCAATTCCTTATCACAATTAATCAGCTTCAAATCAATCCGGTCTTTTACAGTAGTGATATTCATCGACCTCCTTTCCGTAGTTATTCCAAGTATACTATTTATAGTTACTATACGCAAAAGGATATACATCCATTTTGGAAACTATGCATACGTATATGGATACAGATCGACTGGACAGTGAAGCATGATGATTACGCAGGACCGGAAAACAGGAACGTAATATTCCTAATATATGCATAATTCCAGAAAACTGCGGCGTTAAGAAGGAATCACGATCGTATTAAAGGACTCTGGCTCCAGTTCCAAACGGTGTGTTGTTTCTCCGATAGACAGGTTCAGTACCCGAGATTCCCTGAAGGGGTTGGCGATGACTAGCACCTTTTGCCCGTCTGTATTTTGAAAAGCAACTGCATCTCCAGTCCATGAGCCGCGAAGTCCGATGCGTCGGGCACCCGGTAATACAAAATGAGAAAAATGCTTCATGACATAATACTCTGGATTCAGGATAGGTTTTTGATCCGCTGGATCAACGGTAATCATCGAATTTTGCTCCCAGCCCCATGTGCTCTTGCCTTTCGGTTCCAAAACCATATTCCAGTAAATATAAGCATTCACACCATTGGTGAAGTAGTGCTGGTACAGATTATATACATATTTGGCGTAGTCCCATGAGTTCTCTCCGTTACCGCATTCATTTTCGGTTTGCATGTAACGAAGCTCAGGATAACTGGCAACGGTGCGCTGAATGGCATTTTTGCCTGCCCACTGGTAGCCTACACCTTTAATATATTTGTAGGCCTCGGGGTCACTTAACACGGTATGGGCATACTCATCGAATCCGGTCGAAGTCTTTTTCATTAATTCCTCCCACGGATCGGGTGCGTTAATGGTGCCCAGCCAAATTTCCGTATCCAGTCCGTGTTCCTCAAAAGCAGGACCCAAATAGTCGCGAATAAATTCACGCAGTTGCTCTCCGGTCCATACACAGGAAGGAAACTTCTGATCGGCAATGACCTCATTTTGAACATGAATCTGATGGATCGTAATACCTGCCTCCCGGTAAGCCTGAACAAATTTGACAAAATACAATGCATACGCTTTCAAAATATCCTTTTCCCAGCGCAGCGTGCCGTAATTGTAGGCTTTCGGTGATTTCATCCATGTCGGCGGGCTCCAAGGTGAAGCGAACAGCTTTAAGTCCGGATTGCGTTGTAATGCTTCCCGAATAAAAGGAATGAGATATTGCTGATCACGCTCAATGGAAAAATGCTTCATCTCCACGTCGCCGTCTGTTTCATTGTGGCTATACCATTCCAGCGCGTAGTCACTCGCTCCAATAGGAAGTCGGCATATCGTGAATTTGTGCTCGCCCTCTGGGTGAAAGAGAGAATGAAGCACCCGATCTCGGTCGTCCTTTTTCAAATGATTCAGGGCCACATAACCTAATTCATTAAAACAGCCGCCGAAGCCTTCTACAAGCTGATATGTTTCTCCTGTAAGGATTAGGTTGGCACTCTCTTGGGTATCGGTCAAATGGTGAGCTTGGGATTGCCAAGCTTTAGCTTTGGAAGTGGAAAACCACTGAATGGTTTGATTGCTCATGTGTTACCCTCCTGTCAGGCTTTTTGTATCTCAACTTATTATAGGGTAGGATCTTAGAGGAAGAGATGGTCTGAGCGATGACAAATTTGCCCTAATCCAAGGTTGAATTTGCGGATGGGAAGTTTCAGTAAATAAGAAGTGGTGAGAACACATAAAGTACACATGTCTTTGATATACTGGTGTCCTAGAATGACCGAAAGAGGGAAGTCGATTGAAGAAAAGAGTTCTTCTTGTCGAGGATGAAATACGTATTCGTGAAGTGATTGCGGATTATTTTAAACAAAATAATTGGGAAGTCTATGAAGCAGGCAATGGAAAAGATGCACTTATCTGGTTTGATTCGGTGCAGCCTGACCTGATTATACTCGATATTATGATGCCGGAACTGGATGGTTGGGAGGTGTGCCGCCAGGTGCGCAGCCGTTCAGGTGTGCCGATCATTTTGTTGACAGCCAAATCCGGTGATGATGATAAAATATTAGGCTTTGAACTAGGAGCCGATGATTACGTGACCAAACCATTCAGCCCCAAGGTGCTGATTGCTCGCGCGAACGCGCTGATGAAACGGGTGGAAGGACATGTGCAGCCAGAGTCGCATATCTTGCGGTTCGGTAGTGCCATTCTCAACACGATGGCTCATCGGCTTGAGGTGGATCAGGCAGAAGTCGAACTGACGCCCAAGGAGTATGAGCTGCTGCGGCTGCTTATACATAATAAAGGCATCGTTATTTCACGGGATGCGATACTGAACCGAGTGTGGGGTATCGACTTTGAAGGAGATACACGAGTTGTCGATACGCATATCAAAAAGCTGAGAAGTAAGCTGGGCCGTGAATCACGCCATATCCGCACTATTTTTGGTACTGGCTACAGGTTTGAGGAGGAAGAATGAACAAACGGGGAGTTACCTTTAAGTTGTTCATTATGACGGTTGTGTTTTTCCTGTGTTTTTACGGTATGGTGATTTTAAGTCAATTGTTGTTTTTTGAAAATTTTTATCAGAAACAGAAGATTGGGCGTGTGGAAAGTCGTTTGCAAAGCTTCGGTCAAAGTTATGTCCAGGAGGCCTGGGGATCGGGCAGGGTTTCGCGTGAGGCAGCTCGTTTTATGCTTCAGAATAAAAACCAGTTGGCGATTGTAACGCTGGACGGCAAAGTAAAGCTGGATGATGCGTTTCATATCAATGTAAGAAAAGCAGATGGTAAAATCGTTAAAATATCGCTGTCTCTGTTTATGAGTGAGTATGGAGATGAGCTGAGAGCTGCCCGGATTCAGCCTGGCGATACGGTAACGGTTGAAGGTGAGGGATTGGGAACGGAAGGCATATCCTCCGCCAATTTAATTTATCCAACCGGCATACAGAAGCTTGGCTTCAAAAGTATAGGATCAACTTTGGAAGAGGCAAGCACAGGTGGCAGTGTAAGGTTTTCCGGTACGGTGACAGAGATTGTACTGCCGGATCTGAAAACATGGAGTCAGCGACAAGGTTTACTGTTTAGTGCGCTGGAGGAATGGTTCCCTTTATCACAGTCGCATCTGGAGAAGCTTAAGAATTTCGAAGTGTTGGAGGAAGATTGGACGGAACCTTGGACAGGGGTACGCAATGCAGTTATAGTCCATCCTGTTCGTCAGAGCACAGGCGAGATCGACCTCCTGTTCACTGTGACATCGTTGCAGGAAATCAGTGAGACGAATGAGGCTTTGCGCTGGTTTTATCTGTATCTGGGGATCAGCGGATTTGCACTCATTCTGATTTTGTCCCTGTTCTATTCCCGAATGGTAACCCGTCCGCTCATTGCTTTGAATAATACCGCCAAGCGGATGGCTAAGCTCGATTTTACAGCCCATACACCAATCCGGCAGAATGATGAACTGGGCAGCTTGTCCTACAGCATGTATACCCTGTCCCAGAACCTGGACACCGCTTTGCGCGAGCTTCAGGAGGCCAATCAGCAATTAGTGGAGGATATGGAACAGAAGCAGAGGATGGAGGCTGTGCAACAAGACTTTTTTGCCAACGCTTCTCATGAACTGAAAACTCCGCTGAGTATCATTAAAGGCTTCGCAGAAGGATTACAAGATGGGGTTAGCGCCGGGAAGCAGGATCATTATATGAAAGTCATTGTAGAGGAAGCGGACAAAATGGAGCGATTGGTCAAAGATATGCTGGACCTCGCCAAATTGGAATCGGGTACTCTCAAGCTTCGCAAGACGACCTTTATCTTGAGTGAGCTGGTGGAGGAGGTCGTGGACAAGCTATTCCACTTGTTGAAGGAGAAAAAGCTGGAAGTAGTCATTATCCCCGCCAATGAGATGCCGATCCATGCCGATGTAGGATGGATGGAACAGGTGATTATCAACTTTGTTGTCAATGCCATACGACATGCTGAGGAAGGAAGCTCAATCACGATTCGTATCGAAGGTGATGGGGAAATCAGTTCCTTTTCCATTGAAAATAAAGGTGAGACCATTCCTGATGATCAACTGGAGCAGATATGGGATCGCTTTTACCGGGCTGAGCTGTCCCGAAGCCGCCAGACAGGTGGGACAGGGCTCGGGCTGTCGATCGTCAAACGAATTTTGGATTTGCACGAATTCCACTTTAAGGTGGAGAATACCAAGGACGGCGTCCGTTTTGTTGTTATATTCGGAGGCTAAGCTATGGCAAAGGAGTTAAGAGTATGAAATGGAATTGGTTGCCCTCACTATGCACGATTGCAAACCTGGGGGCAGGGGTCTTATCCCTGTATTTCACGATTCATGAGCAATACATGACCGCCTTTATTCTCGTGGTGGTGGCTGCTTTATGGGATGTATTAGACGGTTTACTGGCAAGGCTGCTGCATTGTTCCAGTGATTTTGGCAAACAGCTCGATTCGCTGGCGGATGTGGTCTCATTTGGGGTTGCCCCTGCTTTCTTGATCTTGTTATACAAGCTGGGAGATACCCATTGGGTAGGACCACTTGTGGCTGTTTTGTTTGTCATATGTGGTGCGGTAAGATTGGCAAGATTCAACCTAATGGCTTTTAGTAAAGGCTTTGTGGGTATGCCGATTACGGCGGCGGGAGTGATTTTGTCCTTTATGTTTTTATGGAGTGAGCATTTGAAGCCGGGGTTGTTGCTTGCGTTAATGGTAGTGCTGTCGTTCCTGATGGTTAGCCGTATTCCCTTCCCGTCCTTCAAAAAATAATCGGTCAGGAGGTGGCGCTCCTATGGAATGGGCCATCAGCATGATTACACAATACGGATATATCGCTATTTTTGCTCTTCTTGCTCTTGGGATTATTGGCCTACCGGTTCCAGATGAAATTATTATGGTGTTTGTCGGCTATTTATCTTCTATTATGGTACTGAATTATTCGGTGTCTATCTTAGTCAGCTTCATCGGTGCAATGACAGGGATGATGATCAGCTACACACTAGGCAAAAAGCTGGGTCAGCCTTTGGTGGATAAGCACGGCAAGTGGGTTGGATTGACACCGAAGCGATTTGCAAGAGTTAAGGGGTGGTTTGCGCGCTTTGGGTTGTGGACCATTTTGTTTGGTTATTTTATCCCAGGAGTCAGACATGCAACAAGCTATTTGTCAGGGCTTAGTGCGATGCCTGTCCGAAAATATATGCTGGTGGCAAGCGCAGGTTCTCTGATATGGACGCTTATTTTTATCTCCATTGGTTATATTGCAGGGGCGAATATAAACTTTCATTAAGGTGACCCCAAAAGTAATGTAGCATTTTTCACGTATACCACCGATAATATAAATAAAGATGATATTGTACAACCAGTGAGGGGATCTGTATTGAATGCATTAATGAAGTATATTGAGAAGTTACCTGGTTTTCTGCAAATGATCTTAAATATCTCGCTATTTCTGGTCGGGCTGATTTTAAGCTTCTTACTTCTAAAAGAAACATGGTCCATTTTTTCTTATGTTTTTTTGTACACAGAGGCCGACAAAAATTACTATGAATTCACGGAAGAGTTGCTTGTATTTTTCTTATATTTTGAATTCATAGCATTAATAGTTAAGTACTTTAAAACCAATTTTCATTTTCCATTACGTTATTTCATCTATATTGGGATTACGGCCGTCATCAGGCTCATTATTGTGGACCATGATGATGCTAAAAATACATTCTGGTGGTCCATTGCTATTCTAGTCATGGTAGGTTCTCTATTGATCGCTAACAGTAAATTGTTAAAAAGAGAAAGTTAATGCCGGGAAAGATTGCAAAGGGTGACAGTCAAGTGGGAGAGAGGGAATAAAGACGAATGGTAAGAAACTGGATGAATCATGCGGGCGTCAGGCGGATAGCCGTCCTTGCGATAATCGTTTTGCTGTTGTTTATGTTAAGAAGCATGATGAATATTATGTTGTTAACACTGCTGCTTACGATCTTGATTGGCAGTATATATAACGGAGTGAATAAGCTGGTCAAGCGGTTCGTCAATGTACCGTCAATGGTCGTGCTGCTACTGGTGTATGGTCTGCTGATCCTGATTATGGTGTGGGGCGTTTACCGAATGGTGCCGCTAATCATTGTACAGGTCAAGCAGGTGTATCTCATGATTCAGCAAGCGTATATGTATCCTGATCGTAATCAATGGAACGAAACGATTATCGAATTTATGGACACACTGAATGTTCAGCGGCTATTTGAGCCTGGCCTGAGTGCAGTGATGAAGGTCAGTCAATTGGGAACACAGCTTCTGGTGTCAATTATTTTGAGCTTGTTCTTCCTGATGGAAAAATCCTATATTACACGCTTTACAGCTACGTTTGTAGATAGCAAGCTGGGCTGGTTTTTCAAGGAAGTGGGTCATTTTGGCCGTATGTTTCTGGGTACGTTCGGGAAGGTATTGGAGGCTCAACTGCTGATTTCACTTATTAACTGTATATTGACCACGATTGCGCTCTGGATTATGGGCTTCCCTAATCTGCTCGGTCTTGCGCTCATCATTTTCGTACTGGGATTGGTTCCGGTGGCAGGTGTGTTTATCTCACTGGCACCGCTCGGCCTGATCGCTTTCAGTGTCGGTGGCATTCAATATGTAATTTATCTGGTTATATTGATCGTGGTGATTCATGCGATTGAGGCCTATTTCTTAAATCCGAAGCTGATGTCATCCAAAACGAATTTACCGATCTTCTTTACCTTTGTCGTACTTATTTTCTCTGAGCATCTGATTGGAATTTGGGGCTTGATTGTAGGTATTCCGTTGTTTGTTTTCTTCCTTGATCTGATTGGGATAAAACGCAAGCAAGAGAAGGATACTTGATTCAGCAATACAGACTCCACCCTAGTATAGTGACTATTGATATATCACAAATGCCTGCGAAACCGCAGGTATTTTTTTATTGCCCTTTTGTTCACAGGAAAAATCGCTGACGCTCATCCACTTTTTAATTCTCTTGTTAGCTATAGTACACTGAATATGCAAGATCAAATCAAGTTCGGAGAAATGAGATGATACGGTTGGAACAGAAAATTAAGGTATTGGCTATATCGGGTAGCCTTCGTCAAAAGTCCTCCAATACAGCACTTATGAAGGCTACTATGGGGCTGGCTTCTGAAAATATGATGTTCACAGTCTATGATGGGTTGGAAGATCTCCCGCATTTTAACCCTGACTTGGATGTAGATGAGGGGCCAGCTTCCGTAAGAGGGCTACGGGAACAATTGAAACAAGTGGATGGAGTGCTGATCTGTACACCGGAATATGGAAATGGGGTACCGGGTGCTTTGAAAAATGCCTTGGATTGGCTTGTATCTTCAGGTGAATTTGTAAATAAACCAACAGCGGTCATTAGCGCGTCACCGTCTCCTATGGGCGGCCATCTGGCGCATGCCTCGCTGCTGCTCACATTGCAAATGATCAACGCAGAGATTGTGGAGAATGGAAAGGTCATTATTCCGCATATCACATTAAAGCTGAACTCAGAAGGCATCATTACAAACGCTGAAACTAGACAGGAAATGGAGGCATTACTTCAAGGGCTTGAGCAAGCATGCAGAGGACAGGTATAGGAAAATCCAAAGCAGATCCTTCATCATAGAAGGATCTGCTTATTTGAATGGCCACCTACTACATATTCAACGGCAGGAATTCACCAGTTATCTAATATTAGTTGTGTCCAGCAAACGCTCATAGACCTTTAATCGGGCATACACCGTTTCAAGTATCGGATATGACATATTACGATTAGCCAATGCCAGAAGTGTTCCGCTCATGCTGGCAACAAATATATACTTTTGCCAAATTTCACGCTGAATGTCATGGCTGTGTGTAACCGTGAAACCTGCTAGCACTTTTTCAGCTGTAAGAAAAAGTCATTTCGGCCACGACCTTTTTGATACCCGCAGCATTACGGGTAAACGTACCTAAAAGCGATACTCATATCGCTACTTCGGAAGCATAAGCTCTAATAAGACGCCGTCAGACGTTTCTTCTTATTGCAGACCCAAGCATTAATGCGGCGCGAGAGCAAGATAATAGCGCATATCCTTATTCTCACAAGTTATCTTAAGATAAAAAGAACTGGTATCTAATTATAGGGAGATGAGGGAACGGAAATGATTAATGTAACGAAACTACTTACCGGTATGAAGGGAGAAGGCGATGACCTTCGTTATACCATTAAGCCGGGCTACAAACCTCATGGCGTTTCCGCGGGCAGAGGGCCTGTCGTCGTATGGAATTCGACACGGGCTTGCAACTTAACCTGTAAACATTGTTATGCGAATGCCTGTCCTGCCCATGATCCCGATGAAATGTCGACGGAGGAAGCTAAGGTATTTATTGATAATCTGGCCGCCTTCCAGGTGCCGGTACTGCTTTTTTCCGGTGGAGAGCCTCTGATCCGCAAAGATATTTATGAGCTGATTTCTTATGCGTCAAGCAAAGGGCTTCGGCCGGTAGTATCGACCAATGGCACATTGATTACCATGGACAGAGCGAAGATGCTAAAAGAAGCAGGGGTTAAATATGTCGGTGTAAGCCTGGATGGGCTGGAAGAGCGCCATGATGAATTTCGCGGGCGAAAAGGAGCCTTTAAGCAGGCGCTTCAGGGTATCCGAAACTGCTTGGTCATCGGCCAGAAGGTAGGGGTCCGGTTCACGATCAGCAGACATACATATGAAGACTTGGATGGTGTCCTTGATTTGATCGAGCGGGAAAATATTCCTCGGGCCTGCTTCTACCATCTCGTCTATTCCGGCCGCGGGAGCGCCCTGCAGCAAGAGGATGTTACCCATGAACAATCCCGGCATGCTCTTGACCGGATTATGGCTAAAACGATGGACCTGCATGGCAAAGGCAAACCGGTGGAATTGCTCACCGTTGATAACCATGCGGATGGCGTTTACTTATACCAGCGGATGATGGAGCGCGACCCGGAGCGCGCAGCTGAACTGCTTGGCTTGCTTCAGAGAAACGGCGGCAACCGTTCCGGAATAGCCATCGGCTGCGTGGATTGGCACGGCAACGTCTATCCCGATCAGTTCACGAGAGATATCGAAATCGGTAATATCCGCAAGCAGAAATTCAGCGAGATTTGGCGTGATGCCGCTCATCCGCTAATGGTCGGCCTGCGCGACCGTAAACCGCTGCTAAAGGGACGCTGCAGAGAATGCAATTGGCTGGATATCTGTAACGGGAATTTCCGGGCCCGGGCTTCGGTAAGCGGTGATTTCTGGGCGGAGGACCCATCCTGTTATTTAAGTGACCGTGAAATTGGAATCGTATAACACTGGAAAGGAAGGCTGAATACGCATGCTCGTTTCCTGGAATGTGACCAAGAAATGCAATTTATACTGCGAACACTGCTATCGCGACTCGGGGCCGACATCGTCTGTAGAAGACCAGCTAACCACGGAGGAAGGCATCCGGCTCATTGATCAGATCAAGCAGGCTGGATTCAAGCTTCTCATATTCAGCGGCGGCGAGCCCTTGATCCGTGAAGATCTCTGCGAATTGATCGCGTATGCCTCGTCTATCGGCCTTCGTCCCGCACTTGGCAGCAACGGCACGCTTCTGACCGCCGCCAAAGCTGCGGAGCTGAAAAAAGCAGGGCTGGGGGGCATTGCGATCAGCATAGACAGCGCCACGCCTGAGTATCACAACCGGTTCAGGAATGCGCCAGAAGGCTGGCAGCAAGCATTGGAGGGCATTCGTTATGCCCGGGAAGCCGGGCTGAGAGTGCAGATTAACATGACGCTGACCGAGGGAAATATGGATGACTTCGTGCAGGTTGCCCAGCTTGCCGAGGAGCTTCATGTGTCCTCTCTGCACCCGTTCTTTCTCGTCCCGACCGGACGGGCCGTCCATATCGAAGAAGACGGGCTGAAGCGGGAACGGTATTACTCGGTTCTGCGCAGTGTTCTGTCCAAACAGAAATCAACATCCCTTGAAATCAAACCGACATGCGCTCCCCAGTTCATGCCGCTTGCCAAGAGCATGGGGCTGGAAATGCGGTACACGCGCGGTTGTCTGGCCGGGGTCTCCTATTGTTCTGTGCTGCCGAGTGGCGAGGTGCATATTTGTCCGTACCTGCCGGTCAAGGTGGGGAATGTTCGCGAGCAGCCTTTTGATGAAATATGGCGGGATAATCCGGTGTTTCGGGATTTAAGGGACTTCAAGAAATATGAAGGAGAATGCGGCTCCTGCCCCGATGTGGGCATTTGTGGCGGCTGCCGGGCGAGATCGTACTATTACAGCGGCGGCAATTTCATGGCCGAAGAGCCGTGGTGTTACAAAAGATCGGCGGCGCTGTAAGCTGGGGAGGTGGGAATAGTGGACCTGGATTCGAACGACCGGAAGCTGCTGAATCGGCTGCAAATCGGGCTTCCTCTGGTCAGACGCCCTTGGAATGCCATTGCGGAGGAACTGGAATTACGCCAGGAAGATGTGCTTCAAAGGCTTGAAAGGCTGAAGAAAGAGGGATTCATCCGGCGGATCGGCGGGGTGTTTAATCCGGCGGGACTGGGATTTAGAGGCTGTTTGTATGCGATGGCAGTCAGGGAGGAGCTTTTTTACCAGACCGCTGCTGTCGTCAACAGGTATAGAGGCGTAACCCATAACTACCGCCGGCGCAGCAGGCTCAATATGTGGTTCACGCTGACTTCCCGGACCGAGGAAGAACGGGGGGCTATTCTTGAAACGATCCGTGAAGCGGCGGGAGGGCCGCTGCTATATGAGTTTCCCTCCGAGCAATTATTCAAACTAAAGGTCTTTCTGAATATGGAAGAAACGGCTGATGCATCAGCCATTACACCCAGCCCGAACTTGAATGGAGTCGCAACTTCCAAACAGGAACCATGCAAAATAGAAATAACGGATTTGCAGCTGATCCGCGAACTGCAGGGAGATCTTCCGTTGTCAACTGAACCGTATACCGAGATTGCCAATAAGACAGGTTGCAGCTTGGAAGAGGTGTTTCTGCGCTTGCAGGCACTGCAGGCAGGAGGAGCACTCAAACGAATCGGAGCCGTTCTAAAGCATAGGGAAGCGGGATTTTCAGCAAATGGCCTGTTCATCTGCGTACTTCCTGAGGAGCATATACCTGAGGCAGGAAAAAGGCTGGCCGCTTATTCGGAAGTCAGCCACTGCTACAAGCGCCGGACGCACCCCGATTGGCCGTATAATTTATACGCCATGATTCATGGACCCGATGAAGCGTCTGTTCGGAAAGTTGCGGAGCAATTTGTTCGGCGGGAAGACATCAAGGATTACGATATTCTGTTCAGCACGGAAGAATTGAAGAAAACGAGCTTTTCGATCTAAAGCGCTTCTTATATTCACACGGATGCCGTCTCTTCAAGGACAGCGTCCGTTTTTCGTGTTGACAGGTTAACGCTCTTTGACTATATTGAGTTTATTCGTAATGCTTACAATTTTACATAGATCGGAAGTACCGAGCGTGCAGTCTGAAAGCATCGGCAAAGGCCCCGCTAATCTTAATGAACTGACCCCTAGATCCTGTGCAATTTGTGGCAGTAATCCAGCAGGCAGGCTTTCTGTAAGAATGCAGATGAATCCCGCCATGGCTAAAGCCAGCAACCCGACCCACGGGAG
Source organism: Paenibacillus sp. FSL L8-0638 (assembly GCF_038593075.1). NCBI lineage: Bacteria > Bacillati > Bacillota > Bacilli > Caryophanales > Paenibacillaceae > Paenibacillus > Paenibacillus sp. FSL L8-0638. The sequence goes on from NZ_CP151960.1 coordinate 740,271, forward strand.
ACGTTTGGAAGACGACACATTTGCACCGCCTTTTCTTATAAGAGCAGTGTTTGAGTTCACGAAAAAAATCTCCTTTATTTATTTTTTGCCGCTTAAAAAAGCTTTCGCTTCCGTATAAGCTTATATAAATAAAACACTTTTTTACATGGATGATTAAAGGGGGATGAAGTGAATTAAGAGGAAAATAGGCGCTACCTTAAGCCAATCCGAACAGTGTGTGCGACGGTATCCGTAGTGGTTCACCTTTAGCACAGTTCCCCTAAATGTAGCACGGACTTAGTGTATATGTAGCGTATGAAGGTGATATAATAGGGCGCAAATAGGTAGGTTCGTAGAACAAATAACTCGGAACAGAGGAGAGAAGGCTGGTGTTTGAGCAAATTGTAGCATATGGTTTGAGCCAAAAAGAGGCCGTTAAGGATTACCCGTTTGGTGCTGATCCCCTGGTACTCAAAGTAGGGGGCAAGATGTTTGCTCTCCTGACTGAAAAGGATGGTATTAGCCATGTATCCTTGAAATGTGATCCAGTCATTGCGGTAAATTTGCGTGAACAAAACAAGGCGATTAAGCCAGGCTATCATTTAAATAAAAAGCATTGGAATACGATTGAGGTTGATGCTACCTTTCCACTGGAGGATTTGTACAGCATGATCGACCATTCGTATGAGCTGGTCTTCAAGAGCTTAACCAAAGCGCAACGTGAAGCGATTACGATGAGAATACGGGCAACGGATCTGTAAAGGGCTGAGTGAAGCCCTTTTTTTGTATCCAAAAATACTTATAGTTTTACTTGACATAAATCACAAATGGTTATATTCTCAATTTAAAGATAATTCATTTGAAAATAATATCAAGGAGTGGAACTTAACATGAGCGAACTGGTGAATATTATTCAAGAGAGAAGATCAGCTTCTAAATTTATTCCTGATGTTACTATAGATGCAAAAGAACTAGAAGAAATATTTCAGTTGGTGAAGTTTGCTCCATCGGCTTTTAATTTACAGCATGCGCGTTATATCGTAGTGCAAGATGCGGATACCAAACAAAGACTGCATGATGAGGCAAGTAAGCAGTATAAAATATTAACGGCTTCGGCGACCATTGTAGTGTTGGGGGATACAGAAGCTTATACCAAAGTAGCTGACCTCAACGAAGGATTCCTGAACTTAGGTGTCCTGAGCAAGCAGGAATATGATAGTACAGTGGAATCGGTAACTCAGTTTTATCGCGAACGGGGGCCTGTCTTCCAGAGAGAAGAAGCGATCCGTAATGCCAGCCTGTCGGCTATGCAATTTATGCTGATTGCCAAGGACAAAGGCTGGGATACTTGCCCGATGATCGGTTTTGATCCGGCGAAGGTGCAGGAAGTATTGAATATTCCAGAGCAATTTGTACCCGTGATGATGATTACCTTGGGTAAAGAGGACGAATCGGGTCAGCGGGCACGGGGATACCGCAAGCCGGTTGGACAATTTGTCAGCTACAATGGATTTTGAAATTTGTAAATCATTTGTGTAAATAAATCAACATGTTAATGAAGGAGTGATAAAGATGTCATTGAAAACCGCTGGAATTCACCATATCACGTCCTTTGCAGGCGACCCGCAGGGCAACGTTGATTTTTACGCAGGTGTACTTGGTCTGCGATTGATTAAAAAGACGATCAACTTTGATGCTCCAGAAGTATACCATTTGTACTTTGGTAATGAAGAGGGCAGCCCGGGAACGATCATTACTTTTTTTCCAGCTCCGGGTACACGCAAGGGTAAGATTGGAGGCGGACAGGTTGGGATTACGACGTATGTCGTGCCATCCGGTGCTTTGGAATACTGGGAAAACCGTCTGCACAGCTTGAAGGTATCTTTCACGAAGGCTAATCGTTTTGGCGAGTCATTCATCCAGTTCCGAGACAACGAGGGCTTACATCTGGAGTTGGTGGAGCGGGAAGGTGGCCCGTTGAACACGTGGACAGCCGGGGGTGTGCCTACGGATAAAGCGATCAAGGGCTTTGGCGGGGCGGTACTGTACAGTGCGGATTCCAAACATACGCAAGGGGTGTTGGAGAACGTCCTGGGGATGACTCTCATCGGAGAAGACGCAAATGCAGGCTACATCCGCTATCAGACGACAGGTGATCTGGGCAACCTGATCGATATTCCGGTCAAAGATGTCCCGTGGGGGAATGGCGGTGCCGGTACGGTTCACCATATTGCCTGGCGCGCGCAGGATGATACGGAGCATCAAGCGTGGAACGAATGGGTTCACCAGCAGGGTTTTGGGACTAGTGGCATTGTAGATCGCCAATACTTCAATGCCGTATACTTCCGCGAGCAAGGCGGTATTCTATTCGAGATCGCAACCGATCCGCCCGGATTTACGGTGGATGAGGAATTGAATGAGTTGGGGCACAAGCTGATGCTGCCTGAATGGTATGAGCCTCAGCGCACCCAGATTGAGTCTAACCTGGTTCCCATTGAACCTAGAGTATTAAAACAGGATTAATCTGCTCGATCCAAACAATCATATTAGAAGCAAAAAGGTCCAATACGGGAAGATTTCTACCGTGATTGGACCTTTTTGTGCATGTGGAATTAGCTAGATCATGAGCAGTTCGCGAATCTCCAGCTCGGTCAGTGCCGAAAGGGTTTCTTGCCCCGGCTGAATGACCTGGTCGATCATGTTTTTCTTTTTTTGTTGCAGTTCATACATTTTATCCTCTACTGTGCCTTGGGCGACGAGACGAATAACCTGCACGACTTTTTTCTGGCCCATTCGGTGTGCACGGTTGGTAGCCTGCTCCTCTACAGCGGGATTCCACCATAGATCATACAGTATGACTGTATCTGCGCCGGTGAGGTTCAGGCCAGTACCTCCTGCCTTTAGGGAAATCAAGAACAGCTCGCGTTCTCCTTCGTTGAAGCGATTGCACAGTTCGACTCGTTCCAGAGCGGGAGTCTGCCCATCCAGGTAAAAGTAGGATACCCCTTCTCGAGCAAGCTCGCGTCCGATCATTTGAAGCATCGTGGTGAACTGTGAAAAAATGAGCATCCGTTTCCCGGAGCTGAGACATTCCGTAATGATCTCCAACAGCTGTTCAAATTTGGCGGAGCTTCCCATATATCCTTCGATGAACAAGCCAGGATGACAGCAGAGCTGACGAAGCCGGGTTAGACCTGCGAGAATTTTGATCCGATTTTTCTGAAATCCTTCCTCGTTGAGATGCTTTAACGTTTCATGCTGGAGCTTGGCCAGATAGGCCGTATACAGCTTTTTCTGATCTGGCAGAAGCCGGGATACCTGCACAGATTCGATTTTTTCCGGCAGCTCCTTGAGGACATCACTCTTAAGACGGCGCAGCAAAAACGGACGAACCCGCTTGGCAATCACATTTCGAGGCAGGTTGTGAAACGCTCTTTTCCCGCCGGGAAATAACGCAGGAAATACAACGTCAAAGATGGACCACAGCTCTTCCAACGTATTTTCTACTGGCGTTCCTGTCAGGGCAAAACGGTAACGAGCTTTTACATCCTTAACAGCCTGTGCCGTCTGGGTGGCATGATTTTTGAAAGCCTGTGCCTCGTCCAGAATGAGCGTATGAAACGATGGCTTGCTGTACACATCTGCATCGCGTCGTAGCAGCGGGTAGGACGTAATGACGACGTCATAACTGGCGGCATCCCGTATGATCCGGCCGCGTTCTTCCGGGCTGCCATCTGCGATAGTAACGCGGATATGTGGAGCAAACTTCTCCAGCTCATTCCGCCAGTTGTACACCAGTGATGCAGGGGACACGATCATGGCTGGAAGCTGCTGGTTGCGGATTTCCGGCAATACTGAGACAAGGAAGGCGATACTTTGCAGCGTTTTACCCAGCCCCATATCATCTGCCAAAATGCCCCCAAAACGGTAATGCGCCAATGTCTTAAGCCATTGAAAGCCGTAAACCTGATAATCTCTTAAGATTGGGGCAAGCATGTCTGGAACTGGAAAGTCGAGATGGTCTGGGTTGCGTATATTTTCCAGTAGCTGGCGAAAGGTTTTACCCAAAGTCAGGTTTTTCCCATGATCGTGAGGATCAATTAAGTACAGTCCTTGCGTGACGGGAACACGAATTTGGGCTGAATCCAGATCACTTTTGCGGATACCTGTTTCATTCATGAACCGAATCAATTCCTTGTACTCCTCTGTTTCCAGCGGCAGCAAGGCACCATTCGGCAGACGGTGATATCTCTGTTTTTCCTCTAACGATTTGAGCAGTTTGCGAATTTCCGGTTCCGGTATGTCCTCCATATCAAATTTAAATTCAAGCCAATCCGTACGTTCATCCCACTCCGCGCGTATCCTTGGGGTAGGCAGAGTATTGTTTATTTTTGCTTTGACTGCACCTGTGGCATAGACGTCCAGCAGCTTTTCCAGTTGCGGAACCGTATGGTACAAAAAATCATACTCTGCATCTTCATCTTCCATAAAATATCCGCTGTCTGTTCTGGCAAAGGAGCTATGCTCCATCAGCTCCAAAATCCGTTGCTCCTGTTCCCCATCACGTATCAGAATTCGGTCGTTACCAGGCGTTCGTGCATCTGTTTCCAGCGGGTTGATGATGATATCCCCATATTGGAACTCCAGCCCTGCCAGCAGCTTGTCTCTTACTCGGTCCAGATACAGCTTGGCCTTCAATGGCTGCTGTGTGACCCGATCTGAGACGGAACGTGTCATATGAACACGTCCGAGCTTCATTAACCCGGGTACAACCTTGTCCATAAAAGATTCCATCTGCTCTGGCGCGATCTGAACTTTTCGCCTGTGGTGTACTTCTACCATTCGTTTTAGCTCGGACAAACGCCGTAAGGGGTCGGCTTTCTGTTTGACAAGCTTGCCATCGGCAATGACGACACCATAGTCTTCCATGATGGTCAAGTCATCCAATCCTTGTATGCTTAGCTGGTAGCCTTCGGTTTCGGCCTCAGCCTCATCAAATTCAAATTGCAGCGGAAGCATCAGGTCGGACTGGGGAATACCCTCGTTCATGTTTCCGTGAATTTCAAAGTAGACGCCCTGTGCTGCTGTCAGCAAGGGGAGCAGCTTTTCCCAAGCCGCAGGCGGGATGAGGAGCATTCGCTCGCCGCTCATATGACTACTGGAAGATGAATACGTGCCTGAGGTTTCCCGAATCATACGCTCATGGTGGCACACCTGGGATAATTGCTGGAGAATAGCGTCATGTTCAGGTCGGAAGCGGTACAGCTCAGGCTCGTATGAGAAGCTTTTCGTGAACATGTAGCTATCCCCACGGTCGATACTGTCCAGAAACGGACGGATTTTCTGGACGATATATAATCGTTTGGGACCGGCCTTCATTTCCACACCAAACATATATTTTTGGTAACCGTAGGCAAAAGGTCGGATCACGAACTGAAAATCCAAGACCGCGCGAGTATCCAGTAGGGTTGGTGTGCTGCGAAGCGGTCGCTTGCGGCCAAATAGCTTTAACATGCTGTCGGTCAGCTGGAGATCGCCTTGTGTGATGTCAGAGGATCGTGCTGTTCTAGCAGTGTGATCATATGAAGCATCTGTAGATGTGTACATCCCGTCTGAATCCATGCTTCCTGCTGTATCTGGGGCAGTACCGGGATGAAGTCTGGAGGCGTAGGAGCGCACAGACAGACTCTTTCCACGGCGTATATCATGGGCGTTAAGGAGAACAGCTGCGATATGTTTACAATATCGACCGGTGTTCTGAAATGTGCTACAGGTGCATTCTGCCCGGATACTTCCATTGGATCGGATCATCGCCGCAACAGCATAAAAGCTGCTTCCTTTGACCGTAGCTTCGTATACCCCTTCATCATGATCTATTTGTGTAAAGGCCACTCTTTTGGCCCGATAATAGGCATCCCCGTCGTCATAAGCGGCTTGACTGCATAGTTGTCTGATGGCTCGTCGGGTAAGTTCAAAACTCATGGTTCGTAATCCTTTCCTGGGTTATTCCGTTTTCTTACATGATAACAGAACAGACAGGAGGATGGACATGTGGGGAATGTAACTTTACGAAAAAGGAGAACAGAAAAAAAAGCAGGCCTTGGTCCGTCATTGAACCAAAGCCTGCCAGGTGGCTACAGTTATATTATATGTTGGGCAACCCTTCTCCTTGCTCATGAACTCCCAGCGCATTACGTGCCATATCCATATACTCTTCCAGACCAGACTTAAGGGCGAATTCGGCGATAAGCACAGGGTAAGCTGAAGTTAATTCGACGATATGATCGCTCATACGCGGCCATACACGTCCGCCTGCTGTCTCATAAAACTTCAGTAAACGAGCAAGCTCTACTTCTCCGAATAAAGTATAGTAACTCGTAAAATCAATTGCCGGATCAGCTACTTCAGCCTCGGTCCAGTCCAGCATTCCAGTCACCTCTGTATTCGAAGAGACTAGAATATGACCTGGGTGCAGATCGCCGTGCACAAGTGCGGAATATTCCGGCCAGTAGCTATCGTCGGCCAGCCAGGCCAGCCATCGTTGCCACAGTTCCTCGGATACACCAAAGACGCGCCGTGTTTCTTCCATTCGCTGAGCCATTAATTGCCGAACTTCGTCGTGCTGCTTTACGCGAACACCAAAATCAGCTGCCCGTCGGTGATCCGTCTGGTGCAACGCAGCTAAGGCTTTAGCGAGCGAAGCAACGAATCTATCCGTTAGAGCGTCAGGGTTGATGAACCATACATAGCTTTTTGTTTCCATATCAATAGTAGCGGCAGGAGTATCCTCCAGCTGAAGATAGGCGATGAGCTCTGGACTATATACCTGCCAATCCGGTACCGCTATAGGAAGAGTACCACGAATCATCCGAAGCACCTTATGCTCGTAAGCGGCAGATTGAACCACATCTGCTCGTCGCGGTGTACGTAGAACCCAAGGGGTATCGTGGATGTCTTTGGCGAATACGGCTCGGAAATCCAGCCCGGATTCATTGAGCTTCAATCCTTCATGTTGTATGTGGAGCCCATTGCTTTGGGCAAGGGTCAATATATCGCTAACGTCATTCCGGTTAGTCAAGGAACGCTTTTCAGTCATATGAAACACACCTCATTGTTCAGATTTAGTTTAAAAAAAGATAACTTAAACAAGCCTCAGCCCTTCATATGAAAAAACGGGTTGAGCTTCATTGAAAAGCCGATCTTTTTATCTGAGACGCATGTAGTGAGTACACATGAAAGTGCAAACCCCCTTTTACAAAATAGGGCATCTAACCCAGCACTAATATACCATTCGACATTGGAGGCTGTCTAACAATATGCGGAATAATGTACATAGCTACCCCAGTTCGCTTATCTGTGGGTTAGAGAAGTTTTTACAAGCTGCACATTGCAGGATACAATGGAAGTGTTAAAGAAAGGAGGCGGATACTTTTGCAAAATGAAGAGAAAAAGACCGATTCCAAATCCGGCTCATCCAAATGGTATCTTGGTAGTGCAGCAGCATTGTTTCTTCTGAAAGGTAAGTCGTTACTTGCCCTTTTAAAATTCAGTAAATTTGGCGGTGCGCTGATATCTATGGCGATAACGATTAGCGCATATGCGATCATTTACCCGTGGGGATTTGCGGTCGGATTTGTGTTGCTGTTGTTTGTGCATGAGCTGGGACATGTATTGGCCGCCAAGCGCAAGGGGCTTCCCGTGTCGGCACCGTTGTTTATTCCTTTTCTCGGTGCGTTGATCACCATGAAACGTCAACCTTTGGATGCGCAGACAGAGGCTTATGTAGCCATGGGCGGCCCGTTACTCGGGACGGTTGGGGCTATGGCGGTATACGCAGGAGCCTATGCAACAGACAGTCCTCTGTTGTATGCGCTGGCGTATGTCGGCTTTTTTCTAAACCTGATCAACCTGCTGCCGATTCATCCGCTCGACGGAGGACGGATTTCCACGGCAGTGACGCGTTGGCTGTGGCTGGTGGGCCTATTGGGTGGAATTGTAGTCGTAGTATATTTAAAATCCTTTTTATTTTTCTTGATATGGGCGTTCTTTGCCTACGATTTGTACAGAAAATATGTGAAGCGCAATAAAGAAGAGGTTAAGGTCCAATCCTTTTTACAAAAACCGCTGGTAAACGTACAGCATCTGTATGAGCTAGGATATCCGCTGCCCGGACCGGAGCACACGCGCAGATTATCTTTTAATACCTACTCGGATTTGGAGGGGCAGCAATATGTGACGGTGTATATGGAAAGTCTGGATGTGGAGCAGACGCTTCTGCTGCCACAGCAGTGTCTTGTCCAGCATGTATGGCTGAACGGTGTGGAACATATACCGACGCCGGATGCGTACCAGCTCAGATTGCTGTGTGGGATTGATTATATTCCGTTTGAAAATGATAAGTATTACGAAGTACCCGCATCATCGCGTTGGAAATTCGGTATCGGTTACTTGGCTTTGGCCGTATTCCTGATGGGGATGATGTATGTGGTGCACCAGCATATAGGGGATATTAGGCTGTGATCCGATGATGAGAGCTTGGTCAAGATTTTAGATCATTAAGGCAACGGGTACAGCTTATAGAAAATAGAGTCAAAAGAGCGCGACAACCGCAATATTCGGTGTCACGCTCTTTTTTTTGTTGAATAACACGGAGGAGCCTTTGCTATCCGTCCTTATATCTTAATCCTTTGTTCATCAGTAATCGGCTTTAACGTTTGGCGGTATTTAAGTGGGCTGGTGCCTGTCCAGCGCTTGAACTGTCTGCTGAAATGAGCCAGACTGGAGTATCCGAGCAGGGAAGCTACCTTGTTTAGTGGTAGATTGGGCTGCTGGATCAACACCTTAGCTTCATGCAACTTGGTCTCCGATAGATAGTGACGTGGTGAATAGCCGTATACCTTGCGGAACACTTCCTGGGCATAGCCAGGACTGATCCCGAGAGAAGCCGCCACATCTTCAAGCCGGAACGCTTGCTCGCCAGATTCATCTTCCCGATAAGGCTTAAACCTCGATTGAATAGCTTCCATGATGGCCTTGGCATATTGAACGGATGAAGGCGCAATTCTGGGCTCCAAACTGGTAGATATCATTTGCGAGAATATCCCGAATAGCTCAAATAAGGCAATCTGCATGCGAAAACGGTCTGCTGTCGTATATTCTCCGCTTTCCCGCACCATGCCAATCCAGCTATGGACAACCTTTTGCAGCTTGGCATTCGTTTCAGTACCCGCCGGAAAAAAGAGCTGATTGCTCTTAATCATTTCCTGACGGAATAATGGATCATCGACATTAAAATGAGAGCTAAAATAGTACATGCCGTTTGGGGAAACACACTGACTCACATGTTTAAAACCCGGCGGAATGATTAAAATATCACCTTCTCCAACCGAATATACGTTATTTTCCATGATCGTTTCCTGACGACCTTCCAAAATGAGTGCAATTTCAAAACCGATATGAGATTCCTCAGGCATGCACCAATCCGCTTTGACCCGGTGAATATGGGCGCCAAAAAATTTCACATTCCAGTCAATAATGGGCAGCCATTGGCAATCATGGAATAGAGCTGGATCAACATCAGGATTTAATATCATCAGATCACCTTCGATTAGGGCAAATTTTGCACCGCTTAGACAATCTCATTGTATCTAACATTCAACTATAATAAAAGAGCGTTTACAAATGCTATAGTATAAGCTTTTATATAAAAGAAAGCGCTTATATATAGATATTTTGAAAGCGATGCGGATTATGTTGACATATCTGTTTCAATTATCAGTACTTTATTTGTACTAGTCCGTATATGGAATGCACTTAGTGCTCCGATCTTCGGCGTGACTGGAATAGAATTTTGCACAATCCTGATGAACCTAATTGGAGGACGACTCGATGAAAAAGCTACTGTACGGTGTTGCCTATTATGATGAGTATATGCCTTATGACCGTTTGGATCAGGATATCCAAATGATGAAGGAAGCGGGCATCAACGTGGTACGGATTGCCGAATCCACTTGGAGTACGCATGAACCGCAAAATGGCGTGTTTGATTTTACCTCTGTGGATCGGGTGCTGGACGCCATGCATAAGGCAGGCATTGAAGTCATTGTGGGAACGCCCACCTATGCCGTACCCACATGGCTGGTGAAGGAGCATCCCGATGTATTGGCGACAACGCCTCAAGGTCCGGGCAAATATGGATCTCGCCAGATTATGGACATTACGAACCCGGTGTACCTGTTCCATGCCGAGCGAATCATACGCAAGCTGATCGGACGGGTGAGTCATCATCCGGCGGTCATTGGCTTTCAGACAGACAACGAGACCAAGCATTACCACACGAGCGGTCCCAATGTGCAATTGCAATTTGTGAAGTATCTGCGGGAGCGGTTCGAATCGCTGGAGGAGCTAAACCGCAAATTTGGTCTGGACTACTGGAGTAATCGCATCAATAGCTGGGAGGACTTTCCTTCAGTGGTCGGAACAATTAATGGGAGTTTGGGCGCAGCCTTTTCCCAATTCCAGCGCAAGCTGGTGACGGATTTCCTGGCATGGCAGGTCGCGCTGGTGAATGAATATAAGCGGGAAGACCAATTTGTTACGCAAAACTTTGATTTTGAATGGAGAGGTCATTCCTTTGGTGTTCAGCCAGACGTGGATCACTTTGCGGCATCGCAAGCCTTTGATGTGACTGGGGTGGATATTTACCATCCATCACAGGATGACCTGACTGGAATTGAAATTTCTTTTGGTGGCGATGTAGCGCGTTCGACAAAAAATAACAACTATCTGGTGCTGGAAACGGAAGCGCAGGCTTTTACCCACTGGGTTCCCTATCCGGGGCAATTGCGTCTGCAAGCGTTCAGCCATCTGGCCTCCGGGGCGAATATGGTAGCATACTGGCACTGGCATTCCATCCATAATTCCTTCGAAACCTACTGGAAGGGTCTGCTCAGCCATGATTTTGAGCCGAATCCAGTGTATGAGGAAGCACAGACTATAGGAGAGGATTTTGCCAGATTGTCTCCGCATTTGGTTAACCTGAAAAAGAAAAATAAAACGGCGATTCTGGTCAGCAATGAAGCATTGACGTCAATTGACTGGTTTAAATTTAATATGAGCAGCCCGTTAAATTACAATGACATCGTACGTCGTTTGTATGACGAGTTGTATAAACTGAACATCGGGACAGATATCGTTCATCCAGGTACAGAATCGTTTGACGACTATGATCTCTTGATCGTCCCGGTTCTCTATTCTGCCCCAGACGCACTACTGGAGAAGCTGAACCGATATGTGGAGAAAGGTGGTCATGTAGTATACACATTCCGAAGCGGATTTACCGACGAGCATGTGCAGGTGAGAACGTCCCGACAGCCGGGCGTGATTAGCGAAGCCTGCGGCATTCATTACAGCTTGTTCGTGGAGCCGAAGAAGGTGACGCTCAAAAATAATCCTTTTGAGGTGGCAGCAGAGGACAATCAGGTAGATACGTGGATGGAGCTGATTACCCCGACGACTGCCGAAGTATTGGCCTATTACGATCACCCGCATTGGGGCAAATATGCAGCAATTACGCAAAACCGCTATGGTCAGGGAACAGCGACCTACATCGGCTGTATCGTTAGCCCGGCGGTTATCCGCGAACTATTCAGCTCTGTAGCCAAAAAGGCAGGAGTATGGGGACTGGATCAGGAAGCGTCTTATCCGATCATTGTTAAATCCGGCACGAATGAGCTGGGACGGACAATCCGGTACTATTTTAACTATTCCGAACAAGCAGGCTCGGTGGTCTATCCGCATGGAGACGGCAAGGAGCTGATTGGGGAGCATGCGGTTACCCAAGGAGAAACGCTTCCATTAGAGCCTTGGGGTGTTATAATTATCGAAGAAGCGTAAATGATGAATAATGAGCTGAAACCAACTTACGAATAATATCATATAGGTTTTCCCCGGGAGTATCCGGTACATGAAGCGCCCCTGCGAATTGCGGGGCGTTTTCGCATATGGCTGAATAGAGGAGTGCATCGCTATGACAACCCGAGCAGTTCGCTGGTTCCGGGCGCTGACGGCCCCGTATCGACGCAGCATTCAGCTCAAGCTGATCTTGACGATGATTGTTCTATCTGTGCTGCCGGTCATTGCTGTCACGGTGCTGGCTGCGGAAAAAAGTAGAGCTTCCATGGAAACGGAAGTAGTAGAGACGAACATGTCCAATATGAAATGGACGGGGATTTATATCAGCGACCAGCTAGATCGTCTGAATCATCTGATTTACAGCATTCAGATCAGCCCTGATCTGAGCGATTACTTGAATGAACGCGAGCCTGACAATCTTTCAAGCCAATTTAATGCCCAGCGAAAAATGCTGAATACGATGGCGAATGTGTATTATTCGGCCGGAAGTCATGTGATCGGCATCCAGCTTTATTCGAAGCAATCGCAAACCCTGTTTACCTTCAATAGTATGCAAAATGAAATTACGACAGTGAGCGGTATTCCCTTGCAGTATGCCGAGATGTGGCAAGCGAATAAGGATTATTTGATTCGCCCAAGCTCTACTGACCCGGAACGCTTTACTCTGACGCGCAGTATTCGGCGTTTTGAAGACCAGAAGCAGACGGGGGCCATTTCTTTGGATGTATTGTGGTCGCAATTCGATCAGACGCTGGGCCTGCTGGGACGAGGGGATCAGCATCAGGTGCTTATTACAGATGGGGATGGCAGGGTTATGTACCCAGCACAGGCTCGGCACTCGCCTCCACCTGCAGGTGTGCTGACAGCTCTTCGTGACGTTAAGCCGGGCCCCGGAGTGATTCAAACGGCTGAGCATTATGTGTTCTATAATGATCTGGATGTGGTTGGGCTGAAGCTGGTCAAAATCGTACCCACTTCCTCTATTAACCACAGCGCTTTTTCAACCATGCTGTATGGTATTATCGTCGGCGTGATTTCAATCCTGGTTTCTATCTGCATTGCCGTTTTCATCGCATGGCGGACTGCACGTCCGATTGTTCATTTGGCACGTTCCGTACAGGAGCTGGATATGATCAAAGGGCCGGTTGGACAGCCAAGTACACGTCCGGATGAGATAGGACTGCTGGAAAGAAGTCTGCATGGGATGGCAGGCCGAATCCGCGAGCATATCCAGACGGAATACAGTATCAATTTGCAAAAAAAGACGGCTGAATTGAAAGCGCTCCAGGCACAGATTCATCCACATTTTCTGCAAAATACACTGCAAATGATCGGGAGTATGGTATTTTCTCAAAAGCCGGAGGACACCTATGAAGTTATTCGGTCGCTGAGTGAGATGTTCCGTTACGTGGTACGGGAGCCTCAGGATTTGGCCTCTTTACGCGCAGAGCTCGACCATGTAGGGCATTATATGCGCATCCAACAACGTCGATTTCCCCAAAGATTAGTGTTTCAGGTGGAGACGGAAGAACAGGCGATGGATATTCGTCTGCCTAAGCTATCGCTTCAGCCATTGTTAGAAAACGCGTTTCAGCACGGTCTTGACCGTAAGGCAGGGGCATGGCGAATGGGAATTCGAGTGGAGATTATGAGAGAAGATGTGTGTATTACGGTTTGCGATAATGGAAACGGCATGACCCCGGACAAGCTGGAAAAAGTACGGGCAAAGCTGGAAAACGCGTCGGAGGAACCGATCTGGGCGCAGGGTAGTCATATCGGATTGAGCAATGTGTCTTCACGCATACGGATGAATTTTGGAGTGCACTACGGAGTGATGATAGATAGTGAGCAGGGTGTTGGTACACGTGTTACCATCCGCATTCCATTCATCTCAGCAGAGGAGGGAAAAGTATGATCAGAGTATTAATTGTGGACGATGAGCCGTGGAATCGCGATATTCTGAAGACATTTGGCACATGGGAAAAACTCGGAATGTTGGTAGTGGGTGAGGCTGAGGACGGAGACGAGGCGTTCAGACTAGTCGGGGAGTTAGCTCCCCATATTGTGATTACGGATATGCACATGCCGGGTGCGGACGGAGTGGAGCTGCTGCAAGCGCTAAATAACCATTGTCCTGATGTAAAAATCATTGTCGTGAGCGGATATGATGACTTTGCGTATGCCAAACATGCCATCCGTTACAAGGCCGTCGATTATTTGTTAAAGCCAGTCAATCCTGCCGAGCTGAATGCAGTGTTGCTCAAATGCAAAAACGATCTGGAGGTCAAGGCTGCTGAACAGCAGCAAGAAGCGACGGAGCTGGATTATGAGTTTTTTCACAAGCTGACCCGGTATAAGCAACTGCTGCGTCTTTATTTTAATGAGTTGAACTGTGACGGGGTGAACCTAACCTGCAGACAGGTTATGCAGGAGCTGGAGAGTTATGGAGCGCCGAGTCCACCTATGCTGGGCAGGCTGGTGCAGGAGCTTCTTTCCCTGCTGAAAGAGCTGGCAGCGGATAACGGGCTGGATACTTCTACGGCAAAGGCAGGATTTCTACTGTCGCAGGATGCCGTATCCTCTGTGGAACATGCGCTGGAATTCGTATCGTCGTGCTATGTTCAGGAACTGGATCAGCTCATTCGGCAGCGGAAATACAAAAACAAGCTGAATTTAGAAGAGGTACGGCGATATATCGACAGTCACTTTGCTGGGCCGATTACACTGGAGCAGTTGGCGAAAAACTTTTTTGTGAGCAAAGAGTATATGAGCAAGGTATTTAAGCAGGAGTATGGTCAAAATGTAACGGACTATATTGTAGCGCGAAGAATGGAAAAGGCGCGAGAATGGCTGGTCAATAAACAGGTTTCAATTAAAGCAGTTGCGGAGATGGCAGGATATGAGGATGTGTCTTATTTCTATCGGGTATTTAAAAAGCATTTTGGCATGGCACCCGGTGAAATGAGGAAGGAAGTTTAAAAAAGTCCAATCCAATAAGCTAAGGGTGTCCAATGGCAGAAGTGACCTCCCATCCTATAATGAAAGCGTATACAAAAGGGGCGATACAAAGGAATTTGGCCTCTATGAAGTTCGCACAGAGCTGAATAGAGGTTGAAGACCGGCGGCATAGCTGCTTTGAATAACAACTGATTTGCCGGTGGGTAGCAGTTATTTTCAAAATAGGGGAGGTCATTTTTTATGAAAATGTGGAAAGGTGTATTGAGCACAATGCTGGTTGGCACGTTATTGGCCGGGTGTGGAGCGAATTCTTCAGGCAGTGACAGCAGCGGTTCCGGTGGAGACGGCAAAACGGTGAATCTCAAAATGTTTATTGCTCAGCCCCGTTTGAAGGAGCACTACGATAAATACATTAATGCGTTCGTAGCGAAAGAGAAGAAAGATAAAAATATCGACGTTACGGTTCAACTGGAGATGCCGCCTGCGGACAACGCTGCACAAATTTTGAAGACAAGACTCGCATCCAACGATGCGCCGGACGTATTTGCATTGCACGCGGTGAATGAAATCCCTCCGTTTTATAAAGCGGGCTATTTGGAGGATTTGTCCGGTCAGCCTTTTGTTAACAAATTGATGGATAGTGTGAAGCCTTCGGTGACAACCAAAGACGGAAAGGTCGTAGCGGTTCCTTTGGAGACGATCTCATGGGGCTACTTGTACAATAAAAAGATATTTAAGGATTTGGATTTGCAGCCGCCGGGAACGTTGACCGAAATGAAGGCAGTGGTCGAGAAGCTGAAAGCGAATAATGTGAAACCGTTCCTGTTGTCCTACAAGGAATCCTGGATTCCACAGCTGTTCGTGCCGCTGACAGCGGGTGCGATGATGAACACACAGAATAAGGATTTTATCGACCGGATGAATCAGGATAAAGGCTCCTTTTCCGAAATGAAGAGCATGTTCGATATTATTGATCTGGTGAATAGTAACGGTACAGACAAGGCGCTGGAAATCGGTGGGGATGATGGATCGGCTGCGTTTGCCTCGGGTAAAGCGGCGATGTGGATTCAGGGACCGTGGTTTGCGGAAACGATTTTAAAATCGGATCCGAAGATGGATTTTGGGGTAGCACCGCTGCCAATCAATGACGATCCCAATGCGACACTGATCAATTTGTCCACTTCGACTTCGCTGGCTGTATCCTCTACAAGCAAGAATAAGGAGGTTGCGCTCGATTTTGTTAACTATGTACTGGATGACAAGGATTCTAGCGCGTTCTATGAAGCATTGAAATTTAACCCGATCTCCAAAGTGCATACGTTTAAAAGCTATCCTTGGGTTAATGACGCTACCGAATATGTGAAAGCAGGCAAGTCGTACCAAGATCCATCGATCCCGCAAGCGGTCAAGGACGAGGCAGGCAAATCGCTACAATCCTATTATGCGGGTCAGCTCTCGCAGGATGACGTCATTAAGGCGCTGGATAAGGCATGGAAATCGTATAACAAAGTGAACAAGTAACGGTAACCTATAGAATTACACCAGGAGGGAGAGACTCCATGCCTTTTAAAATCTATAAAAAATACGTCATGCTACTGGCGTTTACCGCCCCGGCGCTGATCTTTTATGCCATCTTCCTGCTCATTCCAACGATCAGCGGCATGTACTACAGCTTTACAGACTGGAACGGATTGAATCCCAATTACAGCTTTATCGGCTTGGGGAACTTTGTGGAATCGTTGAAGGAAGACCCCGATTTTCTCAATTCCCTTTGGTTTACCCTTAAATACGTATTCGTCATGATTGTGCTGCAAAATGTACTGGCACTGGCTCTGGCAGTGTTGATTGAGTCGCGTACACGTACCAAAGGATTTTTCCGGACGATATTTTTTATGCCCAATATGATCAGTACCATTATTAGCGCATTTATGTGGACATTCGTTTTTTCCTCCGTGCTGCCACAGATCGCCGAAAAGACGGCTATCGCCTTTTTGGGCCAATCGTGGCTGGGCGATCCGAAAGTATCTTTCTTCGCTATTATTATCGTGTCGCTCTGGAATGGCGTCGGTTATATGATGATCATCTATCTGGCTGCGCTTCAAGGCGTGCCACAAAGCTTGAAGGAAGCTGCGATTATTGACGGGGCGAACGCATTTCAAACATTGCGAAGCGTAACGATGCCGATGATTACCCATGCGATTACGATCTGTTTCTTCCTGACGCTGAATGGTGCCTTCAAGGTTTATGAGGTCGTATACGGACTGACTGGCGGGGGGCCGGGGCGCAGTACACAGGTGATTACAATGAACATTTATGAGGAGGCGTTCTCCAACAACTTCCGTTATGGTTATGCGAGTGCCAAATCTGTAATTTTGTTCGCGATCGTTCTCATTTTCACCCTGATTCAGCTGCGTGTCATGAAGAAGAGGGAGGTGGAGGCATGAGGTTGAAGAAAGCCAATTCCTTGCTGATTACGCTGATTTTGTGCATGGGCGCAGTCGTGTCCTTCTTCCCCATCTACATGGCGGTAATTAACTCGTTTAAAACACAGGGTGAGATGTTTGTATCCTTTACGGCGCTGCCGACAAAGCTTCACTTTGAAAATTACAGTCAGGCTTTTCATCAGACTCATTTGCTGAACAGCGCCCTTAATTCCACGATTATTTCTTTTATCGGCATTGGTGGCATTGTGATCTGTTCGGCGCTGGCAGGCTACAAGCTGTCTCGTACACAGGGGAAACTGAGCAGTGCGATTTTCTTCCTATTTGTCGCATCGATGCTGGTGCCGTTTCACTCCATTATGATACCGATTACACGAATGGCAAAAGATTTGTCCGTTCAGGGCAGTACGTACGGCTTGGCCCTGATCTATATCGGCTTGGGCGTGAATATGGCGATCTTTTTGTATCATGGATTCGTCAAATCCATCCCGCGTGAGCTGGAAGAATCCGCGCAAATGGACGGCTGTAATGAGTTTCAGACGTTCTTTCGCATTATATTTCCTTTGCTACTGCCGATTACAGTTACTATCGCGATTTTGGATTTTCTGTGGATTTGGAATGACTTTTTGCTTCCATTGTTGATGCTGACGGATGTGAACCATTACACCTTGATTCTCTCGACCAATATGCTGTTTGGAGAGTACAACAAGGAATGGTCACTTATTCTGGCCGCACTCGTGCTGACCTCCATCCCGGTTATCCTGATCTATGCATTCTTTCAGAAATTCATTATGGAAGGAATCGCGGAGGGAGCGGTTAAGGGATAAGGTGGAGACGTGGGTAGGCGGATGGTACTTCCCATCATCCCCATGACATAAATACCAAAGCCTTCCTATAATTAAGGAAGGCTTTTGTTTTGGAACGACGCAGATCCAATTTTCACTTCGAGAAATTACTTATTATAAAAAATAAAAGCGAAATGATGATCAAAAATAGATATATACTAGAAATCCGTTTTCCGATTGTAGCTCCAAACTCTTTAGGATTTTTATATCCAATGATTAAACTGGGAATAAAAAAAATACTGGATAGATAAATGGTGTAGTGAAACCTAGTATTATCGACAGGATTGGACCATGCGGACAATCCAAAAAAGGAAAGCAACTGGTCTCCCAATATGTAATCGCCAAATTCAAAAGAAACAGCTATGCCAAGAAGAGATAACAGCAGTGAAAGTGATCCCCAGCCTACTTTTTTTCTGTTTTTTCTCAACAATTCAAAGATAATTAGTAAAATTGCAATTGCTTGTATGCTGTATGTCAACATGATTGAAAACATAAAGTACCTCCTTGAACATCAGAATCAAATGATAAGATGTCAATTTCGGAAATAAGTATACCATTTTATGGTATGTCTTCATATGCCTTTCAATACAGCGATCGTAAGATCAAATGGAACGCGAAGCGGCCTTAGCCATACAATATTTCATCTGAATGTAAAAGGAGATGATTATGTTGGCTACCTTCTCGGCCGCGCTTCAAGTGAAAAAGCGGATGGCCAAGCGAGTCTTAAAAATGTCCGGTGTCCACGGCATTGGCGTAGGATACAGGGACCCTGCCCATCCCAAAAGGGGAGCCGCTGTCATTGTGTACACGGACCGTTTAGCGTCGGCCTCTACTGGACTCCTGTCGGCCACCGCATTAGGAAAGAAAACGAACGTTCCAGTCCGAATTGTAAAGACTGGAAAGATCAGAGCCAATGCTACGGACTACAAAGTGCGCATACGCCCGGTCATCGCCGGCTACAGTGTCGGGACGATTGAAGGCTCCGGTACAACCGGACTCATCGTTGCCCCAACTGGAGCGCCGGCTACACGTTATCTTTTTAGCAACAACCATGTCCTCAATCCCTCCAATACAGACAATCGAGAGGCTACAATTCAGCCAGGCGGAGCCGATGGGGGGACGGTTGCTCAGGATCGTATAGGACGGCTATATCGTTACGTACGCTTGAATCCCACCGGAACGAACCTGATTGATGGGGCGCTTTCGCTTCCGACCCGTAACAACCTGCTCAATCCGCGTTATGCCACAGTAGGAGCGATTCCGGGTCATGTGACCGCTTATCGCATAGGGGATAGGTTGAAGAAGGTTGGGCGTACGACCGGACGAGTCAATGGCACGGTAGAGTCCGTCTATACGGACCTGCAAATCAATTATGGTGGAGAGTTGGGCTTACTGACCTTCGAAGATCAGACGGTTATTAGAGGTACGACTCCTGTATCACTACCCGGGGATTCTGGCTCTGTATGGCTCAGACAGTCAGATAATTATGCAGCTGCGGTTAATTATGCAGGCACGGCAGATGGTCGCTTATCCATAGCCTTTCCAGTGCAGTGGGCCATGCAGGTATTCAACACACGGGTAGCCCGCCCCAACGGGGCAGGCAGGGTGCTGAGGGTAGATACAGGGTCTTCCCCTCGCTCCTATACTAGACAACTCACCAGTGAGGAACTCGTACGTTTAAGACCAAGAACGACACGTATTAGACGAAGCTAATTGATCTATAGATGGAATAGCTGCCGCTGATTGCTTTGGTAAAGTGGTCGCTTTAAGAGATTTCCACAGGAAGGCTCACTTCGGAAGCATCACCTCCCCGGATTTCTCCCCTGATTACAGAATTAATATAAGAAATCCGGGGTGGAGGCAATGAGAAGCACCAGCAGAAATAATTCACGATCCCAATCATTTACGATGCAAATGTTTCACGATACAAATCATTCATAATACAAATCATTCACAATCTAAAACGTTAACGGCATGAATGAATGCATAATGCATTCTAATCTGCCCCCTCAGCATATGCTTGGACTCCCACATCAGGGGCTGTAATGATGCTACTTGCCGAGGCCAAGCCCCGGATTTCCTGAGCGGTCAGGGCTCTGTTGTAAATGATCAGTTCATCTACTGCGCCGTTCAGATAGGGATCATCAAACTGGGATTTCCCAATATAGTTCCGGTTTGTCAGTCCAAGACTGGAAGGATTCAGCGTCATGTTCGTGTTACGCGTCGCCTCTACACCGTCCACATACATCATTCCAGTATTGCCTGACAAAGTCACGGCGACATGCTTCCAAACCCCTGTTGCTAGCTCTGGCGCATTCAACTGTTGTTCCTTTCCGTTCCCCGAGATAGTGATAGCGAAGCGCATACCAGTTCCCTCGGCCTTAGGTGTCAAAAACATATACCGATCCGTGCCTGCTCCAAAATCAAACAGGCGTGCCCAGCCATTATGCGTGTTCACTCGTACCCATGCGGCAATGGTAAAGTCATTGAGGCTGCTAACTATTCCGCCGGGCAGGCTGGCATAGGCGTCTGTACCGGTAAGGCGCAGAGCATTGCCATTCCGTCCCGCGCCCCACGAGCCTCCATTTACACTGGCCTGCTGTCCATAACCGGAAGAATCGACTGCGGTAGATCCGGTCGTTTCGTCAAATTCATAATGGGCTATAATGTCTCCAGCGGGAGACGGATTACCTGTACTCGACTGAATACGGATATCATAGTTGGCTGCCGTACCGATATTCAGTCTGACCGTGATCGCAGAGCTGTTAGCAGCCGTGACTGATCCGGTTTTTGTGCCGTCTACGAGCACGTCATACGTACCTGCCGCGAGTCCGGTCAAGCTCATAACGGTAGTATGAGTCGTGCCTGGGGTCATATTTTTCAGTGTCAGGCGCATGTTGTTCTTGGACTTGGACACGATGGCCAAGCTATATTGATCCCGGTTCAACTCCAGACTCAGCTTCTGGGTGATCAGATGCAGACGTTGGAATACGCCGTCTTTTGGAGTAACTGTATAGCTGTTATTGCTTTCTGTAACGTCACAGCCGTAACCGAACAAACCGAATATGGGATCGACAGCAACATCCGAGCTTAGGATTTTAATGGCTCCAAACAGCCCTAGATCGGCTTCCCCGGACATGCCGCGCCATCCGTTAAACAGAGGGCCGCCGTCCAGACCCAGGGCGCCGTAATTGCCCTTGCCTGCCTGATATGTCCACGATACCGCTCCGATATTGGCAGGATCAGAGCTGATCTGTCCCGAGTTAATCGCCCCGATGTTCGCCAGCTTGGCGGCATAGGATAGGCGCTGGTCCACTTCGGGGTTGGACGAATAACGGCGTGTCCAGTCATCCATCGCATAGCCTGCCAGCGAGGTCGTGTACTGGAAGTTCCACCAATTTTCTCCGGTGATTGTGACCGGATCGGCGTAATAGTACCAGACAGGCATATGACCACGTGCAGCACGCGTTTTGGCGTTGATTTTGCTCATCATCGTCGTGTTGTTGTTCATTTTGGCGAGTGTATATACGGCTTCTTCGCCTGTATTGTCATAGTTATACTCAGAGCCATAAGGATAGGTGGTGTTTTTGAAATTGTTGTACTTGGTAGTCATTTTGGCAATCAGGTCGTTAGCCTCGGTGGTCAAGCCTTCTTCCTGAAGCGCTTTAATCATATCAGGTGTAGTTAGCTCACCCATGAGTCCCGTGTTCCAATTATAGGCAACAGGGCCTTCATACAACGCTTTAAAAATACGATAAGCACGTAGCAAATATGTGTTTTTGCTATTTCGATAGCTGATCAGGTTGGGATACAGCTTGGCAAGTTTATACATGCTAAAAAACGTATTATAAATATGCGGATAGGCATAGCCCCGGTATGTTGGTGTCGTATTAGGCTGCGCCATCAGGAAATCAGGAACCAGATAATCGGTATGATGGCCTTCCATCAAATTCGTCCAGATGGCCACTTCCAAATAATCATCGACTGCCTTGATCTCAGATGCCACGGGCTTCTGAACGTTTTTCTCCGCCAGAAACTGACCGTGAGTTAGCCCCCAATCATCACCCCAGCCCCAGTAACCAGCAAAGCTGTTGCGTTTGGCCTTGTACTGCATCATCCAGTCATCAAAGACCTTGTCCCTCAGGTCGCCCGGCACGTTCCATTGGGTGCTGTTGACCATGAAGGTAGAGTGACGCTGAAGTGCAGCTTCGACTGGCTCGATGGCATAGAACTGGAGAACGGTTTTTTCGCCGTTACCATAGTTAACCGTAATATTGTTATGTCCCAGTCGTCCCAGTGTAAGTTCATATATTTTATGGTTTGTAGGGGCTGTTTCCAGATAGCTGATGGTCGTTTCCGACGGATATTGCGCGGTGACAGAGGTAATGGATTTGCTGGTATGCAGATCGAATTTAGCCTTGAGATTGGTTGGGAAGATCATACCCGGAACCACGGTCACATCCACATGTCCCTCACTGTACAGCCTGTCCTTTACGGCCTGCTCGTCCGCTACTTTGTAAAATTTAAAAGCATACGTTTTGCTTTCCCCAGGAGCCAGCGACAGACTGGTGCTTCCAAGATAGCCACGGTTGGTGCTCTTGATGACATTGGAGTGGATATAGAACACATTCAGTCCTTCGGACCAGCCCCCTTGCTCCATAGCCCATGTGCTGCCGGGATGCTCCTCAGTTCTCCAATGGTCCTGATATTCGAGACCAGCCCCCGTTGAGGCATCAGGGATTAGTAGTACATACGGTCCGATGCCGCTAGGTCGTCCGGCGGTAATAAAGAAGCTATTATGGCCTACAAAGGAGTGTGAGAGTACTCTGGTTTCATAAATTTGTTCATTATTGCCACCGGACCAGTACTCGTTAAACGGAAGTGGCAGTCCCCAATCTCCGATCTCCAGCGTTTGATTAGAGCTGTTCGTTACTTTCATTTGCCAGTGCAAATAATCGTTAACCAACGAATAAGTTTCATGTAAAATGAAATTACGTATTCCCTGATGGTTTGATGAATTCTGATAGGCTACCTGGACACTGTTTCCAGAAGAGGTGATCTGGCGCGCATCAGCAGAATTGCTTGTCCATGCCCGAGTCCACGCTCCGTTGCCGAGACGATAGGTGAACATGAGTTCACCCAGCCATTGATGATCCGACGTATTCTGTTTAGGTGCGTTGGAGCTGTTCATAACATAGTTGGTATTAAAAGTGTCCCCTACCAGTCGCAAGGAAGAGAGATCCCCGTAATCTCCGACAGAGATGGAGAACACTTGATTAGATAGCTGTACTGCCATGTTATCAACCTCCTAACAAAGGTTCGTGAGTGTGCTCACTACGTTAATATATGTGTGAGAAATACTTTTGCTACCCTATGTATGAGAATTGATAGAAAATAGATTCATATAGATGTCCCACAGGGCTCTCAACCGTGGAGGTAGAGGTAATATGAAAAATAAAATGGAGTCACCAAAGATTCCTGCGGATTTACCCGTATTAAATGAAGAAATGCGCTCCATACGATCCAAAGACGAACTCAGTATAGGGTCTGTAGAGGATATCATTTTGGACAATATGGAAGCGGTTAAGGTTTCATTAGAGAAGATGACTTTTAAAAATGTAACGATCATGGAATCGTCATTGCCGGAAAGTGAATGGACAGACGTTATTTTTGATAAATGCGATCTATCGAATGTTAATTTTTCAGGTTCCTTTATCCATCGGGTAGAGTTCAGAAACTGCAAATTGCTCGGAACGGATTTTTCGAGAAGCAGGTTCCAAAACGTTCGTTTTTCGGATTGTTTAGGGGATTATTCGATGTTCCGTTTTGCTAATTTCAAGCAAGTTGGTTTTGAGGATTGTTCTTTGATAAGTGCAGATCTGTATCATTTAACACTACAAAAAACCTCTTTTGCCCGTTGCAATCTGGATCAAGCCACCCTGTCGGGGTCCAAGCTCAAGGGAATTGATCTCAGTGATTGCGAATTTGATGGATTACAAGTAGAGATAGAAGACTTGAATGGCTGCATCATCTCACCGCATCAGGCTTCATCCTTTGTGGGCCTTTTGGGGCTAGTAATTAAATAAGGGGATATATTCGAGTCATCCGCCGCAAATAACGAACGTAGTCTCCACGCATCATAAAACGTGCCAGAGCGCGCTGTTCCAAGAGGGGAGGCGGCAGGGGATCGTATAGTCGTTTGGCAGCAGCCAGTGCTTAGACCCATTCCAAATTTCCGCTCATAACAAAAAAAGACCCGCCAAAGCGGATCTTTGCATTTATTGATAGCTTACTTTTTCTTAATAACCGGCCGTACAGGCTTCGTTGTCAAGACATTAAGCGCGTCACGCACTTCTGTGGCGAAAACAAGCGGTTTTTCTACTTTTTCGAAGTGGATGTACCAGAGATTGGGGTTATCGAATAGCCAGTGATTGTGCAGTGCCGTCACTTTGATATCATGTTTACGAAGTCGAGAAATAAACGGATTAATTTCTGCGGTCAAAATTACGGTTTCACCAAGACATAATCCTTTTCCGTTACGGCCAATACTTTCGAAAGAAAATGCTTGGGGTATTGCAAGAAAGGATCTGGTCTTTTTCCCTAAAATGATCGGCTTGATGTTATTTCTGACTGTAGATGCAGTACAAACTCCGTTAATGATTTGAGGTGTTGCTTTTAATATAGCTGCAAACTGTCTACAAAGAGGACTAATTGCCATTTCTCTCACTCCAATTCTTTTAAGTTATTAGCATCATATGAAAAAGTAAGGGAATGGAAAGGGCAAGTCTTCTTTATCGTTAGTCTAATTTGCTATATACAAAGTGCGAATGGAGCACCCTTTTAAAGCCTCAGCGTTGCTCCGTGATACTGATGTTTGATACTGTCCCAAGCCTGGCGCAGACGGTTACACCCTTCAATAATTTGTTGCTCCGTTAAATGAGCAAAGATAAAGCAGGCAGATGGAGGTCCCGGTGTCAGTTGGTAATCGGCGGCATCACGCCATGTGACTCCGTAAAATCGTGCTGTCTGCATCAAATGATGATACTGGGCAGACTCATGCTTCCAGATGGCATAGGCATGTAGTCCGCAATTGTTCTGATGCCAGTGAAACAGTTCATTCAACTGCTGTATTTCCCGCTGGAACACGTCGTAGCGTGATCTGTATATGCGAGTCATCCGACGCACATGGCGAACGAAGTCGCCGCGCATCATAAAACGTGCCAGTGCGCGCTGTTCCAAGCGGGCAGGCGGCAGGGGATCGTATAGTCGTTTGGCAGCTGTCAGCGCTTGGGCTAATTCAACGGGCAGGATTGCAAACCCGAGTCGAAGGCTGCTGAACATGCTTTTGGAAAAGGAACCGACATAGATGACACATTCTACGCGATCCAGTGCTTTTAACGGTTCAATGGGTCGTCCTGCCCAGCGGAATTCACTGTCATAATCGTCCTCAATGATCCACGCACCCTTGGATGCTGCCCATTGCAAAATATGTTGACGGCGTGTTAATGGCAACACTGCACCGGTTGGAAACTGTCGTCCAGGAGTAACAAACAGTAATTTGGAATCCCAATCCTGTGGGACAATTCCGTGTTGATCCATTTCGGCAGCGAGTATCTGTCCGCCTGAGGCAGTAACTGCACGGTAGATGCCGGAATAACAGGGATTCTCCAATACAATTTGATCTTGTTCATGAATAAGCAACTGACTTAATAACGTGATTACTTCCATGGAACCACTGCATAATACGACTTGATCCGGGCTGGCCGTAATTCCGCGTGTTCTGCCAACATGATGGCAAATCGCTTCACGTAGCCATTCATCACCGCTCACTGGTGCAGTGGTCTCGTCAGCCGAGGGCTTTTGCAGATCTTTTCCAGCGGCAGTCAGTGCGCTTTTCCATGCGATCTGTGAATTGCCCTCCAATACAACTTCTCCTGCCTGAAAAGAAATCAAAGGCTGTTGTGCACGGTCTCTATCTGTAGCAGAAACAGGAGACGACTGTAAGTTTCGTTCCCTCTCGATCTGCATGATTCGTTGTCCCCATGCTGACAGAGTAGGGGATTTTTGCTTGGCAACGGGTGGATTCTGATTCTGCTGGCCGATTTGAGATGGGTTTGGTAGCACCGCTATCTGTTGCATAACAAAGGTTCCTCTGCCTACTGCCGAGTCTACATATCCTTCTGCCAGCAGCATATCGTATGCTTCTTTAACACTCCCTCGCGAAATTCCATACATCACAGCCAGATCACGAGTGGAAGGCAGACGCGTACCACTGGCAAGGGAACCATTGAGGATTCCCTCACGAAGAGCATGATACAATGCCAAATATTTTAGATGATATTTTTGAAGCGCGCGTTGATAAGCAATCGTAATATCCATACTCTTCTCCTTCGATTGGGCCACTCATTTTCGTTCATATTGGGTCTTTTTATGAATCCATTTTCAACATAATCTGAAATGTATCATTGGTCAATAGATGGAAGGAGAGTTCACTATGAGAAGGAAAGAATTTGCGGTGGCAGAACTAGAGGAAATAGAGCAGTTTCTAAGCGAGGTCAGTTTCGGATTTTTAGGCATGAACAGCGAGGATGGTTTTCCGCGTGTAGTTCCCTTGAATTTCGCTTATGGAAATGGCGTTTTTTATATTCATGGCAGCCGTGCTGGAGAAAAGATGGAACGGATGAAAGAGGATAATCGGGTTACTTTTTCAGCCGCCAAAGAATATGCGCTCATTCCATCTTATTTTACGGATGAACATATGGCATGTCCGGCGACTTCATTTTTTAAAAGCATTACCGTGCGTGGTCATGCGGAGCATGTAGTGGATTTGGAAGAAAAAGCATCGGCCTTTTCCATTTTTATGAGTAAGCTGCAACCGGAAGGCGGGTATGACACGATTGATGCTAGCGATTCTCGGTATGCTTCACGTTTGAAAGGGGTCGCTCTGATCAAAATTGTACCGGAGGATTGGACCGCCAAGTTTAAATTCGGTCAAAATGTCAAAGATCAGGAACGTCAGCGAATTATCGACGGCTTGCAACAACGGGGGCTGGATGATGATCTGACGACGATTGAGATGATGCGCAAATATTGTCCTCATCACTGAGCGTAATAAATCCTGCTCGCTCACCATCGGATTGGTTAATTATACCTTGTAGGGAGATGCCCTTGATTTTCCGAAACTTTCAGTCCTTCCGTATTAGGACTTTTGAAGGACAGGTATATATCATCCTCAAGCCCGTTGTTCTTACTGCAAAGGAACTTTATAATACGATAGATTTGTGGCGTAAGGGGGCAAGACCGTGATGGGAGCAGGAGTCAGAAGTCAGGAGAGTCGACGGTTGTTACTGGAAGCAGGGGCTGAAGAGTTCGCTCAGACGGGGTTTTATCAGACAAAGGTAAGTTCGATCGCGGCACGCGCAGGATTGACGCAGCCGGATTTTTATATTCATTTTGAAAGCAAGGAACAGATGTATGATGAGCTTGTGGAGAGCTTTCGTACTTTGGTGAATGAAACGGTACAAAGCATGAAGATAGGCCCGGATCAAAGCGAAGCTGAAATTTTGCAACGGGGACAAGTGTTTCTGGAAGCTATTTTTCGCGTGTTGTCTAATAATCCGGCGATCACTCGTGTCGGATTTTACCAGGCGGCAGACTCAGTGCGCATTAAGGCGGAAATGGCCGAGCATATCAAAAAGCATCTACTGGCGGCGCAACGATGGGGCTCCTGCCGTGAGGAACTGGACCCTGAACTGACAGCAGAATGCGTGATCGGCTTGATTGAACGGCTGACGTTAACGAAATTGCTGCCTGGACGTGAAAGTCCGTCTGTGCTTGCCAAGCAGGCACGAAACCTCCTGTATTACGGTATGCTCGGATCTGAAGAATAACAGGACTGTACAACCCCAACCTAGATTTGGGCGGCAGGCGCGGCATTTGTCCCTATCATGGATGACGGCATAAGCATAAGATGCTTTTGTAAACCATGAAGGGAGGAATCACCATGTCTGGAGTAGGCGCTGGTTATGGAGCTTTTACATCTACAGGAGCGATTCTGGTACTTTTCATTCTGCTCGTTATTATTTCCAAAGCATTCGTCATCTAATTCGTAGCTCATGAATCTGATTTCGGGCGATTTGTTGTAATCGACAGAGGGAGGAGGAACTTAAGATGGGTGAAGTAGAAAGAGGTTGCGGTGGTGGCGGCTATAACATGTTTACTTCCACTGGTGTTATTCTGGTACTCTTTATTTTGCTGGTTATCATCACACGTACCATTTTCATCTAAAGCGATAATCATGGGCTTGAGCGCCGATGCTTCGGGTCTATGACCGTGCAAACCAAACTAGGAACCGTCTCCAACAGGGGCGGTTTCTTTTTTGCGTAAAAGTTTACGTTGACGTTAACGTTATAGAGGCGTAGTATTTATATATAATCTTTTTCATAAGGTGGGTGTCATGGTTACGTATAAAATTGATGAGGTCGCCAAGCAAAGTGGTCTGACGAAGCGAACCATTCGTTATTATGAGGAAATCGGATTATTGCCCTCTCCGCAGCGCAGTGAAGGGAATATGCGGCTGTATACGCAGGAGGATGTGGATTTACTAAAAAAAATAGTGAGTGCTAAGGAAGTACTTGGATTCTCCTTGCAAGAGCTTCAGCGTTACATGTCCGCAGCGGAAATGCTCAAGGGCCAGCGGGAGGAATATCGCGAACGAACGGAGCATTTGCAACCGAACGAGCGACGGGCCATGTTGGAGGATATGGAAGGTACACTGAACGAACAGTTGGAATTAATGGAGGGAAAAATCAACAGCATCCGTATGCTCCAGACTGAGTTGGAGGAGTTGCGGGTCAGGGTTCGTGAACGCAAGATCCTTTTGGATGAGGAACTTGATCACGACCCATCATAACAAGAACATTTACATTCAGATGTGGAGGTAACATCATATTATGAGTTCACAACATGCATTACCTGAAGAGTTAAAAGAACGCTCAGGCTTGCTGTCTCAGCCCAAAGCGGTATGGGCGGTTGCCTTTGCTTGTGTTATTTCATTTATGGGCCTGGGATTGGTCGATCCGATTCTTCCGGCCATTGCTGATCAGCTTCATGCTACGAAAAGCCAAGTGTCATTGCTGTTCACCAGCTATAATCTGGTAACAGGCGTCGCGATGCTGATTACAGGCGTCGTATCTAGTCGATTGGGTGTCAAATGGACACTACTAACCGGGATTTTATTTATTATTGTGTTTGCCGGACTGGGTGGCACGGCCAATACAGTTGGCGGAATTGTAGGCTACCGAGCAGGCTGGGGTTTGGGGAACGCTTTGTTTATCGCAACAGCGCTGTCTGCGATTGTAGGTCTGTCTACTTCTGGAACAGCTAAAGCAATTATTTTGTATGAAGCGGCCTTGGGCCTCGGGATTTCAGTCGGTCCGCTACTGGGCGGTGAGTTAGGTTCCATTTCCTGGCGTGGTCCGTTTTTCGGTGTAGCCGGACTGATGGTAGTGGGATTTTTGTTCATTACGTTTATGCTGCCTTCGATTCCAAAGCCCAAAAAACGCGGTTCCATTGCTGATCCGTTCAAAGCGCTTAGTTATCCAGCTTTACTCACGCTCGGCATTGTAGCGTTGTTATATAACTTTGGATTTTTTACGTTGATGGCGTATTCTCCATATGTAATGCATCTGGACGAGCATGGTTTGGGTTATGTATTTTTTGGCTGGGGAATTATGCTGGCCTTTACCTCGGTGTTTGTAGCACCAAAGATTCAAGCACGCTTGAGCGTGGTATCTTCCATTAGTATCATGCTGACGCTGTTTGCCATTGATTTAGGTGTTATGGCGATTGGGACGGTAGCCGGTTCGCCAACGACTGTCATTGTCGCCGTCATTGTAGCTGGTATTTTCCTGGGGATTAACAATACATTGATTACAACTGCTGTTATGCAGGCTGCTCCAGTGGAGCGCTCGACAGCATCTGCAGCCTACAGCTTCATGCGGTTTTTGGGCGGGGCCATTTCGCCGTGGCTTGCAGGGAAGCTGTCAGAGTGGTACTCAGCAGAAACCCCGTTTTATTTTGGAGCATTGATGGTACTGATTGGTGTAGTTGTGCTGATCGGACGTCGTCGACATATGCAGGATATTCAGGTGGATGCACACTAAGATCGAACTTCTGAGGAGGAAAAGAGGATGAGCGAATACAAACATATTCTGGTCGCGATTGATGGTTCGGAACACGCGATGAGGGCGTTGGAGACCGCCAAAACGTTGTCTAAGCAGCTTCAGGGGAACCCGCATCTGACTGTATTGCATGTAAACCCGGCTTTATCCATGAATGAGCCCCCGATTGGGGTCGATGTGGATGAGCGGATCGAAGAGGAAGGTCGTCATATCCTGGAACCTGCATCCGACTATTTAAAGGACGCGGACATCCCTTGCCGTATGTTGGCGGGTCATGGTAATCCGGCGAGTATCATTTGTGAAATTGCAGATCAGGAAAAGGTGGATCTGATCATTATGGGAACACGGGGAAAAGGACTTGTTTCTGAAATGATACTGGGCAGCGTGAGCCATCATGTGATTCAGCATGCACCTTGTCCGGTGCTGACGGTAAAATAGATGGTAAAAGAGACGTTAATATAGAGAAAAGGAGGAAAAAGCATGCAGCAGCATTTATTTATTGGAGGAGAATGGAAGGTAGCTTCAACGTACGCGACGTTGAAATCACCGTACTCCGGGGAAATCATTGCTGAGGTGGCAGAGGCCACGCCAGAGGATGCCAAGGCTGCTATTCAGGCGGCCTCTGATGCACGCTCGGAGATGCGATCCATGCCAGCGCACCAGCGGTCAGCCATTTTGGAGAAACTGGCTGACCTGCTGGAAGAGCGGCGTGAGGATGCAGCGCGCATCATTGCACGCGAAGCGTCAAAACCATGGAAAGCTGCGCTGGCGGAGGTTGACCGGACGGTGCAAACCTACAAGTTCGCAGCTGAAGAAGCCAAACGGATTCACGGGGAAACCATTCCGCTGGATGCCGCACCGGGCGGCGAGGGCCGTATGGCCTACACGCTCAAAGAACCTGTCGGAGTAGTAGGGGCTATTACACCATTTAACTTCCCGATGAATCTGGTTGCTCATAAAGTGGGTCCCGCACTGGCAGCAGGCAATACGGTCGTATTAAAGCCTGCGGAGCAGACGCCGTTGTCGGCTTACTTAATCGCGGAGCTGCTGGAGCAGGCTGGATTGCCTGCGGGCGCTCTTAACGTGATCAGCGGCGATGGTAAAACCATTGGCGACGTACTTGTCACTGATCCGCGCGTCAGCTATATCACTTTTACCGGTAGCCCGGCGGTTGGTACAGAAATTCGCTCCAAAGCTGGCTTGAAGCGGGTCACGCTGGAGCTGGGTTCCAACGCGGCCGTTATTATCGACCGTGATACGGATGTGGAAGCGGTCATCGACCGTTGTGTGAGTGGAGCCTTTGCCAATCAAGGGCAGGTGTGCATATCAGTTCAACGTATTTACGTTGTCGATGAACTGTATGATACCTTTGTATCCCGATTTATAGAAGCAACTCAACGTTTAAAAATGGGAGATCCGCTAGAGCCGGACACGGATGTATCTGCGCTTATTTCAGCCAAGGATGTCGAACGTGTCCGTGAGTGGCTGGAAGAAGCGGTTCGAGCAGGTGCGAGAATCGCTCTGGGTGGCCAAGTCAAGGGAGGTATTTTGGAGCCGACGGTTTTGCTTAATGTGGACCCGACTTCCAAGGTATCCTGTCGTGAAGTGTTTGCCCCGCTTGTGCTGATTCATTCTGTTAGCTCTATAGATGAAGCCGTAAACCATGTGAATGATTCGATCTATGGTCTGCAGGCGGGAATTTACACACGTAATATCACGACCGCGCTGGATGCAGCAGACAAGCTTGAGGTTGGCGGCGTGGTGATCAATGACATTCCAAGCTTCCGTGTCGACCATATGCCGTATGGTGGTGTGAAGCAAAGTGGCACCGGACGCGAAGGCGTAAAGTATGCTATGGAAGAAATGCTGGAAACAAAGCTGATCGTTATTAAACGGTAGTAGTTATATAAAAGCCTATCTGATGGACATAGATAATACGTTTTGCGTATGTCTGCTCATTAGATAGGCTTTTTTGGCATCTTCTGCGTGATTGTCAGATGAAAATAAAGTGTTTTCTTAGTGCTAGATTAAGATAAGGCTCCTTTAAATCACTACTGCTACCCGCGTATGTTCTTTAATTAATATTTAAAAAATGGAATATAATAGCGGATGGTCGTAGCCCCAAAAAGACAATAACAAAATAGACCTAGCCAAATGATTTTTTAAAAAAGGCAGTGCCTGAGAAGAGTTATGAAATTAAAGTATCAAAGATCTTTCAAGGCTAAACGTAAAGCACGTTTCTCCTTGGAAGTTTACAGCAACAAGGAATTCACCCCAAAAAAGGTTGTTTTAGTTCATTCAAATGATTAAACTAACGGTTAACAGTAGGTTCAAGTAATCGATGAGATGAAGAGGGGGAAACCGAAATGAAGACGATCAAGTGCATGATGGACCACCTGTACTGGGCGGACGGACGCATCTTGGACGCGCTCGAGGAGAGTGAGACGAAGAACAAGGACCTTCTGAAGCTGGTTCGGCACGTCGCGGTCGCGGAACGAGTCTGGCTGTCCCGATTGCAGGGCAAGGGCAGCGCGCAATATTCGTTGTGGGGGGAAGCTGAAGACCTGTCGGCGATCCGGACGATGTTCGAAGAAAACGCCGAACAATATCGTGTCTATATCGAAGGGCTCGAGGAATCCGAGTTGGACGAGATGATCGACTATGCGAACCAGAGCGGGGTTCCGTTCCGAACGTCCGTCCGGGACATCCTGTTGCAGGTCCTCTTACATGGGCAATATCACCGGGGACAGATCAACCGGGCACTTCGGATCGAATCGGCAGAGCCTGCCCAAGTCGATTACATCACGTTCGCGAGGCTCTGAAAAGTTCCGCAATGAGAAGGAATGGAAACGCAGTAAAACCGAAATATCCTACTGCATAAGAAATGGCAAAGGTAACTCAGGATGAACTTAGGCAAACTCTAATTGCGATTGGAGCAAAATCGGCTGCTACAAAGCCTCCACGGTTTTAGCAGAGCTGTTTAGAATCAAAGAGAGCCCATACCCTTATAAATTGGAAAATTAATTTGCTTCCAAATATGGTTATGGGCTTATTGATAAAGCGTATTTAACTTGAGTTTTAGACCGTTGGAACTGTTCCACCGTCAATATTATATTCACTTCCTGTAATAGAAGCGGCCCGGTCGGATACCAGAAAAGCAACAAGCTCAGCGACTTCTTCTGGTAGTCCTGGACGACCAATTGGAATTCCTCCCAACGAGTCCATCAGTTGCTTTAATGCACTTTCTCGGTCACCTGTCGTCTCAGCAATCCGATCAATCAAACTTTGTGCAGCCTTCGTTTCGATAAAGCCTGGCGCAACTGTATTAATACGAATGCCTTGAGGCGAAAACTGCTTGGATAACCCTTTGCTGTAAGTAGTTAAAGCTGCTTTGGCTGCAGCATAAGCCAATGTTGCATCATATAGCGGCAAGCGACGTTGAATGGATGAAATATGAATAATAACACCGGCTCCCTTTTCAACCATAGCCGGCAGCAATCCACGGTCTAAACGAACAGCAGCAAACAGATTGGCGTTAAAAGTTTGCTGCCAATGCTCGTCTGTCAAGATAAGAGCTCCCCCGGATGGGGCTGATGAGCCTCCAACATTGTTGACAAGAATATCTACACCGCCTAGGCGCTCAAGAACACCGTTTACTACTTTATCTACACCTTCAGGCGTACTAATATCGGCTGGAATAAACAGGTCCGGATTTTCTGAATTAGCTGGAGTAGTTCGAGCCGTAGTTATTACGGTAGCACCTGCAGCCGTAAGTCTCTTAGCAATAGCCTCTCCCATTCCTTTGGTACCGCCCGTGACCAAGGCCTTTTTGCCTTTAAACTCACTTAGAATGTTTTCTAATTGAAAACTCATGCGAATAATTCCTCCTGATTTTCACAATGTGGTTGAGAAATACCTCTGGGGATCTCCACTCCGAGTTCACTTGTCCTGCGAACCTTACAAACTAGCGACAATGACGCCCCGGTACCGCCCTCCGCGCAGTCGATGCTTTAGGGCTTTTTGGTAGGCTGGACTAAAATACCAAGCTTGTGCTTCCTCAAAAGTGGGGAATTCCAGGATGGCCAACCCTTCAATATCGGGTCCTTCGAGGACCTGGTATGCGCCATACATTGCTAGAGGTTTGACGGAATGTCCCGCCAAACCTGCCGGTGCCAACTGAGAATAGAGTTGGAGTTCAGTTTGATCGGTACTCTGTTCACGTATAAAAACAACATAAGCGGACATATGGGTTTTCCCTTTCTTGTTTTTTCAGGATTTTGCAAAATTCGATTCCAACCGCTCCGAAGTGCAAGATATAGACGAACTAAACCATCTCGATCTATATCTTGTTCATTGGAAGTCGCTTATGGGATTTTTGCAAAATCCTCTTTTAATTACTTTATGGAAGTGTAATAATCAGTTCTTTAATTTTATTGTTGTTTACTAGAAATTGATGTTTGAGTAGGAGTGGATCGGGAAGATTCGATTTATCAAAGTCTCCGTCTACTTTCGCAGTTACGACGACGGTATTATTTGTGTCATCCGTATCCACGATCTCGAAGGTGACATTCGGCCCCAATATTTCTGCTTCACACCATGATTTTATGGCATCCATACCTTTGATTTCGCGATGGTTATCCAAGATCAACGCATCTTTATCGAAAGCGGAAGTAAATGCTTCAAGTCGGGATTTGTTCGCTGATGTAAAGTAAGTTTCTACTGCTGGTGGCATGGGTCTATGTGGATTCATTGATTCTTCAACCTCCTATGGTGAGATGTTGTGAGCGATAACTTCAAACTCATCATAGCAGTGATAATATGACTACATGGTGTCATATTATAGAGGATCATTTAAATTTCTTTTCATCGTTTCTAAATGAGACAATATTCTTGTACGTACTTGTTCGGGGCTAACTTCTATAAGGAGGGGACCAAAGGACAGCAGATAACTGTCCAGCCAATTGCCTACAGGAAATTGTGCCGTAATGGAATAAGAGCCGTCTTCCTTCTGAGTAATTGTTTTCTCGGCAAATTCATCGTATACGCGGTAAGCTCCTTGAGCAGAAATATGAAGAGTTACTTCAATGGTATGAAGCAAGTTGTTCATCTTTGTATCTGTAGATGCTACCACCGTTCTTGGCTCATAACTAATTTCGGTAACTGCAATCTCTTTCATTCGGCTAATCTTAAATACACGATGACTTTCGGTATTTAAACAGTAACCTTCCACATACCAGGATTTATCTTTAAACAAGAGCTTGGCAGGTTCGACGCTACGATAACTCTGTTCCCCGGCGACGTTATAATAGCGGAACTTTATAACATGGTTTGTAATTATTGCGTTGCGTATGAGTGTAAATAGCTGTCTCTGACTGTTTTGGCTTCCCCATGGCGAAAAATCTACCTCGATCCAGTTACCCATGTCTTTTTTAAAAAGCCTACTCAATTTGTTCAGCACTTCTTCTACCTGTGGAATGGTAGCGGTGGCCACACTCTGAAGGGCCATTAAGATATCATCTTGTTCCTGCTCGGACAGTAAAGAGGTGTTAAAGACATAACCCTCCATCAATGATATTCCGCCACCCTTGCCTCTACTGCTGTAGATGGGAATCCCAGCTGCGCTTAAGACATCTATGTCCCGATAAATGGTTCGTGT
The DNA here is from genome assembly GCF_038593075.1 of Paenibacillus sp. FSL L8-0638. Lineage (NCBI taxonomy): Bacteria > Bacillati > Bacillota > Bacilli > Caryophanales > Paenibacillaceae > Paenibacillus > Paenibacillus sp. FSL L8-0638. The sequence goes on from NZ_CP151960.1 coordinate 776,245, forward strand.
GGAAACCTCAAAATGTTCTGCCAATTCATCAGCAGTCACTTTTTTCTTATGGAGTAACATATAAATAATTTCAAAATGTCTGCTTAGTGGCATACGCTTCACCTCTCTAGGAGCATACACCTAATAACATGGCATTATAAAGTCATATTAAGTGATTGTTTGACACCACACCCTAATGGACATCAACTGGGGGACCAATCTTTTATATAAAGTTGAACAAAAAGCACTTGCAAAGTAAAAAGGAATAAACTATACTGAGACCAATCATTAGTAATTGATCAATCACTAACTAAATTAACAAGCAATGGAGGTGCTATTTATGAGCAGGATACCGCTCAAGGTTACTCAAACGTATCTTTATCGGAACTATGGATTGAGCATATTCAGTTAATTGAAGGTGTACAAAATTAAGTGATTGATCAATCACTTACTTTAAAATAAATGGAGGAAAAACAATGAAACATCTTATTATTTACGCACATCCATCTGAGGGAAGTTTTAATCATGCGATTTTGAACACAGCAGTCGAGGGGCTAAAGCAAAAAGGACATGATGTGGTTGTTCGTGATCTATATGCAATCAATTTTCAACCTGTGGTTAGCAGCAGTGAGGTCATTGGAGGCATTGGAGAAGATGTTGTACGGGAGCAGGAGTATTTGCAATGGGCAGAGGTAATCACCTTTATTTATCCTATTTGGTGGACGGGGATGCCAGCTATTATGAAGGGGTATATTGACCGCGTATTCTCCTACGGATTTGCTTATAAATATGAAAATGGAGTGCAGATGGGACTGCTCAAGGGAAAGAAGGCTATTATCCTCAATACGCAGGGAAAATCACGTGCGGAATATGCCAGCATTGGTATGGATCAAGCACTTCGCTTGACGTCCGACAAAGGCATATTTGAATATTGTGGACTTGATGTCATGTATCATCTATTTTTTGAGTCGGTACCCCAATCTGATGAAGATACGCGTAAAGAGTGGCTTAACCAGATTGCAGACATGGCTAGCAGATCCTAATATTTATGTTCAGAGCCAGTGGCTAACCCAAAAGGCAACGCGTGCATTTGCAGGCGACGCCTTTTGGTTGGTCCAACATTGAATGTGTTCCAATCGACAACTCGCTTATGACAAGTGGCAATTGCTATAATAAGGGTTGGATATTAGTTTTTTCGATTTTTCCGATTGGCGCTACGAGATCCACTGGAAGGCCACTGTGATCCACCGCCTTGGCTCCCACCCTGACGCCGCTTTGTCCTGGAATAGAAGGCATGCTTGGATAAGGGCCTTGAGCCTGACTGATTTGAGTAACATCAATATAAGACTGTGTGCCATTAGGATATAGCACTAACATAGATTTGTTAGCGGGATCTACGCTTTTACGAAAGCAACAATCTGTTGACCACTCACAGTAAAAATCCCCCATAAATTAACAAAATTGCTCACTTCAGTAGTGGTTGCGAAATGTGGTTGTAACGGCCCCATCGAACGGTGAGAAGAATGTTTTGACAAGGCATCATATGTGCAAACGTACTCGTTGGAATGGGCAATGTTGCTACAAATCGAGATAAATGCATCTTAGAGAATTTAGTTAATCAATTGAAACAATTTGCCATGCGCCATCTTTATCCTTTTCAAAGTAAAAGGTATATCGTATATCGGGTGAATATCCTTCTTCATTATTCAGCCGTTCCCCTACAACGGGTATCAATGTCCGATTATTTTCTTTTATAGCTTCAGCGATACCAGTAAACTTCACCGGATGATCGAAGAGGTAATCGTGACCTGTTCCAACGTCTGGACCGAGCGTAGCATGGAATTGTTCCAAATCTTTTGACACGAAGGCAGCTATTGCAGCTTTGAGTTTTGTTATCATGGCATCTTCAATTAGAGGATCTTTAACATCATTCCATTTGATCTCGTCTAAGCTTTGCAGGGCGGCTGGTTGATCTGTTCCTTCTTTGACTACCGTTTCTGAGGTTGTTGGTACTGTTTCATTGGTAGATGTATCTGTTGTTTCCTGCTTTCCACAACCAGCAAACACACTTACACTTACGGAAAGTATAAGAATAGAAATAATTTGAGCAGGTTTGTTCATATTAGGTTCACACATCCTTTCTCTTTCTATAAAACGAATATTATTTTTTATGAGGAGAAGATGTAATGAAATGACGAAAAACTGACGAAAAGGAAAAGTATAGGATGTTTTACTACAGAAAAATGAATAAATAAATGAAATGACCTTCTCTAATTAAAGAAGGTCATTTTTTAATTCAGGAACCAATATTAAATGTAGCACTGCCTTTTGCTATAGGCGTTCTCGCTTGTAAGTCATTCAGTGGGTCTTTATACCTGGTTTGGAATTTTCGCATGGACGTTTTTGCATTTTGTCGGTTAGCTATGATGCTGCGTATCACGGTTCAAAAGTAGCTGTACATGATGAAATCACTGGTGTATATCTATGTAGGGTATCAAGCTGTGGTTATAGCATTTTTTTGAGCTGGGATATACGGGCTTGGGAAACCTCAAGTATTTTGGCATATTCGTGCTGTGCTGCATTGGGGTGTTTTTGCATTAATTCTTTTAGACTTTCGATCATCTGTTGTGTCGATCGCCGCAGACGTTTGGACTCTTTATTAGATCGTTGTGAGTTGGATAAAGCTGATTTGGCTGGTCTTAGGACTGGGCTGAAATTTACCCCCTTCTTTAAACTCTCAATACATTCCCCGCAAATAAAGCTGTCTCTAAAATAAGTTAATTGTTCTGTTGAACCACACATTTTACACGTCACCCCAGTATATTTTCGAAAGGCGAGAATGCCGGTTTCCTCATCTGCAAAAATCTCAACAGGATCACCCACATTATAATCCATGGAAATTCGCATTTCTTTGGGAATAACGATACGGCCTAACGCATCTAGGGGACGTGTCATACCTGTACTTTTCAAATGATAACCTCCTTTTTTATATCCTTATAATACTAAATAGTTATGATAAAAAAGAATAGGCTTAGAGAAGCAATCGCATATATTTAGTAAACTGTTGAAAAGTATACAAGTAATTACCGATATATGTTTATTTATTGAGGGGTGTGTGAGGGTAATTATAAAGAATTACCGATATATATTCATAAATAATATTCTAGTTGGCAATAAAATTTTTAGTAATACCGGATAAGGAGCAAGCTGTGGTGGCAATCGATTCCCATGCTGTATGAGGTGGCGTTTGGTGTGTAGAATTGGACGAAATATAAGGCGGTGCGGGTATGAACTCGATTAGCACGTGAAGGTCTTCAGACCGACCAGATTGTGGACGATATTATCAGCCATGTTGACGATTTTCGTTATGAGGCACAAATGCCCACGTTCTATTTTCTGTCCGGACTGACGGGCAATAAGAAGGTTGCCTCGCTGCTGCAAGGTAGTAGGAATCTTAATTTTGCACTCTTTACTATGAAAACTTATACTTATCGTTAAAGCTGACTTGAAGAGAAAATAAAAGAATGAGGAGGGGAATAACCATGTACTCCATTAAAGAAGTTCAAATCAAGAGTGGATTACCCGCATCTACCCTTCGTTATTATGAAAAAGAAGGTATATTACCTGATGTCGGTCGGGATGAAGGTGGAAGAAGGGTATATACCGAAAAACAAATCGATTGGATCAGGTTCCTTATGGCCATGAAAGATACAGGGATGACCATTGAAGAAATTAAGGCATACCTTGAGCTAAATGTAAAAGGAGAAGCCACAATCCAAGAGAGAAGAGATTTCCTTGTAGCCCACAAAAAGAAGGTGGAAGAACATGTGGCACAAACGCAGCACAATTTGGAGAAAATTATTCAAAAGATAGCTTTTTATGATCGTGTGGTTATGGGAAAAAGCCTCTCTTAGGTATCGTTTGATCTGTAAATAGTGGTTAAGTCAAATCGAATATATGGAGCCCCCGGCATATTTGAAAATACGCGTTGGTGGGCTTTTTTTGCATAGTTATCTAAAGATGCCGATTGTAGGTCGCAAGTATGAAAAATGGTTGGCAAATGAGCGGTTCACAATGCGCTTATAGGGTAAAAGTGTAGTACCAAGGTGGGCAAGTGGGGGCGTTGACTCTCACGCCACGTGAGACTGTAGACTGTCAAGCAAGGGAGGTGAAGCGGAATGGCTTATACGGTGAAGGAAGTATCTAATCTGTCGGGAATCAGCGTACGAACCTTGCATTATTATGATGAAATAGGATTGCTGAAACCGCATCATATTGGAAATAATGGATATCGCTATTACGAACAGGAACAACTGTTGAGGCTTCAGCAAATCATGGTATATAGGGAACTGGATTTGCCTTTATCTGAAATTGGAAATGTGCTGGAGCAAACCAAGGAACAAAAGGCCGAGGTTTTGCAAGAGCATCGAGCCAAGGTCGAGGCCAAAGTCTTCCGCTTGCATACTCTCCTACAAACCATCGACGAAACGGTGGCTCATTTGAAAGGGGAACAAGCAATGAAACCAGAGCAAATGTACCAAGGGTTTAACCCGGAAAAGCAGGAAATGTATGAACATGATTTGACAGACCGTTATGGTCAAGAGGCTCAGAAAACAATTCAGGAGAGCAAGACGGCGACGAAGAACTGGAGCAAAGAGGATTATTTGGATTCGCAGGCAGAGGCTGACCAGATTCATCGACGGCTGGCTGAAGCCATGAATAAAGGATTGAAGCATAACAGTGAAGAAGTACAGGCGCTGATCCGCCGTCATCTTCAATGGGTAAGCCGATTTTATACTCCTACCGCAGAAATTTATAGCGGGCTGGGAGACTTGTATGTCGAGCATGAGGATTTCAATAAAATGTATGAAGGCTATCGCCCCGGGCTGGCTGAGTATTTGCGAGACGGAATGAAGGTGCTGGCCGAACGGGAATTAAACTAGCAACAGCTGATGAAAGGGCTTAAATGATATGAAAAAGAGGTGAACAACAAGCCGATCCGACGGCCTGCTGTTCACCCTTTTTTTTGTGTAAAACAGCTTACATGCTGCTTGGTACTGTTCTCATGCCTTGCTGACTGCTGTTTCCGAACTGCTGCATGTTACCACTGCCTGCAAAATGCTGTCCGGTCGACCCCATATGCTGCGGAAAGCTGTGATTCATGTGGCTTCCTGCACTAAAGGTGGATGGTTGCATACTACGGGAAGCATAGTTATCGCCAAATCCAGGCTGAGTCATTTGGCTGCTCGAGCGGATAGTGTTTTCCAGCTGACTACACAGTTGAATAACTTGTTGGTATTGTTGCATAGCTTTTTGGTGGTCCTGGATTGCGGTTTGGATCATTTGAGCTGCATTACGTTCACGTTGCATCAGGTTTTCAAGGCTGGATGCATTTTGTTGCTCTTGTTGCAGCAACTGCTGATACATGGCGGTTCCTTGCTGTGTTTGTTGTGCCAATTGCTGAATAATTTGTTCACATTGATGAAGTTGTTGTTGTGGAGCCATGTTGTTGAACATTGATCATCAATCTCCTTCGCCGGATAGTTTTGGGTTTCAGACCCTCCTATATTGTGGCGAAGGAAGACGATATATATGCGCTATTTTTGGTTATAGGCTGGCTAACAGAATAGCCGTAAATTCCTCTAGGAATACACGATCTTCGTGATCAAAACGACCTTTAAGTGGGCTGTCAATGTCCAGCACTCCTATCAGCTCCCCATTCTTGACAAGGGGAATAACGATTTCACTATTGGAAGCAGCGTCACAGGCAATATGTCCTGAAAACGCATGTACATCATCTATAACAAGCGTTCGTTGTTCTGCTGCTGCGGTACCGCATACGCCACGTCCCAACGGAATCCGTATACATGCAGGTAAGCCCTGGAAAGGACCAAGTACAAGCTCAGTGCCATCATAAAGATAGAAACCGCTCCAGTTAATATTTGGAAGGAAGTGACCGAGTAATGCTGAAGCATTTGCCAGATTAGCAATGGTATTGGATTCATCATGAATCAGTGCCCGGAGTTGTCCGAGAACGGATTCGAATTGTTCATGACGTGTGCCTTCGTAAGGTATAGTTTGAAACATGTAGAGTTCACGCTCCTAACATTAAATTTTCACATGAAGTGCTGTATAAATCACCAAAAATAGGTAATAATGCAATTCACTTTTACCATTGGTTAATTAATTTAAGATATAACGATTGTGTATATTCAGTCAAGTAGAAAACTATACGTTTTTAGCGGGGCAAACAATATCGAAAGTAATTCAGCAAGGGTTGCCCTCATCTGTTTCCAGCTTATCCTCTATGGGTAAAAACAGTGTAACATGGTTGGCCTAGGCCAGAGAGGAGTTACAATTATGCATGCAGATGTTCAGAACTTGTTTATCCGTATACAGATGCTTTCTTATGCACATCAGAACGATCTCACGATAAGAGATATTCAACCTGTGTTGGAAGAGCGCGGTTACCGTGTAGGAGAACGTGAGGTCAAGCAGGAGCTTGAAAACCTGACGCAGGAAAACTTTCTGACACCGCATGATGATATGTACAGCATTACCGGTGCAGGGATCGATGAATTACAGGAAATTCAGTCGATGCTGGATGTACTGTACAAGGATGTTGTGAAGAAAACGACACGCACCACTACCCGTGTCTCTTCTTAAAAGGCTTAGATGCTCAATACTTTTGATTCGGAAGACAAGCTCTCAAACGGTTTAATCTCTTATAAAATAGAAGATGCCCTTCTAATTCCTAATCCTAGGAACAGAAGGGCATCTTCTATATATAAGCTTCTCAGCTTTAAATAAGGTTGTGTTTGTTGAAGGTGTATGCTTAAATGTAGCGTATATTTATTGTCATTTTAAATGCTGGAAGGATGATTGAACATGTGTGCATATGCATGTAAGGGGCATATACCATCGCTGGAAAGTCCGCGTCTTCGGCTGCGCAGAATGGAAAGCGGAGATGCGGCTATGATGTTCGCCTGCTGGTCTGATCCGGAGGTTCACCGTTATATGAACCTTTCTGGTATGTCAGGACGTGAGGACGCAGAGGATATGATTGAGCTGTTGAATGAGCTGGCGAAGACGGAGGATGCGCTGCGCTGGGGAATAGAGCTGAAGGAGAACGGGAAGTTGATTGGAAGCTGTGGTTTTAATTATTGGCAGACAGCGGGAGCTTATAAAGCTGAGATTGGTTATGAGATAGCCAAGCCTTATTGGCGACAGGGTTACATGACCGAGGCGCTACGCTTGGTGCTGTCATTCGGGTATAACACGATTTGGTTGAATCGGATCGAAGCGCTGGTGGACCCGCGCAATACAGGCTCGCAAGCTCTGCTGTCCTCGATGGGCTGGACACAGGAAGGACTGTTGCGGCAGGTACAGCATACATCTACAGGCTTTAAGGATATGCTGATATATTCTTTACTGCATGAAGAATGGCTCAGACTGGAGGCACAACGAAATGCTGTTTCAGTATAACGGCGGTTCATCACCACTGCACAGGCTAGGGCCGTTAAGTAAGCTAATATGGGTGGGATGCTTTAGCCTCCTGTCGATGGTTTGGGATTCGACGTTGCGGGAAGCAGTTCTCTTGGCTGTACTGATTGCTGTGGCTGGCTTGGGCGCACGTTTGACCTTAGCACGCCAACTTCGGGCTATGTCATTCCTGATTGGGTTAGGCATCCCGTATTTTATACTGTCTATCCTAGCGATTCGAGAAGGACATCCCGTGGCTTCATGGGGACCCATTGTCATTACAGCAGAGGGACTGGATATCGCAGGGGCGTTAACGTTGCGGATTTTTGTGTTGTTTTTGGCATCTTATATCTATCTCTCGACGACCGATCCCCGAGATTTTGTGCAGGCATTGAATCTGCGCTTGCGTGTTCCTTATCGGTTTGCGTTCGGTATTTCAGTGGCACTAACGTTTCTCCCCTTATTGGAAGAAGAAGGGCGAACCATTATGGCAGCACGGCGTGTTCGTGGACAGGAACCACCACGAGGGTGGAGCCATCGGTTATCATGGTGGAGCGGGTATGCGGCTGCCGTATTGGTGAATGCTGTAAGGCGGGTTCAGCAGACGGCGCTGGCTATGGAGGGCAAAGGTTTCGGCGCTTATGCAGAACGGACCTATCTTCGCACACTGAAGAATGGGCGTTTAGGCAACTTATGTGCTGTGACTGCTGTAGTAGCTACGGCTGTTTTAGGGTGGAGCTTATAAAGTGAAGCCTCTTATTTTTGTTCTTATTGTCAACCTTTTAAATATAATTAGGTTGACAATAAGGCTGCAGATGAATACATTTATACAGTAGCAGCTTGTATAAGGATCAGAGCTGCAATCTTATAGATTAGATAGGGAGAGGAGTCAAGAATACATATGAAGGAATCTCGTATGTTTGCAAAGTTTACAACGCTGGATATCGTACTCATGGCGATGCTGGCCACGTTGAACGGCGTCATGACCGTGTATTTGTCGATCATTAACAAAACATTAAACAGTCTGGGAGGGCCTATCGCAACTTCCACTATTGTCGGTCTGTACATGATATACGGTTTGTTGGCCTATTATATTATTCGTAAGCCGGGTACGGCGGTTATTGCTTATGCTTTTGGTGCGGTAGTGCAGTCTTTTATGGGCTCTGCCTATGGAATTGCTTCTATTATTGCGGCGGCTGTCTGCTATATGATTGCGGCTGAGTTGGTATTTGCCTTGTTGCGGTATCGGCGCTGGAACGCAGTTTCGCTGATGCTAGTGGGTGGGGCTATGGTTCCGCTGTGGTTTATTGTGGCAGCCAATATGTTTGGCTATATGCATTGGGGGTGGAAGGTGCTGACGATTGCACTGGTCGTTCGTATCCTGAGCGGCATTGTCCTGTGTGGTCTGCTGACGAAAGTGCTGGGCGATGCCTTAAATCGTACGGGACTGTTAAAACGGTTTGAACTGGGACGCGCTTCACGTGCATAGCCGTGGGTGGCTATGCACGTGGTTATATCTTCAACAATGGGGATCGAGGATATCTCAGTTATGAATGAACATAGCGATGATAATTTGAACAGTAAAATAGCCGTATCCTTGAAGAATTTTGGCTATCGGTATGATGATCAGGTGGAGCCAGCGTTACATGGCCTGACACTGGACATTGCGGTGGGCGAGCATGTAGCCATTGTCGGAGCCAGCGGAAGTGGAAAATCTACGCTATGCCAGTTGCTTCATGGCGGATTGTCCCGTTCTGGCGAGGGCGAACGAACGGGTGAGCTGACCGTGTACGGGATGGACCCCGATACCGCTGATCTGGCTACTGTCGCCACCACTGTCGGCGTCGTGCTTCAGGACCCGGATGCCCAGCTGGTGCAGGGAATCGTCGAAGACGAGATTGCTTTTGGGCCGGAGAACCTGCGCGTGCCTCCGGCAGAAATAGCGCAGCGCATTGCCGCTGCGCTGGAGGCCGTCGGCCTAGCTCCCGAGCGCGACTCCTTCGTGCGGCGCCTCTCGGGAGGCCAGCGCCAACGCACCGCGATTGCAGCGGTACTGGCGTTGGAAGCGCCGCTGGTCGTGTTCGACGACGCAGCTGCGCAGTTAGACCCGCCGGCTGTCTGCGACTTCGTCCTGTTATGTCGGCGGCTCCATGCCGAAGGCCGGACGGTAGTTACCGCGTCCGGCCGCATAGACGATGGCGCGCGGGCAGCGCAGCGCATCATCGTCCTGAAGGGCGGGACCGTGCAGCTGCAGGGTCCGCCCGAAACGCTGCTGCGCGAACATGGTGCGCAGCTGGCCGCCTTGGGGCTGCTCCCCTCTCCGGCAGGGAGGGAAGACATGCCGCGTGAGCCGGGGGTGAATCCCGGCTCAGCAGCGGACCGCCCTGGGCAGCCGTTGCTGAAGGTGAGGGGATTGCCCTTCACCTACCCCGGCAGCCAGCGCCCGGCGCTCAAGGGCGTGAGTCTTGCCCTTGCACCTGGCGAACGAGCCGTGCTGTTGGGCGAGAACGGCTCAGGTAAAACCACGCTCGGCAAGCTGCTCATGGGCCTACTTCCTGCACCGAAGGGGTGCATGTGGTGGGAGGGGCAGGATATGGCGAAGCTGCCCATTCACCAGCTGGCTACCGAAATCGGCTATGTGTTCCAGCAGCCAGAGCATCAGTTTGCAGCTGCAACGGTGTGGGAAGAGTGCTTGTACAGCGTTCGCGCCAAGCTTGGTTTACGGACCGGGGAGCCGGTTCCCGCCGCATATGTGGAACGGGCGCATCACTTGCTGGCTGCCGCAAGGCTGGAGCACAGACTGGATGCCTCCCCGTACCTGCTAAGTGGAGGCGAAAAAAGACTCTTGAGCGTTGCGGCACAATTCATCTTGCCCAAAAAGCTATACATTTTGGATGAGCCTACCGCAGGAACGGATTACGAAGGGGCGAATATTATGCTCCGTATGTGCACAGAGCAGTCTGCCGAAGGCTCGGCTTTCCTGATCATCACCCACGATATGCAGGTAGCTGAAAGCTTTGCCAGCGATGTTCTTCGTATGGAAGAGGGGTATCTCTATAGAACGGAAAATTGCTGGAATGATCATACGATTACAGTTGACAAAAATTAAGGATATGTAGACAATAATATATATACATCGTACAAAACAGGCGGCCTATATAGGCCGCCTGTTTACGATTATGCAGTGAGGGTTATAATCCATTCAGGAAAGGCTTGCCGCACAGATACAACACAGTTTTTATAAGGAAAGGATTTGTGATTTGCTTGGGAGACGATAAACCTATGAAGCGCGGACTCGTGCTGACAGGTGTTCTATTGGCCACTTTTTTGGCCGCAATTGAAGGAACGGTTATCGGTCCAGCGGGACCGACGATTGTTAGTGAACTGGGCAGCGTGAATTTGCTCAGCTGGATTTTTACGGCATATTTACTGACGATGGCTGTGACCACACCTATTTTCGGAAAGCTTAGCGATTTGTTTGGCCGAAAACCCATTTTTTTAATCGGTTGTTCGTTGTTTGTACTTGGCTCTTTACTTTGTATGATAGCTGGTACTATGGAGCAGCTTATTATCTACCGGGCCATTCAGGGGATTGGTGCGGGTGGTGTCATTCCTGTTACCTTTACCATCATCGGTGATATATACAAAATGGAGGAACGTGGCAAAGTCCAAGGCATGATCAGCTCAGTATGGGGAATTTCTTCCCTGATCGGGCCACTCTTGGGCGGTTATGTGGTCACCTATTTTGGTTGGGAGTGGATTTTCGGCTTTAACGTTCCTTTTGGATTGCTGGCTATGTACTTCATCGCCCGTTACTTGCGTGAACAGGTAAGCAAGCGTACCGCACGTATCGACGTACCCGGAGCGGTTACCTTTACCATCGGGATGACGGCTCTCTTGCTCGTATTGGCACTGGGCGGACAGTATATCGGTTGGGCTTCTCCTGAATTGCTGGCCTTGGCTGCCGTAGCCATTCTGTTCCTGATTCTGTTTTTGGTTATAGAAAAACGCGCTCAGGAACCGATGGTGCCACTAAAGTTATTTCGGATACGGGATATCGCTTTTTCCTGTGCCGCAGCCCTGTTAGTCAGCACCCTGCTGATCGGATTGACTAGCTATCTTCCACTATGGATTCAAGGTGTATACGGTGGGGATGCCGCTTCATCTGGTCTCGCATTGGCTCCAATGTCCATAGGCTGGCTATTTGGCTCTATGATCGGAGGACGCATTTTGCTGACGCTGGGCTCGCGTCGAACCTCATTGATTGGACTGACCCTGATTGTATTGGGAGCCTTCGTCATGACCTTGATGGGCCAAACGGCTCCGATCTGGCTGCTCTTCCTGTCTACATTGTTGTATGGACTGGGATTCGGTTTCTCGATAACTGTGTTTACGATTATTGCCCAGTCCTCGGTCGGGTTCCAGTTGCGTGGCGCGTCTACAGCTTTGAATACATTCCTGCGCACGTTGGGGCAAACGATCGGGGTTGCTGCCTTCGGTTCATGGCTGAATTATCGCATTGCTGCCCAGACAGCAGACGGACAGCTTACACAGCAAGGGGTTACGCAGGAGGATATTAACGGTCTGCTTGCACCTCATGCTTCACAGAGTCTAAGTGACAAGGTTGCCGGATTGCTTCGTTCTGTACTGGAAAACAGTCTGCATTCCCTGTTCGTTATCATGGTCGTTATTGCAGTGATTAGCTGGTTTGTCGTGCTCGGACTGCGGAACCGTCCGCCGGGTACGGAAGAAGAGGCAGATCAGCGCGTAAAGACACCACAAAGAGAACACGCATAAAAAATAATATAAATCTTTCATTATAAAAGAGATAGCCCGGACCTTTGAATAAAAGTCCGGGCTATCTCTTTATTCAAAGGTCTCTCCTCCTAATGATTCAACAAAAAACCACCTCGCATAGGACCAATAAATTTCCCAGCATACAAAAAGGAAATAAAAATCCCCTTGAGATTGCGATATATTCATATGGTATAGGTAACAAAATAGTAAAAAAGTCTTAAAAAATTGTAACTAAAAATCTGTTTCTGCATTGAACTATAGGGTACTAAGGAACTATTTTTTTGAACCCGCTTACAAATTGGGTTTTGTATGATTTATTTTAGAATGATTTTGCATGTGAATGAAGCAACCAAGCTAGCAATATGAAACACGGAAAAAAATCAAGTAGCAAATTTTTCTGAATGTAATAGGAATGAAAAAATAGGAATTTTCAGAAAATTACTAGGAAAATATGAGGATGAAATTCATAGAGGAACCTGTTTTCTTACCTCACATAATAGGGCTTTTCAGTCTATATCAATCGTTTGACATACCATATAAAATGACCCTACCAACCAAAAAGTTGGGTTTCAAATCTAGAACATAATTAGATTAAGGGAGATGGAGTACTTGAAGTTTAACAAATGGTTCAGTAAAGCAGCCACTGCAACAGTAGCAACTACCTTGCTGTTAGGAGGCGGCGTTCAGGCTTTTGCCGAGGAAAATGATGCATCTGATCTCAAAACAGACAATGCATTTACGCAAATTACGCGTAATGACATGCTGAATATTTTCAAACAGCAAGGCAAAGAGAAATATGAGGTTCCGTCCTTCGATGCGTCTACAATTAAGAATATTCCTTCTGCTATTGGTCGCGACAGCTCAGGCAAGCTGACTGATTTTGATGTCTGGGACTCTTGGCCGTTACAAAATGCCGATGGCACAGTAGCCAATTACAAAGGGTATAATATCGTTTTTGGATTGGCAGGCGATCCTAAAAGAGCAGAGGATACATTTATATATCTGTTCTATCAAAAAGCGGGTAATACCTCGCTGAGCGGCTGGAAAAATGCCGGAAGAGTATTTAAAGACAATGATAAATTACTTGCCAACGATCCGATTCTAAAAAATCAGTCAGAAGAATGGTCCGGTTCTGCTACGTTAACCTCTGATGGACAAGTACGTTTATTTTATACCAGCAGACAGCCCTTTGAGCCAAGTAACCAACTATACGGCAAACAAACCTTGAGCACGGCTCAAATTAATGTCTCTCAGCCTGATGACAAGACACTGAAAGTAGATGGAGTCGAGGATTTGAAATCGATCTATGACGGTGGAGATGGGAAAACCTATCAAAATGTACAGCAAAGCGTCGGAATAGATATGGACAACCATACGTTTAGAGACCCTCACTATGTCGAGGATCAAGGCCACAAATATATTATATTTGAAGCGAACACAGGGACAGAAACCGGCTACCAAGGCGAAGATTCGCTTCAAAACCCAGCTTATTATGGCGGCAATAAGAAATTCTTCACGGAAGAGCAACAAAATTTGTTGCAAAGTCCCAAGAAAAAGGGAGCTGAGCTGGCTAACGGCGCACTGGGCATCGTTGAATTGAATGATGATTATACGTTGAAAAATGTAATGCCTCCTTTGATTGCTTCCAATTTGGTAACAGATGAAATTGAACGGGCAAATGTGTTCAAAATGAACGGTTTGTGGTATTTATTTACGAGTACGAGAGGTTCCAAGGTGACTGTAGATGCGATCGGTGACGATGATATTTACATGCTGGGTTATGTTTCTACTTCCTTGACAGGGCCTTATAAACCCCTGAATGGAACCGGTCTCGTTCTTCATCAGGATCTGGATCGTGATGATATTACCTGGACGTATGCCCATTTTGCTATCCCGCAAGGCAAAGGCAATAACGTAGTCGTTTCGAGTTATATGACCAATCGCGGGCTTTTCCCGGATCACAAATCTACTTTCGCACCAAGCTTCCTGCTGAATATTAAAGGCTCGAAAACCTCTGTTGTGAAAAACGGTATTTTGGAGCAAGGGCAAATCACGATTGATCCAACGGATGACAAAAAAGAATCTCCAAATGAGTATGGAAAGAAATAAGTAGGTATATGTAATGCAGTATGCCCGAAGGCGGCAGATTGGTAGCAACCCGATCTGTCGTCCATCGGGCGGTACATAACGATGCAATGAGAGGTAAGGAGGATCGTCATAATGAAAAAAAAAACTCCCAAGAGCATTTGGATACGATCCGTTGTAATCATCACAGGCTTAACTATATTCATAGCTATGGGTTGGAGTATGTACCAACAGGATACAGCCGAACCCCCAAAATCTGCTGCAACTCCAAAAAATCAAGCTAATCAAAGTAAGCATACAACACCGACCTATCGGTCAGCCTATCATTTTACCGTTCCGGATAAGTGGAAGAATGATCCTCAACGTCCCATTTATTTCGATGAAAAATATCATTATTACTATTTATACAATCGTGACTATCCCAAAAAGAACGGTACAGAATGGCGACATGCCACATCAACCGACCTGGTTCATTGGAAAGATGAAGGGGTGGCGATTCCCAAATATACGAACCGGAATGGAGATCCTTGGTCCGGTTCGGTCGTGATCGATGATAAGAATACCGCAGGTTTTGGAAAAGGGACGCTGGTAGCCATTGTGACACAGCCCTCCGCAGATGGCGGAAAGCAGGAACAATTTTTGTGGTACAGTAAGGATAAAGGCAAGACGTTTACTTCTTACCGCAACAAGCCTGTGATGTCCAACCCCGGTACAAAGGACTTCAGAGATCCCAAAATCATCCGAGATACTCAACGTAATCAATGGGTGATGGTCATGGCAGAGGGAACGAAGATTGGCTTTTATAAGTCTAAAAATTTAAAGGATTGGCAATTTACGAGTGGCTTTCAAACGGAAAATATCGGGCTTGTGGAATGTCCTGACCTTTACCAGATGCGTGCAGATGATGGAACCTATCAATGGATTTTGGGCGCGAGCGCCAATAGCAAATCAACAGGCGGACCCAACACGTATGCCTACTGGACGGGAGATTTTAATGGAGAAGCATTTCTCCCTGATCACAGTGAACCTGAGTGGCTGGATTATGGGTTTGACTGGTATGGTGCAGTTACGTTCGAGGAAGGAAAAGACAAAGATAAATACAGTCACCGTTATGCTCTGGCCTGGATGAATAATTGGGATTATGCCAATAACACGCCTACCCTAAAGGAAGGCTTTAATGGAATGGATTCGATTGTTCGTCAAATTCGGTTGAAGCATACAGCGGATGCTGGATATCGCTTAGTTTCACAGCCAGTAAAAACTTTGGAACGATTCCAAACTTCTACGAAATCATTTGGACAGATCAAAGTAGACGGTGTTTACTCGCTTCCGGTAGCAGGCGATACCTATCAGTTAGAGGCGGATGTATCTTGGTCAACGATCAAAAATGCGGGACTGAGGCTTCGAGAGTCAGCAGATGGCAAGCGCCATGTGGATGTCGGTGTTTCGGTGGATGGGCAATACTCCTACGTAAATAGAGCCAATACCGGACATCCGGATCAGAGTGGGAAATATGTAGAGAGCAAGGCGCCTTTTGATGCTAATAAGAAAAAGGTCCACCTAAACATTCTCGTCGATAAAACCAGCATTGAAGTGTTTGTAGATGATGGAGAAGTAGCTTATTCCTCCTTAATATTTCCACGATTAGAGGATCAGAAAATTACTCTTTTTTCCGATGGCGGTCCGGCTATGTTTAACAATGTAGTGGTCAAACATTTTAGTCGATAGCAGATACTTATGCTGCTCGTAAGCTTGGGCATATTTCGCTCTATTCAGGTATATAAAAAGTCCACCCATGAATATAAGGGTGGACTTTTCTAGTATAAATCTAATCTACGTTTAGCACAGCTAAAGATTGTTCATTTCTTCACAAATGATCGTTTGCTAAAATTACTATACATTCTATTTGTGATAAGGTGACAGGTTATCGGCGCTACGGCCCAATTTTTTAAGCAAGCCGATGAGTTGATCTCTT
Source organism: Paenibacillus sp. FSL L8-0638 (assembly GCF_038593075.1). NCBI lineage: Bacteria > Bacillati > Bacillota > Bacilli > Caryophanales > Paenibacillaceae > Paenibacillus > Paenibacillus sp. FSL L8-0638. The sequence continues at coordinate 792,563 of NZ_CP151960.1, forward strand.
TCTGTTTCACTGATTCCGCTAAAGGCACGTTCAATCTGACGTGTATAATCAGGATAAATTTCGTCCATGACACGTTGTCCCTCGTCCGTCAATTCTGCATATATAATCCGACGATCTTGGTCGCACGGGTGACGGTGCAAATAACCGCGGCTCTCCAGCTTGTCAATAACATAAGTGACATTTCCGCTTTGCAGAAGCAGCTTTGCTCCAATTTGTTGGATTGGCTGCGCGCCCTTGTGATATAAAACTTCCATCACGGCAAAGGCCGTTGGGTTGAAGCCCACCGTTTTGATGCCAGCAACCGCATGTTCGTTTACACTTTTGAATGACTTGGCAAACACGCTATACAAATGCATGGATTGCTGTGTCACCAATGTTCGGTAATCTATCATCTTCATTCCGCCTTTATGTATGGATTTGGGCATCCTTTGACCGCTCGGCTCGGATGACCGGGCAACCATACCCTTGTTACTAGCATAAAGGGATTTACATAGCGAAAACATGCGATTTGTCACAGTAGCTGCTTTTTTAACTATTTAATTTCAAAGCATTAAAGTAAATTTTTGAAAAATAAAGGATTTGAATGTAAAAATACTGTTCTGGTTGGTTATATTAAAAAAGAACATACCTAACCTAATGAACAAATTAACAAAATAAGCTAATTTAGAGGAGATGAAACACATGGATACGGGTTCTTTCCGTTTTCAATTTCGTGATCCGCAGCAAGCTGCTCAAGCCTGTGAAACATTAAAGGAAATTGGATACTCTGCCAGCACGAACGGTGACACAGGTCTCAATGTACATATTGAGAACCAAGATGTACTGTCTGCATTGGAAATTTGCCAAGCCTATGAAGGAAGCATGATTGAGGTAGGGACTCTTTTCTCTAAACCGGATGAATATCCCGGTTTGCAAGGAAATATAGGTGTACATAATCCAGGTTATAGCCCGGAAGACTGGATTATCCCAGCACATACGATCAACGAAGACTGGAGCGAAGCTTATAAAAATGGCTCCTCTCAAACGTACACTAATACGACGGAGGAGCACAACGTCAGCTCTGATCCTCAACCCGAGGACGATGTGGATGGATTTTCTGGAAGCATCCATACCTGATTTTTATCCTAAAATCATGATTAGAAATTTGAGTCTTCACTGTCCAGCACATTTTAAGGAAAAGTTCCTATAAGACCATGGATTATTGTGGCTTTGAAGGAGCTTTTTTTGTGTGAGAAAAACTCAGTTAGAGCTTTTGCCAGAACTGAAACTCTGTAGGATTTGCATAAATAGCAGCGACAACAGGGAATAACAATTTCAGAAAGGAGGTCTTGACCATGCAAAAATTAGGAGTTCACGAAAAATTGGAATTACATGAGCTGCTTACGTTTAAAACAACTTGCCTCACAAAAGCCCAAACCATGATTCCTTTAGTGTCAGACACAAACTTAAAAAACATTTTGCAGCAGGATGTCAACGGTGGTACACAAGATATTCAACAGCTTAGAAATCTACTTGTGTAATTTTAAAGGAGGATTAACGTGAATTCTTTTATTGAGAATATGACTGGAATGAGTCCCATGAACGATCAGGTGATTGCTTCTGATTTATTAATTTCAGCTAAAAGCGGAATTAAGAACTATGCTCTTGCGCTGATAGAGTCAACCAGTTCGGAAGTTCGCAATGTTCTTTGTGACCAATTGAGCAAAGCGGTTAATCTTCATGAACAAATCTTTAATTACATGAAGAACAACGGTTACTATAACGCTTATGATCCGGAGCAGCAAATACAAATGGATATTCAAAATGCAGATAAGGCCCTTTCTTTATCTAAAGTTTGATCGTTTGAGTTTCACTTAACCCCTCGGACAATTTTATACATTTACAAAGCACCAGTAAACCTTAACGGGGTTCTGGTGCTTCTTTATTCATAAATAAAGCCAAGTCATGCTTCACATGAAATATGGTGAAATAGGCAATCTTAAAATGGAGAACTCGGTCTCAAATTCAGGAATAGGGTGATTCTCTTTATGGGTAAGTCTTCGGATCGTATGCAAAAAGAAAAAAAACTAAAATGGTGGCAACTAAGCTTGTTAGGAGTTGCAGGTACCATCGGTACAGGATATTTCCTCGGGTCCGGCTTAGCGATTTCCATCGGTGGCCCAGCCGTACTCATTGCATACTTTTTGGCAGCGGTGGGAACGTATGTGGTGTTTGACGCCCTTTCGCGCATGACGGCAGATCATCCAGAACAGGGCTCTTTCCGTTCCTATGCCCAAAAAGCATTTGGTAATTGGGCAGGCTTCGGTAGTGGCTGGGTGTATTGGTTCTCAGAATTGCTTATCAATGGGAGCCAACTAACGGCGCTATCTATATTCTCACGCTTCTGGTTTCCTCAGGTACCGATGTGGATTTTTGCGGCAGGCTTCGGGATTTTAGGGCTTGTGATTGTTTTTTTTGGTAACAAGGGTTTTGATCGAGTTGAAAATGTATTGGCTATTATTAAAATGGCAGCTATTGTTATGTTTCTGGTCTTGGCCGTTGCTCTTTTGGCAGGCTGGATCGGAGGAGGAAAATATAATCCAAAGTTCCCCATCAGTTACAAGGATTTTTTCCCTACCGGCGGTATGGGATTATGGTCATCTTTTATTTTTGCCTTTTATGCATACGGAGGTATTGAAGTGCTCGGAATAATGTCTAATCGGCTACAAAAACCGGAAGATGCACCTAAAGCAGGAAAAGTAATGCTGATGACGCTCGTTGTAGTATATGTGCTTTCGATTGGTCTGGCTGTGTCTATGGTGCCATTAAGTGCGTTTAACCCGAAAGAAAGTCCTTTTGTGCTTGCGCTGAGCAGCGATCATCTGGTTTTTGTGCCTCATTTATTTAATGGGGTGCTTATTATTGCAGGGTTCTCAACAATGACAGCGTCCCTATATGCAGAGACATCTATGATGATTACACTTGCACAGGAGGGAGATGCGCCCACATTGTTTTCACGGAAGTGGAAGGGCAAATATCCTCTGTATGCACTTAGTTTGATCTCCGTTGGATTAATCTCAGCCATCGTAATGTCGTTGCTGCTGCCGGGAAAAGTGTATGAATATATTACAACAGCTGCAGGGTTAATGCTGTTGTATAACTGGTGCTTTATTTTGCTGTCTTCAGGTAAGTTACTGGAATCGAGCACATCTAGCAACATTAAACGCTGGGTTGGATTATTGTTGATAGCTATGGCTGTGGTCGGATCCTTTTTTCATAAGCTTAGCCGTCCTGGGGTTTACATCAGCTTACTTCTGGTCTTGTTCATTGCAATATGTGACCTCATTGTACAATGGGTTCGCCGAAAGCACGCCAAGGAATCTCGTTAACTTTGTCAGGGAGTTATTCGTCAGTGTAAAAAAAGTAATTGAAATGCCTGTACACCAAAATAAAAACCAAAACCGATAAGAGATAATCCAGACATCCAAGAGATGGCTTTAAGTAATCCGGTTTTTAGAAACCTCCGGAAAATACTTGAAGCGGCTGCCATGGTTACGTCCCAGAGTAACACACCTAATACAATCGCTCCGCTAAAGATCATTAGCTGTTGTACTGGATATGTATTAGCGACGTTGGCCAGTATGGACCCGTAAATGCCAAGCCAGAAAAGGATGGAGAGAGGATTAAATAATGACATCAGAAAGCCTGCCAAAAATGAGTTGGTTAAGGTATTGCCATTTCCCCTTAATTCAGATTCTGAAATCACACCTGCATTTTTGATGCTTTCAACACCTGTATACACAAGTACGAAAAAACCAAATAACCATAAAAAAGCTTTAACAAACGGGGCATTGAGAAGGTGGATCATTCCCAAATAGACAAGGAGCATATAGATTATATCTGCGGTTATTGCCCCAAGCCCGATGAACCAAGCATGCCAAAATCCATTCTTAATACCTCGATCCAACTGTGCAGCATTAATCGGCCCAATAGGGGCCGAAAGTGACAGACCAAGAAAAATATAACTGATAAATGTATTAATGGTGTTTTCCTCCTTGATTTTTTATGGGCTGTTATGTATTTGTCTACTTTAGTTTATTCGGACAAACCCATGGGTAAGACCAATTTTTTGCGTATTTTGTAGGTGTAATCTCGTTATGACCAAACACTCAATAAATCAAATCCCAATAGGAGCTCTAATTCTTCGACAAAAGGATTAGAGCTTTTTGAATGCAGATCATTAAAAGTTCATTGAATAAATGGGCTTGACACTTTTGGTGAAAGCGCTTATATTTATCCCATATACAATACGTTATATAACGTTATACAAAAAGGAGAGGTAAAAATGATGAATGTACAACAGACGGTTCAGACGATTTATGAACAATCAAGTGGAGAGATTTCTGAGGTTTATTTAGTAGCTTGCGGGGGCTCATTAGTCGATATGTATCCCTCAAAATATTTCTTGGATAGTGAAGCAAAGAAGCTGGTAGCAGGCATGTATACAGCAAATGAGTTTGTGCACGCGCTGCCAAAACGATTAGGTAAAAACTCAGTTGTCATCGTGTGTTCCCATGGAGGAAACACGCCGGAATCGGTTGCGGCTGCTAAATCAGCCAAAGAGAAAGGCGCTTACACCATCGGCTTAACCCACAATAGTGAAGCGACACTGCTCAATTATTCTGATTATTCATTCCTCTACGAGTGGGGAGATGAGAGCGATGTCAAAAATAACCCGATGGCTATTATTTTGGAGCTTACTGTTGAGCTGCTTCAAGTCGCTGAAGGCTATATGCATTATCAAGCTTTCCAGAACGGCTTGGGAGCAATCAATGGAATTATTAACAGGGCCAAAATACAAGTCGAACCGCGTGCCAGTGTATTCGCTGACAAATACCGCAATGAAGATCTCTTCTATATCCTGACCAGCGGAGCTTCTTATGGACATGCCTACGGATTTGCTATCTGTTCTCTAATGGAAATGCAATGGCTTCATGCTGCTTCAATCCATTCCGGTGAATTTTTCCACGGTCCGTTTGAAGTAACGGATAAAGAAACTCCATTTATTCTGATGATCAACGAAGGACGCACACGGGCATTGGATGAGCGGGCACAGACTTTCCTGAATCAATATGCCGAGAAAGTAGAAGTAATCGATGCGAAGGAGCTTGGAATCGGAACCATTGCCGACGAGGTTGTCGAGTTCTTTAACCCGGTTTTATTTTACAGCATTGTATGTGTTTATCGTGAAGCACTCGCAAATGTACGCAATCACCCACTGGAAACTCGCCGTTATATGGGCAAAGTAGCTTACTAAGCGCACTTACCAACAGGAGGAAACCATCATGAAAGTTCTAGGCATTGGCGATAATGTGGTAGATAAATATGTTCATCTGCGCATGATGTATCCTGGCGGCAATGCGCTTAATTTCAGTGTGTTTGCCAAAAAAGCGGGAGTAGATGCAGCCTTTATCGGAGTATTCGGGGATGATAACGAAGCACAGCATGTAGAACACATTCTCCGTGAGCTGGAAATCGACATTTCACGGTGCAGATATCACAGCGGTGAGAACGGCTGTGCACGTGTAACCCTGGAAGACGGGGACAGAGTATTTCTGGGCAGCAATGAGGGAGGAGTTACACGTCTCCATCCGCTGAGGCTGAGTGAAGATGACAAGGCCTATGTTGGCGGGTTCGACCTTATTCACACGGGCTTGTACAGTCATACAGGGCACTTGCTGCCTGAATTGGAGACGCTGGGAATCCCTCTTTCTTTTGACTTTTCAGATGATTTCGTAGATGAACAGGTGGAGAGATATATTGCGTACGCCGATTTTGCATTCTTCTCTTGCAGCCATATGACGGATGAAGAGACACAGAACTATATCCGCTCCAATCGAAAAAAAGAGGGGCAAATTCTGGTAGCCACACGCGGCGGAGATAGATCTATTGCCTATGATGGTACCAAGTTCTATTTTCAAACGCCTGATTCCGTGGACGCTGTGGATACGATGGGGGCAGGAGACTCCTATATCACCGCCTTTTTACTGAGTTTTTTGAAAAAGGGTAATATTCAGGACGCTATGGCAGAAGGATCGAGGGTTGCCGCCCAGAGCTGTCTGGTAGAAGGTTCATTCGGATACGGCGTCCGTTACTAATTATTTTTTTCAAATATCTTCACTTGTAAGAATATGTAACATTTGATACTCTAAGTGGGAGTAATATAACGTTATATGACAAGTGAGGGTACATTATGTTGAATTCAGATCAAGCAGAGCCATTATATATTCAATTACAAAAAGCGGTCAAAACTGCTATTCATAATGGAACATATACGCAGGGAAGTCGTATACCGACCGAAACTGAGCTAAGCGAGACCTACAATGTAAGTCGAATTACCGTAAGAAAAGCGATTGCCGAATTGGTTCATGAAGGTTATCTGACCAAACGTCAAGGAAAAGGTACCTTTGTCAATGTACCCAAAATTGGGCGGAAGATTGAACATGTCATCAGCTTTACGGCTGCCTGCAAATCCAACGGCCTCTCTTCACACAGTGTGGTCACAGAACGTGAAATCATAGAAGCAGACGAGGAAATTGCACATCAGTTACAGTTGCCACAAGGAGAAAAAGTGTTATATATTCAGCGCCAAAGATACGCCGGTGAACGACCGCTCATGCTGGAGAATAATTTTTACCCTTATGACCGATTTTCTTTTCTAATGGAAGAGCAATTGGAGGGCTCTGTATACGAACTGCTGCGGAATAAATACAGCATCGATCCTAACCAACCGGGAGAAACGATATTGCAAATCGCTTTGGCGGATGAATACCAGGCAAAGCTGCTAGAGACGGCCATCGGACAGGCGTTGTTCTACATGCATACGATTATTTATGATCAGCATGGAAGCCCCGTTCATGTAGGTAAGCAGTACATCATTGGGGACCGTTATCAATTCTCAATATAAATCCGTTGCCTGTTATGTAATGTTATTCAGGTACGGCGCAGCTTCTGCTTCCACTCCATGAGAGAAGCAGAAGCAATATTATAACGTTATATTACGTTATGTTATGAAGCGGATAAATAATGAGGAGGTGAAACTGTGCAAGGGAAGAAGGACACATTAGCGGACAAAGTTCTACTGTCAAATGCTATTTTTAATGGCTTAGTAAATGAAGCTTCGCCTGGGTTTATTGCACTGCAGGGAGAATGTATTGCAGCAGTGGGGCGTCCCGAGGAAGCACAAGCTTGGATAGGAACTGAAACGGTTGTCTGTGATTTGGGTGATGCTTTTATCATGCCAGGAGTTCATGACAATCATGTATTTTTTACCGGATATATGTCGATGCATCGGGGCGTGGATTTGACTCATGCAGCCTCGATCGAAGAAGCAGTGGAATCCATGCTGCAAGCGGCAAACAATCTTCCGCCAGGAAAAGATGTAACCGCTTACGGTTGGAGCGAGGAAAGATGGGGCAAGCTGCCGGAACAAAGCTTGTTGGATGAGATGTTCCCTGATCGGGCGGTAATTGCCATTAACCTAAATAAAAGCTACTGCTGGATGAACCGACTGGCTCAGGAGAAATATCAATTTTTGCCGGATCAATGCAGTGCTGAGGCACGCGCTTTGCTACTCCAGGCCATGATGCAGGATCGCAGCCTTGTCAAACAAGAGTTTGTAGAGTTTTGCCGCCTGCTGGCTGCACGAGGAGTTACTTCCATAAAGGATATTGGCTTTGACCGACATAGCGAGCTACTGTCGATTCTAGAAGAATTGAAAGAAGTAGGAGAACTGCCACTCCGATTTCACTTTTCGCTTGAACCCGTTGTTGAACCGTTGGATATTGGCACCGGTATCAAGTATAAAGCACTTTATAATGGGGACCTTATTCGTTTTCAAGGATACAAGCTGATGCTTGACGGCGTTGTAGCCGATCATACAGGGGATATGTTGGAGCCTTACGCAGATATGCCTGAAGTCACGAATTTAAGAACGGTTGATTATGAAAACATTGAAGCCTCAGTTCTGGAAGCAGACAGCCAAGGTATCAAATGCTGCCTAACTGCAGAAGGGGATGCTGCAATTCGCCAGGCAGTATCGATGATTGAAAAATGCCGCGAACAACAAGGTAATCACCTTATTAGACATTCGATCAGTGATCTAGAGTATCCTCATCCAGATGATCTGATTAGAATGGGCGAGAACGAAATTTTTGCCGAAGTCTACGCCCAAATCCTGCTACTGAATCCTTCTTACGAGGATGCTTATATGTCTGCTGTGGTAGGTAAAGACAATGAAAACCGCTTTTATAATTATAAATCCATGCTGGAGGCTAACGTGCCAATAACCATTGGGACTGATCTGCCTCTATTTATCACTAGTGTCCCTGATTCGCTGTATGCAGCCTCTCACCGATTATTCCCGGATGGCTCGCCTGCAGGAGGCTGGTATCCTGACCAAGGGATGCCGCCATCCGAAGTTTTAAAGGCATGGACCATTAATGGAGCCAAACATTGTTATATGGAAGAGGCTACAGGTACGCTGGAGGCTGGAAAATATGCTGACATCGCCGTTTTTGATCGCGACCTCCTTAACGCATCCGCTGGGGACATCAGGGATGCCCAAGTGATATTGACCATTATGGGAGGGAAGGTTACGTATAACCATTCTTGGAATGAGGGATAAACATGAACATCAAGAATAAGAAATGGAAATTATCCTTGCCCCATAGTTATACTTTAATATTTTTGATTATTATTACGGTCGCTGCGTTGACATGGATTGTACCCAGCGGACAGTTTGAGCGTCATGAAGTGACAGTGAACGGTGTGACCAAAACGGCAATCGTTTCGGGAACCTATCACACTGTACCCAAAACGGGTGAGAACGGTGATTTAAGACAGGGAATTCCCCAAATCCTTAGCGCCCCGATTGAAGGGATTATCAATGCCGCCGATGTGGTCTCTTTTGTCCTTATTGTAGGCGGCTCCTTCGGGATTATACTGCAGACGGGAGCCATCGATCGTGCCCTGACAGCCCTTGCCAGACGGCTGAAGAATAAGGGGATTTTGCTTATTCCAATTGCCATGGTTATATTCAGTCTCGGAGGCTCTACCTTTGGGATGAGCGAAGAAATTATTCCGCTTTATGCGATTTTTATTCCGTTAATGTTTGCTCTAGGGTTCGATTCTATGACTGCTATTCTCATTCTATTTCTGGGAACGCAAATTGGCTATGTTGGTTCGACTGTGAATCCATTTTCAGTATTGATTGCCCAGGGAATCGCAGGAGTGGAGGGGAATCCTCAGCTCTGGCTGAGATTTATTGAATGGCTTGTATTTACTATGATTTCTATTGCCTTTACGATGTGGTATGCGCACCGGGTTAAGAGAAATCCGGATAAATCCATTGTTTTTCAGAGTGATATTATAAATCGCGAGCAATTTATAAAAGAAAATACAGGTGAGGACGTCGTCTTCACGTTTCGGGACAAATTAATTATAGGTGGATTTATTGTAACGCTTGGAGCTATTGTCTGGGGAATTTTGGCCAAAGGCTGGTATATGACTGAAATCGGCGCCCTTTTCTTCGCACTCGGTCTTTTTGTCGGGGTAGTTACCAAAATGAGCCAGAAGGAGATAGCTGAGAATTTTGTAAAAGGGTGTGGAGAATTCATCTATGCTGCAGTGATTATAGGTCTCGCTCGCGGAATTCTGATCATCGCCGAGCAGGGTATGATCATTGATACCGTATTGAATGCACTCGCAGGCATCCTGGAAGGATTGCCAAATTACTTGTTCACAACCATTATGTTGGTTGCACATAATATTATTACTTTCCTGGTCCCATCTTCTTCGGGGGAAGCAGCACTAACTATGCCTGTACTAGCACCGCTTGGCGATCTTGTAGGCATCAATCGTGAAGCCGTAGTCACAGCGTACCAGTTTGGTAACGGGTTAACCAATCTCATTTCACCGACAGGTGGAGTTCTGCTAGCAGGATTGGCCATTGCCCGGATCAGCTTTGGACAGTGGCTGAAGGTAATCTTCAAGCTATTCCCCATCCTGTGGTTAGTTGCTGCTATTTTCGCTGCTATTTCGGCTGCGGTGGGTATCTAATAAATCAAGTGAGAACCCCTGTCTTTTAGAGACAAGGGTTTCTTTTTGTGTATAAGTTTACGTGGAAAATGAATAATATGGATAGCATTTTTCTAAGGAGGAAATAAACTTGATGCTTGATGATAATAGATTACTCATTGCTGCTCTAGGCGGTGTGAATGAAATCGGGAAAAACATGTATTTCATCCAATACGATCAGGATATCGTCGTAATTGATTGTGGTTCGAAGTTTCCTGATGAGAACTTGCCTGGTATTGACCTTATTGTGCCCGATGTCACCTATCTGCTGGAAAATCAGGATAAAGTCAGAGCGCTCATTGTGACTCATGGGCATGAGGATCACATCGGAGGTATTCCCTATCTGCTCAAGCAGATTAACATGCCCGTTTATGGGACAAAGCTCACCATCGAATTAATTAAGATTAAGTTAAGGGAACATAACCTTTTGCGTGATGCCGAGCTTCATCTTATAGATGCGGATTCAACCGTTCAAGCGGGAACGATTCAGGCATCCTTTTTCACCACGGTCCACAGTATCCCAGATTGCCTGGGTGTCTTTTTTCAGACACCGGAAGGAAATGTGGTCCATACCGGCGATTTCAAATTCGATATGTCTCCCGTAAGCGGACCTTTTCCGGATCTTCATCGAATGGCTGAAATAGGAAAGAAGGGGGTGAAAGTGCTGCTCTCCGAAAGTACAAATGCGGAAAGGCCAGGATTTACCCCTTCAGAACGTTTGGTTGGCGGGCATATTCTAGATGCATTTGCCAGAGCCAAACAGCAGGTATTTATCTCCACGTTCGCTTCTAATGTTAACCGTGTCCAGCAAGTCATTGATGCGGCTGTGGAAACAGGCAGGAAACTGGTTTTACTCGGACGCAGTATGATAAATGTGGTGTCAGTGGCCAAGGAGCTGGGCTTCTTGCATATGCCTGAGGATTTACTGATTGAGGCGGGAGAAACAGAGCGGTTTCCCGCAGAAGAAATTGCAGTTTTATGTACCGGAAGCCAGGGAGAGCCGATGGCCGCATTGTCACGTTTAGCCAATTCCCTGCATCCCAAAATCGAAATTTTGCCTGGTGATACGGTCATCATTGCTGCGGGAGCCATACCGGGGAATGAGCGAAACCTTTCCCAGGTCATTGACAACCTGTATGTGCTGGGTGCCCAGGTTATTTATGGATCAGGCAGCTCTACAGGAATGCACGTATCCGGTCATGGTAGCCAGGAAGAACTGAAATTAATGATGACTTTGATGAAACCACAGTATTTGATTCCTATACATGGTGAATTCAGAATGCTGTATCAGCATCGTCAACTAGCGGAGTCTGTGGGGATTCCGATGGAGAATGTATTTATCGTCCATAACGGTGACACGATTCAAATTGAAGAGGGAAGGGCATCCCTGGGCCCTAAAGTACCAGCCGGCAATAGCTTGGTAGACGGGTTGGTAACCGGTGACGTAGGTAATATTGTCCTACGTGACCGTAAAAAACTTTCTTCAGACGGAATGCTGATTATTGTGATGACGTTGAGTAAAAATGAGAAGCAAATGCTCGCAGCGCCAGAGGTCATTTCAAGAGGCTTTGTATATGTTAAGGATTCCGAAGAGCTCATGAGTCAGATCCACGACACGATTATGTCCACAGTGAACGAGCTAACAGAAATCGAAATGAGTCAGTGGGGACTGATTAAGCAGATGTTAAAAGATGATGTTGGCCGGTTCATTTACAATCAGACGAAGAGAAGACCCATGATTTTACCTATCATTATTGAGGTTTAAGAAAATAGCATAGAATTTGGTCGTTACGCTTAAATAAAAAAGGCTTAAATCAGCAATACAACTGATTTAAGTCTTTTTCATTTCCTTTTCCTATCTCCCCCAAAAAATGAGGATGCAGTGGTGGTATGCAGCGAAGCGGAGGATTTGAATCTGGAGAAGCGACAGCGTTCGCCTTTGCCACGGAATTCTTACCCTTAAATATTTTATATAATCAAGAGAATCCCGTGGCAACAGCGATCGTAAGATCAAATCCTACGCGCAGCGTCTTAATCGCTTACGGCCGCTTGCATTCCTGCTGTATGCCCTGTCGTAAACGCCGCTGTAATATTATAACCACCTGTGTAACCGTGAATATCGAGAATCTCACCGCAGAAGAACAATCCAGGCATCAGCTTGGACTCCATCGTTTTCGGATTAATTTCCTTCAAATTCACACCGCCCCCGGTAACAAATGCTTCCTTCAGAGAGAGCGTACCGTTCACACGGATTGGAAACGCCTTAATGCGATGAGCAAGTTCTTGCCATTGCTGCTTGGGAATATGATCATAGGTCAAGTCCTCACGCAGTTCGGCTTGCTGGAGCAACAATGGAATCAAGCGTTCCGGTAAATAAGGCTTAAGCACATTTTTGATCGCTTTTTTAGCATCGACCGATGCCAACTCCAGCGTCTCACGGTAGACTTCATCGGCATGTTTATGAGGCTGCAAATCGAGAGTCAATAACACCGTGTTTACCTTATCTTTTTTCATTCCCTTGACGACAAATTGACTGCACCGCAAAGCAGTTGGGCCAGATAGACCGAAATGTGTAAAAATCATATCTCCTTCATGGACGACAACTTTCTTTTGCTTCGCATTCCATACGGTCAGACTGATGTCGCGTAAGGATAGTCCCTGAAGCTCTTTCGTCTGGATGAACGTTTCGCCTGAGGTCAATGGCACCTCTGTAGGATACAGCTCTGTAATGGTATGCCCCGCTTGTTCTGCCCATGCATAGCCGTCACCTTCCGAGCCGGTATGCGGGACGGACTTGCCACCGACGGCTACAATGACATTACGGCTATGTAGGATTTCACCGGAACGCAGCCGTACCCCAGCTGTATGACCTTCTTTGTAAATAACCTCTTGAACAGGACAACTTGTCCGAATTTCGACTCCTTGAGAGCGTACCTTGTTAATCAAAGCATCGACTACTGTTTTGGCTTTGTCCGTCACTGGAAACATACGCCCATTGTCTTCTTCCTTTAAGGCTATACCCAGCTGTTCAAAAAAGGCGATGATATCCCGATTGCCAAAAGCCGCCAGTGCACTGTGCAGAAAACGGCCATTGCCGGGGATGTGCCGAATGAGTTCGTCCAGCTCTTTGGCATTCGTGACATTGCAACGGCCTCCACCAGAGATCCCCAGCTTTCGCCCGAGTTTATTTCCTTTTTCAAGTAAAAGCACCTTGGCGCCCTCACTGCTGGCAGCGGCAGCAGCCATTAATCCGGCTGAGCCGCCTCCGATCACAATAACGTCGTAAGTCATAAACCTCTTCCTTTTCGTCGAAAAATTTTCAAAAAATTCAGAACGGCGTAACCAATTTTTCATCATATCGTAATACCGTCATTTTAGATAACCTAAGAGCACAGTGAACGTGTATATCTTTCAATTTACAGGATTTTAAAACGCGTAAAAACGATCTTCTTATATACATCTGGTATTTAGCAGATTTTGTCGTTCTATACCGGAATTTTAACACATATATTGTAATATATTGTAGCCTGTGCTTTAATTCAACTAACGGCGTCAAGGAAAGATGATGAGGGGGAGAAGTCCTTGTTAATTGCGTTGAAGGAAAGTGTGCTCCAAGTTCTCCTTGCCGTTATATCGGCGGGTTTTTTCTCTATATTAACGGATTATGGGGATAAGAAAAAGGTTTGGGGCGGCAATCTGCTTCCTGGACCCACTCAAGGAATACTGTATTTGTGTTGCTTACCAGCCATATTGCTATGTACACTCTTTCAATATCAGTCTCCGTATGGTCTACCTTCTAATCTCGGTATTATTCCCCTTGCTGTTGGCATCATGTACGGTAGACGTCGCACTGCCTTTGTGCTCGCTGCTTCCGCACTGATGGGTGTCCTGATTGTAGCCCAGTCGACAGAAATGTCTCCAATGTATGTAGGTACTGGTTTTATCCTTTTTCCTTTTATGCTCCTGCATGTCAAGTTCTTTCAAAGAGGAACATTGCTGGACAAAAAGCTCCTGATCTCCGCATATGTTGTGGCTGATATGCTGTTTAAGGCGATATTTCCGCTACTGTGGGGCAAACAGGATGTCTCGGTATACATTCCTGACTTACTTACAACGTTTTGGAATATGGGTGCAGGGGTGCTGGCAAGTTTTACGGTCGTGAGTCTGATGCATAATGCCTTTGAGAAGCTGACGCTTCGGCGTGATGTGACTGAGTTTACGAGCAAATACTTAATTGAAGTGGATAAGCTGCGTCAAGTTATGGATTTGATGCCGTTATCTCTTGTTACTCTGGACAGCGAAGAACGAGTTATACATATGAACAAAACGATGCTGGAACTCTATCGAAACTACGATCCCTACATTACACTGCCTGAGATAGTGGGTCGTCCATTGAGCACGTTATATGGTTTTGACACTTTACCTGTGGTTAACGAACGGGTTGCGAAAGCGTTGGAAGGAGAGGCGGGGGCTGATTTTATAAATGTTACTCCCAAAGTATTCTTCTCCAGTTTCCTTCCTATTCGTGATAAACATGTAAACCAAACGACAGGCGTCATTATCGCCCTGCAAGATATTACAGAGCTTGAGACGCTGCGCAGTGAGCTAGGCAATTTCGAGAGGCTAAGTCTGGTTGGACAGATGGCAGCGGGCATTACTCATGAAATACGTAATCCGATGGCGGTTGTGCGTGGTTTTTTACAGCTTATGCGTGAGAAAAGCCCAGAATCGCTCAACCATTATTACCGCATTGTGATGGAAGAACTTGACCGGGCGAACGGGATTATTAACGATTTTCTTTCACTGGCCCAGAATCGAATTGTCGAGAAGGAGCAATGTCATCTGCATGATATTATTCGCGAACTGACGCCTTTATTGTGGGCAGATGCGAATCTGAGGGGGCAGACGATTGATCTAAAGCTGGAGGATCATGTGACGATGCTGCATTTGAACCCTAAGGAAATAAAGCAATTGCTGCTTAATTTATCGCGTAATGCGATGGAAGCCATGGGGGAAAAGGGAGTGCTGACCATTTCTACTCATGAGGAAGGGGATTTCGTGGAACTGGAAGTAAAGGATACAGGGCCTGGAATTCCGCAAAAACAGCTTGAAAAGCTGTTCCAACCTTTTTACACCACCAAAACGAAAGGTACAGGTCTGGGTCTGGCCTTATGTCAAAGTATAGTGGAGCGTCATCACGGTACGATTGCCGTAGATTCGGTGGAGGGAATGGGCACGCAGTTTAAAGTTCGATTGCGCAGAACTGTCCCGACTTACCGGGATCATTCTGAGCCTCCTGTCATGAGTCCGATACAGAAATAATCGTTCAAAAATATAGCCGGATTTTTGCAAATTACGTGAAAAAGATTGTATAATGAAATTTAGATGTCCATGCCTTTACTACGGCAAAGGATGAAATTAGAAACGTACTATACATGATTTTCGGAAAAGGAGTGAAAGAATATGTCTATGTCTTTCGATCAATATATGAGAGATTCAGTTCAGCCGATGCGCGATGAACTGACGAATCTTGGGATTCAGGAACTGCGTACCTCTGAAGATGTGGAGGCCAAGCTGCCTAATAGTAAAGGAACAGTGCTGGTGGTTGTGAACTCGGTATGTGGTTGTGCCGCAGGCCAATGCCGCCCGGGTGTGGGTGAAGCACTGAAGCATGATATTACGCCAGATCATCTGTATTCGGTTTTTGCCGGACAGGACAAGGAAGCAACGGCAAAGGCTCGCGAATTTTTCGCACCTTACCCACCGTCTTCCCCTTCTATCGCGCTGTTGAAAGACGGCGAGCTGGTTCACTTCATCGAGCGTCATCAGGTGGAGGACCGTTCGGCAGATCAGATTGCTGCTGATTTGACCAGTGCATTTGATCGTTTTTGCCGGTAAGACTGCTCAAGCTATGCCCCGCATTTTTCGCCTGCGAAACTTGCCGGGGCTTTTGCATGTTGGCTTGTGAAGGAAATTCCTAAAAAAGAGGTGCTTATCTGATGAGTTTGCAGGAACAGATTATTGCTGAATTGGGAGTACAGCCTACGATTAACGTAGAGGCAGAGGTCCGTAAGCGTGTGGATTTCCTCAAGTCGTATGTAACGAAAACGGGAAGCAAAGGGCTGTTGATCGCCATCAGTGGCGGGATTGACAGTGCCGTAGCAGCTGCTTTGTGCAAGCGGGCTACAGATGAATTGACGCAGGAACAAGGAGACGAATACAAAACGTTGGGTGTATTCCAGCCATACGGCCAACAGGAAGATATCGAGCATAGCTACGCGGTTGCCAAAGCGTTCGACCTGAAATATGCCGGGGAAACGAACATTAAGGAAGCCGTGGACAAGGTTGCCGTGGAAGTGGAGCATACGTTAAAGGATATTGGTCTTGAGCGTTCGATTACTCCGCAAGTGAGAGGGAATGTAAAGGCAAGAACACGTATGGTAGTTCAGTACGCACTTGCGAATGAGCTGAATTTGCTCGTCGTTGGCACAGATCACGCTTCCGAAGCCATCACAGGCTTTTATACCAAATGGGGCGATGGTGCGGTCGATATTACGCCACTTAGCACGCTGAACAAACGTCAGGTGCGCTTGCTCGCCAGCTATCTCGGAGTTCCGCAGGCCATTTTGGACAAAGCGCCTACAGCTGGATTGTGGGAAGGCCAGACGGATGAAAAAGAACTGGGGATCTCCTACGAAGCAAACAGTGACTATCTGGAAGGCAAGGAAATTGACCCGGCGGCACGCGAAAAGCTGGAAAGCTTCTTTACACGTACTGCGCATAAGCGGACAAGCATCCCAGGAGTTTAAGCATTAATCATTATGTAATTTTAAAATGCTCAAGCGAGGATTTTGCAAAATTCTGAAGTAAATAAATGCGGCGATCCGCCCGGCGGATCGCCGTTTGTATTGAAGGGGTAATAATTAATTGGCGATCCACTCAATGAAGCGGCGGGTTTCGGTAATCGCCTGATCCAGTGGAAGACTGCCTCCCTGGAATGGATGAACGGTATTAAAGGTATGATTGCCGCCTTGAATTTGTACCCATTCGATGTCGGGACGAACGGATGTGAGCAGGGCAGAGCCTTCTCGTAGACGTTTGGAATCTTCGGTTCCCTGGATCAGTACAGCTGGGAGCTGGCTGTTGGCAAGTCTGTCTACAATGGAAAAACGCTGGCGATTTTGTTCCAGGTCTTCCAGAATGATAGCATCCAGCGGGAGCTGTTGCCCGGTTCTGGCGTTCTCCACATAGCTGCGCCCCTTGGCGCGCATTTCTTCTTTTTGCGGTAAAGTAAACAGATCAAGATCTGTTACGCCATTCCATGAAATGACGCCAGCAATCTCGCCGGGATGATCCAGAGCGTATACAAAGCAGCTTCCCGCGCCACGGCTATGTCCTAACAGAAACAACGGCAATTCTCTGAACTCATGGCGTGCTCTCAGATTGGATAGCAATAGTTCCAGATCCTCTTGTTCGCGGCTATAGGTGTTGCGTGCGAACTTTTCCAGCTCGGTAAAATTCTCCAGATCCTCACCTATGCCATTATGTGAAAAGTTGAAGGTCACAACATGGTTATCCATACTCAAGGCTTCTGCTATATAGGGGAACATGCCCCAATCCTTAAATCCTTTGTAGCCATGAGCGATGATGAGCAGGCTTTTGGCTGTATTTTTAGAGGGAAACCAGGAAGCCCGGATCACCGCATCTGTTCCTGCTTCGGTACCTGCTTCAACAATAATGGTTTCTGACATCCTATCCTTCCTTTCTACGGGAATTTTTTTAAATGGGCATATCAGCTGAATTTCAAACATTCACCTATAGCCTTTCTTATTTTAACATATTTTGGTGCTGTTTTTACGCCTTTGTGACTCGCCAGGGTGTGGACGCACTGTTACAATAGATCCAGTAAAGTAAAAAGGACGGGGAATACCCAAATGATCTATGGAATTGGACATGATGTGCTGGAAATAAGCCGTATGGCTCATATTTTGGCAGGTAAATATGCAGATGCGTTTTTGAATCGGGTGCTGACCCCGGCAGAACGTGAGCTTGCTGTGGAACGCAAGGGTAGACTAACGGAGTTCGTAGCAGGGCGCTTTGCTGCCAAGGAAGCGATAACCAAAGCCTTCGGTTGCGGAATTGGGCAAATCATCGGGTTTGGCGATATGGATATTTTACCGGAACCTGGGGGGAAGCCAGTAGTTTATTTGTCTTCATCCGCGTGGGATCGACTGAGATTGCCGAATACAGGTGACTCAAATTACAGCATTCACTTGAGTATTACACATCAGCCTAACATTGCCTCTGCTTTTGTGATTGTCGAATATAAGGAGACGTGATGTGATGACTACAAATACATTGGAACAAAAGCGTTATTTCAGCTTTGAACTGTTGAATTGGTATACACGTAACAAACGCGATTTACCGTGGCGACGTCATCGGAATCCTTTTTATATCTGGATCTCGGAAATTATGCTTCAGCAGACGCGTGTCGATACGGTCATTCCGTATTTTAATCGCTTTATTGCACGTTTTCCTACGATTGAAGCGCTGGCGGAAGCACCCGAGGAGGATGTGCTTAAGCTATGGGAAGGACTGGGCTATTATTCGCGGGCCCGGAATTTGCAAACTGCGGCAAAACAAGTAGTTGAGCTTCACGGCGGACAGGTGCCGGATGATACACAAGCTGTTGCTGCACTGAAAGGAGTAGGCCCGTATACGACGGGGGCGATTATGAGTATCGCCTTCAATCGACCAGAGCCTGCTGTGGACGGGAATGTGATGCGTGTGCTGTCGCGTTATTTTCTCATTGAAGATGATATTATGAAGGGCAGCACGCGGGCGCATATGGAAAGTCTGGTACGGGAGCTGATTCCCGAAGGAAGAGCCTCTGATTTTAATCAGGCTCTAATGGAGCTGGGCGCACTGGTCTGCACGCCGAAGTCGCCTCATTGTCTGACCTGCCCGGTCATGGAGCATTGCTCGGGCAGGCTGGCAGGTCGCGAGGAGACACTGCCAGTCAAGACCAAGGCGAAGCCGCCGCGGCTGGAACCGCGCTCCGTTGCTCTCATCGAGGGCAGCGGAGCGAACACCGGCCGCCTGCTTGTGCGCCAGCGCCCGGCCAAGGGCCTGTTGGCCCGCATGTGGGAGCTGCCGCATGAGCTTGCCGGACCGGAGGGGTACAACGGTCCGGTGCCAGATGAGCCAGCCATGGATCACCTGGCGGCTCATTTGCTGGCAGAGGGCGTGCTTGCGCGCCCGGTGCGGTTTGTACGTGAGGCGGAGCACACGTTCAGCCACATTCACTGGAACCTGCGTGTGTTCCAGTGTGAGGAGGTCGCCGCCCCTGCCGGGGAGGCGGGAGGCCCCCCGCTGGCTGCCGAGCAGCGGGCCAGCTACAGCACCGGAGCGAAGCCGGGTGCGTTGATTGCGCTGGCTGAGCAGGCGGAGCACGCGCATAATGCGCTGCCAGCGGGGTACCGCTGGATCAGCGAAGCCGATATGGCCACCTTGGCGTTTCCCAAGGTGTTCCTCGATCTGATCACCGAGTATTATGCGAAGCAAAAAGAGAACTGATGTTAATGAAATAACTGTCAGCAAAAGACAAAGTATTAAACTTATCCTATAAAATGGAAACAGTGACAACTAAGGACGAGAAAATAAAGTCCTAGACTGTCGCTGTTTCCCTTGAACTAACGTTTCCAGTTAGCGTAATGGGTTCATTGTCATTAGCCTCAACCGCTTACCTGTTTGCTCAGACTCCTGGCAACAGCTGGGGCATGATGCTTTTGCCATAATCCAAGACGTACTTATTAATCTCTGAGACAAGTTTTGTGTCCTTAGTTTTGTAGTGCACCTTGTTAATTACGAAGTAACCTGTACTAGAATATTGCTCATCACTCGAAAACATCAACGTAAAACGATAAAACAAAAAAGCCGCTAAAATAGCGACTTCAAATGGGACTATGCTCTTGTCCCCCGACAGTTAATCCAGATACAAAATCTCAATCTCGCCCGGAGCGAAGGATTGCTCTGCGTAATTCCCCCCCCAATCACAAAGCGATCTCAAAATGGGTTCAAGTGATTGACCCAGTTCCGTCGTTGAATATTCCACCTTAGGCGGTACCTGATTGTACATCTTTCTGCGAATTAATCCGTCTGTTTCCAGTTCCCGAAGAGTTTGAATCAGCATCTTTTGCGATATATTATGAACGAGTCGCTTAAGCTCTCCCGTCCGTTTAGGTCCTTTTATTAAATAGTACAGAACAAGCCCCTTCCACTTTCCTCCGATAACCTCTAGTGTAACTTCCAGTTCACAGAAAAATGTTTTCATATCAATGCACCATCTCCCGATCTAAGAATATCCCCTTCATGTATCGCTTGATCCTTCAAGGATCACTGAAGGAAAAATTGAACGTTACATGGAGGGGATAATACAATTTAGCATTTAAGTTGATTTAAAAATCTTTGTCGTTTGAAAATTATTATGTTCTGGTTAAACTTGAGCTACTCCGCCATCTACGAATAATTCAACGCCGTTCATATAGCTGCTTTCATTAGAGGCTAGGAACATGACAGCATTGGAGATCTCTTCAACCTGCCCCACTCTGCCGAGCGGAATATCATTTTTTGCCTGTTCCAGGAAATGATCTAGTTCAGAGCCAAATAACTCATCGTACGCCGGCGTTACGATTGTTCCCGGACTAAGGATGTTTATACGAATTTCGGTCCCTCTCATATCAAGAATCCAGCTGCGGACGAGCTGTCTGATCGCTGCCTTGGATGCACCATAGATACTAAACGCTGGCATCCCCGTCGAGCCAGCAGTGGATCCCGTTAGAATAATCGAACCTCTTTTATTTGGAAACAAAGCTAATGCCTTTTGTACTGTAAAGATGGTTCCTTTCACGTTGACATCGAAAGTCTTGTAGTATTGTGCTTCTGTAATTTCTCCTAATGGAAGCAATGACCCTAGTCCGGCATTTGCAAAGAGAATGTCCAAGTGTCCCTTTTCTCGCTTAACTGTTTCGAATAATATATCTAGATCTTCCGATTTAGATATGTCACCTCGGACACCTGTAACATTCTTTCCGATCTGCTTTACTGCTTCATCCAGTTCACGTTGTCTGCGTCCCGTGATAAAAACGTAAGCCCCTTCTTTTACGAACTGTTGTGCCGACGCGAGACCGATGCCGCTTGTACCTCCGGTTACAACTGCTACCTTCCCGTCAAATTTCCCCATTCTATTACACTCCTTTTATAATGATTTATATGGTATAGGATGCTCTGTCTGCTTCATGAATCTCCTATGAACGATAGTATGGGGGAAAAGTTACAAGAAAAACAGTACCCACTTTTTTGTGATATAGTCACCAAAAAGTGATAATTGAGGCGGCACAAGCGTTTGTTTTTACAGCCTAACAGATGGAAGTGAGCTCCATTAAGTTTGAGATTGTATATGTGCTTTTAATTTCTGCCGGACTTATTTGTCCGGTTCTGTTGACCCAACAGGTGTCAATGCCCGACTGAGACCACCTTTGATATCCGTATTTAATGAATCTCCAATGACAAGCGCATCCTTTCTATTAAATTCTGAAATATGACTTATGACGTAATTGAAAAATTCTTCCTTCGGTTTTTGATAACCAATGCTTTGCGAATCAAAGATATCCTCGAAAAACTTATATAGCCCAGACTGCTTCAAGCGTTTGATTTGCGTGTGAGTGATACCATTCGTGATTACGAACATTCGATGGGTCTTTGATAAGCGATGACAGACATCCATTGCGCCTTCCATAAGCAATTGGTTTCCATCTCCCAACAATTCTCTATACAAACCTTCCCATTCCAAGCCGACCACGATTTCCCCCATTCTCAACATTGTAAAAGAGGGCTCCATTAATTACTCACCACATGATACCACGTATTTGAACTATCCTGCCCGTTAGTTAAACAAAGGCAGCCGATCACTATGATCGGCTGCCTTCTTGTCTTTTATGAGCTATCGTTTTCCGTTAGCATAATGACTTACTGTGATACGGTTCACCGCGCTGTCTCTAACCGGCAAGTTTAATGGTCATCTACACGGAGGGCCTTCTTAGCGTTATAAGCTACAAACTTTACAACGATTACTCAGATAACGGACGACAGCATCAATAAGAGCAAGTCGGGAGAAACGAACGCGTTCACGAAATGGTTTGTAAAATACGAATGATTTCTTTTTCGATAACGGAATCGTCAACAGTATCCAGATACTCAGGACTAATCACTTGATACTGTTTCATCTTATAAAATTCCATAACGGCTTGTTTCAAGGTGAGATCATACCATTGAATACTAAAGGTCGGTTCCATAATGCGCCGAAGCGTAGCATCGTCTTGAACTAAGGACAGCGCAACGTGCATTCTGTTAAAAATCTTTTTATCCATACCGGATTGAAAAAAAGATTGTAAATTTTTAATTCTATTTTGTTGAGCAACGGAAATATTTTCAAAAAGTCGTGGATAAAACTCCTTAAGGTCTTGCAGGAACAAATCGGATAAATAAATAACACCTATTAACGATTCCAGAAACGTTTTTTGAAAGCGATCAATATATGAAACGGAATCATCATATACAACGGTGTCAGCCTGCTGCAAGTACTGAATTCCATACTCTACAACCTGTTCGATGATTTCATCTTTGGATGAAAAATGCTTGTAAAGCGTCACTTTACTAATATCCATATGTTTTGCGATATCGTCAATTTTCAGTTGGCTGAATCTGGTTCTTCTAATTACAGGTTTGATTTTATTAAGATATTGATCTGCGCTCATGGGTTTTCTCACGATTGAAGCCTCCTCTACCTCGTCAAATCATATTATATCAAAATAGAGGTATCAATAAACAATATTTAAAAAGATTATTAAATTAACTAATTTTATTAAATTAGTTTACTTAGTTTATTTATCCGATGTATAATCTCTCTTGTAATGAATATCCAATCAAGGAAGGGATAACGGTCCCAATAAGCGATATCCATTTCTCGAAATCACATTAAAAAAGGAGATTACACAATGAAAATCACAGTTCTCGGCTCACTCGGCAATATTAACCGCAACTACCTCCCATCCCTAATCGCAGACGGCCACGATGTTACCGTCATCACAAGCTCCAAAGATCGTATCGCCGACATCAAAGCGCTCGGTGCCAAACCAGCGGTCGGCTCAAACCTCGATGTCGAATTCCTCGCGCAGGCTTTTGCAGGTAGCGACGTCGTCTACCTCATGATATCAGGTATCAATTATGCCTCTGGCACCGACATGTGGCAGACCGCCATTGATCTTTCTGAAAATTATAAGGCCGCTGTGCTAAAATCAGGTGTAAAAAACGTCGTCAACCTCAGCTCAGTCGGCGCCGACAACCCAAACGCCGGCATTCTCTACAGCTATCATTTTGCAGAAGAAGCGCTAAACTCGCTTGAAGACGTGAACGTTGTCCACATCCGCCCTGTCGGCTTTTACAGCAATCTTTTTGCCGACATGCAAAGCCTAAAAACCCAGCAGACCATCTTCAGCCCAATTTCAGTTGACATCCCACAAGGCTGGGTCAGCCCCGTTGATATCGCGGACGTCGCTTACGCCCTGATTTCTCACACCCCATCGGGTAAAAGTGCGAAGTTCATTGTTAGTGACTGGGCCACAGGTAACGACTGGCTCAATGCCCTTGCTGAGAATGGTATCGAGGCCAAATACCAACAAATCCCCGTTGAAGCTCTTGCTGAGAATATGAAAAAAATCGGCTTCCACGAAAACACTGCCAATGCCTTTGCCCAAATGAACCGCGCCTGCGAGAACGCCGACGAATTCTACGCCAGCCTTCGTGCCACCGACTACCACCTCGGTAAAGTCAAGGTCGAAGACTTTGCAAAAGTTTTTGCAGATGTGTATATTAAATCTGTTTAAACAGCGAGAATACTGTTTAACCTGCGGGTGAGAACGCGCCTAAGTGCGCTATTTCTTTCGATAACTTGAGACCTCGAATAGGGTTTACTATGACTTGGTTTTGACATATAAAGAACAAAGCTCGCTGAAGTGACAGCGAGCTTTGTTCTTTATTGATGAATGCGCACAAAAAAATAACCTTACCTGTGATAAGGTTCATATCGATTGACTTTAAACTAATCTGCTCGTTAGCTTAATGAAATAGCGTCAGTCTAATGTAGTGTAGTGCTTAGGAGAAAGAAAATAAGCCCATCACTTTGATTTGGAGGTTAAATCATTTCCAATTAATAAAGGGATAGGCTCTCTTTGGCATTAAATAAGGCGTGGTAAAAGCCAATTTATTGAGCTATCGTTTCCCGTTAGTTCAATCAATTCTGTTGCCATCGTATATGCTGGTGATGAACCAAGTTTCCTACATTACTATATCGTCTTTCATAAGTTTTTGGTACAGGGCTATCTTCTCGTTGGCAAGGGAAATCATGCGCTCAAGTTCCTGTCGCTTGGATTCCAGTTCCATCAGATGCTTCTCAAGAATTTCTATCCGTATGTGTAAGGCAGGAGTAAAATTAGCAAGTTCTTCCCCTTGTTGAATTTTATCCAGTACACATCCGTCACGAGTAAATTCCGTGATCTCCTCAAGCGACAATCCCAATTTTTTTAATCTAATTAAACATTGTATATATGAAACCTCACTTTCGGTATAAATACGTGTCCTTCCATTTCTTCGATTTGGTTCCTGTAGCACTCCAATTTTTTCATAATAGCGAATCGTATAAGGAGTTAACCCCGTTCTTTCTGATACTTGGCTTATAGTAAGCATTGTTTTATATGTCACTCCTTTTTTCTAAACCAAAATTTAAAACTATTATACATCTTTAAGTCAATTTGAAGTCGATATTTGCACCTCTAACTTCATTTCAAAGTTTGTGCTTGATTTCTAGTTGACTCTAACTTGTAAGCTAAAGTTGCTTATTGATATACATGAAAACAAAAAACATCCTAAAGATAAAAGGAAATGGTGTCAAACTTATTTTGATGGAGGTATAAACAATGAACAACAAATATTTCACGATTCAACAAGCAGCGGAAGGTATCTGGGGTGCTATTTCGGTACCTGGTAGTGGTTCTCTGGGGAATGCGGCAATTATTGACCTTGGGGATTTGACCGTTGTTGTGGACACAACCAACCTACCGCATTCTGGTGCTTTGTTACGTCAATCCGCAGAGCAATTAACGAATAAACCAATTAAATATGTGATCAATACTCATTTCCATGGAGATCATGTCAACGGCAATCAGGAATTCATGGAAAGTGATTTTATATCTACCGTTTGGACAAGAGATTTGCTATCTGAAATGGGTAAAGTGAATATTGATCTAATGCAACAAAACATTCAGAAGTTAATAAATAGCCTGCATCAAGTGCATTCACAAGAAAAAAATCCGCACATGTTAACCGAAATCGGTTATGATCTTTCTGTGCAGAGAGCTCTATATAATGCTATCCCTTCCCTTCGTAGAGTGATACCCACGATAACTTTTGACGATAAACTAGTTATAAAAGGCGCAAAACGCACTGTCGAAGTTTTATCTTACGGAGGCGGCCATTCTTTAAGCGATGCCGTTGTTTACGTGCCTGAAGAACGAACCTTAATTGCTGGTGATTTAATAACCAACAAGACGATTCCGGTCATGCCATACGGTAATCCATACGCTTGGATACGCATCCTAAAACGCATTCAAAGAGATCTGAAGGTAGATACTGTTATTCCCGGGCATGGAGATGTGTCCACTCCAGATAAAATTCTAGATGTCATTCGCTTTTTAGAAAAAACGATCGCTTATGTGTCTGAAGCTGCGACGAGCGGAAAACCAGAGTCTTACTGGTTAAATGAAGGTGTACTAAATGGTTATGAAGATTGGCATCTAGCTCAGTATTTCAGATGGAATTTTCGCTGGCTCTTCAATACAATGCTTGTTCAAAATAATAGATGAGACACAACTAGAACTCCCTTTAACTCCACCAAATTCAAAAGGCCAGTTCTGAATGTCAAACCGGCGGCACGTTTGGGTATTTTCAAACGTAATTGGCAGTCTACTTGTTAGGTTAACCTGCTCGTTAGCTTAATGAAGCAACGTCAGTCTAATACTTTATTTTTCAGTCTAGAACTTTATTTTCTTTTGACAATAGCGGCAGTATGGACATGAGGTTGATCCATGCTGCCGCTATTTTTCTGTTTTCTGGGAGGAATATGCCTAACTTACTTGCGAGCGAAGATGTTATTTTTGGTGATTTTTTCGGTATTCGGATGGAGTTACCTTGTTGACCGTTTTGAACATCTTGGAGAATAGGAGTACATCTTTATACCCTACAGACCGAGCAATATCTCCGATTTTAAGGGAAGTATTTCTTAATAGGGAGCACGATTTTTCCATCCTCAAATGTAATAAAAATTCCTGCGGTGACTTATTTAGTTGCTGTTTAAATAAACGATGCAAATACGAACGGTCAATTGAAATGTACTTGGCAATATCACTTACGGTAATGAAGTGTGAATAGTTTTGTTGAATGAAGAGAAGCGCTTCTTTAATATACCGCTGCTGTCTTACCTCAGGGTTGACTTCCTGATTAGGGTAAAGTTCAAACATCAGATACAGAAATTCATACAGCTTGGATGCAAGCAACAGGTCCTTGTTGGATTTCAGCGTAGAAGAAACCACGATGCTCTCCATACAGCGGGCAAGGCTGCCCTCCGCTTCAAACCGGAAAATGGGATTGTCCCTATGGATACAGGTCCGGCTTAGATATTCTTTTGCTTGCACCCCATTAAAACCAATCCAGGCATATTCCCATGGGTCGAGCTCATCCGCTTCGTAGTAAATTAAAACCTTCGGTTCAATAAAGAAAGCATCGTTTTTCTCCAAATGATAGATTTTATCGTTGACTTTAAAGATCCCTTTTCCTTTTAAAATAAAATGCACCATATACCCGCTTCGAATGGCTGGACCATAAGAGTGTTTGCTGGTACAGCTCTCTTTGCCACATGTGTATAGATTGAGATCCAGATTGTTATAGGAATGATTGGAAAAATGCGAACTCATTTGGTTTCACCCCTTAATTCATCTCTGCATATTATCACACTGTTTCATATAGAGTCTACATTATTCCATATAATTATTAAAACTATTCAATTATTATTAGAATGTAAACGATTAGCAAACAACATAATTTATAATTTTGGGAAATCGTACTATTAGCGCTATAAGGGGGTTGCTATGGCTATATACATCGATAAAGAGAAGCTTTTATTCCATTTACAAGGCAGCAATACAAGTTATGTCATGCAGGTTATACGAGGTGGTTATTTATCCCATCTGTATTGGGGAAAGAAAATTCAGAACTATCGGGGGAGCAATAAAATCATCTTTATGGATAGAGGATTTTCGCCCAATCCCGATGGCGAGGATCGAGCCTTTTCACTGGATACCATCCCGCAAGAATATCCGTCATTTGGGAATAGTGATTTCAGGATTCCTGCGTATCAGATTCAATTGGAGAATGGTTCTACCGTGACCGATTTCCGGTATAAAGAACATCGGGTTTTCCAAGGCAAACCAAAATTGAAAGGGCTTCCTTCTACGTATGCAGAGGATGATGGCGAAGTAGCAACACTGGAAATCGTCCTTGAAGACCCATTAATTGATGTAAAGGTTGTACTATGCTATAGCCTATATCAAAAGCGGGATGTCATTACCCGTTCAGTCCGTTTTGAGAATGAAGGTCGGCAACAGCTAAAACTGCTTAGAGCGTTAAGTGCTAGTGTGGATTTCCGTGATGATGAATACGAACTCATTACCATGTACGGTGCGCATAATAATGAGAAAAATATAGCAAGGCGAAAAATTTTACCCGGAATTCAAATGGTAGACAGCTGCCGTGGAGCTAGCAGCCCTCAACAGGCACCCTTTATGGCACTTGTAAGAAAAGGTACAGATGAAGAACAGGGTGAAGTGTACGCCTTTAATCTGGTGTATAGCGGGAACTTTACGGCCCAGACTCAGGTAGACTCCTATCGGAACACAAGAGTCACGATGGGGATTAATCCATTTGATTTTACATGGCTGCTTGAACCGGAGGAATCGTTCCAAACGCCAGAAGTGGTCATGGTATACACCGAAAATGGCTTGGGCGGTATGTCGAGAATTTATCATGATTTATACAGGAACAGATTATGCCGTGGGCCTTTTCGTGACAAGGAGCGGCCGATCCTGATTAATAACTGGGAAGCTACCTACTTTAACTTTGATGCCAACAAGATTGAGCAGTTGGCGAAGGAAGCTCAAAGTGTGGGAGTGGAGCTGTTTGTATTGGATGATGGGTGGTTTGGAAAACGAGATGATGACAATACTTCATTAGGCGATTGGGTGGTGGATCGTCGCAAACTTCCAGATGGATTGCCGGATCTTGCAAACCGCATTCGAAATCTGGGTATGGAGTTTGGTTTGTGGTTTGAACCTGAAATGGTATCCATAGACAGCGACTTATACAGAAAGCATCCCGATTGGTGTATCCATGTCCCTGATCGTCCGTATACGTTGGGAAGAAATCAGCTTATGTTGGATTTATCGAGGAAGGAAGTGTGTGAGTACGTTATTAAATCGGTTTCCGATATTTTATCGGATGTTCCAATTACTTATGTAAAATGGGACATGAATCGTCACATGACGGATGTAGGTTCGGCAGCCTTGCCACCTGAGAGACAAAGGGAGACTGCGCATCGTTATATCCTGGGACTCTATAATATTATGGAAGAGCTTACATCAAAGTTCCCCAATGTCTTATTCGAGAGCTGTTCTAGTGGAGGAGGCCGTTTTGATGCCGGCATGCTCTATTACATGCCTCAGACCTGGACGAGTGATAACACGGATGCCATTTGCCGACTGAAAATTCAATGGGGAACAAGTCTTGTCTACCCGCCAATTACCATGGGGGCACACGTTTCCACAGTACCCAACCATCAAGTAGGTAGAATAACTCCCTTGGAGACAAGAGGTTATGTCGCCATGGCCGGGAATTTAGGATATGAGCTGGATTTGACGACATTAACCGTTGAAGAAAAAGAAGTGGTGAAAAAACAGATAGCTCTATATAAAGAAATGAGATCGCTCATTCAGTTTGGAAATTTTTACAGAATGATTAATCCGTTTGATGAAAATGAAGCCGCATGGAGCTTTGTGTCAGAGGATCAAACGGAAATGGCGGCCAGCTATTTCAAGGTTTTATCCCAACCCGCTGCCGCGATTAAAACGTTAAAATTCAAAGGTTTGAATCCAGACTACGTTTATAGAAATGTAGAAACCGGTGAGCTGTTCGGCGGTGATGAATTAATGCATGTTGGCATAACGCTTGCCAGGGTGAAGCAGGACTTTTTAGGCATGTTCTGGAGATTTGTTAAAGAAGAGATCTGATTCAGCTAGAGGAGGGTTTACTAGATGGAAGCAAAAGAAAAGCGGTATAAGCACATTTCTCAAGAAATTTTAAAATATATCGGTGGTGAAGAGAACATTATCGGTGTGGCCCATTGTGCCACAAGATTAAGAATTGTACTTGAGGACAATGAAAAAGCGGAATTAAAAAAGATTGAAGATATTGATCTGGTTAAAGGTGTTTTCATAGCGGGGGATCAACTGCAGATCATTTTTGGAGCAGGGTTGGTCAATAATATCTATGCCGTGTTCTCCAAACTGACCGGAACGGAAGATATGTCATTAAGTGATGTCAAAACGAAGTCCGCACAAAAGCAAAATCCTTTTCAAAAAGCCATTAAGTCGCTGTCAGATGTCTTCATTGAGATCATGCCAGGAATTCTCGCCGCCGCATTGTTAATGGGGATAACCGGACTATTAGGACAGAAGGGGTTATTTGGTCCTAAATCAATTGTGGAGATGTATCCAATTTTTCAAGGGATTAATCGCTTTGTTCAAATCGTTTCCACGGGTATTTTCACCATCCTGCCGCTGCTTGTTGTTTATTCTGCAACCAAGAGATATGGCGGTCGTCCTATTCTGGGGCTTGTGCTGGGTGCGATTATGCTTCATCCAGCCTTGGCGGATGCTTTTGAGGTAGCTAAAGGGAGTCAAAATCCGGAATCGATCAGTCTTTTTGGCCTTCCCGTACAGTTGGTTGGATTTCAGGGTGGTATTATAATTGCTCTAATGATGGGATATGTGGTAGCCAAGTTGGATCAGTTTTTCAACAAAAAGGTTCCAGACATGATTAAACTATTTTTGGCTCCTTTGCTGACGGTCTTTGTTTCTTCCCTGCTATTGTTCACGATTATCGGCCCTCTTGGACGAGAGTTGGCCAGTCTGGTCACCGTTTCGCTGCTTTGGATGACGCAAAATCTTGGAATATTCGGTTTTATGTTTTTTGCAGGCATTCAGCAGATCATTGTTATTACAGGCTTACATCATGTTATGGGTGCGGTAGAAGCGCAGCTGTTAACCGATACAGGCAGAAATTTTATCAACCCATTGGCATCAGTAGCTTTGATGGCTCAAGGGGGCGCTGTATTGGGATATATTCTTTTGAATCGCAAAGACACTAAAGTTAAAGAAATGGGTTATTCTGCATTCGGGTCTGTACTTTTTGGAATCTCGGAACCAGCGATCTTCGGGGTCACATTAAAGTATAAGTTCCCCTTAGTTGCTGGATGCCTCGGAGGAATGGTTGCGGGAGCGTATGTATATTTAAGTAAACTGACAGCCATAGGATTCGGAACCACGGCTCTTCCGGGCTTTGCAATTGCAGCGTCAGATAATCACGGCCATATCAATTATCTTGTCGCTCATCTTATTGCCCTGTTATGTGGATCATTATTTACCTTGGCTTATGGTGCTATCAAGAGCAAGAGGTCACGAGCCTGAACCAAAAGAACATTAGCAGGTTGAAAAAATTAAGCTTTTATGAAAACGGTTAAAGGAAGAGAATATTTGTGGAATGGACAAGAGAGCATAGATGAAAAAGTAAAAGGGCCATCCTCCGTCGTTATAAACGACCGAGATGGCCTTAAGTTTACATAAGTATGCATGTACATTCGTTAAAGCTAATCGATGCCACCATCGCTTTCAATCAGCCCTTTGCCGATTACATTGGCCGAAACCGGAGCCTTGCCGAGCTCCCGAGACCATATGGACAACTGCCCAAAATGGTGGATTTGGTGAGCAATGACATGACGCATCACCTCGCCCCAGGCATCAATTACAATTCTACCATCCGGGAGGTGAGCTTCAAACCTTTTCCGTTCCAGATCATCATGCCAGGCGAGCACGAACGGCTCGACATCGAGTCGAAACTTCGCATCCAGCTCACGGACCTTGTCGAGCGTATCATACAGAGAGAAGTCCTCCTGAAAATCGGGTTTGCCCTGAATCGTTTGAATCCAGCTCCACTCCACGTCAACTATATGGAAGAGTGTCTTTAGAATGCCGCCGACTCCGCCGACGCGTTGTTTCAGTAATTCCTCCTGCGACACCTCTTCACACCAGCGGTACCATTGTTCCCGAATCAACCAGTTGTAACGAAAAAAAGTCTGCATCCATCAACCTCCAGAGCCATATTTGAGAATCATCTCCACCAGTTTACCATGGAATGCCAAAAGGGCTGTCTCATTCGTAGAAAATCTACTTTTGAGACAGCCCTTTATTATAGGATAAGAATGTTGCTACTGGCTTATTTCTTTGCAGCCGCGTAACGTTTGTTGACTTCATCCCAGTTGATTACATTGTAGAAAGCTGAAATGTAGTCTGGGCGTTTGTTTTGATATTTCAGGTAGTAAGCATGCTCCCAAACGTCCAGTCCAAGTACCGGAGTCAGACCTTCGAACAGCGGGCTATCCTGGTTTGGAGTACTAGTGATCGCCAGTTTGCCGTCTTTGCCGACAACCAACCAAGCCCAGCCGCTACCAAAACGAGTTGTAGCTGCTTTACTAAAGTCCTCTTTAAATTTGTCATAGCCGCCCAGTTCATTGTTGATTGCTTCAGCAATTGCACCTGTTGGCTGTCCGCCGCCGTTAGGACCGATAACTTCCCAGAACAGGCTGTGGTTGTGATGTCCACCACCGTTATTGCGAACCGCAGTGCGGATGCTTTCAGGAACGCTGTCCAGATTAGAGATCAGATCCTCCAGGCTTTTGCTTTGCAGTTCGGGAGCGCTCTCCAGAGCTGCGTTCAAGTTCGTAACATATGTGTTATGGTGACGATCATGGTGAATTTCCATTGTCTGTGCATCAATGTGCGGTTCCAATGCGTCTTTTGCGTAAGGAAGTTCTGGTAATTGAAATGCCATAGTAAAATCCCTCCTGGTTATATGGTTGGGTAAGTGTTCCTATGTAATAATACCCTCGACAGTTATATTAAACCGCATTCGGCCTATTTTTTCAACATTTTTGTTTGTAAAATAGCAAACTGGGCAATACGGCCTGGTAGCTAGCATGTCCAAAAACCCGCTTGAAATACACAATATATAGGCAATAAGAGGTAAATTGTGAACATTAAAATGTAAACGCTTTATATACAGCGCTTACATGAGAAAAAGGGATGTATTCCGTCAAAAAGTATGGTTTAATGGTCAAGGAAGCAGAAATTTCGGCTTTTTTGTCGTCTGCTATAAGCTGTCATGTCTATGACATGACGAACTTGAGGGCATACACCCTTTTCCTGTTCTTCATTTCATATATAGCAGATCGTATGCATTTTTATCATAATGCCTTGTGATTAACACCATGATAAGAAATTTAAGGATTTATGTAAAAATGACGGTGCTGTCTCAATTTTTTTATTATGCTTACGAAAAGGGAGATATTACTTATGCACGTTCGTTCCTTTCAATTAAGTGATGTGAACTCAGTAACGGAACTCATGCAAATTGCCTTGTCAGAGGAGTGCTACAAAGAGACGGTGAGAGCGTTTGCCCGTCAGCTTTCGTGGGATTCCGGTTTGATCATCGTTGCAGAAGAAGAGGGAGAGATCGTGGGTGCTTTGATCGGCACGATCGATCAGAATGATGGTTGTTACTATCGTATCGCTATTCACCCGGATCGTCGTCGGATGGGAATCGGCAAATCGCTTGTGGAGTCCATGGAGCAGCGTTTTCAGCAACGTAAGGTTAGCCGTATTTGGGTAGCAGGGGACAAGCATAACAGTGTGGCCATGCCTTTGTACGAAGCGATGGGCTATGGAGCAAGCCAGATTTTACAGGCTTTTCAGAAGCTGAGTATTTTGGCGCCTCATTAATCGGGAATCGAAATAAAGAGAATTGAATAACATTAAGTATAATATTTACATTTAGAGCATATCTGAGTAACCGTTGCAATCGGGTACGGGATATGCTTTTCTATTTATATATATGCTGTGCTGAAAAGTACATGTTGCGCCACTACGCAGATGGATGGTGCTTCCCATCGCTGTTGCCCCCAGATTTCTTGAATTAAAAAGTATAGTGGTAGAAATTTGGGGGCAAAGGCGAACGCTTACGCTTGTCCAGCACCATTCCGTCTGCTCCGTTAACATTTTATCGATTCAGCATATATAACAGGGTTGAGGAGGTTTAATTATGGACGCTTTGGCTCCTTCGTCAGGCCCGCCTCCCTCGCCGGAAACGTCCAAACAAGCAGGTCGCTCTGGTTACATACGCGATTGGTTAGTCACTCTTCTGATCGCTATGGTCGTCTTGCTGCTTCTGAACCTGTTTGTATTTAACTTGTCCACGGTTAGAGGACATTCGATGCAGCCGACGCTAATGGAAAGCCAGCATTTGTTCGTTAACAAGCTGGTTTATAATTTTCATGATCCGGGCAGGGGGGACATTGTGATTTTAAAAGATCCCGATTCCAAGCTGTCGAGCCCAAGATTTTTAGTGAAAAGAGTCATAGGTATTCCCGGAGATGTAATCCGAGTTGAACATAATCATTTGTATGTGAACGGTGAACTGCTAAATGAACCTTACACCAACTCTGACGTGGAGGATGGTGATTATGGTCCTTTTACGGTGGAGCCGGGGCACTTTTTTGTCATGGGAGATAATCGCCATACTGCAGCAAGCAAGGATAGCCGCTATTTTGGCAGCATTAAATCTCAAGATTTACTGGGACGTGCAGAATTTATATTTTGGCCGATATCTGAGTGGAAATGGCTATAGAGCAACTAAAGTCTGAAATCAAGGAAAGGAAGAGGATGATGAAAGAAGTGATGGTATATACCGACGGTGCTTGTTCGGGAAATCCGGGTCCTGGGGGCTGGGGGATCGTTTTGCTGTATGGGGAGCATCGTAAGGAGCTGTCAGGTGCCGAGAAAATGACGACAAACAACCGTATGGAGATTAAGTCCGTGATTGAAGCACTAAAGCTCCTCAAGGAGCCTTGCCATGTGAAAGTACACAGTGACTCTGCCTATGTCGTCAATTGCTTCAAACAGGGCTGGATTAAGAACTGGCTTCGTAATGGCTGGCGCAACAGTAAGAATCAGCCAGTGGAGAATAAGGAATTATGGGAAGAGCTGTGGGAACTGATGGGTAAGCATGAGGTTGAATATGTGAAGGTTAAGGGGCACAGTGACAACGAACTGAATAATCGCTGTGATTTTCTGGCGACCAGTGCTGTTAAAAATTTACGGTAGCATCTGCTGCTATTTTCTGTTGAAATTTGAGATATGAGAATTTTGCAAATCCTCATATCTGTAATGATAAAAAGTGGAAGAGAGGTGAGTATCGGATGCAACGCGGATTGACTCAGGCGGCTGCCGGAACCGCTTCGACTTGGGCTTCGCTCAAGCAGGAAATTATTGAGGCAGCTCCAGGGCTGGGTATCGACTCCATCGGGTTCGCATCCGCCGACCCCTTTCTGTCTCTGAAAGCTATATTGGAAGAGCATCGTGCGAAAGGCTATGAATCCGGCTTTGAGGAGCCAGATATTGATAAGCGGATCTACCCGGAGCTGTATGGCTCACAGCCTGCATCTCTGATTGCAATTGCGGTGGCGTACCCTTCCAAAATGAAGGACCCGCCGAAGTCGGACAAGGGAAAGTACCGTGGTATTTTGGCGCGTTCAGCCTGGGGAAAAGATTATCATCTGGTACTACGCGAAGCGATGGAAAAGCTTGAGGCTTTTATAAGCGAGCGGGTGCCTGATGCCATTATGAAAAACATGGTGGATACCGGAGAATTGTCGGATCGAGCCGTTGCGGAACGGGCAGGGATTGGCTTTAGCGGCAAAAATACGATGATGATTTCACCGACACTGGGATCATGGATTTATCTAGGTGAGCTATTGACGAACATTCCTTTCCAGCCAGATGAACCGGTAACGGAGGGTTGCGGCGAATGTACCAAATGCTTGGATGCCTGTCCTACGGGCGCGCTTGTGGGTCCTGGACAGCTGAATGCCCAGCGGTGTGTATCCTTTTTGACGCAAACGAAGGGCTTTCTGGATGAGGAGTTTATGCGGAAGATAGGGAATCGGCTGTACGGATGTGATACCTGCCAAATGGTATGCCCTAAAAATCGGGGGCTCAACTGGGATCACCATCCCGAGCTTACACCCGATCCTGAAATTGTGAAGCCGTTGCTGCTGCCGTTATTGGATTTGAGCAACCGTGAATTCAAAGACCGATTTGGTCAAAGTGCGGCGGCTTGGCGGGGGAAGAAGCCCATTCAACGCAATGCAGTCATTGGACTGGGCAATTTCAAAGATATCAGTGCGGTGCCCAAATTAACGGAGATTTTATTGGATGATCCGCGTCCCGAGCTGAGAGGCACGGCGGCGTGGGCTTTGAGTCGAATAGGAGGGGAAAACGCTATGACAGCGATCAAGCAAGCATCAGAGAAGGAACAACATGAGCAAGTACGCGAAATGATCGCGCAAGCGCATTCCAAACTAGAGGAACAAGAGCAGGCAGAAGAGCTAAAGGCACCTGAATTATCAAAATCAGAAGTAACGGCCGGGGATTCACAGAGTCCAACCACCATTTATTATGATGAGATGGAGACACCTGTGGGCACGTTAACGCTGTGCGCTACGAATCGGGGGCTGTGCCGAATAGACTATGGCGTTTTTCATGCGAAGGAAGCACTGCTTCAGCAATGGGCCCGAACATGGATTGGGGAATACGTCTATGTGCATGAGCCGGAAAAGCTGCGCGAAGCCGCGGATCAACTGCGTGAATATTTTGCGGGAGAACGACGGGAATTCAGTATAGCCTATGATTTGAGAGGCACTCCTTTTCAAGAGCAGGTATGGCGTGCACTGCAAAGTATTCCATACGGACAAAGTGTGTCCTACAAAGATATTGCGGAATCGATCGGACGAGCCAAGGCGGTACGTGCTGTGGGTGGAGCCAATAACAAAAATCCGTTACCCATTCTGTTTCCATGTCACCGGGTATCGGGTGCTAACGGAAGTTTGGTCGGTTATGCTGGAGGCTTGCCAGTTAAGACGAAGCTGCTGGATTTGGAGAAACAATAAGGACATATGTTTGCAAAAAGTGATTTGCTAGCTGTCCCATGTTTTGCTATGATAGGTTCGTGTGTAATTCAAGATGTTTCATATAAATATACAGAGGTGACGACTTCGTGGTGTGGAATATTGTCATTCCGATTATTACCCTGATTGCTGGTTTGGTTGGGGGATTTTTCATCGGTGCTTATTATCTTCGTAAACAGCTTGAAAAGATGCAAAACGACCCTGAAACGCTGCAAAAAATGGCTAAACAGATGGGTTACAACCTGAATGGGAAACAAATGCAAAAAGCCCAGCAGATGATGAAGAACCAACAGTTCTCCAAAAATCAGCCTGGTCCGCGTAAAAATCAGGGCCGTCGGAAATAATGAGCAACGTGAGTACGGATGCCGCATGAGGTTGCTGCATAGAGGAGGATTACTGTGGCTGGCGTAAAAGATTATATTAACCGCAAAGCTGCGGATAACCGGGATAAAATCGAGTACCATGTGGAGCAGATTTTACAACTGATCGGTGAGGACCCCAAGCGTGAAGGGTTGTTGGAAACACCGGCACGCGTTGCGCGCATGTATGAGGAAATATTTGCGGGTTATGAGGTTGATCCCCGGGATGCGTTGGGTGTGACATTTGACGAGAATCACGAGGAGCTTGTGATCGTAAAGGACATCGTCTATTACAGCCAGTGTGAGCACCATATGGCTCCTTTCTTCGGAAAAGTGCATATCGGCTATGTACCCAGCGGCAAAATTGTAGGATTGAGCAAGCTTGCACGCCTGGTAGAGGCGGTGACTCGCCGATTGCAGGTCCAGGAGCGTATTACATCACAGATTGCTGATATTTTAAATGAAGCGGTCTCCGCTCACGGGGTTATGGTAGTCGTAGAAGGCGAGCACCTGTGCATGTGTGCAAGAGGTGTCAAAAAGCCTGGTAGCAAAACAGTAACGTCTGCGGTACGCGGTACGTTTCGAGATGATGCAGCGCAGCGCGCAGAGTTTCTGTCGCTACTCAAGGATTGATCGAACATCGCGTACGTCTATGTGATGAACAAAAAAAGGGTGGTTTACGCATAGGCGTAGCCACCTTTTTTTGTTAACATCAGGATAGGTGGACGATGGAGAAAACAGCATAGCTGCCTTAAAAATTACAATTAGCCTATGGATAACAGTTATTTTTAAGATAGGGGATAACGTATGGATAATGTACATAGATCAACAGAAAAAACAACAGCTTTGCCTGAGTTGCAGTGGTTTGAAGCGCCACTGGCGGCCACTCAGGAGGACGTTTTGTCTCCGCTGGCTTGGGAGGAGCTGGCCTGTCGGCAAGTAGGGAAAGGAGCTGCACCCATTTTGCATCTTTGGCGGCATCCGTCAGCGCTTGTGATCGGTCACCGGGACCGGAGGCTTCCCTACGCCCCACAGGCAATGGAGCGAGTGCGCAGCACGGGAACTTCTGTATGCGTACGCCCCTCAGGTGGAGCAGCCGTCATGCTGGACAGGGGGGTACTGAACCTGTCCTTGATCCTGCCGAATCCACAGCGGGCCATCAGCCTGCATGAGGATTTTCGGCTCATGGCAGCGCTAATTGCCGATGCGCTGGTTCCGTGGTCTGGCGAGGCGCAGACCGGAGAAATCCCCGGGTCCTTCTGTCCCGGGGATTACGATGTCAGCGTCCGGGGCCGCAAGTTTTGCGGCATTGCACAGCGACGTCAAGCCAAGGCGTATATCATCACAGCCTTCGTGATGATTGAGGGCAGCGGTGCAGAGCGTGCACAGGCGGTACAGCAATTCTATACAGAGGCAGCCGGAGATACGTCGGCAGGCGTGCAGCAGCAGGATTACCCCCGGGTGGATCCGGCAACGATGGGTAGCCTGGCAGAGCTGGCTGGAGTGCCGTCTGTTGAGGCGTACACGGCATCTCTGCGCCGTGTCGTCGAGAGCCAGACAGCCATTTTACCTGCCGATAGCTGGCTGGTACAACCGGAAGGATGGACCGAACAAATGGCAGCGCTCAGAGAGCGATATGATTTGCAGGTGTAGTTTGTCTTTAGCTTAGAAGCCTATTAGTGCGTGTTCAAAAAGTCGGCTTTTCAGGACCGAGAAAGTTGGATGAAGCTAGGGACTGAGTAGCGGAGCGTAGACAGATCTACGTGAGCAACGGAAGGCCCGGCTGAATTCAAGATTCGACGTCGAATCCGCTTCTTGAGTAGCTTCGTTATGGAAAGACGACTTTTTGAACAACCTCTAGAAGGGTTGCCATCTTAGCTTGGAGGCTTGATCGTAGCGTGCTTCCACTTCAGGCCAGTTAACGACATGCCACCAATCCTCAATGTATTTGTTGCGTTCGGCCTGATGCTTTAAGTAATATGCGTGTTCCCACACATCTATCGCCAGCAGCGGAATGGACTCCCATTGAGTCAGATTCTGGTGCTTTTCGGCCTGCAAAATTTCAAGTCGTCCCGCGCGCGGACTCCATACCAGGATAGCCCAGCCGCCACCCTCGACCTTTTCGGCTGCCGAACTGAATTGCTTTTTGAATGCATCGTAACTGCCAAAATCCTTTTTAATCTGTTCAGCCAGTGGCCCGCTTGGGTTGCCACCGCCTTGAGGACTCATGATCGTCCAAAAAAGAGTATGCAGATAATGGCCTGCGCCGTTGAATGCCAGTTCGCGTTCCCAATGTTTTACGAGATCAAAATTACCTGTTTTTCGGGCTTCTTCCAGCTTCTTTTCCGCTTTATTCAGGTCATTCACATAGCTCAAATGATGCTTGTCATGGTGAATGCGCATCGTTTTTTCATCAATATACGGTTCAAGCGCATTATAGGGGTAAGGGAGCGGTGGGAGTCGATGTCCTCCAATAGGAACCGACCGGCCGATTGAGGTTTTTTCAGTTGCCGAAGGTTGAGCCTGGCTGGATTTGACGCCTTTAGTCGTCCATGTGCCTTCTCCCCTTATGCCTGCCTGCCGTTCTCGAAACGCTTCCTCTGGGTAATTCTCACCCTCTGTCGCTACATGATACAACCCAGCAGCCCTTGCGATGGAGCCAGGTTCTTGAAAGGGGGTTGTCGAGATCAGGAAATATTGGCTTTCATGTGCCGCGTGTAATACAACTCCAGCGGATTTTGGCTGCTGACGCAATGCATGACTGTGCTCGCTCAGCAGACCGAGCTGCCGTACATACTCCTGTGACTGACGGTTTGCGGTTTGCAGCAAATCGTCCAATCGACGATTTAATTCTTGTGAGTCAAGCTGAGAGTTTGAGGCAGACTCTGACGATGGCATCTTTACAGATGATGATCCGTCTAATCCCCTTGACTGTTTTGAAGGTTCAGTGAATTCGTGTGTATGTGCTTGTGGGGCAGCCGACAGCTGTTTCCATTCCTGATGCCACGCTTGATCTGCCGGATCAAGTGCGCTCCGTTGCTCTTCAAGCAACTCTATGGCGGTGCGTTCCGTCTGTTCGAATACAGTCCGCCAATCATCCAGCAGCCGTACATAAGTAGGCTCCAGTCCCTCGGTAGCGGATTTAATCACTTCCACATGCCAACTTTCCTGCTGCTTCCAATGCCGAATTTCCTCCAGCACACGTAAGGGCAGGAAAGACCCATAAGTACTCAGCATCGTTTTATACCTCCCGTATCCCACTATGGCTATCCGGCGGATCTGGCAGATCTGCCCTGGATGCATACGTACCCAGTATATTCGCTGTCCTATCGGGAATATGTCTATGAACTCGCTTAATCTGGTCACATCTGTTACGTAGAACAAGAATACCATGGTAAACGAAAAAGAAGCCCAGCTACGGAGCGGGTTAGTGTCCGTAGGCAGGCTTCTTCAAGGTGAAGAATTAAATACAGTTTTTTTGAAAAATAATTCTTTACTTCGTAGTCGTTTGTTTGTGGGCATCAGCGATCGTTTTCTTGTCCTCCAGCTCCTGTACACTGCTTAGAAACGTCGATACCCGCCGTAGATATTCACGGGGATGCTCTCTGAAAATAAGCTCATGTATCCCGTTTTTGACAATCCATACACTGGAAAGTGGGTTGGTTTGATTGGCAGCGAGCTTTTCCGCAATAGGATAAGGAGCCTTTTCATCCTGTGTACCATGCACAAACATGATCGGGAACGGATAGTTTTCCTTTTTAACCTCCTGATATGGAATCTGATGCAAGCTGGTGCCGTTCAAGACTGGAAACAGCAACTCCAGAATTTCCAAAGAGGGATGTCTTGGCAGGTTAATTTGATTGTGAATGTTATGGTACAGCGTATCCGGCTCCAACAGGAAAGTGCTGTCCAAAATCATTGCGTCCACATCCTTGGTTTGCAAGCCCGCCTGAAGAGCGGTTCCTGCCCCCATGGAGAAGCCCCATACGATAATCTCCGACGAGCCGCGTTGCTTCGCAAGCTGGATCGCTCCGAGAAGCTGCTGGGATTCCGCTTTGCCTCCGGTTGCGACTGCTTTGCTGTTTTGTGACGCGAATCCATAATCGAACATGACCACATTAAAGTTCAAACTGTGGGCATAATGCGCCAGATCATACATGGGAATCCAGCTTTCTTCGCGGTTAGCTCCATAACCATGGCTGAAAATAATCGTTTTCCGCGATTGATCCGCCGGGATATACCAGCCTTGTACTATGCGGCTACCATCCTTGGCAGGAAAGCTGACTTCCTCATAAGGCATGTTTTTGGCCTGCATCGGATTAGAGTACAGCGGCGCGACGGTAGGATTCGTAAGTACCCATGCGATGTAAGCATGCAAGGCAATAAAACAAAACAGCAGAAAAAAGACGACCGATAGCAGCAGAGCAATCACAACGTGCTTGAACCGCAGCAGACGGGGATTAAAGAGTGGGGTGGACGGCTCCTGGACAGCGGTCTGTAGCTGAGAGTTGCGCTGGGATGTAGAAATCATGTAAGAGCCTCCTTATATAAAATTGATCTTCGTTTCATAGAATTTAGGTATAATTCCACTTGAAAATGATAGTGTATATCCGTATAGATACCTATTATCGTATGATGGGGGTTATCCAAAGTCAACGCCTGAACCGGAAAAGTAAAAATGATGCAAAGAATTGTCGATGTTTGTTCTCGTTCTGTAATATGGTTGTCACAAAAACATCGGTTTACAGTAGCCGCGACTATTCTATATAATTTATGTAACCATGTTTCATAGTGTGAAACGAATATGGATACAAGAGGAGCGGTTCACGAATGGAAGACCGTAAATTAACCGTTCGCGCTGTAGAGCGTGCACTTGATATATTGTTGTGTTTTACCGCAGATTCGGATCTTGGCCTAACGGAGATTGCCTCCAAAATTGGTCTACATAAAAGCACGGTTCATCGGCTGCTGACTACGTTGGAGGATCGGGGCTTTGTCGTTCGGAATGCCGAAACGGAAAAATATCGACTTGGCTTCCGAATTTGGGAGCTATCCACACATTTGTCCCAAAGTGACGAGCCGGCGGTGTTGTTACAGCCTGCAATGGAAGGACTGCGTGACCGTCTGGGCGAAACGGTCAGCTTGTACTTACGGGACGGCAGCATGCGTATTCGCATACAAGCCGTGCAGAGCAATCAGGCGATCCGCAGGGTTGCGCCTGTGGGTGCGCGTATGCCGCTGGCTGTAGGAGCCTCCAGTAAGGTGCTGGCTGCCTTTATGCCGGCGCAGGAGCTGAAAGCCCTGCTAAGCGGGAATGAATGGCCGCCCTCGGTAGATGCGGAGGTCTATAAAGCCCAGCTGCAGGACATTCGCGAGAAGGGCTATGCGACCAGCTATGAAGAACGGGAGCCAGGAGCCGCTGCTGTGGCAGCACCAATTGTGAACCGGAAGGGACAGGTCACTGCGGCTTTATCTGTATCCGGTCCGGTCAGTCGGCTTGCACCCGAGACGCTACATGACTTTGCTCCGATTTTGATCGAAGCGGCGAAGGAAATGGGGCTTATGCTTCCGTAACAAGAATGAATGCAGTTGAAGCAAGCAAAGTGATTTGATGAGGAGCGTCTTCTTGCTAAATGGAACCTAGAAGGGTTGCCAAAGCCATAAATTTGAAGTAGTCTGATAAGGATGGCGAGATGTCTGCTATGTCCGCCTCATGTGAATAGAAGTATTGCAGTTACTGGGGGAGCCTGTAATGCCGGGCTGAGATGGAATCGTGTAAGATTCCGGACCCTTTGCACCTGATCTGGATCATACCAGCGTAGGGAAGTAATCGGCCATTGAAATGTATACGCAGCTGCTGTCTACGGTGACGCATTGGAATAGGATTATTCCACATGTGCACGGTTTGGATAGCTGCCTCGTTAGATTAGCCGGTTCCCTGGGGAACCGGCTTTTTTGCATAGATCAGTGCCACCCTGGGAATGGTTCCGGATCGGTGTGTCATTTCATCGAAACGGGAGGAATGGACAATGAAGCCGACAGAAGTAGAAGGAACAAAAGGAACAGAATTGAAATCAGCAGAAGTAAGGTTGGCAGGAACAAGGGAAGTTGAGGTAGAGAGAACAAACGGGAAGCAATCAAGTGGGGTAACGCCCTTTCCAGGGAGCCGTAAGGTATATATTCAAGGCTCGCGGCCGGATATTGCCGTGCCAGAGCGCGAAATTGCTCTCCATCCTACACATACGCCACAGGGTACAGAGCATCATGAGCCATTGCGTGTGTACGATACAAGCGGTCCCATGACTGACGAAGCCTATCAGGTCGATATCCGTCAGGGTCTGCCTCCACTACGGCGAGCTTGGGCACTGGAACGGGGCGATGTGGAGGCTTACGAGGGACGCGCCGTCCAGCCGGAGGATAATGGACTGAAACCTGGTTCCAAACGGGAGACGGTGGAATTTCCCGGCGTGACCAACCGTCCGCTTCGTGCTACGCAAGGGCGTACAGTGACACAAATGCATTATGCACGACAAGGGATCATTACGCCCGAAATGGAATTTGCGGCCATCCGCGAAGGGGTGGAGCCTGAGTTTGTACGGCAGGAGTTGGCTGCTGGACGAGCCATTTTGCCTTCGAATATCAATCACCCGGAAAGTGAGCCGATGGTCATTGGGCGTCATTTTCACGTGAAGATCAATGCGAACATTGGTAATTCTGCGGTTACCTCCTCGATCGAGGAGGAAGTGGAGAAAATGACCTGGGCTGTGCGTTGGGGTTCGGATACAGTTATGGACCTGTCCACAGGCCGTAATATCCATACCACACGTGAATGGATTATTCGGAATTCTCCTGTACCGATTGGGACTGTGCCGCTGTATCAGGCACTTGAAAAGGTGAACGGCGAAGCAGAAGCGCTGACGTGGGAGTTGTATCGCGATACGCTGATTGAGCAGGCGGAGCAGGGAGTGGACTATTTTACAATTCATGCGGGTGTATTACTGCGGTATATACCGATGACCGCGAATAGAATGACGGGAATTGTGTCCCGTGGCGGGTCGATCATGGCAGCCTGGTGCCTTGCGCACCATCAGGAGAATTTTTTGTATACACATTTTGAAGAAATCTGCGAAATTATGAAAGCCTATGATGTGGCC
Organism: Paenibacillus sp. FSL L8-0638; assembly: GCF_038593075.1. Taxonomy (NCBI): domain Bacteria; kingdom Bacillati; phylum Bacillota; class Bacilli; order Caryophanales; family Paenibacillaceae; genus Paenibacillus; species Paenibacillus sp. FSL L8-0638. The sequence goes on from NZ_CP151960.1 coordinate 836,710, forward strand.
TTTTCTCTCGGGGATGGTCTACGTCCAGGTAGTATCTATGATGCGAATGATGAAGCACAGTTTGCAGAGCTGGAAACGTTGGGCGAGCTAACGCAAATCGCATGGAAGCATGATGTTCAGGTCATGATTGAAGGGCCGGGACATGTCCCTATGCATAAAATCAAAGAAAATGTGGATTTGCAAATGGAGATTTGTAAGGAAGCTCCTTTCTATACCTTGGGACCGCTCACGACGGATATTGCCCCCGGATATGATCATATTACCTCAGCCATCGGGGCGGCGATGATCGGTTGGTTCGGGACGTCCATGCTGTGCTATGTTACGCCTAAGGAGCATTTGGGTCTGCCGAATAAGGATGATGTCCGCGAGGGTGTCATTACCTACAAAATTGCGGCACATGCTGCCGATCTGGCGAAAGGTCATCCACGGGCGCAGCAGCGGGATGATGCTTTGTCCAAGGCACGCTTTGAGTTCCGCTGGCGGGATCAGTTCAATCTGTCGCTTGATCCCGAGCGGGCCTTGTCCTACCATGATGAAACGCTACCGGCAGAGGGAGCCAAGGAAGCACATTTTTGCTCGATGTGCGGCCCCAAATTTTGTAGTATGCGCATCACACAGGACATTCGCGCCTATGCAGCGGATAAGGGGCTGAACACCGAAGAAGCAGTAGCCGCTGGGATGCGTGAGAAGGCAGAGCAGTATCGGGATGGCGGTCAGTAAAACGAATGTGTGAGTTTAGGAACGCATGAATCAAAAAAAGCCGTGGTTCTCTACAGTCGATGTAGGAAACTACGGCTTTTTGGCTTATGTAAAGCTAGTCATGCAACCGGATAAACGGCGCCTTATTTTTTACCCATTTTTTCATTCAAAATGTCCTGAAAGCTGAGCTTCTTCTCCGAGCTATCTTCTTTCTTCTGCATACTCACCGCGTTGGCACGTTGGTATTGGTGGTGAAAGGGCATCAGGGTGTGGACGGTTAAGTTCATTGTATTCATGTAGATCATTCCTCCAATTCCATATTGTCAAATTCAGATTGAGTTGCTTTGGACGTCTGTATAGGACTATTTGTATGTACTTGATGTCGTAATGCTATGTAGGTTGCTTGGTTATGTTTCAATCATTATACCCACATTTTTTCAAAGTAAAACGCTTTTGACATAAAACAGGAAGATGGTCATATGTGTCCAAAATGCCGATTAGGAGGATGGTCGTTTTAGGGGAAAATGTGCCTAGGTCTAAAACAAGGGCTTGAGGCCCGTTTTCTTAGTTTAGTAGTCGGGATTGTGTTTTTTTGTCGAATAACCTTGTAAAAGGAGGATTTTGCGGAATCCTCAAGTCAGGATTGAGGCAGTCTGGTGGCGAATTAAAGTGTCAAAGTTGTATTGACTTTATGTTTGGTAGTAGATACCATGAACTGGTTGTCAGCGTATTTTGACAACAAGAGTCAGCCAATCGATCTGGCGATTCATCCTTTGAAATGTTAGAGAGAGGATTAGAGCATATATGAAAAAATGTATTGCAGACATCGCATTTATTATTCTGGGTGCGTTTTTTTTCGCGCTAGCTGTTAATCTGTTTGTGATCCCGAATGAGTTTGGTGAGGGGGGCGTTACAGGGGTCACAATCATCCTGTACTATCTGTTTCAGTGGTCTCCCTCGATCGTTAATCTGGTGATTAATGGCTTGCTGCTGATTGTCGGATATAAATTTTTGGACAAGAGAACGACCTTGTACACTATAATTGCGGTCGCTTTTAACTCGCTGTTTTTACATTTAACAGTCAACTGGCGGATTGATTCGCATGAGCCGACGATTAATGCCGTTTTTGCCGGAGTTTTGGTAGGGGCCGGCATTGGCTTAATCGTACGGGTAGGTGGCACAACGGCGGGAACGGTCATTTTAGCCCGGATTGCCAACAAGTATCTAGATTGGAATATCAGTTATGGTCTGCTGTTTTTTGATTTGATTGTCGCATTCTCTTCCTATTTTATTATTGGCCCGGAAAAATTGATGCTAACTATCGTTATTTTGTACGTTGGTACGAAGGTGATGGACTTCATGATCGAAGGACTGAACCCCAAAAAAGCGGTCATGATCATTTCGGAGCACCAAGATAAAATTGCCGAGATGGTCATTACGAAAATGGATCGTGGAGTTACTGTCCTGTCAGGCCACGGTTATTACACTAAAAATCCAAAAGAAGTGCTGTATATCGTCATTAGTAAACAAGAGGTATCGGCGCTTAAAAAGATAGTGAAAGCCATCGACACAGCAGCGTTTATCACCATTCATGACGTGCGGGACGTGTTCGGAGAAGGTTTTCTGGATATTTCGAAGTAGCTCGCGTGCGAAGGTCAGGTTATAGGAGAATAGGGTAGGAAGTCGGTCCTGAGGGATCGGCTTTTTTGCTTTGAGATGTTTATTTTAATAATCGAAATAGAGTAGATAGATAATAACTTCTTTTCGAAACAGAAGAAAAGCTATTTTTTGTAAAAAAATATTGTGAATGTGACTTTGATCTCTTATTTTTTTGAAAAATATGCATTATGATCTGACAATAATATATATTTTATTAAAATATATTCATTTTTTATATTGAAGTGTTATAAATGCACTTACTTCTAAAATCAACTGAGAAACAGTTCCAAGTGAGGTTGTTTTGAGTGGAGAATAACTATGATTTAAAAAAAGAATTTAAAAAGCCGTGGATTCAGATTTCTATTTTATTTATTATATTGCATTTTATAAATTCATTTATTATATTGCCTTCAATGAACCCTCTAAAGCTCCCTTTAGCTTTTTTTATTGTGTCATCAGGAGCGATGATTATCTCTTTTCTTATTGTTGTCTTGTATCCAAAATTCTCGAAACATAGAGAACAATTTTCTGAAAATAATTTGGTTCCATATCGTAAATATGTTCCAGTGTGTTTGTTGTTCTAAATTTTATTTTTCTTTTTTTAATGTTACTGTATTCAAATGCTATTTACTTCAGTCCCTTAAATATAGTTTTACTGGTTTCAGCGATATCGCACTTAACAGTAGGTATCACATTCACTAAATTAACACCTAACCGTTTAATTGGTTTGAAGTTCCCATGGCTGCTTTCGAATGAAAAGGCATGGAAGAAGACGCATCGTATCTCTGCTTATATTGGATAGCCTTTGGCTTAATCGGGATCGCTATAGGATTAGGACAAGAAGTTAATGTGTATATGTTGCTCGCTTCTTGTTTACCGACGATGATTAGTTTTGTTACTTCTCTCTTTCTAAGCCATAGGTATAAAAATATAGACTGCTGATATCTGTATAATGCGGATCGATTTAGCATATTAGGGGGATTTCCATGAGAAGTAAATTAAATTTTTCTAATGTATTGTCTTTTCTTATTTCTGTTTTGCCTTTCATTATCTACCTTTTCATGTATCCGACAATGCCCAGGAATGTAGCAATCCACTACAATTTCAATGATGTGGCTGATCGTTTTGTTGACAAATCTTCCCCTGAGGTATGGTTGTTGTGTGGAATTAGCTTCATATCTTTTATGATTATGCTTATGCTCCAACCCTATTTCAGTCGTCAGTTCAAGAGCGAAGAAGGCTCTGCAATCATGGAAAGCCTGCCTGGTCTCTTCACACTCCTTATAACCCTAGTGTTCTCAGTTCTCGGCATATGTTTCCTTTTAAAGGCTTAAAGCATGTAAAAAATCCCCTCTCAATGTGCAGTTTCCACTGCATTTGGAGGGGATTTTGTTATTTATACGCTCTTTACTCTTGAATCATTTGACGCAATACGGTTTGCAGAATACCACCGTTGTGGTAGTAGTCGATGTCGACGGTGCTGTCCAAACGAGCAATTACTGGGAATTCGAACTTCGTGCCATCCTCGCGTTTAGCCACAACCGTAAGCTCTTGACCAGGCTTCACGTCATTGTTAATGCCGAGAATGTCGAAGGTTTCACGACCATTGAGGACTAAGCTGGACCAGCCATAGCCTTCCTGGAATTGCAGAGGCAGTACACCCATGCCGACCAGGTTACTGCGGTGAATCCGCTCGAAGCTTTCGGCAATGACAGCCTTAACGCCCAGCAGAAGCGTACCTTTGGCCGCCCAGTCACGAGAGCTGCCTGTGCCGTATTCCTTGCCAGCAATGACGATCAGGTTCTGATCGGCTGCCTGATATTTCATGGACGCATCATAGATGGACATTTCCTCATCCGTTGGCAAGTATTTGGTCACGCCGCCTTCAGTACCTGGAGCCACATTGTTGCGGATACGGATGTTGGCGAATGTACCGCGCATCATGACCTCGTGGTTACCGCGACGGGAGCCGTAGGAGTTGAAATCCTTGCGTTCCACGCCATGCTCCTTCAAGTACAGTCCTGCCGGGCTGGAAGGAGCAATGTTGCCTGCTGGTGAGATATGGTCCGTTGTGACCGAATCATTCAACAGGGCAAGCACACGGGCATTACGGATTTCCTTGATATCCTGCACGCCATCCTGAAGTTTTTCAAAGAATGGTGGATTTTGAATATAAGTTGATTTTTCATCCCATTCATACAGTTCGCCTTCAGGAACCGGAATGGAGTTCCATTTTTCGTTGGCAGTAAATACATTTTCGTATTTGCGACGGAACATATCCGGGCTGAGAGACAGGCTGATGGCTTCCTTGATTTCCTCGGAAGTGGGCCAGATGTCTTTCAGGTAGACAGGCTGATTGTCCTGATCATAACCGAGCGGATCATTCACCAAATCAATGTTCACTGTACCTGCCAGGGCATAAGCGACAACCAGTGGCGGTGAGCCGAGATAGTTGGCTTTGACCTGCGCATGCACACGGCCTTCAAAGTTCCGGTTACCGGAAATAACTGCGCCAACCGTTAAATCATGGTCTGTGATAGCTTGACTCACTTCGTCAGGAAGTGGGCCGGAGTTACCGATACAGGTTGCGCAGCCGTAGCCTGCTACATGGAAGCCGAGGGCTTCGAGCGGTCCGATTAATCCCGCTTTTTGCAGGTATTCCGTTACGACGAGGGAGCCTGGGGTCAAGCTTGTTTTAACATAGCCTGGCTTTTTGAGCCCGCGCTGCACTGCTTTTTTGGCCAGCAAGCCCGCACCGAGCATAACGCTTGGATTGGAGGTATTCGTGCAGCTTGTGATAGCCGCAATAACGACTGCTCCTGTACCTAACTCGCTGGTGGAGCCGTCCGGATGGGTCAGCGGAATCTTCTGTGCGATTTTTTCATCGCTCAGTCCATAGCCGCCCTTGTCCACCGGGGTACGAATAATGCCTTCAAACGTTTCTTTCATGCGGCCAAGCTCAACACGGTCCTGCGGACGTTTGGGTCCGGCGAGACTCGGTACAACCGAAGCTAGATCCAGCTCAATGGTATCGCTGAACACAGGGTCCGGTGTATCGGATGTGCGGAACATGCCTTGGGCCTTGTAATATTCCTCTACGAGGCTTACTTGCTCATCGGAACGTCCAGTGCTGCGCAGGTATGCCAGTGTTTCCGCATCGACCGGGAAGAAACCAATCGTTGCGCCGTATTCCGGTGCCATGTTGGCAACTGTCGCACGGTCAGCCAAGCTGATGTTAGCCAGACCAGGCCCGTAAAACTCTACGAATTTGCCGACTACGCCTTTTTTACGCAGCATTTGTGTAACAGTGAGCGCCAGATCGGTGGCGGTAGAGCCTTCCGTCAGACTGCCTGTCAGCTTGAAGCCAATCACATCGGGAGTGACAAAATACAGCGGTTGCCCCAGCATACCCGCCTCTGCCTCAATCCCGCCGACACCCCAGCCAACAACACCAAGGCCGTTAATCATCGTGGTATGGGAGTCTGTTCCTACGAGGGAATCTGGAAAGACGACCGTTTCACCGTCAATGGTTTTGGTAGCGGCAACGGAGGCGAGATATTCCAGATTGACCTGATGGACGATACCTGTGGATGGCGGAACGGCGCGGAAGTTGTTGAACGCCGTTTGCGCCCAGCGCAGAAAACGGTACCGCTCCTCGTTACGTTCAAACTCTACATTAATGTTGTAATCCAGCGCATCACTGGTACCGAAAGCATCGACCATGACCGAGTGGTCGATAACGAGATCGACGGGAACGAGCGGATTGATTTGCTTCGGGTCCCCGCCTGCTTTTTTCACCGTATCACGCATAGCTGCCAAATCGACAACCACGGGGACACCGGTAAAATCCTGTAGCACGATGCGTGCAGGAATGAACGGAATCTCCTTGTTGGTGTCACGATCCTCGGCCCAGCCTGTCAGCTGTTGCACATGTTCTTCAGTGATGGCGCGTCCGTCAAATTGGCGAACCGCGGCTTCCAGCAACACTTTGATGGAGAAAGGCAGCTTGGCGATACCGCTTTTTCCTTGTTCCTCCAGTGCCTTAAGACTGTAGTAGCGATAAGGCTTCCCGTTAACTTCCAGACTACGGGCGATGGAGAATTGATCTTTTCCTGACATAAGTATTACCTCCTTGAAGTGAATGCTTGGGGGAAAATAGGGATGTCGTTTTTTCGACGTCTTGCCCAGTTGGTTTAAATTGGTTGCGTTCTCAATTTCATCTTCAGTAGTTTATTGCGTGTTAGAGGTTAAGATGAATGTAATTCGTTTCATTAGATGAAACATGATTTCAAAATGATTGCTTTTGGATTAAGTATACCGTTTTCAGACGGTTCCGTAAAGTTTTTTTGGCCTAAATGATGCGTTGCAGATTGGAAAATAAAACGTTCCGCTCCCTCGCGTTTCGATGTTCATACGAAGCTTTAGAGATTCATACTTATAGATAGAGAGCATATCAGACCAGAGAGGGAAAAAAGGAAGTTCTACATCATTCCGGTTATCCCCGGAAAAGGATAGCGGGACGAATTTGGAGGGATAGGGATGGGGGAGCGGGAATGGAAACAGGCCCTTTTTGCTTACGTGAATCAATACAATCGCAGTGAAGTCAATGGTGTACCGCAGCCAGATGAGTATCTGGAGGTGGGTCAGCGGATGGAACGAGCAGCACGTGCGGCCAGGTTGGAGCAGTGGTACAACGAACGGGATGCTGTTCCCCTACGCAGCGAGACACGCGCCAAGCCACTACGAATGGTGCAGGATACCCCGGATGAGGCTGTGGTAGATGTACAGCTGCATGTCCGACTCTTTTATGAGAAGGGCGGGATGACTCACCGGGAGGATCGGATTGAACGGGAGCGTCTGACGTTCACACGCGAGGGTGAAGCCTGGCAGGTAGCGAGAATTGAGCGCGATCCGGCAGAAAGGAAGCCAGCGGGGGGAGAGGTTCCTTTTGAACAGGCTTCGTTTAATCAGGGAGGGAGTTTGCCGCTGCTGAATCGCGGAGTGCTGGGCTTTGGCACATCAGCACGTCCCAGCCGATATCGCCGTGAAGAAGCAGCGGCTTATGCAGATCAGTGGTGGGATAGCTTTAACCCGGAGTTTGAAGGTTTTGATGTGGATTGCACCAATTATATCTCGCAATGCCTCTTTGCAGGGGGAGCACCGATCCACTATACTGGTAAAAGGGAATCGGGCTGGTGGTATAAAGGACGGGTCGCCGGACGTGAGCTGTGGAGCTACAGTTGGGCAGTTTCCAACAGTCTGGAGCGGTATTTGGGCTCCAGCTCATGGGGTTTGACTGCTGAGCAGGTGAGTCGACCGGAGCAGCTCATGCTGGGGGACGTCATTTTTTACGATTGGGATGGTGACGGAACCTTTCAGCACAGCACGGTGGTAACGGCCTTTGATGCGGGCGGCATGCCGCTAGTCAATGCGCATACGGTAAGCTCCAGACATCGTTATTGGGACTATAAAAATTCGTATGCGTGGACCGACAACACGGTATATCGCTTTTATCACATCGCCGACTATTTTTAAATGAGATGATGGATAACAGGTATAGTGACGCAAATCAGTCATAATGACGAAAGTAGGAAAGCGGAGGATAGGCATGGCAAATCAAAAAATGACCGTAGGGCTGGTGTACGGTGGCAAATCGGGCGAACATGAGGTTTCGCTGCAAACGGCATATGCGGTAATGAACGCATTTAACTATGAGAAATACGAGATTATTCCTTTTTATATTACGAAGGCTGGCGATTGGCGTAGAGGGGCGCTATTAAGCGCTCCTCTGGCTTCTGTAGAGCAATTGAAGCTGGAACGTGCAGAGGGCGGCACCAAGGCGGCATTAGATACGTTGTTCGGCAAGCTGTACGGAGAGCAGACGCTGGATGTGCTGTTTCCGTTGCTGCACGGCACCTTTGGCGAGGACGGAACGATTCAGGGTCTGTTCGAAATGGCGGATATGCCTTATGTCGGTGCAGGAGTGCTTGCTTCGGCAGCGGGTATGGATAAAGGCGTCATGAAGAAGCTGTTTGAGCATGCAGGATTGCCGCAAGTGAAATACTGTTATTTTAATAGTACACAGTGGGCCCAAACCAGTCATGATCTGGTACGTAATATGGAAACCGAGCTAGGTTATCCTTGCTTTGTCAAACCGGCCAATCTGGGATCAAGTGTCGGTATTTCCAAAGCCAGCAACCGAGAAGAGCTGGAAAAGGCTGTAGATCTGGCTTTGCAATTTGACCTGAAGGTGATTGTCGAGGAGTACGTCGATGCCCGTGAGATTGAGGTCAGCGTACTTGGCAATGACGAGCCGATTGCCTCGGTACCGGGTGAAATTGTATCGTCGAGTGATTATTATGATTATGCTGCCAAATATACGGATGGCCAATCGGAAATGCTTATTCCGGCACCGTTGGATGAGGAAGTGGCAGATCGTATTCGTGAAGCCGCATTACAAGCATTCCGCGCGCTGGAAGGCTGCGGGATTTCCCGTGCCGATTTCTTCGTCAGACGCTCGGACGGACATATTCTTATTAATGAAGTGAATACGATGCCTGGTTTTACACCGTTCAGTATGTATCCATTACTGTGGAGAGAAACCGGCGTATCCTATGCAAGTCTGCTGGACCGCATGATTGCTCTTGCACTGGAGCGTTATGAGCGCAGGTCGGTACTGCACTACGAGAACTCATAAACGAAACAAAGGAGAGCTGATCACTCTCCTTTTTGTTCATATATATGGCACATACTTGAGCATTTCACTAAACCCTTAATGATGAAAGGTGGCGGCTACACATGGGCTTTCAAACTGAATTTAACTCCGTGTGCAAATTCAAAAGCGAACAGGAACTTTACGAACTGCTGGAATACGGACGTGGCAAAATGGTTAAATCCGGGCTGCGCGTGTTTCCGACAGGCCAGAAGGTCATTGCTTACAGCGTGGACAACGTGGCAGTAGCCATCGTGCAGATTGTGGGCTGTATCGCCGAAATTAATTTCCAGGGCGATGAAGTGACCGAAGTTGAAATGATCCTCATTCGTAAGCTGAATGAAGAGGAATCAAGAATTCAGACCGCATTGGCGGATGAAATGTTTTTTGGAGCACAGCAGCAATCCTAGCTGTTTGCTTCTTGCAATTTGTGCGATAACACCGAATCAGCATGTGCTTTTCCGGGTATGATCAGTAGAAAAGGGTTTTAGGTCACAGAACGAAAGCGGCCTTACCATCTACTGCGAACTACTGAAAGGAAGACACCCTATGATCGTAAGGTTAGGTTATGTAGCCATGTCGGTTACCGTGCAAAATGCATCCCCCTCTAAAACCATGACGATGGCCAGCTTTAACAAGATTGGAGACCGAGAAGCTGCGATCCGCAAGCTAGAGCGGATAGCAGCCGAAAATCTCCATAATACATTGAGGCTGCTGCGCCATAATCGCGCGAGTGATATCCAGGTCTATCGTTTCTCATCCAAGCTGATTCCGCTCGCGACCCATCAGGATCTGCGGGATTGGGACCCGTTTCAGGCGCTTGCTACTGACTTTGCAGAGGTTGGGAACTATGTCAAGGCGAATAGGATGAGGGTATCGTTTCACCCCGATCATTTTACAGTGTTAAGCACTCCCCGTCCTGAGGTGTTGGAGAGCTCCATTAATGACTTGAAGTACCACAAAGCGATGCTGGAGGCCATGGGGCTCGGTGCCGAAGCCAAGAACAATATTCATATTGGTGGTGCATACGGAGATAAGGTGACCTCAGGCCAGCGTTTTGTAGAGCAGGTTAGTGCTCTGGATCTTTCGTTAAGAGAACGGTTGACGCTGGAAAATGATGATAAAACATTCAATGCGGTGGAAACACTGGAAGCTTGCAAAATAACGGGCTTGCCGATGGTTCTCGATATTCATCATCAATGGGTCAATAACGAGGGTGAGAAGCCGTGGGAGCTATGGCCGGACATATTGAATACCTGGAAAGGGGAATTGGCCCAAGCCGGATCTTCTACTGATCATCCATTGCCGCCCAAAATTCATGCCTCCAGTCCCAAAAGTGAAAAAGACCCTCGTGGTCATGCAGACGGTGTTCTGGTGGAGCCGTTGCTGACCTTTCTGCGCAATATTGCTGGATATACGGATCGGATTGATGTCATGCTTGAAGCCAAGCTTAAGGATGAAGCGTTATTCGGATTGATGAATGAACTGCGCCTTCAGGAAGATAATGGGGTTAAAGTGCTGGATGGAGCTTCCGTAGAAATTATGCCTTAGAAAGTAGCATTTCGCGGATAAAGCTCCCATTTAGAGAAACTTTATGCAGTTTATTGTGTATACTAGAATGTGTAAACTAGCAAACTTGTACTGAAACAGAGATGGTTAAGAGACTGTGTTGTAGAGCAGCTTCGTAAACCACGTAACAATGATATAGAAAGTAGAGTGAACACGTTGAACGAACATGAAAACGAAAAGGTTCCCTATATCGTATCAGGAAAAAGCTATACTGCCGTGGCTATTAATGCGGCATCCAAAGCCGGGGAATGGATTAAGAGCAGACTGGGAACTGTTGAACATTTGAATACCAAACAGTCTCCTACGGATCTAGTGACCGAGGTAGATAAAGGTGCAGAGCAGATGATTCGCAGACTAATTCTGACCCATTTTCCCGATCATGCGATTTTGGGTGAAGAGGGTGTAGAGCCGGGAGCCGAAGCTTCGGCCCGCGCACTAGAGGCTGCCCGTGAAGAGGAATATTTATGGATTATTGATCCGGTAGATGGCACGACCAATTTTGTACACAGTCTGCCGTATTACAGTGTGTCTATTGCCTTGGCCCATCGTGGAGAGGTGATTGTCGGGGTTATTTATGATCCGTCCCGTGATGAAATGTTTGTAGCGGAAAAAGGAAAAGGCGCATATGTACATGGTAATCGCATGCAAGCCTCAAGAGAAGAAACACTGGGAGATAGTCTGGTGTGCATCGGCTTCCCGCCAGATCGTACGTATGCACAACCGCTAAATATGAAAATCACGCAGGTTCTTACACCTCAGGTACGCGGCATTCGGGCGCTGGGCTCGGCAGCATTGCATCTGGCTTATGTGGCGTCGGGACGGTTATCGGCCTATTGCGAAATTGGTTTGAATGCGTGGGATGTAGCAGCGGGCGCTTTGCTGGTGCAGGAATCAGGCGGTACCATTACCGATACATTGGGCAGACCTTATGACCTGAGTGTACGGCATATTGCAGCTACGAATACAGCTATTCATTCTCAACTTATTCAAGTGCTGAAAGAAGCAGACGCAACCGGGTTATAATTCTACGTAGGGACCATCACCCTAAAGGAGGAAATCGCGATGAGTCAATCCGAAGAATTGGAACGCCAGCTCAGTGAACTGCTGACGGAAGGCGAAATTCGTGAGAATGAGGCCCAAAAGCGGGAACGGCTCAGCCCTAAATATGAGGTGCGGGTTCAGACTCATATCGATCCCATTGTTGAGGAAACGCGTAAATACCGGAGTATGGCACGGGAACTTGATGACCGATACGACGAATATATGAGCAAGGCGGACAAATCGAAACCAACCGATCAACGCTAAGCAAATGCAAATACCTCTTGCCGAATGACCAAGGCATGGGGTATTTTGTATGTTATAAAGGAGGCGACAATCACTGATTACCTACTTTAAAAGCGCTTACAAAAATGCTGGAATCCATCATAAAATGGTACTGCTGATCACGGTGCTTATGCTGGTTAATTTTGCAGTTGTTGCAGTCATACTTAAATACGTATTTCACATTTATGATAATCAAATGTACAAAAAAACATCCGAAGTACTCAATATTTCTTCAATCGGTATAGAAAATGAGCTGAAGGATGTGGAAAAAGTTACTTTCAAGGTAACAACGGACGAGCAGCTTCAACGTTATTTGCTGCAATTGGAAAAGGAAACGTCACCTTATGCCAAAATGGTGCTGCGTAAAAAAATAACGAATAGGCTTGTCGCCTTTGCTGGCTCTGAAACCTATGTCTATTCTATGATGGTCATCGACAAAGAGGGACAGGTCATGAGTGCGGGCAACCGCGAAGGTATTCCCCAAGAGCTTCGATCCACCCTGTCGGAGCTGGCAGACGAACATGACGGTTCCAATGCATGGTATGCCGCAGGTCATTCCTCCTTGCTGGCAGCTCGGCAGTTCAAATCCTTTACCGATTCCAATTTTACGCTGAACGGGCTTGGAACGCTTGCGATTCGTGTGCGAATTGACCGAATTGTAGCGGATCGTGTGCAGACCTCCGGCCGTGACGGACAGTTGATGATTACAGACGGAAGACGGATGATTTATCCCGAAACACCGCTTTTGAGTGAGAGCGATATTCAGGCAGAGCTGGGCCGGAAGCAGCCTTACGGGATCGCGACCTATACAGGCGGGACCTTTTTTGCTGCTCAAATCAAATCCTCTTATACGGGCTGGACGTATTTACATATGACTCCCTTTGATGATATGTTTCGCAGTATTACGATAATCAAAGAAATTGTAAGCGCAATTTTTGTAATTATGCTGCTTATTGCACTGGCACTGGGCGCTAGGTTATCGGGCAGCATTACCCAACCGATCGTTCAGTTGATCCAGAACATGCGTAAAATAGAAAAAGGAGATCTTGACCGTCTGGAAGAGGAAGCGCTTGGGGCGGTACCCCTTTCCACACAGGATGAGGTAGGCTTACTGCATCGGACGTATAAGAAGATGATCCGCCGGATCCGTGAGCTTATTAATGAGAATGTTGCCAAGCAGCTACTGCTGCGGGAAACAGAGCTAAAGGCGCTTCAGGCACAGATAAATCCACATTTTTTATACAATACATTAGAGTCCGTGAACTGGCTCGCCAAGGCCAACAAGCAGGACCGGATTTCAGAAATGGTGGAAGCCCTTGCTTTTCTACTACGCAGCGCGGTCAGTTTTGAAGAGCAGCTGATTCCGCTTCAAAAAGAACTGGATATCGTGAGAAGCTACGTAACGATCCAAAAAACACGTTTTGATGAACGTCTCGTTTTCCATCTCGATGTCCCGGAAGAATTGATGGACGCGCAAATTCCGAAGCTAACGCTTCAGCCCTTGGTGGAGAATGCCATCCATTATGCGCTGGAGCCGCGTATTGAACCGTGTCGGATCACAATTGTGGTCAGAGAAAAGGAGGGGGCGCTGTTCCTGAGGGTTGAAGATGACGGACCTGGAATGACCCCGGATTTCTTGGAAAAGCTGCGGAGCGGACAGATCACAACCCGTGGGCGGGGTATTGGACTTGCGAATATTCAAGAACGGATTAGCCTGACATTTGGTACACCTTGGGGGATAGAGCTGCATAGCGAGTCAGGAACAGGAACGTCGATTCATGTCTGTATTCCATATGTGAAAGGGGATCAGGGTCGTGTACAAGGTGCTATTGGTTGATGATGAGCGTATGATTTTGGAAGGCATTTCACAGGTGGTCGATTGGGGCAAGGCAGGAACACAACTGGTAGGTACGGCGCGTAATGGGATTGAGGCATATGATCAGATCCAGGCGAGTCCGCCTGATTTTGTGATCAGCGATATTTCTATGCCAGGACTGGACGGTATCGGACTCGTTGCCAAAACGACGGAGCATTTTCCAGACGTTCGGTTTATTCTGTTGTCAGGTTACAAAGATTTTGACTATGCCTGTCGGGCCATGCAATACGGGGTGAAGCACTACTTGTTGAAGCCCTGCAATGAGCGGCAAATTCATGAGGCTCTGACAGAGTTGGGACAGGAGCGAGAGGAACAGGAAGAACGCAAGCAGTTTGTGAACCGGATGAAGCTTGATTTTCAGCGTATGCTGCCGCATGTGAAGGAACATTTTTTGAAGGAGTTTATTTCCTATAAAACTTACGGTAGCCGTGATATCGCATTTTATGAGCGGTTATTCGGACTTGAATTGCAAGATAAGCAGGTTCGAATGCTGCTGCTGCGGGTGGAGGAATCCCATGAGCCGGAGCATTTATTTGCATTGCAAAATATAGCGGCAGATTTGATGGATGATGTCTTACTCAGTACGACCATGCAGGGACAATTGCTCATTGTGCTGGAAAGTGAGGATGATACGTCCAGGTTTATGAAACAGATTGAAGCGGTACGTGCGACATTTCATCGCTTTTACAAGCTGGAGGTAACGGTCGCAGTTAGTGAGTCGGATAGTATGCAGCATTCACGGGGGATGTATCGGGAGACACTGCATTGTATGAATCACCGTTTTTACACCGGGGAGGGCAGTCTGATTACGAAGGAGGATTTAGCGGCTGAGGATACCCGGGAGATGGCAGATTTGGAGCTGGACGAGGAGAAGTTCGGTCTGTTGATCAAGGCTGGAAATACGGTGGAGGTTGCACAGGAAGTGGATCGGTTGTTCGGTATTCTGTCCCGTATGAAGCTGGAAATCTCCGTGACCCGCTCCTATGTGCTTCAGCTCTATGCCGCTATGATCCGTATATGCCCTGAAGAAGAGCGTGCGGCGTTTACGAGCCGAATGGTGGTGTTGGCAGAGCAAAAAACGCTGGCATGTCTCAAATCTTTTGTACAGGAAGCTGCCGAACGAATGACCGCAATCTATTATAAAAGTAATGTGTATCGCCAATCTTCTACCGTTGATAAAATGATCACTATTATTGAGCAAAACTATAGAAAATCCGATTTGTCGCTGAACGGAGTGGCAGGTCAAATGCTGTATATGAATTCCGACTATTTAGGGAAGATTTTCAAAAAGGTGACGGGGGAAAATTTCTCACACTACGTCAATCGTTATCGGATCGAACGTGCGGCTGAGCATATTCGGGAGACCGGAGACGTGAAGGTATTTGAACTGGCGGAATGGTTCGGCTTCGGTGGCAACGCGCAATATTTTAGCCAGGTGTTCAAAAAGTGGGCGGGTATGACGCCTTCCGAGTACATTAAATCACATGAACGGGGATGAGCTGATGGAGTCCCACTGTTTTTTAAACCCAGGAAACCTGATTTGTGTATTCCAATGCTTCTCAGCTTTTGGGAAAATAACAACAGGAGCTAATGTAAACGCTATCAAAAATGCGTAAATACGTTGTCACTTGTAATTTGGCTCCTTTCTAGAACAGCGAAAAGGGGAGAGATAGGTGGGCAAAAAGGGATGGTTTCTGATTATAGCTATGCTGCTCGTTTTGACGACAGCATGTAGCGGAGCGGACGGCGGCGGCAATTCGGGCACAAGTGCAGACGGGAAAGTAAAGTTACGTATCGCTTGGTGGGGATCGGATACGCGTCATGAATACACGCAGAAGGTCGTTGATTTGTATAAGCAGAAAAATCCTAATGTAACGATCGATGTGGAATATGCCTCTTTTGATGACTATTGGAAAAAGCTCGCCCCACAGGCTGCGGCTAATCAGTTACCGGATATCGTGCAAATGGACATTTCGTACATTAGCCAATATGCAAAAAATGGTCAACTGGAGGATCTCGCGCCTTACTTAAATCAAAAAATTCAGGTCGCTGACGTGAACGAAAATGTACTCAGCACCGGCGTAATAGCAGGAAAGCAATATGGTATTCCAACAGGTGTCAATGTTCTAGGTTTCCAGTATGATCCGGCGCTGCTCAAAAAAGCGGGCATAGACAAAATTCCTGACAACTGGACATGGGATCAATACAAAGAAACGGCTTTAAAGGCTGGTTCCAATAAAGTATACTTTGACAGCTCAATGGCTGCCGATATTTTCTTCCACTACTATTTGCGTACGCAAGGAAAGACTCTCTACAATGCGGAAGGGACAGGATTGGGGTATGACGATGATAAGCTGTTTGTTGACTTCTTCAGCGGATTGGCTGATCTGATTAAAAAGGGAGCGACCCCGCCTCCTGAAATCATGAACCAGACCAAGGGGATTCTTGAGGAATCCGATATCGTAAAAGGAACAGGCATCGGCATTTGGCAGTGGTCCAATCAGTATGTGGGCTTACAGCAGGTTGTTAACCGCCCAATGGCACTGGCTCCAATGTTTGGGCCGAATATGGAAAAAGGCGTATACATGCAGCCTACGATGTACTGGACGGTTGCTTCCCGTTCACAGGTGAAGGATGAGGCCGCAAAGTTTATTGATTTCTGGATGAATGATGTAGAAGCGAATAAATTGATTAAAGGCGAACGTGGCGTGCCGATTTCCTCCAAAATCAAGGAGGCTGTTGCGCCAGAGTTAAGCGAGCCTACGAAGCAGGTGTTTGAATTTGTAGCTTCTATGGAGCCGAAGGCTTCTCCAATGAGCCCGCCGCCACCAGTCGGATCGCCAGAAGTGATTGCGACTCTGACCGATTATATTGAGCAGGTCAATTTTGGACAGATGACACCAGAAGACGCAGCGGCCAAATTCCGGGCTGATGCGAATACTATCCTTGCGAATAACAAGCAATAATGAGCGCAATGTGACCTTTAGGATATCTGACACTGTTTTAGCATAAGATCGATAAGATCGAAGGAACGTTTCGTTAAGTTAACCGTGCGTAGTCCAAAGCATGATTGCGTACGGTTGATTGGACGAACCAACTGCATAAGCACCCTTTGCAGATATCATAATATTATTCATATAACAACTGACTACTAACACTTTAGAGTTTTGCTAATTCTTTAAAATGCAACAGAAGGGAGGCTTGATGAGCTTGCGAAATCATCAGAGCTTGAAAGCCAATATGACCGGATATGCGTTTATCAGCCCGTTTATTGTGGGCTTTCTGGCGTTTACGTTAATTCCAATGTTTATTTCGCTGTATCTGTCCTTTACCACCTACAACCTGTTCACCCCGCCCAAATGGATTGGTCTGGGTAACTTCGAAAAGATGTTCACAGGCGACCCGAAATACTGGAATTCGATCAGGGTCACGTTTACGTACGTATTGGTCGGTGTACCGTTGCGACTGATTTTCGCGCTGTTTGTGGCTATGATTTTGAATACCAAATCGCGCATGGTCGGCACCTATCGGACGATGTACTATCTACCGTCCATTATCGGAGGTAGCGTTGCGGTATCCATTATGTGGCGGAACATTTTCAGTAATAACGGCATAGTGAACAGCCTGCTTTCGACCCTAGGGGCGACTCCCGTGAAATGGTTTGGTGATCCGGATGCTTCGCTTACAATGCTGATCACCCTGTCCGTATGGCAATTTGGCTCCTCCATGCTGATTTTTCTGGCAGGTTTGAAGAACATTCCTGTTGAATTGTACGAGGCGTCCAGTGTAGATGGCGCTAAGCCAGTACGAAAATTTTTCAGTATTACGCTACCGTTGCTTAGCCCCATTATTCTATTTAATCTGATTATGCAGACGATCAGCGCCTTTATGACCTTCGTCCCGGCTTATGTTATTTCTAAGGGCGAAGGAGGCCCGATGGATGGAACGATGCTGCATTCACTGTATCTGTTCCGGCAGGCGTTTATGTTCAGCAACATGGGATATGCGGCAGCCATGGCTTGGGTCATGCTCATTATGATTGGGATACTGACAGCGATTTTATTTATAACCTCCAGATACTGGGTATTTTATGAAACGGAAAAGGGGCGCTGATACCGATGGCATGGAAAACGGTCAAATGGCCAATTTATCACATACTGGTTGCTGCACTGGCGCTCCTGATGCTGTATCCCGTGTTTTGGATGCTGTTCAGCTCGTTTAAAGAAAGTCGGACGATATTCGTCACGGCATCCTCGCTTTTCCCTACAGAATGGATCTGGCAAAACTATGTAACAGGCTGGAAAGGAACGACTGGCTACAACTTTGGCACGTACATTCTGAACTCGCTCACGATCGTGGTGATTTCAACGATTGGAGCCGTGCTTTCCTCCTCATTGATCGCATTTGGCTTTGCGCGCTTGAAATTCAAAGGACGTAACTTGTGGTTTGCTTTGATGATGGTGACGCTTATGCTACCAGGGGATGTGGTACTGGTACCGCAATATATTATTTTCACCAAGCTCGGTTGGATCAATACGATCTTACCGTTGGTGGTACCCTCCTTTTTCGGGATGCCGTTCTTCATCTTTCTGATGGTGCAGTTTATACGTACGATTCCAGCAGAGCTGGATGAAGCGGCAACGATTGACGGATGCGGCAAGTTCCGGCTGTATTTTAGAATTATTTTACCCTTACTCAAGTCGTCGTTGGCTACAGCGGCAATCTTCTCTTTCTACTGGAAGTGGGAGGATCTGCTTGGTCCGGTACTATATCTGAATTCGCCGGAGAAATATACCGTATCTATTGCACTCAAGATGTTCCTCGACAGCGAGTCGGCTTCCAACTGGGGAGGAATGTTCGCGATGTCTATCCTAAGCCTGCTTCCAGTTATCGCTGTATTCTTCGCATTCCAGAAGCAAATTGTAGAAGGAATGAGTACAAGTGGTTTGAAGGGATAAGATCCAAAATCCATAGCGTGAGGATATGAGGCTTACGAGTGAAAATGGAAGGTATTCGGGTTTATACAATTAAATGGTTGGGATTTGAGGGCGATGGCTGAGAGGTGAGTAAATTGTGGAAGTTTGATTTTGGTCCGGGGGAACCTGCGGATGGCTACAAGGGAGTGTCTCCGGATTGCTTATATACAACTGAACAGGGCTATGGCTTCGAGACTACGGAGCATGTATACGGTCGAAAAAGGCAGTGTGCAGCCAAGGATGCACGCACGCGGCTACGAAGCAGCTTTTGTATTCCACTGAACGCTGCATTTGTTGCAGATGTGCCAGACGGGATGTATCTCGTCACTATACTGGTGGGCGATTCGCAGGCGGAAACGCTCACGCGACTCAAGGCTGGTGAAGGCAAGCACATGCTTCCCCCGGTACACACGCTGCCGGGTCAGTTCACCGAAGCCCTGTTTGCGGTGCCTGTCCGGGGTGGCAAGCTGCGCCTCACCGTATCAGGCACCGCGCCACGGCTCAATGCGCTGGAGATTGCGCCAGCGCCACAGACCCTCCGGCTATTCCTAGCCGGAGATTCCACGGTTACGGATCAGGACGCATCCGGTTATCCGTATACTGGCTGGGGCCAGGCTTTGCCCGCCCTGTTCAAGCATGATGTCTGCGTGGATAATCATGCCGTATCGGGAAGAAGCTCCAAAAGCTTTGTGGACGAAGGACGGCTGAGTGCCATTTTGGGCGAAATAAAGGCAGGAGACTTCCTGTTCATCCAGTTCGGCCATAATGATCAGAAGCCTGATCCGGAGCGGGCTACAGAGCCTTTTACAACCTACAAGGAGCATCTTCGCCTCTACATCGACGGCGCAAGAAGCCATGGGGCAACCCCGATACTGGTCACGCCCGTACATCGTCGCTATTTTAATGAGGATGGTACGCTATCTGACACACATGGTGACTATGTAACAGCGGTTCGTGAGCTGGCGGAAGAAGCGAATGTACCGCTGATTGATTTGTCTGCCCGCACGCAGGAGTTATATGAGCGGCTGGGCCCCGAAGAGAGTAAAGAGCTTTTTATGTGGCTGCTGCCTGGTGAATACATGAACTTTTCCGGCGGCTTAGAGGATAACACACATTTTCATGAGAATGGTGCGGCTCGTATTGCAGACATGGTGGTGGATGCTGTGAGGGAATTGGATTTGCAACCGCTGCGCATGTATTTACGTTGAAAGACGACCTTTTCATGTACGGGCGTTAAGGGGGTAACTCATGTGAAACTTACCAAAGGGGGAGACGTGGAAATGCCTGCATTGATTTTTGATGAAGAACAAGTTAAGCAGGTGATTGATCGGGTCGTAGAACGCACCTTTCAAATGCACTACAGCTGGGATTGGCCGGGTGGAGTAGCCTTTTACGGAGTATGCGAAGCGTATGAAGCGACAGGGAACGAGAAGTATTTGACCAAGCTGAAAGAATGGGTTGACGAAAATATCGAAGATGGGCTTCCATCTCTCTCGGTGAACGGCGTTTCTGTCGGGCACTGTTTGTTGACGCTTTACCAGGCCACAGGTGAGCAAAAATACCTTGATATTGCCATCGAGATGGCAGAATTTTTGGCCAAAAAAGCGGAGCGGTTTGCCGACGGCATTTTCCAGCATACGGTAAACTCACTTCACGATGTATTCCCGCAGCAAGCATGGGTGGATACGATGTTTATGGCCGGTTATTATTTGCTGCGCATCGGTCATCTGTTGGGCAACAAAGAGTATTGGGAGGATGGGGTTCGTCAATATCACGGGCATGAAGAATTTTTGCAGGACCCGGATACGAATCTGTATTACCACGGCTGGGATCATGCGAATCAAAGCCGGATGTCAGGAATATATTGGGCGCGTGGCAATTCATGGGCAGCTCTCACGATGGCAAAAGCGCTGAAATTTGTGGAGGTGCAGCATCCATCTTATATGATCATCGATGGCTCGCTGCGTGACCAGCTCAATGCACTGGTGCGGCTGCAATCCCCCGAAGGGCTGTGGCATACGGTGCTGAACGATGATACCTCTTATCTGGAAACCTCGGGCTCGGCAGGAATCGCGACTGCCTTGCTTATGCAAGGAAGATTGTTTAACAAATACACACAAAAGGCGATCGATGGTATACTTTCCTGCATTAAGGACGACGGCACAGTAACGGGGGTATCCGCTGGAACTGCTGTGATGAACGATATTGATGGCTATCGAAACGTCCCCTACAAACGCATTCAGGGCTGGGGTCAGGGATTGGCGCTTGCTTTTCTGGCTCAACTGTTGCGTACCAAGGAGAATCCGTACGGCTAGAAGAAGGGGCATAAGCGCCAAAAAGTAATTCGGGTAAAGGAGGCCGATAGCATGGGAGATACTGAACTTTTTCAGGAGCTTTTTCAGGAAAAGGCAGCTAATCAGCCGCGAGGCAGCCTATTCTGGGTTATCCCCGATGGGTATATTCCACCGGAAAGCCGGGGAGAGCTGCTCAGTCATGAGAGTATATGTGTGCTGAATTGTGGGAGCCGTGTGGCAAATCTAAGTATAGACATCTATTTTGAAGACCGCGAGCCATTGGAGGGATTGATCGAGGTAGTGGAAGGAAGACGAACCCGTCATATCCGAACAGCCTCGTTGGAGAAATCCGGCGAACGGATTCCCACAGGCATTCCTTACGCAATTACGGTCACTAGCGATGTGCCCATCATCGTACAATATAGCAGATTGGACACGACACAGCCGGAATTGGCGTTAATGAGTGTCATGGCGTACCCTATTTAATCCGACGAAGACTAAGAAGTGAAGAAAGAAATCTCCCGGCTGGAATTGCGCAGCTGGGAGATTTCCTTTTTTGCAGGCAAATTAGTATCTATTTTTAGCTCGTTTTTTGTGATTTTGCCGAAGTTGTTTTGATCGGCGTGAAGTTTTTTCGCCCTCCGAAATTGGTACCCAGCACGCCGATAATGATCATCACAGCCCCAACAATGTGATAGTAGGCGAGCTGCTCCTTCAAAATGTAAGCACCGGCAATCATGGAAATGAGGGTGGATAAATTACCGATCACACTCATTTTGGAGGCTTCGATCCACTTCAAGGCAAAGCTCGATAACAGTGAGGTGACGAGGGTAGACAGAATGCCCAGATAAATCAGTGCCATCCAATAACCAGGCTTCACCAGTGGAGCGGTATAGGCGCTCATGGAGCCGTCTATGGCATGATACCCCAGTGCCACCACGTTAAAAACGATACACCCCAAAATAGAGGTAACATAGGTCAATTCCATGGGGCTATACTTTTGTGTTAAGGGTCGTGCCAGCACATTATAGCCGGATAGGCATATCGCAGAAAGCACGAGCAGAAGAATACCCCCATAGCTATTGGACGCTAGCGGTGCTCCGCTTTTCATTACAAATATAAAAACCACACCAAAGACAGAGAGCAGTAAGGAAATCTTTTGGACTACTGTTGTACGCTCTTTAATAAAATAAGAAGCTAACAGCAGCGTAAAGATGGGAACGGTTGCTTGAATAATTCCACCTTCCGATGAAGAAGTGCTCATCAGCCCGAAGGCTTGCAGTGGAAAATACACTAATGGCGAGAGCAGCGCCAGTGGTAAAATGCGCAGAATGTCACGCAATTTGATGTTGAGCTTAATCCAACCGAGCAGCACTGGAACGGTCAAAGCGATAAAAGACAGCGCAAAGCGGTGGGCGATCACATCCAGCGGGCTCGCCTCTGTGACCGTCAATTTTACAAATAAAAATGAAAATCCAAGTATAGCTGCATAGCTGAGAGCTGCCAGATAGGCGGCTCCATTTCTGGAACGACTGTGCATAATAGACCTCCGTAGTCATGACCTTAACCTGTGGTTCTCTCAATATACCCGGATGGCATAACATGATACAATCCATAAAATCTGCAACTGTACGGGTACAGTTGTAAAATAAAAAAAGCCGGAACGAAGTCCCAGAGGTCGAATACCCTTCCCTAAGACTACTTCCAGCTCTTATCAAAATTCATATTCTATCACTTACTGCTGGGTTTACTTCCCTTGTGACATCGCCCGGAACGAATCGTCCGCCGCTTCCAGCGTAGCATCTACATCTTCGTCCGTATGCGCTGTTGTGAGGAACCAGGCTTCGTACTTGGATGGTGCCAAATGAATACCGCGATCCAGCATGTGACGGAAGAAGGATGCAAACGCTTCGCTATCCGTATTCTGCGCCTGCGCGTAGTTCGTGATCGGATGATCACAGAAATGCGTCGAGAACGCTCCACGAATACGGTTGATCGTCAATGGCACGCCATAGCGTTCGGCAGAGGACTGAATACCGTCCGTCAGCCTCACAGCCAGACGTTCCATCTCTTCATACACGCCTTCTCCTTGAAGGACTTCAAGGCAGGCGATGCCTGACGAGATGGACGCCGGGTTGCCTGCCATCGTACCCGCCTGATAAGCCGGGCCGAGTGGGGCAACCTGCTCCATGATCTGTTTGCTGCCACCGTAGGCACCAATTGGCAGACCACCACCCATGATTTTGCCCAGCGCGGTCAAATCTGGCTGAATCGCATCATGGTTGTCCAAACCTGCATACGTTTGAGTAGAGCCGAAGTGGAATCGGAATGCGGTAATGACCTCGTCATAAATGACGAGTGAGCCGTTCGCACGCGCCATGGAGCACAACCCTTCCAAATAACCGGGCTGCGGCATAACCATGCCGAAATTACCGACAATAGGCTCGACCATAACTGCCGCCACATCGTCGCTCCAGCGCTCCAAAGCTTGGCGCAACGCGTCGAGGTCATTGAATGGCACAGTAATGACCTCGCTCGCAATGTTGGTTGTAATACCTGCACTGTCCGGTATGCCCAGTGTGGAAGGACCGGAGCCTGCGGCTACAAGTACCAGATCCGAGTGACCATGGTAGCAGCCGGCAAATTTGATGATCTTGTTCCGCCCAGTATAAGCCCGTGCCACACGAATCGTCGTCATGACTGCTTCTGTGCCTGAATTCACAAACCGGACCTTGTCCATAGAAGGAATGGCTTTCTTCAGCATCTTGGCCAGTTTGATTTCCAATACCGTTGAGGTTCCGTATAATACGCCGTTCGCGGCCGCTTCGCTGATCGCCTTGGTAATATGGGGGTGAGCATGTCCGGTAATAATAGGGCCGTAGGCCGCCAAATAATCGATATACCGATTATCATCCTCGTCCCAGAAATGAGCGCCTTGGGCGCGTTTCATGAATACTGGAGCACCGCCGCCCACAGCTTTAAAGGAACGTGAAGGGCTGTTAACGCCCCCGACAATATGCTCCAGGGCTTCTTTATATAGTGCTTCGGAGTTTTCCCGTTTCATCATCAAAAACTTCCTTTCCGTTCATTAAAATAGGGTATACACACGCCAAAGGGCAGCGTTCACGGCTGCCCCTGCATACATCATTATAGCTCTTTTTGACCTGTCTTTGTTGTTGATTGTTTGGAAGCATTCTCATCACTGGCTTTACTGCCCCCTGTAAAAGAAGCTTTATCCGTCTTGGTAGACGATGCACTGTCTGGCTGTTTCGTTTCGTTCTGATCCTTATTTTGTTCCTGTGTTTGTGTGGGTGGATTATTAAAAATATCCTGCACATACGTTTTCAGTTCCTCCGGATCGCGGACAGTAAGAACTGCCGCGCCGCCCACATTCTCTTCTCCGAGCATCTTCATCGGTGGAACCTGTTCGCTGCCTGCAAAGTTGCTTTGGTACCCCACATTCGCCAGCTTCCACATATCGTTAACACTGAGATTCGTGTCGATGTACGGGTTAACCTGCTCTAAAATATTCGGCAGGTTGGCGATGGAAGTCGTGGTCTGCATTTTCTGGGCTACGGCCTCCAAAAATGCGCGTTGCCGTCCTGATCGGGAGAAGTCGGACATCGCATCGTGGCGGAACCGCACATATTGAAGCGCCGTGTTGCCATCCAGATGCTGCATACCCTTTTTCAAATCAATATCGTACTGATGTTTATCCGCATTACTTGTATAATGCATATCCTTTTCCACTTCAAAATCAATCCCGCCTACGGCATCCACCAGTTTGATAAAGCCCTGGAAATCCGTGTACACATAATATTGCACCGGGATGCCCAACAGATCGCCAGCCGTCTTCATGGCTGTGTTGGGTCCGTGAGTAATGGCGGTATTAATTCGATTTTTTCCGTAACCGGGAATATCCACGTACGTATCACGCAAAATAGAGAACAGGTGGATTTTTTTCTTGACGGGGTCTAGTGACACGACCATCATGCTGTCTGATCGGGGGACTTCCCCTTTCTGGATACCGCGCCCATCGACACCCATTAGCAAAATATTGACCATATCGGTACCTTCCCACTTGGGCGGTTCTGGCGTACGAACCTGATCGACCTGCTTTACATTTTTGAAGGGGGAGTTAGCACCCTCTTTATGCAGATTATCCAGCTGATTATAAATAGATGTAAAATAGTACACGGCAAAGCCGACAATCGCGACGATAACCACGGCTAGAACCGACCATATCGTCCTTTTGGTTCTGCTTGTCATGGATGCTCTCCCTTTCGCTTTTCAGTTCATTACATTATAATTTCTTTTTGGAGCACAATCAATTTAACTATGGATTTTACAAATCCTGATTGAGAGGTATAACATGCTGGCAATTGATGTGCAGGATCTGCGCAAAACATTTAAGGTTCAAAAAAATCGCGAGGGCCTAAAAGGTGCCTTCCTTGATTTATTCGCCCGCGAATACAACGAGGTGGCCGCGGTCAAAGATATCTCCTTCCGTATTCCGCAAGGGGAAATATGCGGTTATATCGGTGAAAACGGCGCTGGAAAGTCCACCACGATTAAGATGCTGACAGGTATTCTCGTGCCGACATCGGGACATCTCAAGGTGGGCGGTTATGTCCCCTATGAGGAGCGCGAGAAATTTGTAGGCAACATTGGTGTTGTTTTCGGTCAGCGCAGCCAGCTTTGGTGGGACATCGGTGTGATCGAGTCTTTTCAGCTACTGCGGAAAGTATATCAGGTTCCGGCTACTGACTTCAAACGCAGGCTGGATGAGCTGGTGGAGAGACTGCAATTGCAGGATCTGCTAAGCCGCCCGGTACGCAAGCTTAGTCTCGGGCAACGGATGCGCTGTGAGTTGGTAGCAGCTTTGCTGCACAATCCGTCTATTGTTTTTCTGGACGAGCCGACCATTGGGCTCGATATTATGGTAAAGTCCGAAATCCGCGAGTTTCTAAAGGACATGAACCGGGATTACGGTACGACTATTTTGCTGACAACCCATGATTTGCAGGATATTGAAGCGCTGTGCTCGCGCGTCATTATGCTGGATGATGGGAATATCATCTATGATGGTGGTCTTGAGGATCTGAAGGCGCGTTGGGGTACAGGTCGAGAAGTACGGTTCCAGTTCGGCACATCGACCCAATTGGAGCAATTACAGGCATGGACTGCTGATATGCCATTGGCTTGGACGGTGGATAACGATTTGGCTGCCAAGGTATGGATTCCTCTTCATATTAATGTATCGGATGTTCTCGCTTGCGTAGTCGGTCGCACGGACATTACGGATATTAAAATCATTGAAACCAACACGGATGATATCGTCCGCAGTATCTATCAGTCTGGCTCGGCTGAACGCCAGGGCAATCCGGTAGTGGAGGCCAAAGTTCATGCTTAGCGTATACACCGATTTTATTCGTATTCGATTTCTCACGATGCTGGCTTATCGTGTGAACTATTACTCAGGAATCCTTATTTATTGCATGAATATTGGCGTGTATTATTTCACATACAAAGCGATATATGGCGATGCGGGTAGCATTGGAGGCTTTACCGCTGCTCAGATGACGACGTATGTAGCCGTATCGTGGATGGCGAGAGCCTTTTATTTTAACAATCTGGATCGTGAGATATCGACGGATATTCGTGATGGAAGCATTGCAATTCAGATGATCCGACCTTATAACTATGTACTTGTTAAATTTATGCAAGGACTCGGCGAGGGAATGTTTCGTTTTCTGTTGTTTATGATTCCAGGCATGGCGATTGCGATGCTGCTATTTCCGGTGAAGCTTCCCACGGATCCGGTAGCCTGGGTTGGTTTTCTGGTCATGCTGTTTTTTAGCTTTATGATCAACACTCAGATTAATATTATTACGGGATTAACGGCCTTTTTTATCGAAAATAATGAGGGCATGATGCGTATGAAGCGCGTAGTTGTAGATCTGTTTTCTGGGTTGATTTTGCCAATCAGTTTGTTTCCAGGCTGGCTAGCGACGATCGCCCAATGGATGCCGTTTCAGGCGATTACCTATTTGCCGGGTTCTGTATTTACGGGACGTGTAAAAGGCGTTGGCATCTGGAATGTACTGGGTATCCAAATCATTTGGCTGGTCGTTCTGCTCGTGCCGATGATCATCATTTGGCGACTGGCGCGCAGACGTCTGTTCGTGCAGGGAGGGTAAGCCGATGATGTACTATTTGGGTCTCATTAGCGAATATTTAAAAAATTACATGAAGTCACGGCTCACCTATCGGGCCGACTTTTGGGTAGAAGTTATTTCAGATCTACTGTTTCAGGCCACGAATCTTATTTTTATCCTGGTTATTTTTATGCACACAGACAGTTTGGGTGGCTGGAGTGAAAATGAAGTCGTGTTCGTTTATGGATTTTTTATGGTTCCTTACGGACTATTCAGCTGTTTCGTCAACCTTTGGAACTTTAGCGAGCGTTATATTGTAAAAGGTGAACTCGACCGGGTAATGACCCGTCCTGCGTATAATCTGTTCCAGATTTTCCTTGAAAATGTGGACCCGCCCGCACTGGTCGGCTCAGTGATCGGTCTGATTATTATGGGGATCAGCGGGGCACAGATGGACTTGGCTATGGAGTGGTGGTTCATACCGGCGCTGATCATTTTGAGCCTAAGTGCCGTGGCGATCTATACGGGGATATACACCATATTGACTTCCCTTTCGTTTTTTTCGGATGCGCCGACAGGAATTATTCCGCTCATGTACAATATTCAGGGTTACGGACGTTATCCAGTAACGATCTATAACCGTGCTATTCAGGTTGTGCTGACTTGGATACTACCGTTTGCTTTTGTTGGCGTATATCCAGCCTCCCTGTTCCTTCACCGAGAGGACATGCGCCATATGGCGCTCTTAACTCCAGCGATGGGGATTGTCTTTCTGACCTTGGGCTTACTGGCATGGAACTGGGGAATTCGCCGCTACAGAGGGGCAGGCTCATAGGTTAGGTTATATAAGAATCCCCACAAGATAGGAGATGATGAGATGTCCGCGGCATTTACCGTTATTGGGCAAGCGGCACCGGATTTTGAATTGCCTGGCAGTGAGGGAAAGCATGTTAAGCTGTCAGATTATCGAGGCAGTAGGGTGTTGATATATTTCTATCCCAAGGATTTGACCTCTAGCTGCTCGACACAGGCTTGTGATTTTCGGGATAAACATACGGAGTTTGAAGGCTTGAACACGGTGATTTTGGGGATAAGCCCAGATCCACTCAAGCAGCATGACAAGTTTATTGCCAAGTACGGACTCCCTTTTCAATTGTTATCTGATGAAGAGCATCAGGTCGCTGAGACGTATGGTGTATGGCAGCAAAAACAGATGTACGGCAAGCAGTACATGGGTATTGTTCGGTCTACGTTCCTTATTGATGAAAATGGCATTTTAGTTCATGAATGGCGTGGTTTAAGAGTGAAAGGGCATATTGATGCTGCGCTGGCGTATATTCAGAACATGGTGTAAGTGAAGAATACAAAAAAACCTTTTGGAATCGAATTATGCTTTTCTAAGCATCGGTTTCAAAAGGTTTTTGTTAGTTTCTAAATAGATTCTGCCGTTGTTTCCACTTTTGCTTGCAGAGGTATACCCCCCATAACAAAAGCGGAATGATAAAGCCGTTTGTAATATTCCAGGCTGCCAATGGATAAACAAGAGTTCTTACATAATAGTAAACATTTGGTGTTATTAAAATGGTCATTCCAAACACAAGCCCGCCTGCGGGTATGACGAATGGACGACTATTAGAAATTCGGAACAACTGGGGTGTTCCAAAAGTGAAGGCGTAGAAGAAAAGAACTCCCTTGAAATAGGCAGCCAGTGCCCAGGTTATAGCAACAAGCGATTCAACACGTGTAATATAATTCAGTTCATTAATTTGTGTCGTGAGTACAGAAGAAATGTATGGACTGTAATTGGTCACAAAGGGTCCAATCACAAGAAGGGAGAGCAGCAGAAACAGGCTAATCACGATTCCGCCTATAAGGGAAGCGAGCAACATGTCCTTTTTAAAATGGGCTTTTTTGTTTACATAAGGAAAAACCATGAGCATAATAGACATTCCGGCAAAAGGCATAGCCACGCCTGGAACCATTCCTTTAGCAACAGGAGCTAACCCGTTTTCCAAAACAGGCCGTAAATTAGAAAGCTGAACTTGTGGCAGGAGTGCAAGGATCAGACCAGAGAAGATTAATATATATGCTGGTAATAGCATCTCGCTAACACGACCGTAAGCTTCAATTCCCGCTAGCGCAGTAAGCACCATTAAGGATATTCCCATAGCGAGCAGAACACGCAGAGGGGTTTGTAAAAATAACTGTGTAGTCAGGAAATCGCCTACCTCTCTTGCAATAAGAGCGGTGTTCATTAAAAAATAAAACAAATACCAGCAGGAGACAATGGTTCCGAACACGGGCCCCAAAATTTTGCGGATCGCTTCAATAAGTGTAAGGCTCGGGTAGAGCTCATGAACGCGAACGAGCACGTAAATAACAATTAATCCTAACGGAATGGACAGTATAGAGCTGATCCAGGCATCCTGATGAGCAATATGTGTAATAATAGTCGGATAGATTAAGAGCATATCCCCAATTAAACACATAAACATAAGGATAGTCACTTGCCGAACACTGATACGTGCTTTTTTTGACATTTGTGGCTGCCTCCTTTCTAAAAACCAAATAAATGTGACACAAAAGTGTTAACAGGGTTATAGATTATTTCAATCAGAATCAGCGGGCTTGGCGTAACCTCTAATTTGGCAGCAAGGACACTAAGCCATGTTCCTAATCCAAGCATAATGACGTACACTAACATATCCTTAATCCGACGCTTGCGATACAAGCCTGGTAAATCCTTGGCGGCGATGGCTAAACCGATACAGATGACAGTAATGGTAATCAGCATGACATTGCTCCTTCCGTTAAGGGTGAGGGGGGTTACCCGGGTCCCAGAGTGTGACTGCCTTTTGATCTGAATTTGTATACAACAAGCAGCAGTAGAGGAAGGACAACCGAATCGGTCAAATCCCAATAAATCCAGGCATAGACGATCGTGTCCAGATAGTATGTAATATTGGGTGCCGAAACGATGATCAAACCAAACAGGATCATGAAGCTGGGGCCCAGAAAGGTCCGTACATTGTCTAACCGCAGTAGCTGAGTCATTCCTAATGTAAAGGCATAGAAGTGCAAAATGGTTTTAACAAAGGTAGTGATAATCCAGGCTATGCTCATCATGGACTCAATTCTTTGCAAGAAATTCCCGATACTAATCTTTTTGGATAACGTATAAGAGGTGTACACGCTGTGTTCTGTTACAAAAGGGCCTAGTACCATGATTGAAACAAGTAGCAGCACGCTTAACAAAATGATGCCAAGAAGTCCAGATAGTAAAACGGACTTTTTCAGACCTGGTTGTTTGTTTACATAAGGAAGAATCATCAGTAAAAATGCTAATTCTCCGTATGGATACGAAACTGCAAATAGGCTGCCTTCGATAATCGTAGGAATACCTTGCTCCATTATGGGTTTAAGCTGCTGACTGTCGCATTGTGGCAGTAAAAACAGGATTAAAAATAAAGTGAATGTCAAGCATAATGGAAATAATATTTGAGCAGTACGAGCAATAGGTTCCAGCCCCATATACAGTCCCCACATAAGGACAAGGATTAAGAATAAATTGATCACAGGGAGAGGGGTAACGACGTAAGTTTGGTTATTCAAAAAATCCCCGACTTCTCTTAAATAAATCGCTGAATTCATCAATAAATGAAACAAGTACCATATAGAGATGATAGCGCCTAACCATGGACCCAAAATTCGCTGACAGAGTTGGATGAAGGTGAGATTAGGATAAAGCTGATGTACCCGCAGGAGTAGCCATAGCACAGCTAATCCTGCAGGGATACTTAAAAACGAACTAATCCAGGCATCTTGTTTGGATATGCTTGTAATGATGGAGGGATACACCAATACACAGTCTCCGAAAATACTCAAAAATACGAGTACAGCTATATTCCTGATGCTTATACGCCCTTTCTCCTCCACCATGCTCACTCCTTCATTTGTTTTTGGAATGATTCAAATAAGGTACCAATTTTTTGGATTTTTGTTGTTGCTTTGTATTCAATCTGCAAGTCCATAAATGGATTTTCTTTGGTTTCTTTTATCCTTTTCCAAAGTTCGGGATTGGACTGATGAATCAGCTGACCAAATCCAAAAATGTCTGACTTAAACTCACGTCGTACGGTTTCTACGGAATGCTTTAAAATTTCAACAATTTTTTCATTGCTTGCGGCTTCAATTTCTTTAATATCGGCCATACTGCTTAACTTCATATGCTGACAGTTGACTTCTCGTACAGTGCTGTTGTTGGTAACTGATATTACAATAACAGGCTCTCCATCACGCATTATGACTTTGTTTTTAGTATCACTGTTCAAAGTTAACAAGGCGATATTACCACCTCCCTCGCAGTCGGTATGCCCCATTGTCATCTCCACTTCATTCCGAATATAGTTGAATCCTTTGCTGTCTTGTTCATTCAGCCACCCTAGCAAGCGGTCTTTTTTTAATACACCGATACCGGAGAACCTCAATGTAGTTTTAGGAGATATGCTTGTGGTATCTTCTACGCCTTTGTCTATGGACGATTCTATATCTCCAATAGCTTCCAAAGCAGGCAAAGTAGGCTGGATGTCGGGACTTGCCAGATTGCTAAGCATTTGATCCATGGTTACTTTGGTGGCAGGAGCCCATGTTTTGGTTAAGGTATCCAATGAAGCGAACATTTTGTTAGCTGGTAATTTCTCTTGAGCAGTCGGTATCTTCAAAATCGTGGAAGCCTTATTATTTTTGGCTATCGCAATATAAAAATCACTTCTTGTAAAAGGCTCCCGCATCAAAGCCTCAATCACATCAGAAATTCCTTTTCTTGCATATGCTTCTCCTAAAATCAGCATACGAATATGTGATAAATAAATAGAGCGTGGGCTTGTATCTACCATTTTTTGAATAGCTTCTTGAATCGTGGGCGCTGTGGCCTGATAAGTAACCACCGGGGAGCCTCCACTTGTTGCAGATTTGGAAGCTACTGCAGAAGGAATGACCACCTGAGCTGTCACCTGATACTGGTCTCCTACCATATCCACCCCGATCCCAATAGCGATGCCGAGTTCGTTTAATTCTCTGCGATCCCAGCATCCACCTAATAGTAATGCAATCAGCCCCCAGACAAAGAGTAAATGTATGGTCTGCTTCATGGTTGATCCCTTCTGGTATTTGATTTATTGCCGATCCGTCTTTTTTTCGTTTTTTGGCGGATCGTATTTTGGATAGAGATGGATTGAGGACGTTTCGTCATATGAGGCCAGGGCAAGCGAAACAGCGTATCTTTCATATCGCTTTCCACATAGGGGCCAAACGGACTCATGTAAGATACTCCAAACGATCTCAGACTGGTCAAGTGTAGCAAAACTACGATTAACCCCATCAATATTCCAAGAAGTCCAAAGGCTGCGGCTAGCATCATTAAGGCGAAGCGTATAATACGAACCGCTATCGACAGACCGTTTTCTGGAATAACATAGCTGGAGATGGCGGTGATTGACACGATAATGACCATAGCCGCCGAGACAACCCCCGCATCCACGGCTGCTTGCCCAATGACCAGTGTGCCTACAATCGAGACAGCTTGTCCGACGGTCTTGGGAATTCGGACTCCTGCTTCACGCAAAATCTCATAAGTAATTTCCATAAGCATCGCCTCGACAAAAGCCGGAAACGGTACGCCTTCCCTTTGTGCGGCGAGACTGACCAGTAAGTTTGTAGGAATCATCTCTTGATGAAAGGTAGTTACCGCAATATAAACAGCCGGTGCAAGCATAGCGATAAAAAAGGAAAAGAAACGCAGCAAACGCAGCAAAGTGCTGATGTCAGCACGTTGGTAATAATCCTCTGCTGACTGGAAAAATTGCACGAATAGCGCAGGAATCAACAGAACAAAGGGTGTCCCGTCCACCAAGATAGCGATTCGGCCCTCCAGTAGGCTGGCAGCGACCGAATCCGGACGCTCGCTGTTATATACGGTGGGAAACGGGGTGAAGGTGGCATCCTGAATTTCCTCTTCGATGTAACCCCCTTCCAAAATTCCGTCAATATCAATTCGATCCAGACGTTCTCTCAGTTCCTGAATAACTCCTTCGTCGGCAATTCCCTTGATATACATCACGGACACATTGGTATGGGTCACTTGACCAATCTGTCTTGTTTCCATCCAGAGACGCGGATCGCGGATTCGCCTACGAATTAGAGCTGTATTGGTACGCAAATTCTCGGTAAAACCCTCCATTGGACCCCGTACAACCGTCTGAGATTGGGGTTCGCTGACATTGCGATCCTCCCAACCGACCGCATCAATCCATATGCCTTTGGTGTATCCGTCCAGCAAAATGATAATACCGCCGGATAGCATCCGGTTGAATAGGTCATCCATTTCGTCCAAACTGCCGGAGTTACCAGCAATTAATACTTGATCCTTTAAATAGTCGAACGGTTCCGCACCCTCCGGTACATGATGTTCGTTTACCCGCATTAATGAACGGAGAACGGAATCATGGAGCAATTGAGTATTGACCAGACCATCAATATAAAATAGAGCTGCTGGCCATTTTTGCATCCATAATAGCTCTTTAATGATTACATCTCCGCTGTTTCCAAAGGAGCTTTCGATATGATTCACATTATCCTTCAAGTTAGAGGACACATGAGTAAGTGGACAACTTTTATTCTGATTTGGCATACGTAAAATCCTCCGATATTGGAGTTTGTTGGCTTAGTATGCTCTGAATATATGAATTTATGCCTTGCGATTATAGAAACGAATACAGTCTGACATTCGCGATTTGCTCCGGTGAAGGGAGGACTGGTATGTCTTTTGTTGCTGGGGATTTTACTTATGGATTAAGCGGTAGTTGGCTGGCGGGATAGGGGACATTTGTCTGGATACATTATTAATGCGGGAGACCCTATTGTATTTACAGGGTCCATTGTTGGGCATGCTGACGGCGTGGAGTCAAGGAATCATCGGACTTCTATGCTTGGTGCAGGGGTGGCGATTGAAATGATGGAGCCGCGTACGTTGGGTTTGGCTGGAGGTGCGGGGTTTATTGTGATATCTATCGTGATTTTGATGTATTATGCAAGGACTCGTAGCCGCAAGGCAGCATGAGTGTGATTACTTCGTGTCATCCTTGTTGCTGGTTTTCACCGACTTTTCGGATTTGCGTAGCGAGCTAAATAGGAAGCTTCTCCACCGGTAAATAATATACAGCAGGATTATGAACCCAACGACTCCCGCAATTCGCAGTGCATACAGCTCTACCAAATGGAAAATGGCATCCCATTGGGGACCAAACAGCTTGCCGATGCTTAGAAAGAGGATGACCCAGAATAAAGCGCCGCTGTAAGCATACAAGACAAATTTACGGAAAGAAAGAGCAATAATTCCGGCAAAATAACCGGTAAAATGCCTGACACCGGGGATGAAATATCCAAGGAAAATAAGCCAGTATCCATATCGTTGAAACCATTTTTGTGTTTTCTGAAGCTTGTCCGGCGATAACAAAATCCATTTACCATATTTCTGAATAAAGGGGAGTCCAGCCCACTTTCCGATAAAGTAGGTAATAGTCATACCGATGGTCGTGCCCAAAAAAGCTAGCAGCATCAGTTTACCGAAATCCAGGGTACCGGCATAGGAGAGATATCCCGCATAAGCCATGGTGGTTTCCCCGGGAAATGGTAAAGCAATAAACTCAAGCAGCAAGCCGAAAAAAAGGACGCCGTAGCCGTATTCTTCGAACAATTGCGCGATCCACTTCAGCACATCCATCGTTTACACTCCTACGAACAGATTGAGTATTTTAGAATCAATTCATTTTAACAATCTTTTCATGCCCGCTCAACTCCGGTTGAATTCTTGACGTCTTGTTTTATCGTTGCGTATAATGAAACGAACAATTGAGGGAGGCACGGTAATGAATAAGCCTAATGAAATCGTTGTAGTTCTCGACTTTGGAGGACAATACAACCAGTTAATCGCAAGAAGAATTCGGGATCTCGGCGTATATAGCGAGCTCCTTCCATACAATACGCCTGCGGAGAAGCTGAGAGAGCTGGCGCCAAAAGGGATTGTTTTCTCAGGCGGACCTTCCAGCGTATATACAGACAATGCTCCTCAGGTGGATCGGGCAATTTATGACCTGGGCATTCCTATCTTTGGTATTTGTTATGGCATGCAGCTGATGGCTCACCAACTGGATGGTAAGGTAGAACGTGCGGGCAAGCGTGAGTATGGCAAAGCAGACGTGCAATTCAATCAGGATGCCCGCTTGGCTAAAGGACTGGATTCTCGTCAAACCGTATGGATGAGCCATGGGGATCACGTAACAGATCTGCCAACCGGCTTTACACTGGATGCAGGAACAGAGAGTGCGCCGATTGCAGCGATGAGTAACCTGGAGCGGAATCTGTATGCGGTGCAATTCCATCCAGAGGTACGTCATTCCGTTCAAGGTAACGAGATGATCAGCAACTTCCTTTATGAAGTGTGCGGTTGTGAAGGCAACTGGACCATGGAATCGTTTATCGAAGATCAGATTCGTGAG
Organism: Paenibacillus sp. FSL L8-0638; assembly: GCF_038593075.1. Classification (NCBI taxonomy): domain Bacteria; kingdom Bacillati; phylum Bacillota; class Bacilli; order Caryophanales; family Paenibacillaceae; genus Paenibacillus; species Paenibacillus sp. FSL L8-0638. The sequence goes on from NZ_CP151960.1 coordinate 872,531, forward strand.
ATTCGCCAACAGGTAGGCGACAAGAAAGTATTGTGTGCCTTAAGCGGTGGCGTGGATTCTTCCGTTGTAGCGATGCTTATTCATAAAGCGATTGGTGACCAACTGACGTGTATGTTCATTGACCATGGATTGCTGCGCAAAGGTGAAGCCGAAAGTGTAATGGAGACGTTTGTTGGTAAATTTGATATGAAAGTTGTCAAAATTGACGCACGTGAGCGCTTCTTGTCCAAGCTGGCAGGAGTCGATGATCCGGAACAAAAACGTAAAATCATCGGTAACGAGTTTATCTATGTGTTCGAGGAAGAATCTTCTCAATTCGACGATTTTACTTTCCTGGCACAGGGTACGCTGTATACGGATATTGTAGAGAGCGGAACAGCAACGGCACAGACCATTAAATCCCATCATAATGTGGGTGGTTTGCCGGAGAACATGAAGTTCAAGCTGATCGAGCCGTTGAATGCCCTGTTCAAGGACGAAGTGCGTAAAGTCGGCGAAGAATGCGGACTGCCAGCTGAGATTGTATGGCGTCAACCATTCCCAGGTCCGGGTCTCGCCATTCGTGTGCTGGGTGAAGTGACAGAGGACAAGCTAACCATTGTTCGTGAGTCGGATTACATTTTGCGCGAGGAGATTGCTAAAGCCGGTCTGGACCGGGAAATCTGGCAATACTTCACCGCTTTGCCGAATATGAAGAGTGTTGGCGTTATGGGCGATGCTCGTACGTATTCTTACACTGTAGGTATTCGTGCAGTAACCTCCATCGACGGTATGACTGCTGACTGGGCGCGTATTCCTTGGGATGTGCTGGAGAAAATCTCCGTTCGTATCGTAAACGAAGTGGATAACGTGAATCGTATCGTGTACGATATTACTTCCAAACCACCAGCAACGATTGAGTGGGAATAAGCGTGGAGACTTCCGCGCCGTAACCATGAATCCTTTAAGATTTACCAATACAACATCAGGACTCCTCCGTATCGGCGAAGTATCGCTATGCGGTTGGAGTCTTTTTTTTTTTCAGGGGCAAGGTCGAAACCCTTGCTCGGGAAAGTTTACTGTACGGTAACTTCAATCGACGGGGAAATGAAGTCATTTGTTGTTGCAAAACGGAATATGAATTTGAAACAAGGAGATATTATTCAATGGTAATGTATCTCCTTTTTTATATGGTTTTATTAGATTCAAGCTATAAATAGCTTAAATCAAGTATGAAATTAAACGTTCACCTCTTTTTCATGTTATCCTCCAATGGTGTCATGTTTTGATACTAATATATTTTATAATTTATCTAGATTAAAGTGTTACATATCCCGTTTTATTAAACGCTGTTCTAAGGAGAATAAAGAGATGAAAAAATTATTTTTGTCGTCCTCATTTAAGGATGTTGCACCATGGTTAGTCCATTTCGCCGGTGAAAACTTGGAAGGAAAAAAAGTCACCTTCATCCCAACCGCAAGTATTCCAGAGAAAGTTAAGTTTTATGTGGAATCAGGAAAAAAAGAATTAGAGAATTTAGGATTAGTCGTGGATGAAATCGAAATAAGCACAGCAACCTGGGATGAAATAGCGAGTAAAATTAGAGGAAATGACTATATTTATATTACCGGAGGCAACACATTTTATTTACTTCAAGAGTTAAAAAGAACCGGGGCTGACAAAATCATTGCTGAAGAAGTTAATGCAGGGAAATTGTATATAGGCGAATCTGCAGGTTCTTTGATTTTATCACCGAATATCGAATATGCCCGACTTATGGACAATGTGCAGGAAGCGCCTGCTTTGGATTCCTTTGTTGCGCTCGGGATCATTGAATTCTACCCAGTCCCCCACCATACGAACATCCCGTTTAAAAAAGCGGTGGAGAGCATCATTGAGGAATATGGCAGCCAATTAAATTTATATCCAATCAGCAACGCGGAAGTTATTTTGGTTGAAGGTGATAGGATAAAAGTTGAGAACACATGACTTCATTAAAAAGGCAGCACAATATAAAGAACATTCAATTCCACATGTATCGTGGTGCTGAATGTTCTTTTTTTTATAATTCTACCTTACCATACAATCTTTTTCCCGGTTGCAGCCGATTCCTCGATGCGATCCAGTAGCTGATGCAGCTTTAAGGCGTGGTTGAAATCAGGAGCGAGACGGGTGCCCGTCAAAATATCCTCGGCAAATACATGATGAGCCTTGGCTACATTCAGGGTTACCCCTTCTTTTGGGAAATCCAGGCCACCATCAGGCTCAGCAGTTATACTTATTTGTTCAAACGCTCCATTAGGACCATGACTCTGCGTACTGCTTGGATCGTACGCAAGTTTTTCGAGCGTCAGATTCCCAAATTGAACATGCCCAAGCGTAGGATTCTGTGTCAAACGCAAAATGCCCTTTTTCCCCTGAATCTCTATCTCAAACTTAGAATTCACTCCGCCCTGAATGTGAACGGATATCGGCGCCCCCTTTTCCAATAGTCCGTGAATCAGAATCTGATCGGCTGTATCCTTGGAAATGACTTCACCCGTTTCCTGAATAGTGGCTTCGTTATAGCGAGATGATGTGATGGCCGATAGCTCGCGGAATTCGCCAACGATGTATTGCAGCGCATCCAGAGAATGCCCGCCGTTAATCGTCAGCAGATTAGCGCCATTAGCTCTGTTCAGCAAATAAGCAGTGTCCTGATTTACTTGTCCTCCTTTGCCGGAAGTAGCTACTTGCATATGACAGGATAGAATTTCACCAATCTCTCCGCTCTCCACCAATTTTTTCATCGTTTGCACTTCGAGATCCTGCCGTGCCTGCAAGCCGACGGTATGGTGAATGCCTGCCAGTTCCGCCGCCTTGGCCATTTCAGCAGCTTCCGCAGTGTTTGCCCCCAAGGGCCATTCACAAAAAATATGCTTTCTCTCTTGAATTGCCGCCATCACCGCCTCATAATGATGGGGAACTTTTACGCTCACCACGACCATGTCCACATCCTCGGAAGCTGCGAGCTTTTTGGCATCATCAAAAGCCAGTGCCGCCCCTACTTCTTCTGCACTTTGTCGTGCACTCTCCATACGGGAGGTACCGACGGCAGTGATATCCAGGTTTGAGTGCTTGAGCAACGCCGGAATATGCGTTTGACTAGCCCATTTATTATTCATCGAACCTCCTACGATACCTGCACGAATCTTCTTTATTACCATGTTGCCATACCTCCTAATTTTTAAATGAGGGTGGAAAGTAGCGTCCAAGGTCAATATAATACACTTAACTCATAAATAATAATGCTTGTTTATGATATAGGTATCATTTTATTTGATGGGAGGTGAAGGGATGGATATTGAAAATATGCAGGCATTTGTTTCGGTGGCAGAGCTGAGAAGCCTGACAGAAGCTGCCCAAAAGCTGAATCATCTGCAATCGAATATGACGGCTAAAATAAAGAAGCTGGAGGCCCATTACGGCACAGCGTTATTTTACCGAAAGCCCCGGGGTATGGAGCTGACACCTGCAGGAGAAATCTTATATGCTCAGTTCAAGCAAATGTTGTTGCTGTGGCAAGACACGGAGATGAAAATGAGACCGCAGGAGGAAAAGCTGCGCATCGGTACGATGCAGTCCATTGTTGCGGGGGAAACAACAAGGGCGCTTACGAAGGTATACGAGCTGTACCCGCAGGCCTCGGTTACATTAAAAACCGGAACCACCACGGAAATGGAACGATTGATTCTCGACGGCGAGCTCGATATTGCTTTTGTTACGGGGTATCCCACCAACCCGTATATTCATTATCAAAAAATATGCCGTGAAGAGCTGGTGCTGGTGGGGAAAGGCATACATGAAGGATCAGACCTCAAACAGGTTCTGCAAGGAGCGTCTATTATCATATTGTCGGATAGTTGCCTGTATCTCACGCAATTGGAGAAGTTGTATCAGGACATGCGATTGACCCATGGCGAGGTGGTGGAGGTCGGTGTGTTTGATACGATGGTGGAATTTTCCTTGATGGGAATGGGAATCACCCTTATGTCCAAAAGGCTGGCGCGGCAATTCAAAGTAACATCCTATTTGCCCACTCCCCCAACCTTTGGCTACATGGATACATATTTAATAACCCGGCCAAATCACGAAATGACAGCGATTGAACATAAATTTATCGAAATCAATAATACGATCTAATAGAGTAGGAGTGGAATTAGATTGACAAATAATCAGGGCAAGTACCAAGGTAGCCATGCCGTATTCCTGGGCGATAGCATTACGTTTGGATATGAATTACGTGATGGAGAAAAGCCTTACCCCCACCTCGTGAGTGATGCATTAGGATTCCAAACTTTTGAGAATCATGGCATATCCGGTAGCGGTGTAGCCAGCGGCGGCTTTGAACCGATGTGTGAGCGCTATGAGAAAATGAACCCTTATGCGAACGTGATCTTTTTTATGGGGGGAAGAAACGATTTTTCGATGGGAGAAATATCGTTCGGTAGCTTGGATACGCCATCGACAGAAACGCGTACGTTTTATGGTGCGCTCAAGCATATTGCCGAAGGATTAATTAACCGTTACCCGGACAAGCTGATCGTCTTTTTGACCCCGCCTCACGGATCAAGTGATACCGTTCCTGAGCATCTGCCTAATGCTATCACAGGTCAAGTCTATAGCGCGTATGCACAGGCCGTGAGAGAAGTGGCCTCACTGTATTCTTTCCCGTGCTGCGATCTGTGGAATATCGCTGGAATTCAACCACTGTTGCCTGTACATAAACAGATGTACTTTACAGGGGAAAATGGTATCCCTGACGGCCTGCACCCGAATCAGGCAGGCCACGAGCGGATGGCAGCCCGTATTATCGGATTTATGAATACACTGTAATGTATGGACTATTTCATCGTTTCATCGAATGACCCTACTAACTACAAATTCTAGAATGCTCGGACTATTCGTTTAGCTTGAGCGTTTTTTTGTAATTGTAGACCTTGCTTCCATACGGATCTATAACCATGGCTTTCATATTCATTTCCTCCTCGCACATTTACATATTCTTCACATTGCTAGACATACGCTGTAGAACATTTGTCAAAGCCACAATTTCCTCATCTGTAAACTTACATAGCAGCTTTTCCTGAAAGGTTTGTCTTTGCTCTGACAAAACTTGTAGCTCTAGAACCCCTAATTCGGTCAAACGTATATAGGTTACACGCTTATCCTGCTCCTTTTTACTACGTAAGATCAGACCTTCCTCTTCCAGCTTTCTCAGATGTCGAGTCACTGCTGCACCATCCAGAACGAGCAGATGTTGGAGCTGCAGCTGACTTAGTTCCTGACGATGGTCAATATGATACAAAATTTCGACCTTAGTAAAACTGGTTTTTAACTGTGCTTCAAAAGCGTTATTCATTTCTTTACATAAAAGATGCATGCGATAAAACAACTGGCTTTTTTCAGAGCAATGTTCGATAACAAACTCTCCTCCTAATACTTGACCTATCAATTGATGCATCAAGTATTATACACCCTCACTAAAAATAAACAAGCCCGAGACAAGTATATAAAAGGATGAATTGAAAGGAAGAGAAGTGCCTACTCCTATACCACAGGCTCATCAGGTTGTAGTCAAAGTGGCGGCTACTTCCATCAATCCAATTGACTGAAAGCTGCGTAAAGGTTACTTAAAACAAATGATGGATTGGGAGTTCCCGATTATTTTAGGCTGGGATGTCGCCGGTACTATTTCGGAAGTAGGCAGCGAGGTCACCGATTGGAAAGTGGGAGATGAAGTGTTCTCACGCCCAGACACCACCCGATTCGGTACTTATGCCGAGTATACCTTGATGGATGATCGCCTGCATGCACGTAAACCTGCCTCAATTTCTTGGGGGGAAGCCGCTTCAGTACCTTTAGCGGGGTTGACTGTTGGAAACCTGTACTCTGAGAACCTGATCTGGGAAATATACCGGACACAGCGAATGCCTTTGATAAGTATAAAAATATCTGATTCCTCTAAATGATAACCCGTCAGTTGCATAATTGCTTGCGGGTTTTCTGTTTTCCGAACAATACATATATGTTCAATTTGTAACATTCGCTTTTTCTGTTGACAAGCAGTAGGTGAGAGCCTAAAATAACGAATGTAATAATATAGCGCATTGAATGCGAATATTACTTCAAACGAACGACAACAATACGAGTATGCTTTGCGTAGGAGGAATTACGACTCATGGAGCGTTTCTTTAAATTAAAGGAACATGGCACGAACGTCCGCACAGAAATTATAGCGGGGATTACTACTTTTATGACCATGGCTTATATTTTGGTGGTCAACAATACCTTTTTAGGTCCGACTGGAGCAGGTATGCCCAGTGAAGCTGTCTTTTTTGCGACGGCCGTAGGTGCAGGTTTGGTTACCATCCTGATGGGGTTATTCGTTAATGTGCCGATCGGCATGGCGCCGGGTATGGGCTTGAATGCTTATTTTATGACTGTAGTCCTGAGTTCCAATGGCATGATTACTTGGCAAGCGGCACTTGGCGCTGTATTTATATCCGGTATCGTCTTTCTGATTTTAACTGTGACACGAGTAAGACAGATGCTGCTTGTTGCGGTTCCGGAAAATTTAAAGACAGCTATTACAGTAGGTATCGGCTTGTTTATTACGATTGTCGGCTTCAAGCTTTGTAATCTGGTTATGGTGAGTATCGTTCCAGGGACAGATGTTGGTCAACCGGTTCCGGGTCATGCTTTTAATTTGATTTTGGGAAGTCTGGTACATCAAAAGGATGCACTGCTGGCCCTAATCGGATTGCTTATTATCGCAGCACTGATGGTCGTTCGGGTCAAAGGTGCATTGCTGATTGGGATCGTAGCTACTACATTAATCGGTATTCCGATGGGAGTAACGAATCTGAGTAGCTTGACAACAGGCAACTGGATTCCTGATTTCAGTAATTTGGCTGTAGGCCAGTTAGACTTGAAAGCAGCTTTGCATATTGGTCTGTTTGATATCATTTTCATTTTCACATTTGTAGAGTTGTTTGATACGTTCGGTACCTTGGTAGGTACAGCTACTCGCGCGGGTATAATGAAAGATAAGAAAAAAGGCGAGAAAATTATCGGTAAAGCGATGCTGGTGGATGCTGTTGGCGTAAGTACCGGTGCTGTATTGGGTACAAGTACGATTACAGCATTCGTAGAAAGCTCCGCAGGGGTAGAAGAAGGCGGACGTACCGGACTGACTGCTGTAACGACAGGTGTTCTGTTCTTGTTGGCCCTGTTTATTGCACCGTTGGCTCTGGTTGTGCCTTCTGCCGCTACTGCTCCAGCTCTGATTATTGTTGGGGTCCTAATGATGAGTCAGGTTCGCAACATCGACTGGGATAACTTCCTGTTGGCGTTTCCTGCATTTCTGACTATCGTGCTGATGCCTTTTACAGGTGGAATCGCGAATGGTATTTCTGCTGGTATCCTGTCTTACGTTGTACTGGCTGTATT
>NZ_CP151960.1:882500-1102500 GCF_038593075.1 Paenibacillus sp. FSL L8-0638
GTCTAGGTTAAGCTACAAAGAGCACACGGAGGATGCCTAGGCGCCAGGAGCCGACGAAGGACGTGGCGAACAACGATAAGGCCTCGGGGAGCTGTAAGCAAGCTTTGATCCGGGGATGTCCGAATGGGGAAACCCGGCTGTCTTCATCGACAGTCACTTTCTGCTGAATACATAGGCAGAATAGAGGCAGACCAGGGGAACTGAAACATCTAAGTACCCTGAGGAAGAGAAAACAATAGTGATTCCGTCAGTAGCGGCGAGCGAACGCGGATTAGCCCAAACCAAGGAGCTTGCTCCTTGGGGTTGTGGGACGTCTCACATGGAGTTACAAAGGAACCGGTTAGATGAAGAGGTCTGGAAAGGCCCGCCAGAGAAGGTAAAAGCCCTGTAGTTCAAAACTTGTTCCCTCCGAGACGGATCCCGAGTAGTGCGGGGCACGTGAAACCCCGTATGAATCCGGCAGGACCATCTGCCAAGGCTAAATACTCCCTGGCGACCGATAGTGAAGCAGTACCGTGAGGGAAAGGTGAAAAGCACCCCGGAAGGGGAGTGAAATAGATCCTGAAACCGTGTGCTTACAAGAAGTCAGAGCCCGATCTAGGGGTGATGGCGTGCCTTTTGTAGAATGAACCGGCGAGTTACGTTCCCGTGCAAGGTTAAGGTGAAGAGCTGAAGCCGCAGCGAAAGCGAGTCTGAATAGGGCGAATGAGTACGTGGACGTAGACCCGAAACCGGGTGATCTACCCCTGTCCAGGGTGAAGGTGCGGTAACACGCACTGGAGGCCCGAACCCACGCATGTTGAAAAATGCGGGGATGAGGTGGGGGTAGCGGAGAAATTCCAATCGAACCCGGAGATAGCTGGTTCTCCCCGAAATAGCTTTAGGGCTAGCCTCGGAAAGAAGAATCGTGGAGGTAGAGCACTGATTGGGTGCGGGGCCCGCAAGGGTTACCAAGCTCAGTCAAACTCCGAATGCCATAGATTTAGTTCCGGGAGTCAGACAGTGAGTGCTAAGATCCATTGTCGAAAGGGAAACAGCCCAGACCATCAGCTAAGGTCCCCAAGTGTGTGTTAAGTGGGAAAGGATGTGGAGTTGCACAGACAACCAGGATGTTGGCTTAGAAGCAGCCACCATTGAAAGAGTGCGTAATAGCTCACTGGTCGAGTGACTCTGCGCCGAAAATGTAACGGGGCTAAACACACCACCGAAGCTATGGCTTGATGCATTGCATCAGGGGTAGGGGAGCGTTGAATGCGGGTTGAAGGTGTACCGTAAGGAGCGCTGGACTGCATTCAAGTGAGAATGCCGGTATGAGTAACGAAAAGATCTGTGAGAATCAGATCCGCCGAAAGCCTAAGGGTTCCTGAGGAAGGTTCGTCCGCTCAGGGTAAGTCGGGACCTAAGGCGAGGCCGATAGGCGTAGTCGAAGGACAACAGGTCGAAATTCCTGTACCACCGTAATCCGTTATGAGCGATGGGGTGACGCAGTAGGGTAGTGACGCGGACGGATGGATGTCCGTCTAAGCAGTGAGGCTGATGTGTAGGCAAATCCGCACATCGTTAAGGCTGGGCTGTGATGGGGAGCGAAAATTATAGTAGCGAAGGTCATGATCTCAGACTGCCAAGAAAAGCCTCTAGCCAGGAGAAGGTGCCCGTACCGCAAACCGACACAGGTAGGCGAGAAGAGAATTCTAAGGCGCGCGGAAGAACTCTCGTTAAGGAACTCGGCAAAATGACCCCGTAACTTCGGGAGAAGGGGTGCCTCGGTAGGGTGAATAGCCCGAGGGGGCCGCAGTGAAAAGGCCCAAGCGACTGTTTAGCAAAAACACAGGTCTGTGCGAAGCCGCAAGGCGAAGTATACGGGCTGACGCCTGCCCGGTGCTGGAAGGTTAAGGGGAGTGGTAAGCCTTCGGGCGAAGCTATGAACCGAAGCCCCAGTAAACGGCGGCCGTAACTATAACGGTCCTAAGGTAGCGAAATTCCTTGTCAGGTAAATTCTGACCCGCACGAATGGCGTAACGACTTGGGCGCTGTCTCAACGAGAGATCCGGTGAAATTTTAATACCTGTGAAGATGCAGGTTACCCGCGACAAGACGGAAAGACCCCATGGAGCTTTACTGCAGCTTGATATTGAATTTGGGTACGATCTGTACAGGATAGGTGGGAGCCGTAGAACTTTGAGCGCCAGCTTGAAGGGAGGCATCCTTGGGATACCACCCTGATCGTATCTAGGTTCTAACTTGGTACCGTAATCCGGTGCGAGGACAGTGTCAGGTGGGCAGTTTGACTGGGGCGGTCGCCTCCTAAAGAGTAACGGAGGCGCCCCAAGGTTCCCTCAGAATGGTTGGAAATCATTCGAAGAGTGCAAAGGCAGAAGGGAGCTTGACTGCGAGACCTACAAGTCGAGCAGGGACGAAAGTCGGGCTTAGTGATCCGGTGGTACCGCATGGAAGGGCCATCGCTCAACGGATAAAAGCTACCCTGGGGATAACAGGCTTATCTCCCCCAAGAGTCCACATCGACGGGGAGGTTTGGCACCTCGATGTCGGCTCATCGCATCCTGGGGCTGAAGTAGGTCCCAAGGGTTGGGCTGTTCGCCCATTAAAGCGGTACGCGAGCTGGGTTCAGAACGTCGTGAGACAGTTCGGTCCCTATCTGTCGTGGGCGTAGGAAATTTGAGAGGAGCTGTCCTTAGTACGAGAGGACCGGGATGGACGTACCGCTGGTGTACCAGTTGTTCCGCCAGGAGCACCGCTGGGTAGCTATGTACGGAAGGGATAAGCGCTGAAAGCATCTAAGCGTGAAGCCCCCCTCAAGATGAGATTTCCCAATTAGTAAGACCCCTTGAAGACGACGAGGTAGATAGGTTGGGGGTGGAAGTGCAGTAATGCATGGAGCTGACCAATACTAATCGGTCGAGGGCTTATCCTAAAAATAAAACGCAATTGAGTTTCGGATCCAGTTTTCAGGGTGTAACACCTTGAAGGTATGTACAAGTGACATACAACAAGCGCGTGGCTATTCATTCACACGATAAGTGATGAACCGAATAACCTTACGATAGAATTTGCATAGCAAATTCATGTTTGGTGGCGATAGCGGAGGGGTTCCACACGTACCCATCCCGAACACGACCGTTAAGCCCTCCAGCGCCGATGGTACTTGGACCGCAGGGTCCTGGGAGAGTAGGACGTCGCCAAGCAAAAGAGACTATGATCTTCATAAGATCATAGTCTCTTTTTTGCGTTATAAGGCAGAGAGATTTTATTTAAAGTGAGTTTGTTATAAGTTTAACTGGATAAGTGGATATTAACTAGTAATAAGAAGACGGTTTTAAAATTATTTAGTACCAGGTATTAGTATCTGGTGTTATAATGTGAATAAGGATTACAAAGGAGAGTGATCAGATTGTTGAATTCAAAAGCTAAGCTTACGGCCTTTGGCACTTATGTACCTGAACGGATTTTGACGAACGCTGACTTGGAGAAGCTTGTGGATACTAGTGACGAGTGGATTGTACAAAGAACGGGCATGCGTGAAAGACGCATTGCGGCTGAAGATCAATATGTATCTGATTTATGCATACAAGCTATTACACGTATGATTAACCTGTATAACGTAAATATAAACGATGTTGAGATGATCATTGTAGCGACGAGTACACCTGATTACTACTTCCCGAGCACGGCTTCACGTATTCAGGCTCATTTTGATATCCCGAATACAGGGTCAATGGATATTAGTGCAGCATGTGCAGGTTTTTCCTATGGACTTCATTTGGCAAATGCTCTTATTACGGGTGGTCTGCATCGTAAGGTGCTAGTAGTGGGAGCCGAAACGTTGTCCAAAATTACAGATTATACGGATCGTACGACGTGTATACTTTTTGGAGATGGTGCAGGGGTTGCGCTTGTTGAATATGACGAGGATGAAGGATCATTTTTAACTTCAGATATAGGCACTTATGGACATGGGGGAGCACATCTTTACCGAGTGGGATTATCGGATCATTTGGATGGAGAGAAGCTGCAAGACCATGGTTTTATTGCGCAGAATGGACGTGAGGTTTATAAATGGGCTGTTCGCTCTGTTCCAACGGGAATCGAACGATTATTGGATAAAGCAAAAATGAAGAAGGAGGATCTTGACTGGTTTGTACCTCATAGTGCTAATTTGCGAATGATCGAGTCCATATGTGAAAGAAGTACAGTACCTTTGGAAAAAACGCTGACAAGCGTAGAATTGTATGGTAATACATCGGCGGCATCCATCCCGTTGGCTTTGCAGTGTGGTTTGGATGATGGACGTTTACGGTATGGACAACATGTGTTGTTATATGGATTTGGGGGAGGCCTCACCTATGCGGGTCTGCTATTAAAATGGAGTGTGCCTGATTTGTAAGTTATCTTAACCCATGTAAAAGTAATAGCAATAGTATGTACGATCATGTTCATAAGAGCCGTTGGCATTAGAATTTATCGTAAGATGGCAGGATGGTATAATTAACACTATGAGAGAAAGGAGCGTAACATGAAGGTATTGGTATTGGCAGAAAAACCGTCCGTGGCCAGAGAGATTGCACGTGTGATGGGTAGCCGCGAGAAGCATAAAAGTTATATAGAAGGACCCCAGTACGTGGTGACGTGGGCGCTGGGACATTTGGTCGGCTTAGCAGAGCCGGAGGATTACGATTCTAAGTTTGCGACCTGGAATTTAGAGGACCTGCCTATTCTTCCGAAGAGTTCAAAGTTAAAGGTGCTGCGCGAAAGTAATCATCAGTTCAAAGCTGTGCAGCAGCTCATGAAGCGGCAGGACATTGGAGAGCTTATCGTGGCAACAGATGCTGCTCGTGAAGGAGAATTGTTGGCACGCTGGATCATCCAAATGGCAAACTGGAAAAAGCCCTTCCGGCGGTTATGGATCTCCTCGCAGACGGACAAGGCGATTAAGGCAGGTTTCGCAAAGCTATTGCCTGGTCAGCAGTTTGATCGTTTATATGAATCGGCTCGCTGTAGGGCTGAAGCAGACTGGATGATTGGTCTCAATGTAACTCGCGCCTTGACTTGTCGTTATAACGCCCAACTTTCGGCTGGAAGAGTGCAGACACCAACGCTGGGGATGATTATGGAGCGTGAGAAAGAAATTACCGAATTCCGTTCTCAGGAATATGATACTTTGACGGCGGATTTCGGGGATTTTCAGGCAACTTGGCGGGCAGAAAACGGGGATTCACGCATGTTTGACCGTACTCAAGCAGAGGCTTTGCGCCGTAGGCTTGAGGGGGTCAAAGGCACAGTTGCGAGTGTTAAAAAGAGCGAAAAGAACGAGCCTCACCCGCTAGCGTATGATTTAACGGAGCTGCAAAGAGATGCTAACCAACGTTACGGCTTTTCGGCCAAACAGACGTCCAATCTGCTTCAGCGTCTGTATGAGCAGCATAAGCTGGTGACCTATCCACGTACGGACAGCCGTTATCTGACATCCGATATGGTGGATACCCTTAAGGAAAGGCTCAGTAGTGTAGCAGTAGGTCCGTATGCTTCCTTGGCACGTCCGCTATTGCGTAATAACCTTCCCATCACAAAGCGAATTGTGGATGACAGTAAAGTCACGGATCATCATGCGATTATTCCTACTGAGCAGACATTATTGCTTAATCAGTTGAGCACGGAGGAACGTAAGCTGTATGATCTGATTGCACGACGTTTTATTAGTCTATTCTATCCACCTGCACGTTATGATGCTGTAGCTGTATCAGTAACGGTGGAGCAGGAGACGTTTCAGGTAAAAGGCACAACGGTAAAAGATAGCGGATGGCGTGCTGTATATGACGCAAACCATTATGATATGGATGATGAGGAAGCAGAGGATCTGGAAAACAATGGACGAGGCGTTATTTTACCGGAGCTGAAAAAAGGAGACTCTGTCCGATTGCAGCGTTGTCTTGTACGAGCTGGGCGAACGATGCCGCCGAAGCGGTATACGGAAGCAGCCCTGCTCGCTCAGATGGAAAAGCATGGACTGGGTACTCCTGCTACTCGTGCCGATCTGATTGAAAAGCTTGTCAGTTCGGATACGATTGAGCGTCAGGGGAACGTGATGCATCCAACCGGGAAAGGTAAGCAACTGATTGAACTGGCAGCTCCACAGCTTCGAACGCCTGAGCTGACGGCACGTTGGGAAGCGGAGTTGGAACGGATTGCTCGTGGTCAAGGACAACCGGAACCGTTTTTGAATTCTATTCGTGCTATGGCTAAAGAACTGGTTTCCACTGTGAAAAATAGCAGTGCGGAGTACAAGCCTCATAATGTGACGAATAGTCATTGTCCAGATTGTGGTACAAAGCTATTGGAGAAGAAGGGCAAGAAAGGTAAGTTCCTTGTATGTCCAAGTGCAGATTGCGGTTACCGTCGTTCAGGGGAAAAACGTTTGTCCAATCGACGTTGTCCGCAGTGTCATAAGAAAATGGAAATGAAAGAAGGCAAAGCAGGATTGTATGTAAGATGCCTGCCCTGCGGCATTACCGAGACGTTGGATAACGACAGGCAACGGGTAAACAAACGAGAACAGCAAAAGCTAGTAAGACAATTTGAAAAGCAGGAATCTTTTGGCTCCAGTTTGGGTGATTTGCTAAAAGCAGCGATGGAACAAAAGCAGGGCAAATAACGGATGACCAAAAGTGCTGCAGTCAACATAATCAGCAGGTATACGTCGGTATAAAAACGATCACTCCTTGGCATGGTAAGCCGAGGAGGTGAGTATTTATGCCCAAACATAAACCGCTTAAAATCAATAATCAGCAAAATAAATCGAGCATACTGGAGGAGGAAATTGCTGCTCATCCAGAGAAGCAAGCGAAATATCCCCCAAGCTTGAATGGGATTCCCAAACAGCAGTCTTGATGCTGTGTGGGAGGGACGACGAATTACTGTATAGAACCAAGACGATTGGATATTAGATGAAGTAGTTATTAATGCTAGACTTGTCTTGCAAAAAAAGAAGCAGCAGTTACGGTGGTCAACCGTAATCGCTGTTTCTTTTTCATAATAAGGATGTTGTATTTATTTGATTTGGGATAAATGTTCTTAGTATTCATTAAAGAAGGATTGAATTTGGTTAACATCCTGTGTTTGGGTCAAAGCAAGCATGAGCAAAATCCGTGCTTTTTGCGGATTGAGTGAATCGGTCGATACAAAGTTCGATGCCGCGTCTTTTGTTGACGGTGATACCACTCCACTTCCCACGCGGCTGGAGCGGGCAATGATTATTCCTTTTTTACCTGCGGCCTCTGCGCCTTCTGAGGAGGTCTTGGACAAGGAACCATTACCGGAACCAGCTACGACAATACCCTTGGCACCAGCTGCTATGGCTGCATCATACAGATAGCGACCATTGTTTTGATACTCGTATAAAATATCTACTTGCGGCAGTTGAGTCAGGTTAGTGATGTCGAATACAGAAGAAGTCGTATGCTTGTGTATGGATTTGTTGTAGTAGTACACTTGATCACCCACAACAGCTCCAAGGTATCCCTGCTCTACAGACTTGAATGTATCGACTGCTGTTGTGTTTGTTTTGGTAATGTATCTTGCTGCACCGATACGGTCGTTCAACAGGACGAGTACACCCTGACCTTTAGAAGCCGAAGTCCCGGCGACTTTCACTGCATTATAGAGGTTGAAGGGACCATCGGCACTGATCGCAGTAGCTGGACGCATGGAGCCAACGACAACTACTGGCTTATCGCTTTTGATAACAAGATTGAGGAAATAAGCTGTTTCTTCTAATGTATCTGTACCATGTGTAATGACAATCCCGTCTACATCGTCTCTGGCAAGCAGTTCATTGGTGCGTTTGGCAAGTTTTAAGAGGATCTCATTATTAACATCAGGGCTACCTACATTAACAACTTGCTCACCACTGACATTTGCAATACTTTTCATTTCAGGAACGGCATTGATCAAGGTTTCCACACCCAACGCGCCTGCTTTGTAGCCGGTTGTATCCGTATTGACGGCAGATGATCCTGCAATGGTCCCTCCCGTGGCAAGTATTTTAATATTGGGCAAATGATTGGTTTGTGGATTTTCGGATTTGCCCGAAGTTG
The DNA here is from genome assembly GCF_038593075.1 of Paenibacillus sp. FSL L8-0638. NCBI lineage: Bacteria > Bacillati > Bacillota > Bacilli > Caryophanales > Paenibacillaceae > Paenibacillus > Paenibacillus sp. FSL L8-0638. The sequence goes on from NZ_CP151960.1 coordinate 890,609, forward strand.
TAGTGGTAGAAGTAGATGTAGATGTAGTTGTGCTGGTTGTAGCTGCTGCCGCAGCGTTGGCGGTAAATCCACCACTCCATAAGGTACCTCCGAGAATAAAGCTGGCCAACAGGGGAATCATCGTCATTTTTTTCATGTTAGTCATATAAAGCTCCTCTCCAATCTTAAACCTCAAATATGATGATAGATTAACTGACAAATATTTTGTCGGATTAAGTTAATATCACGAATTATAGAGTGTAAAAATGTTTTTAGTCAATATCTATGTTAGAAAATATAACTTTAAAACCAATCCATTATCAATGTAACCGCCTTATTATTGTATGGTGGGTGTATGTAGTAAGATGAACAGTCGGTTGTTTAAGGTAAAGACCACGGCTGAATAAAAAATGTTTGCAAAAACAAAACAACAAGCAGAAATCTCATAAGGAGTCTGCTTGTTGTTTTTGTTGAAAGGTGAACAACTGAGTTTACCTTTAACTTCATTCAATGAGAACGACAAGGTAAAGTTGATATTTTACGTTAATAACATGGTTCTACAGCTGAATACAGATCCCATGATCAGGGGTTTTTGCTATGCTGTTTTGTCGGCAAGCTGGCGCTGGGAGTTCCTTTTCCTCGTTTGCGGTTGCGTTCTGCCTTTTTAGCATTTTCTCGCAGCTTTTCAACGTATTCATGGGTGCTTTCCATTGCAGTTCCTCCTTTAAGACGAAATAGATGCACTCGGGGATCGCCCTTATGCTACCTTACTATTTCCGCAAAAACGCTATCCAAGTCAAGGGAGGCGTTGTTTCTGTAAAAGGGGTGGGGTTATAATGAGGGGAGAACGATATATAAGGCCTAATACCTGAACTTGGTACGGTGTGCAAAAGGGGGAGAGACATTGCAGACAGGCTTGTTGGTATGGCTGCTGTTTATCAATGCAGTAGGCTATCTGGTAATGTCGGAAGATAAAAAGAGAGCACGTAAACATCGTGATCGTGTACCTGAACGGACGTTGTTTTTCCTGGCCCTGATCGGGGGAGCCTTAGGCGTGCTAATAGCCATGTACCGTAAACGCCATAAAACACGGCATATGAGTTTCAGATTAGGTATTCCTGCGTTGCTATTCATGAACGCATTGTTGTATGGTTATTTTTTAAGGTAAGGCGAGGAGTTTAGCTTCTCATAGGGAAGTTTAATGATGAGTGAGAAGACTATTCCAGCCATCCAGTGATGTCATGGAATGAACAACAACAGGAGTACATATTTCAGGCTTTGAATCAACAAACCGAATGAGGAAGAGGTGCGTATTATGCTATTTTCAAAAGTATTGCTTGCTTATGACGGTTCGGATGCATCCAACAAGGCTTTGCTGAAGGCAGCTGAATTAGTCAAGACATCATCGTCCTCGCAGCTTGAGGTGGTAACCGCATTTGATTTTCCACGGATTTTTATGGGCGAAGGTTTGGCACCAATTCCGGCTTCGATAAATAAAGAATATTACGATTTGGCCGAACAAACTACCGATGAAGTTAAAAAGCGGCTTGCTGAACAAGGTGTAGATGCCAAGGTGGAGCTCATTCAAGGTTCACCAGCCGAAGTCATTTTGGATTATGCCAATGAGAATGGCTTCGATGTGATTGTGATCGGTAGCCGCGGTTTAGGTGGTATCCGTGAATTTGTATTGGGTAGCGTAAGCCACAATGTGGTGCAGCATGCGCGTATTCCTGTGCTGGTCGTAAAATAACTGAATAAGAAAGTAAAAGTCGGTTTACTGCCTGTATAGGGAGTGCCGACTTTTATTTTTGTCAGTGGAATGCGGTATGCTCGCTGTTATCAGGATAGGTAATAGATAGCTAAACGTAATATAATAGTTCAGACCTGTGGGTATATAAGGGTGTTGATTTTGTTAAACACGAACATTCTATTGCATGATTATTGTAATGTTCGTTTTCAAGTTGACATAAGGTGTAGGGAATTGTTAAACTAGGAAGTGTATTGTCGATAAAAAATGAACTTTAGGTACAATTTAATAAGGTACACATGTTTGAGCCGAAACAGACCGCGATCATACTTGTAAAGAATATCGTCGGGTATGGAATAGGCACAATGCTAACTCGTATAATGCCGGGGATATGGCCCGGAAGTTTCTACCTGGAAACCTTAAATTTCCGGACTACGGGAGACATACGGCTGAAGCCGCATTGGATGCGGTGGAAGAGGCTTGCTTTTGGCTTGCCTTTAAGAGGCTCTGTCGTTTGTTTTTTCGTAGTCCGGTGTCTTGAAAATAACGTTATTTTCGAGTGCCGGATTTTTGGCGCTTATTGATAAACAGGGAGTGAAGGACATGTCAGTGCAGGTCGCTGTCATTATGGGCAGCACATCAGACTGGGACACCATGCAGCATGCATGTGCTGTGCTGGACGAGCTTGAAATCGGATATGAGAAAAAGGTAGTTTCAGCCCATCGTACACCGGATTTAATGTTTCGTTTTGCAGAAGAGGCCGTCGGGCGTGGATTAAAGGTCATTATTGCTGGAGCGGGTGGGGCAGCGCATTTGCCAGGGATGGTGGCTGCGAAGACATCCTTGCCAGTCATTGGTGTGCCTGTCCAGTCGAAGGCTCTGAATGGTCTAGACTCCTTGCTCTCCATTGTGCAGATGCCGGGTGGTATTCCGGTTGCCACTGTGGCAATCGGTAAGGCAGGCGCTACGAATGCAGGGCTGCTGGCCGCGCAAATATTAGGCGCTTTTGACGAAAAGATAAGTCAGCGGGTTGTGGCAAGACGCGACCGTATCCGTGATGAGGTGCTGGAAGGCAGTGACTCACTATGAATGAGGCATGTGAATCTGCAGGTCGCATCCGTCCTCCAGGTACAACGATTGGACTTCTAGGAGGCGGACAGCTGGGCAGAATGCTTGTGCTAGCAGGGACAAACCTAGGATATCGTTTTGTGACGCTGGACCCTGCACCTGATAGTCCGTGTGGACAGGTGTCAGAACAAATCCGTGCTGCCTATGATGATGAGCTTGCGGCCAGAGAGTTGGCTGGTCGGTGCGATGTGATCACGTATGAGTTTGAAAATGTGGACGCAGGTGTGGCTGCGCTTTTAGAACAGGAATCCTGTGTGCCGCAAGGCAGCAGTCTTTTGTACACAACACAGCATCGTCTTCGTGAAAAGCGTTCTATTGAAGCTGCTGGTGTCCCTGTCGCTCCGTATCGTGAAATTAGTAGTCCTGCGGATATGGCCCAAGCGGTAGCTGAACTGGGTGTACCGTGTGTGCTCAAGACAGCAGTCGGTGGTTATGATGGCAAGGGACAAGTGGTCATTCGCCAACCGGAGGAAGCCTTAGCTGCCTACGAACAATTGGCAGGAGACGGTGCGGAACTGGTATTGGAACAGTTCATTCGTTTTCGCTGCGAAATCTCGGTGATTGTAGCTCGCAGCACGAACGGTGAAGCTAAAGCCTTTCCACCTGCGGAAAACATTCACGTGAACAACATTTTGCACACGTCGATTGTACCTGCGCGCGTGCCAGAACCTGTTCAGGAGGAAGCGCGAAAGTTAGCGCTGGCTGTGGCAGAGTCGCTGGGTGCGGTGGGACTGCTCGCTGTGGAGATGTTTGTCACCGAAGACGGACAATTGTACGTTAATGAGTTGGCACCACGACCGCATAACTCCGGTCATTACACGATGGAGGCATGCGTCACGTCGCAATTCGAGCAGCACATACGTGCGATTTGCGGTTTACCCTTGGGCAGCACGAAGCTGCTGACTTCCGTCGTGATGGTCAATGTGCTAGGTGAGCATTTGGAGGATGTGGTTCGGCGGTTTGTGCAATCGGATGTTGAAGCTGAAAGGTTGGATGTTGTACCCAAGCTGCATTTGTATGGAAAAAGTGAAGCCAAGCCAGGCCGAAAGATGGGACATATTAATCTACTGTGCCAGGATGCGGAACAAGCGCTGGAATGGATTGAACAAACCAATATTTGGGGGGATAAATAGTCATGATCGAACGCTATAGCAGACCGGAAATGAGAGCGATTTGGACGGAAGAAAATAAATTTAAAGCGTGGCTGGAAGTAGAGCTGTGTGCCTGTGAAGCTTGGGCGGAATTAGGGGTTATTCCAAAAGAGGATACTGTGGCTCTGCGTAAGAATGCAAGTTTTGATATTGAACGGATCTATGAAATTGAGCAGGAGACAAGACATGATGTCATTGCTTTTACTCGCACGGTGTCTGAAAGTCTTGGAGATGAGCGCAAATGGGTACATTACGGTCTAACCTCTACAGACGTAGTTGATACGGCACTGGGCTACCTGTTAAAGCAGGCGAATGAAATCCTGGAACGCGATATCTTGAATTTTATTGAAATTTTGAAGGAAAAGGCATTGGCTTACAAGCATACACCAATGATGGGACGTACACATGGAGTGCATGCCGAGCCGACCACATTCGGACTGAAGATGGGATTGTGGTACGAGGAAATGAAGCGCAATCTGGAACGCTTTCGTTTTGCCGCTGACCAAGTACAATACGGTAAAATGTCCGGTGCAGTTGGGACATACGCCAACATTGACCCGGCTGTAGAAGAATTTGTATGCCGCAAGCTGGGCACCAAGCCTGCACCGATTTCTACACAGACGCTACAGCGCGACCGTCATGCCGAATACATGGCAACGTTAGCGTTGATCGCCACATCGTTGGACAAATTCGCTACAGAAGTCCGTGCTCTGCAAAAGAGTGAATTCCGTGAGGTGGAGGAAGCCTTTGCCAAGGGTCAAAAAGGATCTTCCGCGATGCCGCATAAACGCAATCCGATCGGAAGTGAGAACATCTCCGGTCTGGCACGTGTGATTCGCGGGCATATGGTATCGGCGTATGAGAACGTAACCCTATGGCATGAACGCGACATTTCGCATTCTTCCGTAGAACGCATTATTCTGCCGGATGCCACGATGCTGTTGAACTACATGCTGAACCGCTTTGGCAATATCGTAAAAAATCTGACGGTCTTCCCTGAAAATATGAAGCGCAATATGGCGCGTACGTACGGCGTACCGTTCTCCGGTCGTATTATGACGAAGCTGATCGATAAAGGCTTTAGTCGTGAAAAAGCCTACGATACCGTGCAGCCGCGTGCTATGCAGGCGTGGGAAGAGCAACGCCAGTTCCGCGATATCGTCGAGGCGACCCCGGAAATTACTGCCGTGCTCAGCGCAGACGAAATCGAGGATGCTTTTAACCCAGCCTGGCATCTGAAGAACGTGGATACGATCTTCAAAAAGCTGGGATTAGGGGAGTAGGAGGGAAGGTTGCTGCGTGGTGAGGCCGCTCCGCGAACGGATCATTCTTCCGATTGCTGTTGCCCCTGGATTCCTGAATTGGAAAACCTGCAAAGGTTGGAATCCAGAGGCAAAGGCAAGCGCTAACGCTTCTCCAGAACGATTCCGTCCGCTCCGCTGCTTCCAGCACCAACCTTCGTGAGGGAGCAGAACTTGGGAAGGTGCGGCACATAAGATGCCGCACCTCCCCAAGGACGATGGAAAAGCGTGTTCCACTGCTTTTCTATCGCAGGCCACGTTCTCGTGAGGGCTGCCCTCCCGAGAACGCGCAGGCTCAAGAAGTGAAGCCTTGAGCCACCGTATCCGTGCGCAGCGTAACACATGCGCACAACTGGGCGAAGCCCAATGCTCGCTGCACGGCATGCCGTGCTACGGCCACGGGCCGAATGGTATTGCGGCGGCATACGCGTAAAAACGTTATTTTGTACCGATGTAAAAGCGTTGCTGGATGAAAGCTTGTGCCAACAAGCCTTCATCCGGCGAAACGCGCTCATACCACTCGAGTCACATAATAAACGCCCTCACCCGGCTCACCAGCCAACCTTGCGGGAGTCCCGAGGGCAGCAGCCCTGGGGGTTCTCCCTGAGGGGAGGATTTAGGAGGGGCAACTTCTATGAAAGAGGTGTAATGAAATGTCATTGTCTACTGCCGAAGGTCTGATCCATGCGCCGCTCTTGTACAAAGGCAAGGTGCGTGAACTGTATGATCTCGGAGAGCATTTTCTGATTGTGGTGACAGACCGAATTTCGGCTTTTGATTATGTGTTAGAGCCACCCGTGCCCGAAAAGGGGAATGTGCTGAATAAGCTCAGCGCTTTCTGGTTTGAGCAGACGAAAGACTTATTGGAAAACCATGTCGTGCATACCGATGTGAACAAGCTCGGGCATGTGATCGACGAACAGAATAAAGCGTTGCTGAAAGACCGGATCATGGTCACGCTGAAGGCTGAACGCATCGACATTGAGTGTGTGGTGCGCGGATATATTACCGGAGGCGGCTGGCGTCAGTATGAGCAGAACGGTGAGGTGAACGGCATTCCATTGCCAGAGGGGCTGCGTAAAAATGAGCGCTTTCCCAAGCCTTTATTTACACCGGCTGCAAAAAATGATGTTGGACACGACGAGGACATTTCCCTTCACCAAATGAAAGAACTGGTCGGGGTTGAACTAACAGGTGAGCTTGAGGAAAAGAGCTTGGCGTTGTACGAATTTGCACGTGCTTTCTGCGAGAAGCGGGGGATTATTTTAGCCGATTGCAAGTTTGAGTTTGGTCTTGTTAACGGGAAGGTTATTTTGATTGACGAAATTTTCACTCCGGACTCATCCCGATTCTGGGCACAGGAAAAGTATGAGCTGGATGTGGAAATTGACAGCATGGACAAGGAGCCGGTACGAAGTTATTTGGCATCATCCGGTTGGGACAAGAACAGCAAGCCCGATCCGTTGCCGGCTGAGGTCGTAAAAGAAACAACTGCAAGATATACGGATATTTGGCGGCGTCTGACGGCACAGTAAATAGTAATCATAATTCAACCAATAGGATTCACTCATTCGGAGGAGGAACTGAAGGAACATGATGAAAGCAACAGTTTATGTCACGATTAAGCAAAGCGTTTTGGACCCGCAGGGGGTTGCGGTGCAAGGCGCACTGCATTCTATGGGTTTCGGAGAAGTGGACAGCGTCAGAATTGGCAAGTATATGGAACTGAATCTGGATACAACAGACCGCGAGAGTGCTGAAAAGCGCGTCATCGAGATGTGTGAAAAGCTGTTGGCCAACACGGTCATTGAAGACTACCGCTACGAACTGGAGGGCTAATTCCATGAAATTTGCAGTTCTGGTTTTTCCGGGCTCCAACTGTGATATTGACTGCTATAAGGCGATAGAGGACACGGTCGGTGAACCTGTCGATTATGTATGGCATACTGCGACGGATCTGTCGTCTTATGATTGTATTCTTGTTCCTGGCGGCTTCTCCTACGGGGATTATCTGCGTTGCGGTGCGATTTCCCGGTTTGCACCAGTGATGAAGGAAGTAGCCAAAGCGGCTGCCGAGGGCAAATATATTTTGGGTATTTGCAACGGTTTTCAAATTCTGACCGAAGCCGGTCTGTTGCCAGGGGCTTTACGCCGTAATCTGTCGATGAAATTCCTATGCCGGGATACGGTGTTGCAGGTTGCGAATAACCAAACACCTTTTACTAAAGATTACGCCGCTGGTGAAAAGATCGTCATTCCGATCGCACACGGCGAAGGCAACTATTACTGTGATGATGAGACGCTGGCTCGCTTGCAGGCGAATAACCAGATCGTATTTACGTATAAAGATAATCCAAACGGTTCCATGACGGATATCGCAGGGATTTGTAATGAACAGGGAAACGTGCTGGGCATGATGCCTCACCCTGAACGCGCGGTGGACGCATTGCTTGGCACGGATGACGGCAAACGTATGTTTACATCTATTTTGAACGCATGGAGGGATCGACATGGCGCAGCAAGTGTCCGCTAAGGAACCAACGGCAGAGCAGGTTGCCGAGCATAAACTGTACCAGCAGATGGGTGTGTCGGATAGCGAATATGCGTTGATCTGTGAATTCATGGGACGTCAGCCGAATTATACGGAGATTGGTGTATTCAGTGTCATGTGGTCAGAGCATTGTGCTTACAAAAACTCCAAGCCGTTATTGCGTCGTTTTCCAACGAGCGGTCCACGAGTGCTGATGGGACCCGGTGAGGGCGCAGGCATTGTAGATATCGGTGATAACCAAGCGGTTGTATTTAAAATCGAAAGCCATAACCATCCGTCGGCTGTGGAGCCTTTTCAAGGGGCAGCGACTGGGGTAGGCGGTATCATCCGTGATATTTTCTCCATGGGTGCAAGACCCGTTGCGGTGTTGAACTCTCTGCGTTTTGGCAAGCTGGAGAGCGACCGTGTGAAATATTTGTTCGAGCATGTGGTATCTGGTATTGCGGGCTACGGGAACTGTATCGGTATTCCGACTGTAGGTGGCGAGGTTGTATTTGATGAAAGCTACGAAGGCAACCCGCTCGTTAATGCAATGTGTGTCGGACTGATTGACCATGATAAAATCCAGCGTGGTGTTGCTAAAGGGGTCGGTAACCCGGTGTTCTATGTGGGCCCACCGACAGGTCGTGATGGGATTCACGGAGCGACATTCGCATCGGTTGAGCTGACAGAAGAATCTGAAGCGAACCGGACTGCGGTTCAAGTAGGCGATCCTTTTATGGAGAAGCTGGTTATGGAATCATGTCTGGAACTGATCGACAGTGGCATTGTGCTGGGTATTCAGGATATGGGTGCCGCAGGACTCACCTGCTCCAGCGCGGAGATGGCGAGTAAGGCTGGCAACGGCCTGGAGCTGTATCTGGATCAGGTACCGCAGCGTGAAGAGGGTATGACACCTTATGAAATGATGCTGTCCGAATCACAAGAACGGATGCTGTTCGTAGTAGAGCCTAAGGATGAAGCACAGGCACTGGAAATTTTCGAGCGCTGGGGCGTTATTTGTGCCAAGGTCGGTAAAGTGACGGATGACGGTCGTTTGCGTTTGTTCCATCACAATGAAGTGGTCGGAGATATGCCAGTGACGGCACTGGTTGATGAATGCCCGATTTATGACAAGCCTTCCGAAATCCCCGCTTATTATGAGCAAAATGCTACGATTGACACACTTCGTTATGCAGAAGTGACGGATTTGAACGGTGCGCTGAAAAAGGTGCTGTCTTCACCAAGTGTAGCTAGTAAGAAATGGGTATACGAGCAGTATGACTACATGGTTCGCACGAGTACAGCCGTTCGTCCGGGATCGGATGCAGCTGTAGTAACCGTGCGTGGAACTCGTAAGGGGCTCGCCATGACGACAGATTGTAACGGACGTTATGTATACCTGGATCCAGAGGTAGGCGGACGGATTGCAGTCAGCGAAGCAGCACGTAACATTGTATGTTCTGGCGGCGAGCCTTTGGCGATTACAGATAACCTGAACTTCGGTAACCCTGAAAAGCCGGATATTTTCTGGCAAATGGAAAAAGCCGTAGATGGTATGGCTGAAGCTTGCCGTGTACTGGATACACCTGTTATCGGGGGTAATGTCAGCTTGTACAACGAAAATACCAAAGGCTCCATCTATCCGACGCCTGTTGTTGGTATGGTAGGTCTGGTACATGATACAGATCATATTACGACACAAGGCTTCAAAGCCGAGGGTGATGTGATTTTCTTGGTGGGGGAAACGAAAGCCGAGCTGGGTGGCAGTGAGTTCCAAGCTGTCGTACACGGTGTATCCGAGGGACGCCCTCCTGAGCTGGATTTGAACGTAGAGAAAAAACTGCTGACTGCGGTACTGGGAGCGATTCAGGGCGGATTGGTACAATCTGCGCATGATCTGGCAGAGGGCGGATTGGCTGTAGCGCTTGCGGAATCCGGGATTAGCGGCGGATTGGGAGCACAGGTCAACGTAGAAACGACTTTGCGTCCTGACCATGCTTTGTTTAGCGAAAGCCAATCCCGTATTTTGTTATCTGCATCGCCGGATAAAGCGTCTGCGCTGGAAGCACATCTACGTGGTTTGGAAGTGCCAGTTACCGTATTAGGAAAAGTTGAAGGATCACAATTGACAGTTGAGGTGAACGGACAACCCGCTTTGAACGAGGCAGTCGCCAGTTTGAAGCAAATCTGGGAGGATGTCATTCCATGTCTGATGAAATAACAGCACGGACGTTGTGGACTGGAGATTATTATAATGAAGGCTCTGGTAAAGAGGGGCTGTTTGATAAATTAAAAGAGGAATGCGGCGTATTCGGTGTGTATAGACACTCCGATGCCGCTTCCCTAGCATATTACGGATTGCATGCGCTCCAGCATCGTGGGGAGGAAAGTGCAGGCATCTGTGTGAGCAGTGGTGACGAGTTCCATTATCATCGTGGTATGGGTCTTGTAAAAGAAGTATTCAATAAAGATTTGATGGCTTCGCTGACAGGCGATATTGCCATAGGACATGTGCGCTACTCGACAAGTGGAGACAGTAAGCTGACGAATGCACAGCCTTTGGTGTTCAAGTATCGTGATGGCGATTTGGCAGTAGCGACGAACGGGAATATCGTGAATGCTTTGCAAATCCGGCATGAGCTGGAGCAGGGCGGGTCTATTTTTCAAACGACCAGCGATACAGAAGTAGTAGCACATTTGATCGCACGATCGTCCAAGGATTTGGTGGAGGCCGCTAAGGATGCATTGAAGCGTATTGTCGGCGGGTTTGCTTTCCTTATTATGACCAACGACAAGCTGCTCGTGGCTTCCGACCCCAATGGTCTGCGTCCAATCACGATGGGCAGACTGGGAGATGCTTATCTGTTCGCATCCGAGTCCTGTGCTTTGGAAACGATTGGGGCAGAGTTGCTGCGCGATATCGAACCGGGTGAGCTGTTGGTGTTGGACAAAAATGGACTGCATGAAGATCGTTACACGGAAGAAAAGCACCGTAAAGCGCTATGTGCGATGGAATATATTTATTTTGCCCGGCCTGACAGTGACTTGAATGGTTCTAATCTTCATGCTGCACGCAAAAGAATGGGCAGCCAGATGGCGCTGGAAGCTTTTGTTGATGCAGATTTGGTGACAGGGGTACCAGATTCCAGTATTTCGGCTGCGATTGGTTATGCAGAGCAGACAGGTATTCCTTATGAGCTGGGCATGATTAAAAATAAATACACTGGACGTACTTTCATTCAGCCGAGTCAGGAGCTACGCGAGCAGGGTGTGAAAATGAAGCTGAGCGCTGTACGCCGTGTTGTTGAAGGTAAACGAGTCATTATGATCGACGATTCTATCGTCCGGGGCACTACATCCCGTCGAATTGTGAATATGCTGCGGGATGCGGGAGCGTTGGAAGTACATGTACGTATTACCTCGCCGCCTTTCAAAAACCCGTGCTTCTACGGTATTGACACGCCGGATCGCCGGGAACTGATTGCTTCATCTAAAACCGTCGAGGAAATTCGTGAGGAAATTAACGCCGATTCGCTTTACTTTATGAGCGCCGAGGGTTTGATTGCCGCTGTAGGTGGATATAACGAACAGGATTACAAAGGCGGCTTGTGCCTAGCTTGTTTCGATAATGACTACCCGACTCAGGTAGATTTCAAAGGCGAAGAGAAGTTCGGATGTAGTTGTTAGTATAGGGAACAAAAGAGGTACTAGCGCCATATAATGCGGTTCTGAGGGGGCCACTCCGCGTGTGGAAGGTTCTTACGATCGCTGTTGCCACTGGATTCCTGGATTGAAATAACCCCTTACAGGGTTAGAATCCAGCGGCAAAGGCGAACGCTTTCGCTTCTCCAGAATCCTTCCACCCGCTGCGTTTCTCAGGTATGCAGCATTATTGAAGCAGTGCCTGTACCTCTTTGGTTCCCACCAAGAAGAGGATAGGTAAGGACGTTAAAAACTCATGGCATAACTATTTCATGCCATGAGTTTTTAGCGGAGCGGTGACTCGCAAAAAGTCACCCTGCTCTTGTAAGGCTGAGCCGCGAAGCGAAGCTCAATAGCAGGCAGAGCGAAGCTGCCTGCCTCAAAGAGCAAAGAAGTAAGCCGCCCGTTGGCGCTGCTCACTTCTTTGCCCGGCACGTCCCCGCCTTTGCGAAGCAAACAGCCCGGGACGCGCCAGCCGCCGTGAAGGCGGCAACGCACTAAAGCGTGTCCTTGTGAATTGCGGGAATGACCCGCAATTCACAAAGGATAGCACGCGACTCACAGCACGAACCATACACCAAGCAGCACCCAACCCTACGCATCTGACCGACTCTTGAGGGGTCCAGGGGGAGCAGCCCCATGGAATCCTCCCTGTTAGGGAGGACTTAGGAGGGTCAATCATTTGAAGGAGTGTTCATGAATGTCCGAAGCATACAAAAACGCAGGGGTAGATATCGCTGCCGGTAATGAAGCAGTAGAACGGATGAAAAAGCACGTTAAACGTACCTTCCGTCCCGAAGTGCTGACGGACTTGGGCGGATTCGGTGCGTTGTTCGGCCTGAATAAGGATAAGTACGAGGAGCCTGTACTCGTTTCCGGTACCGATGGTGTCGGCACGAAGCTGAAGCTTGCTTTCGCAATGGATCGTCATGACACCATTGGTATTGACGCGGTTGCGATGTGTGTAAACGACATTGTCGTCGGGGGCGCGGAGCCACTCTTTTTTCTGGATTACCTCGCTTGTGACAAGGTTGTGCCCGAGAAAATTGAAGCTATAGTCGCTGGAATCGCAGAGGGATGCCATCAATCGGGCTGTGCGCTGGTCGGCGGTGAAACCGCAGAAATGCCAGGGATGTATAGCGAGGGTGAATATGATATTGCCGGATTCACGGTAGGGATTGTAGATAAAAGTAAAATCATCAACGGCAGCTCCATTGCCCCTGGAGATACCGTTATTGGGCTTGCCTCCAGTGGAGTTCACAGTAATGGCTTCTCACTGGTTCGCAAGCTGTTATTGGAACAGCAGGGCTATGATTTGCATGATGAAATCGAAGGCTTAAACGGCAAACTGGGCGATGTACTGCTGGAGCCGACGAAAATTTACGTGAAATCCGTTTTGGCATTGCTGGACAAGGTAAAAGTAAAAGGTATGGCGCATATCACAGGTGGTGGTTTTATTGAAAATATCCCAAGAGTGTTACCGGATCACGTCAATGTGGATATTGAATACGGCACTTGGCCGATTTTGCCAATCTTCCAGCTCATGCAGGAAAAAGGTGCAATCTCCAACAGAGACATGTTCACAACCTTTAATATGGGGATTGGCATGGTAATCGTTGTAGGCGAAGAGCATGCACAGACTGCACTGGAAGTTCTGAAGGAACAGGGCGAAGCTGCCTATGTGATCGGAAAAGTAACGGAAGGCAGTTCTATCGTGACCTTTACGGGAGCCGAGGTGTAATGAACGAGTACCGGATTGCTGTTTTTGCATCAGGCGAAGGGACGAATTTTCAGTCATTGGTGGATGCCGCTGCGCGAGGAGAACTGGGCGGCGCCTCGGTAGAATTGCTCATCTGTGACAAGCCTGCGGCTCCTGCCGTAGCTAGAGCACAGAAAGCTGGAATTGCGTGCCATACCTTTCGACCCAAGGAATATCCTTCTCGAGAAGACTATGAGCGTGAACTGGTGGCTTTACTGGAGCAGAAATCAATTGATCTCATCGTGTTAGCTGGCTACATGCGTTTGCTATCCAGCGTCATAGTCGATGCCTACGCAGGAAAAATCATTAATATTCATCCGTCACTACTTCCGGCATTTCCAGGGAAAGATGCTGTTGGACAGGCATTGACCTATGGTGTCAAGGTAAGTGGCGTCACCGTTCATTTTGTGGACGGGGGCATGGATACGGGAGCTATTATTGCCCAGCGTGTCGTGGAGGTTAGCGACCATGATACTGCGGAATCCTTATCCGCAGCCATTCAATCCGTAGAACGTCAGCTATATCCAGAAGTAGTTGGCAAATTAGCCCAAGGCAAAATCCAATTAAATGGTCGCAAAGTGATTTCACTTCTCTAAGAATGATTGTAATTTGTCATATCATTGTTATATCAAGGATGCTGTACAGGCATTTTCCGATATTTCTCGGGAAATAAAATGATAAAAGAGAATTTTGCAAAATTCTGAAAGAGCTAAAGGAGGAGACAGGGTGAGTATTAAAAGAGCGCTCGTCAGCGTATCGGATAAGCGGGGGATCGTGGAATTTTGCCGCGAGTTGTCCAAATTGGGTGTGGAGATCGTTTCGACAGGGGGAACGAGCAGCTTGTTGTCGAAGGAGGGCATTCCCGTCATCGGCATTTCAGAGGTAACGGGTTTTCCTGAAATTATGGATGGACGTGTTAAAACACTCCACCCTGCGGTACACAGCGGCTTGCTGGCTGTTCGGGATAATGAAGAGCATCAGCGTCAGATGAAAGAACTTGGATTGGGTTATATTGATCTGGTTGTTGTGAATCTGTATCCTTTTGCGGAAACGATTGCCAAACCCGGTGTAACTTATGAGGACGCGATTGAAAATATTGATATCGGCGGTCCAACGATGCTTCGTTCTGCGGCGAAAAATCATGCTTTTGTCAGTGTGGTAGTCGATGCTGATGATTATAACACAGTGCTGGAGGAAATCCGTAAGGATGGCGATACGGAGCTGAATACCCGTAAGCGTTTGGCTGCAAAAGTGTTCCGCCATACGGCGTCATACGACGCTTTGATATCCGATTATTTGTCGAATGTGACAGGTGAGCCGTTGCCTGAACGTTACACTGTAACCTATGAAAAAATTCAGGATTTGCGTTATGGCGAAAATCCGCATCAGCAGGCGGCATTTTACCGTGAGCCATTGGCGGCAAAGGGTACACTGACAACAGCGAAACAACTTCACGGCAAAGAGCTGTCTTACAATAACATCAATGATGCTAATGCCGCTTTGCAAATTGTCAAAGAATTCAGCGAACCTACCGTAGTAGCAGTTAAGCATATGAATCCTTGTGGTGTGGGAATTGGCGGCAGTATTTATGAAGCGTACAGCAAGGCGTATGCAGCTGATCCAACCTCGATTTTTGGCGGCATCGTAGCGGCTAACCGGATTATTGACGGTGATACAGCAAATAAGCTCAGTGAAATCTTTTTGGAAATTGTACTGGCACCGGGCTTTACGAAAGAAGCTTTGGAGATTTTAACGAAAAAGAAAAATATTCGTTTGCTTGATTTGGGTGAGCTTTCCCGGTCTGAACAGGCAGAAAGCCGTTTCGTCGTGACTTCCATTGAAGGTGGCATGGTCGTTCAGCAAAATGACATTCACGCTGTAGACTCGGATGCACTTACAGTTGTAACGGAGCGGGCACCATCCGAGGAAGAACTGAAACAGCTTTTGTTTAGCTGGAAAGTGGTTAAGCATGTAAAATCCAACGCCATCGTACTGGCGGCAGATAATATGACCATTGGCGTAGGCGCTGGACAAATGAACCGTGTCGGTGCGGCCAAGATTGCTATCGAGCAGGCCGGTGACAAAGCAAAAGGTGCCGTACTGGCATCCGATGCATTTTTCCCGATGGGCGATACGTTGGAGTTGGCAGCTAAAGCAGGCATCACAGCAGTTATTCAGCCCGGCGGCTCCATCAAAGACGAAGAGTCCATCAAGGTTGCTAACGAATACGGCATTGCCATGGTCTTTACAGGCGTACGCCATTTCAAGCACTAACTTGTATGAGTTGAGGATGCAGCAGCATTTTCACCTGAACAATCTTAATGGGAGCGGGAGGAATCACCTGAATGGATATTTTGGTTATCGGAGGGGGCGGCCGCGAACATGCAATTGTGTGGGCGCTAAAAAAAAGCCCCAAGGCCGGACAAATCTATTGCGCACCAGGCAATGCTGGTATCGGGCAGTTAGCGGAGTGTGTGCCGATTCCGGTGAGTGACTTTGACGCGCTGACAGAACTGGCGGAATCCAAAAAAGTCGGACTGGTCGTGGTAGGCCCCGATGATCCGCTGGCAGATGGCATTGTGGATGCTTTTGAAGCGAAAGGCATTCCAGTATTCGGACCGCGTAAAAATGCAGCGGAAATTGAAGGTAGCAAAATCTTCATGAAGGATTTGCTTCATAAATATCATATTCCGACAGCAACCTATCGCAAGTTTTATACTTATGAGGAAGCACATGCATACTTGAAGGAACAACCGATTCCGGTTGTCATTAAGGCAGACGGACTCGCGGCAGGCAAAGGGGTAACGGTCGCTTACTCGATGGAGGAAGCGGAAAAGGCTCTCTCTGACATTATGGTGGCCAAGGTGTTTGGCGAAGCCGGGGCACAAGTCGTGATTGAGGAGTTTCTGGCTGGTCAGGAAATGTCGATTCTCTCCTTTGTCGATGGTGAAACGGTTCGTCCGATGGCCGCGGCGCAAGACCACAAGCCTATTTTTGATGGTGACAAAGGGCCAAATACAGGTGGCATGGGTACGTATTCTCCATTGCCTCACATAGCCAATTCCATTATTGAGGAAGCTATTGAGACGATTATTAAGCCGACGGCCAAGGCCATGGTTGCTGAAGGGCGTCCGTTCCGAGGTGTATTATTTGCCGGATTGATGATTTCGCCGGACGGCAAGCCGAAGACCATTGAGTTTAATGCACGTTTCGGTGATCCGGAAACTCAAGTGGTTCTGCCTCGTTTGAAATCCGATCTGCTCGATATTTTTCTTGCTGCTGTAAATGGTACGCTGGATCAGGTGGAGATCGAGTGGAAGGATGAAGCGGCGGTATGTGTGGTGCTGGCATCTGGAGGTTACCCTGGAGCTTACGCCAAAGGTGTACCTATCCACGGATTAGAACAGGTAGACGAAGCTATCGTGTTCCATGCTGGAACGGGCATCAACGAACAGGGCGAGTGGGTAACGAACGGCGGACGTGTATTAGGTGTGGTCGGCTTGGGACGTGATATTGCCGGGGCACGGGATAAAGCTTACGAACAGGCGGCTCGTATTACCTTTGAAGGTAAACAAAACCGTACGGACATTGCGGCAAAAGCATTGCTGTAGCAGCAACGTATAGGAAAAAGAGGACCTCTGGGGAGGTTCTTTTTTTTCGTTTGACAAAAGTATACTTATCCTATAGGATTAAAAATACAAAACTGACTGACTGATCAATCGGGAGGAGGGAATCCATGCAGCCACGGAAGGCGAAGCAGTCCGAGACCGACTCAAATGACCAACCTGCTGAGCATGCGGGAGAAGAAACAGACCGCAGAACACAGCTTCTTCACATTGCATTAAAGCGGTTCGCCGAGCAGGGTTACCACCAAACGAAGATTTCAGATATCGTGGTAGAGGCGGGAGTAGCCCAAGGCACGTTTTATTGGCATTTTAAAAGCAAAGAGGCACTGGCGCTGGAGATTATCGCCACCGGTCGTGAACAACTACTGTCAGCGATTGGACAGGGATATCGCCGTGATGCGGGAACGCTGGCTGATATGGTTAAGGCTTCGGAAGCGCTGTTTGTTCGATTATTTGATTTTGCATTGGAGAACCGCTATCTGATGGGTTTGCTACTGATCGGCAGCGGTGTCGATGAACCGGTGCGCCAGAGTATCCGAGAGACAAGGGCCGCGATGGAGCTGGCATTCCGGCGCAATATGGAAAGAGCGATCGAGCTGAACATGTTGCCTGCTGAATTGGATGTCGAATTAAGGGCGGCACTACTCATGAGCATGATCGAAGGTGTCATTACACGCTGGCTGTTCGGTTCAGAGGGAACACATGACCACATCACGCAGATAACTGCTAAAAGATTGGCAGAAGAAGCGGCTAATTTTGAATTTTACGGATTATTAGGTCAAAGCTAGAGGGTCAACATCGCATGAATGGGTAGTTGGCAACAAATATATATAGCCAAATCACATATATGAACTCAATCATTTACATCCAGACAGGAGAGAAGGATACATGAAAACACGTAAAAAAGGGTTCTTGGTAACTATACTTATGGCTCTGGCATTGTTCAGCCTTGTGCTGAGCGCTTGCGGTACTAAGCCAGAAGCTTCTAATACTAGCAATGGAGCGGGTAGCAGTAATGTGGCAGCGAGTAACCAGCTCGAAGCAATCAAGAAGGCTGGTGTAATTAAGGTAGGCATGATGGGTACCTATCCGCCGTACAATTTCTTGAACGATAACAAGGAATTGGACGGATTTGATGTGGATATCGCCAAAGAATTGGCGAAGCGGATTGGGGTGAAACCGGAGTTCACGGCACAAGAATTCTCGGGACTGGTTCCAAGTTTGCAAAAGAAAAAATTCGATGCCGTGATTAGTCAGGTGACGATTACAGAGGATCGTAAGAAGGCCATTGACTTCACAGAGCCTTATATCACAAACAATGTAAACATTATCGTAAACAGCAAAACAAATGATATTACCAAGCTCGAGGACTTTAAAGGTAAAACTATTGGTGTCGGCTTGGGAACGAATGATGAGTCTTATCTGCGGAATGAAGTGCTGCCGAAGGTAGGTGATTTTGAGATTAAAACATATGATGATGTCATTACTTCCTTAAAGGATCTAAACTCTGGTCGTATTGACGCAACCATTAACAATCTGTATGCTCTCAAGCCCATTATCGATAAAAACGGGTTCCAGATTAAAGCGGTAGGCGAGCCGATTAAATCGGATCAAGCGGGTGTAGCCATTAACCAGAAAACTCCTGAGCTCAAAGAAGCCTTGAACAAGGCTTTGAAGGAAATGAAGGAAGACGGCACTTACAAAACAATTTTCAAAAAATGGTTTGGCGAGGAGCCAAAAGAATAACGTAAGCCTGTTAGAGGCGTCTGGCTCCAGTCTTGGCTTTTAGCTGACATGGGGCCACTCGTCTGAAAGAAGGGAATATAACCGATGCTTGAATTAATGTGGGAGAACGTCCCTTTTTTATTAAAGGGTGCTTATTATACGCTATATATTACGATTGTCTCTATGTTTTTTGGCCTAATCATTGGTTTGATTGTTGCGGTGGCCCGGTTGAAGGGGAATCGTCCCGTTCGATGGCTGGCGCGCATGTATGTATCGATCATCCGGGGGACACCGGTTTTGGTGCAGATTGCGGTCATTTATTATGGACTGGATGATTATGGAATATCATTCGGATCGCTGACGGCTGCTTGTTTAGCACTTAGTATTAATACAGGGGCGTACTTGTCGGAGACGTTCCGTGGAGCTATTTTAGCCGTACCCCAGGGACAGACTGAGGCAGCTTATGCGACGGGAATGTCGCCCGGTCAAACGATGTGGCGTATTATTCTTCCTCAGGCGGTACGCATTGCAATTGCACCGATGGGGAATACATTTGTGGGTATGCTTAAAGAAACATCGCTGGTGTCGGTGATCGGGGTCAGTGAATTGATGCGACAGGCACAGCTTTTACAAGCACAGTATTTGCGCTATATGCCGTTTCTGCTCGAAATTGGCCTGATGTACTGGATTATGAGCATTGGATTCTCCGCTATACTGGAGCGGGTGGAAAAGCGTCTGGCTCGAGCTTATTAAGGTGGAGATGATAGATGATGATAACAACAAACGGATTAAGTAAACGATTCGGACAGGTAGAGGTTCTGAAAAGCATTGATTTTCAGGTTGCCGCTCGTGAAATCGTCGTATTACTCGGCCCGAGCGGTTCAGGTAAAAGTACCTTGCTGCGGTGCCTGAACGGTCTGGAAGAGCTGTCTTCCGGCAAGTTTGAGGTGAATGGGATTGAGGTCGATGCTACAGCTCCCGTTCGTGTCCGCCAAGCAGCCATTCGTGATATTCGCAAACAGACGGGGATGGTGTTCCAGCAATTCAATCTGTATCCGCACAAAACCGCGATCGGCAATGTCATTGAAGGACTGCTGACCGTAAAAAAAATGCCGCGCGACAAGGCTATGTCCATCGGACAACGGTTGTTGGAGCGGGTGGGGTTATCGGACAAGCAGGATGTACATCCTTCACGTCTGTCCGGTGGACAGCAGCAACGGGTAGCCATTGCGCGTGCGCTGGCGATGGACCCGGCGATTATGCTGTTCGACGAGCCGACATCGGCGCTTGATCCCGAGCTGGTAGGGGAAGTGCTGGGTGTTATGCGAGAATTGGCTCAAGACGGGATGACGATGGTCGTGGTTACCCATGAGATGAAATTTGCTCGTGAGGTGGCGGACAAGGTCGTATTTATGGCAGATGGTATCATTTTGGAGGAGGCAGCGCCACAGGCGTTTTTTGATACTCCCCAGCATGAGAGAACACAGAAATTTTTACGTCAAATCAGTGAATTTTAAAATAAGATCGAGGATGAATCATAGATTATTAAAATGGAAAGAAGGCCTTTGAACATGAAAGTATCTACAACTTGGCACGGTAAACGCGCGTTTACTTCGGAGGGACCATCCGGTTATTCGGTAGGGATGGATGCTACGGCGGCTTATGGCGGTGATGGTAAAGGAATGACACCCATGGAACTGCTGTTGGCAGGTCTGGCAGGATGTATGGGTATTGATATCACAATGATTTTGGATCGTTTCTTGTCGGACATTGCTCGTATTGATATTGACGCAGAAGGTACGCGCAAGGAAGAAACGCCGACAGGCTTTACAGCGATTGATCTGACATTCCACGTAGATGGAGATATTCCGGATTACCGCGTATGGAAAGCAATTCAGATGGGTAAGGAAAAATATTGTGCCGTATCCGATTCCTTAAAAGCGGAAATTCGAATGCACCTCATTTTGAATGGAACCGAAGTACCCTATCCAGCATAAGTGTTGAAGAATAGTGAAAGAGAGTCAGCCTGTGTTATGTACAGGAGGCTCTCTTTTTTGTGTTATTTGAAAATATGACACGTAATGAAACTTTTTGTACTGTATTTTCGTTTAAAATAGAAATTGAAATATAAAAATGGGAAAATAAACCTATGTATGAAATGCATACAGGGGGAGGTTATAGTGAAACGAAAGTGCCTTATCATAATAGCAACTATTGTGGCTACAGTGCTCATCGTTATGGGTGTGACAACAGGATTACTATCTTTCATGCAGAATCAAGTGGCTAATCCTCCAAATACTGTCCGACCCACAACTGCGATTGTAGCCGAGGTTCAGGGTGAAACGAAGGAACAGGATGCTGCTCGGTGTTTACTTCATTTTGTGGAGGAGAATGCAGAAAAGGTTTCGATTACGATTCTGAGAGATGGAAAAAAGCTGGCAGGCCAAGAAGAGAACCGGATGATGCCTTTGGCGAGCACCGTCAAAACGATCATTGCGATTGAATATGCCAAGCAAGCGGCGGTGGGTCAGATTAACCCGGATAAGAGAGTGAAGCTGATTTCGCTGGAAAGGTTTTATTTGCCGGGTTTGGATGGTGGTGCTCATGCGGCGTGGCTACAGGATATGGAAGCTAAAGGGCGGATACAGAATGAAACTGTATCTGTACGCGAGGTTGCCAAGGGGATGATTCAATTCAGTTCCAACGCCAATGCGGAGTATTTAATGGACAGACTGGGGTTGGAAGCGATCAATCGGACGAGAGCCAACTTGGGTTTGCGAAATCATGATCCCATTTATCCTTTTGTATCCTCTATTCTGATTCCTTACGAACGTATGAAGGAGAGCCAAGGTGAGAATTGGAATAATACAAAGAATAATATTTCTGCCAAAGAAGCCATCCAGGCGATGTCTGACACGGAGTTTCGCCGATATGCCCGTGTGATTCATAACAAGCTGCGTCGTGATGTGAGTGGTTCTTACAAGAGAAACGCAGATATTAAGACCTGGTATGACCAGGATTATGACCGTATCAATACGGATCGTTTTATAGCTTCAACGACAGCCGATTATGCCTTTTTAATGAGTAAGCTGAACCGCCGTCAAGGGTTCACAAAAGTTGAGCAAAAGTTATTGTCCGAGGTCATGGAGAAACCTCTTATGGTTCTTCCTGAAAACCAGCAATTTCTGAAACATACTGGGCAAAAAGGTGGCTCCACAGCTTACGTTTTGACACTGGCAATGTATGCGACAGATAAGGAAGGGCATTTGACAGAGCTAGCTGTCTTTTTTAACGATTTGGATCCTAACACAAATGCCAGCTTGCCTGAAATGATAAATGATTTTAAAAAGAGATTACTACATGATAAATCGTTTACAAAAGAAATTAATCAGCGTATCGGTGTACAGGTGAGAAGGTAACGCAGCTAAACGCTACGGTATAATGCAGCGTTTAACTGCGATGCGCAACTCCTTATCCTCATCCTATCCGCTGCCTTTCTGTTTGCGTTCCCGCAGTAATAGATACAAAAAATATGGCGCGCCAATGACGGCTGTCACGATGCCAGCGGGAATTTCGAGCGGCGGCTTCAGACCCCGTCCGAGCGCGTCCGAGAGGACGAGAATCAGCGCGCCGATCATCGCCGAGCCGGGCAATAGATAGCGGTGGCGATTGCCAAATAACCGTCGTGCCAGATGCGGTGCCAGCAGTCCGATAAATCCGATGGAGCCGATGGCAGCGACACAGGAGGCAGCCAAGGCGACTGACACGGCTAGCAGTCCTGTACGCACACGCTTCACGCTAAGTCCCAGCCCAGCAGAGCTTTCCTCATCTAGGCTCATAATATCCAGCTTGCGCTGTAGTGCATAGGCGAGAGGTAGTAACACGATTAACCACGGCAGTAGCCCATACACTTCGTCCCAGCCTTTGCCCCACAGACTTCCAGCTAGCCAAGTGAGCGTGTCGCTGGCTTCGAGTGGATACTTGACCAGTATATAGTCGGTCGCAGCCTGAAAAATAGCGCCCACCGCCAGTCCGGTCAAGGCTAGCATGTTGGGACGCATGCCTCCCTTCATCGAAAGCTGTACGAGCAACAGTGCTGCTAGCCCGGCACCGACAAAGGCGGCTACAGGCAACAGCGCCACTGGGGATGAGGGGAGCAGTACGATGACGAGAACCGCCGCAAAGCCGGCCCCCTTGGATACACCTACCACATCTGGTGAGGCTAGCGGGTTGCGGATCATGCCTTGCAGCAGAACACCGGCTACTGCCAGCCCAGCTCCGGCCATGATGGCCAGCAGGCCGCGCGGCAGCCGATAATGGTGAACGATGAACCAGGAAGAGGCATTCCGGTCAGTCAGAGCCGCGATCAGCTCAGAGGGCGTAATGTAGGTGCTGCCCACGCCTATAGCTATAAAAGCAACACTCAGCATGAGCGCGAGTAAAATCCACAGTTTTTTCATCGAGAAGCCCTCCCGTTCTTATGCGCTAGATATAAAAAGAAGGGCGCACCCACCAGCGCGGTTACAATGCCAACGGGCGATTCATAAGGAAATGCAATAAATCGTCCAAGCACGTCTGCATAGGTCAGCAGAAGACCTCCGCAGATTGCAGACAGGGGGATGATCCGTCTGTAGTTGTCGCCTGTAAACATCTTGATGATATTCGGTACCATCAGGCCCACAAAGCCGATGGACCCGGCTACCGCTATGGCAGAGCCTGCCAGCATAATCACTGAGGCCGAGGCCAGTAGGCGGACAAGACGTACGTTTTGTCCCAATCCCTGTGCGACCTCCGTCCCGAGGCTCAGCACAGATAGCGAAGGGGCTAGCGCCAGTGCAAGAATCATACCCACGGCAAACCATGGTAGCACCAGACGCGTGTCGGCCCATGTGGACCCGTCGATGGCTCCGGCGAGCCAATACAGCACATCAGATATTTGCTCGTTGAACACGAGCAGTCCCTGGGTGATGGAGGCCAGCAGTAGATGCACGGCCATCCCGGCTAGCGCCAGCTTGACCGGCGTCATGCCCGCCGTTCCGGCCAGCGCATATACGAAGGAGCCGCCTGCGATGGCCCCGGCGAAAGCAAAATAAATGCTGCCGGACGATCCGATATTCGGCAGCAGCACGACGGACAGCACGACAGCCAGCGAAGCGCCTGAGCTGACCCCGAATACCTGCGGCGAAGCCAGCGGGTTGCGTGTGATGGCCTGCATCAGGGCTCCTGCCACGGCAAGCCCGGCCCCGACGATTAGGCCAATAACGGCACGCGGTAGGCGTACCGTCAAGACAATGAGCTGATCCTTGGACGGATGCTCGGTGAACAGCGCAGTCAGCATGGTGGGGATGTCCATCCTGACCGGGCCAATCGCCACGCTGAGTAGCAATCCAGCCAGCAACGCAGCGATAAGTGCAAAGAAGACCGGCTTATTCAGCCGGTCGCGTGAGGCTTGTCCGATCAATGGGAGCCGTCTCCTTTACTTTGCGCGGGATACAGAAGCGAAATGGCTTGCTCCAGTATTTTCTCGGCTGAGCCGAGTCCACGGTACCGGGTCCACAGTGCCCGGTTTACTTCGTAAACTTCCCCTTTTTTGACGGCCGTAATGTTTTGCCAAAGCGGGTTTTGCTTCCATTCCGCAATCAGCTTTTCGTCGGCTTCCACCAAAAAGATCACATCAGGATCCGCTTGCGAAATCTGTTCCAGTGTCAGCTTGACAGTAGGCTCGGTTGTATTTTGAAGGGCATTGTGGATACCCGCTTGCTCCAGCAGTTGTCCATCAAAGGATGAAGCGCCGTGAGCCGATAGTGAATCAGAACGGAATACCCCTAGCAATACGCTGCGTGGCTCACCAGCTTTGATGCCTTCTTTCAACTTTTCCATTGTAGCTTTATGCGTAGCGAGAATTTGCTCTCCTTTTTCCTTCTCACCCAACGCATCGGCGATGACACCGAAGGATGCCAGGTTTTGTTCATAGGAGGAATTGCGGCTCTTTAGAACAATGGTCGGAGCAATCTCACTTAGTTCTTTGTATATGCTTTTATGACGATTCAGATCGGCAATAATCAAATCCGGCTTCAAGGAGCTGATCGTCTCCAGGTTTGGCTGTTTGCGTGTGCCTACTGGTGTGAAGTCGATTTTCTTGCCCAGCAGCCCATCAATATCATCGTCATTTTCCTGAGCTATACCGACAGGAGTTACGCCCAGCTGGGTTGTGGCATCGACAAAAGAGAATTCCAGGGTTACGATTCTTTTGGGTGTACCTGTAACTTTGGTTTCTCCCATCTCATGTTTAATCATTCGAGTGTCGCCTGTTGCTTGAGGTGCTGCTGCGCTGTTATCTTGTGACTGGCTTCCACATCCCGCCATAATGACCGTCAGTAGTGCCAGGATCGCTGCAAGCAGCATGCCTGTGCGCAGTGGTTGTTTCGGTGTTGCCATATGTTATCCCCCGTTCCAGTATGATTATCAGAGGAACTGATAATCATTATCAATTAACCAACTGATGATCATTCTAGCAATCGGGAAGGAGGACGTAAATAATGTGGTCATTTAAACCGTTTTGATCGATTAAATGTATTAAATTCATTAAAATTACGAATAAGAGGAGGGGGAAGTACCGACATCAGAGATGGATGGTTTATGCATCTCCCCGCTGTCGGCGATAGATACGCTCTGGTCTGCCAACGGTTCCGTACACCTGATCGTGGTGCGCATCGCCACTTTCCACTAAGTACTCCAGATACCTTCTGGCTGTAGAACGGCTCATACCCAGCTCAATTCCCACTGTACCTGTAGTCACCTCACCCCGTCGATTCAGGAGATCTAGCACTTTGTCGCAAGTCACTTTATCGATGCCTTTGGCCCATAGTTCTCCAACTCCGTTCCCTGCCATCCGACCGGTGCCCACGCTTTGAAGCAAACTGTCAATTTCCGATTGCTCCACCGTGGATTGTTCTTCCTGCCATGTTGTGACTTGTCGCCGAAACCGGGCGTATTCCTTCAAGGTAGCACGCAATCTCTCAAATACAAGCGGCTTCACGATAAAATCAAACACACCTGCACGAACGGCTTGTACCACTGTTTCAGCTTCTTTGGCGGCAGTCAGCATAATAACATCTGTACCCGGATAGTGTTGCTTGATGAACGAAAGCAGGGTTAGACCATCCGTATCAGGAAAATAAACATCCAGCACGACTAGAGGAGGACGGAGCACGTCCAGTTGAAGTTTTGCCTCAAATTCGTTTGTCGCGATTGCACATACGGTGAACCCGTCCACCTTTTCAATAAATCGGCGGTTAATCTCCGCAATTCGTGGATCATCTTCAATAATAAGAACCTCAATGTCCGATAAAACCCGCTCATTCATGGGCATAATCTCCTTTTGCATCATTACTCGTATCAGTTCTATGTAAAGGAATATATACCTCAAAAATACTTCCACCACCAGGCCGTTCGTGTACTTCTATAGAGCCTTCCATTCGTTCAGTGTACTCCTGCACGAGAGCAAGGCCATATCCATGTCCTGCTTCTGCTTTGGTCGAAACTCCTCTGACAAACAGCTTTTCTTGGATATCGTCAGAAATTCCCGATCCGTTATCCGCAACTTCGACGATGATGGCTTCAGTCGTTTCTTCAAGCCGGAACCAGACCTGTCCGTCAGAGATGGAGGACATCGCAACAGCTTCCATGGCATTGTCCAGCAGGTTTCCGGCTATGGAAGCGAGAAAGGACCACTCCAACGTAGGAGACTGGGTTGAGAATGCTCCTTTAATATCAGAATGGAGTAAAATCCCTTTTTCTAGCGCCTGTTTCTTCTTGCCGATCAGTAGGCTGGCGATGATTGAATCGGGCAGGAGAGCAGTGGCAATCGGCCTGTGTACACGATATTCCTCTGATTCCTGGGTGATAAAGTCCACCGCTTCGTCATAACACTCCAACTGAATCAGGCCGGATATGAGATACAGCCGATTGGCGTATTCGTGTGTTTGTGATCGCAGTACTTCCGCGTAATCTTTGACCTCTGTCAACTGTTGTGTCATGTGGAGCAGTTCGGTCTTGTCACGCAGACTGGCAACCGTGCCCATGATGCGACCGGAGCGATCCTGGATCGGCACACGGCTGACGACTACAATTCGCTGCTGGACCTCAATTTCCTTATTCCATATGTACTGTCCCTGATCTGGCCCCATCGTTGAATGCTCTACTGTGTAATCGGCAACAAGCATATCAACCAGTACATCCGGAACACCAGTCAAGTGACGAAGGTCGCATCCGTAGATAGAGGTTTCCGGTGGGAGTCCGATCAAACGAGCTGCCTGTGGATTGGCAAGTGTGATTTGTCCGTTACTATTAACCGCGATAATCCCTTCGCCGATGGACTCAATAATGGCTTGCTTTTCCTGGTACAACCGTCCGATCTCCACTGGCTCCAGTCCATGCAGTGCGCGGCGTACCCGTTGCGCTATAATCAGGCTTCCCAATATGCCGATCATCAGAGCACCCACCATTAACCAGAGCCATGCATATGTGTATGTACGAATATTTTGCTGCACATCTGTCATTAAAAAACCTACAGAGACGAGCCCGATGGCCTTACCTTGCTGATCATAAACGGCTGTTTTGGCGCGTATTGACGGTCCGAGAGAGCCCGTCGATTCAGTGATCAAGGACTGCCCTTGCAGTACCTTATCATTCATGGGGTCTATCATAGGCGTGCCGATGCGCTCCGGGTTTACATGCCACTGCCGGATGAGATGACGGTCAGCAATAGTAATAAAATCAGCTCCGCTGCTGGCTTGGACGGGCTTTATGGCCTCGTTGATACGCGAACGCAATTGCGTCGTCTCGGTCCGCTCCAGAGCGTCTCTGACCTGCGCATCTACGGCGAGGGTATTGGCGACGGTTAGCGCCCTTTTTCCGATTTCATCATATAGAGCGGAGGTGATCATATATCGAAAGGATAATCCCAACAGCCCGGTAACTACCAGTACTAAAAGGGATATAAATACTATTAGTTTTGTCTGAAAACGCACATGCCTTCACCGCCGTTAAACAAAATATAGGAGGAACGAATCAGCCGATAATCTCCTCCATACGATCCATTTTACTGCATTACAGAAACGCCCGCACTTTTATTCTATCGAAAGAATGGTCTATAATAGAAATAGTTACATAATACGAGGAGGAACATAATATGATTATTATTCATGCCGATATGAAAGTTTTACCTGAGAAAAGAGAAACTTTTTTGCAAGAAACCCAAGGGCTGATCAGCGCATCCCAAGCTGAAGAAGGCAATGTACGTTACACGTTAATGCAGGATCTGAATGATCCCAACGCATTTACGATGGTTGAAGAGTGGAAAGATGCTGCTGCTGTAGATTTCCATAATAATTCTGCCCATTTCCAGGCATTTGTTGCCGCCGCTAAAGAATTGTTGGCTGCTCCGCTTCAAGTGAATGCTTTTCAGGATGCAACTAAACTGTAACCATCCCGTTGGATAATTCATAATCAGGAACAGGAGGAATAGACATGGGGAACATTGCAGATACAACTGTACTGAATAACGGAGTTCAGATGCCTTGGCTTGGTTTTGGTACCTACAAGGCGGAAGGTAATGAGGTCTACGAAGCGGTCAAAACAGCTATTGAGGTCGGTTACCGTCACATTGATACAGCGGCGATCTACGGCAACGAGGAACTGGTTGGACAAGCCATTCGTGATAGTGGAGCGGCTAGAGAAAATCTGTTTGTAACCACCAAGCTATGGAATCAGGATCAGGGCTACGATTCAACACTGCGTGCCTTTGAGGAAAGTCGTAAGCGGCTGGGTCTGGATATCATTGATCTGTATCTCATTCATTGGCCTGGTAAGGATAAGTACAAGGAAACCTGGAAAGCATTTGAACGCTTGTATGAAGAAGGAAGCGTACGCGCTATCGGCGTTAGTAACTTCCAAGTTCACCATCTCGAAGACCTCCTCCAAGATAGCAACATGGTTCCTGTCATCAATCAAGTGGAGCTTCACCCACGTCTGACACAACAAGAGCTGCATCAATACTGCCGGGAGCACCAGATTCAGCTAGAATCGTGGAGCCCGCTGATGAAGGGGAAATTAACCGAGCAAGCGGACATCGTTGAGATTGCTGCCAAATACGGTAAAACCTCTTCGCAGGTCATTTTGCGTTGGCATCTGGATCGGGGGATTGTGACGATTCCCAAATCTGTAACCGCGCATCGTATTCGCGAAAATGCTGATTTATTCGATTTTGAATTGACAGCTGAGGATATTGAACGAATCAATGGTCTTCATCTTGATGAGCGTGTAGGCACCCATCCCGATAAACTGTTGTTTTAAATAAATATTCACTTGTAAAAAGAACCTCCCATTCTGCGTTTATCGCGGTTTGGGAGGTTCCTTTTTTAGGTTCAGGTGTGGCTTTGTCTATTTACTTGTTTAGCTTACGATACAACAAGTAAGAATAGAGTACAGGAGAGATAACGGATATGATCAGTACGGTTAGGAAAATGACTACTCCCGCCATTCCACCGATCCATGCCGCCACCAACGCTGAAGCACCGCCAAGCATCATCATAGGCCCCCCGAAACGGTGCGTTTTACGCCATACCTCGGGATTAGACAGAGTCCACGGCGTGCGGATACCGAACGTATAGTTCGGCTGTACCTGAGTCATATAATTCCCCATCACCATCAGCATCAGGCCTATTAACCCTAAAATTATAGCATTCATTTGCAGTCGTATATTCAGGTTATACAGCAGCATTCCCCATCCAGCTACAGCGAGAACTACAGAAACACCTGCACGCGTAACTTCATAGGCTTTTGAAAATTTCTCATAATTAGCTCTGTTGGGGTCCATGTGGCGTGCCAATCGAATGACCAGCGGGACTAGGCCCAACAACACGAGCATGATAATAGAACCACTTTTGCTCGTATACCCGTCTGCTGTATTGTTAAAGTTAATATGCGAGGCTAGAACATTGGGAAGCCGGTCGTACAGCAGTATAGCGCCTATGGTGGGTGATAAGGCAATCAAAGTTGTCAAAACATCCGTCAAGCTCCAAGGTGTTCGAAATTTCATTCAGATTCCTCCCCATCCTTAATATGATTCACATTTTTCCTGGCAGGGGTATCGGAGTGGGCTATACTGAACATCCAACCGATGACATCCGCCACAACCGTTGTATGCAGGGTGTATATAATGTTTTGTCCCTGTCGTTCATCCAGCACCAGCCCAGCCTGCTTTAGGATATTGAGATGGTGGGAGATGCTGGGTTTGCTAATTTGAAAATGTTCAGCTACTTCGCCTGCGCTCATGCTTTTTTCCTTTAAAAGCTGCAAGATTGTACGCCGGGTCGGATCAGCCAAAGCTTTGAAGGCATCGTTCAAAATACATTTCCTCCTTTAGATATTTAGATAATATTCTAAATATCTAACACCATAGTAAAATACAGCTATACTACATGTCAATGGAACAAGACATCATTTTAGAAAAAATTAACGAGGTCAATTATGTTTGTATAAAGTAGTGAAATGGGCTATAATCAATTTATACAAAAATAAGATTCTTAATTTAAAGTTAATTAGAGGAGGGAATAGATATGAAACACGTCTTTCGTAAAGGAAATGATCCGCAAGCCCCGGTTATTTTGCTGTTGCATGGTACAGGCGGGAATGAACAAGACCTAATACCTTTGGCTGAGATGGTAGCACCGGGAGCTTCTGTGTTAGGCGTAAGAGGAAATGTGCTGGAAAATGGGATGCCGCGTTTCTTTCGCCGTTTGGCAGAAGGAGTGTTCGACATTGAGGATCTCGTATTTCGTACCAAAGAACTGAGCAAATTTGTGGACACAGCTGCAGAGCAATACGATTTTGACCGTAATAACGTGGTGGCTCTGGGCTATTCCAATGGTGCAAACATAGCCGCCAGCATGCTCTTTCACGATGCAAAAGCGTTACGTGGAGCTATTTTACACCATGCAATGGTGCCGTTGCGTGGGCTGGATTTGCCAGCTTTGAATGGTATCCCTGTATTTTTGTCTTCCGGGGAAAATGATCCCATTGTTCCGATTTCGGAATCTCAGGAGCTGCAAGCATTATTGGAGGGAGCCGGAGCGCAGGTGGAAGCATATTGGGAACGCAATGGTCATCAATTGACTCGGACTGAAGCCGAAGCCGCAGGGAAATGGTTTGGGGAGCATTTTAACCTGAGTGGAGAGCAGATTTAAATACCGGATAAGTTAAAATGTTGAGGATAGGGCGAGTGACCTGGCTAAAATCATCGCCCAAAAGAGTCGACTGCTTGTAGGCTGTCGGCTCTTATCCTAGCAGTATTCCTCCAGTTGCCCCCACAAGAACTACCACCCAGGGCGGCAGCTTCCAAAAAACCAGCATCACAAACAAAATGACCGCCAGAGCAAAGTCTATTGGCTTCAGGATGGCGGTAGTCCAAAGCGGATCATACAGCGCAGCCAGCAAAATACCAACCACAGCCGCATTCACTCCTACCAAAGCCCTTTGGATTTTCGGACTGTTTCTTAATTTATTCCAGAACGGAAGTACGCCGACAACAAGAAGAAATGCTGGCAAAAAAATGGCGAGAGTAGCAATCATCGCTCCTGGTAACCCCCAGGCCATAGCTCCAAGGTAACCTGCAAAGGTGAATAACGGCCCTGGGACGGCTTGCGTAGCTCCGTAACCTGCCAAGAAATTCTCTCGGCTAACCCATCCAGTTGGAACAACTTCCCTCTCCAAAAGCGGCAATACCACGTGTCCCCCACCAAATACCAAAGAGCCTGAACGAAAAAAGCTATCGAACAGCGTTAACCATCCCACTTCCTCTGAGGATCTAAGAAGCGGAAGTGCCACAAGCATTGCAACAAATACAATCAAGGAGCAGACCGCAAAAGTTCGGCTAATCGCAATTTGAAGATTGGACGTAATCTCCGCCTCTTGCTTTCGAAAAAGCCATAACCCGATAACACCAGCAGCAACAATGATTAGAATTTGACTGTAAGCTGTATGCCAGGACAACGTAATCACGGCGGAAATCACGGCAATTGTCGCCCTATCCCGATCAGGCGTCAGCTTCTGTCCCATACCTAGAATAGCATGGGCCACAATCGCAACAGCTACGATCTTTAATCCGTGAATCCACCCCGCACTCGCTATATCGTATCCTTGAAGCAAGAAAGCAAACGCAACTAACACAAGAAACGACGGCAGTGTGAAACCAATCCAGGCAGCAAGTCCTCCAAGTAATCCTGCTCTTACAACCCCAATTCCAATGCCAACCTGACTACTGGAAGGACCAGGGAGAAACTGGCAGAGGGCTACAAGATCGGCGTAACTTGCTTCATCCATCCACTTTCGGCGACGTATGTATTCATCATGGAAGTATCCTATATGTGCAATCGGTCCTCCAAAGGAAGTGAGTCCTAATTTTGCGGACACCATCAGCACTTGAAGAAGAGTGGCTAATTGTCCCCTTAGCGGCTCTTGCTTATTCGTTTCCATAAACGGGGCTCCTTTTCTCATATCTTCTAACTTTAATATAACTGAATAATGTAATCTAAATTACTCCATTTTATTAATTTGGCTCAGGAATGCATAAAATGATCCGATAGCGATCAAGCTACGGATTAGCGCTCTACTGAGCGACCCCATGATTAGGAGGCGACAAAGGAATGGCAAAACCAGATAATCGAGCCGATAATGTTGAACATTTGCAACAAAGTATTCAGAACACACAGCAGAACCTGCATGAAGCTGAAGGATATCTGAACGAATTTTCCTCTGAAATCAGCAACGAGGAACGTCAGCAGATCGAAGAAAAAAATAATCGTCGTAAAGAAAGTATTAGATCATTTCGGGAAGAAGTTAAGGACGAAGCAGCTCATTCCCAAGAATAGTTAAAAGAACGAGGCCCAACTTCGAGTTTCAATTCGAGTGGGGCCTCTTTTTATGCAAAAATCATCATAACCGCATTCATTTCAATTGCCCCCTATAATGCAGTGGAGACGCTAATCGCATTTAAAATAAAAATTTTATAAATAATGTTGTTGTAAACTAATTTGTATTGATGTTAAATAATAAAAGAAAGCGCAATCATTTATGAATTAGGATTTCATCATGCGAAGGGGGAAGGATATGCTGCTGCGAAGAAAAAGCATGGCTTTGATGTTTATGGCGGTGGTTTTGATGGCTGGACTGCTGCAAGGCTGTTCTTTCAAGACCGATGAAAAGGAAGGGCCGGGAACAGAACTTGTATTATGGACGTTCAATGAACTGCATGAGAAGTTTTTTCTGCAAATGGCTGACCAATGGAACCAACAGCACCCTGATGAATTGATTAATTTGAAAGCGAATACATTTCCTTATGACAACCATCACAGCAAGCTGTCGATTGCGCTGCAATCGGGGGTGGGAGCGCCGGATATCGCGGATATCGAGGTGAACAAGATTGGTAATTTCCTCAAAGGGATACCGCAACTGGTCCCGCTCAATCCGGTGATTGACCCCGAGATCAATAACATTGTACCTTCCAGAGTACAGATTTACGGCAAAGACGGTAAATATTACGGCATTGACTTCCACGTTGGGGCCGAAGTGATGTATTACAATAAAGAGATTATGGATCAGGCGGGGGTAAACCCGGATTCCATCGTCACCTGGGCAGACTATGCTGCTGCAGGCAAGCAAGTACTGGCGAAAACAGGCAAGCCAATGGCGACCTTAGAAACGAATGACCTATGGAGCTATTGGCCGATGATCTCCCAGCAAAATTCGGATTTTCTGGATGACAAGGGCGAGTTGACGCTGGATAACGCAACCAATATTAAAACACTCGAGTTTCTCCAACAGATGGTAAAAGACAAAGTCGCTATTCCCTCACCGGGCGGCGGGCATCATATGGAGGAATACTACGGGTTTATGAACAAAGGCGGGGCTGCTTCGGTATGGATGCCGATGTGGTACATGGGGCGTTTTACGGATTACATGCCTGACCTGAAAGGTAAAATTATCATCAGACCCATGCCGGCGTGGGAAAAAGGCGGCTATCGCTCAGCGGGTATGGGCGGAACCGGAACGGTAGTCACGAACCAATCAGAGCACCAGGATCTGGCGATGCGTTTTCTAGCCTTTGCCAAGCTGTCCAAGCAAGGGAATGTGGAGATTTGGAAGCAGCTAGGGTTTGATCCCATCCGCAGTGAAGTGTGGACAATGCCGGAAGCCAAAGCCAAAAACAAATTTACGGAGTATTTCGGAACAAATATTTTTGACACGCTCATCGAAGTCAAAGATGAGATCAATGCGGTGCATATTGGACCGAAAACGCCTGACATCGCCAGTGCTGTACGCAATAAAATACTTTATCGGACACTACAGAGTGGCGAAGATCCAGCCACGGTGCTGCATGAGCTAGCAGATGAACTGAGATAGACCCCAACAGGAAAGGGAGTGAGATTCATGGCAACGCCCGTTCATACGAACGCTAATGTACCGACAGGTCAGCCGCCAAAAACTCAGCGTCCGGCCAGAAGCCAATGGAGCCGATTTATTCATTCCAGTCGTACGGCACCGTATGTGTTTGTCCTTCCATTTTTACTGTCCTTTGCGCTATTTTTTGCCTATCCGGTCATCTCGACGGTCATTATGAGCTTCCAGGAAGTCCTGCCAGGGATAACAACTTATGTTGGACTGGAAAATTATAAGGACTTAATCAATCCTACGTTTGGAAAGGCGATATTGAATAGCGTCCTGTACACGCTGCTTACACTGGTCGTGCTGATTCCTCTGCCGCTGGTATTGGCAGTATTGCTGAATTCGCCTAAAATGCCGGGCAGAGGGTTGTTTCGCTCCGTGATGTTTATACCTGCACTAACCTCGGTGGTGGTAGCAGGAACGATCTTCCGCCTCATGTTCGGGGAATTGGATGGTTCGCTGATGAACTCCCTGTTGGGGGTCTTCGGTCTGGAGCCGTATAAATGGCTAATGAACGCCAACACCGGCTTTTTAGCGTTGATCGTGCTGGCCTTGTGGAGATGGTTGGGCGTAAATATGCTGTACTACATGTCGGGACTCCAGAACATTCCTCCCGAGTTGTATGAAGCTGCGCAGATTGATGGAGCCAGTCGTTTCGATTCATTTTGGCGGATTACGATTCCTATGCTGAAACCAGTGACGATCTACGTATTTACGATTAGCATTTATGCGGGGTTGTCCATGTTCACGGAAAGCTACATGTTGTGGAACGGAAATAACTCCCCGAACGATATTGGTTTAACGATTGTTGGCTATCTCTATCGCCAAGGTCTGGAGCAGAACAGTATGGGCTTCGGAGCTGCGGTGGGCATTGTATTGCTCGTATTTACACTCGTGCTGAACCTGATCCAGCTCAAATTTTTCGGCATGTTCCGGAAGGAGGATTAAGCGATGGCTCAGAAACAAAAAGGCTCATTATCCGCATTGCTCGTTGTCCTGTTCATTCTGTTTGCCGGGT
This sequence comes from Paenibacillus sp. FSL L8-0638, assembly GCF_038593075.1. NCBI lineage: Bacteria > Bacillati > Bacillota > Bacilli > Caryophanales > Paenibacillaceae > Paenibacillus > Paenibacillus sp. FSL L8-0638. Next base: position 925,782 of record NZ_CP151960.1, read on the forward strand.
TTGCCCTGTTTCCGCTATTTGCCGTGACGCTTGCCTCGTTCAAGCCATCGACGGAGCTGTTGCGCTACGGTTTGAATCTTAAGCTGGAGTGGGACATCATGTCCTTGAAAAACTATGCGTTCATCTTTCAGGGGACGACGGATTATTTTCAATGGTACTGGAACAGTATTGTTATTACCGTCTTGTTTACGGTGTTATGTCTGATATTGTCCGCGATGGTGGGCTATGGTCTGGAGATGTACCGTTTTAGATTGAAAAATGTGATTTTCACACTGGTGCTGGTTGTAATGATGATTCCGGTAGAAATTATCATGCTGCCGCTCTACAAGCTAATGATCGGCATGAAGCTGATTAATACAGTATGGGGTGTAATTCTACCCTTCGTCGTCGCGCCAATCCCAATCTTTTTCTTCCGTCAATATTTGAGTGGAGTACCCAAGGATTTTATGGATGCTGCGCGGGTTGACGGCTGTTCAGAATATGGCATTTTCGTACGCATTATGATGCCTCTAATGGCGCCTGCATTTGCGGCAATGGCTATTTTGCAGGCGATGAACAGTTGGAATAACTTCCTGTGGCCGATGATTGTATTGCGGACCAACGACATGCTGACACTGCCCATTGGACTGTCCAGTCTGCTGACGCCATATGGCAACAATTATGATGTGCTGATCGCGGGCTCCGTTTTGGCTATTTTACCGATTCTGGTCGTGTTTCTATTCTTCCAGCGTTACTTTATTGAAGGAATGACGGCAGGTGGAGTAAAAGGGTAATCGGAAAGGTATTCAATGGAGCGATTGAATACAAGAAATGTGCAACGTCAGAAGGGGCTGATCGGGCATTGATCCCGGTCTGCCTTTTTTTGATTCGATTGATTTTCATTCTCATTTTCATGCTATCATCTGCACAAGCTATGGGTAAACGTGGTATGATATTTGAAAGATTTCAAATACAGCACTTTGCATCATTCGATTCCTGATTTGAAATTGCTCTTGGGATTTATGCAAAATGCTCAATACAGAAATATTCAGGCGGAGCGTGGAGAACCTATGGAACCAACAGAAACCCAGAAAACTGACCCGGCCATGGCGTCAACCGTTGGCATGGAGGATATTGTACGGGCGCATCATATGCTGCGTGAGGTGATTGTACGTACACCTTTACAGAGGGATGCCGTCCTATCGGCCAAATATAACTGTAATGTGTATCTGAAAAGAGAGGATCTCCAAGTCGTGCGGTCCTTTAAAATCCGTGGTGCTTACAACATGATCCGTAGCTTGACTCCCGGACAAATGGAAAAAGGCATCGTGTGTGCGAGTGCAGGGAATCATGCGCAAGGTGTGGCTTTTTCATGTAATGCACTTGGTATCCACGGTAAAATATTTATGCCGAGTACAACGCCTAATCAGAAAGTGAAGCAGGTTCGTCGCTTTGGGGGAAACAGTGTAGAGGTCATTTTGACCGGAGATACGTTTGACGATGCTTATGATGAGGCCATGAAGGTGTGTAGCGAGCAGGCAATGACCTTCATCCATCCGTTTGATCAGCCGAAAATTATTGCGGGCAATGGTACGATTGCGATGGAAGTGATGGAGAGTCTAGATACACCTATGGATTATGTGTTCGTAACGATTGGCGGCGGCGGTTTGGCGGCAGGCGTAGGTACGTATGTTAAAACCGTGAGTCCATCCACCAAGGTAATTGGTGTGGAACCCCTTGGCGCGGCGTCGATGACGGAAGCGATGCGTTTACACAAGGTGGTTACACTGGATCAAATAGATAAGTTTGTTGACGGAGCTGCGGTGAAGCGTGTGGGTCAGCTGACATACGATATTTGTAAACATACCTTGGACGATATTGTGAAGGTACCGGAAGGTAAAGCATGTACCGCGATTCTGGAGCTGTATAATGAAAATGCGATTGTTGTGGAGCCTGCGGGTTCACTGCCTGTTGCAGCACTTGATCTGTACCGCGAGCAGATTCAAGGCAAAACGGTTGTCTGTATCGTCAGCGGTGGTAACAACGATATAGATCGAATGCAGGAGATCAAGGAACGGTCCCTAATCTACGAAGGACTGAAGCATTATTTTATGGTGAATTTCCCGCAAAGAGCTGGGGCACTGCGTGAGTTTCTACAGGATGTGCTTGGACCGGACGACGATATTACTAGGTTTGAATATACGAAAAAGAATGATAAGGAAAATGGACCAGCTCTGGTCGGCATTGAGCTGTTCCACAAGGAAGACTATTTTCCTTTAATTGAACGAATGAACCGCAAGGGGCTTAAATATACGGAACTGAATAAAAACGAAAATCTATTTAATATGCTAATTTGAAAAGGAGCCTGCGGGCTCCTTTTTTGTATCAGTATTTTGCAAAATCCTCGTATGTAAAGCGTTATGCGTAGTTTATAAATTTCTTTTTATTTGAAATAAAGCGTTTACAAAACAGAATGTGATAGGTTAATATATAGGTAACTTCATAAGTATAAACACTAATGTAATAGGTGTGTCACCTGAATTTCATTATAAGATACTCATTCGGAGGTGCGAAAGAAATGTTGAAAGCATGGAAAAAATCAGTACAGAGTAAATTGACCCGAACGGCGTTTGCTGCTGTAACCTCGGCTGCTTTGTTACTTTCAGTGATGCCATCTGCATCCGCAGAGCACTGGGCGTTAACTGGTGATGTGGCAGTACATGATCCGTCCATTACGAAAGAAGGCAACGCTTGGTATATTTTCTCCACAGGGCAGGGGATACAGGTTCAAAGATCGGACGACGGACGCAATTTTTACAGATTGCCGCAAATATTCCTGTCGCCGCCATCATGGTGGAAATCGTATGTACCTAAACAAACCCCAAATGATGTGTGGGCACCGGACGCTCAGAAGTACAATGGACGTGTCTGGGTTTACTATTCCATTTCAACTTTCGGGTCGCGCACTTCGGCCATTGGATTAACTTCAGCAACAAGCATTGGCGCGGGGAGCTGGAGAGATGATGGACTCGTGCTGCGTACGACGGATGCCAACGATTATAATGCGATTGACCCGAATCTCGTCATTGACGCTTCCGGTAACCCGTGGCTTTCCTTTGGTTCATGGAATTCAGGCTTGAAAGTGACTCGATTGGACAAGAATACGATGAAGCCTACGGGCCAGATCTATTCTATCGCCAAGCGTACGGCTGGTGGTTTGGAAGCGCCACATGTTACATACCGGGACGGCTATTATTATCTGTTTGCTTCCATTGATAACTGCTGCAAAGGCGTAGACAGTAATTATAAGATTATTTACGGTCGCTCTACTAGTATTACCGGACCGTATGTGGACAAGAGCGGCAAAAGCCTGATGGACAGCGGCGGAACGATACTGGATGCGGGGAATGACCGTTGGAAGGGACCTGGCGGCCAATCCGTCTATAACAACAGTGTCATTGCGCGTCATGCCTATGATGCCACTGATAAAGGAAATCCAAAACTTCTGATTAGTGATTTGAAATGGGATTCGGCAGGCTGGCCTACGTACTAAAGAGAGGACCGTTTGGAGTCACCTATGTAGTAAAATCATATAGATATATTCAAAAACTGTTCCTCTTATGGGGAACAGTTTTTGGCTTGCAATGTCATAGAAACATGCTATTATGTATCAAGTTGATAATAATTATCATTATCGTTATCGTTTTGGAAAACGTAATGATTTTTCAGGTACGGAGGGAGTGACCTCACCAAATGCAGTCTAAAGACAGCATGGACAAACATACAGCTCGGACAGAGAGGGCAGTTCCTGAAGTAGTCATAACAGCACGTCCAGTACTTCGAGCGGGTAGGATTCGGCAGGCGTTGTTGTTCACAGCTTCGGCTGTATTGTTGGGTTTGGCCATATTCGCCGCCATTTCTCTCGGAGCCAAGGACTTGACCGTAAGCACCGTGTGGTCGGCAGTATTTCACTATGATCGTTCGCTGATGACACATCAGATCATTCATGAGTTGAGACTGCCGCGTGTACTCGGTGCAGCTGTTATTGGAGCTGCGCTTGCGGTTGCAGGTTCTCTGATTCAGGGCATTACGCGCAACCCGCTGGGAGATACAGGTGTGCTGGGCATTAACGCAGGAGCGATGTTTGTAGTTGCAGTGAGTTTTGCCTTTTTTCCCGATCTTCCTTATGGGACGTTAATAGTATTGTCGTTCCTGGGAGCGCTGATGAGTACCTTACTGGTATTTGGTCTGGGAGCATCTGCGCCTGGTGGATTGACACCTATGAGACTGACGGTGTCTGGAGCTGTGACGGCTGCCCTGTTAGGTTCCATGACTTCGGGGATTGCGATTTATTTTGATTTAAGTCAGGATTTAGCCTTCTGGTATGCGGGTGGTGTAGCCGGGATCAAATGGTCGCAGCTTGAGATTCTTGCACCGATTTTGCTTATTGTGATCGCCTGGTCTATGGGGCTGGCACGTTCTATTTCGCTGATTTCGATGGGCGATGAGGTGGCGTTAAACCTTGGGTTGAATCTCAGGCGCATTCGGCTTTTGGGTCTGCTGACCGTAGTGGTACTGGCCGGACTCTCTGTATCGGCTGCTGGAGCCATCGGCTTTGTAGGTTTGGTTATCCCACATATCGCTCGCAAGCTAATCGGTGTGGATTATCGCCAGATTGTGCCGCTGTCTGCGTTATTGGGAGCCGTGTTACTGGTGCTGGCAGATTTGGGAGCGAGAATGGCAAATCCGCCAGAGGAGCTAGCTATTGGAATTATGGTGTCTTTTATCGGAGTACCCTTTTTCCTCTTTCTCGCCCGTAAGGAAAGGAGGGATTTATAGTGAGTCGCTCTTTAGGGATTGGGGACACAAGAACGAAAAAGGCTTGGCTCGTTTGTTTGGTATTGGCGGGAATCAGCTTTGCCGTCCTTGTTTTGGGTTTGAATACCGGAACGATTCGTATTCCACCACTACGCGTGCTGGATACGTTGTTTGGCGGTGGCAGCGGACGTGATCATATCGTTCTGTTCGAGTATCGTCTGCCTCGTATTGCTGTAACGGTGCTGGCTGGAGCGGGACTAGGCGCAGCCGGGGCGGTCATGCAAGGCTTGTCACGGAACGCACTTGCTGATCCGGGAGTGCTCGGTCTTCATGCAGGGGCTGCGTTGGGACTGGTAATGTTCGTTAGCTTTTTTCGCGACTTGGACGGTTCGGCCGCCGTCCTGATCCCCTTGTTTACCTTTGCAGGAGGTGTCATTGCGGCGGTGCTGATTGTTTTGTTGTCCTATAGCCGTAACAGAGGAATCGTGCCAGTGCGTCTGATTTTGTCCGGTATCGGTGTAGCCTCGGGCCTTAGCGCTATAACGCTGTATTGGTCGTTGCGGCTGGATGAGGATACATACGCATTTACCGCACGTTGGTTGGCTGGCAGCGTTTGGGGCCGGGACTGGATACATGCAGCAGCTTTGCTGCCTTGGTTAGTCATTGTATTACCTTACGTTCTGTCGCAGACGCGCAGTCTGAATAACCTGTCGTTGGGCGACGAGACCGCGGCTGGAATCGGTACAAGTGTGAAGCGCCAGCGCCTATTACTGCTGGGCGCAGCTGTGGCTCTATCCAGTGCCAGTGTATCCATGGCCGGAGGCATCGGCTTTATCGGGCTCATTGCGCCTCATCTGGCTCGCCGCCTGGTTGGGCCGATGTACCAGCATTTGCTGCCAGTAGCCTGTTTGGTTGGGGTCGTCATTCTGGTCACCGCCGACACGATTGGGCGTTCGGTGTTTCAGCCAAATGCGATTCCCGCAGGTGTGGTGGTTGCTGTGGTAGGAGCTCCGTATTTTCTATTCTTGTTGTCCCGAACAAAATGACAGAAGAGCCTTCTATAATGATCATTATAATGTAGAGTTTCTATAGCATAGGAGAGAATAAACATGAGAAAACACAGATTTGAGGGTTCAGGTTTTAAACGTTCATGGGTAGTCACAACTCTTGTTATATGCATGATTATACTATCTGCTTGCGGACAAGCAGCCGACAAACAGACTGCCGATACGAAAGCGGCTGGCAGTGCGCAGACAACCATTAGTGCGGATTCGCGTATTGCTTCGATGTCTATTCATTTGACGAACAATCTGCTGGCATTGGGTATTACTCCGGCTGGTTCGGTCATTGGCGGAGATGTGAAGGATTTTCTGCCGCATGTAAAAGATCGTCTTCAAAGTACCCGCAAGCTAGGTGTTGTCACAGACCCGGATATGGAAGCGGTACTGGAGCTTCAACCTTATCATATTTTCTTGGACAAAAAATATTCGGGAACCGATGTGGCCAAGTTTGAAAAAATTGCGCCGACCGAAGTTTTTGATCTGGATGAAGGCACATGGAAGGATCAATTGAAAAAAATAGCCGTTATGGTCAAACATGAAGCACAGGCAGACGCATTTCTAAAAGACTATGATACACAGAGGGAACGAGTCAAAAAGCTGATTCATTCAAAAATTGGGGACGGAACGGTTATGGCTGTACGTGTGACGGCGAAAGAGGTTCGTGTTATGGGGATGAAGCGTCCGGTAGGACCGCTGTTGTATCAGGACTTGGGTTTGAAGCCAGCCAAGGGTGTGGAAAAGATCAACAAGGCTTATCAGGTGGTTTCGCAAGAGGTTTTACCGGATTATGATGCCGATGCGATTCTTGTTATCATCAGTAAAGGCGCGGATGCCCAAAAGGTATACAAGCAGCTGGAAGGAAACACAGTATGGCAAGGTCTCAAAGCGGTGAAGCAAGGGCATGTCTACATGTTGGACGGACAGCCTTGGCTGGACTATTCCGCAATGGGACACAAAATGGCTCTGGATAATGCAGAACAACTATTTTCCAAATAAGTTCTAAAATATATCAAGCCGTATTCCTCCATGCAGCTTCTTGCAGGCCAGGAATACGGCTTTTTGGCGCACACCCCAGCTGTAAGTCGATTGCCTGATCGAAATGAAAAGGAGCTGCTATGACCCAAAATGGGGCAGCTCCATATAATGAAAATTGCGGGCTATGAACGTTTTTTACGCAGAAAAATCGGTTTGAGTCCAATAAAGCCGATGGAGGCGAGAATTAAATTTACCCAAGGTGAGATCCTGAATACTGGCAGTACACTGCGCAGCGCTAGTCCGGCGATAAGAATCACGACAACTAACACAACATACATCAAGATGGATTTAAGATTCATCTGGGGCTTTACAGGGGCGTGGTCTGGCTGTTGTGTCTCCTCGTCATCTTCGGGACGGTCCATAAAATTCATCAGGGCTTCAACGAGTAGAATGGCTCCTGCGGCGATGATGATAAGGGTGGATAGGCTGATTTCTTCAAAGGGTTTGAGATCTCCACCTGTATAGGTGACAAACCATCCGATAATCGCCTGTGTCAAGAAAAACATGGACAAGGCAACCCATGTAATAAGCGTATAATTTTTTGCTTTATTCATTGCTTCCTCCTGCTTTATGAGCGTATCCCGGGCTGATGGAACCGCCATTTCGTAACAAAGACAGTATACGTGAGGAAGCGTCGGATGGCAAAAGACTTTATCTATAGCATGTATATTACCGTTGCATTCTCCTCAAACTGGATAAAGGGTGAGCACATGGAGCAACCTGAATATAAACGTTGAGAGGATGTGGCATCATGAAACTGGAGAACCAGGCAGATTATTTAGTCCAAAAACGACTGGGAAACGCTTCGAATGGGAATAGCGGGGCGGCCTCGTCTACAAATGTGAGTCACCGGAGCGTTCAAGGAACATCTCCAACGTACCGTATACTGGACGATATCGAAGTGGCTGAGGATACAGAATTTGCAGGTGAGCTAGGTGCACAGAACTACCGCAGCCTGTGGCATGAGGATGAACATAACGGCGACTCTTGTAAACTGCAGTGGGAAGGACGAACGGAGACCCACCAAATGTTCAGGAACAGCTACGAATAACGAATGTCACTTTGAATGTAGTGGATTCACTCACATAAGTGTAGTATAGCGTTCTCCGGAATCGCATCGGGGAGCGCTATTTGTTTACTTTTTTAACGATGTGAACTGACAGGTTGACAAGGAAGCAGGGCGATGATAGACTGACTTTACTATAAAACTTATTAAACTTATCGGAATTAAAGCAAATAAATATCCTGGATGGATATTCCACGTTACTATATGAGTTCGAATTCATAAATGTGTAGTGAAGCTTGAAACAGGGGGAATCCGGATGGAACGGCAAATTGGAATTCGTTTTGAACATGAAGAGCTGGCCGCAACAATTCATTATCCAAACCGTACAAATGAGGGAGAGTTTCAGAGACGAGTTCCCCTCGTTGTTATATGTCACGGTTTTGTAGGCAATCGTATCGGCGTAGATCGATTATTCGTCAAGACTGCGCGTGAACTGGCCGAAGGGGGATATTTTGTCCTGCGCTTTGATTTTGCCGGTTGTGGGGAAAGCACAGGTGAATACGGCAAGCAGGGGCTCGAGTCCATGATTAATCAGACACGTACCGTATTGGATTACGCCGTCAATTGTGCGGACATTGACCCGACCAAGGTGACGCTGATCGGTCACAGTCTGGGGGGCGCGGTTGCCCTTCTCACAGCCGTACGGGACAAGAGAGTACAAAATCTGGTCCTTTGGTCAGCAGTGGGCTATCCGTTCAATGACATCGTCAAAATTACGGAGCGAAGCGTGTACGATGAGTCTGTTAAAACCGGTCATGCCGACTATTTGGGCTATAAGTTTACGCCTGCTTATTTTGAGTCGTTAGCTCAATTTCAGCCGTTCCAGGAGGCCGTTAAATTTAACGGGGATGTGCTCGTCATTCATGGAACCTCGGATGATATTATTCCTGTCGATTATGCATTTCTGTTTCAAAAAATATTCTGGATGCGTCCAGAGGGACGCTGTGATAAAGAGATTATTTTCCAGGGAGATCACACCTTCTCGTCAGGTAAAGAGCGGCAACGGCTCATTGATCGGACGCTTGAATGGCTGGATGAACAGGAAAATATTCAACGTGATTGGCAGCACTGGATGATCTGATTTCCGTGTGTAACGGATTGTATTGGAAATTGCGCCTCCGCCGGAGTAAAATGGAAGAGTAACACTATACTGGCGTGTGGAGGTTGGCAGCGATGACATTACCCTCAATTTTTGTTGCGCATGGTTCACCGACACTGGCTGTAGAAAATAACGCATATACCAGCTTTCTTGCAAAGCTGGGCGCGAGCCTGCCCCGACCCAAAGGAATTGTCATTTTTTCCGCGCATTGGGATAGCCCCGATCAATGTATTGGCGCGGATGATCAGCATGCAGCGTTGCACGATTTCTATGGCTTTCCTGAAGAAATGTACTCAATCGATTACCCTGCACCAGGCGATCCAAAGCTGTATGAGGAGATAGAGCATCTGTTCAGTCAGCATAACTTGTTCCACCAGCCGGTTCGGAACCGGGGACTGGATCATGGAGCATGGGTGGTTTTGCGGCATATATATCCTGATGCGGACATACCGGTCGTACCGTTATCTATTGATTCTCGGCGCGCTCCTCAAGAGCAATACGAGATTGGACGGATGCTGGCGCCGTTGCGAGAACAAGGGATTTTGATTATCGGTAGCGGCGGATTGGTCCACAACTTGCGGACACTCAAGCAGACGAGTGAGCCAGCCGATTGGGCCGTTCAATATGATGACTGGATTGCACAGCAGCTTCAAGACTGGAATTTACGTCACTTATTCCAATATGACAAGAAGGCTCCATATGCCAAACAGGCGGTACCTTCTTATGGAATAGAGCATTTTTCACCTTTGTTTTATGCGATGGGGGCTGCAGATCAGGAGCGCTCCGCGCATAAGCTTTTTCAGTCGTATGTCCTTGGCTCGCTGAGTCTCAATTGTTGGGCTTTTGGTCAAGAAAGTGATACGTAAATGTAAAAAAGAACTTCCGAATCCACATGCTGTGTGGGAATGGAAGTTCTTTTGTGTATTTTGCGTCTTCGATTAATTTGAAGGCACGTTCTTTTTTAGCCAAGTGGATACCTGCGAAGTACGTTGATCTCCATTTTGATCCAACAGTGTCATAAATGCTTTCAGCTTTTGAATATAGGTGCTCTTCGAATCCATATTACGTTGAACGACCCATTGATACCCTTTTTTGGCATTCTGATGAATCTTCCCGGTATCATAATCGAATAATGGCGTATTGTTCGTGCCGTAGAAAGTATAGAAGAAGTACAGATCGTGCAATTTTTTTATAGCTTGTGTACGATTGGAATGTGGATATTGGTGTAAAAACAATTCCTGTGCCAGCACTCGTCCGGCTAACTGTTGATAGCCGATACGGAGCGCGACATCCTTGGTAGCCGCCTGTCCGGATTCCATCGACATGATGTCAATATAGCTGCGGATATCTGCCGTGGTGTGCTTCCCGAATACTTTATATTTTTCATAGTTGATGATTGGGTAATACATGCCTTCTGCGGTTTCAAGTTTGTAGCCGGCATCTCTTGTTTGAGTTAGCAACTTTTTCAGGTTCGCATCGCTTGTACGGCTGATTACATTTGTGAACGAATCACCGGGTTTATAGATTTGATTTATTTTGGTTTGAACAGAGGTCGGGTATAGGTTCTGTGTATAGGAATCCAATTGCTGGTTCTGTGCATTTTCCAGATGAAGCACCATGAGGGTAGCTTGAGAAGCTGGAATGGATTGAATATGCTTTTGCAAATAAGTGAATGCCTGAGATAGCTTGCCGGGTTGGCCTAGTAGCTGCTCGAAGGTCTTGGAGATATGTTGTACACTTTCTGCCTGAGATGTCGTAGTAGACGTCGCCGCTTTGGCTGATGCCGTATATCCCGATCCCATAGTCTGCACTGTGAAAGTTACTGCTGCGAGCATGAGATAGGCTTTGGTGATTTTTTTCATGATATAACCCTCCATTACGTTCTTTGATGTAACTGTAGTGTATAGGGTAAATGTATCGTGAGCATTCCATGTTGTATCCAACTTGTAAACGTTTGGGGAGGATAATGAATCCGATAAAAGAGTCCGAGTTAGGAGGAGCTAATAGCCTCCTTGTGAGCATAACAGCGCAAAAAAATAACCATTATCCCGGAGGATAACGGTTATTTGGGGGATGTTTAAGCTATTTTTCGACTAGGGTCCGATGGAAAGGTATCTTTATTTTTACCAAACAGTCCACGCAGGAAGGGCAGTACCCAACGGTCAAAGCCAATTCTTCCGGCATTTGCACCAGCAACTACGAGGAAGATTTCAAACAGCAGATAGATTGCATTGGTGCTTACTGTACCCGAGAACAGGAACGAGAAGTTCATAACCATGGCCATCAAAGCGGCCAGTGTAGTCAATGTACCGAGAAGCAGGCCAACCCCGACCAAGAACTCACCCAATGGGATCAGGACATTGAACAAACCTACATTCGGCAGGGCAAAGGCTTCGAGGAACGATCCCCACCAGCCTTGTACAGCGGGATGGTCTCCACCTGTTTTAGCAATGGCCCCCGAGATAAATCCGCCTGCATCAAATCCACCTGTCAATTTTTCGAGTCCGTGGGTCATCCATTCATACCCTAGATAAACCCGTACGACAGTCAGCAACCACATTGCGACTTTGTTCTCACGTAACCAGCTATTAAACATTCAAACCACTCCTCTTTCTTAATCTATAATGTTGGTTGTATTTCATTTTGTTGGGGATGATCATCTTTGCTACACCTTTATTGTAGTAGGTTCAGTTACAGTTATTTGTGATAAAAATCACAAAGTCTGAATATTTTTAAAATTTTAATGTCTTCAGATAAGTATTCTATAGAGAGGTCATGCTTCAATCAAGACAAAAACAGGAAATAAAGCTTATAATGAGAAAAATAACGAAGTGGAGGGATGAACTTGTCCGGGCCCATTTCCCAACGAAATCATTGGTTGCGTGTGATGGCCTCAGCTCTGTTATGCATGACGCTGATGTCTTGTTCTGCTATGTCCAATACGGGAGATACTGAACCCGTTGCCCAACCGACCAAGCAAAAAACAGAGAAGGAGGCGCTTGAACCGCCGAAGGAGCAGTCTACTCCGGCATTTACAGCTCCGCTTACCGGTCTTCCGGTGGAGCAGCCAGTTTTGGAGCGACCGCTCGCTGTCATGATTAACAATGCTCCAGCAGCACGTCCGCAGGCAGGACTTAGTCAGGCAGATATGGTATATGAAGTTCTTGCAGAAGGCGGAATTACCCGTCTGGTCGCTTTTTTCCAAAGTCATGGCGGAGATGTAAAGATTGGTCCGGTCCGTAGCATTCGTCCGTATTTGATTGAGCTGGGCGAAACCTATGGTGCGTTGCCGATACACGCAGGGGGAAGCACAGATGCCTATGCGATTTTACAGCAGCAGCGGAAAGAACATTTAGATGAGATTTCAAATGGAGGGGCATACTTCTGGCGAAGCAAAGATCGTCGTCCTCCGCATAATCTATACACGGACGTGAATAGACTGCGCAAAGGAAGCGATAGTAAAGGGTATGCCAAGCAGACGGACGTTCCTGTATATTCTTACCTTAAATCCGGTGAAATTCCAGTTATGGTGAACGAGACTGCAACATCTTTACAAATCCGGTTTTTGCTTAAAAGCTACCGGGTATCTTACACCTATGATCCAGCGGGTCAACAATATAAGCGTTTTGTGAACGAAAAGTCACATGTGGATCAAAATAATAACCAACAGCTCTCAGCAGCCAATGTCATTGTGATGAGCACCAGGCATCGAACGTTGGATGATGTAGGCAGATTAAGTGTTGAACTGGACGGCAGCGGAGAGGCCATGGTGTTTCAACAAGGACAGTTAATACAGGCTGAGTGGCAACATACGCCGGGTGATGCGATTCGTTTTATGAAGAATGGGGTTGAAATTCCGTTAACGCCAGGTACATCCTATATACATGTGGTGCCTGCAGATACACCACTAAAGGAACATGTAACCATAGAAGCGAATTAGAAAACGAATTACACCTTTTTAGGAAAAAATTGTCGGATAATGAGCTTATATGTCGGGCACTGTATACGTATATCATGAAATTTGCTTTTACAAACATTACAAAAACATTGATGAGTGTGATAAGATAGCAAAGGTTGTCTATTGCAGTCGAAACAGGTTGCGGATATTTTCGTAAAGGGGTAATCGTTATGAGATTGAAGAAAAAGGATATATTCTTCGAGACGTTGGAAAATATGGCAGATACGATCGTGCAAGCAGCCGATTATTTTGCCCAACATACTTCAAATCTTCAAGATGTGACTTTGTTTACAAATGAAATGAAGAAGTATGAAAATAAGTGTGATGATTACACACACACGATTATTACTGAACTGAACAAGACCTTCATTACGCCGTTGGAACGCGACGACATCATGGAACTGACAACAACCATGGATGATGTGTTGGACGGTCTTGAAGCGACGGCTTCCCGTTTTTATATGTACAACATTACGGAGCCGGACGAGTATATTGTGCAGTTCGCTGATATTTTGCGTCAATCAGCTTACGAAATTCAGAAAGCTGTACATTTGCTTTCACAGAAAAAATTGCTGGCCATTCGTGAATACACTATTCGTCTGAATGATTTGGAAAATCAGGGGGATGAATTGTTGCGTATTTGCATCAAAAACCTGTTTGCAACTGTAACTGACCCTATTGAACTGATTAAACGCAAAGAATTGTACGAACGCCTTGAAACGACAACGGATTCATGCGAGGATGTTGCAAATATGCTGGAATCCATCATTATGCGTAACTCGTAAGGGAGTCCTTTTACATGGATACAAGTTTACTGGTATTGGGTATTGTTATTTTTCTTGCTCTGGCATTTGATTTTATTAATGGTTTTCATGATACGGCGAACGCGATTGCAACTTCGGTATCGACCCGTGCATTGACCCCGCGACGTGCGATTATTATGGCTGCGGTCATGAACTTTCTCGGGGCAATATTGTTTACAGGCGTTGCGAAGACCATTGGTGGAAGTGTCGCTGATCCAACCAAGCTTACGAATGGAATTGATATCGTCATTGCGACGCTGATCGCTGCGATTATCTGGAACCTCTTAACCTGGTGGTTCGGTATTCCTTCATCCTCTTCTCATGCATTGATTGGTGCATTGGCTGGAGCGGTGTATGTAGGTGCAGGATCGGATAAATTAAACTGGAGCGGCTTCATCGGGATTGTCGAAGGACTTATTTTCTCCCCGTTGATTGCTTTTGTTGTCGGTTACATCGTGATGATAATTTTAAAATACATCTTCGCTCGTCGTAGTCCGCATACGGTAAACAAAGGGTTTCGTACAATGCAGGTCATTACGGCAGCGCTTCAGTCGTTCACGCATGGTACGAATGATGCTCAAAAGGCGATGGGGATCATTACATTCGCACTCGTTTCGGCGGGGTATCAGGACCATTTGGAAGTACCCATGTGGGTAAAAATCTCAGCCGCAACAGCCATGGCGCTGGGTACATCTATCGGGGGCTGGAAAATCATCAAGACGATGGGAACCAAGATTTTTAAAATCGAGCCAATTAACGGATTCGCAGCCGACATTTCGGGAGCCTCTGTTATTTTCACAGCTACATTGCTTCATTTGCCCGTAAGTACCACTCATGCCATTACTTCGGCTATTTTGGGTGTGGGTTCTGCGAAGCGCTTTTCCGCTGTGCGTTGGTCGCTAGCCGGTCGAATTATTATTACTTGGGTGATAACGATACCGATTGCTGCGCTGTTATCTGGATTGATTTTCAAAATTCTTTTCTAGTTCATTATTATTTCTTGAAAAATAGGTACACACTATAGAATACACAATAAGCTTCCGTCCGCTTTTTGCGGCAGGGGCTTATTGGCATTCTGGGGCAAAACGGCTTCTTCAAAGTTTACACATCCAGATAGTTCCATGAAACGTTTTTCAAAAATACCTGACATCAAAGTAGTCAATTTTTAATAACTCCTGTAGAATAAACAGAAAACTTTGAACCGTTCAACTGACTGGAGGAAATTATGCAAAAATCTAGAAAACTAATAGCACTTATCATTTGTTTGTTTTTTGTGGTTGCCCTGGCCGGTAATTTCGGTGTAGTGGCACATGCAGAAAATAAAACAAAGTATGATATCGGCACGGATACAACGTTCGCGCCTTTTGAGTTTGAAGATGTAGATGGTAAATTCGTCGGAATTGATATGGATTTGCTGGCAGCTATTGCCAAGGATCAGAATTTTGAATATACCATAAAGCCTCTTGGCTTTAACGCGGCAGTGCAGGCCCTTGAAACGAATCAAGTGGATGGTGTCATTGCCGGGATGAGTATTACCGATGAACGCAAGCGGAAATTTGATTTTTCTGAGCCTTATTTTGATTCAGGCGTCGTCATGGCGGTCCGTAAGGATAATGATACGGTTAAACGCTATGAGGACTTGAAAGGGCAGCGTGTCGCTGTCAAAACAGGCACGGAAGGTTATACATTCGCTGAATCCATTAAGGCCAAATACGGCTTTACTACAGTACCGTTCGACGATTCTTCTCAAATGTATGATGAAGTTAAAACAGGTAATTCGGTTGCCTGCTTTGATGACTATCCAGTACTGGCATACGGCGTAAACCAGAATAACGGCCTTAAGCTGGTAACAGATAAGGAAAAAGGTGCTTCTTACGGGTTTGCTGTTAACCAAGGTAAAAATCAGGAGTTGCTGGAGAAATTTAATGCAGGGCTTGTTAATCTGCGTAATAGCGGGGAATACGATAAGATTTTGGCTAAATACCTTGGCGAATCGGGCAAAGGTGTGGCGCCTGTAGAGACCAGCCGCTGGGGACTGATTTCCGCTTCGCTGCCTTCGCTGATTAAAGGCATGGGAAATACGTTGCTGTACACACTTGTATCTTTACTCGTAGCCTTTATTCTAGGATTGGTGTTTGGCTTTATGAAAGTAAGCCATAACAAGGTGTTCCGTGGTATTGCAACTGTTTTCGTCGATATATTCCGTGGTATTCCGCTGATCGTGCTTGCTTTCTTTATTTACTTTGGTATTCCACAGGCACTGGATTTCAAAATGCCGCTTTTTGTTGCGGCTGTATTGACGCTATCCCTGAATGCGGGTGCGTATGTAACTGAGATTATTCGTGGTGGTATTCAGTCCATTGATCCGGGACAAATGGAAGCAGCTCGTTCGCTTGGTCTACCCTATCGGACGGCTATGCTTAAAATCATTTTGCCACAAGCTGTGAAAATCATGATCCCGTCGTTTATCAATCAGTTGGTTATTACGTTGAAGGATACGTCCATTTTGTCTGTTATCGGTCTGGTCGAATTGACCCAATCGGGTAAGATCATTATTGCGCGGACATTCCAATCCTTTGATATTTGGCTGGTAGTAGCGGTGATGTATCTTATCGTCATTACAGTCCTGACCAAAATTTCCAACCGTCTTGAAGGGAGAGTTCGCCGTGGGTAAAATTATCGTTAAAGATCTTAAAAAAAGCTATGGTAGTAATCAAGTACTAAAGGGCATCGACATGCAAGTACGTGAAGGCGAGGTTGTATGTGTCATTGGCCCGTCTGGTTCGGGGAAAAGTACGTTTTTGCGTTGTATGAACATGCTTGAAGAAATTACCGCAGGTGAGGTCATTGTCGATGACTACAACTTGAGTGACAAAAACGTGGACATTAACAAAGTTCGTGAAAATATAGGTATGGTATTTCAGCACTTCAATCTGTTTCCGCATATGACCGTGCTTAAGAACATTATGTTCGCGCCGACTGAACTGGGGAAGCAGTCCAAGGCAGAGGCCCGAGAAACGGCCATGAAGCTGCTGGATCGTGTGGGGTTGGCCGATAAGGCAGATGCACTGCCAGGACAGCTTTCCGGCGGTCAGAAGCAGCGTGTGGCGATTGCACGTGCACTGGCCATGAACCCGGACATTATGCTGTTCGACGAGCCGACCTCGGCGCTCGATCCTGAAATGGTGGGCGAAGTGCTTGGCGTAATGAATGATCTGGCGCGTGAAGGCATGACGATGATGATCGTAACGCATGAGATGGGTTTTGCACGCGAAGTAAGCGACCGTGTTGTGTTTATGGACGGTGGTTACATCGTTGAAGAAGGAACGCCACAAGAGGTATTTGGTAATCCGAAAAACGAGCGGACCATTAGTTTCTTAGAAAAAGTATTGTAAGTGAGCAAGGTTTGCCGTGAGTGCAGGTGAGGACGTAGTGTGAGACCGCTCCGCGTTCCATTTGATCTTTCGATCGCTGTTGCCCTTGAATTTTTTCGATTATAAAAGACCTTATAAGGTGAAAATTCTAGGGCAAAGGCGAACGCTTCGCTTCTCCAGATTCAAATGGCCCGCTACGCTACTACTCGCTGAATCTGCTTCTTTCTTCGCAAAAGCCTGCCCCACTTTTAAATGAGTGAGTATAGGCAGAAGGAATTGGCGCAGCGCTTTGCTTGCTGCGCCGAGGGGCGAGGTAAGCCTCCGACCGCTTAGTGGCTTATGATGTTTATTTTCATAAGTGAGGATTTTGCAAAATTCTGAAGTGGAAGGCTTGCTTTGAAGATAAGAACTGCTCTGCACGAGGATAAAGGATATCTTGGGACGGCTTGTTGACCCTGAGATATCCTTTTCTTATTTAGTGTATGGGAATGTAGAGCGAGAGATTTGTATAATCCGGATTGGCTTATATAAAATATAAATGTCAATAAGACGGAAGTGTAAGCGAGGGGGACGTACGGTGATACGTACATTGGCTATAGGTCATGATCATCAGGTAACAGTGGGAAAACCATTGGATCAGATCGTCATGGAGGATTACATATGGATGTGGGTAGATTTTAGCGAGCCTACAGATCGCGAGACGGAGCTGCTGACAAGTTATTTTCATTTTCACCCATTGGCTGTGGAGGATTGTATGCATGTTCTGCAACGTCCCAAATTGGATTATTACGAGGATGTGCAGTTTCTGGTCGTGCATGCGCTTGATGTAGATACGTTAGCTGCGGAAGAAGTGGATATGTTTATTAGCAGTCGTTTTTTGGTTACATATCACCATCATGAGTTAGAGGAGCTGGATCAAGCTTGGAAGCGGATTGTTCAGCATGCGAATGAACGCAAAATATGGTCGCGAGGACCGCTGGCTGCAGCCTACACGGTGATGGATAAGCTGGTAGATAACTATTTTCCGAGCCTTTTTATGATTGAAGACGAATTGGCTGAGCTGGAGGGCTTGGGCGGTCGCGAATCCGTAGAGGAATTAATGAAGCAGGTGTTTGACCTGCGTGGCAGGCTGCTCAAGCTGCGCCGTACCATTGTACCCATGCGTGATCTGATGTACCGAGTTTTGAATTCGCAGCATGTGCAGGGCCAAGGAGATCATATGGCTTATTTTACCGATATATATGATCATTTATTGAAGCTGACAGACATGCTGGAGGCCGACCGCGAGATGACAGCCGACCTGAGGGACAGTTATATATCGCTCAATTCCAATCGCATGAATTCAATTATGAAGACGCTAACCGTAATTACGACCGTTTTTATGCCCTTGACGCTGATTGCAGGAATCTATGGTATGAATTTTTCGAATATGCCCGAGTTGGGCTGGAAATATGGATATTTTGGCGTACTGTTCTTCATGTTTTTGTTGAGTGTTGCCATGGTGGTCTGGTTTATGCGCCGAGGCTGGTTCAAATAGTATAGTCTACTTTCTTGTGCGTTTGCGCGGACGTCTGCGCGGGGTAGTGGTACTTTTGCGCTGTGTCTTTTTCCGGCGTCGGCGTGGTGGTGTATATTCATCCAGTTCCTCAGTAATTTGTGTTGTAGATTTTTTGCTTGCGTTTTTGTTGAATGCTGGGAGCGAGCCCATAATCAGTTTTGCCATCGGAGCAAATTGCTGCACGCTAGACATGATCTTTTGTACCTTGCCGACCGTAGCAACAATCCCGTCAATACCGCCCATACGGTCAATAATACCTTTAATATCGTTGAGATTACCAAGATTGCCAAGGCCGCCAAGCAGTCCTCCTTTGGCAGGGGCGGGGTCTGGTGTAACCACGGCAGAGTCTGTTATACTCGCTGGCGCCTCGTAAGGAACCAGTGCGGAGGAATCGACTTGTGGAACCTCGCTGTATGGATCGAGTCCAGGATAAGGAGTTGAACTATACGGATCGGAAATGGCACGCGTTTGCGTTCTCCGATGATAGTAATGTCCAGGCATGAGATCACATTCCTTTGCAGGTTGATACTCTACTGTATGTTACAAACGCACAGTGGGTTTAGGCGCGTGTCCCGAAATCAGGTATAAAAGCGGATTTGGGCATTCGTACGGTATGTTTCTATGATCATAATGTTGTTCTGTAATGCGTGAAACCGTTAATGCTTGAAAAACTGACTATTCCTCAGGTACAATGAGGAGAGATCGTAACCTTGGGAGATGATAATCCATGCAGCTTAAAAAGCTTAATGATAAAAGTATTGATCAATTGTTCGAAGCTATTTTAACTCTTAAGAATTTGGAAGAATGCTATGTGTTTTTTGATGATCTGTGCACGATTAACGAAATTCAATCCCTCTCCCAACGTCTAGAGGTTGCCCGTATGCTAGGCAAAGGCAGCACATATAATCAGATTGAAGCAGAGACAGGAGCCAGTACAGCTACCATTTCACGTGTTAAACGTTGCCTGAACTACGGTAATGACGGGTACAAAATGACTCTGGAACGTCTGGGACGCTAATGCGGAGCCCTGGGATACTGGTCATCAGCCATGGCTCTAGGGAGCCATATTGGGTAGAACAGGTGGATCAGGCAGTTGCAAAGCTTCATTTGCCGGAAGAAATACCGGTAGAGGTTTCATTTTTGGAAACGGTTAAAGAAAGATTGATTCAAAATGGTATTGACCGTCTGGAAGCCTTGGGTGTAACAGATATATTGGTTATTCCTTTGTTTGTGTCATCAGGTAGTACGCATGTAGATGAGATTAGCTATGCGCTGGGTGTCAAAGATGCGCCGGACAAAGAAACAGATTTGGAGCCGTTTCGATTGAAAGCGCGAGTGCATTTTGGTAGCCCGCTGGATGACGGAGAAGATGTTGCTCACATGGTGTGGGACAAGGTTCGCCCGCTATCAGCCGACCCTGCGAGAGAGGTTATTTTACTCGTAGGTCACGGCAGTGTGCATAACGGCTTTTTTCAGCGCTGGGAGCAGGGGATTTCTTCGTTGGCCCGTACGGTGCAAAACGTGAGTGGTATCATCACGGACTACGCTTTGCTAAATCCCGAGAGTGTGTACGACAAGGCAGCGTACTGGAATCAGGAGCGGGGTCATGATGTTATTGTGGCGCCGCTATTTTTGAGTTCGGGATATTTTACAAGTCGTATGATTCCTAAACGCTTGCAGGGGCTCGAATACCGTTATTCAGGAGATCCTTTATTGCCGCATCCTTTGCTCACAAGCTGGATGGACAGGCAAATTCATGAATTATTGCAAAGCATGCAGAAGCAAGCGAGGTCAAGTAATAGATAGTCTGGTTCGGCTATAGCGTCATCTTAGCCTTAAATTTCCTTATTTGGGCAAAGTCTGGCTTCTTTTATTGTAAAAGAGGTCTTTTTCCAGTATGATGATATTTTGTACAGACTGAATATGATGAACTGCGATGTGAATATAAATATCATTAAATATACGGGTGGCGTAACGGAATGAAAAGAGCTAGATTAATCTATAATCCGACCTCTGGGCGTGAGGAAATGAAGCGTCGTCTTGCGGATGTTTTGCAGCGCCTGGATGAAGGTGGTATTGAAGCCTCTTGCCATGCAACTACGGGTGAAGGGGACGCAACACGTGCCGCAATAGAGGCCATTGAGCGTGGGTATGACATGATTATCGCCGCTGGTGGCGACGGTACATTGTATGAGGTCATTAACGGGATGGCTGAAAGAGAAAACCGCCCGCCCCTAGGTGTGTTTCCTCTGGGGACGACGAATGATTTCGCCAGAGCACTGGGCATCCCCAAGCACTGGGAGGATTATTGCGACCTCGTTATTCGTCAAAATCCGAAGCCACTGGATATCGGAAAAGCGAACGACCGCTACTTTATCAACATTGCAGGCGGGGGGACTTTAACAGAGCTTACATATGAAGTTCCGAGCAAGCTCAAAACGATGATTGGCCAGTTGGCGTATTATTTTAAAGGTATGGAGAAGATGGTCAGCCTTGCTCCACAGGAGCTGATCATCAAGGCATCGGGTCAGGAAGTGATTCATGACGAGTTTATGCTCTTCCTGATTGCGAATACGAATTCAGTCGGCGGGTTTGAAAAGCTTGCTCCCGGGGCGACAATAGATGATGGGCTGCTCGACGTCATCGCTGTACGGAAATGTAATCTGGCGGAAATGATCCGGTTGGTAACACTCGCACTGCGTGGTGAGCATTTGCAGGATAAGAAGATAGTTTATTTTAAAACAGATTACATGGAAGTGACCTCACCCGGCTATGTCCAGCTTAATCTGGATGGCGAACTGGGGGGCACCTTGCCAGCGACTTTCCGGAATTTACCTCATCATTTGAATGTTTTCCGGTGAGGAAACGAGCGGGAATTGTTCTATTTCCGTTGGTTTGAGCAGTTCGATATACAGATCGTAGAGTAGATAGTTGTTTTTTGTAGGAAACATATCGGTCCTTGCCGTTCTCCGTGGGGAGTAACGGCATTTTCGAGTTGATGTTTGTATGTTTAGATGACCATTCTAATTAGACGTCCGAAGGAAAATACCGCATAAAATGAAGATCAGAAAGAAGTGACAATCATGACGAATAACCGTAGCGGACGTGGAAAAAGCCGCCGGAATGCAGCAACAGCAACTCCTGTTCAAGGAAATCAGCATAAAAAGACTATGAAGGCGACAAGAGAGAGCGAACCGGAACAGTCTAAAGTTAGAGCTGGAAATGGGCTACTTCAAGCCGAAATCAAACATAAAAATGGAAATGTGAATGAAAATATGAATGATTCGGATCGGAAGAAGAGAATGAACGGACGAGATACTCGTCGTTCTTCCAACGGTAGACGAAGTCATGATGCTTCCAATCGTAACCGGTCTAGTGTAGAGCGTAGCGATCTGCCTGTACAAAAGAACGATGAGGCCGTGATAGACATCATCGGCATGAACCACGATGGCGAGGGTGTAGGACGTGTCGAGGGTTTTACGCTGTTCGTTCCGGGTGCATTGCCAGGTGAAAAGGTACGGGTCAAGGTGCTGAAAACGAAAAAACAATATGGCTATGCCAAGCAGCTGGATATTGCGCAGGCTAGCCCTGACCGGATTGCAGCTCCGTGCGCCATCTACGATCAATGCGGTGGCTGCCAGATCCAGCATATGAGCTACGAAGCGCAGCTCAGCTGGA
Source organism: Paenibacillus sp. FSL L8-0638 (assembly GCF_038593075.1). NCBI lineage: Bacteria > Bacillati > Bacillota > Bacilli > Caryophanales > Paenibacillaceae > Paenibacillus > Paenibacillus sp. FSL L8-0638. The sequence goes on from NZ_CP151960.1 coordinate 948,211, forward strand.
AACGCCAGCATGTCGTGGATGTGCTGGAGCGTATCGGGAAGCTGAGTATGGCTACAGAGCCCAGTGAGCATACTGCACAGGTTTTGGCTGCTTCTGCGGATACAGATGGTGAGGCCGATACAGTCACGACTGCTGATTCGGCCATGAATGCGGATGGAAATGCCGACAGCATGTCCGTTCATTTGCGGCGTGTACAAGGCGTAGTCGTGCATCCTACGCTTGGTATGAGTGAGCCTTGGCGATACCGCAACAAAGCCCAGGTGCCGATTGGTGTCACAGAGGGCGGGCTTGTCGGCGGTTTCTACGCACGTGGCAGCCATCGGATTGTGGATATGAACACCTGTCTCATTCAGGACGAGCGTAATGACGAAGTTGTCGCACGTGTGAAAGAGATTGGCCGAATGCTGGGCATCAGTGCATATAATGAAGAAACCGGACGTGGGCTACTGCGCCATGTCGTTGTAAAGACCGCTTTTCGTACGGGTGAAATGATGCTGGTGCTCGTCACGAATGGACGAGATATTCCGCATGCAGATGCGTGGATCGGCAGTATTCGTGAGCATATCCCACACGTGGCAAGCATATGCCAGAACGTGAACACGAAGCGAACGAACGTTATTTTTGGCGACGAGACTCGTGTACTGTGGGGACGTGATGTGATCTACGATTACATTGGAAACGTCCAGTTTGCGATTTCCGCGCGATCCTTTTATCAGGTGAATCCCGTACAAACGGAAGTGCTGTATGGCAAAACCGTCGAATATGCCGGGCTCACAGGCAAAGAAACGGTAATTGATGCGTATTGCGGCATCGGTACGATTTCTCTGTTCCTCGCTCAGCATGCGGACCAGGTGTATGGGGTGGAGATCGTCAAAGAAGCCATCGACGATGCACGAAGTAATGCGCTATTGAACGAAATGCGTAATGTGAAATTTGAGGTAGGCGCCTCCGAGGACGTCATTCCTGCGTGGAAAGAGCAAGGTATCACCGCTGACGTTATCGTCGTCGATCCGCCCCGTAAGGGCTGTGATCCACGCCTGCTCGACACCATTCTGGAGATGAAGCCAGAACGCGTGGTGTACGTATCCTGTAACCCAAGCACACTGGCGCGGGATTTAAGGATACTGGAGGATGGCGGGTATAGTACAGTGGAAGTACAACCTGTAGATATGTTTCCGCATACGGTGCATGTAGAGTGCGTGGTAGTAATATATCGGGATAAGAAGCATTGATGTACGAGGGTTAAGAGCAACTTGAAATGTTCCTGCATTCCAAATAACGTTTTAGGATTGAATGCGGGAATATATTTTATTTATTCAAAAGCATGAGAAGTCGGTGGTATAGATATACGGATTCATATTGAAAGTTATCCTTCTAGGACGCTTTATAAAGGTGGGGTCAAAATTAGTCACAAAATGAATTAGAATTGTTGAAGTGTTATCATAATAATGATAATATGATGATATGTAAAGGAGGGGAATTCTATGCCACAAATTAGGCCTGTATCCGATCTGCGAAATAATTTTACTGAGATATCAAAAATTGTTCACGAGAGCCGTGAGCCAGTTTTCCTCACAAAAAACGGATATGGCGATATGGTTGTCATGAGCATTGAGCAATATGAGAATATTCAGCACGATAACGAGATTTTTATAAAGTTGAAAGAGGCAGAGCTAGAGGCAGATAGTTCGAAATTACGTTATAGCCACGCTGAGGTTTTTAATAAATTAAGAATGAAAATTAGCAACAAACAAGAGGAATAAGTCGTGTCATGAAAACCGGGGGATTGCTCCCGGTTTTTAGTGATATGATGGATACAAAAGTATTGGGAGTGTTTGACAAACCAATTTACACCATGATAAGATATATTTTAGGTATATAAATACCTATTTTTTTTGATATTTTAATTAGGTATACGTATACCTAAAGTAGAAGGGGGTTGCTTGTGATTTATAGGGAAATTGAATTAAATAAATTAATGCGGGCATGTCTTGGTGAGTTAAGGGGATTGTATACTAGTGAGCAATCTGTTCGCATTTTATTGGTCGTATTATCCATTTATTACCTAAATGGCTTCGAACAAAATAATTCAAAGAAATTTGAACAGAACTGGGTGCCAGTCGAAAATTCAATAGTTGATAATCTAGTCAATGAAATTAAACAATTGGAGTTTCATAATGAAGATTTAAAGGGAATATTCACGGGGCTTATTGATTCGTCCCTTCAATTTACCAGTATCTCTACTATGCGGACATTAAGAATAGTGATAGACAGATTAAGTAGTTTTCAATTTATTGATCAAAAAGAAATTGTTCAACTTATTAATTTATTGGCAATTAAATTTAGTAAAGATGAAGGCATACATGAAACTCCAGATGCGATAACTAAACTGTCTTTGGGTTTAGTAGATTTTAAACATATTCAGTCATTTGCTGATTTTTGCTCGGGGATTTCGAGTGTAGCTCTTGAGATGTCTCATCGTTTAGAAACACCAGAAGAAGCTAGCCGCATCTCATATTATGGAGAAGAGATAAATGTCTCCGCATGTTTGATATCAAAGCTATTAATGATTGTAAATAGAGTGCCAAATACAACTATCATTAATAAAGATGTTTTAGACATTGTGAGCAAAGAAGGTGAGCAGCAAACGTTTGATTTTATTTTATCAGACTCCCCATTCGGAGTTAAATGGAATAGTGAGAGCGCTCGTAATGATCCGAGATACAAGTATGGTATTCCGCCAAGGAGTTCTGCTGACTGGGCATTTTATCAGAATGCTTTATATCATCTGAATGAGAAAGGCAAGGCCATTGTAGTTGGGACAAAAGGAACATTAGTTAGAAGTACTGAGGTTAACATAAGAAAAGCAATTATTGAAAATGATTTAATCGAAGCAATTATCACGCTGCCTGAGAGTCTTTACTCTAAGACTAGTATTAGTACGGAGTTAATCATTTTTAATAAAGCTAAGCCGAAAAGTAGACTTGGAAAAATATTGTTTATAGATGCTAGTGAACATTCATATAAGATTAATAGAAATCAACATTCTATTACTGAAGATGGAATAAGTAAAATAATTGACGCTTATTGGAATGGGACGGAAGAAGAACGGTTTTGTAGATTTATTGATGTTGAAAAAATCAGACACTACAAGTACAGTCTTAATTCAAAAGAATATTTAGATTTTGATATTCTTAAAAATTCATTTCACCAAACAGTTAAGCTTGGTGAGATTGCTGAGATCAGACGTGGTGTTCAATTGTCTAAAGAGGAATATGAAGAACTTTCTATAACTACTACACACTATCTTCTAAATATTAAAGATATAGAGAATGGGAGAATTACTTATGATGAGGAGTCAAGAATAACTTATAAAAAGCCAGATTGGTTGGATAAGTTTGCGATTCAACCAATGGATATTCTAATTACTTCCAAAGGATCAACTATCAAGTTTGTCATTGTCGAAGAGCCGTATAAAAAGGCATTTATTAGCGGGAATTTATCGATTATTCGAGTGGACCCTAAGCGATACAACGTATATGTTTTGTATGAATTTTTACAAAGTGAGGTGGGACGTAGAATGATTGACGGTCTACAAACTGGTACTACAATTAAACTAATTAATCCCTCTAAATTAGAGCAACTAGAAGTCCCATCATTTACTATAGAATTAATGAATGAAGTAGGTGAGAGACTCAAATACAACAAACAGGAATATGAAGAAATAATCAAAGAAACTGAAGAAAGATTTGTGATACAAAAGCAAGTACTGCTTGAAAAATTGGGAATTCATAATACGTAATCAAAATTAAAGGAGTCCGCTAATGGAAAAGAAGTATAAATTACGTTACCTCACCCTAGCACAATCAGACTTGCTAGAGATTGTTAATTATATAAGCGAACAACTTTCTGCACCACAAGCTGCAATTAATCTTGTTGATAAGTTAGATAGGGCCATTTCAAAGTTAGAGCAATTTCCTTTCTCTGGACATCTCTATAAAAAAAACTTTAAGCTTAAAGATGAATTTCGAATGCTTGTTGTTGAGAATTATATTGTATTCTACGTTGTTTTTGATGATATTATAGAAATCCGACGAGTTATATATAGTAAACGCAATCATGAAAAACTACTTTGATAATAATTTTAATCGATGTTGATTGAATAGCCTCTCTTCATTTTGAAGTGAACCTTGTCAAGTAGACAGCTATCAAAAAGCAATGATTAAGCAGCCTGAGTCCTGTATTCATAAGGAGTCAGGTTGTTTAGTTTCTCTTGAAAGCGTTCATGGTTGTAGAAATGGATATACTTTTGAACAGCATGCTCCACCTGTTGAGCTGAATGGAAGGCGTGGAGATAGAAACACTCGGTTTTAAAATGACTGAAGAAGTTTTCCATACATGCATTGTCCCAGCAGTTCCCTTTTCGAGACATGCTGGCCTGTATTCCGTATCGCTTGAGCAGGTTAGTATATTGGCGAGAAGTATATTGAAATCCTTGGTCGCTATGCAGTAGAACACCTCGCGCATCCTGTCGCTTCCTTGCCTTTTTCACGGTATCCAACACCAGGCTCAAATCGTTTCTGCGGCTGATCTGGTAGGCAACGATTTCGTTGTTAAAAAGATCCTGAATCGCGGAAAGGTAGAGCCTCTGTCCATTGAATATGAGGTAAGTGATGTCTGTTACCCACTTCTGATTCAGCTGGTCAGCCTTAAATTCCCGGTTCAGATGATTGCCAGAAATGACATAGGCTTCTTTCTTGCTGTAGTAAGGTCTCTTCCTACGAATGATCTCCTTGATTCCCAGTTCACCCATAAGTCTCCGAACACGCTTATGATTTATATGTATGCCATAGATTCGATTCAACCAAACCTTTACCCTGCGGTAGCCGCATATTCCTTTCAGCTTCTCGTAACAAGCCATGATGTTCGAGGTCTGCCGATGCCTGGCCCTTTTGCTTTACCTCGTTTTTCCTCTAGACCTTTCATTCCCTCGGCTTTGAAGTGTCTCACCTATCGGCGAACCAGCGAAGCGTCAATCTCCATTTCTCGTGCCACGTTTTTATATCCGATTCCCTTTTTGAGGTACAGATCCACTGTCTTTTTCTTGAAGCTCACATCGTAAGTTTTTCTTATTTCTCCCATAGAAAAATCCCCTCCATAATAGACAGATTAGTCGGCTTGCTCTTTTCTGTCTACTATGAGGGGATCATATCAAAACACCTGATACCAATAAGGTAGATATGATTAAGAATGCCTTAAAGCATTTTTAAGTGATTTAATACTGGCTACGAAAATAAAAAGTGTTTGCTCTTTAACAGGGTAGGCAACTTTTTCTATATAAATTTACTATCACTATGATTTCTATATAAAAAACGTAATTTTTTAAAATTAATAAAATTATCGCTTGCATTTTTAAAAACAATTTTATAAGATATAAGTAACAATAATAAAAAGTTAATTTTAGAAAGGCACAAATTTTAATGAGAAGATTAGAAAACGTAGTAGAGTTCGTGAGTGGTTCACCACAATTTAGGATTATAGAAGTGTTTGATGATAAAGCACCACTTTACACCTATTATGGACAACAAGATATTGAAGATGATTTGGTTGGTATTGATTCTAATGGTAGTGACAGCAAACAAGTACGAACCTTGGATAAAGTCAGTACGCTATGTCAAGGTGATATTGTTTTTAGTTTGATATCGGGAAAATCTACTATAGTTGGTGTGAAGCATCAGGGATATCTATACACGCAAAACTACGTTAAATTAGTAACTGATGAAAGGGTTGATTCAAAATATCTTGTTTACTTACTTAATGAAGATAAATTCATTAAGAAACAGTTTCAAATGGGGCTACAGGGGTCTCAAGTTCTAAAATACACACTGAAACAAGTGAAAGAGCTTGAGCTACCAGATCTGCCAACAATAGAAAAACAGCGCATAATCGGTGAACTCTATTTCAACCAATTGCGACTAGAAGCATTGAAAATTAGAGCGGCAAATTTGGAAACTACCATAGTATTAGAAAAGCTTAGGGGGCAATCAATAAATGACCGAGAATCAATTTGAAACAGAATTAATTCAATACCTGACGAGTCGCACAATTGTAGAACAAGAACATCCTGAAGGAACGGGTAACTTTGATATCAAAGAATCAAGTGCTGGCTACATAGTGAAAACAAAATTTTGGAAATACGAACCGCATATTAAATCTACAGAACAACTCTGGAATAATTTCAAGGCGATCCTGGAACAACACAATCAGAATACGCTTGACCACCCTTTAAGTGTTGTGGAATTTAATCAAGTTAAGAAAATTATCTCTGATATTCAGACCCCCTATGAAGCAGGGCAGTTCTTATATGGTTTAAATGGGGTTTCGCAAATCGAAATAGATTTAGATGATGGACGTCATGTGTTTCTTACTGTATTTGATCAAAAACAAATAGGGGCTGGAGATACCGTTTATCAAGTGGTCAATCAAATCAAACGACCATCAGTGATCACAGGAAAAGGAGAATGTCGTTTTGACACAACTCTCTTGATTAATGGTTTACCAATCATTCAAATTGAAGAAAAGCGTGATACGCGTAATGTCGATGAAGCGCTCAATCAGATGCAGCAATATGCTGCAGATCATCAGTATCGTGATATTTTCTCAACCTTGCAAATTTTGGTGGCAATGACACCAAATAATGTGAAGTATATGGCGAATACGACGGCAGATAAATTTAATAAGGATTTTGCTTTTAATTGGCAACGCAAGAGTGACAATACCATCGTGCGTAACTGGAAAGAATTTGCTGATTCTATGCTTTCGATTCCAATGGCGCATCAAATGGCAACTAACTACATGATTTTGGACGGAACAAAGAACAAACAAACGTTGAAAGTGATGCGTCCGTATCAAGTGTATGCGACACAAAATGTGATCGAGGGCTTGAAACGTTCAGATTTTGAACTTGGTACCCATAAAATCGGTTATATCTGGCACACAACGGGATCTGGTAAAACGATCACAAGCTTCAAAACGGCATGGCTGGCAAGTCGTATGCCGAAGGTGGACAAGGTTGTCTTTGTTGTGGATAGAATTGCTTTAACCAAGCAAACCAATGAAAATTACAAAGCCTATGATCCTGATGCGACAGAAGACACATTTGGTAGCGTTCAAAACACAGACAATACGACTGATTTGAGTCGTAAGCTTAAAAGTAAAGACAATAGCATTATTGTTACTTCGGTTCAAAAACTAGATACCTTGGTGAAACGCAAAACCTTTCAAGCTCCAGATAAGAATATCGTATTTATCGTGGACGAAGCCCATCGTTCAACTGGCGGTGACTCATTCAAGAATATCCAAAAAGCTTTTAAGAAATCTGCTTGGGTAGGCTATACGGGAACACCGATGTTTGATGAAACGACCACTGGTCTTCGAACAGAAGATATTTTTGGTCCACTATTACATGCATATACCATTCGTGAAGCGATTGCTGACCGTAATGTGTTAGGATTCAAGGTGGATTTTGAGACAACCATTGACGAAAAACAAATGAAAGAACAATATCTTCCTGCGTTCTACCGTGAACGCTATCCCAACTGGAATGAAGAACGAATTCAAGAGAAAATCAACAATCTCTCCCAGGAAGATATGGATGATGCTGTTGAACCCAGTTTCTACGATGAAAATTTGGATCATATCAAATTAGTAGTACAAGACATTTTCAAAAATTGGCGTAATCGTTCTAATGAAGGCAAGTATAATGCTTTGTTCACAACTCATGTGGGTGGTGGTAAAGCAAGTACGCCAATGGCAATGATGTATTTTAGGGAGTTTCAACGTATCAACGAAGAAAATAAGATGAATGGCGGACAAACATTAAAAGTTGCGGTGACATTTAGTCAAAACACTTCAAACAATGATAGTATGCTTGCCACAAATCAAGGTTTGCACCATGCCATGACAGCTTATAATGCTGAATTTGGCACATCTTTTGGAATGGATGATGTTTCTGGCTATACCCAAGACGTGACTTCGCGATTAAATAAATCGGTCACCGATCGAAATTTTCTCGATTTGGTTATTGTGGTTGACCAATTATTGACTGGTTTTGATGCACCTGAACTTAACACGCTTTATGTGGATCGAACCTTAAAAGGCGCGGGGTTAATTCAAGCTTATTCAAGAACGAATCGTATTGCAGATATGCAAGAGAAGCCATGGGGGCGTGTGGTGAATTACCGCTGGCCTGCTCAAAATGAGAAGTTAATGAATAAAGCACTTGCTGTTTATGCGAATAAAGACTCAGCCATTCTGTCTGAAGAAGATCAACGTGAATCTAATCAGAAAGATGGTATCATTGCTAAACCATTTGAAGATGTATTTAATGAAGTGAAAGAAGTGGTTGGGAAGCTAGGTGGCTTAACGACTGATTTTCAACAGTTGCCACCATCTGAAAAGAAAAAGGACGAGATGCTAGATTTGCTCCGTGAATATAACAGAGGAATGGCAAAATTAAAGCAATATGATCCAGATGAAGTTGATGGTGAAAAAGTCGGATTTAACTATGATGATCGAGATGAGTTAATAGAGAAGTTAGGGATGAATTCAGAGCAAGAAGTCATGTTGACAACAGTATTAACCAATGAACTAAAGTCGCATATTGCTAAAGAGAAGAAAATCCCTATCTATCAAATCGAACTGCGCATGACACATGTGAAGGATGTTAAAGTAGACTACGATTATCTTACTGAACTCGTGGAACGATTATTGAACGAAGTCCACGAAGGCAAAGATGAAGAAGCCAAAGAGACGCAAGAAAAAATCAACCAATTTGCCAATGGGTTGGATGATCGTAACTATGCGACTAAAATTATGAATGCAGCTACTGCAATTATCAAAGGTCACTTCCCACCTGCAGGCTCTGACTTCAAGTATCCTGTGAAGCTGAGTGACAGTGAACATATTATCCAGCAAGCGAACAATGTCAGCCTCGATCGAAGGTTTCTTGACTTCCGAGTGAAGTGGGGAATTACAGATATTATCACAAGTGCTCAAATGCGAGAGTTGTTTAGTCGTCATCGCTACGGAGAGAAAGATTTGGATGATACGGGTCAAATTCGTGACATTATCGCTCAAGCCAGTTCTGACTACATGACACTGGCTCATGATGAGAACGTGCAGTCTTTAGCTAGAATGAAATATCGCAACGGTTTGCGCGACGCAATTTATGAGCTAGCGGATGAGTTGGCAGAAAGTTAACCTGGTCGAAACTGTTCAATAAGAGATGCAGATGGGAGATTGTGATGAACGAAATACAATTTTTAATGTATGATGCCGATGAAAAAGTCGAAGTGCTTGTTCGAGATGAAACGATTTGGGCTACCCAAAAGATTATTGCACAACTTTTTGATGTTGGAGTTCCAGCTATCAGCAAACACTTGAAGAATATTTTTCAGTCTGGAGAATTGGATGAAAAAGTGGTTATTTCTATTTTGGAAAACACCACTCAACATGGTGCAATAGAAGGAAAGACACAGACGAACACTGTTAAATATTACAATCTGGATGCCATTATATCAGTTGGCTATCGTGTAAATTCACAAAAGGCAACAAAGTTCCGTATATGGGCAACGAATGTCTTAAAAGAATACATCCTTAAAGGTTTTAAAATTGATGTTGAACGGATGAAACAAGGTGAGCATTTTTTTGGCAAGGATTACTTCCGTGAGCTGATTGAGACTGTCCGTTCCATTCGAGCAAGTGAGCGACGTATATGGCAACAAATATCAGATGTATTTGCGGAAATTTCATACGACTATGACAGGAACGCAGAGATCACCAAGAAGTTTTATGCGACAGTTCAAAACAAGTTTCATTATGCCATTACAGGCAAAACGGCTGCTGAAATTGTTTATGACAGTGCCGATAAAGATAAAGAACACATGGGTCTCACTTCTTGGAAGAACTCGCCCGATGGCCGTATCTTACAATCTGACGTATCCGTTGCGAAGAATTATTTATCGGAAAAACAAATTCGCAGTCTGGAGCGTAACGTATCCGCGTATTTCGACTATGTAGAGCGTCTGCTCGAAGACGAGGTCTTACTGGGCATGCAGGACTTTGCAAAAAGTATTGATGAATTCTTAACATTCAATCGCTATGAAATCCTGGATGGAAATGGACATATTTCACAAAGTGCGGCTAAGGAAAAGGCTATTGGCGAGTATAAAGAATTCAATAAGCACCAAAAAATAGTTTCTGATTTTGATAGAGTAATTAAGACCATACAGGGAGAGCAGAAATGAGCGAACATAAAGAAAATGTACCTAAAATAAGGTTTCCTGGATTCACTGATGCTTGGGAACAGCGGAGGTTAGGGGAACTCATGGAGATTTCATCTGCGTCACGTGTTCATAAAGAAGAATGGACGGAAACCGGAGTCCCTTTTTTTAGATCCAGTGATGTTGTATCAGCGTTTAAAGGATTAGAAAATGATAGGGCTTTTATCTCATATGAGCTTTTTGAAGAGTTATCAAATAAATCTGGAAAAGTTCAGGAAAATGATCTATTGGTAACAGGTGGCGGCTCAATAGGAATCCCCTATAAAGTTAGGAACAATGAGCCTTTATACTTCAAGGATGCTGATTTAATTTGGCTTAAAAATTCAAGCTTAATCAATAGCGATTTTTTATATACCTTTTTAATAACATCAGTTTTTAGAAGATATGTCGGTAGTATTACTCATATTGGAACAATTTCACATTATACGATTGAGCAGACAAAGGCTACTCCGATTATGATGCCTGAAATTGAAGAACAAAAGCGTATCAGCCAATTCTTCGCTCAGCTTGACCGCCTCATCACCCTTCATCAGCGTAAGTTAATTAACGTAAAAAATTTGAAGGCTGGGTTGCTTCAAAAAATGTTTCCGAGAAATGGCGAAGATTTCCCTGAAGTTCGTTTCCCAGGATTCACTGATGCTTGGGGACAGCGTGAGTTAGGTAAATTGGGGGATACATTCACTGGATTGTCAGGTAAAACTAAAGAAGATTTTGGACATGGGGATGCCCAATTTGTTACTTACGTTAATGTCTTTGGTAATGTAATCTCTGATCCCAATGGTGTAGAAAATGTTGAAATTGACGATAAACAAAATCAAGTTAAGTATGGCGATGTGTTCTTTACAACATCATCCGAAACGCCTGAAGAAGTTGGAATGTCGTCTGTTTGGCTTGAAAACACTGAGAATGTGTACCTAAATAGCTTTTGTTTCGGTTACAGGCCAACAGTAGAATTTGAACCATATTATCTGGCATTCATGTTACGTTCGCCAGAAATTCGAAAGAAATTTATACTCTTGGCTCAAGGTATTTCACGGTATAACATATCTAAGAACAAAGTAATGGAGATGAAAGTTCCAGTACCAAAACTTAATGAACAACGTAAAGTTGGCGCGTTCTTTAGGGATCTCGACCACCTCATCACCCTTCATCAGCGTAAGCTGGAACACTTGCAAGAGCAGAAGAAAGCACTACTACAACAGATGTTTATCTAGGAGGAAAAATAACAATATGAGCAATAATCTACAAACCATCACAACAAAACTGTGGGCGATGGCCAATGAGCTCCGTGGAAGCATGGATGCTGCAGAATACAAAAACTACATTTTAGCCTTTATGTTTTATCGTTACCTTTCAGAACATCAGGAAGAGTATTTAGTTAAAAATAATGTTATTGATGTTGCCGTTGGTGAATCGATCAATAGTGCCTACTTAGAACAAGCGAATGGTGACGATTTGAATGATTACTTAGAAGATATTTCTGCAAGTTTAGGCTATGCCATTGCACCGCTTGATACTTGGAAATCTTTAGTTTATAAGATTGATAATAGCATGGTGATTCCAAGTGATTATCAAACTATTTTTGATAACTTCAATCGAAACGCTGAATTAAATAGAGAAGCTGCGAAAGATTTTCGTGGCGTATTTAACGACATTAATCTTGGGGACTCACGTCTAGGTTCTTCTACCAATGAACGTGCGAAATCACTTAACCGAATTGTAAAGCTTGTTCATGGCATTGAATACAAGGGTGAAGATAACAAGGATATTCTTGGCGCAATCTATGAATACCTAATCGGTCAATTTGCAGCAAGTGCAGGTAAAAAAGGTGGAGAGTTCTACACACCTCATGAAGTTTCTAAAGTATTGGCTAAAATCGTAACGGACGGTGTAGAAGAATCGGAACATACTTTTTCTGTATATGACCCGACTTGTGGATCTGGGTCATTGCTGTTAACGGTTCAGGGTGAGCTGCCTGGTGGAAATAAACCAGGGGCGATTAAATTTTTTGGTCAAGAAAAGAATACGACAACATACAACTTGGCTCGTATGAACCTGATGATGCATGGTGTTTCATTTAATAATATGACTCTGTCTAATGCTGACACACTTGAAAGCGATTGGCCTGATGGACCAGATGCCCAAGGAACTGACCACCCCCGCTCATTTGATGCCGTGGTTGCGAATCCTCCTTATTCTGCTCATTGGGACAATAGCGAAACGAAACTCAAAGATCCACGTTTTAGGGAATATGGTAAACTCGCTCCTCGAACTAAGGCAGATTATGCATTCATTTTACACAGCTTGTATCATCTGAATGATACTGGAACAATGGCGATTGTATTACCGCATGGTGTCTTGTTCCGTGGTGCAGCGGAAGGTGCGATTCGCCAAACGATCATTGAGAAAAACTATCTTGATACAGTTATAGGCTTACCTGCCAACTTGTTTTACGGCGTATCCATCCCAACTACGATTTTAGTATTCAAGAAAAATCGTAAAACAAAAGACATCTTGTTTATCGATGCAAGCAATGAGTTTGAAAAAGGTAAAAATCAAAACAAACTTACTGATAAAAATATCAATAAAATTATCGAAACTTACCGAAGTCGTATACCTGTTGATAAATATGCTCGCGTGGCATCACTTGAAGAAATCAAAGAAAATGAGTTTAACTTAAATATTCCTCGCTACGTGGATACGTTTGCAGAAGAGCAAGTTATTGACCTTGATGAAGTAAATAAGCTACTAGAGCAAGATAAACAAGAAATCGCTGAACTTGAAGCAAAAATCAATGAACAGCTGAAAATTTTGGGTATTCATGTGTAGAAATTGACGAAAAGGGTCAAGGATATTATTCCTCGGCTCTTTTTTTAAGCCATTCGCTTGGGAACGGCGTAAGCTGAGGGAAGTTATGCCGTGCAGTATTTCTATGAACTGCGGCGCAGTACGTTATCGAAGATAGCAAGAGGAGGGGCGGAGCTCTTCCTTTTTTTGCGAGTCTTTTGGGGAGTCTGCTCCTCTCTTGGGTATGATATACTCATTTAGATGTCTATGCTTAACATATACCGCCGTTTGAACTACGTTGCTTAAACATGTTATATGTGAAGAAGAAGCAAGGACATGAACAGGTTAGCTTTACCATTTTGGGACCACAGATTTGTCCTGGTATTTATAGAGGAGTTTTTGATATGACGAATAATTTTTGGCGTGAGTTGCCACGACCTTTTTTTATACTGGCACCGATGGAAGATGTGACGGATGTTGTGTTTCGCCATGTCGTAAGTGAAGCAGCCAGACCGGATGTGTTTTTTACGGAGTTTACGAATACAGAGAGTTATTGTCACCCGGAGGGGAACAAAAGTGTACGCGGACGTTTGACTTTTACAGAGGATGAACAGCCCATGGTGGCCCATATCTGGGGAGATAAGCCAGAATATTTCCGTGAAATGAGCATCGGTATGGCGAAAGAAGGCTTCAAAGGCATCGATATTAATATGGGTTGTCCTGTAGCGAATGTAGCGGAGAATGGGAAGGGAAGCGGCCTGATCTGCCGTCCCGAAATCGCAGCGGATATCATTCAGGCCGCCAAAGCCGGGGGACTGCCCGTCAGTGTGAAAACAAGGCTCGGTTTCACTGCCGTAGATGAGTGGCGCGACTGGCTAACCCATATTTTGAAACAAGACATCGTTAATCTCTCTATTCATCTGCGGACCAGAGAGGAAATGAGCAAAGTAGACGCTCACTGGGAACTGATTCCGGAGATTAAGAAACTTCGTGATGAGGTGGCACCAGATACACTGCTGACCATTAACGGAGATATTCGAGACCGTCAGACTGGCTTGAAGCTTGCTGAGCAATATGGAGTGGATGGCATTATGATTGGGCGTGGTATTTTCCAGAATCCATTTGCGTTTGAGAAGGAGCCGAAGAAACACAGCAGTGAGGAATTGCTTGAATTGCTGCGGCTTCATCTAGATCTCCATGATCATTATTCAGCGCAGGAGCCACGTTCGTTCAGCCCTCTTGCCCGCTTCTTCAAAATATATATCCGTGGATTCCGAGGGGCAAGTGAACTCAGAAACAGCTTAATGAACGCCAAATCAACAAGTGAAGTGCGTACATTGCTTGATGAGTTAGGTAGCAAGGATCATGATGAGGTAGAGGAACGTGGAAATTAAATTGCCAAGTTGGGGACGGGCTGTTAGTAGGCATTAAAAATATAGGAGGATATATGTCCTGGAGTAAATTGAAGCAACAACTGGAGAGCTTCCGCTGTCCTGCGTTAGACGGAAGGGTCGAATACCGAGCGACCAGTTACCGTTATTTGCCTGATAAGTCTGGAATTTGTTATATAACTGTAGATAAGAAGAACATACTCAATATGAATGATATCACTAGTCCAATCAAATGGTATCAGACGGAGTTGGAAATCAAGAATGATCCAGATATCCAAGTTCCTATCAGCAATGAAGAAATTGAAGCGGTCAGAAAAGATACTAATGGGAACGTTCCGGAGGATCGTCTACAAGTAATTGCAAGAGGTAGAAAAATATCAGAACATGCAAAGGATCTTTTGTCAGCACAGGCCTCATTAAGCAAGTCTAATTTTAATGTTGTAGCTAATAAATTTTTAACTACTTCTATAGAGGAAAGCTTAGAGAGTAATGATATCTTATTGAATATTCTAGCTTTAGTGGACAGACGAGTTGGAAAAAAGCGAATATTAAACATGACCGAGAAGATGAAGTTAAAGCATCCCACTGTGCAGTATTTTTATGAACTACGGCGTAGTACGTTATGAAAATAAATAACTTTCATTGATGGGGTACGTCGTTTTAGGATTAAGTGCTGTTCATTGTTGCTGCATTGCACAATGGCAAATAATTTGGAAGATGTCTGGGAAAACAGCAAAGAGGGGCGGCGTGCCCCTCTTATTTGTGTGGCGTTGAGCATTTTCATTTATTTACAGAAAGTGTAGCACTTCATTTTCATAATTTATCATCATAAAAAAACTTTTCTCTCATTCAATGATCTTGCTATATTCGATAAAAGCTGAACTGTATTTCTTATCTCATCTTCCGTAGTGTCCGGGTGAATTGCGCAGATTCTGAGAACCGTTTTTCCATTGAGTTGTGTCGTAAGCACTGTGGCGTACCCGTTCGTCACCATTTCTTGGGAGATCCTTTTATTGAGTGAATCTAATTCCTGGTCGGATAGCCCAGGTGGTGCATATCGAAAATTAACAATCGCTAATTGTGCGGGGCATACAATTTCCCAATGATTATGTTTTTTGATTTCATCTTCAGCCCATTCTGCGAGTTGAACTCCATGCTCTATAACTTCACCGACAGCATTCGTGCCTAAAGCTTGCAGTGTCACCCATAGTTTCAGACTTCGAGCAGGCCGGGTTAACTCTGGACCCAAATCCCAATAATTAATATGTTCTTCATCAGTCTCGGCATCCTTCAAATATTCTGGGCGTGTGGTGAAGCAGTTTTTGAGTTGCTGCTTATCTTTGGCTAAAACCACGCTACAGGAATAGGTCTGCATTAGCCATTTGTGTGCATCCCAGGTGATACTATCTGAACGCGATATCCCGCTCAAAAGAGACTTATATTTCGAAGAAGCCAAAATTGACGCACCGTAAGCTCCATCCACGTGTAACCAAATATTATGTTTTTCACATAGGTCAGCAATTTCGTTTAGCGGGTCAATGCTTCCTGTATTGGTTGTGCCTGCCGTGGCAATGATGGCAAAAGGTTTCATGCCAGCCGCCTGATCATCCATTATTTTTTTCTCTAAGGCTGAAACATCCATACGAAAATTTTTATCACTTGGAACCTTTCTGATTTGATCACTACGGAATCCGAGGATGCGTAGCCCTTTGGCGACCGATGAATGAGTTTGATCTGAAACATAAGCAGTTCCAATGGCATATTCCTGCTCGGATAACCTTGCATTGCGTGCAGCCGCTAAAGCGGTCAAATTCGACAGCGATCCGCCCGATAGAAATAAGCCCCCAGCAGTATCAGGATATCCTGCTTGGTCACACATCCATCGGATTACTTCCCCCTCTAAAAGGCTTGCGCTCGAGCTCTGCATCCAGCTTCCAGCGTGGGTATTATATGCACAGGTCATGATATCTCCTAACCAAGAGTAAACAGACACGGGGCTAGGAACCATTGCAAAAAAACGAGGGTGTTGCATGAAGGCTTGATGAGGATAGACGTTTTTCCTCATTTCATCGACAACTTCTTTTACAGGTCTTCCTTTTTTGGGAAAGCCAATTTCCCTTAAATGAGCTATTGTATCCTCATCTGCAATGTTGATTACTTTTTGAGATCGAATGTTATTGTTTTCTGCTATAAATGAATGTATGAACTGCTCAATAATCTCACCTAATTGTTGATTTAGTTCTTGATTCATCATAAGCATCTCCTTTGTTTAACTTCAACCAAAGTATAATATAACATCTGTTGTCATATTGTGAGATTCACCGATTTCATCATTACGTTTATTTTTAGGCTCCACATGCAGACCATATTTATATGGCTCAGGTTTAATCCATATTCATGATGTTGAGTTCGTTTTATCAAGTTTATTTCTGCTGTTATGCTAAACCCATCCCGTAAACTCCAGTATAGACGCTTTTGCGGATTGGGCTTCGGATTGCGCTCCTTTACGCCATTCTTTTGGCGGCTTTCCCATAAGCCTGGAGAAGCAACGGTTAAAGCTGGAAATGGAGTGAAAACCGACTTGTTCGGAGATCGAAAGAATAGAATTCTCCGTGCTTTTTAACTGCTTGCAGGCCTCTTCGATTCGGGTGCTGTTTAGGAATTCGAGGGGCGACGTCCCCATAATTTCATGGAATTTTCTTCGGAAATGAGTTGTACTTAAGTGGCACAGGTCGGCCAAAAAATCCATGGTAATGGGGTTCATATAGTTTTTCGTGATGTGCTCCAGAGCCGGAGAGATGACAAAATCGTTTTTCAGGCTATGCTCTGTTTCTTGATCTGCCAACAGTTCATTCCTGGAATGAATTCTAAGGAGTTCTATGTATAGGGATAGCAATAAGCCGTAGGCACTTTCCTGATAGTAAGGATTTTGCTGTTTTAATTCCTCTACGATTGAAGTCGCAAGTGTATAAACCTTGGGATACTGCTCCTTATTCAATATACAGTTTTTTCCCTTCACCACCCACAAATTTGGCTCGAAGTTGCTGTAAGCACTTTTAAATGAATGTTGAAAGAGGTCCTCTGGCGAAAAAAAGATATAAGACCACAGACTGGCTGTATTTGGCGAACTATACGTGGTATGAGGAAGATACCTGGGGATGAAGGTTACATCGCCGGCTTTGAAGGGTACAGATTCTCCTTTGATCTCCATGATGCCGCTATCCGAATAGCATATACCAATCTCCAAATGGTTATGGAAATGGAGGTGTTCACTTTTAATATCTGAAATCTTCCAGCGTTCACCGCTTAATAGCAAGACAGGGAAATTTATGGGCAAGCTGTAGTGTCGATATTCTATAACGGGTTTCTTTTTTCTGGGCATATTCAATACCCCCATGACTTTGGTTTTAACCAGCAGATATACATCAGAATTTTGTAAAATCCTCACATAAATGATTGGAAATGCACAGTTTTGTTGCGAATATGCTTAGATGGAGACTATTTTACTGCGTAGAATGGAATAAGTAAAGCGTTTTCAAAACAGTGACGAACAGCTCTCAAGCGCCTTTGGGGACGTGTGCAAAAGAGAGGAGAACCTAGATGCTTCCATTAACTTATGACAAGGAAGAGATATTAAGAGTCATCGACAAAGTCGTCAGAAAAACCATGGCGATGGATTTGACGTGGGACTGGCCTTGCGGTGTGGCTTATTATGGTGTATCCAGAGCCTATACGAAAACAGGAAATAAAGAGTATTTGAATATGCTTGTGCAGTGGGCAGATGAATATATCGAGCTGGGTCTGCCGCACTGGACGGTAAACACATGTGCTATGGGCCATATGCTGATCACGTTGTATGAAGAAACAGGAGACCCAAAATATTGGGATATTGTGATGAGCAAGGTGGATTACATCCAAAACAATGCTCTCCGGTTCGGAGACCATGTTTTGCAGCATACGGTATCCGTGGCTAATGATTTTCCAGAACAGGCATGGGCGGACACATTGTTTATGGCGGCATTTTTTCTGCTGCGTGTAGGAACCAAATTAAAGGATGAGGCCATGATCCAGGACGCCTTAAATCAATATTACTGGCATATCAAATACCTGCAAGACCCGAGTAGCGGTCTCTGGTACCATGGCTACAATAATGTCAAGCAGGATCACATGTCCGGATTTTTCTGGGGGAGAGCGAATGCTTGGGGAGCATATACCATGTCGCAAGTCAAAATTCATTTAAAAGACTGGTACTTGTATCCGCAATGCATGGACGTAGAGTGTTCGCTTCGGGATCAACTGGCGGCACTAAAGGGTGTTCAAACGGAGAATGGTTTGTGGCGGACGGTACTGGATGACGAGGAGTCCTATGAAGAAGTGTCGGCATCTTGCGGTATCGCGGCGGCCATGATCAATAACGGTAATCCGCTGCATACCAAATACGTGCAAAAGGCATTGGAGGGCATCTTGAACCATATCAGCGAGGACGGACGGGTACTAGGTGTGTCGGGCGGCACAGCGGTTATGAAAGATCGGGATGGGTATCGCAATATTCCAAAAGACTGGATTCAGGGCTGGGGTCAAGGCCTGGCATTGGCCTTTCTATCCGATATGTTGAATTAGGAGGGAACCAAGTTGTCCAAACAAACAACGGGGGGCTTTACACTACCGGGAGAATCTGGTTATGAGGCGCTGACCCTGAAATTAGCTGAACGGTGGGGTGCCGATGTCATCCGTGATAGTGACGGCACGCAATTGTCCGATGAGATTATTAACGCTGGGTACGGCATATATTCGACAATCTGTATCATCAGAGATCATAATGAGTGGGCGTCCCGTAATCTGGATAAGCTGCAGCAGTGTTTTTTAATTACAAATCCAAAGGTAGCTGTACAAGATTATGTATCCATCTATCTGATGGAGGATTTTTTTGCTGAACAGTTCAAAGTGAATGATTCCAAAGAGGCGTTTAACTATTGGCATGTTTTTGACAGAACGACCGGAGAGGAAGTTCCAAGAGAACAGTGGAATTATGAAAGGGAATCCGGAAACGTGGTCATTACCGGAATTGTTCCTTGGCATAAATACACGGTAAGCTTTATGGCCTACCGGATCTGGGAAGAGATTTCCATGTACAATCACACCACGAATCATTGGGACAAAGAGCATTTGATGCAGATTGATCCCATCTATGTAGAAACGCAAAATTATCTGCTGGATTGGATGAAAGATTGGTGTCTCCATCATAAGGAAACCACGGTTGTTCGGTTTACTTCCTTATTTTATAATTTCGCCTGGATCTGGGGCAGCGATGAGCGCAATCGCCATCTGTTCTCAGACTGGGGTTCATACGATTTTACGGTAAGCTCAAGAGCGCTTGATCTGTTTGCCAAGAAATACGGGTATTCGATGACTGCCGAGGATTTTGTGAATGGCGGGAAATACCGCGTCAGTCATATCCCGGCTGAGCAGCGCAAGCTGGATTGGATGGCATTTATCAATGATTTTGTAATCGAATTTGGCAAGAAATTAATTGACATTGTGCATAGGCACGACAAGCTGGCCTATGTTTTCTATGATGACAGTTGGGTTGGCATGGAGCCTTACAATGACCGTTTTCAAGAGTTTGGATTTGACGGGTTGATTAAATGTGTATTCTCAGGTTATGAGGCGAGGCTGTGTTCAGGTGTAAAAGTGAATACACATGAGATTCGGCTGCATCCTTACTTATTTCCAGTTGGCTTAGGCGGGCTTCCGACCTTTATGGAAGGGGGAAACCCCACGCTGGATGCCAAAAAGTATTGGATTAATATCCGGCGCGCCTTGCTGCGGGAGCCTATTGACCGGATTGGGCTTGGCGGATATTTGCATCTTGTAGAGCCTTACCCGGATTTTTGTGACTATATCGAAAAGATTGCCAATGAATTTAGAGAAATTAAAGAACTACATCATGAAGGCAAACCTTATCACATCAAGACGAAGGTAGCTATTCTGCACAGCTGGGGTAAATTGAGATCGTGGACTTTGTCCGGACATTTCCATGAAACGTATATGCATGATTTGATTCATGTCAATGAAGCTTTATCTGGATTGCCGATTGAAGTGCAGTTCATTGATTTTGAAGATATCCGTCAGGGAATTCTACAGGATTGTGATGTAGTGATCAATGCCGGCTCTGCTGGTTCAGCATGGAGTGGTGGGGAGTACTGGAATGACAACAAGTGTGTGGACTTACTGACTCAATGGGTTTATGAGGGGGGGACCTTTATTGGCATTAACCAACCTTCTGCGGTCGAAGGCCATGACAGCTTTTTCAGAATGGCGCATGTTCTCGGACTGGATGAGGATACAGGCTCCAGAGTAGGTCATGGAAGATGGGCATACGAGGTTAGGGATGAGCATGATTTAGTGCCTGAAGGAGCCAGTATCACACCAAAGAATAGCATTTATCTTACTGATGGTTCAGCTGCGGTAGTGGAGGAAGCGAGTGGTATGATAACACTGTCTACACATGCCTTCGGTAAAGGAAAGGGAATTTACCTTCCTTCATTCGAATTCAGCTGGGAAAACACAAGGTTGCTGCTGAATATGATTCGCTTTGCGGGTAATGAGTTACATGAAACGAAGTACATTACAGATAACCTATATACAGAGTGTGCTTATTATCCAGAAAGTAAAATATTGGTTGTTATTAACAATAGCAATCAACTTCAAAGAACGACGGTTGATACAGAATATGGCAAACAAACCATGGAATTAGATCCGTATGACACCATGATCACCCATATCGGCTTAACAAAATCGGTATAGGAACGGAGAATAATGAGAAGTAGCGGTATCAAGCCCTCCTTTATTTAAGGAAGGGCTCTTTGTTTTAGCACCTCCAGAAAATCCAGCCAATTTACCGGGGATTTTGTCCATTCAAAAGTATCTACTCCATCATTAACTATAAGTAAAACAATGAAGGAGATGATTTCTTTGAGAAAGGCAACCTTAGTTAAAATTAGAAAAGCGGAAGCAAAACTGGGGAAAAAACTGAAAAAAAGAAGCCATGTGGTTATGAATCTTAGAAAAGCCATTCGTGTAACTCAACTTGGAGATGGATTCGCACGTTTCACTTTCGCTCCGGTCACTCTTTCTCCTAATAGCTTTAGAAGCACTACGATTAACGGTAATGACTATAATCTGATTAGCGGTTCATGGACTTTCTCTGGTAATGAACAAGGGTTTCTTCTCAATAATTATTCCGCGGCCGAAGACAGATGGGTATTTACTGCATGGAATCCATCTGGATTCACAAGAACAGTGTCCTATGCTGTTATCGCCAAACGGAAGCCATAATTCAATTGTCATCGGTAGCAAGGAAAAGGAGCTTGAGCCTTCTTTTCCTTGCTAAAATGTAGAGGAAATGTTAAACAAACCTTCGATAATCTTATAATTTTTGATAGTGGTTTAAGAGGTGCTCAACTCTATCTTTAATAATCTGTTTTAAAGATTCTGGCTTCACTGATCGTACATAATGACCATATCTCATAAAATAATGAGCGATAAACTCCTCCTCTCCAGGATTATAGAATCCTTTTATGACTGTTGTATGACCCTGCTGTATTTTCATAGAGGGATAATGTTCTTTATAGAAAATGTCCTTCGCTTGTTCTACAATCTCTACTTCAAAGTCAATGCTCTTCTCAGTTTGATACATTTCTAATGAATGACTAAGGAGTTCATCTATAGAAAAGCGAGAATTGTTCTCCTCTTCTTCTACAAAGATGATTCGATCACATCTGAAAACTCTATATTTATTCGTATTTAACTCTATTCCAGTAGCATACCATTGACCAAACTTAGCGGAAATTTTGAAAAATTGAACATAATAACTTTTTTTCTGATTATTTTTTACATATTTAACTTTAGAGGTACTCTCATTAAGAATGCTTGTTAGAATTTTATCTAAATAACGACTAACATGATTATGCTGATATATTTCAAATTGTAGAACCTTTTTCATTTTATGAATCTGGTTTATTTGTATTTTAGAAAGACAGTGTTCAAACTTTTCATTGAGTTGATTAACACTTAAATGAAAGGGGGTAGATTGATAAGCTTCTAACGTCAACATTGCAAAGTACAGAGCATACACCTCATCCATCGTAAAAATAATGGGAGATAATAATCTATTTTTTAAGATACCATATCGTCCATGTCTGCCATGTTCCGAAAAAATAGGCATACCTAATTGTTCTAATGAATGAATATCACGTAGAGCTGTACTTTTTGAAATATGGTATTTATCCATTAGGTCATTTAAATTAAAGAACTCTCGACTGTTTAAGTATCTGATCATGTCATTTAATCTTTCTGATTTCTTCATCTAAATCTCCTTATAAAGGTGTCATGTTTTGATACCTTTTTATATGATAATAAGCTTAAGGGAATATATCAAATTCATAAGATATCTACCTGAGGATTTTACAAAATCCTGACTAAGATTATATATAAAGGAGATTGATACCATGAGTACAACACTGGAAGTAGCTATTTTCTTATCCATGAACGGAAAGGCAAAGGAAGCTATACATTTTTACAAAAAACACTTCAACGCAGAGGAATTGTTTCTGGTTACCTATCAAGACATGGCCCAACGTGACAGTTCCATACAGCTTACGGATAAAAATAAAAATTATATTGCTCATTCTGTCTTATCCATCGGAAAAACAAAAGTAATGATAGCAGAAGATACAATGAATCCCAGTGAAAAATATACAGTTGGTAATAACACTTCATTATGTATTCAAAGTGCTGACTTAGAAGAAATTAAACATTTTTATCATAGCCTAATTACAGATGATCGAGTGAAAATTATGGTGCCTTTATCTAATAATATGTTTAGCCAAGCCTATGGTATTATTGAAGACCCGTTCGGTATTCAAATACAATTAATGTTTGATAATCGATTACAATAAAAAGGTTGTTAAAAGCTAAAAAGCACAATAGCATGATGAACAGTGGATAATAAATGGACTGAAGTAAAAACTAAAAGGGGAAAATCCAAGATACCACAGCAGAAAAGGAGACACTATGACGGAGAAAAAAGAAATAGCAGATAAAATAGGGTGGAACTTCGACAACAGTTACTCTCGTCTGCCGGAATCCATGTTTACAAAGCTCAACCTAACTCCTGTCCGCTCGCCAAAGCTGATTATACTTAATCATCCGTTGGCAGCATCACTGGGGTTGAACGGCACGGCGCTGCAAAGGAATGATTGCGTAGCGGAGCTGGCCGGCAACCAGGTTCCTAAAGGGGCTACGCCTCTTGCTCAAGCTTACGCAGGACATCAATTCGGGCATTTTAACATGTTAGGAGACGGTCGTGCTCTGCTGCTTGGCGAACAGATCAATCCCTTGGGTGAACGGGTTGATATTCAGCTCAAGGGCTCTGGAAGAACGCCATACTCCCGTGGTGGTGACGGGCGTGCGGCACTTGGTCCGATGCTTCGCGAATACATCATCAGTGAGGCGATGCATGCGCTAGGTATTGCTACCACCCGCAGCTTGGCGGTGGTATCCACAGGTGAGACGATCATCCGGGAAACCGAGCAGCCCGGTGCCATTCTGACCCGTGTGGCTGCCAGTCATCTTCGCGTCGGAACCTTTCAATACGTCTCAGCATGGGGCACGTCCGAAGATCTCCGTGCTCTGGCTGATTATACATTGGAAAGACACTATCCGGAAGTTGCCAATGACGAAAACCGTTACCTTTCACTGCTTCAGGAAGTGATCAAGCGTCAGGCCGAGCTGATTGCCAAATGGCAGCTGGTTGGTTTTATTCACGGGGTGATGAACACCGACAATATGACCCTTAGCGGAGAAACCATTGATTATGGTCCTTGCGCCTTCATGGATACCTATGATCCTGAGACGGTATTCAGTTCCATCGACAGGCAGGGACGCTATGCTTATGCCAATCAGCCGCATATTGCTGCGTGGAATCTCGCGAGATTTGCTGAGACGCTCTTGCCACTGCTGCATGACAACAGGGAGCAGGCTGTCACACTGGCTGAGAATGCAATTTCAGATTTTGTAAAAATGTTTCACAGTCACTGGCTTGCAGGAATGCGAGCGAAGCTAGGGATCTTTAACGAAGAGCAGGAGGATGAATCTCTTATTGAGGATCTTCTGAATATCATGCAGAAGCATCGTGCTGACTACACCAATACCTTCCGTGCCCTAACTTTGGACAAGCTGGAGGATACGGTTCTGTTCAGCACTGAGGAATTCACCCAGTGGCACGAGCAGTGGCAGGCGAGACTGGGCAGACAGCAGGAATCCCAAGATTCATCGCATCAGCTGATGCGCAGCAGCAATCCTGCAATCATCCCGCGCAACCACCGAGTAGAAGAAGCATTGGAAGCTGCGGTGGAACGGGAAGACTACCATGTGATGGAGCAACTCCTTGAAGTTCTTTCGAACCCTTATGCTTATTCTGACGAACAGGCTATTTATTCTACATTGCCTGAGAAATCCAACTGCTCATACCGAACCTTTTGCGGTACCTAATGTAATGTAATCATGTTGAACAACTCGATGATAACCTATTTCATGCGTTGGTGGAGAAGATAGCCATTCTCTCACCAGCGCATTTTGTTTTTATTTTGGTAGGCTGCAACTAATTAATCCAGCTCTTGACCGTCATTTTCGATTTGTATGTGCCCGCAATAAAGACATTGATGCGTACAGTTCTGTGTAAGAGCAGGCTGGCCTTCGATGCGCATGTCGCTTTTTCCGTTCAGCCAAGGCATCGTAAGAACAGGAATACATGGAGCCTTTTTCACCCCATAAATATCGACCATCTCACTGGCTTGCACAGCCGGATTCAGCGGACTGGAGCAATTTCCAAAAGATTTTATGTTCACTCCAGGCACATAATCTCCAATATTCATCTGGGCTTTATTTTTGACATACACCCCGTGGCTAAAAGGGCGCTTCAAACGCGTAGGCTGTGTACCGTAACTACAGCTTAAAATCGCACCTGCCACGACATAGCTTTTTTTCGCACCTGACCCAGGCTGCACACTTGCTTCTTCCATACGGATTATTCCTCCTTTGTGGACATCTCCACTTTTTGCACACGAACACCTGTAAATGGACGACGCAGCAGACTTTCCGCTATCGCGAGATTGATATAGATATGAGCTTCCAACAAGCCGGCGATCCGAAATATAGACGATTGGATTTTTCCGTGTTTAAGTACCAACTGCTTCAAGGTATGGTCAGGATACCACTCGGTTTGTGAGGAAAGACAATCCACCACAGGTGGACGCAATATCCAGTACACATCCTGCCTGGCCTTCTGAAAATCGGTAAGTATAGCGACCTTCCATTCCAGCTCCGGCATATATTTTTCCAACAGGACTTTCATGGAGTCTGAAACCAGCGGCAAAGGGAACTCCAGAAAATCCGGATATACGGTTCGTGGATCTGTATGTACTGCTAAAAACAGGGGAGTGTCCTCCGCCTGAATGGTATGACCCGAAAGGAGTTCTTCCACCTGCAAGGGAGACAGGGGCGCAGTCTCTACCCGATGCTTTACGCGCTCGTCCACCATGAGTCGAAAATATCTCATTTACCCCCACTCTCCTTACTCACTGTATCTGTTACCTGTGTAACCAGGGGTGCTTCTACAGCAGCAAGACCAATGGCTTCGCTTAGTTGGATATCTGTAAAGATTGCCCGGTGTAGCTTTGCCCCTGTAAAATTAGCTTTTACTAAACATGCACCTATAAACGAAGCGTCAGTAAGATCGGCTCCTTCAAAGCAGGCACCTGTTAGATCTGCGCCGTTAAATAAAGCTCTTTGCAGCGCGGCATCTTGGAAAGTAGCTCCTTGAAGCTGTGCATGTTGAAAACTAGCTCCCTGTAAATTAGCTCTTGTAAAATCCACTCCATCTAATCCTAGCGGTTCCCAATCCAGCCAAGCATCCGATCCATATTCGCTATTGCTTATAACTTCGTCCAGCACAGCCTCTTGCAGGGAACAACCACGGAAATCGGCTCCGTGAAGCAGGCTGTGCGAAAAGTCGGTTCCATCTAGCTGAGCTTCTTGCCATATCGTGCCTACGAGGATACAGTGATGTAATCGACTTTGTTGCATCCCGATCTGGCGAAAGACTGTATAACGAAAATCCAAGGAACTGTAATCTCCATTCGACAGTTGAACTTGAGATAGTGCTTGGTAGCTGTAGGCCGATTCTTCTTTTTCCTCCAGCCAAGACTTTATGATGTTAGCATCCACGGGTCTTCGATCTTCCCGGTACACGGAGACACTATGATCCATATACTCTCCGACGCGAATCTCAAAAGCTTCTTCACGATCCAACGCCTCAAACTCTGGTAGGTGGACTACTTGCTTCATAGCCTGACGAACCAGACTAACGATCATCGTATGAAGATATCCCGCTGCTTCCAGCATGATCTGTTCTAATTCAAGTTCGGAAAGGGAGACTTGTTGCTTCAAAGTTTCAGCCCCAAGTTGTTCATGTAATTGAGTCCAATAGAGAAAAATCCAACTTGCATCGTATTCCAACTGAACGGGCTCAGCATCAAGCATCCATAAGGCATCCGTAGCTTCAACAAGATAAACGGGCTTCTGTTCAAGCCATGTGGTGCGCAGCATGGAGTAGGTGATGTAACCGATATGACCTTTATGACCTGTGAGTTGCTTTTGCCGAACCAGCTCACAAAAGGCCCGAAAATGTTCTACTATATGCTGTAATCGTTGTGTTTGTTTTGATTTACATTTCAACGCCCATTCTTTGCGAATGAGAGACCAAGCCTGTTGAAGAGCTCTTTGTTGCTGATCTAACACATCTGTTTGCTTTTCCATTGCTAATCATCCTTAATTTGACTTCACTTCGCTGCCTTTCATATCCGCTGACCCGCTTAATTCAATATGACTGCCGTTACAATCCATACGGAGCTGACTACCTGCGGACAGGCTCATCGTCTTTCCCGCAGACAGGCTGAGATTGCCTCCTGCCGAAATATTCACTTGCTTGCTGCTGGTGATATGAATGCCTTCTTTATCATCCAGTTTGATGTAAATAGCGCCGTCCTTGGCTGTAACGACCAGTTCATCCGGTCCCAGTCGAATTTCCTTGCCATGCGGGGTACGCCATATTTTCATTTGCGGATTGGAAAAATAGTTATGCGTACTCTTGCGATCTGCCCGTCTCACCGCACTACCTGCCACGCCGTCTTCTTCCCGACTACCGGGGAAATAGAGAGAAACGGAATCGCCTTTTTCTGGCATGACGTACCAGCCGGTATGGCCACCGCCACTGTACACAGTAGAATAGTTGAACCAATGTGCTTTGGTTGCGTCTTGTTGTTCATCACAATCCAGATGAATGCGTACCTGATCCTGACGTACGTCCAGTACAACACCGCTTAATGAGGCTCCTGCCAGTTTATCCTGGTAGTAGCTTTTTTGCCGAAATCCCTGGTAAGAACCCAACACATACTGATGCCGCAGCAGTCCTTGACTCATGGCGGTGTAGGCTTCCATGACATACAAGTTATGCCCCTGAAAATTCAACTGAGCGCCCAAGTCGAGTACCTCATCCGTTTCTACCTCATAAAAAATAAAATCGTGTTCACTCAGCTTGGTTTGCTCATTTTCCTGAAAATAACGAAAAGGAAGCAATTGCTTACGTACGGTATAACGGGTATGATCCAGTATCGCCTGTGCAGGGCTGTCCTCAATACCAAAATAAAATTTGGGACTGTCAAAACGGGCTACAGGCATCAGACTCGTATGATAACGGGAGGCTATGCGTCTTAAAAAAGCCCAGTCTGTCTCCTGATACTGAATGGCAAGCCGCCCGATGGCTTCTCCGCCAGTAGCCCCGTCGATCACATCCAGTCCTTCATAGTCCTTACCTATGTGCTCCAGCATTTGAGGAATCGTCATTTTCGTATACTGAAAAGAACGAGTACGCTGCTTCATGTCCATCCGGTACGTATGGGAAATAGCTTCCACCTCCAGATAGTACACACCTCGCACGACTTTTACCTCGACCGAGAGGGCAATCCCACTAAATAGCGGTGTGCTTGCGCCAGACTCATCTTGTTGACTGACTTCAATGATGGTATTTTTTTCTGTCGTTTCCACGTAACTGTCTTGCAAGTCTTCGGGGATAACACCTGTAAAATAAAGCCGAGTATGCTCGTTAACTTTTTTCGTTAAGGTGAGCTCTTCTAGATCCATTTGTTCATAAGGGTGAATGTGAATTTGATCGTATCCCAGACTCATGGTGTAGTCATTCCTTTCTCATTTGTAGAATAGGCGGAGGGTGGAAGGACAGAAAGGGATTGAACCCAGTATTCTGCTACAGGTAACCAGACTTCGAGATCTACCTCCAGACAGCTAAAGGAACCAATGACAACTCGTCCATTGTGGATGAAGAATAGCATTTCGTTGTATAGATTACCGTCGATCCCCGCCGCCACAAAACGAATCTGCCCAACTGAAAGTCCGGAACCGTTGATAACCATTTCGGTACCTAACCAGTTGCGAATCGGTTGTACAGACCGTAGAATATCCGCCATTTGCTCTACAAAATCGGGCAGCTCTTCCGCTTCCAGAGCAGTATCTGTAGGATTAAAAGTAATATTGATAGTCTCCTCAGATGAGGTATAAATGACCTTTGGTCGATGCTCTGAAGGATATTTGATTATAGCTTGCTCCATTGGCATAGGAGTAAAGGACTTGGGAATGTAGAAACCAATTTCTCCGTGTAGTATTGTAATGGGCTCCAATGCGAGATAATCGTTTTCAATATGAAGTAGCTTTGTTTCTTCAAACATGGAACCGTCCTGTTCCGATTTCTGAGTTTGAGCTGGAATGGATTTCACATTATCGTTATTAGCTGTCTTCCGATCCACCATTTTAGCTTTGAGGCTAAGTATATGCTCGTCTAGATAGTTCATAGGAAGCCCCCTTTTAGGAAAAATACACGTTTGTACTTGAATATGTAAAGATGGGAGGAGATATTTAAGTACAGAACCAGCATATGTATTTATCGGTTAAAAGAGAGATTTAGTTTACAAAATGAACCATTCGTTGGGGGGCATTATTTGATATAGCTCCTATTTCATGCCAAAACCCCTTTTTGCCGCAACAATTGGGTTGTAGTACTCCAAAGTAGGCGTTGCATCTTGCTATCCCCACCAGGATATGTCGGCACAATCGGCTTACCAGTGCCAACATTAAAATATCCACCTGTCACTTCTCGATATTGAGATTCTGTTGCTAAACGAATAATAATTTCTGCTCCTCTCCGTGGGTCTCCAATATGCAAAGCGTTCAATATTTTTGCAAGTACTGAAGAAAATCCCAACTCACGGCCAAGGCCAGTAACGTTAAATCCTGGATTAAGTGCGTTAACTACGATTCCGGTTCCATCCAACTGACGTCCAAGTTCTTCTGTAAACATGATATTAAGAAGTTTAGTCCTTCCGTATATCTTAGATGAACCTCTTGCGGTAAATGCAGATATATCTGTTAAATCCTCCGGTAATTTTAATTCGCCATGGTTGCGTGACGCTTCAGAAGCCACATTGACGATCCTAGCATTTGTGGATTCCATTAGTGAATTGAGTAGGGTATGCGTTAACAGCCACGGGGCAAGATAGTTTACTGCTATCATTTCTGCCAAACCCTCTGAGGTTATTCGCTGTTCAAATCCATGTAATCCAGCATTGTTCACTAATACATCAATCTTTGGATAATTAGCTTTAATTTCATCTCCAATACGCCTGACATCTTTCATAAGAGACAGGTCCCCGAAAAAAAAGTCTACCTTTGTACTTGGCGCCAGATCTTTTAGAATATTTTTAGTCGTTTCAGCACGCTTTTCATTTCTGGCTGTTAAGACTAGATGCGCTCCGCGTTGGGCTAATTCAATTGCTACTAATTGTCCAAGACCGTTAGTAGCACCAGTGATTACAATAGTCGGGTATGTCGACATATACATCATCCTCCTAATTCTCGATCCAATTACATTCTTATTCATGCTTACGCTTTACGGTTGTAGATGCTTTATACTGTAGATCTTCTGCTTGACACTTACCAAAGCTGAAAATATGATTGATATATATCAAGTATATGTATTTTGATTGATATATGTCAAATATATTCGAACTCATTCAAATAAGGTGGAGACATATGGATCATAAAACTCAACATTCAAATTCTACAAGAGAGCAATTAGAACTGAATCTTGGTGAACAACTTAATGCACTTATAAGCGCGTCACATGCACTCAATGTAAGAACAGCGGCACTTTTCGATCCATCATTACAACCTGCGGCTTTTCTGATCGTACGCTGCCTTCTTTCGTACGGTCCGGCAAGCGCTACATTTTTGGCGGAATCCACCGCTATGGATCGAAGCTCTGTCAGCCGACTTGTTACTCAGCTTAAACACTTGAATTATGTAAAAAGTGAAACTCACCCTGAGGATCGTCGGGGAGTGTTAATATCCCTGACAGCTACTGGTCGTGAAAAAGCCTTAGAAGCTTTAAAAGAAAAAGAAAATGAGTTTTATCAACGCATTTCAACATGGGAGGATTCCAAACTTGAAGCGTTTATTGGTATGCTGAATTGTTTTAACGGTCAAGATTGCGAGGAGTAATGATTCGACATAAAGCATCGGATGATGAAAATAGGGGGCATTTCAAAAGTGAAAGAAAAAAATGTTAGGGAAATTAGGGGAACTGATTATCATGATATTTATTTGTTAAATCAAGACTTTAATCCCAATCTAGATCTATTTCCTGAAGTAAAAGTAAAAGAGAAAATTGAAATGATTATAAAGGAATCAAAAGATGTGATCTTTGTTTATGAAGAAAACAACGAGGTGTTAGGATATATCCATGGAAGCCCACATGAATTACTTTTTTCTGAATCTTTGGTGAATGTACTAGGATTTGTTGTTAAAGAAAAGTATAGAAATCAAGGTGTAGGTAGCATGTTGATTGAGCGTCTTGAACAGTGGGGAAAGTCCCATGGATTTTCCGGGATCAAATTGTTATCTCACCCAAGTCGGATACAGGCCCACAGGTTCTATGAACGACGTGGCTATATGTTTACCAAGGATCAGAAAAATTTTATAAAAAATCTCAAATAAATACATATTCATTCATCATTGAATAAGTGGGTTCAAAAGCCTGATCTTCAGCCAGGCTTTGAACCCTTCAATTTTATAGATGAGAATCACCACTTGCATCAACCCATTGACCAGTTATATCTTTATCTCCTTGTTTAGAATTCATGCCTAGTTATATCACAAGGTAATGTTTGAAATGTTGCTCTTTCATTCGGAATTCATGTTTTCCACTGTTTGAATGCAGATTTCAAACAGGCTTAATATCGTGATATTTATCATTGAAAAACTAGATATGTTTAGCACTCTAATGCATCGCATTAAATTGACCATTGTTCAGAAAACATGAATCACCTTCCTTTCCATTTCATGCCTAAATATGTCTGCTAATTAGCAGTTGTATTTAGGCGTTTTTTGTCATACAATGCATCTAATGCTACGGACTCGGTCTTAGAAACAGTAAGGTTTGGACAGTAAATAGGACGTGGTTTCCTTGTATATTTAAGAATCGTGGAACTACTTTGTAGTCGTTCACTCACGACCACGTCAGTCTGAAAAATTAATAATGTTTGGGGGCAGTTTTCCGGATCATTAGCGTTTGATGATGAACATATACGAAGGGGAGCGTTCTTTTGGAATCGAAACAATTAACGAGAGGGCTAAAGCCACGGCACGTTGAGTTGATTGCGCTTGGAGGCACGATTGGCGTCGGTTTGTTTATGGGGTCGGCAAGTACGATAAAATGGGCAGGTCCCTCAGTACTGTTGGCTTATCTCTTAGCTGGGATTATTATGTTTTTTGTCATGCGGATCATGGGGGAAATGCTGATTCTTGAACCGGTGACAGGCTCATTCGCTACATTTGCTCATAAATATATCAGTCCCTTAGCCGGTTTCTTGACCGCCTGGAGCTATTGGTTTTTATGGGTTACCGTAGGGATGGCGGAAGTCACTGCGATTGGGGTATATGTGGGCTACTGGTTCCCAGATATCCCGCAATGGTTACCGGCTTTGGCAGGTGTAATTATTATTGCATTGGCCAATTTGGCGGCTGTGAAATTTTATGGAGAATTTGAGTTTTGGTTTGCGATGATTAAGATTGTCGCTATTATCTTCATGCTAGTAGTGGGTACGGGGATGATCTTTTTTGGACTCGGTAACGGTGGACAACCGATAGGTCTATCCAATCTGTTCAGCCATGGCGGCTTCTTTGCAGGTGGCTTGAAAGGGTTTCTATTTGCACTCTGCATTGTAACAGCGGCTTACCAAGGGATAGAGATGGTGGGTATTACGGCAGGTGAAGCTGAAAATCCGAAAATGACACTGCGAAAAGCCATTAAAAACATCATCTGGCGTATTTTGATTTTCTACGTGGGTGCAATCTTTGTCATTGTTACAATTTATCCTTGGAACCAAATAGGCGAGATCGGTAGCCCATTTGTTTTGACTTTTGCTAAGGTAGGAATTGTGGCCGCCGCGGGTATCATTAACTTTGTTGTACTTACAGCAGCGATGTCTGGCTGCAACAGTGGTATTTACAGTGCGGGCAGAATGTTATATACATTAGCTAAGAACGGACAAGCTCCTAAGTTTTTTGGGAAGGTTTCTGCAAGCGGCGTTCCTAGAAATAGTATAATTACGACCATTTCTTTGCTGCTGGTAGGAGTGTTATTTAACTACTTAATGCCTAATTCCAAACTGTTTCTGTACATTTACAGCGCCAGTGTCCTCCCAGGCATGGTACCGTGGTTTGCATTAGCCATCAGCCAATTTAAATTCAGGAAAAAGTGGAAGGACGAAATGAAGGATCACAACTTTAAGTCTCGTTTTTTTCCAATCAGTAATTACATCACCATTATCTTTTTGTTGCTTGTGATCGTTGGAATGTGGTTTAATCCAGACACACGCTTGCCGTTGATTGTCGGGGCAATATTCATGGCGATCGTCATTGTTGGATATTTTATCTTTGGCATAGGAAAGCGGCAGAGAATTGAAGAATTAGAGGAAAACTAAAAGAAGATTGCTAAATACGTAACATTTGCCGAGCGCAATTCAGATGATTCTGAGTTCGCTCGGCTTTTCTTTTACATGACGAGAGAGAGGGCTATGGAAGGTTATTACTGAGGTATAAAACCGTGTGGTTAACCTGTTCGCACTACAAGTGTAAATATAGATACAAAAAAAATGAGAACGAAAATGGAGAAGTTGATTATTGCCATACTCTTACGGTTAGCCTTAAACTCTGTAATTCCCGAAAATAAAAATATAAATCCTAGAAAAAATTGTGAGACTTTGTACAAATCCTCGTAGGTGTTTGGGTATGCGAGTGATAAAGAGGAAGAGATCATAACAACTAATGCAAATATTAAAGTGAGGATTTTGTAAATATCCATTGTCTTAAACATAGATAAGTTCCACCTTCCTATTTATTCCTAATGTATTATATTCTAAGGATGGAATCTTTGGATTACAAATAAATACAAAAAGAGGAAATGGACAATAGGATGGTACACAGAATAAAGTGAAGGTGTCCCAAGTAATACTTTGGGGACACCTTCACAATTAAAATCACTTGTACAACTTATGATTTACATAGCTTACATTGTGCTAATGTCAATCACGAATCTATACTTCACATCAGAAGCTAACACTCGTTTGTAGGCTTCGTCAATCTGGTCGGCCGAAATTACTTCAATTTTAGGAACAATATTGTGTTTTGCACAAAAATCCAACATTTCCTGTGTCTCACGGATGCCTCCTATCATTGAACCAGCAAATGAACGGCGATGTCCGATAAGGGACATCACATTTAGTGACAACGGCTCCCCAGGGGCACCGACATTCACCAAAGTTCCGTCTAGATTGAGTAGTGCAAAATAAGCATCCATATCGATGGCAGCACTTACCGTGTTAATGATCAAATCAAAGTGCCCAGCAAGTTTTTCAAATGTTTCTGGTTCGCTTGTAGCATAATAGTGGTCCGCACCAAATTGCAAGCCATCCTCCTTTTTCTTTAATGTTTGGGATAGAACGGTTACCTCAGCACCCATAGCATGTGCAATCTTGACAGCCATATGGCCAAGGCCTCCCATGCCCACAACGGCTACCTTCTTATCTGGACCAGCACCCCAGCGGTTCAACGGTGAATAAGTCGTAATACCTGCACAAAGTAATGGAGCAGCCACGTCAAGCTCAATGTTATCTGGAATTTTTACTACAAAATCCTCAGTTACGACAATGTGGGTAGAATATCCGCCTTGTGTAGGCTCGCCGTATTTGTCAACACCAGCATAGGTAGGGACATTTCCTTTAAGGCAGTATTGTTCCTCTCCTTTACGACAGTTCTCACATTCGCCACAGGAATCAACCATACAGCCAACCCCTACCCGGTCACCAACGCTGTACTTTGTAACCTCAGATCCTACCTCCGTGACAATCCCTGCAATTTCATGTCCAGGTACGAGAGGGTAGTTCACTGGGCCCCATTCGCCGTGAGCAGTGTGGATGTCAGAATGGCATATGCCGGCATATTTAATTTCAATCAGAACATCGTGTGAATCAAGATCCCGTCGTTTAATTTCAGCCGATCGAAACGGTTTGTCTGGGCCATCGACAGCTCGTGCTTTAGCAGTTATCATAAATAGCCTCCTATTATTTGTATTTCTCAAGAGAATGCAGTTATATCGGTATAAATTGAAAACTAGCTGAAGTCGGTTGAAGTTCCCCTTCATTCATTTCCATTTATACTTTTTCTCTTGCAAATCAATGTTAATCCTTATAGTTAACTCTAAGTCAAGCGCAGGTTTATAAGCCTCTATTCAGTAATGTTGTTTTCTTGCTAATTATATTTCGTTAGATAGCATCTGATTCTACTTTTCCTATAAGGGGACTTTGACATTCCACAAATAACTTGATAGAATCTCCCTTATATCATAGAGTTAACTCGAAGTCTATGTCATTAAGTATAGGAGATACATGATGAAGACGTATTCTATCAGCGAAGTTGCAAAAGAATTGAATCTTACAGCATACGCTTTGCGTTACTACGACAAAGAGGGACTTATGCCTTTTGTAGAACGGACATCTAGCGGAACAAGATTATTTAAAGAATCCGATATCGACGCTTTAAAAATAATTGAATGTCTAAAATCCACCGGGATGCCGATCAAAGAAATTAAAAATTTCATTGATTGGTGTTCTGGTGGGGATTCCACACTACAACAAAGATATGACATGTTTATGGAACGAAAAGCTACTGTAGAAGCACAAATGGAAGAACTTAAAAAAACAATGGAAGTTATTGAACATAAATGCTCATATTACAAAACTGCATTGGATGCCGGAACGGAAAATATTCATAAAAACAATAAAATAGGGAGTCTCATTACTAACTAATAGAAAAGCATCTGTAATTCATCCATTTCTATGATGAATTACAGGTGCTTTCGTTTGTAATATTCGATTTACTACAACCTACTGATTTAAAACAGCACGATCGGTTTTAGAAAACTAGGAACCAACTATAATGTAACTTGAACAGGCAGGAGTAGTACCGAGGATCAAGTATTCCGAAAGTCAACGGGCAATTTGCCCATTATATAGGTTGAGAGCCACGATTTTAGTTCAGAAAACAACGAATTACTATAGAATCATCGAAGATAATCAGGAGTATGGTCCAGTATTCTCTCATTTTTATTTTTGATAAGATTAATTCCATATTATTGAAGTCTACTATCAAACCACGAAGGTATAAAGAATGATACATAAGGAAATGAGGAAGATACTGATGAAGGCAAAAGCGTATATTATTTTGTTGACTGCTGTAATAAGTTTAACTGCTATGCTGACCGCATGCGGTGACTCCAAGAAGCAAATTGAAGGTGAATCTACGACTGGAGCAGCAACGGCAACCACTACGACTACACAGAATGCCAAGGCGGACAATGCGGAACAGGCTGGTGTGGATGGTGTTGTGAGCAATACTACAGACCAAGCTACAAAAAGTAATGGAAAGACGTATTCCGACGTGGCTAAAGAAGCAACGGAACCCGATCAGCCAGCAGGACAAATAGGGTTAAATACGACGCAGGAGCAGCTTCTTACCTTTGCCGATCGTTATGGGCTGGTACGAGTGCAGGATCATCCGATTCGGCGGGTTTCCGATCCAACCGGGAAACATGTAAACATTGCAAATTACAGTGATTCTGTCGTGAATTTATATACAGAAGAACCCATCCACCTGAATACAGATGAATTTATTCATGAAGCTTATAATTTTTTTACAGAGGGAGTTGCTCCAGGTGAGTCCTACAAGAAGTGGGAGGAAACCTCTAATACAGAAAGAGGACTCGTCAAAATGCTCTATTTGTCACGAGAGGGACTTCATATTTTAGAAGAAGCGATGAAGACGCATGATTATTCTAGTCCATCGGTCCAAAATACGCTGGGATTTTTTAAGGTTGCCTCGAAATTTGAGTCTATGATGCCTGTTGCCCAGACACCTACAGACATCAGCTTGTACGATATGTACGATCAACGCGTTAAGCCCGAGTGGAAGAAACTAAGTGACATTAAAAACCCTGCCGCGAATGAAAAAGCCTTCGCTGCGGCCTATCAAAAAGCAAGAGATGAGACCAATAATCTTATGGGGCTATTAAACATTATGGTGTCTACAGAAATGGAAAAACGTCTCAAAGCTGCAACCGATCAGTAAAACACAAGCAAATAGTAAATTATCAAGGACATAATTTATCCACACTTTCTTCTAATATTTAACTGTCGATAGATTTATTGAAAAGCTATAATGCTAATGATGATTTGAGTGTACTTGGAGAAAAGAGGTTGAGGGTATGAAGTTGAAAAAATGGCCGTTAGTATTCATGATAGGTATTCTCATGCTGTTATCCGTAGGCTGGAACAGTGGAGTATCTTATGCGAAATATTATTACGAATACACTTGGGATCAGTACAAGGGGACTGAAATCAAGACGTACAGGCTGACACCAGCAGCTGGAAGAGCCGGATTCATGGATCAGGAAAAGGCCTTAGCTGCTATTGGCAAAACCCCGAATGTGTATGGAAAGTTCAGTGGCTATCGAACAGAGAAAACAACTGAAATTGCAACCAAGAGTGTAACAGATGAGGTTTATCAATATGCAGTTGTTGATTTTATTAGCGACAAGGAGCCAGAAACTGTAGAATACGTTAATCCAAAAGGTGGAGTTCCTCATACATGGAACGGAACCGATGAGATTCGAATTTTTATGAGAGGGTCTGAGGCAGCTTCTTTGGCAGAGCTGTTTTATGAGGGAACTCCAAGTGAAGGACGATATCATTTTAATGCTGACGATGTCTACTTAGTTACATTCTGGTCCAACACAGTAAAATCAATCACTGGAATGTCTGCTGAAGCGCTAGTTGAGGAAGGCCCCCCTGCGTTTATAAATCGAGAGTTGGTTGGTCAAATAAAAGGCAAAGATCCTGCTGCCTATCCACAAAATGGGGCTTTAAACGGCTACTTTTATGTTTATAAGGGTTCTGAGTTTAAAGAGAATTAAAACAGCAGACAGGATTTTATAAGTATATATGTACACGAGAACGAGATAACATTTTGTATTCTTCAAGCGAATGCGGATACAGATGTTATCTCTTTTTTTATTTGTATACGGGATCAACATAGTAACTCAAAAAGATGATAAATATTTAATTACCAATGAAAACCATTGTTTAGTGATAGGGAATTACGGCTTAAAAAAAGATGGTGAATAAACAGGATAGTAGATTGCCAAAACTACTTTTTTTACTGGCTTTATTCAATCCTAGGGAGATTATTCCGATAATTCAAGTATATACAGTTTTGTGTTAACAGTAATGAAAAACCGATTGAAAACAAGAGAGATTAATTTTCAAAGTTGATATGAAAGTACAGGCGAAAGTGGCTCAGTGCTATCTAGTAAAGGAGGTGTAATGATTCCGAATAATGAATTATGAAAAAAAGTTAAAACAAATTAGGCATTACATGGCTGGTTTACTGGCTGTCTGGTTGTTCTGTATACATAGTGCGCCTGTTTTTGCGGACAGAGCCTTTAACGATATCGAACATTCCTATGCAGCTGATGCGATTGAGGCCATGGCTGCTCAAGGTTATGTTACGGGTTATCAGGATGGGAGCTTTCGACCTTTACATTTTATCTCGCGACAGGAATGGGCAAGCATTTTCGCTAAAACCTTAAAGCGAACATCGAATAACAGAGGCGTAACTTCTTTTCGTGATGTGTCACCATGGGCTCTACCTTATGTACAGGCCTTACAGGAAG
The DNA here is from genome assembly GCF_038593075.1 of Paenibacillus sp. FSL L8-0638. NCBI lineage: Bacteria > Bacillati > Bacillota > Bacilli > Caryophanales > Paenibacillaceae > Paenibacillus > Paenibacillus sp. FSL L8-0638. The sequence goes on from NZ_CP151960.1 coordinate 987,207, forward strand.
AGAGCATTACGAAAGGAATTAGTGATCAATTATTCGGTGCCAAGCACAATATGACTCGTCAGGATATGGCCGTTTGGTATGCCCGCTATTTTGGTGTTACTGAAGATACCCGATCGGCTGGTATATCCAGTTTTGTGGATCAGCCGGATATATCAAATTATGCACAAACGAGCGTATGGCTGATGGAACGGCTGGAACTGATCGAGGGAGATACGAATCACTATTTCCATCCTAAAGAGTCTGTGAGACGGCAGGACGCCACGCTGGTTGCTTATCGAATATGGTTAGGCGGTGACGGTCTGAGAGAACGTGCCAAGCGTTTGCTAGGGTCATTAGGAGATGGAACTGCAACGATGCCTCAGACGACCAGCCAACAAGAATCGAAGAAGATCGAGGTCGATGTGACACCGGAAATTAGTCAACAACCTGTGAATTCGGAAGTCGAGGAGCCTAAAAGGCATCGCCCAAGCCCTGATTCACCAGTATCTCCGGTGACACCACCAGAACCGAAGCCGGAACCGCCAGTTACACCATCGGGACCTAACCCCAAACCACCAGTAATTCCGGCAGATCCACCGGTGCTTCCGCCGGATCATTCTTCGGATTTTCTGGTAGATGAGGTCGTAATCAAGGCACAGGAGCTGGTAAATCAACCGGAAACGTACCCTTCATATCAGTTATCCTTTCAGCTCTATAATAAAGGGCGACCAGTAAGCATTCCTGCTGCCAGCGTCACAAGTGTTACATACACATTTAGTGATGGGTTAGGTATTTTTGATGAACAAGGGAAAATTGCACATCCCGAAAATATTCCGGTTGCGGACAGCTTCATTCCTGTAGAAATGAAGGTCACCGTTGCCAAACCTTATCAGGTCCTTACAGCTCAGGCCAAGCTGATCGTGAAAGGGAAGACTCCGCCGGCAGAGCCACCGAACGTAATCAGGTCCGTATACTTGGCTACGTATACCATTTCAGAGGCTGCTACTTTAGATCCTGCTGCTTGGAATATGTCCTACGTATTTCATAATGCTAATGGAGAGGTTATAGCTCCTGGATTGCTGCCCTCAGACTTGATACTTCGGGTAGAGGATTCCAGAGGGATATTTGATGAGGATGGAAAGATTGCTAACCTGCATTTGATTCCGGTAGTAAATTCGGTCATTCCATTAAAAATCACGGTTGAGTCGCCATCTCAAGGGGTTCTCTTCACATCCGATGCGGAATTAACAGTAGTACCGGGAGAACGCAAAAAGCAATACTTTGCTGTCTCCATCATGCTGCAGGGAAGCGCGACTACGGTAGATCAAATCAAGCAATCTCGTCAATTGCTGATGGATCACTTTGGTCCCAATATCAAAGTGACATGGGCGATGGAAAACGAATTTGTTTTTGTAGAAGCGAATCGACCACAGCTTAAACAGGTTCTGGCATACGTTGATCAGTACGGAGATGAAGTTGGAATTCTGGCCGGGTATCCGAATAACCGGTACGGGTTACCTATTTGGGAAGCTCGGATGGACGAGTGGATGTATATGTATCGTTACAATGCATTCAATGAGCTGCACCAATCCGGTACAATGGGATCACCCTCCGTGTTTGAAAGCATGGACACAGACCAATATCGGAAGTATCTGCCGAAATCATTGACCAGCTTTACGGTGAATCCCGAACAGACTCAATGGCTAGAAGATCACTATCGGATTACATCCGCGATGGGATGGTCGGCTACACAATATAATGTCAACGGTATGTATGGTGAGGGCTCTCCATTGATGCCTTACTGGTCCCATAAGGACAATCCAATTGTTCCCGCACAGGGACTAGCAGATAATAGCGGTACCGTATTCATGAACTCGGTTACGATTGATCCGATTGGATCACGCTATACGAAAGATTCCTCACGCTGGACTCTTCATCCGCTTGACCCATATGTGACTGAGACGGATGCAGCACCACAACTGTATATAGTACAGCAATATTTGGATAACCCTTATCAACGTATAAATACGGTAAACTACTTGTCCATTATTTTGGACATCAACGCACTTGCCAACACCCATAACATGGCTCCAATATGGGAGAATTTTGTGAACCACTTCCCTGTTGATCGCAAGGTTGAGATTGTAGGCGTGGACGGGCTGAAACAGATTTATGAATCGGTAGCAGGATCCAATAATGATCATACGGAGTTTACGCTCATGTTTAGAGGCTCAGGTATTAAGACGGCTATGGATTCCAATAATTCACCAGCGAATCTGCGCTATTTGTGGACCGAAAATGCCTCACAGCGGATTATTTTATCCAAAGAGGATGGAGATGCGGCATGGTCCATTATTGACTTTACCGATTATACCCGAAAACCGGTTCCGAAGATGGACTACAACTCGGATGGTCACACGGACGTAAGCTATGTCACCGGAAGGAACTTCAAGCTATGTCCAACGGCTCCTTTAACAGCGGATGAAATTCAACGCGTAAAGGATCGTTTGAAGGATATTTACTTTGCAGAAGAAGTGAATTATCAGTAAGTAATTGGAGAAAAATTAAGAGCAGAGGTTTTATGAAAAGGGGGTGTCCCCACAGCCATCGAAATGGCTGTGGGGACACCCCCTTTGTTTTAGAGAAAAGGTTTTACACCCACTCAATAACCTGATCTACAGGTCGCCGAGTTTTGCCACGCGGCTCGTTGAGACGGTAGCCAAATGCCACCATACAAGAAATACCGAAATGCTTGGCATCCATAATGCCTTCTTCAGAGAGGATGCGTTCGATTTCCTGTTTATTAAAACCTTCGATAGGGCAGGAATCAATGCCGATTTGAGCTGCGGCAGTCATCATATTGCCCAGTGCGATGTAGGTTTGCCGGCAGCCCCACTCGAACAAGGCTCTTTTGTTTTCCTCCAGCCCAAAATCTGATTTTAGAAAGGCATCATATACTTTCTCTTTGCCTTGCATCACTTCAGCGGGTAATTGCTGCACGTTCTCCATCATACTCTTGATATAATCGGAGGAGGCTACCATATCTTCAGGAAGTCTAGAGAGGATGAGTACAAAATGGCTGGCTGTTGGCAGTTGTTTTTGTGCCCCCCAAGAGTAAGGCAGCAGCTTCTCACGCATAGCTTTACTCTGAATGACAACAAATTTCCAGGGTTCAAAGCCAAACGAGCTTGGAGATAAACGACCGGTTTCAAGAATAAAATCAAAATCGGAATCGCTAATTTTCTTATGACTATCAAATTCTTTCGTTGCATGTCTGAACTCGTATGCGGATAAGATTTGATCTTTAGTAGTAGCTAAGGTTTCCATCGCTATTCCACTCCTTATGGATGTTGATTAAAATTGACGCTTACCAAGTGACATGCTTAATATTAGAATATACATGACCGTTTTTGAAGTACGCACATTAATGTGCTGTAGTATATAAAATGATACTAAGGAGGAGAAAAGCCTATGCGTAATCGGAAAGGCGGCTTTGGGGAATGTACCGCTGGAAATGATCAGGCGTGTCCAGTTGAGTTCACGCTGGACGTGATTGGGGGCAAATGGAAAGGGATTATTTTATATCATCTCATGTATGGGACTAAGCGATTTAGTGATTTTCGGCGGATATGTCCGGGGATCACCCAGCGTATGCTGACACTCCAATTGCGCGAGCTGGAAGAGGATGGTGTCGTTCACCGTGAAGTCTACCAGCAGGTTCCGCCTAAGGTTGAATACTCTCTCACCGAATTCGGAAAAACGCTGATCCCGATTATTAACTTGATGAAGGATTGGGGAGAAGAATATAAAACAAAACAGCGATCACCAGAAAGCAGCCTTCAGCAACCTAGCCCCAATGTGTAGGTTTTTGAAGACGGCTCCACGAAAAAGACCTGACCATCATTTTGGCAGGTCTTTTGTTTTTTTAAGTGAAATGATGCAAAGTTCGTTTTTCAGTTGACAGCAAGGACGACGCTTGATATATTTCTTACGATATTGATAATCATTATCATGTGGATTGGAAGATCATCTCCACAATATATAGGGGGCTAATCAGTTGAAAAGAAAATCGTATTTTGTGATGACAGCTATGTTACTTGTATTGTCTGTATTCATCAGCGCTTGCGGCGGAAATAACAATGGAAGTAATCCGGCTTCATCTTCAGAAGATAAGCAAGAGTCGGCTACTACTGGAGAGACTAGAAGCTTTAAAACGGTTAAAGGGGATATTCAAATTCCTGCTAAGCCACAGCGCATTGTAACGGATTTTTACGGCGGAGAATTGCTGTCCGTGGGTGCTAATGTGGTGGGTGTAGAGCCGACTGCGTTTCAAAATCCTTTTCTGACCGATTTGCTGAAGGAAAAGGGAACCAAAGAGGTGGGTGATCCGACCAATTTGGAAAAGACGCTGGAACTCAAACCCGATCTGATCGTGGTTATGAAGGATACGAATTATGAGGCTTTGTCTAAAATTGCACCTACCCTGTATATTCCGTACGGCACGGCGACTAATATTTATGATACGGTCAAGCTGTTCGGCGATATCACCGGGGAAAAGGAGAAGGCTGAGCAATTTATTGCTGCATTTGATAAAAAGGCCGCTGAAGGTCGCGCACGTCTTAAAGGTGTGATTGACGAAAAGGCGACTTTCGGTCTGTATGAGCTGACGGACAAGCACGCACTTTGGATCTTTGGCGACAATGCGGGTCGAGGCGGACAAGCTGTCTACAATGCGCTCAAACTGAATATGCCAAAGAAAACTGTGAACTCCAAGGAACAAACGGTGCAGCTTTCGATGGAGGTATTGCCACAGTATGACGCAGATTATATGTTCCTGACTACGTATGATCCCGAGAAAAAGGGTGACGCGCTCAAGCAACTGAAGTCGTCCGCTGTATGGGGGAATCTTCCTGCGGTGAAGAACAATAGAGTGTTCTTTAACGATTTTGATACGTATTATCGCTATGATCCAATCGCTATTACCGGGCAAATTGATATGATCGTAGATATGCTGGTCGAAAGAGAAAAAGAGAATAAAGCTAAACAATAAGCAGATCCTGCGCTATAACAAATTGTTGAAATAGATAAGAGATCGCATATTATACACAGTATATAGCATTAAAAACCAGTCCAACATGAATCATGTTTGGACTGGTTTTTGATTTACTATTTTGTCGTAATTTCAATAGTATCTTCTTTTTGTATCCAATCTACCTTGGCCCCCAGCGTTTCGCTGATCAGCCTTAATGGAAGATAACCAATACCATTCACCATGAAGGGCGGATTGGTAAGCTTTACAGCCTTACCGTTCACTTTTGCTTGGCTGGTTTTGAAATTTATTTCTAGAAAGACAGGGTGATCTTCTGCCTTGGACTGATCTATTTTTGCTATTTTGCTGTTGAAATCATAAGCGATCTCGGCCCCCAGTTTATCAAAAACAGAACGAAGGGGAATAAACGCTTGCCCGTTGCGGGTAATGACACCATTACTCAGAGAGACAGGCGAACCATTGAGACGGACAAGAATCGGTTTTTGTACAGGAACTGGTGAACTATAAAGAAACTCATAGTCTCCTATACCTAGCTGCGCGTGTTTGTTGACACCCCAGCCCCATAAGGCCCCATCTGCTTTTTGCATGATTACGTGCCGTGGACCTGCTTTGATACTTTGAATATTTTTAGCAAGCAATGTAAAGGGGGCGTTGGATGGTAACTTTTCACCATCTAGAGACGCAACATATACATTCCCAGCTGTGGTGAGGGCGAGTATGGAGCGTTCGGCGAAAAAGGCGTCTTTAACATCCTTTACTCCTGATAATAGCACAGGGGTATTTTCATTGTGATAGGTTGTATTATCTGAGTAACCTGTGACCGTTTCACCCCAGAACCATAACCGTCCTTGTTGATCAATCGCGAGATTGGAACTTCCATTGGTCTTAATTATTTTGATGTCCGATAAGGCTTGAATCTGCGATACGGATAAAGTTTCGGACGGAGTTACATTTTTATCAAATTCTTTGGGCCATGTCCATACAGTACCGTCTTTCTTTAAGGCTATGTTTTTGGAGATAGCAGTAATATCCTTTAATGATGAAATAGGTTCGAAGCCCTGTAAGGCTTTTGTATTTTTCCATACACTGCCGTCTTTCTTTAGAAATATCCAGCGTTCCTCATAATCCGGTCTTTCCTCATAGTAACTATCTATATTGGCAACCTCGTCGATGCCAGATAGGGTTTGAAAAGGACTAGAGATGTTTCCATTGTCGAGCCGATCAGCGGAAGATATGCTGCCTTCGCTGCTCAGAGCGAGCACATGATCATTCAAATTACTTACAGCTGCGAGGTTCTGTAATCCTTCCAGAGGAACGAATTTCACGGATTCAGCAATATTATTTCTAGGCACATACCAAGCAGAGTGGTCTTGTAAGGTAAATATCAGATCGCCTTCCTGGATTATATTCGAAAATGTTCTTACAACGTTTGGCTTATCCTCTACACGAGTCGGTACGGATTGATTATAGCCCCATAACCACAAGCTCCCATCGGATTGAATCAGACTCCCGGAATCATAGGAGCGAATACGGGACGCCGATTCATCACCGGCCGCCCATGCACTGGAGCTGAACAATAACAGCGCGATCATACTGATTAACAGAGTACGTCTTTTCATGCGTTTTTCCTCATTTCTTGATCAATGTATACAAGGGAAAAATGATCTTGGAGAATATCCCCTATCCATAGACGATGAAAGTATAGAAAAGTTTTCCATAATGTATGAATTTCAATAAAATAGCCTCCAAACCCACGATTAGAGATGGGTTTGGAGACTATTTCTTTTGCGAGTAAGCATAATATGTTGGTTCGAACAGGTTAAACACGACTATGATCAGACTAATTTGCTATTCGACTGCGCACCATCAATAAGGTTTGTTCTTTGATCTGTCCGATTTCACGAAGAAGTGTGGCTGTTTTGGCCTCGTAGGATTGTTTGACATCCAAGTCTTTTAGTGAGGCAAGGTTAATGTCAACAGTAAGCAGGGCAGATTGAGCAGCGGCTTCGAACAGGATCGCGCCGATGCCAAGATCCGAAATCACATTTTTATTGGACACTTCCACAATGTTATAGGCTTGCGACAATCCGTCTCGGCATACTTCCAGCAGGCGCATGGGTACCTCAATGGCAGCGATCACCGCAGTCTGTAAGGAATGGGTACGATAGCGCTTTTCTTCGTCTGTTTCCTTGGGCAAACGCAGCGCGGTCATGTACTGTTCAAAGGATTGGATGTCTGCGACCATTAATTCCTCACAATGTGTAGACAATCTTTCCATGCTGCTAATGACGTCCGTGATTTGTTCATGGATGTGCGCGTATTTTTCTCCTTGTGAAAGGTTGGCGGTCATAGAGGTCATAGCCGCGCCTAGTGCCGCAGCCAGTGCGGATACACTTCCTCCGCCAGGGGTAGGCGCTGCACTTGCAGCTTCTTTCAGAAAATGTCCGATGGAATGATTCCACGACAGTTCACTCATGAGTAAACCACCTCTCTGGAGTAGTGTTGCAGATGTATCGCTTTGAGCAGATTTTTGTACAAAATCGCAGTCGTTAAGGTGCCAACACCGCCGGGAACCGGAGAAATAGCATGTACTTTTTCCCCCACGTCTAAAGCGGCATCTCCCACTATTTTTCCCTCTAGCGTCTCATTAATTCCCGCATCTACCAAAATCAGACCGGGATGGACCATTTCCTGTGTAATCACATCAGGGCATCCGACTGCGACGAAAGCAATGTCTGCATGGCTCAGATGCTCTGCAATATCACGCGTACCTGCATGACAGGCGGTAACGGTGGCATTTTCTCTTTGCAACATGTGGAAAAGGGGAAGTCCCACTGTCTGTCCGATGCCCACGAGCGTGACATTTTTGCCTGCCAATGTGTGACCGTAATGCTTGAGCAGCTCGATACAGGCTTGAGGTGTTGCGGGATATAGTCCGGCGTCACCTGTTACGGTAGCCAGTTTGTTATCGGGTGTAATCCCATCAATATCCTTGTAGGGGGCAATGGATTGTTTAATAACGGAGGCGGAAAGATGTTGGGGAAGCGGCAGTTCCAGCATAATGCCATGTACATGGGATGCATCGTTCAGACTGCCGATCAGGTGCAGTAGCTCGGTTTCGCTAACATGACGATCAAACGTATGGAGATGAAATGAGATGCCCAGCTTCTCCGCTATTTTTTGCTTGGTCCGTGCATAGTATGCAGATGCCGGATCACCTTCTACCAATAGGGTTGCCAGATGGGGACGGTGTCCTTGGTGCTTCATTTCTTCTACCTGTGAACGGATCGTTGCATATACTTGCTCAGCTGCTTCTTTGGATTTCATGATAATAGCCATAGTCCGAGCCTCCTCTGAATTTATCGCATAATGGAATCAACAGGGTGTCATGGTCTTGTAAAACGAAAAAAAGTATTTGCACAAGGTCGTCAAGACAGACGAATCCTCTGCAAATACTTCTCCCAGGCGAACGGTACGCTTTTTTTGTATGCTCCCTCGTGGTTCATTCCACTGACTTCGCCAGTCACATACAGCGTTATTATACCTTATATTTTAACAAACAATCATCAGAAAAGAAACCCGCGAACATTTGGAAAACGGGTTATGTTACTTGTCTATATGACAAATGTCATATACACGAACTGACGTTTATGACTACAGCGCCTAGAGCGTTCTCCTTATACTGAGATTAGATCAACATGTACGCCTAACAGGATCAAGGTATAGGCGTCATTTTAAAGGAGGATCATAATGAGTATGACACAACTCCCATTAGCCCAATTGAAAAAAAATATGGCTCCCTACGAGAAAATAAACACGAAATCCAGCGTTCTGCAACTTATCAATACCTTGGGTCCACTGATCCTATTGTGGTATGCTGCTTATCTTAGCCTGTCGGTCTCGTACTGGCTGACGCTTCCCATTGCCATTGTTGCATCGGGGTTTGTGGTACGGACGTTTATTATTTTTCATGATTGTGGTCATCAATCCTTCTTCAAAAGCCGCAAGCTGAACGACATTGTGGGAACGATTACAGGTATTATTACGCTCTGCCCTTATCACCAATGGAAAAATAGTCACGCGATCCACCATGCAACCAGCAGTAATCTGGATAAAAGAGGCACAGGTGACATGTGGGTGCTTACGGTAGAAGAGTACACAGAGGCTTCCACATGGACACGGTTGGCCTATCGCATATACCGAAATCCTTGGGTTATGTTCGGACTAGGTCCGATCTATACTTTTTTGATTTCCTATCGCTTTAATATCAAGACAGCCAAACGCAAGGAAAAAATGAACACTCATGTGACGAATATATCCATCGTTGCATTGTATGCACTGTTGTGCTGGGCTATTGGATGGCAGGCCTTCCTTCTCGTACAGGCACCTATCTTTTTTGTATCCGGTATGTTGGGAATCTGGCTATTCTATGTACAACACCAATTTGAGGATTCGTATTTTGAGCACGATGAAGAGTGGAGTTATATTAATGCAGCCGTAGAAGGCAGTTCTTACTACAAGCTTCCTAAAGTATTGCAATGGATTACGGGCAATATCGGATTTCATCACGTTCATCACCTGAGTCCCAAAGTTCCAAATTATAATTTGGAAAAAGCACATGAAGCGACACCGTTACTTCAAAAGGCGACCACGATCACAGTGAGTAGCAGTCTGCAATCGTTGAAGTTCCGACTTTGGGATGAAAATACGAAAACCTTTTTGACCTTTAAACAAGTGAAGCCGCTCCTCAGCAAACGTGTTGCAGTTACGAAACCCATGCCTACACCTGTTGTAGGCACAGAAAGAAAATAACGTTGAACAAAACCTGGTATGATAAGATAAGGAATATAAGTCATGTGAAGTAGAAGAGGGTGGGCAGGATGCAAAAATGGTATCAGATTTTCCAAAGAAATACAGGGCTTAGCCCTTATGTTTGGGTCGTCTTTTATATCCTGCCCTTTTACTACTTTAGCTCTTCATCTACAGGTCATATTATTTTGGGTACTGCTATTATTTTGGTATTCTTTGCATGTTATGTACTGGCTTTTGTCTCAAAAGGCTGGCTCATATACTTTTGGACCAGTGTACAGATTGCCATATCGATTACCATGACACTGCTGTTTAGCTATATGTATTTTTCGATATTTATCGCCTATCTGATCGGTAATATTAAAAGTAAGGCTGCATTTACGACGCTGTATATCATTTTAATGGTTATTACGATTGGATTGATCAATTATGGTTTTGTTTCTCAGAATCCCGTTTTTATTAAACAGATTCCTTTTATCCTGCTCAATCTAATCGGTGTGATCCTCCTTCCGATTACGAATTTTAATCGCAACAAAAGCGATCGGCTCCAAGTCCAATTAGAGGATGCCAATAAGAAAATATCGGAATTGATTAAGCTGGAGGAACGGCAAAGAATTGCGCGTGACCTGCACGATACCTTAGGTCAGAAGTTGTCACTCATTGGGCTGAAGAGCGATTTGGCGGGCAAACTGATGGATCAGTACCCGGAGCGGGCGCATGTCGAAATTAACGATGTTCGTCTCACGGCAAGAAGCGCGTTAAAAGAGGTACGGGAAATGGTTACTCAAATGCGCGGTATGCGACTAGAGGATGAACTGCTACGTATTCGGCAGATTTTAAAGGCTGCTCACATTGAATTGACTCTAGAGGGCGACCCGAAGCTGGAGCATACATCATTAATGAATGAAAATGTTCTGAGTATGTGTATGAAGGAAGCGGTGACTAATGTGGTTAAGCACAGTGGAGCTACCGCTTGCTCCATCACGATTGAGCCGTCTCGTAAGGAATTAACTCTTCGGATTCAGGATAATGGAGTCGGTATTACGAGAGAAAATGGAACCCTTCGTGGAAACGGCCTGCAAGGTATGAAGGAAAGGCTCGAATTCGTGAACGGATGTATGGAGCTGCGTTCAGATCAGGGAACGACCTTGGTCATTAAAGTGCCCAATATCACTGAAAAGCCGAATGAGGAGGTGGGGCCATGATTCGAATTGTCATTGCAGAAGACCAGCGTATGCTGCTAGGTGCTCTAGCTTCCCTGCTAGACTTGGAAGAGGACATGAAAGTAGTCGGAAAAGCAAGCAACGGGGAAGAAGCCTTAGAACTGGTGAAGTTGCATCAACCGGATATATGCATTATGGACATCGAAATGCCGATAAAGAGCGGATTGGATGCGGCTGAGGAACTCAAAGGCTTGAACTGCAAGGTGTTGATTTTAACTACGTTTGCCCGCCCTGGGTATTTTGAACGAGCGATCAAGGCGGGGACACACGGTTATCTGCTCAAGGACAGTCCCAGTGAAGAACTGGCTTCCTCCATTCGCAGTATTATGGCAGGTCGGCGTATCTATGCTCCGGAACTGGTCGATGATGCTTATGCCGAAGTCAATCCGCTAACAGAGCGTGAAAAGACTGTGTTGGCGCTCATCGCTGACGGAAAGAACACAAAAGAGATTGCTGGTGAACTGTATTTAACGACAGGGACGGTGCGCAATTATATTTCAGTCATTCTCGATAAGTTGGGTGTCAGTAACCGGATCGAAGCGATTACACGTTTTAATGAAAAAGGTTGGTTTAAATGAGAAACAGGGACGCTATGAAGCAAAATATAGCGCTCTGTTTTTTTGTTTTATCCATAGATTTGGTATGCCTTTAGCGCACTACCTTGTGATACAATAGGATAGTTGTCCACAGGATGGACTGGAGTACAAGGAGGAGCAGAACCGCATGAAACAAGCCCCATTTATAGCCGTTGAAGGGCCCATCGGAGCAGGCAAAACGACGTTAGCTTCGATGCTTTCAACCGAGCTACATTGGCCGATAATCAAAGAGATTGTCGAGGAGAATCCATTTCTCGATAAATTTTATCAGAATATAGATGAGTGGAGTTTCCAGTTGGAAATGTTCTTCCTCTGCAATCGGTATAAGCAGTTGGAGGATACTGGTCTGCAATATATCGAGAAAGCTCAGCCTGTTATTTCTGATTACCATATCTACAAGAATTTGATTTTTGCTGAACGTACGCTTAAGGGTGTGAAGCTAGAAAAATATCGTCAAATCTATCATTTGCTCACAGATGATATGCCTAAGCCGGACATTATCATTTATATCAAAGCAGATTTGGATACCTTGCTGGGGAGAATTCGCAAGCGTGCACGCTCTTTTGAACAGGAGATGGACCCTGCCTATCTGGAGCAATTGATCATAGATTATGATAAAGGCATGCAGTTTCTCGCTGAACAGTCCCCTTCCCCTCGTATATTGACCGTGAACGGGAATGAAATTGATTTTGTAGAAAATCAGGCACAATTTAAACAAATTGTTTCCGATGTAAAGGAGCTTATATAGTGAATAATTACAACATTCCTGCAAATGCCTTGATTACGGTAGCGGGCACAGTGGGTGTAGGTAAATCCACGTTGACCGGTGCTTTGGCCGGACGCCTTGGTTTTAAAACCTCTTTGGAGCAGGTCGATCATAATCCCTATCTGGAGAAATTTTATCACGATTTCGAAAGATGGAGCTTTCATTTGCAAATTTATTTTCTCGCGGAACGCTTCAAGGAACAAAAGAATATTTTCCTGTCTGGTGGAGGCTTTGTGCAGGATCGTTCTATTTATGAGGACACAGGCATTTTTGCGAAAATGCATGCCGATCAGGGAACGATGAATCCTACCGATTATGAAACGTATACTAGCCTGTTTGAGGCGATGGTGATGACACCGTTTTTCCCGCACCCTGATGTGCTGATCTATCTGGAAGGCAGTTTGCCCTCCATTCTGAGTCGGATTGAGGAGCGCGGTCGCGAGATGGAGATTCAGACCGAGCGTTCTTATTGGGAGCAAATGCATCGCAGATATTCCAATTGGATCAACGAATTTGATGCCTGTCCTGTACTGCGTCTGAACATTGATGAGTATGATGTACATGACCCTGCTTCCATGGATGCTATTTTGGAAGAAGTAGGAAAAGTAATATCGAAAAAATAGAGATATAACCCCAAATAACTGACAGGGACTGTGGTACAATCAGTATAAATTAAGCTGATAGACCGCAGTCTTTTTTTGTCGAATGAACATGTTGAAGCACGAGATATGACTAACGGTATAGTGGACAAGATTAGGCTGGAATGCGAGAATAGGTACATATGAATTGTTATGACTCACGGGAAGGATGGGATACTGTGATGCGTTTTGGTATTGTTGGAACCAACTGGATAACTGAAAGGTTTATTCAAGCTGCGATGGAGACGGACGAATTTTCCCTGACGGCGGTATACTCACGCACAGAGGATAAGGGCAAAGCTTTTGCTGACAAATATAACAGCCAGCCGGAGGTTTTTACAGACCTGGCGCGAATGGCCGCAAGTGACCAGGTCGATGCCGTATATATTGCCAGCCCCAATTCCTTACATGCGGAGCAGGCGATCTTATGTATGAATCACGGAAAGCACGTGTTGTGTGAGAAACCTTTTGCGTCTAATGCAGCAGAGGTGAAGAGCATGATCGAAGCCGCGCGCAACAACGATGTTCTGCTGATGGAGGCTGTTAAATCCACACTTATGCCTAACTTTAAAATAATAAAGGATCATATGTATAAAATAGGCCGGGTTCGGCGTTATTTTGCAAGCTACTGTCAATACTCTTCCCGCTTTGATGCTTTTAAGCAAGGTAAGGTATTGAATGCGTTTAATCCGGCCTTTTCCAACGGTTCCCTGATGGACCTTGGCGTGTATTGTTTGTATCCTATGGTGACTTTGTTCGGCAAACCTGAGGAGGTTCGGGCGGTTGGTGTGCTTTTATCCTCTGGTGTCGATGGCGAGGGCAGTATCGTGATGAAGTATCCGGATATGGATGCTATCGTCATGTATTCCAAAATTACTGATTCCTATCTGCCTGCTGAAATTCAGGGTGAGAATGGAACGATGGTGATCGACAAAATCAGTCAGCCCTATGAGGTGAAAATTCATTATCGGGACGGCACGATTGAGGATCTGACCAAAGCTCAGACGCGTGAGCCCATGTATTATGAAATTCAGGAATTTATAGATCTGATCAAGAGTGGTGAACGCAACAGTTCCATTAACTCTTTGGAGTCTTCACTTACAGTCGCTGAAGTGATGGAGGAGGCAAGACAACAATTCGGCCTTCGTTATGAAGCAGATTCGAAAAATACTTCTGCACATTAGTCAGTGGAATGATCGAAATTGCGATGCACAAAGGGCTGCCGATTTTGCAAACTTTGCAAATATACGGTTAGCCTTATTTGGCTTTGTAGCACTAAAAGGGTAAGGTAGCTATCCTTCTCCTCAATCGCTTGGTCACTTATAACCTCGTTTTTACAAATTACTATATTTCCTAAAACAACGTATTAACATTTGATTGATATGATCATATTTATAACTTTTACATATTAACTACACAGAGGAGTGTACACATGTTTAAGAAGTTTCAAAAATGGTCAGCAACATCTATGTCTGTTGCTCTTGCGCTAGGTTTGATTACGGGCATGTCAGCCTTGCCTGTCCATGCTGAGTCAGTAGGGAATACAGATCATGGTATTAGTAAAGTTACAGCTACATTTTATGGAGACACAAAAGGTTCCAAAGGATTTACCTGGTATACTTCAAAACTTTCCACGAAGAGCACTGTTCAAGTAATCAAGAAAACGGCTTCTGAAGCTGATTTTACGAGTGCTCTTACATTTGAAGGGACTTCTTCTCCATCGACCAATTCTCCAGAAGAGCTTGTCCATAAAGCTGTAGCTACAGGTCTTCAAGCGGACACAGCTTATTATTATCGTGTGGGTGATGCAGCGCGCGGGATATGGAGCGAAACAGGTACGTTTCAAACGGCTCCTAAGAGCGGTGAATTTACCTTCATTGATTTAGCTGATACACAAGCAAAAAGTGAAGATGAAGCCATATTGTCTTCACAGACGCTCGAAAAAGCACTTCAAACTGTAGGTAATGCTCAGTTTGTAGTCCACAACGGAGATATCGTAGACACCGGTACCAAGGAAGAGCAGTGGGACTGGTTGTTGGGACATTCACAAAAAAGTCTTTTGAATACAACCATTGTTCCTTCAGCAGGTAATCACGAGGATGAGAACTACGCTTTTTATGATCACTTTAATATTAATCAACCAGCTGGTTCTGCTACTAAAACAGGAGCGTACTACTCCTTTGATTACAGCAATGCTCACTTTATCGTACTGAACTCCAATGAGGACTCAGAGAAATATGCCAATTTTTCTGAAGATCAAGTTGAATGGTTAAAGAAAGATGCTGCGGCAGCCAAAAGGGCAGGTGCAAAGTGGATCATTGTTAACATTCACAAAGGTCCCTACACTACCTCTAATCATGCAACAGATTCTGACATCATGGATAACAATGGAGTTCGTAACCAAATCGCTCCACTCATGGACAAACTTGATATCGACTTTGTCGTGCAGGGGCACGATCATATTTACGCTCGTACGAAGCCAATCAACCAAGAGGGTAAAGCAACAACGCCAACAAAATTAAAAGATAGATTAAATGAAAAGACGATTGAATATAGTGTGAATCCGGATGGAAGTATCTATGTCATCCCAGCAACTGCTGGCCCCAAAGTCTACTACAAGAACCCGAGTGAAAAACTTGGAGATAAGTACTATAATCTCTTTGAACTAGCTGAAGAGAATCATGCGGCAGTATATGGCCCGGATCCGAGTGACAATCGTAGACCTGTACGAGGACAGGTACAGAATTTTGTTGGCATCACCGTAGACGAAAATAAAGTTACAGCCGTAACGTACGAAATTGATCAAAACAAAAATGATGCCAAACCTTTTATTGTGGATCAATTCGGAATCATCAAAAAATATCAGTAAAATTGATTAATGGTTTCTAAATAATCATAAAAGGATATCCTACAGTCTGGTCGGCTGCATGGATATCCTTTTTTATTTTCTTATAGGGACTTTCTTATAGAGACGTCTGATGTTGTGCTTGTAATACTTACGCCCTGTTCGGAAGCGGGTAAACCGTACATAATGCTATTAAGAGATCCAAAGTTTAAAAGTAGTCAATTTTACATATAGAAATTTTCTTGCAAAATATGGAGGGATAAAACGATGGCTTATCAAGAAATCAATGGAGTTCGCGTATGGGGATCACCTGACCCGGGGGCACTATCTCAAGCCCACACATGTGCCGAAAATGGTAATGTGATTCAGGCGCTACTGATGGCAGATCATCATAAAGGCTACAGTCAGCCGATTGGCGGTGTGATGGTGTATGACGGACAAATTTCACCTTCAGGTGTAGGGTATGATATCGGCTGCGGGAATAAGGCGGTAAGAACCAAGCTGTTTGCAGCAGATATTATGCCGCGTATTTCAGCCGTGATGGATGAGATTGCCCGTCATATTTCGTTTGGCGTAGGCCGTGTGAATGCAATTCAGGTAGACCATAAGCTGTTCGATGACCCGGATTGGGCAGTATATGCGGCGATTGGGAAACAAGAACATGACAAACTGAAGTCCTTGGCAAGAGAACAGCTGGGTACAGTAGGGAGTGGTAATCACTTTGTTGATGTATTTGTGGAGGAAGCGACAGGACAGGTCTGGATTGCCAATCATTTCGGCAGCCGGGGCTTTGGACACAAAACAGCAAGTGGGTTTCTAAACTTGGCTGCAGGACGGGAGTTTCTCGGAAAGGCGCCGGGAGAACATATGGATCAGCCGCCTGTACTGCTGGATATGAACAGTGAGCTGGGAGACATGTACTACCGTGCGATGCGCCTTGCCGGACGCTATGCGTATGCGGGACGTGACTATGTGATAGAACAAGTGCTTGGTATTATGGGGACCGAAGCGGATTTTACGGTGCATAACCACCATAATTACGCGTGGAAGGAACAGCATGATGGACGCGACACCATTGTAGTCCGCAAAGGCGCAACCCCCTCGGCCCCTGGCCAAATGGGCTTTATTGGAGGAAGCATGGGTGATATCTCGGTGATTGTGCGTGGGAAAGAATCGGTAGAAAATCGGGATTCCTACTATAGTACAGTCCATGGCGCAGGTCGTATTATGAGTCGTACCCAGGCAGCCGGTAAAATGAATTGGAAAACCCGTACGCGTAGCGGTGGGCAGATTACGGACCTACAGATGAAGGAGGCTGTTCGGAACTATGGTGTCGAGCTGCGCGGAGCCGGTACAGATGAAAGCCCGTTCGTCTACCGCAAACTGCGCGAGGTACTGGACGCTCACTCCGAGACCGTGGAAGTTATGCATGAACTAAAGCCTATTGGGGTATGCATGGCTGGGGCCAATGAATTTGACCCGTATAAGGATTAATGAAAAGAGAAGGAAGAACGGGGCTGTACCCATAAAAAAGACGATGCCCGGCAGAAGTGTTCATTCGCCGAGCATCGTCTTTAAAGTACATATATACGTATATAATAGAAGGAACTCATGGCTTGATGTGCTTGTTGAGCAGCTCTAAATCTTACAGTTGATCAGCAAAAAGCTGTTCTTTAATATAAGCGACTGGCATCTCTTGGCCTGTCCACAGTTCGAAGGCTAATGCGCCCTGCCACAGCATCATGCCCAAACCGTTAATGGCGGTTGCACCTACGGATTCAGCTTGTTCCATCAGCTTGGATTTAGCTGGGCTGTATACTACATCGGTCACAATCAGATCGGAACGAAGCATGGACACATCCTCAATTACACTTTTGCCTTCCAGCGGTTTCATACCCACACCTGTACCATTAGCGAAAATATGACTTGTAAGAATCTCTTCACGCAGCTTCTCCTGATTCTCTAATGCATAGATATTCGCCTTGACTTGGGCATGTTTCATCTCTTCATTAATCATACGGACATTTTCTTTCGCCCGGGCAAAGAACTGGTCATTACGAGCGAAAATTGAAATTTCAGCGAGACCAGCTCGAGCGGCTTCAATAGCAATCGGCGTTGCAGCACCGCCTGAGCCGACGAGTGTCATTTTCTTACCTTTCAGATCAATACCGTTCTCCTGCAAGTTACGAACATAACCTGATCCATCTGTACTGTAGCCTTTCAGCTTACCATCCGTATTCACGACAGTGTTGACGGCACCTGTAAATTTAGCGCTGTCGTCTAGCTCGTCAAGATACTGGAGTATAGCTGTTTTGTTAGGCATGGACACGTTATAACCGCGTATGTTCAGAGCGCGCATCCCCCGTACGACCTCTTCAAGCTGTTCATTGCCTACTTCAAAGGCCATATACGCGTTATTTAGGCCCAGCTTTTCAAACGCAAGATTATGCATAGCCGGGGACAAAGAGTGTCCGATCGGTGTAGCTAGCAGTCCGATTAATTGTGTTCTTCCGTCAATACGTCCAGCATTTTTCATGATATAAGCCTCCAAGTAACGTGTGTAGTTTAATGAAATACTTTTTTATATCGATAAGCAACAAACACGGCCAGCAAAATACTGACTACAGCAATCGCAATATCCAGAATGAATACGGAGGTAATTCCCAGACTTTTGGACATGCTCCCGGTAGCCAAAGGCATCAGGATGAACGATAGGCTGGCTGCTATGTTTACGAGAGAAGTCGTAGTTCCTTTGTTCTTACGGAAAAATTCCGTCATTACCGTGAGGGCAATTTGGAATATACCTGCAGTAGACAAGCCGATTAAGAATGAACTGATCAAGGTAGCGACAGGATTGTGCCATACAATTAAAGCCAGCAAAGAAAGCAGGGCAATAAGCGGATACACAATCATGACGGTAATGGGCTTAATGAATCTACCAAGTACCATAGCCAACAAAATAACGGAAACTAGTGAACCTATACTATAGTAGCTCAGCAGCTTAATGGCGCTGGCTTTGTCCATGCCAAGAGCCTCTTGTCCAAAGGTAGGAAGCCATAGCTGAACGATCATGAACAATACAGTTGAAGTAAAACCGATAATAATCAGAGACAAACCTTCTTGCCAAAACTTAGGCTCGCTGTGGAACGAATCCGTTGATTGTCCAGTCTCGGCTGGAGCCTTTTGTTCCTCGGCTTTGTGGTTGGGGAAAACGGTCATCGACAAGAAGATCCCGTTCAGCAGATAAATTCCTGCTGGAATAAAGAAGGAATATCCATAGAACATATCGTGATTAATAAAAAATGCAATCATGAAAGGAATAACAATGGCACCGATCGAGATGGATGCTTTGACTAGGACGGTTGCAGACCCGGCTTTTTTTCCGAACCCTTCAATGAGTGCGGGATAAGTCCCCGCATCCATCATCGAGTTGCAGAGCCCTGCGATAATGGCAAACACGAATGCGAAGGTGTAGTTAGGTGCAAGCGGAATACCGATTAGGAAGATTAAATAAGCAAATGATGCAATAACAATGAGTGGTTTCCTTCCGTATTTATCTGACATTTTTCCGGCTACTCCGAGAGCGAGCAGTTTACCGATTCCAATCGCTGACACCAGATAGCCGATGGCTGCTTTATCCGTGTTCAATTGCACGGTCAGAAAGCTCATATTCGACGAGAGAATAACATTAATCATACCCAGAAGAAAATAGTTGATATAAAGCCCTGTTGCCATTCTGATATAAGGATTTTTCATAAGTGTAACTCCCAACATAAATTTTAGATCAATGGCCTAGGTAGGCATCGTCCAGGTGTATTAAAGTACGCCCACAAACAAGTGAAAATATTCACATAATGTCTATGTCTTAATTATATAAGGGGTGTTATTATAAATCCAATGCATATTTTTATCGTTTTTCATAGTTTGGTTCTATAATTTAAAATATGAATTAAAGAAGGGAATTACATAATTATGAACCTGAAGCACTTACAATATTTTCGTGTACTTGCGGAGATGGAGCATTTTACTCAGGCAGCTATGCGGCTATGTATTACTCAACCCAGTTTAAGTCATGCGATTTCAGAATTAGAAAAGGATTTGGGCGTTCATCTGTTTGAAAAGCAGGGGAGGAATATTCGACTAAACAAATACGGGAGATTTTTTCTGAAGTATGTGGAGCATGCGATGGATGAATTGGAAAAGGGGGAGCATAACTTACGGGAATTAGTGAGTCCAAGTCATGGGAATATAGATTTGGCGTTCATTTACACACTAGGTTCACACTTCATTCCAGCAATAATCCAAGCCTTTTCAGCTCTGGATGCCCGTAAAGACATTTCCTTTTCGTTTCACCAAGGGAATACGAACGATATTATTCAAGGCCTGAAGCAGGAACACTATGACGTGGCGTTCTGCTCTCACGTGGAAAATGAACCGGATGTGGAGTTTATTCCGTTGGCTCAGCAGGAACTGGTGGTCATTGTTTCGCCTGATCATCCACTGGCGACTTTAAACCAAATTGATCTTAAGGATACAGCTGATTATCCGGTGATTTTCTTCAACAAAAAGAGTGGGGTTCGGCCCATTATTGAGAATTTGTTTGCCAAGGCAGGCGTTACGCCACAGATTATTTGCGAGATTGAAGAAGATACGGCAATGGCAGGACTGGTGTCTATCAATTACGGGATCGGAGTTATGCCCCGCATTTCATCGTTAGATTATTTTAACGTCAAAACATTGCCTATTATTAATCCAGAATACGAGCGTTTTATCTACCTAGCCAGCATTAAAAATAGATATTTATCCCCGGCAGTAGTAGAGTTTCGGAACTTTGCCCTAAGTTACGGCAAGGAGTTTTATCTGAAAACGCATCAGCGTGTCTAAGCCGGAGTCTCGCAATATTTAAACTTGATAAATTTTAAATTGTGTTCTATACTTCATCATCGACGCAAGCAATGTGAAATGATTCACGTTTTGATACTACAAGACTTACTTACAAAAGCAGGTGAATTCATGATGAAACGTACTTCTTTTCCAGTGGCGACAGGTCTTTATGTGAACTATCTTTTGTTCGGCATGTTTAATATTATGCTGGCATCGCACATGTCCTTTTTAACAGAGCATTTGCATACAGATCAGGCGGGCATCAGTCTCTTGGTTTCTGCGATGGGATTTGGCAGGTTGTTTACCCTGTACATATCCGGGGTGCTCTCCGACCGTTATGGTCGTAAGCCGTTTATTGTGGCAGCCGGGCTACTGATGGCTGTATTCTTGGTCGGTATACCGCTGAGTTCCAGCTTTGAGATGGCGATCGTACTGGCTGTGCTGGCAGGCGTAGCGAATTCTTTTCTTGATTCAGGTACTTATCCAGCGCTGATCGAAGCTTTCCCCAAATCCTCTGGTTCGGCTACAGTATTGGTGAGAGGTTTTATATCCGTTGGGGCGGCATTTTTACCGCTAATGATTATCTTTTTTATGAATCACGACATTTTCTACGGGTTCTCTTTCTTTTTACCAGCCCTCATATTTGCTTTAAATGCAATTTACTTGTTCAAAATGAAGTTCCCAGACATGCGGGTTCAGTCACCCAAGAAGGAGCCAGTTGGTGATACTTCTGTATCAAGCCTAGCGGGGAAATGGGAGACAAATGACCGGAGTAAGCCGCGGTTTTGGCAGGAAGGGCTATGCCTTATCTTGCTCGGATTTACGGGACCTACCTTGCTTTATATTGTGCAGTTATGGTTGCCTACTTTTGGACAACAGTTTATCGGTATGACCGAATCAGAGTCTCTCAGATTATTAGTTTATTACAATATGGGTTCGCTGGTTTCCGTGTTTGTATTGGTCATTGTGTTAAGAAAATGGGTTAAACCTGTTCACATTATTCTTATTTATCCATGTATTTCCCTGTTGGCTTTTGGAGCGCTTCTCCTTTTCAAGTCAGGGGCTGCGGCCATTATTTGTGCGAGTGTTATCGGGTTTTCGATATCAGGTGTACTTCAGTTAACATTAACCGTAATGAGTGAATTTTTTAGTCAACGAAAAGGACAGATTACCGGGTTTGTTTATACAGCAACCTCGCTTTCATACACGATCATTCCTGTGTTTACAGGCTTTCTGTTGAAACATTCTCAGATATCCAGTGTTTTTGTGCTAGCTATTATTGTGAATGTGCTAGGGATCGTACTGGCGGGGTTTGTTAATTTTCGGTACAGTTTAGTTTTTCCAGCAAGTCGCAAATTGTCGCCTAAAATCGCACTTGAACCCAAATAACGACGACTGGATCATATCATCTGCATGCTTATTCAGAATGCGTTATACTATGAATTATTGTACATGTTCGACTTGAAACTGTAATTTGGGAGTGAGATAGAGATGGCTAAAATCGTAAAGGTGAAAGATGTTCTGATTGGTGAAGGAGCGCCAAAAATTTGTGTGCCCATGGTGGGAGAAACGTTGGAGCAGTTGAAGGAAGAAGCTACTTATTTACGTACACTCGACCTGGATATCGTAGAGTGGAGAGGCGATTTTTTCGAACATGTGGAGGATCTGGAAAAGGTAAAGGCTGCCTTACATGAAATTCGGTCTATTTTAGCCAATATTCCACTCGTATTTACGTTCCGTAGCGCCCGAGAAGGTGGAGAAAAGGAAATCAGTGCGGCAAGTTATGTGGAATTGAATCGTACAATAGCCGCAACGGGGCAAGTCGAACTTATTGATGTAGAGCTTTTTAATGAGGAGGCTGATGTGAAGACGCTGGTAGAAGCAGCACACAAGCATAACGTGTATGTGATTATATCTAATCATGACTTTCATAAGACGCCGTCGAAGGAGGAGATTGTTTCCCGATTATGCAAGGCGCAGGAATTGGGAGGCGATCTGCCTAAGATAGCAGTGATGCCGACCAATACAGCCGATGTGCTCACTTTGCTGGATGCCACGCGTACTATGGCAGAAGAGCATGCAGATCGGCCGATTATTACGATGTCGATGGCGGGGAAAGGTGTCGTGAGCCGCCTGACCGGAGAACTGTTTGGTTCGGCTCTGACCTTTGGTGCCGCTAAGAAAGCTTCCGCACCGGGGCAGATTCCAGTCACTGAACTGAGAGAGATATTGACGGTGCTGCATAGCCATTCTTAAAAGATGGATGGCATGCTCGCCAGTCAGTAATATATCCGCAGTGAACCAAAAAGGAGGGCCCCCATGCGATAAGCATGCTGGAGCCCTCCTTTTTGTGTACCCTTAATTCAATCCCCGAGTAGGTTCATATAACTCCCAACCTAAATTCAGCGTTTGAATAATATAGTCTGCGACTTCTTCCGCATCCAACTGATCCGTATCGATCTTGGAGTGATTCACCGCGTAAATGTCCTGTCTGGAACGGAAAAGATCTTCAATTTCCCCTAAAGTCTTGTTTTGTAGATTGGGGCGGGTGTCAATCAGCATCTTAAGCCGATCTTTCCAGGAATCCCAATTTAAATCCAAGAAGAAAACAATCGATGAAGCCAAACAAGCTTGCTTCACCTCTTCCTGTAAAAATGCACCACCGCCAACGGAAATGATTTTAAGGCGTGTGTTGCTGCACAGCTTCAAAATATGCTCTTTTTCAATCTCACGGAAACGCTTCTCTCCATAAGTCTTGAAAATCTCTGTTGTTGGCATGTTGTATTCTTGTTCAATCTCCTGGTCAATATCCACGAAATCGCGATACAGCTTGCGCGCTAGATGGGAACCGATCGTTGTTTTGCCTACACCCATAAAGCCGATGAGCACAATATTTTGTTCTTTTAATGGAATCTCACTATTGTTTTGCACGATAACCACTCTTTTCTCACCAGTAATGTTGAGATGTAACGCTTCAAAGCACTAAATACATTATACGTTCATCAACCGTGTCATTCAATAGTATAGAGCACATCAGCAATGAGGTATACGATAAAAGAGACTCTGAATACCAATTAAGTGATAAACAGCAGGCAAACGAAACAAGGTATTCAAGTATTGTTTAATGCGTAAATTGAAGAAAAACAAACTTGCACAAGTATAAAAGAGGCAATTTTGTGTACTTAATTGAAAAAAAAGGACATATTTTGGCGGAAAATATATTGAAATTACTGGAAACATGATTATAATATAATTATACAAATTGTAAATGTAATCGCTCTATTTACAATTTGTGCTTTATATTATTTATAAAACGAAATTACTTTGAACCAAAAACCGAGTATACATATGCAAATAGTTGAATGATGCTTTATAGACGTGTATCGGTCATTGGGTTCATTGTGCGAAGGTGGTGATAAGGTCTACGCGTTCTAGTCAACGAAGAGTTGGAACAATGAAAAATATCTACGAGAGGGATGAATTGACATGAAAACAAACACAGCTAACGTATTGAAAAAGGGAATCAGTATCGCTTTATCAGGAATGTTGGTCGCCTTATTTGTCGGCAATTATTCTGCACATGCAGCTCCAGAAGTCGTTCATAAGACCATACTTGTTAAAGCTGGAGAAGTTTACGATGGTAAAGGCAAGACTGTAGTGGCTGATCCCGATACCTTGGGAGATGGAAGCCAGAAAGAGGCCCAAAAGCCTATTTTCAAGCTTGAAAATAATGCAACACTGAAAAATGTGATCATCGCTGCCCCTGCTGCGGATGGGGTGCATGTATATGGCAACGGCACAATCTCCAACGTAACGTGGGAGGATGTCGGTGAAGATGCCTTGACGCTTAAAGAACCAGGCACGGTAAACATTACGGGTGGTGGAGCGTTCCACGCATATGATAAAGTATTCCAAATTAATGCCGAAGGCACGATTAACATTAAAAACTTTAGAGCCGATGATATAGGTAAGCTGGTTCGCCAACTTGGGGGCTCTACATTCAGAGTGAATATGACTTTGGATAACTCGGATATTTCCAATGTAAAGGACTCGATCCTGAGATCGGACGGTCCTAACAGTAAAGCTAAAATTACGAATACTCGTTATCATAATGTAAAACAATTGTTCAAAGGTTTTAAATCCAGTAATACGAGTGAATCCGGCAATACTCAATATTAATTGGTATAGAAGAGAGTAAGGATAGGAGTACGGATGTGATAAGGGGCTGCCCAACAGGTCGTATGATCTGCTTGGGCAAGCCCCTTTTTGGGTGCAGCGAGTTACCCCAAGATGATCTGGGCTTCGTTCGGAACGAGGACTATGATATGATCGTGCTATTACATTTTATACAAAAAAGTTGGGTGGCTATGAATCCTTTTCATCAATATGTGAATGTTGACGGTACCTTAAATGATACGCTGGTGCGGAATCGTGAGGTTTTATATACAGGTACGAACGGCCGGCATGTGGAACGTTTTTACGTGTCATCCTCTGAAAGTTATATATTTAAACCGCTAACCAACGATGATCAGGAGGGGCGGGAGAGATGGGTGTATGAGCATGTGCTTCCTGCGTTATCACCGATCTATCCCCGATTGCTAGCCTGGTCTGATGCAGATGCGGATGGCGGAGGAGAATGGATGGTTTTTGAGGACCTTGGTCCGTTACATCATCTACACGCAGACGAAACTTTATTGCGAGCTGTTAGACTTGTTGCATGGTGGCATGCTTTGCCGACGGATCGTTTTGTTGGGATGCCGCTGCGGGGACCAAAGCCACTCATTCAGGAGATGGTTTCTGAGCTATACACGCGCAAGCCGGATGTGTTAAAACTTTGCAGCTCACTGGGTTTATCTAAGCAACAGATGCAGCGTATGTATGTACAGCTGGAGCATGTATCTTTTTCACAGCAGCTTGTACTGTCTCATGGTGATCTTCATCCGGGGAACTATGCGCTGAGCGGGGAACGGCTTATGGTGCTGGATTGGGAGCATACTCATCTGAACACACCGCTGTGGGATGTATATCACCTGATCGACATGTCCCATCCGTTGTTTCCCCGACGCATGACGTCCGAATTGCGTATTCGTATACTGGACACCTACGTGGAGCAGCTGGAGCTGTTGGGGATAAGAGTGGATCGAACGGCTTTTATGCTGGAATATGGCATGTTTGCTGCGGTATTTTCGCTCTGGATGCTGTTGTTAATTACAAGTGATTTGCAAAGGATTGGAACGCACCTGCATAGAAACGGCGACAAATGGTCAAAAGAGCAATTAGAGTCCCAGTTGGACGAAACGTTAGCCTGTTTGAACCAGTGTGCTGCGATGATGGATTGGGGACAAGCCCAGCGATGTAGATAGTAGCTTAAGACATAGACTGTATTTAGTTAGCCAAAGAAGGTAGGGAATATATCCATGAAAAAAGTTGGTTTGGTCATGAGAAAAATACAATTTGCTGAAGCACAGGGTCCACGTATTTTTGCAGAGCGTCTGAAGCAGATCGGGTTGGAATTGGGGGTGGACATCGTATTTGTATCACCGGAGCGCCATGTGAGCAGTCATGACTGGCTTCCGGGTTATGAACACGAAAAAGGCGACCTGGTCAATTATGACGTCGTACTGGACCAACTCCATGAGCAGCAGATTGAGCACGTTATTTATACGGTATCTGGCTTTACCTATTTGAACATGTTTTTTAAAAACAGCGTGCTTTTTCCGCATAGTTTTCCTGATCCGGCACTGACAGGCTATGAAATGATGAAGCCTTTTTATCAGATCGTGGACAAGGCTATCGTACAGACTGCCTTTCTCAAGCAGGAGATGGCTTCGAAGTTTGGCGTAACCGATGTGACAGTCATCCCGATCGGATTTAATGAGCGGCTGGTGGAAAAGCATTTTGATCCCTCGCAAGTGGTAGAGAACCGGGTGATGTGGATTGGTAGAGATGAGGAGAACCGACGTCCGGATTTGGTACTGGAGTATGCGAGGCATAATCCTGACAAGGATGTCTATATGGTATTTGGCGGTGAACGCTACAAGGAAAGTATGAAGAAATATGATATCCCGGACAATGTTAAACTTCAATTTGCGTTGACGCAAGATGAGGTGTTTGCGCTGATGAACACGGCGAAGGTGTATTGGAGCTGCTCCAAATTTGATACGTTCGCCATGCCGCTGACCGAAGCGCTCGCTATGGGTAAAATCGTCGTTAAGCCAGAGCATCCTTGCTATGGACATATCAGCTCTACGCATTCTTTTTCAGGGAATGAGAAAAACTGGTTTGAGCTGGTCAATATGGCTGCCGCCTCATCCCGCCGGGTTTCTACAGAAAATCAGGCATACGCCATGGAACAGTTTTCAAGTCAGGTGATGAAGCGGGGATACCGAGACTTTTTTGATCATTGGTTAAGCTGAGCAGCGAGGCAAAATACTGTGGTTGTAACACGCGTCTGCGCGTCCATATGAAAACAAAAATAACCCGCAAGGGGGTCACTTTTTTCAAAATGTCCATCTTGTGGGTTACGGTTCATCATTGACTTATCGTTTGGACTTTACTGGAACCGGGGTTCCTTTTTTAAAGCGAACCGGTCTTCTCGGAATTCTGTTAATGCCGGAGTCCTCCGATTTGGAAGGTAATGCTCTACGAGTTTTCTTTGTTGACAGTAAGCTTTGATTGGTTCTGCTGAACTCAACAGTGTAATTGTCTACAGATGAATCAATGGCAAGTCGGCGCATCCCCACTCGTCTGGATGATCCGCTGCTGTAGTTCCAACACCAGTGAAAACTACGGCTAGTATTTCTCGGAAGCCGTGTGCGGTACGTACCACTCCACGTATTTCCAGAGTGATCTTCAGCATAATAATAGAATGTAGTTCCTCCTACGGACCCCCTCCATACTTCCCTCGTATCATCAGGCTCTATCCGATACCAGCCTATTTTAGCATAACTAATAGGATGGCAGTCGGAATTAGGATAAGCATAGGCAACATAGATCGTGTTACTCGTGCTGTTAGTAAAATAAAGGCTCATTATACACACTTCTTTCCCTCATAAATTGGTATTACACTGTCATACTATGAGGGATTTGGAAGAAGAGAGTGGACAATATCTTTCAATCTATGAAAAATGAACCATTCGTTTACGTCCAACTTGCTAAACGATTCTATGACTGTATCTCCGCTATCGCTTCAGGATGAGCCGTCTTGCGATCCACAATGTAGCTAACTAACATGAGTAGCAGACCGCCGACAGTAATTAGCGATGCAACCCATGGAATAGCGGCTAGCCCCATTTGATTAATAACAACTCCCCCGATAAAAGCGCCGCCTGCGTTGCCCAGATTCAATGCGGAATGGCTGGAGGTAGAGGCAAGCAAAGGAGCCTCATAGGCCAGATTCATGATGCGAACCTGAATACCCGGCATGATGCCGAACGCAGCAATGCCCCAGATAAAGACTGTAATAACCGCCAGTACCTTGTTTTGAAGCGTAAACGTCAGAATGGCCAGAATAATGGCCAGTACAGCATAGTTTGCAATCAAGGAGGGAAGCAGCTTCCAATCTGCGAGCTTGCCGCCAACGATGTTCCCAATTGTGACGCCTAGGCCGAAAAGGACTAGAATCCAGGTAATGCTGTGTTCGGCAAAGCCGCTAATGTCCGTAAGCAAAGGCGTAATGTACGTAAAGACAGTGAACAGGCTACCACAGCCGACTGCACCTGTGAGCAGCATCAGCAGCACTTTTGGATTAAACAGGCTTCGGACTTCTTGTTTGAGACTGGAAGGCTTGTCCTGATGAATCACCGGAATATAACGAATGATACCAAACAGAGAAATCAAGCCGATGACCACAATGGCTCCAAAGGAAGCACGCCAGCCGAGTTGTTGTCCGATAAAGGTACCAAAGGGTACGCCTATAATGTTCGCCACGGTCAAACCGGTCAGCACCATGGAAATAGCACCCGCGCGTTTGTCAGGACGAACCAGTCGGGCAGCGATCAGGGAACCGGCTCCCAAAAAGGTTCCGTGCGATAATGCAGTAGCCATACGGGCAGCAATCAGAAGTTCGTAATTGGGAGCAATGACGGAAAAAAGATTACCTAAAATGAATATGGTCATTAGTAGGCATAGCAGCTTTTTCTGCGGAACCTTATGAGTTAATACGGTAAGCACAGGTGCACCAATAGCCACACCAAGTGCGTAACTGGTAATTAACTGCCCGGCTTGCGGAATTGTAACATGAAGATCATGGGCTACATTGGGCAGTAGTCCCATAATGACGAATTCGGTCATGCCAATGGCGAAGGCACCAAGGGTCAACCATAGCAAGGAGGGAGGGAAGCGGTTTGCTGTCATATTTTCTTGATTACTCATAAGTGTCTTGTATCCTCCTGAAAAAATAGTAATGCGAGTATATCACTACAGGTGATATCTGGCGACCCATTTTGCAAGAATTTTACATACTAAGTTGATAAGTTTTATGTAATTTACAAAAGCAACAGGTAGGAAGGAGCCAAGTGTGTTATTTTGGTAGTATGATATGAAGATCGTAAATAACGCTGTAAGGAACGATCCAAGGAGGATACAATGATGGCACCTAAAGTGGTATATAGTATTACAGATTTAATAGGAGATACACCTTGTGTAAGGCTCCAACGGCTCACAGGGCCGCAGGATGCGGAAGTGTATGTGAAGCTGGAGTATTTTAATCCAAGCGGCAGTGTTAAAGACCGGGCGGCGGGCAACCTGATTGCCGAAGCGGAAAAGGCAGGACATCTAAAGCCAGGAGGCACCATTATTGAACCGACGAGTGGCAACACGGGAATTGGCCTTGCGATGAATGCGGCAGCCCGAGGTTACCGTGCAATTTTGGTAATGCCCTCGAATATGACAAAGGAACGGATCAATATTTTAAAAGCCTACGGGGCTGAGGTCGTACTGACACCAGCGGAAGAACGGATGCCAGGAGCAATTCGCAAGGCACTTGAACTGGGGGCTGAAATTGAAGGGAGCTTTATCCCGCATCAATTTGAAAATGAGGCAAACCCCGATATTCACCGTACGACCACAGCACTTGAAATTTTGGAACAGACGGATGGGAAGCTGGATGTGTTCGTCGCTTCTTCGGGAACGGGTGGTACCATTACGGGAACGGGTGAAGTGCTGCGTCAGCATTTGCCAAATCTGCGGATTGTTGTAGTTGAGCCGAAGGGCTCACCAGTACTATCTGGGGGAAAACCCGGTCCACATAAGCTGGTTGGCACCAGTCCAGGCTTTGTTCCCACCGTGCTGAATACGGAAGTGTATGACGAAATTGTGCAGGTTTCGGATGAGGATGCGATTGCTACGACACGGGCGATTGCTGCTCAGGAAGGGATTCTGGTGGGCCCCTCTAGCGGAGCTACGATATGGACGGCGATTCAGGAAGCTCAGCGTTTGGGAGCAGGCAAACGGGTACTTTGCATTGCCCCGGATACCGGAGAGCGATATCTGAGCATGGGGATATTCGGATAAAAAGATGTGGATTGGGACCAAAGTGATACACGACCGTAAGTAAGTGGTAAAATAGGTGTGTGATAGCGGTTCCACGAACTATTCATATGTGGATAAAGCAGGGAATATTTTGAGAGTTGAAGGAGGAGCAGCATGAAGATTATGCCTTTACAGAAACGTGGAATCTCCGATAGTCGGCTGGCGCTCGGTTGTATGCCTTTTGGTGGAGAATGGAGCCATGCACCGTTTACGCAGGAGCATGTCGTTGAAGCGGAGAGAGCTGTAGAAGCTGCACGATCCATTGGGATTACGATGTTCGATCATGCGGATATCTATCGTATGGGGAAAGCGGAAGAAATTTTCGGTCAGATCTTAAAGGGACAGCCGGGCTTGCGTGAACAAATCGTAATTCAGTCCAAATGTGGTATTTTTCTGCCAGATGGTACGCTCCCGGGCCGTTTTGATTTCTCATATGCTCATATTATGGAGTCCGTGGATGGGATCCTGAAACGTCTGGGTACGGAATATTTGGACATCTTGCTGCTGCATCGCCCCGATCCGCTGGTAGAGCCGGAAGAAGTAGCGAAGGCGTTCAGCGAGCTTAAGACATCTGGCAAAGTACGGCATTTTGGCGTTTCTAATATGAATGTAAGCCAAATTCGTTTTCTGGAGCGGAGCCTGACGGAGCCGCTGATCGCTAATCAACTGGAGATGAGCCTGGCCCATCTGCATTTTGTAGATCAGACCGTACATGTGAACCAGCAGGCGGGGACGAATGTACATTTTGGCGAAGGGTTGCTAGAATATTGCCAAACCGAGGATATTCAGCTCCAAGCCTGGGGACCGCTGGCGCAGGGACGTTTTAGCGGAGGTTCTTTGGAAGGGGCGCCTGAGCATGTCGTTAAGACGGCAGAGCTGGTGCAGAAGCTGGCTTCTGAAAAGGAAACGACACGTGAAGCGATCGTTCTTGGCTGGCTTATGAAGCATCCAGCACGGATTCAGCCTGTCATTGGCAGCGCCAATCCTGAACGAATCAAAGCATGTCAGGATGCGGAACGCCAGAGCGAGCTGATGACCCGTGAGGAATGGTATGAATTGTACGTCAGTGCGCGCGGACAAGCCTTGCCATAACTCGTTTAAAAGCCCTTTCCCTCGTCTCATTAACAGACGGAGGGAGGGGCTATTTACATGGATGCGTCTCATATTGTCTTAGCAGCTATTCCTTTTCGTATCGTGCGAGGGCCTTGGCCGTTGTTTCCTTCATTCGTGAGATCAGCCGGGAGCCTTGGACGACCTTGACACGTTTGCCCAGGAAACGGATTTTGGATAACACATATTCACATTCGTCTGCCTGGAAAGTGAGTGTAATACGATAGGTATCTGCTTCCTGAACATATTCGACCTCTTTTTCAAAGCAGGAAAAAGCATATAAAATACGAGACATTTCACCGTTATATACAGGAACAATTTCGATGATGCCCTGTTCCTTGCGCGACTCCAGTATACCGAGTATACGTTGGATGAATTTTTCGGCCTCTTCGGGTAGAAGCTCATCTTCCGTGATGTTCACGATATTAGACAGCTTGGTAGACATGAGTGCGCGGTGTCTGCGGTTATACCACAGCAGGCTCCATTCTTTTTTGACCATGGAGAACTCCAGCTTATATGGAAAACCGGACATTCGCTCATGCATGCGCCCGTTGCGCAGTTTGTAGGTCATACAGATGCCTGAACGGGACCGCAAAAGGGGACGCAATTCACGCAACAGTGGATGGTATACCGAGACAGCAGGGATACCTGCTTTTTCCCGCAAACTTCCATCAGCCTCCAGCGGCTCGTCGTCTGCGAGCATCTGCCGAAGCTTATTAAGCGTAAACGGGGTGAAAGCCTCTGTTGCTGCCGAGTCTGCAAGCATGGACTTAAGCCAGACCCTTTCCTGCGATGTGGTAGCAAAAGCGCCCGATTCATCCAGCCGAGAGACGATCTGGTAGTTAAATATTTTCTCGAACAGGCTCATAATAGGCTTGCAGCTCCTTCCATTCCTGTCTGAATTCCTTACGCAGCCGCTGAGGCTCCAATACCTCACAGCTTGATCCGAAGCTGCGAATCCACGGTTTAATCTCGGTGATTCCATTCACTGTGATTTCATAGATAAAGGATTCACTTTCTTCCTCCGCAATCGTACCCCATTGTCCCTGTAACAGCACACGTTCCCGAATAAAGTTGCGCTTCGCGCCCTCAGGATTAAAAAAGCGTACCCGTACCTTTACAGGACGGCCCGTATCAACAAGCCAGCTGTACCGCATTTTTTCTTCCAATACGGCTAACAGGTCGGCATGAAACTGCTCTGGGACAGGCTTGCCCTCCACCAATTGAGTCATGCCCTCCATACGAAACTTCATGATTCCTTTGCCGCCTACATGACCCAGAACATACCAACGTCCATATTGATGATCATAGATGACTTGCAGGGGCAGAATGGTGTGTTCACGGCCGTCGGTCTCTTTTTCAAACAGCGGGTTTGTGTTTTGTGACCCGTACATGCTTCGTTTGGATGTCGAAAAGTATAAAAAAGTTACACAGCGGCGTTGCCGAATGGCGTGTAGAAGCGGATGAATATGGGCTTCGTCCAGAATGCGTGAATAATAGTGGTATTTATATAAAAAAGGTTCGGCCATCTCCCGATCTCCGAGCTGACGGCGCATGGCTTTTTTAAGATGATCTCGCAACAGATATCCCTGTACAGAGGGGAGCTGGGTGTTGGCCATAATGTCTACAAAATCATATAGGTCCAGTAATTCCTCGTCCGTCAGTTCTGTCACCAGATCGTTGCGGACAGCATAGCGGTAAGGTCTGCCGCCGGACTCTTTACGAACCACGCCGACTTCGACCAGATATTTCAGATCGGAACGAATCGTTTTCTCATCCGGCAGCGAACTGTCGGAAGGCAGCCCGTTGCAGCAAGCATCCAGCAATTCCATAGTGGTCAAAGGCTGTGACTGTAGCGCTGTCAGCAGAAGGGATAAGCGGACGCTTTCCGATTCCTTGAGCGATTTGGCCCGAAACAAGAATAGTAGTAATGGATCAGCCGATTCGTAATAATTAAAGCGCAGCATCTCATTAAAATCATGTCCCTGTTCCGCAGGCAACTGCTGTTGTACGGATTGGACAATCTCCTTGAGGCGCCGGATTGTTTTATCAAAGGTATGTACCGAAATGCCCAGTCTATCTGCAAATTGCTGCCGATTATAGGCGCCGCTTGTTAATGTGAGCATACGCAGGAATTGAATTTCTTTATCAAAACTCTCTCTCGCCATGATGCATTCCCCGTTTCTGTTGCCGTTCTCCGAAAGCAAGTATCCCTTTATTCTAACAGGGAAGGGATGCAGGAAAAAGGGAAATTATTCATCTTTGTAATACTTTCACCATGTTCACGACTTCCAAAATAAAGCATCATAGAAGTATAAGATAGCACGATGAAATAAGAAGCAATACATAACAGAAGGGTGATGCAACATGTTTGGACGACGCAAAAATGAAATGTTATATCCATGGGTAGGCAAGCTTTCGATTTATGAAACGATTATACAGGGAATGGATACTCAGGGCAGGCTTACTGATGATCATTTACCGGATGATGAAGAATACTGGGCAGGGCACACGATGCGTTGGGTGGCAGGAGGATTGGATGGAGCATTTGGGCATCATGGCGCTGGCGGAGATGGAGAGACTGACAAAATTAAGGATCTGGCGCAGTTGTTGTCCAGACAATGCCGCAAGCCAGGGATGAAGACAAGACGTGAGACGTATGTACGCTTAATGGAGGAAAATGCACTCAGCCTGATTGATCCGCTGCTAGATGCGGTGCGCGAGCATCCAGCAATTCAGCCGGATCGATTGTATGAGGAAGCGCGTTGGCTGGCTGAACATGGAGCACATCGCAATGTGGTGAAGGTCGGTATTGCGCTGCTCGGATTGCTGGAGACAGAGCAGCATCACGAGCTTATTTTAACGCTAGCCAAGCATGATGAATTCACGCTATATGCGGCTGTGGCAATCCGTAATATTTCGGAGCAAGCCAATGAGCAGTTGTATAGGTTAGCCTCACAGGTACATGGTTGGGGACGTATTCACGTCGTAGAACGGCTGGAGCCTGCGCGGCAGGAAATACGTGACTGGTTATTACGGGAAGGATTCCGCAACAATGTCATGTATGAGTATCTTGCTTATGAGTGCGCTCATAAAGGCGAGCTGCATACAGCCATGGCTGTACCGCACATTGATCAGGAGTTGTTTGACGGGGCAGGCGATATTCTGTCGGCTTTGCTGGCAGCAGGCGGACCTGCGGAAAGTATAGACGATTATGAGCATGCCGCTTTGGTCATAGGCAACTACCTTCGTCATGCTAAGGCTATGTGTACGACTGTGCAGCATTTTACGATCATCATGGATATTGCAGATTTTCTGGGTGAAGAGGACGATTCATGGGAGGCACGTTATGAGTATGAATGGACGCAGGAATTGCGTAAACGTTATGCGTCGATTT
This sequence comes from Paenibacillus sp. FSL L8-0638, assembly GCF_038593075.1. Taxonomy (NCBI): domain Bacteria; kingdom Bacillati; phylum Bacillota; class Bacilli; order Caryophanales; family Paenibacillaceae; genus Paenibacillus; species Paenibacillus sp. FSL L8-0638. Next base: position 1,022,035 of record NZ_CP151960.1, read on the forward strand.
GCCAGCAGATGATGAACGATCCGCAGTGGGTGAAGCTGGTAGAGCAGGAACTGCAGCATGCAGATTCACCGCATCTCCACTGTGCCATTCGCGTAGCTAGAATGCTAGCACTAGATGTATGGCCTGTGCTATTTGATCAATTAAGCAAATACCCAGTCAAGCCTAATCTATACTTTGAACTCATCAAGACAGAGGATGAACAGCGGGCTCGTAAGCTGATGGCTTTTGCAGAAAAGCACTTGCCTCTGGGAGAGATTGCTTCCGGTCCTGCTGATGTGCCGGGCTTTGGACCGGAGTATGAAGCGCATCAATGTCTGGGTATGCTGTTGCAACTATTGGCTTCTTACGAAGGAATGGGACAAGAGCTAGTTGCTGCCGGACTTTGGAGTCCGTTGACCTCCAATCGCCGTGCAGCGCTTCATGTACTCGAGGTATGGCCTTCTGAGATGTGGGGAGAGGAGACGACAGAGCGCCTTCGCCGCTTATCGGTAGCTGAAACGGAGGAGTCGATTAGAGAACAGATTTGGGAAATACTTTAATGATAAGGGAGGGAACAACATGACAGATGTGAAGCATGGGCAGGGTTTGATTCAACCGGAAATGCGCGAAACGATTTTGCGTGAGCTGCGCGCTTTGGAGCAGGAGGAGCAGGTGCGCATTGTATACGCCTGTGAATCAGGCAGTCGGGCATGGGGGTTTCCTTCACAGGACAGTGACTATGATGTACGATTTATTTATATAAGACCCATAGAATGGTATTTATCTATTTTCGATAAGCGGGATGTGATTGAACGGCCAATCAGCGATTTACTGGATATAAACGGCTGGGATTTGAAAAAGGCACTCCATTTGTTTCGCAAGTCTAATCCGCCTTTGCTGGAATGGCTGCAATCTCCGATTCCCTATTTGGAGCAGTATTCAGTAGCTGACCAGATTCGTGCGATATCGCCGTTAACCTTCTCTCCGAAGTCCTGTATGTACCATTATCTGAATATGGCGCGTGGAAACTATCGGGATTATTTGCAAGGTGAACAGGTGAAGATTAAAAAATATTTTTACGTGCTGCGCCCACTGCTGGCCTGTGGCTGGATTGAACGTTACAACAGCATGCCTCCGATGGAATTCGTAGACTTGCTAGAGGAATTAATTCCGGCCGATACAGAACTTTATCAGGTGATCGGGCATTTGCTGCAACGTAAAAAAGCGGGTGAGGAACTGGATATGGAGCCACGGCTTTCGGTGGTGAATGATTTTATACAGCAGCAAATTGCTTATTTTGAACAGAAGGCGCCCTTGCTTCAGCATATGGAGAGTGGACGTGATCAGCAGTTGGATGATTTGTTCCGCGCTGCGGTGAATGAAGTATGGAAAGCATAAGACTGGGAAGGAGAAGTGGAGTATGCACATCACGCTAAAAGCAACCGGAACCCATGCAGGGATGATTTCGCATTTGCTTGCTAAGAATCCTTACAATACGTATGATCGCACAGAAAAAGGCGCACGTGTACGCATGGTGTACACCGTTTTTACCGAGGAAGAGGCTGAGATCGTCATTCAGGCTTCGCCAGATTCGATTGATTTGGTCAAAAACAGTCCAGACAGCTATGATATTACACAATATATTAATGACCGGGAGTTTGTAACCAGCAGCTTATTTTGCACCTATATTCGTGGCTCGCTTGGCACGGCCCTGAACGGCAAACCCAAGGAAGACTATGCAGGATGGGTGACGCACCCTTTTGCGCTGGAGTTATCGTTTGGGCCCGTTGCTTCGGATTTGCCGGATGCTGTGGTGGAGGGACTATTTGCTCCGCTGGGCTATCAAGTGGCTATTGAACGAGGTGAAGCGGACTATTCTTTTCAGCTGAAAAATCGAAGCACCGTCAGATATGTCACGTTAAGTGGTCATCAGACGGTGCAGTATGCGTTGCGTCAGTTATTACTGTTGATTCCGGTGCTGGATAATTATAAGCACTACTACATTAGTGAAGAAGAGTTTGACAAGCTGAGACGTTACGGTGAGGGCTGGCTGCCAGAGCATCCACTACGCGAGCTTATCATTCGACGCACGCTTCGTTTTACCAATCTGATTGAGCAATTTGAGCAATCTGATTCTGCTAAAACAACAGGCACAAAAAAACATATTGAAAAGGATACTGTCCAAGCTCAAAAGGATAAGCACGAACAGATTCAACAGCCAGAACAGCCACAGGAAGAAGGGAAGCAACAGCCTACAGTACGGCTAAATGAGCTGCGATATCAAGCCATTATGGACGTAATTCGCAAGCTGCCTCACAGACAGAAAATCGTAGATTTTGGTTCAGGGGAAGGGAAGCTTTCGGCTCGGCTGGCTCGAATGACGGGCGTTGAAGAGATTTGGGCGGTGGAGCCGTCTGCGTATGCACAGGTGAGAGCCGTGGAGCGTTTTGCCAAGCTGGAAAGGCATGCCGACGCGATTAGCCCTACACCCATGCTGGGCTCTCTCTTTTATTATGATGAACAATTGCGGGGCAAAGATGTGATGATTCTATGTGAGGTCATTGAGCACGTGGATGAGCATCGTCTGAACCGGGTGATGAAGACGATTGTGACGGAGTATCAGCCGGGCGTGCTGATCGTGACGACTCCCAATCGTGAATATAATGAAGTGTATCGTATGAATCAGCAAGAGCTGCGGCATGGCGATCACCGTTTTGAATGGAGTAGAAGCGAGTTTCAGGAACGATGTGAGCAGTGGATTGCGGAAGCTCCTTATTCGGTAGCGCTGAAGGGGATCGGAGAAGAGGCCGAAGGCTTTGGACAACCGACCCAAATGGCTATATTTACGCGCAGAAAGGAGCAGAAGGAAACATGAGCAATTCATCCAAACGTACGATTCATTTACCGCATGCTGGACTGGTTGTGTTGGTGGGGGCCTCCAACAGTGGCAAAACCACATTATTGGACAGGCTGGTGAGCGAAGGGATTCTACTGGAGACAGAAGTGGTATCCTCGGATCATTTTCGCAAGCTGGTCGGAGATACGGAATTTATAGACTGGACTGGACTTCCAAGGCTGGAATCGGACGTACTGTTCTATGAGTATCAGCAGATATCAGCCAAGGCATTTGAGGCGATGGATACGATTTTGGCTATGCGCTGTCGCTTGAATAAACTGACGGTTGTGGATGCCACCCATTTGTATGCTGAGGACCGTCAAAAATATGTACAGCTGGCAGCCAAGGCGCATGTTCCTGTGATGGCCTTGGTACTGGATGTACCCGAGGCTGTGCTGCTGGAACGGGATTTAGGCAGGGAGCATCCGCGTGGCCGCCAACGGGTCAAGCAGCAGGCACAGCTGTTAAAGCGGAACCTGCGTGGTATCCGTGAGGAAGGCTTTAACGCTTGCTACATCCTTAAGAATGTAGAAGAAATGAACTTTGTTCGCCGTGCGCAGCCACTGTTTCATGAGATTGGCTCAGGTATTGACATCATTGGTGATATCCATGGGTGCTACCGTGAGATGCTGGAAGTGATAGAGCGGCTAGGATATACGGAAGATACGGAAGGACTATACTATCATCCAGATGGCAGAAGACTGGTATCTGTCGGGGATGTGATGAGCCGTGGCCCAGAATCGTTACAAGCGGTGCAGTTCTGGAAAAAGCACGTGGATGCCGGACTAGCGTATATGATTGACAGCAATCATGGCTGGAAAATCGGCCGTTACCTTGATGGGAGAAAGGTGACTCTCAGTTATGGGGATGAACGATTTGCAGAGGAACTGGCCCAGTATGAACAAAAAGCGGGCAAGGCAGCGGCGGAACAGCTTAGAAGCGAGTTAAGGGATTTTCTGCTACATGCACCCTCACATCTTATTTTTGGCAGGAATGGATTGCGACACGTGGTCGTGGCTCATGCCGGGATTAAGGATCATTTTATCGGCAAACAGTCGGCACGTATTTCTGATTACTGTCGTTATGGAGATACGGAAGGTCAGGATGCAGACGGAAAACCGATCCGCAAGGATTGGTTCGTAGACCATGAATCGGGAGAAATAGTAGTATGGGGACATGATCCGAGACCGCAGCCTACCCTTGTGAACCAGACGGTGAATATTGATCAGGGTGTGGTATTTGGCGGTATGCTGACCGCTTATCGTTATCCAGAAAAGGAATTTGTCAGCGTTTCGGCACATGAGAATTATGCGAATGATCCCGATAGTCCACTTGTCCGGTGGCAGAGAAAACGGTTTTCCCCGCCGAATTTACGCAAGCTCATCGCTGGTTACAGTGTACTGACGGAATCGTATGGCGAAGTGCGCGTTCAAGGAGAATCGGTCAAAACCGCTATAGATACCGTGTCACATGTGACAGTACCGATGGAGGAACTGGTGTACATTCCGCCGACGATGAGTCCTGCTCCCACGGTTTCTGCAGAGGAAGGATATCTGGAGCATCCGCGTGAGGCGCTGGCTTATTATCGCGGGCAAGGTGTACAAACGATGGTAGCGGAGAAAAAGCATATGGGTAGCCGGGCTATTTTGCTATTATTCAAAAACGAACAGGCCGCTGTCGAGTATGTAGGCTACCCGACATTGGGCACGATCTACAGTCGGAGCGGGAGAGCTTTCTTTGAACAAAGCCTTGGGAAGCAAGTGCTGGAAAAGCTGAATGTGGATCTACAGACGGCTGGATATTTTGAACGGAACCAGACGGATTTTGTGTTGCTGGATGCGGAAATTGTACCGTGGAATCTCAAGGCTCGGGAACTGATTGCTGCACAGTATGCCCATGTGGGGGAGGCAGCTCTGCTGGATCGCAGTAAGCTGATAGACAAGCTGAAGCAGGCGAAGGTTGCGGGCCGAGAGGTTGGAGACTGGTTGGAGGAAATGGAACAGAAGTACGCGAATGCCGTGACGTTTCAAGAGGCTTTTCAAAAATATTGCTGGGATGTGGACGGTCTGGATGAAATTCGTATCGCACCGTTTCATACGCTGGCACACAGCGGAAAGACTTTTTTCGACCATTCTCATATTTGGCATATGGAGCAAAACCGGGAGCTGGCTGGGCTGTCTTCCCTGTTTATGGAGACAGAGTATCGCGTGATCACGGACGAAGCAAGTGAGGAAGAGGTCATTCGTTGGTGGAACGAGATGACAGAGGATGGTCATGAGGGGATTGTGATCAAGCCGGAACGCTTTTTGATGAAAAATCGGGACAAGATGATTCAGCCTGCAATCAAGGTGAGAGGCCGGAAGTATTTGCACATCATTTACGGTATGGATTATCTTGCCCCTGAGAATTTAAAGCGTCTGAAGCAGCGTCGAACGAACAAAAAGGAGCGTCATGCCCTGATGGAAGGAGCGCTTGGTATGGAAGGCGTGGAACGTTTTGTCCGCAAGGATACGGTAGATCGTATTCATGAATGCGTCCTTGCCGCACTATCTCTGGAATCAGAGCCGATTGATCCAAGATTGTAGTTTGCGAGGGAGGGATTGAGATGGAAAGGGGTACACCGTTAATTGATATTGGTGTGAACTTGATGCATCGTTCGTTTCATGCAGATCGGGAACAGGTGGTAGAGAGAGCCGCGGCTGTAGGGATTTCACCGCTGATTATTACCGGGACCAGTGTCCGCAGCAGTCGGGAAGCTTCTCAGTATGCAGCGCGTTATCCGGGCAAGCTGTATGCGACAGCTGGCGTGCATCCCCATGATGCCAAAGACTGCAGTGCAGACACGATTCAGCAGCTCCGCCAGTTGGCGGGTCAGCCGCAGGTCGTATCCATAGGGGAATGCGGATTGGACTATAACCGTGATTTTTCGCCACGTGATGTGCAGCGCCGATGGTTTGGCGAGCAAATCCAACTGGCGGGTGAGCTGAAAATGCCGTTATTTCTGCATGAACGAGATGCACATGAGGACTTTGCCGCTATGCTGCGGGAGTATCAAGGGCTTGTCGATAAAGTGGTAGTGCATTGTTTTACCGGCACGGAACAGGAACTGCATACGTATGTAGAAATGGGACTGTATATCGGGATCACCGGCTGGATTTGCGACGAACGGCGTGGCAAACATCTGCGTGAGCTGGTTAGGGATATTCCGCTAGACCGGTTGATGATTGAAACGGATGCTCCATTTCTGACCCCGCGTAATCTGCCCGTGAAGCCCAAAGAAGGGCGTAATGAGCCGATGTATCTCGCTCACATCGCCGCTACGATTGCCGAGTGCACAGGCCGTAGCATGATGGAGATCGAAATTGCGACGACGGAAACGGCTAAGCGTTTCTTCGGATTATAGGATTGTCAAAGCCAAAAATGTGGTATATATTATAGTGAATTAAAAAAGCATTGTCGGGAGCTTGAGAAAGTCAGGCTGAGAGGGTGGCCCTTGCCACTGACCGTAAAATCTGATCTGGGTAATGCCAGCGTAGAGAAACCAAGAACACTATACAAGAATGCCGCTTGTTTTGCGGTTGTCGATAGATTCAATGCATGTCCTAGCATTTTACCTTGACCCTGACTTGGCTTAATATCAGTGTAGTAGCTTACACTACTGGTTATATAAGGCATCAAGGCATATCGACAAATGACGTTTTGTATGGTGCTTCACCTTTTACTGCGCATAAAGCTTGCCTGGAGATTCAGCTCCAGACAAGCTTTTTTTTATGGCCAAGAGGCCAACTATAAGGAAAAGGGGAGCACGCAATAATGAATACTACTGTAAGAGCGTCCAAAGGGTTGAAGCTGACTGATATTTTGGTCACGATTGTGATATCTGTTGTGTTCGGTTTGGTCTATAAAATATGGGGGCCTGCCTATGATTTGATGAAACCATTTGGGCTACACGCCGAGCAACTGATGTATGGCATGTGGTTTATGGCAGGCACGTTTGCTTATCTCATCATTCGCAAGCCGGGTGTTGCAATTTTGGCAGAGGTGGCAGCGGCAACGGTCAGTGCTTTTTTGGGAAGCGAATGGGGCATGTCCACTTTGTACTATGGCCTGCTGCAAGGCTTGGGAGCGGAGCTGTTTTTTGCGGCTTTTCTGTATCGGAACGCAAACCTGTGGGTTGCTTCGCTAGCTGCGGCTGGGGCGGCTGTCACTTCTCTGATTTTAGACTTCAGCTACGGGTATATTGATCAGCTATCGACTTGGAACTATGTTTTGTATATTGGATTTCGGATGATTGGCAGTATTGTGATTGCCGGGGTATTCGCGTTCTATCTGGCTAAGGCATTGGAGGTAACCGGAGTCACGCGAAGTTTGAGGCCTGCAACGGAACAAGATTATAAGGGGCTGGATTGATGAGCCGGGCAACCGAAGATGTGGTGGCTTCGATCACCCGGCTACGGTTGAAATTCCCCGGTGAGCAAGAGCTGCTTTTTCACAATATGTCTTTGTCTGTCCGCAAGGGGGAAAAGCTGCTGCTACTGGGACCGAGTGGATGCGGTAAATCAACACTGCTCCAAGTGTTAAGCGGTCTGATTCCACGCACGATAGAAGTGCCTATGAAATGCGATGCTGCTGTAATCCCAAGTGTCTCAGGTATTGTATTTCAAGATCCTGATACGCAGTTCTGTATGTCATATGCAGATGAGGAACTGGCTTTTGTGTTGGAAAATAATCAGGTTCCCCGGGAGCAGATGCGATCCCGTATTCGCGAGCTACTGATACAGGTTGGTCTATCGACGGATGATATACATATGCCCATTGGCAGTATGTCACAGGGAATGAAGCAGCGGCTGGCGATTGCGTCTGTGCTGGCTATGGAGCCAGAAGTGCTTTTTCTGGATGAGCCCACGGCTTTGTTGGACGAGGAAGGCACTACACAGGTGTGGGATACCATTCGCAACATTTCGGCAGACCAGACACTGGTGATCGTGGAACATAAAATTAATGAAATTGTCCATGATGTGGATCGGATTGTGGTGCTTTCTGCTCAAGGGGAGATCATTGCGGATGGAAGGGCCGAAGAAGTATTTCATGTGCACCGGCAGGCATTGTCCGAGTACGGCGTGTGGCATCCGGGAGTATGGAATGAATCGTCTTCGCCACGTTGGAGTGAAGCAGTGACACAGCAGAATGGTACGGGGACTGATGTGCTGGAGCTGGAACATTTTAGCGGCCTCCGCGGTTTAAGTTCAGTGATTTATGTGGAGCATGCGCAGGTGAAGCCTGGCGACTGGATTGGCGTGGTTGGTGAAAACGGGGCTGGCAAAAGCTCGCTGCTGCTCTCCATGATGCGCTTACTTCGCACACAGGGACGTTATAGCGTGCGCGGAATTGAGGCAGGCAGTACAGAACAACTGGCAGAGCGTATCGGGTTCGCGTTTCAAAATCCCGAGCTGCAATTTGTATCGCATACCGTACGAAAGGAACTAGAGTATTCGTTACCCAAGAGCTTGTATACCGTTGAACAGTGCCGGGAACGGGTCGATCGGATGCTCGTACAGTTCGGACTGGAGCGGCTGGACGAGCGTCATCCGTATCAGCTTTCGTTAGGCCAAAAAAGGCGGTTGAGTATTGCTACGGCTATGATTCGTGAGCCGGAAGTGCTGCTGCTCGATGAACCGACCTTTGGGCAGGATGCGCGTAATACCTTTGTCATGCTGGATATGTTGGAGCAGCTGAGAGCGGCGGGCACGGCCATTGTGATGGTCACCCATGACCCGGAAATTGTCCGTCGATATTGTACCGATACATGGCGGATTCAGAAAGGGGAACTACAGTATGAACCTGTCCTTTCCCCATCATAAAACATGGCTGCATCGCGTGAATCCGGGCCTAAAGCTCGTGATGTTTTCCATCCTGTTTGTGGTCGTTATAGTCATTCATGATCCGAATGTCATGTTTAATGTTGCGTGTGCTATGCTGTTGCTGCTTGTCTGGTCAGGCCATCCATGGAAGAGGCTGCTGCTATACGGGTCTCCCTTTATATTGGTGTTTATTTCAACTTCAACGGGCATGATGATGTTCGGCAAAGGGGTGACGACCTGGTGGACATGGGGCTTGATCCATGTGACGCAGGAAAGCTTTTACCGAGGCATGCATCTGGGCTTTCGTGCGCTGAGTATGGCTGCGGTAGGTTTGTTGTTTGGTTTAACGACTCGTCCAGTGGACCTTTTTTATTCACTGATGCAGCAATGGAAGCTCCCTCCGAAGTATGCATACAGCTTTTTGGCAGCCATGCGGTTGATGCCTATGATGGTGGAGGAATTCCAGGCATTGAGACAAGCCCACCGTATTCGAGGTTTACATCAGCATGTGTCCAAATGGAATATGTATGCCACGCTTCGCAGGTATGCGATTCCGCTACTCGCTCAAAGTATTCGGCGTGCCCAGCGCATTGCTATTGCTATGGAAGCCAAGGGTTTTACCAATGAAACCAAGCGAACGTATTATTATGCGATCGGCTATTCGGCTATAGATATTGTATTCATATTCTATTTTGTCGTCATGCTTACGCTGGCTTGGGGACTTGGGATTTGCTTTCCTTATGTAGGGGTGTGGGATGTACGTTAATTGTTGTCAAAAGGCTTTGCCCGTTTTCTGCTCTGTGGTATATTAATGCAATGGGAATTGACGGCTCGTACAGACCCGCCTGGGCTGGCGGGCTTATTACATTTTCCCTGAGAAATGGATCATCAGGAGGCCAGGTTTCATGATTACGCTGCATCAGGTAAGCAAGCATTATACCACCTCAAGCGGCCAATTTCATGCGGTTCAATCCGTGTCCCTTCAAGTGGAGGAGGGGGAAATCCACGGTATTATAGGTGCCAGCGGTGCCGGTAAGTCTACCTTGCTCCGGTTGATGAATGTATTGGAAAGGCCGGATGAGGGAAACGTGGTTGTGAACGGGGAAGATCTGACTCGCATGCCGGAAAAACGTCTCCGTGAAGCGCGGCGATCCATAGGGATGATTTTTCAGCATTATCATCTTGTTCACAATCGGACGGTCAGTGGAAATGTAGCAATGCCGTTGGAGCTGGCAGGTGTCGCGAAAAAAGAGAGAGCAGAACGTGTGCGCGAATGCCTGCAATTCGTCGGTTTAGCTGATAAAGCAGAACAGTATCCGGCACAATTGAGCGGAGGCCAAAAGCAACGTGTAGCGATAGCCAGAGCGCTGGCGAATCGACCTGCGGTGCTGCTGTGTGATGAGCCGACCTCGGCGCTTGATCCGCAGACGACCGCGGATATTCTGGGCGTGTTACGGGAGATCAACCGTGAACTGGGAGTTACCATTGTAATTGTAACGCACGATATGGACGTGGTACGCAACATTTGTACCCATGTATCAGAAATGCGGGATGGACAGCTGCTTTCCACGCAACGTGTAGCTGACGCTGCGGTAGGTTCAACAGCGAAAGCAGGTGAAGCTGATGAATGAAATGCTGAACATCATTGCGCAATATCAGTCTGAGATATGGAAAGCCATCGGAGAGACGTTTGTCATGGTAGGGATTTCCATCGCAGCAGCTGTACTGTTAGGGCTTCCGGCAGGAACGATTTTGTATTTGTGCGGCAAAGGGCAAAAATATGAAAATCGACTGCTGTTCACCCTATTGAACAGTGTGGTCAATGTCATCCGCTCGTTCCCGTTTTTGCTGCTCGTCGTGTTTATGATTCCATTTACACGTCTGGTCGTAGGGACGGCGCTGGGTACGATGGCTGCTACGGTTCCCTTGTCAGTGGTGGCCATCGCCTATTATTCGAGGCTGGTGGAGCAATCATTGCTTGAGGTGCCGAAGGGTGTAATTGAAGCCGCTACTTCTATGGGGGCATCCACTCTTCAGCTTATCTTCAAATTTCTGTACGTGGAAGCTCGTTCTGGGCTTGTACTGGGTTTGACCACGTCCACCATTAGCTTCATCTCCTACTCCACGGTGATGGGCATTGTGGGTGGCGGCGGGGTAGGCGATTTTGCCATCCGCTACGGTTACCAGCGTTTTGAAACAGGCTTGATGGCGTTCACCATCGTCGTCATGATTATTTTCGTACAAACGATCCAGTTCACCGGAAGCACCATATCCCGCCGGATCGACAAGCGGTAAATGGTTTATGAATCTCTTCATTAACACTTGCACCGCCCACTATGGGAAATAAAAATGACTTTACAGTGCCTTCAAAGCGGAGCGGGCAGAATTGTTCTGGAGAAGCGTCAGCGTTCGGAAGAACAATCTGCACGCGAAGCGGCTATGCTGTAACTCATTTTTATCTTCCCGATCACAACTAATTTGGAGGTTCCACATCGAATGAGTCGGAAAAACAACATGAAAACGAACTTGAAATTACTTACACTATTTGCTGTCGTTATGCTACTGGTTGCCGGATGCGGTGGTCAAAAGCAGGCTACACAAGAAACACAGTCTAAAGAAGCGACTTCCCAAAAAGAAGTGACCCTGAAAATAGCGACGCTCATCCCACCGATGACAGATGTGCTGGATATCGTGAAGCCGCTGCTTAAACAGGACGGAGTCAATCTGGAAATCGTCGTGCTTTCAGACAATATCCAACCGAACAACGCATTGGCAAGCCATGAAGTGGATGCTAACTTCTTTCAGCATGCTCCTTTTATGCAACAATATAATGAAAGCAACAAGTCTGATTTGGTAGCAATAAAACCAATTTACAACGCCATTTATGGTGCGTACTCCAAAAAATACAAGAACGTTAAAGACCTGCCCGAAGGTGCGACTATTGCCATTGCCAATGACCCGGCCAATACAGGACGTTCTTTGGTAATGATGGAGCAAAACGGTTTGATCAAGCTTAAAGAAGGCGTAGGCTATAATGCTACACAGGCTGATATTATTGAGAATAAGAAAAAGTTTGTGTTTAAGGAAGTGGATTTGTTGATGCTGGCGCGCTCACTGGATGATGTGGACATGGCTGCCATGTATCCCGCATATGCCAAGCCGCTCGGTCTGACACCGAAGAAGGACGCGCTGATTACCGAAAAAGATGATACACACTTTGCCATTAATCTGGTAGCGCGTAAGGATAATGCAGATTCCGATGCCATTCAAAAGCTGGCAAAGCGAATGACCGGACCGGAAGTGCGTAAATTTTTTGAGGACAATTACAAGGATAGCGTTGTTCCAGCATTTTAATTAAATAAGTATTGAAACATTATTTATGATGATATTTGACCTGTATAATGGAGTGAAGTCTGTGAAGAGCAGATGGTCTCCCTTGTGCAGGTTTTTTCTTTTTCATCCTTAATATGGATAAATTTCATCGAAATCAGGGTACAAAGTCTTATTTTTTAAGATTTTAGTGTATTACAGCATTATGAATTTTGGTCATAAAGGGTGATGGAGTAATGATAAGGAACCTATTAAAATAAATATACGAACAAACATTCGTTTTCGATTTTGTTAACGGTGTTTTAAATGGGTCAAAAAATTCAGCTGACAACGGGTCAAAAGCGTGAATAAAAAGGAAGGGGAACGACATGAAGCTGCTTGTAACTGTAAAAAGTCTGGGAAAACGCAAGCCCGCACTCGCACGACAGGAAATAGAGCTGAGTCCTGCTCCAGAAACATTGCGAGATTTGATTACTGCAACCGTTGCTTTGAATGTTCAAAAGCTGCGGGATAAGCAGGAGAGTGTCGCGCTGATTCCATTCCTCACGGGAGAGGAAGTTGAGGCACAAGGCGAGATAGGCAAAGTAGGATTCGGTTCCGTATATAATGATGGTGTCCCGGATATTAAGGATGCTGTGAACACAGCGATGCAGGCTTTTGAAGATGGTTTATACAGAGTTTTTGTGTGTGACGAGGAAACTATTGAACTGGATGCTCCTTTGGCACTTAAGGATGGGAATGAAATTGTATTTATACGCTTCACAATGCTGGCTGGAGGCCTATGGTAGAGGGGGAAATGAAATATGCATCAAGAGAACAATGAGCAAGAATATTTCACCACACTGAAGGAGCGCGCGGCGCAATTGGATGGACAACAACAGGAGTTGGCTCAGTATGTTGTGGAACTGAGTAAGCTTCATTACATACAGGAGAACGAGGAGCCATTTAACGAATGTCAGCGAATATTAAAAGAACGGGCGACAGAAAGCGGAGAACCGCTGTTTAAGCCACTGACAGAGGTATTGCGTGCTCTAATTGGACAAACAGCGGGCGATGTATTCGCACATCTAACAGAGCATGTGACTGAATATCCATACAGCACCGGGTATGCGCGAAAGCCGTTTCGTACTTCGGATATTACGGCCCATACTTCCCGCATTTATAAAAGAATGGTGCAGTTGATCCGAATGGACTGTATCGGATTCTCTATAATGGATTATTTAACGAAAAAAGATTATGAATCAGGTAGGGATTACCGGATTCAGGAAACGATTGGTGATTGGATTGCTTACGAGCTAGACAACGGCAATTCACAGGTGCTTGAGGCGCTAAAAGCTATTATTTATGGGGATAATCAGGCGGCGTTACTTACACGCAATATGATTAAAGGCATGCTCCTGAGTCATCAGGAGGAGAATTATCGCATGATCGGAGAGCTCCTGGCAGCTGCCAAACTCCAAGAGGGATTGCGCCAAAGTATTGTGGAACAAATGGATGAAGGAACCCCGGAGGCTCTAATATATCTGTTAAAGTTGATCATCGACCAAGGCTTCATTCGTTACAGCTCGGTAGTGCGGGCGTTTGCAGTATGGACGGGAATGGGCTTGGAATCCGCCAATCAACGGGTCGTTCGCCAACTGATCGAGCAGGCATATGAAGCATTGACTCGTAGTGAACTGCGCCAGGAATGGCTGACCAGCTCAAATGCTAATGAAGTGTATATGAGTTTGTGGGCTACCGCAGTACATGAGGAACGTGATCTGTATGGACAGGTTCGGAAACTCATGGAGCAGGGAGCAACTTACCAGAAGATCGTAGCACTGTATGTACTGTCTAACAGTGACAACAAGGATGTGCGCCTCGGAATTGCGAGAGAATATCTGGATGAAACAGATCCGGAGCTTCAATATTGGATTCTGACGAACTATACAAGCAATTATTTTTATGAATGGATAGAAGGCGGGACGGTCGCGGATCGGATCGTTAAAGTGGTGCGCACTCCTTTGCTGGAGAGCAAAGAGGAGCGGCGTAAGGATTTTGAACGACTTCATAACCTGTTTGTACATATAAAAAAGGGTGAGTCCACCGAGCCCTCCAAGGTGCTAAATTTTGTAAATCTGTATCACCGCTCAGATGCACCTATTCAAAAAATGCTATATCTCGCTGGCTATGATATGGACGCTTCTTGGATTGGGGAAATCATAGCCTTAAAGGAACAGATTAGCCCTAATCTGCGTGGCGAACTGTTGAACCATTTTGTGCAAAATCCTGAGGATACGGTACAGCGTGATTTTATTTTTTCCAGTTTGTCGGACAAAAGTATGAGTATCCGTGAGTTCGCTGTGGCCAAGGCGCGTAAGCTGACGCTGTCGGAACCAGAAATGCAACAAATGGAAGCCTTACTAAAGCTCAAGACGGGCTCATTGCGACAAAGTGTCATTGGTGTGTTGCTCTCACAATCGGAAGAGCCGCTCGCTGGCTCATTGGAACGCTTGCTGCGTGCTAAGGCGGAGCTGCAACGATTGGGTGGACTGGAGGTATTGACGAAGATATATGCAGACCCGGATCGTGCCGAACAGTATGAAAACCTGCGGGCTTTGGCGGATATCATACAGCAACCTACCGCCAAAGAGGAGCAACTGCTGTCCAAACTGGGACAGGAGGATGCTTATACAGGGTCTAACGGTTTTGGCCTATACGATCCGAATGTCAAGGAAGCTTGGTTGGAAGAGAAAGTGGATCTGGATGATTTTAGATTGGCCGATGTTTTTGTTAGTCCATTGGAGAAGCTCAAGCAGTTTTTGACTGGACTGGATGAGCTTGTTCATCATCATCGTGATGTGGAATATGCAGCGGAATATTATTCGGGCTACAAAGATACATTGCTTATTGGGACGAACCTTCGCCCTCTACGGCTGGTTCAGGTCGATGAAGAAGTAGATTCCAGGCTGTCTTTATATCCTCTTTATGAGGAGTGGGACCGTTATTTGCAGGAAAGCGGCATAGAAGCACGTGAACTGCTGGAGCTTGTTTTTTATGACCGATTGGAGCCTATGGACCGAACGCTGGATCGCTACTATCGATACTTTTCTTTTAACATGGACTATTCAGAGCTAAGCAAGCACAAGCTGCTGGAAGGATGGCGTAAAGATTTCGCCGAGCAAATGTATCCTGTGGATCGGATTAACGAGATTCAGAAGTGGATGGCAGAGCTGACCTATTCCGATCAGGTAAGCACATTAATCAATGCTTATTTTATGGACACAGCCGGAGCTGAAACATTTGACGTAATCGACCTTGCTTTAAATTCACTAATGCAGTGCGTGCCTAAGGACAGACCAGCAGAGGATTTGGGAATGCTCCATCTATTGTCCGGCCCGTGGGTGGCGCTGGAGAAGGGGCAGGTTCATGATGATGAGTCCTTTAAGCGTTTTTTCCATACCTTTGTGAACTACGCAGAACTGCCAGGAGCGGAAAATCGTTTTTACTCTCCGCTGGATCTGGAGGATTATTTCAAAGCCTATGAAAAAGGGTTGATTGGTGTAGGTGAAGTATATCGGGAACTGCTGGCCGGTAGTGAAAGCAGAAGACATATGAGTACCTTAACCAATGTCCGCAATACATGGATTTCTAGCAACCCGGAATTTTTGGAGATACGCCGTACGGTTATTGATCGACTGTTAGAGGTTGAATTGGTTCGAGGCGATTTGCCTACCGAGGCTACGCCAAAGGTTATGGGCTTGAACCGAATTGAAGGCATGGATTATTTTATCCGTATTCTGGAGGGTCTCGACAAGGAAACATTCGTGCGTGGTTATGTGTACGGTTACGGTGATCGTATTACCAAAAAGGAATCGTTCAGTCACTTGCTCAAGGCATGTTATCCGAGTGATGGCGAGGATGCCACGTTGCTCAAGGAAAAGTTAAAGGACACTAAAATTACAGATAAACGTCTGCTGGAGGCGGCAATGTATGCCCCGCAGTGGATTGAGATTGTAGCGGGTTATCTCGGATGGGAAGGACTTCGCAGTGCGGCATGGTATTTCCATGCGCATATCAATGAAGGTTTTTCGGCCGAGAAGGAAACGATTGTAGCTCATTACTCGCCGATTGCTCCGCAAGATTTTAATGATGGTGCCTTCGATATTAACTGGTTTCATGAGGCTTACGAGACGTTGGGCGAGGAACGTTTTGATCTGCTGTACGATTGTGCCAAGTATATTTCGGCTGGAGCCAATCATCGTCGATCCCAGTTGTTTGCGGATGCGACGCTGGGTAAGCTCAAACGGAGTGAAATGGAAAAATCAGTGGAAGACAAGCGAAACAAAGACCATTTGCTGACCTACAGTTTGATTCCACTTGCTCAGCCACCTGAACCAGATGTACGCGAACGTTATGATTTTATCCAGAGGTTTCTGGAACAAAGCAAAAAATTTGGGGCACAGCGTAAGGCCAGTGAGGCACTGGTTTCGCGGATTGCGCTCGGGAATTTGGCGCGTAACGCAGGTTATGATGACGTAACCCGTCTCGTCTGGGACATGGAGGCTCGCAAGCTGGATGATCTCCGGTCTTATTTCGAGCCCCATGACTTGGACGAGGCTACAATGGTGCAGCTCGTCATTGATGATGAAGGAGCGGCAGATATTGAAATTGTCAGCAAAGGCAAGACGCTGAAATCCATTCCGGCTCGTTTCAAGAAGGATGAGTATATTACGGCATTGAAGGAGCTTAAAGGAGATCTGGTGGATCAGTATCGCAGAGCTCGGAAGGAATTGGAGCGCTCTATGGAGTCTGGCACGACCTTTATGGTGAAGGAATTGAGAGGATTGCTGGGTAATCCTGTGCTTGCTCCGTTGGTGCGGACACTGGTTTTCAAGGCTGGCGAGCACCTCGGATATTTTAATGGGGATACGTTGTTGTTGACTGATCCTTCTGCTGAACAGCATTCTATAGGAGAAGAGGATAAGCTGATTATCGCTCACCCCCTTCACTTGTTCGAAAGTGGCCGTTGGAGCGACTTCCAGAAGGACTTATTCGACCGTCAGATACGCCAGCCATTTAAGCAGGTGTTCCGTGAGCTGTACCTGCTGAATGCTGATGAACGTGCCAACGCGACCGTTTCCCGTCGATATGCGGGACACCAGGTACAGCCGAATAAGACGGTATCCCTATTGAAAGGTCGCCAATGGACGGTCAGCTATGAGGATGGACTCCAGAAGGTGTACTATGCTGAGAATCTGATTGCCAACCTGTATGCCATGGCGGACTGGTTCTCACCAGCAGATACCGAGGCTCCTACGCTGGAGACCGTGCAGTTCTTTGATCGGACAACGTATAAGAGCGTACCGTTGGACGAAGTTCCTCCTGTTCTGTTCTCCGAAGTTATGCGGGACGTGGATCTGGTCGTCAGTGTTGCCCATGTAGGCGGCGTTGATCCAGAGGCCAGTCTGACGACGATTGAAATGCGTAGGGTCATTGTGCAGGAATCACTTCGCCTGCTGAAAATTAGCAATGTACGTGTGGATGGGAATTATGCACGTGTAGATGGGACTCTTGGCGAATATGCTGTGCATTTGGGAAGCGGGGGTGTCTATAAGCAAGCGAAGGGAGCGCTGCATATTATTCCGGTGCATTCGCAGCATCGTGGACGCATCTTCCTGCCGTTTCTGGACGAAGACCCAAGAACAGCCGAGATTTTATCCAAAATAGTGTTGTTGGCCGAGGATCAGAAGATCAAGGACCCGCAAATTCTTACACAGCTTCAAGCGTAGAATAGAATTCTGATGTATATAGATTTATAATGAACTCAACGTTCGCATCTAGACAATGGTTTCAAATCCTCGACTGTGTAGGTGGAAACTTAGTTTAGTTGCGGAGGTTGAGTTATTTAATATTGAGCGTTTATCAAGCACGAATAAGGAGATATGGGTAATATTTTAGGTTCTGTGGTTTGATGGAAATCTAACAGTATAACAATTGACGATCATAGGAGAACATAACGATGTTTAAAAGTATCTTTCTAAAAGAGTACTCAACCGAGTATCAATCACAAGTTGTCGATTTAATTTTACATATTCAAAAAGATGAATATAATATCGCCATAACCAAAGAAGATCAGCCAGATTTGCTTGATATTGAAAACTTTTATCAGCGTGGCAACGGCAACTTCTGGGTGGCTCTTCGTGAAGGAACCGTAATAGGGACTATAGCTTTGTTAGATATTGGGAATCGTAAGACAGCACTTAGAAAGATGTTTGTAAAACAAAATTATAGAGGTAAAACATTCAATATTTCGAATCAATTATTGCATCATGCCATAGGATGGGCTAAGGAAAGGTCTATTGAAGAAATCTATCTTGGAACAACACCACAATTCGTAGCAGCTCATCGATTTTATGAGAAGAATGGATTTGTTAGTGTAGATACAGGAGAATTGCCGATTGGTTTTCCAGTCATGAAAGTGGATAAAAAGTTTTACAGATACATTATTCAATAAAATGATCCTGAACCAAGACGATGCTGAGGGAAATTCCAGTTCAAAATGTGTGACTTAGTGGCCGCCGTGTCGTCTTGCTGCCAAGCCGCAATATAAACTATCGCTGAGCAGGAATTTCTTTTGTTTAGGACAGGCGTTTGCTAGAATAAAAGGGTATGTTGTAAGTCAACGTTAACCAAATTGCTGGGAGGGACACAAGTATGAGCAAAAAGATTAAATGGGGAATTGTCGGCACAGGCTGGATTTCGGATCAATTTGTGGCGGATTTGGCGCATGTTACGAATGGAGAAGGGTATGCCGTTGGATCACGTACTATTGAAAGCGCTACCGAATTTGCAGCTAAGCATCAAATATCACGAGCTTACGGGAGCTATGAGGAATTAGCACAAGATCCCGAGGTAGATGCTATTTACGTAGGGACTCCTCATCCTTTTCATAAAGAAAATGTTCTGACGGCTCTTCGGGCGGGCAAAGCGGTCTTGTGTGAGAAACCCTTCACCGTCAATAGCAAAGAATTGGAGGAACTAATCGGCTTTGCACGTGAGCGTAAGCTATTCCTGATGGAAGCAATGTGGACACGTTTTTTGCCTCCGATTCGCCAAGTGCAGGAGTGGATACATGCGGGACACATTGGCGAGGTAAAGCTGGTTAAGGCAGAATTTGGTTTTCGGGTAGATTGGAACCCGGAGGGCCGGCTTTTGAACCTTGATCTGGGCGGAGGTGCTCTGTTAGATGCAGGAATTTATCCGGTTTCTTTTGCTTCAATGGTCTTCGGTCCTGAACCTGAGCATGTATGGAGCACTGCTCATATCGGGGAGACAGGCGTTGACGAGACATTTTCGATCTTGCTGGATTATGGACAAGGACGCACGGCTATGCTTAACGGGGCAGTCCGTCTCGGATTGACGAATGAGGCATACATCCATGGAACCAAGGGCTATATTCACATTCCGTCATTCCTAAACAGCACATCGGCTACTTTAGTTGTGGACGGTGAAGAGGCACAACACTTTCAGGATGACCGATCCTCTACAGGCTATGCCTTTGAAGCAGAAGAAGTCGGGCGTTGCTTAAACGAAGGTTTGCTCGAAAGTTCTACTATTTCTTTAGACGAATCATTAGGAATTATGAAACTGATGGATCAGATTCGTTCACAGTGGGGGCTTCGGTATCCATTTGAATAATCGCATTCATTCCAGGGACCTTTCAGGTTCTCTGGAATTTTTTTGTTTGTGAGCGTTATTTTTGTATACATAAGTCTTTCCAATTCCCAAATAGCGACTTTGGTCGCACGCTAGGTAACGCCATATGAGTAAATCTAGAGTGGGACATATGAATCATTTTTTGTGATTTAAATTAGTTAAAAAACCGTCATTAAAAAGTTACAAAAGTGTAATTTATTCATCGGTTAACTGAATTGTGAACGCTCTCTTTTTATGAAAAAGAATGAAGGTCCTAGTATTTAATTTCCAAAAACTTTCAATGAAATTTCCGAAAATGTGCGGTAGGGTGGTAAACGTGTCACTTGAGCCATTGCGGCTTTTGCTGACTTGCTTGCTTATCCCGTGGCTCTGGATTCTTGTCGGAGCTCGCAGGATCGAGAGCCTTTGCAAGCCTGTGAGCGTTGAATAGTCATTCACCTCATGACCTAACATCAAGGAGGAATTACAAACGTGAAAGTGAAATCAACATGGTTGTTCCGTATGGTGATGATGACAGTGATCGCGGCTGTCGTGATCGGACCTATGAATATTGCAGGAGCGGCAGGAAGCCGGACAGATCGGCCTTGGATGAACACGAGCCTGTCGGCTGAGAAACGGACAGCGCTGCTGCTACAGGAAATGACGCTGGAAGAAAAAATAGATTTGGTGACTGGCAAGGTCAACAATTACTATGGATTCTATAATAATTCGATGGAGCGGTTGGGCATTCCGGCGCTGACGATGGCAGATGGACCTGCAGGTATACGTATCGCTAATCCGGATGTGCAGGACAAGCAATCGACTGCGTTGCCTGCTCCAATTGCGCTGGCTGCAACGTGGGATACCCAAGCTGCCAAACAGTATGGGGATTTGCTCGGAGACGAGGCTTTTAATACAACTCATAATGTGGTGCTTGGACCCGGGATGGATATTGCCCGTATTCCATGGGGATCGCGAAACTTTGAATCTATGGGCGAAGACCCGCTACTGCAATCGCAAATGGCGACCGCTTATGTCAAAGGTATACAAAGTCATCCTGTTCTGGCGACTGCCAAACATTACCTTATGAATAATCAGGAGACAGAGCGTTTCACAACAAATGTCAAAGTCAGTGACCGTGCGCTGCATGAAATTTACATACGTCCGTTTCAGGAGGCTATTGCCAAAGCAGACTTGGGCGGAGCTATGTGCTCCTTTAACAAGGTCAATGGCGAATCGGCATGTGAGAACAAGACCATCATGACAGATCTCTTGAAAAAGGAAATGCAATTCAAGGGCTTCGTGATGAGTGATTACGGCGCGAACCTGAGTACAGTCGAATCGGCAAATAGTGGCTTGGATCTGGAAACACCGGGGACTCCTTATGGAAAATGGGGAGATCAGCTGCTGGCTGCTGTCAAGAATGGTAAGGTAAGTGAAAAAACGATTGATGATAAGGCTGGGCGCATTCTGGTGCAAATGTTCAGCAAAGGTTTATTTGATCACCCGGCTCAAAATAACCAAATTGATGCCCGTGACCATGGCAAGACAGCCCGTCAATTGGCTGAGGAAAGTATGGTACTGCTTCAAAATAAAAACAATGCATTGCCATTGTCTAAAGATAAACTCAAGTCTATTGCTGTAATTGGCCCCGATGCAGATAACGGCACTGTGGCAGGCGGAGGCAGTTCGCTGGTGAATCCGACGTATACCGTGAGTCCGTTAGAGGGCATCCGCAATCGTGTCGGCAAAGGAGTTACCGTCCAATATGCACCGGGTACAGACCCGATCTCTGCAGGAGACATTATGCCAGGTCCATCGGCTGTTCCGTCTTCACTGCTGACTACATCTGATGAGAAAGAGGATATCAGTGTTGGATATGCGACTTATGGAGATGGCGAACAGGGGCTTCGAGGCGAATACTGGAAGAATAACAAGATGGAAGGCAATCCGATTCTTGTACGCAATGATGACCAAGTCAATATGAACCTTGGATTTTATAATTATCAGGGCTTCAATGCGAAGTCCCCTAAAGTTCCAAATACACCAACGACACTGAACGGCTTGATATCTGCACGCTGGACAGGGGCAATTGCAGCTCCCAAGGATGGTGACTATGCATTGTCATTAACCAGTTTGGGATCAAGCAAGCTGTATCTCGACGATAAGCTTTTCGTGGACAATCAAGGTGAAAAGCTGGGCACTACGAAGAAAAACATCTCCCTTAAAGCGGGTGAAAAGCACAAGATACGTATTGAATACCGCGCTGATTATCCGACCAATGGTCGGGATTCCGGTGGTATGGTTCGTCTGGGCTGGGAACCTCCGGCAGATACGTCAGATAAGCTGATTGACAACGCTGTGAAATTGGCGAAAAAATCGGATGTTGCGATTGTTGTTACGCGCACGTATGAGAGTGAGGGATATGTTGAGCGTTCCGATATGGAGCTCCCGAATAATCAGGATCGGCTGATCCGTGCGGTTGCGGCTGTAAATCCGAAAACCATTGTCGTACAAATGAGCGGTAGAGCCGTGCAAATGGATACATGGCAGGACAAAGTCCCTTCCATCGTACAAGCATGGTTTGCTGGACAAGAGCAAGGGAATGCTATAGCGCGCGTCTTATTTGGAGATGTAAATCCTTCGGGCAAATTGCCGGTAACCTTCCCAGTTAACGAGCAGTCTACACCTGTATCCTCACCAGAGAAGTTTCCGGGTGTGAACGGTATAGGTGACTATTCAGATGGTATTTTTGTAGGCTATCGTGGGTATGAGAAATCGGGTATTCAACCGGCGTTCTCCTTTGGACACGGTTTATCCTATACGACATTCGGATATAGCGATCTGAAAACCAAACAGCATGCGAG
Source organism: Paenibacillus sp. FSL L8-0638 (assembly GCF_038593075.1). Classification (NCBI taxonomy): domain Bacteria; kingdom Bacillati; phylum Bacillota; class Bacilli; order Caryophanales; family Paenibacillaceae; genus Paenibacillus; species Paenibacillus sp. FSL L8-0638. The sequence continues at coordinate 1,044,645 of NZ_CP151960.1, forward strand.
TGGAAAAAAATCCGATCGTATGAGTTCCGTAGAAGTTTCGCTCAAATTGAAGAACACCGGCAAAACAGCCGGAGCTGAGGTTGTACAGGTGTACAGCGGTAAGCTTCCGACAAATGTAGAGACTCCATCCCGTCAACTGGCAGGCTGGTCCAAGGTAGAATTGAAGCCGGGTCAAGAGAAGAGGGTTCGCATTGAGCTCGACCCGAAAGCTTTCTCTTATTGGGATGAAAAGTCCAAAGCATGGGTTATGCCGGCGGGTGAAGTGCCCATTTATGTGGGCAGTTCCTCTCAGGATTTACGACTGACAGGAAGTGTTACGATTCCGGCTACCTCTACAGCAAAGGCAAAAAAGTAAATCCCGTTACATTTGTTTTAAAATGGTTATATTCAAGAGAGCACGGGCACAAGCACCGGCTCTCTTTTTGCTATCGGTATGTACACGTCCAACAGGTATGCAAAGGGAAACCCAAGTGAAAGCTGAAATAGTAGAGAGAGTGGGGACAGGCTAGTGATGGGGAGAGGAGGATATTAGATGAAGAAACTCCAAAAGCAACGACGTACTGACATCTGGCTGCTTATAGCTGTAGTAGCCATTTTGATCTGTGCAGTCCTGGCCAGTATGGCTATACGGAATGTTCCGGGGCCGAAAGCAGAAAATAACGTCAACATGTGGCTAACAACACCCGATCCGGCGAATCGCCTAACCCAACAAACCCCGATCCGTTGGGATAAGGATAACAGTAAAGAAAATGCAGCGAATGCGGATACACTGACGATTGAGATTAAGCCAGATATTCATTATCAGACAATGGAGGGATTTGGCGCAGCGGTGTCCGGTTCGTCCGCATACCTGATGAATCATGGCATGTCTGCCAATCAGCGTGATCAGCTGCTAAATGATTTGTTTACAGCCAGTGGCATTCAACTCAGTTATATTCGCCATACCATTGGAGCCTCAGATTATTCCGTAGATGAACAGGGACAGCCTGGCAGCTATACCTATGACGATGTGGCAACAGGCAAGGACTATGAGCTGAATCATTTCTCCATCGCCAAGGATCGGGATGTGATCGATGTGCTGAAGCAAATCCTGAGAAGAAACCAGGATTTAAAGATTATGGGGACCCCGTGGACAGCTCCACCCTGGATGAAATATGGGGAGCAGATTTATAACGGCTGGTATTTGGACTATACCGATCCGCGCGTCTACCAGGCTTATGCTGACTATTTTGTTCGTTACCTACAGGCTTATGCGAACGAAGGGATTCCGATTCAGGCGATTTCCATTCAAAATGAGCCAGAATTCACGACGTCCAAGTATCCCAGCATGAGTATGGGGGCAGCAGAACAGGCGAATTTTATTAAACAATATCTGGGCCCAACCCTAAATCGAAACCATTTATCTACTCAGATTATTGCCTTTGACCATAACTGGGATACAGGGAGTGAATATGCCAAGACCGTGTTAGGAGATGAACAAGCTCGAAACTATACGCATGGAACAGCCTTTCATTGCTACAAAGGAGAACCTACGGCGATGAAAGATGTGCATCATGCTTTTCCAGATAAGCCTGTATATATGACAGAATGTAGTGGGGGAGCGTGGAGTCCGGGCTTTGGAGATGATTTGAGCTGGGATATGTCCAAGCTGATCATTGGTGCACCCCGAAACTGGTCGCAAAATGTCCTCTTTTGGAATATTGCACTTGACCCGTCCGGGGGGCCGACCAATGGGGGGTGCACCAACTGTAGAGGTGTAGTGACCATCGACCCGTTAAGCGGTGCAGTTACGAAAAATGTGGAGTACTATGCGATTGGGCACGCCAGCAAATTTGTCCGTCCAGGTGCGGTACGTATTGATTCTACACATTATAGTGGAAGTATCGAAACGGTCGCCTACTGCAACCCGGACGGTACGCTTGTCCTGATTGCCGCCAATACGGGAGAGAACACAAAGACATTTAAGGTTCGGCAGGGAAATAAGGTTTTCAAATCTACCCTTCCATCCAAGTCCGCGGCTACCTTTCAATGGAATCCTACGGCTTTCTGACACGGCCTGTACATCAACGTTTTATAGAAGTTTTAGAGCGCTTAGCCCATCTGGCTGAGCGCTCTTTTTTCATTTGCTACAAAATCCAGACTGAGAAAAAAATAAAATTTTAATATTGTTCAGAATTGGTTCAGAGGCGGATGATAAGATCTTTTCACTAATAACAAGAATGAACCGTTTACGGGGGAGAGTCTGATGAATCAAGAAACAAATAAAGAATGGCAAAAAGTGCTGATGATGACGTTGCTGGCAGGTATGGCATGGGGGCCCCAGCTTGTTCATGCGGAAACGAAAGGGGAGACGTCTGCGATTGTGACTAAAGCCAGTACAGTCTCTTTTACAGATCAATCCACTATGTCATCCCAGGCATTACAGGCGGTGCAGGAGGCTGTGAAGCAAGGACTAATCACGGGTTATCCAGATGGTTCCTTCCGTCCAGATCAACCGTTAACGCGCAAGGAAATGGCAGCTTTGCTGGCTAATGCACTTAAGCTTGACGCTACGGAGCAAGCAGTAACTTTTAAGGATACGCAGGGGAGTTGGGCCGCTTCTTATATAGAAGCTGTACGTGCGGCAGGTCTAATGACCGGAGATGAATCAGGTGCTTTCCGCCCGAATGCTGCGGTGAGCCGTGAGGAATTGGCAGCAATTCTGGTGAGAGCGATTGGAGGAACCCATGTTCAAGGCGGAGATGTTCAAGACATTTCTGATGGGGATCAGGTGAGTTCATGGGCCAAAAACAACGTAGAAGCAGCTCTCAAACTGGGGTTAATGGATACGCCGGATAATCGGTTTGACTCTAAAGTACAGGTAAAACGTCAAGATATCGCAGCCTTTCTGGTGAATGTGTTCCAATCGGGTGAACGGACGGGAATCCTTTCTCGTATCGACGGGGATATCGCTTATATGGATGGAAAGCCCTATTTGATCGGCCAGCAATTGAAGCAACTGTTCGGAGCGGACAATGTGCCGGCGCTTCAAGGGGCTACCCTGACCTATCAGGCATCGAACCGAAACGTAGCTGATCTGTCGGCGCTTCAAATTGTGCAAAGTGGTACAGCCCAACATCCGGTGACTTTGTATAGCAAAGGGTCAGAATTTAAAGGCAAGTTAGCTATTGCAGCGGATTTTGTGCGAATTCAAGGAGCTACGTTACCTCAGGTAACCTTGATGCAGGGCGCCAAAAATGTAGAGATTCATGCAGACGTAAACGAAATGATCGTAGATACGCATGAGCCTATTCAGATCCAGGGAAGTGGTGTATGGCAGCAGCTTAAACTGAATTTTGCCGATACACAGGTACGTCTCGCCAATGGGATACAGACTGTACAGACCCGTCTTGCGGAGCGGGGAACAGAGACTCAAATTATACGTGATACCACGTTGGATGCATCTTCGGATACATCCTCAACAAGCACTAAAAAAAGTTCATCCGGTGGTGGCGGTGGCAGTTCTACAACGAATCCAACGCCAACACCAATACCAACACCAACACCAACACCTAATCATGTACCTGTCTCAGCTATAGTTCCTTCCGATCAATATGCCATTATGGGTTCCGGAGATACGCTAGTGGATTTGAAAAATGTGTTTTACGATGCCGATCAGGATGAGTTGTCGTATCATGCGGTCACTTCGGATGTATATGTAGCAGAAGCAGAAGTGGCAAATAAACAGCTTACTTTAAAACCTAAATCAGTAGGAAGCACACAGGTATTTGTTACGGCAGAGGATGGAAAAGGCGGCAAAGCGAGCGTGTTTTTCAACTATACAGTGACCAGCTCTACTTATGAGGAGGACATTAATCACAGTCCTGGCGCGAGCAACAGCCTAAATGACATTCCTTTGCTCTTAAATGAAGGTGGCAAGCAGATTAGTCTGTCTGACTTGTTTAATGACGAGGATGGCGATGCACTGACCTACACGGTGGAATCGGCTTCGCCAGAAGTGGCCACAGGAGAAGTTACAGGCGATCAGCTTATGCTTACGCCGCTTCAAGCCGGCACTAGTCTAATGACTATAACAGCCCATGACGGCAAGGGAGGCACAGCCTCGCTTCAATTTGCTGCTATGGTGAATGCGCCTTTGCCTGATCCGCAGTCTGAGAATCACATACCTGTGGCTTTGCCTCATTTACCTATCGTAGTTACTAATGTGTTACAGGACAAGCTGATGCTGTATCCAGGTTCGTTATTTATGGACCAGGATGGCGACACCTTGACGTATACCCTCACTTCCTCCAATCCCCAAGTAGGCAGTGTGGTGGAGAATGGAGAAGATTCATTTGTAGCACTGCATAACGCTGGTATTACGATGATTGAGATTTCGGCGAATGATGGCCGTGGGGGCGTTTCTTTCACTTCATTTATGCTCCAAGTTGAAGCTCCTCAACCCGTAAATCATCGTCCGGTAGTGATCCGTGTGCCTGAACCTCAATATTTGGACCCGGGAGATGGTCAGCAAATATTGCAGCTGAATGATATGTTCTCTGATGAGGATGGCGACACGTTGACCTATACTGTGGTGTCTTCTGATCCATTGGTGGCAGGGGGGCAGGTAGAAGGGAATACACTTTTCATACAACCGTTGCGTAATGGTGTGACGTTCCTTACGATGACAGCAAATGATAATCGTGGTGAAACGACATCTTTTACGATTCCAGTGATTGTTGAGAAAAGAGATTTGTTCATTTCCGAAGTCGTGTGGCAAGGCGAACCGGATTATCTGGACCAGGCGATTGAATTGTACAACCCTACCAACAGACCGTTGGAGAAAAATAGAATATGGATTGAGCGATCCGACCAACTAGACCCGATTACCATAAATGCCAATGTCGGAGATGTCATTATGCCTGGGCAAACCTTTGTGATTGCGAATGATTTGAGTTCGTTCGGATCGGAAGATTGGTATTATACCTTCCTGCAGTTACAACATAACAATTCGGAACCCGTTACGCTTAAGCTGTACTACAACAACGTGCTCATTGATATGGCAGTTATTGGTCAAGGGCAGGCCTTGGGACGGAACAGTGGTACGGTCATTGGTAATACAGATCCATATCAAGCTGGCGAATGGAATGTTGAGGGGACGAACTCCCCTGTTAATTTAGGTGACTTTATCGGTAGGGAGAGAATGACACCATGAAAAATAAGAAGTTAACCGCTCAGCTGGCAGCTGCATTGCTGCTGCTGAGCCCCTCGCTTCCTGCCGGAGCAGAGCAAGCTACCGTGATAGATGCGACTTCCGTATCCAATGGGCCGACAGGGAACAATACTGCCACCTGGACGGACGTATAGCAGCTTACAACACAGCAATTGGAACAACTGCAAAAAGCCCGTGAACTCGGGATTATCCAAGGCGACCCCGCCGGAACGCTCAGACCTGGGCAGAAGCTCACACGTCAGGAGCTAGCCGCACTGCTGGTCAAAGCGTTGCAGCTTCCGACGGGCAACCTGGACGGCGCTGCCTCCTTCACGGACGTGCCCGCCGATAGTTGGGGGCGCCCGGCTATAGAGGCAGCCCGTAAGGCCGGGCTGATGCAGGGCGACGCCAACGGACGCTTCCGTCCGAATGACCTGATCAGCGCCCAGGAACTGGTCGCGCTGTTGGTCAGGTCCGCTGGGACGGGGACGTCTGCGGGCACGCCCGCTAGCACAACCGACTCGCCGTCGGCACAGACGCTGCCGACGGCGTGGAAGGACGCCAGCCCGTGGGCGGCCCCGATGATTCGGGCGGCGCTGAATAACGGGCTGATGAGTGAATTTGGCGGAAATCTACACGCCAAAGACTCGGTAAGTCGCGTAGATGCGGCCAGCCTGCTCGTATCTGCTTTGTTTCCACAGGAGCGTGCTTCGCAGCTCGAGGAAATGGACGGCAAGCAGATACGGATCAATGGCATCGCGTATGACGTGGCAGAGCCGCTGCGCGGCATTTTTCACGCGGATAATCAGACCGCGCTGCGCAACGCGGGCATTCGTTTCCATGCCACAGGCCGGACGGTGGACAAGGTGACTTGGTTGGAGCTTCACAGCAGCGGGACTTCGGCTCGTGACGGCGAAGCGGAGTTCAGTGGCAACATTGTGCTGAACGGACACGGCTCCACGCTAAACGGAGATTTGGTGATCGCTGGTGATTTTACATCCGTACTGCACTTGAATGTGGAACAGCAGTTAACGGTGGACGCCCGAGTACAGCAGGATTTTTATGCACAGGATGTACAGGTGCAGGGACAGACCCATATTAATGGCGGAGATAACAATACAGTTGTATTTGATAGCTCTACGTTGACACAAATGGATGTCACAAAGCCAGAAGTTCACGTTGTACTTAGTGGTACCGCAAGCGCGACGATCATGAACGTCCAATCTAGCGCAAGCATTGAGGTTAGCGCGAATGCTTCCTTGCCGCAGCTGAATGTTAATGAAGGGGCGAACAAAGTCAATCTTCAGGGAACGGTTCAGACCGTTCAGGTAAATGGCAGCCAGTCCGTCGAAATGACAGGTAATAGTACAATCCAACAGCTGACCGTCACAGGGACGGGTGCCTTGGAATTGAAAACGATAGGCAGTATTGAAAATATTCAAGTCAGCAACCCGGCAGCTAAGGTCAATGTGAGTGGAAATGTACAGGTTTCTGCGGTCACACTGGGTACCGGAGTAGCTTCCAACGCTGTTACGGGTCTAGCTACGGCAAGTGTAACAGGTACGTCCTCATCTTCTGGAAGCTCATCCAGTTCTTCCAGCAGCGCTAACCGTTCACCGGAAGTCGTAAATGCTTCAGTAGAGCGTGTAATTACAGAAGGCGCTGGTGAACAGTTGTACGATTTACGCCAATTCTTTACCGATCCTGATGGGGATACCTTGACCTTTTCGGCAGCTTCTCTTCAATCCGGCATCGTACGGGCGTCCGTATCGGGCAATACATTAAAGCTTACGCCAGTCAGTGTCGGAAAAGCATCCATCAGTGTATCGGCTAATGATGGACGGGGAAAAAGGGTATCGTCTACCTTCAAAATCACCGTGAATGGCCAGCCAGTATCTGCAGGTATACCAGATCAGGCGCTTACTGTGGGACAATCGGACTCGGTACTGCATTTGAATGATTATGTGCAGGACCCGGAAAATGCAAGCTTAACGTATCAGGTTACGGTTGATGATCCTGCTGTAGCGTCGGTGGTGCTTGCGGAGGATGAATTGCGTCTGAGTCCGCTTCGAGCGGGCAGTACGAGCGTTCATGTCACTGCCAATGACGGACAGCAAGGAGAGGATGGCAGCACAGGCCAAAAGCAGATTGATTTCAAGCTAACGGTTCAGGGCGCTCCTAACCATGCTCCGTATGGACAAGCCCCTCAGCCGTTAACCGTCACATTGGGCCAGCCGGATATGACACTGGATCTTTCAACAATATTTACGGATGCAGATGGCGACCCACTGGTGTTCACAGCGATCAGTTCGGATGCTTCCATCGTGCAGACTACCATAATGAGAGCTCAGCTTTCTTTGCAGTCGCTGCAAGCGGGGAGTGTAAGTATTACCTTGACGGCAGAGGACAGCAAGGGTGGAACAGATACAGTTACCTTGATTGTAACGGTTTTGCCCATACCTAACAGTAGCCCGGTAGTAACCCGTGCACCAGACGCTGTACATCTGATTTTAGGCAAGGCTGACGGAACTGTGGATCTGTCCACCATCTTTGCTGACCCGAACCATGACCCGATTCGTTATGAAATCAGTTCGTCTGATCCAGCCGTGGCAGATGCTACAGTTCAAAATGATCAGCTTGTTATTCATGGGTTGACTAGCGGCAATACCGTGATTACCATCACGGCTAAAGACGATAGAGGCGGAGAGATTAGCGCAGACCTACAGGTTCATCTATTGGAAAATGCGGTTATTACAGCGATCCCTGAGCAGTTGCTTCAATTGGGAGATGCTGCATCAGAACTGGATCTCTCACCGTTCTTATTGAACTGGGATCTAGCATCCCTGTCAGTGACAGCAGACACGTATGATCCAGGAATTGCTACGGCCCATATGAATGGTCAGAAACTACAGTTAAACCCAGTAAGTGTAGGGACCACGAGTGTAACACTCAGTGTGTATGATCAGTACGGACGTGCAGAGGGAGCGACGTTCCCGGTTACCGTCAGCATGCCTCAGCTAAATCAAGCTCCTCAAGTCATAGCAGCTATAAACGAACAGGTATTGACTCCCGGAGTTACACAGCAAAGAGATTATGATTTGCAGCAGCTGTTCAGCGATGAGGATGGAGATGTGCTTCAGTTTACGGTCAGCTCCAGTGATCCGACATTGGTGAGTGCATCAATTAATGGCAGTATCTTAACGGTGGCTTCTGGAACAGGTAGCGGTCTTGCCGCTGTTACCATTACAGCCACGGATGGTCGGGGAGGTTCTGTGCAATACACGTTGAATACACGCAATGCCGAACTGGTTTCCGGCGGGATCACTCCGATAGGGGTTAAATACGGCTTGCCGCACAGAACCGTGGATCTGTCCAGTTATTTCCCGGGACAATCTAAATTCCTGGTATATAGAGGAACGCCATCATCGACATTCATCGGTCCTGTAGAACTCTTGGGCACCTCCATTCCCCTTTCTCCAGAACCTTTACTGGTATGGGTGGTAGGAGCGGATGGAAGAGCTGTCGTGTTTCAGGTCCAACAGGAACCACAGCAAGCGCCTGCTGTATATTTCTCGCAATATGTGGATGGCGGGGATGGAAGAATTGTTTTGCAATTGTATTATAACGGGAATGGAGATCCTTCCCATCGGGCAGACGGTTACTCACTGGAGTTTCATCAATGGATGAAGAAAACAAACCAAATGAAAGTTACCACTCTACCGATTAATCCGGTTTATCCTGCCATGCCATATATAATCATCGACACTATCTTTTATGATTTCATGGATATTACGAATGCTTGGTATTTCAATGATGAGGGCGATTTCTACAACCCGAACGAATTTAACACTGTTGCATACGTTTTAAAATACCAAGGACAAGTGGTGGATGTATTAGGAAATCCAAATTCACATGAACAGTTTACTCCACAAGGAGGAACGTTCGTCCGCAAGCCAGGAATATCCTACGGATCGTCTGCCTATAATCAGCCAGATGAGTGGAATGCGTTCCCGAAAGGGAGCTTTCAATTTGTCGGCATTCATACACCATAAACGGTATGTTTGTCTGCGATCGCTGTTTTATGAAGACAGGTCATGAATTCTTAAAAAGGTGTAATCCATCAACTATGGAGGGTTACACCTTTTTATGTATCAACAAAGAGGTAATGATAAAAGAGATCATTTATAGCAGTGAGTGCAGTCACATAGACATATACAAAAACATGACTATAATGTACATATAGTTTAAATTTAGTCTTTTTGGGGCTGACGGTTCCACACACTTCACTCACAAAGGAGAGGATTCATCTCATGAGCATACATTTGGAATTGGATTCCTTATCCGTTGAAAGGCTAGAAATGGCCCTTTCAGGACGACCGGGGATGTTCAAGTTGTTTTATGATACAGAAGATTGCGGATGCAACGGTGTACTTGTTATCTTGGTTGTCACCGCGCCCAATGCAACTGATAAAGCAGTACAGTCTAAGCCTTATTCTTTTTGGGTAGATCAGCAGCAGGAACAGCAGTTCGATAGCAGAATGCGGCTTGAGGCAGACCCTAGTTACCCGTCGTTCAAGCTAAGTAGTGATGCCGGTATATTTAGTAGCAATGTTAGAATTCAAGATCGGCGCGCGAACTCGTCCGAGGAGTGATGTGCGGAGGTAATAGGAATTCATTAAGCACCAAAAAAGCAATTCTGATTAACACCAAGTTTCCAAAAGACGAACCTAATCCAGCCCCATTGGAAGAGATTCGTCTTTTGCGTTATATTCAATTCGTTCCTCCAAAAAATGAAGTGTTTAGTGGCCAGCTCTGAAGTGGTACAATAACCTTTATGATAATCGGAGAAGGACGTTGAGAAAATGAAAAACTTGCTCGTTTCGGGCTATCGTGCCCATGAGCTGAATATTTTCAGTCAGAAGCACGAAGGTATTCCATATATTAAAAAGGCGATTGCAGGCAGGCTTATTCCCCTGATTGAAGAAGGGCTGGAATGGGTGATTACCCCCGGTCAATACGGGGTGGACTTGTGGGCCTGTGAGGTCGTTACTGCACTAAAACAGCAATATCCCCACCTAAGATGCTCTATTATGATGGCTTATCAAAATATGGAGGAAAAATGGAAAGAGGACAAAAAGGAATATTTTCAGCAGATTTGTGCCGAAGTTGACTATGTGGGAGTAGTCAGCCGTCAGCCCTATCAGGGAATATGGCAACTCAAGGCACGGGATGAACTCCTTTTCCGCAAAACAGACGGTTTATTGCTTGTTTACGATGAGGATGCCGGAGAGGGCAGCCCACGTTTTATGAAGGAACTTGCATTGAAAAAACAACAGGCAGAGGGCTATCAGTATATCAGCATCAGCTCGGAGGATATCCAAAGTATAGCTGACGAAGAACGATTATTCATGGACCTCTGATTTTTAAAGCATTAGCCCGGATTTTTGAACAAAAAGGACGTATTCGTCCCTTTACATTTTTGTAAGCGCTATCATAAAATTTAAACAACAATAACTTATCAGTCACATAAAATAAATTTATTGAAAATACAAACCATGAAAGGAGCTAATGATTCAGATGAATAAAAGGTTTCGGTATGCTGCGTTGCTCTGTCTCGGTGTCATGTTGAGTGGAGTGGTCACCCCGATGGATAGCCAGGTCTCTGCTGCCTCTACGAGGCAAATGGAAAAGCTGAACCGTGGAGCCGTCGCTGTTAAGGTGCCTGAGGGTGTACTGGTGAGCTGGCGCTTGCTGGGCACGGAAGCGGATTCGGTCGGCTTTAATTTGTACAGAGGGACAAGCAAGGTAAATGATGCGCCGATACCATCGAGAACCAACTTTTTGGACAAGGCAGGTACGACCTCATCTTCGTATACCGTTCGTGCCGTGGTCAATGGAGCAGAGCAGGCCGCTTCTCCTGCGGTGAAGGTATGGAACAACAACTATCTGGATGTTCCGATCCAGCAGCCCGCAGGAGGCACAACTCCGGATCATGTGAACTACACGTACCATGCCAATGATGCCAGCGTAGGGGATCTTGATGGGGATGGCGAGTATGAGATTGTGTTAAAATGGGACCCTTCCAATGCCAAGGATAATTCGCAATCCGGTTATACGGGAAATGTATTTTTGGATGGCTACGAACTGGATGGAACGCGCAAATGGCGGATCGACCTGGGACGGAACATACGGGCTGGAGCCCACTATACGCAATTTCTCGTCTATGATTTTGACGGAGACGGCAAAGCAGAGATCGTATGTAAAACAGCAGACGGCACGGTAGATGGTACAGGAGTAAAGATTGGCGACGCTTCGGCTGATCATCGAAACACGAGTGGGTATATTTTGAACGGCCCCGAGTTTCTGACCGTGTTTTCAGGTGATACAGGCCAGGCTCTTAGTACGATTGACTATGTGCCACCACGCGGAACGGTATCGAGCTGGGGAGATAATTATGGTAACCGTGTAGATCGTTTTCTCGCCGGGGTTGCTTATCTGGATGGCGTGAGACCCAGCATAGTGATGGCACGTGGGTATTACACTCGCACCGTTCTGGTCGCATATGATTGGCGGAATGGTAACCTGAGCCGACGCTGGACCTTTGACAGCAACAGCTCCACCAATGCCGGAACGGCTGGACAGGGGAACCACAGCTTGAGTGTAGCGGATGTGGATGGAGATGATAAGGATGAGATTGTGTATGGCTCGCTGGTTGTAGACGATAACGGAGCGAAGCTGGTTAACACCGGGATGGGACATGGTGATGCACTTCATGTTGGCGATCTGGACCCCGACCGTTCGGGCTATGAAGTGTTCAAGGTGAACGAGGACAAAAATGCCACCTACGGAGCTGCCATGTACGATCCGCGTAATGGAAATATTTTATGGGGCGTAAATACAGGCAAGGATACCGGAAGAGGCATGTCAGCAGACATTGACCCGCGGACTAAAGGGAACGAGCAGTGGGCACTGGGTATTGGGTTACGTTCAGCCAAGGGGCAGCTCATCACCAACACGCTACCGTCTTCCATTAATTTTGGCATCTGGTGGGATGGGGATCTCCTCCGTGAACTGCTGGATCATACCTCATCAAGCGCTGGAAAGATAGACAAGTGGAACTATACGAACTCGATGACTTCCAACTTGCTTACGGCAACAGGGACGAGTTCCAATAACGGAACCAAAGGAACGCCGTCCTTGCAGGCCGATCTGTTCGGTGACTGGCGCGAGGAAGTCATTTGGCGTAAAAGTGATAATTCAGCGCTGCGTATCTACACAACACCATACGAGTCAGAACATCGATTTTACACGCTTATGCATGATCCAGTGTATCGCTTGAGTGTTGCCTGGCAGAACGTAGCTTATAATCAGCCGCCGCACACCGGGTTTTATCTGGGAGAAGGGATGTCCAAGCCACAGCAGCCGAATATATATACTCCTTGATATGTCGTTAGACAGTGGTTTGAAAACAAATAGAATGAACAAAAACAGAAAGAGCTCCAAGCGAATTGGAGCTCTTTTTGTCATGAGAGCCCAAGAGATAACGTATGCTTTCCATAAAAAATGGGAACATTAGTTCTTATCGGTGGAATATATGTATGAAAAAGGAGGCGGAATCTGTGAGTTCTTTAACGACTGAAGGCATGATCGAGCTCGTAACTAATGTCGGATTCCCTGCTGCATTAAGTCTGATTCTTTTAAAATATATCCTCGTCACCCTAAGCCGCAGATTAGAGGAGCTGGACCGATCTGTTAAGCAACTATCGCTATCTTTGGAAGAGATGGAGGCAAAGCAAGTGAAACAGTCAGAACAACCGTCTCCGGCAAATACGGACAAACTTCGTGCAGAATGAACAAAAAAAGGCAAATAGAAACAATTTAGCAACCCAATCGAGAAGCGAAATTCTTATAATAGAAATGTCTGCAGTTTATGCAGACATATGATTATGGAGGTGTATATAAGTATGAAATTAAATACGAAGCTATCCGCACTGTGCATTGCGGCCACACTTATGAGCGTGGCACAGGCCGCTGCTGCCGCGCCCGCTGTGACCGCTCCAGCGGAAGCGACGCAGCCGAGCGTTGCCAATCCGGCCGCATCCGCCCCGGCTCAGGTGCCAGCACCAGCAGCGTCTGCACCGGCTACGACTCCAGCCCCGGCGCAAGCGCCGTCGGCTCCAGCAAGCTCGCCCCCGGCTGCAGCCGGAGGTTCTGCCAAAGCCGCTACACCAGTAGCTCCGTCTGCACCAGCACAGCGTCCATCTACATCGGTAGCACCCGCGGCTGCTCCGATCGTACCTTCGACTGTGAAGCCGTCTAAGCCGCAACAGCCGTCCACTGCGGCGCCAGCAGCGGCTACCAACGTGAAACCGACGCAACTGGACAAGCTGAACCACGAGAGTGCGGTTCCGCTTGTGCTGGAGGCGCAGTCTCGTTATCAATATGCAATCAGTGGTGGCAGCCCGGTGGGTAAGTCGTTCCAGTTGAACGGTAAAAGCTACCGCTATCTGTCCGAGGACATCGGTACAAAGACCAAATTGATCAGCTATCTGACGCAGGCCTACACAAAGCAGGCCAGTGAGCAATTTGTCGGTAAATTTTTCGTCGAAGTTAATGGCAGATTAGCTCAGTTGAACGCAGATGGTGGCAATTTGTTAGAGTTCAACCGGGCTACGGCGAAAATGGTAACCATGACTCCGGTGAAGCGCAGCTACCTGCTGACCGTGCCTTATCCGGCAGAAACCAAGCAGGCGAATGAGAAAATCACCGTGAATTTTGAAAAGGTCGGCAGCTACTGGAAAATCAGCTCTGCGCCGCATGTCATTTTCTAAATTAAGATTTTGCAACAGGCTTCATATGGGGTAAAGTGATGTTAAGGCTTGTTTCGTAAGCTCCAATTCAATGCAGGGGAGTGCTGTGCAATGATGACACCCATCAAGGTAAAAGACGTTAAGGATATTGAAAAAATCAATCAAATCGTATCCAATTTTACGTATGACATCTGGATTCATGGCAAAAGCGGCATGGCAGATGCCAAATCCATTTTAGGCATGTACGTGCTGAAGCTGGATGAGCCGCTAACTCTGGTTGTACCTGACAATGTTAATCCCAAGAAGCTGTTCAAGGAGTTGGAGGAGTTTATCCATTTTCCTGCTCAAGAAGGATAAAAGGCAAGCAGGCACTTGTAAACACTGGATGATCTATTACTAAAATAACGCAAAGAAGCCGTGGAACCTAAGTCCCACGGCTTCTTTTTTTAGTGTTCTTTCTCGTCCAAAAACGGGAGATTCACCGAATAGTACATAACCCCCATAAGCAGCACGCCGCCAACCAGATTTCCGAGCGTAACCGGAACGAGATTATGGATCACGCCGGCGACAGAAACCGTACCCGGATGGTCCAGCACGAGCGCAATGGCGAAAGTACACATATTAGCCACACTATGCTCATATCCCGAAATGAAAAAGCAGAACACAAACAGCATCATGGCAAACATCTTTGCACCATTTTCCTTCATAAACATGGGAACAAAAAAGGCAAGACAGACGAGCCAATTACACAAAATAGCTCGGAAGAATAGCTGCATTGCAGGCGCTTCCATTTTATGCTCAACCACGCTCAGTAGAAAGCTGTTCACGCTGGAGGAGTCAAACAGCCCGGTCAAGTAAATAAGGAGTGCAAATACCCCCGCACCCAGCAAATTACCGCCATAGCTGGCAGCCCATAATCGAAGCACCTGCCCCCAGCGTAGCTTTTTACGGAGCGCAGCATAAGTGTAATAGAAGGTGTTACCTGTAAACAAATCCCCGCCGCCGTAAGCGATCAGAATGATAGCGGCTCCGAATGTGAGCGCCGCCATGGGATAAGTGAATGGAGAATGCTCCATGTAAAAAAAGTTGCCCGTCTTGAAGGCTACAATAACGCCGAACCCGATGAACATACTCGCCAGCATGGAACGTGCCAAATACCGGAGTAGGCTCTGCTTGTAAATTTTGTACTTCTTCATGGCTAGCTGTTCGACATTGCGTAAGCCTTCCGTCTCCATATTTAAGGACAACCTCCTATTTTCTCATATGTAAGTCTTTAAACAGACTTTATTTTTCCCGAAACATGTCCAGTCTATCAGCAATTCTGTTAGCTTAACAAACCAAGCTTTTGCAGTCCGTACAAAATACCGTCTTCATCTGCGCGTTTTGTGACCATTTTAGCTGCGGCTTTGGCTTCATCACAGCCGTTGCCCATCGCGACGCTGTTATGTATAGCTGTCAGCATCTCCACATCATTTAAGCCATCGCCAAAGGCGTATTGATTTTCAGCGGCAATGCCAAGTCTGGACGTAATTTCGCGGATACCCTTCGCTTTGGAGCCAGCATGAGGAACAACGTCCACAGAACTCGGATGCCAGCGCACAAAGTCAAACGCCTTGAATACCGTTTCATAGAAAGGCTCTTCTTCTGCTGTACACATCAACAGCGTCTGATAAATATCTCTTCCTTGGAAATAGAGCGGATCGTATCCAACTGAAATCTTGGCCTTAAGCGTTTGGACCGATTTCTCTACAAGCTCATCATTAGGAATATTGGCCTTCATGTCCATATGATCCATATATACAAGGGCATGATTATGTGTGAGGGCCAGATCGGTCATCGCTTGCAAGGCTTCTCTGTTCAACGGATTGGTAGCGACCACTTCCCCGCGCAGCACGACATATTGCCCATTAAAGCTGACGTAGGAGTCAATTTCCAACTGCTCGCGGATATCTTTGAACATAAAAGGTGCACGGCCTGTTGCAATGGCCACCTCATGTCCCAGCTCTTTCAAAGCAAAGACGGCCTTTTCTGCCGTTAACGGCATTTTCTTGTCATCGTCCAGCAATGTACCGTCGATATCGAAAAAGATAATTTTTTTGTCTGACATGTCCCTACACCTGACTTTCAATAATGTATTTGTCGAAATGAACTCATATGGATTCATTATATCAAAGGAACTGCTTCTGAATACACAAATACGTATAAATCCTCATGAATATCCGACCTCTATAGCTTACAATATGAAATAAGGCTTACTGTAAAATATAATTTCTATCTCCTATTTCATAGATGGGATGTGATCACCATGACAAAAATCCAAGTCACACCGGAGCAGCTGGACAGCGTGGCCTCCCAATTTGCCAATGCCCACGGCACACTGTATAACCAGTTAAATGGCCTGGATAGCACAATGAACCACCTTCACAGCCAGTGGGATGGTATGGAGAGGAATCGTTTTTATAATGACTATCGAACGGCTAAATATACACTATCTTCTGTATTAAATAAGGTTCAATCCATTGAAATTGAGCTGAAAAGCATCGCTTCGAAATTTAGAAATGCGGATGGTGAAAGCACACGTGGCTTCTGGACAGCCCTAGCAGCGGCAATGAGCGCTAGCGCAGCGCTGGCAGGCAGTGGAGAGGCTGGAGATCATGGTGGTGAAATTGCCAAGCAGCCCAAAAACATAGACGAATGGGAGCAGGCAGACGCGGTTAAATATCATCAATATGAGGAACTACTGAAAAACGCCGAGGCCATCGGCGACAAGCAGGTTATGCAGAAAATTCACGACCAGATGAATGCCCTGCAGCTGCAATATGAGGACTCCGTTACCCGTACAGATTACAATACAGGAGAGGCCTCCAAGATCACATCCGATTCCCTTGTCGCCGTCACCGAACTGACAGGTAAAGACGGAAGCAAAACGGATATATCTATAGATAAAAAAGGGAATGTTGTGAGTTATGAGCAAAATACGGATAAATATGATTACTGGGTCCAAAAGCATACCCAATCAGCCGGAGAGCATGCTCTAGGTAAAACGGCCCAGACCGTCACCGGATATGGAATAGGTCTTATTTTGTCGCGCGGGGCTGGTGTTAGTGGGGCAGGTTCGGGCATCGGTACTGGCGCAGCCTCCGGCTGGGGGGAACACGTCGTCGGCATTGGTGGCGGCATGCTCAGTGACAAAGTACTTTTCTCTGTACCCGATGAGGGCGAAACCCGTACCATGATCTACCGAACGAATAAAGAAACCGGACATATTGAGAACATGATCATCGTCACCAAAGGTGAGAATGAAATGGAGTATCGCTATTGGGAGGATTATAACTAGATCTTGAGCTGTGAACGATAATAACGTGTTTAGGAGTACCCATAAAATCTACAGTCTTTTTTTCTGGAACAGGTGAGCGGCAGGTGGAAACTGTAAACTCACTAGCTGGAGAGGTCTGTGGATTTTTTTGCTTACCATTTTTTTCTGAATTCCGATATATTAAATAGATAGAATACATATCCAAGGTAATTTAATTGAATATTCGAAAAAGATTAAAGTACTAGTTTTAGAGGGAGAAATAGTAAATGAAAAAAACATCCATTAGTAGTCGTGTTGTTTTGAGAGGGTAGGGAGAGGAGTTACGATATGCAACAATCAGAGACATTACTGTACACGTACAGGCTAACATTGAAAGATATCATGTTATTTAATTTTTGTTTGAAGTATCAGAAGTCTACTGGGCTTAAGTTGATGGCATCAATCCAGTTTCTGTTGGTCATTATGGCTACATACAAGCTTATAGTAGATAATGAAGTAGATCCTAATACGATAGCGATGTTCTTCTTTCCATTCTTAGTTTTTGTAATTATTCCTTTCTTTACTATTAAAGAAGTGAAAGCTAACTACCTAAATCACCCACAATGGCCTATTGAAAAAGATTATGAGTTTTCAAAGGAGGGTCTTCATTTTACGTACTCTGCGGGTTACAACTGGGATGAAGTAAAGGGGGTCATTAATACGCTGACTGCCTTTTATATATTGCTGCCTAATCATAAATTTATATTGGTCCCCAAGCGGATTTTTTCTAGTAGACTGGAGCGCCGACAATTCAAAGAACTGTTGATAACCCAGATCGGATCAGAGAGATGGGATTATAAATTTATAGACAAAATGAGCAAATTAAATAGAAAATAATTGTATTTTTAGCAAATAAAATTAAAGACTAATACATTTGTTAAAAGGAGGAACTCATATGTATCTTCTATTTTGTAGCGATCCTCTGAATTCTAAAAGTGTAGATATGGATTACCGTGAAGAGTGCGAGGCTGCACAGAGTCTTGGTTTTGATATAGGGTTGGTCAATTTTGATAATCTGATCGAGGATGAACAGGAAGGATCAGGGTCTAACCCATATATTGTTTCTAAGAATATGCGAGAGTATGTTGCTAAACAGGGAAGCGAGTACGTGAACGCGCTATACCGTGGATGGATGTTAAGACCCAAAGTGTATGATGCTTGGACTGCAGCCTTGGAGGCAAATCGAATCAGGATGTTGACAAGTGCTGAGAGTTATAGGAACTGTCACTATTTTCCCGATTCATACTCGTTAATTCAAAATTTTACGCCTCGGAGTGTATGGCTGGAGCGGGACCAATTGGATGCGGAGCATATTCGAGAGGCGGTCATGCCTTTTGGAACGACAGCAATAATGGTCAAGGACTTCGTTAAATCACGGAAACATGATTGGCTGGACGCCTGTTATATCCCGGATGCGTCAGATCAGGTGCATGTGGAACGTGTGATTCGTCGTTTTGTTGAACTTCAGGGAACGGAATTGAATGGAGGAATTGTGTTAAGGGAGTTCGTACCTTTAGAATTTCTTACCCTTCATCCCAAAAGTGGTATGCCCTTGTCTAAAGAATATCGTCTTTTCTTTATGTTCGGAGAGCCTGTTTTTACGGTTAATTACTGGGATGAGGCGGCATATGAAACAGTTCCTACAGATCTGAATGAATTTATTCAGATTGCACGTCAAATCCAAAGTCCGTTTTTCACAATGGATATTGCTCGTACACAAGCAGGGCAATGGATTATTATAGAATTAGGAGATGGACAAGTTTCGGGGCTACCTGAGCACACCGATCTTGAAGCGTTCTATACCAATTTAAAAAAAGCGGTGGTGAACCGTGGGTTATGGTGAAAGGCACAGTGCTTCTGTTGAATTGGAAGGCTGTGCCTTTCTATGAACTCTACCATTTCACAGACTTGCAATTGGGGTACCAAATGATGGATGATAGAAGAGGGCCTTTTATGTAGAAAATAGGGCTAAAGATAGAGAGGATACCAATAATAAATAGATCGTATTTACCGTATTTTTGTATATTATTGTAGAAAAAGATCGTAATTCAGGTTATAGTAAAGGAAGAAATTAACTAGGATGCATTTTACTCAAATACGTAATTGTGGAGGTAACCATGAGTACATTTAAAAATTGGTTGAATACAACTAAAAAAGGACTTGGAGACCAAGTTAAGAAGTTTAAGAATAAAGATTTTATGGAAGCTGTTGTTGCAGGCTGTGCATTAGTAGCATTTGCTGACGGTACGATTAGTCCGGATGAGAAAACAAAAATGGCCGGATACATAAATATCAGTGAAGAATTGAAAGTGTTTGATATGGGTGAGGTCATCAACCGTTTCAATCACTATGTAGCGAACTTTGAATTTTCACCTCAAATCGGTAAACAGGAAGCACTGAAGGCGATTGGTAAATTGAATGGCAAGCCCGAAGTAGGCCGACTCGTCGTTGGCGTATGTAGTGCCATTGGTGCAGCTGACGGTGACTTTGATGCCAATGAACAGCGAATTGTTGCTGAAATTTGTGGCGCGCTTGGTTTGAATCCGTCTGAATTTAGTCTGTAAATTTTACGGAAGGGAGGTGTGTTAATCAGTGGCTGTAATTAATCTGGTCAAGGGCCAGAAAATTGATTTGACCAAAGGCAACACAGGACTAACCAAGGTTATAGCTGGATTGGGATGGGACCCAGTGCAGTCCAAAGGATTTTTTGGCATCAAGAAGCAACCGAACATTGATTGTGATGCTTCTGCCATTTTGCTGGACGCAAACGGGAAACTGACTCAGTCGGACAATGTAGTATGTTTTCATAATAAAAAAAGCCCATGC
This sequence comes from Paenibacillus sp. FSL L8-0638, assembly GCF_038593075.1. Taxonomy (NCBI): domain Bacteria; kingdom Bacillati; phylum Bacillota; class Bacilli; order Caryophanales; family Paenibacillaceae; genus Paenibacillus; species Paenibacillus sp. FSL L8-0638. Next base: position 1,064,827 of record NZ_CP151960.1, read on the forward strand.
GGCTCAGTCGTTCATTCCGGTGATAATCTGACCGGACAAGGCGACGGTGATGATGAACAAATTGCGATTGACCTGGCACGTATTCCTGCCAATGTCGACAAAGTGCTTGTTGTTGTGAATATATATGATTGCGTAAACCGGAAACAGGATTTCGGCATGATCGAGAAGGCGTATATCCGCATTCTGGATGGTACTAATTCCAAGGAACTGGTGACGTTTAATTTATCTGATAATTATGAAGGGCTGACCGCACTGGTATGTGGAGAACTCTATCGTCATAACAACGAATGGAAGTTTGCTGCAATCGGTGAAGGAACCCATGCCGTACATATTGATGTGCTGGCTCAGCGTTATATGTAATTTTAGTTACTCATACAAAACTTAATGTGAAAAGGGGTTCTTACTCATGGCAATTAACTTATCCAAAGGTCAAAAAATTGATTTGACGAAAACAAATCCAGGTTTGTCCAAAATTATGGTTGGTCTCGGTTGGGACACAAACAAATACGATGGCGGTAAAGATTTTGACCTGGACGTATCCGTATTTTTGGCTAATGCGGAAGGTAAAGTAGAATCCGATAAGAACTTTGTCTTTTTTAATAACCCACAAAATGAGAACGGTTCTGTCGTTCATACAGGGGATAACCGCACAGGTGATGGCGACGGAGATGACGAGCAAATTAAAATTGATCTGGGCAACGTGCCTGCTAACGTAGAAAAGATCGCTTTTACGATTACAATCTATGAAGCACAAGAACGCAGCCAAAACTTTGGACAAGTGTCCCGTGCTTATGCTCGTATCGTAAACGAAGCAAACAATGAAGAATTGGTCCGCTTTGATCTGGGAGAAGATTTCTCGATCGAAACAGGCGTTGTTGTAGGCGAACTGTATCGTCATAGCGGTGAGTGGAAGTTCAATGCCATTGGTAGCGGCTACCAAGATGGTCTTGCAGGATTGACGCGCGATTACGGTTTGGCATAAAAAATCTATACAACGAAAGCAGGTATGCGGAATGACCATTAGCCTTTCCAAAGGACAACGTATTGATCTGACCAAAACGAATCCTGGCTTGACTCGTGTCGTTGTAGGTCTTGGATGGGATACGAATAAATATAGTGGTGGCGCGGACTTTGACCTGGATGCTTCAGCTTTCCTCCTTTATGAAGACGGCAAAGCCAAAGCTGCGGATGATTTTGTATTTTACAACAACCCGACAGGTGGAGCAGGATCGGTTACCCATACAGGCGATAACCGCACAGGTGAGGGCGATGGGGATGACGAGCAAATCATCGTTGATTTCTCGAAGATTCCTGCGAACATCCATCGTATCGGGATCACGGTTACCATTTATGATTACGAGGCACGCGCGCAAAACTTTGGTCAAGTGTCCAATGCTTTTGTGCGTGTGGTAGATGCAGCAACGGATCGTGAAGTGCTGCGCTACGATTTGGGAGAAGATTTTTCCACCGAAACGGCCGTCGTATTCTGTGAATTTTACCGTCAGAATGCAGACTGGAAATTCCAGGCTATCGGTAGTGGCTTTGCTGGTGGATTGGGTGCGCTTGCTAAAAACTATGGCTTGGACGCTCAATAATATCCACTTGGGGTGGTGTCCATAGGGCGCTACCCTTTCTTTTTAAGCTATTACATTGAGCATTTTGCATAAATCCCAAGAGCATTTTCAAATCAGCAATATATAGATCGAAACGCTTTAGTTCGTCTATATATTGTACTTATGAGCGTTGGGAATCGAATGATGCAAAATGCTACATTAGCGTACGCTGACACATGACAAACCGACAGAAAGGTGACACAATCATGGCTGTTATCGTAGTAAAGGGACAGAAGGCGGATTTGACGAAAACAAATCCGGGCCTGACCCATGTCAACGTAGGGATTGGCTGGGAGTCCCCAGCGTCTCTGGAGCTGGATACTTCGGCATTTTTGCTAGGTCCTGGAGGAAAAGTATCGGGCGATGAGGATTTAATTTTTTATAACAATCCGACCACGCCCTTTATTACCTATTCAGACGGACAACAGTCCGGTGACAAAAAGCAATTTGCCCTTGATCTGACGCGAATTCCTGCAAACATCGAGAAGATTGCGTTTACGCTGACGATTTATGATGCGGATCAGAAACGGCAAAATTTTGGACAGGTTCAAGGTGGGTTCATTCGTTTTGCTCATCCGGTTAGTGGAGAGGTTTTGCGGTTTAATTTGGACAGTGGATTTACAGTGGAAACTGCGATTGTTATTGGTGAACTGTATCGTCATAACGGGGAATGGAAATTCAACGCGATTGGCGCAGGTTTTTCCGGTGGATTGGATGCGTTGTGCGTTAATTTTGGGATTGAAGTGGAAAATAATCCGGCTCCTCCCACGCCAGTGCCTACACCTCCGTCTCCAGCGCCTCGACCAGCACCAACGCCGCCACCAGTACCACCTGCTCCGAAGCCAGAGCCATCTGCAACACCGGTGAATCTGAATCTGCGGAAAATTGAGCTGAAGAAGAAGGGCGACACCATTAATCTGAAAAAGGGCTCAGGCGGATTGGGTGAAATCCTGATCAATCTGAACTGGAATCAGGTGCAGCAAAGCAAGGGATTTTTTAATCGCGGCTCCAAGGGTGTCGATCTGGATCTGGGCTGCTTATATGAGATGAAGAATGGAGATAAAGGCGTTGTACAGGCGCTCGGGGAAGTTTTCGGTTCTCTAAATCGCTTTCCGTACATTGCTCTGGATGGCGACGATCGTACAGGCTCTGTGAAAACAGGGGAAAATCTTCGCATCAACGGTGCTAAAATTTCTGAAATTAAGCGCATTTTGGTGTTTACCTTCATTTATGAAGGAGTCACGAACTGGTCACAAGCGGACGGGGTAGTCACGCTGTACCAGAAGGATGGGCCGGACATTATCGTTCACATGAATGAACATGACAATCGCAAAGGGATGTGTGCGATTGCCATGATCCAAAATGTAAACGATGAAACGTTTAGCATTGAAAGACTCGTGCAGTTCTATGGTGGTCATCGTGAGTTGGATCGGGCCTATAACTGGGGCATGCGCTGGTCGCAGGGTAGCAAATAAATTGAATTATCGGAGGCACTCTTTTCATGTTGAATGATTTGTTTAAAAATATCAGCGAAAACTACGGCCATTTCTTTTCATGGAGTGATGTTGTAGGTACGCTTACTGATCCAGTGAGTTGGGGGATTATAGGAACTCTCATTTTGCTGGAAGGACTTTTATCGGCGGATAACGCCTTGGTTCTCGCAGTTATGGTTAAACACTTACCTAAGGAACAACAGAAGAGAGCCTTATTTTACGGGATTTTGGGTGCGTATATATTCAGGTTCCTGGCTATCGGCTTGGGTACATTCCTGATTAAGTTCACCCTGATTAAGGTACTGGGTGCAGCTTATCTGCTCTATATCGCTTATAAGGGCTTATTCAAGTCCGAAGGTGATGGAGAAGTGAAAAACAAACCTACTTCTTTTTGGAAAACGGTATTAATGGTCGAACTGATGGATATTGCCTTCAGTATTGACAGCGTCATTGCAGCTTTCGGTGTGAGCGAGAAAGTATGGGTTCTGTTCCTGGGTGGTATTCTCGGCGTTCTGATGATGCGTGGTGTTGCTCAAGTGTTCCTCAAGCTCATTGATAAATTTCCGGAACTGGAACAGACAGCCTTTATTATGATCGCCATTATCGGGGGTAAAATGCTGGCTGCTGCTTTTGGCTTTCATATGTCGCAGATTTTATTCTTCGGCATTTTGATTGCTGTCTTTGTAGGCACAATGGTTATCAGCTCGGCGAAAAGAAAGAAAAAGGCCGACAAAGAGGCTTAATGTACAAAGTATAGCGAAATCCCTCCTGAAACTAAGGGGGGATTTCTTTTATACCCGAAGCACAGGGCTTTAGTCAGGCAAGAAAGAGCAAGAGGAGGGGAAGAGCCCTGAAATATTTTAATGATTTAACCTCTGAGGAAGTAGAAGCGATCTTTTATACTCCACCGTTGGAGTTTCATAACCGTTCTCCCAAAAGTATATTGGCTTATGCGATAGGAGCGGCTTTGTACATGCCAGCGACCCGCTCGGAAGTAGCGGAAGAGATCAAAAATGGAAAACATGAAGGGCTAACGACGGTCATTTTAGATTTGGAGGATGCGATAGGGGATCAGCAGGTTGGTCAGGCGGAACAATCGCTGGCACAGCAGCTGCTTCAACTATTGTCTTATGTACGGACGGGGATGATGAGTGAACAGCAATTACCTTTGTTATTTGTGCGTGTGCGCTCTGTGGAGCAGTTGGAACGACTACTGAACGGTTTGGGTGAATCTTTGTCGCTGCTCACGGGCTTTGTCTTACCCAAGTTCTCTTCTGATAATGGACGAGCGTATTTTGCACTCATTGCAGAATATAACCGGAGTATGCATACAGGGGCAGGAAACGAAAACAACATGCCTGTGCTGTACGGGCTACCGATTCTTGAAAGCTCCAAAATCATTTATCGGGAAACCCGCTGGAAAGAGCTATTGTCGATTAAAGAAATCTTAGACGAGTACCAGGAATATGTGTTGAATGTACGCATTGGAGCAACCGATTTTTCCAGTCTATATGGCTTGAGACGCAGCCCGGATATTACGATTTATGAAATTGCCGTCATTCGGGATTGCATCGCAGATATTATTAACTTGTTTGGACGCGTGGGCTCAAATTACGTCATTTCCGGTCCTGTATGGGAATATTTCTCTCACCGAGAACGTGTCTTTAAACCTCAATTAAGAGTGTCTCCTTTCGAAGATGCACTTGGGAAGCCGGGCCGACACTTGCGGATGGACTTCATCTCAGATGCCGTAGACGGACTGATCCGAGAAGTCATGATGGACAAAGAGAATGGGATTATCGGCAAAACGATTATTCATCCCTCCCATATTAAGCCGGTACAGGCCATGTATGCGGTGACACATGAAGAGTATATGGATGCACTTGAAATTGTTGAGCGTAACGATGGTAGTCTGGGGGTATTCAAAAGTACCTATGCCAACAAAATGAATGAAATTAAGCCGCATTTGAATTGGGCTCATCGAATTATCAATAGATCAAAAGTATACGGGGTGTTACATGAACAACAACATTTTGTCAGTCTCTTACCCAACCACGAAAACACATCTGCTGCCAATCCTGGAGCAGTTCAGCGTTAAAATTACGGAGACTCATAATCCATTCCGTCTTCCTGTGGACAAGCTGTTTGCGATGGCGGCACGGGTCAATAAAAAGCGTTCGTTTTTATTTGTCAGCAAGGTGCTGGGCAAGCATATTCCGGTAAACCCATACACCTCTCTGCTCAGTGGTGCGGCGCTGGCGATCCTGCTATATAAGGAGCTTGTCCCACAAGCGGGACAACAGATGGATGAACTGATTGGAGAGGCCGTGAGAGGACTACTTAACCCGGACTATGCGAAAGAGGCCTATCGAAAGCTGATGGATGAGCGTTTAGCTTTTGCTTTTACGGAGCCGATCAAGTTTGTTGGTTTTGCCGAGACGGCTACAGCATTGGGACACAGCATGTACCGATTGTTTGACGACGGTACCTCGTATATTCATACGACACGCGAGGATATCCCGGGCCTTCGGCCTATTATTCGGTTTGAAGAAGAGCATTCGCACGCTGTTGATCATCGTTGCTATGCACTGGATGAAGGTGCTTTTGCGGGTGATGGCCCGATTGTGCTGGTAGATGATGAAATTACGACGGGGAAAACAACGCTTAATATCATACGGGATATTCAGGGGCATTTTCCGCGTAAACAGTATGTGATTGCTTCGTTATTGGATTGGCGGACAGACAGCGACGAGCAGGCTTTCGCTGATCTGGAGGTAGAGCTAGGCATTACGATTACGCCTTTAAGCTTGCTCAAAGGAAAGATTGAGGTACAGGGAGTACCAATACTGGATCACGCAGAATATGCTGGACAGGCTGGGCACCCAGAACATGCAGCCACTAGCATGGCAGAGGTTAATAAAGATGCTTCTGGAATAATTGACCACCGTTTTGAACAGGAGGCTTCCGGTTTTGAGCGGGTAGTACACAGCTCCATGTCAACGGACGGGTACACCAATACAGCTCCTTATCTAAAATATACAGGCCGTTTTGGTCTACAATCCACTGACAATTCAGCGTTGGATGCAGAAATCACGCGTACAGCCGAACGACTGAAGCAACTTCGTTCTGGGCAACGCACGCTGGTTATGGGCACGGGAGAATTCATGTACATTCCAATGCGGATTGCAGCAGAGTTAGGCCCGGATGTGTATTTTCAATCGACGACACGCAGCCCGGTATATCCCCACCGAGAAGAAGGGTATGGAGTCGCTTGTGGTGTGACATATCCATCGCCTGAGGACAGTACGATACGCAATTTTATTTATAATGTAGACCCTGGTCAGTATGACGAAATATTCGTTTTGATGGAAAGGGAGTCGGACCCAGAGCGGATGAACCCCATGCTGGAGGCTTTGAACCGTCTGGGCTGCGATAAAGTGCATGTCGTTTATTTTAACGGTTTAACTAGACAGGAGAGTAAAGGAGCGCGGATATGAAGCAAGCACTCATGGAGCAAATACAACAGAAGAACATTCATCCGCCCAAACCGCTAGGCAGTTATCCTGCCTCGGATGTCACATTTTTATTGAAGGATTTGAGTAGGGTTACGTTGGAAAAAGGGACGGAGGATCGTGAAGAGGCGATTCAGTCGGGCGTCCATTATTCAGAAATGCTGCCAGTGGAATACGAGCCCACCGCAGAGTATATTGCATTGTTTCACGAAACGCTTGCCCAATCTGCCCAAAAGGTTGCATTAGCGGCAGCTTCTGTGGCTGAGATGATTGTGAGAAAAAGAGGCTTAAATACGGCGATTGTTTCTCTGGCTAGAGCAGGGACGCCCATTGGTATCCTGATCAAGCGTTATATTGACTGGAAGTATAGCGTATCCTTGCCGCATTACAGCATTTCTATTATTCGTGGCAAAGGCATTGACCGGAATGCGATATTATACATTTTACAGCAGCATGGGCTGGGGATTGAACTTCAGTTTGTCGATGGCTGGACGGGGAAAGGGGCAATTCGCCAGGTATTGATTGAGGCCTGTCGTGAGATGAATGCGGATTACGGGTTGCGCCTAAATGATGATCTGGCGGTGCTGGCCGATCCGGGCAGATGTTCAGAAACCTTTGGTACACGAGAAGATTATTTGATTCCAAGTGCTTGTCTGAATTCGACTGTATCAGGTTTGATGAGTCGGACGGTATTACGCGACGATCTCATAGGCCCTGACGATTTCCATGGGGCCAAATTTTATGAATCCTGGCGGTCAGTGGATCAGTCCAATACGTTTGTGGATACGGTATCCGGGTATTTTCAAGACGTGGCTGAAGCGGCCGTTGCATATGCTGAACTAATGACATTGAATCCGCCTGCGGTGACATGGCAGGGCTTACGGGATATTGAGGCGATTCAGCAGGCATTTGGTATTCGGGATATCAATCTGGTCAAGCCCGGAGTGGGGGAGACGACTCGTGTACTGCTGCGCAGAGTGCCGTGGAAAATTCTGATTGATCGCGAAGATAATCCGAATCTCCAGCATATTATGCTGCTGGCAAAGGATCGTGGAGTGCCCGTAGAGGTATTTGAAGGATTGACTTATTCCTGCTGCGGAATTATCAAGCCACTCAAGGGGGGACAAGAATGATCTACGCAAGTGATCTGGATCAGACACTGATTTACTCCAAACGTTCGCTTGGCGTACCGCTGGAGTCCCCTGGTCTGTTGCCTGCGGAACAGATAGACGGGGCGACGTCGGCTTTTATTTCTGAACAAGCCCTGCAATGGCTAAAGACACTGCCTGAAGATGTGATGTTTATGCCCGTGACGACTCGGACGATGGAACAGTATCGACGAATCACCGTGTTTCAGACGGAGTTGGTTCCCGCATATGCCGTGACGAGTAATGGCGGAAACATCATCGTTGGAGGCGAGGTGGATCGAGAGTGGAATCGGCGTATTCATGAACAAGTGCGCCGTGATGGTGCTCACGCGGAAGAAGCACGTCAGGTGTTCGGGCAGGTGCTGCATGAAGACTGGGTGGTAAACGAACGCTTTTGCGACGAGTTATTCTATGCTTTCATGATTGAACGGGATCGTATGCCGCTGGAACAGGTGCTGGAGAAGGCGCGGATTATGCGTGAAATGGGCTGGGAAGTATCCATTCAAGGTCGTAAGATATATCTGGTACCTGCAGCCGTGAATAAACAGGCAGCCGTGGAGCATATCCGTAACCTCACGAATGGAGGGGCCGTGGTTGCGTCCGGTGACTCTTTGCTAGACCGTTGTCTGCTGGACTATGCCGATTATGCGATTGCTCCGCGTCATGGTGAATTGTATCGGGAACAACTGCGGGATAAGCTGGAGGTCAATTATCGTTTTACAGAAGTGTCGGGGGTTTATGCAGCGAACGAAATCATGGCATATGTTCATGAAATACACCGGAGTGTGTTCGCAGCTCAAACTTCATTTTCAGAATAGATAGGGGACGTGGCTCTGTGAAGAAGGTTAAAGTGTATTTTAACCGCTGGTTTTCAGTGGCGTATCATTATATGAATGCTATTCGTAACAATGAGGACGGTATTCCGTTCGAGATCTATGCGACGCACTCTGATCCGCAGCATATGGCGTTACAGGCCAGTGATGTAGCTGAAGTAGAGCCTCGCACCAGTGGTGTGGAGTACGCACGGTTTTGCGCTGATTTTTGCAGGCGGCACGGAATTGATGTCTTTATCCCACGGTGGAATATGCTCGATATTAGCAAGCATCTTTATTTGTTCGATGATATTGGGACAAAAGTGATGGTATGCCAAGATACCGAACTGCTGGAGCAACTGATGGAAAAGGATCTGTTTTATGAATCCATTCGTCAAAAGGACATTGTCACGATTCCCGATTATGCCATTGCCAGCAATGCCGAGCAGTTTAAACAGGCTTATGAGTCGTTAATAGTACTTGGGCATAAGGTATGCTTTAAGCCATGTAATGCAGAAGGCGGAATGGGCTTTCGTATCATCGACAATGAACGTAATCCGCTGGACGAACTGTTCGGACATGCGCTGAATCATATTTCGTTCGAGGAAGCACACCGCGTATTGTCATCCACAGAATCATTTCCCAATCTGATGGTGATGGAGTTGTTGGAGGGATACGAATACAGTATTGACTGCCTGGCTGACCGGAACGGAAAGCTGCTAGCGGCAGTTCCACGTAGGAAGGCAGGAGGGCGATTACGGCTGCTGGAGCAGCATCCCGAGCTGTTGAAGGTGGCACAGAAGGTCGCTGAGGCGTATCATATTCCGTACAATTATAACATTCAGGTAAAATATAACGGCGAGCATGCCAAGCTGCTAGAGATCAATCCGCGGATGTCCGGAGGACTTCATGTATCATGTTTGTCAGGTATCAATTTTCCTTATCTAGCGGTGAAATCGGCTTTGGGTCATGAGATCGGTTCACTTCATCCGCAATACGACATTTTAGCCAGTCATATCGAGCAGCCAATCACCATACGTAAATCCGTACATTGACACACACAAATATTGTTTTCTACAATATGGTAAGGGTTTACGTCAGGAGGTACAAGCTATGACGTCAAAAATGTGGGGTGCCACGATTGCTGTGGTTAGCTACCTGATTGCGCTTTTACTAAGTTTTTGGTTGCCACTGTTTGTGTGTTTGGCGATTCCGATCCTTGGTTTGGGAGGATACAGCGCCATCATGGCTGTTCGCCATCCTCGCCCCAATCTGACCGGTTCCGTGATTCCGGTGGTGCAGGAGCAGGTCGGTGAGACACAGCAGCATGAAAAGGTAGCTGCCGTTCGACCGGAGTCTATGACAGGACAAGTACGTCAACCAGATCAGGTGAGCAGTGAATTTGCTCAGGTGATGGAGTATTTGGAGGTACTGGAGGATATGGTGATCTCCGAGGGACAGAAGGATGCGCTTGATAACGAGATTGTCGAGAAGGCGCTGGCTCTATTTGCACGTTTGCAGCGGGTCATTCCGCTTTTGCATGAACTGAACAACAGCGAAGTGAATCATACGGTTCGGAGATTGATTTTGAAGGATTTGAATGGGCTAATTAATCCGTTTCTTCGGCTCAGCGGCGATGCGAAGCGGACCAACCGGAGGACGTTGTTAAACGGATTACGGGATGTGGATAGTAAAATATCAGTAATTGTATCTACGGTGGAGCATAAGGATCTGATGGAATTACAGAGCAAAGCGGAGCTTATTCACCAGCGTTATAGCAGTTCCGAATTGTAGGCGATTTGTAAGAAAATAAAAAAGTAGCAAATTAGCTGCTCTGAAAAACAACGATTATACTTGGGAACAGTTGTTTTTTAGAATAGGAGGTAGCGTATGGCGACCCCATGGGCTGAGTTAAAAAAAGAAGATGAACAAAAGGTGACTGAGGAGGCTTCACAGCTGATTCAGAAGGTATCACAAAGCGATGTCATGAGCTTGGATACCTTAATGGATGATATCGGTAAGCTGGGGGTTAAAACGCAGGAACGTGCGGGGCAGACCCTTAAAATGCTGGATCGTCCGGTAAACGACCTCATGTCCGGTGATCGGGCTGAGGTATCCAATATGATCTTAAAGCTGCGTGATGAATGTGAAACGCTCCAGCAGAGCAAAAATGTGAGTTTTTTTGGCAAGCTTCTGCGTAAAAGCCCGTTAAAAAACTACATTTACAAGTATCAGTCGGTGAAGACGAACATCGAGAAAATCATTACTGCCTTGAGAGATGGTAAGGATAATCTGGAAGAAAACATCGTCAGCATGAGACAGTTGAAGAAAGCTTCCATTGAAGAAATCTACAATTTACAGACGAAGATCGCCTTTGGTAATCGCCTGAAAGAACTGTTTGAGACCGAGATTGCCAAGCCGGAAAATGAAAACCGTAAGCCTCATCTGAAGCGGGGGTTGCGCAAGGTAGTTACTCGTACGCAGTCTATGACCGAAATGATTTTGTTATACAATCAGGCGATTGCGGCAACGGATATTATTAATGATAACAATGATAAACTGATTGATTCTGTAAATAATGCGATTGATAAAACATCGAATCTGATCACTGTATCGGCTATGATCGCGATGGCGCTGGCGGATCAGGACAAAATCATTTCAGCCGTCGATGCGACCAACCGTACCATTGAAGATCAATTCAAGGAAAATGCGAAGCTTCTCAAAACGACGACCGAGAGAACGACAGATCTGCTTAGCAAGCCTTCTATGTCACTGGAGGCTGTGAATCAGGCGATTGGTGATTTGGTATCTGCTTTGGATCTGTCTGAAAAATCAAACCGTCGGATTATTGAAAGCTGCCATGATTATACAAGTAAAATGACAGCAATCAATGCCAACCTAAGCCAACGTTTGGGGATCGAAGGGAAAGAATCATCCAAACCACTGAAAGATAACAATTCTTCTGAAGGGCTAAGCTCATTTTTGAACTGATAGCCAATATGCAATAACGCAATAATCTATTAAGAAGACGCCGGGATGACTCCGAAGGGCGTCTTTTTTTGGTTTGGCAGCAGCTAATAAAGGACATGATGAACATACATAGCATTCTCGTGCATAAACTCTTAAAAAGCGAATGACAAAAGGAGAGAGCGAGCGTATGATGTCCTTTATTTTAGGGTGTGTGATTGTCTATTTACTCGTGGCTGCCAGTAGCGAAAAAGCAGATTCAGTTGTGGAGTTAAATGATTCTGTGAAATAAAATTTTTTATTGAAAATCATGCATTTTCTGATAGGATAGAGTTAAATATTGGAATCCAAAAGGAGAATGCATGCTGGAATTTTCATTTGAAATCATCGACGAATCGAAAATTAACATTGTATATCAGTATGGAAGCAGCAGCTTCAATTTTAATTTATTTTTTAACTACGGTGTGTGGACGCTGCATCCTTTTGACGGGATTCTACTGCAGAACAAGGAAATGTGCCGTCTGATCGTTACGGATCTGTTTAAGAACAAAGATTTTCATGTCATGCTGGCACGCGAAAATATTTTATTATCAACCTTGCGTACCTCTATTGATCTCAATCCCGAAACTCGGGGAGATCGATATCAGGAACAGGAATTTGATGAACTGTCTGATTTTGCCGAGACACACAGCTTTGAAGAGGTACTGCAAATCGAGCAGGATTCCGTCCGCGAGCGTATGGATTTCTTCCAAAACATTATTCAAAAAATGTATATGGAAGGATTCGGCCCTGAAGACAATGATTTTAACAAGGTACAAGCTATTCTTCGCATTTATAAGGCTGCACATGACCAACTCGGAGAATTAAGCGACTTTCCCCTGAGAGGCGACGAACGACGCAGATGGTAGATTTATTGAAACAAAAAAAGAGGGAGTCCCCGAATTAACTCCGCGGAACTCTCTCTTTTTTTGTATTGTCTAGGGGTTAGGCCAAGTTAAATCACTTGGCCCACTAATCTTTCCACCCCTACACACCTCTAAAACGTATAGAATCTCCACGGAGGTTGCCAGCGGAGCGGGCAGAATTGTTCTGAAGAAGCGAAGCGTTCGCCTTTATCCCCGGATTTTACCCTTACAGGTTCTATTCAATAGAAATCCGGGGATAACAGCGATCGGAAGAACAATCTGCACGCGCAGCGCCCACCAACCGACCAAAGGCTTCTAATCGTTTTAACCTAACTCATCCCCATTAATATCATCGAGCAAAGGATAAGCCCTGTCCCGCACCCCGAAGTGTATACCTTGAGGTGGCGGAACATGGATGTTTTCCAGGCTGACAAAGATTCATCGGAACGCAAACGCTCATTTTCCTCTCGTAATGCCTTGGATTGACGAATGAATAACTGTCCGATGTCGGCAAATCCCCGCAGGAAGAGGGTTAGAAAACCGCTTTGCAGAACGTGGAAGATTGCACCGATCACCAAGCCCAGCAACCCCAACAGGAATAACAGATTTGCAGTAGCCATGTGTTCACGACCATTCAAGAGATGGGGGGTGGCGTACAGAAACCCTAAGGTACTGACAATCAGGGCGATGATCCCAAAACGTAAAATCATTATTTTTCGACCCGTTTCGCAAAGCGCAGGTCTGGGTTCGAACGAGCATCAAATACGATACCTTGAATCTTAGGACTGATTAATGCAGTGTCCGCAGAGAACTGGATCGGAATAATCGGCAGATCTTCCATCAATACGTCTTCTGCCTGATGGAGCTGTTCAAAGCGTTTTTCCGGATCAAGCTCAAAGGTTGAGGATTCGATCAGTTTGTCATACTTCGGGTTGCTCCAGTTGGTAAAGTTGTTCGAATTTTTGGAAGTATAATGCCCCAATACGCCGAGTGGATCCAGGAAGTTTCCTTCCCAGCCCATACGGGCGATCTGGAAGTTTTTCTGTTTAAAGGTATCAATGTACGTTTTCCATTCCTGATTCTCCAGCGTCACTTCAACACCCAGGTTTGTTTTTAGCATTTCCTGAATCGCTTCAGCTACTTTTTTATGCTTGTCCGAAGTGTTGTATTTAAAGGTGATCGGTGGCAGCTGTGTCAAACCTTCTTCTTTCAGACCTTCGGCCAGTAATTGTTTCGCTTTTGCAGCGTCAAACTCATAGTATTTTTTCGGTGCTTCATCACGGAAGTCCTTGCCGGATGGCGTTGTTGTTCCGTATGGAACATAACCGTAAGCCGGAGTTTCGCCACCTTTGGTTACGCTGGTAGCCAGTGCTTCGCGGTCAATCGCGTAGGCAATGGCCTGTCTGATTTTTTTATTGTCAAACGGCTTTTGTTTTACGTTAAAAGAATAGGTGTACACACTAAAAGACGGATGCGACAGGAATTCCTTGTTGCTCTTTTCCTGATCCAGTGTATCCACGGGAAGGCTCAAAATCAGATCCAGATCGCCCGTTTTGTACATTTGATAATACGTTGTGGAGTCTTGAACCATTTTAAAATTAATCGTTGCCATCGTAATGGCATCTTTGTTCCAGAATTGATCGTTTTTCGTCAGCGTAATTTGTTCGTTATGTTTCCATTCCTTGGCTACATACGCACCGTTACCGACAATTGTACCTGCTTCTGCTGCCCATTTGTCATTTTTCTCAACAACCGATTGGTTTACAGGCAGATAAGCATGACCGACAGCGATCGTGGGGAAGAAGCTTAGCGGTGATTTCAGCTCAACTACAAGAGTTTTATCATCTTTGGCTGTAACACCCACGTTTTCAATTTTACCTTTGCCTGTGTTGTACGCTTCGGCACCTTTGATGTAGTAGAGGGCAGAAGGATCGTAGGCAGCTGTTTTTGGATTTAGTACCCGTTTCCAGGAGTATTCAAAATCCTTAGCTGTCAGTGGGTCACCATTCGACCATTTTGCACCGTCACGAATAGTAAAAGTGTAGGTTTTGCCGTCAGGAGATACGTCTACTTTGCTAGCAGCACCTTCTACGATTTTACCAGCCTTATCGTATGTATACAGCCCTTCATACAAGTTATCAATCACAAAGTAGGACGTTGTATCTGATGCGAAAGCAGGGTCTAGCGTATAAGGCTCTCCACCTGCCAGATTGGCAGTAATTTCTTGCGGGACATCTGCTTGAGGAGCAGCGGACGGGTCGTTGCTTGCTGTTTTGTCCGTATTACCAGAGCATCCTGCCAAAGCCGTTACGGCCAAAAGTAAGATGATCGTCATCCAATGCATTTTTTTCATCGTGGTTTTCCTCCATTACTGTAATTAGTTATGCCAAAAATAAGGTACACCTTACCGGGAGTTATTCATCCTCCTTTCCCGCAGGTATGCCGCGTGTGCGCACTTCGATAAAGGAACTGCCGTTCTTCCTGCGGTTAGGCGAGAAGCTGCGGATCATGGTGACACCCCTCCTTGTTTCAATTGGGATCTCTCTGTTGTTAATGCTGTGAACGCGGGTCAAGTGCATCCTGAAGCCCATCTCCAAGCGTATTGAACGCTAGCATGGTGAGCGATATCATCAGCCCGGGGAAAAATAGGCGCCACCATTGACCGCTTAAAATAACGCCAAGTGAATCGTTAGCCATCGTCCCCCAGCTGGCCGAAGGAGACTGAATCCCCAAACCGAGAAAGCTCAGGAACGATTCGGCAAAAATAGCCGACGGAATAGTGAACGTCAAATTCACGATAATGATTGCCGCTGCGTTTGGTAGCAAATGTCTGAAGATAATACGCGAATGAGATGTCCCCAAGCTACGGGCTGCTAACACATATTCTTGCTGCTTCAGCTGTAAGATTTGCCCACGCACGACACGGGCCATACCGACCCAGCCAGTAATAGATAATGCAATAATCATCGTGAGCAGACCGGGCTTCATAATGACGAGCAGCAGAATGATGACCAGCAGATAAGGAATACTATACAAAATTTCAATAATACGCATGAGAATGCTGTCGATCCGGTCGCCCGTTTTACCCTGCCCAGCACAATAGCCAGCAACACAGCCGACGAGAATGCCAAGCACCAAATCAATGGCGGCAGCGGCAAAGCCGATCATGAGTGAAATTCTAGCCCCGGCCCATGTCCGTGCCCATACGTCCCTCCCCAGATCATCCGTGCCAAACCAATGCTCTTTGGAAGGAGAGAGATTCGTCTTCAAAAGAGATTGATCACTCGGTGCATAAGAAACCATGGAAGGTCCAACAATCGCCAGCACAATAATAATGATTAGTAGGGAAAGCCCCAAAAGAGCAAGCTTGTTGTTGAAAAGTCTGCGTAGCCGATCCCGCCAGAGTGATTCTTTGGGTCTGGTCAACGTGGCGGTGGGGATCTGGCTGCGGTCTACAAGACTGAACAGACTGTCCTTTTCGACAGTAGGTGCTGCTTTCATGTTAATCTCCTTTACTGACTAATTTGATTCGTGGATCGACAAGGCGATAGGAAATATCAATTAAAAATAAAGTAACGACTAGAATGGCACTGTAGAAAATGGTCGTCCCCATAATCACTGGATAATCCCGGTTAAAGATACTATCTACGAAGTATTTACCGATACCGGGAATGGCGAATATTTTTTCAACGACAAAGGTACCTGTAATGACGGAAGCAAATAGCGGTCCTATAAAGGAAAGCACCGGAACCAACGCGTTGCGTAATCCGTGACGAAGGACTACGGCCCAAGAGGACAACCCTTTTGCTTTGGCGGTGCGTATGTACTCCTCATGCATGACTTCCAGCATACTCGTCCGCATAAAGCGGGCGATAACAGCAAGAGGTGAAACAGCGAGAGCCAGCGACGGGAGCACCGTATGCTGCCAGGTTCCCCATGAGGCGACCGGAAGAAGGTGCCATTGAACGGCAACATACTTGATTAGCAGCGGTGCCAATATGAAGCTGGGTACGGAAATACCAACAATGGCGATAAACATCGAGATATAATCCAGTGGTCGATTATGGTGTAGAGCAGCCAGTGTTCCAAGCGAAATTCCGGCAATAATCGCGACCACGATGGATTGAATACCGAGCAATGCAGAAGGTGGAAAACCTCGGGCGATGAGCATGTTGACGTCCGTCGTTTTCGATTGAATAGACGGGCCCATATCCAGCACTAGCAGATTTTTGAGATACAGCACATACTGCACAGCGAGCGGCTTGTCCAGATTGTACCTGGCACGCATGTTTTGCAATACCGCTTCCGGAATGGTTTTGGAATCGTTCGAGAATGGGTCACCCGGAATGATGTGCATGATGATAAACGTTAAAGTGACAATAATCCACAGTGTAATGAACATCGTAAAAAGACGCTTTAAAATGTACATGGGGCTTAATTTCTCCTGTCTATCAAGCTGATTTACATACTATTGCTGCTAAAAATTTAATATAATTAAAAGTGTATAAGAATACTAGGAAATAATAAGACGGTTTAGGTGACATGTCAAGGTAAGGTTTTACATTATAGAACACAGGTCAAATTTTCGTCACAGGTTTTCCATTTATATAAGGCTAAGATTCCGCTCATTCCTCTCGACGAGTATCCTGCGGTGTGTTATGATGATACTCTGATAACGTGTTAACGAACTAAAGCGTTTGCCACCTGTTCTTGGATACGGGGGTCACCATTGTTGGAGGGGAATAAGATGAGAAAAGCAGCCATGTTTACGATGTTAATTGGATTGATGATGATCGTGTTGGCCGGATGTTCCGGCGGTAAGGACGACAGTAAATTGATTATTGGCATTGATGATAAATTCGCCCCGATGGGCTTTAGAGATGAAAATAATGAGCTGACCGGCTTTGATATTGATTATGCGAAAGCGGCCGGGGAACAAATGGGTAAACAGGTGGAATTTCAGCCGATTGATTGGTCTGCCAAAGAATCCGAGCTGAACAGCGGACGTATTGATCTCATTTGGAATGGATACACCATTACGGATGAGCGTAAGGAAAAAGTGCTATTCACGAAGCCATATCTGAAAAACAGTCAGGTAATTGTCATACCGGCTACTTCCAGTCTTTCCAAGCTGGCTGATCTGGCGGGCAAAACGGTGGGACTCCAGACGCTGTCTTCAGCAGCCGATGCATTGGATGCGAATCCGATCAAAAGCCAGTTGAAGCCTGTGTCCGAGTACCCAGATAATGTTCTCGCTTTGACGGACTTGAAAACCGGGCGTCTGGATGCGGTTGTCATTGATGAAGTCGTTGCCAAGTATTATATGTCGAAGGAACAAGGGACGTATAAGCTGCTTGATGAATCATTGGCCCCCGAGGAATACGGCATCGGCGTGAAAAAAGGAAATGAAGAGCTGTTGACGCAGTTGCAATCCGCTTTGGATGAGCTGCACAAGAACGGAAAAGCTGCTGAAATTTCGAAAAAGTGGTTTGGTGAAGATAAAGTATTAAATTAATACGTAGTGTATTGAACTAAGGTTTAGGAGTCGAAGGTCATGAGTATGGAATATATTTTACGAATTATGAAGCCTATGCTTGAAGGGGCACAGATGACGGTTATTTTATTTTTCATCACGCTCATCTTGTCTATTCCATTGGGTTTTGTCGTTACGTTGCTGGCCAAAAGCCGGATTAAGCCAATCGCTTGGCTGATGCACACGTACATTTATGTTATACGCGGCACGCCGCTTTTGCTGCAATTATTGTTCTTTTGTTTTGGTCTGCCGATGTTGCCTGTCATTGGGGAGTATCTGGTAATGGATCGGACAACGGCTGCCGTGCTGGCATTTGTATTGAATTATGCGGCTTATTTTGCAGAAATTTTTAGAGGCGGAATGTTGTCGATTGATAAAGGGCAATACGAGGCTTCGCAAGTGCTGGGCTTGAGCAAGTCGCAGACGCTGATTAGAGTCATTGTGCCGCAAATGGTACGGATCGCTTTGCCTGCGGTAACCAATGAAGCGACAACACTGGTAAAAGATACGGCACTCCTGTATGCAGTAGCGGTACCGGAACTGCTGCATTTTGCTAATACGGCTGTAAACCGCGATTTCTCGATTGTACCTTATGTTGTAGCAGCGGTTATTTATTTGTTGTTAGCTTTGGTGCTGACGCTATTCTTCAGAGCGCTGGAAAAACGTTTTAAATTCGAGTAAAAGGAATGTCGGGATATGAATACTAACGCAATAGAAGTAACCGATTTGAAAAAATCGTTCGGCAAGCTCGACGTTCTGAAAAGAGTGAGCTTTAACGTTAAAGCGGGCGAGGTTGTAGCTGTCATCGGTCCTTCAGGTTCAGGAAAAAGTACCATGCTCCGTAGTTTAGTACACCTGGAAGATGTGACGGGCGGGACGATCCGCATTCATGATAAAGCACTGGTGGAAAACGGTCAGTACGCTCCGGCAGGCGAAATTAAGAGCATTACCACCGGGATGGGTATGGTCTTCCAGCATTTTAATCTGTTTCCTCACTTGACGGTGCAGGATAATCTGGAGTTGGCTCCCAAGCTGGTCAAAAAGGTAAGCAAGGCCGAGCTGCGCCGGCAAAGCGCCGAACTGCTGGCCAAAGTCGGGTTGGCGGATAAAGCTGACGCATATCCGTCCCGATTGTCGGGTGGACAGAAGCAGCGTGTGGCAATTGCCCGGGCAATGATGATGAATCCAGATATTTTGCTGTTCGACGAGCCGACCTCGGCCCTTGATCCCGAGCTGACAGGCGAGGTGCTGCGGGTCATCAAAAAGCTGGCTGAGGAGCATATGACGATGGTCATCGTGACCCACGAGATGAATTTTGCGCGAGATGTGGCGGATCGTGTCATTTTTATGGATAACGGAGAAATCGCGGAATCCGGTACGCCGGAGCAGATTTTCGGTAATCCGCAGTTGGAGCGGACGAAGGTGTTTTTGAATCGGGTGGAAGCTTAGCCCAAGATGCATATCATCTTTGCATACTTGTGTATATGTGTTTTATATCTCCCAAAAGCGACTTTAAAGAAGTATTCTGATGTAAGCTGAAGCAGGCTATTTGAGCTCTGTTAAGCGAACGAAGAATGCTTTTTTTTTTGAAATGGTTCTTATTCCAGTAAATGTGATCTATTTCATATGATTGTGTAAGAAATGGGGTTTAACATGTAAAACATGCTACCACGATTTAAACAAATTCTGCTACTAGCTCCACAATTTGAAAGTGGAAGGTTGGGATTTGAATGATTGATCGTTTTCACATTTATTGTCACATTCCGTTTTGCAAGAAGCGCTGTCCATACTGCTACTTTACAGCCAAATTTTCGGAAGAGGAGATGATTAACCTCGATGTAATGGATGAGTATGTTAAAGCCTTGAAAGTGGACATTGAATGCACTGAATTTCCAAAATCAGCAATCACCTCGATAGTTTTTGGTGGAGGAACCCCATCCCTCCTAAATGAAAGTCAGCTAGACACTATTATAAATTCCATTCGAAATAGGATTACCCCAGAACAATTTACCCACATGAAATTTATGGCGTACGAAGTTTCCCCAGATACCGCATCCAAAGAAACCTTGTCTATTTTCAGGAGAAAAGGATTTAATCGTGTAAGTATCGGTGCCCAGTCTTTTAATAATGAAGAGCTCAAATTGCTGGGACGGCCCTATTCACGAGAAAAAATTATAAAGGCTGCAAGCCTGATCCGAGAAATTGATTACGACATGTTAAATATTGATCTGCTAATCGGAATCCCGGGGCAGACGCAGAGCACGGTCATGGAAAGCATAAGGGATACAGTGAATATACGACCGGAACATATTTCGGTTAGTCTTTTCTACTCCTCTTATCCAGGGGGAAAGGAATTTGTCGAGCGATGCGAGAAAAGAGGAAAGCATATTTTAGCATTGTCCGATAAAATCTCAGTTTATGAAGAAGTGTGCGGATTTTTACAACAAAACGGATATATAAGAGTAGATAATACTGTTTTTTCTTTACCAGATTATATATTTCCTTATGAAAAAGATGCTATAAGTGAAACAGAGCCGGTGTTGGCTTTTGGACCCGGATCTGCGGGATATTGGGATAATAATCGTGTACGTTTCACACCTCCTTATATTAAAAATTATATAGAACTTCCACATTCAGTCGAAGAAGAAATTACAGTCGATAATTATGCGTTTACGATTGTATGGGGGCATTTGAATGCCTATGGAAAAATCGAGGAACGAACGTTAGAGCAGTATCTAGGAGTTAATTTTGAAAAAGTAATGGAAATGGAGAAAGATGTTAATATTCTTTTGTCCGTTTTAATTCAAGAAAATCTGGTGGAACAACAAGACTCGGCTTACATATTAAAACCAGAAAGTCTAAATCGCGCGATTGTACTAATGCATTATATAAGGGATGGCTGGGGATACAAGCTCATGACTGCCCCGGATGAAATTAAAAACTAAGAGTAAAGTGAAGGTGAATACAATGAATCAAGAAGAATATTCAAAATGGATTAAAAACGTTTCTATTGCCTATCTGGCAACGTATGATTCATTCAATAATCAACCCCATGTAAGACCTGTAGATGCGGGGACTGTTCACAACGGATATATATATTTCTCTACCTTCAGCAATACAGATAAGGTTGAACAAATCCGGACGTGTGAGAATGTGGAGCTTACTTATTTTGGAGACGGGGCTCAGCTCAGAATGGCAGGTAAGGCCAAACGGGTGAGTGAAAAGAAGGAAGAAGATCTATTTTTGGAAAACAACCCTATGATAAAAGAAACCTTTAGCAATGAGAAAAGAAATCAGTTTGTATTGTTTCAAGTCACACCCCATGCAGTAAGATTTATGGGCGAGGAAGATCATCAATACTCTCCTGTAGATTGGAAGCAGACGGACCGGATAGGCATGTGACTCATGGAGACAGACGAACTGATTTTTGATTTTCTGGGTCCGGATACGATTGAAATGCAAAAGTTTATTGGTGATGTCTGGCCTGAGAAGATACATGCAAGGGTTTTGGACCTGGCTTCAGGGAGTGGTGAACACTTATTTGGTTTTATAAACAAGTCTATTGAATCTGTAACTGTAGTTGATCGTTCGCCGGAATCGTTGCAATTGTTGCTCAACAAGCATAACGATCATGGAAATATGATTAATACGGTATGCTCTGACTTAAATGATTGGTCTTGCCCTCAAAAATTTGACATCGTACACATTGGGGATAATTCTATCCAAATGTTCCCTGCGTATAAAAACCAATTTGATATTTTTAGAGTAATTGCTTCAAGTTTATCAGCCGAAGGGGTTGGAATGGTTAATGTTACGCCAGTGACGGAACATCAAATCATGGAATATGGCGGGGCACCTAAAGTGATTAAATCACTGACTATCGACGGGGAAGCATTTGAAGTATATGGAGAAGTCAAAATCGATGTTTTTAATCAGACCTTAATGATGTATTTCACAGTTTATAAAAATGAAAATGAAACCAGCCGTTGTACCTGTCGATGTCGGATGTTATTGAAACATGAAATAGAGGAGATGGCAAAGGCTGCTGGACTAAAAATAGTGCAAGTTAAACAACAGAAACTTAAACGGGGAAACGATTCTTACTATTACCTATTGCAACTCAATCAATAGAGCAAATGGGAGAATAAGGGTATGTCCAAAACCGTTTCATTGAATCCAACGGCGTTAATGAACAGGGCTTTTTTACGACAACTTAGACAGCTTGAAAAAAATATTTTGGTTACTAAAAATAATTTATCCGGAATTATGGGTTTTGAAACCGAATACCTTCTTTTTGATTTTGAGTTTAATTTGGTAGATGAAAAGGTACGGAATCGTGTAATTGAAAATGCAACATTTATAAAACGGGAAATAGGTGCCAGCCAAATTGAATTGGTATCCCGTCCTTTCACACTTGCAGAGGGACTTGAAAATCTTATAAATGAAATGCAGGAAATAGAGCAAGAGGCGGCAGCCATAGCACATGCCCAAAATAATAGACTGGCGCGTCTTGGTACCTATCCTGGTTCATTTACTGACTTGGAAATTACAGATGACCGGGAAAATTATCAAATGATACTCGACCAGTTTAAAAGTTCAAGAAAACATCACCTTGAGCTTCATTTGGGAGAAGTTGATCTATCAAGTCGTGTTCATGAGCTAATTAGCGGGTGTCAGTCGACACAAATGAATGTACAGGTTAACTATAATCAGGCTGCTATTGATCTTTTGAACAAGACGATTGAGATCTCACCTCTCTTTATTGCCATTGGGGCCAATTCTCCGATTTTGGACAGGCGATTAACCGGATTGCTCGAAACCCGTAACCTGATTTGGGAGATTGGTTATGATTTGCGGACCTATTCTGAATTTTTGGCAGCTCTGTCTACTCGCGTTTCATTTCCTCATCAATATTATGCAAATTTCCATAATTATTGGGCTACTTTGTATCAACAAAAACATATGAAATCCGATCCACGGTATGCATTTAGCCTCAATCAAAAAATGAATTGGAAAATTGCGAGATTAAAACTGGTAGGTGGCAGCGGTAAGCCCACAGCATGCTTGCTTGAAACGCGATTTATACCGATCCAGCCAACACTTCGGGAAGATATTGCACTGCATCTCGGAGTCTATGCGCTTTTGGATTTAAGCCTAAGCAAAGGAGGAGAAAGACTTCTTCCCGTTACTTTTGTGAAGGAAAACTTCAGGAGGGCTTCATGCTACGGAATTGACTGTGAGCTTTACTATTTTACATCCGACGGTAAAAGAATCACTGAGTATGCAGCCACGGAATTAATAAATAGAGCTGGCGAGCGTATTTGTGATTATTGGAAAAGAAAATCTTCTTCAACTGCAACACTTGTGGAGGAGGTACTAAGCAAGCGACTTAGAGTAGGCCCTCCAGCCTTATCACTAATAAACAATATCAGGGGGAACTCGAAAAATACACTTCTTGGAACCCAAGAAATAAAGCGAATAGTGTCGCAAAATTGTATTCCTGTCAATGAAGGATCGTAAGGAGGACTTTGGTATGTCTGCTAATAGTTCAAGGGCTATATTTTTACTGGAGCCTTGTTTTTTTGGAGAAAAATATATTGAATTTGCCGCTGAACTTGAGTTGATTGTAATTGTCATTCGAAGAGAAGGCGGCCCCAAGGTGGAGAAGGCGCATCTGGTACATTTTGAAATCATCAGTGACATTACAGATGCCGAGTCTACTTACTTGAAAATGGAGTATTTCTTCAGTCAGCATCCGGATATATCCCGCAACTCGGGTATTGTACCTGGCCACGACTATGCAGTACCGGTCGCCGCGATTATCTCCCAAAAGTTTGGCTGGAATTCCATTCGCCCAGATGTAGCCCATAATGCCCGCAGCAAAGAGTGTATGAGAAACGGGCTAAAAGGTTCTCAGTATGTATCCAATCCAGATTACCATTTGTATCACAGCGTATCCGAACTAAAGGAGCAGTTGGACCAGATCCAATTCCCCGCTATTGTTAAACCCGTTGATATGACAAGTAGTATGTTAGTCAAATGTGTGCAAACATCTGAACAATTAATTAGGCAGGCCGAAAAGATTATTCAGAATGAGGATAACTTCGGTTATCCATCGAATCTTTCATTTCTAGTAGAAGAATATATCAGAGGCCAGGAATATAGCTTCGAGGCTTTTATGTTTAAAGGTGCTTGTAAATTTGCCCATATTACTGAAAAAATGAAAACTCCCCTTCCTTATTTTGTTGAGCTACAGCATACCCTTCCAGCATCTATGGAATCTTCAAAATACACTCAATTATTAAACAGCTTCATAAATCTTATGGCTGAGCTTGGAATTACAGAAGGACCCTGTCATTTGGAATTTGTGCTGTCCAGGGGACATATTTATATTATCGAATATTCTACTCGTCTTGCAGGGGACCGCATAACTGATTTGTATAGCTTGAGTTACGGAGTAAATCTGCATAAGGCTTCGATTTTGTGCGCTTTGGGAGAAAGACCGGATGAGTACCTGCATGAAACCCGAAACGATATTTCAAGAATCCGTTATTTCCATCAAAAAAGTGGAAAAATCAAACAAATATCAGGGGTGGAAGAAGCCAGACGTTTGCCGGGTGTCATAGAGATTGTTATAGAAAAGAAGGAGGGAGATACAGTACCGGATGAGATGACTAGCAGTATGGACAGATATGGTTTTTTTGTTCTTAAAGCTGATACTTATGATGAATTAGAGAAAGTGAGCCACCAAGTTGAAGATACGATCCAATTTGTGATGGAAAGAGAGACTACTTATGAAAAGCAAAAAGGATGAAAATCAATTCGAAATTTTGCTGATTAATCCACCCTTATGGTACTACCAGTCTGTGCCACCCGATATTACGGCTGCGGCTGCTTTATTACATCACCAAGGAGTGGGTACCAAAATCCGTGATTTAAATTTGGAATCATTTCATTACTTTTTTCGGGGGCGTTCGGACATCATCACTCATCTTACGGACGCTGAACTGTTTTATAATTTTGAACATTTAGAAGAAACCTGCCAAAAAATCGCTGAGATTTATGATCGTATTAGTGAACAGATTTCACCCGCGGTGCTGCGATGGAATTTATATGATCCGGGAGTGGATCTACGTAATATTGATGAGGTACTAAGGATTGCCGAACAGAAGGAACACAATCCATATTTTGATTTTTTCAAAGAAATTTTACCGGATCTTGTCCCTGAAGGCGTCAAGGTGGTTGCTATTTCAATTTTTCATCCAGATCAGGTTATTCCCTTATTTTCGTTGACTTCATTGTTAAAAGAATATAACTCTAATCTACACATTCATCTGTTCGGCAATCTGGAGGATCAGATTAATACAAAAATATTAGTGCGAAATCTTCCTGATAAGGAGTATCATTTGTTGTTTTCTCATGTGGATTCGTTTGGCTTGGGAAATGAGCATTATCGATTGAGCGAACTGGTTAGAGCTGTTGAGGATTCATCTAAGTTGGAAGAACTATCTTGGTTACTTACTCAAAAAGAACTTCAACCTTATATTGAAGAAACTAATAAACACTATTACACCAATAAAATAACATTACCCGTTTTATCTTCTCTTCCTGCAAGTGCTCTAATGCCGGAAGAGGTTCTAAATGTAGCTGCGTCTGTAAGTTGTTACTGGAAGGGATGTACTTATTGCTCTATTAAAGAGCATGGTACTTATCAGAAAGAGAGTATTGAGAGTATCCTGCAATTAATGGAGAATTTTTCAAAACAACAGACATTTTCGGTATTACGATTCAGAGACTGCTGTATTTCACCCACAGATTTAGAGAAAATAGCAACTCAAATTGTAGAAAGGAAGCTTATATTATCCTGGGCCTGTCGTGCCAGACTGGAAAAGGGTTTTAATTCCCGATTGTTTGAACTGTTAAACCGTGCAGGATGCATCATGATCTCTTTTGGAGTAGAGACCTTTGAAACAAGGGTATCCAGACTGATGAACAAAGGAATAGATCTTGAATATGCGCCTGTGCTGATTAAGAGTTGCTATGAGGCTGGGATTGCGGTGAAATTGACAGCGATGATCGGGTTTCCAGGTGAAACCAGTGAAGAAGCTCTTGCTAATCAAGCACGGCTACGGGAACTGTTTCCCTATTGTATAGATATCCGATATAACCGTTTTATTCTATTTGAAAATTCTCCTATTGCTGCCGATCCTGCTATGTATTCCATTCAAAAGATACCTTTTAACAATCGCCAGCATTTACGATTTTATAGTGAGTTTAGCAGGGAAAGTGGGATGACACAGGTGCAAGCGGATATACAGGCTGCTGAGTTTGAACAGGAAATTAAACAAACTTATGCTTTTTTTCTGTCAGAAGAACATTTGCTTTTATATTTGAAAAAATGGGGACTTTCTTTTTGTATGAATCTTGTAAATGCCAGGTCTCTCTATCAATAAAACGAAAGGATTAGGGATGGATAAACATTATGTAATTTTCGCGAAATTCGAAAACTTTTCTCGTATCGTGAATGAAGGCTTGAGCTCTTTAAGGTATGAAAAAACGTTGATTACTAATAATCAACGTTTGATTGAGCGTTGTAGTGATCATTATCACCATTTCTTGTGTGTCGAAGATTTAACATCACCTCAAGTTGTTGAGTTTATACTAACACTGCATGATGAAAAGCCCGTGAACGGTTTTTTTTCCGAGAGTGAGGATTTGGTGCAGTTTACTGCTTTGCTTAGAGAGCGATTGGGTCTTACGTGTGGAGTCATCGGGAGAGATGGTGCTTTTTTTAGAGATAAGGTAAAAATGAAAAATCATCTTGCTCAAGAGAAGGTTATTCTTATTCCTGAATATCGAACCGTTCACCACTTTGCTGATGCAATCGACTTTTTATCTAAACATGCTCCCGAGGCCATTATTAAACCAATTGACGGAGCGGGGTCCCTTCATACGTTTCGGGTTCATTTGGATAACATCCACGAATATGAACAATTGCTTAACGACCATGTCGGAAAATTTGAGATTGAACAATATATTGATGGAAAAATGTTTCATATGGATAGCATTGTATATAATAACCAAGTTGCATTCACTTCAGTTGCCTGCTATACGCATAGCACTTTGGAATGCAGGGAGGGGAAGCCACTGTGCGGGTATTTTTACCCTGACCATGAGATGCCCTTGGTCCAACAGCTTATCGCGGCAAATAACAAAGTATTGAGTGCAATGCCGATCACAAGTGGAGTAGCTCATACTGAACTATTAGTTACTAAGCAGCAGGAGATCTTATTTTGCGAAACAGCGGCACGAATTGCAGGCGGAGGAATTATTTTTGGTATAGAGGATACATGTGGAGTAAACCCGCTACTGGAGGGGGCTCGCGCTTTTGTCGGCGAACAGCCGCTTTTCAATCAATATTATCCACAGACGAATGGCGGGTATCTGCTGCTCTATAAGAAGAAAGGAAGGGTTAAACACGTCACCCCAAGCTCTGACTTTCTTCAGATACAAGGTGTGAAGCGGGCTGATATTTTACCACAAGTGGGTGACTGCTTGTCTTTTAGCGGCAGTTCCGGTGATGTGGCTGGAGTTGTGACTTGGTCAGTTGATTCTTTTGAGGAAAATGAGCGTATTCGTAATGAGATTGAGCATTTATGGGAACTTGAAATGGAAGTACAGGCTACGAAAAAGCCTGTTTGATGAGGAAGGGGAAGCGTAGGTGGTTAAAAAGTTTGAAAGTCAGGTCAGATTATTTGGTTTATTGAGGTTTCTGAACACATTCTATGTATATAATTCCATTTTGGTTTTCTATTTTAGTAATATGATTAAGCTTAACTATACCCAAATTGGGATTGTAATGGCCAGTTACTATACGGCATCCATACTATTTGACATACCCACGGGAATGATCGGAGACCTGATTGGGAAGAAAAAGGCTATCCTTATCGGAGCGGTTTTTCAATGTATTGGTATCTTTCTTATGGGATCATTACAAACTTATATGCTACTTATTATAGCTCATATCATTTTTGCATTGGGCTCATCCTTCATATCAGGTTCGGAACAAGGCTTGATTTATAAGCTTCATGAAAAGCATGACAAGCTTGATGTCTTGAACCGTAGCTACGGAAAAATTTTTTCAGCAAGTATTTTGTCTACGATTGCTGCTGCTCTTCTAAGCTCAGTAGTTATTCAATATAGCTATTCGGTTACTTTTTACATTTCGGCATTCTCTAATTTTTTAGCGGTGTTTTTTGTGTGTCTGGTTCATGAGGAGAGAGTTTATGAAGACAAAACAGGTAAAAAAGCGTTTCAACGAGTTCGCCCTCTACAAATAATGAAGGAATCCTTTCAGGAAATCAGAGTCAACAGGCAACTACTATTATTTTCTATTTACTATATATTCACAGCTATCATTCTAACCTCAGTATTCTTTCAATATCAACCCTATCTACAGCATTTAAAAATTTCACCGACTTTTTTTGGAGTTATTTATGCTCTTTTCGGCATTATTCCACTCATCTCTGCTCAGTTATCACATTTAATCAAAGGGAAGTATATATATATACTTAATCCTTTGATCCTTGCTGTTGTTTTTTTAGGGATGGCGTTAACCAAGTCCATTTGGCTTGGGATCGTATTGATTTGTTTGTTTCGGTTTAACTGGGGGATCATTATTCCAAAAATACAAAGTCACATTGATACCAGCATCACGAGCGAAACTAGCAGGGCGACAACCGTATCTACTGTGTACAGTGTACATAATCTTCTCCTATCTATGATGCTTATCATCAGTGGGCATCTTATTGAAAGCTACAGTATTGCTGTACTCCTGATTATCTATTCCTTGTTTAGCCTTTTATTTTGCTTGTATGTCTTCATTTTCCGTAGAAGCTACAACAACACAGATGTACCCTCCAAAAGCACTTTAATGATGGATTCGAAGGAGTTGTAGTGGATGAATACCGAGGTCATCTTAATTCGCGTTTCCCCGAAAGCTGTTTTTAGCTATGATATCGAAAATGGTCATTTTCATAGGGAGAACCCCTACTCAGAAGTCACGGATTACAGTTATAGCTCGGAATTTAAACATCATAAAAGAGCAAATGATCTTTCTAATTTTGTGAAAATAGAGCGTGTTTATCAACTGGAAAACACGGACAAGGCTCAGGCCGAAATTGCCCAGCTTGCGCGCAGGTTACATCTGACTGATTTCAATGTAATTGAAGGACCGCTGGAACGTCCTGAATTCGTTGCAGACTACAGACCTAGTAGCCCAACAGCTTACCTGGATTTTTTTCTACAAAAATGGCACAGGGGCTGTAGTCCCTTGTATTCGGAGGAGGAATTGCAAGAGGGAGAAAACCACATTAAAAACTTGCGTCATACCCATCCTTCTTATGGTGAATTAAATGAGTATGAGTATATTGCAAAAATGCTGAGTATGTTGGACTCGAATCAAACCCAATTGTTTCCCTGCGAAGCTGGGGTACATTCTTTTCAAGTAAATGGTGATGGAGCGCTTTTTCGCTGCAATAGATATGCTAAGGCGGGCTTGGAGAAATCAAGCGACGAGATAGGATGTATCGATTCTGTGGACGATTTGGCACCTTGTAAAAGTTGTTTTTCAAGATATATGTGCGGAGGACGTTGCAATTTATTGATTAATCAGCTTCAGAGCAATGCATGTGTCCTGTTTCGGGAGTTTACAATTGTTTTGTTGAAAGCGATCATTAGTCATCATCTGGCTGAAAAATCGGCTGGAATTCTGGTAAAGGAGTAGACATATGCGAATTTGTACAGGATTAGTGACCATTGATGATTTAGTGCCTTTTATTCAGGCCGGAGCCGAAGAATTTTATTGTGGCGTCATTGATGAACAATGGTTGGATCGGTATAACTATATCGTTGCCTTGAATCGCAGACCTTGGCCTGATGCGAACTTTTCCAGTTTTGCTGAACTTGCGGAGGTCGTGAATATAGCGCATGCTCATGGGTGCCAGGTATTTTTTACGATGAACGAACACTGCTATAACAACCAGCAGCTTGGTATCCTGGATTACTATTTGGAGCAAGCTGTTCGTTGTGAAGTGGATGCTATTATTTTTGCTGATTTGGGCTTGGCCGGTTATTTTGCGGATAAGAAAACGAATGTGGATGTGCATATCAGTACAGGCGGCACGATTTTTAACTGTTACACAGCAGAAATGTACACCAAAGAATTTCATGCGGATCGGCTTATTTTGCCCCGTTCCTTGTCCATGGCAGAAATGAAAATCATAATTGAAAGCTCACCAAATACAGAGTTTGAGGTTTTTATCAAAAATGAAGGCTGTACTTATATAGATGGCTTTTGTAATTTTGTGCATGGGACTCGATTTATGAATAACAATGATGGGGTCATTTTTAATCCTCCATGTGTTTTGAGATATCAGGTTATTGAGAGTATTACGCCCATACCGTATGATGTACCACTGCTGGAGAAAAAGCTAAACTGGATTTTAGACAATAAGGGTGACTGTGGTGTGTGCAGCTTATATTATCTGAACCAATTATCGGTTGATAGCTTGAAATTGGTCGGGAGAGCTTCAGACAGAAGTCAGGTTTTAAGTGATATCAGGATGATAAAATCAGCGATAGATTTATGCGGCGAGGTGGCAAACTTCGAAGAGTACCATCACATGATTTCTTCGCAAATATGTCAGAATAGCTGGAAAAACGATCAATTGTTTACACATTGCTACTACCCGGAAATTCTGGACCATGTAAATGGCATTCATAATGTTCAGGGGAGTGTATAATATGGAAAAAGCGATGATGGTTGACGACCTGCGTAAATTAACGAATGTGGAGAACCAGTATCAGCGTCTGTATTATGGACAGGAGTTTTGCCCGCGTACTTTCTTAACAGTAAGGGAGCTAAAATCAGTTATCAGCTTTTGTGAGCAGCACGACATGAAGCTAACCTTGATCACTCCTTATATGACGGATGAAAGTATGAACACGATTGTGAACATCTTAAAGGAAGTAAGTGAAGCATCTATTTTTGATGAGTTGGTGGTTAATGATTTCGGAATGTTGTATTTTATTGAAAATCATTATCCCGGCCGCTTTAAACTTATTTTAGGTAGACTACTGAATAAAGCTAAAAAAAGTCCTTCTATTGCAAACTATTTTCCCAAGCTTGATGATGATTCGAAAAGTGCCTTACAGAATACTGCGGGAGGGTTTGTCCCCAATATTAGGTTCATGCGTAAATATAAAATTTCTGCTATTCAATATGATAATAGAATACAAGGTAATAAGCTGGATATCAAAGACAATCATGATCTGGTAAATAATAATGATATTGATGATGCTGATACTGATGTGCTCCCTTTTAGCAGGGAATTAGTATACCCTTACGTACACATTACAACTGCCCGAAGATGTTTTTCCAGCATCCTGTATAGCAAGTCATCTATGTCTGAGTGGAAAACGTCATCATTATGCAATAAGAGCTGCAAGACTTGTCAAACAGTCCTCTATAATGATGTGATGAAAAAAGATATTATATTAAAAGGAAACTCTCTTTATTACGAAAATGCCAAGCTTCCCGTCAATTTAGCGGAGTATTCACGAATTATAACTCAGGTACTATAAATACTAGATCGGAGTGGTTTACCCGCTTTTATTTTGAAAGAGCAGGTGGTCTAACCTCGCTGCTCTTTTCTGAACTCATTCGTTAAATCTTCCTATCCATTACTGGTTCCTTCACACTCGTTTTGGTATAAACTCGTGTTCCCCGCTAAACACTTCAATCATCGTTAATGCCCCGTTCGATAGCCGTGGATGAACGCTGCTGCCGAGTGTAGGGAAGTTGATTCGCTTAGTAAATCAAGCATGACTTCAATTTGTTCAAAATCGACTGCTGGTAGTTTATTTTTTTAGCATCTCCATAAGATCACTAATTTTTTAATTCACTTTTTGAGACTCAGGGTCGGTTGACTTTATTCGTTCACTGGGACGCCATTTCCTATAATGCATATCCTCCAAAACCATGTTCATCATGCCTCTCTATAAATTCTGTTTTGCTAAGTCTTT
Organism: Paenibacillus sp. FSL L8-0638; assembly: GCF_038593075.1. Taxonomy (NCBI): domain Bacteria; kingdom Bacillati; phylum Bacillota; class Bacilli; order Caryophanales; family Paenibacillaceae; genus Paenibacillus; species Paenibacillus sp. FSL L8-0638. Next base: position 1,096,895 of record NZ_CP151960.1, read on the forward strand.
ATCCTCACGTAAATCCATCACCCAAGTCAAAGTTCACTACATGTGGAAGCTACATATAAGGTGAGCATTGAATTTATTCTTGGTCAGACAGGTAATCCTAAACGTTAAATGTAAAATGAATAATTCCAGAAATAAAGCTCCCGCGGTGATGGGACTGACCCGATTTTGAACCAATGGAAAACCCTCAACAACAAAAGACTACAAAGGTGTCGGAGTACAAGACTTGATTCCATTGCCGAAAGGGACAAGAACTTGGTATCGTTGCTGATTAGGTGAATAGCTAAAAAGGAAAACATAAAAAATGGATTCGCATATTGCTCGAATTAATTAAAAGCAGCCAAGCCCTTCTTTCAACGTTACGGGACTCGGTATCTCTTGTTACCCTCGACGGGTTCTAAAATTTCAAAGTATTCTAAACATAATAGAGTTAAACCTTTAATTTGCTAGGTTTATATGCAAACGCTATTATTCTATAATTTCACTCAGAAAGGAGGTATAAGTAAAAAATTACGGAATATGGCATGGGTAAGTGATATACTACAAAGAGAATCAACCCAACAAGCAGGTGTATGGGACAAACACAAAAATTTTAGGAGGTAGAGTATGTTTAAGTTTAGTAAGAAAATGATGACGGTAGTTCTTGCAGCTTCCATGAGTTTTGGGTTGTTTGCAACAACCTCAAGTGCAGCGACAGACTATTGGCAAAATTGGACCGATGGCGGTGGGACGGTCAATGCTGTTAATGGATCAGGCGGTAATTACAGCGTAACATGGAAGGATACCGGGAATTTTGTTGTCGGCAAAGGCTGGACTACTGGATCGCCAAACAGAACGATTAACTACAATGCCGGTGTCTGGGCGCCGTCCGGTAATGGATATTTGGCTCTCTACGGGTGGACGAGAAACGCACTCATCGAATATTACGTCGTTGATAGCTGGGGGACTTATCGACCTACCGGAACGTATAAAGGTACGATGACCAGTGATGGGGGCACATATGACATCTACACAACAATGCGATACGACGCACCTTCCATTGAAGGCCAAAAAACGACGTTTATTCAGTACTGGAGTGTTCGACAGTCGAAGAGACCGACCGGGGGTAACTCCACAATCACTTTCAGCAACCACGTGAAAGCATGGGCGAGCAAAGGAATGAATCTGGGAAGTAACTGGTCTTACCAGGTGTTGGCGACAGAGGGGTATCAGAGTAGCGGGAGCTCTAACGTAACGGTGTGGTAACTACTCAACTGCAAGCTGTTCAACGAACAGGCGCGGTTGGGGCTGTCTCACGGGATAAACGGGTTTTGAAAGCTGTCTGATAGGATTTACACGAATTGATCCATGGAGGAAACACCGATCTCTAAGCATTGTAGACAGGCCGATGGCCGTTCTCCTCCAGTCTATCCGTCAGTGCGGATGCGTTGCAGGCCGTTACCTGCTAGACGAACGGCCTTCGACGCTGCTGGAGGCGAATTGCGGGCCGTCATGGCCTATCATTTTCCCTATCAGCTTAAAGGGGATATATATCAATGAGAAAGCTATTAATTTTCCTTTTAATAGCACCAATGGTTGTGATCAGCGCTTGTTTGCAAGATAAGCCTGAGAAAAAGGATAACCTTGTATTCGTGGAAGGTGGGACTTTTCAGAACAACAAGTACAACAACTCTGGAAAAAGCGTAGCCCTATCGAACTTTTATATCAACAAATATGAAGTAGTTCAAAAAGAGTGGGTTGAAGTCATGGGAAGTAATCCCTCGGTATCATAGGCGACAGTTTGCCAGTAGAAATGGTGAGTTGGTATGACGTTGTGGAGTACTGTAATCAAAGAAGTATACGAGAGGGCTTAAAACCGTATTACAACATAGACAAGGATAAAAAAGACCCGAATAAATAAGAATGATAACGATAATATAAAATGGACAGTAACGATTAATGAGGGAGCTAACGGTTGCCGATTGCCTACAGAATTGGAGTGGGAATATGCTGCAGACGGAGGTCAGGCGAGCAAGGGCTACACATACAGCGGAAGCAATAATGCTGACGAGGTCGAATGGTATTGGAAAAACGCCGGAGACAAATACTTATCTGGAGACTGGAACTGGTATGGAGACTTGGATAGCGAAAGCGGTTTCTACCGGGTTGTGAAGGGTGGCGGACAGCGACCGTCTAGGACTTTATTTTTTGTCCTCGGCTGTCGCTGTTCAATTTAAAGAGCCAGTCTAATACTTTATTTTCTGCTGACAAAGAGAGGGATTTAGAGGCTTAAAAAATATTTTGGGCATGTTGAGTAGAAGATGGTCCAGGATATGTCTCCGCCATGTTTGTTCATCACTTTTCGCATAATCCCAGCAGCTCTCGTCCTCTATACACAAGATGACGAGGCATTAATTAAGCGACGGGCAGTTATTCAAAGTGACTTCATAGTGGATATCTTTTTAATATAGACTGTATGTTCAGCCATGGCTAAAATGGTAATCAGGAAAATATTACCACATTGAGGAGGGGAACAAGGTGGAACTTTTTTACGAAATCGAGGGGAATGGAGTCCCTATAGTCATGATTCACTCGGGAGGTGTCGACTCAAGGGTATGGAGATATATGGTGCCTGGACTGGCAAAATCATTCAAGATCATTACCTTCGATGGTCGAGGAACCGGCCGCTCACCTGCTATGCAAGAGCCGACTTCACTTGTGGAGGATTTGCGCAAACTTCTTGAACATCTCGGACTGGATCTTGTCACACTTGTTGGCCATTCCATCGGTGGGCAAGTCGCGACTGATTTTACGTTATCATATCCTTCTATGGTTGAGCGGCTAGTGGTAATTGCCCCTTCATTAACGGGATTTGCATATTCGCAAGAATTTACCAATTATATGACATCGGTGAATGCGGTCGCTCCCGATATTACAAGACTTGTAGAGTTGTCCTTAGCCGCACCGATTTATCGGGCTACGATGGCTAGCCACCATCGGAGTTTTTTGACTGAAATGCATAATCACTACATGACAAGGGTATTCACCGAGTGGAGAAGCTTTGAGGTCCTTTGGCCAGAGCCGCCTTCGATTGAACGTTTAGAAAAAGTTGCAGCGAGTACGTTATTTATACAAGGAACCATAGAATGGCCGGATATGTACAATATCGCCGAGCACTTCAAGCGTGTACCTGCAATTAGGTTTGCCGAAATCAAAGGAGCCGATCATATGCTTGTCCTTACTCATGCGGAGGAACTAGCTAATAGCATCCGACAGTTTTGTCACAGGTGAGGACCATACGTGAATAGATTGGGCATCTCTTGAATCAAAGTATTATAATGGATGATAAGAAGTTTTGAAACTTAAAGGGCAACCCGGAAGAAACATCTTGGTGCTTGGAAGCGGCGGATGAGTGGAAAGCGGATGTTTACAGATAACATCAACACGATGTCTCTCAAGCATGTCTATACCAAGACCTTATATTAGGGAGCAGTTGAATTGACGTACCTATCATCAAAAGAAGACTAACGCTTTCCACCAAAAATCAGAAAGTGTTTAATTGAACTGACGGGATACGTTAGCTCAATAAAACAGCGGCAGGCTCAGACTGATAAAACAAAGTCCGAGCCTGCCGCTGCTTTATATTGGAGCCAGTTTTATAATTATAATCCGGAGCCCTGACGGTAAACTATACCAGCTACCCTGCATTCCACAGACGATTCTTACGAGCTGTTATTCTGAAAATAAAGCATCCGTTGCAACCGGTTGAAGGATAGGCAGTGGCTGAAGGGCGGTGGTCCGGTCGAGATGAACAAACGCATCATAACGATCCGCCATGCTGGAAGGCACGTAATTGCCGAATCGTTCATGAGCAGGCTCATATACCACACCGATGGCTCGGTGGCCAATGACCGTATGCAGTATGGAAGATGCATCGGAGAGCATTACCATGCCATTCCGGCCGTCTCCCGCCCGGTGCATGCAATACTCCCAGCTTCCTGGCTGTCCGGGCGGCACGGTCATTTTCTCAACCGGAGCTCCCCAAGCTCTTCCCGCCAGTACCTCGCCCTGATAGGTTCCGAAGCCAACGGCAAACACACGATGTTCCGGATCTTCCCGCAGTAGCTGACCCACATTGACCATGCCGTCAGCCATCATATCCGTTGCCCGGGCATCACCGATATGCGTATTATGCTCCCAGACAATGGCTTTTGCCGAGGCGCCGTAATAGGACATGATTCGCTTCAGCGATTCAACCATATGTCTGTCCCGTATATTCCAGGACTGCGGACCGCCCCGGACCATCGTACGATAATAGGCCTCCGAACTGGAAGTGACGAGCATGTTCACCTCCGCATTCAGTTCTTCCTCACTTCCCGGATACGCCATGCGCCGGCTCTGAATCTGCTTCAGTAGCTCAACCACTTCTTTCTCACAGCTCTCCGAGAGTAATCCTGCCGCAATGCCATAAGTTTGATGGTCCCTGCTATATGGATCAAAACAAGCATATGTCCTGCGGGCCTGTTCCAGCTGGGGAGACTTGGTCTCCTCCAAATAAGCGATGATTGCCTCCATCGATTCCCATAACGAGTACATATCGATGCCATAAAATCCAACCTTGGGACAGTCACTTCCGCCCCCTTGATTCATCTCATTGTACTCCTTCAGCCACTCCGCGAAATCACGAATATCCGTATTCGCCCACATCCAGGTCGGCCAGCGGGTAAAATCACCCAGTGCATCGGCTGCCGAAGAATCGGACCCCTCCATCCCTTTAACATACCGGTTTAACCGATAAGCAGAGGGCCAGTCTCCTTCCACGCCGATAATGTTAAATCCCTTGCTTGTAATTAGCTTCTTCGAAAGTTCGGCCCGAACTTGGTAAAAATCAGACGTCCCATGGCTCGCCTCGCCAAGCAGCACAATATCTGCATCTCCGATGGCCTTAACCATGCTGTCCAGATTCTCCATTCCGTCCAATGGGATAAATAAGGCATTCAGCTCTTTTAGATATGCGTTCTGCTCTGATAGATTATCATTAGAATTCATGAATTTGTTCCCTCCTTTAGACGGTATGAGTGGATTATTTCCGAATTGTCCATTCATTAACCCAAAACAGGCCTCCCTTAGTGATAAGCCAGGGTAAGTCTGGTGGGGGCAAAATTTGAATTTATTAAGATGTGCACAAAAAAGGAGGAGAAATATAATGTCCGCTGAACGTTTTCATATTCACATAGCAGATGAAGTCCTTGCTGATTTAAAGAGAAGACCGCTGGCCGGATCAATTGGAAAACTCAGCTTGGAGTGATTGTGGAGGTGACCTCCGTCAAAGATTTAGCGAAGATGAACTCATTACATATCATGGTTTATTGGCTTACTAACACAATCGGGTCGTCAACGCGGATGTATTACGAAAATTCACATTCGCTGCCGCCATTAGGCTATATAAAAGTACCAACTGGGGTTGCATTATTCCCAGCAGATATAGTATTACCACCAAAAGACTGGGCAGTGCGAAATTTAAATATAACTCGCTGGACTATCATGGCTCGTGGTGGACATTTTACGGCCATGGAAGAGCCAGAGCTTTAAGCCCAAGAAATTCGTGCCTTCTACAAGCCTTATAGAGT
>NZ_CP151960.1:1107500-2462500 GCF_038593075.1 Paenibacillus sp. FSL L8-0638
GGGGAGTGGTAAGCCCTTCGGGGCGAAGCTATGAACCGAAGCCCCAGTAAACGGCGGCCGTAACTATAACGGTCCTAAGGTAGCGAAATTCCTTGTCAGGTAAATTCTGACCCGCACGAATGGCGTAACGACTTGGGCGCTGTCTCAACGAGAGATCCGGTGAAATTTTAATACCTGTGAAGATGCAGGTTACCCGCGACAAGACGGAAAGACCCCATGGAGCTTTACTGCAGCTTGATATTGAATTTGGGTACGATCTGTACAGGATAGGTGGGAGCCGTAGAACTTTGAGCGCCAGCTTGAAGGGAGGCATCCTTGGGATACCACCCTGATCGTATCTAGGTTCTAACTTGGTACCGTAATCCGGTGCGAGGACAGTGTCAGGTGGGCAGTTTGACTGGGGCGGTCGCCTCCTAAAGAGTAACGGAGGCGCCCCAAGGTTCCCTCAGAATGGTTGGAAATCATTCGAAGAGTGCAAAGGCAGAAGGGAGCTTGACTGCGAGACCTACAAGTCGAGCAGGGACGAAAGTCGGGCTTAGTGATCCGGTGGTACCGCATGGAAGGGCCATCGCTCAACGGATAAAAGCTACCCTGGGGATAACAGGCTTATCTCCCCCAAGAGTCCACATCGACGGGGAGGTTTGGCACCTCGATGTCGGCTCATCGCATCCTGGGGCTGAAGTAGGTCCCAAGGGTTGGGCTGTTCGCCCATTAAAGCGGTACGCGAGCTGGGTTCAGAACGTCGTGAGACAGTTCGGTCCCTATCTGTCGTGGGCGTAGGAAATTTGAGAGGAGCTGTCCTTAGTACGAGAGGACCGGGATGGACGTACCGCTGGTGTACCAGTTGTTCCGCCAGGAGCACCGCTGGGTAGCTATGTACGGAAGGGATAAGCGCTGAAAGCATCTAAGCGTGAAGCCCCCCTCAAGATGAGATTTCCCAGTATGTAAGACCCCTTGAAGACGACGAGGTAGATAGGTTGGGGGTGGAAGTGCAGTAATGCATGGAGCTGACCAATACTAATCGGTCGAGGGCTTATCCTAAGATAAGACGCAATGAGTTTCTGATCCAGTTTTCAGGGTGTAACCTTGAACGTATGTACAAGAGACATACAACAAGCGCATGGCTATTCATTCACACGATATGTGATGAACTGAATAACCGTACGGTAGAATTTGTATAGCAAATTCATGTTTGGTGGCGATAGCGGAGGGGTTCCACACGTACCCATCCCGAACACGACCGTTAAGCCCTCCAGCGCCGATGGTACTTGGACCGCAGGGTCCTGGGAGAGTAGGACGTCGCCAAGCAATCCCATAATGGGGATTTTTTTTCGCCTATCAGGCTATTGATTATACATACAAAATTGATTTTTTAGATGGGGCTATAGCTCAGCTGGGAGAGCGCCTGCCTTGCACGCAGGAGGTCAGGGGTTCGATCCCCCTTGGCTCCACCAATATTCCCTGATAGCTCAGTTGGTAGAGCACTCGACTGTTAATCGAGTTGTCACAGGTTCGAGTCCTGTTCGGGGAGCCATGTGGAGAGTTGGCCGAAGGAGCACGATTGGAAATCGTGTAGGCGCCAAAAGCGTCTCGAGGGTTCGAATCCCTCTCTCTCCGCCAGCTCTTAATAATAGATATATGGCCCGTTGGTCAAGGGGTTAAGACACCTCCCTTTCACGGAGGTAACAGGGGTTCGAATCCCCTACGGGTCATAAGCAGTATGGAGGCTTAGCTCAGCTGGGAGAGCATCTGCCTTACAAGCAGAGGGTCGGGGGTTCGATCCCCTCAGCCTCCACCATTTGAAAAATAAATATTTATTACTGTCGCGGGGTGGAGCAGTTCGGTAGCTCGTCGGGCTCATAACCCGAAGGTCGCAGGTTCAAATCCTGCCCCCGCAATTACTTCAACTAAGGAAGTTTCCTCTGGAACCGTGGTGTAGAGGCCTAACATGCCTGCCTGTCACGCAGGAGATCGCGGGTTCGAATCCCGTCGGTTCCGCCATTTAACTTAATACGCCGGTGTAGCTCAACTGGTAGAGCAACTGACTTGTAATCAGTAGGTTGGGGGTTCAAGTCCTCTCGCCGGCACCATATTGGAGGATTAGCGAAGTGGCCAAACGCATCAGACTGTAAATCTGCTCCCTTACGGGTTCGGTGGTTCGAATCCATCATCCTCCACCAGTTTTACGAGCCATTAGCTCAGTTGGTAGAGCACCTGACTTTTAATCAGGGTGTCGAAGGTTCGAGTCCTTCATGGCTCACCATTATCATTGTATGCGCGTGTGGCGGAATTGGCAGACGCACTAGACTTAGGATCTAGCGTCTTTGACGTGGGGGTTCAAGTCCCTCCACGCGCATCTTGTTTTTGCGGACGTGGCTCAGCGGTAGAGCATCGCCTTGCCAAGGCGAGGGTCGCGGGTTCGATTCCCGTCGTCCGCTCCATTTATTAGTCCCCTTAGCTCAGCTGGATAGAGCGTTTGACTACGAATCAAAAGGTCGGGAGTTCGAATCTCTCAGGGGACGCCATTAACTTCATAAGCCGGTGTGGCGGAATTGGCAGACGCGCGCGACTCAAAATCGTGAGGGAAACCGTGGAGGTTCGAGTCCTCTCACCGGCATCTATTTCGGGATGTAGCTCAATGGTAAAACTCAGCCTTCCAAGCTGGTAGCGTGGGTCCGATTCCCATTACCCGCTTTATATAGATGAAAAAGGAGAGATGGCTTATTTTTATGCCATCTCTCCTTTTTTACTTTTAAACTATTTCTATCGACATTACAAGCAGTAGAAACCCCAAGGCAATCTCCTCCGTTCTTTTGCGTTATTAAGATAGGGCGTACAACTAACGAGGAACGATAGTTAAATAACACACAATGTTGAGCAGGCGCTTCAAGTCTGCTCTTTTTATTAAACTAACGGGCAAGTTAGTTTTAAGTTTACTTCACCAACTCAACACAGAAAGCGCAAAAGTCTGTTGGGAAACTCGACAGACTTTTGCGCTTTAGAAGATGAATTTACCAAGGTTGACTTGTTGGTCCAATGTAAAAGGTATCGTACTCATTTGGTTTACGTATGCGGGTACGCCCCCTTCCATGCAGAGGGTCTTTCCCAAACAAATATGGACTAACGGCCACCATCTGAATGAAAATATCTTTGGCTTGTGAATCTGAACCTCCTTAATGGAAGTACAGGACACAGGCCGAGAGTTTTTTGGTAGGACATACTCTGAGTCCTTAATTTCCCGACTTCAAGGAACTATAGGCAGCATCGTATTATCTCGCTGGTCGAATATTTAAAGCGGTGTTTGTGAATACCAGTCTATGTGAACACTATTTAACAAACTAACAAATTCGCCATTCAAAATCTTCTCTTGAATCAATTTTGGTATACTATGTGGTAGATAAGAGAATTAATTTGAAGTCTGGGTATAAAGATGTTTCTACAACAACTTGAGAAATGAATTTGATTTTGGTGAAATGCGGAAGCTGTTAGGGCGTAAAGAGAGAAGAGGAGGAATGGAAATGTCGTATCTCGTTGATTTTAAAGATGTATCTACGGTTGGTTTAGAGTCTTCACCTGTAGCAGAAGCGCTTGCTGGTTTACGTGCTAATGAAGCCCGTTATTTTATGAACAAGTACAAGTATGAATTTACGGTTGTACCAGCTAGCGAAAGCCAGGAGAGCCTTGATTATGTGAACCGAATTTTGAGAGAAGAACGTGATATTGCGTTTGCGGCTAAACCTTTAGAAACGTCGCGTTTTCAAGTGGAAAATATCCGATTTACCTACGTTTTTTATGAGGATGGTCTTGCAATCAATGTCATGTATACGGTGGATGACCCTAAAAAGCGGGCTGTTGGTTTTAAGCTTTCTGAGGGGATGGAGGTACCAAAGGAGCTAGAAGGGAAGTTTAAGTTTGCTAGGCAGAAGTCTAAACTAGCTGGAACAATTCGGGGTTCGTTTTTTGTAATTAAAGGACAATATTAAAGTAAGCAAAAGCGCAAATGGAGGAATCCAGCACCTTATTCTCTTTGCAAAAAAGTGAAATTAAAGAAAGGGCTATCCCGCAAAAGGATTGCCCTTTTTTGAAAGAATGATGAAAAGCTACCGCTTATCGTATGATTATCAAATAGGAAGATCGCGGGTAGTCTCTGATAAGGAGACTATTTTTTTGAGAACTTGCCCTTTCAGCCAACGCGGTGAACCATACCATAAGTGAAGATGAAAAATTTCCTTGTGGGAAGTGACCTAACAATACGATTAGCCAGAATAGTTTGCTGCGAATGAAGGTAACAACACTTAGTGTGGTATGCACTCGTGTTGATCTTGTTTTAATATCCAAACTTCTATTTCATACATGTTGTTGTTAGTCCATGTCTAGCTTCGCTTTTCTCAAGTGCTTTATTAAGCGGCCCATGATCGATTCTCGGTCTCGTCTCCAATCAGTTGTTGAAGTAGTGAGACTGTTCGAGGTCGTGGATCAGTGCAGGTTGCACAGGCCGCCATCCCAGAAGTTCCTGAGTTGCAACGCTTGATCTCGGGATATCGAGCGCTGCAAGTGTGCTGAGGAAGCCGAAGTGGGTGTCTGCTTCTTCACGTGAAATGCTGACTACAGGCACGTTCAGGTGTTTACCGATAACACTTGCGATGTCGCGAAATGGCACGCCTTCATCTGCGACCCCATTCAGTCGTGAACCGGCGGGTGCCTTTTCTAACGCAAGGCGGTATAGATGTGCGGCGTCAAGGCGGTGCACAGCTGGCCAGCGGTTGGTCCCCCCTTCCACATAGGCTGAGAAGCCCTTCGTTTTGGCAATGTTGATCAGTCTCGGCACAAATCCTGTGTCACCCTCACCGTGTACCGAAGGACAAAGCTCTACGATTGATGTCCGCACTCCGCGCTCAGCCAGCAATAACGCTACGTTTTCTGCTGCCACTCCATTGGCGTGCGTGGTGATCACGAATGGATTACCAGATCCTTCCAGCGCCGCCCCCATCGCCTCAACGGCGTGCAGATCTGCTGTGAGTGCCCTGGCGAAGTTCGAGAAGTCGTGATTAAATGCCAGATGAATAATGCCATCCGCAGCAGCCGCACCACTACGAAGGCTGTCGAGATCGTCGATGTCACCGCGGTGTACTTCGGCCCCGGCCTCTTTTAGTTTCGCAGCGCTATTGTCTGAGCGCACAAGACCGACGACCTGATGACCCGCATCCATGAGTTCGCGGACGACAGCGGAACCGATGTAACCTGTTGCTCCTGTTACGAAAACACGCATCATGAAATCCCCCTTAAGCTACTAACCATTATTGTATAAATTATAATTACCACGCGATGGGTCCATCCTCATCTGAAAACGTTCCTGTTGGACCGTCCGCACCAATCATCGCAAGCCGGACCGCTTCACGCGCCCCTTGTTCAACACTACGAGTGCCAGCAAAATTATTGAGCGCAGTCGATGTAAAACCTGGACATGCCACATTGACCTTGATGTTTGTCGATTCAAGCGCAAAGGCAAAGGCAAGTGTGACCGCATGAACAGCCGATTTTGATGCCGAATAGGCCCCAAACATCGCACGATGTGAGTTTTCCGGAATGGAGTTCCAGCTAAGGGAGCCGCCGGTGCTGCCCATGTTGACGATGCGTGCTGAAGGAGCCTCACGTAAAAGTGGCAACATGGCCTGGGTGACAGCAATGACACCAAAAACATTAGTTTCATAAACCGAACGAATGTCTTCGAGCGAAGCAACGGTCAAAAGACCGCTCGTCGCGCCACTGCTCGGAAACGGATCGCCCGGTTTACCTGCGTGTGATATGGCCGCATTGTTCACAAGTACATCGAGATGACCAAATTCGTTCCGAATACGCTCTGCTGCAGCAACAATGGAGTCCTGATCGGTAACGTCGAGCTGGAGAGCGTGCGCATCCGAACCGATGCTTTTGGAAGCAGTTTCTCCATTTTCGAGGCTGCGTGATCCGACGAGCACGGTGAAGCCGTGTTCCGCTAGATCCTTCGCAATTTGTAAACCTATTCCTTTATTGGCGCCAGTGATCAAGGCAACGGGTTTGTCCTGCATGGTTGTAATCTCCTTTTTGGTGTGGGATACCATCTATATATTTCCTGTTGGATGTGGGATAATGATATTAAATCACATAAAAACGAAACTGTAAAGTTCCGGAACTAATCGGTTTCTAAATATATATTTTAAAAGGAGCTAAGTTTATGAGTAAAATAAAAAAGAAAATGTCTGAGAGGGGCGAATTATCTGAGGTCGTGGCAGAAAAGCCTGCGCAAGCATTGGGCCGCAAGCGAGATCACACGCGGGATGATAAAATCCTTGAGGCGACAATCGACATCCTCGCCGATACGAGTTTCGATGGTATGACAATGGACATGGTCGCGGCTCGAGCAAAGGCTGGGAAGGCGACGGTTTACCGCCGCTGGTCTTCCAAGGCGGAGTTAGTCCGAGACGCCTTGGCCTGGATGAATCGGAATCATCTTGAGCTCGAAAGCTTGCCTGATACAGGAACCTTGCGCGAAGATCTCCTCGTGCTTTTGAAGCCGCAATCAATCGCGGAAGAAGAACGCAAATTTCGAGTCCTAGCGGGCCTAGGCTCCTTTTTGCAGCATCCGGAATTTGCCGAAGCAGGAACAGCCGGGATTTTCGAGCCATGGGTTGTTGTGAACCGTGAGCTTATGAACCGAGCCGTCGTCCGCGGTGAAATTCCCGCTCACGCAGACATTGAGATGGCTTGCCAGGTCATTACTTCAATGGCTTCTTTTCGCGGACTCATCCAGCGCAAACCGTTCGACAAGCCTTTCTTCACAGCGCTAATCGATGGCATTCTACTGCCTGCACTCAAAAACCCGCAAACAGCTCCAAATATCATGGACAGATGATGACCAGGCGCTTACCAGAAGAATCTACAAGGTGGATCAATCACAGAAATGATTCAACTAACGGGAAACGATATTTGAATTTAGAACAGGGAGCACACTGCCGCGGCAAATGCTCCCTCTTTCATGGAAGTAACGGGCAGTACAGGTTAATACAGTAGCGTTGAAAAATGAAATATAAGGGATTAGGAGGCACGGATTTGCTCGTCTCGAAGTTTGCGCTGGGAACGATGATCTTCAGAGGTAAGAACTTTCCGATGAGTGTGTCGATGGGGGCGCTGAATAAGCAAGATCGTGCAGGTAGGGGGCATTTTCCTTTTTAAAATGACAATTGCCCTATTCCCCGTCCATGTACCTAAAAAAGGCAGGGTCGGGGAGTGTCCTATCCTGCCTTCTTGGGTGTTATATGTTTTCTACTGTACTAACTTATCCAATTCTGGCTGCAATTTGGTCCGCAAAACATACAACATGATGGCACCAACAAGGAATGCGACCGCATCCGCAATGACAAGCGACCAGACCACCCCGTGGAAGCCGTTCATTTGATTGGCGATAAACAACACAGGAATCAGAGTAATTCCTTGAATAATTGACATAATAAACGCGGCAGTTCCTTGCGCTGATGCTTGGAAGATCCCGGTAAACAATGTGGTCATTCCTGTAATGAACAAGGATAGGAACGTCACATGTAGAATGTAGCTGCCCATTCCAATTAATTGCGAGTCATTTGTAAATAAACCAATTAAGTGGTCGGAAATCAAATAGACGATGATGCCGAATACGACCGCTAACGCCACAATCACTTTGATCGTAAATCCAATGGTATTCTTCATGCGTAATTTATTCGCTGTGAATGAGAAGGCAATCAACGGCACGACTCCCTCGCATAAGCCCATCAGAATAAACTCAGGAAATTGCAATAAACGTGATGAAATTCCGTAAGCCGCTACGGCCTGATCCCCGTATTCGACAAGAAAATGGTTAAAGATGAGCGACATTGCACCCAAAAAGATACTCATAATAAAGACGGGAACTCCGATTTTGAATACATTGCTCAGAATGTCCTTGGTAGCCTTGAACCATTTTACGGAGACGGTTAAGAATTGGCTCTTATATCCCATATGGAAGGCGTAGAATGCACTCGCAACCAAGTTAGAAATGACCGTAGCAGACGCAACGCCGATCACATCCCAATGGAGCACGAAGATGACTAACGCGTCGAGAATAATATTTATAACAACACTGAGAATCATACCGATCATCGACGTGATTGCTGCGCCCTCCGAACGCACGATATTCTCCAGTGTGAAGAATAATACGACGAATGGTGAGCCAATAAGCATAATCGTGACATAGTCCTTCGTGAATCCGAAGGAGTCAGACGTTGCTCCCAGGCCATGAACGATTGGATTGATCAACGGGAGACCCACGGCCATCACGATAAGACCGAGAACTAAACTGCTGTAAAAGGCAAATGAAGACACATGCTTTACCTCATCATATTTTTTCTCTCCTAGCAAACGGGAGATGAATGTACCGCTACCCATGCCAATCAAATTGCCTAGCGCCATAATGATTGCGAATAACGGCAGGGTCAGTGCGAGTGCGGTTAACATGGCAGTATTGTGAAGTGTACCAAGGAAATAGGCATTCAAGATGGAATAAATGACACTCATTGACGTGCCTAGCATCATGGGTATAGCGAAGTGAGCTACGGCTTTTGCGACCGGTGCTTTTTCAAAGTAATGGAGGTTTTCTGCATCCATGCGGATCACTACTTTCTCTATTTATTTTGCCTTTCAGTCTAACACTGTTAGGTTGTGCCTTACAGTGTTAGATGGTATCATGAACCAATGAACCTGTAAAGCATAAACTTACACTGTTAGATAAAAGGGCGGATGACATGAAAAAGCAGCAACCTCAGATTTCGGAGGATAAGATTTTGGAAACCTCGTGGGAGCTTCTTGGAGAGGAGGGCATCGAGAAATTAAGCATGAGACGATTGGCCGACAGGTTAGGGATTCAGGCTCCCTCTCTGTACTGGTACTTCAAGAGCAAACAGCATCTCTACCAGCGTCTGGCCAACCAGGTATCGAAAATGATTCTGGAAGAGTTCCACTCCGAGGGGGAATGGAAGGAGCAGCTGACAGGGCTTGCGGTAACGGTACGGAACGTGCTCAGCCGATATCCCTGCTCCACGCAGCTCATGATGATGACGCTGCCCCACGAACCGGACATCATCCGGTTCACCAACCGTATGCTGCTCTGCGTGGAATCGACGCCGCTTGAGCAAGAGCAGAAAATGCAAGTGGTTACTACGCTTGTGAACTATGTCTTCTATTTCGTTCTAGACGATTATCAGCATGAGCGTAATGTCTCCGCTATCTTTAAGGACCAGAAAGCGCATCCGGGTGAGGAGATGATTCGCCTTCTGGACTCCATGAGCGAGACGGATGTGGGACTGTTTCGGAGGATGTTCACGAACGGGCTGTTCAATCTGATGGGAACCGACGGGGCGTTTGAGTTCGGCTTGAAGCTGATTCTGTTGGGGATTGAGCAGGTGATAAAGGAGCAGGAGAAGTAGTATGTAAAAACCGCCCATCCGGTTATTGGATGGGCGGTTTCAATTAGGTTTACGTTTACCCTAAATTGTTGGTTCTTTTGGCGTAATCAAAACCTACGGGTGATCTTTTGAAAGAGGGTTAGATATCGAGTTTACGGGTACCGATCCATTTCACCATGTCAGGATCGCGATGTGAAAAGAACAGGCTCTGTTTCGTATCTAACGTAGTAATCGACTCCATATCCTCTTGGCTTAACTCAAAGTCAAAGATATTGAAGTTTTCGATAATTCTCTCTTTAGGAACAGACTTTGGAATCACAACAACTTCTCTTTGTGCCAACCAGCGTAAAACCACCTGAGCAACGGATTTATTATACTTTTCAGCTATGGATACCAATATTTCATGCTGGAACAAGTTGTTTTTCCCTTCAGCAAAAGGCGCCCAGGATTCGATCTGAACATTATTCTCTTTCATAAATTTTGCATGTTCAATTTGCTGGTTGAATGGGTGCGTTTCAACCTGATTTACGGCAGGAACTACTTCATTATGAATAATCAAATCGATCAGGCGATCCTCATGGAAGATACTAACGCCGATTGCACGGACCTTTCCATCACGATACAATTCCTCCATAGCGCGCCAAGAACCAAACACATCTCCATATGGCTGGTGAATTAAATACAAATCCAAATAGTCCAACTGCAATCTTTCCAGTGATTTTTCAAATGCCTTTTTTGTACGCTCATAACCAGTATCCTGAACCCAAAGTTTCGTAGTGATAAATAACTCCTCTCTTGCCACGCCACTACGTTTGATCGCTCTGCCAACTGCTTCTTCATTTAGATAAGAGGCAGCGGTATCAATCAGCCGATAGCCTGCCATAATAGCGTCATAAACACTTTGTTCACATTCATTTGCATCTTGGATCTGATAAACACCAAAACCGAGTATAGGCATCTCAATCCCATTGTTCAAAGTTACTTTTTGCATATAAAATCCTTAGTATTAGGGAAATACTTTTACGGAATGTAAGCAAAACTTAATTTAATTCGGGGTCAACTAACGGGCAGGATAGCCTAATATTTTGGTTGTCGTTATAATGTTTAATAGGGACATTTAATATCTCCAATTCATCAGGAGTTACCAATGACCTGTTTCGAAATATTCGAAAAGGGGCAAGTTGTGTGAAAAAGACTGAAAAAATTTACAACACCGCAGTTGAGGCAACTTTAGAGGTAATTGGTGGGAAATGGAAACCTGTTATTCTCTTTCATTTGACATTCGGTAAGAAACGTAATAATGAATTTAAGAGCTTGATTCCCGCAATTACTCAAAAGATGTTAACGCAGCACCTTCGGGAGCTTGAAGAAGAGGGCGTCATCTTACGTATTTCTTATAATCAGGTACCACCTAGAGTTGAGTATGAGTTGACAGACTACGGCTGGAGTCTAAAGGAACTCCTACATCTGATGTGCCGTTGGGGGGATTCGCATATAGAGAGAAAGTACGAGGGAAAGGCTACTGTTCTGGCTAATCCAATGCTTACAGACGTGAATAACAGTTAAGAAACCGACCCAATACAAGGTCGGCTTTCTTATTTTATACGGTAGTTTACGGGATGACTTTACGCTTGCGGAAGTCGTTGAAGATGTTCATAAACATTGCTTCGGTATCGACGAATTCGTGAAAGCCTAAACGACGAGCCTTAGTTCCGTCGGCAAAAAAATCGTAATCCCATGCAAACACGAAATCGCCGAATAGCCAAGAGGAAACGTCTTTATAGGAATTCCGAGCAAGCCCATGCTTCTCAACCATTTTGTTCCAAAGCTGCTCCTTGTCCTCCATGACAACGTCCAGAGACATTTGCAACGGAGGGGCTGTTTCCATACCAAAGTATTGAGCGATCTTCGGCCATAACTCATTCCAACGGAACAGATCGCCGTTCGTAATGTTGAATGCCTGATTCGCACAGCGCTGGTCGGTCGCCGCCCATACTGTTGCCTTTGCGAGAAGCCCAGCGTCTGTCATCTCCAAGAGGCTGTTGTAAGCTCCTGACTTACCTGGAAACCGCAAAGGTATTCCAAGTTCCTTCGAAATTGAAGCGTAAATCGCTATGACCATTGCGAGGTTCATCGGATTTCCAAGCGAGAAGCCGCAGACTACAGAAGGACGGAGTGCAGACCAAGTCCAAGCCTTACCTTTTTGCCGTTGTTCTAAAAAATCTTGCTGATCAATATTGAACTCAGGAGGCATGTGGTTAGCGTCTGTCTCACGAGCAGGAGTTTTGAACGGGCCGAGATGTGCGCCGTATACCTTATATCCCTGCATCAGACTGACATGTTTCAAGCCCGGCGCGATTGGTTCGATCACTTCTACGATGTTCACTAACATGGCGAGGTTCGGTGGAACAAGTTCAGCCCAAGTTTGACGGTCTTGGTAAGCAGCATAAAAAATGTGTGTTACCCCAGTTAAATCGCTTAACTTCTCGTGAAGATCGTCTATATTGAGTAGATCCGCAGCCACATATCGAACATGGTTGCTAGATTCTCCACCGCGACGCGATACGCCGATCACGTCCCAATCAGGAAGAGAGATGAGGTGATCAATGAGGTTGCGACCGATAACACCATTCGCACCTACGACCAAGGCGACTTTGCGTGTTGTTGTAGATTCATTATTCATAGTGTTTCAGCTCCTTCTGTACTATTCTTTCTTTGTACAACATTATTTTGCATCAACTAACCATACATAGGAAGTACGCACATTAAAGTGACATAAGCACTTTAAAGTAATCGAGGTATATTTAGACGAAAAGAAGGCAGTCAACTCTCTCTTTGCTTTCTTAATCATTATGGTAGTTAGGTATACTCGGCGCTAGCTTTCAAAGGTAGTTTAAGTTAACGGAAGACGATAGTTCAAATAATATAGACTGCTGGCATGATTCGGCAGTCTATTCAGCTAACGGGCAGGATAGTTCAAATACGTGGTATCATGTGGTGAGTAATTAATGGAGCCCTCTTTTACAATGTTGAGAATGGGGGAAATCGTGGTCGGCTTGGAATGGGAAGGTTTGTATAGAGAATTGTTGGGAGATGGAAACCAATTGCTTATGGAAGGCGCAATGGATGTCTGTCATCGCTTATCAAAGACCCATCGAATGTTCGTAATCACGAATGGTATCACTCACACGCAAATCAAACGCTTGAAGCAGTCTGGGCTATATAAGTTTTTCGAGGATATCTTTGATTCGCAAAGCATTGGTTATCAAAAACCGAAGGAAGAATTTTTCAATTACGTCATAAGTCATATTTCAGAATTTAATAGAAAGGATGCGCTTGTCATTGGAGATTCATTAAATACGGATATCAAAGGTGGTCTTCAGTCGGGCATTGACACCTGTTGGGTCAACAGAACCGGACAAATAAGTCCGGCAGAAATTAAAAGCACATATACAATCTCAAACTTAATGGAGCTCACTTCCATCTGTTAGGCTGTAAAAACAAACGCTTGTGCCGCCTCAATTATCACTTTTTGGTGACTATATCACAAAAAAGTGGGTACTGTTTTTCTTGTAACTTTTCCCCCATACTATCGTTCATAGGAGGTTCATGAAGCAGACAGAGCATCCTATACCATATAAATCATTATAAAAGGAGTGTAATAGAATGGGGAAATTTGACGGGAAGGTAGCAGTTGTAACCGGAGGTACAAGCGGCATCGGTCTCGCGTCGGCACAACAGTTCGTAAAAGAAGGGGCTTACGTTTTTATCACGGGACGCAGACAACGTGAACTGGATGAAGCAGTAAAGCAGATCGGAAAGAATGTTACAGGTGTCCGAGGTGACATATCTAAATCGGAAGATCTAGATATATTATTCGAAACAGTTAAGCGAGAAAAGGGACACTTGGACATTCTCTTTGCAAATGCCGGACTAGGGTCATTGCTTCCATTAGGAGAAATTACAGAAGCACAATACTACAAGACTTTCGATGTCAACGTGAAAGGAACCATCTTTACAGTACAAAAGGCATTAGCTTTGTTTCCAAATAAAAGAGGTTCGATTATTCTAACGGGATCCACTGCTGGCTCGACGGGGATGCCAGCGTTTAGTATCTATGGTGCATCCAAGGCAGCGATCAGACAGCTCGTCCGCAGCTGGATTCTTGATATGAGAGGGACCGAAATTCGTATAAACATCCTTAGTCCGGGAACAATCGTAACGCCGGCGTACGATGAGTTATTTGGCTCTGAACTAGATCATTTACTGGAACAGGCAAAAAATGATATTCCGCTCGGCAGAGTGGGGCAGGTTGAAGAGATCTCCAATGCTGTCATGTTCCTAGCCTCTAATGAAAGCAGCTATATGAACGGCGTTGAATTATTCGTAGATGGCGGAGTTGCTCAAGTTTAACCAGGACATAATAATTTTCAAACGACAAAGATTTTTAAATCAACTTAAATGCGATTGTATTATCCCCTCCATGTAACGTTCAATTTTTCCTTCAGTGATCCTTGAAGGATCAAGCGATACATGAAGGGGATATTCTTAGATCGGGAGATGGTGCATTGATATGAAAACATTTTTCTGTGAACTGGAAGTTACACTAGAGGTTATCGGAGGAAAGTGGAAGGGGCTTGTTCTGTACTATTTAATAAAAGGACCTAAACGGACGGGAGAGCTTAAGCGACTCGTTCATAATATATCGCAAAAGATGCTGATTCAAACTCTTCGGGAACTGGAAACAGACGGATTAATTCGCAGAAAGATGTACAATCAGGTACCGCCTAAGGTGGAATATTCAACGACGGAACTGGGTCAATCACTTGAACCCATTTTGAGATCGCTTTGTGATTGGGGGGGGAATTACGCAGAGCAATCCTTCGCTCCGGGCGAGATTGAGATTTTGTATCTGGATTAACTGTCGGGGGACAAGAGCATAGTCCATTTGAAGTCGCTATTTTAGCGGCTTTTTTGTTTTATCGTTTTACGTTGATGTTTTCGAGTGATTAGCAATATTCTAGTACAGGTTACTTCGTAATTAACAAGGTACACTACAAAACTAAGGACACAAAACTTGTCTCAGAGATTAATAAGTACGTCTTGGATTATGGCAAAAGCATCATGCCCCAGCTGTTGCCAGGAGTCTGAGCAAACAGGTAAGCGGTTGAGGCTAATGACAATGAACCCATTACGCTAACTGGAAACGATAGTTCAATGATAAAGTGGTGGTCTCGAAAGGTTGAAATCCTATATAAATCGGTTGAAAATGTTGATTTCACCAGTGGACAAGGATTTGTACAATAGAGTTGTAACGCTTACATTTCCAAGGAGGTTGCGGCGAAATGAAGAGACTTCAGGTGATTGGCAAGCAAATCAGGACCCCGAAATCCCAAAGGAGGCCGTGTTGATGAAATTTAAGGGAATATTGGCGGCGTTTTTATTTTTAACCACAGCGTCTGTGCTGTTTGGGACGCATACGGCAGAGGCCCATGAACTATCCAATGACAAGCTGACGATTCAGACAGGCGAGCATGGCGAAATTTCATCCATACGTATCAAGGGAGATGCTTTTCCGACAGAGTATGTCATGAACGCAACGGTAACACCTGAGCAGAACACCGCAGATCATCAGTGGCTAGGGGAGCTGATGTTCACGTACCGATTGGATGGAGGTAGCTGGACAAAAGCATGGACGAACAAGTCGGCTGACGCACGCAAGATCACAACTAGTGGTAACCGTGTCACTGTCACGTACGAGAATTCTACTAATGCAGAAGGCATACGCAATTTTAAAGTCATCGAAACGTATTCGGCAGAGTCGAATGGTTCGGTGTTGTGGAATATACAGGTACAGAATACAAGTGGGAAAAAATTGGAGATTGGCGATTTTGGTTTGCCTCTGCCTTTTAATGAGCAGTGGACTAACGGTGACGCGATCTACGAAACCAGAGTGGTGACGCATTCCTTTGTCGGCAATAACAGCTCCTATATCACAGCTGGGCGTCCCAGCGGCATTGGCTCTTCCCTTTTGCTGATTCCTGATTCCACAACAGGTGCGGGTTTTGAATATCAGGATCACTGGAGGGATGAGGAGCATCCGGGCAGCAAATGGGCCTGGAATCCGGCCAACGAAGGTAAATGGCTGGAAGGGCTGAATGTATTTTATATTCATTCCAATGTCATCAAGTCCACCAACCGGGGCTATTTGCCCAATACAAGCCTGATCCTGAATCCCGGTCAAAGCAAAAACTATGGCTTCAAGTTTCTGGCTGTGAAGGACGAGCATGATGTAAAAGATACGTTGTACCAAGAAAACTTGGTGGATACAACAGTCGTACCCGGCATGATCGTGCCTACGAATCAAAAGGCGAAGGTAGACCTGCGCTCCAAGCAGGCGATCAGCAAAGTAACCTATCCCGACGGAACCGTTATTCCAGAGACGGATAGCAAGGCTGGAGGACACCACATTTATGAATTGAAATTTACTAAATTGGGTCCGAATTTCATAACGGTAGAATACGGCAATGGCAGCAAAACGGTTCTACAATTTTATGCCATCGAGCCGATTGATCAAGCGCTGCAACGGCACGCTACATTTATGGTCGACAAAACCCAATGGAATGTACCGGGTGATCTGCGCGACAAGGTATTTGACGATTGGATGATGCATACCAAATCCAAACGGAACATTTTCAACGGCTACTGGGGCTGGGGAGACGATTGGGGTCTGACGCACGGACAGTTCCTGGCTGAGAAAAACACACTGTCTCCGGTCGCCAAAGAGGTGCGGGCCGTAGACGATTATTTGGAAACGGCGATCTGGACGAATCTGATGAACGGACATCATGAGGATTATTTAATTCATGATTTCTTGATGCCAGAGCCTAACGATACACCGACCTATCGAGGGTATGCTTATCCGCATGTATACAACACGTATTTCAGCATGTACAAGATTGCCAAGGAATACCCGGATCTTGTTACTTACAAGCATCCAAAGGAAACGTATTTGCTGCGGGCGTATAACATTTTCAAAGCATTGTATGAAGGGCCAGTCGCGTACAACTGGGAAACAGGTTTGATGGGCGAACTGACCACACCGGATATTATTCGGGCACTTCATGATGAAGGCTATGATGATGAGGCGAATGATCTTAAGGAAAAAATGGATCGTAAATATAACAATTTTAAAAATACAAAGTATCCTTATGGTTCTGAATATAGCTATGACAATACAGGGGAAGAAGCTGTATATACGTTAGCCAAGCAGAATATAGATACAGAGGGCGAGCAAAGTAAAGCCCTGGAAATGATGGGTAAAATCAATGCCAAAACCCGTGCGGCACGCGGTCACATGCCCGTATGGTACTACTACACCGATCCGGTGACGATTACCGGGGAGAACTGGTTTAACTTCCAGTACACGACTTCGCTTGCTGGATATGCGATGGATGACTGGATTCGCCATCATGAGGACAATCACCGTGAGGAACAACAACGGTTGTCCTATGCAGCTAAAATTGCCAATGTCGGAGCGATTAACTCCGGGCAAATCAGCTCGGACCCTGAAAACATCGGGGCGGTCGCATGGACGTACCAAGCGGAAAAAGGCAATAACGGCACGAACGGCACTGGCGGCGGTAAAAATGTTCCGCTCTTTAACGGCTGGCGCGGCATGAGTGGTGAGGCTGATCTCGGATTGTTCGGTGCGCTCAAAACCTTAAGCGCTGATATCGCGATGGATCCGATTTTTGGATTGACGGGCTACGGTGCAGAGGTGAGCAAAAGTGGCAACGTGTATACGATCAAGCCGCTGGACGGTTTGTTCAAGCGAATCAATCTGATTACGGAAAAGATGTATATCGAGCTGGAAAAGGATCAGTATACAGAAGCCAAGCTGGCAACTTCCAAGGATTATGTATGGCTTCAGTTGAAAAATCAAACGCCAGGCCAAGCTCATTCCACGTACATTACATTTGACGGTTTGAAGAAAGGAACGTATTTGGTTAAAGTAGGCGGTCAATCACAAGGGAAGTTTAATGCATATGCGCCTTCCAACAAGCTTAAATTGGAGATTGGTACAGCATCCTCCTACACGGTAGAGCTGACACCAACCACACCTGATCCGAACAAGGCACCTGTTGTAGACGCTGGCAAAGATTCGAAGGTGAAGCTGCCAGATCAGATCATTCTGAAAGGCACAGCTACGGATGATGGACTTCCACAAGGCAAGGTGACGAGTGAGTGGAGTCTGGTTGAAGGACCGCAGGACGCGAAGGTCACATTCAGCAGCAAAGCATCGCTGCGCACGAAGGTGGACGTTTCCGAGCCAGGAACGTATGTGTTCAAGCTGACAGCCAGCGATTCTCAGTTGTCAGCGGAGGCTAAAGTAACGGTGGTAGCTGAACCGGCCGCTCCGTTACTTGAACAGCTTGCAGTTTACAAGTTTGATGAAACAAGCGGTTCTGTAGTTGCGGATTCATCGGACAGTGGCAATGATGCTGCCGTGAAGGGAACGGCTGCATGGGCTGCGGGTAAAACAGGCAATGCTGTCAGCCTGAACGGCAAGGACAGCTATGTGCAGCTTCCGGCGGGTATTGTCAGTCGTGCACAGCAATTGACCGTATCCGGCTGGGTCAAAGCGAACAGCCTGAGCGATTATGTACGGATTTTTGATTTCGGCTCCGGAACGAATGAATATATGTTCCTGACCCCTAAAGCAGGAAATACCATGCTGTTTGCCATTACCAATCAAGGCAACGGGCAGGGACAGGAGCAGACGATTGAAGGCCC
The DNA here is from genome assembly GCF_038593075.1 of Paenibacillus sp. FSL L8-0638. NCBI lineage: Bacteria > Bacillati > Bacillota > Bacilli > Caryophanales > Paenibacillaceae > Paenibacillus > Paenibacillus sp. FSL L8-0638. Next base: position 1,125,749 of record NZ_CP151960.1, read on the forward strand.
TGTACTGCCGACAGGCGTATGGAAGCATGTTGCGGTTACGCTTTCAGGTTCCACAGGTATTTTATACGTGGATGGAAAAGAAGTGGGACGCAATACCAACTTGACCCTGAATCCTACCAGTCTGGGACAGACCAAAAATAATTTTATCGGCAAATCTCAGTACCCTGATCCATACTTCAATGGTCTGGTGGATGAGTTCCGCATCTACAGCCGTGCTTTGAATGCTTCTGAGGTAGCAGGTTTGGTCTCCGGTACAGCACAAAGCCTAACGGGAGCTGAGAAAATTACGGCTTTAAAAGAAGTAAACGTGACGACTCGTACGGGTGAAAAACCCGAACTGCCAAGCGTAGTGGAAGCTACGTATGGCGAAGGCTCCACTAAATGGGTGGCTGTGGAATGGGAGGATATAGACCCTGCACAATATGCTGCTCCAGGTTCGTTTGAGTTGAAGGGCAAAGTAGAAGGGACAGAGTTAAAGGCAATGGCGAAGGTAACCGTGATTGAGGCAGGGGCTGCGGTTCCATCGGTAACACCGGTTGGCCCGGAGAATTCAGTAACCCCGCCAACTACGATATCCCCGGTAACATCTGCCTTACCGCCTCGACCTGTCAGCTCCGCTAAATCAGCGGGGGTATTCTGAATGGGCGGCAACAACGCATAGTCATGACTAATTTTTCCCATCGTCACTTTCCTCCTATAAAGGGGAGAGTGGCGGTGGGTATCCTTGCATTTGGAGTGCAAAGATGCGAACAAAATGTGAATGGGGGATAAAGTATGAGCAAGATTACATTTCTGGGTGCAGGCAGTACGGTATTTGCTAAAAATGTGCTTGGCGATTGTATGTTGACGCCTGCTTTGCAGGGCTTTGAACTAGCGTTGTTCGATATTGACCCCGTAAGGCTGAAAGATTCAGAAAATATTTTATCCAATTTGAAAAAAACAACAGGGAGCACCTGTGTGATCCGCTCCTACACTGACCGCAAGGAAGCACTGCGTGGAGCGACTTATGTGGTAAATGCCATCCAGGTGGGCGGCTATGATCCGTGTACAATTACGGATTTTGAAATTCCCAAAAAATACGGTCTGCGCCAAACGATTGCCGATACGGTCGGCATTGGCGGTATTTTCCGCAATTTACGTACGATTCCGGTGATGCTCGATTTTGCAGCAGATGTGCGCGAAGTGTGCCCGGATGCATGGTTTCTCAACTACACGAATCCGATGGCAGTGCTAACGAATGTGATGAACGTTTATGGTGGTGTCCGTACGGTAGGGTTGTGTCATAGCGTTCAGGCGTGTATACCGGAACTGTTTAAAAGCCTGGGGCTCGAGCAGGAAGGTGTGAAGGCAAAAATCGCAGGCATCAATCATATGGCGTGGCTGCTCGAAGTGAGCAAGGACGGGGTGGATCTATATCCTGAGATTAAAAAACGAGCCGCCGCTAAGCAGCAGGAAAAGCATCATGATATGGTGCGCTTTGAAATGATGCTGAAATTCGGCTATTACATTACAGAATCGTCCGAGCATAACGCGGAGTATCATCCGTATTTTATCAAACGGGCATACCCTGAGCTGATTGAGCGCTTCAATATTCCTTTGGATGAATATCCTCGCCGCTGTGTGAACCAGATTGCACGATGGGAAACGATGCGTGAGGAGCTTTTGGGCAATCAGGATTTGCGTCATGAACGGTCAAACGAGTATGCCTCTTATATATTTGAGGCGATCGAAACGAATCAGCCTTTTGCCATTGGTGGCAATGTGATGAACACAGGCTTAATTACCAATCTGCCGAAGGAAGCCTGTGTGGAGGTACCTTGTCTGGTGAATCGTAACGGGGTTACGCCAACCTTTATCGGGGATTTGCCACCCCAATGTGCTGCACTGAACCGGACGAATATTAATACCCAGCTGTTAACGATTGAAGCTGCAATCACCGGGAAAAAGGAGCACATTTATCATGCTGCTATGTTGGACCCGCACACGTCCGCAGAGCTGTCTATGGATGATATCGTTTCTCTGTGTGATGACCTGATCGCAGCGCACGGGGAATGGCTCCCGGCCTATGTGTAAGGGAGACAGATGAATGGGAGGCCGGGGTCGTCAAAAGTTCGCTGGGATTCCTACGATTCGTGGGAAATTTATTGTACTGACGCTGGTACTCACCGTCATTCCGATGGTGGTACTGACCTTTACCTTTTACCGGATCGCGGCCCATTCCATCGGCGAGAAATCGGAAGCGCTGGCTATGCAGTCCCGGCAAATGAGTGAAAATTACGTCAATGCGACGCTTTCCGACTTGAATGACCTGACCAATGCCATTCTCAGCAATCCTGATGTGCAGTCCATGCTGGAGACCAAGCCGGAAGATGATTATGAATATTTACGGAACGATGAAACACTCAGTATGGTTGTCCGTACGCAAACCCAGACCAAGCCGTATATCACGTCCTCTCTCATATATGCCGCCAATGGCGGGCTCAAGCATTCTCTCTATCAGGGGAATGTTTCGGTCCGTTTTGGCGGCCTTCCTACATTAGAGGAAGCACGTGTGTACTATCGCCGCCTGCTCGCCGAGCGGCCCATGATGTGGATGGCTCATTCACCGTTTGAATCAGGACGTGGGATGGCGGAGGACCGCATATATGTAGGGAAGCTGCTTCGAAAAACGACTGGAGATTACGCACCCCTCGGATTTTTGCTGCTGGAAATTGACAAGGCCAGTCTGTTTCGGGGGCTTGCTTTTCATGGGACAGACGGCAATACCCAGATGTGGGTGCTGGATCAGGAGGGCGAGCCTGTATACCGATTGCCGGAGCAGGGTGCTGCGGATCAAGCGCTATTGCGGCAGATTGCTAAATCGGCTGTGGATAGGCCTGTGCTTACGAAGGATTGGAGAACATGGAACGGCCGCCAGACGATGATCTCTTACGGCCCGTTAAATGAAGGACAATGGACGCTGCTGCAAAAAGTCGATCAGTCTGTGCTGTTCGAGGATGCGCGGAAAATTGGTGCCTGGACCATCTGGACTTTTTTGATTGCACTGATGCTGGGCTGGATGCTGTCTTATCGGCTGAGTGACACGATTCGTCGGCCCCTGCTTCAATTGAGCCGATTAATGGCGGTCGATGGGAGTGTGAGTGCTACAGGCTTAGCCCAAGCTTTCGAAGCTCCTACTTCCGTTGTTTTTAATCCTAAGGATGAGGTAGGGCAGATCGGGGAGCGTTTTCTTCATATGATGCAAAAAAATCATGAACTGTACGATCAGGTCTACGAAGCGTTGCTGTCGCGTAAGCAGGCTGAGTTCCGCGCGCTTCAGGCGCAGATTAATCCGCATTTTTTGTACAACACGCTGGAGTCACTGAAGGGAATGGCATTGGCGAATGGGCAACGGGATATGGCAGAAGTAATCGGTGCCTTCGGTAAATGTTTTCGCATTTCACTAAGTTATGGCCGAGAGCAAATCAGTTTGGGACAGGAAGTTGAGCATGTAAGCGCCTATGTGAAGGTGCAGCAGTTCAGGTTTAGGAATTCGTTCGAGTGGATTTGCGAGGTAGAGGAGGATATTTGCGGATTTTATGTACCCAAACTAATCCTCCAGCCGCTCGTCGAAAATGCTATTTACCACGGTTTAAAAGGGCGCACCGACCGTGGCTATATCATGTTATCCGGTACAAGGGAAGGGGATATGTTGCGTTTGACGGTCAGTGATGATGGGGGCGGTATTGGAGCCGAGCGTCTGGACGATATTCGGAAGTCGCTGGAAGCGGAACGGGGGAGTGCTATTGGCTTTGGGCTGCGCAATGTGCATGAACGTCTTCGGCATTATGGTCCGCAATATGGACTGTCCGTGACAAGCGAGCCGGGTCAGTACACCTCGGTTACCTTACTGGCACCCATTCGAACTGAATAAGAAAGGGGAGAATGGCATGTACCGGCTGCTGATTGTGGACGACGAATATCATATTCGGGAAGGACTGAAGCTGATGGTGGCGGAAAGTGGCCTGTCAGTGGAAGTCAGTGATGTGGCGGGGGACGGCGCAACGGCATTACGTTTGTATACGGAGCAGCGACCGGACATGGTTTTACTGGATATTAATTTACCGGATATGAGTGGACTGGATGTAGCCAAAACTATTCGGGACAAGGATCAGCAGACCCCGTTATTATTCCTGACAGGGTACGAATCTATGACGTATATTCGTCAGGCAGTCTCGCTTCAAGCGGTCGATTATTTGCTCAAGCCTGTGACCAGCGAGGATTTCGAAGCGGCATTGAGCCGGGCTGAGGATCGTATTGCGCAATGGCGAAGAAGCGAGGAGGAAGCGATTCACCGCCATCGTTCATTGGAGCCATTGTACAGGGAGCATCTACTGCTGGATTTGCTCCAGCAGCGGCGTCCTGCAGCCGAGGTCATTCGGGAGATGGACGGGCTGAGATTTTTCGGCGAGACGAGTGGGCCGCCTTATACCGTGCTGTGTTGCGAGCTGGAGGAGGCGTCGCAGCAGGAAGCAGCCGCTAGCAAGTCACACGGTTCCATGCATAAAAACAGCCATGTATTCGCTGGACTGGCTGGGGAGGCTGCGGCAGCGACCGGGGCGAAGGCGCACAGTGCAGCGGTTTCCCGCGATCGGCGTGTTGTGCTGCTGGCGAGGGCATCTTGCAGGGCGGCGGAGCGGGCGGCACAGCAGATTCGGCAGACCGTGCAGGAACGATTGAGCCAGGGCGTGTCCATCGGGATTAGCCGTCCTGTACAACGGATGGAGCAACTTCCCGAGGCGTATGAGGAAGCCGTGCAAGCGGCGGAGCATCGGGGGTGGGTGGGCTATAGCCAGATCATCCCCTATGAGAGCATTCAGGCGGCCGAGCCAAACAGCAGTCAATTACTGGAGAAGGAACTGCTGATGATTACGGAAATTCGAGCGGGCAATGATGCTGCCGTACATGCAATTTTACAGGAATGGTCAGGACAGTTGGCAGGGTTGCCATTCAAGCAGGTGAAAATGATTGTCACTCAGCTCGTGCTGTTCGTCATGCGGATCGTTCAGAGTGATGCATCTGTAGGACAAACGTCCATGCAGGAGCATGACCCGTTGTTGGAGCTGTCCCGATTACGACATGGGCCCGAGATGGTTGATTATGTATCGCGCTATTTTGTTCGGGTGGGTCGTCATGTCCGAGAATCACGCGAGAAGGGTATTCCCCGCAAATTCCAACGGGCCAAGGAATGGATTCGGGAGCATCTTCAGGAGGATAGCGGGCTGAACCGTCTGGCAGAGTACATGAATATGAGCCCCAAATATTTGAGTACCCGCTTCAAGCAGGTTACAGGTGAAAGCTTCGCCGACTACCAGACGCGTGTTCGCTTTGAGCGAGCCCGAGAACTGCTGCTGGACCCGAATCGCAAGGTGGCGGAGGTAGCGGAGCTAGTGGGATTCACAGATACGAACTATTTTAGCATTGCCTTTAAAAAGCATACTGGACTGACCCCGACGGAGTTTCGTAAAACATTTTTGTAAACGCGCTGTTAAAAAAATCATACCAAAACAAAGAGAGTCTGGAGTCGTTGGGTGGTCGGCTCTGGGCTCTCGGCGCATAATAGGCTTGTAAGGAGAAACCAGTTCAGGAAGGGGCCGGTTGATTTGCTGAAACGAAGGTTACGGACATGGATGGCTCTCGTGATGACGGTGATGTTGACAGGGCTGACGGCTTGCAGTGGTAACGCTGGCGAACCGGCTAATCCCAATGCGGTCGAACTCAAGTTCATGTACTGGGGAAGTAATGATGAGAAGCAGGCGATGGAAAAAATGATTCAAAGCTTTAATGCATCCCACCCGAACACCCGGGTGAAGGGCGAGCATGTCCCTGGTGACTACACGACGAAAATTAACACGTTAATGGCTGCCAATCAGCTTCCTGATATCGCCTACCTGGGTGATTCCCTCACAATGAAATGGGCAAGTGAAGGCAGACTCCTGGATTTATCCTCTTATTATGACGAATATCCCGAATTAAAAAACAAGCTCAAATCCTCCTATCTCTACAGCGAACCCGGCAAGTCTATCGGCAATTACACCGCATTGGAAGTGATGCAGTTATTTTACAACAAGGAGTTGTTTACAGAAGCAGGGGTACCCGTCCCTCCGGCTGATCCTGAAAAAGCGTGGACATGGGATGAATTCCTGGAAATTGCCAAAAAGCTGACCAAGGATCAGAACGGCAAGCATCCGGGAGACAGTGGATTTGATCCGAAAAATATTGTGCAGTACGGCTTTGCCTTCGGCAATGACCGCAGCTCCTGGGGACCGCTTTTAGCAAGCAACGGCGGAGGTTTGACTGACAAAACGGGCAAGAAGTACACCCTGAACAGTCCTGAGTCGGTGGAGGTTTTTCAGAAGCTGCAGGATCTGGTGTTCAAGGAGCATGTTTCTCCTGATTTGATCCAGCAGCAGGACATGCCGTCTAATACGATTCGTCTTCAGACGAGGAAGGTCGCGATGGTGGTGGACGGAACCTGGTCCCTGCTTGATTTTTCGAACAACAAGCAGCTGCAATGGAGTATCGGCGTTCTGCCGAAGCTAAAAGAGCCCAAAACGATGATTGTTGCGGGAGCCACGGTCATTTTCCAGAGCACCAAGCACCCGAAGGAAGCGCTCGAATTCTATTTGTACCATAACAACCCCGAAAAGGTGGATCTGTTCAAGTCCGGTCTTTGGATGCCTATCGAGGAAAAATACTATACCGATGAGCAGGCTATCCAGTCATGGACCAACAATGCCGCACATCCACCGGAATTTCAAAAGGCTGGCATTGAGTATGCCAGAGATTATGCGATCAAGCCGTCAACTTCGACCCTTCGCAACTGGCCTGATATCGGTTCCAAGCTAACTCCGGGGCTGGATCTGATCTGGACGAACAAGAAGACGCCGCAACAGGCGCTGGATGAACTGGAACCTATCATTCAGCCATTACTTCAAGGGGTATACCCGGATGAATAATGCGGCGGGACAGCTGCGAAAGGAGAACAGCCCATGAAGCGACCAAAATCAGGAATGATGCGCATGGAGCGAAACTGGGGTCTGCTATTCGCGCTTCCTGCCATCCTCGGATTAATGATTTTTACAATTGGACCGATTGCGGCCTCGTTCGTATTCAGCTTAACCGATTGGACGATTGGTGGACAGATGACCTTCATAGGATTGGATAATTACCGAACCATTTTGACCGAGGATAATACCTTTTCCCAATCCATGTTCGTGACTACTTATTATGCACTGGGCAGCGTACCTCTCGGCTTGGCTGCGGCTTTTATCATTGCGCTGTTATTAAATCGAAAGGTGAAGGGTTTGTCGGTGTTCCGTACGATTTATTATCTACCTACCATTGTTCCGAGTATTGCTAACACGATGTTGTGGCTATGGATGTTCAACCCGGATTTTGGACTGTTAAATTCGCTGCTGGAGGGCGTTGGACTGCCGGGGAGCAAATGGATTTATGACGAGAACACTGCAATACCCTCGCTGATCATGATGAGCACTTGGGGGATCGGGAACACGGTCATTATCTTTTTGGCGGGACTTCAGTCGGTTCCCACTCATCTGTATGAAGCAGCTGAGGTAGACGGCGGCAATAGGTGGCATAAATTTTTTCACATTACCATTCCTTCGATGACACCAACCATTTTCTTCAATCTGGTCATGTCTTTAATCAGCACCTTTCAGGCCTTCAATCAGGCGTATGTTATGACCAACGGGGGACCTAACAATTCAACGTTGTTCTATGTGTTCTACTTGTGGCGTACGGCCTTTACGGAGACTAAAATCGGCTACGCCTCAGCTCTGGCTTGGATCTTATTTTTCGTCATCATGGTGCTTACCGTCCTGATTTTCTCCACATCCAAAAAGTGGGTTCACTATGAAGGAGGGGAACGTTCATGAATCAGGTCACTTCTTCTGTCAATTCTTCAGAAACACCACAACATCCGCTTCCACAGCCTGAACGCTCCCGTAGTCCTGCTACCCCCACCCGTTCCAAACCATTCTCAGCCAGCCGTGTTGTACTGTATATCGTTTTAATTATAGGCAGTGCGTTAATGCTGTTGCCATTTGTATGGCTTATTCGCAGCTCTCTGATGGGGACATCGCAAATTTTCGTGTTCCCGCCAGAGTGGATACCCTCTCCTTTTCAATGGAGCAATTACCCGGAAGCGCTGACTTCAGTACCGTTCGGCAGGTATTTTATGAATACGTTCATGATTGAGGTGTGTGTGCTGGCAGGAGTGATGTTGACCTCGATTGTGTCGGCGTTTACCTTTGCCCGCCTGCGCTGGCCTGGACGTAATCTGATTTTTTCCCTGCTAATCGGGTCGATGATGTTGCCTTACGCGGTGACGCTGATTCCCACTTTCGTCATGTGGCGTGAGCTGGGCGGGCTGAATACATTTCTGCCGCTGATTGTTCCTGCATGGTTCGGTGGAGGGGCGTTTAACATCTTCTTGATGCGACAATTTATGCTGACGATTCCGCGCGATCTGGACGAAGCGGCTTATATGGACGGAGGTACGCCTCTGACTGTACTATGGCGCGTCATTATTCCTTTATCTTCGCCTGCATTGATCGTGATCGGAATATTCACTTTTATTGATGTGTGGAACGATTTTTTGGGCCCAATTATTTACTTGAGTGACGAAAAGCATTTTACGCTAGCGCTGGGGCTGGCGACTTTCCGGGGATTAAACAATACCAACTGGCCTTACTTGATGGCGGCTTCCAGCACGATTTTGGCTCCGATCGTCCTGATATTTTTTATCGGACAGCGTTATTTTATCGAAGGCATTACATTGACAGGTATTAAAGGCTAAAAGGAAGCCGTGACGCGTTGGTGTATTTGAAAAAGAGACGGAGAATTGGACGCAGGACTTACGGGAAAGACGGCAGCGAGAAGAGTATACATGTGTTCAAAAGCAAGTGGAGAGTGTGTGCTAAGACATATGCCTTGAAAAGAAATGTGGAATAAGGAGGCGTACGAGTGAAAGAGGAAGAGAGTCAAAAGACAAAACCATTACAGGGTGTTTCTGGCAGACTGGCCCGGTTACGCTCGGAATTCACGGCTCTAGGGATAGATGCACTGCTTATTACACATGGGCCTAATCGAAGATATATGACCGGATTTACAGGTTCCGCTGGAATTGCGCTTGTTACGCAGGAAGAGGCCTTTTTAGTGACGGATTTCCGCTATATGATGCAGGCAACAGATCAGGCAGTGGAATATTCAGTTATTCGGCATGAGGCGCAAATCTTCCAGACCATCGCTGATCTCACAAGTAAGTTGGGGGTTCGTAGACTGGGTTTGGAGAGCAGGCATGTCTCACTTCAACAGTCGGGACAGCTTCAAGCCGCGCTGGGCTCGTTGGAGTACGTGCAAACGGAGGATGTCATTGAACGGCTGCGCGATGTGAAAGACGAAGAAGAGATTCGCACCATTAGCGAAGCTGCGCGTATTACCGATGCCGCCTTCACGGAGGTGCTGAATTATATTCAGCCTGGGGTTACAGAGCGACGGATTGCGGCGGAACTGGAATATCAGCTTCGGCTCGCAGGTGCGGAATCAGGCGGGTTTGCGTTCATTGTCGCTTCAGGTGAGCGTTCGGCGCTGCCGCACGGACTGGCCAGTGACAAGGAAATTGGTCAGAACGAGTTTGTCACAATGGATTTTGGCGCAAATGTACGTGGTTATCTGTCTGATATTACGCGTACCGTATTCGTCGGCAATCCGTCGGAGCGGCACGAGGAACTGTATGCTATTGTGCTGGAAGCGAATATGACGACGATTGCAGGACTTCGTCCCGGCTTAAGCGGTCGGGAGGGAGACAGTCTGGGACGGGATGTGATTGCCTCTTACGGCTATGGGGAGCAGTTTGGTCACGGGCTGGGCCACGGCTTTGGTCTCGAGATTCATGAGCAGGTACGGCTGTCCCGCGAAAGTAAGTCGGTGCTCGTACCGGGTCATGTCATTACCGTGGAACCAGGCATTTATATTCCAGGCTTCGGCGGGGTTCGGATTGAGGACGATGTGCTGATCACAGATGACGGTGTTAAGGTACTGACCTCTTCGCCTAAGGAGCTGCTTTTATTATAACACGCAGTGGCGCTATAGGTAACTATCATCGTTTGCAAGTCATTCAAAAATGAGATGGAGGGGATCAAATGAACACGCATAAAAGACACACCAGAATATGGCTGACTGCGCTGGCGGCTTCTCTCATTGTGGCTTTGACACCAGCTATTCCGGGTCAACAGGCTTATGCCGAGGCGGAGTCGGATGTAAAAGTCGTCGACATCTTTAGTCGGACGGTAAACGATTATGGTATAGATCTGGTTGATTGGCAAGGATATCTGGCGAACCCGTATGTGAAGCTAAAAGTGAAGCCGCCAGCGGATGCTGCTTTTCCGTTAACGGTTACGTTAAATGCGCAGGGCACGTCCCGGCTGATGATGGATCTGCCAAGTACGTTGTCGGCGCAAGGTGCAAGCAAAACGCTGACTTTTGCCAATGCACAGGAGGAAAAAGATTTTCGGCTAGCCATCCATCCTGACCGGATTGGAGGAAACGGTGAAATAGAAAACTATACGCTGTCTATGTCCGTTGCCGGAAATGATGGTCACACGACTACTCAGTCCATTCCGATTCGCGTGTTGGATCAGGACGATAATAAAGAGCCCACAGTTCCTCTCCATTTTGACTACAGATTCGATACGATCAAGCCTTATTTCAATGATGCAGCTACCAAAAAAGCCGCAGAGCTGGCGGTAAAGGACTGGTTCTATTTCTTTGATCTGGCTCCTTTCGATGAGGTTCCTGCCAACGCGGAGGTAAACCATCTGCCAGGTGACGACTGGCAAAATGAAATACAGGTGACAAATGATAAGCCCTACAAAGGCATGTGGGTGTTTATGAGAGGGCTGAACGGGCCGTATTCTACGGGCTTTCCGGCCACAAACGGCAATTATCATACACGTAACGGTGTGACCGTCCCGGGGAACCTGAACCGTTCCTATAGTTTGATTCTGGATTTCTATGATGATGCGATTCCATTCACATCGGTGGACGATGAAGAATGGTATCAATCCGATCTGTCCAAGGTGACGGATGTGCATGGGCTGATCATGCATGAATTCGGTCATGCGATTGTGTTCAGCGACACATTCCCGGGTGTCAAAGCATTGAAGGAAGCGGCGGGCAATGACCCGGATATTCTGGCTTATCAGCACAGACCGGCTGCACTGGATGACAGCTACCATCTCTCCGGAGAGCTTGCAGAAGTCGACAGATTGAGCGGACAAAATGGAGGCTGGCGCCATCTGTTCCCGACCCGGCGCTGGATGAACACGAAGCTTTCGCTACTCGTAGCAGAAAAAGCAGGCTGGCCGCTGCGTAAGGACCTGACTCCTTTCCTCGCGCCAGAAATCATAACGAAGGAATTGCCAGCACCCGTCAAAGGTAAAGCGTACACGGCTAAGCTGGAGGCCAAGGGAGGGGTTCCGTTTTACGATTGGACGGTGACAGGCGGTCAACTGCCCGCAGGGTTCACACTGGACCGTTTTACAGGAACGATTAGCGGAACAGCAGACAGCGGAGCAGGCAACAAGACGTATAAATTCACCGTACAGCTGCGGGATTATGATGAGCTGAGCAGGCCTGTGACACAAAGCTTTACGCTCAAGCTGTAATAATACCTCACAAGCAGATTAAAACGGTCGAAGGGAGGGATGCGAATGAAACATGATGCCGCGGATCTGGTCATTGTAGGCGGCGGAATCATCGGTACAGCCATCGCTTATTTTGCAGCTAAGTCCGGTATGAAGGTCGTGCTGGCTGAGCGAGGGGAGATTGCTGGAGGCACTTCGTCCCGTTGTGATGGCAATATATTGGCAATCGATAAAGAGCCCGGGTTTGACAGTCGAATGTCGTTGGTATCGCAGGAATTGGTGGCAGAGCTGGCTAGGGAACTGGAGGGTGAGTTTGAGTATCGTGCGCCTGGAAGTATTCTGGTCTGTGAAAATGACCAGGAGATGCAGGCCGCAGAGCAATGGGTCACCCGCCAGCAGCATGAAGGGCTTCCGTTTCGCATGCTGGATCAGCAGGATTTGCGAGAGGAATGGCCGCATTTGGCCAAAGATTTGCCGGGTGGGCTGGAGTGTGCGACAGATTCCACTGTGAATCCGGTGTTGATGACGTATGCACTGGCCGAGGCCGCGCGTCAGATGGGGGCCAAGTTATTACCGCGCATGCCGATACAGTCCATCCTTCAGGACGAAAGGGGGAACGTCCGCGGGGTGGAGACGCCAAATGGTGTGATCCATGCTGATGCAGTAGTATTGGCCGCAGGTGTATGGACACGTAGTATCGGTCATTCACTAGGTTTGGATCTTCCGATTATACCGCGCAAAGGACATATACTGGTGTCTGCCCGAATGCCTTCGATCGGAAACCGCAAGATGATGGAGTTCGGTTATCTGATGAGCAAGTTTGGCGGTCAGCGGAGTGTAGATGAGCTTTATGAAAAATACGGTGTAGCGCTGGTATTCGAGCCCACCGCATCACAGAACATTCTGATTGGCAGCAGCCGTCAGTTTGTCGGTATGGATACAGGTGTCGATCAACAGGTGATTCGCTTAATCGCTCGCAGAGCCATTCGCTTTTTTCCTGCCTTGGCCAATGTACCGATGATGAGGGCGTATACCGGTTTGCGTCCATGGACCCCTGATCATTTGCCCATCGTATCCGCAGTGGATGAAGTGCCGGGGCTATTCATCGCTTCAGGCCATGAAGGAGATGGTATTAGTCTTGCGGCGGTTACAGGTAAGCTGGTGACCGAGATGGTACGCGGCGAATCCACTTGTATTCCGGTGGAGCCGCTGCGATATGATCGATTTGGCGAGGCTTTTACCAGCCGCGAGGTTCACGGGGAGGTAACCGGATGAGTGTAGCGGGCAGAATTACTACGATTGATACCCATACGGGAGGCAATCCGACGCGAACGGTCATTCACGGCGCGCCTAAGCTGGTAGGTCGTACGATGCTGGAAAAAATGACTTATATGGCAGCACATCATGATGATTTTCGCCGTTTGCTGATGTTCGAGCCGCGTGGTCATGAGGTGATGTCAGGCTGCATTTTAACAGAACCTTGTCATCCTGATGCAGATATTGGTGTGGTCTTTATAGAGACTGGCGGCTATTTACCGATGTGCGGTCACGATACGATTGGAGTATGTACGGCGCTGATGGAGGGCGGACTGATTGCTGCGGATAAAAAATCGATATTGTTGGACACTCCGGCAGGCCCGGTTCAAGTGCAACTGGATGTGAATGCGGGCAAGGTGCGACAAGTAACGTTCACAAACATCCCTTCTTTTGTGTACCGCCGTGAAGTGGAGATTCAGGTAGAGGGCATCGGGCAAGTCACGCTGGATATTGCGTATGGAGGCAACTTTTACGCCATTGTAGAGGCGGCTTCCATCGGTCTTGCACTGGAGCAGAGCCATGGGGCAAAAATTGTACGAACAGCGGTGCAGATTCGGGAGGCAGTGAATGCGGTTGTTGAGGTCGTACATCCTGAAAATCCGGTTATTCAAGGATTGACACATATTGAATTTTACGGGGAGCCTGTGGCTCCACAGGCCGATTGCCGCAATGTCGTCGTCATCCCACCGGGAGGTATCGATCGTTCTCCTTGTGGCACAGGAACCTCGGCCAAGGTAGCGGTGTTGCACGCCAAGGGAAAACTGGACTTCAATGAGCCGTTTGTACATGAAAGCATCACAGGTTCCATGTTTCGGGCTGAAATCGTGGGGGAGACGCAGATCGGTCCTTATCCGGCAGTCATCCCACAAATTACAGGTTCGGCTTGGGTGACGGGACATCATCAATTTGTGTTGGACCCCGAGGACCCGCTTAAAGAAGGTTTTTTGCTGATGTGAGCATTTTACATCCATCCCGAATGCTGAGTATGAAAATAAAGATGGGAAAGGGTTGGTAAGCATATGGCACGTTTTGAAGGTGTATATGTGGCCTTGGTTACACCGTTCACGGCAGAGCTGGAGGTAGACCATAAGCGTCTGACCGAGCTATGCGAGCATCTGATTGCAAGCGGCATTAGCGGACTGGTTCCTACGGGATCGCTGGGAGAATATGCGGCTTTGTCCCCGGAGGAACGGTCGCAGGTTGTGCATACCGTAATTGACGCTGCGGCAGGGCGTGTCCCAGTTGTTGTCGGCTCGGCGGCTCCGTCCACCAAACAGGCGGTGCATTGGATTCAGCATGCGAAGGATGCTGGGGCTGCGGGTGTCATGGCACTGCCACCCATTAATTACAACCCACTGCCTCATGAGGTAACGGCCCATTATGAAGCATTGTCAAAGGTGGGCTTGCCGATCATTGCGTATAACAACCCCCATGATTACAAGGTTGACTTGACTCCAGATATTCTTGCGGACTTGTCGCGAATTGAAAATATCGTAGCAGTCAAGGAATTTTCCGGTGATGTACGGCGTATTCACGCTATTTTGGATCAGACAGAGCTGGAGGTCATGGTCGGAGTAGATAATCTAGCGATGGAGGGGGCATTATTCGGCGCGACAGGCTGGATTTCGGGGGTACCTAATGCGCTGCCCAAGGAAGGGGTAGAGTTGTTCCGACTTGCGCAGGCGGGAAATATGGCAGAAGCGTCCGCGTTGTATCGCAGGCTGCTGCCGCTGTTCCACTATGATGCCAGCCCGCAATTGGTACAGTCCATCAAATATATGATGGAGCTGGCTGGATTTCCGGTCGGTCCGACACGTCCGCCCAGACTTGCGCTGCCGCAGGCGGATTATGACCGCATTCGCGAAGCATTTGAGGTGGCGGTTCGTCCAAGCGAAGTATCATCCTGAATGGAGGTGAAGACGATGGAGAGCCGAAATTGGATCGGTGGTGAGTGGCTGAGCCCTTCCGGCGAGGAAATGGTGGTTCACAATCCTTCGGACTTGAAGGAGGAGGTGGGAGTCGTCCATTTTTCAGAAACGGGCGATATTACACAGGCCGGGGATGCGGCACGGCTGGCTCAGGCGGGCTGGGCTGCTTTAAGTCCCGCAGCGCGGGGAGTTTATCTGTTCAAAGCAGCCGGGTTACTAGAAGCAGCATTACCTGAATTAGCTGGACTGGCCAGCCGTGAGATGGGCAAGCCGATTACCGAGATGCGCGGAGAGGTCATGCGAGGTGTCCATCTGCTCCGCTACTATGCGGCAGAGGGCGTACGTTCTATTGGTACAGTCATTCCTTCGAATGAGCCGGGAGTGCTTCAATACACGAAGCGCATTCCGCTGGGTGTAACGGCTGTCATTACGCCGTGGAATTTTCCGGTAGCTATTCCGCTATGGAAAATCGCTCCTGCACTTTTGTGCGGAAACACGGTCATCTGGAAGCCTGCCGAACATGCTTCGTTAACTGCAGTACGGGTCGCCGAGCTATTCGAGGCGGTGCAGCTTCCACCCGGTGTACTGAACTTAGTCATTGGGCAGGGTAACCGTATTGGCGATGCCTTACTGGAGCATCCGGTACTGGATGCGGTCAGCTTCACGGGTTCCACCGCTACAGGTTTGGGCATTGCCGAGCGATGCGCGCGCCGTAACATGAAATACCAGACCGAGATGGGCGGTAAAAATGCCGCCATTGTGCTGAAAGACGCGGATGTAGCACAGGCGGTGGCGATGATTATCAGCGGAGCTTTCCGTTCAGCCGGGCAGAAATGCACGGCCACCAGCCGGGTGATTGTGGAACAGTCTGTCTATGAGACGTTCACGGAAGCCTTACGCCAAGCGGTGGAAAAAATACAGATCGCTCCGGCGCTTGACCCCGGTGCGTATCTTGGACCTGTGGCATCCGCAGGTCAATACGAGAAGGTCATGTCCTATGTATCACTCGCACGTCGGGAAGCTCACATTTTGGCCGAAGGTGGAGCCGCCGCCGGGACGGACGACGGATATTATGTGCGTCCACTGGTGGCGACTGGACTCAATTCGTCCCATCCGTTGATTCAGGAGGAGATTTTTGGACCTGTGTTGGGGGTCGTGCAGGCGGACGACTTCGAGGATGCAATTCGACTGTGCAATGATTCTATTTATGGATTAAGCGCCTCTCTATTCACCCGCGATTTGCGGTTGGCTCATCGGTTTCTGGATGAGGCGAACGCCGGTATGGTTCGGGTTAATCAGGAGACGGCTGGTGTGGAATACCAGGCTCCGTTTGGCGGTCTGAAGCAATCCAGTTCACATACCCGGGAACAGGGCCAGGCGGCGCTGGATTTTTATTCAGCGATTAAAACCTGTGCGATCAGCTATGAGTAAGCGGGTGACGGGACGAAGTGAGACGGTCGGGAGCCCATCAGGTCATTTGCTCATATGTCGCTGTGAAGAAGTGAGTATCGCACAGATGGAGCAGGCTTGCCGCATGGGTATGGACACCGTGCGCCAGCTTAAAATGGCTACGCGGGTGACGATGGGGGCATGTCAGGGCAGGGTATGCCGACAATTGGTGGAGTCATGGTTTTACAATCAGGTTCCTGCTGCTCGCCGGGAGGCGGAGCTGTTATCGCAAAGGCCTCCAGTGCGTCCCGTAACGTTCGGGCAGCTGGCAGAGGGAGGTTCTTTATGAGCCGCATGCGTATTGTAAATCATCCTATTTTGGGACCAAAGCCGGAGCGGCGGCAGGTATCTTTCTTTTTTGACGGTCGTCCCATGCAGGGATTGGCTGGAGAGCCATTGGCAGCAGCGTTGCTGGCCAGCGGCGTCCGTTTGCTGAGAAGACATGAGGAATCCGGTACGGCCAGAGGTGTATACTGCGCCATTGGGCATTGCAACGAATGCCGCCTGACGGTCCATCCGTTCGGTACCGTCCGTTCCTGCCTGACCAAGCTGGAGGAAGGTATGGTGGTGGAAACCGGACGACAGCTTTCGAATGAAATCACAGGGAGAATTGTGACATGAATGAAATGGCGCATCTCATCGTCATTGGAGCGGGTCCCGCCGGATTGTCCGCAGCGGTATCGGCTGCTGAGCATGGATTGCCAGTCACGGTACTGGATGAGTTTACAGAGCCGGGTGGACGTATGCCCGGGCAGTATCATGAGGAAGGCAGTCAAGGCTGGTGGGTTGGAAAACATGTTTCGGATGAGCTAATTACCCGTTGCAGGGAACTTGGGGTGGACATTCGCTGCGGTGTTTCCGTACATGGTATGGAATATACAACAATGTGGGGAATTTCCACTTCCTGTGGATTGTTCACGGCCGATTACGTATTGCTGGCGACTGGAGCTGCCGAAATTCCCGTTCCACTGGATGGCTGGACGCTGCCGGGCGTCATGTCTATCGGGGCCGCGCAGGTGATGACCAACGTTCATTACGTCAAGCCGGGAGAACGCGGCATCATCGTAGGCATGAACGTATTGTCGATGGCGATTGCCCGCGAGCTGTCCGTCGCCGGAGTGAAGGTGGCGGCGATTACACTGCCGTGCGCCAATCCGCTCGCTGGTGCAGCAGCAGATCCGACAGCCTCCGCGAAGCTGCTGCTTCAGCTATCGGGGCTGGCCCCTGCGGCCTGGATGCGTGCCGGTGGCAGGCTGGCAGCTGCGATGCGGATGGAGAAACTCATCGCGTGCTGCTATCCCCACAGAGGCTTTCGTCTGTGGGATATCCCGATCCGGTTGCGGACAGCAGTGCTGTCCGTCAACGGGCAGGATCGGGTCGAATCCGTGACCCTGGTCCACGTCAAACCGGACGGCTCGCCTATCCCTGGCAGCGAGCGCGTCGAACCCGCCGACTTCGTGGCGCTCAGCGGCGGCTTGTACCCGCTCGCTGAGCTGGCGGCGGTAGCCGGATGCAAATTCGTGTACAGCGCTGAGCTAGGCGGGCATGTCCCACTGCATGGTGAGCGAATGGAAACCTCGCTCAAAGGGCTGTACGTTGCCGGCAATATTACCGGCATCGAAAGCGGGCTGGTCGCGATGGCTCAAGGGCGATTAGCCGCCGCTTCCGTGCTCCATGCCGCTGGACTCGGCGGAGCAGGCGGGGAACAGCGGGTGCAGGAGGCGATCCGTGAGGTCCATTTTGCACGTAAGCATGCGCTGATTCAGTTTCATCCCGGCATTACAGAGGCGAGAACGCAGCTGTACCAGCAGTGGGGGCAAACCTCTTCTGGGAGCGGCGCGTAACGGCTCGTTGTGTTTGATATGCGTTTTTTTATCCCAAATTCGCCTTAAAGGAGGAACAGAAAGTGACTCTTAAAGCAAAAGCCCATATGAAAGCAAGGCCGTTTGCACTGAACGAGGTGGTATTGGCTGAAGGTCCTTTCAAACAGGCGATGGAGCTGAACCGATCTTATCTGTTGGAGCTTGAGCCTGATCGTCTGCTGGCGCGTTTTCGGGAATATGCCGGGCTTTCGCCCAAAGCGCCTCAATATGAGGGCTGGGAAGCGATGACTATTTCCGGTCATACACTGGGACATTATTTGTCCGCTTGCTCCATGATGTATGCTTCAACGGGCGATGAGCGTTTTAAAGAAATCGCACATTACATTACGGATGAGCTGGACGTTTGTCAGGCGGCGCATGGTGACGGATATGTATCCGGTATTCCAGGGGGAAAGGAACTTTTTGAAGAGGTATCTTCTGGAAATATTCGTTCGAAGGGCTTTGACCTGAACGGTGCCTGGGCTCCTTTGTATACACTACACAAGTTGTTCGCTGGTCTGCGTGATGCGTATCATTTGACAGGCTGTGACAAGGCATTAGGTGTAGAGCGCAAACTAGCGGACTGGCTCGAAGGAATTTTGCAGCAGATGAGCGATGAGCAGATGCAGCAGATGATGTTTTGCGAATACGGAGGCATGAACGAAGTATTGGCGGACTTGTACGCGGATACCGGGGAAGAGCGCTACTTGCGGCTGGCTGAGTGCTTCTGGCACAAGCTGGTGCTGGACCCGCTTAGCTCGCAGGAAGACTGTTTACAGGGCATTCACGCCAACACACAGATTCCGAAGCTGATCGGGCTTGCCAAGGAATATGAGCTGACTAATGATACGAAGCGCCGGGAGACGGTGGAGTTTTTTTGGGAGCGGGTGGTGGATCATCATTCGTATGTCATTGGCGGGAATAGCTTTGGAGAATATTTTGGAGCGCCAGATGGCTTGAATGATCGCATCGGGCCGCATACGACGGAGACGTGCAACACCTATAACATGCTCAAGCTGACAAATCATCTGTTTCAATGGAATGTTTCCGCCAAGGAAGCCGACTTTTATGAGCGAGGTCTATTCAATCATATTTTGGCCTCGCAGGACCCGGTTCATGGGGGCGTAACGTATTTTCTGTCGCTGGCGATGGGCGGGCACAAGCATTTTGAAAGCAAATTTGACGATTTCACATGCTGTGTTGGTACAGGGATGGAAAACCATGCGAGCTACGGCAGCGGTATTTATTTTCACGATCACGATAAGCTGTATGTCAATCAGTTCATTGCCTCCACGCTGGAATGGAAGGACAGAGGCGTTACGCTAAAACAAAACACTTCCTATCCAGAGACGGATCATACGAGGCTGGAGATTCAATGCGATCAACCTGCCTCATTTATGCTACTCATCCGCTATCCATATTGGGCTGAAAAAGGAATTACCATTCGTGTAAATGGCAAGGAACAATCGGTTGTATCGGAACCGGGCAGCTTTGTCTCTATCGCCAGAACGTGGATTGACGGGGATGTTGTAGAGGTGACGATTCCGATGTCGCTGAGGCTGGAGCAGATGCCGGATAATCCGGATCGGGCGGCTATCATGTATGGACCGCTGGTGCTGGCAGGCGACTTGGGCCCCTTAGAAGATCCTAAAGCCAAGGAGTTTCTCTATACACCGGTATTTATCCCTCAAACGGAAAAGCTGGATGCCTGGATACAGCCCGTGGAGGGCAAGACCAATACGTTCCGTACCTTGAATGCAGGGCATCCCCGGGATGTGGAATTGTCTCCTCTGTATAAAATGCATGACCGTACGTATTCCGTATATTGGGACATTTTTACGAAGGAAGCGTGGCAGGAGGCGGAACAGGAATACACAGCAGCACGCGAAAAACTGGCGATTCTGGAGCAGTGTACGGTTGATTTTGCCCAACCTGGTGAAATGCAGCCGGAGCGGGATCATAACTTCCAGGGAGATGCCTCGACTCGCACCGGATATGTGAATAACCGACCTTATCGGAATGCGGGAATTGACGGTTGGTTTTCTTTCGATTTAAATACAGATCCATCTGCTCCGATGCTGTTGGTCATTACCTACACAGCCACGCTGGAAATGCCTAACTGCGGTTTTGATATTTCGATTAACGGTCATCCACTTGAGCATTTTAGTGAAGGTTTTGATGAGGCCGATAAGTTTTACAACATTAATGCCGCTATTCCGGCTGCATATCTGGAGGGTAAGGATCAGGCGACAGTAACCTTCAAAGCCAAGCCGGGACAGCGTATCCGCAGATTGTTTGGGTTGAGGATGGTCAACAAGGACGTATATGAGCAACTCTATCAAGCTGGAAATTCAGGTATACATGAATGATCTTTGAAATGTTTCGTGAGAAAAAGTAACGTTTGATTTTTCGTCCGGTATGATTTATGATATAAGAAATATTGGATGATGCTGGAATAATCCATATGGTGGTATGAGTTGATATATTCATAGTTTTTTGCGCGTGAAGCACACGGGCTGTTTCTTCCTTCATAGGGGAGAGGCAGCCCTTTTTTGTTGATATTTTGCGGAAATATAAAACTTTTTAATGAGTCAGTTCTATGATTGAGGGGGAGGGATTGCTTTATAGAGTCTATTTGTTTGGAATGCTTTGTATTAGAAGTTTTTCTTATAGATTTTGTAAGAGGGAAACCCTATAATATATAAGTTGTATCCAGTATTTTCCGAAAGTGGGGATGCGATAAGTTTATGAAATTAGAGATGATATACATAGTTTAAAGTTTAAGCTGACAAAGGGGATAGAGAGATGAGTATGAAAAAATGGATGTT
This sequence comes from Paenibacillus sp. FSL L8-0638, assembly GCF_038593075.1. Taxonomy (NCBI): domain Bacteria; kingdom Bacillati; phylum Bacillota; class Bacilli; order Caryophanales; family Paenibacillaceae; genus Paenibacillus; species Paenibacillus sp. FSL L8-0638. Next base: position 1,146,841 of record NZ_CP151960.1, read on the forward strand.
GAGTTTGACCGCAGTCACGTTGCTATGGGGCGCGACAAGTACGATTCCAACGACGGAGGCGGCAAGCAGCGCCAAGCCCATTGAAGTCTTGTTAAACGCGAAAAAAATACAGTTTCCAGATGCTAAACCTTTTCAGGATAGTAACGATTATGTGATGGTTCCGATTCGTTTTGTATCCGAAGCGCTAGGGGCTAAGGTAGGCTGGGAGAAAACAGGCGGTCAATTGGCTGTGTCGATTAAAAATGATGCCCATGCTGTTAACATGACAGTGGGTCAAAACACCGCTACCGTGGATGGGCAGACCAAAACGTATGAAACGAAGATTATTTTGAAGCAAAACCGTACTTTTGTGCCGCTGCGGTTGGTAAGTGAGGGTCTGGGGCAAACAGTGGAGTGGGATAAAGTTAGTCGCTGGGTCTGGATTGGAAAGAAGGAAATTGCTGCTCTGGAGGATACGGGGCATAAGGCGGTAAGTATCGAGCCGTATAAGAAGGCGATTGGCACAATGCCTGGTCTTCTAAACAACGTTGTCGGTCAGCCGTATGACAAAGTGGTGATCTTTAAACTGTCCGACTTGCCTATTAAGTTGTTGCGCGATATTTATTCAGTCGAGCCTTATACGAGTCCAAAGGGAGTTCCATACCTGAAAGTGCGAGCCAAAACGAAATCTACAGCAGGCAGCCTTTTTTACTTGACTAAAAATAAGGATGTGCGCCTTCGCCCTGCACTAGATGAAATGACGCAAGACAATGGAGACGGTACAAAGATGCTCTATTACAAAATATATTCGTACGCTGACGCTAACCTTTATGGCAACAAGGATTATAAAACCTTTGAGCTGCAAGATATTGAGTACATTGGTTTTGATCTCGCATCGAGAGACTATATCCCAATAATGGTTAATCCGTGGAAAGGTAATTAAGACATGGGAAAAACTGAACGCATTCTGGCCGTATTGCTGGTGGGGGTACTGCTTCTGTTGCAGCTCCCGCCTTTTTCTTTTCCCACCGACAAGGCGGCAGCCGATACAGAAATTACTCCGCTGTCCTACTATGCAGACAAGAATAATCGTTACTTTGTCGGTATGATGTATTTCGATATGTGGAAGAATATCGCAGGGACGTGGGTCACAAACGGTGGCAAACAGCCTGGAAAAGGGATGCATGGTGAGGCTACTTTTACTTACAAATTTAGTTTCCCGGGTAGAAAAATAAAAAGTGTTGAAGCATCACTTTATAGACCTAATGATGAGAACAACAAAGTGAACCCTGACTATATCAAATATTTTGAAAAATCTCGTTCTGATAGCTATGAAGAATACGTACGTTACATAAGTAAAGGCACAGTGAAGGACGATATTCGCTCCTATCAAGTGCAGGGGGTTGGAACGGACTCCACCATTATTCCAATTACAGTAAACATGATGCTTAATGCGGAAGTCATAGCCAAAGATATCAAGGAAGAGAGCTGCCCGAACTGTGCCAAAGAAGTAGAAGCCTGGCGTATCTATCAGCCCGTCCTGTTCAAGATCGAACTGGAGAGTGGTCTGATCGTCAAGCATTTTACCACTGATGGAAAATCGCTTAACAACGTATTTACACCAATAGAGGATGAGCTAAAAGCTGATCAACTGTATGATTTCACCCCGCCAACCAATCCAAAATATGAGTATGTGGGTTATAAGAAAAGCACGACAGGTAAACCGCCAAGCGGAGATATTTTACCGGGAATTGTACCCGGATTTACCTATGACGGTTCTTTTGAACAGTTTACCGCTTACTTGTATTACAAAGAAGCTCAGGGCTGTCCTAAGCCTGGAGAAAGCCAAGAGGGAGCACCCTCGGATTGCCAAGATCATGAACAGCCAACGAAAGGTGTTGTCTGCTCCCGCCCCGTTCCAGGTCTGCGCTTGGAAACTGCTGAATTGGACCCGACAGTATCTGCCGTTATTAAAGCCGATCAGCGAGGCGCGTCACGTTTTGATGTAGCCAAGGGTATTCCTACTTCTGAAAGCCTGTACGGAAACGTGCTGGCCCGGAATTACCTTTTTCAAAACACCTACCAACAGCTCAAAGGCAAGTGCACCTACAACGTCAAGCTGAAGCGCACGTATGATCTGGAATGGGAAGATATCAACGATACCCGGCACATGAAGGTCGTGGAGTATTACAAATACGAAATTGTGAAACCGTACTCCTACTGGGTGATCGACAACCTTGAGGTGTACGGTATCAAGAACGCGCAGCTACGTAACTATGCACTGCCGGGAGGTAGTATTACGATTCCACCACGGAATTACACGCCGCCGTCTGTAGAATCAGCGACCAACGGAAAATACTATCCGGCTCCTTCTCCGGGCATCGTCGATGGGGGTTCACTTTATATTTATGGCGGCAAGAGTATGCCGAAGGTGCCCAATGAACAAAGATCACTGGAGCCTGTGGCCCAGAAGGCTACACCAGACGTGGAAGTTGAAAACGATACTGTGAAATTCAACGGTCAAACGATCATGGACCACCAGCGTGTCAAGGAAAAGGGGCCGACTCCTGGCAAAATCCCTGAACCCGTAAAAATCGGGTCGGATATCCTGTACAGCCCGGGCCATATGATTGAAAAGCACAAGATCAATAAACCCAATACGTCAAGTAGCGGTGACATTACCTATGCGATTTTAAAAGGAAATATCAATGGCGGTGCAGATAAGACTTTGCCGATCCAAGGGATCAACACTGTGACTGTCCACACTCCCGTAGTGAATCTGTCTAAAGTGTCGGACGATGCTGCTCATAATCAGAAAACCCAACCTACAAAGGGACGATCCGCACTTATTTTGGAGCGACCTTTCCGGGTGACGATTTCAACAGCGGGACCACATTTGGATATTCCCGGATATGGTGATCGGGAGTATGCCAAATATGTACGAACCAAGCAGGTTCGCTTTCCGTTCGATGTGTACGACAAAGGAAAGACGCATTTTTATCCGCGGGGTACCTGGATCGACATTCCAGTGCTGCAGCTCAACACAGACTTTTATCTTCCCGTGTGGGTGGATGAAGGCAACTACACAGTTGAGTTCCGTACCATTGCTGAAAATGCACCGGAGGGGTTCACCGAACAGCGCCATGCCAACACGGATATCGCCCATCATGTCGCCGATGATGTGGTAAATATAGAGGTCATCGGACGGATGTATGATTTTCATATCACGGATATTGCCGATTACCATTGGGAGCGGGTGTTTCGGCAACGAAAAGGAAGCCCCACGCATAGCGGCCTGTCCTATTGGACGGGGCTTGGCAATATTGACGGGTTACCGAGAGGGAACCAGGAGCCATTCACCTTGCCCATTCGTCCCGGCAGTCACCCACATGAAGGTTATGCAAATGTGGCAGTCAAGACAGGCTACCATTTCAAGTTTGACCTCAAAACCAAAGGCAATATGTTTAGCGCCAAGGACGGTATTCGCATCACGCCATCGTTCTATTGGGTGAGCAAAGATGGGCGACAGCGGGAAGAGGTGGATCTGTACACACATTCCGGCAGTCGAAAATTTATCCGTTTGGGATCGGCGGAGGACCGGGAGAAGCGATATGTTATTTTGAATGAACGGCTGCGCAATGTGCCGATGGAGGAAATGCAGGACACGTCAGCCTACCAATACAAGCATGAGCTGAGTGAAGCACAGCAAAGCCAGTCGACGCTGGAACGCTATGTTTCTCTGCATGCCCACCGTATTGCACGCAGCAAGACCTGGATTGGACGTTACGACTGGCTGGTGCTGCCTGCGGCTGTGCGTACCTTGATGGGTCCGAAGACAGACCTGCCGGATGGGGTCAATGTGGATCGTGCTAATGCGTCGATTCAGCGCTGGTATGGTGAATATAGCCTGCCTGCTGATGTGTACGCAGTCACCAAAGGCACAGATTTGCGCGAGGTCAGTCGCCGTCAGGAGCTTAACGAGCATACGGATATATTCAAGAAAACAGGCTTTATCGTCGTTCGCTTTAATTTGGAGTCACTGCGTCAGGGTGACACCGAGCATCCGCATTTACAGTATATAAATGGCCCGCTATTGAACCAGTGGCAACTGGAGGGTTACCGCCGAGAGATAAAGGACCCGTACGGGCATACCTTTCATTTACAGGACGGGGATGTAGTATTTTATCATGCGGATCAGTCGAGCAGGGACGATTTCAGTTCATTTGTCCCTCACTAGGTTGCAGTAATCAAGACGAATCCTAATCCATAACTAGCGCGAAAAATATGAAAACGGACAATGGGAACAATCCACTGTCCGTTTTTTATTTCCTTTTGCGTTTATGCGAATATGATTTTGCCTACTTCCTCTGCCTTCATGGGGAGTTTGGCGGTGTTCAGCCCTTAGCATGCCGTTTTCATACAGGCTTGGTGAGGGCTGTTTTATTTGGAATGAGTAAACAACACGGATTTGTGTAGGGAAATCCTCGGATATTTAAACGCGTTTGGGGGAACGGCAAAACTATAATAATAGGGAATTTAATTTATGTAAGCGCAATCATTTTGACGTACTTGCTTGTCATCACAATACAATTGAGGAGGACGACTTGAATGGCTCAAAGGAAAGGCGCATGGCGAAAGGGAACCTTGACCGCTGCGCTGGCAGCGATGCTGGCGATGACGGGCACGACTGGAGGAGTGGCTGCGGAAGATTTGTCCGAACCGACACTACAGGCGGAATCAGCCATTGCAGTTGAACAGAACCGTAGCGGTAGCATTCAGCTGGAAAAGCTGGATCGCGGACTGGTAGCTGCGGTGACGCAGGAGGGGGTATTTTTAAGCTGGCGGTTATTGGCTCAAGAAGTGAACGGTTACGGTTCAACGGGGCTGACAGGAGCGGACTTCAACGTATACCGTGACGGTAAGAAGATTGCGACAGTGACCAACAGTACCAACTATGTGGATAAGGAAGGGAATGGTAAATCAGTATACAGAGTAGCTTCAGTCGTTAATGGGCGGGAAAAGGATCGTAGCGCTAAAGTGAAGCCATGGCAGCAGGGTTACTATGAGCTTCCTCTCCAAAAGCCTGCTGATGGAGTAACCCCGGCAGGTGAAGCCTATACTTATTCGGCCAACGATATGAGTGTGGGGGATGTGGATGGAGACGGGCAATATGAGTTTTTTGTAAAATGGGACCCGTCGAACTCCAAAGATGTATCTCAGAAGGGGTATACCGGAAATACGTATGTTGATGCGTATACGGCCGAAGGCAAGCTGTTGTACCGGATCGACCTAGGCGTGAATATTCGATCAGGTGCGCATTATACACAAATGATGGTGTACGATTTTGACGGCGATGGTAAAGCCGAGCTGATGTTCAAAACGGCTCCAGGGACCAAAACAATTTCTTTTGATAAGAAGGGCAAGCCGAAAAAAGAAAAGTATATTACTCTACCACGTGAGGATCGCAAAGCAGGGATTACACATGAGGATGATTACCGTTTGAGTCGCTCGGATTATTATAAGCATGTGGTGAACATGTTCATGAACTGGACGAAGCATGAAGAAGTGGTCAAGGGAAAATGGCCTGCTACGCTGGAGGAATGCTTTGGCATCGCTCCGAAATACAATTACCCGTTATCCCGAAAGGATGCGGAAAGCCTGACGGACTACTTTATGGATGTATACGCGCCTGCGCGGAGCGACAAAAACAAGCTGAGAGAGTTCGAGGGCTTTATTGTCGATGGACCGGAGTATTTAACGATTTTCAAGGGGAAAACGGGTGCTGAGCTGGATACCATCCGCTATGAGCCGGAGCGTCATGACGATGGCCTCATGTGGGGAGACTACGCCATGGCTCGAATTGAACCCGCCAACCGTGTAGACCGCTTCCTGGCAGGTGTGGCCTATCTGGACGGCCGCAAGCCGTATGCCGTATTTGCACGTGGCTATTATACGCGTTCCACTTTGGCCACCTACACATGGGATGGCCGCCATCTCCAAAAACATTGGATGGTGGACAGTGGCTGGACACCAATGACCAATCCATTTAACGATAGTCCGCACGGGCGTGATGGAACGGACCCGAAATTTGGCACCTTGACCACACAGGGAGCGCATTCTTTGAGCGTGGTGGATGTGGACGGTGACGGCAAGGACGAAATCGTATACGGTTCCGCCACGATTGACCATGATGGCAGCCTGTTGTACAGCTCATTTGATGTCATGCCTCCTGAAAGTGCAACTCCGGGTCAAACCGCCAGATTGGGGCACGGCGATGCACTGCATGTAACCGATATTGACCCGGATCGCCCCGGCAAAGAAATCTTTATGGTACATGAAGGTGGCACTTACGCTCCATATGGCTATTCTTTGCGGGATGCCAAAACAGGTGAAATCATTTACGGCGCATATTCCGGCAAGGATACAGGTCGGGGAATGGTCGGTGACATAGACCCGGATCAGCGAGGTCTGGAGACCTGGGCCATAGGCCTATGGACCGCAGCGGGCAAACAACTGGATACGAAGATGCCGGGTACCAATATGAGTATCAAATGGGCAGCTGATATGACCACACAAATCGTAAACGGCGCAATTGATGTAACCCCAACCATTGAGGATTGGAAACGAGGTACATTACTAACCGCATCAGGCACCAAAACGAACAATTATACCAAAGGAACGCCATCGTTGGTCGCTGACATTTTCGGAGATTGGCGCGAGGAAATGCTTGTCCGTACAGCGGATAGCTCAGCGATTCGTATCTATTTGAGCACCGAGCCTACAACGCATAAATTGTACACGTTGATGCATGATCCGCAGTATCGTGCGGATGTGGCGCGTCAAAATACCGGCTATAACCAGCCGTCCTACACAAGCTTTTACTTTGCATCCGACATGGATTGGGCAAATGTGCCGATTCCCAAACTCTACACGCCAAAAGCCTTGATTGAGGAAGGTAGCATCGACGAAGTAGAGGCAACGGAGGTGGATAAGACAAAGGCAACGGAGGTAGATGAAAAAGAAGTCGATGAAATGAAAGTTGAAGAAACGAGCATCGATGAAACGAGCATCGATGAAACGGAAATGGGAGCAAAGGAAATAGAGGGAGAGTCAGCAGCTCCAGTAGTTCCTGTAGTTTCAGCAGAGGATTGATAAACGACTAGCTGAAGACTAAGATTCTATTTCGGCGTATAGATTAGTTAATGGATTTAGAAAAAAGGCAAGCCTCTGATTTTTAGAGGCTTGCCTTTTTGTATTCTTAAGTTTAAGAGTATAGACGACTCTATCCAAGGCCGGCATTTCTGGTTTTAGAACATCTCTAAAATAGCAAATCTGCTGAAAGTAGCGGAGAGGACGGAACGATTGCGAAAAAGCGTCAGCGGTCGCCTTTGTATCTGGATTTTTACCACTAGGCTATTTAATAAAATCCGGATACAACAGCGATTGGAGCAACGTTCCGTTCGCGGAGCGTCGTCAGAACACCTTTTTCATTTTTCTATTTGTAACACTGGAGTGGATTCTCTAAATATCGGCTCTGTTCTAATATGCGTGATCTGATAAGGTCGGGATGGATTTTTGACCCGCGCCAGTAGCATCTCAGCCGCCGTAATGCCCATTTCGTTGTTGTAGATATGCACGGTGGATAAATGGGGTTCCACAATCCGGGATTCAGGAGCGTTATCAAACCCAAACACGGCAATATCGTCAGGAATTTTCAAGTTTTTATTTTTGAGCGCTTTCATGACACTGACGGCAATAAAATCATTGGCGCACACGAACGCAGACGGTAACACGCTCATGCCTTCCAATTGTTTATCCATCCAATCCGATTCGGAGAAAAAATTTCGGTCCTGATCGACGATACAGCAAGATAAATCCACATTTAGACCTGCTTCGATTAAAGCTCTGTTATATCCAACCCACCGCTCGTTGAAGCTTTTGCAATGCTTATAATCCCCGGCAAACCCGATCCGCGTAAATCCACGATGAATCAGGCTTTTGGTGACAGAATAAACGCTATGTTCATTTTCCATCAACAATAAATCCGCTTTCAAATCAGGGTAAGAAATGTCCACAGAACAATCAATAAAGATCGTGGGCAGTCCCAAATCCGTAATGAGTTCAGTATATTGTGGATCAAACATTTCAATACAAATAATTCCATCCACCTTGGAGGCTTCAAAATTGTTAGGAAGTGTTCCGGCATGGATTTCATTTTCCCGCACAATATGGATCGACAGATTATACCCTTCTGCGCTTATTCTTTTCTCCAGACCACTGATGAGCAAGGAGCCAAAATGTGAGCTGTTCGGCAGATTGCATGTGACCAGGGCAATGTTACCTTGATTTTTCGGGATGATGCTCTCCGTTTCCACATAGGCAAATTGCTTATATTTAAGTTCTATCGCTTTTTTAATGACCTTGTTCCGAGTATCAACCGGGATGCTATCACTACCGTTAATCGCTTTGGACGCGGTATTTCGGGAGATTCCCAAAGCGTCAGCAATGTCCTGAATGGTGACTTTTTCTTTCTTCATAGACAGGTTCCACCTTCACTAATAAATGGATTGCCTGAGAGGTACAATTTCCTCTTACGGCTCTCCGTTCAAACCTAAAATGTATCCTAAATGTATAATAGTTCGCATAAAATAGCAATGTTAACATTACAAATGACTAAGTTATTTTTACTTTTGTAATTATGTATTGGTGAAGCGAAAACCGTCATTGTCAATGACTAACTTTTAAAGTTGGAGTATGAGCTATGGATATTATCATTTATTGTTACAAAAATATAGATTAACAACAATTATTTTTGGTCAAATGTAAATAAATTATTTTACAAAAGTTGTTGACGGATGATATTTCGATTTGGTAAATTGAAGATGAAAATTGTAAGCCTTTTCATATTTGGTGCACAGACGTTGATTACAGATTGGGGGAATGCAAATGGCAAACTTGGCTAAGGTAGCTCAAAGGAATGCCAAACTGGGGGAGCAAAGGTCCATTCGCAGTAAATTAGACTATATTCACAAGAACTACTTTCTTTATGTACTGCTGGCACCTGCACTAATTCTTACGATTCTTTTCAAATATGTCCCGATGTATGGGGCGATTATTGCGTTCAAGGATTTTAGCCCGCTCAAAGGGATCTGGGGAAGCGACTGGGTCGGGCTGAAATACTTTGCTAAATTTTTGAACTCACCAAATTTTACGGATATTTTCTTCAATACGCTGAAGCTGAGCTTCTATGGCCTTTTGCTGGGCTTTCCTGTACCGATCCTGTTGGCAGTCATGCTGAACCAAATCCGCAAAGCGGGATTGAAAAAGAATATCCAGCTTGTATTGTACGCACCTAATTTTATCTCTGTCGTTGTTATTGTGGGGATGTTGTTTATTTTCTTGTCTCCGACGGGGCCGCTAAATCAAATCATTGCGTCGGTGACAGGCAACCCTGTGATCTTTATGACAGAACCTGAATATTTCCGCTGGATTTATATCCTGTCTGGAATTTGGCAGGGGGCGGGGTGGTCATCAATCATTTATGTAGCGGCGCTCGCGAATGTGGACCCTGAGCTGCATAATGCAGCAAGTCTGGACGGGGCTAATCTGCTCCAGCGCATTTGGCATATTGATTTACCGACGATTAAACCGATTATGGCGATTGTTTTTATTCTCGCAGCAGGAGGGATCATGTCGATTGGATTTGAGAAGGCGTATCTCATGCAGACATCCATGAATTTGCCTACTTCTGAAATCATTCCTACCTACGTGTATAAAGTCGGCTTGCAATCTGGCAATTACGCCTATTCTGCGGCGGTCGGGCTATTCAATTCCGCGATCAACGTAGTGCTGCTGCTGACCGTTAATTTTATCGTTAAGAAGCTCAATGAGGGAGAAGGGCTTTATTAGGAAAGGAGCCTCTATATGCAAGTCAAACATTCCAATCTGGATCGCTTCATCCTAGGCGTGAATTACATTGTGCTCACTCTGGCCGTTTTAATTATCGTAGTTCCCTTGGGTTATATCGTCATTGCCTCGTTTATGGACCCGACCGTTTTGTTAAGTAAAGGGTTATCTTTTCGTATTTCGGATTGGAGTGTGGAGGGCTATCGAAAAATTTTGTCCAACCCGGCGATGCTCCGTGGATTTGCCAATTCGGTGTTCTATTCTTCATGCTTTGCTCTGATCTCCGTAACGGTTTCGATTTGCGCCGGTTACGCCTTATCGGTGAACAGCCTGGTGGGACGGAATTTCTTCATGACATTGTTTATCATCACTATGTTTTTCAGTGGAGGACTGATTCCAACCTACCTGCTGGTCAAAAATTTAGGGATGCTGGATACCGTATGGGCTATCCTTCTTCCCGGTGCAATCAACGTGTGGGATCTGATTTTGGCACGAACCTTTTTCAAAGGCGTTCCGAATGAATTAAAAGAAGCTGCCAACGTGGACGGGGCTTCAGACTGGACGATATTTTTCAGAATTGTGCTGCCACTGTCCAAGCCGATTATTTTTGTCATTGCGTTATATGCCTTTGTTGGTCAGTGGAATTCGTATTTCGACGCCATGATCTATTTGGATAATCCACAACTGCATCCGCTTCAATTGGTACTGAGATCTATCCTGATCCAGAATCAGACGATGCCAGGCATGATTAGTGATCAATTAGCAATGGCAGAGCTAAAACGACTTTCGGAAATGATCAAATATTCTTCTATTGTCATCTCCAGTCTTCCTCTGCTTGTGATGTATCCCTTTTTCCAAAAGTATTTTGAGAAAGGCGTTATGGTCGGCTCCTTAAAATAACAGGGCTGCACTTATCATACGCAACATGCTTCTTTACTTTATTCCATGGAGGTCATCCAGATGAAAACAGTCAAAACTGCCTCATTTGCCGCACTGGCGGCGATCTTGGTTCTTTCCGGCTGCGGCAGCAGCAGTTCCTCTAATGAGAACGAATCAACAGATGTGAATGGAAAAGTAACGCTCAACTTTTTAACTCAAAGCTCTCCACTCGCTCCGGCAGACCCGAACGACAAGCTGATTAACAAACGGCTGGAAGAAAAAACGGGCATTCATATTCGTTGGAAGAACTTTACCAGTGACCAGTTTGTTGAAAAAAGAAATCTGGCTATTGCTAGCGGAGATCTGCCGGATGCAGTGTTTGATGCGGGGTACTCCGACTATGATCTGCTCAAGCTGGCCAAAGACGGTGTCATTATTCCGGTAGAGGATTTGATTGAACAGCATATGCCGAATTTTAAAAAGGTGCTGGAGCAATCACCGGAATATAAAGCGATGTTGACTGCGCCGGATGGACATATTTACTCCTTTCCGTGGATTGAAGAATTGGGGACGGGAAAAGAGGCGATCCAGTCCGTGGATGATTTGCCGTGGATTAATGTGGAGTGGCTGAAGAAGCTGGGGTTGTCCATGCCAAAAACGACCGAAGAGCTGAAGCAGGTCTTGATTGCTTTTAAAACAAAAGATCCCAACGGCAACGGGCAGGCGGACGAGATTCCGTTATCGTTTATAGATAAACCCGGCGGCGAGGACTTAGCCTTTTTATATGGTGCCTTTGGTCTTGGAGAGAACTGGGATCATACAGTAGTGACCAACGATGGAAAAGTCGTATTTACGGCAGCGGATAACGGATATAAGGACGCAGTCAAATATATTCATGATTTATACAAGGAAGGGCTGGTGGATATTGAATCCTCCCAGCAGGATTGGAACACGTATCTGGCCAAAGGGAAGGATCACCGCTATGGCCTGTACTTTACATGGGATAAAGCGAATATTACAGGCATGAATAAAAAATATGACCTCATGCCGCCACTGGCTGGCCCGGATGGACATGTAAATGTCACACGGTCCAATGGCATTGGCTTCGATCGGGGTCGCATGGTGATCACCAGTACTAATAAGAAGTTGGAAGCTACCGCCAAGTGGATTGACCAGCTCTATGATCCGATCCAGTCCATACAGAACAATTGGGGAACTTACGGGGATACCAAGCAGAAAAATATCTTTGAGTATGATACGACAAAAGGAATGCTGAAGCATTTACCGCTGGAAGGATCAGCTCCGGTGGAAATCAGACAAAAGACGAACATTGGCGGGCCGTTAGCTGTATTGGATGAATACTACGGAAAATACACCACGCAGCCGGAAGATGCCACATGGAGACTGGGTCTGCTCAAAAAGGTGATGGTTCCTCATATGCAGGCGGATCATAATTATCCCAAAGTGTTTTTCTCCATAGATGAGCTGGACCGCTTATCGACCATTGAAACTGATCTATTTGCCTATGTTCTCCGAAAACGTACGGAATGGTACCAGAATGGCAAGGTCGAAGAGGAGTGGCCGGAATATTTGCAGGAGCTGGACAGTCTGGGGCTACAGGAATGGTTGCAAATCAAACAGGCGGGCTATGACAGAAACGCAAGTAAATGATTCTATATTGAGGGAGCTGGAGTGTATGAACGTGATTAGACAAGATGAATACCGTCCATCCTATCACTTTTCACCGAAAAGCGGATGGCTGAATGATCCGAACGGAATGGTTTATTTTGAAGGGCGTTATCATTTGTTTTATCAGCATCACCCATTTGGCACAACATGGGGACCTATGCATTGGGGGCATGCTGTCAGCACTGATTTGGTGACCTGGGAGGAGCAGCCGATTGCTTTGGAGCCAGATGAGCAAGGGATGATTTTTTCGGGAAGTGCCGTGGTGGATGAGCAGGATACATCTGGATTTTTTGGAGGTAAACCGGGTTTGGTCGCTATTTTCACTCATCATGGTTCGCTTCCAGACACGGATCAGATACGGCAGTCACAGAGTCTTGCCTACAGTACTGATTCAGGTAAGAGCTGGATTAAATACACAGGCAACCCGGTGTTGGAGGATGAGCATTGTATTGATTTTCGGGACCCCAAAGTATTTTGGCATAAGCCTACAGAGCAGTGGGTGATGGTGCTGGCTTGTGGTCAGACGGTTCGAATCTATCATTCTCCTAATTTGAAGGAATGGGCCTTTGCTAGTGAATTTGGGCTTGGTATAGGTAGCCATGACGCAGTGTGGGAATGCCCGGATTTATTTCCGCTTTATGTTGATGGAGAGCCAACACGGGTGAAGTGGGTCATGCTCGTAAGTATTGGCGATACTCCAGAGATTCGAGAAGGGTCTAGAACACAATATTTTACAGGTGAATTTGATGGCACGACATTTGTGGCGGATAAGGATAGCGGAAAGGTCCGCTGGCTCGACCATGGCAGAGATAACTACGCAGGTGTGTGCTGGTCAGGTATCCCAGTGGAGGACGGACGGCGCCTGTTTATTGGATGGATGAGTAACTGGAGATATGCCAACCTGACACCGACTGAACGCTGGAGAGGGGCCATGTCTATTCCGAGAGAACTCGCGCTGGAAACGAGAAACGGCAAAGTTGCCCTTATTCAGCATCCTGTTCGGGAGCTGGAAGGATTGAGGACTCCTGTCCTATCCCTGAAAGGGCCATCTTTGGAGGAAGTGCGGAACGCATTTTCTGCCTTGCAACTGGATTGCTACGAAATTGTAGCTAAATTTGCGACCGATAGAGACTTCGGTTTTAAAGTGCGGGTATCTGACGAACAAGAGACGCTCGTCGGCTATGCTTCCAAAACACAGGAAGTATATGTGGACCGGACACGGTCAGGCTGTTCGAATTTTCATGAGGACTTTGCAGGGAGACACGCAGTCCCACTGGAAACGGCAGAAAACCGATTGGACCTTCATATGTATGTGGATCGTTCGTCCATTGAAGTGTTTTTTAACCACGGGCAGGTGGTGATTACCGATTTAATATTTCCTGATGCACAATCTAAGGGTCTTGATATATTCACAGCGGAAGAGCAGGTGACGTTATTTTCGCTGGAGCTTTATGCTTTGGAGGGTGGGCTGTGAAGCAGGAGTTCCCGACCACTCGAACGAATCTGACGGACTGGCAGATTAAAGGGCAGGGGCACATAGAGGATAACATCCAGGGACTTTTGCTGAGGTCGGAGCCACAGAAAAATGTGATGGCCATGTCTGGAACAACGTCTCAGGATTTTACTTTTGAGGCGGATGTGATGGTCACAGACACACAGGCGGCTGTTACGCTAGTATTCCGTTCCAGTGAGGACGGGGGGTCTTCCTATATGCTCCAGATCGTGCCGACTGCCGGATTGTTGCGGCTGCGGGATGCTGCCGGGGATATTGAAAAACTAAAAGAGGAACGTCGGGTCAATTTAAAAAAGGGAGATATTTATCATCTCAAGGTGAGCGTAGAAGGCTCCCGTCTTAAAGTGTTCTGGGATGAGGGATATAACTCGATTATAGATGTGTTCGATACGACGTATACATCAGGATATTTGGGGCTGAATGTCTGGAATGGATCGGCGTTATTTCAGAATATTCAAGTCAGTGATATGGATACGAATGTAAGCGAACCGTTCCTGATCCGTGGGAAATGGCAACCTGACCTGCGGGGGCTAAGGGCGGAGGGTGTGAGTACAGAGGGTGCATTGCAAATATATGGCCCCGCAGTTGCTGACCTGGTGCTGGAAGGCAGTGTGACGCTGAATCCTTCTGAACCGGAAATGGAAGCAGGACTATTTTTTAGAGGGAGTCAGGATGGGGAGAATGGATATGTTGCTTCTGTGCAAGGCGAAGGCAATCAGGTTCGCGTACAACTGAAGAAGGCGGACGGAACGTTGATGACAAGGTCGGCGCAGACATATCCGGGTGGGTTCAGCGGCAAACACCACTTGGAAATCATCGCTCATGGAGAGCGGATTCAGGTGTTTGTAGATGGCTATACGCCTGCGGCAATTGATATTATGGATAGCAACAATACCAACGGATTTACAGGCTTGAAAGTGAGCGGGGGAATCGCTTATTTTCAGGATTTCTACCTTACCCCTGTCTCGAATTACTACACAGAAAAATATCGCCCGCAGTATCATTATTCCCCTGCCAGAGGTTCAGCCAGCGATCCGAACGGATTGGTTTATTTCGAGGGGGAGTACCACCTGTTCCATCAGGATGGTGGACAATGGGCACATGCGGTCAGTCTGAATTTGCTGGATTGGAAAAGGCTTCCGTTTGCATTGAAGTGGAATGATCTTGGTCATATCTGGTCCGGCTCGGCTGTAGCCGATCTAACCAATACTTCCGGCTTGTTCGGCGACTATGGCGGGAAAGGGCTGATTGCTTATTATACTTCCTTTAATCCCGATCAGCCCAAGGGAAACCAGAGAATCGGCCTTGCTTACAGCACAGACCGAGGACGGACATGGCAATACCCGACAGACCGTCCAATTGTAATAGAGAACCCGGGTCAAAGTGAAAACGATCCTGGCAATTGGGATTTCCGTGATCCGAAAGTAGTGTGGGATGAAGCCTATCAGCGCTGGATTATGGTCGTGTCGGGAGGCGATCATATCCGTTTTTTCACCTCCACCAACCTAATAGATTGGCGCTGGACGGATAACTTTGGCTATGGTGATTATATACGTGGTGGAGTATGGGAATGCCCGGATCTATTTCGACTTCCGGTAGATGATGGTGGAACCTCTAAATGGGTGCTGATGATTAGCACTGGAGCCAGTACGAACACTCAAGGCTCAGATGCGGAATATTTTATCGGTGAACTGACGCCTGATGGCAAATTTCAAAATGATCATTCACCGGGGAAAGTGTTGAAAACCGATTGGGGCAAAGAATTCTACGCCTCGATGACCTTCTCCAATGTACCCGACGGGCGGCGTATCATGTTGGCATGGATGACGAATTGGGACTATCCGTTCAGCTTTCCGACTTCTCCCTGGAAGGGACAGTTTAGCATCCCAAGAGAGTTATCGCTAAAAACAACCCGTGAAGGCATTTGTTTGATACAGCATCCGATATCCGAGATGGCTTTACTGCGTTCCCTTTTATTTTCGATAGAAAATCAAAGTGTCACGGAATCTTCTCCGAATATACTGGAAAGTTTGAATGCAGGTGCGTATGAAATTGAAGCGGAATTTGAACTGCCTTCCGTTGGGGCTGCTTCGACATTCGGGTTTTACGTACGGGAGGGTGGTGAGCAAAAAACGGCAGTCGGTTATAAAACAGACGTGCAACAAATGTTTGTAAATCGTGCTGATTCAGGGTTTACTGATTTCTCTACTCTGTTTTCAACGATTCATAAAGCATCACTTGCACCTATCGAAAATCGAATCCAAATGCGCATATTTGTGGACGAATCCTCGGTTGAGGTGTTTGGGAATGATGGAGAGGTCGTCTTTTCGGAGATAATTTTGCCCGATTCGGCGCGAAGAGGGATGAGCTTTTACAGTCAGGGTGGTGTGGTCAAAGTTGTTTCCCTCCATGTTTATGCCTTGCGGAACAGCTGGAGGCTACCAGATGCTTCGTCCACCAGAGTGATCATGGATCACGCTTATGTTGAGCTTGAGAGGGAGCAGACGAAGCGCCTGTACGCGAGTGTGGAGAATGAGTCTGGAGAAAAAGAAAACTCGCTGATTTGGGTCTCCAACCATCCTGAGATTGCAAAGATCACCATGTCCGAGGACGGTAGCGTGCTAATGGAGGCGGTTGCCCCAGGAGAAGCTGTTGTTACGGCTTCCGATTCAGAGGATATAGTTCGCGGCAGTACCTTGGTTAAGGTGCACGGTGGGGTGTTTCATACCAACCTTACAGGTTGGAAGCCGGATGTTCCCGCATCGCGGTGGATCGTGACAGCGGATGGGATACGCGGAAGCTATAACAGTGATGCGAATTATATGGCTGCTGAGCGGGCAGAATGTTTCACGTATGAGGCAGATGTGAAGCTACATGGAAATGGAAGTGCGGGCTCCATGATTTTTCGCGCCAATGCTGACGGATCGAGTGGCTATTATCTGAATTTGGATCCCAATCTGAAATCCATCCGTCTGTTTTATAAAAAAGACGGACGTTTCGAGGATCAGCAGGTGCTTGCCAAGGTTCCAAGATTCGTTTTGCCGGAAATGTTTCATCATATTAAAATTGTAGCGGAGGGCCTGCGCATTCGCATTGATGTAGACGGTGAGCAGGTCATCGATCTGGAAGATGCTACATTTACCGAGGGGCATTTGGGTGTGAATGTATTTGGAGGGCAGGCATTTTATCAACATGTAAGGGTCGAGCAAATTTGAATATCTTATTTCAGAAAGAGAGCCGTCTTAACGGACTCTCTTTTTTTACGTCTTGATGTTATTGAGAATATAAAATGTAACCGCACACATGTGAAGGTTGTGATATCTTACCTAACGTGAAATTTGACGCATATGTGAAATGAGGATAAATGTCAGAGATTTCATGGAGAAGTGAATTGACTGTATTTGTTTCTGTCTCTAAGATGTAATTATATTCCAGACAGAATAGAGAATTATGTAAGGGAATATAACGTATAGAGGAGGGAATGAATGGACTCTTTAGCTGATCTCTCGGAAACCCCCTTAGCATTAGAAACTCTCAGACGACATCCCTGTTATAACGAAGAGGCACATCGCTATTTTGCGCGCATTCATCTTCCAGTAGCCCCGGCATGCAATATTCAGTGCCATTATTGCAACCGCAAATTCGATTGCGTCAATGAAAGCCGTCCCGGCGTTGTTAGTGAACTGCTTACGCCGGAGCAGGCGGCGAGCAAGACCTATGGCGTAGCGGCACAGCTGATGCAGCTGTCCGTTGTCGGCATTGCGGGACCTGGAGATCCGCTGGCCAATGCGGAGGCAACCTTCGATACCTTCCGCCGGGTCCGTGAGACAGTTAAGGATGTCATATTCTGTCTCAGCACGAATGGCCTTACCTTGATCAGGCATGTCGACAGGATTGTAGATCTGGGCATTTCGCATGTCACGATCACGATCAATGCTGTAGATCCAGTGGTGGGGAGCCGTATTTATGGATGGGTCTACGATGAAGGAAAACGCTATGCAGGAGAGGAGGCCGCACGGCTGTTGATTGACCGCCAGCTGGCAGGCTTGAAGATGCTGGCTTCGAGAGGCGTATTGTGCAAGGTGAACTCGGTGCTGATTCCCGAAGTCAATGATGCCCATCTGCCGGAGGTAGCCAGGGTGGTCAAGGAGCACGGCGCAGTGCTGCACAACATTATGCCGCTCATCATCGCACCTGGTAGCCGATATGAGCAGGAAGGGATGCGTGCCCCCCGTCCCCGCCTGGTCCGGCAGCTGCAGGAGAAATGTGCTGAAGCGGGAGCTGTCATTATGCGCCATTGCCGTCAGTGCAGGGCGGATGCGATTGGACTGCTGGGCGAGGATCGCAATCAGGATTTTACATGGGAGAACATTGCGGCTGCTCCTCCCATGGATGAAGAGGCAAGGGCACAATTTCAGAAAGAACTGGATGAGAAGGTGAGAGTGAGAATGGAACGCAAGGAGGGACAATCGCACCCCAAACAACCGTCAACCGGGGCTGGATGTAGCTGCCCGTTATCTGGGGATAAGCCTGAAGTGAGCTTTACCTCAAAGCCAGTCCTAATCGCTGTGGCCAGTCGTGGCGGAGGGAAGGTGAATCAGCATTTCGGCCGTGCCAAGGAATTTATGATCTATGAAAGCGACGGGATTATCGTAAATTTCATAGGCATTCGTAAGGTGCAATCCTACTGCCACGGGAAAGCCGATTGCAATGGAGACAAGGCCGAGACGATGAAGGAGATCCTTTCCATGGTGCATGACTGTGCATTGCTGCTGTCGGCCGGCATAGGCGAGGCCCCCAAAGAGGCATTGCAGGAAGCTGGCGTGCTGCCTATTGTATGCGGCGGGGATATTGAGGAATCCGTTCTGGAATATGTAAAATTTCTACGTTATATGTATCCTGTGCAGAGCAATAAGGGAAGTCAGCGTAATAAGGGAGTTAAGGGCAGTCATTCGGATTTACCCATTGAACATTTTGGAGGCTGAGAAAATATGAGACAAATTGCGTTTTACGGTAAAGGCGGTATCGGCAAATCGACAACCTCGCAGAATACACTGGCTCAACTCGCGACCAAATTCAAACAAAAAATTATGATCGTAGGCTGTGATCCCAAGGCAGACTCCACCCGTCTTATTTTGAATACGAAGGCCCAACAGACTGTGCTGCATCTGGCGGCTGAAAGGGGTACGGTGGAGGACCTGGAATTGGAGGACGTTGTCCAGAAGGGCTTCGGTGACATTCTGAACGTGGAATGCGGTGGGCCGGAGCCTGGTGTCGGCTGTGCAGGGCGCGGCATCATCACGGCCATTAATTTTCTGGAGGAAGAGGGGGCCTACGAAGGGCTGGATTTCGTATCCTACGATGTACTGGGGGACGTCGTGTGCGGGGGCTTCGCCATGCCGATCCGGGAGAAGAAGGCGCAGGAAATCTACATCGTATGCTCAGGCGAGATGATGGCTATGTACGCTGCCAACAATATTGCACGCGGGATCTTGAAGTATGCCAACAGCGGTGGGGTGCGTTTGGGCGGCTTAATCTGCAACAGCCGGAATACGGACCTGGAAGCGGAATTGATTACAGAGCTTGCAAGAAGACTGAACACGCAGATGATCCACTTTTTGCCGCGTGATAATGTTGTCCAGCACGCTGAGCTGCGCCGTATGACTGTTACCCAATATAACCCGGAACATAAGCAGGCTGCGGAGTATGAAGAGCTGGCAGGTAAGATTTTGAATAATGACATGCTAACGGTTCCCACCCCTATTTCCATGGAAGAGTTGGAGGATCTGTTGATGGAATTCGGCATTATTGAGGATGAAGAAACCGCAATTAACAAAGCTGAGGCGTCCGGGCAGTAGGCTACAGCCAGAAGGCTTAATGACGGAACCATCGTGTGATGATGGGAGGAGCTGAACGCGTAGCTCGCAGGAGGGAGGAATAGGTCAAATGAGCAGTATTGTGGATAAGGGTAAGCAGATCGTAGAGGAGATACTGGAGGTATATCCCAAGAAGGCCAAGAAGGACCGGACCAAGCATTTTGAGATCGCGGATGAGGAGCTTGTGAACTGCGGGACCTGTTCCATCAAGTCCAACATGAAATCACGACCCGGCGTCATGACAGCAAGGGGCTGTGCTTATGCAGGGTCCAAGGGTGTGGTATGGGGCCCGATTAAAGACATGGTGCACATTAGCCATGGTCCCATCGGCTGCGGACAATACAGTTGGGGTACTCGACGTAATTATGCGAATGGGATATTGGGAATCGATAATTTTACCGCCATGCAGATTACAAGCAATTTTCAGGAAAAGGATATCGTGTTCGGCGGAGATAAGAAGCTAGAGGTGATCTGTAGGGAAATTAAAGAGATGTTTCCGCTGGCTAAGGGCATCTCCGTGCAATCTGAATGTCCGGTCGGACTGATTGGTGATGATATCGGGGCTGTGGCCAAGAAGATGACAGAGGAGCTGGGCATTCCGGTCATTCCCGTACGCTGTGAGGGCTTTCGCGGGGTGAGTCAGTCTCTGGGCCATCACATTGCTAATGATGCTATCCGCGATTTTCTGATGGGGCGCCGCGAACTGAAGGGGTGCGGGCCTTATGATGTCTCCATTATCGGAGACTACAATATCGGCGGTGATGCCTGGGCTTCGCGTATTTTGCTGGAGGAAATGGGACTGCGGGTCATAGCGCAGTGGTCGGGTGACGGTACGATCAATGAGCTGGGGATTGCGCACAAATCCAAGCTCAATCTGATCCATTGTCATCGTTCCATGAATTATATGTGCACAACGATGGAGCAGGAATACGGAATTCCCTGGATGGAATATAACTTCTTTGGCCCGACCAAGACAGTGGAGAGCTTAAGGGCGATTGCAGCTCGTTTTGACGAAACGATTCAGGAAAAATGTGAGCAGGTCATCGCCCAATATATGCCGCAGATGGAGGCAGTCATCCGTAAATACCGCCCACGTCTGGAAGGTAAAAAGGTGATGCTTCTGATTGGCGGGTTGCGGGCAAGGCATACCATCGGTGCCTATGAGGATCTGGGGATGGAAATTGTGGCTACAGGCTACGAATTTGCCCATAAGGATGATTACGAGAAGACATTTCCCGATGTAAAGGAAGGCACTATTCTGTACGATGATCCAACTGCCTATGAGCTGGAGGAACTGGCCCAGCGGCTGAATATTGACTTAATGGGCGCCGGAGTCAAGGAGAAATACGTGTATCACAAAATGGGCATTCCCTTCCGTCAAATGCACTCCTGGGATTACAGCGGGCCTTATCATGGTTTTGACGGCTTCCAGATTTTTGCACGTGATATGGATATGACCATAAACAGTCCAGTTTGGAGCCTGCTGCCGTCCCGGCAGACTGCGGAGGTGTCGGTATGAGCGAGCGTCTGAATATTGTCGATCACAATCAGCTGTTTCGGCAGGATAAATATGTGCGCCAGCGTGAGGAGAAACGAGCCTTCGAGGCCCCTTGTTCGCCAGAGGAGGTTACCGACACCCTGGAGTACACCAAGACCAAGGAATACAAGGACAAGAATTTCGCCCGCACAGCCGTAGTCGTGAACCCGGCCAAGGCTTGTCAGCCGCTGGGAGCGGTCATGGCTGCACTGGGCTTCGAAAAAACGCTCCCGTTCATTCATGGCTCACAGGGCTGTACGGCTTATTTCCGCAGCCATCTTGCCCGCCACTTCAAGGAGCCTGTTCCTGCCGTCTCCACCTCGATGACCGAGGATGCCGCCGTATTCGGCGGCATGCGCAACCTCATTGACGGTATAGAGAACTGTATTGCCTTGTATCAGCCGGAGATGATTGCGGTATGCACGACCTGTATGGCAGAGGTGATCGGAGATGACCTGTCTGCCTTCCTGGCTAATGCCCGTCAGGAGGGAGCCCTTCCCGAGGATATGCCAGTTCCTTTTGCCAATACCCCCAGCTTCTCCGGTTCACATATTACAGGCTATGATGCCATGCTGCGCTCTGTGCTGGAGACGCTGTATAACAAGTCAGGCCGGACGCCGCAGCCTGGTCATGAATTGAAGCTGAATGTACTGCTCGGGTTTGACGGGTATACGGGAAATTTTGCGGAAATGCGGCGCATACTGGGGATGTTCGGCGCTACGTATACCATTTTGGGTGACCACAGCAGTAATTTTGATTCAGGAGCTACTGGAGAGTACAGCTACTATTACGGGGGAACGCCGCTTGAGGATGTGCCCAAGGCCGCAGATGCTGCCGGCACGTTGGCGATCCAGCAGTACTCTCTTCGTAAAACATTAGGTTATATGAAGCAAACCTGGGGGCAGCAGATGTTCTCCATCTCCACACCGCTGGGTATCCGGGCCACAGATCGCTTGCTTGAGGAGATTAGCCGCCTGTCCGGAAGAGAAATACCCGAGGCATTGAAGCAGGAGCGTGCTCGAGTTGTGGATGCCATGATGGATTCGCATGCTTATCTGCACGGCAAACGAGTGGCTATGGCAGGAGACCCGGACATACTCATCGGCCTGATTGGCTTTTGTCTAGAGCTGGGCATGGAGCCGGTGCATATTGTTTGCTCCAATGGAGACCGGAAATTTGAGAAGGAAGCAGAGCTTCTGCTGAAGTCCAGCCCTTACGGTGCAGAAGCCACGGTTCATTCTGGTCAGGATTTGTGGCATATGCGTTCGCTGCTGTTCCAGGACCCGGTGGACCTGGCTATTGGCAGTTCCCATCTGAAGTTTGCGGCGAAAGAGGCGAAAATTCCTTTGCTCCGTGTGGGCTTTCCGATCTTCGACAGGCATCATCTACATCGTTATCCGATTATCGGCTACCAGGGTACGCTGAATCTGCTTACCCAATTCGTGAATACCGTACTGGATGTCATGGAAGAGCAGGCTCCGGATCATAGCTTTGATTTGGTGCGCTAATTGCTGTATCGCGTAGATGGAAGTTGGCAGCTTGGCTTGTGATTTCAATGGATTCTATCTGAAATAAGGGGGTGTGCGGATGGAGCCGGCTGTGTCTAACGGAAGGCTGGAGGTATCCTGCGGCAACAAAATTCCCAAAAGCACGCCCTGTCCCCGGCCTGTGCCGGGGGAGGCTTCGGGTGGCTGCTCCTTTGACGGGGCCCAGATTACACTGATCCCCATTGCAGATGCGGCTCATCTGGTGCACGGGCCGATTGCGTGTCTCGGCAATAGCTGGGAGAGCAGAGGCAGCCTGTCCAGCGGCCCGGGGCTGTCGGCGTATGGCTTCACTACTGATCTTGGAGAACAGGATATCATTTTTGGTAGTGAACAGAAGCTGCATGAATCGATCCGCTACATTGTCAGCCGTTTTGCTCCTCCCGCTGTATTCGTCTATACCACATGCGTCACAGCCCTCACCGGTGAAGATATCGAGGGGGTCTGCAAGGCTGAATCGGAGCGGCTGGGGACGCCGATCATTCCGGTGAACAGTCCGGGATTTGTGGGCAGTAAGAATCTCGGGACTCGGCTGGCCGGAGATGTATTGTTCCAGCATATTATCGGCAGTACCGAGCCGGAACAGACAACCTCCCATGATATCAATCTCATCGGGGAATACAATATTGCGGGCGAGATGTGGCATATCGAGCGGCTGATGCAGCAGACGGGAATGACTATCCTGTCCCGAATTACCGGGGACGGTCGGTTCCGTGAGGTGGGATGGGCGCATCGTGCCAAGGCCAACATGGTCGTATGCAGCCGAGCTTTGCTGGGCCTAGCAGTCCAAATGGAGCGTAAATACGGCATTCCTTATTTTGAAGGTTCATTTTATGGAGCAAAGGAGACGAGTTATTCCTTGCGCCAGATGGCTTACCTGACCGGAGATCGTGATGTAGAGCGACGGGTGGATAAGCTGGTCGCACGGGAGGAAATGAGGCTATCGCTGGAGCTGGAGCCTTATCGCAAGCAGTTGAAGGGAAAGCGGGCAGTGCTCTATACCGGGGGTGTAAAGAGCTGGTCTGTCATTACGGCTTTGCAGGAGCTGGGCATAAAGGTGGTAGGTGTAGGCACGAACAAGAGCACTGCCGAGGATGTATCCCGGATTGCTGACCGTATCGGGGATGATGCGGAATACATCCCGGAAGGCGGTGCCCGGCAGATTCTCAAAACCGTACGGAGCCGCAAGGCAGACATGGTCATTGCCGGGGGCCGGAATATGTATATGGCGCTTAAGGAACAGATTCCTTTTGTGGACATCAATCAGGAGCGGCACAAAGCCTATGCGGGCTATGACGGGCTGTTGTCTCTGGCGAAACAGCTTGTGCATACGCTGCAGCATCCGGTGTGGGAGCTGACCGCCAAACCAGCTCCATGGGAGGAGGAGACGGAATTTGCCGATTAAATCCGCCACGAAGCCTGTCAGTATCAACCCGCTCAAGGTAGGACAGCCTTTGGGGGGCGTGCTGGCTCTGCAGGGGATGTATCGCTCAATGCCTCTGCTGCACGGCGCTCAGGGCTGCTCGGCCTTCTCCAAGGCGCTGCTGACTCGCCATTTTCGAGAGCCGATAGCCGTTCAGACCTCTGCACTGCAAGAGATGGACGTTATATTTGATGCAGACCGGAATCTGGAGGAGGCATTGGATCATATCTGGTCCAAACACCATCCAGATGTCATCGGCGTCATCAGCACAGCCCTCACCGAGGTGGCAGGCGTTGATTTTCAGTCCAGGGTAAAGGCGTTCAAGCGAGAACGGGCCTTGAAGGACAGTCTGCTGTTTTCTGTATCGCTGCCTGATTTTCACGGCTCTCTGGAGACGGGCTATAGCAGTACAGTAGAGTCGCTAATGGATGCCGTACTCGGGTTGGCCGGAGGTAAGTCTCCCAAAAAACAGCGCCGGACGCAGGTCAATCTGCTGCCGGCTTCTCATCTGACTGCCGGAGATGTCATGGAAATCAAGGATATTATCGCTTCCTTCGGCCTGGAGGTTATTACGCTCCCCGATATCTCCACTTCCTTGTCCGGTCACCTGCTGACAGGCTTCTCCCCTTTGACAAGAGGGGGGACTCCGCTGGATTCAGCCTGCCAGATGCTGGAGTCTTCCTGTACCATTGCCATTGGCGCGAGCATGGAGCGGCCGGCGCGCAGGCTGACTCATGCCGCAGGCATTCCCTACCACTTGTTCGCTGGTCTGTCTGGCTTGGCCGCGAGCGATGCGTTCATACATTTTTTGCAGAAAATCAGCCGCGAGCCAGCCCCCGTTCGCTTCCGTTGGCAGCGTGAAAATCTGTTGGACAGCATGCTGGATGCCCATTTCTATTATTCCGGTGCTTCGGCTGTAGTGGCGCTAGAACCGGATCATATGCTGTCGACTGCAGCCTGGCTGGAGGAGATGGGAGTGGAACTGAAGCGGCTAATTACACCCTGCAGCACGCCCGCACTGCAAAAGACAGAACGGGAAGTCTGGGCCGGTGACCTGGATGATGCAGAGGAGAGCGCGCAGGGTGTTGATTTGTGGATCAGCAATTCACATGGAAGAAAGGGAGCGGCACGGGCTGGGGCCTCATTCGTACCGGCAGGCTTGCCGGTGTATGACGAGCTAGGCGCCCACACATCCGTAAGCGTCGGATACCGTGGAACCATGGAGTGGGTGAATAAGGTGGGCAATGTATTGCTTGCCGAGAGGGGGAGGGGAGGATGAAGGTTGCATTTGCGACGGAAGACGGCGTGCTTGTGAATGCTCATTTTGGGCAGAGTCCTATGTTCACTGTATTTGAAATCCGGCACTCAGGCGTCCAGTTCCTGGAGCATCGGCGGATAGCCCTGGGGAGCGATGAGAACGAGGCAGGTAAGATCGCCAGCCGAATTGGCCTGATTGAGGATTGTACCTTGATCTTCCTGGTACAGATTGGCGCTTCGGCCGCCGCACAGGTTACCAAACGGACCATTATGCCTGTGAAGGTGGCCTTCGGTAGCACCATTGAGGAGCAGGTCCAGCGTCTCCAGAATATGCTGGCTCGCAATCCGCCCATGTGGCTTGCCAAAATCCTGCATGCTGAGGAGGGCAGCGGCAAAGCCGAATCATGAGCTCTCCTGTAAGGAAGAGCAACCCTATAAGTTATCAAGATCCTGCGGACCGAATATCTTAAAGGCGGGAGCCGCACATGGAGGGGGTGGACGAATGGTACAGCTGCTGGAAGACAGTAGATACGGACGCCAGTTGAAGCTGTTGGGAGTAGAAGGTCAGAACAGGCTAAAGCAGGCTACTGTTATGGTTGCAGGCATCGGAGGATTGGGGGGGACAGCGGCCATGTACCTAGCCGCTGCTGGAGTGGGAAAGCTGATATTGGCCCATGAGGGCGTAATCCATCTGCCCGATATGAACCGGCAGGTGCTGATGGACAGCGGACGAATCGGGGAGGAACGGATGGAGACGGCATTACAGCATTTGCATCGTATCAATCCGGAGACGGAGCTTGAGGGCCACGCCCACAGAATCACGGAAGAATCCTCTGGGCCATGGGTAGAAGCGGCGGATATCGTGATTGATGCACGATATGACTTTCCGGAAAGATATGCGCTGAACAGACTATGTGTTCGACATGGCAGACCAATGATAGAAGCGGCCATGTACGCCTATGAAGTATCATTGATGACCATTGATCCCGGTAAGACGGCATGCCTGGAATGTCTTTACCCGGAAGGCGGACAGCCTTGGGAACCTTTGGGATTCCCGGTCCTGGGAGCCACCTCCGGCTTGATTGGCTGCATGGCTGCACTGGAAGCGGTCAAATGGATTACAGATGCGGGCAATCTGTTCACTGACCGCATGTACCGTATGAATGTGCTGGATATGAGTAGCTGCACCATAGCAGTCAAACGCAACCCGCGTTGTCCGTGCTGCGGAACGGGAGGGGATACAGATGAGTCGGTTGCATATTTGTGATACAACACTTCGTGACGGAGAACAGGCTCCGGGCGTTGCCTTTTCAGCCGAGGAAAAAACTGAAATTGCCATCATGCTGGACTCGGCGGGGGTGGAGCAGGCTGAGATCGGAATTCCGGCAATGGGAAAGGCGGAGTGCAGGTCTATTGCCAGGATTGCTGCTCTCGGACTTCAGATGAAGTTAATGACCTGGAATCGCGCGGTATTCACAGATATTGATGCAACTGAATCGACAGGTGTCGGCTGGGCCCATATTTCGGTTCCCGTGTCGACGGTGCAGATGAAGGCCAAGCTGGGTATGAATCCTGAGCAGGTGACGGAGCTGATCCGCAAGTCTGTCGATTACGGTCAGTGTAAAGGAATGACTATTTCCGTAGGCTTTGAGGATGCTTCAAGGGCAGATGACCTGTTCCTCGAGCAGTTGGCGAATCAGCTCTACAGAGATGGTATCCGGCGCTTTAGATATGCCGACACGCTGTCCGTTCATCATCCTGCTGCCATAGCTGCCCGTATAGACAGGTTTGTATCGCGCGTGCCGCAGGATGTGGAGCTTGAGATTCACTGTCATAATGATTATGGCCTGGCGCTTGCCAATACTTTGGCAGCTTTGCAGGCGGGAGCTGTCTGGGCCAGTACCACGGTGTCGGGGCTTGGGGAAAGGGCAGGTAATACGGCGCTGGAAGAGGTGGTGATGTCGTGGAGGGACCTATATCAAGGAACCTGCAGCGTCCGTCCCGAACTGCTGAACCCGCTGGCTGCACTGGTGTCCCAAGCCTCCAACCGAATCATTCCCGAAGGCAAGCCCATTGTGGGAGACATGGTATTCGCCCATGAATCCGGCATACATATCAACGGTCTGCTAAAGGAGCGCGCCGCCTACCAGGCCCTTGATCCGACCGAGCTGGGCACTGACCATTCGTTCGTACTCGGCAAGCATTCGGGCAGAAGTGCAGTTCAATATATGCTGGAGCAGGAAGGAATCGCGGCAGGCTCCGGTGAAATCAACTTCCTGCTGGAGCGGCTTCGCCTAGTCGGTGAAGATCCCAAGCGTGTCATTCATAGCGCGGATTTAAGGCGCTGGCTGCAGTATTATCCGGCTGAGCTGCCGAAATAACCGAAAAGGCGTTCCCGTCCGGTAAGTGTGACCGTGACTGGAATGCTTTTTTTGTATATTTGTTAATTCCTGCAACCGGAGTCTCCAATTTGCTGGTTAAACGAAGCCGTTCAGAAGGGTATAATAAAATATAGTGCTGTATAAAGTGCGTATATATGGTTTTACAGCAGGCAGGTTCAAATCTTATAACCATTACACGCTGACCTGGAAGGACGGCTATAGGCAATTGGAGGAATGCTTGTGGGGATGATGTTCTCTTTTCTGAAAAAATATCGGGTTCCAGCCATCGCGGCGCTCGTGATGATGTTGCTGGAATTGACGGTAGAGTTATCGCAGCCGTATTTGATCTCCAAAATCATAGATGAGGGCATTCGGCAACAGGATTTGTCTGTCGTCTGGTTATGGGGCAGTGTACTGGTGGGCAGTGCTGTTATCGCTTTTATGGCGGGGATATCCAGTTCTTTTTTTGCTTCACATGCAAGTCAGGGCTTCGGCTATGATTTGCGGGAAAAGCTGTACCGTAAAGTGCAATCCTTTTCGTATCCTGTGTTTAAACGTTTTGCTACTTCGTCGCTGATTACGCGCCTGACCGGGGATGTCACGCAAGTACAGGATACGGTGTTTATGAGCCTGCGGTTTATGACACGGGTTCCGCTTGTAGTCATCGGCAGTATTGTGATGGCACTGGTTGTACATTTCAGGCTTGGACTATTATTGGCGGTTATGGCCCCGGTGCTGTTTGTGTTTGTGTTGGTGATGATGCGGCGAACGGTCACTTTATTTAAGGGTGTCCAACGTCGCTTAGATGACGTTAACGGAGTAATCCAGGAGAACCTGACAGGTATCCGCCTCATCCGGGTTTTTGTACGGATGCGGCATGAAATCGAACGTTTCGCCCATTACGGAGGCGAATTGATGAAAGGGACGGTGTCCGCTCTACGCTGGACGGAAACGACGATGCCGTTCATTTTGTTTACGATGAATGCAGGGATTATTGCAGTACTTTGGTTCGGACGCGGCCAAATTTCCACTGGGGATGCCAGTGTAGGACAGGTGGTCGCAGTCGTCAATTATTCACTGCGGACGATTGGAGCCTTGTCTGCCTTATCAGGTATCGTTGTTGTGTTTTCCCGGGCAACTGCATCTACGGGGCGGATCCGAGAGATATTGGAAACTTCTAATGAAGATAGGCATGGGCTGGAGCCTGTTTCAACACATCATACACGGATTGAGGGACAGGTGGAAATGGACCGGGTGAGCTTTCATTATCCGGGCAGTGATCTGGCTGTCCTAAAGGAAATATCTTTTAAAGCGCAATCGGGCGAGCGGATAGCTATTATGGGGGCCACTGGCTCGGGAAAATCCTCACTTGTGCAGTTGATTACGCGTCTCTATGAAGAGGATGAAGGTCATGTGCGCTTTGACGGAAAGGACGCTCGTGAACTGGATGCGTCCATATTGCGAGAGGCCATTGGCTATGTCCCTCAGGAGGTACTGCTATTCACCGGCTCGATTCGGGATAATATTGCTTGGGGGCTGGAGAATGCCAGCCTGGAGGAAATTAAGGAAGCCGCACGCATGGCGCAAATCCATAATATGATTGAACGCTTGCCGCAAGGCTATGATACGATGCTCGGGCAGCGTGGCGTCAATCTGTCTGGCGGACAGAAACAGCGACTTTCGATTGCCCGCGCGCTGGTACGCCAGCCGGCAGTGCTGATTTTGGACGACAGCACAAGTGCGCTGGATGTAGGGACGGAAGCAGCACTACTGAATGCACTCGATGGCCTGTCCTGTACGACATTTCTCATTACGCAGAAAATCAGCTCGACCGCATCGGCAGATCAGATTTTACTGCTGGATGAGGGTCGTCTGATGGCAAGCGGAAGTCATAAGCATCTCATGGATAGCTCGGATCTGTATCGACGTATCTATGGATCACAATATGGAAAGGAGGAGTCGCATGTTCAAGGAACTCATTGAACCGTTCCGTCAGCCTACACCGCCGTCCGGTGTGCTGCGAAATCCGGCGGGAGCTGAAGGACGCCGCAAGGCCAAAGCGAAAAACTGGTCTGGCACCTTAGGACGGATATGGGCTTATCTGGCTCGTCGTAAGGCCAAACTGATGCTGGTACTGTTCATGGTGCTGCTCAGCTCCGGGCTGGCTCTGCTGGGTCCATATCTGGTTGGTGTAGCGGTGGATGATTTTCTCGAAGGTCCGGGTGGACGCACGTGGATTTATTTTCTCATCGGATTAGGGGCTGTATATCTACTGAACTCGCTGACCTCCTGGCTGCAAAATATCTGGATGATTGAGATTGCCCAAGAGACGGTGTACCGTATGCGTTTCGATCTGTTTTCACATTTGCATCGACTACCGATTCCTTTCTATGGCAAACGTCAGCAGGGAGAGATCATGAGCCGTCTGACCAATGATATCGAAAATGTCAGTTCTACGCTCAACAGCTCCGCCATTCAGATTTTTTCGAGCATATTGACGCTAATCGGTACACTCACGGTGATGCTGTGGTTAAGCCCGCTGATGACCCTGCTGACCTTTATCGTAGTGCCACTGATGGCTGCCGGGATGCGCTGGATTACACGTCGCACCGGGCCCTTATATAAGGAACGCCAGAAGAATGTGGGCGAACTGAACGGATACATCGAAGAAACGCTGTCCGGGCAGCAGATTATTAAAGCATTTTCGCAGGAAAAGAGAGTCATCCATGGTTTTGGCGAGCGCAATGACCGTATTCGGCTGTCGGGCTTCTGGGCACAAACGATTTCAGGCTTTATACCGAAGCTGATGAATGGACTGAATAATCTCAGCTTTGCTATTGTAGCGGGGATCGGTGGGATTTTGGCCATTCGCGGCTCCATTACTATAGGTACAATTATTGTATTCGTAGAATATGCCCGCCAGTTCACCAGACCGCTGAACGATTTGGCTAACCAGTGGAACACCCTGCTGTCTGCTATTGCCGGAGCTGAGCGTGTATTTGAAATATTGGATGAAGATGAAGAGTCCAAGGATGAACGCGGGGCAGTGGAGGTAGCGCATGTGGAGGGGGCGGTGCGGTTTACGGATGTTTCCTTCGGTTATGATGAGGGAAGTGCTACACTGGAAGGTATCTCTTTTGAAGCCAAACCTGGTGAAATGATCGCGCTGGTCGGTCCGACCGGGGCAGGAAAAACAACACTGATCCAGCTCCTTTCTAGATTCTATGGCCCCGACAAGGGCACGATTACGCTGGACGGACGCGATATTACCACCATACAGCGTGAAAGCTTGCGCTCCCGCATGGCATTTGTGCTACAGGACTCCTTTCTGTTTCAGGGGACGATTCGTGAAAATATCCGTTTCGGCAGACTGAACGCCACCGATGAGGAGGTTGAACAAGCATCGAAACTGGCCAACGCCCATTCCTTTATCATGCGAATGAAGGACGGATACGACAAGGTGCTGGAAGCGAACGGCAGCGGCATCAGTCAAGGGCAAAAACAGCTGCTGGCTATTGCTCGTGCTATTTTGGCCAACCCTTCCATTCTTGTACTCGACGAGGCAACCAGCAGCATCGACACCATTACTGAGATGAAGATACAAGAAGGACTGGAGCGGCTTATGCAAGGGCGAACAAGTTTCGTCATCGCGCATCGGCTGAATACCATTCGTCAGGCAACCCGGATTCTGGTCTTGAAGGATGGCCGTCTGGAGGAGCAGGGCTCTCATGATGAGCTGCTGGCTCACAAAGGCTTTTACAGTGATTTATATTATGGTCAATTGAGTAAGCAAAGCTCTTAAGCCGGCTCTCGATTCACAGATTTGTAGGCAAGATGTAGAAGCCTTATGATGCTAAAAAAAAGGACTACCCTGGGGGTAGCCCTTTTTAAGTATGCCTTTTTGTGACAAGAGATGTTTGAAATTAACATACCCCCTTGAGGGCAGAGGCTTTTACGCTGGTAAGCGTATTATTACTTCAAAAGGTCACTGTTCTGGTTGTGGGCAATATCGTCTATGAAGAAAGCCGAGCAGTTTTTTTACAAAATTAAATATACCCATACCCCGTATATGTATGTTAGTATGGGTGTGCAAGAATAAAATCCCACTTCAAAGGAGAGTCATCATGAAAATCGCAATCATGCTTTTCGATGGAATCACAGCATTAGATGCCATAGGTCCATATGATGTATTTGCTGCTACACTGAAATGTGAAGTGAAGTTTGTCGCTAAGAAAAAAGGGTTAGTCAAACTGGACTCAAATATGGGTTATTTGCATGCCGATTACAGTTTTTCTGAAGTACCTTCAGCTGATATTCTTGTTGTTCCAGGCTGCAGTCCGCCAAATTATAAAACTCCAATGAATGACGAAGAAACGTTAAACTGGATTCGCCAAATACATGAAACTACGAAATGGACCACGTCGGTTTGTAATGGCTCTCTGATTTTGAGCGCCGCAGGCTTGTTAAATGGAACCGTAGCCACCAGTCATTGGGGCTCCTTAGACCTGCTTCAATCTCTTGGAGCCATTCCAACAGATGAGAGAGTGGTTCGTCAGGGCAAAATCATTACAGCAGCCGGTGTCTCCTCTGGTATTGATATGGCACTCCAGCTAATAGCATGGGAATTGGGAGAAGACATGAGTAAAGGAGTCCAGCTGATTTTGGAATACGATCCTCAGCCTCCGTTTGACACGGGTTCACCCAAGAAAGCACCTGCTATATTGGTAGAACAAATAAGAGGTATGTTACAAGAGTTTGCAAAAAGGGAGCCTCATGTGTAAATCAAGAATAACAAGATCTCTTTTCGGTATTAGCTAGGCTCAATAGGTTTGTATTTTTATTTACAATGCCCCCTATTTCAACTAATATAGTTTACACATAGTAAAGGGTTACATAGTGTAAAGGGTTGGAGGGGGTTACAAACATGAGCAGCTTACCTAAGTCTGCTACATTTCCGCTTTTCATTCTGATGCTGAATTTGTTTATTGCTTTATTGGGTCAAGGCATGGTGATTCCCATTCTGCCTGAATATCTGAAACAATTTAATGCGGCAGGAGCTGCTGCGGGGTATCTTATTGCCGCATTTGGAGCAGCACAGTTTATTTTTTCGCCCCTAGGTGGGCAGCTTTCGGATAGATGGGGTCGAAAATCCATGATCATCACCGGTCTGTTTTTAACGGTCATTTCGGATCTCATGTTTGCTGTATCTACGACATTGCCCCTTCTATATATCGCCCGATTTATTGGGGGGATGGGTATTGGATTAATGGTTCCTTCCAATATGGCCTATGTTGCTGATATTACCACTCCTGAAACTCGCGCTAAAGGGATGGGGTACTTGGGTGCTTCCATGAATTTGGGGATGGTGCTTGATCCGGGGTTAGGCGGTATGATCGCTGAGTTTGGCATAAGGGTGCCCTATTTTTTTGCTGGTGGACTTGGACTTGTTGCTACGCTGCTTAGCTTGTATATGCCAGAGACACTACCCAAGGAAAAACGAAAACCCGCTAGCCATTGGGTCCGCCGGGAACCCATTCGCAACCAAATCCTAAATTCATTTCGGACATCCTATTTTCGTTATCTTCTCCTCATTCTGATCATGACATTAGGTTTGATGAATTACGAAACAGTGTATGCTCTTTTTGTGGAACGAAAATATGGTTTTGATGCCACCAAAATCTCAATGATCATTACGGTTGGTGCAATTATAGGCATCGTTGTACAGATATGGCTACTTGATTATCTCATCAAGAGACTTGGTGAGATGAAGCTTATACGTCTTTCTTTGATCATGACAGCCATCGCTTTACTGTTAATGATCATTAAGATTAATCTAGGTTATTTGCTGGCGGTATCTGCTCTGTTTTTTGCTTTTAATGCCTTCCTAAGGCCAACGGTAAGTACAATGATCGCGAACTCAGCTGGTGATCGCCAAGGATATGCCGCTGGATTGAATACGACGTATACCAGCCTAGGCAATATATTGGGACCCATTTTAGCGGGCTTGTTGTTTGACAAACACATTCATATTCCTTATATTTTTGGTGCACTTATCCTTGCATCTGCCCTTTTCTTAACCTTACAAAAATCGAAAAATAAGAAACGGATGGTTGTGAATGACTGAGAACTGGCATCAGAACTTGAAAAACAAAAATCGGGAAGAACTCATTGCGGCTGCAAAGGAACTTTTTATGAAGCAAAGCTTTCTCAAAGTTAATATTAAGGATGTATGCAACGTGGCTGGTGTAAGCAGGGTCACATTCTATAAGCACTTTCAGTCCATGAACGAACTGATCTTTGAGGTCCAGATGGAAATCCTTGAGAGCATGACCGAATTTGTTAGAAGAGCACCTTCAGCCGAAATGAGCGGTAAGGAGATGCTTACTTCGATGCTTGATGCATGGATTAATTACGCTTGGCAACATCCGGAATACATCAAGTTTATTCTTTTATTCGATCTGCATTACGAAGCTTATGATTCAAATCAAGAACTCAAAGAACAGTACAACAATTTTGTTAGCCGGGAAAAGGAACAACATTTCCTGATAGATGCTCTGGAAGCTGGAATCCAAGATGGATCATTAAAGTCCGACACAGAACCCTTGAAGACCGCTCATTTTATTTTCACTTCTATGATGGGTATACTCCAGAAAATGAGTCTGACGTCCAGGGGCGATTGGAATAACGAACTTGAGGATATACAAATCGCTAACCGATTTGTGGGAATGTTGATTCAGTATTTAAGTCCAGAAAGTGATGAACCCCCTACCTTTTAGGTAGGAGTCGCCTGCTACATTCCAAAGGATTATAGATCGTCCAATGGACGAAATAGAAGTACACGGTTCAGTCTGCTAAACTGTGAAAATAGAGCGATTACATATACTTGCCATATTAGCCTTATCTATTTCACGGAGGTGCGGGGATGAACGGAAGTCTGTTTGAGCCACGGCTGCGTGACGGGGATTATATTCCCCGCTTTTTTGCTTACTATTACAAGCAATGGCATGACTATACGATGTCTTACCACGATCATCATTCCACTGAAATTATGTACATGATTTCCGGCTTTTGCAGGGTAGATGTACAAACGGGAGAGAACACGGAAGAAAGCATCACGCTGCGTAAAGGCGAGTTTATTATGCTGGACGCAGGTGTACCGCATCGACTGGTGGTGGAAGGAGAACAACCGTGCCGGATGCTAAATGTAGAGTTTGGTTTTACGGAAGGGGTGAGGGTAGGGCCGTCTATCCGACAAATCGCAACGGAGGAGCAGGAGGTCACGACTCTCATGTCACGTCCGTTCCCGTATCTGGTACTATCGGACCCGGAAGAGGTATATTATGCGCTGAAAAGTCTCGTGCTGGAGCTGGACCAACGAAAAGAACAGCCGGGTGCAATGGCAGAGATGCTTTTTATGCAATTGCTAGTACGAATTGCACGTCTACGGGAAGAGGCAGAGCGTAGCAACACGCAGCAAACGGATATGTACATCAAACGATGCATTGAATTTCTCCATCTGAACTATGATCGAGAGATTGTGGTCAAGGACATGGCGGCGGCCGTGAATCTGCACCCAGGTTATTTGCACCGTATTTTCAAAAAACATACGGGGCTAACACTCACCGCGTATTTAACAATGCTGCGAATGGACAAGGCCCGTATGCTTCTTCAGCAAACGGACATTCCCATTCAAGAAATTGCCGATTATGTAGGCGTAGCCAGCAGGCAGTATTTTCATATGCTGTTCAAAAAGCACACAGGCCAAACCCCTGTAGAATACCGCTCTGCTGTAGAGCGCAATGTGAGGAACTATGCGGAGGAGGAAGGGGACTGAATATATAGGAAGTTTTATGATTTATTCATATTCGCGTGGAGCTTACCTGATAAAAAGGTAGGCTTTTTTTGATTTTGAAAATAGGCAATTGGATTCAGGTTCAAAAGAATCATTTTTTGGGAATTGAAATTCATATGATTATTTTAAATTGAAGATGTTCATAGGCGAATTAACTTTATTTCTTTGAAAATGAAGACGTATTTTCACAAGTATGGATGCTTGCTTTGGGTAAAAAGAATCTGAATGATAGTAAATCTTTCATTTTTATGCATGATAATAGGTCTTATATCTTGATTGTTTTATAAGAGTTATAAATTGACAATAACAAAAACACTTCGTATGATACCTATAATGTAAGGTATAAATTGGAATTCAAATGGTTCTTTGGATTCAATTATGTTATAAAGTTCCATGAAATGAATATTGAGATTGAACATATAAAGGAGTTTTACCGTCGATGGGACATATGGATGAACAAATTGCAGACATGATTAATGCTGCACGGAAGGAACAACAGGGTGCATCTGGTCTCCCGAAATCGGATTTACACAATTACATAGAATCTGAGAGCGGCTTGGAACTTTATCCACTTAAGATGCTGGACGGAGAAC
The DNA here is from genome assembly GCF_038593075.1 of Paenibacillus sp. FSL L8-0638. Taxonomy (NCBI): domain Bacteria; kingdom Bacillati; phylum Bacillota; class Bacilli; order Caryophanales; family Paenibacillaceae; genus Paenibacillus; species Paenibacillus sp. FSL L8-0638. The sequence continues at coordinate 1,183,270 of NZ_CP151960.1, forward strand.
GAATCGCTTTTGCAGAACGTCCTTTGCTGAACGACAAAATTTCGATATGGTTGCCCCGGACTTTCACCGAGATGGGTGAGCGGGAGATTGAACTTAAATATCCTTCGAGTTATCGCCCACCGCTCATTTTGACCGATCCAACAGGGGAGATCAATTTTTCTTTTAACCTGACACCAAGCGAACTGACGGATGAGGAGCTAGAGGCGTTCACCAGCGAGATGATCTACATTTTGCACCACACGCAAAAGTTGACGGAATGGTATGCAGACGGTGTGTGCAAGGTGTACGGACGACGGGTCGGATACTGTGAATTTATGACTCCGGCTTTGAATACGCGTCTGTATAATCTGACCTTTTTTGCAGCTCTGGAAGGGCATGCGCTTATATGCTCATTTAACTGTACGGAGGAACGTATGGATACATGGCGTCCGGTCGCTCAACGTATGATGACCACACTAAAAATCCTGCCTAGTGAGGCTGAAGGAGAAGGAACATGGAGCAGATAAGCACCACCTATTCTAATCTGAAAATCACGCCTTATCAGCTTATCAATGTACAGGAGCTCTACCTGGTCAAGCAGCTGAACGACCACACTCGGTTGCGTTTTACCGCTGTCGTGCCTGAGGAACTAAAAGACACTTATGTGGATATGACCCAATTTGACTCACCTGTCGGAATCTCGCAGCTGGCTGAGGATGGCACGGAGGTTCCCTTGTTTAGCGGAACAGTGCTGGCGATTGAAGTGAAGGCGGTACGAGATGTGTACTACCTGGAGGTAGAGGCTGTGTCGCATACCTACAGGCTGGATGTACGCCCCCAAAGTCGTTCTTTTCAGGACAAAAATATGAAGGTGGATGAACTGCTGCGTCGTATTTCGCTTCTTTATCCTAGCTTGGACATCATGGATTCGGCCACCGGAGGAGTGTCGATCGGGCGGATGTGGGTGCAGTACCGCGAGACTGATTGGGCTTTTCTCAAGCGGCTGGCTTCCTATTACCATACCTCCCTTATGCCCGCGGCCATATTTGATACCCCAAAGTTCTATTTTGGCATTGAGGAAAGCGGAACGGCTGTTCAACTGGACAATTATCATTACACGGTAAGCAAAAGAATCTCGGCATATCGCTACTTTGCAGGCAATGATACAGCTTCGGTGGACGAGCAGGATTTTCTCGATTATACCGTTGAAACAGAGCAGGTGCTGGAACTAGGCAATGAAATCCAATTCCGTGGCAAAACGCTATATGTATACGAGGCACAAACTCGTATGACGCAGGGAGTACTGCTGCACACATATACCTTGACGACACATAAGGGGTTGCGACAGAAAGCGTATTATAACGAGCAGTTGACGGGTCTGTCTCTGGAGGGAAAAGTGATCTCTGTCGAACGTGATCGGGTTAAAGTGCATCTGGATATCGACCTGGAGCAGGACAAAAATACAGCCCACTGGTTTCCATATGCAACAGGGTATAGTGCAGAGGGGCATAGTGGCTGGTATGTGATGCCTGAGCTGGGGGATAAAGTGCGTATTTATTTCCCGAACCAGCATGATGATGAGGGCATCGCGAGTAGCTCGGTCCGGCAGGATCGGGGGGATGGCGGCCACAATCATTTGAAGCATCCCGACGTAAAAATATTCCGAACGCCACATGGTAAGGAAATCCGCTTGACACCGGAAGAGGTGGTGATTACCGGCAAGGATGGCGCTGTTTTCATCAAGCTGAATCAGGGCGACGGTATTCATATGGTGAGCAACAAAGATATTCATTTTTCGGCAGGCGGTAACATCCACATGGAGGCGGGGCAAAAGGTGACTATTTCCGCCGGTCAGGAAATCAACCTGTCCAGCCGCAGCAGCCATATTACACTCGGTGGTGACACATCGGTCGTTGGCAGCGAAGTCAAAACGAATTGACGGAGGAAGCAGACCATGGCAAAAGAAAAAGCATCCATGACCATTCAGGCCGGATCAGGTGCAAAAAAAGGATATGTGGTTGCAGGGGCTATTTTGAAATGCAACCGTGGTACACAACCCACCCGGCTCAAGCGTCCGTTTAGCCACGGTGTTTACATCAAGGACAAGGCCCAGATGAATGTGGGGGATCACGAACCGGGAGTTCATATATCTGGGTTTGGTAACTGTTTTAGCTCGGCCAATCCGGCGGTTCAAAATAGCGAGATGGTGGACATTTTCGGTGTGAAGAAGGCGCCTTGTGTTCCGGTCATTCTTCGACCCTGGATTGGGGGCAAGCAGGATGTGCTCGTCGAGGGACAGCCTGCCTTGCTGGAGCATTGTACCAATGCCTGCCTGTATTGCGGAGCAATAACGATTGAAAATGACGGGCAGAATCTGGAATGATAGTGGGGGTTTCTCATCAAATGGACAAGGTGCAGGAAACATCCGGTTACCGTCATGTGGAATTACTGAGTAAAGTTCCGCTGCAAACCATGACAGACATTCGTATTGAGCGTAGATTGGGCGACCATGTACGTTTGGTAGTAAGTGGCATCGTGCCGGAGGAAAAGCAGGAACGGTTTATGGAGTTAGAGAGTGAAGCCGAACCGGTTGAAGTCATCGAAAAGGACAAGGATGGCCAGCGGCTGCGTACGTTGTTTCATGGACAAATGACGCGTATCACGCTGAAGCAAGTACACGGTATTCATTACGTACAGTTAGAGGCCATATCACATACGATTCGACTCGATGCGAGGCCTGTGACCCGGTCTTTTCAAGATCATACCATGACGTATGGGCAGTTGCTGAAGCAGGTACTTACTGGTTATACAGGTGCAGATGTAATTGATACGGTCAGCGGGGATACCCAACTGGGCGCTTTGACATTGCAGTACAGAGAAACAGACTGGGCATTTTTGAAAAGGATGGCTTCCAGATTTGGAGCCGTGCTTGTGCCGGAGGCTGCCGCAGATGGTCCCAAGTTCTGGTTCGGTATTCCCGAGGGACGACCCGCAACACTGGATGAGGTCCCGTATCACTCAAGAAAAAGCTTTGTCGGCGCGGATGCAGCTTTTTCTGACGGGGACGGTTTGACATATGGAGCGTCGTTGGTGTACGAAGCCGATGGAATCCATGGCGGTCCGCTTCTGGGATCGGGTCATATGGACGACGGAATAAAATATTTTTGGAGTGATTCAAGTAGCAGTGAGCGACTATCTGCTGTCAGCGTGGATGGCTTCATGGGTAGAGCATTGCCTGGAGGAGCATACCTTTGGCAAAGACAGCCGGGGATTCAAATCGGTATGCGCCATAACGAAGCCAACACCCCCTATGGTACGTTCTATACTGTGGAGAGTGCACGATATTTCCGCCCGGGAGATGTACTTTCTTTTCAAGGCAAGGAACTGCTCGTTGCGGATGTCGTGTCCCGGATGGACCGGGGGTTGTTTTTACATACCTATACACTGGTTTCTGAAGATGAAATTCGGCAAAAGCCGATCTGGAACTATTCAGTGAGAGGGGCCTCCCTAGAGGGCCAGGTACTGGAAGTTGAGCGGGATCAGGTACGTGTACATCTCACCATAGATGCTGTACAGGAACGGGAAAAGGCATGCTGGCTCCCCTATGCAACAGGCTATAGTGCAGAGGGCCATAGCGGCTGGTATGTGATGCCCGAAAAAGGAGACATGGTGCAGGTACAGTTCCCGACCCTGCAGGAGTCGGATGGTTTTGCAGCCAGGTCTGTGAGGCGTAGTGGCAAACCTGTACCGGAGCTGAGCAATCCGGACATTAAATACTGGGGCACTCCTCATGACAAGCTGGTTAAGCTAAGCGCGCAAGAGTTGCTGGTATCGGCTAAAACGAATAGCGTATATATTTCACTTGATGCAAAGGGAATACAGGTACACAGTGACCATATGCTTTCAATTGCGGCCAAACGGGAGCTGACGATCCATGCGGAGGACACAGTGGATATAGCGGCAGTCGAGGCCATTTATTTGCAAGCAGGCAGCAGCAGTATGGTGATGGATGGCGAGACGGATATTCGTGCATCCAGGGTTAAACTGGATGGATTTACAAAACGCCCTGTTTTCGTAGCGGATTTAGAGCCTGTACCGGAGCCGCCGCTGATGTCCATTCAGGCTTATCAGGCTGCTCATGCGCCCAAAAGTACTGGCGGATCTGGAGCGGGCTCACCTAACGGAGGAAACTCAAGTGGTGGCCAGGCGAGGAAGACAGGTGCTTCACCCACCACACCTGCATCGCCGAAGGCAAACCTGCTTGGGGGGATACTAAACGTAGCTCAGAAGGCGCTGAGTATCATCGGTACGGTTCCCGTATTGGGGACGCCTGCCCGGATGGCGAACAGCAAGCTCACTTCGATTCGCCGTGACGTTGCCAAGGGAGGGCCAACCCGTGCCTTGAAGTATGCGGCCGCTGGTTTATCCATGCTGGCAGGCGTGCCATCAGGAGGCTGGGCTGTGCTGGGCGGAAGGAATCTGGCGCGGGAAGCCGCAGCCTTTAGCCGCCGGGTAGCTGCTTATAAAAAGAACGGCGTCGGACAACGCTACGCCTCCGCTTACAGGGGCAAAGTATGGACAGCAGCCCGCAACGTCGCTAGTTCCAGATCATTAGGGGAGCTAGCGAAAAATCTAGCCCATAATATGGACAAGCTAAACACGGAGTATCACAAAATTCCGCTTGAAGTAAGAGCGGGCTGGAAGCCCAAGAATATAGAACAGCCTCCAAGGCAACCTTGGGGAAAGATGAGTGTGCAGGAAAGGATAGAGCCTACAGAGGAAGATAAAAAGAAATGGGGAATTCGTGGAACGTATGTTTATATAACAGTTAATGAGGACTACAGACCTGATATACCGGAAGGAAGTTATTGGGCAGCAGATCGAGTGGTGCGCAAAGCAAATGGCGATCCTGATTTAAAATATTATGAGGATTGGAAAAAAAGTTATCCTGACGACTTTTTGATTTTATCGAATAAAGAAGGTATATCTCAAGAAGAGCAAAAATGGATGTCATTATCTAACATGACGGAAGGTCCTTTTGTATTTGATGGACGAGGCGGAGGACGTGGCCCAAGTGCAGAAGAATTTAAACAGTTTTTCTCACAATCAAGCAAGAAACAAATAACCGAGGAAATAATTTCAGATAGTGTCCCATTGAAACAGCAATCGAAAAATATACTCCAGCAAGAAGTTAAACTTGGGACTAAGGAGACGGGCAAGCCTAAATGGTGGCATTCTGGATATGTAGATAACTTGACTAATTCTCAAATTCTTCTTGGAGTTAAACAATCATCAAAAGGATTATCAACTCTTGGTAGTTCTACTCGTGCAGAGGCGATGAGTGCCGGTAAAGCATGGGTAGGTAAGGGGGGGAAAGATATTCTTAATAAAACGACAGGTGAAATTGTTGGTTTTTCAAGTGTAGATGGAATGAGGGCTTTTAGAATTCAATTTAAGAAGGGAGAAAATATGGTAAGAGCAAATTTTCAGGAAAATATCATGATTAGGACAGAACGTAACTATAACGACTATAATAAGACTTGGGCACCGAAACAGATTAAAAATGTTCATATTGATATTTTGGATTAGGAGGGCACATTAAATGCTTGCTATAAAAGCTCTAACAAAAATATTTGAGGATTGGGGTGAAGATATAGACGATTTTTATATTACTTATCATGTAGATATCGGCCCTAAAGAGATAAGTGGAGCATCAGACTTATTTTCATTTGAACTAGTTAGTCCCAAAAGGTTAGACAGGATGGTAGGTCAAGGTAGTATCATTATAGGACGTGGTCATATTATAACAAGTGACTTTAATGAAAAAAAACTTGAAGAAACATTAAGTCATATTATTAATAAGTGTTCAGATGATGATATTAATAAGGCAAACCATAATCTTTCTAAATACTTTCGTTGGGAGATGGATGAGTAGTTAAGAGTCTGAAAAATAGTTTGTGTAAACGGAGTTTACAATCCCATTAACAAGATCGTACAATATACAACCAACAAACCAAACGCTTTAAAACTTGACAAGCACACTTGATAAACTTTCAAAGGCTTATTCCAACTTGAATTATGAGTTAGGAGTGAGCCCTTTTAGTATAGAGAAATCAATGAAGGAGTTGAATGAAATGGCAAAACGTGAACAGGTAGTAGCAGAAAAGATGAACGAACAACAACAGAGTTAGATTCTGTACCGAAGCCGTCGCTGATGTCAATTCAGGCTTACAGGCCACCCATGCGCCCAAAAGCGCGCTAGCAGATCTGGAGCGGGCTCACCTAACGGGGGATGCTCAGGTGGTGGTCAGCGAAGAGGGCAGGTGCTTCCCCTGTCACACTTGCATCGTCAAAGGCAAACCTGCTGGGCGGGATGCTGAATCTAGCGCAGCAGGCGCTGAGTATCATCGGCACAGTCCCCGTGTTGGAAACGCCCGTCCGAATGGTGAACAGCAAGCTTACCTCCATTCGCTGTGACGTCGCCAAGAAAGGGCCAACCTGTGCCTTGAAGTGCGCGGCTGCAGGCTTATCCATGCTGGCAGGAGTGCCATCAAGAGGCTGTGCTGGGCAGAAGGAATCTGGCGCGGGAAGCCACAGCCTTTAACCGCCGGGGAGCTGCTTATAAAAAGAACGGTGTTAGTCAACGCTACGCCACAGCTATCCATTAATCAAAAACAGCCTATTCATAATTTCGAGTGATTAAAGGAGAAGCAGGAGGATAAATTACACATAAGCAACAAGAAGCCTCTGAACCATTACCGATTTAGGTCGGTATGAATTCAGAGGCCGTGTGATTTCATGCATTATAACAGTGCTGGGCTTCTTGAGAGCTAAAGTTGGGTCATTTCCCAAGCCACATATTTTCCATCTGTTCAAGTGATCTCCCCTTGGTTTCGGGAACCTTGCGCCATAAAAAGATTACGACGAACAACGAGATGGCTCCGAATAACCAGAAGGTATTAGACGGGCCAGCTGAGCTCAGCAGAGGAGGGAATGCCTGCGATACCAGATAATCACCGGCCCATAGTGCCATCGAAGCGATGGCTACAGCTTTGCCGCGAATGCGGTTCGGAAAGATCTCAGAGATCATGACCCATACGATTGGCCCAAGCGATATAGCGTAGGAGGCCACGTAGATCAATATCATGATGAGTACGAGCGGTCCGGTGGTCAAACCCATTTTGAATGCGGCTCCAATAATGACCAAACAGCAGGTCATCAACGAGGTGCCGATTATCAGCAGGATTTTTCGTCCCGCTTTGTCGATCAGCCATACAGATACGATGGTAAACAACACATTGATCAACCCGATCCAGATGGTCTGGGTCAAAGAAGCGTCCGTACCGAGTCCCATTCCTTTAAAGATAACCGGCGCGTAGTACAAAATGGCATTGATGCCGGTAATATGCTGCATAATGGCGAGCATGACACCGATAAAGAGAGCGACCCGAATACCGGGAGCGAACAATTGTTTCAATGAGTTGTTCTCATTTTTGAATGATTCCTTGATATCAAGCACTTCCTGCTTAGCGGCTTCTTCACCGTGAATTTTCAGCAATATCGGCAACGCTTCATAAGGCCGATTCTGTTTAATAAGCCATCTCGGGCTTTCGGGTATGAAGAGCATCAAGAGCATAAAGATCAGTCCTGGAACAGCTCCCACTCCGAACATCCAGCGCCAGGCTGTTGAGACACCCCAGGCTTCATCCCCCAGGCTGACGATCCACGAATTCTGAAAATAAACCAGGAAAATGCCCGTTACGATCGCCAGCTGATTTAAAGCAACCAAACGGCCGCGGTATTTGGCAGGAGCGATCTCCGCGTTGTACACCGGACAAACGGTGGAAGTGATGCCTATGCCAATGCCGCCGATCATGCGAAAGATAACATACCCGGTGAACGAGTCTTGAAGCGCAGAGCAGATCGAGCCGACGACGAATAAAAATCCGGCGGCCAGTAATACCTTTTTTCTACCGATCCTTTCACTCATGTAGCCAGAGAGAGCCGCTCCCGTGATACTCCCTACAATCAGACTCGACACCGCCCAACCGACCTGAAATTCGCTCAGCGAAAAACGCTGCTGTAGGAATTCAACTGCTCCCGAAACGACCGCGATATCAAAACCGAACAGTATCCCTCCAAGCGCAGCTACGATGGATACTAGCGTCACAAAAAGCATATTGGGTTTTTCCGATTGAAGCGCTTTCTGTTGAGCGCTTTCATTATGAATGATTACTCCCATATAATCATCTCCCCTCCAGATTCCTAAAACCTCATTCCGTTCTTCGAGGAGAAGTATAACATGCGCTTATAAAAGAAAGGCCGGTTATCGTCTTCAATAAACGGACCTTTTCACGCACGATTTTGGCTTCGGTTCCCGAATTGGAGACGGAGGGGCTAAATCTAGCATTACCTTGTCATTCGAGCTTAAAAAAATCCATGCCGATGGTCGGCATGGATGAATTTCTACTATTTTTGGCCTTTGAACTCAGTGGGAGGAACGCCCGTTATCTTCTTAAAGACACGGCTAAAATAGTTTGGGTCCTTATAACCCACTTCAAAGCTGATTTCCTTCAGAGCAAGGTTACCCTCCTTGATCAGAGAAATAGCTTTATCAATCCGTAGCCGGGTTACGAAGTCGATGAACGTCTCTCCGTATTCCTGTTTGAAAATTTTACTGAAGTAGTGGGGATTCAAATGGACAAAATCAGCCACTTCTTCCAGCGAAAGCTCATCGTTGAATCGTTCCTCGATATACATTTTTGCTCTGCCCAGCATAGTCAGTGTTTGAACCTCCCGCTGTTCGCGGATCCGTTGCAGTGCTGACATGACGTACGTCTGCTGAAGCATTCCATTCTCCGCTTTGACGGCAAGCACAGAAGCGTTTCCAGCCTCTGACGACTTCAGTTCGTCAAAGTGGCAGTAACCTCCATCCCGCTTGCGTAGGGTGGAGGCAAAAACGGCTTCGAAATAGGACTTGCGAAGTCCTTCCTCGCCGCTATGCAGCGATCCGATTCCAATGGCCGTCTTAATGCCAAGTTGCTGCTGGGCAAGCTCGGAGAGCTGCTGAACGAGGTGTTTAACCAACTGGCGCCAGTCGTTTTCGCTGGTGGCAGGCGGCTTGCATAAAAAAGTGGCTACATGATGGTCGATCAGGGAGCTTACAATGGCATTCGGGCCATGTGTTTTTACATAGCTTCGGAAATGCTCGTAAATTTTCTTTTTATCCTGCTCGTCCGTATATCCGTCAAAGGCGGCAATGATGGCGCTTCCCTGATCAAGAGGAAAGTCCAGCCATTCTGATAGCTGGGAAGCGCTCGAATCCACTGTCTGGTCGACCATGAGCATTAAAGCCAGCTCATTTTCTGCGAGCGGCATCAGCTGTGAGATTTTGTGCCTAAGCTCCAATTCTTCCGTACGTGCTCGCTTCTCGCACTCAATTTCTTCAATCAGTCGTTTCAGTGTGCCGATGATCAGTTCTCGCTTCGCCGGCTTCAAAATATATTCTTTTACGCCCAAAGAGAGCGCCTTCTGGGCATAGGCAAAATAATCGTAGGCAGTGACGAGCACGAATCGGGTATCGGGAAGCCGCTCCTTTAATTCACGAAGCGCTGCAAGCCCGTCGATTCCGGGCATATTGATATCCAGAATCGCAATATGGGGACGGTGCTCTTCCGCACATTCAATCGCCATGCGACCGTTGCCGGCATGAATAAACCGGAATATCCCTGGCATCGCCCGTTCCACTGTCAATTCCAGTCCTTCTCTCTCTAAAGCCTCGTCATCCGCGATTAACAACCGATACATCAGTCTGCTCACTCTCCTTCTTGACTGGAATTCGTATGGTTATGGTAGTACCTCGTCCGGTACTGCTACTGATTTCAACCATTCCTTCTTTTCCGTAGAACAACTGCAGCCGCCTAAACACATTTTGCATTCCAAGTCCTGTTGAACTGTCACTTTCGACTTTGCCTTCAAGACGGAGCACGGACAGTCGGGTTTCCTCCGTCATACCCTTTCCGTTGTCTGAGATTTCAATTTGTACATCCTCGTTCGCTCGCGACAACGTCAACGTGATAATGGCTCCGTCCTCCATATCTGCCACACCATGAAGAAAAGCGTTTTCAATAAATGGCTGGATCGTCAAGGCCGGAATTTGCTGCTGAAGAACGGAAGCGTCAAAGTGAAGATTAAAGAGAATTCTGTCCCGAAAGCGTGCCTGCTGGATGGTTACGTATTCGCGAATATGATCCAGTTCCTCCTGAAGTGTTACGGGTTTGTCCAGCTTCTGCAGGCTGTACCGTAGTAGATTGGACAGCGAGACGATCAGGTCGCTGGTTTTCTCCGCCCCTTCCAGGATTGCCAGCTTGGAGAGCACATTTAAGGTATTGAATAAAAAGTGCGGATTAATTTGATTTTGCAGAGCCAGAAGCTCCAGTTCCTTCACAAGCCGCCGCATTTCCAGACTCTGTTTATCCTTCTCAATGAGGATACTCAAATCGGCGGACATTTGCGAAATGGCGTCCGACAGTACGCCTAGCTCGTCATCCCGTCGCGGTGGGGGCTTGATATTCAGATCACCTGTAGCGATTCGCTTCGCCAGTCCGACAAGTCTGCCGACAGGGCCAGTAATGCTGCGCGAGATCCAGATTGCAAGCAAAACCCCCATCAGCGCGTTCATGCCGAACAATGCCACTCCTAAAACGTTCATTCGCTCATTTTTGTTCCGAATGTTCTCGATGATCGGCCGGTAATAGGCCAGTTCAGCATCGATCAGTCGCTGTCCCTCCTCATGAATATAGCTGACGGTTTTCTCCGCTTCAATATAATGTTCAAAAGCCGATTGAGGATCTTGTGTATTTGCATCCAGAACTGCGGCTTGTTTCTGTTCAAGAAATGTGGTCAACAAATTCACGTAGTTCTCCTCGGCGAAGGAAGGGTCGGTCGAGTCGGAGACTTCTTGGATTTTGCCTTTCAACTGCATTAATTGGTATTCTGTCGGACCCTGCATAGCCTTATCGTCCCTTGGATTAAGCAGATAGGCATATAGGAGCTTTAAGTTGCTCTCCGCCGATTCGGAGGTTTGCTCGATGAGGAGAATGCGGCCAAGCATTTCATCGTAGCTCTGTTGTACGACCTTTCCGCTTTGGAATACAAAATAAGCGATGATATTGGCGAACACAACTAGAAGAGGGATGAACAGAAGCAGCTTCGTTCTGATCGTCATCGTCTGTCATCTCCGGACATGTTGTCGGGAGTGTCCGCATGCACTTCATATACCCTGGTGTATGTTAATTGCTGGGGATCATTCCCCTTTAGATAATCATTCAGCAATTTTATGGCCTTAGCCCCCATTTCTTCTGGCTGTTGAACAAGGGTCAGTTCGATTTTGCGATCTTTGATCGCTTCCAACGTCTCGGCCATATCGTCAAAAGCGAAAATCTGCAAATTCCGCGCGCCGCGCCGCTCCGAGGCTTCCAGAATGCCAAGGCCGTCCAGCGCACTGAATCCGACCATGTAGCGGATCTGCGGATATCGGGCGAGCATGTTTTGAGCTTGCTGGGCTGCCTGAAGCCGTGAAATATTTGAGGAGCGAATCTCCACAATGTAGAGATTGGGATAGCGGCTGATCACGGAGCGAAATCCGGCAAGCCTGAGTCGCTGATTCTCGACGTGCTCGCTACTGATCATAACTCCAATGTCGCCACGCTCTCCAGAGGCTTTCGCTAACAGCGCGCCCATCTGTTTTCCTGCTCCTTCGTTATCCGTTCCGACGTAAGCCAGCCTTCGGGAGTCCGGTTCGTCCGTATCGATCGCGATGACAGGTATGCCAAGTCCGGCTGCTTTGTCGATTAATCGTCGATACTCCGGATCATTTATCCCTTGAACCAGAATTGCATCCGCCTTGGCAGCGATCGCTTTATCCAGCAGTTTGATCTGCTCGGACGGATTAATGCGGTCTGGACCGATATAATCGAGCCGCATACCGTACTGTTCCGCTTCTTTTCGGGCTCCTTGTTCAATGGACCGCCAGTAATAATTGTCTAGCTCTTGCGATATCAATACCACTTTTGTATCGGAACCCCCGTCGTTTGGTGAAACCGTCTTCAATTGTTCTGCAAATTGGTGGATTTGAAAGGAAGACAGAGTGAACTGAAAGAGCAGCCAGGCAAATAGCAGGAAGACTGGGATAAGGATAAATGTCCATTTACGGTTTGACATGTCTTGCTCCTTTGTAAATATTTAGAGACTTAACTCATTATACAGTAACCAAAAAAGCGTAGGCAGCTATCGCCAGCATAAGCGCGATTATTGAGGAGATGGAAGTCGAGCAGGCACTAAGTGAATTCCGTGGAAAGATAGCATTGGAGATAGGCCCCTACCAGTAGGATTAGGACATTTTTAAGTTGAGAAACTGCTGCAGGGGCTTAAGTATATAAAAATAACCTCACTAAATCAGACCATGCTTTTTAAAGCTGTGAAACAGTCCATCTTCATCCACAGCATCCGTAATGTCATCTGCAATGGCTTTGAGGCCCGGTTTGGCATTTCCCATGGCAATTCCTAGTGCACAATATTCAATCATTTCAGCATCGTTCATCCCGTCTCCGATAGCAATGGTGTCTTCTTGGGATCTTCCCAAATGCTCAATAAGCTTTTCAATAGCTACGGCTTTGTGAATACCGGGAACCATTAGCTCACCACTGTCTTGCCCGAAAGCAGATACAGTACATTGAATAACCTCAAATTTCCCTGCGAATTCCTTTTTGATTTGTTCAAAAGGAACATTTTTATTTTCCAAAAAACATGCTTTGTTCACGTCACTACGGTACAGGTTGTCCTCTCCTATAGTTAGGCCGGTGATAAAAGGATGCGGGCGTTGTTCTTTTTTTTCTCTGGCTACGGGATCATTGTCCACATCTCCATAGATAAGCCGTTCCACATGGGGCAGAAAGTTTTTACTCGCAAACAGTCCCCCGTTCGATTCCAAATAAAAGTCCAAATCATGTTCATCAAAGTAATCGACCATATGCCTAACATCTTCATCCGATACTTTGTGGTGATATAACATCTCACCTTCGATTTCTACAAAGCCCCCGCCAGCTCCGATGATCCCGTCAAAACCGACCTCCATGATAAAATCATAAATCTCCGCTTTGGATCGGCCAGTGCATAAATAAATCAGATGTCCGTTCTTTCTCGCTTCGATACATGCTGTTTTTGCAGATTCGGGAATCATACCATCATCATTCACTAGCGTTCCATCTATATCTAAAAAGATAATCTTTTTGTTCATCTTAGGCTGCTCCTTGCTCTCCAATGTTTTCTTTTATGTTACTACATTTACCGCACTTAAAGTACATATTGAACTGAAAAAACACTAGATAGAAAGAGAGAAACAGGATGGATCAAAATGGAAATGGGCAACTCTCTGATCACGCGAAAGTTAGGATTTTTGACACCTAAATACGAAACTGGTCATGATTTTGATAACGCTTTCCACATCCCTATTGCTACAATGACGGTATATACCCATTCTAATTACCGGAGGTTGAATGCCGTGTCATTTAAAGTAGCTTTTATTGGAGCAGGAAGCATCGGTTTTACCCGTGGAATTTTGCGAGATCTGTTATCGGTGCCGGAATTTAATGATATTGAAGTGGCTTTTACGGATATCAGTCAGCACAATCTGGATATGGTTACTGAGCTGTGCCAGCGGGATATTCGCGAGAATGGTTTGTCCATACAAATACAGTCCTCTACGGACCGTAAGATAGCTTTAAAGGATGCCAAATACGTCATTTGTACGATCCGGGTTGGCGGGCTGGAGGGCTTTGCAACCGATGTGGATATTCCGCTGAAATATGGCGTGGATCAATGCGTGGGCGATACACTGTGTGCAGGAGGGATTATGTACGGTCAGCGTGGTATTGCTGAAATGCTGGCCATCTGCAAGGATATCCGCGAGCTAAGTGCACCGGATGTATTGCTGCTGAACTACTCGAACCCCATGGCAATGATGACGTGGGCCTGTAATAAATACAGCGGTGTGCGTACAATCGGTCTATGTCACGGCGTACAGCATGGGCATCACCAAATTGCCGAGGTGTATGGTCTGGAGAAGCAGGATGTGGACATTGTGTGCGCCGGAATCAATCACCAGACGTGGTACATTCAGGCGTCACATGAAGGCAAGGATCTGACAGCCGGGCTGCTGGAGGCTTTTGAAAAACATCCCGAATATAGCCGTACCGAAAAGGTGCGCATCGACATGCTTCGCCGTTTTGGCTATTACAGCACAGAGTCGAATGGTCATCTAAGTGAATATGTACCTTGGTACCGGAAGCGTCCGAATGAAATTATGGACTGGATTGATCTAGGCAGCTGGATCAACGGAGAAACAGGCGGCTATCTGCGTGTATGTACAGAAGGACGTAATTGGTTTGAAACAGATTTCCCTAACTGGATGAAAGAAGAGCCATTGGAGTACAAGGCGGAAAATCGCGGTGAAGAGCATGGTTCATACATTATCGAAGGTCTGGAAACCGGACGTGTATACCGGGGGCATTTTAATGTCGTTAATAACGGTGTGATTTCCAATTTGCCGAACGACGCGATTATTGAAGCGCCTGGATACGTGGATCGGAATGGTATCTCCATGCCACATGTAGGAGACCTACCACTTGGTCTTGCTGCCGTCTGCAATGTAAGTATTTCCGTTCAGCGTTTGGCTGTTGAAGCGGCTGTACACGGAGATGATAAGCTGCTGCGGCAAGCCTTTATGATGGACCCGCTAGTGGGCGCGGTGTGTAATCCGAAAGAAATTTGGCAGATGGTTGATGAAATGCTAGTGGCGCAGGAAGCATGGCTGCCGCAATACGGAGCAGCAATTGCCGAGGCGCGTCAACGTCTGGCTGCAGGCGATCTGATTCCAACCCGACATTATGAGGGAGCAGCACGACTTAAGGTGAAGACGGTTGAAGAAATGCAGTTGGATCGGGATGCCGCCAATAAAAATGCAGGGCAATCCGACAAGGGCAAGGATCGCGAAAAAGTGTAGAACAACAAGAGCAGAGATTGACTTCACAACAATAAAAGGGTGTTTTCACGGTCATGAGGGCCTGAAAACACCCTTTTGCTGTCGATAGATATAACGATTTGGCATAGTTGGCGTGCTGGAGTTTATCATTGTCGATTTAGGCTGACGGAAATTAAAGAATACGGTCTTGCTTTTTATGAATTTGCTCTTTTGCCGTCGATCCTAAATCTCCCGAAAGCTTGTTATAGCAGGGATGTTCAACAAATGAAGAAACCGACTTCAGAAAAAGAGGGGCCGTGATGAACCACTAGGGTGGCAATTCATATGCCTAATTAATAATGTAGTCCTTAATTTATTCAATTTACAGCAGATTTCCAGCTCACTATAATCTAACATAGGAGGTGACAAAAAGGGGAAAATGTGAGCGCATGCACAAATAGAAAGCGCTTACCTTTCGCAACTATGAACGCCACTTTTTTTGGAAAAGTAGAGTAGGCGTAACTCACAATTAATCATGTAACAATCAGGTGCCGACATAGGAAGATTCAACAAAATCCACGGAAAGATAGGTGAAGCAATTGAAAACAAAGCAAGTGCTTCGTAAAAGCATGAAATATGCTTTTGCGCTATCACTCGTCGCAAGCAGCTTTCTACCAGGTGCAGGATTTACGGATAAAATACATGCAGAATCCCATGTGGACAATCCTTACCAAGGAGCGACAAAGTATATTAGCCCTGATTATGCGGCTAGTGTCGACACATCGATTGCCAAAATTACGGATGCCAATCTGAAAGCAAAAATGCAAACGGTCAAAACGTTCCCGACAGCCGTATGGCTTGATCGTATTGCTGCTATTAATGGCGGTGGAGGCAAGCTTGGTCTGGAAGCGCATTTGGACCAAGTATTGGCGCAAAAGAAAGGCAGCACACCGATCACGGCGGAATTTATTGTGTATGATCTGCCCGGACGGGATTGTCATGCCTTGGCTTCCAATGGTGAATTGCCGCTGACCCAGGCAGGTCTGGAAACCTATAAAAAGGATTATGTTGACAAAATTGCTTCTATTTTTGCAAATCCCAAATATAAGGATATTCGTATCGTAGCGATCATTGAACCGGACAGTTTGCCAAATCTGGTAACCAATCTGGATACTCCCCAATGTGGACAAGCCAAATCTACAGGAATTTATGAGGCTGGCGTTAAATACACAATGAATAAGCTGAACGAGATTCCGAATGTGTACAAATACGTGGATATCGGTCACTCTGGTTGGTTAGGTTGGGATAACAACCGTGCAGCAACGGTATCCCTGTTTACAACTATCTTCAAAGATACGAGCAAAGGTTTGTCCAGTGTGGATGGCTTTATCACGAATACAGCCAATACTTCACCGTTGACAGAACCGAATCTGCCTGATCCCAACCTGAATATTGGCGGGCAGCCGATCAAATCGTCCAAATTCTACGAATGGAATCCTAATTTCGATGAATCGGATTTCGCTGAGTCCTTGCATAGAGATTTTGTCAATGCAGGCTGGCCAAGCTCGCTCGGCATGTTAATTGATACCGGCCGTAATGGATGGGGCGGACCTAACCGTCCGACTTCCGCAGTCGGCAATGATATTAACTCCTATGTAAACTCAGGTCGTGTGGACAAACGTTCGCACCGTGGTAACTGGTGTAATAGCAGCGGAGCAGGGATGGGAACACCGCCACAAACGGCTCCAGCTGGCCATATCGATGCCTATGTCTGGGCGAAACCTCCAGGGGATTCCGATGGTTCCAGTTCACTCATTCCGAACGATGAGGGCAAAGGCTTTGACCGTATGTGTGATCCTACCTATACAACCAAGGATGGCACATTAACAGATGCTTTGCCGAATGCACCTATTTCAGGAGCATGGTTCCATGATCAGTTTGTGATGCTGGTACAAAATGCGTACCCTGCAATCGTGCCTTCCACTGGTGGTGTGGACCCAGCGCCTACAGCTCCAGCTGTACCGTCTGGCTTAAAGGCCGTAGCTGGTAATGCTCAAGTGACGCTGACTTGGAGTGCGTCTACTGGTGCCGATAGCTACACGGTAAAACGTGCCACTAGCGAAGCAGGTCCTTTTACAGCCGTTGCCCCTCTTGTAACGGAAAGAGAGTACACAGATAAGGGACTGACGAACGGAACAACTTACTTCTATGTTGTAAGTGCTACGAATGCGAAAGGAACAAGTAAGGATTCTGCAACGGTAAGTGCTGAACCTAAAGGTACACCGACTGATCCAACAGAACCAGCGGGTGATCTGGTTGTAATGTACCGGGCCGGGGACACCGACCCAGCGAATAACGCAGTTAAGCCTTTCCTTAACCTGAAAAATAAAGGCACAACACCCGTAAAGCTGAG
The DNA here is from genome assembly GCF_038593075.1 of Paenibacillus sp. FSL L8-0638. Lineage (NCBI taxonomy): Bacteria > Bacillati > Bacillota > Bacilli > Caryophanales > Paenibacillaceae > Paenibacillus > Paenibacillus sp. FSL L8-0638. Next base: position 1,200,681 of record NZ_CP151960.1, read on the forward strand.
TGAGCTGAAAATCCGTTACTATTTTACGAAGGATGGCAGCCAAGAGCTGCAATCCGTAGTAGACTATGCGCAAGTAGGCAATGATAACGTGCTGCGTACCATTACAGACAACTATATTGAAATTGGTTTCAGTGCTGCTGCCGGCACGCTTGCTGCTGGAGCGCAAACAGGTGATATTCAGATCCGCATGAACAATAGCGACTGGTCTAACCTGAACGAATCCAATGATTATTCCTTTGATCCAACTAAAACCTCTTATGCAGAATGGAACAAAGTAACGTTGTTCCACAATGATAAGCTGGTGTGGGGAATCGAGCCTTAGGATTCGGCTAGAACATGTGCCCCTTGAGTGATTGAAAAGTAGTAAAAGAAGGCTACGGCATAACTGTCGTAGCCTTCTTTTACGTCTTCGAATAAAGAATTTGATGACCAAGGGAATAAGCATTGAAATTGTGTATAATGAAAAAAAGAATGCTGTTCTACTGTGGAGGGTCATCATGAGCAAAAAGTTAATCTTAGATGTAGATACGGGCATTGACGACGCGCTTGCTATTGCGTACGCGGTCCATTCGCCGGAATTGGAGCTACTCGGTATTACAACCACCTTTGGCAATATCTCGGTGGAGGAGGCAACACGTAACTCACTGATTCTGCTGGAAAAACTGGGGGTAGAGGCTCCGGTCGTGTCTGGGGCTCACAAGCCGTATGCTCGGGAGCTGTTCAAACCTTATTCTCGGCATATTCACGGTGAAGACGGTATTGGCAATCAGTTGAAAGGAGCGCCCTCCCGTCAGGCTGCGTCTGGGGATGCCGCTGATTTTATAATCGGACAGGCTCGTCGCTATGAGGGCAAACTTACCCTGGTAGCTGTAGGACCGCTGACCAATCTTGCGATTGCATTGGATCGCTGTCCCGAATTGCCCCAATTGCTTGAGCGCCTGATCATCATGGGCGGCGCGGTCACAGTGAAAGGGAATGTAACTCCAACGGCTGAAGCGAATATTTACGCCGATCCAGAAGCCGCAGCCTATGTGCTGGGAGCGGGCTTTCCGCTTACGCTCGTTGGGCTGGACGTCACGATGCAAACCCTGCTTCCACAGCGGGATGTGGACAAATGGCGTGAGCAAGGGACCGAGCTGGGCGCGTTTATGGCAGATATGACAGACTTCTATATGGAAGCTTATCGCAATTTCAGACCTGGTATTGCAGGCTGTGCTTTGCATGATCCTTTAGCCGTAGGGTTGGCTATTGACTCCAATTTTGTGGAGACGCGTCCAATGCACATTGCCGTTGAGGTGGGCGATTCCGCCGAGGTTGGTCGCACCCGTGAGGTGCAAAATGAGAACGAAGCTCAATCACTGACTACGGTTGATGTGGCACTTAAAGTCGATGCGGAACGATTTTTGCGTCATTTTCTAAGCCGGGTGGTATAAATTAGCCGGATGGTATAAAAAAATAATTCAAAGATTGCCGATGAATCTGCATCGGCAATCTTTTGTGCATACATGTTTTTAAGGGCTTTCGTCTAGAGGTGGACTCACATTGGATAAAAATACCAGACTACGGAGGAGGAGATTGATTGTGTTTTCTGGTGCTCGACGACTACCTTTGCTGGAACATATGTATAATCATGCCCCGACAGGAATCGTGATTTTGTCGAGGGAAGGGAAGTGCCTGTACGTCAATCCCGCCTTTTGCAAAATGGTCGGATATGAGCAGGAGGAATTACTGGATATCCGATATTACCATCTCTTGTATAAAGAGGCTCAGGATCAGCGAGGATTGAGGGAGGCTTATGCAGGTTGGCTACAGGCTACGGATCAAGTCTACAAGACTGAGTTGCGTTTGAAACATAAACGGGGAACATCCGTCTGGCTAGCGCTGGAACTAACCATATTTGATGATGTGGCTACCGAACAATCTTATTTGATTGCGTATGCAATGGATATCACGGAGAAAAAGGACATGGAGCAGGTGCTCTCGGATAATGAGGATTTGTATATGCTGATTACGGAAAATACGCCGGATGTTATCTCATATAGCACGGCGGACGGCATACTCCAATATATCTCTCCTTCGGTGGAAAAACTCCTAGGCTATACGAAACAGGAGATGCTTGGGAAAAAACGATTGCAATTTTACCATGTCGAAGATGCCGATTACATGCGTGTACATGGAATGTTCAAGGAAACAGGCATCATGAAGCGGCGTGTTCGTCATAAGGACGGGCACTATTTGTGGCTGGAAGTATCGTACCGCATTATTCGGGATGAACGGGGCAGAATCAAGCGAGTTCTATCCATCGGACGAAATATCACAGAGCGCCAGAAGAGCGAGGAGAACCTGGCAAAAGCTCAACAGTTGGCGATGTTCGGCTCATGGGACTGGGATCTGGTCAACAATGTTATGCATTTTTCCAAGGAATTTCGCAGCATATTTGGCTATTGTGTCAAGCCGGTTGAAACAAGTATTGACGCGTTCATGGCGGCTGTTCATCCAGAAGATACAGAGCGCATGAAACAGATTATCACCAACGTTATATTGAAGGGAATACACGAAGAGACCTTTTACCGAATTGTATTGCCGAATGGGGAACAAAAGGTACTGCGTTCAATCTGGGAAGCTGAAATGGACGAGCATGCAGGCAAGCCCGTTCAAGTGGTGGGTATGATCCAGGATGTTACAGAGCACCGGGAAATGGAGCAGCGCCTGCGTGAAAGTGAAAACCGCTATAAGTCACTATTTCAACATAATCCACTCGGGATATGCGCCGTGAATATGGAAGGTCATATCTTAAGTGTGAATCCGAGCTTGGAGGAGCTTACAGGTTATACGAAGGATGAGTTGCTTGGGGCTGACATACTTATCATGGCTTCCTCTGAGGAACAGGATAAAATCAAGCGTCACATGGAGCTGGCCAAGCAGGGTGAGACGCAAACCTATGAATCGGAATTTATACATAAGGAGGGGGAGCGTCTATTTATCAAGATGACGAATATCCCGATTTTCGTGCAAGAGGAAATTGTAGGCTGCTACGGGATTATAGAAAATGTTACCCCTCTTAAAAGCTACATTGCTCAAATTGAGAAGCTCAGTAATGAGCATTCGCTTATTTTGAATGCTGTATCCGAAGGAATTGTGGGTTTAAGTACCGAAGGACATGTCCGCTTTATGAACCCGGCAGCTGTCGAGATGTTCGGCGTAGGATCGGCCAAACCGCTGAATGGCGCATGCATAGACATGATCCGCCATGCTGACGAAATTGGCAGTCATTTTCCGGACGAACAGTCCTCTATTCTTCAAGCGATTCGAAGCGGAGCCTCTTATCAGGCAGAGGAAGCAGTATTTTGGAAAAAAGGCGGGTCCAGCTTTCTGGCCTCCTATCGAATCAGCCCTTTGATGGATAATGGCGAGCGAAAAGGGGCTGTGATGGTTTTTGTAGACAGGACGAATGAAAAGGAGATCATTCGGGCCAAGGAGTCTGCCGAACGCGCCGATCGGGCCAAGTCAGAGTTTCTCTCTGTGATGAGTCATGAGCTCCGTACACCGATGAACGGCATTATAGGTATGGCGGGGTTACTCGCAGATACTGAATTGGATGAGGAGCAGCGTAGCTATATAGACATTATTACCAGTAGCAGTGGTGCTTTAATGCAGATATTGAACGAGATACTGGATTTGAGCAAAATCGAAGCTGGTAAAATGTCTTTGCTGCACGAATCCTTTGTGCTAGATGACGTGGTCGGCAGTGTGGCTGACCTATTCATGACGCAGGCTATGGAAAAAGGCATTGAGCTGGAATGGCATGTGGATCAGGAAATGCCGGGGATGCTGGTCGGTGATCATGTGCGTATCCGGCAGGTGCTGGTGAATTTGGTGAGCAATGCGATCAAATTTACGGAGCGAGGGCGTGTAAATATCTTTGTGGAGAGAAAGGCTTACAGCCGTCGTAAAAATAGATGCCTGATTGAGTTCAGTGTTACTGATACTGGAATCGGTATCCCAGCAGACCGCCAGCATCTATTGTTTCAGCCTTTTTCCCAGCTTCATCCGGCACTGAACCGAAAATATGGAGGGACAGGACTGGGATTGTCCATCTGTAAAAACTTGGTTAAGCTGATGGGGGGTTCCATTGGTGTGGATAGCGATGAGGCCAGAGGAGCGACGTTCCGGTTCCAGTTGGATCTTAAGCTGCCGGATGGTTCAACGCTCGCGAATATAAGCCGTGATGAACCTTATGAGTCAAAGGAAGGCTAAAAAGAGATAGCCGTGATGCATCATGCATCACGGCTATTTTTTTTGTAAGAAATCCCCAAAGAAAAGATTGACAAACTGTTCTAACTGTACTATTAATTATAGTACAGTTAGAACAGTTGAGCATATACAAGTGAATCAGATTAAGTCTTGAAAGGAGGAAGTCCATGTTCGAGCTGGATATCCGCAGCCGCAAGCCGATCTACGAACAGCTTATGGACAGGGTAAAGGAAATGATCGTGTATGGATCACTTCAGCCGGATGAGCAATTGCCTTCTGTGCGGACATTGTCCGCTCAGCTAACGGTGAATCCGAATACGATTCAGAAGGCGTATCGCGAGTTGGAACGAGAAGGATACATTTATTCCGTTCAGGGCAAAGGCAGCTTTGTCACACCTGCCCAACATCAGCCACAACAAATCAAGCGAGATGAGATTCGGGCGGCGTTGTTAAAACAGATGATTGTAGCCGTCCATTTCGGTTTTACACAGCAGGAAGTGGACGACATGTACGTGGAAGCTATACAAACAAAGGAAAGGGGGATGTCCCTTGATTGAATTAAGGGAAGTCACAAAGACATTTACAGAAGAAAAGGCTGTCGACCAGCTCGCCCTTAGAGTGAAGAAGGGCTCCATTTTTGGACTGCTGGGCTCGAACGGGGCAGGGAAAACAACACTGCTCAAAATCATTGCCGGAATTTACCGACCGGATACTGGCAAGGTGCTAATTGGTGGACAGCCGGTGTATGAGCAGCCTGAAGTCAAGCAGCACATTCTGTTTTTGCCGGATACCCCTTATTTTTTCCCGCAAGCGACAATTCGTCAGATGGCCCGGTTTTACCGCTCCATTTATCCAACTTGGAGTGAGGAACGCTACACACAGCTTACTGAGATTTTCAAGCTAGATCCTAAACGAAAGCTTCACCGTTTTTCCAAGGGGATGAAGCGTCAGGCCGCTTTTTTGCTTGCCTTGAGCTGTATGCCTGAGCTGCTCATTTTGGATGAACCGATTGATGGGCTGGACCCGGTGATGCGTAGAATGATCAAAAATTTACTGTTCCAGGAAACCGCTGCACGCGAGATGACCGTCGTGATCTCATCTCATAATTTGCGTGAAATCGAAGACATGTGTGATCACGTCGGCATTATGCACCAGGGGCGGATGCTGTTGGAAAAAGAGGTCGACGACCTCAAGTCTGATACGCATAAGGTGCAGGTTGCCTTTCGTGAAAGCACGCATGAGGAAACCGTATGTGGACAACTTTCGGTTGTACATAAGGAGCGGAGGGGCAGTGTTCTGCTGCTCATTATCCGGGGGGAACGAGAGCGGATTGCAGAGACGATTGAGGCGTATGAGCCGCATGTGTTTGATTTGCTGCCGTTGACGCTTGAAGAAATTTTCATTTATGAAATGGAGGACGCAGGTTATGACATCCAACCGATTCTTCTATAGCGGCGGCGTAATTCGCCAATGCCTGAGACAGCATGGCTGGATCGGTCTACTGTACTTGGCGGGATTACTGTTTACAGTACCGCTGTCATTGTTTATGAGCATTGGTGATGAACAACCACGAGTGGTTTTAAAAAGCTTGTTCGATAGTACAAACTCGGGTAATGAATTGCAAAAATTGATTTTAATGACTGTACCGGTGCTGGCAGGTGTGATGCTGCTTCGTTTTGTTCAGCGACAGGGGCCATCCGATTTGTATCACAGCCTACCTTTGCGTAGAGAGCATCTATTAACGTCACATTTCATTAGCGGTCTTATTCTTTTACTTGTACCTGTATGGCTGACTGCGGGAGTAACTGCTTGGGTTAACACGTCAGTCGAACTGCCTTATATTTTTCAAATTAATGATGTTGGATCGTGGGCTTTGGTCGTGTCCGTCCTTACGATTTTCTTGTTTACTTTTACTGTGTTTGTAGGGATTTGTGTGGGACAATCGTTGCTACAGACCGTAGTAGTGTATGTTTTGCTGCTATTGCCTCAGTTTCTATTCATGATGATAGGGCGTTTTCTAGAACGTAATTTATACGGATATGTGCGGGTGCGAGAAACCGTTGTTCAATATATTAATGGTGGGGAGTTTCGCAGCAATAATAATGTTTGGGAAAACTTATCGCCGTTTGTACGCATTATGGACAACTTGCCACAGCGCGCCTTTTCCTACATGGAGTTACTTGCCTATTTAGGTATCTCCCTGCTGTTTGTCGCCTTGAGTTATGGTTTGTATCGTAAACGCTTGGTCGAGAAGGCGACTCAGGCCATGGCGTTTTCTTTCTTTCAACCTTTGTTCAAGGCAGGGGTTATACTATGCGCTATGCTTGTACTAGGCGATTATTTTTATAATGCAGGTACAAGAGGAGCTAATTGGTCGATTTTTGGGTATGCACTTGGAGCTATTTTAGGCTATATCATTGTAGAGATGGTCATCCGCAAGACGTGGCAAATTGTGCGTGTTCGTGCTTTGGTGGAAATGGTCGTGTACGGTGTGATCATGGGGCTAGTACTATATATCCCGATTTCAGGCTGGTTAGGTTATGAGGGAAGGATTCCAACAGCACACTCTGTAGAAAAAGTTTATGTAGGGCAAGAGGAGCCTTTAGGGGGAGATGCAGAAAAAGAAGCTTATTACTCCCAAGACAGGGCCTATATCGCCTCTGTGCTAAATTTACATCGTGAACTCGTACGTGCACATGCAGCTGGCGAGAAATCGTTGTCCAAAAACCTGGCCGTCGAATCGGCATTCATAGTCTACCGTTTGGATGATGGTTCCACCATGACTCGGCGCTATACATTCCCGGAGAAGCCTTTCAGGACAGAACTGACTAAGGTGATGGAAGCAGAGCCTTATAAAACGGTAAGATACGAGCTGGATAAGCTGCAAGGAAAAGCAGAGACGATTAATATCCAATCCGTAGATGATAATGAAAGACGAGTGGTCTTAACCAATCCCAAAGAAACTCGTGAATTTGAAGATATACTCAGAGAAGAAGTATTAAATATGAGTTATAGCGAAATGCAATCACATCGATATCCCCTAGGGAGTGTTTCTATTACAAATAAAGAGTCATCCTTTACCAATAACGAACCGAAATGGAAGCGTGAACTCTCATTTAATTGGCCGGCTTCCTATCACAAGCTTACAGGTTGGCTAGAACAAAAGGGATATGCGGATAAGGTCGTCATCGACGCCAAGGATATTTTTTCGATACGGGCTGTTCCTATTATTACTGAAGAGCTTGAACCTTATCAACCCAATCAGTATATTGAAGACTATAAACTATTTAAAAGCATCCAACAGAAGCATAAAGCAATAACGATTGAAGATCCGAAGCTCTGGAGCACTGTACTGGAAAAGCGCAGACCCTATAGCTATACTCCAAATATGGCGAAAGGCACTTACCTGGTTCAGGTCAAGATCAAACCTTTATTTAGTTCAGACCCCCATACACGCTATTGCTATTTTACTCCGAACGATATGACACCGGAGCTTGCGAAGGCATTACCGACAGTTCCTTAAGTGGGACAGCATCTGGTTTGGATGGCATATGGACGGAGGTAGATGAACATGGGATGGTTGGGACACGACATATAAAAACCTGATCGACGGGCAAGAGCTCCTCCACATTAGAGATGACATAAAATAGATGCACAGAGAGATAGAACGTAGAACATACAGAGAGAAGAGTTCAATAACGTACAGCTCAATGGTGGAGGAGCAAAAATAATATGAAATATACAGAAGATCGTGAATTTCTACAGTTCTTGGAGAATTATAAGCAGTCATTTTCCGGATGGGATTTTTCATTCATCTCGGATACGGGACGTGTGGCGAGCGAGCCCTTGGAATGGTCTTATGTCAGCAAGGCTATGAAGTTTATTCATTCATCCAAGGCGATGCTGGATATGGGAACAGGCGGGGGAGAGCTATTATCTCGGCTACGCCCTTTTCCAGAGATCGTATGTGCGACAGAAGCGTATGCACCGAATGTTCCTATCGCCAAGGAAAGATTGGAGCCGCTGGGTGTGCGCGTTATGACTATACAGGATGACGATTCCCTTCCGTTTGGCGATGCCGGGTTCGACCTCGTGCTGAATAAGCATGAGTCATTTTCGCCAACGGAGGTACGGCGTATTTTGCGACCAGGTGGGACGTTTTTGACTCAACAGGTAGGGGGCCTAGATTGTGCGGGCATCAACGACCGTTTGGGAGCACCTGATTACGAGTATGCGGACTGGACCCTTTCTCAAGCACTTGCAGGTTTGAAAAGCAATGGCTTCGAAATTTTAGAGCAGCAGGAACAGTTTCCGATACAGCGCTTTTACGATATTGGAGCGATTGTATATTACTTAAAAGCAATCGAATGGCAGATTACAGACTTTCAGCCGGAGAAATATATAGAACAGCTATATGGTCTGTATTTAGATATTAAACGTGATGGCTATTGGGACGTGAAGCAGCACCGTTTTTTGATCCATGCCAGAGCGATATAAAGAAGATTCGATGAAAAAAGGCCTTTCCCGTGGGGGAGGCCTTTTTTGCCATACGCAGCTTGAGTAATTCATCGCTGGGATGATCGGATAAGGACATTTTTATCCTCCTCTCGTATACTAATCTTTACCATAATTGTACAATGAAGAAGCAATGGCTTACAGTCTCATTTCATTCATTAGTTATAGGGGGATGTACATGTCTGATCCAAAGGAAGTTATAACCAAGCCGGAAAAGGACGGGTCTGTGCGGATAGCATGGTTTTGGCCATGGTTGGGCGGTACGTTTATGTTTGGATTGTTTTCAGTCATGTTTAATGTAGTTTGGAGTATGGTTGTGGCACCCCAAGTGCAGCTTCTGCTGAGGCATGAAGGTGTAACGGATACAACTGTGATTGTAATACTGCTTCTATATGCATGGATTATCGGTCTCATCTTTGCAGCTTATGGTGCCTTGAGTGCGCGTATGTCCAGCATGGGCAAGCTTTCGCTGATGCTGACCGGGCTATTATCATTATTATGTGGGCTGTGGTTGTGGATTGTAGGAATACAAGGGTCTGGTGGTCAACCTGCTGAAGTGTCGGGAGGGGCGTGGGGGCTCTTTTCACTCTATCATGCTTGGGCGGAGCCTGTGTTAGAGGTATTGGGTCCATATACACAGCATGGTGAAATCTGGTTTCTACTGGCTGCACTGCTGCCGATAGTTGGCATGGTAGTAGGAGTTGGGGTGAATCGTTATCCAGCGCTAACCGACAAGAATGGTAAGGTGGATCATAGATGGCAATGGATTGTTGCCGCGATATCTGCTGCGCTCGTCATTGTGCTGACGATTACACTGATGCTTCCTCAACGCCCATACATTGCAGAGAGAGATTTTCCGGTAGTTGACGGGGCTACAGCGGCCATTCCGTTTGCGCAGGATATGCTGCATGAACTGACCGGAATGAGCAAGGCGCGAGCAGCGCACGAACTGAGATTCAACACGACCCATCAGGCATATGTCAATTTGATCAAAAAGAAGGCGGATCTGATTCTGGTGGCTGGTCCTTCCGATGAGGAACTGCGGCTGGCGAAAAGTCGGGGAATACAAATGAAGCTCACACCCATTGGGTGGGATGCGTTTATTTTCCTCGTACATCAAGACAATCCGGTTAGAGGACTTTCTTCGGAGCAGGTTCGCCGTATATATGAAGGGGCTATCCGCAATTGGAATGAGGTAGGGGGCAAGGATCAGCCGATCATTGCTTATCAGCGAGAAGAAAATTCAGGCAGTCAGACATATATGCAAAAGAAAGTGATGGCAGGCCATGAAATGGCTGACCCGCCACGTGAACTACAAATTGGCATTATGGGTGGTATGATTAATGCAGTCGCAGATTTTAACAAGGATCACAACGCGCTCGGATATTCATTTTATTATTTTGCAAATGTGATGCATAATCGTCAAGAGGTCAAATTTTTGTCTATTGATGGAGTGGAGCCGAACAAAGAGCACATCCGCTCGAAGCAATATCCATTCACAGCTCAACTGTTTGTAGTCACACGGGAAGGCGAGGAACCAAGCCCTTCGATGCAACGATTACTCGAATGGCTGCAAAGTGAAGAAGGAACTCGGGCCATCGAAAAAGGCGGCTTTGTTCCTGTAAACTCGTAATCCTGTAACGCTGGTTTGCATTCAGTCCATTCCATATATTCACCTTAAGAGTGAAACGAAGACAGCAGGGTAATACATAGAATATACATGGCTGTGAATACAATACCCGCACAGCCATGTATATCACCAACATAAGGGGATGAACGAAAATGAAGAAAAAAACATCGGTCTGGGTGCTTTTACTCGCCGTAGCCATAGTGACAGCGGGGTGTGAAACAGGCTCACAAACAAGTTCGCAAACAGGACAAACGGCTCAAAATGAGCAAAAGGGTGCCGTCTCGGCACAAGCGAATGGTTCGGGAGCGACTGTAGATACACCGAAAACAGGAGGACAAGCAACCACAGACACTACTATAGCGAAAGTCCGCATGGACAATATTACCGCGTTGCGTTTGATCGACGGCCAATCCGGCTGGATCGGCGGAAATGGCTGGATTGCCCGAACGGACGCGTCTGCATCCGGTTCAGTCGGATCGACGTGGAATGTGCAATATCAGGGCCAAGGTACGGTTCAGCAGATTTTTGCCTTGAACGGGCAGCAAGGCTGGGCTGTTATGGCAGACAGCGGATCGCTGCTGGCCACTCGCGATGGCGGCAAACGCTGGGAGGTTGTCGGGACTATACCTGAGCAAGGGCAAACGGGCTTTTTACACTTTGTATCATCCAAGGAAGGGTTCAGTGGCAACCAATATACGAAAGATGGCGGGCAAAGCTGGTCTTCGCTCCCCGTGCCTGGCCACATGGTAGGACAGCCATATTACCATGATCGGCAAAACGGCTGGGCGGTTACGCAGGACACAGACCGTTCATTCCAGATTTTACATACCGTTAACGGGGGCCAAAAGTGGACTACTGTCATGTCACGGACAACGGAGACGCCTCTAAATGGAGCCATTATTCGTTCGGTAGAACGTGGCAACGCATGGATTGAGCTGGTTGGAGATACGGGGATGAATCAGACGTCGTATTCGCTTTGGCATACTGCCGATAGTGGACAAAGCTGGCGTCCTGTACTGGCGAATGCCACCGCGGGCGGTGGTCCGGCACCAGGTATTAGCCAGCAAGACAATCAGGTTCCCAAAAATGAAGGGGCGGCACCAGGTATGCTCTATGCGGTTAATAGCAGTACCGCATGGATGGGCGGTTACTGCGCACCATGCGACAAGCCCAATACGATCGGCTGGACGACTGACGGCGGCAAGACGTGGAACAATGGAAAGCAAGGCTTTGACGGTTATGGCGGTCAGCAAATCGGGATGGCAAATGCCAAAGAAGGCTGGGCTATTTTTTCGGACTCAGAGCAGGCCCCAGTTATGTACACTACCTCGGATGGTGGACAGCATTGGACGCAGAGCCATGTATTTGATAAGCCTGTGACACCAGGCTCATAAGGAGGGAATGCATATGAGCCAACATAAGAAAAGTGTGATCACATGGACGGACGGTCGTGAAGTACCGCTCATCGGGCAGGGCACGTGGAATATGGGCGAAAAAGCCTCACTTCGGCAGGAGGAGGTGCGTGCGCTTCAACTTGGCTTCGAATTGGGTATGACGCTGGTGGACACGGCTGAAATGTATGCGGAGGGCGGCGCAGAAGAAATCGTCGGAGAGGCCATTCAGGGGCGCCGGGACGATGTCTATCTTGTCAGCAAGGCTTACCCTCATCATGCGGACCGCCAAGGACTGGCTCAAGCGTGCGAAGCGAGCTTAACCCGCATGGGAACGGATTACATGGATATGTATTTGTTGCATTGGCGAGGGAATATTCCACTGGAAGAGACAATAGAAGGTATGGAAAAACTGCGGGAGCAGGGCAAAATCCGCAGCTGGGGAGTGTCCAACCTGGACAAGTCCGACATGGAGAAGCTATGGAGCCTGAGTGGAGGCGAAGCCTGCGCTGTCAATCAAGTGCTGTATCACGCGGCTTCGCGGGGCATCGAATATGATCTGCTACCTTGGAGCCGTACGAATGGAGTGCCTGTGATGGCCTATTGCCCGATTGCCCAAGGTGGTCGCCTGCGACGGGGCCTGCTGGAGCATCCTGTTATGGTAGACATTGCTGCCAGCCACAGGGTAACTCCATCGCAAATTGCGCTTGCGTGGGTCATACGAGACGGTGATGTCTGGGCCATTCCGAAGGCGGTACAGGAATCGCATGTACGAGAAAATGCAGCGGCAGCAAGTATTCGGCTCACCCCTGAACAACTTCAACAAATAGACGAAGCTTTTCCTCCGCCGACGCGGAAGCAGCCGCTGGATATGGTTTGAGGAAGGAGGAGCCCATGACAGAGCGAGAGACAGAACTGCATGAGGTAGATGATCATCTGGATTATGGATTATCCGTTGTATTCATCGGCTTTAATCCCAGCCTGAAATCAGGCGAGGTAGGACATCATTATGCGAATCCGCGCAACCGCTTTTGGCGCATACTTGAGGGAGCAGGCTTGACACCTCGCTTGTACAATCCATCGGAAGATCGGGAGCTGCTGAAGCTGGGCTTCGGTTTTACGAACATTGTTTCCCGTCCCACGAGGGGAATGGAGGACATTGCACGCGAGGAATACGCCGAAGGACGTCTGAAGCTATACGAGAAGCTAAAGGAATACCGCCCGAAGGTTGCTTGCTTTGTCGGCAAAGGCGTGTACACCGAATACAGTAAAAGATCCAAAGTAGATTGGGGATTTCAGCCTGAACCGCTAATTCCTGAGATGCATGAATTTGTGGCACCTTCGTCTAGCGGACTGGTGCGCATGTCGCTGGAAGAAATCACAGATATTTATCGCCGTCTTCAAACGTTCCTTTCGTCAGAAATATCTGAAATGCAGTAAGTACGGTGAATATAGCTAGTACAAAAAGAACCACACGCTTCGGTCCCTGCTGGGAAGAGCGTGTGGTTCTTTGAGCTGTTTCTATTGTAAGGCTTTCGCCTGCCATGCCTGTTCCACGGGAACATAAGGATATCCCAGATCACGTGCGACCGCTTCGTAGGTAATATGTCCATTCAGGACATTGGTGCCACTAAGCAGTGGTTTGCTTCTGCGAAGCGCCTCCTGCACACCCAAATCTGCGAGCTGGAGAGCAAAGGGGAGCGTCGCGTTCGTCAGGGCCAGCGTCGAGGTTTGCGGTACCGCGCCCGGCATGTTTGCTACCGCATAGTGAATGACGCCATGCTTCACATAGGTAGGCTGGTCGTGTGTCGTAATGTGGTCAATCGTCTCGACAATGCCGCCTTGGTCGATGGCGACATCCACAATCACAGAACCGGGCTGCATCGTCTGTACCATGGCTTCCGTTACGAGCCGCGGAGCTTTGGCACCAGTGATTAGGACAGCGCCGATCAGCAAATCACTTTGCGCCACGGCTTCAGCAATGTTGGACGGGGTGGACACTAGCGTATGGAGCTGATTGCCAAAAATATCATCCAGTTGGCGCAGTCTTGGCAGGCTTAGGTCGATTAGTGTCACATCTGCCCCGAGACCGATGGCGACCTTGGCAGCATTGGTACCGACCACCCCTCCGCCAATAATGGTCACTTTACCGCGTTTGACCCCCGGCACACCTGCCAGCAGGATACCTTTGCCACCCTTTGGTTTTTCCAGCAGTTGTGCTCCAATTTGTACAGCCATTCGACCGGCAACCTCACTCATCGGAGTAAGCAGCGGGAGGCTGCCCTCAACATCTAGTGTCTCATAGGAAATAGCGGCTACGCTGTTGTCTGTTAAAGCGCGGGCCAGTGCTGGCTCGGCGGCCAAATGCAGATAGGTGAATAAAATCAATCCTGGTCGGAAATATCCGTATTCAGAGGAGAGCGGCTCTTTTACCTTGATGATCAGATCCGCCTGGGACCACACGTCCGCAGCTTGCTGCACAAGAGTCGCACCCGCAGTGGCATAATCTCCATCCGTAAAGCCGCTTTCAACACCTGCGTGGCTTTCCACAAACACATGATGTCCGTGTTGGATCATTTGAGCTGCACCTGCGGGCGTTAGAGCGACACGATTCTCATTGTTTTTAATCTCTTTCGGAACCCCAATTTTCATTTCATTCACCTCTCCTAAAAATAATGGTTAAGAAAATTACACTATCATTTTTACGCAGCCTGCTGATTAGTTACATGGACTCAAGCCGATAAATGCAATTCATGTTAGATTAGGTACAGTTTACAAGGGGTGAAGCTCCTTGACATCATACATTTTGTCGGATTATCTGACTTAAAGGCTCGACTTTTTGATGAATATATGTCATGTAAAATGACATAAAGACATATACATAAGGAGAATGCCGATGAACGGTAAAAAAACATTTACCATTGCGGATGTGCTGGAACGTCCCGTTTTCCGGCGGGCGAAGCTGGCGGCGGGGGAACAGGGCGTACATCGCCGTGTGGGTTGGGTCCATGTGCTAGAAATCACAAATGTTTCTCCGTTTGTGAGCCGTCATGACTTGATTTTGACGACCGGCCTGTGGCTCACCCGGAAGGGGGAAGAGCGCGCCGAGTATATGGAGCAACTGATCCGCTCGGAAGCCGCGGGATTGTGTGTGGAGCTGGGCACGAGCATTCATGAAATCCCTTCTGAAATCCTGGAGTTGGCGGAACGACATCACTTCCCGGTCATCGTATTTGAGCAGCCAGTGCGTTTTGTTGAAATTACACAAGATATTCATTCCCTACTTATTAACCGACATCATGAACTCCTAAAAGATCTGGAACGATTTTCACGTCAACTTCAGCAGGAAACCCTGCGCAGCACTGATATGAATGCCCTCTTACGTGTGCTTCATGACTATGCAGCCCGGCAGGTCATCTACATGTCTTCTATTGACACCAATCGATTCGTACCTTCCGTCCAGCCGGATCTAGCGGACCGTATTGCAGATTTTTATGCCCATGAAGTGGAATCTAGTATGACCGCCGATCGGGAGGGGCATCTGCTGTTTCACCTGAATGAATCCACTGCCGTGTTGTTCCAGCCCGTTGTATGCTTCGGTCAGGTGTTCTCCGCGGTAGGTTTGGTGCTGCATAGTGAAATGCCGACAGAAGAAATGTCGCTGCTGCTCGATTACACGGCCAAGGCAGCCGCTACATTGGTGCTGAGAACACAGTTTCTTGAAGACCGATTGCTGCGTAATCAAAATGAATTGATTCAGGATGTACTGAGTGGACAGCTTCCCAGTGAAGAACAGGCCCAGACCCGAATGGGCTTGCGATTGTTATCGAAGGGGCAGTATTTATTTTGGGCAGGGGTCATTGAGGTGGAACATCAGGACAAGGATGCCAGTCAGGTGCGTAAGGAATCCATCAATCAGGATGTGCTAGTGCTGCTTCGTTCATTGTTGAAAAAAGAAACGTTGCACAATCTGCTGATGATGAAGGGGAGTCAATGCTACATCCTTTGTGCCAAGGAGGAATTAACACTGCGTTCCGCAGCGCAAATGAAAAAAGTGCTTGCCCATACAGTTCAATATATTCAGAACTATGCCGCAGGACAGCTGGATAAGGTGCGCATTCATGCAGGCTTTGGTAAGGTAAGGCATCGCATGACAGGAACAGATCGCAGTTTTGAAGAGGCATATGAGGTCATTGAAGTGGCACGAAGCGTCCCAGTACTGAAGGATCGGTTATTTTACGACAGCATCGGAATCTATCAGTTGTTGAAGGCGGTGCCCCGCATTCCTTTTCTACAAGAGTTCATAGAGGACCATTTGGGTGGACTGATTGCGCATGATCGTGAGCACCATATGCAGCTTTTGGATACACTGGATGCCTACTTTCAATCCCATGGCTCCAAGCGTGATACCGCCGGGATTTTGTACATTCACAGACAGACCCTTTATAATCGGCTGGATAAAATTAATGAAATCATAGAGGGAAATCTGGCAGACCCTGACAAACGTCGTTGCCTAGAAATGGCACTACTGGCTTACAGGATGCTGCAGGCTGAAAATTGATCCTAAATAACTAGTTCTATTTTCCATTCTACTCATTTACAATGCGTGTTAACACTGAGATAATAGAAGAGATTACGGAAATATCTTGAAAGGGGATTAATATGAATATAAAAAAATGGATCGCCGTCCCTCTTATTCTGTTAATGGTAGCTTTGACAGGTTGCCAGGCAGTAGGTGGATTTGATGTAAGTAAAAATTTATTGGGAACACTAGATGTGAAATCCCAGCAGACAACGGAGAAAATCTCTCTTAAATTGACTCCAAAAGAAGGAATCACGCAAGGAGATAAGGAAATCGTAGATTTGATTAATTCGATTTCCGTCACTGTGGATGAAGCCAAAGTACAATCGGAGGAACTTGCTTCTGCCAAAGGTACATTGCACATCGATAAGTATAATTTGCCGTTTGAACTTGCTTTAGACCGCCAAGGTTTGGCTATTCAACTGGAAGGTGCCAAAAAACCTTATTACATATCTTTGAACTCGCAAGAGAGTTTGAGCGGTCTGCCTGCTGGATTTGATCCATATGTATATTCCAAAGACGTGAGAGAACTGACGAAAACAGCCGCTGCACTTATGCTTAAGCATGCGCCTAACCCTTCGACCATTTCTGCAACGTCTGTAACCGAGGAAGTATACGGTGAGAAAGACAAAGTGAAACTGACCCATCTGCATGCTGAACTTCGTGGTGATGAGCTGGTAACATTGGTAAAACCGTTCCTGGCGAATCTGGCCAAGGACGAAGCAGGCTTGAAAGAGCTGATCGGGCAAGCCATTGATATGACGAAAACGATTGCTTCCGGCATGAATATTGAAGATAGTGATAAAGTAACAGCGGAACTGAGTGCTAACAAAGAAAAAATGGTCAATGAGGCTTATACCGAAGTTAAAAAATATTTGGATCTAGCTGTTGATCAATATGATGTAGGAGTTAGCACCATGTATGCACAGTCCCCTGAAATCAAAACGGTCCTGAGTGCTAACACGGTTCTGAAAAGCGACATGTATTTTGATGAAAAAGGAAATGTTCGCAAAGCGGCAACAGACTTGACGGTTGCTTTGCCAGATGTGGATGGTCTTCCGGTGAAGTCCTTCACAATTCTGACCGAAACTCAATCATGGAACGTCAATGGTAGTGTGACGGCTGATAAAGTGGATATTTCTAACGGTGTTATTGACTTGAATAAACAAGCTGAATTAACTCCGGGAGCGACGCTGCGCAATTTTGAAGCGAATTCTCCGATCTACAACATTTTAAAAAATGATTTGGAAATTACAAAAGTAGAAACAACTTTCGATCCTAAAGACGATTACTACGTCTTGGAGAATCGTGGTGGTACTGCCTTTATTCCATTGCGTGAACTGACGAGCGAACTGAACTCCGAGTTAAAATGGGATGCAGCTGCCAAACAGACTACTGTAATTGATGATATTACAGGTAAGACGATTAAGCTGAAAAGTGGCTCTAAACAAGCTGTATTGGAAGGAAGCACATTGACGTTGCCACAAGCTCCATATACGGATGAATATGGCACATTGTATGTTCCTTTCAAATCAGTTGCCGAGGCGCTTGGCGCCACAGTAACTCGTAACAGTGATGGAGAATATGTACTGAAACGCGACTAAAAAGAAATTCAAGGAACCAGCCCAGTTAGGGGCTGGTTCTTTTTTAGTTATATTGGTAAAATGCTCAGTAAAGCGATTAAAATAAGCGCTTACAAATTTTAAAAGTGCCATACTTTCATACAGGGAAAATTGAGATAATGATAGTATCATTCCAGCATAGGAAAACACATACAATTAGGGGGATATACGATGAAAGATATGGAACTATTGAATTCCAGAGAGGGACAAATAGTGCTTGCCCGAATGTACGGTCAACAGCAAATCTCTGAGCAAACGACTCGATATGAATCACTTATACAGGCGTATCGGGAGCATTTTGGTGTAGGAGATATTGAACTGTTTAGTGCTCCGGGGCGCTGCGAAATTGGTGGAAATCATACAGACCACAATCACGGGAAGGTGCTGGCAGGCAGTATTACACTTGATACCATCGCTGTAGCTTCTAAAGTGGAGGAGTCTGTAATTACATTCTTTTCTGAAGGCTACAAGACGAAGTACGTCATCGATTTAACTGACTTGTCGCCAAAACCGGAGGATGACAGTACGATGCTGCTGGTCCGTGGTATTGCCGCTGGTCTACTTGAATTCGGATACCGTATCGGGGGATTCCAAGCTTATATATCAAGTAATGTATTCTCTGCTTCAGGTTTAAGCTCTTCCGCTTCTTTTGAAATGTTGATATGTACGATATTAAATCATTTTTATAACGAGGGAGCGTTAGATGCTGTTGCTAAATCCAAAATTGGTCAGTATGCAGAAAATGGCTATTGGAACAAGCCGTCGGGGCTGCTCGATCAGATGGCTTGCGCATATGGCGGCTTGATTTCCATTGACTTTGAAAATCCCAAGGAACCGATCATAAATCCTGTTCATTGGAATTTTGAACAAAACGGATATTCCCTCGTTATTGTCAATACAGGCGGAAATCATGCCGATTTAACGGACGATTACGCGGCAGTGCCCAACGAAATGCGTGCAGTGGCACAATCTTTAGGCGCAACAGTTTGCCGTGACTTATTGCCGGAGGATATATATGCCAACCTCAAGATGGTCAGGGAAAAAGCAGGAGACCGTGCAGTGCTGCGGGCGTTGCATTTTTTTGAAGAAAATAGACGTGTGGATGAACAGGTGAAATCACTGGAGGAAGGGCGCTTTACTGATTTCCTGAGGCTCGTTACCGAATCTGGTAATTCCTCATGGAAATGGCTCCAAAACGTATATAGAAGTGGGATTGCGCGGGAACAAGACGTATCGGTTGCACTGGCTTTAACCGAAATGTATTTAAAGTCAATAGATAACAGCGCATGCAGAGTACATGGTGGTGGCTTTGCTGGTGTCATCTTGACGATTCTTCCGAATGATCATGTGGATGATTATAAGGAGTGGATCAGCGGCATGCTGGGAACTCCGGTACTTGTTGTCAACGTCCGTGAGGACGGTGCCGTTAATGTTAGTAATTTGATCAATGTTGAACGGACTCATTGCGAGTCTACAAACTAGTCAGTCATTAGAAGACTTTAACCCATGGGTTAAGGTCTTCGTCCTTTTTATCGCCGATACAGCTTGGGTTTGCGTTATAATAAAGAGATGATAGTTTTAATGAAGGAGGGCCTGTCATGGCTATATACCCGTCCTGGTCCTATTCGCAATCGAGGGCTCAAACGTTCGATGAATGCTTACGCAAATACTATTATCATTATTACGGCTCGCATAATGGCTGGAATTCGGCACAGGGCACTGAAGAGCAAGTTACATTGTATCGGCTCAAGCAACTGAGCAACTTATATATTTTATTCGGGAATATTACGCATCAAATGTGTGAATCCGTCATACGTGGATGGATGGAAAAAGGGGCTATCCCGCGCACAGCATACCTTGAGACAGCTATGAAGAACATGTTGAATAACAGCTACAAGGAATCGCTACACCGTGAGCTATGGCTACAAGATCCGAAAAATCGCGTCATGCTGGCGGAGGTTTATTACGACGACGAGGTGCTTCCAGAACGGATCGCCCTTATTAAGGAGCGGCAGCACGCGGTGATACACAATTTGTACCGTACTGCGGTTTGGCGTGAACTGCAACAGGGAAAGGCCCGAATTGTAGAAGTGGAGAAGTGGGATACGATGCTCCTTCATGAGACGAAGGTG
Source organism: Paenibacillus sp. FSL L8-0638 (assembly GCF_038593075.1). Lineage (NCBI taxonomy): Bacteria > Bacillati > Bacillota > Bacilli > Caryophanales > Paenibacillaceae > Paenibacillus > Paenibacillus sp. FSL L8-0638. The sequence continues at coordinate 1,220,807 of NZ_CP151960.1, forward strand.
TATGTCAAAATGGATTTGCTCTACCGTAGAGACAATGGAGACATGGTCATCGTGGATTGGAAAACAGGCAAGGAAGGCGATTTTTCCGACCAGCTTTTTTTGTATGCTTCCTATGTGCAGGAGCACTATCAGCTTCCTTTGGAGAAGATTGAGGTACGTGTGGAGTATTTGATGACAGGAGAGCATGAGGTATATCGTCCCGCGCAAGAAGATATCGACAAAGTGGTTGGTAATGTCGGACGATACATCGATGAAATGAAGTCCTGTCTCGATGACGATTACTATAATCGCCCCAAACCCGAGTCTTTCTTCACTCCGATGCCTTCACGCAGAGCGTGCGGAGGCTGTAATTTTCGTGAGGTGTGTAAGTACCGAGCGGTATGAAATGACTTGATCGCCGTTGCCACCGGATTCCTACCCTAATTAAAGCTAGTGAATCCGGCCATATGGCAAATCTATAATTCTTCTATATTTTGAAACCGCTTTATAATTTAGATGGCGCGAGGTATGATAAGGGTATTATTGGAAAATGCGAAGGAGGAATTTAGGAAGATGACGAGTACAGAACACGCACGTATTCTATTTCAGGGAGATTCTATAACAGACGGAGGAAGGGGACGAAATGAGGATGCGAACCATTGGCTGGGTCAGAGTTATGTGTATCTCATCGCAGGTGCATTGGGGAGCCGTTTGACGACCACACAGCCAGAATTTGTGAACCGGGGAATTTCGGGGGATCGAGTTTCGGATTTGTATGCACGCTGGAATGAGGACATGTTTAGCCTGAAGCCAGACCTGCTCAGTATTCTAATCGGAGTGAACGATGCCTGGCGGATCGTCGAGCAGGAGCCGTCCGGGGTGACGGACCGATTTGAACGAGCCTATCGCCACCTTCTGGAAGAAACGCGTGAGGTGATGCCCGATATCGGGCTGGTGTTGTGTGAACCGTTTATTTTGAAAACGGGAGCTACCGAGGCACGATGGGACATTTGGCAAGAAAAATTAACGGGGTATCAGCGTATTGTACGTCAGCTAGCGGACGAATTTGGTGCTGTATTTGTGCCGCTCCAGAGCATGTTGAACGAAGCCGCTACCCAGGCGGACGCCTCCTATTGGCTGCATGACGGGGTTCATCCGACAGCGGTTGGGCATCAGTTGATAGCTGATCAATGGATAGATATCGTGCAAAAGAGTCCGCTGGCGATTCGCTAACAGGGTCATACATAGTCTACTCCTTGTCATTTTTGGGTAATACACGATTATGGACATCATTACTTATGTTATGGTTCCATCCAAAAATGAATGTCAAAGGGGGTGCTTCTTGCTTCATCATGAACGGAGCAAGAGAGGGCTATGGAAACGATAAATATCATTCTGGTTATATTACTTATCGCATTAACTGCTTTTTTTGTGGCCTCGGAGTATTCCATTATTCGTGTGCGGGTATCTCGCATCAATCAATTGGCCTCAGAAGGTAACAAAAATGCGAAAGCTGTTAAAAACATTCTGTCTCGGCTGGACGAGTATTTATCTGCTTGTCAGCTCGGAACGACATTAACCTCAATGGCGCTAGGCTGGCTAGGGGAATCTACTGTTGAACATCTGCTACACCCCCTGTTTGTGCTGGCTCATATTCCGCCAGGCCTGACGGGAGTGCTCTCCTTTTTGCTGGCTTTTCTGATCTTGACCTATTTCGAGGTGGTCATTGGGGAGCTGGTACCCAAAACATTCGCCATACAGATTGCGGAACCGATGGCATTGTTTTTTGCCCGTCCGATCACGATATTTTATAAAATGACCTATCCTCTGAATTGGGTTCTTAGTCGTTCATCGCGTGTCATTACAGGTCTCTTTGGGCTCAAAAAAGTATCTGAAGAAGATGCAGCACTTAGTGAAGCTGAGCTTCGTTTGGCATTATCTGAAGGTTTTCGTAGTGGTGAAATTACACCGACAGAATATCGATATCTGAACAATGTATTTGATTTTGACGACCGTGCGGCGCAGGAAATTATGGTACCGCGCATCCACATCCGTTCCATCTCCCACCAGGCAACAGTGGCCGAGTTTATGGAGTTGATCGAGGACAAAGTTTATAATTTTCTACCTGTAGCTGAACATGGCGACCGGGATCGTATTATCGGGATGATTCGCGTTAAGGAAGCCCTGCATGATTTGGCACGTGGGCACAGCACAGGGAATACGACGATGGCTTCTTATATTCATCCGGTGCTTCAGGTTATCGAGACGGTTCAGGCTCGGGATCTGCTGATTCAGATGCAAAAACGACGCATTCCAGTAGCGGTGCTGGTGGACGAATATGGTGGAACATCTGGACTTGTCACACTGGAGGATATTATGGAGGAGATTGTTGGAGACATTCCTTCCTATACCGACACCGAAACCCCCGCAGCGTTAACTCCACTCATTACAAAAACAGATGATCATCGTTACATACTCAAATCACAGGCGCTCATTCATGAGGTCAATCGGCGCTTGGAGACGGATATTGAGGCCGGGGACGTATATACGATTGGTGGATGGATGCTTTCAGAGCGTTTTGATATCCAGCAAGGAGACAAGCTGACCATCGGTTTATGGGAGTTTACTGTACTGGAAAAAAACAGTCACCAAATAGACACAATTGAAGCGATAAAGAAAGCAGTCGTTGAACAGAAAAATGACAATGATTTTTAATAATGGAAAATGGCTTTGTCGAGTAACAGCTTGCTTAAGATGTGACGAATAGCCTGTAAAGCTTGTGGCAACGCGATTTGTCCATCTTAAGATGCAAGCTGCTACCTGGTAACATATTGTTTTTTGTAATTAGGATAGGGGACTTAAGACTCTGTATCTTTATGCTCATAAATATATCTGTCTGTGAAAAATTCTACTAGAAATGTAGCAATTTTATGGTAAAATGGAATCAAATTTGAGTTTTTTGGGGTGGGCTACAGTACATGAAGATGTCACTAGGTACGAAAATGGTTACTGCATTTGTCTCAATTTCTGCAATAACCTATGGAACAAGCGCTTTTTTTATTTTTGTACTCAAGGACTGGCTTGCTCAAGGTACACAAGAATGGGTGTACACTTCGATCATTCTGTTATTGGGTGTCCTGTGGAGTGGCATTTTGGGCTGGTTGATCTCAAAATTACTCACGCGGCCCATTGTTAGGTTGGCGAAGGCGGCAGAGGAAGCTTCGGCGGGGAACCTGTCTGTTGTGATTCCTGAACGTCGCTCGGAGGATGAAATCAAAGTTCTGTATGATGCATTTCGGCACATGATGCTGAACATTAAAGATATGTTCAATGAGATCTCGTACAGCACCAGAACCACTTCGCAAAGTGCGGAAAATCTGAGCTTGGCTATTGTACAGGCTACCACACAAATTGAGTCCATGTCTTCGGTGGTAGAAGATATTTTGAATGGCGTGGAGCAGCAAAAGCAAGCATCTGCCCAATCGATTAAAACAGCAGACCGAATGCTGGGCGATTTTAAAATGATGCGTAGCAAATCGGGACATATGCTGGAACTGTCAGGCCATATGGAGCATTCAGTAGATTCGACGCAGACCGTATTTTCATCCCTGATGGATGGAATGGGAGAGCTGACAGCATCACATGGTCGTTCGCAGCAGGTAATTGCACGACTGGAAAAAGAAGCTTCCCAAATTGAAGCGATTACAAGCACCGTGAAGGATATTGCCGAACAAACCCATCTGCTGGCGTTGAATGCTTCTATAGAAGCGGCGCGTGCGGGAGAAGAAGGGAACGGGTTTGCGGTAGTGGCTCACCAAATTCGCGCACTTGCCGCCCAAAGTACGGAGTCTGTGCAGCAAATAAATGCCATCGTTAGCCGTGTGCAGTCACAAATCGTAGAGACAGTGCAGTTGATGCATCAGCAAACGTCATTGGTCAGTGCCGAGGCGGAACGGACAAGCTCTGTGGATCAGACGTTGAACCATTTGAACGCTATTGTACGTGAATTTGTCGAGAGCATCCGTTTAATGGAAGAGGCCGTGACGGAGCAGACGAATCGGGTAGATCAAACCTTTGAGCAGATCCATCGTATTCAGCAAATGTCTGGGGCCTTCTCTGAAGGGGCTCACAAAATTTATACAGCTGCTCATGAGGAGACAGCAATTATGCAGGAAATTTCATCTTCTTCCGAGGATTTGAAAGTGCTTACGAATAAACTCATGATGAAAACACGTGGAATGCAACTATAATCAGAAATCGTCATGTGAGGCATGATATATACGAACAAAATGTAGCCGCTATACACCGGAAAACGCAGCAAGATGGTTTCCCGGTGTGTAGCGGCTATTTTTTAATTTCAAAAAACTCACATTGTTTTCTAGGGTGGTAAGCCAGATCACTGACGCTGGATTGCACGACGATGGTTTGATCGTCGAAACGGATTATGATTCCGCCAGAGCCAATCAATTGGTCATCCTGAAATACTCGGACACGAAGATGACGTTCCAGTGCCTCATTGAAATCCTGATCTGTAATTAATCGGCGATTAATGGCCATGAGGGTTCTCCTTTGAATATAATATCTTTTATCATAAAGGTAAGGTATTGAACAAGCAAGAAACGCGGCTAGAACATAATCGGCTATTGGGTATAAAATAGAATGCAACGAAGAGAGAAAGAGATTAAAGGGGGCTAGCTATGGATAGGTCGTGGTCAGGGCCTTGGTTTGATGCCAACGCGCCAGAAGGGTTCGAGGCTTTTACTCCGTCACATGGGTTGGCTGTATTGGGACTCATTATATGCGCTTTGCTGCTGTGGCTGACTAGGGCATGGATTCGGTCGAACAAGCCTGTAAGTGAGGGAATTCGCTGGTTGTTAATTACAGTCCTCATTCTGTCAGAGGTGACTCTGAATATTTGGTATGTGATGCAGCATATTTGGGATGTCCAGACTTCATTGCCATTAGAACTGTGCAGTGTGACACTGCTGTTGTCTATCCTGATGCTCATTTTTCGAAGCCGCTGGTTATATCCGATCATCCTTTTTGTCGGAATTGGAGGGGCGCTCCAAGCAGTACTCACGCCTAATTTGGCATATGCCTTTCCGCATTATCGTTTTATCCATTTTTTCGTAGCTCATAGTGCTATTATTTTGGCAGCCTTGTATATGACCTGGATAGAAGGACTCAAACCGACATGGAAGAGTGTGGGGGGAGCTATGCTTTTTCTGAATGGCTTGGCGCTGATAGTGTGGATCGTAGACGATGCTCTCGGTGCTAACTACATGTTTCTAGCCGGAAAGCCGTCGACACCGTCGATATTGGATGTTTTGGGGCCATATCCTTTGTACATTTTGGCAGAAGAAGCCATTGCACTGCTGTTCTTTTCGCTTCTGATGCTGTTGTTCGAGGTGCTCCCGGGAGGCAGGCTATATGTCCGCTTTCGCAAAGGAGCTGTGCATGGTGCTGATAGGTCGACATCAAAGCCGTTGTAAAGCCATATAAAAGCAGCCTTCACAAGTATCTGACCAAGGATAAGGCTGCTAATAATGCTAAGAATGCTAAGAATGCTAAGAATGCCTAAACAGTAGTACGCATGGGTACAACTTTTCTCATTCTAATACTTAACGCAGTAGTGATTCTGCTCCGTCTACATAAATTTCCGTACCCGATACATGAGATGACTCGTCTGAGGCGAGAAACAGGACCAGATTGGCAACCTGCTCTGGCTCACCAGGGGCACCCTCTAGCGGGTGCTCTCCACCCTTCGGAAATTCGACTGGAATTTCTACCTTCTTCAAGTCTTCCGAAGGGTACGTGTTATTATCAATTTGCGTGTCGATGGCTCCCGGGCATATCGCGTTGACCCGAATTTTGTAACGTGCCAGCTCCAGCGCTGCCATTTTCATAAACGCAACCTGAGCTGCCTTGGTGGAGGCGTAGGCTGAGAATCCAATACCCGAAAAGGTTCGATTACCGTTGATGGAGCTGGTAATGATAATGCTGCCGCCGTGTTCTTTCAGGTAAGGGACGGCATATTTAACGGTAGCAAAGGTGCCGCGAAGATTAATGTTCATCGTGCGGTCCCATTCCTCTAGCTCCAGTGTCTCGATAGGGGCCATGGTGCCGTTAATGCCTGCGTTGGCGAACACGATATCCAACTTTCCGTACGTTTCCACGACTTTAGCGAACCCCTGCTGAATCATATCCGGCTTGGAAATATCACATTCCAGGACAAGTGCTTCACCGCCAGCCTGCTCAATAATTGCTTGGGTCTCCTCTGCATGCTTGGGTGTCCGATCCAGCATGACCACCTTGGCGCCTTGTTCTGCAAAACGGATCGCGGTCGCCTTGCCGATTCCTGAACCTCCACCACTGACCACTGCTATCTTTCCTTGCAATCTCTGCTCTGCCATTGACTATTCCTCCCATTCCGTTCATAAACTAAACCTGACTCGTTATTCCATACCTCTGTACGTTGATGGTGAAACAGTCACCGCTGGATTTCACCCCATTTGCGAAATATGGTAACATAGGGAACCAGCAGGAACTTATAGCAGGAACACGTATCGGGGAAGACCGGGTGACGGAGGTGGATCGAATTGAGCTATAACGCAAATGACCAAACCGAATCGACAGACGCTATAGCACTGACCGGAAAAGTGAAACCGTGGGCACTGAGCGGCCCCAGTATTCAAATCGATCCGTTGTTTCCCTATTACGCGAACCGTTCGCGGGACAGTATAGCAGATGAGATCGCCCTTGCGGGCTACCAGACCGTTCATTATTTTGTCGTGCGTGAAAATGAAGTGGATGGAGCGCTTGTTGCTGCTTTTCAACGCAGAGGCATAGCGGTGTGGGCGATGGTGCTAGGCAACGGTTCTTTTGGCGTGTCCCAGCTACCGCCGGAGTGGAAAGGATGGCGCATGGAGCTGCTGCGCGAACCGAACGACGGATTTCAGCGGCTTTCGCATTTTGCCCAGGAGTATGTGGAATGGAAAAAGAAGGCCGCTGCCCGGCTCGTCACCGACATTCCGTTCGACGGGTTCGAGGTGGCGGAGCCTTATTTCCCCGAATGGAACGGGCTGCGCAGTGGAGTGTACGGGGATATTGGGCCACATGCACAGCGCGCCTTTCGCGAGCGTAGCGGTGAGGACATTCCGGATTTTCGCGACAAGCATGCGCGGAATTATTACCGGAAGGTTCCGAAGCTGTACGCGCAGTGGGTTGATCTGCGTGTGGACGCCGTGAATGGCCTGATCAGCGAGCTGGTAAACGGTGCGGGTGGTGTGCGAGATGTCCGACCGGACATCTGTGTGGCGACATGGTCGCTTGCTGTGAGCGGACGCGGCGATGTCCCCGGCCAGCTACGGGAATGGCAGGGTCTGGACGCGGTAGCCATGATCGGGTGCGTAGCCCCGGATATGCACGTGCTCCAGACCCATTGGCCGGACTGGATGCGTCGCCGTCTGCCGCCGCAGTATACTCGCGGCTACGCCTGCATCGCGCAGTCGATACGGGCCGATTATCCGGGTCTGCCCCTCGGGGTGCAGGCGGATATCGGTTCTCTCGCGCGTATGGTTCGGGACCGTGAGTGGACGCGGCGGTTTGGGGCTGCCGCCCTGGAGGGCGGGTACGACGTCTGGACCGCCTATGAATACCATTTGGGTGGTTACATGTACGATGAGCCGCCCAAACCGCTTAAGGCGGAACGATCAGCTGAAGATGAGGTGGTTATTTCTTTCAGCAAGCGGATTGCTACACCGTCTGTAGATGAGCTGCGTATATGGAGCCGGGAGGACAGAGCAGGTACAACACGCGACCTGAGCCGTCACCTAAGGAAGGATTCACTAACGTTGTTGGAGCTTGTGGATGCCGTAGCAGACGGAAACCGTCTATTGCTGCGTATACGCAATTTACCAGCGGGGGCGTTCAGCTTGCGCCTTGATGGTGTACAGGATACACCGGAGTTGTGGCTGCTTAAGGGGAGAAAGGTACATCGCAATCTGCCAGAGCATGAAGTGAGGATACCTTAAAATTTGGGTAATAACAAAATAACAGCTGTATAAACGGCTCATTTGCCGTAGCATTATTGAGTTGTATATATTAAGACAAATCTTTTCAAAACATAAATAAATAGTGGAGTGAAAAAAGTATGTGGGATTGGGATTATCTGATTCGGGTCATGTTCGCTGGCTTGTGCGGTGCGTTAATCGGCTATGAACGGAAGAGTCGGATGAAGGAGGCAGGCATTCGCACGCATTTCATTGTCGGTATTGGCGCAGCGCTCATGATGGTGGTATCCAAATATGGGTTTCAGGATCAAGCCGTCTGGTCTAACCTGTCGCTGGATCCTTCCAGAATAGCAGCGCAGGTTATAAGTGGAGTCGGCTTTATCGGCGCAGGGATGATTTTCACACAAAAAAATAGAATCAAAGGACTGACCACTGCCGCAGGCATCTGGACTACCGCCGGAATCGGTATAGCCGTAGGTGCAGGGATGTATGGGCTTGGTGCAGGTGTGACGCTGTTTATTTTAGCAGCTCAGTCCTTGCTCCATAGTCGGTTTTATCAGATGGCTACCCCGTCTACGCGACAAGTGGTTGTTCAGGTCGACAATGAACCGGGCGTACTGAATCGGATCAAAGAACTACTGGAGCACAAGAAGCTGACCATTCACAGTTTTCACGCCGAGCGCATCAATAACGGTGAACAGTTGGTTATTCATATGCTTTTAAAGCTGTCCCGGTCAGAGGGAGTGGAGGAATTGCTGTCACTGCTGCAAGAGATGGAAGGTATTCGTTCAGTCGAGACCAAGTCCAATTAGACGAATTTACTGCTCATACAGTAGCTTTTTTGTCGAACGATGGCGGCTCTTATAACGGAAAAAAACTTTAAAAATAATGATTGAAAACGCTTCCTTTTGTGTATATACTCTTACTACATCATAGAGGCAGCAGCTTAGAGAGCATCAAGGGATAAGCAAAAACGACCTCATGCGTATGCACAAGGTCGTTGCTGTTATCCCGTTTTGAAAGAGTGATTTGAAAGTCTTACTTTACTTTGACTGGAGCTGGATATTTTTTACCCAGCGTATCCACAGTTACTTTTTTCATCGTAGCCGGTTGGATCGGTTTGTCATTGCTATCCCGTTTGGAATTGACGATAGCATCGACCACGTCCAGCCCGGACGTTACTTTACCGAAAGCGGCATATTGACCGTCGAGGTAGTCCGCATCGGCAACCATGATGAAAAATTGCGATCCGGCCGAATCCAGATCCGCTGAGCGGGCCATGGATAATACGCCACGTGTATGTTTGAGTGTATTGTTAACACCATTGCTCTTGAATTCGCCTTTGATACTGTAGCCGGGGCCACCTGTACCGTTACCTTGCGGATCACCACCCTGAATCATAAAGCCTGGGATCACCCGGTGGAAAATGGTGCCGTTATAGGCTCCCTTTTGTACCAAAGAAATGAAATTGTTAACCGTGTTCGGTGCTACTTCCGGATACAGCTCAAGCTTAATTTTCTTGCCATCATTCATGACAATCGTGACAATCGGATGGGAAACAGCTTTGTTCTTGTCTTTAGTCGCAGCAGGAGTTGAAGTGCTTGTCCGGCTGGCAGCTTCCACATCGGCCGCTTTTGTACCGCATCCAGCAACCAGCACGAGCATGATGGCCAGTAGGCACAGCGTGTACCATGGGCGTATCGTTTTTCGGTTCATTGATATTCCTCCTGAAAGGTTGGATGTGTAACATCCTAATTTAAAGTTTGGGGGCAGCGCAGAACACTTTTCCATTTTCTATCATACCTTTTTTGCTGGGGATAAGGAAATACGGGTTTGAAAGCCGTATTCTTGACCCATACTGCTGCTATTCCCAAGGAAAGGGGCAGGATCATGATGGAGGTAGACAAAAAGCTGGCAAAAGGTCTCATATGGGGTATGGCGTTCAGTCTGCCGGTTTGGGTAGGGGTGCTGTACTCAGTACAACATATTCGTGACTGGCTATAACATAAAGCGTAAAGATAGGCCAAAACCGTTATGGTTTTGGCTTATTTGTATTTGTGCCAGTCCAAATTGCTGTTATTCAGCAGATGCTCAAAGTTGTTATCTAGCTTCTTCTGTTCAGCTTTTTTTGCTTCGACGGCACGCTGCCGTTCGTCTTCTTTACGCTTGTCCTGTTCTGCTTGGGCTTCATTGGCTTGAGCCTTAAGCTTATTCAGCACATCCTGACTCAACAGGTCCTTTAACGTAGCAGGTTTGTCCTGAGGCGCAGGAGCAGGGGAAGACGAATTTCTCTTCTTAGCCATGTCATCATCTCCATTCCATTCGATTATATCAGCTTCTTCACGGTTGTTCCACGATGGAAGGATGAGGGGGCGGTAGACTTTTCTAATTGAGGGGGTAATAATGGAATGAGCAGAAGGGACGTGTGGCATCATGCATCTATATTGGAAGCGAAACCTGGTCATTTTGTGGATTGGCGTGTTGTTTTGCAGCATGGCCTATTCCGTGTCTATTCCGTTTTTACCTATTTTTCTGAATACGGAAATGGGCGTAAATGATCATTTGGAACTGTGGTCGGGGACTGCCTTTGGAGTCACTTTTTTAGCCAGTGCGCTGATTGCCCCATTTTGGGGTTCGCTTGCAGATAAATATGGACGTAAGCCGATGCTGATTCGTTCAGGCTTTAGCCTGGCGGTGTTGTACCTGATATGTGCTTTTGTGACAGATCCATATGTGTTCGTAGGAGTACGACTGTTTCAAGGCCTTCTATCCGGGTTTATTCCTGCTGCGATTGCGCTGGTCGGAACGGGTTCGCCAGAAGAGAAAACGGGCTATGCGCTCGGTATAATGGCGACCGCTGGGGCGACAGGCAGCATTATAGGCCCGTTGATCGGTGGTGTAGTGAGCCATTATTATGGCAATCGGAATGCCTTTTTTTTCTCTGCAGCTCTTGTACTGGTATCTGCATTAATTGCGACCTTTGGCGCTAGAGAGGACAGCTTCAAGGGAACCCGTACCCGCTCGCATGTTCGTGATGATATCAAGGAGGCTATTGCTAACCGGCCATTGTATTTTTTGCTTATTTTGGCTGGGATAAGTACCTTTTCCGTTATGATATTGGAACCGTTAATTACGGTATATGTGCTTGAGATGGGAGTTGACCGCAGCCGAGCTTCTTTAAGTTCCGGGATTGTATTCTCAGCCGTAGGCATTGCGGCGGTGTTGATGGCTCCTCGATGGGGACGAATTGGGGGACGGACCGGATTTGCACATGTGCTGCTGATTGGACTGATCGGTTCGGGAATCGGGAACATCCTACAATTTTATGTAACCAACTTCGTTGGTTTTGGTGCGCTTCGGTTTGGATATGGATTGTTTTATGCGTCCGTCATGCCTGCTATCAACGCAATGACTGTGGAGGTCACCAAGCCGGAGTTTCGCGGACGAGCCTTTAGCTTGAATCAATCAGCCACCCAACTCGCGACCATGGCGGGGCCGTTGATTGGCGGCATGCTTGGCAGCTGGATGCCAATCCGCTGGATCTTTGTGTTAAACGGTGGCATATTGCTGCTTGCAGCGTTGTTGCTATGGGCCAAGGGAAAAAACGTTTTTCCGGTTTCAGCCAAGAAGAACGTCACGGATCAGGATATTCATTCTGCCGGATAGGAGAATGACAGCAGATTGTCTAATGGCATAAGCTTAAGGCTCCTAGAGCAGGTCTTTTTTTGCGCGATTAGATAATTATCCCAAACCTTTACTTTTAGTATACTTATTCATAACCCTCTACACTGATAATATGACAAGGAGGGATATATTATGATAAGAGACGACATTTTGCGTCAACAGCTTGAGAATGCTCGTCAAAAGCTGTATATTTTGCAAGCAAAACATGGTTTTAATCATGCCAGTGTGCTCAGACAGTCTGTAATTATGGATAACCTCATCAATCAATATAACCACCTTTTTTATATAAAAGAAAAAAAACCGACGGCATAAATGTAACCGATGGGCGAGAAACTTTTGGTGAGGTCACTCGCCCTTGTATTGTAGCGCTGATAATTATAACAACGATGCTTGTCTTAACTTTTCTAACTAGTGTGCAATCTATCATTTTAGGTACGGTTTGTTTGATGGGCACTTAGTAAAACACCGATAATAACGACCAAACCGCCGATGATTTGGCGCCATGTAATCGTTTCTTGCAAAAGCAACACAGAAAATAAGACTCCAAATATCGGAACCAAATTCATCAGAGAAACGGAACTGCTTGGTGACAGCTTGATTAATCCGTAATTATAAAGCAAAAACGCGATAACGGAGCAGAATACACCCAGATATACTAACAACATAAACGATCCTGTTGTTGGAACCTGCCAACGATCCTTTTCTAATAGAGCCAACGGTATAAAAAAGATACTCCCTGCAACGGTTTGATAAAAAGATAACGTCACGGGTGGATATTTGTCCACAACCTTACGCGTCATGAAAGTGTAAAACGCCCACGCAAAACCCGTTCCAATCAATATTAAATTTCCGATGAGTTGATTCTTACTATCGGAAATTTCGCCAACTGAAGTCAAGAAATATACCCCGATCATGGCCAGTGCTATGCCGCAGATTTTATATTTGGATAATTTCACTTTATACAAAATAAGTTCAAGCAGCGATGTAATTGCGGGATATGATGCAACAATTAATGCTGCGTTGGAAGCGGTAGTCAGGCTAACCCCTATATTCTCCATTGAAAAATAGAGAGTGATTCCCAAAACACCACTAAACGAAATCGTAGCCAAATCTTTTGGCTTTACTTTGACATGTTCTTTTTTAATCAGCAAAACGATACCTAGCACAACGGAAGCTATAATAAATCTGGATAGACCCAAGGTAAGAGGGGGGAACGTCGTGTAGGCTGCTTTGGTGGCAATAAACGATGTACTCCAGATCAATAGGGCCAGGATCGTAGAACCGTAGTAAATCCTGTTGCTTTCGCTGTGATGAGCTATGACTTTGTTCAAGTTAAATCCTCCCTGAGGTAATCCCCTGTGAAATACAATAGTTGCTACTATAGTGACTACTATAAAAACGTTACTAAAAAGATAGTGTGTATATCAGTTTTTGTCAAGGGGAAGTGATATAGTAAGGATGAACACGAATTGAGGAGAAGACGTCATGAAACCAAAACCAAATATATTAGAAATTCTACGGGATTTGAATTTTAGTGAATATGAAGCCAAGGCTTATGTGACCTTATTGGAAAGCTCTCCGCTTTCGGGATACGCCGTTTCATTGAATTCCGGGGTACCGAGATCCAAAATTTACGAGGTTTTGTCTGGAATGGTCAACCGTGGGGACATCATGGTCAGTCAAGAAAATACGCCTCTGTATGTGCCGCTTCCGCCACATGAATTGATTGCCCAGAGAAAACGCAAAGCAGAGCAGATTTTCAATGTGGCGCAAGAGAGTTTGGAGCAGTACACGGCATCATTTCAAAACAGAGAGAATATTTGGAATATTTCGGGGTATGAAGCCATTATCAATCGCATAAATGAAGGGGTAAAAGGAGCAAAACACCGAATTTTATTGGAAATTTGGAAAGAGGATGCCGAGGTGTTCCGAGATGCCTTAGAGCAAGTAGCCCAACAAGGAATTGAAGTGATCATTGTAGCGTATGGGGAGCTTAACTTTGATTTCGCTACTGTTTACCGCCATGATATGAGTGAAGAGATTACGTCCGAAATTGGGGGGCGGTGGATTGTACTTAGCATAGACGACCGGGAGGTCGTAGCTGGCATACTTTCACTAGGAGATGACAGCCGCGCTGCATGGACGTTGCATCCGGGTCTGGTGATGCCGATTACGGAAGTGATTATTCATGATATTTATATCATGGAAATCCTATATGAGTTCCGTGAACAATTAGAAGAGAAATTCGGCCCTAATCTAATCCATCTCCGCAATAAATTTGCTATGGGTCCGAATGGCAAGGGATATTATATTCCTTTGACTGAAAAAAGCATGAAACGTGTATAGAGATTGTCTGAGGTCCGATGTGCAAAAATAAACAGGCCCATGGAGTGTTCCATGAGCCTAATTTTATTGGATGTTGTGTTCTATTATTTTACGGTTACAATCACACGTTGATAATGCTTTAAAGGATGTTTTCCATTGTCCTGTACTTCTGCAATGATATGAAGCGTATTCCCTGACTTAGCATCTGCGGGAATTGTGAAACTAACTGCATTCGTATCACTACCTTGCAAGTCAATCGTGTTTACTTTCTCGCCTTTAGCTACTTCACGATGAAGCCCAAGCTGCATTTCACCCAGCAATTCAGGCTTAACTTGTGCTGGTTTTACTTTAGAATCTTCATACGTGTCGGCTTCAAAATACCTCCACCATTTGTAAGTCAATTGATCACCGTCGGGATCTGCACCTTCTGCATGCAGGGTTATTTTCTCCCCTGGGCTAGCCGTTAGGTCTAATCCTTCTTTGACGGTCAATGTTGGATTATGGTTGGCATCTTTGTAGTCGGATGCAATAGCCCAATCTGCACGAGCAGCAAAGTCATTTTGAATATCATCAAACCAACGCATCAGAGAATATTCTGCTTCGAATTTTTTCGTATGCACATCATAATCCAACACGGTATTTCTAAATAATTTATCGTTAACGACACCGAAACGGCCTCCCCAGCCACCGTAGGTTGGGTTTTCCATACTCCGCAATCCGTTATCTATTAAATAGAAGAAGGATGGAGAATCACCTTCAGAAATAAAGTCATACTTGTCGTATTGTGGATTTTTCTTTAAGTAGGCTTCACTGCCTCTTTGTTCTTCATCCAACTCGCCTTTGATGATATTGCCATCGCCCATCAAGGCATACATATTGAGCAACTTGCCATGACCATCTTTAATATTTTTGAAGTTCCATTCCCCGTGCAACTTGCTGTTTACTTCTTCTGTATGCATTTTCCAAGCATAAGCGAAATGCCAGAAGTTAGATTGATCATTAATAATTCTGATGTCAGGCCAATTTTTAGCGATGTAATCGTTGTAGCTATCGTCCTGGTCCAGAATGATGTACAGCACGAGTTTATCACTTACTTTTTTTTGAATCGTTTCCCATTGATCTGTATTTTTATATTCGTCTTCAATAGACTTTAGAGCTCTGGCCGTGGTATTGGTTCCACCCCAAGTTTGTACGTATAAATCTCTTTTGTCATCGTCCAGGAAAAGCGTTTTCAGGAAATTGGAGCCTTCCGTTTCTTTCTCCATTTCACCTTTATTTGAAATGTTGCCTATTTTGGTAACGCTCTTGATATATTCAGGCTTTGGATATCCCTCGGCATGCTTGATTAAGTTGGGATAAATCTCTCCGTAGGCATCAATCATATCCGTTACCCATTGTGTTCCGGTCCATCTAAATGGCTTGATGCCAGCCTTTTCATCACCTGCATAATGATATACAGAACTAGTCAGTACAATCCCGGACAAATCCATTTCATTGGAGTAAAGAAGGAAGCGAATGACAGAGTTCATATCATCAACTTCTCCATCGGTAGTGATCACCGTTCTGGCCTTGGTTGTTTTATTTTCTACTTTATTTTCCGTTTTTTCTGTTGGAGCAGCGCTTTCATCTTTCACTACGGCGGGCGCCTTACCACTGCATCCACTGATGATCAGAATACATATCATGGCTAATAAAAAAATGTTTAACCCTTTTCTTTCTCTCATTTCTGTTCCCCTCTCTGAACGTTCCTATGATGTTTTTTTAGGATTATGACCATGTAAGTATTCTTTTTATTCAAGATTTAGGCATAAAAAAAACCTAAACATATATATGTCTCAACAATAGTTGAGCATATATACATTTAGGTTTTGCCTGCATGATCAGTCACAATCCTGATTCGATTTTACATCAATGTCCGAGAAAATGAAAGCGGTTTACAAGTCCCAGCATAAAATTAGTTTTACGCTTTGAATAAACCGGATTCTTTGACTTCAGATAGGAAGTTGTGGAACTCAGGAATGTTCAGCTGTTGCTGAGCATCGGACAAAGCGACTGCCGGGTTCGGATGGACCTCCACCATGATACCGTCGGCTCCAGCAGCCAGGGCAGCTTTGGCGCAAGGGGCCAGGATGTCCTTACGGCCTGTCGAGTGAGTCACGTCCACCAATACAGGCAGATGACTTTCCTTTTTCAAAATCGGAACAGCGGAAATATCCAGCGTGTTACGCGTCCATTTTTCGTACGTACGGATACCGCGTTCAATCAGCATGACTTGCGTGTTACCACGGGAAACGATGTATTCAGCAGCATGAAGGAACTCTTCCATTGTTGCAGCCAGTCCGCGTTTGAGCAGAACCGGAGTTCTGGTTTCACCCGCAGCTTTGAGCAATTCAAAGTTGTGCATGTTACGCGCACCAATTTGAATAATGTCGATGTATTGGATCGCTTCCTCCAAATGTCTTGGATCGACGATTTCACTGATTGTAGCCAGTCCGAACTCATCACCTACACGTTTGAGAATTTGCAGTCCTTCCACGCCCAGTCCTTGGAAATCGTACGGAGACGTACGTGGTTTAAACGCGCCACCACGAAGAATCGGCACACCGGCTTCCTTGAGAGCCGCACCTACTTCACGAGTTTGCTGGTAGCTTTCCACCGAGCATGGACCTGCGACCATGATGGAGGCTTTGCCGCCTACCAGCGTATCTTTAACCTTAATAATTGTGCTATCTGGTTGATTTTTACGGCTGACGATCAGATGTTTTTTGTGTTCTTCTTTTTGATAGTTCAAAGAAGCCTTGAAAATATTTTTGAACAGTTGGCGAATCGTAGCATCGTCAAAAGGCCCACGGTTAGCCGCGATCAGCTTGTCCAGCATTTGTTGCTCACGTACCGGATCAAAGTCAGGTACCCCTTGAGCTTCCTTCAATTTTCCAAGTTGTCCGGCCAGTTCAGCGCGTTGGGACAGCAGCTCCAGCAATTGCAAATTTGTAGCATCGAGTTGTTCACGCAGCAGCTCCAGAGAATTTTCATTTGTAGACATACAGTACTACACCCTTCCCGAATTTAATTTGTTTTTTCTGTCAGTCCATAAACTTTTCTTGCAGAAAATAACACAAAAAGGCACTCGTCGCAAGGGACGAATGCCGTGGTACCACCCTAATTACAGAAGTATACATACGAATCGTCAACGTCGTTCAGTCGACAGCAGTAACTTCTGAGCTTGATGCCCGTAACGGGGGCTTCCGGAAACCTCTACTCGGACAAAGGAATGAATCCTTCTGTCGGTTCAAGGCTCGACTCGGGAGTGAATTTCAACGCGGGATTGCGGTACGCTCTCAGCAATTCGTACCTTTCTGTGGGAATCCGTTAGACGTTTACTTGTTTCCGTCGATGTCTTTGTTCATGGTATTCAAAAGATTTGACCTTATTTTAAACAAAGTAGGTGCAGAAGGCAAGCCCTGATTATCAGGTTCAAGTTTTTGCCCTTGAATTGTTGCCCTTGCAACAGGAGAAGTTTAAAAGGGTGCACACAAGCCATGTGTATCATCTGTGTGGCTTGGGTAGCACCCTTTTTGCATTCTCTATCTGTCCTTTCATTTTCCTTGATCCCTGGGTTCGGGATTCGCAGATGCGACTCCTCGTGGGTTATCTTCGGTCGAGGTATCGTCCGTATTCGTCTTGTCCGCAGTCCTACGGTCGTCTGCTTCCACAGGATTCAGGGCTTTATACCGTTTGTATTCCATATCGGCCTGAGACATCGGATCTTTATACATAGGAGATCAGTCAACTCCTTTCTGTTATACACTACATTACCCGCATAGCAGAATGGGTAACCGTTTTCTTCCATTCGTTAAAATGAGTGGTTAATCCAGCATATCGTCGCTTTCCAGTTGATCTTCTTCATCCCCATCGGTACCATTCAGCAAATCGGTACCATGTAGGAATTCGGCAGGAGCAGAAGGATCAACGGGACTGTTCGGTGTCAGTTCATCGGCATCTGGTACGTCCTCCAGAGGAGTATCCGGCCCTTCGGTCAGATTCTCCCAGTTGGTTTCTGCATTTTGCAGAGAAGGCTCAAAATCATTGTCATGTAGCTCAGTAGTTCGATCGTCACGATTTGCCATGTTGCTCAGCTCCTTTACTTTTTGTTGCTTATTCCGACCTTACCCAAACAGCGGAACGGCTAAACCTTCAGTTAGTGTGTCTGTAGGAAGCTAAAATCATGCGAATAGGGATATGCCCATTCTCAATTAGCGTTTTTTTGGTAACTGCTGTGATATGATAAAGAAGATAGGGAGGGATATGAATTGGAATGGTACATGTTTGGTCCGATGATTAGTCGTATCCGCGTAGGACAAAAGGCATCTACCCCGGGATTTTCCCGCACCCTCATTAGGCGCCCGGAAGGCTTATACTGGACAGATGGCGGACAGGCCGGAAAAATAGTAGAAATACGCGATTATTTATTTTCCGATATTTGGACGATCTATGAAGATGAAGATTGTGAACCATGGTTGGGGCTTAGAGAGCAGAAAGAGCGGCGCGAACAGGAAATGATCATTAATCAATATGAAGATTTTACAAAAAATGAGTAAAAAGAACATGATATCCTTCTTATGAAGAAGGTATGCACATCATCGTATAGAATAATATAATTTCAGGACGTAAAAAATGTTAAAACGTATACAAACTTGTAAATCCTACTATGTAACTTTGAGGTGCTTAATATGAGGCATGTGCCCAAAGCTGTCGCCGCCCTGCTAGCGGTCATTGTGATGCTGTTGTCGCTGGGTCACTCCGCCTATGCGGCCAAAATGACCCCGGAAGGGGATTATAAAATACCCTCCTGGGATATGAGATGGGGAGAGGTAGACGAGGATGGCTCTTTAGATGAGGTAAAGAATCCCAGCAAGATCTGGATGCATATTGAAGATGATACACAACTGCTTAGGCAGCCCGGCAATATAGGCTCCGCCTGGATTCGTATTAAGTTACCTTCGCTAAATGATGAAACGCCAGCGATCCTTTTTGAAAATATTTATGGCAGGCATATTACGCTGTATAAGGATGGGACCAATTTTTACGAATCCTACCGTGGGTACAATTATGAGAATAATCGTATTCTGATTCCGCTGAAGCCGGAAGACAGCGGTAAAACATTATACATATGGACGGAAAGCAGTAAGAAAAGACTGGGCATCATCGGTAATGTGATGACCGGTGATTACCGTGATTTGTTGGGGACCTTGGTCAGAATGGATGTTTTAGATATTGTACTGGGCAGTACGTTTATCTTTATCGCCCTGGTGCTACTGATCTGCTCGTTTTTTCTGTTCCGTCCGAGTATGGCCATGTGGCTGTCCCTAAGTGCGATTGTATTGTCTATTGGTCTGATGATCGTAACGTATTCACCGTTCTTGTATACATTCTATCGCGGCTATGGCAAGCTGTACTTACAACTTTTTGATGTGGCACTATTTATTCTGCTGCCCTCATTAGCCTTCTTTTTTGAGCAAAATATCAATTCGATTATACTGATTCGTAAATTCAGAAAGTTGTTAACCGCCTACTCTTTGTTCTGCTTTACCATGATGATTGTGAATTTAGGAGCACAGGAGCGGTTGAACAACATATATTATTTTTTTAGTGTAGTCATTCTGGGTATATTACTCGTCGCCTTAATGATACTGCTGGTATTTGCTTCGGTTCGCATGGCACTTAAGGGTGATCACGAAGCGATCATCTTATCGACAGGCTTTGCATTTTTTGCAGTCATCTCTATCGGGGAGCTGAGCTGGTTTTTCATTCTGGACGGACACTACAATATGTTTTTGTGGAAATGGGGCGTGTTCGGTTTTGTACTGGCGTTGATCGCGATTTTGGGCAGAAGACTGGCAGAAAAGCACAAGCAGGTGGTTCGGTATTCCAGAGAACTGGAAATGTTCAATAATGAGCTTCAACGTTCGGAGAAAATGGAGATTATTAGCGATCTGGCTGCATCTGTAGCTCATGAGGTACGTAATCCCCTTCAAGTTACACGTGGATTTCTTCAGTTGATGAGCAAGCAGGAGGATGGTAAGAACAAAGACTATCTACATATCGCTCTGGAGGAGCTGGATCGAGCTTCCGCGATTATTACTGATTTTCTGACCTTTGCCAAGCCAGAATTTGACCAAACCAAAACGTTGACCATATTGGACGAATTCAAGCATATTGAAGGAATCATCAGTCCAATGGCTAATTTGCAAGGTGGAAAAATTTCGCTGGATATTCCCCAGGAAATCAAAGTACGCGGGAATTCCTCCAAGTTCAAGCAGGCGTTCATCAATATCATCAAAAACAGTATTGAAGCGCTGCGAGACCAGGGGCATATTCATATATGGGCTTATGTGGATAACGGAGAAGCTGTCATTCATATTCGGGATAATGGTGAAGGGATGGATGCTCAGACTTTATCCAGACTAGGTGAGCCTTATTTTTCGAATAAGACAAAAGGCACAGGTTTAGGAATGATGGTGACTTTTCGGATTATTGAAACGATGAACGGAAAAATAACTTTTACAAGTGCAAAAGGGGTGGGAACAGAAGCGACCATCCGCTTCCCCGTAGCCGGATAATATCCGGCTTTTTTGCGTTCGGAGAAAACGGAGGGAAGCTTGCTGAGCCCACCCCTATGAGGTTAAGGAACCTAGATTAAATAAGCATTAACAACCATTCTACCACATTGAGCGAGGTTTCTGGGATGCAGCGAGCACGCCGGAGGGGTCTGGAGGAATTACCAGAAAAAACTGATCAGGCGTTTCTTCTAATGTTTTGATTTGGATATGATCGGGGATCACGACTCCTAACACATCACGAATTGCAGATTTGGGATCAGTCATCAGTTTCTCTCTGAAACTGGCATCCTCCCAAGCTTTTTGAATGACTTGTGTTTGAAGAACTTCAGTAGCCATCAAAAATCACCCTCTCATTCAATTGGTTATATTTACCTAGTCAGTATACCACGAAGGGCTCAGAAAAATCTAGCATTATTTCATATTTTTGGAGAGCCAGTAGTCAAGTCCGCCTCTTCTCAAATGCGAGCGTCCGCCTTCAATTTCTGCCGCCACTTCGCCCAGCTCAGCTGCGATAGAATGTGCAAAGCTATGTAGGCCGTGGATAGAAGGCTCCAGGGTCTCTAACTGTTGGACTGTTTGATCGGCAATGTTCACATAGCTGGCAAGCGCACCGCGTACATAAATCGCTTCCTGGATCTGTTTGGGTCCCAATCCTTCACAGTAAGCCGTCTTTTGCTCGGCACTGATATGGGACAAAAGACAGTTATAGCTATGTTCGACCAAATCTTCTGACCAATCCGCCCAATCATCCGACATTTGAAGCACGAGTAGCGCCAAGTCCGTCATATTTGTAATGTTTTGAATCAGATCGGCACGGCCTGCGAGCAGCAAAGCACCTGTTCCTGCCATTTTTAATGGACTTGCTTTCAGCGCGACCTTATTTTTTTCTCCTTGAAAATAGTCCTCTGTTCCTTCGGATATCACACTAACGGCCCATTCATCAACATACGTTCGGGCATATGACCAAAAAGGAGAGGTTGCCGGAAAAAGGTCCCGATATACGCTTAGACACTCGGTATAGAATAGTTGACTTAAAGCGAGTTGCGTTTTACGGTTGTCTGCTGCTGTGTCCATCACATCGTCTTGAATTAAATAGTGAGCCATGACGAACACGTTGCCAAGTGACAGCCTGCGGCATGTTTCGGGGGGCAGTCCTGTGAGTTCTTGCAGCCAAAATGGAAGCAAATAGCATATGTAATTACGCGTGCTGTCTTCTCGCAACGGATTAAAACGCGCCAGATAGTCCAAACCCTCTTGCTGAAAGGGAGCTGGAAACGTGGACGTCCGTTCCTCCGCTTGACGAAATACTTTTTCCAATTCGTCTTTGTATGCAAAATACCATTCCATCGCCATCACCTGCATCTCTTATGAATATTTTTATAGCGATTTCTAGTTGTTACCCGCCATTATACAACAGATTGCAATTTTCAATATTTTGTTATTTTTACATTGAGAATGTTATGAAAAAACATATGGAATGAATAAAAAAAGCAGAAAGAGAAAATATAGATGAAAAAGGATGAAAGAAGGGTCTGCAACATGAAAAAACAATGGAAATTGACCGCTGCTATTCTGTATGGAGGAGTGATGATGTTTGGCACTGCGGGTGCAGCTGGAGCTTCGGGGACGGAACCGAGTAATTCGTTGCAAACTCTCACTCCCAACGACTCTATCCAAGGGGCAGCCCGCCAATGGAATGCTGAACCACAGGACGAACACGGGCATGTTCACAGACATAGGCACGGCAAAAGGCCTGGCGGCTTGAATCACCATCTCAACGAGAAAGTAGCCAAGCTGCTGGGCATCACTCCTGTCCAGTTAGAGAAAGAGCTGGGACAAGGGAAGTCGTTGGCCGAGGTTGCTAAAAGCAAAGGCATCAAAGAGGACCAGCTCATTGATAAGTTGAAGAATGAAATGACCGTGGACTTGAAACGGCTTGTGAACCGTAAAGGCCCGATTACATTCGATCGTAAGTCCGGCGCTTCGAATGAAGCTCAATTGAAGCGTTAGCCGGGGAGGCCCTCAACCTCGACTAACGAAAACTAAATGTATCTTTTTGCACTAAAAAACCTTGAGAATGGCGGTCCTCAAGGTTTCCATATTCACCGGGCGGTCCGCATCGGATTCCTGCTCTCGCAGGGTACCTTGGTCTGGCACAGTCCGCAGCCAGCACCCGATTTGGCCTCGCCACCGTTTAGAACCGCAAAGTCTCGTGAAGCCTGACCGTACACAAATTTCATGCAGGCGATTTTGTCATGTCCGCCGTCCTTGCTGATGGCTTGCACAGGGCAGCGGGTAATGCACACACCGCAGATGCCCTTGCTGCACAGCAGACAGTTTCCGGTATGGCCTGTGGCTGAAGATGCTCTGGCATCAGGCGAAACTTTGAGATCGGTCACCACGGACAGCAGACGGATGGCAATTCCTTTTTCGGTGATGAAGCCGTCGTTGATACTGAAGGTGCCAAGACCCGCAGCATATGCAATATGTCGCTCCGACCAGTTGGAAATCGGCCCCCCTGTGGCACTATGGATGCTGTACCAATCCGTATCCAGCGGCGCAACCGCACGGTAACCAAGGCTTGTTAAGTATCCTGCCAAATGCCGCCTTGCAGACTGTATAAAATATTCATCGCCAAAGGTCCGCAGTAGCGCCCATTCCCTTGAGGCTTTTTCTTTTTGCGCACGATTAGCCTTACGGATCGTCGCGCTGATCGGCAGAACAACGCTGATAACGGTGCCTCCATCAAAACTCCCCGTTCCAAAGGAACGTTCAAATGCTTCCTGCGGCGTGGCGTGGTCGGGCCCCACCACTCTTTTGTACTGCTCAAACAAAGGGTCATGGGCGGCGGCAAATTGAATAATCGGCTCCTCGTAATAAGGACTCTGCAGTTCTTCACAAACATTGCCTTTGTCTTCGCTCACATAGGTTTTCATCTCGGCTACGATGTTTTCTCTCATATCCAATACGGATTCAACCATCCTATCCACATCCCTCTCCATGGTTATTGTTCATAGTAAAGTTTCCTTTCAGAAGCCTTGTGGCGGGCTAACATATATCACTGACCAGCCTTGGTACCGCGAAACGTTTTTTTCGTGTATATACACGAATTGAGCACAACCCCTCCTGGATGAGGAGCCGTCTAATATCCATCCAAATTTTCAATTTTGGATAAGAGTGAGGTCAGTATCTGCAGATTCTCGTTTCCCAATGACTTCTGCAAAAAACGTTGCGCCTCCTCCCAAAGCTCGGCTGCGTCGTTGTACACCGTTCTTCCCCTCTCCGTCAGAGTAAGGCAGCGGTTGCGACTGCCTTCAGCAGATGTATCCTCCACATATCCGCTATGCTCCAAGGCCTTCAAATTACGCACAATCGTTGTCCGGTCGAGCCGCATCTCCAGCGCCAATTCGCTTACACTTGCCGGTCCCAGCGCAGTTAAGTGCTTAAGCAGCGAGAATTGACTAATATTGAGTCCGCTCGGGGCCAAATATCGGTCATACAGTCCTGTAACAGCCATCGAGGAACGGCGCAGATTGATGCAGGTACAGACTGAGGCTGATCGCTCCTGCGAAGATTTCTTATTCTTTCCTGTCGTTTTCATAAGTTCTCCATTCGTACTATTTCGTGTATCTACACCATCTCAAAAGTGGTAGGTTTTGTAAGCGATATTTGTCACAGCAGCCAGCTCTATCGGTCTATCATGATTTATCCCCTGTAATCCTTCCTACTAATGAAAAGTTGAAATAACCAGTCGCACGAAATCAACCAGCGACTGGTTATTTAGCTTTGCTAGAATAAGAGTTGAGCGATACCTATAATAGCTTTTTAAGCTGGGAAATACGGCCTTGGGATACGCCGAGCCGTTCAGCATATTCGCCTTGCTTGGCGTTTGGATGCTCGCGCATGATTCTTCTTAGCTTCTCAACCAAATGTTGTGAAGACAACCGATGTACACTTTTTTCTTTGCACGCAGGTTCCTTAATAACAGGTACAGGCATTTGACTCACACCTATGTTTCCCTTCAGATCGTTTATGCATTTTTTACATAAAAATGAACCCCTGAAATAGCTTAAATCCCGAACCGAATAGCATAAATGACAGCAGACTCCTATATACTTCCGCATACTCAATAATCCTGTTTCAACATCCAAATAAAATTCTAAAGACTCACCAGCTTGAATCCCCATAGAGGTTCGCATCTCCTTAGGAATAACAATCCGGCCTAACGTATCCAAGGGACGTGTCATACCTGTATTTTTCAAGTGATCTTCTCCTTCCATTGTCCAACATCCAATGATCTCCTAAAAAAAATATAAAAATCAATAAAGTAAAAGCATTTATGTTTGTTCCAAAAGATGGTATTATCGTGAAAGAAAATCAATAATTATACCATTAGTTTCCAAACTACATTGTTTATTGAAATTGAAATTGAAATTCTATGAAAATGCTGAAAGGGTGGTTTATCCATGGAAATCACACCTACGATACAGGCAGAAATTCAAACTTATCTGAAACGAAAAGGCTTAACGATGACCAAGTTTGGTCACACGATTGATTTGAATGTAGGTACAGTTAGTAGCATTGTGACTGGTAACCGATCTATTTCTGTTCATCAACTGGATAGTATTACTGCGGGAATGAATTTACCACCGGATTATTTTTACGAACGTTATATTGAAGAATGCATTGAAGAATCTCCGCTAAACTGGAAAAAAATCAGCCCTTTCCTATACCGATGCATTGAGCTAGGACGACTGGACTGCTTGCAGCGAGTTGTAATTTTGCTATTGGATAACCCTAATTATCCGCCATCGCTCTTTGAAGTTGCCGAAAATGTATACAAAGACGGTTACAATGAAGCAGCGGCTTACCTTTACAAAAAGGTGGCTGAAAGTGAGAAGCAGCAGCATTCAGAGCGATTGGCGATCTGCCAGTATCGCTTGTTCCAAATCAATATTGGACAAGATAGAGCTATAAATCTTCAAGCTGCCATTGAATTTGCCCCTTTTGTGGATCGTTTAGACGAGATAGAGCAATTAGATGCCCTAAAAGATTTGGCGAACATACATCGTTCATTGAATCATTGGGACACTGTATATGAGTTAGCTCAGGAAATGGGGCGTAGAGCAAAAATACAGTACAAATTGAATCGTGACTGTGACAAACAAAAGAAACCAAGCAGGCCGCTTTTTGTATATATTGCTTACGCAGACCTGTTGTGCGCAGCCGTTTGTCATGCTCAGGGAGATTACGTACAAGGTCTTAAATACATCCAGGCTCACGCTGATTTAAGTTGGGTAAAGGAAAGTGATCCTGAAACACAACATTGGATCGGTTTGTTTCAAGGATGGGGAAAAATCAATACATGTGTAAATCAGCTGATGGCAGGTGATGCTACTGTTTTGCCGGAATACGTAGAGTATATGGAAGGCAAAGATGAAATTTTTGCCGAACTCTTAAATATCGTAGAAGCAGCCAATCGGTATAATATTGATATAGATCATATCCTGAAACACTTTGAGCCTCAAATTGCAACCTATAAGGAACCAATGTCTGCTGATATGTATACTCAGCAAGTCTTGCCTGAGGAAGCTGCGCGGTTTTGGTACAAGTTAGCTAAGTACAACCTAAATAAAGGTAGATATCCATATGGTTTCAAATGTTTAATAGACGCATTGGAAAAATCTGATAAGATAAATAATGCACAGCTCTCTCATACTTGCGCAGGTTTATTTGATCGTTTCAGAGCTTGTGCCGATCCTGAAATACTGGATCAGTACGAAAAATTGTCACAGGAGGTGTGGGAAAAAAATGATCAAAAAGATGGCTTTGCTTTTGGCAATGACTAGCTTATTGTTGGTATTCGCAGTACCAATCCAAGGCTTGCCTCAAGGTCATGGAACAATTTCTACAACTGGAATTATCGGCGGTGCATAATTCGAAAGTTTACCACTGGACCAGCTTACTGCTGGTCTTTTTTTGTATTATTTTGTAATTTTTTGGTTCAAAAAAGGTTCTTAAGTAGTTGGACATCCCTCCTTAAAATAAGATTCAATAGGAGGTATGCAGGATGAACAGGGATAAAACGGAAACGTTAATTCAACAAATGGAACACGCCAGACAACACTTGCATGATCTTTACGCAGAGTATGGCTTCGGACATGCTTGTGTACTTGAACAGTCTATGCTTTTGGATGAACTGATTAATCAGTACAACCGTATGTATCAGACCAGAAAGCAGCCTCACCATGTTTTGGATCAGATCATTAACAACGACGATGTTATGTTCAGTCCATCCTCCCCTTTCTCTTTATGCAAAACTGTGACTTCTCCCACGTAATGTTTATTATTATTCTATATAATGGCTTATTTTAAAATAAAATACATATTCATGTCATAAAATGTTAATCATTTTTTGGGGGCAGCATACTAAGGCAACAAAAAAGCAGAGCTCCATAAGAGAGCCCTGCCAAAGTCCATTGGATTTATAACCCCATGCTGAAACACAGACGCACAAGTTTAGCCAAGCTCCTGCGTGCTTTTGGAAGCGCGCTTAGAGGAAAGGAACTGGAAACGAAACGCATGCCAGTTCAACCGCTGTCTGCCTTTGGAGCCAACAATCCAGTTGCCGCCGGGCAGATGGGCAAAGAGCCAGCTGATGCCCAGAGAAACACTTGCCACGACGACAAACGTAATGAGCGTAGCTGTAAAATGATGATCACCCAGTGCAAGCGGGCGGGTGTAGTAGGATATAAAGGACAGCACGAGCGCATGGGCCAGATATCCTCCGAAGGAATAGCGTCCAATCCAGTTCAGCATACGGCGAAACGGCTCGGATCGCTGGTCTTTTTGCAAATGAAGCAGCAGTCCGTACAACAAAAGCAACTGCGAGACAATCAGCACGAAGGTGCTTGGTTTCAGATAAGTAGAAATATTGAGATTGATCGTATCACCCGACTGGATCAGCATCGTGTGACCCATGAGCATGAACAAACCAATAAAGACAAATACATTCCACGGCAACGTCTGTCGGGCCAATCCCCGCCAGGTGTCCGTCATATAGGCGCACACTGCGCCCAGCATAAAATAGAAAAAATACATAACAAAGTTATAAGTGCGGTAATCTAACAGAGTCTGCCAAAAGGACGGCAACCCAGTGCTCCATGCAGACATGTCATAGTAGGACCATTGTAACAACAAAGCGTAAGCCGCAGCGGCAATCAGCATAACAGCCAAAACAAGCTGTTTGCGTCTTTTTGTGCTGTAACGACGTAGAAACGCTTGAACCTGCCCGGCTGCTTTTGAAAATAAAGGAAACAAAATATAAAACTGAAAGATCATCACTACAAACCATAGATGATATCCGCTGACGGGGATGATCATTTCCTCGAACATACCTTTGTAAAAATAAATATTTCCCCACTGCGCCGTTGACCAGTTTTGAGTACATACCCAATAAATAACCGTCCAGCAGAGGAAAGGAACATAAATATCTCGAAACCGCCTGCCAATATAGCGAGGGTAGCCAATCGGTTTGTTACCATTATAAAAAAGCAGCGCCGCAGACAGGAAAACGAACGTCGGTGTGCCAAAACGTGTCAAATGATACAGCATCGCGAGCATCACAGAATCTGGCTGTTGGATGTCGCTGCGATAAATATATTCGCCAATGCAATGCTGAAGCACGACAGCGAGGTAGGCAAGGCCCCGTAGTTCTGTCCACTCCGCGATACGCGGCTTGCTCATCCTTATCACTCCTTTTCCTCAAGATACGCACATGGTTTTCCTAGCACAATTGTAGGTATTGTAACGTAGAAACATTAGTGCAGGATTAACGCCACCTGAAAGTAAGAAGAGTGAAGTAGTTCCAATTTAATATGATTGCGTTTACAATCTAAGTGAAACCAGAATAAATTAAAGTGAATTTATAACTTAAGGATACACACAGGAAGAGGAGAGGAAGGATGAAAAAAACGCTGCTGGTATATATGCTGTTGATTGCGGCCTTTGCTCTCTATGTGTTCAGGTATGAACAAACTGGCCCGTTGAATGGTACTTGGGAAGATAAGGGGCTACGAGGCAGCATCGGAGAAACGTATATGATGATTACCTTCCAGTCTGGTTTGGAGTATTGGAAAAGCGGGCTCAAGGGTTTCGAGGATGCAGGAGATGCTTTGGGGGTGACCGTAGAGTATCGGGGAGCTACCCGTTATGATGCGCAGGAGCAGACGACCGTTATTGAGCAGGCGATTGCTCGTAAGCCCGCAGGGATTGCCATATCAGCGATTGATCCTCACTCTCTGATTCCGGTAATTAATAAGGCGCTGGATGCGGGAATTCCTGTGGTACTGTTTGATGCCGAAGCGCCGGGGAGTCGGGCGTATTCTTTTTTGGGCACGGATAATTATAAGGCGGGCGTGACCGCTGCGGATAAAATGGCAGAGCTGTTGGGACGAGAAGGTCAAGTCGCTGTTTTGACGCTACCCGGTCAGCAAAATCATGAGGAACGCTTGCGTGGCTTTCGCGATACCATACAGCGGCAGTATCCTGCCATGAAGGTGGTGGAAGTAGCGGATGGCCGCGCAGACGCGATGGTCTCCCGGGATGAGTCGCAAAGGCTGATGAAAGCTTATCCGAAACTGGCGGGCATTTTTGTGACCGAAGCAACGGGAGGAACAGGTGTAGGTGAAGCGGTACTGAGTCAAAAAAACAGCCACCCGCTGAAAATCATTTCTTTTGATACGAATAAAGCGACATTGGATATGATTCGTGGTGGTACAATCTCGGCAACAATTGCCCAGGGAACATGGAATATGGGCTATTGGTCGCTTCAATATCTGTTCCATCTGCATCATCATTTGACGACTCCTGCGCCTTCTTCCACCGGAGACAACACTCCGCTGCCCGTGCGGGTAGACACTGGAATCTCTGTTGTCACCCAGACGAATGTAGATGATTATTATGCGAAATAAATTTTGGAAGCGTATCCAGCTAGGAGTGCACCACATGATGCCGCGGTTACGCTTGCGCAATATGCCCTTACGCTATCAACTCATGCTGCTGTTCCTGTTGTTTGGCATTGTACCTTCGCTGGGATTAGGTCTGCTGGTCAATTGGACGGTGGAACGGATTATTGAGCGGCAGGTGGAAGACCATACGATGCAGTTGATTGGCAAGGTAAACGAAGCACTGGACACCAAAATGGAAAATTTGCAGAACATGACGTATCTGATTGCTTTTAACCCTGATATCGGGGAGTTCTGGAAAGGGAAGACGCTGGCTGACGGCCACGCGGGTCATGCGGGTATAGTAACGCCGGAAAACCAGGGGGAGCAGACTCAGAACTCGGTGCAAAATCAGGCTCTCAGCTCCAAGCAGGCATTAAGTTCTGTACAGGAGCAGGATACGCTGTATAAAATGAAGCAATTTTTGCAGGGCTATACTACGTTATATCCTGAAATTGCAGGGATTCTGATCGTGAACGAAAAAGGCGACTATATCAGCAACGAAATGTATGCTCGAAGCACGCGTAGCCTGACGGAAGAAGATTGGTACCAACAGGCGGCGCAGCATGCAGGCATATTCACTGTGCTAGGACAGCCGAGCCACCGTAATGTGACCACTCATGTCCGGTACAAGGACAGTGAAATTGTCTCCGTCGTTCGTTCGGTTACGGATTCGGAAACCGGACGCGTGCTAGGCGCGATTATGATTGACCTCAAGCTACGGGCTGTGTCGCAGGCCGCCAGAGATGTAACCTTGGGCAAAAGTGGCTATTTAATGGTGACAGATGCTAAGGGACGCAGCGTGTACAGGCCGGATATGCCTTTGATTGAGCGCATTCCACCGCAATGGTTCGGGGCAGGTGACAGCGGGATGTTTACCCGTGAAGCTGGGGGCAGAGAATTGCTGTTCATGTTCAGGGCTTCTGAGTTCACGGGCTGGAGAACAGTGGGGGTATTCCCGGCACGCGAATCTACACTGGAAGTGCGGCAAATTCAGTTCTATGTCGTCTGTTTTGTTTTCATTGTATGTCTATTTGGCTTAACGGCATCCTTGCGATTGTCGAGTTCCATTGCGCAGCCAATTTTCCGGCTGATGTCCTATATGCGGACGGCAGAGACAGGGGATCTTACAGTTCGCCAATGGAGTGACCGTGGGGATGAAGTCGGAATGCTGGGGCGGAGCTTTAACCGGATGCTGGAGCAAATTCGCCGTCTCATGTCACTTAGCGAACTGAGAGAACGGCAAAAACGGGATGCCGAGCTGCGCAGCCTTCAGGAGCATATTAAGCCCCATTTTCTATACAATACGCTAGATACGATTCATTGGATGGCCCGAAGAAATGGAGCAGACGACGTATCTGACATGGTAGGAGCGCTATCGAGATTGTTCCGTCTCGGGCTGAGCAAGGGGGATGACTTTATTCCGCTGCGCTCCGAGATTGAGCATATATCTAGCTATATGCAAATCCAGCAAACCCGCTATCGTGACCGACTTCGCTGGGAATTGAATGTACCCGACGAGCTAAAGGATCTGTTCGTGTTGAAGTTAATGCTTCAGCCTGTAGTGGAAAATGCGATTTATCACGGCATCAAGGCCAGACGTGGCCCAGGCACGATTTGGATAGAAGCTAAAGCTGAAGGCGACAAGCTGCTGCTGACGGTGCGTGATGATGGCGCAGGGATGGCGGCAGAAAGGCTGCGTGAGCTGCGTGAATTGCTGGAAATACCGCTGGAGGCGATGGAAGGACAGCAGAAGCAAAGTGGGGCTAGTACAAATGGTAGAAGCTACGGCATGCTGAATGTACAAGCGCGTATCCGGCTGTCTTTTGGTGAGGAATATGGAATTGTACTGGATAGTAAAGAAGGAGCAGGCACCTGCGTGACGATCATTCATCCGCTGCTGCTGGATATGGCGCAACTGAAGAAGCCGCATGAAAAAGGAGAGGGTCAGGATGACGAAATCAAAGGGCAGAGACAACTCAACGACGGTGAGTCTGATTGACCAGGCCATAACGGAAGTGATA
The DNA here is from genome assembly GCF_038593075.1 of Paenibacillus sp. FSL L8-0638. Classification (NCBI taxonomy): domain Bacteria; kingdom Bacillati; phylum Bacillota; class Bacilli; order Caryophanales; family Paenibacillaceae; genus Paenibacillus; species Paenibacillus sp. FSL L8-0638. The sequence goes on from NZ_CP151960.1 coordinate 1,252,456, forward strand.
ACAGGGACAGCACAGCGTTACCAAGTATTGATTGCAGATGATGAGCCGATCATCCGAGAGGGGATACGGGATTGCATAGACTGGGCGGCACTCGGCATGGAGGTTACAGCTGAGGCGGAGGATGGTGAAGAAGCGCTGGAGCTGGTGGGTCAGCTTAGCATAGACATCATGCTGGTCGATATGAATATGCCGTTCATGGACGGGATTGAACTAATTCGTCGGCTGCGGGAAGTACGTCCGGAGTGCCGCTGTCTAATCATTTCCGGGCATGATGAATTTGCTTATGCGCAGGAGGCAGTCCGACTTGGCGTAGAGGATTATATCTTGAAGCCGGTAGATGCTGAGCAGCTTCACGCTGCGCTGTCACGGCTCGGTCAGCGGCTCGAGGAAGAGCGTAAGCGTGCCGCCTATGTAGAACAAGCTGCCGGGCAGATTGAGCGGAATATTCCGTTGTTGCGCCAGCGGTTTTGCCTGGAATGGCTGGAAGGGCAACACACGGGCATAGACGTCATGGAGCAGTTGGCGTTTTTACGGCTTCCATCGCGCCCGCCTGCTCAGATCGGTGTCGTACGGTGGCCAGCGGCAGAGGCCCGGCAGACGATTATGCGCGAGAATGACCGCCAGTTGTTTCTTTTTGCCGCTGAGAATATTATTGGCGAACTGCTGGAGGACCTGCCACATGTATTGTTCCGCGATGCGAACGGGCTGATCGGCATATGCCTGTGGCAGGAGGCACCCGAGACGATTGGCGCTGCCATGGAGCAGGCGATTGGACGCTACCTGAATATAGCGGTTCATACGCATGTGGAATCCAACGCGGGTGGGCTGGAAGGCGCAATGGATGCGTACCGGGTGTGTCGGGATCGAGTGTATGGCGAATCGCAGCTTTCTCCCATCGTACGCCGTGCTCGGCAGCTTATTCAGGAAGGCTACGCAGACCGGGAGTTGACGCTGGAAGCCCTTGCCTCGCGGCTACAAGTATCCGCCGTATATCTCAGCCGTGTGCTGAAAAAGGAGCTCAACGACAGCTTCGTGACCCTCGTCACGCGTGCCCGTATCCGTAAAGCAGTGCAGCTACTGGATTCCACGACGTTGTCTATCTATGATATAGCAGAACGTACGGGTTACGACAGTCAGCACTATTTTAGCACCGCTTTTAAAAAGACCATGGGTGTGTCCCCTGTGCAGTACCGTAAAGGCGGGGGAATTCAGGAAAATTCGCTGGAGTAGGAATGATTGGCATGTGGAATTGTCCTACACTGTTCTATGATGATAAATGCTAAAAAATGTGTGTGTAATCACACCTACGCATTCAGGGGTTTGTTACGCTGGGGATAACGAACAAGTATCTATCAATATTTGGAGGAAAACGATATGTTTTGTTATCAGTGTGAACAAACGCCGAGTGGCGGGTGTAAAGTAATTGGGGTGTGCGGGAAAGATGAGACGATAGCAAGCTTGCAGGATACGATGATTTTTGCATTAAAAGGGATTGCTGCCTATGCGACACATGCTCGCCAGTTGGGCTATACCGATCCTGAGGTAGATCGCATCACGCATGAAGCGTTATATATGACCTTAACCAATTCTAACTTTAATGTACAAGAGCATTTGGAAATGGCGATGAAGGTCGGAAATGCGGCTGTACGGATCATGGATGTGCTGGATCGTGCGCATACGGATCGTTTTGGCATTCCGCAGCCGATTACGGTCAGCCAAAATAAAATCGAAGGCCAATGCATCGTCGTGACCGGACATAATTTATATGCGCTGGAGGAATTGCTGCGGCAGACAGAGGGCAAGGGCATCAATATCTATACTCACTCGGAAATGCTGCCTGCCCACGGTTATCCAGCATTGAAGAAATATGCACATCTCAAAGGGAATATTGGTAAAGCCTGGTACGATCAGCGTAGACTGTTCGAAGAGTTCCCGGGCGCAATTCTGGCTACGACGAACTGTGTTATGCCGATTAAAGGCACGTATGCAGACCGCTTCTTCTCTTATGAAGTAGCCGGGCTGGAGGGAGTAGCCAAGATCATGGACGACGACTTTTCACCATTGATCGAGCGTGCGTTAGCCCTGCCAGCCGCAGATGTAGATTCGGAGCAGGTGCTTACAACGGGATATCATCATGAGACGGTCATCGGGCTGGCTCCTGAGATTATTCAGGCCGTTAAAGACGGACATATCCGCCGTTTCTTCGTCATTGCAGGCTGCGACGCACCAGGCAAAGGCGGCAACTATTATCGCGAGCTGGCTACATCCTTGCCGAACGATACAGTTATTCTGACCACGTCCTGTGGTAAATTCCGCTTTAATGACGTGGATTATGGCACCGTTGGAGATACCGGCATTCCGCGTTATATTGATTTGGGACAATGCAACAATTCGGGTTCTACTGTGAAAATCGCTCTGGCATTGGCGGATGCTTTCGGCTGTACAGTGAACGAGCTGCCTGTCAGCATTGTTCTGTCCTGGTTTGAGCAAAAAGCCGTTGCCATTCTGCTGGGCTTGTTCAGTCTTGGCATCCAGGATATTCGCATTGGGCCGAAGCCGCCTGAGTTCATTTCTTCTGGCGTGCTGGATGTACTAGTGGAGATGTTTGGCTTGAAGCTAATTACGACCGCAGAGGAAGATATGAAAGCGATGTTGGCATTGTCGTAAGAGATTGGTGGGGAACTGCAAAGCGCAGTTCCTTTTTTGTTTCATCGTTCATCGATTCTTATAAAGATGTCCGTAAGAATCTTTAATGCCAGTTCAGTATCTTTGGATTCACGAGTTCTAAGGAGAGTTAAAATGGTTTTTATACTTGAATGTTCTTCGGTAAGCTCATCATTGTCCTTCACATATGTAAGCAACTGATAGACGCCCACGTTCAATGCCTTCGCTATTTTCTCCAGATTTTTCAAAGATATATTTCTCTCCGCTCGCTCAATAAATCCAATATAACTCGAATTGAATCCTGCTTTTTCGGCTAAAGCTTCCTGGGAAAGCCCTTTAGACTTTCGAATATCTCGAATACGTGTACCGACTAATTCCAAAAGTTCTGACATGAATACACCTCTCTATAGTAAGGGTTCTACAAAATCGATTTCAATCGCTCCAAAGTGCAATATATAGACGAACTAGATCATCACGACCTATATATTATTATTGGAAGTCGCTTGTTGGATTTTGCAAAATCCTCTAGTTAGAAGTGTAGAGAAAGAGTTACATCTAATTAATAAGTGTTAGTAAGTAAATTGAATTAAAAACTACTATATAGTAATATTTATTAGGAAGCTTGTCCGGTAGCTAGAAAATTATACATCTTGATGGTTACATATTTGTGCTACGTTGCTCACATTTGTTTCAGGATTTTGCAAAACCCTTATTTATGAAATTTTAATTCAGGAGTTGATTCCCCATGAAACATTACTCCTTAAGTCCCCAACTACATAATGGTTCTGATTTCAAATTGCCTAAGTACAGCGACACCTACATATTCAATTGCATGATGGATTTTCAAAAGCTTGCCGAATACCAGATCAAGCTTGCACAGATGATGCGCGACCATCATCAGTTTCAAAACTGTCTCATTCTTTGTGATCGAGCGATGTTTTCTATGGCTAAGGCCATGTATGTTCATCGAAACCGAATCATTCCATCGTACATTCGATCCATGACTGACCTATTCCCTTTAATTCACACAGATGCTGAACCCAATTTAGATATGGTGCTGTTTATCGGTACGGTACATTATCTGGTTTCGGGAGAGGATGAAGCATCCGAGGAGACGATGAGACAGGAGGAAGTAGACAAGTTGCTTTATAAAACGGACTCTATTCTAGAGTCTCTGTCACAGCGGATCGTAGCTGATCCGTCTAAGCGGTATCCATCTATTTATAAAGAAAATTCGTTCAATGAATCGGTAGATCTTTTATCAATAATACCCGGTTCTTTTTGAGCTAATGATATAATGACGAAAAGGAAGATGTTGGATGATGGCTAACACCTCCACATCAGAAAGGGTGTTATTTCATATGCCTACATACAACAAACTGGTGCGGGATCGGATTCCGCACCTCATTATGTCTCAGGGTAAGGAATGTCGGACACGTATCTTGGAACCTGAGGAATATAAGCAGGAACTGCGAACGAAGCTTCGTGAAGAAGCCGGGGAATATTTTGAAGCGGACAAAGATCAGGATGCGCTGGAAGAACTGGCGGATATGCTGGAAGTCATCCGGGCGCTGGCAGAAGTACATGGGACGAATGCGGCAGAGCTGGACAAGCTGCGGGCAGACAAAGCCGAGGCACGGGGTGGCTTTCAGGAGCGGGTGTTTTTAATTGATGTAGATGAAGATAAAAGTTAACTAAATATTTCAAGGATAGCACATTCAAAAGGGGAGCTTGATAATTGGAGCTACCTTTTTTGTCTCTTTTTAAGCACCTAGTATAGCGAAAAATTTATAAAGTGGAAGTTATTTTAATTTATTTACAAGCCATATGATTATTTAGTCAACGAGTTTCATTTTATCTTCTCCAACTTCTAACTCCCCCAACACAAAGGTTAAAATTTTATAAAAAAAGTTCAAAACCAGCAAAGACCTTTCCCGGCCTGGAATGATACCATGTGTTTGCACATAAAAAAAGGAGAGGCACTCATTGCCTCACTTATGTAAGCGCTATCTCATTTCGACTCTAATCAGCACTAACCTGAGGATTTTACAAAATCCTTACCTTCAAATTGACCCGCATCACATGAGGAAAGGGGAACTTCATATGAAAAAAGGAGCTGTTGTCGTTTGGCTTCTGGTTTTGGCCCTGATGCTTTCGGCCTGTAATTTGGCGGAGAGTGGAACGGGCAGCAAGGAAAAAGGCTATGTGGGCATTTCCATGCCGACCAAATCGTCCGAGCGTTGGGTAGGAGACGGGGAGAATATGGTCCGGTTGTTTCAGGAGCAAGGCTATAAAACGGATTTACAGTACGCCGAGGACGTAGTGGAAAACCAAATCTCCCAAATCGAAAATATGATCACCAAGGGCGTCAATGTTATGGTGATCGCTTCGGTCGACGGAAACACGCTGACGGATGTGATTCAGAAGGCACACGACCGAGGCATTCAGGTCATTTCTTACGACCGTTTGATTCGCAACACACCGTATCTGACGTATTATGCGACCTTCGATAACTTCAAGGTGGGCGTACTACAGGCAGCATATATTGAGAAAAAGCTGGGACTCAAGGAAGGCAAAGGCCCTTTCAATATCGAGCTGTTCGGTGGTTCACCGGATGACAATAACGCTTATTTCTTCTTTAATGGTGCGATGTCCGTTCTTAAACCGTACATTGATTCCGGTAAGCTGGTCGTACGCAGCAAGCAGATGACGATGGCGCAGATCGCTACACTGCGATGGGATGGAGCATTGGCGCAGTCGCGGATGGATAATCTGCTGAGTGCCTACTATTCAGGGGCCAATCTGGACGCGGTACTATCCCCGTATGACGGCATTAGCATCGGTATCATTTCATCCCTGAAAGGGGTCGGATATGGATCAGCGAACAAGCCGCTGCCGATCATTACGGGGCAGGATGCGGAGCTGGCTTCGATCAAGTCCATTGTGGCCGGGGAGCAGACGCAAACTATATTTAAGGATACCCGCAAGTTGGCTGAGCAAACGGTCGTGATGGCCAACAGCATTTTACAGGGCAAGCAAGCGGAAGTGAATGACACCAAATCCTATAACAACGGTAAAAAGGTCATTCCTGCCTACTTGCTTGATCCGATCTCGGTAGATCGGACGAATGTGGAGAAGGATATTGTCGGTAGTCACTATTACACCAAAGAGCAAATCGGATTGAAATAAGAGCAGGAATCCAACCGAAAGGAGCGTATCCCATGACTGGAATCATTTTGGAAATGAAGGGAATTACCAAAACCTTTCCCGGCGTGAAGGCATTGGAAAATGTAAATCTCAAGGTCAAGGAAGGCGAAATCCATTCCCTGTGCGGTGAGAACGGTGCGGGTAAATCGACGCTGATGAAGGTACTAAGCGGTGTATATCCGCATGGAACCTATGAAGGGGATATTGTTTTCCAGGGCAAAACGTGTGAGTTCAAGGATATCAAGCAGAGCGAGGAACTGGGCATTGTCATTATCCATCAGGAGCTGGCGCTGATCCCGTATCTCTCAATTGCGGAAAATATTTATCTGGGCAACGAACGTGCCAGCGGCGGCGTGATTGATTGGAAAGAGACTTTTGTAGGGACACGCGATCTGCTGTCCAAGGTCGGTTTGAGTGAGAATCCTAATACATTAGTTACGAACATCGGGGTCGGGAAGCAACAACTGGTCGAAATTGCGAAAGCGCTCTCTAAAAGGGTAAAGTTGCTTATTCTCGATGAACCGACAGCGGCGTTGAATGAGGATGATAGTGAAAATCTGCTTAATTTGATGCTGGAATTTAAAAGACAGGGCATTTCCTGCATTCTCATCTCCCACAAGCTGAATGAGGTCGCAAAGGTGTCGGATTCAATTACGATTTTGCGGGACGGGAAGACGATTGAGACACTGGATATGAAAAAGGATGAGGTCACGGAGGATCGGATCATTAGCGGGATGGTTGGACGTGATCTGACCAGCCGTTATCCAGAGCGTCATGCCGAGATTGGCAAGGTCGTTCTGGAAGTGAAGGATTGGACGGTGTATCACGAGCATCATGCAGACCGCAAGGTGCTGGATCAGGTGAATTTGAACATCCGTCGCGGTGAAATTGTCGGTATTGCCGGACTGATGGGAGCGGGACGGACCGAGCTGGCGATGAGCATTTTTGGCAAGTCGTATGGACGCAACATTTCCGGTCAGCTGATTAAAGACGGCAAGCCGATCCAGAACAACACGGTTACAGACGCGATCAACAACGGCTTTGCCTATGTGACAGAGGATCGCAAGGAGTATGGCCTCATTTTGATGGATGATATCAAGCGTAATATTTCGCTGACTGGCCTGAACAAGCTGACGAAGGGCGCTGTCGTCAATGAGCAGGAGGAAGTCGTCATTGCAGAGGAAATGAAAAAAAGCATGAACATCAAAGCGCCGAGCATTTTACAGAAAACGGGTAACCTGAGTGGCGGCAATCAGCAGAAGGTGGTGCTGAGCAAATGGATTTTCGCCGGGCCGGATATTCTGATTCTGGATGAGCCGACACGCGGCATTGATGTGGGTGCCAAATATGAAATTTATACGATTATTCATCGACTTGCCGCTGAAGGCAAGGGAGTGCTGGTCATTTCGTCCGAGCTGCCAGAGGTACTAGGTTTGTGTGACCGGATTTATGTCATGAATGCTGGGCGGATCACTGGAGAGGTTAGCCGTGAGGACGCGTCGCAGGAAACGTTGATGAGATATATGACCAAGTCAGGAGGCGTGAAGCATGGAAACCATAACTAAACTATTTAAAAATAACATCCGCCAATATGGCATGATGATTGCGCTGGTCGTCATTATGATTTTGTTCGAGGTGCTGACGGGCGGCCTGCTGTTGAAGCCGATTAATATTACCAATCTGATTCTGCAAAACAGCTATATTCTCGTGCTGGCCATCGGGATGGTGCTGGTTATCATCACTGGACATATTGATTTGTCCGTCGGCTCCATAGCTGCTTTTGTCGGTGCGGTTGCCGCCATAATGATGGTCGATTGGCAGCTTCCAGCATGGATCGCTGTGATTGCATCTTTGCTGGTCGGAGCGTTAATCGGCGCATGGCAAGGGTTCTGGGTCGCTTATGTACGGATTCCGGCATTTATCGTTACATTGGCAGGAATGCTGCTCTTCCGTGGATTGACCATGATCGTGCTGGAAGGTCAATCGATCTCTCCATTTCCGGGGGGCTTCCAGAAAATCAGTTCAGGCTTCCTACCGGATTTTTCATCTACCGGTTATAACCTGGTATCCATCATTGTCGGCATTGCACTCACGGTATGGTTTATCGTGAACGAACTTCGCGAACGTCGTTCTCAGCTTAAATATGGATTCGAGGTTCCGTCACAAACGTTATTTGTACTCAAGTTGATTGTGGTAGCTGCGGTCATCAATCTGTTCACCTTCATGCTCGCGAGCTACGCGGGGATACCTAACATTCTCGTGCTGCTGTTCATACTGATCGTTGTGTACTCCTTCGTCATGAACCGCACGATTATGGGCCGTCATGTGTATGCGTTAGGTGGAAATGAAAAGGCAGCGGGTCTGTCCGGTGTCAAAACGAAAAAAGTAACGTTCTGGGTATTCGTTAACATGGGCGTGCTGGCCGCCATTTCCGGTCTGATCTTTGCTGCACGTCTGAACGCGGCTACGCCGAGAGCAGGTACGAACTTCGAGCTGGATGCCATCGCAGCCTGCTTTATCGGTGGAGCTTCGGCGTCTGGTGGGATCGGAACCGTTTTTGGAGCCATTATCGGTGGTTTGGTCATGGGCGTACTGAATAACGGTATGTCTCTGATCGGTCTGGGTATTGACTGGCAGCAAGGAATCAAGGGCTTGGTGCTGCTGCTGGCGGTTGCCTTCGATATTTACAACAAAAACAAAAGATCTGCTTAAGCTCAGATTCGGTATCGTAAAACAAGAAAACCTCCAGTTCCACTAGAAATGTGGATGCTGGAGGTTTTCTTGCTTGTTGGGTCTTGTGGCTATCAGCCAACGAAACTAAGTGGTGACCATTTGGCCGCCGTTTATATGCAGCGTTTGGCCTGTAATGTAGGAACCGTCATCCGAAGCCAGCAGCACATAGGCAGGAGCCAATTCATAAGGCTGCCCGGCACGCTTCATTGGTGTATTGCTGCCGAAGGTGCGAATGACTTCAGGCGACTGTGTGGCCGGATTCAGCGGAGTCCAGATCGGACCGGGAGCAATCGCATTCACGCGAATACCCTGATCGACCAGATTATTAGCCAAAGCGCGGGTGAAGCTGACGATAGCTCCTTTGGTAGCTGAATAATCAATCATATTCTTTTGACCCACATAGGCTGTCACCGATGCCGTATTGACGATGCTGGCCCCAGCCCGCATATACGGCAATGCTTCTGTAGTCATATGGAAGAAGGAAATAATATTGGTATCAAACGTATCACGAAGCTGCTGCTCACTGATATCCAGATACGATTCGCGCACAAACTGAATACCTAGGTTGTTAATCAGGATGTCAATACGACCAAAGGTTTCCATCGTTTGTTGAACAACCAGACAGCAGTTGCTTTTTAGCCTTAGATCCCCCGGAATTAACAAACAACGTCGGCCAAGCCTGTGAATGACATCACGGGTTTCCATAGCATCTCGATGCTCATCGAGATAGGCAATGACCACATCGGCCCCTTCCTTGGCAAATGCCACTGCAACCGCGCGACCAATACCACTGTCCCCACCGCTAATAATAGCCACCCGATCCTGAAGCTTTCCAGTGCCGATATACTTTGGATTATCATAAATAGGGCGTGGAACCATCAGGTATTCCAACCCCGGCTGTCTATATTGATGCTGGGGAGGAAAAGTAATCGGAACTTCTTTACATTGGGTTTCTGTACCGTAATAAGGATATTGCCAATTCATTGATATTCCCTTCTTTATACGTTTTGAAATCCAATATATTCAAAATAGGCGCAAACGGTGACTCAGGACAATCGTCTTACTCCGAAACCGTCGCTCCATCTGCCGGAATATGGACGCGCCCCTTTAAACCTTTACGGTTGATATGTTCCGTAAGCTCTGAACGAGTTAGTAGACAATGGTTGATTGCTTCCATGTGGACAGCCACGATTTGTGAATAAGGGGCATTTTGTGCTATCGTCGTTACATCCTGGGCATTCATAATAATGGGATCACCTACCGTAAATCGAGCTCCTCCAGCGTTCACAATCGTCCAGTCAGGGCGGTATTTATCCAGTATTTCCGCGACTTCACTGCACCAGATCGTATCCCCGGCCAAATAGACGACAGGCTCACCTGGAGCCTGAAAAACAAAGCCGGATACGGGGCCCATCTGCTCCCCGATTTCTCCAGTGCCGTGATGCCCGGTTGTACGGATAATCTCAATTTCTCCCACAGAACCAGCCACCCCAATCGGGGTAACCTGTGTAAAACCATCAGCAGTGATTTGCTCTTCATTTCCGGGCTGACAGAAGACGGGAATTTGTTTGTCCAACCAGCGTACTGCTGCCGGATCCCAATGATCGGGATGTAAATGTGTGACGATGACAACATTAGGCTGTCCGAGTGCCTGCCATTGCGGCGGCAAGGGAACCAGCGGATTACGGCGGGCATTTTCCGTATTGGGGACCGGCGGATTTGCGCCAGCATCGCTCAACATCGGATCGATCAGAAATTTTATTCCAGCGTATTCCAGCCATAAGGTTGCGTTACGGATTAGTGTGATTTTCATATATGAAAGCTCCTTTGTGATGAATGTTATTTTTGACCAAGTGTATTTTCGGTAGTTCATTGTTTCTGTTACAATCATATCTGACGCAAGGAGCTACAGGCTACGGTCTGCTGAAAGGAAAATCAGCATTATCGTTTCATCATGAAAGGAAAAATAACTATGGAACTATTCGCACCTGATGACACCGATTTGCGCATTCTTCATCATTTAATTGAAGACAGCTCTTTATCGCACAAGGAGATCGGCCAGCTTGTTCATTTGACAGGCCAAGCCGTAGGGGCGCGTGTTCGAAGAATGCAGGATGCGGGCATTATCGAAGGCTATACGCTGCGCTGGAACCCTGAAAAAATTGGACAGACGATTCATGCCTTTATTACGGTTTTTTTGAATTCAGGAACGACTCACAGTGCTTTCCAGGCTTTTGCACGGGAGCATCCCTATATTGTTGAAATCCACCGGGTGAGTGGGGAGGGCTGTTATTGGATGCGGGTGCGCATGTCCTCACAGACAGAGTTAAATACCATGCTGGATGAACTTACGAAGTTTGGTAATTACAAATTGAGTTTTTCTATTGGTGAGATTTAACGATAAAAGCTTTTGGCGTTGGTGCCGAAAGCTTTTTTATTTGGGCGAGGGCTATCGAGGTCAACTTATAGTGTGTGTTCAAAAAGTCGGCTTTTCAGGACCGAGAAGGTTGGATGAAGCTAGGGACAGAGTAGCGGAGCGTAGACAGATCTACGTGAGCAACGGAAGGCCCGGCTGAATTCAAGATTCGACGTCGAATCCGCTTCTTGAATAGCTTCGTTATGGAAAGACGACTTTTTGAACAACCTCTTATAGGCTCATTTTAAAAATATGCTGCAAGCCGTGTTGACCCATTTTAGTGTCACCTTCATCTATAAAGCCGCATTTGCGATACAGACTTTGGGCAGACAGATTACGGGCATTGACGCCCAGTACAATCTCGCGAATATGTGGGAAGTGTCTGGCGATGAAATGTGGTAGTAGAAGCAGCCCTTTTTTGGCGAATCCTTGTCCCTGATCTGCGTAATGAATAGAGAACGCGCGTAGCAGCAGTGCCTCAGAAGTATTCGTATAGTCCGCTAATTCATCCCCATCGTATAAAATGAAAAATCCAACGGGTCTTCTAGTAGCCGTAATCACGACAGGATGGCGGTGCGGATCTTCCTTGGCCAGTATGAGCATTTCATCCGGCATTCCAGTAAACTGCTTCTGCTCCTCAGGTAAGTAGAAGGTATGTAAAATGGCATCATGCCCACAATGGTAAGGGACAAGCTCTACATTATTCATCATTACACTCCGATCTTTACGAATTTTTAACTGACTATATCATCTAGTTTGCTAAAAAAAGAAACCTGAACTCGCCTTGCTTACGTATTACCCATACATAAACTAGCATAGTCAAAAGGAGACGTCTACGCTTATGAAGCAGCTTACAAAATATCGGGAAAGCCAGGACGTATTGCGTCATGAGTTGAAGAATATTGAAAAATGGGAGAAGGAACAGAAGGACATTTTTTTCTGGGAAAAAATCGGCAGATGGCCTTTTATGTTGCTGGATCGGCTGACGCCTAAAATCATTAAAGACAAGCTGGAGCAACTCCTTAACGAGTTGGGCAGCTTCATTCAGAACGGCGGCAAATATTTGGTGAAGGAAGAAACGGTTCTGAACAGGCTGAAAAAGACGGCCCATGAACATGTCATTCAGCAAAATGGTGCAGATTCCACTTCGGATACGCATGACCTGCCTCGTGCCGGGGAAAACGTTGATTCGGAACATAGTGTCGAACCTATGTGGGAGTTGAAGCAGGCGGCTGAGCTTCCGCTAACCATCATGGATCGGACTGCCGACGATATGACATCGGCTCGCATTACCTTTGCCACCGCTCAGGGAGCAACAACGGGGATTGGCGGTGTGTTTACGATTGCGGCGGATATTCCTCTTTTGCTCGGCTTGTCACTCAAAGTGCTTCAGGAAATCGCCTTGTGCTATGGCTTTAATCCTCATGATAAGCAGGAACGTATTTTTATTATTAAATGTATGCAATTCGCTTCATCCGATATTGTGGGTAAGAAGGCCGTATTAGAGGAGCTGTCCTTGTTCGATGATCCTTCACGTCAGGCACAGGTTTTTTCCCAGATGCAGGGATGGAGAGAGGTCATTAACACCTATCGTGATCAGTTTGGGTGGAAAAAACTGCTTCAGATGGTCCCGATTGCGGGCATTTTGTTCGGGTCTATCGCGAATCGAAGTGCTATTAGTGATGTAGCTGAAGCAGGGAAAATGCTGTATCGGAAGCGTCGGATTTTGATGCGTTTGGCAGAAGAAGAGAACTGACTGCAACTTAGGTGTAAACGAGGGAATTTTTTCCGTGAGGAAACACGTGAGTTGGCTATAAAGGTGTGCAGCGGCCAGGATGGCCGCCACACGTTAGCCTGTTACACTTCGGCTCCATTTTCTTCCGCCCAGCGGTTCAGAGTTTTATCTGTAGGAAGCAGGAAGGTTAAGATGCCGAGCAGTGGCAAAAAGCCGCACAGGAACATGATGTGGGTGATGCCTACTTTGTCGATCCAGTTGCCGAATACGAGCGCGCCTACACCGCCAAGGCCAAAAGCCAGACCTGTAATGAGACCGGACACGGTCCCGATTTTACCAGGCACGAGCATCTGCGCATATACGACTGTGACCGAAAAGCTAGATAGCATAATAAATCCGATAATCGCCAGCAGGATTGCCGTCCAGAATTGGTTGGCATAAGGTAGTGCCAGCGCGAGTGGTGCAGCTAATACCATGGACAGAAAAATCATATTGCGTTTACCAAAACGGTCCGCGAGCGGACCGCCAAAGAAGGTGCCCAGCGCTCCAGCTCCGAGGAACAGGAAAATGTAAAGCTGTGCATCAGCCAATGGCATTTTAAATACTTCCATCAGGTAAAACGAATAGTAGCTTCCGACCGAGGTCGAGTACCACGAACGGACGAATACCAGTAGAATCAGGACAATCATGGCAAACATAACGCGGTTACGCACTTCGGGCTTCATGCGGCGTGCCACCGCTTTTTTGCGTGCAATGCCTTCTGTACGTAGGACGTTACCGTACCAGCGTGCGATGAACGATTGCACCACAATTCCCGCTGCCGCAATACCTGTGAACCAGATCGCACCAAATTGTCCCAACGGGATAAAAATCCAGCTCGTGAGCATCGGCGCCAGCGATTGGCCCGCATTACCGCCAACTTGAAAAATGGATTGTGCCAATCCCCGACGCGGCCCGGCCGCCATATGGGATACACGCGAGCCTTCTGGGTGAAAGGCAGCCGAGCCCAGACCCACAAAAATGACTGCGATCAGAACCGCTTTATAATCGGCAGCATAGGCGAGCAACAGCATGCCAGTCAGCGTAAAGCCCATGCCGATGGGAAGGATAGCGGGCGTAGGCCGTTTGTCTGAAAACAAGCCAATCACAGGCTGCATGATCGAAGCTGTAAAATTGATCGCGAATGAAATCCAGCCGATCTGCGTGTAGTTCAGGCTCATAGATTCCTTTAAGATCGGAAAGATCGCTGGAATGACCGATTGAATCGAGTCATTGAACAGATGGACGAAACTGATCGCAATCAGAATCGCAAAAACGGTGCCTTTCACTTGCGGCCCTGGGAGGGGGAGCGATTGGCCCGTTTCATTTTTTGTAGCAGATTTACTAGTCATGGCAACCTCCGAATATGTATGTATATTTTAAGATATAGGAAGCGATCCGTTTGCAGCAAATGGCTGAAAGTGGGATAAAGCCCCATTTTACTCATTACTGCTTGCCCATTCTGCTGGATACTCTTTATTCCACGATCCTTTAATTCACGATAGATTATCTTGCTCTGAGTGCATTATATCTATTATAAGGTATCCTTTACTTCTCATTTTACTCGCTAATATGCATGAATGAGTTCAACTCAGCTTCAGGAATTATCAGATTTCCACAGTAGACCATGTTGGAATGAAATTCCCACGATCCATATGCCACCAAATGGTTATAATCCTTAACTCTTTTAATTAATGCCCAAATACCAAGATTACTTTGTGCGTTTGCATCCAAGAAAATCCAATCCTTGTATTGAAATAGTTGAGGCTCTCCAAACATATGAAATGAATCCAAATAGCCTGCTCCATCACGCGCTGGGATTTTATTACATACATCTTTTAATAACAGAACTTCCTCCACTCTGACATGGATCCAAGCTCTTTTTTCATTTTTGGATATGATGTCTTCAAATCTACATTTAATAAACGCAGAGAAGTTGATCTCATCAGGATGCTCATCCCAACCATTAAAATTTGAATAAGCAGGTCTGAATAGAGTCCAAAAAGTTTCTCCAACAGACATATGAAAAGGAAAATATACTTGTACTTTTTTTAAGTCACCTTTTGCCGGGGGTTTCAATGCTCTTTCCCATATTTCAGTATTTAGATCTGGAGTATCATGCTTGAAATCTGCCCAGTCCATAGCATCTTCGATGGCCACAATCTCAAAATTTTTGTCTTTTAATAGGGGTTTATCTGGTGCCTGTTTACACGATCCACACTTGAAAGCAATAGTTTCCTCGCTCATAAGACGACCTACCTTAATTAAATTTTATGGTCCACTATTCCAACTATATTGATCATAAGCACATATCAACATGGCGAAAGTATTACAAACACAATAAAACTTTTTCTATATTAAGTGTTGTTGATATTCTTTTACATATAAATAAGCAAGAATAATTTAACAAAACTAAGCTCTTAATTTAACAAACTTAAGATATGATTCTTTATGTCATACATCTTGTTATATAGATAATAGCTCCGTAGAGAAAGTATGAAGAGCACAAGAGAAGAGAGGATCTGATTTGAGAATGAAATCGCTAAGGAAACCATTATCAGTTGCATTACTATCTTTACCCTTACTTCTAGGTTCCCTGGGTGGAAGTTATGCGAGTGCAGCAACCCTACCAACAGCGGTAACTCCAACAGAACCGTCGTGGGGATATTTCGTAGATCATTATAAAAATAATAGTTCTGCAAATAAGACGGAAAGCTCTAATCCGACTCTCGGGTTGCTCTCCGAATTTAATAAGCTTTGGGCTCCCGGCGCTACCTGGGATACAGGTACCAAGCTAAACAGCAGCGTGCTGGACGCCAATATTCAAAAAGTGATTGATATCGCTGCCCGTCGCACTTCCAGTGAGGCCGATGCGGCTTATTTGGATGATCGCAGAAACCAGAGCTACAGTGTGATCGACGGGCTGGGTTCGCTCACTGATGTATATCGTAAGAATGCAGGTGCCACGACAACAATCAACGACATTCCGGCAGATGCTCTGACTAAGAAATACGAAGATGAGGGAACGAATGCTGGGAGTACAAGCTCCAATCTCAGCAACATCGTAAATCTGGTAAATACCCTGCGTGGAGAATATTCTACGACGAACCCGGCTAAGTCTTATTTTAGCTATCCTCGCCCGTTTCGCTGGAGCGATAACTCAGTAGTTGTTCCGAGCCTTATTCCCGCTCTCAAAGCTGATGCTACTAGCGATGGCGGCTTTCCTAGCGGTCATACCAATGCTGCGTATCTCAGTTCTATTGCTATGGCCTACGCCGTGCCGGAGCGTTATCAAGAACTGCTGACGCGAGCTTCGGAGCTGGGCAATAACCGTGTTGTTGCTGGTATGCATTCCCCGCTTGATGTTATGGGAGGACGTGTCATGGCAACAGCGATGGCTGCTGCTATCCTGTCTGATCCAGCCAATAGCAGTTTGAAGAAAGCCGCTTATCAGGATGCTCGCAAACAACTGCTGCCTCAAAAAGGTACAGCTCCAGATCGGTTCAGCAATTATGCCACAAACAAAAAAAATTATAATCAACGATTAACATACGGATTCAGTCGGGTTAATCCAACCGCGACGCCTATGATAGTGCCTAAGGGAGCTGAGGTACTATTGGAGACACGCTTGCCTTACCTGGATAGCACACAACGTCGTTGGGTTTTGGCTACCACGGGGATTCCTTCCGGCTATCCTGTACTTGATGATGCTGAGGGATGGGGACGATTGAACTTGTTTTCCGCTGCGGATGGCTACGGTGCTTTCGCCAATAATGTGACGGTAAATATGGACGCTTCCAAAGGTGGTTTCAATGCATTGGATCGCTGGCGCAACAATATTTCTGGCGTTGGAAAGCTGACTAAAAAGGGAACAGGTACGTTGAAGCTAATGGGCAACAATACGTATTCCGGTGGTACACAGATCGACCAAGGTACTTTGGAGGGAACTTCGGACACGGCTTTCGGAAGTGGCGGAATTACGAATAACGGGGGAACTCTTCTTAAAAATGCTTCTGGGAAGCTGATTATTGGCGGAAATTACAGACAATCTGCCAAGGGAACACTTGAACTTAACCTGCGCACTAAAAATGATGTGCTCAAAATGAAGGGAACAGCTATACTTAACGGAAAATTACGCCTGAATTTCTCTAACAAATATGTGCCGGCTAATGGTGCTACGATCTTAACTTATGGTAAACGGAATGGAGCATTTTCTTCGATTGAAACGGTAGGTTTACCAAGCAATTATAAAGTGAAGGTTATCTATACAGCTCACAGTGCTCAGTTGAAAGTCACTAAGTAAAACGTAAGTAACTCTCTATACAACAATTGAAGTGCACCTTTAAAATACACGGGGATAAACCAGAAGGTTATTCCAGTATGTATTCTAGGGTGCACTTTATTGTTTCATCAGGCACCAGTTGCTAGTATGCATTTATAATTAAGGATATAAAAAGGTCAAAATTTGACCTTAATGTAGTAAAATAATCCCGCTGTTTGAAAGCGCAGTCATGATATTCTTAAGAAGCATATTTGATCAACGTTTTAATGATTCAGACTAACTAAGAGGAACAGAGGAAAGGAAGAGACTGATGAGTCTTGAAAAAGAATACGTTAAAATAGCCCAAGATGTCATTAAAGGGCTTGGCGGAGAAGACAATATTATTTCCATGGCACATTGTGCCACACGGCTGAGGCTGATTGTAAAAGATAGAGAAATTATTGATGATGAATTTATTGAGAATATTGATAAGGCCAAGGGCGTTTTCTTTACCTCTGGGCAATATCAAATTATTTTTGGAACCGGTACTGTAAATAAAGTATACGATGCCATGGTTGGCCAAAGCATATCTGCTACATCAAAGGCTGATTTGAAAGAGATGGCCTCCACTCAAGGTGATAATCGGTTCAAAAGAATGATCCGTGTTTTCGGGGATGTATTTGTTCCGATTATGCCTGCATTGGTAGCTACAGGATTATTTATGGGAGTTAGAGGCTTAGTAACTCAGCCTGCGCTGCTCCAGTTATTTGGACTTACACCTGATCATATTTCTGCGAATTTCATATTGTTTACGCAAATATTGACCGATACGGCTTTTGCATTTTTACCCGTGTTGGTATGTTGGTCGGCCTTCCGGGTGTTTGGTGGATCACCACTATTGGGGATATTGATTGGATTAATGTTAGTAAGTCCTTCGTTGCCTACATCTTGGGATGTCGCCCAAAAAGTTCAGGAACCACTAGTGTTTTTCGGATTCATTAAAATTGCAGGCTATCAGGGCTCGGTTCTGCCTGCTTTCATAATAGGTGTCGTGGGGGCGATGCTGGAGAAGAAAATCAGAAAATCAGTCCCGGATGCATTGGACTTAATTCTAACACCGTTTCTGACATTATTAATAACACTGGTATTAGGATTGTTCGTGATTGGTCCCATTTTTCACGAGGTGGAAACTTTAATATTAATGGGTGTTACCGCCATTTTAAAATTACCATACGGCATCGGCGGATTTATTTACGGTGGCATCAATCAGATTATTGTAGTTACCGGACTGCACCATGCCTTAAACCTGATTGAAATACAGATGTTAGTAGGCAATGGTTGGAATATGGTGAACCCGATCAGTTCAGCGTCGATTTGCGCACAAGCGGGTGCTGCGCTGGCTGTCGGTCTAAAATCTAAAAATGTAAAAACCAAATCCATTGCGTATCCTTCTACCTTGTCTGCGTTATTGGGTATTACAGAACCCGCTATCTTTGGGGTGAACATTCGATATGGCAAACCGTTCTTGATGGGCTTGATTGGCGGAGCGGTTGGCGGTTTCTTCGCACGTATATTTAATGTTCAAGCAACGGGCATGTCAATCACAGCCCTACCGGGAATGTTATTGTACCTGAACAATCAGATATTCATATATATCTTAGTTTGTGTAATCGGCTTTGCTGTGGCATTTGCACTAACGTGGATCTTTGGGTTTAAAGAAAAAACAGATCACAAATAAAATGATGTGGGGAGAATCATGGACAACAACACACTGCTTAAGAAATTGGACAGCCTTTCAATAGAAGAGAAAATAGGCCAGCTCATCCAACTGACCGGTGATTTTTTTGAAGGGGATATAGACACTGTTGTGACGGGTCCTTTAAAAAAATTAGGGTTAAACGCCGGCTACAATATATATAACACAGGCTCCATATTGAACATCACTAATCCAGAAAAAATTATCCAACTGCAAACGGATTATTTGGAAAAATCGATTCATAAAATTCCGCTGCTGTTCATGGCAGATATTATCTATGGGTATCGAACCATCTTCCCGATTCCGATTGCACAAGCATGTAGTTGGAATTATGAGGGTATAGAACATGCAGGTTCGATTGCTGCCCAGGAATGTTATGACGAAGGTGTGCACGTGACCTTTTCCCCCATGGTAGATATCGTTAGAGATCCCCGTTGGGGGCGGGTGATGGAATCGCCTGGAGAGGACACTTTGCTGGCGAAGAAATATGCCGAAAGCATGGTTCAGGGGATCCAGGGGAGAAACTTGGAAGGAATCATACCAACGAATAAAATTGCCGCTTGCGTCAAACATTTTGCCGCTTATGGGGCACCTGTCGCTGGACGTGAGTATAACGCCGTGGATATGTCGGAGCACACGCTGCGAGAATATTATTTGCCAGGGTATCAAGCTGCAATCGAGGCGGGGGCAAAGCTTGTTATGACGGCCTTTAATACCCTGAATGGCGTTCCTGCAACAGGAAACGAGTGGCTTAACCGCGACGTGCTAAGACGAGAGATGAATTTTAATGGTGTGTTGATCTCGGATTACGCCGCTATAGAAGAACTGATCATGCACGGTTATGCTGAGGACGAGGCTTCAGCCGCAAGGCTGGCATTGTTGGCTGGTGTTGATGTGGATATGAAGACAGCTGTATACGCCAATCAATTGGAGAAAGTAGTATCTGATAACGAGCATATGCTGGGGCTGTTGAATGAAGCGGTATACCGTATTTTAAAGCTGAAAAATGATTTGGGGCTGTTTGAGGACCCGTTCCGCGGATTACAGGAAACCGTTCAGCGGTCGAGAAACAGCATTCTGTCAGATGAACATAAAAAAGCCGCGCTGTCCTTGGCTGAAGAATCCGTAGTCTTGCTGAAAAATGAAAATCAACTGCTGCCATTGTCTAAACATACCAAAGTAGCTTTAATCGGTCCTTACGCAGATGAAAACTCCACCCTGGGTATGTGGGCCATTAAGGGGGATGAGGCGGATACCGTCAATTTGAAAATGGGATTATTAAAGCATGTTGATCCCGACAATCTCTCGGTTTGCAAAGGGGCGCACATGCTTCCTGCTAATGCAAGAGAAGCCCTTGGCAAATATGCGGACAAGCTGGCTGCTGAAACAGTCGATGAGGAGGCCCTGCTGCGCGAAGCAATCCGAAATGCTAACGAAGCGGATGTCATTGTCCTCGCCTTGGGAGAAAGTATTTATCAGAGCGGAGAAGGGGGATCGCGAACGAACCCGACGCTTCCTAAGCCGCAAATGAAACTACTCCATGAATTAAGTTTACAGGGCAAAAAGATGGTTCTGATCGTTTATAGCGGAAGACCTTTGATTCTTACCGAAGTAGCCGGAAAAGTGGACGCTATTGTTCAAGCCTGGTATCCAGGAACGATGAGCGGAGAAGCACTGGCTAATATACTGTATGGGGAAGTCAATCCATCGGGGAAATTAGCCATGACCTTTCCACGGAGCGTGGGACAAATTCCGATATCCTACAATGAGTTGAATACAGGCAGACCGAATTTAAAGGAAAATGGCTCTTATCGGTTTGCATCCCGATATATAGATGAAGTGAATGAACCCTTGTATCCATTTGGCTATGGCAAATCCTATACCTCATTTGAATACAGCCTATTAACAATTAGCCAAAAAGAAATGAAGAAAAATGAGTCAGTTGATATCTGTATTTCTGTCACCAACACTGGAATTTATGATGGAAAGGAAACGATCCAATTATATATTCGCGATAAATTTGCAAGTGTTGCAAGACCAGTGAAAGAATTAAAAGACTTTAAAAAAATGTTTTTGCAAAGTGGCGAGACCCAAAATGTTGAATTTTCAATTCATGAAGAAATGCTTAAATTTTATGACCGTGAAATGCAATACAAAAGTGAACCCGGTGAATTTGATGTTTATATCGGGTCAAGCTCGCAGGAAATTTTGCTGAGTTTTAGTTTTGTTTTTTTACCGGAGGATGAGCATGAATAAAAGCGACGCGTATAGCCTGAAATATCATATCACCCCTCCTTACGGTTTGCTCAATGATCCTAATGGACTTGCTTATTTCAATCATCAATATCATGTGTTTTATCAGTGGAATCCAAAAGGAACTGAGCATAAAAATAAATGCTGGGGCCATGTTGTTTCCAGCGATCTGGTGCACTGGCAAAGGAAAAGTGTCGCGCTGGAGCCTTCGGAATGGTATGACAAGGATGGCATTTATTCGGGCGGGGGCATTGTTCATAATGAAAAGCTGTATCTGTTTTACACAGGAAATGTAATCCGAGATGATGGAGTAAAAGAAAGCTATCAATGCGCCGCGATTTCGGAGGATGGAGAGTATTTTCAAAAAATCGGCCCTTTGTTTGAGCATCCCAAAGGTTATACCAGGCATGTTCGAGATCCGAAAGTATGGAGAGACCAACACGGGAACTGGTGGTTGATTATTGGCGCCCAAAGAGAAGATTTGACTGGAGATACACTTATCTACAAATCTAAAGATTTGTCCGATTGGGAATGCCAAGGATCATTTGTTGATCATGACCAACAATTTGGATATATGTGGGAATGTCCGGACGTACTTCATTTTGCCGACAATGATGTTTTTGTTTTCTCTCCTCAGGGTTTACCGGAGAGAGGCGAATATTATAAAAATCCTAATCAATCGGGATATATTGTTGGTAAATTATCGAATACAGGCAAATTCAACGGGGACCTTTCCGATTTTAAAGAGCTTGATCGAGGATTTGATTTTTACGCGCCACAATCATTCAAAGTTAATGACAGAACCATTATGTTCGGATGGATGAGCGCCATGAATGAAGAAGCGGAGAGGGCTGTCCCGACCATTCAGGAGGGCTGGGTTCATGCGTTGACTCTTCCTAGAGAAATGGTGTTGATGAACGGTGTATTGAACCAGAAACCATTGCCGGAATTACAATGGTTAAGACAGGATGGCATGCATTACAAAGGGGAAATTCAAAGTAGTAGTGAGTGGGTGCTGCCTTCTACACAAGCGGAGCTAATTGTTGGTTTTTCCTTACTCACAGAAAACTTTAAAATGATCATAAGGGATGCTGTGCAAATTGACTATGATCAGGAACAAAATAGTCTGACCGTTTGGAGAACAAACTGGTTGACTGGCGAGAGAGAGTACAGAAGAGCAACATTAAATAATAAGCTTGCAAAAATGCAAATATTCATTGAAAGCTCAAGCCTGGAGATCTTTGTGAACGAGGGTGAAGAAGTGTTTTCCCTGCGTTATTTCATAGAAGATGCAGAGCAACGCAACGTATTGCTTGAGGCAGGAGACAATGTAGGAGAAGTTAGAATGTATCAGTTGCAGGAATGCGTAGGGTAACATTTTTTGCTTGCAGAGTTGCAAGCAGGCTAAGGAAGGCTGTTCATTAACCCGTTTGCGGGAAGAACTGCCTTCTTTTTTATTTTGTCCGTTGAATAGATTCTGCTTGTCCGGGCATTTTACTATCGGTATAGTATGAGTATCAGTACAAAAGTTTATCGCTAATATAGAATACAGATGGATCACTCATGGCTGGCTGATGAGGTGTGGTGATGAAAAAAATATATGAACATATCGAAATAGACAGAAAAAAAATGATTAACCTTTTTATGTTCCAATCCAGAGATACAGAAAGAGTCATTCCTATGCATTTTCACAGCAATATGGAGTTAATCTACTGTACAAGTGGAAGTCTAAAGGTGTGGCATGAAGGAAAAATAACTATTTTGATGGAAAAGGATGCGCTATTCATTAACAGCAATGTTCCGCATTCCACGCAGAGCATTACGGAGAACCAGGTCATAGTGTTGCAATTTCCAGACACTTTCTTTGCCAATGAACAAGTAATCATCCATTTAAACACGCAAGAGAAACAAGTTGAAGAACCTATAATCTCTAAATTAAGAGGATTGTTTATGGATATATATGATCTACATATTTCCAAAAGCAAATACGACTACATTTTAGAGCAAAGCCGAATTATTGAACTGAAATATTTGCTTGTCAATCATTTTAGTCAGACGACAGACATTCCACCGGAAGTATTCAGTGAAAAGCAACAAAAGATAAAGACAATCATGGACTTTATTAAAGAGCATTATACTGAAAATATTAGCTTGGCCAAAACGGCCCGTATCTGCGGTTATTCGGAGGCTTATTTGTCGCGAATGTTTCATAAATATACAGGCCAGACGTTTACCGAATACAAGCAAATTCTTTGTTTGGAGAAGGCGATCGATTTACTGGATTCAACTAATAAGTCACTTACAGAAATTTCTTACGAGGTCGGGTTTCCAAACGAGAAGTCTTTCAGAAAAGCTTTTAGAGAAGTTATGGGGAAAACACCTTATGAATATAAAAAATCAAGATTTGATCTGGATGTGTAATGCCACAAGCGTGCACAGTCTCCTTTCAGTAAAACGAAGGGGTTGTCCCTGAGTCATTTGATGACTTTAGGACAACCCCTTGATATTTACGCTATGTCAGAAGAGTTATTAGCTTAACGGTTATCAACCTTTTCTGGGTACATATCATGATTCATCATGCGGTGCTCCGCTATCTGTTCATACTTTGTTCCTGGCTTGCCGTAGTTGGTGTACGGGTCGATAGAGATGCCGCCGCGTGGCGTGAATTTGCCCCATACTTCAATGTATCGAGGGTCCATCAGCTTAATTAAGTCATTCATGATGATGTTGACGCAGTCTTCATGGAAATCGCCGTGGTTACGGAAGCTGAACAGGTACAGCTTAAGGGATTTGCTTTCTACCATTTTAATATCGGGAATGTAGCTGATATAGATGGTTGCAAAATCAGGTTGTCCTGTAATCGGACACAGGCTGGTGAACTCCGGGCAATTGAACTTAACAAAATAATCCCGATAGGGATGTTTATTATCAAAGCTTTCGAGAATGGCGGGATCATAGGCGAAAGTGTATTGTGTGCCTTGATTGCCAAGTAGGGTAACGTCGGTCATTTCTTCGGGTGTTCTTCCGGTCATATGGATAAGGCTCCTTAAAGTAAGTTGGTTTGGTAAAAGAGATAGGGAGTTATGGTGGTGGGAGGTCGCTCCGCGAATGATTTGAGTCTCCGCTTCGCTGCCGACCACCTTCATCACCATAAAGTCCTACTCGTTTACGTGTAGGTTGGGATAGAAGTGAGTAATGCTCTCCTTTGTGTATCACATACAGCGCATACGGAATATATTACATATAAGTGTTATACGCCGCGTTTGTTGCCCCATACGAGGGTGTGGAGCTGCGGGAGTACTCTTACATCGTTTAGTAGGGAATCGTCCATGACACGGTCGATAAGCCATTCATAACGATGGAGTAGAGACTCCGCTATCTGTCCGGTATTCTCCGTGTTTACATCTGGATTACCCGTCTGAAGGAACAGCGGTACGTGTGGATAGCGCTCGTGAACAGTGCGGGCATAGGCAAGATCGGTGTCATCGAAGATGACGACCTTCAAGCTGCAAGCTCCGGTATAGAGCCGCGCAGATTCATTAGCGGGTTCCTTCAAGTCTGTTGCGATTGCGACGTGGGACGTCGCTCGGGACTCATAAGCCATTTTCCGGTTCGACAGACGGGCGACAATATCATCCAGCACGTCCCAGTTGGTCGTCATACCAGAGCTGGGCGGTTTCGGGGATAGGGTTACCTCATCGATATCGTACAGCCATTCCTGCCAACGGGAGCCTTGTGTTTCGACAGCGGTGGCAATGCCTTGACTGCGCAGCAGGGTGATTAGCTCCCCAAGCTGCGGTAGCAGGGCAGGATTGCCTCCAGAAAGGGTCACATGCGAAAAGCGTTCGCCGCCGATGGCCTTCAGCTCCTGCCAAATGTCCGTGGCACTCAGACGACGGATCTGATCCTTGGCGCTGCCGTCCCAGGTAAAGGCGGAGTCGCACCACGAGCAATGGTAATCGCAGCCTGCGGTGCGTACAAACATCGTTTTACGACCAATGACCATACCTTCGCCCTGAACAGTGGGACCAAACACTTCCAGTACGGGAATAGGGGCTATTTTGATGCCTTGGGAGGCTGTCATGGGTTGGTGAGAAGTCACAGTATTACTCATCGAGCATCCACTCCCGTCGGAACTCGGCGTAGCTGGTAGGTGTCTCGAACAACCGTACAAACTCGGTACGTCCACCTTCGACACGGTTGCAGTATGCCTCCGAGGTCAAGGCTGTCTCCATTTGTTCAAAGATCCAGACGACCATATTTTCCGCCGTTGTATTCATTGGAGGAAGCGTCTCATTCAAGTAACGGTGGTCCAGAAAAGGCTCAATCCGCTCTTTCCAGATCGTTTTGATGTCACCAAAATCTAGTGTTAGACCCGTTTCGCCCGGTATGCCGCTTATGCCAAATACGACGATATAGGTATGTCCATGCAGATTTTTGCATTTGCCTTCGTAGCAGTGCAAATGATGTGCTGCATCGAATGTAAATTGTTTGCTGACGAGTACACGTTTGCGGTGATAACGCAGCTGGGAGTGCTCAATGTCTGTCCCAAACTGCTGGAGCTTGTCGACAATGCGAAAGGTACCTGGCTCACGCATGACCTTCAACTCCTTGGGATGAAGCTCCGCGTACCGCGAGATATTGCTCCAGTCCGGCACGGCGAAGTTTGCAAGCAGGGCATTCGCCACAGCCGTCGCCAATGATGCCGTTATAGCACGTTAGTGTACGTGTTCTTACAAATTCAAAAGCTTTCAGCTCATCCCCCATGTGCCAAGTTTCGGCCTTGTTCAACCACATAAGCGGGGTATGAATCACAAAGGGATAGTCCATCGAAAGATTCAGTGTGACATTCAGCGATTTGATAAAGGAATCCCGGCAATCAGGATAGCCGCTGAAATCCGTCTCACATACGCCTGTAATGATGTGGCGCGCTCCTTTTTGCTTGGCGAGAACTCCCGCGAAGCTCAGAAACAGTAGGTTGCGACCGTCTACAAAGGTGCTAGGCAGTTCGCCTTCCTGTTGAGTAATGTCAATGTCTGTGCGTGTGAGGGCATTAGGGGCTAGTTGATTAAGCAGGCTCATATCCAGTACCGTTTGCGGAACACCCAGTTCGCGGGCGATTCCAGCGGCTACTTCGATTTCCTGCTTGTGGCGTTGACCGTAATCGAACGTCACAGTTTCTACTTCAGCAAAATGTTTTTTTGCCCAAAATAAACAGGTTGTGCTGTCTTGGCCGCCGCTGAATACGACGACTGCTTTTTCGTTTGCAAACATAAAAAAACCTCTCGATCTTCTTGGAATGGTGCAAGACACAAGTCTTGTCACTTGGAAGAAGGAGAGTTCTTGAACCGACTTCAACAAAAAACAGGCCTTGCCCCGAGAAATCATTTTTCTTGCGGAGGACAAAGCATCGTTAGTTTTTTATAGAGGGAGTTCGCGAACCTCTCCCATGCATGACGCATGGATTTTCTTCATTAGTATCTGCCACGAGGACAGACGGCTTTAGCATTGTCATTATAGCATGGCAGGGCTATTTGATAAACACTCCACCAAATGGAATGACTTCCCTTAAAAATCGCTTGATCACGCCATCGTCGTTCATATCCTGTTGGAGCCGCCGATGATGCTCCCCGGCATGGAATAGTACGGTGCCCTGTCCGGTCATTTTAAAATGATAGTTCATATGCTGGCTGGCCAGATGGTTGCCGTACACGGTCAACTCCAGATGGGCGTTTTCGGGATAGGCAATGACGCTGCTCGCATCCACATATATCGGTTCTGTCGGATGAAGCTGTTCCTGACACACCAATCCCTGCGTCAAAAGACCGATTTGACCCACACCATCAAATTTCATTTTTATAACATCACGGCTAAACAACATGTTTTTCATGCTTAGCAGCTTAGTACGCATTTGAATACCGGAGCTGTACCAGAACAGGTTGCGAAAATCGTATAACAGATCATCGCTTCCTTCAAGCTTAATCATTTTTAGACTAAAGCCAGGTGGAAGTGCGGCAATTAGGCGACAAGCTCCTGTGAAATCGGCCTGAATCAGTTTGTGTTTGCGATACATGCCCTTAATATTCATCAGTTTATCACTGCGGCCTGAGCTGGGTCCGCGGTATGCGATGATTTGCTGCGGATGCAGAACGTGCAGCTTTTCTCCTTCCGCCAGATCGAGCGTTACGACCGAACCGACGCTTTCATCATGGTGTTGTCCTGCTTGTATGTCCATTCAGACCTTTCATCCTTTCAGACAGTTAGTATCTTCCCGAACGTCGACGCATCCCGTAACGCAACAGTCGGATACCCATAAAATAACCGGCCAGCAGAATTATAGCTGTGATGATGAGCATTTTATTTCGATGTGAAGCCTGATCGCGCTGGGTTTGAAGATTTTTTAATTCTGTGACTGTGTCAGTCAGCTTGCGGTTTTGCTCCAGCAATTGGGCGTTTTGCTCTTGATAGGCTTCTAAGCTGTTACGGGCCTTTTCCAGATCCTCCTGTGTTTGTCGATAGCTTTCCTTGAGCTGATATACATCACCAGGTAACCGCGAAAATTGCTCGAAGCCCTGATATACATCATCCCAATAAGCAGCATGTACTTCGGGTACACGAGTTATCCCAAAAATAAACAAAAGTGCTATAGCAGCGCAGACAATGCGGCGATACAAAGCAAAGCGACAAGTTGGTCGTGCCAAGAGATGTTCCCCCTTTTGATAAACCAAGATGTTAGATGATATAGATCATTACCCATATGACATGGTTACGTATAATATAACGATACGGATGCAGATTTTTGAAGAAACGGACGATAAATACGGAGAAAATGATCTCAAAAAAAGTCGATATATGAGTTTAAGTGTACCAAAAAACGGGTATATCAAGGAAGCGGCAACATTCCGGCATTTTTTCTAGCATACGAGTAAAGAATGATCCGCACCTGATCAGGTCTTAAATATGAATATATGAACTGAAATATATTAAAAATTAATATAGAAGGAGATTTTGCAAGATGAATGAGAAAGAACAAAACTATAAAACTTTAAAAATCACTGTAAATGGAAAGCCGTTATCAAAGGATCTCGTCGTAGATAGTACTACTTTTGCCCCTATATCTGATATTTGCACAAAAACGAATGTTTCTTTAACAGAAACTACAATCTCATAAGTTTAAGTATAGAAGTAGACTATAAAATAGCCCGGCATACGCCGGGCTATTTTTGCGCGTTCATGTAATTCAAATGGTTTAAAATGTTATTTACCAAACTAGGTCCCCCTTCATAAAGATTCCCATGTATAATTTTCACAATCAAACATACGTTCCCTGACAATATAGTGTCAGATAACACTGTTAATTTAGAGTTACATGTTCTTTTAGGGGGAATTTACCAGTGGTGAAGTCAATGCTCAATGTAACGTACACATGGGACAAAGAGTCTATATCTGCGAATGGGTCCAAACAAGTAAATCTACTGATAGAATGGGGCTATGGAGCTAAACGTAAAAGAAAAGGAAATCTAATACCGAAAGCAGCGGGATGTGACCTTCAACTCCAGTTCATTCCAGAAAACGGGGTAAGTCTATTAAAAGCTGAAGGGGTAAGGCTTGGTTTTAAACGCTCGGAAAACGGAGATAGCATGTTTGTTCACTGTGGTGATGTACGGCGGGGAAAATATAGACAGGCTATTTTGACGTTTTCTATACCGGCTCACTCGTCCGGAAGACATACGATTGGAATGATGGAGTGGAGCTGGCGCAAGCCATCGCAGGAAAAGCGAACGATGATCCGGACAGACCAGCTCTACATCCATTTTACGCATCATCTTGGTCTGCTGAGCATTCCATCCAACCTGAAGGTGGAAAAATACATAAAGCTGAATGAGACGTCCCCTATTGTAAAAAAGGCATTGCGTATGTACGAGAAAGGGGAATATGAGCAAGGGGCGTTCATCCTTACCAGACAAGCAGATGAATTACTTATACGTGCAGCAAGAAGCGATGATATGGACTACCTGCAGGAAGCCGAGTTGCTTCTGGCTATACGTAATAAATGGAGTGGTACTTTTGTATCATTTACAGCGTATAGTTCTAAAGTCTTTTTCAATAAGGCAATATCGCTAGAAGATGTTCGTTTTACTGAAAATGATACTTTGAGATAGGCAATTATGCTAGTTTATTTGTGTAATATAGTGAGTCTAATTTACTATCTTTTTGTAAAGGAGAGACTTCCTTGACTGATCGGTTGATACGTTTAATGCGGATTATTACTATTGTTCAGGCAAATCCAGGGATATTGGCAAGAGAGCTTGCCGAACGTTGTGAAACATCAGAACGTACCATATACCGAGATATGGAGGCGCTAAGCGCTATGCATATACCGATTGCGAATATGGGGCATGGCAAGGGGTACATTTTTATTAGCAATTTTGCTTTGTATCCTCTGAATTGGACGGAAGAAGAGGCAGAGGCTTTTACTAAGCTGGGAGAGATTATGGAAACGGTAAAGCCTCTTTTACCGCCAGCTTTTGAAAGTGCTTATGAGAAAGTGATGGCCTCTAGTCAGAAAAAAAAGATGGACCAGACGAGCTTCGCGCAGGAAATGAAAAATATTGTCCGGCTCGGCTCGACACTTGATCGGGAAAACCAGCCCTATCTGCTCAGGCTGATTGTTTTAGCGAGTCTTACGCAGCAGACTATTGAAGCGGAATACAGCTCACCTCAAAATGAAGATGTATCACTCGTTCAGGTGGATCCTTATTGTTTGGTTCCGCAGGATCGGCGATTCTATATGCTTGGTTTTTGTCACAAGCAATCCGCGATGAGAACCTTTCGGATCAGCCGATTTCGGAACATGAGAATTTTGCCGTATACGTTTCAAAAAAATACAACTGAAATGGAAATGTTTTTTAAAGGGACCTGGTCGGTGACCAAAGGAAATCAGAATATCCGGTTTGTGGTACGTTTTTCTGCCGAGTCTGTATATCGGGTCAAAGAAGAGGAGCTGTTCATCAAGCCTTTTCTTAAGGATTTGCCGGATGGAAGTTTGTTGTTTGAGGTGACGGTCAATCATGACCGTGAATTTTTGGATTGGCTCACTTCCTATGGAGCTGAGGCCGAGATCCTGGAGCCTTTACGGTACCGCAAACGAATGCAAGAAATGCTGCGGACCTGGGGGGCATTCTATTTCGATAAAAAGGCAGGAAATTAAGAATAACAGGGGGAGATCCCCCGGAACGGGCCGGGGAGCTATCCGCTTAACGGTCCTTAAACAGGTTGGCGAGATTGCCAAAAGGACTGTACTGTTCCTGCTCTTCTTCTGGTGAGGAGTAGACGAGCTTCGATCCACGGCTTTCCTCATCGTCAGCAGCATTATGAACTAATGTAATACGATCAAAATGGTACATGAAAACCTGAGCGGTGTTCACGGCATCATCCAGTGCCCGGTGTTGTTGACCGTCAAAGTCAATGTTGCACAATTCCAGCGCCTGAGACAGGCTCAACTGACGGTACTTTCCATTGGAACCAAGCAGACGGGAAATCTGCTTCTGTATATCATTTGTATTATGAATCCATCCGAGATCTACATGATGGGTACGACAATGGGATACCAGCTTCTGACGGTCATCCGGGCCCCATGCGCATAAATAATAAGGGGAATCCGTACCGAGCCAGGCTATGAACTCCTTCACAGCTTCAGGGAATAGTGGAGCGGCATCAATGTCTCGTTGAGTAATACCTGTGAACTGAACGGTATCTGTCGAGAGTACAGGTCGATTCGAAGGTCTTACAAAACTGTGAAACGTATCCGCAACGTATAGGCCATCGTTTCCCTGAACAACTTTGACGGCACCGATATCAATGATTTCGGAGGAATATCTGGCGTTACGGCTAACGGTAAATTCAAGATCGTAAATAATGTATTGCATTTCTGGACTCCTTCCACACATATAACTGATCCCGATGGATATCGGGACGAATGTTCTCTGCCCGAATGACTCTTCTCCATCATACCTCTCGGTTCACAACTTGTCAGCGGTTAAAAGGTTTGCTTTTAAAAAAAATATGCGATGTCCAAATGAGCTTGGACTATCGCATATCTAAAAACGCCTGACCTATAGCAGCGTCCGAAACCACTAGGATTCCGGACGCTGCTTTTGCTAGCTATCGAATTAGGCCGGGAGATCTAACTTTTGTCCCGGATAAATACGGTGAGGATTCTTCAACTTATTCAACTGTTGAAGCTGTTGCCAGGTGGTACCATGTTTGCGGGAAATGTCATACAGCGTATCCCCGGATTTCACAACATATACATGGCTATTTGTAACTTGTGCAGAATCGGATGTCTGCTGTGGCTTGGCTGTTTGAGACTTTGCCGGTGCAGGTTTTGCGGGCGCTGGTTTCGCAGCCGGTGTAGAGACGGATTGCGGCTTTTCCTGCACAGGTGCGGGTGTTGCGGTTGAAGCAGATGGCGCAGCTTGTGTGGCAGGGACAGAAGTTTTACCATCAGTCTTGGCTTCTTGAATGCGACCGTCTGCTTGTACTTGCAGGCTAGCGGAGCCCACCTTTTGCATGTAGCGGATTAACGCTTCGTCAAGCGAGCCGAACATACCTGCCTGTGGATATTTAGCGAACATCGTATATTGGTCACCACCTACGGCAGTAAAATCATTGGTGGCCAGTGTATATGTTGCCTCAGGATCAAGCGCCTTGCCGCCGATCAGAATGGAATGAACACGGCTCTCTTTGGCTGCTGATGTGTCTATTTTAAACGAGATACCTGATACCTGCGGGAAACCTCCGCTTGGCTCTGGATAGGAGGCTGTACCATTTTCCAGTGCGGCCTGAATGTCAGAGCCTTTCACCTTCAAGGTAACGATCTGGTTGCCGAAAGGTAGCACAGTGATGACGTCTCCCTTGGTTACCGTTCCCGTCTTGATGGAAGCCCGGATGCCGCCACCGTTCGTTAAAGCCACATCTGCTCCCGAAACGTCACGCATAGCATCGGTGAGCAGGTCACCGAGATTGGTTTC
The DNA here is from genome assembly GCF_038593075.1 of Paenibacillus sp. FSL L8-0638. Taxonomy (NCBI): domain Bacteria; kingdom Bacillati; phylum Bacillota; class Bacilli; order Caryophanales; family Paenibacillaceae; genus Paenibacillus; species Paenibacillus sp. FSL L8-0638. The sequence goes on from NZ_CP151960.1 coordinate 1,284,553, forward strand.
ACTTGCACGTACCTTTTCGCGTGCTCCTTCCAGATCCACACTCGTTTGCGTTACAACCTCTTTTAGAATAGGTTCCTGGTCCTTTTGAATGGAGGCGATCAATGCAGCAATTTCAGCGTTGGGCTGAACGTCCACTGCTTGAGTCGAATTAATCAGCTTGGCTTGCTTTTGCGTAACCTTACCGCCGTCAACCCATAAGTCCACAACACCCAGATACTTGGTGTATTCACCTGCGCTAGCGATCAATGTACCATTGTCACTAACCAAGCCTTTTTCCAGTACAGTATGGCTGTGTCCATCGATGAAAATATCAATGCCAGGCACTTCCTTAACAACCTTGAGGCTGGTGTCCTTACTAGACGCATCTTGCCCCAGGTGACCAAGAACAACAACGACATCTACTTTGCTGCGGATTTCATCAACAGCCGCTTTGGCCTCAGCCGCAGGATCGGTGAATTGAATACCCTCAACATTTTTAGGATTAGTCTTATATGCTGTTTCTGGCGTAGTCAGACCGATAATACCGATTTTAACGCCGTCCACTTCTTTAATAACGTAGGGTTTGAACAAACGTGTTCCGTCTGTTTGTTTAATATTGGCGCTGAGCACAGGGAACTGAATTTCCTTACTTAGCTCGACAAGATGCTTCCAACCATAATTAAACTCGTGGTTACCCGGAACCATAGCATCATAGCGTAGCTTGTTAATCACTTTCACGATACTCTCACCGTTAACCAAAGTAGCGAAAGTCGTTCCGTGAACGGTATCCCCGTCATCAAGCAGCAATGTATTGGGATTGGAAGCTCGGTACTGATCAATGATGCCCGCCAGCTTGGCGAATCCCATTTCCTTGTCGTTCGCGACCACGTGGGCATGGGTATCGTTCGTATGTAGGATGGTGATGTGTTTACCGCTGACTGGAGTCGTTGCCGTTCCCGCTGTTCCCACATGGGTTGCTGGGTCTGCTGCTGCTGTACCGAGACACCCAAGTAAAAGCGCGACAGTCGTCAGGATCGACGAGAGTTTTTTCCATGAGTTCATGTTGTTCCTTCAACCTCCCATAAAATGAATGAATTAGAGAAACCGCTTACGACCACATTTTATCAGATGATTGTAAAAATAACTTCTATTTTATATCAAAGCACTAAAACTTTTTTGATATATCGGTTGTTAAATCCATCGTCTAGTTACCTATATTATAGGAAGTAATAAACAGTAGCTTATAGAATAGGAACTAACGTTCTGATTTATTGTCAAAAAAAAGGGCAGTCTCTTTGGGCAGCCCGATCCGGGGTAAATAGTGATCCAACGTTTCGTCAGCTAGTGGCGGTTTTCCTTCACTCAGCAAAAGCACGGCAAAACGATTGGCCTGTTGTTCAAATTTTCCTGGGGAAAAGTAGGAATGCTCCTCCATAAAAAAGCGGCTAATGCCTTTATGCAGTCGGTCATGTCCCAATTCATGCGCACAGACGAACCGTTCCCATTCGGGTGTGAGGCCATTGTGGATAACGATAAATCTTCTACGTAGCTTGTGGTAATACAGCCCTTTGGTTGTGGGGCCTAGATCGCAGTATCGGATATGGATACCCAGGGCTTTCGCAATATCGAAGGGGCAGTTGGTACGGTATTTTCGGACAAGTTTGTGAATGAGTTCGTTCATACGCTCACCTGCTATCCCTGATCTTTGCCCGCTTGGGGCTCTTTGGGCTTTTTATGTTTGTTCATCTGTTTGGCTTCCCAGAACAGACCTGTCAGAACGTCCTTGATCCGTTGACGATCTTTTTCATCCAGCGGAATGCCATCGAACATTAATTCGTCGTCTTCCTCCAGCATTTTTTTAAAATCCCGGCGGTCTTTGGAGGTTGCCCATTCCGGTACAGTAGAAGGATAAAGTTCATGTGGACTTTGCTCTATTGAATCATCGTCTCCCCAATATCCGGCGGCCTTCATCATTTCGGTATAGGATACGCTAAGCGCGTCCGCTATTTTGCGGAGAGTGGAGGGTTTGGGAATTCCGCGCAGTCCATTTTCAATGCGGGAAATTTGTGAATTGCTAATACCTGCGGCGTCTGCCAATTGGTTGATGCTCAAGTGTTTGTGCTCGCGCTGCTGCTTTAAGTAAGTTCCGAATGCTGGCTGTTCCACAATGGGGGCTCCTTTCTGCAAGAGAATCATAGATATTGGTTTTATTATACCATTAGGTAAATAGTAAAAGCACGTAATATGCCAAAAGGCATAGGAAAATAAAGCGAATATCCTGTTTTTGGAGCTATACTGCTTTTTTTGAGGATGGATACCTATCCTAAATAATGTTATGTTATACTCAAGATGCGAACAAAAGGGGAACAAATTGTAAACATAAGCGTTTTTATATTTAAAAATACATCATTGTCAAAAGGCATAAGATAAGGAGTGTTGCTTTACATGAGAAATAACTTACCCGAATTGGACCGTCGCAAAACGCAGAATGCATTGGAGGGTGTGTTTGAGAAATACCGGATTTATAAAACGATTACTTTTATGGATCGGGAGAGCTTTATTACTGCTGGCTATACGGATCGCCCGAGCGGCCCAACGAATGTGACAAGCGATCCAACGGCCCGGACAGCCGTATATAACGTAGATGCTCCTGCCGCCCGCTTGGCCTACTGCGAAATGGTGGATGCCGTAGTGAGCCGCTTGAATGAACGCGAACAGCTGCTTATCCGTGAACGTTATTTAAAGGATGACGATGTGTTCGATTACAAGGTTTACAATTATGTGTTAGACCCGCCAGTCAGCAAGGATACGTATACGAAGCTTCGCACGCGTGCTTTTTACAAAATGGCGCTTGCACTGGCGGACCAAGGCGTTTTAAATTTGGCAGGCTTGCAGAAGGGCGCGGATCGAAAATTGGGTTGATGTAATAATTATCCACTTGTTCTCATTTCTATTTTAAAATGGTTTCCTAAAAGGCTTTGATTTCCTGTAATAACAGGGGTCAAGGTCTTTTTTTGCGATACGAACATGTGTTCTCAAAAAACCTCCCAACATCATCCCTAGTCTCTGCTTTTATCGTCCATTTCCCCGGCAACGCATTCGTTATTAGGGTGTAAGATTATATCATCGGGAATCAAGACAAGAGGACATACCGAAGACACACACAGTCAAACGTTAGCCGGCCATTAGGGCCGGTTTTTTCATGCGGTGATCGTCTCTGTCGGTTCCCGAGAATTCGTTGAATAGAAAGGAGGAGTCGTGTTGCCTAAGCAAGGGATGCTGCAATGCATGAGTATGGGGCTGCGCCGGATGAGAACACGGAAGTGGAAAAAAGCCTGGCTGAATAGCCACAACATGCGAACGCAGGGTACGCAAAGGTGGCATGCCGCAGAATGAGACAAGCCTTTAAGCAAAAGCTCATTGAAATTATTCCAGCGCTGCAAGGGCGTGTATACGATGTTCAGCCACCGTCGCAGACGGCAGAGGAGCCGTATGCTGTTATGGCACTGGGCGAGGAAATCTGGAAGTCTTCCTGGGCCGGCTATCGGCAGGTTGTCCGCATCATGCTGTACGCAGGACAAGCCGGGCTGGCGCAGGCTGACGTATGGGCGAATGCCCTGATTGCCGGGCTGCACCGGGAACCCGTGGCAGGTGCAGGTGAGGATACATCGGCTTTTACCGCGCACTATTTGGGCGTGCGGGATGCAGAAAAGCTGGACACCGTTACGGGCAAGGCCTATAGAACGCTTCGTTTTGGCGTGTATGTGCCTGAGACGGAAGGTGGTTTGGCCGTTCCAGCAAGCGGTGCTACACAGCCGGAAGAGTGGCTGGCCGCGCTGGTCCGCTGGACGCAGAAGCAACTGGGCGAAACGTGGTCGGTATACGCCGACGCATGGCCCGCACAGCCGGGGCGGCAAGCGGTACTATGGCGGATGAGCGGCTGCGAAACTAGGATGGCGGGAGCCTCCATGTATGAGCTGCGCAAACGGTTCATCGGGCATATTACCGCCCCGGACACCACCGAGGAAAACCGCGCAGCTTCCGCACTGATCGAGGGCTTTGCCGCTCAAATCCAGCTTCCTCTGGATCAGGACAAGGGCCGTTATATGTCTACAGCTGAAGCTTCAGCCGATTTGCAGGCAGATGCCATTTTAGATGGTCAGCTTCGGCTGATGTTAGTACAGCGGCGTATGCGTCCGGCTGAGGAAGCGGCGTTGATTCGCAGAGTGGAAATTCATCCTATTTTGAAATGAGGTGGTCCGAGTGACCTTGGAAAACCATGAGAAGGCCCCGGTATATGCCGGGCAAGAAGCAAGTGGCCCTCGCTATACGCTGGAGGAGCTAAAAGAGCACGCAGAACCATTGTTTTCCGTGAAAGAAGAAGTGCTGGCAGGCGCCTTTTTTGGCACACAGGACAAGCTGTTTACGGTAGCAGAAGCACACACTAAAATCGAACAATTTATGAAAGCGAAGGTGGACTAATTATGACAGGCGGAACATGGGAAAACACGAATAAACCGGTATTGCCGGGTTTGTATATGAATTTTCAGGCAGCAGCAGCTTCAGCAATTCAAGGTGGGTCGCGTGGTACGGTCGTTGTGCCCGTTAAGGCGAATTGGGGCCCTGTACGTGAGTTTGTAGAGATCGGCAGTGAAACGGCAATCAGTCAAATCTTTTCGGGTGACAGTCTGGACGGTGCGACCGCGTATTCGACGCTGTATCTGGCTTTGCTGGGCGGTCCGAAAAAGTTGTTAGCCTACCGTTTGGCAGATGATACAGCTGCTGAAGCATCTGTGACGTTGAAAAGCGGCGGTGCGACCCCGGCGGATGTGCTGCGTCTGAAGGCTTTGTACACAGGTAGCCGCGGTAATGGTTTCGCTGTAACTGTACAGCCAACTTTGGGTGATGAGCAAGCTCGTGAGGTACGCCTCTATGAAGGAACCAAGCTGCTCGGCACGTACAAAGGCAGTGACGGTACGGCTGCCTCTATCGCCAAGGCGATGAACGAGAACAGCGAAAATGTATGGGTGAAGGCCGAAGTTGTCGGCGACGGCGGCATTCCGGTGGATGTCAGCGGCGTACATCTTACTGGCGGCAACAGTGGCAATAGCAAGCTGGTTAATGCCGATTATATCGCGATGCAGGAGGCACTTGAAGGACAGGAATTTAATGTCTTGGCTCTGGATTATGCAGCTGATCTGGCATTGCTGCAAAGCTTCGCTGCCTGGATCAAGCGTGTCCGGGGCGAAGGTAAAGGCGTAATCGCTGTATTCGGCGGTTCTGCGGCAGATGATGTGTCCAAAACAGCCGTCAGCTTGGCCTCTGCACGCTCCCTGGCGTTGAATCATGAAGGCATCGTGAACGTGGGTACGGGCGTACGTCTGGCAGGTACGGACTACAGTTCCGCCCAAACGGCTGCTTATGTAGCTGGACTGATTGCAGGCCAACGTCTGAATCAATCGGCGACGTATGCGGTTACGCCTTTTGAGGATGTAACCCGCCGCTGGACACGTTCCGAGCAGGAGCAGGCTGTCCGTAATGGTGTCTTCCTGCTGTTCTTCGACGGACGTCAGGTCAAAGCGCTGCGTGGGATTAACAGCTTGGTGAACCCGTCTGCTGGGCAAAACAACGCATGGAAGAAAATCCGTTCCATCCGCGTTATGGACGCTATTAACGCTGACTTGCAGCGTGCAGCCGAAGAGACATACATCGGCAAAATCAACAATACGGTGGAAGGCCGTCTGGCACTTATCGGTGCAATCAAAGAATACCTGGCACAGCTGTCGCTGAGCAACGTCATCGAAGCAGACGGCTACGATGTCATTCTCGACCCGGCTTACTACGGCGATGCGCCAGTCATCAAACCGGAGCCGGACCAAGTGTTCCTGCAATGGAACGTGAAGCTCACCGATGTGATGGAGCAGTTGTTCGGCACATTTTACGTGCAATAAATAAGCATTTTACGTGTATAAGCATTTTGCAGGCAATCGGCAGAAATGAAGTAGCTTGTTAACAACGAGGATTTTATGAAATCCCGAACTATATTATGGATTATTTTGAGGAGGAAAAAGAATGTTGGATGCTTCAAGAGTCATTTTAGGTACGTTTGGTCAGGCATATATTGATGGGGTATGGCAGACACATATTAACAAGCTGGAAGCTAGCGTGGAAATTGATAAAAGAGAATTGAATTTGGTTGGTAACACCTGGAAAGTCCATAAAAATGGAGCTAAAAAAGGTACTGGAACGATGAGTGGTTACAAAGTAACTTCTGATATGATCCGTCGCGGTTTTGAAAAATTCGATATTATTTCCAAGCTAGACGATCCCGAATCTTTTGGACATGAACGTGTTCGTTTGATTCGCTGCATGCCAGATAAGATTCAGTTGGCTAACTGGACTGCGGGAGAAGAAGTACCAGAAGAAACGACCTTCACTTTCGAAGGTTATGAACTGCTTGATCCTATCGTTGCTGAGTAATCTATTGATCATGATGGGCCTGGAGTAATTCTGGGCCTAATTTTCAGAATTTTATTAGGAGGATATAACATGAGCTTGCCTGAAAATATGTCAGAAGAACAAATTTTAGATAGTCTTTTTGAAGCTGCAGACAAATTACCTGAGGAAACTGTTCGAATTCAACGCCTGGATATGCTTCTCACACTTCGTGGTTTGACGTCCAACAAAGTAGATAGCATCCGTGAACGGTGCACAATTCGTAAAACCATTAAAGGCCGTGTGGATGAAAAAGTAGATACAGAAACATTTAATGCATTGCTTATCTCTGAAGCTACGGCTGGTCTTGAGGTAAAAGGTCTGCAAATTAATGGATGGGGTGATCCGCGAATTACTAGCCGGCTTAAATTGTCCGGTGGTGAACAGGCTGTGCGCCGTATGCTTCTGGCAGGGGAACTGGATGCGGTAGGTGACAAAGTTCTGGAACTGTCCGGCTTCGGTGTGGAAATTGATGATCTAAAAAACTGATTCGCTCCGGCGGAATGACGACTGTGCTGTATCATCTGTGGATACGGCATCATCTCCGTCCCGGAGAGTTTTGGTCCTTAAACAGAGGGGAAAAATCCATGTTAATCGCTTTTGCAGAAGAGGAACTGGACGCATTGTCAAAACAAATACAGCAATAATAGATATGCAAGGAGGTGAGTAGATGGCAGGATCAAGTAACTATAGAGTTAATATTGTTACAGATGTAGAGGATTTAATCATTACAAACCGGGAACTTAAAGCGACAAGTCGCTATATTGAGCAGATACAAAGGCTTTCTGATCGCTTAGGTCGTACCCGTTATCAGAGTTTGATTAAGCTAAATACGGAGCTTAAGTATATGCATAGGCATCTAGGTAATATTTACAGCCTAGCTATTCGTCTTAGTAGGCTACGAATTAGGCCAAAAGTCTTTCTAATTGATAAGGCGACTCCAGTGCTCGAAGCTCTTATCAAAAAGCTAAAAAGTCTTAAGGATGCCTATATTGTTGCACGTGCTAAAACGGGCATTGATCAAGACGGTACAAATAAGAAGAGAGCTAAGGGCGGCAACACGGGGAATAATTTAAATGTTTCCAATATTGTGAATAAGTCTATCAGTGTTACTGCAAATATAGAAATAAAAGATCCTAAATTTGACTTTAACTTTAATTATGATATCAAGGTAAAACCACCAAGATTGAATATTAGAGTTGCAGCACCAAAATATGCGCCTAAGATCAATGTAAAAACAGGTCCTATTCAAGTTTCTCCAAAAATTAAGGTGATCTGTGATTGTTGCTGTGGGAAAAAAGGAAACAATAAGAAAAGTATTGCTGAACAAGATGGACCTGATGGTAAAAGCAAAAACAAAAATAAGAACAACAAAAAAAATCCTGGAAAGAAACAAGGACTTCCTAAGCTGTGGGAAACGGTAAAACGTATTTTTACCCCAAAGCCTGGCTCTAAGCCTCATAAGCCGGGAGTTCCAGGAGGACCGAATGGGAATAAGGGGACACTTGGAAGAATCTTCGATTTCGGTAAAAAAATACTTGGTGAAAATCCAGGAAATTTGCTTAAAAAGATAGGCAAGGGAGCAATGAAGGGGGGCAAGAAGCTGCTTGGCCCAATTAGCATAGTATTAGATATTGTAGACATTGCTACAGCGTCGCCGGAAGAACGTCCGGCTGCTATTACATCAGCGCTTTTAGGAAGTGGCTTTATTACTGCTGGCGCAGCTATTGGTACAGCGATTGCTCCAGGTATAGGTACTGTAATTGGTGGTCTTATTGGTGCAATTGTAGGCGCTGTAGTAGATAGTTTAGCAGGTGAATGGTTAGCTCAAAAGTTTTCTGAAATGAGTGATTGGGCCGGAGAAAAGGCTACTTCTGCAATGGACTGGGTTGGAGAAAAAGCTATTGGTGCAAAGGATTGGATTGGCGAGAAAGCAAGTGTTGCGAAGGATTGGGTTGGTGAAAAAGCTTCCCAAGCTACAGATTGGATGAGTAATAAAGCATCTGATGTCAGTAATTGGTTTTCTAGTCAAACAGAAAGTTTGAAAAGTGACTTCTCCAATTTGTTTGGTTACTCAAATAAACCTGAAAATTCACAACCTGCTGTTTCTGTAATTAAGGCCTCACAATCTTATAATCCCGCTTCGACTGTACCTGGGGCTTCATTAGCTCTGTCAAGATTTCCTTCGATTGATCCGGGACTGCCATTACCATCTTTTATCCAGGATGCCCAAAACCGTTCCAAAGCACTTCAGGGTATGGGGTCAGGCGGCTCACAGATTCCTGCGGTAAATGGAGGAAAACCTGCTCCGCAGCTCGTGCAAATAACGGATGAGCAAATGAGCAGTTTTTCAGGCTTTCTCAAGGATTTCAAGACAGAAACGAACAACCAAATCAGTGTAACGTTGCCTCCAGGGGCAGTACAGGTAACGGTTCAGGAAGATTCAATTGATTTTGATACGATGGCACTTCAAGTAGGGTACCGAATCGTCAATGAAGTCCGGCAGGCAATTATTAATAAAAAGGGAGGAGGAGATAGCAGCTCTCTTAAAAAAGGTAAAGCCGTACCAATTTAATGTAAATCTATCACAGTAGAAAGGAGGGAGGCTATGGGTATAGACTTTTTTCTGATTAATGGTAGAAGTGTGTTTCAATTCCCAGTTAATCCTGAAGAGGTGAATATTTCACGGCAAAAGGGGTATGAAACAGTTACGATGCTTACACACGGAGAATTTGATTTTCCACAAGGAGAAAAGGTGAAAGAAATCACCTTTTCTTCTTTTTTTCCCAAGGTGTACGATGCATCCTATTGTCGTTATAAAAATATCCCAGATCCTAACGAAGCGATGAACAGGTTAAATGCAATGTTAAAAGCAGAGAAGCCGTACCAATTTATTATTACGAATACACTAATTAATGTTCCTGTTTTTATCATTGCTCATAATACGACCTTTCGTGGAGGCGAGGCAGGAGATATATATTTTGAAATTACTTTGCGTACATGGAGGGAACCTAAAATAGTGTTGCGAAAAGGGAATTCTCCTCAAAAAGTAAACTCTAGTAACCTTCCACGCACGAATCTTAAAACTAAATCTAAGACGTACACTGTCAAAACTGGGGATTCGCTTTCTAAAATTGCAAAGTTGGAGTTGGGGGACAGTTCCAAATGGAAAAGTATATATCAAGTGAATTCGAAGATCATAGGCAACAATCCGAATAGGATTAAAGCGGGTCAAAAGCTGGTGATGCCATGAGTTACCAAGTAATACTTCAAGATCGATATGATCTTACCTCCCTAGTTGAGAAAATAACTTTAAAAGATGCTCTTAATCAAATTGCATATCAGGCCAGCATACGTGTAGTTGCTTCAAATGTTATGCCCACGATTACTCCGGGAATGTCTATTCGTGTCAGTGGAATTCCATTTGGAAAAAATGTAAAGGTACCACTTCTCCACCCTGCTGTTGTATGGGAAGTAGAGAGCTCTAACAGCGGTACAAAACGTTTCTCTCTGGTGGTATATGATCGGACGATTTATCTGGATAAATCCGAGGATGAATATTTATTTCCCAAAGGACAGACAGCTACGCAGCGGTTGCGCCAATACGCGAAGGATTGGGAGTTTCAGATCACCTCAATACCTGATACGAAAGTGCGATTAGGAAAAGGTATTTATCGTGCCCAGACCCTATATTCCATGATGCTTGCTGATTTGAAAGAGACAGCAAAATTGGGCGGAGATTTGTACCAGTTACGCATGACAAGTGCTGGATTGGAGCTATTTAAAATCGGTAGCAATCCTTCCCCCTATGTGTTAGACCGATTTATTGATCTTACGCAGTTGCGGACACTTGAGGGAGCCGTAACTAAGGTCAAAGTAATGACAGCTAATGAGAACGTAGGAAGCGGACAAGAGGTACCGTCTAAGGTGCTGGCTGTAGCAGAAGGGGATACTAAAGCGCTAGGTACTTTGCAAAAACTGGTGGAAGATGATCAAGTGAAAGCAGCTGGCGGAGCCAGTAAGCTTGCTAAAAGTCATCTAACTGGAATCCAGGAAACTTTTACAGTTAATTTACCAGATATTAATACCATACGTGCCGGTGAAGCTGTGATGTTACAAGGATTAAAGCTGATTGTTACTTCAGTCAGTCGGGATTTGGGGAATCCGGGGAATATGACTTTAGAGCTCGCTTCCTTCGATATGGTTAAAAGGAGGTATTTTCTTGAGTAAAGATCCCTATGGTGCATTTGTAAGTGTAATGCAGTCGTCTATGGCGGGACACACTCGGCAAGCGTTGAGTGGAGTAGGCGCGGTACTAGGCACGATCACCTCCACGGGACTCAAGCTGGACGATTTTAAACATGAGCTTCAGGATTATCTGGTAGCCGAGCTGCCGGGACTGCTATCTGTACCACGCCATATGTACAAAGGTACCTCAACCGCAGTGGAATCGGAGAATTGGGAAGGCAAAGAGCTGAAAACTTCCTTTTATATCGGGGAAGACGAGCTGGAGGATGTGAATCTCAGTTTGAACGAAGGACTCAAGCCTGGAGATCGTGTACTGGCGGTTCGGGTGAATAGCGGCAATGATGTGGTGGTCGTGTGCAAGGTGGTGAGTGGACGTGGCTAATTTATTTCCCGAAACAGATGATATGATCTGGACAGACACGGATATGACCGACCCGGATGTACTGGAGGATAACCGTGCGGTATTTGGGCGAAGCTGGCGGTTTGATTTTGAAGCTGGCGAGTTTGTAATGAGCCCTAGCCGTAAAATCGTGACTACAGGCGAGAAAGAAGCCTGGGTACAATGGTGTGAAAAAGCGATTCGCACTCCTCGCTACCGGCATGTGATCTATTCGCCTGACTATGGGAGTGAGCTGGAGGAGCTGATTGGCAGCAGCTATGGGCACGGTGTGCAGGAAAGTGAAATTAAACGTATGGTCACAGAGGCGTTATTAGCAGATGCACGTACGGCTAGTGTGGATCAATTCACGTTTCGCTGGGAAGATGAGGCATGCCATTTTAGCTGCCAGATTACGAACGTGCGAGATGAAACGGAAATTGTGGAAAGTGTGGTGATCTAATGGCAGACTTGCCGGAATATTTGGTAGACCAGACGGAAGAGGAAATTTTAAATCGGATGCTGGAAAAAGTGGCTTCGGACATGGATAAGTCCGAGGGCTCTTTTATTTGGGATGCACAGGCGCCGGTAGCGTTTATGCTATCCGAAGCGGCAATCTGGGCGCAGGAGCTACTACGACGTGGCTTTGCCAGCACGGCAGCCAGCGATAATCCGGATTTTCGCTCGCCGGAGCTGGATTTGCGAACAGCAGAGCACGGGGTGACACGGCGAGAAGCGGTTGCCGCTTCAGGTATGGTCACGTTCACGGGCATAGCGGGAACGACTGTCCCGGCGGGAACGTTGGTGGCGACCCCGGCAGATGATGTATCCGGGGAAGCTTCCATTGAATATGCGACCACGGCATCGGTCACGCTGGATGAACAAGGTGCCGGGGAAGCGGCTATTCGGGCGGTCAATCCCGGGCGTAGTGGCAATGTGCCTGCGGGTGTCATCCAAGTGATGGCAACCCCGGTTAGCGGTGTTTCCTCTGTGATCAATACGGAGGAAACCAAAAGCGGCACAGACGTTGAGAGCGACCAGCTGTTGCTGGAGCGTTTTTATGCCAAGGTGCGGAACCAGGGCACCAGTGGCAACAAGGCGCAGTATACTCAGTGGGCGAATGAGATTGCTGGAGTGGGTGGCGTGGAAGTAGTTCCGCTCTGGAAAGGACCGGGAACAGTGGGGTTATATGTGCTGGATACGGACAAACGAGCAGCCAGCCCAGATATCGTCGCTGCGGTGCAGAAGTACATTGATCCGACGCAGGATGGACAAGGAGAAGGATTGGCGCCAGCGGGTCCAGTAGTTACGATCATGCCAGCGGCAGAAGTGGAGATTAACATCTCAGTCAAGGTACAGCGTACCAAAGAGAAGCCGTCCACTCTGGATGAAATCAAAAAGCTCATCGAGAGCGGTGTGCGGACGTATTTGAAGCAGCTTGCCTTTTACAAGGAAGACCCGTTGGTACGGTATACCCGGATTTCTGCTGTTTTGCTCGATATTCCGATTATTATTGATTTCTCTGAACTGAAAATCAATGGACAGAGCAATCAGAATATTGAGATTGGATCAGGTCAGGTAGCAGTGCTGGGGACGGTGAGCGTCAGTGAGTAACGATGAAACAAACAGTTTTGAAGATTTATTGAATAACACAGACCAGGGAAAACGCGCAAACCGTAGTGGCACTTTTGCTAACAGGGTAGCAATAGCGGGAGATACAGTGGATCAAATGAGCAGCGAGCGGGGACGCGAACTGCTTTCCTATTTGCCCGCCTATTATGAAACCTCACGTGTGATGCGTTCCGATATGGATGCTAAAGGAAGCGAATTGGATGCTTTGTATCTTGCAATGGATGCAACGGTGGGACAGTTTTTCGTGCGTACCGCCACATGGGGGTTGGAACGCTGGGAAATGGAGCTAGGGATTGAAACCGATCTGGCGAAGCCATTGGACCAACGGCGTGCCGTGGTGGAATCGAAGCTGCGAGGGGCAGGAACTTTTTCCGGCCGGCTTGTCAAAAATGTAGCAGAGGCGTATGACGGAGGTACGGTAGATGTTATTTTTCACCCTGCCGAATGGGGATTTACGGTCAAATTTATAGATACCATCGGGATTCCGCCCAACGTGGAGGATCTTAAAGCAGCCATTGAGGAGATCAAGCCCGCTCACATGGCAGTGGAATACAAATTACGCTACCTGACCATTGCTGAAGTTGAGTCTATGACCCTCTATGAAAATGAACATACAACACAGGATAGATATTTAGGAGGTGGCGCATAACATGGCAAGTGAAAAAACACCGAATCTTGGTTTAAATCAAATTGACCGCACATCGCCCAAAACCACGTATTTTGATTTGGAGAAGTATTTGGACCAAAACTGGCGGGCTGTTGATGAATTTGCTGGTGACGTGAATGATGGTGTGAATGCGATCAAGAAGCGTTTGGATACGACAGAGCGTAAGACGGTAACTCTCGAACCCGGGGTGCAAATTGTTCATGCGGAAAAGACTGCCCCATTTTCGCTGACGGGGCTGAGCGGGCGTACGTTGGTGAATTTGTTGGGACGGATGGGTAGCTGCGAGACAGTGAGCGAATGGTCCTCAAACGTAGCTATAGCAATTGATAATAACAACAAGACCAACGGTAGTAGCTCATTTAAAATTACGCTGGGTAGTGTACCGGCAACCGCGTCTGCAAGTTTTTTGACCACACCTGGACGAAAATATATCGCAATAGCAGACGTGAAAAATGGTAATACCAGTAAGGTGGAAATATCAATAAATGGTATTGCTGGTGCTGTGGGTAACGAGGTAACTTCTAGCTCTGTTTTTGGGCCATCTGTTGTACGGTTCACGGCGAAGGACTATTTCCATATTGTTACGGTCACAGGCACGGGTGTGGCTGGTAATACATTTAATATGGACAGTGTGCGCGTGTACGAGATCAGCGATGCAGATTATACAGTAGCCGCAAGCCTTACACCAACACAGGCAGCAGCTAAGTACCCGTATGTTGATAGTGTAATGCCTGTACGTAATCCGTATGCGATTCGGTACGGTGAAAACTTATTGCCAAGCTTTTATGAGTGGACAAAAACAGGTCATGCAGCATTCATTTCTGATGCATACACTATGAGTGGGACACTTGTTTCAGGAGATATCGGGACAGATGCCTACATGGTTCACTACTTCGATGCTATTCCAAACGTAGAGTACACCTTGACAAATCCAGCCGATAGCAATGGCTTTATGCGGATATCAACATTCGATAAGAATGCGGTTCGACTACAGGGAATGTTCGTAAAGCCTGGGGAGTCTAGGACTATTAAGCTGAGTCCCTCAGCGGTACGCATGGGTGTAAACATATCAGGTGTTACCTCTTATACTGATGAATTTGATGTAAGCCAATGGACATGGACTGCTGGGACTGTACGTAATTTTAAAAAACCTATGCTCAACATCGGCAGCACAGCTAAACCATTCAAACCGCGTGAGGATTCTATGCTTGCGCTGCAAACAGACCTTTACGCCGATCCAGTTACAGGTGCTAATGCTGATACGGTGTTTGAACGTGATGGTCAATATTTCAAAGTGAAACGGTTTGAAAGCGTCCTGTTAGAAGGCGGCAAGATTACAGCAGTGAATGGTATAGCAAATAAGACAGGATTTAAAACTATATACCCTGTAATTCCAGGTGCTAACTATAACTATGGTAGTCCTGGTGCAGCCGCAGCAAAATACAACGGTAAAATATTGTTTTGGGGTGACCATGAGTCTAATGCGGATAGATGGTCGATAGACCCGATAGCTTTAAATTTTGCTATATCTGTCCCCGTTACAGACAGCGGATGGGCAGACAGCTACACACCGACATTAGACGACATTAAAGCATACTTCTACGGCTACAAAGCCTATGATGCTAATACCATCACTCCTGCAAATGCTCAAGTCTCCACCACGGCAACGTGGAACGGTACGGGTACAAAGTATTGGGTTCAGTGTGTAGGTTCGCCTCTTTTCTCGCAATCCGTACCTACATCGTCATATGTAGGGTACACGCCGTACCAACTTGTATATCAACTCGCAACGCCTACAGTTGAGCCTATCATTTCAGAGGGACAGCTAAGCTTTCTTGAGGGGTATAATCAGGTTGAAGTAGGTACGGGGATTGTATTGCGTGAGAAGGCTAAATTGTATCAAGAATTAGATGAAAAACGGTGGAACATTAACAACGGAAGTCCTGGGGAGTATCAAGCGTCATTACTAAACTACAGGGTTGATAGATTCATAGGCATCTACCGAAACTCACAGCGTGACAACTGGACGCTGTATCGCAATACCGTAACTCCCGCTGGCGCGTTGGCGCAGAGTTACAATGTCGATACATCGGCAGCTTATACTGTGTCATACCTGACGTTCATCTCATCGCCTGTTGTCCCGTTCACAGGCTCTTATGCAGCCAACGAAAAGACACTTTTAGTTGATTTGGTGGAGAATGTACAGCAAGCTAATACACGCGTGTCGGTACTGGAAAGTAAAAAAGCTGAGAAGGATAATCCTGCATGGATCACACCAACGTTGCTTAGTGGCTCTACGCCAGAGACAGAAGCAAGTAAACCTCAGTACACCAAAATGTCGGACGGAATGGTTATTTTTAGAGGGTCTATAAAGGTTCCTGTTAGTGGGGATGTTCTTTTGTTTACCTTGCCTTTAGAGTTTAGGCCATCGGCCCCCTATACCGTGATACCTTGCTGGGCCAGTAGTTCTACGAGAGGTCAGGAAGTAGAGGGAATTAGCGTAAGGTCAGACGGTAGCGTAAGAGGAAATCTAAGATATGTTTACGATAATTGGCTTAGGCTAGATAGTATTCGGTTTCCAACCAATTAAGGAGGGCACATTATGAAAGTAGTACCTAAAGTAAATATAGACGGCCTCTATCTGGAGGACGAGTTGGTGGACGATGCCTTTTCGGGTGTCGTCCCTTTTTATACTTCATCTTCGCCCACGCTATCTGATACAAACCAGCAGCTAGACACCTATCAGCTTACTGACAGCAGCTCTAGTACAATAAATGGAACCAATTCAGAAAGCATCCTTGCTGGTTATACGATAGCAATTTCAGTGCCGCCAGGCTTATATCATCCTCGTTTTGATATCCAAGGCTGGCTGACCTATTCTGCTATGGCTTTTACGGCTCCAGAACGAAGAGATCCAATGACGTTCTGGAGTGAAGGATTGAGTGAGGAAGCAATTAAGGAACTGACACAAAAAGCAGAGCAACAGCCGAGTGAGACAGATCAATTGAAGCAACGTATTGCAGATCTCGAAGTGACGTTGACCCAGCTCATGCTTCGTAACACAGGAAATAACGTGTACTGAGGATTATATGTAACAGCATCTTTATAAAAAGAGGTGAAGTCATAACCATGGCAGCTTTAACAGAGGCACAAATGCGTATTTGTGCTCATGCTTGCATCACTCGCTATGAGCGGGGTGAGGGCGATATAGCAACGATCATGGGAAGCTACGCTTTAAATGAAGAACAGCGTGAACAAGTAATGAAGATTATTTTATCCAAGCGTTCTGATCTAATAGCGGGCAACGTAGAAGGATCGTCATCAACCGATGCTTCAAATGAACAGGAAGAAACGGTTAAATGGTATACCTCTATTTTCCGTAAGAAAACAGTATAGAGAACAAAATAAAAATCATTGTTTTATGCCCTTGGATCAACCCAAGGGCATTCATTTTACACCTAGGTTCAAAAGGGGGAACAAACATGCATGAAAAGATCGATCAGATTTGGCTGGGGCTTTCCACGGGGACCTTGATCGGTTATTTTTTCGGGGGGTGGACCACTATGTTGACGTTGCTGTGGTGGATGGTCGTGATCGACTTTTTCACCGGATGGGCAGCGGCCTGGATTAATGGGGAGCTAAAAAGCCGCCAGGGGTATTACGGTATTTTTCGCAAGGTTACCGTGTTTTTGCTCATTACGGTAGCTCATCTAATCGACGGTATTCTCGGGGATGCACATTACTTCCGGGATGCCGTCGTTTTCTTTTATTTAGCGAACGAGCTGTTGTCCATTATTGAAAATGTGGGCAGAATGGGAGTGCCGATGCCGGATATTTTACGGAATGCGGTAGCTATTTTTGAGTCTAAGTCGAGTGGAGAAAAAATAAAGTCAACCGACCCTTCCGACAAAGAAAATAAAGCTTCATAAAGTGCCACCAGTGGCCACCACCCAAATAGGCTGACTACCTTTTTGCCCTTTTTTCGGTGTAAAAGTGGAAAAGCCCAGACCGTATGGATGGTCCAAGCATATATAACAGAGACAGAGTGCTACAACATTATAATGACAGGGAGGGAGCGCCTTATGCAAAGTCGTAGCCCTAATGCTACCGAAGGCATTGACGTGTCCCGATATCAGGGAACGATTGATTGGAAGCGTGTACGAGCCGATGGTAAATCGTTTGCCTTTATTAAAGCGAGTCAAGGACAGCGTTACGTCGATCCGACATTTATCACGAATGCAAAAGGGATCAAGGCAGCCGGGCTCTTACTGGGAGCGTACCATTTTGTAGATGCGATCGATGTAAATGCAGCAAAAGCAGAAGCCAGGCATTTCGCCGAGGTGTTGGAGCAGGTGGGTGGGGCGAAAGCGCTGGACTTGCCAGCGGTGATGGATTACGAAAATAATCCGGGAGGGCTTAGCTCGGCCACGATTCATGAGGTTGCGTTGGCATTTGTAACGGAATTTGAACGGGTAAGCGGCCGTAAGCCGATGGTATATACAGGGAATGCTTTTGCTGCCCATTTCAAAGCGCCATTGGGTAGTTATAAGCTGTGGATTGCACGTTATAGTACACGGGTGCCCGGCGACACCACAGCATGGAAGAACTGGGACTTTTGGCAATACAGCGATAGTGGACGGGTTGATGGAATTCAAGGGCCGGTTGATCTGAATGTATACGCCGGAACAGAGGCCGAGCTACGCCAAGCATTTGCAGGAGAAGAGGGGGATGAGCCAATGACAGCAGAGGAAAAAGCGGCATTTAAGGCCCTGCAGCAGCAGGTCGCCGCTCTTGAAAACAGCAAAGATGTACTCAAGCAGACGTTGAATGAACAAAGCGCTTATATTAAAAAAGTGGATCAGCGGGTAGCTGAGCTGGAGGCGCGTCAGACTATGCCTGTACCGACCTGGGCAAAGGAAGCAATGTCTGCCGCCGTTGCATTTCATCCGGCAAGCCCGATTGTGGATGCGAAACTGCCAAGCAGTTACGATTTTTATCGCTTACTGGTCGTACTGAACCGTCTGGGTGTGTTTAAAACAACCAAATGATCTTTTATAAATTTTTTTGCCCGGAAGGAATTATTTTCATGCGAACTAAGCCATACGCCTGAAACGTAAATAGACAGGCGGTTCAAAGGCAACCGCCTGCACTTATTGTAAAGTGATGTTCTTCATGATTTCTACATAAGCTGAACTAGAACGTTTTAAAAGTGTGAATTATTGGGTGAAAATGCAGCATGTCTACCAGCCAAATCAAGCGGTAAAAGCTCTTGTATGTTTGTTTATTTCAGAACATACCTGGGAATAGGAAATACAGGATGTAGGTCTGGTGCTGAATACACTTTGAGGTAAGATTATACTCCTGCTTGGAGGTTAAAGACCCCCAGCAGGAGCATATATTTGGTATGATCGTATAAGTTGGTTTGTAATATTAATTGACATGATGTATAAAAACATATCGTAATGTATGAAAAACCCCCTTGTCGGCTTCCAGATTTTATAGTAAAGTATCCAATAATCAACTTTGTTTGAGCATAATATTCACTATTTGTGAGTATATATCACACTTTCACCACGACCTGACATACTCCTCTTTCTCTTTATTACATCACATCTATTCATTACCCTACAGCATCTCTTACACCACTAGATTATGAACACTTCTGTCCTACTACACCTATTTGATGAACTCGGAACTTGGGACCACAGCTTGAGGACAAGCTTGTCATGTCCACCCAAAGGAATTGGCATTCATCCGGTATCAACGAATTAACAATATATAAGGTGTGAAAGGGGTTTGCTGCATGAGCAAAAAGTACGCAAAACACAAAATCTGGACCGTACTGCTGGTGCTTGCGCTAGGAGCTGTTCTGGCGCTTTCCGGTTGTGGGGGATCAGGTGAAGGAGCAAAGCCAGAGGCAGGGAAAACACCAAGCGGAGCAGGAGAGGGCGTGCAGGACACGCTCATTTATGGACGCGGCGGAGATTCCGTGGCGCTAGATCCTGCCATTGTGACTGAAAGCGAGTCGCTAAAAATCGGAATGCAAGTGTTCGACACACTGCTGGAATACAAGGAAAACACAACGGAGATCCAACCGGGGCTTGCAGAGAGCTGGGAAGTATCACCGGATGGACTGGTCTATACGTTCAAGCTGCGTCAGGGTGTGAAATTCCATGACGGAAGTGACTTTAACGCAGAAGCGGTTGTGTTTAACTTTGACCGCTGGGTTGATCCGAAAAGTCCATACAAATTTGAAGGTGACTCATTTGACTATTATGATTCTATGTTTGGGCCTGATGGAAGTAGGGTGATTAAGGAGGTTAAAGCGGTAGATGCAAATACCGTCCAGTTTACTCTAAACAAGCCGCAGGCGCCGTTTTTACAAAATATCGCCATGCCATCCTTTAGTATTGCTAGTCCCAAGGCTATTCAGGAGAAAAAGGCTGATTTCAAGAGTAATCCGGTCGGCACGGGGCCTTTTGTATTTAAGGAATGGAAACGGAACGATACCATTACCTTGGAGAAGAATCTAAACTATTGGAAAGAGGGGCAGCCGAAGCTGGCAAAGATCATTGTT
This sequence comes from Paenibacillus sp. FSL L8-0638, assembly GCF_038593075.1. Taxonomy (NCBI): domain Bacteria; kingdom Bacillati; phylum Bacillota; class Bacilli; order Caryophanales; family Paenibacillaceae; genus Paenibacillus; species Paenibacillus sp. FSL L8-0638. Next base: position 1,304,527 of record NZ_CP151960.1, read on the forward strand.
CGTTCCATCCCAGACAATACTGCGCGATTTAATGCTCTGCAAAACGGGGAAATTGACCTGATGGAGGATTTGAACCCGGATGATGCGAAGCAGTTAGAAGGTAACAACGAGTTGGTGAAAATCGAACGTCCCTCCTTTAATGTGGCGTACATTGGCTTTAATTTAAAGAAAAAAACATTCAACAATCCCAAGGTGCGGCAGGCACTGAACCACGCAGTGAACAAGCAAGCCATTATTGATGCATTGTTTGCAGGGCAGGCCAAGCCTGCGGTCAACCCGATGCCACCTACGTTATGGGGATACAACGATAGTATTCAGGACTACGCCTATGATCTGGATAAGGCTAAATCTTTGCTGGCGGAAGCGGGCTTTCCTAACGGGCTTCCCGAGCCTTTAACCTTCTATGCAATGCCTGTATCTCGTCCTTACATGCCTGACGGCAAAAAGGTGGCAGAGGCCATTCAAGCCGATTTTGAAAAAATAGGCGTCAAAGTCAACATCCAATCTCCAGAATGGGCTACGTATCTGGATGATCTTAAAGCTGGAGAGAAGGATGATCTGTACATGCTGGGATGGAACGGGGACAATGGTGACCCGGATAATTTCCTTTATACATTGCTGGACAAGGATACGATTCCAGGCAATAACCGCAGTTTTTATGTGAATGAGGAACTTCACAAAATATTGGTGAAGGCTCAGGTTGAGGTCGACCAGGACAAGCGTGCGGAAATGTATAAACAAGCACAAGTGATTATTAAACAGGATGCGCCGTGGATTCCATTGGTTCACAGCACACCGCTGATGGCAGGTAAAGCGAATCTCAAGGGTTTTGTACCTTCTCCGGCAGGTATTGAAGCGTACGGAAATATTTATTTTGAATAGCTCAAACGCAAGCAGGCGGTGAATAGGATATGAACTCATATATTGTAAAAAGACTGGCCATATTGATTCCAGTATTGCTGGGCATGACGCTCATCGTTTTTTTCATTATTCATGCCATTCCGGGAGATCCGGCGGAAACTATACTGGGAGATAAGGCTACGGAACAGTCCAAGCAGGCGCTACGTGAGCAATTGGGGCTGAATAAGCCGTGGTTACAGCAATATGGGGCCTATTTAGGTGAGCTGGCACAGGGGGACTTGGGCGATTCCATTCGCACCAAGCAGCCGATTGCCCGGGAAATGGTTCCTTATCTGGCGGCTACGCTGGAGTTGACAGTAGCAAGCATGTTTTTTGCCATCGTTGTCGGAATGAACGCCGGTATCGTGAGCGCCTGGAAGCGAAATTCCTGGTTTGACTATGTTAGCATGGTCATTGCACTGGTCGGAGTATCGATGCCGATTTTTTGGCTGGGCTTGATGGAGCAATGGATATTTGCAAATAAGCTGCATTGGCTTCCTTCCATCGGACGCATGAATTCCCGTGATCCGGTGGAAGCTGTGACACATTTAGCCGTGATTGATGCGTTCATAGGTGGGCGTATGGATCAGGTGTGGACCGTCATCAAGCATTTGATCCTGCCCAGTATCGCACTTGGAACGATTCCAATGGCGGTCATTGCGCGCATTACCCGTTCCAGCATGCTGGAGGTTATGGATGCGGACTATATCCGTACGGCTCGGGCGAAGGGGCTGGCATCTTTTCAAGTCGTGTACAAACATGCGCTTAAAAATGCTGCGATCCCCGTACTTACTGTCATCGGTCTTCAGACTGGCTCACTACTGGGAGGCGCGGTACTGACAGAAACCATTTTTGCCTGGCCCGGCATCGGACGGTACATTTTTGAAGCGATCAGCTCGCGTGACTATCCGGTTATTCAAAGCGGAATTCTGATCATAGCGTTCCTGTTCGTCATCATTAATCTGATTGTCGATTTGTTGTACGCGGTGCTTGACCGGCGTATCCGTTATCAGTAATCAAGTCGTCAATTGTTCAAGGGGGAGCTTGTCCGATGTCACAATTTTCAATGGAACCCAACAATATACCGACGACACGTAGCACATTGGCGCATTTGCCTGTTGTGACTGGCCCTTGGAGAGACGCATGGAGGGCTTTCCGTCACAATAAAATGGCGTTCGTCGGCCTGAGCATTATTATCTTCTTTGTTATCATTGCTTTGATCGCGCCGTGGATTGCTCCTTTTGACTATAAAGAGCAAAATTTGGTGAGCCGTTTGCAGCCTCCTTCTGCGGAGCATTGGTTCGGTACGGATGATCTCGGTCGAGATTTACTGACTCGCACCCTGTATGGAGCCAGAATCTCGTTGTGGGTCGGTTTCTTGTCCGTTATTGGTTCAATGATTGTAGGAACAGCCTTAGGTTTAATCGCAGGATTTTACGGAAAATGGGCAGATATGGCCATCTCGCGGCTATTCGACATTTTACTGGCATTTCCGGGGATTTTGCTGGCCATTGCTATTGTGGCCATTCTAGGGCCTTCATTGGAAAATGCGTTGTACGCCATTGCCATTGTCAATGTGCCAACGTATGGACGGTTAGTTCGCTCTAAGGTGCTGAGTGTCAAAACAGAGGAGTATATCACTTCTGCTAGAGCGCTTGGAGCCAATAATACACGAATCATCCTCCGTTATATTTTGCCTAACAGCCTGACACCAATCATCGTACAGGGAACGTTGGGGATCGGAACGGCTATCATTGAAGCGGCAGCGCTTGGATTTCTAGGCTTGGGTGCACAACCTCCTGAGCCAGAGTGGGGTAAAATGTTGTCCGATTCGCGGCAATATATCCAGAACGCGCCGTGGACAGTTATCTTTCCGGGGATATCTATCATGCTGACCGTATTGGGCTTTAATCTGATGGGTGATGGGCTGCGGGATGTATTGGACCCGAGGGCGAAGCGTTAGAACAAAAGCGATGAGGTATATAAAGCTGAGTAAAAGGTGTTCTCTGGCCTGAAGCAAATGGCTGGGGAACACCTCTTTTATGTGACATTTTTCGTATTGGAGTAGAAAGCACCATCCGACTGCGAAGTGGCGTTAAAAGTAACTTTTACAGATGAAAGTCATGTGAGCTTTCATGTAGCGCGAAAAAAATGTATAATCACTCCAATTGAGTACGTAGGGAGTGGGATTTATGACATGGCAGGACAAGAGAGAGCATCGGCAATTTGCGGAACAGACACGAAGCGACGCTTCACGGGCCGCATATGAACGGGATTACTCCCGTTTGATTCATTCACCGACTTTCCGTCGGTTGCAGGGTAAATCACAGGTATTTGGTGCAGGCACGGGCGATTATTATCGCACACGACTGACGCATTCCTTGGAGGTAGCGCAAATTGCGCGTGAAGCATCCCGAAGCTTGCTGCGCCGCCATCCTGAAGTAGAGCTGGAACAGGCAGATAACGCAGGACTGATCATTGACCCTGAAGTGGTAGAATGTGCTTCCATCGCACATGACTTTGGCCATCCCCCGTTCGGACACAAGGGAGAAGAAGTACTGGACGGGATTTTGGATCAACTGATTGAAACAAAGGTAGAAAAGATATCCTCTGCCGGAGGCTTCACACCGGAGTCCAAGCGTGGACAGGAGGCCTATGCGCGTGAGCGACGAATTTATGAGCATTTTGAAGGGAACGCGCACAATTTCCGGCTGATTATGTTTTTGGAGAAGCGTGAGAACGTGGATGGTTTGAATTTGTCGGACGCTGTGTTACTGGGGATCAACAAATACCCGTACCCAGGGATTCTGAACAAAAAAGGGTTGTATCTGCATGAGTGGGAATATATACGTTCCATCCGCGACGATTGGGGTATCCCTGATGGTAAAAAAACGCTGGAAGCCCAGCTTATGGACCTGTGCGACGATATCGCTTATTCTGCGCATGATTTGGAGGATGGGATTAAGGCTGGAAAAATCGAGGTGCACGAGCACTTCTTGTATGATCCGTATTTAATTCGTCTGATTACGGAGAAAATCACCACGTTGGAGGATAGCTTCTGGCAAGGCTGGCAACTGGCTCAGATTGAGCAGAAGGTAGCGGCTGTGCTGAGTGAATTTTTGAAGGTGTGGAATGGCAAGATGCCGATGTGTGAACACGATTATTCCCGGACCCGCCGTGAAGTGAAGGCATACTGGGTCAGTCTGTTTGTCAGCAGCTTGGGTGTCATTGATGATGGAAATTGGAAAAAAGTGACCTTTGTACGGGATGGAAACGAAGATTTGGATATGCTGCGTACGGTGAGTGTATTGAAAAGCTTTGCTTGGGTTACGATGATCCGCGATCTGCGCGTACAGCGACTGCAAAAACGGAGTGAGTGGATGCTCAAACGACTTTGGTTGGCTTTTCTGGACCCGGAAACATCCAAATCTATTATTCCAAGCGACTGGCTCCAGCGCTATGAGCGCGACCAAGCCAAGACGAAGCCGATCTGGACATGGGAGCATATGGTCATAGACTATATTGCAGGCATGACCGATGCTTTTGCTGAAAAAATCTATAATGAGTTATACGGCCTGAAGGTGGGTTCCATTTATGATCTGGATTAACCTTTAAATTCCCCCTATATAGTAGAAGAAACTGGTTTGTAGCGGATAGTAGGAGGGAGGATTGTGTCTATGCCATCTCGGTCTTTATCTATAAAAAGGTTGAATCTCGGTGTGCTCGATATGGTGCCGTTGCTGCCCGGTAACCGTCCGGAGCAGGCGGTTCAACGAGCTGGCGAACTAGCGAGACAGGCAGAAGCGTGGGGATATACACGCTACTGGACCTCGGAGCACCATGATATGGAGGGGCTGGCTTCCTCCAGCCCGGAAGTGCTGCTGTCTCATATCGGGGCGGTGACGAAGACAATCAAACTGGGTGCGGGTGCTATTTTGCTTCCGCATTATAGTCCAGTCAAGGTCGCGGAATGGTTTCATCTGCTGGCCGCTCTATATCCTGGCAGAGTCGAATTGGGTCTGGGGAGAGCACCTGGTGGGGGACCTCATGCTTCGATGGCACTGAGCGGCAATTTTCTTCAACATGTGACGGAGCTGCCACAGACGATGGAAGCTCTATTGGCTTTGCTGGAAGGTACTTACGAATATGAGCAGGTGCCTGTGTTAGCTCGGCCGATGCCTGAACAGCCGCCAGCAGTGTGGATGCTGGGTACAAACCGAAAAAGTGCCGAATATGCCGCCCAGTATTCAACAGGCTATGTATTCGGTCAGTTTATGAGTGAACAGCAAACAGAAGAAATGCTCAGCATTTACCGCTCCAGCTTTCAGCCATCCAACCGGATAGACAAGCCACGTACCATGGTTGCTGTAGGCGCAGTATGTGCCTTGACGGATGAGCTGGCGCAGCAATGGGCTGCTCAGATTACATTGGGCGACCCGGCAATGCGGGCCAGCTGGCTGGTGGGAACGCCGGCGGTTATTGCCGAACAGTTACGCGGCTTGCAGATTAAATATGATAATGATGAGTTTCTATTGGTCACACCGATTCCCGATTATGAGCAGCGGCTTCATTCCTACCGACTGATAGCGGAGGCTGTGAATTGTAGTCTTGATTCCTAATGAAAAGATGAAAAGAGATCTGACATGAATAAACAGAAAACGAATATCGATAAAATGAAACCAAGCTACATATATACCTATGCGTGTCATGAAACAGAGCGTGAGTTATGTCTTTTGGAATTAAAATGTTTGTTCGGTCAGCCGCCCGTGCAGGATTCCATCCTGTTGTCCCATCGGCGGCTGGAACCGGGGACGAGCCCGTTTATTCATCTTCGGCTGGATGTAGTGACAGATGTGGGAACACTGGAAGAGCTATGCGAAGCGGCCTCTATGTTACAGCTTGAGGAAGGAAAGACTTTCAAGGTGTTGTGCCTTAAAGAAGGTGACCATGAGGCCGACTATGACGAGCGGCGCGGGATCGAACGGCGAATTGGTGCACGCATTCATGGCCAGGCGGAAATGAGGACACCGGATATCACCCTAGGTGTTATTCGGATAGGAGAACGGTGGCTACTGGGCATGTGTCACTATAGCGACAGATCGTGGCAGGAACGTCGTCAGAAGCCGCAAAATTATTCTACTGGACTACCCGTTCTAGTAGCCAGAGCACTTGTGAATTTGGCAGCAACGGATCTAACAGCCGCAAAGGGAAAGTCAGGCTCATTAAAACTGCTAGACCCGTGTTGTGGTATGGGTAATGTAATGATTGAGGCATTGAGTATGGGAAAGGATATTCGCGGTTGTGACATCAACCCGTTGGCGGTGCGTGGGGCACGAGTGAATTTGCGCCATTTTGGTTATGAAGAAGAAGATCTAGTGAAGCTCGGGGATATGAATATGCTCGAAGGCACATACGATGCGGCCATATTGGATATGCCCTATAACCTGTGCTCCGTGCTCCCGGCTGATGAACAAAAGAAAATGCTGCGCAGTCTGAGACGCTTGGCCGCGCGGGCGGTGGTCGTGAGCACGGAGCCGATGGAAACATTGTTATCCGAGTCAGGTTGGACCCTTACGGAGCAATGCCGCATACATAAGACAGGTATGAGTCGGGAAATCTGGATCTGTAAGTAGTGTGTTAATACTGAGTTTTATAGTTAACCAAATTCAGCGGTAGTTCCTGATCAGCGGCATAGGCATTCAAATTAGTAAGAAAAATATCTACCGCCCGTTCGGCGTATCGGTCCGTATCGCCTGCAATATGCGGTGTGATCAAAACATGGTCCAGACTCCATAGTGGATGTGACGCAGGTAGTGGTTCTTCCTCGAATACATCCAGTCCGGCAAAGGCAATATGCTTTTGCTCCAAAGAGCGTACAAGCGCATCCGTATGAACGGTTCCACCGCGACCTACATTAATGAAGAAGGCTCCCTTACGCATAGCTGCAAATGCTTTTTCGTCAAAGAAGTGATGAGTCTCCTCGGTGAATGGCAATATATTTACCACGATATCCGCTGCTCCCAATGCATCGTGTAGTTGTTCGTTAGTATACATATGCTCTACATGGGGAGCTTCCTTGCCAGAACGCCGGACTCCGATTACCCGCATGCCAAAGGATTCTGCAATTCGCGCTGTTTCACGGCCAATTTCGCCAACGCCTGTAATCAACAGCGTTTTGCCACGTAATTCCGTCAGTTGGCCTTTCGGTGGTTGCCATGTTTTCTGACGCTGCAAGAGAGCTGCTTGCTGTAAATAACGTGTATGCGATAGCAGCATTCCAAAGATCTGCTCTGTAATTGGAATGGCATGCACACCACTCGTATTCGTGAGTAAAATGTTACGCTTCTCCAATTCGGTAAGCGGTAGCTTATCAATCCCAGCCGACCAGGTTTGTATCCACTTCAGCTTGCTGTCTGGATGTAATGCATCTTCGGCAATATGCTTGGACCAGCCCAGAATAATCTCGGCCTCCCGGATTTGTTTAGACTCTAATTCCTGAGCTTTGCCAATAATCAACTCGTAGCCCGAAGCTGCTGCACGAACTTGTTTTTTTTGCTCTTCCGTCAGTTGATGTAAGCTTAAAATGTTTCCCATAGTTCATAGCCTCCTCGATTTTTGATTCCTTGGAGTTTCCAATATATTCTGGCGAACCATCTTTTCAAGAATAACAGATTGCTGAAAAAATTGCATAAGAAGGATAAAAACGAGCTCGCGGTGTCACTATATATAACAACAAATGGCTTTACCCTGATTAGGGACAATCCAAACAGCTGCTTTTGAGATATCCACAAATATCTATAGCAAAGGAGGTAAAGGTTGATGAAAGATGAATCGCAAAGACTTTTTACAGCTATTGCTCTCCCAAATGAGCACAAGAAGAACTTACATCATTGGGTGGAGCAGGATTTGAGTGATCTTTCTTTTCGCAAATGGGTTGATTTCAGAGATTACCACGTGACACTTCAGTTTTTGGGTGATGTGGAGACCTCGGTTATCCCGAAACTTGAGCAGGTTTTAGTTCAAGCGGCAGCTGAGCATCACCCGTTCACACTTGGCATTGGGGAAGCAGGTTTTTTTGGCCGTGAAGAATTTCCACGTGTACTCTGGAAAGGAGTGACTGGACAGCGAGAGTCGCTAGAGCAGCTATATCAGTCTATACTTCGTGCTACCAAACCGCTTGGTTTTAAACCTGAGGACAGACCCTATCGGCCTCATATCACCGTAGCACGTTCGTACACAGGGGGACAGCCCGTTCCAGCTTCTGTGTGGCAGCCCAATGACCGAAGCGGCGGGCCTTGGGAAGTGGGAGAATTTGTTTTATATGCAACACGATTGGGTCAAAAACCAATGTACCAAATAATTCAAACATTCCCATTAATGAGGCGAAACCCTTGATCTATCAGCGAATTTAGTGATATAGTGTTTCAGCGTTATTCAAAAAGCGCATTTTGGGTTACATATCTGAGGAATGTGCTTAAGTTAACGGGAGGAACATTATGGAAATTATTAAAGAACATCGTTGGTTTGCACCTCTTTTGAGTGTGCTGCTTGTTTGTATATTGGGGATAGGCCTCTACGCTGAGGTTCAGCAAACACAGAATAATCATAAAAATGCATCCATGCATTCTCTGAGCTGGTCAGGGAACTCTGCAGCTCCTACATATGGCGACAGGATGGGGACCCATAAAGGGTCTAACAGGACAAGCCCCATCTTTGTTGCTGCTCATGGGCAGCCAAGCTGGAAAGAAATCATGCCGACTCCGTTACCCGCTTCCCAGATGAAGCAGGCGGAACAAGCTCGGAATAACGTTGCTACAGGCAAGAAAAAGCCTGAGGTCCAGCATAGCAAGTCCGCAATCCTAACCCCTCCTACAACCATCTACTTTACGAAGACAAAAATGCTCACGCAGGATGACAAGGCGTTGTCTACCTGGAGCTATACTGTCTCCGCTAAAGAACTGCTCCTGCTGCAAAAAATAGTGATGGCAGAAGCAGAAGGCGAACCGTACGAAGGCAAAGTGGCAGTTGCCAACGTTGTCTTAAACCGGCTGCGGTCAGCCCCATTTCCCGATACGATTCAGGCAGTGATTTATCAAAAAGCGCAATTTAGTCCGGTCGCGAACGGGCGTCTTCGTCGTGTTCAGCCCAACCAGGACAGCATCCGTGCGGTTACTGCTGCTTTGAACGGCCATAAAGCCGTGCCTGATAACACCTGTTTTTTCCTGTCGCTTACGTTGGCTCAGGACCTTACGGTTCATCATTCCCGTACCAAGGTGAAAACGATCGGTCATCATACCTTTTATAAATAAAGGCACCCTCTACAAATAACAGCCCTTTCTAAACAATAGGGTTCAGCTTTGTGAACGGATTTTGTGGTACAGGTGAAGCCAGTATGCAAAAGAGGTATAATAGGTAAAGGAAAGTAACCCAAATAATGAAAGTGACAAAGGAGGCGTAGATGATATGAAAATCACATATTATGGACATTCAGTTGTACTGGTAGAGGCAGAGGGGAAACGGATTATTATTGATCCTTTTTTGACGGGAAATCCTAAAGCAACCGTACAGGCCGAGGATATTCAGGTGGATGCCGTGTTGTTGACACACGGTCATGCCGATCATTTTGGAGATGCTGTTGAAATTGCCAAGCGCAATGATTGTCCAGTAATCGCGGTCGCGGAACTGGCCGAATATTGTTCATCCTTGGGGGCCAAAGCTCACGGTATGAATCTGGGTGGGGGTCACCACTTTGACGGTTTCCATGTGAAATTCACACTTGCGTTTCACAGCTCATCTTTGACGGTGGACGGACAAACCATTTACATGGGAGAGCCGGCCGGGATTTTATTGACCATGGGAGGCCAAACCTTTTTCCATGCAGGGGATACTGGTCTGTTTGGCGACATGCGTCTCATTGGAGAGACTAACTCCATCGATGCTGCGGTATTGCCGATCGGAGATGGTTATACGATGGGACCGGAGGATGCATTGCTGGCAGCAAAATGGCTGCGTGCAAGCCGCGTAATACCGGTGCATTACAATACGTTCCCGGGTATTGAGCAGGACGGAGATGGCTTCTGTGATCGTCTGCACAAAGAAGGCATTGAAGGGAAAGCATTGAAGCCCGGCGAAAGTCTCGAATTTTAATACGGATATCTGATTTGCGTGAATACACTAGATTGCTTATAAACTTATCATATCTCCTTTGTCAGCCTTTTCTGTTCCTTAGAGGAATAGGAAAGGTTGTTTTTTTAAAAGTGAATATTTATACATAAAAATGAGATAAATTTGCATTGATACGTTGAAGCTGTAATGTAAAAGATTTATTATCACAATCATAAAAACTTTGAATTGCTAACATGATAGGTCAATGATAAAATGATAGAACTAATTAGATTCATCAGTGGAATCGACGTATTTTTCAAGTCAAGCCATTGCATAATTATTGAAAAACATACGCATTCGGCGGACCGTACCGCCTTGAATACGTCACATGTTTTGTCCCCCATTCCTCGTAGTTGTTCTTTGAGTTACCTCTTGTCGCCACTGTCTTCTATTCGGCCGCCTGTATTTCAGGCCAGCATGACTTTATAACAGAAAGGTTGCGTTCCATGAGACAGACAGGTTTACCACCCAAACAGGGACTATATGATCCCCAATTCGAAAAAGACGCCTGCGGCATGGGCTTTGTTGCCCACATCAAGGGAAAACCATCGCACGATATTGTAAGTCAGGCTTTGACCATGCTCGTGAATATGGAGCATCGGGGCGGTCAGGGAAGTGAACCAAACTCCGGTGACGGAGCAGGGATTATGATTCAGGTCCCTCATCTGTTTTTTCAAGAGGAAGCGGAGCGATTGGGCTTCAAATTGCCAAAGGCCGGACATTATGGCGTGGGTATGCTTTTTGTATCCAATGATCCAAAAGTTCGTGAGGTGCATGAGCAGAAGCTAAGAGATATCATCGTGGACGAAGGTCAAAATTGTTTGGGTTTTCGCGATGTTCCAACTTATGACGAAATGCTGGGCAAATCGGCAAAAGCAGCTAAACCGGGTGTGCGTCAGGTATTCATCGGTCGCAGTAGCGATCTGAAGGAAGAGCTGGACTTCGAACGGAAACTATATGTCATTCGCAAACGTGCAGAGCTTGCTATTCGCTATAACCAAGAGGATGAGAACGGTGAGTCGTTCTATATTCCAAGTTTGTCATGTCGCAAGGTTGTATACAAAGGAATGCTCACAACCGAGCAGGTAGGCAAATTTTATCTGGATTTGCAGGATGATCGGGTGACATCGGCGATCGCGCTGGTCCATTCCCGTTTTAGCACGAATACGTTCCCGAGCTGGGACCGTGCGCATCCTTATCGTTTTATGATTCACAACGGTGAAATTAATACGATGCGCGGCAACGTGAACTGGATGCATGCTCGCCAGGCGCAGTTTGAAAGCGAAGCGTTTGGCGGAGATATCAAGAAGGTAAAACCAGTCATTAACCCAGATGGCTCAGATACAGCCATGTTTGACAATACGCTGGAGTTTCTGTATCTGAGCGGACGTTCCCTTCCTCATGTAGCTATGATGATGGTGCCGGAACCTTGGAATAAGCATGAAACCATGGACCCGAAGAAACGGGCATTTTATGAATATCACAGCACCATGATGGAACCGTGGGACGGACCGGCTGCGATGGCGTTTACAGACGGTATCCAAATCGGAGCCATTCTCGACCGCAATGGTCTGCGTCCTGCACGTTACTATGTGACCAAGGACGATCTGATCGCACTGTCTTCAGAGGCGGGTGTATTGGATATTGCTCCTGAAAATGTGCTCTATAAGGATCGCCTCCGTCCGGGTCGTATGCTATTGGTTGATACCCAAGAAGGCCGTATCGTTTCTGACGAAGAGTTAAAGGAACGTATCGCTTCCGAGGAACCTTATCAGCAATGGCTGGATGAGCACTTGGTTGATCTGGATGAGCTGCCGGAAGCACTAGAACAGCCGGAGCCTAAACATGAAAATGTAAATCAGCTTCAGCTCGCTTTTGGATATACGTTTGAAGAACTGCGCAAAGTTCTGGAGCCGATGGCACTTACAGGTGCAGAACCGATTGGTTCAATGGGGTACGATGCACCATTGGCGGTGCTGTCTGACCGTCCGCAACGTTTGTACAATTACTTTAAACAAATGTTCGCCCAAGTCACGAACCCGCCGATTGACGCCATTCGTGAAGAGATTGTAACGTCAACCGCAACTACGATTGGACCAGAGCGCAATTTGCTGCATCCAGAACCGGAAAGCTGTCGCCAGATTCGTTTGGATTCGCCGGTGCTATCGAATGAGGAGTTTGCCAAAATTCGCCACGTACACCGTCCTGGCTTCAAATCGATGACGATCCCGATCTTCTTTGAAGCGAAGGAGGGTGCTGAGGGCTTACGCAAGGCGCTGGAAGGATTGTTTGAGGCGGCTGACCGTGTCATTGACAAAGGTCATAACATCCTGATTTTGTCTGACCGTGGAGTGGATGCGGAAAATGCGGCCATTCCGGCGTTGCTAGCTGTTTCCAGCCTGCATCACCATCTGATTAAGCAGGGTACACGCACACGTGTGAGCATTTTGCTGGAGTCTGGGGAGCCAAGGGATATTCACCATTACGCGGTGCTGCTTGGCTACGGTGTGAGCGCGGTTAATCCGTATCTGGCTTTTGAAACGCTGGATGTCATGATTCAGCAGGGCTTGCTGCGCGGCATCTCGCACGAAAAGGCAGTTAAAAATTATATTAAAGCGGCAACGAAGGGTGTCGTTAAAATATTGTCCAAAATGGGTATTTCCACGATTCAGTCGTACCGTGGAGCACAAATTTTTGAGGCTGTAGGTCTGAAGCAGGATTTTGTTGACCGTTATTTCACCTGGACACCTTCCCGCATTGGCGGTATTGGTCTGGAGGAAGTGACTACGGAAGCGCTGGTTCATCATAACCGTGCTTTCACTGACAAGGACGGCAACGACAAGGTGCTGGATTCGGGCGGCGACTATCAATGGCGCAACGATGGGGAGGAGCATTTGTTTAACCCGCAAACGGTGCATTTACTCCAGCAGTCGGTTCGCTCGGGTGACTACAAGTTATACAAGAAATACGCCAAGCTGGTGCAGGGTGAAACGGAACAGCATTTAACGATCCGCTCCATGCTTCAGTTGAAGCCTACGGGTGAGCCTGTGCCGCTGGAAGAAGTGGAATCCGCTGCATCCATTATGCGTCGCTTTAAGACAGGAGCCATGTCCTTTGGCTCGATCAGTCAGGAAGCGCATGAAGATATGGCGATTGCGATGAATCGGATCGGTGGCAAGAGCAATACGGGTGAAGGTGGGGAGAATCCTGCACGTTTCATACCGGATGCCAATGGCGATTCTCGTCGCAGTTCGATTAAGCAGGTAGCGTCGGGCCGATTCGGTGTAACATCGAATTACTTGGTGAATGCCGACGAAATTCAGATCAAAATGGCGCAAGGCGCGAAGCCGGGCGAAGGTGGGCAACTGCCAGGACGTAAGGTATACCCTTGGGTCGCTGAGGTACGTGGTTCTACGCCAGGAGTAGGTTTGATTTCACCACCGCCGCATCACGATATTTATTCTATCGAGGATTTGGCAGAGCTCATCTATGATCTCAAAAACGCCAATCCGCGTGCTGACATTAACGTGAAACTGGTGTCGGAAGTAGGCGTAGGCACGATTGCTACAGGGGTAGCAAAAGGCCGTGCTGACATTATTCTGGTCAGCGGTTACGACGGTGGTACAGGCGCTTCCCCGCAAGGCTCCATCCGCCATGCGGGTATGCCTTGGGAACTGGGTCTGGCGGAGACGCATCAGACGCTGATGTTAAACAACCTGCGCGACCGCGTAGTATTGGAGACAGACGGCAAGATGCTGTCTGGCCGCGATTTGGTAGTAGCTGCCCTGTTGGGCGCGGAAGAATACGGCTTCTCTACAGCGCCGCTCGTAGCGTTGGGTTGTATTATGATGCGGGTATGCCAAATGGATACATGTCCGGTTGGTGTGGCTACGCAGAATCCGGAGCTACGCAAAAATTATATGGGCGATCCTGCCCATGTGGTGAATTTTATGCGTTTCATCGCAGAAGATGTCCGTGAAATTATGGCGGAATTGGGCTTCCGTACAATTCAGGAAATGATTGGACGTACGGATTGTCTGGATACCGTGAACGCCGATTCGCACTGGAAGAAGAAGGGCGTAGACCTGAGCTTGCTGTTGCATGTTCCTGAGTTGGAAGAAGGTAGTGTACGTTACCGCGTACAACGCCAAAATCACGGTCTGGAAGAAACACTCGACATGCAGCAGCTCGTACCGATGGCTGCGGAAGCGCTGGAGAACGGAACGCCTGTTGAGGGTACCTTACCTATTACAAACGTGAATCGGGCGGTAGGGACGATTCTGGGCAGCGAGGTCACCCGTAAGTATGGAGCGGCGGGTCTGCCTGAGGATACGATTCGCTTTAACTTTATTGGATCGGCAGGTCAGAGCTTCGGAGCATTTATTCCGAAAGGCATCACGTTGAGCGTGGAAGGCGATAGCAATGACTATGTCGGTAAAGGGCTATCTGGCGGTAAGGTTATTGTGAAAAAGTCTCACAAAGCGACCTTTAAGGCAGAAGAGAACATTATTATCGGAAATACAGCCTTGTATGGAGCGACCAGCGGTGAAGCTTACATTAGCGGAATCGCAGGCGAGCGCTTTGCCGTTCGGAACTCCGGCGCACGTATTGTTGTTGAGGGCGTTGGAGATCATGGTTGCGAATATATGACAGGCGGACGTGTAGCTGTATTGGGTGGAACCGGACGGAATTTTGGAGCTGGAATGTCCGGAGGTATTGCATATGTCTATGACCCTGAGGGGACGTTCCTGAGCCGTTGTAATCTGGAAATGGTGTTGCTGGAAGGTGTGGAAGAACCTACAGAAGCAGCGGAGTTGCGCGGCTTGATTCAACGCCATGTCACTTACACGGGTAGTGAAGCGGGACAACGTATTTTGGATGATTGGCAGACTGCGATTCAGCAGTTTGTACGAGTGATTCCAAAGGATTACAAGCGTATGGTTGAACAGATCCAAAAAGAAGAGGCAACTGGTTTGAGCGGAGATGAAGCTCTGTTGGCAGCATTTGAAGCCAATATGCGTGAATTAGCGCGTGCCGGGGGCTAAAATGTAGACTACCAGATTCACTTAAAAAGGACTCGCTGAATACCGCTGTGATAATCACAGTGGTACCAGCAAGTCTTTTTTAGGTCGCTAAAATGTGATTTATTTCCTTGACAAACGTCATAAATTCTGACATTACCCCCAAAATGTTTTCCTGAAACGGTAAATATGTTATAAAAAGTACCAAATTTTTTGGAATGTAACCGTTTACGTAAGAGTTTATGTCTTGTTATTTATTTTTGGATTGGTTATGATTTTTTAGAGTACACAAACCTAATATGCCCATCGTCCCTTCAAAACACAGAATAGGGTGACAGGATGAAGTTGAGGAAGTCAGCAGAAGACAAAATGATTTTTCTATACCGTTATGTATCACTATCTTTAACGTCACTTGTTTTTCTGTTCGAATCATCTAGATTAATCGTGTGGCAGAAGCTGTTACTGATTGGTTTTCTATTTTTATCCGTTACAGCATTTACTTGGATTTACCGTAAATACAGACTTCATGATATGGTATTGAAATGTAGTATTGCACTAGAAACAGCAGGGATCATTTTGTTGTTATTCCCGACCGGAGGGATAAATAGCCCGTTCAAATGGTATGTGATTACTCCCATGCTGGTAGCTTGTGCTCATCTATCTATGAGGTACAGCTGGACGCTCCTACTTTCTTATATCGGTTTGGTGCTTACATTTTGTTATATCTTTTTTACACCAGGTCAATATTTTTTGTGGGATCTTATATTGCAGAACATTAATTTGTTTCTGGTATTGATCGTAACCACGATGGCAATGCAGGTTATCGGCGTCATGAAGGACGAACTGAAGGTGGCTAAAGAACAAGCCAATGAGACGATGGATCATATCAAGTCGATTTACCACATCATGGAGACGACCAGCCATAATGAGGCATTAAATCTGGGTCAGGTCATCTCGGATTACACTGTCAAGCTTACCAAGCAGAGCCGTGCATTTTTCTGGCTGGATAGTCAGGAGGAGGATGCACCGGCAAGCAGCCAGACAGGCTGGACGGTGGAGGAGGAAGAGCAGCTATTCGAGGAACTGGAGAATTACCGGGAGGAGTTCAGGGAAGAACGCGAACCATTTTTCAGACATCTGCCAGAATGGGGCGACTTTCTCATGATCACCGTACCGATGACGACCCGCTTTGTAGCGACGATTGGCCTCAAGCTGGGACCGGATCAAAGTCTGACAGGAAGACGCTGGCTCGTGCAACAACTGATATTCTTGGCTGAGCTGAGTGCTGTGTTTTTGGAGCGCTATGAGCTGGAGCGTATTGAGAATCAATTGATTGTGACGAATGAGCAGAACCGGATTGCAAATGAAATGCATGACAATGTTTCTCAAAGTCTTTTTGGTATTGTGTACGCAACGCATTCTCTCCGGCAAACCTGGTGTCATCAGCCAAAGGAGCAGGTGGAGGAGCAAATTGATCTAATTCAGCAATCTGCCAACCAAGCGGTTAGAGAGCTGAAAGGGGCGATTCATAGTCTAAGCTCGAAAAAAAGCGGAGGCTCAACTTGGTTAGGGACGGTGAAAAGTCATCTGCATACACTATCCAAGCTGAATCATGTACAAATTGATTTTGACATTCATGGTGATCATTATTCACTTCCGTATTTGTACCAAAAGGCTTTGTTCCGCATCATTTCCGAAGCGGCGGGGAACGCAATCCGTCATGGATTGGCCAAGCGAATTGATGTGAAGTTAAAATTGACGCCCCAAGTGATTAGACTGTCTATTCATGACGACGGAGTAGGGTTTGAGACGGCGAGAATGGTAGCAGGAGGTGAGGCGGTCAGTGCAGGCGGGGGCCTGGGCATGATGAATATGGAATATTTAGCTCAATCGATGGGAGGCGAATTTGATATTTCAAGTCGAATCGGAGAAGGAACACAGATCCGATTGTCCATTCCGGTAAATGCTTATGAATGAGGATTTTGCAAAATTCTCGAATAAAATGTGTGAACATTCTGCAATACAAAATCTGCGGTAACAATCGGATACATAGGGATTATGCAAATCCTGAACTGTAGACAGGAGGCCGAATCATGAAAATTGTCATTGTCGATGATCATCCTTTAGTACGGAAAGGACTCGCTGCGGTTATATCCATGCAGCCCAATGTTCAGTTTGCGGGAGAGGCCCAGAATCAACAGGAAGCACTTGTGGTGATTGAGGAAACGGATCCGGATCTGGTGCTGCTGGATTTGAAACTAGCTGATGAATCAGGGCTGGATATTATCAAGATAGCGCGTGGACGTGGTTTCAGAAGTAAATTTATTTTGCTGACCTCTTCCGCAACACGTGAAGATTTTCTGAAAGCAGAGGAAGCTTCCGTGGACGGTTATGTGCTTAAGGAAGCGTTGCCTGAGGAACTAATTTACGCGATTCATCTTGTCAACAAAGGACGCAAATATTATGATCCGGCTATTCTCGAAAACAAGCTGCGTGAAGATGCGGGCAATCTGACGGACGACCTGACGCCAAAGGAAAAGGAAGTGCTGGTCGAGTTGGGACAAGGAGCTTGCAATCGTGAAATTGCATCCCGATTATTTATCAGTGAGTTTACAGTCAAAAAGCATGTCAGTCAGATCCTGGCCAAGCTGCGGCTGGCGGATCGCACGCAGGCAGCGTTGTATGCCAATGCCATTGGTCTGGCGAAGTACGAGCCAACAAACATTGTATGATGCGCTGACTCTATAAGTTGCATTGCACTTTCATATGCGAGTGGAATGAAAAGCCTCAAAATCACCAATTTTTGTGATTTTGAGGCTTTTTTCGATTTCTTTTTCCATAATCAACAATGTATGGTACAAAAGTATACCATGCCGTATCCGAAAGTATACATTTCCCTCCCCCTGTAGTGAGGGAGAAAGTGCCATTCGGTTCCATGTCGTTCACAGAGCCAATTGTTACAATAAAGTCATACTTAAATATGAAGAGAAATTGTATAGGAGGGAGGATTTTTGTGGAGAAAACCATTTTGGATTATCTAGTCCTGATTAAAAGAAGATTGTGGCTGATTGCGATTTTTGTCATTCTCTCATGTGTAACAACATACTTTGTGAGCGACAATGTCGTGAAGCCAGTCTACTCCGCTTCAAGCCAACTGCTGGTTAATCATATTTCCGCCAAGCAGGGGAGCAACAATCTGAACGACGTCAACACAAGTCTTAATTTGGTGGAAAGCTACAAGCAAATTCTCACTTCACCTAAAATTATGGACGCTGTTGTAGCGACTCATCCCGAGTTCGGTTTGACACAGCAGAAGTTGGCAGAAAAGCTGCAGATTAAATCCTCGGATAAAAGTCAGGTTATCGGTTTGACGTTTGAGGCAGGGAGCTATCCACAGGCCGCAGCGGTTGTAAACGCGGTTACCCAGAAATTCGTACAGACGGTTCCGGGATTGATGGAATTGAATAATGTAAAAATTTTAAATGAAGCGGATCCTCAGGCCAATCCTGACCCGATTAATGGGAACCCGCTCATGAATATTGCGATTAGTTTTCTCGTATCGCTGATGATTGCATTAGGCACGATTGTGTTCCTGGAAAGCATTAACGGCACGCTGCGCTCGGAAAAAGAGGCAGACGCAGACATCGGTATTCCGGTAATTGCATCGATTCCAGTCATTCGCAAGAAGGACATCGATGGAGCAGCCGGAAATTCCAAAGAACGGGTAGGGGAGCGTAAATATGCTGCGATTGAATGACATGTTGATTACAGAAAGTAATCCATCATCGTATATCTCGGAATCATTTCGATCCCTCCGTACATACATTCGGCAGCAGGTGATTGGACAAAAGGACCGTGGGACGGTTCTATTGTTGACCTCGCCGGAAAGCGGAGCGGGTAAAACAACACTGCTCGCCAACATCGGAGTTTCTTTTGCACAAGAAGGCAAGAAGGTGGCTCTGGTGGATTGCAATCTGCATAAGCCAGCGCTGCACGAGATATTCGGAATGGAGAATACCGGAGGTCTATCGGCTTATTTGCGCGGTGGGGCTTCTTCCAAGTCTATCGTTAGGCATGGTGGTCTGGAGCTATCGGTTGTTCCCGGTGGAGACACCCTGTACAACGCAGCGGATCTGCTCGGTAGCGAACGTATGGCTGAGCTGCTGGAAGAGCTCAAACGTGAATATGACATCATCTTACTCGATTCAGCTCCGGCGCTGAATTATACGGATGCTCGCCTGATTGCAGGCTTGACAGATGGTGTGATTCTCGTTGCTAAACATGGTCGTACCAAACGGGAAGATCTGCGCAAAACAAAGCAACTCATGGAGCAGGCCAGTGCGACGCTGGTTGGAATTGTGATGAATCAGGTGAAGTAAGCAACACCAAAATTCGATGAAGCAAGGAGAATGAGTGCGATGACGAAAAGAGTGAAAAAGGCCATTATTCCAGCAGCAGGGTTAGGTACGCGCTTCCTCCCTGCCACCAAAGCGATGCCTAAGGAAATGCTTCCAATTATCAACAAGCCTACGATTCAATATATCGTGGAAGAAGCAATTGCTTCTGGTATTGAGGACATTATTATCGTTACGGGTAAAGGCAAACGTGCCATTGAGGATCACTTTGACAACGCATTTGAGCTGGAGTCAAAACTGCTCGAGGACGGAAAGCTGAAGCTTCTGGAGGAAGTACAGCGTTCTTCGGGAGTGGAAATTCACTACATTCGCCAAAAAGAACCCAAAGGTCTTGGACATGCGGTATGGTGCGCAAGACGCTTTATCGGGGACGAGCCGTTTGGTGTGCTGCTGGGCGATGATATCGTAACAGGTCAGAAGCCTTGCCTGCGCCAGCTGATGGATCAGTATGAGGAAACACAAAATTCGGTTATCGGTGTGCAGCGGGTACCGCAGGAATTTACGAACCGGTACGGCATCATTGAACCGGATCAGCAGGACGGACGCTTGTACCGAGTGAATAATTTTATAGAAAAACCAGCTCCAGGCACAGCGCCATCCGATTTGGCTATTATGGGTCGCTACGTGTTCTCACCGAAAATTTTCAAATATCTTGATCTTCAGGAAAAAGGAGCTGGCGGCGAAATTCAGTTGACGGATGCGATCCAAAAGCTGAATCAGAGTGAGCGTGTGTACGCCTATGATTTTGAAGGCACACGCTATGACGTAGGTGAGCGTCTTGGATATATTTTAACCACACTTGAATTTGCACTTGCCAGCGATGATTTGAAGTATCCGGTTATGGAGGCTATGAATGAATGGTTGAAAAAGACCGAGAAAGCAACCACGGCAGGTTGAGAGGGGGTACGTCAGCATGAGCATGGAAAATTTACCGGAGGACGGCGAGGCTGTCATGTCAGGTAAAGCGTTTTACATGCCATACGGAAATACACAAATTCAGGATAAAACGTCCTACCTGGTCACAAAACGCCTCCTTGATATGCTGCTGTCGTTCGTGGGCTTGATCGTCTTGCTTCCGCTTTTTGTAGTGGTAGGCGTATTGATTAAGCTCGAAGACCCAAAGGGAAGCGTGTTTTTCAAGCAAACTCGGGTGGGCAAGAATGAGAAGTTATTCGATATGTATAAATTCCGTTCAATGGTGTCCAATGCTGAGGAATTGAAAAAGGACTTGATGGAGCTGAATGAAGTGAGCGGCGCCATGTTCAAAATTAAAAACGATCCTCGGATCACGAAAATTGGTAGTTTTCTGCGCAAGACGAGTATTGATGAGATTCCGCAGCTGTGGAACGTGTTGGTCGGCGACATGACTTTAGTCGGTCCGCGTCCGCCGTTGCCCAGCGAGGTCGAGCAATATTCCGATTATGATAAGCAACGCCTGATTGTAACACCGGGATGTACGGGTTACTGGCAGGTGAGCGCACGTAACAGTGTAGGCTTCGAAGAAATGGTGCAAATGGATTTGAAGTATATTCATGTACGCAATACGTGGCTCGATTTGAAAATCATCATGAAAACAGGCGTTAAAATGCTGTTCTCCAAGGATGCTTATTGATGGATGCATTCAAGCGATGTCCCGCAGTATCCGTCGTTATTTGCACCTATAACCGGGCGGATCTGCTGGAAAAAACGTTAATGTCCCTGCTGGAGCTGGAAGACCTTGCACTGGCTGAGATCATTGTGGTCGATAATCGGTCCACCGATCATACAGCGGCGACGATCAAAAGGTTCACTGTCGCACATGGTCCGAATATCCATCTCCGATATCATTATGAGCGAGAGCAAGGACTGTCTGCTGCTCGTAATGCAGGCATTACGTTATCAAGAGCGGAAGTCATTGCTTTTCTCGATGATGATGCAATTCCGTGTGTTACATGGTTGCAAACGATTATGTCGGCATTCGGGAACAATCCTGAGCTGACGGCTATGGGTGGGAAAATTGACCCTATGTTTGAGACGGAACGACCGGGTTGGCTGACAGGCCCGCTTGAACTGCCTTACACGATTATCGATCTGGGCAAAGCCGTTCGTGAATACCCGTCGGGACTGAATCCATTTGGAGCGAATATGGCGATGCGCAAAACGGCTTTTGCCGCCGTTATGTTCCCGCTTCATCTAGGCAGAAAGGGAGATATCCTTCTATCTGGTGAAGAATCGTGGGTATTCGAGCAAATCCGTAAAAATGGTGGAACGATTATGTATCATCCACACATGTCTGTGGAACATTTTGTGCCGGCTTCACGGTTAACGAAAGAATGGATCATGAACCGCTACTATTGTCAGGGCATGTCTAACGCTGCTCAGGCCGTAGGTCTGCGCGGCAACGCGATGCTGATGGCGAAGACGGCAGCCAAAGTGTTATACATCACGGCGGATTCCCTGCTGGCACGTAGTGAGGGCAGGAAGCTGTTGAACCGGTGCAGGCTTGAAAGTATCCGTGGGACGCTGGATACACTGCGCAACCGGAAAAGCGAGTCAGCTGCGGGGTGAAAGATGGAACATGAGTAACTATCCTTGGACTACTAGAATAAACACCATACAGCATGTTTTTATTTTTCTACTGGGCGCTCTTGCTGTAGGAATTGCGGCTACCTATCAGCCGGTGGTCAGTATTGCGGCGGTATGTTTACTGCTCTTGCTGGCTGTTTCTATCCATCATCCGGAGCGCATCAGCTATGCTGTTTTGCTAAGTACAGCAGTCTCAGTCGATTCTCTGTATCAGGGCGGCGTGTTCGGTATTGAGATTTTGTCATTGTACAAATTGGGCATTTTGGCTCTGCTGGTGCCGTGCATGCTCGTGTATGGCATACGTCTCAAGTTCAGCTATCCGGTCTGGGCATTGGTGATCATGCTGGGGATCACATTTGGATTTT
Organism: Paenibacillus sp. FSL L8-0638; assembly: GCF_038593075.1. Lineage (NCBI taxonomy): Bacteria > Bacillati > Bacillota > Bacilli > Caryophanales > Paenibacillaceae > Paenibacillus > Paenibacillus sp. FSL L8-0638. The sequence continues at coordinate 1,326,958 of NZ_CP151960.1, forward strand.
CAGCATGGATGCCTTTGTTAACGACCTCGATTGCCGTCAAGGCGTTCGTCGGTTTATCACTACCTTTCTTTTTTTTACTGATCCAGTGGAAAAAGGATGTGGCAGAAAAGCATATCCGACTGATCAGTCTGTTGCCAATTATTAGTGTGGTCATTGGGCTGGGTTTGCAGGTTCTAGGGCTGCATTCGTTTACGGATGTGGAATTTACGGGCGCAGTCAGAGTACAAGGAGCGAATATACCGCCGCATCTGGCAATGCTCTCCTTTCTCGGAATTGCCGTCTCTCTAATTGAGGTCAAGCGCAAACCCAAGCAAGCCGCTTTTTATTACACAGTGTTGGCACTGAACTTTTTGATTCTGATCGCCACCGGTACACGTGGACCGATTCTGGCATTGTTATTAATGTTTGCTGTGTATCTGTTTGATATTGCCCGTCAGTACCTCAAGGGGAAAGTCAATTATTTGCTACCGCTGGCCGGATCGTTTTTGGTTGCTCTGGGGGCGGTGGCCCTGCAATGGAACAATTTAAAAAAACGCTCCTTCGAACGGGAGACCGATACAGGCATTGACCTGTCGGGACGCTCGGAGGCATGGGAATATTTTTTGAACAGAGTACATGATTACCCTTGGTCAGGTAGAGGTCTTGGCGCGGTAACGGTTGCGAACGACGGGACGTTATTCAATGGTTTCGTTGTACCGCATAATGAGTATATTCGCTTTTATTTTGACACGGGATATATCGGTTGCGGGCTATTAATGCTTTCATTGCTGATCGTGTTCGCTCTCATTTACCGGTCGCTTGCCAAGTCTATCAAACCTTATTTTGCAAGCTTAATTGCAGGCTTTCTGATCTACTCGTTTTCAGATAATACGTTGTCGACGGTTCAGATGATTATTCCATTTTGCTGGTATTTAAACGCGTTATACCAGACATCTACTCAAACCGATTTTCGCAAAGAGAAGTGATACGATGAGCAGAGTGAACATGTTCGATGTCAACTTTGATAATTACGATTTTAATGATCTACTCGAATTTATAGATACTTCTATTGAACATCAGCGTCATTCCTACATTTTGACCTGTAATGTCGATCATGTGATCAAGCTTCGCAAGGATGATGAATTCCGCAAGGTGTATTCAGATGCCGGAGCTGTAGTGGCCGATGGGATGCCTATCATATGGGCGTCCAAGTTACTGAAAAAGCCCCTCAAACAAAAAGTGTCCGGGTCAGATTTGTTCACTCGGTTGGGGGAGGCTTTTGAGGATCGAGGCTATCGTTTATTTTTTCTGGGTGCAGCTGACGGTATTCCTGAGAAGGCTATGCTCAATCTCCAGGAATCTTATCCGAACATGAACGTGGTGGGCTGTTACTCTCCTTCTTATGGATTTGAGAAAAACGAAGAGGAGAACAGACACATTGTCCAATTGCTGCAAGAGGCTCGCCCGGACATCGTTTTTGTTGGTGTAGGCGCACCTAAACAGGAAAAATGGATTTACAGATATTATGAGACTTACCGCGCTCCGATTTCGATTGGGGTGGGAGCGACCTTTGATTTCCTGTCGGGAAATGTGAAAAGAGCACCGGAGCTGATGCAGAAGACGGGATTTGAATGGTTCTGGAGATTGTCTCAGGAGCCTAAACGATTGTGGAAAAGATATTTGATTGAGGATTCCCAATTTCTCGTTCTGCTGTTTAAGGAGATGTTCAAGCGGAAGCGGATGAAGGGAGGTCAGGGGTGAGAAACATGAGTCGGTTGGCAGATCAGCAGATTTCCGTTTGGCTAGGAAATCGGCGTGGAATCGGCATGATCGGCATGGGGTTGCTGGCTTGTATGCTGCCACTCGCCATCGGATTTGCCAGCGCCAAGATGAATCCCACCATGAGCCAGCAGGGAGCCATATTGCTGGCGCTCGTTTTTCCGGCCTTCCTGCTGGCGATCTTGCAATCCCGGCTATTGATTCCTTACACGCTGGCAGTGTGGGCAGTAGGCCCGGAAATCCGCCGTATTGCGGATTGGTTGGAGGGAACGTACCACTCGGTTTCCTTGTTGAGCGTGGCACCGCTGCTGGTAAGCAGCATGTTGATTATTCCTGTGCTGCGGGGTATTCATCTGGCGGAAAAGCCATTAACCCGAATTGCTGTATTTTTCGGCATAGAATTGGCCTACGGAAGTGTCGTCGGGTTATTCAAAAATGGTATTGTTTTTGCTTATGATTTAGCCAATTATGTGGTTCCTTTGATCCTATTGCCATATTTTGCGATTAAGCCCATGAAAGCGAAGGAACTGGACCGACTGCTGTATTCATATGCCAACATTGCTGTTCTTGTGGCGATTTACGGCATTATTCAGTATTTGACAGTTCCTCCTTGGGATGCATTTTGGATGAATCATGTAGAAATGAATTCCATTGGTGTTCCAGAACCGCTTCAAATCAGAGTGTTTTCTTCCATGAACTCGCCCGGTCCGTGCGCTATTTTCCTGGCGATGGCACTTGTACCCATGCTAATGGAAAAACGGTGGCGTGGCACTTTGGGATGGATCGGAATTCTGCTGACGGTCGTTTGTCTCTTAATCACGCTGGTACGTTCAGCCTGGCTAATTGCATTCGTCATGTTGTTGGCTTATATTCTCAGTTCATCTTCCAAGGGCAAGTGGAAGACCTTGGTTCAACTCGCTGTCGTCGGTCTTCTTCTCTACATTATTGTTCCAAAACTTCCAGGGGCAGAGGGTTTGGTGGCTCGTATGCAGACGCTGACGGATATTCAACAGGATCATTCGTACAACGAGCGTTTGGATTTACTGCATACGATGCTTCCGGCGATTACTAGCAATCCAGTCGGGCAGGGGATCGGGAGTGTAGGAATCGGAACCAAGCTTGATAACGGCGGCGATCTCGGTGAACTTGGGATTATGGATAATGGGTATATTGCCATTTTCCTCACCTTCGGTATTTTCGGAGCATTCTTTTTCTTCGGTGGTCTGTTCGTTATCATCAAGCGCCTTCTCGTCCGTATTGCCGAACGAGATTCCAGTCAGCCTTATATCAGACTGGCGTTGGCTACGTGGGCCGGAGCTGTAGCCAGTCTCATATCGGATAATGGTTTCCCGGGTATGCGCGGCTATCTGATCTGGATGATGATCGGAATAGGACTATGGGCAAAAGATGTCATCGCGGAAAGAAGGTAAAGGCTGTGCAAAACTTACAAGCATTATCCGCACCTGTCCGGACACTATGGTCCACAGTGATTCGGTTTGCCAAAAGCAAGGATAACAGCTCTGCAGCAGTAAAAACGATGATATTCAGTATGCTGATTCTCGTCGTGAACATGCTGACTGGTGTGCTAACGGCACGATTCCTAGGTCCTACTGGACGCGGGGAACAGACAGCGATGGTGAACTGGTCTCAATTTCTCGCCTTCTGCATGAGCTTCGGTGTCCCTTCTGCATTGATTTACAATGCGAAAAGGAAACCGGAGGAAACGGGCAAGCTGTATGGTTTGGCCTTGTTGCTGGCTACCATGTTCGGGGGCTTGGCGACACTCGTCGGAGTATTTCTAATTCCTTATTGGCTGCGCTCTTTTTCTTCATCGGTCATCCTTTTCGCGCAGTGTTCCATGATGATGTGTCCGCTCATAGCGATTTCACAGATCAATAATGCATTGCTTCAAGTTCGCTCGGAATATAAGCAGTACAATTTATTCCGGTATCTGGTACCGCTAAGTACGTTGCTGGGTCTGGCGATTCTGATCCTAACCGGAAATATGAATCCGTACACCTCGGCATTGGCTTATTTGCTACCAGGCTTGCCGATTTATATCGGTGTCACGATACGAATGATTCGGCTGTACAAACCCAAGGTAAAGAACAGCTGGACGCAATTTAAAAATCTCTTTACCTACGGTATGGGTTCATACGGAAATGATCTCATGGGGCAGGTTTCCACTTATATTGATCAGATTTTGATTGCGGGTCTGCTCAGACCCGCTGATCTCGGTTTATATGCAGTAGCGGTCAGCTTGGCCAGGATGGTGAATGTATTTTCTACCTCGATCATTGTCGTGCTGTTTCCCAAAGCCTCTGGTCTGAATAAGGAAGAGGCGGTGGACATAACATTTCGGGCATTTCGAGTGACATCAACAGCAACCTTTCTGGCTGCGATGATGCTGATGCTGATTGCTCCGTTCGTATTTACATTGTTATATGGTCAAGAGTTTAAACAAGCGCTTACGGTATTCCGGTTCCTTGTGCTTGAGGTTGCTATCAGTGGAGGGACCATGGTGCTGGCACAACAATTTATGGCGTTGGGTAAGCCCAAACTGGTTACCATTCTACAGGGTGTCGGATTGGCGCTCGTCATTCCATTGCTGTCCATACTCGTGCCGAGATATGGATTGACGGGTGCAGGGATAGCAATGCTGTCTTCGGGGATTCTACGGTTCATTTTCATTTTATGTAATGTTAAATTCGTTCTAAAAATGAAGATTCCAAGACTGCTTATTTCCAAACAAGATTTTCAATGGCTCCGATCAACGATGTCACACTACATCCGGAAAAAGCCAGTTAACGGTTAGATAAAGAAGGAGGCACCCGCTAATGAACCACATGTCTAGCGTTCCCGCGGACAACCGGATATCCGTAGTTATTATCGCTCAGGATGATGGCACTCGAATCACAGCCGCCATTAAATCCTGCAAGCCCTTTGCGGACGATATCGTCGTCATTGACGGAGGGAGCAAGGACAATACGATTCAGGTAGCTGAATCCTTGGGCTGTCGGGTGTTTTCTAACCCGTGGCCCGGTTATGCCAAGCAGCGCATGTTTGGTGTTGAAAAAGCGGAATTTGATTGGATATTCCTGATTGATACGGACGAAGTAGTGGATGCAGAGTTGCTTGGAGATTTGTTGAAAGTAAAGGAAACGCTCCACGATCCGGCCAAAGCATATTCCGTATTTCGGATTGGCGATTTTCTCGGCAAATGGATGAATAAAGGCGAATATCTGGTTCGTTTGTACAATCGTCGTATTTATGGCATTACGAATAGTCTTGTTCATGAAATGCCGGATGTAGCCTCTTCCCAGATTGTCAATCTGGAGGGTGTGTTATGGCACTACGGCTTCCGCAGCATCAGTGATCATATGACCCGTTTTAATAAATATACAGATCTGGAAGCAGAGACGGCGTTTAACAAAGGAAGATCCTTTCGGATGACCAGACTGTTGTGGCGGCCTCCTGCCCGCTTTGTGCAGAAGTATTTTGTCCAAGGCTTATACCGCAAGGGATTGGCGGGTTTTGCCGTAGCCGTTTTCTGGGTGATGTATGAGTTTCTCGTCTGCTTCAAGCATTATGAGCTAACCAAGCGGCGAAAAAAGATAGAAATCGTGGATGACGGACATACCGAGCAGAAAGGAGAAACCAGCTATGTCGTACAATAACGGATTTCGTATTGCGGCAACGGGGTTGAGCTGGCCGTCTTTGCAGCCAGGAGGCCTCAACACATATTTCCAATCGATCTGTGAGCAGCTTACGTTAGAGCGCAATACGTTGGATGCTCTAATCTGTAGTGACGAGCAGCCGCAAGCGCCCGATCGTATTCGGATTCATACGATTGGCAGCAAGCAGCAATCCATCTGGAAGCGCCGGGAGCTAATGCAAAAATATGCAGCAGAGTTGTTCGACAAGCAACCGATGGATATATTGTATTCCCATTTTGCTCCCTATAGTGTCGGGCCAGCGCTGGAGGCGAAAAAAAGAGGAATCCCGGTAGTTACCACCTTTCACGGACCGTGGACGGAGGAAATGAAGATTGAAGGACAGGGTATCAAGCATTTTCTAAAAACGACGTTGGCTAAATCCATTGAAATGAAGGCCTACGGTCTGTCGGATAAATTTATAGTGCTAAGCGAGACTTTTCGAGATATTTTGCATGAGCACTATAAGGTTCCACTCAGCAAAATTCACATTATTCCCGGAGCGGCGAATGTAGAAAGGTTCCACCCAGCAGAGGATCGGGGAGCAGTACGAGAGCGCCTGAATTTGCCGCAAAACGCGACGATTGTGCTAACCGTTCGTCGTCTTGTTAATCGAATGGGACTGCTACAGCTACTCGAAGCATGGCGACGAGTAACCGAGCGTCATCCTGATCATCTGCTGCTGATTGGAGGGAAGGGCCCCTTGATGGAGGAATTGGCTTCCAAGGTAGCGGAATACAATCTTCATAACCATGTAAGGTTGCTCGGTTATGTGTCGGATGAGGAGCTTCCACTGTACCATCAAGCATCGAATTTGTTCGTCGTACCTACACAGGCGCTGGAAGGTTTCGGTCTGATCACGGTGGAGGCAATGGCTTCGGGACTGCCAGTGCTGGCCACTCCTGTGGGCGGTAGCAAGGAAATTTTAAGGGGATTCCGTCCCGAGCTATTGTTCCAGGGAACGGACAGTGAAGCCATTGCTGAAGGGTTGCTGCGTGTGCTGGATCATCGTGAACTTCTACCGAATGCAAGGGAATGCCGGGACCATGTCCTGAGCAGATATACATGGGGACATGTAGCGGAGCAGGTGGAAGAGGTGTTCCGACAGGTCCTTGACAGAAAGGCGGCGGCGAAATGATGAGAGTAGCTTATATTGACCATACGGCAAGATGGAGCGGCGGCGAAGTCGCTTTGTATAACATACTGACGAATATCGGGGAACATATCGACCCGCTCGTTATTTTGGCAGAGGAGGGCGATTTGGCAGATCGGCTTCGGCAGCGTGATATTGATGTGCGCATCGTTCCATTGGACGATTCGATTCGCAATCGGGGACGGAACGCCGTGAATCTAGGTGCGCCTGCAGCAGCTTTTCGTTTGCTGGCATACGGTAGAAAACTTGCGCCCTTGCTGCGTGAGGAAAAGGTCGTGTGCGTTCACACGAACTCGCTCAAGTCTGCACTGTATGGTACAGTAGCTGCCAAATCGGCGAAGCTGCCCTTGATCTGGCATATCCGTGACCACATCGGTCCGCCGTATCTGAAGCCGATTGTAGCCAAAGGGATTCGGCTGATGTCCCGCTTTTTGCCCAACGGAGTGATTGCCAATTCCAAGTCCACGCTGAGTGCATTGGAGTTACCCCCGGACAAAAAGACGCTCGTCGTTTATTCCGCTTTTGCCAAAGCAATTACAGCACGTGACACGGCTGCGCATTCACGTGGTGATGACTCGTTTAACGTCGTATTGGTCGGCAGATTGGCGGAATGGAAGGGACAACATATTTTACTGGAGGCGGCACGTTCCTTTTTACCGGATCAGCGCGTGAAATTCTGGCTGGCTGGAGATGCATTGTTCGGAGAAGAGGAATACAAGCAACGATTAGAGTCCACGATGCGCGAATACGGGTTGGCTAATGTCAATCTGCTGGGGCACGTCGATGACATTCAAGGCCTGATGCAGCGTTGTGATTTGCTGATTCATACCTCTATTACACCAGAACCATTCGGTCAGGTCATTATTGAAGGCATGGCTGCTGGTCTCCCAGTGATTGCTTCCAATGAGGGTGGACCCAAGGAAACGGTGGTACCCCATGAAACCGGGCTGCTTATTGAACCGGGTGACCCGGCTAAGCTGGAAGAAGCCATCCGCTGGATGTTGGAGCATCCACAGGAACGTCAGCAGATGGGTGAGAGAGGGATGGAGCGGGTCAAGAAGCATTTTGTCATCGAGAACACAGTTAAGGATATAGTTCATTACTATAAGGGTTTGTTGGCAGGAGTCTGACCGACATTCGCGTTAAAGGATGATTTAGATGAAAATAGCGATAGCACACGATTACTTAATCCAAATGGGCGGAGCGGAAAGGGTAGTAGAGGTATTCCACGATATGTATCCGGAGGCTCCTATCTTCACAACGGTGTTCAGCGACGACCGCCTGTCGCGTAACTTGAAAGATGCGGATATTAGAGCCACTTGGCTACAAAAAGTCCCAGGAGTGAAGGCCAACTTCAAAGGAGTGCTGCCGCTATATCCCATCGCTATCCGTGATTTTGATTTTAGGGATTTCGATATTGTTTTAAGCTCCAGCAGTGCATTTATGAAAAGCATCCAGGTACCCAAACATACGTTTCACATTTGTTATTGTCACACACCGATGCGGTTTGCCTGGGATTACGATACATATATGGCCCGGCAGTCCAAATCCAACCTGCTCAAAAACATGCTAAAGCTGTACATGAACCGGTTGAAAACATGGGATGCCAAAACTTCGCGCAACGTAGACCAGTTTGTCGCCAACTCTTCGGTTGTTAAAAGAAGAATTTTGCACTATTACCAAAGGGATTCGGATGTCATTTTCCCACCTATTAATACATCCCGTTTTAAACGCGCTACAAACATCGGTGACTATTACCTGATCGTATCCCGATTGGTGTCCTACAAGCGCATCGATCTCGCGATCGAAGCATTCAAACGTAACGGTCTCAAGCTGCGCATTGTGGGTGAAGGACCAGATCGTAAACGACTCGAAGGTATGGCTGCCCCGAACATTGAGTTCCTCGGCAGGCTTGAGGACGAAGAGGTTAACAAGCTGATGGCAGAATGCCGAGCGCTCGTTTTTCCGGGCGAAGAGGACTTCGGTATTACGCCTTTGGAGGCGAATGCGGCCGGACGGCCTGTTATCGCTTTTCAGGGTGGGGGAGCGCTGGATACGATTGTTCCTCATGTGAACGGCGTATTTTTCCGCAAGCATCAAGTAGAGGATGTGCTAGAGGCCGTCGCAAAGGTCGAGCAGCATGCATGGAATGTGGACGATATCATTACCCATGCCCGCAAATTTGATGAAGATAACTTCAAGGATCAACTAAAAAAGTATGTAGAACAAGCCTATGTGAACTTTCTAAAAGGAGGATGAACGGAATGAAGCTGGCTGTAATTGGTACTGGATACGTTGGGCTCGTCTCGGGTGTATGTTTTGCGCAAAAAGGTAATGAGGTGATTTGTGTCGATCTGGAGCAGTACAAAATCGACATGTTGAACCGGGCAGAATCTCCGATTTATGAACCGGGTATTGAGGAATTGATCGCGCTGAATCTGGAAGCAGGTCGATTGGAGTTTACTTCGGATTTGGCTGATGCGGTACGCCGGTCGGATATCGTCATTTTGGCGGTAGGTACGCCTTCTCTGGCTAACGGCGAGGCGAACTTGTCCTACATTGAACAGGCGGCTGCTGATGTTGGGAAAGCCATGAACGGGTATAAGATTATTATGACCAAGAGTACTGTACCTGTCGGAACGAACGAAAAGATTAAGGACGTATTGGCTCGTCACACGAGTTTGTCTTTCGATATCGTATCTGCGCCGGAGTTTCTGAGAGAAGGCTCAGCCATCAATGATACGCTTCATCCGGATCGCATCATTATTGGTTTGGACAATACTGGATTGCGTGAAACAATGGTCACTCTGCATCAGGTGTTCACGGATAAAATCTATGTGACGGATATCCGTAGTGCTGAAATGATCAAATACGCGTCCAATGCGTTCCTGGCAACTAAAATTTCGTTTATTAACGAAATCGCTAATATTTGCGAAAAGGTTGGCGCCGATGTAACCTGTGTGGCTGATGGCATGGGTATGGACAAACGGATCGGCTCCTCTTTCCTACAAGCAGGGATCGGGTATGGTGGCTCTTGCTTTCCAAAAGACACAAATGCGCTTATCCAAATTGCGGGTAATGTAGACTATGAATTTAAGTTGTTGAAATCGGTGGTCGAGGTGAATACCGACCAGCGCTTTATGATTGTATCCAAGCTGCGTGAATCGCTGGGTCAACTGAACGGTGTGTCGATTGGCATTTGGGGCCTCGCCTTCAAGCCAAATACAGACGACATCCGCGAAGCTCCAGCACTGGAAATCGTAGAAACACTCATTCAGGCAGGCGCAATTGTCAAACTGTATGATCCCATTGCGATGGATAAATTCAAGGAGCACGTGGATCACCCGAATATTGTGTGGTGCTCATCCCCACAGCAAGCCGCCGAAGGTAGCGACGCTGTGTGCCTGTTGACCGATTGGGAAGAGTTCAAAAAGGTCGATCTCGTACAACTGGCCTCCCTTCTGCGCAAACCGGTTCTAATTGACGGTCGTAACGTATTCGCCGAGGAACAGATTCAAGGCTCCGGGCTGGAATACTATTCCGTGGGTCGTCCGCGGATGAGTGGGTGGAACAGAGATAAAGTGGAAGTTTAAAAAGTGACTGTGGTGGTGGGGGAGGCGCTGCGCGTGCAGATTGTTCTTCCGATTGCTGTTACCCCCGGATTTTCTTGATTGTGTAAAACATTCAAAGGTTAAAATCCGGGGGTAAAGGCAAACGCTGACGCTTCTTCAGAACAATTCTGCCCGCTCCGCTGCTTTCTGCCGTGGAGTCACAGTTTTTAAACTCCCACCTTATGGGATGGGAGTAGGAAGGGCGTATCGGAAGGAGCGGCACAGTTGAGGCCGCTCCTTCCGGTCAAGCGCCGCTGCGCCGCCTCTGTGGAGCAAGCACTACCATGCGGATACGCTATGCTGCTCCTGCGACGCAAAGACGCCATTGCTGTTGCCGAAGGCGTGAGATTTTTACAGGCTGACCGGACTTAATAATGTCCGGTCGCGCCTTTTGCAATAAACGGTATGATCGGCATGATGCATTTTTGAGTAGCGCAGGGGTGGATTTGAATCTGGAGAAGCGATAGCGTTCGCCTTTGGACCGGGATTCAAACCTATATACGATTTTATATAATCGAATGAATCCCGGTCCAACAGCGATCGTAAGATCAAATCCAGCCCGTAGCGGACTACTCAACCCTGCCCCATCCGATCACCCATACATTATAGAGAGGAAGTGGAGAGTTATGAAGCTCGTACTTTTGTCTGGTGGTTCCGGTAAAAGATTATGGCCTTTGTCCAACGATTCCCGTTCCAAACAATTTTTGAAGGTACTGGAGAGCCCGGAGGGGACTTCGGAATCCATGGTACAGCGGGTATGGAGACAATTGGGAGACAACGGATTATCAGAATCCTCGTTTATTGCGACAGGGAGAGCACAGGTCGAAATGATCCAGAGTCAGGTTGGGCCGAATACGCGTATCATTGTTGAGCCAGAACGCAGAGACACCTTTCCTGCGATTGCGCTGACAGCGACTTATTTATATTCCATTGCAGGTGTTTCACCTGATGAAATTGTAGCTATATTGCCTGTAGATCCTTATGTTGAGGATGCTTTCTTCGCCTCCGTAGCCCAACTGGAACATACGCTTCAGGAGAGTGAAGGCAAGCTTGCATTAATCGGGGTTGTCCCTTCCTATCCTTCAGAGAAATATGGTTACATTATTCCGAAAAACGATGCCACCCAAGGTAGCACTGGCTACCGCGAAGTGAGCCATTTTCAAGAGAAACCCGACCGGGAGCAGGCGGAGCGTCTGATTGAACGCAATGCTCTATGGAACTGCGGGGTTTTTGCGTTCAAATTAAGTTATTTGCTGGATATCTTGGCATCCAAGGGATTGCCGCTGAATTATGAAGAAATGCAAAAGCAATACGCATCTCTGGAAAAAATCAGTTTTGACTATGAAGTAGTCGAGAAGGAAAAGGATATTGTAGTTCTTCCATATGATGGTTTTTGGAAGGATTTGGGCACCTGGAATACGCTCACAGAGGAAATGTCTAATCAACAAGTGGGCAGAGGTGTAGTAACGGAGGATTGCGTCAATACGAGTCTTATTAACGAGTTGGACATTCCTGTGGCGATCATTGGAACGAATGATCTGATTGTAGCCGCTAGCCCGGATGGCATTCTTGTGACCAATAAGGCAGAAAGTCCTCGCATTAAAGAAGTGCTCAAGGCTCATGATCAGCGTCCAATGTATGAAGAACGTCGTTGGGGGCAGTATCGGGTTGTGGATTATGTCAAATATGACGAGGGTAACGAGGTATTGACCAAACGAATCCGCGTACGAAAAGGCAAAAATATCAGCTACCAGCTTCATTTCAAACGGAGTGAAATCTGGACCATTATTAGCGGTGAAGCGGAAATTATTTTGAATGAGAAGCTACACAAAGTAAAGGCTGGTGATGTAGTCCGCATTCCTGAAGGGACGAAGCATAGCATTTTGGCTGTGACCGATGTGGATTTTATTGAGGTGCAGACTGGCTCTGAATTGGTTGAAGAGGATATTGTCCGCTTTTGTATGGATTGGAATGAAATTTCCCGTCACCAATTTATCTCATAATTATTTTCGTAAAAACGAAAAAAAAGACGAATTCATGAAAATTCATGGCCCAAACTGTCGAATTTGGGCGAAAACCTGTAAATTCATGAACATGACCTATTAAATTTTGGTAAAATAAAGTCGATACTTAGGGTAAGAAGGAATCCAAACTCCTTCCAACGATAAACGCAGCCCTGTCGAAAGGCAGGTACGCAAAGCTAAAGGGCCTTCCACAAGGATGGCAGCCTGGCTACCGAAAGGAAGAGCGAAAGTGAGATTCAATTTTATTCCTCTGTATCGACTGATACGTCATGTACTCCCCGTTGTTATGCTTTTTTCATTGTTGCCCGTCGGTTTTGGTGATTCTCTGTCTGTGGCGAATGCCGCTTCATTACAACCTGTTAATTTGGACGCTTCTACTCAGGCCCGTGAACTATACAATTATTTACTCAACATCTCAGGGAAAAAAATAGTCACCGGTCAGCATGATTATTTGGAAAGTCCGGATGAATTAAGTAACAAGGTCCAAAAAATCAGTCAGGCATATGTAGGTGTACACGGCTATGAGATGGGAGCTATCTCTGGTCAATCTGACGCTACGGAAGCAGCACAACGTAAAAATGTCGTCGATAGTGCTATCCGTTGGGACAGATCCGGTGGTATTGTGACGATGACTTTTCATGAAGCGCTACCAGGTAGGCCACTGACTTGGGCCAATGTACAGGCGAAAGTAAGTCAGACAGAGTTCAACAAATACGTGACCCCAGGTACTACGCAGTATAACCTCCTCATTGCCGATCTGGATAAGGTAGCTGTATCGTTAAAGCAGCTTCGTGATGCAGGGGTTCCGGTTTTGTGGAGACCTTACCACGAGATGAATGGCGACTGGTTCTGGTGGGGAAACAAAAATAATTTCAATCAGCTATGGAATATCATGTACGACCGTTTTACCAATACACATCAATTGAACAATCTGCTGTGGGTATGGAGTCCGAATGCGCCCAATTCGTATACTGTCCCGTACACCCCGAAATACCCGGGGGATGACAAAGTGGACATCTTGGCAGTAGATATTTACAACAATGATTTTAAGCAAAGTCATTACGAAGGTCTGCTTGGGCTGGCACGGAATAAGCCGATTGCCATTGGGGAGCACGGTGAGATGCCTAGTTCTGAGGTGTTGCAGGCTCAACCTAAATGGGTATATTCCATGACTTGGGGCAAGATGCTGACTGAGAATAACACAACAAATCAAATTCAGGATTATATGAATGATTCGAGGAGTTTGACGCGGGATGATGTGAAGAATGGATTGGAAACGATTCAACCACCTGGGACAGATATACCGACCTTACCGGACGAGGGACAAAGTGAGCCTATCCCGGCTCCGCCAGTAGTGATCGTTCCCCCAGCTCCGACTCCTCCTTCTGTTCCTGATGTGGTATATGTGAATGGGTTGCGTGGCGAATATTTTAACAATATGAATTTGAATGGAAGTCCTGTTTTGATCCGTACAGATAGCAAGCTGGACTACAACTGGCGTGCCAATGCAGCTGACCCTAAGGTGAATGCCGATCAGTTCTCGGTTCGCTGGACGGGTAAAATCAAACCGCAATATAGCGAGACCTATACGTTCACCACGATATCCGATGATGGTATCCGTGTATGGGTAGACGGCAAGTTGGTGATTGACAGCTGGTTCAAACAAAGCTGGACAGAGCGTAAAGGCAGTATGACTTTGGAAGCAGGCAAAATGGTAGATTTAAAAGTAGAATACTATGATGAAAAAGGCGACGCGATGGCACGTCTAATGTGGGAAAGTCAGCATGAAGCGAAAGCGGTGATTCCCGGAAACGCTTTGTTTCTTCCTTGATTAATACTCTTTCCCGGTCCAAAAATTTGAGGAGAGAGGGTCGATCATATGATAAAAAAATGGTTATCCCATAGGTATACAGTAGTTTTATCTGGACTACTAGCGATCGTAGCTATAGCGATGATCGCTTGGTTTATATACACGCCTTCAAGAAGCGCAGAATTGCAGACGGATAAAGTAGCAGCTGCCAGTCCAGTATGGAAGCTGGGGCAGAGGGATGACTCTTCAGCGGAATTCAAAGGTGTGGTCGGCAGGGATAATATCGACATTTCTACAGCAGCTGCCTCTACCGAATCATCTGCTAAAGGAGCAATGTCAGCGTTGTCGGTAGCAGAAGAGAGTACAACAGTTCCGGTATTGCTCAGCAGTGGAGATATTCCTCCCGGTTTGAATGCGTCCACGAACCCTGAACTGACACTCCAGTATAAGCTGAATCAGATTCCTCCCAATGGTATGATATTCCGTGTTCGGATTTTAGATGCGGGCAAAGCAGTCCCACAAATGGCTGTATTTTCAAATCAACAGCTGTCCGGTATTATTCAGATTGCCGGAGTATCCGGTACTGGGAGTGCTTATAATTTCAAAAACAACTACGAGCTGTATATACCCAAAGAGCAATTGCAAAGCGGTGTTAACGTACTCAAGCTAAAGACAGCGCGCTGCCTATACTGCTCCTCTGCAGAAGATAAAAATGTGTGGTGGACTTGGGATGACTTGAGCTTGGAGACGTTAGCTTCACCTGCGACCGAACCGGTACACGGTAAATATATACTGACCGGAACAAATGTGAACAATAAAGAATTTTATTATGATCAGGGTGCAGTTAAGCATTTACCATACGTTCTCAAATGGCTGGGAATTGCTTATAGTGGCAATGTCATGAGGGTCACCTGTGCCAGCAATGTGGGCAAGGCATGTACAGACGTGGATGATTACTATCAAACGTTAAAGCAGTATAATATGCAATCGTCTGCTTTGTATTTATATACAGGTGATATCAAGCTGCAAAAAGATGGTTCTCTGCCAGAAACGGCCAAGCAAAAGTTGCGCGATTATGTAAAAAAATACGGTTCTTATCTTCAATATTATGAAGTAGATAACGAACCTGGATTATTTAATCGCTCCAAGGCGGTAAATCTGGCTGTAGCTAAGTGGTTGAATACGGAAGGGAAGCAATTGGCACCGCATCTCAAAACGGTAGCGCCGGGTTGGGCCTACTGGCCGACGTACTCTACCAAGGCGTGCAAAAATCAAACCGGAGGTACGCAAAAATGCGGTGATCCGGATGGATGGGAGCGAGACCCGGCGCAGCGTAAACAGCTGGAGGAAGTCACCGACCTGACCAACGGACACGCCTACGGTGAATCGTATAATGAAGAGGGCGGGGGCAGCTTCATTCAAAATTTGAAAACCTTCGGCGGTTCGAGCGACGGACTGGCGAAGAAGATGCTGAACACGGAGTTCGGTACCAATGATACGCATCGAGATAATCCAGATTACGGGGCTAGTCAGCCACAAGCAGCCGCATTCGACCGGATTATGCGTTCACAAATTGGGTTTGCCGATATGTTTATCCAGCACGCTGCTTTTTATAAAGATTATACGCTGTTTAAAACAGACTTCGATCTGCAAAGTCATAACCCGGCCAACACAGAAATTTATCCGTTCGGGCAGGGACAGGACACTCGTGTTAAGATCATGAGACGCTTGAGTCTAGCCTATGCCACGCATGGAAAACCTCTGACTTATACAGTGCTGAATCCAGAGGATACCAAGGATAAAATGGTGTATGTGCGTGCGGTGGATACGTCCAAGCTTAAACCGCTGGCAGGTAGCGGCGCTACTTCAAATAAATTGCTGGTGAATCTAGTGAATTTCGAATCCACCACGCAGACCGTTCGTGTACGGGTGACAATGCCGAATGCCGGTTTGTACACGGGTGAACGTTTTGGAGCGGGTTCCACTTACAGTCAGGCACAGCGTTCCATATCAGGGCTCAAGGCTTCTCCTGCCCTTGATTTTGAAGAAAAGCTGGGTCCTGGCGAAGCGGTACAATATATTTTGGAATTAAAAAGTACAGATCAGACCGCAGCTTCAGCTCCAACAGGGGTGAAGGCTGCCTCTGTTCAGGATGGAGCGGTAGAGATTAATTGGCTTCAGGCAGAAGGCGTATCTTCCTATGATGTGCTGCGTGCTGACGGAACCGACGGGGCCTATCAGGTGATTGCCTCGCAAGTAGCGGGAAGCACGTATACAGACCGCACGGTAAAAGCCGGAGGCCACTATGTCTACAAAGTCCGAGCGACCGGAGGTACTCAGGTTTCCCAGGCAGCCGAGGCCGCTTAATCAGATCGGAATGCATATAGGACCTTAGAGTTCGAATACCTAACATCATTTCGAAATAAAACAAAAAAGAACCTATCAGGAGAAAATAGGACCTGACAGGTTCTTTTTTGTTGGAAAATCGTTCTGATTTGCCAATACTTTACGTATAATGAAGAAAAAAATAAGAAAATCCTTTTTTATTCTCGTCATAAGACGACAACATTGCAGGTGTGTATTCATATATAATAGTTTTGTTCATGACTATACATACAAGGTTTGTGGGAAATTTCTTTCCGGTGACCAAGAATAATAAAGTGAGGTTAGTGCTGAATGAACAAGGAGACAGAATTAGGGGGGAACAACCCTCTTTTTCAAAACAACGTACAGAAAGCAGACAAAGCTGCCATCCACTTGGACATCCGGGACATTTTGCTCCAATGTGGGTTCACGATGCCAGAATGGCTAGAAAGCGACGCGGATGGAACCACATACCGGAAGGACAAGCGCGTGTAAATTCCAACGGCTGGTCTTACTTGAGCGAGACGTGAAGCAGTCGGCCGCTTTCTTTATTCCATCATTCGTTCCATTCGGACAAATGCAATAAAACGTTTGGCTTCTTCCTCAGACAAGGTGCGTCCATCAATGGTCAGGTTGAAACGTTGCAGAATATCCTCATCGGACAGTTCAAGCTGGTCCACAAATTCCCTCACATCTGAATCCAATATTGCCGCCGGATGGCTCGTACGTCCCACCAAGTAGTCAATCGTTACCCCGAAAATATCAGCGAGCTTGGTCAGGATCTCGAAATCTGGCTTGCGCCTATTTTTTTCATAGTGAGAAAGAGCTGCCCGCGTAATTCCGAGGGATTGTGCTAGTTCCTCTTGTTTTAATCCCTTATGTTCTCGTAATTCAGCGATGCGGGTGCCATAATTCATCCGTTTTTCCTCCTGAAGGCAAGGTTAAGAAAGGTAAAAAAGCAAGTTTACGCTTGACAAGATACGTTTTGTATCATAAATTAGTTATGTAAGTTACATAACGTATCTTTATTTAATAGTTTTCACTGATGTCTTCGTTTATATACCCTAAGAGGCCACCGATGATGAGCATTTTGTGCTTATTCGCTGGCTAGACCTTCTATGCGCTATTATACAACATTTTACTATAGATTAGAGGGTCATGCACCGTTCTTTTCCCCGTTATGCAGAGGATCAGTACAAGCGTTATTGCATCGAAAACAAGTCAATCAGGGAGGACTGGTCTTGTGCAGTTGAAAGAGTACATCCGTTTGATCCGTAAAAGAATGTGGTTGATTGGTAGCATCGTACTGCTAGTATGTACTGTAGTGGGCATAAAAAATATGTATTTTACCCCGCAGATTTATGAAGCTACCGCAAAGCTCATTATCAACCAGACGCCACGACCGGATCGTGCAGGTGTCGTCGATTACAGTGTAGTTCAAACGAATATAGCCTTAACGAACTCCTATAAGCAAATTATGATCTCCTCGGCGATTATGGATCAGGTGGTCGCCAGCTTCCCCGACCTTAAGGTCACTCCGTCAGCATTGGCGCAAAAATTAAGAGTGAACACCGCAGGTGATTCACAGGTCATGGATGTAACAATCCGCGATTTATCGTATACGAAGGCTGTGAAAACCGTCAATGCGGTAGCCAAAGTATTCAAACGGCAAATCCCCTCTATCATGAAAATGGACAATGTCACCATCCTAAGCGAAGCCAGTCTGAATGATCCAGCAGTTCCCGTGAACAGTAATGCCACTATACAGATATTTATTGCTTTTGCCACCTCTTTATTGTTGGGAATAGGCTTGGCGTTTTTGCTGGAGGTACTGGATGATACATTTAAGAATGAAGAGGATATTGAAATAGAACTCGGTCTGCCTACCCTAGCCCTGATTACGAAAATGAAAAAAGAAGATAAACGCTCTGACAGCTCCACTACAACTCCTAAACAGGTAGGTGAAGGGCAATATGCCGCGATTAATCAATAATCAGCTCGTTACATCCCTACATGCTCAGTCTTCCGTTTCGGAGGAGTACCGCATGCTTCGCACTAACATCCAGTTTTCTTCTATAGACGAGCCGATTGAGGTTATGATGGTGGCGTCCGCTCAGGCGGGTGAAGGCAGAACGGTCACAATTAGCAATTTGGCTGTAACCTATGCGCAAGAGGGGAAAAAGGTGCTGATTATGGATATGGATCTGCGCCGTTCCTCCTTGCACCATATGTTTGGTTTGCGTAATCATACAGGGCTGACACGGGTGCTTACCAATCAACAGGCATGGCAGGATGTGGTTCAGGAAACCGGGATTGACCATCTGCATGCAATTACAGCCGGACCGAACCCGCCCAATCCGTCCGAGATGCTCAGTTCCCGCAGAATGAATGCTCTGCTGGTTGAGCTGAAAGAACATTATGACGTGATCCTAATGGATACACCGCCGTTGCTGTCCTTTCCGGATGGCTTCATTATAAGCGCCATGTGTGACGGAGTCATTCTGGTGGTGCAGGCAGGGAAGGTCAAAAAGGATGTCGTCAAGAAAGCAAAAGCGAATTTGGAAAGAGTAAAGGCGCGCATTCTGGGCGTAGTACTTAATAATGTGAAGCGTTCGAATACCCGTGTCGAGCGGGGGATGGAGGAACGCAATCTGACATGAATAAAAAGGAGGAAAATGAGAGTATATAAAATTCTTTTAACAATGTATAAATAATACTTATTAATAAGGAGCGAGGTGATGAGACGTGTCTTCTTCCCGCTCGAATGAGGTCGAAGTGCGGGGTGCGTCAGTGGATGTTTATTCGGTCGCTCATGGGCTTGAACGGCGGCAAGGATGGAACGTATACCCGTTCGTGAAGCGAAGCATGGACATTATATTGTCTTTCATTGGAATCATCGTGCTATGCCCGGTATTTCTGCTTGTCATTTTGCTGATTAAGCTGGAGGACCCCAAAGGAAGTGCAATATTTTATCAAGTACGTATTGGAAAAAATGAGCGGCCGTTTCGCATGATCAAATTTCGTTCCATGGTGTCTGATGCCGAAGCCAGATTATCTGCACTGCTGGTGGAAAATGAAATTGAGGGTGCGATGTTCAAAATGCGGGACGATCCCCGAATTACCCGTGTGGGTCGCTTTCTTCGCAGAACAAGCATCGACGAGCTGCCACAACTGTTCAATGTACTGCGTGGGCAGATGAGTCTGGTAGGACCCAGACCCCCATTGCCAAGAGAGGTCCATGATTACACAGTGAGGGATAAGCTGCGTCTGACGGTTACACCGGGCTGCACTGGTTTATGGCAGATCAGCGGTCGTAATCATCTAAGCTTTAACCAGATGGTAGAACTGGATTTGGAGTACATATCCAGACGCAGTTTCCGCACAGATATGATTATTATGCTGAAAACATTTCGTGTGCTGCTAGGCTCCAAGGATGCGTATTAAAGTCTTTCATTTTCACGAAGAGGGTAGGGGATAAGTATGGATCTTCATTCCAACATATATGTAGCAGGGCATCATGGACTGGTGGGTTCCGCTATTGTCCGAGCGCTTCAGGAAGCGGGTTACCGTCATATTATTACTCGCACAAGCCGTGAGCTGGATCTACGCAATAAAGAGGCAGTAGATCATTTTTTTGAAACAGAGCCTGTGGATTATGTATTTTTGGCAGCGGCCAAGGTTGGTGGGATTTTGGCGAATAACGAATATCCGGCTGATTTTATCCGTGACAATCTGCTTATACAAACAAATGTGATTGATGCGGCATACCGGGCGAATGTAAGTAAGCTATTATTCCTAGGTTCTACCTGTATCTATCCTAAATTTGCTCCACAGCCGTTACGGGAAGAATATCTGCTCACGGGTGAACTGGAGCCTACTAATGAGGCCTATGCGATTGCTAAAATTGCCGGGATTAAAATGTGTCAGTCTTACAACCGTCAGTATGGAACCCGGTTTATTTCTGTGATGCCGACGAATTTATACGGTCCGGGCGACAATTTTGATCTCCAGACTTCTCATGTGTTGCCTGCGCTCATCCGCAAGTTTCATGAAGCCAAGCTGAATCAATCTCCGACTGTAGAAGTATGGGGTTCTGGTACGCCGCGGCGAGAATTCCTTCATTCTGATGATTTGGCTGAAGCCTGTCTATTCCTAATGAACAATTATGAGGGAAATGAAATTGTAAATATCGGCGTAGGTGAGGATATCTCCATTCGTGAGCTGGCTGAGCGAGTGAAGAATGTAGTCGGCTATGAGGGAGAAATTACCTTTAACACCTCCGCTCCTGATGGAACGCCGCGTAAGTTGGTAGATGTATCCCGAATTTCCGGGCTGGGCTGGTCGGCGCGTATTTCACTAGAAGAGGGATTAAAGTCTGTGTATCAGGCATTTCAAGGTCTGGATCTGGTTGAACAATAAAAAAACGGTGGGGGAATTGGAATGAAAAAAGCGCTGATCACAGGAATTACCGGGCAAGACGGGTCCTATCTGGCTGAATTGCTGCTATCCAAAGATTATGAGGTGTACGGGATGCGCAGACGAACCAGCACACCGAACTTTGAAAATGTAGCGCATATCCAGAATGACATCCACTGGCTTTCCGGTGATATGACCGATCTGGCTTCATTGATTGAAGCCGTCCGGCAGTCCGACCCGGATGAGGTCTACAACTTGGCTGCTCAATCCTTCGTAGCGGCCTCGTGGCCGCAGCCGTTGGCTACAGGGCAGATTACAGCATTATCTGTCACCAATATGCTGGAGGCGGTTCGAATTGCCAAACCGGAAGCGCGCTTTTACCAGGCGTCAAGCAGCGAGATGTTTGGTAAGGTGCTGGAGACACCGCAGACAGAAACGACCCCGTTCTACCCACGTAGTCCCTACGGTGTTGCCAAAGTGTACGGCCATTGGATTACAGTGAACTATCGTGAAAGCTTTGATATGTTTGCTTGCTCTGGCATTCTGTTCAATCACGAATCCCCACGTCGAGGATTGGAATTTGTAACGCGTAAAGTGTCGGATGCGGTAGCTCGTATCAAGCTGGGGTTGCAGCAAGAGCTGCGCATGGGAAATTTGGATTCACTGCGAGACTGGGGTTTTGCAGGGGATTATGTAAAGGCGATGTGGCTGATGCTTCAGCAGGATCAACCGGATGATTACGTCATTTCCACGGGAGAAATGCATTCTGTGCGTGAACTGCTGCAAATTGCCTTTTCCCATGTAGGTTTAAATTATGAGGATTACGTCGTGATCGATCCTCAATTTGTCCGTCCGGCAGAGGTAGATCTATTACTCGGCGATTGTGCCAAGGCGAAAGAAAAGCTGGGCTGGCGATTGGAAGTAGGCTTCGAGCAGCTCATTCGTATGATGGTGGATACAGACTTGGAGCGGGTAAAAAGGCAGGCTGCAGTTGAAGCTTCTGTTGTCGTGTAAGAGATGGAGAGGCCATCCGCCTGGGCGGGGGGTCTCTTCGCTGTACGCAAGGTCATTTTTCAAGATGGAGTAAAACCTATGACATTAGTCGAAAAACGCGCCAAACCGCGCAGAAGTTTGCTGGTGAATACATCCTGGCTGTTCGGTGACAAAATGATTCGCATGGTGTTCGGCCTGGCAGTCAGCATCATCATGGCGAGAGTGTTGGGACCAGAGGAACTGGGAAAGTGGAATTATGCGGAATCCTTTTTCGGGATGTTTCTGATTTTCACGACCCTTGGCTTTGATTCTATATTAGTACGCGATCTTGTCAAAGACCCCAAGGATGAGCATGAGCTATTGGGTACGGCGGTTCTGTTGAAATTGTTAGGTACTCTGATAGCCATTGTACTGTCCTATTCCTTCATTTCACTACTCAGACCGGAAGACAGTTCGGTGCGGTTGATCAATCTGATCTTGGCTACGGCCTCGGTATTTCAATTGTTTGATATCATCGACTACTGGTTTCGTGCGCAGATGCTGTCCAAATACACGGTCGTTGCCAAGAATACCGCTTTTGTTCTCGGCTCCACTGTCAAAATCATTTTGTTGTTATCGGGTGTTCCGATATGGATGGTGGCGTTGTGTGCTCATGGAGAGTTTCTGTTGGGAAGCCTACTGCTGCTGTATTTCTTCCGTAAGGAAGGACGACGCGTGAACCAATGGACGTTCCGTTTAGCCACAGCTCGGCGAATCATGAATCACAGCTGGCCGCTCATATTGTCATCCTCCGCTGTATATGTACAGGCACGGATTGATCAAGTCATTATCGGTGAACTGCTGGGAAACGCTGCGGTTGGGCAATACTCCGTTGCACTCCGACTCATCGAAGTGTTGGGCTTCATTCCGGTCGTTCTGACAACGGCTTATGCTCCGGTGGTGACGCGTTCCAAGCAGAAAGGAAGCGACGAATACAGACAGACATTGTCCAAGGTGTATCGGCTGATGTTTATATGCTTTCTTGTGACCTCGGTACCTTTATTTTTTCTATCCCAATGGGTAGTGGTTGTGCTGTATGGGAGAGAATTTACCGAAGCAGGTTCGCTGTTGTCTCTATTCGCGATTCGTCTGTTTTTCACCAACTTCAGTGTTGCTAAAAGCTTGTTTATTACCAATGAAAATTTGTTCAGATACACGCTGCTGACCTCGGTGGTGGGGGCGGTCACGAATATCGCTTTCAATTACGCGCTAATCCCGTTGCTTGGTGTCCGAGGGTCGTTAGTGGCGACGATTTTGTCCTTTACGATATCTGTATTTCTATTAGATTTGCTGTTTAAGGAAGTTAAATCTAATTTGGGTTGGATGATGAAGTCCATCCTGACCTTCTGGCGTGTTCATATTACAGTACCGAAAGTTGGAGAGAACAATCATGATACCCATTAAACCGTTTGTTCGGCATGAGGAACAGTGCCCGCATTGTGGAGGTAAGGTACGTGGTGGAGAGGTGCTGTGGCAGGGAATCCATGTATGTGTCAGCACTGTGTGTGAGGGGTGCGGACGCGAGTATCTTGAGGACATGAGGGTCGGTCATGCCACGTATTCACCTTATCGTGTAGAAATGCCTGACTATATTCTGACCGGTGATGCGAAGTCGAGAAAGTGGCTCGGAGAACCTTTGCGGCAATCGTTGATGAATCCTTCCTATGACTTAGCAGTCGGCATGACCGTGCATAAAATGAAAGCTTCTACACGTGTAATCATCGTCAACACAATGGATTATTTGTATGGTCATGCTTTGCTCAAGCTGCTCAATGTGCAACGCGAATACGAGCAATCGCCGGACCTGGGCATCATCGTCATTGTGCAAAAGTCGCTGGAGTGGATGGTGCCAGCATATGTGTCTGAAATTTGGACGGTTGATGTGCCGTTCAGCAGGGCACGAAACTTTTATCCTGTACTACATCATCGGATGATTGAGGAACTGATGCGTTTTGATGAGGTGTATGTCAGCCCGGCGTATTCACATCCCAATCAGTTTGATATTGAGCAGTTTACAGGTGTCTCCCGTTATAACGAGGATCGTGAACCGGAGCCGCGCATTACCTTCGTATGGAGGGAAGACCGCTTGTGGAGCGGCAGCCATCATATCGCAAGAGCGGTACAGAAATTTCCGCAGCTCAAACGTGGGCTAAAACCGCTAATTTATCATCAGCGCAGTAAAATCATACGGTTGTTCCGCAGGCTGAGAGAAAGCTTCCCGGATCATCGCTTTACAGTCGCTGGACTTGGGCGTACCGGGAGCTTCCCGGCATGGATTTCTGATGAGCGTGTCACACGCTTCGACCGGGAAAGTGAGCTGCGGGTCTGCAAGGTATATGCAGCCAGCCGATTAGTGATCGGCATCCACGGCTCAAATATGCTGCTGCCCTCTGCGCATGCCGGCATGACCATTGATTTGATGCCCAAGGACCGATGGGGGAATTACGCTCAGGATATTTTATTTCACGAAACCGATCATCGGCTTACAGCCTACAAATACCGCTTTGTGCCGATGGAATCGAGTGTAACTCTAGTGGCAGATATGGCAGCTGCCCAGCTCAAAGGGGCAGATCATTTTAATATGCAGATGACGGAGGAGAGGCAACGGGAACATTCAAGTTGGAGGGGGGAGGCCGCTTCGGGACGGATTTGATCTTTCGATCGCTGTTGACGTGGGATCCTTGGATTGAATAGGCCCTGTAATAGGGCGGAATCCCACGTCAAAGGCGAACGCTACGCTTCTCCAGATTCAAATCCTACCCTCCGCTACGTTCCGCCGTCACCAAAAAGAATTTCCCCCAGCCTATTGGGTGGGGAAGGTAAAAGCCGCCTGGCGATAGCTTCGCCCTATCGCCTAGAACTTCTATGCCGGGCATGCATCCCCGCGTAATTAATGCTCTGTACAGTTCTCTGTCAGGGTGACAGGGTCCGGTGGATAACAATCTGGACAGGCGACAGTCTAGCCATAGTTAAGGCATCTTAGTCAGCTAGCGGTAGTAGTTCCATGTTGTTTTGTGAGCTTGCCATAACCGTACCAAGCTCACAAGCTGTTCGACGAGGTCAGCGCCCTGCATGCATTTGCTCGCGTATCCACGCAGCGGGGCACTTCATGCGCAGCATTCCCTTTTTTAAAATGGGGTGACTTTATGGACACGGCGGTCAGCAGCGGAGCGGTCCATTTGAATCTGAAGAAGCGCTAGCGTTCGCCTTTGCAGTGGGATTCTTACCTCGGAATGTTTATATATCCAGGAATCCCACTGCAACAGCGATCGGAAGATCAAATGGAACGCGCAGCGGTCTCTAAACCCCACGCCATAACTCACTCAATATGAAATGGCAGGAGCCCTGATGATGATTCAAAAAATATTGTATCTCCGCAATTTTGCCAGCAAGGTGAACGGGGACTCATACAATTTACAGGAAGTCGGCTTGGGCAAAGCACTCGTTCGAAAAGGCTACGATTGCGACATTGTTTACTACAACGACCGTAAGGAAACCCATCTGGAACAGGTCTACCGTCACGAAGGATGCACCTTGCGTATTATCTGGCTCCACGGGTTTAAGTTCTTAAGCAACAGCATCTACAGAGATGTTCTCAAAGATTCTTTTCTGGATGCTTATGGTCTGGTCATTACTACAGAATACAACCAGATCATGACTTATCTGCTTTCCCGCAGATGTCCTGATAAGCTGGCGTTGTATCACGGCCCATACCGGGATAATACGCATGCGCTGATCCGCAAACTGTACGATATTATGCTGCTGCCGAAGGTAACAAAATCTCTACGCCGTACCTATGTCAAATCCGATCTCGCCAAGCGCTATCTGGAGAATAAAGGTTTTGACAACGTGGTTACGATTGGAGTCGGACTGGATCGCAGTAAAGTAGAGAGAGCATTCAACAGTGATACCAGTAACAACAGTGGAAACATAAGCCGAGAACGTGAGGAAAACCGTGAGGTCGCGAATGAGCTGCGTCGAATCGGAGATCGCCCGGTACTACTGTATGTTGGTGTACTGGAGGAACGGAGAAATATACGTTTTATGCTGAGAACGTTCAAAAGGGTGCTCCAAAAGAATCCTAGCTGCCTTTTGTTAATGGTCGGGAATGGACGGAAGACGGACACAGACCGCTACTGGACATATGCTCATGAACTGGGAATAACGGACAGTATTATACATTTTACAAGAGTGGAGCAACGTCATCTGTGGCAGGTTTACGGAGCGGCGGATGTGATGCTGTTTCCGACCCAATACGATATTTTTGGTATGGTGCTGCTGGAAAGCATGCTGTTTCGCGTTCCGATTATCTCTTCGGTAAACGGGGGCTCGGTTACCTTGATTGAGGACGGAGTGAGCGGAGTGATGCTGAGAAGCTTTTCAGAAGAGGAATGGTCTGGTCGAATAGGCGCTTTGCTGGATAATGCTGAGCTGAGACGAAGTATGGCGGAGGAGGCTTTTCTTACGGTCGAGCGTATGTCGTGGGATCGCATTGCGGATGAAATCGTAAGCCATCAAGGGATCAAACCTACGAGTTCGAACCACGCTATGCAATCAACGCAGGAAAGAGGGGCAACCACGTGAGCCAACAGGTCAGCAGACAGATGAGCCCTCCTGTGAGCAAGGTGCTGATCATCCATAACTTTTATCAGCAAAGCGGGGGAGAAGACAAGGTTGTCGAACAAGAATCAGCTATGCTGCGTTCCAGAGGAATAGAGACAGAGCATTACTATGTGCACAACGACAGCATTCAAAGCAGAGGGCTAGCGAACATGGCAAAGCTGGCGGTAGAGGCGGCATGGTCCCTGCCGGAATTCAAAAGAATCAAGAAGCTGCTTTTACAGGTGAAGCCAGATGTGGTACATGTGCATAATTTTTTCCCGGTTATATCCCCTTCGGTCTATCATGCTTGTGAACGGCTGGGGATTCCGGTTGTCCAGACCCTGCATAATTACAGGCTGATTTGTCCGGCGGCAACCTTTATGCGAGGGAATAAGGTTTGTGAAAAATGCCTGCACGGCACGCTGCTGCACTCCATCCGTCATGGATGCTATCGAGGTTCACAGCTTCAGACGATTCCGGTAGCGGCGATGATTAAGTTCAACGATCTGATCGGCACATGGCAGCACAAGGTAAGTCGCTATATTGCGCTGACGGAATTTGCACGGGACAAATTTGCCGAAAGCGGTATTCCACTGGATCGTATCGCGGTAAAGCCGAATTTTATCCATCATAAAACCATGAAAACCCAGTATGACCCGAATGATCGTTATTTGTTGTTTGTGGGGCGGATTTCAGCTGAAAAAGGGGTTCGCAATCTACTGCAAGCCTGGTCACAGTTGGAAGATCGGGATGGATTGAGCCTGGTCATCATTGGGGATGGTCCGGAGAAGGCTGAATTGGCCGCTGCTTATCCGCAGGAAGATGTTCGGTTTCTTGGTAAGCAGGATGGAGACACGGTACTCGATTGCATGAGCCGGGCCATGTATGTCATGGTGCCTTCCATTTGGTATGAAGGATTTCCCATGACCATTGTAGAGTCTTTTTCTGTTGGAACTCCGGTATTATGCAGCCGGCTCGGCGCACTGGAGGAAGTCGTGGAGGACGGGGTGACGGGTTTCCATTTTCAACATGATGATTTGGAAAATATAAAGACTGTGATTCGCTGTGCAGTAGCCTATGAAAACTATGCAGCTATGAGACAGAAGGTGTCAGAAAACTACGCTGCACGCTATACGGAAGAAGTGAATGTGAAGCAGCTGATGGCGATATATAGCGAGGCGATGGAGGAGCGTGATTATGAAGCAGCTGCCCCAATATAGAGTTGGAAGGATTGCGGATGCAGATATTGCAGCACTTACGTTTCAGGAGACGGTACACATGCTGGAACAATGGGCAGTCGAACGAAAGGACGGCTATGTTTGTATTTGCAACACGCATTCCATTGTCACGGCCGGGAATCATCCCGAGTTCAACGAAGCGCTCACTCAAGCCGATTTGTGTACTCCGGATGGTATGCCGTTGGTATGGGCGCTCAAGCTGTACGGATTTGAGCGTCAGGATCGGGTAGATGGTCCCAGCCTGATGCTCAAGTTGTGCGAACGTGCGCCACAGACGAAGGTGAGTGTATATTTTTTCGGCAGTACGCCGGATACGTTGGATAGCTTAAAAGAGAGAGTAGAACAGGATTACCCTGGAATCCGCATCGCGGGCAGCTTTTCACCACCATTTCGTGAGCTTCACCCAAATGAGGAGGAGCGGATCATTGATGAAATTAATGCGTCCGGCGCGCATATCATATTCGTCAGCTTAGGCTGCCCGAAGCAGGAAATATGGATGCATCGAAACAAAGACCGCATCCGTGGTGTGATGATTGGAGTAGGGGCGGCCTTTGACTATATCACTGGAAAGGTTCGTAGACCGCCGCTAACGATACAAAAGCTGGGGCTGGAGTGGCTGTATCGTCTGATCTGCGAACCGAAGCGATTATGGAAGAGGTATGCCTATAACAATCCGATGTATGTATACCGTTTTCTAAAATCTTATCGGCAAAACAAACGGCTTACGCTTTATCAAAATCGGCTTGCAGGAAGAGATATAGAGAAGTGAAGTCGGTGATAGCAGGATGCAATGAGACATCATGTAAAAGGGGGAGTTGCTTTGAAGCTATGTGTAATAGGTGCAGGGTATGTGGGGCTGGTGTCGGGGGTCTGTTTTGCCGCACTCGGGAATACCGTCGTCTGTGTAGATCAGAATGAGGACAAAATTCTTCAGCTGCGTGCAGGTGGGGTGCCGATTTATGAACCGGGATTAAAGGCACTAATTAAAGATAATGTAGAACAAGGCCGACTAAGCTTTACAACAGATACGGCAGCTTCGGTGGAGGCGGCTGAAATTGTTATTTTGGCGGTCGGCACGCCTTCGCTGCCGGGCGGAGAAGCGAACCTGTCCTATATTGAAGAAGCCGCCTGCGAGGTGGCAGACGCCATGAATGGCTACAAAGTCATTGTCACCAAAAGCACGGTACCGGTCGGCACGAACGAACGCATTCAAAATTGGATTGTGAGCCGCACAAACTATTCTTTTGGTGTGGCTTCGGTTCCTGAATTTTTGCGCGAAGGTTCAGCAGTCATAGACACCCTACAGCCAGATCGAATCATCATCGGAGCTTCCGATCCACATGTGTCCGCTGTGTTGACTACACTGCACGAGCCGCTGACGACAAATATCGTAACCACAGATATCCGTTCGGCGGAGATGATCAAGTATGCGTCGAATGCTTTTTTGGCGACCAAAATTTCGTTTATTAATGAGATTGCAAATATTTGCGAAAAGGTGGGCGCAGACGTTACACGCGTGGCACACGGTATGGGACTGGATCAGCGGATCGGTTCCTCCTTTTTGTCTGCTGGTATCGGCTATGGGGGTTCCTGTTTTCCCAAGGATACACAAGCTCTGATCCAAATTGCAGGTAACGTGGACTATGAATTCAAGCTGCTGAAATCTGTGGTAGAAGTGAATCAGGGGCAACGTTTTAACGTGATTCGTAAGCTGAAAGAGGCGCTGGGTGATCTGGAAGGAGCTACGATTGGTATATGGGGACTGGCCTTTAAACCGAATACAGATGATGTAAGAGATGCCCCAGCGCTGGATATTATGCAGTCGCTGCTGGAGGCAGGGGCGCAAATCCGTGCATATGACCCGATCGCTACCGCTAACTTCCGCAGACTGCTGGACAGCTCGGAAGTAACGTGGGCAGATAGCGCACGGGAAGCAGCAGAGGGATGCGACGCACTGTGTCTATTGACGGAATGGGAGGAGTTTGGTGAAATCGGGCTGGGTGAGCTGAATGAGCTTATGAAGTATCCCATTATGATCGATGGACGCAATGTGTATAGCGAGGAGCAAATCAGACAATCCGTCTTTGCATACTATTCTGTCGGTAGGCCACAGATGAACAATCTGGATGTAGATCGTCATCAGTCTGTAGTAAATCCGTAAAGGGGAGGCTGCATATGAAACGGTGGCTGAAGATAACATTGGGGGCTGCGGCGTTATTGGTCATAGGGGCTACTGCCTACACCGCTTATGTGTATCATTCTTTTAAAACAGCGGCGAATGCGATGTATCATCCGCGCAGCATCGTGCAGCCTGGGGCGGTTTCTACCCTTGCAACGGGCGGAGCAGGGCGATCCGTAGATACAGACTCTGGATCAAGTACACCCAATCCGGCAGCCATCTCCCAGTTCAAGCCGTTCACCGTGCTGGTGCTGGGCGTAGATCGGCGGTCTCACGATCCAGGACGATCGGATACGATGATCGTCTTGTCTGTTAACCCTGCCGAAGGCTCTATGTTGATGTTCAACATTCCGCGTGATACGCGAACAGAGTTGATCGGTAGGGGGCGTGAGGACAAAATCAATCACGCTTTTGCTTTTGGGGGCGTGGATATGTCGATCCGTACGGTAGAACATTTTTTGAACTATCCGATAGATTACTATGTACAGATGAACATGGAAGGGTTTGCGAAAATGGTGGACCTTGTGGGGGGAGTCGAGGTTCATAATCCACTTGATTTTCAATATGAGGGTCATCATTTTGCACAGGGTAATTTGAACTTGAACGGGGCTGAGGCGTTGGCCTACGCCCGTATGCGTTTCGATGATCCACGTGGGGATCTCGGAAGAAATGCTCGCCAGCGGGAGCTACTCAAGCAAATTCTTGCCCAGTCCATCAGCAAGGAAGGGCTGTTGAGGGTAAAACCGATACTGGAGGCAGCGGGGGAGCAGATTCGCACAGACATTACCTTTGACGATATGACCACCTTCCTGACCCGGATCGGTCCGTCCCTCAAGCAGACGGATACCGTTGAACTGAAGGGACATGGGCGTAAAATCAACGGGGTGTATTATTACATGGTGGATGAACAGGAACGCCAGCGTATCCATGGAGTGCTGGAGAAGCATATGCTTACCACTGCCATATCGCCTTAGGTAAGCCTTATGTAGGCGGGTGCCCTGTTGGGAGGTCACCCGTTATTTTCTTCTAAAGTCTTCTAAAAAAGGCTTGTCCCACATACATCTGTAGAGAATTCGGTATAGTCCAACAGAGGGAGGGGCAATGTGTGCTGTTTAGAAGGAGAGCGGCTTCGGCGTTCGTTCGTAAGCTATTATATTTTGCCATCATAGGTGGATTGTTATGGCTGCTGTGGCTGGGCCTGCGTGGGGTGATGTCTACAGGCGAGGGCGATCAAGCGGTAGAAGCACTGAACGAGTTCTACACGATGGAGCAATCGGGAAATTTCGGAGGTTCATGGGAGCTTTTTCATTCGCAAATAAAAAAGAAATTCGAGAAATCTACGTATGTACAGCAGCGTGCGCACGTTTTTATGCAGGATATGGGGACGGATACGTTCACGTTTGAACTGGGGGAGCCGCAGACTGAATATGACATTCGTACCGATCAGAATGGAGAAGAGTTAGGGAAAGTTTACCGTATTACGGTCACTCAGCATTACAAGACCCGATTCGGTAATTTTGATATTGTACAGCCTTGTTATGTGACGCAGGAAGATGAGAAATGGCGGGTGCTTTGGATATACAAGGACAAGGAATAGAGGTTGCGAGGTGTTTCTAAAAGGTTAAATATGGTACAATACTTCCAAAACCGGAAATGTACAGTAAATTGATAACAGCTTCACTCCGGATGGAAGGAGTTTCATAGCATGCAGCAAGCGACAGGACAGGTTCCCGTCATACGTATGGAGGGTGTGAGTAAAATCATTTCCTCCAAAGCGATCGTGGATGATCTGACGCTGGAGGTTCCGGCGGGGCAGGTATTTGGTTTCCTTGGACCCAATGGTGCGGGAAAAACGACAACCATCCGTATGATGGTTGGCCTGATTTCGATCAGCAAGGGCGATATTCATATTTGTGGAGACAGCATTAATACTGATTTTGAAAAGGCCGTTTCCCATGTCGGCGCGATTGTTGAGAACCCGGAGATGTACAAGTTTTTGACAGGCTATCAAAATTTGCAGCATTTTGCGCGAATGTCTCCTGGGGTGACCCAAGAACGCGTGGATGAAGCGATTCGTTTGGTGGGACTCGGAAACCGGATTCACGATAAAGTAAAAACCTATTCGCTCGGGATGCGACAGCGACTTGGAGTAGCTCAGGCGATTTTGCATCGACCCAAGCTGCTTGTGCTGGACGAGCCGACCAATGGTTTGGACCCGCAGGGTATTCGTGAACTGCGGGATTATTTGCGTCAATTGACCCGTACGGAGGGAATTACCGTATTCGTATCAAGTCATTTGTTGTCCGAGATGGAGCTGATGTGCGACCGTGTAGCCATTATTCAGAGCGGACGGCTGGTTGATATCAAGCAACTGAAGAATACAGGGGAGGAAGTGCAGACGGCGGAAATTGCTTTTGAGGTAAATGATGCCGAACAAGCCTATGCGCTTGCTGGAGCAGGACGCGTTGAAGGTAATCAACTGCTGCTTCACCTGGAGCGGGAACAGATCGCAGAGATGAACAGCCTGCTGGCTGCAAACGGAATTAAAGTATATGCGATTCGCCCGGTTGCCCGTACGCTGGAAGATCAATTTTTGGAAGTGACGGGAGGCGGGTTCATTGGGTGATTTCTTCAAACTGGTACATAACGAAAATCTGAAAATTTACCTGCGTGTGCGCACATGGATTATGCTGGGGTTGCTGGCGGTCATCACTGCTGCGATTCCGATGCTGATCTCCCTGGTTTCCGATCAGGTCAGTGTGTGGGATGGGATTGCATTAACGACGTTGTTTACGTTTTTCCTCAATACGACGTTTACGGTCATTATAGCTGCTGATTCGGTGGCTGGTGAATTTACTTGGGGAACGATTAAGCTGCTGCTCATCCGACCTTGGACTCGCAGCAAAATATTGTTGTCCAAGTATATATCCGTGATTTTATTCAGTTTGCTCGGAACGATCATTTTGATCTTGATGGTTACGCTGTCCTCATGGCTGATGTTATCCAAGGATGCACCAGCGGGTTCTGTTCCGCTGTTCAGTGATCCGATATCTTACGTAACGTTGAACTTCTTGTATAGCTATATTGCCTTGTTCGTGACGATGGCCTTTGCTTTTATGCTGTCCGCTGTTTTCCGTTCCAGTGCCTTGGCGATTGGGCTGTCGCTGTTCATGATGTTCACCAAAACAATCTATAACTCTATAGGCTTGTTCAGCACAGATCGTTTTGAATGGACCAAATACGTACTATTTACGCATATGGATCTGAAAAAATATCTAGATATGCCGCCGGGTACGGTAAGTTCCAGTCTAACCTTTTCGCTCACCGTGCTGGCCGCTTATTATGTAATTTTTATCGCCATTGCCTGGGTGGTTTTCGTAAAACGGGATGTTTCAACCTAAATCGCAGTGTCTTAGAGTTACACAAAGGACGTTCAAATGCTCAGCATTTGGACGTCCTTTTGTTATTTCAGGATTTTGCAAAATCCTCATTTAACACTGTTTTATCCAGTATCTATGTCATTTTTGTTGCATATTCTGCGTGCAGGGGTATATTGTAATCTATTTTCAGCAAGAATCAATCAATAGGGTCATTTTGCGTTTAAAGAGTAGAGAGAAATAGAACAGAGGGGGCCGCATGGTATGCTGCAAAATAATCGTTTTTTTCGTGTAACTACAGGTATCGTCATGCTATTACTCATCATTTACTTGGGTACCAAAGTAAGTTTTATATTTAGTCCTCTCGTATCCTTGGTCAGCTTGCTGGTTGTACCGTTAATGCTATCTTTTTTCCTCTATTATTTATTAAGGCCGATTGTGGATGTAATGGAACGGAGAAAAATCAAACGATCGATCTCCATCTTGCTGATTTATTTGGTCATTGGAGTGTTATTGTTTGTTTTCTCATGGGGTGTGTGGCCTACGCTGCGTGATCAAGTAACCAATTTATTTGAAAATGCGCCGAAGCTCATTAAAAGTCTGGTTGATCAATTGAGCCAATGGCGGCATAATCAATCCTTGAGACAAGTGCTGCCTCCGGGTGAAGACCCGCTGTCACAACTGTCAGATACGTTGAACGAAGCCTTTTCGACGCTATCTGATTATTCGGTAAAGCTGGTATCGTTCGTGTCCTACTTTTTTATCGTATTGGCTACCTTTCCCATATTGCTCTATTACATGCTGAAGGAAGGGAGCAAGTTTGGCCCTAAAATGCTAAACTTCTTTCCTAAAAAATATCACAAGGACGCATTGGAGGTTATGGAAGATATCGATAGTGCACTCAGCAGCTTTATCGTCAGTCGGGTGCTGATCAATGTCGCGTTGGGTGTGATGATGTTCCTTGGTTTTTTGATTATTGGTTTGCCTTATGCCTTGCTGCTCGCCGTTATTTCGATTTTCCTTAATTTTATTCCCTATGTGGGGGCAGTGGCTGCTTCTATACCCGTGGTTATTATTGGATTTCTCGAATCACCTTCGATGGCGCTCTGGTCGCTGGTCGTGGTGATTGCTGCACAGCAAATTCAGGATAATTGGCTGTCACCTATAGTTTTTGGTAAACAGCTGGATATTCATCCGTTGACTGTCGTTATTTTACTGTTAGTTGGTGGCGACCTGCTCGGGATTCTGGGTATCATTTTGGTGATTCCATTGTATATGTGCGGAAAAATCGTCATACGCAAGGTATACCAATTATTTTTGGAACGCAGAGTGGAGGATATTATGGAATGAATGGAGAATGCACTGGATTTAAAGGAGTATATACTGACTTTACCCTGCTTCGGATTGCAGAGCGGCTTGGCTGTCCTCCCTGTCTTTGCTGAAACTAGATTGGGTTTCGTCGTTTGGCTCATCCGTAGAAGTTGACAACTTTACATCCTTTGTTCGGTTCATTTGACTTGTGCCGTCCAGTACACCGCCTTCAGAAATGACCAATGCAGCGGTCGCGGTATTTCCGTACAGCTCACCTGTCGGCGTAATGGTCAGTCGTCCTTCTGTAGTAATGCTGCCGAACACCTTACCGGCAAGAATGACGTCTTGTGCGAAAATGTCCGAACGTACAACAGCAGATTCTCCAATGACGACAGTACGAGTGCTACGGATATCGCCCTGAAAATGACCGTCAATCCGAATATTGGCCTCTGCTTCAACTGTACCTTCAAAGCTGGTGCCATTAGCGAGCAGTGTATCCATAGCTGGGGTGGAGAGCTTTTTTTTGGATTCCTTAAACATGATGGTTTTCCCCCAATCTTTTATTGTGAAAATTTTGCAAAATCCTCATTGTACATACAGTAATGGATCTACAGGTTGGTTATGCTTGACGATCTGAAAATGAAGATGAGGTCCTGTGCTTCTCCCGGTACTTCCCAGCAGACCGATGGTCTGTCCTTTGTGGACACGATCTCCTGGAGCCACCTGCATGCCGCTCAGGTGCATATACCAGCTCTGGAGTCCGTCAGGATGCTGGATGATGATGCACTTGCCGCGGGCTCCACTAGAAGCAGCCTCCAAGACGGTGCCTGCTCCTGCTGCATAGACAGGATCACCGGTTTGTCCGGCAATGTCCACGCCTGAATGAAAGGCAGATCTACCCGTAAAAGGGTCGCTGCGATAGCCGAAGCTGGAGGTCATTCGCCGTGAACCTACAGGCCAAACGGAGGGTTTCCCTTGCACGGCAAGAGCCAGCCTACGAGTCTGGAGTAACTGTGCGGCTTGTTTGCGCTCCAGATTTTGCTGGACGGCATTTGCTTGCTGAATAGAGCGAGGAACCGTACGTTCCACCGTGTCCAACAGAGATTCGATCTCCTGAAAATCATCCATTGCCTGGCGAGTTAGGAAGGCAGTATTTTCATGTACTGCGATCAGCTCACCCCCAATATGGCCGGAAGCATCCCAGGAGAGCGGAGTCATGGTCTTTTTATGGTTACTTGTGGCAGATGAGTTTCCGTGTTTACGAATGAATTGTTGCATTTGCTGTTCCAGCTCCGTTACGCGCTGAAGGCGTTCACGAATATGGGTGGCTTGATTTGTCAGCTCCATGACTTCCTGCCGTAGTCGCCCAATGGCTGCATCCTTGTCCGCTACCGTGACCTCCATCTGCAAACTCTGGACAGCAAGATTCGTTTCCATTTGGGAAATAATATGGGAAGAACGGATTTGCAGCCCGATCACGAGCGTAGAGATAGACGCGATCACAAGAGTCGGGACGAGAATGACAGCGGCTGTAGAGCATTGTAGCTGCTTGGGCGGTTGCTGTGCATCCCGAATAACAAGCAGGGTCATCCGGCGATTTAGGCTTCCTTTTTTCATAATCGCTCCTTTCCGGACATCGCTCCTATAGTGCTTGGTTACTATCTATTCAGCTTAAGAGGCAAACATGTCAAAAAAATTGGAGCTTAGATATAAAACGTTTTATATAAGGAGGCTTAGACATGCTGTGGTTGCTGTTGGTTTTAATTGTTTTTATTTTTCAGACCGGGACGATCCTGCTCTTTGAATTTCGCAAGCCGTCCAAAGCGGTAGCCTGGCTTTTTATTTTGTTTTGCTTCCCGCTCATTGGCTTTATCGTGTACTATTTTGTTGCACAGGATTATCAGAAGCGTAAAGTGGTTCGAAAAAGGGGATCGCAGCTGTTTCGTGAATTCCGCGAGCGTCTATGGGCGCAATCCAAGGTGATTGAACATGTGGAGCAAATGCACAATCCCCATTTCAAGCATCAGGAACGTTTGTTTAACCAGTTAATTCGTATGTCGGAAAATCCGTTGACTGGATGCAATCGCACACGTGTGCTGACGAACGGAGAGGAAACCTTCGAGGCCATGCTGGCAGCGGTGGAACATGCGCAACATCATATCCATGTGGAGTTTTACATATTTCGGGCCGATGAAATCGGAAGAAAGTTTCAAGAGGTCATGATCCGCAAGGCACGTGAGGGAGTAAAAGTACGATTCGTTGTAGACGGTGTGGGGAGCTACAATTTACCCTATTCCTTTATTCGCACCTGTAGTGAGGCGGGAGTGGAATTTCATTATTTTCTACCTCCGTTTTTCGCCACACTGGACCGCCGGATTAACTATCGCAATCACAGGAAAATCGTGGTGGTAGATGGCATGGTTGGATTTGTAGGAGGGATTAATGTAGGCGACGATTATCTCGGAAAATACCCCAAAGTAGGATTTTGGAGGGATACGCATTTGCAGATTGAAGGAGATAGCGTCTATTTTCTACAAAATGCGTTTCTTAGTGACTGGAAGCTGGCCTCAGGGGAGAGACTGATGGATGTGAATTTATTTCCTCCACATACCTGTACCGGGGATGAGGAAGTACAGATTTTGAGCAGCGGTCCCGATCAGGTATGGGATACGATTCAGGAAATGTGCTTTGGGGCGCTCACAGTTGCCAAAAAGCGGATTTGGATTACGACGCCGTATTTTATTCCCGATCCGGGCATTTATGAGGCGCTCAAGCTGGCGGCAGTCAGTGGCGTAGATGTGAAAATTATTATTCCCTATCAGTCCGATTCGAAGTTAGTTCATTTGGCGTCTCTGTCCTATGTACAAGAACTGCTGGAGGCAGGGGTGGAGTTCTACCAATATCGAAAAGGATTTATTCATGCCAAAGTGGTGATTGTCGATGATTTACTCGGCTCGGTCGGGACCGCCAATATGGACATGCGCAGCTTTTTCTATAATTTTGAGTTGACCGCTGTCGTTTTTGCTAATTCAGCGCTGGAACGGCTTTCGGCAGATTTTGTAGAGGACATTTCCAACTCCTCACGCATAGATTTAAACGTGTTCCGCAGACGGCCTAGATCTCAGAAAACAGCTGAAATTCTAACTCGCATGCTCTCTCCACTCCTTTAAAGGCGATTTTCGTCGTTTTTATCGGTATAATCCCGCTTTATTGTGATTTATGTGCTCTTTGCTAACTTTTTTGCGCGAAATCACAGTTTTGTGATATACTATTTATATAAATAGCGCGGTAAAGAATAGGGGACTGCGGATAGCAGCCCCTTTTTTGTCCAATATATCATACTGTAACGGGGGGATTTATATATGAGTGTAGTGAGCAAGGAAGTTCAAAGTTTATCTGAGATTACAGATGTGACCGGAGAGTTGACCAAGATCAGCAAAATTCCAGCTAATCCGAAGAACAAAGTAAAACGCCTGTTTCAGCGTGCCGCCATGATAGTAGTTGGTGCAGCTCTGATGGCAGTGGGATTGGAAATATTTCTGGTTCCTAATGGCGTTATTGACGGAGGCGTTACAGGTATTTCCATCATGGCCTCCAAGATTACTGGCTATCCGCTCGGTATTTTCCTGACCCTGTTGAACCTTCCATTTTTACTTATCGGCTACAAACAAATCGGTAAAACCTTCGCTTTATCCACATTATTCGGTATCGTCGTAATGTCCATTGGAACCGCGTTACTTCACAATGTAAGTGCGTTGACTCCTGGCGAACCGCTCCTCGGCGCTATTTTTGGGGGCGTCATTCTCGGTGTTGGGGTGGGTCTTGTGATTCGGTCCGGCGGTTCGCTGGATGGAACAGAGATCGTAGCTATTCTCGTCAGTGAAAAAACTCCTTTTTCGGTCGGTGAGATCGTGCTGTTCGTTAACATATTCATTCTGGGAAGTGCAGGTTTTGTGTTCGGTTGGCCAAATGCCCTGTATTCCATGATTGCTTATTATATCGCCATGAAAATGATTGATATTACGATTGAAGGTCTGGATCAGTCCAAATCGGTCTGGATTATTAGTGACAAATACCGTGATATCGGGGATGCCCTGACGGATCGTCTTGGACGGGGCGTAACTTATCTGGAAGGTGAAGGTGGCTTTACAGGCGAAAGCAAGAAAGTGATTTTCGTCGTCATCACCCGACTGGAGGAAGCGAAGCTGAAGAGCATCGTTGAAGATTGGGACCCGCACGCTTTCGTTGCGATCGGTAACATTCACGATGTGAAGGGCGGACGCTTTAAGAAAAAAGGAATACACTAGCGCAAGGGGACAATTTCTCAGCCTAATGGCTGCGGGGTTCGTCCCCTTTTTTGTTCTTCCAAGCATGGATCAGGTTCGGTGTGCCTTGGTGCGCATATGCTTGAGGACATCTTCTACAGGTTGGGGAGGAACCTTGTCGATCAAGTCGCCTACCTGATTTAGTCGTTCCTCAATATTCAGCAAATGGTAGTCAAGTGGTGATACATCTTGCCGCACCTCTTCCCATGTTAGCGGAGTGGAGACCGTAGCGCCGGGGCGTGCCCGCGGGGTATAAGGAGCGGCCAGAGTTTTCCCCTGATAATGCTGCAAATAATCAAAATAGATGGCTGTTCCACGATCCTTCTTTAACCGTTCGAGTGTGAACAGATGCGGGTGCTTTTCTGTCACAAACTGTCCGACTAATAGCCCGATGCTGCGAAGTTCGTCGAAGGTTATGCCTGTACGGATCGGAACGATAATTTGTACACCTGTGGCCCCGGATGTTTTGGGGACGGAATCCAAACCAAGCGAAGCCAGTACTTCACCGACAATAGAGGCTGCCTCCATAATACGTGGCTCCACCTCTCTGGATGGATCAAGGTCAATCATCCATTCACAGGGCAGCTTGCTTCCCGCCTCGTGCAGAGAGGGGTGGAATTCCAATGCAGCTTGATTACCAAGCCAGAGGAGTTGTGGCAATTTGCCGAGCACGATATATTCAATGCCATCATGCAGGGCGGTTTCAATATAGTCCGGCCGAGGACGTGGGGCATTTTTCTGATAAAAAAAATCACCGTGAATCCCATGTGGCCAGCGGATGACGGTCAGCAGACGATGATGACAATATTTGAGCAGGAAGGGAGCCAATACCGCGAGCTTGCGAAGATACAGCGCCTTAGTTACGCCTGCTTCAGGCCACAACGGTTTATCCGGGTTGGTGATAGGAATTTCATGACCTTCAATGGTAATAGTACCTTTAACAGCTTGTCCCATAGTGCTATCCTCCTTTGGCTAATATGCAGCAAAATCTTTATTTACAGGCTGATTGTTAAGCTTTTAGATCTACATAGGGTTTAACATGAACGTGAAGTGCTGAATTTATCCATCAAAAGGATTGACAAGATACATTATGTATCATAAATTTATAATAAAAATACGATATGTATCTATTAAAGTGTCTTGAGCAGAGGTAGAGGAGGAGTTTGCTTGATTGAAAAGCAAGGCGGAGGGCTGGTATTCCTGTTAAGTGTCCCTCGGAGTGGAAGCTCGTTGCTTACCGCCATTTTGCAAAACCATTCCCGCCTGTTTGCCACGCAGGAAATGTGGTTTCTGCTCAGTTTATATGATCTTCCGCAGTCACATGCACGTCCATATGGAGGAACAGGGATACTCCGGCAATTTTTTAAAGGTATGGTCCCCTCCGACGTATTGGAGCAGGCCTCCCGTTCGTATGCACTTGAAATATATAATGGTTTGCTTCAAGGAACAACAGCAGATATGCTTATCGACAAATCCCCGCGTTACTATACGGTGCTGGAATTTATAGACCGTTTATTCCCTGCTGCCCGCAGGTTGTGGCTTATCCGAAACCCTTTGGCCATTGTGGCCTCATTCAAAAAGGTCAATCAGCTACGGAACGGACGTTTTCAACTACTGGAGGAACTGGGGAGTCCGCATTTTAATATGAAAATGACGGATATTACGGTTGGTTTGTTCCGTTATACTCATTATTTTGCTACACCTCATCCACTTGCATACCCGCTTAGGTATGAACAGCTCGTATCCAATCCAAAGATGGAGATTGAGAAGTTGTGCGGTTTTCTGGGAATCAAGTATGAGTCGGGGATGGAAAAGTACGGAGACTTTGCGGATACACCCAAATCCAGTCTTTTTTATAGTATGGGAGCGGGCGATCCATTCGTAGGAGAGCATGAACAGGCGCATCAGGATTCGGTACATAGCTGGCAACATGTGTTGAGTAAAAGGGAAATTGAGCTGTATTGCAGAAGCATTGGGTCCCGCATGTTTAAGCAACTTGGTTACGCGGAAGCGCTGGAGCAGGCTGAACAGATGACTGGAGTTCGCTTTGAAGATGAGCCAGATATGGAGCTGCTGAGTCGACGTACACAACAATTCCTCCAGCAAAGCGGCTTTGAATGGAAGGCAGCTTATCGGATGCTGGAAGAACAGGATACAGATAACAGAGAACTCATGACAAATGCAATCCATCATACTCCACCCCAAGATCCGACATGGATGCATGTGGACCAGAGCGTGAACGATCGACGGATCCAATCACTGGAAAACAGGTTGGCACATAGCTATGAGGAGCGGAACCGTCTTATCGCTCAGCTTCAAAGCTATCAACGCCCACATCAAGGTCTCCGATCTCGCAGCCTCTTGGCCCGTAAGCTCAGGTACTTGGCGTCTGTAGCGTTATCAAGTATAGGAAAAGAAAAAGGGGGAAGAACGTGAGTGCGATTGCCGGAATCTATAGCTTTGGGCATGAGTCCGTATGCACCGAAGAAGGCGGGAAAATGATGCAGGCCCTGCGGAAATATCCCGCTGACCGCGTATGCGCTTGGTGCGAAGGCTCTATTTTTTTAGGTTGTCATGCCCAGCATGTGACTCCGGAATCTGTTCATGAGCGTCTTCCCTTCTATGATGAGCTAAGAGATTTGGCAATCACGGCGGATGCGATTATTGACAATCGTTCCGAGCTGTTTGAACGGCTGGGAGTTGAGCAGGAACGGCGGCAAGATATCACGGACAGCGAGCTGATTTTGCTGGCATATGACAAATGGGGAGTGGAGGCAGCCAGTTATCTGATAGGTGATTTTGCCTTTGTCATTTGGGATGCCAAGGAACATCGATTATATGGTGCTCGAGATATGACAGGCAATCGTACGCTGTACATCTACCAACATGACCGAGGATTCGCGTTTAGCACGGTAGTCGCTCCGCTTTTGGCCCTGTCCTCTCTGCGAAAAGAACTGCATGAACCGTGGCTGGCCGAATTTTTGTCCATCCGCACCATGCAGGAATCCGTCGATATCGGGACGACCGCCTACAAGCATATCAACCAGCTTCCTCCTGCACATTGGTTCACTATGGAGGAGGGGAAGCGAACCCTTCATAAATATGCATGCCTGGATGAGGTAG
Organism: Paenibacillus sp. FSL L8-0638; assembly: GCF_038593075.1. Taxonomy (NCBI): domain Bacteria; kingdom Bacillati; phylum Bacillota; class Bacilli; order Caryophanales; family Paenibacillaceae; genus Paenibacillus; species Paenibacillus sp. FSL L8-0638. Next base: position 1,368,994 of record NZ_CP151960.1, read on the forward strand.
AGCCACTGCGGCTCAAAACAGGAGGTGAGTACATAGAAGCTTTCCACGAGGTGTTCACACAGGCGGTCACTGCCCGATTACGGACGCATCGCGCTGTAGGGGCTGCCTTGAGCGGAGGGCTGGATTCCGGAGCGGTTGCCAGCTTTGCCGCGCCAGCGCTGCACTTGCAACAAAAGCCGCTACATGCCTACAGCTATGTGCCTGTTCAAGATTTTACAGACTGGACACCGCCTACATTGCTGGCGAACGAACGAAGCTACATTCATTCTACGGCTCGCTATGTGGGCAACATTCACGAGAACTATATGGATTTTGAGGGAAAAAGTCCGTTTTCAGAAATTGATATTTGGCTGGATTTGATGGAGGCTCCCTACAAATATTTTGAAAACTCCTTCTGGATCAGAGGTTTTTATGAAAAAGCGCAGGAACACAATGTCGGTGTACTGTTGACCGGGGCACGAGGCAATTTTTCCGTATCGTGGGGCCCTGCACTGGACTATTATGCCCGTCAGTTTCGTCATTTGCACTGGTTGCAATCCTTTCAGGGATTGAGGCGGTACAGCAAGCTTACGGGCAGGCGTATGTCTCATCTACTCCCCGTGATGTTGAAGAAAGCGACTTCACTTGAACCTCGTTTATGGCTGCGGCGTGGCTATCGCAGTCCCGTTCCTTCACTGATTCACCCAGAGTTTGCCCAACGGATGAATGTAGAAGATATTCCTGTATTGAGCGGAACAGGTTGGATGAAAAATGCCGATCAGACGAGAAAAGAGAAGTTCTCAAATTTGGCGATTGCCAACAAAAATGGTGTGGTCGCGACCAAACTTTCACTACGTTATGGCCTATGGGAACGTGATCCGACCGGGGACAGCCGGGTAATTCGCTTTTGCTTATCGGTGCCTTTTGAGCAGTATGTACAAAACGGTCGGGACCGTGCCCTCATTCGTACGGCCATGCGTGATCATCTACCTGATGATGTTCGGTTGAACCAGCGGGTACGCGGCGTGCAGCCTGCAGATTGGCTACATCGTATGCTTCCTTGTTGGGATACGTTTATGGGGGAGCTGCAACTGATGTGTCATGATTTACGAGCCGCCGAATATCTCAATATTGAGTTTATTAAGACGGCTATGGCAAAACTTCACCACCCCGGCCCTGAGCAGGCGTCTGATCCGAATATAAGACTACTCATGCATAGCCTGATTGTGTACCGTTTTCTCTGTAGATTCAACTGATCGAATCTGTCCGGTCAGACAGTTCGCCATTTCGTTGGAGGGGAGGTGATGAAATGAGTAAAAAAGAATGGCAGGAACCGACGATAGAGGTGCTGGATATTAGCCAGACCATGGCGGGTAAAGGCTGGAGACAGATTGATTGGGTGTCCGACCACGATGCCGATATCTATAATCCAAGCTAATAGATGTTATACATGTTATACATGTTATACATGCAGCCAATGTTGAACTGGAAGCCAGACAACTGGGCCGATAACGATTGAATGAACGAAAATAGCATGATCCATTGGACTCGTATTCAATACACAGCCGTCTTTATTTCTTTCGGGTTAGAGGTGTTGCCCAAGAAATAAAGACGGGATTTTTAAAGACAGAGGAGTGAGTCCTACGTGCATGACAGGAGTGCAAATGTCAGTTGGACGAAATATACAGCCTTTGGACTCAGGATTGCGAGTGAGCTGAATCTGCCTGAGCTGATGCTGGCAGCACCAGGAGTGGTAGAGGATGTAGTCATTCGACAGGCTGATTTGACTGCATGGAGTGGTCAGCTGGAGCAGGCCAATTTTGTGATGCTGGATGAGCGATTTATGTTCCGAATACCGGGCACGGCCATTTATGCCGTCAGGGAAGGCAAGGAGATCGAGGTAAGTATATTCTCCGGGGCTGATCCTGACACCGTGCGGCTGTTTGTGCTGGGTACATGCATGGGTGTTCTGCTGATGCAAAGACGAATATTACCTATTCACGGAAGTGCGGTCGTCATCGGGGGGAGGGCCTACGCATTTGTGGGTGAATCGGGTACGGGGAAATCGACATTGGCTGCTGTTTTTAGGCAGGCAGGTTATCAGATGGTTAGTGATGACGTGATTGCTGTAAAAGCTACGGGTTCCTCTGCCATCGTGTATCCAGCTTATCCGCAGCAAAAGCTGGGGCTTGAAAGCTTGCTCCAACTGGAGGCTTTACGGGAGAACAAGCATGTACGCAATTCTGTAATGCCACAATACACAGATCTGCGTACGCTTGCAGGTGAGCTGAATAAATATGCCGTACCCGCCGTAGATGATTTTTATAACGATCCGCTGTCCTTAGGGGGCGTATTCGAGCTGGTGGCAGATTCTCCAACCCGCGCGTTGATGCGCGAAGGGGAGCTAGTGGCGGTTACGGAACAGCCCTTGAACGTTCTGGAGTGCTTGCATACATTATTACAACATACATATCGCAGGGTGATTATTCCGCGAATGGGTTTGAGTGAATGGTCGTTTGATACAGCGGCTAGGATGGCTCGGAAAGTGGAGGGCTGGCGGTTGCTGAGGGATAGTTCCGTCTTTACTGCGTCCGAGGTTGTACAACGGGTACTTGAACTCATTCGTAAGGAGGAAAAGAGTTATGGCAGCCACTAATCCAGCTAAGGATCATTATCGCATCATTTACAATGAAGAGGTCTACGTCAGTGATATGGACGGAGAAAAAGTGATGATGAGCATTAACACTGGTAAATATTACAATTTAGGCTACACAGGAGGACGAATCTGGGAACTGGCAGAATCCGGTCCTTCACTTGGCGATATCGTAACTGTCCTGACGAAAGAATATGAAGTGGACGAGGAACAGTGCAGACAGCAGGTACATACCTTTGTGGCTGAGTTGGAGCGGGAAGGACTGTTAAAGCTTCTACGGGAGCCGGTATAACATGCGGATACAACGGCTTCTTCTCCTGTCTCCAGAAGTCAGAAAATTGTTGCCGGAAGCCTGGCTGGAGCTGGGATGGGCGAGGCTGCGCCAGCGTCGTTCTTTTTGGGATTACTCAAGGGCTTGGGGCATACGTATGGAAGAAACCCCATGGCAGTGTGACGTTGGGCAAGAGAAGTCCATTCGGCAGATTTCACACGCTGTAGAGCTGGCAAGCCGTTATACTCCTTGGCGTAGTAGTTGTCTTGTACAAGCCGCTGCGGCGATGACGTTGCTGGGGCGCAGGAAACTGGACTGCACGCTGTATCTGGGTACAGCCAAAAATGCCGCTGGACGCTTGGCTGCACATGCATGGGTACGTAGCGGACCGATTTATGTTACGGGGAAACGGGAGATGGAAGCATTTACGGTGGTGGGGATATTCGGAAGACGTGCTGTGACGGATACAAATAAGAATATGGAAGATAAAAGTAGTTATATGCTTTAATGCGATGAGACAAGAAGGAGAAGAATGCATGCCCACCAAGTCTGTTTTGGAACTTGCGAATTGGAATGAGGATCAAGAATTAACGTTGTTACTCTCTCTATTGGGGAAGGACGTTATTCATTGGCAGGATACGACTGCTGCTACCCAGCTGCGTGAGATGGATTGGGTCCGCTTTTTACGTCTGACCGAGCACCATCGAGTGGTACCTACGGTGTATCTCCAGCTAAAAACATTGAATCATCCATTCATTCCCGCAGAATTGTTGCGAAACCTTCAGGCGCAATATCATCGAAACACGCTTCGCATGCTTCATCTTCAAGCAGAAGCCGAGCGTCTGACCAGGCTGCTCATAGCTCATGGAATTCGTGTGCTTATGTTGAAGGGGCCTGCTCTGGCGCAGCAATTGTACGGGGATGTTTCTCTGCGTACTTCCAAGGACATAGATTTACTCATTGCCCCTGACGATATGGATGAGGCTGAGCATTGGATGCAGGAAGCCGGATATGCATCTAAAAGCGGAGAAGTGCGTGTCCTTGGCAGTTGGAAATGGAAGGACCATCATGCATCCTATTTACATCCGCAAAAACGGGTAGAGATAGAGTTGCATTGGCGGCTTCACCCTGATGGGGGTGGGGAACCCTCTTTTAACGAGCTGTGGAACTGCCGGAAAAAGGGCAAAGCTGCAGGAGCCATTCGGCAGGTACCGTTGGGACCTGCCGACAACAGGACTGTGATGACGTCCTGTATGTATACGCTTGGCAGCGAGCATCAATTTCTGTACTTGAGTGCGCATGGTGCGCGTCACGGCTGGTTCAGGCTGCGCTGGCTGGTTGACATCGACAGGCTTTCGATATGTGCTGTCGATTGGGAGGCGCTACTGCCGATGATGCGCCGCTACGGGGGCTTGCCTGCTGGCGGGCAGGCTTGGGCACTCGCCGCTGCGCTGTTGGGTACGCCGATACCGGAGCCGATGCGTCCGGTATCGGCTACCCGGCAGGCGCATAGGCTCGCGCTGAGCGCGCTGGCCTTCATGCAGGCCAGCGTACCCGCACCGTACCCGATCACCAACGGGTCGGGTACAGGTAGGCTTGCTCCATCAGAGCTGCTGCACAGCAGAGCCTTGGCGGAGCAAGCGGAGACCGCCCCTCCAGATGGCGGTCCTTCAGTATGCAGTACCTCTGGCGAAGCAGCCATGCTTGCCACCCGTGGCGTTACTAGCATCACGGAAGATGCCAGTAACGACGATCATAGCCCGATGAGCACCGCTACCAGTTGTGCCCCGATGACTCCAGCTGCTGCCTCCAGCCAAGTCATGACCAAAAACAGGGCTGTCTATCAGCCGGTCAGCCGCACTTACTTGCTTTCCTTAAAAGAGCCCAGACACAGACTATGGTATCTCATCAGCCGTTTGTTTCCTTCTACGGGCGATTCGAGCGTTTTTCCATTGCCTCGTCAGCTGCATTTTTTGTATATCCCTTTACGTCCATTTCTCTGGCTGAAGCGGCGATTTTCAAAGCACTGACTCGATAGAGGATTTTGTGAAAATCCAATAAGCGGCTTTCAATGAACAATATATAGATCGAAATGGTCTAGTTCGTCTATATATTGCACTTTGGAGCGATTGGGATCGAATTTTGCAAAGTCCTGAATAAGGAGTGTGCATTATGGTTCACCTGCGATTATATATGACAAAGCTGTATAGCGTGAACGGCTGTGCGTTATTTCTCAATATTGGGTGTATGATCATTGTCAGTCTACTGGAGGGTTTTGGCATTTATATGCTTGTTCCTATGCTGGCGGCCATCGGCGTATTTGTCGGTCATTCAGGGATGCCATTTCTGTCTGATGGATTGGATCATTTTTTGCCGTTCGTTCCTAAAAGCTGGCTATTGCCGGGGATGTTGATGGTTTTTGTAGTGCTGCTTACAGGGCAGGCTTTGCTTCAGCGTTACCAATCCATCCTGAATTCGCGGATTCAGCAGCGTTTTATGCGTTCTCTTCGAATAGACGTGTACACTTCCTTTATGAAGACGCAGTGGGCCTTTTATTTGCGTCAGCGTAAATCTGATTTTAGCCATGTGATGACGACCGAGCTGGCGCGTGTCAGTCAGGGAACGAATTTGCTTCTTCAACTGACTACAGCCGTCATGTTTACGCTGATCCAGATTGCGCTGGCTTTTTGGTTATCCCCCTCTTTAACCGGACTGGTATTTCTGAGTGGATTGGGGCTGTTTGTCGTGTTCCGCCGCTCCATTCGAAATGCCAAACAATTAGGTGATCGTACGACTGAACTGTCACAGGTTTATTTTGCTGGAATTACGGATCACATGAACGGTATGAAAGATATAAAAAGCAATCTGTTGGAAGCGGCGAATATCCATTGGTTTCGCTCCCTGACGCAACGCATGGAGGATAATACGACTCAATTTGTCCGGCAAAATGCGACCACACAGTTTTTTCATCGTGCAGTGGCAGCTGTTTTTGTCGCTTGTGTCATATTTATATCGCTGCAGTGGCTGCATGTTACACCTGAAAAACTGATTGTGCTGATTCTTATATTTTCCCGCTTATGGCCTCGATTTGCTCTTATTCAAGCGAGTCTGGAATACATCATGTCTATGATCTCCGCTTTTGAAAGTGTCACCAAGGTGCAACAAGAGTGCGAAGCTTTCACAGATCCGTCATTGATTGCACTTGCATCCTCTGAGACTCGCGATCCATCGGTGGTCAATCTATCATCTGCATCTGAACGGCAACCCCTGTCCCTTCGTCATGGGATTGAATGCAGCCATCTGGATTATCGCTACGAGGGTGCAGCAGAGCCTGCACTGCGTCATATTAATTTGTTCATACCCGCCCGGGAAATGACAGCCATTGTAGGGAAATCGGGAGCAGGTAAAAGTACAATGGTCGATGTCCTGATGGGTTTTTTACGTCCAACTGGGGGGCAGATTACAATAGACGGGCTTGTTCTGAGCGACGAATTATTGCCCCAGTGGCGGCAGTCGTTTGGCTACGTGTCACAAGATCCATTTTTATTTCATGCGACTGTCCGCGAAAATTTGATGCTAGCGGATAAGGATGCTAGTGAGCAGCAGCTATGGGAGGCGTTACATTTTGCAGCAGCAGACAACTTTGTATCCAGACTGCCCGAAGGGCTGGACACGATCATTGGAGATCGCGGGATTCGTCTGTCTGGAGGAGAACGTCAACGGCTAGTATTAGCACGGGCTATCTTGCATCATCCTCCGATACTTATACTAGATGAAGCGACAAGTGCGCTGGATGGTGAACATGAAGCCGCAATTCAGGCAGCACTGGAACGGATGAAAGGTCAAATGACGCTGATCGTCATCGCTCACCGCCTGTCAACCATCAGACATGCGGATCAAATTGTCGTACTGGATCAAGGCGAGGTCATACAGCAGGGGAACTACCGCCAACTGGAACAAGAGGAGCGGGGGGCGTTCAGTCAGCTACTATCGTATCAAAGCAGTGTCACCGCCACCCCTTAACCAGACTTTTCTGTAACTCAGCTTAAGTTTCTTTACGTTTGGCAGTGCTTCTTTTCTTTTTGACTGGAGTCGGAGAGAGGTTGTCGCCTGCCACCGCCTGCTGTGCTGTTGGGGCTGCTGGTTTACGCGCAGGGCGTTTTTTCGCAGAAGGGCCGGGATCGGTAACGACAGGTTGCACTGCCTCGATGCTGGCCTGAAGGGCGGCCATTAAATCTACTACATTGGTCTGAGGCTGTGTTGGGGCGATTCGCACCTCTTCACCAGCCACTTTATGCTGAATGAGATCCAGCAGACGCTCGCGGTACTGATCCGTATACTTGGCTGCATCAAAAGGTGTAGATAGCTGCTCAATCAGCATTTTGGCCATGGTCAGCTCCTTCTCTTTAACCTCCTCCTGTCCGGGTAAGTTGGGAACTTGAGCAATGGGGCGGATTTCGTCCGGGTAAAACATCGTCTCCACCGTCAAACATTCATCCAACACCCGAATCGCCGCCAAGCTGCTTTTAGAGCGGATGGAGATTTGGGCAATCCCGATTTTCCCGGTATCTTTCATTGCATTCATGAGCAGCTTATACGCATTGGAGCCAGCCTGATCCGGGGATAAATAATACGTTTTCTGAAAGTAGATCGGATCAATTTCTTGCAAATCCACAAAATCCAAAATCACGATATTTTTATCCGCTTGTCCGCTAACTTGCTCCAGTTCCTCCTTGTCGAACATAACAAATTTTCCTTTTTCATACTCGTAGCCTTTTCCAATTTCCTCCCACTCAACCTCCTTGTCACAAACGGGACACTTTCGTACATAGCTAAGTGGGCTTCCACACTCCTTGTGAATGTAACGCATGGAAATGTCCTTATCCTCCGTAGCTGAAAACATTTTAACGGGCACATGAACCAGCCCGAAGCTGATCGCGCCTTTCCAGACCGTATGCATACCGCCAGTCCTCCTTTTCTTTAATCCGCATTTTGCATCCTTCGATTCCGGGCACCCCGGGATATGAGCATATGATTTTCACTTAGTATGCTTCGTATAAGTGATTGTATGAGGTGTAGATGAAGACTGCGAATTGCTGCCGCTTGCGCATGGTTACAGCAATTTTGGTACATAGTAAGGCATATCCGATTCAAAGGGGGTACACAATTTATGTCCGGAAAATCCTATCCTCGGCAGATCAGTCATCGTGTGGGTCAAAGCCATATCGCCTTTCGGGGTCCCGCCGCAGGCGAACAAGATGCATTGCCGCCCGAGTTTGCCCTTTCACATGGAACTCAGCCGCCTTTTCCCGTTGCTGTGGCTCATGTGGATTTGGAGGCTGTAGTTTCAACCTCGCCTTCCCATAGCTTTCCTTCATTGGACGTTGAACGACTTATAGATGAAGACTAGGTGACCTACATTTCTAAATTAATGCACCAACAATCAGCAGGAGGAGAACAGCATGAACGTGGAACGAGCAAAAGCCATTTATGATTCATCTGAAAATATTGCCGTACAATTGGATGGCAAACCGATTTGGATTGAGCATGTGGATGAAGCAAATGGTATGGCTACCGTACAGGTGGGCAGCAACCCCGGCAATACTCAAACCGTCCGTGTGGATCGTCTGGAAGAGCGGTAGGAGATGGGAACCAAACATCTGGTCATTATCCATGGCCGTGACAAAAAGCCCAGATGCGACGAAATGCTTCGTCTTATTAAAAAAGCACTGATCGCAGGATTGCGTCGAGTGAACGAGGAAGCGGCACAAAAACTGGAGCAAGAGCAGATTTTACTGACATTTAGTTATTATGGTGACATCAACAATCGACTTTTATTAAAGAGTCAGCCTCGGTACAGAAAACTTTTTGAAGAAGACGATGGAGATTTCTACGTTCCAGACCATTATTACGACGAAAGTATGGAACAATTAGTTAATCGACCAACGGATCATATGACCCCGGAGGAATACGAGCGTCTGATAGCCAATGAACGCACTATACACTTCTATGATGATGCTGCAAAACTACTCAGCCCTTACCTCTCTTTGTTTGGTATGAGTACCCGTGCGATCAAAAGGATTCTCCCTGATCTGGGAGCGTATTTAACCAGTCGTGTAATAGGCTCCCAAATTCGCGAAAGGCTACAGTGCCCTCTAGCCGAGGTTTTAAGTAGTGGAGGGGATGTCATGCTGCTTTCCCATAGTATGGGATGCATGGTGGCTTACGATGTTTTATGGAAATTTTCACGTATGAGCGAATACAAACATCTATGGGAACACAAAGTTAACGAATGGCTAACATTGGGTAATCCGCTAGGCGAGCCAGCCGTAAAGCGCAGCTTGTATGATTCCAATGAGCCTGAGGACGGTATGTATCCCGCAAATATCAGACATTGGACCAATATTAACGCCGAGGATGACTACATTGCGCATGATGCAACGGTTGAAGATGATTTCCATCTGATGCTGAATCGAAATTTAATAGAAAGTATTGATGATCAGCCGCTTATTCAGACATTCTGGAAAGATAGTCACACTGGGCGTGCCAATCCCCACAACTTCTTTGCTTATCTTAACCATACAAAGGTGGCTGAGCATGTAGCGGATTGGATTTTACGCTCATAAAAAGCGCATTTTATTTGCACAGCTGTAGGCTTTCATCGCAGATGCTGCTTGAAAGGTCCCGCTCAACAAAAAAAGGCTCGCAATTGCTCAATGAGCAATTAGCGAACCTTTTTTTGTAATAACAAGTGCAGTCGTAGGGACGAGTTAAATGCCAGACAAGTTAATTTGAAGATGCAGCTGGTTCCTTTCTATGACCTTCACACTGCAATGGCCCTCAAATGTGGTGAAACTATCAGTTTAGCCTCTGTTGCTAATTGAACGTCTTCCACCGTCAAACCCGGAGCAATTTCTTTTAGCATCAGCCCTTTACCCGGAATAACATCAATGACAGCCTTTTCGGTTACTATGGTCTTTACAACATTTACAGCAGTCAAGGGTAGCTTGCATTGTTCCAGTATTTTCGGCGCGCCATTTTTGTTCACATGCTCCATGGCTACAATCACTCTCTTGGCTCCAACTACCAAATCCATGGCTCCCCCCATACCCGGCACCTTTTTCCCAGGGATCATCCAGCTTGCAAGGTTGCCTTTCTCGTCGACCTCCAGGGCGCCTAGCACGGTGATATCCACATGCCCTCCGCGGATGATGGAAAATGAAAGTGCACTGTCAAAAAAGCATGCTCCTTCCATGGTTGTAACGTAGTTTCCGCCTGAATCGATACAATCGAGCCTTTCTTTTCCCTGAGCCGCTTTGGGGCCTACACCGAGGATTCCGTTCTCAGCCTGCAGCATAATATGAATGTCCTCGGGGATATAGTCCACTACCATTGTAGGCAATCCGACACCAAGGTTGACAACTTCACCACTTTTGAATTCCTGGGCTATTCTTCGAGCAATGAATTCTCTGTTATTCATGCGTTTTCACCCACCTTTACAATTGCGTCGACAAATATTCCGGGAACGTTGACATGATTGGGGTCAATTTCACCCGTCTTTACGTATTCGTCTACCTGAGCAACTACATACTCTGCCGCTGTAGCCATAACCATATTGAAGTTACGTGAAGAGCCGTTGATGACAAGATTCCCCGCTTCATCAGCCTTATGGGCTCTGATTAACGCCACATCCGCTTTGAGCGGGAGTTCGAGCAAATATTCCCTTTCATCAATTTTGATTTTCTTTTTTCCTTCCTCTACAACGGTGCCTACACCTACAGGTGTTAAAACCCCGCCCAAACCGGCTCCTCCCGCGCGTATTTTTTCAGCGAGCGTGCCTTGCGGGAAGAGTTGGACCTCAGCTTCTTTCGTCATCAGGAGCCTTCCCGTTTCCGGATTGGAGCCGATATAGGATGCAAAAATTCGCTTTACTCTGCCGCTTTTTACAAGCTTATAGATAGATAATTCTGGTGTGCCTGTGTCGTTGGAAACAATCGCAAGATTGCTGGCGGGATTGGTGTCGACAAGCGCACGAACCAGCTCCTCCGGAAAGCCTCCTGCCAGAAAACCTCCGACCATCACCGTGTCTCCGTCTTTGACCTTCTTAACTGCTTCTTCAGCGGAGATTACTTTGTTATTCATGGTTCCTTCTCCTTATATATATATTTTTAGGAAAGCAAACTTTATTGAAGATAATCGTAGAGGACTCTTCCATATGGAAGCGTTAAATCAGCAATAAAATGTTTCCCGCCAATATAAGATTTAACCGGCAAATCTGCCACAGGAGCGTTGACATGAGGGATCAGGCTTAATCTGGCAGGCCCTGACCAGGCTCCTTTTACAGTAATGTTCTCAAGATTATACGCTACTAACTGAGCGATTTTGGGGGTACCGTCAACATCAGGAATTAACTTTAAATTAACTTGTGTTTTTGCGATGGCTTTTGCCGTTTCCTTTTCATCAAGAATGTTATATTTGAAAGGCATAGTTCCCGTGGCCACCAGGACGTTGTTATAATGCAATGTACCCGTCAGCGTCTCCGTCTCCTCAACGATCAAGCGAGGCTTTGCCCATTTTTTCGGAAAACCCCAGACTTCGCGTCCCCCCAGAATAGCAGGCGCGTTATCCAAATACATTTGGGCGACAAAATTGCAGGGTTCTCCTTGAAAAGTACACGGAATGACAATACCGCTTTCCTCATAACTTCCTAACCCGGATGAATCGGGCATCTTGATCCATTCATAGGAAACCGTATTGCTTCCATCCGGCTGAAGAGGTTCCGGGACCGCCTGTCTAATCGAAGCGGGATCGGTCTCATAGGTAATGATAAAAAATTCCCGGTTGATGAATCGGTATGGCGGGCGCCCGTAGCTGCCGCTAGCCGCAGGCATGGATTGGAGTGAAAGTACATCTTTTTGATTCATAACGGTCTCCCTTCCTTTTAAGAGATAGTTCTAAAAATCATCTTGAAAATGCACTTTAAATGAGCGCATTTTCAACCAGCATCGCTATGCCCATTCCTGTTCCGATGCATAACGAGGCGATGCCGTAACGTGAAGATCTTCGCACCATTTCATGAACCAACGTAGCCAATATTCTAGCACCACTGGCCCCGACAGGATGCCCGATCGCGATCGCGCCCCCATTGACATTCACTTTGTCCAGACTGACCCCTAGCTCTTTCACTACCGCTAATGCTTGTGAGGCAAACGCTTCATTAATTTCAAAAAGATCAATGGCATCGATGGATATACCTTGCTGCTTCAGAAGTGTCGAAATGGCTTTCACTGGCCCCATTCCCATATATGCAGGGTCAACGCCAACAAGGGAATAACCCTTGATATATGCCAATGGCTTTAATGCATGTTCTTTGCATTTGTCTTCCGACACTACAAGTACGGCCGCCGCGCCATCATTGATTCCCGAAGCATTCCCGGCGGTAACCGTTCCGTTCTCCTTAAACGCAGGTTTTAATTGAGAAAGTTTTTCTTTCGTTGTATTTCCTCTTATGTGTTCATCCTCTGTGAAAGAAATAGTTTCTTTTTTGTTTTTGATCATGACTGGAACAATCTGCTCTTCAAAAAGTTTCTTGTTTTTTGCTTCTACGGCCTTTATCTGGCTTTGATAGGCAAATTCGTCCTGCTCCATTCTTGAAATTCCATATTTATCGGCAACATTTTCTGCGGTAATTCCCATATGGTAATGGTTGATCGGGCATGTAAGGCCGTCGGCCACCAGGGAGTCTACCAACTCACCGTTACCAAGTTTGTAGCCGTTTCTTGCATTTCTTAGCAGGTAAGGGGCATTCGACATGCTCTCCATGCCTCCGGCCAAGACGATGTTGCCTTGTTCAGCCAATATTGAATTGTAAGCTAAAGCAACGGCATGAAGTCCTGAACCGCAAACCGTGTTTATCGTTGTTTCGGGTACATCAATAGGGATACCGGCTTTTAATGCCGCCTGTCTAGCAGGATTTTGTCCATTGCCCGCCTGAAGAACATTCCCCAAATAAATCTGATCAATCAAAGAAGGCTCTAATTTACTTTGCTGAAGGCATGCTGTCATCACGGTTGCTCCCAGTTCGGAAGCGCTTAGAGGCGCAAGGGTTTTGTTAAAAGAGCCGACCGCTGTTCTTAACGGGCTTACTAAAGCTACTTTTTTCATTAAAAACTCACATTCCTTTCGCTGTGTTCAAAACACAATACATCCATGATTGCACTTCAATTGGTAATTTCCGCTCTTAACCTACGAGACGCAGCGATTGCAAGATATATTTGCATGCGGGCATATCATGGTGCCTAAGACAGTAAGTGTGACGGTTCGATCGCCTTCTCCCATTGGAAATTAAAACCAGTTTTATCATAGTTCTAATGCAGATTTTGCTCAATGTCCAAATATTTACACATATCTATGTACAGATGTTTATAGGGTCATATAGGCCACAATAATTAGGCCATTCTAACGTTTTCTGTTATTTTCTTGTTTTTTCTGAAAATCATGATCATAAATTGAATTTTATGTTAAAAATGAAAGTTACAATCCATACGTAAAAAAGTTTTCCTCGCAAATATCATCTAACTCAGCTGGAAAATAAAAAAAGCCTCCAGAATTTTCTGAAGGCGGCTTTGTTTCTGACCAATCTGGTCTTGAAAAAGCTAGGCAGATTGCCAATCCAATTGAATACATTTGGAATTCCAATAAAAATGATGACGTCTTTGCGAGATAGTGAAAACTTGTGAATTGGATCAATAACTCACGAAAAATGTACATCTGCTGTCGCGAGTAAACGCACAAAACGATTGCCAAGCATCTCATTATGATGAGCTACAATTTGTTCACTGCTCAGCACCTTGCTATCAAATGTACTATGCGCATCCAATACGAGCACGTTGTTCTGGTATCCCAGACTATAGGCGCTTCGGCAAGTCGTGTCGAGGCAAAACTCGGTCTGCATCCCCGCGATTACGAGCTGATCGGCCCCCAGTACCTTCAGCACATGGCCCAATTCGGTTTGGTAGAAGCTGTCCCAGGACGATTTGCGGACAATTCGTTCATGAGGAAGAGGGCGCACCACATCGGCGATGGCCCAGCCTACACTGTTTTCCCGGAAATCCTCATCCGCTTCATCGGTATGCTGTACAAAAATCACGGGTGTATCTGTAGCTCTGGCTTTGTCCAAAAGCTGCTGTAAATGCGATACAACTTCCTGCTCGCGATACAGCTTCTCATCATACATGAACATCGCCTGCTGAACATCAATCAAGAGTAAAACGGTTTGTCCCATCGTTTCGATCCCTCCCTGTGTGTATCATCTAACTTACAATAGCATGTCTTCATGCCTTGCGGCGACATAAGGTGAACTATATAATAAAGAACAAGTTGGAACGGTCCGATTCGGACGAAAGGTGATTAAAATATATGACAATTTCGCAGGAACAGTTTACGTTCCGTTCTGTCTCAGAGGCACAGACCGGGGCATTGGCAGGTTTTTTGGCAGCCAAAGCGGTTCCCGGAACAGTGATTGTGCTGGATGGAGATCTGGGGGCGGGCAAAACTGCTTTTTCCAAGGCTTTTGCCAGCCATTTAGGTGTGCCGGGTATCGTAAATAGTCCAACCTTTACCCTCATTAAGGAGTACGAGGGCCGATTGCCTTTGTATCATATGGATGTGTACCGGATTTCCCAGGATGAGGCGGAGGATCTCGGGCTGGACGAATATTTTTACGGGACAGGAGTATGTCTGGTGGAATGGGGTAGTATTATACCGGATATATTGCCGGAGCAGCGGCTTCATATGTATATAGAAACAACGGATGTGGGGGAGCGCCTGATCCACCTGACCGGGTACGGCGAGCCTTATGAACAATGGTGCCGCAGTTTGCGGGAGAATGGAGTTTGAACCATGCAAAGAGAGCATACAGATGTAAATGTAAAGCCGCGTGAGCGGTTTTTGACGTTAGATACAGCGACGACCGTGATGGCGGCCGCTCTGATGAACGGAAGAGAATTGCTGGGAGAAAGCAACGTCTATGGCGAACGTAATCACTCCGTGCATGTGATTACCGAGCTGGAACGACTGCTGAATGAAGAAGGGCTGACACGAGATGATGTAGATGGTATTGCAGTTGGTGTTGGACCGGGGTCTTATACCGGTATCCGGATTGCGGTGACTGCAGCCAAAACACTCGCTTGGGCCTGGGGTATCCCGGTGACGTCCATATCGACTTTGCACGCTTTGGCGTGGGGTGGTTGGAATCGCGGCATCGAGATGAAGGGACAAGAAGATAAAAATGAGTCTGTGAATAACGGTTCGTCCGGAGCGCAGGCAGCAGACTGGATTGTGCCTGTGCTGGATGCGCGCCGTGGTCAGGTTTACACGGGGCTGTTCGCCGTGAATACAGTTGACGACGTCGAGAGTCCGCAACGGCTGGAGCCAGATGCAATTCGCTTAATGACTGCTTGGACCGATGACCTGCTGCAACGGCTGGAGGCTTTGCCCTCTGAAGAGCGTCCTCCAGTCATTTGGCTAGTCGGTGAAACGACGGTTCACGCCGAAACAGCTGAGTGTCTGCGTGCTTGGAGCGAGCTTCGTATTGTACCTTATGAGCTGGAAGGAAGATGGGTTGGCCGCCTTGGGGCGGATAAGCTACTTCGTCAGGAACATGACGAGCTACATACGCTGGTTCCTAATTATACCCAGCTGGCGGAGGCGGAAGCCAATCTGCTTCGTCAGCGCTGAAGAGAGCGGTGAACAACATGGCAAAGAACATACAGCGGGAAGAGAAACTTGAGTTTCGCTTGATGCAACTGGATGATATTCCCGATGTGCTGGAGATTGAGCATGAAGCGTTCACGCTACCGTGGACGGAGGAAGCATTCCGCAATGAGCTGACGATGAATCATTTCGCTAAATATATGATTATGGAACTAGACGGACAAGCCATTGGTTACGCAGGCATGTGGACGATTATGGATGAGGCCCATATTACGAATATTGCGATTCGTGAGGCTTATCGCGGACGCAAGCTTGGAGACAAGCTGTTGAATGAGCTGATGCAGACCGCATCTTATTTAGGGATGGAACGTATGACGCTAGAGGTGCGGGTAACGAACCGGATCGCTCAGGGCTTGTATGAGAAAAAAGGCTTTAAGCCCGCGGGTGTGCGCAAAGGCTATTATTCGGATAATAACGAGGATGCCGTGATCATGTGGGCGGATCTTCCCGCGCATGGGGCATCCGGTGAACAGGAAGGAAGCGTGCAGAAGCAATGACGCAAGAGGAAAAAGCAGGTACAGGCTCCGCCTCCGGCGAGCCTTGCTATATACTGGCAGTGGAAACGAGTTGTGATGAAACGGCTGTTTCTGTCGTGAAAAATGGCACAGAGGTGCTCTCGAATCTGATTTCCAGTCAGATTGAAACACACAAAGCCTTTGGTGGTGTTGTGCCAGAGGTGGCTTCACGCAAACATGTGGAGAGCATCACCTATATGCTGGACGAGGCCATGCAAACATCGGGAATTACCCCTCGTGAGATTTCGGCGGTTGCCGTGACACAAGGACCAGGACTGGTTGGCGCATTGCTGGTTGGTATTGTCGCCGCTAAGAGTGCTGCTTTGGCATTCGGCAAACCGTTAATCGGGACGCATCATATCGCGGGACATATTTATGCCAATCAGTTGGAGCATGATATCGTATATCCGTGCATTGCTCTCGTTGTGTCAGGAGGACATACAGAGCTAGTGCTGATGGAGTCCGAAGGTCATTTTCAACTCATTGGTCGTACAAGGGATGATGCGGTTGGGGAAGCCTACGACAAAGTAGCGAGAGCCATTGGATTTCCGTATCCCGGCGGTCCGCATGTGGATCGTGTGGCTCATGAATCGGAGGAAGTGGTTACTTTGCCGCGTGCATGGCTGGAGCCAGATTCTTATGACTTTAGCTTTAGTGGTTTGAAATCGGCGGTGCTGAATGTAATTAACCAGACGAAAATGCGCGGAGAAACCGTTCATGTCGGAGCGATCGCAAGAGGTTTTCAAGAGTCGGTCGTCGAGGTGCTGGTGGAAAAGGCGATTCGCGCCATGCGTGAATACGGTGCGAAGCAGCTCCTGCTTTGTGGCGGTGTGGCTGCTAATCGCGGACTGCGTACAGCATTGCGGGAGCGCTGTGAGCGCGAAGGAATCGAGCTGCTTGTACCATCGATGAAATATTGCACAGATAATGCAGCGATGATCGGCGCTGCGGCCTACGCCAAATGGAAGCGCGGAGAATTTACCTCATTGGATATGAAGGCTGATCCAGGGCTGTCTCTGGAAGAATGGTCTGTCCAAACTTAATTGAAGAAGAATGAGCAAGACATGGCACAGTTGAGCCGTGTCTTTTTTGTTCCGCACCATAACGATCATAAAAATATAAATTCAAGAGGATAAAATACAGGAGTTTGAGCAAAAGAATGGCAGCATCTCAATCACTCGCATAATTCGTCACAATGGTCCACAATTTTTCATAATCCATCAAAAAAATCTGGGATTTTGATATTGCCCGAATAATGATGTGATTTGTCAAGTTGTGAACAAAGTTATCCACATATACCGCTTCGAATGTGGATAACCGAGTCCGAAGCAAGCAGGCTAAGACTTTTTGGAGATAGCAAGTTGGGGGATATGTAACACCTTTAGTTCTTGTGAATTCTGTGGATAATGTGGATAAAAGGGTGGATAAATTTGGTTTTTATTTGAAAATGGCTCTTTATCAATAAAAAAAATGGCCTAAAAGGCCATTTTTCAATCTCATTCATACACATAAGCTGTGGATAATCTTGTGTACAAAAATATAGAAGAGGAAAATGTGAAATTTTTAAGGCTGAGATTTTATGCAGTAGTGTTTATTCTTCTAACAGCTCTTCCCAAGAGGTATAGGTTTCAGTCAATTCCTGTTTACGGGTGTCGAGCTGTGCCTGAATATTCTGAAGCGCTGTGTAATCCTGATAAATCTCAGGTAGGGTCATTTGTTCCTCCAGCCCTAAAATTTGTTCTTCCAGCGTTTTGATCTGGTTTTCCAATGCCTCCAGCTTGCGTTGACGGCTACGTTCCTCGCTTTTGGCTTGTTTGTCTGCAGCATAGGTGGCGGCGCGTGATTTGGATGTGGTCTCGTCTGTCACGGATGCAGAGGTAGCCGATGTTTTGCCGCGTGCGGCCTGATTTGCCTCCAAAGCTTCCTGCGCAATTTCCTCCAATTCCTGCTTTTTGGCTACATAGTCATCATAATTCCCCAGGAAATGTTCTATCCCTCCAGGATGAAGCTCGATGACACGTTCCGCCATTTTGTTCAGGAAATAACGGTCATGGGAAATGAACAACAGTGTACCGTCATAGTCCATCAAAGCCGCTTCCAGCACTTCCTTGCTAAACAGATCCAGATGGTTGGTAGGCTCATCGAGAATTAATACGTTGGCTTCGCGCAGCATGAGCTTGGCCAGAGATACGCGAGCTTTTTCCCCTCCGCTTAATGAAGCTACCTTCTTCAGTACATCGTCACCGCTAAACAGGAAATTACCCAGCACTGTACGAATACGTGCTTCTTCCATATGAGGATACTCGCTCCACAACTCTTCCAGTACGGTATTGGCAGGGTTCAGGTTCGTCTGCTCCTGGTCATACAGACCGATTTTGATTTTCGTGCCCCAGTGGATGGAGCCCGCAGCAGGTTTAAGTGATCCGGTCAGACATTTGAGCAACGTCGATTTTCCGATCCCGTTCGGACCAATGAGTGCCACGGTATCTCCACGTTTTAAGTCGAACGATGCGTGCTGGAATAAAGGCTTTTTCCCTTCATATCCCACAGAGAGGTCACGGACCTCCAGTACTTCCTTACCTGACATATGGGCTGTTTCAAAGGAAAAATGAGCCTTTTTCAAGTCTCCCATGGGCCGATCCATACGCTCCATTTTATCTAACTGCTTGCGCCGACTTTGAGCGCGTTTGGTCGTGGAAGCCCGCACGATATTACGTTGTACGAATGCCTCTAAACGGGCAATTTCTCCTTGCTGCTTTTCGTAATGTTTAAGATTCGTTTCGTACTCGGCGGCCTTCAGCTCCATGTAGCGGCTGTAGTTGCCTGTATATCGAGTAGAACGATGGCGTTCAATTTCAATAATCGTCGTTACCAGTCGGTCCAGAAAATAACGGTCATGTGATACAACCAGCAGAGAACCGGAGTAGCCGCGCAAATAGTCCTCCAACCAGGTTAGTGTTTGAATATCCAGATAGTTGGTAGGCTCATCAAGCATAAGGACATCTGGTGCGAGCAGTAGGATGCGCGCAAGCGCAAGCCGGGTTTTCTGTCCTCCGCTCAAGGTAGCTACAGGCGTTTCAGGTGCAAATGAGCCAAAGCCCATGCCGTGCAGCACGCTGCGAATACGGGTCTCCATTTCATAACCACCGTGATCCTTGAACCAGTCTGAACGACGTGCATAGCGTTCCAGCAGATCTGCGTAGCGTTTTTCGTTTTGAGCATTGGCTAGGTCAGCGATGTCCTGTTCCATTTGCCGCAGTTCCCGTTCCGCTTCAATCAGGGGAGTGAACACCAGCATCATTTCCCCCCAGATAGAACGGTCAGAATTCAAGCCGCTGTTTTGCGCCAGATAACCGATGCTGGTCTCCTTTGCCTTGAAAATTTGTCCACTGTCATAGGATATTTCACCAGCAATGATTTTGAGCAGGGTCGATTTGCCTGCACCGTTCACACCTACCAGTCCAATACGTTCACGTTCCAATATTTGAAGGTTAATCCCGTCCAGAACGGGCTCAATTCCATAAGATTTAGTAATTCCGGTTACTTGCAATAGCATAGCGTATCGTTCCTCCATTACATTTTGCACAGTTCTACCTGCTTTTTTCGCAGGTACCTTCCTTCCAGTTTACATGAAATTACCCACTATTGCACTGCTTTCACCCTGTAAACCCTTGAGCCGCGTGTAGTCAATTTGTATAAACAATGATAAACTTAAGCGAGAAGTGAAAAAGAATGAAAAAAACTTGCAACGTACAGCACTTACTGACAAATGGGACAATAGCAACGTTTTAAAGATTATCGACGATTGTGCGGGAGGGCGGATGTGATGGATGTCTGTAATGTGAAGAACGCGCTGCGTTTACAGCAACGGGAGGCGCGTGACTCCATGGACCCGCTGACAAGGCAGAAGGCATCGGCTGTGGCCTGTCGGCATGCAATCGAGGCATGGGAGCAGCTTAGAATAGACAGAAACGGAGATAAGCTAACCTTATTTAGTTATCTCTCTTTTGGCAGCGAGATTTCGACGACTCCCCTCATTGAGCATTGCTGGTCACAGGGAGATCGTGTCCTGGCTCCAAGAGTGGATTCGGTAACTCGGACGATGGAGCTGAGGGAGATGGATCAGAACGGAGATATTGTACCCGGCGTCTGGAACATCCCTGAGCCTGCTTTGACATGCAAGGAATGGTCGCCTGAAATGTGGACGGGAATTGACTGGGTTGTTGTGCCTGGCTTGGCCTTTGATCGTCGTGGGGGCAGGATTGGCTACGGCGGAGGCTATTATGACCGCTTTACCGTACAGGTAGAGGCAGAGAAGCGTAACAACAGCCACGTAGGTCCGCTGTATGTCTCGCTGCTACTGCCGGGACAATTGCTCACACAGGTGCCTATGGAGCCAAGGGATTTGCGAGTGGACGTGCTGTTTACTCTGGATGGACGCTTAGATTGTGATTATGCAAAATTGACAAATGATGAATGAAGTAAAGTTGGGTATGTGAAAGGAGCTGTGAGGGAGTCGTGGATTCCTTTACTCATTTTAACGAACAGGGACGTGCTCGTATGGTAGATATTTCGGGTAAAACGTCTACGGTTCGTACAGCAGTTGCCGTGACTCAGATTACGATGAATCCGGCTACATTGACGGCTGTAAAAGAAGGAAGAATCGGCAAGGGTGATGTTCTTGCTGTGGCCCAGGTCGCAGGGATTCAAGGCGCGAAAAAAACGTCAGACTGGATACCGATGTGTCATCCACTGGCTCTGACAGGCGTGAACATTACTTTTTCCGATAATGGACATGATGTGCTTCATATTGAAGTTGAAGTGAAGACCGAAGGTAAGACAGGTGTAGAAATGGAAGCTTTGACAGCGGCTTCAGCCGCAGCGTTAACCGTGTATGATATGTGCAAGGCGCTGCAAAAAGATATGATCATCGGCCCTACCATGCTGCAATCCAAAACAGGTGGCAAGCATGGGGATTTTCAACGGGAGGACCACCGGGAACCTTGACATAGATAAACATTGTCGCCGAGAGGGTACTGTGATGTGATGCAGGATGCAGCGTGGCTGTTTCTGATTTTCAGAAGAGAAAGTATTCTTTCATGATAGGAGAAGGGTGATCTTATGGTGTGGAAAACGGCGATCCTAACAGCCAGTGATAAAGGGGCAAGGGGAGAGCGTGAGGATACAAGCGCACAGGTCATCCGGGAACTCATCGAAGAAGAACTGGGCGGAGAGATTGTGGAATACCGGATCGTTCCCGATGAACCGGATGAAATTATTGCAGCTTTAATCGAAATGACCGATTATTTTCATGCAGACCTGGTACTAACTACGGGCGGGACTGAGCTGGCCATTCGTGATGTGACACCCGAGGCGACTCGGCGGGTTGTGGAACGGGAAGTGCCGGGTATGGCAGAGGCCATGAGAATGATCGTGATGCAGAAAAATCCAGCGGCTATGCTATTCCGTGGAATCGTGGGAATACGCGGACGTACACTGATCGTCAATTTGCCAGGAACGCCCAAAGGCGTGCATGAAAATTTGGCAGCGATAATGGACCAGCTTCCAGAAGCGTTGCTTATGGTGACAGGTCAGTTCCGGTAGAAGGCAGCACATCGTGTGTGGTATGATACCTATAAGAATGTATAAGGCCGTATACGGACAAAGATTCTTATTTTGTTCGTCAACATAAGGAGGATTACTACACATGCCCAATATTGGAGCACCGGGTTATATTTTGTTAATTATTCTGGCGCTGCTGCTATTTGGTCCGAACAAGCTGCCTGAGCTGGGTCGAGCTGTAGGGCGTACATTCCGTGAGTTTAAAAACGGGGCACGCGATATTTTATCAGAAGATGAACGGACTGAGCGTAAAGACAGCAAAGATAGTGTGGTCAAAGCATCACAAACGACGTCTTCAGAAGTTCAACCTCAGCCTCAGTCTGAGGATAAACGCTTGCCATAGATTTAGTGATCGATTCTTGATCTTGTACTAAACAAAAGCCTCTTCTTCAGTGAAGGGCTTTATTTTTTAGGAGGCGCTGCTGCGTTCCGTTCAGAAAGGAGGAATGGACTTGACCCCATCAGAGCATGAAATGCCGTTAATGGAACATCTGGGTGAGCTTCGCCGCAGAATAATTTATGTGCTAATTGTATTTGTATTGGCACTGGCTGGTGGTCTGTTCGCGGCGGGTTCTGTCTATGACTGGCTTATTCGCTCCGGTTCGGCGCAAGCTTTTCAGTTAAACGCGTTTTCATTTTGGGACGGGATTGGTATCTACATGAAGATCGCCATGATCATCGGGATTGCGGTGGCGCTACCGTTTGCATGCTACCAACTGTGGAAATTTGTCAGCCCGGGATTAAGGCCGCAAGAACGAAGTGCGACTTTGCGGTATGTGCCTTATGTGCTGCTTTTATTCATCATTGGGACAGCTTTTGCTTATTTCATTATTTTCCCGATGGCGATTCAGTTTACATCGTCTGTCACCAAAAGTATGGGATTACAGGAAACGTACGGGATCGCACAATATTTCACCTTTATGTTTAATATTGTACTACCTGTAGCGCTACTGTTTGAGCTCCCCCTGCTTATCATGTTTCTGACGGGGATTCATGTTTTAACACCAATGCGGCTTCGCAAATGGCGGAAGATTTCTTATTTTCTGCTGGTGTTCGTCGCGGTTGTCATTACCCCGCCGGACTTTATTTCCGATTTTTTGGTGGCGATTCCGTTGCTGGTGCTATATGAAGTGAGCGTGTACTTGTCTTCGGTCGTGTACCGCAGGCAACTGCGTGCACAGGAGGAACGTGAGGCTCAATTGCGTGTAGCTTCAGAATAATAAGGCAGGACCTGAATGGATCAGTAAATAATTTATTCGGGTCGCGCTTCATGGCAATTTGCAGATGATGAATGCATTTGTATATCATGACTATGTACAGGGCATGAACAGTAGCAGCTTAGTCCCCTGAAAAATAACCATTAACCTTGAGTTAACGGTTATTTTTCAGATAGATGGATATAATCGGGAAGGGCTGTCCATAAAAATTCCCATAAAAAATACATTAGGGACTTGAAATTCAATCCCAAGTTGAGTATCATAAAGTTGGTTGTTAGCACTGACGACTGTCGAGTGCTAATACATACAACATAACAACCAAATTACAGGATAAAACACTTAATAAGGAGGCTATTTTTTCATGATCAAACCTTTGGGTGAACGCGTATTGGTGGAAGCAATTGAGCAAGAGACAACGACTTCCTTCGGGATCGTACTTCCTGACTCTGCCAAGGAAAAGCCGCAAGAAGGCAAAATTATCGCGGTTGGCGCAGGCGCATTGAAAGACGGTGCCCGTATTCCTCTGGAAGTAAAAGAAGGCGACCGTGTCATTTTCTCTAAATACGCTGGAACGGAAATCAAATATGAAGGTAAAGAATATTTGATTATGAAAGAAAGCGATATTCACGCGATCATCGGTTAACCGGAACCCGGACAAGACCTGAATATAGGAATTGAAACAAATCATTCATAATCCATAGGGAGGTTTATCACAAATGGCTAAAGATATTAAATTCAGTGAAGACGCTCGTCGCTCTATGCTGCGCGGGGTTGACGCATTGGCTAACGCTGTTAAAGTAACACTCGGACCGAAAGGCCGTAACGTTGTACTGGAGAAAAAATTCGGTAGCCCGCTCATCACTAATGACGGTGTAACGATTGCAAAAGAAATCGAGCTGGAAGACGCGTTCGAAAACATGGGCGCTCAACTGGTTAAAGAAGTAGCGACCAAAACGAACGATGTAGCTGGTGATGGTACGACTACTGCTACTGTTTTGGCTCAAGCCCTCATCACAGAAGGCCTGAAAAACGTAACTGCTGGCGCAAGCCCAATCGGTATCCGTAAAGGGATCGACAAAGCGGTTAAAGCGGCTGTTGCTGAACTGCAAGCCATCTCCAAACCAATCGAAAGCAAACAATCCATTGCTCAAGTAGCTGGTATTTCCGCTGCTGATGACGAAGTAGGCGAACTGATCGCTGAAGCTATGGAAAAAGTGGGCAAAGACGGTGTAATCACGGTTGAAGAATCCCGCGGGTTTGCAACAGAGCTGGAAGTGGTTGAAGGTATGCAATTTGACCGTGGCTACATTTCCCCGTACATGATTACAGATACGGACAAAATGGAAGCTGTACTGGACAATCCGTATATCCTGATCACAGACAAAAAAATCACAAACACACAAGAAATCCTGCCATTGCTTGAAAAAATCGTACAACAAGGCAAGCCACTCGTTCTGATCGCTGAAGACATCGAAGGCGAAGCGCTGGCTATGCTCGTTGTTAACAAACTGCGTGGTACATTCAACGCTGTAGCTGTTAAAGCTCCAGGCTTTGGTGACCGTCGTAAAGCAATGTTGCAAGATATCGCTGCCCTGACAGGCGGTCAAGTGATCACGGAAGAACTGGGTCTGGACCTGAAAACAGCTTCCGTAGACCAACTGGGTACAGCACGTCAAGTGCGTATCACAAAAGAAAATACGATTGTGGTTGACGGTGCTGGAAACAAAGCCGACATCGACGCTCGTGTTAGCCAAATCCGTACGCAACTGGAAGAAACCACTTCCGAGTTCGACAAAGAGAAACTGCAAGAGCGTCTGGCTAAATTGTCCGGCGGTGTAGCAGTCATCAAAGTCGGTGCGGCTACTGAAACAGAATTGAAAGAACGCAAACTGCGCATCGAAGATGCTCTGAACGCAACCCGTGCTGCGGTTGAAGAAGGTATCGTATCCGGTGGTGGTGTAGCGCTCCTGAACGTATACAAAGCAGTTGCAGCTGTTGAACTGCAAGGCGACGAGCAAACAGGCGTGAACATCGTGTTGCGCGCTCTGGAAGCTCCAATCCGCACCATTGCTGCTAACGCAGGTGAAGAAGGCTCTGTAATCGTTGAGCGTCTGAAACGCGAAGAAGTTGGCGTAGGCTTTAACGCAGCTACTGGCGACTGGGTAAACATGATCGACGCTGGTATCGTTGACCCTGCGAAAGTAACTCGTTATGCATTGCAAAACGCTGCTTCCGTAGCGGCAATGTTCCTGACTACTGAAGCGGTTATCGCTGACAAGCCAGAACCAGAAAAGGCTGCAATGCCTGACATGGGCGGCATGGGTGGAATGGGCGGCATGATGTAATTAGGGCCTCAAAACCCTGTAATACCGCTATTTAAAGGGCTCCCGAGAGGGAGCCTTTTTCTATAAAATCACATAAAAATCACATTCTCTGCAACGAGTCAGATTTGAAGGATGTCTGAGAAGTGATTTTTAATCTTCGCATTGGCATTTTTCTTCATTTTCTCCGTAACGTGTGTATAGACTTTCAATGTCGTTTTTGCGTCATCATGACCAACTCGCTTCATGATTGTTTTGATATCAACTTCAGCTTCAGTCAGCATCGATATGTGAGTGTGCCGAAAAATGTGAGGAGTAGCTTTCTTTGTAATTGAGGTTTTCTTGAGAATACGTTCCATACGGATTAATATATTTTTTTGAATGAGTGGGTAGCCGTTCTTGTGGGCAAAAACAAAGTTGTTTTCATGATAATCATCAAATAATTTCTTGCATTCAAGTCTGAAAGCTTGTTGTTTAACAATGTGTCTTTGGAGCAAATTCATAACGTTATCAATTATATTAAATTTACGAATAGATCCTGTAGATTTGGGTGGAGTTAGAATGTATTTACGCATATTATTATCAGGATTGTAAAGTGTCTTGGTTATTCGTAACTCATTTAATTCAAAGTTAAAGTCCGTATCTTTTAAAGCACAGAGTTCCCCAGATCGTATCCCTGAAAAGGCAAGCAAGTGAAAGATTTCAATGTCATCAGCTTGTTCAAGATGAAGGATGCTATATTCAACGAATATTTCTAAATACTTATTAACTGTAAATTGACGTTTTGCTTCGCTAATAATGCATTGCTATTAATTTGATACGATATGCTGGTCATTTTGATGCGCATCTTCATTAAAGTAATGTTCAAACTGTTTTTGCATTTTATCGGCTACCAAGTGAGTGTGGCGTGAATGCACAATTGCTGTAATGACAAAATAAAGGGAAACTATTGTAAGAAAAAAATAAATTATATTCATCGAAAAACTCCTCTCCGGAAGGTAGATGATCGAAGATGGTATGGTTCCATTTGACTTTATGTGAGCCGTATTTTTATTCTATAAAACTACTGGTCACTTTTTCTTACCATTCAACTTGATCAAAACGCATGTCTTTATAGTAAAACTCTCTATCATGATCCGTAATCTCCCGAAGAACCCTGCATGGATTTCCAACAGCTATTACATTCGCCGGGATATCCTTGGTTACCACGCTACCAGCACCAATTACACTCCCTTTGCCAATCGTGACTCCTGGAACAATAATCGCTCCGCTCCCGATCCATGCCCCATCCTCAATGGCCACTGGTAATGCAAACATCCCGCCTTCTTTGCGCTTTTCTGGATGTATAGGATGATTCGTTACAGCAATCGTTACATTCGGGCCAAACATGACATCATTACCAATCGTAACTTTATAGTCGTCAACCACGGTTAGATTGAAATTGATATATACATTATTTCCTACGGTCGTATTTGAACCATAAGACATGCGAATGGGCGGCTCCATCCATACATTTTCTCCAATACTTCCAAAAAGTTGTTTCATTAACGTTTTGCGCATTTCAACATCATCTGGATGCAAATTATTAATTTCATAGCATATTGCCTTACCACGCTGGCGTGCTTTTGCCAACTCTGCAGCCTCTTTCGGATAATTAGCATCGTGATCTGTAAATAATTGTTTGCTAACCATTCTTTCTTGGATATTCATGCCACATTCTCCTTTATACATGCTTATATTTATTAGAATAAATTGCAAAACCTTATTTATGATCAGGTTTATGCAAAGTTTCTAGTGATGTTGTTAAGCCATTTAAACTGTCGATATCGAATAAAAGCAATGGGAAGTTTAATCATCTCGTCTAGGCTGATGACGATATATAAGAAAATGGGGGAGACTTGCCAAACAAAAGCACATAGGTAACTAAGCGGTAGAATAATAAGCCACATGACAACAGTGTCGCACCAAAATCCAAATTTAGAATCCCCACCAGCCGTGAATATACCCGCTATAGTTGTGGAGTTAAACGATTTGGCTATACAATAATACGCACTAATGTAAAGCATCCCATCTAGGTAACTTTGAGCAGTTGGATTCAAATTGACGATAGAGTATACCAGTGGTTTAATGAACAGAATCGTGCAGCCTGCAATGACCCCAAATATCAAAGCATAAAAACACATTTTGTTGCCCGCATGCTTTGCTTTCTCGATTTCACCCTGTCCCAAATACTTCCCAACAAGTACAGAGCCCCCAGTAGCGATGCCTCCACAGAGAACCACTGCTAGATTTTTAACTACAGACGCTATGGAATTTGCGGCTACCATATCGGAGTTCACATGTCCAATAATTGCAGCAGTAGCGGTAAGAGCTCCTCCCCAAACAATATAATTCCCCTGTACAGGCAGAGTATATTTTAGGAAATCTTTTAATAAATTTCGTTGAATGCCGTCACGTACAGGCAAACGAAAACGAATGGATCCCTTGATTATGGAATGAATCACACAACACGCTAGTTCAACAATCCGTGCTAAAACCGTGGCAAGAGCTACGGCTGAAATGGCCAGTTCGGGCCTTGATGGGAATAAAATAAAAATGCAAATGGCATTGAAGAAAATGTTCAAAATCAAACATAAGGAACTAATCCACGCACTAAGTTTTGCATTTTCCATACTTCTAATCACACTGAGATACATCTGCGATATTCCCATCACAAGATAAGAAAAGGAATTCATTTGTAAAAACCTTGAGCCGAATCGAATCAGTTCTGCATCATTGGTGAATAAACGCATAAGTGCACCCGGAAGAAAGAAGGAAGATAAAAAAAACAAAATGGAGACACAAAAGGAGAACATGCAAGCGATACTAAGAATGCGCTGTATGGTTGAAGTATCCTTTTTCCCCCAGTATTGCGCAGTGAGGATACTTGCCCCCGCTGACATTCCCATATAAAACAATGTTAATGCAAAAGTAATTTGCCCTGCGAGTGATACAGCTGACATTGCGGATTGACTAATCATGCCCAGCATAACTACATCAACGGATATCACAGTTGCTGATATTAAATTTTGTAATGCAATGGGAATAACGAGCGTCATTAACTCCCGATTAAAATCACGATTAGAACCTTTGAGTTGTATGCGGTTTCTCACCTATCTCCTGTCCTCCCCCACTGATCTACACAATATAAGGATAGGATAATATCATTGTTGTTTCCATTAATATTGGCTATAATTTTATAAAAATCGTATATTTACAAAGGGGGGGCTCTTTGATGACAAATTTAGAGGTGTTTTCTGATTTATCAGAACGTTTGAATTATAATCTTCCTGATTTACCGCTTTATGTCCGAAAGGGAAGCCTTCATCAATTTAACAATTATGCAGCAGTAGCGCATTGGCATTTGGACATAGAGTTTATCTACATATTACAAGGATCGATGGATTTCTCTGTGAATGGAAGTATCACTCGATTGCATCAAGGGGATGGACTTTTTGTGAATAGCCAACGTTTGCATTTCGGCTATTCTCTTGTAGACCATAAAGATTGTTTATTCCTTGTCGTCGTCATTCATCCCTCTATCCTTGGTGAGAAGCCTTCATTTATTCAAACATACTGGGGGGAAAAGTTTAGTTTAATGATGGCTGATTTTGTTGTACTTACAGATCAGGTTGATTGGCAGCAAAGAATATTACTGTCCATTCAAGAAATCTATCAGGAAATGCATAAGGACCATACTCCTCCAAATCCGCTTCGTCTGGCATCACAAGCTTTATCTTTGTGTGCAACAATAGGGGATCATTTGCAACCCATTTATGGGCAACCTGGAGTATTGACGCATGTTCAAGAAATGACGCGTTTCATTCATCAAAACTATGATCAAAAAATAACTCTTGAGGAGATCGCCTACGCAGGAGCCGTTTGCAGAAGCCGTTGCTGTACATTATTTAACAAGTATGTGGGCCAGACACCCAACAATTATGTCACTCAATATCGTCTTCAAAAAAGTTGCGAAATGTTAAAAGAAACACGAAGATCCATAAGTGAAATTGCACTTGCCTGCGGTTTTCAAAGTGCTAGTTATTTTTCATCCATTTTTCGTAAACAGATGGGTGTAGTTCCGCAAAATTATCGAAAACAAGTTTCGAATAACGATTCAACTTGAATGGAAGTAATACAAACCGATTTGAAATAATCTGGATTACAACAGTCTTCCAATCAAATTTTATTTTCTCAAAAGCGTAATATAGAAATTCAAACAATAAGGAGTACGGACTTTACGTAGAGGAACAACCTGTTTTTCACGGAGAGCGCTAACATGCCAGCGTCTTTTTAGATATTTAGGGGCAACATATCTCGCAAAAGTTTCATTCTTTATTGATACATGTGATGAGTCTGCTCATAAATCATTTCTTTTTCGGTACATAATAACCATTGGAAGTGCCTGTTTCTGCAACTCAAATGATAAAAGAGGGGGGCAATCACACCATTGCCCCCCTCTTTTACATAATGAAATACCAGTTGACAGACAAGGAAAGGGTCACTGCAAATCCAGTATTTTTTGAATCGTGAGAAGAACACCATTTTCTTCGTTTGACTTAGTAATGAAGTTTGCTGCCTTTTTAGTATTTTCACAAGCATTACTCACTGCAAAACTGTATTTCGCAATTGCCATGAGTTCCACATCATTCTCGCCGTCACCAAATGACATTGTTTCCTCGTATGTGACGCCCAACATTTCTTGCAGTTTCTTTACTGTCTCACCTTTATGCGTATGCAATGCCGTGATATCCAGCCATCTAGCTTCTGAATCAACAATATAAATTTTCCCACCCAACGTATTCTCAACATGCGCTCTTAATGCTGTACTTCGTCCCTCCGTGTCGAAGACCGTAATTTTGATAAAACAGCTATCTATGTTTGCAAAGGAGTCTGTTTTTAATACACGTTCATAGGAGCCTTTAACAACGTTATACATATCTTCTGAAATGGAAGAATGAACGTACGCAGCATCACTAGCACATACAATAAGTGTCATATTGTTGTCGAAGTCTTGAATTTGATCAATCGCCTGTAGAGCTAGATCTCGATCAATACTAAACTCTTTAACCACTTGGCCATCTTTTTTAATTCGAGCAGCACTGTCACCCAATATCCAAACTCCCTTGCCATGTTCGTCAAACAATTTTTCAACACGTTCACATTGTTTACCTGTACATGCGACAAATGTGACTTCTTTTTGCTGCATCTCGGCATAAACTTTTTTGAAAAGTTCGACATCGTACAAACTTTTATTGTTCAGAAATGTTCCGTCTAGATCAGTGACTACAAGTTTAATCATACTTATTACCCTCCTGTTTTTTGTTTGTCTTGTTTATCCTTCTGATTGCAATGATCGACGTATTTCACTTGCATGTTTTCCACCAGAATTTGAACTTTGCGAATATACAATTGCGCTAATGATAAAATACGAACCCATCAAAACGCACGTGGTCAATATATCCACCTAATATTCCCATCAAATTCGCCTCCTGTGAAATTCATAAAACTCTTTTTTTAAATACTTTATAATGGACATTTAAAATGTATTTAAAAAAATTCAAAACGAGTTGGTAACATGCTTATCTATGATCTCTCGCTACAAAACAAGATTAAAATATGTAACTGGTTTCATGTCAATAAATTAATTTCAGTACATTTTTCCAAGTTGCCAAGCCACAATTATGATATGTGATCGTTAAAATGCCAGCTGTTTAGGAAGAGGTATTTTAGAGAATATTAAATTTCAGAAATATCATTGCTACTTCCTATGCCTCAATATACAATAGAAGGAAATTGTTGATGAGGCCGATATGTGGTGAATATTTCGTTATTTGAATCACAAAAAATCACATAAAAAATCACATAAAAAATCACAATCTCGGCGAATATGAATGAATATAGGCAAATGAAATTTTCTGAACAGGGAACAAACCATGTTATAAAATAAGAGTTAAGTTCAGAAACGTTTATCGGCGAGAATCAATCCAGTTTTTTCACTTCATTACGCTCTAAAATGAAAGCGTTGACATGTATTTCAACCCACTATATACTTAGCTTAATTAAATGAATAGCACTAGGATTGTTACTGTTACGCAGGCAAAACCTAAGGAACAAAATATTAAGATCCAAGGATCTTATGTATTTTGTTATACTTAGGTTTTTTTGTTTATAGAGAGAGGGAGGTTAAATACAAGTGGTTTCGGCACTCTGCTGAAGCCATTTTCTTCTATTTATGAGGTCACATCTGAGAGGAGCGATAAACTTGGAATACAAATATGAGCTGGTCCAGGCAGACCATCATTTTCCGTTAAAAATTATAGTTCATTCCTCCAATGAACCAGCATACATACCTGGGCATTGGCACGATAGCATCGAAATATCCTATGTACTTTCAGGAAGAATTGACCATATCTATATTGATGGTGCGAGCTATAGCTCCAAAGAAGGAGATATTGTGCTCATTAATTCGAATGCTATTCATTCCTTTTCTGTGGCTAAGGGAAAAGGAAGAGAGGCCATAACCGTTCTGATTCCTTCTGAATTTATTAGAGCAAATGTCAACGGCAGTAACCCCATTTCATTTGACTGTATATCCATTTTCGAAACTAACGAGCAGAGATTACAGCATTTTGCGGAGCTGCGTGATTTGCTAAACACCTTATTTGTGGCTTATCTCAATCAGCATAATGACTCTTTAGCACATATCCATTTAACATCGCTATCTTATAAACTGGTGTATCTGTTATTAATGCATTTTAAAATGGACAATGAATCTATCCCCGGCTTTAACTCTGATAAATATTTGGAGCGGCTGACGCTGATAACCAATTATATCAAAGAGAATTACGATCAAAGCTTATCCCTGGATTCCATAGCCCAGGTTTTTGGACTATCTCCCGAATATTTGTCCCGTTTTTTTGTGAAGCATGTAGGGATGACTCTATTTCAATATATCAATGCCATCCGTCTGGAGAGATCTTATCGTGTTCTTATGAATACGGATCATTCCATCATACAAATTGCGTTGGAGCACGGTTTTCCGAACGAGAAGTCTTTTGCCAGGGTATTTAAGAAGGTTTTCCAGGCAACACCGCATCAATATCGAAAAGAGAACAAGAGGTATTCTGGAGCAAG
This sequence comes from Paenibacillus sp. FSL L8-0638, assembly GCF_038593075.1. NCBI lineage: Bacteria > Bacillati > Bacillota > Bacilli > Caryophanales > Paenibacillaceae > Paenibacillus > Paenibacillus sp. FSL L8-0638. The sequence goes on from NZ_CP151960.1 coordinate 1,401,522, forward strand.
GAGTCAGTAATTGACCTGAATTAGGCTAATAAAAGACAGGATGCAAATTAAAAAGATTATTAAAATAAATAATGTAAGCGTTCTATTAATGGATCTGGGAGGTAAGACATCATGTTTAAACGGTTTCAAAAGGCTGCTAAGACAACTATGTTACTCACTTTAGCTATCGGTACGACTCTTGTTTTCAGCTCCGGTGCATGGGCCAAGGATGTAAAGATACAGCCCACCTCATACCGGACGGTTGCGGAAGTTAAGGATTGGGGAGCAGCCATTACGAAGATCATTGTTAACCTGGGTAAGCCAGTCCCTAAAGATGCGATAACTAAGGATACATTTAAGGTGCATGTGGGAAGAAGCGACAATCGGTTGTTAAATCCCTTTATTGAAAATGGCAACCGGAAAGTCACCAAGGCCTATGTATCGGACAAAAGTGGCAATCCTGTAAATAAAACCGGAAGCTATGTTGTATTGGAAATGGAAATCGGTCCGACATTAACACTAAGCTCCGCTATTCATTATGATGCGGCAGGCTCCGGGTTTAATGCATGGAATGATAACAAATACACGATCACGCAGCAAAAAGCTATTAAAACCAAATCCGGAACGATTTCCGATTTGAAGATTGATACTTCCGCAGGACAGATACGGAAGTTGGTTGATCAATTTGCGACCGGTAAATCTACTTTTGATGGAGTTACTTTAACCTACGCAGACTATGCACCGGCAAAAGACAAAGTGAAAAACCCTTTGGTGATCTGGCTGCATGGTATGGGTGAGGGAGGTACCGATCCAACGATTCCGATTGCCGGAAATAAAGCAGCAAATTTTTCCTCAAAGGATATTCAATCCTATTTTGGCGGGGCTTATGTGTTGGCACCTCAGACCCCAACCTACTGGATGGATGGCTTTACAAGCTTTGGGGACGGAACCTCCAAGTATGAGCAAGCATTGATGTCCTTAATTAAGGATTACGTGGCCCAAAACAAAGACATTGATACAGATCGAATCTACATTGGTGGAGACTCCAACGGTGGTTACATGACTATGCTGATGATCCGTGACTATAAAGATTATTTTGCAGCAGCTGTGGTCGCATGTGAAGCCTTGAAGGATAGTCTTATAACCGATGAACAGATTAACGAAATGAAGAACCTGCCGATCTGGTTTGTGGCTGCCAAAACCGACACCGTGGTTCCGCCCAACGATTATACGGTTCCGACTTACAACCGTTTAGTGAATGCTGGAGCAAAGGATGTTCATATGTCGTTATTTGATAACGTAGTGGATACCTCTGGTTTGTATAAGAAGAGCGACCAAACACCGTATGAATACAACGGCCATTGGTCTTGGATTTACGTATATAACAACGAAGTATCGAAGGTGATTAACGGAAAGAAAACAACGATGATGCAATGGCTTGCCTCCAAAACATTGGACTAAAGTATAGCAATGATCTTATTAATTGCCGCGTAAGTCGCGGCTTTTTATATTTTGGGGGATGAGATCCTTTTCAAAACCAAATGCCAAGAGTCTCATACTGCAACGCTATATAAAACTCCGTCAACAAATAATTGACGGAGTTTAATTCTTCCTTTCACTTATTCACTTCAATCAGCCCATCCGGTTTTTCCCGATTAGAGAGTAATTCAGATACCGTAACGAAGGTATAACCTCTTTTCTTGAGCTCGGGTAGAATAATTTTCAAGGCTTCAACGGTTTGCGTACTTTGATGTACATAATCGTGCATGAGGACAATGTCGCCGTTACGGACGTTGCGAAGGACCTTATTAGCGATACGATGTACACCGGGTTTTCGCCAATCTAAGGTGTCCTGATGCCAGGACCATAAAATAATTTTCAGCCCTTTCTCCTTGGAGAGCTTGACCAGCGAATCGGTATAGGAGCCGCCGGGCGGCCTAAAAAGATGGGTCCCCGCACCAGTTGCCTGTACGATGCTCGCCTGAGCTTGATCCAATTCGGACAGAGCTTTGTTGCGAGAAATATACTGAAAGGATGAGTGAAGGAAGGTATGGTTGCCAACTTCATGCCCTTCTTCTCGTTCCCGCTTGACAAGGTGAGGCAGCTTTTCTACACGACTGCCGACGACAAAAAAGGTCGCTTTAGCATCGTATTCTTTAAGCAAATCCAAAATGGCAGGCGTATTGCTTCCATCCGGTCCGTCGTCGAATGTGAGGGCAATCAACTTGCGATGGGTAGGAACTTCCCATACAATGTCGCCGCGTTCTTCATAATAGGCTCTTCCCTTTGTAGGAGTAGGGGAGGCATGGGCTTGTGCATTGGTAGATGGAGTGGGACAAGAGCTGATACACAGTAAAGAAACAGCGATTCCAGCGCACAGCAAATGGTTATATTTCATCAGGCTTCTTCTCCGTTCTTACGTATTCTCACATTAGCTTGCCAAGAAAGAGCGCATACCATTCCCCGTTTCTAAGATTCATCATTTCAAATCACTCAAGATTAGATCTATTTATCGGATTCTAGAGGGAACATCACGCTGATTAATCAGGGTGTGAACGAGGTGTTCACCCACCTACCGAGTGGAGATTGTATAGAGATAACTAAAACCTCCAACTTCGTAATGGGCCAATGGCAGGCCCCTTACGGAATTGGAGGTTTTTTGTCTTTTTAACTAGACAGATTGTATGGATCGAACGCTAGCTCAACAGGGTTATAACCGTCCTTGTGCTCATACCTATAGAGAGTTGCTTTTACAATAAGAAAAAACATTAACATTTTACTCCAGCCCACTTGACGTTCCCTTTACATCGAAACGATACACTTACTGAGGTTGGTTTGAAAAGAAAGGGGCGCTCCGTTTTGGGTGAGCTTAACAAATCTATGGGACTGGGGACGAGGAGTCAGCAACAGACTTCGTCTAAAGCCCGCATACGCACGGGTTCGCTAAAAATTCAAAGACTGCGCGAAAACGCGCTGGCGTATACCTTTTTGGCTCCATCGCTTATTTTGTTCGTTATATTTATGTTTTATCCGATGATCAAGTCCGTTTATCTCAGCTTGCATTCTACAGATCCCGCAGGAAACGTTGCAGCATATGTAGGATTAGATAATTTCACTACACTTTTCAGCTCGGGATTGTTTCTGCAAGGGATTAAGGTGACACTCCTGTTTGCACTGTTAACCGTACCAGTAGGTATTTTATTGGCGCTGGTACTGGCTGCACTTACACACAGTAAATTGCGGGGAATGCGTATCTTCCAGTTTGCCTTTTCGCTGCCGATGGTGTTGTCGGTCGGTTCATCTGCGGTCATTTGGAAATTTCTTTTTCATCCGACACTGGGGATGCTCAACTATGTGCTTTCCCTCCTACATATCAATCCGGTTCCGTGGCTGACCAGCCCGGATTGGGCGCTGTTCTCAGTAGCCATAATGACCATCTGGATGAATCTTGGCTTCAATTACATTATCTTATCGAGCGGACTTCAAGGGATTCCAGATGACATGTATGAGAGTGCCAAAATGGACGGGGCTGGACCGCTCGTCACGTTCTGGCGTATCTCCATGCCACTGTTATCACCGACGATCTTTTTTGTGACCGTAGTTTCCATCATTGGAGCCTTCCAGTCTTTTGCTCAAATTAACATTTTGACCAAAGGCGGTCCGGTGAACAGTACGAATGTATTTGTGTATTCCATCTATCAGGAAGCTTTCGTTAATTTCCGGTTCGGAACGGGGAGCGCGCAGGCCATTGTCTTGTTTGCTGTCATTCTGCTGCTCACGATGATTCAGTTCAAATGGGTGGAAAGAAAGGTGCATTACCAATGAAACGACACCTGAATTCAACATTGCTGTATGTGCTGCTTACGATTGCAGCTGCTCTCATTTTGTATCCGGTTATATATACGTTTTTTATGGCAGTCATGTCTCCCGAGGAAGCGAGCGCTTACCCACCAAGCTTTTTCCCGCATTCTTTTCATATGGCCAATTTTACTGAAGTGTTTGAAATCGTTCCGATTGCAGCCTTTATTGGAAATACATTTCTCATTTCGGGTCTTACAATGATTGGGCAACTGATTACAGCGAGCTTGGCGGCCTATGCCTTTGCCAAAATGGAATTCAAGGGAAAAAACTTCATTTTCAGCATGTTTGTTGCGACAATGATGATCCCTTGGGAAGTGACCATTATTCCGAACTACCTGACGGTACGAAGCTGGAACTGGCTTGATACATATCAAGGGTTGACAGTTCCTTTTCTGGCGACAGCATTCGGAACATTCCTGTTAAGGCAATTTTTTCTCCAGCTTCCCAAGGAACTGTTCGAGGCGGCTCGAATGGATGGGTGCGGACATATCCGTTACTTTCTGTTCCATGTGCTTCCGTTATCGCGCCCTGCGCTCGGAACACTGGCTGTGTATTCGTTCCTGAATATGTACAATTCGTACCTCTGGCCTTTACTGATCACCAATAGCGAGAATATGCGCACGGTACAGATCGGCATATCCATGCTCGAATTTCAGGAATCGACTTCATGGAATCTGGTATTTGCGGGTACGGCTCTTGTCATTTTACCGTCTCTGCTCCTGCTGATCTTTGGACTAAAACAGTTGGTTCGTGGAATGGCGGCGGGTGCACTTAAAGGCTGACCACATATGTCAAAAGAAAGCAACACCTGCGCAAGCAGCCCATATACAGAGCTTCAACACACAAGAATATCGCAAGAGAATGCCAATTCAAGAATCATTTAATCAAAGGGAGAGAAGAGAGATTATGAGATTTTTTCGTCTGAAAAGTGCATTGACCCTGCTTATTCTGACTGCCATGGTGGTTGCAGCAGGTTGTAGCAATAATACTGCTGCAGAGAAGCCGAGTAATGGTAGTGATGGGGCAGCAGCGGCTTCTCCAGTGAAGCTGACTTGGTGGCATTCGATGTCCGGTAACGGTGAAAAAGCAATCAAGCAGATCGCTGCTGACTTTAACGCCAGTCATAAGGACATTCAGGTAGAGCCAGTATATCAAGGCAAATACGATGATAGCTTGAACAAGCTGAAAGCGTCGCTTGGTTCCAACAGCGGCCCGGACATCATTCAAGTATACGAAATCGGTAGTAAATTCATGATCGATTCCAAAATGATCACACCCGTACAACAATTTATTGATGCAGACAAGTTCGATCTGTCACAGCTAGAGCCGAATATTACACGATACTATACGATTGATGGTAAACTGAACGCCATGCCGTTCAATACGTCAAACCCGATTTTATATTACAACAAGGATGCATTCAAAGCCGCAGGACTTGATCCAGCTAATCCTCCGAAAACGTATGATGAGTTCGAAAAGGCTGCTAAAGCCTTGAGCAAGGATGGTAAATCCGGTGCTTCCATTGCCATCTACGGCTGGTTTATGGAACAACTGTTTGCCAATCAGAACGCAGATTATGTGAATAATGGCAATGGTCGTGATCAAGCGGCAACGGAATCCATGCTGAATTCGGATGCAGGTGTAAAAACCCTAACGTGGTGGAAGAAAATGATCGATGAAAAGGTTGTATCCAATCTGGGACGTAACTCGGACGATACGGCAAAGGCTTTTTCCGCAGGGCAAATTGCAATGACGCTGGATTCCACCGCTTCGCTGCGTAATATTGTGGAGCAGGTTGGCGATAAATTTGAAGTAGGCACAGGATTCCTGCCAAGAGCGAATGAAGCTAAAGAAGGCGGCGTGGTTGTAGGCGGCGCAAGCTTGTACATCATGAACAACAAGCCCGAAGCCCAGCAGAAGGCAGCATGGGAGTTCATTAAATTCGTCGCTTCCCCAGCTGTACAGGCACAATGGAGTGTGAATACCGGGTACTTCCCGATCACGAAAGCGGCCTATGACGAAAAGGTACTCAAAGACAATATGGTAAAATATCCGCAATTCCAGACGGCGGTTGACCAATTGCATGCATCGGCACAATCCACCGCTACACAGGGCGCAGTGATGGGCGTATTCCCAGAAGCGCGTCAAATCGTCGAAGGTGCAATCGAGGCTGTTCTGAGTGGCCAGCAACAGCCCAAACAGGCATTGGATCAAGCTACCCAAGAAATCACAGGCAAAATTGCGCAATATAATCAAACCGTGAAAAAATAGTCGGCCTTCCCTTAAAATCGGTTGATAATCTGTAGAATGGCCCCCTTATCATCCGATTTTATGACATAGCGGATCGAATGAGTGACCCCCTCACTTATTCGATCCGTTTTTGCATTTTCACTTTTAGAATAAGCGTTTAGACGAATTGTCTAAAATGAAATATTTTCATTTTTCCTATTGCTGGATAACTAAAAATGGGCTTATAATAAATACATAATTTTTGTACTGGACGGTCAGTTCAAAAAAGGAGGAAGCATGAAACAGCAGACAAAGGAAATTATTTTTAACGGCGCACTCAAAGCTTTTTCTGAACGAGGATTTAATGAAACAAATATGGAGGAAATTGCCAAGGTTTGTGGCATAGCCAAAGGAACCCTGTATTACAATTTTAAAAACAAGCAAGAATTGTACATTTACATTTTGAAGATGGGGATGGAGCGTTTTGTCCGGGATATCCATGAAGCAATGGCTCATACGCCTAAAGATCAGGTGGAGCTTAGGATTCGCAAGCTAATCCAAGTACATATTGAGTTTATTGTGAGAGAACCGGACTTTTGCCGTCTATTGGTCAGTAAGGGCTGGGTTTCGCAAGAGCAGCATTTTAATATTAGGCAGGTGCTGGCTGACTATTTTGATTTTATGGAGGCAGAGATCGATTCCGGCAAGTTTCATGGGAAAATTTCAAGTAAGCTGGATGCCAAAACAACAGCCAATTGCTTATTTGGGATTTACATTTTTGCACCGATGAGGTCAATGGTTTGGGGCGAAACGATGAATCTGCAAGAGGTTCGTGAAAGTATTGAAGTTTTTGTGTGTAATGCATTGGGCATGCAACATTAATATACAGATGGAGTGATGAAAACATGAAAGCTAAAAAATATACGATTTATGTCGTACTTATTATTTTAATCGCGGTTGGGATATATGCCTTAACTGCTCTTCCACGGGGTGGAAGCAGCTTGTCTGCGGATCAGTCTTCTTCCATTCCTACGGCTTATGTGGAGTCGGATACCCTCAATGCCAGCTTTAAAATGGCAGGACGGATTGACCAGATGCTCGTCAAAGAAGGCGATCAGGTTAAAAAAGGGCAGGTGTTAGCCCATCTGGAAAGTCGCGAGTTGGAAGATAAGGTGAAGCAGGCACAGGCGGCATTGCTGGCAGCCAAGAGTAATGTATCCAAAGCAAAAGCTGGAGTGTTGCAGGCTCAAGCAGGCGTAGGCCAGGCACAGGCTACTGTGAGTGCTGCTCAGGCCAAGAAAAGCCAAGGCACGACATCGGTCAGTGTGACCGCGGAGGCTTCCTCCAGCCAGATTGAACAGGCCAAGGCGGCTGCGAACGCCGCCAAGGCAAAACTGGATGCCCTCAAGAGCGGGGCAAGACCACAGGAGCTTGAGCAATTGCAAGTATCTGTGAAGGTAGCCAAGGAAACGCTGGACCTGACCGTTAAAAATCTGGAGCGTGCCAAAAAGCTTCAAGAAGCCGGTGCAGCAACCCAGGCATCTTTGGATCAAGCGACATTGGAACATCAACAGGCAGTGGCCAAGTATAATGCAGAGTCGCAAAAATTGGATATGGCACGGGAGGGAAGCCGCAAGGAGGAAATTACGGCGGCTGAAGCTCAATACCGTCAAGCCTTGGCTGCGGTGAAGGAAGCACAGGCAGGAGCGGGCAAAGTTGCTCTGCAACAGGAAGATGTCAAAGCCGCTCAGGCTTCGGTAGAACAAGCGCAATCTGCGGTGAAGGCGGCGCAATCCACAGTTGAGCAGGCTCAATCTGCGGTTGCAGGTGCCAATGCTCAGGTAGCCCAAGCGGAAGCCGCACTTCAAGAGGCTCAGACCTATTTGAGCTACACTACGCTGCGTGCGTCCGAGGATGGAATCGTAAAATCCAAGTCGCTTAGCTTAGGTGAAATGGCTAGCGCAGGGTTCCCGGTCTATACCATTGAAACTTTGACACAACGTTGGGCTAAATTCTATGTACCTGAAACGTCTCTGAACGGTCTTCAAGCAGGGGATACAGTCCAAATTAAATTGCTGTCTGGCGGTAAGGAGCTGAAGGGTAAAGTCATTCTGTTAGAATCGGCTGCTGACTTTGCTATTCAAAAACCGAGCCAAAGCTCCGGTGACAAGGATGTCCGTTCCTTCGGTGTTAAAGTAGCATTGCCAGACCTTGCTGCATCGGTTCCAACAGGCTCCACGGTTCTGTTTGCAGGCAAAGGGGCGCAGTAATATGCAGGATTCACAGGAAAGACTTCGTATCCGCGATGTGTTTCGCGAGGAATGGCTGAGCATCTTCCGGGACCGCCGCTTTATGGCTATTCTGCTGATTACGCCGATTGTGTATACGATACTATTCGGCTTCCTGTATTCACATCAGCGGATTACCGAGATGCCTGTCACTGTGTACGACGGAGATAATTCGCAGCTCAGTCGCCAGATCATTCAGGCGTTTGATTCGACCGATTCATTTGCCGTTACACGGCAAGCAAACAATCAGGATGATGTAGTCCGTCAAGTAGAGACTGGAGAAGCTAAGGTCGGAATCGTCATTCCCGACAACTTTACCACTCGGCTTAAGCATGGGGAGAATCCACCCGTGCTCACGCTGATTGACGGCAGTAATATGATGTATTCCAATAGTGCCAGTCGGATTGCGAATCAGGTTATTAGTAGCGTGAGTGCCGGAGTATCAGTCAATTCCATGAAACAAAAGGGAATGAACGCCGATCAGGCCGCCTCGACGCTGACTACCATCCCGTTCCGATCCAGAGTGCTATTTAACCCGGTATATGATTATAAGCTTTTCATGCCACTAGGGGTTATCTCTGCGGCTCTCCAGCAGTGTTTGCTGCTTGGTATCGCGTTGTCCTGCACGCGTGATAAGGAAGCAGGGACTTGGGGGAGATTTGGCGCATGGAGAAATACCCCTTGGCGTTTGGCTATTGCCAAACTGGCACCGTATTATGCAGCGGGAGCTTTCAATGTGCTGACTGTATTCAGTATCAGCGCTTTATGCTTCGATATTCCGTTTAGGGGACAGGTACTGCCGTTGATTTTAGTGTCGCTGGTTTTTAACTTTGCCTTGTGCGGATTAGGCTTCCTGTTCAGTCTCTTTTCCAAAACCAGAGTAGATGCGACCCAAACTCTGATGCTGATTGCTGTTCCTTCCTTTATGCTGTCAGGCTATACGTGGCCATTAGAGGCAATGCCCGGCTTCTTGCGGGGGCTTGCTGAGATATTGCCACTGACGTATTACCTGGATGCTGTACGGAACATCACGCTCAAAGGATTGGATATCACCTACATCTTCAAAGATATGATTGCTCTAGGCGTCATTGGTTGTGTGAGTCTGCTGGTGTCCTTTGCGATCTATCCGTTATTCTTTAGACAGCACCAGACGACAGGGCAGCATGCCGATGTGTCCGCTCAAGAAGGATTCACGCTAAAAGGCTGAGAGCAACTCTAAATATTGGATATCATAAAAAGGCAGATCAGGAGTAAACCCTGATCTGCCTTTTGCTTGTTCATATGGTTTAAAAGTGGAAAAAATATTATTGCGGCTGCTTAAGATCCTCGATAGAATCAATCGGCACATAGGATGGAACGACAAGCCCGGACATAACGCCAGTCATACTGGTTCCGATGTCATCCACCTTATCCTTGTATTGAGCCCAATAATCAGCATGCGTCAATGGAAGCCAAGCGGCTGCGGTAGCATCTACACTTCCGCCAGCTACGCCAGTCCACATCGGGCCGATTTCCACTTGCAGGGCTGTTACTTTATAGCCCAAATTTTGTTCCAATACATATTTCAATACGTTCGTACTGGCAATTTCAGAATCCCAAGCAGCGTAGCTCAGCTTCAAAGGATCGCCGCTGACGGGCTGCAGGCCCTTGATCCATTCCTGAACCTTGTCAGGATGTTTATCAGCCCAGTTCTTGGCAGCCTGCTGCGGGGCAGTACCGTCCTGAATCGCGATCATCACTTCACCCATATCCTCAGCAGTCCACTTGAAGCGGCTTAGAAATTCATAAGCCACAGGAGCATCCTGCTTCAAGCCTTTGCGGGCAATGGTATGGATTTCTTCCTTATCACCATACGCCTTCTTAGGGTCCTTCAAGTATTTCAGATCGTATTTGTTAAACATCCAGTGAGGGGTCCAGCCTGTTACAACGATAGGTTGTTTGGCTTTGATCGCCTTGTCCAGGTTAGCTGTCATAGCAGCGCCGGAGCTTTCAAGCAAATTCCAGTCGGACAGGTCGTAATCGTTCATGGCCTTGGCAGTCAGCTTCATCAATCCGTCGCCGGGAGCGACACCGACAATGCGGTAACCGACCTCTTTGCCAAAGTCCTCAGTTGTGGCGGAAGCCGTAGCCGCTTCGGCTCCGTTATCCTGCAAATCAGTAATCGATTTAACATCCATGTAAGCTGGAACGACCAATCCGGTTTTAACACCGCTCATATTAGCCCCAAGATCGTCGAGCTTATCCTTGTATTTAGCCCAGTAATCCGCATGTGTTAACGGCAGCCATGCAGCCGGTGAAGCATCTACATCACCACTAGCGACACCCGTCCACATAGGACCTGCTTCAACTTGAAGTGCGGTTACTTTGTAACCCAGTTTGTTCTCCAAAATATAACTTAGCAAATTCGTGCTGGCAATTTCAGAATCCCAAGCCACATAACTTAGCTTGAAGGTATCACCATTGACAGGTTGCAGTCCTTGAGTCCATTCCTGAACCTTGTCGGCATGTTTCTCCGCCCAATCCTTGGCAGCTTGCTCAGGACTGGTTCCGGCTTGAATGGCGACCATCATTTCACCCATATCTTCTGGTGTCCATTTGAAACGTTTTAGAAACTCATAAGCGATAGGAGCATCCTGGTGCAAGCCTTTACGGGCAATCGTATGAATCCCCTCGGCTTCACCATAAGACTTCTTAGGGTCTTCCAAATATTTGAGATCATACTTGTTGAACATCCAGTGAGGAGTCCAACCTGTAATAATGATCGGTTTTTTCGCTTTAATGGCTTTGTCCAGTGTGGCCGTCATAGCTGCACCGGAACCTTCAACCAGTTTCCAATCAGACAAATTGTAGTCTTGAATTGCTTTGGCAGTCGATTTCATAATGCCTGCCCCGGCATCAATACCGATAATTTTGTAACCGACTTCTTCGCCAACCGGGTTGGCAGCAGCGTTACCTTTGCCAGATGCGGAATGGTCCGTTCCAACAAAATATTGGGATGCACCAGCGATCAGAATGACAGCTGTAACTGCAGAAGTAATCCATACTTTTTGCTTGCTGGATACGCGGCTTTTGCCTTTTTGCGTAGGTTTAAACAGATTTTGCGTAAAACGGTCAAGCACAATAGCCAGAACGACAACAGCTAAGCCTGCTTCAAAACCTTTACCGATTTGCAGCTGTGTCACAGCACGGTACACAACAGCACCGATGCCTTCCGCACCGATCATGGAAGCAATAACAACCATGGACAGTGACAGCATAATCGTCTGGTTAATACCAGCCATTAAGGTAGGCAATGCCAGTGGAAGCTGAACTTTGAACAGCTTTTGCGCTGAGGTTGAACCAAAAGCGTCTGATGCTTCGATCAGCTCACCTGATACTTGCATAATCCCCAAGTTGGTCATGCGAATGGTTGGGGGGATTGCAAAGATAACAGATGCGATAACACCCGGCACAACACCCAGGCTGAAAAAGGTAACCGCTGGGAGTAAGTACACGAACGCAGGCATCGTCTGCATAAAATCAAGTAAAGGCGTGATAATGCGTGATGCCGATTTACTGTATGCACACCAGATCCCGATGGGAATCCCGATAACAATGGATACGAGCGCAGACGTGATGACCAGTCCGAGCGTATTCATTGTTTCACTCCAATAACCAAGATTATCAATCAGCAGGAAGCCGATGACAGTAAACAGCGTAAGCTGAACCCGCCCGATCATAAAGGCGATAATGCCGATGATCACGATGAACACCAGAGGGTGCGGAAGCATGAACAGGCCTGAGAAAAAGCCTACTACAGCTTCTATAATGGAAGAAATAACATTAAACAATCCAGCCAGATGAATACCCATCCAGTCGACAATGGCTTGAATCCACTCAGCGATTGGCAGTTTCGGTATCATGGGCATTCACCTCCTTCGTAGTAGTAACATCTCCACCAAGTGCGCCGAGTAATGCTCCACGGACGATAACGCCCAGCAGCTTTTGCTTGTCATCGACCACAGCCAGCGGTACCTTGGACGAGCTTGTAATTTCAAACAAATCATTAATGACAGTTTCGGCAGCAACCTGCGGTCCGTCCGTGATCAAAATATCTTCAATTTTCAAATTATTGCGCAGTGCATGAACAGCATCCTCGGCGTTAATAACACCCAGTAGCTTTTTGGTGCGGTCAATGACGAACAAATTGGAAATCCCACGCTCTCGCATCAATTCCAGAGCCACACGCGGACCACGATCCATGGTGATGGTTTCTGGACGAAGCATGACATGAGCAGCCGTCAATACCTTGGACAGATCCACATCCTCGACGAAGCGGGCTACGTAAGAGTTAGCCGGTTGGATCATAATTTCTTCCGGTGTACCGATTTGTACGACCGCACCGTCTCGCATCAATGCAATCCGGTCACCAATCCGCAACGCTTCATCCAGATCATGGGTGATAAACACAATGGTTTTCTTCATTTTATCCTGAAGCTCCAACAGCTCATCCTGCATGTCACGGCGAATGAGCGGGTCCAATGCACTGAACGCTTCATCCATCAGGAGCACTTCAGGGTCATTAGCCAGCGCCCGTGCCAGACCGACACGCTGCTGCATACCGCCACTCAATTCATCGGGCATTTTATCGCCCCAGTTTTTGAGACCAACCAGTTCCAGCGCTTGTTGCGCCTTTTCCTGACGCTGTGCTTTTTCTACCTTTTGAATTTCAAGACCATATTCTACATTTTCTAATACAGTCCGATGTGGGAACAGAGCGAATTTTTGAAAAACCATGCTGATGGTTTTACGACGAACTTCGCGAAGTTGTTCTTTGTTCATCTTACGGAGATCTTTGCCGTGGACCAGAATTTCACCGGAGGTAGGCTCAATCAAGCGATTTAGCATTCGCACCAAAGTGGACTTGCCACTGCCCGATAGCCCCATAATTACGAAAATTTCACCTTGCTTAATTTCCATGTTGGCCTTATTGACACCAACAGTAATCTGTTTTTCTTTGGCCAACTTTTCCTTGCCCCAGCCTTGCTCCAGGAGCGGAACACCTTGCTCTGCGTGAGGACCAAAGAGTTTGCTGACATTTTTGACTTCCAAAATCGTCATACATACACCTCTTCTTTCTATACTTTGCTTGGTATTAACCCCATGTTGCATTAAGGATTGAGTATAAAAATCATAATTCTGAACATCCTGAACGGTTAATGACAAAATTAATTGTAACAGAAGCATTGCTTACATTTCAAATAAAAAAACTGTTCATAAAGTACGTACAGAAAAAACTGTACAAAGTTTCCTTCAATATGCTCCTTCGTTCTATAGAATGCTCAAACATTCGGAACTTTACAACCGATAGTGCTTTTTTTAAAATAGACAATGAAATATAACCATAAGAAAAAGATTTATGTATATCCATAATTTTAAAAGTTTACTATCATTAGCAATTTTGCGAATTATGATTTTGAACGACCCATGCTGTTGTAATATAGACAGAAGCTTTGCTTTTGAAACATTTCATTTATTGTTGAAAGATTTCATATATTGCGTCAAAGCTAATCTTTTACGGGTAAATCGTTCATACTAGGTTGTGCAAAATGCTCTAAAATTAGGAGGTTGCAAGCATGAGCTTGTACCAGTTAGGTGATGAGCAGCAGGCTTCGCTGCAAAAAATTCGCAAACGTGTCATAGAAGCTATAGGTAAAAACATGGACCTGTATGGGATTACTTTGTCTGCGGGGCATTTATACGGTTTGCTTTTTTTTGCGGATAAACCGATGACGCTGGACGAGATGGGCCGTGAAATGGAAATGAGCAAAACGAGCATGAGTACAGGAGTTCGCACATTATTGGATCTGAAAATGGTAAATAAGGTATGGAGCAAGGGCTCACGCAAGGATTTGTATGAAGTTGAATATGACTGGCATCAAACATTTACTGACTTCTTCGCTATTAAATGGAGAAAAGCGGTAGAAACAAATTTACTGGTGCTGCGCAAAGCCATTGATGAGCTGGACAAATTGATGAATCAGGGTGAAGAGTACGAGGAATTTAAGGCGATTCTTCAGCAAGATCGTTTGAAAATGAAGCAGGCCGTCGCTTATTACAAGTGGCTAGACAGACTAATTGACTCTATGGAAAGCGAAGAAATTTACAAGCTGATTCCAAAAGAAGAAGTTCGGGATTAATCGCTATTTCCCTATCTTGTTTATAAAAATGCCGGAGCGCAAAAGTGCTTCCGGTATTTTTTGGTTTGGCCGTGTGCAAAGGGTATAATAGAGATATGTAAAGATTGATATTATACCGTTGTGTTGAACATACGAAATAAAGGGGGCTTCATGATGGAGAGTATTATAGTACATACTCGTCTAGGTCAATTGCGTGGGGAATCAGGAAATGGATATCATGTATGGAAAGGTATCCCATATGCACAGCCTCCTATTGGAAAACTACGTTTTCACGCGCCCCAGCCTTTGGAGTCTTGGGAGGGTGTGCGGGCTGCGACGAGTTTTGGGCCAATCTGTCCGCAACCTATGCCATCCGCTGAAAGTATGACTGGAAATCTGGTGGAACCGCCTAAGCAGTCAGAGGATTGCTTATACCTGAACGTTTGGACACCTGCTTCGAAGACTCCTGAGAAGGGACGTCCAGTGATGGTGTGGATTCATGGCGGTGCCTTTGTCACGGGGTCCGGGATTATACCTTTATATGACGGGGAACGCATGGCGAAGAATGGCGATGTTGTGGTTGTTACGATCAATTATCGATTGGGGCCGTTAGGGTTTTTGCATCTGACTCCAAAGGGAGATGGCCTGACCTCTAATGCGGGACTACTGGATCAGATCGCTGCGCTGAAATGGGTTAGGGATCACATCTCTGCCTTTGGCGGTAATCCGGACGAAGTGACGGTGTTCGGTGAATCAGCAGGCGCGATGAGTATTGCCGCTTTATTGGCGATGCCAGCAGCTGAAGGACTGTTCCAGCGTGCGATTTTGCAGAGCGGTGCGTCGCAGGTATTGCCAACTTCACAGGCCGAGCAAGTGACGGCTGTGTATCTACAGCAGCTGGGTGTGGACACTCAGCATCCAGAGAGGTTGTTTAGCCTGCCGACAGATGCGCTGATGCTAGCGATGGCGAAGACGCATGAAGTCATCGGACCAGGGATGGCGATGATCTATCAACCCGTTGTGGACGGTGTGACCTTGCCAGATGTACCCCTGTCTGCAATCGCGCAAGGTTCAGCAAAGCAGGTTTCCGTTTTGATTGGAACGAACTTGCATGAGGGGGCCTATTTCATCCGAAAAGAATCCCATCTAATGAACAAGTCGACAGCGAGACAAGCATTGGAAATGATGACGGGCATGTCAGACATCGGCAACCTGATAGAACCATTTCCGGTTACGATTGAGGGACAGGCGCAAATGTTGACCGATCTATTTTTTTGGCGTCCTGCGTTGGCTCTTGCTGTTGCACAGTCGGCGCATGCGCCTGTATGGATGTATCGTTTTGATTGGACATTGCCCGGGCATCCTACCTTTGAACAAGCGGTTCACGGTGCAGAGATTGCGTTTGTTTTCGATAATCTGGAGCTGCTAGATAAGCTTGGATTAGAGATTCAACCTTCGATGCAGAAGCTGGCTCAAGATATGCAGCAGGCATGGGTTGCTTTTGCACGTGATGGGAAGCCAGTGCTGTCCGAGGGGGCTTGGCCGATGTACGACAGAGAAGGGCGGACTACAGCTATTTTCCATCAGAATATTAAGGTGGAGCACGACCCCGAAGGAGATAGACGCCGTCAGTTAACCGGTCAGATGACCCTTTAAGTAACAAGAGAGAGAGCATATCAAGAACTCAAATGTAAAAAGCCTTCGCCCGTAATTTGTATACGGACGAAGGCTTTAGTTAGTCAGGATTTTGCAAAATTCGATTCCAGTCGCTCCAAAGTGCAAGATATTGACGAACTAAACCATTTTGATCTATATCTTGTTCATTGGAAGTCGCTTATTGGATTTTTGCAAAATCCTCTAGTAATTAGATGTACTACTGTTCATTCTTACATGCATGAAATTGCAACGATGCAATGTGTAAGTTAAATCTTAAATCGCTTAACCAGCTGTTGCAAATCCTGCGCCATGTTGGACAACTCCTGTGACGAAGAGGCGATTTCCTCCATAGCTGCCATTTGTTCCTGAGCAGCAGCAGATGTTGTCTGCGAGCTGTCCGCCGAATTGCGAGACAGGCTTGCCAAATGGGTAACGGTGGCGGAGACTTCCTCTGTACTGGCTGAGATTTGTTCAGCAGCAGCGGACACACTTTGAATTTGTTCCACGATATGAGAAGTAGAGCGCTCAATATTCGTAAATGCACCTTCTGCATCTTGGCTAATACGCATACCTTCACCTACCTGGTTACGAACATTACCGTTCATGGTAGCGGTAGAGCGTTGAATCAAATCGAGCATCTGAGTAATAATCTGACTGATGGAATCCGCGCTTTCCTTGGATTGCTCAGACAGCTTGCGTACCTCTATAGCGACTACGGCAAATCCACGCCCGGCTTCGCCAGCTCTGGAAGCTTCAATAGACGCGTTCAGAGACAACAAATTGGTTTGCTTGGCAATGGCGGCAATAGCCGTATTCATCTGCTTCGCATCGTCCGAGAGCTGGGATAGCTCATCCATTAAGCTAGCCGTTTGGCTGACAGCCTCCAGAATACGGTCCATTTGGGTCCGTACACTACTGATCATTTGACTGCCTTGAGCCACATCATGCTCGGTTTGTCCTGCTGAATCCACGATGGAGCTTGCCGATTCGGCAATGGTGCTGACACCCTTCGCCATTTCTTCAACGGCATTAGCGGTCTGCTCGGATGCCTCGGCGCTGGTGGCTGCATTTTCCGCGGATTCCATAACCGTTTCCGCTACATGTTGTACGGACTCCGTCGTTTGCTCTGTGCTTTCCTTAATTATCAGGGAAGAGGAAGCAAGTCGGGAGGAGGTTTGGTTGACCTCGGAGACCATCGTATGCAAGGAATGCGTCATCTGGTCAAAATTCTGTGCCAGTTCGCCGAACTCATCCTTGCTGGATAGATTAACACGTTCGGTCAGATTTCCGTCACGGACGATGCGTGTTCCTGCTTGCAGCTTGCGCAGCGGAATTAAGAACGAGCGGACCATAAGCACAATGATGATCGCCGCGGCAAGTATGGAAATAACAATTACAATCAGGCTTTGCTTCAGAATTGGTTGGGCTGCATCACTATAATCCTCCAGATCCGACAGTGCGACAATGCTCCAACCGGTGAGAGGGTCCTTAAGTGTAAAGGCCAGCATATCTCGATTCATAAATTGAATTTGCGACATGGAAGGAGCATCATTTTCAACGGTTGTCGCCACTTCGGGAAGTCCTTCTATGGCGTCAGCCGCTTTTTTGCCTGTCTTATTAAAGGCTGTTCCAGTCCCAGATACAACTTTATGTTCAGAATCAACAATAATGAGTCCTCCGCGCTCACCAATCTTAACAGACTGCAGACTTTCACTCATTTTGTCCAGGTTCAAAGCCAGGGCAACAGCTCCTTCACCGTCCTCCAGCGTTCCCGATATATTAACGACTAAATTCCCTGTCGTGACGCTGGCAACTGGAACACCGACGAATACTTTGCCCTTTTCCAGCATCGCATTTTTGTACCATTTTCTCTCCCTGGGATCATAATCGGACTCCTGTTTTTTCGGCGAACGTATGTATTGCCCCTTCTCATTGCCGAGAAGCGCTGCATCTAGCTCGGGGTGAGCCTTGACGATAACATCTAACTTTTTCTGAAGGGCTTCTTGGTTGGTACCGATGGAATCAGAATTGATTTCAGTGGTAAGCACGTCCAGATCTTTCATAATGGGCGCTACATACTGATTGACATTGCTTCGGATCAGATACAGATTCGTATATACGGAACCGCCCATTTGCTGACTGAGTTGTGTCGTAGCCCCCTGATAAGAAAAGTACCCGATAAGTACGCTCGGAATCAATAACACAGCTAAAAAAGATATTATTAATCTTGTCCTCATTAAATAAAACTGCTTGAGAAACCTGTTCCACCACGGAACTGTTTGTTTTGTTTTAGTCATAGTTCTTGCTCCTCTGTGTCTGATGATCACTACATTGTTTTATTCGACATAAACCGACGAATTTTATAGATGTAATCATTGGGAAACGAGAAATAGTAGCATATTTTAGACACTTTTTTTGAAAAACAGGTCTAAAGAACTATGATTAATATTAATGCGAACACATAAAAAGCCAAATCGGAGATGCAAAAGCATCTTCACAATTTGGCTTGGGTGAGTCATGAAAGGGACATTGAACTGTTAATTTTTTTGCTGACGTGAAATCATAAAGAGCGTAATCCAGATGAGCATAAAACCAGTCAATTGCGCTACAGTAACGATTTGCTGAAATGCGATCCAATTAATCACGACACCCACCATGGGAAAGCTCAATTCTGCCATCGTAGCATAAGACGCTTTGGTCGTACTTAAGCCTTTGTAATACAGCAATAAGCTAAGAAGACCCGGAAGCAATGCCTGCAATAGCAAGTTGATAATCACAGCTGCGCCTGCCCATGTACCGGCAGGCATATTCCATGGCGCATGCTCTACAGAGGTGAGGACAATCAGCAGAGGAAGCGCCACCATGAAGCGGAGGGAGGTTACCGTTTCATATTTCATTGAACGAAGCAAGTAACTTCCCATGACTGTCGAACCACCCCACAGAACTGCTGCACCGAGTGCAAGCAGACTACCGACCTGGACAAAATCACGAACATGCCCGAAGGGGAGCGACCAACCGAAGGTCAGAAGATACGTCCCGAACAGAGCGACGACAATTAATAATCCAAAATGACGCGGCAACATTTCCTTCAAAATAATACGGGCTAGAACAATAGCGACCAGCGGTTGAAGCTTCTGGAGCAAGAGTACAGCATTCAAATCACCATTGCTGAGCGCCATGGTAAAAATCACGCTGGCCAGAGCCGAGCCGCCCCACGAGACGAACAAAATAGCGAAAACTTGACGAAGCCGTACCGCTTTGAGTTCCTCACGATGCTTCCACAACATCGGTGTCAGAGCGAGGAAAAGCAGCATATGCTCCATTAGTACAATTTGTGTTGAAGTAAATGATTTTAGCAAAATAATACGAAACAGCGGATCAGCGCCCCACAAGGCTGCTCCTATTGCGACCAGCCAAAAACCGCTTTTCATGTGGGAGCTATGATCAAAACCTTTGGATGTTAGTACAGTAGAAGATTGACTCATACTCAATTAGCTCCTTGCGAATACAGGACCGGTGGCACAAAAACCCCCGCCCATGGCGAAAGGCCATGCAAGACGGGGGTTGATCAAATAAACTTGCCGCTTTATGCAAGTTAAATGAAGTTACTGCAACTGCAAAACCCATAACGCAGCATTCATCCACTTCGCGGCATGTTGATATTTCGATCTTCTTCCATCCGGACTCTACCGTCGGCTTTGGCATCTCACCAAATCAGTCCGTATCCTGTTGCCAGATACAGAGTCGCGGGCTTAGCTCCATGAGCCATACCGCCGGTTGGGAATCTCACCCTACCCCGAAGATCCTTATTCCGTTTTTTAATTTCTCCTATAGGATATACCTGTTTTAGAATGAAGTCCAGTGAAAAATGTGTGTATAACTAACAATGATTTTCATCTATTTTTCGAAAGCGTTTTACTAAGTTACATACTATGAAGTAATATCCTTATACTCAATGCGTCGAATCGCTGCATAAGCCACAAGCATTCCCAGTATAGAGAAGCCTATTTGCACGGGGGCTATGGAGCTAAGTGTAGCGCCGTTATTATTGGAGAAAAGCAATGCTACAATCAGGATTGAGGTCACAATGGTGGTGGGTACAGAGTATCTTCGCATCCCCATATACAGCGGAACCAGTCCCATAAAGCTGGCAGCAACGGCATTGATCAGCGTCCGTGCTGATTGTTGACCCAGTATCGAAAGAGTAAGGTTATCGGGTACAATCAAGACAAACTGGTTGAGCAGATGAATAGCAGCCGTAATGATTATTTCCGAAATAATAATAGACAAGAAGGTAAACAGCAGCACAACCAAGAGCTTGACGATCATCAGCTTCTGACGGTGAATCGGATACATGAACAGGATCGTAATCGATTTGGACTTAAATTCCCCTACGATAAAGCGGCACAGGAGAACAGAGGCAAACACAATAAATGTGGCTCTGACCAGCATGTCCATGAGATCGAGAAGCTGAGTGTACTGTGTAAATTCGGGTATTCCTGTACTTTGGCTGTCCAGCGCGATGATACAGAGCAGCCCAAGAATGCATGCATTGGCGATCAGTGCTGAACGGATATAACCGGCCAGATGAAATTTTTTCAGCTCCAATTGCATCAATTTAAGCATGGAGATCACCTCCGTTTAACAGCCGCAAAAAGTAGTCTTCCAGCGTACTGCTTTTCTGATGAATGGAATCCACTTCTATATCATTTAAAATGAGCGTCTTCGTAATTTGTTTCTGCGGTACATTTGAATCGTAAATACGTATACTCTGTTCATTGAGCACCCTTATATTATTCAGATTCAGATGATGGGAGAGGACGTAGGCCGCCTTTTTACAATCGTTGGTCGTAAATTCGATGTATTCCGTATTGGTTTCCCGCACCTGTTCCATCGACACTTCCTCAATCAGCCTTCCGTGATTAATCACGCCTACCGTATCCGCAATCTGCTCTATTTCCGCTAAAATATGACTGGACACGAGCAGAGTCATCCCATATTCCTTGCATAGCATGTGGAATAGTTGGCGGATTTCCTTGATTCCCACCGGGTCCAGACCATTAATCGGCTCATCCAAAATGAGTAGCTCTGGCTTAGTCGCAATAGCGCGGGCAATCCCGAGACGCTGTTTCATTCCCAGTGAAAAGTCTTTTACCGACTTGTCACCCGCATTCTGCAAGTTTACTAATTCCAGGGCATCCCGAACAGCCTGCTTATTATAGTAGCCCATGTATTCACAATGAAGTTCGAGATTTTGCTGCGCCGTCAGCCTATCATAAAAAATTGGGTATTCAATAATCGAACCCATCCGTCTGAGCAGATGATACGATTTTGGCGTTAATTTCTCACCGAATAATTCAATTTCACCCGATGTCGGCTTGAGTAAATTCGTAATCATTTTCATCATCGTCGTCTTGCCTGCCCCGTTAGGGCCGAGAAAGCCATAGGTTTCTCCCTTGCGCACATTCATGGTGACTCCCGCTACAATTTCGTTACCCTTCAGGGCTTTGGTCAACTGATGTGTACGTATTACGTAAGTCATGGGTGTTCTCCCTTCGTATACTGCTGATAATTCAAGGATAAAGGGCGAAATGTTCATTTTTCTTTCGTGATTCTTACAAATTTATTAAGTTGAGCATGTTTAGTACGATTAATAGTTGATTTTCTTCAATGTAAAAGAGAAGACTGTCCGCTCATAAGGTCTACTGGTCAATTGAACTTCTCCGTTCATCGTTTCAACCAGACGTTTGGCAATCGTAAGGCCCAGTCCGCTACCTTGTACCGCTTTATTGCGGGAGTCTTCCAGTGTATACATGCGTTCAAAAACTTTATCTTGCTCAGATTCCTGTATGCCTTTCCCACGATCCCATACCTCTATACGCACTGTATCCTGCTGTTCTGACAGTGTCAGGCCTAGCGTCCGTCCATCTGCCCCGTAGCGAATGGCGTTCGAGATCAGATTATTCAGCACCCGCCCAATCGCTCCTTCGTTCCCCAAGGCATGAATGGTATGCTCCGGGATCTCAATATGCACAGTAAACCCCTGTGCAGTCAGCAGGTCATAAAACTCTAAAATGCTGCGTCTGCACAGTTCTCCCACTTCCAGTCGTGTCAACGGAATATCCGTATCATTAGCTTCCAGTTTCGCCAAATTAAAAAAGCTTCCGATCAACTCAATCGCTTCGCTTGTCTTTTGATGAATTTTGGATAGCAGCTTTATACGTTCTTCCGGCAAAATAGTCGGATCGCCATCCAGCATCTCGGCATATCCAAGCACAACCGTAAGCGGGGTCTTGAGATCGTGTGAAATGTTCGAAATCATTTTGCGCATAGCAATTTGGCTACGGTTGTAATCTGCAGACACTCTGAGATTCAAGTCCAGCAGTCGATTAATTTCCGTCATGAGTCGTTGCAGTTCAACGTCACCTGTGACATATAGCAGCTTTTCCGCATGATTCACCGTCACAATCCGCTCTAGTAGGGCTCGGATATCCCTTATTTTGCGCTTATTGGCCATACGCTCCCGCCAAAGCCATACTATAACGACTGACATGATGAGGCCGACAATCCACTCAGAAATGTTTTCGATGTTCATATCAGCCATTCTCCCATTTGTAGCCAATGCCCCATAGCGTTTTAATGTGGACAGGATGAGAGGGATCTTCTTCGATTTTCTCACGCAGGCGGCGAATATGGACGTTAATCACGTTCTCGTCGCCCATATAATCGTCTTTCCAAATAAATCCGTATAATTGTGCTTTTGTAAATACCCGGTTTGGATTGGCTACAAATAGCTTCAAAATATCGGACTCTTTGGCTGTTAGCTGAATTTCATTTTCATTGCGTATGACTATAAAATGATCAAAATCAATGCGCAGACTGCCGTAGGTCAAAACTTGTGCTTGCGGTTGTTCCTCCTGCTGTTGCTGACGGGCATATGTAGTAGATCTGCGGATCGCGGACTGAATACGAGCCGTCATTTCCAGCATTGAAAAAGGTTTGGCAACATAATCGTCTGCCCCAAAGCCCAGTCCAAGCGCTTTATCCACGTCGCTGTCCTTGGCTGACATAATCAGAATAGGTACGGCGCTGTGGGTACGGATTCGGCGGATCACCTCCATACCGTCCACCTTCGGCATCATCAAATCCACCAGTACCAGATCATAGGTATGACGTTCAAAGGCAAGAAGCCCCTCTTCCCCGTCATAGGCAGTGGTTAGGCTGTATCCTTCCTTAGTGAGTGCTTTGAGTAGCATTTCGGCAATGGATAGATCGTCTTCAATAAGTAAAATATGCTGTGGCATAGGTGTGGAACACCCCTAATTTTTAGATTAAGCTCGTGTGACGAACTGTACCTGAATTATATAGAGCAGTGGAGGGGATTTCCATAAAAATATCCAAAGAAAAAATGAAAACTCCCTGGATCGTCCCAGGGAGTTACGTAATCAGCTGTGTCTGGCAATATATCTTTCCTCTATTATACTGAAAGAGTTTATAATCCGATGTTTGAAATACAGTGTTATAATATCCGGGGCATGCCTTATTATGAGAGATTAGGTATGTCGAATCACGCTGCGGTACAGGAGCGTCAATAAAGGAGAGCAACGATGTTTGTCATACGAGGAACACAAAAACTGCTGAAGGAATGGGAGACTGAACCACTTCAAGTTGATATTTATCCGCCTTTGAATAGTTGGCATGCCAGTTTATTTTTACTGAATCGAAGAAAAAATATAGTGTTTATGCATGATATATCCCGCTTAAGCATCACGCTGTTTGGGATTAAAAAATCGCAGTACAAAAACCTGCCGACTCTTTTTATACA
The DNA here is from genome assembly GCF_038593075.1 of Paenibacillus sp. FSL L8-0638. Lineage (NCBI taxonomy): Bacteria > Bacillati > Bacillota > Bacilli > Caryophanales > Paenibacillaceae > Paenibacillus > Paenibacillus sp. FSL L8-0638. The sequence goes on from NZ_CP151960.1 coordinate 1,425,518, forward strand.
AGCCTTGAAGGAATTAATGATCAGCGAAGGGTTTGATGAGCAGATCGTGAAGGCATACACACAGGAAGGCGAGCAGATGCTGGCAACTACGACGAATAGACATAGTGTGTTGGTAACCTTAGATGAGATTATATTTATTATGAAGGAACTGGATATGGAGCATGGGTGCGAGCTGGAAAAAAACCAGTGGAATAACCGGATTGTTTTCAAAACTGTTGAATACAAGTACCCTGTTGATGTTTTTAAAGAAGTGCTGGAAAAGCATTATAAACTAGAGCGTATTTGAGAAATTTATGATTTTACGAAATGAGTTCCATTTATTCCCTCTGTCCTATATAATCTAATATAGTTCTAAAAGACTATATAAAGAGAGGTAAGGGGTAAATGAAGATTAAATTAAGAAATAAAACTGGAATGATCAAGGAACGCAAAGTAGGTTTTTCATGGACTACGCTCTTTTTCGGTTTTTTCCCTGCGTTGTTTAGAGGGGATTGGAAGTGGGCTGTTATTATTTTTCTGGTATCGATCCTTACGAGTGGGGCGTCCAACTTTGTATTTTGCTTCATTTATAATCGCTTACATATTAATGATCTGCTGTCCCAAGGCTATGGCCCTGCTACTAAGAAATCCCAATCTATCCTGATTTCTAAGGGATTTATTGCTGAAAATTACGCTGCTAACTTTGCAGGTTAATTTGAGAGCTGTTTGTTAAACGAGACGTATCAAAAGGGCATCCACCAAAGTCCATACGGGCGGGGGATGCTCTTTTTTTATAACTCACATGATAGCAACGCTTGCGATGAAATGAATCATAGCGCAATAAGCGGCACACTTTGGTAAAATAAAACGATACAGGGTTTGACACCATCGGTCAGACTTATAAAACGGGGGGTACATAACGAAAGATGAAGAGAATTATTGATATAGCCAAAGAAGCAGGAATTGAAGAAGAACATCTAGAGACGTATGGAAAATATAAAGCAAAGCTGAACCCGTCCCTGTGGGAGCAGTTAAAGGATCGTCCGAATGGAAAGCTGGTGCTGGTTACGGCGATGAATCCCACGCCGGCGGGAGAAGGAAAAACGCTGACAACTATTGGGCTGTCACAGGCGCTGAATGCGCTGGGGCATAAAACCGTTGCTGCGTTGCGTGAGCCGTCCCTGGGCCCTTGCTTCGGCATGAAAGGAGGAGCAACCGGAGGAGGACAAGCCCAGATTGTTCCGGCAGAAGACATTAACCTGCATTTTACAGGTGATATTCACGCGATTTCGGCAGCGCATAATTTGCTGGCAGCGATGATCGATAACCATTTATTTCATGGAAATGCTTTGCGGTTGAAACCCGAGCGGATTGTGTGGAAACGCGCTGTCGATATGAACGACCGGAGTTTACGAAACATTGTAACCGGATTGGGGTCAGGTAATGGAGCAGTGAGAGAAAGTGGTTTTCTGATTACCTCGGCTTCAGAAGTGATGGCCGTATTATGTTTAAGTGAAGATATGGACGATCTTAAAGTGCGATTGGGTCGGATGGTGATTGGTTATAACGAAGATGGCGAAACGGTAACAGCTGAGGAACTAAATGCGGTGGAAGGTATGGCTGTGCTGCTTCGGGAAGCATTGAAACCCAATCTGGTGCAAACGTTGGAGGGAACTCCAGTTATTGTGCACGGCGGACCTTTTGCGAATATTGCGCATGGATGCAGTAGTTTGATCGGTACGAAGCTAGCCCTGAAGCTGGGAGAGGTGGTTGTCACGGAGGCTGGGTTCGGGGCTGAGCTGGGGGCAGAAAAGTTTTTTGACATCAAGTGCCGTCAATCCGGTTTGCAGCCAGATGCGGCTCTGTTGGTCGTAACCGCCAAAGCGCTGAAATATAACGGCGGTGTAGCTAAAAATGAGCTGGACGCAGAAAATCTGGAACAATTGCAACTTGGATTAGCCAACATGAACCGGCATATACGGAATTTGCAAAAGTTTGGCGTGCCAGTACTGGTAGCGGTCAACCATTTTGTAACAGATAGCGAAGCCGAGCTGGAACTGATTTTCTCGGAATGCCGCAAGCTGGGAGTACCCGTAGAGTTGTCACAGGTGTGGGCACAGGGGAGCCAAGGGGGAGAAAAGCTGGCCCAAAGCCTGCTCAACCTGCTCCAGGAGGACAAAGCCCATTTTGCACCATTGTATGAGCATACCCTTGGTTTGCAAGCGAAAATTAGTGTTATTGCGAAGGAGATTTACGGTGCGGCAGAGGTAGCTTACACTCCTGCGGCCAAACGGGCGTTGGCCGGTATGGAGCAGCTTGGTTTTGGACAACTGCCTGTATGCATGGCCAAAACGCCATATTCATTCTCAGATCAACCTTCTCTGCTAGGTGCACCGGAAGGCTTTACCATTCACGTGTCCAGCGTTGCTTTGTCTGCAGGGGCAGGCTTTGTGGTCGTGGAAACAGGCAATACTATGACGATGCCAGGATTACCAAAATCCCCAGCAGCTGAGCATATGTCGCTGGAGGCAGATGGAAGCATTCAAGGTCTAATGTAGTATCTTTAGAAAATGGCAGCTTCTCAGGATGAAGTGCCAAGCAGTTTGGGCAGTGCAGTAAGCAGTTTTTGTCGGGTTATGGCATCGCTCCAGTTCCAGCGTTCAGCTTCTACGAAATATACCCGACCTTGACGTACAGCAGGGAGGCTGCGCCAGAGAGGGCTGCTGATCATACGTTCCAGCGTATGTTTGGATTCTGGTGCTGTTGGGACAAGCATAAAAATGCGGTCCCCGGCGTAATCAGGCAATTCGCTTGGATCTATTTCCGCGAAGCCGTGTCCCTCGTCGAGCACCCTTTGGATCGGTTCAACGGGCTGAAAGCCCTGGGGGTGGTAGAGGGCCGACGAGAATCCGGACATACCCATGACAAAGAGCCGATCACCATGATCGAAGATGAAGACGGAGGCCGTTTCTCCGGCTGTGATTTGCGTACCGAGCTGCTGCCACATTGCCAGATTACGGGCTGTGAAGGTAGACAACCAGCGTTCGGCCTCTCGCTCCTTACCGAGCCAGACGCCAAGTGTACGCATCCGTTCCTCCAGCGTGGCGAAGGAGTTGAAGGTGACGGTGGGGGCGATGCTGGCAATGCGCTTATATTCCTGTTCGTCCGAATTGGCGATGATAATTAGATCGGGATCAAGAGCACTAGTCAAGCGGGCATCCAGTGGAAGGCCCACATCGGCAACATTCACAAGACGATGTTTATAGACGCTGTATTCACTGAGTTGCAGACTTCCACCGATGGCTTTGGCCCCTAATGCCAATAGATCGCCCATCGTTTCTCCATGATAGATGATGCGGCTTGCTCGGCGCGGAATATGAATATGGTGACCCGTCCAATCCTTGACGCGCACAGAACCGGAGACAGAAAGTGCGTACTTGCCAGGGGGAATCCCGGTCATTTGCCTAAACCGTCGATTAAAATAATATTCGTCAGAGAAACCAACCTGACGGGCTATTTCACGTAAAGGCCGTTTGCAATCCAGCAGCAGCCGCTTGGCATGATTCAAGCGCAGCTCAGTGAGGTAATGCAGCGGCTTTTTGCCTGTAATTTTACGAAACATTTGCGAGTATTGCCATATGGAAACGTTCGCCTGCTCGGCAAGCTGCTTGACGGTAATGGGCTTTTCATAGTTGTTTTCCATATATGTGAGAGTGCCTTCTACCGATGCTGGCAATGCCGGATTAGAGGTATTGTTTTGATCAATATCGGTGTGATCTTCCTGCCACAGCAAAAACAACTCTTGAAACATGATTTGCTGCCGTAATACGGATGTTTGGTTATGCGGCTGTACCGTTTGTTGGGTACTATAAAATAACTCTTCAATCAACTGAATAAGTTTGGAGGAAGAAGAGGAGACGATGTATTCGCGCGGTTCCGGCAGGACAGCTCCATGATATATGGATGGCATGCGCGCTGCGTGTTCAGCCAAGGCCATGTCCGCTTGTGGTTCCGACGTCAAAGCGATGACCTCAAACGTGATTTTGTAGTATTCAGGTACAGTTCCATTTAGGGGAGCGATTTGATAGGATTCACCTGGAGCTAGCCAATACCCATGACCTGTATGGAATAGATACTGCTCTAGGCCAATGTCCACCATCCCTGTCCCACTGATGAACATAAGCAGACAGTGATATGAACTGGGACGTGATAATAATTCATCGGTAGGCTCACCAATCAACGCAATTTCTTTAAAATGAAAAAGCAGTGAGCTGAACGGAGGAGGATATACGGACGACGGAGACTGGTTCACGGTATTGCTCCTTTTATTGAGAATGGTTATCATGTATATATGAGTATACCTCCTTTAGGTTCAACAAAAAAGAAGCCTATCAACAAGTGTCGATAAGCTTCTCCAATTTTATCTGATGAGCTTGGGCAATTCCTCCAGCAGCCATTCTCGAGTGGAAGCATCACTTTCAGTTTTGCCAATATCCTGAGTGTACACACGACCCTGTTTGACAGCAGGGAGCTGGAGCCACAGCTTGCTTTTCATTAACTGTTCGGTGGATTGTTCGGCTTCTGAACTTGGTGTTCTTAGTATGAAAATCCGATCTCCAGCGTATTGTCCGATCACTTCCTGAGATATTTGTACAAATCCTTTGTCTTCATCCAGTGCTTTCTGGATAGGAGGGGTAGGTTTGAAACCATTCTTTTCATACAGTAATTGTGACAGTCCTGTCCGTCCCATTGCGAATAAACGGTCACCTGGATAGTAGGTAAAGACTGAAGCAGTTTCCCCCGCCTTAACACCTTCTGCGTGAAGTTTGGTCCACATCTCCGCTTCCTTTATTTTATATTGGGCAAGCCAATCTTCAGCGTCCTTTTTCTTGTTCACAATGTCTCCGAGATGCAGCAAACGTTCGTTTAACGGAGCAAAGGTATCGAACATAATTGTAGGTGCAATTTTTGTTAACGCTGCGTATTGCTTTTCATCTGTATCGGCGGTAATGATCAGGTCAGGCTGTAGTTCCAAGGCTTTTTCCAAATTAATCGGGAACCCCAGATCAGCCACGTTCTGAACCTGCTTTTCGTAAACCTTGCCTTCAATCATAGAAGTTGATGTACCTACAGCTTGTACGCCTAAAACCAATAAATCCCCATAGTTTTCTCCAAAGTAAACGATGCGCCGAGGAGTCGTGGGAATATTCACTGTATGTCCCTTATAGTCTGTGTATTCACGAGTTGTGGCAGCTTCCGATGTTTTTGTAGATGCTGTCGTGTTGCTGTTTGCACTCTGATTGTCAGATGCGCCACATCCCAGCAGCAATGCCCCCATAAGAAAGAATAGGCAGATGAGAGCAGTGTATGGTCGAGTAGATTTTTTGTTGATTGTCGAGCTCTTGTTGGTCATAGCAACCTCCGTATAATAGAATGATTCAGAATTTTGCAAATGAGAATTATTATCACAAAAGCTATGATAAGCGCTGGACCCTCAATACTCAATGGACAAACTTGGTCAATGAATCCGATTTTGTACAAAATAAGTCTCATGTGTTCTTAGCTCATTTCATTCTTTAAATTTTATTGATTCGTCATTTTTTATGGTATAGAATAGCATTTTTATACATTTGAAAGGGGTTTTGAAATGGCATTGTTTATTACATATGTTTTACTAGGTTTCTCTATAGCACTACCTGTAGGTACAATTACGGTTGAAATGACGAAGCAAGGGCTAAAGAATGGATTCATGCATGGTTGGATTGTGGGCCTTGGGGGGATGACCATCGATTTGTTATTAATTACTGGCTTGTATTTTGGTCTGGCCTCAGTCTTGTCATTACCTGTTGTACAAGTGATTATGTGGTTCGTTGGAGCCCTTTTTTTGTGCTACGTGGGGTACGACAGCATTAAAAATGCAGATCATGATATTGCGCTAGAAGGAGAGAAAAAGACGAAATCATTATTTTCGTCCTATAAAAATGGGCTGCTTGTAGCTGTTTCACCAGGAAATTTAGTGTTCTGGGTGAGTGTTTTTGGAACTGTGCTGGCAAGTTCATTTGATCGGTCAAATACAAGTCAATTCTTGATTGTTGGCTTAGGCATTTTGTTTGGTATTCTTATCCATGATTTAGGCTTGATGACCCTCGTAGCCACAACACGAAAAGCCATGAATCGAACCGCTATCAAGTGGGTTACGATCGGTGCAGGCGTGGTTTTGATCGGTTTTTCGATTTATTTTCTGTATGAATTTATGATCACTCTCCAAAAGATTTTATAGCATTACGCAAGGATACGTTCAAGCTTGTCATGCCAGTCTGCATAAATCGAACAAGTCCTTCATAGACATGTACTAATTCATTTAAAACATGTGCTGAAGGGGTTGATGACATGCGCCGGATTTCATGGATGCTCGCCATGGTCATGTGTGTAACGCTGCTGCTGGCCGGGTGCGGCAAGAAGAGCGCGGACGATGTGGTTAAAGATTTGAGTGACGTGGTGAGCGACCTGAACAGCTACCACGGTACAGCTTTGATGACGCTGCATACCGGCGACACGCCGCAGGAATACAAGGTGGATATTTCCTACCGCAAGCCGTCCTATTACAGAATTGCCATGACGAACGAGAAAAAGGATGTTACGCAAATTGTGCTTCGTAATGATGAAGGTGTATTTGTGCTAACACCCAGCCTGAACAAAAGCTTCCGTTTCAAAAGCGACTGGCCAAACAATCAGGGTCAAGTATATTTATATGAAACGTTGGTTCGCAGCATTATCGGCGATGCCTCCCGTCAGTTGGCTACCGACGATAAATCCTATGTGTTTGATGTGGCAGCGAATTACAACAGCCATGCGCTGGTGAGACAAAAGATATGGCTGTCCAAAAATGACTATGCACCCACTCAGGTACAGGTGTCTGATGCGAATGCCAAGGTAGTTGTTGATCTGAAATTCGATCAATTTGCTTTTGATACGAAGTTTGACAAGGACTCTTTTGATATGGAGCGGAATATGGCTTCAGGTAAGACGAGTACAGGTAGCGCAGGGGCGCCATCTTCCGGAGCAGTAGATCCCAGCGGTCAGCCTGATCCTTCCGGTGCGATGGATGGGACGACTGGCGTGACGACTGGCGAACCCGGACAAGAGCAGGGGACCGCAGGGGATGCAGTCCAGCAATCGTCAGGGGAAGCCAAGGTGGACGGTACTGCCACAAACGATACGTCCAAACCGGATAAAGCAGCCAACGCAGAGGCGCAGCAACAAACCCCGGGCACATCGGATGCCGCAAACGGAACGTCAGCGGGAACAGATGCGGCAGAAGCTGTGATGGGTGAGTTCGGTTTGATCGAACCTTCCTACACGCCAGCCGGAGTACAGATCAAGGATACGCCGGAGCTGGAGGATAATGGTACACATGCCGTGATGCTGCGGTATAGTGGAACATATAATTATACCATTGTGGAGGCGCGTCCAAAAGATCGGGCGGTCGCACTGGCCGCAGGCGAACTGGTTGATATTGGAGGAAGCTTCGCCGTGCTGACCGGAAGCGAACAGCAGACGATGACCTGGATGAATGACGGAATCGAATTTAGAATCACCAGTGCTGACCTGCCTGTGAGCGAAATGATACAAATTGCCGCTTCTATACAGGATCAATCGGGTAAATAAAATTTTATAGACGGATGCAGACGGTCTAGAGTGTAAAAATGCTCTGCTGCCGCCCGTATCCGTCTTTTGTTCATTCGCAGTCTAAGATGTGCATCGCTTGTATATCCTATTCTATTGTAGAGATGGTAGAGGAGGCTGGTAAAGCCCACCTGCCATTGACAGCCACGTTTTTGAACATTACCATTAACCTTTGGAAGCAAGCACTTTGCCACACTCCGAATGGTAAAGGTTATGTTACAGGCTAACAATTGAAGAAGGTGACTGGATTTGCAAGCACAATACAGATCGACCCGGGCCGAAATCAACCTGGATCACCTTGGCGCCAACTATGAAGCTTTTCGCAAGGCATTGCCAGCGGATAAGCTGATACTGGTCTGTGTCAAGGCTAATGCCTACGGACACGGTGCCGTGGAAATTTCAAAGGAATTGGAACGCCTTGGTGCGGATTATTTGAGCGTCGCTTTTCTGGATGAAGCGTTGGAGCTTCGTCATGCGGGGGTTCAGCTACCGATTCTTGTACTCGGCTATACCCCACCGGAAGCTGTACAAACGGCTTGGGAGCATGATATCTCATTGACTGTGTTCAGTGAAGAAGTGCTGGAGGGTATCCGCAGACTGGACTGCCAAGGAAATGAACGCAAGCTGAAGGTGCACATCAAAATAGACAGCGGCATGGGAAGACTGGGTTTGCTGCCTGGAGAAGAGGCTATGGCTTTTGTCCGGCAGGCTCACGAATTAGAGCAGGTGCTGCTGGAAGGCATGTACACCCATTTTGCCCGCGCGGATGAAGAAGACAAAAGCTATACACTGCTACAATATGATCGGTTTCGGGGCGTGGCGGAAGCGCTAAGGGAACAAGGTATCACCATTCCCATTATACATACGGCCAATAGCGCCGCTACCATTGATACCCCTTCTCTTTCCCCCAATATGGTGCGGATTGGTATCAGTATATACGGTCTGTATCCGTCTGATGAGGTTAACCGGCAAGCCATTGAACTGCTGCCTGTATTGTCATTGAAGACGGCAGTGGTTTATACCAAGACGCTTCCTCCCGGCTGGGGAGTTAGCTATGGCACCCGGTATGTGACTTCCAGTGAAGAACGGATCGGTACACTGCCAATCGGCTATGCGGATGGATACTCCCGCATGCTGAGTGGGAAGATCGAAGTATTGATACGCGGTCGCCGCGTCCCGGTACTCGGCACGATTTGCATGGACCAGTGTATGGTATCCTTACAATCTTTCGCAGAAGATGCGGAAGAAATCCAAACCGGCGAAGAGGTTGTTCTCATCGGTCAGCAGTCCGGCGAAACTATCGCGGCGGATGAGCTGGCATCCAAGCTTGGTACGATCCACTATGAGGTGATCTGCATGATCGCAGACAGGGTACCTCGTGTATACACACGAGATCATGTTCCTGTTATTCGAGTGAACTCGCTTCTTCCAACCCACTGGAATTAATTTCATAACGCAAATTACCGAATAAAAGCAGGAGTTTTCGCAGAACGTCCCGAAATATGTACAAAGGAAAGAAAAGAGCGCTATAACTGTCAAAAGACGCATCAGGCTCCGCTGACACTTGTATTTCGGGGATCAAACGCCTGTACGAAAACGAACTGCGTAGTTTATAATGGAATGCAGCATAGATGATATACGAATATCATATACATTCTTGTATTCCGTTTGAATAAATTACCGGGAATAACGTTATAATGGTACAATGGCGACAAGGTTTTGGGGGTGGAAGAGAAGTTGGCCAATTTGCAGAACACCAAAAGAATAATGATCAGTTTGCCAGATCATCTCTTACAGGAAGTGGACGGGATCGTAGCTATGGAAAATTCCAACCGCAGTGAATTTATCAGGCAGGCCATGAAGCTGTATGTAGGCGAACGTAAAAAACGTTACATTCGTGAAGCTATGCAGCGTGGATACATGGAAATGGCTAAAATTAACTTGACCATGGCATCCGAAGCCTTTCACGCGGAGGAAGATGCAAACAGCACCTTGGGCCGTACAGTTAGCGGGGTGTAATCCATATTGATCGTAAAGCGCGGCGACGTTTTTTTTGCAGACCTTTCACCCGTAGTCGGTTCCGAGCAAGGTGGCGTCAGACCTGTGCTGATCATTCAAAATGATATCGGCAATCGGTTTAGTCCTACCGTGATCGTGGCAGCTATCACCGCTCAGATTCAGAAGGCAAAGCTGCCTACACACGTGGAAATCGACGCGGCGACGCATGGCTTTGATCGTGATTCTGTTGTTCTTCTGGAGCAAATTCGGACGATCGACAAGCAAAGGCTTACCGACAAAATCACCCACTTAGATGAAGAAACTATGCGCAAAGTGAGCGATTCGCTACAAATCAGTCTTGGTTTGATTGATTTTTAGCATGATGGAACGACGAGTGAAACGGGAAAAGGGCAGCGCTTGGGCGCTGTCCTTTTGCGTGTCTGATGAAAAATGCAGATAGGGCTTGCTCTAACGGCACCTGCTGGCGCTTTGAATCATTTTTTGTGATAATGAAAGACATGCTGTATGACAAGAGTTGTGAGGAAGAAGGGATAGGTTTGTCTAACGAGGAAACGAAGACGGAAATCCGGCAGGAGCCGAACGAAGCAGAACGCCAAGAGCGGATTGTCAAACAAGTGGCGAGAGAGCTGTCGCTGGCACTCAAGCAAATCCGGACAACGATCAGTTTGTTGGATGAAGGGAATACAATTCCTTTTATCGCGCGTTATCGTAAGGAAATGACAGGAGAGCTGGATGAAAATCAGCTACGTGAAATTGAAGATCGTGTAGTGTATTTGCGTAATCTGGAGGATCGTAAGGTAGAGGTCATCCGCATTATTGATGAACAGGGCAAGCTGACGGAAGACCTGCAGGTGGCTATCACTTCTGCGGTTAAACTTCAGGAAGTGGAGGATCTGTACCGTCCGTATCGGCAAAAGCGCAAAACCCGCGCCAGTGTAGCAAAGGAACGGGGACTGGAGCTGCTGTCCATCTGGATCTGGAGCCAGCCGAAGCAGGGCGATGCTCTGAAAGAAGCCGAGTCTTATGTAAATGCGGAACTGGGAGTGGACAGCGCCGAGGCGGCCATCCAAGGAGCCTTGGACATTTTAGCTGAAAATATAGCGGATGATGCGGCTATTCGTCAATGGGTGCGTCGATACACGCTGGACCATGGTATGCTGACCTCCGAAGCGAAGGATGCAGAGCAAGAATCTGTGTATGAGAACTACTACAGCTATCGTGAACTCGCTAAGAAAATGCCACCTCATCGTATTCTGGCGATTAATCGCGGGGAGCGGGAAGGCATTCTTAAGGTTGGTCTGGAGGTAGTGCCAGATTCTATTTACAATTACGTGGCAGGCCAAGTGATTAAAGGATCGTCTGTCGTGCAAGATCTGCTGCGCAGTGTCATTGAGGATGCGTATAAAAGACTTATCGCGCCGTCTATCGAGCGTGAAGTGCGCGCTGAAATGACGGAGAAGGGCGAGCAGCAGGCGATCTCCATTTTTGCAGGCAACTTGCGCAGCCTGTTGCTACAGGCTCCGATCAAGGGCCGACGTGTGCTCGGTGTCGATCCGGCCTATCGGACAGGCTGCAAGCTGGCGGTTGTCGATGACACCGGCAAGCTGCTCGAAGTGGCTGTGACGTACCCGACACCACCGAACAACAAGAAGCGCGAGGCTGCTGAAAAGTTCAAGCAGCTGATTGCTCAATACGGGATCGAATTGATTGTCATTGGTAACGGAACCGCTTCGCGCGAGACAGAGCAATTCGTAGCGGAAGTCATCGCGGACATTGGTGACAGCAGTCTAGCGTATCTGATCGTCAATGAGGCGGGCGCAAGCGTATACTCTGCCTCCAAGCTGGCACAGGAGGAATTTCCCGATTTGGACGTGGCCGAGCGCAGTGCGGCTTCCATTGCACGTCGTGTGCAGGACCCGCTGGCTGAGTTGGTCAAGATTGAGCCGAAGGCTATTGGTGTAGGCCAATACCAGCATGATGTGTCGCAGAAACATCTGGATGAAAGCTTAAAGGACGTTGTCGAATCAGCCGTTAACCATGTCGGTGTAGATGTGAACACGGCTTCCTCTGCGCTGTTATCCTATGTAGCAGGGATCAATGCGACGATTGCCAAAAACATCGTTAAGTACCGCGAGGAAAACGGTAAATTCAGCAACCGTCGTCAGTTGCAGAAGGTGCCGCGTCTTGGTGCAAAAACCTACGAGCAATCTGTTGGCTTTATCCGTATACCGGGTGGAGAAAATCCGCTGGATCGCACACCGATTCACCCTGAATCCTATGCTGTCGTAGACCGCCTGTTGGCGGAACTGGCCATCAATGCCCACGATCTGGGCACCAAGGCTGCAACGGAAGCACTGAACGTGTCCAACATTGACGAATTGGCCGCGAAGCTGGAAGTCGGCGTGCCGACACTGAAGGATATTCTGGACAGTCTCCAGCGTCCGGGCCGTGACCCGCGTGACGAGCTACCGTTGCCGGTATTCCGCAAGGATGTGCTGAAGATCGAGGATCTGGCACCGGGTATGGAGCTTCAGGGAACCGTCCGCAATGTCATTGATTTTGGCGCGTTTGTCGATATCGGTATTAAAAGTGACGGGTTGGTTCATATTTCACAGCTGCGCAGTGGCTTCGTAAAGCATCCGATGGATGTCGTATCTGTCGGTGATAACGTAACGGTGTGGGTGTTGAATGTTGATTTGAAAAAAGGCAGGGTTGGTCTGACGATGAAACCTCCTGCAGAGGCGCAATCGCAGGCATAATACTTTAAATAAAGCTGTACAACCTTCTTGTGAAGGGTTAACAAAAGCCGGAATCTCCGTACTGTATCGGAGATTCCGGCTTTCGTTTTTGGATGCCTTTAGCTTTTACCCGTTGTTGGCATCGAACTCCACGCCAGGTGCTTTATGATAAAAAAACCAACAATCGTTCAACAGTTTAATTTGGCGCCGGTCCTTTTTGTAAAAGGCCCGCATGAGCTGGTTGCTGAGCCATTGAGGCAAGCCGATCTCCTCCTCTGTGTTACATCTGTATGTTTAGCATATGGGGTGGGTACCTAAAGTGTGCTTATGAATTGGGGGTTAGACTTCGGCCGTTATTTTATAATATGCTTGTCAGTAAGGAGCAAAGGAGGAGAGACCGTAAGGATGGAGTCCAAGTCCCTGAGTAATTCAATGAACCATTCAATGAGCCGTTCTATGAGTAATGAAGAGCTTCAAGAATGGGTAGAGCGAATTTCGCTGGAGAGCTTCGGTGTGCCGTTTCGACATCAAGCCACCTTTAATGCACGCCTGTCTTCCACAGGCGGTAGGTATTTTATGAAAAGTCATCATATTGAAATTAATCCACATCAACTCGCAGCTTACGGACGTTCTGAGGTGGAGAAAATTATTAAGCATGAGCTGTGCCATTATCATTTACATTTGCACGGGATGGGCTATCAGCATCGAGATGCTGACTTCAAAGCATGGTTGGCCCGTGTAGGAGGAAGCAGGCATTGTCAGACTCTGCCGGGAAGAACGGAACGTAAGCCTCAGCCTTATCGTTACAAGCTAGTATGCGTTTCCTGTAAACAGGAGTATATGCGCAAGCGTAAGATGAATCCACAGCGATATCGCTGTGGGAAATGTGGAGGTAAGCTTCGCCTGTTGGCACTTGACGGCACCCCCTGAATCATGGTAAATTAACCATACTGTAAGATAATTTACAGTAATGTTCCCTGATAGCTCAGTTGGTAGAGCACTCGACTGTTAATCGAGTTGTCACAGGTTCGAGTCCTGTTCGGGGAGCCATGGAGAGGTACCCAAGTGGCTATAAGGGGACCCTCTGCTAAGGGGTTAGGCTGCGAAAGCGGTGCGAGGGTTCGAATCCCTCTCTCTCCGTTGGTATTTTAAGTAGAAAAAGGACGCTCGTATGCATTGTAATGATGCTTGCGAGCGTCCTTTTTGTCTAGATCTGCTTTGAAAATAACGGTGGACTGAAATTCGTTTAAATGGAGAGACGAACGTGCTGCGTACGCCATGAAGCGACGTCAGCCTGTCTTGTAAGCAGCCAATGACTTCTATTTCACAGTGTCAGCCTCAACTGTCTTAAGTATGTTCAACAGAGCATGAGCGACGCCATCTTCCGTATTAGTCAGAGTCACTTCGGAGCAGACGGCCTTAATGTCGTCTTTTGCATTGCCCATGGCAATGCCTCTTCCTGCCATTGTCAGCATGGAGATATCGTTGTAACTGTCCCCAATCGCTACAGCTTCCTGCATGGGAATGCTCAGATGATTCGCCAGATAACGCAATGCATTACCTTTAGACGCGTCCTTATGCTCGACTTCAAAGTTACGGTCTGAAGAGATGACCATGTTCAGGCCCTGAAAACTTTGGTAACGCTCACGGCCCCGATCCAATTTGGCTTGATCAAAGGAGAAACAGAGCACGTTATAAATCTCTACATCCAGTGGAATGTCCTCATATGAAGCGATGCGGGTATGTCCGGTCTGTTCATATTGTTTTTCGGCTGCGTGTAATAATGTATCCAGCGAAATATCCGGGTTGGCGCTCAGCAATCGATCCATTTCAACAGCAAGTAGCTGATGTCCGTTTTGTGGAGAATAAATAGCGCGGTCTGTCATGACCTCATAGTAAAAGTCGTTATCGTGCAGCCAGCTCAGCACTTCAAACGTTTCACTGCGGCCCATAGGAGTAGAGGTTAACTGACGACGATGCACATCGTGTACGGTTGCCCCGTTTGCTCCAATGACGGGAGTTATAAGTTCTGCTTCCTCTAGCTTTGTCCAGGCGTCATAAGCGGCTCTACCAGTGGCAATTGTCACCTGAACGCCTTGCTTTTGTGCTTGGCGTATAGCCTCCGCGTTCACTTTGCTTATTTTTCCTTCCTCGTTCAGCAGTGTTCCATCCATATCAATCGCAAACAGTTTCATTTCTCTCCAACTCCTGTCTTTCGATATCTCTGTGATAAATCATGAGTTCTAGCTAAGCAGTTTCATATTTTATGAGGGGACAACAACTTCAATATCATGATGTTGCAAAATTTCTAGCATTGCTGGTTCTGGCAATCGATCGGTGATCACGATATTAACTTCAGATAAATCAGCAAAACGATACGGGAAATTAATTCCGAATTTCGAATGGTCCGCAAGGATGATCACCTGATCCGCCTGTTTCATCATCTGATGCTTCAGCATACCGTCTTCTTCATGAATCAGGCTTAGTCCGTGAGATGATATGCCTCCAATCCCGATAAAAGCTTTGTCTACAAAATAATGAGACAAAGTGGCGATTACGGACGAGCCATATACATATCGGTGCTCTTTTTGCAGGCGGCCTCCCAACAGATGAATGGAGACACCGTCTTTTCCAGATAGTACGTCAGCCTGATTAATTGAATTGGTGATAACCGAACATTCCTGCACATTCAGTCTTTCTGCACACGCCTGTACGGTGGTAGAGGAATCCAATATAATACGATCCCTATCTCGTACCATGTTGGCAGCCAATTGTCCGATCACTTGTTTCTCCTCAGATACAGTAAGCAGTCTTTCGTTATAATTTCCAATTGGATCGTGATGCAGTTTAGGGAGAAGGGCGCCGCCGCGGGTGCGAATAATTTTTTGATGCTCCTCAAGTTTTACCAGGTCTCGACGGGCCGTATCCCGTGAAACATTAAAAATTTCACAAATATCATCCACCGAAATACGCTTGTGAAGCTGTAAGTAATCAACGATTTTTAACATTCGTTCTTCCTGATACATAGAAAGCTCCTCTGATATATAATGATTTCGGTATCTCGTAAGTGATTATAAGTAAATGTAAGTGATATTGCAATCATTTATCATGATTTTTCAGGGATTAGATGATTATAGATAAGTTAATGTAAGTGGACGTGCATTTTGTAATGATAAAAACTGCTTTTTTTAAAATTTAAAAAATAAGTATTGCCATTTGTTATTCTATTTGATATACTCTTTCTTGTCGCCAAGTTGGCGCATAATAATAAGGCCCGTTGGTCAAGGGGTTAAGACACCTCCCTTTCACGGAGGTAACAGGGGTTCGAATCCCCTACGGGTCATTGTTGTCTTTATAGACTACATGTTGCATGCTTAAGGGAAATTCCTGAGGTCTGGTCTAATGGCGGACAGCTTGGATGAACAGCATGAGCCATTAGCTCAGTTGGTAGAGCACCTGACTTTTAATCAGGGTGTCGAAGGTTCGAGTCCTTCATGGCTCACCATTTATATTTTGTTATGCGGTCGTGGTGGAATGGCAGACACGCTATCTTGAGGGGGTAGTGAGCGTACGCTCGTGGAGGTTCGAGTCCTCTCGACCGCATCAATGGAATGAACGGAAAAGTCTCTCGCGGTAGAGGCTTTTTTTTATTTGTGTAGTGATGTAATAAAGTAATGATTATGATGAAATAATGATTCCATAGTATAATATAACGCCATAATGTTATAGAATGATAAGTATAAACTTATGAAGTGACGGTGAAAAATATGGACACTCAACTGTTAGGAAATATATCAGAAAATATTTTGGGCTTGTTTCCGATTGTGAAGAAGAAATTTTTCACCTACGGTCCGCTCGATTTCCCATTACACTTGTCGCCTAATAACTTTCAGGTGCTAATGCTCCTGCGTGAAGTACGTTCGTCTACGGTATCTGATTTATCCAAACAGCTTAATGTCTCACGTCCGAACATGACTCCTCTTCTGGACAAACTGGTGGAGCATGGGTTGGCTGACCGCCAGTCGTGTGATTCGGATCGCAGAGTCGTGAATGTAGCGATTACACAGGAAGGCGATGCTTTTTGTGAACAGGTATTTCATACCTTCTCCAATAAAATTCAAGAAAGACTGGTGTATCTGCCAGAAGAAGATTTATTGCATCTGAGTGAAACTTTGAATGAATTGAAGCATATTTTACTTAAAATCGACAACTCTGCTACGTGATTGGCGTAAGTGAACCAGCTTAAAACCGCCCTTTCTTCGGAAAACAGGCGGTTTTTGTTGCGTGTTGTGGTATAATGGGAACCAACATACATAATTCGGTAATTTTAGCATACGTGATCTTTGAAATGGGAACAGAGAACATGATATCGTTATTTGAGAGCCTGCTAGGGAGGAAGGAACTTCTATGCAATCTATTTACCATCGCATCGAGGAACTCATCAAGGAACGGGGAATGACGAAAAAGGCGTTCTGCCAGCAGTTAGGCATTAGTACAGGGAACTTCGGGGATTGGAAAAGAGGAAAAACGACGCCAGGCACGAATAAACTCATTGAAATCGCTTCTTTTTTTGATGCCAGTCTGGATTGGATTATGCTGGGTCGAGATGTACAGGGTGAGGTGCTAAAGGAGTCGCAAGACCCTTATTTTTTTGACGCTTCAGGGCAACTGAATTGCCAGGGGGAACCGCTTAATGAGGCGGAAAGAAATTTTATACTTGAGTATATTGAATTTACCCGCTTTCGTAAAGAGAAAAACCAGCGCAATTCTACTATGGGGTAATGGTTGCTTAGGATTTGATGGGGATTACTAATGAGTAAGGCTGAAAAATGAAAATTATTTCAGAAAAAGTTACTGTTTCGGAGGGGAAACATTTTGGGAGATCAAACTATTTATCAGCGCATTGAAGCTTTGATTAAAGATCGGGGAATGACCAAGAAGGCATTTTGTGAAAAACTTAAAATCAGTTCAGGGAATCTCGGTGATTGGAGAAGGGGTAAAACAACGCCGGGTACCACCCATTTAATTCAGATTTCGGACTTTTTTAATGTATCGCTCGATTGGTTAATGAAAGGGATTAAGCCAGGAGAAGGCGTACTTCAGGAGCAGAAGGCTGCTTATTTTTTTGGAGTGATGGGGCCACTGAATTGCCAGGCAGAAGATCTTGAGACGGAAGAACAAAATTTTATTTTAGAATATGTTGAATTTGCGAAATATCGTAAGCAAAAAATTGAGAAGGATAAAACAAAGCCGGAATGATTTTTTGGCTAAAGATCGTCTGGGTGAAAACCCGTAAACGAACTGGAGGGGTTCGCTTTACGGGTTTATTTGGTTTCTTGGTGATATGGAATGACCTGTATGTAACTGGAATGCTTGTTGGATTTAGAGTGGCGATGCCTCCTTATAATCGTTATCGTCGATGTTCAGAATTGCAGCAACTTGTTTTCTGTACCTTTGTGCTTTGCGGGTGCCGTGAATCAGATTGGACAAGCGTGAAGGCGGAATATTGTGTGTCTCACAAAATGTTTTCTGATCCAGTCGAAGTTCGACAAGCTGTTGTTTGATGGCCCACCCGAAGGAGGTGACAGGCATTTTGTTGTTCAAAAGAAATCGCCCCTTACGGATTCTTACGGAATAATTGGTGTGTTATAATAATCATCAGTAAACATGTTAGAATTAACCATCTGAAACTATGATACACTTTTATACGTGTTTTTACAATCGTAAATACGTTATTTCGTCAAATTAATTACTTAGTTAAGTGCTAGGTGGTTCTGATAATCCGTAAGGGGGCAACATTAATGCATAGTTCAGCAAGCGGTTATCTTTATGCAGGACGGTATTATTATCGCTCATATATGTAAGTTAAAATAATTATTATATTTTTGTTTACAAATAGTTGATGAGAGAGTATAATAAATCTGTTGCCTCAATACATTATAATTTGCGGTCGTGGTGGAATGGCAGACACGCTATCTTGAGGGGGTAGTGGGCGTACGCCCGTGGAGGTTCGAGTCCTCTCGACCGCATTATATGCAAGACCCAGTTAAAAAGCATCCTGACACGATTTACGTGAAGGGATGCTTTTTTTGTTAAGCATTTCTCGTTATATTCTTTAGTCACGGAAGCCACGGTTGCAACAGGTCGTTTATTAACTGTGATAATGAAGAATGTCAGTTTTGCTGCAAAAGCTTCTCTATATCTCCCGCCAGCTTATCTGGAGTGGTTTGCGGTGCATAGCGCTTAAATACGTTACCTTCTCTTGTAATTAAGAATTTAGTAAAATTCCATTTGATCGCTTTGGACCCTAATACCCCCGGAGCTGTTTGGGTCAGGTAGCGAAATAAGGGGTGTGCTTGATCGCCATTGACATCTGTCTTGGCGAACATCGGAAAGGTGACACCATAATTGATCTGGCAAAACTCGGAAATCTCCTCACTGGAACCTGGCTCTTGTTTGGCAAACTGGTTACTGGGAAATCCCAAAATTTCGAGCCCCTGTTCATGATACTGGTCATATAGCTCTTGTAGCGCTTTGTATTGGGGGGTTAATCCACATTTGCTGGCAGTGTTAACGATAAGCAGAACGTTCCCTTCAAATGTGGATAACGGAATTTGTTTCCCTTGCAGGGTTTGCGCATCATATTCATAAACGGTCATAGCATCTCTCCTCATTCAATATTCAGCAATTAAATTTTAGACAATTTAAAGAAGGGTTGCAAGCCTGGAAAAGCTGCATAAAGCCTTCAGGCGCTGTAAAATCGTATTTTGCTCAAAACAGTAAATCGCACCGCAAATGGAGCGAATTAAGGTGTTTCTTCTTATAAAAGCGGGTTCAATCGGTGTTTAGCTGGTACATATAGCGTATTTTCTTCTCTTTTTACAAAAAAGGCCAATAACGCTTTACCCTACGCCAATATTGACATGCTTGTCATTTTCAAAAAGGGATGAAAAACAGAGATTAAAGGAGCTGTGAGAAGCATAGTTGCATTGTAAGCGTTATTATTAATCTTCTATGCTCTAAAGCCCGATTTATAACCCTGCAGTTGAGCTTTACAGTCTTCCATGCGCGGGTGTATGATTCAAGACGTAATTTCAAATTAATTTGAATGAAGCAACAACGAAATGTCTATAGCGCTGAATTTTGCAGTTGCAAAAGCGGGGGAACCAATCGAGACTGTACGGCTTCGGAAGCCGTGTGTCTCATGGGGTGAATTTTCCGGTCAAGTGCCAGAAATAGGGCGACTCTCACGTCCGAATCCGACAGCTAACCTCGTAAGCGTACAGGGAGAGGCAACAAACCGCCGTGTGCAGCCATGGTTTATTTTATCATGGATATGTCAGAAGCCGGAGGAAAGCCTTTTTCCTTCGGCTTCTTTTTGTTGTCTTTTTATACCGGGAGAGGAGCTACTGATGGAAGGTCGGTTAATTATTGTCACTGCACCGAATGAAGCGGGCAGAAGTTTTGTGAAATTGCTTATTTTCAAAAAATTGGCGTTTGCAGTTCTCACGAATAGCGCCCAGGAGGAACGACAGCTCAAAAAAATGGGTGTGGAGCACATTGTCCGCATCAATACCATGCAAGCGGGAAAATGGAATTTTCCAAAAAAAGAAATTGGTAGTGTGTATTTGTTCGAGAACAGCTTGAATCTGACTTGCCGTTTCCTGCAAATATGTCGACCACTAACATCGGAATCGATCTATGTTATTACACACGGCTGTAATCCACAAGGAATTTATCGGGGATTGGGAGCGGACCATGTGATCTACACATTGAACGGAGAGGTGGGTTTTCTGCTGAACGGATAAGCACTTATGACATAGTTGTTTTATGATTTTATGATGGAATAAGAATGGCGATCTGAGGATCGATACGGAGGGTATAAACATGATGGATATATACATGCTGCTCGTCATGGCTGTGAGTTATGGAGTGATACTGCTGTTTGTACGCTGGTGTGATGCGCAGACCTCTAAAGGAGGACGAAGAGGATGATCGTTATACTCGGGCTTACGGCTATTGTGTTTATGTATTTAATCTACGCACTCCTGAACCCTGAAAAGTTCTAGTCACTTGTAGGGATAGAGCGGGCGGGAACAACAGATCTGAACATTAAAGCATCATTGGTAGCAGGTTTTCGCAAACGTGTGCACTTCATAGATGGTCTGAATCGGGTCTGTTGTTCCAAACGCAGGAGCATTTTGAAGGAGGAATAGAGGATGGAGCTGCTTCAAATTGGAATTGTGATCGTTATATTGCTGCTCTTGGTTAAGCCAATGGGTACATATATGTATCATGTATTCTCGAATGAACCGAATCGGACGGATCGGATTTTTGGCAGAACAGAAAAGCTGATTTATAAGGTAGTAGGCTTGAAGAAAGTAGAGAGCATGCGTTGGACTACGTATGTTATGAGTTTCATTGCTACGAACGCCGTGCTTGTGGCAATCAGCTACTTGCTGTTGCGTTTACAGGGAATGCTTCCCGGTAATCCGACTGGAAACAGTAATATGGAAGCATCACTAGCTTTTAATACGGTAATCAGCTTTATGACGAATACGAATCTCCAACATTATAGCGGAGAAAGCGGGCTTACGTATCTGACACAGATGGCGTTCGTCACGATGATGATGTTCACTTCGGCTGCTTCCGGTTTTTCGGTTGCTGCGGCTTTTATGAGAGGATTGACGCGGCGCGGTGAAGGGATGGGCAATTTCTTTCAAGATTTTATTAAAGCCATTATAAGGATTTTCCTGCCGCTGGCCTTTGTGCTTACGCTGGTGCTGGTGGGATTGAAGGTACCACAGACGCTACAGCCTACGGCGGATCTTACGACGCTGAGCGGAACACAACAGCAAATTTCTATGGGACCCATTGCTTCTCTGGAGTCCATCAAGCATTTGGGAACAAACGGGGGCGGTTATGCGGGAGCTAACTCTGCGCATCCTTTTGAAAATCCAAGTCCTTGGACGAACGTGCTGGAAATTTTGGCAATGTGGGTAATGCCGGCTTCGTTGCCGTATACCTTTGGATTGTTTGCCCGTAATCGTAAGCAGGGCTGGATTATTTTTAGCTCCATGATGGTATTGTTTCTTATTTTTCTATCCATTACGTATGTGTCTGAGAAGACAGGTAATCCGTTAATCCAGACACTGGGTGTGGATGCTTCTCAGGGAAGCATGGAAGGGAAAGAGGTTCGTTTTGGCATCGGACAATCGGCCTTATTCACTGCGGTCACGACAGCGGCAACGACAGGTTCGGTCAATAATATGCATGATACACTAACCCCACTGGGTGGTATGGCTGCTTTGGGAGAAATGATGCTAAACGTCATTTTTGGCGGCAAGGGTGTCGGGCTGATGAATATGCTGATGTATGCGATTTTGGGTGTGTTTATATGCGGACTGATGGTCGGGAGAACTCCGGAATTTATGGGAAGGAAAATTGAAGGCAAGGAAATGAAGCTGATCGCCATTGCCATTTTGGTACATCCGTTTCTCATTCTCGCCCCAACTGCGCTTGCGTTTATGAGTCATTGGGGATATGATGCGGTCACTAACCCTGGCTATCACGGGTTGACTCAGGTGCTCTATGAATATGCGTCATCTGCTGCGAATAATGGTTCGGGGTTTGAAGGTCTTTCAGATAACAACGTATTCTGGAATGTTACAACGGGGATGGTTATGTTCTTCGGACGATATGTATCTATGATTGCATTGTTGGCTGTGGCGGCTTCGTTGAATGCCAAAGCACCGACTCCGGTGACGACGGGGACACTGCGCACGGACAACAAGTTATTTGGAGCCATTCTGATCGGAGTCGTGCTGCTGATTGGTGCGTTGACCTTTTTACCTGTCATCGTATTGGGACCTGTTGCTGAATTTTTGACTATGTGAAGAAGAAAATGAGAATGGATGAACGGGGTGTTTGACCATGAAGGAACAACGCAAACACATGCTGGACAGAAGCATCTTGAAGCATGCGATCAAGGATAGCTTTATAAAATTAAATCCGATGATGATGATGAAAAATCCTGTCATGTTCGTCGTGGAGATCGGTACATTGGTCGTGCTGCTAATGTTACTGTTTCCCGGTTATTTTGGAACTGACAAGGAAATGGGCTTTAACCTGGCCGTGTTTGTTATTCTGTTGTTTACGTTGCTTTTTGCCAATTTTGCCGAAGCGCTCGCGGAGGGGCGGGGTAAGGCACAAGCTGCCTCTTTAAAAAAATCCAAGCAGGATACGCAAGCTAACAAGCTTGTCGGAAATGACATTCAGGTGGTTAGCTCAACCGAGTTGCGTAAGGGGGACGTAGTTATTGTCTCCCAGGGCGAAATGATTCCAAGCGATGGTGAGGTCATTGAAGGTTTGGCTTCGGTGGATGAATCTGCAATTACGGGAGAATCGGCTCCGGTCATCAAGGAATCGGGTGGTGATTTTTGCTCGGTAACCGGCGGAACGCGAGTGGTTAGTGACCGGATTAAGGTGCGGATTACGACAGAGCCGGGCGAGACATTTATTGATAAAATGATTTCGCTCGTGGAAGGCGCTCAGCGGCAAAAAACGCCGAATGAGATTGCGCTGAACACTTTGCTGATTAGCTTGACGATTATTTTTCTAATTGTGGTGGTTACGCTAGCGCCGATTGCCCGTCATTTTAACATTGATTTGCCTGTTCCTGTGCTGATTTCGTTGCTAGTCTGTCTGATTCCAACCACGATTGGAGGACTGTTGTCAGCCATCGGGATTGCCGGTATGGACCGGGTCACCCAGTTTAATGTACTAGCCATGTCAGGCAAGGCGGTAGAAGCTTCTGGGGATATCAACACGATGATTCTGGATAAAACAGGTACAATCACCTTCGGGAACCGGATGGCGAGTGAATTCGTGCCTGTAGAGGGCGTGGAGAAGGCAGAGCTAGTGAAGTGGGCAGCAATTAGCTCTATGAAGGATGAGACGCCAGAGGGTCGCTCGGTTCTCGAGTTGATGCGCAAACAGGAGCATACGTTGGATGAATCCTTGGCGGCAGGTGGAACCTTTATCGAATTCAAGGCGGAGACCCGGATGAGTGGCCTGGATCTGGCCGATGGACGAAAGGTACGCAAGGGCGCAGTGGATTCCGTTCGGCAATGGATCGTATCGCAAAATGGCAGTGTTCCAGCCGATCTGGAAGAAAAAGCGAATCAGGTAGCCTCTGAAGGAGGTACACCGCTGGCAGTCGCGCTAGATGATCAGATATACGGTATTATTTATTTAAAGGATACAGTGAAGCCAGGCATGAAGGAACGGTTTGATCAGCTCCGGGAAATGGGTATCCGTACGATCATGTGTACCGGAGATAATCCGCTGACAGCAGCTACAATTGCACGGGAAGCGGGTGTGGATGACTTTGTAGCTGAGAGCAAGCCGGAGGATAAAATCGCGGTTATCCGACGTGAGCAGGAACAGGGTAAGCTGGTTGCCATGACCGGAGACGGCACCAATGATGCACCTGCGTTGGCGCAAGCCGATGTAGGTCTTGCCATGAATAGCGGCACAGTCGCGGCCAAAGAAGCGGCTAATATGGTGGACTTGGATTCCGATCCGTCCAAAATTATTGAGGTGGTCGCGATCGGCAAGCAACTGCTTATGACGCGCGGAGCATTGACAACGTTCAGCATTGCGAACGATGTTGCCAAATATTTTGCCATCATCCCGGCGATGTTCATGCTAGCCATTCCACAAATGGGCGCTTTGAACGTCATGGGGCTTGGCTCCCCGCTGTCCGCTATTTTGTCGGCGTTGATCTTTAACGCGGTTATTATTCCGCTTTTGATTCCGCTGGCCATGAAGGGCGTGAAGTATAAGCCGATGAGCTCGGATCGCCTGCTGGGACGGAATTTGCTGATTTACGGTCTGGGCGGTATGGTCGTACCGTTTGTCGGTATAAAGGCCATTGATTTGCTGGTGCATTTGTGGATTTAGCGCAGAAAGGGTGAACGACATGAGTGGTTTTTATCGGATGATGTCTGGACGCAGATTTGCTGCACACGAAAAAGCTGAATCTGGCGGACAAGGTCATAACAAACATACAGGGACCGGGACTGTGGCGGAAGGACAACCGGAGAGACAAGAGATGCGAGGAAGTACAGTTATTGGAGTGGCTTTGCGAACTTCGGTGCTGATGATTCTCTTGTGCGGTTTGGCATATCCGCTAGCCAGTACAGGAGTAGCGCAGGTCCTGTTTCCGCAGCAAGCAAATGGCAGTATGCTCCGTGACGCGGAGGGGCGGGTGGTCGGCTCCGAACTGATTGGGCAGTCTTTCACTGATTCGGCGTTTTTTCAAGGTCGGGTATCGAGCGTTGATTATAATGGGGTTGGTTCAGGCTCTAGTAACTACGCACCGTCGAATCCGGCCTTGATACAGCGAGTCAAGGACTCTATTGCGGATTGGCAGAAGCATAACCCGGGTGTACCCGTCAGTCGGGTTCCGGTGGACCTGATTACGAACTCCGGCTCCGGTCTAGACCCACACATCTCGCCACAGGCGGCATGGGTGCAAATTCCGCGCATTAGCGGCTTGACGGGTATCCCGCAGGATCAACTGAGAGCACTGGTGCAGGAGCAGACAGAAGGCCGCAGCGCCGGCGTGTTCGGCGAGCCGCGTGTCAACGTGCTCAAGCTGAATCTCGCGCTTGAGGCGCAAATGAAGGTAGAGCCTGCCAAGCCATAGATGGATCAAAAAAAGGTATTCCTGAGCGATAAGCTTGAGGGATACCTTTTTTCAGGGGTTTGAATTCTGTATAATGGAAAATATGAAATAAAATGTTTTATCATTTATGTGGATATGAATTTTTGTTCACTTATTTACTTAGCTTTACATTGCTTGATGAATTTTTGGTTTTCCTTAAGGCTGAAGCGAGTACGAACATGTATATAAATACAATAATGCCTATGATTAAATAAGAGAACTTAATATTCATTAGATCCGTGAGAGTACTGCTCAAAATAGGGCCGATCATTAGGCCAATCGAGTATGCCGTGTTATAGAGTGCAAAAGTAATTCCATAAGAATGAATTCCACTTCGTTGAGAGATATCAGCAAGTTGAGGTAAGCAGGGAGCAAGGACCATACCCATGCTAACCCCTAAAATAGCTAAAATAACAGCTTGAAGCGATAATATTGCTGGAAGTGCAGTTAGAGGAAGTGCGATGGATACCATAAGTAGACCGAGGAGAATTCCATTTTTATAGCCGACTTTACTAGAAAACTGTCCTATAAAAGGTGTTGCCAGGCCATAAGCAAGCGTGGGAATAGCAAATAATAATCCAATAATTCCTGGGTTAGCGCTAAATTTGTGCTGTAGGTGTAACGGTAATGTTGGCTCAAGTACGCTTGGGATGGATGCGCCGATAATCACCACTCCAATAACCAAAAGCAAATCTCTATTTTTCATGAACGAGAAAGGGGAAATATACTTTTCATTTTTCGCTTCCGGAATATCATGCAGGAGAATTAGTCGAAGTACAGCATCGATGACGGCCAAGGAGATGGCAAAGTAAAAAGGAAGCTGGTAACTTCCCCATTGATACAACCAACCGCCAATAGTCGGTCCGAGAAGGGTTCCGGCGGCTTGACCGGATAATGCCAAGCCCATAGCTTTACCACGTTCTTCAGAAGGGTATAGATCAGCCAAGAGAGCGAGTCCTGCTGTCCAGGTCATTGCGGCTGCTATTCCCTGAAGAGCGCGTGCCACTATAAGTAGCCAGAAAGTGTGGGCTATGGCAAACATAAAAGTGGAGGCTATGAGTCCAATTAACCCCCATAATAGAGGTGTCTTTCTCCCAATCCGATCCGTTAATAGGCCAAAAACAGGTGTAGCTATAAATAATGCGATTGCATAACTGCTGAATAAAAATCCGATTTCAGTTTGAGTTGCGCCCAGAGAATTTGCATACCTTGGCAAAATGGGAACGACTAATCCATAGATTAACATATCAATGAATACAGCTAATCCGACAACAATTAGTGCAGCTTTTTGCTTATTTTGTACTCCTTTACTCAGTTTCATTATTATATCCTCCTCATAAATTTCTTCTGATTTCCTCTTTAATTTGTTTAACAAATTTTAATTGAAGCTCGCATTGATCATAAATATTTCTGAAAATTAACATGACGTTTACGGGGATATCCATAAGTTCAGCTTTTTGTTCTTGCCCTAGTTTCATTTCTTTATAGATTTTTTCGATGGCTTGCTGCTGAAAACTTAAAGCTTCTTCAATTTCATGGAGCCCAGCCTCATCCATAAAAGTTAAAGCTGTGTACAGTGCTGTTGGAAACACAACAGAAGATTCTTTAAATGATTCGATTAAAAGCCGACTAAACTCACTTTTTCCAGCCTCCGTGATAGCATATATAGCTTTGGACCGGTTCCCTGTCTGTTCTAACGTTTCTAACTGTACAATTCCTTCTGAATCCATTTTTTTTAAGGCATGATATATGGAAGCTGGTTGCACATAAGCCCATTTATCCGTTTGTGCTGATTGCATTTTCTGTTGTATTTCGTATCCTGACATTGCTCCATATTGCAGCAAGAGCCCAAGAACCATCACACGTGTTGTACTCAAGATGATATCTCCTCCATAACTTTATTGCTAAATGTTTTATACTAAATATTTAGTAAAGGATTATAGTCGGATTATATCATTACAATCCAATGATGTAAAGGTTTATTGCCTACATGCATTCCTCACTATGCCTCTTCAAAAGGAGAGCCATGCTAACGAAATTAATCGGCCTTGGTCTTTGGAGACACTATGGTTGGCCTCAACATCGGAGTTAGATAAGCGGTCCCATTAATCCCTTTATTTTTAGGATAGTTTTTTACTGATTAAGTCTGATGAAATTATAATAGTTTGCGATTATAAATTTAGCCTGAAAAACATTAATTCAATATTTACTTTACGAAAATATGGAGGTAGAATATTTCTTGTGTAACATACTAAATATTTAGTATTTTATATTTTTTAAAAAATGTATAGTTATTAATGTTTTCTATTCTCTTAGAAAGGAGAGAACATATGAGCAGTTTATAATGATGCATACATTTACATCGGAAAGGTGCTTTCTGCAAGGGGAGTGATCCGAAATGTTAAGCAAGTTGATCAAGGATATCCGGTTTATTAGAGAATTGGACCCAGCGGCAAATAGTTGGCTAGAAATACTATTATGTTATCCAGGTTTTCATGCTTTGATATTCTATCGATTATCTCATTTCCTTTTTGAGGTTCATTTGTATTTATTTGCACGAATGTTATCTAATTGGGGACGATTTTTTACGGGAATAGATATACATCCAGGTGCAAAGATGGGAGATGGGATTTTTATAGATCATGGTATTGGAGTTGTAATAGGTGAAACTGCTGTAATAGGGAGCAATGTGACGATATATCAGAATGTTACTTTAGGAGGCACTGGGAAAGATGTGGGGAAAAGACACCCCACTATTGGAAACAGGGTTGTTATAGGGGCGGGAGCCAAAGTGTTGGGCCCTATTACAATTGGCGATTACTCCAAAATAGGAGCAGGTGCAGTTGTGTTAAAAAATGTTCCTGCCAATTGTACTGTTGTTGGTGTTTCGGCAGGCATAGTGAAATGGAACGGGTATTCTTTCATAAAAAACAACCAGCATAATAAGTCAGTGGTCAGATATCTTAAATGATCATATTTAGAGGAGGAACTATTATGCATAAGCAAGTCCCTGTGAAATTATCCAAATTAATCCATAATGAAGCGGAGTATTTCTGGTCTCCATCCGTTCGTTGGTGCAAAACAGAGGATGCTGTTGAAATTGAGCAATCCATATTCTCTGGTATAGCACTTGAATTATTTCCTGAATTGTACTACATAACGCAAAAAGGCATAAAGCTGGAATCTCTTATCGAGCATTATTCTCATTTAGATCAGGAACTTCTTGTTGATTTTATTAAACATTTAATTAATGAACGTATATTAGTAAATTTTATTTTATCCCCTCAAGAGCTCCTTTATCCGCATAATTATCTTGTACACAACCCTCACCACGAGGACACTTTTATTGATCCGGAACGATACAATCACTTCAAACAAAAACAGCTAGAACGCACATTTTCGAATGTAATGGATTATGATCTTCCTTTAGAGGATGTTTCTTACCCGGAAGAGATTGTTAATCGCAGATCTTTTCGTGATTTTGATATAAATCGCAAACTTTCATTTAAAACATTTTCAAAGCTAATCTCTGTTTTTAAGCAGACGATAACGAATGGCGAGATTCGCTATTTCTATGCAACCGATGGTGGATTATATCCAATCGATATATTCATTTATGTTAAGGATGCCCGTATAGAAAAGGTGAAGGCAGGCTTATATTACTATAATCCTGTACGTAATATGCTTCAAATGGTAAGCAGCGCCTGTGTTATCACACAAGAAGCGCATTATGCCCAAAATCAAGAAATATTTAGCACATCAGCTTTTTCCGTATTTATGGTTTATAACAGCGAGGTTACGATGCCAAAGTATGGAGGAATGGGCTATTTGTATGCCGCTATCGACTGTGGAATTATGGTACAACTGTTGACTCAAGTAGCTGAGCTGGAGCAGGTGGGGCTGTGCTCAATTGGTGATATGAATTTCCGTAAAATTAAAAAATATTTCAAACTAAATTCCAGTCAGGTTATGCTGCACTCTATTGAAGTTGGACTCAAGTAAATAGAACGATGGAACCTCGGCAGGGAGGAAAAACAATATGACTATCCACAGTCTATTTGAAAAGCAAGTAGTAGCTAATTCAGATCATCCCGCTGTTGTCAGTTGTGAAAATTACCTAACTTATCGCCAATTAAATGAAAAATCCAATCAATTAGCTGAAATATTGGTTGAGCACAATGTTTGTACTGGTTGTATTGTCGGAATTATGATGGAACGCTCTGTCGATATGATCATTGCAGTATTAGCAGTGCTTAAATCTGGAGGAGCTTATTTGGCACTTGATCCAGGTTACCCTGAGGAGAGAATTAAATTCATGCTGAGTGACAGCAATGTGAAGTTGCTACTTACACAACAGCACTTAAAATCTCCTAATCATCCGGGACTAAGTAAATTAACAGTGACTGAACAGTTGTATTCCAATCGTTCGACCAGCAATTTGGAGCGGAATGTTTGCTCAAGCGATCTCGCCTATCTAATCTATACATCAGGTTCAACAGGGCAGCCTAAAGGAACCTTATTAGAACATAAGGGAATTGAAAATTTACAGTTAATTTGGGCAAATAAATTCCATATTACTTCAAAAGATCGAATTGGCCAGTTCGCCAGCTTTTCTTTCGATGCCTCTGTTTGGGAAATTTTTATGGCACTTTTTAATGGGGCGACCTTATATATTATTCCTCAGGAAATAATACATCAGACCCTCGATTTTGAGTCCTATGTTTCAGAAAATATGATTACTGTATTAACATTACCTCCAAGCTATGCTGTTTATTTGGAAGCTTCGCGTATTACGAATTTAAGGTTGATGATAACAGCAGGATCTTCATCATCCGGTAATTTGGTAAATCAATGGAGTCCGTATACAACTTATGTGAATGCATACGGGCCCACGGAAGCGAGCATATGTGTTTCTTTATGGGTGGCTCCTTCAGCATATTTTGAAGGTAATTCAGTTCCTATAGGCTTGCCATTGCCGAATACGCATTTTTTTATTTTTGATGAGCAACTGAACCCTGTTGATTCTGGAAAAATCGGGGAACTTTTCATAAGCGGATGTGGGCTGGCAAGAGGCTATTTGAATCGTCCAGAGCTTACTAAACAAAAATTCATCCAACATCCAACAATTCCGGAATTAACAATATATAGAACCGGTGATTTAGTTCGGATACTTCCTGACGGGAATTTGGAATATCGTGGGAGGACGGATCAGCAAGTAAAAATACGTGGACATCGGATCGAATTGGAAGAAATCGAAGTGATTCTTCTTAAACATAAAGAAATCACAGAAGCAGTAGTGCAGGCTATTCAGGATGAGCAGGATCAGTTGCAGTTGTGTGCGTATTATGTAGCCCAAAATACGATAAGCACAACTGAGTTGCGTCAGTTTATCAAGCAAGAATTACCGATTTATATGATTCCAACCTATTTTGTTTATTTATCTGAACTTCCTATGACCATTAATGGAAAAGTGG
This sequence comes from Paenibacillus sp. FSL L8-0638, assembly GCF_038593075.1. NCBI lineage: Bacteria > Bacillati > Bacillota > Bacilli > Caryophanales > Paenibacillaceae > Paenibacillus > Paenibacillus sp. FSL L8-0638. The sequence goes on from NZ_CP151960.1 coordinate 1,456,144, forward strand.
ATCGAAAAGCTCTTCCTATGCCAACTAGGGATTTATCAAGCCAACTTAATCATCATCAGCCTCGCACTGATTTAGAAGAACTTTTATGCCTACTAATGAGTGAGGTTCTTGGTGTAGACCAGGTGGGTATATATGATAACTTTTATGATTTGGGTGGTGATTCAATTAAAGCCATTCAATTATCTGCAAAGTTGAACTTCCATAATCTAAAGCTCAGTAGTCATCATCTTTTAAAACAACCTACTATTGCACAATTTGGTCAGTCCATTCAACAGATTCACCGTAAGAGTGACCAAGGAAAAATTTTGGGGAATGTTCCCCTTACCCCTATTCAGCATTGGTTTTTTACAAAAAAGTTAACTGATAAGCATCATTGGAATCAATCTGTTATGTTTTATAATCCAGAACGGTATGAAACAGAAGCATTGCTCAGAGTTTTGAGAACATTGGTTGAGCATCACGATGCGCTTAGAATGACTTACCAAATGGAGGGTGGCATTCTAAAGCAGATGAACATGGACATGAATCCTGAAGTATTCAGCTTCAATATACTCAACGTGCCGTATGAGGATGAAGAGCAATTTATTATCAACCAAATTTCGGAGATTCAAGGGAGTAAAAATCTAGAAAGAGGTCCATTAGTACATTTAGAGTTGTTCAGATCCAAGGTAGGAGATCATTTGTTGCTGTCCATACATCATTTAGTGATGGACGGAATTTCATTACGTATATTAATCGAAGATTTGACAAAGTCCTATGAGCAACTTATTGAGAGGAGACAGGTTGTACTACAGGAGAAAACAGATTCATTTCAAAGATGGGCTGAGGCATTAGAAAATTATTCATGTAGCGAGGAGGTAGTAAAACAAATTTCTTATTGGCTGGATTTTGAAGCAAGAGTTAATCAGGAATCGATACTGTGGAAGAGAGAACTAGTACAGAGGTCAACACAAAGGAACAAACGTAATTTAAAATTCGCTCTGTCAAAAGAAAACACAAAATGGCTTCTTGGTCAAGTTCATCATGCATATAACACCGATATAAATGATGTTTTGATAACTGCTGTAGGAATAGCTCTGTATGACTGGCTTAAAGTCAAACAAGTTGTAATCAATATGGAATCCCATGGCCGTACTGATATTTTACCTGATATGAATATTACTCGTACAATCGGCTGGTTTACATCTCAGTGCCCCGTACTTCTATGCATGCATGATTCTGACGATTTGTCTGAGTGGATTACAAAAACCAAAGAGAATCTTAGAACTATTCCAAATAAAGGATTGGACTATGAGGTACTAAAATATCTTAGCCCGGAACATCTGAGAGCGCCTTTGATATTTTCTATTGAGCCAGAAATTAATTTTAATTATTTAGGTCAACTTGACCAAATCTCGAATTCTCCATATTTCCAACTCTCTCCTTACAGTAGTGCAGCTTCCTTTGGACCTGAGGGATTAGGGAATATCAGCCCTAATAATGAACTGTGTTATGCACTTGAAATAACAGGATTTATCACGGGGGATCAATTGCATCTTTCTATCGGCTATGATAGTGCACGAATTAGTGGACAAGAAATCCAACATTTGACGGAGGGATATGAAAAGCAGCTTATCAAGGTTATTCAGCATTGCATAGACAAGAAGGAGCAGTTGCGCACTCTAAGTGATTTTACATTAAAAAATTTAAAGGAAGAGGATTTAGATATGATTTATGATGTACTTCTCAGTTCCTTGAATTCTAAACACTAGATTAGGCAGGTGAGTAGAGTGAACCCGTTTTCGAAAGAACAAATACAGGATATTTATGCGCTGTCCCCTATGCAAGAAGGCATATTATATCATTCCCTCTCAGATACAGATCCCAACACTTATATAGTACAGCTAATCCTAACCATGGAAGGTCATCTTAATGTTGAGCTTATGAGGCAAAGTTTTTCGACACTTATCCAACGGCACAATGTATTAAGAACTACTTTTTTATTGGAAAAAGTCAAACAGCCACTTCAGGTAGTGCTGACGGAAAGACCTCTTCAATTTGTTTATGAAAGCAGAGCTGATATATCAAGCCTGGATAAAAAAGAGTGGATTCAGCAATGTTTAAAAAAGGATCGCCTGCGAGGATTCAACTTGACGATAGATCCGCTCATTAGGCTATCCATGCTCGAGACAAGCCTTACTGAATGTACTTGTATACTCACTTTTCACCATATTTTAATGGATGGTTGGTGTTCCGATTTAATCCTTTGTGAATTATTTGAAATCTATACTGGTTTAGTTAAAGGACAAAGCCAATCCATTTGTATGGAGCAGCCTTATAGTCAGTATATAGAATGGTTGGCAAAACAAGACCAAGAAAGTGCACTTGAATACTGGAAAGATTATTTAAGCGGATTTGAAGAGTGCTCGATCCTGCCAGGTCAGACACGTACTAATGGAAACAAATCAATTCAAGATTATAGCTTGGGTAAACATTCTATTCAATTAGAGCGTCGGCTGTCCAATTTTTTAAAAGAATTGGCCCGAAACAACCAAGTCACATTAAACGCGGTCTATCAGAATCTGTGGGGGATTGTGCTGCAAAAATATAATAATAGTAACGATGTTGTATTTGGCTCAGTTGTTGCAGGAAGACCACCAGAGATCCCAGCAGTTGAGCGAATGATAGGGTTGTTTATTAATACAGTTCCCTTACGTATACAATCAGCAGGAGACTTAACCTTTACTTCACTAATACAGCAAATTCATCATCTAAATTTGAATTCCAAGCCCTACGAGCATTTGTCCCTTTCACAGATTCAAAATCAGTCGATTGGTCATAGCCTGTTTGATCATATTTATGTGTTTGATAATACGCCTTTAAATTCCTCATGGAAACATCAATTAGCAGAAGTAAATGTAAACATCAAGGACGTTGATGTTATAGAACATACTAATTATGACTTAAGTATTACAGTGCTTCCGGGAGATGAAACAAACATAACATTTATCTATAATTCCAATATTCATTCTGAAGATACTGTGATAAGAATGGCAAATCATATTTATAATGTTGCAATGAAAATCTACAGTGAACCTTCTGTTTGCTTGGAAAATATTTGTATTTTGAGTGCTGATGAGGAAACCGAACTTATTGCACTGAGAAGTTCAAAGAGTATGGAGCACAGCGGTACAGAAACACTTGCAGATTTATTTGAAAGGCAAGTTAAAGTTGCGCCATTTGCAACGGCCCTTACATGTGGAGAAACTCATATATCCTATGGAGAGTTAAATGAGCAAGCCAACAAACTTGCCTATGTTTTACAATATATGGGTGTTCAACCTGATCAACTAATTGGACTACTTACAGAGCGTTCACCAGAGATGATTATTGGGATACTAGGCATTTTGAAATCCAATGCAGGCTATACACCTCTTGATCCGGAAAATACAAGTGAGCGGTTAAAGGTTATTGTGCAGGATGCGAACTTATCAATCATTGTAGTTTCACGATCAAAATTTTCTTTAATTACAAAGCTAATAGAAGAACTGGAAGGTTCCGAAAGACACCAGATTTTGATTCTTGAGGACGTGCTGGAACAAACAAATGATCGTGATAAGAGTAATCCACTACGCATATCAGAGGCTAACCATTTGGCTTATGTGATGTATACTTCCGGTTCGACCGGTATACCTAAAGGGATCATGATTGAAAATATCAATGTGATGAGAATAGTGAAGGGCTCGGATTATGTACAAATTGCACCACAAGACACTATTCTTCAATTATCTAACTTTGCTTTTGATGGTTCTGTTTTTGATATATTTGGGAGTCTTTTGAATGGAGCAAGACTTGTTTTAGTAGACAAGGAGACAATGCTTAATGCATCTGAGTTAGCTCAGTTGATTTTAAAAGAGAATGTCTCCGTTTTTTTTGTGACAACTGCTTTGTTTAACACACTCGTTGACCTTGAAATTCATTGCTTGACCAATGTAAGAAAGGTGCTTTTTGGTGGCGAGCGAGCATCAGTAGCACATGTAAAAAAAGCATTTCAGTTAATGGGGAAAGGTAAAATTATTCATGTATATGGCCCGACAGAAAGTACGGTTTATGCGATGTATCATGAAATTCAAGAAGTTAATGAGGATATGTATACAATTCCGATCGGGCGACCCATTAAGAATACGGAGGTGCTTGTTCTTAATGGGGAAAATCATCAACAGCCGATTGGGGCAATTGGGGAGCTGTGCATTGCTGGAGAAGGTCTCGCACGAGGATACCTCAACAATGACCCATTGACTCAAGAGAAATTTTTCTATCTGTACGAAAAACGATTATATAAGTCAGGTGACTTAGGGCGACGGCTTGCAAACGGAGAAATTGAATTTCTGGGGCGTAATGACCATCAGGTAAAGATTAGGGGATTCCGAATTGAATTGGGTGAAATTGAAAAGTGTATCCTTGAAAATCAAGCTGTAAAAGAAGTATTCATCATGGAGCAGTCAGATAAACAAGGGGATAAGCGCTTATGGGCGTATTTTGCTGCAGATCAAGAAATGAATACCGAAAAAATCAGGCATTGGGTTGCTGAAAGACTACCGAACTACATGATCCCTGCCTTTTTTGTACAAGTTAAGAAGCTACCTCTAAGCGCAAATGGCAAAGTGGATCATAAGAAACTGACAATGTCCGATACAAGTCAGCTCTTTCAGGACCAAGCTATACCTCCAAGGAACAGCACTGAAGAGACGGTAGCCCGCGTATGGGAAACAGTGTTGGGGATTGAAAACATAAGTGTAGTCGAAGATTTTTATGCATTGGGAGGAGATTCAATAAAAGCGATTCAAATCTCGGCGCAACTTCGAGCGAAAGATATGATAGTGACTACTAAAGATATTTTCCAGTATCCAAGTGTAGCGGACTTAAGCACCTTTATTATAAAGGGACAATCCAAGCAGGCGCAGTCTGTGAATTCTGCTGTGATCCAAAAAGGCTATGACGAATTAGGGATTTCCGCAAGTGATCTGTACGAACTTCAAACAGAATTGAATTCTAAGATCAATTAACAGGAGGAACTAGTCATGTCGTCTAAACAACTTTTACAAAAGATTTATTCGCTAACACCGATGCAAGAAGGAATTCTATACCATACATTGCGTGAAGAAAATCAGGGTAATTTTGTAGTTCAGCTTTTTTTCAGTGTGGAAGGGCCTCTCTCACTAGATACTCTGAATAAGAGTATGCAATTGCTTGTACAGCGACATGATGTTTTACGTACGCTTTTTAATGTTGATAAAGCAAAGCGACCCATCCAAATGGTCGTAGACCATCTGGAAAATAAAATTGTTTTTCAGGATTTAACTGAAAAAAATCATGACTGCCAAATGGAATATATCTCTCATTATGCCGATGAGGAAAAAATGAAAGGTTTCGATGTAACTGCTGAAATGCTTGTTCGGCTTGCTGTATTTCAGACGAATCTACAACATTTCCGGTTACTGCTAAGCTTTCATCATATTATTGTAGATGGTTGGAGCTTGAGTGCGATAGTACAAGAGCTTTTTGAAATATATAGTGCCTTAACTACGCAACGTTCACCTAATCTAAAGGAAATACACTCTTTTCAAAATTATATCGAGTGGCTTAAACTACAGGATCAAGATTCTGCAAGTTTATACTGGAACCAGTATTTAGAGGGGATTGAACAGTCCAGTGCTCTACCATGGCAACCGAAACAGAAAAAGGAAGGCTACTTGCAGGAACTAGTTAAGTTTACCTTCGATCGGGAAATGACTAAAAAAATTAAAGAATTGGCACTTGCCTATCGTGTAACGATGAATGCTGTTATTCAGGCAATCTGGGGCATCGTGCTAAAAAGATATAATAATACCAATGATGTGGTTTTTGGAACAGTCGTTTCAGGAAGGCATGCAGCGGTTTCCGGAATCGATCAAATGATCGGAATATTTATCAATACCAATCCAGTAAGAATAAATTTTGAGCAAGATATCCATTTTGAAGACCTGTTGACACTCATCCATAAGCAAATGATTGACTCCCAAGAGCATAGTCATTATCCTCTGATGAAGATACAAGCGGCTACGCCATTGAAAGAGAATTTAATTAATCATATTGTAGTTTTTGAAAATGTGCCTTTGGAATTCAATTTATTAGACGGACAGCATGTCCATGAGTTGAAAATCTATGATTTTGAATTAAAAGACCAGACAAACTATGATTTCAATATCATTGTGATCCCCTCCGAGGAAATATCTGTATGCTTAAAATATAATGCATTCTGCTATTCAAATGAAGATATGCAAAAGGTTGCCGGACATATTCGTACGGTCACTACTGCCATCACTGATAATCCACATATACTTGTTAGAAATATTTCAATTCTCACACCAGATGAAAAAGAACGCATATTAACAGAATTCAACAACACAGAACATGTTTTTTCTGATCTGAAAAATTTACACGAATTTTTTGAGGACAGAGCTTTAGCTTATCCTGACAAAACCGCCCTGATCCTTGGTGAAGAAAATATGAGCTATGAAGAGGTTAACGAACGTGCCAATCAATTAGCCAGAATACTACGACGCAAGGGAGTATGTAGTAACCAGAGCGTTGGAATAATGGTTGAAAGATCATTTGAAATGATCATAGCTATATTGGCGATTCATAAGGCTGGTGGTGCTTATATACCTATCGATCCCGACTATCCCAAAGATCGTGTTCGTTATATGCTGCAAGACAGTGGAACTAACCTTGTCTTAACAAAGACAAGATGGAATGAACGCCTTGTAGGTTTAGGAATAGAAATCCTGCTCTTGGATATAAGCTTGTCTGATAACGAGGATAACACCAATCTTAATTGTGTTAATCATCCTGATGATGTGGCTTACATCATATACACATCAGGTTCTACTGGCAAGCCGAAAGGGGTAATAGTTCAGCATCGGTCCGTTGTCAACAATATGTTGTGGATGCAACGAAAGTATTCGATTACAGAAGCGGACGTTATCATGCAAAAAACAGCTTACACTTTTGATGTGTCCGTGTTTGAATTGTGCTGGTGGTATTTTCAGGGCGCAGCCGCCCTATGTTTATTGGAGCCTGGAGCTGAAAAAGACCCTGAGAGCATAATCCGCACAGTTGAACAACAAAAAGTAACTGTAATCCACTTTGTTCCATCTATGTTACATGCATTTTTAGACTATTTGGAGTATGGAGAGGGACACATTCAGCGTTTATCGTCTATACAAAAAGTATTTACTAGTGGAGAAGCACTAACATGCAGGCATGTTCAACGGTTTAACGATGGATGGAGAAGAGATAAAAACATTGTTTTCGCTAATCTATACGGACCGACTGAAGGCACTATACATGATTCTTATTTTGATTGTCCTTCTGATTTTAAGATGGATTCCATCCCAATTGGCAAGCCGATAGATAATATACAAATGTATATTATAGACCAGGATGGTCAATTGCAGCCAGTTGGTGTAGCAGGGGAATTATGTATTTCAGGTACAGGCGTAGCAGCAGGATATGTGAATCTTCCTGAAGCAACAGAAGAGAAATTTGTAAGAGATCCATTTAAAATCGGTCAACATATGTACAAAACAGGCGATTTAACAAGATGGATGAATGATGGAAATATTGAGTATATGGGGAGAAAAGACTTTCAGATCAAAATCCGAGGGTATCGAATTGAAACTGGAGAAATAGAAAACGTACTACTTCAATATTCAGGTATTCAGCAAGCATTGGTTACATTATGCATGGATGTCGAAAACAATGGATATTTATGCGCATATATTATTGGATCTCAATCTATTGATGAAAATGCTATAAAAGACTATCTTATCCATTATGTTCCATCGTATATGGTGCCGTCTTATTTTATAAAGTTAGACAGATTTCCTCTATCGCAAAGCGGAAAGATTGATCGTAGGAATTTACCCATACCGGGCATCAAAGTAAAGGCATCTGCTAGCTACACACCGCCAAGAAATCATATTGAAAACGTGACGTCGGAGATATGGGAAGAAGTGCTGGGGGTAGAAAAGGTTGGCATTCATGACCATTTTTTTGCGCTCGGGGGAGATTCTATCAAAGCCATTCAAGTGTCGTCACGTTTACAACGTCATCATGTGCATATCGGAATCAAAGATATTTTCGCAAATCCGACGATTGCACAATTAACTCAGGTGTTAGCTGTACAAACAAAAGTTGTAGATCAGAGTGTTGTTGAGGGGATCGTTCCGCTTACGCCAATTCAAAAGTGGTTTTTTGAACATCAGGGGATACAACGTCATCACTGGAATCAGTCTTTTATGTTGTATAGAAAAGAAGGATTTGAACCTGACATTCTTCAAGAAACGATGAATTATATCATTTATCATCATGATGCTCTACGTATGGTGTATGCAAGCGAGCAAAACTCTATTGTACAAACAAATCAGGACATGAAAGAGTCGGCTTGGTTGCAGGTTGTGGATCTATCAAGTGAACTGGATGTAAGGGATCGTATCGCAAATTTTTCAGAAAAGATTCATATGAGTATGGATTTAACTACAGGTCCTCTACTGAAAGTGGGACTATTCCAAACCATTGAAGGGGATCATCTCCTTATTGTTGCGCATCATTTGGTAATCGATGGTGTTTCTTGGCGAGTATTGATGGAAGATATCACACAGGTTTATAAACAGCTTAGTTCTGGAGAAAAGCCTTCATTACCGTATAAGACAACTTCCTATAAGAGCTGGGCTAGCGCACTGGAGGAGTATGCGAATAGTCCGGTATTACTTGATGAGATTCCCTACTGGATGAATATGGATCAGCGTCATATTGAGCCTCTGCCTAAGGATCACACATGTCCAACCAACTTTATCAAGGATACGAGATCGATAAATATTCAACTATCTAAGCAGGACACAGACAATCTGCTTCGTCATTCCAATCAGGCTTACAATACGGAGATTAATGACTTATTGTTAGCTGCGTTAGGGAGTGCATTCCGAGATTGGACACATCATACTCAGATTCTAATCGGTTTAGAGGGGCATGGGAGAGAAGACATAGTTCCTGATATTAATGTCTCCCGGACGATTGGTTGGTTTACAACGATGTATCCTGTAGTAATTGATCTTCTGTCATCTTGTTCTGTTCAGGATACTGTTCAACATGTAAAACAAACATTACGCCAAATTCCGAAAAAAGGGATCGGATATGGTCTGTTAAAATATGTTACTCATCCGGACTACAAAAAAATGATGAAGTGGAAACATCATCCTCAAGTTTGTTTTAACTATTTAGGTGAATTTGCCCAAAGCATAGATCAGGGAGTTTTTACGCTTTCTGATATGTCACAGGGCCAGATGCTTGATCCGCAATCAGAGCGAAGTTACTCCATTGACATAACAGGAGCAGTCATGGAGGACGAGTTAAAAATTTCTTTTATATACAATAAGTATGAATATGATGAAGATACCCTGACCGAAGTGGCCCTGAAATTCAAGAATCATCTCCTGGAAATTATCAATCATTGCGTAACATGTGGAACAAGGGAGGTTAGTGAAAAAATATACCCGACAGCGTTTCCCGATTTAGAACAATTAAACGCTCCTTTCGCGTTAACTGATATTCAGATGGCATATTTTTTAGGTCGAAATGATGAACTTGAAATGGGCGGCGTGTCCACTCATGTATATACCGAGGTGGAGACTGACGTTGACATGGTGCGTTTTAATCAATGTTTGAATAAAGTCATTCAGAGACACCCGATGCTAAGAGCAATTATCATGCCAAGCGGCGAGCAGGTTATTCTTAAAGACGTGCCTGAGTATCTAATGGCTATAGAAGATCTTCGATTCCTGACAAGAAGAGAACAAGAGGAACGAATTCATCTGGAGCGAAGCCGGATGTCACACCATGTGTTTGTTCCTGAACAGTGGCCGATGTTCGAATTTAAGGCTTTCCAGCTTGAGAATGATAAGTATCTATTGTGTATGGGCAGAGATTTGCTTATTGCTGATGCAGCAAGTATGGATATTATCGGTCGTGATCTGATGTATTTCTATCACAATCCAAATGCCGAATTGCCCAAATTGGACTTCAGCTTCCGCGATTATATTCTTGCTTATTTAGATTTGAAGCAATCTGAAATATATGAGCTGGATCGCAAATACTGGCTTAATAAAGTGGAAGATTTTCCATTAGCGCCTGTTCTTCCTTTACAATGTGATCCAGAACAAATAAAAACACCAAAATTCCAAAGAAAAGAGAAGATATACAATCAGCAACAGTGGATTTCTTTAAAACAGCTGGCTTTACAAAATGGAGTGACTCCATCCGCTTTGCTTGCGACCATTTATTCATATCTTCTTTCCATATGGGGCAATCAAGAGAACTTGTCCATTAATCTTACAGTCTTCAATCGTTACCCTTTTCATGAGCAGGTAGAACATATAGTAGGTGATTTTACATCAAACCTTCTGCTTGGCATTTCATTTAAACCGGGTATGTCATTCTGGGAAAAGGCCAGGGTCGTTCAGTCTGTCTTAATTGATGCATTGGAGCATCGCCACTATGAGGGTGTTGAGTTTATTAGGGATATTGTGAGACATCATGGGATTAGACATGGAAAGGCTGTAATTCCGTATGTTTTTACCTCTGTGCTTTCTGAAAATAACACGGAGCGCACACCTGGTCTTGAACAATTAGGAGACTTGAAAACGGGAATAACGCAAACCTCACAGGTCTATATTGATTTTCAGGCTACATTAGTAGCAGATGAATTATGGCTATTTTGGGATTATGTAGAGGAATTGTTTTCGCCAGAAATGATTGAAGGTATGTTCAGCCAGTTTACGCAAATCATTGATTCTCTTTTGTTAAATACTATGTATTCAAATTTGGAAATTGAAATAGAGAATGAGGATGTTATCCGATTATACAACAATACGAACAAGACTGTACCGCCTAGCACCTTGCACGGGTTGTTCGAGGAGCAGGCAGGGCGTACTCCAGAAGCGGTGGCCTTAATGTATAAGCATGAAAGTCTTACGTATGGAGAACTGCAGAAACGTTCGAATCAGATTGCCCGCTATTTGCAAGAGCAGGGGGTATGTCGTGGCGATTATGTCAGCGTATCGGCAAGCCGAAGTATTGCAACCGTTGCTAATGTTATAGGTATTTTGAAGGCTGGAGCAGCTTATGTACCGGTGGATCCGGACTATCCCGAAGAACGGCGCCACTACATCCATGAGCACAGTCAATGTAAGCTGACTGTTGAACCGGAGTTGTACGATACAGCCGGTGTAGCAGCATATTCTGACGAAGCTCTTCCGCTGGATTATCATCCGGACGATGTGGCATATGTGATCTATACATCGGGTAGCACAGGCCGACCGAAGGGAGTAATCACAACCCACGGAGCAGTAGCCAATACGATTCAGGATATAAATCATAAATTCGGCATTCATGAGCAGGACCGGATGATAGGTTTGTCCTCCATGTGTTTCGATCTGTCTGTATATGATCTGTTCGGTGCCTTGGCAGCCGGAGCGGCATTGGTATTGATTGACGATCAGCGGGATGTGGAAGATGTCATCTACACGATAGAGCGTCAGGGCATCACTATATGGAATTCTGTACCGGCTATTATGGAAATGGTGCTCGCCAACGTCACGGCTGACTTCTACAATAATGGAATTCGAACAGTGTTGCTCAGCGGGGACTGGATACCCCTACAGCTGCCTGAGAAAATAAAGCGACATTGTCCGCATGCAGAAGTGATTAGCCTGGGAGGAGCAACAGAAGCCTCGATTTGGTCCATCTACTACCCAATCAAGGAATGGGATAGACAGACCGCCTCGATACCTTATGGCAGGCCGCTAGCGAACCAGCAGATGTACGTGCTGAACTATGAGCTGAAGCCTTGCCCGGCGGATGTACAAGGGGAATTGTATATTGGCGGGATGGGGCTTGCGACAGGTTATCTGAATGATGAACAGAAAACCCAGGAATCGTTTGTGGAACATCCAGAGCTGGGCCGATTGTACCGAACCGGAGATTATGGAGTATGGCGTCCGGCAGGTTATATCGAATTTCAGGGACGGAAGGATCAGCAGGTAAAGATCCGTGGGTACCGGGTAGAGTTAGGAGAAATTGAAGGACGTCTACTGGCACATGAATTCATCAAAAATGCAGTAGTAATGGAACAAAGGGACCATCGCAATCACGTATATCTATGTGCGTACTATGTTCCAGCTGAGGAGGAAGTGACCCCGGAGGAGCTGCGAATATATTTACAACGGGAACTGCCGAATTATATGGTGCCGTCGCATTATATGGAACTGGAGAAAATACCGTTATCTCCTAACGGCAAGGTGAATCGAAGAGAGTTGCCGATCCCGGATGTGGAACAGCAAATGGACTCGAAATATGAAGAAGCACGTAATGAAACAGAGCAGAAACTGACGGAAATATGGAAAGAGGTATTGGGAGTCGAACGAATAGGAATCCATGATCATTTCTTTGAACTGGGTGGGAATTCGATTCTGATGGTGCAAATCCGAACAAGAATAAGCAGGGAAATGGGAATTGAATTGAATCTACGAGACTTTCTGCAGCATTATACCATAGCGAAGCTGTCAGAACGGATGAAGGAAGGTGTAGATACACAAGCGGCCATCGTGTATCCGGAGTTAACACCTGATCCAGAGCATATGTATGAACCGTTTCCGCTAACGGATGTGCAGATGGCTTATCTGATGGGACGCGAGGACCATTTTGAAATGGGTGGAGTGTCGACTCATGGATATACGGAGATTAAAACCGTCTTTGATATAGACCGACTTAACTTTGCATTACAACAGATCATTCAATATCAGCCCATGATGCGCGCAGTCGTATTTCCTACCGGAGAGCAGGTTATCCTGGAGAACGTACCGGAATATCGAATAACAGTGGTTGACCTTACCCATATGAGTTCGTCTGAGCAACAAGAACGGATAGTGTCAGAAAGAGAGCGAATGTCTCATTATGTATTTCCAACAGACCAATGGCCGCTCTTTGAATATAAAGCTTTTAAATTATCTGAAGGAATTCATTATTTGTTTATCAGCTACGACATGTTGATTACGGATGGAGCAAGTATTCAACTGATAGGCAAGTTGCTGGTTAAATTCTATCATGAGCCCAATTGGATGCCGTCACAGTTGCAGAGTACATTTCGGGACTACATTCTGGCATTGCAGCATTTTAAAAATTCGGAAACCTATAAGAAGGACAAACTGTATTGGCTGAATAAATTGGGCGATTTTCCTGCAGCTCCGGAGCTGCCTTTAAAAGCAGATCCCTCCGGTGTGACTGAGCCTCATTTTTGCCGTCTGGAGCAAGAGATCGATAGAGAAACCTGGGAGAAAATTAAAAAACAGGCGTATCAGTACAATATCACGCCTACAGCGGCTCTTCTTGCTGCTTATGCAGAAGTGATGGCCTTTTGGAGTAATCAGCCTCATTTAGCCGTGAGCTTGACCGTTTTCAATAGACTACCGTTTCACCAAGATGTGAACGACATGATTGGGGATTTTACTTCCGTAATTCTTATAGAAATTGATTTTAGGTCTGAAAAGGGATATTGGGAGAGGGCGAAACAGATCCAAGAACGTCTTTTAGAATCACTTGAGCATCGGCATTATGATGGAATTGAATTAATACGAGAAATATCTAAATACCATAATTATGGTAATCGTGCTGTTATGCCAATTGTTTTTACAAGCATGCTGCTGGGGACCAAAGAAAGAGGTGAAGTTAGTTGGTATGAATTAGGAGAAATACAAATGGGTGCGGGGCAGACATCTCAAGTTTACTTGGATCATCAACTTTTTGAAGATAACGGTTCGTTAAGGCTTGTTTGGGACTACGTTGAGCAACTATTCGATGAAAATGTAATCCATGCAATGTTCAAGCAGTATATTGATACATTAACTCTGCATACCAACTGCATAAAAATTACTGAACAAGAAATGAAGTTGATGGAGAGCTACAATAATACAGAGAAACTGATACCATATAGCACCTTGCATGGGTTGTTCGAAGAGCAGGCAGGGCGTACTCCAGAAACAGTGGCCTTAATGCATAAGGATGAATGCCTTACGTATGGAGAACTGCAGAAACGTTCGAATCAGATTGCCCGTTATTTGCAAGAGCAGGGGGTATGTCGTGGCGATTATGTTAGCGTATTGGCGAGTCGGAGTATTGCAACCGTTGCTAATGTTATAGGTATTTTGAAGGCTGGAGCAGCTTATGTACCGGTGGATCCGGACTATCCCGAAGAACGGCGCCACTACATCCATGAGCACAGTCAATGTAAGCTGACTGTTGAACCGGAGTTGTACGATACAGCCGGTGTAGCAGCATATTCTGACGAAGCTCTTCCGCTGGATTATCATCCGGACGATGTGGCATATGTGATCTATACATCGGGTAGCACAGGCCGACCGAAGGGAGTAATCACAACCCACGGAGCAGCAGCCAATACGATTCAGGATATAAATCATAAATTCGGCATTCATGAGCAGGACCGGATGATAGGTTTGTCCTCCATGTGTTTCGATCTGTCTGTATATGATCTGTTCGGTGCCTTGGCAGCCGGAGCGGCATTGGTATTGATTGACGATCAGCGGGATGTGGAAGATGTCATCTACACGATAGAGCGTCAGGGCATCACTATATGGAATTCTGTACCGGCTATTATGGAAATGGTGCTCGCCAACGTCACGGCTGACTTCTACAATAATGGAATTCGAACAGTGTTGCTCAGCGGGGACTGGATACCCCTACAGCTGCCTGAGAAAATAAAGCGACATTGTCCGCATGCAGAAGTGATTAGCCTGGGAGGAGCAACAGAAGCCTCGATTTGGTCCATCTACTACCCAATCAAGGAATGGGATAGACAGACCGCCTCGATACCTTATGGCAGGCCGCTAGCGAACCAGCAGATGTACGTGCTGAACTATGAGCTGAAGCCTTGCCCGGCGGATGTACAAGGGGAATTGTATATTGGCGGGATGGGGCTTGCGACAGGTTATCTGAATGATGAACAGAAAACCCAGGAATCGTTTGTGGAACATCCAGAGCTGGGCCGATTGTACCGAACCGGAGATTATGGAGTATGGCGTCCGGCAGGTTATATCGAATTTCAGGGACGGAAGGATCAGCAGGTAAAGATCCGTGGGTACCGGGTAGAGTTAGGAGAAATTGAAGGACGTCTACTGGCACATGAATTCATCAAAAATGCAGTAGTAATGGAACAAAGGGACCATCGCAATCACGTATATCTATGTGCGTACTATGTTCCAGCTGAGGAGGAAGTGACCCCGGAGGAGCTGCGAATATATTTACAACGGGAACTGCCGAATTATATGGTGCCGTCGCATTATATGGAACTGGAGAAAATACCGTTATCTCCTAACGGCAAGGTGAATCGAAGAGAGTTGCCGATCCCGGATGTGGAACAGCAAATGGACTCGAAATATGAAGAAGCACGTAATGAAACAGAGCAGAAACTGACGGAAATATGGAAAGAGGTATTGGGAGTCGAACGAATAGGAATCCATGATCATTTCTTTGAACTGGGTGGGAATTCGATTCTGATGGTGCAAATCCGAACAAGAATAAGCAGGGAAATGGGAATTGAATTGAATCTACGAGACTTTCTGCAGCATTATACCATAGCGAAGCTGTCAGAACGGATGAAGGAAGGTGTAGATACACAAGCGGCCATCGTATATCCGGAGTTAATACCTGATCCAGAGCATATGTATGAACCGTTTCCGCTAACGGATGTGCAGATGGCTTATCTGATGGGACGCGAGGACCATTTTGAAATGGGTGGAGTGTCGACTCATGTATATATTGAGTTAGAAACTTCATTGGATATGGATCGGTTTAATCATGCTCTACAAAAAGTTATTGAACGCCATGCTATGTTGCGAACGATTATCTTGCCGAACGGAGAGCAACAAATATTAGAGTATGTTCCAGAATATCATATTGAGATTATCCCGATGGAGGATCTCTCCAAGGAAGCCCAGGAACAAAGAATACTGACGGAAAGGGAGCGCATGTCTCACTATATTTTCAAGACAGATCAGTGGCCTCTATTTGAGTATAAGGCTTATCAATGTTCTGCAGAAATGTTTTACCTTTTTATTGGTTATGACATGTTAATAACGGATGGGGCAAGCTTTCAATTCATTCATCAGGAAATTATGAAATTTTACCATGATCCAGATTTAGATTTGGAAGGCGTGGACATTACTTTCCGAGACTATATGATGGCTTATACGGGTTTCAAATCCTCGGAAATATATAAGAGGGATCGGCAATACTGGATGGATAAAGTGGAATGTTTCCCTGACCCTCCTGCTTTACCGTATATTTCCTCACCAGGCCTGATTGTACAACCGCGTTTCAAAAGGGTAACCCAACACTGCGATAGGGAACTTTACGAAAAGCTAAAGCAAGTTTCACAAAAAAATCACCTGACACCAACTGCAGTGCTGTGTACTGTATTTGCCAAAGTGTTGTCATACTGGAGTAATCAATCCCAATTGGCGCTCAATTGTACTATTTTTAATCGTTATCCATTTCATAAAGATGTCTATAAGATGATTGGCGACTTTACGTCTGTTATGTTGCTTGACATCACGATTGAAGGAGGAAAATCTTTCTGGGAGCAAGCTGAATCCGTGCAAAACGTGTTGATGGAGGCGCTTGAACATAGACACTACGACGGCATTCAATTCATCAGGGAGATTATACGTCAACGTGGTGCTGAAACCCATAAGGCAGTCATGCCCATTGTATTCACAAGCATGTTACTGGATGCAGGGAAAGGTACAGATGAGTCTGTTTATTTTATGGGGGATATAAAGACAGCGGTGTCTCAAACCTCTCAAGTTTTTTTAGATTATCAGGTTCTGGAAGTAGATGGTGGACTCACGATCACTTGGGATTATGTTGAACAACTGTTTGATTCGGTATCAATTAAAGCGATGTTTGACCAGTACTTTATGCTGCTGGAATTTTACTTAAACTCAGATGAAGAAAATAGGTTCCCATGGGGACGTGAAAACTATCATCTGATTTCAGCTTTTAATGATACCTATGAAGAAATTCCAAGATCTACACTTCATTCCTTGTTTGAAAAGCAGGTTATTCGTTGGCCAGAGGCATTTGCGGTGATTTATAAGAACAGCCACATCACTTATCAGGAGTTAAATGAACGTTCTAATAGGGTAGCTCGCTATTTACATGAACATGGCGTGTGTCGTGGTGATTTTATTAGTGTATTAGCCAATCGGAGTATTGAAACCATTGTGAATATAGTAGGTATATTGAAGGCTGGAGCGGCTTATGTACCGATTGATCCTGACTATCCGGAGGAACGTTGTGAATATATTAGGGATCACAGTGGTTGTAAATTAATGTTGGAACCAGAACTATACGTTAAGAAAGGATTAGCGGTTTATTCTGGTGAAACTCTCCAGATCGAACATGATCCAGATGATGTAGCCTATGTGATTTATACTTCAGGTAGTACAGGCCAGCCTAAAGGAGTCATTGTTACACACGGGGCGGTAGCTAACACGGTGCAGGATATAAATCGTAAATTCAATGTGAATGAGCAGGATCGTATAATTGGATTATCATCCATGTGTTTCGATTTATCGGTTTATGATCTATTTGGAGCGTTAGCGGTTGGAGCGACTTTAGTACTTATTGATGATCAACGCGATATTACAGAAGTCGCCAAGACAGTGGAGGAACATAAAATTACAATTTGGAACTCCGTGCCAGCTATAATGGACTTGATGTTGAACCATGTGCTTGGAGAAGAAGAGGAAAGCTGTTATTACTGGAATAGCATGCACCGATCGTCTGGATCGCGCAAGAAAAACAGTTCCTTGCGTTTGGTCATTCTTAGTGGAGATTGGATACCTCTCAGTCTACCGAATAAAATTCGTAGACAATATATTCACGCGAATGTAATAAGTATGGGTGGGGCAACAGAGGCTTCTATTTGGTCCATTTATTATCCCGTATATGAAGTGCATGAATCCTGGGCCTCCATACCTTACGGAATGCCATTAGCTAACCAAACTTATTATGTATTGAATTATGATCAGGAACTTTGCCCAATAGGTGTAAAAGGTGAGCTTTACATTGGAGGTGTTGGCCTAGCCAAAGGTTATCTTCATGAAGAAGAAAAAACGGCATTATCATTCTTAAATCATCCGAAGTTTGGCAGGTTATATCGCACTGGGGACCAAGGAATTCTGAATTCAAAAGGATATATTGAATTTTTGGGACGTAACGATCAGCAAGTAAAAATCCGTGGTTATCGTGTAGAGCTTGGGGAAATTGAAAATCAAATTCTTCAAATTATTGGAGTAAAGGAAGCAGTGGTTTTGTATACCCCGGATTCGAGAGGAAATAAAATACTGTGCGCGTATATCGTGACCCAACCAAGTTTGACTATCCAGGATATTAAAGAAGGTATTAGTCGTGTATTGCCAAATTACATGGTGCCTACCCATTTTATTGGTCTTGAACAAATTCCTTTAACACCTAATGGTAAATTAGATCGAAAAGCACTGCCAGAGCCATCGGCTAAAACCATATTTCAAAAGAAATATGAAGCTCCAGTGACGGAGATGGAGTGCATTATGGTACGAATCTGGGAAGAGATTTTGGAGTACAGTTCCATTAGCGTAGACGATTCTTTATTTGAATTGGGGGTGGATTCGACAAGTGTAATTAAATTTGTGGCGAGACTAGCTACAGGGCACGGAATAGAGCTTCCGATTCGACAGATATTTGTGACACCGACTATTCGAGAGTTGGCCTCCTTAGTTTCATCATCTGAAACGCAGATTAGTGATCTTTCTAACGAAAGAATGTTGTTTAATCCAGAGGGAGAAAGAGACCGAAACATATTTTGTTTCCCTCCGGTAGTAGCTTTAGGGGTTGTATATCAAAGGCTTGCTGAATTCCTTGGTTCCTATCGATTGTATAGTTTCAATTTTCTTGAGATTGAACAAAATCGTCTCATTGCAGAATATATCCGCCTTATAAAAGAAGTTCAGCCTGAGGGACCTTACGTAATTCTAGGGATTTCAGCGGGAGGCAATTTGGGATTTGAGATTACAAAGGCCCTTGAAAAACAGGGAGATAAGGTTAGCCAGCTCGTTTTATTGGACTCATTTTACATTACAGAAATAAATTCAGAGCGGCTTACAACGGAAGAGAGTCGTAAATATGCGAAAGAAACGGTAGATCTTATGTTGGATAAATATCCACAATTGCAAAGTGAAGGAGATTTTTTTCATCTCCATGTTGGCGAGAAGATTCAAAGATACTATGCGTATTTGGATAATTTAATGAATTCTGGACAAGTTGCGGCTCATATTCATGTTATTAAATCTCTTCAGAGTCAAAGTAAACATATACGTGGAGATATCCGAATGTGGGAGCATTCTACAAGTGGGGAGTATTCCATTTGTGATGGTTATGGAGATCATGAAAGCATGCTTGATGCTACATTTGTTGAACAGAATGCAGAGTTAATTCTACACATATTGGAAAAATAAACGATAAAAAGAGGTATTCCTTGGCTATTTTGGCCTGTGGAGTACCTCTTTTTAATGGTTGCATCCAAACGGTCTGTCAACCTGATATCGTTTGTATAATGAGCACTACATTCAAGATAATGATGATAGCGGTCACGATCCAGGTTAGTACTTTTTGCCACATTTTATTTGCGAATTCACCCATAATCTTTTTGTCGCTGGTAAAGAGCAGTAATGGAATGATGGCAAAGGGAAGCTGGATGGACAGGATGACCTGGCTCAGCACAAGCAGTTCCTCCGCACCTTTTTCCCCTGCGATGGCAGTGACGATGACCGCTGGAATGATCGCGATGAGGCGGGTCACCAGACGACGCAACCAAGGTGAAAGACGAAGATTCAAAAAGCCCTCCATCACGATTTGCCCGGCTAAAGTGCCTGTTACGGTTGAATTTTGCCCTGAGGCGAGTAACGCTACCCCAAATAGTATGCTCGCCAGTGTGGTTCCCAGTAGGGGCGAAAGCAGATAATAGGCATCGCTAATTTCGGCTACATCTGTTCTTCCTGCCGTATGGAATACAGCAGCTGCCACGATCAAGATGGCGGCATTAATAAATAATGCGAACATCAGCGCTATACTGGAATCCCAAGTTGCAAATGTAATAGCTTCCCGTTTACCTGCTGAAGTCTGCTCAAATTTGCGAGTTTGTACAATAGAAGAATGCAGATACAGGTTATGCGGCATTACAGTAGCGCCCATAATACCGATGGCAATATACAGCATACTTGGATTCGTCAAAATTTGCGAGTCTGGTACAAAGCCGCCCAATACGCCGCCCCATTCCGGTTGTGCCAAAATGAGATTAATGCCAAAACAGCCGGCAATCGTCGCCATCAGCACAATGACGAGGGTTTCCAATGCCCGAAAACCTTTGTTTTGCAGCAGTAAAATGAGCATAACATCAAATGCGGTAATGATGACTCCGTATAGTAACGGTAGACCAAACAGCAACTTCAGCGCAATGGCTGAACCGATGACCTCGGCTAAATCCATGGCTGCAATGGCAATTTCGCACAAGAGCCATAAGCCGATCGCGACAGGACGACTGTAGGCATCACGGCACATTTGAGCCAAATCTTTACCTGTGGCAATGCCAAGCTTGCCAGATAAGGCTTGCAGCAGGATGGCCATTAGGTTGGAGATTAGAATGACACTAAGCAGCGTGTAGCCGAATTTTGATCCGCCGGCGATGTCTGTAGCCCAGTTGCCGGGGTCCATATAGCCGACTGCGACCATATAGCCGGGCCCAGCAAAGGCAAGAAACTTCCGAAACCAGGTTCCGTCTTTTGGGACGCTCAAGGAACGATTCACTTCCGACAGTGAAGCGATTTCCGCGAAGTTACCCTTTGTATTTTTCATACGCTTCACCTTCTTTATTGATGTTGAAATATATTATTAGTGACATAACGATTGTGTTATCCCTATTGTACACTCCCAATAGTTTTTGTCTAGTACAACTTTTGTGTGGTCAAGCAAGTTAATCGTATTTTTGAAGCAATATGGCCATCGTATAAGCTGAACCTAGAAAAACCAAGCTATATCGCTCTGAGGGGAGCGGCTTGGTCGTTTTGGATTTTTTAAATTGTTGTCCATCTTCCCGGTGAACGCCCGTTCCATATTTTATCAATTTTTTTCTCGCATGCGACAGGGTTACCCTGTCGAATTGTTAGGACCATAAAATGGTCTTACCTTATTCCGTCCCCGAAAATTAAACGACTGGTGGAGATGGTTGTTCAATGTAGACGGCCCAAGTAGGGGCCTATAACATATAGTGTAAACATGGTGGGGTGGAACTAAACGGTAAATGTACTAGTTTACATCCATATTTCAAATGATTCATTTTATGTAGTTCGTTTAAAGTACATACGAGAAGGAAATCATGTATTAACATGACGATAAGGTTCCTGCGGAATGCAAAAGATATAGTGAAGGAGAGATGAAATCATGGAAGCATTATACACAGCATCAGCAACGGTACATGGTGGAAGAGACGGTTCAGTCTCTTCATCCGATGGAGTTTTGAAGCATAAGCTCAGCACGCCGAAGGAACTGGGTGGCGCAGGTGGAGAAGCTACGAATCCAGAGCAATTGTTTGCGGCAGGCTATGGTGCCTGCTATGAGAGCGCATTGGCTAATGTGGCCCGGAAGGCTAAGGTGAAGGTGGACAATGTTGAGGTCACCAGCCACGTATCTATCGGCAAGGATCCAAGCGATGGCGGCTTCCAGCTGGCGGTACGTCTGGATGTGAAAATACCCGGTATTGAACGCGCCCAGGCCGAAGATTTGGCACGCCAAGCGCATGATTTTTGTCCGTACTCCAAAGCAACACGCGGTAACATTGATGTCGAGCTTAATGTCATTTGACTGCATTTCTATAACTTCTACACTCTGGCCGCCGATTTATCGGGGGCTTTTGCACATAGATCTTGATTCGCTGAGATTCACGACCATTTGACATCATCGCCAAAATTCATTAAGATGGCTTAGGTGATTCTGGTCATCAGGTACGAAACAAATTTGAAAAATACGGGTGATATGATGTCTTACAGACCGAATATTGTTAATTTCACGCTGGCTGGCAGCAACGAAAAAGAAGGGCTTTATGAGTTTAAAATGAGTTTGGCCGATGGAACGGAGTGCCGCGTTTTTTCTCAACGTCATCCGGAGTGGACCTTGACGAATATTAGTCGACTGCTAACGACGCCTTGCCCGGTATGCCATAAGGATTTTATCTGCAAGTGTATGGATAAGTTCCATGAGGAGTTTTTAGAGCAAATTAATACGAAACAGCTGTTTGAGAAAGCATTGAGCTAGTTTTTCAAACAGGTAAAGACTATACATTTCTAAACAAGCGTCGGATACTTTCGGCGTTTTTTTGTTTATATTCATATGGTTGCGTTGATGGTATTCATGCCGTTGATTTCCTGGAGGTGAAATGCTATATGAACCAGTCTGATCATGCTCATTCAGATCACTCCATTGTGTTGGTGGATGGGGTATGCCACTTTTGTCAGGGAGCAGTCCGCTTTATTATCAAGCGTGATCCTAAGGGCACATTTCATTTTGGTTCCCTGCAATCCGAGGCAGGACAAGAACTATTACGTGCAGGAGGACTATCTGCGGATCAGCTGGATACGTTCGTGCTGATTGAAGACGGTACGTATTATACGAGGTCCACTGCGGCTTTGCGAATTGCCAAACGTCTTCGTTTTCCATACCCGCTAGTCTATATATTCATCCTGGTTCCCCGATTTGTGCGCAACGCCGTCTATAACTGGGTGGCGCGTAACCGATATCGTTGGTTCGGTAAGGATGAAGAGGATCAATGTCTGATCCCCCCACCAGAAATTAGACAACGATTTTTTTAGTTTCTTTTTTAAGTTTCTTTTTTGGAGCGATGTCTACGAATTAGTAAGATCACAGCGATCACGATCAATATCAGGCTCGTAACAGCTACATACATGATATGTCGTACATTGGGCACGTTAACAGACAATTTTAGCTCGTTAGGTTCCAATGGAGCAATGTTCCAGTACAGTGTTTTTCCGTCTTCCGACACACGGTCCGCATTATGGGTAGCAGGTTGGATGGGCAAGGATAGGCTGAAGTTAAGATCCAGCTGCCGCTCCAGTAATTTGCGCGCAAACACATTCATTTGCTTAAATTTGTCACTCAGTCCTTGAGCTTCTTCAGGAAGCATCCGTGGTAGATCGAGCTTCATGGTAAGATCAATATTCGTTGTGAAAAAATGTTGGCTCACAGCGCGCTTTATTTCTAATCCCTCAGGTAGATGTAATCCCTGACTGGGATTTTTTTTGTTTGTACTCCAATCTCCTTGATAATGCCCCTTAATTTGATATCCCTTTCTTCCCTGTTCAGCTAGCGGCTGTACATCTACATTGTTGCTTTGAATACGCTTGACTAATTGATCTAGCACCCCGGGATTGTCCAACATCATCAGTGTCTGGTTGTTTACGCTGAACGTCGCATCCATATCTACACTTTGATCGAGATGAACATCTACATGGATGTCACCTCGAGCACAGGAAGTTAGGGTAAGCAGACAGCATACCAGCATAAAAATGAGCAGTATTTTTCGTATCCGAACTTGCCGACGTTTGTTCCGATATGGGCTGTACCCTATTGGCTTCATGACCTACACCTCTTTATATGTATTCTTTGGTTTAACGATTGGATATCTTCTATATATTACACATTGGGAGAACGAAAATCGAACGGTATAACGAAATACATAAGAAGAATTATATTTCACAAAATGTTTCCCTAGGTAAAAACTTTAGTGTATACTCTAAAATATAGTATTGATAAAAAATAATTGAATCAAGGAAATAGTTTGTCCCAAAACGAAATTCAAAGGAGGATTTTAAAACATGAACAAGCAGTTTAGGAAGGCTTTGCCGCGATGGGTAACGACGGTTGGAGTATTGTCACTAGCTCTGGTTCTAGCAACTGCATGTACCGATGCTAAGAAGAAGGAGCAGGGAACTGCGAGAGATTCGGGACAAAAAATAAAGGCAACGGCTACCATCGGTATGATCTCTGACATTGTCGGCAAGGTCGGCGGTAATCATGTGGAGGTCACGGGAATTATGAAGTCAGGCGTTGACCCGCATTTGTACAAGGCTTCACAGGGAGATATGCGCAAGCTGGATCAGGCCGATGTTATTTTTTATAACGGGTTGCATCTGGAAGGTAAAATGCAGGACATTCTGGAGAAAATCAGCAAGCAAAAACCCGTCATACCCGTGTCCAAGAACATCACACAGGATCAGTTGCGTGCAGGTAGCCCGGAAATGGGATCTGAGCATGATCCACATATCTGGTTTAACGTACAGAATTGGATGTCTGCGGTAGAAACCGTCAGAGATGAATTGTCGGCGCTAGACGCTGTACATGCGGAGGAATATAAGGCCAACGCAGAAGCCTATCTTACTGAGCTACGAGAGCTGGATGATTACACGAGAGAGCAGATTGCCAGTATACCGGAAGCCCAGCGCGTGCTTGTCACGGCACATGATGCTTTCGGCTATTTCGGAGATGCCTACCACATTCAAGTGAGAGGACTTCAAGGTATGAGCACAGAGTCAGAAGCGGGTTCTCAAGATGTGACCAAGCTGCGAGATTATTTGGTGGAGCATAAAATCAAGGCCATATTCGTAGAATCTAGTGTTCCGAGAAAGGCCATAGATGCGGTTATTCAGGGGGCCGCTCAGCAAGGTCATACAATTGAGGTTGGTGGCGAGCTGTATTCGGATGCCATGGGTGAAGAGGGCACAGAAAATGGAACATATATCGGAATGGTCAAGCATAACGTCAATACGATTGTTAAAGCTCTTAAATAAGGAGGCAGAGATACATGGGGCATTCACCACTTGTCGTTCGTGATTTATCGGTAGCTTATCAAAAAAAGCCCGTTTTGTTCGATGTTTCCTTTGAGGTGCCGGAAGGCAAGCTGATTGGTATTATCGGCCCGAACGGGGCTGGGAAATCTACACTGATCAAGGCAACGCTTGGATTGATTCCAAAGCTTAGGGGCGAGGTGCTAGTTTACGGCAAGCCCTATAAGCAACAGCTGCTTAAGGTTGGCTATGTACCACAGCGGGAGTCGGTGGATTGGGATTTTCCGACGAACGCATTGGATGTGGTTTTGATGGGACGGTATGGCAGATTGGGCTGGTTTAAGCGTCCGGGAGCAGCAGATCGTCAGGCTGCAATGGAGAGTTTGGACAAAGTTGGAATGAGCCAATATGCAGACAGACAGATTAGTCAATTGTCTGGCGGCCAGCAACAACGTGTTTTTTTAGCCAGAGCACTCGCGCAGGACGCTCAGCTTTATTTTATGGATGAACCGTTCGTCGGTGTGGACGCTGCAACGGAAAAAGCCATTATTTCATTGCTCAACGATTTGAAACAGCAGGGTAAAACCGTGCTTGTCGTTCATCATGATTTATCTACAGTCACGGATTATTTTGATCAGGTTATACTGTTGAACGGGCATCTTATGGCGTTTGGAGAGACGACAGATATTTTTACCGAGGAAAATCTGCAGCGTACGTATGGCGGGCGTCTGAGTATACTCAAAACAGGCCCGGATTCCGGCACGATACTTGGAGTGAGGTGAGCAGTATGACAAGCTTGGCAACGCTTTTGACCGATCCAAACATGCAGTGGATTTTGCTGGGCTGCATTTTGCTCGGTTTAAGCAGCGGGGTGATTGGCAGTTTTATGTATTTACGCAAGCAGTCGCTCATGGGAGATGCTTTGGCACATGCGGCTTTGCCAGGAGTATGTGTGGCATTTATGATCACAGGTACAAAATCTGTGTTTGGATTTATGATTGGGGCCGCCATTGCAGGGATTGTTGCGACCTTTGCTATCAGTGCGTTAACCCGGTATTCGCGAATTAAAAGCGATTCGGCGATTACAGCGGTGCTGTCGGTATTTTTTGGCTTCGGCATTATGTTGTTGACCGAAATTCAGCATAGTGGCGCAGGAAACCAAAGCGGATTGGACAAATTTCTATTTGGTCAAGCTGCGGCAATGGTATTGTCTGATGTCTATACGATGGCGGTAATTTCAGTGGTACTCATCGGAATATGTATATTATTTTTCAAGGAATTTAAGTTGCTCAGCTTTGATCCTGGCTTTGCGCGCGGACTTGGTTTTCCGGCAGGTTGGCTGGATAAGTTGTTGATGCTATTGATTGTCATTGCGGTGGTTGCTGGCATTCAGGCCGTGGGAGTCATAATGATGGCTGCCTTGCTGATTACCCCGGCAGTGTCGGCAAGATACTGGACAGAGAAGCTGGGTGTCATGGTGTGTTTATCAGGTTTGTTTGGTGCTATAGCGGGGCTTGGTGGGACGCTCATTAGCTCTCTGGGGCAAAATCTGCCTACAGGACCGTTATGTGTGTTGTGTGCGACTGTGATGTTTGGAATGAGCTTGATTTTTGCGCCGCAGCGCGGGATGATCTCCAAGGCTATCGTTCGGTTGAACGCCAGGAAAAATCTGGAGCTGACAGTCGGGACACAGCCAAGGGAGGAGCGTGCCCTATGAGTTCATTTTATGTAATTTTGACGGGAATGTTAGTGGCAGGGGGATGTAGTATCGTTGGGTGCTTTCTTGTGCTCCGAAAAATGGCTATGATCGGTGATGCAATCAGTCATGCGGTACTACCGGGGATTGTCATTGCCTTTCTCATCAGCGGATCGAGAGATTCGGTGTGGATGATGTTTGGTGCGGCAGTGCTGGGTCTTCTAACGGTGTATTTGATTCAGCTGTTCCAACAAAGCGGTCTGCAAAGTGATGCTGCCATTGGCGTGGTGTTTACGACATTGTTTGCTATCGGTGTTTTGCTGATCAGCGTGTTTGCTTCCAATGCCCATCTGGATATGGATCACGTTTTATATGGGGAAATTGCTTATGTGCCATGGAATACGTTAGAGATAGCCGGCTTTGATGTCGGTCCGAGGGCTGTGTGGATTACGGGTGCGATGTTTTTGATCAATTTGCTCGTGATAGGGGGCTTTTTCAAGCAATTTAAAATTACTTCCTTCGATCCCGCTTTGGCAGCTTCATTAGGCATTCCAGTTGTTTTTTTTCATTATCTGCTGATGAGTCTCGTCTCATTAACGACGGTGGCGTCATTTGAGAGCGTAGGCGCAATTCTGGTGGTTGGCATGCTCGTTGTACCGCCTCTTACCGCTTATTTGCTGACGGAGAAGTTGTCCCGCATGATTGTATACAGTGTCGGACTTGGAGCCATCAGCTCGGTCGCAGGCTTTTACACAGCAAGTGTATTGGATGCTTCTATTGCGGCATGTATGCTGTGTGTATCGGGTGTGTTGCTGCTTTTGGCTTTTCTCTTTTCCCCGTCTCACGGTGTGGTATGGCAAAAGTTAATTCAACAGCGGGGGATCGTTGGCGAAGATAGCAAGTGATTATAGGAAGTGATCCCATATGAGTTACCCAAAATAGCGTGCATTCAGGCATAAGAGACCTGAATGCACGTTTTTTTGCGCTTATGCTACCCTGTGCGGCTTTTTTTGGGGCAAGCTTGATTGATCATCTTGAATTGATTGGGACACGGGAGTACATTCATTACAACCATATAAGATGGACGGAACGAGCGGCTACGCTGTGGGGAGGAACGAAAGTGGAGAGCTTCAAACGTAAATCACCAGAGGAAATACTGGATTCGATTAACAAGCTGCATCGAGGCAGACTCAAAATATACATGGGTGCGGTCAGTGGCTCGGGCAAGACGTATCATATGCTGCAGGAGGGACAATCGCTGCAGCATGAAGGTATTGATGTTGTGATTTGTGCGGTCTCAACCATGCAGCGGCCTGTGACCGTGGAACAGGTCGGCACGTTGGAGCGCGTGCCTAGTATTCATTGGATAAAAGATGGTGAGGAGCAAAAGGATCTGAATGTGGAAGCTTTGGTGGCGCGAAATCCCGAGGTGGTACTGGTAGATCATTTGGCACATCATAACCGGAATGACGCTCCATTCCCAACACGGCTGGAGGATATTCGCTATTTGCTGGAGCAGGGAATTAGCGTCATTACGACAGTCAATGTTTATGAACTCGAAGGAATTACGGAGTGGGTATATCAGCTGACAGGCTTTGAGGCGGAATATACGGTTCCGGTTGATACACTGGAGCTGGCGGATGAAATTCGTCTGATTGATGCCACCCCGGAGATGATTTTGGAACGGCTGGCGAAAGGCTACATGCATACGCCCAATCCTGAGATGTTTCACCGGGGAAATCTGGGTAAATTGCGTGAGCTTGCTTTGCGATTGGTAGCAGAGGATGTGAATGATTCGCTGGAACGGCACCGGGAGGAGTTAGGCTTGCATGGGGCGTCAGGAGCCGCAGAGCGTATTTTGGTACCTGTCCAATATCATTGGAATGGGTCCATTTATGTACGCAGGGGGGAACAGGTCGCCAAGCGGTTGGGTGGAGATATGCTAGTAGTCTCCTTTGTCAGCTCGAAGCGCAAGCTGTCCAAGGAATCAGCAGCCTTTAAGCGCTCAATTGAGCAATTGGCTGACAAGATCGGATCAACATTTGAAGAAATCCCGCTTTTTTCCCGCAGAAGGTTGCCTCGCCAACTGATTCATTATGCGGTGACGCACAATGTTACCCGAATTGTTATGGGACATTCTCGGCAGACTCCGTGGCAGGAGCTGATAAAAGGATCGCTGGTGAACGGGATTTTAAAACGAATGAAAAATATGGATCTACTGTTGATTGCGGACCGAGCCGAGCAGGAGGGGGAACGAATTTTACCAACGATGAGACAGGAGGTAGAAGAGAATGATCCGTATCATCGTTTGAGCGTTGAGGAAGCACAGGCTGAGGCAGCCAAAATCCTGCGGGGCAAGCTCAAGGTATACATTGGCGCTGCTCCGGGGGTCGGCAAAACATACACGATGCTGAGAGAGGGAAATGATCTGCTGGAAAGCGGGATCGATGTAGTTATCGGATTGCTGGAAACGCACGGAAGGGCAGAAACACTGGCACAAGTAGGCTCTCTGGAGATGATTCCCCGTCAGTCCATTAAGCGTCATGGTGCACATTTGGAAGAAATGGACACCGAAGCCATTCTCAGGCGTAATCCCGAGGTGGTGCTTATTGATGAGCTGGCACATACCAATGTTCCCGGAAGTCTGAGAACTAAGCGTTATGAGGATGTGCTTACCATTTTGGAACAAGGGATTTCTGTGATATCCACAATGAATGTACAGCATCTGGAGAGCTTGAATGATGCGGTAGAACAGATTACGGGCATACGAGTGAGAGAGACTGTTCCCGACCATATGTTGCGTCTGGCCGATGAAGTACAGCTTGTTGATGTGGCTCCCAAATCGTTGCAGCAGCGTATGCGTGAGGGCAAAATATACGATCCTGCGAAGGTGGAACAGGCACTTAGACACTTTTTTAAACTGGGCAATCTGATTGCGTTGCGTGAACTTGCTTTGCGGGAATTGGCAGATGACGTAGATGAGCGGCTAGAATCCTGGGATCGACACGAATCACTTCGGGGACCGTGGCGCAGGGAGGAAGTGATCTTCGTAGGCGTGACGTTAAGCGAAAATGCTGAAAGGTTGATTCGCCGTGGTTTTCGTATTGCCTTTCGTCTGAAGGCTGTGTGGATTGTGACTTATGCTCATGTCGGTGAGCGTATACCTGAGAGGCTGAGCCCTCGTCTGGAACAACTAAAGCTACTGACCCACCGACTGGGGGGGACCTTTGAGATGCGGCTTGTTTCCAGCCGACGCGAGATTGCCGACATTTTGATTACTCCGGTGGAAGGATATTCAGGTACACAGCTCATCGTGGGGCAGTCTTCTCGAAGTAGCCGTTGGGGTAAGTCTGCGGTTGTGCCAAGGATTCTTCGTCAAGCACGTCATATGGATGTTCTAATTGTGGCGGATTATGATCCGGATATTAAGCTAGAGGTAGATCATTAATTAGCCTAGTAAATTCATAAATAGTCATATGCTGGTTACCGATGGTTCGCTGCTTCCATAGTATATTCTATCTCAAAGAAATGGAGGCGAATTTGAATGTATAAACATCGTAAGCATGATTGTCATTTTCCAAAGCCAAAAAAACGTGTCTTTAAGAAGATCATTAAGGTGACTGTCATTAAGTTTAAACCTAAATTTAAACGTGATCACTGGAAACATGAAGATTTTGATAAGAAATGTCATTGCCGGAAACGTCATCATCGCCATCATGACTGTCATCGTCGTCACCACAAATTCTACTAAGATGAAGATGGTAGGAGGCGGGGCTAGACTGCCCGCCTTCTCCTAGTACGAGGATTTTGGAAGATACTTGCACAAAAAATACTTGCTCTAATATAAGCGCTATGCTATTCTACCAATAAATAGATTGCACGTGACGGAAGCACCGTTCACCAACCGTATGTACTTACGGATGGATGAACGGTGCTTTTTTGCGTTGTTGTGTTAGGGAAAGGGATGAGCATTATGATTCCAGTGAAAGTGGTATTAGCCGTAGAAGGTCGGGATTATATTGAGCCGCTGCTGAATTATGTTCACGGAAGCGAGTACGCTAGAAGGCTGAGAATAACGGCTTTTTCGCAACCGGAGGCATTTCATCAATACATGATGGAAACCAGCGGAATGAAAAGACCGGATGTGGTGGTTGGTGAAACTGCCTTTTTGAATCTATGGATAGACAGGGAAGCTGCTGATATTCCTTGTTTGGTATTGCATGAGGGAGAACAAGTGAGCGAATATGGACAGCCTTTATTAAAATATCAGCCTTTATCTGAGCTGGTTGGTTTTATTTTGGAAACGGCGAGACAGAAGTCAAACGGTCGGAAAAGTGTAAACAGCCGGGAAGGTGGGATGATTATCGGCATGGTAGCAGCTTCCGGAGGACTGGGCAAGACAACGGCCGCACTCAATATGTCCAAACAGCTGGGGAATGAGGGATATTCGGTATTCTATCTGAATCTGGAGACGGTGGATTCAAGCTCATTGTTCACTGGTTCAGGCAGTGCTAGCGGAGCAGAAGGAGAAGGGCTGTCCAGGCTGCTCTATGATCTCAAGGCAGAAGGGAGTGAGGAGACTCCGTTATCCATGGCTTCCTATTGTGTTCGTCGCCCTGAAATTCAGGCGGATACTTTTCAGCCTGTCTATAATCGCAAGGAGCTGACGGACATGACTTGTGATGAAGCGAAAGAGCTGATTCGAACAGTTGCCGAAAGTGGACAGTATGATGTGGTGATCGTAGATGGCGATTCTGAAAAAGGTGATCGGGCTCAAGCCGTGCTTGAAGCTAGTCATAAGCTGATTTGGCTGCTGGCAGACGATTTAATGAGCATGCACAAGTGCGGATTATGGCTGGATGTTTTAGAAACCACGCGGCCTGAAGGACTTGAAGACATGATATGCAAAACCAGCTTTGTGGTGAACCGCTATATGGGAACTATGATCAACTCGTTACCTCGTGACTTCATGGAGCTAAACGGAGCGTTACCCTATATACCTTCATGGAAACAGATGCAGCACCGTGAGCTGCTGCTAAGTTCACCGATTTATCAGCGGGAAATTCGTCATCTATGCCGCGAGCTGCTGAATGTGGACAGTGTAACACATCCGGCCACCGTTTGGTCTTAAAAGGGGCTGATGAACATGAATGAGGAACGATTTAAGGCATTGCGAGGAGATATCCGAAACGGGCTGGACGTAACGTCTTCGGTAAAGGATGCAGATCTGGTACGGCATATTGAAAATCGAATTTTACACGATGTAGAGCTGGTGGGCTTAACTTCCCGGGAGAAGCACGCACTTGTCCGCAAGATTTTTAACTCTTTCCGTGGGCTGGATGTACTCCAGCCATTGATTGACGACCCGACCGTTACGGAAATTATGATCAACAGTCACCGGGAAATCTTTGTGGAGCGGGCTGGTGAGGTGATGCAGATACCCGATCAATTTGAGTCCCGCGAGCGACTGGAGGATTTAATCCAGACGATTGTAGCCGGAGTGAATCGAATTGTGAATGAGGCTTCCCCCATTGTGGATGCCCGATTAAAGGATGGGTCACGCGTAAATATTGTGCTGCCTCCAGTTGCTCTCAAGGGTCCGACGATGACCATACGGAAGTTTCCCGAGCGTCCTATGACGATGGATGACTTGATACGAATGGGTGCGCTGGATGCAGAAGCCGCTGCTATGCTCAAGGACTTGGTACGTAGCAAGTACAACATTTTTATAAGCGGAGGAACGGGTTCTGGTAAAACAACTTTTCTGAATGCATTATCCCAATTTATCCCGCCGTCTGAACGGATTATTACCATTGAAGATTCAGCAGAGCTGCAAATTGTGACGGTCCCTAATCTGGTCTCCATGGAAACACGGAACGCGAACACCGAGGGGAAGGGAGAAATCACAATTCGTGATCTGATTCGTTCCTCCCTGCGTATGCGGCCCAACCGCATTGTGGTGGGTGAGGTCCGGGGGAGTGAGGCATTGGATATGCTGCAAGCGATGAACACAGGACACGATGGATCGCTGTCAACTGGCCACGCAAATAATATCCGCGATATGGTCAGCCGGCTGGAAACGATGGTGCTGGGAGGGGCAGAGCTTCCGCTTGGAGTAGTACGACAGCAGATCAGCTCGGCCATTGATATATTTGTTCATCTGTCACGGATGCGCGACAAATCCAGACGAGTGCTGGAAATTAGCGAAGTGATTGGTTTTGAAAAGGGTGAGGTGACGCTTAACCCCCTTTATCGTTTTCAGGAGCGAGGAGAAAGCAAGGGGCGAATCGTAGGAGGTCTGGAACGTTGTGGCGAGGGTCTGCAACATACGTTGAAGCTGCAAATGGCCGGGATCAATCCCGAAAACTGGCACAGGGGAGGCGTATCAGCGTGAAGTCAGGAAAAACGGCGGCCAAGCAAGTATCACGTGAGGCCCCTTCTCTGCCAGATTATACGGTGTATACATTATCGACAGTACAAAAAAGTCTGTGCATATTCTTTAGTGGCGTGTTGTTCGCGATGATCGGTTATCTATTTTATCACCAATGGATATTATCGTTGCTGTGCGCTGCCGGGGCTGGGGTGATGCCTCGTTATTTTAGGCAATTTTTGCTGCAAAGACGCAGGTCTGCCCTAAGCATCCAATTCAAACAGGCTTTATATTCGCTCTCATCTTCTCTTTCAGCGGGAAGGTCGGTGGAGAATGGTTTTCGTGAGGCTGTAGAGGATTTGAGATTGCTTAGTCCAGATGGAGATCACGACCTGATTTTTGAATTTAACATTATTACCGCCTGTCTCGAAATCGGACAGCCTGTAGAAACCGCTTTGCAGGATTTGGCCCGTCGGGCGCAGATGGAGGATATTACTAATTTTGCGGATGTATTTGCGGCTTGCAAACGAACCGGAGGTGATCTGGTAGAAGTCGTAAGACGAGCTTCAAGTGTCATTGGTGAGAAGCTGGAAATTCAGCAGGAGATCGGTGTAATGATTGCGCAGAAACGTTTTGAATCGAGGGTTATGTTTGCGGCGCCTTTTTTGTTTGTATTGTTTATGACCATGACAGCGGGTGATTACATGATGCCCTTATACAGCGGTACAGGTATGATTTTATCAACCTTTTGTTTATTGGTGCTTGGTGGGTGTCTCGTGTGGATCAACCACATTATGAAGATTGAAGTGTAAGGAGAGATGGGTGTGGTGATGTTGATTTGTCTGGTCATGCTGGTTCTGCAAGTGGGAGGTTGGGTGGTGCTGAACCAGATGCACGGTGCTAAGTATGCGCATTTTCGCCATATGAAGTTGGAGGGACTGCGGCTGCAAAGACTTTCAGTCCCATTTGTACACATGATTCATGCTTCACGTGCTACTCATAGGCTGCCTTTGCTAATGTTCAAGCTCCAGCGTTCGGTGCAAAAGCTGTATGGTATGCGTAACAGCGGAGAAAAAACGATGCTTTTTCTGGCAGAAATGTTGGGTTACGGATATATGATGGCTGCTGGTGGAGCTATAATATCGCTTTTGCTGGGTGGGGATGCGACCGGGCTGGTGCTCGGATTGGGACTTGGTCTTCTGGTACCCATCGCGCTGATCAAGGATTTGCACGGGAAAGTACAGAAGCGGGATCAGCAAATTTTAATGGAACTGCCTGAACTGTTGAGTAAAATGATGCTTTTAGTAGGTGCAGGTGAGACGGTACAACGGGCATTGCTACATTGCGTGGAACGTAAAGGGGCGGATACGGAACATCCGTTGTATCGAGAACTGAGGCAGACGGTGGCAGAATGGGACAGCGGCTTTTCCTTTCAACAGGCATTTGAGCACCTGAGCAAACGTTGTGGTATTCAGGAAATGACAGTATTTACGACGACAGTTTTGTTGAATATGAGGCGCGGCGGGAGCGATTTCGTGATGGCTTTACGTGAGTTGTCCCAGACGTTATGGGGCAAGCGGACTTCAATTAGCCGCACAAGAGGGGAGCAGGCTTCATCTAAGCTGGTATTCCCGATGGCGCTGATTTTGCTAACGGTAATTGTGCTGGTGGGCGCTCCGGCTTTAATGATGATGAATATGTAGGAGGAATACAACGATGATGACATTAGTAACAGGCAGTATTCGTAAATTGTACAAGGATGAGGATGGTCTGGGTACGTTAGAAATGATCCTGATCATTGCCATTCTGATTGCGGTGGCAATTATTTTCAAGGATCAGATCAAGAAAATTGTAGAAGGGCTTTTGAAAAAGGCGGATAAAAAAAGTAACGATTTTATGGATTCATAATGCTGCACAAATTGGCACAAAAAGAGGACGGGAGCTTCTCCTTGGAAGCTTCCCTCGTCTTTCCCATTCTACTGCTGGTCATTTTTGTGATGTTATTTTTTTGCCTATATATATATCAAAAATCTATATTGGTGCAAGTCGCTTCTACTGCTTCAGAAAGAGCCGCTTACAGCTGGGATAACAGCTTCAAGGACCCACGTACAGGAGCATTTGCGCAAGGGCAACGGGATTCTCTCTATTGGCGCTTGAAGGATGATGTTATGCTGGGAGCCCTGTTTGGCTGGACCGGAGCCAACAATCAGGAAAATGTACAGGTGCCGGGCGGCAATGGGGGAGGCTCGTTACCTGCTCAAAAGCTGTCCAATGCAGAAAATAAAATGCCTGCGGGCATGCAGGGGCAGATGACATATGAGAACAGTATGATTCACCGTAAGGTGACCACAAAGTTAAATAAGATCGTGAAGGTACCTTTGCTGAATCAGTTTTTAGATCAGACAGATTTGCAAGGGAAAATGAGCTCTGGCGTGGTCGAACCTGTGGAATGGATTCGTACGGTGGAGTTGGTCCGTTATTATGGTGCGAAGTTTATGGGCAGAGGAACAGGTGAAAAGGTAGATTCGGCAGTTGTAGGGAAAGTATTGATGCAATATGGTCAAAACGGTCAGTGAGAAGTAAGTAACGGGAATGTAACTGGAAAGGAGGAAGCGGGTGTTTGGTAAGGGACACAATACAAAGGACGGGGAATCAGGTGCTGTCACGGTCTTTTTAATTCTGATTTTGGCGGTCATGTTCGGTTTTATTGCTGTATTTATTGATTACGCGAGAATTGCTGCACTGCATGTGCAGACTGAACGACTGACCCATGCGGCGGTTCGTTCAGTGATGTCTGCTTATGATCCGACATTACAACAGGAGTACGGTTTGTTTGCTTATGGCGAAGGCGGCGGAGAACAAATTATGGTCAAAGTGCTGAATGACAGCGAGCGGCGTACGGCACGCGCAGAAACGCTACCGCTTATGAATATGAAGCTGGATTCTAGTTCTCTGCAAATGGAAAGGGAGCTTGGTAAGTATGCCATATTTAACGAGCAGATCCGTGAAGAGATGAAGTATAAAGCACCTGTCGATTTTACGTTTGAAGTGCTCGAAAAGCTAAAGCCGCTCTCTCAAAATATGAAAGAGGCTTCTCATACGGTAGATTTGCTGAAACGGCTGCAAAAGCTGTACGACAGACGAGAGACCAAACTGGATGACATGCTGGAGAAGCAGCGTAAGGCAGGGGCTTATATGGAAGAGGTTCGTAAGCGGATTATTAAACAGAGGGGCACCTATATGCCCAATCAGTATATATGGGACCCGCTTGAGGTTGTAGCCGATATTGCCGCTCAATATAAGCATTACGTACATGTATATGAAGACAATAAGAAGAGTGTGGACGACGTTAAAATCATGCAGATGGAAAAATATGCACGTAGAGCGAGGGCAGCGCTTGATCGCCTGCGTCAGATCATGGTTCAAGCTGGGGAAGAACATGATAAGCTGCTTCTGGAAGCCAAGGAACCGTTAAATGAAGCACGGCAGATTAATGAAGAGATGCGCAAAGTCATTGCCCAATATAAGCAGAGGGCGGCCAATGCAGGCTACGATGAAGTTTCAGCAGCCCCTACTCCAAGCGGAGCAGGCTCCAACGCAGATCCGTCGGTAGGAAGCGCACGGCAAAAAGCAGAGGATTTATTGATTCCAGACAAGGAATTTGAGCAATGGGAAGCAGAAATTGAAAAGCAACGGACTTCTATAAATACTGCTAACAATAGAATAACGAGTATGATGCGTACGTTATCCTTTTATACAGATCCATTTTTGAATGCAGACATGCTCAAGCAAGAAGTCGCTTCTACGCTCAAGGAGATAGATAAATACTTAAATGCGTATGCTTGGGCGGGACCCGCCAATGTACTCGACGGTGAAGCCAGGACGATGGATACGCGACGCGGCCCGGACAAAGAACGCAAAAAAATGGAAAAAGAGGCGAAAAACAAGCTCAAACAAGCCTATCGGATTATTGAGGTTCTTTCCAAGGGTAAACAAAGTGCAGAACAATTCCAAAATCTGGAGCGGTATTACAATGAAAGTATTTCGTTTAACCAGTCTACATCCAGTCCATCTGTTTCCTCCGATTTGCCCTATGACACCTATGATGCAGCGGGAGCTTCTATGGATAGTATGGATGGTCTATACGGATCGGCATCCAATTTACTGACTCAACTGGGAGACGAGTTTTACCAGAATGAATACGCACTTTCTTACTTCCATCATGTGGATTTCAGCCGTTTTGGCAGTTTGGCCGGATCGGGTGGAAATGTGGGAAATGCTGCACAGATTTTGGGAGATCAGCTAGAGGTAAATAATCAGGAAGTTGAGTATATCCTGTATGGGTTCCATAATCCGACGGGTAATCTGGCATCCGCCTATGGGGAAATTTTTGCTATGAGACTTGCCATTCGAACAATGGAGGGATTGGTTAAGAACAGCTCAAAAGGTAATCCGTTGGTCGTTTTGGCGGCAGCTTTGTTATATGGAGTAGAAAAAGCGATAGAAGACATGATTATGCTGGCACAAAAGGGGGACGTGCCATTGTCTGATTTTCTGAAATTTCGAATGACATACAAGGATCATTTGCGATTGTTCCTGATGATCCATAGCAATAATGAACGAAAAATGTCCCGTATGCTGGCTCTGATCCGTCTGAATACAGATGTCAATCCTGCTGAGCGGCAAACGTATGCAACGGGTGAGGTCAAGAATGGGATGAGGCTGTGGTTTCTACCTGGGGTAATGAAGATGCTCGGGACCGCCTCAAAAGAAGGCGAGAGTATTAAGGGAAGTGTGTACTATGTCACGAAAACAGCGCATTTTTCCTATTAATCGGTGTTTACGGAAAGTTTGTGGGCAAAAGCAATGTGAACAAGGAAGTATTGTTTTAGAAGCGTCATTGGTGTTGCCAATGTTTCTGTTTTTTATTATTTTTCTCATTTATATGGTTCAGATGACACTGGTATCTACAGCGTTGCAGACCACCGCTTCAGAAGCGGTTAAGCAGGTTTCGGCTAAAATCTACCCAGTTTCTCTAGCTGTGGAGGCGGCGTCCGCAAAAATAGATGCAGCGCGTGAACCGCTGGATGAACTGCCCAAGTTATCTGTGAGTGAATATGCAAGCCAATTCGCTGCCCAGTTGCCACCTCCAATTGGTGATTGGGTAGAAAGCGCTGTTCAGGGCGGTCAAAAGCCGATGGAGGAACTGCGGGGGCGATTTACGGAAGCTGCACTCGATCCTGTTTTGAAGCCGATGCTAAAGCCTTTTATGGAGGAAAGCATTCTGGAATATGACCGTATTCATATAACGAGCGTACATGTACCTGCTCTTTCAGGAACTAAGGACCCTTATTTTAGAGTAGAACTGTCGTATGAACTGCCGATGAAGGTTCCTTTTCTGTATCGCAGCATTGTGCTTCAGGCGGCAGCTGAGGAACGTCTTTGGATTGGCGACACAGGGGAAGGAGCAGGTACAGGAAATGCGACGGGGGACAAGGATGCGGAGCATTCCATACAGTTGCTCGTTAAGCCTGAACCTGCTGTGAAGGGTGTGTACAATTTAATCAAGGCCAAGGTTGAGCCTGGGACGACTGCTAACCTTTCTGTGCTTTATAAGTCGGGTGAAAGCACAGCTCAGCACTTGGGCTGGATCTCTGCCAACGCGGACGGGATTATAGAATGGAACTGGTTTGTGGGAACGAACACAACACCTGGTCAATGGAGCTTTGTAATTGAAACAGAGGATGGTCAACGTATAGAAGTTCCGTTTACCGTGGAAAAGCCAGCTGATGGATAGGATGGATATAGACTTGTAGGGATAGCTACGATGGAAAATGATTTGGCAGTCTGCTAGTTCTATTTTATAAAGGGGGAAGATCGCATTGACGTGGATGTATATTGTATGCGGAGTTCTGCTCGCGATCGCGTTAGTTACGGATTTACGTAGCATGAAAATCCCTAATAAGCTTACATTGCCCGGCATAGTGGTAGGCTTGGTATTCAATACTCTATTTGGGGGATGGCACGGTTTTTTATTTGCTGTTGCTGGACTGGGTACCGGATTTGGGTTCATGCTGATTTTGTACTGGATGGGAGCTGTTGGTGCAGGAGATGTGAAGCTGTTCGGCTTGATTGGAGCATGGACAGGTGCCGCTTTTGCATGGCAGTCAGCTTTATATTCGATTTTTTTTGCAGGTATTATTGGCATAGGGATTTTGCTATGGAAGAGGGAAACCATCATGAGACTGCGGCGCGTAGCTTTTAATTTAGGAGGATTTTTTCTATTTCGCAGCGGAAAAGCACTGACCAGTGGAAATGAAGCACACCTCAGGTTTCCTTTTATGACGGCAGTCATCCCGGGAGCGATCAGTGCTTATCTTTACTTCTTGCCATGACATGTCCGCTGGGGGAGATCATGCTACCTCACGGAGATAGGAAATTGTTAAGGAGGTCATGAATTGTTTGGTTTAAGCAGGGATTTTGCCCGGAACGGCGGGACATTTATGATTCTAAACAAGGAAGACGGGCTCAAAACCGATGATTTAAATTCCGTACAAACTGGAATGATGACTGGTAATCGGATTCCCGGTCTGCTGGAACTTAGAATAAAGGAAGTCGATTTTCAGATTGAGTTACATTACGACATTTCGGGGCAACGCATGCTTTCCCAGTTATGGAAAGGTGGGGGCGTGTCGACTTCTGATTTCTACCGGATTCTTTTTGAAGTGGCAGATGCCCTCCATCGCAGCCCGCAATATATGTTAGATATTCGCCAGTTTATTTTGCACGAGGATTATATTTTTCTAAGTGGTTCAGGTACAAGGGAAACCGCCAGTTTAACCTATGTTCCTTTACGCAGTGTACAGTATGCAAGGCAAACAGGCAGTCAATTTAAGCAGATGGTTATTCGTTTAATGACTCGTGTGGCCCACTTTCAGGGAGAAAATATACAACGCATACTCGATCTGTGTGATAGAAATGAATTTGAATTGGGTTTGCTAAAGGAACTGCTGTTGCAAGGAATGAAGGCTGGTACAGAGAGTGCTAGCGTGCAGGCAGAAAGTATGGAAGAGCGAGCCTTTTCATCAGCCGATCCTAT
The DNA here is from genome assembly GCF_038593075.1 of Paenibacillus sp. FSL L8-0638. Taxonomy (NCBI): domain Bacteria; kingdom Bacillati; phylum Bacillota; class Bacilli; order Caryophanales; family Paenibacillaceae; genus Paenibacillus; species Paenibacillus sp. FSL L8-0638. The sequence continues at coordinate 1,496,355 of NZ_CP151960.1, forward strand.
CCTATCTGCTCATACCTCACAGGGGAACTATACGGATCGTGGCGGAACATACGCGCGAGAGCATCGGGAAACTCTACAGGAGATTCAGGAGCTTAAACGGATCAATCGGCTCAAACCGTCCGTGAAACCAGAGGAGAATTCCGAGCATGTAACAGAAAACGAAGTAGAAGATGTGGAGTCTGGATTGCAAAAATATAAAACCTACATTGCTCTCGGATGTCTGCTCGCTTCGGCCATCGTGTGGCGTTATATTTATCTGGACCATCCAGAGACGGTACCGTTGATTATTTCCGTGGTGCTGACCTTGGTACTTGCCGCTGTTGCTTATATAAGCTGGACGGGGAAATGGGAGCGCAATCGAACTTCATCTCGTATGTACAGCGATTCAGTACCTGTATTGGATTCGGAATGGTTAGGGACTACTTCTTCCCCAGCACAGCGCAAAAATGATCGTTATCAGGTAGATAAGCTGACCGGATTTGTAGCGGGACGTCATCATCAAGACAAGCAATCTTCCGATTCGAGTGATCAAGGGCAGGAGAACTGGAGATGGACTTTTCCAAACTCAGAATCTAAGAGCGTGGGAAATCGAGTTACGGAAGATAGTAAGAAAACTTCAGCAAATTGTGACTTACACGAGCCATCGTGGAAAGGTGCGGAACGGGGAAATGAATTGGAAGCCAGTGATACCAGCGAGGCTTATTATAAGTCTCTCTCCGGGGTAACGGAGCTTCTAAATGCTGCATCTAAGCAGGAAACGATGCTGCTTCGTGCAGATCAAGAGATGCAGATTTCACCAGTGCAGCAATCACCGATGGCTTGCCTGGATCGCAAGCCACCAGGTAGTGAAGGGACAGAGCGCATCCGGTTGCAGCCAGACCAATTCGTTGCAGGCAGTTTTATCATCGGGAGAGATCCGCAACTGGTTCAGTTTGTAGAGCATACGGATGGAGCTTCCCGTTCTCATATTGAGCTTTGCATAGTTACAGGAGAACATAGCCACATTGTTAAGGATTTATCCTCGACGAATGGAACTGTTCTGAATGGAGAGCCTATGGTGCCTTATAAGGAGTACACAATGAAGGATGGAGATACTTTTAAAATCGCTGGAGTTTCTTATACTTACCGGTTGGACTCTTTTAAATCCTCCAATGCATCATAAATGAAGGTTATATGGATATATGTCAAGAAGATGCCTGTTATATTCAGAGCTTCTTTCTTTATGAATAGTGGACTATTCATGGGAATAAAATGGGGCATCTTAATAACTTGCAGTCTGCTTGAGAGATTGTATCTGACTAAAAAGAGGAACCCTAAGCTGGTAGTGACACTACCTACCAGCCAAGAGTTCCTCTTTTTCAATTCAATGCTGTTTTTGGGAAGAATGGAGTTCTTTAAGAGCGTCCTTAAGTGAAGGATAGTGAAACTTAAATCCGTGCTCCAGTGCTTTGCGCGGTATTACCTTCTGACCATCCAATACCAGCGTGCTCATCTCACCAACTAGCTTTGAAACGAGAATGCTGGGGACGGGAAACCAGTGCGGACGGTGATATACCGTAGCTACTGTCCTCCCAAACTGGTCGTTCGTCAAGGGGTGTGGTGATGAAGCATTCACTGCCCCGACGATTTCCGTCGTATGGATGCAGTACGTGATCAGACGAACGATATCTTCAATATGAATCCAGCTCATCCATTGATGGCCGCTACCTATTTTGCCGCCGAATCCGAAGCTATAAGGCATCTTCATGAGTGGGAATGCCCCTTTTTTTCTGTCCAGCACAAGGCTAATGCGTAACTTAATTAAACGGGCTTCAGAAGGGTAGGCATTGGCTGCTTCTTCCCATTGCTCAGCTACCTGAGACAGAAAATCTCCCGAACAGCGCGGGCTCGTTTCATCGAATGTTTCGGTCAGGGATGTACCATAGGCGGCAACAGCAGAAGCCTGAATGATTACTTTCGGTTTTTTTTGTAGAGCATTCAATGCTTGAGCCAACCGGGCAACAGATAGCAGTCGAGATTGAAGAATTCTTTGTTTGGACTTATCCGTCCAGCGCTGATTCAGCGTTTCGCCTGCTAAATTAACGACCGCATCTGTGCCTTCCAATACTTCAGGCTTTTGTTTTAATTCGTTCCAGCTCATATATTGCAAGCGGGGGCTCGCTTCGTGTCCTACCAGTGGCTTGCGGGTAACGACTTTCACGGTGTATCCGTCGTCTAGCAGGCTTTTGACCAGTGCACTCCCCACCAATCCAGTTCCTCCACATACGATGATGTTCATGGAGCCAGCTCTCCTTCCAATTCACAAAAAATACATCTGTTATAGAATATAACCCTTTTCGAGAGAAAAAAACTTCATATGAATGTCCTTTATACGGTTAAGTGTCAATCCATGATTTTATTTACCCCTGTTTGACTAACATATATTCTGATGTGTACTTTACTACTACGTGTTCCCTTAATAGAGTTATTTGAGGATTTTGCAAAAGCCCAATAAGCGACTTTCAATGAAGAATATATAGATCGAAATGGTCTGGTTCGTCTGTATATTGCACTTTGGAGCGACTGGAATCGAATTTTGCAAAATCCTGATTTAAGAAAGTTGCCATAAAAGCTATGTTGTTTGATTTCAATAATCACGTTAAAATGATTAAATTAAAATAAGACAAGCATAACAGGATAAGGGGATGAATCAGGGTCATGCTGAAAATTGGTTCTCATGTGTCCTTCTCGGACAAGGGTCTGCTCAGCGCTACAAAAGAAGCGTCTACTTACGGGTCCAGCTCCTTTATGATATACACGGGAGCACCGCAAAACACGCGTCGTAAGCCGATGGAGTCCATGTATTTGGAGGAAGGCAAGCAGTTAATGGCTGAGAAGGGAATGGAAGATATCGTGGTGCATGCCCCGTATATCATCAACCTTGGCTCTTACAAAGAAAACACCTATGAGCTTGCGGTCAGCTTTCTTCAGGAGGAAATTCGGCGCACACACGCGATAGGTGTAAAAAATATTGTGCTGCATCCGGGCGCTTTTACCGATAAGGATGCGGAATATGGGATCGGGCGTATTGCCGATGGTTTGAACGAGGTACTGAACGGCGTGAAGGAGACAGATGTTAACATCGCGCTTGAAACGATGGCAGGCAAAGGAACGGAAATGGGGCGTAGCTTTGAGGAGATTGCCTCCATTATAGATAAAGTAGAGCGTAACGAGCGTCTTACGGTTTGTATGGACACCTGTCACATTCACGATGCGGGTTATGATATCGTAAATGATCTGGACGGTGTATTGGAGCAGTTCGACCGTATTGTCGGCTTGAATCGCATTGCAGTTGTTCACATCAATGATAGTAAAAATCCAGTTGGTGCTCATAAAGACCGCCATACTCCGATCGGATCAGGCTGGATTGGCTATCAGACTATTCATAATGTGGTGCATCATGAAGCACTTCAAGGACGTCCGTTTATTTTGGAGACGCCATGGATTGGGAAGGAAGCCAAAACTCAGCGTCCGATGTATGAGGTTGAAATTGCCCTGCTTCGCGGAAATGTAAAGGAGCGCTTTGGGGATGAGTTTTTGGGTCAGGTAGAGCAATTGCATTCGTTTTTCAAAAAACAGGATGTGGATGTCCGTAAATTTGTGCTGGACACCTGGGCTCTGCTGAAAAATGATGCCAAAGCAAGAAAAGCCGATCCACGTGAGCCGTTGGAGCGTCTGTATGACATGATAACGGAAGCAGCACTATTTCCAGATTTGAGCGAAGAACACATTAATCAACGGTTGATTGCCTGGTTTGCCGGCAGTCATTTGCCAGTGACGGTATAAGCTAAGGGGGATTAATAGCCACATGGAAATTCACGTAAAACATCAGCCAAATAGCACTCTATCAGCCCATGAAAACCGCGCGCGTATGCTTGTATCTTGTCCAGATGGACCAGGTATTGTAGCGGCCGTGTCCCGTTTTTTGTACGAGCATGGGGCCAATATCGTTCAATCTGACCAATATACAATGGACCCGTCGGGCGGTATGTTTTTTATGCGGATTGAATTTGATCTGCCGAATTTGAGTGCAACCCAGCCACAGTTGGAGCAGGATTTTGCCGCTGTTGCTGAGCAATTCCGTATGGAGTGGACGATTTCTGCGGTTAGCCGCAAGAAAAAACTGGCTATTTTCGTTTCCAAAGAAGATCACTGTTTGGTAGAACTGCTGTGGCAATGGCAGGCAGGAGATCTGGACGCGGATATTTCATTGGTGGTTAGTAATCATCCGGATATGAAGGAGTATGTGGAATCGTTTGGTATCCCATATCACCATATTCCGGTAACCGCCGATACCAAGCCGGAGGCGGAGCGTCGCCAACTAGAGGTTATTGGCGAAGACATTGACGTTATCATTTTGGCCCGTTACATGCAGATTATATCTCCCAAGTTTATTGAGCATTATCGCAACCGAATTATCAATATCCATCATTCCTTTCTGCCTGCATTCGTGGGTGGGAAGCCATATGCCCAAGCCTATAATCGCGGTGTGAAAATTATTGGTGCTACTGCACATTATGTAACTGAAGAATTGGACGGCGGCCCGATCATTGAGCAGGACGTGCAGCGTGTAAGCCACGGAGATGATGTAAATGAGCTAAAACGGATCGGTCGCACCATAGAGCGGGTCGTTTTGGCAAGAGCCGTGAAGTGGCATGCAGAGGATCGTATTCTGGTTCATGAGAACAAAACAGTCGTTTTTAACTAATCTTAAAATTTTAGAAAAAATTTGTGAATCTATATTTTTGTTAAACAAAGCTCGTCGCATAACGGGCTTTGTTTTTTTATATAAGGATTTTGCAAAATCCTCATGTGAATTATTAGCCTTATAGCCGGTCAGTACATAATATTTTTGTGATTTTATATTTTTTTAAATGAGGTTAATACATTACGGGTATATTTATATGAGGACACGGTACTACATTTCCCACAATCATCTTTATAAACGATCTGGCAAACTTTCACGGCAAATGGTACAATATTTTAGAATGTATAAGTCATATTGAAACATTCAAGCAGATTCACTCACTTCAACAGACATCGTTTTTGTATCAGACGGTGATGTTGAAGAGTATGACCGAATGCAATTGACATACTTTTTACAATATGAGGAGGCTAACCATGACTGACCAGAACCAAGCGATTCAAAAGGATGAAAACTCCACGATCGACAATTTGTCCATCACAACTATTCGTACGTTGGCAATTGACGCCATCGAGAAAGCAAACTCGGGACATCCTGGTATGCCGATGGGCTCCGCGCCAATGGGATACCAACTTTTTGCTAAAACGATGAATCATAATCCTGATCAACCTACATGGGTTAACCGTGACCGTTTTGTATTGTCTGCAGGACACGGTTCCATGTTGCTATACAGCCTTCTGCACCTGAGCGGCTATGATCTTCCTATGGAAGAACTGAAACAATTCCGTCAATGGGGCAGCCTTACACCGGGCCACCCTGAGTTTGGCCACACTGCTGGTGTAGATGCTACAACCGGTCCTCTGGGACAAGGTCTCGCAATGTCCGTAGGTATGGCAATGGCTGAAGCTCAACTGGGCGCAACATATAATAAGGACGAATTTAAAGTTGTAGATCACTTCACGTATGCAATCTGCGGCGATGGCGATCTGATGGAGGGTATTTCCCACGAGGCTGCCTCGCTGGCTGGTCGCTTACAACTGGGCAAGCTGATTGTATTGTTTGATTCCAATGATATTACACTGGACGGCAAGCTTAATCTGTCCTCTTCCGAGAGTGTTGCCAAACGCTTTGAAGCTTACAACTGGCAAGTACTGCGCGTAGAAGATGGTAACGACCTTCCAGCCATTCAAAAAGCCATTGAAGAAGCGCAAGGCGACTCGACACGTCCTACGCTGATTGAAGTGAAAACAGTCATCGGCTACGGAAGCCCGAACAAACAAGGTAAAGGCGGACACGGCGGTACTCATGGTTCCCCGCTGGGATCAGAAGAAGCCAAGCTGACTAAAGAATTCTACAAATGGGTATACGAAGAGGACTTCCACGTACCACAAGAGGTTCGCGAGCATTTTGCTAAAGTAAAAGAGCGCGGTATCGCAGCGAACAAAGCATGGGATGAACAGTTCGCTAAATACAAAGCAGCTCACCCTGATTTGGCAGCTCAGTTCGAAACAGCTGTAAACGGCGATCTCCCAGAAGGATGGGATCGTGACCTTCCGAAGTACACGACTGAAGACAAAGCCGTTTCGACTCGTGTAGCTTCTGGTAATGCTCTGAACGGATTAGCTCCAAACGTACCTTTCCTGACAGGCGGATCTGCCGATCTGGAGAGCTCCACGATGACACATTTGAACAACCTGACGAACTTTACGCCAGAAGACTACGCCGGCCGTAACATCTATTTCGGTATCCGCGAATTTGGTATGGCTGCTGCGATGAACGGTATGGCGTTGCACCAAGGTGTAAAAGTATTCGGCGGTACATTCTTCGTATTTACAGACTATCTGCGTCCAGCTGTTCGTCTGGCAGCTCTGATGGGATTGCCTGTAACCTACGTTCTGACTCACGACAGTATTGCTGTAGGTGAAGATGGTCCAACTCATGAGCCGATCGAACAATTGGCTTCCCTACGTATTATCCCGAACTTGACAGTAATTCGTCCAGCGGACGGTAATGAAACTTCTGCTGCTTGGGCTTACACGCTGGAAAACAAGAAAAACCCGGTTGCTCTGGTATTAACTCGTCAAAACCTGCCAATCCTGGCTGCTACTGCTGAGCATGCACGCGAAGGTATCAAACGCGGTGCTTATGTGGTTGCAGATGCAACAGATGGCAAACCAGTTGCTCAAATTCTAGCTACAGGCTCCGAAGTGCAATTGGCTGTTAAAGCTCAGGAAGCACTGGCAGAACAAGGTATTCAAGTACGTGTTATCAGCTTCCCAAGCTGGGATCTGTTCGAAAAACAAGACAAAGCATACAAAGATTCTGTTCTGCTGCCAGAAGTGAAAGCTCGTTTGGCTGTAGAAATGGCATATCCACTGGGCTGGGAAAAATATGTTGGCGACCAAGGCGACATTCTCGGTATCAGTACATTCGGCGCATCCGCACCTGGCGACCGCGTGATTAAGGAATACGGCTTTACAGTAGAGAATGTTGTTAGCCGTGTGAAAGCTTTGTTGAAATAAAACACTGGAGCATCTAAAACAGACAGTCGTAACCTGAGTAAGGCTTACGGCTGTTTGTTTCATACAGTTGATGTTTTGCGAAAAGATCACTTTGGAATTCTTCCAGTGTATTGCATACGTGATACAGTGTGTATTTTCATACTGAAGCTGGAATCAAATCTATGTTATGATGCACCAATATTCATTCAACCATTGAGAGCAGATGAGGGGATAACGAATGACACAGTTTGATGGAGTAAGCGTAGTTAAAAAAGCAAACGTTTATTACGATGGTCAGGTTACAAGCCGTACAGTCATCCTGGGTGACGGTAGTAAGGTTACACTGGGGATTATGCTGCCAGGAACGTACGAGTTCGGGACGGATTCCCGTGAGATTATGGAGATTTTGGCAGGGGATCTGAGAGTGTTGCTTCCAGGTACTGAGGAATGGCTGGAAATACAAGGGACAGCAACCTTTCACGTACCTGCAAAGTCCTCGTTCAAGCTGGAAGTACGAAGTGTAACTGATTATTGCTGTTCTTATCCCGAATAGTAAGCTAAAACGGGTAAGCACACTCAGCCTTCAGGCCAAGTGTGCTTACCCTAAAGCTATGCCATATGTACACAAGCACAGCCGTATGGTTGCAAAGAAAGGTACAGCCTATTCGAGAGGTTGACCACCAATAGTGCGGCCAATCCATGCTTCGTATGTCTTCACGACAGCGGATAGGTCCTCGTCGCCGTAGCCTTGCGTTTGCCCGGCTTGAAACAGGCTTTTGGCAATGGATAACATAGGTGCGGGGATGGACAGGCTGTCGGTTAGTGAGGAAGCAAGCTTCAAGTCCTTAAGCATCAAGGCAAGTGAGAACTGGTTGCTAAAATCATGTTCAATGATTTTGCGCCCTTTCAGGTCAGCGGCCTTGCTGCCTGCCGATCCGAGTTGTACCAATTCAAGGAAGCTGTCTGCCGGGATGCCGGATTTAGCCGCGATAGCAAAGCCTTCAGCCAGAGCGAGGTTATGAATACCGACCATCGTATTATGAGCGAGCTTGGCTACGGCCCCGCTTCCATTAGGTCCCATATGAAGTACCTTTTTGCCCAGGGTATCAAAAACATCTGATTGTGCCGCAATGGCTTCTGCATTACCACCAACCATGAACACGAGTGTGCCGTCTACAGCGGCAGGCTTACTGCCTGTTACGGGAGCATCAATGAAGGAACAGCCCTGCTTGTCCGCTTCGGCGGCTAGTTGTTTGACCAGCTCAGGTGAAATCGTGCTGTTGTCCATTACAGTCATACCAGCCGTAAGACCGGCAAACACGCCATCTTTACCGTAATAGATGTCACGAATGGAGTGATCATCGCTGACCATGGTAATGACCAAGTGCTGACCTTCAGCTGCTTCACGAGGAGTTGAAGCTATACGTGCGCCTTGCTCTTCCAGTGGCTCGCAGCGCGAAGCGGTGCGATTATAAACTGTGACTCCGAATCCCTGCTTTAGCAGATTGGATGCCATCGGGGCGCCCATGGTGCCCAGTCCGATAAACCCGATGTTTTTCATTGCTAATCACCTTTCTTGTTGGAAGTTGCCGTCCGATGCAGATGCGAGTCGGCCCTGAATTGAATATTGAAACAGGTTGATCTCAGTTAATTGTAGCATGGGCATGCTACCCTATCTACAGGAGGGGCTGTCAAGCACAGGATACGTAGGTAACGCAAGCTTGTCAGGCCCAGCAAATTAAAGTATCCTATTCCTAAGTCCTTATGTTCGTATTCATGGTCTTAGTAATACCAAACAGGAGGTTCCAAACATGTCTAAAAAAGTTATTTTTGATTACACTAAAGCTCTCTCCTTTGTAGGTCAGCACGAAATTGATTATTTTGCAGAGCCTATCAAGCTGGCTCATGAGCAACTGCACAACCAAACCGGTGTAGGTTCCGATTTCTTAGGTTGGATCGACCTGCCTACCAATTATGATAAAGAAGAGTTTGCGCGCATCCAAAAGGCTGCTGCTAAAATTCAAAGCGATTCTGAAGTACTGATCGTAATCGGTATCGGCGGTTCTTACCTTGGAGCACGTGCTGCGATCGAAATGCTGTCGCATTCTTTCTACAATGCACTGCCTAAAGATCAACGCAAGGGTCCAGCTATCTATTTTGCAGGCAACAACATCAGCTCTACATATGTGAATCATCTGTTGGAACTGATTGAAGGTAAAGACTTCTCTGTGAACGTCATTTCCAAATCAGGTACGACAACAGAGCCAGCTATCGCATTCCGCGTATTCCGTGCAGCTCTGGAGAAAAAATACGGTAAAGAAGAAGCGCGCAAACGTATTTATGCAACAACGGATAAAGAACGTGGCGCTTTGAAAAAACTGGCTAACGAAGAAGGCTACGAATCCTTCATTATTCCTGATGATGTGGGTGGTCGTTACTCCGTGCTGACAGCAGTAGGCTTGTTGCCGATTGCTACTGCAGGCATTAACATCGAAGAAATGATGCAGGGGGCGGCAGACGCTTCCAAAGAATACAGCAACCCGAATGTAGCTGAGAACGAAGCTTATCAATATGCAGCCGTTCGTAACGCTTTGTACCGCAAAGGTAAAGCAATTGAAATTCTCGTAAACTATGAGCCGTCCCTTCATTTTGTATCCGAGTGGTGGAAACAGTTGTACGGAGAAAGCGAAGGCAAGGATTACAAAGGCATTTATCCTGCTTCTGTTGATTTCTCGACAGACCTGCACTCCATGGGACAATTCATTCAGGAAGGCAGCCGCAACATTTTCGAAACGGTAATCCAAGTAGAAAATGTACCTAGTCACATCACCATCGAAGCAGATGAGGATGATCTGGACGGACTGAATTTCCTGGCAGGCAAAACTGTGGATTTTGTAAACAAAAAAGCATTCCAAGGTACATTGCTGGCTCACACAGACGGACAAGTGCCGAACTTGATTGTAAATATTCCTGACTTGAGCCCTTACTCTTTCGGCTATCTTGCTTATTTCTTCGAAAAAGCTTGCGGCATCAGCGGCTACTTGTTGGGCGTAAATCCGTTCGATCAACCGGGCGTAGAAGCTTACAAGAAGAACATGTTTGCGCTGCTCGGCAAACCAGGCTTCGAAAAAGAAAAAGCTGAGCTTGAAGCGAGATTGTCTGAATAAGAGTGCTGTAACCTCTGATGCGAAACAGGATTTCGGTCAGAAGTGTTATAGTGTATAGCATCAATTAAAGTACAGGAAAGCAGTTCACCAGCTGCCAGAAGCGGGGGACTGCTTTCTTGTAAAATGAAGTAAGGAAGGTTATACGTGTATGTTGGAACAATACCGAACCGTACGCGGTGCCGGCAACAAGGAAATTGTGATTCGAAAATCCCGTTTTATCGGCCACATTCAGCCTGTTCAAACTGAGGAAGAAGCAACTGCTTTCATAGAGCGCATCAAAAAAGAGCATTGGAACGCCACCCATAATTGTTCTGCTTACATGATTGGGGAAAGAGACGAAATCCAAAAGCAATCGGATGACGGAGAACCGAGCGGTACGGCTGGAAAGCCTATTTTGGAGGTGATCCGCAACCAGAAGCTGAAAAATGTCGCTATTGTTGTTACCCGTTACTTTGGTGGGATTTTGCTGGGAGCAGGCGGTCTGATTCGCGCGTATTCAGATGGTGCTGTTGCAGCAATTGAGGCGGGGGATGCCATTACGCGTGTACTGCATCGTGAAGTTTTTGTAGAATTGGATTATACCTGGTTGGGCAAAGTGGAAAATGAATTACGCAATCGCAGCATCCGCACTGGAGAAACAATGTTTACGGATAAAGTTACCTTAACCTGTCTGCCGCTGGCTGGTGATGCGGAATCCTTTAGCAACTGGATAACAGACTTGACGCAGGGGCAATCGCTTGTGTCGGAGGGAGAGCAGCTTTACTTTATTGAAGGGGAATAAATAATATGGCTAGAAGAGCAGTAGAACAGGAGTTGTCAAGAGGGCGGATTCTGGAAGCGGCCAGGCACTTGTTTATTACCAAGGGCTACCGTGCGATTTCAATGCGCAGCATTGGCCAGCATCTGGGTTACAGTCATGGTTCGTTATATTATCATTTTAAAGAGAAGGCTGAACTGTTCTATGCCATTGTGATTGAAGATTTTAATACATTGCGTGGGATTCTACTGCAAGCAGCAACAGGTACACCTGATGATGGCCTGAGCAGACTCGAATACTTGATGCTGGAATTTATCCGTTTTGGTTTGGAAAATCCATATCAGTACGAAATTATGTTCATGATGCACGATGAAGAACTATTTGCATACTGCCGCACAGAACAAAATCGTTGTGTGGAACTATTTGCATCCATGATCCGTCAAGAATTGAGTGGTCAGGGGCATTCGGAGGAAGATTGCTCAAGGGTACCGAAAAGTCTGTTTTTATCCATGCATGGCTTTGTATCCTTTTATATTCAGGACGGTTTAACATTTGAAGAAATTAGGCCCGCTGCTTTAGCACATGTAAAGCTGCTGTGCAGACACCTATGAGCGTACCTGCATTCACACGCTTCGCCCATGAACATATAGGGCGCTTTTCTAGGTGTATGCACTTCATGACGGTGACTTATCATTACGGTACTTTGCGAAAGCGACTAAGAATTTAACAGACGATGATGCATCCAGTAGGAAAACATCATGGTCTGTTTTTTTTTTACCTGGTCCGTCAGCCCTCCATGATTTTTACATGGTATTGGCGTCTGCGTGGTCCGTCGAATTCACAAAAATAAAGTCCCTGCCATCGTCCGAGCAACAGCTTTCCGTCATGGATGATGATCGTTTGTGAGGGGCCTGTCGTAATGGATTTTAGGTGGGACGCTGTATTTCCCTCCATATGGCGATATTGGGGATGCTTCCACGGATAGACTTCATCTAGTCTTAACATCACATCATGTTTGACATCTGGGTCTGCATTCTCATTAATGGCGATGCCGGCTGTCGTGTGCGGACAATAAACAAGTGCGGTTCCTTGTTGCACCCCGCTTTTTTCGATCAATGAAGCAACCTCTCGTGTAATATCGCGTATTTCATCTCGCTGTATAGTGGATAATTCTAAAGTATGCAACAATAACTCCATCTCCTTTCTTCTTAATACTTTACCCTTTTAATTCCTAAGATAATATATAGAGTTGACGAAAATTACTTTCCTTTGATAAAGTATCACATAAGAAAAAAACATAGTATATGCATTGGAATAATTAAATGATTTTAAATGAGGTACGTGCTTTGCGGTAAGCAAGGCTGCTGCTGTTCCTGAACAGGTCCAGAAGCGGAAAGGAAGTGTACGGATATGCATGTGGAAGTAAGAGGATTAAACAAGCATTTCGGTAATTTTCATGCAGTAAAGGACGTATCTTTTGATATTCAGGCGGGCCATCTTATTGGCTTACTCGGTCCAAGTGGTGGAGGAAAAACCTCCATTCTTCGCATTTTGGCGGGTCTGGAGCAACCGGATGCGGGAGAAATTCATTTTCATGGAAAAAGGGTAAACGAGCTGTCCCCGCAGGAACGTGGAATCGGATTTGTATTTCAAAACTATGCTTTGTTCAAGCACATGAGCGTCTACGACAATATTGCCTTTGGTCTGAAAGTGAAAAAAAGCTCCAAAACCCGCATCAAGGAACGGGTCACAGAGTTGGTCGAACTAACGGGGCTCAAGGGATTTGAGCATCGTTATCCGCATCAGTTGTCAGGTGGACAGCGACAGCGAGTTGCTTTTGCGCGTGCTTTGGCACCAGAGCCTCAATTGCTGCTGTTGGATGAGCCTTTTGCAGCTATTGATGCCAAGATTCGTCAGGAGCTGCGGACCTGGCTGCGAGAGTTGATTGAGCGGGTGGGCATTACTTCAATTTTTGTCACCCATGATCAGGATGAGGCGATTGAAGTAGCGGATGAAATTATGGTGATTAATCAGGGACGACTGGAGCAGAAGGGAACGCCTTGGGATATTTATAAAAAACCGGGTACCCCGTTCGTAGCTTCCTTCATTGGGGAATCTACGGTGATTGAACAGGCAGGCAGTCTCAGAGGCTTCGAAGAAGCTGCTGGAGTGGGAACACGTGCCTTGATCCGTCCGGAATATATTGATGTCGGGCCAAGCGAGGAGTTTACGCTTCTGTCGGCGACCGAGGAAGGCGTAGTGAAGCATTTGCATTTTCGTGGAAGTGAGTGGATGGTTGAAGTACAGGTTGGGGACCATCGTCTCATGACATACCGTTCGCTGGAGAAGTCTACGCTGGAACCTGGTCAGCAGGTGCGAGTGTTGGTGCATCGAGCCTATCTCTATAATGACCAGTCCAGCTGGATGGTGGAAAACCGCTTGAAGGAAGATCCCATGCCTATCATCATTTAAAAATCAGGATTTTGCAAAATCCTCAAATATATACGATCACGCTTGGGGGGGATGTCTAGCCTGGTTTCACGGCTTTGGGCATGCTCCTTTTGGCGTTGGACGCTGGAAGGATTTACGCAGATGATTTACGTAGAATCGGTCTGTTCGTTATAATAGTAGTAAAAAGACCCAGATAGATAGGAGTTAAACCATGAATCGGCTTATTTTTCTTGGCACGGGGGATGCAATGGGGGTTCCGCGTGTATATTGTGATTGTCTCGTATGCACAGAAGCTCGCACGACAGGGGCGAATGTAAGATTGAGGTCGTCTGTGCTGATCGAAAGCGAGACGGAGGACTTTATGATTGATTGTGGCCCGGACTGGCGCAGACAGCTAGAATTACGTGGTCTGCGTTTTATCCCTACGATCCTTGTGACACATGCACATTTTGACCATATTGGAGGATTACCAGAATGGGCAGATGCCTGTCGCTGGACCGGGAATAGAGGTCGCTTGTATGCGCCACAGGAAGTGATCGATACGATCTTGCGTCAATTTTCCTGGCTCTCTGGAAACCTGGATCTTATTCCAGTAGATCAGGGAGCCCAACTTGGCGGGTGGAATATCCGGGGATGGCGTGTGAATCACGGGAAGAACGGATATGCCTACGCTTATCGTCTGGAGAAGGACGGCTTCTCGTGGGCTTACTGTTCGGATTCGATTGGATTGAATGAGGCGGAAATTCTGCCCTTGCACAATCTGAATTTGCTCGTCCTGGGAACGAGTTTTTATCATGAGGAGGCCGAGTATGCTACCCGTTCCGTATACGACATGCTGGAGGCTCAGGAGCTTATAGGAAGGCTTAAACCCCAAAGCACAGTGTTTACACATATGTCCCATGATGTGGATGTCACACGCAACTATGGGCTTCTGGAAGGGATTAGCTTGGCACACACCGGTATGAGTTTGCCGTTAGAATAAAGGTGCCCCTTACCCTCACATCGTTTGACTGATACGTAGAAGGGTGGAGATTCCTTCTTTGATTTGTAGCTCGTTGGCGTATGAATAGGACAGCCGTACATGCGTTTTACCCTCTGCGCCGATGGGATCAAATACATTGCCGGGGACAAAGGAAACAGACTCATGTACACTTCTGGAAAGTAGTTCATTGGGTTTCAACGTAGAAGGCAGCTGGAGCCACAGGTTGAGTCCCCCTGCCGGGCTGGTCCATGTCCAACCGGAGTCGCGGAGACTGTCTTCCATCGTTTCCTTACGAATCTGGAGCGCGATACATAGCTTTTTAATATGCTGCTGCATACGTGGAGATTGAAAGTATTGTAAAAACAGCTTTTGATTCAGCAGTGGCGATCCATTGTCCACCAACGCTTTGACGTTGAGCAGGCTGTTCATGAGCTGTGGTCGGCAGGTCACGGCTGCGATTCGTAGACCGGGTGCGACATATTTACTGTAACTTCGAATGTAGACGACGCTTCCCGAAACATCATAGGCGAAAATCGGAGAAGGGGGCTTTTGCCCAAAGCTGATGTCATAGGTGCTGTCATCCTCAACAATGAGACAGCCATAGCGCTCGGCTAGTTCTGGCAGTCGTTTGCGCTGCTCATCGGGTACTGTAAAGCCCGTCGGGTTGTGGAATGTTGGATTCATATAAAAGAGGCGTGGTTTTTCCGTTTTCATGCACCATTCAATCTGGTCCATATCATAACCTTCCGGTCGAATATCTGTCATCGTCAGCCGCACGCCTTGTCTACGGAATATTTCCATGGCAGGGCCATAGGCAGGGCGTTCGATCAATACACGGTCTCCTGTATGGAGCAGAGATCGGGCAATTAAATCAATGGCTTGCTGTGCTCCCGAGGTAATCATCACTTCATCCGGTGATAAAGCAAAATGCTTATCCACGCTAAAATGCTGCGCCATGGCCTCCCGAAGCTCGGTATCACCCTGTACAGCGGAATAGGTGGCTGCTACTTTCGGATGCTTTTCAAAAACCTGCATCATCAGCTCTCCCCAAAATCGGTTGGGCAGGAGAGAGGGGTCAATCAGCGCTTTGGAAAACTGGAAATTCGCATTCACTGATTGAACGCGGGTAAGTCCATCCATTCCTCTCCAGGCTGAAACTGACGGATCATCTGCCGCATGGGCAGATTTGGAGTGAATCGTGAGGTCTATGGACGTATGTCCCGAGTAGCCAGCATATTTTGCATGTCCAGTCGCTTGGGAAGCATGAACGTAATATCCTGATTTGTCCCTTACATAGACCAGTCCTCGTTGCTTCAACTCCTGATATGCCCGGAAAACAGTTAGCCGATGTACACCCAGCTCCTGAGCCAAGCTTCGTACGGACGGCAGCTTCATGTCTGTTTGCCAATCCCCGCGATCGATCCGCACAGTTACATAATGGATAACCTGCTCATACAGCTTTAAGGCATGATCGGCTGGAAAAAGTAGTTCGCTGTTGTTCTTACCCATGCTATCCACGCTCCTTTGTGTGTATTGTACTATATAGCACTTCAAAAACGTATACAACTGTTCTGTAGTTATACAACTGTTCTGTTCGTCTCCCTGTATGCTTAAAAGCAACTGAAGGGAGAGGGACGTATCATGATTGGGATCGCGTTTACAGTAATGTGTCTTATTTTTGGCACAACGTTTTTGGCCATAAAAGTGGGAGTGGAAGCCGGGCTTCCGCCGTTTTTATCGGCAGGGGTACGTTTTTTCGCCGCAGGGGCGATATTGTTCATCGCTATGAAGCTGACCGGAAAAGTACGATGGTCGTTATTATGGCGTAAGGAAATGTTGCTGATTGGAGCAGGAACGACCTTCGGTACCTTTTCGGCCTTGTATTGGGCTGAGCAATATGTCAGTTCGGGGATCGGAGCCATTTTGTCAGCAACCGGACCGATGATGATCGTCATTTTGCAATCTGTACTGCTACGGCAAAAAACGTCACGGATTACGGTCGTTGGCTGCATGATCAGCTTTCTTGGTGTGGTGCTGGTTGTGCTGCCCGGATTGGCGGTTCAGATCAGTGGTCTGTGGCTGGCGGGATGCCTTGTTATTTTGCTGGGGGAGCTGTGTTATTCAGGGGGAGCTCTTTATTCCAAGCGAGTGATGGATGTATTTCGTGAAACGAACCCGATTGCCCTGAATGCGGCGCAAATGATCCATGGGGGATGGATGCTGCTGTTACTGTCTGCGATCACGGAACCGTGGAGTTCTGAGGGGTGGCAGTACCTTCCTGCCATGGGGTCTTTACTCTATCTGATCCTGTTTGGTTCGATGATTGCACATACACTGTTCTACTGGCTCATGGAGCGTACAAATCCCCTGTTTCCGACGACGTGGCTGTATATATCACCGCCGATTGCGGTGGGCTTGGGAGCGTTGTTGTATGGAGAGCATGTAAGCTGGTGGATGCTGGCTGGGGTGCTGCTCATTGTGACCGGACTAATCCTTATGAACAATGGAATTATCCGTTTGGTGAACAGGCGTAAGTTACGTTCTGCTGCCTGATATTTTATAGCGGTCAGGTTATTATATGATCTGACAGAAAAGGCCTCCAAACTGTCGTATGTTACTGATCATGCGACAGTTTGGAGGCTTTGTTGTTGTATTACTTCATTTAAGAATTATGGGAGCAGGCACTTTTTGTTTATTCAACATTGAGTACGAATTTGTCGATGGCGTGCTTAACACCGTCTTCGTTATTGCTACGAGTGATGTAATCAGCCAGCTTTTTCAAATCAGGAATGGCATTCTCCATCGCTATGCCGAGACCAGCGCATTCAAGCATTTCATGGTCGTTCCAAGAGTCGCCGATGGCAATCGTTTCCGACAGTTCACAGCCAAAATGGTTTGCAAGGAAGGTAAGCGCGTGACCCTTGGTGCCTTCATGGTGCATAATTTCCAGAAAGTGAGGCTTGGATTTTGTAATGTGAACTTCATTGCCAAGCAGTACGCGAAGTTCAGGAATTAATTCATCCAACACTTCCGGCTCGTCGATAATCAGCAATTTAGGAGCCGGCTGCTCTATAACTTTACTGAATACAGGCTCTACAAAATATTCCGTGTTGTTCAGCTCCGTGTAATCTTTGATTTTCTGATTATCTTCACGTGTGTACAATTTGTCATCAATATACGTTTGCAGATGCAGATTGCGTTCCACGCAGAATTCATACAGACGACGTGCAGCCACGAGTGGAACATAACGCTCATACAGCACGTTTTCGTCCAGCAGGTTTTTAACCAAAGCTCCTTGATACGTAATGATCGGCACGTTCAAACCAGTCTGGCGAGCAATTTTGTGTGCAGAGGCATAAGCTCGTCCAGTAGCGAGGGTAACCACCACACCTTTCGCTACAGCAGCTTCTAATGCCTGTTGTGTCGCTGGTGTAACTTCTTTCTGGTCGTTAATGAGTGTATCATCAATATCAATGGCAATTAATTTATACATGTCGGTATTCTCTCCTTTATCTCTATCATGGGGCAATGCTAAAATTGTATCTTATAATATTCAAAATGACAATATCGCAATGAAAAGGGGACGGCTCCTATAAGAGCCTGTCCCCTTATAACCACTGAAGTATTGGTTTGAAACGATGGGAAAAAGTAACGGTTAGTCTTCCAAAAATACAAGTCCAACAAAATCGTCCAACTCAATATTACCAAAATAGTGCTTCAAATCGAGAGAAGATAAGGCTTGACGTACCTCACCTTCATCATAACGCTTGCCGCGCAGGATATTTTCAATATCAGCAACGTCACCCACACCGAAGAAATCCCCATAGATTTTAATATCACGGATGTAGCCTTCCTTAAGATCCATGCGGATATCAATAATACCGACTGGAAATTTACGTGTGTGCTTGATATTGCTCTCGGGGGATAGACCGTAGTTCCAATCCCACGATTGGTAGCGTTCTTTGGATATTTCATGGATTTTGGCCCAATCGGTATCGGTGAGCTTATATTGAGGTACTTGATCCAATTCTGATCCGAATATGAAACGCAACAGTTCCTCGCGAAATTGCTCTATGGTCATCTCACGGTCCATCAGTTCGCTGATGTTAGCTACGCGACTGCGGACAGATTTAGTGCTTTTGGATTTGAATTTTTCGGGATTGGCATGCAGTGATGCAGCCACATTGTCCAGATTCAGGTTAAACATCAATGTACCGTGGCTGAACATACGTCCGCGTGTGGCAAATTGGGCGTTTCCTGAAATTTTACGTTCTCCGACCTGCAGATCGTTGCGGCCTGTCATTTCAGCTTCTACTCCCATTTGGCGCAGAGCATCAATCACAGGTTGCGTAAATTTGAGGAAATTATGAAAGGACTCCCCGTTATCCTTGGTAATAAAACTGAAATTTAAATTACCGAGGTCATGATATACAGCACCGCCGCCGGACAGGCGACGAACGACTTGAATATTGTTATCTCTGACAAACTCGGCGTTGATTTCTTCAATGGTATTTTGATGCTTGCCTATAATAATAGAAGGCTGATTAATGTAAAACAGCAAATAGCTGTCGTCCAGCGGTAGATGCTTGAGCGCGTATTCCTCAATAGCAAGATTAATGGCTGGATCGTGTATCCCCTGGTTGTCGATGAACAGCATGTCCATTCCTCCGTATATAAACTGTGTAATTTTATGTGTGCCTCCTTCTATTGTAACCCAAGTGAGCCATGTACAAAAGCTCATTTGCATTGACGGGACGCAAAAAGCAGCCTCATAATGGAGCTAAATGATTGGAAACGGGCGGAAAGGATGAGAGGCAATGATAGAGGTTTACGGTCATGGCGGGGACAGGGAAACAGCTGCGGCGACATTTGGCGGGACTGCTGCTGATTTTGTAGATTTTAGTGCAAATATTAATCCGCTTGGTCCACCGCCGGAGGTGCTTGAGGCGCTGCAACATTCATTTGACACTGTGATTCGCTATCCAGACCCTGGGCATCGGAATTTTAAAAATATGCTCGCACGGCGACTGCATGTTCCACCGGAGTCGTTAAGTATCGGAAACGGAGCGGCTGAGAGCATGGCGCTCTTGTTATTGGGACTGGCTCCTAAGCGTGTGGGTACAGTAGAGCCGTGTTTTTCGGAATATGCCGAGCTGGCTGGCAAATTCGGAGCCGAGGTCAACCGGGTGTACGGGAAAGCCTCGCTTCAATGGAAGGCGGACGTGAAGGACATTCTTCAGCTCATGGAGCAGGTAGATGTTTTGTTCCTTGGGCAGCCGAATAATCCAAACGGTGTGCAATATGGTGAGCAGGAGCTGTGCGAGCTGGCAGAGGCGGCTGGCACAACGGGGACCGTGCTGGTGGTGGATGAAGCATTCATTGATTTTATTCCGCTGGAACGGCGAATCTCACTGCTGCCTGTGCTGGATCGCTATCCTCATGTGATTTTGATCCGGTCAATGACCAAATTTTATGCCATTCCTGGCTTGCGATTGGGCTATGCGATTTCTCATCCGGACTATATCCGGCGAATGACGGCCAAACAGGTGACCTGGAGTGTGAATGGATTGGCGTTGCTGGCTGGGGAGGCGTGTCTGAAAAGTGGGCAAGCATATGAGCGCAGAACACAGGAGCTGATTGCTGCGGAGCGCAACCGTCTGTTGACCGCCTTGGCGGAATGGGGCTGCGGTGTCGTTCCCGGTGAAGCCAATTACGTGCTGGCAAGGGCGCCGGGTACGTGGAGTGCATCGGCTATTCAGCAGGCGCTTGGACAACGCGGAATTCTTATACGTAGCTGTGCTATGTATCCGGGACTGACGACGAGCCATTTTCGGATTGCAGTGAGGGATGCAGAAGCCAACGATAGGCTGCTATCTGTATTGGGTAAAGTGCTGGAGGAGGAACAGCGGCGTGACAGTTAGCTTGATCATCATGGCAGCCTATCTTTTGGACAGGCTGATTGGTGACCCGAGGTGGTTGCCGCATCCAGTCATCGGTATGGGACATGCCATTTCAGCATTGGAAAAAGTGATTCGCCGCCAGGTACGAAGTGACCGAGGGCTGAAACGTGCGGGTATACTGCTTCCACTCATTGTGGCGGGAGGCTCCTTTGCGCTCGCCTGGGCGCTGTTGCACTTGCTTGCCTGGATTCATCCGTGGTTATCTGTCGGCGCAGAAATGGTGCTGATTGCGACCACGATTGCTTCCAAAGGACTAAAGGATGCAGGAATGGCAGTCTACCGAGCGTTGCAGGCGGATGACCTGGCTGTGGCACGGCGGGAGCTGGGCATGATAGTCGGGCGGGATACGCAGCAACTTGATGAGCCTGAGATTGTACGCGGTACGGTTGAAACGGTCGCTGAAAATATCGTGGACGCGATTATTTCCCCGCTTTTTTATGCCTTGATCGGGGGAGCACCCTTGGCGCTGGCTTATCGTGCTGTGAATACGCTCGATTCCATGGTTGGCTACAAAAATGAAAAGTATCTGCATTTAGGCTGGGCTTCAGCACGTCTGGATGATGTGGCTAACTACATTCCGGCACGCCTAACAGCGGCAATGCTTGTGGTAGCGGCGTGGATGTACAAGCGAAATGCTGCAAGAAGCTGGCGCACAGTCAAGCGAGACGCTCGTCTGCACCCAAGCCCGAACAGTGGCTACCCGGAATCGGCTGTTGCTGGTGCACTGGGGATTCGTCTTGGAGGCTATAATGTGTATCATGGCGTACGCTCCTTTCGTGCATACATGGGCGATTGGATACGACCGCTAGAGTCGAAAGATATACGGCATACAATCCAGCTGATGTTCGCCGTGTCCAGTATGTTTGTGGGATTGTGTTTGTTAGGAGCCGCAGGTTGTTTTGCCTTGGGATGGGTGCGGTGAGGGTGAGGAGTGACACACTGAATAATGATCGAGCAGGAAGTGACATGATCTTGAAACAAGATATAGCAGCAAAAAGGACAGTAGAATACGCACAAAGTCCGAACTCACAGGAGGATAAGGTGCCGTATGATGCTAAAGAAGATCTGCATTGGGACATGGAACTCGTGTTAGTTCGTCACGGCACAACCTTATGGAACAAGGAACGTCGATATCTGGGACACTCCGACTTAGGTTTGCTACCGGGAGCAGAGCAGGAATTAAAGCCTTTGCAGGAAAAATTGCAAGGGCACTCCTTTGCTCGAATCTATTGCAGCGACTTAATGCGATGTCGCCAGACCTTGCAGATCATTGTGCCGGAATCAGAGTTGACGTCTGGACGTTCCCTATCTACTATGCCTCCTATGATGGAACCATGTCTGCGAGAGCTTCATTTTGGCGAGTGGGATGGAAAAACGTATGACATGCTCAAGGATGTGTCGTTGTATCGAGCTTGGATTGATGAGCCGCAACGGATCACCCCACCTGGAGGAGAGTCTTGGACAGATTTTGTAAATCGTCTGCGCAAATTTCTTGACTCTCTGTATGAATGGCGTGTTGCTATGGAAGTTCAACCCATGGATTTGACTGCTGCGCCGCCCTCTGTTTTGGTTGTTACGCATGGTGGCGTAATTCGCCAGTTGGCTTGCATGCTGATACCGGGCCATGATTTTTGGAGTTTGAACCCGAAGCCGGGAAAAGCATTTAGGATGCAATTGAGGTTGGCAGGACCGTACAGTTACACAGCAGAAATGCTTCCTCATTAGGCTAGACACCAGCGGATAAAGAGGCTGTTTGGGTTGTAAGCAGCCTCTTTTTAACCTATAATCATCAAGTAAAAGAACGGCTTGACTACCACTACATCAAATATCCAGCAGACGAGGTCGGCGCAGTGTGATGAAACTATGGTTTCCCTTGCCTGCGCTGTTAAAAGGGAAGTCGGTGTAAGTCCGGCGCGGTCCCGCCACTGTAAATGGAAACATGCCGGTTAGTCCTGCTTTATGTGCTACTAAGCATATGAAGGAATTTCAGGACATGCATCTTACCATAAGTCAGGATACCTGCCCGTCCGCCTGTCACCATAATCCTTCGAGGAAAGGATGACGTGTTCGCAGTGACTGTCCGTGCGGAAAGAAGCTGCCGCCTGCGCACGATCTGCGCTAACGTGACCCCTGTGTCCTGATATGAGGATGCGGGGTTTTTTTGATAGGAAAAGAAGGCTGGATTTAGAAGATATCTGATGATGCTCAAGTAACGCTCTTAACGATTTTTTTATGAAGGGGTGCAAATCATGGCAGGAAAAAAAATAAAGGTTTGGACAACAGGTTTATTGGCTCTGATTTTGGCGGTTGTGCTGAGTGCATGTGGGGCGAATGGAAAAAATGCTGAAAATAAAGAGGGTCAGGCTTCTTCACAGCAGTCGGGACAGGCAGTAAACGCACAAGAGCCTCCGGGCAAAACGGTTTACCCGCTCACAGTTAAAGATGCAACAGGACAGGAATTTACATTCAAAAAAGCGCCGGATAAAATCGTTTCCGTCTCCCCGGCAGAAACCGAGGCATTGTTCGCCATCGGGCTGGATAAGGAAATTGTCGGCGTCTCCGACTACTCTGATTACCCGGAAGCAGCTACGAAAAAGCCTAAAGTGGGCGGTATTATGAAACCAAACGAAGAGGCGATCATTGCTGCGAACCCGGAAGTCGTTTTTGCAGGGATATCACTTAGTGAACAGGCTACGACCAAGCTGCGCGACATGGGAATTATGATTTTTAAAACGGAACCGAAGACAGTGGAAGATGTCATGGCTAACATCGAATTGTATGGGAAAATCACCGATCATCAGAGAGAAGCAAGAGCGGTGACTGACAAGATGAGAGCAGATGTAGCAGAAGTAAAAGAAGGAATTAAAAATATCGGTAAAGGGCAGAAGCTGCGGGTATACGTCGAGTTTTCACCAGGCTGGACAGTTGGTAAAGGCGAGTTTATGGACGAGCTGATTACGTTGGCGGGCGGTGAAAATGTAGGTGCCACGCAGAAGGGGTGGTACCAAATTAGTGAAGAAAATATTATTGCTGCGAACCCTGACGTGATTTTGTACAGCAAAAGTGTCAAGGACGACAAAACTGGTCAAACGCTCGGCGAAATTATTAAAGCTCGCAGTGGATGGGATCAAATATCGGCTGTTCGCCACAACCGGGTATTTGCCGTGGATGATAATTTGATCAGTCGTCCGGGTCCACGCGTAACGGAAGGTCTCAAGGAAGTGGCCAAGGGCGTGTATCCTGAAATTTTCAAATGAACCGTAAACTGATCGGCTTTGGAGGGACAGGTCTTGTCCTACTGTTGCTGACGCTGCTGCTCTGTCTTGGCATCGGCTCGGCCAAGCTTCCGGTCAGCCAGATCACAGGCATTCTGGTTAACCACCTTCCGTGGTTAGGCGATACGTTTACACCGGATTGGAATACATCCTCAGAGCAGATTATTTTGAAGGTCAGATTGCCACGAGTGTTACTGGGAATGTTGGTAGGAGCAGCGCTGGCGCTGGCGGGAGCCGGATTTCAGGGTGTGCTGCGTAATCCTTTGGCTGATCCGTATACACTGGGGGTATCCTCGGGGGCTTCGGTAGGAGCGGCAGTACTGATTTATTGGGGCCTTCAATTTTCATTTGTTGGTGTATGGACGCTGCCGCTAGTGGCATTTACGACCGGAATGCTTACGCTGTGGATGGTGCTGACGTTGGCACGGGAAGGTGGGAAAATTCCGACACAAAGTCTCATTTTGTCGGGTGTGGTGATGCAATCCTTTCTGGGAGCGGTTGTTTCCTTTCTGACAGCCATGTCGAAGGAGACGGTCAATGAAATATTGTACTGGACGATGGGAAGTCTTAGTCTGCGCGGTTGGTCATATACAGGAATCCTTTTACCTTATGTGGTCATAGGGCTGGTATTTCTATGGAACCGGGCACGTGTGCTGAATATTTTGGCTTTGGGTGAACGTCAGGCGGCGCACATGGGAGTTCATGTAGATGCGACGAAGCTATCTGTTCTGATTATTTCCACGCTGCTGACAGCAGCCGCTGTCTCGGTATGTGGTGTGATTGGCTTTGTGGGACTCGTTGTACCGCATATCATTCGTCTGGTGACAGGTCCTGATTACCGTATGATTGTTCCATTATCTGCGCTCGGTGGAGCTATTTTTATGGCTTGGGCTGATACGGCGGCTCGCACGTTGTTAGCCCCCACGGAAATTCCTCTGGGCGTGATGACGGCCTTTGTTGGGGCACCGTTCTTCGCATATCTCCTGTACCGGAACAAGAAGCTGCGCAGGGGGGGACTGCTGTGACAGAACAAAGTGAATCACAGAAGGTGCGTGATCGGGCATTAGAGGTAGTGGGTCTGACACGTGCCTATGGAGAGTTCCATGCTTTAAAAAATATAAGCTGGAGCGTCGACGAAGGAACTTGGTGG
Organism: Paenibacillus sp. FSL L8-0638; assembly: GCF_038593075.1. Lineage (NCBI taxonomy): Bacteria > Bacillati > Bacillota > Bacilli > Caryophanales > Paenibacillaceae > Paenibacillus > Paenibacillus sp. FSL L8-0638. The sequence goes on from NZ_CP151960.1 coordinate 1,521,282, forward strand.
GGGATTATTGGTCCGAACGGCAGTGGAAAATCGACCTTGCTGCATTTGCTTTCCGGTGTAGATCAGCCAACTTCGGGAAACGTTCATATCTACGGCAAAAAGGTCGGTAGCTACAGCAGAAAAGAGCTTTCCCGACTCATAGCCGTACTCCAACAGGAAGGGCTTCCTCCAGTGGGATACACCGTCAGGGAAGTCGTAGAAATGGGACGTTTTCCCCATCAGGACTGGCTAGGCAGGGAAAAGGGTGTTGAGGTGGAGGCGATCACGGATCGCGTGCTGGAGCGATTGGGTCTTACCACGCTGGCGGACAGAGCATTAGACCGTTTGAGTGGGGGACAGCGACAGCGTGTAGCTTTGGCAAAGGTGATGGTGCAGGAGCCACGAATATTGCTGCTGGACGAGCCTACGACCTATCTGGACTTGCGCTATCAGCTTGAATTTATGGAACTGCTGGCAGATTGGCGCCAAGAAACGGGTGTGACGATCATTGCGGTCTTGCATGATCTTAACTTGACAGCCCAATTTTGCGAAGATTTGCTTGTACTCAAGGATGGAATGGTTGAAGGATTGGGAGCTTCATCGAAGTTATTAACCGAGGATCGGATTCGACGAGTATACGGTGTTGAGCCTGTGATGCTTCCGCATCCTGATAGCGGTGTGCCGCAGCTCTTGCTGCGCAGAAGTGCTTCGGATACAGCAGATTAAATAAACGATGAAACACACTTAAAAAGAGCAGGGAGTGGAAGGTATGAACGACAAGCTGCGTCAGCTGATCGATAGCATTGCCCAGCCGGATGGGGTGGCGGCCTCGGCAGCTTCAGCCCATTTGGACCAATTAACAAAGCCACCGGGAAGTCTTGGAAAGTTGGAAAGTGTGGCCATTCAGCTAGCAGGAATTACAGGAGTGGATAAGCCTGAATTCGATCGTAAAACGGTTATGGTCATGGCTGCGGATCACGGGGTGTGTGAAGAGGGAGTCAGTGCCTTTCCGGCTGAGGTTACACAGCAAATGCTGTATAACATGCTGTCAGGTGGCGCAGCAATTAATGTGCTGGCACGCCATGCGGGTGCAGATGTCAAGGTGGTAGATGTTGGCGTGAATGCGGATGTCGCTCACGCGAATCTGTTGAACCGTAAGATACGCATGGGTACTTCGAATATAGCTAAAGGGCCAGCGATGCTGCGTACTGAAGCGGAACAGGCGGTTTTGGCCGGAGCTGAAGCTGTAGCAGAAGCGGTCAAAGGTGGCACACGGCTATTCGTTACTGGAGAGCTGGGCATCGGGAATACCACAGCCAGCGCTGCGGTCGTATGTGCTCTCACCGGGCTGGAGCCGGAAGTTATCGTAGGCCGGGGAACGGGTGTAGATATGGCTGGGCTTACCCGCAAAATAGCGGTTGTCTGCCGCGCATTGGACGTGAACCAGCCAGATGCAAATGATGCGCTCGACGTGCTCACTAAGGTCGGCGGTCTGGAAATTGCCGCCTTGGCAGGAGTCATCCTCGGCGCAGCCGCACATCGCTGTCCAGTCGTGTTGGACGGCTTTATTTCCGGCGCAGCTGCCCTCGCAGCGCGTGCACTTGCGCCTGCAAGCGCTGCGTACATGCTCGCTTCGCACGCCTCGGACGAGCGCGGGCACACGGCGGTGCTCCGCCAGCTCAAGCTGGAGCCCATGCTTCATTTGGACATGCGGCTCGGGGAGGGCACAGGTGGTGCGCTTAGCTTGCACCTGATTGATGCGGCGTGCCGCATTATGCGCGAAATGGCGACCTTTGCCGATGCAGGCGTATCGGACGGTCAGGGAGCCGCGCAGCGATGAAAGCGCTCGTGACCGGCGGGGCACGCAGCGGGAAAAGCGGCTTTGCCGAGCGATTATGCATGTCGCGCGCGCCTGGCGCCTGCTACATTGCAACGGCGCAAGCCTACGACATGGAGATGAAGGAGCGCATCGCCCTTCATCGGGTCCAGCGCGAGTCTGCCGGGTACGACTGGCAGACGCTGGAGGAAGCGCAGGCGCTGCCGGAGCTGCTGCGACGGCTTGGCGGCGATCAAGCGTCGCAGCCATCATCCGCGCCTATGGTGTTAGTCGACTGCCTGACCCTGTGGCTGTCGAACGTGCTGCTGGCCGCAGGCGAGGACGGCGAGGCTGCGGCCAAAGTTGCCATTAATGAACTGACGGCAGCTGTGGAGCAGTATCCGGGGAAGCTTGTCATCGTGACCAACGAGGTTGGTGACGGCATTGTGCCCGAATATCCGCTTGGTCGGCTGTATCGGGATTTGAGTGGGGTTATGAATCAGCGGATTGCCCGTCTTTGTGATGAAGTATTTTTGGTGACGGCGGGTATTCCCGTAGAACTCAAACGGCTGGAATATAAGCTATGAGCCGCGAACGTCAGGCTGTTGCTGCTGCTTTTCAATTTTTAACGCGTCTTCCGGTGAAGGCGGAATTGGATTTTTCCCCGGATTTGCTTAAACGCAGTGCAAGTTATTATCCGCTGGTGGGAGTGGTCATTGGCATCATCGTCTGGGGCTTTGCGGCGCTTGCTTCTATGGTGCTGCCGCCGTTGCCGTGTGCGATTCTTACTCTTGTTGTCTGGGTTTGGTTGACGGGTGGATTGCATTTGGACGGGTGGATGGATGCGGCTGATGCCTTGTTCAGCTACCGATCCCGTGAACGGATGCTGGAGATTATGAAGGATAGCCGTGTAGGGGCAATGGGCGTTATTGCTTGTGTGTTGCTGCTCATGCTCAAGGCTTCTTTGCTATATACGGTGCTGGTTGAACGGAATGTGTCTGGCTTGCTGCTGCTTCCGATGGTTTGGAGCCGCTGGTTTATGGTACATGCGATGAAGCGCTGGCCTAAAGCCCGTAATGATGATGGACTGGCTGCGCGTTTTGCTGATATGAGTGGTGGCCGCGTAGGGTTGGCCGTATTCTGGGCTGTATTAGTGACCCTGAGTGCTGCCGTAGGACAATATCTTCTGGCAGGTTTGGCTACAGCAACAAAGGATACTGGGAATCTGTCGTTGGCAGGATCATGCTTACAGACCTTCCTTTCATATTCTGAAAGCCTTCCAATCTGGATAGGTTTTGTGTTGATTCCGGTCTTGGCTTACGGTGTTGGAACCTTCACGGCAAACCGTATTAACCGCCGCTTGGGTGGACTTACGGGAGATATATACGGAACTTTAAACGAATTGCTGGAGACTGTTTTATTGTTGTTTATTGTAATTTTGTACGGGGTGTGACCAGATTTGAAATGAATTCGTTAAAGGGGAAGAGGCAATTGTCAACTTTCGAACCGTCCTGCACGAGCCCGGCAGCCGTATTGATGCTTCAAGGAACAGCGTCGGATGTGGGTAAAAGCGTGGTGACGACTGCGCTTTGCCGTATTTTTACGCAGGACGGATATCGTCCAGCACCGTTTAAGTCGCAAAATATGGCGTTAAACTCTTATGTTACCGAAGACGGCAAGGAAATTGGACGCGCTCAGGGGGTGCAGGCTGAGGCCTGCGGTATTGAGGCCACGACCGACATGAATCCGATTCTGATTAAGCCGGTCAAAGATATGCACTCACAAATTGTTGTACACGGTGTACCTTATGCCTATATGAGCGCCTCCGATTACCGGAAGGATTTTTTGCCAAAAGCCAAACAGACCGTTATGGATGCTCTGAATCGGTTGCGCGATACCTATGATATTGTCCTTATGGAAGGGGCAGGCAGCCCGGCAGAGATTAATTTGAAGGACCGCGATATCGTAAATATGAATCTGGCAGGTTGGGCGGATGCTCCAGTGTTGCTTATTTCAGATATCGACCGGGGCGGTGTTTTTGCCTCTCTCGTAGGAACTATCGAGTTGCTGGAACCCCATGAAGTACAACGTATCCGCGGATTTATCATTAACAAATTCAGAGGTGATCTGTCTCTGCTGCAACCGGGATTAGACTGGCTGGAGGAACGGACAGGCATTCCTGTACTCGGTGTATTGCCCTATCTACCAGACATTCGCATTGAAGCAGAGGATTCGGTAGTACTGGATAAGAAGCCCAAGCAATCTGCAAAGGATAAAGAACTGGATATTGCAGTGATACGATATCCACGGATTTCCAATTTTACGGACACGGATGCTCTGGCCGCAGAGCCGGATGTGAGTGTTCGTTATGTCACAGAAGCCGGACAGTTGGGTGTACCGGACGCCATTATCTTACCGGGGACCAAAGACACCATTGGAGACCTGTTGGAATTGCGTGAGAGAGGTCTGGAGAAAGACATTCGGCAGGCTATGAATACCGGACGCACACAGCTGGTTGGCATTTGTGGAGGTTACCAGATGCTGGGTACAGCGCTAGTTGATTCCGAAGCCGTCGAATCTGGGTTGCCGCAGCAGGCAGAGGGGTTAGGTTGGCTGGCTCTGTCCACGACCTTTTTGAAGGAAAAGCAAACCGTACGCGTACAAGGAACCCTGTCTAATCATTGTCCGCTTTTGCTTGGCACTGCGCCTGATTCGGGTTATGCCTCCAAGCCAAGTATTGAAGGTTATGAAATACATATGGGCGTTACGGAGTATGTTACGGAACCATACGCACCTACAGATAGAACTTTAAACCTAAGCGAAATGAAAAGGTTATTCCATATCCGGCGTGGTGAAGGAACAGCTTTTGAGGAAGGCTGGGGTACGACAGACGGTAAAGTATGGGGAACCTATTTGCACGGTGTGTTTGATAATGACCGTTTTCGCCGATGCTGGCTGGATGGATTACGACAAGCCAAGGGCTTGGCACCTTTAGAAAGCACTTTTACTGTACGTGAAGCCAAGGAACGAGAGTTTGACCGTGTCGCAGAGGTGCTTCGGGCTCATTTAGATATGGAGCAAATTTATCGTATGATGGGAATGAATTCATAAACTTCATAAAATGATTATTTAAATCGCTCTTAAAAATAAAGAGGTATCTCTACAGCCATTTTCATGACTGAGAGATACCTCTCTTTATTCAGGATTTTGCAAAATCCTCTATGGTATCGGCTTACGTAATTTTAAATTTTTGGACAGCCTTTTGCAGCTCGGTTGCTTGTTTGCTTAATTGGCGAACAACCTCGCTGTGGCTTTCCATTTCATTCAGTTGCTCATCGGCATTTAAACCGATTTCCTGAATCATATGCTGTGCATTGGCAGCGATGAGAGCTGTCTCTTCCACGGAAGCAGATACTTCTTCCGAGCTGGCGGATACTTGTTCCGTTGCTGCAGATACCGTTTGAATCGTAGCATTGATCTTTTGCATAAGCTCACTTAGCTGGTTAAAGGCTGAGCTCGCTTGTTGAACCATTTCCGTTCCCGAATGAATTTCACGGCTCACCTGGGTCACAGAGTCCACAGATTGTTGCGATACTTCTTGAATGGTAACCAAATAGTCGGAAATTTCTTGTGTGGCTTCTTTAGATTGCTCCGCAAGCTTGCGCACTTCTCCGGCTACTACGGCGAAGCCCCGTCCATGTTCGCCCGCACGGGCAGCTTCAATGGAGGCATTCAGGGACAACATTTGAATTTGCTTCGTGATATCGAAAATAGCCGAAACGATACTGCCAATGGCTTCTGAGCGCTCATTCATACTATGGATGTATCGAAGCGATTCATCGGCAGCATGTCCTACCTGTGACATTTGAGCTACAGCTTTTTGAGCGAGCGTAGTACCGTTAACCGTTTCTTTTGTCGCTTCACTGATTTGATCGGATACATCATTGGCAGAGGAGGCGATGTGCTGAACACCTTGAGCGATTTCCTCCATAGCCTGCGCATTTTCAGCAGCAGCTGTAGCTATGCTGGTACTGCCCTTTGCTATTTCCTCTGCGGCAACTGTAGAATCCTGGACTTTTACACTCATAGCCTCAGTCCGACGAAGCAGCTCGTCCGATCCTCCAACAACCGCACCGGATGTAGAAAGCACATGGCCGATCATTTCTTTTAAGTTATGAGACATCGATTGGAAGCTGCGGGCAAGTTGCGCAATTTCATTGACGCCATGAACCTTCGCTTCTTGTGAAAGATCACCTTGAGCAATTTTTTCGCTATGACGAACCAATTCAGCAATGGGTTTTACAACTTTACGTATCACGAGGGTAGAAATAATTCCGCCCAGCAGGAGTGTTGCCACTGTAATACCTATGCAAATCCATAGAATTTGTTGGGATTTTTCTTGTACGAATCCAACATCTTCGTTCACGCCCAGAACTAAATTACTACCCGATATAGCAAAGAAGGCGGTTTTGTGTACTCCGTACGAATCGCTATAAATTTCACTGATATTCATCTCGCCTTGTTTTGCTTTTTTTACATCCTCTACAGGAATGAGTGCATCCTTGACCTTGTATACTGATTTTACATTCCGTGCGACGACTTCGGCTTTACCATCCTTCACTACCGCGATATATGCCGATTCTAATTTGAGAGTATCGACTTTGTCCTGCAGATAGGATTCCATCTGTATAGCGGAGCCGGAATCAGAACCGCTTCCTTGCCCGGCCTGAACAGCTAAGGAAATATTGAGATCCTGATATACATTTTTAGCTCCAATTTCTAGCAATTGGTCTACCTGAGGCATGACACTGTTATTAATGATACTCATGGATATTGCATAGAAACTGATGCTGAACAAAAGGGATGCAAAGAGCTGAATCAGCAAAAACATAATTCGTAATTTCGCGCCAATGGAACGATTAAAACTCTTCATGAAAATTCTCCTCTCACATGATGGTAATAAAGTCAGACGAATTCCCCTGCTTGATGTAGGCCGCTTGTCCAATAAGATGCTAGACACGCCATGATCTACTTGTTTTCCTCTCCTTGCTTGAAGAAAAGACTGAAAATGTTCGGATTCTATGTATATTTCAGCTGTATTCAAGGAACAAGAATGTGAAAGGGAAGTAATCCATGATTTACTAAAAAGTAGGTTAGACCTATTTTACATAATTAACAGGCGGTTGAATAGTCATATTTGCCCAAAAACAAACAAAAAATATATAACTATGGTCTTAGGTGTTTAGATGTAAGTTTGATGTGAATTATCAGGTGCATAAAAACGAATAGATTACTCCTTCTTTAAAACTATTGTAAAAAAGAAGTAATATAAGTAGCATAAGGAATACCGCTTTTATAACAATATTCTTCTAAGCTCGGTTTGGTAAGCTCGAAAGTGGTCTTCAATATACATATAAAAGGGGAAAAGGTAGTTATGAATGGGGATTTACTTTCCAAAGAAATGATTTCGCAGGTCAGAGGAGAAGATGAACTAGAGCCGACTTCCGGTAGTAACAGAGCTGCTACAGGGGGAAATCCGATAAGTCGCCTATTAGATTATGTATCAGGCGTATTCACTCCGATCTTGCCGGCAATGATTGGGGCAGGAATGATCAAGGTAATTATATTAGTTTTAATGTCCTTCGGTTTATTGTTGTCTGATCCGCAGGTATATACTATTTTAATGGCTATCAGCGATGGGGTGTATTACTTTCTACCTATTTTTGTTGCGGCAAGTGCGGCAAGAAGGCTGCGCAGCAATGTATTTGTTGCGGCAGCCATCGCAGTATCCGTATTCCATCCCCAACTAACAAGTTTATTCCAGTCAAGTGAGGAGGTACGTTTTGCCGGTCTGTCAGTTATAGACCCACAAGCTGCTTCATCTATAGTACTCATACTTGTTGTCGTTTGGATAGCATCGTGTGTCGAAAGATGGTTAGACAGATATACCCCTTATTCACTTAAATTATTGGTTGTCCCGACTTTGACACTGATGATCACTATACCTTTGATGGTGTTCGCTTTCGGACCACTGTGGAGTTATCTCGGCCAACATGTATCGGATGGACTAGGCTGGTTGTTTGACAATGCAGGAATATTTACAGGGCTGTTGCTCGGAGGCGCGATGTCTTGGCTTATTATTGCAGGCATGCAATATATAATGCTACCGATTATGATCAGCTCGCTTACAACATTGGGTTACGATCATATTTTTCCCGTGGTCATTGCAGCGGCTTTCGCTCAGGCTGGCGCAACATTTGGCGTATGTGTTAAATCCAAAAATGCCAAAGTCAAAACGCTGGCTGCGTCCACAGGTTTGTTAGCCATGCTGGGAATCATTGAACCGGCCATGTATGGTGTCAATATCCGTTTCAAAAAACCGTTAATAGCAGTTATGATTGGTGGAGCCGTTGGTGGGGCTTGTATGTGTTTGTTTGAAACAGAGCTTACTGCTATTGGTACCTCTGCTGGGCTGCTCAGCTTACCTTTATTTTCTGAACCCACGCTTGTGTACGGTATTGTGGGTATACTGATTTCGTTTGTTACGGCTGGCGTAATTACGTATTTTATGGGCTTTGTGGATGAAAAAGATGAGCATTCGCAAGTAGTATCTACATCTGGCATGAATGCTTCTCCGAACTCGGTTGTGGAAAAGAGCCTCGGCAGCTAAGTTGAATACATGTCGTTCTGTTCAGGACAAAAAAACAGCAAGCCTTCATCTTACGAAGGCTTGCTGTTTGTCATTTTGATAAATCTAAGGCTGAAGCAGATTTATTATTTTTATTTCAATAAAACCTACAAAAATAGTTGGCTTTGTGATATAGTAATCTTCGGATTGAAGGGTCACTTTAGAAAACATCTTACGTTTAAGTTTGGAGGAAATGATATATGGATACCTTCTTTATTATTTTGAATGTCATCGTGCTGCTTGCACTGCTCGGCGTGTTGGTCTGGATGCAGAAAAAGCACATCTCCTTTACAAAAAGGGTATTTGCCGCACTTGGCTTCGGACTGATCTACGGGGCTATTCTACAATATGCCTATGGGGCAGGCTCAGAGGTCATTACAAAATCAGTTGATTGGTTCAACCTCGCAGGTAATGGTTATGTCCGTTTGCTGCAAATGGTCGTTATTCCGCTTATCATGGTGTCGATTATTTCGGCTATTATGAATTTGAAAGGAAGACAGAACCTTGGCAAAATCAGCGTGTCCATTATTGCAGTACTACTGATTACAACGGCAATTGCTGCTTCAGTGAGTATTGTAACCAGTCTGTCATTTGATTTAAAGGCCATTGAGATTCAAGGTGGAGAAAAGGAACAAGCACAAGGCTTGAAGATGGAAGAGCGCCTTGGAACAGTTCAGGACATGACCATTCCACAGCAGGTGCTGGAATTTATTCCTTCAAATCCTTTTGAGGATATGACGGGAGCACGTCGTACGTCGACGCTGGCGGTGGTTATTTTCTCGGCCTTTATTGGGGTGGCTGTGCTCGGATTGGATCGTAAAAAACCGGAACAGGCGCAAACCTTCCGTAAAGTGATCGATGCAGTGTACGCTGTAGTGATGCGGATTGTAACGCTGGTGCTGAGATTGACACCTTACGGTATTTTAGCACTGATCACTAAAGTAGTAGCTACGACCAATCCAGATGAAATTTTGAAGCTAATCAAGTTTGTACTCGCTTCTTATGTGGCTTTGTTGGTCATGTTTATCATTCATCTTATTTTGCTGGCCTTGTTCGGCTATAATCCGGTGACGTATGTGAAAAAGGTATTGCCTACACTGGTTTTTGCTTTTACTTCTCGTTCCAGTGCGGCGACCATTCCGTTAAATGTTGAAACGCAAACGAAAAAGCTGGGTGTGTCCGACGGCATCGCGAATCTGTCTGCGACCTTGGGAGCGACTATTGGGCAAAACGGCTGTGCTGGTATTTATCCGGCGATGCTGGCGGTTATGATTGCTCCAACCGTGGGTATTGATCCAACGAGCTGGGATTTTATCCTCACGCTTATTCTAGTCGTTACGGTCAGCTCGTTCGGCGTGGCGGGTGTAGGCGGTGGTGCCACTTTCGCTTCCCTGATCGTGCTTTCCACCATGAATCTTCCAGTGGCATTGGCAGGATTGCTCATCTCAGTCGAACCGTTGATTGATATGGGACGCACAGCGTTAAATGTCAATGATTCTATTACCGCAGGTCTCATTTCAGGCAAGGTGCTCAAAGAGAACGATCAAGACGTGTTCAACAATCAAGGTATGGATTTGGATGCAACGGCGCACTCTTAAGTAAAAGATGACGGATGGTGTACACTGCAGTCTCATATCGCATCTATCGCATATGTAACACATGCACTGTGCACCTCAATACTCAGAGCTGACCTTAAGGTCGGCTCTTTATATTAGGCTTAGGACAGTGTAAATTATAGCTGTTCACGAATCCTAATCTATGATACATTAAAATAATGTTTTTCCGGCTTGCTTCGGATGAACCGCGGTTCGCAACCATCCCGCGCTATCAAAACTAGGAGGATTTCATGTTTAATCTGTTATGGGGGGCAGCTTTTGTCCTCGTCAATTTTATGTTCTTTTTGTTATGTTTTCGGTTGTTCGGTAAAAAAGGGCTGTACGCCTGGATTGGTGTTGCTACTGTACTAGCTAACATTCAGGTAACCAAAACGATTGATCTGGTCGGCATTACCACGACATTGGGAAATACGATGTATGTTTCTATGTATATGGCCAGCGACTTGCTGAATGAAAAATATGGGCCTAAAGAGGCGCGTAAAGCTGTGTGGTTCGGCTTTTTCACTCTGATTATGACGACGGTCACGATGCAAATGGTGCTGCAATTCGAGCCTACTGCAACGGATTTTGCCCAGACCCCGATGCAACAGCTGTTTGGATTGTTGCCAAGGCTTGCGCTTGCCAGCTTGACAGCCTATGCAGTCAGTCAATTGCTGGACGTGCGTCTGTACGCCTGGATTCGCAAGTTTTTCCCGGAACGTCATCAGCTCTGGATTCGCGGCAATGGCAGCACGATGATCAGCTCGTTTATAGATACGCTCATTTTCTGTACTATTGCCTTTTACGGTTATGCGTGGGGGATATGGATCGAGATATTATTCACCACCTACATTTTAAAATTTGTACTGACCGCGGCGGGTACACCCATTTTGTACATTGCACGCAATTTCCGCTTTATAGAAGAGGAGGGGCAAACCCTAAAGCCATGATGGCTTGGGGTTACCCCTCCTTTTTTCTGCTTTTTATATAATGAATAGCGATGGGTTTATCCGAGCACTGTCAGTTCTTTTGGAAAAGAGGTAAGCACTTCAACACCATCAGAGGTGACCAGAACGTCATCTTCAATCCGCACACCGCCGAGGCCTGGCACATAGATGCCGGGTTCGATTGTGAACACGAAGCCTTCATGAAGCAGATCGCTATTGCCTCCGTGTACAGATGGATATTCGTGAACACTCATGCCAAGGCCGTGTCCAACTCGATGGTTAAAGGCAGGGCCATATCCAGCGGATTCAACAACAGCCCGTGCTGCCTGATCTACGGATGCGCAGGAAACTCCCGGGCGAATGGCGGCAATTCCCGCTTCGTTCGAGCGAAGAACCGTATTATAAATCGTTTCGAGCTCAGTCGATAGCTTTCCAAAAGCAAAAGTACGCGTAATATCCGAAGCATAGCCATCGGAGTATACGCCCATATCAAACATGAGCAGATCGCCGTGTTGCAGCTTGCGGGTACCTGGAACACCATGAGGCAAGGCTGTTTTGGGTCCAGACAGCACTGTTGTGTCAAAAGACGGACCATCTGCACCGATTTTTTTCATCTGGTATTCGATTTCGGCCACCAGCTCGACTTCCGTCACCCCTTCACGCACATGGGTGAGACCGTGACGAAGGGCATCTTCCACCAAACGAGCTGCATGTTTCAGACGTTGTACTTCCTCAGGAGTTTTTCTCACACGCATTTCTTGAAGCACTGGACCCAGGTCCACATATTGAGCCGCGCCAATGGCAGTATGTAGCTGTTCGTAACGGAGGACGGAGACGTGCTCCTTTTCCAGTGCGAATGCTTTCACACCGGTGCCTGTGCGTTGACGAAGCAGATCATATGGATTGTCCGTATCGGTGTGGGTGGATATACGAGTCACAGAAGAAGCAGCTTGGGCGGCTTCTGCATCCAGGGCGGGTACGATCAGTTCTGGTTCTTGGTCCCGAAGCAACACCAGACCAAGAAAACGCTCATGCGGATCACTGGCAAAGCCCGTCAGGTAGTAAATATGTTTAGGATCGGTCACAAGCAGGCCGTCCCAAGACTGTGACTTCAGTTCATCATACAGTCGGGTTATTTTCTCATTCATAAAGTCTCATTCCTTTCTGCCTATTTATTCATTATAGCTCTTCATACATCATTATTTATAGCATGGAATGACTTATTCTCTTTCCTGACTTAATGTTTGCAGACGTGCCTGTACATTCTGATCATAGTAACCACCATGGTAGCAGAGTACCTTATCAACATCCAATACAGTCAGTTTATCGAGGCTCTTTAGGGCCAGCGGCATATCCGGCGTAGCCGACTCAGCGGGACCGACCAGTTCACCTTCGACTACAAGCAACTCATCTGCTGCCAACAGCAGCTTTTGTGCGGGCACATACAAGCTGATATGCCCGGGCGTGTGGCCGGGTGTATGAATAATCTGTATGCCTCCGCCATAAGGCAGATGCTCACCGTCCTCAAGAATATGAGCAAAGCGCAAATCTGGTAGGCGGCGAATCAGATCCTCTGCTTGTTGCTTGAGCGTAGTATCCAACTGATTAATCCGTTCCGGCGTTAGCTTCACAAATGGTCGCTCTCCTGTCATATAAGGGACGTCATCCTTATGGGCTAACAGGGCAGTATTCGGCAGCAAGTCCAGCAGTGCATGAACATTTCCGATATGGTCAATATCTTGATGTGTTAAAATAATTCTTTTCAGGCGGCTGATATCCTCACCCACATCTGAAATAGCCTTGCGTAATGGCTCCAATTGGCCGAGCATTCCCGTGTCAATCAGTGTAAGTCCATCCTCGTCCTTGAGCAGTACAGGATAAATGGTTGTTTTTCCAAAAAAAGATTCCATAGGTATTTCCAAAATCAAGAGTTGAGTTCCAATATTCATATTAAGCTGCTTCAGAATCCTTGACTCCGAAACATACCTCCCGTCTCGTCATGTTAAATCGCTTACTCCGTTTTTGTTTTTCTTCAAGCTCTATTATAAAACCCTTTGGGACTAATCCGCAAAACAACTCGATATGGCTGATCGGGCGCTTGTCTTGTACAATAAATAAATCACACAATAGGAGGCGGATACGAATAATGAATAACGACCAATCTTTTTCCATTGAATTTGCATGCAAAGAGGATCTTCCCGATATTGTGGACATTTATAATTCTACGATCGCAGGACGAATGGTCACGGCAGATCTGGAACCGGTGACAGTGGAAAGTCGAATTCCATGGTTTGAGGCTCATCAGGAAAACCACCGGCCTTTGTGGGTTTTAAAACAAAAGGGTACAATTGCCGGATGGGCCAGTCTTCAGTCCTTTTATGGGCGTCCAGCTTATAACGGTACAGCAGAAATTAGCATATACGTCCATGAGGATTCTCGTGGAACCGGAACAGGAAGTCGACTGGTGCAGCACTTGCTAAATGAATGTCCGAGACTGGGGATTACCACGTTGTTGGGATTTGTTTTTGGTCATAATGAGCCAAGTATTGGGCTGCTACGGAAGTTTGGTTTTGAGCAATGGGGGTACTATCCGCGTGTAGCTGTGCTGGACAGCATAGAGCGAGATTTGGCGATATTGGGTAAGCGAGTGGATGAATAAGCTTATGACATATAAATATTCTTTGTAACGTGTACAGAAAAAGGCTGTTTCCAAAATCGTCTCATACACTGCAGATGATTTTGGGAGCAGCCTCTTTTGCTTTTCTATTTTCATCGCTTTTAGCGCTGTGGTTTAAAACGTATACTGTGAAAAATCTGATTAAGCACTTCAGACAGCACCAAACCGACAGCAATCGCTCCTGCGATCATCAGCGTGCTCATCGCCAGCTCCAGTGCCTGCGGATAATGTTGTTGTACGAACTGGCGCATGGCATTATAGGCCATTCCCCCTGGAACGAGCGGAATCATGCCTGCGACACTGAAAATAATCACAGGCATTTTGTACAGCCGCGCAAAGCCTTGACTGACGATGCCGATGAGGATCGTTGCCAAAAGGCTGGCGCTCACAGGTCCCATGCTGTCCGTAGTTGAATAATAGACCAGCCAGCCTAGCATACCGACGAAACCGCATTGCAGCAGCGAGCGCCGGGGGGCATGGAAAAGTATGCCGAATGCAGCGGTGGCAATAAAGCTTGTGAATAATTGTGCAAGCATAGACTTGAATCTCCTCCGAATCACATATAAGAAATGATCACCGCAACGCCAGCTCCAATGCCGAAAGACGTCAGGCAAGCATCGGCTCCCTTGGAAAGACCCGAAACAAGGTGCCCGGACATTAAATCACGGATGGCATTTGTAATTAACAAGCCTGGAACCAGTGGCATGACAGAGCCAATAATAATTTTATCCATCATCTGTCCCCAGCCTACTATCGTTAATAGAGCCGCCAGCAAACCGATTAGAAAAGATGCAGAAAACTCTGAGAAAAACTTAACCTTAACGAGCCTGTGAAAATACTGTACGGCTGCAAATCCGATACCTCCGCATAACACAGCTGCGGGGAAATCTCGCCAAACTCCACCAAACATGATCATAAAGCAACCGCTGGCCAACGCAGCAGCCATCAGCTGTATACGGTTAGAATAACGGAGGGGACCACGTTCAATCTCCGAAAGCTCCTTGACGGCAGCGCGGGGAGACAAATCACCTGTGCTGATTTTACGTGAAATGGAATTGACCTCTGTCACCTTGTGCAAATCGGTGGTCCGCTCTACGATGCGGATGAGCGTGGCAGGCTCCGAGTCATTAATGGCAAAAAAAATCCCAGTTGGTGTGACATAGCTATGGGACTGGGATATGCCATAGGCCGAAGCAATGCGGGACATCGTGTCTTCAACACGATAGGTTTCGGCTCCATTTTGCATCATCAGTTTGCCCGCCAACAGACAAACCTCAATGATTTCAGGAGTAGGATAGGAATGATTATTCATGCTCGCTCTCTTTCATTCGTACCGGGCCGTTCGACCCTATTATTTTCATTTATTGTAGCACAAAAAGCCGCCTTTTCGGAGGCGGTTAGGTTAGGGGAAATCCAAGGAATTCGTCATGATTCTATCATATCAGGAATAACGGTATAGTAGGACTCTTCCAGATATGTTGCGGCCTCAGATAGGCCCATCAACTTAAGCTGTCCAGCTACAAAAGCACGAAGGGCAGAATGGGTGAACAGATGCCGTGTCTGGGCATCTCGAATAAAGGCCAGTCTGGCTTCACGCGAACCGTTGTGGAATAACTCACGCACAGCTTCGCCTTGTTGTTCCCAAAGGAAAGGCTCCGTTACGGTCAAGAGGGCACTCTCCTTAGAAGAGCTATGCTTCGCAGAAGAAGATACCTGAATGCCCAAGCCGTTCAGCGTAGGAGCTGCTTCATTGTGCTTCCGTTCTGTACGCAAACTATCGATATAGGCAGCCATATCCTGAATCGGTTCGATACCAAAGCGTTCCCGGAAGCATTCGCGTACAAACGCGGTACGTTCATCTACAACCTGAGGCAGTCGCTGACCTGCATGTCCAGAATAGTCATCTCCACTGGCGTAGTATCGTTGTAATGAACTGTTCTCTGTATAAACAACACTTAAAAAATCCTGCAAATGACGGGCAACCACCCATACACCCGTCCAATCGACGGGAGATACGCATACGATAGGGGCCTGTGAAAGGTCCTTTTCAAGACCAAAATCCGTTAAAAAGCCATAATGTATTCCGTCCACCCCTGCATGGGCAAAAGGAATAACATCTGGTGGTGTAGCCATATATCGTGGCGCGCGGCCCTGCTCCATAATCAATCCCAAATCAAAACTCAAAGAATGCCGGTTCGCTTCGAGCTCCTTTTCAAATTCTATAAGTGCCTCAATCAAAGGTGTAGCTGATCCATAGGCTAGGTTAGAACCGGAATCCATCGTGTATGCCTCCCTTATCCAATACATCCATAAAGCGTCCATCCCTAAAAGGTACGTGATTTTACACGAAATGTAAACCTGTATGACGAATCTTTTCAAAAATGTGACCTTTTACCCGTGTGTTGTCAAATAAAACGCTTTCGGGCAAAGCAGGACAAGATACCTATATTAGCTCGGTAGAGAAGTAAAGTGAGTTTGCGAAAATGCGGTCTTTTTCAGTGTATGTTAGCAACCGTGAAGTGTGAATGCAGGAGCGCAGTGTGAAGGACAGGGTGCAACGCAACAGGCCAACGGGTATAATATCAGGACAAGGTGAAAAGGAGCGACATCCGAAGATTTAACAGAAAGAAGTGGGCATATGAACTTGCAAAAGAAGGCTGTTTTTTTTGATGTAGATGATACGATGTACGATCATTTGCACCCTACACGCGATGCATTGCGAACAGTATTAGGATTGAGTGAGCGTTTTCCTTTTGAGAAAGCCTACCATCGTATTCGCTATTACAGCGATGTACTATCGGCTAAAGGAGGACTACTGGAGGGGAAGGCAGGGACGCATGAACTGGATGAGATGAGAGAAGGCCGTTTCATTCTGGCTTTACAAGAATTCGGGATAGAAATTACCCGTGAGCAGGCAGTACATGTTCAACAAGAATATTTGGATCGTCAGTACCGAATTGAGCCTTTTGAGGGGGCTACCTCGTTAATAAATGATTTGAGCTCGGCTGGCTTTTTAGTTGGATTAATTACCAACGGTCTTGAAGAACACCAGATGAGCAAGATCAAGGCTATGGCGTTGGAAAATCATGTTGCAGCAGAGCATATCTTTGTATCTGGAACCGTTGGCTATGCCAAGCCTGATCCGCGCATTTTTGAAGTAGTGAACGAACGGACAGGAACGTTAGCAGAGCACTGCTGTTACATTGGGGATTCCTGGCGCAATGACGTGGCGGGAGCTATAGCTGCGAATTGGCAGGTGATCTGGTTCAATCACAGGAACGCTCCCCCGGAAACTGACGTGCTAGGGATCTATAAAACAGCAGCAAGCTATGCAGAGTTAAGAAGGTTGCTTTTGCCGGACGCTCGTTAGACACGGCACATACCGTTTTTTCTAAAAAGAATCAACCTATTTTGAAGCCATTCCCAAAGCTAACCCGTAATACTATTTATCTGTTATAGATCTAATTTCATTGGTAATGGTTTAGAACAGAAAAGGAGGGGATCGCGCATGGTAGAACAATGGAGGCAGGCAGAAGACATCATAAGTCAAGTGACCGTATACAGTACAGAGGATAATGATCCGGTTACCATTAAAACAGCCACTCAAGACGTCCGCTGTATTGGCATCGGGACAGATGCGGCCGTATTTACGCTGGATACGTTGCCAGGCTACGCATTCAAGGTGTACTCAGACATGGCGATCGACAAGAAAGATGCGGAGGCCGACGTATATGAGCGTTTGCGAGGGTCTGACTTTTTTCCTCATTATTACGGAAAAGGCGACAAGTATATTGTCATAAGTTATGAATCCGGTATTACGTTGCTGGATTGTTTGCTGCAAGGAATTCCTGTGCCAGAGCAGGTCATTCTGGATGTGGAAAAGGCGAGAGAATTTGTCCGATCCAAGGGGCTGAACCCCCGTGACATCCACCTCAAGAATGTACTCATGCAAGACGGACGTGCCAAGGTATTGGACGTATCTGAATACGTGAAGGAAGGCGATGACAAGCGCTGGGAGCATTTGGTGTGGGCGTATCATACGTTTTATTCTGGTATCTCGGAGGTTAAAGTTCCCTCATGGATTTTGGATACGATTAAAAAATGGTACTACAAGCTGGACAACTCCAACTTTAATCTGGAGGAATTTGCCCAGCGTGCCAGTCAATTGTTCTCTAAATGGAGGTCATAACCGCTGTGAAGATAACGGATATGCAGTCTGATCTTTCCATAGCAAAAAGGATTGCACCCGCATTTAGGGGAGCAATCCTTTTCCTTTATCTGAAATCCCGAGGCACTCTTCTCGCTGTACCACTCGCAATTGCGGCTTGAATTACCTTTTCACGCACCCGTTGAACCGCACTCTCGTTAAATACACCAGGGATTATATACAGCTTGTTTAGTTCTTCAGGACGGATCGTGCCTGCGATGGCCTCGGCGGCCGCCAGCTTCATCTCTTCGTTGATTTCACGGGCACGGCAGTCGAGCGCTGCTCGAAAGATGCCTGGGAAACAAAGCACATTGTTAATTTGGTTAGGATAGTCCGAACGTCCGGTGGCGATGACACCCGCAATGTCCTCGACTTCCTCTGGCGCAATTTCGGGAACCGGGTTAGCCATAGTGAACAGTACCGGGGCTTCTTTCATACGTTTCACGTCTTCTCGTTGCAGTAGTCCGCCTGCCGAGAGTCCGATAAACACGTCAGCGTCCTTCAGAACCTCGGACAGCGTGCCAGACAGCCGTTCGGGGTTGGTATGCTGCGCATACCAGTTCCACATCTGATGCTCGTATGTTTCATCCGCTGTAAGCGCTCCGTGACGATCTACGCCAATGATATTGACTGCTCCTGCAGATAGCAAAATTTTCGTACAGGCCACACCCGCAGCCCCGATACCACAGACGACAATTTTGACGTCAGACAGGGCCTTGCCGACAACCTTGAGCGCATTGATCAGCCCTGCGTACAAAACGACAGCTGTACCGTGCTGATCGTCATGAAAAACAGGTATGTCCAGCTCGTTACGTAACCGCTGTTCAATCTCAAAGCATCGTGGCGATGAAATATCCTCCAGATTAATACCGCCAAAGGCTGGGGCCAATTGCTTAATGGCCTTAATGATTTCTTCGGTGTCCTGCGTATCCAGACAGATGGGAAAGGCATCGACGGACCCGAGCTGCTTGAACAGCATAGCTTTGCCTTCCATAACTGGCATGGCTGCATAGGGACCGATGTTGCCTAGCCCGAGGACAGCGCTTCCGTCAGAGACGACGGCGACCGTATTGCGCTTGATCGTCAAACGGAAAGCTTTGTCCGGTTCCTCGTGAATCGCCATACATACGCGTGCCACATCGGGGGTATATACCCGGGATAAGTCATCGCGGTTTTGAATGGGGACCTTGGGCTGCATTTCAATTTTGCCTCCGAGGTGTAATAGGAAGGTACGATCAGAGATGGATAATACCTTAACACCTTGTGCTTTTTTAATCCGGGCAATCATTTGATCGATTTCTGCTGGATCAGCAATGGTGACTGTAATATCTCTCACAGTGACCTTCTCAGAGGTGCGGATGACGTCAATGGCAATTACATCCCCGCCGTGTTCGTTTACCAACGTAATCAATTGTCCAAATTGGATGTGCTCTGTGGAAATTTCCAGTCGTAAAATGATATTTTTACCGCCAATACCGCCTTGCATGCAAATTCCTCCTTTGTCTTCCATGACAAAATCATACGTAGGATCGATTGATTGCGCTTACAATATGAAGCGGAAGTAAAATCTATGCTGATATTTTAAATTAGTGGTTTCTTCCCCTATCATAGTGAACAATCACTCGCTTGTACAGATTAAGTTGAATAATATCTTTTATTTTGTATCAAAAAAAGGACGAAAGCCTGGCTGTATTTCAGTCCAAGCGATCATCCTTTTTTTCAATGAAATGATTCACTTTATTTTCACGCATTCGATCTGTTACGTCATATTTTTACCGTAGTAAATTTCGTCCATTTCAATTTTGAGACGTGTTGATATATTTTGTTGCTCTTTTTCAGTCAGACTTTCCTTGGTGTAGCCGAACAGGTAATTGTCTAAATCGAATTGTTTTAGCTTACATTTGGTATGGAAAATATTTTCCTGATACACATTCACGTCGATCATGTCATACTGACTGCGCACTTCGTCTGGAATATAGTTTTGAATGGAGCCGATATCATGGTCGATGAAAAGCTTATGTCCATTCATATCACGTGTGAAGCCGCGTACCCGGTAATCAATCGTCATAATGTCGGTGTCGAAAGAATGAGTCAAATAGTGGAGTGCCTTGAGCGGGGAGATTTCCCCACAGGTAGAAACATCAATATCTGCTCGAAACGTACTGATCCCCTCGTCTGGATGATATTCCGGGTAGGTGTGAACCGTAATGTGGCTTTTATCCAGCTGTATCACGACAGATTCAGGTAGGGGGCCTGGTGACTCGGCATAAGATTCAGTCGGAACCTCCACAATGGGTCCCTCTGATATAAGTACTGTCACGCTGGCTCCTTGAGGAACATAATCCTGCTGGGCTACGTTGAGCACATGGGCGCCGATAATGTCAGATACATTCTTTAAAATAGCTGTCAGCCGATCTGAGTTGTATTGTTCATCAATATATTCAATATACGCCTCGCGTTCTTCTTTGGTTTTGGTGTAACAAATATCGTACATATTGAAGCTCAATGATTTGGTCAGGTTGTTAAATCCGTGCAGGGTAATCCGCTGTTCCGGTGTTATGGTCATAGGCTATTTCCCCTTATAGTCGCAGTATTCATACATAATATTCCCAACACGCCTTTTCATATACCGATTCATAAAATCAGTTCTGTAGCTGTTAGATTAAAAGGCTTGAACAAGTATGTCTTACCCGTTTGGCATAATTAAAAACAGGCAGGGGAGTGGCTTTGTTTTTACATGTATGGAAATTTTAATGTATATATACTTTATTTCTTACTCAGCAATTTTTAAGTAACAGGACTTATAATATGAACTATGTATACGAAGAAGGAACTGAACTGACAGAGAACTCGTAGTAGAACTTAAGAACCAGGTTAGTAATTCAGTAATTTAATGTGTATCACCTTCACAATGCCGAAAGCTTAACCGAATATGATTATAGACCCGGAAAAATAGTGATTTTGTATATTGCATAAATCGAGAAAGCAACTTCAGCTAATAATATGCGTATAATAAAATAAACGTAAGAAGCTGAGAATTATGAAGTTAAAATGAATTTGTTAGCGAGTTTAATTTACAAACCGATCCCATGTTACTGTCAGGATTTTGCACAATTCGATTCCAGTCGCTCCGAAGTGCAAGATATAGACGAACTAAACTACTTCGTTCTATACCTTTGTTCATTGGAAGTCGCTTATTGGATTTTTGCAAAATCCTTTACTGTAAGAAAAACGGTGGAAGGAGTATCAAGATGCTGGCTTTGTCCGATCCGGCCTGGACTCTGCTCCAAGGCCCTTATGGTTCTTCTCAATACGTCCCGGAAATGTTGAAGCAGCTCCAAGCCGGATATGATGGCGAAATGGCTGACACCTTGTATTGGGAGGAGCTGTATCACCAAAATACGTTGTATACTTGTACATTTGCGGCTGTACCTTACCTTGTAGACATTGCGTTAAAAAGTTCTGATATAGGGATTCGTGCAGATATATATAACATTTGCGGAATATTCGAAGCGAAGAATAACAATCCCTTACATACCAAAGTTCCTTTGGAATTTACAAGGGATCAGGTGAAAGTGGATTCTAGTCTGGCTGAATATATTTACGCGCAATATCGGTGTGCCATTGTCCGACTTGCAGAATTGACTGAAGAAATGGTGCTCTATGCGAAAGAACACGAAGGAGATGTCGGTAAACGCTATGTTCTGGCTGCGGGTGCCGCTTTTCAGGGTTATCGCTGCGTAGCTTATATGCTACAAAGCTTCGATACTGGTGACGAATATACGCTGGATTGTCCGCATTGCGGTACCCCGCTCTATATTTGGCCTGATGAACAGAATGACACTCTGGTTGTCTATGATAAGGATCCTGTAAATTCAGATAATCTGGTTCCCCAACCGATCCGCCCCCGTTCATTAGATCATAGAGGTGCTAATATGCAGTGGTTACACGAATATGCCCAAAAAATTGAAGAGAACAAGCTGATTGCCCAATTACCCTATTTAAATGGTTGGGTAGATTGTCCAGTGTGTAATACGCCCATATATATATGGGATGAGTTGATGAAAATGGCTGATGGTGTTCGGAGGTATACCGCTTAATCAATCAAAAAAGGGTGCTGTTTTCTACAGCCCCCTCATTTCCTCTTCTATTTTTCCATCTCATCTCCGTATGCTTTGCTCAATTCTACTCCCGAAACGGATTCAAAAAGGTTTTAGGAATGTCGGATTCAAAACGCAGCAATACTCCGGTGACGGGATGAATAAATGACAATACCCTCGCATGTAGGCCAAGGCGCCCAATCGACTTGGATTTGGAACCGTATTTTTTATCTCCAACAATGGGATGACCGATATCCTCCATATGTACGCGGATTTGATTTTTGCGTCCGGTTTCCAAACGTACTTCCAGCAAAGAAAAATGCCGATTGGCTTGGAGCAGCTTGTAGTGAGTGACTGCGTGCTGTCCGTCATTCGGATAAGGACTGGAATACATTTTTAGCGTCTTGCTTTCTTTCAGCCATGAGGTGATTGTACCCTCAGCTTTTTTAACCTGTCCTTCTACAAGAGCAATGTATGTTCGTTCATACACAACTTCCTTCCACGCTTTTTGCATTTCCTGCTGTATGGCTTCGCTTTTTGCAAACATCATCACTCCTGATGTATCACGATCCAAACGATGCAGTACAAAAATACGATTGTACGGATGTTCGCGTCTCACATGGGCCGTAAGCTGGCGATAGGCTGTTACTTCCTGCTCCTGCGCTGAAGCCACGGACAGCAACCCGGCATCCTTATGGATAACGATAATGGCTTCATCCTCATGCAAAATACGTAGCCCAGTCAGTGGTACGACGGGAGTTACTTTTTCCTTGGAAAGAGCGACAGTCTGACCTTGCTCCAGTGGAAAATTATGCACGGTACGCGGAATGCCGTTGACGGACACCTGCCCACGAGCCAGTGCTGATTTAATGGAGTTACGACCCATGCCAGTCACATGCTCTACTAAAAAGCTTAACAGCTCGGCAGGCTCCTGGACGATGTATGTTTTGGCAGGGGCTTTATCAAAAGCATTCGTTCTCCGTTGAGCTTCCGGTCTATGGGAGCCAGATCTTCCGGCAGGTTTATGACTGCGTTTGGAATGGCTTGCGTTTGACGTAGATTTTGTATGATTTTTCCGTTGGGGTTTCCGATTGTTCATGGGTTCTTTCTCCTTCTTGGAACCGTGTCTCTTCATAATTATGGACAAATTTGCGGCACCGTGTTCACTATATCATGAGAAAACAGCGAACGCCATAAGGGACTAAACCAGATTGGCAGTCTTCTAGCGGTTGAACATTACCCTGAACCCCGGTAAACTAAAGGTAACGAAAGAAAAGCCGATATGCGTCAAGGACGCTAGAAATATGAGGAGTTTTGAAACTATGAGTGTACAAGCACCAACCTTGGAACGGGCGCAGGACTTGCTGCAAAAATTTTATGGCTATCCCGATTTCCGGGAGGGACAAAAGAAAATTGTGGCCAGTATGCTGGAGGGCAACGATACGTTGGGCATCATGCCGACAGGGGGCGGAAAATCGATATGCTACCAGATCCCCGCGTTGTTGCATGAGGGGCTGACCATTGTCGTGTCACCGCTCATTTCGCTGATGAAGGACCAGGTGGATGCGCTGACCACGATGGGGATTGCTGCTGCCTACATCAATAGTACGTTGAGTGGTCGAGAAGTGAATGATCGCATACGAGCCGCACGGAATGGTGACTTGAAGTTACTGTATGTCGCACCGGAACGACTGGAACTGGACTGGTTTCGCGATGAAATGGCTCAGTTGCCGATTTCCTGCGTTGCGGTAGATGAGGCTCACTGCGTATCGCAGTGGGGCCATGATTTCCGTACCAGCTATCTGGCTGTGGCTCCATTCGTGGACGGGCTGTATGAACGCCCAATCGTGGCTGCGTTTACGGCAACGGCGACACCGCAGGTCATGGATGACATCGTGCGATTGCTTCGTCTGCGCTCACCGGAGACGTTCGTTACAGGCCTTGGACGGCCCAATTTGGCGTTCAGTGTGCTGCGCGGGGAAGACAAACGCAGCTTTTTACTGAATTACGCCCGTGAGCATGAGGGTGAATCGGGCATTATTTATGCGGCGACACGTAAGGACGTGGACGATTTGTACCAACGGCTGCGTGACGCAGGCATGGCGGCTGGACGCTATCATGCCGGGATGACAGATCAGGAACGTGCAGATAGCCAGGAAGGGTTTCTGTACGACGATATCCGTGTCATTGTAGCAACCAATGCCTTCGGCATGGGGATAGATAAATCGAACGTACGCTATGTCATTCACTACAACATGCCTAAAAATATGGAGGCGTACGTGCAAGAGGCGGGACGCGCAGGACGTGATGGCGACCCGAGTCAATGTATTTTGCTGTTCGGACCGCAAGATATTGTGACGCAGAAGTTCCTGATTGAGCAAAATCCACAGGATGAAGACCGCAAGCGTAATGACTATCGCAAGCTCCAGCAGATGGTTGATTATTGCTACACGACTCGTTGCCTACGTACAGCACAGCTTGAGTATTTCGGAGAAGCGGAGGAGCATGAAGCTTGCGGCATATGCAGTTCATGTACAGATGAACGGGAACTGGTTGATATGACCATAGATGCGCAAAAGATTTTTTCGTGCATTCATCGCATGCGGGAACGTTATGGGGTCTCGATGGTCGCCTCGGTGTTGAAAGGCTCGCGTAACAAAAAAGTGCTGCAGTATGGTTTTGACAGCCTACCAACCTATGGCGTGATGGGCAACCGGACGGAAAAAGAGATCGCCGAAATCATCAATGTTCTTGTTTCGGAAGGCTATCTGATGTTGTCCGAGGGACAATATCCGGTCGTACGCTTGCAGCAGCTTGCTGCTGAAGTGCTGAAGGGCCAGCGAGAAGTCATGCAGCGTGTTGTGCGACATGCCACGGCTTTTGCAGGTGGAGCAGGTTCACGCGGACGACAGGGACGCGATGCATACCCGGCTGCAGTCAACGAAACCGTGTTCGAGCAATTGCGCCTGATCCGCCGCGATCTGGCCGCTCAGGAGCATGTACCGTCTTATATCATTTTCAATGATGCGACGCTGCGTGAGATGAGCGTAGCGAGCCCGCAATCCGAGGCAGACATGTTGCGGATCAAGGGTGTCGGAGAAGTGAAGTTCCGCAAGTACGGCAAGCCGTTTCTTGATTTTTTTCATAATCAGGGGAATATCGGGGGAACGGTAAGCGAGGACGAGATTTATGCAGACGATGTGTACGAGGATTTTGAATAGCTATACTAAGGTAAGGCTATAACAGTCCATGCAAACTATAGAAGGTTGTGACCTATGAAAGTCATTTTATCAACGTTAAATGCAAAATATATTCATACCTCGCTGGCCATCCGATGTCTCAAAGCCTACAGTGAAAAGGACTTTGATATCGAGCTGGCGGAGTACACGATTAAGGACCCGGTGATGAACATCGTATCCGATTTGTTTCAACGGGGGGCAGATGTCATCGGCTTTTCCTGTTATATTTGGAACATTGAAGAGACGATTAAAGTCATCGATGTATTGAAAAAGATTATGCCCGAAGTCAAAATTGTTCTGGGTGGTCCAGAGGTATCCTACGATACGGATCACTGGATGAAGCGTTTGGCGAATGTGGACTTTATCGTGGTTGGTGAAGGAGAGGAAACCTTCCATCAACTGCTGCAGGAGCTGGAAGGGGATCGCAAGTTCCATTTTGTGTATGGACTGGCTTACCGTAAGGGAGAAGAGGTTATTCAGATGCCCGGTCGTCCGAAAGCGGACTTGAACGAGTTGCCGTCGCCCTATCGTTTTGCAGAAGATATACCGGAACTCGGGAAACGGGTTGTTTATTTCGAAACGAGCCGGGGCTGTCCGTTCAGCTGCCAGTTTTGTCTGTCAAGCATCGAAGTTGGGGTGCGCTATTACGATATCGAGCGTACAAAGTCAGATATTTTATATCTGATCGACAATGGAGCCAACCTAATTAAGTTCGTGGATCGGACGTTTAATATTAAACGCGATTATGCGCTGGAAATGTTCAAATTTTTGATTGAAAATCACCGTGGTTGTGTCTTCCAGTTTGAGATTACGGCAGATATTATGCGTCCCGAGGTATTGGATTATTTGGCGGAAAACGCGCCGCCGGGCGTATTTCGTTTTGAAATCGGCGTCCAATCAACGAATGATCCTACCAATGAGCTGGTTAAGCGTCGCCAGAACTTTACCAAACTTTCTCGTACTGTTACCAAGGTCAAACAAAGCGGTAAAATTGACCAGCATTTGGATTTGATCGCCGGGTTGCCCTTGGAGGACTACAACACATTCCGTAAAACGTTTAATGACGTTTTTGCGCTCGGCCCGGAAGAGCTTCAACTTGGCTTCCTCAAAATGCTACGTGGCACTGGACTGCGTATCGACGCAGATAAGTACAACTACACGTACATGGACGTGGCGCCTTATGAAATGCTGAGCAATGACGTCCTTTCCTTTGCCGATATCGTCCGGCTTAAGCGCTTAGAAGATGTGTTGGAAAAATATTGGAACTCTCATCGTATGGATCATACAGTCAACTATCTGATTGAGCGTGAATTCTCGTCCGCCTTTGATTTCTTTCAGGAATTCGGAGACTACTGGGAAGGACAGGGCTGGCAAAAAATCGGACATCAGCTCGAAGACTTGTTCACACGTCTCCAGTCCTTTCTGGAATCGCGTGGAACAAAGCGAATGGATATGGTGCTTGGACTGATGAAGCTTGATTATTTCCTTAACCATAAATATAAGCCGCGTAAAATTTGGTGGGAGCATAGCTTGGAGAAGAATGATTGGTCCAGCTATATGAAAATGGTTCTCCAGCACCCGGATGCGCTGTTGTCACCTGTGGTTGCAGATTTTGTGGCAGATGCGAGCAAGGAGAGTACAGGCGGAACGGATGTAGGCAGTCAACAGCCGCAGCCATACCGCGAGATTATCCCAGCCTTTGCTTCCTTGAAGCTGAGTGAAAAAGAACTGCAAAAGCACGCTGTGCTAGATGTACTGCCGTTCAGTCTGGATCATATCCTGAGTGGGGGTAGCCCATTGACTGCCGAAGGCCGCACGCTTCTACTTGTAGTCTATCAGCAAAATGGACAGCAAAAGCCGCTCTACTACACCATGCCGATCGGCAAAAATATCGCTGCGATTTAATATAAGAGGCATCGACTTTGATATACCAAGAGTCGGTGCCTTCTTTTGTCTTATAAAAAACAGGTGAGCACTCCAAATTTTACATTCGTGTAATCTATTGCTTTACGATACTTTACAAAGCAGATATATGATTACTTTATCATATATGAATATTAAATTTATTGGAGTGTGACCTTGTGAAAAAGCGTTCGATGAAAAAGAGTATCCTTGCTTTAGGTGCCATTACCGTTTTGAGTGCGCCATTGTTATCTGCTAATATCCCTAACGCTTTTGCAGCCTCATCTAATACCAAGTCTACTACGACACAGGTATCCAAAGGACAGAAAACCTCGTCAGCGAAAGTCGATGCCCCTAAGAATGTCATTCTCTTTATCGGCGATGGTATGGGAGAAGCAAGTCGCAACGCGATTCGCTTGGCGACGGTAGGGAAATCGGGATTACTTGAAATGGACAACATGCCTGTAACCGGCCTGGTTAGCACAAGTTCAGGGGATAACCTGGTTACGGATTCTGCCGCCGCTGCGACTGCTATTGCAACAGGTGTGAAAACGTATAACGGCGCGATTGGAATGGATTTGAATAAAAAACCAGTGACAACGATTATGGAGCTGGCTAAAAAAGCAGGCATGTCTACAGGTGTCGTGACGACAAGCCAAGTGACAGACGCAACGGGGGCTGCCTTTGGTGCGCATGTCGAAAAACGCTCCGCTCAAAGCGAGATTGCCAAACAGTATTTGGAGAAAAGCAAGCTGGATGTTATTCTGGGCGGTGGTGAGGATTTCTGGTACCCTGCCGGAACAGTAGGCAAACATCCAGATGCTCCGGCAGAAGATCCTGAGGAAGCGAGTAAGGGAACTCAAGGGAATTTGGTAGAACAAGCGAAGAAGCTGGGTTATAGCTATGTGACGGATCAGACAGGAATGAAAGCAGCCAAAGGTTCTAAGTTGCTGGGGCTGTTCGCCAATGAAGAGATGTTCCAAGCTCACAACAAGCAGGGTAACTCTTACAATCCAACGGTTTCTTTACCGGATATGACGACCAAAGCGATTGATGTTCTTTCCAAAAACCAAAAAGGTTTTTTCCTGATGGTAGAAGAAGAAGGAACGGATGAGATGGCGCATGACAATGAAGGTGAGCTAACGATTAAGGCTGGGCAACAGCTCGATAAGGCCGTTAAAGTAGCTAAAGATTATGCCAAAGCACATCCAGATACATTAGTGTTGGTGACGGCAGATCATGAAACGGGCGGTTTGGCGATTGAAGGCGAAGATGCGGAGGATGAATCCGGTGAAGGTGTTTCCAAAGAGGACGGCCCTTTTACGGTAAAAGGCTCTAATGAAAAGTTTTATATTGACTGGACCACGGGAGGACATACATCTGTTGATGTGACGTTAACCGCGATGGGCCCAGGCTCTTCTCAGTTTAGCGGGAATTACCCGAATACTGCCATTCATGATAAGCTGGTTAAGTTGCTTCAATTAAAGAAATAGCTCGGGGTGTAAGCCGCCACTTTAAAGGCTTTCCATATTGGCAATATGGTTTTTCCTGTGATAAACTAAAGCTAATAAGTATATACTGAAAAATAGCAAAGATGCAGCCAACATCCTCACTCTTTTACAACAGCCGCTTATAAGGGCGGTAGTTGTAGGGTTGGATTAGTAAAATAGACCGCTAACCTTTTCCAGAGGGCGGTCTATTTCTTTTTGTTGAAGGAAAGAATTAAGATCACCAATGTCGCAAATTGAATCATCAACATCAATGTATCTTTAACCTCCACAGGCATCACCTCCTTTGCAGGAGACTAGCCGACCGTGTTCTACCTTTACTCCTCCGTTGTTTTCTTTCCCCATACTAATTTCATTATAAAAAATATAATGGTCAGCATGATGACAAGCAATGCCATCTGCAAGCCATAGCGATGAATCAGTTCTCCTACTGCCTGTACATGATCGCCAAAGATACGCCCGAGTAGAAAGAAGATCAGCGTCCAGATCAAACCCGTTGAATAAGAGAAGAGGGCATAGCGCTTGAAGCTCATTTTATTGATTCCGACAATATAAGGAATAATGTGACGGACGATCGGCAGCAAATAACTGATGCAAATAGTGAAGTTCCCATACTTATGTATCAATTTTTCCGAAAACGTAATGTACTTGTCCATTTTTTTCTTCCGGCGTAAACGTTCTAGAATCGGTGTGCCCACGGTTCTCCCCAATACATAACCTAAGGACAGGCCTGATATAACCCCAAGATATACAATTAAAAAAGCGGGTAACGGGTGAAGTATGCCCATGCCTGTTACAGCCCCGCCAGTCATCACAATGACTTCATCCGGGATGGGCAGACCCACAATCCCAAGCCATAGAGAAAAGAATAATGCTGCATAGCCGTATTGTTCGATGATGGAAATTAAATATTCCACGTCCATACCCGTACTCCTTTCTTAAGCTTTCTTTCGGCATACATACACGAATGCGGGTGGAACATTCATGGGCACAAACTTGATTTCTTCAATATCAAACCATTCACCTAACTGCTGCTTCATCTGTTTAGAGTATTGAAAGGCCACAAACATTCCTCCATCCCTGAGCGATAGATGAATTTGTTCTACAATTTGATTCCGCATCGCTTGTGGAAAATTGAAAAAAGGCAGCCCGCTGATTATGCAGTCAAGCTGTTCTATTTGGGCATTTTTCATAGCAAGCTGAAGCTCACGCGAGTCGGAATAGCACAGATAATTCGGGAATCTTCTTTTTAAACTCTGCTGCATGGTTTGGTCTTTCTCAAAGAGTAAAACCTTAGGTTGAAATTCAGCAGCAGACGGGATGTATTGGGTAATTGCCCCTGTTCCAGCACCAAGCTCGGCAACAGCATGAACTTCACTCCATGGAATGGATTCTATCATATTTTTAGCTAAAAATCTGGAACTTGGTGTTACACTACCCACGTATGCAGGCGAGTACAAAAATTTGAATAGAAACATAAGTCTCTCGTGAACCAAATGGCTAATACGGATCATACATCATTTCCCTACTTTCAATTTTTAAAATACGTTCATTTATTCTTTGCTAAGAGTAACAAATTATCCCTTTACTTACTCCTGTCTCAAGTAGGGTTGATCCCCCCGTCTTGCGGAGGGGATTTTCCTTGACTATGGTCTAGGAAATAATGAAAGGGTTACGGTATTAATGAGTCTGTATTGATTCAGTTATCATTCAGCATACC
The DNA here is from genome assembly GCF_038593075.1 of Paenibacillus sp. FSL L8-0638. Taxonomy (NCBI): domain Bacteria; kingdom Bacillati; phylum Bacillota; class Bacilli; order Caryophanales; family Paenibacillaceae; genus Paenibacillus; species Paenibacillus sp. FSL L8-0638. The sequence continues at coordinate 1,551,660 of NZ_CP151960.1, forward strand.
CTCAGGTTGCATTCAGATTTGCTACCGATGAAAGGTAGGTGGGCAGCCAAAAACATTATGTACACTGAGAGGGGATCTATTTTGTCACTATCCATTAACACATCTTATCACGATTTCCTATGATCATTCGAATACGGTGAAGTCACATGAGAATGGACTAAATACCGCGGGTCATACCACACACAAGAAATCTAACGATTCACTCGAATTGAGTAAGGAATTCATGGAATACACGGGAGGAATGCAGACTCCGCTTCCTACGAATGCCACAGATGAAGAAATATCGGCTTTATTCGATAAAATCGCTAAGACTTTTGAACAATCTGTATCATCGTAGTCATAGTCATTAGAGTGCAACACCATAGCTTAGAACCGGTTAGCCCACACGTGTAAACTCATACTTTTATAAAGGGGAAATCTCGTATGAACATTTCATCCACATCCAGCAGTTCTATATCTATTTCAAGCACTTCATCTTCATCCAGTACCAACGATACAGCTAGTCTGGAAAAGCAAAAAGCTCAACTTGAAGCGGAGTACAACAAGGTACAGCAAAGTAAGGATAATAAAGATACAAAAGAAACAAAAATGAAGCAGCTTCAGCAACAAATTAAACAGATTGAAGCTCAAATTGCACAGCAAAGTTCGCAATCCAGCAGTACGTCAACTCCAAAAATGGAAAAGCCCGCTCCAAGTAACACAGAAACAACTCGTATCAACAGCGCTAACAGCAGCGATATTACGGGAGTTGGGAGATCACTGGATATTTCAATTTAATCATCCCCTCTCTTCTCCTGTATGGCAGACGATGGATATAAAGGATAGCAGGTTCTCCGTTTCAGAGGGGCCTGCTTTTTTCGTTACTAAATATTTTGCATGAATCCAGGGAACGACTTTAATCAGCGATATTTAGATTAGAATAATTCTGTCCATCTAAATTGAATCATGTGACTAAACATAGAAAAGTATATACAATATATAACAGTAGGAAGATGAAAGTATTTTAACCCTATTATTTTCTATATTTAAATCAGTAAGTGCTAGTAATCATTTCAAATTGGAGGATTTATGCCATGACGCTGGAACCTCAGATGAATCGAAGTAGTAGAGATGAAGCGCGTTTAGTCAGAAACAAGTTGATTGAGTTTAATGCGAAACACGTTCCAGCAGATATTCGAACCCAATACGAAGAGATTAATCTTACGCTTAAAAATGAAGACGGTCAGGTGATAGGCGGTCTCCTAAGTGTACTATGTTGGAACTGGGTGGAGGTTGATATTTTGTGGGTAGATCAGAGCTACAGAGGAAAGGGCTACGGTTCACAACTACTTGGTGAAATTGAACAAATTGCTAGAGATAAAGGGTGTGATTTTATACAACTTAATACCTTTACTTTCCAAGCGCCCGAATTCTATGAAAAGCAGGGGTATGAAGTCGTTGGTGTCATTGACGATGCTCCGAGAGGCTTTAAACACTATTATTATAAGAAAAATATCTACTGAGGACTCTATAGATGCGCGTACAGATCAAGGAAATGAATAAAGATCAGCATATCACCATTCGTAGTATTGGCAAGGAAAAAGTATACGGCTACTGGACATATTTTTGGCATGAACTGACTTCTGGATATGCGTATGTTGTCCCGTATGAACAAAGCTTGAATAAGATGATTCCCGGTTGTGTAATTTCGGTCGAGACTTCTCAATCCAGTATAGAGGGGTTCAGGAGGCTGAAGCCTACTGAAGAGACAGGGATTTTTCGACCTCAACCAAAGCTAGGCGACTACTGGATTCAAGGAACGATACATCAAGTGATGCAAGGCGAAGCAGACGAGATAGAATGTCTGGAGATTGTAGTAGGAGACACTACGTTTATTTTGGATTCTGAAGAAATGAATGGTGATGTCAACGTTAAAGCGGGCGACGGTGTCGCCTTTGAAATCATAGGCCTACAGTTGTTTGACGAGGGACTGTGAGCGTTCTATAGCGATTGATTCGAAAAGAGGTAACACATGTCTAATGATAATAGTAAATCGAAAACGTTGGGTGCTTTTCTGAAATCACGTCGAAATCGACTTCAACCAGAGCAGGCAGGTCTTAGACTTTCACAGGGTCAGCGAAGAACACCGGGGCTTCGCCGAGAAGAAGTTGCGATGCTGGCAGGTGTCAGTGCGACGTATTACACATGGCTGGAACAAGGTAGAGAAGTAACAGCATCTAAGGAGATTATCGAAAGTATAGGAGAAGCTCTACAATTAACTCATGATGAGAGAGCACATCTAATTCAATTGTGGAATCCCAATGAGGCGGTTGCTATTTCGCCCATCCAGACAAGGCTGAATCCACAGTGGCAACATATTATTGATCAGTTGTCCTATCCTTCCTTTATCAGCAATGAAAAAGCGGAAGTGCTTGCTTGGAATAGCGCGGCGAATGAGGTGATTACCGATTTTTCTTCCCTGTCCGTTTCTGAACGTGTCATGATTCGTTTATTGTTCGTGGATTCCGAATTACGTCGTCGAATGGTTAACTGGGAAGAATTCGCGTCCTATTCGGTAGCTGTTTTTAGAACCTATTATGACAAGTATTTAGGAGATCCTTGGTTTGAGGAGACGGTAGAACGGCTGCGTGTGGAAAGTATGGAGTTTGACACCATGTGGAAGCAGCATCATATCCAGCTCAAAAAAGTGAATCGGGTTTCCCTTCAAATCCCTGGCGCTGTGGAAGCAGTTTCCTATGATATTAATTCTTTAGCAAGTATTACGGACCAACCGGGTCTGCACTTTTGTATCTACACGCCAGTAAGCCAATCCTCTACCTGGTAATCTTGTTACTAGTATAAACGTACTGTGGTTGCCTCCATAAGGGTCTATTAGAATGAGTACATGTTCATTCCATCCATTTACCCAAAGAAAAGAGGGAACCATGATATGCTGAAAAGGAAATTGGGATGTGAAGGGCTGGAGGTATCAGCTCTGGGCCTTGGCACGATGATGATGCCGAACAACGAGGAGTCGGTGCGCACACTTCAGGGAGCGCTGGACCTTGGTGTAACGCTGTTTGATACAGCAGATCTTTATGGTGAGGAATACGCACAGCAGAAGTTTGGCGGCAATGAGAAGCTAGTTGGACGTGCGCTCAAGGGTCGTCGGGAGGAGGTAGTGATTGCCACTAAATTCGGGATCACACACACTCAGGGACCCAAGGGAGATCCGGCATATATTAAAAAATCCGTAGACGCCAGTCTGTTTCATCTGGGGATTGATTATATCGACCTGTATTATCAGCATCGAGTCGATCCCAATACTCCGATTGAAGAGACCGTCGGAACGATGGCCGATTTGGTTAAGGAAGGGAAAATCCGTTATATCGGCTTGTCGGAAGCGTCGGCTGAACAGATCCGCCGCGCGCATGCGGTGCATCCAATTACCGCAGTAGAAACCGAATATTCCTTGTGGAGCAGAGAAGTGGAAGACGATGTCCTTCCGCTACTAAACGAACTGGGAATCGGCTTCATCCCCTACAGTCCACTGGGTCGAGGTTTCCTCACGGGACAGATCAAAAAATTTGACGATCTGCCAGTGGATGATTACCGCCGTCATTTCCCTCGCTTCCAAGGCGAGAATTTCACCAAAAATCTAGAGGTTGTCCTCCTGATCGAAAAAATGGCTGCCCAAAAAGGTTGTACTTCTGCTCAGTTGGGGCTGGCATGGCTGCTTGCGCAAGGCGACCATATCGTCCCGATTCCAGGAACGAAGAGATTGGAAAGAGTGCGTGAAAATCTTGGTGCCCTACAGGTCTCTTTGTCGGAAGCAGAGCTTCAAGAGATCGAGCGTATTTCGCCTAAAGGTTTCGCAGCAGGTTCTCGTTATCCGGAGCGTGCCTAGAAAACGGAGTATTGGCATGATGATTAAGTTTAGGATAAGACCGTTCCTTTCTGGAGCCGCTTGGTAGTACCAGCGGCTCTGTAGAAAGGCGGTCTTTTTTTTACTAATTTTGACCGACTTAGGCATGAGTTCTCAAGTCTAGTCTATGGTTAGAGTTATTGCGCTCTACAAAATAACGAGTTAAAGTATGGGAAATGCCATATTTAACCACAGTTTGTCGGTGTGAAAGTAAAACTAGATTTTAGTGAATCGTGAATAAAGAAAGGTATGATCGGATTGACAACAGAAGTGACACACAAAATATATACCATGTGTATGATTCAGGACGGAAGTAAGGTATTGCTTATGAATAGACCCAATCGAAAGGGGTTTCCGGGTTATATTGCTCCAGGAGGAAAAGTAGAGTTTCCAGAAAGCATTGTGAATGGGGCCATTCGTGAAGTAAGGGAAGAAACAGGCTTAACCGTTACGAAAATCGTATTTAAAGGAATCGACGAATATTGTGACCCAAGCCAAGGGCTGAGATATATGGTCTTTAACTATTTGGCTACAGCCACTGAAGGTGAACTATTAAAAAATCCCCCCGAGGGAGAACTGCTGTGGGTGGATATGAAAGAAGCGCTAAATCTGCCGATGCAGGATTGGTTTAAGCGGAGATTTCCATTGTTTTTTGAGCCAGGAACGTTTGAAGTTAGTTCCGTGTGGCTGGCGGATACAGATGAAACTCTGAAAGCAACGATTAAGAGCTATGGTGTATAGAGATGACGACGACATTTGGAGAAAGGCGAAGAAGAATTGGCAAAAGGTTTTCTTACTGCTTACGCACAAGGGATGGAAGCTAAAGAAGGATTTACTGAGCGTTTCCGGGTGCATATGCTGCATCAGCAGGTTCTAAACTGGGGATGTGCCAAAGCGATGAAGCAAATCACTTGGGATGATAAGCTCTCTTTTGCAGATTGGGCGCAAAAATTCATGGATATTAAGGTATAAAGCAATAGCAGACAAATTGAGTGTTTAAAGAGGAGGTAGTGAGTGGGATGCAGACCGTCAGATTGGTAAAGCCGGATCAGGACTGGAAGGAAGCTTATCTTTCATTTTATGAGGAATGGAAACAGAGCCAGGAGCATATGGTACCTTGGGTGATCTCTGTAGAGCCGTACGATTTTGAAGGTATGCTGACGTTTTTAAGTAATCAGGAAAATGGAATGAACCTGTCTGAAGGCTGGGTCAAAAGCTCCACATACTGGCTTGTGAATGCGAATGAACAGGTTGTGGGAGCGGTGAATATCAGGCATGACCTTAACGAACACCTAATGAATGCCGGTGGTCATATCGGTTACGGTATCCGTCCTTCTGCACGAGGGAACAGGTACGCTGTTACAATGCTGGCCTTGGCGCTGGAAAAAGCAGAAGAGCTGGGGATTTCCCGAGTCCTGGTCGTATGCGACTCCGATAATATTGCCTCCAAAAAAACAATCATACAAAACGGCGGAATGCCGGACAAGGATTACATAGAGGAAGACGGAAACCGTGTAAGCCGGTTTTGGATCGAACTGTGAGTGAGAAAGAGGGGAACGCGAGAAGCTCATGAAATTATGGCCTGAATATGCGCAAAACATCATTGTTGGTGTTATTTTTGAAGGAAACTGGAATTGGTATGTGACGGAAAGAGAATATTGGTTTTTGAATACCGAGATGGAGGAACGGTTTGGTATCCCTATTTTGGATGAAACCACAGCAGGAGCATTTTTGGATCACATCTGTGAATATAAGGTGGCTACAGGGGAGCTAACTTCAATGCTCCAGTTGCTGGATGATGCTATTCAGCATCAGGATGAAGTGCTGGAGTTTTATCCTGCTCTGTATGTTAACTTTGATGAGAAAGTTCTCTATTCGCTATTTCCTGAGCCAGCTTCGTTTGAACACTATGTCCCAGTGGGGTGGAAAGGAGAATATCAAAACTTTTTGAACGAGGTACCTTCATCTGAACAGTATTGGATGATCGATGGAAGTAACTTTTTTGAAACATTCACTTGATAGAACGAAAGAGGAAATGAATATATGGATGCTTCCATGCATGAGTAGCTATATTAACCCATAAAATGTAGTTCTAAGGTCACGAAAACCTCTCCAAGGGCCATGTTTTTATTTCCTAATTGATATTGATAATTATTATCACTTATAATAAAAGCAGACATATTACGCTATGATAGGGAGAGTTGCAGAGTGACAGTGTCCTTGGAATTATATGATGTAACGATCATCGGCGGTGGTCCTGCCGGTATGTATACCGCATTTTACAGTGGAATGAGAGATATGAAGACCAAGCTGATCGAAGCCAAGCATGAGTTGGGCGGACGGATGCGCATATACCCAGAGAAGATGATATGGGATGTCGGAGGGGTTACCCCGGTTTTATGTGAAAAGCTGATTGATCAGCTGGAGCAGCAAGCGCGGACGTTCGAGCCTACCATTGTGCTGGGGCAGCAGATCACTGGTTTGGATCGGCAAGAGGATGGCACGTTCCTGCTAACTTCTGCCACAGGGGAACAGCATTGGACACGCACGATCGTTCTGGCAGTAGGCTATGGTATTCTCAAAATGGCTAAGCTGGAGATTGAGGGGGCGGACCGCTATGAGGTTACGAACCTGCATTATACTGTACAAGAGCTGGAGCCATTCCGGGACAAGCACGTTCTGATTTCCGGTGGAGGCGACTCGGCAGTGGATTGGGCGAATGAGTTGGAGTCTATTGCGGCGAGTGTGACCGTCGTACATCGTCGGGATCACTTTGGCGGACATGAGAAAAATGTAGCCCGTATGAAGTCATCTTCGGTCCGTGTTCTCACACCATACGCGGTAAGTCAGCTACATAGTAACAATGGAGAGACGATTGAACAGGTGACGATCAGTCATATAGATACGGACGAAATACAGGTGTTGAATGTCGATGCAGTCATTGTAAATCATGGACTAAAATCCGATTTCGGCCCGCTTCGGGATTGGGGACTGGATATGGGGGAGTGGCATGCCCGAGTGAGCGAAAAGCTGGAAACGAATCTGCCGGGGATTTTCGCGGCAGGCGATTTTGTCGAGTACGGAAGCAAGCTGTATCTAATTGCCGGTACGTTCACAGATGCGGCCCTTGCATTGAACAGCGCCAAGCTGTACATTGATCCAGCAGCTGACAAAGCGGCATATGTATCTTCTCATAACAGTCGGTTCAAGGAAAAAAACCGTGAGCTTGGTGTCGTGGAGTAAGATAAGAAACATAAGTTATATAGGATTAGAGATAGGTAGGGAAAATGTAAAAGAACTTCCGCGACTACGATTGATGTGGTTTTGGAGGTTCTTTTTTTGTCAGGTTACTGACTTCTCGTTCTAAAGGTTGGATAGCATACACCATATAGCATAAAATGAAGAATGATTCGTAGTAAGCAAATGGACAAGCATTAAAAAATCAAACGAACCTACCATAGAAAGTATGGACTGGATTGAAAGGTGACATATGAAGAGACGAACGGAGCAACAGGAAGCGATTTGTGCAGATATTATTCAAAAGGCAGAGCCCTTTGTACAGCAACAGTTGGAGCATGATCATAGTGGCCACGATTGGTGGCATATAGACCGGGTGAGAAAGCTGTCCCTTAAAATTGCTGCCAAAGAGGGCGCAGATTCGTTTATTTGTGAACTGGCAGCACTGCTGCATGATGTAGCGGATGAAAAATTAAATGATTCCAAACAAGCCGGGCTGGATAAAGTAGAGCAGTGGCTGCTTCTGCATGTAAATGATCTGGAGGTAATCGCGCACGTGATGACCATTATAGCTACGATGTCCTACAATGGTGGACAAAACCCGCCCATGGAGACGCTGGAAGGTCAAGTTGTGCAGGATGCGGATCGGTTGGATGCTCTTGGAGCGATTGGGATTGCAAGAACCTTTATGTATGCGGGCTCAAAAGGCAGTATGATGCATCACCCGGATAAAGATTTTTCACAGCATGAGTATCGTGCCGCAGGTAAAAGTGCCATATACCATTTTTACGAAAAGCTGCTAAAACTCAAAGATCTTATGAATACCGCTTATGCTCAAGAGCTGGCGGAGGTTCGGCATCAATGGATGGAGATGTACTTGGAGCAGTTCTATAGAGAATGGAATGTGGATGATGTTCAGCAGAGAGAGGAAGGCTGATGCTTCTTAGATGCAGTGATTCCAAGGAAAAAAGCTCGCCTTTTTGATAAATATTAGAAAAAATATTGCAATGCAATGATTTCTCTCCTACTATTGATAATAGTTATCATTGATAATGATAACTATTATCTGTAATCAAGCAGTAGAGGGGAGCCATTCAGGTTATGAAGAAGTTTGCAGTAGGGGTGTGTACTTTATTATCGGCAAGTTTGTTGTTGACAGCGTGTGGTGGAAAAGTGCAGGAGGTGGATAGCTCGGCTCAAACGAATTCCAATGCATCGACACAGACGTCAGTTTCCGACGGAGAAAGTGCCAAGACGATTACATATCTAGATAAGACTTATAAGCTGACCAAGACGGATCATATTATTGTAGCAAGTCTGGAAGCGATGGAAGATGCGGCTGTCCTGGGAGTAAAGCCGACTGGGGCGGTTACTTCGGGAGGAAAATTCCCCGAATACATGGAAAAAGCGATGGAAGGAGCCGCAGATGTTGGTGACCGAATGCAGCCTAGTGCTGAAACGATCCTGAAACTGAAGGCAGATGTGATTCTTGGGAGCTCCAAATTTCGGCCTGCGGTGGCAGAACAGCTGGGGAAGGTCGCTACATTGATTCCAGTATCTCATATTTCAACGAACTGGGAAGCGAACCTGCTCATGTTGGGGCAACTTACGGGCAAAGAGGCGAAGGCGAAAGAGATACTGAACAAGTACAAGCGAGATGCTCAGGCGGCCCAACAGAAGCTCAAGCCATTATGGGAAAACAAAAAGGTGCTTATGGTACGGATTCGTACAGGTAATCTGTATGTATATCCTGCAGATGTATATTTCAATCCTTCGCTATATGTTGATCTGGGAGCTAAGGTACCGGAAGAGTTAAATACAGTAAAGGCACAAGAGGCAGTTTCTTTGGAGAAGTTGGCTGATATGAACCCTGATTATCTGTTCGTGCAATTCTCGGAAGGAGAGAACAAGGATCAGCCGCAGGCATTAGCGGATCTGGAGAAAAATCCGATTTGGAGCAGCATCAACGCCGTAAAGAATGGGAAAACCTTCGTCAACATCGTAGATCCCAATGCTCAAGGCGGTACTTCATGGAGCAAACTAGCCTTTTTGGAAGCGGTTATGAACCGACTTTCGCAGTAAAGGTAGGAACATGGGAAAAAAGTTAATCTCTCCTTACCTTATCATCTTCGTCTCTCCTTTGTTTATCGTGTTAACGTTACTACTGTCTGTGATGTACGGAGCCAAGACGATAGAATGGGAGACGGTAATTGCTACCTTTTTTCATTTTGATGCTGGGAATGTAGATCATCAGGTCGTATTAAACTCTCGTCTGCCTAGAGCGGTCGGCTCTATATTGATTGGTGCTTTTCTCGCGATTTCAGGAGCCATTATGCAGGGAATGACGCGGAATTTCTTGGCTTCACCCTCCATTATGGGCGTGTCAGATGGAGCGGCATTTGTGATCACCTTAATGATGATCCTCGCGCCGAACTCCACTTCGATGGGGCTGATCGGCAGTTCTTTTGTAGGATCGGCTCTTGGGGTAGCTATTGTATTCGGTTTAGTCTGGATGATTCCCGGGGGTCTTGCTCCGGTTCGTATGGCCATTTTGGGAACAATCATCGGCACGTTTTTAAGCAGCTTGTCGGCCGTTCTTTCCATTTATTTTAATGTATCGCAAAATGTAAGCTTCTGGTTTAACGCACGACTGCATCAGATGGATCCCGGGATGATCCAATTGGCAATTCCCTTTGCTCTTGTGGCAGTTGTGGGGGCGATGCTGCTGGCCAAGCCAATAACACTACTGTCGCTAGGCGACGACGTGGCCACAGGCCTGGGACAGCGGTCATTACCGGTCAAGCTGGGGGCGATGCTCTGTGTAGCATTGCTGACGGGTGTTTCTGTTGCGCTGGCAGGAAAAATTGCTTTTGTTGGCTTATTGATTCCGCACATCACCCGATATTTAATCGGAGTAGATTACCGTTGGGTCATTCCATGCTCTGGTTTGATCGGTGGCGTTTTTTTGGGTATGTCTGATGTGTTGAGCCGTTTTCTAAATTATCCGTTTGAAACGCCTATTGGTGTGGTTACCTCAGTCATTGGCATCCCTTTCTTTCTGTACTTAATACGTAGAAAAGGAGGGGGAGAGCATGCGTAAAATCAGTGCAAAACGCCTGTGGCTCGTACTTTTAAGCATGGCTGCGCTCATTTTAGCAGCCTCCTATATTAGTCTGACCCATGGGGAGTTCGACATGACTCTGCAGGAAGTGGTTCAGACGTTGTTCCGTATTCATCCTACTCCGCAGTTGGATTTGGTAATTTTTGATTTTCGGCTACCTCGTATTGTGATTGCCGCCTTGGTCGGTCTGGGGCTGGGGATTGCTGGGGCGGCGGTACAGGGAGTTACACGGAATGGCTTGGCCGATCCCGGCATTTTGGGCATTAATGCAGGGGCGGGGGCAGCCATCGTCATATTTATGTTCTTTTACCAAGGACAGATGGAAACGACCGGCTGGACTGCGGCGTTGGCTATGCCCTTTTTCGGCTTGATTGGAGGTTTGATGGCTGCCCTGCTGATCTATTTATTTGCATGGAAAGCAGGACGCCTGGATCCGCAGCGGCTGCTTCTCGTAGGTATCGCGATTGGCTCTGGCTTCGGTTCCTTAAGCTTATATCTATCGCTGAAAATGAAAGCCTCGGATTTCGAGATGGCGACAGTATGGATGTCGGGCAGTATTTGGAGTGCGGATTGGAAGCTGGTTGCCGCCGTAATTCCGTGGCTTGTCATTTTGATCCCTGTTATTTGGTTGAAATCGTATGTTCTGGATCTGTTTCAATTGCATGAACTTACAGCTAAAAGTCTCGGCGTTGCGACCGAAAAGGAAAAGTCTATTCTTCTGCTGTCCAGCATTGGACTGGTGAGTGCCTGTGTGTCTGTTTCAGGAGGAATAGGCTTTGTAGGATTATTGTCCCCTCATATCGCCAGAAGACTGGTTGGCCTTCATCATCGTCTTGTGATTCCCGTATGCGGCATGGTGGGTATGGTGCTGGTACTGTTGTCTGATTTTGTTGCCAAAACGGTGGTTGCGCCTGCGGAAATTCCTGTTGGGCTGATTATTGCGGTGATCGGGGTCCCTTATTTTGTAGTCTTGCTGATGAAAAAAACGGCCTAATTGAATTGAAATTGAGGTTCTATAGGAGGTTATTCCCGTGAAAGACCTATTTACGCATGTTCATCGTTCCAGTGATGCACATGGAGCTGTGTACGTTCCTCGAAGTCAGCATCGAGTGATGTACTCACAGGCTGAAAACCGCGAGTATCATATTTATATTGCGATCCCTGCTGAGGAACCTCCTGTAACCGGGTATCCAATTATTTATGTACTGGATGCCAATTCTGTTTTTGGAACCCTGGTGGAAGCGGTGCGTGTTCAGGGCAGACGACCCGACAAAACGGGTGTTGTCCCAGCTATCGTTGTAGGAATAGGCTACCCAACAGAGGCTCCGTTCCATCCTTCTCGATATTACGATCTTACACTACCAAGGACGGCAGTAGAGCTTCTTGTAAGACCAAACGGAGAAGCACCTATTGAAAGCGGGGGAGCCGAGCATTTCCTGTCATTTATTGAAGATGAGCTAAAGCCTAAAATGGAGCGTGATTTTCACATCGATCGCAGCCGACAAACGATCTTCGGTCATTCATTAGGGGGCCTGTTCGTATTACATACCCTGTTTACAAGACCCGGCTCTTTTCAGATCTATGTGGCGGGAAGTCCCTCTATTCACTGGGGTGGGAGGGCCATTATGGAGGAAGAGAAACACTTTTTAGCCTCCACAGCTCAGGAACAGCGGAACAAAAGGCTGTTGATTGCGGTGGGTGAGCTGGAAGCAGGACATTCAAGTGGTATGCAGGAAAAGGCCAGGGAGCTTGCTGAGCGTTTAACAAATGTGAATGATTCGGGCTTGCATGTAGAATTCCGTGAATTTGCAGATGAAGGCCATATATCCGTGTTGCCAGTACTGGTGAGCAGAGCCGTTCGTTTTGCTTCGGTTTGTCACTAAAACTATGAAAAGAATCAAAAAATGAAGATATATAAAGGGATATAGAGTATAAAAAGGGATAAAATTCAAAAAAACCTCTCCAATGCTACCAGGAGAGGTTTTTTTGAATTGATAATTTTATTAAATATACAAATATGGACGAAAACAGACGATTTTCAACATTGACTGTAATTGATGGTTTAGTTATCATATTTTGTAACTCTTAATTGATAATGATTATCATTATTAGTTATTTAAATTCAAAATGAATGATGATTACAGCAGAAACTGGGCGTTAAACTGCTTTTTTTGATTTCGCTGGAAAGGGTGGAATGAACATGAGTGATGACGGAATACAGGGGAAGGTAGCTCTGGTTACAGGTGCTGCCCAAGGTATCGGTGCTGCTGTGGCGCGTTCTCTGGCCGAATTGGGAGCAATCATTGCCGCTGTAGACCGAAACGCAGAAGGTGTGAGCAGGCTGGTAGACGAGCTGGTGCGTGACGGCTATCGTGCAACGGCTTTTCCTGTCGATATCAGCCATCGTGCGGCTGTCGACGAGATGGTAGAGCAGATTGAGCATCATCTCGGACCAGTTGGCATTTTGGTGAATGTTGCGGGTGTGCTACGAATTGGGCTAGTAGACACGCTCCGTGACAGTGACTGGACGGAAACCTTTGCTGTAAACACAAACGGTGTCTTTTACATATCCCGGGCTGTGGTGAAGCATATGATTCCCCGGAAATCGGGTTCGATTGTCACGGTGGGTTCCAATGCGGGAGCTGTACCTCGTATGTATATGGCAGCTTATGCAGCTTCAAAGGCCGCTTCGGCGATGTTTACTAAATGCTTGGGATTGGAGGTTGCCTGCCATCATATTCGCTGTAATGTGGTGTCCCCAGGTTCTACGGAGACAGAAATGCAGTGGTCCCTGTGGTCTGATGAAAGTGGGGCACAAGCAGCTATTGACGGATCGCCGAACGCTTACAAGGTCGGCATTCCATTGCGAAGGTTGGCTGATCCGGCAGATATCGCGGATGCTGTTGTTTTTCTTGCTTCGGACAAGTCACGCCATATAACGATGCATGATTTGCGCATTGATGGTGGCGCTACGTTAGGTGTCTGAGTGGAATGCAGCGGTCTTGTATGGGAATAGGTAATGGCAATCGTGACAGAAAACAATGGAATAGGAGGCAATAACGTATGAAATCCAATACTGCGCTTGAAGTGCAAGCGACTCAGTTGCTAAAAGATTACAAGCCAGGCTCTTCCTTCTTTTTTGCGTCACCCACCCGGACTTTACTGGCCCAAGGTACGTTGGGGGCATTGCCGCATGGGGAGGCAAGCGATACGGAGGGCGGATTGACCGGGCGTGTAGCCACGTTGCTCGAGAGTGTGCGTCAGTCCCACGGTGGACATCCGATTGTGGTGGGAGCTATTCCCTTTGATGCTTCACGGGCTGCACAGCTTCTGGTTCCGGCAGAGACTCGATGGGCGGGGCCGCTTCATTCTCACTCTACGAACTGGCACTCCGAGAATGGGAAAGCTGCCGATTCAGCGAATGCTGCCAGCCGTGTGAACCCGACAAAGCTTGGGCAGGCTCCGGACTATGGTATTCGTTCCGTACCCGAACCGTCGGAGTTTGTACAGGGGGTGGAACAGGCCCTGAAATATATTGCGTCCGGGGAGCTGAGCAAAATCGTGCTGTCTAGAACGCTACAGCTAGATACTTCGGAACAAGTGGACATTCCCGGTTATTTGCATAATTTAGCCAGACATAATACCAAAGGCTATACCTTCGCTGTTGATTTACCCGCTTTGGAGGCGGAAGAAGCAGGCTCGGACGGGGCTGTTGTCGGTGTGGAACAGCGAACGCTGATTGGAGCTAGCCCCGAGCTGCTCGTTTCCCGAGAGGGGCTGCATCTGACGGTTAATCCGCTGGCTGGCTCTGCACCTCGCAGTGATGATCCTGTCGAAGACAAGCTGCGGGCTGCGGCATTGCTGGAATCAGTCAAGGACCGGCATGAGCACGCGGTAGTCGTTGAAGCGGTGGCCTTGGCACTCAGACCGCTATGCCGGAGACTGGATGTGCCGCAGGAGCCTTCGCTGATACAAACAGAGACGATGTGGCATCTTTCGACTGAAATTACGGGGGAATTGGCGGATTTGACGGTTTCATCTTTGGCCGTTGCCCTGGCGCTGCATCCTACGCCAGCCGTATGCGGTTCGCCTACAGAGCAGGCCAAAAAGGTTATCCGAGATATCGAATCGTTTGATCGGGGCTTTTACACGGGAATTGTTGGATGGTGTGATGCAGCCGGAGATGGAGAATGGGTGATTACGATCCGTTGTGCAGAAGCTGCAAAGCATTCCTTGCGTTTGTTTGCAGGGGCAGGCATTGTGGCGGCTTCAAACCCGGAAGACGAACTGGCGGAAACAGCAGCCAAGTTTGGAACCATGCTTCAGGCATTGGGACTGAAGCATGAATAACGAGAACGGTACAGAAAGAGGAGGAATATCATGATGTTGCCCGGATGCCCTACATGGCCGCAGGAATTTGCCGAGCGTTACCGGAAGGCAGGCTACTGGGAGGGAGTGACCTTTGGAGAAATGTTGAGGGAGCGTGCAGTATCGCAAGGTGACCGGACGGCAGTGACGGACGGCCAAACAAGTACAAGCTACCGTGAATTGGACGAAAAAGTAGATCGTCTGGCAGCCGGATTTTACCAATTGGGAATTAGATCGACGGATCGGGTCATCGTTCAGTTGCCAAATGTCACGGAGTTTTTTGATGTATGCTTTGCGCTGTTCAGATTGGGGGCGTTACCCATATTCTCGCTTCCGGCTCATCGAAGTAGCGAGATTGCCTATTTCGGTGAATTTTCCGAGGTGGTCGCTTATATCATTCCAGATGTATATTCGGGCTTTGACTATCGTGGACTAGCCAGAGAGGTACAAGCCAGAGTGGCAACCCTGCGTCATGTCATTGTTGTGGGCAAGCCGCAGGAATTTACGGCTCTATCCGGATTGTATATCCAACCTGATCAGTCGTTACCCCAGGCGCTTGCGGGGGATATTGCCTTTCTCCAGCTTTCCGGTGGGAGTACAGGCTTGCCCAAGCTAATTCCAAGGACACACGATGATTATATTTACAGTCTGCGGGGCAGTGTTGAAATATGCGGTCTGGATGAAGCTAGCGTGTATTTAGCTGCGCTTCCCATGGCTCACAATTACCCGCTCAGTTCTCCGGGTGTCTTCGGAGCCTTATATGCGGGAGCTAAAATTGTACTTGCGCCTACGCCGAGTCCAGATGATGCTTTTCCATTGATTGAACAGGAGCAGGTGACGATTACTGCTTTGGTCCCGCCGCTTGCGCTGGTATGGCTTGATAGTGCTTCGTCGAGAACCTGTGATTTGTCCAGTCTTCAGGTGCTTCAAGTAGGGGGAGCCAAATTCAATGAGGAGGCTGCTCGTCGCATAAAGCCGGAACTTGGGTGTACCCTGCAACAGGTGTTTGGTATGGCGGAGGGGCTGGTCAATTATACCAGACTGGATGATCCGGAGGATATCATTGTAGCAACTCAGGGACGTCCCATTTCAATCGACGATGAAATTAAAATATTGGATGATGAGGACAAAGAAGTGGCACCGGGAGAGGTAGGCCATTTGCTTACACGTGGACCTTACACGATTCGGGGTTATTATAAGGCGGATCAGCATAATGCAAGAGCATTTACGCGGGATGGATTTTATCGTACGGGCGATTTGGTGAGGTTGAGTCCCGATGGCAATGTGATTGTGGAAGGCCGAGCCAAGGATCAAATTAACCGGGGCGGGGAAAAGGTGGCGGCTGAGGAGATTGAAAATCATTTGCTGGCCCATCCCGGTGTGCATGATGCAGCGATTGTAGCCATGCCTGACGAATATTTGGGTGAACGTTCCTGTGCTTTTATTATCCCGTATGAGATGGTACCGACCGTAACGGAGTTGAAGAAATTTCTGCGTGAACGTGGTTTGGCGGCTTACAAAATTCCTGACAGAATTGAGTTTATAACAGAGTTTCCACAGACCAGTGTAGGCAAGGTTAGTAAAAAAGCATTGCGGGAAATGATTACACAGCAGCTAGCATCTGCACCTGAACCGCATGGAGACATAACGATGAGCAAGAACACATAACGCAAGACAGATACTCGTAATGAATCGAAAAATGAAAGGAAGCGATATGATGGCTATTCCTCCAATTTCAGCATATCCGATGCCGAGTGCTTCGGATATGCCCCAAAATAAAGTGGCATGGCGACCTGATCCCAGACGTGCGGTGCTGTTGATTCATGATATGCAGCAATATTTTGTTACCGCTTTTGAGGCTGGGCAATCTCCGGTCAAGGAGTTGATCGCTAACATCCAGTTGTTGAAAAGCCACTGCCAGCAGCTTGGGATACCTGTAATCTATTCGGCGCAGCCGGGAGGTCAGGCTCCGGAGAAAAGGGGGCTACAGCAGGATTTTTGGGGCAAGGGAATGGATGATGGACCTGTTCAAAAGGAGATTGTGAACGAGCTTGCCCCTTCGGATCAGGATATGGTTTTGACGAAATGGAGGTATAGCGCATTTCAAAAAACCAATTTAGACGATATATTGCGGCAATATCATCGCGATCAGATCATGATTACCGGTATTTACGCACATATTGGCTGTCTAATGACCGCGACCGAGGCATTTATGAAGGATATACAGCCTTTTTTTGTAGCTGACGCCTTGGGGGACTTTTCACTGGAATACCACAAAATGGCCCTGACTTACGCTGCTGAGCGTTGCGCGGTTACGATGCTGACTGCCCCCTTGATTGACGAGTTGGAGACTACGAAGGGGTCAGCAACGGAAGGTGCTCAGGTGCAAAGTGTAAATATGGCTACAGCTCAGACAGGCATAGCTGACCAGAAGCCTGGTGAAAGAGAAAGCGAGGCAAAGACTTTAGATTCAGCAATGGCTGAAAAGGAAGTGCCTGCGGCTCCGCAGTTAACTGAACAATTGGTACGTGAGCAGGTCGCAGGACTGCTGCAGGAATCAGCGGAAGGATTGGCTGCCCACGATAATCTGATGGATAGGGGACTGGATTCGATTCGTATGATGAGTCTTGTGGAAAAATGGCGCCGCTACGGGGCAAGGGTGACGTTCGTGGAGTTGGCTGAACGTCCGACACTTGCTGATTGGTGGAAGCTATTGTCTTCGCGAACTAGGCAGTCAATGCCTAATTTAGACTATTTTTCCCTTTAAAGGAGGGTTTGTGTATGCTCAAGCATCAGGCTATTCGTCTTCCTTTGTCGGGAGCGCAAGCGGGCATTTGGTTTGCCCAACAGATGGATTTGCAAAATCCGGCCTATAATACCGGTGAATACGTTGAAATTCACGGGACGGTCGATCCCATTTGCTTTAAGGAAGCACTCCGCCGCACGATGGCAGAGGCTGAATCACTGCATTTGCGGTTCGGAGAGAATGAGGATGGACCCTGGCAGATGATTATGTCTTCGGGGGAATGGACGCTGCACCAAATCGATGTAAGCGCAGCTCCTGATCCTCGTAAAGTTGCTGAAGTCTGGATGAGGGATGATTTGCTGAAGCCGATTGATCTTACCCAAGGGCCACTGTTTACACAGGCATTGTTTCGGGTAGGTCATCATCAATTTTTCTGGTATCAGCGTGTTCATCATATTGCATTGGATGGCTTTGGCTTTTCGCTCATAGCGCAGCGGGTGGCTCAACTGTACACATCTTTGGCGGAAGGACGCTTGGACGAAGAGGGCTGCTTTCCGCGGTTTAGTCAACTATTGGAGGAAGATTCGATCTATCGCGCCTCGGAGAAGTTTGGGCAGGAGCGTGAATTTTGGATCAAACGCTTTGCCGATGGGTTCGAGGTGGCCAGTTTGGGAGACCATGCAACGAGAAACTCCAGGCATGTAGCTTCGAAAGAAGCGATGGCTGGAGGTTTCGTACGCGTTACAGCCCATGTCACCTCTGCGGAGCGTGAACGTCTTCAGATGGCTGCGGAACGTCTCAACGTGAGCTGGCCGGATGTAATTTTGTCGGCAATGGCTATTTATATTCACCGGTTCACAGGTGCACAAGACGTTATACTTGGCTTGCCAATGATGAACCGATTAGGCTCAGCCTCGCTCCGTGTGCCGGGTATGGTGATGAATTTGTTGCCGCTGCGTTTGTCGATTCAGCCAGGAATGAAGGTAGCCACATTGCTCCGTCAATTGGTACAGGAGCTGGGTGAGATACGGCGTCATACAAAATACAGGCATGAGGAGCTACGGCGTGATCTGCGCTTGCTTAGTGAAAACAGGAGATTGTTTGGTCCATTGGTCAATATTATGCCATTTGACTATGAGCTGAATTTTAACGGTTCTCGCGGAATTACACATAACCTGTCGGCAGGCCCGGTTGATGATCTGTCCTTGAATGTCTATGACAGGTCGGACGGATCTGGATTGCGCATAGATTGGGATGCCAACCCTGCTATGTATAGCAAACGGGAAATAGAAGAGCATCAACAGCGTTTCTTGCAGTTGCTTACAAAGGTCGCAGCTTCGGAACCAGAACAGCCGATTGGACAAATCGACCTCCTGCTGCCTGCGGAGCGTCAGCTTATACTGAAGGGCTGGAATCGTTCTTCCAGTCCGATGCCAGTCGCTTCCTTACAGGAAATGCTCCAGCTACAGGCGGAACTTAGACCTGATGCTGTAGCTGTGGAATGTGACAACGACATGGTAATTAGCTATAAGGAGCTGAATAAGCGGGCGAACCGATTAGCCCATTGGCTGATTGCTCATGGGACAGGACCTGAGCAGATCGTTGCCCTGATGCTCCCTCGCTCCGTCAACATGGTTATAGGGATGCTGGCTGTGCTTAAAACGGGCGCGGCTTATGTTCCACTGGACCCTGATTATCCGCACGATCGTGTTGCTTATGTGCTGGAGCATGCGTCTCCGGTCTGCATTTTAACCAATGCCCAGGTAGCGGACCGCATTCCGGCAGACATTTCTGTGCCACGTATGCTTTTGGATGGAGGAAGCGGCCAAGGGGATTCGGCGGCTGTTTTGAACGGACATAATCATGAACTATCAGCCTACCCGGATACGAATCCTACGGATCGTGAACGTGTTCAGCCTTTATCCACGGACCATCCTGCGTATATTATTTATACCTCTGGCTCAACGGGCAAGCCGAAGGGAGTCGTTATTACTTTCAAGAGCCTGACAAATTTTTTGCTTGCCATGCAGGATCAATTCACGTTGTGTGAGCAGGATCGACTGCTGGCAGTTACGACGATATCCTTTGATATCTCCGGACTGGAAATCTATTTACCCTTGTTGAATGGTGCGCAACTGATTATTGCCCGGAAGGAAACCGTTCAGGAGCCGTCTGCTTTGGCCGAGCTGATTAACCGTTCACAGCCTACCCTGATGCAGGCGACGCCTACGCTGTGGCATGTGCTGGCAACGGAACATGCAGAGGCTATTCGGGGTTTGCGGGTGCTGGTTGGAGGCGAGGCTCTTCCAGAGGAATTGCTGCATGCACTCCAGCGTCTGGATTGCCGCATTACGAATCTGTACGGTCCCACCGAAACGACGATTTGGTCTACTGCAGCTTCCATCGAAAAAGGAGACACGGGAACACCGGCTATCGGCAGGCCTATCCGCAATACGCAAGTGTACGTGCTTGACGGTAGTCTTCAGGCAGTTCCGGCAGGGGTCACAGGAGACCTGTACATTGCCGGGGATGGGCTGGCTCGGGGATATTATGGGCGCCCGGATTTGACAGCGGAGCGTTTTGTAGCCAATCCGTTTGGCCATCCGGGGAGCCGCATGTATCGAACTGGAGATTTGGCCCGCTGGAGATTGGACGGATCTCTTGAATACGGGGGGCGTGCGGACCACCAGATTAAAATTCGCGGCTTCCGCGTAGAACTGGGTGAAATTGAAGCCGTTTTGGCGCGGCATTCCGATGTATCCCAGGTTTCTGTGATTGTCCGTGAGGACCGAGAGGGAGATCAGCGGCTGGTTGCCTATATCGTACCGATCGCTGCCGCAGCAACGCCGGTGCTTACCGGAGCTGAGACAGAGACTATTCAGCAGGAGCCGGGTAGGTCATCGGGACAAAGTGAGCAATCCGAACAAAAAGCGCCTGCCGAACCTTTTGGATATCAAAGTATAAGAGGGGACTTGGGCTCATCGCCTCATCGTTTGCATTCACTGGCGTTACGTGAATATGCCGCTGCGAGTCTGCCCGATTATATGGTACCTTCAGCGTTTGTGATGCTGGGGGCCTTGCCGCTCATGCCTAATGGCAAGCTGGACCGTAAGGCATTGCCTGCTCCTGTTATGGATAAGATTCTCCACGTCCGTACTCCCAGAACACCACAGGAAGCCATGTTGTGTGACCTGTTCGCAGAAGTGCTGGCACTACCGATAGTCGGTATTGATGACAGTTTCTTTGATCTGGGTGGTCACTCGCTACTTGGCGCACGCTTGATGGTAAGAATCCGGGAGGTATTCGGGGTAGAACTGAATATAGGCCGCCTGTTTGAAACTCCTACGGTTGCCAGTTTTGCGAAACGACTGGACCAAGGGCAGAGCTTAAGGCCCTCATTGCTTCCGGCCGTACGTCCACAACGAATTCCTCTCTCCTTCGCCCAGAGCCGATTATGGTTCCTGCATCGGATGGAGGGACCAAGCCCTACATATAATATCCCACTCGTTATCCGTATGTCGGGGGATGTAAAAGTGGAGGCACTTCAAGCTGCCTTAGGAGACATCGTGGCCCGCCATGAGACGCTGCGTACGATTTTTCCAGATGTGCAAGGTGTAGCGCAGCAGGTCATTCTGGAAATGCAGCAAGCTTGGCCTGTACTCCGTGTGACGAAAATTTGTGAGGCAGAGCTGCCACACATGCTTGCTGAAGGGTCACGTTACTGCTTTGATCTTGCAGTGGAGCCGGCTTTGCGAACCGAACTGTTCACGCTGTCTGCTGACCAGCATGTGCTGCTTATGACGTTGCACCATATTGTCGGAGATGGCTGGTCGCTGAATGCACTCACACGTGATTTGGCTACAGCCTATGCTGCGCACATCGACCGTAATGCACATGCGGAACAATCCGCACATCCTGAAAGCATGGCACCGGTGTTGCCGATGCTGCCTGTACAATATGCGGATTATGCGCTATGGCAGCAGGATCTGCTTGGCAGGGAGAACGAGGCTGGCAGCCTGATGAACAAGCAGCTTGCTTATTGGCACGACGCATTGAAAGGTCTACCGGATCAAATAGATCTGCCTACAGACTATCCACGCCCTTCCGAGGCCAGCTACCGGGGAGATACCGTAGTATTGCGTATCGCTTCCGAATTGCATGAGCAGTTGCTGCGTTTGGCTCGTGAAAGTCGGGGCAGCCTGTTTATGGTGGTGCAGGCCGGGTTGGCCGCATTGCTAACCCGATTGGGTGCAGGGACGGATATCTCGGTGGGCAGTCCGATAGCGGGACGTAACGCAGAGGGACTGGATCATCTCGTGGGCTTGTTTATCAACACGCTGGTGCTTCGTATCGACACATTGGGCGACCCTACTTTCCGTGAGCTGTTGGAACGGGTCCGTCGTACTTGTCTGGATGCGTATGAACATCAGGATGTACCCTTCGAGCGGCTTGTAGAGATGCTGAACCCTACACGTTCCAGATCGAGACATCCATTGTTTCAAGTTATGCTTGCTTTACAAAACACCCCTGATCCCGAATTGCTGTTGCCCGGTGTGGAAACTCAACTGCAATTGGCTAGCGTGGGTGCAGCGAAATTTGATCTGACGGTGGAGCTGCGCGAGTGTCGGACCGCAGACGGGCGACCTGATGGAATCGAGGGATGGATCGAATACAATACCGATTTATTTAAAAGAGAAACGATAGAAGCTATGAAGGTACGGCTGGAGCGACTATTGGTGGCCGCGGTGGCTAATACAGAACAACCGATAGGGGCCCTGGATATTTTGGGACCAGAGGAACGACACGAAATTCTCGTGAAGTGGAACGGTGACACGAACGCGAGCACTTGTCCTAACCAAGCGTCTACCTCGAGCTTGCCTGCTCTATTCGAACAACAGGCTGCCCGTACCCCGGGAGCTGTTGCAGTTTCATACGAAGGCAACCAGCTAAGTTATGAGGAATTGAACGCGCGTGCCAATCGACTGGCGCATCTGCTGATAGCGCGTGGTGCAGGTCCAGATCGCATTGTGGCGCTGGCGCTTCCTCGGTCACTGGATATGGTTATTGCATTGCTGGCTGTGCTTAAATCGGGAGCCGCCTACTTGCCGCTAGACCCTGATTATCCGGCAGACCGTCTCGCATATATGCTAGAGGATGCTTCACCTGCTCTGATGATTACCAGCATTCATGTGACAATATCCTCAATTCCGGTAACAAGCACGGTATTCCCGGTTGTACTGGAGGATCCTCAGATAAATAAGGAGCTGAAGTCATATCCGGACCGGAACCCGGTGGATGCAGACCGTCTGATACCTTTGTTGCCGCTTCATCCTGCTTATATTATTTATACGTCCGGTTCTACCGGAAAACCAAAGGGAGTAGTTATTCCTCATCAAAATGTCGCGCGTTTGTTTGATTCGACGCAGCCCGGGTTTCATTTTGGTCCATCGGATGTATGGACTCTGTTCCACTCCTATGCGTTTGATTTTTCAGTATGGGAAATTTGGGGACCGCTGCTGCATGGAGGCCGTCTTGTCATTGTGCCGTATACTGTCAGTCGTTCTCCGGAGCAATTCCTGCAATTGCTGGTGAACGAGAGCGTAACGGTGCTCAATCAGACACCTTCGGCATTTTATCAACTGATGCAGGCTGATCTTGAACAGCCTGTCCTTTCACAAAAGCTGGCGTTGCGTTATGTCGTATTTGGTGGTGAGGCTCTGGAACTGGGCCGGCTGCCTGCATGGTATGAGCGTCATGCAGACGATGCTCCTACCTTGGTGAATATGTATGGGATTACGGAGACAACTGTACATGTCAGCTATATTGCGTTAGACCGTGATATGGTGGCTGAAAAA
Source organism: Paenibacillus sp. FSL L8-0638 (assembly GCF_038593075.1). NCBI lineage: Bacteria > Bacillati > Bacillota > Bacilli > Caryophanales > Paenibacillaceae > Paenibacillus > Paenibacillus sp. FSL L8-0638. Next base: position 1,574,891 of record NZ_CP151960.1, read on the forward strand.
GCAAACAGTCTGATTGGGCGTCCCATCCCTGACCTGCAAGTGTATGTGCTGGATCATCGACTTCAGCCTGTCCCGCCGGGTGTAACGGGTGATTTATATGTTGCCGGTGCTGGATTGGCACAAGGCTATTTGGGAAGACCCGCTTTAACGGCAGAGCGTTTTGTAGCCGATCCGTATGGTTTGCCGGGGAGCCGGATGTATCGGACAGGTGATTTGGCCCGCTGGCGGTCTGACGGCTCGCTGGAGTATGCCGGACGTGCTGACCAGCAGGTCAAAATACGTGGTTTTCGCATGGAGCCGGGAGAAATTGAAGCGGTGCTGGTTCGGCATGATGATGTGGCTCAGGCAGCGGTCATTGTCCGCGAAGATCAGCCGGGGGACAAACGACTCGTCGCCTATATTGTTCCTGTACCTGGCGGTGAACTGCAAGCGTCCAGACTCCGACTGCATGCAGGAGTCAGCTTGCCTGATTATATGATACCGTCAGCTTTTGTCACGGTATCCGATCTCCCGCTTACACCTAATGGCAAGCTGGATCGTAAAGCATTACCTGCTCCCATGCAGATGGCTGCGGGTGGAGGAAGGGGACCGCGAACGCCACAGGAGGAAATCCTGTGTGATTTGTTTGCCGAGACGCTTGGCATGGAGCGAATCGGTATAGATGATGGCTTTTTTGATCTGGGCGGTCATTCATTGCTGGCTGTGAAGCTGATTAGTAGAATCCGCGAGGCATTGGGTATCGAGTTGGGCATTGGCAACCTTTTTGGAACGCCAACAGTGGCTGGCCTAGCCGAGCAGTTGAACGTAGGTGCCAATCAAGGGGCTTTGGACGTTTTGCTGCCTTTGCGGGCAAGCGGATTGCAAGCTCCGTTGTTCTGTGTACACCCGGCAGGCGGATTAAGCTGGTGTTATGCGGGCTTGATCCAGTCCATGGGCAAGGATTATCCGATTTATGGCTTACAGGCTCGCGGGATCGCCCGACAGGAGGAATTGCCGCAGACGCTGGATGATATGGCAGCCGATTATATTCGTCATATTCGCACAATTCAGCCCACAGGACCGTATCATCTGTTGGGGTGGTCTTTGGGAGGGAATGTAGCTCATGCAATAGCGACACAGCTTCAATACGAAGGAGAGATAATTGCGATTCTGACCATGCTGGATTCCTACCCAAGCAACCATTTGCCGCTGCGGGGAGGACCAGATGAGGAGGAAGCGTTAATCGCTCTGTTGGCTCTGGGGGGTTATGACCCGGATAGTCTGAATGATGAGCCTTTGCGGCTTTCCACCGCCCTGCATATCTTACGAAGCGATGGTAGCGCCTTGGCCAGCCTCAGCGAGGAGACGATTTTAAACCTCAAGGATACTTATGTAAATTCTGTGCGTATCTTGGGGGAGTACGTTCCGAGACGGTACAAAGGTAATATATTATTTTTCCGATCTACAATTATCCCAGATTGGTTTGAGCCGATTGCTCCGGAAACCTGGCTTCCCTATATTGATGGACAGCTAGAGCAGCATGAACTGGATTGCCGTCATAAGGATCTGTGCCAGCCGGGACCCTTGGCTCATATTGGAAAACTGATGGCAGCAAAACTATACAGGCTTTCTAAATCAATACATCACAATCGCAAGGAGGAAAACAAACCATGATTAATCCTTTTGAGCAGAATGAAGGTGGTTATTTAGTGCTGATGAATGGAGAAGGACAGTATTCACTCTGGCCTGATTTCCAGCATGTACCGACTGGATGGGAGGTCGTTCACCCGACAGACAGCCGTGAGGCATGTATGGATTATATCAGCACACATTGGACAGATATGAGGCCGGATTCCTTGCATCCCAAGGCCGATGCAGTGCGTCGCTAATCGGGGAGTCATCATATCTTTATACAACTATACAACTGTTGCTCATATATGACTCATGAAATGATGACAAATGTAACGCCTTTTGATGATACCATACAATTTTTCGTGATCTCTAAAGTTTCATAGGAAGGCAGAGAACGAATCAGGCTGTTTTCTCTAACCGAGCATATCGGAGAGAAAGCGGCCTTTTTTATATAAATGTCATATTGATATTATCGGAAACATGTGTTATTTTATTGTTAATAACAAAATGATAATAACAAAATAATATAAACTATAAAGAAAGCGGGGAAGCGACTATGTTTGGATTTAATTTTGTTAAATTTCAGCCCAGTGAATATGTGATGAAGGTGAAAAACGGGAAGGTGGTTCGGGAGGGTGTTGGATTATCCTTTTATTACTACGCCCCGACCACCTCGGTTGTTGTCGTGCCCGTCTCTTCTATTGATGCGCCGTTCATGTTTGAGGACATGACAAATGATTTTCAGGCGGTGACGGTACAGGGGCAACTGACTTATCGAATTGTGGATTATCGGAGAACGACGCAGATTTTAAACTATACGTATGACTTGAAGGAACGACGTTACATTTCGGATGATCCAAGCAAGCTGGCCCAACGGGTGATTAACATTGCCAAGGTGCTTACCAAAAAGTATTTGGAGCGTGTCCCGCTCAAAGAAGCTGTTCAGTCCAGTGAACGTCTGGCCCAAAACATGACAAAGGATATTGCTCAGCATACGGAAATGGAAAAGCTCGGCATTGAGGTTATGGGGCTGTCGATTTTGGCGATTCTACCTAATAAGGAGACGATGAGAGCGCTGGAGGCTCAAGCGAGGGAAGAGATTCTTCGCAACGCGGATCATGCTTTGTATGAGCGTCGTAATGCATCTATTGAGCAAGAGCGGCGTGTGAAGGAAAACGAGCTGAACACTGAGATTGCAGTGGAGACGAAAAAGAAACAAATCCGCGAAACTCAACTCGATGCCGAGCGTTCTGTGAAGCAAAAGCAAAGCGAGATGAAAGAGGAGCAGCTACGATTTGACACGGCCTTGGAGGAGAAAAAACGCGAGCTGATTGAGCTGACCGTCACGAATAAAAAGGCAGAAGCCGATGCCAAGGCCTATGAGCTGACAGCCGTCATGAAATCGTTGCAGGATGTTGAACCGAACGTACTTCAAGCTATGGCTAACATGGATATGAGCCCGGATAAACTAATTGCGATTGCATTCCAGGAGCTTGCAGAAAATGCAGGAAAAATCGGTCAGCTAAATATTACGCCGGATCTGCTGCAAGGTCTCATGTCAGATACGGGAGCAAGCGGATCAGGAGGATCGAGAGGATCTGGAGGAAGAACACGATGAGCGGCCGAATGACAGAGCAGAAGATCATTTTGGTGAAGCGTAAAACGCGACTGGAGGAACTGATTGTCCGATACAATACGGTGCAGCAGGCTCGTTTCTTTATGGAACGGCTGGGTGCGGATTTCAGTGATTATGTGCTGGAGGACGAAAATTACCGCAGGGCGGTGGCAACGGCAACGTCGGAGTTAACGGCCTTGGGTCGTGTTCAGGTTGTGGAACGGGAGCATGTGCCGAACTTTATTTTTGGTGAGCAGGATACAGTGGTGGTGCTGGGTCAGGATGGGCTGGTAGCCAACACATTAAAATATTTGACCGAGCAGCCGCTTATCGGTGTGAATCCAGATCCATTGCGCTGGGACGGGGTATTGCTGCCGTTTACCGTATCCGACCTGCGATGGGTAGTGCCGGATGTATTCATGCACAGACGGCCAATTAAGGAAGTTACGCTGGCTAAGGCCCAATTAAATGATGGCCAATCCTTGTATGCTGTAAATGATTTGTTCATTGGACGCAAAACTCATGTCTCCGCGAGATATGAGCTAAGGCTGGAGGATCAGGTAGAGCAGCAATCCTCCAGCGGGATTATCGTTTCAACCGGATTGGGAGCGACGGGCTGGCTGACCAGTGTGCTGGCTGGAGCGGCCGGAATTGTCGGCAGTGCTACACGGCATCCAATCTCGCTGACTCCAAGCCAATTGATGCCCGGTACAGCCTTCAGTCAGGAAGGGACAGCAGACGGAATGAGTCATGATCATCGTGCAACCTGGAGTTCGCCATCGCTTTATTTTACGGTGAGAGAACCATTCCCCAGTCGAACGACTGCTGCGGATCTCGTGTTTGGTCAGGTAGCAGCCGAAAAACCGTTACGGATTGCATCGCAGATGCCGGAAAACGGAGTTATTTTCAGTGATGGAGTAGAAAGTGACTTTCTGGAGTTTAATGCTGGCATTGAGGCGACCATTGGACCGGCGGAGAAAAAAGGGCATCTGGTCGTGTAGAGGTTTGTACAGGACAGCAATGGGTAATTATGAGTAAGGTACAACCATCAGATGAAATTAAAAAAGGAGGAATCAACATGAGCGACCACACTCAAGACGAAGCGAAAATCCGCAACAAGAAGGACGAGGACGGAGATTCCTTGATGGAGAAAACGAAGCTGGAAAATGGCGTGGATATCGAGCCTGAGGCTGATGAATGGATTGCGAAGCCCTCACCAGTGTCATACGATGATACGAACTCCTCTTCGAAGAAATAAGGCTCTGGCATTCCAATAGAGCAGTGATGCAAAGACAGATGCTCCCTAATCGGGTCATCTGTCTTTTTTACATAGGTTAATTGAATCTGGAATATACCTTCCATACTAGCTCACGACGGCTGCTTACATCTGTTTTCAAGAAAATCGCTTTCAGGTGATCCTGCACCGTGTAGGCAGTAATATGAAGTGCGCTGGCCAGCTCCTTGGTCGAAAAGCCCTGAACAATGAGTTGGACAATTTGTCTCTCTCGTTTGGACCATGAGTACACCTCAGCCATAAGCGGTAGCATGTCAGTTGCTTTAGCAGCCTCAAAACATACGGCTAGCTGCTTCTGTCCCGTATGCTTCTGTCCGCCTTGCAGAAGGGTGGCTCTGATGGTTACCCATGGGGTTCCTGCGTCTGTGGAAGGGATACATAGTCGTGCTGGTGCAGTGGCAGTGGATAGCGCTCGCAAGCATACCACCCGGACGGGAGCCGGAAGACCGTCTTCATGGATTCCCTCCTGCTGCCGAAGCAGCTTTAGCCAATGCATTGCTACTGTATTGGACGAGATCGGTTCTAGCTTATCGGAAAGCATTAGAACTCCTGGCTCAAGTTCATTTTCCGTGATCATGACAGGGGCTGAAGATAAACCGACACTGGCCTGACGCAGATGGTAGGCTATGGACGGCGCTAACGTTTCAAGCAGTTGTTGCTCTTCCACGCTGAATACAGGCTTTCCGTGATGACGGAACAACGTAAGAAATCCCCAACAGCTCCCTTTGTACATAAACGGAACACGTAGCTCGTCCCCGAATCCGGCGGGTTGCAAAACATCTCTATATCGTGTGCTCCGATCCGGTTGGCCTTGTGTAGACCCATGTAGCGTCGCTACAGACTGTCCTTCTCGCACCAACTGATCATATTTCATCATATCGTCGTGCAGGTATTCGTATTCTAGTAGTTTGTTATGAATGTCCTCCACACCCGACTCTGTAAATGCCCCTGTGGAAAGCAGCGTACGCGGATCTACTGAGGTACAGCACGCCGCATCGAAAGTAACCTGAGTACGCAAGCGGTCGATTAGGGTGTGCTTGTAGTGTGCGTTCATTATTTACTCCTATCGAGAAAGCTGGAGATTCTCAAGTACGATTATTAAATCCCACATTTATGGGATGGTGGATATTCGTATTGTCTTTATAATTGAGAATGATTCTTAATTAAATCTACAATAAACGAATGGTCTGAGAAGATCAAGGCTAAATGTTTGGAGGAAAGCACATATGAGACATACCCCTATTGGAAATACGGACTCAAATCAACCTATGAGCTGGAATCATCCGAATGTGCACAAGTACGCGGATACGATTGCTTTAAAAATACCTGGATATGCTCATTTGTACGAGATGACAGATGGTTTGATAACCACACAGCTTGAGGCACAAGCTCATATTCAAAATATAGAGCCGAAGGTGCTAATTGTCGGAGCTGGAGGTGGTCAGGAATTGATTACGCTCGGAGGGCGCCATGAAGCATGGTCCTTTACGGCAGTTGATCCCTCTGAGCACATGCTGGATTTGGCACATAAGCGTGTGACACATGCGGGCATCAGTTCAAAAATATCGTTTGTTGCAGGTACGTTGGAAGAGTCATCCAGAGGACCGATCTATGACGCTGCAACCTGCCTGCTGGTGCTTCATTTTCTTCAGAACTTGGAAAGTAAACAGGCATTGCTACGTCAGATATCCGCTCGACTCAAGCCGGGTGCGCCTTTTTGTCTAGCTTCTATTAATGGGAATCCGCAGGAGCCTTCTTTTTCCATCCAAATGCAGGCATGGAAAGGTCATATGCTAAGTCAAGGCATTTCGCTGGAGGATTGGGAACGATTCTCTGCTTCCATCGGTCGTGAGTCAAACCCGGTGTCCAATGCGGCAATACAGGAACTGTTGATAAATGCGGGTTTTACCCACGTCACCCAGTATTATGGCGCTTTTTTAGTGAATGCATGGTTTGCGGTTAAAGAGGGAGAGATGGCTTATGACAAAGGCTAAAGCTAACATCATCATCATTGGCGGGTATGGCCATGTTGGAAAAATGGTATGCACGGAGTTAAGTGAAATGTTTCCCGGCAAGGTATTTGCCGCAGGTCGTAGCCTGGAGCGGGCCACTGAATTTAGCCAACAATCGCATGGTAAGATACGGCCTTTGCAGCTTAATATTCATGAGCCGATGGACCCGTCGATATTAGAGCAAGCCAAATTGGTGATCATGTGTCTGGATCAGGACAATACGGCCTTGGTACGTGCTTGTCTTCGACATGGGGTGCATTACATGGACATTACCGCGAATGCGGATTTTTTGAGTCAGGTGGAGCAGTGTCATCAGGAGGCCCGAGATTATCAGGCCACCGCCCTGTTAAGTGTAGGATTAGCTCCGGGACTGACCAATCTGTTGGCACTGCAAGCGACACAGCTCATGGATCAGACGGATGAGTTGAATATATCTTTGATGCTGGGCTTGGGGGATCGACACGGTCAGGCTGCCATTGAGTGGACAGTAGATCAGATTCATGCCGATTTGGAGGTTATAGAACAGGGACGTCCTGTGACTCGAAAAAGCTTTACCGATGGCAAAGTAGCAGACTTTGGTGCAGGAGTAGGTCGTCATCGGGCGTATCGATTCCCTTTTTCGGATCAGCAGACACTTCCACGTACGCTCAAAGTTCCTACGGTTAGCACACGCCTTTGCTTCGATTCACGCCTGACCACCCGGCTACTGGCAGGACTTCGAACGATAGGAGTATCAGGTCTACTCCGACAGCAAACCGTGCGTGATGCGGTGGTTCGCAGCTTTGGCAAGGTACATATAGGAGGGAATGCTGTAGCGGTGAAGGTAGATGCTCGAGGAATTCTCAATGGCAAGGAAACGAAGGTCGAATGCCGGCTAAGGGGTCACCATCAGTCTGAATTAACCGCTAAGGCATCCGTCTTTGCAGCGCTCGCCCTGTACCGTTCAGAACTTCCATATGGTGTATTTCACATGGAGCAGGTTTTTTCGTGGAATCGCATGCGGGTTTGGTTGGGACAGCAAGTATCCGTAGATATTCAGGTGAACGGACAGCAAGCATAGCAGTCATACATATTAATGAAGGACTCTCATATAATCCAAGCTTATTCAGCAATGTATTGCGGATAGGTCTTGGATTTCTTTTCCTATTGAACTACACTAGAAAGAAGTACATATTTTTGGAAAAGACCTAAGGGGATGATATGAAATGTGGACTCCCTATGAAACCAGCAGACAGCATACGCACGATTTTACAATAAAATATCGATTCTACACGCCGGAAGAAGGAGGCAGGAAACAACTGCCTATTCAGGGGTACCGCTGCGATTTTGCCTATGGGAGCGATGAAATCACGACGACGGGAATTTATGCCATACATCCTGAGTTTGAAGATAAAGATGGTCAATTGATCATGGATACCGAGCGCGCTAGCTGCTGAGGAGTCGATAAGAGATGGATATCGCTTATATCATAGATTTATTACGTAAACACGATGTGACCCTAGCTCCAGGCTTATCCACGCAGGAGATTACCGACGTCGAAGGCAGGTATGATATTCACTTCCCGCCCGATTTGAGGGAGCTTCTGATGAGTGTTCTTCCCATCGGTAAAAGCTTTATCCCTTGGAGAGATACGTCACCACAGCGGATGGGTGTAATCAAGCAAAGGTTGAATTGGCCGCTGGAAGGTATGATTTTTGATGTAGAGCAGCATGTATTCTGGCCTCCCGAATGGGGCGAAAAACCGACAGATTCGGCGGAAGCTGTTGATATATGTAAACGTGAGTTTTTACGTGTGCCCAAGCTAATCCCAATCAACGGACATCGATATATCCCAGAGCAGCCATCTGAAGAAGGGAATCCGGTATTTTCCGTATATCAAACGGATATTATCGTGTATGGGGAATGTTTGCAGGAGTATTTCAAGCTGGAATTTGGGGAGAAGCCTTATGAACAAATTGATTTTAATGCCGTAAAAAAAGTGCGTTTTTGGAGCAACTTGTGTGAGTGAGTGTCAGGAAGATGAATAAGTCGAAACGAAGGAAGGGGAGCATGATGTGAAGGTGGAGCAGGATTTGGAAGAAATCAAAGAAAGGTTGACCCAGATCGAGACCAAACTAGAACAAAAGTCGACCTCCAAGAGAATCTTGAAGTACATGATCATTATTTTCTTGTCTATTTTTTTTCTTTTACTTCTAATAGGAATTATTCAGTTTGTTTCAGCCTAATCGATACAAGAGGATGAAGGAAGGGAGCTATTTATGTCCATAGAAGCAATCATTTTTGATCTGGATAATACTCTTATTCATCGTAAACAGGCGTTTGCGGCATATACAGAGCGCTTTATAGAACGATTTATAGTGGCAGAAGAACCGGCGATCCGCGCGGCTGTCGTTGAACAGATACGATTGGCGGATCGGGACGGATACCGGGATAAGAAGGAACTGTATACCGAGCTGCATACAGACTTGGAACTGAAAAATCCCGATACGTCAGTACAAGAGATGCTGGGCTTTTGGTATAGTGAATTTCATAAGTTTACGGTGTTGATGGACGGGGCCAAGGAAGTATTGTCCGAACTGCGGTCGCGTGGCTTGAAGCTCGGTATTATTACCAACGGCTCACTCCGCACGCAGCAAGCGAAAATCGACCGAGTTATGCTGAGGGATTATGTGGATTCTATTATCGTATCGGGTGGCGTCAACATCCAGAAGCCTCATCCTCGAATTTTCGAGTTGGCTCTGAATGAGCTGGACATTGTCGATCCCGGCCATGCCTGCTATGTAGGCGATCACCCGACAAATGATATTCGTGGTGCACAAAGTGCAGGATTGCATACCATCTGGCTGGAAGGCTTTATGACGTGGCAGGAAACGGGCATTGTACCGGACTATCAGATTGGGAGTTTGCGTGAAATCACAGGTTGGCTGGATCGTCGTAGTTATTCAACGAATAAGGAGGAGGGTGCATCATGAGAATGGAGCAGCAACCGAATCCCATTCTCTTATCGTTCCCGGACCAATTCCAGACGGAGCGATTGACCATACGCGCTCCGCAGTGGGGGGATGGAGCGGCAGTCAATGAGGCGATGCGAGAGAGTGCGAATGAACTGCGGCCTTGGCTTCCGTTTGCAAGAAATCTTCCGACGGTAGAGGAATCTGAAATCCGTTCGCGTCAAGCCAGGCTTAAATTTCTGGATCGCTCTGATATGATGTTGTATATATTTGATACGGCTTCGGGAGAATTTGTAGCCAGCAGCGGTCTGCAGGTTTTACACTGGAGGGGATTTTAAGAAACGTCGAGTATGATGAAAAGGGAAGCATGGCACACCAAATGGTTTTTGCCAAGGTGCGTGGTATTGAATTTTAGTATCCTCACATGAACAGTTTGGAAGTTGCTGATATGTTTGTACGATATTACGGAGGCTCATTATGATTAATTATATTATGAAAAATACAGACAAGTTGGTGTGCATACAATATGACATCAGCAAAAGGTTCTGCAATCTTGCAAACGCTATCCAAGAGAGGGTGCTTAAAAATTTCCCGCAGCTTGGCGAAGATGTCCCAGCATTAGGACAGGTGATTTAGCATGAGGAGCGTTCGTAAGAGCGTCAGCAGGAAGGCCATTCGGGAAATAAAGGCGAAATTCCGCTGGAAGGCCCGTGCTGCGTACCTAGTTGCTGTGCTGGTCACGATCTTGTTGGGTTTGGGAAGCCGGGTTTTCTCCTCCCAGTTGCCTGAATTCGTTGCTAATCACTTTGGGGATGCCTTGTGGGCGTGCATGATTTATTTTGGGCTGAGAATGTTGGGGGTGAATCGTCAATTGTCCGTAGCCCTGTGGTTCAGCTTGCTGTTTTGCTTCGCCATTGAGTTCAGCCAGATGTACCAGGCTCCCTGGATTAACCACATTCGGGCAACGACTTTGGGCGGCTTGGTGCTTGGGAAAGGATTCCTGACCGCGGATCTGATCAGGTACACGGTTGGCATTGTGGTATCCTGGGCGCTGGACCAAGGCTGTCAAAAGCTGGTGGGGATCAATACATGTATAGACGATGACAAACCACTCAAATAATCTGAAAAGCGAGGGTTGCGCTTGAAACAAAAGGGAAAGCGTCTCAGGTTGTTCAGTAAGATGATTGGATTATGCGCAGGGTTCAGCTTGTTGTTTGCAACCATACTTATCCCAGGGCAGGCATTAGCCGAAAAACAGCTTGTGGCACCTCTTCGTTTTGATTTTGGCCCCGGCAAGGTAGCTGACGGCTACACCCAAGTCACTGCCAATGATGTTTACACGCCTGAGCGAGGCTATGGATTTACCGATCTTTCCAAAGTGAATGAAGAAGATCGTGGTGGAAGTGATGCTATACGCTCAGATTTTGTTCGTGTTCAAGGATCATCCTTTGTTGTCAATTTACCACCTGCGGATTACACGCTTTCCCTGATTGCCGGAGATACTGCCGGAAACACAGACATTACGGTTAAAGCCGAGTCCATCGTCAAGGTAGAACCTACTGCCAAAACAGCAGGACAATTTGTCGAGGCTGGATTTGAACTTGCACTCATCGACGGTCAGCTCGAATTGTATTTCTCAGGTAATGAAGCGAAGATTAACGCTTTGGTTATTACCCCAAAGGATGCTCGAACGGCTGGAGAACATCCTTCGGTATACCTTGCGGGAGATTCTACGGTTCAAACCTATAAATCCGCGATGAAGCCTCAGGCGGGCTGGGGGCAAATGATTGCTCCGTTCTTCACAGATGAGCCTATTTTTGTGAACCGTTCTATTGGTGGACGAAGTACGAAAACCTTTCTGGTACAAGGGCGGTTAGATGATATTTTACGCAATATCCGTCCAGGAGATTATCTGCTCATTCAGTTTGGGCATAATGATGCCGCGATCAACAACCAAGAGCGTTATGTTTCACCCGCGGATTACAAAGTTTACTTAAAAACCTACATCCAAGGAGCCATCCAACGCGGTGCAACACCTGTGCTAATTACTCCTGTTGGCCGCCGGGATTATGATGCGGCAAGTGCCTCGTTTCGGATTAGTTTCCCGGAATATGTGCAGGCCATGAAGGAAACAGCATCGGAGACAAATGTTGCACTGGTCGATCTTAGCCGCTTGAGTGTAGCGTACTATGATACACTTGGACTGGAAGGAACACTCCCGTTATTTTTGCATGTGGAGCCAGGGGTGTATCCTGCATTTCCTGATGGAGTGAAGGATGATACTCATTTTCAGGAATATGGTGCGGAGCAAATAGCTCGGCTGGTAGCTCAGGGAATACGTGAGCTGAATATTCCTTTATCCTCTTATGTACAGGTGGAAGATTCGCAATAAAACATTATTTCCATAGCCATGGTATACTTAGAAAATAAGCTGGCCCTACCCAAAGATAACATTGTTTAGGCTTGGGTAGGGCTTTAATGTTCTGGATCTTAAGGAGGAAGCGAGAATGACAGTCGCTCAACTTCATAAACTTATTAACGGTCAACTCCTGTACAATCAGCATCGGAGTTTATTTTATATGCGCGAGGGTTCTGTTCTGTTAGGACCTTCAACGGAAATGACGTACTGGCTGACGCAGAGAAGCTCAGAACTGATGCTCATGCTTCAAGGCTTGAAGCGCCAGCATATGTATAACGCTTTTGTGACGGATGTAGCGGCTAAAATACTGTCCCAGTTTGTAAATACCAATCAATATCTACATTTTCACACAGCTCATGTGAGGGAGCTTACGGAGCTGTATGATCGACTTTTCACCCGGATTGAGAACCTGTTCCAGAAGAAATTTATAGATAGAGCAACCTTGGACTTACTGCTTCAGCAGCATTACGGGCATTTGAGAGATTTTTTAACTCGTACCAACGGACGTGAAATGTTTGCTAAGTATGCAGAGTGTGAGTATACCTTTTGGATACCTTGTGAGGAATATACGCCGGAGTTGCAAGCCAATCTGCTAGGATTGGACATTGCTCGTTTGCAAGGGCCTGTTCTAGATGTTGGTTGCGGATCTGAGGCACGGTTGGTTACTTATTTACGTGCCTGTGGAATTGAGGCTTACGGAACAGATCGGTTGGCTGAAACAGAAGGTTGGGTCACTCAAGGAGATTGGTTAGAGACCACCTTTGGGGAACGCACATGGGGAACGATCGTTTCACATATGGCATTCTCCAATCATTTTATACATCATCATCTGAAGGCAGATGGTAATATTCATGAGTACGCTCGCAAATATATGGAATTGCTTAGAGCCATTCGGCCAGGAGGGAGTTTTATTTACAGTCCGTGCCTTCCATTTATGGAAGGGCTTTTGGATGCCCGACTGGGTTATCAGGTAGAGTATATCCAGTCATCTGAAGGTTACAGGGCCACGAAAATAACGCGTATACATTCATAAGCGCTAGTAGTAGTCCATTCATTTGTCAGATTCCTTCTTGGAATGGTATTATAAGGATAGATATTACTCTATTTGGGATTCAGTTGATGATAGAAATTCTCATGACGCTAATTTGACACCATAGAGGATGATCATTAGCAGCATGGCTGCACTGAATAATAATGATTAGCCTACGGATAACTGAATTTTAGGGAAGATTAAACCATATTTTCCTAAAAGCCGATATATGGGAATGAGGCGAGAACATACTGTTATTATACCCGCCCGAAAATGGATGTATATAATTGGGTTAGGAGAGTAGAAGAAGTGTCAGATCTGTATACGAAAAAAGAAGTAGAAGATTATGTAACCAACGTGGTTTTCGAACGACCTTTAGGTGTAAGCATTTCAGCCATTTTATTGATCTTTAATGGAGCACTTCTGTTAGTGACCCAGCTATTGACGCTTAATGCATTAAATGAGGCTTCTACGTTAGTAGGCATTTGTAGGGGCATGTTTCAAGGATTTATCGCGTTACTTGGTTTGGCAGGGACGACTGCCGGTATCGGCATGTTATTTGGTAAGAAGTGGGCTTGGTGGCTGGCAGTATTTTATTTTACATATGAGACCATGCGTTATACGTGTGCAATTCTGTTTATTCCAGATGTCCCTCCAACGTTGGGCGGTGTACAGTTAAACCCTGCTTTATACTACGTAAAATATGGTATGCGTATTATCTGGAATTTGTTGTTTACGTTGTTCATGTGTCGTAGTAAAGTAACAGGTTTTTTTCAAACAAGTGGAATCAGCAAGTGGAGAGCATGTATTGCATTATTCTTCATCAATGGAGTGATAGTTGGGATTGGCTGGTGGCTGATAAGATAAGGTTCTTCGATGTGAAGGAGGAGATGGATAATGTCAATGGAAACGTTTCCTATTTTAGAAACTGATCGGCTTCGTTTAAGACAGCTTACAGTAGGGGATGCGGAGGATGTATTCGGTTATTTCTCCAAGGATGAGGTCACACAATATTATGACTTGGAAAGCTTTACAGAGGTAGAGCAAGCCGAAAAATTTATTCGTTCGATGCTAACCAGATATGAGAAGCAAGAGGGCTTTCGTTGGGGGATTACATTAAAAGAAGCTCCTGAGCGGATCGTGGGTACAATTGGATTTCATAACTGGCAGAAGGAGCACTCCCGTATTGAAATCGGCTATGAGCTGGCACCGGAATATTGGCGGCAGGGTTTGATGACAGAGGCGATGAAGGTGGTAGTGGATTATGGCTTTCATTTGCCGCAGGTTCACCGTATAGAAGCCTTCATTGATCCAGATAACGAAGGCTCCAAACGGCTGCTACTCAAAAGTGGCTTTGCTAAAGAGGGTCACCTGAGAGACTATTTTTATGAAAAAGGTCAATTTGTCGACGCTGTTATTTTTGGATACCTTCGGGAAGAGCATCCCGTGGATTGTTAATTTACAAATACCCTTTGTCCCCGAAAGGCTGGAGTCGATCAAGCCAGGTCTGCTCCAGCTTTGCTAGTGCATCCTTGACATCAAAGAACGCGGATTCCTTTTTCTTCAAAACGTCCAGCACTTCAAATTCAAACGAATCTTCGCCGTACTCATTCCATTCCTGTTGTAGTTGTTTATTCTTAAATCCACCCATATTTAGCTCAAAACGCCGTCCATTCAGCGACTTTAAATTCGGCGTGGAAGAGACGAAAATTTTCCCATTACGTGTATTGCGAATGCAATAGATTCCTGCTTCCGTTTTAATCTCCATATACTGCTGCACCAGTTCTTTTCTTCGATTCATTGTCGAATCCTCCTATTTGAGCATTTTGCATAAATCCCAAGAGCGTTTTCAAATCAGCAATGTATAGATCGAAACGCTTTTAGTTCGTCTATATATTGTACCTACGAGCCTTGGGAATCGATTTATGCAAAATGCTTATTTCATAAGCGCCTAGCTTCAAGATTCCTTCAACCAATATTCACTGCCATCCGGCTTGCGATCCAACAGACTGTATTCAATCATATATCTTCGCACCGTGACATAATCGTCATACACTTCCTGTAAAATCGCATTGATATCCTTCTCATGATATATTTGTCCCTTCACAAAACGGCTCGCAATTTCACGCAGCACAATCAGCTTGTGCTTTTCTTGCATTTTAAAGGTCTTAAGGCGTCCGTCTGTACCATTCGGAAAATACTTCGTGAGCACCTTTTGCCGCTCGTTTTCCGTAATGTTGTAGCGTTCGTCCACCATCCGTGCTTGTACTGGTACTTCTACAATGGCAGGAGCGTGCCGATCTTTCTCCTTTAACAGCTCCATTAATGTGAGAAAAACCTTGGCCTGCCGTTCTTTTTCTTTGAGACCAAAGCGATGATTACGTATGGTAGATGCGCTACCGATTCCGGTTTCCTTTTGAATGTCCGCATCGCCCATGCCTTGATAAAATAACTGAAGCAACCGATTCTGATGATCCGTCAGTCCAGTCAGCTTTTTGTCCAGACCGATCAAATAGTCAAAGACCGAACCGTACGTCCGCTCAATATGAAGTCGCATGTACCTCTCCGCGTCATAAAATACCCCTTGATCCTGATATATGATGCCTTGCTCATATCGCTGTCCGTCCAGCAAGCAAATGACCTGCTCTCCTTGGCGAATATATCCACGCTTCAGTTCTTCGATACCAGCATTCCAGAATAGTTCGGAATGATCCATTTTAGCAAACACCTCAATTAAATGATGATTATATTATAGACAATATAACATTTTGTTTATTTTAAATCAATGAGTGGAATGAACGTAAGAAGTATACTGAATATTGTACTCAAAATGGTGTAGAGGATTCATTCCCGCTACTATTACGATGGAAACAGTGCGCAAATTATAGCAGAAGCTACGATTAAAAATGAAAAAAACTGTTTTAAAAGCTAATTATATTCGAGATCTGAAATTAGAGGCTACAGCCTATGCGGATCAAACCAAGGCCTATCCCGTTATAATGGTCATGGAGATATTATTGAAATTAGAACTGATAGTGGAAGGTTTATTAATGAGGATACGTATGTAGGGAAATTAATGATACATTGAGTTTGAGCTTGTGCCGTATGTGAAAATAATCCGTAAATCTAACAAAAATTGAAAAAGCCACAAGTTTTAATTAAATCAGAAGCAGAGTGGGTAAAAATAGCTCGACAAATGGGTGAAAATCCAGCAATTCAAATAGAAGCAGATGAGTTTGTGGCTAAATTCCTTAAAGGAAGTGTTAACCCGGGAATTGGAATGAAAAATTTAACAAGAGATATCAATTACTTAAGGGGGAAAGAAGGAGCAAGAGTATTTTTTAGAATGAATAATGGTCAAATGAATATTTTGGCTAAGGCTAATAAGGCCAACGAACAAACAGTAATTAATATTTTATATAAAGTTTACAGTAAATGAGGAGGACCAAATGAGAGTGAAAAAAATTGTATATCCAACTCCACTATCTCAAATAGTAGATATTGAAGATGATAATATAGATGTTTTTATTGAACTTGATGATGGGACTAATATTTCTGTTGTTGTATGTACTCCAAAAAATCTAATTAGTTATATGACCAAAGAGAATATTAATTTTATTCCTGCATCGCCATCAGATATTATTGTGAAGTCATTAACAGAAGAAACTATTGAACAAGCTATTGAAAATTATGCTCAAGAGGATGCTTTCTGGCTAAAGTTGTTTTTTGTAGCTGGCATTGATAAAACAGTCATAGATTTAGACAGAATTGATTTGTGTCTTAAAGAAATGAAAAGAATAAATCAGGAACTCTTGAACGATTAAAAATTAATAGTATGGTTATTTTGACCACATGGAGTATAAAACTCTATGCGGTTTCTTTTTAGCTTCATTCTGAAAATATATAATTAGGAGACAACATGCTCTAAGGTGATCATTTGCTCATTAAATTGGGATTAGGAGGATTTTTTCCTGTTCCACGGATGCAGTCCCATTATCTTGTAAGGAGAATATTTCGTGAAAATATCAAATATTATCAGAAAAGCCATAGGGAACAAATTGGCTGCTTTGAACTTTACTTATGAGCATTTTAACAATACATGGTTTTTTACAAGAGTAGTCAATGGGTTTAAGGAAACAATCCAAATCGATAAAAGTTATTGGACAGAGAATGCAATACGCATTACTTTTATAACTGAGTCCGAATCAGTTTATAGTTTTTATTTCATTGATGGATCAAAGATGGAGAAGTTGCATCACTATGAGGATGAGGATTCATTACGAGATATATTTATCACCCTAGGAAAGATTATTGATCGGTATGCTCTAAAATGGTTTGAAGAGAATGGCCTAAAGATACGCTTCCTTCTGCTAATTTTTTAGATAAAGGATAGTTTGAGAAGCTACAGAAATTTGTCGAGGTAAATAATCTGAACTTTAAAGATGAAAATTCATTAAAAACCATCGAAGCTTTGCTAAGTTTAGAACCGACGGAGGAAAATGTCCTGTTATCAAGCTATTTCTTAGGAGGACTGTTTACTCACACATTAGATGGAGAATGGGATTACGAATCCTTTTCAGAGGAAGTGTCGCACTTAGCTTGACACTTCGTCACATCAAAAAGACGCTTACGGCTGGGAACCAACGTTGGAAGAAATAAAACAATATACGCACCATAAGCGGGTTTTGACGCCCTAGGTATCGTCCACCCCGTAATACGTCGCAGCACTAGTTTTCCTCGGCCTATAGCTTGATTTACATAGAGAGTTATTACCTCGAGATGGACAATTATATGGTATTTATTATATTTTGTATTTTTATTCAAGGATTTGCGAATTTCAAATTGGCTTCCGTATAGTATGGTTTATCAAGACCCTAATCAATTCGAAGATAAAAAACATGAACTACCAGGTTTCCACCATATGTTCGCAGGGGATGTGCAACCATTTGTCCCAAGCTATATTTCCATTTTTTTTGGGCGCGTTAGCCCTTATTCTCCGCCTACACCAATTTAGCAATAAGAAAGTTATAAGTGATACGTTCAAACAATACATCAAACGGGTATGTGCAATCGAGTTTGGCGGTATTCCCAGACTAACTGAGCAAGCTATTTATGCGAATGGCTTTGCCGTAATCTCGTTTACACTTAATCGATTATATACCGAAGTGTATACAGACTTAGGGTATAATTTTAATATTACGAATTCAACAGCCTTCGATCAGTTCTACGTGCCAGGAGGCACCACGAGCCAGATGATAGATGAGGTGATTGACAAAATATCATCAGGAAGGGTGAAAAAGTCTATCCTCTCATGACGCTATATTGCGCCAAAAATCCATGTCATAATAAAGGAATGTCACAGTTTGAGACCAACAGGATGGTTTTAAAGGGGATGACTTATATGGATATCCTACAGCGCTTCTGCGGGGACGATATTTCAATACAGAAAGCTAAACAGGTAGCTTTGATTCCTAAATCCTATCCCGGAGAATTAATAAAGGGGATGACGCATCCTGCAATTGGAGCTATGAAAGGCTTCCTTAATGTCATTCGAAAGAGCTATAACTCTATCCCGCAGTTAGATAATACAGATTTGTTCGATGAGCAAACAGAGCAGGCAGTGAAGAAATTTCAAGAAATTAATAAAAAATCATTGAAAGTGGTAAACGGAATTGTGAATGAGCCGACATGGAAATTAGCTGGAGAGAAGTATTATTTTCTTGAAGGGGAACATTGAAGGATGCGGATTACTGTTCAATTTTAATCAGTATTTGTTATTTGGTTTCATACGCTCACTCCTGTATCGAAACTTTTTTTGAGCGTCCCTTGGGGTTATGGGTCGGTACAATAAATCATTATTGCATAGTTGTATCTCAATTGGTGGAGATGGCTCCCGATGCATTTGGTTTTTGCTTTCTCAAAATGAACAAATATGTGAAGTCATTAATACTATATGTTGAGCAGGGCATACGATATTTATGAAGGAGGGTGAGGATGTGATCATCCGTATCCGACCTAGACCAGATGACTCGCATAATGACAGTGATTCTATTGTGCAGAAGAAGCTGTTAATTGGTAAGGTATTCGACAAAGAGGTGAAGCGGGATATATCCATGTGGACCATTTCAGGACATAAGCCACAAGCTTTTTTCTATCGAAGTAAACTGGCAGTAGATGCTGACGGCTCCCCATTTGCTTATCATCCCCAAAATAAAGGGCTTGATGACCTGCGGAATGCAGGTCAACCAGGCAATTGGTGGGGGATTGTTACAAATAACCTAAAACCTTCGGGGAAACCCGTAATTCAAAAGGAAGGAGATCCTGCTCCAGGATATTATGTTTCCAGTACAGCGCTGTATGATCGGAGTAAATCACCCAAAGATCAGAACGCATATGTGAATTCTGGGATGATCCCTTATATTGTTCTTCCGTTCGAAAAAAGCTTTGGCGCTGTATTGGGCGATATGGCTATAGCCTATAATGTTATAAATGATCAATGGTCATTTGCAGTGTATGCGGATAATTATGAGTTAAAGTTCGGAAATTTAGGAATTGGAGAAGGCTCGATTGCATTGGCAAAACGATTGGGGATTAACCCCGATCCGAGAAAAGGAGGAACTGGAGGGAAAGCAAATGTTATATATGTAGTTTTTCCTAAATCAGGAAAGGGAAATGGCATCATACCTTCAGTTGGAGATATTGAGGAAACTGGGCAGAAGCTACTGGATAGATGGGGAGGGATCTCTATTCTTCAAGCAGTTAAGCAGTCTTTGGCCGAACCTGTTCGCATGGAACCATAGGCAGAGCAAAAAAGGTCTTTAGGGGATATCTAAAACAAACAATCGTGGTCAGCTTCATTTAAGGAAAGTAAGAGGGATTATTATGATCTATATTTTAGCAAGGAATCGAAGCAAAAGACCGACAAATAAAATCGGTCTTTTTTCTGTATTAGTGTATATCAACACCCATAACTATGAAGAAAACCTTTTATTGCAGGATTTCGTCCACTTTCACTTTGTCCAAGCCATATGATGGACGCGGCTTTTTTGACTTCCTCCATGTTCAAGTCATTCCCTACGACCAGCTCCACGATGCAATAAAGGGCAAACATTTGGTACTTGGTATCTGTAATCAGGTTAGATTCAAAATCAATGCTTCTTCTATAAATTTCACGACGAATTTCCCCTTTGTTTTTATGTGACGAATTGTCAAAGCTAAGTTCGATAGTGAGTTTGTATTCCAACCACATGGATTGATTCTGTGTAGTTTTTCTTTTCTATGGGTTTAAGAGGAGTTAAAACTGTATGGATTGTACAAGTTTATACAGGAAAAAAGGGTGAAATGAGGAAATATAAATGACCCAATGCTTTATTCGACATTTATAATACGTGGGAGAAATATATTTAAAGTGGCCTGATAGAAAGGGATTACGTTGTTCAAATTTAATTGAGTGGAAGGTCGGTAAAAAAGTATTTTGAATATTACACAAAGAACAGAGAGCCGTAAGAATGTTAACGGCTCTCTCTGGCAAGTATTCGATCAGTTCACTAGGGAGTACGCCGGTTCTAAACCTAATTGAAACAGTTTCCCATAACAAGAGAAGTCCATTTTACTAATTTGTATTATCCTCTACATACTCGATAACATCTTGAACATGGCAGTCTAGAGCTTTACAAATTTTATCCAGCGTATCAAATTTCACACCGTCTGTTTCTTCGTTGTAAAGCTTGGTAATTCCGTTTCTATGTAACCCAGTCTTGCGGGAAAGCTCGGCTATATTTATTCGTTTTTCGCCCATAATACGGGAAAGATGAATCTTTATCATATTTTCCTCCAGATAAATGCACTCTATAGTGTTAAAAAGAACCATTAAAGTATTGACAATAAACACTATTCAATGTATTCTAGAAACAACAAAAATAACACTGTAATGTGCATTTGGTTTATTGAGATGTTATTTGTGAACGTCATAGTAATATGCTTATCGTACCAAAACGTTTTACAATTAGCAATTAATTATCGTTCAACCACCTAGTTTGAAAGGCTACCTGGAGAAGAGAGTATATTGGCTAAGAAACTTTGAACAAAGGAATGGAGCGAGGATGTATGACAGAATCGGTAATGGGATTGGAACGGGTATCCATGGTTCAGGGGCCGTATGATTACCCTCATATGTATGAGATATGTGAGGGGATTCTGTACGACCGTCAATACTTCTTTTACCTAGAAAATGGCATACTGTGTTTGCGCCATGTGAAGAAGGTGGAGCAATCATATCATACGCATCTTTACCTGGATGGAGAGAGCGGAGGTCTGCAACTGGCAGAGGGAATACAAGGGGAGGTTATGCAAGTTGTCACGGAGATCATCGAACGCTTACGCGGCAAGGATGGACTGACATTCTTATTCGATGAACTGCTGTGGTTACATGGTAGGGGCCCCATTGAATTAAACCTTTTCAATAAGAAGGATGAAGTGACCTTAGGTGGCAGACAATTTGCTACGAAATAAATGATTCTTATGCTTTATATCATGGAACTTGTAGAAAAAAATTATGATTTCACCGAATATATCAGTTGTTGACTGATAAAAATGAGCGGATTCCGAATCCATATGGTCAATTCCAGCATCACAGCATCGGCAGAAGGACTAAAGCCCCAATCACCTCCGAATAAAATGTTTTGCTGCTGCTCTAATATAGGTGACTGAGGTTCTTCCAAGCCATACTGTTCTTTGAATCTCTCTTTCGTTTCATGATCTATGACAAGGTTATCCTGTGCAAAGGTATAGCAGATAGGAACACTTAACTGTATTAAAAGGAGTAATGCAATGGGGATAAGTAATTTTTTGCTTTGCATGGTTAGCTCCTATGATCTCTGTTTTTGACCTCTTAACGTGAAAATAATCCCTTTACAGGATTTTATGACCAGAATATAATGGTGAATAACAGCATCGATCTACATACACTGGGTTATCGGGGTATAGCGCAGCTAGGTAGCGCGCACCCTTGGGGTGGGTGAGGTCGTGGGTTCGAATCCCGCTACTCCGATTTCAATCAAAATGTCCTGCTGATGCAGCTAATGCGTCTGCCGGGCGTTTTTTTTGATATTACATACCCTATTAGTCTTTGTCTCTACTGGGTTTTGACGAGCTAGTCGTATGCAATGAATGTATGAAGCCACCTCTGAACTGGATTCGGAGGCAGAAGTGGCAACTCAACAATCGCTGGCGGAATGGTCTGCTGTATGACTTTTTTAATTTGCCTATAAAGATTCCTGAAGGGGCTTGGAAGAAGTACTGTAATCAGCATAACGGGGAAGCACAATAGTGTAGTATATTCCTACAATAACGGTACAGATCCCAACTAATAAAAACAAGACTTCAATTTGAATAAATGAAGGAAAGCTTATAGCAATGAAACCTAATGTAAGAGACTGGGACAGCATCATTAACGGATTAATTAAACCTTGCACACGTCCCATCATTTGAGGATATACAATACGAGGAAGCCATCCTCCTATGCCAATGTTAATGAACGGAAGTATCAGTGCGATGACAAAGTTGATAATCAGGAAAGCGTAGATGTGGTTAACAAATCCAAGTGTGCACATACCCATTCCGGCTACCAGAACTCCCGCTGCAATCATTTGGTGTAGTTTTAGCTTGGTAGAGATGAGAGAAGCAATTAGGGTACCAAGCAACACACCAGCCCCAAAAATAATACCCGTCCATACCATATACTGCTCATAATTGCCTGGAGCTAGCTTGTATTTAAGAATAAACATCGGTAAAACGCTAAAACCACCATTTAAAATACCGAACATAAAAAAGCCTGAAACCAACCAAAGCAATAGTCTGTTGCGTAATATGTAAAGAAACCCTTGTTTAAAATCGATCATGACAAGTTTGAATTTTAATTGTTTGAATTGATGTGCCCCGTTCGGAAGGCGTACTTCCTTTGGAATTTTGCAGGAACGAATAAGCAGTGCGGACACAATAAAAGAAACAGCATCAATTAGGATGGCTCCAGTAATTCCAAAGTGCCAGTAAACGACGGCCCCGAGAGTTCCTCCGAATAGCATGAAAAGACTCCCCATCATTTGATTGAGGCCTGCGGCAATGGTGTAATCATCTTCGCTTAATATCCCCTGTATAATGGCACTTTCGGCCGGGAAGAAAAATTTGGAGGCAGCACTACGGATGAACAGGAGGGCAAATATCAAAGGAATCGACTCGACCCAAATAAAAATAAGCAAACATAAGGATAAAAAAGCGCTGATCCAGTCACAATTAACAGCAATTTTTTGTCTGTCCATCCGATCTGCCAGCACTCCAACTACGAGAAATACTACCAGCATCGGAAGCGAATACATTAACTCGGCAAGCGTTGCATAATAAGGCTGATTTGTAAACCGTTTCAACAAATAAAACATGAATGCAGTAACCCCGATAATTCCTCCCATTTGTGAGGCGAAGGTTGCCAGAAAAAACCTGACATAATTCTTGTTTCTGAGTACTTGTTTTAGTCCAGTCACAGTTCCATCCCTTTCGCTTTCAAAGCGGTTTTTAGATGCCTAATTAAAATAATAGTGAAAAGTAGGAATATTGTACAGAAAAGTGACTTTAATGTCACTTTACGTTTGAATTTGCATCGTATCGGACCTTCTGCCTTTTAAATTCTGCTGTTGACGGTAATCATAGTGGGGTGGACTCGGAAGTTGCATTCAAACTCGTTTGGCGTTATGAGGTGCAACATAGACTAAATAACCAGCTGTCAGTTGATATTCGACGGCTGGTTATTTAAGTTGCCAGGTGTTTGATTACAGATTAGCCCGATTCATCTCATTTACGCATGGATATGTTGAGAAAAAGGAAATGCTCATAGCTAGAAAACTTTATACAATGGAAGAGGAATAAGAATTGTGAAATTCGACTTTTGATGAAGAATTTCATATAATGTGAGCATATTGTGAACAACTTAAATTGAAGATTAATAAAAAAATGAAAATGATTTCCGTCCAGCTATGAATTTCAAAATTTGACGGAGGGAACGAGATGACAATGGAAGAGAGCAGCAGACAGGTACCTTGGCAGGCGTATTACGGACCTAATCTAGGTTATGTGCAGGACCAGTATGAAAAGTATGTAGCGGACCCCGGAACGGTTGACCCGGCTTACCGCGAGCTATTTGATCAATGGGGTGAGCCGCCACAATCCGAATACTCGGCTGCTTCCATGATAGACAACAAATTGCAAGGCCCCCCCACAAGTGCTTTGGGGCATCTTGATTCGAATACATTACAGAAAGCGGTTACAGCGGGTAAAATGGTATGGAATATTCGTGAATACGGACATTTAGCCGCCCAAATCGATCCGTTGGAACTGGATGCAGAGCAGGATACACGCTTGCTTAATCCAGCATCTTACGGTTTAACTGAACAAGACTTGAAGGCTTTTCCAGCCTCTTTAATATGGGATAACGCTCCTGCGGGAACACTTAACGGATGGGAAGCCATTCAACGGTTACGTGTAGCATACACAGGTCCGATTGCCTATGAATTTAGTCATATTCATAACGAGGAGGAACGCCGCTGGCTGAACAGCTATGCAGAATCTGGCTGGTCCTCCAAGCCCCTCACCACACAGGAACGCAAGTCGTTGCTGAGCAGATTGGTAGAAGTAGAACAGTTCGAAGAGTTTTTGCATAAAACATTTGTCGGACAGAAACGTTTTTCCATCGAGGGTAATGATGTGCTTGTCCCTGTTCTCGACGAGATTATTCGTCTAACCACAAATGCAGGAGCAAGTCATGTCCTGATGGGCATGGCGCATCGCGGCCGTTTAAATGTACTAGCTCATGTGCTGGGCAAGCCTTACAGTAAAATTTTCTCTGAATTTCATCATTCGCCGAATAAGGATTTGATTCCGTCGGAAGGTTCCACAGGAATTAACTACGGCTGGACTGGCGATGTGAAATATCATCTGGGTGCTGATCGTTTTGTAAAAGATGGGGGAGCGGTGCAGGCCCGTCTGACATTGGCGAATAACCCAAGTCACCTGGAATATGTGAATCCGGTGGTACAAGGATTTTCACGAGCTGCACAGGAAGACCGCAGTGAGGCTGGTTATCCGAAGCTGGATGTGAGCAAGGCAGCTACCATTATTATGCACGGTGATGCTGCTTTCCCAGGTGAAGGTATCGTGGCAGAATCACTTAATTTCACGAATTTGCGCGGCTTCCGCAATGGCGGTTCAGTTCATATTATTGTGAATAATCGTCTGGGCTTTACGACAGAGAGTGTTGATTCCCGTTCGACCCGTTATGCCAGTGATCTCGCTAAAGGCTATGAAATTCCAATTGTGCATGTGAACGCGGATAATCCCGAAGCTTGTATTGCAGCTGCTCGTATGGCTGGCGAATATCGCAATCGTTTCAAGAAGGATTTTCTGATTGATCTGATTGGTTACCGTCGTTATGGTCACAATGAATCCGATGACCCGGAAACAACACAACCGCTGGTATATCGTAAGGTGAAGAATCATCCGACGGTGAGCAAATTGTATACTCAAAAGCTGATGAAGCAGGGGATTGTGGACGAAGCGTTTAGTGCCGGCCTCATTGAGAAGGTGCAAAACAGACTGAAGGAAGCGCATGAGCAGGTGAAGAATCAACCGGAACAAGAGCCGGAGATTACTCCTGTGAAGGCGAAAAAGAATCAGAGTTCTGTGGTACGTACTGCAGTGGAATTGAAAAAACTGCGCCAAATCAATGAAAACTTACTCAAATGGCCACAGTCTTTTCACGTATATCCGAAGCTGGATCGAATTTTACAGCGTAGAAAAACCGCTCTGAACGAGGGTGAAAAGGTAGATTGGAGTTTGGCGGAGACGCTGGCTTTGGCTACCATTCTCGCAGACGGCAAGCCTATTCGTATGACAGGCCAAGATGCGGAGCGAGCTACATTTGCTCACCGTAACCTTGTGCTGCATGAGCCTGAAACAGGCCGTACACATTGCCCGTTGCATACATTGCCGGAAGCACGTGCTTCGTTCAGTATTCATAACAGTCCATTGTCTGAGGCATCTGTCCTTGGCTTTGAATATGGCTATAACGTGTATTCTCCTGAAACGTTAGTGATTTGGGAAGCACAATTCGGCGATTTTGCCAACTGTGCACAGGTTATTTTTGACCAATTTATTTCCGCAGGCCGTGCCAAATGGAGACAGAAATCGAGTCTGGTGATGCTGCTACCGCATGGTAGCGAAGGACAAGGACCAGAGCATACGAGCGCACGTCTGGAGCGTTTTCTCCAGTTGTCCGCACAAAATAACTGGACTGTCGCTAATTTGAGCAGTGCCTCCCAATATTTCCATCTGCTGCGCCGTCAGGCTGCATTAAGCGAAAGTGAGGAAGCCCGCCCGCTGGTGATGATGTCGCCGAAGAGCCTGATTCGTAATAATCGTGTCGCTTCGCCTGCTTCTGAATTCAGTGAAGGAGCATTCCATCCTGTGTTGGAACAGCCTGGTCTGGGTGCACGTCCGGATCGTGTAGAACGCATTGTACTGTGCAGTGGCAAGATTGCCATTGATCTTGAAGAAGCATTGGAAAAGGATAAGAATGAGGCAGAAGAGCGTCTGCATATTATTCGTGTGGAGCAGTTATACCCTTTCCCGGAAGAGGAAATTCGGAATATTTTCGGACGCTTCCCGCATGTTAAGGAGTTCGTATGGGCTCAGGAAGAACCTAAAAATATGGGGGCTTGGAGTTACATTGAACCTCGTCTGCGGAATGTTGTGCCACAGGGAGCGGAAATTCGTTACGCAGGCAGACCAGATCGTTCAAGCCCGGCCAGCGGTTATCAGCAAGTACACAGCCTAGAACAACAGCGAATTATTCAATCGGCGTTGAAGCAGGATTCCAAAAACAATATTACACTGGGGAGGTAGCGGCTGTGAGCGATATTATAGTGCCGGCAATGGGAGAATCCATCACGGAGGGAACAATCTCCAAATGGCTTGTGAAGGAAGGGGATTCCGTAGGACAGGGAGATGTTCTGCTGGAGTTGGAAACCGATAAGGTCAATCTGGAAATTAGTGCGGAAGAAGCAGGTGTGGTGCAGAAAATCCTTCGTCAGGAGGGGGATACTGTGGTCATCGGTGAAGCTGTTGGTCTGATCGGAAGCGGCAGTGGTAGTGCGGATTCAACCGGTGCTGGAGAAGTTGCAGCGACTCAAGCGCCTGAAGCACCGTCCGTAGCGACTTCACCGTCTTCCGTAGGAGGCGGCGTTAAAGCAGAAGAAAAGTCTGCACCGCCTATTTCATTGAATAGCGACGGAAATGGGCAGACGGCATCACCATCTGCCCGGAAATTGGCGCGTGAGCGCGGGATTGATCTTGACCAGGTACAGGGAAAGGACCCGCTCGGACGTGTGTTCCAGGAGGACGTAAAAACGCATAACAGCGCTGAAGTATCACGTGCAGCATCTATATCTGCGTCTCCCGCTACTAGCAAGCCTGCGCCTCCGTCTCCAGCTCAAACGGAGTACAGCAAGCCTGTGGAACGCCAGCGCATGTCTCGTCGCAGAGCGACGATCGCTAAGCGTCTTGTTGAAGCACAGCAGACAGCTGCCATGCTGACCACTTTTAATGAAGTAGATATGACCGCCATTCTCGATGTGCGTAAACGCCGTAAAGATAAGTTTAAGGAAAAACATGATGTAGGCTTGGGTTTTATGTCCTTCTTTACGAAGGCAGTGGTTGGTGCTCTCAAGCGCTTCCCTACCGTGAATGCTGAAATTAATGGCGATGAT
The DNA here is from genome assembly GCF_038593075.1 of Paenibacillus sp. FSL L8-0638. NCBI lineage: Bacteria > Bacillati > Bacillota > Bacilli > Caryophanales > Paenibacillaceae > Paenibacillus > Paenibacillus sp. FSL L8-0638. The sequence goes on from NZ_CP151960.1 coordinate 1,602,633, forward strand.
ATCGTACTGAAAAAATACTATGATATTGGGATTGCTGTATCTGCCAAGGAAGGTTTGGTTGTGCCAGTTGTGCGGGATGCCGATCGTCTTGGCTTTGCTGAGATCGAGAAGAGCATTGCAGATTTGGCTGGCAAAGCACGCTCCAATTCGCTTTCTCTGGCCGACTTGCAAGGAGGAACTTTTACCATAACCAATGGAGGTATTTTCGGTTCCCTGCTGTCTACGCCAATTCTCAATACGCCGCAAGTGGGGATTTTGGGAATGCATAAAATCCAACTTCGCCCGATTGCCATCGACGAGGAACGAATGGAAAATCGTCCGATGATGTATATCGCGTTGTCCTACGATCACCGGATTATTGATGGCAGTGAGGCAGTTCGTTTCCTGGTAACGGTCAAAGAATTGCTGGAAGATCCGGAATCATTGTTACTGGAAGGATAAAATAAATGGGGTAAGTGTATCTCCTCTTTACGTGTATGAAAAAAGCAGACTCTTGCGAGTCTGCTTTTTTTCCTGCATAGTTATCACATAAGGCTACAGACATTACTGTCAGTAGATGTAGAGAAGGGCGGGAACTGTTTTGGACAAAGACTTGCGCTATCCGATAGGATCATTCGTTGTTCCAGACACCATTACAGAAGAACAGCTTATCGCATGGATTCACGACATTGCTGAATTGCCTGCACAGCTGCGTCTGGCGGTCGAAGGACTGAATGAGCAGCAGCTAAATACGCCTTATCGTGAAGGGGGCTGGACGATAAGGCAGGTAGTTCATCATGTGGCAGACAGCCATATGAACAGCTATATCCGTTTTAAGCTGGCGTTGACGGAGGATACACCGACGATCAAGCCATATGATGAGGGACGTTGGGCCGAAATACCAGACGCCAGGGAACTTCCACTGGAGCCCTCGTTGCAATTGCTAGAAGGACTGCATGAACGGTGGGTGACCGTGTTGCGATCGTTGGGAGAGGATCAGCTACACCGATCGTTTATTCATCCTGAATCGGGCCAGACGATCCGCCTGGAACGAAACATCGGTATCTATGCCTGGCATGGCAAACATCACACAGCTCATATTACTTCCCTGAGAGAACGAAATGCATGGTGATTTTTAAAACTAACCCAAATGGAAAATAAAAAGGAATAAGAAAAGAAACCTTCAATTCCACTTTAATCGTGGTTTTAAAGGTTTCTTTTCTTATTTCCTTACAAGGCTGATGACTTGGGCGAGGTTGATTGTTCAGGTTCATCGGAGGCTCCAGACAATGTGGAAACAGAGGTCACCTCTGTATTAACATGACGGTCGAGCCAGTCTACGATGTCACTCATCACCTCGTCGCGGTTTGTTTCATGAAGCATCTCATGGCGACCATCAGGATAGAGGCGATACTCTATGTCCTGAAGCTCTAGGCTTCGATACATTTCCACTAGTGACAACACGCCTTTACCGAACAAACCCACTGGATCACGATCTCCGGCAAAAATATAAACTGGCAGTTTGGGATTGATATGTTTCAGCGAGGAAGGCCAGTGGATTTCTTGCAATAGCCTGAAAAAATCCAGAAAAAAGCCTGTCGTGCAAATAGCTCCACATAATGGGTCGTGCACGAACTGATCTACTTCCTCAGGATCACGGGACAGCCAGTCGAACGCTGTGCGCACCGGACGAAAGGCACGATTAAAGCCTCCAAAGACCATAGCGTTGAGCAACATACTACGATGATCCATTCCTTGCAGTTTGGCTTGCAGTAGAGCAACTTGCTCTCCGAGTTTTAGAAGACCACGTCTTCCGTTGGTTCCCGATAAAATAAACCCATGATACGTCTGCCGATCGTCATACATAATTTTCTGGGTTAAAAAGGACCCCATGCTGTGACCCAGCAAAAAACGAGACTGTTCAGGGAATTCCTTAGCCACAATTTCGCCTAGCTCCAGCATGCCATTTGCCATTCGATTAAACGCATTAGCTCCTGGCATACCCAGCTTATCAGGATCACCAGCCGTGCGCCCGTGACCGATATGATCGTTGGCATACACACCGTAACCGCAAGCAGTAAGCTTTTCGGCCAGTCGGATGTACCGATAGGACGTCTCGCACATACCATGCGAAATTTGAACAATCCCCTTAATGGGCAAATTCTGATCAGGCAGCCAGCGGTAGGCAAAAAGCTCTGTTCCGTCATTTTCAGCGATGGTGAAGGTGTATTCCCGCATAATTAGACATCACATCCTTTAAGCCTTAAGGAAGATAAGATCTAAGTACGGTCATTCCGTCATTCAGCGTGTAACCGCTCAGGTTAGCGGGCAACAGGAAGCAATCTCCAGCTTTACAGGAAAGAGACTCGGCATTATTGTTCCATGTTATGGTCCCACTGCCTTCACAAATCACGAGAATGGTGAAGCTGTCTTCCGTTGTAGAAAGTGCCCAACTTCCATCTACGATACCCTTTTCCACAACAAAATACTCACAGGCTGCTAGCTGGAGCCATTTTCCAGGCTGTAAGCCGTCCGTTTTCATCGTTGTTGCGCCTGCACCTTCGTAGGAGGTTACATTGAGGGAATCCTCGATATGCAACTCACGAGGCTTGCCATCCAGTCCGGGGCGATTATAGTCATATAAGCGATAGGTAGTATCCGAATTTTGCTGGATTTCAGCAACGACAACGCCTGCACACAGTGCATGTACGGTTCCAGCGGGGATGAAGAATGTATCGCCTGCTTCGACTGGAACCTGACGCAAACTGCCGAGGATGTCCCCACTTTCAAGAGCTATACGCAGACTCTCCCGGGTTACACCTTCGGTCAGACCATAAATAATCTTGGCATCCGGCTTGGCATCAAGCACGTACCACATTTCAGTTTTTCCTAATTCTCCGGCTGGAAGTCCTTTGTAATCATCTGTCGGATGCACCTGAACGGATAAGTCATCATTACAATCCAGTAGTTTGATCAAAAGTGGGAATCGTCCGCCTTTTTCCGATACACCCTTGGCCCCGAGCCAATCTTGCCCGTAGGTCTCGCGAATTTCATCCAGTCCTTTGCCTGCCAGCTCACCATTGATGACCGTTGTTGTTCCGTTTGGATGATCGGCAATCATCCATCCTTCCCCGATATGTCCTTCTGGTGGGGTTAGACCAAATTGCTCTAAGGCCCGTCCTCCCCAAACTCTCTCTTTGAACTCAGGTTGAAATTGCAGCGGGTATGGCTTTAGCATAATTTCTCTCCTCCATAATGAGTAAATGAGTGTGATCTAACAGAATAGGGAAATCAATAACGTGCCGATGGGCAATAAACTGGGATGAATAGCGCCCAAACGAGCTAAAAAAATGATAAACGAGCTAAAAAAATGATATATGTAAGGCGGCTAAAAAAGCCGCTCATAACCTGAGTTTAAAATCCGACATTATTTCTTCTCAACTGCCACTACGTAAGGTGAAGCGGCTCGTTGTAATTGACGATAAATAATGCTTTGACCGCTGGAGACCGGGAGAGCAGAAGCCCATTGAAGAACGGCATCTGCTTCTTCACTTCCTCCAGCATGCCCTGGATAGAGTACGGCAGTCAGAATGCCGCGTGGTCGCAGCAATTGTAAAGCAGCATCCAGTGCGACGAGCGTACTATGCGTATGCGTGATGACCGTAGGATCGGCGCCTTCGGATGGCAAGTAGCCGAGGTTAAACATGACCGCAGCGACTTTGCCATGCAGCATGTCCGGAACGGCCTCCCGCATTTGCTCATGACCTTGTAGTAGTAGCGATACTTCTGCTAATGAAGGTGAAGCGTTTTCTTCCAGTCGACGACGGGCGCAATGCAGTGCTTCTTGCTGGATGTCAAAGCCATAGACACGACCCCGTTTGCCAGCAGCTTTTGCCAGAAACAACGTATCTGCTCCTGTACCGACGGTAGCGTCTATAGCAGTATCGCCTGGCTGCACCCGCGTAGCCACCAATTGATGAGCGTAGCTCAGGACGGATAGGAATCCCATTTAAGGTTGCCTCCAGTATTTTCCCTGCCACGTTTCGCGTGACTTCAGTTCATGATCAATGGCATTGAGCACTTCCCATTTTTTGAGCGACCACATGGGTCCCACTAGCAAATCGCGTGGGGCATCTCCGGTTAACCGATGAACAATCATTTCGGGAGGTAAAAACTCCAGCGTATCAACAATCAGCTTCACGTATTCGTCCTTTTCCAGAAAGCGTAGCAATCCCGCTTCATACTGCTTGACCATAGGCGTTTTGCGCATGAGATGCAGCAGGTGGATTTTGATGCCCTGCACATCCATAGCCGCTACTGCACGTCCCGTATCAAGCATCATTTCATGCGTCTCTTGGGGCAGACCATAAATAATGTGGGCGCACACGCGGATATTCCGCTTGCGCAGCTTTTCCACCGCCTCCAGATAGCATTGAGTATCATGAGCGCGGTTAATCAGTTCTGAGGTCGATTCATGGACGGTTTGCAGACCCATTTCGACCCACAGGTACGTGCGTTCGTTTAGCTCGGCAAGGTAATCCACTACATCGTCAGGCAGGCAATCAGGACGTGTAGCGATGGACAGACCGACAACGCCGGGCTGCTCCAGAATTACCTCAAAGTATTCTCGCAGTTCCTCAACCGGGGCATACGTATTCGTGTAGGCTTGGAAATAGCCAATATATTTGGCGTTTGGCCATTTTAGATGCTGTCGATCCCGAATCGTATTGAACTGGGTGATCAGATCATCACGACGACGCCCGGCAAAATCACCCGATCCGCGTGCGCTACAAAAAGTGCAGCCCCCTTTAGCGATGGAGCCATCGCGATTCGGACAGGTAAAACCCGCATCCAGCATGACTTTGAACACTTTATTTTGAAATTGCTCACGCATTTCGTAATTCCAAGTGTGGAACCGTTTATCTCCCCACAGGAGAGGAGCAGGCAATAAATCTGTTTTCATGGGTGTACTCCTTTTTTTACGATCACCCTATTGTAACAAAAATTAGTCTTCATTGGGAATCATTTGACCGAACAAGTCAATAAAATGTGCGGATTTCATGGCGTTTCGGATTGAAAAAGGTTACACAATATGTTATATTGTAAGCGGTACCAGATATACAATAAAAGGACTGTTTTCGATCCTGAAGATAAAAGTTATCCGTTGCTAATGATTATTCTTCAGGGAGGCAGCTGTGCTGTTTCTATCGCCTGTTTTAGGGTAAGTGCACGTCGGTTCCATCACAAATAACCCGTGAGGTGATCTTTTATGAATGCGCAGGATAAGACGCGTATGGATAAAGTTACTGTTGAGTTAACCTTTGATGAGGCGTTGGCATTGACTGGTGTCCGTTTTGGGCAGGATCGTCAGATTGGAACGACCGCACGTCAAAAAATCAGAGCGGCTTGCCAAAAGACAATTGATTTTTCACCTGCTGATGGGGTAGACTATGAACAATTAAATTAGTTGGACCCCAATCCAAATATATTGAAAAAGGAATTTCATTTCCGTATCTTCAAGCGGGGGTGAAATTCCTTTTTCCTTGATAACAGAGTATATGGAGGAGTAACATGCGTTTACGCGGAAGAAAAGGAATACGGGAAAGTCTGGAAGAACAACAGGACCTAGTCATCTTGGAGCCGGCACAGTATAAGGGGAAATGGCAACAGCTTTTTGGTAATGATCGTCCCATTCATGTAGAGTTCGGTATGGGTAAAGGGCAATTTATAAGCCAAATGAGCTTCCGGAATCCGGAGGTTAACTATATTGGCTTTGATATGTATGATGAGCTGGTTCGCCGTGCAACAGAAAAGTCCCGTCTGGCCTGGAGTAATTCAGAGGTTGATACGCCGCCTAATATTAAATTGGCACTGGCAAACATTGAACAGATCGAGAATGTTTTTGAACCAGGAGAAATTGAACGCATTTATCTGAATTTTAGTGATCCCTGGCCTAAAGCCAAGCATGCACGTCGTCGTTTGACGCATCCGCGTTTTTTGGACAAGTACCGTCAGCTTTTGAACAGTAAAGGACAAATTCATTTTAAGACTGATTCGGAGACACTATTTGAGTTTTCTTTGAATTCGTTTGCCGATAGCGGTTTACAAATGACGAATATTTCGTTAAACCTTCATCGTGAGGGGATCAACGAGGAGCATGTCATGACGGAATATGAACAAAAGTTCATGGGCAAGGGTATGAATATTCATCGAGTCGAGGTGCTGATCGGCCAAGATGCTTTGGAAGAGTACGGAAAAACACGCCTTGAAAAGTACGGGAAATAAAAAATAGATCAAATGGATAAAATAAGACAGGGTGCTTCCTTTTAGGAAAGCACCCTGTTCGGTTCCAGTATATCCAAAATACTCTGTGCGCTCTGAAGAGGATAATATCGCGCTACATTGTGGACGTGCTCCTGTCGTTTGCGGACGATTTCTGGAAAATCGTGTAGCAGTCGGTTCATCCATTTCACGACAACATCCAGCGAAGTAATCGGTTCTCCGTAGCCTTGAGCCGTAAAGTATTGACAATTTTCCTCCTCCTGTCCAGGGAGAGGTTTGTGAAACAGCATCGGAATCCCTTTAGCCAATCCCTCGGTGCATGTCATTCCGCCGGGTTTGGTGATGAGCAGATTCGATACCTCCATTAATTTGTCGATTTCCCGTGTAAATCCGAAGATATGAATATTTGGATGATTAAACCTGGGATCTAATTGCATTTTACGACGAATTTTATCATTATGCCCCAAACAAAAAATAAATTGAATGTTCTCTCTCCACTGAGTAAGCGAACGATGTATGACTTCGTCATTCATAAGGCCCCAGCCGCCACCCATAACGAGTACGGTCGGGATGGGTTTAAGTCCAAATTGTTCTCTAATTTCATCGTGCCCAGGATGTTCCCAAAAATTTGGATGAACGGGAATACCAGTCACCTGGATTTTCGAGACGGGTACTCCGCGTGCTCGCAGCTTACGCATGACTTCAGGCGTAGATACAAAGTACCGGTCAACCTCGGGACTAATCCATGTTCCATGTGCATCGTAGTCTGTAATAACAGTACAAAGCGGAACATGTAAACCTAAGCGCTTCAAACGTGAAATTACCGCGCTTGGGATGGGATGAGTACATACCACCAAATCGGGACGAAGCTGCCGGAGAATGTTTCGGGTCTGCGTGTAGAACAGACGGTGCAAAGCGAGCGTTGTAAGACGGTTTAATGATTTTTTGTACTGATGACGGTAAACCAATCCGACTAGACGAGGCTGCGATACGACAGTCTTCTTGTATGCTGTAATAATAAGGGGGGCCATTCTTGGATTCAAAAAACTCCCCAGCTCCAGCACTCTTGTCTGCACATTCGGAGAAAGCTTCCGCAAACTGCTTGAGAGCGCGTAGGCAGCTTGAGTATGTCCGGCACCGAAACCTTCCGATAATAATAACACTCGTTTTTTAGCCACTCTCATTTCACCTGTTCCTGCTGGGATGTTCTCAATCATACCATATCGGCTTTAAGGCCAGAATGCAACCGTTCCTATTGCTGCAGACGTTCCGATCACCGCTCCTGCAAGTACATCCGTTGGGTAGTGGAGACCTAGATAAATCCGAGAAAAACCTACAATTGTCGCTACAGGCAACAGCAGCAGTGTTAGCATCGGTGACTGTAGCATAAAAGGCACGGTAGCTGAAAAAATAGCGGTCGTGTGCCCTGAGGGAAAAGAATGGTCCGACAAGGGGTTACGGAATGTATTTGTACCTGGTAGCGCTAAATACGGGCGAATCCGCGGGTACAGCTTTTTAACGATGGCTACGGGGATGTGACTGACCCCAAGAGCGATGGCTCCCTTCATACCGGAATCTTTCCACGGGTTCGGAGCGAGCCACCAAATAAGGAGTGTGGAGGCTATAGTAAAGGTAGCCCCGCCTAAATGTGTGAGATAATAAAGCCAGAAGTTCAAAAAACGGTTGTGTAAGCGTCCGTTGATCCATTTGAACAACTGCTGCTCCAGACTTACAAGTTTTACGACTAGACGTTGCATTTGGTTTCCTCCGGTTGCCGGTTCAGGTCAGTCGGCAAATATTTTGAGTCATTTTGACATAATCAGACCATAAGTAATTATTCTCTTGCTCTCATCATATTTTTAAACGCTGTTCATTTCAAGAATCACTAAAGATTCATAACTTACTTGGTTCAATTCTACACAAAAATGTTAATGGAATATAAGCTGTATTGTATAACTTTCTTTGCGTTCATCCGTCTAATAAGATAGAGTGTTTAGAAGTGGTTGCTAATTGGCCCACAAAAAGGAGGGACCAAAGAAATAAAAAGTTAGCAAATGGATGAAAATAAGACCTAAACGTCATGAATGAGAAGTCCAGCGCTGCATTCCCGGTTTAAACGGGAGTTTGTTGTGTTTTTTTGCTGCTGAGACCGGTTTAAGGGCTTTGACAAAAGATTGAAAACCAACGAAAATCGTAATGGCGTTCCTGTGTCAGCCAAAAGGGGGCTGCGCACAGCCAATGAAGAAAGCAAGGGTCGGGTCAAAAACTACAGAAAAGGCGCGCAAAGCGCCGCAACTTGCGCTACACAGATAGAAAACAAACAAACGCAAGATTTTAAGGGGTATAAAAAGGGGGTAACAAGAGATCATGTTAGACGCTATTTTTGTGACGCTCCAGGTCATACTGGCGGTGATCGCAGTCTATCAGTTTGCATTCTCCTTGTTCGGATTGGTTCGGAAGAAAAGGAAAGAGCACGCGGCTCCAGAAAAATCATTTGCCATTTTAGTCGCTGCCCACAATGAAGAACAGGTTGTCGGAGCATTGATGGAAAATTTGAAGCAACTTGATTATCCGAAGGAACTTTACGATGTGTTCGTAATCTGTGATAACTGCACAGATAAGACTGCGGACATCGTTCGCGCTCACGGCATGAATGCTTGTGAACGTACGAATCCGAATCTGCGTGGTAAAGGCTACGCTATTGAGTGGATGCTCAAGGAATTATGGGCTATGCCACGCCAATATGATGCCATCGTCATGTTTGATGCTGACAATTTGGCGCATACCAATTTCTTGAGTGAAATGAACAATGATCTGTGTACAGGTGCCCGTGTTATCCAGGGGTACATTGATACTAAGAATCCTGAGGATTCTTGGATTACAGCGGCATACGGGGTATCTTATTGGTACATCAACCGTTTGTGGCAGCTGTCACGTCACAATCTGAACATGGCTAATTTCCTCGGTGGTACAGGCATGTGCTTTGAAACAAATCTGCTTAAGGAAATGGGCTGGGGTGCGACAAGTCTCGTAGAGGATTTGGAATTCACCATGCGCTGCACGCAGTGCAACGTATATCCAAGATTTAATTACGATGCCAAGGTATATGATGAAAAGCCGTTGACGTTCAAAGCCTCGTCCAGACAGCGTCTGCGCTGGATGCAAGGTCATTTCACGGTCGCTCGTCGTTATTTCTTCCCGTTGCTGTGGCAAAGTATCAAGCATAGAAGCCTGATTAAATTCGATATGGCTCTTTATGGTCTGAACGTGTATATCGTACTGCTCACCTTCTTGATGACAGTAGCTATGTGGATAGATATCGCCTTCTTTGGTGGACCTAATATCGAGAACATCTATGTACAGTTACCAGCTTGGACCGGTGTTATAGCTATTGGTCTGAATGTTGCTACTTTTGTGCTCGCAATGATTTTGGAAAAGGTCACATTCAAAAAAGTATATCTGTACTTATTGCTGTTCCCGGTCTATGCGATATCGTGGTATCCAATTACGGTCTATGCGTTCTTCACACAGAACAACAAGCAATGGAGCCATACCCAGCATACGCGTGTCGTTCGCCTAGAAGAGGTTCAGAGCAAGCAAGGGTAATTAGACGGTGGAATAGGACTAGAGATCGGTGTCATCAATTTTTATTAAAGTGTTGACACCTCGATTGCACCGTGATAAGATATTTGAGTATGTTAATTGAAAAGTATGGATTAACAAGTAGAAGGTCCGACTTCTCACCTGCCCGGTATTGCCGGCTGGTCATGATCCAATGATTTGTGAATTGAACTTTCATGATGAATTGAGTATCAGACAGGGATGTCGGCTGTGTAGTCGTCATCCCTTTTTTGTGCTTAAACACAATACAACAATAACAGGTTCTGGAGGTGGAGGGTTATTAGTAAGGAACATATGATCAATGATGAGATTCGAGTGAGAGAAGTACGTCTAGTTGGTGCGAACGGTGAACAAATCGGGATTAAACCGACGCGTGAAGCTTTGCAAATGGCGATTGACGCAAACTTGGATCTCGTGAACGTGGCGCCTCAAGCGAAGCCGCCCGTGTGTCGGATTATGGATTACGGAAAATTCCGCTATGAGCAACAGAAGAAAGAAAAGGAAGCCCGTAAAAACCAGAAGATCGTTGACATCAAAGAGGTATGGTTCCGTTCCAACATCGAGGAACATGACTACCAAACCAAGTTTCGCAATGTGGTGAAGTTCCTGAATGAAGGGGACAAGGTGAAATGCTCCGTTCGTTTCCGCGGTCGTGAAATTACTCATGCTAACGTGGGTCAAAAAATTCTCGAACGTGTGAAATTGGAAGTTGCTGATCTTTGTACCGTGGAGCGCCAACCCAAGCTCGAAGGACGCAGCATGATTATGATATTGGCTCCAAAGAGTCAATGACAAATTAAGGAGGAAGTTCAATGCCTAAAATGAAAACACATAGCAGCCTTAAAGGCCGCTTCAAAATTACCGGTACTGGTAAAGTAATGCGTTACAAAGCTTACAAAAACCACTTGCTTTCCCACAAATCCAAACGTGCAAAACGCGTTCTGGGTACTAACCCTGAGATGGCACCTGGGGACGTTAAGCGTCTGAAACAAGGTCTTGCTAACCTGAAATAGCACAGCACGGCAATGAATGAAGTATAAACATTATTTGGGAGGTCATTTGATATGGCAAGAGTAAAGGGCGGATTCGTCGTTCGTCGTCGTCATAAAAAAGTATTGAAGCTTGCTAAAGGTTATTTTGGTTCCAAACACCGCATTTTTAAAACAGCTAACGAGCAGGTAATGAAATCGCTTGTTTACGCATACCGTGACCGTCGTCAGACGAAACGTAACTTCCGCAGACTGTGGATCGTGCGTATCAACGCAGCAGCTCGTTTGAACGGTTTGTCTTACAGCAAATTGATGCACGGCCTGAAATTGGCTGGTGTGGACATTAACCGCAAAATCTTGGCTGATCTTGCAGTCAATGATATTAATGCATTCAACTCTTTGGCAACTGTTGCTAAAGGCAAAATCAACGCTTAATTATTCATAATGAAGGCGTGGAAACCACGAAAGTGGTAAAGAGGTATCCCAAGCAGTACGCTGTGTAGGGATGCCTTTTTTTGTACATACTCAATGGTACGGAAAAGACTTTGTTTTCTCCAAAATACGAATAAATATGACGTAGGATGGAAGAATGTATGTTTTTTTTAAGATTGTAGCGCTTACATTGTTGAGGTTTTAAAAAAAATTGACCCAAGGTTATTAATTGTCTAGATTTTAGCCGATCATAATTGTATAATCTCTAAAGTAAGTCTTCTGTACGATCTGTCTCGTCAGTAAATGACATGCATGAGCATGTACATGTTCAAAGAAAAGAGACAGTCCAGGGATCTAACACTAAGGGGGAACAGTATCAGCATGAAGAAAATGTTCAGTATGTCTTTGGTTATGCTGCTGGCGATCTCGGTCATTCTCGCAGGCTGCGGTAACAAAAATCAAGGTGCGTCCAACGCAAATGGTGGAGACACAGGTGGTTCTGCCAAAACATCGAATGTCCAAATCGGCATGGTTACAGATGTGGGTGGAGTAAACGACAAATCGTTTAACCAATCTGCTTGGGAGGCACTACAAGCCACTGAGAAAGAATCAGGCGTTAAAGTTAAATACCTGCAAAGTAAATCCGATCAAGATTATATTCCTAACCTGAACCAATTTGTTAAGGGTGATTTTAACCTGACTTGGGGAATCGGTTTTAATCTGGCGAATGCGATTGGACAAGTAGCGAAAGACAACCCGAGCAAGAATTTGGCGATCATTGACAGTGTCGTGGATGCGCCTAACGTAAAATCGGTTGTTTTTGCTGAAAATGAAGGTTCCTTCTTGGTGGGGGTTGTAGCTGGTAAGCTTACCAAAACAAACAAAATTGGTTTTGTGGGTGGACAAGATAGCCCGTTGATCAAACGTTTTGAAAAAGGATTCGAAGCAGGAATTAAAGCTGTAAATCCAAATGCAAAATTGGAAGTTAACTACACAGGTGCATTTGATAAGCCGGATCTGGGTAAAGCAGCGGCTGCGACGATCTATAACAGCGGTGCAGATATTATTTTCCATGCAGCTGGCGGATCTGGTACAGGTGTATTTAACGAAGCACTCGCACGTAAGCAACAAGGTCAGCAAGTATGGGTTATTGGTGTGGATAAAGACCAATCGCTTGAATTTGGTGACGACGTAACATTGACTTCGATGGTAAAACGTGTAGATGAAGCTGTAAAACGCGTATCTAAAGAAGTAATTGACGGTAAATTTAAGGGCGGTGTCGAAACACTGGCTCTGAAGGATAATGGCATTGGTTTGGCAGACACATCAACGAAAAACGTACCTAAAGACGTGCTTGATATTGTAGAACAATACAAGCAAAAAATTATTAAGGGCGAAATTACAGTTCCTTCGAAATAAGTTTTGGCTTGAAGCATATAGAGGTGGCGACAAGGCTGGTTCATAAGACTAGCCTTGTTCTTACGTCTGGAGTTATATGGATTATAACGGGCAAAATCAGCTCATTGGAGCACATACTATAAAGTGTATAAGGGTGATCTCATGGATGCAGCGACCCCCGTCGTTGAGTTAAAGCAAATTACAAAACGATTCCCCGGCATCGTTGCCAACGACTCCATCAGCATCAAGCTGCATAAGGGAGAAATTCATGCCCTTTTGGGTGAGAATGGCGCGGGTAAATCTACGCTTATGAATATTCTTTTCGGACTGTATCAGCCGGATGAAGGGACCATTGAAATCGGAGGTAAACCCGTACAGATTGATAGTCCAAATAAGGCGATTGATCTGGGGATTGGCATGGTGCATCAGCATTTTAAACTCGTACAGCCGTTTACCGTTACTGAAAATATTGTCCTGGGCTCGGAGCCACGTAAGGGTCTGAAAATCAATTATAAAAAGGCTGCCGCAGAAGTACAGCGGTTGTCTGAGCAGTACGGCCTTCAGGTGAATCCGAATGCCAAAATTGAGGATATATCTGTGGGTATGCAGCAACGTGTAGAAATTATTAAAACGCTTTATCGCGGTGCAGATATTCTGATTTTCGATGAGCCTACAGCTGTACTGACACCACAAGAGATCACTGAGCTGCTGGACATTATGAAACGTTTGGTGGCTGAAGGCAAATCAATTATTCTTATTACTCATAAACTTAAAGAAATCATGCAAATTGCAGATACCGTTACGATCATTCGCCGAGGTCAGGTTATTGATACGGTCAAGACGTCTGAAACAACACCAAATGAGCTGGCTGAGAAAATGGTGGGCCGTCGTGTGTCCTTTAAAGTGGACAAGCAGCTTGCGCAACCAGGACAAACGGTATTGGAAATGAACAATGTAATTTCTAAAAACAAGGATGGTATTCATGTTCTAAATGAGTTGAACCTGCAGGTCAAGGCGGGCGAGATTTTGGGGATTGCCGGAGTAGATGGTAATGGACAGAGTGAGCTGATCGAAGCTTTGACAGGCTTACGCAAGGTGGATGGCGGGAGCATTCGTTTGCTCGGACAAGAGGTGGCCAATCAGTCACCACGCAAAATTTCAGAGGCAGGCGTTTCACATATACCAGAAGACCGTCATAAGCATGGGTTGGTGCTCGATTTTTCTATGAGTGAAAATATGGTGCTGGAGACGTATTACCAGGCGCCTTACAGTAAAAATGGCTTCTTGAACAAAGATGCTATAGAGAAACAGGCTAAAAGTCTCATTGAAAAGTTTGATGTTAGAACACCGGATATTCACACGAAGGCAAGAGCATTATCTGGTGGGAACCAGCAGAAGGCTATCATTGCACGTGAAATTGATAAAAATCCGGACCTTCTCATTGCAGCACAGCCTACACGCGGTCTGGATGTTGGAGCTATTGAATTTGTCCAGAAACAACTGATTGCGCAGAGGGACCAAGGTAAAGCTGTGTTGCTCATATCTTTTGAACTGGACGAGATTATGAATGTATCCGACCGAATTGCTGTCATCTATGAGGGCAAGATTGTCGGGGAAGTGCTGCCAGAAGAAACGAATGACCAGGAACTGGGACTGATGATGGCAGGAAGTGCAGTGAAGAAAGGAGTAGAGAATGGCTAATCTATTGAAAATATTCACAAAAGACTCCTTTGTACTGGCGCTGGTCTCTATTATTTTGGGTCTCCTTCTGGGTGCTATCGTGATGCTGATTGGCGGGTATGACCCTATTGTGGCCTATTCTGCTTTGTTTAGCCGTGTATACGGAGATTCTTATAACTTTGGAGAGGCTATCCGCGAGATGACTCCGCTGATTTTGACGGGGTTGGCATTTGCTTTTGCGGCCCGCGCCGGATTGTTTAATATTGGTGGCGAAGGTCAGTTTCTGGTAGGTATGACAGCTGCTTCGATTGTGGGCATTAAACTCCACGGACTGCCAGCTATCATTCATGCACCGCTAGCTGTGATTGCAGGCGCAGTTTTCGGAGGCCTGTGGGCTGCGATTGCTGGCTATTTGAAGGCCAAACGAGGCGTGAATGAAGTTATTACATGTATTATGATGAACTGGATCGGCCTGTATTTGGCTAATTTGGTGATCAATCAGTTCGCACTTATGGAAGGTGAGAATCGTTCTGTGGATATTCAGCCTTCTGCTTCAATTTCCATCGAATGGCTGTCCCAGATGATGGGGAATGCTCGGGTACATTGGGGTACGGTTATTGCTGTGCTGGCAGCAGTCTTTTTCTACATTTTCATGTGGAAAACAAAGCAGGGCTATGAGCTACGGGCTGTCGGATTTAATCAGGATGCATCCCGTTATGCAGGTATGAATGTAAATCGTAATATTATAAAAGCGATGTTCATTAGTGGAGTTTTTGCCGGATTGGCAGGGGCCTTTGAAGTGCTGGGAGTATTCCATTATCAATCTGTCATGGCAGGATCACCGGGAACGGGTTTTGACGGTATCGCTGTAGCTCTGATTGGGATGAATAACCCATTTGGTGTGCTGCTTGGTTCTGTTTTGTTCGGAACGCTTACGTATGGTTCTGCGGGGATGAGCTTTAGCGCAGATGTACCGCCCGAAATTATCCGGGTTGTCATCGGCTCGATTATTTTCTTCATTGCGGCCCAAGGTATTGTACGTTGGGTTGTGAAGCCGCTCTACTCCAAGCGGAAGAAAGAGAAGGTGTTGTAAAATGAGTTGGTTAACACTTGGTGAATTAATCCATACAACGCTCGTTTTTGCGACGGCGATTATTTTTGCGTCTCTCGGCGGAGTTTTTTCAGAAAAATCCGGTGTGACGAACCTCGGGTTGGAAGGACTTATGGTATTTGGAGCGTTTGCAGCGGGTGTTGGCGGATTTTATGCCGAGCAAGCTGGACTAGGAGGCACCTCTGCGGCTTGGGTAGGTGTGCTGTCAGCTGCGGTGTTCGGTATTCTGGTTTCGCTAATTCATGCTGTAGCCTCTATTACCTTTAAAGCTGATCAGGTAATAAGTGGTATAGTTATTAATTTTCTGGCAGCAGGTAGTACACTGTATATGGTCAAGCTTTTATTTGAGGGTGATGGTGACACCGGTCGGATTCAGGGTTTCAACGAAATATCCATCCCTTACCTTGTGGATATCCCGATTGCAGGAAAAGCCTTTTTCCAAGCTTACCCAACGACATATCTAGCCATTCTATTGGTTATTATTGGATATTTCACCTTGTATAAAACACCGTTTGGCTTGCGTTTGCGTTCCGTTGGGGAGCATCCAGGAGCGGCCGATACCGTGGGAATTAAAGTAAATCGTCTTCGTTATATTGGTGTGATGATTAGTGGGGCGTTGGCTGGGATTGGTGGAGCTACAATCACTCTGACTACAACCAACATGTTCTCACACAATACAGTTTCGGGGCAGGGATATATTGCTATTGCCGCTATGATTTTCGGTAAATGGAATCCGCTCGGTGCTTTTGGCGCAGCAGTGTTTTTTGGTTTTTCACAAGCCATTCGCAACTATGTGCAGCTGTTCGCATGGTCACAAAGTATTCCCCAGGAAATTATTTTTATGTTGCCGTATCTCCTGACGATTATTGTACTGGTAGCGGCTGTCGGACGTTCACGCGCTCCGGCCGCTTTGGGTCAACTTTATGATCCAAGCAAGCGTTAAACTTATAAACAACTGATGCTGTATGTTTTGCAAAATGTACATGGGTGTATAAAAAATCTGGTATCTGCATATGCAGGTATCAGATTTTTTTATATTGTGCAGGCATTTAAACATACGCTACTGGCATGAATGGAATAGACTGTGCTATGCAGATTGGACGGGACGCTCGGCCCCTGTCAGCTCCGGTCTATTTTGTGGTGGTGATGAGCTATCAAGGAGCCGTTCAATCTGTCCATCCGTTGAGAAGAAGGAGGAAATACGATGAAACAGGCAGTAACCAGAAAGCAGGTGGAGAAGCTTGTCGGCAAAGTCATCTTTGCTACTCGCAAGGATGGTTCCCAGGTCAGCGGCAAGCTGATTCGCATTTCGGGTAACCGACTGGTTCTTCAACCAAACCGCAAGAAAAAAGTAAACACGAAGGCAATTATTCCTCTGGTGCTGTTTGACTTGCTTGCCATCGGCACAGCTCCATACATTGGTGCCTATGGTGGGGGATATGGTGGCTACGGTCCGGGCTATGGAGGACCAGGATATGGTCCGCAGTCAGGCCCGTATACAGACGGGGGATACCCCGGGGTAGGATATCCGTATTACCCTAATTTATTTTAGTCATACAAAATCCTGAGCCCGAAAAAGATACTTTTTACAGTAACTTTTCGAGTTCGTGGCATCGGCTCAGAGCTACGTATCGCAGCATTTGATATTGATGACGCAGATAAAAGTGGATCCCCCTGATATTGTCTTCATCCACCATCACTTTAGCCCGCTTGCAGCGACGCAGTCGTCCGTAGTGTTCGGCATGCTCAAGCAGTTTTTTTCCGTATCGCATACCTTGATGAGCCGAAGAGATTGCGATCAAATCAATGTATAATAGTTCGCCATGCAGCATAACATGAATGAAGCCAACAACCTGTGCATTATCCGGTCTGCAAGCTACAAAAGTGATGCCCCGGTTTAAGCGCCGGGGTAATTCTTTGCGTATTTGTTCCATTTCTTGGGCACTTAAATGCGATAGGGGGACAAGCTCTTGCTCGATTAGACGAAAGATGATGTTGTCATCTTGAGAGCTGCGTTTTCGAATCATAAACGGGCCTCCTTTTCTACCCTTTTAACAAGATAAGACGTGGCTTTGGAGGAGTGTACTGTCTCACCGTGTGGTCTTTTTTATAATATGCGGGTACCTCTTACAAGCGTGCGACTCGGAGGTGCTTCAGAAAAGAAACATAAATTTTTATGAAATATGGGTATTGACTATCCCAGATGGGAGACATATAATGTGTCTAAACATTTGAAAGAATGACATGAACTCAACGGCAATGAAGAGGACGAAGTGATTAGGGCTCTTTTGTTCAGAGAGTGAGGCATTAGCTGCAAGCTTCACCAAAATCCCTTTTTAACGAGCTCACCTTGGAGCTGTTTTCCTGAAAAGTATTTGGGCCCGATGATATTAACGGCGTACTAAATCACCTATTAGGGAAAATCGTACGGTCTACGTTACAGACGCCAGATATGGAGATCCTTTGTGATTTCTGTACCTGCCAAGGTTCGATATTGCGAAATATCGGGCAAACACGGGTGGTACCACGGAAGCTACAGCCTTTCGTCCCTCAGTAACAGCAAGTCTGTTCTAGGGATGAAAGGTTTTTTTGTTTTTACAAATGTCAGATGTATGTAAATTTTGTAAAGGAGGATGACCAATGAGTGCACAAATTCCTGAAGTTAGGTCAACCAATGAATTACGTGAAAAGTGGATGAAGCCTGAAGTGATTACAGGTTCGGAAATTTTACTCCGTAGCCTGTTGCTGGAGGGAGTAGATTGTGTCTTCGGATATCCTGGTGGTGCAGTGTTATATATCTATGATGCCATGTATGGCTTTAAGGATTTCAAGCATGTCCTCACTCGTCACGAACAAGGAGCTATTCATGCGGCAGATGGTTATGCACGGGCGAGCGGTAAAGTGGGCGTCTGTATTGCGACTTCCGGACCTGGAGCGACAAACCTGGTAACTGGTATTGCGACGGCTTTTATGGATTCGGTGCCGTTGGTGGTCATCACGGGTAACGTTGTATCTTCCCTGATCGGTACGGATGCTTTCCAGGAAGCCGATATTACGGGAATTACAATGCCGATTACGAAACATAGCTATCTGGTAAGAGATGTAGAGGATCTACCGCGAATCATCCATGAGGCATTTCATATTGCCAACACAGGGCGCAAGGGACCGGTACTGATTGATATTCCGAAGGATATTTCTGCAGCCCAGACGTTGTTTGTCCCACAAACGGAACCTGTGACCATGCGGGGTTATAACCCGAAAGTGTTGCCCAACAAAATTCAACTAGACAAGCTAACTCAAGCTATTTCCGAAGCAGAACGTCCATTCATTCTGGCAGGTGGAGGAGTTGTATACTCCGGTGGACATGAAGCACTTTACGAGTTTGTTCGTAAAACGGAAATTCCTATCACGACAACATTGCTCGGATTGGGTGGCTTCCCAAGTGGACATGAATTGTGGACGGGGATGCCGGGGATGCATGGAACATACACCTCCAATCAGGCGATTCAACAGTCAGATCTGTTGATCTGTATCGGAGCCCGCTTCGATGATCGGGTAACAGGCAAGTTGGATGGGTTTGCTCCTCAAGCTAAAATCGTCCACATTGATATCGATCCTGCTGAAATTGGAAAAAATGTTGCAGCGGATATTCCTATCGTGGGTGACGTGAAGGCAGTGCTGGAATTGCTGAATCAGGATGTGAAACGTGCGGACCTGGCAGATGCATGGAGAGCGCAAATTCAGCATTGGAAGAATGAGAAACCTTATTCTTATAAGGATTCTGAAACGGTACTTAAACCCCAATGGGTTGTTGAGTTGTTGGATGAAACGACCAAGGGTGGTGCAATCGTAACGACAGACGTGGGACAGCATCAAATGTGGGCAGCGCAGTATTACAAATTCAATCAGCCACGCTCATGGGTCACCTCTGGTGGACTCGGTACGATGGGATTTGGTTTCCCTTCTGCAATCGGTGCTCAAATGGCCAATCCCGACAGATTGGTAATATCGATTAACGGGGACGGCGGTATGCAGATGTGTTCGCAGGAATTAGCCATCTGTGCAATCAATAACATTCCGGTTAAAATCGTAATTATCAACAACCAGGTGCTTGGAATGGTTCGCCAATGGCAGGAATTGATCTATAACAATCGGTATAGTCACATTGACCTGGCGGGAAGTCCGGATTTTGTGAAACTTGCCGAAGCATACGGTGTCAAAGGGCTGCGTGCTACGAATAAGGAAGAGGCACGTCGGGCTTGGCAGGAGGCGCTTGATACACCCGGACCGGTCGTTGTCGAGTTTGTAGTCAGCAAGGAAGAGAACGTATATCCAATGGTGACGCAAGGTTCGACAATTGATCAAATGCTGATGGGGGACGAGTAAAATGACAACAAAAAATACCATTGCTGTACTGGTAAATGATCAACCCGGCGTTTTGCAACGTGTGTCCGGCCTGTTCGGTCGCCGCGGCTTTAACATTGAGAGCATAACTGTGGGACAATCGGAAGAAGTTGGATTATCCCGTATGGTCATTGTGACTGTAGGGGATGAGAACAACCTAGAGCAGATTGAAAAGCAGCTTTACAAGCTGGTTGATGTGATCAAGGTCATCGATCTCAGTTCCAAACCAATGGTAGCCCGGGAATTGGCGATGATAAAGGTAAAGGCAGAACCGCCTCAACGGCCAGAGATTATGGGCGTGGTAGAAACATTCAGAGCAGCTGTAATTGATGTTGGAACGACGAGTTTGATTGTACAGGTCATTGGCGATACAGAAAAAATTGATGCCATGATCGAGTTGTTGAAGCCTTACGGTATTCGGGAGTTGACTCGAACCGGGGTTACAGCTATGATACGTGGCAATGCTTAATATGGAGCTTTAACGAATTACCGCTTATAGCGCATTACATCAATAAAGAACCGCCCGCATAAGAGCGGGGACTCGAAGAGATTTTTAGATGCTAATCACGAGGGAAAGTCTCTTGGAGTACCCGCTCATTATGAAGGGTCCAATTAAAAGGAGGAAATTAACCATGGCAGTTACAACGTACTACGAAAAAGATGCAGAACTCAGCGTATTGAAAGGAAAGACAGTGGCCGTTATCGGTTACGGTAGCCAAGGGCATGCTCAAGCACAAAACTTGCGTGACAGTGGTGTGAATGTTGTTATTGGTTTGCGTGAAGGCAAATCGGCTGATGTCGCAAGAAACGACGGTTTTGAAGTTCTGAACGTAGCTGATGCAACAAGCCGTGCAGATGTGGTTCAAATTTTGTTACCTGATGAAACTCAAGCTTCTGTGTACAAAAATGAAATTGAACCTAACCTGAAAAAAGGCGCAGCTCTTTTGTTCTCCCATGGTTTTAACGTTCATTTTGGACAAATCGTAGCTCCTAAAGATAGCGATGTATTGCTGGTTGCTCCAAAATCCCCAGGACATATGGTACGTCGTACTTATGTAGAAGGGTTTGGAGTACCGGGGCTGATCGCAATTGAGCAGGACGCAACGGGTCAGGCCAAAGAAATCGGACTTGCTTACGCAAAAGGCATTGGCTGTACACGTGCGGGCGTAATTGAAACCTCCTTCCGTGAAGAAACGGAGACGGATCTGTTCGGTGAGCAGGCGGTATTGTGTGGCGGCGTGAGCGCACTTGTAAAAGCGGGCTTTGAAACATTGACTGAAGCAGGTTATGCTCCTGAGATGGCATACTTTGAATGTTTGCATGAGCTTAAGCTGATCGTTGACTTGATGTATGAAGGTGGATTGGCAACGATGCGTGATTCCATCAGTAATACAGCGGAATATGGCGATTATGTAACTGGACCACGTGTGGTAACGGAAGATACGAAGAAAGCCATGAAGGATGTATTGACTGACATTCAACAAGGTAAATTTGCTCGTGACTTCATCCTTGAAAATCAATCTGGACGTGCATTCCTTACGGCAACTCGTCGTAATGAAGCTAACCATCCGATTGAAGTGGTGGGCGGACAATTGCGTGAAATGATGCATTGGATCAAAAAGTAATAATCTTTTGTACTATGAATTCGACTACATGCATTATTTATAAATATTAATTACAATGCGGCCCTGCTTATTGCGTGAGCCGCATTGTAATTTAAGGGTCCTAATCCTGAGGAGGTGCGTTAGGTTGCGCAAAATATATATATTTGACACAACGTTGAGAGACGGAGAACAGTCACCTGGCGTGAACTTGAATACTCGTGAAAAAGTGGAGATCGCTCATCAGTTGGAGAAGCTGGGAATTGATCGTATGGAGGCTGGGTTCCCGGCTGCTTCTCCGGGTGATCTGGCAGCTGTTAATGCAGTAGCAAAAGCTGTAAAAAATTCGACGGTGATTGGTCTTTCGCGTGCAAGGGAACAGGATATTGATGCAGTTCGCGAGGCACTCAAGGGAGCTCAGGACCCGTGTATCCATATCTTTTTGGCAACCTCTCCTATTCACCGTCAACATAAGCTGCGGATGGAGAAGGCACAGGTTTTGGAAACTGCTCGTGCTGCCATACGCTATGGGTTGAAATATTTGCCTAAAGTGGAGTTTTCCTTGGAAGATGCAGGCCGTACAGAGCTTGATTTTGTGGTTGAAATGGTCACCATGGCTGTACAAGAAGGAGCTTCTGTCGTCAACATTCCAGATACGGTAGGTTACTTGACACCCTATGAGTATGGAAATATATTCAAACATATTAAGGAAAATGTAATCGATGTGGAGAAGATTCAATTGAGTGCACATTGCCACAATGACCTGGGAATGGCTACTGCTAATACACTTGCTGCCATCCTGAACGGCGCGGATCAGATCGAGGGAACCATTAACGGTATCGGTGAACGTGCTGGAAACACGGCCATTGAGGAAATCGCCATGGCACTGGAGACGAGACAGGAATTTTTCCAGGCCAAAACGTCTCTGCAATTGTCTGAAATTGCGCGCACGAGCCGTTTGGTTAGCCGTTTGACGGGGATGGTAGTGCCGGGCAACAAGGCAATTGTTGGAGCCAACGCTTTTGCGCACGAATCAGGTATTCATCAAGACGGTATGCTGAAAGAGAAAACGACTTATGAAATCATGACACCAGAAAGTATCGGTCTGAAAGAAAGCAAGTTGGTACTCGGTAAGCACTCAGGTCGTCATGCTTTCCGTGAGCGTTTGATCGAGTTGGGCTACGAATTGAACGAAGAAGATCTGAATCGCGCTTTTGGGCAGTTCAAGGATTTGGCTGATAAGAAAAAGGAAGTTTCGGACGATGATATTTTGGCATTGCTGGAAGAAAAATTGGCTGATGCACCTGAAGTCTTCAAGCTGGAAACCATTTTTGTTACCTACGGGAATAAGGCTACGCCTTCCGCACAAGTGCGTCTGGTTAACGATGAAGGTCAGATTATTGAGACAGAAGCTGAAGGAAATGGTTCAGTCGATGCGATCTATAATGCGATTGATCAAGCCAGCGGTGAGAGCGTTGTACTTTCAGATTACTCCATCAAGTCTGTTACCCATGGTAAGGACGCTCTGGGTGAAGTCCATGTAGTGCTGACGCAAAACGAACTGTCTGTACAGGGACGCGGGGTAAGCACCGATATTCTGGAAGCAAGTGCTCGGGCTTACGTGGATGCGCTGAATGGTTTAATCGACAAGCGTAAAAACTACAGTAATCGCGTAGATTATAAATCTTAGTTTTTATGCAGACTTAAGAGTTGGGTTTACAGGGTCGGGTTTTTCCGGTCCTGTTTTCTTTTTTTCTGATGAAAAAACCAGCTTATAGGCTGTGCCTATTGAATTGATAGATTCTATATCTTGGTCAAAGCCCTGCCATATATGTTACAAAGAAGGTATGAAAAATACGGTTGTATGGCTGTATAACAAGAGGAGTGTACGTGATGGCAGACGTTAAAAAGATTGCGGTAATAGCGGGAGATGGAATTGGACCTGAAGTGGTCGCAGAGGCAGAGAAAATTTTGAAACGTACGGAAGAAGTATTCGGCTTTTCATTTGAAACGGAGCATGCGCTGTTCGGCGGGATTGCCATTGATAAGAAGGGCACACCATTACCGGAAGAAACACTGGCAGTATGTCAGTCTGCAGATGCTGTTCTGCTGGGTGCGGTAGGAGGGCCACAATGGGATAACAATCCAAAGGAACTTCGTCCTGAAACCGGGCTGCTAGGCATTCGCAAAGAGCTTGGTCTGTTTTCGAATCTTCGTCCTGCCGTCGTCTTTGACTGTCTCAAGGACGCGTCTACATTGAAACCGGAAGTGTTGGAAGGAACGGACCTGATCGTGGTGCGCGAACTGACGGGCGGCATTTATTTCGGCGAGAAGTTCAGACGAGAAAGTCCTCAGGGTGAGGAAGCAGTTGATACTTGCGCATATAATGTAACAGAAGTAGAGCGTATCGTGCGCCAATCTTTCGAAATTGCACAAAAACGTCGCAAAAAACTTGCATCGGTGGATAAGGCTAATGTACTGGAAACTTCCCGTTTATGGCGTGAAGTAGTGAACCGGGTTGCTGTAGACTACCCGGATGTCGAGCTGGAGCATGTATTGGTTGATAACTGCGCCATGCAATTGCTGCGTCGTCCATCTAGCTTCGACGTCATCGTGACGGAAAATATGTTTGGTGACATTCTCAGTGATGAAGCGGCTATGCTGACTGGATCCATCGGCATGCTCTCCTCCGCATCACTGGGAGAAGGCAGCTTCGGCCTATACGAGCCGGTACATGGCTCGGCGCCTGACATTGCAGGTCAAGGCCTGGCGAATCCCATTGCAACGATTTTGTCCGTTGCTTTGATGTTCCGTCTTACCTTCGGGTACGAGAAGGCAGCAGATGCCATTGAGAAAGCCGTAGCTGAGGTACTGGATGCAGGGCACCGTACGGCGGATATTGCGGTGGATAAATCTCAAGCAATCTCGACAACTCAAATGGGTGATCTGATCGCAGCAGCTATTCGCTAAAAGCTCCGTAAATGCACCCGTTCTGAAAAAAAGCTTCCTATTATATAGTAAGGTTATACAGTCTGGCTTTTTGGCAAATGTTTAGCACAGTAGCTCCTGAGCAATCAGGGGCTATTTGTATATTCAAAGGTTCAAAATGTGAATAAAATGTGAATTTTTAAGCTAGTTTAAAATAATTATAAAAAAGTAATGGTTACAATATTGACTTTGATTTCAGCGAATGATAACATTTATCAAGTAAGTTGTTGTTTATTACAATACAGATGATTGAGGAAAGCACATTTGGTGTTTTTCTTACATATTTTAAAGGAGGATTTCATATTATGGCAGAAAGATTGGTAGGAAGACCCGCCCCTGATTTTGCATTGGAAACAGTGACTGGAGACGGTCAAGAATTTGGTTCGGTGAAGCTTTCCGATTACCGTGGCAAGTGGCTCGTATTTTTCTTCTATCCACTGGATTTCACTTTTGTGTGCCCTACGGAAATTACAGCATTGAGCGATGCTGCTGACCAATTCAAAGAGCTGGATACTGAAATTCTGGGTATCAGTGTAGACTCCGTGCACAGTCACAAAGCATGGATCAACACAGCTAAAGAAAACAACGGTCTAGGCAAACTGAACTTCCCATTGGCTTCTGACATCACGAAAAAAACAGCAAGCGATTATGGCGTTCTGATCGAAGAAGAAGGCGTTGCATTGCGCGGCTTGTTCATCATTGATCCAGAAGGCGAATTGAAATATCAAGTGGTTAACCACAACGATGTAGGTCGCAGTGTAGAAGAAACATTGCGTGTACTGCAAGCTTTGCAATCCGGTGGCTTGTGCCCAATGAACTGGAAACCAGGCGATCAAAATCTGTAATATAAGCTTCACAAGTTGAAATTAATTAAACAAACAAGCCCCCAACTAGCGGTTACTCTACCGTTATTGGGGGCTTGCTTGCCTGCTCTGTGCAGCGAAAAATGTGAGGACAGCCTGTTTAATGAGGCAACGCAGAGTGAGGTAACAAATAATTATGGAAATGTTGTTGTGTTCTGGAGGAATTTTGCCTGACGAAAGCGAATAAGGTATTGTAGAAGATAAACAAGGCAGAACAGGTTTTGTTCAGAGGAGGCTGAGCCCGGATGAGTTATTGCTGTGGAGCAAGCATGGTAGGAACCAAGGGAACGCTGAAGCATTACCGCACCCAAGTTCATAATGTTCCTTTGCTGTTTTGCCCGGTATGTCGTCGCATTGAAGTTCATTATAAAGTCGAAAATGAGTATGAAATTTTGGCTGAATATGCACATGGAGATGGGGCAACCGAGATTGATTTTCAGGATTATGTCATGGAAGACGATGATACGATATTTGAAAATTGTGTGAATCGTGAAAGTGAAGATGCGTTTGAAATTGTGAAGCGTCAAATTGACATATCCCTGGATTTATTGATGGTAGCCAAACAGATGAATGATGAAAAATGGCAGGGAGAGCTTAAGAGAAGACTGGCCGTTATGAGCCAAAGACGATCCCGGCTTCAACATAATAAGAGCGGCAGTTGACATCCTACACACCAAAGAAGCTCTCAATTCTGGAGAGCTTCTTTGGTGTGTAGGGCGCTTGTTCCTAACTTCATTTTTCATTTTGGTAATGTTGCGCAGATATTATGACGAAAGAAAACAGGATAAAAATTTGGATTCGACACTTTTTCCGATTGACTGCGATCCTTAATCTTGTCTATCATAAAATAAGACTGGAATTGGAAAGAGATGGTCGGATTTCTGTGTAACTGTTTTCTACACCATTGAAGGGTAGTCGATAGATGCCTTTCTTTTCTTCAAGATTATTACGCGTCCGATACGGCCAGTTTGTCATTCCGAAACAAGGGGGAAGCCTGGCATGATCAGTGAATTCCAAGAAGCCTTGCTTGATACCGTGGGAGCTTGTCCTTCCACACAGATCGCCAATAACAAGTATGAAAATGTGCTGGAGAACCTGGATAGTGGTATCATGCTGTTTGACAGTGACGGGGTACTGACCTTTATTAACGTGCAAATGGCGAAATTGCTGGAGCTACCACGGAGTTCGCTAGCAGGTCGCAATTTGATGCAAATTTTGCATCATCCTGAGTTAAGCCGGTTTAAGAAGAAGAAAATCATGCGGATTTATAAAGAAACTATCTTTCATAGAAAGCGCTATCATGAGTTAATTGATGAGTATGGTCGGCATTGGTTGATAACAGTAACCTATGGTGATCAGATGGATGGCGATTTTTTGTTTAGCGTCAAGGATGTGTCGGATTATAAGCAGATTGAGCAAACAGCATATCAAAACGATAAGCTGGCGATGCTGGGACGCATCTCGGCCTCTATTGCTCATGAAATCCGTAACCCGCTTACCGCAATCCGGGGCTTTATTCAATTGCTTCGACCGCATTTGGTGGAGTTGGGCAGGGATGAGTATGCCCGCATTATATTAACAGAAATTGATCGTGCGAACGACATTATTTATGAGTTCTTAAATTCGTCCAAGCCTTCGGCTCCGCAAAAAACGGCTGTATCTGTGATGGGGCTGCTGAAAGAAGTAGTGATGCTGACAGAAAGCGAAGCATTGATGAAGGGTTGCCAGATTGCATTGGACGAAAATGATGAGCTCATGAAGGTTTCCATTGATGTGAAGCAGATTAAGCAGGTTATTCTCAATATGATTAAAAATGCAATGGATGCCATTGAAAGCATGGGTGGGGAACGAGAGGGCTGCATCGATATTCATACAGTGCTTGAGGGCAATTATGTCCACATTTGTATTGAAGATAACGGATTAGGTATGGATCACAATACATTGACGCGTTTATTTGATCCTTTTTTTACAACAAAAGAAAGTGGAACCGGATTGGGATTGGCTGTGAGCTATCGAATTATCAAAAATCACGGAGGTTTCATACATGTAGACAGTAAACATGGAAGTGGCACACAATTCAAAATCACGCTTCCTGTAGTTTAATATGGGGAGGTTTTCGCAGAGGGGTCCTGTACATACTATTTCTTTTATGTTGTGCAGCGTTGGGGTATAGGTATCACCTTTTTGGAAAAGGTTATCTGAAGCGCATAATCTGACAAGATGATGCGCTTTTTTGGTGCTGTAAGCTCGGTTATTTGCGTAAATGCGAAAATGAATTCATGAATTTAAGACAAAAAAATGATTCACCTTTCACAGATTAAATGCTATTATATACCAGAATACAACATTATTTTTGATACTATAGACTTAAACAACGGCTTCCAAAGCTGTCAAACGTCTTAGATGATCGGAATCTCCGATATGCAGGGGGCTGAAGAGGCTGAATGAGTATACGGCTGGAAGTAAAAAAAACGATAGGTATCGGCATTGCTGCGATAGTTTTGTTTGTCTTGGTTCAGTTATTTCACGTAACTTTGAATAAGATATACTCCCATAATGTTTTTTTCTTGTTATATCCGATCATAGGGTTTGCCTGTGCTGCGATTTGTTTTTCTATTTTTTATCAATCCTGGTCCGTTTTACTGGAACAGTTATCCTTGCAGAGACTTCTTATTGCCCCGACGTTTTTGGTGGCTGGTCTGCTTTACCTTGTTCATATTGTTTCGTTTAGTTTCGTGAGCCTGACGGACTTTGCTTTGTCTCCGGGCGTTTCGTTATGGCTGCTGTTTGTAAATCGTGCCTTTACCTCTGTCTTGCTCTTATGCGTTTGTTTCCTCCCGTTTAACAAGACGAAATCTGAATACAAAGCGGTGGCTTTGTGGGCAGGGATAGGCTGCACTTTGCTGATTCTAGGAGTTATTAAGATATTTGGTGCAGGCTTACCGGATCTACGTATACGATACGAAATAGGTAACCTGGGCTGGACGTTAAATCTGGCTGTCATGTTACTACTTGTGTTCACTTTTATTTTCGGGGTGCGAAAATATCGGAAAGTTCGCCCGGCGGAGTTGGGCATGTTGCTTATGGTTCGTGGAATTGGACTGTGTGTTGTGAGTCAGTTGTTCTATTTATTTTCTGAGCAAATGAGCGATATTAATCACCTATTGGGACTTTTGACCAACGCGATAGCATTCTATAACATGTTGAGCGGGCTGGTCCGGTTGATGGTTCTGGTTCCTTATCGTGAAAAGCAGGCAGCCGAATCTGAGTTTAATCACATTGCTTATAATGATGATATAACAGGACTCCCCAATCGTCGCCGCCTTTCCCAACGTTTAGATAAAATATTGCGCAAATCATTGAAATCGGATGAGACAGTAGCACTTTTAGTTCTAAATATTGATCGTTTCAAGGCGATTAATGATTCGCTTGGACATATGGCAGGAAACTATTTGCTGTATGCAGTAGGCGAACGCTTGGGGCATTTTAGCCATGAAGGGGAAGCTGTCTTTAGCATGGGCGGAGATGAATTTGCCTTTCTTCTAACGGGATACGAAGATACAGATGCTATGAGAAGTCGTATTGATGATATGGTGAAGCTGTTCGATCTGCCTTTCGATATTGATGGTGAGTCTTATCATGTGACGGTGAGCGTTGGTATAGCTTTGTACCCGTTGGATGCGAATCAGAGTGAACAGCTTATTCAGCAGGCGGATACGGCTGTACATAGTGCTAAAGAGCAGGGAGTGAATTTTCAGCGGTATGCTAGTTCGATGCAGATGCGAGCGCATGAAAGACTCCAGCTGGAAAATGATCTGCGGCGAGCGCTTGAAAATGAGGAATTTTCATTGGTGTATCAACCTCGTGTCCACCTGCAAAGTGGCGAGCTAACGAGTTTGGAGGCGCTGGTGCGTTGGAATCATCCTCATCGTGGGATGGTGATGCCAGGCGATTTTATTCCGGTGGCTGAAGAAAGTGGTTTAATTGTGCCCTTGGGGGAATGGGTGTTACGGGAGGCCTGTCTGCAAAATAAGCATTGGCAGGAGCTTGGGTACCCACCAATCCCGATTTCGGTCAATTTATCCATGCGCCAATTTCAGCAAAAAAAGCTGGTGGATGTAATTCGGGGCATTTTGACCTATACGGAACTTGAAGCACGCTATCTAGAGCTGGAGATTACCGAGAGTATGACCTTTGATAAGGATCGAGCCTTTGAACAGTTAAAAAAAATAAAGGCTATTGGTGTCGCAATCAGTATTGATGATTTTGGAACTGGCTATAGCTCATTGCATTATTTGAAGAATCTCCCGATTGATCGTCTGAAAATTGATCGTTCCTTTGTAAATGAGGTACTGGTCGACAGCAAAAATGCAGCAATTGTATCTACTATTGCCTCCATGGCTCACCATTTGAAGCTGAAGGTTACGGCTGAAGGGGTAGAAAATGAGGAGCAGCTTCATTTTTTGCAGGCACAAGATTGTCATGAGGGTCAGGGGTATTACTTTAGTCGCCCCATTCCGGCAGAAATCTTTGAAAAATTGTTTTTACGTGAACCTATGAATTGGCTGGCTCAGGATAGTATGTAGTATGCTTGCATTTTGCTGAAAGGTAAGTTATACTAAATAACATCCTGATTCAGCTGGTTGACGATAGGTTAAGCGTGCCATACATAAGAATCGAGATATTATAAAATGCGGGTGTAGTTCAATGGTAGAACTTCAGCCTTCCAAGCTGATAGCGTGGGTTCGATTCCCATCACCCGCTTACTATTTTAAGAAGTTCGAAACCCTTGTGACGCAAGGGTTTTTGTTTTGTTTGGAGTAGATAAATACATTATAGCCGGGGTGCCAATGGGGTATCACGGCTTTTTGCGTTCTTACGAACTATTTTTACATCGCTGCTTGTTTACTTTTCCTGCAAGTTCTACGTTCGCCGCTGCTGATTTTCCGAATACGTCGACGAATGGAATGACTGGTTTTGCCGGACAGGCAAAAAGTGAAAATGGAGTTACTAAGCCTGCCACAACAGGGAGAAAAGGTAGTGAAAAGGGCGGCATACTTGATGATAAAGGCAATGGCGATTTTAAAGATGTGGGGAGTTTTCCCGCTATCAGCAATCAAAAATCGCGTGTAACCAACTGGAATCCAAGCAAGAACTATAGCTATCAAGTTCAGACTCCTGAATATACTAAAGAGTTTGTAACGAAATATGCAGGATCGTCGAATAACTTTGGTATTTGGAAAATAACGAGGGTTATTTGCAAATGTGTTGTGATCTGCTATACTGATCGCAAGTAATTATCCCATGAAAAGGAAGGTAACCATACGTCCGATGAAGTAAGCACACTGATTTTCCCACTTAACTGCACAGTTACTGGCAGGCGGCTGTAAGCTGCAACGGGAGAAGTGTGTCTGAAAATGAATGTAGGGACGTATGCGTTTATTCCGGAACGGGATTTGGCTTATTCGTTTACGGTGTTATTTTTCATAAGCGTATGTTCTGAAACGATTCATAACAGTCATTCTATATTCCTTGTATGCAAGCCGCAGCCTTCTGCGGCTTTTTTTATTGCTTCCGGGGTCAAAAAACCGGGCTGGGAAAGGATGATCATGGTATGAGAACGATTTTGCGTATTCGCAATGTAGTAAAGGATTGGAACGGGACATCTTTATTTGAGAATGTGTCGTTGGATGTGATGGAAGGAGAACGGCTCGCACTTTTTGGAAGAAATGGAGCAGGTAAAACGACGCTATTGCGAATATTGCTGGGAGATGAAGCGCCAACCTCTGGTCAAGTAGAGCATGATTTGCCACTGGAAGAGCGGGGCTGGCTGAAGCAGCAGGATACGGTGGATGGGTCTCGAACCGCACTGGAGGCCGCACAGCAGGCCAGCCCTCGACATTGGCTTCTCAAGCAAGCGTTGGGACAGCTGGAAGCTGACCTAGCCGATGCTGGGAAGGATATGGAGCATCATTTGGAGCGTTACGGCGAGCTGATGGATGAATACGAACGCCTGCAAGGCTTTGCCTGGGAGTCTGAGGTGGAAAAGGCGCTCACTCGAATGGGAATGCCTGTCCAGACGTGGTCCATTGCTTATGGTGACCTGAGTGGCGGACAGAAGACGAGAGTGCGATTGGCCGGACTCATGGTCAGGCAACCGAAGCTGCTGGTGCTGGATGAGCCGACCAACCATTTGGATGCCGAAAGCTTGCATTGGCTGGAGCAGTGGCTGTCTACGTATCCGGGAACGCTGCTGTTTGTATCGCATGACAGAGCCTTTTTGGATCGAGTGGCTACGAGTATAGGTGAGCTCGCGTCGACAGGTATTGGACGCTATAAAGGCGGCTATAAGGAATATAAAGCGCAAAAGGAGCGGGAACTGCGAGAGCAGGAAGCCAGCTATCGGAAGCAGGAGCTGGCGAAACAGGCACTGGAGGAAACGATTCGAAATTACAGGGAATGGTTTCACCAGGCACATCGTAGCGCATCCAAAGTCGAAGTGGCTATTACACAGAGCTTCTATAAGGCCAAGGCTAAAAAAAATATATCCCGTTATCATGCGAAAGAAAAAGAACTGGAGCGACTGGAGGCTAACAGGGTAGAACAACCACGTGAAGCTCCGTCTTTGCACATGAAATTAAGTGACAGCGGGTTTCAGGCAAAATATTTGCTGCGTGCTGAGCAGGTTGACTTTAGCTACGACGACCGTATCATTGTGAAAAATCTAAATCTGATCGTTGCACGTGGAGACCGTCTGGCTGTTCGGGGGCCCAATGGAATTGGTAAAACCACGCTGCTTCGGTTATTAACAGGTCAAATGGAGCCGCAGACAGGAAAAATCACAGCCAACCCACAGTTGAACATCGGATATTTTTCACAGGAGCTGGAGCAGCTCCCAGAGGATCAAACGTTGCTGGACAGTCTGCTTGCGCTCCCGACGATGACGCAAACAGAAGCGAGAACAGTGTTGGGCTGCTTTCTATTTGCGAAAGAGGACGTGTTTAAAAGGATCGGGACACTCAGTATGGGAGAAAAATGCAGGGTAGCTTTTCTGCGTCTGTACTTTAGTGGAGCCAATCTGCTGGTGTTGGATGAACCGACGAATTATTTTGACATTGAAACCCGTGAAATTGTAGAAGATTCTTTGCGCAACTATGATGGAGCACTGGTGCTCGTCTCACATGATCGGGAGCTGGTGAGGTACACGGCAACTCGGTTACTCGATATGAAGCCGGGGGGCGGATATGAAATCTATGAGGGGACAGCCGACGAAAAGCAAGAAGATGAGCGGAGCCGTCAACGGGAGCCAGAAGACCAGGAGCGGCGTGAGGAACGTCTTCGATTACAATTGCGTCTTACAGAGTTGATGGGAGTGACGGGCACGAATGACGAAAATGAGAAGTTGTTGAGCGAAATCAGGCGCATTCGTGCAAATCTGGAGCGGTTGGATGATCTCGATATCTAAAGGAATGAAACGTATGCCCTGCTTGCCAAAGCGCGGTAGTTTGCATATAATAATGAACAATAGTTCGAATTTTTGAAAATGTCTTGATGGAGAAGAGTAGACAGTGTCCGATTGAACAGGGAGGAAGCGCCGTAGGATTGAGAGCGTTTCTGCAAATACTGGGCTGTTGAAGTTCGCTCCGGAGCAGTTCCTTGAACCTCAGGCGCCATGTGAATGGCGAATGTGCAAGTAGGGGATACCGGTTCACGACCGTTACAACGTGCAGAGCGAGACGATGATGCACAGCATGAACAATCACCTGTAACTAGTGCCGTAAGGCAGAACGCCGGGTGAGCTAAGCTTATTGTCTAACGAGGGTGGTACCACGGTCTTTTCGTCCCTTACCGGGAGAAAAGACCTTTTTTTGTTGTCTGAAAAGCTGGATATGAAGAAAGGGGACTGAACAGGCGATGAGCGAAACCATCCAAATGAAGGAACATTTGCTGGCCTTGAAGGAAGAAGCACTGGAAGTATTGGAGAAGGTGGCAACACCCAAGGAACTGGCTGATCTACGGGTCAAATACTCGGGAAAAAAGGGCGCATTGACTGAAATTTTGCGCGGTATGGGCAAGCTGAGCGCGGAGGAACGTCCGGTTGTTGGACAGGTCGCCAATGAGGTGCGGGAGGCGATTGAAGAAGTCGTTAACCGTAAGCAGGATGAGTTCACGAAAGCGGAAACGAATGAGCGTCTGCAAGCGGAAAAAATCGACGTTACGCTGCCTGGACGCGCGCTGCCGCAAGGTGGACTGCACCCGCTCAACAAAGTGATTGAGCAAATCGAGGATATTTTTACAGGTATGGGCTATCGAGTGGCTGAGGGTCCACAGGCAGAGACGGATTATTATAACTTCGAAGCATTGAATCTGCCTAAAAATCACCCGGCACGCGATATGCAGGATTCATTTTATCTGACCGAGGATCTGTTGATGCGTACTCATACGTCACCAGTTCAGATTCGCGCGATGGAGGCGATGAAGGGTGAAACGCCTATTAAGGTAATTTGTCCGGGTACAGTATTCCGACGTGATGATGACGATGCAACACATTCTTTTCAATTCCACCAAATTGAAGGGCTTGTCATTGGAAAAGACATTCGCATGAGTGATTTGAAAGGAACCTTACTTCAATTTGCACGCGAAATGTTCGGAGAATCGACCGAAATCCGTTTGCGCCCAAGCTTCTTTCCGTTCACAGAGCCGAGTGCTGAAGTAGACGTAACTTTTGTGAAGAAAAATGGCGAACGCGTGTGGATTGAAATTTTGGGCTGTGGCATGGTCCATCCGAAAGTGCTAGAGATGGGCGGTTTTGATCCCGAGGTGTACAGCGGCTTTGCATTCGGTATGGGTGTAGAGCGGATTGCTATATTGAAATACGGTATCGATGATATTCGTCATTTTTATAACAGTGACCTGTCGTTCCTGAAACAGTTTGCGCGTCAATAAACAACTATATCAAGGGAAGTGAACCCATATGAAAGTATCATTCGAGTGGCTGTCCGAGTATGTATCGCTGGATCAGGTAAGCGCGGAGGATCTGGCAGAGAAAATCACCCGTTCGGGCATAGAAATTGATGAGGTCGAGCAGCGCAATCAAGGGATTACTGGCGTCGTTGTCGGCTATGTTAAAAGCAAGGAAAAGCATCCTGATGCTGATAAGCTGAATGTATGTATTGTCGATGCAGGTCAGGAGGAAGATCTGCAAATCGTGTGCGGTGCCAAAAACGTGGATGCAGGTCAAAAGGTTCCGGTTGCAGTTGTAGGTGCAAAGTTGCCGGGAGATTTCCACATTAAAAAGGCCAAGCTGCGTGGTGTTGTATCCATGGGTATGATTTGCTCGGCCAAAGAATTGGGCATGAATGACAAGCTATTGCCAAAAGAATTGCAAGAAGGTATTTTGGTGCTGCCTGAGGATGCTGAAATTGGTATGCCAATTACGAAGCTGCTGGCGTTGGATGATCAGGTGCTGGATTTTGATCTGACACCCAATCGTTCGGATTGCCTGAGCATGCACGGAGCAGCATATGAAGTGAGTGCGATTCTGGGACGTGATATTTCTCTGGCTGATCCGGCTAAGGATCTGGTGGAAATTAGCGATGCAGCGGCAGATCATCTGTCTGTGAAGGTAGATACTCCTGAACTGTGTACGCACTACGCGGCCCGTTATATTACAGGTGTAAAAGTGGGGGCTTCCCCATTATGGATTCAAAACCGTCTGATGGCGGCAGGTGTTCGTCCGATCAACAACATCGTAGATATTACGAACTACGTCATGCTGGAATACGGTCAGCCGTTGCATGCTTTTGATGCGGATAAGCTGGAAAATGGAAATATTGAAGTTCGACTCGCTCGTGCAGGCGAAACATTGATTACACTTGATGATCAGGAGCGTAAGCTGGAGCCGCATATGCTGCTGATTACAGACGGTGTGAAACCAATAGCATTGGCAGGCGTGATGGGTGGAGCTAACTCCGAGGTTACGGATGCGACGGTCAGCATTGCGCTGGAATCTGCGAAGTTTGACGGCGGTACAGTTCGCAAAACGTCTCGTCAACTTGGACTGCGTTCAGAAGCAAGTCTGCGTTTTGAAAAAGAGGTTGATTCAGGCGCTGTTGTGCCTGCTGTGAATCGTGCAGCTACGCTGATTCAGCGTTATGCAGGAGGCACTGTACACCAGGGCATCGTAGAATCTGCGTCTGCAAAAGCTGAAAACCGCATTATCAAGCTGTCGCTAGATAAGATAAACCGATATTTGGGAACCGAACTGTCGCTGCTTGAGGTGAAAACGATTTTCGGTAGACTTCATTTCGGATGTGGCGACGTAGAGCAAGGGGTACTGGAAGTTCAAGTTCCTACACGCCGTGGAGATATCACCATTGACGTGGACTTAATCGAAGAGGTTGCTCGTCTGTATGGTTACGACAATATCCCGACCACGCCGATTGAAGGTCCTACAACTCCGGGAGCTTTGACAGCATCACAATCATTGCGCCGCTCCCTGCGCAGATTGCTGGCTCATGGTGGCTGGCAGGAGACGATCAGCTACTCTTTTGTACATCCGCAAAGTACGGGGTTATTTAATGCCCTGACAGAAGGCAGCCATCCGGTACGTTTGGCTATGCCTATGAGCGAAGACCGTAGTGTTTTGCGTACGAGTATCATTCCGCAGATGCTGGATACAGCGGTGTATAACATGAACCGGAAGCAAGACAATCTGGCGATTTTCGAGATGGGAACAGTATTTTATACAGAGGAACAAACATTAACCCGCCAGCCGCAGGAAATTCAAGTGCTGAGTCTGTTGTTGACTGGGGTACGCCGTGAAAAACAATGGAATATTGGTGCTGAAAAGGTTGATTTCTTTGATATTAAAGGCGCGCTTGAAACGGTGTTTGACTATTTCGGATTGAGTGCCAGCATTCGTTATGTCGCTGACCAACCGCAAAGCTACCACCCGGGCCGTTCCGCTTCGGTATGGCTGGATGTGAATGGAAGCTCTCAACGGATCGGTACCCTTGGGCAGATTCATCCGGAGCTCCAACAATCTTATGGGCTGAACGATACGTATGTTGCAGAAATTGCGTTGCAACAGGTCATTGAACACGCAAACTCTCATATTCAGTTCAGAGAGCTGGCTCGCTTCCCATCCGTGGAACGTGACATTGCCCTCGTGGTCAATAAAGACGTTGAGGCAGGCGAACTGCTTCGTGTTATTCACGCTGCAGGCGGAGAGCTGTTGCAGGATGCACGAGTGTTTGATGTATTTACAGGCAGTAAGCTTGGTGAAGATAAGAAGAGCGTAGCTATCTCTCTGACCTATCGTCACTGGGAACATACGTTGACGGATGAAGAGATCAATGCGGCGCATACTCCTGTCGTTACGTCTCTGGAACAAACTTTTGGAGCGGAATTGAGAAAGTAGCAGGAAATGCGGGAAGCCGTATCGAATCTTAGTGACAGAGGTTCGATACGGCTTTTTGGCCTATCATCATAGAAGCTCTCTTACTCTGATAATTACCCGCTGCGGGGAAGCCGGACTAATAAGGTTGAACGCTTCACGGAAGGCGGGTTACCATAGTACCGGACACACCTTAGAATCAACATACAGTAGTATTGAAGGAGGGCATAATTGTGACTACACCAGATCGTACTCGCGTCACTGTAGAGATCTACGGTACTTCTTATAAACTCGTCGGCAGCAATACCGATTATATGAAGCAGGTTGCCAATTACGTGGATGAGCGTATGCACAGCATTTCTCAAGCTCATTCGCGTCTGGATATGCCCCGAATTGCCGTGCTGGCTGCGGTTCATATGGCAGAAGAAGCTGTACAAATCCAGGAAATTCAGAGTCATATGAACCGCTTAGCAGCGGAACGAGCAGAGCTCAGGGGAGATCTGGCGCAACTCCAGACAGCTCTAGGGGAACAACAGCAAAAAAATACAGATATGCATCAATCTCTTATTCAACTGAAGGAAGAAAAGGAAGCAACGCAGAAGAAGCTGATGGAAACCGAATCTGTATCAGCCATGGAGATTGCCCAATTGAGGGCAAAGCTGGAACAGCAGGAGAAAAAAGCGGCTGAACTTGAAAATGGACAAAAACAAGCTAAACGTGAATTGGAGGAGTCCCGTCAAGAAGCTTCTCGCAAGCTGAAAGAGCAGCAGGAGGCGGCCAATGCGCGTATCCGGCAGATAGAAGAGCAGATGAAGAAGGAAGTATCTGAAGCGGCTAAACAGGCTGAAGCCAAGCTGTCAGCTGCAGAGAAGACTCATCAGGAGCAAAAGCGCACAGAACTGGACAAGCTGCGATCTGCTTTGCAGCAAGAGCATAGCAAGAAGGTAAGCGAATGGCAAACTAAGTGCTCTGGACTGAATGAGCAGCTGGAGCAGGAACGTAAACAGGCTGAATTGGCGTTGAATGAAGAAAAGCTCCAGCATCAGGAAGCGCAGAAACGAGCTGATGAAGCTGCACTGGAGCAGGAGATTCGGGTCGAGGAGCTTCAGGAACAATTAGAACAAGTACAGGCAGGCAGTACAGAGCTTTCTTCTCGTCTGGGAGAGGCTCAAGAGCAAGCAAGAGTACTGAAGGAACTACAGTCCGAGCTGGAGTCTGTGCTGGAAACACAGCGACAGGCTGCGATAGAGCGAGAGCAGGCAGATACGCTTGCACGTGAAGAATTGCAAAGTCGATATGATCAATTAGAAGCTGAAGCCAAGGCTAAGCAGCAGCAGACGGCTAAGCTGGAGGAAGAACAGCGACGGATGCAGAAGCTGTTGGAGCAAGCTCACGTATCTTCTCGCAAGCTGCAAAGTGAGCTGGCTACGCTAGCTGAAAGCGAGAAGTCATGGAAGAAGCTTGCAGAAGAACGCCAGGTGGCAGTTGATGAGCTGGAGCTCTCCTTGCTGGAAGCACGTGAACAGAAGGAAGAAATACAAGAGCAATTACAGCACGCAGCGGCTGAGCTCGAAGCTATTAATGATAAATTTGCTTCACAACAGCAACGGCTAGTTCAACTCGAAGCGAGAATCAAGGAGCTTTCACCTGAGCTGATTCGCGTTCAGGATGAGCTTGAGAAAGCCAAAGTCCGAGAGCAAGAGGGAACTAAGGCGTATCAATCGCTTCAGGAGCAATATGGAAGCATGAAGAGCCGAGCTGGACAGCTGGAGCAAAATATCAAGCAGCTCCAGCAGGAAAATCGAGAACGGCGGAGTGAACTGGAACGTGCTGAGGAAGAATCCCTGGAATGGCAGCTTAAATACGATCAGTTGAAGGCTGAAGCGGAACGTTTGGAAGCTGAAGATGCTGCCCGTAAGGAAGAATTTGCTTCTTGGGAGCGGGAAATAGCGGTAACGGTTCAACAAAAGGAACAGCTTCAGGAGGAGATTCGTTTGGCTGTTGAAACTGCCAAAACGGCGAAGGCTGAACAGCAGTCCATAGAGCAGGAACGGATGGCCTTGCAGTCTGAATTGGACGAAGTGGGTCAAAAATATGAAATGGCAGCGCATCAGCTTCGTCTGTTGCAAGTACAACAGGACGTAGATCGGGAAAATTCGGAGAAGATTTCTACGGAATTACGTCAATTACAGGAAGAATACACCAAGCTTCAAACTGAGTATAATGAATGGATTGAACTTATCGAACAGGATCAGTAGATACGGATTATACATGTAAGGCAATCCCCGGCTGCTCATTGCCGGGGATTGTTTGTTTATTGTATCCACTCAGAGGTGTAAATGACAAAAAGCTGTCCTTTGGCAGATGAATTCTGCTTCGGGACAGCTTTGCCAGAAGCGATTACTGAAATTAATTCCCGTTTTTGCGACCGGCTTCAAACGGTGTCGATACCGGAATGAACAGGTCGATAATCCCGATAACCAATGCAGCGAGCAATGCGCCCAGAACGGAAACACTGACATGAGTGACGACATATTGAGCGACCCAGATCACCAGAGCGCTCACAAGAAAACCTACGATACCGCGTCCAAATGGGGAGACGCGTCGACCAAACACCGCCTCAACGATATAGCCAATCAAGGCAATGACAATGGCTAGGATCAGCGCGCTCCAAAAGCCGCCTACACTAAATCCGGGAACGATCCAGCTTACGACCATCAGCACCAGAGCGGCAACGATGAAACGTACAATGTGCCCGAGAATGCTCACGGAATAACCTCCTTTGTTTTTTGAATCAGGGTTAGACAAAGGTTAGTGTGTGGCATGAAGAGCTTTCTTATGTGTAAAACAGAGTTGGCAAATAGCGTAAGTTTGCTGCTTTCGGTATAATATAGATATAAGTGAAAGGAGTAGTGAAGTTGGACTCTAAAATTTTCAAAACCCTTGAATATCAAAAAATTCTAAATAAACTAAGTCACTATGCCCAAACGGCAACGGGACAACAGACAGCCCTTCGGCTACAGCCCAGCGATGATTTGGAGCATATCAAGAAAATGCTGAAAGGTACGGATGAGGCCTATGCTGCTGATCGCCTCAAAGGAGTGCCTTCATTTAACGGAGTAGTGGATATCACTCCGGCGGTGAAGCGTGCCCGTATTGGTGGAACATTAAGCCCGCATGAGTTGCTTGGCATTCGGACAACGGTTCAGGCCGCACGCCGTATACAAGTATACGTGACAAGTTTGCATGAAGAAAATCCTGTCGAAACATTGCTGTATTGGAGTGAGCAGCTTTCGGAGCAGAGAGGTTTAGAAAACTCCATCAAAGGCTGTATTGACGAAAATGCAGAAGTGTTGGATTCTGCCAGCACAGAGCTTTCACAAATCCGTCGGGAGCTGCGCTCGGGAGAAGTGCGTATTCGTGAGAAGCTGGATTCCATGATTCGTTCCTCAACTGTATCCAAAATGCTTCAAGATCAGTTGATTACGATTCGTGGAGATCGGTTTGTGATCCCGGTTAAGGCCGAATACCGTTCTTATTTTGGCGGAATTGTTCATGATCAATCCGGGTCAGGTGCAACATTGTTTATCGAGCCTGAATCTATCGTAGCCATGAACAATAAGCTGAGGGAAACAAGGCTGAGAGAAGAGCGTGAAATTGAAGTCATTTTACAAAAGCTGACCGCACTTGTCGCAGAACAAGCGGATATGTTGCTGTATGATGTGGACGTTTTGGGCAATCTTGATTTTATTTTTGCAAAAGCGCGTCTCGCCCGTGAAATGAAGGCAACCTTGCCTTTAATGAATGACCGAGGGTACTTGAAGCTGAAAAAAGGCAGACATCCTCTAATTCCGTTGGAGCAGGTCGTTCCCATAGATGTAGAGCTGGGCAATTCATACACCTCCATTATCGTTACCGGACCAAACACAGGGGGGAAAACCGTTACCCTGAAAACCATTGGCCTGCTTAGTTTGATGGCGATGTCTGGACTGTTTGTACCTGTTGAGGATGAAAGCCAGCTGTGTGTATTTGATGCAATCTATGCTGATATTGGTGACGAGCAGAGCATTGAGCAAAACTTGAGTACATTTTCCAGTCACATGACCAATATCATTAGCATCCTGAAAAATATGACGCCCAAAAGTCTTGTATTGCTTGACGAAGTGGGGGCAGGAACGGACCCCGCGGAAGGTTCGGCTTTGGCTGTGTCCATTTTGGAGCATATACATGCCATGGGTTGCCGTATGGTTGCGACGACTCACTATAGTGAATTGAAGGCGTATGCCTATGAGCGTAAAGGAATTATTAATGCAAGCATGGAGTTTGATGTCGCTACCTTAAGCCCGACTTACCGCCTTCTGGTCGGTGTCCCCGGACGAAGTAACGCATTTGCCATTGCCGAGCGATTGGGATTGCCAGGGCGCATTTTAGACTATGCCCGTGGTGAGGTAACAGAAGAAGACCAGCGCGTTGAGCACATGATTGCGTCACTGGAGCAGAACCGTTTGACAGCTGAGCAAGAACGGGAAAAAGCGGAGCAGTTGCGTAAAGAAATGGAAGCATTGCGTAGCCGTCATCAGATGGAGCTGGATAAGCTGGAGTCCCAACGGGACCGTATGCTGGAAAAAGCTGAGGATGAAGCAAGAGTTCTCGTGGATAAGGCTCGTAGCGAAGCTGAGAAAATCATTACTGATTTGCGTAAATTGGCTCAGGAAGAAGGGGCTTCGGTTAAGGAGCACAAGCTGATTGCAGCTCGCAGAGAACTGGATGAGGCTGAACCGAAGCAACGCAAGAAAAGTACTGTCAAACGCCCGGCCGCTACGCGTACTCGTTCTATCATGGCTGGCGATGAAGTATCCGTTCACAGTCTGAATAAAAAAGGCCACGTGGTTGAACTGTCCGGTACCAAGGAAGCTGTGGTTCAATTGGGGATCATGAAGATGAAGGTCAGTCTGGATGATCTGGAACTACTGCAACCTGCCCAAACAACGACTCCAAGAGTTCAAAAACCAGTCACTGGCGTTAAACGGACACGGGATGATAACGTACGAAGTGAACTTGATCTTCGGGGGGCGAACGTGGAGGAAGCCTTGATGGAAGTGGATCGCTTCATGGATGAAGCGTTTCTGGCCAATCTGGGTCAGGTACACATTATTCATGGCAAAGGTACGGGTGTTCTGAGAACCGGTATTCAGGAGTACCTCCGCAAGCATAAACATGTGAAAAGCTACCGTATCGGTAATTACAATGAAGGCGGCACAGGCGTAACCGTTGCTGAATTGGAATAGCTATGGGGTGCCGGCTTTGCTCGGGAACGCTTGGTAGAACGGGAGGGACGAAGTGAAGATGGCGATTGATGAATTGCTGTCACATCCGTTGGGGATGATGCTGGGTTATTTCTCGGTGGCGGTGCTGGAGTTAATTGTATTTTTGTCGTGTTTTGAGCTGGTAACCCGCTATAAATGCTGGGAAGAGATCAAGCGCGGCAATGTTTCGGTAGCCATGGCTACGGGAGGGAAAATGTTCGGTATTTGCAACGTGCTCCGCTTTGCAATGGAAGCCAAATCGAGCGTGTACGATACGATGATTTGGTCGTTCGTTGGCTTTTTACTGCTACTTGCGGCGTACTTTCTTTTTGAGTTTCTGACACCGGTATTTTCTATCGATCAACAGATTAAAGAGGATAACCGTGCTGTCGGCTTGTTCTCCATGATTATTTCAATATCGTTATCTTATGTGATCGGTGCCAGTGTAACTTGACACCTCCTGTATACTAGAGCTTGGTATACGCTTGGAACGGAAGGATGAGAAAGCTTGGAAATGACTATTTGTCCATGGTGTAACATGGAAATTATTTGGGATGAAGAATTGGGACCTGAGGAAGAGTGTCCCTATTGCCATAATGATCTGAAAGGGTACTCTGACATCACTGATGATGAAGATGAGTCTGTTTCTCCACCTGTTCATAGACATGCCGGTGAGCATGGACATGAAGAGACGAAACATGATCATGCGGCTTCTGTAACCCCGGCGCCCCACACTCATGGAAAAGAAGACCTGAAGGGTTATCGTACATTGAGTATTCAGCTCGGTGATGATGAAGAGCAGGATATTTTATATGAGGCAGAGGATGAAATCGTAGTTGAAAAACCGGTTGATGCACCGTTGTTGCAGGATAATGAGCTTCATAAGTTACCTGTGCTGCATACTTTGCAAAAATTTGAAGAAAGCGGTGCGGATCTGATGGCTTATGAACAAGGCGCTGAACAAATACTCGACAGACAAGATGAGGTTCTTGAATGTTCCCAATGTGGAGAGTACATGCTGCATGCGGGTTCGCAAACCGTAACCAGAGAAGGCTTTGAATCGTCGATGTCGCCAGTACTTGGCAAACCTGTTCTGGACTTGCCATTCGTCTTGAATGTTTATGTGTGTCCTAGCTGTTTTCATGTCCAGCACACATTGTCAGAGAATGACCGACTGCGGATGCTGGAGAAGCTCAGCGGTATTTCCAACAATTAAATAGCAATCCCCCGGATAGGCTCAAGCTCAATACGGGCATCTTAATCGAAGAAATCTTTGAACAAGCTGGCTTGAAATAAGCTGATTGGTGATTTTTCGGTTAGGGGGAACTGCATTGAAATCAAACCTGAACGGACAATCCATTCTGCTATTAAGCTTGAATGGATTGTTTGTGTTTGCAGCAGCATTGTCAGGCACATTTCTCAACGTATATTTATGGAAGAGCAGGCAGGATTACGCGATGATTGGCTGGTTTAATGTCAGCCAACAAATTGCGCTGGGAATTATGGTCTGGGTGGCTGGAAAATGGGTCAAGGAACATAACAAAATGAATGCCCTGCGCGTGGGGACAGCACTGTCCGGTCTGTTTTATTTAATCGTGTTATATACGGGACCGCAGGCTGTAAACTACATATGGCCGCTCGGAATGTTATTGGGTGCAGCATTAGGTTTATTCTGGCTGGCGTTTAATGTAATTTTTTTCGAAGTCACAGATCAGGCAAGTCGCGATCATTTTAACGGATGGGTCGGTCTGCTGGGTTCGTTTTCCGGTATCGTGGGTCCTTGGCTGTCTGGTTGGATTATTGCTCGTATGGAGGATGATGCGGGTTATCGAGTAATATTCAGTATTTCCTTAGCTTTTTATGTCGTAGGAGTGGTGCTTAGTTTCTTTCTTCGCAAGCGTAAGCCGACAGGAAATTACAATTGGAAGGAGCCTAAGCAACGATTGTCACAAAAAGGGAGCATGTGGCGTCCCTTGTCGTTATCACTTGTTACCCAGGGCATTCGTGAAGGGGTTTTTGCCTTCCTGATTACGCTGCTCGTGTATGTAGCTACTCAACAGGAATGGAAGCTGGCACAGTTTTCACTTATCACCTCGGCGGTTTCGTTTTTCAGCTTTTGGGCTGTCGGAAAATGGCTCAAGCCACACTATCGCTCGGCTGGTATGCTGTTGGGTGCTGTATTGTTGGTGATTGCGCTTTTACCCTTATTGTGGCGTATGGAGTATATCACGCTACTGATTATGGGGATCGGCACCGCTATATTCCTGCCCTTGTATTTAATTCCTATGATCTCAGCGAGTTTTGATTTAATGGGTACGAGTGAAGGAGATGCGAATCAGAGAG
Source organism: Paenibacillus sp. FSL L8-0638 (assembly GCF_038593075.1). Classification (NCBI taxonomy): domain Bacteria; kingdom Bacillati; phylum Bacillota; class Bacilli; order Caryophanales; family Paenibacillaceae; genus Paenibacillus; species Paenibacillus sp. FSL L8-0638. The sequence continues at coordinate 1,647,028 of NZ_CP151960.1, forward strand.
TGGAACTGGTTGTACTGCGTGAACTGTGCTTAATGGTAGGACGGTTGACCGGTACACTCATTTTCTTGGGCGTCCTAAGCATCAGCAAGGCTCCTACAGCGATGATTTGGTTGTTGATTGGACTTGCATTAATGCCAGTGATCGGCTGGTTTTTTATGCGAAATGTGCTGAAGATGGAACAGAAGACAAAGCGAAGCAATTCTCATTCCCATGCACAACGCTGGCGCAAGCAAACGGAATAACAGGAAAATTCAACACAAAAAGAACCTCAGAATTCACTTATATAGGCGAAAGGAGGTTCTTTTTGTATTCATATGTTAAACCATTGGTTTTGTTGCTTCTGGCGAGGGTTTGGTCGTACGGGTCAGAGAATATAGCTCCATTTCAGGTCGGTGTGCGCCCGTCAGTTCATCAGCCAATAGCTGTGCGGCCATCATATTCGTAACCGATCCATTCCCTCCATAACCCTCCAAAAAGTAGCAGTTTGGAAAACGCGGATGTGGACCAATATACGGCAAGCCGTCGTGAGAGGAGCCGCATATAGCCGCCCAAGCATAGTCGATCTGAAAAGGTACTCCGGGAAAATGCTCCTGTAGTGCTTGCAGCAGCTTTTGCTGTTGGTGTAGCAACCTGATTTCACGCTGGTTGGCGTCCAATACAGGTTCATCCAAACCACCAATAATGATGCGTCCTTGCGGTGTGGAGCGCATATATAGATAGGGACGGGCAGTTTCCCAGATCAGACACTGCTCATGCCACAAGGGAGCATCTCCGATTGGATTGGTGGCGATAGCATAAGAGCTTTGCAGAACGGCTCCCCGATCGGTTTTAATCTCTTGTGTTTCATAACCTGTTGCAAAAACAACCTTTTTTGCTCGGATCATTCCACCGTTAGTATGACAAACGACCTCATTATCATGGAATTCAAAATGCTTGGCTTCCGTATGCTCATATAAGCGAACACCGAGACGGTTGGCAGATTGCAGCAGGCCCTGGGCAAACAAAAATGGATTAACCTCAGCATCTTCGTGTGTGTACAATGCTGCCGGTTTTTGAAAAGGAAATCGGGCAGCAACCTGTTGCTCATCCCAGTACTCTACTGGAAATCCAAACCGGGTTAGCTGTTTGTACTCTTCCTGAAGCACCTGTATATCCTCCGATGTACTTGCATAGTACAGGCTGCTGCGCCGAGTAAAGGAAGGGTCTGTATCCAGTGTAGCAGCCAGCTTATCTAACTGATCCAGTGCATCTTTACTCATGCGGTAAAACAGTACGCCGTTCGTTTCACCAAACGTATTAATGAAAGAGGTTAAGGTCTTGTCATTGCTGTATTGCAGCAGGCCAGCATTGGCCGAAGAGCTTCCAGTTACCAGCTTGCGTTTGTCAATAACCACGGTGTCTACTTGTCGCTCTCCCAATAACCGGGAGCAGATGGCCCCTCCCATCCCTCCTCCGATGATCAATACATCACAAATTAAATCCTCTGCCAAAGGCGGAAAATCCAGTGTCTGCTCCAAGGAATTCGGCCAATATGTGTTCCCGCTTATCAATTCCATATAAAATAGCTCTCCTCATAGGCAATATGTAGTATCTCTTATGTGTACATACTATTTCAACAAACGGACAAGATAACCAGCGTGCAACAAAACATTTAAGGAGGCACAGAGATGATGCAATCTACGAACATGCAACCCTTGACAGGCAAAGAGCTGGAGTATATCGCGGACTCCATTTCCAATGAACAACTACTGTTAAAACAATGTGCAGCGACAGCGGCGTCCATACAGCAACCAGTCATTCAACAGGCCTGTATGCAACTGGCAAGAACTCATGAGCACCACTTGAATCTGCTTTCCAATGCCCTGCAACAGCATCAGCAGCTTGCTCCAATGCAACCGCAGCAGTAATTATGGATTACCAATAAAGGAGGTATGACAAGATGTATTCACAAAACAATATGTCATTTATGCCCGAAGAAGACTTGCTCTATACCATTCTAGCTGATATGAAACGTACAGTGCGGGAGTACACAACAGCGACAACAGAATCCAATTGTCCGTCTGTGCGTCAGATGTTCACTGACCTTACGAACGACACATTGCGTATGCAAGGTGATTTATATCGTTTGATGAGCCAGAACAATATGTATGCCACTCCTTCTAAAGCACTGCGCATTGATTTGGACAAACAGATTCAAGAAGCTCGTAAGACCCAACAAGAATGCCAACAGTTCATTCAGCAAAAGTCGGCATCCGCGGGAATATATGGTCAATCTATGCATCAGCAAGGTCAGTCTGCTCACCAAAACAACCCTTACTATATGTAAAGGGATATTCCGTTTCTAAAGCAATTTCCCATAACAGCCGTCCATCTGCCGGGTTTACCGGAGTGGACGGTTTTTCTTTGCAGGTTTAAAGTGCGTATTGTATGATGTATAGTAATCTCTTTTGATGGAGGCCTTATGTAGAATGACAGAGCTGAATGAATTGAAATTAAAAGTGCTGGAATTGTTAAAAGAAGATGCAAGAAGAACACCGACTCTATTGGCTACTATGCTGGGGGTTGACGAGCAGGATGTACGCATCTCAATGAAAGAGCTCGAAGACCAACACGTGATTGTCAAATATGCCGCTGTAGTTAATTGGGACAAAGTCGACGACGAAAAGGTTACCGCTTTGATCGAAGTGCAAATTACACCCGAGCGTGGAAGAGGCTTTGAAGGGATTGCAGAACGCATTTATTTGTATCCGCAAGTTAAATCGGTCTATCTCATGTCCGGAGCATACGATTTGCTGGTAGAGGTTGAAGGCCGCAATCTTCGTGAGGTCGCTAATTTTGTGTCGGAGAAACTGTCGCCTATTGATTCGGTCTTGTCTACCAAGACTAATTTTACGCTTAAAAAATACAAGCAGGACGGAATTATCTTTGAGGACCATCAGGAAGATAATCGTCTGATGATTTCGCCGTAAAGGAAGATCATGATGAATCTCAAAACAGAAGCATTTACCGACAGTAACAAAGCTATGAGTTCCTATTTGTCCCCGTTGGTGCGCGAGATCCCATCTTCGGGTATTCGTAAGTTTTTTGACTTGGTGGGTGGCAACAAGGATATTATTACCCTTGGTGTAGGCGAACCGGATTTTACAACCCCTTGGCATATGCGGGAAGCCTGTGTCTATTCATTAGAGCGAGGTTTTACCAGCTATACGTCTAATGCGGGAACGCCAGAACTGCGTGAAGCGATCAGTGATTATCTAGATGAGCAATTTGAAGTCCGTTATGATCCTAAAAATGAGATTATCGTGACCGTTGGGGGAAGCGAGGCGATTGATCTTGCTTTGCGTGCGTTAATTGTACCTGGCGACGAAATTCTCGTGCCCGAACCGTGCTACATTTCATATTCTCCAATCACTGCAATTGGAGGCGGGATTCCGGTAGGTATTGAAACCTTTGCTAAGGATGAATTCAAGCTGACGGCTGAGGCGCTGGAGGCAAAAATTACACCTAAATCCAAGGTGCTGATTTTATGCTATCCGAGCAATCCAACTGGGGCTACGATGACTTATGAAGATTGGCTTCCGATTGCCGAAGTCGTGGAAAAGCATGATTTGATCGTCATTTCTGATGAAATTTATGCTGAATTGAATTATGGAGAGAAGCATGTCAGTTTTGCGGCTATGCCTGGTATGATGGATCGTACGATTCTCGTCAGTGGTTTTTCCAAAGCCTTCGCCATGACAGGTTGGCGTATTGGATATACATGCGGACATCCCGATCTGATTGCCGCTATGCTCAAAATCCATCAGTACACCGTAATGTGTGCGCCTTCTATGGGGCAAGTTGCGGCACTGGAAGGGTTGCGGAATGGTTTGGGTGAGAAAGATCGTATGGTAGAAGCCTATAATCAGCGTCGCCGTCTGATGGTTGAAGGGTTTCGGGAAATCGGCCTGGAGTGCCATGAGCCAAGAGGGGCTTTTTACGTTTTCCCTAGTATTCAAAGTACGGGACTCAGCTCAGATGAATTTGCACAGCGTCTTTTGGCAGAGGCTAAAGTTGCGGCTGTACCAGGTAATGTGTTCGGTTTGGGAGGCGAAGGCTATCTTCGTTGCTCATACGCGACTTCTGTTGCTCAGCTGACGGAGGCACTGGATCGGATTGGTCATTTTGTAGAAAAAGTAAGAAAAGAAGGTTAAAATTATTTTTTTATGGGTAATTAATAAAAAATAGTCTTTTATTTCTAAATTTCTATGCTATAATTTGAAATCGATAGCAGGAAGTTCAATTTTTCAATTGTAGGAGGAATGCTCATGTCATATGTTGGATTTAATTCGTCTAGTTCAATAGGATACGACATTTCTCTGGAAGATGAAATTTTGTTCCTGCGCAATGAGATGATGCGGACGTTTCAGGAAGAGCAGTCCTTCACCTCTGATCTTGTCATTGAGATCAGCTGCAAGCTCGATTTGAAGATCAATGAATATATGAAGCTGTATGGTACGGAATGCAAGGTTTAACCGTGTGAAGTCAGCCAAATGTAAGAAGAAGGCCGTCGAGCCTTCTTTTTTTGCGTTCACAACTTATGATATATTAATGGCATGGAAGAGGGGGCGTACATATGAGAGCGGGGCTAAAAAGGCTATCGCCGTGGATCATCGGAATGCTGACACTTGTATTATTGGCTGGATGTGGGGGACGGGACAAGGACAGCTTCTCCATTTTTATTATGGATAAAGGGGATGCTTCAGTCATCCGTGAGGAGCTGGCACAAAAGCTTAAGGATAAGCTGGGCGAACAGGCTCCGACTATTGAGATTTCAGTCAGTCCGCTGTATAACCAGCAGAAGCTGGTTGTAGAATATGCGGCCGGGGAGCATGATCTGTTTCTTTTGCCGGAAGAGGACATGAAGTTGTATGGACAGAATGGTTCGAATCTGCCGTTAGATGATGCTTTTGACAAGAAGACGTATGCCCGGGGCGTGTTCGAGGGCGGCGTATTTAAGAAGAAGGGGCAGGAGGAAGAAGGAACAGATGTGAGCAAGGAAACTCATTTGTTCGGAATTCCGGTGGAGCAGATGAAGATGTTTAAGGAGCTAAAATATAACTCCAAAACACTATTTGCTACCGTTCCGCCTCGTACAAGCAATAAGGAAGAAGCCATCAAGGTGCTGAAAGCACTTACGGAATGATAAAGGGGATGAAATGGAATGGGAATCTATACTAGAACAGGTGATGAAGGACAAACTTCTGTGATCGGCGGTCGAGTGTCCAAAGATGATGATCGTGTGGAGGCGTACGGTACAATTGACGAGCTGAACAGCTTTGTAGGACAAGCGATCAGCTTTGCCGAAGGGGAAGAGTTTGCGGATATTCGGACTCAATTGGAAGAAATACAGCAGGAGCTGTTTGATTGTGGTTCGGATTTGGCATTTGTTAAAATCAGTGAAAGCAAATATAAGGTGAAGGACGAGCTGGCAGAGCGTCTGGAAGGTTGGATTGATGCATGTCAGGAGGAAAATCCGAAGGTGGAGCGTTTTATTATACCAGGTGGTAACACATTATCCTCAACGCTTCATGTATGCCGTACGGTTTGCCGACGCGCAGAACGCCGTGTGGTTACACTAGGTAAACATACGGACATTAATCCGGCGGTACGTCGGTATTTGAACCGCCTTTCTGATTATTTCTTTGCCGTTGCTCGCACAGCGAATGTCCGTCAGGGCGTACCCGATGTCGAATATGTGCGCAGCAAAAAAGTGTTCCGCAAATAAGGAGGCAACCGGGAATTTGTGATGAGCTTGTACTATGAACCTATCGTATATACGATCCCTCCGGAGGAGGAGGGCATGCTGTTGAAGACTATTTTACAAAAACGTATGAACATTTCTCGAAAGTTAATATCCAAACTCAAGCTGACCGAGCAAGGTATTATGCTGAACGGGACACGTGTGTACATCAGCGTAAAGGTGAAATCCGGGGATCGAGTAGAAATTCGCATGGAGCGCGAGCGTTCTGATGATATTTTACCTGAACCCATTCCTTTTGAGATATTGTTTGAGGACGAACATCTGTTAGTGGTGAACAAGGCGGCGGGCATGATTGTCCATCCGACTCATGGTCATTACACAGGAACACTGGCTAACGGGGTTGTGCATTATTGGCAGACCAAGGGGGAGCTGTTCCGGTTTCGTCCTGTTCATCGTCTTGATCAGGAGACGACGGGGGTGCTGGTCGTAGCCAAAAATCCATATGTACACCAGCATATTTCTGAACAGATGATTGCGGGAACGGTGGATAAGCGCTATACGGCTCTGGTGCATGGGCGCCCTGAGCTGCAGGAAGGTAAGGTAGACGGACCGATTGACCGCAACCCGGATGATCCGCATTTACGTATGGTGACTCCGGATGGTTATCCTGCCCTTACGCTGTATAAGCTGGAGGAAGTGTGGAACGGGGGAAGCCGCATCGGACTAAAGTTGGAATCCGGGCGTACGCACCAAATTCGAGTGCATATGACTTATATCGGTTGTCCGTTGATCGGAGATAAAATGTACCGGATTACACCTGATGATGCTGCGCAACGTGAGCGATATGATCAGCTTGATGCCAGGATGCCTCGACAAGCCTTACATGCTTCAGAGCTGTCCTTGGAGCATCCTGTAACCGGGGAGCGGCTGACGTTCTATGCTCCTCTACCTGACGATATGGCTGAAATGCAGGAGCTTTTAAGAGAAAACCAAATGGAGGTTAATCTAGCGATGAGCCAACTGAAAGTATATCAGTATTCTAAATGCAGTACCTGCCGTAATGCAGTGAAATGGCTGCAAAACAAGGGGCATGAGACGGAACTTATTCCTATTTTTGAACAGCCGCCTGGCCCGGAGGAATTGGAAGAATTGATTCGCAAAAGCGGGCTGGAGCTGAAAAAGTTTTTCAATACAAGCGGTGAGGTGTACAAAGAGTTAAAGCTGAAAGATAAGCTGGGAGACATGAGCCGTGAAGAGCAAATTTCGCTTTTATCCTCAAATGGAAGATTAATCAAACGCCCGATTGTAACCGACGGTAACAAAGTAACGGTAGGGTTCAAAGAGGAAACATTTGAGGGCACATGGGGAGCTCAATAACGCCCAATTTACCCCCACGATATGTTATACTGTGGGGGTTAAATATTATGATGAATGGGAGCAATACAATCTGTGACACAACGCAATGAACAATCCGTAATGCTGGTTGACGGCATGGCCCTGCTATTTCGCGCTTATTATGCAACCGCCGCAAACGGTTATATCCGTCGTACAAAAGCTGGGGTGCCAACGAACGCCATATATGGTTTTATTCGATATTTTTGGGATGCAGTCCAAACGTTTAATCCTACACATGTTATTTGTTGCTGGGATATGGGCGGAACGACATTCCGTGGGGAACATTTTGCTGCGTATAAGGGAAATCGAGCCGACGCACCAGATGATTTGATTCCCCAATTTACATTGATTCGTGAAGTGACGGACAGCCTCGGTATTCCCAACATTGGAGCGGAAGGCTTTGAAGCCGATGATTGTATCGGTACGCTTGCACGCCATTATTCGCAAAATGAGGACATGGATGTAATGATTCTCTCGGGAGATCATGATTTACTTCAATTAGTGGATGATCGGACACGGGTCATTATTATGAAAAAAGGCCACGGCAATTATATGGTATACACCCCGGAGACCCTGCTGACTGAAAAAGGGCTTAAGCCACGCCAAGTGGTGGACCTTAAAGGCCTGATGGGGGATGCAAGCGATAATTATCCAGGAGTACGAGGTATTGGTGAGAAAACGGCACTCAAGCTGGTGCAGGAATACGACTCTATTGAGGGCATTCTGGAGAATCTGGATCAATTAACACCATCGGTCCGCAAAAAAATTGAGAGTGATTTGGATATGCTGCATCTTTCACGCAAACTCGCTGAAATTCACTGTGGTGTACCTGTAGCATGTGCTTTGGATAGCTGTCTACTGACGTTGGATCACGTGCAAATTGTAGACAAGTTTGAGCAGCTTGAAATGAAAAGCTTGTGTACATTGATGGGTGTCGCAACCGGATCATAATGAAGCTATTAGGCCTGGTACGACAATTTAAATAAAGTAAGTTATATAGGGATGCTGAGGCTGGATGCGTCAGTGTCCTTATTTGTATACGTTATGTTAACGGAGTTATATCGTCTTGTGAAGGATTATATACAATTGCGATTAGGGGATTGACCTCAGGTACATTTCAGGTGAATATAGTGGAGAGAGAACCGGATTATCGAAAGGGGACAACAGCAACTATGACAGTATTGGGAGCAATTGAGGCAGGCGGTACCAAATTTGTATGTGGAATTGGCAACGAACGTGGAGAGGTACTGGAACGAGCGAGCTTTCCAACAACCACACCAGCAGAAACAATGGAGAATGTCATCGCATTTTTTGAAGGCAAGGGCATTGAAGCATTGGGCGTAGGATCGTTCGGGCCGATTGATCCTATCGAAGGTAGTGATACATATGGTTATATTACAACAACGCCAAAGCCACATTGGGGAAATTACAATCTGATTGGTAAACTGAAAGAGCATTTTGATGTGCCTATGGGGTTTGATACGGATGTGAATGGAGCAGCACTTGGTGAGTCTATTTGGGGTGCCGCCAAAGGATTGGACAACTGTCTGTATATCACGATAGGCACAGGCATCGGGGCAGGTGCTTTGGTTGGTGGAAAGCTGATACATGGATTATCTCACCCGGAAATGGGGCATATTCTGGTACGTCGTCACCCAGAAGATACTTACGAGGGGACATGTCCTTATCACGGAGATTGTTTGGAGGGTCTGGCAGCAGGTCCTGCGCTCGAAAAAAGATGGAAGGTTAAGGGACATGAGCTTTCTGTCGATCACTCGGCCTGGGAAATGGAAGCGCACTATCTGGCACAGGCTTTAATGAGCTATGTTTTAATCCTGTCTCCGCAAAAAATTATTATGGGCGGGGGAGTAATGAAGCAAGACCAATTGTTCCCGCTCATTCGTACCAAACTACAAAAACTTTTGAACGGATACGTGCAGCATTCGAGTCTGACAACAGATATTGAGCAATATATCGTATCTCCAGGATTGGGTGATAATGCTGGATTGTGCGGTGCTCTGGCATTGGCAAAGGAAAAGCTGAATCATTAGAATTTAGGGTTGACGGCACTCCAAGGTACGGTTATTATATAGGCAACAGTATAGTACGGCTCAAAAAGGGAAGCACCTTTCTTGCGAATACGCAGGATAGGTGCTTTTTTTTGCGTTTTTGTGTTGTGCGGGACTGTCTTTCAACGATATGAGGGAGGAAGAAATCATGGAGATAGTATTTTTAAATCGCTTGTCCAAACGGAATGAACAGGGCTATGAGGACTTTGCTCAGGTATGGATTGGGCAGCATGAAGGGGGATGGAGTGCAGGCTGGAGCACACACCATGTCCCGGATGAAAGTATAGACGACCTTTGGTATGAGGGCAGCTTGTGGCAGGAATTACTGCATGTATACCGTCATGAGCTGGCGCTCAAAATGGCTGAGGGCTACAGGCCCCTAATCCATGGTGTATTTCATGAGCAAGAAGGATCATCAGGACGAGGACAAACGCTGCAAAAGCTGTATTGCTACAGTGATTTGTTTCCACGTGATGAAGTGTATGAGCAATTGACGATGTGGAGACGGCAAAAAGCAGCAACGGAACGAAAAGCACCTTATTTTATCGCTACGAATCGACTGCTTCGACTCATTAGCGTTTATCTTCCCCATACCGAAGAAGAACTGTTGGAGCTGCCTGGTATGGGTCAGGGTAAGGTGTCGCAATATGGGACGGAGCTATTGGCTATTACGACACAAAATGACCGGACCACGCCATTTCCGTTGAACTGGGTAACAGAGACGCTGGAAGAAGAAGTTTTTTTGTCATGGTTATACAAGCAAAAAGAGAACCAGTACAGGCAGGAACTGAACAAATTCAGCTTAACTAGAACGATTATTGAAGGCATTTCGGACGGTCTTTCACTGGAGCATATCGGAATGAAGACAGGTTTGCATCGTAGAGAGATGATTGAAGCTGTGGAGCATTTGGATAGAGATGGTATTGATATGGAGAAGCTGATCCACAAGGAATTGGTGAATGTATCTGAGGCGGAGCAGGCAGCTATCTGGTCTGCTTATGAAGAGTTGGGGGATACGTTGCTCAAGCCCGTCATGCTGAAAGTGTATGGGGAAGAAAAGGCAACCGAAACAGGACTGGATCAGATTTATGAGCGTCTGCGTCTGATCCGTATACGGTTTCGTCATCAGCAGGTACCCGACCGACATGTTGGATAATATAGAACTGGTTGGATAAAGCTCGGTATTAAAGTATATTCAGGGTCCAACATACTAAAAAGCAGCAGCCAGTTCCTCACAGGACACGGCTGCTGCTTTTTATGACCAAGCTTGAAAATAGAAAAAAGTATCCAATTCGATACTTTTTTCCTTTTTCTTTCTAAACCCAGTCTTTCTTACGGAAAATACAGAACATACTGACGCCTAATGCCACCATAATACCAATGACGACAAAATAGCCATAACGTGTATGAAGCTCAGGCATATTATCGAAGTTCATCCCATATATTCCGGTAATGACCGTCAATGGCATAAATACGGTCGTAATTGCTGTAAACACACGCATAATTTCATTGGCACGGTTGGCGATACTGGATTGATAAGCTTCTCGAAGGTTACCCATCAAGTCGCGGTAAGTTTCGAAAGTCTCCGAAATTTTCACAGCATTTTCATAAATGTCGCTAAAATATTTTTGCAATTGATCGTCGATGAGCCGTAAATCCCGCTTGTTCAGGGTATTGATGACTTCTTTTTGCGGACCCAGCACTTTTTTCAGCCACAGAATCTCACTGCGTAAGCCGATGATTTCGTTCAAATGCGACTTTTTCGTATGCATTAGAATATCTTCTTCCAGCTTTTCAATGCGGACCTCAATCCGGTCACCAACCAGAAAATAGTTGTCAACAATCAAGTCGACCAACAGATACATAAAACGGTCAGGCTGGCTGACTTCTTGCTCCCACAGCATAGGCTTGAGGGTACGAAGCTCATTGATTTTCTGCTTGGTCACCGTAATGATAAAATGGCGGCCGAGAAAAATGTTCAAAGCTCGCAAAAATATTTCTTCATCATCAAAACGAATGCTATTTACAACGATAAAATAATGGCTTTCATAAATTTCAATCTTCGGACGCTGTTCTTCTTCACTCAAACAGTCTTCTACTGCAAGATCATGCATGGAAAATAAAGGCTGGAGCACTGCCAAATCATCGACATCGGCATCAATCCAATAAAAACCTTCTGCCGGTGCAGTAAGCGCCATTTCAATTTCTTCGACAGGGGTAAAAACCCCGTTGTTGACCAAACGGATTTTCATATACGTCACTCCTTATGCTCCGTCGTAACGGAAATACGTTTACCTTAAGCATAAGGAATGGACTCAGTTAGCCAGTTAGCCGGTGCGGGTAAGCGTGCACTCTCATCAAAAGCCGGAGGCTTTTGGAGCATGCAGAGCCTGGCGTCCCGTCTTTCGGCAAGCTGAAGTCATTCCTATGCTGTTGTTCAGGGATCGCCGCCTATTCGGACTCGGGTCGCCTTCCATTCCGGATTCACCTCTCAAATGTTCTTTTTTTAGATTGCCACAGTATCGCAGGAAACACTCAAATCTGCACTACTGCTCCATATTTTTGCCTAATAGCACTTGTATAGTATAACGCTCGGCCTACGGCCTTTCAAGCGCAAAATCATGGGCAAAATCAACAGTAGTGGCAAGAGCTTCAGCGATAGGAGGGATATGATTTAACCTATGGAAAAGGTAGACAAAATGTGAATGCAGGTTACAAATTTGCAAGTCCCATCTTGACGAAGCCCAGCCGATGCATTAAAGTGAACAACAAGAACTTTGTGAACCCAAAATGAATATAGCGAAATCTTATCAAGAGCAGGTGGAGGGACTAGCCCGATGATACCCGGCAACCGGCGATTTTAATCGCACGGTGCTAATTCTTGCAGGACGCGCGCTTTGTACAAAGCGCGTTGCCCTGACAGATGAGAGAGGCGCATATGGATACAAATATGACCTTTCTCTAACCAGAGAAAGGTCTTTTTATTATATGCCCGGCATCTCAACAAGACGATTTCCGCAAAACTTACCGAACAAGGAGTGAGTTTACATGCCGATTAAAATCCCAGACACATTACCTGCTAAGGAAGTGCTGGAGGGCGAAAATATTTTCGTAATGGATGAAAGCTTGGCTTATCATCAGGATATTCGTCCGTTGCGTATCGCCATTTTGAATTTAATGCCTACAAAGGAAACGACGGAAACCCAACTGTTGCGCCTGGTCGGCAATACGCCGTTGCAAGTGGATGTCACGCTGGTGCATATGAAGTCTCATGTATCCAAAAATACATCGCAAGAATATTTGAACATGTTCTATAAAACGTTTGACGAGATCAAGAACAGTCGTTTTGACGGCATGGTCATTACAGGAGCCCCGGTTGAACAGCTTGAGTTTGAGGATGTGAACTACTGGGAGGAAATCCGGCAAATCTTTGAATGGACGAAAACGAATGTAACTTCGACCATGCATATCTGTTGGGCCTCACAGGCAGGCTTATACCATCATTTCGATGTCCCTAAATATGGGCTCGACTACAAATGCTTCGGTGTATTTCCACACACCGTGATTAAACCTAAAGTAAAATTGTTACGCGGCTTTGATGAACTGTTTTATGCTCCTCATTCCAGGCATACGGAGGTTCGTCGGGAAGATATTGATCATATCGCCGAATTAGAAGTTTTATCCGAATCCGAGGAAGCTGGAGTGTACCTCGTAGCCACGCTTGACGGTAAACAAATTTTTGTAACTGGGCATTCTGAATATGACCCGCTTTCACTGAAATGGGAATACGACCGCGATGTAGCCAAAGGAATGGATATTGAAGTCCCCAAAAATTATTTTCCTAATGATGATCCTGAGCGCACCCCCCCCTCAATTTGGCGGGCGCACGCCAATTTATTATTCTCGAATTGGCTGAACTATTATGTATACCAAGAAACACCTTATGATATCGGGCCCCAGATTTAAAATAGGAGCATGGCTTTGTAGAGTATGTAGAGTATCACCTTGCAGTAGCGCAGCAGTATAGTCTTTGACATCCATTTTTGCAGGATTGGTTATAGCACCCACTATGGAAGTTAACAGGAGGATTCATATGAGTGAGAAACAGTGGAAAATCGAAAGTAGATTGGCACAAATCGGTTCAGTAGAAGAGCCAGTAACCGGGGCTGTTAATTACCCGATTTACCAATCTACGGCGTTCCGCCATCCCCGTCTGGGTCAAAGCACAGGATTTGATTACATTCGGACGATCAATCCCACGCGAAAGGTACTGGAAGAGGCTTCTGCTGCACTTGAATCGGGTGATGCAGGCTTTGCATGCAGCTCAGGTATGGCGGCGCTGCAAACGGTATTTGCATTGTTTGGACAGGGAGATCATCTCATAGTATCGCTGGATCTGTATGGCGGGACGTATCGTTTGCTGGAGCGTATTTTGTCTAAATTTGGTGTGACAGCCAGTTATGTGGATACGAACGATCTTGAAGCGCTCGAACAGTCATGTCGACCGAATACCAAAGCTGTATTCATAGAAACGCCTACAAATCCGTTAATGATGATTACTGATATTCGAGCGGTGGCTGAATGGGCATCACAACATCAATTGCTTACCATTGTAGATAATACGCTGCTAACGCCATATTTCCAGCGGCCATTGGAACTGGGCGCGGATATTGTGGTACATAGCGCAACCAAATATTTGGGCGGACACAACGATGTGCTGGCAGGGTTGATCGTAACCAAAGGCAAAGAGCTATCAGCTGAAATTGCATTCCTGCACAATTCCATAGGGGCCGTGCTTTCCCCAAGCGATTGCTACCAGTTAATGAAGGGCATGAAGACGTTAGCGCTGCGTATGGACCGACACGAGCATAATGCAACAGTGCTGTCTAAGTATTTACTGACGCATCCGGCTGTGGCGGAAGTATTTTATCCAGCTCTCGAAGGCCATCCAGGTCGTGAGATTCAAAATAAACAATCCAGCGGAAATACGGGTATCTTTTCCTTTAAAGTAAAGGATGCTCGTTATGTGGAACCTTTGCTTCGTCACATTAAGCTCATTGCGTTTGCGGAAAGTCTCGGCGGTGTGGAATCGTTAATGACCTATCCCGCTGTGCAGACACATGCGGACATACCAGCAGAAATTCGGGATGCAGTCGGGGTAGATGACAGGCTGTTGCGTTTCTCCGTAGGCATTGAGCATACAGACGACCTAATTGAAGATTTGCGTTCGGCGTTGGAAGCGGCACGTCAAGAAGTAGAAGGAGGAGAGCTGCAATGATAGAGGATGCGAGGAGGATCGGGCAGGATCTGAACAAAGAGCGGAAGTTCGCTACCAAGCTGCTGCATTTTGGCTCTGAAATTGACAGCTTTACGGGGGCATCGAGCGTCCCGATCTATCAAGCTTCTACCTTCCACCATCACGATATTTTTAATCCTCCACAGCATGACTATAGCCGTTCAGGTAATCCGACACGACAAGCTCTGGAGGATTATATCGCTTTATTAGAAGGCGGGGCGTGCGGTTTTGCCTTTGCATCAGGTATGGCGGCCATCTCTACTACATTTATGCTCTTGTCTGCTGGAGATCATGTCATTGTTTCCGAGGACGTATATGGAGGAACATATCGACTGCTGACCTCCATTTTGAAACGGATGAATATCGAAACGACCTTCGTCGACATGACGGACCTCAACCTTGTGAAAGATGCGTTGCAGGAGAATACAAGGGCTGTATATATGGAAACTCCGTCCAATCCGACACTCAAAATTACCGATGTGGCAGGAATAACTTCTTGGGCACAGGACAACGGGCTTTTAACGTTATTGGATAATACTTTTATGACACCTTATTATCAACGTCCGATTGAGCAGGGAGTTGATATTGTATTGCACAGTGCGACCAAGTTTCTGGGCGGACACAGCGATGTGCTGGCAGGACTTGCGGTAGCACGTACCGAATCGTTGGGAAGACAAATCAAGCAGCTCCAAAATGGACTGGGTACCGTGTTGGCTCCGCAGGAGTCATGGTTGCTCATGCGAGGTATGAAGACACTGGAGGCTCGTATGGCTCACAGCGAAAAGAGCGCAGCGAAGCTCGCTAACTGGCTGAACGAGCGCAACGACATTGAGGCGGTTTACTACCCGGGTCTGGAGAATCATCCAGGGCGTGAAGTTCATGAGCGCCAATCCAGCGGTTATGGTGCAGTGATATCTTTTGATGTGGGTTCTGGTGAGCGTGCAAAAGAAGTCCTCAGTCGCGTACGTATTCCAATTGTAGCGGTGAGTCTGGGAGCTGTGGAAAGCATCTTGTCGTATCCGGCGATGATGTCACATGCGGCTATGCCCCATAGTGTACGATTGGAGCGCGGGATTACGGACGGACTACTTCGTTTCTCCGTAGGTCTGGAGGATATTGATGACCTGATCAGTGATCTGGATGAGGCGCTGTGCTAGAGCGATAGTACATCGCAGCATCTTCGTCGTTTTCACGCCGGGAGTAAATATGTACAGTACTAAACAGCAAGTTTCCAGCATTTCAGGAGGCTTGCTGTTTTCTATAAAATAACATGAACGACAGTGTGAAAAAAGACACTTTTCAGTTCTGTTTTCTTATTTTTTGGCTATATGCAACGTTGAGATAAGCTTGGCAGTTGCCTGTTTTCCTAGGTGAAAAGCAGAAAGAAGCGGGAATAAGTATGGTTCCTTACCTAAAGATATGTTAGTATTATCATTAGGTTTTACTATGCTAAATAGCACAGACAACATACAAGGCTAGTCATGAACATACATTACGGCAGGGTTCGAACGCAGGTTTGTGAAAGCATTCTCGTTCATAAGTCCTGTCGTTCATTTCGTCGCCCTGTGACAGCGAAGGAGGATACACCATGAGTGTAATCGACCATATTTTAGATAAAGCCCTACGCGGCGAACGCCTGAATTTAGAGGATACCGTTGCTTTGTTCGAATCAGACGAGGTAGAAAAAATCGGTCATGCGGCGAATAAAGTCATGAATCGCATGCATCCCGATCCCGTTAAAACCTTCGTTATCGGACGAAATATTAACTATACAAACGTGTGCGACGTATACTGTCGCTTCTGCGCTTTTTATCGTAGACCGGGTTCTGATGAAGGTTATGTTTTGCCGGATGAGGTGATCTTTCAGAAGATCAAGGAAACGCAGGAAGTAGGTGGCACCGAAATTCTAATGCAAGGCGGTGTGAACCCGAATCTGCCGTTCAGTTATTATACCGATTTGCTGAAAGGTATCAAGGAGCGTTTTCCCGATATTACGATGCACTCCTTCTCGCCAGCTGAAATTCACAAAATGAAGGAGAAATCTGGTCTTTCTATGGAAGAAACAATCCGCGCCATTCATGAAGCTGGATTGGATTCGCTTCCGGGCGGAGGTGGAGAAATTTTGGACGACCGCACACGCCGCAAAATTAGCCGTCTCAAAGGCTCTTGGCGTGATTGGATGGATGTCATGCAAACGGCTCACAAGGTTGGGATGAACACGACTGCTACGATGGTTATTGGCTTTGGCGAGTTGATGGAGGAGCGTGCGCTGCATTTGTTGCGTGTTCGTGATGCTCAGGACGAATGCATTGAAAACAAATATAATTCTGAAGGATTTTTGGCCTTTATTCCTTGGACCTTCCAGCCAGACAATACCAACCTGAAGAAGGAACGTCAGACGCCGGAGGAATATCTGAAGACCGTTGCGATCAGTCGTCTTGTATTGGATAACATCAAGCATATTCAATCCTCATGGGTAACTATGGGACCTGAAATCGGTAAAAAATCGTTGTACTACGGTTGCGATGATTTTGGTAGCACCATGATTGAGGAAAACGTAGTTTCCGCTGCAGGCGCAACGTATAAGGTTAACATTGAATCCATTTTACAGTTGATCCGCGAGACGGGTCACATTCCGGCACAGCGTAATACCCGTTATGATATTATTCGTACTTTTGACAGTGCCAGTAGTATTGAACATGATTTTATCATGCAAAATTAATATCCGTTAATATAGTGTTCATTACAAAACGCTTATCTGTACTAATCGTTATACATAGATTAGTGCAGATAAGCGTTTTTTTGATGTGTTACTTTGCTATGCTTTCCATCGTTTCATATACATGATCTCAGCCTGCGGGTCTGCCATTTGGATGACTGCCTTAAAGCGCTGCAAATCCAACAGATGAACGCTGTAAACGATGATCATTTGTTCTTTTTTATCCTCAGATTTGCTTTTAATCTTGCCCTCTATCTGGGCAGTGCCTACAACAGGCGTGCTGTGTATACGCAGCCTGCGATATATGGCATCCTCGACGGTTGGCTGCTTCTTGCTGACAACACAAACCATACGCGTCAGACCGGTAAACATCAGCCGGGTTGTTTCATAGGCGGCGAGGCAGGATAAGGCTGAATATAGAGCTGGCTCCCAGCCTAGCACAAAGCCAGCTGTAATGAGCAGCAGACCGTTACATAGCATAACAATCTGTATTAACGGAATCTTGCGGTGTGTTAGCAACAATGTGGATGGACGGCCATCGCCTGGTTCGTTAAGTCCTAGTGAATCAAGCAGACCACCGTGACGAGCTGCCAGCCCTGCGCCAAGCCCGATACAGATTCCGCCGCCCAAAGCACATACGACCGGATGGCCGCTCACTGCCGGAAAAGGCGAAAGAATGATGGCTGAGCCTGAAAAGGCGAACAAGCCGGGTAGTGCACGGAGCAGCATGGGTTTGTGAGTGGATAATGAATACAGCAGCATGAGTGGCAAGTTCAAAACGAATAGCAATAACCCAAAATGCTCTTGTGTATAAAGCGACATGAGTCTGGAGATCCCCGTGACGCCTCCAGCGATCATATCATGCGGATGCAAAAACAATTCTAGACCGACGGATGCCGTAATTCCGCCAATCACCGTATAAAAGACAGGGAACCTGCTCGCATCTTCTGAAGCGGGCTTCACAAGTCGTCTCATAGAGTTTCGGCATGTTTAATAGCGTGCGGCATAGCCTTCCCTCCTATGGATTGTCGTATCCAGCTTTACAGTTACGCCGAGTTACTTTCTTCTTTTCGTAGGCGGGGGTCCTTGAACTTGAATATTTTGTTTAACATATTAAAAATAGGCTTTGACTGCTTTGTCAGAAGTGGTCCAAGAATGGCTAGTATGAGTACATAGATAGCTGCAAAGGGTTGAACAATATCAAGTAAACCGCCTTCTTTACCCAAGTTGGCCATGATAATCGAAAATTCACCCCGTGCCACAATGGTCAGGCCGATATTTGCTGACGCTTTGGGAGATAAGGAGGCCGTACGCCCAGCCAGCATTCCTGCCCAAATGTTACCAAACAACGTGAGGACGACTGCTGCCAGCGCAAGCCATATCGCGTTTCCTCCCAGGGACAGTGGATCAATGGATAGTCCAAAGCTGAAGAAAAACAGGGCACCGAAGAAATCGCAGAAAGGAACAATTAAATGCTCGATTCGTTTGGCATGTTCTGTTTCGGCTAGTACCAGACCGACCAACAGGGCGCCGATAGCTTCCGCCACATGAATCGTTTCCGAAAAACCTGCCACCAGAAACAGAGAGCCAAAAACAACAAGTCCGAATACCTCATTGGAGCGAATACGGAGAATCCGATTTAACAGAGGGACGGCCTTACGGCCGATAATAATGACTGCAAGCATAAAGCCAAGCGCGATTAGCGCTGATAGCAGCACACCCCCGAGCGAGGATGAATCGCTAAGAACCAATCCGGAGAGGATGGAGATGTATACGGCGAGGAAAACATCCTCGAACATAATAATGCCCAAAATCATTTCAGTTTCAGCATTGGCAGTCCGCTTGAGATCTACCAGCACCTTCGCAGCAATAGCACTGGATGATATGGTTGTAATTCCGGCGATAACCAGTGTTTCTGCTACAGGAAAGCCGCTCAGGAAGCCAAGAGCCAGCCCCAGTGTGAAATTGATGCCAATATAAATGGTGCCACCCACGGCAATGGAGCGGCCTGATTTAATTAATCTACCTACTGAAAACTCCAGACCCAAGTAAAAGAGAAGAAACAGCACTCCGATTCTTCCCATAAAATCAATAAAAGGGGCGCTTTCGATAAAGCGAAAATCAAAATGCCATAGCTCCATCGCATGCGGTCCAACTGCCATTCCGATCAGGATATAAAAAGGGATGACCGAGAAGCGCAGTTTGGAGGAAATAAGTCCGGCTGCAGCGATGAGAGCAATTGCCAATCCAACCTCAAATACCAGATGATCCATCCAATCACCCGCTTCCGTTCATAAGGATTTGTTTAAAGCGTTTTTGCTGATCGCGTTCCCCAACAACAACTACAGTGGCATCATCGTTAATAATCACTTCAGGACCAGGATTTACATATTTCATTCCCTTTTTCTCCACAATGGCAATAACAGTGGCTCCCGAATTTTGTCTAATATCCAGCTCACCGATGGATTTGCCAACACTTGCATAGTGAGATTCCACTCTATACCATTCGATAATAAAATCGTCAAACGTCATTTCTACACTTTCAAGCTGTTTCGGCTTATATGTCATACCCCCGATGATGGAGGCTACCAATCGTGCTTCCTGATCATTCAGGGTTGTCATAGAAATACTTTGTTCCAAATCCTCGTAATCAAAGTGATACAACTCACGCCTGCCATCATCATGAATAATAATGACAATTCGGTCGCCACTCTCTGCATCTATTCGATACTTAATCCCGATTCCTGGCAAAATAGACTCTCGAATATCCATTTGTAAAGCCTCCTGTACGATACGTTATTTAAATGAATGGTATGGGAAATAAATCACATGCTTTGGGAGTGACATGGAAACTTTCTTTTTGTATTAAATTTTATAAATTAACATAGAAAACCTGGTAAATATACTTAACGTATTACACTTATTGGGAACGGTTAACAAATAGACATGCAAATGTGGTGATGTGCATGCTTAAGGGAGGTTAAGCCACATAACTAGAGGTAAATTTGATGGGGAACAAGTACAATTGCTTCTTTAGTTTGCAAATGACAGGAATAAAAGGCAGACGTAGTTTAGGGATGCTCAATAGCAGCACAAACGCTATCAAAATGACAAAGGGAAGTGATTTGGCCGCAGCGATCACCAGATGAAGTAAAGGGGAGGATTTGCGTATAGCTGGTTTGGGATGGTGCTCCAGACCGTGAGAATCGGTTTCTAACGAGGAAACATCAGCATGAGACAGGAGAGAAGATCCCGCAGTAAACTGAAGGGATTGAGTAGTGTCTTCCGCATGAAACGTCACAGGAAGGGACAAAATCTGAACGAGGCTCAATATGACGATCATGAATGTACGCAGCATGTTCAGCATCGTTGACATCTTATCTCCTCCCTCTTGTGAAAAATTCATATTAATTTAACCTTAACATACCCCACCCTAAATATTCAAACGTCTTTCGTTTTTTTCCTATACCACAGTAATTGTTTATAACACGCCAACCGGCTTTTTGAAACCTGATCATCCTCTTTTGACTATGTCTTTCTGTTTCCAGTCGTTCACTTCGTATAACCCTTCAGAGGCCGCCATATACTGAAAGCAGTGATCGAAAGGAGTGAGCCAATGGAACTGTTTACAGTGTGGACCAATACAAACGGAGATCAGGAAACCGACCGGTTTTACGAAGTGGTCAAAAGTAGAACAAAGGGGCTACATATGTCACGGCGCGGATTTCGATTCACTTTCAGACAGCTGGACAACAAAGTGGCATGGACCTGCAAGGGCACAGAAAGCAATTCGGCGTTTGAAAGCTTTCTCCCCTGTGTATACAGCATCATGTCTTCGGCAATAGCGGATTATATTATCGAGGTCAAGGAGTGGGGGCTGCTTAATCTCATTCTCACCAAAGCCTGTTCGCTGCTGGAGAAAGAGGATACAGAGCAAATTCGCAGTATGATTCGTTCACTGTTAAACGATGATGGCCCCAGAGGTCGTTTGAAGCGTCATGGTAAGCTGACCACTCTCCTGGAGAAGGATTTCAAGGAGCTTCGTGTGATCAATTTGGAAGGACTGATTCAATTTAGGCTCCATGCGTATAAAAAAGAGCTTGAAGAAATCGTCGACTATGCCATGGAAGAATTCTGGGCAGATCGGCAATACGAAGAATTTATGGGGCTGCTTAAATATTTTGTTTTTTTTCAGGAAAGCAAAGTTCCGCTCGTACACGTACTTCACCAAGGCGGACATAATTTTACGATTCTGGATAGTGCCATGGTGCCGATACCGACTCCCGATGCAGATGACATCATTGTCGAGATGCCAGGCATCGAACTGGAAATGGAGGTCGAGGATCGAATCGTGAGCACCCTTATTTCGATTTCTCCTGCTTCCATTATATTGCATACAGACGATGAGCACACCCCCATAGTGCGGACACTCCTGCATATTTTTGAAGATAAAGTGAAGCTGAGCAGATTTTATCCAGGTCAGGATGTTCAAAAATAATAATCTGTTCGTATAAACCAATGGATTTCTGGAAAGCCTTTGCCTCAAGGGGAGGTTTTTTATGAGATCCATGTTGGTATGGAAACGGATTTTGGGAACCGTGTTAATCGCAACCTGTCTGGTATTGCCCGGCAATGAAGTTTACGGTCACAAAGAACCGGTCCAGCATAAGAAATGGCAGTCCACACCTGTTTTAGCTCCACGCGAAGAGCAGGTTATTACGACCATGACGGTCACGGCAACAGGATATACAGCAGGCTATGAATCGACTGGCAAGCGGCCAAGTCATCCCGGTTACGGTATTACGTATTCCGGTGTAAAAGTGCGTCGTGACAAGAACACACTGTCTACGATTGCGGCTGATCCCAAAACGTTTCCTTTGGGAAGCATATTGTACATTCCTGGTTATGGATACGGGATTGTAGCAGATACAGGTTCTGCGATTAAGGGCAATAAAATTGATTTGTATTTTAAAACAACCCGGCAGGTGTATTCTGAATGGGGCAAGAAAGATGTGGATGTTCAAATTATAAAAAAAGGGAACGGAAAATGTACGGAAAAGATGGTGAAATCGCTCCAAAAGGCTATAGAAACGCATAAAACCATTCCGACCGCGACACTGGATGCTTCCATATAATCCTTGAATATTGTTTTTTCCAACATCACATACTATGTTGCGGGATGAGTTTATCCCACAAAACATACTGGGAGGTTGAGAATTATGCCAAATCAAGGCGGAAGTTCTTTCACGAACAAAGGCTTCAATGCAAGCACAGGAAATCAGTTCAAAGCGGAATTTGCACAAGACAATACGGTAGGTGTTGTTTCACAAAAGGTAAAGCAGTCTGAACAAAATAAAATTCAAGACAACTTCCAGACACCAAATGAGAAGTATGATGAAGAATTTGCAACAGATCAAGGCGGTACAGGTGCAGTAGCACAAAAAGTTCAAAACTCTAGTCGCAACAAAATTCAAAACAATGCTCAAACACCGAATGAAAAGTTCGACGAAAACTTTAACACGAAATAAAAAAGCATATACAATCGATAATGCTCCGGATTATATCCGGGGCATTTCGTTTTGAGTAAAAGTGGTTAGGTACAAATAGGTCTAAGGTTTTATCTCCTTTTTAATTGTTTTTAAGGTGGAATTAAGGTTTAAAGTGCAAAATAAAGTCAGTTAAACAACACCACCTTGAAGCATAGGGTTTGGGAGGAGATATACAATGGACGAATTTAAAAATAATAACTCCGGACGCCGGAACGACAACGATCAGGTTGATACCGATAACGTAACTCGGCAAAACGATTCGAACGGTTCCTCATATTATTATTCTTACGGCCCTTTTTCTTCAGTTCAATCGGACGGACAACGTAAGGAAGGGCAGTCGGTGGAAAAAGATGTTGAGATCACGCCACCGCAGGCAGTAAGACCCCTTCCTCCCTCATACCATCGTGCTATGCCTGAGCAACAGGATGGTTCGGGTCGGAATGGCGGCAACTGGCAATTCAAACCGAATAAGCCCAAGTCGCAGGTGAAAACAATTTTCTTATCTTTTTTGGCCGGGATGCTGGTCATTACGGTATTGATGTATACAGCTGACCGAACAAATATGTTCACACCCGAGACGGCGTTGACTTCGGCGGCAGCTGAAAGCGGAGAAACGACTAATTCGGGAACAACCAGTTCGACTCCAAGCGCAGTTCCGGCTGTGATGCCTTCAGGCACCGCTGATGTTCAATCTGTTGTGGCTAAGGCTGGACCGGCAGTCGTCAAAATCGAAACGCTTGCCAAACAAACCAGTGGCAGCAGCGGCAGACAAAGCAGCCCTTATTACAATGACCCGCTGTATCAATACTTTTTCGGTAATCAGTATGGTGACAGTGGCAGCAACGGTAACAGTAATGAAAATGAAGGTAGCAACAGCGGACAGCTGACTCCGCTTGGTATTGGTTCCGGTTTTATTTTTGATAAATCGGGTTACGTCCTAACCAATAACCATGTTGTTGAAGGGGCGAGTGTGGTTCAGGTTACAGTAGAGGGAACTAATAAGCCTTACGAAGCCAAAGTCTTGGGCAAAAATGCTGATCTTGATTTGGCGGTACTTAAAATTGAAGGCAAAAATAACTTTCCGACAGTAACTTTGGGTGACTCCGATAACGCTAAAGTCGGCGAGTGGATGGTCGCAATTGGCAACCCAGAAGGCTTTGAGCATTCGGTAACAGCCGGGGTGCTAAGTGCGAAAGAACGTACGATCACCATTAATAGTGAATCAACTGGAAAACCGACGCAATACAAGCATCTCATTCAGACGGATGCGTCCATTAACCCTGGTAACTCTGGTGGACCGCTGTTAAATCTGCAAGGGCAAGTTATCGGTATGAACGTAGCTGTTAGTGCAGACGCACAGGGAATCGGGTTTGCGATTCCGTCCAATACGATTTTGGAAGTCGTCGATAAGCTGAAAAATAACCAGCCTATCCCTAAAGAACCTGTACCTTTCATTGGTGCAAGTCTGTTAAATTTGAGTCCTGAAGTAGCCAAAGAACTGGGAACAACCCTGACCGAAGGCTCGGTTGTGCGGGATATTATATACAAATCACCAGCTTATCAGGCTGATCTGCGTCCTTACGATGTGATTATCGGAGCCAATGGCACGCCTTATAGCACATCACAAGAGCTGATCCAGTTCATTCAAAAACAAAAAGTGGGTACAGCACTGACGCTTAACATCGAACGAGCTGGGCAGAAAAAAGATGTTCAACTGAAAATTGGCAACAAAAATGACTTTAGCTCGACGCTCCAGCAATAAGATGATAACTTTACAAAAATGAACATGTGCACGCAAGAAACGGAAGGAAGATCCCTTCCGTTTCTTGCTGTATGAAGTAGCAAGATGCTACGCGCGTGTACTCCTGCTACAATAGAGGGAAAAGAAGAGATAAAGGAGTTCGATCGTGTATGCGTTCTACTATTTTGATCATTGATGACGATGAAAAAATTGTTTCCATGCTGCGCAGAGGGCTGGCATTTGAAGGCTATGAAGTGCTGACAGCCGCCAATGGAGCAGAGGGCTTAAATAAAATGCTGACAGCTGAGCCTGATGTAGTCGTGCTGGATGTAATGATGCCGCAAGTCGATGGTTTTGAGGTATGCCGTCGCATGCGGGAGGGGGGGAGCACGGTACCTGTCCTAATGCTTACAGCCAAGGATGAGGTTGAGAATCGGGTTAAAGGCTTGGATCTAGGGGCCGATGATTATCTCGTCAAGCCGTTTGCTCTGGAGGAGTTGCTGGCACGAGTGCGAGCGCTTTTGCGGCGTAAAACCGAACAACAGGGCAATAACGGAAATAGACTTACCTTCGAGGATTTACAACTGGATAACGAATCCCGTGAAGTGGTTCGTGGCGGCAAACGCTTGGAACTGACGGCCAAAGAATTTGAACTGCTCCATTTGTTCATGCAAAACCCGAAGCGTGTTCTGTCGCGTGATCTGATTATGGACAAAATTTGGGGCTATGACTATAGCGGAGAATCGAATGTGCTCGAAGTATATATTGCCATGCTACGACAAAAAACGGAGCAGGATGGCGGTAAACGTCTCATTCGTACAATTCGGGGAGCTGGCTACATTTTAAGAGGTGATGTGTAATATGTCTATTCGGTGGCGGCTGACAGCTTGGTATTCGAGCATCTTGGCTATAGTGCTTGTCATTTTTGGTCTGGCTATTTACGGACTGGTTTATTATTACACATACAATGAAGTAAAAAGTCAGCTTACGACTCAGGCGCCACGGATTAACAAGCAGCTACTGCTTACAATTAAAGGGGGGTTATTTGAAGTCCCCAATCTGGATTTGGGTTTAGTGCAAGAACGTGGAATTGATGATTCACAGCTATATGTACAAATTTACAATTATACATCAGGTGTTACCAAAACCACCCAAAACATGAAAGACCTCAATATCACCTTCCCTGTTCCATCTACAGCGACAGGAGCAGTTCAAAATGAGGGGATCCGGCGTGTGAACGTAAATGGGGATACCTTTATGATTTACCAACAGCCCATTAAGTCCGAGGAGTTGGGCTTGGTAGTCGGGTTGCTACAGGTAGGGCAATTCACGGGCTCTCAGGATCGACTCATGAACAGGTTGCAAAATGTGCTTGTATATGGTTCGTTGTTTGCATTACTTGCTGCTGCGACTTCAGGTCTCTTTCTGGCCCGCAAGTCTATGAAGCCGCTGGTCAAGGTAATTGAGGGGGCAAATCAGATTCAATCCAGTAATGATTTGAGTGTTCGGATTGAATATGACGGACCACCAGATGAAATTGGACAATTAATCGGGACAGTTAACAACATGCTGGGGCGTACAGAGGTGTTTTACAAGGAGTTGGAAGATGCGTACGGTGCACAGCGCCGTTTTGTGGCTGATGCTTCCCATGAGCTTCGTACGCCGCTAACGACGATCCGTGGCAACGTTGATTTTTTGCTCAAAATGTGGACTACCGAACCAGGAGAGCGACCGAATATGGATGAAGAGATGATTCGTGAGCTTTCTATGGAGGCATTAAATGATATGGCGGATGAAGGCAAACGGATGAGTCGTTTGGTGAGTGATATGTTGTCACTCGCGAGAGCGGACACAGGGAAAACGTTCGATAAGACTCCCGTTGCGCTGGAACCCCTTGTAAGTGAGGTTGCCCGTCGTGCTCAGTTTTTAGAGCGAACGGCCGAATGGAATGTGGGAGATTTTTCGTTGCTGAATGGTATTTATATGGATGGGAGCAAGGATTATTTACAGCAAATGCTATTCATTTTCATTGATAATGCATTCAAATACACACCTGAAGGTACAGTCCGATTTGATGCCATTGTTTATCAAGGACAGGTGGGGCTACGGATCAGTGATACGGGCATTGGAATGGACAAGAGTGAGGTTCCCTTTATTTTTGACCGCTTTTACCGGGCAGATGAGTCGCGCGGGGTGACAGAGGGAATTGGGTTGGGGCTGTCTATTGCCAAGTGGATTATTGATGAACATCACGGGTCTGTGGAAGTGGTTACGCGTCAAGGAGAAGGAACGACATTTGTCATCTGGCTTCCGGTCAGCTTTTCCGCGCCTTTGGAATAGGCTATAATAGGAAGGCAACTACATCATAGAATTGGCCGGTAAAGGCTTGGATGCCCACAGCTACCGAGTTATCGGAGCTGTATACTGTGTCGAAGAAAGCGGGGGCTCATTTTGGAAGTACTCAGAATTTCGCCCCGGGGTTACTGCTACGGCGTAGTCGATGCCATGGTATTGGCTCGTCAGGCAGCCAGAAATCTGGACTTACCCCGGCCTATTTATATATTGGGCATGATCGTGCATAACAGTCATGTCACGAATTCCTTTGAAGACGAAGGGATTATTACACTGGACGGCCCGAACCGTGTGGAGATTTTAAGCCAGGTAGAGAGCGGCACTGTTATCTTTACTGCTCATGGCGTATCACCAGAGGTACGCAAGCTGGCACGAGACAAGGGGCTGACTACGGTAGACGCGACTTGCCCTGACGTCACAAAAACGCATGATCTGATTCGGGAGAAGTCTGCCGAAGGCTACCAGATTGTTTATATTGGCAAAAAGAATCATCCAGAGCCGGAGGGAGCTATCGGTATTGCTCCTAACCATGTTCATCTGATTGAAAAGGAAGAAGAGATCGACAGTCTTACGTTGCCAGCTGGCAAAATCCTTATCACGAATCAGACGACCATGAGCCAATGGGACATCAAGCACATTATGAAGAAGCTGCTGGAGAAGTTCCCGGGTGCTGAGATACACAATGAAATCTGTTTGGCGACGCAGGTACGTCAGGAAGCGGTAGCTGAGCAAGCTGGACAGGCGGATCTGGTGATCGTTGTCGGTGATCCACGCAGTAACAATTCAAACCGATTGGCTCAGGTGTCGGAGGAAATTGCTGGTACAACAGCTTATCGTATTTCTGATGTAACCGAGCTGAAGAGAGAGTGGCTTGAGGGCGTAGCCAAGGTGGCTGTAACTTCTGGGGCTTCAACGCCGACACTGATTACCAAAGAGGTTATTACGTATTTGGAGCAGTATGATGCGGCTAACCCCGATACGTGGGAGATTCAGCGAACCATAGATATGAAAAAACTGCTGCCTCCTGTACGAGAAAAGTCAAAAACGACGAAATAGTATGTGATTGATTACAGCCGTTATTCGGATACAACCATCCGGATAGCGGCTTTTCAATTGTTTAAATTTATAGATATTATCCGGTAAGCTTCACTAAGTTCGAATATTGAATAATTCGGGATAATTAAACCTTGACGAGTATAGCTAAAACAGGTATAGTTGCTTTAACGAATAAAAGCTTAAAAGCGAACAAGCGTCTAAGTGTCATAATGTTAATCTATTACTGGTTAATAAAATATGTTTCATAGAGAGGAAGAAAAAAATGATCGTTATCGCTGGTGTTCAAACACCTGAAGAGCATATTCAAGCTATTGTTGAAGTTATTGAGAAAGAAGGATTGCAGGCTCATGTATCAAGGGGATCGGATCGCACGATCATCGGACTGATCGGTAGCGTAGAGCCCAAGCTGGCTGAACATCTGCGTCAAATGAAAGGCGTAGAAAATGTGGTTAAAATATCGAAGTCCTACAAATTGGCCAGCCGTGATTTTCATCCGGAAAATACGGTTATCTCCATTAAAGGTGTAAATATCGGTGGGGGCGAGCTTGTCATTATGGGTGGACCATGTGCCGTTGAGTCTGCTGCACAGATAGATGAAATTGCTGGATTGGTCAAGGCAGCAGGTGCGCAAGTTCTCCGTGGAGGTGCCTTTAAGCCGCGTACAGGGCCTTACAGCTTCCAGGGAACTGGTGTAGAAGGACTGATCATGATGGCTGAGGCCGGCCAAAAGCACGACCTCCTGACCATCACAGAGGTCATGACACCTGAATACGTAGACATTTGTGCGGAATATGCGGATATCCTGCAAGTAGGTACACGTAATATGCAAAACTTTGATCTGCTGCGCAAGTTGGGAACTTGCGGCAAGCCAGTGTTGCTCAAACGCGGTTTCAGCTCGACTTATGATGAGTTCTTGAATGCTGCTGAGTACATCTTGGCAGGCGGCAATCCGAATGTTATGTTGTGTGAGCGCGGTATTCGTACATTTGAAACCTACACTAGAAATACGCTCGACTTGTCCGCGATCCCTGTTTTGCAACAGTTGAGCCATTTGCCGGTCATTTCCGATCCTAGCCATGGCACAGGTAGACGTGAACTGGTTGTTCCTATGACGAAGGCTTCGGTCGCTGCCGGAGCGGATGGTTTAATTATTGAGATGCATACAGACCCTGACAACTCGATGACGGGTGACGGCGTACAATCCCTGTTCCCAGATCAATTTTCAGATTTGCTAAAAGATTTGGAAATATTGGCTCCTGCGGTGGGGAAAACATTTCACACGCCTACTACCATTGCTTAAAACCAATGTTTAACATTAATGCATAAAAGTTTTGCTGCAACGCAGTAATGAGATTTAAATTGCCTAAAAGCCCGATGTTTCGGGCTTTTTGTGCTATTCAAATGTTATCAAGGGCGTAAGCATATCTAACATTAGTTTAAAAAATACCTTACATAGCTATTGACCCGTGTCATGTTTGAGATTTATAATGACGACAGAAAAAAACATTCGATCATGAACATTTCAGGGTTGTATAAGACTTAATGTTCGGAAAAATTGGGAGGAAGAAGACATGTCCGTTGAAAACGTATTGAAAACAATTCAGGAAAATAATATTGAGTGGGTAGATTTTCGTTTTGTAGATTTGTCTGGTCGTGCTCACCATATTTCATTGCCAGCTTCCGAAGTAGATGCAGAAACATTTGTTAACGGTGTTGCTTTCGACGGTTCTTCCATTCCCGGCTATCGTGGCATCGAGGAATCCGACATGGTTATGCTGCCCGATCCAGAAGCGGTTTTTATCGACCCTTTCACTCAGCATCCTACACTGAATATTCTGTGTGACATTGCTACGCCAGATGGCGAAAAATACGACCGCGATCCTCGCGGCATTGCAAAAAAAGCTGAGGAATTTCTGCAATCCGCAGGAGTCGGCACAGCAGCATTTTTTGCACCTGAGTCCGAGTTTTTCATCTTTGATGATGTTCGCTACGAAAGCGGCATGAATAGCTCCTCCTTTTTCGTAGATTCCGAGGAAGCAGCTTGGAACACGAACCGCAAAGAAGAAGGCGGTAACCTGGGCTTTAAAGTGGGAGTGAAGGGCGGATATGTACCTGTAGCGCCAGTAGACACCCAACAAGATATTCGAAGTGAAATGTGCCGTTTGCTTGAAGAAGCAGGTCTGAGAATTGAGCGCCATCACCATGAGGTAGCTACGGCAGGCCAAGCGGAAATCAACTTCCGTTTTGACACACTCAAGAAAACAGCAGATAACCTGCTCGTTTATAAATACATTGTACACAACACAGCTCGTCAATATGGTAAAGTAGCAACATTCATGCCGAAACCAATTTTCGGAGACAACGGAAGCGGTATGCACGTTCACCAATCCATTTTCGATGGCGACACTCCTTTGTTCTACGAAAAAGGTGCTTATGCTAATCTGAGCGAAATGGCTCTTCATTACATTGGTGGTATTCTGTACCATGCACCTGCGTTGATTGCTCTGACAAATCCAAGCACAAACTCATTTAAACGTCTCGTTCCAGGCTACGAAGCACCAGTTAACCTGGTATTCTCCAAAGGTAACCGTTCTGCGGCTGTACGTATTCCAGTAGCGGCTGTTACTCCAAAAGGCTGTCGGATCGAGTTCCGTACACCAGACTCCACTGCTAACCCTTACCTTGCTTTCTCTGCGATGCTGATGGCGGGTCTGGATGGTATCAAGCGCAAATTGAACCCAATCGAATTGGGCTATGGTCCACTTGACACTAACATCTACGAACTGTCTGACACTGAAAAAGGTAAAATCCGTAGTGTACCTGGTTCATTGGATGAGGCTCTGGATGCTCTGGAAGCTGACTACGAATTCTTGACTGAAGGCGGCGTATTTACGAAGGACTTTATTGATAACTATGTAGAGTTCAAACGTTCTGAAGCTAAATCGGTGAACATCCGTGTTCATCCACACGAATACAGCCTGTATTTTGACTGCTAAACATAGCTACTTTGAGTAACAAGCATTAGCTTACGGGTAACAATTGTTATTCAAGATAGGTCTCCGGTCTTAAGCCGGGGACCTTTTAATATTAAAATGAAAATCACAGAATAAAGATGTTAAATATGTTAACATTCACAACTTTGTCACATCATAAATGAAATTGAAAACATTTTTATACAAGTCTTGAACGCATTTATGAATACTGCTATCATAGCGATAATATCCACACCAGAGTAGAGAAGGGATGGGAATTTGTTGAGTAAGAGAGCCTACAATTTTAATGCAGGACCAGCGGCATTGCCGCTCAAAGTACTGGAACGTGTACAAGCTGAATTCGTAGATTTCCAGGGAACAGGGATGTCGATCATGGAAATGTCACACCGTGGAGCTGTGTATGAATCTGTTCATAATGAGGCGCAGGAACGTCTGTTATCTCTGCTGGGCAATCCACAGGGCTACAAGGTGTTATTCCTACAAGGGGGCGCAAGTACGCAGTTTGCAATGCTACCTTTAAATTTCTTGCGCGAAGGACAGACTGGGAGCTATGTAATGACAGGTAGCTGGTCGGACAAGGCATATAAAGAAGCCAAGCTACTGGGCAAGGCTCATATTGCTGCATCCTCCGCTGATGAGAAGTACATGCGTCTTCCGAATGTGGATTCCTTGGACTTGCCTGAGAATACTGCTTATGTGCATATGACGTCCAACGAAACGATTGAAGGTACACAATTTAAGCAATTTCCGGATACGGGTTCCGTACCATTGATTGTGGACATGTCCAGTGATATTTTTTGCAAGCCTTTTGATGTTACTCAATTTGGATTGATTTATGCTGGCGCACAAAAAAATCTGGGACCTTCTGGTGTGACGGTCGTGATTGCCCGTGAAGAGTTGCTGACTTCCTCACCGGACAATATTCCTACCATGTTGCGTTATAGCACATATGAAAAAAATAACTCTCTCTACAATACCCCCCCATCTTTTGCCATATACATGGTGAATGAAGTGCTGAAATGGATTCAGGAAGAAGGCGGTTTGGAAGGTATTGAGCGTGTGAACCAGCAGAAGGCTGCTTTGCTATACGACCGTATTGACAGTAGCGAAGGCTTCTATCGTGGTTGTGTGGACAGCGCTGATCGCTCTATCATGAATGTAACCTTCCGCCTCGCGAATGAGGATCTGGAAAAACAATTTATTAAGGAATCCGAACAGGCCGGGTTCATCGGACTGAAGGGACATCGCAGTGTAGGAGGGCTTCGCGCTTCGATCTACAATGCTGTTCCATTGGAGAACTGTCAAGCATTAGCCGAGTTTATGGACGGATTCAAGCAACGTAACAGTTGATTACGTCGACATATATTTCGATACACGATATTTGAAATCGAAAAAGTAAATGTAGAGCCTTCCCTGAATGTGTATAGGGGAAGGCTTTTAGTGGTGTGGGTTGAAATTTTTGTCGTTTGATGTTCATATCTGTCTGATTTTGTTAAAATAGAAGAATGTGTATGTTTTCAATGTATACACTTTGGTTAAACTGTAGGTTATTTGTCTGATGAATTTAATGATGAAGGGAACGAAACGAGATGCCATTACATATTGTGCTTGTCGAGCCGGAAATCCCGGCTAACACAGGGAATATTGCCAGAACGTGTGCTGCAACCGGAACTCATCTGCATTTGGTGAAGCCACTCGGCTTCCGTACCGACGATGCCACGTTAAAACGCGCCGGACTTGATTATTGGTACGCTGTCCACATTGAATATCACGAGTCTTTTGCTGAAGTGCAGGAGAAATATCAGGAAGGTCGCTTTTTTTATGCGACGACCAAAGCAAATCAGCGGTATAGTGATATTGCATTTCAGGATGGAGACTTTTTGGTATTTGGTAAGGAAACGAAAGGCTTGCCTCCTGAATTGTTAGCTGCTAATCCAGATACATGTATCAAGATGCCTATGTCTGATAAAGTAAGATCTCTAAACTTGTCGAATTCCGCTGCAATTATCGTATATGAAGCGCTGAGACAAATGGATTTTCCGGATTTATCATAAAGAGCATCAGGTGAACAAGTATAAATGCGAATAAAGAACCAGGACCTTAGTTGCTAATAAAAGTTTCACTTTTATTGCTCAAAAGTACATGACAGTGGAAGTTAAATCAAGCTTGTATGGTCAAAAATTTGCGAAATTTCTCAACTAGGGCTAATAATAATTGGCTTTCCGGTCGATAAAAATATTATAGACATTCTGTACCATACTTTGATATGGTTCATGATTTTATGAAAAAATGTAATAAAATTTCCTGTGATCAGCAGGATTCGACAAAAAGACAGCGAATACTACATAAAGAATAGTGTCTTTGTACCTAGTTTTTCGCATGGTAAGAAATTGTAAGTTATTACTCAATAGGAGAGGTGTACGATCACGATGAAACCTGCCGGTGTGGTACGTAAAGTTGATCAGCTGGGGAGAATAGTTTTGCCTAAGTCACTGCGTAAAAGATATCAAATGAATGAGGGAGATCCTGTCGAAATTTTGGTTCAGGGTGACCACATTATTTTGGAGCGTTACCGTCCAAAATGTGTATTCTGCGGGTCAGTAGAACAAGTGAACGATTTCAAAGACCGTTATATTTGTGCTCAATGCCTGACAGAAATGACACAGTATTCCTCCTAAATGAGGCAAAAGCATCACGACATTCGTTCGTGATGCTTTTTTTCGGATAGAGACGTACGTCGGCAAGCATATTTAATTTGGTAGCAGACTACACATAGCTATTTATAGAACAAAAAATGAGTAGGGACTGGACGCAAATTACCATCTGACGGTTTGTTTACGACTCGACCGTTAAGTATAAGCGACGAGGAACCGCCTCCGTCCAAATTATAGGCATCTTGAACACCTAGATTGTACATTTTTCCTTGCAGTTCTTCGAGCGTCGCGCCCGAACCCCCGCTTTCATTGTAGCCGTCTACGACAATAATGAGCAACTGATCATCTTTATAGTTGCCAATGACCGTACGTGGGGCCCGCTTGGGGGAGACTTTCCATTTGTCAGGAATAGGCATTTTTTGTCCCCTTTGCAGCAGGACGGGAACGAAGGTAGCCCCAAAGGTAGGCTTTAAGCTGTCAAGTGCACCTTGACTGTAAAATTTGCCACCGATAAGCTTGCCATCGTTACTCAATCCGACGAAGGATAAATCCTTAAAACTGGACTGAAAGCCAGTAAGGTAGTGGCCATTCAAGACAGTAGTGCTTAATGGATAGCGTTTGCCGTCTCCATCCGCAAAGCCGCCTGCATTGATGCCTGCAATAGCTCCGTGTCTCAAGACTGCACGCATGGTGGTTTCGGAGCCACCCAATTTGTCACTTCCCAAAGACATTTTCATAGCAGTAGGATCTTTAAGTTTGACCTTCATAGCGTAGCCATGATAAATTCCCGGGTTTACCTTAAACAATTCAATGGTAATCCGGTTGCTATCTACCCGCTCATAGGGAACTCCCAGTTTGGCGGTGATGCGTCGATCATAGATGACCGCGGGCCGCTTGGACTGCGTAGAGGCAGTCACGATAAGCTGATTCATCGTTTGGGTCGTTTGCTTGTAGAGCTCAGAAGTCCGGCGAATTGTAGATAAGGTGTACGTTGCCGTTTGCTTGGCTTCATCAAGCTGCTTGCCTACTGATTGCGTTTGTAGAGTGACTTCAGCTTTTTGCAGACTTGAAGAAGTAGACCCAGGAAAGCTCAATGAGGGATGCACTAACAAAATACACCCCAACAAACCGATAAAAGGAGCAAGGGCCAACATAAAGAACCGGTTCACTTGTTTTGCGTCTACATTCATTTTAGCAAGTCCATTTTTTTCTGAAGTGTATTAAGTTGCTGCTTAACTTCGTTTAATTGGGTATACAATTTATTGCTGTTATCGGTCTTATTGTTTGCATTATCCTTCGTAAAGGTCAGTAGTTCATTGAAGGACTGGACTTTGCCTTGCAATCCGCTAACTTCCTTGGAAAGAGCAGTCAGTTGCTTTTCATAGTCAGATTTGAGTGCTTGAATCTGTTGGTCTGTATGGGTTTGCATCTCGTTTAGCATTTGCTGCTTCAAGTGATTGCTATACAGATAGGTTGCTAGAGCACCTAGTATAATAAGAATGAACCAAAATAGCAGAAAAGCCTTTATGGGTAACCCCTTTCTTGAATTGCTCCGCCGAGCTTCGGCAGAAGGATGTTCAGGTGAAGCTTGCATACGATTTTCAACTCCCGTGTAAAGTCAAATTTCCAGTCTTTATTTGCAGTTCCAATTCTATCATGGGCCTATTTATTTCGCAAAAGCGAAATAGTCGTATAAAAATATTGGAAAAAGAGATTGCATCGGAAGGAAGTCCTAGGATACAATTTCCTTAAACGTTTTTCGCTTCCTATACGTTCACATTCGCGCAATTTCTACATATGCAATCACCAATTTTAGGATTATTTTCGCTATTAACTATGTATTTTTTTGTAAAATCAGGAGGTTTAGATATGAGAAAAGTATGGCAGGTGGTCATCATAGATATCCATCCTACAAGTATGCTGGGAACAAAGCTTATTTTGGAAGACCAGCAGGATTTGCTTGTCAGAGGGATGTCTTCCTCCGGAACGGAAGGCTTGGAGCTGGCTTGCTCCATTCGACCAGAAATCGTTTTAATGGACTACAGGTTGCCTGAGGGAACGGCGGAACCATTTTTGACACAAATGCGGGCCTTGTCTCCGGACAGCCATATTGTTATTATGACGGATGAGGATAATATTACTTTGTTTCAGCAGCTAATTTCGCTCGGAGCAAATGGAATGTTATCCAAACAGGCATCACCGAGCCAGTTAATCCATCTGATCAACGGTTTACGCGAAGGATTTGCTTCCTTGCCGATGGATTGGATTCGGTATGGAAACTGGCCCTTTATGCCGTTAATGGCATCCGAGCCTTTTGACGAATTGACACAAACCGAAGTGTTTATTATGGAACGTATTGTACAAGGAATTACATATGACAAAATTGCTATCGAGATCGAAGTTAGCCGGCGCTCCATTGATAATTATCTACGTAAAATTTATGCAAAATTAGGCGTGTCCAGCCGGGCGCAGGCGATTGAACGTTATGCCTTATATGCGCGTCAGAGGAAGCAGCTATATGCCTGATGCGTCAGCCCGGAGATCATGACCTATTTTTCAGGAGAAGGAGGATGTTCATGCAATATTCCTTTGCTTCACGAACGGCTGCGATGTTGGCTTCTCCAGTGCGTCATATCCGGGAAAATGCGAGAAGACACTCCTTTATATCTCTGGCTGAAGAATTGCCTGCACAAGAGCTGTTTCCGGTGAAGTTGCTGGAAGAAGCGGCCCATGATGTGTTTGGCTCCGGCCCTGATGCCCTCCAGTATGGTGAACCGGAGGGCTATTTCCCTTTGCGAGCATGGCTTGCGGGTGAGTGGGAACAGCGTAAAGGAGTAAGAGTACCACCAGGTCAAATCCTTCTCACGACAGGTAGTCAGCAGGCCATTGACCTGATCATAAGGCTGATGGTGGATGAGCGTGATCCGGTATTGGTCGAAAATCCTACATCTCCTGGATGTTTACAAGTACTATCTATGCAGGGTGCACAGATCGTTCCTGTAGAATCAGATGGGGAAGGTGTCATTCCTGATAAGCTTGAAGCTTTAATGATCCGTTATCGACCCAAGCTTTTTTTTGCCACGCCAACGTTTACGAACCCCACGGGCTCCTTGTGGAGCGCGGCAAGGCGGCAGGAAATTTTGGACCTGTGTAGGCATCATGAGGTACTGGTAGTTGAGGACGATTCTTATGGTGAATTGCATTTGAAGCAAAAAAATGAGTCCCATGACAAGAGTCCGCATGGTCAGAGTCGAAAATTCGCAGAGACTTACCCCTCACTATTTGCGTTGGATCATGCGGGTCAGGGCGGTCAAGTGCTCTATATCGGTTCGTTCAATAAAACCGTTGCTCCTGCGCTGAGAACGGGTTGGGCTGCTGGTCCTGCGCCGCTGATTGAAGGAATGTACGCCTTGAAGCAGTTGGCTGATATGCAATCCAGTACGATGAACCAACGGCTGCTGTTCCAATTGTTGACCAGCTCGCGTTTTCAATGGCACGAGCACTTAGCGATGCTGAACAAGGAATATTCGACTCGACTTCAATTAATCTTGGAGTTGCTCAAGCGTCCGTTTTGGAAAGACGTGACGTATCATATTCCGTCCGGTGGCATGTATGTATGGGTGCAGTTGCCCGAGGGGCTGGACAGCGCATTGCTGCTAAAGGCGGCGTTACCCAAAGGCGTAGCCTTTATGCCAGGTGCGCTATGTGCGGTTGGTAGTGAAGGCGCGTCCCATATTCGCCTCAATTTTAGCCATCCGGGCCGTGAGCAATTGCTTATGGGCATGAATCTGATCGGTGAGACGATTAGTGAATTTACTGCCCGGAGCTAGCAAAAACCATCGCCCCATGTCAGTCATCCTCCGTTTCCGCAGCAACGGTGGAGTAAGTGATTGGCGCTTCCGCAATCTGGCGCTGTCCACTGTCCTCGTCAAGCTCTGCGTCCATTCCAGCGGCCGTTTTAATGCCATGTTCTTGTAGTACTGCCGCATACTCATTTAGGGCAGCTTCGCCAAACGGAGTCAGTCGATAGCGGCCGCGGGATACGCGCTCAAACCAGCCGTAGTAGTTATGCTGAAGCACGGCAGCAGCTGTGCTGACGGCTGCTATGCGAGCGAGCTGCGCCGGAGCGGCCTCCCCCAAGCTCTGCAAGGCTGCCGCTACGCGCAGCGCTTTTTCCCGATAGGCAGTGACCAGCTTGCGTCGGGTGCTGCCGCCGGTATTGTGGTCACCGCTGCGTGCGTGAAATTCCCGCAGTAGCTTTTCCTTGCGCGAGCCGTGGCGTACCGTTGCTGCGTTGTGGACATTGTCGCTATGCGCCGCAGGCTTACACAGTACCTCAACGAGCGGCGGCTTGGTTTTAAAATGGGTAACGGTGAGCAAGCCAAGTCCTAACTGGCGGCACAGTCCGACCAGCTCGTTCCAGCGCTGATTCACGGCCCCTTTTTTGGCACGATTCCGTTCTACAGCCACATATACATTGCTGCTTAGTTTCAAACGCTGCATGCCTTGCAGCACAAGCGCCAGGTTAAACGTCTTTTTGATCTCCACAATCAGTGGTGTCTGTTGCCCTGGCTTGATACCCACCAAATCGCAGTTGCGCACCTCTCCTCTGACTTCATATCCCAAGTTCTCAAAAAAGGCTTTCACCGGAGCGTACAGCTCCGTCTCATGCCGAACCGCCATGACTTCTTCCGCTCCTTTATCCCATTATTCCGAGCTTATATTGTACCATAATGCGTCAGGTCCGCGTCGTTGTTGTATATTTTAGCACAGTGTATCCCTTGGTTTTTTCGATAAAGCAGAGAGACCTGTCACAAAAAATAGGTCAATTCTGAAATCAATCTGCATAGGTATGTATTACACTTTTTTTAAGGGGATTGCATCATATCCTGAAAGGCGTGACGAGTGTAGCCATAATCATCCGGAGTGGAGGATAGTCATTACGCAGTCATGGGAGGAACCGAGCATGAATATTTTTGAACGCGTTGCGGAGTACCGGGCGGAAAACAACCGTCTGGCCTGGAGCGGCACTTTTAGAGAGTATATTGAGATACTCAAGAAAGACCCGACGCCGGCGATGACAGCTCATGCACGGGTTTACAAGATGATTGAATCTTTTGGTGTAGAAGAGGTTGGGGGACATAAGCGATATAAATTTTTTGAGCAGGAGATCTTCGGACTGGATCGAGCGCTGGAAAAGTTGGTGGAGGAATATTTCCATTCCTCAGCCAGGCGACTCGATGTGCGCAAGCGTATCCTTCTTTTGATGGGACCCGTCAGTGGGGGGAAATCGACACTGGTCACGTTGCTAAAGCGTGGCCTGGAGAAATTTTCGAGAACGGATCAGGGAGCCGTATACGCGATTGAAGGCTGCCCGATGCATGAGGACCCGCTTCATCTGATTCCCCATGAGCTGCGTCCCGATTTTGAAAAGGAGCTGGGTGTACGGATTGAAGGTAATCTCTGCCCATCCTGCCAGATGAGATTGCGCACAGAATTTGATGGCGATATTGAAAAGGTCCGCGTGGAGCGGGTGTTTATATCGGAAGAAAACCGGATTGGTATTGGTACGTTCAGCCCTTCTGATCCGAAGTCACAGGATATTGCTGATTTGACGGGCAGCATCGACTTTTCCACGATTACGGAGTATGGTTCGGAATCCG
Organism: Paenibacillus sp. FSL L8-0638; assembly: GCF_038593075.1. Taxonomy (NCBI): domain Bacteria; kingdom Bacillati; phylum Bacillota; class Bacilli; order Caryophanales; family Paenibacillaceae; genus Paenibacillus; species Paenibacillus sp. FSL L8-0638. Next base: position 1,686,258 of record NZ_CP151960.1, read on the forward strand.
ACCCGCGTGCGTATCGGTTTGACGGAGAGTTGAACAAAGCAAATCGTGGACTGATGGAGTTTCAGGAAATGCTGAAATGCGATGAGAAGTTTTTGTGGAATTTGCTTTCTCTGACCCAAGAGGGGAATTTCAAGGCCGGGCGGTTTGCGCTCATCAGTGCAGATGAGATGATCGTGGCTCACACCAATGAATCCGAGTATAAAAGTTTCATTGCAAACAAAAAGAACGAGGCATTGCAATCAAGGATGATTGTAATGCCGATTCCTTATAACCTGAAGGTGTCTGAAGAAGAAAAGATTTACGCCAAGCTCATTAAACAAAGTGATATGAGACATATCCACATTGCGCCTCATGCGCTGCGTACGGCTGCCATTTTCTCCGTGCTTACCCGCTTGAAGGAGACGAAGAAACAGGGGATGGATCTGGTCAAAAAGATGCGCATGTATGACGGTGAAGAGGTCGAAGGATACAAGGAAGCCGATCTGAAAGAAATGCAAGGTGAGTTTCTGGAGGAAGGTATGTCCGGGGTAGACCCGCGGTACGTCATTAATCGCATTTCTAGTGCATTGATTAAGCAAAATGTGGAATCCATCAATGCCCTGGACATTTTACGAGCAATCAAGGATGGTCTGGATCAACATGCCTCCATCACAAAGGAAGAACGGGAGCGCTATCTGAATTTCATTTCCGTGGCTCGTAAGGAGTATGACGAATTGGCGAAAAAAGAAGTGCAGAAGGCCTTTGTGTACTCTTTCGAGGAATCAGCCAAGACGCTGTTTGACAACTATTTGGATAACATCGAAGCTTTTTGCAATTGGGCGAAAATTCGCGATCCGCTCACAGATGAGGAACTCGACCCGGATGAGCGGCTCATGCGCTCTATTGAGGAGCAAATCGGGGTATCGGAAAATGCGAAAAAGGCATTCCGTGAAGAAATATTAATCCGTATTTCTGCGTATTCTCGCAAGGGACGGAAGTTTGAGTATCATCATCATGATCGGCTGCGAGAAGCCATTGAGAAGAAGCTGTTCGCCGATTTGAAGGATATTGTGAAGATTACGACTTCAACCAAAACGCCTGACGCTAATCAGCTCAAACGGATGAATGAGGTGATTAAACGACTGATTGAGGAGCATGGCTACACAGGAGCCAGCGCTAACGATCTGTTAAGGTATGTAGGTAGCCTCCTGAATCGGTAAGACGAAATAATAAATAAGTACAGTATGGTGAAACTATGGGTTGATCTGGATGGTGTCATACGGTTGTGAGGTATCCGATGAACGTGTTTCGTAGCGGGAATTCGGCAAGCACAGGGGATTTCAGGTGCTGCCGAATTCTTTTTTTGTATCATTAAGCAGTTGAGTTTATATATTTTTTTCTGAAATTGCTATGAAAAAAATCATAATTAATCTTCTGCTTTTTTAACATTTTCTAAAAAGTTGCCGATAAATATGGTAATGTAAAATCTATGTAAACTATTATTTGGAGGAACTTATGATTCATGTCGCGGAGAGTAGATTAAAACAGATACAATATATTGGTATTACTGATGATGATTTGGCTTTATTGCATCATTATCAGGGACTATTCCAATCTATTGTGAATAAGGTGGTAGATCGGTTTTATGAGCATGTAGAAAAGGTTCCGCATCTCATATCGATTATTTCCAAATGGTCGAATATTGAACGACTAAAACAAACACAACGTGAATACTGGCTTTCTCTCGCAGATGGAAAAATAGATGATCAGTTTATCGAACACCGTCTTTTTGTGGGGCAGGTACATTCCCGAATCGGATTGTCTTCCGATTATTATTTGGGCACGTACATTGCTTATCTTGATATTGCAGTCGACATTTTAAAGCGTTCGGGGATAGAGGACTGGTTTTCTATTGTGCATGCTCTTTCCAAAATGTTCAACCTGGATTCCCAGCTTGTACTGGAAGCTTATCAGGAAAAGGAAAAGGAACAAATTAACGAGCTGGCCGACGAACAAACGCAGGTGCTGACCGTTGTGTCCCGAATTGCGCAAAATTTGACCGGAATGATTGCTGAGCTTAGGGAAAATACGGATAATATCGCGGAGAGTGCCTGCAACACTGCTTCTTCGCAGGAACATACAGAGAAATTGGTACAGCATTTGAGTGACGAGATTAAGCATATTGAGCAGATGAGCGGTACGATCCGGGAACTGTCCGATCAGACTCATCTGCTGGGACTGAATGCGGCGATTGAGGCTGCCCATGCGCAGGAAGCAGGGCGCGGGTTTCAAATTGTGGCACAGGAGGTGCGAAAGCTTGCATCTAATTCGAAGCAAGCACAGGAGCAAATTCAGCGCAAGGTGCTGGATATTGCCCGTATGCTTGACAGTGTGCAATCCGAAACCGCTGCAACAACAGCCAGTGCCCGGCAACAGGCCTCCAGCTCAGAGGAATTGGCTTCGTTCACAAAGCTGATCGAAAACATGGTGAAGGAATTGGAAATGCTGCAACATTCCTCGGAAATGCTAAAGGTGTAAGATGTGGCTTGAAGGCTATCCTTACGTTGGTTGCTTCACTGCTATAACGATTCAGTCATAGACTTTTTCCATTCTATATGAGCCGCAAGTACTCTTTTCCATAACTCGTCCCGTTCCTGGTGACTGTAGTTAACGAGCGGCTCGCCAAATACATCTGCCAACACTTCCAGCCACTGCGATTTCTTATCCAGCTCTATTTTTTCCAAACCGTTTAGCCCGCGTTTTTTCCAAATACATCCTCTGAGTTCATTCGCCTCTAATGCTTGCCTTTGCCGAATCAGAAATAGGTTAAACCATGGAGATTCTGCTGAGCGGCTATAGAAATGATGTTTCGGCATGAATTCTTCCAAATCCTGAACAACCGCAGGAGCAAAATCAACGCCAACAAATGAAGCAAGCGAGTCATGCTCTAACCGCCAACCTTTTGTAACAACCCCGGATTCCATGACTTTATAATGAAGAGGAGCCTGTTCATAAGTTCCCATACGGAGTGGAAGAGGCTCATATGGCATATCGCCCAGCCCGACATCAACAATCCATACTTCATCTTCATGATGCTCATTTAGCAAGTTCACTGTTAGTCCAAGATGAAATGAATTAATGCGTGGTTCAGCTCCCAGAGGTTGTACCCCGGCACGATGCAGAGAAACTTTGTACCCTAGTGAATATAGTAGTGCACTAAAGGCACCATTCAGATGAAAACAATAACCACTTCTCCCATGTAGAATGAGTTGAATGGATTCTTGAAAACCAATGGCTGCCGGTTTCCTTGCAAAAATGTCCAATGTTTGCCATGAAAGATGTTTTACATGAGCCTTATGCAGCTCAACTAAATAGGGAAGGGTAGGAGGCTGAATTTCGAGAATTCCGATTCTGTTTAAATAAGCTTTTATTTCTTCTTTTGTCATGGTGTACATGTACAATCACCTCTATTGTTAGTTTCCCAAATTCTCTTCTCGAAACCATTGAGCGTTGAGTCTTAGCATCATTGTAGAAGGAGGAAGTGCTGTTTACAATGCTATAAATTTTTGATTGTACCGGTACAGTTAGCAAGTCGATTGGCTTTAGCGGCATGCGCTTTTCCTGTAGTTGTTGTCAGAACACAAAAAAACAGACCGTTTCATCGGGTCTGTTTTTTTGTTTAGTTCCAAGCTGACCGATTATAATAGTGATCTGAGTTCACGTCGGTATTTGTTCAAATGAACGAACGAGGGAATGACTCGTTTGGCAGAACGGAAGCCGCCTATTCTGATATTGCGGACCACATGATAGGGAGAGATCAATAGTGCGTGAAGCAGATGCAAATCATGGGTGCTCAATGGACGATATCGTTGATAGTAATCTATCGCGCGTAGCATCTTTGTCCCATTCCAAAGACAATTCCGATGAAGAAGATGGGAGAGATCTTTCATCCTTACATGTAGGGAGCAATTTTCAAAGTCGATCAAATGGATTTTGAGCTGTTTGTCTTTAATCAGGTTGGGATAATTATAGTCGCCGTGTATAAATGCGGCGGCTTTTTGCTCCCGAGCAATGGCTTCTCTAACTTTGGGCTGCTGTAGACGATGGGACACTTCTTCACAAAGTGCTACGAGATGTGCTGTGCCTCTGTATGGGATGAGGCGTTTTTTGTATCCAGCTATTTCATCGCTCAAGCCTTCATAACGGATTCTGGATGGCGGAGCTTCAGTGATAGGAAAGCCCACGGCACTGGAATGGAATTTGGCTAAAGTAGCAATTCCCTTTTTGAAGTCTATTCTTTTTGTGAATTCTGGTCTGAGTCCATGAACCCAATTGGTTAATGTATACGAAACACCTTCATAGGTCATGTAAGCCGTTTGTTGTACTGTTGGATAGACCTTTTGGCTGCGTGTAAACCCGCGCTCATCCAGGTAGGACAAGACACGTGTAATAAAACGGATCTCTTCTTCCGGGAATTTGTAGGGTTTTAAGCAATAAGTCGTATTAGCGGTCTCAATCTTGTGAATGTCCTTCATTTGACGGGTACGCTGAATTTTGATTCCATACATCTGCTCAACGTTCGATAAAATCGACATTTTGCTCCTCACTTTCTTTTATACATGAGCCCACTCCTGCAAAATATGGATGATTTGTAATCGAAGAGGCCACGACTGATCCCAATGGTCCAGGATTTCACGATCTCTTGAACGGTGCGGGTGTCGGGAAGCATGCCAGGCTTCTCGTGGTAGTTTATATAAAGCCGTAACAATCTTCCGTTCAGTTCGGCTTAGTGGCTTGCGTTTTTGGTATCCCTTCAGCAAGGACTGCACAAATTCAGGATTGAATTGAGTCGTATTCATAAGGGCCTTTGCCAAATCAGCATAGACTGAGCCGATCTTAACCCGATCCCAATCAATGATTTTGAGATGACCGTCATCCGAAATAATGACATTTGGGGTAGTGATATCACTGTGTATCAAGGAGGGGTGCCGATGTTCCATCCGAAGCAGCCTTATGATGGATGCATCCTGCAAATCCTTCCATGCTCGCCTGGATAAACGTTTGCAGTTTTCGCCGTGAGCATTGTACCAGTTGCGGTACGTTTTATCATGGCGACTGTTTTTTATCATTTTTTTTTGAAAAAGACGATCTTGGTTTTTCCATATCCGCAATTGTTGAATGGTCGGAGGGGACTTTACTTTATCCATCCGATGCAAGCCGGTGGAGGTGGCGTGAAGTGTGGCAAGTGCCCGCCCCAGTTTTTCGAAATCTTCAGCGGTCTCCAGTCCCCGTCCTTTGACCCACTGGCTTACATAAAATGGCGTTCCTTGATATAGAGTCCATAACTTGCCGGAATGAATGGGGAGCCATGCGGGCATGTAGGTATACTTTCTCTTTTTCAAAATCCTTATATGGCTCGCAGCTCGTTCCATCTGTTGAATCGTATTTGAACGGACCATCTTTGTACGACTAAAAGGTTTTAATGCATAAGTTCCTTTTTTCGTTTTCACCTGGATCACTGCATTTTTTCGGTATAATGATGAGACTAAGCTTGATTTTAATGGAATCAGGCCGAAACGACGGGTGATTTTGCGAATCTGTGCTTTAGTATAGGATTTCGCCATAAGAACCTCACTTGACTTTGAATTGAAGAACAAGGTAATCCTCTGTTAGTTATCAGTCTATTCATAAGGAAATAATAGGTGCAGTTTTATGAAGCTATCTTCGTTCTTTTCTTGTGTCACATGGGTCAAAAAAAAACGGAGCAGCGAAAGTTCGCTGCTCCGTTTTAATTAGCTCTGTATTTAGTTACCCTGATTATTGACCTGGGTGATTAATATTCGTTGTCATCATCTTCGTCTGTATCCACGATTGTGCCAGATGATGCATGGATTTCAAGTTCAACGGTTCCTTCGTTGGTGAGTACCTTTACCTCGTAGATGAACTGTCCATCTTCCTTATCCAATTTAGAAGACAAAAGGGTACTCCCGGGCACGTGTTTAAGCGCAATTTGCCCAGCCTGCTTTTCAGTCAGGGTGATGTGATTTGGCTTGTTAAGGATGGACTCGTCATTCGAGTCATGATCAAGCTCAGAATGGGAACGGATGGTTTTCCCAGTATAAGCATCAACATCTATATCCCAATCTTTATCTCCTTGTTGGAGATCCACCTCATAGTAGACCTTTCCGTTTTTGCGCTCCAGTTCGACATCTTCAACTTGTGCATTATTCCCCACAGCTTTCTTGGCAATGTTGGCAGCGGCGGTCGCTCCAATAAGACCCGTAGGTTTAGCGGCCCATACGGCACTCGCTGAGACACCCGTAACCGTAACTCCAAGCAGAACCGTGGCTGCCATAATTCCTAATGTATAATTTTTTTTCATTACATCATTCCTCCTTGTGCTATAAGCATGAATACAGCTTATCTCTTGAACATGAGAGGAACATAATAGAATCATGAGAAAACCATGAGAAACATGAGCTAAGATGATCGTCAAATCGTCATGATTCGTCGTGCTCCTGTTTTTCTTTTTCCCAAGTTATAGAGTCAATAGAGCCCGATACTGCATTGACCTGTACTACTGCTTCACGCCTATCTTTTACCTCAACCTCAACCAGATAGTAGAGGCCTTTGTCGTTGCGATGAAGCTCAATATCATCGGATGTTCCGTTAACTGCTTGGGCAGCAAGCTTGGCTGCTTCTTTCTCCGTAATGACGAGAGAAGCTGGGTCAGGTTTATTAGTTGGATTCGATGTGTCTCTGGTTGGTGAGGTACCGGGCTTGTGGTCCTGGGGCTCCTGCTTCGCATCTGTATAAGCCTGTGTCCGCTTAATAGAGTCGATGACACCGTCATAGGCATTGGCTCTTATATCGTATTTCCCTTTGGCGCGTTCCAGCCTGATCAGATAAAAATCACCCAAGCGTTGCGTTTCAAGCACCTCACCGGGATACTGATGCAAAACGGATTGGATGACGGCCTTTTCTTCCAATGGAGAAGCTGCTAACGACCGTGCCCAAGGCCACTGTAAAAGGCAAATTGTAATCAACACAGCCGCCAGCGTACCTCCAATCATCCACACATAGATAGCTTTCATCGGTATTCCCACCTTTGACTTATTATTTTGGAACGGTAGGGAGGATGATCGTTGCAGTTGTTCCGCTTCCCTCTACACTTTCTAGCCCAATTTGAGCATGTATAGCTTGTGCAATTCCTGTAGCCAATGATAAGCCTAGCCCAGCCCCACCTTCCTCGCGGCTTCTGGCTTCATCCACACGATAGAAACGGTCGAATACTTTAGATAACTTTTCTTCCGGGATTCCAATTCCTTGATCTGTGATTTTTATGCAGGGTTGAGTTGTGCCGTCCACGGTATCAATCATCAGGTGTATCGGCTCGTCACTGTATTTGCGTGCATTATCCAAAAAGATAAATAGGAGCTGCTTCAGCTTATTTTCATCGGTATAGCCAATGCAGTCTGCCTGTACATCCAGTTGAATTTGTCGGGCGAACGCATTTTCAAATGTAGTCTTTAATTCTGTCGCTATTCTGGTCAGGCGTACAGGCTCCAGCACGACATTCCACTGTTCTTCGTTTCTGGCCAACAAAAGAAGCTGCTCTGCCATGTCCTTCATTCGAATCGCCTCGGAATGGATCGCTTCAACGGATTCGGCAAAAATCTTGGGATGCTGCAACCCCCGCCGTTTGAGCAGGCTGGCATAACTTTCAATAATGGTGAGCGGCGTCTTCAATTCATGGGACGCATTAGATACAAATTGTTCTTGCCTGACGAAATTTCGCTCCAGCAGTTCAATCATGTCATTAAATGTTTCACCCATTTCGACCAGTTCGTCGCGTGATGATGAATGGAGCGGAAGACGTTTAAATTTCCCGCTGCGCTGAATTTCTTTCATCGTGCTAATCATAGATGTAATGGGACGTGTAATCAGTCTGCCGAGCAGTCTTCCCGATACCACGACAGGAATGAGCGCAATGCCAGTGACAGCAACAAGTACGATTCTGAGTACCTGTAGCGTCTGCATCGTCGGTTGCAGACTTTCGGTCACCTGGAGATTGACAACCTCGCCATTGGTCCAAATCATGGGGAGCGATACAAGAATGTAATGGTTGCTTTCATAGGTAATGATGCGAACCTGCCGTGTTTCATCAAAAACGCCCTTCATCAAGCTAAGAGATTGCTCGGAAGAAGAGGTGATAGGGGGAAGAAAGTCGCCTTCTGGTTTCATTAGCCGAAGCATGCCATCCAGCGGTACATAGGCTCGGAGAAGATCCTCAGCGGCTACGGATACCGGAGCACGTTGAATCCCACGAATCATGTTCTCTGCTGCGGCCTCTACCTGGTCTTTTCGACTGTCTATCGAAAGTTGGCTGAATAGGAAATAGACTGAGAAATGAATGGCCACAAGTAAAATCCCGAATAATAACGAGGTATACGTATGGATTTTGTTTTGTAGCTTCATAAGGATTCCTTCAGAACATAACCAATTCCGCGTACAGTATGGATCAGCTCAGGGAGCTGGCGCGTAGGGTCGATTTTATTGCGCACGTAGCGAATATACACATCGACCACATTGGTATCGCCCATATAATCTATACCCCATACATTTTCCAGTAATTGTTCGCGGCTAAGTACCTGTCGCTGGTGTCTAAGTAAATGAACGAGCAAGTCAAATTCTCGCGGTGTAAGCTCAATGTTGTGCTCTCCTCGAAGAACTTCACGAGTACCTTCATGGAGACGTAAATCCCCGGCACTAAGCCATTGATCTACCACTTGTGGAGCCATGTCTTTCGTTGCACCCACTCTGAGTGCGGCCCGTACACGTGCAAGCAGCTCTTCGATCACAAACGGTTTGGTAACATAATCATTGGCTCCCAAATCGAGTCCCTCGACCTTATCTGCAATGGAACTTTTAGCCGTCAGCAAAATGACAGGAACGTTCGCATCATGCTTACGAATCCTCCGAAGTAGCTCGATGCCATTGAGACCGGGAATCATAATATCCAGCAATACTAGATCCCAATTGCCTTTGCAATACGTCTCCAACCCATCAATTCCGTTTTTTTCTTTACATACTTGATAGCCTTCAAATTGAAGCTCGATCTCTAGAAGCCGGGCAATCTTCTCTTCGTCTTCTACGATCAAAATAGAATGTTTCATGATCATGCCCTCCTGTAGGCGAATAGCCGATACGGAAGTATTTTAGCATATACGGACAGGTAAGACACTTCAAAGCGCAAGGCAGTGAGGGAAGAGATGTTTATACTGCGTCATATTTCCTTGACATTAAAAAGAGTCAAAGTCTAATGATGGCGCTATGGAAAGTTGGAGTAACATAAGTTCAGGTCGCGGGCTTGCCCTTTGTCGCTAGGAGCGTAAAATAAAATGAAGCGAGAGCAGGGAGGGCAGGACATGGATAAGAAAATACTGATAGCGGACGATGAGGCAAGCATTCGAAATGCGCTGGCTTATGCGTTAAAGCGAGAGGGCTTTTTGGTGGAAACCGCCGTTGACGGGGAGGACGCCTTGGAAAAAGTACGTTTGTTCCATCCGGATGTGCTCATACTGGATGTGATGATGCCCAAATTGGGTGGATATGAGGTGTGCCGCCGTTTGGAAAGTCGGAAGGGCATCGGTATTTTACTGCTGACGGCCAAAAACGATATCGTTGATAAGGTACTCGGACTGGAGCTGGGTGCGGACGATTTTATGAGCAAACCGTTTGATCTGAGGGAGCTGCTCGCTCGTATTAAAGCATTGGTACGGAGACTGGAGCGAGAAGGAGCACCTGCTCCGGAAGGAACAGAAATGGTACTCGGCCCATTACGGGTACGTCCGTCCAGCCGAACGGCTGAACTTGGAGCCATAGCGCTGGATCTGACCCCCAAGGAGTTTGATGTGCTGGCGCTGTTGGTGTCTCATGCGGGAAGGGTGTATACACGGGACGAGCTGCTGGAGCAGGTATGGAGCTTCGATTATGTGGGCGGAACGCGGACGGTGGATATTCATATCCAGCGTTTGCGCAAGAAGCTTGAGCCGCATCAGGCGATATTGCAGACCGTGTATGGTATCGGCTATAAGGCAGAGAAAATGACGTGAACGAACATCATTCACTCCATCAGCAAGGAAGCTTGCGGTCCACCGACCAGCAGAAGCGCAAACGCAAACCTACAGGCTTGAGCCTGCGTTGGAAATTTCCGCTGGTACTGGCGGCTTTGCTGCTGTTTACTGTCGGTGTGCTGAGCTGGCTCGTGCTTACTGGTATTCGCGCTAACCAGACAGACCAAATGGAACGCAGCTTAAAGCGTCAGGCCGAAATTGTAGAAATGCGTGTAAAACAGTCTTACCTGTTGGGAGTGCGCCAATCACCGGAAGACTTTATGAAGAAGCAGGCACCTGGGCTCGCAGTGGAACTGGGCGTATCCAGTAATATGCGCGTTATTTTATATGATGGTCAGGGGCATGAGGTTGGCAATTCTCTACCGCTGGCTTTTAGAACAGATGTCAGCCAGGCGCTCTCCTATGCGATCCAAGGCAAAATTGCATACATTACGGAAGGAAGCGCAATCACTTATTTGGCTCCGCTTCAAGGTCCGGACGGCTTACTGGGAGTGGTACAGCTTCACAGCTCAACAGAAGCGCAGCAGCAGTTCTACCGAGCCATTGCCCACTTGTTTCTATGGACGGGGGGTGCGGTGCTGGTATTGAGCTTTATCTTAGGTTTAGGCTATGTCAGCCGCCAGACGAGGGACATCGGAAGACTAACTCGCGCTTCTGAACAGATATCGGCAGGGCATTATCCGGAAGCCAGACTGCTGCGGCGGCAGGATGAGCTGGGAAGACTGGATGAAGGGATGCTCCAGATGAGCCATGTGATCCGGGAGAGCATTATCGCGCTGGAAAACGAAAAGCTTCGGCTGGAAGAAGCGGTTCAGCGTTTGAGAGAGCTAGAGCAGCAGCAAAAATCTTTTATTGGAAATATCAGTCATGAACTAAAGACCCCGTTAACCTCTATTCAAGCTTATGCTGATTTACTGGATATGTATGGGGATGATCCTGAACTGGTGCGTGAAGCGAGAGAAAGCATCAGTAAGGAAACAAAACGGTTATACGAGCTTGTCGAGGACTCGCTGCGGCTATCTGTGCTGGATAAATATGATTTTGAATTGCATACGGAGGTTGTGGAATTGCATTCGCTACTGGAAGATGCGGGGAGCCGTATTCGAGGAAAAGCGGCAGCGCGTAGATTGGATTTTTCGATAGATACCGTTCCAGCCCAGGTGTGGGGAGACCCTAAGCATCTGATGCATATTGTACTAAATTTGCTGGATAATGCAGTAAAGTATAATCAAGACGGTGGATGGATTACGTTATCGAATCGGGTAGAACAGGACACTGTGATTGTGTATGTACGCAATTCCGGTCCGTGGATTCCTAGGGAGAAATGGGACATGATTTTTGAGCCGTTTGCTACTTTAAGTCGTGATCGATCTCGTCAGGACAGCGGTACGGGACTCGGTCTTCCTCTGGCGCGCAGACTTGCGGAGCGTATGGGGGGAGAGTTGCAGCTTACGGCTTCAGATTATAGTAGTTTGGAAAATGACAACGGGCATACAAATGTAAGTGGAAATGAATTTTCGCTTAGACTCCCTCTCTTGGTTCACGATGGCTCCCTGTAAACGGCCGATTGTTAGCACAGGGCTAGAATGGTGTCTTGTTTACAACTTGGAAACAATTCGATGTATTCATGAGATGTTCGGGCATTAAACTGGGGGTATCGTTAACAAGGAGGCCGTTGTACATGATAAAGAAAAACATAGACAGCTATGGGCAAAAGAACGGTTCCTCTCATCGCGAAGATTCCCGTACAAGAATTTTCAGACAGAAAGCCACGGGGGTGCTTATGACCGGCTTAATCGCCGGGGGATTGCTCAGCGGTTGCGGCATGAAGAGCGCAGGAGAGACAAATCCAGCATTCGGTATGAAACCGGGCCAACAGCTTACTGTGATTGACACGGATGCAGCCCAGAAGCAAGTAACGGACGAGCTGGTGGTATCGTCTATCGACAGGCTGGGGGATGTCTACGCGAGGTCTTGGCTGAGTGACGAAGAGCTGATTGTGGAGCGTAAAACCCAGCTGTGGATTCATAATGTAGAGACAGACAAGGAGCGGATTTTAACACCAGGTCGTAAAGCTCCACAGTTACTTGCTGTGGTATCACCGGATCAGCGCCATGTCTTCTTTACTGAAGGTAGCCCCAACAGCAAATATGATATTCAGGGCTACATTTTGGAACTAAGCAGTGGTAAGGTTACATCGATTGGCAAGTTGGATATGACTAACGAAGTGAGCTGGAGCGATGAGAATCATCTCATTACAGGCACACCGGATGGTAAAATCCGACTGATTGGTCTGGACGGCAAAGCTGAAGAATTGAATTTTCAAGATCCGAATCGCTCTGAATTGATGTCTCATGTTGAAAAAGTGGGTAACGCCATATTTTATACAGGCAGTGATAAACAAGGGTATCCAGTGCTGAATCGGTTCACCCTTAATCATCCTCAGGCTGTGACCATTGCAGAGGGTGCCATGTCCTTTGCCGTGTCGCCTGACGGTGAGTCTATCGCCATTGAAAAGCGGAAATGGAATACATCCGAACCAGCCCGTATGATCATTTTGGATGAACAGGGCAAAGAGAAAGGAATTGTCGGGCAAGGTACTTTAATGAGTCGTGGAAGCTGGTCCAGTGACGGGTCCAAGCTTGCTTTTTCCATTTATGATGAGGATCAGCAAGGCATGAGAGGGCTGTATGTATTTGACCAGTCCACGGGTAAAACCACTCCGGTTACGACCAATATCCAATCCTATGACAGCCCAACGGTATGGAGCCCATCCGCCCGGTTTTTATCCATGTACCAGAACATTTCGGAAGGTGGAAAACAGCTCAATCAAAGCTATATCGTCGAATTTAAGGAAAAGTAGTAAAAGGCGCATATCCGTATGTTCGGAATGCGCCTTTTTAAATGAAGGCTGGCTATTGATTTTATATGAGAATCAATTTCATAACTCATTAAAGTTTGATGGTTGTAACTAGAAATATACAAATTTAAACATTTTGATCTATATCTAGTTTTAATTGAAGCAGCTAGAGGTATTATGAAATGGATGCATGACTATACAAATTTACGATGATGCTTCTTACCGTCATATGAGAATAAGGCGAGCTTACCCTCAATCATCGTTTCCAAATGAACGGTGCGCCCCCACAGCTGATATACATACGGAAGCGTGCGCTCCATATATTTTAAATCTAGCTCAATGCCTTCGTACTGGTGCTTGAGCTTCAACTCGCCCGTATGCAGGTAATCTCCATCCTCGACGACGATATAAGGGGAGCCTCCATTCACACGTGAAAACACGAGATGATCCCGTATGTTTTCCCAGGATTTATCGGTAATTTTCCAATCAGGTCCCCGTTTCTCAAACACGTACAGATCCAAATCCTCTGTCAGCTTCTTGGTCATGTAATTGCGTATAAAAGAGGTGTCTGAGTCAAACTCTCGCACCTCGAACATTTTAGCTCGACCCTCGCCCGGTTTGCGCCCTTGTCGCTCTTGCTCCTCACGGGTTGGGTTATCCCAACGTTTTTCAATATCCTCAAATATTTTCAGTCCCAAATAGTACGGGTTCAGGCTTTGCTTGGAAGGCTGTACGACGGAAGCATTCAGCATCGCAAATTCAACGGTTTCCTCCCCTGTCAAATCCAGTTCCCTTACAATCCGCTGATGCCAATAGGAGGCCCAGCCTTCATTCATGATTTTGGTCTCCATTTGGGGCCAGAAATATAGCATTTCGTCCCGCAGCATCGTCATAATATCTCGCTGCCAGTCCTCCAGTACCTCGGAGAATTCCTGAATAAACCAGACGATATCTTTTTCAGGTTCCGGTGGGAACTGGCGTACCTTAATACCCTCGGTCTCGGCCGAATCATGCTGCTTTACTGTGTCCAGTGACCACAGATCATCGTAAGGTCCGATGGGACGCTGGTGTTTTTTGGGTTCTTTTTGCTCCTTGATTTTGAGTTCCATATAGCGCTGTTTATCCAGATGCCTTGGTTTGATAAGCTGTGGGTCTACATGCTCCTGTATCGCCAGTACAGAGTCAATGAAGGATTCCACAGTCTTTGAACCGTATTCCATTTCATAGCTGTTGATTCGATCTGCTGTGGCCGACATACTCTCCACCATATTGCGATTAGAAGCTGAGAAGCGGGCGTTGTGTTTGAAAAAATCACAGTGTGCCAGTACATGAGCGACAATTAGTTTATTTTGCACCAAAGAATTTCCTTCCAGCAGGAAGGCATAGCAGGGATTGGAGTTAATGACCAGCTCATAAATTTTGCTCAATCCAAAATCGTACTGCATTTTCATCTTGTGAAACGTTTTTCCAAAACTCCAGTGGCTGAAGCGCGTGGGCATACCATAGGCTCCGAACGTATAAACAATATCCGCCGGACAAATCTCATATCGCATCGGGTAGTAGTCGAGCCCGAATCCATCTGCAATCTCCATAATTTCTGATATCGCATATTCTAGCTCCTTCTGGTCGGTGCTCATCCCACCGTTCCCCCTTCCCGTTTGCGAAAAAAGGTGCGTAAGGCTTGGTATACCTCACCTTTTTCCTTAATGACATAGTACATAAACTGATCCTTTTTAATATTCTTGTAGGCTGACATCAGCGTGCTGCTGCGATTATATTGATTCACTTCGCCATAGCCGAACATATTGCTCCGCTTTATAAGTTCCTCGATTAGCTTCACGCACCGCTCATTGTCTGAGGTCAGGTTATCGCCATCCGAGAAATGGAAGGGATAAATATTGTAGCTGGAAGGAGGATATCGTTTGTCGATAATCTCTAGTGCTTTCAAATAAGCGGAAGAGCAGATCGTGCCGCCACTTTCTCCGCGGGTAAAAAATTCTTCTTCCGTAACCTCTTTAGCCTCGGTATGATGCGCGAGAAAGACAATTTCCACCTTTTCATACTGACGGCGCAAAAAGCGGGTCATCCAGAAAAAGAAGCTGCGAGCACAATATTTTTCAAAAGCGCCCATTGAGCCTGAGGTGTCCATCATGGCTATAATGACCGCGTTGGATTGGGGAATGGTCTTCTCTTCCCATGTCTTGTAACGAAGATCGTCCGGACTAATATGATGAATGCCCGGTTTCCCTTCACGGGCGTTGCGACGCAGATTCTCGAGAATGGTTCGTTTCTTGTCAATGTTCGCTTGCATGCCTTTTTTACGTATATCATTGAACACGATAGATTCAACCTCAATTTGATCCTTGTCTTTTTGCTGTAAATTCGGCAATTCCATTTCCTCGAACAGCATATCTTCCAGTTCTTCTATGCTGACTTCCGTTTCCATAATATCGTGTCCCGGCTGGTCGCCGGCTTTCTCACCTTTACCAGGCTTCTGGGAGGCAGGATCACGTCCGATGACATCCCCTACCTGACTATCTCCATCCCCTTGGCCTACATGCTTTTGCTTTTGATAGTTATAAATGAAGCGATATTCATCCAAGCTGCGAATCGGCACTTTAATAATCTGTTGACCGTCCGACATAATAATATTTTCTTCCGTTATCAGATCGGGTAGATTTTGCTTAATGACATCTTTGACCTTCTGCTGATGACGTTGCTGGTCCTGGTACCCTTTGCGATGCAGCGACCAATCTTCGCGGGATACGACGAATGAATATGGCTGGCGTGGTTCTGGCATTATTAGGCACCCCCCAAGTGGATACACGGCACAGTTTGGCCTTGTTGGTTATTAAGTATATTCACGGGGATGAACGATATGTGATGGAACTCGATTTAAATTCTGCCCGTTTGCTTTTATAATGAAAGTAAAAAATGTAAAAAAAGAATGGAGAACCTTGGGTTATGGAAGAAATTGCAGTACTTATAGTAGACGATGAGCAGGGATTGCGGGATATGCTGACAACGGTGTTGAAAAAAGAAGGGTTCCTTCAAGTTAAGCACGCTGCAACAGGTCGGGAAGCGCTGCAAGTCGTGATGGAATCGCATGTGGATGTGATTGTACTTGATGTTATGCTGCCTGATAGCGATGGGTTTGAGATATGTCGTCAAATGCGTCTATATACGGATGCCCCTATTCTTTTTTTGACGGCAAGAGATACAGATCTAGACAAATTAATGGGGTTCGGTATCGGAGGAGACGACTATATTACCAAACCGTTTAACCCGCTGGAAGTCGTTGCCCGTATGAAGGCACGAATGAAATATCGGAAAGTTTCGACAGTGGCCATGAAACCGACCTTACGCACTTTAGATTTTGGATATTTTCGACTGGAACTGGAATCCGGTGTGTTGTATGTGGAGGACAAGCAGGTCGAGTGTCCGGCACGTGAATGGCTGCTGCTGGTATTTTTGTGCAAGCACCCTAACCGTATTTTCAGTGTACGGCAGCTTTACGAGGCGATATGGAGCGAGGCCTTCTTGGGTGATGAGAAGACCGTAGTGATTCATATCTCCCGTTTGCGGAAAAAAATAGAACCTGATCCCAAGCACCCGCAATCTTTAATCAATGTAAGGGGGCTTGGTTATAAAATGATGTCAGTCAAGATGGAGGAATGAGGATGAACTCTCTGGTTAAGATGTCCTTCCGTTTTATGAAAGTAACGTTATGTTTTGTACTGGCCTATGTCCTATGTTTTGTTATTTGCACGATCTTATATATTTTTATAAAAAGTATATTTGGAGCATCTCAAAATATAAATATTAATCTATTCTGGACAGGACTTGGTATCGTGCAGAGTGTTGTGTTCATAGCTGCCTACGGATGGTATATAGGCAAACCTTTGGTGTATGTAATTAAATGGATTGGAAATATTGCGACGGGGGAATTCCAAGCACCGCTAAGTGAACTGGAACTACCGGAGCGCAAAAAAAATCAGAAAAATAGCTATAAACCTCCGTATCAATTGTATAAAGAAGTTTTTGAACAAATGAACATCTTATCGTCTCAATTGCGCAGCAATGAGGAAGAGAGAGTGGAATTAGAGAAACGAAAACAGCAGTGGGTAGCAGGTGTCAGCCATGATCTCAAAACACCATTATCCTATATTGAAGGATATGCGGCCATGCTGACTGCTCAAGAGTATGATTGGTCCGATGAAGAAAGAAGAAGCTTTAGTATGAGTATCAGTGAGAAAGTGACTGAAATGAAGCAGTTGATTCAGGATTTGAATGCTTCTATGCAGCTTAAGGAAAGTCCATTGCCCGTCCAATTGGAGAAGGAGGACATTGTGGAGTTTCTCCGTAGTGCAGTCATAGATATCGCTAACCATCCTTCGGCTGAGCAATACGAATTTTCTTTTACGTCCATGGAGGCGACTTGTATTATGTCCTTCGATAGCAAGCTATTAGGCAGAGCGCTGCAGAATTTTTTGATTAACGCCATCATTCATAATCCTCCAGGTACACACGTTTCCATGGAAGTGAACAAAGAGAACGATAAGCTTCATATTTCTATCGAAGATGATGGAATAGGAATGAATCCTAATGAGTGTAAGCAGGTATCTCACTCCGAAGGGCATGGAATACCTATTGCCAAAAGCTTTATTGAAGCGCACAACGGAACGCTTCATATCCTTTCAGGCAGTAAAGCGGGTACAAGGATGGAGATTTCACTGCCGCTAAACAACTAACTTTGTAACATCGAATCTCACATTTTGCAGTGTGCTCGATTTTTTTGCCTGTTGTTTAGGGACTGTTTACTTGATGTTAACTTTACTTCAGTAAACTGTATGTAACTTAAACTTCAGCATTAGAAGTCGAGAGGAGATCAGGAAGTGTCTGAATATGTAATACATACACAGCAGCTAACTAGGCGTTTTGGAAAGCGGGAATTTGTAAAACGAATAAATCTCCAGGTACCTGGACAACAAATTTATGGGTTTTTGGGACCTAATGGGGCGGGTAAAACAACCACGATTCGTATGCTACTTGGGCTGATTAAATCCACCTCCGGAGAAATTGAGATTTTTGGGAAAAAGCTGAAGGATCAGCGTATGGAAATATTAAAAGATGTTGGTTCCTTGGTTGAATCACCTGCCTATTATGCCCATTTATCCGCATATCGAAATTTGGAAATCGTTACAACCATGCGTGGACTGCCGACCCGAAGAATTCATGAAGTGCTGGATTTAGTGAGATTAACCAAGGATGCGTATCGTCCGGTAAAAGGATATTCCTTGGGGATGCGACAAAGACTGGGGATTGCTATGGCGCTTATTGCCAACCCCAAATTATTGATACTTGATGAACCGACGAATGGTTTGGACCCATCTGGTATTCAGGAAATTCGGGAGTTAATTATGAGCCTCCCTGGTGCTTACGGAATGACGGTACTGGTTTCGAGCCATTTATTAAGCGAAATTGAGCAGATTGCAACCTATGTAGGAATTATTAATCAGGGTGAAATGATCTTCCAGGGAACGATGAAGGAACTCACCGCCAAAAGCAAGCCTCAATTATTCATTGAAACCCCAGATCCTGTTCTGGCTGCCGGTGCACTGATTCAGCATGGATGGACAGCTGGAGCTGAATCGATTGAACAAAATGAGGTCGTGACTCCTATTGTAGATCGGCAACAATCTTCGGAGATGATCAAGGTGCTTGTGGAACACAATCATCCCATTTATCGGGTCACAGAGAAGAAAAAAACATTAGAGGAGATATTCCTGGAGCTGACAGGTAAGGAGCGAAGCTTATGATACTCCGGGTTATAAAGTCAGAGGGGCTTAAGCTGAAGAAAATATGCTGGTGGATTCCTCTTATACAGGGGTGTGTACTTACAGGCATGACTGCCGTGGAATGGTATCTTTACTTTCGGCAAGGACCAGGAGGTGTCTATGCTGGTTTTGCCGTTATGTTTATGTTCCTTTCGTTTGTGATGCTGCTTGGCGGTACACTTTTGGCGAGCATTATGGCCGGTACAGAGCATGATACTCAAACATGGAAGCAGCTTATGGTCATGCCTGTTCCCAGAAGCTATATCTATTTATCCAAAATTGTATGGATCGTGATTCTGCAGTTGGGTACCGCCTTGATCACTGTAGCAGGTATGAGCCTCATCTGGGTGTTATATACAAACGAACCCATTCCTTGGCGGATCATGCTGTTACAGCCGATTAATGCAAGTTTGGCTACCCTACCAGTACTTGCAATTCAACTTTGGCTGTCTACACTTTTCACTAATCAGGCATTCCCATTAGCGTTTGGTATATTCGGCTCTATTGCAAGCTTGTTTTTGGCACGCACAAGTATTCTGTGGATTAAAATATTGCCTTGGTCGTACCCTGCCCTATCAAGTCCTCTAATGAAGGAACACATGATTTGGGTGATCGTTGCTTTAAGTGCGGGAGTCATCTTTACGGGACTTGGTACATTACAGTTTACCAAGCATGAATTCAAATAGAGAGGAGAAGATACATGGGCTCTATTTTACGCGTAGAGACAATAAAGCTTCAATGGATCATGGTATGGATTCTCATTATATTGGATGCGGTCATAAATTCTTTAATGGGAGTCCTGGAGCTGAACGATTTGAAACAGTTTTTTTCGCCCAGCTGGTTAACTTTATATACGTATTCAGCGCAATTTCACTCTATGTTTTTTTATCCGCTCTATTGTGGAATTATCGCTTCTCTTTTGTGTGCGTATGAGCATCGGGATGGGGGATGGAAGATTTTATTAAGCAGCCCGTATCCTCGTCAGCAAATTTATTATGCAAAATATATATTGCTCATTCTCATACTGGGTCTTGATCAGCTTATATTTATATTGGGCTATTTTGTAAGTGGAAATATAGCAGGTGCTCCAGGAGAAATCCCTTGGTCTGTCGTTCTTTCTACCGGCTTGGGAGGGTGGCTCGGGATTTTTCCCCTGGCAGCACTACAGCTTATGCTTTCGATAAAAATTCGGAATTTTGGAGCTTCTTTGGGAATGTCTATTTGTTGTGTGGTTCCTAATATTGTCATAACAGGCTTTCACTCTTCCATAGGTGCGTGGTTTCCTTTTACGATTCCTTATTATATTATGATGCCGCAAACAGCGACTTATGCGCCCAGAGTTGAGCCTTACAGCCTCGGCTTGATTGTCATTTTTACGTTTTTAGCCTATCTGTATGGTGGAAGAAAGATGTTTGCGAATAGGGACTGGTTGTAGTTAGGATTACAACCACAATAGTCGAATTACAGCCATACTCACAATACCGACAACGACGGTAGCCAGCAGGTTTTTACTCCACAAGGCGGTCACTAGCGTTGGAAAGACAGCCATAAGCACTTGCCCATTAAAAGTGACGGAGGTCTCGGTTCGGACGAGTAGATTTTCCATCACGAGTGCAGTGAAAATACAAATAGGAATATAGGAAAGCCATTGTAGCACTGGCTTGGGTAGCGCCAGCCTTTGCAGCACGACAAAGGGAATGATCCTTGGGACAATCATGGCACCGATAATGATATACAGGACATGGGGATTAATGTTCATTTGTCGGTTAACACTCCAATCGTTGCGGTGATCATGGTCGCTACAATGACAGCAATATGTGACGGCACCCACCAGGACAAAAGGTACATCAGAACAGCCATACATAGCACAAGCAGCAGACGATGCTTGAGTTTGGAGGTAGGGACACTTTGGAGCTGGGAAATGAGTAGGGCAAGAAACATCGCAGGCAAGGCAAAATCCAGACCAAAAGCCTCCGGTCGGGAAATCCAGTTTCCGAGAATCCCTCCTGCCACACAGGATGCAATCCAGGCGAGATAAGCTGTAATATTAAGCCCGTTCATCCAACGGTCACTGACCTGTCCGCCTTTAGCCAATTTATCAGACGCTACCCCAAAGGATTCATCCGTCAAAAGAACGCCGATACCTATGTTTTTCCATAGTGAATATTTAGAAAAGTAAGGAGCCAGCGATGCACTTAGCAGCAGATGGCGGGCATTCACAATGAATGTCGTTAAAATAATGACGGATGGAGGACTGGCTACAGCCAGCATGGAGCACATAATAAACTGGGAGGCTCCTGCGTATACAAGCGCCGACATCAGGGCAATTTCCATGGTGCTAACCCCTGACGAAGCGCCCACAATCCCTGCCGCGAACCCAATGCATACATAACCAAGCAATGTAGGAATGCAATCTTTAACCCCTTGTAAAAAGCTGAGTGAATCATGCTTCGTTCCGCTCAACTCCGAAGCTATGGACATTTTAATCTTACCCCCAGTGTATAAATTTTTTAATAGTATATAACGGAAGTCGTAAAGTATCAATATATTACACAATTGTATGTTATATTGAATATCACCTATAGCGAACACACAGTATTATTGTCCGCTCTCGGCTACACTCTTCTATTCAGAAAAATTACAGCCTAATAGAGTAGAATACAGGAGAATTGCCCTTAAAAAGCTGTTTGATTTACTATTGATGACCCAAGGAAGGCTATGTATTTACCAAAAAGCTTCGCTCGTGTTCCGGTTGCAGACGATTTGGCAGCAGCCAGTATCCAAGAGCGGTGTTCAAATCGGATGTGTTCATACAAGGACTGTTTTGACTGAATGGGGAGTTCGTAAAAAAAGGGCGTCCCAGTCAGTTCATGACTTATGGGACAACCCTAAGATGGTAACTTATATAAGCTCCTGCCGTTTTTTCAGATATCTGTAGAGAATAATTCCCGAGACCGCGCAGATGGCTGCGCATAGACCGATAACTCCATATCCCGCCTGAAGCCCGCGCAGCATGCCAAGCTCAGTAGTTGCGCCGTAGACTATCTTGACCCCTTCGATTACCCAGCCGATCACATAGTTGCCAATGACACTACCTATACCCATCAGCGTGACGACGAACGTAATAGCTGTATCACTGTCCTTCGGATATCTCCGTGCTATGAACGCCATCACGGTCGGATAGATCATTGCAATGCCTGCACCCGATACGGCAAAGAGAAACGCCAGTCTCTCCCCACCCGCGATTGCTGCGAACGTACATATCGCTGAGAAGGCGGAGAATAGAATCGTCGAAAGCACAAACCCCATCCGGTCAGTGAGCGGACCAAGCAACAGGCGCCCCAACGAGAAGGTAAGAAAGAACGCTGAGAGCATGCTGGACGCCTTCACCGTACTCCATGAATACGCTTTCTCTAAGAAGTTGACTAGCCAGCCCCCAACTGCGAGCTCAGAGACTACCCCAAACGACAGGATCATTACCATCATCCAGAGTGCCGGATCGCGGGTTAGGGTCTTGAGTGAGGTCCGTTCCTCATGCTGCAGATCGTCTCCCGGGAAGGTGCTGAGCAGTGCGGCCACAATCGGCAGCAGGCAGAGCGACAACATAGCCAGATACATCCCCCGCCAGTCCAGCGTATGTCCAAATACCGTCAGTGACATGACTCCCGTCGCCAGCAAAGGGGCGACTGTTGAGCTGAGCCCATAGAAAAAGTGGGACAAATTCATCATCGTGCCGGTATTTTTCACAAAAATCCTCGCCCCCAAAATGGCGAGCGCAATCTCCAGCATGCCGTTCCCGATATACATCAAGAAGTAGGACGAGGCGAAGAAAGGATACGTGTGCGACAGATAGATGAACACTCCCGAGATGATCATGGAAGCAAAGGAAATGATGCTGACCGCCTTGATTCCCCACTTACGGACAAGAACGGCGGTGAACGAGCAGGCAATCAAATAACCAAGTGCGTTTAGAGACAACAATGTTCCGAGCTGCTGTTCATCCAGATTGAAGTCGAATTGAATGCGTGGAATAGCAGGGCCTTTAATATTTTCCGAGATGCCAAATACAATAAAGCCAATAAAAATTGTTGCCAGCTGCATCGTGTACATGTAACGGGACTTGCGGGTTTGCGGATTCAAATTTAGTCCCTCCTAGATAGTCAACGTTGGTTTTCTCACCTGTTGGGTGTTCAGGGACGGAAAAGTCATAGGATAGCAGCCCTCCTTCAGGATATTACAATAGTTTTGAAAAACGTTTTAATAAGTGAAGTTTAAGGACATTTATATTCAATGTCAAATGTTTTTATTGGCATGTTGAAGTTAACGAGGAACCTGACCATATTACAGTAAATTATAGCATGCCTACTTCCCGTTTAAGCCTTGTATATACCTTGATCGGCTTCTATATATAGCGAACACACAGTCTTTTGTGTATTCTTCATATATAGACTTTTGGATACGAGGAGGTATAATTCGGTGGATTCAATGCAATATATTATTGGTTCTAATTTGGCTCAAATCAGGAAGACTAGAGGACTTAGTTTGGATAAGGTGGCTGAACTGACAGGGGTCAGCAAAGGGATGCTGGCTCAGATTGAGAAGGGGAAATCCAATCCTACGGTAACAACCCTTTGGAAAATTGCGAACGGTTTGCACGTATCCTTCTCCACCTTTCTTAAAGAAGACCCGCCGCAAATCACGAAGATTCGAAGGGAAGACCTGCATCCGGTTATTGATGAGGACGGTAACTATTTTGTTTACCCTGTATTCCCGTATCACGCGGAAAAGAAGTTTGAGGTGTTCACGGTAAGTCTGAAGCCAGGCTTTACACACCAGGCAGAGAAGCATCTGGGAGAGGAAACGATTCTCATGATCCGTGGGGAAATGTACTTTGAGATGCAGGGGCAACAGCTCAAGCTGAGTGCAGGGGATGCCGTGCAATTTCAAGTATCTGACATACATACCTACCGCAATGATTCGGATGAGGATGCCGATTTTTATGTATTGATTTATTATGCGGATTAGTGGGATGATTAGCATAGTCTAAAACAGGCTTCCACATCAGGATTTTGCAAAATCCTGAGATATAAAAAGAGAGCAACGAGGAAAAGAGAGGAAAGAACCCATGGAAAGCAAGTACATCCGAGAAACCTACTGCTTTAAGACATCCCGAGTATTTCCCAACGATATCAACAATCATAACACGCTCTTCGGCGGCCGACTGATGTCGTATATCGACGATATCGCATCTATTGCAGCTGCTAAGCTGTGTCGTACGAACACAGTTACAGCCTCTACGGATTCGGTGGATTTTTTGCTACCTATCCATCCGAGTGATTCTGTCACGCTAGAAGCGTTCGTAACCTGGACAGGCCGTAGCTCGATGGAGGTGTTCGTAAAGGTAATTCGTGAAGGACTAATGACTGGCGACCGAAAAATCGCAGCCACCGCCTTCCTGACCTTTGTGGCATTGGACGAGAACAACCGTAAAGTGACCGTGCCGCAGGTGATTCCAGAAACAGAAGAACAGTTACAATTGCACCAGACGGCTCCATCACGCGCAGCCATACGGCGTCAGCGGAGGGAAGAAAGCAAGCAGCTGGCTAGTTTTCTGACAACAGATTATCCGTGGGAACTGTAACGTACTAAAGATTATCAATTTCATCGTTTTACGTAAAAAGGAGCCGTTATTTCCGTTAGCAGTCACCATGATCTGCTCGGAATACGGCTCCTTTTGAAAATAACTTGGGCTATTCTACTTTAACTACACGGAAATGCTGATTTGTCCCACCATTATCGCCCCATTGAATGGCTTTGGCTCCATCGACGGTGGCGCCTTCAGAAATATCGATCAGCTTGCCAGTTGCCCGATTTTTCAGCTTGTAATAGCCCCCGGTTACGGATACTAATTGCCAATGCTGACTGGACCAGCCTCCGTCGCTCCACTGCTCAATAACTGTACCGTCTGTTGTCGTACCGCTTTCAACACCAATTAGCTTTCCGCTGTTGCGGTTCATAATTTTATAATATCCGCTGCCTGCATCCTTGAGCTGCCATTGCTGGTTTGCTGCCCCGGAATTTGCACGCTGCTCCAGATCTGCGCCGTCCGTCGTTGCATTGCCAATAATGCTTAGTGGCTTATTGCTCTTGCGATTCACTAGCTGATAATAGGCATCCGGATCAATGGCAATTGGCGTCGTTATCCCCTCGACCACACCACTGGCGGTGTCAATATTAATGCTGTCGAACCAATCCATAGCTAATGAAGTCGCTGTTGGAAAACGTAGTGGCAACCATACATATTGAGAATCCTGCACAGGACCGCTCCATGCACCCGCCCAACGGTCGCCCAAATACAGGTATGAAGTTGTCTGGGCACCTTCAACAGGAATCACGTAAGCCGACTGTGAGCCATATGTCGTACCGTCCCCGAAGTTTATCGTATTACTCCAGGTTCCTTCAATGCTGGATGCGGTAGCATACTTGGCCTGATTGGGATTCCAGCCGGTCGCCCCAGATGTAATCAGGAAGTAGACGTCTCCTTTTTTGAACATCGCTGGAGCTTCACGGTATTGTCCAGGCCAAAGTGTAGTCACCAGCGATTCAACTTGCAGAAAATCCGGTGTCAGACGATAAATGTTCAGATCCGCGTTTACCCGGGTAGCCGAAATGAGGTAAGCTGTACCGTTATCGTTGTATACGGTCATATCGCGCGAATCGTAATCCAGCGGACGGAAGCTACCCTGATAGGTGTAATCGCCGTCCACCGTATCGGAGGAGGCGACAGCCACTCGGGCCTCGTTGTAATTAACCCCATTTTCCTTGTGCATCCATAATACGTATTTGCGTGTTTTTTCATTATAAATCACTTTCGGACGTTCAATATTCGAAACATTCAGCTCTACGGCGGAGCTGCTGGTCAGTACGTTTTTACGAAACTCCCAGTTTTTTAAATCAGAGGAACGGTAGGCGGATACCGCCTTGAACGTGCCGTTGGGATTACGATTTTCACCAAACCAATAATAGTAACCGTCTACTTTAATCATACCACCCCCATGGGCATGGACCACGTTTCCATCTGTATCTTTAAACTGGATGCCATTCACGACATTCGCTGAAGCGGCTGAAGCGGCTGAAGCGATCTTAGGTGAAAACATCTGAAAAATGCTCAACGTCAGCAAAATAGAGAGCATAATACACAGCAAGCGGGCAAAATCATATTTCATTGTTTCGTCCTCCTCTGTATGCTTTATTTTAAAGCGCTTTCATTAACGGAATCTACGAAGCAGTTTTAATAGAGCTACTTATCCCAATTGTATCCATATTGAATTGAAAGTGCTAGAGTAGTATATTGACCATGTACACGGCACACACCATCCATATCTAACAGACTTCCATCGAACGGTGAGTGTTACAAACTGGCTGATATTCATTAGGTATATAGGAGGCGACCATGAAAATATACGCGATTGATACGAGCAAGCCGGAAGCTGAGGAGCATTACGAATTACTGGTACATCGGGTTTCACTAGAAAAGCAGCACAAGTTAGATCGTTTTTTACATCGGGAAGATGCTTTGAGGGGTTTATATGCCGATGTGCTGTTAAGATGGTTGGCCTGCCGGCAATTGAAGGTATCGAATGCCAGTCTTCAATTTACATACAATGCATTCGGTAAGCCTTCCTTAATAAATGCACCTGCATTCCATTTTAATGTTTCTCACTCGGGAAAATGGGTGGTATGCGCTATTGATGATCACCCGCTTGGAATCGACATTGAGCAGCTTCGTCCTATTGATTTTGAGGTAGGTAGGGTGTGCTTTTCGGACACAGAGTATGATGCGTTAATGCGTCAGGATGCAGACAGCCGATTGTCCTATTTTTACGATCTATGGACGCTTAAGGAAAGCTTTGTGAAGGCCGAGGGGCAGGGACTAACCCTGCCGTTAAAGTCTTTTTCATTCGAGTTGAATGCAAAACCGTTCATAGGCTTTACGACAGAGGGCTTTACCACCGAGTATTGTCATTTTAAACAGTATGAGCTGGATCAGGATTATAAAATGGCTGTCTGTGCAGCTCATGACCAATTTGCCGAGCAGGTGCAGCAGATAGATATAAATACACTACGCTTGGAAGTGGCAACACAGGCTTAATATGTAGTGGATATGCGTATAGTTGAAAAAAGGAGATGAGTGGCGTTGACATTCGTTTTGTTCAAGCACGGCCGGTTGTATGGGGAGTGGGCTTCCAAAGGAGACTCCATCGTTGTACAGCAGGGTCGGATACAGGCCGTCGGATATGCTCGGGAGCTTGAATTGCAGTTGTCCGGTAAGGAATATGAAACCGTGGATTGGGAAGATGCCTATGTACTGCCAGGCTTAACCGATTCACATATGCATTTGTCTATGCATGGTATGAAGTTATCTATGCTCGATTTAACATCAGCTACCTCCAAGGGCGAGATGCTGGCTATGCTACGCAAACGGGTCGCTGTAACGCCGCCGGGAGAGTGGATTTTAGGACTTAACTGGAACGAAAATGCTTTTATTCCTGTTGAAATTCCGGATATATCCGAGCTGGATGCCATTACAGATCAGCATCCGGTATATCTCACTCGTACGTGCTTTCATACGTTTTTGGCCAATTCAGAGGCATTTCGACGTGCGGGTATTAACGAGGACACCCCTGACCCGGCTTCGGGGGCCTATGGACGAGACGCAGATGGACGGTTGAACGGTTTAATTTATGAGGAAGCATCCTTTGCCTTTACTAGCGTGCAGCCAGAACCGGATTATTCGGTTAAGAAGGATACGATTCGGCGGGCTTCTATGGATGCGTTAAGGCTTGGTTTGACTGCTGCGCACACAGAGGATTTACGTTTTTTGGGCAGCGTGGAGACGATGCAGCGAATTTACAGGGAGCTGAGAGAAGAAGGCCTTCCTTTTCGCACACACCAGCTCATCTATCATCCATTTTTGGAAGAAGCGAAAGTGCAAGGGCTGCGTGCAGGTACCGGAAATGAGTGGTTTAAAATCGGTGCGATAAAAATGTTTGCCGATGGCGCTATTGGTGGAAGAACGGCATTATTGTCTGAACCCTATAGTGATGCTCCGCATACCTGCGGAATGGCGATTCAACCGCAGCCGGAGCTGAATCAGATGGTGGCTGCTGTCAGAGCCGCAGGCTATCCTGTGGCTGTGCATGCCATAGGAGATGGGGCGACGCACATGATTTTGACAGCGATGGAGGCCCATGCGCTCACGGAGGAAAGCGGTTTGCCAGATCGCCTGATCCATGGACAGGTGCTTAGGGGGGATTTGGTCAAGAGAATGGCGAAGCTGTCGCTGATTGCGGACATCCAGCCCCGTTTTGTCGCAAGTGACTTCCCTTGGGTACTGGATCGGGTGGGGAAAGAGCGGACGGAATATTTATATGCCTGGAAAAAGCTGCTGGAAGCAGGTATTCCATGTGCTGGAGGTAGTGACGCGCCGATTGAGCCGTTAAACCCTTTTCTTGGTATTCATGCGGCAGTGACTCGTGCCAAACCGGAAGAAATGCATGAGGGCTATCTTCCCGCTGAAAAGCTGGATGTACATGAAGCCATTCGTTTGTTTACCACGGGAAGCGCAGTAGCAGCCGGTGAGGCTGATGAAAGAGGCACGATAGCTGAAGGGAAGGCAGCTGACTTTACAGTCATTGACCATGATGTATCGGAAAGCCCGCAAGCTTTACTTGATGTTAAGGTACGGATGACCGTTGTAAACGGGAAAGTTGCATATCGGTCATAGGCCGGTGCTAAGTATGTATGCCAAAAGCCTTCAACTTCACTTTTTATGTGAGGTTGAAGGCTTTGTATTTTATAAACCACGCTGTATAAATCGGTCAGCGTTTTTTACACTGGACCACAGATCAGAGCTGCCTCCGCCCGCATACCAGTAAGCGAAGCCAGCAAACCCAGCATCCTGTCCCAAGCGATACTTACGAGTGAAGGATCGTCCTTCTTCGAGCCACAATTTATGAAGCTGTGTGTCTTTGTAAGACACGGTATACTGCTGAATATCCTCATTCCAGATTGGTTGGGAGACGGAACGGGATACGAGCTGGTTTTGCTGATCTAGTGAAATATCAGAGGAAGCGATTGACTTTCCGCTAGCGTTAAGCGTCCAGTTCCGTGTAAATAATGGTAACGCCAAGATCGCTTTCTCTGGATAGGTGGTTTGTACAAAACGCCGCACGCTTTCACGGAGCCATGGCAGTGAGGACACAGAGCCAGGGATCGAGCTGCCTCCCCAGTGCTCGTCATATCCCATCAAGATCAGATAGTCTGCCGCAGCGCCAAGCTGTTTATAATCAAAGGCGGCAGTCCAGTCCGTTCCGTAATCAGGAGATACACAAATCGCCAGTACCGTATTCTGACTTTTTAACTTAGCTTTTAATTGTTGGACGAACAATGTTAAATGGGCACGATCCTGACCATCTACATTTTCAAAATCAATGATAAGTCCATTCAAACCGTGTACAGATACAGCATTAGCAAGCTGACTTATGGTTCTATTTCGTAGAACCTCACTGGACAAAATTTGGTGCGTCAGTGCCAGGTTGGAACGGTTGCCTACCATCGCCCAGATATTTTTATGATGCTGTTTGGCCCAGGTGAGCAGCGATGAATTGGTATAATCGCTGATAATACCTGTTTCATTCAGAAAAAACCAACGTGGTGATAGGGTGTTGATGTTGGATTGGAGCACCGTATTTTCAAACTGCTGAACGGTTTGATCATATTGCCAGCCAATTCGGATGGAAGAAGCGGTGGAAGCAGTTTGGTTAGCATGTTTTGTTGAATACGTTAGCAGTCGCTCCAGTAAGACCGCTGTTTCTTCACGAGTCAGAGAGGATGCAGGACGAAAATAGTTACTTTCACCTTTCATAAAGCCGTAACGATTTACGGTGGTTACCGCATTCAGAGCCCAATCTGCAATTTCTCCAGTATCTGTGAAGGAGGAAGTAGCATCTCCTGATCCGCCCGAAGAGCGGATGAGACGTGCGATCATCAAAGCCGCTTCTTGACGGGTTATAGGACTATTAGGTTGGAATGTGGCAGACGTTCCCCCCTGAACGATATTGAGCTGCGAAGCCGCTTCAATCCATCCATAGTACCACGTCTTTTTGGCAACATCTCGGTAGGAGGGAACGGGTGCTTGTACAGGCTCTAGACCGAGTGTACGGTCCAATGCGGTAACCCATTCGGCTCTGGTAACAGCCTTTTTAGGAGAGAAGTAACCAGGTCGTGTACCGTTCAAAATTCCTTTAGCGTGCAGGGAAATAATAGACTGATAGGCATAGCTGTGTGCAGTATCCTGGAACGTAGCGCCGGATGCTGCTGCTGGAGCAGCTAAGTATGAAGAGAATGTTGTGAATATTGTGATGGCTGCCGTTGCTGATAGGGTAAGCTTGGCTAACCAACGTGATCGTTTGGAACTCATACCAAATAACCTTCTTTTTTATGATAGATTGTAGATTCATAGTTCGTTACTCGACGAATAATACTATCAAAAAGAGGAAAGTTATTCATTGCTAAATTGCTGGAAAAATACCAAAAAACCCGCTACCTATGCGGCAACGGGTCTGATATTGGATGAACTATGCCTTTTTGGCATACATAATACCGATAGTCTGTGGACCACAATGACTGGAAATGACACAGCCTGCTGTAGTTAGCAGTACCTCTTGTGCGTTCGTTTCTTCTTTCAAGCGAGCTTGCAGCATCAGCGCATCTTCCTCGGCCAAAGCGTGCACGACAATAATGATATCGTTATCCATCTGATCTCGTTGATTCAGAGCGTTTTGAAGCATCTGATCCAGTGCTTTTTCACGTTTGCCACGGACTTTGTAGGCTGGCGTCATTTTTCCGTCAATTACTTTGATCACCGGACGAATTTTGAGCAGACTGCCGATCAGATTTTGCATGCCTGAGCATCTTCCGCCTTTATACAGGTATTCAAGTGTATCAATGACAAATTCCGTATCTATTAGCGGCCTGGTTTTCGTCAACATGTCTACAATCTGCTCTATCGTATTGCCGTTGGTTGCCGCACGAGCAGCTTTCATCACAAGCAGGCCAAAGCCGCACGACAAATTCAAGGAATCAAAAACCGTAATGCGGCCTTCCGGAAATTCGGAGGCAGCGAGTAGCGCATTCTGGTACGTTGATGATAGCTCGGAAGACAGACTGATATATAAAATGTCGTCCCCTTGTTCTATGTAAGGAGCAAAGGCTTGAATAAAATCCGACGGAGAAGGTGCGGCGGTACGTGGTAAATGTCCCTCGCGACTTACACGTTGAAATAATTGTTCCGGGTGAATGTTCACCCCATCCTGCAATGCTTCATCACCAAATACCGTATACAAAGGTACAATGCTAATCTCGTACTGTTGCCGCCAGTGAGTTGGAATATCACTGGTACTGTCGGCAAAAATTTTAATTTTGTTCATACATTGAATCCTCTCTGTGTGATGCAGAAAAATTATAAAGATTGCACGGAGGAAGGATAGATATCCGCTGTGCTATTCGGAACGGAAAGACCGATGGCAAGAAGTGCAATAAAGCCCACAATAATAAGTGCATTAATGATTAAGCCTGTAATAGCAAAGGTCTTCTTACGGTTTTTTAACGCAATTCCAATGATACCAACGACAAGTCCGCTACAATTCAGCAACAGGCTGCCTAAAAAAATAAAAGGAAGCAATACCGTTCCGGTTTGCTGCAGAGCGATTTCCGGGTTCATCGTCTGGTATTGGCCGAAATGAGCCAGTAGATTAATAACCATAATAGCCAGAATAATATATCCGATCAGACTGACAAGCGACATAATAAAAGAAGCAATTCCGGGACCGGAATGTTTGAGCTTGACCGGAGGCTGGAACACAGGAGATTCTGAAAAAACAGGGTGCTCCTCAGACGCAGCAGGCTTTTGCAAATTAGGATCTTGGTTACTCATTTTTTCCACTCCTTGAACATAGTCCGAACAGGTACTAATTTTCCACAAAATAAACAAAAAAGCAAGCCACCCTACACATTACCCTTCAAAAGACAGGGTCTAATCATCCAATTCTGTATGCGGTCTGTTCACACACGCTGGCTGGTAAACTTCATACGGTTTCGATAAAATAAGAAGAACATTCGGCTAAAAGGATGAGATGAAAAGGAGTACACAAACATGCAACGAAAATGGATATTTACGGGATCTATAATGATGATGTTGGCGGTAGCCATTGGAGCGTTCGGGGCACATATTGTGAAAGCCCGGATCGACGCGGATGCTTTGGCCGTATATGAAACAGGTGTGAAATATCATATGATTCACGCTGTCGGTTTGCTGATCATTGCGTTGGCTGCTGGACAGTGGGGGCCTTCCAACCGTCTAAGATGGGCAGCTCGTCTGTTATTGACGGGTATCATTTTGTTTTCTGGTAGCTTGTATGTGCTAAGTCTGACCGAAATTCGTGTGCTGGGGGCTATCACCCCTCTAGGAGGCGTGTGTTTTATAGCAGGATGGATATTACTGGCATGGGCTGCCATGGGTCTGAAGAAAGAGGATTAAAGTTCTTTTCGGATAATACAAAAAAAGAGAATGGACAAGAAAGACATCATGTTTTTCCTGACCGTTCTCTTTTTTCATGCTTCGTTTTTTTGTGAAGTATTTACATTTACGATGTGATTTCATCGATCTCATTCATTTTAAAGGAGTACACTTGTTTCTCATCTACATGATACACACTCAGCAGGCTATTATCATGGTCCAGATTGAGGATGCGGCAAGGAATGCTGCGTTGTCCACCATAGCGGTTTACGATTAACCGTACAAGCGTATTATCATGTATATAGCGTTTGATCCATTCATACGTACTAAGGTCTTGTTGTGTTGCAGGCTTTGGCTGTACGTGGGATTGTTTGATCTCTTGAACGACTGGCGGCTTGTTCGTAATTGCGGCTGATTTCTTTTTAGAGAATTTTTCCGCGAGCGTAGCGGCTGCATCAGATGGGCTATTCACGGCTGACTGTTTTTTTAGGTACAGCGCAGCTTCAATTAAATTGCCAAGTTCGATACCGGATTGAATCCGGCTATCCGCAATGTGTTCGTTTTGGCTCAAGAGATTAAGCAGGAACTGAAGGGCCTCTACATTCGAACGGCCTTTAACTAATACATCTACATTAAATAAATAACTGGTTTCGTCTTGATTTGATTCCTTTTTCATACATCCTCCAGCCCAAGCCATGGGTAATTAGTCTTTTATGGTACCTATCAATATATCATTAAAATGTAATCTATCATAGTGCCTAAGGCCCTGTTGTTGGATATTAACAAAAATAAAATCTATATAAAGCTCTATGTGTAAAATTTTAATGGAGTACACTGGAATTGTACATTTTTTGCATGTGTATACGAATGAGGAAAGTATGTGAGCATCGGATATAGATAAGCAAAGACAGAGTTACATATACAGAGAATAAAGGAGGTAGTGGGTGAAATCAAGTAGTTTAAATTTTAAATATATTATAGTGGAAAAACATAACGAAGAAGTATTATTCATCCAGAAGAAAAGTAAAATCCCCCCTTAACGAAAGGGGGACTGGGCATATAAAAAACATGATATATTAACATGGTATATTATAGTAAGTGAAATTAAAGCGAATTTTATTTTTGATCAAAAGGGGATTCGTTGTGATCGAATAAGGTA
This sequence comes from Paenibacillus sp. FSL L8-0638, assembly GCF_038593075.1. Classification (NCBI taxonomy): domain Bacteria; kingdom Bacillati; phylum Bacillota; class Bacilli; order Caryophanales; family Paenibacillaceae; genus Paenibacillus; species Paenibacillus sp. FSL L8-0638. The sequence continues at coordinate 1,719,808 of NZ_CP151960.1, forward strand.
GTCATGTTCGACTGCCCAATTCACAAGACCACTCCAGAAATCTTCACAGGCTGAAATGATCTTCGCTGGTTCAGCTAAATCTCCGGACATAACCAACTTAACTACATGATCAAATCCTTCTGGACGACTCGGTAGTTCCAGGGCCTCCGGTAGAACCATTGAACCCGTTGAGAAGAGCTTCTGATTGTGTAACCCAACTAACATAGCCCCATATTGGGCAAACTGCATTACCAAGTATGGCAAGTAGGTATGAGGACCATTTACACGGACATTCCTAAGCTTTCCTATAAACTCGTACATTTCACCTACAAGCACTTCGTTGATGGCATGCCTGAAATCTTCCTTTGTTGGGGATTCGGCAGCTTCCTTTAATATAGAAAAAAAGTCTTCAGGATCATACAGACGAAGTGGGGAAAAGAAGGGGCCATGTGTCAACGGCCATTCGCCCTCAACAGTAGCGGCAATTTTAAGAAGAACGTCTGAACTATAGACGTTCACCTCAGCTTTCCAGGGTCCCGCTGACCATTCATGGCTAAATTCTACGGGGCCGTTTGATTCACTTAGTACACAAAACATTTCAATGTCCGAGAAAGGGCCGTCAGTACCTTTGGCAACAGATCCATAGACCCCTATAGCCAGAATTTTGTCTCTGTATACTTCATGTAACCTCGCAGCTATATCGTGGCAAGTCTGAAGTCTCTCACTTCGAGAAATGTTGACAGGTCCATTCATATCCATTAGTGATCTCCCTCTGTTTCTTACAGTCTAAGTGGCTTGTCCAATTTACGGATTCGCCATTCAGCGAGGGTTTAATTTCACTTGTGAGCCCTTGCCGCCCGTCTGGATTCCAGTATCCTTCACTCCGACTTCCTTCAAATCGACTAGTAGCCGCTCTAGTACCGCTTTGGCGACAGGTGCTTCTTTTGCACCAGACGCTTTAACGACCAGCTGCACCGGTTTGCCGGAACGCAGATGTTTGTCTGCCTGACGCAGCTTCGTGTCGTAATCATGTTCCTCAATATGAGCAGTGAAGCGAAGCTCCTTGATCTTTTCTTTGCCGCTGTTTTTTGCGGCTCGGCCGACATTTTTGCTTGCTGCGGCTTCTTTTTGCGCCAGCGCTTTTCCTTTACCCTTCGCGACCAAGCTACAGGGTGGTGGACTGCTCATCAGTGAGGTGCAGACCAGGTCCACCCCTTTGGATCGGGCCATAGCCAAGGCTTCTGACTTGGATACAACGCCGAGCTTCTCCCCTGCGAGTCCAGTGAGCACCACTTCGTCAGCTTTAATTTGCTCGTTGATTAATACCGCCACGTAAATGAAGCCTCCCTTAAACAATGATAAAGCTATCATATACGGAACCTGTTTGCGATTCAATTTTAGATTTATCTGTATTGACAAAAGTCACTTAGCCCTATAATCTTTACTGATAATGATTATCATTTTCCAATGCAATATACATACAGGGGTGATTGAGAGAAATGAAAAAGATGTTGAATAGCCTATTATTATTTGTAGTTTTTACTATTGTATTGGCGGGCTGCGGTGCGGCTGGGGATAGCTCGAAGACGGAAGGTACTGCAGGGTCTGAGCAGACATCCACAATGGCTGGTCCGGTTACGGTTAAGGATGACCATGGGGAAGTCAAGCTGGACAAGCCAGCGGAACGTGTAGTTGTACTCGAATGGACGTTTACCGAGGACCTCATTGCACTTGGCGTACAGCCTGTCGGCAATGCGGACAATGAAAACTACAAGCTGTGGGTAACACCGGAGGCGAAGCTGGCTGATACCGTAACTGATATCGGCACACGGGGCGAACCGAATCTAGAAGCGATTGCGGCGCTTAAGCCGGATCTTATTATCACTAACGCCGATAACAATGCAGCGATCTATGCACAACTTAAGGGGATTGCACCAACGATAGAATTCGATCCTTACAAGGGGAACGGCTATGATTACGACCGTATGGTCGAAATTTTCAAGCAAGTCGCTGTGGCTACCGGAAAAACGGAACAGGCTGATAAGGTCCTAAGCGAACTTGACCAGCACTACGTAGAGGCAAAGGCTACATTAGAGAAAGCGGGCAAAGCAGACTTTCACTATGCGCTGACACAGGCCTTCACAGCTCAAAATGCTGCCAGTCTGCGAATGTTCAAGGAAAATTCGGTTGTAGTGGGAACGCTCGCGAAAATTGGCATGGTGAACGACTGGAAGTCGGACAAGACCGAGAAATATGGGTTTAGCACCGTTGGCATTGAAGCTCTTCCAGCTGTGCAGGACAGCAATTTTATCTATATTACGCAAAAGACGGACGATGTATTTGGAGCCGCGATGAAGAACAACTCGGTATGGAACGGACTAAACTTTGTCAAAGAAAAACGGACCTACCCACTGGACGGTACAACATGGACGTTCGGCGGCCCAATCTCATCCAAAGTACTGGTTGATCAGGTAGTCGGAGCTCTGACGAAATGACCCGAACAGACACAACGGGTTTATCGAAGACTTGGCGTGTAGGAAGCATCATTGGGGGCGGATTGATCGTCCTCATCGTGCTTTTTTTTGTAAGCTTGTGTTATGGAGAGGCTTCGATCCCGCTTCACACGGTAATTGAGGCGTTGACCCAGCGTCAGGATACGCTTGAACATAACATGGTGTGGGATCTCCGGATGCCGCGTACGGTCATCGGAATCCTGGCTGGTGGTGCGCTTGCCATCGCTGGTGCTTTGCTTCAGGCCATCACCAAAAATCCGCTGGCGGCTTCTGATACACTAGGAATTAACGCTGGTGCCTACTTTGTGGTTGTCCTTGGCGCGGTGATGTTTCCCGGACTGCTGCATCAGGCGCCGTTTCTATTTGCCGCTGTCGGCGGCCTGCTGGCAGCGGTACTCGCTTACTTCATGGGCGGGGGACGAGCGGGAAGTCCGATTCGGTTGGCGCTTGCCGGCTTGATTGTATCGATGGTTCTCGGTTCGTTTACCGGAGCTTTGCATATCTTTTATTCATTTGAAACGCAGGGACTGTTTCTCTGGGGTTCTGGCTCGCTTGTGCAAAACGACTGGAGCGGGACGACTTACGCCTGGCCCTGGGTCGTAGGACTCTCGGTCATTGCCTTTCTGCTGTCAAGACAATTTGATGTCCTGGATCTGGATGAGTCCACATCCACGTCACTTGGACAAAAGGTTAGTTTGACCCGGGCGGTGGGTATTGTATTAGCTGTCCTGCTGTCGACCATTACAGTCAGCGTCATTGGACCTATTGGTTTTGTGGGTTTGGTAGCTCCACATTTGGTGCGCTTAAGCGGCCTAAAAATGCATCGCTGGGTGCTGCCTGGTTCCTTTCTGTGGGGAGCATTACTGTTGACAGGCGCTGACGTGCTGGCGAAGATGGTCCACCAATCAAGCATGGATCTGCCGACCGGAGCAATGATGGCCTTGATTGGGGCTCCTTGGTTAATTTGGTTGATTCTGTGGAAGATGAAGCTGCCTTCTGGGATTAATGGACAATCTTCAATGAACATAGGAGTGCGCTCTCGGAAATTACCCTATGGCAGGCTGGTTACGTTGCTTGGGTGCGGTGCCGTGCTGTTGACCGTATTCAGCCTGATGTTTGGAGGGATGCGAATTCCGGTTGGCGATTTGCTGTCTGGCCTATTTGGCGGTGAGAACGCAAATTCGGCCCTGCTGCAGTTTAGAATTCCGCGCACACTGGTGGCAGCCGGGGCTGGTATCGCGCTTGCGGTCAGCGGTGTCTTGATCCAATTAGCCGTTCGTAATCCCTTAGCGGATGCCTCGATCATTGGTGTTTCTTCAGGGGCTGGCTTTGGCGCGCTTGCAGTGATTATCGTTTGGCCTGGGCTGCCTGTTTATATGCTGCCTATCGCGGCGATTGCCGGAGCGACGGTGTCGGCGGCGGTGATCTTCTTTTTATCATGGAACAAGCACCTAAACCCGTCTGTGGTCATCCTACTTGGGATTGCTGTATCAGCGATCGGAGCAGCTGGTATTCAGATACTGATTATCCAAGGTTCGCTTTGGGGCAGCACAGGCTATATTTGGCTGACGGGTAGTACCTACGCTCGAAACTGGGGGCAGGTGGCGACGATTTTGGCTTTTCTGCTCGTGTTGTTGCCAATAGCCTGGTGGCTAGCTCGCCGCTTCGATCTTTTGGTGTTTGACGACAGCAGCGCTATGGGACTGGGACTTCCGGTGCGCCGCACCCGGTTGCTGGCGATGGCAGTGGGGGTGCTGCTGGCGGGCGGAGCGGTAGCCTGTGTAGGTACAGTTGGCTTCATCGGGCTGATTGCTCCGCATATCGTGCGTACGTTGATTGGGCACCATGTACGTCGCTCTATCGTTCTGTCTAGCATCTTGGGAGCGGTAATGCTGGTGCTGGCTGATACGATTGGACGGACAGTGCTTGCGCCGACTGAAATTCCTTCCGGATTACTGATCGCACTGATCGGTGCACCGTATTTCCTGTACTTGATGTATCGCTCCAATAAGAGTAAGTCAGTGTAGTTGAATATGTACTTGAACAGGCTGTTTCCCAACGATTTCCCGTGGGGAAACAGCCTTTATTATTTATTTTTCTACGTAATCATTGGACTTTATATTTACAAATCTAATAAAATAGATATAATGTTTTATATGGAACCGTCATTGATTTATAAAGCATTGTCAAACGAAACTCGTCGTCTAATTATGCTGTGGTTAAAAAAACCAGAAGAGTTTTTTGATGAACAGGCTTATCTGAAGCAAGGGCTTAATTTTCAAATTGGTGTATGTGTGGGAGATATTCAGGCTAAAGCGGGACTTGCGCAGTCTGTGATTTCAAGTTATTTATTAACGATGCAAAAATCCGGTTTGTTAGAGTCTGAGCGTATTGGGAAGTGGACGTACTATCGTCGGAATGAAAAAACAATCCGGGAATTTGCCGAGTACGTTCAAAAGGAACTATAAATAGAAAGGAGGTTTTTTTTCACGTAATATATCTACAAATCTATATATATAATTAATTTGGAGGCTTATACTTAAAATGAAAAAGGTTAACCCGTTACTTATTATCATTCTGGCTTTAGGCGTATTCGGCATTATTACAACGGAAATGGGAATTATAGGCGTTCTCCCTCAAGTAACCCAAAAATTCAATGTATCAGCTGCCCAGGCTGGTTGGCTCGTCAGTATTTTTTCTTTAGTTGTTGCCATTTCAGGTCCATTTTTGACCTTACTCGTTTCCGGTATGAATCGTAAAATCATTCTATTAATCGCTGTATTCAGTTTTGTCATTTCCAATATTGTCTACGCCTATACCACTCATTTTGAGGTCATGCTCATTTTTCGTGTTCTTCCCGCTATTTTTCATCCTGTCTTTTTTTCGGTCGCCCTCGTGACTGCAGCTCATCTTGTTCCCCGTGAAAAGAGTAGTAAAGCCGTCACCAAGGTTTTCGCTGGAATTACGGTAGGATTTGCGTTTGGCGTGCCTTTGACTTCCTATCTTGCTGAAAAGATATCGTTAGAAGCTGCTTTCTTATTTGGAGCTGTCGTAAGCATGATTGCATTTGTGGGAATACTCGTATGGCTTCCTTCCCTGCCAGTTCAGGAAAAGATGTCTTATGGCAAACAGCTTGGTATATTACGTAAACCTCAATTGTGGTTCAACATTGTGACTGTTATTTTTATCTTTGCAGCTATGTTTTCGGTGTATAGCTATTTTGCCGAATATCTTGGAGAAGTAACTCTGATGAACGGGTCATGGATCAGCATGATGTTGATGGTCTTTGGAATCGTCATGATTTTTGGAAATTTTTTATTCGGGGGATTATTACATAAAAATCTGACCAAGACCGTCATCATGTTTCCTTTGCTATATATGGTCATTTACGCATTCACCTATGCTCTGGGTGCTTCTTTCCTACCGATGATTGTGGTTGTGCTCATTTGGGGGGCCGTGCATTCTGGGGGGCTTATTATTAGTCAAACATGGTTAACCACGGAAGCGAAAGAAGCCCCAGAGTTTGGTAACAGCCTGTTTGTCTCATTTTCTAATCTAGGTATTACGATGGGGGCTGCTACGGGCGGGTGGTTTATCTCTCACTTGGGAATACACCAGCTCATCTGGAGCGGACTGATGTTTGCACTGCTAGCATTCTTATCTATGATTATAAAAATAAAAATATTCAATTCGAATGCAGCGGAAGCTAACGTGCGTTAAAATATGGAGAGACATTAGAAGAGTACTCTACATTATCCAATTGGGAGGAATAGATGAATATTCGAATGTACCACGATCTGGAGGCTCAATTGGAAGAAGAGATTTGGGAGCTTGGAGAGGATGCAGCTCATACACTCCCATTAGATAGCAACTTGGCTGTGGAAAAAGCACAGAAGGCTTGGGATCTAATACCCGAGCCTAAGCATAAATGGGGCATCACAGGTGTAACCTTGCATCAATACGTTCAAATTCTCAATTATAACGGGCATACGCAGCGATCAGTAGAGCTTTTAAATGAGGAGATTTTAGATTTGGAAGGTACAGGGTACCGGATTATACATGCTGAACCTTATTATTCAGATGGCGGAAACACTTCTTCATCAGAGCAAGCCTGTATTAGCTCATGAATATCTCCAGAAGGCATACTCGATTGGGAGGGCAAGAGCGTTTCGGGACCAGCCCAAGCTTTATCTCGAAATAGCAAAAAGTAAAGCTCTAGATGAACAGGATATACTACTTCAATTTGCGGCGTTAGATGTGAACGCCAAATTTTTAAGCGACTTAAGGGATAATAAACAAACATTGTAATGACCTCATATAGTCTGAGATAAAATGCTGATATGGATTAGACGGACAATGGGTTTCAAAATTATTTGTGGGGAGGACCAATGCATTGAAATTAAAAGAAGTGCTCTTAGGCACCCATAGTTTCGAAGCGATAAAAGCTTTTTACGGCTCTCTCTTGGATTTGCAGGTTGCGGAGGAAAGCCCTTCGCGGCTGTCGTTTCAAGTAGGGGAATCGGCTCTTGCCTTTCAGGAATCCTCCCATATGGAAAATGAGTTTTACCATATTGCATTTACGATTCCAACAAATAAATTCACAGAAGCAAAACAGTGGGTAATCGACCGTGGAATTTCATTGATTTCAAGACCCCAAGAAGATGAGTTTTTTTTCGAAAACTGGAATGCAACCGCGCTTTACTTCTATGATCCGGATCATAACCTCGTCGAGTTCATCGCTCACCATACACTCGACAATGCAGTCACTGAAGCTTTCGGGCCCAACTCTCTACTTCGTATAAGCGAGATCGGTCTTCCTGTCGATGATGTCCCTGAAGTATCTAGGATAATCACCGAAACGTTCCAACTTGATCCATGGGGAGGGGCTGGACAAAAGTTCGCGCCGCTAGGGAATGTAGAAGGATCATTTATAGTCATAGACAAGCAACGGCCTTGGTTTCCTGATGATAGGCTTCCGGCCGTATTTAATACCAGTGTCTTGTTTGAAGGTCCATACTCTGCCCGTCTTTCACTGCATAATGGTTTGTATGAATTGAGGTCAACCTGAGTTAAGGCTTCATCTCATCGCCATCACCCCCGGATTTCTGGAATAAAGCTTACGATAAGGGGGGAAATCCGGGGGCCATAATACATTCAGGAGAGAATATATGAATATTAGACTACTTAATTCAAATGAAAAATATCCAATGGAGCTTTTGTTACTAGCTGATCCTTCGCACCAACTTGTTGAGGAATATTTGAAAAGAGGCCAGTGTTTTGTAGCAGAGATTGACAATCATATTGTTGGAGTCTATGTTCTTTTACCTACAAGACCTGAAACAGTTGAGTTAGTGAATATAGCAGTATCAGAAGATATGCATGGTAAAGGAATAGGCAGACTATTAGTGACACATGCCATTGAAACAGCTAGGGCACAAGGTTATAAAACGTTAGAAATTGGTACAGGAAACTCTAGCATTGGACAGTTAGCTCTCTACCAAAAATGTGGTTTCAGAATTGTAGGTGTAGATCTAGATTTCTTTATCAGACATAATTATGTAGAAGAAATTTATGAGAATGGCATACAGTGTAAAGATATGATTCGTATGTCTCAGGATTTATAGAGCTTAATTTTCTTTACAAACCCTTCAAAGGTATCTTAAGTAAGGTTCTGAAAGGTATATGATATTGTGCCAAAAGATGGTACAATGAATTGCGGAAAGGCTATACAATCATTGGATTGCAATAGTCCTTTTTTAATGAGTTGATATCCTACTAAGTTCCTGACAAGGGGTGGTTACTTTGTACAACACAACAACCACGATACTCACAGAGATAACAAAACATATGAAAGATCATGATTTAATCCTAAGTGATTTAGCTAGAGAAGCAGAAATGAATCCGGGCACCATGAGCAGTATTATTAATGGGAACCGCACACTTTCAGTCGATCAGTTAGATCGAATTACAAAAGCAATGGGGCTTCCCGTTGGCTATTACTACGAACGGTATGTGTCTGAGTATTTAACAGAGGCTAATCCGAATTGGCGTCGAATGAGTCCTTTTATACATAATTGTGCGAAATTAAATAAATTGGACTGCATTCATGATGTGGTTAATTTATTGATGGATAAACTAGGCTATTCAGAATCTTTATTTGAGCTTGCCGAAGAACTATTTCATGAAAAAATGTATCAAGCGGCAACCATACTTTATGAAAATGTGGCTGTAAGTGAGAAAAAGCAATATTCAGAACGTCTGGCTATGTGCCAGTACCGTTTGTTCCATACAAGGCAAGGAGATAATCAAGAGAAAAACTATGAAGCAGCCGTTCAATTTGAAATATACGTTGATCGACTAGATGAGATAGAACAGTTAGATGCATTAAAAGATCTGGCGAATACATACCGTTCGTTACGAAAATGGGACAAAGTAGAATTATTCGCTAAAGCTTTGGGAGACAAGGCAAAAATTCAATATAACATGGAGCAACAACGGCATCCTTCCAAAAAAGAAAATGCAAAGAAACCAAGCTTTCCTCTGTTTGCTTATTGGGCTTTTTCTCATTTACTTCGTGCAGAAGTTTGTGAGGCCCATAAAGATTATGAGAAGGCACTTCAGCATACGTACACATATGGTGACTTAAGTTGGGTGAAAGAAACTGATGAAACTACTTTGAAGTGGAAAAAGCAATATGAAGAGTGGGCTGTGGGGAATACCTATTTGAATAAGATTCTTGCTGGCGAAATAAGCGTTCTATCTGATTATCTAGTTTATATATCATCAAGAAAAGATGAGATTCTTCCTGCACTTGATATTATAGTTGATTCCGCTAATAGGTACCATTTTGATGTGGATGATATTTTAAAGCAATTCGAGGAGGCAATTGTAACTTTTCTAGAACAACAAAAAATCGAGGGTTTTTACACTAAGCGTTTCATAACAGAACGTTTTATGCATTTTTCGAAGGAATTATCGATCTACTATTTGACCAAGAAAAGATATTCTGATGGCTTTAAATTTTTAATAAGTTGTTTGGAAAAATCTACATTAATCAATAATAAATCATATATAATTACATGTATGCGGCTGTATGAGTCTTATCGAGAATATGCATCATCTGATGTGAAGACAGCATACAGAAAATTGATTAATGAGGTGGATAAGGATGAAACGTAAAATAATTTTTACCTTATTGGTAACAAGTTTTATGTTGTTGACACTAGTAATTCCTTCAGCGGGTTATCAGGATTCTGAACATAGCTACCAACCTGCACAGCATGGCGAAATGTAATTATTCCCAACAGAAAATAGATGCTTGATATTTAAAGCACTTAAAAGGTACAGAGTACAAAACCAAATGGATAATGGAACAGGTTAGATGGAATGATCCCTCTAGCCTTTTTATTACCTATTTTGCTGTATATCAGCAATATGAGGAAATCTTCTTTTGAGGAATATATGTAAAAAGTGCAAAAATGTAATGTGTGTTATTGTACACAACTGAAGGGTGTATGGCTTTGTTCTAAAAGACGATACAATTATGGGTGATAAAGTGATTTTTACTAACCATTTCTCTATTACATCGTTTAACTGCATATTATATGTCGAGTTTATGTTGAAAGGGTGGTTTATCTATGGAGATCACACCTACGATTAGAGCAGAAGTTCAAACCTATCTGATACGGAAAAGCTTAACCATGACCGAGTTTGGTCACATGATTGATTTGAATGTAGGGACAGTTAGTGGCATTGTGACGGGCAACCGATCAATTTCAGTTCACCAGCTAGATCGCATCACTATGGGAATGAATTTACCACCAGATTATTTTTATGAACGTTATATTGAAGAATGTATTGAGGAAGAACCGCTCAACTGGCGAAGAATCAGCCCTTTTTTGTACCGCTGCGTGGAGTTAGGGCGACTTGATTGCTTGCGAAGAGTTGTAGGTATGTTGCTAGATAATCCTGTTTATCTTCCTTCACTTTTTGAAGTAGCCGAGGATTCTTTTAAAAAAGGTTATACTGAAGCAGCGGCGTTCCTTTATGAAAATGTAGCAGAAGGGGAGAGATATCAGTATTCAGAACGATTAGCGGTTTGCCAGTATCGATTGTTTACGATTCGTATTAGAGACGATCAAGAGAAAAACTATGATGCAGCCATTCAATTTGAGCCTTACGTTGAACGGTTAGATGAGGTAGATCAGTTAGAGGCATTAAAAGACTTGGCGAATACATACCGTTCGTTACGAAAATGGGATAAAGTAGAACTATTCGCCAAAACTCTGGAGATTAAAGCAGATATTCAATATAAGTTAGACCAAGCTCATGACGTAAAAAAAGAGAACTTGAAGAAACCTGTTTCTCCACCTTTTGCTTACTGGGCGTTTTCTCATCTGCTTCGTGCTGAAGTTTGTGAAGCACGTAAAGATTATGAAAAAGCACTTCAACATACGTACAAATATGCTGATTTAAGTTGGGTGAAGGAAACCGATGAAGTCACCTTTAAATGGAAAAGGCGGTATGAAGAGTGGTCTGAAGCCAACGCTTATGTAAATAAACTTCACGCTGGTGAAATTAGTGTTTTGGATGATTATGTAGCGTCCTTTTCTTCCAGGAGTGAAGAGATACTTCCTGGATTAGATAATATAATTGAAGCTGCAAATCGGTTTCGTTTAGATATTGATCATATTCTAAAGCAATTTGAAAAGGAAATCTTAACGTTGCTGGATAAGCCTGAGTGTATGGGGGTGTACAATCAACAATTTACTACAGAACGTTTTACTCATTTTTTAAGGGAATTGGCAATTTATCTTTTGCGTAAGGGGAGGTTTTCAGAAGGTTTCACATTTTTGTTCAGTTGTTTGGAAAAGTCTGCTGAAGCTAATAATAGAATACAAGCAATCAGATGTATGAGGTTGTTTACACATTTTAAAGAACATGCATCTGCTCACACGAAGGAAGTCTACGGAGATCTGATTAAAGCGGTTAACGAAGATGAAGAGTAAGCTGATCCCACCATTCCAGTTTTATGTTAGTAGCCAGTGAAGGCACCTCCTATTGAACATTGAGAGAATGGCTCGAATTACGGACCAACGGGTCACCACGTGGCAGTCTGAGAATAAAATGCTCTCAAGTTCAAAATCACAGCCATTAGAAGGAGTAAGAGTATGAAGACAGATAAAATAAATGATACCTACTATGCTGGATTTGAAGGAGAACCAGAAATAAGATTGATTTATACAAATTCAGATAAAAGCTATGTATTGAAGATATGGAATGGATACTTTGATACATTAATGGATTGTTTGGTTCAACTAGAATCTGCACAAAGTAATATACTAAGTGAATATTATGCTCACGAAGGCTGGTATGAGGAAAGTCCATGGGAAGTGGAAAATATTAGAGAGACCCTACAATTGTTTGATTCATTTGATATTAAATATTTGACCGAGGAAGAAGCGAAAAGTTTGACTAATATATTACCTGTACTTCCTGATCTTAAGAACGATATAATTATATTGTTACAGAAAGCCGTCAATGGAAACGGCAATGTGTTCATTGAGTATGATTAATATTTTATAAGCTTGCTCCTTAACATTAAAATGGGAGCAGGCTTTTTTGCATAGTTTGTCAATTAAATAAAGGGTCGATAAAGAAAAGGAGCTATTGCGATTGGTTGGCTCCTTTTGTTTTGGGATTATTCTGGGAAATCTACTTATTTCCTTTTATACATAAAAAAACGATTGTATACACCACTCCAGCAATGAGGCTTAGTATAAACGAGATTGATAAAGTTCTGAAAATAAAAGTAGAAGTGGGTACTGTATAAAATTCAAACATACCGTTGATTGAAGAACTCATTGTTGTTGGCCCTTTAATAAAGGAATAATAAATTCCTACACAAAAACCGTAAGACAAATACTTAATTAGATTTTTTTCAAATTTACTCATTTACTAGCCTCCAATAATGTTTATGGAAAAGGAGAAATTTGTACTATGAAGCCATTCAAAGTTATATAGGAAAAGCCTTTAAATATAGCGTCCTAGAATTATATAGTAAGGATGTTTATTGATATTATGTCAATTATATTGTTATAAATCAAGAAAAAGTAATAATGATATAATCAACATTAATCAATACTTGATCACTAGCCTATGGATAGAACAGCTAAAACTAACTTAGGCATCATCTAACTGCTTATACACTACTTTAGACATAATAAATCTGTTTATTTCAGTTCATATGTCACATGGATTAAAAGGAAATAACAGGATAGCAGATGGATTTCCCTAAATCACCCCTTCTGATAAGATTATTTCCATCAAAATTAAAGTGGGCGTGGTAGAATGGGGAGAATATTAGTTCCACCTGACAAATTGATGGAAGTGGCTGATCAGTTCTTACACAGAAAGCATGAAATGGAACGTATGCTGAATTTTTTGAGTGGACGAATTGATTTTGTCCAACAAGGCTGGTCTGGAGCTACCCAAGAGAGATTTTTTCAGGAATTTCAGGTTTCTCGACAATCCATGAGTGTGACGATTGAACGACTATCAACAGTAGCACAAGAACTTATTTTTATTTCAAAAAGTTTTACACAGGTAGATGGAGAGAAAGTGGTACTGGATGTGCCGTGGCTTGGCACCCCTGTTAAAACGGCATCCACAGGTGAAGGTTGGTTACATAAAATCTTTGAACAGATTGGACAAGCTGAGATCACCAAGTCTGAAGCTCAATTGGAAGCCAGCAAACTTCAAGGAGAAATCCTTTGGGATACTGCACAGGGAGCAAAAGGAGCTATTCAGGGGAATTTGACAGTGGGGATATGGCCTGATAAAGAACGGAATTATGATCATCCCATGGCAGCTAAAGTAGGAGAAATTCTCGGAAATGTAGCTACAACATTGCAAGGGGCAGGTGAGGTAGTAGCTGGAATAGGTGGAGAAGGATTATCCGTTGCTGTTTCATCTACAGGTGTAGGGAGTATCATTGGGGTACCCGGATTAATTGGATCGGCAGCTTTGGCGGCTCATGGAGCTACAACTGCGGTTAAAAGTGCAAAAGGAGCAGGGGAAAGCTCAGCAGAATTGTGGCAGATGGCGAAAGGAGAAGGTGGAGGCTCATCAAAATCCACTCCTTCTTCGGGAGCTAAGGCAGAAAAGGCACCGCATGTCGTCGAGGGAACCCACAATAACAATAGGGGTAGCATAATTAAGGAAGGAAATAAGACGAAATATACAAACCCTGCTGGCAATGAACTGACATGGGTTGATCAACATCCCAAAAATATTAACCGTGATATTGAAAACTTTATGAATAGCTCAGATGTAGGAAAGGCAACTGAAGCAAAAGTAGCTGGCTTTTTAAAAGAAGAACGTGAAGTCACTGGTTTTGGGCAAAAAATATTAAAGAAAGATGGTCAATTTGCAGGTGATTTAGATGTGGTTACAAAAAATGAATTAATTGAGGTAAAGGCTTCAATCAAAGCAGTTAAAGAAGGACAACTTGAGAAAATGACAATTACTACTGATAAGCTTTATTTTAATCCAGAACAGAAGAAAGTTATACTTTATATTGATAAGCCTTTGGGCAATCTATCTCAAAGTAATATAGAAAAATTAGATAATATCAAGAAGCTAGGAGTAACTGTTGTAAATTCCTTGGAGGAATTAAGAAAGGTGGTTAAGTGATGGGGAGTTCGGCTTTTATTTTAATAGAACGAGAAAAATATACACCTGAGAAATTACTAGGAGATGCAATCGTAGCTGCCTTTCATGCAGATGCTGGATTATATTTTGACAATGATAAAAAATATAAGAACGAACAGTTTTTTTCAACAACTCTAAATATATCTTATAACCCACTGGGTGCTGAAAATAACCAGCAGTTTATATTCTATATTGATGGAATTTATAATTACGAAATTAATTATGAGCATGATGAGGATATTAGTGGATTAGATTCAAGCTTGTCCTTGTATCAAGTAGGATGTATTGAAGATGTTTATGGTGTTGAAGAGCTGATTTTTCGATTTATATATGAATATCTCAAGCTAAATCCTACTGACTATTTTTGGATTCCTGATTACGATTGGGTCTACAGTTGGGAAGATATGCAGAAGTTCAGATCTCTGCCCTATGATCCAAACTGGTGCTATAAAAATCCTAAATCAATATAATTCACAACGATTAATGAATATCTATAAGCTTGCTCCTTTAATAATAAAATGGGAGCAAGCTTTTTTCATAGTAATTTATCTGATAAAGAAGATAATTTGCATGCACCTCAAAATTAAGAGGCGGGTTTAAACAGGAGAGTCTTCAATCAGGCTACTAACTTAGCCATATGGGTAAAGTATACGGAAGGTGCGTGAATGTTATGAAGTATGATACATTCTTAAAATTATGGGAAGAACAAAATAGTCTAATGAGACTATTGTTCTGTGAAAATAAAGTGTTAGACTGAAAAACAAAGCATTAGACCGTGAAAAATAAAGTTGTAGACTGGCAGCCGGCATTAGCCAACGGGCAGGATAACGCAACCATTAGATGGACTTATGGTTCTCATATGATACAATTTATCCCAGAAGTATCTTCGCGGGTTAATGAAAAGCAGCGGTGATGAACTAATAGGAGACCAACACAAAAAAGTGGTAGTTTTATGGATATGCAATAGTTTACTATAGGATCTTATTCTCGGTTCGTCTGAACCGATTGTAACGGAGATTCATGAAGTGCCTGGAGAGATGGAAATAAAAGTGTTGCCTGACAATGGGCAGAGCGGGATTGGAAGAGCGGAAGTGAAGTGGCAAAGCCCGTAAGCGTAGGTCACAGCTCATAATACGAACGGAGAACTATAGCTTAACCAGGAAATTACTGGAAAATGTGGAGGATAATTTGGATCGCAATTCGCTGGAATCGAGCGGAGATTCACTTCGCAGACAACTGGTGGCACTTCGCGCCGAATGGAACTTGGTACTAAAAGGAGGGGTAGGACACATGCGAGAAGAACAGGAAATATTCGCGGGCAAAGGATATAACAGGTCGTACGCAATTGCTACAGGTCTACCGATTTTGAATATTAGGGGTAGCTTATCGCGTGAAAGTAACGGTCAACTACCGTTTCCTTGGGTGACAACGGGCATCAAGATTGATAAAGAACAGATGCTGGAAACCGTTATGAAGCAGAAGTCACTCGAGTATTTGTTCAAGATGCAATTCAGTAAGGAGGAAATGACCGACCGCAATTTGGTTGTAGGCTGTTATGAATACAGGGATCCGAATGACAAGGAACAAATAACGCTATATGCGCTGGTTTCGTTGAAGGAATTTCTCGCGAGATACGGCGATGAACGGGCATTGGAGATTCTGATGCGAGTTGGCTGCGCATACGAGAAGATTATGGAGGAATGCGATGAAGCCATTGAAGAACACTATGCAGTGTTGCGCCAGGCACTTCATTTGAAGAATCTGAGGGAAAAATATGACGTCGTTTACCAATGGGTTGAAGAGGAAGGGCAAAAGACGTACATAATCAGATACACCAAATCGAGTTATACGAAGATTAAAGCTGAATCATTCGTAGAGTTAACCAAACTCTATGATGAGCAACGGAAGAAGGACGCAAAGAAGACGTTCTCGACTCTGGAGCCGTTAGAAGCATTCATGCAAGCATAAGAAAACCGCCCCTTTACGGGGCGGTCAGGCTGTCGAGAAAGTCTCGACAGCCTATTTTATGTTAATTTTGTTTAAGACGACACCGCGTTAATGTTGTATAATATAGGTAACTATTGTAGAACGGATGGTGTTGATATGCTACGCTCCAACCGCGAAAAACAACAATCCTACGAATTTGTTTCCATCGAAGATCTGGTTCCTCAAGATCACTTGCTCCGCAAAGTAGATAAGTATATCGATTTTTCGTTTATCGATGATAAAGTTCGACCACTGTATTGTGCAGACAACGGGCGTCCTGCCATTGATCCTACCGTATTGTTTAAAATGATCTTTCTCGGTTATTTCTATGGCATTCGCTCAGAACGGCAACTCGAGCGAGAAATTCAGACGAACCTAGCTTATCGTTGGTTTCTGGGGTTGGGCTTAACGGATAAAGTTCCGGACCATACGACGATTAGCTGGAATCGTCGCACTCGCTTTAAAGACACCACGATCTTTCAAGATATCTTCGATGAAATTGTGCTGCAGGCGATCTCTCACCGAATGGTGGGTGGGCGTGTTCTCGTCACCGATTCCACACACGTCAAAGCCAATGCTAACAGGCACCAGTACACCAAAGAACAAGTGTTGCAGAATACTAAAGACTATATGGACGAGCTGAACGAAGCGGTGAAGGATGACCGGAGAAACCACGGAAAAAAGCCTTAAAATCCCGAGAGGAAGTGAACGAAGAAAAAGAAATTAAAGTGAGCAAAACAGACCCGGACAGCGGCTATATGATCCGTGATGGCAAGCCCGAAGGCTTCTTCTATCTGGACCACCGCACGGTGGATATGAAGTACAATCTGATTACGGACGTGCATGTGACACCGGGGAATGTACATGATTCTGTCCCCTATTTGTCCCGTTTGGATCGCCAAAGAGAACGTTTTGGTTTTCAAGTAGAAGCTGTTGCACTAGATTCAGGTTATTTAACAACGCCGATTTGCCAAGGTTTGCAGAACCGAAAGATTTTTGCCGTGATTGCTCACCGAAGATTCCATCCCAGACAAGGACTGTTTCCGAAATGGAAGTTTGAATACGATGCCAAACGCAATGCGTATAGATGCCCAGCCCAACAGGAACTGCCCTACCGAACGACGAACCGTAAGGGATACCGGCAGTATGCCTCTGACCCAGCCCAGTGCCAGCATTGCCCACTGCTAAGTCAGTGTACCCAGTCTCGAAACCACCGCAAAGTGGTGACTCGGCATGTCTGGGAAGACAGCAAAGAGTGGGTACGGAGCAACCGGCTGAGCCCATCTGGTAAAAAGCTGTACCGCAAACGAAAAGAGACGATTGAGCGAAGCTTCGCGGATGCCAAAGAGCTCCATGGGTTTCGCTATTGCCGTTTGCGCGGTCTTCCAAACGTCAGGGAACAAGCCCTTATGACGGCAGCCGTGCAGAACATGAAGAAGATGGCGATCCACCTAGATCGCCTGGAGAAACAGGGGTAACCCCCTGCTTCTCCAGAGACCAGAGCATTATGATGTAAAAAAGAAACCCGCGTCTCAAAATGACGGGGTTTCTCGACAATCTGACCGCCCCTTTACGGGGCGGTTTTCAACATTTCATCGAACGAAGATTCGAGGAATATCCAGCGATAGAGAGGATTCTCGACAGTCGCATCGGAAAGTGCTGACCCGTACGCCAGATATGGTCGAATGGGGACTGATGGAAGACGTTGATCCAGCCGATTATTTCGGCAAAACCATAGAGGTAGAACGATTTAAGGCGATTGGAAGCCTAACGATTCAGGGAGAATTTATCGCCTCGGTGTTTCTTACTAACGGCAAGCCGATCGGCAGCACCGAAACGGTTGTAGATATATCGCATGAAATAATTTTGCACCACTTGTTACGCTAACAGAGAACGTTAGTTCAATAAACCAGCGGCAGTCTAGGACTTTATTTTCAGGTCCTTGACTGCCGCTGGTTTTATATTTGGGTCAGTCTAAAACTTATTATTCCAAGTTTTGGTAAAAAAATTTGAAATATAGAAATATTCTTTTGAATGGATATTTATTATCAACCGTTGAATACAATAATATGGCATACACTTTATATGTGAACAATAATGATAATTCTGTAGGTATTTATGTCATTGATTTAAAAACATCAAAGAAGATCAAACAATTCACTATAGAAAATCGTTTACATGGTTTAAAAGAATACTTTCCGGTAGGCCAAAATGGAGCATCACTACAAATATTTAAAGGCAAGCTTATTGTATTTCTTGATGGCAATACATCTGATACACAATTTCATCCTATAATGCAGATAATTGACCCTAAAAATGGTAAGTTGGAAAATGAAACATCTTTGTCAGATACTTCATTTTTGTTTTATGACAGCCAAATTTACAACGATAAATTATATATTCTCTCTGAAGACTTAAATTATACTATTTTCAATGACCTCAACAAAAAGCCTAAAAAGTTGAGATTAAAACAAAGCAATTCCGTCTCCGAAAAAATACAAAATGAGAAAGGAGTAATATCTGGAGTACAGTATTTTGCAGGATCTGTTTTTGTCCTATATGATTATGTCAAAAATTCTCCTGTTGATAGAATAAGGGAAATAAGAGAATATGACTTATTGACAGGCAAAGAATTACATGTCATTCCTCTAGCATTTAAATCAAACAAGGAAATGATTCGTTTTTTTCTGACTAATTAACTTTAAGGAGTGATTATTATGATTTACTGGTTATTTCCAAAACTTAATCCCCTCTTCCCTACTTTTATATTTTGCCCCATTCTGGCAATCTTGATCGGAGTATGTTTCGCCTATTTCAAAGGAAACATCTACTTAGGATTAATACTAGCCTTGCTACTGCCTCTTATATTTATTGCCACCAATTTAGAAACCATTGCAGTTAATATAGATGCTTGGCTTCTATATGGTTTTATCTACGCAATTATTACGTTTGTGGCTTATAAGATGGCGTTTTCACAGTTAGGAAAATCGAGTTAATTTTTTTACACTATTATCAATAGTCACCACGATCAAATTTTCGCACACTAACTTAGGTATAACAGGCGACGATGCATCTTTTGAGTTCAATCCAGTTTATTTGCTAATTGAAAATCATTCCGAAAATGATGGGTCTGGTTACCCGATTAAAATTTCTGGGAATGGATATGCAAATTAATTAATGAAGAGTTAGGGAAGAAGTGAAGGCTAAATTGAAATTTTGGGGGTTGGCTGCCCTTACTGTTACGTTTGCAATAGTTCTTGGTAATAATGTTTTTGCTAGTGACGATACTTCTGAAGAAATGAAGAGCGTTACAAAAGCAATAGTCCCTGATAGTGTATTAGAAGAAATTAATCATCCTGATAAATTTTATACTAAAGATGGGTTATTTATAAAAAAACCACAATCTCTCCATGATGAAGATAAGTTCAGTCAAGATGAAGTAGTCTACGACGTTTCAAAGGCTACGAACAAAACAAAAGCGATCATTCAATATGACTTACATCAAGGAAGAAGACAGTAAATAGATTTGTATACTAAAGGATTTAAAAGTTGAATTGTATAATTGGAATATCTAGGGCGACTTCGGTTGCCCTTTTTATTATGCTCAATTTAGCCAAGTCTTTTTCCAACACTATGTCATATAGTATACCTTTTGCAATAGTAGTTTGATGTGTGTCAAAAATATTTATGAAACATGTGAAATAGTATATGAAATATATTGAAATATTTCATCATGTGAACAGTTAGCCAGTTATAATGGAGTGAAGCTGCTGGATCGCAATGATTTAATTCGAATGATCGAGCTATTCAAAGAACAACAGCACTGCAAAGTAAAAGATATTATCGAAGCAGAGCCTTATTTGAGTCTGGATTCATGGGACGATTATAGGAACAATGAAAAATTTATTAAGAAGGATCATAAGACTGAAAAATACCAGAAACAAACGGTGTTGTAACGAAGGAAAACGGGACCGGAACGGATAGGGATACCCCCTTATCGGTCCGGTTTTCACTATTTTCACACAAAAGGCTGTCTAATGGTCGAAGAAAAACTACTTTTGGGACAGTCCCATTTTTGCAGACGAATAACTATCTATTGATGGTTGTAGTAAGAGAACTTATTCTCAATTAACGACTTCATGCCTGAGCAAAGTTTTTTTACTGTGTTACTTCCGTGTGCGTAATAATAGATCGTACAGATCTCTGCTGGTTGTAGGCTTTATCAGCAGTAAGTCCCCGTCAGCTTCTTTCCAAAATTCACCCAAAACGATATAGGGCTTATCTTATATATCTATTTTTCGTAATGATTCCAACTCTAAACGTATACCTTCAATTGAAATATTTTCAGCTGTTTAAAAATGCCTTTTTACATCGCCCGGCAGTTGAAAACCTAATGATGCTTCTACCTGTTCAATATTATATAAAGATGCACCGCCATCTAAAACATCCGAACTACTGTAAACGTTTCTAAGCGAAGCCGCAAACTTTGGATATGTCTGGAATACTTGCGGTATCTTTTTGTTAAGCTGTTCAAGTTGAATTTTATCCTGCTCTTTTTGAATCTTACAAAAAGCTTTAAATTCGGCTTCATAGTGTTGTTGGTATAAATCGGAATTTCCGAATGGGATGTCTCTCGCCGAAAGATATTCGACGGCTCTCTTTTGGCTGGCAAGGATAGGCACCCATCGAAAGCCGTGCTTGATGGGTTTGAGTTTAAGAAAAACGCCACGGGATAAGTGCTTTTCCAATTGAACTTTATTTTCTTCCCACCATGCTTGCCACTCTTCTGGAGACAGCTCGCATTGAGCTAATTGAACGAATGTTTTTTCAAATTTTTCTATCAATTCACAACCCTCCAAAAAAACATCAAGTTATTGTCTTTATTCTTATGGTAGTCTGTTTTCTGGAAAAAAGGGAACTAAAGGGTGCTATTCAAGAAGATTTAACCTTTAGGGATGCTACCTGATAAAGACCGAAGACTAATTTGGACTCACAATATAGAGGATTAGTGAATGAGGCGTTGGAAGGGTTTGGGGATTGGCTATGATCTCTTAACTTTCTGGCTGATTATTCGGATAAGAAAATCAATGATTAGTCCAGTCAGAGAGAAAGAAACAAAATGGATGATAAAGGCAGGAAGCTGGACCCTAAGAGTTGCACTATCGATTGCTAATTTTGCACTATTAAAATCAAAAATCCAATGTCGGAATGGCTCAGTATATACAATAAAATTTAGAAGTGGATTCAATCCGATAAGGAGGATATTTTTATCATCATTTCCCGAGTAGTTATTTAAGCATATTAAAATGCTTGTTACTGAAAACCAAAACGTTGCTTTTTTATAAGGCATAAGCAAAACCCTTCCCATTGTTTTCTTTTATATGGTATCAGTTCCCTTAGTAATAAAGAGGATTTACGTCACCATGCAGATAAATCCAGATTAGCAGATCGAATAATAGAAGGAACGGACAATACAAGAAAAATTATAGATACTAATGGTCTGCGTAATGAAGTGCCAATAACTGATGCACAAATTGGAAGTTTAACTCAATATGCAAAAAAACAGGAATGCCACAAGAAAATATCCGTGTAGCTGGTCCTAATGATACCTCTCCTACAGGTTTATTATTCGATATGATTATTAATATAAATAATGATGTACTGCCTTCTAATGTGACAGATAAATTAGCAGCTAATAGCCGGATTACTGGTCATGGAACAATAGCGTATGAAGTTGTTGGACATTATGAAGCAGGACTAGCAGGAAAATCCTTTCAGGTTATGGATGATGAATTTAACGTTATAACTAGGAACTTTGCACTTGATGAAGCTCAAGCAAGTAGCCGAGCTGCAAGATTTGCTCCTGATTAACTCAATTAAAAAGAATTATGCTTCTAAGAGATGGAATTACCAGATTAAAAAACGAAGGTATCAAAATTAGGGAAGTTAAAGATATACTGTTCATACATGAACGTTAGAATGGAGAGGTTCTCTTTTGGAGATTATGAAGTTAGATGATATTATTAAAACACCCAATAAAGGAATCATTTTAATTGGAACAAATATTGGATTAAATAAGCAGGATCATACCAATTTGAAAAGTTTGATAGGTTCAAAAATACAAGTAGATAAGTTAGATGGGACGAAATGCGAACTGGACGTATTGGATATTAGCATTTCTTTCTCCATTGCTAATCATCCGCTAATTGGAATTAATGTGAAGGATTCAGAAAACATTGAAGATATAAAAAAGGGAACACAAGTATTGCGATTGTTATAGATTTTCAATGTAGTACGATTTTCATAAAATAAATTAAGTGAATATTACGTTGATGAAGACTGGTATGAGGAAAATTCATTTGAGAATCTAACAATTATAATATAATAAAGTACATTATTAGAGAGGAGGGGGGATTTATGAATCGGAAATCTTTTATCATGGCTTTGGTAAGGGGCATTTTCGGGTATTTTCCTTGTGGATTTGGGCTTCCAGCAGTATTTGTGGCTTATAGCATAAACAGTCTAAGAGGTTTTTTAATTGGAGGTACATCCTTCCTTATCGGGGCACTTGTGCTTTACTTCACAAGACGCTATGAATCATCAGATTGGTTACTATAGATAGATAAATATTTTGCTAGAAGGAGCATATCATGTTAACACCAAAAAAAGAAGAGAGCCTCAGTAAGTTTATGAGTAAGATTCTTAGGCATACACCAGAACAGTTTGGTCTTGAGCTAGACCATGAGGGTTATTGTGACATTCAAGAACTGATTCAAGGAATAAGATCAGAGAATAGATGGTCTGATGTAAGCGAGTCGGATATCAAGCAAGTAGTAAGCCATTGTCCAAAACAAAGATATGAGATTGTTAATGGGTACATAAGAGCTAATTATGGGCACAGTGCAGGCAGATTGGATTATAAGGAGGCCACTCCACCAACCATTCTCTATCACGGTACAAACACAAAGGTAATCCATAACATTTTTACTGAAGGAATTAAGCCAATGGGCAGAAAGTATGTACATCTGTCTGAAGCCCTTGAGTTTGCAATTCTAGCAGGTAAAAGACGTGGGGAACTGGTGATCCTTGAAGTAGATACAGAAAAGGCATTGGCTAATCAAGTGAAGTTTTATAAAGCCAACCATGGTGTTTGGCTTGCTGACCTTGTGCCGTCACAGTACTTAAAGAAGTTTGAATAAAGCATAGACCTAGAACATTAACTTATGATCAAGAGACTAGATGGAATGATTCGTCTAGTCTTTTTGATTTCGCCTGTTTTACTGTACATAAATAAGATTTTTAATATTTTGAATGTATCCACGAGTGTCCACACTTACCCGCAAATGCCGCATAAAATATCCCGGATGAATAAAGAGGAGGTGCATGAAATCACCATGATACACATGGAACCTATTCAAGTGGGTGAGCATACATTTATCGGAGTCGAGGTCAAACTGCCTAAAACAACGCTGTTAACCATATCCAACTCCCGTGGTTACATCATGTGTGGTGCGCTGGATGTTGGATTGCTCAATGAACGGCTGGCGGATCGGAAAATTCTTGCCGCACGAGCTGTGGGGGTAAAAACACTAAAGGAACTGTTGGAAGCGCCGATGGAGTCAGTGACGACAGAAGCCGAGCAACTGGGGATTAAACCAGGGATGCCAGGCTATGAAGCACTATTGAAACTGGTGTAGTGAAGCCTATGTGCATATGTTGCATAAAAGTAGAGGAACAAGAACCGAAAAAAACCGGACTTTTTGGCTCCGGTTTTTTTCTATGAAAAGTTACACTCTATCGAGCAGACTATTCGGCTTTATACGAACGGTATGATCTGCAAGAACGATTAATCGGCAAACAAAGCGGGGAGGTTGTCGCTAAAGGGTGCTTGGACAATCCCTTTTTCGGTAATGATGGCGGTAATGTACTCATGAGGTGTAACATCGAAAGCTGGATTGTAGACTTTGATGCCCTTCGGGGCGGTCCGTTTACCAAAGCTTTCGGTAACTTCCTCCGCAGAACGCTCCTCAATCGGAATATCTGCGCCTGTTGCGGTCTGCAAATCAATGGTAGATAGTGGCGAAGCGACATAAAAAGGAATGCCATGCGCCTTCGCTAACACGGCTAGGCTATAGGTGCCGATTTTGTTGGCGACATCGCCATTAGCAGCGACTCTATCTGTGCCGACAATAACGGCCTGTACCCATCCTTTGGACATCACCATGCCCGCCATATTGTCACAGAGCAGGGTGACATCAATGCCTGCCTGCTGAAGCTCGAAAGCGGTCAGGCGCGCTCCCTGCAGCACGGGGCGGGTTTCGTCGGCAAATACTTTGAGATGGATGCCGTTCTCCTGCGCAAGGTACATCGGCGCGAGCGCTGTTCCGTATTTGGCTGTCGCCAACCCGCCTGCATTGCAGTGAGTGAGTACGCCCATCCCGTCCTCGAACAGAGGTAAAGCATGGATGCCGATCTGGCGGCATACTTCCTCATCCTCTGCCTGAATGGCTGTGGCTTCACGCTCCAGCCCGGCATTCCAGTCTTCGATCTGGCCCCCGCTAGCATCAGCAAGGAGTTCGCCGGCTCGCTTCTTCATGCGATCCAACGCCCAGAACAGGTTCACTGCCGTCGGGCGTGAAGTAGCCAAATGTCCGCACACGTCGTGTACATGCTGCAGCCACCCAGCAGCGTCGGTGTCGTCGTAGGCGGTAGCTCCTAGCACAACGCCGTAGGCCGCAGCCATCCCGATGGCGGGCGCACCACGTACTTTCATGGCATGTATGCCATCCCATACTTCCTCGGCCGTGAATAAATCCAGCATGACAATCGTTTCGGGTAGCAGACGCTGATCCAACATGGACAAGCGGTTGCCTTTCCACACCAACGAAGATAGAGCCTGACCGGACACTGCAGCTTTCCCGGAGGTTACGGGGGCCGCTTCTTTCTTTTCACTCATATTCATTAAGCTCCTTTAGTTTGGGCAGCTGTTGCTGTCCGAACAATGTCTCCCAGTTCCCGAATTGAATGAAGCCCGCGATTGCGAAGAACCAAGGATTTACCGATAGATAACGCCAGACGTTCCGCAGCTTCCTTGAGGTCAGGATCGGCTATTGTCTCGATATCTGCCACATGCGACAGGCTGATGATACGGCGGATCACTTTGCACCCTGCAAAACCAATCGTATCTTGTAGTACTTTCTGAAGATACAAGTCCTGATACCCCGCTGTACGTGCCATATGATCGGTGACATGCTCGTCCCACAGTTTGCGGAACCTACGCTCAAACTGCTCCCATACCTGAATGGCAGTCTCCAGAACCCAGTCGCGCCTTTCTTTTAGAGCCTTCTCACCAGAGGTCCATCCGGGCTGTGCAGCGTAGTTCAACAGCAGATTGGCGATCACCGCTCCGATATCAAAGCCCATGGGTCCGTAGTAGGCAAATTCAGGATCAATGACTTTAGTTGATTCGGTCGTTACAAAAATGCTACCAGTATGAAGGTCACCGTGCAGAAGCGCTTCGGTTCGTGTCAAAAACTTTTCTCGCAGCAAAGCCACTTCCAGATGAAGCGCTTGATCTGTACGGAGTGCCTCTGCTTCGTCTTCGATGTACGCACCATAGTTGTTATTATCTGAGAACCGATACGGTTCATCCAGAATCAGATCCTCAGTTATTTTGCAGAGATCCGGGTTGATAAAACGTTTGACTAGGTCTTTTTTATCCTGCTGATTCATGCCCAAATCTGAGGTGAAGAAGAGCATGCGTGCCAGAAACTCCCCAATATGATTAGCGAAATATGGATATGTGTTTCCTTCTATTAGTCCCTTGCGCATGATGGTGTGGGAGCTAAGATCCTCCATCACGGTCAATGCAAGCTCATCGTCATACGCCAGTATCGCAGGAACCAATTCGGGGCAAATGTGGTGCTCCTGCTGAAGTGCCTCGCGTTCAATACGGGCACGATCCAGTGAGAGCGGCCAGGATTCACCCACAATTTTTACATAGGGAAGTGCCTGCTTGGCAATGATACTCTTGTTAGATTCAGAATCCGTAATATGAAAAACCAGATTTAGGTTACCATCACCGATTTCCCGGCATTCCAGACGAGCTTCCTGACTAAAAAATCCGGGGATGTTCTTCACGAATTCGATTGCTTCTTCAGTCGTTAAAGGATGATATTGGGACAACGAAGTCACCTCCATAAATTGTGCACATGTAAATAGTCTGGAAATATCACAATATTAAACCAAGTATTTTGATAGGATAGAGAAAGTATAACGAAAATCATTGAAGTTTTGTACATTTTTTTTATGGAGGATCGAAAGAGGGGAAAGGAGAACTCTTCTATTTGTTTCGTTTCCGTATAGAGAGGGTAAGTATGAAACAGACGTCCGTCAGGTGATTAGGATGCCCGCTGGCGTCTTACCGTCAGCAATGACGGTGATGGATACGTAAACGTTCCTGAAAATCAATTTGATGAAAAAGGAAGGGATTTATGATGGCTAAAACAACAAGTAACTCGAAAAATACGCAAACCAAATCGGTGGAGGAACTTTTAAACCGTCAAGTCGCTAACCTCAATGTGTTATATGTAAAAATTCATAACTATCACTGGTATGTGAAAGGCTCCAGTTTCTACACACTCCATGTTAAATTTGAAGAGTTATACAATGAAGTGACATTGAAAATGGATGAGATCGCCGAGCGTTTGCTCGCGTTGAAAGGTTCACCTTCCGCAACATTGAAGGAGTACCTGGAGCTGTCGTCGATTCAGGAAGCAACCGGCAATGAAGATGCTCCCAAGATGGTACAAACCTTGATCGAGGATTTTGCAACGGTATGCGAGGAGTTTCAGGAAGGTATTGAACTGGCGGAAAGCAATTCCGACCAACCAACTGCAGATTTGCTGATCGGCTATAAAGCGGATCTGGAGAAACATATGTGGATGCTTCGCTCTTATTTGGGCTAATTGTAGTGATGGGATTACGCTTTGAAATAAACTTTTTACATGTAAAACGCTACTGACGTCATGCTGTCAGTAGCGTTTTTATGGCTGAAAAGAGATCATGCACCTCGTGTTTTTTGTACAAATTTATAATTATATAAACATTCGCAGGATGTATTTTGCCATTTGTGTGCTTGGTAGGGTGAACATTTTATGAAGAAAGTTGGATAACGTGTGTCTGTTGGTTGCACCCTTCAAGATATTTATTATAAAATAACTTGAGAATCATTGAGAATCAGTTTAGAATGATTATAAATAAATTTTTAAATATTACTTGAAATCAGGGGGCTCCCCTGTTTAAATATACTTTCTGATTTCGACACCACACTACATTTTTTGGAGGGTATTGCGAATATGGCTACAAACTTTAAGATTGAAGGTCTCAAAGCGACCATTGAAGGCAAGGAAATTTTGAAAGGTATTAACCTCGAAATGAAGGGCGGAGAAATCCATGCCATCATGGGTCCTAACGGTACGGGTAAAAGTACACTTGCGTCTGCTTTGATGGGTCATCCAAAATATGAAGTCACAGATGGTAAAGTAACTTTGGATGGAGAAGACGTGCTGGATATGGAAGTGGATGAGCGTGCACGTGCAGGATTGTTCTTGGCGATGCAGTATCCGAGTGAAATTGCAGGGGTAACGAACTCTGACTTTTTGCGTAGTGCAATCAACGCGCGCCGTGAAGAAGGACAAGAAATCTCCCTGATTAAGTTTATCCGTCAAATGGAAAGTAAAATGAAAGAGCTCGAAATGAATCCTGAGTTTGCTCACCGTTACCTGAACGAAGGCTTCTCTGGTGGTGAGAAAAAACGGAATGAAATTTTGCAAATGATGATGATTGATCCGAAAATTGTCATTCTTGATGAAATCGACTCCGGTCTGGATATCGATGCTTTGAGAATCGTGGCTAACGGTGTGAACGCTATGCGTTCCGAAGATCGTGGTTTCCTCGTGATTACTCACTACCAACGTCTGTTAAACTACGTTAAACCAGATTATGTACATGTAATGATGCAAGGACGTATCGTTAAATCCGGGGGTCCTGAGCTTGCTGAGCGTCTGGAAGCAGACGGTTACGACTGGATCAAGGAAGAGCTGGGTATCGTTGATGAAACTGTAGGACAAGAGGCGTAAGCCGGAAGCGAGGAGGAAAACTGATGACAACACAAACAATCCTTCCGGTAGATTCCGAGCAACTGCGTGTTCTGTCCGAACGTAACGGCGAGCCATCTTGGCTGGCTGAAGACAGACAAAAAGCACTTGAGCTTGCAGGCAAACTGGAGCTTCCGGTATTTGAAAAAACAAAAATCGAACGTTGGAAATTAAACGATTACGGTCAACATAAACAGAGCGAGGTCATTGCATCGGTAGGGCAGGTTCCTGCAGCCATTGCTGATCTGGTCAAAGAGCAACAGGAGGGCGGTCTGATTATTCAGCGCAACTCCGGCGCGGTATACGTGAAGCTGAGCGAGGAATTGGCGGCGCAAGGCGTCATTTTCACGGATTTACAAACAGCGGTTAAAGAGCATGCTGATTTGGTTAAAGCTCATCTGAACACAGTGATTAAGGCAGAAGAGAATTCATTATCTGCATTGCACGCAGCACTCTGGAACGGTGGAGTATTTGCTTATGTGCCTAAAAATGTAGAACTGAACGTTCCGCTTCAAGCTGTATTCCTGACAGACGATGCGACTGCAACGTTTGCGCCGCATGTGCTGCTTATTGTCGAAAGTCATAGTTCCGTGACGTACGTAGACAACTATGTATCTGCGGATTTGGCGGCACCTGTTCTTCATAACGGTGCGGTAGAAGTTGTTGCAAATGCAGGGGCTAAAGTTCGCTATGCGACAGTCCATCAGTTTGGAGAGCAAGTAACGGATATTTCAATTCGTCGTGCCACGTTGGGAAATGACGCAGCAATCGAATGGATTGTGGGCGAAATGAACAACGGCAATACAGCAAGCAATACCATGTCCGTGCTCAAAGGTAATGGCTCCAATTCGGATGCCAAGATCATTGCTGTAGGTTCCGGCTCACAAAAGCTGAACTATACGACACAAGCACAGCATTTCGGCAAAAATTCCGCCAGTCAGATGATTACGCGCGCAGTGATGCGTGAAGAAGCGTCTTCCATCATTAACGGAATTACAAAAATTGAAAAAGGTGCTACCAAAGCAGATGGTCAGCAAACAGAACGTGTTCTGATGCTCAGCCCGAAAGCTCGTGGTGACGCTAACCCAATCCTGCTGATTGATGAAGATGATGTAACAGCAGGTCACGCAGCATCGGTTGGTCAGGTTAACCGTGAACAAGTGTATTACTTGATGTCCCGCGGGATTAGCCGTGCAGAAGCTGAGCGTCTGATTATTTATGGCTTCTTGGCACCTGTCGTATCTGAGATTCCGCTCGAAGGACTTCAACATCAGCTGCAAAGCCTTGTTGAAAGGAAGTTAGGCCAATGAATACTGCATTGATCCGTGAACAATTCCCGATTTTACATCAGGAGATTAACGGTCATCCGCTGGTTTATTTGGATAATGCGGCTACTTCGCAAAAACCGCTGGCGGTCATCGAGGCGATCAAGCACTACTACGAATATGATAATTCAAATGTTCACCGTGGTGTGCATACCTTGGGTAGCCGCGCGACGGATGCTTATGAAGGTGCGCGGGAGAAGGTAGCCCGCTTTCTGAATGCCAAGCGCAGTCAGGAAATTATTTTTACACGCGGAACAACAACGGCGCTGAATCTGGTGGCTTCTTCTTATGGTGGAGCTAACTGTAAGGAGGGTGATGAAATTGTCATCACACAAATGGAGCATCACAGTAATCTGATTCCGTGGCAACAGGTAGCCAAAGCCACAGGCGCAACTTTGAAATATATTCCACTTCAAGAGGATGGTAGCGTTGATCTTGCTGATGTGGAGAATACCATTACAGAAAACACGAAAATTGTAGCGATTGCGCATGTCTCCAATGTGCTTGGTGTTGTGAACCCTGTCAAAGAGATTGCAGCTATTGCGCATCGCAAAGGCGCAGTTATTGTTATAGACGGTGCACAAAGCACACCACATATGAAAGTAGACGTGCAAGACATCGATGCTGACTTTTATGCCTTTTCGGGTCACAAAATGTGTGCGCCTACTGGGATCGGGGCACTGTACGGCAAGAAGGCGCTGCTGGAAAATATGGAGCCCATTGAGTTCGGCGGGGAAATGATCGACGATGTGGGATTGTATGAATCCACATGGAAGGAGCTGCCTTGGAAATTCGAAGGTGGAACTCCGATTATCGCTGGAGCTGTTGGTTTGGGAGCTGCTATTGATTTTCTGGAAAGCATCGGAATGGACGCCATTGCACAGCATGAGAGCCGTTTGTCCAACTATGCCCTCAAACGTCTCCGTGAAGTGGAGGGGTTGACGATATACGGACCGGCAGAACGTCATGTTGGGCTCGTAACATTCAACCTGGATGATGTGCATCCGCATGATGTAGCTACTGTACTGGATAGCAAAGGGGTGGCTGTACGTGCGGGACATCATTGCTGCCAGCCATTGATGCGCTGGCTGAAAGCCAGTGCAACTGCACGTGCCAGCTTTTATCTCTATAACACGGAAGAAGAAGTCGACGCTCTGGTCAGCGCCTTAATCCAAACAAAGGAGTATTTTGGCGATGCAACTTGATGACTTGTACCGACGCGTGATTATGGATCATTATAAAAATCCGCGCAATCGCGGACGTTTTGAGGATGATGCCGTTACGGTGGATTTGAATAATCCTACGTGTGGTGACCGGATTTCTCTTCAACTCAAAACGAAAGATGGCGTGGTCGAAGATGCCCGTTTTACTGGTGAAGGCTGCTCGATTAGTATGTCCTCAGCTTCGATGATGACAGAAGCAGTCAAAGGAAAAACGATTGATCAGGCATTGGATATGGCGAGCCGCTTCTCTTCTTTAATGAAGGGAGAAACCGTCGAATTTGATGATTATGAAGAATTGGAAGCTTTGTCAGGCGTAAATAAGTTCCCGGCCCGCATCAAATGTGCGACACTGGCTTGGAACGCGCTGCGCAAAGGGATTGATGAAGATAAATAATTTAAATAGAACAGAGGAGGTTTGAGAAACATGGCCAAGAAAGCACCGGAAATGGAAGAGTATAAATACGGCTTTCGTGACGAGCACAAGTCCATTTTCCAAACAGGTAAGGGTCTCACTCCGGAAATCGTAAAGGAAATCTCCAAAATTAAGGATGAGCCAGAATGGATGCTGGAGTTCCGTCTGAAGGCACTGAAGCAGTTTGAAAAAATGCCAATGCCAAACTGGGGCGGAGATATGGATGAACTGGATTTCAACGATATCCAGTACTATGTAAGACCTTCCGAGAAACAAGGGAAGACGTGGGAAGAGGTTCCTACGGAAATTAAAGAAACCTTTGATAAACTGGGTATTCCTGAGGCGGAGCAAAAGTTTTTGGCTGGTGTATCCGCACAGTATGAATCCGAGGTTGTCTACCACAGTATGCAAAAGGAACTGGAAGATCAGGGCGTTATTTTCATGGATACCGATACGGCGTTGCGTGAGCATCCTGAGATTCTGAAAGAGTATTTTGCAACAGTTGTACCTCCTGCGGACAATAAGTTTGCAGCACTGAACAGTGCGGTATGGTCAGGCGGGAGCTTCATCTATGTACCAAAAGGTGTGAAATGTGAAGTTCCATTGCAGGCTTACTTCCGTATCAACTCGGAAAACATGGGTCAATTTGAGCGTACGCTCATTATTGCTGACGAAGACAGCTTTGTGCATTATGTAGAAGGCTGTACGGCTCCGATTTACAGCACGAACTCGCTGCATAGTGCCGTAGTCGAAATTATTTGTAAGAAGAACGCACGCGTTCGTTATACAACGATCCAGAACTGGGCACCAAACATTTATAACCTGGTAACCAAACGTGCGGTTGCAGAAGAAAACGCAACGATGGAATGGGTCGATGGTAACATCGGTTCCAAGTTGACGATGAAGTATCCAGCCGTTGTATTGAAAGGCCGTGGAGCGAAAGGAATGGTCTTGTCCATCGCTGTTGCAGGCAAAGGCCAGCATCAGGATGCAGGTGCAAAAATGATCCACTTGGCACCAGACACCACGTCCACCATTGTATCCAAGTCGATCAGTAAGCACGGCGGTAAAGTAACGTATCGCGGATTAGCTTCATTTGGTCGTCAGGCTCAAGGTGCAAAATCCAATATCAAGTGTGATACGTTGATTTTGGATAATCAATCAACCTCAGATACTATTCCTTATAATGAAATCATGAATGATGACATCACGCTTGAGCACGAAGCAACGGTTTCCAAGGTATCGGAAGATCAGCTGTTCTATCTGATGAGCCGTGGTTTGACTGAAGCAGAGGCAACGCAAATGATCGTTATGGGCTTTATTGAGCCATTCACAAAAGAACTGCCGATGGAATATGCGGTAGAGATGAATCGTTTGATCAAGTTCGAGATGGAAGGTAGTATCGGTTAACGGAAAAGTTAAGCGTATCGGCTATTCTTGGTTTTATTTATTGGTCATGATACCGAAATGATACCGATTAGTCGAATACGCTCATTGCTTCACGTTTTCTTTCGACGTAAAGGTGCCCGTAGGTGTTGGCTGTTTGCTTGATGTCGTCGTGTCGCATCAGTTCCTTTACGAGATAGATATCTACACCTTTGTTAATCAGGTAAGATGCGTAGCTGTGACGCAAGTCATGAATTCGCAGTTCAGGAAAAATGCGTTTAAAATGTTTGCGAAAGTGTGAATAGTGGTATGGGGCCACTATACCGAATACAAACATATCATTATTGAATCCGTAGATTTTCTCTGCGGATTCTTTTTTTATGTGCTCCAGCATTTCGCCTATAAAGGCAGGAAACGGAACGTAACCTACACTACCCTTAGTTTTGGTTGTAGTGATCTTACGTGTGGCTATATCAATTGTTTTGTTTACATGAAGTAGGTTCTCCTCAAAATTCATATCTGACCACTTTAGTGCAAGTCCTTCTCCTACTCGTAACCCCGTGTAAAACAGTAATCTAGCCAACTCCTGGTAGTGTAGATGCTCTAGACCGTTAACCCGATGGTCAAAATCCGCGCGTCTTATGAAATTAATATTTGGTCGCACTCGCTGAATTGAACCAGCCGCTAGAGTGGGATCAACTTTTAACCCGAAAAATTTTATGGCGTGATTGACTAGCACTTTAAAATTACTGTAGACGGTTCGAGCGCTATTGAGGGATTCCATTGATGTCTCCAAATGGGTTTTAAACTCTAGGACTTGCTCTAAAGTGGTGTTTTTGATCTTGATGCGCCCGAATTTCGGTTTAATATGGTGATTATACTCGTTTGTGCGTCGTCGGATTGTTTTATCTTTGAGTTTTGTATGTTTAATATTGTGTTCAAAGAGTTCATCAAAAGTGACATCATCCGAAAATTTACTCTTAACACTTGCCAAAAATTCTGCTTCAGCTAAAACAGCGTCACGGCGTCTCTTAAACCCTCGCTTAAGTTTCTGATCAGGGCGCCCATAAACATCCTTGTACCTCACCTTGAAATAGTAAGTGTTGCGTTTCTCATCTTTGTAAATCGGCATTGTATTCCATCGCTCCAAACATATGTTCTATTTTTGTGTATATGTAAACAGCCCTGCGGCTGGAAAGCGCAAAGTTACCATAGCTTCAAGGACGTCAAGCGGATTACATGATTTCAAGCACGCCAAGCGGATCAAACACAATAACATGCCGATCATCAGCCTTTACAGACAGGCCGTATTTCTCCGTGAATCGATCAATAGCAGCCTGTAAGAATTCCTCAGTGACGCCCAAGTATTCAGCCAGGTCATACCTACCCGATATACGGGCATGGTGGGCTTGTACAATGCGATCCAGAGGAATCATACACTGGTAAGCCCATTGCCTGGCGCGCAGCTCCTGCTTACGGTTACGTATGTCTTTCAGATTAAGGATGTTACCAGCACTGGTGTGGTAATGGCCAATCTCTTCAGCAAGGATACAGGCTTTCCCTACAGTAGTGGGGACATACTTATTTACCCATAC
This sequence comes from Paenibacillus sp. FSL L8-0638, assembly GCF_038593075.1. Taxonomy (NCBI): domain Bacteria; kingdom Bacillati; phylum Bacillota; class Bacilli; order Caryophanales; family Paenibacillaceae; genus Paenibacillus; species Paenibacillus sp. FSL L8-0638. The sequence goes on from NZ_CP151960.1 coordinate 1,754,097, forward strand.
AATCCCATCGGCATATAAGCCTTTATTTCCGGGCAGCATTGGCATTTCGTATACTTCTATGCTGTGTTTGTGAGCCTCATTGAGAAGCACCTCGTATGTTGCCATATCATCTGCCCTTTCGTTTTGACCTTACAAATTCCTTGAAACGTTCTATCTCCTCCAGTTCTTCCACTGTCCACTCTTCACCGTCGTGGTGAGCTGCGATGATCTCTGGTTCATAATTTTTATGAGGCTCCAGTGACACTTTTACATCTTTAAGAACATCCAGTAAATCCTGTTTGAATTCTGTTGTTACTGGGAAGTTACCGAGAAGACCTATCAATCCAATAGGTTCTAAGTCTAGCGGTACATCATAATATTCCTTTTTTAGGGGTTTAAATTTTTCTCTTATTATGTCCTTAACATGGTTTGGGAAATAAAGCTCCCCGTCGGAAACTTCGGACAATTCTCTTATCAACTGTTCTATCTGTTTGTCGAATCCAAGAATCACAAAATCGGTATTTTCCCAGAATACGACTATCCACGTCACTCAAACTGATAAGGATAACTGGAACAGTAAGGCTCCAGGCAACCACACGCACCCGAACGCAACACCGACAACACCGGGTTTTGAATCTGCTGCGGATAAAACCAAACTGGATGGAATAGAGGATGGTGCAAATAATTACGTGCATCCAGCTACGCATCCGCCGTCCATCATCGCACAAGATACTGCCAATCGATTCGTAACTGATGCTGAAAAGGCTGCGTGGAACGCCAAAGCTGAAACGACAGTAGCTACGTCAGACACAAAAGGTCTTATGTCTGCTGCGGATAAAACAAAGCTAGATGGTATTGAGTCAGGCGCAGAAGTGAACCAAAACGCCTTTTCTACGTTTAAAGCACCAGGACAGGCTGATGTTACTGCTGGTTCCAAGCAGGAGACGATTAACTTTGCTGGCGGTACAGGTATCACCGTTACGACTGATCCTGCTGCCAAAAAGGTTATGATTACGGCAACAGGCGAAGCTACACCGGGGCCGCATGCTTCATCTCATATCACAGGAGGAACAGACATTATTCCTGATGCTGTTGTAAATGGTTCATCTGGGCTTATGAGTGGTGCAGATGCAGATTTTGTACGCAATACTGGCGAAACAAAAACGGGTGCTCAGGCCAAAGCGGACGCAGCAGAAACAGCATCTAAGAATTACACAGATACCCGTATCACTGAGTTGGAAAAGGATGTTTCAGCTGTGGCTGCTGTGGCTGCTGGTGCGGAGACGCCTGCAGGGGCGCAAGCGAAGGTCAATGAGTTGGGTGCAACAATTGCTACGCAATTGGCAGATAAGGTGTCTCAGGAAGTGGCCATGTTTTATAGAGGTACATTAGCATCGGGCACAGGACTAAATACAATTAATAATAATGCTGTATACAGATTATCTGGAAGTTATCCAAATTACCCGAGCTTTGCAAAGAGCAGTGATGCCGTAATGGTAGTGTTTAAGGGGGCAGATTATGTTGTGCAGACGCTCTATGTTAGCAGTGCTGATTCCGGCGTTGCGGGAGTGCAGAAAATTACGCGCGATGGTAACGGATCAATCTGGAGTGCATGGGTAGAAGATGGAAAGGCTTCTGTTTTTACGGAAGGTACATGGCTGAATGGGTGGACGGGTGACTTACGGCCTAAGATAGTAAAGAATAATAAGGTTGTGACCATTCATTTTTACGGTGTGAGAAGTGGAACGGCAGCACAGCCTGCATTTATACTTCCTATTGGATATAGACCTGTGTATGACGCGGAATTTTTATCCGACACTACAAATAAAGCGAGTATCAAAGCTGACGGAGGCGTAATACCATCTGGTAATCTCGGTTATTTCAACTTACTTTCGTTGCTCATCAGTAGAAAGGAGAATATTCATGAACCATGATTTGTACAGGATTGCAAATATTCCTGAGGATCTATGGCCGCTGAGTAGAGTGGTTGACGGAGTTATTTATACCCCTACGCTGGAGGAATTGCTTTCTAATGGCTTTATTACTCAAGAAGAATACGATAGACAGAAGTCGCTTTTTAATACTCAACCATCTGAAATCGAATTGCTTCGGGAAGAAAATACTACACTTAAACTTGCTCTGGCTGAACTAGCTGAAACTCAGGAGGCTAATAAGACGGAGACTCAATCGGCGCTTGCTGAGCTTGCTGAAATGATCACAGGAGGTGCTTAATTGTGGTTAAAGTTTATTGCGATCTAATTAAGAAGGATCTAAAGACTATTGATGATGTCCCGTTGCGTTGGAAGGCAGAAGTACAAGCCCTGATTAACTTCGAAGCTTAATTGCGCTGGAGGTGAAACATTGATAACGATGTGTTAGTAGCACTTTGGAAACTTCACTAACATGACAAGGTTGACGAGTGAAAGAAACATTTAATATTGTTTCAAATCAATTGATATTCCGATAACGCCAACAACAGCAACCACAGGTTGTGAAAAGATCCAAAGTGCTACAATTGTAATTACTATAACAGTGTCGGTTCTTGTTGTAGGGACAGAGCTTTTACTCGCTTATTTTTTACCGCAGTTGAAATTATATTGACAATAATAATTATTGGGATCAATAAAATAATACTGAGAGAGGTATATAACATTGACCATTTCAGTGAACTTGTAACTACAAATGTTAAATTAAATTCGGTTCTAATAGATCCGAGAAAGAAATTCAAAATAACAAACATGTGTGAGTGGAATGCAAATATTAGTATTGTGGTTTTACCAATAAAAGATAATGACTTTGATTGATTAATAATTTTCGAGATAACAATACAAAAAATAATGCCAAAAAAAGCAGCTAAGTAGTAATAAAAGTAGTTGTGATACACTAGGCCAAACATGTCTACACTAGATAACTTCGAATTAAGTTTAGAGAAGATATATAGCAATAAAGCTGAACCTATCAGAATTTCTGTATTGTATCGAGAAATTCTTTTTTCAATAAAGTCGTTGTGGGTTTTAAATATGAATCCAACCCCAAAAAAGACCAAAGCGGTAAAAGAAGCGTCAATAAACCAAGGTAATCTAACCTTAGATAGTTCGCTGTAGTAATGCCCTAAAATTGAAGATGCAATAATGATTATTACTAGGTAGGTTTGGTTGATGCTAATTTTCGTAATAAAATGAAAAAGCAGCTGAACAATAAATAAGCAGGGCAAGAACCATAATACTGTATCAATCTTCATTGTAGTTGCTGATGCAATTATAAAACCTTTGATAATTGCATAGGTGGAGAAATTGGTGCTAAACACATCCTTCTCCCACAATATGTATATTAGGTATCCTATCAAGGAAAATACAAAATATGGCACCGCTAATATTTTAATCTTATGAAAGATAAACTTTGGGGTGTCATTATTTTTTTGGGGGTTGAAGACAAAACCAGATAGGAAGAAGAAAAGTGGGATATGGAAGGCGTAAATTATACTTTTCATTTCTGGTGTAGCAGGGGAGTGACCAATTACTACGAGAATAATCGCAATGCCCTTGGCAATATCAAGCCACTCAATTCGTCTTGATGCGTTCATCTTATTATCAATCCTTTTCTTGTTGTTTATAACAGGTAGATTATACCACAATTTAAATATCATAATGAACATAATATTGAAGATAAGTAGTGAGGTGAGGTCTTGATAACAATTCTAAATTCATAGCGTCAACCTCTAGCTGTCTTAGAGAATTACCTCAACTATGGAGGATTACAATGAACATACTTGAAATTATTGCAGAATCGGACATTCTGGTACCGAACGAGGTGACGATAGCGGATAAGGTCTTGTGGCTGAGCGCTTTGAACCAAGATTTCTTCAATGTGGTCAAGATCCCAAAGGTGATACAGTTTGGTTGCGTGGCTGGGCAGATAGACTTCACATTGCCACCAGACGTCAGGCAGAAGAACATAGACCTGTTGCTGATTGGACCATCACAATACCGTAGTCTGGATCATGAGGATGTAACACCGTACCAAAACTCATTTTCATACGACGACACAACCAAAACCATATCGATCTATCCAGCCCCTTATGCTGACCTAAGAGGCTTTTTGCGCTACTATCGGATCGCTACAACAACGTTCTTATCTACGGCTCTTAATGTACCTCCAGACGCACCAGAAGAATATCACTGGACGTATATCCCGGCGCTGGCTGCGTATATCGCCAACAGTCAGGACGACAGCGTTAAAGCAGCAAATTATGAGGCGCAGTATAAAGCTGCGTGGAATGTAGCTGCTCAGAACCATCAGGCAGGTGTTGTAAAGTGAAGCCTATTCAATATGACAGCCCCAACTATCAACCATTGCCGGGAATCCTTTCACCTGTTTCTATCCGCGAGTTTCGAGGGTTGAACACTTATGATCCACTGTCCATTGACGAGCGGTTTCTGACCGACATGCAAAACATGACAACCAGTGATTATCCTGCTATTACAACGCGCCCAGGTTATGCGGTCATTGGACAAGCGGGTAATAGAGTGTTAGGCATGGGAGTGTGGGAAGGGCGAGAGCTTCATGTCGTGTTCAACGATGGCACATGGCGGCGCTGGAACGGCTCAGACTGGGCTACACTTGTAAGCGGCCTGAACACATCGGCTGAATGGACTTTCACTAATTTTCAAGGCAACCTTGATCGTGTAAACATGATCGGATGTAATGGCGTGGATGCTATGCGCCGATATGACGGCGGTAGCGTGCAGTGGCTTGGCGGTTCATCGCCTGCCAGCGGCAAGTACATTACCACCTACCAAAATCGATTGTGGTGTGCAGTAGGTAAGGAATTATGGGCTTCCAAGCCGGACAACCCAACTGTGTGGGATAGCTTCTTAACCGAAGAAGGAAGTTACCGTAGGCAAATGGAATCATCACGCGGCGAACAAATAAGTATGCTTACGGGGAGTTTGACCAAACTCACTATAGGAATGCCAAATAGCCTGCATGAGTTGTATGGCGGCTTGCCTTCAGATTTCAACACGAAGTTGATTACTGAGGATATGGGGCCAGTGGCAAATAAGGCTACAGTGACTCAGGAAGGATTCCTTCGCTTCATGCATAAGACAGGCATATACGACTACGGCGGCGGTACGCTTCCAAGCAAAAGTTTCTCAGATATCATAGGAACTTATTTAGACGGTGTAACAGACCAGAGCGCGGCGGGGACGGACGGTACGCGGATGCTATTCAATATCCCGGGAGACAAGTTGCTGGTGTATGATCCGCGTTCAGGTATTCAGGCGTGGAGCTTATGGCGTGGTATTCAAGCTGTCCATTTTATTCAGATGCAGAACAAACTTTACGTGGGCGATGCGCAGGGCCGCGTATTGCGTTTAGAAGGTCAAACAGATGCCGGAAATGCTATTGCTTGGAGTGCGACAACAAAGCCGTTTAACGGCGGTACAATCGCTCAGAAACAACGTTGGTATAAGCTATGGGTAGTTGTGGAATTGTCCGGCAACATGGATATACACGTTTCACCATCCATATCCGCGAATGATTGGACATTGGTCAACTCTATTTCTGGTAGCGGTGCCCCTCAAGTTCGAAGGGTTATTATTCCAGTAGCAAAGTTCACACGAGAAAACTGGACTCGTGTTAGGTTCTCTGGTTCTGGCTGGGCACGAATCCACGAGTTCACAAGACAAGTACGGCAGTTGCCGCTTTATTAGGAGGTTTAGCATGGCGACATGGAGTGACAGCCCACGTTTAAGTGGGCCGCCGGATACACAAGATTTAGGACAGTTGCTGCTATACGTTAAAGACCTTGCCAACACCGTAGCGAAAATGGCAAAGGATTTGGAGTTTATAATCAATGGCAACTTGGATGCCAATAACATTCGGGCAAATAGTATACAGACAAAGAATTTACAGGCTGGATCGGTGTCTGCTGATAAGATTCAGGCCGGAGCAATTACCTCGGAAAAGATTCAAGCCAACGCGGTGACAGCCGATATGGGTAAAATCACAGCGGGGGAAATCTATGGCGCTTATATCGCTACTTCAGAAGACCGATTCCCAATGGTAACCTTAACACCTGATGGGCTCACAGGCTATAATTCACGTGGTGGAGAAGCTTTGTCGCTCGGACAGTCCAGTGAAGGTGGGGCGCTTTTGTTTATGGACGATGGATCACCACGAGGTAGTATTTTTGGAGACTCGGAAGGATTTCATATGGGTAATATGGCTAGTGTTCATATTAAATCTATCGATGATAAGACTTATTTAGATGGTGCAGTTAGTTTTGAAAATGCAACAGAAGTAAGTGGATTGATGATGGGATATATAGAAGGGCTGAGAGATAAACTTTCTGATTTGGAAAATTCCATTGGAGAACTTCGTGGAGAACTAGTAAATGGATTAATCGTGAATGCGGCATTTGACCCGGCAAGTCGTAACCTGAAGTTATTTAGTCAGACAAGAACAGTTGCTACAGTAAACATTCCTGCTGGTACTAGTTCGACAACATAATGTTTACTGCACCTCCTACCGATGGTAATATTAGGACATATATACTATGTAGGGGGTATGATTCTTGAAAAAATGGTCGTATTTACTTAGTGGCATATTGATAGGTGTAGTTGTTGCTACAGCTGGTAGCTCATTTGCAGATCAAGTCCAATCTTTAATCGGAGAAAAGGTAGCAGGGGAATATGCGGTCAAGGTGAATGGTAATTCGCTCGTCGAAAATGCCATCGTCGTTGACGGAAAAGCGCATGTACCTTTGAGAGCTGTAACCGACTCCTTGGGAGCAAGTTTAAAGGTGGAAGGAAAAACAGTTGAAATAACTGCGGGGAATACTACTGAAACACCTAAAATAACGAATAGTAGTGATATAGCGCAAACCCAATTAAATGAAAAAAGCAAATCCGAAAAACTTATTATCTACTCTGAATCAGATAAATCTTTTTGGGGAAGATCGCTGAGTGACGTAGAAGACAGTCAAGTTAAACTCAAAAAAAGAATTGATGAACTATCAAATCTACCAGCCAGTAATGACCCTATTACTCAAGAATCAAGAAAAAAATCTTTAGTACACACGCAGGGACTTATAGAGGAAAATAACAAAAAAATAGATGAGTACAAAGCGAAAATAGCTGAGATTGAGGAAAATCTCGCTAAATATAAAAACTATCGTAAATAAATAATTACCAAGGACCCTCAATTGAGAGTCCTTTTTTCATGCTCAGAAACGGAGGTGCGAAATGGCAACCACCAATAATTACGGTATCCGACAAGCTCTTAATAACAAAGGCGTGAACAATAGCCGAATTGGATACAGCAATGGATATGTAACAGTAGATGGGAAGAACTTTCTGAAAGCTGGTTCTGTTAACAATGGATCTGCCATGACGACACAACAGGGATTTAATAATGTATGGAACAGCTTAAAGCCTACCAGCGCACCAGTAAAGGTTCCTAATCAGCCTACATCTTCTCCAAGTCCAATGGTGCAGGCTGCTACCGGTGTACAGAGCTCACCACAGGCCACGTATACACCAATACAACGACAAACGGAACAAACGCTACAACGGATGAATGACATGATAAACAACCAGCCAACGTTCCAGTATAAAGCTCCTGACCCGTGGAGTTATAATCCACAGGATGATCCATCGTATACATCTAGTCTCGCAGAGGCTAAACGAAATATAGCGACAGAGCAGGCTGATACTAACGCTCGTTTGAGGGCAAATGGTCAAGGTAAATCGTCTTATAGCGAGTTGGTCGCTAATCAGGTTGCAGACAACACCATGTCGAGCCTAGCAAATACACTGGTACCGCAACTCATGCAGCAGTCATATGCACGGTATCAGGATGCGGCCAATCGTGATTTACAACTTCAACAGCTCAATTATGGAGTTCAGCGAGATAAAATGGGCGCCCTTACTAATTTGTATGGCTTGCAAAACCAGGAGTATTTCCAGAACCCGATCACAGAAGCGCAGCTTACGGGCAACTATCTGCCGGCAGAAGGCCGACAGGCAATTGATCAGTTATTGTCACTCAAACAGCAGGCAGAAACAAAGGGCGTCACAGCAGAGCAACGTGCCAGCCTGACGAAGCAAGCAGACGGTATCCGGGCACAGTTGTCAGCATTGGGTATTGATCCAAGCAAGTACGGAGCAAATGTGAATTACAATACAGCGCGTATAGTAAGCCCTAGTATTCGTACACTCCAAGGACAGCAGATGGATCTACAAAACCGACAAGCGAATCAACAAGCTGCTACTGCTGTTAGTGAGTTGAGTGGAAAGTTGGTTACACCGCAGAGTGATTGGCAGGGTCTGTATCGACAGGCGGCTAATCCAAACGCGCCACAAACATTCCAAGCCCAACAGTTTGCGTATCAGAAGGCAAGGGACGCTATCACAGATCAACAATGGAAGATGAAGTTTGACCAAGACGTTCAGCAGTTTGGTATGACTTACGCGTTGCAAAGCTTACAAGAGCAAAACCAAGTTGCATACCGTCAAGCTACACTTGCGCTTCAAGCGGACGATAATGATCGTCAATGGGCTGATTTGGATTATCGTCAATCCAATCCATCAGGTGCTAAGGGAGGCCTAACAGCTAACCAAGTGCTGGAGAGCATGAAGGGCCTGTATTCGGTTCCTGTGTATGGTAAAAACGCAGATGGCGATAGTGTTAAAGAGGGAACAAAGATAACCACAGATACAACACAACGTCAACAAATGTTCCAGAATGTTGTTGATGCTGGTCTTTCAGACGCAGAAACACGCCAAGTACTTTCCTCATTAGGAATGAGTAAGAAGGAAATTGATGACTTCAAAAAGCTATACCCGGGAAACTGACTAGCCCCGGTGGCTCCGGGGCCTACAAAAACTACTACAAAGCAACTAAAGACGCAACAGCAAATCCACGTAATTACTCTGTTACTAGCTCTGCTGTTGCGTCTGCACTCCAACAAAAAGGACTGCCGCAAAGCTGGCTACAACCTACGCTTGAATTGGTGGCTCGGGAATCGAGTTTTAATCCAAATGCCAAAAATCCGAAGTCCACAGCCCGTGGGCTTTTTCAGTTTTTGGATGGTACCCGCAAGTCTTATGGCGGCAATAGTATGAACTGGAACGACCCAACGCAACAAGCATTAGCAGGAGTTCAATATATTAAAGACCGATACGGCACACCCGAAAAAGCATTAGCATTCTGGGATAGAAATAAATGGTATTGAGGTGGATTATATGGCAAGCGAATTTGACGCAGTGCGAAATCGAAAAAAACAAGGAGCAGATGCCAAAGCTAGGGTATTGGCTCGCGTGAGTAATCCCAATATTGGTGGTAGTAATCCTGAAAGTGAATTCGCGGCTGTGCGAAATCGTACTGCCGATATTTCACCTCCTACGTTATTAGACAATGTAAAGAGCGCTCTAACAAGTCCGGGTGTACAGGACTTTGTTAATAGAGGATTGAGTTATGCAGGTCAAGAGATGCAACGACAGGCGGCTGAACGTGAGAAAAATCGTCTCAAGCTGCCTCCATCCCTGATAATTGGTCCTGGCTTTATTGAAAACTCCACGTTTACACAGGCGACCCAAGGTAACCGTGATGCCATAGGCACGTATAGAGCGGCAACTGGTAAGACTAAGACTATCAAGCCATTAAGCGCATATGAACAATGGATGGATGGTCTGGACCAAGACATAAAAAGGTTTCCTGCAATTGCACCATTAAGACCGATATCAGGAGGAATTGCAAAACTCTTGTTGGATACGAAGCCAGGACAGTTTACATCGCGTACCTTTGGACAAGCGGGTAGTTTTGTAACGGGTGATAAGCCTTACTATGATGTTACAACTGGCAATGCTACAGCCGATAAGGTAGCAGACATAACTGGTTCTTACTGGGATTGTAGCTTCAGGGATTAATCCTGGTGCCCCAGGTGTTCAAGGACAGAACCTAATAACTGCCCCGCTTAGAAGCTGCTGAAGGCGTACTTGCTACACACGCTGGTAACGCCCTTACAAATACTATTAGCAGACAAGCCACAAGAATTCCGGGAGTAAGTGCCGGGACTGCGGATAAGTTAACTCGTGGAGTGTTGAGTGGGGCTGCTGCTGGAGCTGTTGGTAATACAGCAATCGGCATCAACCGTGATGAGACTACGGGCAGAGAGATGGTGCATAATGCCGCTATGGGTGCAGCATTTGGAGCTGGTGGGGAAGTAGTAGCCAGAGGTGTCGGAACTGGCTGGCGCGCATTGTTTAAGAAAAACGGCATTCCTGACAGTGAAGTGTCTGAAATTCTCAGCCTGCCTGTGGGTAGAAAGGACGCTCGTATTAATTCGGCAACGGCTCGATCTGTCCAGCAAGTTGGTGACGAGGCAATTGCTAATCCGTTTACGTTCGATTTGCCTGAGGGCTTGCCACAGACGCGGCGGAACATGGCAAACGCTGCTGAAGGTCGTGGAGAGATACAGCAGATTAACTCACGTCTGCAAGAGCTGGAAAGTCAATATGGACAAAGATTGATTGACGAGTATAAATACCTCAAACAGTCTCGTGACAGTCGCGGCGGGGTGTCGCAAGGCCAGCTTCAGCGGACCCCAGATGGTGATGTTATTGGCTGCACTGGACGCACGTCACAAAATCGACTGTGGTATCAAGATTTCTATCAGGCTAATGGTTGGGCTCCAAGCAATAAGGATTTATATAACCTGGCAAAAGAGCGTGTTGATAAAGGTTTTATGGATGAAACGGGTCGTGTGTCATCATGGAGACAAACAAGTGGGTTCGATGAACAAGTGGCAGCCTATACAGCAGCTCGGGATAATCTGCGTACTGGTGTACAGGAGCTCGACCCAGCTTTACACGTTACGGATCAACCACTTGTGTCGAGCCGCTTAAAACAAGAGAGTTCAGGATCAGGACCCCGTGTTAACGAGAAGTCAATTAACAAGCAGGAAACTTTCAACATTAACGACCCAGCGGTTCCTGAGTTCATGCGTGCAAGACAAGCCCGGCAGGAAGCAGCGAGAGCGAGACAGGAGTCGGTCGCACCTGAGAATTCGCCTATCCAGCCGGACGAGGATTATGTCCTGCCAAAGCAATACGAGGAGCAAACTGGATTGGGTATCTCGGCATTCAGCCGGAAAGACCCGTATGATTCGCTCTCCACGTCTACCCGTTCGCAATTGGTCTCCCGTCAAATGCGTGAACCTCGCAGCTTAAAGGGGTCGGCTGATCGTCTATACACTGCATTAGTTGACGATCTGCATTCTATGAATAAGTTTGACAAAATGGTCGAGGACGTACTTGGTAGGGAATTGAAAGCAACGGAGAGTACCCACAAACTCGGGCTAGCTGCTCGCGGTTCGGACATGGTAGCAAAGCAGATTGTCACAGATAAGATGGTCAACAGTGCTGGCGAGGTAGTGGGGGATTCGTTAAAAGACGTTCTATCCACTTTGCCCGGCGGGAAAAACGCGCCTAAGGTAGAAAGCGGCACACGTGAAGAACTACGCTCACGAACCAGTAAAACCATTTATGTAGACTTTGAAGACTACCTTATCAATAAGCATGCCATCACTCGGTGGGATCGTGGCGAAAAGGTGTTCGCTGATAAGCTGGAATGGACGCCAGAGAAAGGGCAAAAAATTGTTGATGAATACGAGCGGCTGTTTCCTGAGTTTGTAGAGACTGCTGATAATTTGTATAAATTCAATCAAAACTTGGTTAATACTTGGCTGGTAGATACGGGTGTTATCAATAAAGAAATGGCAGAGGCTTGGTTCCGTGAGAATCCGTACTACGTACCAAACAAGCGTTATTTCACATCACTGGAGAAACGCAACGGGGCTGGCGGAAAGGCTAAACAGGGGTACGGCAATCAGTCTAATCCAGTCAAAGGCTACAGCAAAGACGGTTCACAGAAGAAAATCATTTCGCCGATTGAAGCTACGATTGAAAACGTCGATGCCTATGTGAAGACGGCCAAGCGTAACCGAGTCATGCAGCAGTTTGTTAAGAACTTGAACCAAGACGCTGAAGCATTTAAGGATATGGCCACTGTTGTTGTGCCTCGTGATATGGCTAAAGAGCAAGTAGCGCGAGAAATCCTTGAGGCAAACGGATTAGATAAATTTATGCAGAGCTTGGACGAGGACTATGCACGATTACATCGTAATCGGTTGGACACCGACGATGTTGTGCGTGTGCTAATGGATGGCGATCCGGTACGTGTAAAAGTCCATACGCTCAGATTCTTGATGCGGTTACATCCCTTGGCCCGCAAGGTGCCAATGCTGTTATGGATGCAATCGGGTGGTTGACAAATAAAATGAAGACATTGACTACTGGAGCCAACCCGGTGTTTTCCTTAACACGTAACCTGTTCCGGGATATTCCACAGGCATATGTGGCTTCTAAAACAACCAACAACCCGGTTAGATTCATGGTGGATCTGGCCGACGCATCCATTCAGATACTTCGTAATGGTGAGCTATACAAGCAGTATAAACGGTTAGGTGGCGGTCATAGTTCTCCTATTGCTGCAGACCGAAATTTGCTGAAGCAGAGCAAAACAGCGGTGTTACCTAAAGATATGAAAAAAGATTTACTACCGCGCTTGTACTACGCTTACGAGAACGCGCTAAACGCGGTTGAGTCTGCGCCGCGTCTAGCTGAGTTTAAACGAGTACGCAAAGGTGGCACCCCGGATGATCTTCAAAAAGCACTTTTTGCAGCTCAAGACGTAACGGTTAACTTTAAACGGCGAGGCAAACTGGTAAGGGATTTGGATAAAGCATTCCCTTATATGAATGCAGCCCTTCAGGGGTTGGACCAATTCGCCCGTGTTTTTAAAGACAATCCAGTGAGGGCAACCACAAAAGCTGTACTGGCTCTTACGATTCCTAGCGTTCTAACTTATATGTGGAACCATGATGATCCGAATTACAAGAAGCTGAGTAACCGGGTAAAGGACTCATTTATTTTGATTCCTAAAGGGGATGGCACATTTTTTAAGATCGCCAAACCGCAGGAGCTTGGTACTCTCTTTTCGGACTTGCCGGAACGGCTGCTCCGTAAGTTTCAGGACGATGATCCGGCAGCCTTTAGAGATTTTGCTGACCGTATCCGTACCACATTCACCCCGCCCGGAGTACAAGGGGCACTGAAAGAGGGCGGAATAATTGACAGGATGCTTGGGATAGGCGGTGAGACAATTCTTGGTCCTCTCTCAGACTTAGCTGCTAACAAAACCTTTTCTGGATCGCCAATTGTTCCAGGCTATTTGCAACCTTTATCACCAGAGTTACAGACCGACGCCAAAACGACCAAAATCGCGACATGGATTGGAGAGCATACAGGTACAAGTCCTAAGCAGTTAGATTATCTGGCCCGGCAATATACAGGCTTTATTGGTCAGTTTGGTCAGCCGCTTTTCTCCCCTGGTGGAGACTTTGGGGATGCTCTGACACAACAAGTTACCGCTGATCCGGTTTTCAGTAACGATATCAGCACAGAGTTTTACAAATACAAGGGTAAGCTAGACCAAGTAAATAATGATTCTGATTTACGGAAGCCTCCTGCTTGGTATGATGATTCGCTGCGTAAAAAGTTGAACAAGATTAGCAAGAAAATGAGCGCAATTCGTAAGGATGTTAGAGTTGTGCAGAACGATGAATCTATTAGTAATAAGGAGAAACGTGCAAGATTACGTGCGCTTCAACAACAAATAAACGATCTGGCTGAGGGCGGCAATGAGCTGGCCCGAGGTAAAGTCCCTTATTAATAAGGTGATGCAGGGCGCGTTATATGATGCGCTCTTTTTGTTGTTTAACATAATTTTGACCAAAATAGGAGGAAATTAAGTGGATAGATTGGATTTAGTATTTAAATGGTTTACTGCTGCTGGTAGTACGGCAGGAGCTTATTTTTTTGGTGGCTGGTCTGGTGTGCTAGGCGTATTACTGGTGTTCGTAATCTTTGACTATATAACCGGGTGTGTAGCAGCAGGGGCAACAGTTGGATTAAAAAGCAAAGTTGGCATGATCGGTATTGCCCGTAAGGTATTCATCTTTGCAATGGTTGCTGTGGGGCATCTTGTGGACGGTATGCTGGGAGATAGCCACTTGTTTAGGGATACTGTGGCCTACTTCTATATGGCAAATGAACTGCTATCGATCATCGAAAACGGAGGAAGGCTGGGCGCACCTATCCCTCCTGTTATCCGGCAGGCTGTTGAGGTATTGAAGGGAAAAGGCGGTAACGATAACGACAAAGGAGCTGATAAGTAATGCAAATGCGCAAAATATCAAAAGCTGGCATTGATTTAATTAAATCGTTCGAAGGATGCCGCTTGTACGCCTACAAGCCTGTACCCACTGAAAAGTGGTGGACTATCGGATGGGGTCACTATGGTCTGGTCAAGACCCCATTTTATAGACACTGAAAAAAGACCCTAGGCTATAAGCTGCTTCCGATACTCTTTCGGAGGCAGCTTATTTAACTTTCGTTGTGGTCGACATTGGTTGTAAAATCGAATATATTCTTCTATTCTCCTTTGTGCCTCGTCCATATTTCGGATATCATATGGGTAGAGCCCTTCCGTTTTGAGATGCGAGAAGAAGCTCTCCATCGAGGCATTATCATAACAATTGCCTCGGCGAGACATGCTGATCCGGGCGCCAACCTTTGGTAGCATGTCATGGTACGCATGGGACGTGTACTGGAATCCCTGGTCGCTGTGAACGATGAGGCCAGTCACGTCTTTTTGCTGTTTAAAGGCTTGTCGAAACGTCTGTAAAACCAGTTCGTTATCATTTCTATGGCTCATCTGGTACGCGATAATTTCGTTATTGAACAAGTCTTTAATCGCAGACAGATATAGCCAGCAATCCCCCACACGATATTGCGTGATATCTGTGACCCATTTTTGATTAGGCTTGTCCGCCTTGAAATCCTGTTTTAGCAGATTTTTCGCCACACGACCTTTCGTAGAGGAAGCATAGTTGCAGCGATGTTTCTGGCGAATTTGTGAGCGGATTCCCAAGACCTGCATGAGCCGGAGTACCTTTTTATGGTTCATCCAGACTCCATGATCGTGCTGCAAAAATAGTTGAATTTGGCGATAGCCGTAGACCCCGTTATACTGCTCATACACTTTCTTCACAAGTGCTTTCGCGTCCCGATCTCGATCTGCTCCTCTACGCTTTAAGAAGGCGTAATATCCACTTCTGGAGACTTTGAAAAGCGTACACAGTTTGCTAATAGGATAGTCTTTCGCAGCTTTCTCAATGGTTATATATTTGTGTGCTTCATCTCCTGTATCCAGATTTCCAAACACTTTTTTAGCATGTCATTTTCCCGTCTCAGCTTCTGTACATACCTATCCTGGTCGATATACTCCTTACGCCGTCCTCGCTGGTCCATGAGCCCGAATTCACCGAGTTGCTTGTATTTGCGCATCCATTCTTTTAATCGATGTCGATCTGCGATCCCAAACTTCTCCATGAGTCTACGATACGTCCAACCTTCTTCAATATGGAGTCGTATGGCCTCTACCTTGGTTTCAAACGTATACTCGTTAAACTTTGTTCCCTTTTTCGCCGGCATAAAAAATGCACCCCTTAGATTTCATCGGATAAACCAGGGGTTTATTCCAATGTCTATTCTAATGGGTGCACTTCAAGGTCACTGAAGGTCTTTCTAAAATTTATTTTAATGCAAATTCACTTACTAGTAATAATGGTATGGATAAATTCAAAGAACATTTTTCAAGCAATTTAATGATTTCACTGGAGAATTGTGCAGACTACTTATCTGAACACAGTACTGAAGAAGTTGTTGAGGATGAGAAAATTCTTGAGTTACTTAAAGAAGTTAATGAACTTGAAGAATTCATAATTAACAGTAAATTACAGAATGAACTAGAGAAAATACTTATTTATCAACTAAACAATGTTAGAGATTCTTTATTAAAATATAAATTTTACGGCTCCCAAGGTATTATTGACAGTGTTGCAACTACGCTAGGAACATTAATTTGGAATCGAGAGAAAATTGAACACAATAATGATAAAGGTACTGTTGAACGAATTTTTAATCTTATAGTAAAAATTAATTCAATTTTTAGTCTCAAGGATAATAGTATTAAATTAATAGGTGAAATTGTTAGAAAACTAACTGGTGGAGATAATTAATACCTCAACTAATATTGAGGTGGACTCGTAAGTTTTTCAGGTGACATCATAACTGTCACTACATCCGTAGAGGCTTATGTGTCGTTATCTTCGGACAGGGGTTCGACTCCCCTCGCTGAACATGATAGAATGATTTTTCAAATCGTTAATACTTGTAAAATTAGGCATAACAATGATAAGCAACAGGGTAAATATAATAAAGATGTCTGATATGCATGGATGTTTCACTATTATCTTGCAACAGTTCACGCGCTCTTGCGTCTTAAAGATAACTAAGATTTTAAAAAATTTGATTGAGCTCCTTAAATATTTGTGAAAAACTCTGCTGGTTTATTTTAGCAGGGTTTTTGTATTTTGAATAAAGAACGTTTGTTCCTGCTATATTCTGTTCGTGCTGTGGGAATCAATATACATAGTGTTTATTTTCTATACAACGATCGTACTAGATACATAAAGGAAAAGAGGTGAGGTAAGGATGAAGAAATGCAAAGCGGAAATTAGAGCGGTAATTAAAACTGTTCCGCATCCAGAACCGCAGAGATTAGTTGACTTGTGGGCAAAGATTGTTCTGAAGGAGATACTAGATCGGGAAAAGAGAGGTGAACTTAATAGTCGAAAAAATTAGCATATATAATAGAAGGAAAAATTTAAGCTTTCGGTAAAATGTGATACCACCCATGATACCGAAAGCTTTAAAGACTAAAGAAAAATCGTTAATTTAGCTGTGCGCAGAAATACATAAATCCTGTAATTAAGCGGATTTCTGTTTCGTTTGCGCCTAATCTAAATCGAGATGGAAGGTAGTATCGGTTAAAACGCAGTAACCCTTGGTATTACAAGGCTCTTGAGGTATTCTAAAGCTTGTTAAATCCGAGTCGTGCCGATTTTATGCCGATTCGGATTTCCTGCTAGTATAGGAGACGAACTTTTTAAGTTCGTCTTCTTTTGTTTTTTCTGTGATACCTAAGTCCATAAGCCTTCTTTCTACTACAAAAAAAATTATGCTTAGGACTGCAGATAGTTGCCTAGCACTTATGTATGTTTGCTTAATAGGATGTTGTGAGTGACATAAACATAAGGAGGCATGCCAACAGATGCAGAAGAATAAAGCTGGAGTGAAGAAGAAAACCCTCTCTTCTAAGCAGACACAGAGACATGTACATGAATTTGAAGGTAGCACCAAACTGGCCGAAGAAGGTGCAGACCGACATAACCACCGCTTTGCAGGTGTTACTGGGCAAGCGATTCGAGTTGGAAGAAGTCATGTCCATGAAATTGATCTTACGAAAACTGATTTCGTGAACCATTTTCATAATCTGAGAAGGATTAGAACAGGGCCCGCTATTCCAGTCGGAAATGGTAAGCATGTACATTTTGTTACGGGCCAAACTACATTAAATGATGGTCATGTACACCAGTTTAATTTTGCAACATTGATTCAGGCACCTCTTATTTAATGAACGGTGGTTTGACCGAAGCTGAGGTAACACAAATGATTGTTATAGACATCTGCTCATACAGAATGAGAGCATCGTCTTTGAAATCAAAAAGCTCTGCTAACCATAATTGGTCGGCAGGGCTTTTAGACTTACATTAATTCTGTACTTCATGATTTATGATCGGCTATGATTTTATGCCTTATGATAAGCCGCCTTATTCGAATATTAAGTATATATTTTTTGTAACATTTTTATGGTCAGTGTCACCAATAAGCAATTCTTTAATGTTGGGACAGCTCGTCTGCCACTTGTTTATTTATCTGAAGTTTTATGGTCTAAGTCATGATGTAACTCGGTTGCTGGTATTTTGGCATTATAGATTTGTCCCTTGGCAACTGGTTTTGAGATGTATACATAGCTCCCGGTTCCATCCGGCGCACTCCCTGTTGCCCACAAACCTTCACTAGATTCTTCGCCCTCAGACAAATTCCAAAACTCATAAGCTTCAGGCTGAGACTCTTGTTCTGCCTCAGGGGGAAAAGAAGCCGGAACCACAACACCGTTTTTCTCTTCTAATTCTTGGATTGCCGCCATCCACTGATACTGGTGATAGCGGTCACGCGCTAGCATTTTCCGTAGTGTAGCTCTGACGCTTTCATCTTGTGTCATATGATATAGCCTTGCTACCTGCAATCGACCCTGACTCTCTGCGTGCAAATTGGATCGCATATCTGCCAAAAGGTTGCCACTTGCGACGATATAAGAGCCGTTCCATGGAACTCCATTTGAATTAGTAGGCAATCCGCCTAGACCGCTGACCAGCATGTGCTGTGGGTTAATTCCCCCCATTATGGCAGCTGTAACAGGGTCTTTTGCAGCTTGTTCTTGATCTTCTGGTTTAGCTCCATCAAGTAGTTGACTAATTAAAGCACACAGCATCTCCACATGCCCTACTTCTTCAGTTCCAATATCCATCAGCATATCTTTATATTTTTCATCACCGCGACAGTTAAACCCTTGAAATAAATATTGCATCATCACGGTCATTTCTCCAAATTGCCCTCCCAAAACTTCTTGTACCTGCCGGGCAAAAAGAGGATCAGGGCGCTCTACTTTCACTTCAAACTGCAACTCTTTTTGATGTCTAAACATATTTACTCCTCCTATAGCTAAAGCAGCTTAGTGAATTCTAACTGTATTTAACCTTTTCAAGATGTAATAAAACGAGGAGCAGCATCACAACAATCTGACACGGGTCTTTATATTTACTTTCTGTTTGTTTGGTTTGTATATAAATTATTAAAGAGGGAAGCCTATGTTTCACTTTAAAATGAAGAGTCTAAGGAGGGTATTTGAATTGTATTTTTATAAAGAAGATTTAATTAACTTAATAGTACCCGATAAGCCCGATCCCGCTGCTGCTAAAGTGATTCAAGAAGTGTTAGGTGGTCGATTCGGAGAAATGCGTACTATGATGCAGTTTTTCTTTCAAAGTAATAATTTTCGTGGTAATGCTGTGCAGTACAGGGATTTGATACGAGGAGTTTTTCTAGAGGAGCTTAGTCATGTTGAACTGGTCCAACATACTATAAATCAACTTCTGACTGGCTCAGGCGCAGACCAAGCCGGCGATGCGGGAATGGATCATGCTCCTTTAGATGAGGCGATAAAACACGCAAATCCTCATCATTTTATTATGGGAGCCCAAAGTTCCTTACCTGTTGATGCAAGTGGGAATCCTTGGCTAGGTAGTTATGTTTAT
The DNA here is from genome assembly GCF_038593075.1 of Paenibacillus sp. FSL L8-0638. Classification (NCBI taxonomy): domain Bacteria; kingdom Bacillati; phylum Bacillota; class Bacilli; order Caryophanales; family Paenibacillaceae; genus Paenibacillus; species Paenibacillus sp. FSL L8-0638. The sequence continues at coordinate 1,773,484 of NZ_CP151960.1, forward strand.
TCCCATGGGAATCTGGTTAGTGATTTGCTTGATAATCTCGTACTCGAATCTACAGGGGTTCTGCAAAAATCCCGAATTTACGAAATGAGCTCGAACAAAACATTCCGGGAAACGTTGGCTTTTTTGATTGTGAGGGATAATGCTCATCAAAACGCGTTTGCCAAAGCGTTAGAGACACTTGGAGTTGATTGGGGAAAATTGTTCCCGGTTCCAAATTACGATATTAACAAGTATCCAGAATGCCGGAAGTATGTTGAGATGGGCTTTCATAATGCGCAGTTTAATTTTCGATTGGATTCTACCCGTATTGGGGAAATATTCAATGGGCAAACTCCAAGTAGAAACGGTGGGGATTTGAGTGTAATAGATCCTCCTGAGGGTTTTCCTCTTCCGTATATGCCCGAATTGCCTAATGAACATAGTCCAGGGCTACACGATCTTACCACTTAGGATTAAACCATAAATAAAGATAGTAACAAGGTTAATATCCGTAACTTAAAAAGAGGCTGTCCTTCGTAGAAGAACCTACGAATCAAGGACAGTCTCTTTTTATTCGCGTAGTCTGTGCTTCGGCAAAACATTTCGTTCCACCGAAGTAACGCCGGGAGGCAGTAGCGGATCAGGATTCCAAATAAATTTCATCAATGGATACATGGCGTTCCCTAGACAAATCTACATATTCATCATCGTTAATTCTTACTAAGGGTCTGAAGTAATCAGCAGGATTGTTCAGAATTATCGTTCCTGTCTGACCTGTAGTCAACAGAACCTGCTTATTAATGAAATTAGGAAGCATGTGTCTGATGAACACTTGGGTAGCTTCTGGGTTTAGATGTCCAAAACTCATGCTGTGCAGCTCGCGTAATACGGTGAGTAGCTCCTGCTTCGTTTGATACACACGATTGGAAATCATCGCGCTATACACGTCGGCAATAGCTGTTATGCTGGCAAAAGGATGAATTTCTTCCTTGAACAGACCATGGGGATATCCACTTCCATCTTCACGCTCATGATGCTGTAAGGCGACAATTGCAGAAATCTCATCGCTGGTTGAATTGCGAATAATATCATAGCCATATAGCGAATGTTTCTTCATTTCATGAAATTCTTCAGGTGTCAGTTTATCCGGTTTGTTCAAAATTTCATCGGGTATCATGGACTTGCCTATATCATGTAAATATCCAGCTTTACCGGCGGCATATGCTTCTTCTTCCGTATATCCAAGCCATGTGGCAATGTAATATGACAGTACGCCTACTTGGAGAGAATGATTATAGGTATAGTGATCTCCCCGTTCCATAATTAACAGCAGAGATACGACATCTTTTTGACGAGCCAGCTCTGAAACGAGAGGGCCGAACAGCTCATCAACTCGATATTCATCAAATTTTCCAGTTGAGGAAGCTTCGAGAAACATGCTTTCAAAGCCACTGATCGTCTGCTCCATGAGAGGAACGGCACGTTTGAGGGACTCGGGGGAAGCTGGAACATCGGGGGCAAAGTCAACCGGAATGCTCGCAGAACCGGCATCAATGTCGATATAATCGACACCGTGCATAATGAGCTTGGAAATATCGTCATGCTGTAGCTCGGTGCCCTGAACCATGACAGGTACACCGTGCCCATTGTATGTATCGGATGTGAGGCGATCTCCTGGCTTGGCATCGGTAACGTGTACTCTCATGCGCTAACCTCCTTATTGTCGTAAATTTGTCGAAAATACGAAACAAACTTAATATATCAAGAATTATATGGGATGACAACGACTAATTTACTATTATTCCAAGCTGTAAAATAGGTCCCAGGGACCCGATTCCTATCAGATACCTACAGTAGATAACGTCAATACTTTTCACTATGTTTGTAATATGAGATTGCCCAGAGACTACAGCGAAGCTTAAGGACTATGTCCACCCATATGTACCATATTGCTAAATAACATGATATGCTTAAACATTAGAAGCTCCAAAGTCGATATATAAAATATAGAGGAGGGCGGTTATGGAGATGACGACTCGGCAAACGTTGACCATTTTGCATACCAATGATATCCATAGTCATTTTGGCAGTATGCCTTCGATAGCCGCGATGATTAATGAACGAAGAGCTGCATTAGGGGATGCGCTACTTGTGCTTGACATAGGAGACCACATGGACCGGATGGCCCCCGAAACGGAAGGAACGCTAGGTGGGGCAAATGTGGATGTGATGAATCTAACAGGATATGATGCCATTACGATCGGTAACAATGAGGGACTGACTTTTACCCCGGATATGATTGAACAGGCATATGCGGGCATTCATTGTCCGGTCATATGTGGCAATATGACTGAGTGTGCCACAGGGATGAGTCCTGCGTGGATGAAGGAATACCTTATCGTAGACAAAGCAGGAATCAAGGTCGGTTTACTCGGTGTGACGGCTCCTTTTGTAGAGTTTTATCAATTGCTGGGCTGGGATGTGCTCAATCCGTTTGATGTGCTGGGGAAGCAGATCGCGGCACTGAGAAAGCAGGTTGATGTTTTGGTCGTGATGTCGCACCTGGGTCTACCTTCCGATAAAAAGTTAGCGTCGCAATTTCCTGAAATTGACGTTATCCTTGGAGGTCACACCCATCATGTGCTGGAGGAACCGCTTTGGATCGGGAAAACAGCTTTATGTGGGGCGGGTAAGTTCGGAACGCTGCTGGGTGAAGTGACGCTAAGTCGTAACAATAGCCTCGAACCGTTTCGAGTCACGTCAGGCGGTGTAGTTCCTGTGGATCTGACAATACTGGACGAAAAAGTGGCATCGGCCATTGTGGTGCATCGCAGACAAGCAGAGCGCGCCATGGAGAGCACGGTTGCTGTGACGGATCGGAAACTGGAGATCGCATATGATCAGGAATCCCCTTTCGGGAATATGCTGGCACAATCGGTGTCCCATTTTACAGGAACAGAAATTGCCCTCGTCAACGCGGGACAACTGCTCGGCCCATTACCTCAAGGGGATATCAGCAAAGGAATCCTGCATTCCTTATGCCCTTCACCGATTAATGCCTGTGTTATGAAGTTGCGGGGGAGCGATATTCGGTTGGCGCTGGAGCAGTCCTTGCTGTCTGAATTTGCGGACAAGCCTATGACGGGCTTTGGCTTCAGAGGCAAAGTGCTCGGTACGATGTGTGTGGATGGCTTGGCTATTCAGTATGACCCTGGCCGTGCTCCTTATGAAAAAGTAACGGACATTCGTGTAGCAGGTCAACCTTTGGAAGAGCATGAGGAATACACAGTGGGCACGTTGGATATGTTCACTTTCAAAGCAGGTTATGAGGTGCTTGCGAACGGAACAGATCTCCGATTTATGCTTCCAGAATTTTTACGGGATTTGATTGAAATGGAGTTGAAGCGTCCGGGCGCGATGGAAGAATGTTTTACAGCTAGGTGGCTTCAGGTATCAAAACAATCGGGAGAGGATTAAGCTGCGACTGGTACCTATTACATTATTGAGAGCCGGCATGAAGCTGGGCAAAAAAATATACAATGAAAATGGAATGGTGCTGCTCTCGGAAGGTGTTGAGCTTACTTCGCGATTGATTGAACGTCTAGGCCAAGTCGGTATTGGATATGTATACATTGAGGATGCTGTGACAGAAGATATCGTCATTCCTGAGATGATCCATGAACAGACAAGGGCGGCGGCGCTACAGGAAATCAAAAAGCAATTTCAAGGGTTGTCATCCTACTCCGTAGATCATAAGCACAAATATTTTGGCAAGTCATTTTATAAGGTGATGGAATCTATTCTGGACGATATTGGAGGCCGGCAGGACGCCGTCATTATGTTGATGGATATTGGGGCCGCGGATCAGGATTTGTATCATCATTCTTTGAACGTATGTCTATATTCACTTGTACTGGGAATTTCCAACGGCTACGATAACAATCAGCTGATGGAGTTGGGAATAGGTTCACTACTGCACGATATCGGTAAAATGAAAATTTCACCTCAAGTACTCTATAAGCCGGGCAAATTGACCGAAGAGGAATATGAGCATATGAAAACACACACGGTGATCGGCTACAAGCTGCTTAAAGACGAACCTGGAATTCCCTTGTTGTCGGCTCATTGTGCATTACAGCATCATGAGCGTATTGACGGCAGCGGATACCCACACGGTTGGAAAAAGGACCAGATCCACGAATATGCGAAATGGATCGGCCTGGCAGACTCGTACGACGCAATGACAGCAAGTCGGATATATAAGCAGGCTTTGTTGCCTTATGAGGCGATGGAAGTGCTGTACGCCGGGGCAGGAACGTTATATGAGCAGCGAATGCTAGAAGCCTTTCGTGACTGTGTGGCTATTTACCCCTTGGGACTCTCTGTGGTGCTCAACACGGGGGAAGAGGGGGTCGTGGTGCGTATACATTCCAAAATCCCGCAAAGACCCGTCATTCGCATTGTAAGGGACCGGGATGGGCAGGAAGTGAAAGCACCTTATGATGTGGATTTGTCCATATCCCTCTCGGTTATGATTACAAATACATTGGGTGCTACTGTGGCCCCTTTCGGAGGAGTACACGTAGATTAGCAGATGATGTGGAAGAAAGCATGCAGACACTTTACACATCATGATATGATAATTATACGTCTTTTGAGGTTAATAATAGAAATAAGGTGAAAACATAATGACAGTTCTACAAAATAACACGCTACCCCAAATATCGCCAACCTATGATCCGTGGGACCCGATTGTCTCATTGCGTACACATGGTCGTCATTTGCTTACGAGTGTGGAAATGACCGTAACGCATCTGTGTAATATGCGCTGTGAGCATTGCGCTGTTGGCGACATGCTGGTTATGAAGGAGGTCCCTTTCCTTCCGTTAGACCTAATGCTGAAGCGTCTGGATGAAGTCGAGCATCTGGAGACCATCAGTATTACAGGCGGGGAACCTGCTTTGCTCGATAAAACAGTGGATGAAGTGATCGTTCCACTGTTGAAATACGCCAAAGAGCGCGGTATTCGCTCGCAAATCAACTCCAATCTGACGTTAGATATTCGCAGATATGAGAAGATGCTTCCTTATCTAGATGTGATGCATATTTCGTTTAACTATTTGAATGCGGACGATTTTTATGAAGTGGGTTTTGCAAATACAGGCCGGCCGACCCCACGTGCGGGTGCTGTTCGCCTGTATGAAAAAATGATCGAGAATGCCTGCAGATTAAGTGAAATGGGAATGTTCATTTCAGCTGAATCCATGATTAATTATCGGACACACACGAAGCTGGAGGGCATTCATCAGTTGATCAACGAAATGGGATGCCGACGGCATGAGGTTCATCCAATGTATGCGTCAAATTTTGCCTCTGCTTTGCCTGTGCTTTCACTCGACGACATGCGGAACTCTATCCATAAGCTGCTGGATGTACGTAATCAGGACATGTGGATGTTGTTTGGCACATTACCGTTCTTTGCTTGTTCGGATCGGGAAGAAGACCGCAAACTGCTTCGCCGCTTGCGTCAGGAACCGAATATTACGGTGCGTAATGATCCAGACGGAAGAAACCGTGTGAATGTGAATATGTTCACGGGTAGCGTGTATGTGACGGATTTTGCAGACATTCCGGCTTTCGGCAACATTCAGGAAGACAGTCTGGACGATATTTTTGGTGAATGGCTGAATGAGCATCCGCTGAATCAGACTGTGAACTGTCATTGTGATGCCGCTGCCTGTTGTGGACCGAACCTGCTCGTAGCGGATATGTACTACAAAGGAATAGACTTTAAATCAAGAAAAGCATTACAACTATAGAAATGGGGAGTTCGTATTGGATGGTCATACCGAGTTTCATTGGGGATTGCTAGCTGTGAATCTCCTCTTGGTACTGCTGCTTGTCTTTCTAAATGGTGTATTTGTGGCCGCAGAATTTTCGTTGGTCAAAATGCGCCAATCCCGATTGACGCAGCTCCAAAGCGAGGGTCATCGCCTGGCAGGCTATGCGCTGAAGGTGAACCAAAGGTTGGATGCTTATCTGTCCGCCACCCAATTGGGCATTACGCTGGCTTCATTGGGTTTGGGTTGGATTGGAGAGCCAGCAATATCCGGCTACCTGATAGAGCCACTCATGCACAAACTCGGTGTAACTGACGGCACCCTGATTACAACGATATCCGTTGTCGTCGGATTTTGCGTAATTACCTTTTTGCATATTGTATTGGGGGAATTGGCTCCCAAGTCTTTAGCGATTCAGAAGACTGAAGGTGTGGCGTTGTTTTTATCGGCGCCTTTGCTGCTTTTTTATAAGGTCTTTCTACCTGTGATCTGGGTATTGAATGCTGCGGCAAACTTGCTGTTGCGTGCATTCGGGATTCAGCCGGCGAGTGAAGCCGAAGCGGCTCATTCGGAGGAAGAGATTCGTATATTGATGAATCAGAGCGCCAAAAGCGGTGTGATTGATAAGGACGAAATTAAGCTGATGGATAATATTTTTGATTTTTCCGACTTGCTTGCACGTGAAATCATGCTGCCGCGTACAGATATGGATTGTTTGTATACGAATTTGTCGTTTAAGGAAAATCTCAAGATTATCAGCGAGACCAAGCATTCCCGCTACCCGGTAGCGGTTGAGGATAAAGACCAGATTATCGGTTTTGTCCATATCACGGATCTTCTGCTAGCTGAGCAGGGGGAACAACTGGATCTGGCTTCGGTGGTACGTCCTATTTTGAATGTGCCGGAGTCTATGGAAGTGAGCCACGTGCTACGCCTTATGCAGAAAAAACATTCCCAAATGACTCTCGTGGTAGATGAATACGGCGGAACGGCCGGGCTGCTGACAGCGGAGGAAATTTTGGAGGAAATCGTCGGGGATCTCTATGATGAGTTTGAGGATGAACGCCCAAGCGTGGAAATCAAGGAGAACTTCATCTCTGTGGACGGTCGTATGCTCATTGAGGATGTCAATGATTTGACTGGAGTAAACATTGAAGACGACGAGGTAGATTCCATCGGAGGATGGCTGTTTAAGGAATTGGAAGGCATTCCGGTGAAAGGGAAGAAAATTGAGTTTTATAACCTTACCTTCGAGGTGGAGGAAGCAACAAGGCTTCGCATAATGAGAGTGAAGATTCACCGCAAGCCTGAGCCTGTGATTGAAGATGAGCTTTCTACCGATTGAGTCCTGATTCACATAGATAGGTAAGATCAGTTCAGGTATGTAAGTTATTATAGTGTGCTGAAGCAAGAACCTTTAGATCCACGTTACCGTGGTTTTAAAGGTTCTTTTTGATTAGAAATAGTTCTATAGTTATTTTTTTTGAACAATTATTTTTATCTGTGATTTTTTGTTCGAGACTTGGGCGATGCGGCATATGTTGAATAGTAAAGCAGATGGATCAACCAAAGGAGGTCCCGGCCCGTGAAATTTCCACAGCAAGGTGAGTATGCCCCGTTTGTCGGTCCGTTCGATCCGTGTCCGCCCGTTCTGTGCAAGACTTATGTGCTTCCGCCAAACTTGTTTGTGCAATTTCAGCCCCCTGGTCTACCGCAATTCAGTCCAGATGAGGCGCTGACGAAGGGAACGCTATGGCCTTTGCTTTACAGCCCTTATGAGCCTAGAAGAAACCAGGGGGGAGGCGAATAGAATGGAGAATCCAAATCAGGGTCAGTCCCCATTCCAATTCCAGCAGCAAAATCAGCATGAGAGTGGACAGCAACAGCCGAATCCATATCAAAGCCCTTATTCAAATCCGTATCCATACCAGAACCAGTATCAGAACCAAACTCAGGGCTATAGTCAAGCCGGAAACCCGACCCAAGGCTGCACGCCCCAAACCAAGCCGGGGGATGCCCAGTTTTATGCGTTGCTGGAGAAGCTCCAAGCGGTGGATTTTGTGTTGGTGGAGCTGAATTTGTATCTGGATACGCACCCAGATGATTTACAGGCCATCGAGCAGTTCAATAAGCTGACGCAGGAAAGAACGGCGATTGCTAACGAGTATCAGATGCTATATGGGCCTTTACAAAATTTTGGTCGTGCCTATTCCAAGTATCCTTGGGAGTGGAGTCAATCCCCTTGGCCGTGGCAGGTCTAGGCAGGTACAACCTTTTAACAATCTTTTATAAAGGAGGGGACATGAATGTGGGTATATGAGAAGAAACTGCAATATCCCGTACGTGTCAGCAAATGTGATCCTCATATGGCCAAACTGCTTATGGAGCAGTATGGTGGAGCGGATGGCGAGCTGGCAGCGGCATTGCGCTATCTGAATCAGCGATATACGATTCCCGATAAGGTGATTGGTGTACTGAACGACATAGGCACGGAGGAATTTGCGCATCTCGAGATGATTGCGACTATGATTTATAAGCTGACCAAGGATGCGAGCGTGGAGCAAATGAAGGCTGCCGGTCTGGGTGAATATTATGCGGCACACGACCATGCGCTATATTATCAAAACGCTGCTGGAGTTCCTTTTACAGCGGCTTATATTCAAGCCAAAGGCGATCCTATTGCTGATCTATATGAGGACATAGCGGCAGAGGAAAAGGCTCGAGCTACATATCAGTGGCTGATTGATCTGACAGACGATGTGGATTTGCAAGATAGTCTGAAGTTTCTACGTGAACGTGAAATAATCCATTCGCTCCGTTTCCGTGAGTCAGTGGAAATTTTGAAGGGGGAAAGAGACCGGAAGAAAGTGTTCTGATAAAATGATATACGAGGTCTCTTGGTGAGCTTAAGCTTGCAGGAGACTTTTTTCTTTTGAAGTAATCTAAGCTAATGAAATGGTCGTTCCCGAAGAGCGGCAATGGGCATTTATATATAAGAGGGGATAAAAATAAAAGCCCCGAAAAATTGCAGGCTGTCCGCCGGGTATCGTGCCGAGCACATATCGGCATGATGACTAAGGTCGGCTACATTGAACGACCTTTCCCCGGCGCGTCTTTCTCATCCCTATTGCTTCAGTTGTGCGAAATACTTCTCGTTATATAGAACACTTGGATGAGTAGGGTGGTGCAACTGAGCTATGCGATGATGCGATTTTGCCTTTTCGATGTCACCGATTCGGTCGTAACACAGGCATAATTGCAAGTGTGGAAACCAGGTATAGTACGACGAATTGGTTAGGGCCATCACATCTTGTGGAGGCTCTATCAACGTTGCCTGGTGAAACCAGTAAATGGCTTGAGTATACTGTTCGTCTTCAATCAACAAATTGCCAAAGACACAGCAGAACTGGGCGCGTGGTACATCAAGGTTAAGTGTGCGAAGCAGAGCCATACGCTGCTCCTGTTTTTGACCCTGGTGGGCGTAGCAATCCGCTAGCTTAAAGCAAGCAGCAATCCGATCCTCAATCCATCCTAGATCGAGTCCCAAATAGTGTTCGTACTGCTGGATGGCTTCTAGTATGCGTCCATTATCATATAGTTCATTAGCGAAGTAGTAGTGATCTCGCTCAGAAAATGCAGTGCCTTGCTCCCGATGCTTAAGATATATATGCAAATTACGATCAGTGTAGGCACGTGTCTTTTTATGAGTCACCGCTATATTACTGTGAAAGGTGCTGCCAGTCACATGCAGGAATTCGTGCACAAAGCCGATCCATCTGAATCTTCGATCACGCCGCACAATTCGGTTTCTTTTGAGCTTATACAACGGCTGTCCTTGTTCATCTACAGACAGCACATAATCCATCGTAATGCTGTCATAGGAGAGGTTGGCTTGTTTTTTCCAGTTGAGAAATGATATTCGGTCTTTTTCTTCCAGTATGTCATCAGCATCCAGCCAAAATTGATATTCTTGCGTTGCCTGATCAAACGCATAATTGCGGGCTGCGGAGAAATCATCGCACCATTCAAAATGGTATACCCGAGCATTGAACGATGCAGCGACCTCTTGGGTACTGTCAGTGGAACCAGTATCTACGATAATGATTTCATCTACCAGGTCATGGACTGATTTCAGACAGGTATGAAGGGCTTCTTCTTCATTTTTGACAATCATACATAAGCTGACAGTTACCATGCTCTTTGTCCCTCCCAAAAAACTTGGTATAATCTCCATTTTATTAGGATAGCTTGCTCATTATGTAGTAATTCCGAGGGCTCGTTGAGAGGATGGTGATAATCATAAATTCAGTCTTGCTCTAATAAATTAGAAAATCAAAGTCTGATATGAGGGGGAGGAGATTGTGCAAAATTCGATATTATCAAGTGCGACCGGGAAATAAATTTGATGGCTAAATGTAGTTAGAAAACGGGTAGAAAACTGAAAAAGAGTAGTTGTTTGGATGGTAAGATTGTATTTTTGTATGGATGTCGTTTTCATTGATATTTCCAGGTGCAAGTCCATTCATACTACGCTCACTCCCATATCGCTCGGTTGCAATTATGGTATGCCTTAGGATATGGAGGGGGGAACGGTTATGAGGCTTCTGCCTGATGGAGGCGTTGAATCATGCGTATACTAATCGGTAGCCCGGTGCACCAGAAACCGGAAATATTGTCTTTATTTCTTCAAGCTTTAGAGCGACTGGAGGCACCTGATGTGCTGCCCGATTATTTATTTGTCGATGATAATGACAATCCGACTTCAAGCCAATGGCTTGCCGATTTTTCCAATCGGCTGCCGGGCAGGGTTTTGCCCTTGTTAACAGGTCCACAGCAAGTGGAGAACCGAAGTGATGAGCACACTCATTATTGGCCGCCAGCCCTCGTCTGGAAAGTGGCCGACTTCAAAAATCGTCTTATTGATTATGCACTTCAGCATAATTATGACGCGCTGTTTTTAGTCGACTCAGACCTGATTCTCCATTCCCGTACCTTATGTAAGCTGGTGGAGGCGGAGAAGGATATTGTATCTGAGATTTTCTGGACACGCTGGCAGCCGGAGGGGCCTCTATTGCCTCAGGTGTGGGTTAGTGATGAATATAATTTGTTCCATCGTGAAGAAGGCGAAGTGTTGTCGGCAGAGGAGCGAGCGCAACGCGAGTTGCATTTCATACACCAAATGCATGTTCCTGGTTTGTACGAAGTGGGGGGGCTAGGTGCTTGCACCCTAATCCGCAGACGTGCACTGGAAGCAGGGATTCACTTTGGTAAAATCAAAAACGTTTCCTATTGGGGAGAAGATCGACATTTCTGTATTCGGGCAGCTGCATTTGGATTTCCACTTTTTGTGGATACACACTATCCGGCGATGCATCTGTACCGGGAAGCGGACAGAATGAAGGCAGAGCAGCTACTATTCACCCTAAATTATTTTACAACGAGCGCTGTTCATACGGACCAATCAGAACATTTAGCATATCTAAATCACTCCGATACTTCTACTAACTCTCCTGCCTTCAATCCTTCTGCATCATCAAGTCCATCTAAGTTCCCTGAACCTCCTGTTATACCGTATGACCTCCGTGAGTCAGCTGTCTTTGCCAAGTACACGGCAGATTCTTTTGTTATACCACAAACGTTCCCTGGTCCACGACAAAGTGAACTTCATACGCCGCCTGTCTCCAAACCCAAATTGACGCTGACCATGACGGTTTACAATGAGGCAGATCGCAAGCTCATTGACGTGCTGCGGAGTCATCGGGAATATATTGATGAAGCGGTCATTATTGATGATGGCAGTCAGGATGATAGCGGAGAGTTGTGCCGTGAGATCCTAAAGGGAATCCCATTGCGTTTAATACGCAATGAAACAGCTTCTTTTAGCAATGAATTAGAGCTGCGTAAGCAGCAGTGGAGAGAGACGTTGGCTTCTTTTCCGGAATGGATATTAAATATGGATGCTGACGAAATGTTCGAATCCCGTTTTGCTCAAGGGGTACATTCTTTGTTAGCGGGAACGAAAGCGGATACGATTTGTTTCAGGTTGTTTGATATGTGGAATTCCACGCATTATCGCGATGATGATTATTGGCAGGCTCATCAATATTACCGTCCTTTTTTAATTCGATATAAGGCAGGGTTCTCTTATAAATGGAAGGAGCAGTCCTTGCACTGTGGGAGATTTCCCGAAAATGTGCTTGACCTTCCCAGTGAAATCAGCAACTACCGCATCCAGCATTGGGGATGGTGTACACCTGCTATTCGCATGGCCAAATTTCAGCGATATCAGTTACTTGACCCAAGTGCTCGTTATGGCTGGAAAGAGCAATATGAATCTATTTTGGACCCGAACCCCCGACTCACGCTTTGGGTAGATCAGGACAACATAAATGGAGAAAAAGAAACTGCACCAGAGTATGAAGCTACCCATGATGTGAACGCCATGGATGTTGCCGAGATTTCGAGTGTCCAGGTTATGAATAATTCCGGTCTACAAATTAAAAGTGAAACAAAGGACGTATTTTATAGTAAATGCAAACTGTGTGGTTCGTCTGACACGGGAGTATTTCATAGCTATGAACGCTTTACCTTGATGGGGTGCGGTTCCTGTGGCTTGGTTTTTCGTAATGATGTGGATCATATACAGCCGGAGGATATGATTGCAGAGATTTATAATGCCGATTGGGTTGCTATGCGGGATAGTGCAGCAGCGTCAACTTATGGGGATCATGCCCTTTTTGGACTCATGCTACTGGATATGTTCAGTTCCGGTAAAGGAAAATTGCTTGAGATTGGATCAGGTACCGGAGAGTTTATCCATGCTGCCCTTCAAGCCGGCTGGGATGCAGTGGGTATTGAACCTTCCATAGACTCGCGTGCTTACGCCAAACACAAATATGACGTGGATTTATTGCCGGGTTACTGGAACGGTGAAACCGAAGAAGATACTCAAACCGAAGAAGCATGTGATATGCAGGAATTGAATGAAGCACAAGAAATGCAAGAAGCAGAAGAAGATACTGAATTACCACTGGATCACAAATACGAGGCCGTAGCATGCTGGCATGTGCTGGAGCATATTGCGGACCCTGTTGCTTTTTTAACAGATTTACGCGAACAGCTTCAACCTGACGGGACGTTATATATTACAGTGCCCAACAAAAACTCGTTCACCAATGAGGCTTATGGTGTTTATTCACCTTTATTTACCGAGGAAGATCATTTATATCATTATTCTGAGCATACGCTGGCGCTCTTACTGGAAAAGTCTGGATTGCGCTCGGTGGCTTTGTTTACCCGCCAGCTTCCCTCTGGTTTGGATGCCTTGCTGCAAGCCCATCCTTTGTACGGTGATCTTGCCTTTACGGAGCAAATGGGATTGTTGGCCAAACTTCAAGGCGAGAAACGGGGTCATGAACTGTGCTGTGTTGCAAGAGTAATTTAAATCTCTCCAAAAGGAGGCAGCATCCATGAACATGTCTGACCCGTATCTGTCTCGCTTTTTTGTATATTCTGATCCCAACTCCTCCAGCATGATTTACAGGCTCCCCCAAAGCTGGTGGAGTCGCCCCTATGAGTATGAGTGGTGTCTTCAATTTATGTCCGGTCAAGATTCGGTGCTGGACGCAGCGTGTGGAATTCCACATCCATTCAAATTTGAGTTGGCCCGCCGTTGCGCTCAGGTCTATGCTTGCGATCTGGATATACGGATCGTTTCCGTGGATGCCATTTTGGCCGAGGTGCGGCGGGATATCGGAGAAGAGGCTGCCGAGCGCATTCAGGAGATTTTACCGGTTCGGCTCCACTCCGCACATGCCAATCTGACGGCTCTGCCCTATGAGGATGCCATTTTTGACAAAATTGTATGTATTTCAGTGCTGGAACATTTAACACCTGAGGAGTCTTTGGCAGCCTTACATGAATTTCACCGGACCTTACGCGATGACGGAATGCTTCTGCTGACGTTTGATTACCCTACAGTGGATCTATCAGCGATGGAGCAATGGATAGAGCAGGCGGGATTTTCGTATTGGAATGGTGTGGATCTCAACCTTCCAAGGGGTGCCTTACACACGGATATGTGGGGTGGTTTGCATTGTTTCAGGACTGTTTTAAAAAAATATAAGAGTTAGCGGTATGCGCAATGAGGTTTACACGGACCTCTCTTATTGCTTATCATGAGAGGGGTTAGAGTTGTAAACCTACATAGGAAAGGAATGACTGATAACTACATGAACAATGCACCTGTGTTGAAGAAACCTGAGGCTATGGTATTTGATATGGACGGTACACTTTTTCAGACGGAGACGCTATTGCTTCCTGCGTACCACAAGCTGTTTGATACGCTGCGCGCCGAAGGGCTTTATGAAGGAGAGACTCCTCCCGAGGAGCTTATTTTGAATAGTTTGGGTATGCTGCTGGATGAAATCTGGAGAAGAGTGATGCCGGAAGCCAGCGAAGCGGCCCATAGAAGAGCGGACGAGCTGCTGCTTCAGCTGGAACTGGAGGGATTGAAGAGCGGAAGTCATGCCCTGTATCCACATGTAAAAGAAACACTCCAGGCCCTTCATGAGCAAGGTGTCCGATTGTTCGTAGCTAGTAACGGTCTGGAGGACTATGTAAAGGGGATCGCTGCTGCGTATGAAATGGTTCCCATTTTTGAAGGACTGTACAGCGCTGGGGAGTACAGCACGCTTTCCAAAGTGAATTTGCTGGAAATTCTATTGAGCAAGCACGATATTTCGAACGTATGGATGGTAGGAGATCGTTCCTCAGATGTGGAAGCAGGCAAAAAGAACGGACAGACGGTGATCGGTTGCGCTTATGCGGGATTTGGTGTGGACGATGAGTTGAAGGGGTCTGATGCGATTATTACGGACTTTACGCAACTGCTTACACTTTATAAAAACGCTGAGTAACTGTGAAACACAGGTTATTGGTTATAAATAGGCTCGACGCACCATATAATTAAACATGCTGGTACTGTCGGGCAGATGAAAAAAAGAAAGGAAGGCAGCCACTTTACGCGGAGCCTTCCTTTGTCTTATTCTCTGTCTTATTTTCTGTCTTATTTTCTGCTTTATCTTCTGTTTTATCTTCTGCTTTGTGGTCAGCCTGAGGCTTTGGATTAATTTGTGTGTGGTAGACCCACAAGGCATATTCCATGGGCTTGGCGATGGAGCGGCGATAGGTTTCTTTTTCACCAATACGCGAAAAGACCTCACGGGCTGGCTTCGGGTTGACTTCCAGCACATATATATGACCGTGCTTATTAATTGCCAAATCGAGTGCAAGCTCACACAATGCCCCGTAGCTTTCTTCCAGATACGCAGCGATGTCCAGTCCGAGTTTTTCCCCTTGCTTGATGATTTTCTCTCTATGGCTTTCATCACGAATCCATTGCGTTAGCAATTGGCTCATCGGTACTGCCTTGCCTCCACCATGCAGGTTGGAAGTGACACTCCGATGCGCCCCGATTCGCCCGGCGCATCCGGTTAGCTCCCATACTCCTTGGCTATTTTTCTGTACCAGCATACGGTAATCATGGACTCTGCCATTCGGCAACTGCACAGGAATGCCTTCCTGAACAATGTAGTTATCCATGTTCCAGCTGCTCAGACGCGGCTCCAGACGGTCTAGACGTACCCGCTGTTGGGGAATGATATGGCGTTTGCGATTGCGGCCCTCAATCAGATACAGGCCTCCTTGCTTGTTAACAGGTTCAATACGTAAAATACCGCGGCCTCCCGTACCGTTAATCGGTTTGAGGTACACTAGTGAATTCTGTTTGAGCATCCGTTTGACACTATGAAATCCACTGAACAGCTCTGTTGCAGGCAAATGGGGGCGAAAGGCAGACCTTCTCGCAAGCTGCTGATGAATGACCCATTTGTTACTCAGCGGTCGGTTTAAATATACAAGGTCTGTGTATTGCAATCGGAACTGCTTCAACTGACGATATCGCTCACTGCGCTGTACCCGGCAACGGTCGAAAATCATGTCTGGGAACTCTCGCCACTTTCGGCTCCATTTTCCGCTGTGTGGATCATAGATTTGGGCAAGGAGCAGCCTGCGATCCTTATGGACATCCGCAGGAGTGAATACATACATATCCAGTCCCAGCCGTTTCCCTTCTGCAATCATGCGCTCATATATGTCGCGTTCCTCTAATTGCTTCTTGTTGTTCAAATACAAAGTCATGATGCCTAGGACAGGTTTTGGCACAGCATTCCACCTTCCTCTGCCGTCTGCTTATCTTGGGATAACTCTCCGTGAAATATCAGCGTGGGTTTCCCGGTTGGTCCAGTCGTCATTTCATGCGCAACAAGCCCAGCGCGGAAACAGGTTTTGAGACTGGACATATTGTCGGCGGCTACGCTGCACGTCAGACGGCGCAGCTGTTTGAGCTGGGCGGACAGCAGTCTAGCGCCCAGTCTGCGGCCCCGGTAAAGCGGACGAACAATTACGATGCAAGCATCCTCCCCGTAATTCAGAGCGAGGGAAAATCCGGCAATCCGCAGCCCCTTCTCCGTGCGCACAAATGCACACAGGAGGGAGGAGCCAGGGGTGTTCAATTGCTCGGGCGTTAAAACGGCCAACTGCCGCAGAGCATTACGAGTAATGCGCATGCCCCCTGAGCTGCGGGCCAAAAACAGCAACTGTCGTCGTCTCAGCAGCCAGCTCCGGGCAGGCAAATGTTGAACATCGCTAATTTGCGGCATGATTCCACTTCCTTGATCATGATTTCATTCGTCCGGCCAAAAAGGAGCTGTACTGGAATATGCGTCTAAGCGACTTTTGGCGGATTTCCGGCTCGTCAAATTTCATTGGTTTGGCATTGGCCTCAAAAAACCAGAGGGTTCCGAGCGTATCCACGCCCAGATCCATGG
Organism: Paenibacillus sp. FSL L8-0638; assembly: GCF_038593075.1. Lineage (NCBI taxonomy): Bacteria > Bacillati > Bacillota > Bacilli > Caryophanales > Paenibacillaceae > Paenibacillus > Paenibacillus sp. FSL L8-0638. Next base: position 1,790,192 of record NZ_CP151960.1, read on the forward strand.
ACATTTCGCCATGAGAAAGACCGGATGCGCGTTCAATTTGACGTGCAATCTGTATGGCCGTACTTTTAACTTTGTTCAGTAGATCCGTGCTGTCCTCAGGCCCAAACAGTGAGGACAGTAGCTTGAAAGGGTCCTCTACACTCCCGCCACGCGGGACATGTGTGGTAATGCTCCCCTTACCGGCCAGTCTGGCACCGACTCCGGTGATACTCCAGGAGCCACGGATATTTTTTTGTACCAGGATACGCAGGTCGAAGGGTTTTTTCTGATGGGTTGCCAGATCGATACCCTGTTGAATGATATAAGGTGAGTTGCCTGCTTCCCGTCGGATACGTCCCCACAGCCGGGATAGCGATACAGATCTGTAGGTTACACTTTTTTTGTCATGCTGAATGGTCAGTCTGTAAGCCATTAGATGGTCTGGGAGGAATTTAAGAATCATAATCCCCTTTCCGGCCTTACCGTTTTCCGGCTTGAGATACAGGTATGGATACGTAGACAGCATTTTTCCTAAGGAAGATAGGTTGCTTAACCGTTTGGTTGCCGGAACAAGCTGACGAGTCGTTTCTGAGGTGCGCAACCACTTGAACAGTTCCCATTTGTTAAAAAAGCCTGGATTGTACAGCTCAATGCCTGAGGCATGTGAAATTTCATCCAACTTTGTGCGCACAGAGGTTTTAAGTTCATAATTACGGTTGGGGATGCGATTATAAATGACCTGTGGAGGTGGGAAATTCTGTTCCTCCCACGTCTGTAAGCTCTTGTTGAAGACATAGCCCTTAATCGTCTCATCTGCCAGTTTCAGGTCCCTGACGGTAACAATGTACACCTGATATCCCATCCGTGTTCCCGTTTCAAGAATATCCCTGAAATTGCGCTGATTGCCCTTGAAAAATTGCCCTTCGTCGTGCACTGTCAATACAGCAACGACTGGCTTATGCTCCGCCCGGGTATTCATAGTTCCTCTTTTCTGCGGAATTTACTGAGGTAAAGACAGTGGTCCAAAATATGCTCCACGGATGCTTTACCCTCCGCACGCAACGATGGATGCTGAAAAATGGATCGGCCTGGCTTGGAGTTGGCTTCAAACATCCATACCTTTTCATCCTGATCAATGCCCAGATCAAAGCCGATTTCACCCAATAGATGCTGGTGATGGTGTTCAATGGCTTCAGCGAGCGTAACTGCTACGTTCTTGGCACGTTGAAGCACTTCACCCGCCCGGTCTCCGAATACCCGGTTCAACGCCTGTTCAGGTGTCATAAGAGAGCCGCCATTTTTGATATGGGTTGTGACACTGCCACGTCCGGCTTTTTTGGCTCCAATGCCGACGACGACCCACTGATTATTTCCATTTTTATGCATGTGAAACCGGAAATCAATCGGGCAATTGTCAATCTCGATCAGCTGGATACCCTGTTGAATGACATAACCCTTTAACATCTGTCCCTGATTGGAGTGAAGCATCCTGAGCATGGAATTAAAAGAGGCGAATTTTAGCAATACATTGCTACTTTTCTTACGGTACCTCACATAATAGCCTTGCTTGGGAACATGGGACAGACGATAGATTCCTTTACCGAGACTGCCTCCACTTGGCTTGTAATAAGCAAATTGATGTCGCTCCAGCATACCTCGGATACGTTCAGAGCTGGGATTCATATATGATTCAGGGACATAGCGGTTAACATCTGGGTTATTCTCCAGCAGATTATAGATATCGGACTTATTGAAAAAGCTCCAGTTAAAAAAGGGAATTCGTTTGCGGGAAAAGCGTTCGCGTAGTTGATTGATCGCCGGGGAAAAATCAGAGCGACGGCTCGGCAAACGGTTATAGATCACGTCCGGCAAAGGTACAAGTTTACGTGTGAATTCCCCGCTGGATGACAGAAAATAGCCGTTAATCGTATCATTTTGCCAGTTGATATCCCGAGGGGTGAAGGCAAAAATATAAGATTTTTTGCTGCCTTCCCTCAGCAGTTGCTTAATAAAGCCTGTGCGCGATCCGAAAGGGCGAGTGGTGGAGGTGGTACCGTCAGACAGCACGCCAATCAACGGCCCTAGCTGTATATCACCATCCAGATTCCGCAAATAGATGGCCCCGCTTTTGGGAACACGGATTGCATTACGTAAGCCGGAGGTCAAGTATAGATGGCGTCCCGCCTTCTGAATTGGTTTTACTGTAGCGGGAATCTGATCCTTACCGAGCCGCAGACGAACGGACTTGGCTCCGGATAATCTAAGGCTTTTCAACAAGGCAGTGGATATATACGCCACCTTGTCGGGCTGCTGTGAGAAATGCACATTGCAATGCGTTAAACTCATCTGTTTATCCTCCTATACCGTATGTTCAAGGGAGGCGCCCGCGCCCTTTGGCCCTGTCGCTTTGGAATGGGTCATTAAATATCGAGCATATTCGAGCGGGCGGTTGACCGACTGGAAAGCGCACTCCGGCTGACGGGTCTGAAAAAAGGCGGCCCGACCAGGTCGGGAATTAACCTCCAATAGCCAGATGTTCCCGCTCTGGTCAATACCATAATCAATTCCCAACTCGCCAAGGCGGCCATAACGTTCCTCCAGCGCCCTGGTAATGGTCGAGGACAGCGCCCTCATCTGCCCGATGATGAGACGCGTGGTGTCCGCGCCAAATTGTTCACGAAGGTATGGCTCAGCCGGATGGGCTTCGCCCCCACCGTGCAGATTAGAAGTCAGAGTTCCTTTTCTGCCTTCTCTTACAGCAAAGCCCGTCAGGCGCCAATGGCCGTTGCCATCCTTTTGCATGAGTGCGCGAACATCAAAGGGATGATTGCTTTGGCTTGTTAATTTCAAATAAGGCTGCACGATATAAGCGCGTTTGTGTGCAATTCCGTGGATCCATGACAATCCTGCATCCAATTCGGGAAACAAACGCCGGAACGGACGGTTACGGGAGTCTCTACCCTGTACAAGTAGTCCCTGGCCTCCTTCTGCCAGCCGGAGATATAGTGTGCTCTTGCCATGTGTTCCGGTCTGTGGCTTCATAAACAGCTCCGAATGGCGTCCTAGCCATTCCACAAGCTGGGCCGTGTCCCGGTAAGGCGCCGTAGGCGGCACAAAAGGACGTACTTTATCTACCGCATGCAAAGCGCGATACACCTGCCATTTGCCAGGTAAGTTACGCGACCAGTAGATGAGCTTGCGCGAATTTTGCTCCGCCATGTCTTCCAGTGTGCGCCTGACATTCTGGCTCTCGTGGACATGGAGACAGCGGTTATACACAATATCCGGCAACGGAAAGCGGCCGGATGTCCATACTCCGTTACGATAAACATAACCTCGTATGGAGTGATCTTCAGGTGAAACTCCTTCGACGGTAAACGCCATTACGCTAAGATCAGAGCGCCTGCCCAACAGACTTAGCCTGCGGCAAAAATCGGCTTCGGTAATAGGGGGAGTGGCGGCCTGATTCCGGCTAACAAGCACGCCCAGCGTGCCTGGCACAACAAGAGACACCGACAACAGCTCCTTTGGCAGCCAGACTCTGGAAGAGATGAATTCATTTGAAGCCGGCTGAATAACAGCAGTATTCAATCATTTTTTTAACGGACGGGCGAGTTTTCTGATCATTTAACGGCGTGTTGTCATTCTTCGATGGCTTCGAATTGACCTCCAGCAACCAGATGCGCCCCGTGCTGTCTATTGCCAGATCAATACCAAATTCTGCGAAATGGGCGGGAATTGCTTTTTCTACTCCGCTTGCGATATCCAGTGCTGCTGTTTTGAGAGAGGTATGCCCATTCGATTTAACGGTTGCGGGCAGCGTGGTCTTGGCAAGTGCTTCCTTGACAGTACTCAGCGTGCCGCCTCTTGCCAGATTGGACACAAAGTGGCTTCCTCCGGCGATCCGGGCGACAATGGATGTTACGGTCCAGGTTCCGGACGAATTTTTCTGTACAAGCGCACGAAAGTCGACCGGACGCTTACCGTGATCAATCAAGGTAAGTCCCTGTTGGAGTTGAAAGCGTGTTGTTTTCATTTTTCCCGCTAAGCTTTTGTACAGCTTATCGACGTTGGCATACGTTTGCTTGCGGGGTGTGCCTGCTGTTGTGGATAGCACCGAAAAGGTGCCATCGGTTTGCTTGTTAATGCGCATTATGCCTTTACCCAGGCTTCCGCGCACTGGCTTGAGAAAAACAGCGGGATACTGGTTGCACATTTTTTTGAAAACAACAAAGGTTTGCAGCAAGTGGGACTCGGGTAAATACTTGCGCAGGGAAGAATTTGATTTAAGCGCATCAAATACTTCATTCTTATCCAAAAACTTTTCGTTAAAAATGGTCGTGCCGTACTGCGATTTTACTTCTTTCATGAAATGCTGTACGCTAGTTCTGTTCTCGAGTTTACGGGAGGTAAGACGATTATTGACGACATCGCCGGCGGGCATGACCGTCTTTTTCCAGCCTCCGTCATACACCCATCCCTGAACTCGCCCGGGCTGACTTCCGATATGCTCCGGGGTGAAGAAATACACATATGCTCCTTGTCTGCGGCATTCCCCGACTAGTTCACGGCAGAACAGGGTGATCGACCCGAAAGGCTTGTCGGGCTGTTCGGGATAGTCCCGACTGACCAGCACGCTAATAAGTGGGCCCACTCGAAGTGTCCGGCGACCTCGGCTGTAGGTTACTCGCAGATCACAATTGGCATGAAGCCCCATTTTTCGGGCTAGCACGCTTCCCACACGTAGGCCGCTATAGCGGGGCACCGATATGACGGTAACCTCTTGGCGGAACGAACCGAAGGCGAGCTGAACGGGGTGGCCAGCGGATATTTTCCATTTGCGAAGCAAGGACTCGCCGACCATGAGTACGTCATCCTGCAAGATGCCCGATCCGATGATTTGAATCGTTGTTTTTTTGATGGACATCGTGGATCTCCTTCCGGGCAGCAACTTGATGTCTTGAAAGTAACGGGAAACGTGAATGGGCTGTAATAGCACTGATTCATCATATGAGGACATATATCCCTTGGTGATTGACGGACAATGTGAAATGTTGACACTAAACTTGTATTGGAGGAATAAACAATCATGAACATCTACGACAAAGCCCATGATTTAGCGAAAGCATTGAAGGAAAGCAAAGAGGTAGAGGAAATTACGTCAGCGATGAAGCTGATCGAAACCGATCCAGAAGCCAAGAAAATGCTCGACGATTTCCGTGAACGCCAAATGGAAGTACAACAACGCATGATGAGCGGCGATATGCCAGCACAGGAAGAGATGGAAAAGATGGAGAAGCTGTTCGAGGTGTTAAGTTTGAATCTCAACATCCGTCGCCTGTTCGACGCTGAACGTCGCCTGAGCGTGATTATTGAGGACGTTAACAAAATTATTGCAGACAGCCTTCAAGATTTGTACGGTTCATCTCTGTAAGTTTGTCTCATATTCCTTCCTGTCCTCTCATAGACTAGATACATAGAGTCACAGGGAGAGGAAGGGATACGATTGGGTTCTTTTAAAAAATGGAAACATGGTTTGTATACACTGATTGCGCTGGCTATGGTCTTGGTCGCGTTACCACGCATCTCGCTTGCAGGCGGTTTGAACTGGGTCAACGGCTTTGGGATAGTATGGGTACTTTTTGCGCTGCTAGTCATCGGAGCGAACATGCATTTTTTGCTGGGTGTAGATGAGGAAAAGCGCAAAACGCTGGAGCGTGTACGGCGGGCCAAAATGCAGCAGTGGCAGATGAAATGGGATAAAAAAGCTGACAAAGGCAGTATGCAGTGAGTTTTTTTTCAGCTTGTCTTGGGCTGGCCTCCCAGATTACAAATCAATCATAGTAAGAAGCGGTCCTTGTAAAGAGGGGATCGCTTTTTTGCTATTTCCGAAGCAGAGAACTCAAAATGAACAAAGGTCTAAAATAAAGGGTTTTTGTGCTATAATAGATACAGAATGATACAGATTGAACGTTGGGGGTGTAACAGAGTTGGACGGGCTAGATGAAACAGTTACGAAGCATGAGCAGCTATTGCGACATATCGAGCAGTTGAAAATAGGCTCCAAAATTTCTGTGCGCAGGTTGGCTAAAGAAATGAGCGTCAGCGAAGGAACGGCCTATCGGGCCGTGAAGGAAGCTGAAAACCTAGGAATTGTCATTACCAAGGAACGGATCGGAACAGTACGAGTGGAGAAGCGCCCGCGCGGCTTGTCCGAGCAGCTGACCTTTGCAGATGTCGTGAATATTGTAGAGGGACATGTGCTGGGCGGAAGTGAGGGGCTGGAGAAGCCTTTGCACAAGTATGTGATCGGAGCGATGCGCGAGGAAGCTATGGCTCGTTATATTGACGCAGGTAGTTTGCTGATCGTAGGTAACCGTGAGGATGCGCATTCACTTGCATTGGAGCAGGGGGCAGGTGTGCTTATTACAGGGGGCTTCGGTACGAGCCGAGAGGTTAAGCAGCTCGCAGACAAGATCAGTCTGCCGATTATTTCCTCACGCCATGATACTTTTACAGTGGCATCTATGATTAATAGAGCCATATTTGACCGCTTGATCAAAAAGAAAATTATGCTGATTGAAGATATTGCGGCAGGCAAACCGAAAACGTTGACTTTGAAAATCAACAGCACACTTACCGAGTTTGAAGAACTTTCGGTGACGACCGGACATCATCATTTTGCAATCGTGGATGAATGGAATCGTTTAATTGGTATCGTCAGCCGCAAAGATGTGGAGGGGCTTCAACCTGAGCATACGATGGATAAATGTCTGATCCGCAATCCGATAACGGTCACCTACCAGACCTCGCTGGCTTCAGCCGCGCAAATGATGGCGTGGGAAGGTGTGGATTATTTGCCGGTCGTGGACCGCAATCGCAAGCTGCTCGGGTCCGTTACACGGCGTGAGGTGCTGGAGGCGCTGCGTAACGCCCAAAAGCAGCCGCAACTTGGCGAGACGTTCGACCAGCTGATCTGGAACGGGTTTGCTGAGGAGCGTAATGAGGACGGATCGTTATTTTTTCGCGGGTTTATCATTCCGCAAATGGCGACCAATTTAGGTACGATCTCGGAAGGCGTACTGGTCAACGTGATGACACAAGCGGGCTACCGGGCAGCTAGAGACAAGAGCGGCAAGGATTATGTGCTGGACAATTTGACGACATATTTTATTAGACCCGTACAGATAGAAGATGCTGTCGTTCTTCGTCCGATGCTGCTCGAGATGAGTCGCCGCACCTGCAAGCTAGAAATTGCAATTTCACGGGAAAATCATTTGGTATGCAAAGCAGTGATGACGCTTCATTCCATTGAACATGGTTAGTCTACAATGGATCGGAGTAAGGTGTGAAGTCGAATAGATCGACTAGTGGCTTTCAGGCAATCTTTCTTTTGCTTCCAGCCAAATTTGCAGCACGCCTTCCATTACAAGCATCGTTTTGACCTGGATCGTATACTCCTTGTCACGAACGGTGTATTTTTTTTGGTGCAGCAACATACGTACCAGCTTGCTGTCAGAGTCAATCTCGAACATATCTCTGCCACGCAGCACCTCCAGATCACGACTGACACGGCGAAGAAGTTCCTTCAGGTTGATAGGATCAATTTTTTCGGCCGAAGCTTCCTCCGCGATCAGCTTGATTTCTTTGACAACGGTTTGGCGCTTGCTGTATTTGCGCAATGTTTTGTTGTCCTCCTCGGCTTGCTGGAGCTGGAATTGAAGATCCTGGTTGTTCGTCCATAGCTGATTGAAGCTGGCATGCCAGATGACGTTGTAGATCATGCCTCCCGTAATCATACCGAGTACAAAGACGGAGGACAATTGCATAAAAGGACGCAGGCGCTCAAAAGGGGGAACTCTCATAGTCGTTTCACCTCACGGTCGTCCGTTGCCGCATACCCACTTGACCAGCTCTGCACCCATATGAGCGCCTAAAAAGGCGAAAATCAAATACAATATCTGCTTAATGGCAGGTGACAAATTACCATCCAACATATTGCTTTCAATGACCCGGATCGGGTCCATCGTTCCCCCCACAGCGGCAGCAAGCGCCCATATTTTAATTCTTCCGGCAACCTCTAGCATCGTCTGGGTGGGCGGCTGAAGCGATACCACAGCTCCCATTCCGCCGAGCATGGCTCCACCGAGCACGATGCCGAAGGCAATGAAGAAGTCGAGAATCGCTTTGGATATAAAAGTGCTCATGCTCTTTTCCTCCTTAGGTATACGAATCAAGACCGCGCTTGTCCGCCGAGGTCTGTACTTTTATTCTATGGGCGCTACTAACGCGGATATGATAAAATAGTTTGAAGAAAATCAAGCGGTGAAAGGAAGAGAAGCGCATGAGTTCATTTGTGCATTTGCATGTTCATAGCGAGTACAGCCTGCTGGACGGCGCGGCTCGTACCGCGGAGTTGGTCAAACAGGCATCAGCTTACGGAATGAAGGCGCTGGCCCTTACAGATCACGGGGTCATGTACGGTGCCATTCCTTTTTATAGAGCGTGTGTAGAGAACGGCATTAAGCCGATTATTGGGTGTGAGGCCTATATGACGGCAGGATCGCGCAAGGAGCGTGGCAGCCGCAAGGATCAGCCCATATATCATTTAATTTTGCTCGCCAAAAATAAAACAGGCTATCAAAATCTGATGAAGCTGTGCTCCATCGGCCATTTGGAGGGCTTTCACTATAAGCCGCGCATCGACATGGAGGCTTTGGCTGCCCATCACGAAGGCATCATATGCCTGAGCGCTTGTTTGGGCGGTGAAGTGCCGCAGCATTTACTGCATGGTCGGGAAGCCGAGGCACGACGAGCAGCGGAACGATATCGTAACATTTTTGGCGATGATTTTTATCTGGAACTCCAGGATCATGGTCTTTCGGAGCAAAAACGTGTAAATCCTCTCTTGATCGCACTGGCGAAGGAACTGGATATTCCACTGGTCGCGACGAATGACGTGCATTACTTGACTGAGCCAGACGCGGACGTGCAGGATGTTCTGATCTGTATCGGGACAGGAAAGACAGTTGACGATGAGGAGCGTTTGCGTATACCAACACGTCAGTTGTATCTGAAAAGTCAGGAGGATATGGCTCGTTTATTCCCGCATGTGGCAGAAGCCATCGCCAACACGGTGCGTATTGCTGAAAAATGCGAACTGGAGCTGGAATTCGGTCAATCCATTTTACCTGAATATCGCCCGCTACCGGAAGGAATGACCTCTTCGTCCTATTTACGCAATCTGTGCGTGCAAGGGCTGGAGCGTCGCTATGGAAGCGATTCCGGATGGGAGCAGCCGGAGGAACGGGAAAGGCTGAACCAACGGCTAAACTATGAGTTGAATACCATTGACAGTATGGGTTTCAGCGATTATTTCCTGATTGTATGGGATTTTATTGCTTTTGCTCATAAGCATAAGATTGCAACGGGACCGGGACGTGGTTCCTCAGCAGGCAGTTTGGTTGCCTATGTGCTTAACATCACGAATGTCGATCCGATGAAATACAACCTTCTCTTTGAACGATTTCTGAATCCTGAACGAATTAGTATGCCAGATATAGATATTGACTTTAGTGATGAGCGGCGTGACGAGGTTATCGACTATGTAGTACAGAAGTACGGAAATGAGCATGTAGCGCAAATTATTACCTTTGGAACGCTGGCGGCAAGAGCCGCTGTCCGTGACGTCGGTCGTGTATTGAACGTGCCATATGGCGAGGTGGACAAGGCAGCCAAGCTGATTCCGGCGCAGCTAGGCATTAATATCCGTCATGCGCTGGAAATTACCCCGGAGCTGAAAACGCTATATGAAACGAAGCCCAAGACACGTGAACTGTTGGATATGGCGATCAAGGTTGAAGGAATGCCTCGTCATGCTTCAACACATGCAGCGGGTGTTGTCATTTCGCGGACTCCATTGACCGATGCGGTTCCGCTTCAAGAGGGGAGCGAAGGAGTACCTTTGACGCAGTACTCGATGGAAATTCTAGAGCGCATTGGTTTGCTTAAAATGGATTTCCTTGGGCTGCGTACGCTCTCCATTATTGAACGGTGCATACACTGGATTGCGGAAGAGCATGGAGAAACGCCTGATTTTAGCCGTATTCCCGATAACGATCCGCATACCTATGACTTGTTGGGCAAAGGAGATACAGGAGGCGTATTCCAGCTGGAGTCAGCCGGTGTACGCCGGGTACTCAAGGATTTGAAGCCGAGTGTATTTGAGGATATCATTTCTGTCCTGGCTTTGTATCGTCCGGGCCCGATGGGTTTTATTCCTAACTTTATACAGGCCAAGCATGGTCAGATTGAGATTTCTTATCCGCATCCTGACTTGGAACCGATCTTAAAGGATACGTACGGTATTATTGTGTATCAGGAGCAAATCATGCAGATTGCTTCGCGCATGGCGGGCTTTTCCCTGGGAGAAGCCGATCTGTTGCGCCGGGCTGTGTCCAAGAAAAAGCGCGAAGTGCTGGATCTGGAGCGCGGACATTTTGTTGAAGGCAGTATGAAGCAGGGATACACGGAGGAGGAGGCCGGCAGGGTTTACGATATGATTGTTCGTTTTGCTGACTACGGCTTCCCGCGTGCTCATGCAGCTGCTTATGGTGTGCTAGCATTTCAGACGGCTTATCTAAAGGCACATTATCCAGTACAATTCATGGCTTCAATGCTGACGGCGGTGATGGGAAGTCATCGGAAAGTGGCTGAATATGTCGTCGAATGCCGTCGTATGGATATCGCAGTGTTGCCACCTGATGTGAATGAAAGCGGGGTGCTGTTTACTCCATTACAGCAAGGAGGCATCCGCTTCGGCCTAGCTGCAATTAAAAATGTTGGCACACAGGCGATGGAGAGTATTCTCGCTGTTCGTAAGGAACGGCCTTTCGACAGCCTGCTCGATTTTTGTCGACGTGTCGATTTGCGAGTATGTAATAAGAGAGTAATTGAATCGCTTATTCAGGCAGGGGCCTTTGACTCATTGACGGGTCATCGGGCACAGTTACTTGCCATGCTGGATGAAACGGTGGATGCAGCCGTCAAGTGGCGCAAGGAACGGGATGACTTGCAAATTGATATGTTTGGTTTTGTGGAAATGCCCAATTGGGATATCGAATATCCCAATGTACCCAAATTCAGTGCCAGCCAGCAGTTAGAACTGGAACGTGAACTGCTGGGACTGTATTTATCCGGGCATCCGTTGGATGATTTTGAGTCGCTGTTGGAAAGCAGCGAGGCGGATCGTCTGATGGAGCTGGGCGATGTCCCAGATGAAACGGTTGTTGTGACCGCAGGCATGGTAGTGTCACTCAAAACGATTACGACCAAGCAGGGTAAGGCTATGGCCTTCATTGAGCTGGAGGATCAGATTGAGCGCTGTGAGGTTGTGCTGTTTCCTGAGGTATGGAAGCGAAGCCAGCAGTGGATTGAAAAGGGAGCTTTGCTTACGCTTCGAGCCAAGATGCAGCAGCAGGATGAGCACTTCAAGCTCCTTGCGGATGAGGTCGCCCCGCTAGCGGAAGACTCGCTGGCACGGCTCCTCCAGCGCCGACGTGCCAGTACGCGCTCGTCCGCAGCAGCTGGAGCATCCGTACCAGCTGCTGGTTCTGCTGCTGGCGGCCCGGGCGGGAGCGCGTCGCGTGTGTCGTCCCCGCCTTCGGCAGCCACTGCATCTGCTTCGCCTCAAACGATGGCGGCTCGCCCCGTGGCGGCGGCTTCACCGCGCGGAGTCGAAGCGGCTCACGGTGAACAGGTGCCGGTCCCGCGCAGCGCGGAGCCGACCACTCGTCAGCGGGTGTTTGTCAAAATCACCCGCCAGGCTGAGGAAGACGCCAGCTTGTTGGTCAGTCTCAAGGCGCTGCTACAGGAGCATCCCGGTGCTATGCCTACCGTACTTTTTTATGAGAGCAACCAGCGTCTGCTGGCGTTGAGCGATGCTTACAGCATTAAGCCCTCTCCTCAGCTTTTTGATCAAATGGAGTCGATGTTGGGTGAAGGCACGGTGAAAGTCAAATAATAGGTACACAGTAACCCGCCCTTATTGTAACGGTTTAATGAACATTTTCCTTCCCTCCCGCATACACTTGGAAAACTGGCGGAACAGGGGTTCAACACGTACCCTGCACCATAAGGTCCCGCACGGTGAAAGAATAGAACTGCACGGTGAAAGCGGGAGGGAAATTATGTCCTATGAATATGCAGAAACTTTGCTAAATCGCAGAGGCATTCGTATCGAGTCCATTGCGGACATTGTTTTTCAGCTTCAGCTAAAATATTATCCTCATTTGACGATGGAAGAATGTATAGACAGTGTCAAAGCCGTTTTGCAAAAGCGCGAGGTTCAATATACGTTGCTCACAGGCATTGCGCTTGATGAATTGGCTGAAAAAAAACTTCTCCCTCAGCCGCTGCAAGCCATTATGGAGGCAGACGAACCGCTGTACGGAGTGGACGAGACACTAGCTCTTGGAATTACGAGTGTGTACGGCATGATTGGCTTAACCAGTTTTGGTTATCTGGATAAGGAAAAGACGGGGATTATCGAACAGCTGAACCAAAAAGGCAGTGGTATTCATGTGTTTTTAGACGATCTTGTCGCCGGACTGGCTGCCGCTGCTTCTTCGCGAATTGCACATCGGAGTCTCCATGCCAAGCATTATCCTGCATCATTGGACGCTTAGTTGACCTGTGTAAACAGAGTTGATGATTTTCTAGGCCCTCCGACGGAACTTAAATGATCAGGAGGGCTTTTGTTGCGGGAAAAAAGTAAGGTATGTTATCATGAGTCTATTATATGGGCTCAAAACTTGAGGCTTAGGGGGTAGAAACAAGGCATGTGGACGGTGATTTATATTGCACCGACGGCCAGACTGGCTGACATGATTAAGCTCAAACTGTCTGAAGAAGGTTTTATGGTGCAGGCCCGGGCCATCAGCGCATCCAAGCAACAGTTTGAGATACTTGTGCCTTCGGGTGAAGTCGAAGAAATTCAGGAAGTGCTTAATTCGATTTTGCGCCCTTGAGTCCGGAACGGCGGAAGTGATACAGCAGCATGGGTGGAACAAAGGATGCACGATCGGCGGTAATGTTTTAGGAACAGGCGTTGACGTGTGTATGAACATAATGCTTAGAGGTGCCGCATAGACGGTAGAGGACCTTGTATCGGTTACGGCTGACAAATAAACGGCTGGAGAGGTGTAGTTGTGTTTAAAGATTTATTCCAAAAGAAGCGTAAATACGCGACCATCCCTTCGGAACGGGCGCTGAGCGGCGATCAAGCGGACATGCCGGATCGTCCCAAACGGGAAATTCCCGAAGGTCTTATGACCAAATGTGGCAAGTGCGGAAGTATTCAATACAGCAAAGAACTAGAGAAAAATTTGAAAGTGTGTCCGGTGTGCGGATACCATATGCGTTTGAATGCAATGGATCGCATTCGCATGGTGCTCGACGAAGACACGTTTACGGAATATGATGCCGATATGATTTCGGTTGACCCGCTGGACTTTCCGGGATATGCGAGCAAGCTGGAGCAACAGACCCTGAAATCTGGCTTGCGAGAGGCTGTCGTTACGGGCGACGGCCTTATTTATGGACATCCTGTTGTCGTTGCTGTGATGAGCTTTGACTTCTTTACAGGTAGTATGGGTTCGGTCGTAGGAGAGAAAATTACGCGCGCCATTGAGCAAGCAATAGACAAGCGTCTGCCGCTAATAATTTTCTCAACTTCCGGCGGAGCACGTATGCAGGAAAGTATTTTAAGCTTGATGCAGATGGCAAAAACAAGTGCTGCTCTTGCTCGTCTGGATGAGCAGGGATTGCTCTATATTTCTGTTATCACCGACCCGACTACAGGTGGAGTATCCGCCAGCTTTGCTACGCTTGGAGATATTAATATCGCAGAGCCAGGAGCTGTATTCGGTTTTGCAGGGCGTATTGTAATTGAACAGACAATCAGACAGAAGCTGCCGGATGATTTTCAAACTTCTGAATTTAATTTGCAGCACGGACAATTGGATATGGTTGTACATCGCAAGGAACTGCGCGATACCCTTGGGCAACTGCTTGATCTACACAGTGTGAAAGGGGAGGAATAGATGGCTGGCGAATTGCCTTATGAAAAGCCCCTGGTCGAGATGCGACAGAAGATCGAAGAACTCAAGCAATTCGGACAGGATAAGCAAATTGATTTTACAGATGAAATCAACCGTCTCGAGGAACGTTATCTCGAGATGGAAGAAGAAATATATTCGAACATTACAGCACCACAAAAAATGCATTTGGCTCGTCATCATCAAAGACCAACATCTCTTGATCTGATAGAGCAGGTGTTTACGGATTTTATTGAATTACACGGCGACCGCTTGTTTGGAGATGATTTGGCGGTTGTAGGCGGGATTGCCAAGCTGAATGGTATTCCGGTGACCGTCATTGGCCAGCAGCGTGGTAAGGATACGAAAGATAACATTGCACGTTTTTTTGGTAGTGCCCATCCGGAAGGATTCCGTAAAGGCTTGCGTCTGATGCAGCAGGCTGAGAAATTTAAACGCCCTATTATTACATTCATTGATACGAAGGGCGCTTATCCGGGTAATACAGCAGAGGAGAGAGGTCAATCGGAAGCGATTGCCCGCAACTTGCGGGAGATGGCAAAGCTTTCGGTGCCTGTTATTTGTGTGGTCATCGGCGAGGGTGGAAGCGGCGGTGCGCTTGCGTTTGCAGTCGGTAACCGTGTGCTGATGCTGGAACATGCCATTTATTCGGCCATTTCTCCAAACGGTGCAGCTTCGATTCTATGGAAAGATGCTTCCAAGGCCGATCAGGCAGCTGAAGCCATGAAGATTACGGCTAATGACCTCCTGCGCATGGAAATTATCGAGGATATTGTGCCGGAGCCGAAAGGGGGCGCGCATCGTAACTATGAAGTGACCGCTGCCGCAATCAAGGAGCTATTGGAACGTCATTTGGCGGAACTTACCAATATGAGCTGCGATGAATTGAGGGAAGATCGGTATCAGAAATTCCGAAAAATAGGTCAATACACCTTCTTGAAGTCTTCGGAAACTGAACCTATGTTGTAATACGCTGTAAACGGGTAACAATAAATATGACGAACTTCCTATACAAATAGGAAAAAGTGTAGTAGATTTAATTGTTGGAAAAAGATATAAAGAGTAGCACCTTTGAAAACGGAGGAAAAACCCAAATGCGCAAAACTAAGATTGTATGTACCATCGGTCCTTCCAGTGAGTCATTGGAAAATGTGAAGAAACTGATTTTGGCTGGTATGAACGTAGCCCGCCTGAATTTCTCTCACGGTGATTTCGAGGAGCATGGCAACCGGATTAAAAACATCCGTCAAGCTTGTAAGGAGCTTAACAAAAATGTTGCTATTTTGCTCGATACGAAGGGGCCGGAAATCCGGACAGGAAAGCTCGAAGTTGAACCTATAGAGCTTGTTCAGGACGAGTTCATTACGCTGACAACGGAAGAAATTCTCGGTACGCAAGATCGTATTTCTATTACGTACAAAGATCTTCCCTCGGACGTGGAGCCCGGCTCCACCATTCTGATCGACGATGGTCTGATCGGACTCACCGTTATTGAAGTATCAGGCACTGAAATCAAATGCCGCATTGTCAATGGCGGAACGATCAAAAGCAAGAAGGGCGTTAACGTTCCAGGCGTTGCAATTTCTTTGCCTGGTATTACGGAGAAAGATGCTAATGATATCATTTTCGGTATTGAGCAGGACATTGATTTCATCGCGGCTTCTTTTGTTCGTAAAGCAAGTGATGTACTGGAAATTCGTGAATTGCTGGCGAAACACAACGCAAGTCATATTCAAATCATTTCCAAAATCGAAAATCAGCAAGGTGTGGACAACCTGGACGAAATTTTGGAAGCTTCGGATGGCCTGATGGTTGCCCGTGGTGACCTTGGTGTGGAAATTCCTGCTGAAGAAGTGCCTCTGGCGCAAAAATTGATGATTAACAAATGTAATGTAGCTGGCAAGCCTGTTATTACGGCAACACAAATGCTGGATTCCATGCAACGTAACCCGCGTCCGACTCGTGCGGAAGCAAGTGACGTGGCGAATGCTATTTTTGACGGAACAGACGCAATTATGCTGTCCGGCGAAACAGCTGCGGGTAAATATCCAGTAGAATCCGTATTGACAATGTCACGTATTGCAGAAAAAGCTGAGTCCTCTCTGAACTACCGTGATTTGTTCAAAAAACAAAGAACGGCTCAAGAAATTAGTATCACAGAAGCAATCAGCCAATCCGTTTCTATTTCTGCACTTGACCTGCATGCTAAAGCGATTCTGACGTCCACACAAAGCGGAACAACGGCGCGTATGATTTCTAAATATCGTCCAGAAGCTCCGATTGTTGCTGTGACAACACAGGAAAGAACAGTTCGCCGTTTGGCTCTGATCTGGGGCGTACATGCAGTACAAGGCAGACCAATCGTTGACACAACAGACAGTCTGTTTGACAACGCGCTGGAAGGTGGTCGCAAATCTGGCCTCGTTAAAGAGGGCGATTTGGTTGTGATTACTGCGGGCGTACCTCTTGGTGATTCCGGTTCTACGAACCTGATCAAAATTAGCTGCGTTCCAGCACAAGCGTAATTAAAGCCTCCGTGAAATAATACCGAGGCTGTATGTATCGTTACAACAAGCAAAAGAGCATTCAAGTCAATAAGACTTGGATGCTCTTTTTTATGTTCTCTAGCTTTTTATTTCTAGTCCTTCTTGTCGTATGAAATCAAGGAATGCCTGTTGCATCAAGTTCATGTGTGTATCTTGTTGATACACGATGTTTATTTGATAATCAGCCTCGGGATAAGGAAGCCATTCCACCGAGGGAACAGCATTTTCATGATTATCGACTCCGCTTGCAGGAAAGAAGGCAAGCGCCTCTCCGCCGCTTACGACTTGCTTTACCGCTTCCCAAGAGTTGATTTCCAGATGAGGCTTAACTAGCGAGGAGTACAGATCTACAACGGATGAACCGCTATATTTTACCCATGTGTGCTTGTCCAGCATATCGGTTCCATCGAACTCCTCTAATTTGACTTCAGGTGCACGTACAGAACGGATAACTCCTACTTGATCTGAAGCCACTGGCTCTGCCACCGTATACTCCGGAAGAGATCCTCTATCGTCGAGAAAAGCAAAATCAATTTCCCTCTGTTTCAGTAGCTGCTTAATTGCATCCGGGGATTGAATCTCCAACTGGATACGACAATCTGGATACCGCTCAGCAAACTTAGCCATCAAAGTGGGGAGGAGATACGTACCTGATATCGACTCTGCACTCAGATGTAATTGCGCCTGTGACTCTTCTGTCAGTTCATCTACAGCTTGTCTAGCTTCTTGCTCCAGAGAGATGATCTGCTTTGCGTAAGGTAATAATTTTTTTCCAGCTTCCGTTAGCATAATCCTGCCTTGTTGAAGAGAGAATAAGGAAACACCCATTTCCTTTTCCAAGCTTTTCATATGAAAGCTGACGGTAGGTTGTTTGACTTGCAAAGCTTCGGCCACATCCGTCGCCTTATGGAATTTGTCGATCAGCATCAAAATACGCAATTTTAGAATATTCATGGAATCCAACAGTTCTCCTTATATGTCATTCATATGTGAATTTCAAACTATAGATTAATTATATACCGAAAAATAATTTATCTATCAATATTTTATATTTGTTTTACAAAACCACGTCGTTCGTCTAACATTCCAGGCCTACAATGTAAAAGTGTTGATGGTCATAAATAAAAAACCGTCACTTAACTAAGGGGAGGACAATAAAAAATGTTGAAAAAATGGCCGTTCATTCTGATGACTCTCACCATGGTATTTGCACTTGCAGCTTGCGGATCAGGTAACAATGCTGCACCACAAGGAGACGCTGCTACAGGAACAGACAATAAAGCAGCTGCTGAACTGACAGGAAACATTCTGGCTGTTGGCTCCACTGCACTTCAACCATTGGTAGAGCAAGCGGGACAAAAATTTATGGCTGTCGATAAATATAAAGGCATTGCAGTTCAAGTGCAGGGCGGCGGTAGCGGTACTGGCTTGACTCAGGTTTCCGGCGGACAAGCGGACATCGGTAACTCCGACGTGTTTGCAAAAGAAAAATTGGAGAGCGGCGCAGATGAGCTGGTCGATCACCAAGTAGCTGTTGTAGCCATGTCAGCGGTAGCGAATCCTAAAGTAGGTGTTATAGACCTGAAAAAAGATCAATTGGTACAAATCTTTACAGGTAAAATCACGAACTGGAAAGAAGTTGGCGGTGCAGATCAAAAAATCGTTATCGTAAACCGTCCAAGCAGCTCCGGTACTCGTGCAACATTTGAAAAATACGCATTGGGACAAAAAACGGAAGATCTGCCGGGCTCCATTCAAGAGGATTCCTCCGGTACTGTGAAAAAGCTGATTGCTGAAACACCGGGTGCGATTGGTTATCTGGCTCTGTCCTACATCGACAACACAGTAACTGCTTTGAAATACGATGGCGTTGAAGCTAACGTTGAAAATGTAGAACAAGGTAAATATCCAGTGTGGGCTTACGAGCATATGTACACTAAAGGTGAGCCAAAAGAGCATGTGAAAGCATTCCTGGACTATATTCTGTCAGATGAAATCCAAAAAACGGATGTCGTAGACTTGGGTTACATTCCAGTAGCAGGTATGCAAGTGAAACGTGATGCTGACGGTAATATCACGAAATAAGGAGAGTCATACCTCCTGTTCGATGAACGCAGCTAACGCGAGTATATTCACGAAGAAGAGGCGGACTAGCGTCCGGCCTCTATTCTTCGGTTAAAGGAGTTACAGTATGGAACCAATTGAAGGGAAGGCATACATGGAACAGAATAAACGATCCCGAGTTATGAAAGAAAGACATTACTGGGAAGAATGGACCGGCCGCATATATACGTCGGTTTGTGTCGTTTTTTTAGTTGCAGTCATTGTCTCCATCGTATATTTTGTTGCCTCCAAAGGTGTAGCTACATTTGCGGTGAATGGAGTCAGTCTGCGAGAGTTTTTCTTTGGAACCAAATGGAGCCCGGATGGCGAGCCTAAGTCCTTCGGCGCGCTTCCGTTCATTACGGGTTCTTTTGCAGTAACCATACTGGCGGCTTTAATTGCCAGTCCGCTCAGCTTATGTGCGGCTTTATTTATGACGGAAATCGTGCCGAAATCGGGTAAACGTATCCTTCAACCCGCGATTGAATTATTATCCGGTATTCCGTCTGTTGTATATGGCTTTGTCGGCTTGACCGTGATCGTCCCGCTACTGCGGAACGTGTTTGGAGGACAAGGCATCGGCATTCTGGCAGGCTGCCTGGTGTTGTCAGTCATGATTTTGCCGACGATTACGAGTATTATGGCGGATGCGTTGTCTTCCTTGCCGGGGGGGCTACGTGAATCCTCCTATGCTTTGGGTGCTACCCGCTGGCAGACAATTGCCCGTGTTATTATTCCGACGCTGCTGCCTGCTCTTTTAACAGGAATTATTCTCGGTATGGCTCGTGCCTTCGGGGAAGCATTAGCTGTACAGATGGTAATCGGGAATGCTCCGCACATACCGCATTCCTTGCTGGAATCCGCTTCGACCTTGACCAGCGTCATTACACTAAGCATGGGCAATACAGCGATGGGCTCCGTTCATAACAATGCTCTCTGGAGCATGGCGCTTGTTCTTCTGCTCATGACATTCATTTTCGTGCTGCTGGTAAGGCTGCTTGAAAGGAGAAACCGAGTTTGATGAAAGCTAAAACGACCGACAAGATCGCTACATTTGTAATCTGTTTCTTCGCTTTGTTCATTGTTGCACTTTTGGTGGGATTACTGGGCTTCATTTTGGCCCGCGGAGTCAGTCATATTTCTTTTGACTTTTTAACCAGTGCTCCCCAAACATTACGTGCAGGCGGTGGTATTGGCCCACAACTATTTAATTCCGTATTTTTGTTAATCTTAACTTTGATTATCACCATTCCGATTGGCTGGGGCGCAGGTATTTACATGGCGCAATATGCAAAGCCGGGGAAAATTACGGACTTTATACGACTTGTCGTCGAAGTATTGTCCTCCTTCCCGTCGATCGTCATCGGATTGTTTGGACTACTACTTATCGTAAATACGTTTGATTTTGGCTTTTCCCTCTTATCAGGAGCCTTGGCTTTGGCCGTATTTAACCTGCCGCTGATGGTTCGCACAACGGAGCAGGCTTTCCGAGCTGTACCGAAGGAGCAAAAGGAAGCTGGACTTGCGCTTGGATTGTCCAAGTGGAAAATCATTACCTCCATTTTGTTGCCAGCTGCGCTGCCAAGCTTGATTACGGGTACCATTTTGGCCGCAGGCCGTATTTTCGGGGAAGCCGCAGCATTGCTGTTTACAGCAGGGATGAGTACGCCGCCGCTTGATTTTACTGATTGGAATCCATTGCATGCTAGATCGCCTATTAACCCGATGCGACCTGCTGAGACATTGGCTGTTCATATTTGGAAGGTCAATAGTGAGGGGATTGCTCCTGACTCCAAAGATATTGCTGCAGGCGCTTCTGCCGTACTGGTGCTGCTTGTGCTTGCATTCAACTTGAGTGCAAGATGGTTCGGAAGAGTTGTATACCGCCGTCTGACAGCTGCCAAACGTATGGATTAGAAAGGGGATGGAGAACAATGGAACATGTGATTACGCGAACGGCAAAAACCGCCGCACCAGCAACATCCGTTCAGTCTACGCGTTCGGAACAGCTTGTGGGGCAACCGCCGCATCCGTTCAGTACTGAGGATTTGAGTATTTATTATGGCAGCTTTGAGGCTGTGAAAAAAGTGAATCTAGCCTTTCCCGAGCAGACAGTGACTGCCCTGATCGGGCCTTCCGGCTGCGGTAAATCGACCTTTTTGCGCTCCCTTAATCGGATGAATGATGAGATTGCATCTTCCTCTACAACGGGACACATCTGGATGGATGGACAGGATTTGACGGCACCGGAAACGGACGTGATCAAGCTGCGTCAGCAAATTGGCATGGTGTGGCAGCGTCCCAACCCTTTTTATAAATCCATTTACAATAATATCGCCTTCGGTCCTAAATACCGTGGGGTGCGCAAGAAGAAACAGCTTGATGAAATCGTCGAAAGCAGCCTGCGTAAAGCAGCATTATGGGATGAGGTCAAGGATCGCCTTCACGACTCCGCTCTAGCGCTGTCTGGCGGGCAACAGCAGCGGCTTTGCATTGCACGTGCACTATCCGTTCAACCGAAAATTCTGTTACTTGACGAGCCAGCCTCAGCGCTGGACCCTGTGTCTACAGGCAAGGTAGAAGAGCTTATTACCGAATTGAAAAAAGAACTGCGCATCGTTATTGTGACGCACAATATGCAGCAGGCTGCACGAATTTCCGATTATACTGCTTATTTTTATATCGGAAGTCTGGTTGAACATGGGAAAACGAACGATATTTTCACGAATCCTGAAAATGAGCTGACTCAGGAGTACATCATGGGTCGATTTGGTTAAGCGATGCTGCTCATCGACCTACTTTATATTAGCTCCACGTAAAATCCTCTTACTAATCCAGCATTAGTAAGAGGATTTTTATTGTTCCCAACGTTTTGTAACTTTTTTAATCTATTAATAAATTAAAATATATTGATCTTTTGGGTATATTTTCATATAATACAACTAACTATTTATCATGCATAAATAGTGGTTTAGTTCCCCTCGCTATCAAAAAGAATCTTCAGCAAGAATATATAGGGTTAAACTGAACGCAATGACCCAACTCAAAATAAAGGAGAGGTTCAAATGAAGAAGAAGATGTATTCAACCGTAAAGATGATAGCGCTTTCAAGTTTGGCGATTACAGTAACGTCAGGACTCCTAAGTCCCTCATGGGCTGCGGCACAGGAGATTGTGCCGGCTACATATGATTCAGGACGTGAATCGGCGACTGCTTCTTATGAACTTATCACAGATTCAGCTGTGGGACGGGACGTTTATGGCGGTGATGTAAATTCAGGTGTTTTGGATCATGAGCAATTATTTGGGCTGTCGGCTGTGGCGAAGCCAACCGCTGTTGTCAATACAGACAGCATCCTAAACAAGATGCGCGATTTCAGTAAGTTTTCTACGGGGAATACATCCAAGGATACTACACTTGCCTTAAATATTGTATCCTGGCAATTGCCACATGGCGGATTCTTCAAAGCTATGGAAAAGAATTATAAATCCAAATGGGATGGCAAAGCTGCACGCTCCACATGGAAGAGCAAGGATGGTGTTGAACTCGGAACGTTCGATAACGAGGCGACGACAACCGAGATTCGCTTTTTGGCGGATGTATACAAAAAAACCAAAAATAAAGACATTAAGAACAGTGTACAAAAAGCAGTTGACTTCGTACTAACTTCTCAATATTCCTCCGGTGGCTGGCCTCAAGTATACCCTAAACGTGGTAATTATTCCGATGCTGTAACTTATAATGATGATGCGATGGTCAGAGTTATGGTTTTGGCTGACGATATCGTGAACAAGAAGCAGCCGTTTGATAGCGATATTCTGGATAACTCTTACCGCTCCAGACTTCAGCAAGCGCTAAACAAAGGTATCCAGTACACAATTAAATCTCAAATTGTAAATAATGGTACACCAACAATCTGGGGTGCACAGCACGATCCGGCTACTTATGCATCTGTTGAAGCCCGGGCATTTGAGTTACCTTCCAAAACAACTACGGAATCAGTAGGCATTACTGCTTTTCTCATGTCCCAGCCGCAAACCGCTGAAGTGAAAAAAGCGGCTCAAAGTGCTTTGAAATGGTTTGACGCGAACCGAATCGACGGTATGAAATACAATCGTCAAGGTCCGGAGTTTTTCCAAAAGGACGCATCGAGTGTAATGTGGTATCGGTTCTATAATGTGGAAGACAATAAATACTTCTTTTCAGACCGGGATGGCAAAAAGTATACCGACATCATGAAAATTAGTGAGGAAAGACGACTCGGTTACGCCTGGGCGGGAAGCCAAGCTAAGAGCTTGCTTAAGCTGGCTTCGGATAGCGGATATTATAAACTGTCCAAGCCGTTGCCACAATAATAAAGGCATTATTATATATGATTTGCGAGGGAGGACCGGTCGGTCTGCCCTCTTTTTGTTCCCGGGCTGTAAATATGGTTTAATGGAGAGAGGGCAAAATAGAGATAAAGATGCACAAAGATAGGAGAGCTTGTATGACTCAAGAGGAGAAACAAACGGAATTACGTTGGTATGGCGCACCGCTACGTGTCCGTTATCAGGAAAGCGACCAGATGGGGGTCGTATATCATGCAAATTATTTGAACTGGTTTGAGATCGGGCGTACCGAAATGATCCGACAGGCGGGTTTTAACTATCGGAGCATGGAGGGACGTGGAGTTTTGCTGCCAGTTATTGAAATCAATGCGAAATATGCGAGTCCTGCTCGATATGATGATTTAATTACCGTTTATACCGCAATTACCGACTTCTCCAGACTGCGTCTAAACTATACCTATGAGGTTCGGCGGGTAACGGATGATGAGCATCAAAGGTATCTAGGAAAGGTATGGACCCAGGCAGACACGCTGCCGGGAGAGCTGCTCGTCACTGGGATGACACGTCACGTATGGGTGAACACCGAATGGAAGCCCGTTCGACTGGACCAGGCGCTACCTGAGCTGTACACTGCATTAAGGTTTGCTTTTACAGGCGGGGAGGGACAGAAGTCATGATGATGCGTAAACGTCTGTGGCTGTTGCTGCTGCTCATTCCTTTGGCGGAGCTGTACGGGTTTATATGGGTAAGTCACTGGATTGGAGCAGGCAAAACGATTTTACTCATCATTCTGACGACGCTAATCGGGGCTGCCATGATGCAATTTGAAGGTCGTAAGGTGATTGCCGATGCGAAAAATGAAATGAATCGGGGACAAATGCCCGGCCGTAAAATGCTGGATGGATTATGTGTCTTTTTTGGTGGGAGTTTGCTGCTTATCCCCGGATTTTTAACAGATATTATTGGTTTTACGTTGGTGTTCCCTTTAACACGAGCGTTGTACCGACGCTTTTTATTAAAGTGGCTGGAGAAAAAAATGAAAAACGGCAGTATTACGTTTCGGCGGTTTTGACGTGAGCTGCCGTTTTTCCTATCCATGATCTAGCGGACTCTTCCAGCGAGAATATAATTGCGCAAGTCCTGAATGACATTCGCACGATTCAGTGCATCAACGACAATGAGTGATACAGGTCCGATAATGAGTCCTAAAACGCCAAATAGCTTGAGCCCGATGAACATACCGATAAGGGTGGGAAGCGGGTTTAAGCCCACGCTGCTGGCCAGCACCTTAGGCTCCACGATCTGTCGTCCAATCAACAGGATGATATAAAGGATCGACAATCCTACCCCTAGCGCCAAATTACCAGACATATACGCATACAGTATCCACGGAATCATCACAATGCCAACCCCCAAATAAGGTAGCAAGTCCACCAGCCCGATCATCAAACCGATGGTAAAGGCGGATTCCACACGCAATATGAACAGCCCAACAATGACCGTTAATGCCGTAATGGAGATGATAATAAACTGTGCACGCAAATAGCCGTACAGTGCTTTACGCAGATCGTGCCATATATCCGACAATGGCTTGCGAATCGTATCAGGAACCGTGTTTGCGAGCATCCGACTATGTCGGTCCCAATCCTTACTAATAAAAAAAGCTGCTAATACAATAACCATTAGAACTGCTCCCATATTAGGCAGAGAGGTCAGTAAGTTCAAAACCCCATTAAAAAATTGAGCGACTAGCGTAGTGACAGCCGAACTGACGGTTTGAGTTGTTTTATCAATATTACTGTTAATGGTATGTTGGTAATCCGGATTATCCCGGATAAAATGGTTAATTTCAATAATTACATTTTGAATCAAATCACTTTGTGTCCAATCGATAAACAGGCTTTTAAAACGCTCAATATGTCCGTCAAAAGTCATGGCCAACTTTATAACTTCTCGAACCATGCGGGTGATTGCTGCAGACAGGATAATTGCAATTCCACCTAAATATACAAATAATGAGACCGTGACAGCCGTCCAACGTGGCATACGGGCTTTGCTGCGCAGAAAACCAACCAGTGGATTCATGGCATAAGCCACAAGCCAGGCGAATAGGAAAGGATAGACGAGAGGGAAAAGCACATATATGCCCAGTAACAGAGCTACAATCACGATTGCCACCCATAGAGCACGAAATATGCGATTCAGGATTAACCGGCTCAAGCTTTCACGGCTCCTTTCTTTTACGATAGTTTTTCATAAAATAAATGCTCTACTATACATATGCGGGAAAGGGGGGAGACAAGACCTGTGTAAAAAAGTGCAAATGAATCAATATTTTTTGTAAGGGGTTTCAAAAATTTATTTATGGAAGCGATAAAACATTTGAATGTGTTGGAATAGCCCTCAATGTTCACATAAACGACAAAATCCAGTATAGTGAAAGAAGGTTTAAATATTGACATATGGCGTTAACATTACTCAGCTATTTAAAACGCATATCTTACTTTTGAAAATGTTTACATTGCAAGTCCGTTCACAATGTTTTTACAAAGGAGAGATGTAACGATGACAGCGACTAAAGGTCTGGAAGGGATCGTAGCGACCACTTCCTCCATAAGCTCTATCGTAGATGGCGTTCTCACGTACCGGGGTTATAACATTGATGATTTGGCTGTTAACGCCGATTTTGAAGAGGTAGCTTATTTGTTGTGGTTTGGGAAATTACCTGATAAAGAGCAATTGCAGGAGCTTCGCAACCAGTTAAGCGAATACGCTGCTATTCCGGATGAAATTGTTACTCAATTAAAGTTATATCCGAAAGATTTGAGCACGATGGCTGCCTTGAGATCAGCCGTATCGTCTCTCGCTTTGTATGACCCAGAGGCGGATGATATGTCGAGAGAGTCTAATGTGACCAAAACCGTCAAGCTTCAGGCGCAATTGCCTACCATTGTGGCAGCTATAGCACGTATACGCGAGGGCTTGGAGCCGATTGCGCCTAAAAAAGGTATTTCTATCGCTGAAAACTTTTTGTATCAGCTGACTGGCAAGGATCCAGAGGAGACGGCTATTAAAGCGTTCAATCAGGCTCTCGTGCTGCACGCCGATCATGAATTAAATGCCTCTACCTTTGCTGCGCGTGTAACGGTAGCCACATTGTCGGATATTTATTCCGGAATCACGTCTGCTATTGGAGCTTTAAAAGGACCACTGCATGGCGGGGCCAATGAGGCTGTGGCCAAAACGCTGGAGGAGATTGGTGGTTTGGATCAGTTGGACTCCTATATCCAGGCGAAACTGGATAATCGCGAAAAAATTATGGGCTTTGGACACCGAGTCTATAAAAACGGTGATCCGCGTGCCAAGCACTTGCACAAAATGTCCCGCGAGCTGGGGGAAATGAACGGCGACACAACGTTGTTTGATATGTCAGTTCGAATTGAGGAAATTGTAACAGGACAAAAAGGCTTGAAGCCCAATGTGGATTTTTATTCTGCCTCTGTGTATACCCAACTGGGTATCAAGAGAGACCTGTTTACACCTATTTTTGCTATGAGTCGTGTATCCGGTTGGACAGCGCACATTTTAGAGCAGTATGAAAATAATCGCCTGATTCGTCCTCGCGCCGAATATACAGGTCCAATGGATCAAAAATACGTATCACCAGAGTTGCGCTAATCCCTTGTCGAAGGAAGATTGAGGTTGTATACCCTGAATTTAAAAAATAAGGTACAATAGAGGGGACGACGAGAGATGTACGTTTTTGTCTGTGATAAAGATCATGTCTTTCGTCCTGTACCCATTCATATCTGAGGAGGAAAAGGAACTTATGGCGAAATTTGAAAAGTTTGAGCTCCCAACTGAAGGCGAAAAAATTACGATTGATAACGGTCAACTACAGGTTCCGAACCATCCGGTAATTCCGTTTATCGAAGGTGACGGCACGGGTCGCGATATCTGGAAAGCCTCCAAGCGCGTACTGGACGCAGCTGTAGAAAAAGCATATAACGGCAGCAAAAAGATTGCCTGGTATGAAGTATTCGCTGGTGAGAAAGCTTTCAATACATACGGCGAATGGCTCCCTAACGATACTTTGGAAGCCATCCGTGAGTATATTGTAGCCATTAAAGGTCCACTTACGACACCTATTGGCGGTGGTATCCGTTCGTTGAATGTGGCATTGCGTCAGGAACTGGATTTATACGTATGTCTGCGTCCTGTTCGTTATTTTAACGGTGTTCCTTCTCCAGTGAAACGTCCTGAATTGGTAGATATGGTTATTTTCCGTGAGAACACAGAAGATATTTACGCGGGGATCGAGTATGCTGAAGGGTCCGAAGACGTGAAAAAGGTTATTCAGTTCCTCCAGCAAGAGCTGGGTGTGAACAAAATCCGTTTCCCTGAAACCTCTGGTATTGGCATTAAGCCAGTTTCTTCCGAGGGTTCAAAGCGTCTGGTACGGGCAGCCATTCAGTATGCAGTTGACCACGGACGCAAGAGTGTAACGCTTGTACACAAAGGTAACATTATGAAATTTACCGAGGGTGCCTTCAAAAACTGGGGTTATCAAGTGGCTGAGGAAGAATTTGCAGATAAAGTATTTACTTGGGCCCAATATGATGTAATCAAGGAAAAAGACGGTGAGGATGCGGCTAATGCAGCTCAAAAAGCAGCTGAAGATGCAGGCAAAATCATTATCAAGGATGCGATTGCTGATATCGCACTTCAGCAAGTACTGACTCGTCCTTCTGAATTTGATGTGATTGCTACGCTCAACCTGAACGGGGACTATCTGTCCGATGCTCTTGCAGCCCAAGTTGGTGGCATTGGTATTGCGCCAGGTGCGAACATTAACTATGTAACAGGGCATGCTATCTTCGAAGCTACACATGGTACAGCACCAAAATACGCCGACAAAGATGTAGTGAACCCTGGTTCCGTCATTCTGTCGGGCGTAATGTTGCTTGAACACTTGGGTTGGAAGGAAGCGGCTGACCTGATTTACAAAGGGCTGGAGACGTCTATTAATAAGAAGATTGTAACTTATGACTTTGCTCGTCTGATGGATGGTGCTACACAAGTGAAATGCTCCGAGTTCGCAGATACCATTATTAGTAACCTGTAAGGAAGGGGAATACCACTTGTCCATTCAACGTAAAAAAATATCCATTGTTGGCGCCGGTTTTACCGGTGCCACTACCGCATTGCTGCTGGCTCAAAAGGAGCTAGGTGATATCGTACTGATCGATATTCCGCAACTAGAGAATCCGACCAAAGGCAAGGCGCTTGATATTTTGGAGGCCGGTCCGGTACAGGGATTTGACAGTCAGATCACGGGCACTTCCAATTACGAGGATGCAGCTAACTCAGATATCGTCATTATTACAGCTGGGATTGCACGCAAGCCGGGTATGAGCCGTGATGATTTGGTAAATACGAACGCAGGAATTGTAAAATCCGTTTGTGAGAACGTGAAGAAGTATGCGCCAGATTCTATCGTTATTATTCTGAGCAATCCGGTAGATGCTATGACCTATACTGCCTACCAAACGCTGGGTTTCCCGAAAAATCGGGTTATTGGTCAATCCGGTGTGCTGGATACAGCGCGATATTGTACCTTTATTGCACAAGAGCTTAACGTTTCCGTCGAAGACGTGCGCGGCTTCGTTATGGGGGGCCACGGTGATGATATGGTGCCCCTGGTACGCTATTCCAGTGTTGGAGGTATACCTATCGAAACCCTGATTTCGCAGGAACGTATCGAAGCGATCGTACAACGTACACGCGGCGGTGGCGGAGAGATCGTCAACCTGTTGGGTAATGGTAGCGCATATTATGCTCCGGCAGCTTCGCTTGCACAGATGACGGAAGCGATTGTAAAAGACAAAAAACGGATTATCCCGGTCATCGCCTATCTGGAGGGAGAGTACGGCTATCAGGATTTATTCCTTGGCGTACCGACACTTCTTGGTGGCAATGGCATCGAAAAAGTGTTCGAGTTGGAATTGACAGCCGAAGAAAAAGCAGCGCTCGATCAATCCGCGGAGTCGGTCCGCAGTGTGATTAAAATAGTTACTGTTTAGATTCAATTTTCTACTAAAACGGTGACTATTACCTGAAGAGGTGTCCCTAAGCCATAGTCATGGCCGCGGGACACCTCTTTTACTCATAAACAGAATATAAGAAATCTATTCGTTTTCTTCCTTTTCCCCGCCATATTCCTTTGCTTTGACTCACTTCCCCGGTATAATAGAGTTCATATGCATTGATAGTTACATGAGGACTTTGCAAAATCCTGACATAGAAAAGCATGTCCCAAAACACTGAAAAGATGGTAGTCATTCGTTGGAATATGATCGTTCTATGGAAAAAAAGTTTGTAAGAAAACAAAGAAGTGGAGGTTGTAAAATGTTTTTTATTCACATTATTGGATCACTGGCGATGGGTTTTTATTTATTGCTCCCCTTCGTGGTGGGCAAAATCGACAAATTGGCTCCTAGCGTGCAGGAAGGAACGATATCGGCTGTTCAGCTATTGAACCGTTTGGCTCAATTTGCGCTGATCTTAGTGCTTGTTAGCGGTATCTATATGATTTTTCCCTGGGGTTCTTATTCGGTAGCATGGATTGTTGTTGTTTTGCTGTTGTTTCTTGCCATTTCCGGTATTGCGGGAGCCATGGGTAAGCCGTTACGGCTGTCGCTGGAAGCGATTCGTAGCCAACAGCCTATTACGCAATATGCTGGCAAAATGCGAATGTTCAGTACGCTGCTTGCAGTCTTCCTGATTTTAATTACGTTTTTAATGGTATACAGCCATATTATTTAATTATGCATTTAGTGAGAGTCTATAATCGAATGATGACAAATGCTAAATTGAAAAACGGTCTGTGCTGAATAAGCATAGGCCGTTTTTTTTGCGCTCAAATCACTACATTGTTCTTTTTTCGTTTAACGAATAACTTTGTGTGGTAATTCAGGAGTAGAGTGGATGCAAATGTTGCATCCTAAAAAATATCTGATTTTGAAGGGAGAATGTACAATGTCTAAAAGCAATCAACCTCAGCAAACTTTGCCCCCACAGCATCAGGACCAGCAACCGGGGATTGAGTCCAAAATGTCGCCTGCACCCCAATTTGAAAAACCAACTTACAAAGCCGCTGGCAAGCTAACAGGTAAAGTTGCACTTATTACTGGTGGGGACAGTGGAATTGGTCGGGCTGTAGCTGTCACGTATGCCAAAGAAGGTGCGGACGTAGCCATCATCTACTTGAATGAGCATAAGGATGCGGAAGAAACAAAACGTCAGGTGGAACAGGAGGGACGCAAATGCGTGTTGATTCCTGGCGATATCGGAGATGATCAATTTGCCAAAAAAGCGGTTCAACAGACAGTTAACGAACTGGGCAAGCTCGACATCGTTGTGAACAATGCAGCGGAGCAGCATCCACAGCAAAAGCTGGAGGATATCACCAAAGAACAGTTGGAGCGCACGTTCCGAACGAATATTTTCGGTATGTTCTTCTTGACGCAAGCAGCATTGCCGCATTTGAAAAAAGGGAGCACGATCGTCAACACCACATCGATTACCGCGTATGCTGGGAACAAGACACTCATTGATTATTCATCGACCAAAGGGGCAATCACATCCTTTACACGTTCCCTTTCACTCAATTTGGCAGATCAAGGCATTCGGGTGAACGCTGTAGCACCAGGGCCGATCTGGACACCGTTAATCCCGTCTACATTTGATGCCAAGACGGTCAGCGAGTTTGGAGGAGCGCAGCCAATGAAGCGTCCGGGTCAGCCGGAAGAATTGGCGCCAGCCTATGTGTACCTTGCTTCAGATGATTCTTCTTATGTAAGCGGACAGGTTATTCATATCAATGGCGGTGAAGTTATAAACGGATAAAAGGACAAGGGAAAGGTTAGGGCTGTGTTATGCCCTAGCCTTTTTTCTTTTCACAGTGGAACATAATGAAGGTAGCCTGTAGAATGAGACTTAACTTACATAAAGGATGGGCATATTTTATGAAATCGTTTCGTTTCAGGCTTACCCTGATCATGCTGATTTTGATTGGCGTATCTGTCCTTGCTGCTGGAATCACGATGGGACAAATTTTTAAAAATTCGAATATGAAGGTGCTAGAGGAGAACATGGGACGGGAGATCGACCTGCTTCGAGCTACATTCCCTTTTGTTAATGCAGATGCCCTGTCCAGCACGGATTATGTCTCTTATTATTCTCAAAAGGCGAAGGAAATTGCTCGTCTTACGGAATCGCGGGTGACCTTCATTCGCAAGGACGGGACGGTGGTTGGAGATTCGTTAAGCGATCCGCGAAAGATGGAAAACCACGCATCTCGTGAAGAAATTCAGCAAGCTTCAACAGAGAAGATTGGACGCACGATTCGTTACAGCGAAACCTTGCAGCGGAATATGCTATACGTTGCAGAGCCTGTTGTATCGGATAAGGGTTTTGACGGATATATCCGTTTGTCCATGAATCTGAAAGCGGTGGAGGAGGGAGTACAGCGCGGCTGGACGGCCATCGGGATTGGTCTAGTGTTGCTGTTTATTGCTGCTGGACTGGTGAGCTATCGTATTGCTCGCAGTCTGACTTCACCTATTGAACATATTACAGGGGTAGCCAACCGCATATCAGGACTGGATTATGACGCAAGAGTCGGTGTACAGCGCCGGGACGAGGTAGGGCAACTGGGTGAAGCCATTAATCGTATGGCTGATAGTCTCCAAAACCAAATGAAAACGATACGTGACAATGAGGATCTGCTCCAGAGCGTTATGAGTAATATGACAGGCGGGATTCTAATGATTGATGCAAGTGAGTGTATTGCGCTTGTAAACCGTGAGTCTGAGCGAATGCTCGGTGTCGTGGGTAAACGGGTGACAGACAAGCCATATCATGAGCTGAAGAAGCATTATGAGCTCACAAAGCTAATTGAGGGCAGTATACAAAGCCGAGAAAGGCTGCATGGTGAGGTTCATTTGTACAATCCCGAGGAAAGACTCGTGTTGCTGGATGGTGTCCCGATGTATGAGGATGAAGGCGGATACCGGGGGATGCTGTTCCTTTTACAGGATATTACGGCTATTCGACGGTTGGAAAATATGCGGAGCGAATTTGTGGCTAACGTTTCTCATGAGCTAAAAACGCCGATTGCCGCAGTCAAGGGTTTTGCCGAGACGTTGCTCGGTGGCGGGGTTAAAGATGAGGAGACGGCCCGTTCATTTGTGCAAATTATATATGATGAAAGCGAACGATTGAATCGGCTGATCGGTGACATTCTGGAGCTATCCAAAATTGAGTCCAAGCGTTCCCCTCTGGAATGCTCGCCGGTGCACGTTTCGTCGTTCATAGAATCATTGCTGGAAAAACTGAACAATGTAGCTGCAAAAAAAAGAATTACGCTGCACATGGATATCCCGGATGAACTGTTTATGGAGGCAGATGAAGATAAGCTTCAGCAGATTTTCCTGAACCTTTTGTCTAATGGCATCAACTATACACTTGATGGTGGCAAGGTAAAGATTAAGGTTCTAACGATACAGCGCGAGAATGACACCGAAAAGGTCGTATTTACAGTCAGTGATACAGGTATTGGAATTCCGAAGAAGGACCTGCCACGTATCTTTGAGCGTTTTTACCGGGTGGACAAAGGTCGCTCGCGCAACTCTGGCGGAACGGGGCTGGGATTGTCGATCGTCAAGCACTTGGTCGATTTGCATCATGGCATACTTTCGGTGGAAAGTGAGCTTGGATTGGGTACCACATTTACAGTTGAATTACCGCTATTGCAACAGGAAGAATGAACTATAACCTTTTTTACATTCTGTTAACAATGCCGTGATAAAATAAACGGGTGTCGCATGAGTATGGAAAAAGTTTCAGGATTTTGACCAATGCGCCTTTAACAGGTAAACAGGAGATGAAGTTATTTATGGGACAACGCTTGCTGGTTATTGAGGATGAACCAACGCTTGCCAGATTGCTATCCTACAATTTGATACAAGAAGGCTTCGAAGTGGATACGGAGGATCATGGCAGTGCCGGGTTTGAGAAAGCCTCCAGAGAGTCCTACGATTTGATCCTGCTGGATTTGATGCTGCCGGGAATGAATGGACTGGACATTCTGAGCAGACTTCGCCATCAGGGGCTGACAACGCCTATCATTATCTTAACGGCCAAAAACGGTGAAGCCGAGGTTGTCCAAGGGCTGAAGTCGGGTGCGGATGATTACATCACGAAGCCTTTTGGCGTTTCTGAGCTGTTGGCCCGCGTGACGGCTGTGCTGCGAAGAACTTCCGGTGGGGATGAAGGAGTGTTGTCTGATCAGAAAGATAGCTCCAAAATTCAATTGGGGGAGCTGGAGATTTACCCTGAAAAATATGAAGTCATTCTTGGAGGTCAGTCCATCAGCCTCAGACCAAAGGAATTTGAGGTGCTTCTTTATTTGTCCCGCAAGCCGGGTGTGGTATTAACCCGAGATGATCTGATGAATGCTGTTTGGGGTTTTGACTACATTGGCGGGCAACGGACCGTGGATGTACACGTCAGTTCCTTACGTAAAAAGCTGGAGCTGGATCCCGACTCGGTTCATATTGATTCGATCCGTGGAGTGGGGTACAAGCTGGTTGTAAATAAAAAAAGAAGCGCTTCTCATTTATTATAAATGAGGAGCGTTTTTCTTTATTCAGGGTAGTGTCCGGGGACCTTTGTGTCCATTTTGTGATTTTACATTTCATTAACAAAACTAGACGCTAGAATCAACAAATGACCGATATGATGTTCCCGTCACTCCAAGTAGTTAAAAAAAGGGGACTTCAGAACGATGATAACGGAACCAAAGACCCAGCCGAGCTCCACTGCCGTGATTGAACGTGAAGCATACAAGTCGATTACTACCTATGTGCCATGCCGGGAGGTTCCGATCATTGGTACGGACATGTCTTGTAAACAACTGTTAGCCCTTATGAAAACACAGGAAGATATACCTTGTGTCATTGTTGTGGATAAAAATGATCTTCCATTGGGCATTATTATGAGAGATGCGTACAATCGCCATTTTACGGGCAGATTTGCTGCGGCGTTGTTCTATGACAAGCCTGCGGCCCTATTTGCCGACCCCGATACATTAATTGTGGATCTGAAAAGTCGGGCATCGGACATTGTGGAACTGGCGATGCTGCGTGAAGATCAGCGTTTTTATGACTGTGTGTTGATTAAGGAAGGAACACGGTTACTCGGTGTACTCACGATTCGTGATATCCTGTCCGTCGTGCAGCGAATGCAAAGAGAAGCGGACGAAGAGCGGGGAGATGTGATTCGGCATAGCTATGACGGAGTCCAGCGTATTCAGCTGACTGTGCTGGATGCAGCTAAAGAGGCCGATGACAGTGTGCGGCTAACCCGCTCAATGAGTGAATTATCCCGCCGTGGCAAAGTAGAACTGGAGGATGTTTTGCTCTCCTATCGTGCGGTCACGGAGCAAATGAAGCGGCAGCATGAGCAAATGACGGCGTTGACGCAATCGCTGAATGACATTGCGGGCATGGCCTCATCCATTCGTGCATTGGCAGATCATAGCGGACTGCTGGCGATCAACGCGTCCATTGAAGCGGCGCATGCTGGCGAACATGGACGAGGCTTCCAGGTTGTGTCTCAGGAGGTACGGAATATGTCACTCCAGACGAAAGCTTTTTCCACGCAGATTACAGGCTTACTCACCCATATCGAGCAAATGCTGCGTGACACCGCTGAACTGACGGATACGAGTATGCAGCAGATTCATACAGGTTCTCAATATATTTCTGCCGGAACACAAACTTTTGCCAAACTACTGCAGGCCGTCGATGAAATTGAAGCCAAAAACAGCGAAATGTCCCGTTCCGCAGAGGAAGCAGCTTTAAATGCAGCCGAAATTGCGCAGGAGCTTGAGCTCATGCTAAGTTCTTGATCATTTTACATACCGTTAACAAATCCACCACACTAAATTTACACACAGCTTATATAATCTTCATATTGTGCAAATCAGGTGCAATGCTTGAGGATCATAACTGCAACACGAAGGAGATCATAAATCCATGAATGATTCCGTAATCCGGATTGATAAGCTGAATTTATATTATGAGAAATTTCACGCGCTGAAACATATAAACCTCGATATTCCTGAAAAAACGGTAACTGCCTTTATCGGCCCGTCCGGCTGCGGCAAATCGACCCTGCTGCGTACGCTGAACCGGATGAATGACATGATACCGGGAACACGTATTGAAGGCACCGTGAGTATCGCAGGTCAGGATATATACGGCGATACTATGGAAGTAGAAACTCTGCGTAAGCAGGTGGGAATGGTTTTTCAACAGCCTAACCCGTTTCCCAAATCGATTTATGATAACGTGGCCTACGGCCCGCGTCTGCATGGAGTTCGGCAAAAGGACAAGTTGGACGAATTGGTCGAGCAAAGCCTGCGGCAGGCGGCACTCTGGGAAGAGGTCAAGGACTTTTTGAAGCGTTCAGCTCTGAGCTTGTCCGGTGGACAACAGCAGCGGTTGTGCATTGCCCGGGCGCTTGCTGTACAACCAGATATTTTGCTTATGGACGAGGCGACATCTGCGCTGGATCCGATCTCCACGATGAAAATTGAAGAACTGGTTCAGGAATTGCGAGACACATATACCATTGTCATGGTGACGCATAACATGCATCAGGCAGCTCGTGTGTCTGGTAGAACTGCATTCTTTTTGAATGGTGTTGTGGTGGAAGCGGCAGATACAGAGACAATGTTTTCCACGCCGCAGGATTCACGAACGGAAGATTATATTTCAGGGCGATTTGGCTAAAGCCTACCTGATGAATATGCCAGAAGGGGTGACTTCGAAATGATACGTAGAAAAGGTTTTGATGAAGGGTTAGATGAACTGAGAGCCGTACTGCGCGAAATGGGTGCACACGTTTCGAAGGCGCTCGATCAGGCCATTGAATGTTTGCAGACCAAAAATACAGAATTGGCTCAGCAGGTGGTCAAAAATGATGCATCCCTCAATACGCTGGAAGAGAATATTCTCGATATGGGTTCCAAGCTCATTATTACCCAGCAGCCGGTAGCGAAGGATTTGCGCCGAATCATTGTTGCAT
Organism: Paenibacillus sp. FSL L8-0638; assembly: GCF_038593075.1. Lineage (NCBI taxonomy): Bacteria > Bacillati > Bacillota > Bacilli > Caryophanales > Paenibacillaceae > Paenibacillus > Paenibacillus sp. FSL L8-0638. The sequence continues at coordinate 1,826,423 of NZ_CP151960.1, forward strand.
TTAAAATTTCCAGTGATCTGGAACGAATGGGCGATTTGGCACTTGATATTGCCAAGGTGACACTTCGCTTGGAAGGGCAGCAGATCATTAAGCCGCTGGTGGATATTCCGCACATGGCTTCCATTGTTAAAGAAATGATAGATGATGCGATCAAATCCTATTTGGATGAAAATACAGATCTGGCCTACAAAATGGCCAAAGAGGATGATCGTGTGGATTCCATGTATAGCCACATGATCAGCGATCTGTACGCCTTTATGGTAGAAAAGCCGGCAGAGGCTTCACAAGCCATGCTGCAACTGCTTGTAGGACGATACATTGAACGAATTGGTGACCATGCTACGAATATCGGTGAAAGCACTGTATATCTCGTGACAGGGGAGAGACCAGATTTGAACCAGTAGAGCTTTCAGGTATATAGCGGTTGTTTCTGACCCAGACTTGTCTTTGAGCAAAAGGCAATTTTGGTTAGGAAGCAGCCGTTTTTTTCTGAAAAAGGAGTCTTGTATGTTAAGATAGGAAGAGGAATGCGTAAAACGTAAGAACGTTACGAATGCATTGATGAACTTGCGAGGTGCTAAATGGATAAACTCATGCTTATAGATGGTAACAGTATCATTTACCGGGCGTTTTTTGCTATGCCACCGTTAACGAATTCGAGTGGGCAGCAGACGAACGCGGTGTATGGATTTACGACGATGTTATTGCGGCTCTTGGAGGAGCACAAACCAACACATATTCTGGTTGCCTTCGATGCCGGTAAAATAACGTTTCGCCATAAAGGATACGAGGATTACAAAGGTGGACGGGAGAAAACACCGCCAGAGCTGTCTCAGCAATTTCCGTTGCTGAAAGAGCTATTGACCGCTTTTGGCATTGCCCAGTTTGAACTGGATGGCTATGAGGCGGACGATATTATAGGCACCCTGTCCAAGACAGCGGACGAAGCCGGTTTCAATGTGCTGGTCGTGACCGGGGACAAGGATATGCTTCAATTGGCTTCAGACCATGTCACAGTCGGCTTGACCCGCAAAGGGGTTACTGAGGTGGAGACGTATGGACCTGAGCAAATTCAGGAACGATATGGCCTGAAGCCGCTGCAAATTATTGACCTTAAGGGTCTGATGGGCGATACGTCGGACAATATTCCTGGTATTCCCGGCGTAGGTGAAAAAACAGCGCTCAAGCTGTTGCATCAATACGGTTCAGTCGAAGAAGTGCTGGCGCACACGAATGAGCTGAAGGGCAAAATGAAAGAACGTGTTGAGACACATGCTGACGATGCGCGAATGAGCAAGGATTTGGCGACCATTTATCGGGATGTAACGTTGGACAAGCAGCTGGAAGATGTGGCCTTCGGCGGGCTGCAAGCAGAAACGGCCGGGCCAGCTCTGGCGAAGCTGGAGTTCAAGTCCTTGCTGGAGCGTTTATCTTTTTCAAGTGAGGTTGGCAGTACTGGGGTAGACGTAGAGGAAGCCGCGGCTGACGTAACAGTGCTGGATCAGCAGCGGATTAGCGAATTGGTAGAAGTGTTGGATCATGTGGATGTGCTGCATGTTGAAACGCATGGTGATAATCCGCATCATGCTGACATCGTAGGTCTGATATTTGCCGCAACGGGACAGCAGTTTTTTATGACACTGGATGTACTGCAAAGCGATACAGCTACACCTATTCGCGAATGGCTTGCTGACCCTGAACGCAAAAAACGCGGTCATGATCTGCATCGTACGGATTTGGCTTTACACTGGCATGGAATTGAGTTTGCAGGTGCCGAGTTTGATGTGCAATTGGCAGGGTACTTGCTGGATCCAACCGATGCAAACCAGACATTGAGCGGATTGGCAGCCAAATATGGCTTGTCTTCGATCCGTCCTGACGAAGAAGTGTTCGGTAAAGGAGCTAAATATAAAGTTCCTGACGTGGATGTACTGTCCGATCATGTGGCGCGTAAGGCAGCGGTGATTGAAGCTTTGGTGCCTGTGCAGCAGGCTGAGCTGGAGAAAACGGAAATGCACAAGCTGTTTCATGAGCTGGAGATGCCGTTGTCCCGCATTTTGGCGGATATGGAGAAGCAGGGCATTTTGGTGAACGTAGAAGAACTGCGTGCTTTGGGTAAAGAATTTGAAGCCCAGATCGCAACGTTGGTGAACGAGATCTACAGCATTGCCGGAGTAGAGTTCAATCTGAATTCGCCTAAGCAGTTGGGTGAGATTTTGTTTGATAAACTGGGTTTACCTGTCATTAAAAAGACGAAAACGGGGTACTCGACCGATGCGGAGGTACTGGAAAAGCTGGCCCCCTATCATGATATTGTACAAAACATTTTGCAGTACCGTACCATTGCCAAACTCCAATCGACGTATGTTGAAGGATTGCTTAAAGAAATTTCGGAGAAAACGGGTAAGGTGCATACGTATTTCCGGCAGACGGTTGCAGCAACTGGACGCTTGAGTAGTCAATTTCCGAATTTGCAAAACATTCCAATTCGTCTTGAAGAAGGTCGCAAAATCCGCAAAGTATTTGTTCCGTCCGAACCGGGCTGGTCTATTTTGGCGGCAGACTACTCACAGATTGAGCTGCGGGTGCTGGCTGATATTTCGGATGATGAACGTTTGAAGGAAGCCTTTGTCCACGATATGGACATTCACACCAAGACCGCATCCGATGTGTTCGGTGTAGCAGCGGAAGATGTGGACTCCAATATGCGGCGTTCTGCGAAGGCAGTCAACTTTGGGATTGTCTACGGGATCAGTGATTATGGTCTGTCACAAAATTTGAATATTACGCGGAAGGAAGCGGCTCGCTTTATCGACCAGTATTTTGATGTGTTCCAAGGCGTTCGCCGTTACATGGATGATATTGTGAAGGATGCGAAGCGGGACGGCTACGTAAAAACGCTGTTGGAACGCAGACGCTATTTGCCGGAGATTAACGCCAGCAATTTCAACCTGCGTTCATTCGCGGAGCGTACAGCGATGAATACGCCGATTCAAGGCACCGCAGCCGATATTATCAAGTTGGCGATGGTACAGATGGATAAGGCGCTACGTGAACGTAATCTTCGCAGCAGAATGCTGCTCCAAGTACATGATGAGCTTGTATTCGAGGTTCCGCCTGAGGAAATGGAAACGATGAAAGAGCTTGTCCCGGCTACCATGGAAGCTGCATTAAAGCTGGCTGTCCCGCTCAAAGCCGAAGTAAGCTATGGCAGCAATTGGTATGAGGCCAAATAAGATATTTCAATGAGTAGATAGTCCCAATTTGACGCTGCTTCCGTTATAATATAGGGTGAGGTGAAGACATCATGCCGGAATTACCGGAAGTAGAAACCATTAAACGAACGCTAAACGAGCTTATCGTTGATAAACATATAGATCATGTCACCGTGAATCTGCCGCGGATCATTCAACGGCCCGATGATATCCACGCTTTTGCGATGGAATTGGCCGATCACCGTATTACAGGGGTGGAGAGACGCGGAAAGTTTCTGCGGATTTTGCTGGACGGGCTGGTGCTGGTCTCCCATCTTCGAATGGAAGGGCGATATGGATTATATTCACAACATGATCCTGTGGAAAAGCATACCCATGTCATCTTTCATTTTAAAGATGGTACGGAGCTGCGTTATCAGGATGTGCGCCAGTTTGGCACGATGCACTTATTTCCAGCAGGACAGGATTTGCTGGAAAAGCCGCTGAACAAACTTGGTCTGGAACCGATGGACGAGGCCTTTACACCAGAAATGCTGCGTGCCGCTGTTGGAACTCGTTCGACTTCGATCAAGGCAGCGCTGTTAAACCAGTCATATGTGGTGGGCATCGGGAATATCTATGTAGATGAATCGTTGTTTAAGGCGGGGATTCATCCAGCACAGCCTGCCAAAAGCCTAACGGATAGCCAATTTCATGTCTTGCATGAAGCCATTGTCTCCACGCTAGGTGCGTCCATTCAGGTTGGAGGCTCGTCCATTAAATCGTTCGTTAATGGACAGGGCAAAGCGGGCGACTTCCAGCATCAATTGCAAATCTATGGACGTAACGCGAAGCCTTGCATCAACTGTGGTACATTGATCGAAAAATCTGTCGTAGCCGGACGGGGCACACATCATTGTCCGGTCTGCCAGCCTCTGCGCTAAACAGGCGCAGTCACCCCAAGCCCATCCCTCTCATATATTGTTCCAAGTACCAATACTGCGGAGGATTTCGGTTGTTATAAGACCCTGCCTTCGCAATGGGAGGGAATTGGAGTGGCTAATCATTGGGGAGCCCTGCTGTTACTGGCATTTGCGCTAAGTTTGGACAGTTTCGGAGTCGGTGTTACATATGGTCTGCGCAAAATGAAAATTCCACTGTTGTCGATTGCTATCATCTCCGTATGTTCAGGTTTGGTGATCGGCATATCCATGCAATTGGGCGCATTACTATCTCGTGTCCTGTCTCCTGTATATACGACCGTTTTCGGTGCTGTCATCCTGATCTGTATTGGCTGTTACTCTTTGATTCAAGCTCTGCACCGCAAAGAGGATTTGCCAGAGGATTCAGTGGAGCCCCCTCGGGGTCTGCTTCTTACAAAACAGACTGATCCAGCGAGCAGATCTGTTCTTGGGGAGAAGGAGGGTGTAGAGAATGCTGATACCGAGTCTTTCCCCAGCTCAAGAAAAGATCTGTCGGCAGAAGCTTCTGTGGAGCAGCAGGAACGAACAGTATTTTCTCTGGAGCTTCGCAAATGGGGGCTTGTTATTCGGATTCTTCGAAGCCCGTCTGCTGCGGATATGGACCGTTCCGGCAGTATATCTGCTACCGAAGCGGTTTGGCTGGGTATTGCATTATCGGTCGATGCGTTCGGAGCGGGACTCGGGGCAGCTATGCTTGGTTTTCAGCCACTGTCTACTGCGCTGGCTATTACGTTATTCAGTGGAACATTTTTGATTGCAGGGATGAAGGCAGGCTTTTTTCTATCAGCATTTCGATTTATGAAGGCGCTGGGTGTATTGCCGGCATTATTACTGATTATGATGGGCATATTGAAGCTGTTATGAGGTGAAAGAGCATGAATATCGGATTAACCGGAGGTATTGCTACCGGAAAAAGCACCGTGTCGGCTCTTTTGGTCGCCAAAGGTGCGCTGCTGATCGACGCAGATGCCATTGCCCGGGAAGTGATGCTTCCGGGGCATCCGGTGTTGGCGGCGGTCATTCAGCATTTTGGACAAGCTATAGTGAACAGTGACGGAACTCTGCATCGCAAAAAGCTGGGAGAGATTGTATTCGGAGACCCTGCCCAGCGGCAGGCACTTAACGATATTACACATCCTGCTATTCGTGAGGAAATGCGTATGCGCATGGAAGCATTTGAACGGGAACAGCCGGACAAGCTTGTTTTGGCAGATATTCCGTTACTGTACGAGTCGGGGCTTGAGAGCTTGTACGAGGAAATTATGGTTGTGTACGTACCACGTGATATTCAGCTCCAGCGTCTGGTGCTCAGAGACGGTCTGACGGAGGAGCAAGCTGGACTTCGGCTGTCCGCACAAATGGATATTGAGCAAAAGAAAAGCTTGGCCGATATCGTTATTGATAATAGCGGAACACAGACTGAGACGAAGCGACAAATTGATCAATTTTGGCAGCGGAAGGGACTTGCATGAATATTTTGCGAAAGAAAAGAGTCCTGCTCATTTTGTTTGTCGGGTTTGTCCTGATTCTATTCCTTAATTCAAATTGGATGTCCTGGTTCTATCCAATTCAATATAAGGATGAGATCCGGCAGTATTCACAGACGTATGAAGTAGACCCATTTTTGGTGGCGTCTATTATCCGTGTAGAAACCAATTTTAAAACCAGTAAGCAGTCACATAAGGGGGCGCTAGGGCTGATGCAGATTATGCCGAATACGGCAAATTGGATTATGGACAGCGCCCAGATTCAAAAGGTTCCGCTGGACAGTGTCAAGCACGAGCCTGGCACCAATATTGAGCTGGGAACCTGGTATTTGCATAACCTATCCATAAAGTTTCAGGATAATCCTGTAGCAATCGTAGCTGCTTACAATGCAGGGCCGGGTAAAGTTCAAGAGTGGCTGGATAAGGGAGTGTGGGATGGAAAAGAAGAGTCCATCAAGCAAATCCCTTTTGGTGAAACACGACATTATGTACAGCGGGTCATTTATTACTACAGGCAATACACGAAAATTTATAATGATTTTTAAATCCAAGTTAATGACATGATGAGCTTTTCGCTTTAAAATTAAAAAAGCGTTGGACAGGCTGTTTTTACCAGCCCATCCAGACACTTTTTCTTGTTATTTTTGCATTATTACCGCGATTATTGGTATTGACCTGCCAATTGTTGTTCGGCGATCGTTACGAGGCGTTTTGTGATGTAGCCCCCGATCGAACCGTTCTCATAGGAAGTCATGTTACCTTGGTATCCATCTTGAGGAATGCTGATACCCAACTCTTGAGCGATTTCAAATTTCATTTGCTCCAGAGCGCCGGAGGATCTGCTGACTACCAGATTGTTGGAGTTGCCATTGTTTCCTTGTGCCATTGTTGTTCACCTCCTCGCGATATGGTAAACATATTATGATCTGTTTTGACAAAATTATTACTAAAAGTCTTCGGGAATTTATTGGAAAAAGAAAGTGGTGAGATTATGAAATGTCCGTATTGTGCCTACAATGGCACGAAAGTACTGGATTCGCGACCTGCGAATGATAATAAGTCCATCCGTCGCCGCCGTGAATGTGAGCAGTGTGCCAGGCGTTTTACCACCTTTGAAATGGTGGAGGAAACCCCTCTCATGGTCATCAAAAAAGACGGCAGCCGTGAAGAGTTTAGTCGTGATAAAATGCTGCGCGGTCTCATTCGAGCCTGCGAGAAGCGTCCAGTATCCGTCGAGCAACTGGATATGATCGTATCCCAGGTGGAGAACGCTATCCGCAACACAGCAGCCACAGAAGTGGATAGCCAGCAGATTGGTGAGCTGGTCATGGAACAGCTTTACCCAGTGGATGAAGTCGCCTACGTACGTTTTGCGTCCGTCTATCGTCAGTTTAAAGACATCAATATGTTTATGAAGGAACTGAAAACACTGTTATCTAAAGATACAGCCAGCGACTGATCGCTGACTGTATCTTTTCTGGGCCATGAAGGGAGAAAATTATATTTTTTTTATAAAAGTATTGACACAGGGTTAAATATTTTATATGATATAGAAGTCGCTTGAAACGTTGATAAAACTTGCTTATGATGGGGCCTTAGCTCAGCTGGGAGAGCGCATCGCTGGCAGCGATGAGGTCAGGGGTTCGATCCCCCTAGGCTCCACCAAACTTTTATTATGGACTCTTAGCTCAGTTGGTAGAGCAGTTGACTCTTAATCAATTGGTCCAGGGTTCGAGTCCCTGAGAGTCCATCCTTTTAGAAAAACGGCAGAGATGCCGTTTTTTTGTTGTTTATAAATCTATTCCCAGTCTAACCGAGAACAGTTATGAGTTGAATGAGCGCGTAACTGCATGCACAGAAAACAGATCCTACAGGAAATAGACGTCGTTTTTGAATTGCAACCCATTGTTCACGAGTGCAAGGACTAGTTATTTGCAGACATGGGCTGCCCATTGACGAACTCTCAGAACAATGCGGACTGTCTGTAGACCGCATTAAGAAAATCGTATACTCAAAAAAAATGTACCCTTTTATCTTTCGATGGATTTTTTATCAGCATATTCAAAAGAAGTATGAAAAAAACATCATTGTTTAACGCTCACTTACATAATTGGCAAGGATTTCGAGATACTCGTCATTCACCAATTTTCTTGGGGCGAATACGGCTGTTAAAAAAGTTAGAGATTTTGAACGCGCGATTTTTTCATCCATCATGGAGTGGTCGGCTTCAGGTAAATGAATCACGGACAGTAGCTCTGCGGGGATTTTCTGGCGATAGACTCGCTCGGTATCCTTTACATCAACATTAATATCTTTTCCAGCCAGAACCAAGAGTACAGGAGAATGGAAGTGACTTAATTCTTCGGTGGAATCAGCCAGAAAATTTTTGCGTATAAAGCTCCATCTTTCTTTGGAAATCATATCGTCAGGATCGGCTATGCTTAGATATTCTTCATAAGAAGCCTGTTTTTTCAGTAACTGTAGAATTTCTTGCGGAGCAACTCCTTCTCGCTCCAGTTCTTTTCTGGTATTAAATTGTCCTTGGGAAATCCAGTTCACGGCAGGCGATACAAGGATGCTGAATGCAATATCATGCTCCTCTTTAACGATCTTTGGAATGACCCATCCTGCTTGACTGGCTCCCCATAGGCCGATTTTTTGCTTATCAATCATAGGTAAGCTTCTTGCCCAGTCTATTGCATATCGGATCTCCTGTGCGCGGTCCTCCATGCTTTGGGCGAGCCAATTGCCAGGAGCGCTGTTAATACCGGGCTTATTCAGTGACAAGGAGGCATAACCCTTGGAAGCGAACTTTTCCCACAGTGGTTTGTATCCATCATCATAGGTGTCATTAATAGGACCATCCCCATGGACAAAAACAACCAATCCAACCTTTCCCGAGTAGTTCTTAGGCAAAGCTAATGTACCTGTTAACAGCCCTTTAGGTGTCGTGATTTGTATTTTTTCTTCTGTCATCTTGTAGGAATTTTGATATAGAACAATGAGTACCAAGGCAACAGCCAGAGCTGCCGCAATATCAAAAGTAAGCTTGAGTGTTTTTTTCAATGATGCTCTCTCCTCGAATGCAGGTTCTCTTTCCAACTCATCAGATGCCATACAGGCTCCTTGAACCAAAAATGCCGTAACCCATTATATTTGGATTGTTTTACTTCAAACGCCAGTTGGTGATACAAACGGATAGCCCCTTGGTTCTTATGCGCTACGTGAAGCGTCAATGCATGAAAACCAGATTCAACCGAAAATTGCTGTGCGAAAGCTACAAGATGGCGTCCTATTCCCTGATTACGATGACTTGAACGAATCGCCAAATGATCAATGTAACACTCATTTGCAGCGGGGGTATACTCTAGCGCATGCATACCTGCCAAAAATTTAAATACATTGAAACAACCAAACTGTTTTAGGAGCGGAGTCAAAGAAATGGGGTTTGTTTCAGGAAGTGAAGAGTAGGAGGGTTTCCATTTAAGGGAAAGAACACCGATAACTTCTTCGTTTTCTTTGGCTACAAATTGTTTCATAGATGTAGAATAAGGATTTTGAACCCAAACCTGCATTAACAACTGCTGTGTAGCTTGATCCTCTAGTGTAACAAGAGATTGGAATTTTGCTTTAAACGATTCGACTAAAAGACTGCAAACAGCTTCATGGTCTTGTTTCTGGTATGCAACAATGTCAAAAGATTTTGCACTCATGTAACACCCTCCAAGATTTATTCTACTTTGACTTGAATTTCATATTGTAGCTTGTTGTTGTCGAACATCGAAAGATAAGATTTTTCTACTAGAACAATCTTGCTTTGGCAGTTATATTGGTGATGAGCTACATATCGTTCCATTTGTTTGATTTCATAATCAATCTCAGGTTCTTCAATGACGGAAAGATGCTTATAAAGATAGTTGCCTTCTTCCAGAATATAGTCAGCCACATCCGCCGTTTCATAACACAGCTTCAACTGTCCAGCATCAGACAAGTAATGCAGGTCATTTTCAAATAATCGAGGTGGGGCAGGGCGGTGTTCAAATAGGTTTCCGGCAGTGAACTCTTGACCATTCTCCAATGCAAACCATAGCTTTAAATGACGGGGACCTAATCGTTTGACTTGATACTCATCGCCCTGCTGGGTCCGATTATTATATTCTTCTAACACTTTGTGAATAAACTGTTCATGCATCTTTAAGTTAGCTATTTCAGCTTGTACTTTTTGCAACAAATGCTCTAAAAGCTGGTTATAATCATCGGCAGCATAGGAAGTCATACATTCTTGAATCTGACCGACAGGGACATTTAATTTACGTAGTAATAAAATATGCGAAAGCTGATAAATCTCATGAAGCCCGTACATCCGATATTGATTTTCTTCAGTATGTGATGGATAGAGGATTCCCTTTTCTTCAAAATATCGCAGTTGATGTACAGATACATTCATAAGCTGAGCAAGCTGGCTGATCGTAATGTGTTCTTTCAATGAGAGGACTCCTTACTGATAGTTGAATAACTCCACTATAAACTTTAGGTCAGACCTAGGGTCAATAGAAAATATCAAATCTAATCTTGGATAGGCGTAGGTGTCGAGCATTTGATGCCCATACCAAGGAGAGGCTGGAGAGTTTACCTGTCGGTGATAACCCGTTATAATCATAAGATTAGTGAGCATAAACAAGATGCTCAGGATGAAGGTTAGAATGGGGAAATCATGTTGAAAACTTTTAAAAAGGTATACATTGAGATAACGAGCATTTGCAATCTCGCATGCAGCTTTTGTCCTCAAACACAGCGTGTCAAAAAATTTATTGATCCGGAAGTCTTTCGAAATGTGCTTGATCAGGTCAAACCACATACAGATTATATCTATTTGCATGTAAAAGGAGAGCCGTTGCTCCATCCGAAAATTGATCTTTTACTGGAAAGTGCTCATGAGAAAGGCTTAAAGGTCAATATTACCACTAATGGTACCTTGCTGCCGAAGACCGGACATAAGCTGCTTGGGCAACCAGCGCTGCGTCAGATGAACTTCTCTCTCCATAGTTTTGACGGACATGAAGGCTCCGTGGATCGAGAAGGATATTTGGGTAATATTTTCACGTTTGTAAGAGAAGCGGTGAAACACAATGTTATTATTTCGTTCCGTCTCTGGAACTTGACTGAAGATAATTTGACTAATGTGCAGCGTCAGCGCAATCGGGAAACACTTGAACGACTGGAGCAAGAGTTTGGACTGGACTATCGGATTGAGGAAAAGGTGATACCGGGTAGTGGGGTCAAAATTGCACCAAACGTTTATTTGAATCAGGACCACGAATTTGAATGGCCGAGCCTCAGTGCCCCGGAAGATGACGGAAAAGGCTTTTGCCATGCACTCCGTAGCCAAGCAGCGATATTGGTGGATGGAACGGTGGTCCCTTGCTGTCTGGATGGAGAAGGTGTCATTAATTTAGGTAACGTGCATGAGCAATCTTTTTCCGACATTGTGGAAGGGGAGCGTGCAAATCGTCTGTACTTCGGGTTCTCCAAAAGAGAAGCGGTAGAAGAGTTATGCCGAAAATGCGGGTACCGCAAACGATTTGGAACATAGTCATACAGGTAGAGCTTTAATCGACAGTAGAATGAATTGCAAGAAAGATAGCCCTTTTGCAGGGCTTTTTTACTTATATTTTGATATATACATACATAATTAATGGTTTTAAACTGTTCAGAGGAAGTTGGTTATATTTGATTGCTTGTGAGAATGATTATCAATTATAATAAATTTAATTCTGATAGGACGGAATAAGAACTGAAGGAACGGTTTGGATGGGGGCTGAGCGGTAGTAATGAAGTTGAACGATCACACTTTGCTGTGGAATCATGTTTTTATACAGGTGATGGATGTTCGTCATAGGAAGATCGAAAAAGGAGAGGAGCTTCGAGCCTATCGACTTCCTGCCAGTGCGTTCTTATATGCCGTGCGTGGAAGCGCACGGGTACGGTTGGATAACAGTATTCACAGGATAGAGCGTTTCCATGTACTGCATGGCGGAAAAGGAATGTGCCTGAGTATCCTGGCGGAGGATGTGCTTGAATATTACATCATTTTGTACAAGGCGACGCTTGCCCTGCCTGATCGCAAAGAGATTGCACAATTGCTGGAAAAGGAAAATCCTTTTCAGAATCAGTATGCTTTCGCACCACACTACCCGCTGTCCCTGTACGAGAAAGTGAAGCTGTTGGAGCAAGAATGGCGTGGAGCTTCTGGACTTGGCAAACTGCATGTTAAAGCCTTGTTTCATCAATTTGTATACGAGTTGTTGCAGCAGTTGTATTGGCAGGGCATCGAACCTCTTAAGCCCGACTTGATAGCGCAAGCTGTAACATATATTCGCGATCATTTCAGTCAGTCTATGACACTTGAGTCCATTGCGAAGGAGCTAGAATGCAGTACCGGACATTTATCCAGGTTGTTCAAAAGTAAAATGCATACCAGTCCGATTCATTACTTGGGCCAAGTAAGAGCAGAACGAGCGGCAGAACTGCTAATGCAGACGGACGCCACTTTACAGGAGATCGCAGAGCGTGTGGGATATCCAGATGCCCATTCGTTAAGTCGCAGCTTCAAGAAATATAAGGGACTATCTCCCGTACGATTCAAAAAGGAGCGGGAGCATCCTGCCCAGAAGCAAGATCAGGATATGTCCCAAACGATGCTTAAATATGCCCTTCAGCGGACATCTTTCACAAGTTATACTGATATTGATTATCAATATCGGTATCATGTGGAAGGGGATTCATTCATGCACGGAAGAGTTAAAATAACGACCATGATGATTATGCTGTGTTTATCATTGATGCTGGGAGCTTGCTCGGCTCCGACGAATACAAATGGAAGTTCGCAAACGAAGGCTAATCATACAGCGACAACATCCAACAGCGATGGACAAGCGGCAGTACAAGCGCAGATAAGAACGGTTAAGACATTAAAAGGTGATGTGGAAGTACCTGCAAACCCGAAACGAGTGGCATCGGATCAGTATATGGGTCATCTTTTGAAACTGGGGATTATTCCGGTAGGGGTCAGAAGCTATATGCTGAATGAGGCTTGGATTGATCGATCGGGATATCCCAAAGATAAGTTGGCCGGAATCAAGGATCTCGGTGATTTTCCTATGGATTTGGAGGAACTGACCGTTCTGCAACCGGATTTAATTATCGGTTCAATCGAAAAGAACATCAACAGCTACCAAAAGGTAGGAACGACCGTGTTCTTGCCGTATTGGGAGGGCGAATCTACAGCGGGGCCACTGGATAAATTCCGCAGAATCAGCGAAATCTTTGGCAAGCAGAAAGAAGCCGAGCAGTGGATTACTGAATACGAGAAGAAAGCTGCAGAGGCCAGAACGAAAATTCAAGGTATCGTTAAGGACGGAGAGACGGTTTCAATTGTACAAGTCGCCAATAAATCGATATATGTTTTGGCAGCGAAAGGCGGCAATTACGGAAGTCCGACTATTTATCAGATGCTAAAGCTGCACCTACCAAGAAGGCATTGAATATGAAAGAAGGATTTGAAAATATTTCACTTGAGGTTTTACCCGAGTATATGGGAGATCACATCTTTGTATACGGTTCAGAAGATGAAGGGGCTAATCAGATTCTGCATAGTGAGCTATGGAAAGGCCTTCCGGCTGTAAAAAAAGGACAGGTTTATATGTACGGTTCATTTAGTGATAAAGGGGATGAGTTTGTGATGGAAGACCCTTATTCATTGGAGCTCCAGCTGGATACCATAGTTAATCTCTTATTAGCCCACAAAAAATAAAGCTGAATACAGCTATAAAAATCAAAATACGTTACCGATGAAACACATGATATATTGAAAAAAAACTGCTAAAAACGAGGGCAAACCTCTGTGTTTAGCAGTTTTTTTGTCGTAATTCAACAGAGGCACTCTCACCTCGGTCGCTTATTGTAGTCGTCACCGCGCCATTAATGACGGCCGTTCGCTGCAATGTCCCAGTTTACAAAAAAACAGTGACTATTATCACGAAAAACGACATATTTCGACACTGGAATGCCATATTATAGTAAGTGTTGATAGGCTATAATCGTAGCAGTGAAAACAGATGGTCACAAAAATTTATTAGAGTCAGGATTGGTGGTTCAAATAATGAAGCTGGCAACAAAATTAACCTGGATGATGCTCATCATACTGCTTCTCGTAGGCTCCTCCATTGGATACTTTGGATATCATACCGCTTATCATCAAGTGGATGAAGCTGCTGGGATCGAGCTGGTGGGTTGCGCCAATATTACGACTGGCCTTATAGATCCTGCGGATATATCGGCTCTGGTCAGTGGAGATAACAGCAAACTTGCTGCCATTGAAGACCGGATCGGCTGGATTGTAGCACATAAGCCTATTTTTAAAGAGGCTTTCATTATCTCCTTGGATGGAAAAATTCTGGCCGCCGATGCCAACTTCAAGCAAAGAGGCTATCAAGCTGGCGATTCCTTCTACTTCACAGACGAAGACAAAAAAATGATAACTACCATGAAGCATTCAGCATATTCCAAGGTTTATACATATGAAGGAACCTCGCTCAAAACCGGATACGGCCCCATTTATCAGGACCATGATCCCACCAAGCCCATTGTTGCACTGATGGCCATCAATTTTGACGGTTCGTTAATTCAGGAACGGACGTTGGATATTATTGTTCAGCCCTTTATTATTGGCGGCTCCATTTTTATCGTGGCTATCCTTGTTGTTTACCTGTTGATTCGCCATATGGTAAGTCCGCTTACCAAGCTGTCAGCCTCTGTGAATACCATTACCAAAGGCGACCTTACTCATGAACCGCTTCTTTTCAAAAGCAAGGATGAAATCGGGACGCTGGCTCGCGACTTCAACGATATGACAAAGAATCTGCGCAACCTGATTACTCAGGTCAATGACACCTCTATGCTGGTCGCTTCTTCCTCTCAAGAGCTGTCTGCCAGCGCACAGGCAACGAACCGTGCTGGAGAGCATAGCGTGAATGTTACGATTGAGTTGGCCGATGGGGCGCATACCCAACTGGAGAATCTGGAAGGAAGCTATAAAGCTGTTCAGGATATGTCACGCTTCATCAGCGATATTGCCGGCAATGCAGACATCGCAATGAACAAGGCCGCGGATAATGTCCAGAAAGCACGTCTTGGCCGGGAATCAATGGATTCCACCACCTCCCAAATGGGAGTTGTCAGCGAAAGCATCGGCGATCTCTCAAGCATTATTCATACGCTTGGCAGCCACTCCAAGGAGATTGAGAACATTGTCGGCACCATCGCCAGCATCGCCGAGGAGACCAACTTGCTGTCTTTGAATGCAGCGATAGAAGCTGCGCGCGCCGGAGAAGAAGGTCAGGGCTTTGCCGTTGTCGCTGGCTCTGTCCGCAAGCTGGCCGAACGTTCTGCTAATTCTGCCACACAAATCAGCGAGCTGATCAGTCTGATTATCGCCCAAATGTACAAGGCAGGAGAAACTATGAAGCGTTCCACGGACGAAATGATGCAGGGCAAAGAGTTGATCATATCAGCCGGACGCTCCTTCTCGGAGATCGAGGTCTCCATCTCCGATATGTCTTCCCAAAGCGAGCAAATATCAGCCACAGTTCGGAATCTGGCGCTGATCTCTGAAGGGCTCGTTGAAGCCATTCAGAATACCGTAATGGTCTCTAACCATACGGCTGAAGGGGCGAAATCCCTGTCCGCCTCTTCGGAGCAACAGCTTGCTGCCATGCAAGAAGTGGAATCCTCCGCAGCGCTTCTCTCATCACTTGCCGAGAAGCTTCAGGTGTTTGTGGAGAACTTCAAGATTTAAATATTTATTTTTAGTTATGTAACGCGAGAATTGTCTAGATCTATAGAGGAGAAGTGCGTATAAACTACATTATCGATGGATTACGAGGTTCAAAGAAAAATAAACCGCTAAAGACGAGGGTAAACCCTGTGTTTGGCGGTTTTTTTATAGTGATTTTACGAAGGCATTCTCTCAGTCGCTTATGGTAGTCGTTACTGTCATTCGTGAAATTTTGTGCTGGGATAGTGGTCACTCCACCTAATATATTACCAAGCGCGACAATAGCTGTGTAACGATTAACCACTGGAGTGACATTGATACTCGTTGTGATAGCAATGTTTCCAGATACGATACTGTCTGCTTCCAGATAGATTCGAATAATAGACATAGGAATTCCTCCATTCCTAATACTCCAGATAAATATCATAGTTTATGTGAATATTCTAGATATGGATTGGATGGGGAGGAGTCTTATAATTATTTCTCTTTGTTCAAGCTTCTTTGGGCCCGGGTTACTATTCGCTTCGTTTCTTTAGTATCCGAAGCCATCAGCCATGCATTACAAACTTGAAGAACCCATTCCGGGTTGGTTTTGCTGGCATCATTCAACCAATTGCCAACGGAGTCCTGGACATATTTGACCGGATCGGACTGAACAGCCTTCAAGAGAGGAAGAGCCAACTCGGGATGTTCTTTTAGTTCAGGGATGTGCTTGGCCCAAACGCCTTGTGGCCGGGTTAATTCAATGGCAAAACGACGTATGTTAGCATCCTCATCTCGCACCCAACTGTCTAACAGGGCAAGCCCTTCAAGCAGTTGCAAGGATATGGATTCTCTCACGGCCATCCAGGCTATTTCACGTACTCCGAAATGGGAATCCGCTGCAAAGGGGCGAATGCCAGCCAATTTTTTCTCTACACTTAAACAGGGGGCAACCCCGATGATGTAGGCAGCCCAGCAGCGAATGCTATCTGAAAGATGCGAGGCCATCGCATCAAAGATGCGAATACGTTCTTCTATCGCTTGTTGCTCAAACACATGAAGCCACGCTCGCGCGATTGCGGGTATCATTTTCATGATCTTCTTTTCCTTCAGCTGATTCAATTCGGTCAGGAAGACATCGGATGATTGCTGCAAGCCAAATTCATCAAGAGTATTTTGCAATAGTACAACATGATCGACAGCCAGCCATTCGGTGAGATTCACCGTCTGAAGCCGCCCCTGCTGTAGCAGCTGAAGCACATCACTAGGAATATCTGACCCTTTGCGAGCACCTTTTCGTTGTAACATTTCATCCACTCCATATCGTAAATTGTCTGATAGGTATACGATACTTTTTTGGGTTGGAGTATAGATGTAATGTAGTTTACAACTTCACTAACTTTTCGCGATGGATGTAAATCGTTTTAAAGCCGGTTTTAATGACCTTTTCTTTGACAAGCTCCTGAAGAGCAGCTGTTACAGCCTCACGGGTGGCCCCGACCAGATTAGCAATTTCTTGATGAGAGAGAGGAAAATTGATTTTGCAATACTCATCACGGCTTTGGAGGGCGAACTGATCGGACAATTTCAGAAGAATATACAAAATTTTATCCTGTAAATTTCCCAAAGCTAAATGCTGGGCCAGACTGCTCATTCCTGAAATTCGGTCACTTAACACCTTGATCATGTTCATCATGAACCTGGGATGTTCTATTAAAAAATGCTCGAATCGGTCTTTGTCCATCCGGCAGATATCGCATTCTTCTATCGTTTCTATATACATCTCCCTTGTTCCTAGTGAAATCATATCCATTTCACCAAATACATTTCCCTCGCGGAGGATATCCAAAGTAAATTGCTTCCCGTCAGCATTTAGCTTATATAGACGTACTTTGCCCTTTTTCACAAAATAAAGTCCCTTGGAAAAGGTCTCTGGAGTTTGTATAAAGTTTTTTTTCGGTATAGTCGTAATGGAGGTCATTTGATCCATTTCAATTAAATCTTCTAATGAGAGACTATGAAGCAAATTAAATTGGGACAAATATTGAATGCTATTCATATGTTCTCCTTTTCGGTTGCACAGGGTATACAGAATCATAATACAATTATAGCTTCTATAAGGTATTTTGACCTCTATTACTCACTTGTTTGCGCTAGAGTGAATAATGAATTTTGGGGAATCTGTTGGATTTATATAAAAGAGAGGTTGGTATAAAATAGATATACATGATTAATAGTAGATACATAAAGAGTGAGGTAATAACGATGATTAAATTAAAAGATGTAGGCAATTTCAAGGTTCTTCCTGAGATAGCGATGCATATCGTTCAAGGCAATATATCCGCTCTACGCCAAGCGCTGACCGAAGGCTGGGATATAGAACAAGGAATCGTACTCAGCAAATACACGACATTAAGTCCATTGGATATTACACTCATCACTGAGCAAATGGAAGTCTTGAAGCTATTGGTCAATGAGGGGGCCCAACTTAATGTGAAGGATAATCCCGCATTCCTGACGGCTGTTCGCTATGGTACCGAAGAGATTGTCCGTTATGTGGTCGCCCATGGCGCCAAGCTGGACGGTAAAAATCATGTCAAATCTGGTGCTTATGAGCAAGCCTACTACGGTAACAAAAGTAATATGCTGCTTATCCATGAGCTGGGCCTCGATATGAAGCAGCATGCTGGAGCAACACTCCGCAACGCAGTTAGTGAGCATGACTTGAAAACAGTAGCTTTACTATTGGAACATGGCGTAGATATTAATTTCAATGCCCCTAATATGGTATATCCATATAAAGCCACGCCTTTGACAGTGGCGGCGCGCAACAACGATTTTGCGATGGTGAAGTATTTGGTTCAGCTAGGCGCTGATGTGACGCTGGCAGAAAAAGATGGAGAACGGGCATATACAATTGCACTAAGTAATAAAAACGTAGAAATGGCTGAGTATTTAAAGTCTGTAGAGCCTCCGGCATTTCATAATCTGGAAAATAAACGACATGCTTTGAAAAGCTACAAGCTTCCGAAGGATTTAATAGCCTTTCTGACGGGGGATCAGCTCCGTGTGAACCTGCCAGAAAATGATCTTGATATTCAATTTGTTGAGTTCTTTTCAATTATCGATACGGTTGAGATGAAGGTAGGTCGGCAAAAGCTGTTGCGTCTGTCTCTAAACGTAGATAATTACTCGGATATTATATTGGTGTGGAATCGAAAGCAGAAGTGCCTGGGTTATTATGACGAGGAGCATCAGGAATATGCGGATGTGTGCAGCTTTGCTGAGTTTCTTGCACAGCCGGAAGATTATCTGGAGAAGATTATTGAGGGTGAATATGTATCATAACAAGGTGAGCCATGAATGCGGTATGCACGCAGACATGGCTCTTGTTATTTTAAAATACAGCGCTTGTGTTTACTAGGTGTCTAATGCACATCAGGAATGGTTACGTATGAGCCGAATGAGGTTTCAGGGAAATTGGGACGAATTGTGCGCATAATGGTAAAATAGTACTGATGGAAGCTTTAGAACGTTTTTGAACGTTTACTGCTGAATTCCTATGTAAGAAGAATGAATTTACATAAAAGCAGATGAATTTTCTTTAAAATGTAAACGCAATCATGTCGATTAGAGCGGGAATTCACCATTTTGTAAAAAAATGAAGTTGGAATGAATTTTTTTGAATCTTTTTGGAGAAAAATGATTGTTTTTTATCAGGTTTGTGGTACGATATAAACAGTTGGGGGAATGAAGATGCTGACGGAAGAAAGATACAAGTTAATAATACAGCGCTTACAAGAACGTGGTGTTGTAAAGTTGCAGGAATTGGCTGATCTGTTGGGAGCTTCTGAATCAACAATTCGGCGCGATTTGATAGATCTTGAGGGCCGTCAGTTGCTAAAACGGATTCATGGTGGGGCAACCTTACTGAATCAGAAAAGTCAGGAACCTGGCATGGAAGAAAAAACATTCAAAAACGTTCAACAAAAAAACGCAGTCGCCCGCATGGCAGCCAAAGAAATTTTGGATGGCGAATGTATTTATCTGGATGCGGGAACAACAACGATGGCGATGATTCCTTACATTGAAGCTAAAGACGTGACGGTCGTGACGAATGGTCTATCCCACGTAGAAGCACTGGTAAGTAAAAGAATCAGAAGCTATCTACTGGGAGGGATGATGAAAATTCATACCAAAGCCGTAATTGGCAGTATTGCCCTACAAAATTTGGACAATTTTCGATTCGACAAGTGCTTTCTAGGAACGAACGGGGTGGATATGGAAATGGGGTATACGACTCCTGATCCTGAAGAGGCGCTAATCAAGCGGCGAGCCCATCAGTTGTCAGGCAAAACGTATGTGTTGGCCGATTCCAGCAAAATTGGAGAAGTAACCTTCGCCAAACTGTTCGAGCTCAAGGAAGCTATACTTATTACCGAATCGATGCCAGAACGCTCACGCCGATCCATCGCTCAGAAAACTAAGATAATCGAGGGATAACAATGATATATACAGTAACGCTGAACCCTTCCATTGATTATATCGTGGAAGTTGACGATTTGAAGCTTGGTGATTTGAACCGGATGAAACGTGATTTAAAATTGCCAGGTGGTAAAGGAATTAATGTATCACGTGTACTAAACCAGCTGGGAGCAGATAGCACGGCGATCGGCTTTCTAGGAGGATTCACAGGCAAGTTTATCGACGATACATTGCGGGAAGAATCCATTAAAACTGATTTTGTAATGATCGAAGATGACACACGGATTAACATTAAACTCAAGCATGGCGATGAAACGGAAATTAACGGTTTGGGACCTGTGATTCGTGAGCAAGAGGCCGATGCGTTGGTGCAAAAGCTGGCCGCACTCCAGAAAAATGACATTGTCGTCTTGTCGGGAAGTATCCCGCCGTCACTTGGAGGAGACTTCTATGATCGGCTGATTAGCGTATGCCAGCAAACTGGGGCTGAATTCGTCATCGACACCACAGGTGAGGCGCTGATGAAGGCACTGGTTCATAATCCGCTGCTCATCAAGCCAAATCACCACGAGTTGGCTGAGTTGTTTGGCGTAACTATTCACTCAAAGGAGGAGATCGTCACTTACGGTCGTAAGCTGCTGGAAGCAGGTGCAAAAAATGTACTGATTTCCATGGCAGGAGAAGGGGCTTTGTTCATTACGGCAGATGAAGTGTATCACGCAAATGTACCAGCAGGAACGGTTAAAAATTCTGTAGGCGCAGGTGATTCAATGATTGCTGGATTCGTGGGTACGCTGGCTCTTCATGGCGATCCGATCGAAGCATTCCGTGCAGGAGTGGCATCCGGAAGTGCAACTGCGTTTTCCGATGATCTGGCTACTAGAGAGAAAATTGAACAATTACGGCCGCAAGTCACGATTTCAAAACGGTAATCCGGCTGCATCATGAGCTTATTATGCGTGTATCGACACGCTGACCGAACTTAGGAGAGTGTGAAAAATGAGAATAACAGACCTGATGATTAAAGAAACGATGATCATGGACCTGCAGGCGACGACAAAAGACGAAGCGATTGAGGAACTCATTGCTAGCCTTGAAGCAAGTGGACGTATTAATGACCGTGCCTTGTTTAAAGAAATGATTTACAAACGTGAAGCAGAGTCCAGCACTGGAATCGGCGGCGGCATTGCGATGCCGCATGCCAAGACCAAAGCTGTGAATGAAGCGACTGTCGTTTTCGCCAAAAGCAGTAAAGGCGTAGAATTCGAATCGTTGGACGGTGAGCCGGCAAAAGTGTTCTTTATGATTGCGGCTCCAGAGGGAGCAGCAAATACGCATCTTCGCACACTGGCAGCCCTTTCCCGGCTGTTAATTGATACCGATTTTATCGGGAACCTTATGAAAACGCAAACACCGGATGAAGTATCTGTGCTGTTTGATACCAAGCAGGCGGAAGAAGACGCTGCCAAAAAAGCAAAAGAGGCTAAGAAAGAGGCAGCCAAAGCGCAGCAAACGCCAGACGTTATCGTTGGCAATCCGAATTCTGACGAGTTTGTGGTTGCAGTGACCGCTTGTCCTACAGGCATTGCACACACGTTTATGGCTGAAGATGCTCTTATTAAGAAAGCGAAAGAAATGGGTGTAAATATCCGTGTAGAGACGAATGGCTCGGAAGGCGCACAAAACGTACTGACAGCGGATGAAATTCGTCGTGCCAAAGGAGTAATCGTCGCAGCTGACAAGAAGGTTGAAATGGCCAGATTTGACGGTAAACCTGTATTACAAAGACCGGTAAGTGACGGTATTCGTAAATCTGAGGAACTGATCCGCAAAGCGCTGAACGGCGATGCGCCAATTTATCGTAGTGAAGGTAAAGGCAGCGCTGAAGAGTCGAAAGCGGAGAAGAGCAGCGTAGGCAGCAAAATCTACAAGGATTTAATGAACGGTATTTCTCATATGCTGCCATTCGTTGTAGGCGGGGGGATCTTGCTAGCCATTTCCTTCTTGATTGAACAGGTAGCGGGAGAAGATAATGTATTCTTCCAACTGTTACAAACGATTGGCGGCGGAACAGGTGCGTTCCACTTCCTGATTCCGATACTGGCCGGATTTATCGCGATGAGTATTGGGGACCGCCCGGCACTGATGCCAGGTATGGTTGGGGGTCTGATGGCTGTAAACTCCAATGCAGGTTTCCTTGGCGGTCTGGCAGCAGGTTTCCTGGCAGGTTATGTGGTGATCTTCCTGCGTAAAGCTTTTGCAGGTCTACCAAAAACGCTGGATGGTTTAAAACCAATCTTGTTATACCCGGTATTCGGACTCCTAATTACAGGCGCGATTATGTTCTACCTGTTTGATCCAATTTTCGGTGGTATTAATACGTGGCTTGTCAACGTTCTGAACAATTTAGGAACAGGTAATGCAGTTATTTTGGGTCTGATCCTGGGCGGAATGATGTCGATTGACATGGGTGGACCTTTCAACAAAGCAGCTTACGCATTTTCGATCGGTGTCTTTACTTCCAGTGGTAACACGAACGGAGCTATGATGGCGGCTGTTATGGCGGGCGGCATGGTACCTCCGCTGGCAATCGCATTAGCTTCGACGTTCTTCAAAAATAAGTTTACTGAGCAAGAGCGCAAGTCTGGTTTGACGAACTATGTACTTGGATTGTCCTTCATTACGGAAGGAGCCATTCCATTCGCAGCTGCTGATCCTCTGCGTGTCTTAACCTCTTGTATTGTAGGTTCAGCGATTGCTGGTGGTCTGACGCAGTTCTGGCAAATCAATCTTCCAGCTCCACATGGCGGAATTTTTGTAGCAGCTCTTGCCAATCATGCTTTGCTGTTCTTGCTTGCAGTGGTGATTGGTTCCGTGATTTCTGCGCTCATTCTGGGACTGTGGAAAAAACCGCTCGAAGCGGAATAACAGGTATGACAACAAGAGTATAAAAATAAAGAGAGGGCCACATTTTCTTAGGCCTTCAAAATAGTAAAGCCGCTAAACACCAGGTTTCTGAGTGTTTAGCGGCTTTTTCTTTATGCAAAGATGATATAACTTATTAGTAGTCTTGCATAGATGCTATAGCCTGCAAAGCTCCTTAACCAGCTGTATAAATAGCTTTCGGGCCGAAGACATATACTGCTGGTGATGGTTGTTTTGTAATAGTCCAATGGCAATATTAGGGTCTGTTAACTGGAGGGGGACGGTGACCAGTTCCTCCGGCAAAGGCATTGACGATAGAACCACTCCAACTGAAGGAATCGTTTTTACGAACGTGGGGATCGACGAGATTTGACTGACAGTATAAAAAAACGGCATCGACGGGAAGTGTGAAAGCTCTTTCTCCAGTCGTATATGGTACAAGCAGTTCTTACCTCCGACGATAAGCGGATACGCGTACAGATCTTCGAGCTGAAGCTCACTTTTTGCCGCGAAGGGATGATTACGGGACACAATAAAGGCGATGTGTTCGTGATATATGGATTCAAAGTGTAAGGAAGGAATGGAGTGAGGTTCCCCAGAGATAGCAAAATCCAGCTTACCATCCACCAAAGCATGTGCGAGTGCATCCGTGTTTCCAACTGTAAAATGACACGTAATATTCGGTTTATGCTCTCGAAACTGCTGCAGAGCCAAGGGGAGTAAGGTAGCCGCTACCGTTTCAAGCACACCGATATGGAGCGTGCCGATCTCCTCCTTTTTCAGCGACTTCGCCTGGTCCATTACAAAATTCCAATGCTGAATAAGTCCGTCTATCTCCTCGGCATATAGTTTGCCCGGGGACGTTAACTCCGCATCCCAACCCCTTTTAAAAAGTTGAAATCCCAGCTCTTTTTCAAGCCTCTGGATTTGGTTCGTGACTGTAGACTGAGCGTAGTTTAATTTGACAGCAGCTTTTGAAAACGTTCCTTCTTCGATTATGGTACGAAATGTAGTTAATTCTTTCAGATCCACGCTTGCTCATCTCCATCGATGAAATTGAATATATTTATGATTATTTTCAATTATACAGATGAAGGGTAGAGGAGTACAATCATCTTATCCCAACGGATAGGAGAGATGAACATGCCATTTGTACGAGTTGGCTACATGGAGCAACAATACACAGAGCAAGAGCTGCCTGACATTAGCCGCTGTATCATGAATGCTTTGATCGAACATTTTCAGGTTCCGGAAAAAGATTACTTTCAGGCTTTTCATGCTCATAAGCAAAGCGAGTTTTATTATAGTCCCGATTATTTGAATGTACCCAGAACTGACAAGTTGCTGTACATCCAAATTACGATGGGATCGGGTAGAACTACGGAACAAAAAAAGGATTTTTACCAAAGATTAGCCGAACTCATCTCTATTGAATGTAAAGTCCGACCGGAGGATGTTTTTGTGACACTGGTAGAAACTGAATTAGAGGATTGGTCCTTTGGCAATGGACTTGCCCAGATGATTGTATGAAGCATAAATTAATCAAATCGAGTGTTCGGGAAACGATAGGTGATTTTGCACCCGCTTTTGTAACCTATACGGAGGATGTTCTTTTTGGAGATGTATGGAGAAGAAGTGAGTTGTCTCTTAGGGAACGGAGTTTTATTACAGTTGCCGCTCTGGTGGCGGGTGAGCATGTGAATCAACTTCCTTATCATCTGAACCTGGCCAAGGAAAACGGGATTTCGGAGGAAGAACTGGTTGAAGTCATTACACAGCTTGCCTTTTATGTAGGATGGCCCCGGGCAGCCTCAGCCATTCAGGTTGCCAAAGAGGTATTTTGCAAAGAGAAAGAAGGTTAAGCATGAACCTAAAAAACTGCTAAGCACAAAGGATTCCGAGTGTTTGGCGGTTTTTTGGCATGATTGTATTGTTATTCTGCATTGAAAGCGGTATAGTAAGAGTAATTGAATGAGGGGTGAAGTGCCCTTCGGGATTGTTACTGGTGAGCAGGCGATACCCAAATAATGACTAATTGATTTAGTCGTTATTTGGTTTTTTTTTGTTATTACAAACTTTGTCATTACATCAATGAGGTGAGCAGATAAATGATCATCCGGCAAATTTTTAACAACAATGTTATCCGAGTCGAAAATCAGGTGGGTCATGAATTTGTTGTCATAGGAAATGGTCTAGGCTTTAAAAAGAAAAATGGCCAGAGGGTCGATGAAGACAAAATAGAAAAAACCTTTGTATTAAAGTCCGATAAAATTCCACAAAAATTAATAGATCTTATTGGGGAAACATCTGTAGAGTATTTAAAGGTGGCGGATGAAATTGTAGGCAGCGCAAAAAAGGAAATGGGAGATATTTTTAGTGACAATATCTATATTTCTCTGATTGACCATATTCAATTTGCCATCTCTCGATACAGAAAATCCGTAGGACTTAAAAATTCACTGTTATGGCAAATTAAAAAATTTTACAAAATAGAATTTATGATCGGAATGAACGCATTGGACATCATCCATGCTCAATTTGGCATCCAAATGGATGAGCATGAAGCAAGCTTTATTGCTATGCATTTTGTAAATGCAAGACAAGACGGTCAGGGAATGAAACAAACGGTTGAGATTACCGAGATTATTGATGACATTTTCAACATTGTAACCGATTACTACGAGATTACACTGGATGAAACTTCGTTCAATTATTCTCGGTTTATTACTCATTTGCAGTACTTTGCCCAACGATTGCTGAGTAATGAACAAGAACAACTAGCTTCAGGGGATAATTTCTTGTATGACCAAGTCAAAGATAAATACGAGAAGGCTTTTCAATGCACCCAATTAATCAATCAATATTTAGAGTTAAAGCATGAAAGTGCTATGTCGATTGATGAAAAAGTGTATTTGACGATTCATATACAGCGTGTAACTTCCAGAAATGATATAGCTAGTTCTTAGAAAAAAAGCTTGCAAACGATTTCTAAGTGATTTATAGTAGGCTCACAACTTAAATATAAGGATTGTTACTGGTTAAGCAGGCGATACCTAAATGAATGGCAGTGATCATTTTCTTTGATCATACAGGCCTTTCGTTTAGGTATTTTTTTGTTTCCAGGCAATCTGCCCAAGAGGAGAATGAACATGGACCATAAGAAAATGGGCGAAGACATCGTACGTCTCGTTGGAGGAGAAGAAAATATCAATGGACTTGTCCATTGTGCTACACGACTCCGATTTGACCTGAAGGATTCACGAAAAGCCGAAAGAGAAGCGCTTGAGAAGCATGAGGGAATCATTACCGTTGTTGAAAGCGGAGGACAATTCCAAGTTGTTATTGGCAGCCATGTTGCCTATGTATATGCAGAGATCATGAAAAACAGGGATTTTGGATCGAATTCCCCTGCAGCCAGTGAATCAAGTGGGAAAAAAACATCGGTCATATCCACAATCTTTGAAGTCATTTCCGGTAGTTTCTCCCCATTGATTCCAGCGATGGCGGGCTCGGGAATGATAAAAGCACTCCTGACGGTTTTGACCTTGCTAGGATGGATGTCTGCAACAAGTGATACTTATATGATCCTGTCTGCTGCAGGGAATGCTGTGTTTTACTTCTTGCCTATTTTGCTGGGGATTACGCTTGGTATAAAGCTGAAGGCGAATCCTTATGTAGCTGGTGTGATCGGTGCGGCTCTCATGGAACCCAACTTTACGGGGCTGATGGACAAAGGCTCTGATGTATCGTTTTTAGGAATACCGGTGGTTATGATGAACTACTCCGCCAGTGTTTTCCCGATTTTTATATCCATTAGCATCTATGCGTTGGTAGATAAGTTTTTGAAGAAGATCATTCTTAAGGATTTACAGCTATTTTTAGTTCCGATGCTGGCTTTAATGATTATGGTTCCGCTATCTGCGATGGCTTTTGGACCTTTCGGTACAGGGGTAGGAGATTGGATTTCTTCAGGTGTGACATGGTTAATCGGTGTAAGTGGCATTTTGTCAGGGATTGTTCTTGGCGGTTTTATGACCTTTATGGTCGTCTTCGGACTTCACTGGGGTTTTACCCCGATCACGATTCAAAATATCGGTGTTGGCGGTGATCCGATTGAGGCGATGGCTGCAGCAGCTGTATTTGCTCAAATTGGGGTCGCATTTGGTATCTTCCTGAAGGCGAGAAAAGATAAAACACTTAGAACTCTTGCCGGTTCCACGAGTATTACAGGATTGCTGGCGGGTGTGACAGAGCCGATTGTGTATGGTCTGGTGCTTCGCTATAAACGTGTCATTCCGATTGTCATTATCGCAGGTGCTCTAGGCGGTGCCATCAATGGACATTTTGGAGTGAAAATGACGGCGTATGTGTTTCACAACATTTTTGCGATTCCAGTGTATACGCCAACCTTGTTATACGTGATTGCCATTGCCTGCTCATTCGCGGCAGCAACCGCACTAACCCTTATTTTTGGGTATGAAAGCAAGGTGAAGGAGGAGACCCCAGAAACAGTTGAATCCGTGAAAACAGCAGAACCAGAACCTGTTGTTACAGCAACCAAGGCTGTTGACATCAAGAAAGAAACGATCTACAGCCCGATCACAGGCAAGGCTATACCATTGAGCCAAGTGAATGATTCGGCATTTTCTACAGGGGCGATGGGAAAAGGCTTAGCCATTGAGCCGTCTGTCGGTGAGGTCGTAGCGCCTATAGATGGAGTTGTAACCTCGCTGTTTCCCACAGGACACGCCATCGGCTTGACTTCAAAGGCGGGTACGGAGATATTAATTCATATTGGAATTAATACCGTTGCGCTGAAAGGGAAGCATTTTAATCCAGTCGTTCAAGAAGGAGATATCGTAAAACAAGGGGACTTGTTAATCCAATTTGATAGGGAGCAGATTATAGAAGCAGGATACGAAATCGTGACCCCTGTCATCGTCACGCTTACAAAAAATAAAGTGGATGTGTTTGAGACAAATCAGGAGCAAATTCAAAAAAATGAAGTATTGCTAACGTTGGTTGTGTGATACAGGAAAGCCTATCATCACATTCATGAATTGCAAAATCAGAAGGATATAACGATAACTGGAGGGACTATAGCATGAAACATAATCAATTGAAGGCATTTCCTGAAAATTTTTTCTGGGGAGGTTCAACTTCCGCTTATCAAGTAGAGGGTGCATGGGACGAAGATGGAAAAGGCCCCTCTGTCATTGACATGTCTAACCACGTTGAAGGAGTCACTGATTTTAAGGTAACCAGTGATCATTACCATATGTTCAAAGAAGACGTAGCTCTGATGGCTGAAATGGGCTTTAAAGCATATCGTTTCTCGATTGCTTGGACACGTATTTATCCCCTGGGGGCAGGTGAAGTGAATCAGAAGGGAATCGCGTTTTACAGCTCATTAATTGACGAACTAATTAAATACGGGATTGAACCGATTGTTACCATGTATCATTTTGATCTGCCTTATGCTCTTGAACAACAAGGCGGTTGGTCGAAAAGGGAGACGATTGATGCCTTCGAACAGTATGCCAAAACATTGTTTGAGAACTTTGGAGACAGGGTGAAATATTGGTTAACCATTAATGAGCAGAACATGCTGATTCTCCATCCCGGTTCTATTGGCACATTAGATACAAGTCTGGAAAATCCGCAAAAGGTACTGTACCAACAAAATCATCATATGTTAGTCGCACAGGCGAAGGCGATGGTATTGTGCCATGACATGCTGCCTAATGCGAAAATTGGACCAGCACCGAATATTGGGGTTATCTATCCAGCCAGTTCCAAGCCTGAAGATACGCTGGCGGCGGACAACTATGCAGCCATTCGCAACTGGCTCTACCTGGATATGGCTGTATTTGGCCGTTACAATCATATTGCCTGGAGCTATTTGGTCGAGAAAGGCTATGAGCCTGTTATTGAAGAAGGGGATATGGATATATTAGCGAAGGGGAACCCGGACTTTATCGCATTTAATTATTATACCTCTCAAACCGTAGGAGAAAGTTTAGATGACGGGAATGATTTTTCACATACAGGAGATCAGCATGAAATTGTGGGTGAACCCGGAGCATATCGAGGTTCCGTCAACCCCAACCTGCAAACGACGGAGTTTGGTTGGGAGATTGATCCGGTCGGTTTTAGATCCACGTTACGCCAAATTTATTCTCGCTACCACTTGCCTTTGATCGTGACAGAGAACGGCTTGGGCGCTTTTGACAAGCTGGAAGAAGGGGATGTAGTGAATGACCCTTATCGTATTGACTTTTTCAAGAAACATATTGAGCAGATTCAATTTGCTATTACAGATGGTGTAGACGTATTCGGCTTCTGTCCGTGGTCTGCAATTGATCTGGTGAGTACCCACCAGGGCTCCAGCAAGCGTTACGGGTTTATTTATGTGGATCGTGAGGAGTTTGATCTCAAGGATTTGCGTCGTATTCGTAAACAAAGCTTCTACTGGTATCAAAAGCTGATTGCCACAAACGGCGAAGTCCGTTAATTAAAGTATCGTAATTAGAGCACCTCCCTAAATAGATTTTCATTTAGGGAGGTGTTTATTCATTTGAGCAACAACTATCCCTTTTCCAGAAGTGTGATTATATAATAGAAGAAACACAAACGGAAAGGACATCATGCATTGACCCTACAACAATTAAAATATGTCATTGAGGTTGCCAATCGAGGCTCCATGAATGAAGCGGCAAAGCGGTTGTTCATTTCCCAGCCCAGTCTGTCGAACGCGATTCGTGATTTGGAGGAAGAAATTCATATCACCATTTTTGAGCGTACCAATAAGGGGATTTCTCTGTCCAAGGAAGGCGTGGAATTCCTCGGTTATGCACGTCAGGTCGTTGAGCAGGCGGAGCTGCTGGAAAGTCGCTATCTGGATGCCAAGCCTACACCACAGCATTTTGCTGTGTCCACGCAGCATTACGCTTTTGCCGTAAATGCATTTGTGAATCTGGTGAATCAATATGGTCAAGAAGAGTATGAATTGGCTTTGCGAGAGACCAAAACCCATGAAATCATACAGGATGTCAAAAGCCTGCGCAGTGAGATCGGAATCCTGTATCTGAACGAATTTAACGCCAAGGTCATTAACAAGCTGCTAAAAGATGCGAATCTACAATTCAACAGCCTGTTTACGGCCAAGCCACATATTTTTATCAGTGCCAATAATCCGCTATCCCAACAGTCCATCGTGACCATTGACCAGCTTTATCCGTATCCGTATTTGTCCTTTGAGCAAGGGGAGTACAATTCCTTTCACTTTTCCGAGGAGATTCTCAGTACGTTATCGCACCCCAAAAGCATTCGCGTCCATGATCGGGCGACCCTTTTTAATCTGCTCATTGGCTTGAACGGCTATACCATTTCTACCGGGGTGATCAGTGCGGATCTGAACGGTAACGACATTATTTCCGTCCCTCTGGAATGTGATGAGTCTATTAATGTGGGATGGATTTGCCATAAAAACGCTGCGCTCTCCAAGCTGGCCACTGTCTATGTAGAAGCACTGCATGAGGCGATAGGGGAATAAAAGATTGGGTATAGCCTTAGGCTATAACTAGCTATAGTTTATTGGAGTTACCTTATAACTGAAAATGTATGTTATCTTTCTTACAAGAACTTCACTATAGAAGCGAAAAAGGAGATAACCCTAATGAGCAGCATCCTTGATAATGCATCCCAACGTAAAGTGACCCCTTTTAGACATGATATGGTCGGCAGCTTTTTGCGCCCGCAAGCGATTAAAGACGCCAGAATTCAATTTCAAAATAATGAAATATCTGCGGACGAGCTGAGACAAATTGAAGATAACGAAATTATCAAGCTAGTGGAAAAGCAAAAATCCGTAGGACTTCAAGCCGTGACGGACGGTGAATTCAGACGCTCTTGGTGGCATCTTGATTTTATGTGGGGTCTGGACGGTGTGGAAAAGGTACAGCTTTCGAACGGCTACCAATTCCAAGGTGTGGAAACAAGAGCGGAAACCGCACGCTTGTCCGGTAAAATCGGACATTCCCGTCATCCTTTCATTGAAGATTTCAAATTCTTGAAACAAGTAGCGGGTGAGGATGCTATCGCGCGCCAAACGATTCCGGCACCTGCGCAATTCCTGGCCGAGCTGTTGCGTGGAGAAAATAAAGAATCAACCGATACGTATTACAGCAATTTGGATGAACTGGTAACGGATATCGCCAAAGCCTACAAATCCGTGATTCAAGCGTTGTACAATGAGGGCTGCCGCAGCTTGCAACTGGATGATTGCACATGGGGTATGCTCTGTGATAAAAACTATTGGGAAGCTAGACAGCATGCGGGTGAGAATGTGGAAGATACCAAAAAGCTATTCGCTCGTGTGAATCAGGAAACGGTGAAGGATCTTCCAGCCGATTTGGTCGTTACGACCCATGTATGCCGTGGTAACTACCATTCCACCTGGGCATCTTCTGGCGGCTATGAGCCTGTAGCTGAAACTCTGTTTGGAATCGACAACATCGACGGCTACTATCTCGAATTCGATACCGACCGTGCAGGTGATTTCACACCGCTTAAGCATCTGAAAGATCAAAAGCAGGTCGTACTAGGCCTCGTTTCCTCCAAAACAGGTGAACTGGAAGACAAGCAGACGGTCATTAACCGTATTAAGGAAGCGACTCAATTCGTCGACATCAACCACATCTGCCTCAGCCCACAATGCGGATTCGCTTCGACAGAAGAGGGCAATATTCTGACAGAAGAGCAGCAGTGGAAAAAGCTTGCCTTCATTAAAGAGATTGCGGACGAGATTTGGAAGTAAGATTTGGTTTATGGAATTAAAAGATTCTATTAGTTAAAGATATTTTATTAAAAAACACGTCATATATTGACGTGTTTTTTAACCTTTACACGATTAGGTGTGATTATTCTTTTGATTCAATTCCATAACATATACAATATGGTCATATGATTTCGCCAAACTGACGGCGGGAAACTCTAAAACAGCACAATTTCTGAATATCCTAAAAAAGGCTAAGACTCTTTTATGTTTGTCCACTTCCTATTTACAACTCTTGCATACAATGGATTTTAGAATGGCATTAAGAGGGAGTGACAAAAAATGAGTCTTTATTTTCGAAACAGCACCAATTCTACCGTACAAGTAGCTATTTTCTATCACGCGAGTAAGTGTGGGTTTGTTTTTGTGGGACAAACTGGTATATTGTCTACCTGGTACCGTTTGGCGCCTGGACAAACGAGGGAAGTTGTTACTGGCAACGTAGGGGATAGAACAATTTATTATTACGCTGAGAGCGTATCAAGAAATCTTGTGTGGTCAGGTAGTTTCCCCATACATGTTCCTAATTATAACTTCAGTGGATGTTGGATCTGGAATATTAATGGGAATCTATGCAATAATTGCAGGAGAGTTGGTTTTAAAACACTTAACATCCAACGCGGTTTCGTGAACTTTACAGTCAACCTTATTACAAATAGTGCTCAAAGAAAAACGAAGCTAAAAAATGTTCGTATGGTATTGCCCACAAAAAGGGTAAAAAGAAAATCTAAATTGAATGACCGCAAGAAACTACCTAGAAGCCAATAATTTCATAATGGCGGGGGATCCTTGTAATTTCGTATTCGATTCAGTTCGCGGTTTTATATAAGGAACTTGAAATTAAGTTAATAGTGGATATATATTATTTTAATTTTCGATAGGGTATTGAACTTACGTAAAACAATAGTGCAATAGGAACTGCCTTATTAACTAAAGGTGGTTCTTTTATTTTTACAAAAAATCCTTTTAATTTGTAATCTCCCTTATCACATTCCTCGCCAAACGTACTTTCTCTGGACTCGACTTTTTGAGCATTGTAATAATTTCTATAATATCCTCATCAGACTCCACAATTTTAGGGTCCTCGCTTACATATGAAAATAACTGAATTAAGTTTACGTCTAGAGCTTTTGCGATCTTAGCTACATTTATCAAAGAAACATTCTTTTCTCCACGTTCGATCTGTCCAATGTATGTAAAATGAAAACCACCTTTTTCCCCAAGAGCTTCTTGTGAGAGGCCTTTTTCTTTGCGTAACACTCTTATTCTAGCTCCAACTAGCTTTAATACTTCTTTGTCCTGCATTTATCTACACCCCTTCTACTAAAAAGTGTAGACAAGATTTTCTTGGGTAAACATGAGATTAAGAATCGTATATTAAGTATATATTATATCTATAAGTATTATTTTAGAGTATAATAAGACTATTCTTAAAATTCTCTGGAGGAATAGATATGAAAGAAGCTCCTTCTACCTTTATTCCAAGTCCCACTCAACCGTCCAACCCCTCACAACACCTACATCATTCAATAACTGATTTTCACACTCTATCCCAATACCACATGAAACTAGCCCAAATCCTGTACAAGCACAATCAAGTCCAATGCTGCATTATCCTATGTGACCGGGCGTTAACCTCCATGTTAAAAGCTCTATATATGAAAGAAAACAACAGCCTTTTCCCTCCCGGGTTCATGTCCATGACTGATTTGCTGCACTTATTACATACCGAAACCAACCCCGGATTGGATATTGTCGTATTTATAGGTACCACTCAATTTCTTTCATCCCAGTTAGAAACCCCGCTCCTTCAAATGATGAAGCACAAGGATGTGAGCAGGCTGTTGCGCAGAACCGACGACATTCTCTGCCAGTTGTCATCCCGAGTGATTAGCGATCCATCCGAGACGTATCAGTCCAATTTCTGAGAGACGCCTCCAAGGCAAATAAACTTGCCAATCCGCCCTGTCGTAATCCGCTTTTCTTCATACGATAAGAGTAAGCTTTAACGCAAGGAGGGATTCAGACATGGGTGAAGTAGGTTACGGTGGAGCATGGACATCCACAGGAGCGATTTTGGTATTGTTCATTTTGTTGGTAATTATTACTAAGTCTTTTCTGATCTAACAGCAGGTTAGCATCGCTTAAATCCACAAATCGGCCTTCTTTCACGACATCGTGAGGGAGGGCTTTTTATGCAGAATGGGTGTTAGTCCAACATGTTGTCTGGCCCTGCAAGCATTGTTATACTTTACGTACAGGGATATTTTCCCTCAAGTGTATTGCAATACGGATAGCGTAAGACGTGGAAAAACGGAAATTCGCTGACCAAAATCAGGAGGATCGCATGATGAATACGGCAAGCAGTCCATTTCAAATTACAACAGATACGGCGACTCTTTGCCTATTTGATACGCAAGCTCTTAAGCATCGTTTGGACGATGACCCGGATTGGTGGTCCATCGAAGAGGACGAGCTGGGTGAGTTGAACAAAGGAAATGTAGCTTTTTTGAATCTGGAAGCGGACGGGACGTATGAGGTTGTGATGACAGATCATATCGACAAGCCTGCTGTGCGGCTGTTTTTGAAGGTTCCCTCAGGCAACCTGTTTATTGGAGCGGGGGAGGAAGCCACAAGTGGTGGACTGGAGCCTGAGTGTGTATGGGGAGGGACGTTCCTATCTGTGCAACCGGGACTTTATGAATGCATGGCAAGCAGAGAAGACAACCGTATTTACCTTTCTATAAAAAAAGGAAGCGAAGGCAGCAATAGCTTTACAGGTCTGATTCGATTGTAGATTGCAGAATCAATACGTGACGGCCATACATGCCGCTTGAACAGGTGGAAGCAGGAACAACCGAAGCTAGAGGAAATGGAAAAAGCTATCCCCACGGCTTACATATCCGTGAAGACAGCCCTTTATTCGTCTATTGAT
The DNA here is from genome assembly GCF_038593075.1 of Paenibacillus sp. FSL L8-0638. Lineage (NCBI taxonomy): Bacteria > Bacillati > Bacillota > Bacilli > Caryophanales > Paenibacillaceae > Paenibacillus > Paenibacillus sp. FSL L8-0638. Next base: position 1,861,085 of record NZ_CP151960.1, read on the forward strand.
ACTTTACAATAATGGCATTGCTGATTTGGCGGCCGGGTGTGGTGAGGTAGGAGCCGTTGTAATATAGCCCGCTGGAAGCACCGCCGTCCAGATTCATGGCCTGATAAGCGCCGGCCTGCTTCATCATATGGGCGAGCTGCGGTATAGTCGCTCCGCTTGTGGTCAGGAGGATCAGCTTATGATCCCGATTCATTCCGAGTGCGCTGCGGGCGCCGCCGCCTGTTAATATTTTAGGGTCCTTGAAGCCTTCGGCTTTGACATTTAGGGAAACCTGACCGTTCGTAACCAGACGAGGTCCAGCTTGAAGAGCACCTTCGACGCTGCCTTGACTTAAGCGTTGTTCAAAGGCAGAACCTGACACCAGCTCGGATAAATGGTTAGCATCGTAGGTGAAGACCGTCCGTTGGTCGCCGGAGCTCTTTTTCAACATCTTTCCATGGCTGACCAGGTAGCCGTAAGGCGTTTTGTAGGAGCTTTTGGTATAGGCATCAAAGAATGTACCGTTTATGGCTACAACCGCTTGATTACGTTTGGCGAGACTGCTTAAGTCTTCCACTTTACCAATGGTATCGCCTGCTAGAGCCACGTCTAGGCTTACCTTGGGATGGAGCATAGAGATGGTGACCACCTTAGCGGAAAAGGTACGAGACCCGACCTTGAAGCTTTTATGAGCCGTTGTAATGGGGGTAGTATTTCCGGGTAGCTTACCAGTAAGTACCGGAAGCGTGACGGACGTTGTACCCTGCTTAATGCGTACAGCTGAGGTTTCCTTTTGCCATGAGACTTGCAGGTTTAGATATTGGCTGATGAACTGCAAGGGTACATAGGTCGAACCATTATCGGTAAAAGGAGCGTTTTGCAAACGGACCGTCTGATCATTCACTTTGGCGGTAGATTGTCCGGTGAATAATGTGATCCGGGTATTGCCTTGCGCGATTTCTATTTTTTTGTCCGCGGCAGTCATGTTGAGTGTGATCCCTTCATAGCTGTTCAGGAGACGGAGCGGGATGAAGGAGTGGTTACTTTGGTCCACATAGACCAGCATAGGTGCTGGGGCAGCAGCGTAGATCGGGGTTACAAGTAATAGCAAGGACAGGATAACAAGTGCGGTGATTCTTTTCATGAATAGATCAATCTCCTTATGTAGTCTTGACACTTTACGAGGTGCTTGTAGTTATATCGGATTTTGTGAGTTGTAAATGTATGTTATACGAATGTTGAGTGTTTAACTGATATAGAAAGCGGGGTGGCTGGGGATGAGCAGGTATGAGACGAGACTTGAGGATTACCGTCGCAGAGAGCGCCCGTCTTATCGTGTGTTTGAAGGATTGCAGGAATTGGTGCGTAGCGTGGGGCAACTGCATAATAACTGGTTATATGTGAATGTAGATCAATGGGATCAGGACCCTGTTCACACACCGACTTATTATTGGGATGAGCATTGGCTAGAGGAATGTGCAGAGGAGGGTACAGCCGTAACCAACGAACATGACGAGTATATTCCCAAGTGGGTGCCAGATCGTCAGGTTCAAACCTGGTTTGAGTTGGCGACCTTCGAAAGTGTTGTGGAAGTCCTTAAGGCTGCTGGACAGCCAGTGACGCTTCAGATGGTGATTATAGCGGTAAAATACTATGACAAGCACGATGCCTATCTGGACTATGAAGAGGTGAAGGCAGTGACAGACCTGTGGTCTGTGCTGACAAAGGTGAGAAACCACCTAGCAGAATGAACAAGCCTGTAGATCAAACGGGGCATACATACACTGGATGGGGGAAGCGAATGAGTTGGTTGGATCATGAAATGGCAGCAAAGTGGCGACAGGAAGGAAAAAGGTATGCTGCAGATGTGAATGAATTTGTCAGAATCGGTATGGAAAGCCAGTGGCAGCAAGAGCAGCCAGAGCCAAAGCAAGACGAACGCTCCAAACTGGCCGAAGATATTTTTCGTATGATTCAGGACGCAAATCAGGCAGAGGAAACAGAGCAGTTACGTCGGGAAATTCCGGCTGCATCCTGGCCGCTTACAGCAGCGTTTGAGGAGGCTTTGCAAGCCGTTAGGCCGATAGCTTTTATGAATGGAGGCAATGAAGTCATTCTACATGCGGGCAATCCTCGGGAACGCGGACAGATCTATGTGACGGGAAAAGATGGAATCAGGCAAATCCCTGGAATGCACCGAGTAGGTTGTTCGCCGGACGGGAGTTATTTTGCGTTGGTGGATGGACAAGGGATTCGGATTGTTCGTCAACCGGACCGAAATCTGCAAGGAGAAGAGACAGCACATTTTCAGTGGAAGGATATACAAGGACGCTTAAAAGCATCCATTCCTGATTTGGAGTGCTTGGGAGATGAAGAGCATCCAGAGGATATATTAAATGAAGTGATTCCGTTTGGCGATGGACAGCGAGTTCTGCTGGTATGCGGTTACGGCGTTTATTTGTTGGCTGGTGATCAGGTGGATTTGATCCATCCCAAGACGTCTGAACGAAGAGAACTAGAGCTGGAAGACACGATTGTGGATATGGCCCATGGAGCTGTGTCGAAGGATGGACGCTGGATCGCTTACGGTAGCCAGATGAGTGAGCATATGCTTATGGATCTGTCCGATAAGACGGTGCATACATTGGAGTCAAATTCTAGTTATCCGCATTATGCTGTATTTTCCAAAGATGATTTGAATGTCTGGTACAATGCCTGTCATTTCTACAACGGCGCCACCATTCAAGTGTCGATTGCTGAGGTGGATCAGGGTCTTGCTCAGAATAAGGAAGAATGGCCGATGATAAATGAAGAAATGCGAGTATACGCTGCAACAGCACTGACGCAAGGATCTATTTTGGGTGATGCCTACGGTTATCTCCGTCTAATTGACAGGGAGGGGCGTGAACTTTGGCGCTATTTTGTCGGCAGTACGATATCCGGGCTGGTAGTTACACCCGATGAAGGCATATTGGCGGTTGGAACGTATGGCGGTATGCTTCATTTGATTGATTTGCAGAGCGGCACGAAGGACGAATATAGTATTGGCACCGCTCTAATTCACGAGACAGAACGTTGGATGATCTGGCGTAACTATGAGCCGTTGCGCTGGTAATACTAATATTCCGCAAATGGTGATAAAAGCAAGTTCTGATAAGCTGAACTTAAAAAGTGCAGTAACACATGAATACAATGCTATTTTCATATAGAAAGCATTTAGCATAAAACCATGATGCAAAATGTGAATAGAGAGGAAAGAGGTGTGAGGACATGGACAAGAAAGCGGATATTCGTACATCTATGAAGGAACTATTTGCACAGATGGATGAAGCCTTTTTTATGGATGTGGAAGAAAATGTACCGATTGAAATGCGTGATGGGAATGTCGACGAGGAGGGATGGATCAAGTGGAAGCCTCTCCCTTCACAGATTACTGAACAGGAAATTCGGGAGATGGAGGAAAAATACCAGTTTGAGCTGCCGCCCCTGCTAAGGAGTTTTATCATGTCCTACCATTATGTATCTTTACAATTCGATAATGAATCCATTCCGGGAGTATACTGGAGCGATTGTACGTTTGTTGAGTTTCCACGTCTGCCTGTAGGTCAAGGCTTAAAGGCATTTTATGATTTGCTCGATCAATGGTCACCTCTGCTGTCAGCAGGCTACATTCCTTTTGCAATAGCAGAGGACGACCAAGGTCCCGTTTGTTTAAATGTAGGCAGCAGACATAAGGACGGCGATTATCCTATTGTTTGGTTCTTTCATGAGGACCTACAGCATTTGGATGAGGATGAGCTGCGGATCAGGAGTAATCTGCTTCCCCATGTACAGGGGTTGTTTCCATCTTCTGTTGAAATGTTTAATGTTATGTTTAAGCACATTAGACACTAGTGATTTCCTAAAATGTAATTTTACTGCTCAGCCAACCGAGATATTGACATAAAAAATGAGGAGTGTTATAAAAAAGGTAGGCTAGCACTCGAATGATGGGAGTGCTAACAAAGCTGAATCGTTTGCATAGCTCATATCCGCTGGCCTTACTTACATAGGTTCATATCTGAAAGGAGATATCCGAATGGAGAAAAAACAGTTTCAGGCTGAGTCCAAGCGTCTGCTCGAAATGATGATTAACTCGATTTACACGCAAAAGGAAATTTTTCTAAGAGAGCTGATCTCCAATGCAAGTGATGCGATTGACAAAATTTATTATAAAGCATTGACGGATGATCAACTGGTCTTTGACAAAGAAAATTATTATATCAAAGTAACTGCCGATAAGGATAACAGAACGCTAACCCTGCGTGATACCGGGATTGGTATGACCAAGGAAGAACTAGAAAATAACCTGGGTGTTATTGCTAAAAGCGGCTCACTGGCATTCAAAAATGAAAATGAATCCAAGGATGGTCATGACATCATCGGTCAATTCGGCGTCGGCTTCTATTCAGCTTTCATGGTAGCAGATGTGGTTACAGTGACTACCAAGGCTTTGGGAAGCGATACTGCATATAAATGGGAATCCACAGGTGCGGACGGGTATACCATTGAGGCAGCTGAGAAGGACGAGGTCGGAACCGAGATTGTTCTGAAAATCAAAGCAAACACCGAAGATGAGTCCTACGACGAATATTTGGACGAGTATCGTTTAAAAGCACTGATTAAAAAATACTCCGACTTTATCCGCTATCCGATTAAAATGGATATTACAGGCAAGCGGTTGAAAGAGGGAAGCGACAACGAGTTTGAGGATTACGAGGAAGAACAGCGTATCAACAGCATGGTTCCGATCTGGAGAAAAAACAAAAGCGAGCTGACCGACGAGGATTATCAAAATTTCTATGCGGAAAAACGCTATGGCTACGACAAGCCGCTCCAGCATATCCATGTCAGCGCGGACGGCGCGGTAGTGTACCAAGCTATTCTGTTTATTCCTGAGAATATCCCGTTTGATTTCTACTCCAAGGAATATGAAAAAGGGCTGGAGTTGTATGCCAACGGTGTGCTGATTATGGAAAAATCCCCTGATCTGCTGCCGGATTATTTTAGCTTTGTCAAAGGTATGGTTGACTCCGAAAGCCTGTCACTCAACATTTCCAGAGAAATGCTGCAGCATGACCGTCAGCTGAAGCTGATTGCCAAAAATATCGAAAGCAAAATCAAAGGCCAATTGCTGACCTTGCTCAAAAATGACCGGGAGAAATATGATCAATTCTACAAATCATTTGGCAGACAATTGAAATTTGGTGTCTACAACGATTACGGCAGACATAAAGAAACTCTGCAGGATCTGCTCATGTTCTACTCTTCTACAGAGAAAAAGCAGGTTACTTTGGACGAATACGTATCACGTATGCCAGAAGATCAAAAGTATATCTATTATGCTTCCGGCGAGTCCAACGAGCGTATTGAAAAACTGCCGCAAACCGAAATGGTGGCCGACAAAGGCTACGAAATTCTGTACTTCACTGATGATATTGATGAGTTCGCTATTAAAATGCTCTTAAGCTACAAAGAGAAAGAATTCAAATCTGTATCAAGCGGTGATCTGGGCATTGAGCCTGACGAAACCGAGAAAGAAACAGGAGCAGAACAAAACGACAACAAAGAGCTGTTCGAGTACATGAAGGGCTTGCTGGAAGGCAAGGTATCCAGTGTTAAAGCCTCTAAGCGCTTGAAGACACATCCGGTATGTCTATCCGCAGACGGCGAAGTGACGATTGAGATGGAAAAAATCTTGAACGCCATGCCTAATAACGCTGATGTCAAAGCGAATAAAGTGCTGGAAATCAACATAAACCATGCCGTGTTCAATTCTTTGAAAGAAGCTTTTGCCGGGGATAAGGAGAAAGTAAACCTCTATACGGCATTACTGTATAATCAGGCTTTGCTGATCGAAGGCTTGCCGTTGCAAGATCCGGTTGAATTCACGAACGATATTTGCAAAATCATGGTTTAACAAGCTTTATTACTATATAGAGCCGTTCCCGTACTGGGAGCGGCTTTATTTATCATAAACGTTTCCTAAACGTTTCCTAAAGCTTCATGATAGATCATATAGCGCTTACAGAAGAAGGGATGGGCCCACACATTGCCGATCATACTCAATACAAAGGAGGCAATTATATGAGTCTGGATCAAGCCAACCAGGAACTCCAAAATTTAGATCGTTTAGATCGAAGTGAGCTTATACAGTTGGTAGAAAAAATCATCAGAGATGAGGGAACAGAAGAGGAAATCGACAGTATGCTGACCATAGTGATGCAAAATACGCCTCATCCGGGGATCAGTGATTTGATCTACTGGGATGACCGTGACTTGAGTGCGGCAGAGATCGTAGATGAGGCATTACGCTATCAGCCCATTATTTTACCACCCCATGAATCATCTTCATAGGATGCGGAGGGGTGGTCTTTTGTTTAGAAATAAGATAATATTAATTCTTTAGGGCTATGCGCATTATATTCAAAAAAACTTCCGTTAAACGTGTGCTGACTTCCCTGGGGTGTATGGGGTAATAGTTGTTTTCTGCTTACTTTACGAATTTTTATGCCTAATTTTGGGTTTTGTAAAGTTTTTGTGACATGTTCCTGTGAATTTTGATACAGCAAATTGTCGTTTTTCTTGATTATTTGGTGGGATGTCTTTATAATCATTTTGTTTGCAAGAATGATTAGCGATTAGCGTATGGAATAAGGAGGTTATTTATTTTGGGAAAAGCATTGATTATTGGCGCCGGTGGCGTGGCCAGCGTTGTGGTGCATAAATGTTGCCAAAACCCAGATGTATTTGAAGAAATTTGTATCGCAAGCAGAACTGTTGAGAAATGCGATGCGCTTAAAGAGAAGCTGGGTGGAGGTCGTACGAAGATACAAACGGCTCAGCTTGATGCTGACAACACCGACATGGTCATTGACTTGATTCGAAGCTTTCAACCGGATGTAGTTATCAATGTGGCTCTCCCTTATCAGGATTTGACGATAATGGATGCTTGCCTTGAGACAGGTGTTCATTACGTTGATACGGCGAACTATGAACCGCCGGATACGCCGAAGTTTGAATACAGCTGGCAATGGGCCTACAAAGAAAGATTCGAAAAAGCAGGAATTACAGCTCTGCTGGGCAGCGGTTTTGATCCAGGCGTGACTGGAGTATTTACGGCTTATGCTCAAAAGCACTACTTTGATGAAATTCATACGATTGATATTGTGGATGCGAATGCAGGGGACCACGGATATCCTTTTGCAACTAATTTTAATCCGGAAATCAATATTCGTGAAATTACGGCGAAGGGCCGTTACTTTGAAAACGGAGAATGGATTGAAACTGAGCCACTTTCTGAGAAAAAGGTATACGACCTTCCTGAAATTGGACCGAAAAATATATATCTTTTGTACCATGAAGAACTGGAATCTCTTGCAGTGAATATTAAAGGCGTGAAAAAAATCCGCTTCTGGATGACATTCTCGGACAATTATCTGAATCATTTGAATGTACTTCAAAACGTAGGCATGACTTCGATCGAGCCTATTGATTACGAAGGACAACAAATCATTCCACTGCAATTCCTGAAGGCTATTTTGCCAGATCCGGCTTCTCTGGGTCCAAGAACAAAAGGCAAAACAAACATTGGTTGCATCATCCAAGGTATGAAAGATGGAAAACCAAAAACGTATTATGTTTACAATGTTTGTGATCATGAGGAATGTTATGCAGAAGTTGGCTCCCAAGCCATTTCTTACACCACTGGTGTTCCTGCCATGATCGGCGCAATGCTTATTATCAAAGGTATCTGGAAAAAACCAGGCGTTTACAATGTTGAGGAATTTGATCCAGATCCATTTATGGAAGCCCTAAATAAACACGGATTGCCATGGCAAGAGAACTTTACGCCAACGTTGCTTGATTGAGGTCTGCGATGAATATTGATATTACAGGACTTCCATCACCTTGTTATCTTGTTGACGAAAGACTTCTTGTCAAAAACCTTGAGGTTTTAAATTCCGTTCAAGAACGGACAGGCTGCAGTATTTTGCTCGCTCTTAAGGGATTTTCGATGTTTTCGACCTTTCCTCTGGTTGGCAAATACTTAAAAGGGGTAACCTCCAGTTCGTTGTTTGAGGCTAGACTTGGTCGCGAAAAAATGGACAAGGAAGTTCACGTATACGCACCTGCTTATGTTGACAGTGAATTTGATGAGCTATTGGAGTATGTTGACCATATTGTTTTCAACTCCTTTGATCAACTGAAACGCTACAAAAGCAGAGTGCAAGGCGTAACTTCCAAAAAAATCGACATCGGCATTCGAGTGAATCCAGAGTATTCGGAAATCGAAACGCCGTTGTATGATCCTTGCTACAACAACTCCAGAATGGGTGTGACTCTGGCTAACTTTAGACCTGAGGATCTGGATGGCGTGGACGGTATTCATTTTCATACGATGTGTGAACAGAATTCAGATACGCTGGAGCGCACCATTAAAGTCGTGGATGAGAAATTCGGGCCATACATTAAAAACATGAAATGGCTCAATTTCGGCGGCGGTCACCATATTACCAGAGAAGACTATGATCTGGACACGCTGGTACGCTGTATTCAATATTTTCAGGATAAATATGGTGTGCAGGTTTATCTGGAGCCGGGCGAAGCTATTGCTTTGAATACTGGATATCTGGTGGCTACTGTATTGGATACGATGAAGAACGGAATGGATATTGCCATTCTGGATACTTCGGCTGAATGTCATATGCCTGATGTGCTGGCTATGCCTTACCGCCCGAATATCATTGATGCAGGCAAACCTGGTGAGTATGCACATACTTATAGACTTGGTGGGCTTACGTGCTTGGCCGGAGATGTAATTGGAGACTATTCCTTTAAAGAGCCATTGAAGCCAGGAGACAAGCTTGTATTCTGCGACATGGCCCATTACACGATGGTCAAAAACCACATGTTCAACGGAGTCAACCTGCCAGCCATCGCCAGCTACAACGACGAAGAAGGCATTAAGGTAATCCGTCAGTTCTCCTACGAGGACTTTAGCTCGCGTTTGTCGTAAGGAATAGGCAGGATTAAATGACTGTACCGAAGATGAATGAACTACAAAAGCCTCGCCCCTTGAGATAGGGACGCGGCTTTTCGACGTAGTTAGTGATTTATTGATTTTTATATGTGCCTTCTGTATGTGCCTTTTGTATGTATCCAATACAACAGCAGGCATTAAATAATGATTTAACTACTTGATAAGGTACATGATTTTAAATAGTTTACTCTACAACTTCAGAAGAGACTTTATAAAAGAATGTTTTTCCTGTGTAAGGTTGAAGTCCTGGCGCATCGACGGCTAGGTAGTACCACTTACCTTTTTCAACATCTGTATTTAAAAAGTATTGGCCGTTTCTTGAACGTTTAATTCTTTGACCATTACTATCGTAAATAGTCAGTTGCAACCAGGAATCAGGATATATGTCTCCCTGAATTGTAAAATGAACTTCTTGTGATTCAAAAGCCTTAAATCTATATACATCGTAGGCTTCCCAGACTCCGGGCACCCCCTCTTTACCGAGGGTTCCAATGAAAGCATCACCTATTAAAAATTCGTTAGCTTGGTCAAAATCATCATTTGGCTCCTGTTCATTACCTGTAAGTGAAGAGGCAAGAGTTGATTCCTTGGCGGCTGGTACGGAATTTGCTTCTTCCGCTAATGCGACACCAGCAGAAGTACTTAGCATAAGTGCAAAACCTAATGAAGCCAACAACATTTTTTTCATGAATAAGAGTCCTCTCTTTTTTTGGGATTTATATTCAATTATATGAATATATTAGTAATTATTTCTGAGTTAATTGTATATCAATCACCAGCAAATTGGAATAATAAAAAGGAATATTTATCAATAAAATAAATATAATAGAATATTTTGTTACAGAATTGCATTTTGCATGTTCACAAGTTTGTCCCAGGAGTTCCGTTTAAAGGTCACATTTCTTGGAGGAAAATATATATGGTATACTCATTGGATTAGGAACAAATTTGGACATGATTTGGGAAATAAATTGTAGCGATAGGCAGAGGTGAATTACACATGTTCGACCCAACCGTTTTTGATAATTTAAAAGTAGCCATGGAAAATGCAGTTTATGATCTGGATAATTTGGATTCACGTATTGACATTACTCAGCGGATCGACAGATTGGAAATGTCCGTGATGTCACGTGAATTTGCTGTCCAATTCAGTCTGAGAGAACAGCCGGGTGTGACGGCAGAGCTTCGACTAAAGATGGATTTAAACAACCTGGCTGCAGAAATTCTGGAAATAGAAGATCAAACTCCGGGGTGTAGCTTGTTGTTGTATTTTCATATGAAGATTCGAGAGATTGACACACAATGCAGCCAAATTGAAAGTATACTGACTGAAATTTGGAAGCCCGATCTTCGCCCAGTACAGATGTTAAGTCAGATTTACGGAGAGAAGACATCTACATACCAAAACAGGATTGAACTCCGATTTTCCAGACAAATTAACGAAGATCAGATGGAAGACATTCCAGAGCTGTTGGAACACATATTGCTGACGCTTATGGAATTAAACAAGGTCTAAAGGGTTAGGGCCGTAATGTAAATAACATTAGTAGACCAACAAGTTAACGTTAGAGGAGTTGAAAGTATAAATGAATGAACTTGAATTCTCTCAAGTATATGCGATTATGGAGGCTTCTTTTCCTGAAACGGAATGCAGGACATTCGAGTCACAGAGGGCTCTTCTTCATCATCCGTGTTATCGTTTACTTACCAAAAAAGACGAACAAGGGCAAACAATAGCTTTTTTGGCGGGCTGGGAGTTTACAGATTTTCGGTTTGTAGAGCATATTGCCGTAGATTCGGCTATACGGGGTGGCGGGTTAGGTAAAGAGCTTATGAGCAAGTTTATTTTACAGTCCGGTAAACCGGTAGTGCTGGAAGTTGAGCCACCAGTGGATGAATGGACTCAGAGAAGAATTGGTTTTTATGAACGTTTGGGGTTTCATCTGAACCATTTTGACTATGTACAGCCCCCTTTAAGAAAAGGACAGGCTGATCTGCGGCTTCAAATTATGAGCTATCCAGGTGCGTTGGCTGAACAGGATTTTGCTCCGTGTAAAGAGATTTTATATACCGAGGTCTATGGGTTAAATAAGAAGACTATATAGCTAAAGGTACTTCATTATCGTTCATGTTTTGTCCATACCATTACAAATTCTTTCTCGTCAGTTTCGGCATCCACAGATTCTGCTTGAACGGTAAATCCATTTTTAGTATAAAAGTTAAATGCTTTCGTGTTTGACTGATACACCTTTAATTGAATTTCGTCATGCTGCTTCTTCACCCAATCTAATAGTAGCTTGCCATAGCCCTTTCTTTGAGAATCAACACGTATAAACAGAGCCGCCAAGTATCCATCCAACATGGAAACGAAGCCGCCAATGCTATGATCATCTTGTATGATAACGTAGTTTTGAGCGAGAGGAAGGTACCTGTTTTCCATCTCGGTAACTTGGGATGTCCAATACTGCGGAGCAATAAAATGATGGGCTTCTATGGAAGCATCTAGCCAGATGGCTGCCAACTTGTTGAGCTCTTCCACATTTGCGGGTCTAATCGACATCGTGTCACCTCTTCACAGTACAGTATGTAATCTTATAGATGATGTTGAAATAAAAAAGACCGTCCGAGGACGGTCTTTTTACCCGTGGCGCTTAATTAAAGCTTTGATCCGTATCCCGCGCCTCCGTTAACTCTGTAAATTAGAGAATAACGGACCGGGTAAGGGATACGTTCAACATGTGATTATTGATGTTGACGCACCTCCTTTCCTGATGAACCCATTTTACCATATCTGGTTTGTGATATCCAGTGATTTTCTTATATTTACGGGAATGATTCATAGAAAATATAAGATAAAAATAGCTTGATTTTATGTTCTATGGAAGATATAATCTAAATTACCGTGATTGAAAAACATCGGTGTGAATACATAATATGCGGTCGTGGCGGAATTGGCAGACGCGCACGGTTCAGGTCCGTGTGGGCTAACCCCCCGTGGAGGTTCGAGTCCTCTCGACCGCATCATGCCTAACATTTACAGGTTCTTGGATTGGCTGGATGCCACCAAGAGCCTGTTTTTATATGGTTAAGATGCGTGTACTATTATAACTATTTTATTTATACTGAAATATATATTTGATATAATCCTTTGCACTCTGATTAATGTCTTCGTCGCTTGCTTGAAACGAGGCTCCAAAGACAGCGAAATAGGGTAATGTTATGGCGCCAACATGTACTGCGCTTGCTTTAAAAGGTGCTATAACTTCATCAACAGTGAAAGAAACGGAACCAGTAGGTAAGTAATTTTCTTTTTTATCGCCGATGGACATGGCTATCCCTAGCTTCTTTCCTTTTAACTTATCACCTTGTGAACCATAAGCCCATCCGTGAGTAAAAACATCATCAAACCACTTTTTTAATAAAGGTGGGTAACTATACCAATATAAAGGGAATTGAAATATGATATTACTATGTGTTTCAAGTAACTTTTGCTCTCTCAAAACATCAATGCTCCAGTTTGGATACTCTTTATAAATCTCATGAATTGTAATTTTATTGGTATACTGAAGTAATTCTTGTTTCCATCTTTGATTTACTCTGGAATCTTCAATATTCGGATGTGCTAAAATCACGAGAGTCTTCATCATAAATCACCTTTCTTACGTAACATATTTGCCTTTGTAGATGCTCTATTATTATTCTGTATGCTTTAAAAAAAGTAAATACACACAATAAAGTAAGATAGTTACTTGAAAGTGTGCATTGGACTTAGAGTGATGATATGCAATTATAGATTAGATAAACTTTGTTATTTTTAGCGTTGAAAAGGTGGTACTATGAAACAATATAATTTAGGCATAGAAGCAACACTTGAGATCATCGGAGGTAAATGGAAATCATTAATCATATGTTTATTAATGTCTGGTAAAAAAAGGACGAGTGAATTACAGCGTAGTATTCCGGGCATTTCTCAAAAGGTTCTTATACAGCAACTTCGTGAACTTGAAAAGGATGGTATCATAGGTAGACATGTGTATAATCAAATGCCTCCAAAAGTGGAGTATTATATAACGGAATATGGAATTACAGCAAATGAAATTATTGACTTAATGTGTTCTTGGGGAAGAGCTAATATCAAAATAAGACAACAGCAAGGAGAAGATGTGATGTTGTTAGAATATGATTCAAAATGAATAGTGGAGTAAAAAAGCGTTATAGACTACGATGTTTGCGGCGGTTTTCTTCGGCTGCCTTCAAGTGCTATGTTATATGTTGAGCCGCAAGCTGATTTGCTATATAGTAATGACTGGACAACCATTCCATCCATATTAAATGAATGCCAAAGTAGGGGGACCATTTACAATGATTATTAAACCGAAAATTCGTGGTTTCATATGTACGACTGCACATCCTGCAGGATGTGCGGCTCATGTTAATCGTCAGATCAACTACATCAAAGACAGTACATCAATACAAGGAGCTAAAAAGGTACTTGTGATCGGAGCATCTACTGGATATGGGCTGGCTTCTCGTATTGCTGCGAGCTTTGGGCTGGGAGCGGATACCGTAGGGGTATCCTATGAACGTCCCGCATCAGAGGGGCGCACGGCTTCAGCAGGCTGGTATAATACAGTAGCCTTTGAAAGAGCGGCCAGAGCAGCTGGCTACATAGCAGAAAGCATTAATGGAGATGCTTTTTCTCATGAAATTAAGCAGGAGACATTGAAGCTGGTAAAGGAAAAGCTGGGCAAGGTAGACCTGATTGTGTATAGTGTCGCTTCACCGCGACGGACACATCCCGATACGGGTGAAACTTTTAATTCCGTTCTCAAGCCTATCGGACAGTCTTTTTCTAATAAAACAGTGAATACGAATACAGGTGTCGTATCAGAAATTACGCTGGAACCGGCTACGCAGGAGGAAATTGAGAACACCATCACGGTAATGGGTGGCGAAGATTGGTCCTTGTGGCTAAAAGCGTTGGAAGAAGCTGATCTGCTGGCTGAAGGGGTAACCACACTGGCTTACTCGTATATTGGTCCCGAAATTACGGAGGCTATCTATCGTAAAGGAACCATTGGCCAAGCTAAAAATGATTTGGAAGCTACAGCACATACTCTAACAAAGCAACTGGAACGTTATCATGGAAAAGCCTACGTTTCTGTGAATAAAGCTTTGGTTACACAATCCAGTTCGGCTATTCCAGTCGTACCATTGTATATTTCTTTGCTGTTTAAGGTCATGAAGGAAAAGGGACTGCACGAGGGATGTATTGAGCAGGCACAACGTCTGTTCGAGACGCTATACAGTGGGTCCACGGTGGAAACGGATGAAGAAGGGCGCATCCGTCTGGATAACTGGGAAATGAGAGACGATGTGCAGCAGGCTGTCAAAGCAGCTTGGTCTGAAATCACTACAGAAAATGTATCTGAATTGGGCGATCTCGAACAATACCGTCTGGATTTCCTCCAATTATTTGGATTCGGGTTTGATGAAATTGATTATGAATTAGATGTTAACCCAGAGGTAGACACGACTTCATAAGTAAATATGTGTAAAATAAAAACGGGTACTCTCAAGCGATGCAATTGGCTTAAGAGGCCCGTTTTTTTATGTATTCTAGCAAAATACAAGTTGCACTCGTTTCACTAACAGCATTTATCGAGAATTAGACGTGGAAAGCGACTTACGGTGCAGCAAGCGAAAAACGGCAATGGTAATGATAATCCCCGCAATGCCAAAGATTGCAACAGAAGTCAGGGCCCGGTAAGCTTGCCAGCCGAACAAAAATGCAATACCACTGCCAAACGTTGTACCTGCCAGTAACCCAAGTGCGCAGGCAATATCCGTTCCAAATTTCATAAACATGTTCCTTTCAAATGTATAAATTAAAAAGTAACTTGTACTTTTTCTCTGGACTTAGACACACACTTGTGCGTACAATTAAATAGTAATCGTTTTCAAACGGAATCTATTAATCATTATGTATCATTCTTGTGCAAATTATTCCTTTTTCAGGAGGCTGATGAAATGAATATGAATGAACAGATCAAGCTGTGGAATGAAGAGGCGCAGGCTAGTAACGCTGATCATCCTCACCGAAAGGTTGAATTGTTTATCGAGGTACGAGATGGAGCATTGGAGGCTGTTGTTCCTTATTTGAACCAACAGGATTATCGTCATGTAACTCTGGTAGAAGATGAGCATACTTCGGTTGCGGCAGGAAAAAGAGTGGCTGAGCTGATCCGTGAGGCAGGTTTGACAGTTGATGTAGTCCGTTTACCTCCGAATGCTGTAGGGGATGTCATTGCTGATGAAATCTACATTATGAAAGTGCTGCTGGGTGTGGCGGATAAGAGTCAGGCTGTACTTGCTGTAGGTTCTGGCACGATTCATGATCTGGTTCGCTTCGTATGTTATAAAATGAATCGTCCCTTCTTGTCAGTACCGACGGCTGCTTCGGTGGATGGTTTTACCTCCGCAGGCGCACCACTGATTGTGGACGGCAGCAAGCAGACATTCCAAGCAGTTCCGCCAGAGGCGATCTTTGCTGATTTGTCCGTGCTGGCAAATGCGCCACAGACGATGACTGCCGCAGGTTTTGGCGATATGCTTGGTAAGTTCACCTCACTAGCGGACTGGCATGTTTCCAGAGATTTGGGAAACGAGCCGTATTCGCCTGTGGCTAATCGCATTACCGAGGAGGCTTTGCGTGCCTGTGTAGAGCATGTCGATGAGATTGCGGCAGGCAGCAAGGCTGGTGTCGAGGTATTGATGAATGCGCTGATTGCATCCGGTATTTCGATGCTGATGATAGATCATTCCCGTCCAGCGTCAGGGGGAGAGCATCATATTTCCCATCGAATTGAAATGGATTTTATTGCAGAGGGACGCAAGCAAGTTTTGCATGGTGCCAAAGTAGGCGTAGCATCCGCATTGCTGTCTGACCTGTACAGGGATTTAGCAGCCAGTCAGGATGTAGAGGCTTTTAAGGTGTATCAGGCTTTGCCTACGTCGGAGCAGATGCGTGCATGGCTGGCTCAGGTTGGAGGCCCATCTACCATTGCCGAGCTGGGAGTTACGGAGGAACAGCTCGCTCGTGCATTGCGCACGGCTCATACCTTGCGTGATCGCTATACTGGACTCAAGTATATGAACGAACATCAATTGCTTCGTTCGTAATGTGCAACATCTACGCAAATTGTCTTTAGATATTCAGCCAATCTTGTGTGGTAAGGAAGGGATAAGCGAATGGGTTTACACCTCCGGCAGCAATACGAGGATATCCTGCTCCTGTGACATTTGTATGTACAAATGAACGGTATGCTATAATCGTGGAATATAAACAGGTACACGATATTGCGAGTACGGAGGAAATTATGGCGCCAAAATATATACAAGTTAAACAGGAAATTTTGTCCTGGATTCATTCATCCAGACTTGAGCCGCAAAGTCAGCTTCCATCTGAGCATGAAATGTCTGAACGTTTTGCCGTTAGTCGACAAACGGTGCGTCAGGCGCTGGGTGAGCTGGTGCAGGAAGGCTGGCTGTTTCGGATGCAGGGCAAGGGAACCTTTGTTGCGACACGTGACAGTAAACAGCCCGAAGATCCAAAGATTGTTGGAGTCATTACAACCTATATTTCGGATTATATTTTCCCATCCATTGTACAGGGAATTGAATCCAAATTGAGTCGCCAGGGCTACAAGATGCTGCTGTCAAGTACAGGTAATGACCCTGAGCAAGAAAGTCAGTGCCTGGAAATGCTGTTAAGTCAACCGCTGAGCGGAATTATTATTGAACCGACCAAAAGTGGAGAGCGTAACCCCAATCTGAACTATTATTTAACCGTGGAAAATCGCCAAATCCCTTATTTGATGATCAATGCGCGTTATGAGGAAATGGATGCGCCATGTCTGCGAGTAGATGATGAAAAGGGTGGTTTTTTGGCGGCCGAGCATCTGATTAAACTGGGACATCGACGCTTGGCCGGATTTTTCAAAACCGATGATATGCAGGGGATTCTTCGTATGAAGGGATTTGTGGCCGCTCACCGCAAATATGGAGTGACATTACACCCGAACGCAGTAACGACTTACCGGACAGAAGAAAAAAATGAGATTCCGCTACAACGTGCGTCGAGGCTGCTGGCGATGGAGGCGGGGGAGCGTCCTACTGGATGGATGACCTATAATGATGAGTTGGCTGTTCGACTCCTGGATATTGTACGTTCGGCGGGTTTGAATATACCCAATGATCTATCGCTGGTTGGGTTTGATGATTCGTTTTTGGCGACAGCAACAGAAATCAAGCTAACGACAATTCGGCATCCAAAGGAAGAATTGGGGTTACGTGCTGCCGATACCATGCTGTCGATGATTGAAGAGAAGGGGTACCATGAAGAAGATCGTCAGTTAATTCTACCGCCTGAGCTCATCGTTCGTGAATCTACGGGGCCTGTCCAGATCATGTCTGGAGAACACTAGGCTGGGAGATCAGTCACTTTTATTACTTAACATGTAAGGACAGGTTAGTAAGTATACAGCTGTAACGCTTCATATTTGATGGGCATGGTTCTCGCCATACCGAACAGTCTGTTTTCTGGATTGCAGAAATAGACTGTTATTGTTATATCTTTTCTGAAAATAAGTACATAAATCTATCGAAAAAACATAAAAAGGTTAGCTGAGTTGTACGTACAAGTATATAATGAAAGCGGAACCAAGGATAAAGGGTCATTACGATCGGCCTGTAACTGTTCTCTGTTGGTCGACACCAACCTGACAGGGACTTATTCTCGGGTATACGTTGCTGACGAAGCCAGAGGAAGTGTATCGTACGTTGCTGGAAGCAACTGCGTTCGGAACACATAAAATTGTCGATGCATTCCATCATAACGGCATGCCAGTAGACGTATTGTATGCATGCGTTGAATTGCCGCAGAAAAATCATCTGCTGATGCAAATTTATACTGACGTAACCGGACGGGAATTTAAGGTTGCAGCTTCCACCCAAACTCCTGCGCTGGGTGCGGCCATGTTCGCAGCAGTGGCTGCGGGAGCTTAAACTGGAGGGTACAATGATATCGTCGAAGCAGCGCGTCATATGGCACGTGTACGGGACGAGAGCTTCAAGCCGATCCCTGAGAACGCGACCGTGTATGATAAGCTGTACGAGGAATACTGCCGTCTTCACTACTACTTTGGACGTGGAGGCAACCCGGTGATGAAAAAGCTAAAGTCCATTAAGGAAGAAGCCGGACGTTCAACTGAAGCGGCAAGCATTCATTCTTAAGATACTGATAAATATAAGCAAGAAATATTTAAATGCTCTGTTATCTAAAAAGCACAGTACACCGAGGAATCGGCAGACTGTGCTTTTTGCATTTTATATTCTGTGAAATTACATGATGTGAAAGTCTCAGCGAATGAAAGATGGTAATGCGTTCCTTTCAAAGACTTTCATGAAAATTACAATCATTTCTCTTTTACGGACATTTTTACTTTTTCAGCATGGCATCAGCAAACAAAATGGATTTTGGAATACGGAAAAACTGTTCCGCCTGATCCTGGAAGGTTTGCGAAGGAACGGTACCCTGATGCAACCATTTCCGAAATGTACCGGGGTGAACTCCAATCCAATGACTCACATCGGTCACCGAAATATCATGTACCATGCATAGACCCGCCAAAATCCGATTTTTAACCGGAGAACGAGTCACAGTCCGTTTCATAAAACGGGACGGCGCTGGTTGACAGATGAGTGGTGAACGCCGGACAACCTCTTCATTAAATAGGATATGGTGCGGATAACCAAGTGTATTACACGTCTTTTCCAGATTAGTGTTGCCGGGAATGCGACCTTCATATACCCACGCACTGACACTACGGGAGGAAATGGAAAGCTCCTCGGCAAGTTGGGACAGTTTAATGTCATTAGCCATCAAAACGGCAAGCAAAACGCGATTGCGCACTTGACAGCGTGTTGGTTTACGAAAACGTTTGACACGCACGCCTTTTCCCAAATATTTGCGATTGATCAGAGACCACGCCTGAATGGAATGTTTATCTTGTTGTTTAGGCATATACCCTCCGATTTTTTTAAACACATACTACTATACCCGAAGGGGGGTTTGCAAGTGGCTCCTCTCCTGATTTTCTTTTAATCCCATGGGCTTAACCGGTTTATGGAAAATAAGGTCCATTTGGCCTATAAAAATGGAAGTTTAAGGTGCCGATATATTAAAATGTGACATTTATAATGGAAATGGAGGTAACATGTTCTTCTCTTACAATTGTAAGGATTACAGAGGCTAATAAAAATGCCATCACTGTTAATCCTGCAGTACCTTCACTAGCTAAATATGGTTTAGTGTTAAGAACTATACCGCAACCGCAACCAGATATGTATATAAAATGGACTCAGTAAAAAATGCTTTGAAGGAGAAGAGGTATAAATGAAAGTGAAAAAAACATTGTTATTACTAAGCATTCCGTTGTTGTTGGCATTTGCAATCATAGCGTTCATTGCTTTACCTTGGCTTCTAATATTCATAGGGAATCAATTAGAACCTAATCCTTCACACCCTGAAATCACATATGGGAAATTTCCATTTCGTTTGGAATATGAAATTAATGGGCAACGAAAGGTTATTCAAGATACTTTAATATGCGAATATGATGGCATTGGTTCAAATGAAGCTCGCGGCAAATATCGTAAGTGGAAGGAAAGATTAGCCGGTGGAGATAGATTACTACCGGTGCTAGAAGTCAATAGCAGAATAGAAATATCCTATTATCCAGGGATTGCAGAGTACTATATGGGTGATTTGGATAGCACCGACGAGTATCAGCAAACCGTTGCTGACTCTATATTTATTGAACAAGAAGGCATTATCATTAAAAAAGATGGAAGGGTTTTCGAAAATGATGGAAGGACTATTAACACTCAATTTTCCAATTCAAATGAATTACTTGATAAGTACCATATTAAACTGATAAGCTGGGACTCTACCCCACCAATCAAGGATAATTTTCCTGAAGCCAAATAATGAGGAAGATGAAAATTCCTTTTTTCGAGAAGGGGCTTTATTAGACCACAAACGTGACTAATCCTCGCTTGTTTAGCAATAACCAGTTTTCAACGCGTGTATATTATGTCATTATCAAAGCTGCAAAGGACGACTATACGAGTAACTTAAAACTAAATTATAAAGCACTTGAAATTCCTTATGGTGATTTCAGGTGCTTTTTTTTTGCGTCCCAGTATAATTCTATAAATCTAGTAACATAACTTTGACATTTGAGGGATATAGCTTCTTCACAGGAGAAGGCATACAATCCATTCCATTTTTATTCTTCTGAACTCAATTGATTTATTCACAAATTTGTAACCTTCTCTGGCAGTGGGGTTGCGAGATTGTTTTCAAATTGTTTTACTATATTTACCTACTATAGTCTGGTAATCTATTAATATATATAGGGGGCCAAAAGACGTCCGGTTCAGTCGGTTGAGATGCGTTTATGTTCTTTATGTTGAGTGAATGTCTATATTGCCATGTCTATATCGTCATGTCTGTATAACTTCATAGACAAGCTAGAGATAGCTCCCGCACATTATAAAATACAGCACAGGATGGTGTAATGAATGAAGCTTTTAAACGTAAAATGGATGGCTGTATGCTTGATGGTAATCTGTTGTTTGGGTTTGCTAGGTATACATACGAATACGGCGAGTGCACAAGCGAAGGCTCCTTTGCTGGGGGTCAATGATGTGTTGCTAGATTCTAATACGGTTAAGCCCGTAATGGAAAATGATAAGTTGTATGTACCCATCGTTACATTAGGGCAAAAGATGGGCATTTCTACTTCTGCCAATGGAAATACATTGGTGCTGACTGGACATAATCGCAGCTTTACGCTGGATTTGAACAAGGGGGATGTGTTCGAGCGTGGAGGACGCACGATGGTGCCAATTCGCACTTTGACCGATGCATTCGGCTTCACTATTACGGTTCCTACAAGTAATCTGTATCGAATTCAGAATGCAAACGCTAGTTTGTCTGATGCTCAGTTCTTGAATACATTCGCGGCAGAAATTAAACAGTATACAGCTGTCAAACCGGGCAAAGCCAGCAATACAGGCAACAATGGAACTGCCTCATCATCCAGCCGTACGATTTATTTGAGCTTCGATGATGGTCCTACAGCGCATACGTCGCAGCTGCTGGATATTTTGGACAAATATAATGCGAAGGCTACTTTCTTCATGCTGGGACCTGAAATTCGCCAACATAGCGCAGTGATGAAGAGAATGGTAGACGCAGGGCATGGTTTGGGCCTCCATGGGATGACACACCAGGTGAAAAGGATCTATGCATCCCCGGCAGCAGCATTGGCAGAGATGAATCAGGATAACGACATTTTATTTAAGGCCACAGGGAAACGCACTTCTTTGATTCGTACACCTTATGGCAGCAAACCGTATTTGAAGAAAGCATATCGTGATCAACTGACGGGTGCAGGTTATCATATTTGGGACTGGAACATCGATTCCAATGATTGGCGTTATACTAAAAATCCACAGCATTTTGTACAGACGGTCCTGAGTGATATTAAGAGACTGAAAAAGCAAGGCAGAACACCAGTCGTTCTTATGCATGATAAGCCATCTACGATCAAGGTGCTTCCACAAATCATGGCGGCCTTGCAGAAAGAAGGATATTCGTTCGAGCCGTTGAATGATAACCTGACCCCGCTTAATTTTTGGAATGATCATCGTTAATTGAATAGCATGAAAGAAAAGGCACCTTTTCAACCATTTGTATAGTGGTTGAAAAGGTGTCTTTTTGTTGTATTTGCTCGAAAATGTGAAGTTTGCAGCATGGTTTATATGAATCTATGAATTCACGTCTATGCACAGGTCATATGACTTTACGGGTTATCACGTCGCTGCATATATTACAGTAACCGCCCCGAGAGGAGGAAGGTATGAATATTAATCCGAGTATGTTTAGTATGATTTGTGCTACCGCAGGAGCCTTTATTACGTTTGCCTTTGGCGGCTGGAATCAGCTAATGGTGCTATTCACGGTTGCAATGGCTGTCGATTATGTGACTGGAGTCGCCGCAGCAATTAAGACTGGGCAAGGTTTAAGCAGTAAAGCCGGCTTTTGGGGGTTGGCGAGAAAGGCTTTAATGCTAATGGTAATTTCTTTGGCGCATCATGTGGACCTCCTGATGGGTACCGAAATCATGAAAGGGGCAACAACGTACTTTTATTTATCCAATGAATTGATCTCTATTACGGAAAACTGTTCACGAATGGGTCTACCGCTCCCACCGAAGCTCAAGAATTTTTTTGCCCTATTAAAGGACAAGGAGTCTGATGGAAAAAATGGTGGAAAAGATCGCTAGAATTACAAAGTTTCTTTCCGTATGTGGGGCGTTATGATAAAATTTTCAAGAGAACATTTTAAGATAAGGAGCCTATACGCATGATTAAACATATTGTTTTGTTCAAATTGAAAGACCGCTCCCCCGAAAGCATTGAGCACACAGCATCCATTTTGCGCAGCATGAAC
Organism: Paenibacillus sp. FSL L8-0638; assembly: GCF_038593075.1. Classification (NCBI taxonomy): domain Bacteria; kingdom Bacillati; phylum Bacillota; class Bacilli; order Caryophanales; family Paenibacillaceae; genus Paenibacillus; species Paenibacillus sp. FSL L8-0638. The sequence continues at coordinate 1,883,728 of NZ_CP151960.1, forward strand.
GGCAAAATCAAAGAGCTGCTGTCACTCGAAGTAGGTACGGATGTGATTCGTTCGGAACGTTCTTATGATATTTCCCTTACCGCTGTTGTCGAAACACTGGAGGATTTGCAAACGTATCAGGTACACCCTGTGCACCAGGAAATTATTGTACACATGAATGAAGTGAAGGATGTATCTATCGCAGTTGATTATGAAATCTAAAGCGGTACTGGAGGTGCAGGATCTTGTATTATGTCAACCGGGAACAAATTGAGCTTCGACTAGGGGCTGTTCCCGACATTGTCGCCGGACTTCGGCAGACTTCTGCTGCCTGGAACGGTGATCTGTTGCAGGGGCTAGTGCAGGAGCGCTGTCTTCATCTGGCCATTGAGACGGTAACGGACGTAGGAAGCTATATCATCGACGGATTTATTATGCGTGACGCCAGTAGCTATGAGGATATTATCGGTATCATTCATGAGGAAGGTGTACTGGATGATACCGTATTTCATTCGCTAGTAGAGCTGGTAGGCTTACGTAAACCCTTAGTGCAGGAGTATTTCCATTGGGACCGGACGAGCCTTCACCCGCTTACATCTAAGCTACCTGGGTTGCTGGAGCTTTTTGCTTCTAATGTGCATGATTATTTAAATAAGGAATTGGGTCCCCAGCCCGAGGGAGTGTAAAGGCAAAAGTGACGGATAAGTATATCGTACCCGAAATGCCCACTAGGCGCATGATCATGACATTATTGAAAACCCAGGGACCTGTGGGCGTCGGAAGCTTGGCAGCTCAATTGGGCATTACCGAAATGGGAGTGCGTAGGCATCTCAAATTGATGGAGCAGGATGGTCTGATCGTGGCTACGATCGTGAGACAGGCGATGGGACGCCCGACGTTTTTATACAGCCTGAGCGAGCAGGGAAGCGAGCAGTTCCCTCGTAATTATGATCATCTGTTACTGGAACTGTTAGAGGAACTGGATGAAGAGCAGGGAATGGAAGCTGTTTACTCGCTGTTTGATGGTAGAAAACGTAAAATGATGAAGCGTTACGCCCCTCATATAGAGGGGGAGACTACACTGGCTTCACGTGTGGAAAAGCTTTCGGGCATCCAGAATGCTTCCGGATATATGGCAGAGTGGCGCGAGGAAGAGGATGGTAGCTACTCTATTGTGGAATACAATTGTCCTATCTCTCAAATTGCAGGCCGTTACCGCAAGGCTTGTGAATGCGAGCAGCAAATGTTTGAGGAGCTACTTGATGCCGAGGTTGTTCGTGAGGATTGTTTGGCAGATGGGGGCCGTTGCTGCCTGTATCGTATCCGCTCTAAAAAAAAGTAAAACTTTTCAGGCTTGTTTTCTGTATCATGACAAGCTCCCCGTGCTTATAATGCACTAACAGATGGGCATTCGCCCGGGCACAAGGGAGAGATGATGATGAAGGAGAACTGCAAAAGTTTTATCCGAGGCGCGTTGGCAGGCAGCATTGTTGGTTCGGTTGCTGCTTTGTTATTTGCCCCTAAGTCAGGTCGTGAGCTGCGTCAGAATATTACAGATCAGGCGCGCAACGTAAGTGATAAGGGACAGGAGCTAGCGGGGAAAATTTCAGACACCTCAATTGAGTATACTGACAAAATTAAGGAAACAGCCTCAGCCGTCATTCATGAAATTGGGCAATGGCGTAAAAAAGGTGAAATGATTCCTGAGGTTAGTATTTCATCAGCGACTGCTCAAGAAGATACGGAAAAAAATGCTCTGTAACGGTCTGTAAAAAATAGGTGAAACACTGAATACGGTTTGAATTCGTGGCTTCTCCCGTTGGGATGGAGCCTTTTTATTGATCACTTCCTCGTTTTAGGGTAATCTTTTGGGGTACCTTTTACACTGATACGACATAAGGTATGTAGCAACGGATAGCTTTCCGAGATGAAACAACTCATATTTGAACAAAAAAGGAAGCGGTGTGTACGTGCAGCAAGCGATTGCAATATTGGATTCCGGTGTAGGAGGTTTGACGGTTGTTAAAGAAGTCATGCGTCAGCTTCCACGGGAAAAAATCATTTATTTTGGAGACACTGCGCGCACTCCGTATGGCCCCCGACCATCGGAAGAGGTTAAAAAATTTACAGAGCAAATGGTTGATTTTCTGATTCAATTTGATCCGAAAGTCATTATTATTGCTTGTAACACGGCTACTGCCGCGGCATTGGACTATATAAGCCAAAAGGTATCCATTCCGGTGATCGGAGTCATTCACCCCGGGGCTCGTGCTGCGATTAGCGCGACTGCTACCGGGCATGTCGGGGTGATTGGGACTGTCGGTACGATTCGAAGCGGAGCGTATACAGCTGCGCTCAAGCAATTGTCTCCTTACGTAGACGTGGTGAGCCATGCTTGTCCTGCGCTTGTTCCATTGGTGGAACAAGGATTATTCCGCTCCAAGACGACATCGCAGGTTGTGGAGGAGACATTGAGACCTATTCAAACGTATCCGATTGATTGTCTGATTCTTGGTTGTACGCATTATCCTTTTTTGAAGGAAACGATTCAAGAAGTCATGGGGCCTGCAGTAAAGCTCATTAGCTCGGCAGATGAAACGGCGCGTGAGACGAGTACCATTTTGTATAATAAAGGCAAGTTGGAAGCTGGGGATGAAACGCCGGTACATCAGCTTTTTTGTTCCGGCGATCCTGAATTGTTCCAGCGCATTGCCGCACAGTGGCTCGGGGAGCAAATTCGCCAAACGCCTGTTGTCTGGCAAGTCACCAATCTGGATTAACGAGACAGCTGACTTTTTGTCATTGGACAAAAGAAGTCGGCTGTTTTGCTTTTCGCTACATCAAGACACGCCGCGTTTGCATAACATGCAGTAAGGCAGATGGAAGGGGCGTAGAAGATGAGGGAATATATCGTTCAAAAAGGAGATACATTGCACCGGGTCGCCTCGGCTTTTAAACTATCGGCGGATACTTTGATCGCAGATAATCCGTGGGCCGCCACGCAACCCTATCTGATTAGTGGTCAAGTGTTATATATTCGTCCGTCTACGGATCGTAAATACGTTATTCAGCCTGGTGAGTATGCAAGACAGATTGCCAAGCAGTTTGGTGTGGAGCTTGATGAGTTACGGCTAGCCAACCCCGGACTTGCGGAGCATGATTTTATGGAAGGAAAAACTATTGTTATTCCTGAAGACCATCAGGATCAGATTGTACGATTACGTGGAGAGTATGGATATGAAGATTTAAAGGAAGACCTAGCGGCCTTGGCCCGCAGATATCCGTTTATTGAAGTTGGCAGCATTGGAACCAGTGTCATGGGGAAGGATATTCCTTATGTACGTATTGGGCAGGGAACGCGTAAAATTCACGCCAATGCTTCAGTTCATGCTAATGAATGGCTGACGACGCCTTGTTTGCTGCGTTTTATAGAGCAATATGCACAAGGGATCGGTGGGACTGAAGAACATGTAGGGGCCACTCAATGGGTGTATGGAGGTTCTCCGCGGGATTTGCTGGAGCATACATCCTTATGGGTGGTTCCGATGGTCAACCCGGATGGGGTAGAGCTGGTGCAACAAGGTATACTCCCAACTCATCCGTTGTATCATGACCTCAAAAAGTGGAATGAAGGACGTGCTGATTATCGCGGTTGGAAGGCGAATATTCGTGGTGTCGACCTCAACGATCAATTTCCGGCATATTGGGAAGAAGAGGTGCGCAGACGCGGTAAAACAGGTCCGTCTCGACGAGACTATGCAGGGCCTGCACCTTTGTCTGAACCGGAGTCTAAGGCGCTTGCCGATCTGACGGAGCGCGAACAGTTCGACATGGTGTTATCTATACACAGTCAGGGACAGGAGATCTATTGGAATTATCGGGATCTAGAGCCTAAGGAGAGCCGAGATTGGGCCTTACGGCTAGCTGCCGCAACAGGTTACCGGGCGGTAAAGCTGGGTGGGAGCGATGCAGGGTACAAGGATTGGTTTATACAGCGATTTGGTAAACCGGGGTTTACCGTTGAAGTCGGTCTAGGCGTAAATCCGCTGCCCATGCGTGATTACGATGATATTGCAGCAGAAGTGGGCATGTTAATGGCAACAGTGCTGTCATGGTAAAAAATTCGGCCTACTGAAACGTATCGAATCATTTGCACGTATTAGGAGGAACACGTTTTTTATAAGTGTTCCTCTTTACATGTCCCTTCAATGGGGTATATATACTTAGGAGCATTGGAAATGGAGTGAACAACCTATGAAGTGGAAAAGATTACTATCTCTCCGTCAATGGTCACATGTATTTCGTCGTATGCCCCGATTGATTACTTCATCAAGGATTCCGCTGGGAGAAAAATTACTCTTTGCGGTGCCTGTGTTGCTCTATTGGGTATTACCTGATGTCATGCCATTTATGCCCATCGACGATATTGGTGTGACGCTATTGCTTATGAATTGGTTTGTCACCCGTGCCGAACGAAAATATCCAGATGTGCTTGAAAAGCAACATGTACGTGTTCGGTAGATAAGCTTATGAATTTCGTGATTGCGATTTTTCGCGATTTTCTTTACAATAGGAATATTGCCTTTTGCTATGCTAAACATAATTGTGATTTATCCAATAAACCACATTTCATTTAATGAATATGAAGGAGATGAAGTTTGATGAACTGCAAAATTACTCGTAACGCAGCTAAAGTACTGAAACTTGAACTGGATAAGGAAGAGAACCAAGGAAAGAGCCTGCGCGTTGTTATTACTCATGCTCATGGAGATCATGCTCATTACGGGCTGGATTTGGACACGCCTAAAGAAACAGATACTGTCGTATCTACAGATAAAGGTATTGACGTAATTTTGGAAAACGGCCAGACGCTGCTGGATGGTGTGAAAATTGATTACTTGTACTTCCCCGAAGAAGGATTTGTCATTACTAACCCTTCCCAAGGTAATCACGGCGACCACTAAGCCGGAGCTCGGAGGGATGACAGATGGCTAACGATATTCGCGTATGTGATGAATGCAATCATATTCGCTTGAAAACAATCTTGCCCAAGTTGCAAAAGATGGCACCAGATGCCGAGATCAAAATCGGCTGCAAATCGTATTGTGGTCCTTGTGGGAAACGGGCGTTTGTGTATGTGAACGGACGTTATGTGAGTGCGGCCACTGAGGATGAAGTATTGGAGAAGGCTGCGCGCTTTATCAAATAGTTCCAGTACGCAGCATTCGTAATTTTTGAATAGTTCCCCTTCTTCTGATCCATGCTAATGGATGTAGACCACTGCCCAGAAGGAGGAGTGACTCATGGCCCAATATGATTCCAATCTCGACAATCACAGTGTTGAGGCTCAAACACAAAACTCGGTGGACAGGCTCCACAATGCCGTCTCTCAGGCATTGTCACATCCAGCTGAGCAACTGATTGAACAGGCGGAGCAGTCTCGCACTCATGCTGAACATGCCATACAGCAGGCGAAGGATAGCCTTGGTGACGACTCAGTAGAAGTTGCGGAGGACATGCTTGGTGAAGAGGTACAACGGCTTGAACAGGCCAAAAAAACGTTGCGTTCCTAAGCATTTGTGACTGGTAACAACGAGCGCAGTCGAGTGACAATCCATAAAAAAAGCACGATCCACAGCACTTACAAGCCGATGGATCGTGCTTTTTTGTTATATACAGAGTAGTTATGCGGCGACATCGTTAAAGGGGTTTGGGAAGATGCTGTATCAGCAACCTCCCACATAAAGTCTATTAGATACAGATACAGAAGGAGTTACTTCTTTGTTTGTGGTTCCCATTCGCGAATAAGATCGTATGTGATAACCTGATCGGATATGTTCAACCGATTGAGAGCTTCGGTATATCCCGGTCCGCAGGCGTTTACGTCTGTAGGCTGGCCTGTACTCAGGTTGTAACAGGTCCCTTTGGAGAATGTACCGTCCTCAGATGGAATGTAGTACACTCGTCCATCCGTGAAAGCACCAGTACGCAGCACAACCATACGAGGCTTCCCGCTAAACAGATCGTTTCCCATAAAATGATATGGTTTTGTAGAAATCCCAAGCAGGTGCATTACGGAAGGAGTCAGATCCAACTGACCTGCCGGTTCTGTATACGTGCCCGCCTGACTTCCGTCAGGAAGATGCACAAGCAATGGCACCTGATTCATGATTTTCTGCATGTCCAGATCCGTAAGTGGCTTGCCTAAAAATTTCTCATACAGTGCTTTGTCTTTAATAGAATTATCATGATCCCCATAAAACATCAGGATCGTATCATCCCACAGTCCGTCTTTCTTCATCTGATCTACTAATTCGCCTAGTGCTTCATCTACATAATGAACAGATTTCAGATAGTCTCCGAACATGGTACCTTCAAACTCGCCAACGTCTAAATCTACCGCGTCAGGTGACAGATTGTACGGATGATGGCTCGAGATACCGACCATATAGGCGTAGAACGGCTGCTTAACTTCGGTGGTGAGGTCATTAAGTGTTTGACGGAAAAAGGATTTGTCTCCCAGGGACCAACCCAGTGGCTCATCTATTTTAAAATCTTTTTTACTGTAGAACTTGTCATAGTTCATTGCCTTATACATGGTGTAACGGTTCCAGAAGCTGCTGTCGTACACATGAAACGCATTGGGACTATACCCAGTATCCTTCAAAATAGAAGGTAACGTATCGAATTTATGGTCCGCATAACGGATAAATACGGAGCCTGTAGGGAGCGGATGCAGCGAAGCATGTGTAGAGAAGTCCGCGTCCGAAGTACGGCCCTGCGCAGTCTGGTGAAAATAATTGTTGAAATACATGCTTTCCTTCGTCAGTTTGTCAAAGTTAGGCGTAATCGCTTGACCGTTGATCTGTTTGCCGATAAAAAAGTTCATGAACGCTTCAGCTTGAATGACCATCACGTTTTTGCCCTTATACTTGCCAGATAGATCATTTTTTACCTGAAGCAACTTTTGGTGCTGATTAAACCATTCCTTATCCTTATCGGATTCCGCTTGAGCCAATGTAGGCTGAGGACCAAGGTGATCCTGACCATAGCGGTAGATGTCATATCCATGAAATCCGATCAACCCTGTTACGTTGTACAAGGCCATCGACCACCAGTTGCCGACAAATATGCCAGTTGCCCACGTGGAGGTATAATATTTGATCGGCCCAAATGTTAATACATAGCCAATCAGGAAGGCCAATGCTCCTTTAGAGAAGCGAAGCAGGAACCTCTTTGTGTAGGAGCTTCGGGATGCTTTTAAATAAGTATCATTCGTGGTAAGTCGACGTCGTAAGGAAGCCACAAATATGACATACGGAATGAATAGAATCCAGTCTGCAAAAAAGAGAATGTCCCCCCAGTACATAAGGGATGCGATACTTCCGCCCAGAGAATCAACTTGTCCGGCTTGAAGTAAGACGGGAATCGTAATGAAATCCTGGAAATACCGATAATAAACCATGTCGGAATAAATGAGCGCGGTGAGCAACATATCGAGCACCACAAGAGCAATCAAACGTCCGCGACGTGGCAGCCATAAGGTCCAGAAGCTCACAAGTAAAAGCGAACCAATAGCGATGACATAATCCAGCGGATTCATGTCAATATTTTGGGCATGCAAGTTATAGTGAATCAGTACGAGCTTGCCGATCATAAGCACAAAAAACAGACCTAGTCCAAAATATCGAGACAGCAGCATTCTGCTGAACGTGTTACCAGTGCGACTTGCACTGGACGTGCGAATAACCAACACTTTACCCCCTCTGGCAGAAATGTTCGGCTAGTATAAATTACATATTAACGTAATGTTAAAACCGAAATGCCTTTAATTATTATAGCGCTCATCTCGCGCATTTCAATGATTAAGTAAAGAAAATACAGCACAAATCAGGCCAGAACAACGAACGGAGAGTTCGTTTTCTGGCCTAGGCTTCATCCTATTTAAGGCTGCAACGGCGAAGTATCTTTGCGGCGCGGAGGCAGAGGGCCTAGATACTGATAGTATTGGCATTCGATCCGGCCGTTAAACAACTTCCGGCGCTTGTCTGCTTTACGGCCCCAATAATGCTCAAATTGCTTGGTGGAGCTGATGGCAAAGAAGGACCAGGTCTTCATTTCGGCTGCCGTGCGTGCGAGTGAACGGATCAGCTTTTCCACCTCGGATTGTTCGCTCAGTCTCTCGCCATAAGGTGGGTTTGTAATCATCACACCATATTGTCCTTCGAGTCTGACTTTAGTTACAGGCATCACTTTAAGAGGGATGTCTTTAGCAAAGCCTGCTGCTTTTACAGCTGCCTCAGCAACTTGTATGGCATTTGGATCGATATCGCTACCTGCAATTTCAAAAGGAATGTCATCGCGGGTCAAATCCATCGCCTCGTCGCGAGCCTGATCCCATAATTCTCTGCCAATGACAGGCCAGTCTTCCGAGTTAAAGGTACGTCTCAGTCCTGGCGCAATATTCCAGGCTTGCATGGCAGCTTCGACCAATAAAGTACCGGAACCGCAGCATGGGTCATAGAAGGGGCGGTCCGGGCTCCAGCGACTAAGCTGAATAAGAGCAGAAGCCATCGTTTCTTTGAGGGGCGCCTCTGTAACGAGCTTACGGTAGCCGCGTTTGTGCAGTCCTGGACCGGTTGTATCAAGAGTCAGCAACGCACGATCATTCAATAGAATGACCTCAATGACGTAACGAGGGCCATCTTCAGCAAACCAATCTGTGTGGTAGGTTTCCTTGAGCTTCTCTACAATCGCCTTCTTGACGATTCCCTGACTGGCTGGTACGCTACTAAGCTGTGATTTGTGCGAACGTCCCTCTACGGGGAATTCACCATCTACAGGAATCCAATCCTGCCAGGGTAATGCTTTGGTACCCTCGAACAGCTCATCGAAGGTTGTTGCAGCAAATTCACCCATTTTAATAAGTACGCGGTCTGATGTGCGAAGCCACAGGTTACACCGGCATATATCCATATAATCTCCGGTAAAAACGACGCGGCCGTTTTCGACGGTTAGATCTTCGTACCCGAGTTCTCTGAGTTCTCGGGCCACGACGGCTTCAAGTCCCATTGGCGCAGTTGCAATTAGTTGCAGTTGAGTCATTAAACGTATTCACTCCGTCCCCATAATCATGTAAGCTTGGTTCAATCCCTATAGTATAGGTCATTGTACTCGAAGAGACAAATCATTAAGGTAAAAAATTTACGAAGGACACCACGTCCTACCTGCGTTATGATTAAGCAATAAGGAGAGATGAACCGTGGAAATTACACCCAATATGACGCCTGAACAATATGTAGACCAGCTGGTACAAGAGGATGAAGCACTTCGCAGTATTAGGGAGGCTATCGTTAAAGAAGGTATGCCGGAAGTATCCGTTGCCCATCCTTATGGAAAACTGTTGACCTTTCTAATTGAAGTATCTGGCGCACAGCATGTACTGGAAATCGGCGCATTAGGCGGCTACAGTGGATTATGTCTGGCCCGTGGGCTGGGAGAAAAGGGTCGTATTGTGTCACTGGAGCTGAAAGAAGCGTACGCAGCGCTGGCACATCGACATATGGAAAACAATGGCTACGGTGACCGTGTCGAATATCGTATTGGACCCGCAGCGGACAGCTTGAAAAAACTTCAGGAAGAGGGAAGAACTTTCGATTTTTTCTTCATTGATGCAGATAAGGAAAATTACCCAGTATATCTGGAATATGCGATTGCTCTGGCGAATCCAGGTGCCATTATTGCGGGAGACAACTGTTTCCTTCGCGGACGGACGCTGAATACGGATAAGAACGGCCCTGCCGTTCAGGCCGTGAGACGTTTTAACGAAACGATAGCAACAGATCCGCGGCTGGTCAGCACGCTTTTGCCAGCTTACGATGGATTGGCGCTAGCTCGAGTTAAATAGCGTTCATTCTTCCCTATGTATAGCTATACAAAAAAGAACCTCCTTGTCCAATGTAGCGTGGACAAGGAGGTTCTTGTCTGTTAAGGCGGGCTTGTCTTACCTGAAGGTTTCTTACCTGAAATCAGGCGTAGCCTTACGATCAAAAAGCTTCATGCGTACCCAGAATATGTTGACGATTAACAGGACACCTGACATGATAAACAGTCCTTCGATGCCGATAAACCCGGATAGCACCCCGCCAATGACAGCACCCAGCATATTCCCAAGCGCGAGCGAGCTGGTATTGAAGCCGAAAGAACGACTTTCCATTCCTTCCGGTGTATACGTGCGAATCAGCGCATTTACGCTTGGTAGCAGACCGCCCATAAATACACCCATGAAAAAACGGATAATGACAAGTTGCCACACTTCATTGACAAAAGCCTGCGGAATGAGCATAACCGCCGTTCCGAGCAGTGCAATGGTCAAGATCTTGTGCGCTCCTATCTTGTCACTCAATCTTCCAAGGAGTGGTGCAGCAATCATATTGGATACGCCTGTTATAGCTGTAACGAACCCGGCAATCAGTGCAATTCCTTCTGCCGACCCATATAGTTTTTGCACATATAACGGCAGCAGAGATACCGTACTGATCATGGCAAATTGGAGCAGAAACGTTACGGTGAACAAAGCCGGAAGCTGGGGCGTATGGCTTAGCTCCTTTAATCCGGCAAGAACCGAAATTTGCGGTGTGCGTGCGGCTTCCGCTTTACTGAAATTTTCTTTAACCAGAAACATTGCAATGAGCGAGGCTATAAAAATCAGAGCGCCTGTAATATAAAAGATCGGTCTGAATCCGACCCAATCAGCCAAAAATCCGCCTAGCAGAGGACCGAGAATCGTGCCGGCCATCTGACCGGATTGCATAATCCCCATAGCGAATCCGGTTCGCTCTTTGGGAGTGGTACCCGATACTAGGGAAATCGATGCCGGATTGAAACCCGAAATCGTACCGTTCAGCAGGCGAAGCGCCAGCAGTTGCCACGGATGGGTGACCAAACCCATACATCCGATGACCAAAGCCATACCAAAGCCTGAGCGAAGCAGCATGACTTTACGTCCATATCGGTCAGCAAGCTTGCCCCACAAAGGCTGGAACATAAATGAGGTCAAAAAGTTAGCGGCAAAAATAACTCCAGCCCATAGACCAATATCGTGCTCTCCCTTCACATGAAGGTCCTGAGCCAGATACAGGGCGAGGAACGGAGTAATCATCGTAATACCCGCATTGACCAGAAACTGACCGAACCAAAGCACAATGAGATTGATTTTCCACGTCTCCCACGTTTTCAATGTGCTTTCACTTCCTTTCTGCCCATTCTCATCCTGTTGTAAATCCTACGTATCAACGCATAACTTCTCCGGAGCTTTAAAAAAAGCCATTTCTCTAGTATAGCACACTTCATTGAAACTTTATCCAAATGTCATGGGTTTGTCATGGTTTGTTCGAGAGCTACGGTTGTTACGACTCTTGAAAAAGGGCATAATTAAAATATAGTATTTATGATTCGAACTGGAGGCTGAAGTCATGACCTACAATGATACTTTTATCCGCGCTTGCCGCAAGCAAGCTGTGGATCATATTCCCGTATGGTACATGCGGCAGGCCGGAAGGTATGACCCTGAGTATCGCAAAATTAAAGAAAAATACACGTTGCTTGAAATATGCCGCCAGCCCGAGTTGGCCGCAGAAGTGACTTTGATGCCCGTGCGCAAGCTCGGGGTGGACGCTGCAATTTTATATTCTGATATTATGAATCCGGTGGCCTCGCTAGGGGTTGATTTTGATATTGTCAAAAATATTGGACCGGTTATTGATAATCCGATCCGGTCAGCTGCGGACGTAGACAAGTTGCGTCCAATTGATGTGGAACGCGATTTGGGTCATATTTTGGAAACGATCCGCATTTTGGACCGTGAACTGAACGTGCCATTGATTACGTTCGCTGGAGCGCCTTTTACCATTGCAAGCTATTTAATAGAAGGAAGGCCTTCGAAAGGATATATTCGCACCAAAGCGATGATGTATGGAGAGCCTGAGTTGTGGCATCGCCTAATGGATAAGCTAGGGGACATGGTTATTACATACGTGCGAGCTCATATCGCTAATGGCGGTAAGGCTTTTCAATTGTTTGATAGTTGGGTAGGTGCGCTCTCGCCCTATGATTTTCAAACTTTTGTGCTGCCGACTATCACACGTATTTTTCATGAATTATCTGATCTGGATGTACCTAAAATTTATTTTCCGGGCGTAAGCTCTGGTGAATTGCTCCCACACTTGAATGGGTTAAAAGCCGATGTGATTGGACTGGACTGGCGGGTAAGTATACCTGAAGGACGTCGCCGCTTGGGCAACGGTTTTGGTGTACAGGGAAATCTGGATCCTTATGTGCTTACTGCGCCAATCGATGTTATCAAGCAGTATGCGAAAACCATTGTAGATGAAGGTATCTTGGAGCCGGGTTACATTTTCAATCTCGGTCACGGTTTATTTCCTGAAGCCTCGCTAGATAAGCTAAGAGAGCTTACTGATTATGTACATGAGTATTCCCACTCGATTTTGTCAAAGAATTAAACCATTAGAAATGTTAAGAGGTGATCTGCTAATGAAAACCAAAGTGGGTGTACTGGTTATGTCCTACGGAACGCCAGAGAGTCTGGATCAGGTGGAAGCCTACTATACACATATCCGTCGCGGTAATGCTCCCTCGCCGGGGCAGCTAAAGGAATTAAAGGATCGTTATGAAGCTATTGTGGGCGGTGTGTTTCCGCTGCGTCAGAATACGGATCGGCAGGTTCAAAACCTGCAGGAAACCCTAAATCGGGAAAATCGCAACCCGGACATTGAATTTGCCTGTTATCAGGGACTCAAACATGCGAAACCGTTTATTGAGGACGGTGTGGAAGCCATGGTGCAAGATGGCATTCGTGCAGCGGTGGGTGTCGTGCTGGCTCCGCATTATTCCGTTATGAGTGTAGGCACTTATATTAAGCGCGCACAGGCTAAGGCACAGGAACTGGATCTGGCCATATCATTTGTGGAGAGCTATTATCTTCATCCAAAGTTGATTAAGACGCTAACTGAGCGTGTGAACGCCAAGCTGGTGCTTTTTGAAGAAGCTGGAGCCAAGCGGGATGAGGTTCGTGTTCTATTTAGTGCGCACAGCTTGCCTGAGCGGATTTTGGCTATGGGTGATCCTTATGTAGAGCAATTAATGGCTACTTCGCAGGCTGTTGCGGACAAGGCGGGGATTACCAACTGGCAGTTTACGTGGCAAAGCGCCGGTCGTACAGCAGAACCATGGCTGGGGCCAGACATTTTGGATACCATGCACAGTCTTAAAGAGGAGCAAGTGGAGTATGTGCTGGCTGCACCAGTTGGCTTTGTTTCTGATCACTTAGAGGTGTTATACGATCTGGATATTGAAGCACAGACGTTGGCGAAGGAATTGGATATGCGTTTTCAGCGTATTGATTCACTCAACAGTGATCCACTGTATATGGAGACGCTTAGTGATGTCATCATAGACCAATGGAAAAAGGGATGAGGACATAATGGAGCAAAGGTTACGTAATATTGTAATTGTAGGCGGAGGCTTGACCGGGCTTAGCACTGCTTTTTATACACGAAAAATGTACAAAGAAGCTGGCTACACACCTCGAATTACGCTGGTGGAGAAAGCATCCGTGCTGGGCGGAAAAATTGAAACACTGCATAAAGATGGTTTTGTGATTGAAAAGGGGCCAGATTCCTTTCTGGCCCGTAAAACGGCCATGATAGACCTGGCAAAAGAGCTGGAGCTGGATCATGAACTGGTGAGCACGAATCCTGAGGCTAAAAAGACATACATTTTGCATGAAGGACAGCTTCATCCGATGCCACCTGGACTGGTGCTGGGGATTCCAACGGAGCTGAAACCCTTTTTGCGCAGCGGCTTGATCTCTTTAGGCGGGAAAATGCGGGCTATGATGGATTTTGTCATTCCGCCTCGCCGTGTACCGGGAGATGAGGCGTTGGGTGATTTTATTGAACGCCGACTGGGCAAAGAAGTGCTAGAAAATGTAACCGAGCCACTACTGGCAGGGATTTATGCTGCCAACATGAAGACACTAAGTTTGCAAGCGACCTTCCCACAATTTGCTGAGGTAGAGCAGCAATACGGAAGTCTCATTCACGGAATGATGACAGGTCGAAAACCAGCTGAAACACATACGGGTACGAAAAAAAGCGCCTTTTTGACCTTCCGTCAAGGCTTGCAAAGTTTGGTGCATGCGTTACTGAATGATTTGTATGACTGTGATTTACGCACCGGAATTGCTGTTACAGAATTCACAAAGACACCGGAAGGTGAAGGCAGCCCATATCGCGTTATGCTGGACAATGGAGAGATGCTGGAGGCGGATGATATTTTTGTAACGACTCCCAACTTTGCTGCTGCGCCGCTATTGCGAGATCATGTCAATGTGGCTGCACTGGAAGCTGTTAATTACGTCTCCGTAGCAAACGTGGTCCTAGCCTTCAATAAAACAGATATTGAGAACGTCTTTGACGGTTCTGGTTTTCTGGTTCCTCGTAAAGAAGGACGCAGCGTGACCGCTTGTACATGGACGTCTGCCAAGTGGCTTCATACCAGCCCGGATGATAAGGTGCTGTTGCGCTGTTATGTAGGGCGAGCAGGAGCTGAAGACACTGTAGAGTTGCCGGATGATGAGTTGATTGGACTGGTACGTAAGGATCTGAAAGAGATGATGGGAGTTACAGCGACTCCGCTGTTCACGGAAATTACACGTCTTCGCAATTCCATGCCGCAATATCCGGTAGGGCACCCGCAGGCTATAGCTGATTTGCGTGAAGAGTTACGCACTGAGATGCCGGGAGTGTATGTGTTGGGCGCTGGCTATGATGCAATTGGCTTACCGGATTGCATCCGTCAGGCTAAGGAATGGGCCTCCAATGCCGTCCAAACGACACAACAGGAAGCAGTCAAGGTACAGGTGTAAATGTTCGATAATGAACCCTTCGCGATCCAGGCGAGGGGTTCTATTTATATTGAAATTTGATATATAATGGAGAAGGTGTAAAGTTCGCCAGCTAATAAAGAAGTTATGCAAATGCAATAGCATAGAAGGAGTGAAGAATGTACCCTCCCAGATCACAGCGAAATGAAGGTCGCAAAAAAGCAAGAAAACCAAAAATAGGCAAGGCTTGGATCATTACAAATCTGGTCCTACTGCTTATGATTGTAGGTCTTTTCGGTTATTATTACATATTTGAACACGACAACAGTGGCTCTCTTGCGGAAAATGCCGGGTATTCGCAAACGGAGAAGAAAATCCAAACAGGATCTGCTAGTGAAGATCGGTCTACTCCCTCGGTCAGTGAAAATGTTACAGCCTTGTCAAATAAACAGCTGGATGAAGGCCCCCATGCAGAAAATAAATTTGCCGACGATGAAACAAAGCAATCTGCTGCTTCAGACACAAGCAATCGTCCCGCGACAACGTCTGACACAAATGCTCCCGAAGGCAGTTCCACAGGAGCAAAATTGTCCTCGGGGAAAGACGGGCAAGCACAGAACGATACGTCCAATAAAGATATATACGACGGTAATCCAT
Source organism: Paenibacillus sp. FSL L8-0638 (assembly GCF_038593075.1). NCBI lineage: Bacteria > Bacillati > Bacillota > Bacilli > Caryophanales > Paenibacillaceae > Paenibacillus > Paenibacillus sp. FSL L8-0638. The sequence continues at coordinate 1,899,269 of NZ_CP151960.1, forward strand.
CCACCGATAAGGGAGGAACGGAGGATATAAAGAAATCCAAAACAGACGGTGCAGACTCTCCGACAGTCACGCTTCACTTTGTAGGGGATGTGCAGTTTTCCGGTAAAGTTGAGCAGCGTTTGGAGCAGAATGGGTTTGATTTTCCGTATCAATATCTCGGAAACTTGTTTCATAAAGACGATCTGACGATTGCCAATCTGGAAACGCCCGTGACAACGAATGGTGTGGGTGCGTTAAATAAAACGTATGTGTATAAATCTTCGCCCAAAGCGTTAACTGCGTTGGCTGCGGCAGGGATAGACGCTGTCAATTTGGCCAACAATCACATTTTGGATCAGGGCACAGGCGGATTACTGGATACACTGAAATATCTGGATGAAAAGGGTATAGCCCATGCTGGAGCCGGACGTAATGCAAAAGAAGCATATGCACCGCATTATTTTGAACGTAAAGGGATCAAAATTGCCTTGTTGGGGACTACACGTGTTATGCCTGAAGCCAACTGGAATGCGGGCGCCAAACTGCCCGGTGTAGCAGGAGCCTATGATTCGACCGCTATCGTAAAGTCTATCCGTGAGGCACGAATGCAGGCCGATTTGGTGATTGTCATTACCCATTGGGGGAAGGAGCGCGCAACTGCACTTGAGCCCCATCAAACCGAGTTATCGCACGCTTTTATTGATGCTGGAGCTGATCTTGTCATTGGCGGTCATCCACATGTGCTTCAAGGGATGGAGCAATATAAAGGTAAATGGATCGCATACAGCACAGGCAATTTTATTTTTTCTAAATCAACGGTGCCAGCCACTTGGGATACAGCGATATTTCAGGCAACCTGTACCCGTAAAGGGGCTTGCGAGATGAAGCTGACTCCTTATCGGGCGGAGCTGGGTCAGCCGATCCCATTGAAGGATACGGAGGCCAGCAAAATTTTGCAGAGAGTGGCGGCACTGTCACCGGGAAATGTCTCGATTGGGACGGATGGTACAGTAAGTGCTCAATAGGAATTTCGAAAGAAATTGTTAATATAGGAATTTCCGGAATGATCGTATGAGGGACTCCTTTGTGGATGGAGGTCATAACAAGATGAATAATTTGTGTGTGGCTCACCGCGGTTTTTCGGGGATTGCTCCTGAGAACACGATGGCAGCCTTTCAGCTTGCGTTGGAGCAACCATTTGTACACTGGATTGAGCTGGATGTACAGCTGTCAAAGGACGGTGTTCCGGTGGTAATTCATGATTTTACGCTGGAGCGAACGACGAATGGTACAGGGAGAGTAAAGGATTCGGACTGGAAAGCATTGCAACAACTTGATGCTGGTAGCTGGAAAAGTGCAGAATACCGTGGAGAAATAATCCCCTCCCTCGCACAGGTACTGGATTTATGTCGTGGCCGCGTATCGCTCAATATTGAGCTTAAAACAGCGGGAGATATGTATCCAGGACTGGAGAAAGCCGTACTCCGTGAAATTGCGATGAGAGGGATGGAGGGAGAGGTGGTATTAACCTCTTTTGAGCGTGCTGCATTACGCCGGACTAAGGAACTGTGTCCTGAGATCCGTACCGGATTGATTATTGATGCGCGTCCAGATGACTTGGCAAAGCAACTGGAACAGCTACAATGCACTTTTTTATCTATAGGCTATCCGCGTTTGGATCGAAACTTGATGAAAGATCTCACTGGACGCGGTATTACTGTCATGGCGTGGACGGTGGATGACCGCCGTATAATGCGGAAATTGGCCTCATTGCATCCTGAATTGATGATTTGCACCAATTGGCCGGATCGCTGGGAACAGGTTTTTTTGCTTTCCAAGCATCGGATGTGGCACTATATACGTAAACTTATACGTTAATAATTGGACTACATACGCGGGAAGGGTGAAGGGTCGTAATGAACGTGGAAATTCGTAATGTTTACTGTGTTGGGCGCAATTATAAACTGCATGCGGAGGAGCTGGGTAATGAGGTTCCAGCAGAACCAATGATTTTTTTGAAGCCGTCTCATGCGGTTGTGCCGCTGGATGGCGCCACGCTGGATCTTCCGCAGGGGCAGGGAGATATTCATTTTGAGACTGAGCTGGTTGTAGCTGTAGGACGTAAATACGAACCGGGCATGTCCGCAGATACGTGTCTGAACGCATTTGCATTCGGCATCGATTTTACCCTGCGTGATGTACAAAGTGTTCTCAAGAAAAAAGGCCATCCATGGACCGCCGCCAAAGGTTTTAAATCGTCTGCTCCCGTGACACCATTCCTGCCTTTAGAACAATTGGACATGCTGGAGCAGCAGGATTTTTCCTTGCTCAAAAATGGACAGGAAGTGCAGCGTGGACATGTCAAAAATATGATTTTTTCTATCCAGCACATCGTTGAATATATAGCGACTCATTATGGACTGGGCGAGGGAGATATTATTTTTACAGGTACTCCAGCAGGAGTAGGGCCTACAGCAAGCGGGGATCGCTTTGAGCTTTTCTGGGGGAGTGAGCGTCAGGGAAGCTTCACCATCGCATAAATTTGTGAACGGAATCCACAGAAGAGGATTAAAAAAGGGAATGTTTTGAAGGCCGTGTCCTGTGCCAAAGCATGGGACACGGCTTTTATATAAGCGTGGAGCGTTGTACAATAATATACAGAACGAAAAAAGAAAAACGGAGATTCATTTCAAAAGCGGGGGTATATCATGGACTGGATCATCGGATTGCTTTGTGCTGCTGTGGTGGCGGGAGCTGCATTTTATAAAAAATCCTTAACCTTATCTGGCTTTGCTGCGGCTGTACTGATGGGAACCGTATATTATGGGGCGGGTAACCTGTTCTGGTTCGGCACATTGCTCTTGTTCTTTATCACGTCAACCCTCCTGTCGAGGTTCAAAAAGGAGCGCAAGGCTGAGCTGGAAAAATCGTATGCCAAAACCGGCAACCGGGATGCAGGCCAAGTATGGGCTAATGGGGGATTAGGTATGCTGTTATGCCTGGGTTATGCGATATGGCCCCATGTTACGTGGCAGCTGGGTTTTGTCGGTGTCATGGCTACGGTCACTTCCGATACGTGGGCAACGGAATTTGGCAGCCTGAGTCGTAAGCCACCCCGTTCGGTGCTTAACGGGAAGGTGCTGGCACCTGGAACCTCAGGAGGAGTATCTGTATTGGGAACGGCTGCGGCCTTGGCTGGGGGTGTACTGATTGGCATAGGTGCATGGGGCTTTGGACACGCAATAGGAACGCCGAGCTTGCCGTTATGGCTGTGGGCACTGGTTGGAGGTATATCCGGTAGCGCCGGAGCCTTTGCTGATTCCTATCTTGGTGCTACGGTGCAAATGATGCGTTCCTGCACGGTTTGTGGACGGGAAGTAGAAGTAGACTCACATTGTGGACAAACGACAGTCTATGTACGAGGCTGGCGTTGGATGAGTAATGATCGGGTGAATAGCATTAGTTCTATTTTCGGAGGATTGGTCGCTCTTGCAGGTATTTTTCTTATACTCTGAACACGGAGATGGGGATCGTTACAAGGGAGTAATTATTATAAGAATTGACGGTGTTTCAATCTTTGTATAAGGAGGTCTAAGATGGGCGATATACACGGAGATAAATATGAAGCCATTTTGGACGCCGCTTACACAGTCTTTGGCACCAAAGGCTTTTATGAAAGCAAAATTTCCGAGATTGCAGAACAAGCGGGAGTTGCCAAAGGCACAGTATACTTGTACTTTAAAAGCAAAGAGCAGCTATTTACAGCAGTCACACGTAGAGATTGCGAGCAATACCTAGCCGAAATGCAAGGCGCATTAATCAATCGTACTTTGGGAGAAGATCTGCTGCGGATGGCAAATTTGCATCTGCACTACTATTTCAAGCGCAAGCAGCATACGAAATTATTTTTTATGACCCCCAACAGTGACCCCGATCTAATGGAGTATATGCGGGGATTTATTCAGGACTATACTGATTTGGTCAAAAATAAACTGGCGTCAGAGGATGTACAGCAGTCCGAGTTTCATGCGAAGGCATTCATTGGTATGTTGGAGCGCCTAAAAATGGATATTTTATTAAATAAAGATTTCCGAGAATGTGACGTGGATCAGACGGCTGAACTAGCAGCGAACTTATTTATGCATGGCTGTAAAGCCGGAATACAAAAATCCTGACATCTTATTGCTAAGAAACCGTACTGAATTCGTTCAGATAACGGTTTTTTTAATCATTGGCTGTGTCTGTGTTAAAATAAACAGGATGCATCACAAAATTGGGGAAGAGTAGGGAATCCGTATGAATATTATGACCGTTGAACATATAACGAAAAGCTATGGCGAGAAAATGTTGTTTGAGGATGCTTCCTTTGGTATGGATGAACGTGACAAAATAGGGGTCGTTGGTGTAAATGGCACCGGTAAATCAACATTTTTACGCGTGATTTCCGGTTTAGAGCCGCCGGATGATGGCAATATTGCAGTGAACAACGATGTGCGAATTCAGTATCTAGCACAAAATCCGGAGTTTGATCCTGAAATGAAGGTACTCCAGCATATTTTTCATGGCAGTCAGCCTGAGATGAAAGCGGTCCGTGAATACACAGAAACCATGGAGTTGTTGGAATTAAATCCGGGTAGCGAGGAGCTTCAAAAACGTCTATTGCGAGCAAGTCAGCAAATGGATACGTTCCAGGCATGGCAGCTGGAGAGTGAGGCCAAAAATATACTTACCCGACTGGGGATCACCCAGTTTGAGTCTCGTATGGGCGTTCTATCCGGTGGGCAGCGTAAGCGGGTGGCTTTGGCGGCGGCTTTGATCCAACCCTGCGAGCTGCTCATTCTGGACGAGCCTACAAACCATATTGATAATGAGTCCGTTGAATGGTTGGAGCAATATTTGCAAAAAAGACGTGGTGCGTTGTTAATGATCACGCATGATCGCTATTTTCTGGATAGAGTTGCAAATGTCATGCTGGAGCTGGATCATGGTCGCCTTTTCCGTTATGAGGCTAACTATACCCGTTTTCTGGAGCTGAAGGCAGAACGCGAGGAGCGGGAAGCGTCTACGGAACAAAAAAGGAAGAACCTGCTGCGTAATGAGCTGGCTTGGATTCGCCGTGGAGCAAAGGCTCGTTCCACCAAGCAGAAAGCGCGTATTGACCGATATGAGCAGCTTAGGGATCAGCAACCGGAAGCTCGTTCTGGATCTGTAGATATGTCCGTCGCCTCCACACGTCTGGGTAAAAAAATATTGGAGATCGAGCATCTGTCCAAATCGGTAGATTCCCGTAAGCTGATACAGGATTTAAGCTATATTGCGGTTCCTGGTGATCGTGTTGGTATCCTAGGTCCTAACGGTAGTGGGAAATCCACTTTGCTCCAAATGATTGCCCAGCATATAGAACCGGATTCCGGCAACGTTGTGCTGGGACCGACGGTGAAGCTTGGCTATTTTACTCAGGAACATCAGGAAATGAACGAATCTTTACGTGTTATTGAATATATTAAGGAAGAAGCCGAAGTGATTCGTACAGCAGACGGTTCGACGATTACAGCTGCACAAATGCTGGAGCGTTTTCTGTTCGCACCAAGCGCGCAATGGACGGTTATTTCCAGGCTGTCCGGGGGTGAAAAACGGCGCTTGTATCTGCTTCGTGTTCTGATGTCGGCACCGAATGTGCTATTGCTGGATGAACCAACAAATGATCTGGATATTCAAACCCTTTCCGTTTTGGAAGACTATCTGGATGAATTCCCGGGCGTGGTGTTTATTGTTTCTCATGATCGCTATTTCCTGGATCGAACAGTGGACAAAATACTGGCGTTTGAAGGGGATGGACAGGTACGTGTACATGTAGGCGACTATAGCGAGTATGCAGAATGGATTAGTAAAAATGCTCAATCTTCTGTGAATATGTCTGTCTCGACGAGTACGGTTTCCTCGAATCGCTCTTCCACGCCTAAGTCTACGGGTCCTTCCGATTCAGTCAAGGAGACAAGTAAAACCAAGCTTAAATTCACCTTTAAGGAACAGCGGGAATATGAGCAAATTGATGAGCTGATTGAACAAGCCGAACAGAAGTTGGCCGACATTCAGCGTCAGATGGAAGAGTCTTTCAGTGATTCAGCACGACTACAGGAGCTCATGGCTGAGCAAGCGAAGGCAGAACAGCATTTGGAGCACCAAATGGAACGCTGGACCTACCTGAATGAGCTGGCCGAGCAGATTGAACAAAGTAAATCTTAAGCAATAATAAAGCCACATTAATAGCATTCTGCCAGAGCTATTTCTTCATGTTGCTCAGACTAAAAAAGCAAGTATCCGAAAAACCGGAAGACTTGCTTTTTTATTTACTGATCTATTCGACGATGTAACAGGCTGATTATCGTTATTCGAATTAAACTGTCACATAAGCTGCAAGCAGATGGGCAGTGTTCACCACGGCCTGCTTGTGCGTGCGCTCCATTGCATGGGAGGCGTGTACACCAGGGCCGATCAACGCAGCACGGATGTTATTACCTGCTCGTAGTGCAGCCGAAGCGTCCGAACCGTAGTGTGGATAAATATCTACTGCATACGGAATATTCAGCTCTTTGGCCAGCTCAATTAGACGAGTCGTCATAGTATAGTCGTAAGGCCCGGAAGAATCTTTAGCACAGATAGAAACATCCGTTTCCTTGCAGCTCAGATCTTCACCCATACAGCCCATATCGACAGCTATCATCTCACTGATTCCTTCAGGTATGTAAGCCGCTCCGTGCCCCACTTCCTCATAGTTGGAAATGAGCAATTTAACGGTATGTCGAGGCTTCCAGTTTCCATGTACAGCAGATTCCAGTAAACCAAACAGTGCAGCTACACTAGCTTTATCATCCAGATGGCGTGACTTGATAAATCCACTGGGTGTTACGACTGGACGCGCATCGAACGAAATAAAATCGCCCACTGCAATACCGAGCTGAAGCACGTCTTCTTTTGACTCGACAAGCTCATCAATGCGTACCTCCATATGGCTCTCCTTGCGCTCAAAGCTCCGTGCATCATCATAGACGTGCACAGATGGATGGCTGGACAGAATAGTGCCTGTATACGTTTGTCCGCTTCTGGTATGAATAAGGCAGTATTCGTTCTCAATGCTGTTCATCATGAAGCCGCCGACGGATGTCAGACGTAGGGTGCCTTGTGCTGTAATGGAACGCACCATTGCGCCCAATGTATCCACATGTGCGCTCAGCGCCACCGTATGGTCCGTTTCCTGACCTTCCAGAGTCAAGATGGCACCGCCTTTTGCATTCCATTCGATTTGTACCCCGAGGCTTTCCGCTTCTTGACGAATCAGCTCCATCACATGGTGTGTATATCCACTGGGACTGGGTGTGTTCAGTAGCTGATTTAAAAAGTTCATCATATAATTCTCATTTAATTGAATCGTCATTTGTTGCTCCTCCTCATTTGGACAACCGATCAGAGTTAGAGGACGGTTGCTCTATATCTTGGTCGGATGTAGACCCTGTGCTGGAAGAACCAGTCGTGTCATAGGTCACATCCGCGTTTGCTTCTACCGTGGATGTGTGCTCTTCTTGTAGTGTATGAAGCTGAATCGTCAGACGTTTAATCTCCCTCTGAAGCCTATATTGGCGGAAAATACCGAAAGAACCGACAATAAGTCCACCTAGAAGAGTGCAACCGAGAATAAGCAGAATCAAAGGAATGCTGACCATACTGAATAGAAGGTTCACTTGAACCGAATTCACATTAATAACAGCAAATACAGCTGTTAACAAAGCAATAACAAGAGCTGCGATCAAAGACCATTGTGTTTTCAAAATGCCACCTCCTCCCGTTACATTATAAAATCCCTTGCCCGCCATGGACAAGGGATTTATCCGTGCATCATTTCAATGCTGGATTTTAAGTGCGCACGGTTTTACTTTCCTTCAGTTAGCTTTTCCATTTCTGTAATGACTTCTTCGAATACGCTCATCGCTTCACGAATCGGCTGCGGAGAGGACATGTCAACGCCAGCTTTTTTCAAAATATTGATTGAATAATCACTGCCACCACTCTTCAAGAAGCCCAAGTAACGGTCAACGGCTGGCTGGCCTTCTTCCAGAATCTGTTTCGAGAAACTGGTTGCTGCCGAGAAGCCAGTAGCATATTTGTAGACATAAAAACTGTTATAAAAATGGGGGATTCGTGCCCATTCCATTTCAATGTCTTTATCTACTTTCATGCCAGGTCCGTGATATTTCACATTCAGATCATAGTAAATCTCTGATAAAAGCTGCGGTGTAAGGGATTCCCCCTGTTCAGCGCGTTCATGTACAATTTTCTCAAATTCCGCAAACATGGTTTGACGGAATACCGTTGTTCGGAATTGATCTGCATAGTAGGTGAGAAGGTACATCTTCTCTTTCGGATCGGTTGATTTGTTCAGCAGGTAGTCCATTAGCAACGCTTCATTGGTTGTGGATGCCACTTCAGCCAGGAAAATGGTGTACTGTGCATCTCTATACTTCAATGCGTTGTCTGAATAGTACGAATGCAACGCATGCCCCATTTCATGAGCAAGTGTGAACATGCTGTTCAGGTTATTTTTATGATTCAGCAGCACATAGGGGTGGGTACCATAAGCTCCCCAACTGTATGCACCCGTACGTTTGTTTTCATTCTCGTATACGTCGATCCAGCGCTCATCATAGCCTTTTTGCAACGAAGCCAGATAGTCCGCGCCCAGTGGCTTAAGGCCTTCCTTTGTTTGCTTTTTGGCGTCTTCATACGTAATGTCCATCTTGTATTCGTCCACAAGCGGAGCGAACAAATCATACATATGGAGCTCATCCACACCTAACAACTTTTTGCGCAGCTTCATGTAACGATGGAGCAGGGGCAAGCTTTCATGAATGGTGTCAATGAGATTCGTATATACTTCCTTCGGAATATTGTCACCGTACAGTGACATTTCCAGTACAGAAGGGTATTTGCGAACACGAGAATAAAAAATATTTTTGTTCACATTGGCACTTAGTGTAGAAGCAATTGTATTTTTATTTTTGGCATACGTGTCATACACCGCTTTAAAAGCACGTTCGCGTACTTCGCGGTGCGGACTTTCGAGGAATTGAATGTAGCTGCCATGAGTCAGCTCAACCTCTTTGCCGTTCTCATCCTTAATTTTTGGAAACTTCAGATCAGCATTGTTGAGCATGCCGAAAATCGTTTGCGGGGCTTGAGCCAGATTGCCAACCTGAGCGAGCAGCGCTTCTTCTGTCTTGCCCAAAATATGTGCTTTTTCCCGCTTCATTTCTTGAAGGGTGAACCGATAATCTGCAAGCTTCGGATCTTCAATGAAGGCATCGAGCTGATGATCTGGCAGTGCCAAAATTTCAGGTGTCACAAAAGAAAGAGACTCGCTAACCTCAACGCCTAATTTTTTGGCTTTTTGCGAAAGACCCTGGTATGTAGGTTCAGCTGTATCCTCATCATGATGCAGATGTGCGTACACATATACACGCTCGGTTTTGAGCGACAATTCATCTTCCAATTTAAAGCAGTTGCCAATCGATTCTGCTGAATTGAGCTTGCCTTGGAATTGTTCAGCCTTTTTGGCTAGTTGTTTGACTTCTTCGTATTCTTGATCCCATGCTTTGCGGTTGGGAAACAAATCTTCCAGTTTCCATGTATTTTCCACTGGCGCATCAGCGCGTTTTACAATTTCACTCATGGAGAGCCTCCTCTGATCGAACGTAATGTGGGGTAGGGCTGCAGCAGTAAGGGACGGATGCCAAAACGAAGAAACCGCCACACTTACCGTAAGCAGCAGGGCAAGAGGTTTTACAGGATGCATGTAACGGCAGATCCTCCTTATACCATGGCTTGTTATGCCATAGTATGACCTCTTACGCCCGAAAGTATAATTTTCCTTACTGTGGGTTGGAACCTATATTTAATAAGCTGTATACAATGAGATAAAAGGCAAAGCAAACCATGATTACAGCAGTGAGGGCCATCCACTTTTTGAGAGGAGTCGGTATCGTATCACGCTTCATGATCAGCACTCCGCCCAGCGTGAAGGCCAGAATAATGAAGATGAGATAGCTGTTGGACACCATGAATAGGCTAGACCTGTTTGAAAGCGTTCATGATCCGCTGCCATTCTTCCTCATTATCTTGAAAGGACTGCTTGGGAAACCGATTTTGAGCCCAATGCATCAGCGCCGGACGGCTTAAAAACGTGTGGGCTTCCTCGCCCCAATCATCGGATATTTCCCGTAGAACGATGTAACGGCCCTGCACCTCGACAGTCATCATGTTCCAATTGTCTTTTTTGTATATTTCGTGTTTTTTCATCATATGCATGTCTCCGATTTTATAGATGTTTTGGTTCATGATACCGCAGTTTCTGCCGCAAAAGCAAATCATTCCAGCCCAAAAAACCCGGAAAAACATCAATTGCATTGTGAAAAAGCATGAAGTATAATATGGATATTCGCCATAGATGGCGGTATTTTTAGGAGGTTGTTCACTTGAAAGGTACAGTTAAATGGTTTAACGCAGAAAAAGGTTATGGCTTCATTCAAATGGATGGTGGCGAGGACGTATTCGTACATTTCTCCGCAATCCAAGGCGACGGCTTTAAAACTTTGGAAGAAGGTCAAGCGGTTGAATTCGAAATTACTGAAGGTAACCGTGGACCCCAAGCAGCTAACGTAATCAAACTGTAAGTGTAACTGAATTGTAAGAATGGTTCCGTTTCTACGGATGTCTTATATATTACGGTTAAACTATGAATTGAGAGCGCAGTTCCTTTATTTTAAGGGACTGCGCTTTTTTGCGTAAATACGTTTATGATATGAGAAGATTGAGCGGGGATAGGGTATTATACGTAATAAAACTAGGCAGAAGACATTATAGATTGAAGGAGTTGAGAAAATGAGTGCAGCAGAGGCTAGTCGTAAGCCTTCCTTGATTGAAGGTCCTATTGCTAAAACGCTGTTTATGTTCTCTTTGCCGATGCTGTTCGGCAATATTCTGCAGTCCCTGAATGGAACGATTAATTCGATCTGGGTTGGAAAATTTCTGGGAGAGGCCGCCTTGACTGCCGCTTCCAACGGAAATATTATAATGTTTTTTCTTATCAGTTCCATTTTTGGTGTCACTATGGCTGCCACTATTATGATTGGACAAAATATCGGAGCAGGAGACGTAGCTGAAACCAAGCGTGTAGTAGGTACAAGTGCAGTCTTTTTTCTGGTGCTCGCTTTTGCTATAGGTATTATCGGATTTTTGAGTGCGCCTTGGATACTTCATGTACTCAATACCCCTGCTGAATCGGTAGATATGGCGATCACGTATACGCGTATTATTTTCGCAGGCATGCCCTTTTTGTACGGCTATAATTACATCATGACTGTAATGAGAGGGGCTGGAGATTCCAAAACACCATTTTATTTTCTGATCGTTTCCGTCGTACTGGATGTACTACTCAACCCGCTGTTCATATTCGGATGGGGACCGATTCCTGCTATGGGCATTGGAGGTTCCGCTACTGCTACCCTGATTGCTCAAGGGATCAGCTTTGTGTTGATTCTCATTTATCTATATCGTGTAAAATATTTTTTGCGCATTACATCTTCAGAGCTTCACTTACTTAGATTTGATTGGAAGATTATTTGGACCCTAATCCGTAAGGGAGTGCCGATGGGGTTGCAAATGATTGCTGTCTCTACCAGCGCGATTGCTTTAATGAATCTGATTAACGGCTACGGGACAGTTGCAGCTGCAGCTTATACAGCAGCCAATAATTTGTCCAGCTATGTACAGATGCCGGCGATGGCGTTAGGTGCAGCTGTATCTTCCTTTGCCGCTCAAAATATCGGAGCCGGACGTTGGGATCGAGTGCGCACGACAACCTGGATTGGGATTGTGTATAATTTTGTATTGACTGGTGGAGCTGTGGTATTAATTTACGTGTTTAACCGTCAGGCCTTGCTCATGTTTCTTCCTTCTACGGGGGGTGCATTGGAATTGGGAATGCGGATTAATATGATCACCTTGTGGTCTTTTGTTATATTCGGTGTTACCAATGTCATTACAGGGGTTGTTCGATCAACGGGTTCCGTAATGATACCGCTTTTAATTACCATTATTTCATTATGGGGCATTCGTATACCTTTGGCCTATGCATTTGTTGATGAGTATGGTCTAGATGCTGTATGGTGGAGCTTTCCTGTTGGTTTTGCTATCTCTGCCGTAGCAGTCATTTTCTATTATGCTTTCGGGAAATGGAAGCAGGCAAGTATGGGAGAGGGAATCCAAGGCGTGAAGCCAGCAGAGGACAAGGATAGGTAGGCCCTTTATACTATTTTCGACTAATAAAACATTACAGGTATAAAGTCTTTTTATGAGAACAGCTCATTTTTCTTGAATTTTAAAGAAAAAAGTGAGGTTGTTCATTTGTGCTAAAAGGACGATCATATTATAATGGATATGGTTTGGATAGGTATAATTACGTAGACAACAATGTGGAGGCACCGTCATTTGAGTTATGTTGAGCAAGGACGTTATCAAGTACCGAGAGGCCCCATAGGTCTAATGAGCCGAATGTACAAGCACATTCTCCCTGAAACGAAACAAGAATTGAGTAACTGGAAGAGCAAGGCCGAACAAATTCCGGACCCTGAACTGCGAAGCCAGGCGCTTGCGAGCATAGCGGATAAGACATTTCACTGCGTGGGTGGAGCGGTTTATGCCGCAGCTAATATGTCTGCCCGGCAGACGTTAATTCCGCTGATCGTAGCGTATCAGACCATTAGTGATTATCTGGACAACCTGTGTGATCGCAGTACGTCCATGGACCCGGATGATTTTAGGCTGTTGCATCAGGCTATGCTGGATGCGATTAATCCGACGGCTAGGCCAGTGAATTATTATGAGTTGCGTCGTGAGCAGGAGGATGGCGGTTATTTGACTGGGCTGGTGACAACCTGTCAGTCTTGTGTAAGCAGGCTTCCGGGCTATGAGGCGGCAATGCCTTACGTTCAGGATTTGGCGCGATTATACACGGATTTGCAAGTATACAAGCATATTAAACCCGAGCTGCGGGAACAAGCGCTTTTGGACTGGTGGTCGCTTCATAAAGACCGTACACCAGAGTTGCGCTGGAATGAGTTTGCTGCGGCTACCGGTTCAACTCTGGGGGTCTTTATGCTGTTTCTTGCTGCCAGCGACCAGCATCTGACAGATGCGGGGGCTGCCTCAATACATGCATCGTATTTTCCACATGTGTGCAGTCTTCATATTTTGCTGGATTATCTAATCGATCAAGACGAAGACCGGAAGGGCGGAGATCTTAACTTTTGCAATTATTATGAAGATACCGACATGATGCTAAACCGGATCGCCTACGTTGTGAATCGGGCGCGGGCTGATATTGCAGATGTCCCTGCCAGCTCCTTTCACCGGATGATTATCGAGGGATTGCTGGCTTTATATTTATCCGACCCTAAAGTTAGCGAGCAGCAAGACGTTCGCGCTGTTTCGAGACGTTTAATGAAAAATAGTCCGCTCATGCGTTTGTTTTTCTTATTAAACAGTCGATGGATAAGAAGGCTTATATGATTATTTTGAGGAGGTCATAAACCATGACAGCAGTTAAGAAAATTGCAGTATTAACAAGTGGTGGAGATTCACAAGGGATGAACGCGGCAGTTCGCGCCGTCGTACGTAGCGGATTGTATTTCGGACTGGAAGTATTCGGGATTCAACGTGGTTATCAAGGCCTTTTGAACGACGATATTTTTCCAATGGATCTGAGAAGCGTCGGAGATATTATCCAACGTGGGGGTACTGTACTTCAATCTGCAAGATGCCTGGAATTTACGACTGAAGAAGGGCAGAAAAAAGGCGCGCAAATTTTGCGTGACCGTGGGATTGACGGCGTAGTCGTGATTGGTGGAGACGGTTCCTACCAAGGAGCTAACAAACTGACCAAGCAAGGCATTAAAACCATGTGTCTTCCGGGTACGATTGACAATGACATTTCCTTCACGGACTACACGATTGGCTTTGATACAGCGGTTAGTATTGTAGTGGACGCAATTAACAAGCTGCGGGATACAATGTCATCTCATGAACGTTCTTCCATTGTTGAAGTTATGGGACGTCATTGTGGTGATATTGCTCTGCATGCGGGTCTGGCTTCTGGCGCAGAAACAATTTTGGTGCCTGAGGTAGAATTTGACCTGAACGAAGTATCTGATCGTATGAAACAAAATTTCAAGCATGGCAAGCGCCACAGTATTATTATCGTTGCGGAAGGCGTAGGCAAAGGCGAAAATGTAGCAAAGGTAATCCAAGAAAACTGTCCGGATTATGAGCCTCGTGTTACAGTGCTTGGACACATCCAACGTGGAGGCACACCAACCGCGTTTGACCGCAACCTGGCGAGCCGTTTGGGTGACTTTGCTGTTCGCCAATTGATCGAGGGCATATCTGATAAGGCTTGCGGAACGATCGATGGTAAGTTGGTAGCTACAGATATTGACAAGGTTGTAAATACTAAAAAAGATTTCAACATGGAGCTTTATGAGCTTGCTTTGCGTTTGTCCCAATAATAAGAGCCTTCTACGTACAGTAGATCGGTTCTGATATTGGAAAAGATCAAAATTATGCGGATGACCCGAGTCATCCGCTATTTTTTAGCTTTGAGTTCTATCAGGAGGTAGTCATACATGTACCTATTCAAAATCGAAGTGGATAGTTCGGAAGGAGCGCTGACTGTCATTCTCGCTGCTGAAAATGAAGAACAGGCATTTGAAGAGATTGAACAACATGTGGAGAGACACTTTCTATATCCTCCCAAGCTGAACGAAGTGGCTATTGTGGAGAAAAAACGAATAACTTTAGGCGCAGCATATGTAATCGAGACACGCAAAGGCTAAATAGCCTCTGCGTGTTGTTTTTTTTCGGAGAAACGACGTTGTACTTTCACCAAACGCCAGAGCAGTAAAATAGCGCCTACTGCCAACCCTGTAATCAAACCGATCCAGTAGCCGTAGGGCCCCAATGAAGTCCAGCGTGCCAGTATATATCCTACAGGAAGCCCAATGACCCAATAGGATAGGAATGTGAGCAAAAAGGCTGGATTAACGTCTTTATACCCGCGTAGCGCTCCTTGTGTAGGTGTAGCGACAGCATCAGATATCTGAAAGAAAATCGCATAGATTAGAAAATGCTGTGCCAATTGAATGACCTGCGGATCGGTGGAGTAAAGTCGAGCGACCTGTTCACCCCAGATAAACAGTACAATAGCTGTAATCAGTGATAGACCTACTGCGCTGCTGATGCCCATTACACTATAAGCTTTGGCATCCCGCGGCCGAGTAGCTCCTGTTTCATAGCCAACCAGAATCGTAAGTGCCATGCAAATGCTGAGTGGAATCATATACAACGTAGATGCAAAGTTCATCGCTGCCTGATGTGCGGCTATGGTAGCTGTATTATAGCTACTCATGAAGAGAGTGACGGCTGAAAAGACGGCAGTCTCAAAAAATATTGCAAATCCAATCGGTACTCCAATCTTGATGAGCTCTTTCAAAGCACTAGCAGCAATCCCGTATATTTTGCTGAAGATTCGGTATTCGGCAAATATTTTTCCCCGATGCGCAGTGATACCAGCGACCAGCATAATGATCCAGTAGGTGGTTGCCGTTGCCACCCCGGAGCCTACACCTCCCAGACGCGGAAAACCCCAGTTCCCATAAATAAGTAGATAGTTCAACAAGACATTGATGGGTAACGACATGAGCGTAATTAACATCGTAAAGCGGGTTTGTCCCAATGCATCCATAAAGCTTCGGAGCACCGTGTAGGCAAATAGAGGCACAATTCCGAAGGCCATGGCACAAAGGTAGTACAGAGCTACATTATGAACTCTCAATTCAAGATTCATACCATTTAGAATAGGCTTGACCAAAATGATGCCAACAATCAAAACGACCATGGATAGGGCAAGAGAGAGCCAAAGTGCTTGAATGACATAGTAGGAGACTTTATCTTTGCGCTGTGCTCCCACTAATTGAGATACAATAGGTGTGATAGCCATAAGTATTCCGTTAAGGCCTGTTTGTACAGGAATCCACAGACTTACTCCAATGGCTACTCCAGCCAGATCGGCAGGGGAAAAGTGTCCCGACATATTCGTATCGAAAAAAGTCATGGCAGATAGTGCAAGCTGGGTAATCAGGATAGGGAGCAAAATGTATAAAAGCTGCTTCCATTTCTGCCCCGTTGTTGAAGTCAATTGCATTTTTGTTTTCCTCATTTACTAGGGATTGAATATTCGTATGTATCATAACATGTAAGTATTTATTGTAAGGGATACCGCCACATTTGAACAGTAATAAAAAAGACTGCACCCGTTCGCCAAACAACGGGACAGCCTTCGGAAAAATTATATAATTTCTAAATTTCGTATTAGATAACGAGAAGTCCGGAGGGATAAATTATTTGTAAGTTACTCCGCTTGAATAGCGGTTTGTGGCATTCCAGAGTAAATATTCATCCACTTTCATATCCTTAAGCGCTCGAATTTGGTCCTCTACTTGAGTTTTTCCATACTTAGCATAATGTCCGCTTCCTAACCAACTTGCAGTAAAATCCTGGATCCAAGGACGAATAATTGGCTTTAGCTTGCCCGTCGGATCTAGCTTTTTGTGTGTATCGGCCATGGAGCCTTTAATCGTCTGGTAGGGATTCTTATCAGGGTCTTTTACACCGAACCAGCCTGTGGTGTAGTGACTTGGATAAACCATGGGTGAAATGACATCCACATTTTCGGAAATTTTAGTGAAATCCTGCCCGATTCCCTCCGCAGCAGGGACAGATGCAGCATATCCGAAAATATCTACGGATACTCGTACACCTAATGGAGCAAGCTCTCTGCGGGCATATTGTACGAATTCAGCGACTGCATCCGAGCGGGATTGATCTGATTTGGTATATTTCAGCTTGTCTGCTCTTTTCTCAAAGCCTTCGGGGAAACGTACATAGTCAAATTGAATTTCCTTAAAACCAAGTTTGGCTGCTTCCTTAGCGATGGCTATATTATAATCCCATACTTCTTTATTATAGGGATTGACGAACCCGTCTCCCTTGTCGTTTTTCCAGACAGAGCCGTCAGGATTACGGAAAGACATCTCGGGATTTTTGTTGGCCAGTACCGTATCTTTAAATACGACAATACGAGCAATCGGGTAAACATTATGCTTTTTCAATCGGTCCATCAAACCGGAAATATCCCGAATGAATTTTTGCGGCTTGCCCAATTTGAGCAGCTCGGGATTGGTCGTTGGATAAGTGATATAACCTGCATCGTCTTTAATATCAATAACCATGGAATTGAGCTCTGTCTTATCAAGCAGTTCAAGCAGCTGGGCCATACGCGAACCGCCTGCGCTATAAGCTGTGACATAGATGCCCTTGATAGCAGGAGTCGTCGGTTGTGGGTCAATTTTAACCGGAGGATTGGAGGCATCCACCTTCATCTTATTGTGCTGAGCCTGAATCATGGCGCTGCTAATTGTTGTTGCCACCGTATCTTTTACATTTGGAGCGTTGGCTGACTGGTCCCCGTTTCCGCCTATCCCCATCGCCAATAGCATAATTGCCCAAATCATATTCATTTCCTAACTCTCTCCCTTATGGATGTCACTTACCTGATTATACGTAAAGTTATGTATCGAAAAACAACACGCTTGTAACTTATACTGGAATCATCAGGCACAGTCTTACATGATTAACCCAACTTATGTTCATTGAATCCATAAAAATGCATAAATAATGCCGCTCTCTTCGCAGTTGTAGATGCAACCGGAAGAAGCGGCACTTGGTAAAGAAATTTATTGAAGATAATTATTGTCTTGATGCTCGCAAATACTGTACTGAATAATTTCTAGCGCATCCGTTGGCTTGAGTATGGACATCCCGTCCCGAAGCACAATCATCGAGTTCAGCTCATCCTTTTTGAGAGAAGGGAGCATTTCCGGGTACCATCTTAAGACAATGTCGGACAGTTTTACCGTTTCCATTTCCACAAAAATCACCCTTTCCTGCTCGGAATCATTCCAAAAGAATCATTCAATACGATTCGGAAAAGCAAAGTGCCTGTGAAATAGCAGGTAAAGCTGGTCTTTATATACTATGGGAACAGCGCACATATAGTGTACCACAGAAACTGTATTTTGACACTTGGGTTTGTGCTTATCTTCGGCGAAATGAACCCATCACCCCAACCGTTTCCACAATATTGACAAAAGCAGAAGGGTCCACCTCTTTAATGATCCGTTTTAATTCAACTAGCTCATAGCGTGTCGTGACAGTCATCAGCATGTCCTTTTCGGTATGTGAAAATGCGCCTTCAATTTTTATTTTGCTAACACCGCGTGGTGTGGTTAACATCCGCTCCAGTAGCTTGTCGGTGTGTTCTGTAATAATGTAGACGGTAATCTTCGTGTGACTGACATAGATTTGATCTAACACTTTGCCAGTCACAAAAATAGATAGCATCGACGCAAGTGCAATATTCCAATCATCGTTCAAATATCCTGCTGCAAGAATGACCAGTCCATTCATGCCAACAAGTACAGTTCCTACGGGGAAGTCACGATAACGAGTGACGATGGAACCGATAATGTCAAAACCGCCCGTAGACCCCCCTACCCGAAAGGAAATTCCTACTCCAACGCCGATCATCACTCCTCCAAAAACGGAGGCTAGCAGGGGGTCCGACACGACAGATCGCACCGGCACTAAGGCCAAAATCCATGTTGTAACGACAACGGATAAAATGCTCAGGCTAATAAAACGCTTGCCTAAAATAAACCAGCCTGCAATAAGCATCGGGATATTGATAATAAAATACATCGCGCTGATATCAAATTTTGTGAAGTAGCCGATTAACATGGAAAGCCCAGCTACTCCTCCGCTCAGCAAGTGGTGTGGCACGAGAAACAGATTAAAACCGCATGCAATGGCAGCGGCTCCAAGAATGACAGTTAAGCAGTTTAACACCATTTTTAACAACTTATTTTCACCTCATTTAAATTATACGAGAAGCAACTTGCTGGTATTCATGAATTGTTCTGTGCTATAATGCGATGTGGATATTCTTGAGTAGGGACCTATGTCCAGAGAAACACTTAAAATTTAAACTGTTTTAAAAAGGATAAATTCGTTTAAGATGTATCGGATAGGTTCCCCAAATTCATTACAGAAAGATGCAGTTATAGGTCTAAATAAACTGTCACTGTATTGGGGAAAACTTATACAATAATATCGCTACTTAAGAATACAGACAACATTGTGGATTGTCCACCACATCCACCATTAAGAAGGAGTTTGAATAAATTTGACGACATTTGCAGAATTTGATCTTGAACCGAAAGTAATTCAGGCGATTACAGAACTGGGTTTTGAAGAAGCAACACCAATTCAATCGCAATCCATCCCGATTGCACTACAAGGCAGAGACATGATTGGCCAAGCCCAAACAGGTACGGGTAAAACTGCTGCGTTTGGTATTCCGCTGATCAACAAAATTTCTAGAAGCGACGAAAAAATCAGAGCTCTGATCATGGCACCAACACGTGAGCTTGCTATCCAGGTAGCTGAAGAAATCGAAAAACTCTCCCGTTTCAAAGGTCTTCGTACTTTGCCAATCTATGGTGGACAAGATATCGTACGCCAGATTCGCGCTTTGAAAAAGAAACCTCAAATTATTATTGGTACGCCAGGACGCTTGCTTGACCATATTAATCGTAAAACCATCAAGCTGGAAGATGTAAACACAGTTGTTTTGGATGAAGCAGATGAAATGTTGGATATGGGTTTTATGGAAGATATTCAATCCATTCTGAAGCAAGTTCCAGACGAGCGTCAAACGATGCTTTTCTCGGCTACAATGCCTCCTAATATTAAAAGATTGGCTGAACAATTCCTCAAAAATCCTGAGCATGTTTCAGTTATTCCTAAACAAGTTAGTGCTCCACTGATTGATCAGGCCTATATCGAAGTTCCTGAGCGTCAAAAATTCGAAGCATTGAGCCGTTTGATCGACATGGAATCCCCAGAACTTGCTATCGTATTTGGCCGTACCAAGCGTCGGGTAGACGAGTTGGCTGAAGCTCTGCAAAAACGCGGATATTCTGCAGACGGTTTGCATGGTGACTTGTCTCAAAACCAGCGTGATGCTGTAATGCGTAAATTCCGTGACGGAAGCATCGATGTGCTCGTAGCGACTGATGTAGCTGCCCGCGGTTTGGACGTTTCCGGCGTAACTCACGTTGTGAACTTTGACCTTCCGCAAGATCCAGAAAGCTATGTTCACCGTATTGGACGTACTGGACGTGCAGGTAAAGAAGGGGAAGCTTGGTCTTTCGTAACGCCTCGTGAAATTGACCATTTGCACTTTATCGAACGTGTAACTCGTCACCGCATTCCACGCAAGCCGCTTCCAACGTTGGCTGAAGCTCTGGAAGGCAAACAACGTATCATTGCTGAACGTCTCCTAGAGGCTGTAGAAAGCGGCGAGCTGAACGAGTACAAAGGTTTGGCTATTCAAATGCTGGAACAATATGATTCTGTACAACTTCTCTCCGCAGCTCTGAAACTGATGACTGGTGAGAAGAGAGAAGCATCGATTGAGCTGACTCCAGAAGATCCGATCCGTGCAAAACGTCGTAAACCAGACGTGCGTTCTGGCGGTCGCAAGCCTTCCAACTACAGCGGTCGCAGCAACGGTGGTTACAATTCCAATCGTTCCGGTGGTAGCGGCGGTAGTGGCAGCAAAGGTGGATATGGCGGTTACAACCGTGGCAAAGAAGGCGGTGGCTACAACCGTGATTCCGGAAGCCGTTACAGTGGAGATCGCAAACCACGCCCGAGCAGCAATGGGGAAACTCGTCGTCCTGCAAGACGTGAAGATTCCTCTTCCGAATAAGAAATGAAATAATGAAAAGTCGAAGCAGATGAAGCTTCGGCTTTTTCGTTATGATTGAATCAGTATGTATGAACCTTTTAGCAATCTGCTTTAATGAGGCACTTATTGATTTCACTGGCGCATTAGGGCTGAAATACGGTATGATATAGCCAAGAGCCGGAATTTATAGGCATAGCAACATGAGTCTTGGAACTGCCAAGGCTTGCGGAGGGAGAGACTGACATTGGAGTTTAAAGGAGCTATGGGTGGTATTTACCGCCTGACCGAGTGGATTACCCGACTGGCGGCTACAAATTTGTTATGGGTGTTATGTTCGTCGCCTTTTGTATTCTGCCTCATACTGAAACTACTTGTAATGAATCAGAATTTGGCTAATGAATCTTTACAAATGAATTGGGCGATGGCTGTTTTGGCACCGCTTACTTTATTTCCAGCCACATCGGCTATGTTCACAGTGGTTCGCAAATGGGTAATGGGGGATACCGATACAGGCGTGTTTCGTACCTTTTTTAAAGGGTACAAAGAGAACTATAAGCAGAGTCTGATCGGGGGTATCTTTTACACGTTACTGTTTGTCATCATGTATGTGGATTATACCGTATATATGACACAACTCAGCAACTTGCAAATCGTGGGCGTAATTATGCTCATTCTTATCATTATTTTGCTTGTGTCTATGTTTAACTTCTTTTCGATGGTGGCTCATTATCATATGTCTACCGGACAAATTATCAAAAATGCGGTTTTACTGACACTGATTCGACCATTCCGTGTATTTTCCACCATGCTCGGTAGCGCCATTGTTATATTTATCGGAGTCAAATATCCTGTGCTTTTCTTATTCTTCATCGGTAGTGTAGTTGCCTGGTTCGCTTTCTTTAATTTTTATGGAACATTCCTTAAAATGCAGGATCAAATGGAAAAGATGAAGCAGAAAGATGAAGATACGGCAAGCATTGAAGACAAGAAAAGTGATAACCTCTAAAAATAAAACATATTTCTCCTAGCATTTACTTTCTGAGTGAGAAGCGCTATAATAAGGTCACATCCTGCGATGCACGTTACGGTCATTTGTTGTTTTGAACCAATGACAATGTCTAGGGAGATCTATACGGATGAATAGCTGAAAAGCCCTGTCAATTCCTGACAAGGGGACTTCAAAAGTTTATTCTGCGGTCACCCACCTGCTAAAGCAGGTTCAGAAGACGCTATGGTCGGACGGCATCGGCGGGTACTCCAAAGATAATGAATACACTCTGTTCATGCTTCTTGCAGAAACAGGGTGTTTTTTGTATGCAACAATGTTAAACTAAGACATGAGGTACTAAGGTCGCATACCACAGGTATGGTCGGTTAACTTTTTGTTGTTTAACGTTTTATAAAGCGCTTGCAGCAAAAAAACCGATGTGCTGCATTATGGCAACGATTATCGTGAAGGAGGAAATGTCTTGTCGTTGAAGAGGACTCTGGTAGGGATTGTGCGCAGCCAAGAAGGTACAAGCGACCGGGTCAAGGACCCCCAAATGAAGACACGCTATTATAACTTATCGAGAGACAAGGCTTGGGAAGAAGTATCATCTATTCTAAAAAAAATTCCTGGCTACAAGGTTCTTCATGAGGTAGCATCCGTAGGTGAAATTACGTTAGAGAAGCGAACGGCGTTCGGTAGAACCGTCGACATTACCGTTTCCATATTGTCTGTCTCACCAGTTCGGAGTGCGGTGGATATTTATTCTGCTTCACGCGGATCGCTAGGGGACTTGGGCGCGAATTACCGCATCATTTTGCAACTGTTCGCTGTGATTGACAAGAAGCTGTCTGCTCATAAGGTTGTGCAGTGATTGTAGATGTGTGAGCAGTGATGTGGCAGACAAACGTCAAAAAAAGCGAGGAAGGCAACCCTTCACTCGCTTTTTTAATATGCTGTCTTGATTTAGACAAGTTTTTTCACTGCTGCAATCGCTTGGTCATAGTCAGGGTGTTCGGACATTTCGCTCAAGTATTCTACGTAAGCAATTTTGTCATTTTGATCAATCACAAAAATAGCTCTATGATCCAAATGGAATTCCTTGATGAACACACCATAAGCTTCGCCAAAGGAATGATCCTTATAGTCGGACAGTGTCAATACGCGGTCAATACCGGCAGCACCGCACCAACGAGCTTGAGCGAAAGGCAGATCGACGCTGACAGTCAGCACCACGACTTGATCCCCAAGGGAATCAGCTTCCTGGTTAAAACGTCGAGTCTGTGCGTCACACACACCTGTATCCAAAGAAGGAACAACACTGATCAGTTTGACTTTGCCTGCAAAGTCTTGGAGCGTAGCTGCTTCTAACAGGTTTTTCTGTAATTTGAAATCAGGTGCCTGATCTCCAACCTTCAGTTCAGGACCTAAGAGTGTCAAAGCATTGCCTTTAAAAGTAGCAGCTCCTGTACGTTCTTGTGCCATATGTAATAGCCTCCTTGGTTTTTAGCATTGGTTATCGTTGCCGAAATCTATTATAATCTTTTATAAAAGACATTGTCCAATTTGAATAAGGTGGAGACACCCATGAAGGAAGGATTGCCTTGATTTTTTTACGTTATGAGAACTGGAAAAGTTATTTGCGGTTTTACCCAGTAACCTGTCTGATTTTGCTCATCAATATTGTGATGTTTATTGTACTCACCGTACAGGGTGGATCGGAAAATAGTTTGACGCTGATCCGATATGGAGCTTTGATTAATGAGGCGCCATTCACCGATCAACTGTGGCGATATGTATCAGCCATGTTTTTACATGCAGGGTTTGATCATCTTCTGTTCAATTCCTTTGCCATACTCGTCTTCGCTCCTCCGCTGGAGCGTTTGCTGGGGTCCTTCCGCTATGTGTTATTGTATCTGGTCACGGGTATTGTAGGGAACATACTGTCCATTGCCCATTACAACATGGTGGCGGAAACGACAGTCTCTGTAGGAGCCTCAGGAGCGATTTATGGCATCTATGGGGCGTTTCTGTACGTTGCCTTGTTCCAACGTTCCTTGATGGATGATGCTTCGCGCAAAACGCTGTACACGCTGCTTGGGTTTGGTATTTTGTTTTCTTTTGCTGTAGCGAACATTAATTGGACCGCTCACTTTGGGGGATTACTCAGTGGATTTTTCATGTATGGATTATTGATTAGATTGACTGGCCAGCGCAAACGCCACTAAAGACAGTTTTACCGTAAGTTAGCAGGGAAGAAAGAGGATGATGTTCGATTGACGTCTTCTTCCGGATGTTGAAAAACAGATTGGAGCGAATATCGGAGTGGAATTACGACAGTTACAATACTTCATGAAGGTAGCGCAAAAAGAACATGTCACTCAGGCAGCCGAGGAGCTACATGTGGCGCAATCTGCGGTAAGTCGGCAAATTCATCAGCTTGAAGAGGAGCTGGGAGTTAATCTTTTTATGCAAAAGGGTCGCAATTTGCAGCTTACGCCAGTGGGACAGCTATTTTGCAAACGGGTTGAGACGATTATAAAAGATCTAGAGCGAGCTGTTTTGGAGGTCCATGAGTTTTTGGATCCTGAGGGGGGCGAAATCCGCATCGGTTTTCCGCACAGTTTGGGGATTCATCTTATTCCTACGGTGGTGGCTGAATTCCGAAAGCGGTATCCCAATGTTAAATTTAGATTTAAACAGGGGATGTATCCGAGTTTAATTCGTGATGTGTTAGCGGGTGAGGTGGACTTGGCTTTTGTATCTCCTTTTCCGGATCGTCATGATCATGTGGAGGGGGATGTGGTGCTGACCGAGGAGCTGTTTGCTGTTCTCCCGCCCAATCATCCTTTAGCTACGGCCAAACATATCACGCTGAGTCAGCTTAAAGGAGAAAAATTCATCCTGTTCAGAGATGGATATTCGTTACGTCCGATTGTCTGGCAGGCTTGTCTGGAGGCAGGATTTACGCCGGATATCGCTTTTGAAGGTGAAGAGACAGATACGATTCGCGGATTAGTTGCGGCTGGTATGGGAGTCAGTCTTTTGCCTGAAATGGCGTTGTTTCAGACCAACCCGCTTCAACCTGCAAGAGTGTCAATTGTTGACCCAGAAGTCACGAGAACTATAGGCTTGATTCATCGCAAAGATGACAAGCTACCATTAGTTGCAAAGTCATTCCGGACTTTTTTGTTGCAATATTTTGGCCTTAAAGGTAGTGTTGCTACTCCGAGTGGAAGTGCAAAAGCGGATTTAGGACAGTGAGTATAGCTGATTGGTTTTAGATAAAGAAAAAAGGTTGTTCTCTACCGTTAACTTGGTAGAGGAACAACCTTTTTTGCAACACAAGCAATTAATCCCGGCTGTTGAAGATACCGATTAAGCGGATTAGTTCCAGCAAGGAAACAAGAGCTGCAGCCACATAAGTTAATGCAGCAGCATTTAATACTTTGGCTATACCCCGTTCTTCATCACTACGGATAAACCCTTCGGAAACCATAATTTCTCGGGCCCGGTTGGAAGCATTAAATTCAACCGGTAATGTAATTAATTGAAAAGCAACAGTAGCCGAGAAAAAGATAATACCCAAGCCAATCAGGTTCGTGTAGCTGAATAAGAAACCGGCAATCAGCAGAAACGGTGCAATCCCGGAAGCAAAGTTTACGATCGGAAAGATCCGGTGACGGAGTGCCAGCATGGGATAATGCTCTTTATGCTGAATGGCATGACCAACCTCGTGACAAGCTACGGCAACTGCGGAAATG
Organism: Paenibacillus sp. FSL L8-0638; assembly: GCF_038593075.1. Taxonomy (NCBI): domain Bacteria; kingdom Bacillati; phylum Bacillota; class Bacilli; order Caryophanales; family Paenibacillaceae; genus Paenibacillus; species Paenibacillus sp. FSL L8-0638. The sequence continues at coordinate 1,924,977 of NZ_CP151960.1, forward strand.
GATTTTTCATAATAAACGGGCTCGGACAGCCGTACGACTCTTTGCATTGGATCATAATGGTCAGATAACGCACCAGGTACTGGTTCAATAGGCACATCATGCAAACCATTGCGATCTAGCATATGCCGAGCTGCATCATAACCGGTCAACCCATTTTCATTTGGGACATCAGACCATTTATTAAAAGTACCTTTTACACGGAATTGCGCCCATAAGGATAATCCGAACGCAAGAATAATCAATATATACATACCCATCATAAAGCAACCCTCCAATATTGTTCGTCATACTAGCCCGGGTATCTACATCATAGAACTATGCTCCAGCAGATACTTCAGAGCTTCGATACAAGCGGCGCTTTGTGGTAGTAGACCAGTAAGCAACTTGCGCGCTTGAACGGGCTTGAGCTGCCCCAAGAGAGGTTGTAGTTCATTGACTTCACGTTCTAGACGCTGCATGTGCATCTCCAGACTCGTTAGTTTGTCAGTGACGTGCTCTTCCCCCGCAACCGAGTTCCATTTAATCAGTGTCTGTCTGATTTCCTCTAGGCTATACTTCTCTTGTTTCATTTGGTTAATACGTTCAAGCCTGTTTAAGGTTTCATCATTATAGAGCCGATAATTTTTCAATGATCGTTCTTCAGGTGTGATCAAACCAAGCTTTGTGTAATAATCAATAGTTCGTTCGCTGACACCAGCCGTCTTGGCTAGCTCACCAATTCGATACAGCTTCATATCCCCATCTGTCTTCACCTCGCGCTCTTCGTTCAACCTTCAATATTAGCATTTGCAAACGGAGTGTTTATAAAGAATATTTTACATGATTCCCAACCATACAGTCAAACGTTATGCTTTTATTTGGACAGAAACAACCTACTTTTATAGTTAGTAAATATGACATGTAGTGTTTGAAACCCTATTTTTTTAACATAATAAAAAAAATCTTGTCAACTTTCATGTATTCTGATTATAATGACAATAAGAATTTCATGAAATGTAAAGAAACTTAACATTCGAGGGAGTGGGCTTCATGAGAAAAAAGTGGTTAGTTGTATTATTGGCCATGCTGACAGTATTAGCTTTTCCGGTAGGTGCGTTTGCTGCTGACGGTCCGACGAATATTCAACTTCAAGCCGGGCTAAACACGGCCTTTACGTTCTTGGCATTTATACTTGTATTTTTTATGCAAGCGGGATTTGCATTGCTGGAGGCAGGCTCGACACGAATGAAGAATGCGGGTCATGTCGCTGGTAAAACGATTCTCACCACGGGTGTTGCGGCTTTGTCCTTCTGGGCACTTGGATTTGGATTCGGCTTTGGTAATGATGGCGGAAACGGATTTATGGGACTGACGGGTTTCTTCATGAGTGGTACGGATGCGGCTGCATCGTTTGATGCTCTCTCAGGTCTGGATGTTCCGATTACAATTATGTTTTTGTTCCACTTTGCTTTCGCTGCGGTATCACTTTCTATCGCATGTGGAGGGATGGCAGAGCGTGCAAAATTAAGTGTATACATTATTTTCGGTATTTTGTTCTCCATCGTGATCTATCCGGTTGTAGCTCACTGGGTGTGGGGCGGTGGATGGCTTGGTAAGTTGGGGATGCAGGATTATGCCGGTTCGACAGTAGTCCATTTGACAGGCGCTACGGCAGCACTCGTCGCTACCCTACTGCTCAAACCGCGTCTGGGCAAGTTTAATAAAGATGGCAAGCCGAACATTATCCCTGGTCATAACCAGGTGTACTCTATCTTGGGTGTTATTATTCTCTGGTTTGGTTGGTTTGGGTTTAACCCGGGTAGTGCTGTATCGGCTATGAACGACGGATTCTTTGGATATGTGGCCTTGACAACCAATATTGCTGCTGCGGCAGGTGGGGTTTTCGCTTTGCTCGTATCCTGGATGGTATATGGAAAAGCAGATATTCCTGCTATGCTAAACGGTGTGCTGGCGGCTTTGGTTGCTATTACTGGTTCTTGTGCCTTTGTAGCACCTTGGGCGGCATTGGTCATTGGTGCAGTTGCAGGGATCGTTACTTTCTTCACAGCGCAATGGTTCGAGCGTGCAAGAGTAGACGACCCGGTATATGCTTTCTCCGTGCACGGTGTTGCAGGGATGTGGGGCGCGGTGTCCACAGGGTTCTTCGCTACTCCTGAGCTTGTAAAAATAACTGGTGTAGGTCAAGCGGGTCTGTTCTATGGTGGTGGATTTACCCAATTAGGAGTACAGCTGCTTGGACTGATTGGCACTTTGGCTTTCGTGTTCGTCATTTCCTTCATTATTCTGGGTGCGATGAAAGCGATTATGGGTATTCGCGTTACAGAAGAGGAAGAAACAATGGGATTGGATATCAGTGAACACGGTACGTACGGCTATCCTGAGCAAATGAAGTTGGTTGCTGAGGCTGAAAAGCGTTCTGGAATTGTGAACTAATATGTAAAATATAAAGAACCAGTATGGATGAGCGGAGGAGATGGAAGTATGGAACTGCAAAATATGGCCCCTTGGGTGAGTTCCGCCGAAGCGATTGATCATGCAGATACACCTGAATCGCTAAGGCAGGCCAGGGTCGACTCTCAAAAATGGCTGCTGGCTTCTCAAGCCTCCGCTCCGTTATCAGACTGGTTACAAACGGCGAATGAAATGCATGACCGCATCGCGGCCAGAGCTGTACAAATGTGCGAAAAAGGGATGGTTGAGGATGGCTTCGGCCCTCCTCCCGTCCCTTACGCATTTATAGCCTTCGGAAGCATGGGGCGCTCGGAATCAACGCTGTGGAGTGACCAGGATAACGGTATGATTATCAGTGACATAATATCTGCCGACAAAGAATTATATTTTAGAGAGTTTGGTCGCAAAGTGTCTGCGATGTTAGAGTATTTGGGATATCCCAAATGTGAGGGGAAAGTAATGTGCTCGGAGCCGTTGTGGCGTCAAACATTATCTGAATGGCAAAAACAGCTAACAAAATGGTCGGACGATTTTGCTTGGGAGCCGATCCGTTATCTGATTATCTCGTCTGATATGAGGCATATCGCTGGAGATGAACGACTATCTGCAAACTGGAAACGAAGTTTTTATGAATTGTTCCGAATACATCCTGATTTACCCTCGGCGGTACTTAGGAACACGGTGAGGCATAAAGCGACACTTAATATTTTAGGTCAGGTTGTTACCGAGCGCTTCGGTGAGCATGCGGGCGATTTTGATGTGAAATACGGGTTGTACATTCCGCTGGTGAACGCAGTCCGTTTTTTGGCGTTGCAACATGGTGTAGAGGAAACCTCCACCTTCAAAAGGCTCAGTCGTCTCGCATCACTGGAAGCGGCACCGTTGCCTTTACTCGATGCTTGCGAGCGTGCCTTTCGGATTGCGCTTCAGCTACGAATGGCTACACCAGTGAAGGAGAATGATGGATTGCTGGTCAGCAATGGCTACCTGGCTGTAAAGCCGCTGAAACAAGGTAAAGGCTGGCATGAGTTGCGCGAGGCGCTTTCGACGGTACGACGGCTGCATCGTGCGTTGCAAAGGCAGTTGCGATTTATGGAAGGGAGAAGGTCATGAAGGAACCAGCGCAGGGAAGTGGCTTCTGGAGCGCTCTCCGCAGAGGAGGAGTGCCGTCTGCGATCGCATCTGTAATGGGGGCTCCTACGGCTCAACAGATGGCGTTTATTCGCTCCTTAACCCGGGAGCAACGGCGCTCTGAAGTATTGCGGACCCCGCTGGATCGTTTGGAAACGGTAGTTTTTGATCTGGAGACAACGGGATTTTCAGCACAGCATGGAGATGAGATTTTATCGTTCGGGGCGATTCGGGTTGTCGGGGACATGATTATGGAAAAAGAGCAGTTTTATACGCTTGTTAATCCACGGACTGTGATTCCTGAGTACATTACCGAACTAACTGGGATTACCCGGGAAATGACGGATGAAGCTCCACCACTTATGAATGGACTGCACGACTTTATGTCCTTTGTAGGTGGGCGAGTACTTGTAGCACATGCTAGTGCTCATGATAAGGCCTTTTTGAATGCTGCGTTATGGAAAACATCTAAAGTTCAATTGACTCATCGTGTTCTGGATACGATGATGCTTGCCAAATGGCTTGAGCCACAGCAACATCAAACCTACAGTTTGGATGAATTGTTGACCTCCCAATCCATTCCGATTGAAGGGCGGCACCATGCGTTAGAGGATGCGAAAATGACGGCTAAGCTGTGGGTAGCTTATGTTCAGGAAATGTTGAAGCGTAATGTGACCAATTTGGCAGATGTCTACGCGCATTTAAGTCATGCCTGATTCAGTGCAAGGCATAGCATTCATATACACATCAAAACAGCAAGTTCGCGATTTCGTGGGTTTGCTGTTTTTTTTTGCGTCCTGTTCAGATTTAGAAGGTTAGAGCTGGGAACAGTATGGGCATCCTATGGAGAAGGTAAGGGCCATTCAGATGAAAGACAGGTGATAAGACTGTGAAAAAATTTCTTTTCATCAGAGCGATGATTATACTGGTTGTGGTTGGGGCTTCATGGGGAGTTATTGCAAACACAACTTATGCAGCAACCCTGTCCATGAAAAATGCACCCTTAAAAGAGGGGGATGGTAGAGAAAAACTTGAAGCTGAGAAAGAGGTAGAGGCTGAAACAGATGCGGTAGAGGTAATGAAAAAGATAAAGCCTGGTCAACGGCTTCCTTCTATGATTTTAAAGGGGTTAAACGGCAAGACCTACGATGTAGGGGCCACGCGCAATAAGGCTTTGGTTATTAGCTTTTGGGCTTCATGGTGCGATCCGTGCCGATTAGAAGCGCCTATGCTGAATGAGTTGTATAGTAAGTACAAAGATGATGTAGATGTGTATGGTATCAATGTAACTCGTTATGATCGATTGGAGGATGTACAGAAGTTTTCCCGCTCTTTGGATCTCCAGTTTCCCATTTTACTTGATGAGCAAGGAGTATTGTTTGAACGAGTTGGAGGGGTGGCTTTTCCAACTCATGTAATGGTTGATCCTCATGGACAGGTCAGCGAAATCATCATCGGCATGCTCAGTGAGCAGGAGTTGGAACGCAAAATAGAAACTCTTCAAAAAAAGAAGGTGTCTTTGGGAGCCGAGTAGACCGCCAAAGGCACCTTATAAGCTCATGCGAGCAACTGATTAATGATTAACTAATCCATGATGAGTAAGCTCTGACTGATCGTTTGTTGGAGTTGGTGCTTCCAACAATGCGTAACGGAAGCTGTCCAAGAGAGCTTCCCAGCTGGCTTCAATTACATTTTCGGATACGCCTACGTTACTCCAGACGTCCTCGTAATTTTTAGACTCAATGAGCACACGTACCTTGGCGGCGGTGGCATCCTTTTCGTCAAGCACACGTACCTTGTAGTCGGCCAAATGCATGTCCCGCAAAGCAGGGAAATATTGAGAAAGAGCCTTGCGGAGTGCGTTATCGAGCGCGTTGACAGGACCGTTGCCTTCAGCTGCCGTATAGACACTCGTCCCTGCGACATTCAGTTTCAAGAATGCCTCGGATACGACCGGGCGACCGGCTGTTTTCTCTACCAGCACTTTGAAGGACTCAAAAGAGAACATTTCCTTCACTTCACCACCTGCTTCACGAATGAGCAGTTCCAGCGAAGCGTCCGCGCCTTCAAACTGGTATCCCTGATGCTCCAGTTCCTTGATGCGGCTAATTACGCCACGTGCCTCATCACTGGATGGGTCAAGGGTGATGCCCAGCTCTTGCGCTTTGGATACCACGTTGCTTTGCCCGGCCAGTTCGGAGACCAAGACCCGCTGCTTGTTCCCCACAAGTTCAGGAGCGATGTGCTCATAAGTTCGCGAGTCGCGCAGAATGGCTGACACATGAATGCCCCCCTTATGGGCAAAAGCTGCATTGCCAACATAAGGCTGGTTCACAGGCATATTGACGTTGGCGACTTCACTCACAAAGCGGGCTGTATTGTGGAGTTGACTTAACTTCTCGGTATCTAGACAGTCGTAGCCCAGCTTAAGCTGCAAATTAGGAATGACGGAGCACAGGTTAGCGTTACCGCACCGTTCACCGTATCCGTTGATAGTACCCTGAACCTGCCTTGCGCCTGCTTGTACAGCACTTAGAGAGTTCGCTACTGCCAATTCGCAGTCATTGTGTGTATGAATACCCAACTGTGACCTCGTTATCTGGCTTTGCAGCATAGTGACAATTTCCTGAATCTCATGCGGCAGGGTACCGCCGTTTGTATCGCACATCACGAGCCAATCCGCGCCTGCTTCTTCAGCTTTTTTCATAACGGCCATTGCATACTCGGGATTGTTTTTATATCCGTCAAAAAAATGTTCGGCATCAAAAATAACCTCCATGCCCCCTTGCTTTAAAAAGGCGATGGAGTCATAAATCATAGACAGATTTTCCTCCAGTGTCGTCTGTAAGGCAGTGTGTACATGAAAATCCCATGATTTACCCACAAGTGTAGCAGCCTGAGCGCCGGATTCCAGAATTCGTTGCAGATTGACATCCTGTGCTGCGATGCTATCTTTGCGGCGCGTGCTGCCGAAGGCGACAATCTTTGCCCGAAGGCCCAGTTCTTGTACCCGTTTGAAAAATTCGATATCCTTGCTGTTGCTTCCGGGAATCCCGCCTTCAATATAATGAACACCGAGATCATCGAGTTTTTTGGCGATTTTCAATTTGTCATCAGCAGACAAGCTAATTCCTTCTCCTTGAGTGCCGTCTCGCAGCGTTGTGTCAAAGATAGAAATAGCGGTGGACATGAGGGACTCCTCCTTTGCGGATTGCTCAGATTGGTGATATTCTGCTTTTTTAAGCACATTAATTTAGTTGTTTAACGCTTAAAAACAGGAAAGCGTTAGTTTGTCGTGTTCGTATGTTAGTCGATTATATCAACTTATGACTTCAATTGTAATATATAATTATCATTTTTAGCCGCAAAACCTTTATTTTTTATGTAAAATAGAAATGGTACTTAAGGGTATCTCAAGTGTAAAATCAAAACACATATTCCCGCGATGACGGGTGAATTTACAGTTAAAAGAAGGGTTGAGCATGAAAGATGTCAGTGCTTATTATCCGGTTGGCGGGCGAGTTATTCTGCATGTGGATATGAACGCATTTTATTGTTCCGTTCATGCCGCGGAGGAGCCGGAGAAATATGAGGGACTACCTACCGCGGTGGCAGGCAGTAGTGAGTTGCGCAAAGGTGTAATTGTAACCTGCTCTTATGAAGCCCGACGATTGGGCATTTCAACAGGAATGGTCGTTCAGCAGGCTCGCCGGATCTGTCCACAGCTCATCGTAATACAGCCTGATTTTCACTTGTATCGTCGTTATTCCAAAGCATTTATGAGCATTGCATATTCGTATACGCCTATGCTGGAAGCAACTTCAATTGATGAGTGCTATCTGGATATTTCTGGATCCAAACAGTTTGGAACACCTATGGAAATTGCTGAGGAAATCCAGCGCAGAGTAGAAGACGAACTGGGTCTGCCCTGTTCCATTGGAGTTGCTCCCAACAAGTTGCTGGCCAAAATGGCCTCTGATCTGAAAAAACCGCGCGGGATTTCTGTTCTACGTTTGCGTGATGTACCCAACATTTTGTGGAACCTACCTTGTGGTCAATTGTTTGGTGTGGGCCGCAAAACGGCAGATAAGCTTCTACAAATGAACATTCGCACCATTGGGCAACTGGCTAAGGCTGATGAACATATGCTGGTTGGGGTATTCGGTGTGACGGGTTCGTGGTTAAAATTGGCTGCTAACGGGATTAATCATTCTCCAGTCAGCACTGAGCGGGAGCCAAACAAGTCTATCGGCCACACGACCACCCTACCTATGGATGTGGTCAAACTGGAAGAAGCCCAACGGGTACTTCTTAACATTAGTGATCAGGTAGCCCGGCGGCTTCGACGACACGGTATGCTGGCAGGAGGTATACAATTGACGATTCGGACGCCGGATATGAAGACCTTTACGCGTTCTCAAGTCAGGAGCACTCCTACGGAAAGTGCAGAGGACATATATAAGGAAGCTTGTGCGTTATATCGTCGCCATTGGGGAGAAGATAAGCCTGTGCGCTTGCTGGGGATTACGCTACAGCAGCTTATTCCAAAGGAGGAAGCGGCCGTTCAAATGGATCTATTTGAATACCAGGATCAGCCCAAGAAAGAAAGCTTATTGAAGACGATGGATGCACTTCGCGACAAGTTTGGCGAAAATGCAATTTTGACCGCTGGGATGCTGGGAGATGATCCTTCGGTACTTCTTCGCAACTCCAAGTTGCGCGGAACTTCGCTGCAAAAAGACAATCTACCAACTCCGGAGTGAACTTTTGGATAGATTAGTGCAAGCAGAAGCTTACGTTATAAGCATTTTTTACATGAAGGATAAAGGAAAATAATTTGTAATAATATTGGGTTTGTATTAATATGTGAATAGAATGCAAAAGCTGGTTTGTTTGATTGTATAGGAGGAAGAGAAAAGTTATGGCTAAATACACTTGGGTAGAAAAAGATACATGCATTGCTTGCGGAGCCTGTGGCGCTACAGCACCAGACATTTATGATTATGATGATGAAGGTTTGGCTGAAGTGATCTTTGAAGGGGATGCAAACCAAGGCATCAAGGCGATCTCAGAAGACCTGTTTGATGATATGCAGGATGCTTGTGACGGTTGCCCTACGGATTCCATTAAAGTAGCAGACGAGCCGTTCAATAAAGAAGGTTAAGCGTAGGCTTCTTTGATAGGCACAGCACCGACAGTTCCCTTCGCCGTATAACGGTGAAAGTAAGCTGTTGGTGCTGTTTTTTTAGGTTATAGAATGGTTCAGCGGAGCTGAACCATTCTATAACCGCAAGAAAAACTTCTGCCAAGCGCGGTCTGGCTTCTGTGAAAGTACGTCGATAGACGTTTTTCTTATGTGCTGTCCATCAAGTCTATTTTTACCGATATACATAATAGGAAGTATGCAAGATTACACGATCAGGAGGATCCGATGAACCATTCGCCTCATCTTAAATCGTATGTGAAAAAACACCCTGATAATAAAATGGCCTGGTATTTACTCGGCAAAGAGTATGAGAGCAGCGGTCAGGAGGGCAAAGCAAATTATTGCTTCAATCGCGCAGGAGAAGTGTTCGAAGCCTTCGAGCATAAACAGATTCCGGCAGACGTATGGATGGAATATCAGGATAAACTGGTTCAGATGTCCAAGGAGAAGGAGCGAAGAACGGCTCGAACACGTCACCTGTTAACTGCGTTAATGGTACTACTGCTCATATGGGTTCCTTCAGCTAATTCACCGAGACCTTCAAATGAGAATACATTTGATCCATTCGGAACTGAGCAGGCAGCAATTGATAATATTGAAGTTACGAAAGTGGCCACTGCTGACCCGAAGGAGATGGCCCAGATCGGTGTGGTTGGTGGTGTGTTTACGGCCCAAGCTCGAAAAGGGAGTGGTGCTGGAACGGGACTTACTGATATGTTGGCTAAGACTAGCCGACTGCCGTCCAAGACTACGGTGTTGGGCATGGAGCAAGGGGGCTCGTGGCTGCTCTGGAGAGAGGGCATGAAACCATTACTTAGTGTACAGAACAAAGGAAACGGTGGATTAGCTGTTCAGTCTTACGACGCTGCTGCGTGTGCTTGCAAGCCGCCAGACAGTGAAAATCTTCGCAAAGCAGGTCTAAAGTGGGCTGCTGGACAGGAGGAATTAGCTGTGCTGAATAGCTCCATGCGTGCTTTTCGCTCACAGCATCAACGTCTTCCCCAGAGTCTTGATGAACTGACTCGAGACTTTCCTGCTAACACGATGTATGGTACGACAGACGGGATGAAGAAGGCTTTTACACCTATGCGTAATTTACTTGCTTCACCAGGAAAGGGAACAGGGAAGCCAGTAGATTTAGACGCAGACTTGTCGGCCGAAAGCAGCCCACTACTGGCATCGTCATTGCACGGAAGACCTTTTCTGGGGCAACCGCTGCGAATTGTAGTGGACAAATCCAAGCATAGGCTCGCCCTGGTAAGTGGCAATGTACTTATTCGAAATTATCCTATCGGTTTGGGTGGAGAAAGAACACCAGAAGGGAAATTTGTGATTACCGATAAAGTAGTAAATCCGAACGGCAAATCCAACGGTGAGTTTGGCAGCCGTGGAATGCAACTGTCTGCAACGAATTATGCCATTCATGGCACGAACGAGCCGGACAGCATTGGCAAAAATGAGTCTTTGGGTTGCGTCCGAATGGGTAAAGAGGATGTGGAGGAATTGTTTGCACTCGTACCTTCGGGTACGGAGGTAGTCATTGGTAACGGCGGATTGCCTGATCAAGTGCTTGTGCCTGGTTCTCGATTTACAAGTGAGCCGCAGCATGACCAGACGAATCCCCGCAAAACCTATCACTGGCTAAATTAAAATTTTGATGCTATTGCTACTTGGTGTTTAACGATTTCCTGCTTGTGCTAAAACAATGACCAGAATAATTACAATGATGAGGAGAACAAAGCTGACGGCGGTCCATACAATCGCTTTCTTGTTCACCTCATCCTTTTTCTTTTGCAGACTGGGCGGCTTGCGCTTGGTCTTCATATCAGCAATCCCTCTTTTCTAACGAGCTAAGGTCTTGTCTTACTATGTCCATTGTAAATGGTTTGATTATACATTTTCAATGACATCTCCATGACAACTGAATTGTTCTGATGTTGCACCTCGCAAATTACTTTCTTTTTGGTATGGAAAAAGCTAAACTATTTTGTAGAGATGTTTTTTTAGGATTGTGCAAGGGCATAGAACGGAGTGGATGAATCGTGTTGTATCGAAGGATTGCGAAACCTGTTTTTTTTAAAATGAGTCCAGAAACGGCCCATCATGTAGTCATTGACGGTTTAAAACATGCGGGCTCACTTCCTGGTGGAGCAGCGACACTGCGAGGAATGTACGGAGTCAAGGAAACGGAGGATCTTGCCGTTGATCTGTTTGGCATTCATTTTCCCAACCCGATTGGACTGGCTGCAGGACTGGATAAAAATGCAGAAGCGGTTACTGGTTTTTCTTCCATCGGGTTTGGATTTATGGAAGTGGGAACGGTGACACCTGTGGGACAGCCCGGTAACGATCGGCCACGTTTGTTCCGACTGCCTCCCGATGAGGCATTAGTCAATCGGATGGGCTTTAACAATCTGGGTGCTGAGAGCATGGCGAAGCGTCTGGCTGCACTCAAACATCGACCTGTTCCGGTCGCAGTTAATATCGGCAAAAATAAAATCACGCCCAATGAGGATGCTCATAAGGACTATGAAAAGTGTATTTCCGCACTGTATCCGTATGCGGACTTCTTTGTAGTGAATATTAGCTCGCCGAATACGCCGGATTTACGAAAGCTCCAGCATGGTGATGAACTGAAGTCGTTATTGGAAGCGGTTCGGGCAGAGATGGGAGTCCAGGCGAAAAAGTATGGCAATGCCAAGTCTGTACTGGTTAAAATTGCGCCAGATGTATCGGATGAGGAATTGGAATATATGACAGATGCGATTGCTGCCAGTGGAGTAGACGGCATTATTGCGACCAATACAACGATATCCAGAGCTGGTTTGACGCACCGAAATGCGAGTGAAACAGGAGGGCTGAGTGGTAAGCCGCTGCGTGACCGTTCCACAGAGGTCATCGGACGGGTGTACCGCCAGACGGAAGGTAAGCTTCCTATTATCGGATCAGGCGGTATATTCACGAGTCGTGATGCCTATGACAAAATTAAAGCAGGCGCAAGTCTGATTGAAATTTATACAGCATTGATCTACGAAGGGCCGGAAGTAAATAGAGCTATACATGCTGGCCTGCGTGAGCTGCTTCGAAAGGACGGCTTTAGACACATTACCGAGGCTGTTGGTGCAGATCACAGATAAAAAAGTGTTGTCGGAAGAGACAGGAGGTACGGGGATGGACGGAAGAGACTGGGGAACATTTTTACTGCCATACGATCAGGCGGTGGAAGAGCTTAAGGTCAAGTTCAAAACAATGCGTGCGGAGCTGAAAAAGCGCGAAGAATACGCTCCTATCGAATTCGTAACCGGACGGGTTAAAAAAATATCAAGCATCCTCGATAAGGCGAAGAGATTACAGGTTCCTTCTGATCAGCTGGAGACGGGAATCGAGGATATTGCAGGCATTCGCATTATGTGTCAATTTGTAGAGGATATTCGGCGGGTGGCCGAATATATCAGAAGACGTAAGGATTTGACCGTACTGTATGAAAAGGACTATATCACCAATTATAAAGACAGTGGCTATCGCAGCTTTCATATGATTGTGGAGTATCCGGTTCAGACAGCAGTCGGGCTGAAAATCGTGCTGGCAGAAATTCAAATCCGTACTTTGGCTATGAATTTTTGGGCAACCATAGAGCATTCTCTTAGCTATAAGTATCGTGAAAGCTTGCCTGATAATATGCGCACACGGTTGAAAAAGGCAGCTGAGGCAGCCTTTGTATTGGATAATGAGATGTCTTCCATGCGTCTTGAAATATTGGAAGCGCAGAAAAAGTTCGAGGATGAAGCCAATATCGTATCCAAAGTGCTAACAGGCATGCATCGGCTGTATTTCTACCATAAGATCAGTGAAACGATTGATGCGCAGCGCAGATTTAATGAACTGTGGGAACGGCACGACATGGAAGGAATCAAGCTGCTTCACGATGAGGTCAAAGAGATGCTAGAAGCCTCTACCAAGGAAGAAGACAGGGATGAGTATTAAATGGCACACCTTTCCTACGAACCGCTGTACGTGACTTATTTGGTATACTTCAATCGGGATCGGGATTACTTTGAATGTCATGAGGTACTGGAAGAGCTGTGGCTTAAGCTGGACCGTGACCCTGTATATAAAGGTTTGCTGCAAGTTGCTGTAGGGCTGTATCATTTTCGGAATGGTAACTATCGTGGTGGACATATGATGCTGGATAGTGCGGTCCACCGGTTGGAGCATGCTCCTTCGCAGGCGCTGGGCATTAATATGGTGAAGCTGGTGGAAGAGGCGCGCATTTGCGCTCGTCAGCTTGCTGAAGCTGTTATGACCGGCACGGAAGAGCTTCAGCAACAACCGCCGGTTTATCGGGATATGACGATTGAAATCGTCGAGCCCGGGTTGCGCCGGGCCGTGGAGAAGGCATCGTCGTCTATTCCGGTCAACATTCCGCAGCAAAGAGGTCCTCGGCGTGGGGAAAAGCATGAGCAGCGTCAGCAGGCGCTGGAAGCTTCTATTAGGCGAAGACAGGCCGCTGGCGGCTCAGGTTCTGTCTCAGCGGAAACGAAGGATGCACCTTGAGTTTGAAGCGCATGATAAGCAAGCAGCCCGATCCGTTTCATGAGGATCGGGCTGCTTTATCGTTTTCAGGTGTGTGAAGGTTTGCCTAGGAGGTTACGTTCTTTTTATATTTCTCAAAGAAGGCTTTGAAATCGTCGAGTGTGTATCCATTGTCCGAAGGATTTTCCTTCAACCCGCCTACCATACGTTCCTTTTCCACGCCTTTTTCGTAATAAATGAGCGTAGGGGTATACTCAATCTTATACTTGTCCCAGCCATCCTCATACTCACGCAGGTTAAATTCGTGCATCGTGATGTTCTCCTGCTTGCTCAAAGGCAAGAGCTTGGGAGTAGTGGCGCGGCAATGCACACAGTCGGAGGCGAAATGATAGACGAAAAAGTTTTCCTTTTTGTCAATTTTGCTCTGTAAATCTTCCGGCTTAATAATTTGCTGATAGTTCGGGTCATTCAGCAGCTCTTGAGTAGCAGGATTTAACGAGGCTGTGGAAACGCCATACAGCTTGTTTTTAGTGCCTGAATTTAAAGCGAGCAGCACACCAATCAAAATGACCAGCACAACAAAAAAGCCGATGACAGGTATAAGCTTTTTTTTGTTGGATTTTTGTGCGTTCAATGCAATCTCTCCTATCAAAATTCAAAATATGCAGCTATGAATCTTATTATTATACAACATTACATCTTGTAGTGAAAGTTTGTAAATCACACGGATATTGCGGGATAACAGGTTGAATATGGTACAATAAAATTTATTTTAAAAGGACAGGATGATTACGATTATGGGTGTACAGCTCCCCACAGCATTTGTAAAGCGCATGGAGCAATTGCTCGGCGAAGAATTTGAAGCATTTATGACTGCCTATGACCACACGTCCCATGCCGGGATTCGCGTCAATACATTAAAAATTCCGGTAGAGGACTTTAAGAAACGTTCTCCGTTCGAACTGCGGCCGATTCCGTGGTGTGCCACGGGTTTTTATATTCCGCACGGTACAAAGCCGGGATTACACCCTTACTACCATGCGGGGCTGTACTATGTACAGGAACCGAGTGCAATGTCTCCGGTTGAGCTGCTCAATGTAGCTCAGGACGAAGCTGTATTGGACTTATGTGCTGCACCGGGCGGGAAATCGACCCAAATAGCTGCCAAACTACAAGGAAGCGGCGTATTGGTGACAAATGATATTAGCGCGGACCGAACCAAAGCGTTGGCTAAAAATGTGGAATTGTACGGTGTGCGTAATGCCGTGGTACTGAATGAAAGCCCGGATCGAATCGCCGATGCCTTTCCACATTTTTTTGACAAGATACTAATTGACGCACCTTGCTCGGGAGAAGGTATGTTCCGCAAGGATGAGGACATGGCAAAACAATGGGAAACGCATTCGGTAGATAAATGTGTAGTCATGCAACGGGACATTTTGCGTGTAGCGGCCTCAATGCTGAGCGCAGGAGGGAGAATTGTCTATTCGACCTGCACCTTTGCGCCAGAAGAAAATGAAGGAATGATCGCAGAATTTCTGGAGGCTCACCCCGATTTTGACGTAGTCCCTGTTTCATCAGAAGCAGGCTTTGCACCAGGCCACCCGGAATGGATGAGTGAAGAGGTCGCGTCAGCATACCCCGAGCTGCGGGGAACAGCACGCCTTTGGCCGCATCTCGTAGAGGGAGAAGGCCATTATATCGCTGTATTGCAGCATCAGGGGGGGCATGCCGCTGCGATAGAAGATCACACTGAATCGGAGGATTTGACTCCGTTTGAGGACAAAGATGATAGGGCATTGAACATAGATGCAGCGTATCCACGGAAGAAGCCGTTTTTGTCCGTCAGGGAAGCGCAGACGCCAAGCCGTCAAGGAAGACTTGGAACTGGTGAGCCTAAACGAAGTGGAAAAGGAATGGACGGGAAATCCGGTAAAGGAAAGTCCGCACGCGGCTTGGGTGGCAATAAGTCCCGTTCTGGCAAAGAAAATGTAAAATCCGCTGTACGCTCCCCACAGGATGTGCTGGAATCCTATCACCAATTTGTGAAGGAGCAGCTGGAAGTGTCTTTTACAGGCTATACGGTGGTTTATGGAGATCGCATTTATCAGTCGCCACTGGCATCACATCGTTTGGACGGCCTTAAAGTGGTGCGACCAGGCTGGTTTATGGGTACTGACAAGAATGGTCGCTTTGTGCCTTCACACCCGCTGGCGGTGGCATTACGCTCTTCAGAGGCGGTTAGAAGCATCAATCTCTCCAGTTCAGATGCTGAGGCCATCCGGTATTTAAAAGGTGAGACCTTGTCCATCCCCGTTGAGAGAATGGCACTGCGGAACGAAGTCCAGCCCAAAGGCCATACTCTCGTGTGCATTGATGGTTATTCGGCTGGGTGGGGCAAATGGCAGGATGGCATGCTCAAAAATGAATACCCTACAGGCTGGAGGTGGACATCGGTATGAGTGGAAAAGGGAGACAAACGCAACGTTTGGATAAAGTTTTAACCCATATGGGATATGGCACCCGTAGTGATATCAAGCGACAGGTGAAGCAAGGGATAATCACGGTAAACGGGAAGACCACCAAGGATAGTGGCTTACAGGTTCATCCATACCAGGATCAGATTGAAGTGAACGGGGAACGTGTTGTTTTTCGGGAGTATATTTATATCATGCTGCACAAGCCACCAGGTGTCATCTCTGCAACTGAAGATACAAGGGAGCGGACGGTACTGGATTTGCTGAGTGCGGAGGAACGACATTTTGAGCCTTTTCCAGTAGGACGTTTAGATAAAGATACAGAAGGACTATTGTTATTGACCAACGACGGTAAGCTAGCGCATGAGCTACTTTCTCCACGGCGGCATGTTCCTAAAACGTATGAAGCTACCGTGTCGGGTCATGTCACGGAGGAGGATATTCTTCAATTTACAGCAGGAGTGGAACTGGATGATGGGTATGTTACCCTTCCCGCACAGTTGACTATTCTTCGCCACGAACATCCGTACCAGGCAGATGGAGAAGTCATTTCCTATATTTCGCTTGTCATCCATGAGGGTAAATTTCATCAAGTGAAGCGTATGTTCGAGGCGGTTGGTAAAAAGGTGACCTATTTGAAAAGAACGGCCATGGGACCATTGAAGCTGGATGAACAGCTTCCACTGGGCAGCTATAGAGAGCTGACTAGTGAAGAGCTGGCATGGATCGGCCGGGATATAGCATCTGCAACGTCAGAAGTTTGACGGGTAGATTAAATATAAATGACGCACAGGCTCTTATGAGATTCCTGTGCGTCATTTTGTGGTATAGGCAACCAGACAGAGAATTATTCAAACTCAACTTTTTACAACGAATCGCAGTTTGCAATTTATTGTGCGCGTGCTGCCCGACTTTTTTTCACTTCGGCTGCTGTATAAGCTGTAACCTTGTTTTTACCTGTCGTTTTGGATATGTACATCGCTTGATCGGCCTGCTTGACCAGTTCATCCGGGTTCATTTCCTTCTTCACTGTACTGTGTCCGACACTGATTGTGACAATGCTTTCCTCCGCGACCCGCTCGCGGATACGTTCTGCGACATGTCCAACCTTGGCACGTCGATCCACAACCATTGCGACCAGTTCCTCGCCACCATATCGTCCGGTCAGTCCGATTTCATCCAGTTCATCCTCCATAATCTGTGCCACCTGTTTGAGTACTTCATCGGCACGAGCATGACCCTGCGTATCATTCAGCTTTTTGAAATTGTCAATATCGCAAAAAATGACCGACACGCGGATTCCTTGATCCATATATCGCCGTAGTCGTCCTGAAAAATATTTGCGGTTATATAGCCCTGTCAGGCCATCGGTGATGGAAGAACGGTAAATCCTTTGGAGCAGCTCCACAATCCGTTCAAACAGGATGAGGAATAACGTAGTGTAGTACAGCAATGGTAAAAATGACATATATAGGACTGTGTTTGACCTGCCAGCTTCTTCAGGGATATCATTTCGCAGCCACAAATAGCCGACCCAGAGCAAATACATGAATAAGCCCGCTAGATACTTCTTTGGCTGTCCGATTCGTGGGGTGATAAACACAAGGCTCAGTATAAGCACCAGTACTCGATAAAATAGAGTGAACCCAACCAGTTTCGCTGCGCTGATCCAAGCGGGCAACAAACCTGCTGTCCAGGCAGTAACAGGCAATATCAATAACGCACCCAGCAGTAGCAAGGTCCATGTCTGCACACGTTTTAGCTTCCGGTATAGTTGAAATACGGCGGCATTGATGAGTACGAAGGCAGACGCCTCCAGTACATTTTTCCACACGGTTCCTTGGAGTTGCATCTTGCCTCCGCCTGCTGAATAGAGATTCATGGCTTCATATGTCATAATAATAATAGCGGCAACTGAAAAAAGGATATAGGCTTTTTTTCGTTGTCTGCTATATATGATCACGCACATCAGTGCCATCATGAGTATAATATACAAACCGCAGGCTGCACTTACGGCCTCGGCCAGAGATGGGAAACCCAAGGTTCCCGATAAGGACAACAACGTCAACATCACCGACTCCATTTGCAAAAATAGTCAATCTATTGAACGGATGATATCGTTCCGATACAATAGACAGGATTTATCCCATTTAAAATGTTATAATTTTCTTTTGTGACTAACATTTATTCTCAATATATCATCTTTCAGAAAATCCGGAAACCTATACATACATCTGTGATCCGGGCAGTTTAATGCTTGAAAGGGGAAGCACGTCATGAAATTGCTACAGGCTCTCTTTTTCCCACCCGAGCAACCGGGAGGTGTTTCATCCATGATTCCATATCTGCAAGAGCGATTTACATCCCCCCGTTGGGAAATGGAGCTATTTTCAATCCCTAAACGGATTCGTAACAAGGGTAGGGACGAAGTAATTTTTGATACCTTTGACTGGACGAGATATGAACAATATCCAATCGTTCAAAAATATATTCAGACGTACCGTGACTATTTGTGGTGGACCCGGCTTCGTATTCAGAAGCCCTATGACCTCATTCATGCTCATCACCCCATTGCCGGGATTGCTATGAAAACTGTTTTTCCTGACATCCCGCTTGTACAGACGATTCACTCTTCCTATGAGAAGGAGTTAATCCTAAACGGGAAAATAGAGGAGAACGGGCCTGAACACCAATTCTTGGTATCACTGTACGGGGAAATGGAGCAGAAGGCGGATCGCCTGATAGCGGTATCTCATTCTTTTCAGCATTATTTAACTCCTTACGTTCAGAATCCGCAAGACATTGCAGTCATTCCGAATGGATATGATGAGAAGCGCTTCAAGCCCATTCCACACGAAAATGAAGTGACACAGCTCATAACCGTTTGCCGCCTTGTTCCGGCGAAAGGATTGGATATTTTATTGCGGGCCTGTGCTGAACTTAAAAAAAGAAATATGGAATTTGTGCTTCATATTATTGGAGATGGCCCGGTTCGCCCTGAGCTGGAAGAGATGGCGCGAGAGCTCGATATATACCATGAGACGATTTTTTATGGATATACCCTTCATCCAGAAGAGTTTATGCCTTTCTTTGATGTATTTGTTTTGCCTTCTCGAGCGGAGGCCTTTGGTTCGGTATTTGCGGAAGCAGCGTTGAGTTGTCTGGCATTGGTAGGCACAGAAGTGGGAGGAATACCGGAGCAGATTGAGGATGGGGTCAATGGTCTGCTCGTGCCACCCGACCATCCGAAGGCACTAGCAGACGCATTAGAAAAGGTCATCGCTGATCCTGCCTATCGTTATGAGTTGGCTAGATCTGCCTGCGATAAGGCTAAATCAAGCTATTCTTTGAGTCGAGCGGTTAACGAGTTGAAGAAAATGTATTTGAAATTTCCACACTAACCATGACGAGTATCACCTGGTTTGGGATCAGAATGCCGAAGGCTGGAGTGAGGACGTGAGGAACGGAAAGGTCTCCCGCGTCCTGCCATGATCAGTTTACTAACCCACATCAGACTGAGCATCCCGAAAATAGGATAAAGAACAGATAACAGTGAGCTAAAGCCGAACTGACTGATTAAAAAACAGGTGAGCATAATGAATAGTGTGATGAGCTTGGGCGAAATTTGGACATGCTGACGAATTTGCAGACTGACTCCGTAAATGTCGGCCACAAAGGTACTGAAGATTTCCATGAAAATGAGTAGAATGTATATGATTTCGACAAAGGCACCCAGACGGTAAGCAATGCTTCCCATAGGGATTTCAAATTGCTGAATACCCGGCATATGTGCTGACATGGCAAAGTGTGCAGCCATCAGCATAAACCCGACACCAACTCCGCCCAAAACTCCGCCCCAGCGGATGGTTCTTCGGGAAAAGGTTTGGCTGCCAAGTGGTACAAGCACGGCTTGGGCCATAGTTAGGTTGAAGGACGTGTACAGCAGTGGAGAGAGCAAGGTTCGAAATGTACTGTGATCTGTCGTATTCGTAATAAAACTCTGAGGATTGGGCATGGAGAGCGTGCTGTGAACGAGCAGAAGAGACATGATGATCATCAGAGGGACAACCACGGTGTTCATGTGTAAGATGGCTTTAATGCCTTTACTTAGCAGCAAATAAGTACCAATCAGTGTAATAAGCAGTCCGGTTTGGTAATGCAGGTGAAGGTGCTCTACAAAAACAGAGCCGGCTCCTGCCAGCATGACACTGTTTACGCCAATCAGCACGATGAGCGTGAACCAGCTAATCCATTTCCCGGCATTGGCGCCAAAAAGATGTTTGTTCAGGTCCTCGTAGGATTTGGCTGAAATATCATGAGCGATCAGCATCATTTTCGTACCCAACCATACAAATATGATTGTGGACAGCATAATAGTGAGAGTAGCCCAACGACCATACTGCGTAAAAAATTGCAGAATTTCTTGTCCGGTAGCAAATCCGGCACCGACGATTGTACCGATGTATGTAAAAGCAATCTGAAAAACATGAATATTACGTTTCATCCCCAGTCCCTCCTTGCCTGCTTGAATAACGCTGCAGCGAGCATATAATACAAACTATGTTCAACTGAAATAGGACATGACTGGATGAGACTGAAAATAATTAAAGTGAATTAATGAATAGCTTGACGGGAGCGTAATTTATGGGTCAAATCCTTGCATGGATACTGGAATACGGATATTTGGCAATGTTCGGCTTGCTTGCACTTGGAGTAGCAGGTATGCCGATACCCGACGAAGTGCTAATGATCGCCTTCGGCGGGCTCGTGTCTCAAGGGCACTACAACTTCATTGCTGCACTGGCAGTCACATTTTTCGGTAGTATGACGGGTATGATGCTTAGCTACACACTAGGGCGTCTGCTGGGAAAACCACTTTTGCATCGATACGGAAAATGGGTGAGGCTTACGCCTTCTAGGATTGCCTCTTCTGAAAATTGGTTTGGGCGCTATGGTACCTGGGGAATCCTGTTCGGATATTTTGTCCCCGGCTTGAGACATGTATCCTCATATCTGGCAGGTACAACCCGTCTAGGCGTTTTTCGCTATATCTGTTATGCATCAGCAGGAGCTTTGCTGTGGTGCGGTACATTTTTGGGGATTGGACATGCGGTGGGCATGCATTGGGAGCAGGTGGCGAAGCTAATGGAGAAGGTGACGCATCGGGTAGGGCTGGTCGTTATTCTTTTAATTGTTGTGGGAGGAATCACCGTATGGTTCTGGAACAAGCGTAAAAAAAATGTCACATGACCGCATGGAAAGCAGCTATAGCTTGAAAGCGGCGGGTGAAGTATGGTACTTTTACCGCATAGGAATGCCGTGGGAGGTCATGTAATGGAAGTATTAAAGGAACGAATTATAAATGAAGGCGTGATTGCATCAGATCAGGTACTGAAGCTGGATGGTTTGCTTAATCACCAAGTTGATCCAGAATTGACAATGGCAATGGGACGAGAGTTCGCAGCACGTTTCCGGGAAGAGAAGATTACCAGAGTAGTGACCGTGGAGTCCTCAGGTATTGCCATCGGGTTTGCGACAGCTTTGGAATTGGGTGTCCCGTTGGTATTCGCTCGTCGTAAAAAGACCCTACTAGCTGATCCAGACGCGCTGTGTGAACGCGTACCTTCGTTTACTAAAGGTATTGTTACGGATATTATGCTGTCTCGTCAATTTATTCACGAAGATGATCGTGTTCTTTTCATTGATGATATTATCGCTAATGGTGATGCGGCGCGAGGCATGGTTAAAATCATTCAACGCTCCGGAGCTGAGTTGGTTGGATTCGGTGTCGCGGTGGAAAAAAGCTTTCAGGCCGGAGCGAGAACCATCCGTGAGCAGGGTATTCGTGTAGAGTCATTGGTCAAAATTTCGTCGTTAGCGGACGGTAAGATTGAGTTTGCTGAATAGTAACAATTCAAAACTCCTGTTCCTTATTTCTAATAATAACCTTTGCATGAGCTTCAATTTCGCTTATAATATAGTTAAGGTTTTGGAGAGGAGGCAGCAACATGGGGAAAGAACAATTAACCGAACAGTTTTTTCTGGAAAAACTGGCAGCGGCTAAAGTACACTTTGAGCGTGCCTTGGATTGTAAGCATACGGAATTTGACGATTTGTATCCCTATATGATTGAACATCCTCAGTTTTTTTGGTATAAACGCTATGTGGCCTGGTCTGAGTTGTTGACGTTGGTTAACCTATGCGAAGAATTGTCCTTCTCTTGGAAAGAAGAATTTACTGCTCACCAAGTGGAGTATGTAGATCAGCGAGTGTTGTCTGCACAAGTGCTGGACTTCTGGTACGAGAAGAACGATACAAAAGAACATGATCACAGTGTAAATCAGTCGGGATAATTTGTCGCTCTGTTGGCAATCCATATAAGTAGTAAGTGAGAAGAGACCTAAATGATTCATTTAGGTCTCTTTTTAAACTTTTTCATGCATAGAATCATGGTCGCTGTGTTATTAAAAAAGTGTATAAGGAGGGGACAAGGATGATTATGGACGAAGAATTGGATGCTTATCGACTCTCCGGTGAAAAGGTGCGTGTCGTACGCGATGGATTGGAGACCAACGATGTTGTTGGCATTGTACTGGCATGGGATGATGAACAGGTGCTTATTCGCCGCCAGAATCGACGTGTGGTCAAATTGGATCGCAGCTATACATATCAGCCGTTCAGCGAGCCACGTCACAATTCGATAGATCTGGATTAGGAATGGGTTCCAAATGGGTGTTGGATAAAAATAACTGGGTGATTCATTAGGCATACAGAAACTCTAAATCGGACACAGTAATGAAGGAAAATCCAACAGAGAGGACGTGCTGTGTCAATGACGGTTATGGACGAAAAAGTACATGCATATAAGGATCAAATCAGCCATTTGGAAGATCAGTTGCCCGAGGTAGTTCATGCATATCATCGCTTTACCGGAGAGTGCTTTCAAGCCGGCAGCTTAGATGAGAAAACCAAGCAACTGATTGCACTAGGCATTGGCTTATTTGCCAACAATGAAGTATGCACGTTTTATCACGTAGACGAGGCGCGGTCCAAAGGAGCTAGTGATCAGGAAATTATGGAGACCATTGCTGTAGCCGCAGCGGTAGGTGGAGGACATGCTCTAAGTCAAGGGGTTACGCGTGTACAGAAGGCGTTGCAATAAAGCGAATCATTAATAGATATGCTTATGCTTCATCTTAGCGGTTATAGATCGATCTGGATATATGATGGATATGGAAAGGAGCTTCCGAGCACAGTTGGTGTCTGCGGAAGCTTTTTTTTTTGCGTGTTTATTGTGCGGGGATTATGCTCTTCTGCTTGCGGCAACAGCAGCGGGGCGAGACGTTTTACGCTTATAGGCCAAAGAGGATGTAACCAAACTTCGATCAACGATGCGTAGGGGGTTGGAAGTTGAATTGTTTGGTAATTCGGCGCGATGTTTCTCTAGTAAAGGAAGGGCAGCTGTATGGGGCATAGAGGTTGAGAGCCCCAGATATGCTCGCATCCGCTCATACATTTCTTTGCGGAATGCTGGCATTGCCATACTGAACTGCTCTTTATTGCCTTTACTTATATAGGTGGCGTGAACGCCGGAGGGGTTTTGTTGTATGTCCAGAACATGAATGTGATATTTATTAAATTCATGTTTTACTTCAGACAGTAGGATTCCGGTACGATCTACACCTGCGTTAACCATTTCGACATAAAGATCAGGGGTTTTCAGCATACCGCTTTCTTCAAGAATTAGGCTGTCCCGCTCAAATACTTTTTGAATAAAGGTAAGGAGCAGATAACTTTTCACAAGAGACCATTCATGCTGAGTAGTATCCAAAGAGGTCATTACCATTCACCGCCTTAGGAAAATGTGATGATAATTCATAAACAATTGAAGAAAAGGAACGTTTATTCCTGAGAACTTATGTTCTTATTTTAGTTTATTATTCCTTTTTTATCAAGAGGAAATTAACGAATATAAAAGGTTTGACATCTTGATATGTGCATGGTATGATCTATCTTGTCGCTAAGAAAGATTGATCTTTCGAGGATAAACGATAATTTATATGCGGTCGTGGCGGAATTGGCAGACGCGCACGGTTCAGGTCCGTGTGGGCTAACCCCCCGTGGAGGTTCGAGTCCTCTCGACCGCATCCATTAGAAAAGGTCTATAGAATTGCTCTCGTAGCAGTTTTAGAGACCTTTTTCTTATATTTCTGGGGATTTGCTCATAGTTTAAGCTGAACACGTTTCTTGTCTTCACGCAAACTATGGATTTCCAGATATGATAGAAAATTTTATGATGAAGTTATTGAAAGGTTGGATGTAAGATGGAGAAAGCAACTTTTGCAGGTGGGTGCTTCTGGTGTATGGTGACTCCGTTTGAAGAGCAGCCGGGCATTCATGGCATTGTGTCAGGATACACTGGAGGAACGATTCCCAATCCCACCTATGAGCAGGTTAAAACAGGAACTACAGGTCACTACGAGGTGGTGCAGATTACGTTTGAGCCTGAGCTGTTTCCTTATGAAAAGCTGCTCGAATTATATTGGCCACAAACAGACCCTACCGACGGGGAAGGTCAATTTCAGGACCGGGGCACACAGTATAAACCCGCAATTTTTTATCATACAGAGCAGCAACGTGAGCTTGCGCAACAGTCCAAGGAGCAGTTGGCACAAAGTGGACGCTTTGATAAGCCAATTGCAACGGAGATCCTTCCGGCTTCGATTTTTTATCCAGCAGAGGTTTATCATCAGGATTACCACAAGAAAAACGTGAAGCACTATAAGGAAGATCGGGCTCAATCGGGCCGTGATGAATTTATTGATAAGAACTGGTAAGCGGCTTTAACATACGTTTTTACGCACGATAAGGCAGATTAAGGAGTATTCCATGGTCTGCCTTATACATATTTAGACGAGGTTACTCACACAATGAAGGGACAGAGAAGGAGGCTGACCCGCAATGAGTACACGACGGAAGCTGCACATGAGAAATATAATAAAAAAGGCTTTAAAGGAATCTCGCGGTCGGAAAGAGCCAGCTTATGTACCTGTATTCCATTCAAGCTCCAAAATGCGAAGAACCGTAGTACTCTGTATTTCGGTATGCATGTTATTCATGGTCTGTAGTACTGGTGTTGCAGAAGCAATAGACAAACAGGACGAGTCGCAAAGGATGGTTGCTGTCATTATTGACGATCTGGGAAACAATATGAAAGGGACTGAGCGAATTTTAAATTTACCCGTTAAGATTACCGTTGCTGTGATGCCTTTCCTGCCTACTACCAAGCAGGACGCTATGGAAGCGCATAAGCGTGGTCATGACGTCATCGTTCATCTTCCAATGGAGCCAAAACAGGGAAAGCCCGAATGGCTTGGACCCGGAGCAATTAAGGCTAATATGACGGATGATGAAGTACGCGCTAAGGTGACAGCAGCCATTAAGGATGTTCCTTATGCGATAGGGATGAACAACCACATGGGTTCCAAAATTACTTCAGATAAGCGCATTATGTCCATAGTTCTTGATGTTTGTAAGGAGCATGGACTATTTTTTGTCGATAGCCGTACTAACTATTGGTCAGTGGTGCCTGAGCTTGCCGCTAAAAAGGGAATGCCACCGGTACGCAATGATGTTTTTCTGGATGATGTCCATACCCTCTCCCATGTGAATCGGCAACTTACAAAAGTGTTTGAATGGCTGGATGAGCACAACACCTGCGTAACGATTGGGCATGTCGGCGTGTCGGGCATATACACATCCTCCGCTCTTCATTCGTCGGTTCCCAAGCTAAAGGAGCAGGCCAAATTTGTGGGTATTAGCGATTTGGTGCGAGCTGTATGGGGATGGACGGGAGACCCAGCCACCAACACTACCAGGCCGTCAGATGCGCAATAATGCCTTCGGCAATAGCTCCTGCAATGCTTTTTTGACCACGATCCTCAGAAAGCATAGCTCTGTCCTGTTCGTTACTTATAAATCCGGTTTCCACAATGACAGCAGGGTGCTGGATTTTATTCAAAAGATAAAAGGGTTTTCCGTACACTGTTTTTCTATTCATGCAAAATAAGCGGTTTAATGAATGCTGAATCCGTTCAGCTAACAGATAGCTGCTGCCTTCATCCTGATACAGCACAATGGGTCCCCGTTTTTCGGCACGTTTGGTCCAATTGACATGCAGGCTTACAACCAAAGCGGTGGGCAGTTGTTCTGTTAGGCTTTTACGTTGGGCGAGGTCTTTAAGATGCCGGGATTTGGACTGTAGCCAACGGTTGTCGTCACTCAGTGCGTAATCCTTGTCCCGATTCAGAACAGCAGGATATCCCTGGGATCGTAAAATCAAGTACAGCTTTTGAGCAATGGCGAGATTGATGTCTTTTTCCAAAATTCCTTTGTGACTTGCTCCACCATCCACACCGCCATGGCCTACATCAATCAGGACAACGGGCTTAGCAAAAGCGTGATAGGACGAATGTACGTTGGGCGGAACATCTGTATACTTGTTCGGTTCGTTACTTTTATCGTCGGGCTGAGCAGCTATATAGGTAAATGGGGCAAATACAGCACTGCAAAGGATGCATAGACTCAATCCCAGCCTTGTCAGCCCTATCTTGTTTAGCTTTTTATTCCGCACGTTCTATTCCTCCAGTGGACGAATTAATTATTTACTGATTGAAGATAGTATGTTCCATTTAAGGGAAACCATGCATAGTTATTCCCACAGGGGTTAGACCTTTTGGAAAATGAGCAAGCTAGTTTTATCTGCACCTAACGTGTAAATCCGATATTTCCAAGCAACGTAAATGGAAAGGATGGGCGCAGATTGAAGGAGGTCATGGAGGATGGCGAAGAGTGACGAACTGGTGACGTATATTACGCAGCGGATTGTTCGCTATATGGAAACGCCGCGTGATGTTCGGCGCAGTCAAAAACAAGCCAGAGAGCCGTGGGGGAGTAAATGGTTTGGCATGTTGCCTCTCGCTCTGAAAATGTGGATGAAATCCACACGCAGAGGGCGAAGGGAGCGACATTAAACTCGCCAAAGAGACCACAAGAGGCATAGGGTATGCCATTTTGAGGTCTCTTTTTATGTTGTAGGGATTATTCCGAATCATTATCATGTTTCTTTATTATAACTAGGAGTCCAAACGATAGAATTCGCCAGCTGACAATAACTTTTTTAATGGTACAAATCGGGAAAGTCCATGATGGTAGGTTAACGCATATAAATTGGGTTGGGACGGATGATCTGGGGATGTCCAGGACTGATACCCACTAATGGATAAGGGACCTCCAAAGGCAAAATTGATACCTGTGGCAGAAAATATAATACGCGGCGAAATACTCAGTGTATCCATAAATTGGCCTGTGTTACGGACGGAAAGCTTTTGCTTGGGTTGAAGCCACCCCAGGTCGTCATAGGGATCGAAAGGAGCAGACGAGACCGTAACCGCCTGCGCCTGTGTTTTCAAAAAGGGAACAGATGAAGAGAATACGTTGTTCTGAAGCTTATGTTTCCAACTCCCATCTGTCACTTCTACAGGTAACGGATCGCCAGTCACAGCATCAATACATATTTCGCTGCCTGTAGAGGAACGGACCAGCCAGTAGGCTAGTAGTGGTTCCTCATACATAGGTGTGATTTGCAGCTTGTCGATAGATGAAAGATCAGTATCTGTGAACGACACCAGGGATTGACGAAGTACATCCATACTATAAGGCCCACCCGGGCCATTCCCGTATTCGTTGAGTTGATATAAGCCTTTTGAGTCTGATCCGATAATCAGATAGCCGATATATTCTCCCGCACGGTTTACTTGAACAAGCCAACTATGGGTTCCAGGTCCGAGCGGATGATAGCTAAGCTCAGCATCTTTCCACGAGGCAAAAGGGGGCTGCGAAGATAGGGATTGCACTGTGTTGTTCGCAGCCTGTTTTACGTCTGCGGGCACGCCTTGCTCCTCAGTAGGAAAACTTGCAGAAACGTCACCCGGGGAAGAGGTAACCGGACTCGTGGAGTTCAATGGAGGAACCCACGAGCTTTCGTTGTAGAGAGACACCGAGTTTAAATTGTTGCTTTGTGCGACTGAGGGAGCCGCATGAATGGAAGCGAACGGACAGACTGCGGACAGGCCGATCAGAACTGCTGCGATCATACCTATGCTATAGTGCCCGGAATGACTCTTCTTCAATGGTATCCACCTTTCTGTCGGCTTGATTGCCCGACGGAGGCATTCTTTTTTATCCAGCATACAGCCTGTCCCATAAAAAGACTGCTGCACCTTGTCGGCGTAAATGTCATATCCAGGTTCGCTTTTTGCTGTCGATACATAGGGGACATGTTTAACCAAACTTGTGGTTACAGCAGCGGAAACTGATGTAGGCTGAAGCAAGATGTTACAAGCTGACGATATTTCTGCAATTCTCCTGCGAAGGAGCGAGAGATATCGGTTACCGCAGATGAAATATCCCGCAGTTAATGGCGGATACGAGTACCTTTGGCTCATATTGCCATACCATTTCTTTACGGCGGGCTTGATGCTGCTCGGATATGGCTTCTTTTTTTTCCTCTTCCTCTTTCTGCTCCTTGATTAGATCTTCGTAGTAGTGGTCAATGACCTCCAATTCCTCGCGCAATCGTTCCTTCGCCTGCTCAGCCCAACCATAATCTTGCTGACGGAGTTGTTCAGTGAGGTAGCTTTCAAGCGAGGTGGAAGCTTCCGGGACAGATAGCTTGGCAGGCTGTACATGCATATTGCCCGCCAGAAGCGGGCTGAGCTGTCGGGTTTCGAGCATGGCGCCAAAATCGGTTACAATGGTGCCGCTTTTGAGCGAAATACCTAGCCAATGAAGTTCCTCACGCTTCAAATCGCAAGCGAATTCAATTTTATAGCAGATGCTGAGCCAAGCTTCATAGACTACGGGAGAGCGGGCAGACAACTGACGGGCATCAGGCTGCTCAAACAAATAAACATATTTTCCTCCATCTCGTGCGGCTTCAAAAATTTGGTGCAGCCGACGGCTTCCATATCGAAGCTCCTCCTGCAAAATACGTCCAGGTCCCAATTGTGGTAATGTCGGTACATGACCGAAGTAACGCCCCATGACCTGATCTTGTACTGCGTTGCCTGATACTGGAGTTGGTGGCGTATGATCTGCTAAACGTTCCTGTTCTGTGCGATAGGCTTCCGCATCAAAGATGAAAGTGAAGGACATCGTCTGCGCTGGAACGCCAGTACGCTCTACGTATCCCCAATAGTAGGGGCGGTTTGTTAAGGCTTTATCCGCTTCTGGAGAAAGCTTGACGGTTACATGGTGGGGTGACCTCTCAATGACACTGCATCCGGTAGCTTCCAGATAGGTGTGGACAAAACGCTGGACTTGCTCTGCATCCATGGTCAAACTAGCGACCTCCCTTCACACTGCGTCGAGCTTTACCCGGAGGAACCGTATTGCCTGCTAAGCCTAATAAATCCTCGGTGTTTGGCTGGTCTGTGCGCAGTTGTTCCATTTCCTGTTTGATGGAATCCAGCGAGTGGCCCAGCTTTTGCATTTTTTTGCGAATTTCATCATCGCTACTGGATTCAAGCATAATTTTATACAAACTTTTTTCAATGGATTCTTTCTTCTCAAACTTCTCCAGAATAACGTCCAATCCGCCAATGACCATCTCAAACATATTTATTTTTTCATGCAGCAGATGTAGGATATGCTCCTCAATCGTTCCGGTTGTGGACAAGTTGAAAATATTAACATCATGCGTCTGTCCAAGTCGATGCACCCGTCCGATCCGCTGCTCCACGCGCATGGGGTTCCACGGTAAATCGAAGTTAATCATATGGTGACAAAATTGCAGGTTAATGCCTTCACCACCCGCTTCGGTGGCAATCATGACCTGAATGCGCCCACGGAACAGATCCATCATCCAATCCTTGCGTCCACGGTTCATACCGCCTCGGTAAGGAACAGCAGATAGGCCACGGT
The DNA here is from genome assembly GCF_038593075.1 of Paenibacillus sp. FSL L8-0638. Classification (NCBI taxonomy): domain Bacteria; kingdom Bacillati; phylum Bacillota; class Bacilli; order Caryophanales; family Paenibacillaceae; genus Paenibacillus; species Paenibacillus sp. FSL L8-0638. The sequence goes on from NZ_CP151960.1 coordinate 1,954,758, forward strand.
CACGGAAATAGTTCAGCAAATACTCCTGTGTGGCTCTGTATTCTGTAAAAATGATCACCTTTTCGTTCATCTGACGGATAAGCTCGAGCGTCTTTTCTGCTTTGGAATTGGCCTTGATCGCTTTAATGTGTGCAACCAAATCCCAGACACGATCGCGTAGGGGAGAGTCTGGAGCCATTTTTTTAGACAAATTGACCAGCGTCACGAACACAGCGTCCCGGCTACTGCACACTTCCCGTTGAAGGGTAACGAGAGACAGCATGCTACTTAAATTTCCGCCATTCGCCTGGTATTGCTCTTTGACAAAAGAGGTTACCCCATCGTACAGCGCTTGCTCTTCCGGCGAAAGTTCCAAGTGAATATTGGAAACATTTCGTTTGGTGAATTGAACTGGGCCTTCTCCGCGACGATTGCGGATCATGACTTTAGACAGCTCATCCTTGAGCTGATCTTCATTTTTGGGCAGACGTTTATCTACAACAAAGTTGGCTGAAAAATCGCCATGTCTTCCCAATTGACCGGGCTTGAGCAGTGTAATCAGGTTAAACAGCTCAGACAGATCGTTTTGTACAGGTGTCGCTGTCAGGAGCAAACAATATTTTTTACGCAGCTTCATAATGAACTGGTAGTTGGATGTCTTTTTATTTTTCAGCTTATGGGCCTCGTCTATAATGAGCAGGTCATAATCGGTATCTAGCAGGATGTTACTATGGGGCTCTCGCTTGGCGGTATCCATAGAGGCCACGACAACCTCGGAAGACCAAGAATACGCTTTTTTCTGGGCGACAGCGGGAATACCGAATTTGCTGTTCAGCTCACGCACCCATTGTAGGACCAGGGATGCGGGTACAAGAATAAGCACTTTGGAAGCCAGCCCGCGAACCAGATATTCCTTTAGGATCATTCCAGCTTCGATCGTTTTGCCCAGGCCGACTTCATCGGCAAGAATAGCACGTCCGGACATTTGAAACAGTACCTTCCGAGCGGTATCCAGCTGATGGGGTAGTGGAGTGAGGTCTTGCAAATGCTGTAGACATTGAAGCTCATCGAAGTTCGGCACCAGTTTGACTTTTTCTGCCTCAATGGCCAGCTGATACAGATTCCAATCTCCCCAAGGGCCGCCTTTGCGTAGGCGTTGGTCCAACTCATCCTGCCAGCTTCGATCAAATTGCACCGGAACAGGCAGTGGCGCTTGATTGTGTATGTGCGGGGAACTTGTCGATTTGGCTTTCATGATGATTCCCTCCCTCCTGGTAGTAGCACAGTTGAAGCTCTTGGTTCTGTCACATATGTGGCATCTATTTTTGCACAGATCGTAGATGTAGTATGGACGGAAAATGATATCTTCATAACAGGAGGGATGAAATCCTTTAGCTGCCTTCCATTAACTTTTGGAGTTTGCTCTCCGTTGAGGTTTGCGCATTGGGGGTGTAGATGCTGCAACGGAGATCAACACTGCCTTGTACCTGAAGAGAAGTTAGGTCAAATAGCATTTTGCCAGCCTTCGCATGACGAAATTCAATGAGCACCTCCGGTGCAGAGCTTACTTCACTCTGATTCCAAAGCTCGTTAAACTCCGGGTAGGCCTGGCTCATATTTTGTATAAATTGTGCATACCAGGGATCTGTCACGTATTGCCCGTAATAAGCGCGGAAAATAGCAAGGAACCCCTTTACAAAGTGTTCCCAATTCACAGCTAGACTTTTAAACTCCTTTTTGGTGAATAGCAGTTCAATCATATTGCGTTGCTCATGTGGTAGCTCGGCAAAATCCATAAAAACATGAGCAGCAGCGGCGTTCCAGCCGACAATATGACAGCGCCGATCTGAAATAATAGCAGGGCAGTAGTGCAGCTCTTGTACGATCTTTTGCAGAGAGGGGGAAATGACGGCTTGCTCTGCAGGAGCAGGAAGGCTGTGAGACCCAGCCTCGATCGCCAAATCATACAAATATTTGCGCTCGTCTGTGTTCAACTGCAATGCGGCAGCAATAGCATCCAACACAGAGGCGGACACCTTAATATCTCGTCCTTGCTCCAGCCAGGTATACCAGGTCGTACTGACACCAGCCAGCTGAGCGACTTCTTCTCTGCGCAAGCCTGGTGTTCTGCGACGTGATCCTTGGGGGAGACCGACCATATGTGGGTGTAGGCGGGCTCTTTTTGTTTTTAGAAAAACAGATAGTGCTTCCAGACGTGCTTCCGTTTTCATAGGTATTTTCTCTCCATTCAATGAGTATATCCGAAGTGAGCCAATAAGGCGTGTACTATAGTAGTGTTCATTATACCAGGATAAACAAACACTTGTAATAGGATAAGACGAGGGTAAAATGAGGATTATAAGTAAGTCACCGAGCAGGAGGAATGAATAGCTTATGCAAAGAGTAGTGATAACAGGTATGGGTGTCGTTTCCCCACTGGGTAATGAAGTGGACACGTTGTGGAAGAATTTGCTGGAAGGCAATTCAGGTATACGTAAAATTGATACATTCGATGTGTCCGATTTGAAAGCACAAATTGCTGGACTGGTACAGGATTTTGATGCAGAAAAGCAATGGGGACGTAAAGATGCTAGACGAATGGATCGGTTTACTCAGTTTGCACTATATGCGGCAGAGCAAGCGCTCAAGGATTCCGGTCTGGAACTGGATCACACCGATTTGGAGCGTGTCGGTGTTTATGTGGGATCGGGAGTCGGCGGTTTGGATACGTTGGTGGACAATGTAGATGTACTGCTACAGCGTGGACCGGGCAGAGTTAGCCCGACGCTGGTACCCATGATGATCTCAAATATGGCTGCTGCTCAAATTAGTATCGCGTTTGGAGCGATGGGACCTACGCTTTCCCCCGTGACGGCTTGCTCTATTGGGAATACAGCAATTGGAGAGGCGTTTCGGACGATTCGTACAGGAGATGCGGATGTCATTTTTGCCGGTGGAGCTGAAGCAGCGGTGTCCCGATTGGCCTTGGCAAGTTTCGCTAATGCAACAGCCTTGTCAACACGTAACGAGGAGCCTTCGATAGCAAGCCGGCCGTTTGATCAAGATCGTGACGGTTTTGTCATGAGCGAAGGAGCAGGCATCCTAGTACTGGAGTCGCTGGAGCACGCTACCCGGCGGGGAGCGGAAATCTATGGTGAGGTCATCGGTTATGGAGCGAGTTCGGATGCTTATCACATGGTTGCACCGCATCCCGAAGGAACCGGAGCTTACTTGGCGATGAAAGCGGCCCTTCGTTCGGCTCACATCTCCCCGGAAGAAGTGGACGTGATCAGTGCCCACGCAACGAGTACAGCTGTAGGGGATACCGCTGAAACTTTGGCAATCCACAAACTGTTTGGCGACTATGCCTATCAGATTCCGGTTACTGCGAATAAGTCCATGCTGGGTCATATGCTGGGAGCTGCGGGCGGGGTCGAAGCGATTGCGCTTGTGCAAAGCCTACGGGAGGGCATCATTCCACCAACGATGCATCTGGACAATCCGGACCCGGCTTGCGATCTGGATTATGTGCCTCACGAAGCGCGCAAGGCTCTACTAAATATTGGGCTATCTAATTCTTTCGGTTTCGGTGGTCATAATGCGGTCATTGTGCTGAAGCGCTACGAATCATAATTTGTAAGGAGTTATTGAAACCTCAGGCATTCTATTCGGCTGGATAGAGTACCTGAGGTTATTTTAATTGAAGAATAACAGATTCATTTTAGATCCGGATTTTGCTAAATTCGATACTAGTCGCTCCGAAGTGCAAGATATAGACGAACTAAACCATTTCGATCTATATCTTGTTCATTGAAAGTCGCTCATTGGATTTTTGCTAAATCCCAAGATAAGAGATAGAGTAAGATGAAGGAATACGATGAGGAGTTCATGGCTTATTTTTATTAATGGTGAAAGGTTTTGAAAAAATGAAAATTGACCGATTGCTTTCTATCGTCATTTTGCTGCTAAAGAAAAATAGAATACAAGCGAAGGAACTGGCTGATTTATATGAGGTTTCGATCCGGACGATCTATAGAGATATTGAAGCGATTAGTATGGCAGGTATTCCGGTGGTGACTTATCAGGGAGCCAATGGGGGGATCGGCTTGATGGAAGGATACCGCCTGGATCGCAGTATGTTGACGGATCATGATGTCAAGGACATTGTAATGGGGCTGCAGAGTTTGTCCTCGTCGTTGGGCGGCCCGAATGTGTCGCGGTTACTTCATAAATTTGAAAGTATTATACCAGAGTCTGGGAAAGAGCAATTTAGTGTCCATACCACACAGTTTATCGTCGATCATTCGGGATGGGGAAATCGGGCTGCGCAGGAAGGCAAATTGATAAAGGTAAAAGAAGCAATGAGCCAAGCGCGCACTGTCGCCTTTACCTATCGAAATGCGGGGGGAGCCATTACAGAACGGAATGTTGAACCGCATACGCTCGTTCTGAAAGGACAACAATGGTTTGTATATGCATATTGTCCCGATAGGGAGCAGTTTCGTCTATTCAAGCTTTCCCGCATGAGTGACCCTGTGGTTACAGAGACCGTTTTTGCTCGCAGGGATCTTTCTTATGAAGTGTTGCCGTGGAATGAGGGGCGGATGGAGGTATCCAGGGCCGTACAACCATTTACGCTACAATTTAACCGTAACTCAAGGCATCTGGCGGAGGACTGGTTTGGCGTAGAAGCATTGACCGAGCAGGAGGAAGGGATCTATACGGTCTCGGTCCCGTTTCCTGAGGATGCATGGGCGTACGGATTTATTTTAAGCCTGGGACCGGATGTGGTTGTCAAAGAACCAGCCCATTTGCGGGACAAGATTCATAAGATGGCGCTGCGTATTGCGTCTAATTACGAAGAAGTTCGGGAATCATAAAGGAATTTCTTAGATTAAAGTAAAACAAACCTGACCCATAGTTGTCAGGTTTGTTTCGTTATACTGGTGGCATACCTGATATCAGATAGCGAAAGGGGATTTACGAGGATGGATAAAGCTTGTCAAAGTTGTGGGATGCCGCTGGAGCATGAGGACCAATATGGAACGGATGCACAACATCATAAAACGGATGAGTATTGCAAGTATTGTTACAAGGAAGGCGAATTTGTACAGCCTGAATTGACTATGGAGGGGATGATTCAGCAGTGTGTGCCTATCCTGGTAGAAGAGGGGATGCAGGCAGAAGAAGCGATTTCGATGCTGCGTAATTACCTACCGCATTTGAAAAGGTGGAGGTCTTTAGAGGATACAGAGCTTCAACTTGATGGACCCATTCGGGAGGAAAACCGAGGTGAAATCCATTTAATTGGACTAAAAGCACGTACAAATAATCAGAAGGAACAAACATCTCACGGGATCATTCCAAACATGTGGGAACGTTTTTGGAGCGAGGGTGTGCCAGGTCGGATCAGGGGGCATGAAGGATCTGCTTCCGTCTATGGTTGCTATACTGACTATGAAAATGGAGCTTTGGGTGAGTATACATTCTTTATCGGGAAGGAAGCGGCTGTTGATTTCCAAACTCCTGACGATCTTGAAGAACTTGTCATTCCGGCTGCGCGCTATGCTATTTTTCAGGCTACTCAGGAACCCTCTTCTGTCTTCCGTGTATGGCAGACGATTTGGGCGTGGGCTGCCGCGGGACAAGGGGAGCGGACATACACAGGTGATTTTGAAGTGTATGGCAGTCCTGATGAACCTGTTTTGATTTATATCGCAATCAAGTGATGATTTTGTCGTGACAGAAGAGAACCACCCGGTCATTGTCGTGGACCCGGCGGTTTTTTCTGATTCAATCAATAGCATTCTCCCCGTCAAGTTGAACGTCGGGTCACAGCCCAAAAGATGAGAGCCAGAGCACTGACACCAGCTCCTAATAGACACACCCCGTTCCATCCGGCATAGATGTACATATGAGTGGAAGCAATAGCCCCGGTGGCGCTACCGATGGAATAAAATATCATGTAGCCTGCGGTAAGTCGGCTTCGTGCCTCAGGGCGAACGTTGAAAATCAAGCTTTGGTTGGTGACATGTACAGCCTGTACGGCCAAATCCAAAAGTATTACGCCAAGAACTAAAGCAAACAAAGAATGCTCGGTGTAGCGGATAGGTAACCAGGACAGCAGCAATACAACTAGTGCGATACCTGTCGTCCGTTGTCCCAAGCCTTGATCAGCAAGACGCCCTGCTCGTGCTGCTGCTAATGCTCCGGCGACTCCAGCCAGGCCAAAGGCTCCGATGGCTGTATGTGAAAGAGATAGAGGCGGGGCACTGAGAGGTAACACAAGCGAAGTCCACAATATGCTGAATGCCATAAAAATGAGCAATGCAAGGACAGCGCGAATGCGTAGAATTCGTTCTTGCACGAACAACAAGATAACCGATCGGAGCAGCTGCGGATAGGAAAGTGTCGCACTCGTGGGTTCGTTCTTTGGCAACACCCGCAACAGAGCTACAGCCATAAACAGCGTAAGTATAGCAGAAACAAGGTAAACTGAACGCCAGCCTGCCAGATCAGTTAATACACCGGCCACGGTTCGTGCTAGCAGAATGCCGATAACGACTCCACTGGTCACCAGACCTACGACCTTCCCCCGTTCAGTCGGATTAGCCAAGGTAGAGGCGAAAGCCACGAGTGTTTGAGTAACTACAGCCAGCAGTCCAACCATTGCCATTCCCATAAGTAGTATTGTACGAGTAGGAGCAAAGCTAACCACGCTTAATGCCAGCACGGACAGTAGCATTTGCCCAGCAATCAGCCGCCGTCGATTCAAAAGATCGCCAAGCGGGACGAGCAGCAATAAACCCAATGCATAACAAATTTGCGTGATGGTAATGACCATGCCTACCGATGAGTGCGTAATGCCAAATTCATTTGCCAGCGCATCCAACAGTGGCTGTGCATAGTAAATGTTAGCGACAGCCAGCCCGCAGGCTATGGCAAATAGGAGTGCCACAGATCGGGACAGGGAGGGAATGGGGGCTGTTTCGGTAGCATTTGCTACTGTTTGATGAGGGAAGAGTACCGCTTTTTCTTCTGACGTCTTCATTTTCAAATACCACATCGCTTTCTATAAGTTACATACCGTTAAGTATAATATACCGATTGGTATGTAATTAATTTAGGTCAATATAACTCGTGCATATATGTTATGTCAAGAGTTTATCCTGTACATATTTGACAGTTCCTTTTCGTAATCATACAATCTTAATATACTGAACGATACGAAAAGAAGGAGCTGCTTATGGTTCGACCACGGGAATTTGATGAAGATCAAGCGTTGGATGCAGCGATGCAAATTTTTTGGGAAAAAGGATTCGAGGCTACCTCTTTAAGCGATTTAACCTTCAAAATGGGAATTCAGCGTCCTAGCATTTACGCTGCTTTTGGAGACAAGAAGCAATTATTCGAAGCCGCGCTGCGCAAATATACGCAATCTCATGCAGCTTGTGTAAGGGCTAAACTGCAAAATAGTTCATCTGTAAAAGAAGCATTTTACAATTTTTTTGGAGGAGTGGTGGCAGAAGAGTACGAGGAAGGACCCAATAAGGGATGCTTTTGCATCAACACGATGGTAGAATTAGCCCCTCATGATGAAAAATTCGAAATTTTAACTAGAGAACATCAAATGTATCTTTCTGCTGTCTTTCAGGAGACCCTCGAACGTGGTATTCAATCTGGGGAGCTTGAGGCGACTATGGATGCACGGGCTTTGGCGCATATGTTGGTCTCTTTGTTAATCGGGATTACCGTGATGATGAAATCACGCCCAGAGCGTTCTTTTGTGGATCATGCGGTTGCGACCGCACTTATGTTGCTGGATGGGAAATAGAGATGAAGGGAGGTAGCGTGGATGCCACAGATAAAGGCCGTTCAAACCCCGATTGGAGTATTGTATGGACGAGATGCGATCTATTTGGACCATGTGCATATGAATTATTCGAAGAAGGAGCTGATTTTAAAGGGAGAGATTAATGGGGGGCTGGCAACGGAAGCAGCAGATGATTTTGTGCCCTATGAACTGATATTTACAGAAGTCTACTACTTCAACATGATTGAATTGGACGTCGCTTTGCACATGTCTGAACGGGAATATACGCAGGGCAGCAGCTTTGATGAGCTTATAGATACGCCGTTATTAGCTACAATAGCAAGCGCACGGGGGGGAAATCTAAAGCACTATATGTTGAAAACCTATGACGATATAGTAGAAATTGCCTGTAGAGACTATAAGATGACTATATAAACGAGTTGATTTTTAGAAGAGGAAGAGGAGCAATGGATACCCAAATTGAACTATTAAACGTGACAATACGTGTGATGCAAGGGGATATTACCCGTTGTAAGGCGGATATTATTGTCAATGCAGCCAATACAAGCTTGCTGGGTGGCGGTGGCGTAGACGGCGCAATTCATAGGGCTGGCGGTCCGGCTATCTTAGAAGATTGTGTAAGTATCAGAAACAAGCAGGGTGGGTGTCCCGTAGGAGGCGCGGTCTATACAACAGCTGGCAAGCTGGATGCCCAATATGTTATTCATACCGTCGGCCCTGTGTGGAATGGTGGCGACCATCGGGAAGAGGAGCTATTGGCGAAATGCTACCATAATGCACTCCAATTAGCTTTAAAACTGAATGCACGAAGCATTTCCTTTCCGAATATCAGCACAGGCATCTACCGTTTCCCGAAAGAAAAGGCGGCGGATATTGCTATACAGGAAGTGACACGTTTTGTACGTGAACATTCGGCTTTGAATGAGATTATTTTTGTTTGTTTTGATGCGGAAAATGCTCAGTTATACAGCCGTAAGTTACAAGATGGTGTTAAGGATATTCAAAAAGATACAGTTGAAGAGAGAATACATGAATAGAAATTAGGGGGGATCATGAATGCATGAGGAGCAAAACCAGGAACATTGGCCGGTGTGGGCTACGGAGCCTGTAAAAATAGTGAATCCTGATCCTGCCTGGTCAGAGCAGGGCCTAAAGATCATTCACCAGTTGCGGGAGTTATTACTGCCGTTTAAGGTGACGGAAATCGAACATATAGGAAGCACGGCAATTCCCAATCTTTCCGCTAAGCCCATTATTGACATAATGGCAAAATTAGAATCTTGGGATCAACTGGAACAGATCGTGTCTACTTTACAACCAGCAGGCTGGAACTATGTTCCGCCTGAATTGGACGGTCGGGAATGGAGAAGATTTTTGGTTAAAGTGGAACAGGATCAAAGAAAGGGACATCTGCATCTCATACTGAAATCTGATGAGCATTGGGATCGGCAGCTATTGTTTCGGAACCGACTTCGTGAACAGCCTGAGCTGATTCAGCAATATGATGTATTAAAAAGGCGGCTGGCGATAGAAAATCAGCATGATCGTGAAGCGTACACGGATGCCAAGACTGATTTTGTGCAAAACGTTCTGAATACCGGACATCCTAAAGATTAGGACGACCGGACCTCCCGGGTACTTTCCGACCAAGCGCCGAAATCTCCGACATTTGTTATTGCCGTGTAGGGGAATGGCCGGAAGGCTTGCCAGCACACCAGAAAAAGCTTATTCAGAAGCTGTTACAGTAGGGTTCATTCAGTACTCATGTTCATTTCAAGATGGGAAAAATCGCATTTACAGGCGCTTCAAAAATGCGCTAATGCGCTCCAAAGCCATTTCCAACTGATCTCGCGATGATGCATACGAGCAGCGGATAAAGCCCTCGCCGCCTGGGCCAAATGCGGAACCGGGTACAGTAATGACTCCTTCTTCTTCCAGCAACCGCTTGGCAAACTGCTCTGAGTTTAACCCTGTGTGCATAATGGAGGGAAAAGCATAGAAGGCACCGTTTGGTTCGTGACATGGCAGTCCTGTCTGACATAGGCCTTCAACGAACCATTTTCTACGCAGATTGTAGGATTCCATCATACGATCTTTTTCCCCCAGCCCATTACGTAAGGATTCAATAGCGGCAATTTGCCCGATAATAGGAGCGCACATGGCGGTATATTGATGAATCTTCAGCATAGCTGAAATCAACTCTCTGGGGCCACACACATAGCCGACCCTCCAGCCTGTCATCGCAAATGCTTTGGAAAAGCCGCTGATGAGCAGAGTGCGCTCTTTCATGCCCGGCAGAGCAGCGAAGCTTACATGCTTCTGTCCATAGGTCAGTTCAGCATAAATTTCGTCTGATATGACGACAAGATTATGCTCCTCAACCAGGCGGGCAATCGGTAGCCAATCCTCATAGGTCATCACCCCACCCGTTGGATTATTCGGGTAACAGAGAATAAGCACTTTGGATCGTGGAGTCAGCTTGGCTTGAAGTGCCTCAGCTGTCAGCTTGAACTGCTGATCCGCAGAGGTTTCAACCGTTACGGTATGTCCTCCGTTCAGAAACGTGATGGGCGAATACGAAATATAACATGGAGCCGGAATGAGTATTTCATCGTGTGTTGAGATGAGGGCGCGTAATGCCAAATCTAGGGCTTCACTGCTGCCAATGGTAACCATGATTTCATCTGTCGGGTTGTAGGATGTGTTGAAGTTGCTCTCCAGATACCCGGCAATCTCCTCACGAAGCTCAGGAAGACCGGCATTTGGTGTGTAAGATGTTTTGCCATTTTCCAGTGCTGTGATACAGGCCTTTCTGACATGTTGAGGGGTTACAAAGTCGGGTTCACCGACACCAAGCGATACAATATCTTTTCTGCCTGTACTATATTCGAAAAACTTACGGATACCTGAAGGCGGCATTTCCCGTACAGCTGGAGTCAAAAAATCGGTTATAGATACTACTGTCGATACATTTGTCATGATGATTTCCTCCTTTTTGAAAAACAAAAAAACCCGCCCCTGTAAAAGGGACGAGTTTATACCCGTGTTACCACCCTAGTTTCATTCCATAGGAAATGACACTCTGTTCACGTATCCATCAATACGTGTTCCGGTTAACGCTGGAAAGGCGGCAGAGCTTACTTCAGGTTCAGCCCGCTTCTCAGAGATGGCGTTCGGCTACCCTCGGAATGTTGGCTTTCACCTGCCCCAACTCTCTGCAAATCCGCTGTATAGCTTACTCGTTCTCGTCATTGAAATTTGTTACCGTATCAAGTTAGGTGTAATTATAAGCACAACATTTCAGGATGGCAAGTCTTTTTTTCATAAACTTTAAAGACATATCATCATTATTGACGACTGGAAAATAACGTATATAGTGGTATCAAGGGGATTGTGCCCCAGATTTCAATGTGTTATATGACTATATTGCCAGAGAGGAATGGTATCCATATGAACGTATTTGAACGCTTTAGCGGTGAAGTTTTGCCGGCGGATTGGAGCTGGATCAATGAGCCGACAGAATGGAGATTTGATGATACCAAGTCTTTGCAAATTTTTGCACCTTCACAGGCAGATTTCTTTAGGGATCCGTCCGGCGTAGCGACTAAATCGTCCGCACCCTTTTTGCATACAACGCTTCAAGGTGATTTTACAATATGGACGAGGGTTCGTGTTGATATGAAGCAGCCTTATGATTCAGGATGTTTGATGATAATGGCGGATGATACCCGCTGGGCTAAGCTGTGTTTTGAATATTTCGAAAACACTCCATCTATTCTTAGTGTGGTCACTCGGGATACATCTGATGATTGTATATCTGGGGCGATGGACGTGTCCAATCCGTATTTACGAGTGGCACGAGCTGGAAATTGTTTTGCATTTCATTATTCATCAGACGGTCAGCATTGGAAGCTGGCGAGATATTTTGGTATGAATGTTCCTAACCAGCTAAAAGTCGGAGTTGTTGCTCAATCCCCGGTGGGGGAGGGCTGTGCTGTTACCTTTGATGCCTTGACGATAACAAACCATGTACCCGAGGACATACGAAACGTGGAGTAAACAGACAAAGGCCCTCTCTCTTAATATGAAAGCGTTATAAAATTAGGATTAGAAAAGACGTATATACGCAACTCAGGCAGGAGGTAGATGGAAACTTGCTGTTAAGAAGGAAGGGTTACAAGCTGCCCAGTTTGTTGGGAGTGCTGCTTGTAGCTACGTTGGGCTGTTTCGGACTCATTATGTATTTGCAGTCCACAAGCGGAACGAGGATATATCAATTTCTGTATTGGGATATATTCCTGGCCTGGGTTCCGGTCTTTATCACTCTCGGCATGATGGCTTTATCCAGACTGCGAAGTACAAAAGTGAGGAGTATTCTTTTATTTTTCTCTTCAATTGTATGGTTGTTTTTTCTGCCGAATGCTCTCTATTTGGTGACTGAGTTACTCCATGCGTTTCGTTTTTACGATGTGAATCCTGATACACGTTTTTGGTTGAACACTCAATTTTGGTTAATCTTATTTACGTCTTTTTCAGCAGCAGGGCTTGGCCTTTTTCTTACATGCCTTTGTGTATTGGTGATCCATCATATGCTAAGGAGGATTTGTTCAAAGGGGCTCGCATGGGCTGTAGTTTTGGTGTTGTTGTGGCTGGACAGCATAGGCGTATATATAGGCAGATTTGCTCGCTGGAATAGCTGGGATGTGTTGTTGCAGCCACTGGTGCTCCTTACGGATATTTGGAGATGGGGAGTATATGCAGGACCTAGACTTCATTTGCTGTCCTTTTGCTGGCTGGTGTTTGGGATAGCAGTCATTTTTTATTTATTGATCTATATCTCTTTAAGTGAGGATCAGGATGTTTAGGCCGAGGACATGTATTCCATGAATACAGGCTTCGGCCTATTTTTACATGTGGCGAGTCAGGAGTTGGCGCTGTCCTCCCCATGCACATCGTAAAGCACGCGCACAAGCAGATCCTGACTGAAATTCCCGAATCTTTTGCCAAAAATAGTGAGTCCTCCTTTGTTTTCTGATTCATCGGTTACAGATAAACGGAGTGTAATGTCGCTTTTATAGTTAAGGTTAATATCATCTATTGTGACCTCGGAAATGCGGCACCCGTCAATGAAGCTGCCTTGCTGATTGATGCGAATTAATTTGAGCATACCATATTGATTCAGATGCGGTGGCCACCAATCTGGATTGAGAACCCCCGGCACTTCTCCAAAATCTCCGGCGCTGGTCCAGTGCCCAATAGGGATACCGTTAATGTGAAAACAAATGTCGGAGGGATATTCCTCACAATAGCAGGGTGCTTCTGAGCCCAGTTCTGCGGAGAATTGAATTTCTTTAAAGGATTGATTCGCTTTCAGATAGTTGGGGATACGGTATTCCAAAAAGCCCTCAGCCATCCAGATCATTTCCGACTCCAGCCGCCCGGGATCTGCAAAATAGCGTGGATCATCAAAATCGCCGATAATGCTGTCTCGGGTCACCAATCCACAAGTGGGGGACGCTTGATAGTTACTATAATGACCTACGCGAATCTCAACCTCATACACATTTTTTTGTTCTCTAGTGCGCAAATCTACCATCAGCTTATCCTTGTTCAAATAGCACATTTTTCGGGTGCCGTGCTTGCCGCTCACGGTATTGATCTCCACAAGGCCGCATTCTTCCAATTTTCGAATATGCATTGTAATGGTACCGTTGCTCAAATTAAGTTTGTTAGCAATGTCATTCATACTTTGTCCCTGGTAGGCAAGTAACTCGAGAATTTGAATGCGGATTTCTGAACCCAGTGCTTTAAAAATATCTAATCCTGACATTAAGTCCTTAATATAAATCATAGCTATAGACCATCCTTATCTATAAAAATTGTGATGTAAGCGCTTATATATTTACTTTGATTTATGTTAAAATAAAATCAAAAAGAAGTAAACTGCTTTTTTGTAAATTTTTTTTACTAAATAAAGAGGGGAGCAAATTAAACTCCGAATTAAGAATTACTTCAAAAATAAATCGTATTTAAGCTTTATCACTGATTATTTCGATAAAAGTTAACTTAAATACGATTTAATTTTGCTTTCCATGTTACTCTAATCTATGTTTTATAATTATTTAAAAAGATTGAAAAATACATTGACGAACCGAGGAAAGGCATGCTATATTTTGTTTGTAAACGAATTCATTATTGATAAAGTAAAATGTTAATTATATGGCACATGAGAGGGATGATAATCACAGCGGCAATCAACAACGGGTTGTGTACCGCACAGTTAAAGATTAGGCCGAGTGGTATGAAGTTATTTTAACACTAAATGTATGCGGTTTCATTTAAATTTAGGAGGGGTCGCGTTGATAAAGAAAAAAGGTTTTGCAATAACAATGGTTGTTCTGTTGTTAATGGTGGCTGCACTGGCTGGTTGTAGTGGGGGAAGTTCCAGTAGTGATGGAAGTAAGGAACTGACATTCATGTTCCGTGGTGGCACAGATGAACAAAAGGCTTATAAGGAAGTAATCAAGAAATTTGAAGAGGAACATCCTGGCGTAAAAGTTAAAATGGTCGTGACGGCAGCGGATCAATATGCTACAAAGCTAAGAGCCGCGATCACAGGAAATAATCTTCCAGATATCTTTTACTTTGCCCCTGGAGATGTGAAAGCTTATGTAAACAGTGGGGTATTGAAGAATCTCACTCCTTACATTGAGAAGAACAAGGATATTAAACTGGATAACATCTGGAAATACGGTATAGATTTGTATCGCTATGACGGTAAAATGGCCGGTCAAGGAGATATTTACGGTATGCCGAAGGACTTAGGTCCATTCGCACTCGGCTACAACAAAACGATGTTCGAAAAAGCGGGCGTTCCATTGCCTGACAAAGACAAACCGTATACATGGGATGAATTTATCAAGGTTAGCCAAGAGTTGACCAAAGATACCAATGGTGACGGCAAGCCAGATCAATACGGTACAGGCTTTAACGTTCAGTGGGCATTGCAAGCATTTGTATGGAGTAATGGGGCTGATTGGCTGGATGAGAGCAAAACTAAAGTAACGATTGATGATCCGAAATTTGCGGAAGCGCTTCAGTACTTTGCTGACATGCAAAACAAATATAAAATCACACCTGGTATTGAACAATCACAAACATTGGACACATACCAACGTTGGATGAAGGGCGAAATGGCATTCTTCCCGGTAGGTCCTTGGGATATGAGTACATTTGAAAAACTGCCATTCGAATATGATTTACTGCCGTTCCCAGCCGGATCGACTGGCAAATCAGCAACATGGATCGGTTCTCTGGGTATCGGCGTTTCCTCTAAAACAAAATACCCGGATGAAGCTGTTGAACTGGTTAACTATCTGACGACTTCTAAAGAAGGAATGAAGCAGCTCGTAGATGCCAAGGTACAAATTCCGAATCTGCTGGACATGGCTGATGAATGGTCCAAAGATACGAAAACCAAGCCTAACAATAAACAAGAATTTATTGATATCGTAAATGACTATGGACGCTCATTACCAGGCAACTATACGTATAATGCAGAATGGTACGATATTTTCTTCACAGATATTCAACCTGTGCTGGATGGTAAAATTACGGCGGCAGATTATGTGAAACAAGAACAACCGAAGATGCAGAAACTGCTGGATAAAGCGGTGGAGCAAGAGAAAAAATCACAGAAATAATGCGTAAATAGAGGAAAAAAGGATGATGTTAGTGGCTGAATATCATGCTGCTAACATCATCTTCATTCCAAATTAGAAACAGAGGTGAGCCCTGTGATAACCAAATCTAATCTCTACCGCAAAGAGAAGGTATATGGATACTTATTTATTCTTCCACCTATTCTCGGTCTGCTAATCTTTACGTTATTCCCGTTTGTCTATTCATTATACGGCTCTTTTACAGACTGGGACGGATTGGGACAAATGAACTTTATTGGTCTCGACAATTTTAAAGATTTATTTAGCGATGAGCTCTTTTATAAATCGATGTACAATACTCTTTTCTTAATGCTAGGTATTCCAATCGGTCTTGTACTAGCTTTACTGCTGGCACTAGGTTTGAATCGCAAGATTCCAGGTACGACAACATTTCGTGTGATTTACTATATCCCGGTTATTTCTTCGTTGGCTGCCGTTTCTATTATGTGGAACTGGGCATACAACGGGGACTATGGTTTGGTGAACCAATTCCTCGAAATATTCGGTATTAAGGGTCCTAACTGGCTAATGGATAAGGATACGGTCAAACCGGCCTTGATTCTCATGACCGTCTGGAAGGGTCTCGGATATACGATGCTGCTATATTTGGCAGCCCTGCAAAGCGTATCTCGCTCTTATTATGAAGCAGCAGAGCTAGATGGAGCTAGCGGATTCCAAATGTTCCGCAATATTACATGGCCAATGGTGAAACCAGTAACTTTTTTCCTGGTCGTAACTAATATCATTGGTGGTTCGCAAATCTTTACTGAAATGAACATTATGACACCTACAGGGGGTCCGGAATACTCATCCGCCTCAATCGTCTTTTATATTTGGGATAAGGCATTTAAAAACCTGCAAATGGGATATGCCTCCGCGATGGCTATGATTCTCGGCATCTTCATTTTTATCGTAACTTTGATTCAATTCAAAATGAATGAAAAATCGTCCTTTGATGGGGATTGATTTTCGCGGAAAGGAGTGAGTCTGATTATGTCCCATAGTCAAAAAACGAAAGTTACCAATATCATTATCTTTATTGCACTAGCGATTGGAGCGATTGTGATGATCGCGCCGCTGCTTTGGATGCTGTCCACTTCAGTGAAAGAAAAGCAGGATGTCTTTGCTCTTCCACCAGTATGGATACCAGAGGTGTTCCAGTTTGGCAAGTATAAGGAAATTTGGGAAGCAGGGCCTTTGTTAAGCGGGATCAAGAACAGCGTGATTGTGGCTGTAAGTGTTACCGTTGTAGGTACCTTTACATCCAGTGTGGCCGCTTTTGCATTTGCTAAGCTGAGATTCCCTCATAAAAACAAACTGTTTTTGGCACTCATCGCATCCATGATGATTCCATATCCAACGGTTATGATTCCACAGTTTATGATGTTTTCCAAACTTGGCTGGGTCGATACACTTTTGCCTCTGATCGTTCCGGGTTTGTTCGGAAATGTAGTTATGATCTTTTTCCTGCGGCAGTACTTGCTTAGTGTACCGGATGCCATTATCGAAGCTGCGAAAATTGACGGAAGTTCTTATTTCCGACTCTATTCGTCGATTACGTTCCCGCTCATTAAGCCAGCAGTTGCGGCACAGCTTATTTTATGGTTCATGGGGATTTGGAACGATTATTTGGCACCGATAATTTACTTGAACTCACCAGAGACGCAGACACTGCAACTGGTTATCGCGAATTTCAATGCGACTTACGCCATTCAGACGGACTATCCGCTTATAATGGCAGCATCAATAATAGCCTTGTTACCTGTACTGATTATATTCTTGATCTTCCAGAAACAAATTATTGAATCGGTTGCTATTTCGGGTGTCAAAGGTTAATTGACACTTGGAGGGTACGCATGAATGATGTAAGGCAGTTACAATATGTAATGGGTAAAGGAAGGAGGAGAATAACAGTTATGGTTATGCTGCTCATGCTGGGTCTATCTGGCTGTGGGGATAACACTCCGGACCCTGTGTATCCGCAGGCTCCGCCTCCCGATCACTTGTATGATCAAAGTACGATTAACGATGAACAGCGCTGGACCATTAACAATGCACATGACCCGGCGATTATCAAAACAGATCAAGGCTATTATGTCTACTCAACGGATGTAAAGACAGGTGGAGAATTGAGACCCGGTGTCATGGTACGCAAATCGACTGACCTGATTCACTGGAACTGGGTTCAGTATGCACTCCCCGGCATTCCAAAGGAAGCAAAGGTGTGGTCATCGGCAACCAATCTGTGGGCACCGGACATCATCAAGATGGGTGATACCTATCGGATGTATTACTCTGCTTCTACCTTTGGTAGCACACGGTCTGCGATCGGATTGCAGACATCCAGCTCCCCGGAAGGCCCTTGGAAGGATGAAGGGCTGGTCGTTAAAACGGAAGAGCATGACAAGCTGAATGCGATTGATGCCAATCCGGTGCTGGATGCAGAGGGTAATCCATGGATGGTATACGGCTCTTTTTTCGGCGGTATTTATATTACACCGCTTGATCCCCAGACTGGAAAGCTCAAAGAATCTGGCTATGGTAAAAATATCGCTGCCAGAGATCGGGCAACTGAGGACGGTGCTGTAGAAGGACCTTACATTGTGTACAATCCAATGTTCCGTAAATACTACTTGTTCGTCTCGTATGATTCTTTGTTTGAGGACTACAATGTTCGCGTTGCCCGTTCAGATTCTATCACAGGCCCTTATGTGGACATGAATGGACATGATATGGCAGATACCAGCTATTTGCCTCAATACGAGATTGGAAACAAGGTATTGGGAGGTTATCGGTTCAGCGAAGGAGAAGGCTGGGTTGCGCCAGGTCACAATTCTGTCCTGAAGGACGGTGCGGATTATTATATTGTACATCATGCGCGAGGAGAAACGGACAAGAGCTGGCCGTACCTGCATGTACGCAAAATATTGTGGACGACAGAGGGCTGGCCGGTCGTCTCCCCAGAGCGCTATGCCGGCGAAAAGGAGCAGGATATACCCAAAAGGCTATTATCCGGCAACTGGGAGCGCATCGTGATAAAGCAGGAAATAGACGGCCAGGTGGAAGCTGAACCGCTCCGTCTAGAAGATGGAGGGCGGGCAACCAGCGGTTCTCTTGAAGGTCACTGGAGCTTTGATGGCAGGCGTACTCTAACAATAGATTGGAGCAATACATCCGAAGGAACTAAGGAAGAATTGTTATTGCTTCCTTCATGGGACTGGGAGCTCGGTCGCCATACTCTAATTTTCACGGGTATGAATGAAAAGGGAATTTCCATTTGGGGAAAGCGTATCAGCGATTAATTGTATGAACTACATATTACACATAGAGGAGAGAATAACCATGAATCAAACTGTACCCTTTAATAATCCGGTCATTGAGCAACGGGCAGACCCTTGGATTTACAAGCATAGTGACGGATACTATTATTTCACCGGATCTGTGCCAGAATATGACCGCATTGAGGTTCGACGAGCAAGTACTATTCAAGGCTTGAGTACAGCAGAGCCTGTCGCAGTGTGGCACAAATATGAAACGGGCCCGTTAAGTGCGAACATTTGGGCACCGGAAATTCATTATATAAACGACAAATGGTACATTTATTTTGCAGCAGCTCGTACAACAGAAACGAAGGAAGGCCTGTTCGACCACCGGATGTTCGTGCTTGAAAATGATTCAGCTAATCCTCTGGAAGGGGAATGGGTGGAAAAAGGACAGATCAAAACCCGTTGGGAGACGTTCGCTCTTGATGCGACAACCTTCCAGCATAATGGAGTTTTGTATTATGTGTGGGCTCAGAAGGACCCTGACATCGTCGGTAATTCCAATCTGTATATTTCCGAAATGAGCAATCCATGGACGTTGCGCGGTGAGCAGGTGATGATCTCCACTCCTGAATATGATTGGGAAATCATCGGTTTTAAGGTGAATGAAGGAGCAGCGGTTCTGAAACGGAACGGGCGGATCTTTATCAGTTATTCAGCTAGCGCCACAGACCACAATTATTGCATGGGTCTGTTGACGGCAGATGAGAATGCGGATTTACTTGATCCGAAATCATGGACGAAATCACCTGAGCCGGTATTCTGCACCCATGAGGAAACAGGACAATTCGGGCCAGGTCATAACAGTTTTACGGTTGCTGCTGACGGTAGTGATGTTATCGTATATCACGCCCGGAATTACAAGGAAATTACGGGCGACCCGCTGTATGATCCGAATCGTCATACACGTGTTCAGCCGTTCAACTGGAAGGAAGATGGAACACCTGATTTTGGTATTCCAGTACCAGATGGCGTTTCTGTTAATAAATAAGCGAAATCTATTATAGATGGTTAACGTGCCGCACAGCGGGACTGTAACTTTCTAGAAATCATAGGGGATTATGATTCGGCTGCATATAACAAGAGTAATAAGATATCTTCTGAGCCTTCAGGCTGGAGGATATCTTTTTGCTTTTGGGACGGCATGAAGGACTCTTTTCAAAAACTTCGATTTCTGCTATATTTAAATCGTAATATTTACGAATTGATCAAGGGGTGGAAATCTCGTGAACGAACGGATTGATCCGTTTACCGTTAAAAAGGTTGAATACCTGCTGAATGGCTATATTGCGCTAAAGGTGCCAGGCTACGTGCGTTCTGACGTGCGGCTCATTTATCAAATAGAGGATAACTGTTTGATCTTGACGGAGGAAAGGCCTTCTAATGAAACTGAGTTTTGGAATCGCACGGACATTGTCCAATTTCGCTGGGAAGAAAATCATTGGCATGTATATGCCCGGCAAGAAGCTGAAAGCTGGCAGCGTGTAAAAGAGATTGCACCTAATCCGTGCTTTGAAGAACAGCTCGAACAGGTAGAAATAGATCATGCAGGTATTTTTTGGACAGGTTAACGAAGTCTAGAATGATAAGTTTGGAAGATGGAGGTAGTGGGAGTCGTGTCGTTAAACTGTATATGGAAATAAACAGGCTGACCGTAATTCCTTATATGGAAGTTACGGTCATTTGTTTTGTCTGATGTGGCACTGTCTAGTGCACTTGAGGGTTATGTATGCGTTTGGAAAGTATGTCAAGCGGTTGATTGATACAAATGTTTAATATTTTCCACGAGGTGGAAGTTACAAATGTATGGTAAAGTGTAGTATATACAAGGTTTTAATCCAAATGTCTTATTCAAAGTCTCCTGTGCATACCGAATCCGAATCACACGAGGTGAGAAAAATGTTGCAATCGTTAAAAGCCATTGCTAATTACAGGAAAGAAAATGATCTGGCCTGGGATACACCGACTTGGTTAAAGCTGCTTGTTTCGGCTGAGGAGCGTATTGTAAATTTGGAACGCATTCGATCTATAGGTGAGTTAAAGGATGCCAATCCTGTACTGGATTACGTGGAGCGTACGTTGCTTATTTTGGACGGACTTCCATTGTCATTCTGGGTTAAAGAGCTACTGGAGGATGTATTGGTATGGTCTGAGACAGCCAAAGGAGGCACAGTCCGCGAACGGCTACGCTGGCAGCATGAGGGTATTAATTTATTTGTACATAATATCGGATCCTCCCAACTGTATGTCAGACAGGCCCAAGCGGAGTCCCCTGCTTACCCGCGCAATAGCATGACCCGAATTCTGATTGAGACGCATGGATTGATCGGGCAATATATACGGGGGGAAATTCCTTTTGCTGAAAATCGACTGCTGCTTGAAATTACTCGTAAGGGCTGGCTAAGCCCTGAGGAACTGGAGCTTGTTTTACGGGCCCTGAACGAGTGTATTATCGCCGGGGTGGAACCTGTATTATGGGATCAAGTACGCAGTGAAGTGGAGCAGCTGATCGGCTGGATTGCATGGGATAACGCACCTGTAGTCTGGAGTGTAAAGGAGCGACTGGAAAGATTACGGTCGGTTTCCATTCATGAAGGGGAGCCGTTCGAGCAGGCTTACACAGAACTAGAGCGGGAGTTGAATGTAGAGAAGGCGCTGGCTCCGTTGGAGAATCGGACACTTTGGTATGTAGAATCAGCTTTGCAGGATTTTTCACTTCAAGAACTGGTAAAGGTATTTTTACTCACATTAAGGGATGGCACAGGGCAGGAACAGCCTGCGACCGTTCGCCATATCAGTTTCGAATCGCTCATGAATACGATGTACTATGACTATCGTGGTGTCAAGAAAATTAACGTATATAAAAAACGAATGATAGAAAAATATTTAAGTGCACTGTCTTGGCAGGACATTTCAAAAGGAAAACGGAAGCATAATCCTCATTTGAGTGTGATCGTGGAGCATAAAGAGGAGCTGCCGAGTACTGTATTTTTTAATTTTGTATTTTCATCTGCGGCTGAGAAACTGATTGACTTTTGTATTGAGGCAGAAAAAACGCCTCTGTATGACAAAGCAGTCCTGCTGCTGTTCGATCTGTTCGGATTACGGCGCGATGCGTATGATCGCTTTCACAATGAGGAAACGTACCTTACAGATATGAACCAGACCGTAGATTACAAAAGGGTCATTTTATATTATGTGACTGGAACCCGCATACTGGATATTGGACCCGGCGGGGGCGTACTGCTGGATCTGATCGAACAGGAAAGACCAGATGCGAAGCCATTAGGTCTTGATATTTCTGTAAATGTCATTGAGGCACTTAAACGTAAAAAGCAATTGGAGCGCCATCGTTGGGATGTCATCAAAGGGGATGCGCTTCAGTTAGAGGAATATGTGGAAACGGGGAGTATGGACACGGTCATCTTCTCTTCGATTCTTCACGAGCTCTATTCCTACATTGAACGAGATGGGATTCGGTTCAATCCACAAACAGTGGAGGCAGCTCTGCAGAGCGCCTATCGTGTGCTTGCCCCCGGCGGGCGTATCATCATTCGTGACGGGATTATGACCGAACCAGTAGAGCAGCGCAGACGAATTCGATTCTTGGAGCCGGATGGAATGGAATGGCTGATACGGTATGCGCAAGATTTTGCAGGTCGCCACATTGAAATAGAGCGTGTGGGGGAGCATGAGGCTGTTTTACCAGTGAACGATGCGATGGAATTTCTCTATACCTATACATGGGGAGCGGAAGCCTATGTGCATGAAGTGCAGGAGCAGTTTGGTTATTTTACCCCGTCACAGTATGAAGAGTGTATTCGTAGCACACTTGGATCACAAGCGATTATCCGCGTGAGCCGCCACTATTTACAGGAGGGCTATGCCGAGGCGCTGTCCAGACGTGTTGAGTTCATGGATGAGCAGGGCCAGCAGGTTTCTTTGCCAGACAGCACCTGTCTGATCGTGATTGAGAAGCCGAATAATAGGGTTGGAGTTGCTGAATGATTTTTAAATTGAACAAGAGAATGCCTTCTGATTTGTGCCAAGCACGATTAGAAGGCATTTTTTAGAAAGCTATGCATTCAAATATGACCGTGCAGCGTATACCGAAGCCAAAGGACCATTCATTCGGCAGGTGGTTGAGCGAGCGAAGCTTGAAAGATATAGGTAGGGACAGATGAATTCTTAGTACGCATGAACAAAGTGGGGGAATGATGAAGAATATGATGCTTGATGCACAGCTAACGCCGAATGGTTTAAAAGACAGAATGCTACTACTGTCAGCGCTGGACATTATATTGTCTCCAGAAGATTGGTTACGCACGTATCGTATGCAGTCTGAATGGTCTGGTGATGTGTGCCTGGGTGAGGTAAACAATGGCGCTGGAGATACGATTCATATGCTATGGACGGGTGAAGGTGTGCTGCTGAAGGGGTTTGACCATGAATCCCCTGTAAGTCCTCATGCGAGAGACGAATATGAAGTCTGGCCGGGCATATATGACGGTGTGCCTGATGATATGATGGAGCTTTTGGAAGATGAAGCACTGGAGAAAGAGGACGTTACCTTTTGTATGTGGAGGGAAGCGGGAGATAAAGAGTGGCGTATGGGCAACGCGAACTTTCCTGAGGGATATGACGATGGCTCATCCTTTTTGTTGGGGAAAATTATAGTTACACCGGAGGAATATCAGGATTGGGCTGAGAGTTACTATGAGTTGCCGATCTCTCTAGGGGTGGTAAGCCAGATTTTCAACGGCGTTCCGATCACTGCACAGATGATCTCTGCGCTTTATCCACAGCGTAACGTTACGGAAGCGATAAAGGAGCTAAAGCAGCTTGGCGTTCAAGTGCATGAAAGCTAAGAATACAGATTTGTTTTTCTTGACAAGTTTTGTATATAATACAGGAGAAATGCTGGGTTAACCACCTCGAATTAAAGGAGCTGTGTTGAAGATGTCCAAACGTTTGATTCCTTACATCACGATGGATGGAAATGCAAAAGAAGCAATCGAATTTTATAAAGAGGCATTGGATGCTCAACTGCTTTTTATTCAAACCTTTGGGGAAATGCCGGAAAACCCCGATTTTCCCATTCCCGCAGAGGTCAAGGAACGTGTGGGACATGCTACCCTTAAAGTGGGTGAGACAGAGCTCATGTTTTCTGATACCTTTCCCGGGTCACCGTTTAGCCGCGGGAATCAGGTGAGCATCTGTATTACAACCGATAGTGTGGAGCAAGCTCAAAAAATGTTTGATGCTCTACAGCAAGGAGGACAGGTGGGAATGCCTTTGCAGGAAACCCATTTTAGTCCAGCTTATGGGAATGTAACAGACAAGTTTGGCGTCACTTTTCAAATGTTCACTGAGGCTCGGTCTTAAGAAATGTAAAACGGCTCGATTCCGCTACTTTAGCGATCTGGCCGTTTTTTTATTGCGTGTATGTCCTCGTGCTTAATTCAATAATTATTTAATATTGTTGAAATAGAAACAAAAATATACTATATTGTATTGTTAATGCACCAACGGGTGGGAGGACAGGCCATGAACAAAGAAGAACAGGTCATAGTGGGTTTCAGGGACTTATATAACAAGATGGTTTGGCTTAATAAAGATAAGATGGAAGACAGCCTTAAGGGTTATAAGCCTTCTGAAGTACATTGCATCGAATACATTGAAAGAAATGTAGATTCCAACGTAACAAAACTTGCGGAGTCCCTTTATATGACTACCGGTGCCATAAGTAAAATAACTAAGAAGCTTATAAAAAAAGGCATTATCGAAAGCTACCGGAAGCCGGATAACAAGAAAGAAGTCTATTTTAGGCTTACTGAGGAAGGGAAAGTAATCTATAACATCCATGAGGAACTGCACAAAGAGTTTCAAGAGCGGGATAAAGCCGTATTTGAGCAGGTAACCGAAGAACAATTTAACAGTATGATTAGCTTCTTGGAAAAGTATAGTAGGCATTTGGATGCAGAAATAAAGAAACAGGGTATAGATATTAAGACGGAATAAATTTGAATAATGAAAATCAAACCATAGGCAGCCGGGCTCTATTGAGAACGGGCTGCATTTTTTTTGTTATTATTTTGTTGCTGAGGAAGCAAAATTGTGATACGATGTTTTTGCTTCCGAGGAAGTAAAAAATAAACCTTTAAGGGGAGAAATGAAGTGTTCAAATGTAGATCACACAATGAACAGAACACAGAACAAACCATAGATAAACACGCTTTAATATTCGGCCTTATCTCTGTATTTCTTTGCGGAATAGGTTTCAGTATCATAACACCTGTCGTCCCATTCTTAGTGCAGCCTTATACAAGCAGTCCGGGAGAACAAGCTATAGTTGTTACGCTGCTGACCTCTGTTTATGCATTCTGCGTGTTTTTTGCGGCTCCCGTACTTGGAGCTTTGAGTGACAAATATGGCCGTCGTCCATTGCTCTTAGTATGCCTTTTGGGCTCCGCAATTGGGTACTTGGTTTTTGGCATAGGAGGAGCTCTATGGGTACTATTTGCTGGGCGCATCATAGAAGGGTTAACAGGCGGGAGCATAAGCACGATCTTCGCCTATTTTGCAGACATCATTCCTCCAGAAGAGAGAACCAAATACTTTGGATGGGTGAGTGCGGTTGTAGGTGTAGGCACTGTCATTGGGCCAACTCTAGGCGGATTACTTGCCAAGTTTGGTTATTCTGTACCCATGTATTTTGGAGCAATCATAACTTTATTGAACGTTGTTTATGGATTCTTTTTTATGCCTGAGAGCCTTGACAAGAAACATAGACTGAAAGAGATCACCTTTGTAAGACTGAATCCATTTACACAGCTTGCAAATCTGCTTTCCATGAAAAACTTAAATAGGCTACTTGTCTCTGCGTTCTTACTTTGGATACCCAACGGATCTTTACAGGCCGTTTTTTCACAATTTACAATGGATACTTTCAGTTGGAGGCCTGCACTAATCGGACTTATGTTCTCAATTATGGGTTTCCAAGACATCATTTCACAAGGTTTCATCATGCCCAAGCTTTTGATAAAACTTAATGATAAACAGATAGCCATTCTTGGAATGGTTTCGGAGATTATAGGTTACAGTCTTATTGCGCTATCTACTTTGTTCTCATTCTATCCTCTTTTTATCGCTGGAATGTTTATATTTGGTTTTGGTGATTCGATCTTTGGACCTTCATTCAACGGGATGCTCTCCAAGTCTGTCGATTCTAGTGAACAAGGAAGGATTCAAGGAGGTAGTCAATCTATTCAGGCTTTAGCAAGAATGATTGGGCCTATTATTGGAGGTCAAATCTATGTATCACTTGGTCATGGCGCACCCGCTTTTATGGGTATAATCCTTATAACAGCGGCAATACCCGTTTTATATAAGCGAACGCATGCTACCTACTTTCTTTAGGCAATAGGGTTTCAGAACTCAGGGACAAGTTCTGAAACCCTATTTGTTTACAGTTTCACGTAATTGTACTTATACGCCAAAATTAAAATCATCATCTGTCAGCGGCTCTACATTCATCGCCCGCACATAGCCGTTTCCTTTTTTAGAAAAGAAATCATGCTGCTTAGTATGGGTGCTGATGCCGTTGAATACAATGGGATTAACTTCTTCTTCTTCAAACAGTGGATCAAAGCCCAAGTTCATCATGGCCTTGTTGGCATTGTAGCGCAAAAAGACTTTCACATCGTCTACGAGTCCAATAGGGGTGTAAATTTGCTCGGTGTATTGTTCCTCGTTATTATGCAAGTAGCGCAGCAAACCTACCAGCGTCTGGTAAAGATCACGTTGTTCTTCCTCATCCAATTCTGCATAAATCTCCTGTGCCAGTACACCTACGTACACACCGTGAATACTTTCGTCCCGTAAGATCAAATCGATAATTTCTCCACTACATGTCAGCTTGCCCTGGCCCGCCAGATAAAGAGGATAGAAGAAGCCGCTATAAAACAAATAGCTTTCTAACAGCACCGACGCAGCCATCGCGAGATAGAGGTCTTTCGGTGTGTGGATATTCATATAATATTGACGAATGGTTTCTGCTTTGGTTTGGAGATGTGGATTTTCTTCCACCCAGCGGAATACACCGTCAATTTCTTCCGTGGAAGCTAGCGTTGTAAAGATGCTACTGTACGACTTGGCATGGATTTGTTCCATCATCGCCATAAAGCTTAGTACGGCTTTGCGTTGCAGTCCGTCCACATGCTCCATAATTTGCGGCATACCTACACCGCCTTGAATGGTATCCAGCAGTGTTAATCCGCCCAGCACCTTCATGTAGGCTTCTTTTTCGATATCACTGAGGGTTACCCAGGACATTTTATCGTCAGACAACGGGATTTCATCATCCGTCCAAAATTGCATGATGTTCTGGTTCCAGAACATCAGTGTAAAATCATCGTCCGAGCGATTCCAGTTTACGGCTTGTATACCTGTCATTGTTAGCATTCTCCCTTCAGCTTGCGAGATTCCCTAGAAACACACATTGAAATAGTGCAGGCGAATCATCGTATGCTTGACATACGGAAGCTGTATCCGCGAGGGTCTTGTCCAGTCCCGTAAAGGTCTGAACCACACGCTGGATACAGCTTCTAATGCAAAGCATCCATATCTATTTAAAATCTAATTTTTATACTACAACTTGTTATCACTTATGCTTTAGATGGAGCAGGTGAGGCACTCTTCCACAGACAGCTTTTTGGTGCGTGTGTAGTATAACGATTTAAGTCCTTTGTGTGCGGCGTACAGATAGCAACGTGCTAACTGACGCGTAGTCACGTCACTGTTCACATGAAGCACGGTCGAAATTCCTTGGTCCACATGCGGCTGGATTTCTGCAATCAGATCCAGCACTTTGAATTGGTCCATTTGATAAGCAGATTTATAGAAGAACAGGTTATCCTTTTGCAAATAAGGCATTGGATAGTAGGTCGTCGAATTGGCATAGGTACGGGTTTCAATCTGCTCAACAATCGGCATGACGCTGGATGTTGCATTTTGAATGTACGAAATGCTGGCAGTCGGCGCAATTGCCATACGATAGGCGTGGTACAGGCCATTTTTCATCACATCTGCTTTTAATTTGTCCCAGTCCGCTGTAGTCGGAACATAGATGCCCTTGAACAGCTCTTGCACACGTGCAGTTGTTGGACGATAATCCGTGTTCAGGTATCGGTCAAAATATACGCCTGTCGCATAATCCGATTCCTCAAATCCATAAAAGCTTTGTCCAGCCGCTTTCGCGATTTCCATACTCTTTTCGATAGAATGATAGTTCATCGTCATGAAGAAGGTACGGGCAAAGTCTTTTGCTTCATTGCTTTCATACGCAATTTTGTTCTTGGCAAGGTAGCCGTGCAGATTCATGACACCCAAACCAACGGAGTGCATTTCACGGTTCGCTTTCGCAACACCTGGCGCATTAGCTACTTGGGTCATATCGCTGACCGAGGTGAGCGCAATCATACCCTCGTGAACGGATTCGCGGATTTTGCCATGCTCCATCACATTTACAATGTTCAGAGAAGCCAGATTACAGCTCACATCCCGGCGGATGGTATCCTGTTGGCCGTAATCTGTAATTTCGGAAGTTTCCTGCAACTGAAAGATTTCCGTACATAGGTTCGACATCTTGACTTGACCCACGTTTTTAAGAGCATGTGCCTGGTTCGCGTTACTTTTGTTCATGATATATGGATAACCAGACTCCAACTGAATCATGGCAATTTTCGTCAGCATGTCACGTGCGCTCATCGCTATTTTTTTCTTCACCCGATCGTCGGCGAGCAGCGTGTCGTACATTTCATCCAAATCCATGTCGTCCAGATGTGTTCCATAGGCTTTGAACACACTGTAAGGAGCAAATACATGCAGCGGTTCATTATCTTGAGCCAGCTTGTAAAAACGGTTTGGCACCAGCAATCCAATCGAAAGTGTCTTGAGACGTACTCTTTCGTCAGCATTGATTTTTTTGCTATCCAGGAACTCAAGCACGTCCCATCCGAAAATGTTGTAATAGGCTGCCCCAGAGCCTTTACGTTGTCCCATTTGATCTGCGTAGGAGAAGCCGTCTTCCATCAGCTTCAGCACAGGCATAATGCCTTTTGCTGCGCCTTCTACGCCTTTAATCGCTTCGCCGCGTGCCCGCAGCTTCGACAGGTTAACGGCAACACCGCCGCCGATTTTGGACAACTGCATGCAAGTGTTTAGTACATAGTTGATCGAGTTCAGGGAGTCGTCCATTTCGAGCAAGAAGCAGGATACCAATTCCCCACGGCGGCTTTTGCCTGCATTCAGGAACGTTGGTGTCGCTGGCTGGAGACGTTGCTCCATCATCGAGCGGGACAACAGGCGTGCCGTATCCGCGTTACCGCGTCCCAAATGCAGGGCAACCGCGGCAACCCGATCAGGGTAATGTTCCAGATAGACTTTACGGTCATTACTCTTCATTGCATAATCGGTATAAAACTTGGATGCTGCCATATAGGAAGGGAATTTAAAATTATAGCTATGAGTGATATGGAAAATATCATTAATTTCGTCAGCCGTATAGCTGTTGTAGAAATTCTCATAATAATCATTCTCAATCATATACAGCACTTGAGCGGCTGTGTCAGCAAACTTCAAACTCCGTTCCTGAACTTCCTTCATAAATTCTGCTACAGCCTCTTGGTCCTTTTCCAATTGGAAAAAGCCGTCTGTATCGCGTTTCATCAACATGTTGTTCAATTCAATATGCCGCAACTCGGCTCACCTCCTGTTTAAAACGCTCTACATCTCCGAACGTTCCAGATAATTCAAATTTACTAATCACGGGGACATTATAGTGATCGGCAATCAAATCCGCACTTTTGGCAAATTTCTCACCCCAGTTACGGTTGCCACTTGCAGCTACACCAACAAGGTTTTGTGCATTTTTTTTCAAAAAGGAAGATACCCTCTCAGGTATCTGTCCAAACCCGGTTGTATATGTAATAAGTACGTAAGGTTCTTCTATAGTCATTTGCTCCTCAATCTGAACCGCTGGAAGCTTGAGCTTGTTTATAAATCTTTTTACATTGCCGGTCTTGGAATCATATGCAATCAGCATGGTATGTAACCTCCTTAAACAATTAACGAAAAAAGAAAACGGCATTGCCCGAGATCCATCATGATAGAATCCCTTGCTGGCTGCGCCATTTAAGATTTTTGACTCTATATTTACATGTATTTTCATACCTGTATCTTCAAGATATCGGTCATAAATACGTTTTTTACACTATATTTAGAGTACATTCTCTATTTTATATCTATATATAGTTTTGTCAATCGGTCTAGAGGGGATCAGAGGACCCAGATCGGGTAGAAGTCCAAGCGGGGTGCGGAAAAGAGCGAAAGAACTTTTTTTTCGTAAGTATGTTAAAAAAGTATTGGAGTTTTTGAGAGTGAAGATGTACGATTTGTCAATGGGCAATAGAATGGAAAATTTACATTTTACTGTAGAAAGGATGAAGTGAATGGGAAGTGATTCTATGGAAGTTCAATCGTTTAATACGATCTTTTTTATCGTATTTGGACTCATTGCTTTTGTAATGATTATGGGAATTGTCAAAACGATCGGAGCGGGCCTGTCCAATCAAGCAGCCGAACGGGTACAACGTTCATGTAAGGTTGTGGATAAACGGACGAGAGTGCGTGGGGGATCAGGCGATTTTTCAGCTTCGACCTATTATTATATCACCTTTGAGTTTGACGGGGGTGAGCGTAAGGAGCTGGAGGTGAAGGATAGGGACTTTGGTATGATTGTGATCGGGGATCGTGGGGAGCTTCATTATAAAGGTACACGTTTTCTGGAGTTTGTGAGAGTAATGGAAGCATAAAGGTGCTTAAACAAATACATAATCGGAGGGAAGATTACGATGCCGCATATCATTGGAAAACGAGTTGTATTGAGAGAATACCGTCAAGAGGATATACCAGATATCCGAAAATGGGTCAATGACCCGGAAATCACACGTGGTTTAAGCGACGTGTTTATCTATCCGCATTCACAGGTGAATAGTGAATCTTTTGTACAGATGATGATTGACGGCAACCCCGAGATCAAAGGTTTTGTCATTGCGCATAAAGACACCCTGGATTACATCGGACAACTGGACTTATTTAAAATCAACTGGGTGAATCGGCACGCCACCCTTGGAATTGTGATCGGGCGTGACGGTGATCTAGGCAAAGGTTATGGACGGGAAGCGATCCGGTTGTTACAAAAATTTGCATTTCATACGCTGAACCTGCATCGGCTGGAGCTGGAGGTCTATGCGTTCAATGAACGTGCACACCGTTGCTATTTGGCCAGCAGCTTCAAGGAGGAAGGGCGGCTGCGGGAAAAGCTATTCAGGGAAGGGCGATACTATGACATTATTCAGATGGGGATTTTGCGAAGTGAATATGAGGCTGCAGAGCAAGCGACGGAATCCTGAGAGTGCAACCTCATAAGCTATATTACTCCGTCAGCTTTCTTCAATTTTTTATGAGTGAAATCACGGGGACTACGCTCATCCTTTTTTTATTAGCTAAAGGACTTTCTTTGCAGAGTGCGAACTTCTTACTGGTTGTATTCTTTGTAAGTATTTTTCTGTTTGAGATACCCACTGGGGCTATTGCAGACAAGTATGGAAGAAAAATCTCTGTTATTTTGGGACTTTGTTGTTTTCTAGCCTATAGTGTATTGTTCGTTTCGACAGATCATATCGGGGTGCTTGTGTTTGCGCAAGTCTTTGGAGGTCTGGCTATATGTTTACAATCAGGTTCGTTGGAATCATGGGTTGTGGAAAATAGTGATAAGCCCATGGAAGTTCTTTTTACAACCTCTAACAGTATACAGTACATTTCGGGATTTATTTGTGGTCTGTTGGGGGCCTTCCTCGCAACTTTTAACTATTCACTTCCATGGGCGGCTAGTATTTTATCTATTATTGTATGCATTTTTCTATGTTTCTTTTATATGGATGAGGAGAATGTGGCACATCGAAAGACGTCTAATACTCGCATTAAAACGATTATCGGAGAAAGTGTCCGTATCGGTTTTGAAAATAAGTCTATCTGGATTGTGTTTATGATTGGCTTATTTATCAGCTTTTCGAACTCGGCGGGGAATACATTCCAACAGCCACGTCTGGTTGGCCTTTCTGAACAAGGGATTTGGATTATGGGGTTTATCAAGGCAGGGTATTCACTATGTATGACTTTGGGAAGTTACCTGGTTCGAAAGCTAGGCGCACGATTCAGTGATGTGCATATACTCATGTATGCTTGCGGTATGATTGGGATATGGCTCATTTTAGCCGGTGCATTCAACACATTTTATCCTGTACTGCTTACCTTTTTGATCTATGAAATGGGGCGCGGCATGTACCCGGTTGCCAAACAAATTTTTCTGAACAAAAGAATCTCTAATGAGTATCGTTCCACACTACTATCTCTGGATTCTGCGATTTCACAATTAGGCATGTGCATAGGTTTAATCGTGACAGGGACCATCAGTCGTAATTTTACGGATTTGTCTTCCGATCAAACACCTATTCAAATATCTTGGGTGATGTGTGGCGGGATTGCGTTGATTCCTATCATTTTATTGTTTTACGTCAATCGTGTATCAGGGAAAAGTAATTCTTGGAAAGAAAAAGAAACCAAACAGAATATGTAATAATAGTTAATGTAGAAGGGCTGAACAGCATGGTCTGTCAGCCCTGTAATATTTCATTAAAAAGGCAAACCCTATTTTTCGCCGTACCACAGTTTCAGCCGATTTTGAATTAGGCCAGTGTAGATTTCTTCAGCCTTTGGCACACCCGCCTGATCCAGCTCTTGGAGCATGCGGTCATACACAGCGTCGAACTGATCTGGCTTGGCGAGTACGGCCTCAGGAATGCGTTTGCGTACAATGTCCTGCGACTTTTGATAAATAACATTGTAATTCGTATTGGTCGGAACAGGCATGTTGTAGGCAGCCCCCCACTCTTTTACCGGAAAATCTTTTTCGTTCGGGAACAGGTCTTTCCACGTATGGGCTTTGTATGCCTGAAGGGACTCTTTCTCGGCTTGACTATAATTTTCGGTAATCATCTCCGGATAATTGGTTGTGTAATAATTGCCCGAAGGGTCCTTCACGCTATCGCCGTAATGTGGCCCCCATATCCAGTACAAACCGATACCTGACTCTCTGCTAAAAGAAGCGTTATCGGTGTTCTTACGTTGTTGCACATCCGCCGGAATGACTCGTTTGCCATTCTCTACGTTGTAATGCTGGCCTTCAATTCCCCAATTACGTAAAATTTGTCCTTCGTCGGAGGCCAGAAAATCCAGAAACTTGATAGCTCGCACCGGATTTTCACATGAGGTTGTAATTCCGATCCCGGATGCGGTATCGAAGCCGATGGGCTGGAGGGAATGGTCCTCGTATTTCTCATTTAAAGTGACTGGAAAATGGGCGTAAGTGAATTCATCCTTACCTGCTGCTTTGAGCGCATTTTCGGCATCTTGATAGTTCCATTCCTGATCAATGAGTCCGATGACACGGCCTGCGGCAATTTTGGACTTGTACTGATCACTTTTTTGCACAAAAGTATCCTTATCCAACAGTCCTTCATTGTACATATGGTTCAACCAACGGAAATATTCACGTTCTTCTGGGCGCTTGTAGTGAAGAATAGCTTTGTGTGTTTTAGGATCAATATAATATTCGCCATCGTCGGGTCCACCTGTAGCAGTAACAGCCGGGTTTGTCACTGTAATTTGAATTTTCCAGTCCTCGGCATCGAGTGATAGGGGGATGGTTCGCTGTCCATTGGTGGTTGGATATTTGGCGACATAATCTTTAAGTGCTTTTTCAAAATCTTGAACGGTGCGGATTTTAGGGTATCCAAGCTTCTTAAGTGCCTGGTGCTGGATTTCGAAGCCGGCTTGTGCATCAAACGCAATGTGATCCACACCCAGATTGGTCGGGATCGTGTAGATGGCTGGATCTTCACTACTATATTTAATACGATTAAAATAGTCTCCATACACTTTCTTAATGTTAGGGCCGTATTTGTCAATGAGGTCGGTTAAGTCAATGAGTGCCCCGGCATCGACTAACTTGCCAATGTCTGATTTAGGGTACACGAGATCTGGATACTCTCCGCTCGCTGCCATTAAAGCAAACTTTTCCTCGCCTCGACCATTGACAGCATGTTCGGCATTTAGCGTAACGCCCGTTTTCTTGATAATTTCCTGTCCGACAACATCCTTCATGTTGTTCCAGTTAGAGCTGGAATCACCGCCAAAGAAAGTAAATGTAATGGGACTGGTGTCATTAGGATCTTCCTTTTCTGCCTTACCGTCTGTTCCATTCGCACAGCCTGTTGTAACGAGCAGCAGCAAAGACAGGAGTAGAATAGAGCTCTGTCGTACCGACCTGTTCATGAACATTTGCAAATCCCCCTTAATAAGTATGATTTACATAATGTAAGTGCTTTCAATAGTAAATTGTAGGAAATAAAGAACCTCACGTCAAGTTATTTATAATTGTTTGTTATGCAGTTTGTTTTTTTATTAAGCAAACATATTTTAATGAAAAGTGTGGATTTGTGTAAATCCATCGTTTGATGATCTAAAACAAAGTATGCTACGATGGTACCAGTTTATAGGCATACCTGTATATTTAGAAGACTAAGGTAGAAAAAGATTTCGAATAGGGTTGGGTGAGGAGATGCGTGGAAAAGTAACATTGCAGGAAATTGCGGATGCGGCGGGTGTTTCAAAGTTTGCTGTTTCGCGTGCACTGTCAGGCAAACCCGGTGTAAGTGAAGAGACGAGGGCGCTGCTGGTTAAGCTTGCTGCCCAGATGGGCTATTTTCGCAGTCATCCCAAAATGACTGGGATAGAGCCTCGGGACACAGATGCCAGAGAATGGTCGGGTACGGTGCTGGTGTTATTTCCAAATATTCGGCACCAGAACAGGGAATCCAGGTACTGGGGACCTGTATTTGAAGGGATTTCCGAGCGTCTGAACCGTAAGGGGATGGATATGATCACGTTAACGGAGCCCTCGACTGAGGATATGTTTTCTCTACTGAACCCAGAGGCGATTAAAGGGATTATCACAGTAGGGACAATTTCAACTTCGTTGTTGCTGAACATTTATCGGATGGGTATTCCGGTCGTCATGGTAGATCATTGGGATTCTGCATTTTTAAGTGATACGGTGTTTACAGATAATCGCACATGCATGAGTGAATTAATGAAGGATTTGCTGTGCAGGGGCTATACCCGCTTTCAGTTTGTGGGTCATATTGATGACGCTCACAGTTTCTACGAACGCTGGGAAGCTTGTCGTTCTACACTGGAAATGAGCGGAGTAGAATTGCGACAAAATAAAGCCCTTCTTCACGGAGGAGCGCAGGCGCTTGCTGAGGAAATGGACAAGTTGTCTGAGGACAAACTGCCTGAGGTTTTTGTGTGTGCTAATGATGTGACTGCTGCGCAGGTCGTGGATGTGCTGAAAGAAAAGGGGATTGACGTTCCGAGGCGTTGCGGAGTGACCGGGTTTGACGATACGAATGAACAAATGCCAATTTATGCCACGGTGAGAGTGGATAAGGAATTGCTGGGAATGCGTGCAGTGGACCAATTGTTGTGGCGCATAACGAACCCGAACTCGCCTGTCGAGAAAAAGTTGCTACATGCTGAGCTATTCATACGGGAAGTTCATGCACCCCGGATCAGTCGGGAAAATGATGACCGTGAGCGTCCCATCAGCACAATCACATATAGTTAATGTCCAGATACGTGTGTGACACCATACATCGTGAAGACAAAGGAGGTCGCTTTTAGCCTGTTTGGGGCAGAGGGCGACTTTTATTTTGTATTTTGCCACTTGTTCCAAAAAAACAATTGACTACTTTGTTAGCTTAATGTTATTTTTGTTATGTTACTGACGAATCCAGATGTTCCCAATCATGCTTATAGGGAGGCTTGTGACGATGGTTAATGTGATAGGGTTGGATGGCTGGAGGTTTAGAGAAGCACAAAGTGATGAGTGGCTCAGCGCGAAAGTGCCGGGTTGTGTGCACACCGATCTTTTACGACATGGCAAAATTCCTGATCCGTTTATGGGTATGAACGAGATGGAGGTACAGTGGATTGATAAGCAGGATTGGATATATGAAGCCCATTTTGAGATAAATGCAGATCAGCTTCAATGTCAATGTGTAGAGTTGGTGTTGGAAGGTCTGGACACATACGCAGATGTAAAAGTGAATGATCAATCTGTCTTGTCAGCCAATAATATGTTTCGAGTATGGAGACAGGATGTGAAGGCATTGGTTCAGCAAGGGGAAAATCGGCTAGAAATCAGTTTTCGTTCTCCGATTGCTGAAGATGTACCCAAGCTGGAAAGCTTAGGTTATGGACTCCCTGCACCCAATGATCAGTCCGAAATAGGTGGTTTGTCCGATAAAAAGGTAAGCGTTTTCGCACGTAAAGCTCCTTACCACTATGGTTGGGATTGGGGACCGAGGCTGGTGACGAGCGGTATCTGGAGAGAGGTTCGGATCGAGGCTTGGTCCGGTCTGCTCGTGAGAGACTTGTTTATTCGACAGGACGAAGTGAGTTCGGCAGGGGCTAAACTCATGGCAGTGGTAGAGATCGAAAATGCAGATGAGATTAGAGATGCCGAGTTGCGTATTTCTGCTGACGGCAAAGTGTGGTCCAAGCCAGTTCGGCTGCTGAAGGGGAAGCAGACAGTGGAGCTGGAGCTGGAGATGAAGAAGCCCAAACTGTGGTGGTGCCGTGGACTGGGGGAGCCGCATCTATATACGTTTGTGGCCGAATTAGTGGAACAAGAACAAGGAGCTGTAATCGCGGAAAAATCAGTAAAAACGGGACTGCGTTCCATCCGTCTTGTACGGGAACGGGATGCAGCAGGAGAGAGCTTTTATTTTGAGCTGAACGGAATTCCGGTGTTTGCAAAAGGGGCTAACCATATTCCGAATGACAGCTTTGTCACTGAAGTTACGATGGAACGATATCGGTATGAAATTGCCAGCGCAGCCGCCTCGAATATGAATATGTTGCGAGTGTGGGGTGGCGGTATTTATGAACAAGACGTATTTTATGAGCTTTGTGATGAATACGGTTTGCTCGTGTGGCAAGATTTTATGTTCGCTTGCAGCATGTACCCAGGGGATGAGGATTTTATAGACAATGTGGCACAGGAAGCCGAGGACAATATCAAGCGGCTGCGTAATCATCCCTGTATTTCCTTATGGTGCGGCAACAATGAGATCGATTCTGCGTGGGCGCATTATGAAGAGAATGGAGGCTGGGGCTGGAAAAAGAACTACACACCTGAGCAACGGGAACGCCTGTGGGATGATTATGAAATGCTCTTTCATCGGATTCTACCGGAGGCGGTACGCACCTGGTCAGCGCAGACAGCATATTGGCCCTCCTCCCCGCTAATTGACCTGACGAGAGATCGGAATCAGCATGCCCATCGGTCTTCAACTGCAGGTGATGTTCATTATTGGGGTGTATGGCACGCGTCTGAGCCGTTTGAGAATTATCATGTACATGTGGGCCGTTTTATGAGTGAATATGGTTTTCAGTCTTTTCCTGAATACAAGTCCGTTCGTACTTATGCGGAAGAGAAGGATTTGGAACTGGAATCTGCGGTGATGCTGGCACATCAGAAGAACGGTGCGGGCAATCGTCTGATTAAAGAATATATGGAGCGGTACATGCGAGAACCAAAGGATTTTACAAGTTTTCTTCCCATGAGCCAAATTTTACAGGCAGAAGCAATGAAAGCAGCTATAGAGGCGCATCGTCGTCACAAGCCTTATTGCATGGGAACATTATACTGGCAAATGAATGATTGCTGGCCCGTTGCCTCCTGGTCGAGTATGGACTATTTTGGTCGTTGGAAAGCGCTCCAATATACGGCTAAGCGTAGCTTTGCCGATGTGTTGTTGAGTGCAACAGATACAGAACAGGGGAATAAGGCACTACATCTGGTCAACGATACACTAGAGCCGATATCAGGTACGTTGCGGCTGACGCTTTTGCATATCCGAAGCAGCCAGGCTGTTCGTGAAGAGAATGTTAAGGTAAAGCAACCAGCAGGTGGTGCAGGAATTGTACATATACTGCCTATCGACAAATGGCTGAGTGGCCTGAACCGTGCGGAGCATATGCTGGTTGCGCGTCTGACGCAGAATGGTGAACAGGTGACCTCCAGTGAAATTTATTTTGCAGACACGAAAGAGATGGATTTACCGCAGGCAAAAATTGAAGTGACAGAGATTCAGGGAAGCGAGGCTAGCAGATTCATGCTGTGTTCGGATGTACTTGCCAGACACGTGTGGCTATCGGCAGAGCAGGAAGGTATTTTCAGCGACAACCATCTGGATCTAGCTCCCGGTATTCCAAAAACAGTGGAATTTTTGGCTTTGCACAACGGTCCATCGGCATTTGTGGCAGCTGCGCCGGGTACATTGGCAGTACATTCATTAGTCAATTGGATACAAGGTTAGACAACAGTAAAAGCTTATCCGTCTTTAAGTAGATGATGGATAGGCTTTTTTTATAATATAAATTTATTTTTGTGATATGTGGAGCGATTTCATAATGTTCATATACATAACAAAAAAAGGCTTGGGAGCTGAGTGATAACAGATCATTTGTAAGAAATTTATCTATTCAGCATCTAACTGTTGGAATATAAAAAAACATATGGGCGGCCGAGAACTTGTAGAGGAAATCCGTCAGTTGGGCTTTAGCAGGGTGGAGCTGAATTATAACATTGCCCGGGAAATGCTAACGACGATTGAGCCTATGATTGAGCGGGGGAAAATCGGCATATCGAGTGTGTACAATACGAATATTAAAACTACCGGAGCTACGCCTTTACCTGTGAGTGAAGTCTAAACCACAGTAAGCATCTATTTTTCGGATGGGGTCGATTCCCAAAGAATAGATGTTTTTTATGTTCATTTATACAGAGGTGGAGCGCTTCCATTGAGCTTGAAGCCATTGTGGTGTACACTGTCCAGAACAGGTGTAAATTGGAACGTCAGGAAGGCAGGACGGTTACAAGGAGGGAAAGACACGTATGTATGCCCGTTTAAGATCGTTAAATTATCCAGTAAAACTTTATATTTTTTTAACACTGGCCTTATGCTCCGTAATCAGTACATTGTGGATCATTAACGTGCGACTGCCCTCAGGGGGCCGCCCTTATCTTTTTATTTGGTGGAATATGATGCTGGCCTGGATTCCTATGCTGTTGACGCTGCTGCTTGATGTAATGTATAGCTCGTGGAGGCGAGGAACGAGGACTTTTTTACTCTGGGTCACGGGGGCGGCATGGCTTTTCTTTTATCCCAATACACCCTATTTGATCACAGATTTGCTGCATGTATTCGCCAGATATCCGTTTCTCGGGGAGCAACGTTTCTGGGGAAATCCGTACTTTTGGAATCATGTATTGGGGATGCTGCTGGTAGCCATACTTGGCCTGACAATGGGATTTGTATCACTCGAATCCGTACGACAGTTGGTACAACGTGCACGTGGTGGGCTTGTTAGTTGGCTGTTTATGATGGCGGTACTCTTGTTGAGCAGCCTGGGTATTTATATTGGCCGTTTCTTTCGAGGGAACACATGGGATATTGTTTCTGCGCCTTCTCAACTGTATGCACAGGTATCTTCCATATGGGCAGACTCCTTGCAACGTACTCATTTTGTGGAGTTTAGCGGGATGGTATTCGTTATTTTGCTCGTCAGCTATGTATCCACGATGTGCGTAGTCTGGATGGGGAACAGCCGCCAGGACGAATGGCGGCGTTGGTGATTTTGTTGTAACTGAGTGGCTGAATATCATCATAAATATAAAAGCAAAGGAGGAATAGCAACAATGAACGGACAGAATCGATCCGACATCCGCGCTGGTCTTCAGGTAGATATTGTACTTAAAAAGGATCAGCCTACCGGTAAGTTGACGCGAGGAACGGTGAAAGATATTTTGACCAATTCCCCACGTCATCCGCATGGAATCAAAGTGCGTTTGGCAGACGGACAGGTTGGGCGTGTCAAACATATCGTAACGAACGAAGGCTAGAGCTTTGGGCTGAGGAGGAATGACGATGAACCAGGCAACGGCATGGTCTAAAAATGATCGCTACCCGCTTGTTTTACTTGTATTGCTGGCGCTTGCCCTAATTTGGTCTTTGATTCGCCCGGCGGATTATTTTACATGGGTACTGGAAGTTCTCCCAGCGGTTTTGGGAGCTGTACTGCTGGCGGCTCTGTACCGAAGATTTCGGTTTACCAATCTGGTATATACCCTAATCTGGCTGCACGCATTGATCCTGATTGTGGGCGGACATTATACCTATGCCGAAATGCCACTGTTCAACTGGATTCGGGACACGTTCGGACTGGAACGCAATTATTATGATCGACTTGGGCACTTTGTACAAGGTTTTGTACCTGCACTCATTGTCAGGGAAGTGCTGCTGCGGAAAACGCCCTTGGGAAGCGGGAGCTGGCTCACTTTCCTCACGGTTAGTGTGTGTCTTGCGATCAGCGCTGTATACGAGCTGATTGAGTTTGCTGTAGCCAAGGCAACGGGAACAGCAGCAGAAGCTTTTCTGGGCACGCAGGGAGATGTATGGGACACCCAATGGGATATGCTTCTTGCGTTCATCGGCGCCTTGACCGCAGTGATTTTGCTGAGTGGGGTACATAACAAGCTGCTGAAACAATTAAGGTATTAGCAAAGGCTTTTCTTCTTTTATCTGCAATTGTAGTTAGACGGGGAAATAGTTAAGCTGATGAAGGGTGGTTACAGAATGCGTGAAGGAGCATTTTCTAACCACCCTTTAGCATCTGTAGCTATGAAGTCCTCAGAGTTACATTCGCGTCATGGGATGGCTGTCAAGATGGAGGGTCGCTGCGTCCATGTAGCTGTCCAGTAGCCGTTCAAAAATACGGTCCCATGTCTGCTCCAGACTGTAGGCTCTACCAGTTCTGGATATAGCATCGCGAAGTGAGGCATCCTCATACAACAGGTGTACAGCTTTGGCAAAGGCAGAGGCGTCCCCAGCAGGACACAATAGCCCCGTTTTTCCATGGATTAGATTATCTTTTACCCCGCCTTCATTGGCACCGACCACAGGTGTACCGCTCGCCATAGCCTCCAGTACTACGTTGCCGAAGGTTTCCGTGGTGGAAGGGAAGAGAAATACGTCGGCTGCGGCGTAGAGTTCAGCTAATTCCGGCCCTTTCACAAAACCAAGCCAGTGGAGTGCATGCTCCGGCATCCCTATATCCGCTGCAGTTTTGATCTTATATAATGGACCATCTCCTGCAATGACCAGCACAGAGGCTGCGCGGACGTCGTCAGGTAACTGGAGGTAGGAATCCAGTAACGTGTCTATCCCCTTTTCTGGTGCAAGCCTGCCCACATACAAAATAACAAATGCATCTGCATGAACGTCCCATTTCTTCCATACTGCATGACGGTCCACCTTTGGTTGAAATCGGTCGGTATCAATGCCTCTGCTCCAGATTTCGAGCTGCCCCATTCCTTTATTGCGCAACAATTCCATGGTTGATTGAGAGGGGACATATACCCTTTCGCAATGTCTGTGAAACCAGAGCATGTATTTCCATAACGCAGGTTCAAGCCAGCGAAGCTTGTAATATTCAAGGTATTTATCAAAGTGGGTGTGATATGAGGCAACGAGTGGAATATGGTGTTTGGCTGCGTAGCTTGTTCCATACAGGCCAAGGTTAAACGGAGTA
This sequence comes from Paenibacillus sp. FSL L8-0638, assembly GCF_038593075.1. Lineage (NCBI taxonomy): Bacteria > Bacillati > Bacillota > Bacilli > Caryophanales > Paenibacillaceae > Paenibacillus > Paenibacillus sp. FSL L8-0638. The sequence continues at coordinate 1,996,457 of NZ_CP151960.1, forward strand.
GCGACATGAATCAAATGCGGGGAAAAGGCTGACAGACGCTCGTTGATCTGTTTGGCGTTGGGGATCGCAAGTCTGCATTCCCGGTACAACAAAAAGGGAATACTTCGAAATCGCTCTACACCCGGCCCAGAGGGCAGATGATGGTCTGCCTCCGGTGCGAAGACGAGCGTAGATACTCCATGTGTCTCCAGATAGCCAATCCATCGTTCCAGGGTCAGAGCAGCGCCATTCACGTCAGGCGTATACGTGTCCGTAAATAATGCAACTCGAAGCATGCCTTCATTCCTCCTCCGCCATTCTCATTTATCCTATGACGTTCCAAGGGAGTCCGCTTGGAGGCTCCGGCTTTTATTGTGTCATGATTTTGTTTACGGGCCTGCCGGGTTTTGTAAAAGCTGGTTCGCGGACGGACGCTTTTCTCGAAACATCCTGTAATAGACGAGGGAGGACAAAATATAGAAAACACCTGTCATGCTAAATGTGATGGCATAGCCCCAGTAGTTGCCATAAGTTGTAACCAGATAGGCTTGTACAGGTCCCATACCTGCGGTGCCTAGCATCCAGGTCGTCTGGAGAATGGAGTTGGCAATGCCACGATTTTTATCTGACACACGTTCGACGAGAATGGCGGTTTGCAGCGGATTAGCTGCATTCATGAGCGCTTGCCTGAATAGAAAGCTGATGGAAGCGATCCATAGCACGTTTGTAAAGCCTGTAATGAGAAGGAACGGTAGCGAAAGCAGTTGGAAGCCAACTACAGCTCTGACTAGACCAATTCGGCTGCCGAGGGTAGGTCCGATCAACATGGAGAGGATGGTCATGAGCTGGCCGAGTGCAATCAGTAAACTCATTGCGCTGAGCGATACGGAGAAGCGGTTCGTAAAATACAAATTAAGATACGGGATGACCAGACCTGAACCCAGTCCAAGAAAAAACTGGGCCAGAACAAATTGTCCAATAACCCGGCGATCAGAAGCAGCAGTAGGTGTCTCCGAGGCAGGGATATCGGATGTACTGTGCGGCGTCTGTACTTGTTCTGTTTGAGATGAAGATTCGGCAGGAGCTAGTGCTTCTACGGTTGCCGTAGTTTTTGTGATGAACAATAGAGGAATAAAAGCAGTCAATGTTGCCATTCCTCCAAGGAACAGAGCAACCCGCAGACTGGATAGCGGTGTGATTCCCCACGTCTGCAGCCCATCTGCGAGTACGCCACCCCCGAAGCTGCCCAGGACTTGGGCTGCCAGTACAAGAGCTGAGTAATAGCTGAATATTTTTAAACGTTGGGCTTTGCTTATGCTTTCTGCTAAAAAAGGCACGGCCAGCACCTGAATAAAGGCGGCGAATACACCTGAGATTACGGCAAATACCAACATGCTTCCGCTGGTATCTGTAAAGGTACGGGCGAGAAAGGCCAGGCCGCTGAATAATGCACCGATGACCAGCATATTTTTGCGGCTTGTGCGATCCCCCAAAAATCCGACCGGAATGAACAGCAACGCCGTCGCTAACGCCTGCATGCTGACCACCCGGCCGTTCATATCATCATCAAAGCCAAGCCCTTGGATATACAGGTTATACAGCACAGAAAACATTCCTGTACCCATCTGGTACAGCAGATTGGCCATAAAAAACAATCGGATATTGCGTGGCCACTTTCGGGGCTCTTCTAACATTTTGCTAATCCATGACACGATGAGTTCCTCCTGTGACGTTGTTGCAAATAAGTTAATTCTGTTGATATGTATTCTATCAGGAACTGTACATTTCATAAATATTCCTGATCTTCGCTTGTTTTGGGTAATAATAAAGCATGGACTTTACATTGAATTTTCATTATAGTAATTCGGTATGAATAAATTTGAAAGGTAAGCAGGAGGGATGGCTTTGGCTTTTGGAGCACGGGTGTTGAAAACGGGAATTGCAGTGACGCTCGCCCTTTTTCTGAGCACGCTTTTGAACACCCATTCGCCTGTGGGGGCAGCGATAGCCGCTATTTTTGCCATGCAACCGTCGATATATAGGTCGTGGCGTTATTTTCTGGATCAACTCCAAACAAGCACACTAGGTGCAATCATGGCATTGCTGGGCGGAATGGTATTTTCGAATGAGCCGATTGCAGTCGGACTCGTATGTGTATTGGTACTTATGATATGTCTGAAAATAAATATGGCTGATACGGTTGGATTGACACTCGTGACCGTTGTTTCTGTAATGGAAGCCTCAGGGGACTGGAAATTTGCGGTGACCCGCTTTGCGCTCACTTTGATTGGGATTGTGTCTGCTTTTGTCATCAATGTTAGCGTTTTTCCCCCGAAACCGAAAAGGCAGTTTATTAATCAGATTCAAAATGTTTTTAACAGCATGTCCTTGCTGCTGCGTACTGCCATTTCCGATGAGATTAAGGAGTCTGTCTTTAAAGAGGAAAAAGGAAATCTAGAGGGAGCCATTAAATCGCTGTCGGACAAATATCATTTGTTCGAGGAAGAGCAGAAGAAGCTCAAGCGCTCCAAGTTTAGTCAAACGAGACAAATGGTAGTATACAAACAAATGCTCGGAAGTTTACACAAAGGATATGAGGTACTGGATGCGGTGGAAAGGCACTACTTCCAGTCTTTACGGCCAAAGGGAACGGATGCTTTTTTTGACAGTCACCTGGAGTTGCTGATTCGTTTTCACGAGCACGCTCTACTGAAATTCGAAAATAAGCTAAAACCGAATGAGGACGAAAGTGAATTGTTCCAGCAGGCGAACGGCGAATTTATGAAGCATGCGATTACACGTTTTGACCATTGTCAGGAAGGAATGCTGCGGCTTTCTATTGTGGCTGCGGCGATGTACGACTATGGTCATCAGCTGGAGAGGTTGAGCAGATTGGCCGATCATATTCATCCTGTGGAAGAGAGCAGATAGGCGAATTTCCTAAAAGAAAAGCGACCGCATTCATCAATCAGATGAACGGTCGCTTTTTTATGTAATGAATTCAAGTATGTCAGAACAGGTTAATAGAAGGTTGCCAGAACGCACAAAAAAAGCCCGCTGGTTGCGAACAGGGACTGAACTTGCTACAATAGAGAATGCTCTGTTTTATGGTAAAACCATATGCATAAATTGTGAATTACATTTCTTGTTACATTATAGCATGCTTCAAAGGATTAGTCAATTTTCCCGGATCAGGGGGATGCCGCGGGTATGTCCGGGTCCATAATAGAGCATAGTTTGTACGCAAGGGAGCCCTGCGTGGAGCAGGAGGAAACGGAACAGGAGCGATGCCAGTGACTACTGAACAACAATGGAATGAAGAACAACGAAGAGTAGAAGATGTGACCGCAGTAATTAGCGGGCGTATTCGGAAGCTAGAGACAGAGGTTGGTTCTGTGCGCGGAGATGTCGTCGATATGCGTAAAGACTTCTGGGATGAGGTAACGATCAATTTCAGTGAGGCGGATGATGTGGGCGAGACGTCCACTAGTTTGCGTCAGCAGTCTGAGATTTTGTCTGAGCGGGAACGAAGACACAAGCATTCCACAGAGGCGTTAGGTCGTTTGAAAAAGTTGCTTGATTCACCGTATTTTGCACGCATTGATTTTGCTGAGGAAGGGCAGACTGCGGAACGTGTTTATCTGGGGATTGCCTCCCTGCTTGATAATCAAGATGAGGAATTTCTGATCTATGACTGGCGTGCGCCTATTTCCAATCTTTATTACGATAACATGCCGGGTCCCGCTTCTTATAAAACTCCGGCAGGGGAGATGGATGGGGAGCTCACGCTTAAGCGTCAATTCTCGATTCGTGATGGACAGATCCGTTTTATGTTCGATACAGGGGTGACGATTGGAGACGAACTTCTTCAAGCAGTATTGAGCCGCAGCTCGGATGCGCAAATGAAAAGTATTGTCGCTACCATCCAAAGGGAGCAGAATCGCATTATCCGTGATGATCGAAGCCGGATGCTCATTGTTCAGGGGGCGGCAGGAAGTGGCAAAACCTCTGCTGCGCTTCAGAGAGTAGCGTATTTGCTGTATAAGTACCGGGATCGCTTACGAGCGGATCAGGTCGTGTTATTTTCGCCTAACCCGATGTTTAACAGTTATGTATCGACAGTATTGCCTGAATTGGGTGAGGAAAATATGCTTCAGGCCACGTTTCAGGAATATTTGGAGCGGCGTTTGGGCCGGGAGTTTCAGTTAGAAGATCCCTTTGAACAGCTGGAATATGTGCTTTCAGCGTCGTTACTGCCTGGGTATGAAGCCAGGATGGAAGGTATCCGTTTTAAATCGTCTAAGACGTTCTTACATGTGATTACAGGCTACAAGGCGTATTTGGAGCAGGAGGGCATGCGTTTTAAACCCATCCGCTTTCAGGGACGTGAGGTGGTTTCAGTAGAGCAGATGGCACGCAAGTTTTATGAATTCGACTCTACGGTGCGACTGGCGAATCGATTGGAACTGCTGCGGGATTGGATGCTTAAAGAGCTGGCCCGCTTTGGTAAGGAAGAATGCTCCGCCCCATGGGTGGATCAACAGATGGATCTGATGGAGCCGGAGGATTATCAGCGTGCCTATAACCGTATGCGCCGTAAATCCAAGAATAAGGGCGATACTTTCGACGATTTTGCACGTGAAAGAGAAATATTGGCGCGTATGGTGGTCAGTGACCGCTTAAAGCCTCTGCGCAAATGGATTAAGGCGCTTCGCTTCGTAGATACGACCCGGCTCTACAGCGAGCTGTTTATGAACGAGACGCTGTTGAGCCAACTGGCGAATGATGCAGAGCTGCCCGTCAGCTGGAGTGAAATTAGTCGGCAAACCCTGCAACGAATTCAGGCTGGGGAGTTAGCATATGAGGATGTAACCCCCTTTTTATATTTGCGTGAGCTGATGCTGGGCTTCCGTTCCAATAGCAACATCCGTCACGTGTTTATTGATGAGGCACAGGACTATTCCCCATTCCAACTGGCGTTCTTCAAGCGTTTATTTCCACAGGCTAAAATGACGGCACTGGGTGATTTTAATCAGGCCATCTATGCCCATGCATCGGTGCTTCAGGATGCAGAGCCATTGTATGACTTGTATGGGGCAGATCAGACCGAGATGATTTCCCTGACACGCAGCTATCGCTCAACACAGGAGATTGTGGAATTTACCCGGGGGATGGTCGCTGGGGGAGAGCACATTGTACCGTTTAACCGTAAGGGTGAGAAGCCTCTGGTAACCGAGGTGCGTTCACGTGAAAAGTTGCATCAACGGATAGCTGGGAATGTCACTGAATTGTTGGCAGAAGGCTATGAGTCCATCGCGGTGATCTGTAAAAATGTTGACGAAAGCGCGGCAGCCTACGAAGCGCTGGAAGGACAGCTGTCAGTGAAGCCAAAATTAATTAAGAAAACAACCCCCGCTTTTGAAAAGGGGATTCATATCATTCCAGCCTACCTGGCAAAAGGCGTGGAATTCGATGCGGTCCTGATTTATGACGGATCAGCGAAACAATACCAGCGTGAGAGTGAGCGCAAGCTGTTCTATACCGCATGTACGCGAGCGATGCATCTGCTGCATATTTATAGCATAGGGGAGATTACGCCATTCGTGAGTTTACGGGATTCGGATACGTATACCCGCAAAGTGGAAGAAAGTGATCGTGTTTTATAGAGAGGACATTGATAATCAGCTGGGGACAAATGCCTTAGAAACCGTTGCGATGTTTGAATAGATATAGAGTTGGCTGGCATTATGGAGCGTATTCCAGTAACATAAGCAAATAAGCAAAACAGGTAAGAAGCATAAACGGAGGTTACAAACGTAATGGACATGAAGAGTGTATTTCAACGCCCGCCACTGGCGGAGTGTGTACCCGAGTTAGTAGCTACAGCTAGAGGGGAGCGCAAGGCATCACTGGTGATCCGCGGAGGAACACTGGTCAATGTGGTATCGGGCGAGTTGCTGCCGGGCATGTCTATTGCTGTGCAAGGTTCTCGTATCGCTTACGTCGGTAGGGACGTCAGTCATACGATTGGAGAAGACACCATAATCATTGAAGCGGAAGGCCGCTATATGGCACCAGGGTTACTGGACGGACATTGTCACATCGAAAGCACGCAGCTTACGGTAACTGAGTTTGCTAAGGCTGTACTGCCGCTGGGAGTGACGGGTGGTTTTTTTGACCCGCATGAAATTTCCAATGTATTGGGTCTAAAAGGGCTTCGTCTGATGTTGGACGAAGCCCGCACGACACCGCTGGCAGCTTACATGCAGGTGGCTTCTTGCGTGCCGTCCACAGGTCCGGAGCTGGAAACGACGGGTGCCTCCTTCGGCCCGGCGGAAGTCGCAGAAGCGTTAAGCTGGGGCCCGGATATGATCGGGCTGGGCGAAGTCATGAATTTCCCTGGTGTCGTCTATGGAGACGATGTGATGATCGGGGAAATTCAGGCCACGCTGCGCGCGGGCAAGGTGGCGGATGGCCATTTTACATGGGCCTCCGATGATTGGCGGCTGCCGGTCTATGCAGCCGCGGGAATTTCGGGCGACCACGAGTGTGTCACGCCCGAGGATGTAGCCGAGCGTATCCGGCTCGGCATGTATGCCAAGATGCGGCAAGGTTCCGCATGGCATGATGTGGCCGAGACGATCCGCGCCAGCACGGAAATGGGTCTCGACACGCGCCGCATGATGCTGGTAACGGATGACCGCAGCGCAGAATCCTTGCTCCATGAAGGGCAGATGGACTTCGTTGTGCGTCATGCCATTGCACAGGGCGTCAAGCCCGTAACCGCGTTTCAGATGGCTACGCTGAATACGGCAGAGCGCTTCGGCGTGGCACGGGACATCGGCTTGATCATTCCGGGTGCGATTGCCGACATTATTTTGCTTGATGGCCGATTGGCCGAAGTGAATGTGACGGCTACCATCGCAGCGGGCCAGCTGGTGGCCGAGCACGGTCAAATGGTCGCCGATTGGGACGGATTCGTTTATCCTGCGGAAGTAATGGACACGGTCCATCTGGGACGAGAGCTGAGTGCAGCAGATTTCCGCATTGCGGCTCCAGTACAGGAGGGGAACGTACCCGTACGGGTGATTCGTGTTACGGAAAATCACGTGGACACGAAGGAAGTGCGGATGACCGTTCCGGTGCGTGATGGTGAAGTTGCATCAGATCCTGCGCAGGATTTGTGCAAAATCGCCGTTTTCGAGCGACATCATGCCAGTGGCAGTCACGCGGTCGCACTTGTGACCGGTGTCGGCTTCACCGAGCCGGCTGCGATTGCCATGACCGTCGCGCATGATAGTCACAACCTGCTCGTCATTGGTAATGATGACGAGCTCATGACCCAGGCGGCGAAGCAGGCTGTTGCCCTGCGTGGTGGCGTGGTCGTCGTATCCGCCTCGGGTGAGACGCGCTTCCCACTGCCTATCGCCGGGCTGATGTCCCCAGCTCCGTTTGCGGAGGTAGCTGCGCAGTCCGAAAGTATCAGCCGGGCGCTTCAGCAATCCGGCTGCATGCTGAACAACGCGCTGATGACACTGTCACTGCTCGCACTGGTCGTTATCCCTGAAATCCGTCTGTCGGATCAGGGGCTTGTCGTGATCGGAGCGGATGGCATCCGCAAGGTATCTCTTTTTGTGGAAGAGGATGCTGCGGAAGTCTGATAGAACACGTCGCTGGGGGTTGTCCTGCAGGTCTGTCCAGATCTGAGGGATAACCCCTGTTTTTCATACACGAAGTCAAAAAAATATCTTCGATTTCTTTATAAAAGTCAAGGAGCGGTGGGCAGATGTATCCCTATTATCGTTCACTAGAAAAAATGGCTCATCATGCCTCGATTATAGAGCAGGATTGGAACAGGTTTGTAGAGCAAACCCGTGTGAAGCATGTTCAGCAGGGAACGGTTCTCATTGAAACGGGTGAGCCTGTGAAACATGCCTATTTTTGTTCAGAGGGATTATTCCGTTTATTTTATACATTAGCAGATGGCAGAGAATATAATGTCGGTTTTTCGCCAGAAGATGATTACGTAACCTCTTATGGGGCTATGATCCAAGGAGAACCATCCACTTTTTCGATTGAGGCAATGGAAGATTCGGTTGTCATTGAAATTCCATATCACGTATTAGAGGAGCTTATGGATACAAGCCATATGTGGGAAAGATTCGTCCGTAAAAGTGTAGAAAGACTTTATATTCGAAAGGAGGAACGGGAGCGCGAATTATTGTATCTTTCCGCTAAGGAGCGTTATCATGCTTTTCTTCTCAAATACCCCGGATTGGACAAACGAGTTGCCCAATATCATATAGCTTCGTACATAGGCGTCTCCCCTGTATCACTTAGTCGTTTGCTGCGTAGTGATCCGCGTTAACCTATGTTAATGCGACTTTGTAGTCAAGCAACGTACAATAACGATAAATCATTCAAGCTTCAACAAAAAAGGAGATAAGGCATATGCGTTATATGATGATTGTATTATTGGAGTTCTACCCTACCTGGTTGGCTCTACCTCGGGAGGAACGTCGAAAACATGCGGGGGCCTTGCAGGCTACCATTCAAAAATATAGCGAACATGTTCAGGTTCGTTTTTTTGATGCAGAAGCACTGCCTGGAAAGGACTACACCGATTTCGTAGTATGCGAAACGGAGGACATGAAGCAATATCACTATATGTGGGAAGAAATTCGGGATTCGGAGCCGTATACCAAAGGATACATGAAGATTAAAGATGTAGTGATGGGTATGGAAAATGCTTTTCAGTCCTATGAGTCAGAAATGTTACAGATGGAAAAATAACCGTCATTCCACTTTCTATGTAAAATGAAGAGTTCAGCTTATATGCGGTTAAAAAAGGCGAATTCCTGTGCTGCTTATGTTCAGCTGGGAATTCGCCTTTTATCTTTCGGAGACGAAAAAGTGTAGTAAGAAAAAATCACATTATACAACTGTGTTACTTATAATCTTCAGAAAACCGTTCTTCCCAGCGGTATCCATTAACTGATTAATGGATTTTCTTGCGGTATCGTTAAACAAATACCACTCATCTTTCGATACGTCATGAATCAAAATCTCTGGATATTCTGTTGAAAGTTCAGATGGAACAGGACTAATTAAAGAATAAATATCAAAACGAACTAAGCTTTTCCCTTTTTGGTCTAAAAAATCGTATTGTGCATTTTTATAATAAGATCCAGGTGTGTCAATAGTGAAGCTCCAAGAATAGTTTTCAGGTGCTTCGACCTTTTCACCTTTGTTTTTTGTGAAAATATTATAAATGGTTTTGTTATATGAATTGCCATGAATTTGCTGAACTACGCCGCCCAAAGTCATATGGTATTCCTGTTGAAGCGCCTTTACTTGTACACCGTTGATGAGCAATGGTTTAGTATCCACAGTCACTGTAAAGTTGCTGTAATTGACATTGCAGCCAAACGCCTCTGCTAAAAAACGAAGTGGAACATATATGCGATTATTTTTCGTATATGGTTTTACATCTAGCAGTATCTTTTTACCGTTTTTCTCCGCTGTGCTTTTGTTTATTGCTAACTTTACTTTCACATCACTCTTAGCGAGAATAACCTCGGAATCGGACCATTCGACGTTAGCCCCCAAACTTTCGCTAATAACACGTAGAGGCACCATGGCGCGCTTATTTTTCATTTCGGGCGTCACATCGGATGTAACCGTCACACCGTCAACTTTGATTTGATTTTCTGCTGCATAAGTAGTGGATGATGAAATAAATAAAAAGATTGCAAGAAAAACCCAACAGAATGCTTTGTTCATAAATGATTGTCCCTTTTTTGATTAAATTTGTTGTGAAGTAACTTTTCCCCATATTAAGACGCGATTGGATAAAATTTGTTGTGCTGTCATGTCTGTTAACTTAACGTAACAACCTGTTTGTACTATTATTTAACTTCCGATATTTACCAACGAAAAACTTCTAACCTTCGCGAAGGATTATGTCGATAACATTGAATATTGTTCATAAATTTTATGAAAGCAAATCCTTAGGGGGGAAGTTAATGAGAAAACAGCTAAAAGTTGCGATTTCTCTAGCATGTTTAATTATGTTTATAGGTTGTTCAGCTTCACCATTATCACAGCAGACGACCAAGATTACACTTTTGAATTCTAAATCTGAAATAAAAACCCAGTTAGAGGAAGTAGCAAAACAATACAATCAAGAGCACCCTGAAGTATCTTTAGAGATTATAACCGCTCCTGAGGGGACGTCTGCATATCAAAAGCTGATGTCGATGTATGGCTCAGGAAGTCCAGCTACCATGTCGATGCTTGATCCAGGCGACACGCAGACATTCTTGGATAAAGCTATTGATTTAAGTAAAGAGAAGTGGGTAGCCGATACGATAGAAAATGGACTTGACACCGTCAAGAAAAATGATGCTGTGCTGGGGTTTCCATTTGCAGTAGAAGGCTACGGATTAATTTACAATAAGAAAGTACTGGACAAAGCAACAGGGGGGGCTTTTGATGTTTCCTCGGTAAAAAGTAGAAGTAGCCTGAATTCATTAATGGCTAAAATTCAGAAGTCGGGAGTAGCACCGGACATGCTTTCACCAATGGACTGGTCTCTCGGCTCTCATCTTTTAGCTCTGTCTTATTCTGTTCAACCTGGGGGTTTTCCGGAGTTTGTTAAAGGTATGCAGAATAACTCCATTGATATGTCCCAGAACAATGTAATGTCTGGATGGGTACAAACTTTAGATCTGCTCAAGGATAACAACATCAATAAGCACTTGCCTTTGGACAGTACGTATGAAGATGGAGCCAAAGCTTTGGGAGAGGGCAAGGTAGGGCTTTGGTTTATGGGCAACTGGGCTTGGAATGGAATAAAGAGCAATGATACGGCAAATGAGGAATACGGTTTCTTGCCTCTTCCGCTAAACGATAATACGGATGATCCTAACAATGCTAAGATCACAGTCGGTGTGACAAAGTATATATTCATCGACTCCACAACTACCACACCTCAGCAGCAAGAGGAAGCAAAGAAGTTTTTGAACTGGCTGGTATATGAAAAATCCGGACAAGAACTTTTGGTTAACAAGGCCAATGTTATACCGGCGTTCAAGAATATTGACATGGTGCCTTCCGATCCTTTGAGTAAATCGATCAAGTCATATATGTCGAGCGGAAAGACGCTGCCGTTCATGGCAACCCTTCCACCTGATCATGGGGGCATCACAGGAGCATCTATCCAAAGCTACATCAGTGGAAAGATAGATAAGGCAGAGCTGTTGCGCCAAATACGTATATATTGGAAAGCTCAGCAGTGATGATACGAGACCAGTCACGGGAGGAAGATAAGGGTGTTTAAATTAACGTTAAAGAAAAAGATAATTAGTGCAGCGCTCATACTGGTGATCGTGCTGTCCCTTTCAAGTGTTATAGGCGTCATTAAGATGTCGGAAATGGGGGAGGCTTCTGATAAGGTAAATAACAGGTCTTTACCTGCGGTCATTCTTCTTCAAGGTATGGATAAGCAGATTACAGAAATCGATAGGCTCACCGTTCGAATGATACTCGAAGAGGATGCAGCCGTCCGCAGCACTTATCAAGAAGAACTAACCCAAGCTACAGCGTCAATGGATAAGAGTGTAAATAAATATCAAAGTTTAGCCTCCACGGCAGAGGAAAAAGAACTATTCACCGACTTTTATGGTCAGTGGGCAATGTATCTCCGCCATCTAAAGGTGGTTTCCGCGGCCATGGAAGAAAACGACAAGGTGATGGCCTACATGATCATCCATGGGAATTCTTCTATTTATAAGGCAGCCTTGGACGATGTGAATAAACTGAAGCTGCTTAATGAGCAGTACGCTACTGATGCCGCTAATCAATCGAGTCAATCTTACCATTCAGGTAGACTTTTGATGATTTCTCTGACTATCATATGTACGATCCTTGGAATTATCGGTTCTTTTTTACTGGCTCAATCGTTCACTAAGCCCATATTAAAGATAGCGGAACAGATAAAGCTGGTAACGAGAGGGGACCTGCAAGTGGAACCCCTTAGTATCCGATCCAAAGATGAGGTCGGGGAGCTGGCATCCGATTTTAATGAAATGTGCGATTCACTTCGCAATCTTTTAAAGGAAGTTGTGGATAATTCCTTACTGGTTGCCTCTACGGCTGAACAGTTAACGGCTAGTGCGGAACAGACAAGCATTGCTACCGAGCAGATAGCTATAAGTGCCACTCAGGTTGCGGAGGGATCTCAGACACAGCTTGTAGACATAGCTGAAACGCTGAATTACACGGTAGACGTTTCTAAAAGTGTAGAGAACATAACCAATCGCTTTGTGAATGTGGCAAATCTCACAACCCAAGCACAAGAAAAAGCAAACAACGGAAAAACCCAAATGTCTTCGACTGTTTCTCAAATAAGAGATGTGCATACCAAGGTAACTCAATCCGCTGAAGTAGTAAATATTCTAGGAGAAAAGTCTGCGGAGATCAGACAGATCACAGCTATGATCCGTGATATAGCAGCTCGAACCAATTTGCTTTCACTAAATGCAAGTATAGAAGCTGCGAGGGCGGGAGAGCAGGGAAAAGGGTTTGCGGTTGTTGCTTTTGAAGTACGCAATCTGTCGGCACAAGCAAGTGAAGCAACAGGCAAGATCTCTTCTCTGGTTAACGAAATTGCCTTAAGAACAGATGAAGTTGTGATTTCAATGAATGAAGGTGTTCAATCTCTGAATGAAGGCATGATGCTTGTCGAAGGCGTAGGTAACGTTTTTTCTGAGATTGTAGGTGCCGTTGAAGAAGTGAGCGGTGAGGTGGACACTGCGGCTGTAGAAGCAAGATCCGTAAATGAAGGGACCGTTTCTATGGTGGAATCGATGAAGAAAATTGCTGAAATCTCCGAACGTGCAGCAGATTCTACTCAAACAGTCGCAAGCGTAGTCGAGGAAACTACTGCATCCATGCAGGAAGTGTCTGCGGGTGCTAACATGCTTGCCAAGAGGGCGGAAGAGATGAATCAGACGGTGTCGGTATTCAAGATTTAAAATAAGCTTCAAATCAACTGGAGTTAAGAGCGGCAGCCTTGGACGAGAAGAAAGTCCTAGACTGCCGCTGTTCTGTTAAGCTTAAACCATTAGATTACGAATGAACTGCTTCAGCTTTTTTGGTTGCTCTTTTCAGATACTGTTTACGGCGTTCTTCCAGATACCGCTCTCCATTCTTCTTGTCTGCTGTCAGTGTAAAACAGGATATGATGGTGAATAGACCTGCAATGGAACCCAGAATTACATAAGTAATCGGGAAATTTAATACTTCATACATATGCCCGACAATGGGTGAAAAAATGGAAACCACCAGGGAGCCCATAAACAAATACAGCAGGTACATGGTGGAGGACAAGCGCTGGTCAAAGTTAACGGTAATGTACTTGAAGATGGCTACCAGAATAAGCGGTTTCTCCAGGGAGTGAATCATCTTCATCGCAGCCACCCATATAGAACCGAATGGCAGCGAAGAGCCGATAATACGCAAAGACATAATCGACCCGGCAATAATTAATGCCCATTTGGCGGTCGTTTTGTTCACAAACCAAGGGGTAACGAAAAGGAACACAAATTCCAGAAAAACCTGCACAGCGCTCAAATCGCCAAGGAATTGATTTCCTTCTGCTTTGGAACTGAACTGCGATACGAAGTATGTGGCAAACTGTTGGTCATATACCTCATAAATTTGGGTCACGCCAACCATGAATAGCATAAGAAACCAGAACTTTGTGGTACGTACGAGATGCAGCACATCAATGAGCTTCAACGATTCTGTTTTCTGCTGCTCCTGTCCAGAAATTTCGACTTTGGTCAGGAAGATGCAGATCATGGCAACAACGGCAGATACGGAGGCAATCCAGAAGGTCAGATTTACATTGATATTGATGACCCGTCCCGCAACAAAAGTAGCCGCCGCCCACCCGAGTGAACCCCACATACGAACCCGTCCGTATTCAAAGCCATATTTACGCGAAACTTTGTCCATATACGAATCGACGACACCGTTACCTGCATTAAATACCAGGCCGATAAATAGCGCACCAACAATGGCACCAATGACGAACTGCGTTTGAAGCAATGGACCGTATACATAGATAAAAAAGGGCCCGACGAGCAAAAGGATTGTAAAGAGTATGTACAGCAGGTGTTTTCTCAAGCCCAGCTTGTCAGATAAGTAACCGAACAAAGGCTGCATGATCAAGGCGACGATTGAATTAGCCGCGTATAGAAATCCCGTGTAGGTTTCTGAAATTTCCAGGCTTTGTCCCAGCCAAATGACAAAAAAAGACATGGCGGCAGACCATGTAAATAGATAAGCGAAGTTAAAAATACTCAGAGACCAATAGTTGCGTTTTGCCAAATTCGTCATGTTTAAGCACCCCTTCAATTGTAGCCGCTCAAATTGTATTCAACGTTAATATGCATTGTTGTACTATTAATTGTAAGGATTATTCACTTGCTTCCATAGGGCATTTTCCCAAGATTTCCTGTGCTTATTACAATCAGTTGATGATTCGATTAAACCGCAGATTATGTAGTAATTTAAAACTTTTACGAGACCTACCGGGTGTGTGTAACTACATCTATGTCTTGTAAGAAATAAGTCCTACGTGTAAAATTCTCTTATAGTTCATTAAGCTCACTAAGTAGGAGGAGAAATATAGGGTAGCCTCATAATTGCAAAAGCAAGGGGATGAAATGATTCATTTTTGCAAGTACAAAGTTACTTGAAACGATGATCGTATATAGAGTAACATACTCTAGGCAATCAGATGCCGTTCTTTGAATGCAACAATTGGCTACGTTCCTATTAACATATAGTATACAAAATTAAAAGAAAACGAATAAAAACAAAATGTTGTGAGTTCGTGGTTGGAGGATTTATTATGTCTAAAAGTGTTTCTACGTCCTTTATTATCATTATAGGATCAATGCTATTTGCCTTATTTTTTGGTGCAGGGAATCTAATCTTTCCACCTATGCTTGGGCAAATGGCCGGAAAGAATGTATGGATAGCCAATGCGGGTTTCTTGGTTACCGGTGTCGGCTTACCATTACTAGCCGTCACAGCCTTTGTTTTTTCGGGCAAAAGCAATTTGCAAACTTTAGCGAGTCGTGTACATCCTGTATTCGGTCTTGTCTTTACAACAATCCTTTATCTAGCCATCGGGCCTTTGTATGCAATTCCTAGAACCGGTAGTGTGTCATTTGAAATTGGAGTAAAGCCTTTTTTTTCAGACAATGCAGATCATCCTGTCGCACTTTTTGTATTTACTATCCTTTTTTTTGCAGTTGCATGTTTGTTGTCACTTAATCCTACAAAAATTATTGATGTCATCGGAAAGTTCCTAACACCCATTAAATTGACATTCATTGGATTACTTGTGATTGTAGCTATTATTCACCCAATAGGAAAATTCCAAGAACCTGCGGAGGGTTATACATCCAATGTCTTTTTTAAAGGCTTTCAAGAGGGTTATTTAACATTGGACGCTCTTGTAGCCTTTATTTTTGGAATTATCATTGTGAATGCGATTAAGGATAGAGGGGTTACTACAAAAAAAGAGCTGATGATCATTTGTGGCAAAGCGATAGCAATTGCGGTTATACTCTTAGCTTTTATCTATACGTCTCTTTCATACATGGGAGCTTCTAGTGTTGAAAAACTGGGCATTTTAGGAAATGGTGCTGAGGTGTTAGCTAAGGTTTCCTCCTATTATTTTGGATCTTATGGATCTATTCTATTAGGCTTAATGATTACAGTAGCGTGTTTAACGACAAGTGTGGGGCTTATCACTTCCTGCTCTTCCTTTTTTCATGGATTATTTCCAAAAGTCTCTTACAAAAGAGTCGCTCTCATGTTATCTATATTTAGTACCCTTGTAGCCAACATAGGTTTAACACAGCTCATTAAGGTTTCAACGCCAGTATTAATGGCAATATATCCTATTGCTATTTCTCTAATATTTTTAACTTTTTTACATCCCGTATTTAAAGGAAAGTCAGAAGTATATCAAGGCAGTTTGATATTAACCTTTATCATTAGTTTATTTGATGGCTTGAATGCTGCTGGAATAAAAATTAATGTAATTAATGATTTTTTCACCCATTTTCTCCCATTATATAATGTAGGGTTAGGGTGGTTAATTCCCTCTGTTTTAGGAGGTGTAGCTGGCTACATATTTACTAAATTAAGAGGAAGAAAAATAATTTTAGTACTTATGAAGCCCAAAAAAAACAAATAATTTATCCTATGCATATCAGTCTGTTATATAAGGGACAGCAAGCGCCTGATCTGCTTCGTGCTGCTTACGGTACTGCGAAGGGGTCAGGCCTTTCCACTTTTTAAAGGTCGCAATAAAGTAGCTTAGATTGTCAAATCCAACATCCAGCGCAATATCAACCACTTTGCGATCACTTTGCTCCAGCAACCTGCAAGCCTTTTGAATCCGATGATAGTTGATATATTCTACCGGGCTTTTCTGAACCATCTGCTTAAAAAAACGGCAGAAATGTCCCTCGCTCATTCCAATCTCATCTGCGATTTCCCGTAAACGTATAGGCTCATGAGCATGACTGTTGATATACGCCAACGCTTTTTTGATCCGTTCAACTTTGTTGCGTTGACCCGCCATAATCACATCCTCTCCGTTAGCGGGGGTCATGTGTGGGTACAGGCAGGCGATCATGCTATAGAGCTGTGCCTTGGTCGCCAGTTCACGGGCAGGCGCATTCTGTTCATGGCTGGTGATAATGTATCGCAATGCAGCCAGCACCTCTTGCTCCCAGAGCTGCACGCCGCGAATGTGGGGGGGAGGGACAAGCTTTTTACTGATAAATGGGTCAATAAACTGCGTCTGCACCGTATCCTGCGTGCGGCTGTGCAGTATGTCGGGGTGAAACACCACCGCAGAAAATACACAGCGAGGACTTTTTTGTAAATAACCGGCGTGAAGCTCGCCGCTATTGACAAAAAGGGCTTCACCTTCGCTAACCTCCGTATAGACCATATCCGTCTGAAATACAGCGGTCCCTTGTTCCACTACGATAAACTCCATTTCCTCATGCCAATGGGACTCCAATATACTATTTCCGTTCAATTGCTCTACGCTCGGATATACGCTGACTGGATACATGGGATTGCCGTGAATGCGGTTTTCTCGTAACATTTCCCTTTGCATTTCAATGATTCCTTTCTGCAAACTGATTTATATAGAAAACATCAAAATATTGATACAATACGTCAAAATAAAAGAAGTAAACCCTTACATAAATCAATATTATTATAGTAAGGATTTCGAAAAAATCCAATAAGCGATTTGGGAACAAGGAATATAAAAGTCGAGACGGAGGAAGAGATAGATGAAATTTACTGATGGCTATTGGTTGGTTCGCAAGGGCTATGAAATACAAAATCCTGCTGAAATCCGTGATATCGTGACGGACGATGCTTCCATGACGGTATATGCAGCAACCCACCGGATCGAGCATAAAGGAGATACACTGAACGGAGCGTTGCTGAAAGCGACCTACAGCTCGCCTATGCCGAATGTCATTCGGGTACGTCTAAACCACCATAAGGGACGGGTGCATCAGGGACCGGATTTTGAAATTCACACCTTGCCAACAGAGGTAGGCATTACGGTGGATGAGGACGCAGCGGTACTGAAAAGCGGCGATCTGAGTGTGCGAGTCGGTCGTGGAAAGAGCTGGGACGTAGGCTTTTATGTCGAGGATCGCAAAGTCACAGGTAGCGGACATCGGGGACCAGGCTATATTACAGACCCGCAGGATCAGCCTTTTTTTCGGGAACAGCTGGAGCTGGGCATCGGTGAGTACGTATACGGACTCGGAGAGCGTTTCACTCCGTTCGTAAAAAATGGCCAAGTGGTCGATATCTGGAATGAAGATGGCGGGACCAGCAGTGAGCAGGCCTATAAAAACATTCCATTTTATCTATCTAATAAAGGGTATGGTGTGTTCGTCAACCATCCGGAAAAGGTATCCTATGAGATTGCATCGGAAAATGTATCAAAGGTTCAGTTTAGCATCTCCGGCGAATCGTTAGAGTATTTCATTATTGGTGGAGCTAACCCTAAAGAGGTACTGGACAATTACACCAAGCTGACGGGTAAGCCTGCATTACCACCAGCCTGGACCTTTGGTTTGTGGCTGACCACTTCGTTCACAACAGATTACGATGAAGCCACAGTGAATCATTTTGTGGACGGGATGGCTGAGCGAGATCTGCCGCTCTCGGTATTCCATTTTGACTGCTTCTGGATGAAGGAATACCAATGGTGCGATTTCCAGTGGGATCAAGACATGTTCCCAGACCCGGAAGGCATGCTGCAAAGATTGAAGGCAAAGGGTCTCAAAATTTGTGCATGGATCAATCCGTATATTGCTGAAAAATCCATTTTGTTTGATGAAGGCATGGAGAATGGTTATCTGGTCAAAACCGCCGATGGTGGCGTGTGGCAATGGGATATGTGGCAGGCGGGGATGGGGCTGGTTGACTTCACGAATCCGGCTGCAGTCGCCTGGTACCAGGATAAGCTGAAGGTGTTGGTAGATCAGGGGGTAGATTGCTTCAAAACTGATTTTGGCGAGCGCATCCCTACCCATGTGGTATATCATGACGGATCTGATCCAATGAAGATGCATAACTATTATACGCATTTGTACAATAAGGCTGTATTTGATGTGCTGGAGGAAAAGCTGGGTAAAAATGAAGCCGCGTTATTTGCACGTTCCGCTACAGCCGGAGGGCAACAGTTCCCGGTTCACTGGGGAGGAGACTGCTCGTCGACGTATGAGTCGATGGCGGAATCCTTACGAGGCGGTTTGTCGCTTGGTTTGAGCGGCTTCGGCTTCTGGAGCCATGATATTAGCGGCTTTGAGTTAACGGCTGCGCCGGACGTATACAAACGGTGGGTACAATTTGGACTTCTGTCCTCCCATAGCCGTCTGCACGGAAACGAATCCTATCGCGTGCCTTGGCTATTTGACGAAGAATCAGTGGATGTGGTGCGTAGCTTTACGAAACTAAAATGCTCGCTAATGCCATACCTGTATCCTTCTGCTGTGGAATCCTCGGTAAAGGGACTGCCGATGATGCGGGCTATGGTATTGGAATTCCCGCAGGACCCAACCTGCGCAACACTGGATCTGCAATACATGCTGGGGGATTCCATTTTGGTAGCCCCAATCTTTAATAAAGAAGGCAATGTACAGTATTATGTACCAGAGGGTCAGTGGACAAATTTACTTACGAATGAGAGCGTGTCAGGTGGTCGTTGGGTCAACGAGCATTATGATTTTACAACTTTGCCTGTGCTCGTGAAGCCGAACACACTGTTGGCAATCGGTCATGAGGACAGTCGTCCGGATTATGATTATGCTGATCAAGTGGCGCTTCATTTGTTTGAGCTTGGTGAGGGGCAACAGGCTCGAACGGTTATCGTGAATACGTCAGGGGAAGAAGAGCTAACGGTTACTGCTAGCCGCAAGGATTCTATCATTACGGTGAAGGCAGAAGGTGCTGTTAAACCATGGTCGATCGTCCTGCGCGGTATCCATGAGGCTGTTCAAGTGGAGCAAGGCAGCAGCCAGTCGGGAGAACAGGGTGTAATTATTACACCAGCTTCCAGTGGACAGCAAGAGCTTACGATTCACTTGGGCTAGGTAAGGCGCTAGAAAGTGGATGAAGTATGTCACAATGTAGCGATTATATGTAAAGAAAGGGCTTGCCTGATCCAACAGGCAAGCCCTTTTTGATGCAGATTTTTGATAAAACCAGTTGCAACTTTTAGCATTGGGTATCTACTCCTATCCATTCTGCTGGAGTAGCAACGGTACAATATACTGCCGGAAAATATCCACAGGAGTCCGTTTCTTTTTGAATTTATCGGCGGTAACGACAACAACCATGTCATACGACGGGACGACAACAATATATTGCCCACCAAAGCCGAGAGCGTAAAAATAGTCCGTTTCACTTCCTGTATCTGTTCCATCTGAAAAGGAAGAAGTCCACCAGTGCCATCCGTAAAATGCTTTTTGTGGTTTGGCAGCAGGGAGAAACGGACGGGTTGAATATCGGACCGTCTCTGCTTGGATGATCTGCCGCCCTTCCCAGCCTCCTTCATTCAGGTAAAGCTGCCCGAATTTGAGCATGTCCATTGGCCTGAGATGCAGTCCGAAGCCTCCCGTATGAGTGCCCTGAGGATCGGTTTCCCAATGGTAGCTTTCGATACCGAGCGGTTGGAATAATTGCTGTTCGGCAAATTCAGCAACTGTTTGTCCAGAAACATGACGTAGTACGGTGGCCAAAAGTTGAGAACAGCCAGAACTGTACTCCATTCGCGTGCCTGGCACATCCGATAATGGCTGTGAAAGTACAAATTGCACCCAGTCTGACGTTTTGCTCATGGTAGGAAAAGAGTTTTGTCCGCCAAACTCCGTCCAGCTAAAGCCTGCGGACATCGTCAGCAGCTGTTCAATCGTAATATCATGTTTTCGAGAATCACTATCTGTGGCCAACTGGGGAAAGAATTCGAGGATCGGCGTCTCCGGTTTCGGTCCCTGTTGCTGGTTCATAGCGATACTAACTAATGCAGAAATCACGCTTTTGGTGCAGGAATTTATTTTATAGAGTTCGTTAGCAATTTGAGGTTCACGATAGTAATTCAAGATCATGTTACCCTGCTGCTCAATAAGGCAGCTGCGGGTTTCCAACTCGTTAAGCACGTGAATAAGCGGTTTGAGCTCCAGACTGTTCATGCAGATCCTCCTTGAGGCTTATGCCATACCAATACATAGTATATCATTTTAATAGTCTGAAATTCGAAGAGTACAAACTGAAAACAGTTCATTTACCTAATTTTGAATTTTTTTGTTTTTTGATATTAAAAAAGATATATATGTTCACTGAATAGACATAAATATATTTAAAAATCTATACACTATTTTCTATTTCATTCAAAAAAACAATCGAATAAAACGATATATAGTAAGTTGGACATTTTATTCAGAAATAACTGGGGGACCGATTCATGAATTTAACGATTAAGGCCAAAATGATTATTAGCGCGATACTGATCCCGAGTGTGATTGCAGCAATGCTGCTGACCAATTACATTTTAAGCGTACATAGTGAGAATGAGTACAAGGATATTATGAATCGTGAAGAGGCTATTGCGTATAACTCGAAGTCTCTTCAATTTTTGTTAAACGGCATATCTAATGATGAGCGGGCATATTTGCTAACTCGTGACGAACAGTATGGGAAAGAGATCGGAAACAAGCAAAGTGAAGTTGCAAAGTTGCTACAGGAGACAGAAGCTCTGCTTAGTACAGGCAATGAGGATTCTAGTAAAAAGATGACTGATCTCAAGACGGGGATTAATACCTATATGAATCAAGTTCATCGTTTACTGACTACAGCGGGGTATCAGAGTACAAGAGATGACGCTTTCCCGCCATTTTCTGATTTGCTCGATGATTTTGAAAACGAACGGGTGTTGCGCAAGCAACTTGATACCAAGGTAATAGCCTTCGTCAAAGCTCAAGAGGATATGGTGACGGTGAAAGTACAGCAAGCGCACCAAACGATGACGAATACATCCTTGATTACGAGTATTGTAGGACTTCTAGTTATCATTTACAGTATTTTTCAATCCATCGTTCTGATTCGTTCAATTCGTCCATTACACCATATGAATGAGCAGCTGTTGGAAATGTCTGAAGGTGAGGGAGATTTGCGTAGCCGACTGGATATTACGTCCAAAGACGAAATCGGTATGATTGCAAGCTCCTACAACAAGCTTATTGAGGGATTCCGCAGTATTATAGTGGATGCTCAGGATACAGCGCGTACATTAACCGTAACCGCAGAACGGGTTAGCGTAAGTACAGAGGAGATGAATCAGGCCAATCGTCATACTTCCGGTGTAATGGAAGAATTAGCGGCTGGTATGGAGCATCAGGTCGATGATATTACACAAACTACAGATACCGTGAAAGAGCTTGCCCACGAACTGGAGCATATTGCAGCTACGAGCCAGCAGGTATATGAGTTGTCTGATACAGCCGCTAAAGATGCAGAAGCAGGGGAACAATCTATAGGTCAGGCTATGCGTCAGATGGAGAAGGTAAGCGAAAGTGTAGACAGCTCTGCACGTGCTGTACGTTCACTTAGTGAACAGGCCGAACAGATTGGCATGATTGGAGCTGTTATTACTGGAATTGCTAAACAGACAGGAATGCTGGCGCTCAACGCGTCGATTGAAGCGGCAAGAGCCGGAGAGCAGGGCAAAGGATTTGCAGTTGTAGCCTCTGAGGTAAGAAGATTGGCCGAGCAGGTATCGGTTTCAGCAGCAGAAATCACACAATTTGTGCAAAATATTCAGGAGCATGTTGGAAATGTCGCTTCCAGTATGCAGACAGGGACGGTTGAAGTGCAGTCTGGCGTAAAGGTCATGCAATCCGCAGAAACCGCATTTCGTCAGATTGGAAGTTCCATTCAACAGGTCAGCGAACAGATTCACAGTGTAAATCGGTCCGTAGAACAAATGTCCGGCGGATCAGAGCGAATGGTGGAAGCAGTAGAACGTATTCGTGAAGTAGCAGAGCAGTCGGCAGGGGGAACCCAGAGCGTCAGTGCGGCGGCTGAAGAGCAACTGGCTTCCATGGAGGAAATTGCATCATCTATTCATACACTGGCGGATATGTCGCAACTGCTGAATGCAAGGGTCGGTGGATTTAAAGTGTAGCCGTATAAATCCCCACCAATGTAAACACAATAACATCTGTTGAACAAATCTGAACAGCTGTGTTATTACTTTTGCAAAGGTGGTAACGGGATGCAACAAAATAAAGGGAATCTGCTTGCGTTAGGTTCCATCCCGCTGATGATGACGCTGGGTAATTCCATGCTGATTCCTGTGTTACCGGAAATCGGACGTAAGCTACATGTAAGCTCTTTTCGGATTAGCATGTTGATCACAGTGTATGCGGTGGTGGCCATTTTACTGATACCGATTGCGGGCTATCTCTCCGACCGATTTGGCCGTAAGGCGGTGATTGTTCCCTGTCTGATTCTGACGGTGATTGGTGGGGGGATTTCTGCAGCGGGAGCATGGCTGCTTCATGATTCGGGAGCATACTGGACCATTATTGCAGGCCGTCTACTTCAGGGTGCGGGAGCGGCAGGGGCTTTTCCTATAGTCATTCCGCTTGTCGGTGATCTGTACGAGAATGAGGATGAGGCCAGTAAGAACCTGGGGGTCGTCGAGACTTACAACACATTTGGCAAAGTGCTAAGTCCGATACTCGGTGCCGCATTGGGAGCTGTTCTATGGTTTTTGCCACTGGCCGTAATTCCAGGCCTCTGTCTGATTTCGCTCATTTTGGTGCTTTGGCTGATCCATGTGCCTAAGCGTAAGAACCAACCGATTATGTTTCGGGAGTTTGTGGGAAATGTGAAGCGGGTGCTTGCCGAAAAAGGACGTTGGCTCTATGCTATTTTCGCTATGGGCGGCATTTGTATGTTTGTCATTTTTGGCGTCTTGTTCTACTTATCCGACATCTTGGAAAGTCGTTACAACCTCCATGGAGTGTGGAAAGGTTTTGTGTTAGCCATTCCGCTGATTTCCCTCTGTCTATGCTCTTATGTAGGAGGCAAGATCATCGGCAAGCACAAAAAGCGCATGAAGTGGATCGGTTTTAGTGGTTTGGCCATATTGACGATCAGTTTTGCCATTCTCGGATTTATCCAAAATATTTATGCGGTGATCGGACTGTTTACGTTAGGGGGCGGCGGAATTGGGCTTGCGCTGCCTTGTTTGGATTCTCTCATTACAAAGGGAATTGAAAAAGAGGAACGCGGAACCATTACTGCCCTCTATAGCAGCATGCGCTTTGTCGGGGTGTCACTAGGCCCTCCGGTTGTATCCCTGCTGCTGGGTAGCAGTGGACATGGTCTGCTCTTTGGCGTGATGGCCGCGGTGGGAGGCATTGCAGCTCTGCTGATGCTGTTTGCGGTCAGACCCAAGCAGGATGAACCGACAGATGACAAATCCACGGACCGTATGAGTGTAAATGAGGAGCAAACAAGCGTGTCCCGAGAAAAGCCTCTTTCTCCCAAGCTAAGACGCAAAACTCCTGCGAAATAAATGAAAAAGCACCCATTGTCCATGAAACCATGGCAACGGGTGTTTTTGATAACTAAGCAAATAAAAGCTAATATTCAATTGTAAAATATAGTCTTACCCTTCTAGAGGGAGATGCGTCTTAGGCTTGCGGCTCGTGACGATTTGTATGACATAGATCAGTAAGAACAGTACAACAAACAGCGAGGAAAGACGGTACATCCACGCATAATCACTTGCTTTGGCGATAATGCCAAGTATAAGCGCTCCGGCTGCAACCCCGAAATCGAGGGAATTGAGAAACATACCGTTTGCCATGCCCCTCTGTTTAGGAGACACGATCTGAATCATCCAGGTTTGCAGGGTCGGCTGCATGACACCAAACCCGATACCGTAGCAAAGAGCAGACATATACATGAAGACATCACTGTGTGCGTAGGAAAGCAGGATCAGACCGCCAATTAAAAACAGGGAGCCGGGGATGAGTAGTGCTTTTGCCCCTTTTTTGTCATAAATACGGCCCGAGAAGGGACGCACGATCAGCACGGATACCGCATTAAACAGGAAAAAGTAGGCCGGATGTGCCAGATTTGCTTCATCCCCGTAAAGCGCCATAAAGCCGAGTAATCCACCATATGTGATAGACATCAGCATGTTCAACAAGGCGGGAACCCACAATTTACGGTTAAATGCCGGTTTTCGCCCTTCTTCCAAAGGAACCATAGGTGGTTCGATGTGCCCTTTGGGTAGTGTACGAATCAGCCAGTAAGCCAACGGGAATATCACAACAATTACAGCTGCTGTCGTATAGGCAAGCAGGTTGAAACTCCCGTATTGAAGCATCGAAATGCCGATGGTCGGCCCAATCGACATCGCTAGACTAGTGGACAGACTAAAGAAGCCCATTCCTTCACCGAGACGTTTGGGCGGGATGACGTCAGAGGCCATCGTTGGAAAGGCCGTGCTACTCATACCGAAGCCAATCCCAAATAACATCCGCATGAGCAGAAGCACTGTAATCGTTGGCGAAACACTGTACCCCAGCGTTCCTGCCAATGCAAACAGCAGTCCCACGAAGATCAGGGTACTGCGATGTCCTTTTTCCAGCATACGGGCTGAAAAGAGTCGTGCTGCAATCGCACTTAAAGCGAATAAGGTGGTAACGAGACTCACCTGAACGGAACTAGCGTGGAATGTATTTTTCACATAAGAAGGAATGGAAGATAGGATCATCTGTAATTCCAAAAACAAAAATAAATTGGAAACCGTAAGAACGATAAATTCCTTGGTCCAAAGAGGTTGCTTGCCTTGTTGCATATTAATCGTTCTCTCCTTGTTTTTCTGATTCGGTCATGTTGGCGTGAATTTGTAAAAGAGTCCGGCGGAATTGCTTCAGATCGGCCGAGGAAATTCCTTTTACAAAATCGTGATTGGTATCAAGTTCGACAGGAAGAGTCTTCTCCACAAGCTGTCGGCCTGTTTCAGTCAGATGAAGCAAATAGGCCCGACGATCCTGTGGACTATTCACACGCCGTACCCAGCCCTTCTTGTCCAACAAATCAATAATCCGAGTCGTGGTAGGCTGGTCCTTTACGGCCTTAGCTGCAATTTCTTTCTGATTTAAACCCTCAGCCTGATAGATTTGGTACAGAACCGACCATTGCTCTGGGGAAATATCATAAGGTTTGAGACGCTGCAGGAGCTGCTGACTCATTTTGCGGTGAGTAATCCCGAGCAACATCCCAATGGAACAATCGGGAGGCAAGTTATTCATAGGTACTCCTTTCCGTTTCCCGTACATAAATTACTTCGAAATTAATTAGTTGTTATAACAATTATATGAACAACAAGTTATTTTGTCAAAAAAAGTTGTTCAGCGTTTTGGGTTCTGCTATCACTACAGCAAAACAAAAAACAGCCCGTATTTTACGGGCTGTTTGGGTTGATATAATATCGTTTGCCATGACTGGCGAATTAAGCTTTAGGTACGGTTTCCCAGTCCTTCAGGAAGCGTTCGATACCACTGTCTGTCAGCGGGTGTTTCCACAGAGAAGGGAGCAAGGAACCTGGAATGGTGGCAATATGTGCACCAGACAGAGCAGCATCTTCTACATGCTTAATATTGCGGATGGATGCGGCGATGATTTCGGATTTCAGACCATGAATGTCCAAAATTTGTCTCAGTTCACGAATCAGCTTCATACCATCAACAGCGATATCATCCAGACGTCCTACGAACGGGCTGATAAAAGTAGCGCCAGCTTTGGCTGCCATCAAACCTTGAGCCGCGGAGAAAATCAGTGTTACATTCGTTTTGATTCCGTTCTTGGTCAGCTCGTTACAAGCGTACAAGCCATCTTCAGTCATAGGAAGCTTGATAACCACGTTCGGTGCCCACTTGGCGATATCATAAGCTTCTTTGAGCATGTCTTCAGCCTTCAGACCAATAACCTCAGCACTTACGGGACCTTCAACGATACTGCAAATCTCCTGAATGACTTCCTTGAACACTCGACCTTCCTTAGCGATCAGTGAAGGGTTCGTTGTTACACCATCAACCAGACCCAAACGTTCAATACGCTTGATTTCTTCAATGTTACCAGTATCCAAGAAAAATTTCATTTGATTTCCTCCTCAGGTTTATATAATACATAATACATATCACATGCGATGTACAATAGTTCATTATAAATGTAGCATATTGCACACGTTAAACTTATAATTAGTATGTATTACATTCTTAATTGTGACACATTTTAAATTTGAAAACAAGCGGTGTATGATTAAAATTTTATGAATTGTCGGAAGATGCTGAAATTTACCGATCTATGCTCTTTATAATGTATTCTACCCCACTCCATAAGGAGGTAATCATTATTCAACTGTCTGAAAGACAGCGGGAAATTGTTGATATTGTCCGGCGTCTGGCACCTGTTACGGGGGATAAAATTGCTGAAACACTGGGATTGACGCGTCCGACTCTCCGTTCTGACCTTGCTCTGCTCGTTATGCTCGGACTGGTGGATGCCAAGCCGAAGGTAGGCTACCTGCCAGGGCGTCACCCTAAATATGATAGTCATATCGGCAACATGCTCAAAAAGCTGACGGTGGCGGATATACTTAGTGATCCGATTTTGATTTCCGGTGACACCACCGCCTATGATGCGGTGCTGATGCTGTTTCAGCAAAATACAGGCACCCTGATGGTCACAGGAGAGGAGCAGGAGCTCATTGGAATTGTTACCCGCAAGGATTTGCTGAAGGTCATGCTGGGGCATACCGATCTTCACACCGTCCCGGTGACCATGGCAATGACGCGCCGGGCCCAAATGACGACGCTTGCTCCAGAAGACACTTTACTGGAAGCGATATCGAAACTGATTCGGCATCAGGTCAATTGTCTTCCAGTTTTGGACGAGCAATGTAGCTCTTCAACTCCAATTCGGGAGTTGGTAGGGCGGGTTACGAAAACGGACATCATGAACGCCATTCTGAGCTTGACAGAAGATAAAACGTAAAACATAAATAAGGGGGCCTTGTATGTACTGGTTGGCCATGCTGACGATGCTGATTGACCATGTCGGACTTGTGTTTTTTCCGACGGATCCGGCTTGGAGAATTGCTGGCAGGCTTGCTTTTCCAATCTACGCGTACGCGCTGTATGCGGGATATACTCATACCCGAGACATGCGGAGCTACATGCTTCGTCTACTCGGACTGGCTCTGATTTCTCAGGTGCCCTATATGCTGGCGTTTGATGTGCTTAGACCGAACGTAATCTGGACGCTATTGGCCTCGTTGCTTGCTTTGGCTGCTGCATCCCGCTTAAAGCATTGGACGGCTGTAACGTGCCTGTACGTCGTCTCAGCTCTGGTTATGGAGCTCAGCCAGATGGATTACGGAGCCTATGGACTGCTGTTGGTTCTGATTTATCGATACACCCGTTCATATATGATGATTGCAGCCCATTTTGTTTTGAACGTAGTGTATGATATGGTGCATCACGCGAATCTTCAGCACTTTAGTCTGCTGTCCAGTATTCTGATCGTATGTTTTGCAACTGGAGAAAGCGGATTTTATAGTCGGGTACCGCGTTGGTTGTGGCGTAGCTTTTACCCGGTACATCTGGCTGTTATCGCGGCAATTCGCATCTGGCCCTAATCTACATCTCATACATTAAAAAAACCTTTAAAACCACGACATAAAATGGTTTTAAAGGTTCTTTTTTATCCTTCAATAAGCTAGCCAACGTTTAGGATACCTTGTTGGGACCTTGAGCAAAAGGAAGTGGGCGAAGGGGAGCACCTTCCTTCATGTATTGCACCAATACTTCGGGAATATTGTGTATTCCACCTGCATTGACGCGATAGCCGTTCGTTTGCCCTGGCGAGTTAATCCCGCGTTTCACCGTAAACGTAACGTCAATACCCAAGGAACGGCAAATTTCCATCGTCTCCTTGGTATACCCACCATAAGGGAAGGCAAGTACATTCTGATCATTGTGTAGATGCTTGAACAGCTTCTTGTCAGCCATGTCCAAATCGGTATAAACTCGCTGTTTGAACTCATCCTCGGTTTCCATTCGCCCCAGCTTTTTCGAATACACTGGAGCCATCAGAAGCGGCTTTTGTTGGGTGCGCGCTGTGTTGGAGTATCCGTAAGCATGCTGGTCATTCGTATGATTGTAAAAATCAATGCCCTCAGCATGCATCTGATGAATTTGATCCCATGTCAGCTTTGGAATACCAATATGTTTGGGATTGCTGATCGTGGACGTGATGAGAAAATTGGTTGCCGGTACTTGGTACTTTTTCAACACAGGAAAAGTGTCCGTATAAAAGGACTCGTAGCCATCGTCGAATGTCATAAGTACCGCATTATCAGGAACCTTGGCTTTATGTAAAATAAAATCCGTATACTCTTTCATCGTGATCCAGTGGAAGCCGTTAGCTTTCATTTCGTCCAACTGCCTCGTTAAATTACTAAGCTTGAGAGCACCGGGATCAGGTGGAGTCTTGGTCACCTCATGATACATCAGGACAATTACTTTGTTTTGGTAATATACTTTATCTGGTGTAGGCGTCAGTGAAAATAAATGGCGTACCAGTCGATCTGCATTAGCTGTGCGTGTACGATGAGTCCCTTTAACTGTAGGTGTGTGGTATATGCTACGTGCTTCATACACCAAAATTCCTAAAATAGCCAACAAACTTATGATCAGCAACGTTCTTTTAAAAAAAGTGTGTTTCATTGAATGACATCCCCCGCATGCAAAAAAATTCTGAAAGTATAGAGGTTTATACTAGATATGAAACTAGCAAAATCTAGTCTATCATACCGAAAACACGCGGGGGAAATATCACAACTTTGTTACCTCTGTGTAGCTTTTACAGATACCGGTGAAGAGGTCGGGAAGTAACCGATCTCGACGGCATGCTGGATCATGTTCCGAATAAAATTCAGGTCGGTTGCCGGGCATTGAACGCCAGCTTGTTCCAGCAGAGCTGTGGTTACAGAGCATCCGTAACGGTAAGCTGAATCCTTGGCTCCGTCACCTTCTAGTTGTCCCATAGCAAGGTGAAGTGCATCCTCCTGAATGCCGGAAGACGGATTTAGCAACCAGGCGCTGTAATCGTCAAAAGGCAGGGTTTCTACTGCGTAACCGAGTTGGTTTACCATAGCGATCAGTTCATCATATGGCAGTGGGTTCGGATTGCAGATATGGAAAATACGGTTTGCGCTTTTTTGATGAACAGACAGCTCTACGATAGCACGGCTGGCGTAATCAATCGGTGTGAAGTCCGTATGCCAATCGGCTTGTGGCGCTTTGCCCAGCAGCAGCATCGCCTTCATCATACGATAATAAGCATTGCTATCAATATTTCGCTGGAAGCGTCCGTTGGCCGAATGGGCTGTCAAATTACCCGCGCGATAGATCGAGACAGGCGTACCGGCCTGAGCTGCTTGGAACAACAGCTTCTCCGCCGCGAGTTTACTGTTCGTGTACAGGTTGTCCACGTTCAATTCATCTGGGAAGGCAGAAAGCTCCAATGCCGACTCCCATTTTCCTTCGTTAGCAAGATCCTCCGGTATTCCCATAGTGGAGACATGATGGAAGGATACTCCCGGCTTGGCTTGGGCGATTTTCAGCAGTTCCAGTGTTCCGGTCACATTCGTGCGATCGAAGGCTGCCGAATCACCAAAATGGCGTACGTCAGCGGCGCTGTGAATAATGCCGTCGATTTGGTGCTCCAGCATATGGCGGTCGACATAAGAGAGACCCAGATCAGCTTGCTCCAGATCCCCATAGACAGCCTTCACTCGTCCTTCGATCAAGCTGGAGATATCATGTCCAAAATATCCCGTCAATACGGACTGAATACGCTCGATACCAGATGGACCGTCCTGAGAAGGGCGTACCATCGCGTATATTTTGGCTTCTGTCCGTTGAAGCAGGTCATACAAAATGTGCGAGCCCAGATAGCCTGTAGCTCCGGTCAACAAAATCACGCGCAAGTCGCGGACTTCAGCTAAGTCAGAAGCATCAGACAGCTCAATAGGATGCTCATTCAAATCCATTTTTTCTTGAGGAATCGCGAGTAGCTTGCGTTGCTGCGTTTGTTCCGTACCTAATTGTTCTACGTATTCAGCAAGCTCACGAACGGTTTTGTAGCGGAAAAAATCTCCGATGCGCAACGCGCCATAACGTGGCTTCAGAATAGCCAGCACATGAATGACACGAAGCGAGTCGCCCCCGATCAGGAAGAAATCATCGGTAGCGCCAATGTTATTTTTACCAAGCACTTGAGTCCATGCTTCGGCAATGAGTGTTTCGGTTCCTTCGCGAAGAGGTTCCCCGCCAAATGAAAGATCAGACGCTTCCGGCAGTGGCCGCAGGGTCAGCTTTTTGCGATCGATCTTGCCAGTTGGTGAAATTGGCATAGCTTCCAAATGAACGACATGGCTCGGTACAAAATAAGAAGGTAGCTTGCCCCCAATATAAGACTGAATAACGTCCTGTGGAATGGATTGTCCATCCGAAGTGGTGAAATAGCCAACTAGCATGTTCTGATCTGTGTGATCTTTGACGGCTACCACAGCAACGTCCTGAACACCTGGATGTTTGGAAAAATGGTCTTCAATTTCTCCGATTTCAATCCGATTTCCCCGAATTTTGAGCTGCGAATCCTTGCGGCTTACGTATTCAATCGTACCGTCTGGCAGCAGCTTGGCGATATCACCCGAGCGGTACATTTTTTCACCCGGAACAAAAGGATTGTCCACGAACGATTGCGCTGTACGTTCTGGCTGATGGAGATAACCATGGGCCAATGCAGGCGTAGCAATACATACTTCACCCGGAATATTGACAGGGCAGAGCTTGTTATCATCGTTAACGATATACACTTTGTAATTGTAAATCGGCTTGCCGATCGGGATATTGACGACATGCTCAGGCACGGCACCACGGACCCGATGGGTCGTTGTCGCTACGGTGCATTCGGTCGGTCCGTATACGTTTACGATGTCGGTATCTGTACCGAATTTGCTTTGGAACGCTCGAACTTGGGAGCCGTACAGCGCTTCGCCTGCTACAGTAACAATCCGTACCTTAGCGAGTTTGCGATAGCCTTCGTCTGACAAGTACGTAGATAGCTGATTAAAGAATACGGTCGGCAAAATGGTAATAATCGTCGTGCCTGTACGTGCAATGGCTTCAGCAAATTCTTCAACAGATACACGTTCTTCGGAAGACAGCAAGTACAATTTTGCACCGTAAAACAAGGCTCCAATGGTATCCCAAACGGATGCATCGAAGCTGTAGGTCGCAAATTGGGTCAATACATCCTGAGGTGTAATGTCGCAATCGCGTTGCACGACAGCTCCTAGGTTAACAACACCGCGGTGAGCGATCAGGGCACCTTTCGGTTTGCCTGTAGAGCCGGATGTATAGATGACATAAGCTAGATCATCCGGACTTACACGAACGTTCGGATTGCTTGCAGCATAGCCTGCCAGCGGCCCGTTAATAGCTAAAATTTCTTTTACCGTCTCAATAGAACCGCACAGTTCAGTCGCTTGTTCCATAAGTGCGGAAGTTGTTAAGACAAAAGGAGAACGCGTGTCTTCGACAATGTAGCTACTCCGGTCAGCGGGGTGGGCGGGATCAACAGGTACATA
Source organism: Paenibacillus sp. FSL L8-0638 (assembly GCF_038593075.1). Taxonomy (NCBI): domain Bacteria; kingdom Bacillati; phylum Bacillota; class Bacilli; order Caryophanales; family Paenibacillaceae; genus Paenibacillus; species Paenibacillus sp. FSL L8-0638. The sequence continues at coordinate 2,028,807 of NZ_CP151960.1, forward strand.
TACGCCTCCGGCTTTCAGGATACCAAGCAGTGAAATAACGGTCTCTAAGCTCCGTTCCATGAAGATGGTCACGAATTCACCTTTGGTAAGACCTTTGGATAACAAGACCCGTGCGACTTGGTTAGCACGTTCGTTCAGCTCACGGTACGTGTACTCCCCAGTGTGGGAAGCAATAGCCGGACGATCAGGGTATTGTGAAGCCGCCTCCTCAAACATTCCATGAATGGTTTGATGCTCAGGATATTTCACGACTGTATTATTTAGAGCTTCGTGAGCAGCTCGATCTGCATCCGATAATATATCAATTGAATTCACAAGTGCATGGCTGTTGGTTAGCGCGCCACGCAAAAGGGTTTCAAAGTATTCTGCGTATCGGACAACCGTTGTTTCCAGCAAGAGTGATTGATCATATCGTATCTGTATTTGATAAGCGCCATTGTGTTCACTGACAGCCCAATCCATAATACGGGATTCTACACCGCTGTCCGTAGGCAGATTTGTCGAAAATGAAGTATCGGCTTGTGGTTCCGCAAGGTATGCACTTGGCTCACGGAGCATCTCCTGAAATAAGTCTGCTAGTTCATGAAAAGTCGTTTCCTTTTCGACTGTCAGCGAAGCTGTAAGCAGACCAGTTTGTGGCACGAAAGTAGAAAAAGAAACTTCTTCTTCTGCGGAAAGGCGATATACCCATGCAGTATATGCTGATAAGAGCAACGCTTGTTTGTCTCCCGCAGTTTTTTGCTGATTTAATTGTTCCGAGATGGACGCTTCTAACTCTACTTGATAAGTAGAGGATGTATGCTTGCGTTGTATACGTGCATAATCCAAGGGAACTAGGAATGGGGAAGGGGTTGTCTGTGTACTGTTTTGTAGTAATGAAGCCATTACGCTAACCTCCTGAATGTATGATGTCTCAATATAAATGGTAAACTCAGTAAATGCCTCCGATCCCTTCAAATGCATGAACAGGAGGGAGGCATTACCGAATGAATGATTTACTTATGAAATTAACTTTAAGTCGATAAATGGTTATTATGATTTGCTACGGTTGGTGTCTGCAATTTTGAAATAAGATGTAATTTCTTGAAGCTCTTCAGACATGGATGTCAATTTATGGGATGAATCAATAATCGAATCCAAAGAAGCTTTTTGTTCCTCCACCGTTTGCACAATGTGAACACTGTTATTGGCTGTTTTGGTTACAGTGGAAGAAAGATCGTCTGCTGTCGCTGTCATTTCCTGTGTACCCGCAGATATTTGCTCAGTAGCGCTGGATACTTCTTGGATTTGCCATGCTACATTTTTAGTTGCTTGAAGAATATCATTGAACAGCACGCCTGCTTGTCCAGCAACGACGATTCCGTTTTGAACTTCAACGTTTCCTTGCTCCATCGACTTCACAGCTTGTCCGATTTCATTTTGAATTTCTTCAATCAGTGATGTAATCTGTTTGGTTGCCTCCGCAGATTGTTCTGCCAGCTTACGTACTTCACTGGCAACGACGGCAAAGCCTTTACCTTCTTCACCAACGCGCGCAGCTTCAATAGAAGCGTTCAGAGCGAGCAGGTTGGTTTGACTGGAGATGCCTGAAATGGTACTGATGATATTGCCAATTTCCTGCGAACGACTGTCCAGCAACTTGATGATACGGGAAGTATTGGTTACTGTATCGGTAATCAAGTGCATTTGGGATGACACCTTACTTACAATCTCGTTGCCTTCGTTAGAGCGTTTCTCTACCGAATTGGCTTCTTCCGCAACATTAGAAGAACTCGTGGCAATATTTTGAATGACCGAAGCCATTTCAGCCATGGCACGTGCACTATCGCCTGTTGCTTTTTCCTGCGAACGGATATTCTGCGTGATTTCACTGATGTTTTGATTGATGATGTTGGAATTGATTCCGTTTTGTTCGCAGATTGCGAGCAATTCTTTGGCAGATTCATTGACTTCATCAGTTGTCTGCTTCACTTTAGTCATAATGCTGTTAATATGACTTACCATATCGTTGAAATTCTGATTTACGAGTCCCAAATCATCATGACCTGCATGAATTTGAACATCCAGATTTCCTCTGCTTACTTCGCTGATACCGTACATCAATTGCTTAATCGGGGACAGCGTACGTTTCACAACCCAATATTGAAGCGCCAGGCAGATCAGTAGGAAAATCACTAAAATGGTAGCGCCGCTAATGAGCAGCTTGGTCAATCCTGCAGGTACGGCACCGGCATCTGCATCGACTGCAAAATATGCAAAGATTTTGCCACTTGGATCTTTAATCGGAGTCATCAAAGTCGTCCATGTACCAAAAGTATCATCGTAGAAGCTGGTGAATGTTGGTTTGCCACTGTCCAGCATACCGGTTACGCCTACTGCCACGACATTGGGTTGCTCATACATAGAGCCAACGAGCATCTTATCTTTTTCAAATGCTTCTCTGAGATCCGTTGGCATCGCCACAATAGATGTCAGATTGCCATTTTCGAGCTCCGTCCCGAAAATATAGGCATGAGAGATATTCGGATTCGTCGCCATGATGTTATCTAGGTACGCGCGGAGTTTGGTTTGAATAGGTCCATCATAATTTTTCTCTTGAACCGCTTGGGTTACTTCATCGGAATTAATGCCCTGGGCCCACTTCAATGTGATTTTTTCCACTTGTCCATGCAATTGGTCTATCAAAATCGTACGTTGGATCAAATAGCTGGACACAATAAGAACTAGCCCAATCAATACGATGTTGAAGAAGGATAATAATAGGTTTTTGGTGAAGAATGATAAGCTACTCCACTTTTTCAAAATGTTCCACTCCCTGGTTGTATTTTTTGTATATGGTGTTGAACCGCTTATCGAATGAGATAATCAAGTCCCCCTTACAAACAAAATAATCGAGATCATAGACCCTTGAATTTTATGTAATAGGTCTTAAGTCCTTTTACAGACAAGTATGATATCCCTATATATATGTCGTACGAAAAGCCCTTGAAATGAATACCTTACACAATAAAAAATTAATTTTTAATAGGTAAACGCTGTCTGTGTTTCAGTATATTCCAATTTATACTTCAACTTGAAATTTGAATTCATTACAGTCCATAAGCAACTATTCAACAGAAACCATCATACTTTATAATAGAGTCAAATGCACTTATCAATTTGGGACATTTTTCATATTTAACGTTGGAAATGCTTGATTTATCGCGGTTTTTGTGAATTGTTTGCGAAATGAGTCCTTATATCTATGCAAAGAGAAGAGGGATAAGAAGAATGTCCAAGCTTACGATTTTAAAGGTTGAGAGTAATCACGAGGATCTGCATGAGTTGATTCAAAGGCTGGATGAGGATTTGCTGGAAAGGTATTCTGCCGACGAAATTTACTTGGTTGATTTTTCCAATCCGAAAGTTAAAGAGATGGTTTTCGCTGTTGTGTATGTGGACGAAAAACCGGTGGCTTGTGGAGGGCTTAGGCCTATAGGTACGGAAGAAATGGAGCTTAAAAGATTTTATGTCGATTCCTCTTATCGCAGACAAGGAATTGCGGTGAGCCTATTATCTTTTTTGGAAGAGGAAGCCAGCAAACGGGGAGTTGTAAGGATTAAACTGGAGACCGGAGCGGCTCAACCTGAAGCGATTGCTCTCTATACCAAGCGGGGATACGAACCTATTGAACGATTTGGGGAGTATGAACACGATGAAAACAGCCTTTGTTATGGTAAAAAGCTGTCTCTGTTAATATAAAGCGTTCTCTTATAAAATGGATGATGATCAATACTAGCCTATATAGCGGGAGAGATGATAATGAATTTAAAGCAAAAAGCGGCCGAAAAAGCAGTTGAGGCGATTCAGGACGGTATGAAAGTAGGACTTGGTACAGGCTCGACAGCCTTTTGGGCTATTCAAAAAATCGGTGAGCGTGTAGCGCAAGGATTACATATACAGGCTGTAGCTACATCCCAAGCCTCGGAGGATCAGGCCAGGGAGCTGGGAATTCCCATCATTCCGTTTGATCAGATTGGAAGGCTTGACGTTACCATCGACGGTGCAGATGAGGTGAATGAGCAGCTGGTGCTGGTGAAAGGTGGAGGCGGAGCCCTACTGAGAGAGAAAATTGTGGAAAGCAATAGCGACCGATTAATTATTATTGTCGATGAGTCCAAGGATGTGAAGGTGCTGGGTGCATTTCCTTTACCTGTTGAGGTCGTACCCTTTGCCAGTGAATGGACGTTGGAGGCCTTGCGGCAGACGGGCTGTAAAGCGGAGTGGCGTATGAAAGACGGCGAGCGCTACCTTACGGATAACGGTAATTATATTGCCGATTGTCGCTATGGTACGATTGAGAATCCGCAGGAGTTGGAAATCCGCTTGAACCAAATTCCGGGAGTAGTCGATAACGGACTGTTCATTAATATGGCGGACCAGGTGATTATCGCACGGGCCAATGGACAGATCGACGTCCGTAACAAGTAATGTCTAGGACCCGTCTGCTTCATCATGTGGCATTGGTGTTATTGATTTTATATACAGGACTTCTATTATATTGGATGTTTCTCGGTTTTGGTCGTACATTACGGCCAGGACCCCCGTATTCGTATAATATTGTGCCGTTTGATACGATCAGGCAATACTGGCGGGCAATGGAGTCGTTTCCTTTTCGGGTATGGGGTATTAATTTGCTCGGTAATATTGGCGTATTCATTCCCTTCGGTATCCTTGTGCCTATCATTTGGGTGTCCATGCGAAGTATAGGCAGTCTGTTGTTAACGATAGTGATCGCACTGGTCATTCTTGAGGTGTCCCAAATGCTGCTGGGCGCAGGTACAATGGATGTGGATGACATCATACTGAATGTTCTGGGAGTATTATGCGGCCGTATTGCCTACGTATTTTTACGTAAGAAGTTAGGGATTGCAATATAATCGTCCTACTCTCTGGATCAGTGTGTTAAGACTGGCTGAGAGCGGGCTTTTTTTACATAATGAACTGTAATCTTCACATAATAGACGACAATTCCTCCATTTTTAGGCCGTAGGAGTAGGGGGAGGAACGCTTAAACTTGACAAAAGCGCACAATTAAGATATCTTGGAATAAAGATATGAGTAACGGAGGCTGTTAATATGTCTGTAAAACCAGATGATCAGGACCTAGCACTTAACTTGTTCGTTGTTCTGGCTCGTGCTTATAATTCGGTCACGTCTCGTACGAATCGGGACATTCATAGTCATGGATTAAATACAACAGAATTTGGTGTGCTTGATCTGCTGTATTATCGGGGGCCACAGCCTTTACAGAAAATTGGAGAAAAGGTACTAATCTCTAGTGGGAATATTACGTACGTGGTCGATAAACTTCAGAAGAAAAACTTGCTTACCCGTCGTGCTTCGCAAGATGATCGGCGTGTGATTTATGCAGAATTGACTGATGAGGGACGTCACTTCTTTGAGCAAATATTCCCGCAGCATCATCGTGTCATTATGGAGACCGTGGATGGCTTATCTGTGGAAGAGAAGGAGCAGGCTATTCATCTGTTAAAAAAGCTTGGACTAACGGCTGAGGGGCAGAAGAGTAACGGATCATAAATGGTGCATGTACAGGTTAAATCTGCTTTAGATAAAATACCGACTTTTCGGTATTTTATTTTTTTGTCGTATTATGGGGGAGTAGGGTTAATGTAGGGACGCAAATCAGGTATAATTGTCTAATAGTTACGTCCGGAACAAATCCCCAGTACCTGTTCCAAATACAAAACCTTGTCGGGGAAGGAGCTGTACATGAGTATACAGCAATATACCGCAGGTGAATCGCTATTGATGCAAGCAGGAGCTTTGGCTGAATTAGTTACCCATAAGCAATACGAATTACAGCCCGATCTTTTGCAGCGTTTTGGGGATAACGGTAAAATAAAGACAAAACAAGATTCCATATATAGTTTGAACTATTTGGCTGAAAGTGTAATCATGAACAGCCCTATTTTATTTACACAGTATGTTTCCTGGTTAAAAAAGCTTCTGGAGGGTTTCGGCATAACCCAAGAAGATTTGAGCATTAATTTCAGATTAATTCAGGAGACGTTGGTAGAGCACTTCGACCATACGGATAAAACCATGGTGCTGGAGCATCTGGATTTGGGGATACAGCAAATTGGAAAGAAAGAGGAGTATGCCTCTTTTATTACAGGTGATAATCCCTATGCTACTGACGTGGCTCAGTATTTGGAGTATTTACTCTCAGGTAATCGCAGACAGGCTTTGGATTGGATCGTTCGCTTGTTGGATGAGGGTATCTCTATTCAACATACTTATAAATATATTTTTCAAATTTCGCAATATGAAATAGGCCGTCTATGGCATGAAGGCAAAATCACCGTCGGTCAAGAGCATTTTTGCACTGCCGTGACTCAATTTATTATTTCCAGCCTGTACCCTAGATGGATGGGGAGTGGAAGTAAGGAACGCTGCCTGGTGGCGGCGTGTGTAGGCAGCGAGCAGCATGAAATTGGAGTGCGTATGCTGGCTGATATATTTGAAATGGATGGTTGGGATACGTATTATTTAGGCGCCAATGTACCAAATCGGAGTCTGCTTCAGGCCATTGTGAGTTACAAGGCGAATGTAGTGGCTATCTCAGCTACCATGGCTTACCATGTCCATCTAGTGAAAGAGTTGATTGCTCTCATTCGGCAAGACCCAACGACTAGCCATGTGAAAATTATGGTCGGAGGCTTGCCTTTTAATCTCGATTCCCTCTTGTGGCAAGAAGTAGGGGCGGACGGATACGCGCCAGGTGCGGAAGAAGCGCTGGAGGTTGCGGGTGACTTACTTTCGCTCAGGAAATAAGGTTAGTTTTGTGAACCTGTAAGTCATTTTGTAAAGGGGGCCTTTTAATATGAAGGAACCGACAGCAGAAATGGCTGTCCTGCGGAAAACAGTCGAACAATTAACGGATGAGATTGTGAAAGGCAAGGCTGAGGAAGAAAAGCTGCTGAATGAATTTTCATCAATGAACAACGAGCTGGTCAATCTGCAGCGTCAGCTTGCCAAAAGCAATGCGGAATTATCACGGACGAAGGAAGAAGCGGTACGGGCTAATGACCTAAAGAGCACTTTTCTGGCTGTGGTTAGTCATGAATTCAGAACGCCAATGAACGGAATACTTGGAATGATCGAAATGTTAGGTTCATCCAAACTTTCCCCAGATCAACGGCAGGCCATCGGTGTGATACGTGAGTCAGCCTCCCTGTTGTTGAACATGATTAATAATCTGCTTGATATATCCAAAGTGGAAGCAGGACAGATGGAACTGGAGATCGGAAACGTTAGAGTTGAGGCGATTATGGGCCATGTTGCTCAGTTGTTGGAGCCGCAAATCTATCAGATGGGTAACCGTTTGAGTATAGAGACCGATACCGATGTGGCAGAGCATCTGGAGGGAGATTCGGCAAGGATCATGCAGATCTTGCTCAATCTGTTGAACAATGCGAATAAATTTACGAGTGAAGGATTGCTCATCGTTCGAACAAAATTAGTGGAAGAAACAAAAGATTCCCAACGTGTTCGGTTTGAGGTGCAGGATTCGGGTATTGGGATTTCACCGGAGGATCAGAATAAGCTGTTTCAGCCTTATGTACAAGCCGGTGAAGGCAGTGCCTCCCAATATGGAGGAACGGGTCTGGGGCTATGGATATGCAGTTCATTTGTGGAACTCATGCAGGGAGAAATTGGGGTCATCAGTGAAGAAGGCCAAGGCTCTACGTTCTGGTTTGAAATTCCCTTCATGAAAGGATCGGGGCAGGCAGACGAAATGGAGAAGCATGAAAATGGTGATTTAAAGGTATTTAGCGAGTTGCTGCGTGAGCATAGTCATTCTCAAACTATTTTGGTGGCTGAGGATAATCGGGTGAATCGTCAGGTGGTGCAATTACAGCTTAACCATTTGGGATTCCAGCATATTGATTTTGCTGAGGATGGACTAGCTGCTGTAAAAGCGGCCTCCGAACAATCCTACGCTTGTATTCTAATGGATCATTACATGCCTCTGCTAAATGGTCATGATGCGGCAAAAGCGATCCGCCAGAGGGAAGCAGAAAACCAGCAACCACCTGTACCGATCATTTCTTTGACCGGAAATGTGTCTGAGGAGGATCAGGCACGGGGCCGGGAGATTGGAGTGAACGATTACTTGATAAAGCCAGTAACGATTGAAAAGCTCTCTGAAAAGCTTGTCAAATGGCTTCCAAAGCCGGAAACCGAGCCGATTTTGGATGAGGAAGTTATACGTGAAATTATGCTGCTGGACGAGGATGGCAGCACGGGACTACTGGAGTCATTGGTCGAAATGTATACAAGTGATGCACCTGCCAAAATCAATAAGTTAAGAGAACTGGCTGCTGCGGGCGAAGCCACAAAAGTAGTAGAGGCTGCTCATGAGTTGAAATCAGGCAGCGTGAGTCTGGGTGTCGGGCGTTTGTCCTCGTTGCTGTCGGATATTGAACAGCTTGCACGGGAGAACCGACTCGAGAATGCGAAAGCGAAGTTGTCTGCGCTCCAATCTGTCTATCAAGCAACGTGTTTAGAACTGGAACGCTATATTCACCAGTGCTAGACCGTTTTCCCCCCTTATTAGACTTGCACGCGGAAGGAGAGCGTAAGAGGCATATATGAAAGAACAGTTGCGTTCCATTCACCCGCTGGCCTGGACGATTATTGTCGGTACTATTTTCGGGCGGATGGCGACATCCATGAGTATCCCGTTTTTGTCAATTTACCTTACCACCCGTTTAGGGGTGTCCCCCTTTCATACGGGGGTGATCGTGTCGGTAAGCTCGTTGGTCGGCATTTTTGCCAGCTTTTACGGTGGATATATTTCAGATCGAATCGGACGGCGTAAGGTGATGTTGGTGTCCATTGCGAGCTGGGCGCTTGTATTCGTTGCTTTTGCGTTGGCGGAAGCGGCCTGGGCCTTTTTTGTCATTAATGCTCTAAATGGACTATGCAGGTCCTTGTTCGAGCCAACCTCGCGGGCGCTGTTATCAGATGTAACCCCCAAGGAGAAAAGACTGCTTATCTATAATATGAGATATGCGGCCATTAATGTTGGGGTAGTGGCAGGGCCGTTGCTTGGTTTGATGTTAGGATCTGCATCCAATGGTACGCCGTTCATGGTAGCTGCTGGTGTGTACGCACTATACGGAGTACTGTTGTTGATCCAATTTGCCCGTTATGCATCGGATCTGCATATAGGTACAACGGCGAGAGAGGCTCCACTGCGAATGGCTGAGGCATTCCGTACAGCCAGCCGTGATCCGGTGTTTATGCCGATTTTGCTGGGAACGGTATTTTGTGTGATGGGCTATGCGCATTCCAATTCCACAATGCCTCAATTCTTGTCCTTATCCTTCGCGGAAGGAACTCGATGGTTTACATATATGCTGACGGTCAACGCGGTTTGTGTATTGGCATTTCAATATCCGCTGGTGCGGCTGGCAAGCCGATTTTCCCCGGTGAATTCCCTGATTGCAGGGAATATATGTATTGCGGTCAGCCTGTTGCTGTGCGGTATGCTAAACTCAGGATGGATGTTTATACTGGATATGGTGCTGTTTACGGTTGGTGAAGTGTTATTGTTCACGATGCTGGACGTATTGATTGACCAAATTGCAGATGCTCAATATAAAGGGACCTACTTCGGTACAATCGGCTTTAATAATTTGGGAAGCGTGCTGGCTCCTTTATTTGGTGGCTGGTTGCTGGATATCTATGGTCAAACGGCGCCGCTTGCTGTTTTTGTTCCGGTTGCCCTGTCGGTTGTGATTGGCATTCCGTTCCTTCTGGTCGCACGCCGCCGTCTGGTGCAGCGTACAGTACGGCTCGCAGCGCAAGGAGGAGAATCGGTGCAGCGACTGTCATCATAATAAGGGAGTTGAGTGCAGGATGAAGTCGGAAGAAGATGTGCTACGAGTCATACAATATATGAATGATCCGCAGGTACTGGAAGACTTGCGCTATGTGCGAGAGCTGAAGTTGCCGCAAGGATGTATTGCCGCAGGCTATGTACGTAACCGCGTTTGGGACAAGCTCCATGGGTATACAACGGCTACACCTTTAAACGATATAGATGTTATCTATTTTGACCCGAAAAACACGCTAGAGGAACGAGATGAGTATCTAGAGTTGTCCTTGAACCGTAAGCAGGCCGGACGTAACTGGTCTGTCAAAAATCAGGCTAGGATGCATTTTCGCAACGGGGAGGCTCCTTATTCCTCGGTAGAGGATGCGATGAGCCGCTGGCCAGAGACGGCAACGGCGGTGGCGGTTAGATTGAATGACAAGGATCAAATAGAGGTCATTTGTCCGCATGGATTGGAAGATCTGCTGGATATGCGGGTACGACAAAGCCCTTTGTTTCGTCACACAACGGCTTATCGTCAGCGTGTATTTGAGAAGCAATGGCTTGATAACTGGCCGTTGCTTATTATGGAGAATTAGAGTGAAATCCTAATTTTAGGATATTAAGGAGAGACGACAAACAATGTTTAAAAATATAAAAATAGATTCAGATCGTGAGGAAGTTCTGGAGCTGTTAACCTACGCCGTGCTGGATCACCCTGAACGCGGAGAAGCAGCTTTACGTATCTATCAAGCCTCGGATGACTGGAAGCTGTTCGGTGTAGAAGATGAAGGACTTATTGTAGGTATTGTCGGCTTTGAGGACCAGGAGGATGGAACAACTGTAATTCGCCATCTGGCCGTGTTGCCTGAAAACCGTCATAGAGGATATGCCAGAGGTATGCTACTTACGCTCATTCAGGAGCGTAATCCAAAACGGCTTACTGTGGACACGGATGCGGAGGGGGCAGATTTTTTCCGCAACGTGGGCTTTGCCGTGTATGGATCAGAGGATTTGCCGGATGGTGGGCAATTCCATTGTGTATATGAAATAGACGAAGAATAAGCGAATCTCCGGGTCCCGCGTCCCTCTTTCTACATAAGATATGTTATGCAGAAAGAGGGAGGTGGGTTTCATTGGCGTACCACTACACAGCGATTGGAGATTCTTTAACAACAGGTGCAGGGACGTTGCTGAGCGGCGGATTTGTACCTATCTATCGGCGAATGGCAGAAAGACATCTGCGTACGCCAGTCAGTTACGAGAATCTGGGAATTAACGGGCTGACATCGCAGGAGTTGCTGTCCATGGTCCGCAACAATCCACTTTTTCGGTCGGCGATCAGCCGGGCTGAACTTATAACGGTAACGATCGGCGGGAATGATCTGCGCCCATACATCAGCGCCCTTGCTGGAGGGTCCGGCTTGTCGGGTTCTTCCATTCCACAAGCGTTGAATCACACAAAAGAACATGTACGCCAAATTGTACATGCTCTGCATCAGATAAAGTCCGGTCAGCGTGAGCCATTTATCATTCGAATGGTGGGATTATATAATCCTTTTCCAGAAGTAAGGGAGGCGGGAGTATATGTGCGTCAGTACAACTCGTTTCTCTATACATTAGGCGGACCGAATTACCGGGTGGCGAATATTTATCCCGCATTTGAGGGCTATGAACGGGCACTACTTTCGTTAGACCGGGTGCATCCGAACAGTCGTGGTTATCGCGTGATTGCGGAAGAGTTGAATCGGCTTGGTTATGCGCCATTAAGGCGAGCGTGAGAGGATGCTTTGGATCAGACAAAGTATATTAAAGAAAGAGCTTCATGATGACAGTAGAAGCTGACCATTATGAACCTCTTTGTTTGCGTTAGTAGGCGCTGTTTAGCCGATTGATTTACGAAATAAGCTACGCGCAGCCCACTTGCGCTCACTTCGTTTGCGGTATTTGGGTAGAGAGCGATAGACGGCAATGGACTGGTTAAAGGCTATAGTGGCTTCATCCTTGCGTCCCAGCATACGGTACATCAAGCCTGTCAGATAATAACCCTCGCTGGAAGAAGACTGAATCTCCTGAAATTGCTGCAGATAATGAAGTGACTTATTTACATCACGTTCTTTGAAAGCAGCGGCTAAATGCAAATAGGGCTCACCGTATTGCACCCGCGGGTTAATGTCCAGTGCTTTCAGTAAATCCTGTTCTCCATGCTCCAGATGGTTTGTGTGTACTTCAGCCGTTCCACGTGCGTTCCAATAGTCCGCTGAATCTTCATAACGGGATTGAATTTCCAATAGAAGTTCCAAAGCCTGATGGTATTTCTTGCTTTCGATCCAAATACGAGCCAAATCGAACTTGGCAGCCACATCGTTGGTGTTTAGCGCAATCTGTTGGCGCAATCGAGCGGCATTGCGTCTTCTTTTCCATGGTTTGCTGATGCTGGGCAATACACCGACAAAGCTACGATCCAATATATAGATCACGATTAAGAGTACGAGCAGTGCCAAAAACGGGTTGCCGAGCAAACTCCATAGTAGAGAGAAAATTAAAAATTTCCCAATCATTTTTCTCCAATCCTCCTGTGCATGTAACAATCCATACTTTCCACATTATAGCATAAAGCCACTTTAAGGGGCATTAGCCTGATGAGATTTCGAAGGATGGTAGAGGGGGTGAGAAGAAAAACACTTATTTGTGATGCTCGGTGTATAGTTTTACGAGAAAAGGAACCTTTTTTTATTCCCGCCAAAAGGTTGAACAGTCTGCCTTATCCAAAATATTAAACTCGATCATTTTCTCAAGTAATGAGAAATCAACTGGACTATCCCACTGGATACGTACCAACTGCTTGGTGTAATCATAGCCAGCCTGCACAATTAACTCAGAAAAATGATTAATCCCTGCCTTTTCAGGGGCAACGGCCAAATGATGTTTGGCTACGCTAAAGCCAATAATAAATGTGCTGTGATCCGTAAACATAGGCTGATTCCACGCAATTTTTGGCGTTAAATTTGGAAATTTCTTGGTTACCCAAGCCAATACCTCTTGCGTTCGGGCCCGATGTTGAGGGTTATCAATATGCGCTAAAAATTCTGCAAAAGCTTCCATGTTGTTCTCTCCTTAATTAAAAATTGTATCGTTCAGAGAAGTTCCTCGAACCTATTTGTCGTTAAAACTCCTCACAGAATGGCTCAGACACGTTCTTAACAACACCTATTTCCAACGATATATATTTTCAAACTAGATAGTCAAAATGGTTTAACTATCAATTTATCGCAGCAACCTGTTTCTCAAAGAGTAATTGTCAGTTGAAATATACAAAATATATTTTAGATATGAAAAAAAGTACCTTTTATGTCCTGTTATATTCCTCAGAAAGAATAGAGTACAAATATGAATCGTGAAATTCGCCTTTGTAGTACCAGTGTTCTCGCATTATACCTTCACGTTGCATTCCGATCTGTTGCATAATCTTCTCAGAAGCCTTATTTTCTGGACGACATGTTGCATAAATACGATGGACATCAAGTGTGCTAAATCCAAAGCCTAGCAGGGCTCGTGCCGCTTCTGTTGCATAACCCTTTCCTTGATAATCTGGGTTTAAAATATAGCCCATTTCTGCATTAGTATCTTTGACATGAATACCAACACCGCCGATCAGGATTCCAGTGTTTTTCAGACATATGGCTAGTTCGTAGTCTTGTCGTGGCTTTTCCTGCTGTGAGGTTAGAACTTGTTCTATATATGCCTTTGTATCTTCTTCTGTATTGGGTCCCCATGCTGTGTGCCTAGTAACTTCAGGCAATGACGTGTAGGTATGTATACTTCCCCAATCGGATGTACAAATATCACGAATGATGAGCCGTTTTGTCTCAAATTGCATAACGATTCCTCCTGTCTATAATTAGCATACATATTCGTGTTTTCTGCACAATCTATTAAACCTATTTAAGCAGATTTTATGGGGAAGATCCAAGATTTTGAGAGAAAGTGCTAGAGAAGAGGATTGAATTACGTGTTGAACAATGGGAAAATCAATACCTTTTGCCGCCTGAACGCAAACCACAAGGGAGGCGTCCGGCAAAAATGCAAACAGAAAATATTGAATGTGGTACTGGAATAGCCCGCTATTATTGGCTATCTGGTTCGTCCTAAAACAGCCTGCGCGCTGTTACGAAACGATTCTGCCATTTACCATCAAGCGTGTCAAAATGAACGCCACGTTCTTTGGAGAATGTATGCAACAAATTGTTGTTCCCTGCATAAATAGCCACATGGCCGATCTCCAGGCCGCGTGCGCTGAAGAACAGCAGGTCGCCTTTACGTAGCTCGTTTAGCCCGACCTTCTGGCCTTCTTTAGCCTGATCGTAAGAGACACGGGGGAGGTCGATGGAGAGCGTATGTCGGAACACTTCCCCCACAAAAGAAGAACAATCAAAGGTCGATGTCTGGCCGCTTGCTGCGCCGAATTCATAAGGAGTACCAAGGAATTTCTCTCCGTAGGCGATGAGTTCATCTCCCTGCCGTTCCACCAGGGATGAGCTGGTATAATCGCTGTATTTGGGTTTAGCCGATATGTATCCGGTCAGGTTGTCTTTAGTGCGCACTTCCAGCCAGAGGGCATTGACCTCACGGATGACATGAACCTTTTCGTCGGCTGGAATAAGCCGCAGGGAAGGGGAAGCTCCCGACGAATCCGGTTTGCTGCGCAGGTTGACTCCCGAAAGAACCGTTGTAAAAAAATCGTTACTGGAGACAATCCGAATCGCTCGGGTCAGGGCATCCCACTTCACTGTGCTCCCAAGTGCCTCGCTCACAAAACGCAGTGGAATCATTGTGTTGCCCTCAACAATCTGCCCGGGAACATTCAGAGACAGCGTTTTGCTGTTAAGGGTCGCAGCGACTTCTCCAATGCGATAGGTCAGCACCATGTCATTTTTGGTTGCTGTTACGGTTTTGCTGGATTCGTTCCAGGAAAGCTCGGCTCCTTGTGCCTCAAACAACTGGCGCATGGGGACGAGCGCTGTTCCTTCTAGCAACAGCGGCTGGGCAGTAAGCTGAAGCGGGCGGTCATCTACATAAACGGTCGTCACCGGAGTCAGCGGTACCGACTTCGCATACGACGGGTTTGCTTGGAGCAGTGATACCGCTAGCAGAGCTAGCAATGCTTTCTTGTTGATTGTCATGCTGTCATCACCTCATTGTGAATATGTTCATCTAAGTTGTACGAGGCTTCCTCCGATTAGTTGTGTACCAAATATTGGACTGATTCGAAAAACGTAAACAAACAAAAATAAAACCAATAAATATCTGTGTTTAATTGTTGACAACAAAATAAAATAAAGATAACATTATACATGTGAAATATTTCACTTTTGAGAAATACCCTTATATTTAGCGAGGCAACAAGAAGTGAATCCTTTAGGAGGCCGATTTTATATGAGCGCACATGTATTTTTTGTACCATCTATCAATCTTATGGGAACAGGCTGTTTGCAAGAAGTTGGGCCGTATATAAAAGAACAGAATTTAAACAAAGCTCTAGTCGTGACGGATAAATTTTTGATGAAGAGTGGTATTGCAGGCAAGGTTACATCTTTGCTGGATGATATTGGATTGAACTATGCGGTATACGATGAAGTAAAACCAAATCCGACCTGTAAAAATGTACATGATGGTGTTCAGTTTCTGCAAGAAAATGAATGTGACTTTTTAATTTCGATTGGCGGAGGATCACCACAGGATACGGCTAAGGGAATCGGCATTATTGCCACCAATGGGGGACATATAACCGAGTATGAGGGCGTTCATAAATCCAAGCATAAATCGCTTCCTATTGTCGCCATTAATACCACAGCAGGAACATCTGCTGAAATCACGATCAATTATGTCATTACGGACGAAGAGCGCAAGGTCAAGATGGTTATGGTTGATAAGAATAGTGTAGCTACGATTTCAGTTAATGATCCTGAACTGATGGTAGACAAACCGGCCGCGTTAACGGCAGCTACAGGACTAGATGCTTTGACCCATGCCATTGAAGCTTTGGTTACGCCAGGTTCCTATCCTGTAACGGATACGACTGCCTTGGCAGCAGTAGAAATTATTTTTAATCATTTGGCTCGTACAGTGAGAGACGGTCATGATATAGAAGCACGTGAGCAAATGGTATACGCTATTTTCCTGGGAGGACTTGCATTTAATAATGCCGGATTGGGTTACGTTCATGCGATGGCGCATCAGCTTGGCGGCGTTTACGATTTGCCTCATGGTGTTTGTAATGCCATGCTGCTGCCGATTGTGGAGGAGGAGAATGCCAAGCATGTACCGGAGAAGTTTCGTGCCATCGCTAAGGTCATCGGTTTTGAAGATAAGGGGAAAACGGATAAGGAATGCGCAGACTATGTAATCCAAAGAATCAAAGACCTGTCGAAGGAAGTAGGGATTCCTTCCAAACTTTCTGAACTAGGTGTAAATGAAGTGGATTTGGATCTGCTTGCCGAGAACTCAATGAAGGATGCTTGCGCTCCGGGCAATCCGTTTATACCTAGCAAAGAACAAGTTATCGAGATGTTTAAGAAAATTCTTTAAATAAAAGATGCAATTATTTTACTAAATACTATAAGGGCTGTCCAAGGAACTGATCGAAGTATACTGGGAACGGCCCTTTTTATTCGCATTTTCTGCTAAGAGATTTGTGAGACTAGAGATAAGACAACCCCATTGAAGATTAAAGGCACAGCTCTCTCGGCTAAATCTGTAGGAGACTCTTTTTTTCCTTCCACATTCCAGCGAAAGGTTACACCATAAATGGACCAGCTTAAAATGGTCGCGGCAAGTTCTAACGTTCTTTGGTCTGTATTATTGGCTTCTCTTGTTATGAGTTGAAGTATGAATTGCTGTAATTGATTCTTAATATGTTCTTCCAGGATCGGTGCCACTGAATTATATTTATGAACGCATTGGTTACTTGAGTCGTGATAGTCACATAACGAAAGAATAAGTTTCTGAATGATCTCCTCCGACAAACGTGCCTCAGCATCAATCCTCTTGATAACATACTCCAAAAATGCATCTGACAAAAGGGTTTCAAGCAGTGCATATTTATCTTGAAAATGTGCATAGAACGTGGCGCGGTTAATGGTGGCTTTTTGGGTAATGTCATTGATCGTAATCGTGTAGAAGTCTTTCTTATTTAATTGGTCAACGAATGCGTCGAGAATTAATCTACGTGTTCGAATGACGCGAGGATCGTTTGGGTTGGGTGAAGTTACACCAGGCATCCTGAAGACACTCCTTTCAGGTAAATCAAATGATTCCCCCATTATAAACATGTGTTGTTTTGTCAACAAGTGAATTTAGATATACAACAATTTCATAACCCTTTTGGTTAAGCAACAGAATGAACATTTTGTCGGTTGAATGATAAATTAAACATTGCTAACATTTCACTTGCACCCCGTTTGATGATGCACGAGCCTTATATATAATCCTTTAAAAGAATAAAAGAAAATGAGGAGGTACAATCCTTGAGTAATCAACCGCAAAATGTTCATTCAACAGAAGCTTTATTTCAACCTTATACCATTCATAATCTAACCCTACAGACTCGTATTGTAATGCCGTCAATGGGCCGCGCTTTTTCACCAAATGGTGTGCCAGGACCGGATGTAGCCGCTTATTATCGCCGTCGCGCAGAGAATGATGTAGGTCTTATTATTACTGAAGGCGCAGTGATTGACCATCCGGCTGGAACAAGTGAGCCGAGGATACCTAATTTTTATGGGGAAGCGGCTTTAAACGGTTGGGCTGAAGTGGTCAGACAGGTTCATGAAGCTGGTAGTAAAATTTTCCCACAGCTTTGGCATATGGGGATGGCTCGTCCTTTGAGATCTCAGCCGAATCCCGAAGCGCTATCGATTGGTCCATCAGGGCTGGACCTGGAAGGAAAAAAAGTAACCGAGCCGATGACAGAAGAAGAAATCGTCAAGGTCATTGGGGCCTATGTCGATGCAGCTGCGAATGCAAAACGACTAGGCTTTGACGGCGTTGAAATTCACGGAGCACACGGCTATCTGGTTGATCAATTCTTTTGGGAGAGAACGAACCAACGCACGGATCGCTATGGTGGCGATATCATAAAACGTGCTCAATTCGCCATTGAGCTTGTGGAAGCTATTCGTGCTGAGGTTGGCCCTGACTACCCTATTGCCATGCGCCTATCCCAATGGAAAATGAATGATTACAACGCAAAACCGTTCGATACACCGGATAAACTGGGGCAATTCCTGAATGTGTTGGTACAAGCGGGCGTGGACATTTTCCATTGCTCGACACGTCGCTTTTGGGTACCTGAATTTGAAGGCTCCGATTTGAGCTTTGCCGGATGGGTGAAGAAGCTGACTGGAAAAACTACGATTACGGTTGGCTCTGTAGGTCTGGATGAGGATTTTGTAAGTTATATCGAAGGGAAAGGGGCAGGACACCAAGATATTAATGAACTTCTGGAACGGCTCGACAACAATGAATTTGATCTGGTAGCTGTTGGGCGTGCGCTTCTGGGCGATCCTGCATGGGCTACGAAAATACGTGAAGGCCGAATTCATGATCTTCAAACCTTTACACCTGAGGTACTTCAAACGCTCAACTAAAACATATTATACTTCGAATACCTCTTTATTTCATAAATAAACACTGTAAGCCAAAATACTCAAAGTCAGGTAAGGAACTTTGGTGTTTTGGCTTTTTATGCGTCTGCGATAGTAGTCCACCATGAACCATTTTAGTTTAAGTCATATTTGCTTTTAGTTCAGACTGACATCAATACTTGATATATATAGATGTCTATGTAATAATGCTTGTATGTTAAAAAATAATGCAGCTGCACTGATAGGAACCATTAGAGACTCGATCAATAAATTGATTGTGTCTGAGCTCGAATCGAATGGAATTGAAGGGATTGTTCCTACTCATGGCGGAATCCTAATGTTCCTTTATCAAAACGACGGGCTTTCCATTAAGGAATTGACGCAAAAAATTTCTCGTCAGCAACCCACGGTCACTGTTTTGATCGACAAGCTAGTGAAGTTGGGATATGTCGAAAGAAAAAAAGAAAGGGAGGATAGCCGAGTTACCCTGATATTTCTGACCGATAAGGGAAGAGAGATAGAGCCTGTATTTGAGATGATCTCCAATAGATTACAAGAAACCATCTATGGTGGTCTCAAAAATGAAGAAAAAGAACAACTGGAATATTTGCTGGAGCATGTCAAAAACAGATTATAAATTTTTTTAAGTAAATGTATAGATATCTATATTAATATCAAAATAACAATAAAACATCTGGAGGTTATTAAAATGAAACATCTTATTATCTATGCTCACTCAAACGCAGAAAGCTTCAATCACGCGATACTCGAAACGGTTGTAAATACTCTGAAAGAAAAAGGTGATGAAGTCGTTGTACGCGATCTGTATGCCCTTAATTTTCAACCTGTATTAAAACCTGAGGATACTGCCGCTATGAGAGCAGGGCAAACCCCGGCTGATATCAAAGTCGAGCAGGAATACATCTCACAATCGGATACGATTACTTTTATTTCTCCCATTTGGTGGACAGGTCTTCCGGCTATCCTGAAAGGTTACGTTGATCGTGTATTTGCATACGGCTTTGCATATACGGCTGGTGCGGAAGGGATTAATAAGCTGCTTACAGGTAAAAAAGGTTTTATCGTGAATACACATGGTACTCCCAACGCAATCTACGATGAAATCGGTATGACCGCAGGAATGAAGCTCACATCCGATACGGGAATTTTTGATTTCGTTGGAATTGAATCCGTCGGTCACTTGCTGCTTGGAAGTATCGGCTACCTTGATGAAGATGGCTATAAAGGGCTGCTAAAGCAAGTCCAAGACACAGTTAAAACGGTGCTGTAAAGTCAGTTCATATTCTTTTAGAAACGTAAGACATTCTTTAAATGATGAGGCCAACCCGTATTTAGTGGTTGGCCTTTTCTTGTAAATGTTAATACTTCTCTAATATAGTCCAAACAACAATCTCATTTGGAGCTGCTCAAATCCCCCTTTTCCTTGAAATTCTATGATATAACACATTTCCAGAACCTCATAAAATAAAACCCTCCTTGTTGTCTCCTATGGGTGTCTCACAGTCCACGGTATAAAACCTCCTGTTCCTGGACATTCAAGGGGGGGATAAAGTATAAAAATTCACAAATATTTCATTGTTATTATCGTGGGCAATTCATTATAGTACATAGTATTAATAGTTAACTGTATGTATTATGTGTGTTGCGGAGGTTCACTATGAAAGATTATGAACTACGGGACGAATTGAGAGAATCCGTTAACCGGATTTATGACATGGAATTATTCAGTAGCCTGACGGAGCTTGTTCAGGGGGAAAACCATGTGCTTCAATATTTAGTTCAGCATCGGGATGATGAAATTAATCCTTCCTTGCTCAGCGATGATCTGCATGTATCCAGATCAAGAATTACGGCAGCGCTTACGGGATTAAGGAAAAAAGGCTATGTGACTATGGAAATGTCTGAGCATGACAGACGACGAATGTGTGTAAGGCTCACAGTAAATGGTGAATCCTTGATCAGACAGAAGCAAGAGAGAATTGAAGGTTATTTTGAAGCGCTTGTAGTAGGTTTGGGTGAGAAGAATGTGAAGGAATTTATACGGTTAATTGAGCTTTCTTTGAGTATTATGAATGCGCGTTCTATTGAAAAATAACATAATGTGAGGGTGTACCGGGTGAGATATAAAATAATAGCAGATAGTTGCTGTGATTTAACGAGAGAGCTTAGAGAAGAGATGCAGATTACTACGATCCCGTTAAATATGACGCTGGGAGATAAATGCTTCGTAGATGATGACACATTGGACTTACCTCAGTTTATGGAAGAAATGAAAGCCTGTACAACCAAAATTGGATCCGCATCACCGTCACCTATGCTATATAAGGAAGCCTTTCAAGGTGCGCATACTTCTTTTGCCATTACATTATCCAGCAACCTGTCCAGTTCGTATTCCAGTGCATTGGTAGGAAAAGATATGGCGGAAGAAGAGGGGGCGGATGTTCATGTATTTGATTCGAAAAGCGCTTCGGCTGGACAGCTCTTGTTAGCTCTAAAACTGCGCAAGTTGATTGACGAAGGATATCATAAAAGTGAAATTATTTCTTCCTTAGAGAGCTTTATCAGCAAGATGAAAACCTACTTTGTTTTAGAAAATCTGGATAATCTGGTTAAAAATGGGCGGATGAATAAAATCACTGGAAAGATACTTTCACTCTTGCATATCAGGCCTATTTTAGGCTCGGATGGTGACGGTAATATCGCATTTTTTACTCAAGCACGCGGCCAGAATCAAATTATCGAAAAGTTGGCAGATACTATTGAAAAAAGTGGCCGGGCTACCGAAGGAGAGAGCATTGTCATTACTCACTGCAATAATCCTGGGCTGGCGGAAAAATTAATGAATGCGCTGAGGAAACGCTATCAATTTAAAGATATTCATATTGTGTCCACCAGAGGGATTAGTTCAATGTATGCCAATGACAAAGGGATCATTATGGCCTTTTAAAATATTCAGGGTTTATCCTCGCTGTATGGATAAACCCTTTTTAGTACACTTACTGAGGCTTTGTGGGAGTTCAAGCCTATCTCAATTTTCTAATGAGGACAGAAGCGTTTATGCTGGCTTGAGTTCCTCCGGCTTGTGTTTGCAGGGTAACAGCAGTAGTAGAGCTATGGTTTCGCAGAGTAAGGACGTCACCGCATGCCAGAGCAAGGATGGCTTGCCCTGTGTTCTGTTGTGTCCCGGCTCCTGAGCCGTATACAGTTCCCACAGCCAGCGCGCCATTAATAAAGATGGCGAATTGGTTAGGTTCCACACCTGACACCGAAAAGTGAACTTCATATTTTCCAGTATCGGATACAGCAATCTGTGTAGTTCCTGGAACATGAGCAATTCCAGGAGTAAGTATACCGTTCGTATCCCAAATGACATCCCCTTCAATTGGAACAACTTGGGGCTTCACATTGTAAATATAACCGAACTGCGCTAAATCACCTATGGTTCCAGAATCCCCTTCAGGTCCCAAAGCACCATGATTAATATTCACACTTACAAGTTGCTTTTTGACGATGATGTCTTTCCCAAACCCTTTCCGTTTCGAGCGGCTCTTTCTCTTTGGGGGCTTCTCCTCAAACTTTTTTTCTAACTTATCAAACCAGGCACGGACAAAAACATTTTTTTTACGGCCTTTTTTTCGTTTTAATTCAGGATGACCCAATACAAACACCTCCATATGGTTTGTTGTATACTACTCCATTCATCTAGAGGAGGCATGGATATCTGTCCTGTCATTCATAGGAAACGATCTATTTTGACTAAAAACAGGCTACTGTACAAGGTACATTCGTCTAGTATGTAAAAAAAGCACCTTTGAATGTGCACTTGGATGACAACCAAGGAACAGACAAAGGCACCAGTAGAGTTGTATATCATGATGAGGCGGTTTGAAGCCGCTTTTTGCGCACATATAGGGCGTACAAGATGCCCCCAAGCAGGCACAGGATACATGTGAAGCCTGCCAGCAACCACGCCGATGAGACTGCTCCACCACGATCCATGCTATTTCCGAGCCATAAAGGCAGCAGAGCTCCCCCAACTCCACCTGCGCCTATAAGCAGGCTGGTGGTAGATTCTTCGGTGCCTGGCATCATTTTGCTAGCAAAAACAAGTGCGATGGAAAAAATGCCCGACATGCCCAGCCCCAGCAGTGTGATAAGGACAAAGGCAACGGTAGTTCCCTTGATCAGCGGGAACACGCATAGCAGCACGGTCGCCGCCAGCGAGCTTAGGGCTACAAAGACACCATAGCCGTACCGATCAGCAATACTTCCTGCGAACAACCGTCCGGTAGCCATTGCTAGCCAGAAGCAGGTAACACTGAGTGCTGCCTCCGCTTGAGTGAGGCCCAGCCGTTCGATGAACATGGAGGGCAGGAAATTAGCTAGGCTCATCTCTGTTCCTACATAGATAAAGAAAAAGATGATAAATAGTGTAAGTAGCTTCCGATTGCCAATAGGGCTACCTTCAGAAGCCTTCTCCGTGGGTGACTTCAGTGAATTAGTCGAACGCTTAAGGCTGTTATCTCGGTGTTCCTGTGGGTCCAATACAGCGTCCAGCGGGCCGAAGGACCCGCGCAACCAAGCTATAATGGTCACGGCTGCAGACATGGAAATGATGGGAAAGGCCAATCGCCACCAACCGAGAGCGATAAGTTGGCTGGCGATAGCGGGCATAGCCAAAGCGCCAATCCCAAAAAAGACTTCCAGACGGCTCATCGCCGCGCCCGTTCCTTGAGTAATACCGCTGATAATAATAGTGCCAATGAGTGTTTCTACCATGCCGAAGCCAAACCCCGCTGCTGCCCCGACGACATATAGCCAATCCCAAGGCAGCAGCAATGAGTATAGCACTTCAGCCGCGCACAGCAAGAGCAGGGCGAATACCAGACTTCGGCGTTTGCCGAAACTTCGGGCAAGCCACGGTGACAGCAGGACTCCAACCAGAAAACCGGAAAATTGAGCGAAGATTAGACTACCGCCATCCGTATAGTTTCTACCGTAATGCTCTAACAACACAGGCAGTAGGGAGCCTACAACCACGTGTGCCAGGCCGATTAAAAAATAAGACAAGCTGCCGATCCATAGCAGTCGTTTCATGATGAACTCCTTTGATACCTAGATTATACTCATGCAGCAAAGTGAACTGTATGTGTCAAATCTGAGTGATTATGATAGCTCCAGTACCTGAAAGCCGTAGCCTTCAATAGAAATATCTCCTTCCAGGTATTTACCGCTGATTAGCTCATTCCCTTTCTGATCATCCAGATGATATTGCTGCGTCTGGGCGTTATGATTCAGAATGAACAGATATGATTTTCCATCTTTGGTCCGTACAGTGGCTTCTACACCCGCAGGAGCGCGCAGCAGGGAAGGAATCCCTTTTTGCTCACAAATGTAGCCCAACAGGCCATCAAGGAAAGTCTCTTCAGGATCTGAAGCAACGTACCATGCCTCGCCTTGACCGAAACGATTGCGTGTCAGCACTGGCATGCCCTGATAGAAATCATCGCCGTATTCCGCCAGCACCTCGGCACCTTCGCTATGCAACAAGTCGCAGAGCAGGCCACATTGATATTCACCTTGTAATACGCCCACCTTTTCTTTTAATACAATGCGATTGTATGATTCCGGCAGAAGCGCGTCAATTTCCTCCACCCAGATCCCGAGCAAGTTACGCAGTTTACCAGGATATCCTCCGGTTGTGACCAAATCGTTTTCATTTACAATGCCACTGAAAAAGGTCGTTACGAAGGTGCCTCCATGCTCTGTGAATTGTTCCAGCTTCTCGGCGGTACCTGGCTTGACCATATAGAGTACAGGCGCGATAATGAGATCATATTTCTGGAAATTTGCATCAACGGAAATCAGGTCTATCTGTACGTTACGCCGGAAGAGGGTCGCATAATACTTATGCACCTGATCCACATATTTCAAGGCGACAGAAGGACCGCTTGATTTTTCCAATGCCCACCAATTATCCCAATCAAACAAAATGGCTACTTTGGCATTGACGGTCGCGTCAAGTAGCGTGTTGCCTAATGCGCCAAGCTCACTGCCAAGCTGTGCCACCTCGCGAAATACACGTGTGTTCTCATGCCCGGCATGCTCAATGACAGCCCCGTGGAATTTCTCACATGCGCCGATTGAGCGGCGAAGCTGGAAGAACATGACCGTGTCCGCGCCATGCGCGACTGCCTGATAACTCCATAACCGCATAACGCCGGGCCGTTTAAGCGAATTATACGCCTGCCAGTTCTGCTGGCTCGGTGTTTGCTCCATCAGCATAAAGGGTTGCCCATCCTTCAAGCCGCGCATCAGATCGTGTGCCATCGCGGTATAGCTTGGCGGGGTATTAGCCGCAGGATAACTATCCCAAGATACAATATCCATGTGCTTAGCCCATTTAAAATAGTCCAGTTGT
This sequence comes from Paenibacillus sp. FSL L8-0638, assembly GCF_038593075.1. Classification (NCBI taxonomy): domain Bacteria; kingdom Bacillati; phylum Bacillota; class Bacilli; order Caryophanales; family Paenibacillaceae; genus Paenibacillus; species Paenibacillus sp. FSL L8-0638. Next base: position 2,053,780 of record NZ_CP151960.1, read on the forward strand.
TTGAAAAATCCCATCAGATTGGTCGTTATCACGGCATGGGGAATATGTTTTTTAATCGCGTTGTATTCCAGCAGATAGCAATCCAGCATACTGTCTGAATTAAAACGTGCATAATCGAGGGATATGCCCTGAAAGGAGGAGTGATTTTCTCCCCAATGCTCGCTCAAATTATTTGGTGGCACGATTTCATCCCAATCATAGAAGGTATGACCCCAGAAGGAAGTATTCCACACCCGGTTTAGCTCTTCCAGTGATCCGTATTTTTGCTTGAGCCACACCCGGAATGCGGCCGCGCAGTTATCACAATAGCAATCCCCGCCGTACTCATTGGACACGTGCCACACGAGGATCGCGGGATGGTTTTTGTATCGTTCCGCAAGTTGGCCAGCCATCTGCTCCGCAAATTTTCGATACGTAGGACTGTTCGGACAAGAATTGTGGCGGCCACCGAACTTCCGCTTCCGTCCGTCAGCGTCCACCCGGAGAACGTCGGGGTAGCGAGTAGCCATCCAAGCAGGATGCGCTGCCGTGCTAGTAGCTAGACAAACGAAGATATCGCTTTCATAAAGACTGTCAATCAATTGATCCAGCCATTCAAAATGATATGTGATTTCGTCGGATTGAATTTTGGCCCATGAGAATACGTTGACCGTGGCGATATCAATCCCTGCCTGCCTGAACATCCGTAAATCTTCCTGATGCGTGGCCTCATCCCATTGCTCGGGATTATAATCTCCACCGTAAAATACTTTAGGTAGTTTACTGCTTATCATGCCAATCACCTCTGTATATAAGAATAATTCTATCTTATAATACAAATAACTGCTTTTAAATATAATAAAATGAACGTGTATATAACAATATGGATCTACATGAGAAATACATACCCGCATACGCCGGAGGTGCTTTTTATGATTTTAACTCCCCATCATTTGCGATTTTTCCTGACTACGCGTGAGCACTCTTTACCCCTTTTTATTGAAAGTATCGGATTTAACAGCAGGCAGGAGGATGTGTCCCGTCCAGAGGGCTATCCGTGCTTTCACTGGATTCAGACGGTGTCTGGTGAAGGGATGTTTACATTTAAAGGGGGGACCTTCCGTCTGGGGGAGCAGTCTGGAGTTCTGCTGCTACCTGGGGAATCCCATGCATACAGACGGGCGACCAAGGTATGGCGAACGTTATACATTACATTTGACGGCCCCATCGCCGCTGCTGTATTGACTGCACTGGGGTTGAAGCATACGCGTGGGTATCATTGGGACCCGGATAGCGAGCTGCACAGTTTTGGGGAAACGATGCTTCATTCCATGGTTAGTGAACGTGATTTGTCTGGATTAGATGCTTCGGCCAATATGTATCGTTTTCTGACTCTGCTGCGTAAACATGGACAACATAGCTCGATGCCTTCCCTATCCCATAATGTGGAACGATTAACCCCTGTACTGGCCTTTATGGAGCAAAATTATGCCAGTCCAGATGTGGGCCTAGGTGATATGGCAGTTATGATGAATGTCAGCTCCCGTCATTTAAATACATTATTTAAGCAAGCGTTTGGTGTGACTTCGTATGCTTATCTGATTGTGATTCGGCTGCGGAAGGCCAAGGAAATGATGGCGGAATATCCGCAATTAACAGTAAAGGAGATTTCGGAGCGAGTGGGCTTCCGAGATACCAGTCATTTTGTGGCAACTTTTCGCCGAGCTGAAGGAATTACCCCGGAAAGGTTCAAATTACTGTATACATAAAGGTATTTTATCGAAATGCTCTTTCTTACTCGGGAATGCTCTTTTTAGGGAGCATTCCTTATTGTTTTTTTCAGGAAGAGGGAGTATAAAATAATAGTTCATTTGTTTCATCAATCTGATGTGCAGGTGACATAATAAACATAAGATCCATAATTCTTTTGCAAAACCCTCATCCAAAGAAGGAGTCAACGAAATGCTGAGCAAAGTCAAAAGATTATTAATCGGTCGTCCGCGAAAGTCGACGGCCCTTGAAGATGAGAAGCTGAATAAGCTCAAGGCACTGGCCATTCTGTCCTCAGATGCCTTATCCTCTGTAGCTTATGGAACGGAGCAAATTCTGCTGGTTTTAATTACAGCCGGCTTTGCTGCCCTATGGTATTCCATTCCTATATCCATTGCGGTATTGGGTTTGCTGATCATTCTGATCCTGTCTTATAGACAGACCATTTTTTCCTATCCTGGTGGCGGAGGAGCATACATTGTTGCACAGGACAATTTGGGAAAGAGTCCGAGTCTGATTGCAGGCGGTTCTTTGCTGGTCGATTATATTCTGACGGTAGCAGTTAGCTCATCAGCAGGTACAGATGCCATTACATCGGCGTTCCCATCGTTACATGATCATCGGATCGCCATTGCTCTAATTATGATTATCTTTTTGACGATTATGAACTTGCGCGGAGTAACAGAATCTGCCTCAGTGCTGGCTGTACCGATTTACTTATTTGTTGTTGCCATTTTTGTTTTGATTATTAGCGGTATCATTCATTACGTGGCAGGGGGAGCTCATGCTGCAGCACCGCAATTTGGAGCTACGGTATCCAACGTCAGCCTGTTCCTGTTACTGAAGGCGTTCAGCTCGGGTTGCTCGGCGTTAACTGGGGTAGAAGCTGTCTCGAATGCCATTCCGAACTTCCGCAAGCCAGCTGCCAAAAATGCAGCAACTACACTAATGATGATGGGTTTGATTCTCGGGTGTATGTTTATCGGAATCAGTTTGCTGGCTTATTGGTACGGTGTTCGTCCTAATCCGCATGAAACGGTCATTTCGCAAATTGCGAACGCCACTTTCGGGCGCGGTGTGATGTATTACATCATTCAGGGCGTGACGGCGCTCATCTTGTTTTTGGCGGCGAATACAGCCTATTCGGCCTTTCCATTGCTTGCTTTTATGCTCGCGAAGGACAAATACATGCCGCACATGTTCATGGTTCGTGGAGATCGGCTCGGATACTCTAATGGTATTTTGTTTCTGAGTATCTTCTCGGCATTGCTGGTCATCGTATTTGGCGGCAACACAGAAAATCTGATCCCGCTTTATGCGGTAGGGGTATTTATCCCGTTTACCCTTTCACAGCTTGGTATGATGATTCGCTGGATCAAGCTCAAACCGCCAGGCTGGATCGTCAAACTTGCTATTAATACGGTTGGGATGCTGACCACGCTGTCGATTACGCTCATCTTTATCTTCACCAAGTTTAGCCAGGTGTGGGTAGTCTTTATCTTCCTGCCTTTGGTTCTGTATTTCTTTATGAAGATCAACAGGCATTACAAAAATACGGCTGAACAACTGCGCATTGATATTACCAAGGATAAACCTATGGTGAAAGGCAATACGATTATTATTCCGGTGGCAGGCATTACGCGAGTCGTCATGAATACGATCAGCTATGCCAAAACCTTGTCGGACAATGTGGTAGCCGTATATGTGGGTGTGGATGATGATGCAATTCGCAAAATGGAACAGAAATGGGAAGAATGGGATGTCGGTATACGTTTGGTCGTACTGAAATCCCGTTATCGCAGCATTATTAATCCGCTTCGCAAGTTCATCGATACAGTAGAGTGGAAAAAAGCAGACGAGGACCATATCACTGTTCTCATTCCACAATTCATCACCAAGCACTGGTGGGAAAATATTCTACACAATCAGACCAGCTTACTGATGAGAGCTTATTTAATTAATTATAAAGATGTGATCGTAACGACCGTACCTTTTCATTTAAACAAATGACAAAATGAACATCTTTTGGCCGCATTTCTTTGCGGTCGGAAGGTGTTTTTTTGCATAACGAGGATATTTACTTTATTGATACATTTTGTGTATTATAGATACGAAATGTATCATTTGAGGCTGTTATGGAGGGATACGATGCCCGAAGCTAAGGGGAAAATGGAAGATGAAAAGCTGCAATTTGTAGATACGCTAAGGGCGCTGGCTATTATTGGAGTTTTACTTATGCATGTCAGCCAGCATGTGGACGGATTAAACGGATGGTTGCAAAAAGGCTTGAGTATAGGAGCCAAAGGTGTCGCTTTGTTTTATATGGCCAGCGCTTTTACGCTATTTTTGTCCTTAAGCAGACGTTCGGGTAACAAGAGGGAAAGAATTTCAGCTTACCTGATGCGTCGTTTTTTTCGGATTGCTCCTTTGTATTACGTGGTGTTAGGAATCTATTTAGTTGTGAACGGGACAGGTCCACGATTTTGGCTTGGGGATCAGGAGGGAGTCACTGCCGCCAATATCGCAGCTCATGTCCTGTTTTTGAATGGTCTGAATCCGTACTGGATCAACAGCATTATCGGTGTGGAATGGTCCATTGCGGTGGAATGTATGTTTTATCTGTTGATCCCCCTATTATTTAAGCTGATCCGATCCGTCCGCCATGCGACCTGGTTTGTCGTGATGGCGCTTGTGGTAAGCTTGGGGCTAAATACGTTATTTGCTCAATATCCATGGATTAGTGATCACTCTTTATGGGGGCACTATCTGTATTTATGGTTTCCGAATCAATTGCCTGCCTTTGGGCTAGGTATATTGTTGTTTTTCATTTGGAAAGACGAGCGGCATTGGAAAAGTATAGACCGAGTCAGTGGAGGTTTGCTGCTTGTTTCTGTGCTATTTTCATTTTTAGAAGGCATGACCGATGTTCTCATAGGTGTCGGGTTGCTGCTGGGAGCGTATGCTTTGTATCACTGGCAGCCGATATGGCTGCTTAATCGGGTATGGTCATGGATCGGCCGCCTTAGCTACAGCATGTATTTGACGCATATGCTGGCTCTGGGACTAATCGTACAGGTTAAAATACCTTTTGCTCCCCTAGTCAGCCTCACACTTATGTTTATCATGACGTTGCTAGTCACCATCGGACTATCTTGGTTTACCTACTCGTGGATTGAACAGCCCGGCATCCGTTGGGGGAAAAAGCTTATATCACGTATGAAGCCTGTGCGTAAGCAGGGAGATTCGGTCAAAGAAAGTGTTGCCTAAGCTACAACTTGAAGCAGCATCCGATAACATTTGGTTGAAGTGCTTGAATAAATCTATGAAATAATTGAAAAGACCTCTTGAAAAGTAGCTCCCAGCCCTTTATATTCGATGTACATCCAAGTTTTTGAATACACCGATGAGGTTTGTTGGAATTGTAAAGGAGATGCACGCATGCTTTTGAAGCCAATCGGCTTTTTGCTTTTCTCCACACTTGAGGGAGTCGCTGTTTTTGCGCTTATTTTGAGTATTTTTAAAGTTAAAATGACCCCTTATCTATGGCAGGCCATTTTTGTTAACCTGATTATGAATATGCAAAGTTATATGCTTCGAGAGGAGTTTTCCCTTTCGTATTTGGTGCCTGTCGTAAATATGCTGCTTTTTATTTTTTTACTCGCTACGGTCGTGAAGATTCCGATTGTGTGGTCCGGTATTATGACGGTTACAGGTTATTTTGCATATGCCGTTGTTCAGTCGGTATTCTTAAAAGTCATGTTCGGCAATCTTCCGGTTTCTGAGCTGCAGGATGGGTCCTTGAAGGGCTATCTGCTACAAGTGGTAAGCGCGGCAGTAGGACTGCTTATTTCATTGATGTTGTCTCGAAAAGGGATCGGCTTTTCCCCTAATTTCAAGAAGCTTAAGTTCAAAGAGGAATATGGCATTGTCATCACGCTGATTATCCTGTCTCTCATTTCAACTTCTATTGTGCTCTACTATAACGAGGTATGGTTAAGTATGATATTTTTTGCACTGGTTTCGGGATTTTTCATCTATTATGCAATCGGAAAGGAATACCGTGATGATTGAAGCGATGGCTTTCAAACTTGCTAACCAGATCAAACGTACTGTGCCTGATCATCCGGCCTCTGTCGCGGTACTTAAATACGCACTTGCTCTCATTCTGAATGCGTCCCTGATCATTGTGTTGACACTATTCGCCTCATTCTTCACGGGGCGTATGGTAGAGGCTGTAACGATTCTCGTCGCTTTCGCCCTACTGCGCCAAATGTCAGGAGGCATTCATTTGAAAACGGGCATGACATGTGTGTTGGTGACCTCAGCAGCTTTTACTTACATATCCTGCATTGCCTTAAATAGTTGGTGGACAAACCTGTTTACCGGAATAGCTCTCATTTTCGTTTTATGTTTTGCCCCGTCCAGAATTGAAAAGCAGTCGCGCATTCCAGTACGGTTTTATCCCTTCTTGCGGCTGTTATCCTCCTTGCTTGTATGTACTAATTTTGTAATCGGTTCCTCTGTAGTGGCTGTTGCTTTTTTGGTCCAAAGCCTAACATTGATCCGGGGAAGGAGGTGAGTGGAATGATGAGAAAAATGGTATATGGGTTAGCCACATCGTTGTCTATGTTTGCTACATTTGCTGTATCAGTGGCGAGTTACGTGTATGTTTATCAAGGGGATACACCCGAGGAACTACTGAAATAAACAAAATGCCGAAATAGAAAAATGATACATAGAGCTGCTCTTAAGCAGCTTCTTTTTATGCAAAAAAAATCAGGCGCTCCATTAAAGAGCGCCCGAATGGGAGAGGAGAAACCGGACGAAGAGCTTATGGGGAAACGTAAGTCTTCTCCGCGGTTGTCTACGACATTGGTTGAATGCCGATATCCTAAGGATGCCCAGGGAATGGTTTTTTATACCTGCCTCATCCTAAGTTTTTCAAACGGCGGTGCATGTGGTACGATAGCGTCATAATCTATGGTTATGAACACATATAGAAAATAGGTGAGTTTCAGCGTGAGAGTGGTATCGGGTAGTGCCAAAGGAAGGCCGTTAAAGGCAGTTCCCGGCACAGGGACGCGGCCAACCACGGATAAGGTCAAGGAAGCGCTATTTAGCATGATAGGTCCTTATTTTGATGGGGGAGTCGCACTTGATCTGTTTGCTGGCAGTGGTGGCCTGGGTATAGAGGCGCTTAGCCGGGGGATGGACAAGGCTGTTTTTATTGATATGGAATCCAAAAGCATTGATGTCATTAAAGAAAATTTGCGAAAAACTGGATTGGAAGGACAGGCTGAAGTGTTCCGCAATGATGCCGGACGAGCGCTCAAGGCGCTGGCAAAACGTGGAGCTCTTTTTGATGCTGTTTTTCTGGATCCGCCCTATCGTCTCAAACACGGAGATGAATTGATGAGCCGTATGGTTGAATTGAACTTGCTTCGTTCAGATGCAATCATCGTGCTGGAGTATGAATCGGGACATGAATATCCGGAAAGCTTCGGGCCGTTCGAACAGGTTAGAAAAGCAGTCTATGGGGAAACGGCGTTATCCATTTATCATTTTGCAGCCGATGCTTTATCGGATGTCGAAGAACATACAGAAGCCGGAGTGGTCAAGTTCGGCATCATCGAATCAGACGGGGAGGACCATCATGATTGAGCACAAACCACGTATTGCCGTATATCCGGGAACCTTTGATCCTGTGACAATGGGGCACCAGGATATTATTCAAAGAGCAGCCAGACAGTTTGATCTATTGATTGTCGCGGTTCTTAACAATATTAGTAAAAATCCGCTGTTTTCACTTGAGGAACGAATGGAGCTGCTGCGAACGGTAACTCGCGATATCCCGAACGTTGAAGTGGACAGCTTCCGTGATTTGACAGCTAATTATGTACGTCAAAAAGGGGCCCAAGTTATTGTCAGAGGAATCCGGTCGGTGACTGATTTTGAATATGAGCTGCAATTAGCCTCTACAAATCATAAGCTGAACCCGGATGCGGAAACGATCTTTATGATGACCAATCCGGCTTATTCATATCTGAGTTCCAGTATGGTGAAGGAAATTGCGCATTTTGATGGCAAGGTTGTAGATCTGGTGGCACCGGAGGTGGAAGACGCGCTGCGTGCAAAGGTCAACGCAAATCGCGGCGGCTCCACCATGAAGTCATAAAGGAAAAGGCCAGCAGGGTAACTATAATTGTACCCAGCAGCGCAATGGACAGTACGGTTAGTTGCCAGGGGTACATAGATGTTCCTTCTATTTGTGTTAGTAAGCTGCTGGCTTCGGCCATGACAGGATGCGTGGCGGATTCATTTACGCTTTCCGCAAAAGAAGACACAGAACTGCGACTGACGTAAGCGGGAATTGTATTGCTGACGATGCGGTTAAGCGGGACCCATGTCGCCAAGGTAAGTCCAAAAGCAATGATCCCATGGAGCACTCGTGACAAGGTGAAGGTGATACCCTTGTCGGAAGGTCTGGTGACGGCGGTAATTTGAAGCCAGCCGCACAGGCCGCCCCAGCCCAACACAGCACTGATCAGCGCTGCTTGTGTACGGAGATCGTAGGGCAGACGGCTGGTTTCATAGGAACCCAGATGGATTTCCATCCAAGCAGGCCATATGAAAGAAAGCGATCCTTGGCCTGTGTATATGGACAGCAGTCGAATCAGTACGGAAAAGAAAATAATGAATCCACCTGTCACCATCAGCGTCTGTACAGCATGGGATACGGTTTCGCCCAACAGTTTTCCGAAGCTGCGGCCGTCCCGTTCTCTGGCAGAACGGGTAGCTTCCCATGCGGATCGGATCAGGGAGGGAGAAGTACGGGAAACTGAGGTGCGCCGAAGGGCAGCTGGCGTTTCCCGTTTTTGCAATTCTTTGGACGATACAGGTAGTCTGGCGGTGATCCAGCCTGCCAGCAGCCCGGAAATCCAGTGAACGGCAAGTAACATCACGCCTACGGCAGCATTGTGCAGTAGCCCTGTCCCGATGACGAGCAGGATGGTAATCGGATTGCAGAAATGAGCGATGGCGGTTAGACGTCGAAGCTGAAGCGCGGTCATATCTTCCTGTTGTGACCATTGGCGTACTGCTTCCGCAGCAGCCGGGAATCCCGCGGTCAGGCCGAGGGCCAACACCCAGCCACTTCGTCCGGGTAGACGGAACCAGAATCGCATAAACGGCTCCAGCAGGACACCTAGTCCATGTACTAGACCAAAGGCGATGAGCATTTCGGACAGCATCAAAAAAGGTAGCATAGCTGGGAAAATAATACTCCACCATAGCTTAAGGCCTTGAGTAGAGGCTTGAAATACTTTTTCTGGTGAGGCGACAACAGCCAGTACAAGCAAAATGGCTCCGAGGCCAAGCAGTACGGTTGTCCAATAAGGAGCGGAATGGGCTTCCTTTTGCATCAAAAAATTCACCTCTCATAAATATGCTAAGGAGAGTCGGATGCTATCTCCAGCGTTTATTCACGTTCGTTGTCTTGGGATAGGTTGTTCGTATACGTTGTCGTAAACAATGTATGCTTTTTTGAAAGGCTTGAGAACAGGTGCACAGAGGCACTTGGATAAGATGGGAGAAGTTAGGCTGGAAGGGGGGAGAAGCAATGAAACGAATAAACCGGAAAAGAGCTTTTTTTACAACCGGTTATGTCTTAATGCTGGCTGCAATGGTCTACGTGCTGGTCTATATGCCAACCCCTTATCTGATCTACGGACCAGGTGGGGCAAATGAGATCAAACCGATGGTTAGAGTCCGGGAGGGTGACAGCATCGAACGGGGGGCCTTTATGATGACGACGGTATCGGCGCGTTATGCCAATGTTATCATGTTGGGTCTGTCCAAGTTGGACCGCAATTCGGAGATTCAGCGCAAAGAGGATCGTCTGCATGGAAGAAGTGAAGACGAATATGCGGCAGAACAGGTATGGTATATGGGGGATTCCCAATCTTCCGCGATGGAGGCTGCCTACACCCGTGCCCATGTCCCCTATCGCATTGTGCCGGATTACGTGTATGTATTTAAGGTCCCGGGATCGAGCAGCGTGTTTGACCCCGGGGATGAAATATTGGAGCTGAACGGCATGAGGGTGACCGATAATCGTTCCATTCGGAAAGCTTTGGAGGACGAAAAACCGGGAATAATGGCTAAAGTGAAGCTAAAGCGCGATGGAAAGTTGCTGACCGTGCAAGCTCCTTTAACGACCATTACGGACAGTGAGACGGGCAAGCAACGTTCCGGATTTGGCGTCAGTATTGCCACGGTACAGAAGGTAGAGCCGAAGGATGGACGTAAAACGATTCATTTTACATCTACGGATGTTGGTGGTCCTTCGGCAGGTTTGATGTTTACCATGGAAATCTATAACCAACTGACACCAGGTGATTTGAGTAAGGGATATCGTGTAGCCGGTACGGGTACCATTGATAAGGACGGTCAGGTTGGAGCGATTGGTGGTGCAAAGTATAAAATAGTTGCTGCTGACCGTCAGGGTGCGGATTTGTTTTTCGTCCCTGCGGATAATTATAAAGAGGCCAAGACCAAAGCTGAGCAAATTGGAACCCGGATGAAGCTTGTTCCGGTTCGCAAGCTTGGCGATGCGCTGAATTATATGGAAAAGCTGCCCATCAAACCATAATGGGCGGTCGCAAGTAATCAGCATACATGTCGCGGATGGCGGGGCGTGGCATCCCGGCTGCATGTATGGCGGCTGCGGCGGTATCCCAGTCCAGATGAGGATGTGATCCGGCAGACAGCTTGACCCATACCGGAAGGGTAGCTGTCTGCTTCATACGTGCAAGCAGTTCGCGTCCAGCCCTGTTAAAGCCAAGCACGCGGATATAGCCCGGACCTTTCGCCAGCTCAGCCGGAGTCATATCGGCTTTGGCATGATTTAGCAAAATATGTGCACACATCCGCTGAAGCTTCGTACGAGTATAGCGCCTTGTCTTGATCGCGGCGAGCAGGGCCTCCACAGAGGGCTGGGACAGCGTGTACAGCGATTGTCGCAGACGATGCTCCAGCCCTTCGGTGACCTCGTGCAGCTCCGCCAGCTGCTGCGAGCTACGTGTGATCAGGGCGTTCAGCAGCGGCTGGCTGAACGCTTCCCAATGCAGCGGAGCGCGTTCGGCTTGCCACTCGCGCCGCAAAATCTCCAGTGTCGCCGCAGGTATGTATGGCGACGCGGCCTCCGGCCCGCCGTCCAGCAGCAGACGGCGAATGGCCGTGGCACTGGCGATGACTCCGTCTGCAGGGGCCACGGCTTCATGGTAGCCCGATCCCGTGCGGGCTACCGTGAAGGGCTTGATTGTGCTGCCCAGCCGTTCCAGCGCAATCAAGTAATGCAGCCCCAACGTATTGTTGGGCTGCTGCATGAGGGTGGCGAGCGCAGCGCCGTCCGCTCCTTCGGCCGCGAGCGCGGCTACGGCTCCCGCGTAGGCAGCGGGATAGCTTGCGCCGCTGCTCAGGCGCTGCGCGATGCCGGCCTTGAGCTCGGCCGGCTCTGCCGCCAGCACGCGGGCCAGCGCGCGCAGCGGGGCGATGTCTCCGCTCTCGCTGCCGAAGCAGAGCGCGTCGACGATGCCCGTCGCATGGAGCAGGGCGACTGCTCCGCGGGCAAACCATTCTGCAGGCTGAACGGCATAGGCCACAGGCAGCTCCAATACCAGGTCCACACCCATGGCGAGTGCCATTTCGGTGCGGGACCATTTGTCTGTAATCGCGGGTTCACCTCGCTGAAGGAAAGGACCACTCATCACAGCCACTGTGCGCTGTGCACCAGTGATGCGAAGAGATTCCTCCCAGTGATGGACATGTCCGTTATGCAGGGGATTGTACTCTACAATCATACCGAGTGTTTTCAAGACCGTATGTCGGCTCCTTTCTTATAGTAGCTTATTGGATAACTATTTTGACAATAATGGTTAAGTACCCGTGAATGATTGTTTTCAGGGCAGCTATACTGATTTTTCAGCATCGGCATGAACAAGACCATTGAGACCTGGACGAAAAAGCTTTATACTCGCATTATTGTACACGAAGAGTGGCGGGGGTACGAATACTCATCGGTACATGTTTAGCACAATGCATTTTTGCTTCTGCATAAAACTTGTCGAACCATTGGAAAACCGGTGGATTTGTGAGTGGTGTAAAGTGAAAGGTGTTGACAAACGACACGATCAGTCGGTATAATAATTTTTGTTTGTTTGGAGTGATAGTGATGCAACTATTTTTTCGCAAAGTAGCAACAAGTGACGGTCCTTTTCCTATCCGTGAATCTCTTAATGTGAGTGAATTGGTGGATGATCGTGCTGATGTTACGGCCGTTTCCCCGCTGGAGACCGACTTGGTCGCCGTTAGTCTGGGTCAAGGCTTGATGAGCGTGGAAGGCACGTTGACCGCAGGTCTGGACATGCTGTGCTCACGCTGTTTAAGCCCGATGCACGAGGATTTAAAAATTGAATTCCGTGAACGGTTCAAGCAAACCTCTTCGAGTGTTGAAGAGGAGGATGAAGATGGCGATTTTATCGCAGTGACGGAGGACTCCTTCGACACTGCACCGTATTGTGAAGAACTGTTTGTACTGCATGTGCCGTTTGCGCCTTTGTGCAGTGAGGATTGTCAGGGAATCGCACCAAAGACCGGACAAAACTGGAGTATTGGCTCCGATGACAGTAGCGATGGCGATACGGAAAAGATTGATCCGCGTCTGGCAGGGCTTAAGGATTTTTTTAAATGAGAATTGAGTTCAATTCTGAAAAATCATCATCCGATTGTGCCGGAGAGTTACAGAACCGATGCGTGGATGTTGCAGGCTTGATTCACCGGCTGTAAGATAATTGCTTCTGGCATTTTCTTCAGTCTTGAATGAGATAAGAAGTCATACCCGTTATGCGGGGTTGATCTGGTTAAGGAGGTGGGAATAATGGCAGTACCTCAACGGAGAACATCCAAAACTCGTCGCGACAAACGTCGTACTCACTTTAAACTGGCAGTACCAGGTATGGTGAAATGCTCCGAATGCGGCGAATTGAAACTTGCTCACCATGTGTGCAAAGTTTGCGGAACGTACAAAGCTAGAGAGATCATCTCTCAATAATGTCCGATAAGCGGATTCTTTGGAATCTTCGCAGAAAAAGTAGCGCTTCACTTCAGTGAGGCGCTACTTTTTTTGTCTGCATGCTTCCTTTTTACGTCAGCATGCTATATACTGTTTTAGTACCAGGTTCTAAGAAAGAAGGGCCGAAGGGGTTCCTTTATACATACAAGAAGACAAATCGGCTTGAAGTTTCGCCGTTAGAAAGTGAAGTAAAGTAACCCGAACTGTCGTCTGAACGATGGTTTATTGTAGGGAAAGGAGGCGTCACTGACATCGAACGTTTGCCGAAGAGACAGAGACAGCAGCGGCTGACTCAATTAATTGATGATAATCCATTCGTAACGGATCAGGAATTGACAAGACAGCTGAAGGTGAGTATTCAGACTATTCGGCTGGACCGGATGGAGCTGGGAATCCCGGAATTGCGGGAACGGCTAAAGCTGATGGCTGAGCGCTCCTACGACCAGGTTCGTTCCTTGCCTTTGCATGAAGTGATCGGGGATATCGTTGATCTGCAGTTGGATCGAAGCGGTATTTCGATCTTTGAGATTAAAGAGGAACATGTTTTTTCGCGTACTGGCATTGCGCGGGGGCATTATGTATTTGCTCAGGCCAATTCATTGGCCGTTGCTGTGATTAATGATGAGATAGCATTGACTGCATCAGCGGATATACGCTTTGTCCGCCCGGTTCATTTAGGTGAGAAGTGCATTGCCAAGGCATATGTACGTTCAAATCCAGAACAAAAAGGGAAGGCTAAAGTGGAAGTTTTCGCCTACGTAGGAGAAGAAATGGTGTTCCAAGGCAACTTTGTCATTTATCGCTCCACGGAGGAAGAGTATAGCGAAGGAGGAAGTCAGCATGCGGATCGCCATTGATGCCATGGGGGGAGATAATGCTCCTGAGGCGACAGTAGAGGGCGCGCTATCTGCGGCGGCGGAATGGAAGGATACGGACATTACGCTGGTTGGTGACCGGGAACGAATTCAATCGGTTCTGAACGGTAGAGCGTTGCCGACGAACCTCAGCATTCGCCATGCATCCGAAACGATAGATGCGCAGGACGAGCCTGTAAAGGCAGTGCGCCGCAAAAAGGATGCTTCAATGGTCGTAGCTGGTCGAATGGTCAGAGAAGGCGAAGCGGATGCCATGATATCTGCAGGTAATACAGGCGCGCTAATGACCACGGGGTTGCTGGTGGTTGGAAGAATGGAGGGCATTGAACGTCCGGCTCTCGCGCCGATGATACCGACGATTGACGATCTGGGTATTCTGGCGCTTGACTTGGGAGCCAATATGGATGCCAAGCCTGAGCATCTTGCCCAGTATGCACTGATGGGGAGCTTGTATCGTCAGAAAGTTCACGGTGTGGCTTCTCCAAGGGTGGGTCTGCTGAATGTGGGGACCGAAGCTGGGAAGGGCAATGAACTGACGAAGTTGGCATTTCCACTTATTGAGCAGTTACCTGTCCATTTTGTGGGTAATGTTGAATCGAGAGATGTGTTAACTGGGAATTGCGATGTACTGGTGTGTGATGGATTTGCTGGAAATATCATGCTAAAATCACTAGAGGGTACAGCGGGGGCCATATTTTCTCTCTTAAAAGAGCAATTCACCAAATCCTTGAAGACCAAGCTTGCGGCAGCCTTGATTATGCCTGAGCTCCGCAGTCTGAAAGGTAAATTGGATTATAAAGAGCATGGCGGGGCTCCTTTGCTGGGTTTGAGTGGACTCGTTCTGAAAAGTCACGGTTCGTCTGACGGCGTTGCCGTCAAAAATGCGGTAAGGCAGGCTCGTACGGCCTTGCAAAACCGGTTGGTGGAAAGTATATCCAAGGAAATTAGCAGGAAGTGAGTGACGATATGAATAAATTACGGCCGGTTGGTGTTATCGGAACAGGGAAATACGTACCTGAGAAAATTCTGACCAATAAAGATTTGGAAGCAATCGTAGAAACAAGTGATGAATGGATTGTCAGCCGTACAGGGATTCAGGAGCGCCATATTGCAGCTCCAGAGCAGGCTACATCTGATTTAGCTTATGAAGCAGCAATTAAGGCGTTGGAGTCCGCGGGTATGACGGCACAGGATCTGGATTTAATTATTGTAGCTACGGTTACACCGGATATGGCGTTTCCGTCAACTGCCTGCATTCTTCAGGACAAACTGGGAGCCAAAGGCGCAGCGGCTTTCGATTTGTCTGCGGCATGCTCGGGTTTTGTATACGGACTGGCTACGGCAACGAGCTTCATTAAGACAGGTATTTATAATAATGCGTTAATCATTGGGGCAGACTGTCTTTCTCGGATTACAGATTATACCGACCGCAATACCTGTGTCCTATTCGGAGATGGTGCAGGAGCTGTAGTGATTGGCGAAGTGCCTGAAGGCAGAGGATTCCAATCCTTTGATCTCGGGGCTGAAGGCGCAGGTGGAACCTTGCTTAAGCTGGAAGCTGGTGGCTCGCGTTTGCCTGCGAGTGCAGACACACTGGAGAATAAACAGCACTATATTTACATGAACGGACGCGAAGTGTTCAAGTTCGCGGTTCGTGTTATGGGAACGGCAACGGTTGATGTGTTGGAAAAAGCAGGGCTGTCCAAAGATGATATTGATCTGTTCGTTCCACATCAAGCCAATGTTCGCATCATCCAATCGGCGATGCAACGTCTGGATTTGCCAGAGGAAAAGGTAGTTGTTAATGTTCATAAATATGCGAATACATCCGCAGCATCAATCCCTCTCGCCCTAGTGGAAGCAGCTGAGGAAGGCCGCATGAAGGAAGGCGACCGTGTATTAATGGTGGGCTTTGGCGGTGGCTTGACCTGGGGAGCGTCGGTTCTTGTCTGGTAATAAGATGGAATTTTTGATATAATATTGAATTTGTGTAGTGTTTTACAGGACAAGCATTGGATATAGAGAGGTGCATACACGATGGGCAAAACGGCATTTATATTCCCCGGTCAGGGTTCACAAGCTGTAGGTATGGCTAAAGATGCTTATGAAGCAGTTCCAGCTGCAACAGAAGTATTTCGCCAAGCGGACGAACGGTTAGGGTTCGCACTAAGCACACTGGTTTTTGAAGGGCCAGACACAGCTTTGAAGCAAACATCCAATACGCAGCCTGCACTGTTAACGGCGAGCATTGCACTGTATGAAGCGTTCAAGGAAAAAATGGACATTCATCCCGATTATGTAGCTGGGCACAGTCTAGGAGAGTACAGCGCGCTAGTTGCTTCAGGTGTCCTTGCATTTGCGGATGCGGTTGAGACTGTTCGTGCACGTGGTCAGTTTATGGAACAGGCTATTCCTGATGGACAAGGCGGTATGGCTGCTGTGTTGGGAGCTGATCGTGAAGCATTGGCAGCATTGTGCCGTGATATTACGGAGTCTGGTCAACTGGTCGAACTAGCCAACATCAATTGTCCCGGACAGATTGTCGTATCTGGTACGAAGGAGGGCGTAGCTGCTGTCGCTGAACGTGTGAAGGAAGCAGGCGGCAAGCGTGCTATTACTTTGGAGGTTAGCGGTCCTTTCCACTCGTCATTGATGAAGGAAGCAGCGACCAAGCTCTCAGACAAGTTGGGGACTGTAACTTTCTCTGAAGCTCAGATTCCGGTGGTGGCCAATGTAACAGCTAAACCTGTACGTGAGGGGAATGAAATCCGCCAACTGTTGGTGGATCAGGTCTATTCTCCGGTACTGTGGGAAGACAGTGTAGCATGGCTACTGGAACAAGGTGTTGACACTTTTGTTGAGTTTGGACCCGGAAGTGTTTTGACTGGACTGGTTAAAAAAATCGACAAAACGGTTAAGCTGTATAATATAAGTAGCCTGGAGTCGATTGCTTCTGTAACGGAAGCCTTGGAGGCCCGTTAAAAGTATAATCATTGCCTTAACGGGTTATATACTTGCAAGGGAGGACTATGATGTCTAAGCCATTAAGTGGAAAAACGGCGCTCGTTACGGGAGCGTCGCGCGGAATTGGCCGTAGTATCGCGCTGGCGCTGGCTGATGCAGGCGCTAATGTGGCGGTAAACTATGCTGGCAGTGAAGCGGCTGCGACTGAGGTAGCTGAGCAGATTCGTGCCAAAGGTGTGGAGGCTATTACAGTTCAGGCTAATGTCGGTCGCGCTGACGAAGCAGATCAGTTGATCAAGGATGTGATTGGCGCTTGGGGCAAGATTGACATCCTGGTGAATAATGCCGGCATAACAAGAGATAATTTAATCATGCGCATGAAGGAAGAGGAATTCGATCAGGTGATCGAAACGAATCTGAAGGGTGTGTTTAATTGTCTTAAGGCGGCAACACGTCCAATGATGAAACAGCGTTCTGGCCGAATTATCAATATCTCCTCCGTGGTTGGTGTCCTTGGCAACGCAGGACAAGCCAACTACGTTGCTGCTAAAGCAGGGGTGATTGGTCTTACCAAATCCTCTGCTCGAGAGCTTGCATCGAGAGGTATTACAGTGAACTGTGTAGCTCCCGGATTCATCGATACTGAGATGACACAGGTACTGGCTGATGATTTGCGTGACAATATGCTTAGCGGTATTCCGCTGGCCCGTCTTGGACGGCCTGAGGAAATTGCTGACGTGGTGCTGTTCTTGGCCTCGGATGCTTCCTCATATATGACGGGCCAGACTTTGCATGTGGATGGCGGCATGTATATGTAGTAGCATGTTGCCAATCTGCATGCCCCGATGAAGAGTTGTCAAAGAAAACTCTCTTCTATGGCATTTTAATTGTAATTTTCGTATAATACCTAAGAGGAGGTGAGCCGGATGTCCGATGTATTGGAGCGCGTAAAACGCATTGTCGTTGACCGTTTGGGAGCCGACGAAGCCGAAGTTACACTTGAAGCATCTTTTAAAGATGATTTAGGCGCTGATTCTCTCGATGTAGTTGAATTGGTAATGGAATTGGAAGATGAGTTTGATATGGAAATCTCTGATGAAGATGCAGAGAAAATTACAACTGTAGGTGAAGTTGTGAAGTACATACAATCTCATACCTAATTCATGTCATCAAAAGTCCCGTTCTGTTACAGGCGGGACTTTCTCCTAATTATACAGATTGAACTAAAGGCGGAATTGCTGCGTGTTTTTGAGTTTGGTTCAGCTTAACTTAGTCAAAGGCTGAGAAGTATGCGGCATTACTAACTTTAGTTGATTCTATATTATTTTTACGCACAAGAGTGTGCGGTCTTAAAATACAATATGCAGTAGACATAGAGGTGATTATCTTTGAAACAACGTGTTGTCATAACAGGAATGGGTGTAATCACTTCGCTGGGACAGGATTTGAACACACTATGGGATAATCTGATGGCCGGAAAATCCGGCGTCAGTGAAATCGAAGCTTTCGATACAAGTGAGTACACTACGAAAATAGCCGCTTCCATTAAAGATTTTAATCCAGAGGATTATATTGAACGTAAGGATGCGCGTAAAATGGACCGCTTTGTGCAGTTTGCGGTTGCTGCTAGTAAATTGGCGCTTGAGAACAGCGGACTTGTAATCGGAGAAAATGCTGAAGCTGAGCGTGTTGGTGTATCTGTCGGTTCCGGTATTGGCGGATTGGGAACTTGGGAAGATCAGCACAACGCACTGATTGAAAAAGGACCTAAACGCGTAAGCCCTTTCTTCATCCCGATGATGATTGCTAATATGGGTTCCGGTCAAGTGTCGATTTCGCTCGGTGCTAAAGGCCCAAATACATCACCAGTTACGGCTTGTGCCACGGGCAGTCATGCTATTGGCGATTCCTTCCGCATGATTCAGCGCGGTGACGCAGACGCCATGATTTGCGGAGGAGCTGAGGCGACTATCCGTCCGATTGGTATGGCTGGATTTTGTTCCATGCGAGCGATGTCCACGCGTAACGACGAGCCTGAAAAGGCAAGCCGCCCTTTTGATACCGAAAGAGACGGGTTTGTTATGGGCGAAGGCTCTGGTGTTCTTATTCTGGAATCGTTGGATCATGCTTTGAAGCGTGGTGCGCGTATTTACGGTGAAGTGATTGGCTACGGTCTTTCTGGCGATGCTCATCACATGACAGAGCCTGATCCAGAGGGAGCAGCACGCTGCATTAGAATGGCTATCCGTGACGCTGGATTGAATCCTGAAGAGATTGATTATATCAATGCACATGGTACGTCTACGCCAGTCGGTGATAAATCCGAAACGGAAGCAGTTAAGAAAACGCTTGGAGATCATGCCTATAAGGTAGCGATCAGCTCAACTAAGTCGATGACAGGGCATTTATTGGGTGCAGCGGGCGGCGTTGAAGCCGTGATCTGTGGTCTCGCCCTTCAGCATCAGACGATTCCGCCAACGATTAATTTGGATAATCAAGACCCGGCATGCGATCTTGATTATGTACCTAATAAGCCGAGAAAAGCGGAACTGAATGTGGTTATGTCCAATTCCTTTGGTTTTGGCGGTCACAATGCTACGGTTATTCTAAAAAAATATGAAGCATAAGGGGTCAGTTCGTTGAGTGGAGACTTGAAGCAATTACAGCAGAAACTTCATATTCAATTCAACAATCGGCAGCTTCTGAAGCAGGCCTTTACGCACGCTTCCTACGTAAACGAACATCGGTTCAGTCAGCATGCAGACAATGAGCGTCTTGAATTTTTAGGTGACGCTGTTCTGGAATTGACGGTGTCCGAGCAATTGTACAATCAGTACCCTAACCGACCCGAAGGCGAACTCACCAAGCTGCGTGCAGCTATTGTCTGTGAGCCTTCTCTGGTGAAGTTTGCTGTCGGGCTTGAGTTCGGGCAATATGTGCTGCTTGGAAAAGGTGAAGAGTTGACAGGTGGACGTACTCGTCCGGCTCTGTTGGCTGATGTATTCGAAGCGTTCGTAGGTGCGCTTTATTTGGATCAGGGTCTGGAGGCCGTCCGTTCGTTTCTGGAACATTATATTTTTCCTCAAATTGTATTAAATGGTAAACTTCAGATGAGTGATTTCAAAACAGAGCTTCAGGAACTGACACAGCATCATAACATGGGGATGCTTGAATACAAGATTGTAGAGGAGCGCGGACCAGCCCATGAGCGCGAGTTTGTAGCCGAGGTATATATGGACAGCGAACGGCTAGGGGCAGGTACGGGGCGCTCCAAAAAAGAAGCAGAGCAGCAAGCGGCGGCAGTAGCTTTAAACCGTTTGAAGCTGGCAGAATCGTAATCGGTACCTGAGCAGCCCGGACGGGTTACGCAAGCAGGGGGCACAAAGTAAGAGCAAAGGGCAGTCCGCGGGGAGTCCCGGCCCGTAATGGCGAATGGACTGCGTTTTGCTCTTTTTTCGTGGCTTGCTGGTGTAATGTGAGTGTTGGTACTGTGCTTTAAACAAGCTAGTTTATGCTACAATAGGGATAATTCATATCAATCAGGTAAACGGTGTTGTACAAGCATATTTGAAATGTTAGAGGTGAGATTGAGCATGTTTTTAAAGCGCATTGAGCTGGCGGGCTTCAAATCGTTTGCAGATAAAACGGAAATGGAATTTGTCCGCGGCATTACGGCAGTCGTCGGACCCAACGGAAGCGGAAAAAGTAATATTTCGGACGGGATTCGTTGGGTGCTGGGCGAACAGAGTGCCAAATCACTGCGTGGCGGCAAAATGGAGGACATTATTTTTGCAGGTAGTGATGCTCGTAAGGCTGTTAATTACGGTGAAGTATCGCTTACGTTGGATAATGAAGATCAGGCGTTGCCTCTGGATTTTGGTGAAGTTACGGTAACGCGACGTGTACATCGAAGTGGGGATAGTGAATATTTCATTAATCGGCAATCATGCAGACTCCGAGATATTACAGAGCTGTTTATGGATACAGGGATTGGTAAAGAAGCTTATTCCATTATTGGGCAGGGACGCATTGAAGAAATCCTAAGTACTCGATCTGAGGATCGTCGAGGTATTTTTGAGGAAGCCTCGGGTATCGTAAAATATAAATCCCGTAAAAAAGATGCGGTTCGCAAGCTGGATGAGACGGAGCAAAATTTGCTGCGTATTCACGATTTAGTTAGTGAACTGGAGGATCAGATTGGACCGCTTAAGGAGCAGTCTGAAAAGGCGATTCATTTTAAAGAGCTACGCGGTGAATTGAAATCAAAAGAAATCTCTATGTACGTCCATCAAATTGAACAAATTCATACTTCGTGGAGCGATGCGACTTCCAAATTAGCTTTGCTGCAGCAGGAGCAACTTCAGTTGTCCACGGTGGTATCCCGCCATGATGCGATGCTGGAAAGCGACCGCAACGAATTACGCCAGCTGGAAGAGCAAGTAGAACAGTTGCAAAGGGATCTGCTGCAATACAGTGAAGCGACGGAGAAAAGTGAAGGCTACGGCGAATTGCTCAAAGAGCGCACACGCAATCTGGCGGCTAATCGGGAACAACTGATCTTATCACTTAGTACAAGCGAATCACGGCATTCCGAGCGCAAGAGTGAACTGGATCAGCTGAACGAAAAGCTGTCTGCACTGAATGTAGAGCTTGACGAGTTGCGTGCGCGGCTGTCTGACGAAGAGGCCAAACTGATTGGAGTTACAGGCGGAATCAGCCAGGAGCAGGAAGAAAGTCTAAAGGGTGGTCTGCTGGAGCTGATGAATCAGATGGCGCAGGCGCGTAACGAAATCCGTTATACAGACCAACAGAAGGAAGCATTGGAACGGCGTGTGACTCGCGTAAGTGACGAATCCGGCAAATGGGAAGCCCAGAAAGTACAACTTGAACAGCGCAAAAAGGGATTGGAAGCTGCGGTTCAGAAGCTGGGGCAGGAAATCAGTAGTTTGCGTAGTGGCTATATTCAGGGAAGTGAAAAGTACCAGGCCCTGCAAAAACTTTTGGAAGAAAACCAGGGTACAGTTCGTAAATGGGAACAAAAACGTGAGGCTCAAATTTCACGGCGAGATACAATGAAGGAAATGCAGGATGACTTTGACGGCTTCATGCTTGGAGTTAAAGAGGTATTGAAGGCTGCACGAAAGGAAACCTTGCACGGTGTGCATGGAGCGGTAGCAGAGCTGATTCGGGTGCCTGAGCATTTAGAGCAGGCGATGGAAACCGCTTTGGGTGCTTCAGTTCAGCATATTGTGATGGAAAATGAATCCGTATCCAGACAGGCGATCAGTTTTCTAAAGCAACGTCAACTGGGCAGAGCAACATTTTTGCCTATGGATGTTATCCGCCCGCGTCAAATCGGCGCAGGGGAACGCCAAATTGCAGAAGGAGCTGAGGGCTTTGTCGGGATCGGTGCTGATCTTGTTCAGTACGATGATCGATATGCTGGAATTGTAGGCAGTTTGTTGGGGAATGTGGTCATTGCCCGTACATTGGAAGATGCAAACCGTATTGCTGCCCGTTGCCAATATAGATACCGCGTTGTCACTTTGGAAGGCGATGTAGTCAATGCAGGGGGTTCCATGACTGGGGGAAGCCAGTTCAAGAAAAATGCTAATCTGCTTGGACGCAAACGCCAGCTGGATCAGTTGGATCAAGACATTATAGATACAGAGCAGCAAATTGCAAGGTTGCGTCAGAGTGCAATAGATACCAAACGCCAGTTGGAGGAGACACAGACCCGTCTGGACGAGCTGCGTCAGGGCGGCGATGTGAAGCGCGGTGAAGAGCAACAGATGGCAATGGAACTCAAGCAACTGGAGCATGAACTTCGTCATGTTCTGGAGCAGGTCGCTGCGTCTGGTCAGGAGAAAAAGGGCTTTGATCAGGAAATCAAGGAGCTGGAAACTTCCCGTGAAGAAGCGTTGGTAAAGTTGGCTGCGCTGGAGGAAGAAGAAAAGAAAACGCATCAAGCTATTCACGCTGCCGAATTTGCCCGTAAAGCCAACGAATCTGCCAAAGAGCAGTTGCAGGGAGAGCTCACGAATCTCAAAGTAAGAGAAGGAAAGCTGGACCAGGAACGCTTTTCATTGGAAGAGCAGTTGCGCAGATTGCGTGGGGATTATGATACTCTTGGTAAGGATTCAAGACAAAACAAAACGTTGCTTGCTTCCATCGAAGCAGATTTGCTGACCAATGAGCAGGAGACCGTGAAACAGATTGAAAATCTCAATCAATACCGTTTGAAAAAGGAAGAAGCCGCACAGCAACTGGAATTCAAGCGGGCTGCACGCAGCAGCTTGTCCAAAAAGCTTGAAGTGGCTGAAAACGATACAAAAGAACAGCGAATTCAGCTCAAGTCAGTGGAGGAGTTGCTTCGTCAAACGGAAATTGGAGTAAATCGACTTGATGTGGAACTGGAAAACGTTCTGAAAAAATTAAGTGATGATTATGAACTCAGCTATGAGTTAGCCAAGCAGCGTTACCCTATACCGGAAGATATTGAAGGTACGCAGAGCGAGGTGGAAAGGCTCAAACGTGGTATTTCCGCGTTGGGTGAGGTGAACCTGGGCGCCATTGATGAATACCAGCGTGTGCATGAGCGTTATACGTTTCTTGATGAGCAAAAGTCTGATTTGGTGGAGGCCAAGACAACACTTTATCAGGTTATTCGTGAAATGGATGAAGAAATGTCCAAACGCTTTAAGACTACGTTCGATGCTATTCGGCGCGAATTTGGAACGGTATTCTCCAAGCTGTTCGGAGGCGGACGTGCTGATCTCGTGTTACTTGACCCGGAACGCTTATTGGAGACGGGAATTGACATCGTAGCTCAGCCACCGGGCAAAAAACTGCAAAATTTGCAGCTACTGTCGGGCGGTGAGCGTGCGTTAACAGCGATGGCGTTACTATTTGCCATTTTACACGTTAAACCTGTTCCATTCTGTGTACTCGATGAAGTAGAGGCTGCATTGGACGAAGCAAACGTGGTGCGTTTTGCCCAGTATTTACGAGAATTCTCGGAGCAGACACAGTTCATTGTAGTCACACACCGCAAGGGCACAATGGAAGAATCTGATGTGCTGTACGGGGTTACCATGGAGGAAGGCGGGGTTTCCAAACTCGTATCTGTCAAGCTGGACAACGATGAAGCTGAGATTGCCTGACATTAAATAACATACTTTCAGACCAACGGAGGGAATCCATGAGTTTCTTTAGGAAATTGAAGGAAAGCATTGCAAACAAAACTGAATCGGTCACAAAACAGTTCAAAGATGGATTGGAAAAAACACGTAAAGGTTTTGTTGAAAAAGTAACGGACTTGATGATTCGCCGTAAAAAGATTGATGAGGAATTTTATGAGGAACTGGAAGAAATTCTGATCGGAGCGGACGTAGGCGTCAACACGGTTATGAACCTCATTGAAGACCTGCGAGAAGAAGTGAAAAAGCGCAAAATTGAGGATGCATCCGAATTACAGCCTGTATTGTCGGAAAAGCTGTCCGAGTTGCTGCGGGGGAATGACAACAGTCAGCTCAAAATGAGTCCTGACGGAATTACAGTCATTCTATTCGTGGGAGTCAATGGCGTCGGCAAAACGACAACCATTGGCAAGTTAGCTCATCGTTTTAAACAAGAGGGGAAAAAAGTATTATTGGCTGCCGGAGATACGTTCCGGGCGGGTGCGATCGAACAGTTGGAGGTATGGGGCGAGCGGGCAGGTGTAGAGGTTATTAAGCAGCAATCCGGTTCCGATCCGGCTGCAGTTATGTTTGATGCCGTACAGGCTGCCAAGCAGCGACAAGTGGATGTTTTGTTATGTGATACCGCAGGACGTCTTCAGAATAAAAGCAATCTGATGGAGGAACTGAACAAAATTTTCCGTGTGATTCAACGCGAAATTCCAGATGCTCCTCATGAAGTGTTGTTGGTACTTGATGCGACGACTGGACAAAATGCACTTAACCAAGCCAAGCTGTTTGGTGAGAAAAGCGGTGTAACCGGGCTGGTACTAACGAAGTTGGATGGTACAGCGAAGGGCGGGATTGTTGTGGCCATCCGTCAGGAGCTGAATTTGCCTGTTAAGCTGGTGGGCTTAGGTGAAAAAGTGAATGATCTTCAACCGTTTGATTCCGAGCAATTCGTTCATGCGTTGTTCGCGGGGTTGATTCAGGAAGAGACGGTCGAAGCAACTGCTACAGGCGAGGAAGAACAGAACTGATACGTTTAAAGTGGGCTTTCATGCTACGTTTGGGATAACTAAGTAGCCATCCTGTTGCTGTTCAAGTTTGCCCAGATGTATAATGAAAGCAAGAGGTCTGTCGATGTCGTATATGTAATGTATCTTGTATGTAAAATATAAATCAGGAAGCCGGGTGAAAAACCGATGGCAAACACCTATACCTACTCCCGACGGGAAGAAGTAGCCAACGCCATTACACATGGAATTGGAGCCGTTTTAAGCGTGGCAGCGCTTGTGTTGCTTATTGTTTTTGCTAGCATGAAAGGAACCGCTTGGCATGTCGTCAGCTTTACGATTTACGGGATTACGATGCTGCTGTTGTACACCAATTCAACGTTGCTTCATAGCCTGCGTGAAGGAAAAATGAAGGATTTGTTCGAAATATTCGATCATTCTTGCATTTACCTGTTCATTGCAGGTAGCTACACCCCGTTTATGCTCGTTGCACTGCGAGGTACTCTGGGATGGACACTGTTTGGAGTGATTTGGGGGATTGCACTGTTCGGTGTGTTGTTCAAGGCGTTCTTCACCAAGCGCTTCCTGTTTATGTCTACCGTGTTTTACATTGTGATGGGCTGGCTCATCACCATTGCCTGGAATCCTCTGGTTGCGACTGTTCCCGCCGGAGGGATGACGTTATTGTTCGTAGGTGGCCTTATGTATACGTTGGGCACGATTTTCTATGTGTGGCGGGCATTTCCATATCACCATGCGATCTGGCATCTGTTTGTTCTGGCAGGCAGCATACTTCATTTTCTGGCTGTTCTGCTGTATCTTACTCCGGTAAGGGTTTAAGTAACAATGGGTAAAAAGTCGATCCGTACTTCCGTTTAAGGACAGTGGATCGGCTTTTTTTTGTATGACAAGGGATAACGCTTGACATCTTCTTTTCTTTTAGGTATCATAAGGAACGTTGAAAAGAACTGTAAAGTGTTTTTCCTTGACGATGGAGGTATACAAGATGAGTCAGGAGAATCGGCTGGAAAAGACAAACCGGATTAACCGACTGTTTGACTTCTATGAACCTCTGCTTACAGAGAAGCAACAGATGTTTTTAAAATATTACTTCCATGATGATTTTTCTTTAGGGGAAATTGCATCGGAATTTCAAATTAGCCGTCAGGCAGTATATGAACATATTAAACGTGCTGAACAGGTATTGGAAATGTACGAGGAAAAGCTTGGTTTGCTAAGTAAGTATGAGCGCAGAATCCAAGATCTCGATGAATTAAATAAGACGTTGTATGAGGCATTCGGTAAAATCAGTGAGTCCGATGAAGGCACTCTGCAACATGTCCATCAAATTGTAAATCGCCTGCAGGAACTGTAGGACATATAGATTAAGAACAAACAACCCTGGTAGACAAGGAGGTGCGAAAGTATGGCATTTGAAGGATTATCGACTCGCTTGCAAAATGTATTCAGTAAACTGCGCGGTAAAGGAAAAGTGTCTGAGGATGATGTAGCTCAGGCGATGCGCGAAGTACGATTAGCTTTGCTTGAGGCGGACGTTAACTTCAAGGTTGTAAAGGACTTTATTGCCAAGGTAAAGGAGAAATCCGTTGGTAAGGAAGTGATGGACAGCTTTACGCCAGGCATGGTCATCATCGACATCGTGAACAAGGAACTGACCGAGTTGATGGGTGGCAGTCAGGCCAAGCTTGCCAAAGCAAACAAACCGCCTACGGTCATTATGATGGTGGGTCTCCAGGGCGCAGGTAAAACGACGACATCTGGTAAACTGGCGAAATTGCTGCAAAAGCAAAATCATCGCCCATTGCTTGTAGCTGGTGATATTTATAGACCAGCCGCGATCAAGCAGCTTCAGGTTCTTGGGGAGCAGATTAATACTCCTGTATTTACTCTGGGAGATCAGACAAGCCCAGTGGAAATCGCAAAACAGGGTTTGCAGCATGCTAAGGATAATGGAAATGACTACGTTATTATAGATACTGCCGGTCGTCTTCATGTTGATGAAGAGCTCATGGAAGAGTTGCGCCAGATTCATACCAACGTCAACCCGGATGAAGTTTTACTGGTTGTAGATAGCATGACGGGGCAGGACGCGGTTAACGTTGCGGAGCACTTTAATACTAGCCTAGAGTTAACGGGAGTTGTACTGACGAAGCTGGATGGCGACACTCGTGGTGGTGCAGCTTTATCGGTTAAAGCTGTAACGGGATGTCCGATCAAGTTTGCTACATTGGGTGAAAAGCTGGATGCGATGGAGCCGTTTCATCCTGAACGGATGGCTTCACGGATTTTAGGTATGGGTGACATGTTGTCCCTGATTGAAAAAGCGCAGTCCAATATCGACGCCGATAAGGCGAAGGAAATGGAACGGAAAATGCGTAATGCCGAGTTTACTTTCGAAGATTTTCTGGAGCAAATGGATCAAGTTAAGAAGCTTGGCCCAATCGACCAGATTCTTGATATGATTCCCGGTATGGGCAACATGAAGCAAATGAAAGATATCAAAGTGGATGACAAACAGATGGGCCGAATTGAGGCTATCGTTCATTCTATGACCACACAGGAGAAGCAAAACCCAGACATGATTAATCATAGCCGTCGCAAACGTATTTCTGTAGGCAGTGGAACATCACTGGCTGAGGTAAATCGTCTGATAAAGCAATTTGACGAAATGCGTCGCATGATGAAGCAGTTCTCAGATATGATGGGACCTAAGGGTGGCAAAAACAAGGCTATGAAGCAGTTGAAGAGTATGGGTAAAGGTATGAAGTTTCCTTTCCGCTAAGGCCAATAGGTCCTTGGAATTATGGATAACAATATACAGTCTACTTTTTGAAGGAGGTGAATTTTCGTGGCAGTTCGTATTCGTCTGAAACGTATGGGTGCACATAAAGCTCCTTTCTATCGCGTCGTGGTATCTGATTCTCGTTCCCCGCGTGACGGTCGTTTTATCGAAGAAATCGGTTACTACAACCCAATCACAGTACCAGCGGTTGTAAAAATTGATGAAGATAAAGCGCTGAAATGGTTGCAAGATGGTGCACAAGCATCCGACACAGTCCGTAACTTGCTTAGCAAAGCGGGCGTAATGAAAAAGTTTCATGAGTCTAAACTACAGAAATAAGGTGCTGATACGGAGGGTCAACCATGGAAGAATTAGTGATAATCATTGCTAAGGCTTTAGTCGATCATCCGGAAGATGTAACCGTGAAGACCTTGGAGAAGGATCGGCTTGTTGTGTATGAGCTTAGTGTGCATCCTGAGGATGTAGGCAAGATCATTGGTAAGCAGGGTCGTATCGCCAAGGCGCTTCGCACTGTGGTTGCATCAGCAGCCGTTAAGATGGATAAACGGGTTACCGTAGACATCATATCTTAAAGATATACGAAAGTGGGTTAGGATGTATGTCCTAACCCTTTTTCGTACATGATGAAGATGTATATGGAGCGGGACCGATTACAAGCAGGAGGAACACGATGCAACAATTGTTTAATGTCGGAAAAATTGTGAACACCCATGGAATCCGTGGGGAGCTAAAAATATTAACGACGACAGATTTTCCAGAGGATCGCTTTGCAAAAGGCAGTGAGCTTTTGATTGTTCCGGCTGAAGGTAAAGCACCGATCCCCGTAACTGTTGAAACAGCGCGTTTTCAAAAAAATATGGTTGTCGCTAAATTTAAGGAATATCACAATATTAATGAAGTTGAAAAATATAAAGGTACATTGTTGAAGGTATCTGCTGAGCGGTTAGGCGAATTGGAAGAAAATGAATTCTATTTTCATGAAGTAGTCGGCATGGAAGTGGTGACCGAGGACGGAAATGAGCTCGGCGTGGTCAAGGAAATTTTGACTCCGGGAGCCAATGACGTATGGGTAGTCAAAATGCCTAAAGGCAAGGAACTGCTATTGCCGTATATAGAAGATGTTATTTTGGATGTAAACGTGCGTGAAAAACGGGTTACGGTACGGTTAATGGAAGGTCTGCTGTAATGCGGGTGGATGTGCTGACCCTGTTTCCAGAGATGTTTGATGGAGTATTTAATGCAAGCATTCTGGGAAAAGCAAGGGATAAGGGAATTGTATCACTGCAAGCGGTTAATTTTCGTCAGTATGCCGGCAACAAACACGGACAAGTGGATGATACGCCCTATGGCGGTGGGGGCGGCATGGTTTTGAAGCCTGACCCTATTTTTGCTGCTGTGGAAGCGCTGTTGGATAAATCAGAGCAACCAACATTAGAGACTGCCGATGAAGTTAACCAACTTGAAGGGGTAGAACGTAACACAGACATAAAATCTCCGCGTATCATTTTGATGTGTCCACAAGGTGAGACTTTTACGCAAAAGAAAGCGGAAGAGCTGGCCAAAGAGGACCATCTTATTTTTATATGTGGGCATTACGAGGGTTATGATGAGCGTATTCGAGAGCACTTGGTGACGGATGAGCTTTCTATCGGAGATTATGTATTGACTGGTGGTGAGCTTCCAGCCATGACCGTCATTGACAGTGTGACACGATTGCTACCAGGAGTTCTGGGGAACGAAACGAGTGCGGTAACGGACTCGTTTAGTACGGGGCTGCTGGAGTACCCCCATTATACCCGGCCTGCGGAGTTTCGGGGCTGGAAAGTACCCGATGTACTCCTGTCAGGGCATCACGTCAATATTGATTCTTGGAGACGACAAGAGGCGTTACGTCGCACGATGGAACGCCGACCGGATCTATTGGTACAAGCTGAACTGACAGGCAAGGAGCGCGTGTGGATTGAGGAGCAACGCAAAGCTGACTTTTTGGAAGACAAGCATTAAAACGCTTTAAACATGAGTGGATTTGAAAGCAGGCAGTGACCTGTTCTATAATAAAGTCAATTAAATAATGTTTGGTCAAATCCCTTTTTGTTGTTGCAATGCGGTATCCTCCATGATACAATACATCTGTTGTGTGTAATACGGTGGTCCTCTGTGGATGATGAAGGAAACGGTTGTGTTTCCAGAAGAAGCATGAACACCTGTACGGAAGGAGGGAGTCATAGATGAATATCGTCCAAGCGATCACTGAAGAA
Organism: Paenibacillus sp. FSL L8-0638; assembly: GCF_038593075.1. Classification (NCBI taxonomy): domain Bacteria; kingdom Bacillati; phylum Bacillota; class Bacilli; order Caryophanales; family Paenibacillaceae; genus Paenibacillus; species Paenibacillus sp. FSL L8-0638. Next base: position 2,083,775 of record NZ_CP151960.1, read on the forward strand.
CAACTGCGTAAAGATTTGCCTAACTTTCGTCCTGGTGACACTTTGAAAGTGCACGTGAAAGTTATTGAGGGAACTCGTGAGCGTATCCAGTTGTTTGAAGGTGTTGTAATTAAACGCCGTGGTGGTGGAATCAGTGAGACTTTTACAGTTCGTAAAATTTCTTACGGTGTAGGTGTGGAAAGAACTTTCCCGCTTCATTCCCCGAAAATCGATAAAATCGACGTGGCTCGCCGTGGTAAAGTGCGTCGTGCGAAGCTTTATTATCTTCGTGAACTGCGCGGTAAAGCAGCGAGAATTAAAGAAATTCGTCGTTAATACAACGAATAACGAAAGGGGCTTGGTTACAAGCTCCTTTCGTTTTTTCTACGTACATAGGGAACTGTGGATTATTGACCGTAAAGAGAGGACAGTGAGCTATGGAGCAAGAAGTAGGACAAGGAGCTGTACAGCAGCCAACTGATCAGGATGGTACGCCCAAGCGTAAACCAAAAAATGAGATTTTTGAGTGGCTCAAGGCCATCATTATTGCGTTAGTGCTTGTCTTTTTAATCCGCTGGCTTCTCTTTAAGCCGTTTATTGTGGATGGCCCGTCGATGCAGCCTAACTTTCATACCGGAGAACGCGTCATTGTGAATGAGATTTTGTATGATTTCCGTGCCCCTAAACCAGGCGAAGTGATCGTGTTTCATGTGCCGGAGGAAGGAAGAGACTTTATCAAACGCGTCATTGCCGTTGAAGGAGATACGGTCAAGGTAGAAGGTGACACAATTACAGTAAATGGCAAGCCGATTCAGGAATCTTACCTGAAAGCTCCTTTGGAAGAAGCGCATCAAAATGGCGAGCTTTACAACAAGTTTACAAATTTTCCAAATGAGAAGTTTAAGGATGGAAAAGTTCCGGCTGGGCATATTTTTGTAATGGGAGATAACCGTTCCAATAGTACAGACAGTCGGATGATCGGATATATTGATTTGAAAGAAGTCGTGGGTCGGGCTGACGTTATTTTCTGGCCGGCGAAAGATATGCAGTGGATTAACCACTAGAATAACTAATAAGCAGCATAGCTGCCGTAATCCTAACTATGATCCTAAGGGTGAAAGTAGGAGTTACGCTCAATGGGGTGATGACGGTGACGATTCAATGGTTTCCTGGTCACATGACCAGAGCGCGCCGCCAAATTGAAGCAAAATTAAAGCTGATTGATTTGGTTATTGAGCTGATTGATGCTCGGTTGCCGCTTTCCAGCCGAAATCCAATGATTGATGATATTTTGCAAGGCAAGCCGCGAATGATTATATTGAATAAAGCAGATTTGGCGGACCCCGTAGTATCACAGCAATGGATTGCCTACTTTAAGGAGCAGGGGCATGTGGCCTTACCAGTGGATGCCACAACTGGAACGGGGCTAAAAGAAATCCCGATTCAGGCTAAGCTGTTGCTTAAGGAAAAGATAGATCGGCAGATTCGGAAGGGAATGAACCCGCGTCCTATGCGTGGGTTGATTGTTGGTATTCCGAATGTTGGTAAATCGACATTGATCAACCGAATGGCGGGACGTAATATTGCAGCTACGGGTGACCGTCCAGGGGTAACGAAGGCACAGCAGTGGATCAAGATCGGTGAAATTGAATTGCTGGATACACCAGGTATTCTATGGCCCAAATTCGAGGATCAGAATGTAGGCTATCGTCTGGCTGTTACAGGTGCGATCAAGGAAGAAATTCTGAATGTCGAGGATATTGCTTTTTTTGCGACTAAATATTTGGTCCAGTACTATTGGGATGCAATGGCAGAGCGCTTTGAGCTCACCGAACGTCCTGAAGATACAGAAAATCCTGATGAAATTGTCAACGTCATGGAAGCGATCGGACGTAAACGCGGCTGTATTGTTAGCGGCGGACGTGTGGATCTCGAAAAGGCGTCAAAAATCATTTTGCGTGAGCTGCGTGCAGGGAAGCTGGGACGGTTCAGTCTGGAAGCTCCTTACTGATTTTACTGGTACACCGATACAGAACATAGCACTTTGTGGCAAGGAAGAACCTTCCCCATCTCTCCGGAGAGGAGGAAGGTTTTTTTGGTATTTGAAGGCAGTTAGAAAAGGGTTTTGGACGATGAAGGTCTGTGGTAAGCTGAATTCAATCGCTAGAGCTACGGCATGAATGACGCGTTAAACTACATATAGATGGGCAGGTATTGAATATGGAAGATAAAGAGATTGTAGTGAAGGACATGCTACATTATGAAAAAAAATGCTGGGAGCAGTCTTGTGAGCGGATTGCAGGAATTGACGAGGTAGGTCGCGGATGTCTGTTTGGTGATGTTGTGGCCGCAGCAGTCATTTTACCAGTGGGTGAGTTACTGGAAGGTGTGGATGATTCCAAAAAATTGACGGATAAGAAGAGAGAAGCGTACTACGAGCTGATTATGGAGAAGGCCATTGCTGTAGGAGTTGGCTATGTAGATGCGCAGACGATTGATGATATCAATATTAAGCAAGCAGCTCGTTTGGCTATGAAGCAGGCTATTGAGGCTTTACATGTGTCTCCTGATTATTTACTGGTGGATGCAGAAAAGGTAGATGTGCCTATTCCTCAGCTCTCTATTATTAAAGGAGATGCGAACAGTCAGTCTATTGCGGCGGCCTCTATCATCGCCAAGGTAACCCGTGATCGGCTATGCAAAGGTGAATGGGATGCGAAGTATCCGGAATATGGGATCGGTATACATAAAGGTTACGCTACCAAGTTGCATAGGGAACAAATTTTGGCGCTAGGACCTACAAAGATGCATAGACGCAGCTTTCTGGGCAATCTGTTGACGGAGCAACCGACGTTGTTTGATCTGTAGATACTTATTATGAATCAGGACAATACCGATATAAAGTATATCTAATATTACAGACCCTTTTGAGTAGGGGAAGAGTGAGAGGAGGGGCGATATGAACATCGGATCTGTATTTCGTGGATTACTTGGAGATGTGAAGGCTGGAGAGGCTAAAAAGCTTGATATGCAGCCAGGTCAGGTCGTACGAGGAGTCGTGCTAAAGGTGTCTGAGGACGGCGGCGAGGCTGTATTGCAAATACAAGGTTCTCAGGTCAGGGCAAAGCTGGAGACCCCTCTTCAACCTGGGCAGACTACAACGTTTCAGGTACAACCGGCTTCTTCCAGCGGAATGACTGTGCTTAAGCCTCTGAATGATGCTGCCAATGTGCCACAGCAAACCGTAGCGCTGACAGACATATTGGAATCGGTGGGACTGCCGGATACAGCTCAAAACAGGGAGCTTATACAGGCAATGCAAAAGAATGGTGTGCCGTTGACATCGGAAAATGCGGCTTCTTTGCAAGAAGCCTTGTCGAAGCAAAGCGGCAATGTACAATTGGGAACGTTTGTGCAGGCAGCGGCAGTTGCCTTTCAGCGGGGACTTCCATTAACGGCCGAAAGCATAAATGGATTGCGTCAAACGATGTTTGGGCCTCCTTTAAATGATTTGTTGTCATCGTTGGAGCAAGAACTTGAAGCGGTGTTAAAGCAGCAAGGACAGGGAACGCCTACTGACCGTTCAGTAGGGGAAGCAACCACAATAAAAAGCACTGACCGAACGTCAGTTAGTCCAACAGGCACTTCTTCTGTGGTGATTGCAGATGGACAGGAAGGCCAAGCTTTAACATTGTCCAAGGATGCTTCTGCCCCTGCTGCTACAAAACAGGCAGAAACAGGACAACAAGTCACAGGCGGCAAGGAATTGTTAAAAGGGACTCAGGCAGCCAATCTCGCTGCTACAGTAAGCGAAGCGAGTGTTTTGGCTACAGATTCGGATACTTCGGCGGGATCTACTGCATTTGCATCCAACGGGACTGCTTCAGAAGAACCGCAAGCAGTTAGCGGGCGAGGAGCGACAGTGGTATTGGATGCTGGTGCCAATGCGCCTGAATCGGGCGCTGCTGATGCATTAAACGGCTCCCGCGTCAAAGCGGAGCAACAACAGCAAGCTACTGCGGCAGGTACGCAGCTTAAGGATGCCGATGGTGCTCCAACTCCGGCCACGGCAGAGCCTACGGGGACGAAGTCTGCCTTAAACGCAGTCATGGCAGACCGTCCTTCCGCACAGCAAGCCGCTGGCTCTACGCTACCATCCGCGGCGAACAACGTTACTGCGCCAGAGGCGCCGCTCCAGCGGCTGCGCCTCCTGCTGCAAGAGCTACGCGCGGTGGTGCCGCCCGCACTGAGCACGGCTGCGCCAGAGCAGCCCCCAACGGAAGTGGCGCAGCCAATGGCTGGCGCTTTGCGGGCCGCAGACGCCACTGCATCGCAGCCTGCGGCATCCAGCCCGCAGCTCACCCCCACGGAAGACCCGTGGGTAGGCCGTGTGCTGAAGCTGCTTGGTGCAGAGCATGAGCAGCAGGTACACCGCTCGACTGCGCAACTCGCGCAAGGGGCGGCGGCACGTACGGAGCCGCCCGGGGGAGTGTCGCAGACGCTGCCGGGTTTAGCGGCTACCTCAGACAACTCCGTGTCAGCGGCCGCAGACACCGTTAAAGGGGCGCTGCTCCAGTTAATGAGCAGCGACGACCTGCCGCCCGCTTTGAAAGAGGCGGCTCAGCAGGTTGTACAGCACCTGACAGGTCAGCAGTTGCTGCTCAATACAGACCGAACGGCGCCTTTTGCACAAGTACACATGTTTATACCGTTCGTTGGACCGGACGGTCGTGAAACAGCTACGATCCAGATTCAGTCTCGCCGCGGCAAACGGGGAGAACTGGACGCCTCCAACTGTCGTCTTTGGTTTGATTTGGACATGAAGGGGCTTGGACCGACCCTGGTAGATGTCCAGGTTGTAGATCGGATTGTAAGTGTCAAGCTCCATAATGATCATGAATGGGCGGCATCGTTGTTAACCAGTGGGCGTGAGTCCATTCACACAGCATTGGAGTCACTAGGATACCAACTTCTATCGCTTCGTACCGAGCCCATGCCTATAAGGACTGAACAGAACAGCCTCGTCTCTTCTGAAGTACAAAGCTATGTACCTCAGCCGTATAAAGGAGTCGATCTTAAAATATGAAAGAGCCGTTGGAGCCTCCTTCTCCTTCCATAAAGAAGGCGGTCGCCCTTAAATATACGCCTGGTGAGAGCGAAGCACCGATTGTCGTTGCCAAAGGGAGCGGCCGTATTGCGGATAGCATTTTAGAAAAAGCTAAAGAACATGGTGTTCCGGTACAGGAGGACGCTGCGCTGGTTGAAGTACTATCCAAACTTGATTTGGACGAACAAATCCCTGCTGAGCTCTATCAGTTGGTGGCAGAGGTGCTTACCTATATTTATCAAATGGATCGACTTGCATCAAGGGATGACTGGTGATGAGGAATGAGATGAAGGCTGGAGGCAAGGATCAACGGAAAGCCAAAGGAGCGATGGGCGAAGAGGCAGCGGCTTTGTTTTTAGAAAACTTGGGTTACCGTATCATAGAGCGTAATTGGCGATGCCGCAGTGGTGAAATAGATCTGATTGCCAAGCAGGAGCATACATTCGTGTTTATTGAGGTACGTAGTCGTAGTAGCTCTAAATATGGAACGCCAGCAGAATCAGTTACTGCGCGTAAAATAGCCCAAGTTCGCCAAACAGCTGCTGTATATTTGCATATGAATGGGATTGGAGATGCTCCAATCCGCTTTGACATGATTTCTGTACAATTAACTGACGAAAAGGCAGTTGTTACGGACCATTTAATAGGTGCATTTTAAAAGAGTAAGAGCTTTCGCGAAGGTAAGAGTGCGGGACTGAATTCAAATGTGCAGGTTGACAGGAAGGAAAGCTACAGGTATATTTTATTGAGAATAGTTATCATTTTCATCTTAAAATGAATATCGAGAAGTTGTACCTGTGAAGGAGGATTTACGTGACAAAGCATACCTTTAGTGAACATGTCATAGATGTAATTCAGGAACGTCGAACGATTAAACGATTTAAATCCGACTCCATTCCGGTAGAAACGATCAAAGAACTGTTGGACGTCGCTGTGTGGGCTCCTAATCATAAAATGCGTGAACCGTGGCGTTTTTTATTGTTTGCTGGCGAAGGACGGAAAAAGCTTGCAAAAGCAATTGCAGCCGATATCGGTAAGGACAACAAGTTTGAGAGTGGAATTCTGCACAACCCGATTCAGCTTTTAGTGGTGATGGAAGAAGATCCGCGTCAAGCGGTTTGGGATGAGGATTTTGCAGCAGTCAGCGCGCTTGTACAAAACTTTATGCTTGCCGCATGGAGCAAAGGAATCGGAACGTTTTGGGTGACAAAGCCATTTTTATACTCGCCTAAGTTCCGTGAACATTTGGGAATTCAACCGGGTGAGAAGGTAATAGGGATGATATATGCAGGCTATCCTGACGTTATCCCGGAATCAAGGCCACGTACTCCGGCAGCCGATAAGCTGACCTTGTTTGACAAATAATCTTTCGTTAGATAAACTCAGTCAAGAATTTTGAAAGCATGTTCGGAGCTAAAATTACGAACATTACATTTGCAAAGAATGAAAATTTGGAAGCACCTTTTTTCATATATGCAATGATTCCCGAGAGGGACATTTCAATATGAGGAGAGGTGCTTTTTTGATATGTATGGAAAATTACATGGAGCTCGTCTATATGGATAGATGGCGTTCTGACCGGACGGCCAAGCGACCAATCAAAATTGTACTGCCAGTGAACAAGTCATAATCCATTCCTATGACCATTACCCCAAGCAGAGCATATACTGTTGCGTGAGCAAGAAGCGCTGATCAGTAATAATGGAGGATTACAGCGATGTATTGGGTCAGCTACACGCCAAACGTGCGTTAGTTATCGCTGCAGCAGGAATGCATAATATTCTGCTGATCCATAAAAGCGTCAAATTTACGGTCAGCGGATCTTCTCTAATCGTGCAGCTCTCGGTAATTCTATTCGTTCTCACGGAGTTCCTTGATCTTCATTTGTAGCGTGGCAATCCGCTTGAGCAGCTCTCCGTCGTTTTTCGTTCGCTCACTTCAATCAAGTTTTAGACCATAGCCCTGACATCGCGGGGCTTTTTTTATTGCCTAGTGATAAAGATAGTCACTTTTTCCAATCCGTTTGTCTGTTTCGATTCTATAAAAACTAGCATATTCTATATTATCAAAAAAGAAGGGAAGTTGATTCGAATGGGAAAAGTAAATTCTTCTAGAAAAATTCTGAAACCTACGCGTCGCCTAAGAACTAAAGCAGGTACCGCATTCATTTTTAGTCTCAACAATGTAGGTCCGAATTTGTTCCAAAGTCGCTTGAACCTGGCTGGGTTTGTTAATTCCTCAAGTAGGGTACTTGTCTCGATCACGGAAATTGGTATTTTTGGCGGTCAAGTTAAGCCGTTTCAAGGAGCTGCTACCATGACGATCCATAACGTCGTTCCGCATGACGACGGTATAGTAATTGTACGTGGGAATACTGGCTGGGGTAGTCCCCTCAATATACGACTTTCAGTCGTGGTTTTCTAATCGTTCAGACCTGCTGAACGCACTTCTCACGGGTGAAAACTGAAAACTCCCACCACTACGCGGAAATAAAATGTCGAATTCGGGCAGCGCACAGAGCAAAAAAAGTCCTGACATCTCAGGGTTTTTTTTGTTCCTTCAATTTCTCATCAGACTTATCTATCGGCGATCCCAGTTATCCATGATGATTCATCCTTTAGTTAGGATAAAGAATATCAATAAAGAATGGAAAGCGCACTCCCGCTTACGACGGCAATAGGAAACGCTCGCCAAGCCTTCGGCTTCTCCTCTTCACGCCGACCTAAAGGGAGACGGCTTACTTGTCTTCTTTTTAGAGTTACATCATCGTGGAAAGTAAACTCGCCAATACATCGCTCCTGATAAATTTTAAATTGATAGTATTTATGAAATTATAAAAAAATCGCAAATGTGTTTAATAGAGCCTACAAGAAAAAAAGCGATCTCCCGCCGAAAGAAAAACCGCTTAGTATTGTCAAACCCTTGATATTACTTGGTTTTTCAATGCGTGACAATGTATCATAATATCCTTCTTATGGGACCGCCGGGTGTTGGAAAAAACGATGCTCATCCGCAGGAGAGCCCTTGCCACCTTCTTCTCCTTCCATGAAGAAGGCGGTCGCCCTTAAATATACGCCTGGTGAGAGCGAAGCGCCGATCGTCGTTGCCAAGGGGAGCGGCCGCATTGCGGATAGCATTTTAGAAAAAGCCAAAGAACATGGTGTTCCTGTTCAGGAGGATGCTGCGCTAGTTGAAGTGCTGTCCAAACTTGATTTGGGCGAGCCCCGGAATCAAGACCACGTACTCCAGCAGTCGATAAGCTAACCTTAATTGACAAATAATCTGTTGTTAGATAAGCTTAGTTGAGGATTTGAAATTAGGGTTGAGAGCTAAAATTAGAACATTATATTTGCAATAAATGAAAATTTGGAAGCACCTTTTTTCATATAGGCAATGATTCCCGAGAGGGACATTTCAATATGAGGAGAGGTGCTTTTTTGATATGTATGGAAAATTACATGGAGCTTGTCTATATGGGATAGATGGCGTTCTGATCGAAGTTGAGACTGATTTGTCCAATGGCTTGCCTCAGACCGCAATTATCGGATTGCCAGATTCAGCGATTCGAGAGGCAGTAGAGCGTGTGAGAGCAGCAATCAAAAACTGCGGTTTCAAATATCCGTCCCAGCGTGTCACGATTAACTTAGCTCCTGCAGATTTGCGTAAGGAAGGCTCAACTTTTGATCTTGCTATCGCTTTAGGCTTGCTGACAACCAGCGGACAGGTTGTTTTACCAGTAGGAGAACGAACGCTGTTTATTGGCGAGCTGGCACTGGATGGCAGCATTCGTCCTGTAAATGGGGTGTTGTCTATGGTTGATCTGGCCAAGCGAGAAGGGTTCGATTCCGTGCTGCTTCCTCAAGAAAACGCAAGCGAGGCTCGTCTAATTGGGGATATACGTATTTACGCTATACGCCATCTGGTGGATCTTATCCCGGTTAATGAGCATGCACAAGGCACCCCGGACGGCCAAGTGACCAATCAAAATTGTACTGCCAGTAAACAAGTTATAATCCATTCCTATGACCATTTATCCCAAGCAGAGCATATAGCGTTGTGCGAGCAAGAGGAACTAGCCAGTAATATGGAGGATTACAGCGATGTGCTGGGTCAGCTACACGCCAAACGTGCGTTAGTTATTGCTGCAGCAGGAATGCATAATATTTTGCTTATGGGGCCGCCGGGTGCTGGAAAAACGATGCTCATCCGCAGATTGTCCTCTATCCTGCCGCCTTTGACTGAAAAGGAGTCGCTAGAAGTGACCAAGGTATACAGCGCAGCAGGAAAATGGAAGGAGTCATCGCCCCATCTCATGCATGTTCGTCCCTTCCGTTCGCCTCATCATACGATCTCTGCTGCTGGATTGGTAGGCGGAGGAGGCATACCCAAACCAGGAGAAATCAGTCTTGCACACCGAGGGATTTTATTTCTGGATGAGCTGCCTGAGTTTAGCCGTCATGTGCTAGAAGTGCTGCGGCAGCCTCTGGAAGACCACCATGTTACAATCAGTCGTTCACGTGCAGTGTTTAAGTATCCGGCGCATTTTTTACTTGCAGCTTCTTTGAATCCGTGTCACTGTGGCTTTTTCGGCAATAACACGGAACATCAGCGCTGTACCTGTTCACCTGCAGCAGTCGCTCGATACCGCTCACGTATTTCCGGTCCATTGCTGGATCGAATTGATCTTCAGCTTGAGGTATCACAACCGAAGGATTGGCGGGAGGAAAAAGAATCACTGTCGTCTGCTGATATGAGAAAGCAGGTGTTGGCTGCTCGAGCAATACAAATCCGCAGATACAGCAAGCTTCCTTTTTCATGGAATAGTGAGCTGTCCGGTCAGCTGCTGCGTAAATATGCGGTATTAGAACAAAATGCAGCGGAGTTGCTTGACCAGACGATGGATGCACTTGGTTTAAGCATGCGTGCGTATGATCGAATTCTCAAGCTGTCCCGCACCATTGCAGACTTACATGAGTCAGAGAAAATTACGACTTCACATGTGGCTGAAGCTATTCAATACCGCCAGATGGATAGAGCAAATTCCAATTTTCCCGAAATGTAAAAAGGCGATAAAATTAGCAGATACAGCACGATCATTTTTATGAAAAAGTTTTTCCGAAGGGTATGTATACGAGAGAAAACGGAAATAAGGACAAAAAAAGCTCCAGGCAAAAAGACCTGGAGAAGCAAAAAAGATTATGACAATAGTGATTATACTATGAGTATATCAATTTCGTATATACGATTATGCATCATCTCCCATGTTACTTGATGGAAAAACAACAAGCCCCTCGACCAATACGGTTCAGGGGCTTGTTGTGAAATTCATTCTAACTCTATGTTACAAAACGTTCAGCTTCACTTCAATATTACCGCGGGTAGCGCGGGAGTATGGACATTGTTCATGTGCGCCTTCCACCAGTTTTACCGCAGTTTCATGATCAACGCCTTTGACCAGAACGTCGAGGTTTACTCCGATTCCGAAGCCGCCGTCTTCGACTTTGCCAAAATGGACCGTAGCTGTGACTTCGGTACCTTCATGTTTAACACGTTGCATGCGAGCGACCATATTTAAAGCACTGTCAAAGCAAGCAGAATAACCTGCAGCGAATAGCTGCTCTGGATTCGTACCTGTACCGCCGGCGCCACCCATTTCTTTTGGAGTATCAATATCTAGACGAAGTTCAGGGGAAGAAGACTCGATATAACCGTTACGTCCACCAACTGCTTTTACTGTTGTTTCATACATTTTTTGTTGAATGGTCATCATAATCCAATCACTGCCTCTCGCTCAATTCATATTTTACACAATTTAATTTATCAAAATAATTATTGTTTGTAAAGTATTTTATGCAATTAGAATGTACTTTGCTATATAATGTGCTAAAATAATGACGAAAGTAGGTGACTAGACAGTATGGAAAATAATTCTAATGAACACGCAGCGTTGAAACTTGATAATCAGTTATGCTTTGCCATATATGCATGCTCCAGAGAGATTACGAAGCTATACCAGCCTTATCTGGAAAAGCTCGGTGTGACGTACTCACAATATTTGGTGCTAATCGTGCTCTGGGAGCGTGAAGAATGTACAGTGAAGGAATTGGGTGAAGCGTTGTACTTGGATTCCGGCACACTGACTCCGCTATTAAAGAGATTGCAAAACGCCGGATTGATTGATCGCAAGCGTTCGACTCAGGATGAGCGAAAAGTGCTGATTTCTTTAACGGCAGAGGGAAGCGCATTGCGAGAAAAAGCTCTATCTGTACCAAGATGCATTCGGGAAAAAACAGGTATGACCCACGATCAATTTGGCTCGCTTCTGCTGCAGTTCAATGATCTGCTGGATCGTGTACATCAAGCTAATGTACAAATCGAAAAATCATAAGGTATTTTCAGTTGCTCTTGCGAATCTTATGGCATGAGTTGTTCTCAGCTGGAAAGAAAAAATACCTAATCATGCTTGAAGAATTAAAGTGCCTCTTAATGTGGATTAGTAATCCCATATTGTAGAGGTGCTTTTTTTTTGTGAATTTGTATTAGGAGTAGTATCCAATAATATCCAAACATTCGATTTTGGGAATGATAATGATATCAAAATACTGTAATTCAGGAGGTTAAATTATAAGGAAAGCGTTTTAAAAACATGTTACAATGATGTAGGTTTAGTATAGATTTCCTTGTGAACCGCCCTTGTTGCAGTCATGTTGATAGGAGGATTCCAGAATGAATATCCATGAATATCAGGGTAAAGAAGTATTGAAACAGTACGGAGTGGCTGTACCGAACGGTAAGGTTGCCTATACGGTGGAGGAAGCCGTTGCTGCGGCAGAATCGCTTGGGAGCGCTGTTACGGTGGTAAAAGCACAAATTCATGCTGGTGGACGCGGTAAAGCGGGTGGCGTGAAAGTTGCCAAAGGTTTGGATGAGGTGCGGACTTTTGCTGCTGAAATTTTGGGTAAGGTGCTGGTGACGCATCAGACCGGACCTGAAGGTAAAGAGGTCAAACGCCTTTTGGTTGAGGAAGGCTGCGATATTCGTAAAGAATATTACGTCGGTGTTGTCGTAGATCGTGCGACTGGACGTATCGTAATGATGGCCTCAGAAGAAGGCGGTACGGAAATCGAAGAGGTGGCTGCAGCTACTCCGGAGAAGATTTTTAAAGCGGTTGTTGATCCAGCGATTGGGCTTCAGGTGTATCAGGCCCGTAAGTTGGCGTATGACATTAATATTCCTAATGAACTGGTAAACAAAGCGGTTAAGTTTATGTTGGCGCTATACGAAGCTTTTGTGGACAAGGACTGTTCGATTGCAGAAATCAATCCCTTAGTCGTTACGGGTGATGGGAATGTACTGGCGTTGGATGCCAAACTGAATTTTGATTCTAATGCATTGTTCCGTCACAAGGATATTTTGGAACTGCGTGATTTGGATGAAGAGGATGAGAAGGAAATTGAGGCATCTAAATACGATCTAAGCTATATCGCTCTGGACGGAAATATTGGTTGTATGGTCAATGGTGCGGGTTTGGCGATGGCAACCATGGATATTATCAAATATTACGGTGGCGATCCGGCCAACTTCCTGGACGTGGGGGGCGGTGCGACGACGGAAAAGGTAACCGAAGCGTTTAAAATCATTTTGTCCGATCCGAAGGTAGAAGGTATTTTCGTGAACATTTTCGGCGGAATTATGCAGTGTGACATCATTGCGAACGGCGTCGTGGAGGCTGCCAAACAGTTGGGGCTGACTCGTCCGCTTGTTGTCCGTCTTGAAGGGACGAATGTTGGGCTCGGTAAACAGATTTTAGCGGAATCCGGTTTGAATATCGTGGCAGCCGATTCTATGGCGGATGGCGCCCAAAAAATCGTCGAACTTGTTCAATAGCCTGTTTGCATTCCGATATGCCGAATAAACGATAGGGGATGTGAAGATCGTGAGTATTTTGGTCGATAAGCATACAAAGGTGATTACACAGGGGATTACGGGAAAAACGGCGTTGTTTCATGCCAAGGGTGCACTTGATTACGGTACACAAATGGTAGGTGGCACCTCTCCAGGTAAGGGGGGCACCGAGGTAGAAATTACACTGGAGAACGGACAACAGGTCAAATTGCCAGTGTTTAACACAGTGAGCGAAGCCAAGGAAGCTACTGGCGCAACAGCGAGCGTGATTTACGTGCCACCGGCTTTTGCAGCAGATTCCATTTTGGAGGCTGTAGATGCGGATTTAGATCTCGTGATTTGTATCACGGAGGGTATTCCGGTGCTTGATATGATCAGGGTCAAACGTTTTATGGAAGGTAAAAAGACCGTTCTGATTGGCCCTAACTGTCCAGGTGTTATTACACCAGGAGAATGTAAAATCGGTATTATGCCAGGTTACATTCATCTACCAGGTCATGTAGGCGTTGTGTCACGTAGTGGAACTTTGACCTATGAAGCAGTGCATCAGTTAACGACCCGGGGTATAGGGCAATCTTCCGCTGTTGGTATTGGCGGTGACCCCGTTAAGGGTTCGGAATTCATTGATATTTTGCAACGTTTCAATGAGGACCCCAACACTCACGCTGTCATTATGATTGGAGAAATTGGGGGTACAGCCGAGGAAGAGGCTGCTGAGTGGATCAAGGACAATATGACGAAGCCGGTGGTTGGTTTTATCGGCGGTGTGACTGCGCCTCCGGGCAAACGGATGGGGCATGCAGGCGCCATTATTTCTGGCGGAAAAGGAACGGCTAAAGAGAAAATCGCCACGCTTGAAGCCTGCGGGATCAAGGTGGCACCGACTCCTTCCGAAATGGGCTCGACACTGGTAAGTGTGCTGGAAGCACGTGGTATTTTGAATTTGTGCACGACACATTAAATCGTGTTCCTTCATTAATATACAGGCCATAAAACTGCATCGAAATTTGCCGCAGGCTAGTGTATAATGTAAGAAAGGTAAGCAACCTTTTTATCTTCTGAAACAGGGGATGAAAAGGTTGCTTTTTTTGCGTTAAGACAGGCTTATCAGGGAAACGCTTGCAAAATGATTCATTGTGCCACAAAATAAGGGAGGGTTCACTCTTCCGTGAATGGGGGGACCATAGTTTGGAAGAAAGATGGCTTTTGTTAGGCTTACATGAGTTAGAGGGAATCGGAAGAAAAACAATCCAGCGTATTTGGTCGAGTGACTATCAATTGCATGAGCTACTGCATTTTAGCGAACAAAAATGGATTGAGATAGGGTTAAGCCCTGCTCAGGCACGCATTGCGGCCCAGTGTTACGATGAAGAATGGGTGCATGAACGATATCAGCGAGTCCAATCCGGTGATATTGGAACGGTAACTTATGTGGACGAGGATTATCCCCTATTAATGAAGGAAACAGTTGATCCACCCTGGGTAATGTATACGAAAGGGGATAAATCACTTTTGCATACTTGTTCTGTAGCCATTGTAGGAACTCGCGTTCCCACCGCTTATGGACGTAGAGCAGCGGAGATACTAACAGAGGGATTATGTAATGCAGGGATTACAATAGTTAGCGGATTGGCGAGAGGGATTGACAGTATTTGTCACGAAACAGCCTTGCGCCGGGGAAGAAACACGATTGGTGTACTGGGAACAGCGATCGATCAAATTTATCCTCCCCAAAATGCGTCTTTATTTGCAGAGATGGCTAGCAAAGGCTTGATCGTATCAGAGTATCCTCCGGGCACAAGGTCGCATCCGGGAATGTTTCCACAACGTAATCGGATTATAGCCGGCCTAACGAAGGGGACGCTTGTCGTCGAAGCAGATGCAAGAAGCGGTTCCTTGATTACAGCTGATGCTGCGCTAGAGGCAAATCGAGATGTGTTTGCTGTTCCCGGACCCATTACGTCACCGAAGAGTAGAGGCACGCTGAGCTTGATTAAGCAAGGAGCCAAAACAGTCACTGAAGCTTCGGATATTATTGAGGAGTATGAAGCGGATTTGCGTACAAGGGAGGTTTCTTCATACAATAGAGAGCAGAGTCCTAATCTGAAGGAGGTCTCCAAATTGCCAGAAAGTGAGACTTCTGAGGAAAACCGTGTCATACTGTTGCTCGAACAGGGAACCATGACTCTGGATGAACTGCTCGATGCTACGGCATGGGATTTTGGACTTTTACACGCAGTTCTGTTATCGTTAATCATAAAAAAAAGGATCGCCCAGCTAGCGGGCACAAAATACAAGCTTATTTAGTAGTTGTTTTTGCAAAGTCCTTAGTAAATGCACAAATTCAATTTTAAACATCAGGTGGAGGGCAGTATGGCATTTATCCGCGCCGCGGATTCCTACTCCTTCCCCACTTCCTGAAATGTGTTGAATTTATAGCTCGTACTAGTGAAGCGTTGGATTTGAACTTGGAAAAGCGACAGCGTTCGCCTTTGTAATGGAATTCTAACTTTTTCGAAGGTTTTATAAAATCTAAGAATTCCGTTACAAACAGCAATTGTAAGATCAATTCCATCGTGTAGCTTCTCTACGAACTATAGCTCACCACATTTCAGGAAGTCTATCATACTCATGTGTGTAATTGAGAGGAGGAAGAGCCTATGGCGGATTCACTCGTCATCGTGGAATCGCCTTCCAAGGCGAAGACGATCGGCAAATACTTAGGCAGCAAATATATCGTCAAGGCTTCCATGGGTCATATCAGGGATTTACCGAAGAGTCAGATCGGCGTAGAGGTCGAAAATGATTTTAATCCCAAATACATTACCATTCGAGGTAAAGGCTCAATTCTAAAAGAATTAAAGGATGCCCGAAAAAAAGTAAAAAAAGTATATCTGGCGGCTGACCCGGATCGCGAAGGTGAGGCTATTGCCTGGCATCTAGCGCATGCGCTGGAACTGGACGATACGGCAGATTGCCGTGTGGTATTTAATGAAATTACAAAGCAGGCTGTCAAAGATGCTTTTAAAACACCCCGTAAAATCAATATGGATTTGGTCAATGCTCAACAGGCACGACGGATACTGGATCGACTTGTAGGCTACAAAATCAGTCCGTTGCTCTGGAAAAAGGTGAAAAAGGGCCTATCCGCTGGGCGTGTGCAGTCGGTTGCGGTGAAAATTATCCTGGACCGGGAAAACGAGATCAGTGAGTTTGTACCGGAAGAATACTGGACGATTACAGCTAAACTAGCTATTAAAGACAGCACCTTTGAAGCGAAATTTCATAAGCTGCGCGGTGAAAAGAAAGAACTCTCCAGCGAAGCGGATGTACAAGAAGTGTTGGAAGCTATCGGAAAATCGTCTTACAAGGTGCGCGATGTGAAAGAGAAAGAGCGTTTACGCAATCCTTCTCCTCCATTCACAACAAGTTCCTTGCAGCAGGAGGCAGCTCGGAAGCTCAACTTCCGTGCTTCTAAAACGATGTCTGTAGCTCAGCAGCTATATGAGGGTGTGGATTTAGGTAAAGAAGGGACCGTGGGTCTAATTACGTATATGCGTACGGATTCCACACGGATCGCCGCTTCAGCTCAAGAGGAAGCGAAAGAATTAATTATTCAAAAATATGGCGAAGCTTTTGTACCTGAAACTCCTCGTCAATATTCAAAAAAAGCGGCCAACGCCCAAGATGCGCATGAAGCGATTCGCCCAACCTCTGCGTTACGCGAACCGGAAACAGTTAAACCGTTTATGAGTCGGGATCAGTTCCGTTTGTACAAATTGGTATGGGAACGTTTCATGGCCAGCCAGATGGCTTCTGCTATTATGGATACTTTGTCCGTAGATATTGAAGCGGGTGAGACGATATTCCGGGCAGCAGGTTCGAAGGTTCGTTTTCCAGGTTTCATGAAAGTGTATGTAGAGGGAAATGACGACGGTAAAACCGAAGAAGATAAACTGCTGCCACCACTTCAACCAGGCGATAAATTAAAAAAAGAAGCAGTTGAGCCGAAGCAGCATTTTACACAACCGCCTCCCCGTTATACGGAAGCGCGACTGGTTAAGACGCTGGAAGAACTGGGTATAGGACGTCCAAGTACGTATGCGCCGACGCTGGAAACCATTCAGAAACGTGGGTACGTTGCTATTGAAGAGAAGAAGTTTTTCCCTACAGAGCTGGGCGAATTGGTCATCGAACAGATGGAGGAGTTCTTTCCAGAGATTTTGAATGTGGAGTTTACAGCTCATATGGAAGGTGATCTTGACCACGTCGAAGAAGGCGAAGGTAATTGGGTCAAGGTGTTGAGTGACTTTTACGAGTCATTCGAGAAGCGACTTGAAGTGGCTGAAGAAGAAATGAAAGAAATTGAAATAAAAGATGAAGTATCCGATGTCATTTGTGATAAGTGTGGCAGCCAAATGGTCTATAAGCTTGGCCGATTTGGTAAATTCCTGGCCTGTTCTGCTTTTCCAGATTGCCGTAACACAAAGCCAATTGTTAAGGATATCGGGATTAATTGTCCTACATGCGGTGAGGGACATGTTGTCGAACGACGAAGTAAAAAGGGACGTATCTTTTACGGATGTGACCGCTACCCGGAATGTGATTTTGTATCCTGGGATAAACCGTCCATTAAGCCTTGCCCAAGTTGCAGTAGCCTAATGGTTGAAAAACGTACGAAACAAGGAACGAAGCTCAACTGTACTGTCTGCGATCACAGCGAAATGCTGGAAGAGAGCGATGAGAGTGTAGAGACTTCTTAAGAACAACATTAGCAGGGGGATTTAAACGTGAGTGAACTACAAAAGGTAACGGTCATCGGAGCAGGCTTGGCGGGCAGCGAAGCTGCCTGGCAAATTGCAAGCCGTGGAGTGCCAGTCAAGTTATATGAAATGAGGCCGGTTGTAAAAACACCAGCACATCATACAGATAAATTTGCCGAACTGGTATGCAGTAATTCCTTGAGGGCAAACGGCCTAACGAATGCAGTAGGCGTACTGAAGGAAGAGATGAGAATACTGAACTCCTTGATTCTGAGCGCAGCAGATCGTCATGCTGTTCCGGCTGGCGGTGCATTGGCAGTGGATCGTGACGGATTTTCCGGTCATATTACTGATACGCTTCATCAACATCCTTTGATCGAGGTTGTTAATGAAGAGCTTCAGGAAATCCCACAGGACGGTATTGTGGTTATTGCGACGGGGCCTTTAACTTCTCCAGCTTTGTCGGAACAGATTAAATCACTGATGGGAGAGGAGTATTTTTATTTTTACGATGCGGCAGCCCCGATTGTAGAAAAGGACTCTATCGACATGAGCAAGGTTTATCTGGCTTCCCGTTATGATAAGGGAGAAGCAGCGTACTTGAATTGTCCGATGAACGAAGCGGAATTTGATGCTTTTTATGAGGCTCTGATTACGGCTGAGGTAGCGCAAGTCAAGGAATTCGAAAAAGAAATTTATTTTGAAGGCTGTATGCCCATCGAAGTGATGATGCAACGTGGGAAACAAACGGCATTGTTCGGACCTATGAAACCTGTGGGTCTCGTAAATCCGCATACAGGTGAACTGCCCCACGCAGTTGTTCAGCTTCGGCAGGACAACGCTGCAGGAACGCTGTATAATCTGGTTGGTTTCCAGACTCACCTCAAATGGGGGGAGCAAAAGCGTGTATTTTCAATGATTCCGGGTCTTGAAGAGGCAGAGTTTGTACGTTACGGTGTGATGCATCGCAATACCTTTATTAATTCACCGCAGCAACTTCATCCAACCTATCAGTTCAAGGGAAGAAGTAATCTATTCTTTGCCGGACAAATGACCGGTGTAGAGGGATATGTGGAGTCGGCAGCTTCTGGTCTGCTGGCCGGGATGAATGCGGCACGAGCAGCACGTGGACAGGAAATGTTTGTATTTCCTGCAGAAACGACATTAGGCAGCATGGCGCGGTATATTACGACCGCTGATTTTAAACATTTTCAACCGATGAATGCAAACTTTGGTTTGCTTCCAAAGTTGGAAAAACGGATTCGTAACAAAAAGGAAAAGAATGAAGCTCTCGCTAGTCGCGCGTTGGAAAGTTTGCGCGGTTATATCAATGAAACGGGAGTTATGTCAGCTGAAGTACAGGCATAGGGATGAAGGAAAAGGAGGAGCGCGTTATGGATATGTCCTTTCATGCTACCACCATCTGCGCTGTACGCCACAATGGCAAAGGAGCTATTGCGGGTGATGGACAGGTAACGTTCGGTAACAGTGTTGTAATGAAGCAGACGGCAAAAAAAGTGCGCAGATTGTATCGTGGTCAGGTCGTTGCAGGATTTGCGGGTTCGGTGGCCGATGCTATCACGTTATTTGAAAAGTTTGAAAATAAGCTAGAGGAACACCACGGAAATCTTCAAAGAGCAGCCGTGGAACTGGCCAAGGACTGGCGTCAGGATCGTATCCTGCGTAAGCTGGAAGCGCTTATGATTGTGATGGACTCTTCCGGGATGCTGCTCATTTCTGGAGGCGGCGAAATTATCGAGCCGGATGATGATGTGCTTGCCATTGGCTCAGGTGGCAATTTTGCATTGGCGGCTGCCCGTGCTTTCAAACGCCATGGCTCTGGCATGGAAGCAAAGGACATGGCACGGGAAGCGCTAGAGGTTGCTTCGGAAATATGTGTGTATACGAACAATCAGATTATCGTGGAAGAACTGTAAATCGGCTCTGAGTATTCAAGGGTGGAGGAGTGCAAAATGAATAATCAATCGTTGACGCCCAGACAAGTGGTATCCGAGCTGGATAAGTATATTGTCGGACAAAAGGAAGCTAAAAAATCTGTTGCTGTTGCCTTGCGCAACCGCTATCGGCGTAGCAAGCTGCCGGATGACATCCGGGATGAAATTGTGCCTAAAAATATTTTGATGATCGGACCGACTGGTGTGGGTAAAACTGAAATTGCACGTAGACTTGCACGGCTCGTGGGGGCTCCTTTTGTCAAGGTAGAGGCGACCAAATTTACAGAAGTGGGCTACGTCGGTCGTGATGTGGAATCCATGGTGCGTGATCTGATGGAAACCTCCATTCGCATCGTCAAGTCGGAACGAACAGAGAATGTGAAGGACAAAGCGGAGGACATGGCAAATGAACGGATTGTCAGCATCCTTGTACCTGCAGAAAAGTCAAACAAATCGCAACGTAATCCCTTTGAAATGCTGTTTGGCAATAACACGGGAACTTCGGTAGAAGAAGAACCACCACAACAGGATGGATCTTTGGCAGAAAAGCGCCGTAAGGTTAAATTCGATCTGTTGTCTGGTAAGCTTGAGGATGATGTCATAGAGATTGATGTGGAGGATACTGCACCCAATATGCTCGATATGTTTGCTGGGCAAGGGAATGAACAAATGGGTATGAATATGCAGGAGATGTTCGGAAGTTTTCTGCCCAAGCGGACGAAGAAGCGCAAGCTGCCAGTCAAGGAAGCTCGCAAGGTGTTGATCCAAGATGAAGCCGCCAAATTGATCGATATGGATGATGTGATTCAGGAGTCTGTGAAGCGTGCTGAGCAATCGGGTATTATTTTTATCGATGAAATAGATAAGATTGCCAGCCAGGGTAAGGGGAGTGGCCCCGATGTGTCGAGAGAAGGCGTCCAGCGCGATATTTTACCTATTGTCGAGGGATCTACCATCATGACCAAATACGGTCCGGTAAGAACAGATTACATTCTGTTTATTGCTGCAGGAGCTTTTCATGTTGCAAAACCATCTGACCTGATCCCTGAGCTTCAGGGCCGTTTTCCAATTCGTGTGGAATTAAGTAGCCTGACTTTGGATGAGTTTGTGTCGATACTGACGGAGCCTAAAAATGCGCTGACCAAGCAATACACTGATCTACTCCGTACCGAGGAGATTGAAGTCGAATTTTCTGCGGAAGCGATTCGTGAGATTGCCAGTATTGCTGAGTCTGTAAATCGCAACACCGAAAATATTGGCGCACGCCGTTTGCATACCATTCTAGAAAAGCTGCTGGAGGATCTGTCGTTTGAAGCACCAGAGCTTACATTGGATCGTATGATCATTACCCCGGAATATGTACGTGAGAAGCTGGGAGATATTGCCCAAAACAGGGACCTTAGTCAGTATATTTTATGAATAGGGTTTGCTAAAAATAGGGTGTGTGGTCCAGAATAACACTATCTTGCACCGTCATTTAGACCTAGATAATGGTCAAGTTGATGATTTTTCTGTCTATTCCAAAAGTAGGACGTATAATCTTTTACAGGTGTAAAGTGCTAAGAAAACATTCATTTTCTTGAAAAAAACCTGAAAAATTTAACAATTTATGCATCTAAAGCCCTCTTTTTTTAAAAAGATAGGGCTTTTTTCTTATTGTAATTAGGTCCCAACTCTACGAAACTTAGAATATATGACAGAAAGTTATTATTTTCTACTTAAGACCTAAAAGAAATGTATAATTATGAAATTTTATTGTCGAAAAAAAGTGAAAAATCTTGTTTTATTGAATCTTACTTTGGAGTAGACGCTGGGAGGGAGGAGCTAAATGAATCTGCTGGGTGATATGAGCTTTCAAAAGCTTCAGGCAGGTGTACAGGCGGCAAATACGAGACAACGTGTGATGGCTGACAACATTTCCAATGCGGATACCCCGTATTTTAAGCGTTCGGAGGTTTCATTTGAAGAACTGCTTCAGCAGCAAATGGACGGGGATGTCACACCATTACGTGGAAAAGTAACCAATTCAAGACATTTTCAAATAGGACCTGTGAACTCCATTCCAGATGCCACGGTCACCAAAGATGGGTACTCAGTCATGAATAACAATATGAACAACGTAGATATCGACAGAGAAATGAGTCTTATGGCTGAAAATCAACTAAGATATAATACCTACATCCAAGAAATTAATGAGCGCATCAAGATGATGAGAACAGCGGTAGAAGGGAGATAGGAATAGGTGAAGATTAACAACGGCTTTGATATTAGTGCGTCTGCTCTTACGGCCCAACGGTTGCGGATGGACGTTATATCTAGCAACATTGCCAACGCAGAGACAACTCGGGCGAAAGTAGAGAATGGACAAGCAGTTCCATATCGGAGAAAAACGGTTGTTTTGGAGCCGAACCAATCTGGCTTTGCCGATGTTTTGAAGGCTCAAATGGAAGGAAGTAGAACTAGCGCTGCTGGCGTTAAGGTTTCGCAAATTCAGGAAGATCAGTCACCTTTGAAGCCTGTGTACAATCCGGGTCACCCGGACGCTGATAAAGATGGCTATGTATATATGCCTAATGTAGACATTATGAAAGAAATGGTCGACATGATTTCCGCAACACGCTCATACGAAGCCAATGTAACAGCTCTGAATGCATCAAAGGCTATGGTTTCCAAAGCGCTTGAAATCGGTCGCTAAGCTCTAGGACTACTAATTACTTAATAGGGAGAGTAAAACATGATTCAGAACGCCATGTTTAATGTACAGACACCGGTAATACAGCAGATTCAATCGCCTAACAATGAGTTGGCGAAAGCGACGCCTTCCGAATCCTTGAAGGACTTTGGTTCCTTCCTAAAGGATGCTCTCAATGAAGTAGGGCAGCAGGAAGCCGCTACGCACCAGATGTCCGACCAATTCATGGCAGGCAAAGTTGATGTAGATCAGGTCATGATCACTTCCCAACAAGCGCTGCTTTCCCTGCAGCTTACTACACAGGTCCGAAACAAAGCGATCGAAGCCTATCAGGAGATCATGCGTACACAGATGTAAAGAGGGTTTAGCAAAGTTTCGGATGGGGTGACGGAGTGAACGAGAGAATCGCCCAATATCGGGATAAGATTTCCGGGTATTGGAATAATTTTAGCAAAAAACAGAAGATATTACTTGTTTCGACATTAGCATTCATCATTATCGCTGTTGTA
This sequence comes from Paenibacillus sp. FSL L8-0638, assembly GCF_038593075.1. NCBI lineage: Bacteria > Bacillati > Bacillota > Bacilli > Caryophanales > Paenibacillaceae > Paenibacillus > Paenibacillus sp. FSL L8-0638. Next base: position 2,106,685 of record NZ_CP151960.1, read on the forward strand.
GTGCTAACGATGCAGTTTACCAAAACCGAGTATGAAGTGGCTTTCCGAGATTTAAATGCTAACGATGCTGCCGGAGTCATTAAATATCTCGATTCTGCGGGTATACCGTATCAACTTAATGCTGGTGGGACACAAATCTCAGTCCCAACCGCTAATGCGGATAAGGCGAAGGTAGATGTTGGGTCTCAAGGCCTGATTCAGAAGGGTTCAATCGGCATGAGCGCTTTTGACCAGTCCTCCTCTGCCATTGGCATGACGGAGAACGAGTTCAATGTGAAGTACAATAATGCATTGAACGGCGAAATACAGCAACTGTTGGAACGGATGGATGGTGTCCAAAGCTCCAAAGCTGTCATTAATATGCCAAAGGAAAACATTTTTGCCGGACTTGAGGAAAAGGACAAAGCCTCCGCTTCGATTCAAATGGAATTCGAGCCTGGCTTTACTCCAAATCAGCAGGCGATCGATGGATACTTTAATCTGGTAAAAACGGCCGTACCGAATCTTCCAGTGGAAAACATTACGATCACTAATAAGGAATATGAGTTGATTCCAACGGCCAAGGGCGGCCAAGGTGGGCTCACTAGTGGTGTTCAAGAAAACATGGCTCTACAGAAGAAGTTTGAGAGCGATGTAAGGAATAATGTTCAACAATTTTTGTCGAAAATTGTTGGAGACGACAAGGTAAATGTGCTGGTGATGTCCCAACTAAATTTCGACAAAGTAACATCAAAGGAACAAATGGTCACACCTGTTGACCAAACGAAAATGAAGGGTATTGAAATTAGCGCCCAACAAATTCAGGAAAGCTATACAGGTAGTAGTGGACAAACCGGAGGAGTTGCAGGAACAGGAACACAGGATGTTCCGGGCTACCCCGGAGGAGCTAATTCCGGCAATACCAGCTCAGATAAGAGCTCAAGTACGATTAACTACGAAGTTAACCGAATTGCAAGGGATATTATCCAAAGTCCGTACACTGTAAAAGATTTAACCATTAATGTAGCAGTTGAACCACCAACAGGTCAGCAAACGTTGGATACTGCAACTCAGACAGCAATTCAAAATATTTTGGTTAATATCGTAAGAGCGTCGTTGGCGAATTCTGGTACTACAATTACAGACGCTGATTTGGCTAAGAAGGTTTCGGTGTTCTCACAAGCTGTTCCGGCGCCTGCGAGCACGAATACATTCTTCTCAGCTTCCAACCCTTGGCTATGGGGCATTGGAGCTGCTGTTCTGGCACTGCTGGCGGGTGTAATCTTCCTCATCGTACGCGGTCGTCGTAATCAGGAAGAAGAGTTGGATGAAGAATTGCAACTTATGCCAACGCCGACGGAGTTCCCGTCTATTACCATGGAAAGTGTGACAAATGAAAGTCAAGTGCGTAAACAGCTTGAAAGTCTGGCGAAAAAGAAACCCGACGAATTCGTCAATCTGCTTCGTACATGGCTGGCTGACGAATAGAGGTGAGTTCATTGGCAAAGGCAAGCAGTCAAGGTTTAACGGGAAGACAGAAAGCGGCTATACTTCTGATCACAATGGGACCAGAGGTATCTGCTCAAATATTCAAGCATTTGCGTGATGAGGAGATCGAGCAACTTACATTGGAAATTGCCAATGTGCGGAAGGTCGATGCCATTGAGAAGGACTCCATCATGGCCGAGTTTCATCAAATTTGTTTGGCTCAGGAGTACATTTCCCAAGGCGGTATTAATTACGCTAAAGAAATATTGGAAAAAGCACTCGGATCGCAAAAAGCAGTTGAGGTCATTAACCGTCTAACAGCGACGTTACAGGTAAGACCCTTCGATTTTGCCCGCAAAGCTGATCCAAACCAGATATTGAATTTTATACAGAATGAGAATCCGCAAACGATTGCTCTCGTGCTTTCGTACTTGCAATTCGAGCAGGCGGCTGCAATTCTGTCGTCTCTGCCACAGGAAAAGCAGGCAGATGTGGCCCGGCGTGTCGCTGTCATGGACAGTACATCTCCGGAAGTTATTTCCCAGGTGGAACGAGTGTTGGAGCAAAAGCTGTCTGCAACCGCGACACAGGATTATACGAATGCAGGTGGTATCGAGTCCATTGTTCAGATTTTGAATGGCGTAGACCGCGGAACCGAACGTACGATTCTCGACTCGCTTGAAATTCAAGATCCAGAACTGGCTGAGGAAATTAAGAAAAGAATGTTCGTGTTCGAGGATATCGTCAATGTGGACAACCGTTCCATTCAGCGCATTGTCCGCGATATCGACAATGCAGATTTGCAATTGGCGCTTAAAGTATCCAGTGAAGAAGTACGTGATGTGATTTTCCGAAATATGTCGAAACGTATGGCAGAAACCTTCAAAGAGGAAATGGAGTACATGGGACCGGTGCGGTTGCGTGATGTGGAAGAAGCACAGACACGTATCGTATCGACGATCCGCAGATTGGAAGAGGCCGGTGAGATTATAATCGCACGCGGCGGAGGAGATGACATCATTGTCTAACTTGATCAAATCTTTCCAATATGTTCCTGTAGGGGCTTTGAAAACAATTGATGTGGCACATACGTATGCGCCAGAAACGACGGACGAAGAAATCACAACTGAATATACGGAGCCGGAGCCTCAGCGAGATCATGAGGCTGAACGGCTACGGGATGAAATGCTGAAAGATGCTAAGGATTTTGCCGAACGTCAGGTTCGCGAAGCAGCTGAAGAAGCGGAACGGATGCTTCAGGAGGCGCAGCAGCAGATTGAAGCCTGGTGGCAGGAGCGACGCGAGCATGACGATCAGCTGACTCAGTCGTTAAAAGCTGATGGGTTTCAGCAAGGATATGAAGAAGGTCAGAAGCTGGCTGAGGCCGAGCTTCAGACGAAATCAGAGCAGATGATGGAAGAAGCACAGGATATTCTACGTCAGGCCTATGAGATAAAGGAACAACTAATTCAGGAAGCTGAGCCTTTTCTGGTTGAACTGAGTAGTGCTATTGCTGAGAAGGTCATTGAGAAACAGCTTAGCCTTGAGCCGGACTACACGATTGAATTAATTCGTAAAAATTTGGCTCGTAAGCGGGAAAAAGGAACCATTACATTGTGTGTGTCGCCTCAGCATTTCGCATTTGTGCAAGGTGCACGAGAAGAATTGTCATTAACTGTCGATTCGCAGGCAGAACTGCAAATTATTCCTGATGGTACCGTGAAAGATCGCGGTTGTGTTATCCGTTCTTCTTTTGGGAGCGTGGATGCGCGGATTGATACGCAATTAGCTGAGATCAAAAAGGAACTACTGCGTCTGGCACATGAGAATGAGGAGCGAAGACATGAAGGGGCTTAATACGCAGCGCTACATGGATCATTTGCGCCAGATGGACCCGGTTCGGGTAAATGGCAAGGTTACGCAGGTTATCGGCCTGATGGTTGAATCGGAAGGTCCGGATGCCAGTATCGGGGATGTTTGTTACATTTATCCGGGTAAAACGGCAAAGCCGTTGCAAGCGGAGGTTGTAGGCTTCAGGGACAATAAAGTGCTTCTAATGCCACTTGGAGAACTGCAATCCATTGGTCCCGGTTGTGACGTAGTAGGAACAGGGAAGCCGTTGAATGTGCAGGTCGGGTCGGAACTGTTAGGCAAGGTGCTGGACGGCTTGGGTCAGCCTCTGGATGGCTCATTGATTCCCTCGCGAATGGCGAGATATTCAACCTTCAATATTCCGTCCAATCCGCTGAATCGTCCGCGTGTGCAGGAACCAATCAGTATCGGGGTGCGCGCTATTGACGGGTTGCTTACTATCGGTAAAGGACAACGGGTTGGTATTTTTGCAGGTTCGGGTGTAGGTAAAAGTACCTTGATGGGAATGATTGCCCGTAATACGGAAGCTGATGTGAATGTAATCGCCTTGATCGGGGAACGTGGACGCGAGGTGCTGGACTTTATTGAACGGGATTTAGGTCCGGAGGGACTAGAACGTTCCGTGGTCATTGTGGCAACTTCCGACCAACCTGCGTTAATCCGTATTAAGGGTGCACTTATTGCAACGACGATCGCGGAATATTTTCGGGACCGCGGGTTGAATGTCATGCTGATGATGGATTCAGTTACCCGGTATGCGATGGCCCAACGTGAAGTCGGCCTAGCCGTAGGGGAGCCACCGGCAATGAGAGGGTACACACCTTCCGTGTTTGCTAGTCTACCTAAGCTTCTAGAACGTGCAGGGACAGGCCCTACTGGCTCCATAACCGCTTTCTATACGGTACTGGTCGATGGTGATGATATGAACGAGCCCATCGCGGATGCGGTGCGCGGGATTTTGGATGGACACATTGTCTTGAATCGTGGGATTGCGAACAAAGGACATTTTCCGGCAATCGATGTGTTAGCGAGTATTAGCCGGGTTATGAAGGATATCGCACCACGAGATCAGATAGACGCTGCCGAGAACATTAAGCGCTTGATGGCCATTTACAAAGATTCGGAGGACCTGATTAATATTGGGGCCTATCAGCAGGGTTCAAATGCAGAAATTGACGAATCCATGGAGCGTATACGGGATATATGGGATTTTACAAGACAAAGAACAGATGAAAAGGCTGAGCTGGACGAGGTAAGAGAGCGTTTGATTTCTGAATTTACGAGGAGATGAAGGTTGAACGATGAGATTTCAGTATTCCTTTCAGAAAGTTGTAGACTTGAAAACCAACGAAAAGTCACAGGCCGAATGGTTGCTTTCCAGTGCTGTTGGACAATTGCAGGCTGAGGAGCAGACATTAACACAGCTTGTAGGCGAAAGGAATCGAGTCATATCAGCCATTCAAAAGGCTGCCGAGGATTGCGCACCACTCTCTACCATTCAGGAATTACAGGCTTATGTTAATCATCTGGACCAATGTATTACACGCAAGCATAGGGATGTTCAATATGCGCAGCAAAATGTGCAAAGCAAACAAACCGTTTTGACCGATAAAATGCTGGATGAACAGGTTTGGCTGAAAGCGAGAGAGAAGGCCAACGTGAAATTCCAACAGGAAGTGCTCCTGCGCGAGCAGAACGAGCTGGATGAAATGGCTTCCGTGCGATTTGCCATGAAAGCCCGGTAAGCGGAAAGTCATAGGATACGCATATCAGCTGCCTGAGGAGGAAGACGATGGCACAGAAGTTAGCAGAAAATGAACTGGATATGGATTTAGGAAAAGAATCAGGCGGGGGATTTGAACGGTTTATGTTTTTCCTGATTCCGATTGTGTTCACAATCGTTCTGGTCGGGGTCCTGCTTACATTGTTCAATATGGACTTCAGAAGCGAAATGATTTCATTAGGGAACAAAATACCAGTTGTTAAAAATTGGGTACCTGAACCGAAAGATAAGGCTACACAGACGAAAGAGGCAGATCAAAAGGCTCAGTCCGAAAGTTCTGAAGCAACCATTCAGCAGTTAAAGGCAGATCTAGCCAAGCAGACGGAGGAGCTTAAAAAGGCTACCGCTGCTAAGACGACACAAGATAAAAAGGTTACTGAACTGCAGAATCAGGTCAATACGCTCCAAACGCAACAGGAACAGCAGCCACAGGCCAACCAGCAGGGACAGGCCGGTACGCAAACGACAGGTGGAACAACAAATGAAGATCCTTATGTAAAACAGGCCAGAGATCTTGCTAGCATGTATGAAGGAATGACAGCTAGTAAAGCGGCACCGATTATGGAGAATCTGACTACGGAAGAGACTGTGCAGCTGCTAAGCTACATGGACCCTGCCAACAGTGCGAAGATTTTGCAAAAGATGGACGCTAAAAAAGCAGCCGATATTACTATGGCTCTGAAAAACGTAACGCCGTCTACAGATTTGTCAGTTGCTGCATTGCAGTCTCGTCTGAAAAAGGATCAAGGTACCGCAGCTGGAACGACGAGTAAGAGTTTGCAAAGCACTCAAATCAGTAGCACATTTGCTTCCATGGACAAGAAGAGCGGTGCCGAACTTATTTTGCAAACTTACAAAATCAGTCCAGACAAGGCATTAAACATATTAAATACAGTAGATGATTCGACACGTGGTTCTTTACTACAAAATATGTCTGCCAAGGATGCGGCTCAGACCGCAAAAATTTTGAACAAACTGATGGGCAGTAAGTAATTTAAATGAAGGGAGGTGAAAAATAAATGACCCTTATTTCTCAAAGTGTATCGGTCAGCTCAAGTCAAACAGCTAGCAGTACGACAGCCTCAACAGCGAGTACAGCCACAGCTGCCGGTGCAACTACGGGTGCTTTTAATCAAACACTTACGCAAATGATGACAGGCGGGCAAACGGGCTCAGCAGGCACAGATGCGAATGGTTCTCCATTAGTAATGGTACTTCCGCTTATTGCGACTGGAGAATCCACGGAAGCTCCAACCGAGCCGCTGGTCGAAACACTGGCTCCTTTGCTGCAAAATCTCGAAAAGCTGGATGATCAGGTAGCTGCCGATCCTGCTCTGCTTGCAACTCTGCAAGCTTGGATTCAGCAAGTACAACAGTTCTTGCAAGGCGACGGAACAAATCAACAGTTAAACGGTGGAGAAACGACAGAGGCGACAGGCTTAACAGTCTTGGCAGCCAATCCGGCTACTCTTCGATTTGCATTGCAGGACGCTTTGTCACAACTAGCCAATGTAGCAGAGCAGGCTTCTGGAGACCAAAAGTCCCAGGTGACGAAGTTGCTACAATCGCTCCAAAGCGCAATGGCAGGGACGGGAGCTATTTCCGATGAGCAGTGGAATGGTGTAATGAAAGCTGTGGAACTTGCTGATGGTGGGGATTCACAAGCGGTTCAGCCTTCTGCAAATCGAGCAAATGGTACTCAGACCGTAGCTACAGCTACTACAGACAAACAGGTTGTTGTTTCTCAGCAGCAAGCAAGTCAGGGCGAAACTAATCAGCAAGGTTCAGAAGGGCAACGTTCATCAACTAATATTCTCGTTCAGTCTACAGTTAAGACGACTGGAGCGGATGAAGCGAGTGCATTCGTAGATGCAACTGAGCAAGCGGATTCGACAGCAACTGACAATCAGACTCCAGTGATCACGACTGCGGGACAGCTTTCGGTACAAACGCAAGGAACAACACCTTCGGCTCCGGCTCAACCAGTCGTACATGTGCGGCAATTTGCCAAGGAGATGACCGAATTTGTAGTGCAGAAACTTGACATTGTAAAACACACTGGCTTGACGGAAGCGACTATCATGCTTCGTCCAGATCATCTGGGCCAGCTGGAGGTTAAGCTGACAATGCAAAATGGTCATCTGGTTGCCCAGTTCATGACTGAGCATAGCGGAGCGAAGGATTTGCTGGAACAGCAAATGTCGCAGCTGCGTTCGAGTCTCCAGAGCCAAGGTATCCAGGTGGATAAGGTAGAAGTCACGCACAATGAGTCGCTTTCCTCCCATATGTATCAGGATGGACGCGGATCTGGAGCTAATCAGCAGCAGCAGCAGCAATCCAATCAACGTTCCAAAGCTCGTGGTAGAGAAGAGAGCGAAGATGCTATCAAGGTAGCTGAAATGGCAGAGGAACTCCGTAACTGGACAGCAGAACAACGTGCAGATGATATAAATCGGACAGGCTCCTTTACAGCACAAGCGTAATGATGGAGGTGAGAACACAATGACGACGACAGACAACAATGTATCCACCAGCAACGTCTGGCCGAATTACAATGTGAACAATGTCAAAACGGCGAGTGCTAAGGATACTAAGACTATGGGTAAAGATCAATTTCTGAAAATTTTGATCACCCAGCTACAAAATCAGGATCCGATGCAGCCTTTGGAGGATAAAGAATTTATCGCTCAAATGGCCCAGTTTTCCTCAGTGGAACAACTGATGAACATTTCTACGCAGTTGAATGCATTGGGACAGTCTTTGGGTACGGCTTCCGGTTTGATAGGAAAAGAAGTCAGCTGGATTGAGGCAGGTAAAAAAGACTCCATCACAGGTGAAACAGGTGCGGGTACCGTAAAAAGTGGAATCGTGGATTCCATCGTTATTCGCGACGGTGTGCAGTATGCCAAAATGGGAGCGGCTGAGGTGGCATTAAAAGATGTAACATCAGTGAGTCAGGCTAATACAACGACTCCCGCTACAAATACATCGGATACTTCATCTTCTTCCTCTACTGGAAGCGGTGAGAACTCATGAATGATAGAATGACGGTCGGACGCCTTTTTCCCGCCAACGTGCCCCCGGCAGCAATCTCACAAAACCGAGTAAATTCGGTATCCAAGGATGCCAGACCGTTCGGTCAGGTGTTGCAGGAACAGGTGCTCAAGCTGAGCAACCATGCAGCCAAGCGTCTGGAGCAGCGGGGAATAGAGTTGAGAAGTGACCAAATGGCGAAAATTAACTCTGCTGTGGATAAAGCAGCTGCCAAAGGCGCCAAAGAATCATTGATTTTAATGCAGGATATGGCTTTGATTGTAAGTGTACCTAATCGAACAGTTGTTACCGCGATGGATAAGAAGTCCATGGAGGATAACGTATTTACGCAGATAGATAGTGCTGTAATTATTTCATAAAAATGTATATGAAGTGGCTGGCCCGAATAGGAAAGCCATGAAAAAGCCGCGGATCGACTGATGCGGTCAACTAAGCAACCAATCAGAGGAGGATTTATACTCAATGTTGAGATCAATGTATTCAGGTGTATCGGGCATGAAGGGCTTTCAAACAAAGCTGGACGTTATCGGCAACAACATTGCAAACGTAAATACTACAGGCTTCAAGTCCAGCCGAGTGATGTTCAAGGATATCTTGAGCCAAACGAGTTCAGGTGCAAGTGCGTCTGGAGAAGAAACGGCAGGAAGTAACGCAAAGCAAATTGGATTGGGTTCGACTGTGGCTTCCATTGACACGCTTCATTTACCAGGAAGTGCCATGACAACGAATAATCCAACAGATTTACGCCTTAATGGTGATGGTTTCTTTTTGGTTAAAATGAATGCGGATCAAGAAGCTCCATACTTGACTAGAGCAGGAGATTTTCACATTGACGGAAATAGGCATTTGGTAACTTCGGACGGTTTTTTTGTTGCTGATTCAGGTGGTGGAGTTCCCATTACGTTAGCAGATGATGTTACTGCTTTCTCAATCTCTCAGGATGGAACCATTGTACAAACTTTGGCATCTGGTGGAACAGATAATGCTACTAAAATTGGAGTAACTAAAGTAATCAATCCTGAAGGATTAGAAAAAATCGGGGGTAGTCTGTATCGTGCTACAGTTAACTCTGGAAACGAGGGTGAAATCACTGCTATGGAAGCAAACAGCACTGATGATGGCACCGGTGCTATTATCTCAGGTCAGCTGGAAATGTCTAACGTTGATCTGACAGGCGAATTTACCGAAATGATCGTAGCTCAGCGCGGATTCCAAGCGAACTCGCGTATCATTACGACCTCGGATGAAGTGCTTCAGGAAGTTGTAAACTTGAAACGATAATCTCATTTAAACGCGGAGGAGTAGAGGCTCCTCCGCTCCTATCAGGAGGTTGGTATTACGATGATCCCGTTAACGCGGCTGAACGGCTCGCCTATGTGGCTTAATGCGCTGCTCATTGAGACTGTGGAGGAAACACCGGATACATACGTCACTTTGGTGACGGGGAAACGGTTGATTGTATTGGAAAAAGCGGCAGATGTCGTCTCCTTGATCAAGGGTTACAGCCGTGAAATCGGCATGCATGCCGCCACGATAAAAGTGCAACAAATGGAGGAAGACGAATGAAGAAGATGCTGCCATGGCTCATTACAATTTTACTCGCGATTACTTTGATTGCAGGCGCGGCCTTTGTACTTATACCAGCGCTTAGCGGGAAGAAGTCGGAAGTCATACCGAATGCGCAAGCTGCTCAGGCAGAACAACTTCCAAGATTGTCAGCAGATGAATTGGTGGAAGTGAGTTCTGAAATTACCGGTATCAAAACAAATCTGGCAGACGCAGATTACATTGTTCAGATGAACCTATCTTTTCAATTGAACGATGCCAAAGCAAAAGAATCTTTTGAAAAAATCAAAGACATCAGTATTAAGCCCATCGTTATTCAATTACTTGCAGACACCAAACCTGATGAGCTCAGAACGGCTAAAGGCCGGGACCAGTTCAGTGACAAGCTGACGGATCTCATCAACAAGTCGCTCCCTGAAGGTCACCTGGGGAACGCCAAAATTACAGACTTTTTGCTGGCAGCCATTTGATTCCAGGTGAACTTGTCAGGAACACGTAAGGGGGTGAATAACATTGGTGGATGTACTGTCACAAGGGGAAATTGATGCCCTTTTAGCAGCTCTTTCGTCCGGTGAAATGGATGCGGAAGAACTTAAAAAGGAAGATACCCAAAAGAAAGTTCGCGCTTATGATTTCAAAAGAGCGCTTAGGTTTTCCAAGGATCACATACGGAGTCTGACGCGGATACACGAGAACTTTGCACGGTATCTGACCACATATTTTTCAGCGCAGCTTCGTACTTTTGTCCAAATTAATGTCGTTCAGGTGGAGCAACTTCCTTATGATGAATTCATTCGCTCCATTCCGAAAATGACCATTCTAAACATTTTTGAAGCTGAACCGCTGGAAGGCCGTATGGTGCTTGAGGTTCACCCGAACGTTGCTTATGCCATGTTGGACAGGCTTCTCGGAGGAACAGGTTCGGCACCGTCAAAGGTTACTGCGTTGACCGAAATCGAGACGACGATTATGGAGCGAATTTTCAGTCGTACCTTTGATAGCCTGCAAGAGGCTTGGAAAACGGTACTGGACATTGAACCGCGCCTAGAGGCGATGGAAACAAATCCGCAGTTCATGCAGATTGTCTCGCCGAATGAAACGATTGCTCTGATTTCGCTTAGTACCAAAATTGGTGATACCACAGGGATGATTAACCTCTGTATCCCGCATGTGGTATTGGAACCCATTATGGCTAGACTGTCCACGCACCAGTGGTTTACATCCGAAAAGAAATCAAGGGCGCCCGAAGAGATTGACGCCTTGAGATTACGGGTCACCAAAGCAGAGCTCCCTATTATTGCCGAGTTGGGTGAATCCCGGATAAATGTAGCCGAGTTTCTGGGTCTTTCGGTCGGGGATGTCATTTCATTGAACAAACCTGTCAAAGAAGGACTATCCATCCGGGTAGGCGAGAAATTGAAGTTTATGGGAAGTCCCGGCATGGTAAGAGATCGTGTTGCCGTACAAATTGATGAAATTGTCAACGAAGGAGTTGAAGAAATTGACGAGTAAAGACTATTTGTCCCAGGAGGAAATCGATGCCTTGCTGAAACAGTCTGAAGCGGGGACGGATTCTACTCCCGCAGGCAAGACCGTTGACGATTTTCTGACTCCTCTGGAGCAGGATGCTCTCGGGGAAATCGGTAATATAACGTTCGGCAGCGCAGCTACGGCTCTTTCCACACTGCTCGGTCAAAAGGTGGATATTACGACACCTAAAGTTTCAATTATTACCCGTTCTGAATTTGAAACTGCATTTCCAAAGCCACACGTAGCTGTACATGTAAATTATGTCGATGGATTCGAGGGTATTAACTCACTCGTAATCAAAAAGCGTGATGCACAAGTGATAGCGGACTTAATGCTTGGTGGTGAAGGAAACCCAGCAGATGAAGAATTGAATGAAATCCACATTAGTGCTGTGCAGGAAGCGATGAACCAGATGATGGGATCGTCGGCGACCTCAATGTCTACTATGTTTAATCGTTTTGTTAATATCTCTCCACCGGGGATTGATATTTTGGATCCTATGCACGGTGATGGAGTATCCAGTCTGCCGGATGAAGAGACGCTCATCACAGTATCCTTCCGGTTATTGATCGGGGATCTTATTGACTCTACGCTGATGCAACTGTTACCTGTTAATTTCGCCAAAAAAATGGTGAGCATCCTAATGAATGGCGGAGAGGATGAGGAACAACCGCAAGCGTCCGCACAGCAGGTAGCTGCAACAGCTGCTCCCGAAGCGCCGCAACAAGCTAGCGTTCCGCAGCAACCGCCTGCACCAGCCTATCAACAGCCACCTGCAGCCGCGCAGGCGCCGCAAGACGCAGGCTATGGGCAACAACCGCCAATGTATCCTCAAGACCCGGGATATGGGCAGCAGGGCGCTCCAGGCTATGGAACACCGGGTTATGGAATGCCAGCTGGTGTACCGCCGCAAGCTCCTTACGGAACGCCTCATCACTACGGTGCAGTACCGGGACGTAATGTAAATGTACAACCTGTACAATTTTCTAACTTGCAGTCCGGTGCATTTGCGCAAGTGGATGAAAACAATTTAAATTTATTGATGGACATTCCCCTTAGAGTCACCGTAGAATTAGGAAGGACCCAAAAGCAAATTAAAGATATTCTGGAGCTCTCACAAGGTTCAATTATTGAACTAGACAAGCTTGCTGGGGAGCCGGTGGACATTTTGGTTAACAACAAACTGATTGCCAAGGGCGAGGTTGTCGTAATCGACGAGAACTTTGGTGTGCGCGTAACAGATATTGTAAGTCAATGGGACCGTATTCAAAAATTACAATAAAAGCATAATTTAGGGAGGATTTATTTCAGATGGCAAACCGTATTTTGATCGTGGACGATGCTGCATTTATGAGAATGATGATTCGGGACATCCTGTCCAAAAATGGATTTGAGGTAGTAGGAGAGGCCCAAGATGGATCACAGGCCATTGAAAAATTCAAGGAGCTTCGTCCGGACCTGATTACGATGGATATCACGATGCCTGAAATGGACGGCATTGCCGCTCTGAAGGAAATCAAACAAATTGACGCGAATGCAAAGGTTATCATGTGTTCCGCGATGGGTCAGCAAGCAATGGTTATTGATGCCATTCAAGCTGGCGCCAAAGATTTTATCGTTAAGCCTTTCCAATCGGATCGGGTTATCGAAGCCATCAACAAAACACTGGGTGTCTAAGGCGCACCCAGTATGGATACACAACAGGGTGCCTCTGACGCATTGAGTACATCCAGCAATATAGGCAACATTGCCTGGGTCCTTTTCGTGCTAATCTTTATCATCGTACTGATCGTGTACTTGATACGGTTTTTGAGTAAAAGAAATCAGAGCTGGTTCAGCAACCGCTCCGTTCGCATACTGGGAGGCGTGGGACTGGGTCCCAATAAATCCCTTCAGCTTGTTGAAGTAGGTAGCAGTGTGTACCTCATTGGTGTGGGAGAAGATATCCAGCTTGTTGACAAAGTATCCGATCCTGAAGAAGTGGAGCAAATTTTGGCCGCACTGGAGCAAGAAGCTTCTCTGCAGCGCGGCCCGATTGCCCCGCTATTCGCTAAAATTGCGGATAAGCTTCGCCGGAACAACGCGGCACAGCAGCAGCCTGAAGAGGAGACATCTTTTCACGAGATGTTTGAATCCAAGCTTCGGCAAATGCCGAATCGCAAGGATAAACTTGAAAAGCTGCGCAATGAGGAGAATACTACAGATCGGTCGGGAGATTCATGAGAAAAAAGATTATACTTGCATGTTTGCTGCTTGTCTTGTTCAGCTTCATTTCGGTGACGGCGGCCTCTGCGGAACCGATTCCGAACATTGATATTCAAGTCGGCAATTCGGACAAAGGACAGCCCGGTGCCACCTCGCTGTCTATTATTTTACTTATTACTGTCATTAGTGTAGCGCCCGCGTTGCTTGTACTTATGACAAGTTTTACGCGAATTGTGATTGTGCTTGGCTTTGTGCGAACTTCGCTGGGAACCCAGCAGATGCCGCCTAATCAGGTGCTTGTTGGACTGGCTTTGTTTCTCACTTTATTCATTATGGCACCGACGTTCTCAGCTATGAATGAAACTGCGCTTCAGCCGTATCTCAAGGGGGATATAACACAGTCTCAGGCGCTGGACAAGGCATCGGTACCGATCAAGACCTTTATGTTCTCTCATACACGTGAGAAGGATCTACTGCTCTTTATGAAATACACCAAGATGGAAAAACCAAAGAATTATCAGGATATTCCACTAACGGTGATGGTTCCGGCTTATGCAATCAGTGAGTTGAAAACGGCTTTTCAGATGGGCTTTATGATTTTCATACCATTTTTAGTTATAGACATTGTAGTGTCGAGTACACTCATGGCTATGGGGATGATGATGCTACCACCGGTAATGATTTCACTTCCTTTTAAAATACTGCTCTTTGTACTTGTAGATGGTTGGTATTTGGTAGTCAAATCGTTGCTTCTAAGTTTTAACACATGAGTACTTCATGCAAGGACAGCAATCAAGGAGGACGGCAATGACTTCGGAGTTTATTATTTCCCTGGCTGGGCAAGCGGTGTACATTGTACTCAAGGTGAGCGCTCCGATGCTGATTTTGGGGCTAGTCGTGGGTTTGATTATCAGCATTTTTCAGGCGACAACCCAAATTCAGGAGCAGACACTGGCCTTTGTTCCGAAGATTGTCGCCGTATTGCTGGCATTGCTTTTGTTCGGGCCTTGGATATTGACCACATTAGTGGACTTTACGTATAACATTCTGGACAATTTGTACAAATATATAGGTTAGGCTGAATGTTATGAACATATTGTTACAAAATCTTCCTGTTTTTTTGCTGATTTTTTGTCGGATTACCTCATTTTTTGTAGTAGCGCCTATTTTTTCGACCCGAGGTGTACCTAATATCTTTAAGGTCGGAATTTCAGGATTTCTAGCTTTGGTCGTGTATCTTACATATGGTACGCATCAACAGGTACCGACCGATGTAGCGTATGTGCTGTTAGTGGGCCGTGAAGTGCTGATTGGGTTGTTATTGGGATTTACTGCATATCTGTTCATGACAGCGATCCAAACCGCAGGTTCATTTATAGATTTACAGGTGGGGTTCGGAATGGCGAGTGTGTTTGATCCCATGACAGGGGCTTCAACGCCTTTAACAGGGAATTTTAAGTTTGCCATAGCTGTATTGTTCTTTTTAAGTATAAATGGGCACCATCATCTGCTAAATGCTATCTTATACAGCTATGATTGGGTACCGTTGACAAATGATTTTTTTGTAAAGCTGTATGGTGGCAGTGTAACTGAATTCCTGGTACGTTCTTTTGCGGAATCATTTATGCTGGCCTTTCAAATTGCTGCCCCCATTGTAGTAGCTACCTTTTTAACGGATGTGGGACTCGGTTTTTTAGCTAAAACAGCGCCACAATTCAACATTTTTGTCATTGGTGTACCTCTTAAAATTATTGTGGGACTGTTCATGTTACTGCTTCTCATGCCAAGTTTTGCTTTTATATTCGAAAGATTGTTTTCTGTGATGTTCGAATCCATGCGCAACTTGTTGGATATTATGGGTAATCGTCCTTAATGTCTGGTCTGGAGGAACGTAGTTTGTCATTTAAATATGCTATGAACCTGCAGTTGTTCTCAGGGGAAAAAACGGAAAAAGCTACACCCAAAAAGAAACAGGATGCAAGACAAAAAGGGCAGGTTGCCAAAAGTATGGAGTTGCCCGCCGCTGGTGTCCTGCTGGTTACGTTTTTTTGCCTCATGATTTTCGGCGGGTATTTTAAGGACCATGCGGTTCGACTATTTCGAGATATTTTTGTGAATCGGCTTTCTATGGAGGTAACGCCGAACACAACGCTGCTGATGATGGGCGAATATGGCGTGCAAATCTTGATTATGCTGGCACCTATTTTTATTGGGGCCATTGTCATTGGGATAGCAGCGAATTACATGCAGATCGGTTTTTTATTAACCGGAGAGGGCATTACGCCCAAGTTTAGCAAGATTGATCCGATTAAAGGATTCAAAAATATTTTTTCCATGAGGTCATTGGTTGAATTCCTGAAATCTGTTTTAAAGATGACCGTAATTGGTTATCTGGTGTACAGCGTACTCTGGAAAACAAAGGCTGACCTACCTAAACTGGCTGAAATGTCCGGCGATCAGATGTTGAGCTTTACAGCTTCATTAACGATGGAACTGGGGCTCAAAATTGGTGTGGTGCTGTTCGTTTTAGCGGTATTGGACTATATGTATCAACGTTATGAGCATGAGAAAAACCTGAAAATGTCCAAACAGGACATCAAGGATGAATACAAGAAAATGGAGGGTGACCCGCTGATCAAAGGGAAAATTCGCGAGCGTCAGCGCCGTATGGCTATGCAGCGTATGATGCAGGAGGTTCCTAATGCAGATGTCATCATTACCAACCCTACGCACTTTGCTGTGGCTTTGAAATATGACGGTTCGGAGATGGAAGCGCCGCAGATTATTGCGAAAGGGCAAGATTACGTTGCGCTCCGAATTAAAGAAATTGCCAAGCAAAACGGCGTTATAACGATGGAAAACAAGCCGCTGGCGCGGGCGCTGTTTCAAAGAGCCGAAATCGGGGATGCGATACCAGCTGATCTGTTCCAGGCCGTTGCCGAAGTGCTGGCGTATGTATATAAATTAAAAGGTAAAGTGAAATAAAGGGATCGGAGGGCTAGAGACCCGTGAAAATAAAAGAAATAACTGTCCTTGCAGGCGTCATCGGTATCGTTCTTATGATGATTCTCCCGATCCCATCATGGCTGCTGGATATCCTACTCGTCATTAATATTTCTATTGCTTTAATGATTCTACTCGTTTCTATGAATACGAAGGAAGCTTTACAGTTCTCTATTTTCCCTTCATTGCTGCTCATTACAACGTTATTTCGTTTGGCACTTAATATCTCTACAACCAAACTTATTTTAGGTGAGGGCCATGCAGGGGAAGTAGTTGCTACGTTTGGTAGTTGGATTGCAGGAGGGCAAATTGCCGTCGGTTTTGTTGTCTTTCTCATTCTCGTGGTCGTACAGTTCATTGTTATCACCAAGGGATCTGAGCGGGTTGCTGAGGTAGGCGCACGGTTTACATTGGATGCAATGCCGGGTAAACAAATGAGTATTGATGCGGATCTGAATGCAGGTTTGATCAATGAGCAGCAAGCCCGTGAACGACGCAGTAAAATCGAACGGGAAGCAGATTTTTACGGAGCGATGGATGGTGCGAGTAAATTCGTTAAAGGTGATGCCATTGCTAGTATTATCATTTTGATCATTAACTTGGTCGGTGGCTTTATTATCGGTATGGCCGTTCAGGGAAAAGGATTTCAAGAGGCGCTGTCGACTTATTCTGTCCTCACCATCGGTGACGGACTGGTCAGTCAGATTCCCGCACTGCTCATATCCACGGCGTCAGGCTTGATTGTTACGCGGGCCACGTCAGATGGCAACTTGGCAGAGGATTTAACTGGACAACTCTTTTCTTATCCAAAACTGATCTACATTGTGGCTGCCACAATTGCATTATTAGGGCTTTTCACACCTATTCATATCATTACAACTCTTCCACTGGCGATTCTGCTGTTTTTTGCGGCTCGAAGAATGCAGGGCAATATGGAGCGCAAGCAGATAGCCGATGAACAGCTGGAAGAGGAGCAACAAATTGAAGAAGTCCGTAGTCCGGAAAGTGTCATTAATTTGCTTCAGGTAGATCCAATTGAATTTGAATTTGGATACGGGTTAATTCCGCTGGCGGATACACAGCAGGGCGGGGATTTATTAGATCGGATTATTATGATCCGTCGTCAATGTGCTTTGGAACTGGGTTTGGTTGTACCGGTCATTCGTATTCGAGACAACATTCAGCTCAAACCTAACGAGTATGTAATTAAAATTAAAGGTAATACCGTGGGCGGCGGAGAGCTTCTGTTAAATCATTACCTGGCTATGAGTCCAGGATACGACGATGATTCTATTACAGGAATTGAAACGACGGAACCGGCCTTCGGATTGCCTGCGCTCTGGATTGATGAGAACACCAAGGATGTTGCGGAATTATCTGGTTATACCGTAGTTGATCCACCTTCAGTTGTAGCTACTCATCTTACGGAGACGATCAAGAAACATGCTCATGAGTTGCTTGGCAGACAGGAGACACGTTCGCTGGTCGACAATCTCAAAGAGAATTATCCAGTGCTGGTGGACGACCTTATTCCTTCTGTGCTTGCGATTGGGGATGTACAAAAAGTGTTAGCCAAGCTGTTGAAAGAAAAAATCTCCATTCGCGATATGGTGACTATTTTCGAAACACTAGCTGACTACGGTACTTATACAAAAGATCCCGACGTGCTGACTGAATATGTCCGTCAGGCGTTGTCCCGCCAGATTACGCAGCAATTTGCCCAACAAGGGGAGACGTTACGCGTTATTACAGTGGGACCAGGATTGGAAAAGAAAATTGCTGAAAGCGTGCAACAGTCGGAGCAAGGTAGCTATTTGGCTCTTGACCCGGTGTCTACGCAAACGGTGTATCAAAGGATGATGGAGCAAATCAACCGCCTTATTCAATCTGGACAGCAGCCTATTGTATTAACGTCACCGACAATTCGTATGTATTTGCGGCAAGTGATGGAGCGGACGATGCAGGATGTCCCGGTGCTGTCGTACAGTGAGCTGGAGCCGAACGTTGAAATTCAAAGTGTCGGGGTGGTGAACTTATGAGAGTAAAACGATATGTAGTGGATACCATGCCAGAAGCCATGCTGCAAATCAGGGGTGACTTAGGAACAGACGCCGTCATTTTAAGTACAAAGGAAATGAAGGTCGGCGGTTTCATGGGAATGTTCAGTAAAAAGAAAATCGAAGTGGTTGCAGCGGTAGAGGAGAAGCAACCTCAAAAGCCACGACGGTTTGGACCATCTTCACAAGAGCTTGCCCGGGCGGCTTCACCTCAAATGAACGCTCCTGAACAGCCAGAAAAATCATTTATGCCTGTGGTTCCCAGACAAGCTGCTCCAGAAGCTTACCGGCGGGTAACGCAGATGACGGGTGGTTCCAAAGAAGAACAAGCTGAATTAATGATCGATGCAGAACAAGCAGCTTCAGCAACTGAGCATTTGTCATCTAGGTCTGCTAATAATCTGGAGACTATGTCTCAAGCACTTGATCATGAAGCATTACTTTCGAACATGAAATCATCCAGTGAACTGTTTAAACAGCCCATTGAAGCAAGCGTTCCAGACAAGAGCGGAGCGGAGGAAAATCAGGCTCTGCTTAATGAATTGCGGGAAATGAAAGCTATGATGACTCGGTTTTCCCGAAACTCTTCAATGGAAAGTACTTGGCCGGAGCCGCTGCAAGAGATTTGTGAGCGTGTGCTGGAACAGGAAGTGGAACGTGATTTACTGGAGTATTGGCTCGAACAGGTATATGTGCGTCGGAGTGAGCACCCTTTTGCGCCTGAAACTTTCGATTGGGAACAAGCCTTTCGTGAGGAAGTGGCCAGTTTTATTCAGACAAGACTGGACAAAGGGATCTCCAAAGATACCAAAATTGTGTATGTGGCAGGTCCTACCGGAGTAGGGAAAACAACAACCATTGCCAAGTTAGCAGCAGAACAGTTGTTTAAGCATCATCGCAAAGTTGGATTTATTACTTCTGACACGTACCGGATTTCTGCCGTCGAGCAACTGCGTACATATGCTACGATTTTGAATGTACCGCTTGAAGTTGTGCAATCTCCCGGTGACGTTCACAGAGCCATTCAACGTCTGGAACATTGTGACCTGATCCTCATGGATACGGCAGGACGAAATTATCGAAATGAATTACTTGTTTCGGAACTGCAAAGTCTGCTTTCGCCTATTAATGAAAGTGAGACGTATCTGGTACTCAGCCTAACATCCAAAAGCAAAGATATGCTCAATATAACTGGACATTTCAGCAAGTTTGGTCTCGGTAAGGTTGTGTTTACTAAAATGGACGAGACAGGTAGCTGCGGTGGAATGTTTAATCTTTTGCATCAATTTCCGATGCAGCTGGCCTATATTACCAATGGACAAAATGTTCCTGATGACCTGCTTCATCCCGATACAGAAATGGTGACAAACATGCTGCTTGGACCCAAAACATCAACAGGAGTTAACGGAGATTCCATATGAGTGACCAAGCCCAATCACTTAGACAAATGGCTTCCTCCTTGGATAAATATCGATTGCCCCCACGTAATCGTCAAGCAAAAATTATAACGATCACCAGTGGTAAAGGCGGGGTGGGCAAATCCAATTTCACGCTGAACTTTGCTCTTGCTCTGCAATCCCTTGGTCGAAGGGTACTTGTGTTTGATGCTGATATAGGTATGGCCAATATTGATGTATTAATGGGAGCCAATTCACAATACAACCTTTTTCACCTGCTAAAACGTGAGAAATCAATTGATGAAATTATTCAAACGGGTGTAGGTGGTTTGCCTTATATTGCTGGAGGATCGGGTTTGAGCGAATTGTTTACGTTATCGGATGACGATCTGAATTATTTTGCCGAAGAAGTAGAGAAAATGGCGGCAGATATGGATTATATTCTATTTGATACAGGTGCAGGTTTATCCAAAGAAAACCTTAAATTCATCACTTCAGCTGACGAATGCCTGGTTGTAACTACACCGGAACCGACGTCCTTAACAGATGCGTATGCGCTAATTAAAGTCGTCAGCGGTTCGCAAAAGGATACGGTATTCAAAATTATAGTCAATCGTGCCGATAACGATAATGAGGCCCGTCAAGTTGCCGATAAGATCGCACTGGTTGCGAAACGCTTTTTGGAGATCGATATCCCGTTGCTTGGACATATCAGTGATGATACTCATGTCATGCAAGCAGTCAAAAGGCAAGTACCATTTATGGTTGCTTTTCCGGGATGTGCGGCTTCAAGAGATGTATTGAATCTGGCACACCGTTTTGCAGCAATGCCACTGATTCCGCAATCAGGTGCATTGAGTGGAATTAAAGGGTTTATGCAAAAATGGTTGCGGCGTTCTGTACATTGATTTTGATGAGAGGAAACAGAGGTGTTTAACATGTGTGCTTACCGGGTGCTGGTTGTAGATGATTCGGCCTTTATGCGCAAAATTATTACAGATTTAATTGTAAGGGATGAGTCGTTCAACATCGTAGGTACAGCCGCCAATGGCAAAGAGGCTGTAGAGAAAGTGAAGGAATTGCAGCCCGATTTGGTCACCATGGATGTCGAGATGCCTGAAATGAATGGTCTTGAAGCATTGCCATTGATTATGGCAGCCCATCCGCTACCTGTTATTATGCTGTCAGGCATTAATGAACAAGGCATGAAGGAGACCATCATGGCTCTGGAGGCAGGAGCTTTCGATTTTATAAGAAAGCCTTCCATCGCTCATGCGCAAGATATTGAGCAAGTGAGCAAGGCGCTGCTGGAACAGATGCACACTGCTATGCAAGCAGTGCGGAGCCGTCTGGAGCGCAAGGAAGCTAATGAGCGCAAAGCTGCATTGGAACAAGCAAAAAAAACGCCACAGCAAAAGCCTCCAGGACAGACTGTGACTGAGAAGCGAGCAGGCAGTCAAGCTTCGACAGACAAGCCTCCTGTTGTTCCGCTTGCTCCTTCACCTGCTGTATCAGCTCAGCCGAAGCGTGATGTTGGCAAGTCCGCCCCGGCAGTAGCCAAGCAGGAAACCAAACGACAACAGTCTGGAACATCTGTTACAGCGGGGCGCATAGAACAGCAGCCAGCTGCTCAGCCAAGCAATAAGTCAGTCCAAGCACCTACTGTTCAGAAGAAGGAAGATTTGTCCAAGGGGATAGGACGAACACCAGGGCAACTAAACAGTACTACTACGGCCGCTGGCAAATCGCTGCATGGTAAGGATAAAGCAGGCTCGGTTAAGCCGGAGTCCCATAAGACGGTGATTTCATCAGCTACTCGTACTCCTGCGGCTGCTACACCTCCAGTAGCGGCACCTACAGTTCCTGCCGCACCTAAGGGATTGTCACTTAAAAAAGGTGTGCACACGTCCAACTTTCGCAAACTAGTGGCGGTGGGATGTTCTACGGGCGGTCCGCGGGCGCTTAAGACGCTGTTGGAACGCATTCCTGGTGATTTTCCTGCTCCAATCGTTATCGTTCAGCATATGCCGCCAAACTTCACTCGTTCGCTGGCACAACGCTTAAACACGTTAAGTCCACTTCGAGTTGTGGAGGCTGAGCAGGGGATGACGCTGGAGACTGGAACGGCCTACATTGCCCCAGGGGGATATCAACTAAGAATTGTACCAGGAGCCGGTGGTAAATACACTGTGTCACTGAAGACGGAGGAAGCTCGCAATGGTCACCGTCCTTCCGTAGATACGATGTTTGAATCGTTGCTCTCGTTAACCTCGTTGGAGCGGCATCTAGTATTGCTCACTGGAATGGGGAGCGACGGGGCCAAAATGATGAAGAAGCTTTATGATGCTGGGGTACAATCCACATTTGCTGAAAATGAGGAAACTTGTGTAGTGTACGGAATGCCCCGCTCAGCAGTAGAGTTAAAATGTGTGCGTCACCTTCTGCCAATGCAGGAGATCGCCCCCAAGCTTGTACAAGTTGTGAAATAATCGGAGTGTAACTCATGGAGGAGGTGTCTCACAATGGACATGAACCAATATTTAAACATGTTTATTGATGAGTCGAATGATCATCTGCAATCTCTTAACGAAAAAATGCTTCAACTGGAAAGCAATCCAACTGATCTAGGTATCGTTCAGGTGATTTTCCGTTCTGCCCATACCCTCAAGGGAATGGCTGCTACGATGGGGTTTGAAGACCTAGCATCGCTTACCCACCAAATGGAAAACGTTCTTGATCTTGTACGTAACAACAAGCTGGCGATGCATGAATTTATATTCGATACCTTATTTAAGGGATTGGATGCTCTGGAGTCCATGGTGCAGCACATTACAGAGGGAGGCGACGGAAAAGCGGATGTCTCCTCTATTGTATCTTCACTACAATCCATCGTGAGCGGGGATTTCCAAAAGACCGGCGCAAATGCTGCGACTGAGGAGTCTCCATCTAAAAAAGTGGGCAAAAACGATAGTGCTGGGCTTGTTTTGGATCAGTTCCAGTATTCTGTATTGGAGCAATCTATTTCTGAAGGACATCGTGTTCACTATATACAGGTAACAATCAGCTCAGAGAGCCAGTTAAAGGCGGCGCGTGCTTTTATGGTGTTTAATACACTGGAAAACTCTGGTGAAATCGTCAAGGCCTATCCGTCGGTACAGGATATTGAACAGGAGAAATTCGAGCAAAGCTTCTCGTTATATTACATAACGCAGAAAGAAGTTGGGGAGCTGGAAAAGGAAATCGCGGGCATCTCTGAAATTGACACTGTCTCAGTGGTACAACTAGATCAGGAATCGCTTAAACAAATGAGCGAAGTTACTGCTGGACTGGCTGAGACTGCTGCGGTACAGGAAGCTCCTGTTGCCGTGCAATCACCTGCTCCATCCCAGCCGCAGTCTTCAGCTGCGGCCTCTGTGGCTAAGCCAGCTGCAGGTAAGGCGCCAGCAGCTAAGGCAGCTGCCCCTACGCATAACCGTACGATTCGTGTAGATATTGAACGTCTGGATGTACTTATGAACTTATTTAGCGAGTTGCTCATTGACCGCGTGCGGTTAGAGCAGTTGGCAAGTGAAGCTTCCAATCCAGCACTGACAGAAACGGTAGAGCACATGAGTCGTGTGAGCAGCGATTTACAAAACGTCGTTCTTAAATTGCGGATGGTACCAGTAGACACTGTTTTCAATCGTTTTCCGCGTATGGTGCGCGATCTGGCCAAATCGCTGGATAAAAAACTTGATTTGGTTATTACTGGAGCAGAGACTGAAATGGACCGCACTGTTATCGACGAAATTGGCGATCCTCTGGTGCATTTGCTTCGTAACTCCGTGGATCATGGCATTGAGTCGGTAGCCGATCGGATTGCAGCTGGTAAACCTGAGACAGGAACGGTTAACTTGCGTGCTTTTCATAGCGGAAATAACGTATTCATCGAGATTGAAGATGACGGAAATGGTATTAATCGCGATAAGGTACTAAACAGTGCTATTTCTAAAGGGATTTTGACAGCAGAGCAAGCAGCGGTCATGACCGACGAGGAAGCTTATCAGGTATTGTTTGCTCCAGGCTTTAGCACAGCTGCAGTCATTTCAGACGTATCAGGACGCGGTGTCGGTTTGGACGTTGTTAAATCCAAAATCACTGCTTTGGGTGGCAATGTTACGGTTCACTCTACACTGGGCCAAGGCACTAATTTCTCTGTGCAATTGCCGCTCACCCTATCCATTATTGCAGCCATGATGATACAGATCGGTTCTGAAAAATATGCGATCCCATTGTCCTCCATTGTGGAGACTGCGATTGTCAAAAGGACACAGATTCGTTCTGTACATGGCAATAAAATGATTGCTTTCCGCGATTCTCATATCCCGCTCATCTCCTTGAGTCAGCTGTTTGAGGTACCGGACTTCAATGAAGATGAAGAAGAAGAGACAGAGGTCGTGGTCATCCGCAAGGGAGACCGTTTGGCAGCTCTTTCTGTACAGGACTTTTTGGGACAAAGTGAAATTGTCCTTAAAAATCTGGGCAAATACCTTCCAAATATCCAAGGAATTTCAGGTGCCACGATTCTGGGTGACGGTCAGGTTGCGTTGATCATTGACCCGAATGTTTTCATTAAATAATGTCTTCATCAGAAATGAAAGAAATGTGAAGTTGCTGACATCAATAAGGAGGGTTTTTAGACATGGGAGAAGAAATTAAAGTTATCGTATTTAAGCTTGGTGAAGAGGAATACGGTGTTGAAGTAGAAAAAGTCCAATCTATTGAACGCATGGTGCCGATTACACGGGTTCCAAGAACTTACGATTTTGTAAAAGGTGTATTCAACATGAGAGGCGTAGTCATTCCGGTTATTGATCTTCGTGGCCGATTTGGATTGCCTGAAGCTGAATATACCGATCAAACCCGCATCATTATCGTTGCAGTGGGCGAAATGCAAGTCGGCTTTATCGTTGATTCAGCGAATGACGTTATTGACCTGAATACTGACAATATCGAGACACCACCGGAAGTGATTGGCGGAGTTAAGGCTAAATATCTTCGCGGAGTTGCTAAAATTGGTGAAGAGCGCTTGTTGATTATGCTGAACTTGTCCGAAGTCCTGAATCGTAGCGAAATGAACCAACTGGAAGGCTTAGAGGATTAACATATGGAGAATCTTGGGAATCTTGAAGACTTCAAGTTGGATGTGTTGAAAGAAGTCGGCAACATTGGCTCGGGGAACGCTGCTACAGCGCTCTCCCGGCTTCTCAATAAACCGGTCGACATGGGTGTGCCCAAAGTACAAATGCTGCCTTTTGAGGAAATTGCCGATAAAGTCGGTGGAAATGAGCAACTTGTTGTTGCAATATTTTTTAGGGTAGAAGGGGAAGCCCCCGGCAATCTATTCTTCATATTGCAGCCTCAGGCGGCAAAAGGCTTACTTTCCCGTTTAGCGAATATTCCTTCAGATGACGAGGACAGTTTTAACGAAATGGAGCACTCAGCCCTGTCGGAGATCGGAAACATTTTAGCGGGCTCTTACCTGTCTTCGCTGGCCGATTTCACACGTTTATCCATGTATCCAACAGTCCCTGCGCTGGCGTTGGACATGGCAGGAGCAATTCTTAGCTACGGACTGCTGCAGTTTGGGCAGATGGGAGATGCTGCATTATTGATTGACACATCGTTTCTGGAAGGGCAGAATCAGATAGAGGGTCAATTTTTCCTGATTCCTGATCCAGAATCGTTCGGGAAAATCTTTAGGTCGTTAGGAGTCCCGATGAACGATGATTGAGGATAAAAGCATCATTAAAGTCGGCATGGCAGATTTAAATGTTACCAGCAATCCGAACTCGATTCGTACGACAGGACTTGGCTCCTGCGTCGGATTGACCCTCTATGATCCTCATTTGAAACTGGCAGGCATGGCACATGTGATGCTACCGTCCTCAGATATTGCGCGTGAAGGGCAGCTGAATATAGCCAAATATGCGGATACGGCGCTGCCCGAGTTATTTGAGAGGATGCTGAAATTGGGTGCAGAACGACGCAGACTAATTGCCAAAATGGCAGGGGGAGCGCAGATGTTCGCCTTTGCTGGTAGTGGAGACACCATGCGGATTGGTCCACGTAATGTAGAATCATGCAAGGAAATGCTCGTAGATCTCGGCATTCCTTTGATTGCGGAGGACACAGGCGGCAATTATGGACGAACGATTGAGTTGGACTCTGAAACTGGCGTTTTGAATATTCGAAGCGTACAAAAAGGTGTAAAGGAATTATAAACATGTTATTTGGCAGCTTACGCATTAATCTTTGGTCTGGAGTAGTCGGATTTATTCTGACTTTTGTGTTGTCCGTTGGCAGCAATCTGCTGACCACGAGCTTAATTCGTGGCTTGATCGCCTTCGTTTTTTGGTTCCTACTTGCATTTGTGCTGCGCTGGACACTAGGTGTTGTAGCGCGGCCAGATCTGGGGAATGCCCAAAGCCGGGCAAGCTCTCAGGTAGATGGCGTAGGGGGGAATCTGGACCTGACGACACCAGACGAAAATGAAGACCTGAATGAATTGCTGAAACCGAAACCAGAGCAGACGGACGAGGGGGATAATGGTTTTGCACCTTTAAACCCACCTAAGCTGGTTTCCAACAAGGACCCTGAAGAATTGGCCAAGGCCGTTCGTCACCTGACAGACAAATAAGGAGGGTGAAGCCGATGAACGAGCGAAAAGCCGCTCATTTAAACCATTCCGAACTATGGGAACAATGGAAAGAACACGGTGACAAGGAAGCAAAAAAACAGTTAATTGAAAAGTATCTCCATATTGTAGAGTATGTGTCAGGCCGTCTTGCAGTAGGCTTGCCTAAAAATGTATCCAAGGATGATCTGGCGAGTAACGGCGTTATGGGTTTGATTGACGCTTTAGAGAAATTTGACTATGAGCGTGGTTTGCAGTTTGAGACTTATGCTTCTTGGCGTGTTCGTGGAGCGATTTTGGATGGTCTTCGTCAAGGGGATTGGGTTCCTCGTTCAGTTAGGGAAAAAGCGAAAAAAATCGAGGATGCATACCAGCATTTGGAACAAAGATATCTACGCACGGTCAGCGACGAAGAGATGAGTCATTATTTGGACGTTTCTGAGAAAGAGTTTCAAAATATGATCCAAGAGGTCGCTGTTATGTCGATTGTCTCACTGGAGGATCCGATCCGCGAAGAGGAATCGGAAACACGGCTTTCCCTTTTGGTGGACGAGAAGGCGAAAAATCCGGATCATAAGGTCAATGAATTTACACTTCGTGATGCCCTTGCACAAGGCATTGATAAATTGACTGAAAAAGAACGTATCGTTGTTTCTTTATTGTATTACGAGGATTTGTCACTTAGCGAAATCGCTGAGGTCATGTCGCTATCTCCATCGCGAATTTCACAGTTGCATTCCAAAGCAATATTACGTCTGAGAGCGACATTGGACAAACAACGGGATTTGCTAATGCGTAAAGATTAACGTACGGGAGGTTACAGTAACAGTTAGACGGAAGGAGCACCCTTGTGGAGAAGCAATATGCTTTGGACCAGTTTTTAAAAGTGGTTGTCTCACCTGACAAACAAACCGCCTACTTGGAGTTTGCCAAACGTGAAGAAGGCTTTGCCTGTTCTGTGGAAGAATTAGAGCGTTTTCTAAGCAACCAAAAAATATCCTACGGTTTAATAACCGATGCAATTCGCGTATTTGCGGCAAGTCCAGAAGATCATTTCTTCGGAAAATTACTGATTGCTCAGGGAAAGCAGCCGATCCATGGTACAGACGGAAAAATTAATCTGGCTGATATTGTGACTGGCGAAGATGCACATAAGCCGCTTGAAACCGTGGATGGACGGGTGGATTATAAAGAACTAACTCGTTTAAGAAATGTAAAACGTGGTCAACTGATTGCCGAACGGGTTGATCCTCTGCCAGGTGTACCGGGGATTGCTGTAACCGGAGAGGAAATTCCTTTTCTTCCAGGTAAAGAGGCGCGTTTTAAAGTTGGAAAAAATGTAGTGATCCATCCAGAAGGTGTTGCGATGTATGCGGCTATTGACGGACTGGTAACTACGACTGAAAAGGGCAAACTTAATGTGTTCCCCGTATATGAAGTTAACGGGGACGTCGATTATAGTGTCGGCAACATTGATTTTGTTGGAACCGTCGTCATTCGTGGGAATGTTTTGACAGGTTTCCGGGTTCGGGCGGCTGGCGACATTCGTGTCATCGGTGGTGTGGAAGGGGCCGAAATTGTGGCGGAAGGTTCAGTGGAAATCACTGGCGGTATTATCGGATACCATAAGGGGTTCGTGAAAGCTGCACAAAATGTGAAATGCTCGTTTATACAAGATGGTAGCGTGATTGCGGGAGGCGATGTACTTGTATCCCAGAGTATTATGCATTCCCAGATCAAAGCGAGTAATAATGTAATCTGCGAAGGAACAAAAGGGCTTATCGTAGGTGGCAGTGTACAAGCTGGTAAAAAGGTAGTGGCTCGTACCGTCGGTAATACGATGTCCACAGCTACCAATATCGAAGTGGGTGTACTTCCCGAACTGCGCGATGAACTGACAGAACTCCGCGCACGTTTGAAGCAGCAGACAGACAGCCAGGATAAAACGAATAAGGCCCTTACCATATTGGATCAGCTTGCCGCCGCCGGACAGCTTGCACCTGAAAGAATGGCTATGCGAATCAAGCTGACATCTACTAAAAAATCTAATGAACAGGAGCTTTTGGAAACCAAGTCCAGAATGCTTGAAATTGAACGAACATTAGAGGATACAAGCCGCGCACGGGTAGAAGTGAAAAATGTGATTTACGGTGGCTCTAAAATAGTTATCGGCAGATATACAAAATTTATTAAAGATTCAGTGGAAAGAATGGCGTTTTATTATCATGAAGGAGACATCAGCATGTCCTCCTACGTGTAATTCGGCACACTGATAAACAACATTCAACATTGTATTCCTTGGAAGACAGATACGGATGCCCAATCGGAAAGGCTGTGGTCCAATGAGCTTGAAGGCTGTTGAATTGCAAATTGCCGTACCTCGCACCAGCGAAGCTGGAAAATACCAAAGTGAGTCCCAGCAGCGGCCGATGAATGATCAAGCATTGCTTGGACAAAAGGCCGCGCTGGAGACGGAGAACCTGCGTCAGCGAAGCAATGCTGTAGATCAGTCTGCGGAAACATTCGTCGGCGAGCGGCAAACAGGGGGGCAGAGCAGAGATTCTTCCCAGCAGAGCCGCTCCCGGCCAGATGAGGCTGAACTGCCTAAGGAGCATCCGGCAGAGCATCCGTTCAAGGGACACCATATTGATTTTTCGCTCTGATCCGACAGGTGGAGAAGCGTTATTAAAGGAGACGATGGGCAGTGGATCAACCATGGATTTATATTGTTCTGCTGGGCGCTGCAGCTGTTGTCTACGCCTGGCTACAGCCTAAGCGTCAGCCAGGCCGGGGAACAGAAGAGGCCGTCGTCCAAAAGGTCGAGGCCACATTAGAGCAATATATGGCCGATATTGAAAACGATAATGACGAGTTGATTGAGCTCGTTTCTGGTATGAAGCAGGAGCATACAGTGAAACAGGCGGCATTACAGGAGCAAGTAGCTGAGCTTCGGAGCCGTATCGTGGAGCTTGAGCGCCAGGCTATGTTTGCAACTGTGTCTATGCAAACCGAGCCTGTACCTAAGGAAATACAACATACAGCTGCTTCTCATCAGGCAGCGGTTGCATACGGTCAATTTCAAAGTCCGCGACCTGAAATGTCTGTGCAGGAAGGCTACTCTGGTTCAGAAGCTCCCCTCATAACTACGGAGGAGCAGACGGCATTACAAGATCCTGAAACTGAGCAGGAAGCAGAGTCCATCCGTGATCGTTATCAAGAGTTGTTTGCGCTGCATGAGCAAGGCAAGTCGGTGGACTATATAGCCAAGCAATCAGGCATTCAACGGGGTGAAGTACAGCTTATTTTGCAACTCGCGGAGCGGGAGGATGTAACGTGATCAAAAACCGTTCATTTATGCTAGGCATGGGTACTGGTCTTATAACGGGGGCATTGCTATTGCAACTGGCATTGATCGGTCAGGGGCAATCGCAGCAATCTTCCACAGACCCGAAAAACATGACGCGAGAGCAATTAGAAAAGGCAGCAGCCGGATTAAATCTCCAGGTCAGTGACAGCTCTGACCCGAAAATGACAGAAGAGGAATGGCGTAATAAGGTGATCAAGGAAGGTAATAAAACTCCCGTTGCACCCCAAAAAGCTAAACCAGCTCAAACGCCAGCAACACCAAAGGCACCTGCAAACAGCATATCCTCGGCTGGTTCTAAACCTTCGACCAGCACATCGGTTCCACAAAGTCCGAATAAGCCGCAAACTCAAAGTTCTGGCACTACAGCGACTCCCAATATCCCCAAGCAGCCTGCCACCCCACAAGTGCAGTATAGCATTGCATCGGGAAGCAATTTGAGAAGTGTGGCATCAGGATTGCAACGGGCAGGGGTCGTATCGGATGCTAGTGCATTTGAGGCAGCAGCTAAGGCTAAAAAAATCAATACCAAAATTCGTACCGGTACCTATCAGTTTGCTAAAGGTGAGGATTTCAGTTCTATCATTACTAAAATTACGAAAAAGCCGTCCAACTGACCAGACTGGGAAGTGGACGGCTTTTATTCTTGCTGAAAAGTTCAATGAGAGGCGTAAAACGTCACATTTTGCGTTGTTCTAACTATTGTCGAAAAGTTGGTTGCAACGATGCAAGTGTTATGGTATATTAATTAACGGTGTTAAAAACGCACGTCGGTTAATTTTATAAAGGGTGCTTTCCAATGGAAAGTCTTTATGAGAAATGATGTCGGCGGAGGACACACAAAAAACCAAACTTAGGAGGTGCGTGAAGATGGCAGTAATCTCCATGAAACAGCTTTTGGAAGCTGGGGTTCACTTTGGTCACCAAACACGTCGCTGGAACCCGAAAATGGATCGTTATATCTTCACTGAAAGAAACGGTATTTACATCATTGACTTGCAAAAGACAGTGAAAAAGGTTGAGGAAGCTTACAACTTTGTAAAAAGCATTGCAGCTGAGAATGGTACAATTCTGTTCGTAGGCACGAAGAAACAAGCACAAGATTCCGTTAAAGAAGAAGCAGCACGCGCTGGTCAATTCTACATTAACCAACGTTGGTTGGGTGGTACGCTGACTAACTTCCAAACGATTCAAAAACGTATTGACCGTTTGAAACAACTGGAAGCTTGGGAAGAAGACGGTACATTCGCAGTTCTTCCTAAAAAAGAAGTTATCATTCTTCGCAAAGAAAAAGATCGTCTTGAAAAATTCTTGGGCGGTATCAAAAACATGAAGGGCCTTCCAAGTGCTCTGTTCATCATTGATCCACGCAAAGAACGTATCGCGGTTGCTGAAGCTCGCAAATTGGGCATCCCAATCGTAGGTATCGTTGATACAAACTGCGATCCAGACGAAATCGACTATGTTATCCCGGGTAATGACGACGCAATTCGCGCTGTTAAATTGCTGACAGGTAAAATGGCTGATGCAGTTATGGAAGCAAACCAAGGCGAAGAAACTACAGCATAACATTTCCATTAGGAAATAACTATATGAATTAAATGAAAAGGGTGGTTGGCAGGTGTATAACCTCTCACTACCCTTTTTTTAAGGAATAAGCACGGTATACCATTGAAAATCAAATTTGGAGGGAAATAATATGGCAGTTAATGCTAGCGCAGTAAAAGAGCTTCGTGAAAAAACAGGCGCAGGAATGCTGGATTGTAAAAAAGCGCTTGAAGAAGCAAACGGTGATTTGACAAAAGCGGTTGAAGTTCTGCGCGAAAAAGGACTTGCAGCTGCAGCCAACAAAGCAGGTCGTATTGCTACTGAAGGTGTTGTTGAATCCTACATTCATGCTGGCGGCCGTATCGGCGTACTGGTAGAAGTAAACTGCGAAACAGACTTCGTAGCTAAAACAGACCAGTTCAGAGATTTTGTACGCGACATTGCAATGCATATCGCTGCATCGAACCCTCGTTATGTTCGTCGTGAAGAAGTGCCACAGGAAGAGATCGAAAAAGAAAAAGAAATCCTGAAAGCACAAGCGCTGAACGAAGGTAAACCAGAAAAAATTGTTGAAAAAATGGTTGAAGGCCGTATTGGTAAGTTCTATGAAGAGTTCTGTTTGTTGGAGCAATCTTTCATCAAAGATCCAGACAAAACAATCTCCACGCTTATCAACGAAAAAATCAGTACGATTGGCGAAAACATCTCCCTGCGTCGCTTTGTTCGTTTTGAACTGGGTGAAGGTCTGGAGAAAAAAGAAGACAACTTCTACGAAGAAGTTATGTCTCAAGTGAAACAATAATTACCAACGAACGGTAATCGCATATGGAAAAATGGAAATGGGACACATCAGTGTTCCATTTCTTGCAACAGGACACCTATCCTGTTACATAAAGTATAAATGATATTGGAGGGTGATCATTTGGAAAAACCTGTGTTTAAGCGTGTTGTCCTGAAAGTTAGTGGTGAATCGCTGTCAGGTCCTAACGGTTACGGTATTGACGCGGATACGATTGCATCCATTGCCGAACAAGTCAAAGACGTAGTGGAACTGGGAGTAGAAGTTGCTATCGTGTGTGGTGGCGGTAACATCTGGCGCGGTATTGCTGGAAGTGCCAACGGAATTGACCGGGCCACGGCAGATTACATGGGTATGCTGGCAACGGTGATGAACTCACTGGCCTTACAGGATGCTTTGGAACAGATTGAGGTACCTACCCGTGTACAAACATCCATTGCGATGCAACAGATTGCAGAACCTTACATTCGTCGTAGAGCTATCCGTCATTTAGAAAAGGGTCGGGTTGTTATTTTTGCAGCAGGTACAGGTAATCCGTTCTTCTCGACTGATACTACAGCTGCACTGCGTGCCGCTGAGATCGAAGCGGAAGTGATTCTGATGGCTAAAAATAAAGTGGATGGCGTATATTCTGCTGATCCGTTTAAAGATAGCACAGCTGAGAAATATGAGCAGCTTACGTATTTGGATGTGCTCAACAAAAATCTCGGTGTCATGGATTCTACTGCTTCCTCGTTGTGCATGGATAACAATATTCCGTTGATTGTCTTTGCTATTACAGAGCAAGGTAACATTAAACGTGTCGTGCTGGGTGAGAAAATTGGTACGATCGTCAAAGGGAGTGTAAATTAATGCCACAATCCGTGAAAAAGAGTGCTGAGGAGCGCATGCAAAAAGCAATCCAGGCATTGCAACGTGATCTTGCATCTTTGCGTGCAGGACGGGCGACACCAGCTTTGCTGGACCGTGTACAGGTAGAGTATTATGGTGCAATGACTCCAGTCAACCAACTGGCGAATATCAATACACCTGACAGCCGAACCTTGATGATTCAGCCTTGGGACAAATCTTCCTTGGCCGATATCGAGCGCGCTATACAAAAATCCGATTTAGGTTTGACACCTTCGAATGATGGTAACACCATTCGTCTAAGCATTCCTGCTTTGACGGAGGAGCGCAGAACTGACTTGGTGAAGTTGACAAAGAAGAACGGTGAAGAAGCGAAGATCGCTATTCGTAACATTCGTCGTGATGCAAATGATGACATCAAAAAATTGGAGAAAAGTGATATTTCCGAGGACGAATCTCGTAAACATCAGGAAGATATCCAGAAAACAACTGATAAGTTTATCGCTGAAGTGGATAAAGTTTTAGCTGCAAAAGAAAAAGAAATTATGGAAGTCTAAAAGATTGGCAGCCCCTCCCTTACGGTGGGGTTTGTCTCTTTTCAAGCCTGAGGCACATTTTCAGAGAATGCTGGAGGAACTGGAATGATCAAACGGGTTCGGTCTTGGTGGAACGGGGAACAAAAACAGCAAACACCGGCCATTTCAAAAGACAATATTCCGCAGCATGTTGCTGTCATCATGGATGGGAACGGCAGATGGGCCAAACGGATTGGAATGCCGCGGATTGTAGGGCACCAAAATGGAATGAAGGCAGTGAAACGCACAGCAATTGCGGCGGATGAACTGGGTATTAAGTATTTGACTTTGTTTGCATTTTCAACTGAAAATTGGACGCGTCCAAAGGACGAAGTTGATTTTCTAATGCGCTTACCGCAAGAATTTCTGGCTATTGAGCTAGATGAGTTGATTGAAAAAAATGTGCAAGTACGTATGATGGGCAATAAAGAACATTTACCTTCCCATACCGTTGAAGCGCTGACTGAAGCGACTCGACGAACTGAAAATAATACCGGACTTGTTCTTAATTTTGCATTAAATTATGGAAGTCGGTTGGAAATCACCGAATGCATGCAAACATTGGGCCGTCAAATTGCGGATGGGAAGCTTAAATCGGAAGATATAACATCTGAGCTGATCGGTAGTACGTTGCTTTCTAGCGGTATGCCAGACCCTGATTTACTGATTCGAACAAGCGGTGAGCTTAGACTTAGTAATTTTATGCTCTGGCAGCTTGCCTACAGTGAGTTGTGGTTTACTGATATTTATTGGCCTGAGTTTAAGAAAGAACACTTATACGAAGCAGTGATCGAATATCAGCAAAGAACACGACGGTATGGCGGACTGAAGTAAATGGAGGATGAAAGCCGTTGAGACAGAGATTAATTACCGGTATTCTGGCAGGCATATTCTTTTTGGCGATGGTCCTGTGGGGCGGCTTGGCCTACCATTTGCTTATATTGGCGATGGCCCTAATCGGATTTTATGAGTTCGCACGAATGACGCAGGTATCTCCTTTTGGAGGTACAGCAATACTTGGATACGTAAGCATATTAGCTTTTGTATTCCCGTATGAACCTTTTGGTTTGCACTCACCCTTACCCTTTGCCAGTATGCTTTGGCTGGTAATGATAGCTTTTATGATCATCACGGTAGGAACAAAAAATAAAATCCCGATTCAAACGGTAGCTATATTATTTCTTGGTACCGTTTATATAGGGTTTGGATTTTCGTATATTGCGGAATCACGTCATATGGAACATGGACTATTATGGACATTTTTATTATTGGCTTGTATTTGGGCAAGTGATGCAGGGGCATATTTTGTAGGCAAAATGGCAGGAAAGACGAAATTATGGCCTGCGATCAGTCCGAACAAAACGGTCGAAGGATCCATTGGCGGCATCGTTTTAGCGTTGGTTATAGCTCTTGTATTCGCTGGATTATCGGGTGGACTGCTGCCATGGGGCAAAGCCATCGGCATCGGTTTGTCATGTGCAGTTGTGGGACAACTGGGCGATTTGGTACAATCTGCATACAAACGAGTGTACGGCATTAAAGATTCCGGTAATCTGCTGCCAGGGCACGGTGGTATACTAGACCGTTGCGACAGCTGGATTGTCGTTTTTCCATTTGTACATATGCTGATGCTGCTTCCATGAGTCTATTGATTACAGTTTATGCTCAGGCTAATCTCTATGCTGCTCACTCTGCGCTACTAGAAGGTTGGAACCAGTAGCATAGCTGCCTGAATAATAATCAATGAGCTCCTGGATAAAAGTGATTTTCAGGATAGGAAGGTGCATCATGAAAAGAATTACGGTACTTGGTTCAACCGGTTCTATTGGAACTCAAACGCTGGATGTAGTGTCCATGCACCCGGATCAGTTTACTGTTGAGGCTTTAGCAGGTGGTTCTAATATAAAGTTACTTGCTGAGCAGGCGCATCTTTATAAACCCCAAAAGGTGTCTGTGGGTACTCGGCAGTTGGCGGATGAAATTCGTCCTTTACTGCCTTCTGGAATGGAACTGTATTGGGGAAATGAAGGACTCGTTGAGCTTGCTGCGAACACGGAGGCGGATATGGTTGTGACGGCTGTAATGGGCAGTGTCGGATTGCACTCCACGCTGGCCGCGATTGAAGCTGGAAAACAGATCGGTTTGGCCAATAAGGAAACACTGGTTACTGCTGGTCATCTGGTCACAGCGCGGGCTCGGGCGAAAGGAGTGCCGTTGCTGCCGATTGACAGTGAGCATTCAGCTATTTTCCAATGCTTGAATGGTGAGCGTATGAAAGATGTGGCACATATTACCCTCACAGCATCAGGGGGTTCTTTTCGAGATTTGACAAGAGAACAGTTGCGTGAAGTTACAGTGGAAGATGCACTCAAGCATCCCAATTGGTCAATGGGGGCCAAAATTACGATTGATTCAGCAACGATGGTAAACAAGGGGCTGGAAGTCATTGAGGCGCATTGGCTATTCGGACTTGATTATGAGCACATTCATGTGTTGCTTCATCCGGAAAGCATTATTCATTCCTATGTTGAGTTTCAGGATACAAGCATTGTTGCTCAACTTGGGAATCCGGACATGAGAGTACCTATTCAATATGCATTGACTTACCCTGAGCGTATGAAGTCCCCGGCGAAGCCGTTGTCACTGGCTGAAGTGGGTAAACTCCATTTTAAGGAAATGGATTATAATCGTTTTCCTTGTTTAAGGCTTGCCTTCGAATGTGGTAAAATGGGTGGTACAGCACCGACCGCATTTAATGCAGCTAATGAAATTGCAGTTGCCCGTTTCCTGCGTGGAGAAATTTCTTTTCTGCATATTGAAGCTATTATTGAACGTGTGCTGGAGCGGCATGTCAATGTGGCTAATCCTGATCTTTCTGCAATTGAAGCCTGTGACGAAGAGACTCGTAGCATATCTTCGGGGTTGTAGGCTAATGTTGGGTTAGAAACGAAATGTGATTCTCTTGTGCGGGATCGGAGAATAATGATAATCTAGGAAGACAAACTCGATCTCATTGAAAGGGGAACGGAAACGATTGGAAACGATTCAAATAGTGTTGATGACGGTGCTCATGTTTTTCGTCATAGTGACGGTGCATGAATGGGGGCATTATTATTTTGCCAAACGCGCCGGGATTCTGGTACGGGAGTTTGCGATCGGTTTCGGTCCGAAACTGTTTTCTTATAAAAGAAACGAGACGCGATTTACGTTGCGTTTGTTGCCGTTCGGTGGCTTTGCCCGCATGGCGGGAGAGGATCCGGAGGTCAATGAAATTGAGGCCGGACAAACGATTGCTGTACGCGTAACGGATGACGTCGTTAAAACCATCTATCTAGATCAACTGGATAATCGTAAGAATGTGGTGCGCGGCGAAGTGTTGGATATTGATCTGGAACAGTCATTAACTTTAAAATTGGATGTGGATGGCGAAGATCAGCAATACACTGTACATCCGCAAGCGATGATGGTAACCAAAGGTCAATCCATTCAGATTGCACCCAAGGATCGGCAGTACGGGAGTAAAACAGTAGGACAGCGTGCGATGGCTATTTTTGCTGGACCACTGATGAATTTTATTCTTGCCTTTATTTTGTTTGGTCTGCATATTCAGATGGTCGGCATACAAGTGGATAACCCGACTTATGTCCAAATTAGTGAAATTACAGCAGGTATGCCTGCTGCTGAAGCTGATTTGCATAAGGGAGATATCATCGAATCGGTGAATGGAATAGCCATTGGTGCAAATGTTGAAAACATGATCAAACTGATTGCGGATTCTCAAGACAAGCCGATGAAGTGGACGGTTCGCCGTGATAGTAAGACCTTTGAGCTTACTATTACACCTCGTGCTATGGAAGGACAAAAGGGTGGCAAGGTGGGTATTGTACCCGAACTTCCAAAACGCCAAGCAGGTGTGGGGGAAACGTTCAAATTTGCCGGCCAATCTATGGTCAGAACGACCGATATTATTTTCCAAGGATTTAGCCAGCTCATCCAACGTTTTTCTATCAATGACCTGGGAGGCCCGGTACGTACTTTTGAAGTGACAGGGCAAATTGCCAAGCAGGGGATTGAGCAGTTGACGTATTGGACTGCTATAATGAGTCTTTACTTGGGGATATTTAATTTATTGCCTATTCCGGCGCTGGATGGAAGCAGACTTGTTTTCCTTGGTGTGGAGGCGGTAAGAGGACGTCCCGTTGATCCGAGTAGGGAAGGTATGGTCCATTTCGTTGGTTTTGCTATGCTATTCCTGCTTATGATTGCGGTCACGTATAACGATATTTTACGCTTAATTAATGGTTAATTAGAGACGGACTTATATAAAAACGGTCTGTATGGGAGGACATGCATTTCTATGTCGAACGATAAACAGTTTGTCGAGGAAATTACGCCGCAGAGTGAAGATTTTTCCCGATGGTATATTGATGTTATTAAAAAAGCAGAACTGATGGATTATTCCCCTGTTCGCGGATGTATTGTATTCCGCCCCGATGGTTTTGAAATTTGGGAGCATATCAAGGAAGCCATGGATGTGCGCTTCAGAGAAACAGGTCACCGTAATGCCTATTTTCCAATGTTCATTCCAGAAAGCTTTTTTCAAAAGGAAAAAGAGCATGTTGAAGGGTTTAATCCTGAACTGCCTTGGGTAACCGAGGCTGGCGGGGAAAAGCTGGAAGAGCGTCTTGCAATTCGTCCGACTTCGGAAACCATGATTGGTCATATGTACTCCAAATGGATTCAATCCTATCGTGATCTACCCGTGCTTATTAACCAATGGGCTAATGTAGTGCGTTGGGAAAAACGCACGCTGCCTTTCTTGCGCACAAGTGAATTTTTGTGGCAAGAAGGTCACACGGCCCATGAAACAGAAGAAGAAGCACGTGAAGAAACGATGAAAATGCTGGAAGTATACCGTGAGGTTATTGAGGAAGTTCTGGCTATTCCGGTTATTACTGGACAGAAAACACCTTCTGAAAAGTTTGCAGGTGCGAAGGATACATTTTCACTGGAAGCGATGATGAAGGATGGACGGGCAGTACAAGCTGGAACTTCCCACTATATGGGGACTAATTTTGCAGTTGCATTTGATATCAAATATTTGAGTCGTGAAAACAACCTGGAATTCGCGCATACGACTTCATGGGGAACAAGTACACGTTTGATCGGCGCACTTATTATGGTCCATGGAGATGACCGTGGTCTGGCATTGCCTCCTAAAGTTGCGCCTACGCAGGTTATTATGGTTCCAATTGGGCCACCTAAGAAGCGTGATGCCGTTATCGCTCGTGCAGATGAACTATTTGCTGAGTTGAAACAAGCTGGAGTGCGTGTTAAAATGGACGACCGCAGCGATGTAAGCCCAGGCTGGAAATTTAATGAATATGAAATGCGCGGTGTGCCGGTTCGTCTGGAAATCGGGCCTCGTGATATGGAAAACGGTGTCTGTGTGCTCGTATCCCGTATCAGCGGTGAGAAAAAAATCGTGCAGCAGGATAATCTGGTTGAGGAAGTACACGCGATGCTCGCACAGGTACAGCAGGAGATGTTTGATCGTGCGAAAAATTTCATGGAAGAAAACTTCTATTCCGTTGATACGCTGGACGAAATGAAGACTCTCATGGAAGAAAAACGCGGCTTTACTTTGGCAGGCTGGTGCGGATCTGAAGAATGTGAAGACAAAGTTAAAGAAGTGACAGGTGCTACAAGCCGTAATATACCGTTTAAAACAAACGAGCAAAAGTCCACATGTTTGTGCTGTGGCAAACCTGCCAAGCATACAGTAGTGTTCGCACGGGCGTACTAATATAGAAGTAGGGCAATACCACTATACTCACTTCATTCTCTTCGCTGACATGGTAGCTGTTACGGGACAATGTCCCGAAGGATCTATGTGTCGTTGTGAAGAGGGTTGAAGAGGGCTACGAAAAGCTTTTGCGGTCGGAGATGTTTTTGACGCAGAAGCTTTTCATGTTTTCAGAATGGTAGATTTGAAATTGGGGGGAGAGCCATGGGCGGAGCTGAAGAAAAGAGAAAGCGGCTGGAACTGCTAATGAAGCAAGTTGGGATGCCGGCGGGAGTGGTTGAACCTTATTTTTTGGACGGTTGGATTGACCAAGTGGAGATTAGCCGAACCAATAAGGATTGGAACATCACCATTGCCAAGGAGACATTGGTCCCCGCTCAGGTGTATCGTACGTTCTGTATTCAAGTACAGGAAAAAATGAGTCACATTGCAAAAATTACGTTCCGTTTTCAGTACAGTGAGCAGATTCAGCCTAGTGATATCATCAGTGAATACTGGAAACTTTTTCTAGAGTGGGTACATCGTGAGATTCCATCGGTTAACGGTTGGATGAATCGGGCTGTGCATGAGTGGGACGACGGTCTATTATTGCTAACGATGAGCGACGGTATGTCGTTGGAACTGGCGCGTAAAAAGCAGATAGATCAAGCTATCATCAAATTTTACGATAAATATTTCGGGCTTTCTATGCGCATTAAAGTCCAGGTGGGTGAAAGTAACCAGGAGGCGTTACAGCAATTCCAAGAGAAAAAAATGCAGGAAGAACGCGAAGTCATTCAGCAGATGATGGAGAGTATGGAATCCGAAATGCCGCCTTTGGATGAAGAAGAAGGAGACGTACGGCTTCAATTCGGTTATGACATCAAAGAACCGGCTGTTCCGATGCAAGATATTCAGGACGAAGAGAAGAAAGTCACTTTACAAGGAACAATCTTCGGTTTGGATAGTAAAGAATTGCGCAATGGCAGTACGTTGTTTACGTATTATTTGACCGACTTTAGTGATTCCCTGCAAATGAAAATGTTTGCTAAAACTAAAGAAGATCTGAAGATCCTCAGCTTGTTGGCTAACGGGAAATGGGTCAAAGTGCGAGGTCGAGTTGAATATGATCGTTTTATGCAAATTCCCGAGCTGGTTATGATTCCCTCTGATCTAGTTGAAGTACAGGCTCCACCCACACGTAAGGATAAAGCAGAGGAAAAACGGGTCGAGTTCCATCTCCATACAAAGATGAGCGCAATGGATGCTGTTGCCTCTATTGATCAATACGTTAAAACAGCCGCCAAATGGGGGCACAAGGCGATTGCAGTCACCGATCATGGCGGAGTGCAGTGCTACCCTGATGCTGCTAAGGCTGCAAAGAAAAACGGCATTAAAATGATCTACGGTGTTGAGGCCAATGTGGTTAATGATGCCGTTGAGGTTGTAATGCAGGCACAGCCATTAAATTTGAAAACAGCGACTTATGTCGTTTTTGATATTGAAACCACCGGTTTATCGGTTACACAGAATAAAATCATTGAGATTGCAGCTGTGAAAATGCATGATGGCAAAGAAATTGATCGTTATGCTACCTTTGTCAATCCGCATGAGCGCATTCCATATAATATACAGCAACTGACCAACATTAACGATGAAATGGTCAAGGACGCGCCGGATGTAGAACCTGTTATGAAGGAGTTTGTAGCTTTTGCTGGCGATGCTGTATTGGTTGCTCATAATGCGCGTTTTGATGTCGGTTTTATCCAGGCCACCCTTCGAAATATGGGTTTGCCTGAAATAACCAATCCGGTACTGGATACGCTCGAACTGGCTCGTTTACTGTTTCCAACAATGAAAAACCATCGTCTGAATACGCTGACGACCAAATATAAAGTGGCGCTCGAAAGCCATCACCGAGCCATTGACGATACAGTCGCACTGACTGAAGTGCTGAATGGCTTGCTGAATGATGCGGAACAAATTAAGGGTTTAAAAATGCTCGATCGTCTGAATGATTATGTGGGTAAGGACTTATCGACCGTTCGTCCATTTCACTGTTGTATTTATGCCCTCAATCCGATTGGTAAAAAAAATCTGTACAAGCTGGTTTCGATGTCTCATACCGAATATTTCAAGCGTGTGCCTTGCATTCCTAAATCAAAATTGTCAGAAATGAGAGACGGACTGCTTATTATTTCTGGCTGCGAAAAAGGAGAGTTCTTCGAGGCTGTGTTGAACAAGTCCGAGGAAGAAGCCGAGGAAATAGCACAGTTTTATGATGTGTTGGAGATTCAACCTTTGACGATGTATATGCATTTAGTAGAAAAACAACTGGTAAGCGGGCCTGATGCTCTGAAAACGGCAATACGCAAAGTATGCGAAATTGGGCGGCGACTTGATAAGCCCGTAATTGCCACAGGCAATGTTCACTATTTGGAAACGCGCGATAAGTTGTACCGTGATATTACGATACATGGCATTACGGGATTTAGTCCGCTAAAAGATATTCGTAAGCCTGATGCGCATTTACGCACCACAGACGAAATGCTGGCAGAATTCGAGTTTTTGGGCGAGGAGAAAGCCTATGAAGTCGTTGTGAAGAATACCAGTGAGTTGGCGGATCGATTTGAGGAGCTGGAGTTGTTCCCTGACAAGCTGTTTACACCTTTGCTGGATGGGGCGGACGAGGAAATCCGCAACACTTGCTATGAGACGGCTAAATCTATCTATGGTGAGGAATTGCCCGAGGTGGTTGTAGCTCGCCTTGAAAAAGAACTGGAGCCGATTATTAAATACGGTTTCTCTGCCAACTATCTTATTTCCGAGCGCTTGGTTAAAAAGTCTAATAAAGATGGATATCTGGTAGGTTCACGGGGGTCTGTTGGATCTTCTGTGGTCGCTACCTTCCTCGGTATTTCCGAGGTTAATCCACTGCCTGCACATTATATTTGCGGTAATCCTGAATGCAGACATAGCGAATGGATTTTGGACGGTAGTGTGCCGAGTGGATTTGACTTGCCAGACAAAAATTGTCCGAATTGCGGCGGCAAACTGAAGGGTGAGGGACAGGATATTCCGTTTGAAACGTTTCTTGGGTTTAAGGGAGATAAAGTTCCCGATATTGACTTGAACTTCTCTGGCGAATATCAGCCTGTCGCACATAACTATACGAAAGTACTGTTTGGTGAGAAAAGTGTATTCCGTGCTGGAACCATCGGTACCGTTGCCGAGAAGACAGCCTTTGGCTTTGCCAAGAAATATGAAGAGGCGCATCATAAAAAATGGCGTGGGGCTGAGCTGAATAGGCTGGCTTCGGGCTGTACAGGGGTCAAACGCAGTACCGGGCAACATCCAGGCGGAATTGTCGTTGTTCCCGATTATATTGAGGTCGAGGATATTACGCCGGTACAGTACCCCGCCGATGATACAAGCTCGGAATGGAAAACAACGCATTTTGATTATCACGCTTTTGATGCGAATTTACTCAAACTCGATATTCTGGGTCATGATGATCCGACCATGATGAGGATGCTTCAGGATTTGACTGGTGTCGATCCTACGACCATTCCAATGAATGATCCTAAGGTGATGAGCATGTTCAACTCCACGGAGGCGCTCGGTGTTACACCCCAGCAAATCCGCACGCCTGTAGCAACCTATGGTGTACCAGAGATGGGGACGAAGTTTGTGCGCCAAATGCTAGTAGAGTCGCAGCCAAGTTCTTTTGCCGATTTACTGCAAATATCCGGACTGTCTCACGGCACGGGCGTATGGCTAGGGAACGCACAGGAACTGATTAAGAATAATACTTGTAACATCAAGACTGTAATTGGTTGTCGTGATGACATCATGCTGTTTTTGATTTACAAGGCAGGCATGGACGCAGGTCTGGCCTTTAAAATTACGGAGAGCGTACGTAAAGGTAAGGGGCTTAGTGCTGAATGGATTGAGGAAATGAAAAAATGCAAGGTGCCACAGTGGTACATTGATTCTTGTCTGAAAATCCAGTACATGTTTCCGAAGGCGCATGCTGCAGCGTATGTTATTTCAGCAGTGCGCACAGCGTACTTTAAGCTGTATCATCCGATTGAATATTATGCGACTTACTTTTCAGTACGTGCAGCCGATTTTGATATTGAGCTGTGCTGTCAGGGATATGATGCAATCGCGCGGAAGATTGTCGAAATCGAGCAACTCGGTTTTCAGGCACCTCCCAAAGAAAAAGGGATGCTTCCGATCCTGGAAATGGCTCTGGAAATGACGGCTCGCGGGTTTAGTTTTAAATCCATTGATTTGTACCGTTCCGAAGCTACACGCTTCAAGGTGGATGGAGATTCACTCATTCCGCCATTCGGAGCTCTTCAGGGAATTGGAGACAACGCGGCACGTAACATCGCAGCCTCCCGTGAACATGGTGAATTTTTGTCTGTCGAGGATTTTCAACAAAAATCGAAGGCTAGTAAAACCATTGTTGAAATGCTGTCTCAGATGGGTTGCTTTCGAGGTCTTCCAGAGAGTAATCAGCTGTCTCTGTTTTAATCCGAACCACAGTAGTCAAGCTCTGGCACTTGTCACATAACTACGGTTATGTTATAATTTTTTTGGTAATCATGGAGATAAAACCGTTGCTAAAAGAGTGGGGAAACCCACTCTTTACTGTTTGATATACAGTTACAACGTGAAAAGGTTGTTTTTGGGCACGAAACCGGTACGCCGGTTTATTTGCAGTGAGCCCGAAATGAACATTACATCAAATGAAAATGAAAATGCCGGTGATGGAGAAGCATTGTCCATGCAATAGGGCATCTTTTTTTCAACACAGGAAAGTTCACTTTTGGAGGTTATAATCTTTGAGCACACCAAAGATCAAATCAGTAGTAGAAGAAATGGCCCAACCTTACCTCGAAGAGCATGGTTTTGAACTGGTCGATGTCGAGTATGTCAAAGAGGGCAGTAATTGGTTTCTTCGCGTTTTTGTAGACAAAGACGGAGGAATTGATCTGGACGACTGCAGTATGATCAGTGAATATTTGGGTCAAAAGTTGGATGAAAATGACCCTGTTTCTACAGCATATTTTCTGGAAGTGTCTTCACCAGGCGCCGAAAGACCGCTAAAAAAAGCGGAGGACGTTACTAAAGCGGTAGGCAAAAACGTATTCGTTACTACATACGAGCCGATCAACGGCCTGAAGGAATTTGAAGGTCGTTTGCTTTCTTTTGAAGATGGGGAACTCACCGTTCAAAGCGGACAAAAGAAGCATGCTATACCTTATGACAAGGTAGCTGGTGCAAG
This sequence comes from Paenibacillus sp. FSL L8-0638, assembly GCF_038593075.1. Classification (NCBI taxonomy): domain Bacteria; kingdom Bacillati; phylum Bacillota; class Bacilli; order Caryophanales; family Paenibacillaceae; genus Paenibacillus; species Paenibacillus sp. FSL L8-0638. Next base: position 2,151,511 of record NZ_CP151960.1, read on the forward strand.
GCTCGCGATCATATTTTAATTCAGATTTGACTGTTGCTGTTTGACATGTACTACATGTTTTTTTGCCTCGTGTGCCGACCAGTACGCAGGTGCATCATTTGAAAGGGGGAGCAGTAATCCATGAGTATGGATTTTATTGAAGCAATGAACGAGTTGGAAAGAGAAAAGGGGATCAGCAAGGATGTGCTGTTTGAGGCCATTGAAGCAGCCTTGATTTCTAGTTACAAACGGAATTTCAACACCGCACAAAACGTGCGTGTTGATATGAACCGCAACTCGGGAGTCATTAAGGTATATGCCCGCAAGCTGATCGTTGAGGAGGTATTGGATCCTCGCACCGAGATTTCATTGCCTGCGGCTCGTGAGATTAACCCGCATTTTCAGTTGGAAGATATCGCTGAAATTGAAGTTACACCACGTGATTTTGGACGGATTGCTGCACAAACTGCGAAGCAGGTCGTGACCCAGCGTATCCGCGAAGCGGAACGGGGACTGATCTACAACAAGTTTGTGGACAAGGAAGAAGATATTGTAACAGGAACTGTACAGCGCCAAGACCCACGTAACATTTATATTGATCTTGGTAAGGTGGAAGCGGTTCTCCCGTTAGGCGAATTGATGCCTAATGAGAAATTTAGCCATCTGGATCGAATTAAGGCTTATATTACCAAAGTAGAAAACACAACCAAAGGACCGCAAATTATGCTGTCCCGATCACATCCGGGTCTGCTTAAGCGTTTGTTCGAACTCGAAGTGCCTGAAATTTTTGATGGTGTTGTAGAGATTCGTTCCGTAGCGCGTGAAGCAGGCTTCCGTTCTAAAATCGCGGTTCATTCCCGTAACGCCGAGGTGGATCCGGTCGGCTCTTGTGTGGGTCCTAGAGGAACACGTGTACAGACTATTGTGAATGAGCTGCGTGGCGAAAAAATCGACATTGTACGTTATTCCGATAATGTTGATGAATACGTGGCTAATGCGCTGAGTCCATCCAAGGTGCTCGAAGTGCAGGTGTTTGAAGAAGAGAAAATGGCGCGTGTTATTGTGCCTGATTATCAGCTTTCTCTTGCTATTGGTATCAAAGGACAAAATGCTCGCCTTGCTGCTAAGCTTACGGGTTGGAAAATTGATATTAAGAGTGAAACACAGGCGGAGGAAGAACTCGGCAGACCGAGAACATCCACCGATGAAATGCATCAGGATTCCGTTTCTGTAGATTAAGCGGAGTGTAGGGGGGTTAATGCATGAAACAGAGAAAGATACCTTTGCGCAAATGTGTGGCCTGTCATGAAATGATGCCAAAGAAGCAGTTGATCCGTGTCGTCAAAACCCCTGAAGACGAAGTGTTGATTGACTTGACTGGCAAAAAGTCGGGACGCGGCGCTTACTTGTGCGGCAAAGCCGCCTGCTTCAAGCTGGCTCAAAAGAGCAAGGCACTGGATCGAGCATTGAAGCACTCGGTTCATCCTGATATTTATGAGCAGCTAAGTCGTGATTTTGCTGCCGTCGAGGAAGAATTCCTGGCGGCACAAGGCAGCGTGCAGGATGAATAAGGCGCTGTCTGGATTGGGTCTTGCCATGAGAGCTGGCAAGCTGCTAACAGGTGATGAGATCGTTTATAAAGCGATCAGGTCTTCAGAAGCCAAGCTGGTCATTCTTGCGAAAGATGCTTCAATGAATACTCAAAAGAAATTCCGCGACAAATGCGGGACGTACAAAATCCCCTTAATGATAGGATTTGACCGGGAAAGCTTGGGAAGCAGTATCGGCAAACCTGAACGGGTTGTGCTGGCTGTGACGGATCAAGGATTCGCGAAATTGATCAAGAAACATGCGGGGATAATGTCGGAGGTGGAGTATATTGAGTAAACAAGAAAACAAAGACAAAGTGCGGGTATACGAATACGCCAAATCGTTGAACATGAGCAGCAAAGAAATTATCACCATTCTTAAACGGCTGGATATTCCCGTGAACAACCATATGAGCGTCATGGAACATGATGCCGTAGGTAAAGTGGAAAGTTTTTTTAAGAATATTAAATCCAATGCTGCGGCCAAGCAAGGCGGAGCAGGTACGGTGCAAGTAAGCTCGAATCAGGCCGGTTCAAGCCAGAATAGTAATCATTCAACTGAGCAAACCAAAAATCAACAGGAAAAGCAGGTAAGTATGAATAGGACAAACAACAACCAAAACAGTAACCGAAGCAGCGCTCCAAAAGCGCAAAGCAGTCAGCAGGGCGGTCAAAACCGCAGTCAACAAAGTACTAGCAGACCTACTGGTCAGCAAAGTACACAAAACCGCAGTAATAGTCAACAACAGGGAGGACAACAGCGTCCAGGTGGCAACACAGGTTCGCGTCCTCAAGGTAGCCAAAGCACTAACTCACGCCCTCAGGGAAGTAGTCAGGGTGGTACGGCTGTAAGAACATCATCCTCCACAGGTAGCAACAATGCGAACCGTAGTGGTGGCAACCGTACAGGCAGTAACTCCAACAACGGTGGTAACCGTTCCGGTCAAGGACGTTTTGACGATAACCGTCAAGGCGGCGGACGCGGTGGTAACGGTGGTCGTGGAGGCAATAATCGCGGTGGTAGCAATCGTGGCGGGAAATTTAACAATCGTGGTAAAGGTCAACAACAGGAACGTCGCGAGAAAATCGACAACACGCCAAAGAAAATTATTGTTCGTGGTGAGATGACCGTAGGCGAAACAGCCAAGCTTCTTCACAAGGATGCGTCAGAAGTCATCAAAAAGCTGATTATGCTCGGAACGATGGCGACCATTAACCAGGAACTGGATATGGATACTATCCTCTTGCTTGCCGGAGACTTTGGTGTCGAGGTAGAAGTGAAAATTCCGGTCGAAGAAGATCGTTTTGAAACGGTGGAAGAAAATGATGATCCTGCGGATCTGAAAACACGTCCACCCGTTGTAACGATTATGGGTCACGTCGATCATGGTAAAACAACTTTGCTGGATGCCATTCGCTCGACTAATGTAACCGGTGGCGAAGCTGGCGGTATTACACAGCATATTGGCGCATACCAAGTTGAAATTAATAGCAAAAAAATCACTTTCCTGGATACACCGGGTCACGAAGCTTTTACCGCTATGCGTGCACGTGGTGCTCAAGTGACAGATATGACGATTATCGTGGTTGCAGCTGACGACGGTGTTATGCCACAGACAGTCGAAGCTATTAACCATGCGAAGGCGGCAGGTCTGCCAATTATCGTAGCTGTGAACAAGATCGACAAACCAGATGCCAACCCGGATAAAGTGAAGCAAGAACTCACTGAATATGAATTGGTACCTGAGGAGTGGGGCGGCGATACGATTTTCGTCAACGTTTCCGCGAAACAAAGAATGGGTCTGGAAGACCTGCTGGAAATGATTCTGCTCGTAGCTGAAGTGAATGAGTACAAAGCGAACCCGAACAAACGGGCACGTGGTACCATCATCGAGGCAGAACTGGATAAAGGCCGCGGTTCTGTTGCTCGTATCCTCGTTCAGAATGGTACACTGAAAGTTGGCGATGCTTTCGTAGCGGGTAACTGCTTCGGACGTGTGCGTGCCATGGTCAACGATAAAGGTCGTCGTCTTAAGGAAGCAGGTCCTTCCACTCCAGTTGAAATTACTGGTTTGACAGAAGTTCCACTTGCTGGCGATCCATTCATGGTGTTTGAGGATGAGCGGAAAGCACGGGCTATTGCTGACAGACGTGCGATCACACAACGCCAATCTGATCTGGGCAGTAATACACGCGTAACACTGGATGACCTGTTCCAACACATCAAGGATGGGGAAATGAAGGATCTGAACGTCATTATTAAAGGTGACGTGCAAGGTTCCGTCGAAGCGTTGAAAGGTTCCTTGAACAAGATTGAAGTCGAAGGTGTGCGCGTTAAAATTCTTCACAGTGGTGCAGGAGCAATCACCGAATCCGATATTATTTTGGCAGCAGCTTCCAATGCTATTGTCATTGGTTTTAATGTTCGTCCGGATAACCAGGCGAAATCTACAGCGGAAGCTGAAAAAGTGGACATTCGTCTACACCGTGTCATTTACAATGTCATTGAAGAAATAGAGCAAGCCATGAAGGGCATGCTGGATCCTGAATATAAAGAAAATGTGATTGGGCATGCTGAAGTACGTAACGTGTTCAAAGTTACTAAAGTCGGTACGATCGCTGGTTGTATGGTGACATCCGGTAAAATTACCCGTTCAGCAGAAGCACGCCTGATTCGTGATGGCATCGTCATTTTTGAAGGTAAAATCGACTCACTGAAACGCTTTAAGGACGACGCAAAAGAAGTTGCCCAAGGTTACGAATGCGGTATTACCCTTGATGGCTATAATGATGTTAAGGAACTCGACATTATTGAAGCGTTCGTCATGGAAACAGTGGAGCGCTAACGGCAGAGAGGTGAGCATCCATGGCTAAAATACGTACAGGTCGGGTTGGCGAGCAGATCAAGAAGGAGCTAAGCCAACTCATCCAAACTGAATTAAAAGACCCCCGCATCGGTTTTATCACGGTAACGGGTGTCGATCTTACAAATGATTTGTCCCAAGCGAAAATATACTTGAGCGTGCTCGGGGATGAAGAACAAAAAAATTCTTCCCTAAAAGCATTGGACAAAGCGAACGGTTATCTTCGTTCTGAACTCGGCAAACGGATACGGCTGCGCCATATTCCTGAGTTGATTTTCAAAATTGACGAATCTATTGCTTACGGCAGTCGAATTGAAAAACTGCTGAGTGATATCGACAAGGATGAAAAATAAAACTTTTAGTTTGTCTGAAGGAACCATGAACTGAATGTAAAGGAGAAGGCAATGCATACCTATGAACAGGCGCTTCAACAAGCGAAGGAATTTATTCTGGAGCATGATGATTACCTGATCGTATCGCATGTACAGCCGGACGGAGACGCAGTCAGCTCCACCGTAACGGTGGGCTGGCTTCTCTCATGTCTGGGGAAGAAATTTACCATGCTGAATGAGGGACCTATTCCCAAGCGCATGGATTTTTTATGGCATGCCGATGAGATTATGGATATGAGCCAGCAACCGCCAGAACGGAAATACAATCGGATCATTTGTGTAGATTGTGCGGATTACCGTCGTGTTGGTTTGACAGAGCAGTTTTTTACGGAAGATGCCATTATCCTGAATATTGATCATCATCCAACAAATGATGCTTATGGTACAGTTAATGTGATTAAGTCGGATGCTGCGGCAACAGCGGAAATTCTTTTTGATCTACTGGAAGAGTTTGCAGTAACCTGGGACGTCGAAGTAGCAACGGCTGTATATACAGGGTTGCTGACGGATACAGGAGGTTTCCGCTACTCCAACACTTCACCGAAAGTAATATCTACGGTGTCACAGCTACTTACTTACGGTGTAGATGGTCCCTCTTTATCCGAGAAATTGCTCGAAGAGATGACCTTTCCACAAATGAAGGTGCTGACAAAAGCATTGCAAACGCTCACGATGTCGGAGGATGGAAAAGTCGCTTGGGTCGTTGTATCACCTGACGATATGACAGAATGTGGCGCTGTAAATGAGGACTTGGAAGGCATCGTGAATTACCCAAGAAATATTCGTGGTGTTGAGGTAGGCATTTTCTTTAAGGTTATTAATGAACAAGCGGTCAAGGCCAGCTTGAGATCGGCAGGGAATGTAGATGTAGCCGCGCTGGCTCAATCATTTGGAGGCGGTGGACATGTGCGTGCGGCTGGCTGTCGGCTAGAGGGTAAACTGGAAGATATCATTAAGACAGTTGTAGGGCGGGTGAAGTCTGAGCTATGAACCCGATAAAGAAGGAACAGGCAACTTGGGAAGGCGTCCTACCAGTCTATAAACCTGCTGGATTTACCTCTCATGATGTGGTGGCCAAGGCTCGCCGTTTATTAGGTATGAAGCGAATCGGACACACTGGAACGCTTGATCCGCAAGTAACCGGTGTTTTGCCCTTGTGTCTGGGACGTGCCACCCGCGTGGTGGAATACATGCAAGAGCGGCCCAAGGAATATCGGGCTACACTGCGATTAGGCATTGCCACGGATACCGAGGACCTGACTGGGGAAATTACGGAAGAAAGTGAACGTCCAGTAGAGGTGACGGAAGTGGAAGTCAAAGCGGTTCTGAAGCATTTTGTTGGTACGATCTCCCAAGTGCCTCCAATGTACTCCGCGCTAAAAGTGGACGGCAAGCGTCTATATGAGCTGGCTCGAGAAGGCAAAACTGTTGAGCGCCAAAGCCGTGAAGTAAGCATTTATGAGTTGGAGATGACGGGATTCGCGGAGACGGGGGCGTATGTGGATATTTCTTTTCGGGCCTTATGCTCCAAAGGTACTTATATCCGTACACTATGTGTTGATATTGGCCGTGAATTAGGATATCCTTCAACGATGGTTAAGCTGGAGCGAACTATGTCGGCGGGAATTTCTGCGGAACGTTGTCTGACTTTCGAAGAGATAGAGCGTTTCGTAGCGGATGGCAGTCTTGGAGAGCGGCTTATTACAACGGATCAGGCGATTGACTATATGCCTGAGCATATTGTGGCTGAAGCCAAGGTAACTGCGGCTCTGCAAGGCCAACGCCTGTCGCTGAATATGATTTCACCACCTGTGACGGACAACCAGCCCTTCCGTTTGTATAAAGAGGATAAAACGTTTTTAGGCATATTTGGTCGGGATGAATCAGACGCGATTGCTCCCATTAAAGTTTTTTTAAGATTATAGAATTTATAAATTTTCAGGGGAGCTGAACAATTCTATAATCGCAAGAAAAACTTCCGCTAGGCGTGGTCTGGCTTCCGTGAATTACGTCGATAGACGTTTTTCTTACCTTGAATTGTGCTATAATTTTGACGAAGTTAGTCAAATGATGTGAAATGCAGGTGAATTAATAATGATTACCGTATCGTTATCTTATCCATTGAGTGATGAGCTTTTGCAGCAATGGGCACGTCCACAGGTCACGGCGATCGGTCAGTTTGATGGTCTTCATCTTGGACACGCAAGCGTGATACGGGAGGCCGTTGCGCTGGCTCGTGAACAGCAAATGCCGGTATCTGTCATGACATTTTACCCTCATCCGAAGGAAGTCATGAAAAAAGGCGATTATGAAGGTTATTTAACACCGCTTGCGGACAAGCAGACTATTCTGGCTGATATGGGTGTGGATGTACTTTATATTTTGAGTTTTAACGAAGAATTTTCCAAGGTCAGCCCTGAGGCGTTTATGAGTGACGTGCTGCTTCCATTGAAAATTCGAACAGCGGTAGTAGGCTTTGATTTTCGGTTTGGCCACCGGGGAGCCGGGCATGAGGATACACTTCGGAAGCTGGGAAAAGAGCTGATGTCTGTGCACACCTTACCACCGTTCGAACTGGATGGGGACAAGGTGAGCAGCTCTGGAATTCGCCGTGCTTTACAGACTGGGGATCTAGCGCATGCCTCTCGCTGGTTGGGACGTCCTTATCGTATCCAGGGTACTGTAATGGATGGGGAGAAGCGTGGACGTACGATCGGTTTTCCGACCGCTAATCTCAAACTGAATGATACTTACGTGATTCCGATCAAGGGTGTATACGCTGTACGGGCACTAGTAGGTGATCGTTGGATAAACGGTGTAATGAATGTAGGGGTTAAGCCTACTTTCCATGAAGGTGTGCTGAATCCGTCGTTTGAGGTACATCTATTTGATTTTAATCAGCAAATTTATGGAGAGTCTGTACTTGTGGAGCTTCACCACTACATCCGTCCTGAACGCAAATTCTCTTCGGTGGATGAGCTGATCAACCAAATTGGCAATGACGCACAAACGGCTAAAAAGCTGTTAGGCTAATTTATTTACATAAGACAGGCGCTGTGTTATACTGACTTATGTTGTGTAAACAACGATGAACCTTAGCTTGGTTGTCCGCTTTCACCGGCGGCTACGAGGCTAATGGCGATTATAATGAAGGAGGTGAACAGGATGGCATTGACTCAAGAGCGTAAACAGCAATTGATCGAGGAGTACAAAACTCATGAATCCGATACAGGATCACCAGAGGTACAAATCGCTATCCTTACTGAAAACATCGTCAACTTGCAAAGTCACTTTCGTTCGCACAAGAAAGACCATCACTCCCGCCGCGGGTTGTTGAAAATGGTCGGTCAGCGTCGTAAACTTTTGGCTTACCTGAAGAAGACTGATGTTAAACGTTACAGTGCGTTGATCGAGCGTCTCGGACTGCGTCGTTAATTTTCAGACATGTAATGAGAAAAGAAGCCTGGTTGTTCACCGCTTGTCCCTGCTAAGGCGACGGCGGACAGCAGCCGGGTTCTTTTTTGAAATGAGGAATCTTTTTTTGAATTACATATCCTGATTTGCTTGCGAGCTTCTTATGAATAAGACCTGCGCAGGAAATACTGAATATGTATAGAACTTTTACAATGAAATGAAATGGAGGGATACCATGGAGCAACGCGTAGAAATGCAGCTCGGCGGAAGAAAGCTGGTGCTGGAAACAGGACGTCTTGCGAAACAAGCCAATGCGGCAGTTAAAGTGAGCTACGGAGAAACAGTTGTGCTTTGTACCGTGACCGCTTCTCGTGAACCCAAAGATTTGGACTTTTTTCCACTGACCGTAAACTATGAGGAAAGATTGTATGCTGTGGGGAAAATTCCTGGCGGATTTATTAAACGTGAAGGACGTCCGAGTCAAAAAGCGATTTTGTCCAGCCGTTTGACTGACCGTCCAATTCGCCCATTGTTCCCGGAAGGTTTCCGGAATGATGTACAGGTGTTGAACCTGGTTATGAGTGTCGATCAGGATTGCGAACCTGAAATTGCAGCAATGATCGGAACCTCGGCAGCACTTAGCATTTCGGATGTACCTTTTAATGGGCCAATCGGTGGAGTCGCTGTAGGACGTGTAGACGGACAATTTGTGATTAACCCGGATATTGCACAGCAGAATGCAAGCGACATGTACCTGGTTGTAGCCGGAACGAAAGATGCCATCATGATGGTAGAAGCCGAAGGCAATGAGATTCCAGAGGAAGTTATGCTGGAAGCCATTATGTTCGGTCATGATGAGATTAAGAACATTGTGGCAGTCATTGAACAATTGGTGCAAGTAGCAGGTAAAGAGAAAATGCAGGTTAAACTGCATGCTGTTGATGAAAAAGTGAACAGTGAAGTACGTGCTTATGCAGCTGAACGTTTAATGGAAGCTGTTAAAATTGCAGAAAAACATGCCCGTCAAGAGGCGATTGATGCAGTCAACGAAGAGACAGTTGCCCATTTTGAAGCACAATACATAGAGACACCAGAGCTTTTGAGCGACGTGAGCGAAGTTCTCTATGATATCGTCAAGGAAGAAGTACGTCGTCTGATCACGCATGATAAAGTGCGTCCTGATGGTCGTAAGCTTGACGAAATTCGTCCGATTGAAAGCGACACTAGCATCTTGCCGCGTACTCATGGTTCGGGCTTATTTACACGCGGTCAAACGCAAGCACTTAGCATTTGTACACTTGGTGCATTGGGTGATGTGCAAATTTTGGACGGTATTGATTTGGAAGAAACAAAACGCTTCATGCATCATTACAATTTCCCGCCATTCAGCGTAGGGGAGGCTCGTCCTTTGCGTGCGCCAGGTCGTCGTGAAATCGGACATGGTGCTCTTGGTGAACGTGCGCTTTCCAAAGTAATTCCTTCCGAAACTGAATTTCCATACACCATCCGTCTGGTTTCCGAGGTACTGGAATCGAATGGTTCGACTTCACAAGCTAGTATTTGTGCAAGTACACTGGCTATGATGGATGCAGGTGTACCAATTAAAGCTCCGGTTGCAGGTGTAGCGATGGGATTGATCAAGGATGGAGATCATGTCTCCGTATTGACTGATATCCAAGGTATGGAAGATCACCTGGGCGATATGGACTTTAAAGTTGCTGGTACTGCGGAAGGCGTAACTGCCATTCAAATGGATATTAAAATTAACGGTATTGACCGCCAGATTTTACAGGATGCGCTCAAGCAAGCTAAAGAAGGACGCTTGTTCATTCTTAGCAAAATGATGGAAGCGATCCAGAAGCCACGTGAGCAGTTGTCTCCGTATGCTCCAAAAATTATGACGATGCACATTAACCCGGACAAAATCCGTGATGTTATTGGAGCTGGTGGTAAAATCATCAACAAAATCATCGAAGAAACCGGCGTGAAAATCGATATTGAACAAGATGGTCGTGTGTTCATCGCTTCCACAAATCAAGAGATGAATGAAAAAGCACGTTCCATTATTGAGGGTATCGTAAAGGAAGTCGTGGTCGGTGAGATTTACATCGGTACAGTAAAACGGATTGAGAAATTCGGTGCATTTGTTGAAATTTTACCAGGTAAAGATGGTCTGGTTCATATTTCTCAACTGTCTACTGAGCGTGTAGCCAAAGTTGAAGATGTAATTGCTATTGGGGATACAATTACGGTGAAAGTAACCGAAATTGATCAACAAGGACGTGTCAATCTGTCCCGTAAGGCTGTTCTGACAGCAGAAGCACCTGCAAAATCCTAGGACCTGCATGTTGCAGACTAGAAAGACAGGAGTAGCTTTTCGTATTAACAGTACAAGGGATTTGAATAGCATTGTTTAAGCTTTTGGAAAGAGGCAGAGCTACGTTTCTGGCTCTTTTTTCATACATATGCACAAGCTGCGCCAAAGTGGGCTTCTAGAGGCTACTGCGTCATAGTTCTTTTCCTCTCCGCATACAATGTGGACAAACGGGCGGGAGGCTGAAGGAATCATGAGTAGGACAAAAAGAGCAGTGTGGGTGGTAGCCAGTTTAGCCATCACACTGGTAATCGGACAGTTTAGCGGGGTTCGTGACTTCGCTGATCAATTACGCAATGGAGACGTTACAGGAGTTGGGGAGCCTAAAGTTGAAACAACGATGGCGATGGCGGCTTTACCCGATAATGCGCTTATGCAGCGACTAAGAACAGAAGCAGCCCGTCAGCGGCGGGAGCCAGTTGATGCCAAGATCGACAGGGTATGGAAGGCTATTCCAGGCTATAACGGGCTGGAGATGGATTTGGATGCTACCTATCGCAAAGCGATTGCATCTCCGGATCGACCCATTCAATATGTATATCGGCAATTGGCACCTAAAATACATTTAAATCAGCTCGGTAATGTTCCAATATACAGGGGGAATCCCGAAAAGCCGATGGTATCCTTCATGATCAATGTAGCATGGGGGAATGAATTTATCCTGCCGATACTGAACACGTTGGATCAGGAAAAGATCAAGGCTACATTTTTTCTTGATGGAAGTTGGTTGAAAAAAAATCCAGATCTCGCCAAGGAGATTCAAAAAAGAGGGCATGAGCTTTCGAATCATGCTTACTCTCATCCGAATATGAGCCGTCTGAGTCGGGCCAGAGCCACACAAGAAATTGAAAAGACTCAAGTGCTTCTTCAAGAAACTTTGGGTATCAAAAATTACTGGTTTGCCCCTCCTTCGGGTGATTTTAATCAGCAAACGGTGGATATAGCAGCAGAAAGTGGGCTCAAAACAGTGTTGTGGACATTGGACACAGTAGATTGGAAACATCCGTCACCGGAATCGGTGATTAACAAAATCAGTAGTAAGGTTGAATCAGGCTCCCTGATATTAATGCACCCAACAGATTCCTCAGCGGCTGCTCTCAAAGGCATGATCCATGCCATTCGTAGTAAGGGACTTGTGCTCGGAACTGTCAGTCAGACGCTTTCCCCTGATCGGCAACTACCTGTTCCGGTTGAGTGAACGTCTTTTTTCTGTTAGGATTGAACATTATGGCTAAGTATGCAATTCAGTTTAGGAGGGCCAATCGTGGAAAGAATTCAACTCAAAAACGGCCTAAGAGTGGTCATTGAAAAAATTCCAACCGTGCGTTCAGTTTCTTTCGGCATCTGGGTTAAAACTGGCTCCCGGAATGAAACGCCGGACAATAGCGGTATCTCTCATTTTATCGAACACATGCTTTTCAAAGGAACAGAGCGTTTTAACGCTAAGGAAATCGCTGAGCAATTCGATGCCATCGGAGGAAATGTTAATGCTTTTACTTCGAAGGAATATACATGCTATTATGCCAAAGTGTTGGATGAGCATCTACCGATCGCAGTTGATGTGCTGTCTGATATGTTTTTTAATTCCAAACTAGATCAGGAAGAATTGGCAAAAGAGAAGAATGTGATTTTGGAGGAAATCTCCATGTATGAGGATACACCGGATGATATGGTGCATGATCTTGTATCTCGCGCCGCCTATGGTGAACATCCACTAGCTTATCCGATTCTCGGAACCGAAGATCACCTGCTTGCTATGGATAGCTCACATCTCAGCCAGTATATGAGGGAACATTATACAATTGACAATACGGTTATCAGTGTGGCTGGTAATGTTGACGATCGCTTGGTAGAATTGTTGGAGCGACATTTTGGACATTTTGACAATCATGGAACCGTTTCGCCGCTGACAGTACCTGCGTTTAACGGTGAACTGTTGTATCATGAGAAAGCAACGGAGCAAAATCATATTTGTTTATCCCTACCTGGATTTGCAACGGGTGACGACCTCCAGTATGCTATGGTTTTGCTGAATAACGCGATCGGCGGCGGCATGAGTTCACGTTTGTTTCAAGAAATTCGGGAAAAGCGTGGGCTTGCTTATTCGGTCTATTCCTATCATAGCTCCCATGCGGACAGTGGCATGTTCACGATCTATGCAGGTACGGCTCCTAAACAAACAAAGGACGTGCTGGATTTGACGCTGGAGCTTTTACGAGATGTGGCTGTCAACGGTTTAGACGCTAATGAGCTTCGTAAAGGTAAGGAGCAATTAAAAGGAAGTTTGATTTTAAGCCTTGAAAGTACAGGTAGCCGGATGAATCGGCTTGGAAAAAATGAATTAATGCTTGGTCAGCATTATACGCTGGATCAAATGATCGAACATATCGAGCAAGTGACGGCGAATGATGTGAACAAAGTGCTGGATCGGATGTTCTCGGAGCCGTTTGCCCTGTCGATGGTGGGAGCGAGTGATTCAGCGGTAAAGGATATGAGGAGGGACTATTTTGTTAACTTACGTGGAAATTAACAGACTCGCGGGCAATGAAGATATTGAGCTGCCCCGCAAAATGTCAGAGCTTGCATCAGGGTTTGACTTGTATGCAGCAGTACAGGAAAATCTGGTACTGGAACCCGGCAAGCGTTGCCTCGTTCCAACCGGATTTGCAATAGCTATGCCGGCGGGATTGGAGGCACAGATCCGTCCGCGAAGTGGACTGGCTCTTAAGCATGGTATTACTTGTCTCAATACACCGGGAACAATTGATGCGGATTATCGTGGGGAGATTAAGGTACTTCTTATTAATTTGGGCGAGGAATCATTCACGATTACGCGCAATGAGCGAATTGCACAAATGGTATTTCAAGTTGTACCTGAGGTAGAGCTGAAACAAGTAGACCAATTATCTGAAACAGTGCGTGGTGCTGGAGGCTTTGGTCATACAGGACGCTGAGGCGATGGTTGGTTTAAAATGTACGAATATCTATTTTGTAAAAGCTTCGTATTTACTTGCTTAAGAGTATGTATGCATTTAAAGGTCGCCTCATAAAGAGGCGGCTTTTTTTGTGTTTTTTCACCCCTTTCCGGGCACTCGCATAGACTAAAAGCATATCGTGTCTCGGAAAGGAGTGATCCGGATGCTAACAGGAATACGCGTCGTTGTTTTGGGTGGCGATGCGAGGCAGCTTGAGGTAATCCGTAAATGTGTGGACATGGATGCTACCGTCAGTGTGGTCGGTTTTGACAAGCTTGAAGTACCACTCAAAGGAGTGACACTAGAACCACTGTCTGTCAAGCTGCTGGAATCGTCAGATGCATTGATTTTGCCGGTGGTGGGATGCGATGAGGAAGGCAACGTAAATGCACTTTTCGGAGCACAGAAGCTTCAGTTCCTGAATGAGCATGCTGCTGCTCTTCCACCTCATTGTATTGTATATACAGGAATGGCGCGGACGTACTTAAAAGAAATTTGTACCAGACATGAGTTAAAGCTGGTAGAGCTGCTGGAGCGAGATGATGTGGCCATATACAACTCTATACCTACGGCCGAAGGCGCACTGATGATGGCCATTCAGCATACTGATTTTACGATTCACGGTGCAGATTGTATGGTTCTAGGCATGGGACGGACTGGATTTACCATGGCAAGGGCACTACAGGGATTGGGAGCTAGAGTGAAGGTTGGAGTACGGCGGGCAGAGGATGCAGCGAGAGCCGTGGAAATGGGTTGGAAGCCTTTTATGACAAGGGATTTAGCACATGAGACAAAGGGAGTTGACTTGATTTTTAATACGATACCCTCTATGATTATCACAGCGCAAATCCTGTCTAAATTACCATTGAGCACCGTGATTATAGATCTTGCTTCCGCCCCGGGCGGATGTGATTTCCGTTATGCGGAAAAGCGTGGAATCAAGGCTATGCTTGCCCCTGGTCTTCCCGGTATTGTTGCTCCCAAAACTGCTGGTGCCATTATAGCGAATACGCTGGTGCAGTTGTTAATGGAAGATAATCCTGATCGGGGGGATGCACAATGAGTTGGCAAGGGAAAACAGTAGGTTATGCAATTACAGGCTCACATTGCACATTTGAAGAGGTAATGCCTGTTATACAGCGCTTTGTTGATGAGGGTGCAAAGGTCGTCCCTATTATATCCAATACAGTGCTAACAACGGATACTCGCTTTGGTACTTCGCAAAGTTGGCAAAAACAGTTGAAAGATATAACAGGGAATGATATCATTTCTACAATTGTGGAGGCTGAGCCACTGGGTCCCTCCCAAATACTCGATGTGCTGGTGATTGCACCTTTGACGGGGAATTCGATGAGTAAGTTAGCGAATGCGATGACAGACAGTCCGGTTTTGATGGCTGCCAAGGCGCAATTGCGCAACGGCCGTCCACTTCTTTTAGCCATATCTACTAATGATGGACTGGGTCTAAATGCTGCCAATATCGCCAAATTACTCGTAGCCAAAAATATCTTTTTTGTACCGTTCGGACAGGACAATCCAGTTAAAAAGCCGAACTCGCTTGTAGCTAACATGGAGTTGATTCCGGAGGCTGCTTATGAAGCATTGCAGGGCAAACAGCTTCAGCCGATGATTGTGGAACGCAAGACCCCATGAAGTATTATAGTTAACTGCTGAGCATCCCTCGCCTAGAAGATGATTCGATATTGTATCGGGTCTAATTTCTTGTTGGCGGTGGATGCTTTCAGAATAAAAAATGGTTTTTTAGTCGAGAAGGGGAGATATACCAGATGAGCAATAGAATGTTTAATGTAGCTGTCGTTGGAGCGACAGGCGCTGTAGGAGAACAGATCGTAAATCTGCTGGAAAAACGGGATTTTCCTGTGGACAAAATCAAATTTCTTTCTTCGCCTCGTTCTGCCGGCACGTTAATTAGCTTTAAAGGTCAGCAAATTCCAGTAGAGATTGCTACCCCCGACAGCTTTGAGGGAATCGACATTGCTTTGTTTAGTGCAGGTGGAGACGTAAGTAAGGAATTGGCGCCGCATGCTGTTCGTCATGGGGCAGTTTGCATTGACAACACCAAT
The DNA here is from genome assembly GCF_038593075.1 of Paenibacillus sp. FSL L8-0638. Lineage (NCBI taxonomy): Bacteria > Bacillati > Bacillota > Bacilli > Caryophanales > Paenibacillaceae > Paenibacillus > Paenibacillus sp. FSL L8-0638. The sequence continues at coordinate 2,167,182 of NZ_CP151960.1, forward strand.
GCATTCCGAATGGATCCGACAGCTCCTCTTGTAGTGCCTGAGGTGAACAGCGACAAAATTGCCGAGCATCAAGGCATTATTGCGAACCCGAACTGCTCCACCATTCAGATGGTAGCTGCTTTGAAACCATTATATGATCAGTATGGCATTTCTCGTATCATAGTATCCACATACCAGGCCGTTTCCGGGGCTGGAAGCCGAGCTATTGATGAATTGAATCGTCAAAGCGCAGCGATTCTTAACGGTGATGAAGTTCAGCCTGATCTGTTGCCAGTAGGCTCGTTGCCAGTAAAACATCAGATTGCTTTCAATGCTATTCCGCAAATTGATAAATTCCAGGACAATGGTTATACACTGGAAGAAATGAAAATGGTACGTGAAACGAAAAAAATACTGGGTGACGAATCTGTGGACGTAACAGCAACGTGTGTACGTATTCCTGTTGTATATGGTCACTCGGAATCTGTATATGTAGAACTTAAAAAAGATTATGATTTAGAAGAAATCCGTAATTTGCTGGCTTCAGCACCGGGAGTAACGCTAGTGGACGATCCTGCTGCTCAGCTTTATCCACTGGCATCTGAAGCTGCAGGAAAACCTGACGTATTTGTGGGGCGTGTACGCCGTGATTTGGGCAATAGCCGTGGATTGAATTTGTGGGTCGTATCCGACAATCTGCTCAAAGGAGCGGCATGGAACGCGGTGCAAATCGCGGAAATTATTGCTGCAAACGCGGAGTAACGTTCCAATATGGGGGAAAAATAATGGGTATTTTGGTGCAAAAATTTGGAGGAACCTCGCTTTCCACACCTGAAGCACGTAAACTTGTGTTGGCACATGTGAAGAGGGAGCTGGAACAAAATCTTCAATTGGTTGTTGTTGTGTCGGCCATGGGGAGAAAAGGAGAGCCTTATGCCACCGACACGCTGCTGGATTGGGCGGTGTCTAACGGCGACAGTCTTCCGAAGCGCGAACGGGATTTATTGCTGTGCTGTGGTGAAATTATTTCTGCTGCTACATTATGCAGCCTGATGGAGAAGGAAGGTATTCCTGCTACAGTGCTAACTGGGGCACAGGCGGGCTTTATTACGGATGATCAATACGGCAATGCTCGTATTTTGGATATAAAGCCAGACCGTGTTGTTGAAGAGTTGAACCAAGGCAGAGTTGTCATTGTGACAGGTTTTCAGGGACAAACAGCAGACGGTGATATGACTACCTTGGGTCGGGGAGGCAGCGATACGTCAGCTACTGCTCTAGGTTCTGCTCTACATGCGGATATGGTTGATATTTATACGGATGTGAATGGTATATTGACCGCCGATCCGCGCATTGTGGAAAACGCAAAGCCGCTTACACATGTTAGCTATACGGAGATTTGTAATATGGCTCATCAGGGAGCAAAGGTTATCCATCCTCGTGCTGTTGAAATCGCCATGCAGGCTAATATCCCGGTCCGTGTTCGCTCTACCTTCTCCGAAGGAGAAGGTACGTTAGTTACCCATCCGGAAGGCTTTAAAGACGTGCAGGCAGACATCGTAGACCGTTTCGTGACCGGTATTGCGTATGTTGGCAATGTCACTCAGATTAATGTTGAATTAAAGCCGGGTATGGAGCACTTGCAATTACAAGTGTTCAAATCTATGGCTGAACATGGAATCAGCGTTGATTTTATTAATGTAACGCCATCGGGGGCAGTTTATACTGTGTTCGATTATGATGGAAGCAAAGCGGTTGAAGTATTGAACGGTTTGGGTCTAGAACCTAAGATACTGGCCGGATGTGCTAAAGTTTCTGTCATAGGCGGTGGTATCAACGGGGTACCGGGCATTATGGCGACGATTGTGGAGGCATTGGCAGAATCAGACGTACAGATCCTTCAATCCGCAGATTCCAACACGACGATCTGGGTACTTGTTAAAAAAGAAGATATGGTGCAGGCTGTACGCGCATTGCATAATAAATTTGAACTCCATCAATAGGTGCATGGTCCGGGCTCGGACTTGCAAAAAGGAGGCAGCATGGTGAACTTCGGCAGATTGATTACCGCAATGGTGACACCTTTTGATCAGCAAGGAGAGATTGACTGGACTGCATTGTCCTCGTTGATTGATTATTTAATAGAAGAACAGCATTCAGAGTCACTTGTTGTATCTGGAACAACAGGAGAGTCTCCTACCCTGAGCGATGATGAGAAAATCAAGTTGTTTGCTTTTGTTGTAGAAAAAGCAGCTGGACGATGTAAAATTATTGCCGGGACTGGCAGCAACAATACGCGTCACTCCATTCATCTAACCCGTGCCGCGGAGCAGGCAGGAGCAGATGGTGTTCTACTGGTAGTGCCATATTATAATAAACCGAATCAGGAAGGGATGTATCAGCATTTCGAAAGTATTGCAAACTCCACATCCCTTCCAGCTATACTGTATAATGTTCCAAGCCGTACTGGAGCGAGTCTAACAGCTGAAACAACGCTGCGTCTTGCACAAATTCCAAATATTGTGGGAACCAAAGAATGTGCATCACTTGCGCAGGTTACACAGATTGCAGCGGCAGCGCCAGAGGGTTTTCTGGTTTATTCCGGGGATGATGCTTCTGGGTTGCCTGCTATGGCTGTAGGTGCTTATGGTATTATCAGCGTAGCGAGCCATGTGGTAGGTGCTGAAATGAAGCAGATGATCGATTCACTTGTAGGAGGACACTCGCAGGAGGCAGCAAAGTTGCATCAGCAGTTGTTCCCGATTTTCAAGGGTTTGTTTGGCTGTCCTCATCCTCTGCCTAATCCAGTGGCAGTAAAATATGCATTGGAATTACGGGGGATTAGGGTTGGTTCGGTTCGGTTGCCGCTCATTCCTCCAACTGAGGATGAAGCGGAATTTATTAAGAAATTATTTACCCGCTAAAGACAAATAGGAATGTAGGATATTAATTAATACTAAGGAGTAACCTTGTTAAGGGCAGTCGGTAGGTACAAAACCGATAGAGTTTATTGTCTGACAAGGTCCTCCAGCATGAAGGGCGTTCTTATAGGACGTCCTTTTTGCTGTGCTTTTAACCATGCATGTAGATAAAATGACAGATACTAATGGTTTGAGACAGCAATGGGAAACCTAGCGTAACGAACAGGATGACTTGTTTTTTCGTATTTTAATCATGTATAATGGGGTCAAGTGACTGGGTGCGGTATTTTTTTGAAAATTAAATAACAAATCAAGGTACGACGTCCAACTACCATAGGAGGTTTAGATTCATTTGTCTAAAAAAACAAACAACGATAAATTGATGATTTTCGCTTTGGGCGGCGTCGGTGAAATCGGGAAAAATATGTATGTCGTTCAATACGGCAATGACATTGTCGTGGTGGATTCCGGTCTGAAATTCCCGGAAGAGGACATGCTGGGCATTGATATCGTTATTCCTGATATTTCCTACCTTACAGAGAACCGCGACAAAGTAAGAGGCATTGTGCTGACTCATGGTCACGAGGACCATATCGGCGGTTTGCCTTACGTGTTGAAACATTTGAATGTACCAGTATATGGTACCAAATTGACGCTGGGATTGGTGGAAAACAAGCTGAAGGAAGCGAATTTGCTTGGTGAAACCAAACGTATTTTGATCAATGCTGATTCCGAAATCAAGCTGGGTTCCACACTAAAAGCAACCTTCTTCAGAACCAACCATAGTATTCCGGATTCTGTAGGTGTATGTATTGATACTCCTGAAGGCGCTGTTGTTCATACAGGTGACTTCAAATTTGACCATACTCCGGTGAACGGACAATATGCAGATTTGCAGCGTATGGCTGAAATTGGCACACGTGGCGTACTGGCTCTTTTGTCAGACAGTACGAATGCCGAGAAACCGGGCTTTACACCTTCGGAAAAGAGCGTTGGTATTGTGCTGGAAGACATTTTCCGCAAGTCGAGACAGCGTGTGGTCGTAGCCACCTTTGCTTCTAACGTACATCGTATTCAGCAGGTAATTAATGCTGCTGAAGCAACGGGACGTAAAGTAACAGTTATTGGTCGAAGCATGGTTAATGTCGTAGGCATTGCTTCGGACTTGGGCTATTTGGAAATTCCGGATGGAATGCTGATTGAGCCTGAAGAAGTTGGCAAAATGTCAGCGGACCGTGTAGTAATTCTCTGCACAGGCAGTCAGGGCGAACCGATGTCCGCTTTGACAAGAATGGCTCGTTCCACACATCGAAAGGTTGACATTCTTCCAGGGGATTCAGTCATCATTGCAGCTACTCCGGTACCGGGTAATGAAAAATACGTTGGACGCACAATTGATGAACTGTTCCGTCTGGGTGCCAATGTATATTACAGCGCAGCTAATCCAGGTATCCACGTTTCTGGACACGGAAGCCAGGAAGAACTTAAACTGATGCTGAATCTGATGAAACCAAAGTTCTTCTTGCCAATTCATGGTGAGTTCAGAATGCAACGTCGTCACGCCCTTCTTGCTGAAGGCGTAGGTATTGAGCCTGAAAATATCTTCATCACGGATATCGGTGAAGTCATTGAAATTCAGAATGGCGGAGCACGCAGAGCTGGTAAAGTTACAGCAGGTAACGTACTGATTGATGGACTAGGCGTAGGGGATGTAGGAAATATCGTATTGCGCGACCGTAAATTGCTGTCACAGGACGGTATTTTGGTGGTGGTTGTCACGCTGAGCAAGCAAGACGGAACGATTAAATCGGGTCCAGATATCATTTCCCGCGGTTTCGTTTATGTCCGTGAATCGGAAGGTTTGCTCGATGAAGCGAATCGTATTGTCTCAAGTACACTGCATAAGCTCATGAGTGAAAATGTAAATGAATGGGCTTCCCTCAAGACAAATGTCAAGGATGCACTGGGTCGCTTCTTGTATGAGCAAACTCGTCGCAGACCGATGATCCTGCCAATTATAATGGAAGTGTGATTCAATTGAAATTTGTTCAAAAACCTGAATTAAAAACTTAAGTCACAGGCACACAGTCGCCTCTCTTCCCGCAGGAAATATTGGACGGTTTCCGCGGGAGGAGAGGCTTTTTTGATTTTCTAGGGCAAGGAAAAGAATGGGGGTAGGTATAAAATATTCCATTTACAACCCATACTATAGGGTGACTACGGGTCATATAGATGCGTAAAGCGAAAGGAAGATCACCCATATGGAACAATACAGCAATCTATCATCTGGCAACGAGGAAACGGAAACGCCAGATCAACCAGAAATTGGGCAAAGACCCGCGTTACCTGCTATGGAGGCTTTGCAGCAACTGGGTCAAACCTCCATGCCTGGAGGCGAGTCCAATATTTTTTGCATGACGATTATCGGTCAGATTGAAGGGCATCTCATTTTACCGCCTCAAAACAAAACGACAAAATATGAGCACATTATTCCCCAACTGGTAGCGGCAGAACAAAATCCTCGTATCGAAGGATTAATGATTTTGCTGAATACAGTTGGTGGTGATGTAGAGGCAGGACTGGCTATTGCTGAAATGATCGCATCGATGAGTAAACCAACGGTGACCATTGTGATAGGCGGGGGGCATAGCATCGGTGTGCCGATTGCTGTGTCTTCCACTTATTCCTACATTGCGGAGAGTGCGACGATGACCATTCATCCTATTCGTATGAGCGGCCTGGTCATTGGAGTCCCACAGACTTTTGAATATATGGAAAAAATGCAGGAGCGTGTCGTACGCTTTGTCGTTTCTCATTCTCGTATTACAGAAGAGCAGTTTAAGGAATTGATGTTTAAAACCGGTGAGTTAAACCGCGATATTGGTACAGCGGTTGGGGGAGCCGATGCAGTGAAGTATGGATTGATGGACGCGGTTGGAGGGATCGGAGAGGCTTTAAAACAGCTGAACACCATTATTGAAACGCGGCGTCAGCAAAACGGGAACGCTGGGATCCAACAGCAGGCTCCGTATGCTCCTTTTATTCCCAGTGCCACAGGAACTCCTACAGAGACACTGTCAGGGGAGCATAGCGGGGAGCTATCTCAATGACATTATATACTGTAATGCCAATGGAAATGGTGTGGCAAGGGATGTGGAAAGAGGCTGAGGAGCTTGCAGAGGTTCGAGTAGACGGTCTACTTATGCAGGTACAGCCGCTTGAAAGTCGTCGGGGGATCATTGTACGGTTGTTGGACTGCCCGCTGGAAGCCTACCTGAATCCGCGTTATGGACCCGGTCAAGTCATCGAATGGTCGTAGAAGGTGTCGAATAGTATAGAAATCGGTCATTTACTGCTGAAAAAGAACATATGTGCGGATACCGGGTGACGTGGTATAATATTCTTCTGGGGGGTGACCTTGTATGTCCAGAAGAAGAAAAAGAAAAAAGAAAGCCGCATTTGGCGGAGTTCTAAAATTTGAAATTTACGGCATTGTGCTGATTACATTAGCGGTCATTGCGTTGTCGGGTGAAGCGGCAGTTGGTCGGTCGCTATCCAAGATGTTTGGGCTCGTATTGGGGAAATTCTATTTTGTTATCCCTCTGATTGGCATTTATTATGGTCTGATGGTGATGATTCACCGCAAGTGGCCGAACCAGTGGAACTCGCGTAAAACGGGTTTGCTCCTGTTGGTATTTGCCTTTACACTTATGAGTTCTATTTCATCTATGGAGCAGCGTTTGGGGCCGATCAACGCGCTTCAGCCAGGCGGGGTGATGACCCAGATACATATAGATATGCGCGAGCAGTTGCTGTCGCCTGATCAGCAGGGCCATTCCTCAATGCTGAACAAGGATATCAGCGGGGGTTACGTAGGCGCGTTGCAGCTTACTGTTCTGTTGTGGCTGTTTGGTCTCACGGGAGCTAAACTGATCATGATTGTTATGTTCGTCATTTGTTTCATGCTGATGACCCAACTGTCCTATGTGGATTTGGTGCGGATTGTAAAGACCAAGCTGCTAGCAGCTGGGGGAAGTGTGCGCAAAAAATGGACTGGTAAAGCTACTCCGCTTTCGGCATCTAGCAAAGGTAATGGAAATAGAAAGATCAAGTCTGAGCCGATTCCTGCCTATGAGGAAGACATGGATGATGACTTTGACGAAATGCAGCCTCCTGCACGCAAACAACCGATTTTCTTTCAGTTGTTTGGTCTTAAGAATTCAGATAAAGCGGACAAGGAAGAGCATTCCGTCGATACGGATGAGGATGATCATGATCTTCCATATGAAGCTGAGGACGCGCAGGCTCAGTGGAGAAACGGCAACCAGAGTGAAGAGCTGTCTGACATAGTCGAACACGCTGAGCAGGAAGCTGCAATTCCGGTAAAAAGGTCGCCGATTATTAGGGATTTCTTCGAACAAGTAAAGCATGAGGAAAGAAGACCGGAAGCTGAATTTGGAGAGTCCCTGACAGGGGCAGAGCAGGCAACTTCCATTATTGGCGAATCCCTGGATGATGACTTTGTGGGTGCCAATGCGAATACGGATATGGATGATTCGACTACGATTCAGGGGAGATTAGAAGGTGCCCAGGGACAAGCTCAGACGATTGCAACTGGGGTGGCAGGCGAAGAGGTTGAAGGTACCCATACAGCTATCCCGGCTCCGCCGCCGCCTAAACCGTACAAGCTACCATCGTTTCGTTTGCTTGCTAAACCACAAAATGCAGGCAAAGGTATGGGACAAAAGGATTACATGCAAACGGCACGCAAACTGGAAGCAACGCTGGAAAGCTTCGGTGTGCGGGCGAAGGTGCTGGAGGTTGTCCGTGGCCCTGCCGTAACACGTTATGAAATTCAGCCGGACATTGGAGTGAAGGTCAGCCGTATTGTGAGTCTGACGGATGACATTGCGCTTGCGCTTGCTGCCAAAGATATCCGTATGGAGGCTCCGATTCCTGGCAAATCTGCTATCGGAATTGAGGTTCCGAATAATGAAGTTTCCATTGTAACGATGCGTGAGGTAATGGAGACAACCGTTTTCCAGGAGTCAGCTTCCAGCTTGTCTATTGCATTCGGACGTGATATTGCAGGACAGACGATTGTCGGTAATTTGGCCAAGATGCCCCATCTTCTTGTAGCTGGGGCAACAGGTTCGGGTAAATCAGTGTGTATCAATGGGATCATCACGAGTATTTTGTACAAAGCAAAGCCGGATGAGGTCAAATTTTTGATGGTCGATCCTAAAATGGTGGAGTTGAACGTGTACAACGGAATCCCACATTTGTTGGCTCCGGTCGTGACTGATCCAAAGCGTGCCTCACTTGCATTGAAGAAAATTGTAGTCGAAATGGAAAAAAGGTATGAGTTATTTTCCAAATCAGGAACCCGTAATATTGAGGGATACAATAATTTGATGAAAGATAACCCGGATGCATTTCTGCCTTACATCGTCGTTATTGTGGACGAGTTGGCAGATTTAATGATGGTAGCTGCGGGAGATGTGGAGGATGCGATTGCACGACTTGCCCAAATGGCGCGTGCAGCAGGCATCCACCTTATCATTGCAACGCAAAGACCTTCGGTTGACGTAATTACCGGGGTAATTAAAGCCAATATTCCTTCACGTATTGCCTTCGGCGTTTCCTCGCAGGTAGATTCCCGTACTATATTGGATATGGGTGGAGCCGAGAAGCTGCTCGGACGTGGTGATATGCTGTTCATGCCAATGGGTGCTTCTAAACCAGTCCGCGTTCAGGGAGCGTTCATGAGCGATCAAGAAGTCGAAAATATTGTTAACTACGTACGTGAACAGGGTGAAGCGCAGTATGATGAAACGCTAGTGCCGGAGGTGGAAGAGGTATCGGCTGATGCAGATGAAATGCTGGATGAACTGTACGATCAGGCTGTCAACATCATTTTAGAGGCTAAACAAGCTTCCGTTTCGCTCCTTCAGCGCCGTATGCGGATCGGTTATACACGTGCTGCTCGACTGATTGACTCCATGGAAGCTCGCGGAGTCATCGGCCCTTACGAGGGCAGCAAGCCCCGTGAGGTTCTTATCTCAATGGAACAATATCAGCAAAATAAAGTTAGTTCCTAAGCATTATCTCTATCCAGCACTACATTAAAACGCTGTTCGTTCGCAAGGTAGTTGTTCCAAAATGACAACTCCAAGTGCACAAACAGCGTTTTTTTGTGATGTTTTTTTGAGGTGTGGCGACTACCTGCTGAAAGAAGATTAAAAGGGTGAATAGCTTTAAGCGGAGCTTGTCATAATAAACGTAGCCATCCTGTTAATCCCACAAAAGAAAGGTAGAGCGCAGCATATGAAAAAGACAATGGTCTGGATTTGCACGGGTATCCTCGCAGCCTCGGCTATTACGTACACAGGACTTTTTAAAAATGACTCTGCACAGCAGCAAGCAGAGTCGCTCAGCACACAGCAGAAAGTACAAGCGGCGCAACCATCCGAGCCGACATTCAGCTCGGGAGCGGTTGATTTTGGATCTTACGGTCAGGATGTATATGAGTTGCAATCACGTTTGAAATTGCTGGGTTTTTTTGGCGGGAAAGTGAACAGCCATTTTGGCAGCAGTACACTAAAAGCTGTTAAAGGTTTTCAAAAGGAATTTGGTATCCGTCCCGATGGAGTGGTCGGAGCAAAGACGAAATTAAAGCTGGTGAATGCTACTCCTAACTGGAAACCAACGGAAACTCCTATGCATCGTAACAATCAAGGTTCCGCTCAGGGACAGACAGCGGACAATAATGATAAAGCGGATCAAAATGATGAAACAATGGGATCGGCCAACACCATGGGACTATCTGCAAACGATCTTAAGATTTTGGCTAATGCGGTCTACGGTGAATCCCGTGGCGAGCCCTTTGAAGGGCAGGTTGCCGTGGCGGCGGTTATTTTGAACAGGGTTAAATCACCTAGTTTTCCAAATACACCATCTGGAGTGGTTTTCCAGCCGGGGGCCTTTACAGCTGTAGCAGACGGACAAATCTGGCTTACGCCGAATGAAACTGCACAGAAGGCAGTACGACAGGCGCTGAACGGCTGGGACCCAAGCGGAGGATGTCTCTATTATTTTAATCCAAAAACAGCCACCTCCAAATGGATTTGGACCCGTCCGCAGGTGAAAACCATCGGGGAACATATTTTTTGCATGTAAAACGCCGAAGCAGCCGGGAGCTTGTCTCCGGTTGCTTCTTGGCTTTTGCATGGTTAGAATAAAGATTGGTACACTTTACCTCTTTACAGGAGGACGATTTACAGCAGCTAATGCTAATCAAAGGCTAGACGCCAATTGACGTCACAAAGGAGTTTTGGACTTGAACAAAACAGGTTTCGAGCGTGGCACACGCAGACAACTGAGGATTCATGTACTGCCGACCAAGCGCTTTAAGACGTTTGCTATATCATTGTATGTAGGCACTCCGCTACGGGAGGAAACCGTAACTCGAGTGGGGCTGGTACCTTTCGTTCTGCGCCGGGGTACAGAATCGTATCCGCAGACTACACAATTCAGAGAACAGTTAGAGCAATTGTATGGCGCAGGTTTCGGATTCGATGTGTATAAACGTGGAGATTATCAGATCGTGCAATTTCGCATGGATACGATTAATGACAGCTTTGTAAACAGTCCGGATAGTTTGCTGGATCGTTCGTTTGCTTTCCTTGGAGAAGTGCTGACGAAGCCTGCATTGGAAAATGATGCATTTCAAACTGGATACGTCCAGCAGGAACGAGAAAATGTGCGCAAGAAGCTGGAATCTATAGTTAACGATAAAATACGTTATGCTGGTGAGCGCTGCATGGAGGAAATGTGCAAAGATGAGCCTTATCGTCTGCACCCTCTTGGTCAACGATCTGATCTGGACAGCATAGATGCACAGAGCTTGTATGAGGCTTATGGAGAATGGCTGAATCATGCCAGCATGGATTTATACGTTGTGGGAGATACGACGCTAGAAGAAGTTGAGAAGTTTGTTGATCGCTATTTTCAATTGAACCGTTCAGCGGAAGCAGGGTATGTTCCGGAACAGTCCAAGTCGGTAGAGCGTGATGTTCAAACTGTTGTAGAACGTCTTGATGTGAACCAGGGCAAGCTCAACATGGGATTGCGGACCCCTATTACGTATGGTGACGATCGCTATGCATCCGCTCTGATGTACAATGGCATTCTGGGCGGGTATCCGCATTCAAAGCTGTTCGTTAATGTAAGGGAAAAGGAAAGTTTGGCGTATTACGCTTCATCGCGGTATGACGGGCATAAAGGGATTGGTACGATTCAATCTGGTATTGAAATTCCTAATTATGAAAAAGCGGTTACTATTATCCGCAAGCAACTGGAAGATACGCAAAACGGAGCGATTACTGAGCTGGAAATGACCCAAACGCAGGCGATGATTCGCAACTTGCTGAAGGAGATGCAGGATTCCGCTTTTGAGATGATCGCCTATGATTTTAACAGACAGCTTTCCGGTAAAGAGCGGACGGTAGATGAGCTGCTGAGTCAGGTGGAGGCAGTCAAGGTGCAGGATGTTCAGGATGCCGCCCGGACGTTCCGACTGGACACTATTTATTTCTTGAGAGACCAGAAAGGGGAATAACGGTGGAGCATATACCTTATGAGCATTTGCAGGAAACGCTGTACTATGAAGTAATGGATAACGGCTTACACGTTTATGTGTTGCCCAAACCGGGTTTTCAGAAGACGTACGCCACATTTGCGACTAAATACGGCTCGGTTGATAATCATTTCCGCGTAGAAGGTCAACAGCCCGTAAAGGTGCCGGATGGCATAGCCCATTTTTTGGAGCATAAAATGTTTGAAGAGCCTGAAGGAGATATTTTTGCTACCTTTTCCTCTAATGGTGCATCGGCGAACGCATTTACGAGCTTTGATCAAACCGTATATCTGTTTTCGGCAACTGAGCGTATTCAAGAAAATTTGACCACGCTGGTCAATTTTGTTCAACATCCTTACTTTACAGATGAAAATGTAGAGAAGGAAAAAGGCATTATTGGCCAGGAAATCAATATGTATGAAGATAACCCCGATTGGCGGAGTTACTTTGGTCTGATCGAGGCGTTGTACAAGGTCCATCCGGTGCATATTGATATCGCAGGTACGATTCAATCCATCAGTACGATTACAAAGGAAACGCTGTACAGTTGCTATGAAGCTTTCTACCACCCAAGCAATATGATTCTTTTTGTAGTGGGAGGAGTGGATCCAGCTGAAGTAATAGAGCTGGTACGTAACAATCAGGCCAAAAAGGACTATAAGCCGCAGGGAGAGATTGAGCGGATTTTCGACGATGAACCCACTACAGTTGCAGAACCACGTCGTGAGGTGAAGCTGGCCGTTTCTCTGCCAAAGCTACTGTTTGGATTCAAGGAGGCTGAAGTAGGCTTAACGGGTGAAGAATTGCTTCGTCATGATCTGGAAACCAAGCTGATGCTTGATCTCCTATTTGGTTCCAGTACACAACTGTATCAAAAGCTCTACGATGAGGATCTGATTTCGGACAGTTTTGGCCATGAGTACAATAGTACGCAGCAATATGCATTTTCCGCAATCGGTGGAGATACCAAAGACCCGGATCGGCTGTTGGCGAGAATACGTGAAGAGGTGGAGTCCATCCAGAAGCAGGGCTTCGCAGCAGAACATTTTGAACGGGCACGCAAAAAGAAAATCGGTGGTTATCTGCGTACACTCAATTCACCAGAAAATATTGCGCATGAATTTACAAGACATCGCTTCCGGGGCAGTGATTTTTTCCAACTGCTTCCGGTTTATGAAAGTATTACGCTTGAGGATGTAAATCGCCGTCTGAAAGATCATATCCAGTGGGATCAACTCGCAATATCACTAGTGGTGAGTCCGTAATGTCCAGGGAGAGGGAAACGATGACCACTGAGGGCGGAGAATTAAAAGCGATTGGCGATACAACTGTGCTGATTACAGGAGCGAGTGGCGGAATTGGTGCGGCTATTGCTGAGCGTTTTGCAGCTGTAGGGATGAATGTGGTCATTCACTACATGAAGTCCCATGAAAAAGCAAATGAAGTTGCCCGTCGTTGCATGGCTTATTCGGGCAAGGTTATGACCGTGTCAGCGGATCTGCGGAGCAAGGAGCAGATCGAACGCATGCGGGAAAAGCTGGATAATCACGGGATGAAGCCGGATATTCTTGTGAACAACGCCGGATTATCTCATTATGGGCTGTTGACAGATGTTTCGGAAGAGGAATGGGACGAAGTGATGGCAGTCAATGTTAAGGGAACCTTTCTGTGTACGCAGGTTTTTATGCCACATATGATTTCCCAACGCTATGGCCGCATTGTGAATGTTTCCTCCGTGTGGGGGATATGTGGCGCTTCGTGCGAGGTGTTGTATTCCACCACGAAGGGAGGCATTAACGCTTTCACTAAAGCGCTGGCTCAAGAAGTAGCACCTTCCGGGGTGACAGTGAATGCAGTAGCTCCAGGTGCAGTGAATACGTCGATGCTGGATCATTTAGATGAAGGCGAAATTACCAGTTTGGAAGAAGAAATTCCTGCCGGACGATTGGCTCGACCTGATGAGATATCATCCCTGGTTTATTTTCTTGCGCTTCCTGAGTCAGGTTATATTAATGGCCAGGTCATAAGTCCTAACGGAGGATGGGTGACTTAAGGGAAATAGCGCTTGGAGGAATCCACCAGTATAGTAAGCGTCTGAGAAGAGCATATTACAACTGTTGATTTTAAATCTGAATCATCTAAGGAGGATTTAAGTATGTCAACAGTTGTTCAGAATTTTGATGTTTGGAAAAAGTTCCTCGGTCAGCGTGTAGAGCAAGCGGAGAAGCTGGGAATCAGCCAAGATACCATTTCAGAGCTTGCTTATGAAATCGGTGATTTTCTGGATGAGAAGGTCGATCCAGCCAACCACTCCAACCGCGCATTGAAAGAACTGTGGGGAGTTGCCGATGAGGACGAGCGTCACACCATCGCCCGGCTAATGGTTAAATTGGCCAAGAGCAACGCATAAGTAAGAACCAACATGAAAAGCTCCCTTTTGGGGGCTTTTCTGTAATGGTTACAGAGCTGTTCTTGTAATTCCATTGTAATTTATATATCATAAACGTGATTGAGGCTTACAACACAATGCAGCCTATCAAATTTCAATAATTGGTTTTGTCGAAAGATGTTATTTTATGATACAATAATGCTTTGATTTGGAGTTGTTGACGGTTTGAATGTGAATGAGGTGCTAACGTGACGGAAGAAACGAAACAGTGGTACATGGAGTACAAGATACATAAAAATCGACCCGGACTGCTGGGAGACATTGCTTCCATGCTTGGTATTCTGGGGGTTAATATACTGACGATCAACGGTGTTGAAGGTGAAAGACGGGGGATGTTGCTTGAAACAGACGATGATGAGAAGATACGTATTCTCGGAGACACGTTAAAAAAAGCGAGCAATATTACAGTCACGGCCTTACGTGCTCCGAGGCTGGTTGATATATTGGCAGTAAGACATGGCCGTTACATCGATCGGGATTCGGATGATCGTAAAACATTTCGCTTTACACGCGATGAGCTTGGGTTGCTGGTCGATTTTTTGGGTGAAGTATTAAAGAGGGACGGCAATCAGGTGATCGGTCTTCGCGGGATGCCACGTGTGGGCAAAACGGAATCCATTATTGCCAGTAGTGTATGCGCAATGAAGCGTTGGACTTTTGTATCTTCGACGCTACTACGACAGACGGTACGCAGTCAGCTCTCTGAAGAAGAAATGAACCCAAACAATGTGTTTATTATTGATGGTATTGTGAGTACAATTCGGTCAAATGAAAGACATTATCACCTGCTTCAGGAAATTATGAGCATGCCAAGTACTAAAGTGATTGAGCATCCTGATGTATTTGTACGTGAGTCGGGATACAGCTTTGACGATTTCAATATCATTATTGAACTTCGCAATAATCCGGCTGAGGAAATTATTTATGATACCTTTACAGCCAGTTATACAGAAGATCTTTAAATAAGCGTAATTACACAAGGAGATGATGACATGTCAGAACTGGGTCAGCAATTAAAGGAGGCCCGGCTGCAAAAAGGATTGAGCCTTGACGATGTTCAGGAAATGACGAAGATACGCAAACGTTATCTGGAAGCCATTGAGACGGGCGATTACAAAGTGCTGCCGGGAAGCTTTTATGTCAGAGCTTTTATTAAAACATACGCTGAAACGGTCGGGTTGAATCCTGATGAGATTCTGGAAGGGCATCAAAGCAATGTGCCTGAACCTGAACCGGAAGCAGTCATGGAGCCTGTTACACAGAAACGCTCCAGCCGTCCCGCCACGATTGGTAATCTTAAATGGTTGCCTACAGCGTTAATGTGGCTTTTTCTAGTTCTCATTGTTGGGGTTATTTATGCTTATTGGGTGAGCAACAACCATTCAACTCCAAAAACAGCAGAAAACACAACACCGATTACTACACCAAATACAACACCGAGTACAACACCAAACACGTCTACTCCTGATACCACTACGACACAGCCGAACAATGGTCAAACGACGGCTCCAAATGGTGCTGGTGGGCAGACTCCTGGTGCGGGGCAAACCGGGCAAACTCAGCCAAATGGTACGGGGAATACGGATGCTACTACTCCAAATACTGGACAGCAGCCGGATACGACTACTCCACAACAAGGTGTAACTGTGGCACAGGACGGCAAGCAAGGCAAGACGACGATTTTTAAAGTTTCCAGTGCAACGGGAGCCACAGCCAAGGTTGATATTAAAGCTACGGGTGAAAGCTGGCTTGAAGTGTACAAGGGAGAAAATTCCCGTGGAGAAAAGCTGAGTTATGGTATGACTAAAAGTGGAGATGCCATGTCTTTCGATATTGGTCCAGAAGGTTTATATATCAAATCAGGGCGGTCTTCTGCCACAGATATTTCTGTAGCAGGTCAACCGATAACAGATAATAAATCGACTACTCGTGTACTGATACAGCAAGGAGAAGCCTCTTCGACCGGAACGAGTGCAGGGGTGACGGGTTTACCTGCAGATTCTACGACAGGTAGCAGTACGGATTCAGCACAAAGTGGTACAGATTCTACAACTACTAATGGTGAATAAACGCCTTGGTGCGAGGAAATACTAATGACTGTAATTCCTGGAAAGGCAGTCATTTCATTTTCCGCAAAGTGAGGTGTATACGTTATGACCGTCAGCTGGATTGTGACTGGGCTCGGTATAATTGTCAGTTTACTGGGCTATTATCTGATACCGAATGCATGGGGCTATGGCATACTGGGCTTTGGTCTTGCTCACATTGTGCTTGGACTTTTGGATATGTTCCGAACTCCAACACGAAGCCATAATTAGATATTTTGACCGTAAATGAAATAAAGGCGTTTTTGTCAGGAAAACTGGCAAGAACGCCTTTTTAGTCAACCGATTATTGGATTTTTGTAAATGACTAGCCTATAATTAGATATTGAACTTTGTTGTGGAAAGGAAAGTGAAACGATGGCTTCAGAAAATTCATTTGATATCGTCTCCAAAATGGATATGCAGGAGTTAACAAATGCGGTTCATCAGACGGAGCGTGAAATTGAAACACGATTTGATTTCAAGGATAGCAAAAGTAGCCTCAAGCTTGAGAAAGAAGCTCTTACGATTGCATCGGAAGACGAATATAAGCTGAATGCGGTGATTGATATTTTGCAATCTAAAATGGCCAAACGAGGTCTGTCCCTCAAAAATGTGGAGTATGGCAAATTGGAACCCGCTTCTCTAGGTTCAGTGCGTCAGCGTCTTTCGCTGAAGCAGGGAATTGATCAGGATAATGCCAAGAAAATTAACATTCTTATTCGGGACTCCAAGCTAAAAGTTAAAAGTCAGATTCAAGGTGATCAAATCCGGGTGACCGGGAAAAACAGGGATGATTTACAGGCGATCATTCAATTGCTACGTAAAGCTGATTTGCCATTGGAGCTTCAATTTACAAACATGAAATAAAGACGTTTTCCCTCATATATTTTGCAGGAAAAACGTTGCTTGATGTGCGGCAGGTTATTTTGACATGCGTTTTGCGCCATATTATACTTGTAACGAAAATGCAGACAATTCAGGTGTATAGCGCTCGCCGAAAGCGATTTACATAGGATTGAATTTAATCCGAAAACTGCCATTTGTAATCAAGTACGATAATCAGGGGAGAGTGTGTTGTGAATTTACCCAACAGAATTACAATAACGCGGATTTGCCTTATCCCGGTGATGATGCTGGCTTTGCTGGTGGACTTTGATTTTTATCCGCCACCGATTGAGATCGGAGCTTTCAAGCTGCCGTATAATCAGCTGATTGCGGCTATCATTTTCCTTGTAGCAGCCAGCACGGACGGTCTTGACGGGTATTTGGCACGTAAAAATAATATGGTCACCAATTTGGGCAAGCTGTTGGACCCCCTTGCTGATAAGCTTTTGGTAACCGCCATTTTGGTTTCCTTGGTAGAAATGGGGAAAATTGATTCGTGGATTGTTGTTGTGATTGTTAGCCGTGAGTTTGCGGTTACGGGGCTGCGTCAGATTGCCTTGCTGGATGGGTCTGTGGTTGCTGCAAGCAATTGGGGCAAATTAAAGACGATCATTCAGATTGTTGCTATAGTAGCGCTGCTCATTAATAATTTCCCGTTTGTTTTTCTTGGTATACCGTTTGATTTAATAGCGATATGGGCAGCGGTGTTGATCACCATTTATTCGGGTATTGATTATTTCGTGAAAAATATCCATTTGCTGAGCTCCTCCAAGGTTTAACAGTATAAATTTTATGGAAACAGCAATAGGGACTAAACTTATTGCTGTTTCTTTATATAATTCCCATCATATTCGCAGTACAGGAGGAAGAATTGATGAAAGCTGAAATAATTGCGGTAGGAACAGAGTTATTGCTCGGACAAATAGTGAATACAAATGCTCAATATTTGTCACAAGAGTTGGCTACAATTGGAATCGATGTATATTTTCAGACTGTGGTTGGCGATAACATAGATCGGCTTCAGGAAGCCATAAGAATTGCTCAGAAGCGTGCGGATATTATTTTATTTTCTGGCGGTCTGGGACCGACCCAGGATGATTTGACGAAAGATGCGATAGCGTCTGTATTGGGGCGAAAATTGCACATAGATCGTCTTGCAATGGACAAGCTAGATCAATTTTTTCGTAACCGTGGGGTAGAAATAACCGAAAATAACCGCCGGCAGGCGCTTTCTATTGAAGGTGCTACTCCGCTTGAAAATGAGACAGGGCTAGCTGTGGGCGACGCAATTGCACAGGATGGTAAATTTTATGTAGTTTTGCCTGGACCTCCTAAGGAACTCAAACCGATGTTTGCAAACCAGGCCAAACCTTGGTTGCTTCAGCAGGCATTGAGCGGTGAGGAAATGCCAATTTATTCAAAAATGCTAAAATTTGCAGGGATTGGTGAGTCAGCTCTTGAAACCCGTTTGTTAGATCTGATCCAATCCCAGACAGACCCCACGATTGCTCCTTATGCCAAGGAAGGGGAAGTCACGATCCGTATATCCACCAAGGCGGCCAGCGAAAGTGAAGCATTGATTAAGCTGACGGCTACGGAAGTAGAAATTCAGCAGCGTCTTTCGGAATTTATGTATGCAAGCGAAGATGTTACGCTGGAGAAGGTTATCGTAGATCTAATGGCCAATCGCGGACTCACTGTGAGTGCGGCAGAAAGCTGTACAGGTGGAATGCTGATGGAACACCTCACTTCTATACCTGGCAGTGCTACTATGTTTCAAGGTGGCATCGTGTGCTATTCCAATGAAATGAAGATGAAATTACTCAACGTGCCTTGTGATTATTTGGAAGGGGATCAAGCGCCAGGTGCAGTGAGTAAGGAAGTGGCCCTTGTGCTTGCAGAGCAGGCGAGAATGATCATGGACAGCGATTTTGGACTTTCAGTTACTGGTGTAGCCGGACCTGGGTATTCCGAACGGAAGCCAGTCGGTCTAGTGTATATTGGCATTGCTGAACGCGACAAGGAAACGGAAGTACATGAACTGAGACTGAGTGGTAACCGCGAAACAATCCGACTGCGATCAGTCAAAGCGATTCTGTACAGATTGTGGCGCAGGCTGGTAGAGAACGAGAAACTCTCTTAATCATTTATGTACAGTGTGGGTCGTAGAGTTGTTTTAGATAGATATTCATGATATAATCACCTTATCGGAAGAACCGTTGCAAAGCCTTTTGCCAGCGGTTCTTTTTTTGTTTTAAGAGACAGGTGTAATTACAGAAGAGAGCTGTGTGAATAAAAAAAACGAATGTATGTTCGAAAAAATGCTTGGCAAGCGTGTCAAAACAAGGTATTATTAAAGTACAAACAATGAAGGATGTGAGTTTATTGTCAGATCGTCGTGCTGCGCTGGATATGGCGCTCCGTCAAATAGAAAAGCAATTTGGTAAAGGTTCCATTATGAAGTTGGGTGAGTCTACCCACATGCAAGTGGAAACGATCCCCAGTGGTTCGATTGCTTTGGATATTGCGTTAGGAACGGGCGGCTTTCCAAGAGGCCGGGTTATTGAAATATACGGACCGGAATCATCCGGTAAAACGACAGTAGCTCTTCACGCTATCGCAGAGGTGCAAAAAACAGGCGGACAAGCCGCCTTTATCGACGCCGAGCATGCGCTTGATCCGTCGTATGCAAGCAAGCTGGGTGTCAATATTGATGAGTTGTTACTATCGCAACCAGATACAGGAGAGCAGGCGCTTGAGATTGCCGAAGCCCTTGTACGTAGTGGAGCAGTAGACATTGTAGTTGTTGACTCCGTAGCGGCACTTGTGCCGAAGGCAGAGATTGAAGGCGAAATGGGAGATTCCCACGTCGGTCTTCAAGCACGTCTGATGTCGCAGGCATTGCGTAAGCTGTCTGGAGCCATTAACAAATCGAAAACTATTGCTATTTTTATTAACCAGCTACGTGAAAAAGTAGGTGTTATGTTCGGTAACCCTGAAACAACACCAGGTGGACGTGCCTTGAAGTTTTACTCTACGGTACGTTTGGATGTTCGTCGTATTGAAAGTTTGAAAATGGGTAACGACATTGTGGGTAACCGCACACGTATTAAAGTCGTGAAGAATAAAGTTGCCCCTCCATTCCGTCAGGCTGAAGTGGACATTATGTACGGTGAGGGCATTTCCAAAGAAGGTAGCTTGATTGATATCGGTACGGAGCATGACATTGTCGACAAGAGTGGAGCTTGGTATTCCTACGAAGGTGAGCGCCTTGGTCAGGGACGTGAGAATGCGAAGCAATTTTTGAAGGAAAATCCGAACATTGCTAGTACGATCGAGCAAAAAATTCGGGTGGCAAGCAATTTGATTACGACGGTTGCTCCGCCTACAGAAGAAGAGTTGGCACAGCAAGCCAAGGAAGAACAGGAATTGTTGGAGCTTGAATAAAGCTTGGTGAATCCTGATTTGTGAACTGGAGCCAGGGTTATGGCACAATCCGGTTGAATAGCATGATTCTGATGCCCTGCACAGTTGTGCAGGGCATTTTTGCATCAATTAAAGCTGCTTTGTCAGCGGAATCTAACTTTTGCGTAGCAGTTGTCCAAAGACTGCTTTCGTGAATTTCAAAGTGAGGGAAACATATTGCAGTTGGACGATGAAGATGAATATTCTGCGGAAGCAAATAAGCAACAAGAGATTTCTCTTTTTCCGGATCATGAGGAATTGATGATTACTAGGGTAGAGCAGGGACAGGGACGCAAACGTGGACGCTATATCATTCATTTTGGCCCGTATTCATTGTCTGTATTAGAAGATGTAATGATCAAGTACAATATGTTCAAAGGAACGTCATTCGTCAAAAAAGAACTGGAAGATATTGTTCTGGCAGATGAAAAGCAACAGGCCTATGTACTCGCGCTTCGATATTTGGGGCGAAAGCCTCGCACACGTCAGGAAATTGCCCAGCGTTTGGTGCAAAAAGAACTGGATCAGTCTGTTATTGACGAAGTAATGGTCCGACTGGAAAGGGAGCAACTCGTGGATGATGATTTGTACGCCCGCCAATGGGCAAGGCAGCGTATAACTAGCCAACGTAAGGGGAAGATGTGGGTTAGGCAAGAACTCCGTCAGAAAGGCATCTCTAAAGCCTCTATTGGGGAAGCGTTAGGTGAAATCACCGATAATGAGGAGTGGGAGAGTGCTTTGACGGTCGGACGTAAGAAATGGAATCAGGTACGTGGTGATATAATGGAGAAAAAAAGGAAAACCTACCCTTTTCTCATGAGACGCGGATATTCGGGGGATATGACACGCCGAGTGGTCAATCATCTCACTGCGGCCGAGCATGACGCTGCTTCAGATGACGAGGAATTGTTGCAGTGGGAGGAATAATTGCCAAACGGCTGCTGAACCTTGGGCTAGTATGAACGGATAGGATGAGCTAGTTATTACATGGAAAGCTGCATGGTACTCTACTAATGTTTGCATTCCCTTGACAATGCCATTTGTCAAATAATAAAATATATATGAAACGATACTTGTGGAACGCCCTTTTTCCTTCCAAAAAAGCGGAATCCACCGGTGAGTTCTCATCGCCAAATAACAAGTGATGCCGCTATGCCAGGCGGAATTGTACATGTGAAAGCATGTGCATATGAAATGAAACGACCTTGTGTCGTTATCTTAGTTTGACGATCAAAGTAAATGTGACAATTGCAAAAAGTCCCAAGGAATGCCTTGGAGGAACCAACGGGGAGGTGAACAGTATGATGACTGCGATCTGGTTCGTTCTCGTTGCTGTAGCCGCGTTATTCTTTGGGTTCGGGATTGGTTATTTTATTCGCAAATCTATTGCAGAAGCTAAGATCTCCAGTGCGGAAGAAGCTGCCGCGCAAATCGTGGAGAACGCGAAAAAAGAGGCAGAAGCGCTGAAGAAGGAAACGGTATTGGAAGCGAAAGATGAAATTCACCGCATCCGTGCCGAAGCTGAAAAAGAAACTCGTGAACGTCGCAATGAAATTCAACGACAGGAACGAAGATTGCTGCAAAAAGAAGAATCGCTGGATAAAAAATTGGAATCGCTGGAACGCAAAGAAGAACAGGTGGCCAACAAAGAGAAACGAATCGATGAAACCCAGCAGCAAATTGATTTGATTTACAAGAGTCAGGTAACTGAGTTGGAGCGTATTTCCAATCTGACGATGGAGGATGCAAGAAGTATTATTCTGACCAACGTAGAGCAGGAAGTTCGTCATGAAACAGCTCAGATGATTAAAGAAATTGAACAGCAGGCCAAAGAAGAAGCGGACAAAAAGTCTCGTGAAATCATCACACTGGCCATCCAACGCTGTGCGGCAGATCATGTAGCAGAAACGACGGTTTCTGTTGTCACATTGCCGAACGAAGAAATGAAAGGCCGGATTATCGGGCGCGAAGGCCGTAATATCCGTGCACTTGAAACCCTTACAGGAATTGACCTCATTATTGATGATACGCCGGAAGCTGTTATATTGTCCGGATTTGATCCGATTCGTAGAGAGATTGCGCGTACTGCGCTTGAAAAGCTCGTAGCGGACGGACGGATACATCCGGCTCGTATTGAAGAGATGGTGGAAAAATCCCGTAAAGAGGTGGACGAACGAATCCGTGAATATGGTGAGCAGGCCACCTTTGAGGTGGGCGTGCATAGCTTGCATCCGGATTTGATCAAGATCTTGGGACGTCTTAAGTTCCGTACGAGTTACGGACAGAACGTATTAAAGCACTCGATGGAAGTTGCATACTTGACAGGTCTAATGGCCGGGGAACTGGGCGAAGACGTTGTACTGGCAAGACGGGCAGGATTGCTGCATGACATCGGGAAGGCGCTGGATCACGAAGTGGAAGGATCGCACGTTGAAATTGGCGTGGAACTGGCGAAGAAGTACAAGGAACACCCGGTCGTCATCAACAGCATTGCTTCACATCACGGCGACTGCGAAGCGACTTCAGTGATCGCCATGCTGGTTGGGGCGGCAGATGCTCTATCAGCAGCAAGACCGGGAGCGCGGCGTGAAACGCTAGAGACGTACATCCGTCGTCTTGAGAAGCTGGAACGCATCTCCGAATCTTTTGAAGGCGTTGAAAAATCATACGCGATTCAAGCCGGACGCGAAGTTCGTGTCATGGTACAGCCAGAGAAAATTGATGATGCGGAAGCATTCCGACTGGCCCGCGATATTACGAAAACGATTGAGAATGAACTGGACTATCCGGGACATATCAAAGTTACTGTTATTCGCGAGACCCGTGCGGTAGAATACGCAAAATAAAAGCATTTCAATGAAAAGTGGCCGCTGTTTGTAGGGCCACTTTTCATTTATGTAAGGCAGACTAGGGAGGGCTTTCTATCAACGTATTATTTATTGGAGACATCGTCGGCAGTGTAGGCAGAAAGGCACTGAGGGAAAATCTTCCTTCGCTCAAATCAAAATACAATCCGCATGTTATTATCGTGAACGGAGAAAATGCAGCTTCGGGAAGAGGCATAACCCCTGCTATCGCCAGAGAGTTTTTTGATTGGGGCGTCCATGGGATTACGATGGGAAATCATACTTGGGACAATAAGGAAATATTTGATTTTATAGATGATGAGCCACGGATCATTCGCCCGGCTAACTTTCCACCAGGAACACCGGGCCGAGGTTATACCGTTGTAAAGGGTGGAGGTAAGGAGCTGGCTATTGTTAATCTGCAAGGTAGAACCTTTTTGCCAGCTATTGACGATCCATTCCGTGCAGCAGATGAAATTGTCGATGAGTTGCGCAAAAAACATAAACATATCCTAGTTGATTTTCACGCCGAAGCAACCTCGGAAAAAATCGCTATGGGTTGGCATTTGGATGGACGTGCTTCAATCGTGGTAGGTACGCACACACATGTACAGAGCAATGACGATACAATTTTGCCACAAGGAACTGCGTATCAGACAGATGCGGGAATGGTAGGTCCTTATGAGGGAGTGCTTGG
Organism: Paenibacillus sp. FSL L8-0638; assembly: GCF_038593075.1. Taxonomy (NCBI): domain Bacteria; kingdom Bacillati; phylum Bacillota; class Bacilli; order Caryophanales; family Paenibacillaceae; genus Paenibacillus; species Paenibacillus sp. FSL L8-0638. Next base: position 2,191,149 of record NZ_CP151960.1, read on the forward strand.
AATGCAGAAAGAGGCTGTGTTACAGAAATTCCAGACCCAGCTTCCGGTACGTTTTCAAGTGGACATGGGCAAATGGCATTTCCATGCCATCAGCGTAGAGCTGAATGATAACGATGGAAAAGCCCGCAAAATTCAGAAAATCAGACTCAAAGAAGATGAATGGCGGATGGATTAACTTTTTTGTGAGCTGCTTAAGGAAAGAATAAGGAAAACTGTCACCAAAAAGCAGGAATTTTTTGCTGACCCTCGAATAACATCTAATAGTGGAATCAAACCATCATCATTCCCAGGGGAGGTACTTACTATGGATGTATTAAAAGTATCAGCAAAATCCAATCCTAATTCAGTTGCAGGCGCACTCGCAGGAGTACTGCGTGAACGCGGAAATGCAGAATTACAGGCGATTGGAGCGGGTGCACTAAACCAAGCCATTAAAGCGGTAGCCATTGCCCGGGGATTTGTCGCACCAAGCGGAGTGGATTTGATTTGTATTCCTGCTTTTACAGACATTGTTATTGATGGAGAAGATCGGACTGCGATCAAATTGATTGTAGAGCCAAGATAATAAATGTAAGTTGCCTGAGCCTGTTTACGATTTGTAAACGGGCTTTTTTGCATTGTGAGTTTGTTACTATGATTTTTAAAATAAATTTGTGGTGCTTCAATCTATAAATGGAGGTAAGATGCATGAATGATAAGCTAAAAGTGAATTGGCCAGTTGTTGACTTTCATTGTGATGTGTTATGTAAAATGCAGCTCGATGCGCAGATCGATTTCAGTCATCCATCGCTTGATGTCACAAAAGAACGTTTGCTAGAAGGTAACGTGCAGTTGCAAACGTTTGCTATATATATTTCACAGGTATTAGGCACACCAAGATTTGAGCATGTGGTACGTCAAATTGAGCTGTTCAGGCAGCATGTTACCTCTATCTCCGGTGGGTTGAGACCATTGCTGTGGAAGGAAGACTTGGCAATGTGGAAAAATGCGTCCGCAGTGCATCAGGAAGAGCAAGTAAAGCAGGCAGGAGAAGAGAAGCGCACGGAAAAGATAACGTATTTGGATGGTAATGGGACGGATCATACATGGGCACCTTGGGCTTTGCTCTCACTGGAGGGGGTAGATGCGCTGGAAGGGAACCCTTTTTATGCAGAATTGTGCTATGCCATGGGAATACGATTGATTGGGCTGACATGGAATTATGCGAACTGGGCAGCTGACGGCATTATGGAACATAGAGGTGGCGGGCTGACTAGCAAGGGGCGCGATTTGGTCAATCGCTGTAATGACCTGGGACTGCTGTTAGATGTGTCGCATCTGTCCGTACAGGGCTTCTGGGAGGTGCTGGAGGAGGCTACTCTACCGCCCATCGCCTCGCATTCGAATGTCTTTGCGAGATGTGCTCATCCTCGTAATCTGCGGGATGAACAGATTCGTGCACTGATCGCCCGTAACGGACGGATTGGTTTGACCTTCGTCACCATGTTTCTCAAAGAGCAGGGTACAGTAACCGCTGAGGATCTGCTACCGCATATTGAGCATATTTGTTCATTAGGCGGAGAAAGGCATTTGATGTTTGGCTCTGATTTTGACGGTATCGAGCACCATGTGCAAGGCTTGGAACACTCGGGGAAATATCCGGCTTTTGCAGAACTGCTGCTGAAGCATTACCCTGAGGAGCTAGTCAAGGGATGGCTGGGAGGCCATGCGCTGGAATATCTGCAAACGAATTTGCCTTCCAAAATGTCTTCTTAAATAGCTATTTAAGGAGATGTTTTGGCTGCGAACACTCTTGACAAAGCGAGAACGATTACGAAATAATGAGAAGTATCTTAGAATTTAAATAATATTTGCAGAAATACGGCAGACAATGGAGCGAGACTGATGCTGCACCGCTATACCAGAGGGGGCTCCATTACACAATGTTAATAAAAAAGGTTACCTGGCTTGAGCTCTTTTATGACTTACTATTCGTAGCTGCTGTCTCTAAGGCCACTCATGTTTTACTACATGTTGAGCATGGTAGTATCTCGTGGGAACATATGGAGAAGTTCATTATGATTTTTATCCCGATATGGTGGGCTTGGGTGGGGCAAACTGTCTACAACAACCGTTTTGGTCAAGACAGTATAACGCATCGAATCTTTATGATCCTGCAATTGTTTTTCGTGTTAATCATGACTGCCAGTTTGAATATAGATTTTGATGCGTATTATGTATCTTTTTTTGTTGGCTATATTGGGTTAAGAGGTTTAACTGTCGTTCAATATTTACTTTCGGCACCCAAAGAAACGGCTCATAAACAGGAAACAGCTCGTTTTTTCGGAACCTATTTTTGGATTGGAATAGTCATCTCTAGTTTCTCCCTTTTCTTTGACTCTTGGGTTCGATATTTGATTTTATATACCGGTATAGCTGTTGATATCCTCGTTCCTTTGATTGGTCGTAAAAAGTTGGTGATCACACCAATCCATACGGAGCATCTTTTAGAACGATTTGCACAGTTCACCTTAATTCTGCTTGGCGAATCTGTGATAAGTATGCTTTCTGTTTTACAATCCGATCATTTTACGGTTTCTTCTGTTGTATTTGCTGCTTTGGCTTTTGTATTAGTCATCGCAATCTGGTGGCAATATTTTGAGAATATGGAGAAGCGCGTTGATAAATCAAAACAATCAGCAGGGCAGACTATTATTTATGGTCATTTGTTTATTTATCTTTCCCTTAGCATGCTAGCTGCTTCGATTCAGCTCTTGTTTTTGGGACAAGTAGACTATATCTTTGTGCTTTGCTTTACCTTTGCTTCTGTTTTTATTTACTTTTTGTCGGTTTTACTGGTATTTCATCAGTACCGATTAAGTCATCTTAAATCTCGTCTAAGAGTCATTTTTTTCTTAACTGCAATACTCTGTGTCCTGTTTATCCTTAATATATTTATTGTCGTCCCCCCTCATCTCATTGTAGCTGAAATCATGCTTTTCTTTCTCCTGTTCGCTAAAACGACGGTTTGATCTGATTTATAGGGATGATATTTAGCGCTGATTGGGGCGAAAAAGGGAACTTTATACGCTCTTCTTTTCTTTCTTGGCAAAATAGGAGTATAATAGCATGGATGTGTAAAGTATTGTATAGAGAAAAAGGAGTGACCACACGATGAGTAAAATCGTACCTGTCGGCGTTTCCGCCCGTCATATTCACCTGACTCAAGAGCATATTGAAATTTTGTTCGGAGCAGGCTATCAATTAACCGAATTTAAACCTTTGTCCCAACCAGGACAATTTGCCGCAAATGAAACGGTAGCTGTAATTGGTTCTAAGGGCCAATTTGATAAGGTTCGCATTTTGGGACCTGCTCGTCCCGCTTCCCAGTTGGAAATTTCTCGCACTGATTCCTTTGCTATTGGTGTAAAAGCACCTGTACGCGAATCGGGTAGCATTGATGGTACACCAGGAATCACAGTAAAAGGACCAGCTGGTGAAGTGGAACTGCAAGAAGGTGTGATTGTAGCAGCCCGCCATATTCATTTCCATACATCTGATGCAGCTAAATGGGACATTAAGGACAAGCAGTTGCTGAATGTACGTGTTGGTGGCGAACGTGGTCTTGTATTTGAAAATGTTCTTGCACGTGTGTCCGATTCTTTTGCTTTGGATATGCACATTGATACAGATGAAGCGAACGGTGCCGGTGTGAAAAACGGTGACAACGCTGAAATCGTAGACTAATATACACGATTTAAATGCCGGAAGGCTTAAAGAGTCCGATTCTTGCAAAAGAATCGGGCTTTTTACATACTATATAATTCACAAATACTTCACTTATGTACAAAAAGAACATGAGTTCACTTTGCACTCAATGGTATCTGCGGTTGATCTATGGCGATGGCCTATAAATCATGCTATAATTTAGTGTAATGCCTTTTTTAAAGGTTTTTTAGAACTTAAAATAAATTTACCCATGCCTAAAGATACAGTAAAATCACAAATTAGCTCGTGAAATAGATGGTGTAAGGAGTGACTAAGGAATGGAAAAGAAAACAAAAGATTACTCCAAATATTTTGATTTCTCGGATGCGAAGATTATTTCTGAAGATGAGCATAGCAAAAAGATCCGTATTCGCGGACGTGAAATCAACATTATGGCGGAGCCGAACCATAGAAAAGAAAAGCAACGCGGTAAAGAGGATGTACAGGTATTATATGATAACGCAGTCCCGGATGAGCTAAAGCATATCGGTGAGGGAAAGCATTACATCGTATACACATTTGGTTGCCAAATGAACGAGCATGATTCCGAAACCATAAAAGGTTTGCTGGAGCAAATGGGCTACCAATCAACCGAGGATCGGAAGGAAGCAGACATCATTTTACTAAACACTTGTGCTATCCGTGAAAATGCGGAGGATAAAGTGTTTGGCGAGCTGGGTCACCTCAAGCATCTCAAAACAGAAAAGCCAGGACTGCTGCTCGGCGTGTGTGGCTGCATGTCACAGGAAGAGAACGTCGTTAACCGGATTATGCAAAAACACGGTTTTGTCGATATGATTTTTGGTACCCATAATATTCATCGTCTGCCTCAGCTCGTCAAGGAAGCACTCTTTAGCAAAGAAATGGTGGTCGAAGTGTGGTCTAAGGAAGGCGACATTATCGAAAACTTGCCGAAGAAGCGCGAGGGTATGCGGGCTTGGGTGAACATTATGTACGGCTGTGATAAATTTTGCACCTATTGCATTGTTCCCTTTACACGTGGTAAGGAAAGAAGCCGTCGTCCAGAGGATGTTATCGCTGAAGTACGGGATTTGGCACGTCAAGGTTTTAAAGAAATCACCTTACTGGGGCAGAATGTTAACGCTTATGGCAAGGATTTGAAAGATTTGAATTACAGATTCGGGGATCTGATGGATGATATGCGCAAAATCAATATCCCGCGTGTACGTTTTACAACATCACATCCACGTGATTTTGATGACCATTTGGTAGAAGTGCTCGGTAAGGGTGGTAATTTGGTGGAGCATATCCATCTGCCTGTTCAATCCGGTAATACGGATATATTGAAGAAAATGAACCGAAAATATACTCGTGAGCGTGTTCTGGAACTGGCAGCGAAGATTAAAGCAGCTGTTCCGCATGTTTCTCTGACAACAGATATCATTGTAGGTTTCCCGGGTGAAACCGACGAACAGTTCGAAGATACTCTATCTTTGGTGCGTGAAGTGGGCTATGACTTTGCCTACACATTCATTTATTCACCACGTGAAGGTACGCCAGCTGCTTCGATGGAAGATAATGTGCCTATGTCGGTCAAAAAAGAGCGTCTCCGGCGTCTGAACATTGCGGTGAACCAAAACAGCCTTCGCTTTAATAGTCGATTGCGTGGCGAAGTGGTTGAAGTGCTGGTGGAAGGCGAGAGCAAAAATGACAGCAAAGTGCTTGCCGGTCGGACCCGTTCCAATAAGCTTGTACATTTTGAGGGTTCTCAGGACCTGATTGGTTCCTTTGTTCAAGTGAAAATTACGGAACCTATGACCTTTTACATCAAAGGTGATCTGGTTGAAACGGCTGTAGCAGTTAACGGATAAAAGAATATTTTAGCGGGTTGCGTGCGGTCTGGTAAAGGGCTGTGTGCGAGGCCGTCTAAGTGAGAAAAGGAGCGATGGACAATGACAGAGGAGCGGTTGCAACAAACAGAACTTCAATCGGCGGCGCGCCAGCATGATCATTTGGTCAATCGCGAAATGATATTGGCAAAAGCCAAAGAATTAGCAGGTATTTTGGGTAGCAGTGAGGAAGTACAGGTATTCCGGAAAGCAGAAGAAAAGATTCAGGATCATGGGCGAATCCAGCAGCTGATTGCAACGATGAAAAAGAAGCAAAAGGAAATTGTTGCATTTGAATCCTTAAAAAATCAAAAAATGATTGCCAAAATAGAGGCCGAGCTACAGGAGCTACAGGAAGAACTTGACGGTATTCCAATTGTAACGGAGTTCCAGCAGAGTCAGGTGGAAATTAATGAGCTACTGCAAATGGTGATCATGGCGATCCGTGATACCGTTGCTGAGAAGGTGAACGTTGAAGAGGGAAAAAGCACTTCCTCGTCGAATTGCAGTGATTAGAATGAAATTTATGGTGTGGAGGCGTAGCTTCCACGCCTTTTTTTCGAAAGCAATTTGCCATCGTATATGTTTATAAGACATCAAGAGAAATGGGACAACATAGAAGGGATGGAAGCAAGGGAATGGATAAGTTCGGTAAGATGCTAGAGGGCGAAAATAATACTTTTTGGGAGTATTTAGGGTGTGAGCTGATTGCAGCTGATGCAAACGAGGTACAGATCGCTTTGGAAGCCAAACAAGAGCATACCAATGTGATGGGTATTGTCCATGGGGGTGTGCTTACTTCATTGATGGATCAGGCGATGGGGATGGTCAGTATGGCTTCACGAAATATGGATCCATGTGTAACGACGAACCTAAATGTTCATTTCTTGTCAGCCATGAGGCAAGGCCGACTGGAGGTTAGGGCGCGGATTCTTCATCAGGGAGGTCGGACTATAACCACTGAGGCGGAAGTAAGGGATAGTGAAGGCACACTCGGGTCTACATCTACAGCAACCTTCCGAGTATTACGTACACAAGCAAGTGATTCAGGCAAGGCCTGATGCTTGACAAAAATTTTTATTATGTCATAATGAATTTATCAAAACGATATAATATGGTGATGCCAATGGATAGCAATCGTATAAACGAAGAGGCGCAAAAGGCGTCGTATAACATTAAGAAATACCGCACTCCAGATGGAGCTCCGGCGGATATCGTTATGTTTACCTTAACGAAGCGGGAGCGCAAGACGGTAACAAAGACATTGCCGATTCGGGAGCTGAAAGTGATGCTCATCAAGCGCCGCAGTTGGCCGTTTGCAGGACGCTGGGCGTTGCCTGGAGGGTTTTGTCAGGAAGATGAATCCATGTATGGAGCTGCCAAGCGGGAACTGTTAGAGGAAACGGGTGTGGACGGCGGGCATCTGGAGTATTTGGGTGTATATAGTGGACCGGGACGTGATCCGCGCGGCTGGATCATATCACATGCGTTTTTTGCGCTGGTTGAAGAATGGATGTTGGAACAGCGTCAGGCGGCCGATGATGCTTCCGAGGTGGGGCTATTCACAATCCGCGAAGCGTTGGAGGAATTGGAGCTGGCATTTGATCACCGGGATATCATAGTAGATGCTTATCGCAAAATTCAGTTGCAGATGCTTCAGACGACGATCGCCAAACAGTTTTTACCGCTACATTTTACACTGGGTGAATTATATCAGGTGATACAGAGTGTCGTACCGGACTTCGAAGAGCCAAACTTTATTCGCAAAATAACATCGACTCGTAGCAGACAGGGAATTCTGGAAGAGGTGCGTGATGAGAACGGCAAACCGCTCAGTTCCAACCAGTATTCACAAAGACCGGCACAGTTGTACCGTTTTAGTGACAGAGTACCGCGTTTATCTATCTACACGTAACGTCTAATGTAATAGGTTACGCATAGAACGTACAATTTCACTTTGAGGATAAGGAGCTGACCGTACGATGCAGGCACTAATTGTGATTGATTACACGAAAGATTTTGTGGACGGTAGTTTGCCTGTAGGACAACCTGCGATTGAGTTGGATGAACGGATCGCAGCAATTACGCAGGCATATGTAGATCAAGGGGACTTTGTCGTCATGGCTGTGGATTTGCATGAAGAGAACGACCTTTATCACCCGGAGAGCAAGCTGTTTCCTCCACATAATATACGTGGAACCAACGGACGACATTTGTATGGCAAGCTCCATAGCCTCTATGAGCAACAAAGTGATCTTATCTACTGGTTGGATAAAACACGGTACAGTGCTTTTGCGGGCACAGATCTGGAACTCAGGCTGCGTGAACGTGGTATTGTGGAAGTTCATCTGATTGGTGTGTGTACGGATATATGTGTACTGCATACGGCTGTAGATGCTTATAACAAAGGTTTTGCTATTACTGTATACAAGGACGCTGTGGCGAGCTTTAATCAAGCTGGACATGATTGGGCTTTGGGTCATTTTGAGGGAAGTCTTGGAGCCGCGGTACGATCGGCTGAGGATACGGTTTTACGCCAGAAGAAGTAAAATAACTTAACGATTGTGTACCAATGTCCGATAACAAAATGGAGCCGGATATTGCTGAATCTGGGCAGATGAGGCGGTAGCGCCACAAACCTGGAGACAGTCAGAGAGGATGATTACAATGCAGTCAACGAGCCTCGCATTACATACAGATAAATATCAGATTAATATGATGTACGCCCACTGGGTGAACGGAAGTCACCAGCGTAAAGCTGTGTTCGAGGCGTATTTTCGTAAACTCCCTTTTGGTAATGGATATGCCGTGTTCGCGGGTCTGGAACGCATTGTGAATTATATTGCAAATTTGCGGTTTACAGAAGAGGACATTCGCTACCTGTCTGAACAGGAGGAGAAGTACGATCCCATGTTCATGGAGGCGCTTCGCCAGTTTAAGTTTGGTGGAACGGTCCATTCGATGAAAGAAGGGGCCCTTGTTTTTCCCAACGAGCCTTTGGTACGTGTTGAAGGAACGATTATGGAAACGCAGCTTGTCGAAACGGCATTGCTGAATTTTATGAACTACCAGACGCTTATTGCGACAAAGGCATCGCGCATCAAGCAGGTGGCAAGTGATGATACACTGCTCGAATTTGGAACACGGCGTGCGCAGGAAGCAGATGCAGCGATTTGGGGAGCACGAGCAGCTTATGTGGCTGGTTTTGACGCGACTTCTAATATGCTGGCAGGCGAGCACTTTGGAATCCCGACGAAGGGGACACATGCCCATTCATGGGTGCAGACCTTTATGACGGAGCAGGAGGCGTTTGACGTCTATGCGAAGGTTTTGCCAGACCAGGTTACACTGCTGGTAGACACCTTTGATACGCTGGAAAGCGGTGTTCCTCATGCGATTCGGACAGCAAAAATGCTAGAGAGTCAGGGCAAGCGTATGAATGCAATTCGTCTGGATAGCGGTGACTTGGCTTATCTATCCATTCAGGCGCGGGAAATGCTCGATGCTGAAGGCTTAGATTACGTACAAATTGTAGCTTCCAATGATTTGGATGAAAATACGATTTTTAACCTGAAAGCCCAAGGGGCACGTATTGATGTATGGGGTGTAGGAACACAGCTTATTACGGCTTCGGATCAACCATCGCTCGGCGGGGTGTACAAGCTGGTTGAGCGTGAAGTAGATGGCGAAATGCTGCCGACGATTAAGATCTCGGGGAACCCAGAAAAAGTATCCACACCAGGCAAAAAGGATGTATATCGCATTGTGGATAAGAAGAAAGGGAGAGCTGTAGCCGATTATATTTCTTTTCCGGATGAAGAGCGTCCGCGTAATGGTAAGCGCCTGAAGCTGTTTAACCCTTTGCATCCGTATATGAAGAAGTATGTAGAAAATTACGAAGCCGTGCCGATGCTTGAGCCTATTTTTATAAATGGACAGAAGGTATATGAGCTTCCCGAGCTGGATGAAATTCGTGCCTACCATACTTCACAGTTGAAACTGTTCTGGCCAGAATATTTGCGGAAGCTGAACCCTGAAATTTATCGTGTAAATCTGAGCGAGAAGGTATGGGAGCTAAAGCAAAAGCTGATCGACAGTTATATGCAGCCCGAAGTTGAAGAAAAAGAATAGTTGGAAGAGGCACCTCATGAATGCATGGGGTGCCTCTTTGTGTTGGAGCATGTAGGAAATAGGAGCTTATTTATAAATTTCTCTCATCACATGTCGTAGCTCAGGGACAATAATGCGTTCCATTGCCAAACGAACGGCTCCGCGTGAGCCAGGCATAGAAAATACAGCTGTCTGGCCCACAGTGCCAGCTACAGCCCGGCTTAAGATAGCTGCTGAACCAATGTCCTCAGCAAAGCTTAAATAACGGAAGATTTCCCCAAAGCCAGGTAGTTCCTTATCCAGTAGAGAAGAGACAGCTTCATATGTAGTATCACGTGGAGAAATACCGGTACCACCTGTCAAAAGAACAGCCTCGATGTCATCCTGTGCCGCTGCTTCGGATACTAACTGCAGAATACCTTCGTAGTCATCCTTGACGATGACATATCGAACAACTGTATATCCATTGGTTTCTAGTAGATCCATGAGCAGTCGTCCCCCAGTATCTGTTTCCACGGTGCGTGTGTCCGAGACAGTCACGACCATGCAATTCACTTGTTGGGGAGATTCCTGACGGTGTTCCTCTACAGAAGACATATTCATTAAAATGTTCACTCCTTGATCGGTGGTTAGACATACACTTTTTACAATAGAGCAATGACTGAGCGTATGCAAGTCAGAAACAGGGGCTAAAAATCCATGTGATTAATATCCTTGCATTTGCACACTGGAATATAGTACACTTCCTTACATAAGTCGGGATTATATTGTTTTGTTTTATTGAAAGCGCGCACATCAAATGATTAACCTCAAGGGACAGCGGGTAATAGTACAGCAGGGTCAACAACTGGGAGGTAATGTAATATGAATCATTCATACCAACAATGCGTGGATGCTTGCCTGGAATGTATGAACGCTTGCAATGTATGTTACGTAGCGAGTTTGAAGGAATATGATTTAGCTATGCTGCGTGAATGTATTCGAGTGAGTAGGGAATGTGCAGAAATATGCGGATTTGCTGCTCAAATGCTGCAGCGCGGAACGGATTTTGCCGAGGAAATTTGCGAGCTGTGCGCCAAGGCCTGTGAGGTATGTGCTGCTGAATGCAGCAAGCATTCCCATGATCATTGCAAACATTGTGCAGAAGCCTGCCGTCGTTGCGTTCAGGCCTGCCGCCAATTGGTGGCAGTATAATTACATATATGGAACTAGTGCCTGAAGAGGAAATAAAAGGTTGCCTTCTACTGAATAGGTTTGTATAATGATTGAAATTAACGTCATGGAACGGGAGAGTAGCAGCGAAGCTATATCATTACAGCGAGCCGGAAGAGGTGGAAGCCGGTATGAGATCCGATGTGAAGCGCACCCGGGAGACGGTTGATCCAACGAGCAGAACTTCTAGTAGATCAACCCGGCAGACACCGTTATTTGTCATTGAGTGAAATCGCGATTAGTGTAAGTTAGTTTTAGCTGCACAACCGATTTACGAAGAGTGGTACCGCGGGATATTGAAGTTCTCGTCTCTTGAATGATTTCAAGAGGCGGGGGCTTTTTTTGTTAGATTCTATAAAAAGAAGGAGAGAGATCATCATGTTAATGAGGATTGCTGCTCAAGCGATATTAGCCCATACGGGCTTGGAGGAGAAAGAAATTTTATCTTTATTTGGGGTGCCTCCGCAGCCTGAATGGGGAGATATGGCGTTTCCGTGTTTTGTGCTGGCTAAAAAGTTTCGAAAGTCTCCGCAGCACATTGCACTGGAATTGGCGGAACTAGTAGGCCATAAAGAAGGTTTAACCGCTTCAGCATCGGGTGCCTATGTAAACATAACCTTGGATCGATCGGTTCATATTCCGCTTATGCTTGCTGAATTGAGCAAGGCTGATTTCCTCAGGCCTAATATCGGGAACGGGCAGCGGGTAGTTATTGATATGTCCTCGCCTAATATTGCCAAACCGTTTAGTATCGGTCATCTTCGCTCTACGGTTATCGGTGCTGCCTTGTATCGCATACTTGGTGAAACAGGTTATGTACCTATTAGTGTGAATCATCTTGGGGATTGGGGAACACAGTTTGGTAAGCAAATTGCGGCCTATAAAAGATGGGGAAATGAGGAGCAGTTACAACATGATCCGATTGGTGAATCGCTAAAGCTATATGTGCGTTTTCATCAGGAGGCCGATCATGATCCGACTTTGGAGGATGAAGGGCGCGAGTGGTTCCGACGTTTGGAACATGGGGATGCTGAGGCTCAACAACTATGGGAGTTTTTTGTTAAAATCAGTCTGGGTGAATTTGATCGTATGTACCAGCGTCTAAACATTACATTTGACCATGTGCTGGGAGAAAGTTTTTACAATGATAAGATGCAGGCAGTTATTGATCAATTAAGAGCAAAAGGATTGTTGGAGGAAAGTGATGGAGCGCTCGTAGTTCGCCTGGAAGACGAGGAACTGCCTCCGTGTCTTATTCTGAAAAAGGATGGAACCACCATTTATCCGACACGTGATCTGGCAACAGCGATTTATCGTCATGAAGTGATGAAGGCTGATCGGTTGCTGTACGTCGTTGGTGGAGAACAGAAGTTGCATTTCCAGCAGGTGTTTGCGGTGCTGAAGCATGCAGGGGAGGCATGGGCGGAGCAATGTGAGCATGTGCCGTTTGGATTAATGCGGTTTGCGGGTAAGAAAATGTCCACAAGACGTGGCAAGGTTGTGAAGCTGGAGGAGGTGCTGGATGAAGCTGTAGCGCGTGCTCAAGGCATCATTACTCAGAAAAACCCTGGTTTACAGGAACAACAGGCAATAGCGGAGGACGTTGGCATCGGGGCGATTATTTTTGGTGATTTAAAAAACAACCGACTGAATGAAGTGGACTTTTCGTTGGAGGAGGCGCTGACCTTTGAAGGCGAGACCGGGCCTTATGTGCAGTATACTCATGCGCGCATACGCAGCCTTCTGGAGAAAGCTCACGCTCGCGCCGATGTTGATGTTAATACTAACCCTAGCGACAATGACCTTTTCCAAGATAGCCATTCTCATGATTTGAATGACGTATCGGATGAAATATTGGGTGACGCAGGTTGGGCGCTGCTTAAGCAATTGGGTCGCTATCACGGTCAACTGATACGAGCGGCTCGCCAACTAGAGCCTTCGGTAATTGCGAGATTTGCATTGGATACGGCCCAGGCGTTTAACCGGTTTTACGCCAAGGAAAGGATTGTCGATGGTGGACAATGGCGTATTCAGTTGGCGGAACAAACTGCCGATATTCTGGCATGCGCGCTGCAACTTCTTGGTCTGAAAGCACCGAATCGGATGTAAGCAAAGCGAACGAAGGGAGCGAGTTTTTGCTGGCGGGATGACTGCTACCCATACCTGGCTCTTCCAAAGGAATACTGTAAAAGATTAATCTGTTGCAGCCACTTTTGGGTATGCATAAATGTTGTGAGCAGAAAAGAGTTAGACGGGTACACTAATCGCAGGGATTCCACTGTTTTGCAACCAATTTGTGTATATTTGAAACATTTGATGCTTTTATTGCGTCGGTAAGTGTAGAAGCAAAGTAAACATGGAGGTGTATCTCATGAAAAAGAACAAAAGCGTGACAGCTGCCCTGCTTGTCATCTGCTCATTGGCAGTAGCAACGTCGGCCTCTGCTTTTCGTGATATAAAGGGAGCTGAACAGGAGAAGATCGTAAACTCACTTCAGGACAAAGGAATTATTCAAGGAATAACCAAGGATAAATTTGCACCGGATCAAACGCTCACGTATGCACAAGGAGTACACTTGGTTGTTCGTGCAATGGATCTTCAGGTGATGCCTGATTTCACAACGGGTTCCTTTGCAAACATTCCGGCTTCCGCATGGTATGCTCAGTCCTATCGGATTGCAGCCCAACACCAAATCCCTTTGTCACCAGATATTGATCCAAGCACTCGTATGACAAGAGAACAATTTGCGAATATTTTGTATAAAGCAGTGAGTGCAACGGGTGAATATCCAACTGTTCGTATGTACATTAATGTAGCGGATGGCAAAAAACTAGACCAGGAATCTAACGCAGCAGTTCAATTCTTGCTATTGACCAAAATTGCAAAATTGGACGAACAGAGCAACTTTAACCCGGATCGTAAAGTAACGCGGATGGAGGCAGCAGAAATGGTCTATAACGCATCCGAATTTGTGCAAAATCATAAACCAGTTGAATCCACTCCTGAAAATCCGGTTGAGCCTGCAGATCCGGTTCACCAAAGTAACATTAGTATGAGTATAGAGAAGGCGAATGACCAGCAGAACAAAGTGACAATTACTCGTTTGCAGGCACCTAATCCAGGTTACGGCATTGAAGTGGATCACATCGACTATGTAGATGATACAAATGCAATAATTTACTACAAGTTGACTAGTCCAAAGCCAGGGGAAATGAATATTCAGGTCATTACGGATACCCACACAAGTACAATGGTAGACAGTAAGTATAAGGTTACGCTTAAAGCGGTAGATGGAACAGTGCTTCCGCCCACGGGAACAGGCAATTCTGCAGCTAAATAAAATTACAAGCCATATGTTATAGATATAAATAAAACCAGCGAGCCTCCAATTTGTGGGGGAGACTTGCTGGTTTTTTCATGCCAAATGTTCACCAATAGCCCTAAGCAATAGGGCTATTCAAGCTTTAAATGCTGACTTTGCCAGTAAGTAAGTCATTTTGCGCAGGAGGCGTAGCAGAGATTGAATCGGATTCTGTTGCAACTGTTCCCGACTGGAGCTGATACATTTGGAAGTAACGCCCGCCTTGGGCCATAAGCTCGTCATGGCTACCCCGTTCAACAATTTCACCCCGATGCAGCACCAAAATTTGGTCCGCACTACGAATGGTGGACAAACGGTGAGCAATGATAAAGGTCGTACGTCCCTTCTTAAGTACCTCAAGAGCGGATTGGATGAGCGCTTCTGTTTCGGTGTCAATATTGGCAGTAGCTTCATCCAGAATTAAAATTGCGGGATCAAAGGCTAGTGCACGAGCGAAGGAAATAAGCTGGCGTTGTCCGGCTGATAAGGTGCTACCTTTCTCAATAACGGGCTCATCGAATCCTTGCGGCAAATGGGCCAGCAATTTGTCAGCTCCAACATCATGCAGCGCTTTATTCACCTGTTCTCTCGTGATTCGGCTGTCTCCGAGACTGACATTGGAGGCTACCGTACCTGTGAACAAATATGGATCTTGAAGAACAATACCCATATGATGGCGAAGCCATTGCTTAGGGATGTCTTTGACAGACGTTCCGTCAATGGTGATCGTTCCTTTTTGCGGATCATAGAACCGGAATAGCAGGTTGATAATCGAACTTTTGCCTGATCCGGTATGTCCGACAAGGGCAACTGTTTGCCCGGGGTGTGCTGTAAAGGAAATATGTTTAAGTACATCATCCTTTTTGTAAGCAAAGGAAACGTCATTAAACTCTACCTGGCCTTTGTAGCGCGGCATTGTGCCGTCCGTCACCGGCTCTCCAGTTTCGTCCATCAACTCAAATACGCGTCCTGAGGATACGATGGAAGTATCCAGTACAGCGAGTTGGTTGACCATACCCGTCATAGGTTGGAACAGTCGACCCAGCACATCGACGAAGGCATACAATACGCCTAGTGAAACAGCACTACCTGTAGTGCCAAGCGCCTCAGATCCGAAATACCACAACACGACGGCAAAGGCGAGATTTCTCAACACGTTGACTAAATTGTGCGAAGTGAAGGCGTTCAAATTCAACATTTTATTCTGATGCTTCATGTAGTCATCATTCAATTCTTCAAACTCTTGCTGCGTTTGTTTCTGGTGCCGGAATACGCGAATAATGGACATCCCTTGAATCGATTCATTGATAATCGCATTAATCTCACTGAGTCTGGACCGAATGATCGTATTATAGCGGGTGGCGACCTTGCGGTACAATACAATCCACAAGATCAGTAACGGTACAATAAACAGTGAGATAAGACCCAGTCTGAAGTCCAGCAGAAAGAGTGCAACATATACCCCTGCCATCGTTACAATCCCTGAAGTGAAATTTGACAGCACAGCCACAAACAAATCTTTGACTGCCTCAGTGTCATTCGTAACACGGGATACGACTTTGCCTGCAGGCAGGTTATCAAAAAAGTAAACTGGCAACCGCTGGATGTGCGCGTAGAGATCAAGCCGAAGCTTTTGAATGACCTTGTTCGCCGAGGATTGCAGCCAGTATGTTTTGCCGAATTCAGCAAAAATAGAAATAACCAGGAAGAAGCAATACCAACCAATCAGTTGAAAGATACCGGGCATTTCCGGTTTGTAAAAGCTATACAGTTCATCAGCTGTCAAAGTCTTGGCTTCATAGCGAAAGGTGTCGGAGCCGCGTGTCACAGTCAGCGTTCCGTTCGTAAAGGAGCGATTACCGTCAGCCACTTGAACCGAGCCATCCACAAATACGAAAGATTTTCCAACTTGTAAAATCCTCGCTTCGCGACCTTTAGTCTCCCCGGACTCAAAGCGATCTTCACGCTTAAAGTGGGTTCCCGCATAGCTTACAGTGCCGTCCACACGAGTTGTTTCATAAAATGGTTTTTCAATAGCGAGCATATGGTCGTCGATCATCGTTTTGGCGATGAAGGGACCAGCCAGCTCGGCGGCTACTCCGATAGCCAAAGCGATGAGAGCGGCGATAAAACCTGCTTTGCTCGTCAGCGCGTACTGGAATAGCCTTTTGCCGATATTGGGTTTCATTAGGATACCTCCCCTGAGGTCAGATCAGATTCCACTTGTTGCCGTTCATACTGTTGTCGGTACCATCCGTCAGTCTGAAGCAGCTCGCTGTGGGTTCCTTCCTCAATAATGCGTCCTTGCTCCAACACGACGATCCGGTCTGCATGTTCTACAGCGGAGAGGCGGTGGGTGGAGATCAGAGTCGTTTTACCTGAGCGCTTGCGTCGGATATTGTCAATAATTCTAGCTTCCGTCCGGGCATCTACTGCAGACAGTGCATCGTCGAGCAATAGAATATCCGGGTCACCGATAAAGGCGCGTGCCAGCGAAACGCGCTGCTTCTGGCCGCCAGACAGGGCGATACCTTTTTCTCCGACCAGTGTATCCAGCCCGTCAGACAGGGTACCTAAATCCTGATCGAAGGCAGCAGTACGGATTGCTTCCATAATGTCGTCATCATCTGCATGAGGTTTCCCGAATTGAATGTTCTCGCGCACTGATTTGGAAAACAAAATTTGCTCTTGCGGCACGTAGCCGATCCAGCTGTGTAGTTGTTCTACTGCAATGTCCTCCAAACGTATGCCGGAGATTAAAATATCACCGCTACCCGTCGGATATTCATGCAGTAACTGTTTGAGCAGAGTGGATTTTCCGCTGCCGGTCCTACCGACGACGCCTAGCGTTTCTCCGCGTTTGAGATCCAGACTCACATGTGACAGATTGTCAATAGTAGAGGTAGGGTAACGGAAGGTAACATCTTTCATCCTGATGGATTCGAGGCGGTCTACTGGAACAGGTTGAGCGGCATCCTGAACGTCTGGCTGGACATCGAGCGTTTCATTGACCCGGTCCAGTGAAGCGCTACCGCGCTGCATAATGTTAATCAGCTCTCCAATGGCAAACATCGGCCAAATCATCATTCCTAGATACATATTAAAGGAGACCAATTCGCCTAGCGTGATATCGTTATGAAATACCAGATAAATACCATACCCGAGTCCAATGACGTAGCTAAGTCCTACACATAAACGGATTGTTGGTTCAAAGAGGGCATCCATCCGGGCGACAGCCAGATTTTTACGAAATACATTGTCAGTAATATCAGCGAAACGCTTTTCGTCCATTCGCTCTTGCACATAGGCGCGAATGACCCGGATACCAGCCACGGATTCCAACACCTGATCGTTCATATCACCAAATGCATCTTGTGCCAGTGTGTAACGCTCATGAACGGCTTTACCGTAAATGCTCATAGCCAGTGCAATAAAAGGTAGGGGCAGGATAGCTGCCAGTGTCAGCTTCCAACTGATTAGGGTGCCCATGGCAACTAATACCACGCTCAGATAGACCGTAGAGTCTGTCAGTGTCAGCATGCCGAAGCCCGCTGTACTTGCTACGGAGCGAAGGTCGTTCGTAGCACGAGCCATCAGATCGCCAGTGCGATTACGTTCAAAAAATGGAGGGGTCATCCGCAGCAGATGATTCATAAAGCGTGTGCGCAGTAAGCGCTCCACCAGATTGGCACCACCAAACAACTTGTGCATCCATATGTACGTAATGTAGTAGATGACGGCTAGAATGCCTATGATGTACATAATATAATGCCAAAGTGAGGACCAGGAAATCGAACCGCGCACAATTTCATCAATGGCACTACCTAGCAGCCGAGGTGGAGCAAGCTCCAGTACACCAACAGCTATCAGCAAAAACAGTCCAATGGAGTATCGGCTTCGTTCTCTTTTAAAAAACCAGCTTAAATTTTTAAGTACTGAAAACAAGAGGAATCCCATCCTTTCATGACAAGTTCATTCGAGAGTTGTGTACCATTTTGAAGAAACAACAGGGCTTGCTGCCATAAGTATGATCCGACAACAGGCGCAAAAAAGGCATACCGTCCGCAGACGATATGCCTTAAATCTCAATATCATATGGCGCGCAGGTATTTTCAGCACACTCACCACTGAAAAACTGCTCAAACGCAGGCAGCCACTCGTATTAAACCATACAACGTGAATGGCCCAATTTTGAAGGATGCGACAGGGGAGATGCTCCGGTATGAAGTTGTTGTGTTTGTAGATGTGGGTAAAATGCAATAGGAAATTTTAGCACCGGTAACACTCCTTTCTTCCTCAAAATGGGTTCATTCTAACATGAGTAATCGTTCAAATTGGTAATAAATTTCAAAATGGATCTCGTATGGTTGAATCTTAACACCCTTTTTTGCGAGTTGTCAAACCTTTTTCAAAAAAATGTATATGACTTGTCCAAGAAGCTCGCTGCGTTGGGACGGTTGGTGGTCATTCTAAAAGATGCTATGATATAGTTGGCAGACGTCATTGTATAAGGAGATGAGAATAGCGTATGAGCATACAGGTAACTGAACCTGCGGCACAGTGGTACATTAAGGAGCTTGGTTTGAAACGTGGAGATTCGATCCGTTTTTTTGTTCGCTATAGCTCTGGCGGTGGGTTGCATCCAGGCTTTTCTCTGGGAATTGCCGTAGAGCCTCCGCAGCACCCCGTATTACAGCATGAAGCGGCTGGCATTACGTTTTATATGGAGGACCAGGATTACTGGTATCTCAAGGGCCATCATCTGGAAGTTAAGTATTTGGAGGAACATGATGACATTATTTATACCTATGTTGAGGATGGACAAGCTTAGTGCTTCACTGTCAATCATAGCGTGCAAATAGTTGTTCTTGGACATGAAAAGCGGCGGAGTATCGTGTTTCAGGAGATGAACCTGTACATGATGCTCCGCCGCTTTTTTGTGGTTAAGGCAGGTATGTCGTATGTTAAGGGTTGTTAAGTATAGGGCCATCGAGTGCAAAATCAAAATCATCAATGTCGTACACATGTACGGGTACGGAAGCTTCGATAATGCGGTGAATCCAGTCTAATTGATCCGTCAGAATAGGTAATGATTCACGCTGAGCTGTCAACACCAGTTCAGTCTCAATTGGATCAAAATATTCTCCGTAATGTGCTGTATCAACAGCATTAATGATAATGAGTGATGTATTGGCATCGAATAGAATAGGCAAGCTCTTGGCCCAAGGCATTTGAAGGGCACGCCGAATTTTTTTCTGATTCAACGGTTCTTCAAAATAACTGATCAACTCGCCTACCTTCCGCTTCACATGTTGATCGTCCATAGGATTATCCATGAGCGGCTCTGCGCTATCCTGGAATTCGTATAGCTCTAGCAGTGATGTGTAAGGCACTATATATTCCACAGGGGCGGTAGATGTAAGTAGTTGGCCGTATATAGCCACCATTACAGCTTCCGTTACAAATTGTCGAGACATCGGTCAAGCCTCCTGCATTTACCAAATTATGCGATATGAGTATACCACAAAGCGGGACTGAATTCAGCCCGACATGCAGATTGCTATCATTTATTCCTATATTTGTTGGACGAATTTAGCTGCGGCCGATTAACAAGGAAAGCAATCCGGCGGCAATTAGAGGTCCAACAGGAACTCCTTTAAAGAAGGCAACGCCAATGACGGTTCCGATCAGTAGACCTGTCACAATAATGGGCTGTCCAGACATCAAAGTTACTCCGCGGCCGCCAAGGTAGGCTACCAGAATTCCGATACCAATCGCGAGCAGTGATTTCCAGTGCAGGAAGGACTCCATCACCTGATTGATGCTGATTTTACCGCTGGCTAGCGGGGTCATGACCCCAATCGTCAAAATAATAATTCCGATCGTCAGGCCATACTTTTCGAGCCAGGGGAAAGCAGAATGAAAGCTGGTTACCCGCAGCAGCAGTAATACAACCATGGCAATAGTCACGGTAGAGTTGCCACTAACAATCCCAAGACCAGCCAATACCAGTAAGATAAGTGAGCTGTAATCCATACAGATGTTCTCCTTCGTTTATTTAGCTTTGGATATGCTCCGCGATTTGACGCCCGTGCCAGCGGCCTGTTTCAATAAACACTTCATTGGCATTGCTGCCTGAAGCGATGACCCCCGCGACATATATACCTGGGATGTTCGTTTCCATCGTGGCAGGATTAAATTCTGGTTTGTCCAGATCTTCAGCCATATGAACGCCGACAGACTCCAGTAGTTTTCGTTCCGGGTGAAATCCAGTCAGTGCCAGTACAAAATCATTTTCGAGTCGGAATGCTTCAGTGTCCAGCGGAGTGACTACGACATGGTCTGGATGAATTTCGGTAATGCGTGCGCCTAAATGCAGCGTGATCTTCCCTTTTTGTACCATACTGTCAAACAGTGGACGAACCCACGGCTTGATGTATTGGGACAACTCGCTTCGACGATATACCATATCAATCGTAGCTCCGACCCGCACCAATTCCATCGCAGCATCTACCGCAGAGTTACTGCCACCGATAACTGCAACCCGGGTTCCTGTGTAGGGATGGGCTTCGCTGAAATAGTGAGTGACTTTATCCAATTGTTCCCCGGGAATGCCCAAATAGTTCGGATGATCAAAATATCCTGTAGCCACAACGACATAGCGTGACGAATACGTTTTGGTTATTTCTCCTTTGCTCAGGGTGTGTACCGTAAATGTACCGTCTTCCTGGCGATGAATGGACTGGGCCTCCTCATAATGCTGAATGTTCAAGTTATAATGAGTGGCTACCTTACGATAGTACGCCAGTGCTTCATGACGAAAAGGTTTGTCATTAGGGGTACTGAATGGAATATCACCGATTTCAAGTAGTTCAGCGGTGCTAAAAAACTGCATGTTCGTCGGATACAGAAAAATGGAGTGAACGATGTTGCTTTTTTCAATAATGACAGTTTGCAAACCTCTGCGGCTGCATTCGATTGCAGCAGATAGTCCGCAGGGTCCGCCACCGATAATGATTACGTCGTGCATTTGGTTGAACCTCCAGTTGTATTGGTTTATTACGCCAGTTTTGTAGGGTTAACATTATTTTGACGATTAAAAACGGATCTCGGGATTGAAGCAAATCGCTCAGTATGTGAGAAGTTTTCAAATAATAATCCTACCGCAATGCGAACACAATATCCAGCCGTTTTCAGAAAAGATGACAGACGGTGAAGATTGACAGCCACATTTAGTGAACATATAATTAGATATATATCTAATTTATGTGATTGAATTCGTTTGCATAGCAAGTATGTACTAGTGAAAAGAGGTGCAATAACGATGCAACTGGATAAAATGGTCAATTATCATAAAGCACTTGCTGATCCAACGCGAATGCGGATACTACTTCTTTTGTCCCGTGGGGAGATGCATGGCCAAGCTTTGGCGAAAAAGCTGAATTTGTCCCAACCGACTGTTACGCATCATGCTTCCAAACTTCGTGAAACTGGGTTGATTAAGGAACGACGTGATAAAAACACGGTGTATTTTACACTGAATCCAGAATTGATCCGGCAGCATGCCGAGGCGACGGTGCGATTTATTTTCGAAAAAGGAGAGGGGGAGGAAGAGATGTCAGAGTTGAATGAAACGCTGGAGGCATCGGTCTTACGCAATTTTTTTTCCAAGGAAGGCAAGTTGCGCCAAATCCCTGCGCAGTATAAGAAAAAATTGATCGTACTTCAGATGCTGGCAGAAAAGCTGGAGCCAGGCCGCATGTATCCTGAACGTGAATTAAACGAGTGGATCAAGCAATACCATGAGGATTTTGCAACGATTCGGCGTGAGCTGATTATGCATCAGTTTATGTACAGGGAACGGGAAATGTACGAATTGAACCCGCGTGAGATGTGGACGCGCTGGGATCAGGTACGCTAAACGAAACTTGACAAAGATTTCAAAAAAGTTTCGTAGCTGCCTTGACAGACAATTGATGGACTTGTATGATAAAGGAAATTTTAGGAGGAGGCGATGTTATATGCGTACGAACATGAATGGATGGGTTCAGCAGCAGAATGACTTGTCTCCCGCACGGACAATGCACGGTTAAAGACTGTATAGATCTATAGTCTTGGCTTAGCAGTTGGTTGGACAGTAGAACCAACGAAATCCGCAGGGAGTGATTCCCTGTGGATTTTTTATGGTTAGGCGTCTTGTTATCCAGTTGTTGGTTCTGGGGAGTGGTCTGTGAGAGACTGCTTGCTTAAGTGAACGAACGGATCGCATCGACCTGAATCGTATACCCTCCGCAGGGAAACCCCTGCGGATTTTTCGCGTTGTTCGCATGCGGGGAGAAAATGTACACCTATCAAATAACATTACGATCAAAAATGAACAATGAATTCAGGAGGAAAACAATGAGTATACATGAATACGGTTGGTCTGATTACTGGAACGGTTTTTGGGACCAATGGAAGCAAAGCTTTGAGGAACGCGAAGGAAATACACAGGTACGTCCTGCTCGCTTGATTGCCGATTATGGACAAAAGGTGAAGCTTATCACAATGGATGGAGAACGCTGGGGAGCGGCTTCAGGTAAGCTACGACATGCTATTGTCGATCCGGCGGAAATGCCTGCCGTAGGGGACTGGCTAGCAATCACTACGCCAGATGAAGTGTCGGATGCAGTCATCCATGCCGTCTTGCCGCGGAAAAGTCGAATATCTAGACAGGCCGCGGGCTTTGAGACGAGGGAGCAGCTGATCGCTACCAATGTGGATACGCTGTTCCTTGTTAATGCGCTGAATCATGATTTTAATATGCGCAGACTGGAACGGTATTTAATTATGGCTTGGAACAGCGGGGTAAACCCGGTTGTCGTTTTGAGTAAGAGTGACCTTTGTGAAGATGTCGAACAACGGGTTGCTGAAGCGGAGGGAGTTGCCCCTGGTGTACCTGTTATCGTTATTTCTGCTTTGCAGAATGAAGGCAGAGAGCAACTGGAGACGTTTCTTCAGCCTGGCTCTACAGTTGCTTTGACAGGCTCTTCCGGTAGTGGCAAATCCACGATAGTAAACTGGCTCTCCGGGTCTGAGGTTCAACTGACACAGGATGTGAGGGAGGAAGACAGTCGGGGCAGGCACACAACCACTCACCGACAGCTTTTTCCTATCGCAAAGCAAGCCGTTTTGCTGGATACACCTGGTATGCGCGAGCTTAATCTATGGGATGATTCCATGGGTGTCGCTCATACCTTCACGGATATTATGGAAACGGCGCAGCAGTGCCGTTTTGCAGATTGCAAGCATAAGGGCGAAGCTGGATGTGCAGTGGAGGAAGCTATAGAGAGAGGGGAATTGTCGGAATCCAGAGTGAACAATTATCGCAAAATGCAGCGGGAACTGGAATATCAGGCGCGTAAGGAAGCAGACCGGCGCAGGAAAGATAGCCGTTCAAGCACAACCCCGGGGCGTAGGGATCAGCGAAGTGGCTGGCGACGTGATGTGGAGTGGTGAGCCGAACTGCAGTGAAGTATCAAATGTAAAAATATACGAAAATCTATGTTGTAGTCGGCATATGGTATAAAGGGGTGAATATATGCCGAACTACAGCATTGTGGTGGATTTATCGGATCGTCGTTTATATTTGAAGGATGGAGATCAGATTGTTCTTAATTATCCAGTCGGTATTGGCAAGCTGGCTACACAGACACCGCATGGGCAATTTACGATTATTAACAAACAACCTAATCCGGGCGGACCTTTCGGAGCGTTCTGGATGGGGCTGTCCAAGCCGCATTATGGCATTCACGGCACCAATGAGCCATGGTCCATTGGCAAGATGGTGTCACATGGCTGCATTCGAATGCAGAATAAGGATGTGCTTGAGCTTCAGGAGAAGGTAAGTATAGGCACGCCAGTCACGATACAGCCGTAGCGGTTAGACGACATGAGACTCTGTATCTACTCATACGTGGAAACCGCGTCATAGACTGTATCTGTGAAGCGTATTTCATGGCGAACGGCCGTAACTTTAAGTTA
Source organism: Paenibacillus sp. FSL L8-0638 (assembly GCF_038593075.1). Classification (NCBI taxonomy): domain Bacteria; kingdom Bacillati; phylum Bacillota; class Bacilli; order Caryophanales; family Paenibacillaceae; genus Paenibacillus; species Paenibacillus sp. FSL L8-0638. The sequence goes on from NZ_CP151960.1 coordinate 2,215,452, forward strand.
GATGCTGCGTTTAGTTACGATTTGGGTTGGATAGGGATACGGGCTTCAATCTGTTTGGAGCCCTCTTTTTCGTCTGCAGATTTGACTAACGGTCCCGAAAGACGTTCTCCTTGTGTACCATACGCCTGTTTGGCGTTGGTCCACATATCTTCGTTTGGTTCGAAACTTATGACTATGATGTAGCGGTTGGCAAGGCTCGGCTTTTTGACCCTCATGCTGAAGGAGCCGTCAGGCATAACTTTGGTTTGATCATCGTAGCCAAACTGCCATCGTCCCGGAAAATCAATCTTGAGTTTGACGTCCGACCCTTCCAGCAAATTGCTGCGCGCATATACATGATAATAGTTACCTTCTTGCTTCACGTCAGGCTTAATCCACACTTGAGGGCTACCGTAGTCCTTAGGTTTGTTCCAGACGGGCTTAACTAAAGGGGTATTGCGTTCTTGCTCAGGATCAAATTCAGCCCCGATCCGAACTTCATGCAGAAGCTGTTTGTTTTCTTCGTATTGATATACATAAGGACCTTCCAATTTGTTGCCACCGCTGCCATACAGATTTCGTATTTCATTGTCTTGGTCATCTGGACGGAACAGAACAGTCAGATCCATACTGCCCTGTATTCCGGGGCGTTGTACCTGGAGTACAAAACTTCCGTCCTTTTGAACGGTTGTCTCATCCGTGTACCCAGTTAACAGGGAGTTTCTGACTGCAAGATTCCCTTTGATCCGTGCTCCGGCCGGGAGGTTGGAATGTCCTGTAACCTTCACGGTATTTTTATCAATGCTGACGCCACCTGATATTTCGACATAGCTGCTGCCTTGCTGATGGACAGGTGTATGATTGGCAGCTCGTTCATCAAGGGATGATGCACCTTGGTTGGGATTACCCGTTACGGTGTAGGCACGTGCTTCAGCTTCATGTTGGGCTATACTCCGGGTTGAAGCTTTTTCCCTGCTGCATGCAGCCAGCATCGTTAGAATTAAGAATGCGAATAAAAGGTTGCAGACTATTTTGGTAATCATGTGTTTACTCATGGTTTTTGTTCGCTCCTTGTCCATAGCTTCCAGGCTTAACGTGATAAAATTTTCGAAACTTTATGTATTTACCCTTATTAAAGGGTATGTAATCCCGCCTGCTTTATCCTATAAGGAACGTACCTGTTTAAACAACAGGCAGAATGGTTAAAAATGGATAGCCTGATCATCCCCTTGAAAAGCAGGGGCAGCTTGCTGTAAAGGAGCCTGAGTCATATGTCCATTGACCGTTTTATCTTAAAAAAGCTGGACAACTGCCGGGAAGAGCATACACGCGCTAATTTACTAGAACTGTTTAGAATACGGATTGAGAAGGCGCAGAATAAGGAACGAGGCGGTAAAAAAGGTTATCGCAGAATACTTTAAATAAAGTCTGATCAATGCATAAGCTGCGGTAAGTCCCATGTATCAAATTTTTAAAGCTGCTGATATGGAGAGGGTGTTGAAATGTCCCTCTCTTTTTTGTGTGTCTAAAGTGGACAAAAAAAAGTCCCTCTTAATAGAGGGACAATGCCAATGAATCATTTTCACTAACACTATGCAGGATGGCTTCACAACCGACAATCTCTATACTGATCAAAGAGTTAAGGCATTTTTGAAGGGCACGCTTGCCGCTGGAGATTTTATTCTCCAAAGTGTTACTTAGAAGTTTTAATGTTTTTTGTACTGGTTGCTTATTTTCTTGATTGAAGTATACGGGAATACGTTTGTTTTGAAATGTAATTAATGTTCTCACAAAAATCACCTCGCCTGAGTTATTTCATGGCTTAATTGTAGTGCCCGTTTCTTAAAATTACCTTAAAAACACCTTATAAAAACATAAAGGTCTGAAAAATTTACAAAGTGTTCACAACAATCTAGGTAACAATCGAATTTAGTTCTAACTAATCGACAAAATGACGTATATACCCATATTAGAACCGATCCAATACATATTATTGATACCAATGACTCTACTAATATGAGAAAATATGACCAAAGTCACTGTTTTATTTTTGGAGTGGGTATTTTGTAACAAATTGACAGTCTAATAGTCGGATGCTACAGTTACGATAGCCATATTTCCGTGGAAATAGGCTTTTTGCGTGAACTTTGCTATATATTAAGGATCGGGAGGGATGACAGATGATCCTGACCGTGCTTTCAGGACGACAGGAAACAGAGTGGTTTGACATCGAGGTAGCTGATGAATACTCGGTGGAACATTTAAAGCTGATGCTGGGTGTGCGCATTTTCGGCGAGCCTCCGGCGGAAGGCATGCAATATATTATGGAAGCAAAGTTCCCGGAAGGGCTCTGGTTCAGGGTGGGAGATAACCAGCTACTTACAGGATCCGGCTTGCGGGAAGGCTGTACTGTGCGTATTCAGCGCGCTTTTTCGACAACTCAGGACGAAGCGCCTGTGTATGGAAGGCGTTCTCTGTTTCAAAATGAAAAAAATGGGTAAATACACACATGAAATTATATGAAACCTTGGTAAAATGAAATAGTAAGCGAAAAGGGGGACTTTTGTCTTGAATGCATTATACCAGCGATCCCCGAGATTAAGGCCGGCGCTCCGAGAGGAGAAGCTGGAGATTTTACGGCCTCCGGCTGAGCCGAGCAAGCCGTCTTTTTCTATTATATCTATACTTATTCCGTTAATGATGACGTTGGTGACTATAGGCTTTTACGTATATATGAGCAAAACAGGCAAGATGGGCAACAGTAACTATTTGATGTTCCAAATGGTCACTGTGGTCATGATGCTTACATCTTATACGATTCCTTTTTTTGTCTATCTAAATAATAAGAAGGAATACAAGCGCAAGCTGGAGGAACGGGACCGCATGTACCGGGAACAGCTCCAAAAGCATCGTGAAGAACTTGAAATGAAACGCGAGGAGCAAATTCGCACACTATATGAAATTCACGGTGACCCGCAAATATGCACTCAAATTGTCAAAAACCGCAACAGTTCACTTTGGGAACGATCACCGGAGGATGAGGACTTTTTGCAGGTGCGTATTGGAACTGGACAAGTTCCCTTTCATATAAAATTGCAAATTCCACGCCCAGACGGTTATGACCGAGATCCTTTGTTGGGAGCTGCGGATGAACTGGAAGAAGAATTTCGTCTGGTAGACGCTGCTTCCATTGCATTACCGCTGTTTCAATCCAAAGTGGTTGGATTGGTCGGCGATCGGGAACATACCCTTGCTGCGTTAAGAGTCATTTTGGCACAAGTGACGGTTCGTCACTCGCCAGATGAAGTGAAAATTGCTTCCTTCTATGACGAGCGAGAGGAAAGTGAATGGACTTGGATGCGCTGGCTTCCACATGTGTGGGATGATGACCGAATCCAGAGAATGATGTCAGACCGCAGTAGTAGTGCACATCAATTAGCAGATTTTCTGTTTGCCAGACTGAACCGCCGTAAAAATAATCGTAATGATCGTCAAGGCAAAGGGATGGAAGTCCCTTGTTATGTCGTTGTTTTATCTGACACCCAGCTGATTGAGGAAGAACCGTTGCTGCCGTTGTTATTGGAAGACGGCCGAGCCATTGATGCGTGTACGATTGTGCTGGCTTCTCGTAAAGAGGCTTTGCCGATGCAGTGTCAGCTGATTGTGGAGGCTTCCAAAGAGCAGGGCGTATATGCCCGTAAATCAGAGTCGGCGGAGGTTGAACAGCAAAGTTTTAAACCGGATCGTTTGTCAAAAGAGGAAGCCGATGCATTAGCGCGGTACATGGCTCCTATTCGCTTGAAGCGTTCCTCTGCTTCTGATATTCCCGCTGTGCTGCCTCTGTTTGATATGATGAGTGTAGCAAGTGTGGAAGAACTGGATGTGGCAGATCGGTGGCGACGTAACCGCCATCCTGATACCTTACCTGTGCCAATGGGCGTGCGAGCAGGCGGCAAGAAGATTATGATTAACCTGCATGATAAGATAGAGCGTCAAGGGCATGGTCCCCATGGCTTGATCGCCGGTACAACGGGTTCAGGAAAGAGTGAGGTTATCCAGTCCATCGTAGCCTCGCTTGCTGCCGAGTTTCATCCGCATGATCTTGCTTTTATGCTGATCGATTACAAGGGTGGAGGCATGTCCAACACGTTCGTTAACTTGCCGCATGTTGTGGGTACGATCACGAACTTGGACAATAATTTGATTGAACGTGCCAAAATATCTCTTAAAGCAGAACTGGTTCGTCGGCAGAAGATATTGAACGATGCAGGCAATTTACAGCATATTGATGAATATTACAGACTACTCCGGCAGCGGCAGGAACAACCGCTGCCTCATCTGGTTATTATTATTGATGAATTTGCACAATTAAAGCGGGATCAGCCAGAGTTTATGGACGAGCTAATCAGTATTGCTGCGATTGGGCGGACACTAGGTGTGCATTTGATTTTGGCGACGCAAAAGCCCGCAGGTGTCGTGGATGACAAGATTTGGAGTAACTCCAGATTCCGCATCTGCTTACGGGTGCAAAGCGAAGGCGATAGCCGTGACATGTTGAAAATACCGAATGCCGCGTGGATTACGAAGCCGGGACGAGGATATTTCCAAGTGGGTAGTGACGAAGTATTTGAAGAGATGCAGTTTGCTTGGAGCGGTGCGCCGTATATAGGCAACAGCGATATTTCTTCTGCACTACCTGTACATGAAGTGAGACTGAACGGAAAACGTGAAGCGCTACTGACGGGCGGCGAACGGGCAAGCTCAGGCTTAAAAGGAGAAGAAGCCCCTAAACAGCTTCAAGTATTTATTGATTATATTGCGAATGAGGCTGCTAAGGCAGGGATCGAACGGCTTCAGGGACCGTGGCTTCCGCCGCTGCCTGAGTTGCTGGATTTAACAAATTTGCCGGCATGCACCGAAATAGATAGTACATCATCACCTTTGGAGCTGAAGGCTCTTATTGGTCTAGTGGATGATTTGCCGAATCAGCGACAGGAGCCAATTTATGCATCGCTAGATCATGGTCATTGGGCTGTGTATGGCATGCCCGGCATGGGGAAAACAACCTTTTTGCATACGTTGCTGATGTCCACGGCTCAGCGATTTGCTGCGAATCATTGGAACGGTTATATCATTGACATGGGTCGAACGATGCGCGACTTTGGGGAACTTCCCCAAATCGGGGCTGTTATGATGGCTGAGGAGGATGACCGGATCAAGCGATTGTTCCGTTATCTGTTCAAGATGGTGGCCGTACGCAAGGAAATGCTTTCCGAGGCTGGAGTCAAAACAATAAGCTCTTATCGACGTTCTGCTGTCGAGGATATTCCGCAAATTGTCGTAGTTATTGATGGATATCTTAATTTCCGTAATGCTTATCCAGATGAAAATGAACTGCTGGAATCTCTTTTGCGAGAAGGGGGTAGTCTAGGCATCACGTTTATCATTACAGCGAACCGGATTACCGATGTGTTTGAGAAATTCCGCAGTAACATACCGAATGCTGTTTCTTTTGAAATGTCCGACCCGAGTGACTATTACTATGCGGTAGGGCGACCAGCCAAAACGCCAGGACCGTTAATTCCAGGTCGCGCTCTGGTTAAAGGGCATGTTCCTCCGCTGGAGTTCCAGACGGCACTGCCTTCACCAGGAGAAGATGAGGCGGAGCGATCAGCACGGCTACGCCGCAATATTGCTGGCATTGTGCAGGAATGGAAAGGCAAGCACGCACCAGCTATCCTACCATTACCTGAGCGGATTCCACTATCGGAACTGCTTCAGCAGTGGGATCGGACGAGTGGACCATCGGGCGCACTACCTTACGAAGTACCTGTAGGCCTACAGAGTGACGATCTTGAGCCTTTTCTCCTGAATCTGAAAGAAGGGCCCAATTTTATTGTGGGTAGTCCAATGGAGGGTGGAAAAACCTCCTTTCTAATGAGCTGGATTATATCGCTGGCTTATTACACATCACCCGACCAATTGGAAGTCTATACGATTGATACACGCTATGGAGGCGGGGGGCTATCTAGATTACGACATCTTCCTCATGTTAAGGCTGCTGCCGAAAGTGAGGAAGAAATGGGACCTCTGGTACAGCAAGTGTATGACATTGTTCAACAACGGAACAAGGAGGGGAATGATCCCGAATTGCTCCTGGTCATTGATGATGCGGATATGTTAAGCAAGCAACTGAACGATTTTATGATAAAGGATCAGCTCTCCGCCATTGTACGGTTGGGACGTGATCGCAATGTGCATGTCGTGCTCTCGGGTGTGCCATCTGATTTCCCTACTTTTGGTGTGGACTGGTTTAATGATGTCAAGGCAAGCCAAAGCGGTATGCTATTTGGAACACTAGATTCGAATGATCTATCGTTCTTTCGTATCCCTTATTCGGAGGCGAACGCCGCTACTGGTGGACTAAAAGTCCTGCCACCTGGGCAGGGGTACTACGTACGGCGCAAATTTACCAGGATAAAAGCGGCAATTCCCTTCTCAGAGCAAGTGAGCTGTGAGGATTGGATAACGAAAATTCGTGACCGATGGCATGTTGTAGTTTGAAGGGAGGTGGCTCATAATGTTAACGTTTCAAGCTTCCAAGCAGAAGTTAATAACCCTCAAGGCGAAGGAACTGTTTTTTCTGGCAGGCGTATTGGGTTCTGACAGACTGCTTGGGGTGGAAGATCCGTTTAAGGGCTATCTAGCAGAGGAGTTGGCGGAAGAGTGGGAGCAAGTAAAAGCTACTCTTTTGGAAAAGGGTTATCTAAAGCGGGTAGATAAGGGCAAAGAGCTAGCAATGCCTCCTACTGTTTTTTCAAGAGTTGCTATCGCGGGATTATCCAACAGGGCTTGCCGTATACGCTATGTGCGGGGAGGTAAGCAATTTGAAGGCTATCTCCATTGCACGAACGAGCGTGTAGTGGAACTCGTGAAATCCGCTGATGAACCCGATGAGTATCGATTGTACGATCTGGGTAATGTGGAAAAGGCTTGCGAGACATTGATTGATAAAATGGGTTGGGTAGATCGACTTGTGCCTGAATCCCCCGCACTAATGTTCTCCAAGCAGGCGTTTAATAAAATTTACGAGCAGTCGGCAGGAGAAAGTGTGTCTTTGATCAGCAGTAAACTGACCGAGGCTAGCGGAGATGCAGAGGGGTCTGCAAGACTGGCTCAGTCTTTGAGTTCCCGTGTAGCTGAGGGAGAACTGCAATTGCTTGTTTGGAACGGCAGGGAGTGGGAATCACAACGGGCAGCCTTTGTCCTGTGTCCTGCAATGAACTGGATATTTCGGATGAGCTCTAGTGGTAACGGGGACTGGCTGATTGCAGCTATGGCTTCAAGAGATCAGTTTGTGGATTTATTATTAAATTGGTTGAAACAGTCGGCAGTGAATGAAGAAGTGACAGAAGAAGGGTGATGGATATGCGCATTCGAGTTGAACCGGATGTGCTTCGGGGGCTTAGCGGGCAGCTACAGCATGCGGCGGAGCAAATTCAACAGTTAACAGCAGGTTTGGAGCAGGCGTTACAATCGCTGGATTGGGATGTATCTGCACGCGAGGCGATCTTGAATCATTGGATGCAGGCCAAGCGGATGTCAGAACAGATCCATGCTTACCTCCATACATCAGGTACACAACTGAACCGAAAGGCAGAGCAGTTTCAGTCTGTTGACCACAACTATCAAACGATACTGTCATTTGCCAGCCAACCATTGGGACGACCCGTCACGATGCTCGATTGGTCGAATCAGCAATCACCGTCTATTCTGCCTGGGCAAGCTTCGGAAGGAAGCAGCCTGATTTCTAACCCGCAGTCTGTCGTACATGCCATTTCTGGTGTACAGTCTTCGGATGTAGAAACGTTGCATCAGGATATTCTGATGCAGGCGTCTTCTAGCAGTCCGCAGGATTGGTATTTTACTGATCCGTCTACAGTAAGAGATCAGCCTGTCGCTTAGTTGGGATCGCGTTCCGGGACAATCTGGATCGATTGCAAAATTACTTGAGCTCGTTCCACAATTCCCGGCTTTATGGGACTTATTAGGTGTTTTTTTGTTAATATTATACTGTTAGGTGCTGTTTTATAGTTAAAAAGTGGGATTGTTACAATTAGGTCCTTTGCCTTTTGTAGGGAATTTAATAGCCATAGTACAATTTGAACCAGATAAACAAAAACATTATTTATCATCAAGGAGGACTCAAAAAATGGCAGGACGCATTTTAATTACCCCAGAACAGGTTGATCAGGTGGCTAACCAATTTAAACAAAGTGGTGAGCAAAGCCAGCAGATCGTTTCCAGTTTGACACAGTCCATCTCAGGTATGGAAGGTCAATGGGAAGGTATGACTAAACAACGCTTCTTCCAAGAGTTTCAGGAAGCTAGCAAACAAATGCAAGCTTTCGTAACGACTTTGAACAGCATCAGTCAAGAATTGACAGCTATCGCTAACAAATTCCGCACGGTTGACCAAACGAAATAAGTTGTCTTGCCTGATAGGCATTAACTTATCATATACCACTCTATTAAGAAGCAATATGTGAGCCATTCCTCACGGTTTGGCACAGGATGTTCAGGAAAAACCGGGCGATCTTCGGATACCCGGTTTTCTTGCCATCCATAGATGTATATAATAAGGTGAGGAAAACTAGCATACTGAATGATGTAAGGAGAGGGATGTTTCATGTCTTTTCAACCGAATCCGGGAGACGAATTGATCATAAACGGCACAGCTTATGTGGTTGGACGACATCCCGCTGCACCCGGTTTAGCCTATGCTCAAGCAGGGCGTCAGGGAATTGTATACCAGCTAAATGCCAAAAACGGAGCGCCACATGAGGCAAAAGCTCTTAAGGTGTTTTTTCCGAAGTTCCGCATCCCGGCTATGGTTTATCAATCTGAGCATATGGAAGCATACGGGGATATTCCCGGTTTGCAGGTATGCAAGCGTGATGTGCTCACTCCAGAAAGAAACGGAAGTCTGATTGCCGAGCAGCCTGATTTGCTGTATGCGGTACTGATGCCATGGGTTCACGGTATGACATGGTTCGATTGTCTCACAGATCAGCGTCAGCTTGAGGCTTCCGATAGTCTGGCTTTAGCCAGAGCATTGGCAGGGATCGGTTCAGCTATGGAGCAAAAAGGATTGGCGCACTGTGATTTATCGGCGCCGAATGTGATGCTTCCGTTTTTTTCTGAAGTGGAACTGCCTGAAGGCACGTCAGCTGTGGAATTGGTGGACGTGGAACAAATGTATAGTACTAAAATGGATCGTCCAGACGCTCTATTGGCAGGTTCGCCAGGGTATGCCGCCCATCGTACCGTCCACAGCGGGTTGTGGAGTGCGTATGCAGACCGTTTTGCAGGGGCAATCATTATAGGAGAAATGTTAGGCTGGTCTGACCGTGTAGTAGTCGACAAAGCGTGGGGCGAAAGTTATTTTGATCAGCATGAAATGCAGACGCCTTGCGAACGTTATTTTATTTTACGAAAATCGCTGGAATCTCGTTGGGGCAGCAAGGTGGTAGAATTGTTCAGCCGTGCTTGGGATAGTCAGGATTTAAGCAGTTGCCCTACTTTTGGCGAATGGCTGGTTGTACTTAATGCGGTTACTGAGCAGGAAATTTCAGTTGAGGCTATAGAACCGGAACCTGCTGCGACAGAAACAATAGAATCGGCAGCGGTGGGTGGCCTTTCCAGTGAAGCTGCATCCTCTTTGTCAGCGCCTGCACCGCTCAAGACTGAACAGGCTGCACTGCTAAATCAGGCCGCCCTGGAGCAAGGAGAGCGTGGGGTAACGGACAAGCTGTTCCGACAGGCACGTGATTTGGAGCAGCAAAACAAACCTGCTGCAGCGCTGGAAGTATACCGGTCGTTGTATCATTTTGTAGAAGACGGCAGTCCTTTGCATGTGGAGGTGTCAGCTGCGATCACAGGACTAGAGGAGCAGTTGAATCCCATGACGCCAGAGCAACCTGAAAAAACAAAAGCCTGGTATCGCTCCAAAGCGTTTATCGTGACAACTGCGGCCGCAGTCGTTCTATTGGCAGCTGGAATCCCAGCCGTGAATATTCTTGCAGATCAGTCCAATCAGCGGCAAATCGAGGCAGCCAAGCAGGAAGAGGCAGCGAAGGCTGCAAAGGCGGCCGAGGAAAAGCTGGCAGCCGAGCAGAAAGCGGCTCAAAAATTGCTGACGGAGAAACAACGACAGGAAGCGGAACAGCAGGCCAAACAACAGGCACTTGCTGCTCAAAAGCAACAGGAAGAGCAGAAGAAACAGCAAGCCCTTATCGCTCAACAGGTTAAATATGAAGCTTATCTCGCTCAAAAGGAACAAAATAAGCAGGCGGCTGCCAAGTTGGCGAAGCAAAAAGCGTATGATCAACAGGCAAAGTATGAAAAATACTTGGCTTTGAAAAAAGAGCAGGAAGCCCGCGCCGCCCAGGAAGAGGCAGCTCGTAAGGCAGCAGCCGAGGCGGAACAAAAGCAAAAAGAGTCCATGCATGCGCGAAACAAGGAGAACGTTCTTCAGCTTATTTCCCTGTACAACAAGGCGTATGCCTCTCAGGAAGGTGGCAGCGCTGCGAAGGCAAAGAGCTTTGCGAAGCGTTTTAGATCACTATATGATAGTAATCCTTCTTATTATCGTTCGGTAGGTGAAGTAGGATATCGGGCCTCCTCTATTTATAATTTTTTAGGAGATACGAATTTTAGACTGCCTAAAATTTAATATTTCATATGTTTATATATAGGCGGAATGATAGATACGAAACAGATGGAGATAGAAGGTAACTGAGGGGAGCATGTACAAACCATGAATTATACAATACAGGCTTCACAACGCACTCCCGCCCTGATCATTTACCTGATTGACATCAGCGCGTCGATGAACATGCTGATGGAGGGGCGGCGGCGTATTGACGTTGTATATGAAGCTATATCGTTGGCGATCCGGCAGATGGTTTTCCGATCAACCAAAGGAAATCGGCTGACAGCGCGCTATCGGATTGCGATTTTGGCTTATAGTGACGACGTGTATGACCTGCTGAATGGTGTCAAGGGAATTGATGAAATCGCGGCCATTGGTTCGTTGCCCGATTTGACGCCCAAACGGTTTTCAGATTCAGCAAAGGCCTTCTTGCAAGCTGAGCGTATTTTGCAAGCGGAATTACCAGGGATGCAGGACTGTCCTGCACCTTTGGTCTGTCATATGACAGATGGAGTTTCCACAGGTGATGATCCGGAACCGATTGCGAAGCGTATTATGAGCATGAGCGTACCGGACGGTAATGTACTGGTGGAAAATATATTTTTATCCGACAGGTTGCTGGAAACGCCTATTCAGGACCCCCGTCGCTGGAAAGGTCTAACACATAATACGCCGTTGCAGGATGAACATGCTGTGAAATTGCGTGATATGTCTTCTGTGCTGCCTGAAAGCTATCGGGAAATGCTATTTGAGGCAGATTATCAGTTAGGTGAAGGAGCCATTATGATGCTACCCGGAACCTGTGCGGAACTGGTGTCCATTGGGTTCCAAATGTCGGCCGCAACGCCTGTACGGTAAGGAGGTAAAAGCATGAATCCACTGCTGTCCCTGCTCCCCGCGAGCAAAAAAAAGGGAATGAATGCAAAGCTGACTCAGCAATTTGCTTACATAAGCTCTCAGACAGGCGATCAGCCTTTATCATCTCATCACAGTCGTTTTATGTGTCGTTATGGCTATGGAAGGTCTGCCGAATCTGCCAGTATGGGAGAAAGCGGACAGGATTTCGCCGCAGTACGTATTCATAAATCCGTCTGTTGTTTTGTCTTGTGTGATGGTGTCGGGCTCAGTTACCGAGGAGATTTTGCGGCCCGCTATCTGGGTTCTTCTTTACTGGATTGGTTGGAACGGGGACAAGATCTGTCTGCTGATCAATTGAGAGTGTACCTTGAAGGTTTGGCAGGTACAGCGGCAGAGGAACTGGATCGGCAGCCATTGGATCACGAATCAGGCTTAATGCGTTCGGTATTGGAAGATAAACGTCGTCAGGGTAGCCAGTCCATGTATATTTGCGGTAAAATCGAACTGCCGAAGCGTGGTAGCCGTGGCCGTCTCCGACTTGCCTGGCAAGGGGATTCACGTTTGCGACTATGGAACGGTGCCGAAGAAATCAGCGAGCTGTTCGATCATACCTTCTCTACAGCGGAGCGCTGGTCCACAAGTCGTGGGCCGATTGGAGGGAAGCCTCATTGGTATGAAAGAAGCATTCCCGCAGATATGCCGATGAGATTACAGGTATATACGGACGGTTTATCCGATTTGGACCCCATTCGCGAGCCTGTCCCTGATGAGCAGATACAGGTACTGCTGGATGCATCCCATACCGGGGGACTTGATGATGATGCTGCATTTATTGAGCTGCAGTGGTAAATAAAAGGACGTTATACAACCATGGATATGGATGTATACGTCCTTTTTTTGGTGAATACATAGAACATTACGATTCGTTAAGATATTTATAGAATGTAACGAGGAGGAGAAGGAAAGAGGCGCTAAAGTGCGTAATATTCGTCCTTTTCTTAAATATCGCAAAGGAATAGCAAAAAATGCGCAAAAATGGTGATTATAAAGTATATCCTTTTGGGTAATCTTGTGATTATACAGATTACTGAAAGGGAGCGATACATATGAGCTACACATATGCAGGAGGCGCACGCTTTGAAGGCAAAACGGCTCTAATCACGGGAGCTGGTTCTGGCATTGGCAAGGCAACAGCCATTCAAATGGCTAGAGAAGGAGCAAATGTCGCTCTTTTTGACGTAAGTAGTGAGCGTATTTTGGAGACGGAAAGAGAAATTAATGCTATACGTGAAGGGTCAGCGAGGGCTTTTGACGTGGACATTGCCGATCCGGTGCGCGTGGAAAAAGCAGTTCTGGAAGCGGTTGAATTATTTGGCGGGCTGCATATTATTTTTGCCAATGCGGGAATTAACGGGGTCGTCGGACCGATTGAGGATCTGAGCATTGAGGATTGGCGGCAAACGTTGTCCACGAATCTGGATGGTACCTTCCTGACGGTGAAGTATACAATACCACATTTGAAAAAGAACGGTGGCGGCAGCATTATTATTACCAGCTCCATTAATGGAAATCAGCGCTTTACCAGCTTTGGGATGTCAGCCTACAGTACATCGAAGGCGGGTCAAACCGGTTTTGCTAAAATGGCTGCACTGGAGCTGGCTAAGTTCCGTATTCGTGTGAATGTCATCTATCCGGGTGCCATTTCGACGAATATTGATGAAACCACGGAGAAATCGGAAGGGTTAAAGCAAATTACCATCCCCGTCAAGTTTCCTGAAGGAGGGCAACCGTTGGCAGATGGACCGGGTCAACCCGAGCAGGTAGCTGATTTGGTAACATTTTTGGCCTCAGATCATTCGCGTCACATTACTGGCGCACAAATTGTCATTGACGGGGCAGAGTCGTTATTGTTTTAGAAATAGAGCATTGTCTGGGACAGAGAAATGTTTTGTGGTATCCTGAGTGTATTGTCTTGGTTACGGTGCGAATGTGAAGCTCACATAAAAAACCTGGATCCTTCGCACCTCGAAATTTGTCGGATGCATGTCGAATGTGAACAAAATATGAACTTGTGAAGTGTGCAAATTCATTTTTCGACATCAATTGTTAAAATTTATGCTAAAATAGGGCTGCATAAGATTGAATTTCCCCACTTTTCGCTGTCGCACTCTATATGAGTGCGTGGATTGAAATAATCGGATGAAAGATGAGATCGCCAAGCCGCCTGTGTCGCACTCTATACGAGTGCGTGGATTGAAATTCTTGGTCTCCATATCTATATGGTCATTATCGAGGTCGCACTCTATACGAGTGTGTGGATTGAAATCCTGTCGTCCCACCCTCCCCGAAGCGGCTCTTTTGGTCGCACTCTATACGAGTGCGTGGATTGAAATAGTTAGTGTAGCTCCTACTTGAATTCTTTTGTACTGTCGCACTCTATACGAGTGCGTGGAGATAATACATCTTTCAACAACAAATAAATGCAATATGAGTTGTAGTTATTTTTTTGCAATACCTTTAATTATGAGTCGGATTCTGAACAAGAAGAAACACGCTTTCCACAGCGCACTATGTTTTTTAATGTTGCGAAAGAAGCCGTTGAAAAAGCAATTCAAACGGTTAAAAGTAACTACCTTGCCCTCGACAGAAGCTATGGATTACCATGATGAACAGCAAAGCAATGGGCTGAGAATTCGTGGTTTACAGGTAGGATATGAGGCAAGCCATCCCGTTATATCGGGCTTAGAGCTTACACTGGAACCCTAGAACGGTTATTAATTACTGGGAGGACAGGCAGTGGCAAATCTACGCTATTGTATTGCTTGACTGGGCTCATGCATTATGAAGGGGAAATATGGATAGGGGGACGGAATATTCGGACTCTTACTCCTCAAGAGCTGTCACGAACCAGTGTAACCATAACCCAACGTCCTATTCTGTATCAAGGAACCCGAAAAGCCGATCTGTACCAGCTCATTGCAGACGAGCTACCAGGTACGCTCGTGATCGGCATTTCACACAAGGCGACTCATGGAGATTTCTATCAGTATGTACTAAACATGGAGACGTTGCAGGTATCCCGACTTGAAGGGGTTACTTATTAGAGGGGCTATAGAAATTCATAAATTCACACAACGGTAAATATGTTGCCGCTGTGTGGATTTTTTTGATTTTCAAATGATGATTGGATGCTGAGGTGATGTATTTTGATGTATCGACCGGTGCATCTACTAGGACAAGACTAGGCAGTTTCATGGAAATATTAATTTTTCTTTAAAAAGAAGGAATTTGTAAATAATTGACGAATTATGTATATGGGACTTTAGACCTCGATTTGTTCTTCACTGATAAAATAGCAATGGTTCTAAAGTTCTATATAAAAGTTGTATGAATTAAGCTGATCTAGTATCTGGTTCAATTGGAAAAAAAGACAATTTGCCATCTTTATCACAAAACTATTTTGTGGGAGGAAAATGAAGATGAATAGTAATCCACTTCAGCTTATTGCTGATAATTACATTGAAGTTAACAAAATGATGGTTAGAGAGATTGAGTTGGCAACAGCGCATCCGAGTCTAACCGGGAACTATCGTGAGGAGATGTGGAGAAAATTCTTTCGTAGTTTAATCCCTCTTAAGTTTTCACTTGTCCACGGTGCGATGATTATTGATTCAGATGGGGGAATATCCAATGAAGTTGATATCGCAGTGATAGACGAACAGTACACCCCCTATATTTTCCAGTATAATATGTTAAAACTTATTCCAATTGAAGCAGTCTCTATGGTAATTGAGTGTAAAAGTAAAGATTTATCTAAAGATAAATTGGAGGGAATAACAAAGTGGGCAGAAAGTATTGAAGCCCTTCAATCTAAGAATACAGGTATTGCTAGAATGGCATCAGGATATTGTACAGGAATCACTAATAACACTCAGTCTAAAACACAACCTATTAAAGTATTGGTAAGTCTCAAAGACTCTGTTAAAGATTCCACTCTTGAAAAATTAAAAGAATACTTAGGCAACCATTTTGATTTTATTATTCAGGAGCAGGCTGATGTCACAGATCAGCAAAAAATGTTCCAAGTGCTAGTTAAAAATGAACATAAAACATTAGGCTGGTGGGGTGAGCGACTGAATAAGGGAATAGATTGCAAGAATGAACAATTAGGATTAAAAATCTCTAGTCCAAACAAATGGTCTGAAGAGCAGTTGCAGTCTGTTAAAGATTCCAACCTTATAATTAAGGAAGAGACGGTCATAACAAATACTTTGGGGGATTTACGTATTGAGGGGAACCCGTGGCTAACCTTGAATTTGCAACTGAATCAATTGCTTATGCTAATTAATAACCCTATGTTGTTCCCGCATTTTGCATATGCCACAGCATTTAAAAAGTTACAAAGCGAACAAAGCGAACCTGAATAAATACAATGGGTGCTGATTTAATCAATGGAGGCTAGAACATGGCAGCAGATTTATTTAATGGATTGATGAACCAATCCGCTGTATTACAAAGAGAATATGTAGTTCAGCTAATTACTCCAATGGCGGTTCATGGAGCTGATAAAAATGTGGCGGATTTTCGTATTTCTAGTTTTCGTGGGATAACGAGATATTGGTGGCGAGTAATACAAGCGGAGACCGACATGAAAGCATTATTAGAGAGAGAGGAAACTTACTTCGGTGGAGTTACAAAGCAGGAAAGTGGGGGGAAATCTCCAATCCGTTTTTCCTGGGATCACAGTAAATTGAATCCTAGTTCAACTCAAATGCTTCCTCATAGACGACTTCTACAAAATGAAACTAGAGATGAAAAGTATTTAAGAGGTAGTAAGAGTCAAGCATTGAATGCTGGTCAAAGCATTTCGCTCAGTTCTTCTGTGACAAAAACCAACAAAAATGACTATCATAATATATTAGAATTCACATTTATGCTTGCCAGCATGGGACAGAGGTCACGAAGAGGATTTGGAGCTATGCAGTGGGAGCAACATAGCTTTGACACGGTTCAAGAGTATATTCAACATTTAAAAGCATTGCTACTACAACTAGGCTGCGAATCGAGCATAAATGGCAACCAACTGGGTCTAACTACACTACTTGAAGTAGGACGGCGTCCTGTCCTGAAGGCGGTTTGGGTTGGAGCAGCATACGATTGTTATGAATCAGTGTTGAAAGACTACGGGTTATCATCTCATGAGAGAATAGGTGACAGAAGTCTTGGTGGGGTAGAAGGCCGTAAATTTAGATTTGCTTCTCCACTATGGGGGACTGTTCGGAAGATTAATGGAAAATACTATCCTATTATCTCTGAATTGCAATCTCAACAAGCTTTAGGATCAAACAGTTATGAACAAGTGAGAAATAAATTTTTGAAGCGCATGGGGGTGAAACTGTGATGAATAGACAATATGCTATCTTTGCAATTGGACCCGTGCAATCGTTTATAGCAGCCTCACGTAAGCTTGAGGATTTATGGGGAGGTAGTTATTTACTATCCTTTCTGATTAAGAAGGCATTAATGCACCTTGAGGAAATTTGTAAAGAGAAAAAAACAAGTTGCGATCTGATCTATCCACACTATAGTCCCAAAGAACAACAAGAACAACTAAATAGTAAATCACTAGCTGTTGCTAACTATCCCAATCGGATCACCTTTACTCTGTGTGCGGATGCGGAGACTTCTCAGAACATTCTAATTGAATTAGAGAAAAAGGTACGTGAAGAGTTGCAGAGAATTGCTGATTGGGCAGTGAATCGGGTGTTTAATAACAATACCCAGGAGGCTAAGCAACGTGTTATTACATTACAAGAACAGGCACGTAATCAAGTAGATGCTTTTTTGGAAGTCAATTGGATTGCTTATTCTTTTCAAGAAGATGAAGGGCAGGGGCGTCAGGAGGCTGAACGTTTATTTCATGCATTGAAAGGTCAGCGACAAATGCACTATATTCCAGAGAAAGGATTAGCATGTACGGTATATCAACGCATGGATGCCCTCTGCTATGAACAGCCTAAGCCAACTGACCGCTATGCAGATTTGAAAAGAGAGCTTCATAATACATGGAGTAAACGCAACCGGAGCTATCAGCCTTCCTCAAAGGATGATGAAAATGCACGGATACGGAACAATGAATATTTATGTGCTATTAGTCTGGTTCGCAGAGTGGCAAGAGACTTTTTTCAGGAAGAGTACGGAGTTGGTTCCGAAATATTCAGAAAGTATGAGTCCGTCGTTACAATTAGACCGAAAGACACTACTCCTGTAGATGGTTCCCATGATAGTTATTATGCGGTGTTATTAATGGACGGAGATAACATGGGACAATTCTTTAATGTTGCTGAACAAGAAGTACGCAATACAAGTCAACAGTTGAGTATTTTTGCCAGTGAAGCCGTACCTAGAATTGTAGAAGAACACAGTGGTGTGCTTCTGTATGCCGGAGGAGATGATGTGCTAGCATTGTTTCCTGTTCAGACGGTGCTCTCAGCTGCGTATTCACTACGTTCGGCATTTGGTGACGAAGAAAATGGTCTGAAGGGAGCCACTGCATCGACAGGTATTGCGATTGGTCACAAGAGAACCCCTCTTCAGCAGATGTTGAACCAGGCGAGAGCTTTAGAGAAAGAAGCAAAGTCTTATCCCAGCACCAGCAACCCTCAGAAAAATGCATTTGCCCTTTCAGTGCTACCACGTTCCGGAGAATTTTTGGGGCCAACCGTTCTGCCATGGGAATGTGAAGGAAGCATTCTCACTGAGGAATTAAGTAAGCTTGTTAAGCTTCTAAGCAATGTTATGTCTACATCCTTCATATACCAATTCTCATCAACTTTTCAAAGCATGATTGATGCTAAGGAGCAGCATAACCCTGAATTCTTGGCAGAAATGGTGATGCTTGAATGTCGACGTTTAATTGATAGATCCGTTTATGATAAATCCAAACTAAGTGATTTAAGAGTAGAATTGTCTAGCTTAGACATGCTGTACCATCATTTGCAATTAGAAGGATTAATTGATTTATTTAAAATTTTGGCGTTTTTCAATAGAAAGGAAGATACAAGTGCGAGTATTGACGTTGACGCCAGCTGATTCCTTTTTCTTCAAAGGTCATATGATGTCTGAAATGGGTACACCATCTCAGTGGTCATCCTGTTTCCCACCACGGCCCAACACTGTTTATGGCGCTCTTAGATCAGCATATATTCATAGATACAGCAATTTTGATGAATTCCGGTTGGAGAGTGATCCGCATACCAAGGAATGGATGGGTAGCCCGACAACATTTGGCACATTCAGACAGATGGCAGTTTTAATAAAGCAGGGTGAGGATATTTTGCTGCCTATACCCATGGATTACAGGATTAAGCATTCAATGGAGAATGGTAAGGAAATCTTACAGGCTACTTCACTGAAGCTAATAGAAAATAATGTAATGTCCAATGCCAACGCCAAATATACTTTGGTAAAAAATAATGATTCTGAACGTGAGGGTAAGGATGTAGACCGTAGCGGTAAGTTCACGTCATTACAGGAATGGCGTAGAAACGTAATGAATCAGGAGCAAATCACTCAAATTCATTCGTTGAAAGAAATCGTAGATACCTACACGAAGACAGGGATTAAAATTAATCAATTTACTAGAAAAGCTGAAGATTCTCATTTTTTTCAAATGAATATGATGAATATGCAAGAGGATTGTTCATTGGTATCATTGGTTCCAGAATCCCCGGATTTTTCCGATGTTCCTTATGTCAGTCTAGGAGCGGAAAATAGACCATGGTTTGTAAAACAGGATCAAATGGAGTGGAGCATATGGACTGATGAACAGTTGTTGGAACTGGAAGAAATGCTCTTGCTAACTGGAATAGCTAGAATTATTCTACTGACGCCACTTGTTCTGCCTGAAAATTGCTCGCTAATAAACCCGAGTTTACATGATGATTGTACATGGTCAATGACTCCCGGGGTAGATGTTGAACTTCTAACATGGGTAACAGAACGCTCTGAGCTATACGGGGGATGGGATATTGTTGGACATCGCCCCAAACCAAGAGTGTTGATGTTACCTGCTGGCACCGTGTTTTATGTGCGTGTACAGCCGCAGGATATTTCCAAAATAGTGGCATTAGCGAATGGATTTACTTTATTTCCTGGTGAAACCGAGGGTAGAGATATTGAGGGATTTGGCTTCGCCGTAATCGTAGGTATGAAGCACATGGATAATAATTAATTAGGAGGAACTCATTTGTTTACTATTAACAAGCCGTTTTTATTACACGCCATTACTTCGGTGCATGCAGGCAGCGGGAGTGAAATTGGCAATGTTGACCTTCCCATTCAAAGGGAAAAACATACTGCTTATCCCAAAGTTGAAAGTTCGAGCTTAAAAGGCTCTCTTCGTCAAAATATAGCATCTAGTGTGGGCAACGATCCTGTAGCTCATGCTGATTTTTCAGTCGTATTTGGTTCGGCTCCCAAAGATACGGATAGTAATGAATCTGTGGCCAGTGCGCTTTCTTTTTTGGATGCTCGTATTCTCCTTTTCCCAGTTAAATCTTTGAAAGGGACGTTTGCCTGGATTACTTGTCCTCATGTATTGCAGCGTTTTAACCGAGAAATGACGCTTCTGAACCCTATAAGTGCTGATAAATTAGGTCATCTGCTACTTGAAGTAGGAGAGCCCGGTACAGTATCTGGCTCTGCACTTGTCGCTCATCATAAAGAGAAAAATGGGGACGAAGAGAAGTTAATTGTCCTTGAGGAATATACATTTAAAGTAAGACAATCCGACAAAGCAGAGCAATTGGCCCGGAAATTGGAAGATTGGGTATTGGAAAATGAAACTCCAATCGGGATTACAGAGCGGCTTGTTATTTTATCAGATGATGAGTTTGCTAATTTCGTTAAGCTATCAACTGAAGTAAATGCTAGAATTCGTGTTGAGGATAATGGACAAGTAGATGGTGGATTATGGTATGAGGAGAACGTTCCTCCTGAAACTATTTTTTATAGTGCAATATTAATTGGGCAGGTACGTGCTCCTCAGAAGTCTAGTAAAGCATCCAGAGATGGGAATAATGATATGAACAGAAGCGAGCTTAAGTCTGCTCAAGATGTTCAGAATTATGTGAATGAGCACTTCCCTACTGTTTTTCAATTAGGGGGTTCCAATACCATTGGCAGGGGGATTATGCGTAATATTTGGATTAAGGGTGGGAATTCACATGAGTAATACACAGGTATCCATGCAACAAATTGAAGGCGGTCGTGCAAGTTTTGCATTCCAAGAAGTTAAACATTCTACTACTGCCTTGAATGACAAGGATAAGGTGAAGCTGTATTCCTCCTATCTCAAGCGATTGCCCAGCATGATTCAGGTCAATGGATTGGGGCAAGCGATAGCGTTCTACTACTCCAAGAAGAATAAAGGGAATGAGTACGAATTAATCTATCAATCTATTGGTAAATGGCTACAGGGCAACCCAGTGAATATGTTGGATACTAACAAAGAACTTGTAGAAGCAATTGTAGAATTGAATAGTGAAGAATATCGGAGAGTTACTGTAGAAGTATTGGCTCTGCTGAATTGGATGCGGAAATTTGCAACGGGGAAGCATGCTGAATGGGAGGATGAAGCAACTGAAGGTAGTAAGAAGGAGAGAGGTAATTCATGAGCAATCCGTTAGTCATTTATCATCCTGCGGATACATCAAAAATTTTTGAAAACAAAAATTTAAAACCAGACCATCTGTGGTATCTAATTCACTATAATCAAAATGCCTTATATGGAAAAGAAAAGCAAGGTTTTGGCAAAGAAAAGAAAAAAATTAGAAATGAATTTTTAAGTTTTGTAATTGAGGCAGGTAAAAAAGCGTATCAACGAAGATTCCGTGCATTACAGTCTATGGAAGCTCAATGTCTTGTAAAAGTATTTAAGCTGAGTGGTGACTCTTTAATAGTTCATGGATTAGGTGCATCCCATGTAACGGAAAATAGTCTCACAATCCATCCAGTGTATGGAATCCCATTTGTCCCAGCATCAAGCGTCAAGGGGATTGTACGTCGGTGGTTTATTGATGCCGTACTGGAAGGGAAAGCGGAAAATCTAAAAGCAATGGATGACAATAAAGCAGTAATTGGTCGGTCCTTATTTGGAACTAATGAATCAGAAGGAATCATTCAATTTTACGATATTTTAATGTATGAGGGATTAGAGATTACAGTAGATATTCTGAACCCTCATTTCTCAAATTATTATTCTAGTAAACAAGAACCAGAAGATACGCTGTTTCCAATACCGAATACATTTTATGCTGTGAAAATTTCATCAGCAAACCTCACGTTAACCGTTGATAAGTGTAAGCTTGCTGAATGGTTATCTGTAATAAATTTGAACGAAGTCGAGGTTATGACTCTGATATCCAGATGGGTTGCATTAGCTTTTCAAGAGCTAGGGGTAGGTGGAAAGACTTCATCAGGATACGGACATTTCTCAAATATAGAGGAAGTGTACGATGCCTTCACTCAACAACAAATAAAGATGGAAGAGGATGAAAAAAAGAAAATATAGGAAATGGTTGCGGCAATGTCACCAGAAGAATTATTGATCTATCAAATTGAGTAGCTAACATCTTCTTTCGATGATATTGAACTTAAGTTTTAAAAAAACAATATCCCAAATGTATTTTGCTCAATGAATTATCTCAAAAAAATGGAGAATAAGCTTTGTTCTCCTGAGCTAAGAAAGAGTCCAATAAGCCCAACTTGCAATGTTAAATCGCAGGTTGGGCTTATTTACAAAAGCTAAATAACAAGGACTACCAAACAAACTTACAGATCACGTAGAAGTTCTTCTATCCAATCCCTAGTCTCTTACTGGCATTCAACATGTCCAAAAAATATTAGCGTGTCAATTAGACTGACCCTCATCCAGCGAGATATTCAGGCTTCGCATTAGTCAATATATTCATCACTCAGATCAAAGTCCTATTCAAGTATAGACCACGTCAACTTGTCCGCAGCCAAGAGTAGAGTTCCTGCCGATATGTAATATACGAGCAGCATTCAGCCAAGGTGTAAAGGGAGAAAGATCCCCTTCAAATGTTAGTGCCCCCAGCATGCCACTCCAATCAATGGATTCTCTTTTTCGATTCGAGTACCGATGCATTTGGTTCAAATACAACGAAGTAGACATATTGCGAACATGGGTTGCAAGCTCACAAGTCTTCGTGGATATTTCCGAGTTCATGTAGCCTCCATACCGCTCCGTCAACGTCGAAATACGCCTTGTAATACTCCGAATGATGGTGGGAAAATCAATCTCCTGCACCAGCGCCCCACCTCGCCGAATTCGCACCGGGGTCAGCATATGGACGGAGCACCAGGAGGCATGATCTTGCAGGGCATGAACGGAAATGTTTTCCAGTGTAGCTACGTTCATATTTAATTGTCCTGATTGCCAAATCAATCCATGCTGATTACCATGCAAAATGTCTTCCAACTCAAAAATTTTTCGTTCCGCTCCAATTCCAAATCTTTGTACTTGAGCTAACGAAGTCACTATATGCTGGGCATAACGAATCGAGTCTCCTAGCAAGATTAATTTGAAGCACAACTGGTCCCCTGCGTAATAAACAGACTTTGGCCTGGGTGGCTCAATTATATAAGGGTTAACGATGTCCTGATTAGCTCCACCTAATCGGCGATTCTCGAATAAGTACGCATATGATTCTGAATGCTGAAGCAGCGCCCATCCGGTCACACCATGAAGCGTTGAGCCGAGAAATGCAGGTAAACGTGTCGTTTCCTTACATGTAAGTCGAATGAGTAATGGGAGGTATTCCAACGAAAAAATAGGTGTTTGTCTATTCATGTAATACTCCAATCAAGTTAGTTAAACAAGGTGTGGCTGAACTTATACAATACTCTTATACACCTGATTCAAGATGGCGTTCAAAATTATTGAGCTAGTCCATCATTTGAATCCACGCACTCGTGTAGAGTGCGACGGAATAGGCGAGATTTGATGCGAGAGGTTAACGGATTTCAATCCACGCACTCATGTAGAGTGCGACTTGCTGCATAGAAAGGAGGGCTTTTGTTGGCTTTTATTTCAATCCACGCACTCATGTAGAGTGCGACCCGAATAAAATCACAGCCCCTAAAGGGCAAGGAGAGATTTCAATCCACGCACTCATGTAGAGTGCGACGATTTTCCGGTATTGAAGAGGTCACTCTCATGTTTATTTCAATCCACGCACTCATGTAGAGTGCGACCTGACCCGTAACAGTCGTTACATTGCCGTAGTAGGGATTCCAATCCACGCACTCATGTAGAGTGCGACAGCGAAAAACAACGCAAACAAGTTATTTCCAGTTCCTATTTTAACGTACTTCATAATAAATCAAAAGGTAAAAAGAATAATTCTTTGTGATTCGTTCACAATTCATTCATATTCGACATGGATTCGACAAAATCTGAGGTGCGAATCCCCCGGGGATTTCATGGGAGCTTGGGGTTCGCACCTGAGTGTGGGCAATATTTTATCTACCGTAATACATCCCTTCACTCTAATGATATAATATTCCTGAATTAGTCTATGACAGTTGTATTCCCAAGCAAGGAGGGCCTATGGGACCGGAAGAGATTAGCAAGTTATTACGGGAGCATATTCAGCAGTACAAAAAAGTGACAATTCATCTGGAGCAACTGGAGGTCTGGTTACGTGGACAATCTGTGGACTATCTTTCCTTTGCCGATGCGGTTTTGCGGCTAGAGCAACAACAAATCCTGAACATGGTGAAGTCACATGGCAGAAACGGCAAGAATCCGGCACTCGCTTATCAATATAAAATACGCAGGCAATGGATGAAGCAGGAGCATCTGAAGATCATCCAACCGAGGACAGCACAGTTCCATCGGAGCATGAATCTGGATTGGTATTACGGAGTGAGTGAAGCAGAATGGAGTAGGGACCTGCCGTATCTTGAGATGATTGACCAATTCCTGAAGCAATTTGGTCTGCCACAAAGTGAAGCTCCAGCCCCCGAACGCAGTTTCCAGCTAACAGGGGATGAGAAATGGATCACCGAAGGTGGTGGTAGAAGGTTACTCGAACGGCTTGGATTGTGGGACAAGTTGATGGTTATCCCCGTGAGTGATCCGCTGATGCTGGCAGTGAACCCATCCCGCTCCTTTGGTTTACATGCCCAGGTTTTTCCAGGTTCTTCGCCCCACCGCTCCTGTCAATCCCACCTGATCGTAGAGAACAAGACGACTTTTCAAGGGCTATTAACGGGACTGAACGAGCTACCTTTTGCTACCTTAATTTATGGGTGTGGACGCAAGATTGTTGGTAATCTGGAGATGTTCCATCTACAGTACCCGTTGCCTGATGTGGAGCATACGTTTTATTATTTTGGAGATATCGACTGGGAAGGCATACGAATCTGGCATAACCTGCAGACCCGGCACCCGGTGAAGCTGGCGGTACCTTTTTATATAGCTTGTCTGGAGCAGAAGGGCGTGCCTGGGAAGCTGAATCAGGCGCGTAGTGAGGCTGCACTGGCTGCTTTTCGGAACCATCTGCCGGAGCAGACGAGCGTTAATCTGGAGAACATGCTACGGGAGGGTTATTATATTCCTCAGGAGGTATTGAACCGGGAACAACTTCTTGCGATAGGGAGAGCAGATGTATGGAACGTTCTGTAACAGGTACTGTGGATGTAGACGAAATAACGAGTGGATTTGCCGGACGAATGAGCAAAATTGCGCTCTTCGATCCTTTATTTGAGCTGAGGCGACAGCGCAAGGTAGACCGGAATGGTAAGCAGATTGCGATGATGGAGCTGGGTCTGCTGACGCTACTCTTTTTCTTCGAGAAAAAGCTGCTACGCAGTCGCAAGACGAGTACGAAGGATTACATACAGTTTTTATCAGAAACGGTGGCACGACATTATGTGCTGGAGCAGACCGAAGTGGATGATCTGGGTCGCAAAATTCTACATGTGTTCCGTCCAGCCAACGGGCGCAAGCGAGAGATGCCGTTCTACAATCTGGGCTCGGGTCAAGATGAGTTCTTGGAAACCTCCATCTTACGTACTGACAATTACGATGCCCAGACTCAGGCTCAGTATTATACGCTTGATGAGGATGGACTGGAGCTGGTATTTGCGACCAAGGAGTTTTATCTGGAATTCCAACTATCAATTCATCAGCTACTGCTGCGTAAGCAGTTGGAAAAAGGAGAATTCCAGGGCGCACTGCGACAGATTGATGAGATGCATGTGGATGTAGAGACGCTACAGGAGCGCATTCGTCGGGTAGAGTATGAGGTGAAGCGCAATATTGTATCGGAGGAGACGTTTCAGCGTTATCGCTCATTGCTTGAAGATATTCATCTGCGCTTGAAGCGTGAGAATGAGGAATTCGGTGAATTGCGTGAATTTGTGCGTGAGACTCGTGACCGAATCTATGCCGATCGGGAGCAAGCGAGGTACAAGCGCCCTTATGAATTCATTATCCGCATTGCGGTTCAGTTGGAAAAGGTTCACAGCGAGCATACCAAGCTGCTCCAGCAGAGTATAGAGCTGGAATCGCAGGCTCTGCGTGCCGCCAAGGAGTCCTTGTATTATACAGGCATGAGTTCATTTAACTTCGAGCAGGATATTGCTGCCCTGATTGTAGGGACACCTCTTTCTCAGGAGGCCTTGCGAGGTGTAATCTCTCCTTTCCTCAAGGTAGAACGTATTGAACTATGGTCACTTCTAACGGTATTCGATAAACAGCAGATGACGAATAAGGAAGGCGATTCCGGACAGACGGAAGGTTTCCTGGAAATAGATGCCAGAGAAGATGATCCATATCGGCAACGACGCAAACAAGGAATGAAGCAATTGCTAACCCTGGTCATAGAATTCGCAGTGGGAGAAGATCGCCGTACATTTCGTTTACGTGACTTCATCTCCTATCTCCAGACCTGCGGGCAGGGAGATTTACTGGCAAGAAGGGATTTCTATGATTACTGGATGATACTTCACCAGCGTAGCCCCATTTCGGCGCAAGCACGTGAGCAACAGGAGACAGAAGAGAACAGTCTGGGATTGTATGAGGTCATGACCGAAGTGCTTTATGGCTATGTACTTAACATATTCGAGGCGCCAGAACGACTGCGAGTCAACGAACGTTATGCAATTCAGGACATGATGATTGAATTGGTGGGGGTTAACGATGCAATATTTTGAAGAAGAGGTTATTCAGGCGTTCCGAATCTATACCTTGCTGGCTCAAACGGGCGAAGCCGATGCGGACAGTCTCCAGCTCTATGAGACAGATGATAAGGTGCGTGGACTGGTGGATCAATTTGCCGCTGAGGTGGAATGCGCTGCGCTTACTGCCGGGGGACAGTTGTATCTGATCCCACTGGCTAGGTTGTCGCCCTTTCACATGAGCAATGACACGCTCAAGAAGACCTATCTGCGGGGCAGCGCTGTAAATGCTGATCTTTACCTGATGTATCTGGCGGTAATGATCCTCATCGGTGCTTTCTATGACAGCTATCAGACGACAGAGCCGACTCGGAACTTCCTGACCATGAATGACTGGTTACTACAGGTGCAGGAGCGAGTGGGTGTGCTACAGGAGCATGGGAATGAGCAGTTGGAGCGCTTGAGCAAGGAGTTCTCCTACCGCTGGAGCGAGATAGTGGAACGTTGGAATGCGATGGACGATATCAAGGAGAATGCCAAACGCCAGAGTGGGCAGACGATTAGTCGGATCAGCTTCCTGGACACAGTCAGACGTTTCTTGTTAGACCAGCGGCTTGTGAGTCAGGTAGGGCCGGATGAGCTTGATATTACAGAGAAGACGAAGATTATTGTGCAGCGTTACTTTATGGAAGCAGAGTATAACCGGGGAATTTTGGAGTTCTTATATGCCTTCAAATTGCCTGAGGATGAGGAGGAGAAAACTCATGCCAGCGATCTCCAAGATTAGGTTCACGAATGTGGTCTACGAGTCCGGGGCCAAACGCTATACTGATTCGATCTTTTATCTGGATGGTCATAATAGTGCCTTGGTCCTCGAAAATGGAGGAGGTAAAACCGTTTTTATCCAGACAGCTCTTCAGGCGGTGATACCGCATACGGATCTTGCTGGGCGTAGGGTGAGGGAGAGTCTTGCACTGGAAAATGGCCCTGCACACATTGCCATAGAATGGTTGCTGGCAGAGAAGCCCAAACGCCGATACGCTGTTACCTGTGTAAGTTTATTTATGGATCATAACGGTCTGAATTCCTATCGTTATGTGCATGAGTACGGGGAGGGGGACGAGCACGGAATTCAGCAGCTTCCTTTTACCCAAAGACAAGGCAAGCGTGAACGGGTCAGTGATCGAGGCGAGATACATGATTATTATCTGTCCATGCAACAGAAATTCTCCTTAACCTCGAAACTGTTCGATGTGATTCGCGAGTATAGGGCCTATCTGGAGGAACAGTTCCATATTATCGCCACAGAATGGGATGCCATTGTCAAGATTAACTCCAACGAAGGTGGAATTGAAGACTTTTTCGATGATTGCAAAACCACATCCCAACTGGTGGATCGTCTCTTGATTCCTACGATTGAGCAGTCGATGGAGGGGTATGAGAAGGGAACCTTTATTGAGCTATTTCAAGCCAGACGGGACAGCTTCAAGCAGTACAAGGAGCTGAAGGAGAAGATTGACACCAACCGACAGGTCTTGCTCCGACTCCAAACCTATGTGGAGGGCTACCAGCATTACGATCAGCAGCAGAAGCAATATCTTGTGTTACGACAGGAAGCAAGCACGGCCTGGAAATATCTACAGAGACTACATGCACAGACGAGTACAGAGCTACAGCGTATGGATGAGCAGCAGGCAGTGCTGAGAGAGCGAGAGGAATTATGGAATAAGCGGGCAGATTCCTTGAAAATCGCTCAAGCCGAGGAAGCACAAGCTGCGCTGGAGACGGTCTATTTTGAGGTGCAAGATGAATATGAAGCTCAGCAGGAGTGTACGGATGCAGAGGAAAGACAATATTACTCCATTAAGTATGCAGAGCATCGGGAAAGAGAGCAGTCAACCACAGGAAGGCTTGAGTATGTGAATCGTCAGCTCGAGCAATTGGAGCAGTCGGTTGATGAGCAGGAGCTTCAAGCCCAGTGGGAGCGTAACGGCAGGCATCTGCGAGCTTATTATGTACAAGAGGAGCACAGACAGTCTGGCATCATCAGAGAGATAGAAGCACAAGCCAAGCAAATAGAACTGCAACGGGCAGATTGGGCACGAAGTGAACGTGCTGAGAATCAGGAGCGGGAGCGATTGATGCTTGAGGAGAGCAGACTGGTTACCCAGCAGAATGGACATAAGGTTAGGGGGCAAGAGATTGCTAAGAAGATCCTGAGCAACGTCCAGACGCAAACGGTGGAACAGGAAATGCCTCGCTGGCAGGAAGAATACAGCAGATTGCAAGCTGCAATTGTAGCCTCTGTACAGACCTTCCACGAGATGGAGCTGAAGAAGGAACGGCTGCAAGGTCTGCAAAGGGATACGAGAGATCAACTATCTGTTGTAAGGGAAGAGTTAGGTAGTCTTCAGGCGCAACTCCGTAATTATGATCGGGAGCATGAGCAAATGGCTCAGGTGCTGTCCACGGTACATCCGGCTTGGGGACGGTTATCTTCACTGCATACACAGAGTGATTCCATCCATAATCGACTGCGGCGAGGGATTGAACAGCAAGAGATAGAGAAGCAACATCTTTTATATCAAGAACGGCTAACCTTTCGCCATGTCGATGATTATGCAGAACAGGAAATATTTTTCGCAGATCCTTATGTGGCAGAGATTCTATATGAGTGGAGCAATGAGTTCTCCATGCTTCAATTAGGTACCCAGTATGTACAGCAACGTGAGCATGCGGATGCACAGCCGTTATGGGCCGTTACATTAATTACCACATCCCATGAGAAGGAGAAGCTGCACAAAAGGTTAAGCCAATCCGCAAGCAAGCTACAGTATCCGATTCGAGTCCTGTCCACCGACGATGTGAAGTCCATTGAAATGCAGGAGGAACAATCGTCTGGTGCCGGGAGAGACACTTGGATACAACCGGGGTTGTGGGGGAGCGTGCAGGGTGCTCAAGATTTTAACCAGTGGAAGAAGCAAGCCAAAGATCGTGCAGATCAAGCCGCACGTGAACGGAGACAGAAGGAAAGTGAGCTAGAGCATTGGCGTGATGTGCTGAGGCAGGTTGAACGTTTTTTTGTCCAATACAGGATTGAGCATATCCATGAGTCCCAGCGCAGCGTGGAGGAGTTGTCAGATCGTTGGCATACTTGGCAGAATCGCCTAGTTGACTGGGATAAGGACATGAAGCAACTGGATCAGCGGAAGGATGAGTTACAGCAACAGAACAGATTGGACGAGCAGCAAGTGCAGGAGCTGGAGCGCCGTATGAGCCAAGGTCAGGAATGGCTGGGCATCATGCAAAAGTATGAACAGGGTGAGCAGGAGCTCATCTCCACCCGAGGACAACTTACACAGAAGAGGAAGTCCGTTGAAAGGCTACAGCAGCAGGGAGTTGAGCTGGACAATCAGCACATGGAAATTGAGAAACAGATTGTAGAATTACAGGCTCAGCTTCGCTATCTGCAAGCGGACGAACTCTATAAGGCGGTTAAGGGCTATATTCCGCTGGAGCATTCTTATGCATTTCAAAGGTTAAGAGCGGAGCATGAGGACTTGAAAATGAGACGTCATCAGCTACTGGCCACTCGTACTGATCTGGAAGGCAAACGAGGGCAGTTGCTCCAGGAACAGGAACGTGCCGTGCAGGACATGTCCTCCTTACGCAAGGAGCATCCTCATATCGCATTGGATATCGAGCTGCCACCTCATGTGGAGTTCAGGCTAGAAGAGATTTGGCAGAAATATGAACAACTTAAAGAGGATCTTGCCAAGTTGGCGACGGAACGGGGACGCAGAGAGCAGGAGTATACCGAGCAGAAAGGTGTAATCCGCCAACTGATGAACCACTATGCACAACGCTATTCGAACGAGCAGCCTGTGTCCTTCGATGAGCCACTCACGCAGGTACAAGACCGATTGAAGCAAGAATATCAACAATGGCAGACACAATTCCGGGAACTAGAGAAAATCATTCAGGCGAAGGCGAAGCAACGACGGAAATTCGAGCAGGTTCTGCATGAATGGAATCAGGTCATTAAGCTGTATCGACTGGACGAGACTCCGTTGGCTGAAAGAGAGCTTACTCAGGAGCAGCAAGCCGACTGGTTATATCACGCTGAACAGCATAGTGGACGTGTCATAAAGGAACTGGAGCATCGTGAAAAGCGGCTAGGTCAGGAGAAACGAAAGGTCGAAGATCACAAGCAGGATTTTCTTCGATTCTGTGATCGGCATGTTCTCGATCCGAAGCAGCGTGAAATGGCGAAGAACGGGATTCATAATAAGAGTGATACGCTTGAAGAATTGTTGGATTTTGAATCGCTATTGCGACAGAGCATTGTCCGAACGAATCAAATAGCTGAGCTACATTTACAGACAGAAGACCAGAAGCTACAGCAATATATTACGCATATCCACATGCATCTGAGACAGATCGCACAGGAGCTGCGGGATCTGCCCAAGAAGACCCGTGTGAGAACAGCAAGTGGAGTGAAGGAAATCTATATTTTCAAAGTTCCAGACTGGGAGGAAGCTGAGGGGAGACAGCGAATTCATGCCTATATTGAATGGATCGTTGAACAACTGGATGGAAGCAAGTATCAATCGGAGCAGCATGACAATTCAGCAGGACGTGTACGTAAGGATTTGGAGAAATGGTTGGATTCCAGACAGCTCCTGCAAAAAGTGCTGAAGCATGAGACTATCCACATTAGTTGCCGCAAGGTAACCAACGATCAGCAGGTGAGCAGTGCCAAATATTCGTGGGAGACCTCCAATGCCTGGTCAGGCGGGGAACGATGGAGCAAGAATATGACTCTTTTTCTTGGCTTGCTGAACTATGTAGCAGAGAGAAAACAGCATATTCAAGGACAGATGAAGCGACACCGGGTTGTCATTCTGGATAATCCATTTGGGAAGGCATCCAGTGACCATGTTCTAAGCCCCGTGTTCTACATTGCAGAGCAGCTCGGCTTTCAGATTATTGCCCTCACCGCTCATGCAGAAGGCAAGTTCTTGCAGAACTACTTCCCCATTATGTACAGCTGTCGATTGCGGGGAGCCGCTGGCGAATCTGGCAAGCAGATCATTGATCCGCAGCAAGAAATGAATCAAGCCTATTTCCGGGATCATGAACCTGATTCGATAGCCTATCTGGGTGAAGTGAAGCAATTAGAATTTTTCGATTAAAAATCTGGATTAAAAGCAAAATACGAGGTTGCTACTTGAGATGGAAGCCGCTGTGGCTTCCGAGGATTCTTGCGATCGTTCTTAAAACTCAATAACGCTAATCTGAGGTGCGAATGCCAAGCGCACATGTTTTTCCCGGGGGATTCGCACCTCAGATTTTGTCGAAATCATGTCGAATGTGAACAAAAAGTGAACAAAAGATATGACTTTCAACTTTGTTAATGTTATTTTCACTGATGTGAGCTAAAATAGTAAAGAAATACACCATTTTAAACCATTTTCGCTGTCGCACTCTACATGAGTGCGTGGATTGAAACATCCAACCAATCGTGACACGCCGTACATAAATGTAGTCGCACTCTACATGAGTGCGTGGATTGAAATTTCATCTCTTGCTGAATAGCCTTGTTTGCATTTTGTAAGTCACTCTCCGTGTGAGTGTATGGATGATATGAAAAAGGCTTGTTTTTGACTCGGTCAGAAGTGGATAGGAGCAACTTTCTATTGATCACCGCAACCACATTAGGAAAACAATAGTAGGTACTTATCGGTTACCTCATGTTTCTTGGAAATTGTGAATCCATAGTTATTTCTGAGTCAATTAAAAATAAATACAAATAGAAGGCTGTCCAGAGTAGCCAAGAAATGTGTAGATCATGGACGAAGATTTCAGAATTCCGTATTTGAATGTGTACTGGACGCAACTCGGCCTGTTTGATAAACAGACCGATGGTCTGCGTTTCTACAATCTCGGAAACAATTACAAAAATAAAGTAGAGCATACCGGAGCCAAAACGGCTTATGATATGAAAAGGTCGTTGGTTCTGTAGTGTATAGATGAGGGGTCTAAGCCATGAGGTGCGACGAATGCCAAGCTCACATGATTTCCTGGGGAATTCGCACTTCGAAATTTGTCGAAAACATGTCGAATGTGAAAGAAATGTGAACGCGACATTCGGGATTTAGGCTATAATAATTTTGTGGGTACGGATATACATTGAAATGAAGTTATAAAGGAACTTATTTACGTATTTTTCGTTGTCACACTCTATACGAGTGTGTGGATTGAAATACTAGAACCTCGTTCACTACTAAGTAGACGTGTGTCGCACTCTATATGAGTGCGTGGATGGAAATTCGAAGGTCTTAATTACATTAATTAACAAAAAAAGATTCATGGGAAAGGATTTTACAAAAAAGAAAACAGGGCTGTGATGATGGACGATGATACGAGAAAAATCGTATTGAAGGCATGGCAAGAACGGAAACAGGAAAAAATGATTCATCCTTATTTGAATGAGAAAATGTTTTGGGGACTGGTGCCCTATTCACAGGCTTTGCTCTTGGCTAGATATATTCGGGGAGATTTGGACGAGTACCCTCCATTTTTGTGGAAGTAGGTGTGAACACTTGCTCATTTTGATCACGTATGATGTAAGCACAGTAGACAGAGAAGGTAGAAAAAGACTGGCAAAGGTTGCGAAAAAGTGCGTAGATCACGGACAAAGGGTGCAAAATTCTGTGTTTGAATGTATTTTGGACTCGACCCAGTTCCGCAGCTTAAAGTATGAACTCGAAGAATTAATAGACCCAAAAGAAGACAGCTTGCGCTTCTACAACTTAGGAGATAACTACAAGAAGAAAGTAGAGCATATAGGTGCAAAGGAAGCTTACGATATGGAAAGCCCACTAATTTTGTAAGGTGCGAATGTGAAGCTCACATAAAAACCCCGGGTCCTTCGCACCTCGAAATTTGTCGAAAAGCATTAAGAATGCTATCTATGAGAAAAAGTCAATAGTTGACACAAGCCTTTTTGGCATCAGTTTTTGCGACAATGTGTGGAATTGATATCATTAGGGTATGAATTACTGCATTTTCGCTGTCGCACTCTGTATGGAGTGCGTGGATTGAAATTTCTTGCTCTGCTGGGGTTTCAGCGATGGGAACGTCGCACTCTGTATGGAGTGCGTGGATTGAAATACGATGTATTTTGCTGCTTGGCATGGTACGAATCCCCGTCGCACTCTGTATGGAGTGCGTGGATTGAAATTCCTTCTCGTGCCTGCTGCCAGTGCTTATCCTGGGGTCGCACTCCATGTGGCTGCGTGGATTGAAATTTCACAAGTACCGCTCACATCGAAATGAATAGAAGACACGTTGCGGAATTGAACCGCGCAAGGGTTCTGACCAGGCTGTTATTGTTTCCGTTGATTGACTGGTTCCTTGCCGTCTGCACGTGCCATAAAGCCCCGGAATAACTCGGGAAGTGCCTCTGGATATTGCTGAATTACAGGAGCTCTGCTGCGATCTGTTTGAGCACTGGCGGTGTTGGGATGAGTTGGCCGTCACCTTTGTTGCCCTTGATGTAGGCTTTATCCTCGTGGGAATAATATACATCGCCTTGGCCCTCAACGACCGGGTAGCCGATCCCATCATTAGTTAAAGATGTTTGCACGTGTTTGCCATGTTGTGCGGCGTGCTCCTTATCATGCAAGCGCAGGATGCCATCCTTACTTAAAAATGCGAAACGTGGTTGTGTAGTAGACACAATCATGTCCTCCTGAAATGATTTTTTTGAGAAATCAAAAAGGCCGACACATTGGCCGACCTGATTCACCGAGGCTGAAAAGCTGCGATGTGTTCCTTATTTGATTTTCAATGATACAAATTTACCATATGAAAAGTCCAGTGGTGGGCCACTTCAAGGACCAAATTTAGGACAATTATAGGCCACAGAAAAACTTTCCTGCGAAAATAGGTTATATTTGTCATTCATGTATGATAGTATTGTATTCAGCTGGCCGGCTACCAATTTTATGTAATCTGGAGGATGAATGAATGAAAAAGCTGTCTGCAACCTTGCTGACACTCATTTTTTTATTGGTATTTTCCATCCCTGTATCCGCAAATCCAGCAGAGTCAGACTCACACGGCTTAGAACCCTTTAAAGATGCTAGTACAAAAAGCGAATCGGAAATTGACGGTTATTTAAAACAAATGGGCTTTACTGACGAAGAATTAGGTTTCACTCCATTGGAATTAAAAAAGGACATTGCGAGTAACGGTGGCACTAAGATAAAAATTGAAGAGTTAGACCCTGAAGTTGTTATTAAAGATGAAAATGGCAAAACAGTCGCACCATCTGATAAAATTTCTACTCAAGATGTAAAAGATGGAATCTTCAAAATGTACGGATATGCATTTAAACTCGAATCTCCGAACAGTAAAGAAAATGCCTACCATGTTTATGCTTCTTATAACTGGGAAAGAGGTCCTTTGGCTTATTACACTGATACATTGGCAATGGCTTGGCAAAGTAAAGTCACTCCTTTTCGTCATCCATATAGTGTCCATAACTTGAGAAGCGGGTCGCACCTTTATCAATATGAAAACAAACTACAGAAACAACAAATTGAGGGTGACGCCTTCGAGGTAGATGTTTTAGGATATCCAGATCCGCAAGATGGATTTGCCAGACAAGAAGTAAGAGCTCCTAAATCACTTACTGGCCAAACAGGCGCAGTGGAGATTGCTTATGCTCACAAGACTATTCCTGGTGTGGCATTGGCGATACTTAACTATTTCAGCATAGACTTCTCTGGAGCAGGACAACAAGAGTACCAAGACAGATTCAATTTTACTTACTAAAATAATTCACAAAAAAATAAAGGTACCGGGATAATCTTTGCCCGGTACCTTTAAATAAGTTGGAGGTAATAAAAATGGTCTATCTATATATGCTTGTCAGCCTCGTAGTGTTTTATCTCGTAGTTTTCATTCTATCTCTGTTCAATATTCATATAATTAAAGGTGATGAGACTACCTATATTTTACTGGTCCTCATAATCGGAATCCTTCTTCACAATTCTGAAAACCAAAAAAGATAAGTAGTCGTACACCAATAAATTCGGCTATATAACCTCTCTACATACCCCACCTCATATACTTTGCCTCCAGTTCTGCCTCCTTGTCCACGTTGTATGTGGCGATTTCCTCCGTCTGCTTGCTGATCGCATTTGTAGATTGATGTTCTCTATATGAATACGCCTAAGTGGTTGCTGCTTCCCGACGAACAGAACCGATCTGACGATACTGCCGAACTGTCTCCAAATATTCCTCCACCGCAAGGCGGGTGGCTTTTTCGTCGACCAGCAGAATATTGAAAGTTAATTGTAAGTTGTTTTTTCTTTTTTTCCCCAATGTAATCCCCTCACCGTGTTATAATTTGGTGAAGGTTTGAAACTACTGACCCCCGCGGGCCCGGCCAAGGAATGCAGGGGAATGAGGCAAGAATATGAGGGCGTACCGGGGATAAAATGCGGAAGAACCACCGAAGGATGAAAAATCCAGTGCGGTGGTTCTTTTTTTTCACTCGTCTTGTATGTCATCATTATAGGGGGAGGCGATGAAGGATGTTCCAGGATTTCAAGCTCGTCAGTGACCGCCCGGTCTCGATACAAGTAAAAGAATACGTCAATCGTTTAATTATAAAAGGGGCGCTTCAGGCGGATCAGAAGCTGCCTTCCACACGAGAAATGAGCGTTCTGCTTAAGGTGAGCCGCAATACAGTCATTGCAGCCTATGAAGGCTTGGAGGATGACGGGTTTACGTATGCGATTCCCGGAAAGGGTAGTTATGTGGCCGCCATGTTGGACCAGTCGGCCGTAGATAACGGAGGATCTGACGGCTCTGCCACCTGGGAGATCGACTGGAAGGCAAGAATGAACGAGTATGCTGTATCGGCTGTTGATCTGGATATGATGAAGCAGGGCATTCGTGCCCAAAAGGGAACCATCTCGTTCACAAGCATCGCTCCGGATGAGCAGCTGTTTGATCTGGGGGATGTAAAGCGAGCTTTTATGGATCGGATGGCAATCGAAGGGCAGGTGCTGCTCAACTACGGCTATGCCAAGGGCTACAAGCCGCTGATTGATTACCTGATGCATTATATGGAGAACAAGGGCGTCGATATAATTGGCAAGGATATGCTGATTACAGGCGGGTTTACAGAAGGCTTTGACATTGTTCTGGCGGCTTTACGCCCTTCTGCACGCCGCGGAGCGGCAATTTGTGAAAATCCGACCCATCACACAGCGATCAAAAATTTGAAGTTGCAAGGATTTGAGATTACCGGCATTCCGATGGAGTGTGACGGTATTGATGTGGAGCGGCTAGAGGAGGTACTGCAGACCAATAGCTTCGATTTGGCCTATTTGACTCCTTCCTATCACAATCGACAGGCATCGTCATGTCGCCGGCAAAGCGCAGCGCTGTTATGAAATTAATGGCGCGCCATCAGATTCCGGTGATCGAGGATGGATTCAATGAGGAGCTGCGCTACTCGGGAGCGCATGTTGCGCCCTTAATAGCGACAGCAGGGCAAGGGAACGGAGTAATCTATATTGGCAGCTTCTCCAAGGTGCTGTTCCCTGGCTTGCGAGTAGGCTGGGTGCTTGGAGACCGAGCACTGATTGACACTCTGGAAAGCATTAAGCGTGCGCGCACCATTCATACCTCAACAATCGATCAATCGATTTTATACCAATATATGCTTAACGGAAATTTCGATAAACATGTAAAAAAAGCACGTACAGAGTATAAGCGCAAATATGAGCTGACAAAGGCATGCTGTGAAGCACATCTTCCTGAGGCGCAGGTGTCTGGCGACGGGGGCTTGCATTTGTTCCTTACCTTCCCGACAGGCGTAAATACACGCCAGCTGCTAGAAGCTTGCACAGAACAGGGCGTCATTTTTACACCGGGAGACAGGTTTTTTATTCAAGAAGGCGAAGGGACGAATACATTGCGGCTTGGGTTTTCACGAGTAACGGATGAAAATATCGAACGGGGTATTCAAATAATCGGCAAACAGACGCGTAAATTTCTTAAGGCATAAGGATTAAGAAAAGAGCTATAGAGACGGAATATTGTTCTGGAGAAGCACCAGCGATCAAAAAAACAATCCGTAACCACATAAAGATTTTGAGAAAAATGAGGTGTCATGATGAAAATTGGCGTTATTATGGGTGGTATTTCCTCTGAGCGTGAGATTTCTTTGCAGACAGGTCAAGAGATGATCAATCATTTGGATCGCAGCCGTTATGAAGTGGTTCCAATGGTGATCGAGCAGCGAGCGGATTTAATCGCGCAGGTCCAGCAGGCAGGCATTGATATCGCGCTGTTGGCACTGCATGGTCAGTATGGCGAGGACGGCACAGTGCAGGGAGCGCTGGAGACGCTGGGCATTCCCTACACAGGCAGCGGTGTCCTGGCAAGCAGCTTATGCATGAATAAGCAGTTATCCAAGATGCTGTTGAAGGCAGCGGGTGTGCATACGCCTGCAGGCCTTTACTGGCAGGGGATGGACGATTATGATCCGCAGGTGGTGGAGCATTTGGGCTACCCGGTTATTGTTAAGCCGAGTACGGGGGGATCCAGCATCGGCATCCAGCTTGTACAAAATGAGAAGGAACTGCTGCCGGCTGTTCAGGGGGCTTGCAGCTTGGATCAAGCGATCTTAATTGAGCCCTATTATGAAGGGACGGAGATTACCTGCTCCATCGTAGATGGCGAGGTATTGCCGATTATTGGTATTAGCTCCGCTCGTTCGAAGTGGTTCGACTACAAAGCTAAATATGAGGTCGGTGGCGCTAAGGAGGAGGTGATCGATCTTCCTCCCGCTATTGAGCAGCGTGTGCGCGAGGCGGCACTGGCCAGCTACCGACTGCTGCAATGCAAGGTCTATGCAAGGGTTGATATGATTTTGTGTCAGGATAGGCCTTACGTGCTGGAAGTGAACACATTACCGGGAATGACCGCCAACAGCCTGCTTCCGAAAAGTGCGGCAGCTGCGGGTATAACTTTTACACAGCTGCTGGACCATATTATTGCCAGCTCGCTCCATGAGCGGAAAAAGGAATGGGGGATGGCGTAATATGTTTAGTGAAAAGGGGACAGGGCGGTTTGTATCCTCGCGTGTACGGGATATTCGGCCATCGGGAATTCGCGCTTTTTTTGATCTGAATGCAGCAGGAGGAGATACAATCGCCCTTGGGGTCGGAGAGCCTGATTTCGTTACACCAGAAAAGGTACGTGAAGCTTGCATTCAGGCATTGCGTGAAGGGCAGACGAAATATACTTCGAATGCTGGCTTGATGGAGCTTCGGGAGGAGATATCTGCTTATTTTTCCGGCAGCTTCGCGCTTTCCTATGATCCTAAGCACGAAATGATCGTGACGGTGGGGAGCAGTGAAGCCGTCGACCTGGCGCTACGAGCAGTGATCGATCCGGGTGACGAGGTGCTGATTCCGGAACCAAGCTATATTGCCTATGAACCCATTACCCATCTGTATGGCGGTAAAATTGTAGAGGTGGCGGCTACGGCAGAGGAGCAATTCAAGCTGACCCCGCAAGCGCTGCAAGCGGCAATTACACCTCATTCAAAGGTTTTAATGATCAATTATCCCTGTAATCCGACTGGAACAGTTATGACGAAGCAGGATTGGCTACCGATTACAGAGCTCATTATCAAGCATAATCTGGTCGTCATTTCGGATGAAGTGTATGCCGAACTGACTTACGGGAGAAAGCATGTCAGTATCGCCTCTTTACCGGGCATGAAGGAGCGTACGATTGTCATCAGTGGTTTTTCCAAAGCATTTGCGATGACAGGCTGGCGGGTAGGCTATGCGTGCGGACCGCATGAGCTGATTGCCGGCATGCTGAAAATCCACCAGTACACAGCCATGTGTGCACCCACCATTGCACAGATTGCCGCGCTGGAATCATTGCGCCATGGCTTGGTTGCCAAGGATGAGATGATGGCGAGCTACAATGACCGCCGCAAGCTGTTTGTGGCCGGCTTGAATGCAATCGGGCTTGCTTGTCATGAGCCTGAGGGGGCTTTTTATGCCTTCCCTTCAATTACTTCTACTGGCATGTCATCTGAGCAGTTTGCACTTCGTATGCTGAAGGAAGCGAAGGTGGCGGTCGTACCGGGACATGTATTCGGATCAGGCGGAGAGGGCTTTATTCGCTGCTCATATGCAGCCTCGCTCGTCGATTTGGAGAAGGCGCTGGGACGGATGGGAAGGTTTATGCGGGTAATGCAGCCGGTATGATGAACAGGGTTAATAACTCAACTTTTGCCGAATGTTTTCATAAAATATTTTACAAATACCTTTATGATTTTCGAAACATAAAGGTATTTTCTGATCAATGTAGTGGATATTTTCGGATGTATTTACCCAAAGCCAGAACGTTCAGCTTGGGTGTTAACGGGTGGAACCCTGCTTTTAAATGCGCTATCGATGAATTAAATATATTCGAATGTGCGCTTCCTCCTTCACAGGTGGCAGAACTGGCAGAGGTGAAATAAGTCCAGGCAGGTATTTGTTGCTAAGCCAAAAAGCGAGTCTGTTCAGGTGCGAATGTGAAGCTCACATGAATTCTCCGAGAGATTCGCACCTCAGATTTTGTCGAATTATATCGAATGTGAACAAGTTTTAAACGATCGCAAGAGGATGAGGTAATATTAGATGCGTTTTTGCCAAAATAACGCTAGAATGTTATTTAAATAGGGGGCATTTGACCCATTTTCGCTGTCGCACTCTATATGAGTGCGTGGATTGAAATTCTCTTAGTTACATGAAAATCTGGTGATGGCAGTGTCGCACTCTATATGAGTGCGTGGATTGAAATCTATAAATATGCGCGCAAGCTTAATCCAATTGCGGTCGCACTCTATATGAGTGCGTGGATTGAAATATACAACGACAACGACGACCGAGTTCTCCGTGGAGGTCGCACTCTATATGAGTGCGTGGATTGAAATAGACTGGCGAACTGGCTGCCATCGTCGGCAAATCAGTCGCACTCTATATGAGTGCGTGGATTGAAATTTAACGTCATCGAACACGAACGCGATTTTACTCTTAAGTCGCACTCTATATGAGTGCGTGGATTGAAATATTCGGTAGTTCAGGATCGGTCCGAGAATATGATCGTCGCACTCTACATGAGTGCGTGGATTGCGAATTTGTTGGCTGGTAAAAGGTTTGGTTTAGAACAAGTCGTGGTTCAGTACAGTCAGCATTTTTATTTTATAAACGAAGATTTGCACGAGGAGGATTATATGAATAAAAATGATGATCGTCATGATAACACCCCAGAATAAAGAAGGCAGTCGAAAATATAGACATACTCTTGATAAACTTTCTAATACATAAATAATCAGTCAAGTAAAAACGCCGTTGGGAAC
Organism: Paenibacillus sp. FSL L8-0638; assembly: GCF_038593075.1. Taxonomy (NCBI): domain Bacteria; kingdom Bacillati; phylum Bacillota; class Bacilli; order Caryophanales; family Paenibacillaceae; genus Paenibacillus; species Paenibacillus sp. FSL L8-0638. Next base: position 2,256,668 of record NZ_CP151960.1, read on the forward strand.
GGAGGAAGTAATCACTGTTTATCAAGTTTGTCCTTAATTGACAATGGAGTAGGTTGGGGTATTTTTATGAACGTAAGGAATTTGAAATTCACAAATCTACTATTTACCCATTTCACTCTACAAGTAAAAGTACTTTTTTACTTGTGAGTCTTTAGCGTTCTGCCCTTAAAGAGAATATACGACAGCTCATGTTTGATAATTTTATTATTCTCTATTGTTTTCACAGAATCTATGTCATCTTCGCGAGTTACAATTTCATCCTTATCTATACTGGGTCTTTTACGATTTCTATTTTCCCGGGCCGTGCTATTGTCAGAAAAAATAAAAGTAACATTTAAATCTTCAATGCCCTCATTAATCTTTTTCCCTGTCATATTCTTAACTGTAATGGCCAGATGTATTTTTTCTCCCATGGTCAATTTGTACGATAACAACTGGAATGCATTTTCATTATCCACTTGTTCTCTAAAATGATCCAAATCTTCTACATTCTCCATCATAGGTGTCTTCATTAATTCTTTCCCAGAGAGAGAATACAGTTTATTTTGCTGATCCCATTCCTGGTGTATGTCTAAGTACTTAGTAAGAACCCCCAAAGGGACAAACATCGCATTTTTATAAAGCACAGGAACGGTATCCATTATGGATGTGTTCGAGTCGGTAATAATCTCGGTGGAGTTCATTTTAAACTCAACCTTGTGTGTTCCAAACTTAATTGTAGCCGTATTAGAAGTTGGGTTAAACGTAGTCTGTCCTCCCAACAAATCATTTATGGATCTCAAAGGTACCATATAGCGATTGTTCTGATCAATATAAGGTGCCTTAGGAGCTGTGAACAAGACATAGTAATTGTTAATCTTCAAAAATGGAGAACTTGGAGCTATACTCTGAGCTGACATTTTTCCTGTATAGGGTTGAGAAAAGCAAAGAAACAATGCGCCTATAAGAATGACTCTTAACAACATCTTTCCCATAAAATATCCTCCTTAAAAGAGAGAGGCTACCACAGCCCCTCACGGAATTTCAATCTAAAAATATACTGTCTATTTCCTCTCCTCCATGCACGTAATCCACTTCAACTTTACTCCGTGGCATAGAACAATAATCATAGGTTTGACTGTTTCGCCAAGGGTTATGATCTTCAGAATCTTTACCAATATAGGATGTAGCTCAACGAACTCTTCTGATGTAAGAACCATCGTTATAGTCTTGTCGATCTTGTAGTCAGAAGGGACATAAAATTTCATTTGTACTTCTTGATCAGGCTCAAAGCGTGGCTTAAAAGTATAAGGCTCTTTTACACTTTCAATGAGCATGAAAGGAGCCCAGTCATTATATTCTGTACTATGCTGCAAACCAACATCAACCGCCAGCCTGGAAGAAATAAGGGACGTTATTGATCTCTATTTCATTGACCCTAGTGGAGTACAACCTAAGCAGAAAGTCCTCTCTATCCTGCGGCAGCATCTCGCAGAGGCTGATCAGAAGATCGGTGGGTTACCGCAATTCCGCGCTGATTTACAGGCCAATATCGAACGCTTCGAGCGCTGGTTCGAGGAAAGAGAGTAGCATTAATTTTTTCCTAGTTGCTCAGGGCGCACAGCTGGCGTCCCGGCCGGTTGAGACAGTAATGAGCGGGTGAATTGTTGCAACCATTTTATGGGATGATGCATCTGTCGAAAGCGTCGTCATGAACGAAGGCTTATTAGAGAAGCTTGGAACAGGCGTTGTTCACATCTCGATGACAAGTGGACTCGCCCGTTCCTATGTCAAGTCTATTATACGATCTTTTGAGCATTGAGCAGAGACAAGACTAACATCAAAATCCGGTGCGCGTTCATGAGATGATACCCGCTTTTATTAAGCAATTCTAGTCTACAGATGTTAAGAAATTCATAGTACGGGGACAACCTGTTCGAAACCTGAGAAAAGACTAAGCTAACAGAGAACGTTAGTTCAACTTCGAAGAGGCTGCGCCACACGGTAGCCCCAACTTATTTTTTATCCGAAAAAATCATGTTAAACGCCAAGACTCACTGGTCTATTCAGTTAATTCTCCGATGCTCCTGACGGATGTGTCGGAGGAAAAGAACATATTACGTATCGGGTTCACGGATTTCGTGGATTTTTGTTTTTTTCGTGATACATGTTCTTTCCCAAGACATGTATCGGTATCCGAAAAGGACAAGAACTTATAATCCTATCCCATCCCTTTTTGCCTACTGGCGCCTCCTGATAGAAGCAATAGACTTGAACATCCGTTGAGGCTGTTAATTTTGCGGGATGGGAACGACCTCCTTGCGCACCTCGTCCGGCTGCGTCACGGTTAGCTTTCCAGACGAGTCGGTCACGGAACCGCCGACTGTATGCTCGAAGCCGATCCGGGTGACCTTCCCGTCCAGTCCGATCAGGCCGCTTTCCTCCGTGCTGGAATCTCCGGCAATGCCTCTGCTATAGAATACCAGCGGCTTGTCGATTTTCGGCGTCGGACCCGTACGGTCCTTCAGCTTTTCCTCCAGTAGCAGTTGAAAGCTATCTCCAATGCTTCCGTCAAAATGGGCCTGCCATGTCGCGACAAGGAAATCGTCCTTGTATTCGTAATAGGTCGCCGTCTCATTGCCCTCGATGGTGAAGAAGCGGAGTGCCTCTCCTTCGGGAAAGAGGAAGGCGGTGCTGTAGTCCTCGGATTCGTGGAGCGTCCGCAGTGGCGTATGCTCGTAATGGGTTCCAGAGAACATCGCTTCCATGACCAGATTCCTGCTTGCGGCCAGATCGCCGGTATAGAGCGCGTCCCGCTGCTTATCGGAGAGTGGCGACTCGATGGCGACAGTGTTGTTTTTCCATTCCACCTTGTAGCCGTACTGCTCGGAGACGAAGCGCAGAGGCACATAGACGCGATTATGGACGGCCTTCGCTGGCACGTCGAGCGAAATCGGACCCGACGAGGACGAGTTATTCCCAAACGTCTCGGTCGCGGCCGTCTTCTTCCCGACGGTCAGCTTAATCGTCTGCGACCATTTTCGGACGACCACGGTGTCCGTTTTCGCATCCCAATCGACGGCGGCGCCCAGTGCTTCGGAGACAGCTCGGATCGGCACGAGCACCCGTCCCTGATCGTAGATGGGCGGACTGTCGGTCGCGATCGGCTTGCTCCTCACCGTAATGCCAATATCCACGGTGGCGAACGCGGTTGTACCGACGGATAATGCACCGATGACGGCGAATGTGCATAGAAGCTTTTTCATAGTATCCACTCCTGTTCTCATGACGGCAGCGTTTTTTCCGAATGCATACCAGCAATCTCTATTCGTATGTTAGACGCGGGTGAACTTGAAAAAGTTTCCATACATAGATTGGCTGACCACAGACTCATGGATCAGCTGCCTTGTTGCGCTAAACATTCCTGTAGAGCTTAAGATTCTTCTCTATACAAAAAAGACCACTTCAAGGTTGAAGTGGTCTGGTGTTCTGATCCCATTTACTCTGCAAGTGACTCAATCAATTTTGGAAAAGAGCCTCCAGCTCCTTTAGTAATTTTTCAGTTCTAAAATTGGTTGCGGCCATGTCCATTACACTCCAACAGATTTATATACAAAATTATACGTTTGTATACAAATGTGTGCGAGGTGAAGATAAGTAGCCCCTGCATTGCCTGCAGGAGCTACTTTTTGTTGGTGTATTGAATTTGTTCAATTATTGACGATTGCGGCGTTCCTAAAAGCATGCTTATAATATAAGTTTTTGTACTTGTAGTAGTGGCAGGATAAGATAATCGCATGAAATCAATTGTTCATGTGAGCCGGGCAAGCCGCCGGGATGATCCAAAAGATTCCTGGATTTTCCCGGCGACTGGTCCGTGATAAGAGACGTAGCCAACTTAATATTTGGTGCTGATAGTGTGTACATACAATAAAGTTGTGTACTAAATTCCATAATTTCAGATTTATTCATTAGAAAAAATAGTACTCATCCTGCGTTACTCCACAAATGCGCCCGATTGTGGTATAAGGGATGACTCTAGGTATTGCATTTACATCGTTAAGCACAAAAATAAGATTTTAAAAACAGGAGTATTATTGATTGTTTCCAAACTGGATTTTACTTTTCCATTACGAATTGCACTTTCAATTGTCTTACGTAACCCTGATAAAATAAATTAAATATTTTGAAATAACAAAAAGTAAACACCCTATAAATCCTTATAAAAATCTTTAAAAATGCATATTTTACACTAAAAAATTTGCTTAAAATGAAACCGTACTACAAATCTTTGTTGTTGACTAACAGGCTACTTCATCGATTCTAAAGCAATTGTTAGCAAAGAAGGAGAAGACATTATGAACAAAATAGTTGGAAAAGTTGCTGTTATTACTGGAGCAAGTGGCGGATTAGGTAAATATATTGCACTTCGTTTTGCAGAAGAAGGTGCTAAACTGGCATTATGTGATATCAATGCAGAAGGGCTTAACGAAACTACTGAATTATGTAAAAGCAAAGGTGCAGATGTATTTGCAAAAGCATTTGATGCTACTGATCTTAAAGAGTCAACAGCATTTATTTCGGATACGGTTGCACAATATCAAACTGTAGATATTTTAGTAAATTTAGCGATGGCGATTGAGCCACCTCATTCGTTCTTAGATCATACACGGGAGACTCTAGAACGAAGCTACCAGACGGGTCTTGTTACAACATGGGACTTTATGAAACTTTGCTATCCATACCTGAAAGAAAATGGTGGTAAAATCATTAACTTTGGCTCTGGAAGTGGGAATGAAGGACAAGAAGGCTATGCAGCATATGCAGCGATTAAAGAAGCAATTCGTGGTCTTTCGAGAGTAGCTGCGCGTGAATGGGGACCTGACAATATTAATGTAAATGTCGTAAACCCAGGTGCCATTACAGATGCGATTCAAGCATATTTAGACCAAATGCCTGAAGGTCAACGAGATCCACTTTATTTAGGTTTCTCACAAACTGCTATAAGAAGATTTGGCACGCCTTACGAGGATATTGCACCTGTCGTACTGTTTTTAGCGAGTGAAGACTCTAGACACATTACGGGACAAACAATCAATGTAGATGGCGGTGTCATTATTAACGCTTAATACCTTAAATGAAATAGATGGTGCATATTGCGATCTATGCTATTAATAGGTATAGGTTAATGGAGAGATAGACGCATCTAATAAGAAAAAACTGCTAATCTGCAATGGATTAGCAGTTTTTTTCGTGAACAATCAATTAATGATTGAGTGTATTTTTTCGGTACTGATTTGGTGTTACACCCGTAAATTTTTTAAATAGGCTTGAAAAGTGGCTTTGGTTATTGAAATGAAGCAACATACAAATGCCGGCTACAGAATAGTCCGTTTGGATCAATAATTTTTGTGCCTCTTTTATTTTTTCTTCTTGGATATATTTTCCAATAGGTTTGTTTGTTTCTTTTTTAAAGAGCTGCGATAAATAAACTGGATTTAAATGGACGAGGTCTGCTAAATCCTTTATCGAAATTTGTTCAAATATATGATTGAATATATAGTTTTTACAAGTATTCACAGCCTTAGAATGTGCACTTTCCCTATTTTCATTCATACGGTCAACTAATGAAAATAATAAGTTATCACCAATTAATAAAACTTTTTGTAGGTCAAACGTTTCTTCAACTTTTTGAATGCTAATATCGCTCATTGTATAGGCAATTTCAGGATAAAGACCGCCTTCAATAGCTGCCCTCGTCGCAAGTGCAATATAAGTGATGATTTGATTTTTAATGTTACGAAGGTGGCTTTTTTTCGAAAGTTGACTCAATCCCTCCATTTCAATTGATTCTAAATGCTGTAACAGCTTTTCCTTCTTGCCTTCTTTCACATATTGCCATATTTTCTGCTCAGTTTTATGGTCTAAATGAAAAGACGTTTCCAGACGAAGATGCCGTATTGCTTGTTCAATATGAGTGGGTTCAATTTCGTCAAAATTCATTAATTGAGATCTCACTATTTCTTCATCCATAGGCTCTTGGTAGATTAAAAAATACGTGAGTGAACAAAGCGATACAATTTGTTTTTGGTTTAACAGCTCTAATTGACTGTAATAATGGCATAACTCTTGCTGATAACTAGAGGATATTTGATGATCATGCATAATACCATTTACGGTGTTCTCGTTAACCTCAAAGGAAGTGAAAGGTCCGATTATTATCGTTTCTGTGGAAAATGAATGAAATACAATGAACGTTTCTAGATAGTTTGTTATTCTAATCAAAGGAACGTTTTGTTGATCGCCAGGTTGAATGAGCCTGTTTATAAATGTTTCTATTGAATCAAAAAGAGGATGTCTTAGCTGTTTTCCACTTCTAGTAATACGATGACTTTTATTCTTGAAAATAAAAAGAGGAATATTATATGTGTCATAGATCAATTGAGAGATATATTCTAAGTTTTGTTTCACCATTATTGCCACTCCTAAATTGATTAAGTAACCTGTCAGTCAATAACTAAGATTTATAGTATAACCTCATTATTGCTATAGACCATGAGTTTCTATGATTGACGTGGAAGTACCCATAACATCGATCACTTTTTCTTTTGGAGATCCTAGAGTAAAAAAATTGGTGTTTTCTTCTGTAACCCTCTACGGACAATAAAGTAGAGTTCTTGGTCTCACAAAATCATCATTTTCATTCGAGCATATACAATAATATTGAGTTTTGAGTTAATTACCAATTACCTTTATTGCTCTAAAAGAGTTCTTATGATGTAAGCTATCGTCGGGTCTCTTTAATTTTGAGAACACAACTTTATTGTATTTTTTTCAGTTAGAACTCAACTTTATTGTTCAGAACTCATCTTTATTGGGTTTGATCAGATAGCTCCTGCAAAGGCCCAATTCTTTGAGCTCACCGTGCAGTCTGACGGAAGAACAACATGTCTTCCACGCTTTCATGCCGCTGCTCGCCTTCCCACAATCCATAGGCTCCCAACCGAAAACATAAAAAACCGAACCTTTTTTCCATCGAGCGACAATATAGGGTGTAAGCTGCTTACTCAGGAGGGCCCTCTGAATGCAAAGTGAATCTATGTACCACGTGCTCACAAAAATGATAGAAGGAGATCAGCAGGCGTTTCATACGTTGTATGATGCCACCTATAAGGATGTCTACCGGACCGTCTCTTTTCTGGTGGATCATCCGCAGGATCGCGAAGATATTATGAATGAGATCTACATGCAAATGTGGACCTCGCTTCCCAACTACGATCCGAATCGTCCTTTCCACTTCTGGCTGCACGGCTTGGTCATCCGACAAGTGCAAAGATTCCGGGTGAAAAGCTGGAGGAGATTCCGAATTTTCGAACGCATCCGTGTCTTTTCTCGGGAAGAGTATCATTGGGATCAGCCCACGTTGAGGACGGATGGGACAGACCCCGAGATATCGAGGGCCATGCACAAGCTGACCGATAAACAGCGAACGGTGATCATCCTCCGCTTTTATCACGATTATACGCTGGAGGAGATTGCGACATTACTCGATATTCCGCTGGGTACAGTCAAGTCCAGATATCATGCCGGTCTGCAGTCGCTTCGAAAACAATTGGGAAATCTCCCATTGGAAAGGATGGATAAAAACAATGCCTATTGAAAGACAAATCAGCGAGTACCTGCACCAAGAGGCAGAGACCATGGAATGTCCCCCGGCTGTTTCCAAACGAATCGAACAATCCTATTCTCAATACGTACAACGGCAAAGGAGCAAAAAAACGATGAAAAAACGATTGATCGGCGGCATTGTTGCTGCAGTAATTATGATTCCAACCGCGGCATTCGCGGCCCCTCCCCTGATTGAAATGATTACGAGGACACCGATGACAGCCCAACAGATCAAGATGGATGCGGTTGGCCAAGCAGCGCTTGAAAAGTTGTATCGCTCTTATCCGGAAACCAAGTCGTTTGAAATTATCGACGCCAGCCAGATTGGAGGAGACCCCGCGAATACAAGTCAGGGGAAAGCCATTCAAACAAGCATCGTGCTGCAGGAAAAGGGAGCTCACGGCAAAAAGGTCCGACTTGATTTGAACGGTATCACGGGTGAAATCGAACAAGTGAACCAAGAGAATTGGGAGCCTCAGGAGAAGCCGGTCATCTCCTTAACCGATCAAGAAATCAAATCGAAAGTAGATGACCTCATTAACAAACTGTACGGCAGCTCCAGTAAGTACGAATGTAACATGGAGCCGATGCAGAACCCGGACCAAAAAACATTTATATTGAACTACACCGAAAAGGGATCAACAACGCCTTTTTATCAGGCATTCGTTCAAGGGAATACGATCAGCGTTTCTCTGATCGGAGGCAGCCCTGCTCCATCCGTGGAAGGCTTTTTCATGACTAACGGCAAGCCTGACTATACTGCAGATGCCTTTTTAAACGATGAAGAGCTCTTTTCTTTACTTCACATGAGTCCAGCAGACTTGAAACAAGAATTGGCAAAGGGGGCATCTGTCGTCGAGATCGCAGCATCTAAAAAGATTTCCAAACAACAAGTCATGGACGTAATCGCAAGTACGCAGGCAAAAAAACAAATCCAAGCCGATCCGTATGGTGGAGCTACTGTGGACGATCATACGCTGGAACTATTGAAACGGATTGTTGAACCCAAAGTATTGCAAATGATTGAACACAAAACGGAAACGCCTTGGTAGGAAGATAATACAGGCGCCAGAAATGGCGCCTGTATTTTATTTTTTAGATATTCTTACATTGCATTCGAAATGCAATAATGGCTTCTTTACAGTCAAAAAATAGGGCATGGGTTGGTTGTTTATGGTCATCATTGATACAGAAGGGAAAGTTCATTTTGAGTCAATTTGAAGACGAAGAAATGCCGGCAGAATAGGCAAAAATCCGACTGCCGAGTGATTGGGACAACGTGCTGAAGCTTTTGGAGAAGTAAACGTCCATGAGCCGCCGAAGGATAAGGCCGAATAAGGCCGTTTTTGCGATCGTGGGAGGGGCAGACATGTGCACAAAATGTTGGGTTTTATACATATGCCAGCTAAAACAATATGCGATAACGCTGTAGTGTGTGAATGAAAATAAGTCCATGAGATCCGGACTCATTTTAGAGTGTGTTTATTTTTTACGCACTTTTTTATTAAATGTACAGCCAAGAAGCCTAGTGCTACTATACCTGCGCTTAAAAAGCAAACTAATAAACCATTTAGTTCTACCTTTCCATTAAGTATATATATAGTCAATATTCCAGTAAAAAATCCAACGACCAAGATTGTTGCGATATTCTTCAAAATTGAAAACTCCTTCTAAAAAAAGTGTGCCAAAGTGGTATATATGTATTCTATGTATCGTTATTACAATTATATACTATTTTCAGGAGGTGGGTGGTAAAATGAGGAATTCGTATCAGCCTGGATGGCATCCATTATGCTAATGCTTGTTATCAGCAGTACAGTAGCAACGCCAAATGAAGTACAGGGAGAATTCGCAATATCCGGAGGAACTTTTACCGGTATTTTTTCGTTTTTGGGTGTACAGGTTGGGGAGTAAGCATTGTAAAAGGTGCTACCATTGTTTATTCGGATAATAGCAGAGGGGGTTACTTTGATGTATTTTGGGCTGTGGACCCTGCTAGCCAGGCAGTAAACTTCGTCACAGCTAAAGTGTATGGGGGCTTGATACTGTTAAGTAAAACGCGATAAACGAAACATGGGTGCGAAATATCCCCTCATTATCACATAATCAGTTGAAAACGCTGATATACCAAGGGAAGCTGGTACATAACTTTTCTGATGAGATCAGGGAGCGACGGACAGGAAAATTAACTGAATATATATAAATGAATGTTAAAGAGCGATAAAAATCGCTCTTTTTTACGTGATTATGTATTCTACTATGTTACTGATTGATTATCTTCTTTTGAAAAATCTATCGTATATCACTAAAGCGACGACTATGGTAAACACCTGGATTAGAAACTGTGGTACAAAGATCAAAAATCCCATGTAAATTCCTCCCTGAAAAAAATATACGAGATTATAATTGTTGAAAAATCAAGTTGTCATGGGGAAGGTGAAACTTCCTAAATTACGCATTTAACAAAAAAAAGTACTATATACTCAATTCCGGAATATTCGCTATTGATTAATTGAATACGTTGGAAAAACTATCAAGTTACCTGTATAATTAACATGAATATTCCAAAAAACATAAAAAATTAGTTGTAAATTACAAAAAAAGATTAGTAACTATTTGCATACAAAGATTATACATCAATAGAATAAAAATTAAAGGATGGAGGGAATTGCAAATGAAGAAAACATGGTTTACTATGCTTGCTACACTTACAATGGTTGCTGCTTTAGGTGCTTCTGTATCCGCCGCTAGCAAATAACTAAAGATCAAGCGACTCCTTCTGTCGAAGTTCTGCCAGTAGGAACTGGAAGTAACGAAAAAGCGGCAGATAAAATTGGTATTGTAGATAATATGAATAAACCAGTTATAGATATACCATTACTGCATATGAATTAGGCAGTAATAACGCTGTGTCCAGTTCCACTTTTAAAACAGGTGAGCGCATTTTTGTACGCATTTACAATTTAAATAAAAATAAAAATTATTTCTTTGGTGTTACATATAACAGTGCTAATACCATAAGCGGGGCCTTATCCATCGACCACAGCTAATTGTATAAACGATAAAACACGGATCCAACAAAAAGGAACCTGTGTTTTTCTTTATGTTACGCAGGCAATGTGTAAGGTTGGATAATAGAAAACTTCGGAAAATGGTGCTGTACATTTTCCAAATCTTTTCTACATAAATGAATTATTATGGAGGTAGATAAATGGCTTTTCTAGAGGATAGTTCTAAAAAAGAAGAAATCCGAGAACGTTATGAGCAATTATGGAGTGAACTTTTAGTTAGAGATGAGGAAGAAGCAGAACATGTTATAAAGAAATTAGAATATGAGTTGTTGCCTACCCGTCAGAGAATCCTAAGACGATGCGGGGAAATCCTGTCTCCATTAAAAAAACGTTTTATCTGGATTATCCTTTTTAGTGTGATTGGGTTCTTCCTTTTAGCTTACGTATTATTTATATATGCATCTTTGTGGGTTGAAGATTATTAAGGACGTTTCTGGGAAACCGGAAGAGTCTTTTTTTATGAGCCGGTTGAAACCCTAAATGCTGGTTTTAACCAGCCGGGGCATCTATAAAAAATAGACTCGCTGATCGGCAAGTAAGGGAGCGAGCAGGACAAGAGTGGGGAAGCTGGCTCATGCTACTGGCTCTAAGGCGGCAAGAGCGTCCGCCTAAGAGCCAGTACGCACCGCTGGTCCGGCTACTCTCGACGATAACAAGAGCGTCTAAGGCCGGGTGAGAGTACCCCGGCCAAGGCACTCTACGTTCCTGTCGTTCGTTTCACGCAGCCCACGGAGCGTAAGAGCCTTGAACGGGGGGCCAGGGAGGGCGAAAAACACCATGAACACTCCATTTCGATCATCATCTCAAAACATTGAATTTTGTGGTATAGATTAGAAACTTTCGAATTATTACATACGTCTTATGTAAGGGTGCTTATTGAAAAAGGAGGTAATTTATCTTGAAAAAGGTTATTGTGTTTTTCTTCGTACTTATGTTTCAATCCTGGGCGATTGCTGATGCTGCCAATCCGATATCCGTTAACGCGGTGAATGTGAATGGGAAGTTTATAGCAACCGATGTTTCACCTGTTATTAAGGACGGGCGTGTTTTGGTCCCTATACGCACGCTTGCTTCACTGGGGGTAACCTATCACTGGGATAGTAAAAGTCAATCTGCTTTCATCACAAAGGGCACAGATCAAATTAAGTTGACGGCCAACAAAAAAGAAGCATTTAAAAATAACAAAACGGTTCAGGTAGATGTTCCTGTCCAAGTAACTCAGGGAAGGATATTGGTTCCTATTCGTTTTGTGTCGGAGAATTTTGGCTATAAGGCAAGCTATGAGAAGCTTCGGTCTATTCTATTTATTCAAGACGGTAATTATAAGGTAGACCAAGAGAACTTACAGGCAGAAGATTTACAAGCAGCGCGTGAGGCAGCTATATCGTTGCCGATTCAATTTTCCTTCAAATCAATTTCTGCTTTGGAAAAACCGGGGGCTAATCAAGGCTATTTTTATGCTTTTCCGAGAGGGGATTCGTCCAGATACATGTATTTTAACAATGTTGGTAATACGGTAGTTGAGATTAAAGATGGAGTAGCTAAGGCGGTTTGGCAATTTACCTCAGGAAATGGTATGGATGATATTGTATCCAGTGCTGGCCAAAGACCAAGTTATAATTACGTCGGATGGGTAACAGACATTACAATGGGTAATGATAGAGATGGAAATTTCAAGATTATATACAAAGATGATAAAGGTCAACAGAAAGATTTCACTGTAAAAGCTGAATCCTATAAAGATGTTATCCAACCTATTCCTAATGAGACGAGAAAACAATAGTTACTGAATCAGTTTATTAAGGATATCCTTAGCAAGGGATGTTCTTTATTTTGCTTATGAATTCAAATTCTAAGCAGCAATGGGTTTTTAGTGAATTACAAATTATTGGAGGTTAGTTGGGTATGAAAAAAATCTTTCTTTCATCTATGCTTACTTTAGGTATGCTTTTAACATGTGCTATTCCGCTTTCTGCTGCACCATCCATTCAATTGGTGATCAATAGTGAGGCTAATTCAGATGCTCCACCTGTTTCCGTTGCAGGAAGGACTATGCTCTCTTTAGCTTCCTTAAAGCCGCTAAAGCTTAATTTAGTCTGGAACGCGGACAAGAAGACGGTGACTGTCAATGCTCCTGGGGTGAAAGAGAAACTTGTGCTTACGATCGGCAAAAAAGAAGCTTCTTATGGAGAAAAAACACTTACTTTGGATGTGCCTGCTCAATTAAACAAGAATCGCGTTGTTGTGCCTTTGCGCTTCATCAGCGAAGCCTTTAAAGCAGAGGTGGAGTGGAAAGCGGACAAAAATACTGTCATTATCCGGAGTGCTGACCAAGTAGAAACATATAAGAAGCTGTATCAAGGTACGGATTTGGTGGCGGCACGTAAAATCGCTGTAAATCTTCCTTCTAAGGATGAAAATGCGCTTCATAATACCGAGGAGGGTGTTTATTATCAGTATATCTTTCCTGAAGGAGAAGCATTGAGATATTATTATGTTGTTGGGAATTTATATACTTACTATGAAATTAAGGATGATGTTAAACATCTAGTTTGGGAAGGTGTAGAAGAAGATTCGAGGAAGAAAATGAAAGAAAAAGGAAAGCGTCCATCGGAAGACAAAACACAATATTATTTTTTACAAGAACGTGTGGATCATAGTGTCACATATGGTAAAGTGGGGACCGAGAAGCCAGTAACGCAAGCTTTGCCTAAAAATACTACGGGATTAGCAGATATTATTGTACCTATTTCCGGCGAAGTAAGGAAAGATCAAATTAAATAGATTTTTCACTTCATTTTGGACGTTCTGAGCAATAAGGGACGTCCTTTATCTATGCTTTCTTTTTAAGTTTTCTGATCCGAGCTTCAGGAAGTCGATAGGCTAAAAAAAACAATTAGTAGGTGGCTAGAGAAATCTAGGAGCACCCCTTTTTTCTGATTTTGATAAGATTAACGCACACACCAATAAGTAAATATAGCTCTGCAAGCAGAAAAATTAATTGATCTGACCATAAAAAGTCTTTAGTTGAAAATATGGATATGATAACTCCAAATGAAATGAGAAGCATAAATAATTCTACAACCCAATCAGTTATCCTACTGGTCTTTCCATTTTTCTGATATGTTGCATGAATAGCGCGTACAATTAAACGGATTATTAATGATGCTAACAACCAGTTATAAAGAGTGTTCGGATAATTATATGAAATTCGCAAAACTAGACTAGCTATGAGCCATACCAAAAGAACAAAAGTTAAATAATAAGGATTTTTTAGCATCGTTCTCTCCCCTCACCTAGTTTACAGTTATACAATTATTATACAGTTTTTGCGTGCAAGTTTACAAAAATGAGCATAATTCGTAAAGGAAAGTAATTTCGGAAAAGGTCATTGTTTAGAAAAGGTGTTTTTGGAGGAATCCAAGAGCGTTCTTTTTTAATGGCCGGTTGTAACCCTAAAGGCTGGTTTGAACCAGCCTGGATACTGTAGCAAGCGGCTGGCTTCCAGATCGGTGAGCAGGAGAGTAGGCAGGATAAGACAGGGAAGCAGGCTCATTGCTACTGGCTCTAAGGTGGCAAGACCCACGGAGCGAAGGACCTTGAAAAGGGATTAGGGAGGGCAAAAAACACCATGAACGCTACATTTCGCTCATCATCTCAAAACATATGAATTTTGTGGTATAGATTAGAAACTTTCGAATTATTACATACGTCTTATGTAAGAGTACTTATTGAAAAAGGAGGTAATTTATCTTGAAAAAGGTTATTGTGTTTGTGTTTTTCTTCGTGCTTACGTTTCAATCCTGGGCGATTGCTGATGCTGCCAATCCGATATCCGTTAGCGCGGTGAATGTGAATGGAAAGTTTATAGCAACCAATGTTTCACCTATTATTAAGGACGGGCGTGTTTTGGTCCCTATACGCACGCTTGCTTCACTTGGGGTAACCTATCAATGGGATAGTAAAAGTCAATCTGCCCTCATCACAAAAGGTAAAGATCAAATTAAGTTGACGGCCAACAAAAAAGAAGCATTTAAAAATAACAAAACGGTTCAGGTAGATGTTCCTGTCCAAGTAACTCAGGGAAGGATATTGGTTCCTATTCGTTTTGTGTCGGAGAATTTTGGCTATAAGGCAAGCTATGAGAAGCTTCGGTCTATTCTATTTATTCAAGACGGTAATTATAAGGTGGACCAAGAGAGCTTACAGGCAGAAGATTTACAAACCGCTCGTCAGGCTGCTATATCGCTGCCGGTTCAATTTTCTTTCAAATCGCTTTCTTCTTTAGAAAAACCTGGGGCTAATAAAGAATACAATTACATTTTCCCAAGAGGGGATTCTTCCAGATACATGTATGGAAACAATGTTGGTAATACGGTAGTTGAAGTTAAAGATGGAGTGGCCAAGGCAGTCTGGCAGTTTACTGTATCCAGGGGTCTGGAAGATATTGCATCAAGTGCTGGAAAGAGACCTAGCTATAATTACGTTCAATGGGTGACTGATATCTTGATGTTTAATGATGAGCATGGAAATATCAAAGCTGTATACAAAGATGATAAAGGTCAACAAAAAGATCTCACTGCAAAGGCGAAATCCTATACAGATATTATCCAACCTATTCCTAATGAGACGAGAAAACACTAGCTAATACTGAATCGATGTATTAATACTACTAAGCTCAATTTAGTTTGAAATGCTGACAAGAAGACACTATTGAGGTGAATATAATTATGAATACATTTTTCAAAGCGGCTCTTGCATCAACAATATCTTTTAGTATGCTTGCTAGCGGTGTTTCTGGCGCTTCTGGAGCAGCTTCCAAGTCCATTATTGTGCAAGTGAATAACGTACCCATGCCAGGGGATGTAGACCCCTATGTTCAGAATGGTTCCACATTAGTAGCATTGAATATGATAAGACCGATTCCTGGTGTAACGATCAACTGGAACAACATTTCTAAAAAGGTAAATATAGATAATAACGGAACAAAATCAACATTATTGACTGGTAAAAGAGAAGCCATGGTAGGTGATAAAAAAGTAACGATGCCTACCTCTCCTGTAATGAAAAATGGTCGTGTTATGGTACCGCTGCGTTTCATTGCAGATGCGTCCGGTTCTCAAGTGTACTGGAATGCCCCAGATCGTACAGTTTACGTAGCTAAGCCGACAGAAGAGATGCTGAAAGAAATTCAATCTAGCGATATTTCTATAGCTCGTCATGGTGCATACAGTCTTCCACGTATTGCCAAAGTTAATGTACTGTCAGGTAAAGAAGGGGATAGTATGGCTTATATTCGCTACTTCCCAAAAAACCAATCCAGTGAATTTTTTGAACAACACATGGACATTGTGAATTACTATCGTATCATTGACACGCATGTAGAGCTGCTCTGGTCTGCAAGGCTGAATCTGCAACAGGAAGCTAAAAATGCAAACCTGCCGTTCCTCACCAACAAAATTGTTGAACAAAGCGGCAAAATGCCAACGATCCAAAAGGGCGTAGTTTATTATAATTATAGCGTTCCGGGTGGCACCACGTTTGGGACTATTGATAAAGCTGGCAAAAAAACTCGTCTGGGGGAAGCGACTGAAGATCAGGCGAAGCAAATGTTTTTCTCTATTCCAGAAGAAGAACAGCTATAAAAGGGAACTTAGGGAACCGACTCTTAAGGAGGAAACTATGAAATTCGTGTAGATTATGTCTGTAGGTGCGATAGTGATGTTAGTGATTTCAGGGTGTAGTGGTAAGGCAAGCTCAAATCATCAACTACCTCAGACCGAAGTGAATAATACCGGGGTAAACAGCACAAAGGAAGGTGTAAAAAAAGTAGACGAAAAAGCAACTGTAGAAACATCTAGAGCAACTGTTAAAAAGGTGAATACCTTAGATTATTCTCAGTATGATAATAACCAAGACAAATCTAAGGTTGTAGTTTCGGGGAAACAGATTGTATGGAAAAATAAAGACGTTACTTTTACAGCAAAATTAACTAACGCTAAAGGGGAAGAAGCCGCCGAAGCCAATGAAGTTGTGGATTCTATGAAAATAAAAGGTAAGCGTGGAGAGCAACTCGTTAAGCTCAACCCACGACCTTTGAGAGTTAACTCACTTTCCTTATCTAAAAGCAACCAGGTAGCTCTTCATGTAAGCGATCACGAGGGGAGTAGACTTATTTTAATTAATTTATCCGATGGGACTCAAACTATTGTAAACATGTTTGACATGAATAGTGACGGAGCCGGGAGCGAAAAGATTGATGCCTATAACTGGTCGCCTGATGGAAAAAAGATTGCGTTTGGAATCGGTGATCTAGGTTCAAGTTATATCGGACTATACAATGTTGAGCGTAACAGCTATATGCATGTGTCCGATAAGGACTTTACATTAATTTCATCTATAGTTTGGCATAAAGATGGGAAAAGTTTTGACTTTGTGAGTAAAGGTGACGATTCTCCACAAGCAGTACTCTATACTTACTCAGAAACAAAAAAATCAATTTTAAAGAAGGGTTCTTTAACTAAGAATGATGAGCAGAAGATATCTCAATTAACACCGAAATCTTGATTGACATATACAGAGAGAGTATTTTTGAAACCGTATCATCTATATAGTCATAATTTTAAACTCCACTTTTTTCGACTTTAATGCACTCTATCAACATTATAGATTTATTTTTGAATATTTAATGATTGCTTGTGGGCAACAAAGGGCTGAAAGAGAATGTTGCTACGTTATGCTTATATGCGACCTCTTCAACCAAAAAATGATCGTTTTAAAGCGATCCAAGGAAGACGGCGTCGCTCTTGTACAAACCGAACAAAATCTTATGTTGTTCAGTTTGTGTTGATAATTGATACCAGACTTTTACAATGATTGAAGTATAAAATTTACCGGGGAGTTGCTTATGAGCATTTTCATGAGTAAGTTTCTAAGGCGTTATGCAGCGATTTTATTGAGCTACGCAATAGGTATAGGCTTATTTTACGCTTTGGGATATCAGATGAGCGCTATGGGAATGTATGTAATTTTGACAGGAATTGTGACTGGAGAAATAATCAACTTCGCATTATCAAAGCGAGAGAAATGAACCTTTGTATCCCTTGATTGCATCCAACATCAGGGGGGTTTTCATGTAATTAAAAGGTCCAACAGAGTTTCTGCATGGGACCTCTATATCATTTACTGGTGAGAATGCACATAGGGAAATGATATAGTCATGTCAACATTGTGAAACCTTTTACTTGGAACCATCCAATCATTTCAGGATGTCGTTCGTCCAATATGTCTCAATATGTGTAAGTTATGCTGAATTTTCGTTATAAACATTAGTTGCATAATATATTGACAGATGGTTAATTATGGAGAAGAATAGAGGGTGATTTTTAAAATAATGGAATTTTTATGTGAAGGGTGGTTATGACTTGAAGCATACACCTACGATTTCAGCGGAGTTTGAGGAATATCTAAAACAAAATGATATGACGTTGAGTCAATTTGCCCAATATTCAGGGGTTCATCAAAGAACGCTTAGTAATTGGATTACTCAGCATCGTCCTGTTTCTGTACAGCAGCTAGACCGAATTACTGCGGCTATGGATTTGCCAGAAGGCTATTTTTACGATCTATACATAGAAAATTACATCATTGACCTTTCTCCGAATTTTAGGCGAATCGAGCCATTATTGTATCGTTGTGCGGAGCTGGACAAGCTGGATGCAATCCGTCGAATGGTTGGACATATCATGGATAATCCGATGTATGCGACTAGGCTATTTGATGTTGCAGAAGCATTATTTGAACAGGGACGACATGCTGCTGCGCTGCCTCTCTATGAGAATGTCGCAGAAGTGGAGAAATATCAGCATTCTGAACGCTTGGCCACCTGCCAATATCGTATATTCTCGATTCAAGTTGGAGACGACCAAAGCCGTAATCTCAAGGCAGCAACGCTATTTGAACCCTTCGTGGAACGCCTGGATGAAATAGACCAACTTGATGCGCTAAAAGATTTGGCGAATGTGTATCGTTCTTTGCGTTTATGGGATCGGCTTGATGTGACTGCTCGAAAAATGAGAGATAAAGCGGAAATCCAATATACATTAGAGCATCAGCAGAAAAAACGAAAGCCTGCGGAAATTGAAAAGAGGCTGAGCCGTCCATTGTTTGTGTACATTACATATTCTGATTTACTGTGTGCCAGTGTATATGAGGCCAAAGGCGATTATGAGCAGGCATTAGAATATACATACGCCTATGCTAATTTAGATTGGGTCAAAGAGACTGACGAGGATACTCTGCATTGGATTAAACAGTTTCAAGATTGGGCAGAAGGTAATATCTACACCTATAAACTATTATCTGGAGATATAAGTGTACTAAACAATTATGTTGAATATATTGCTGCATCGCCAGATGCTTCTGAAAAAGAAATGGTTACAAAAGTGTTGAATGTTATGTCGGCGGCAAACCAGTATAGTATAGATGTAGATCATATACTTCGAAGGTTTAAAAAGAAAATTGACTTATTTGCCCAACACAATCCGTCATCTGATATGTATACCCAACAAGTGATACCAGAACAGTTTGCACGTCTTGGATACGAGTTAGCTTATTACTATTTGCATCAAGGGAGGTATAACGATGGTTTTAAACACTTGATGTATGCAATGCTAAAGTCACATATAATAAATAATGAAACTTATTTTATAAACTGCATGGGATTATTCTTACATTTCAGAATGAATGCAGCACATGAAACAAAGACGCAGTTTTTAAATTTCATTGAAAAGGTGTGGTTAGACAATGTTAAGAAAAATGGTTCTTCTGATCGTCGCAGCTAGCTTTTTATTTATCGTGGCTGTACCTAATCATGATTATAACCAACACCATATTATTCAGCTTAACGATACTATTGGAGGTGCTTAAAGGTAAAATAAGAATTAACATTCACTAAACTTTTTTGTTAATGGGTGGTGTTGTTGATTGAAACTACCCTGTGAACAACTTGAAACCAACTAAAAATAAACATATACCGACAAAAAGTGCCTCTGGAATATTCCAGAAGCACTTTTTTTGTTAAGCGTATTTTAAAAAAAACCAAAAATTTACGTTTTGCATTAGGATATTACACAGAAGGGGGAATCATGCTGATGAATCCAGGTGTGACTTTACTTCGTGTCGAACGGGCCAGAAAAAGACTGTACCAAGTCCAGAAGAAATACGGATTTTTAACGCATCCCAAAGTGATTGAACAATCCATAAAACTGGATAAACTATTGAATCAATACCAAACCTGCAAAATGAAATCTTAGCTAATATGTATGCTTGACGCGCTTTTAAAAGAAGAAGACGAACTCCAATCTCCAAACCCCAAACCCCGATAAAAATTCTAAATCCTATACTATAGAAGAGGTGATAACGTTGCTGAACAAACGAAATCCTGTAACCCCTTTCGGCTGGAAAATCAAACAAAAGCTAGTTGAAATTCAAATGGATCAGAGAACTTTTTGTGACACCTATCGTATTCCTGCTAGCCGCTTGTCCAATCTCATTCATGGAACACGCAAGGCAAAAAAGTATAGAGAACAAGTATGCCAATTGCTTGGGATCGAAGAATGACCAGCTCTCTCCTACAGGAATACAAGACATCCTAATGATATGTAAGCTACAGTGGCAAAGAACTCCGGGTTTATTTAATATAGATTATACATAGGATGCTTAATACAAGGAGTGGATGGAAATGTTCTCCAGAATGGCAGAGCAGAAGATTGCCGAGGCGATGGCCAAAGGTGAGTTTGATCATCTACCGGGAGCGGGCAAGCCACTGGTCATCGAGGATTTGTCACATGTTCCAGAGGAGCTGCGGATGTCGTACAAGCTGTTGAAGAATGCAGGCATTTTACCGGAAGAGCTTCAGCTGCAAAAGGAATGTGTCCAGCTACGTGATTTGCTTCACGCTTGTCATGAGGCGGGAGAGCAAGAGCGGATCAGTCGCAGGCTGACTGAAAAATCACTTCGTCTCCGTATGCTGCTGGAGGAAAGAGGGCTGAATACGTCGTCTGTATTTTATGAATATGAGTCCGCCATGCGTAAGCGACTGGAGGAATAGAAGCGAGAGGAGCGAAGGGCGGAAGGCCCTTGCCCGTACAATTTAATTTCTACGCTTTACCTCATTACTGTTGCAGTGCAGATAATCTCGTGAGGCATTGCTTCGTCAGGATGACGGATTCTTTGGGCAGTTTGTCTAAATGAAAGTCATCGATTAAATCTACTGCCTTCACAGGCTCGGGTGAATCCAGCAGCCCTGAAAAATAGGCGAGCCAGCCAATGACTGCTTCCGGTGAGACCCCTTGTCGACGCATGGCTCGGAGTGCTACGCCACCATGTCGTTTGGCCAGCCTTCGTCCATCAGGGCCTAGGACAAGGGGAACGTGTGCGAAACGTGGCGGCTGCAAGCCCAAAGCTTGGTACAGCAATAGCTGACGGGGCGTTGAATCGAGAAGATCATACCCGCGGAGTACGTCGGTCATATGCATATCCGCATCATCGACAACGACAGCCAGCTGATAGGAAAACATGCCGTCCGCTCGTTTGACGATAAAATCGCCGCCTTCTACCGCACCGAAGGTCACATGACCTGCTACCTGATCATGAAACGAAATAACGGCATCTGGACTTTGCGGTACTTTAAAGCGAAGTGAAGGGAGTTTATGCTGTGCTTTGGCTACGGCATCTTGAGAGCTAAGGTTACGACATGCCCCTGAATATGCGGGTCCTTCACCAGACAGTCCATGTGGAGCATGAGCGGCAGCCAGAATGTCAGCCCGACTGCAAAAACAAGGATAAAGCAAATCATGCTCCTGTAGCTTCTCCAATGCAGATTGGAAGCGATCCAGCCGCTGGCTTTGAGTGTAGGGACCGTAGGAACCGCCTACGTCGGGTCCTTCGTCCCAGTTCAGACCGATCCAGCGCAAATCTTCCATTATCCCTTGCGCCAACTGGCTGCGAGCTCGCGTCATATCAATATCTTCTATGCGCAAAATATAGGTTCCGCCCAGGGAACGAACGTGCAGCCAGGATAATAAGGCAGTACGAGCATTTCCTAAGTGTATCCATCCCGATGGTGTTGGGGCAAATCGCCCTCTGATGGGTTGGGCCTGTAATTCCATACGAAAGTGACCTCGATTCTATGTTCCGTCCTTCAGCAATCCATATCAACTATATTATAAAAAGATCTTGCCGTGAGTGCATCCCGATAGGTAAGAAGCTAAAGACGAAGCATACATAGCCGCGATGATCAGACGGGAAATTTAAATATCTGTATAATAGATTTAGAAGAATTATGTATGACAGACCGAGGAGAAGTTCCAGAGGGCAGCTTAACCTTTTCTATTCAATAATTACAGGTAATGAAAAATTCACAATAATAAAAGAATTAAAACTTAGATTCTACGCATCAAGCGTATCATTGGAGAGATTTCATTGAAAGATAAACAACTGCCTATTATGCAAGTGATCCCCGAGCTTAAACATACACTGCAATCTCATTCGGCGGCGGTACTGATTGCACAGCCGGGAGCGGGGAAAACGACGGTAACACCGCTGGAGCTACTGAATGAGCCGTGGCTGGCAGGGCAAAAGATAATTATGCTGGAGCCGAGGCGTTTAGCAGCGCGTGCAGCAGCAGCGCAAATGGCGAAAGCGCTGGGAGAGCCCACCGGAAAGACGGTGGGCTACCGGGTTCGCATGGATACAAAAGTAGGGCCAAACACGCGGATTGAGGTGGTTACGGAAGGCGTACTCACCCGGATGTTGCAACATGATCAGGCGTTGGAGGGAGTCGGGCTGATTATGTTTGATGAGTTTCATGAGCGCAGCCTGCATGCAGACTTGGGATTGGCACTTGCCCTGCAAAGCCAGGCGCTGCTGCGACCGGATTTGAAGATATTGATCATGTCTGCCACCTTGGAGGCAGAGCCTGTATGTAGACTATTAGGGGATGCGCCATTACTGGAATGTCCAGGCACCGTATTTCCGGTAGAAACCTTCCATATGTCCAAGCTTTCGTCAACCTCATTAGAGTCCTTTACGGCTGAGACAGTAGAAAAGGCGCTTCATGCTCATGAAGGCGATCTATTGGTGTTTTTACCAGGGGCCAGAGAAATTCATAGAACGGAACGAGAATTGGCTTCAAAGCATTTACCAGCACACGTCAAGATCATTCCGCTGTACGGCAGCATGAAGCTGGAGCAGCAGGATGAGGCAATACGCCCGTCGGCTTCGGGCAGTCGAAAAGTGGTATTGGCCACCTCGATTGCCGAGTCCAGTTTGACCATCGCCGGGATCACGGTGGTGATCGATAGCGGACTGTCGCGGGAATCGGTATTTTCCGCGCGAACTGGCATGAGTCGTTTGACCACCGTCAAGGTGTCCAAGGCCTCCGCTGACCAGCGGCGCGGACGGGCGGGGCGCCTCCAGCCGGGCGTATGCTACCGGCTGTGGAGCGCGCAGGAGCACGCCGCGCTCCCCGATGCCAGCCGCCCGGAAATCGCGGCAGCGGATCTGGCGCCGCTCGCGCTGGAGCTGGCGGCCTGGGGTGTGCGCGAGCCCGCCGAGCTGGCCTGGCTGGATGCCCCGCCTGAGGCCGCGTACGGCCAGGCCACAGGTCTGCTGCACCAGCTCGGCTGTCTGGATGAAGCAGCCGATGGCACTACAGGCGTCATCACCGCGCATGGGCGCGAGGTGTCCGCCCTGGGCACGCACCCGCGCCTCGGGCACATGCTGTTGCGTGCAGCAGCCCTTGGCCTGGCCCCGACTGCCAGCCGTCTGGCTGCGCTGCTGCAAGAGCGGGACCCGTTCCGCGCTCATGGCGGAACGGATTTGCGCCCGCGGCTGGATGCCCTGCGCGAGGCGGCCTATGCCCGCAGCACGCACAGCCTGCTGCGGGCAGCAGACGATACGGTGATTCGCCGTATCGTGCAAGAGAGCCGACAGCTGCTAGCCACGCTGCCGACAGCTGCCGCATCGCAGGACGAGCCTGACGGCTCCGCGGCCTGCGGGCTGCTGCTGGCCTTCGCGTATCCGGACCGGATTGCGCAGGGCCGGGGGGATGGCCGCTTTTTGCTTAGCGGCGGCCGAGGGGCGCGACTCCGACAAGTGGAGTGGATGTCGCGTTCATCCTATCTCGTCGCCGCCGAAGTGGACGACGAGGGAGCAGATGGTGCCATTCAGTTGGCGGCACCGGTTGAACTGCAAGAGCTGACCCAGCATTGCAGCGATTTGTTGCTGGAACAAGCCAGCGTATACTGGGATAGCTCCGCCTCAGCAGTGAGAGCCCGCAAGGTACTGCGACTGGGCTCACTCGTCTTAAAGGAAACGTCTTATGAGCGACCTCCGGCAGAGGAAGTTGCTGCCGCCTTGATGCAGGGTGTCCGTGAACGCGGTCTGAAGCTGTTGTCATGGAATCGGCAAACCCTCCAGTTGCAGGCTCGTTTGATTTTTATGCACTTCTCAGCGCCTGAAGACTGGCCGGACTGCACGGAATTGGCATTGCTGGATTCACTGGAATCGTGGCTGTTGCCTTTTGCTCTAGGAGCCAAAAACGTATCCGATCTGCAACGGCTGGACAGTGCTGCATTGCTGCTTGGCAGGCTGGACTGGGAACAGCGGCAGCAGCTTGATCAGGAAGCGCCGACGCATATCCGTGTACCCAGCGGTTCCCGCATTCCTGTCGATTATTCGAATCCTGAGGCACCAGCGCTGGCCGTACGACTACAAGAATTGTTCGGTATGAGGGATACGCCTCGTATTGGACGCGGACGTGTGCCCATTGTATTGCATTTACTGTCACCTGCCCAGCGACCTGTCCAAGTAACGTCCGACTTGTCCAGCTTCTGGAGCGAGGCTTACTTTGAAGTCAAAAAGGACCTGAAAGGCAGATATCCTAAGCATTATTGGCCTGAAGATCCACTAGAAGCTGTGGCGACCAACAGAGCAAAGCGCAAGCAATAATATAAAAGCTGTTTTATGCTAATAGACTTTTTAAATTTTTGTAAAATCGTTTAAACGTCATAATAGCGGGGTAATGAAAAACGAACCACTCAACACCAAAATATTGGGAGGTAACTATCATGGCTAATAACTTAAACGATTATAATGAAAAGAAGATTGTTGGTGTTTTTGATACAGAGCAGGAAGCATCTCGTGCGATAGGACAATTGCAGAGCAAAGGAATCCCAAGCAGTGAAATTTCTGTGATCACCCGTGACCGTGACGAGCTGAGGACGATTAGTGAAGAGACAGGTACCAAAGCACCGGAAGGTGTAGCGACGGGTGCGGCTACCGGCGGCGTTGTAGGCGGCGTTGCTGGGTTGCTGGCGGGCATCGGGGCCTTGGCTATTCCAGGTATCGGACCAATCCTCGCTGCTGGACCTATCGCGGCTACCCTTACCGGAGCAGCTGTCGGAGCGGGAGCAGGTGGCTTGGTCGGTGGACTGGTCGGGCTGGGTATTCCAGAAGATGATGCACGTCAATATGAGACTTACGTCGATCAGGGCAAGATTTTAGTGCTGGTGGATTCCGCTGACCATAACAGGGATGTTTATGATATTTTCCGCACCAACCGTTCGCTGAATGCGGATCGTTACAGAACGTATGATGATACGATGGCAGACACGCCGCGTACAGATGCATACACAGATACGAGAAGGAACCTGTAAACACCTAACGGCTAGTTGAGAACGTGATTTAACAGGCTTTCCTATCTCCTTTGTATATGAGTTGTTTCTACAGCAGCAGTCTCCCCGAGAGGGAGGACTGCTGCTTTTACATATTTGTGGATCATAGAATAAATCTGAGATAAATGATGCTAAGCTTGCCGTTGGCACGTTTAACCTTCTATATATTTTTACAGAATTGTCGTTATAATAGATTGAGGATTTTGAAAAATCCTGGATTTATAAATTGCTAGATGTAACAGGAGAGTGACATGAGTCAAAAAGAGAGAATTTCCGAAGTCGCTTTGCTGAGAGGGCTGGCTTTTGCGGCCGTTGTTCTTCAGCATTCCGTCGCACATTATGCGGTTGCGCAGGGGGCGCGCATCCAGGACGGGGTTTTGATGACACTTTTACTGCTGTGTTCCAAATTTGCAGTTCCTGTGTTTGTGTTTATCACGGGAATGGTGCTATTTTACAATTATGACGGGGTCTTAAAGTACGGAACGTTTTTGCGTAAAAGATTCCTGGACATCATTGTTCCTTATATCATATGGTCTCTTTTATACGAATTGGGAAATCAGCTTACCCAAAGTGGAGGATATATTCACCTGCTGGATTTTTTCCAGAAGCTGTTGAACGGGAAAAGTAGCTATCATCTGTGGTACATCGTAATGATTATCCAATGTTATGTGTTATTTCCTGTGTTTCGTTATGCTGTCCGTCGTTTGTCTGCGCTACTGCCATCAAAATGGCGACCCGCTGCATTGGCTGTATTCGGCGTGCTATATATTTTGCTCATGTTCGCCGTTGGACCCGTATACCAAGCGATGGATAAGCTCCAGCTTCCGGTCATTACCTCTTGGTTTACCCTGTACGCTGACCGGAATGTGATCTACTTTTTCTTTTATTTTGTGCTGGGAGCGGCAGCCGGGATGAACGTCAAGCGTTGGAATGCATGGGTAACCAAAGCACAAATGATATACTGGCCGTTGTTTATCGTAATTACTGGCTACTTGCTGTATGAGATGATCGGTCAGTTCCAGACACCGCAAGGTACAGTTCTTTCCTTTAACTATTTGTCTCTGCTGCGTCCGGTCATGGCTGTATATTGCGTCGCGTCTATTTTTGTAGCTTATCGGGTAGCGACGTGGATTGCTCATAAGGGGGGACGTGCGGCGAGTATGCTGACGGCCATCGGAACGTTGTCCTATGGAGCGTATCTTATGCATGCCTTTATGCTGCGTGTGACCTATTATTTTGACGAGACGTTGTTTGCAGACTGGAGCCACGTTCTTCGTACGCTGGCTTCATTCGCTCTTTGTATGATCTTTTCCGTTGCCGGAACATGGCTGCTGGCACGTTTGCCTCTGGGCAAATGGATCGTGGGGCTTCGGGTTCGTCCTCGCCCGACTGGGAGTCCACCAGCCGTACAAAAGCAAGCTTGATTTGATAACCCAATCACATATATTCACAAGAGTATCCCAAAGCCAAGAAATAAGGCCAAGGGATACTTTTTTAACTGATATTATATTATTTCAACATATGAAAAATTCATAATAGCAAATCATAAAATCATTTCTCAGCGCTTCGCACACTACTCTATATCGCCTCATTCTATATCTCTCGCCATCTTAAAACAGGTCACAAGGGATGGAGAGTTCTCATAAACTCTTATCTCATCAAAGGAAATAGTGTATGGACGCAGAGTGGTTTATAATGGAAGATAAGGTGCACGAATAAGGTGTGGAGGAGGCTGTAAAATGGCGTTTATGATATCCCAGCGGGCTTTTATCAAAATTTATCTGATCACAATGGTGGAGAGGCATCGCGGTTATGGATATCAGATGCTCGAATCGATGAAGGATGAGTTTAGTGGCTTTGGATATGTTCCGCCTCAGAGCGAGGTTTATCGGGCGCTGCATGAGCTGGTACAGGAAGGCGTTTTTTACCGTACCAAGCGATTGAAAGGAACAGACCCGCGCGTGGATTTTCAGGAGATTGTACTCTATCACTTTACAGATGATGGGGAGGAGAAAGCCCGACTGTACAAGAAGCAGGTCAAAGCCGATTTGGACCGTTGCTTAGGTATGCTGCATAAAGCGGAACAAGACAATTATTCCTAACACGAAAGGATGAGAATGATGGGTAGAAAGCTGAAATGGGGAATTTTAGGCACTGCGGAGATCGCCCAAATCGCTGTAATTCCTGCGATTCAGCAATCCGAACGCGGAGAAGTGCTTGGGATTGCTAGCCGTAATGCGGATAAAGCCGCTGAGGCCGCCCGGGAGTTCGATATTCCGAAAAGTTATGGAAGCTATGATGAACTGTTGGCTGATCCCGAAATCGGAGCGGTGTACATTCCGTTGCCGAACCATCTGCATGAAGAGTGGACCATTCGGGCAGCAGAGGCCGGGAAGCACGTTTTGTGTGAAAAACCATCTTCTCTTAGCTCGGCCGGAACAAGCCGCATGATTGAAGCATGTCAACGTGCAGGAGTGATCTTTGCAGAGGCTTTTATGTATCGCTATCATCCCAAACATCGAAGAATTAAGGAAATTATCAATAGTGGGGAAATTGGTGACATTCGCGGCATCCATTGCACGTTTACGTTTAACAATACCGATCAGGCAGATAATGTGCGCTTTAATAAAAACATGGGCGGCGGCTCGCTATATGATGTGGGTGTCTATCCGATATCAGCCGCTCGTATGTATTTGGATCGGGAGCCGGAGGCAGTGACGGTACATGCCTTATTTTCCCCGGAGCATGACAACGTCGATATGATGGCTTCCGGCTTGCTGGAATTTCCGGGTGGAATCAATCTTACTTTCGATTGTGGCATGTGGGCAGCCAATCGTTCCAACATGGAAATTCTCGGTAGCAAGGGTACGATTGCGATGCCCAAAATGTTCGGCTGGGAAAGAACGTCTGTGGTACCGCAAATTTTCGTCCACGTCGGTTCGGTTACGCGTGAGGAACGTCTGAAAGGTTTTAATTCTTTTGAACTGCAAGCGGATGCTTTTGCTAAAGCAGTGCTTGACGGTGTCCCGTTGCCGTATGAGCCGGAAGATGCGGTGAGCAATATGAAGGTGATCGATGCTTGTATTGAGTCAGCTCGCAGTCGGAAACGGATAGAAATTGGATAAGCGGTGTACCGTATTCCTAGAAGATCTAAAAAAGCAGCCTTGTCAAAAGGACAAGCTGCTTTTTTAGATGACAAATACATAGGTATTTTCAATAAGTCTTTGGGCATTCGAGCATCACATATTTTCATCATAATCTGTGACATCACGCTTGGCGGCAGTTGCAGGTGAGTTCGATGTACCGTATTTTTCCACGGCGTCCCATGCGCCCGCATCATCAAATCGTCCTGCATTCCGTTGGCGAACCTCACCTGCACCCTTGGGCGGCGGAGTCATGACCTGTTCCTCTACCGGACGGTCATTAGATAATTCTCGAGTTGGCGTGTGCTCGACGGTATAGGCTGTATATGGAATGGCTTGTAACCGTTCAAAAGGAATTTCTTCCCCGCTCTCCACACAAATTCCATACGTCCCATCCTTTATCCGCTGAAGGGCTGCATTGACTTGCTCCAGCTCGTCTTGCAGCGAATCATTAATCGCCAGATCACGGGACCGTTCAAAGGTTTCTGTCCCTATATCAGCGGGGTGGTTGTCATAGGACGAGAGCTCACCTGTGGAAACTGTCAGTGTTTCTCCCAATTGAGCGTTTGCATGACCGTTTTGTTCAAAATGCTTTTCTAAATCCTTTTTCTGCTCCAACAACATATGTTTCAGCTCTGCAAGCTGCGAATCGTTCAAATGATTCATGATCATCTCTCCCCTTCGTGGTCTGTATAAGTGACACGTATGCTCTTTTATACCCGTTCATAGGGCCGGGCAATCAGCAGAGACTTTTATTCCCAGCCTAGAATGTGATATAAAAAGAATAGTGTGTTAAGGAGGGAATAACCGATGGATGAACATATGAAGCGTCGTCTGGATAAGCAAAAGCAGTTGTTTAAACAACTGGGCATTCAGCTGGACGCGCTCTCCATTCATGAGAAACAGTTTAAGAATAAAATGCGCGGCTATGATCCGGACGAGGTAGATGCCTTTCTGGATGAAGTGATCAAGGACTATGAACGCTTTTATGCGAATATAGCCGACCTGATGGACAAGTGGCAGGAGCAGCAGGCAACCATACGTGATTTGAAAAATGCACCCAAGCCAGCGGCCGACCTTAATGGACTTGACCGTCGTCAACTGGAGGATATCGTAAAACAGTTGGAATATAGTGTGCGCCAATTAAAGGTGCGAGTACGTCCTGAAAATGACTATTTTCCGGAGTAAGGTGCAGTTAGCACTGTGTTGGTGCCTCTATTGTGGTATGATGGAAACAAGTATTTTATCAAACATTTAATGAGGCACACACATAAAGGTGGTTAACATGAGTACCCATTTTTCCGTTAGTATCCATTGTCTGCTTCTTCTGGCTGAAGGGGCACCGGAGCGAATGACATCGTCACTTATAGCTTCCAGCATCAATACAAACCCGGTAGTTGTGAGAAGGATCATGAGCCGACTCAAGCAAGCGGGTTTGGTTGATTCATCGCCTGGAGCACGCGGCTTTCGTCTAAGCATGTCCAGTTCAAACATCAATCTGAAAATGATCTATGAAGCGACTAAGGATGAAGGTCCGTTGTTCGCCATCCACGCCGATAGCAATCTTAATTGTGAGGTAGGTAGGAACATAGACGCATTGTTGGATGGTTTATATACCGTGGCAGAGCAGAAAATACAGGCGTTTTTCGAGACCGTTACGCTGCGAGATTTGGAGCAGGCACTTCAGCAGCGCGTGGGGCAACAAAATTCATCTGTGTAAAGACGCTGGTAAGGAGCAATTGATATGAAAATCATCGTACTTTCAGACACCCATATGCCGCATAGAAGCAAAACGTTGCCTAGTCGGCTTGTACAGGAGTTAAAAGGCAGTGACCTCATTCTCCATGCCGGAGACTGGACGGATTGGTTCGTATATGAACGTCTAGCTGAATTTGCGCCTGTGCAAGGCATTGCCGGAAACAATGATGGAGTGGACATCGTGGAGCGTCTAGGCTATCAGCGAATCGTTGAAGCCCAAGGCAAGCGAATCGGCATGGTTCACGGTCACGGCTGGCGAGGCACGACAGAAAATATCGCATTGAATACGTTTAAGGGAGAAACGCTGGATTGCCTGATTTATGGACATTCTCATATTCCGGTGCTCAAAACGATTGACGGTCAGCTTGTCCTTAATCCGGGGTCTCCGACGGACAAACGCGGCCAAGACGAATATTCATTTATCGTGCTGACGATTGAAGCTGGTCAGATGGAAGCACAGCTTGTTCTTTATCCAGATAAACATTGATTTAAAACCAACAACTGTTGATTAAAGGGGAAGCTATGGCTATTTTTGAATTAGAACCAATGAAGCATCATGTATTGATTTGCAATGGAGGCACATGTATGCGACATGAGGGTGAAGAAGTTACACAGGCAATTCGGGATGAAATTCGTAAACAAAATGCAGAGGCATATATTCACACGACCAGAACTCGCTGTAATGGGCGTTGCCATGATGCTGCGGTTGTGATCGTCTATCCTCAAGGGGACTGGTATGGTCAAATGACCCCCGACTCGGGGACTCAACTGGTACAGAAGCTCGTAACAGGAGAGAAGCTGGAACCTCATCTTTTTTATGAGTGTACAGGTGAATCCAGCTCGGAATAATCCAATCGACCATCTATAAGAACATGAGTAGAGAAAATCTTTGTAGAGATTTTCTCTTTTTTGCGTTTAATCCCCGATGTGAAAGGTAAAAGTATACTGTGGACACCAATCCGATAGGGAGGGAAGTAAAATGGCCCCATTTGAAGATAACCTGCACGATCAGAATGAGCAGAAAGGACAGACGGGGAAAGGAACAACGAAGTCTCAACATCAGGAACAGTCGATCAATCGAGATCATGCAGAGCAGTATCCAACAGAGCAGGAAAGCTTGTTCGACCGTTTTGAGATCGAGCAGACAGTAGACGCCATTCCTGTAGAGGATTTGAAGATGGAAAGACAGGAGGAGAGAGACAAGGATGCAACCAAGCACACCTCTTCCAGTGAGAAAAAATACAATGGTGGCGTATAATCATCAACTAACTGGTAATATTTAAAAAGAAAACTCTTGACTTTAAGATATATGCAATGTATATTAAGTTACGAAAAGTAATTGATTTTTCTCAGGAGGTAACAAAATGACTAAAGATTTCTTCACAGCTCTGAAAGACAGACGCTCCTATTATGGTATTAGCAAAGAACAGGTCATTTCTGACCAACGAATTCAAGAGATTGTAGAGGAAGCTGTAAAGTACACACCTACCTCGTTCAACTCCCAAACTTCACGTGCTGTAGTGTTGCTTGGAGAACATCATGACAAACTGTGGAATATTACAGAAGATATTTTGCGGGAAGTGGTAGGCAATGAAGAACAATTCAAATCTACTGCTGAGAA
The DNA here is from genome assembly GCF_038593075.1 of Paenibacillus sp. FSL L8-0638. NCBI lineage: Bacteria > Bacillati > Bacillota > Bacilli > Caryophanales > Paenibacillaceae > Paenibacillus > Paenibacillus sp. FSL L8-0638. Next base: position 2,288,646 of record NZ_CP151960.1, read on the forward strand.
AATGAACGGTTTCCGCAGTGGTTACGGAACAGTCTTGTTCTTTGAAGACAATAACGTGATAGCTGGTCTGCAACAACAATTCGAAGCCTATGCGGACAATTTTCCAATCTGGGCTAACCAATCTAATGGTATGCTACAATTGGTTGTATGGACAGCTCTGGAACAAGAAGGATTGGGCGCATCCCTTCAGCATTACAACCCTTTGATTGATGAAAAAGTGAAAAACGAATGGAACATTCCTGAGCATTGGAAACTGATTGCTGAAATGCCATTTGGTAAACCGACATTCCAACCAGGTGAAAAAGAATTCCAGCCTATTGAAGAACGTGTAAAAACATTTAAATAATTTTCACGATAAAGTGACGTTTCAAGTTCAGCCTGATTAGAGCACTGTGGGTATCTACAGTGCTCTTTGCCATTCCATTTTTAAGATATGTAAGCTTTGATATATACAGACACAGCGGTTAATTCATCCGTTAGTGGGTGATATTATGTTTAAAATTGGATGAGAAGTTTACATAGATGTGATTGCGGTTTTATGCAGCTATCTAGGATAACGCGCATTCAAAGGAGGAAAAGTGATGAACTATGATTGCATTATTGTTGGCGGGGGAATTGCCGGTTTGCAAGCAGCCATTCAATTGGGAAGATACAGCAGTCATCGGGTGCTGGTAATAGATTCCGGCTATGGTCGGTCTACGCTGTGTCATCAATATCATAATATTTTGGGCTTTCCTGACGGAATTTCTGGTGAAGAGCTACGACGGCGTGGACATAGTGAGGCTACGAAACTAGGCACTGAGTTTGTTGAAGGAAAGGCGGTCAAAGCCGTCAAAAGGGATGAGCTTTTTGACATTCAAGTGGAGGAAGGCTCCGTGTATTCGTCAAAGACGCTGCTGTTGGCGACAGGGCTAACGGACCGTTTTCCAAAACTGGATGGGTTACAAGCCTGCTTGGGCAACAGTGTATATGTGTGCCCGGACTGTGACGGTTATGAGGTTCAGGATCGCAGTACGGTCGTCATGGGGGCAGGCAAAGCAGGAGCTTCCATGGCTCTGATTTTATCAGCGCGCACCGATCAACTTGTATATGTCAATCATGAGCGTTCAGAGGTGCCGGACGAGCTGAGCGAAAAGCTGCGGGAAAAAGGGATTGGCTATAAGGAAGCTGCTATTTCTGAGATTATAACCGGAGAACCGGGCTGTTTTGAAGGAGTGCGGCTGGCCGATGGACAAGTAGTTCGAGCAGAGCGGGGCTTTTTAGCTTTTGGCAGCAATCATGTTCATTCAGAGCTGGCAGAGCAACTGGGTGTACATCTGCTGCATAATAAGCACATTGAAACTCATCCTCGCAGCAAAATGACAAATGTGGAAAATGTATGGGTAGCCGGGGACTTAGGGGCTCATGCCGAACAAGCGACTGTAGCGATGGGAGAAGGAGCTATGTCAGCGATTTGGATACACAAGGTATTAACTGGTATGAAAACAAAAGTACCGCAGCTCTGAGAGCTGCGGTTTAGAACGATGGGCGTGTACTCGTTGGGAGATGAAGTTCAAAGCGTTTTAATTGATCGCTCATGCCGTACTTACGTAAAATTTCTGTCTGTTTGTTGCCGATAAGATCAAAATGCGGATAGGGCTGACGTTGATGAATATATTGGGGGTCCAATCCGTTATGGTTGCACCATAAGCGCAGCTTGTCCAAATTAGAACATCCCACCTTGGTGACGGTTGTAATGCCTGGAAAGCGATCATCCAGCCAGTAATGTGTCAGAAAAGCAATTTCACCACGACTGACCTCTCTTTTCCAGGCCATAAGCTCCTGCCGGGTAATGCCAAATGCCATCGTTCTCTTCCCTCCTTGGCTCAGACTGAAATCATGAGCTGCTGCGTGGTTGTTCCATTATTTTCGTACTGTAGTCTGTATTATGATCCACATGGGGTAACACAATAACAGGAGACCATGTGTGACGATCTCCTGTTAGAAGTTAAAGCCATCTCTCGGCCCAGCTCTCCACACCATTCAATGCATCACCTAGCTCTTTACCCTTGCGTGTCAGCGAATACTCGGTACGCACAGGCCGCTCTGTGATGACATTGCGAAGGATCAGGCCGGAAAGCTCTAGTTCCTTGATGCGTTCGTTCAGCATGCGTTTGCTAAGATCGGGTATGGAGACGTGAATTTCACTAAATCGTTTGGGATGTTCCATCAAAGTATGAATGATGAGAGCGGTCCATTTTTTGCTGATGATCTGAAAGGACTGTTCCACCTTACCGCACAAAAGCTTAGGCTGCCTGTCGTCGCTCATCTGAATCCCCTCAATTTCATTGTTGTTTTAAACAGTATACTAAAAGTAACTCTGTATACCAATAGTAACTATAACGCTTTGTGTCAACTGTGACATATTTAACATTTTTTTCTCTTTCCTTTCGTCAATCATACCACAGAAAACGTTATCATTACAGGATATATCGAATGTTCACGATTTCGCTAAAATTTGATTGACTTGCCCCTTATTTTGGGTGTATTATGGGTTACGTTAATTCCTCAGGTAACTTTTAATAACCTCATCTTTATAATGGGAAGAAGGAATATTTCATGGATTCAATGACATTTGTCTTATTTGGAGCGACAGGGGATTTGGCTAAACGCAAAATTTACCCTGCCTTGTATAATTTGTTTGTAGAAGGTAAAATTCCGGCTTCCTTTTCTGTAATTGGGATGGGGCGTCGTGAAGTGGCGGACGAGCAATTTCAAAGTAATGTAGAGCAATCCATTAAGGATTTTTCCAGACACGTGAATGAAGACCGTGCACAGATGGATCAGTTCTTAAGTGCTTTCCGTTACAGCGCATTGAACGTCAACCACCCGGAAGATTATAAAAAGCTGCTACAGCTTGCTGAGCAACGTGAAAATGACTTGGGAATTCCGGGGAACCGCATGTTTTACTTATCGGTGGCACCGGAATTTTTTGATGTGATTGCCCTCAATATTCGGGAGAGTGGTTTAGCTGAAACAAAGGGTTGGAAACGGCTCATTATCGAAAAACCATTTGGGCACGATCTGGAATCCGCACGTGAGTTGAATGATCGCCTGAGCAGAACCTTTGCTGAGGATGAGATTTATCGTATTGACCATTACTTAGGCAAGCCCATGGTTCAAAACCTTGAAGCCTTAAAATTCGCTAATCCGTTGCTTCAAGGAATATGGAACAATCAGTACATCGCCAATGTGCAAATTACCGCTTCTGAGACTGTAGGAGTAGAGGAGCGAGCAGGATATTATGATCACTCCGGCGCTATTCGTGATATGGTACAAAATCACATGCTGCAGGTATTGATGATGGCGGCTATGAACAAGCCGGGACATGTCACGGCTGACCAGGTGCGTGACGAAAAAAGCAAGGTTATGGACGCGCTTCGTGCACTTGATCCTTCTGATATTGCTTCCAACGTGGTTAGAGGCCAATATACCAACGGTGAGATCAACGGAAAAGCAGTTCCTTCCTATAAAGAAGAGCCGGATATCGGACCTGATTCGCAAAATGATACTTTCATTTCAGCTCGCCTATGGATTGACAACGAACAATGGTCGGGTGTGCCGTTCTATATTCGTACCGGCAAACGCATGAAAGAAAAATCTACTCGTATCGTCGTGGAATTCAAAAAGGACAGCACTGATCCTTATGCCGCTCAAGGGCAACCGACTGACCCGAACCTGCTGATCATCCATGTTAACCCGGATGAAAAGGTAACGCTGCGTTTGAACAGCAGAGATCCGCTAAACGCTGGTCAACTGGAAACGGTTCTGATGAATTATCATTCCGAGGCCAAGGATGTACCAGAAGCCTATGAACGCCTCATCTTTGATGCACTGCGCGGCGATTCCACCTTTTTTGCTCATTGGAACGAAGTTGAGCTTTCATGGGTGTGGGTTCAACCTGTACTGGAAGCTTTTGCTCGTGGTGAGGTTCCACTACACACGTATGCAGCAGGCTCTTACGGTCCAGAAGCTTCAGATCAAATGTTAGAGGAGCAAGGCTTTACATGGTGGCTGGATGAAAAAACGGAAAGTTCTGAGAAAGCAGTCGTTCGTTCTTAACAGTAACAAGAAAGTATATCCAAAATATGTTTGCTACGGCAGGAGGCCTTTACTATGCAAGTAGGATTAATTGGTTTGGGAAAAATGGGTTTGAATCTCGGGAAAAATTTGATTGATCATAAGCATGAACTTGTCGCTTACGACGTTAATGCAGCCGCAATCCAAGAAATGAAGGATTATGGAGCTAAAGGTGCTTCTACATTGGAAGAGCTTGTACAGGCAACTCAATCCCCTAGAGTATTATGGATCATGGTTCCTCACCAAATTGTTGATTCTGTGCTGGATCAGCTTCAACCGATGTTGTCCAAAGGGGACATCATTATTGAAGGTGGTAATTCTCATTACAAAGAGTCTATTGCTCGTCATGCCCGTCTAAAAGAACATGGGATCAGCTTCATGGATGCTGGAACTTCAGGCGGGATGGAAGGTGCACGCAATGGCGCTTGTTATATGATCGGTGGCGATCCGGAAGCTTGGGCGGTTGTTGAGCCTGTTTTCCGCGACACAGCAGTGGAAAATGGATATTTGTACGCAGGTAAATCCGGAAGCGGACATTTTCTGAAAATGGTTCATAACGGTGTGGAATACGGCATGATGGCTTCCATCGGTGAAGGATTTGAAGTGCTGGAAAAAAGCAACTTTGACTTTGATTATGAACAAGTAGCGCGTGTGTGGAACAACGGTTCTGTTATCCGCTCTTGGTTGATGGGCTTAACTGAACGTGCATTCTCCAAAGATGCAAACCTGGACGAAATCCGTGGGGTTATGCACTCTTCTGGTGAAGGAAAATGGACGGTTGAAGAAGCGTTGGACATTCAGGCTGCTACACCAGTTATTGCTTTGTCCCTGCTGATGCGCTACCGGTCTCTTGATGCGGACACGTTCAACGGGAAAGTGGTTGCTGCACTGCGTAATGAATTTGGCGGTCACGCGGTAGAAAAGAAGTAATAACAATATAAGTTAGTATCTATCCCCGTAGCTTCACAACTGCGGGGATATTGCTATATGTTTTGGCGTTTATTGGATTTTTGCATAACCTGCATATGCATATTTTTCCTTGTATATCCGCACAATAGGTGAAAAAGGCGGAAGGGTGAATAGCATATGTGCAAAAGGTTTTCGTTATCGGCTGATTTAGATGAGGTAAGGAATCACTTTGGTATACAACGGGTGATGTATTATTACAAAACACGCTATAACATGAGTCCTACTCAGCATGTTCCAATTGTGCTGCATCAGGATGGAGAGCGGGTACTTGATGAATTTCGTTGGGGATTTATTCCCTACTGGGGCAAGGATTGTGTCAATGCAGACTTAAATACGGTTCGGGTAAATCCGAGTTATCGCAAGATGGCGGAAACCCGACGCTGTATCATTCCATGCAATGGATTTTATTATTGGCGAAAATTAGGCAAACGCATGTGTGCTGTAAGGGTGGTACTGCCGGAACAGAAGATGTTTGCGGTCGCGGGGCTATATGAAGTATGGCATGATAGTCGTAAGGAGCCTTTACGCACCTGTACGATGATGACAGTTCATGCTAATACGGATATACGTGAATTCGATACCCGCATGCCAGCTATTTTGGAAGCTGATCATATAGATTCATGGCTGGATCCGTCTGTCCAGAACATAGATGAGCTGCTGCCTCTATTGCGCACGTATGAGCAAGGCGACATGAACATCTATCCAGTGACCCCGCTGGTGGCCAATGATGAACATGATAACCGTGAATGTATTCAGGAAATGGATTTGCAGTGGTCCTGGATTAAACCTTAAACGTATGGAGATTTTCATCCATTATTGATCATAAGCTTCCCGCCACCTGCATAGGTATGTATTGGGGAACAAGCGTCATGATCCGGGGAGAGGGGAAACGGCCGAAGGAGTATCTCATATGGGATGGAGGCGATTGGAATGAGTAACGATACACTCATCCAGCTGCTGGTGCTCATGGTGACGATCATCGGTCTGGTCCAAAACCGGTAAGTGGCAGGTTCCAGAAGGCGGGAGAATTGCCGTAGGCAATCTTCCGTTTTTTTCTGTGTTAAAAAGCTCGCAGATTAAGGAAGCTTACGGTACAATAGATGCTAGGCTACAGGTGACAAGACACCTGAATATACGTCTACATACGATATATTTTTAAGGGAGAGCGAATCATGAGTGACTTAACTTCATTACCACCAGCCAAAAAAAGAAAATTGCTGTTCAGCGCAGGGCTTAGCTGGCTGTTTGATGCTATGGATGTGGGGCTGCTTTCATTTATAGTCGCAGCGTTGGCAAAGGAGTGGCATCTGGGATCTGAGCAAATTGGACTGCTGACTGCAATGAATTCGATAGGTATGGTGTTCGGAGCCGCTTTGGCGGGGATTTTGGCTGATCGTTACGGCAGACGCGCCATATTAGTGTGGACATTGTTGATCTTTTCTATTGCCAGCGGCTTATCAGCTTTGGCGACAGGCCTCGGAATGCTGCTGGTGCTGCGTTTTATTGCTGGTGCAGGCTTGGGCGGGGAATTGCCGGTTGCTTCGACGCTGGTGTCAGAATCAGTGCCTGTGAAAGAACGAGGGAGAGCGGTTGTGCTGCTGGAAAGCTTCTGGGCGGCAGGCTGGATCCTTTCGGCTCTTATTGCTTATTTTGTTATTCCAAAGTATGGTTGGCAAATGGCATTTATTCTCGGCGCAGTACCTGCGCTGTACGCTCTTTATCTGCGTAGAGCTATTGATGATTCACCGCGTTACAAGCTGCAAAGCGTTAAACTTCCGCTGCGTGCACGATTGGCTTCGATTTGGTCGGGACCTAATCGCAAGTCTACGCTGATGCTGTGGATTTTATGGTTCACAGTTGTATTTTCATACTACGGCATGTTCCTGTGGTTACCGAGCATTATGTTTATGAAAGGCTTCGAACTGGTTAAAAGCTTTGAATATGTGCTGATCATGACGCTTGCCCAACTCCCAGGTTACTTTACCGCCGCCTATCTAATTGAAAAGCTGGGCCGCAAATTCGTACTGATCATCTACTTGCTGCTCACAGCCGTGTCTGCCATTTGGTTTGGCACCTCGGAAACGGCGGGAATGCTGCTAGCTGCTGGTATCTGCTTGTCCTTTTTTAATCTCGGTGCATGGGGAGCCATGTACGCCTATACACCAGAATTGTACCCGACAGCCGTCCGTTCAACCGGTGTGGGTATGGCGGCTGCGTTTGGTCGTATTGGAGGCGTTATCGGGCCTTTTGCAGTCGGTATACTCGTAGGACAGGGCGTAGCGTTACCATCTATCTTTGTGATTTTCTTCGTAGCTATCTTGATCGGAGCAGCGGCTGTATGGTTGCTGGGTACGGAAACCAAAAATCAGGAGATTGACTAACCTTTACATTCACCTGTGTGAAGATTCATAATATAAGAGAGAGGAGTGACCTGAAATGGAGCATACCTTTCTGCTCAAGGCAGACTGGAACGGGGGGCGCAACAGTGACGGTCGTATTGAGGCTGGACAGTTGCGGACTGCAATTTCGATCCCGGCCGAGATGGGAGGCCCTGGTGTGGGCACCAATCCAGATGAAATGCTGCTCGGTGCCGCCGCTACCTGCTATTTGATTACTTTGGCGGCGATGATGGAGCGCGCGAGTCTCCCGGTGGCGTCACTGGCGCTGGAATCCGAAGGGATTGTCGATGTAACGAACAATATTTTTACATATCGCCGAATTGTGCATCGTCCGCAAGTTCAATTGGCCGCCGATGCGACAGAATCGCAGATCGAACAAGCATTGCGACTGGCAGAGCAGGCAGAAACCTCATGCATGATCTCGCGTGCTGTAGCGGGAAATGTGACGTTGTCCACAGAGCCCGTGGTGGAGCGCGCCTCTTAAAGCGATATCTGTAACAGGAGCAATCATTCTAATTGCCCATCATTTTTTTAATCCAAGGAGGACACAACCATGACAGCGCAACAAAAATTGCTCGTATTCGCAGGCTCTTACGCCGAATTGGAAGGTAACGGAGTTTATTCGTATACTTTTAATGAACAGACAGGAGCACTTACACTACAGGATGAGTTCTCCGGCTTGAAAAATCCTACATTCCTGAATGTGGACGTCAAAAATCGGAAGCTGTATTCCATTGGGGAGACGACTTCTGCTGCAGGAGCAAAAGTAGGCGAAGCTTCTGCTTTCGAAATTGATCCAGTTAAAGGAACATTTACATTGCTGAATCGTGCGGAAAACGTGGGTGCAACAACTTGCCACATTCAGCGTGATCCATCTGATCGTTACCTTATTGTAGTCAGCTACCACGGAGGTATGGTGGGACTGGTGTCTCTGACTGAGGACGGACGTATTGGTGAGTTGCTGGATGTTAAACAGCACGAGGGCAAAGGAGCGCACCCTGAACGTCAGGATCGTCCACATCCACATTCCAGTTTCTTTAGTCCAGATGGTCGCTTCCTGTTCGTACAAGATCTCGGTCTGGATCTGATCCGTGTTTATACCATTGATGACAGCAAAGGACAACTGGTGCTTCATGGTGAAACGAAAACCCATGCAGGTGCAGGTCCACGTCATTTGACGTTCCACCCAAATGGTAAATTTGCTTTTGTCATTAACGAAGTGGATTCTTCCATTACTTCTTTTGCATATGATGCAGAGGCTGGTAAGCTCACTGAGCTTGAGAGCGTACCGACATTGCCGTCTGACTTTACAGGTGAAAACACAACTGCTGAAGTTGCAATTTCGGAGGATGGAGCTTATCTGTACGGTTCCAACCGCGGGCATGACAGCATTGTGGTATACGCTGTAGACGGAGCAACTGGCAAGCTGAGCTTGGTGGAGCATGTATCTGCCGAAGGAGAGCATCCACGCCATTTTGCTTTGACTCCAAATGGTGACCATATGCTCGTGGCCAACCGCGACACCAATAACATCGTTACGTTCAAAGTGGACAAGGCAAGTGGACGCTTAACCTACACCGGGCAACAAGTAACCGTGTCCAAGCCAGTATGCGTACAGCCTTTTTACTTTTCTGTATAAAAATTAGGAAAACATTAGGGGTAACTAAGTAACGGTATGCGACTTGTGAACGCTACGAGAACGGATCATTCTTCCGATCGCTGTTGCCCCCAGATTTCTTGTTTGTATGTTCAAGGGTAGAAATCCAGGGGCAAAGGCGAACGCTCCGCTTCTTCAGAACGATTCCGTTCTCTCCGCTGCTTTAATGCTTTGACAGCCATTGAATATGTATATGTTGATGGTACTAATAGATTAACCAAGCATAGAAAAATTGTTAGTGAAAAACGGCTTGTAGGATAACCTACAGCCGTTTTTATTTTAGGGCTTAGTCATTTCTAAAGAAGTCACTAACTACGAAAATAAACTAAAATTTTAAGGTTACAAATAAGATACGAATAATATCGGTAGGAAAAGGGTACATATGTTATAAGCGGGACAAGAAGCCCTCAAGCACTCCGATAATGTAAATCTAGGACAAGCATTGTGAGTTCCATATAAGAGGTAGAGGCTTTAAATAAAAGTATTATATTTGACCTACCATCTGTTCGCGTAGTGGGCCACACAAATCGACAGCGTTGGATTGCATTCATTTCTACAGGAGGAGGAATTCTCATGAAAATTATCATTACACAAAAGGAAGCCGTCGACAAAGGAATATGGACAGAGATCATGGGGATGTTTGCTGTAACCAAAGAGGACGAAGTATGGCAAAATGAAGAGTTTATTCTCACCGAAGAACAGGCACGTCAGGTCGGGTTGTTAAGATAGCAAAGATAAATAGGACATGTTATCAAGTTTTAAGACCAAGTCTTAAAAAATCGTAACTTCTTTTTTATGTATCTGATACACTTTTTAACCGTGCAACGTTTATGATAAGTACACAAGGGTAATGAAGCTTACAGACACCGTGTACATACCCAAACGGCAAGGAGAGATCAGACATGATGAAACTAGCTTCGAAATGGACTGTATTGGCTTTAATGATGATGCTGATTACGACGGCAGGGGCAACAGCCCAAGGCTACACGCCTGTCGCAACTGCTGAAAATCAGGAGACCATATATATAAACCAAATGGAGATTCGTGACGGACAAATTTATTTGTCGGCAGACCCGATTGAATGGTATGAAGGCGCGGCGGCAGACAAAGCATTTGTGGAGCATGAAGGAAATACAGGATTGGATGGAGCGCCGGATGGCTACTACATCGTAAACAATTCCGTACAAAATGACGTGTATCAGGTTGCACCAGATGCTTCTGTAGAGGTGCAGATTTATGATCACACGGGTAACATAGAAGATACAGACGTGCAATGGAACGAATCGATTCCGCTGGCACAGTTTGAGAAAGATTTTGCAAAAAAGGACGTTCTGGACCTCAGTCAATTTCCATACCATGTTACGCTTCGTGACGGTAAAGTTGTAAAAATCGTGCAGCAATTTATTCCTTAAAATAGAAGTAATCTTATCACAAACACGTGCTTTCACTTGATTACAGATCAGGGGAGCACGTGTTTTTATATTTTGTAACAAAGAAGAGGATATCCAGCCCATATAGGGCGCGGATATCCTCTTCTCTTCATAATATATGATTAGAACGATTTTGCTGTGTCTACTGCACGTTGTACAGCAGAAGCAACGATTTCTTGTGCTTGGTCTGGAGCTTGGTTATGTCCTTCCAGTACAACCTTCACGATGTCTTTCACTCCGAAGAAGGATAAGATGTTGCTCATGAAGTTCAAAGACATTTCAGCTGCAGCAGCTGGTCCTTCGGAATAAACGTCGCCTCTTGCATTCAACAGGGCTACTTTAGTTTCAGTTACGAGACCCACAGGACCCTCAGCAGTGTATTTGAATGTTTTACCAGCTTGGTTCAGGTAGTCAATGTACGTATGCAGTACAGCTGGAATCGTCATGTTCCAGAGCGGGAAAGCAAATACGACTTTGTCTGCTGCCAGGAATTGATCCAGGTAGCCATTAGCGATGTTTGCCAGGCGAGCTTCTTCTGCGTTCAGCTCCATGCCTCTAGCGGATTTGAACGTGCCGTTGATCATGTTAGCGTTCAAATAAGGAAGCTCGACGGAGAACAGGTCCAGTTCAGTGATTTCATCAGATGGGTGGGAAGATTTGTAGCTTTCCACGAATGCATTATACAATTTAACTGTTGCAGATTCTTCAGCTGTACGATCATTAGCTTTGACAAATAATACTTTAGACATAATTTATTTCCCCCTAAGTAAGTTGAATAAGTAAGTTAAGTTAGTAAGTTACCACGTAATATTACAATATAAAGATAATATCTGTCAACGCTTTTATATTAAATTTACTTTGAAAAGCTACTTTATTTTTTACACTGTAAAATTTAAGTGTTTCTTTTGCAAAATATCAGTTTTGCGGTAAAATTTAAATGTAAAGTCTAATGAAGAGAATAGTTTAAGTAGGCGAAGAAGGAAATGAACATGGTGCCAGCAAGATTTGGCACCATAGTTGAATGAAAAAAGGTGAGTAGCTTGAAGATAGGTTTTTTTGATTCAGGATTGGGTGGAATTACAGTATTGTCCGAGGCACTAAGACGTTTGCCAAACGAAAATTTTGTATACATGGCGGATACCCTTCATGTGCCTTACGGGACGAAAACACCCCAAGAGGTGCTTGGTTATGTCAAGGCTTCAGTGCAAACGATTCTAAAAGAAGATGTTAAGGCACTGGTGATTGCCTGTAATACGGCTACAAGTATCGCGGTTGCGGAGCTAAGGAAGGAATATCCTATTCCGATTATTGGTATGGAGCCAGCTGTGAAGCCAGCGGTCGAGATGAACCGGGCTAATGGTAAAAGAGTTCTGGTGTTAGCCACACCATTGACGTTGAAACAATCTTGTTATGCAGCACTGGTATCCAGAGTTGACGATCATGGGAGCGTGGACTCACTACCTCTGCCGGAGCTAGTACATTATTGCGAACAGTTGAATTTTGACCGGGCAGAAATGTCCGAATATTTTAACCGTGAGCTGTCTTCGTTCAATCTCGACATATATGGTACGGTGGTATTGGGATGTACTCATTATCCTTTTTATAAGGAAATTCTAAGGGAACTACTGCCTTCTCATATTCAGTTAATTGACGGGAGCCAGGGAACAGTTAGACGGTTGAAACAGGTGTTGTCTGAGCGTAATTTGCTGGAACCTTCGCCAAAATCCAGTCCATCGCAGGCGGGACACATTACATTTCTATGTTCTAGTCAGGATGAGGCCTATGTGCGTAAGATGGAGCGGGCGCTTGAAATATATACGGAGCATGAAAAGATTTATTTTTAAAAGAAGAGCGGCTGGCGAACGTGTGGGATTATCTTAATGAAATTATCCAAATCGCCAGCCGCATTGTGGATCAGACGCACGGAGGGAGGCGTGAAATGGACGTTCAACTCATCCTGAATGAGCTTTATGCAGCAGGCGTGCTTGAAGGCCATATGCAAAATCTCAAACCGCTGACCGGCGGTACTTCGAGCGAAGTGGTTGTTGTCATGGATGGTACCAGGCCTCGATATGTGATTAAGCAAAATGATCCTGCGATTGTAAAAGCCGAGGCGGAGTTTTTACATACCTATGTACAGATTGAGAAACTATCGCGTTTGGTTTATGTAGATCCGTTGCACCGTTATTTGGTATACACGTTCAGGTCAGGGCTCATACAGTGTCATGGACGAAACAAAAGCGATTTGTTGCTTCATCTGGCGACGGAGGTGATCTCGCACTATAAGCCTTTTGGTGAGGAACGTCATTATGGTTATCCGGACCACCCGTTTGTGGAATGGAAAGATTTTCTGCTGCACAGAACGAAGGAATCTGGAAAGATCATACAAGACATTTTACCCCGTGAGGATCATCGTTTCGTTCATACCCTTGTGGCTGGATCGCCGCAACGGAATATTAAATATTTGCTTCATGGCGACTGTGGAGTACATAATTTTGTGTTTAACGAAAATGGCACATTGACGGGTATTATTGATCCTGATCCCGTGGTGGGAGAACCCCTATATGATCTGATATACGCCTTTTGTTCTTCACCAGATAGGCTGACCATCGATACCATTTTGCCTTCCTTAGAGAAGCTTGAGCCGGAGATGACAGGGGAATACGAGCTAAACAGGGAAGTGTTACTGGGACTATACTTTCGTATAGCTACCTGCATTCGTCATCATCCGGAAGATCTCGATCAATATACAGAAGCGTGGACCTATTGGCTTAACAGGATTCGCTGTAAGGAAGAGGGAATATGAGTATACAAGGATGGAATCATATTTTCTTTTCGGTACCAGATTTGGAGAAATCGATACATTTTATCAAAAAGTACTAGAGAATATCAAAAAACTTGATTTTTAACCCAATGCAGATAGATGCAAGCACAGAAATAATACTCCACTCCAGGTAATCAGGTGTGTTCCCATCTGTGATAGAAACCATCCGCCTAAGGTGGTGCCAATCGTGACACCTAAATTTGCAAAGAATACAAACAAGCTATTAGCAAATTCAGGTGCTTCTGAGGCCTCCGAAGTTAACCAAGTTTGACTTACAATCAGACCGCCGGTAAAAACAGCCCCCCCATATAATTATTATTATAATCATGGGAATGTAGTAACTCCCGATATAATATATCAGAAAATAGATGGACCCAAGAACAAGGGAAAAAATAATTGTTTTTACCATGTTTCTGCGTATCGCCAATCATGCCCTTTTGGGAAAAACTTTGTAAGAGAACGTTTCCATTATTCAGCGTCGGAGCTGACAAAATCCATCCCAGCGGGTCAAGCACTTCCAGCAACCGCGTAGGAACATGCAAAGATTAGGATATCCCATGTTTTACACTGCTGTCCCGAATTTCTAACTGATGCGATATGGACCAGTGGACAGCCGCCAATTCCTCTCCTTTAATAAGCTTAATGAGATTGCGGGCGGCGACCATGCCCAGTTCGGATGCTGAATATCGGACAGTTGACAATTTAGGCCGGATTATTGTAGCCATATCAATGTCGTCAAATCCCAAGAAAGAGACCTGTTCAGGTATTTTCACCCCATTCTCGGCCAGAAAGTTCATAGCGCCTATGGCAATTCGGTCCGTCGCGCAGAACACCGCACTGGGCAATGGGCCTGAATGATAAAGTTTTCTCATAGAGGTTACGCCGTCTTCAACTGAAAAGCCGCTTTCCAACACACGTTCAGGACGTACTGGCAGGTGAGCGGCCTTCAATGCCTGTTCATAGCCCAAAAAACGCTGACTGCCCACTGAAATATCTCCCGCAGCTCCCCGCAGCATCGCGATATCCTGATGTCCCTGCTGAATTAGATAAGTTACCGCTTCAAAAGCAGCCGTTATGTTGTCAACATGTACGGAAGGAATGGATTTGTCTCGAAAATCCCGTCCGACAAGGATGCAGGGAATTCCCGCCGCTTCAATGAGCGCGTATAGCGCATCCCGAATTCCGTCTACCGATATGATAATTCCGCTCGCCTGCATTTCACGGAACATATTGTAATAGTGTATTTCAGAGTCCGCGTCCCCCCCTGACAAGGCGATTATGACATCGAAGCCGTATAGATGCGCTACTTGATTGATGCCTTCAACCATGTTATCAAAGACATTGTTTTTAATCTCGGGCAGAAGTACTCCAATCAGAGATGTATTATTCTTTACCAGTGTCCGTGCTATGGCATTTGGACGGAATTGAGTGGCTTCAAGGACATCTAGAACTCGTTTGCGTATTTCACTGTTCACCGTCTGGCTGTTATTGATCACTCTGGAAACCGTTGAAATGGAGACATTGGCCATTCGAGCCACATCTTTTATAGTCATTTTCATTGTACACACCGACTTTCAAGCAAGTATTTATTTAGAAAAAGGTTCTCAAAGTGAATTGAATTTATTATATCAGTTTATTGAATTGTTTATTGAGTTTAACAAAGATTCCAGAGCAAAGAAAGCGCTTGACCTTGGTTTATAGGGGGAGTATAATCAACTCCGGAAAACGTTTTCTAGTATTTTCTGGACATAAATGATTGTTTTTACCAAATAACTAGCTGAATTCAAGGTATTTCGGCTTGTTTTTTTGATTATCAAGAAAACGTTTTCCTTATGGCTTGGGATTGTAGAGAATAACAAGGGAAAAGGAGCATGAGCATGAGAAGTTCGAGCGATATTGTTGTAATGGGAAATGAGGCTTCAAAGCAAACCGGTTCAAATATTACGCTGAAAGAAAAGATGGGTTATGGATTCGGTGATTTTGCCAGCCAGTTGCTGTTTGCCGCCGCAATGACTTTTCTGTCCTACTTTTACACAGATGTAATCGGGATCAGCGCCGGGGTCATTGGTACTTTAATGCTAGTTGCGCGTGTACTGGATGCGTTTATTGATGTCGCGATTGGGGCTTTGATCGATAAAACGAAGAGCAGACACGGGAAAGCCCGTCCTTGGTTACTGTGGATGTCCGGGCCATTTGCGTTGTCTGGAATTCTCTTGTTCACGGTTCCAAGTGGAAATATGACGATCACTATTCTATACATTTACGTTACCTATCTGCTGATGAACATTATCTATTCCAGCATTAATGTCCCTTATGGTGTGCTTAATTCCATGATAACGCAGGATTCTTACCAGCGCTCTCTTCTTAATATTTTTCGTATGTCTCTGGCGAATATTGGTGCCTTGTTAATTAATTATTTCACCCTTCCGTTAGTGAAGTCGTTCGGCGGCGGTCAAAAGGGGTGGATTTTCACCTTTATTCTGTTTGGTTTGCTCGGAACCTTCTTATTTCTCGTTACCTTTTTCAGTACCAAGGAAAGGGTTACTCCATCTGTTGTACAGAAGCCAATTCCGTTTGGACGTGCTTTTGGAGCGCTGATGCGTAATAAGTATTGGAAATTGATTCTTGGGTTTGCTGTGGTCTATTTCATAAATAACTCACTGGGCACAGGTATGAATATTTACTACGCACGTTATGTGTTAAAAGACGCCAATCTGATTGGGGTGCTCGGCATATCCTTACTCCTTCCTTCCCTGCTTGGTTATTTGTTATTGCCTCCCGTCGTCAAGCGGATCGGGAAACGAAATTCATCCATTATCGGAAGTATCCTCCTGATTGTGGGATCGCTTGTTATTGCCGTCAGTCCCGCAAGTCTTATGGCGGTCTGCCTGGGACTCGTTATTAAAGCGCTTGGACATGCCGCTATTCTCGGAACCTTCTTTGCCATGTTGTCAGATACCATTGAGTATGGCGAATGGAAGACAGGGATGCGCACCGAAGGACTGGTGTACAGTGCGGGTAGTTTCGGCACAAAAGCGGGAGGCGGTTTCGGAGCGGCACTCATCGGTTGGGGACTGGCATTGGGAGGATATGCTGGTGGACAAGCTACAATCAGTGCCACAGCGCTAGCGTCTATTCATTTCATGTTTATCTACGTTCCAATTATCTTGGCTGCCCTGCAAATTGTATTGCTGGCATTTTACAACCTAGATAAATTATTTCCCGGTATTGTCAAAGAGCTTGAATTCTTAAAAAACGCTAAATAAGGAGAGGAAAGCAAATGGAGAAGAAATGGTGGAAAGAAGCCGTATTCAAACCATTATCCACTAAAATTCTTCCTGAATTCTTTACTTCCTTTTCAGTTTCTATTCTTTGAATCTCATATTTATCAGAACTACAAGGTAGGTCAACTAAGTTTATGAAGCTCAATGTCTGAGAAGCCCCTACTTTAGGCTTAGGAAACGTTAGCTGAATTAAAGAGCGGTAGTCTAGAATTTTAACTATGAAAACCAAGATGTTTTTTTCTTGACCAGTTTTAAAAAAAGGACTATACATCAATCTTGATGATGTTATAGTCTTTTTTTGATAAGAAATTATTATTTTAACGAGGTCTACCTGAACGAAAACCACAAGAAGGACGTTCTGCAATGGACAATCGAATCATGTTGAATACCACGCTTATCAAGCTGAGAACTTTTAATGTCATCATTTTGCCCGGACGAGAACGGAATGAACAGGACAAAAGGTCAGTCTATTTTACAGATCCAGACGGACAT
This sequence comes from Paenibacillus sp. FSL L8-0638, assembly GCF_038593075.1. NCBI lineage: Bacteria > Bacillati > Bacillota > Bacilli > Caryophanales > Paenibacillaceae > Paenibacillus > Paenibacillus sp. FSL L8-0638. The sequence continues at coordinate 2,305,820 of NZ_CP151960.1, forward strand.
AAGTATGAATTCCACACAGGACAATTGCGGGACCGCCTGGAATATTATAAAATGAAAAAGCATATGACTTTTTTTGAATGAGTAATTGTTATCGATATAAATGATATAAGTAATAAGTAAGTAATGATTGGGTTCGCATTTAGGAGGAATACGAAAGGATGTCACTGTCTCAGGAAAACGCTTCCAAGCAAGCGCAAGTCGTTAAAACGATGACGGTTTTTGCAATCACTTGGCCGATCTTTATAGAGATGTTGTTTCACATTTTGATGGGTAGCGTGGATACGTTCATGCTAAGCCATGTTTCTGATGAGGTTGTATCGGCTGTGGGTGTGTCCAGACAGTTGATTGAATTTACGATTATACTTTTCAATCTGCTTGGTCTTGGTGTAGGTGTGATCATTGCTCAGCTATTGGGGGCGCAAAAGCATGTCGATGCAAGCCGTGTTACGGCTTCGGCACTAACCTTTAATCTGGTGTTTGGTCTGGCATTGAGCTTGATGTTTATTGTCAGTCGGGATTTTTTGCTATCCTTTTACCATATTACCCCGACGATTAAGGAAAATGCAGAGATTTATATGATGCTGGCAGGGGGTTCGCTGTTTCTGGAAGCGCTCATGCTAACCGCAGGTCCGGTTATTCGATCGCATGGTTTTACCAAAGATACGATGATCGTGGGCATTGGTATGAATATTTTACATATTGTAGGAAATGCATTGCTCATTTATGGCTGGTTTGGTCTGCCGCAGATGGGAGTGGCGGGAGCAGCGATTTCAACGGTTATTAGCCGTGTTGTAGCATGTGTCTGGATTTTTCTACTGCTGTACAAGCGTGTAAGTGCGCCGATCCGCATCCGGTATTATGTACAGCTACAATGGAGTAAGCTGGTAGCCATTCTGAAGATTGGTATTCCTGCCGGGCTGGAATGGTTGTCTTATCAGCTTAGCCAAATGATGGTGACCCGGTTTGTCAGCTTTATGGGTACAACGGCAATCGCAACCCATTTTTATTCGAATACAATTGTGTACTTTTTTATGGTATTTGGAATGGCTGTAGGGGAGGGGACGGAAATTATTGTTGCCCGCCTGATTGGAGCAGGAGACAAGGAAAAAGCCTATCATCAACTTTTACGGAGCCTGAAATGGTCTTTGATCATTACGATTGCTGTAATCGTGGTAGTATCCTTTTTCCGATATGAAGTGATGGCGATCTTTACAGATGAGCCGGCGATCATTCAATTAGGGGCAGCGATTTTGCTTTTCTGTATATTGCTGGAGCCGGGCCGAGTGTTTAATCATGTTGTCATTAACTCCTTGCGAGCAGCGGGAGATGTTCGGTTCCCGTTAATGATGGCCATAATTTCAATGTGGGGGATTAAAATCCCGTTAGCATATGTGCTGGGCATTCATATGGGATATGGAGTGCTGGGTGTGTGGATTGCACATGCCTGCGATGAGTGGGTACGAGGCATTTTCCACTATTTACGCTGGAAGGGCCGGAAATGGCAGCACAAATCGCTGTTATCCAAGGCTGAACTTCAGGCGGAATCCGTCTAAGGCTGATAGAGAACCTACAACAGACATTCTCCAAGCGAATTGGGGGATGTCTGTTTTTTTACAAAAATAAGCAAAATGGGGATGTTCAAAGTTTTCAAAAATTGCTAGAATATAGTAACCTCGAATGTAGTAGAGGTTTTCAAAGTTTCAAAGACGGGTGGTTTCCGATTGAATCCATGAAGGAGGGAATAGGATGGAACGTAAAGTGCATATCATTCCTTACCAAGTGATCAAGCAGGAGCAACAAGTGAATGAAATACCGCGAGGTGTAGAGCTGATTCAGGCTCCTGCGGTATGGAACCAGACTCGAGGCCAAGGCGTGAAGGTGGCGGTGCTGGACACGGGCTGTGATTCGGACCATCCTGATTTGAAGGCGCGCATTATTGGCGGACGGAATTTCACGGATGATGATCAAGGTGATCCGGAAATTTTCAAGGATTATAACGGTCATGGCACGCATGTGGCAGGAACCATTGCGGCAGCAGAAAATGCGGATGGTGTCGTGGGTGTTGCTCCAGAGGCAGACCTGCTCATCATCAAAGTGCTAAACAAGCAGGGCTCCGGTCAATATGACTGGATTATTCAAGGCATCTATTATGCGATTGAGCAAAAGGCAGATATCATATCGATGTCACTTGGCGGTCCTGAAGATGTGCCAGAGCTGCATGAAGCAGTAAAAAAGGCTGTAGCTAGCCAAATCTTGGTCATCTGTGCAGCTGGAAATGAGGGAGACGGTGACGACAGAACGGACGAGCTCGGCTACCCCGGCTGCTATAATGAAGTGATTAGCGTAGGCGCTATCAATTTTGACAGGCACGCCTCAGAATTCAGTAATTCTAATAATGAGGTGGATTTGGTTGCACCCGGAGAAGATATTTTGTCCACCGTTCCGGGCGGCAAATATGCGACTTTTAGCGGAACTTCGATGGCTACTCCGCACGTAGCAGGTGCATTGGCGTTGATTAAGCAGCTGGCAAGTGCGAGCTTTGAGCGTGATCTCACCGAACCGGAATTATATGCACAACTCATCAAACGCACGATTCCACTTGGCAATTCTCCTAAGCTGGAAGGCAACGGTCTATTGTACTTGACGGCAGTGGAGGAGCTCTCGCGTATTTTCGACGCACAGCGTGTAGTAGGAATACTAACTGCAGGATCATTGAAGGTTAAATAAACCGTAACTTCGGATATATAGCGGCTCTCCTAAAGGGAGGGTCGTTTTTTTGGATTTTAAATCTTAGGAAAAACTCCATTTACATTGCATTCAAATGTCGGGTAACATATATCTCAAAGATAGGCATGAGTCAGAAGTGGAGGATTAATATGAACGATATCATGGCGCAAGCTGGCGAGCTTAGACGAACAGGGCAAGCAGAGGAAGCACGAAAACTTCTTTTGAAGGCATTAGAACAGCAGCAAAATGATGCAGAATTATGGTATCAGACCGCTTGGACACATGATTCATTGGGCTTAGAGAGGGAAGCAGTACCCTATTATGAAAAAAGCCTGGGTATGGCATTATCCGCAGAATCAAGGAAAGGAGCCATCCTGGGATTAAGCAGTACATATCGTGTATTGGGGGATTATGCCAAGGCGAAAGCATGGTTGGACACAGGAATGGACGAATTTCCGGATTACAGACCGTTTCGGGTATTTTACGCGATGGTATTATATAATCTGGGGGAATTCGGGAAAGCCATGCAGGAGCTACTAATGGAGGTGGCTGAGACGACCTCGGATTTATCTACACAGGAGTACTCACGTGCCATTCAATATTATGCAGATAAACTGGATCAGATCGAGACATAGGTGGACCGGAGTGAGAGCATAAGCAGTAATGTATATATACGCTCGTACATAAAAAGATCACAGTCAGAGAGCAGTAATTCTCTTTCCTGACTGTGATCTTTTGCTGTTTATTGTTTGGCTATAGGGTCTGTAAATTGATGAGTTAAATAGCTGCGATTACTGCGCACCTTCAGTAACGGCGATTTCCTTCTCCAGGTTTTCTCTGGACAGGTTGGCCTTCAAGTAATCCGGAGTATCGGGCAGGACCAGGTGCAGATTGGATTTCTGACAAATGCGGATGGTGCACTTTTCGACGATAAAATCAAAGACATGCCCACCCCCAGTGCGTTCATCGTTAATAAAATGCAGATGAAATCCGGCTACCCCAATACCTTGAGCATAGGCAGGTGTCCAAAAACCTGTAATCACCCCAGAAGCGTCGTTAAAAGAGAACGTAGGCTGAGATTTGGTCGCTTCGATAAAAGGTTTGTAAGGCTTCACCTGGTGAGGGACGGTACGTGTCTTTACTTCACGAAAAGTGCCATCCATACGGAAGGCATAGAACAGATTACGGCTTGGAAACAACTTTAACAGCAGAGCTTCCAGCTCTTCACGATGCATGGGACGGTCAATAGTATATGTGAAATCTTCATGGAAAAAGGTGACGGTGGAAAAAGGTGTGGTTTCTTCCGGTTTTACGCGATGGGCCGTACCGTCTGGAAGCAAGTGATAGAATTCACCATCGAACGCGATCATCTCGCCATTCAGTTGATCAAAGGTACCAATCCCAAAATCCCCGTGCTTTTGCAACTCCTCAAAGGCAACAACTCCGTCATAAAGACCATCTAATAGAGCGAGCATAGTGGACGTTTGGTAAATATCATGGTCAGTTTCTTGCTTGGTTTCCAGTCCTGCAACGGTCATGGTAATACACTTCCTTTTGTAATTGTATGCATTTATTTTCTTTCTTTTTCAATAATAAACGTAAATTTTCAGTAAATAACGAGAATAACTCAAAAAAATCATAAAAAATAACGTTTTGCTCCATAATTGTCACGAAACCGTCACGAGTAAGTCTTGGTAAAGGTTAGTTTAATTGATTTGGCAGCAGTTTACGTCCCAACTGGATATTATCTTGATAATTAATCGGGATATCAACAACCACAGGACCATCCGTATGAAGTGCCTGCTGCAATACACTTTCCAGTTCTTCAGGAGAGTGCACGCGTAATCCGGTGGCCCCGAAGCTTTCAGCATATTTCACTACATCAACATCTCCAAATTTTACACCGGAAGTTCTGCCATATTTAATCTGTTGTTGAAATGCGACCATGTCATAGGTACCATCTCTCCATACGATATGCACTAGCGGAGAGTTAAGACGTACAGCGGTTTCGAGCTCCATGGATGAAAACAGAAATCCTCCGTCTCCAGAAATAGAAACGACTTTTTGACCGGGGTTGACGAGTGTGGCAGCAATCCCCCAAGGCAGTGCTACGCCCAACGTCTGCATTCCGTTGCTGAATAGAAGGCGCCGCGGTTCATACGAACGGAAATATCGTGCCATCCAAATGTAGTGTGAACCAACATCACAGGTGACAGTGACATTATCGTCGATCAGGCTGCGCAGTGTACGAATAAATTGTAATGGATGAATCAGATAATCGTGACTGTGTACAGGAACAGCTTCTTGCTCGTTTAGATCATGACGAAGACGATTTAATTGGTCGCAGGAGGCTTTAGGTAGCTTTAAGGTAGGCAATTCTTCTGCAAGGCCACTCACAATCAGGGCTATATTCCCGATAAGCTCGTGATCAGGTTGATAATCATGATCAATATCTGCTTGATGATCATCCAGATGAATAAGGGTTCGGTTCGCAGGAATATTCCAGTTTTTTGGATCATATTCAATAGGATCATAGCCAATCGTCAGTACCAGATCTGCCGCTCCAAGAAGCATGTCACCCGGCTGATTATGGAACAGACCGACTCTCCCAAAATAGTGGCTTTCCAGCTCCCGGGAAATGGCTCCAGCGGCCTGAAAGGTTTCAACCACAGGCAAATCCGTGTTTCGAATCAGTGCACGGATGGCTGCTGTAGCTTCGGGTGTGCTGGCTTTCATACCGAGAAGGAGTACGGGCAGCTTGGCTTTTTTGATTTGGCCTGCAACTTGTTTGATGAGCTCGGCGGGTGCAGTTCCAAGCTGGGGAAGGAAAACCTTCTCAATGGCGGTTACTTCGGATGACGAAGTCAACACGTCCTGCGGCAGACTGACAAATGTGGCTCCAGGCTGGGCTGAGGTCGCAATCCGAAATGCATTAGTAATTGCTTCCGGTACACTATCAGGATGTTCTACTTCTACACTGTACTTGGTGATGGGTTCGAAAAGTCCGGCGTTATCCATAGATTGATGCGTGCGTTTCAGGCGTTCTGATCTTGGGACTGCACCAGCAATGGCGACGACAGGATCACTCTCTGCATTAGCGGTGACGAGTCCTGTCGCCAAGTTAGACGCGCCTGGACCGGAAGTAACAATGCATACGCCCGGTTTACCTGTTAAACGACCGACCGCTGCTGCCATAAAGGCGGCATTTTGTTCATGACGGCATATGATCAATTCTGGACCCCGATCTTGAAGAACATCAAAAACAGAATCGATCTTGGCACCTGGAATGCCAAAAATATGCGTAACCCCTTGCTTGATCAAACAATCGACAACAAGGTCGGCTCCTTTTGTATCGGATTTGGTTTTAGTTTTAGTTTGAACAGCTTGAACTTTGGTACTCAATGCTACCACCTCTTCTTTTCATCTTTGAAATAAACCAATGAAATACTTTCAATGTAAAACAATGGATGTATATTACAATTATAATGCAATAACTGGTATTTTCAAGAAAGAAATTTTCTGAAAAAAAGAGAAAAACACATAAAACGTTTTCAAAGTTTGATTTATCGGGGAAAATTAAAAATTGTAGAATTTTCTTTTGGTATCAGCTATCGGGAAAATATAGAACAGATCTGCTCCAAATGGCAGTAGGCCATTTTTTTTATTCGCTCACATGATAAAAATCACTTTCGTCTACAAAGGATAGCGGTTACAATGTAATTGTTGTTAACGTAAACATTAAATTTAAAGTGAAGTAATCCGGCTTGAAATGATGTGCAGGTATCGTATTACAGCTATATCATCTTGCCTAATCACGAGATCTGCTATGTGGTGGAGAATGCTATTATTGAAAAACGAGTACAGTACAAGAATTTTTGTTAACGTTAACAATTTGTTGAGAAACACGATTATAGAAGGGATGAGAAAGTAATGACTAAAGCGTTTTTAGACGAAAACTTTTTGTTGAGCAATCCAACGGCTGAAATCTTGTATCATCAGTACGCCAAGGATATGCCGATTATTGACTATCATTGTCATTTAAGTCCACAAGAAATTTATGAAAATAAAGCGTTCAAGAATATTACGGAAGCTTGGTTGTACGGAGATCATTACAAGTGGAGACTTATGCGGGCCAATGGGGTTGAGGAACGCCTGATTACGGGGGATGGCGAAGATTATGACAAGTTTATGGCTTGGGCCAAAACCGTACCTACACTAATCGGCAATCCGCTGTACCATTGGACGCATTTGGAGCTTCAACGCTTTTTTGGTGTCTTTGAGCTGCTGAATGAACAGAACGCACCAGTGATCTGGGAAAAGGTAAACCAAAAGCTGCAGGGAAAAGGCTTTGGCGCACGTGATCTGATTGTGAACTCGAAGGTAACTGTGGTGTGCACCACGGATGATCCGACAGACCATCTCGAATACCACAAACAAATCAGCAAGCTGACCGATTTCCCAGTCGCAGTGTTGCCAAGCTTCCGTCCCGACAAGGCTTTGGAGATAAATCGCGAAACTTTCCGGCCTTGGGTGGCTCGGTTGGGTGAAGTCAGCGGACTGGATGTTTCTGGCCTGGAAGGATTTTTGAATGCGCTGGCGAGCCGGGTGCGCCATTTCCATGCTGCCGGAGGCCGAGTATCTGATCATGCGCTGGATACTGTAGTCTATGAAGAAACGACACGGGAGGAAGCTGCAGCCATATTCAATAAGGCGCTGGAGGAAGGCCATGTGACTCCTTTAGAGGAGGCGAAATATAAATCGTACGTTCTGGTTTTCCTTGGCAAACAGTATGCAGAACATGGCTGGGCTATGCAATACCACATCCACGCGCTGCGTAACAACAACACTGCTATGTTCCGTCAATTGGGACCGGATACAGGCTACGATGCCGTAAATGATGGCTCTATCGCTCGTCCATTGGCGGCATTGCTGGACGCACAGGAGCTGGCAGGAGGATTACCGAGAACCATTTTGTATTCGCTTAATTCGGTTGATTATCCAGTACTGGCAAGTCTCGCGGGTTGTTTCCAATCCGGTGGAAATGTGGGGAAAATCCAGTTTGGCACGGCATGGTGGTATAACGACCATATCGAAGGTATGCAGGAGCAGATGAAGTTGCTGGCTAACTACGGGGTGCTGTCCCGCTTTATTGGTATGCTGACGGATTCCCGCAGCTTCCTCTCCTACACACGCCATGAATATTTCCGCCGTATACTCTGTGACTTAATTGGAACGTGGGTTCAGGAGGGTAAGGCGCCTGAGGATCTGGAGCTGCTCGGAGCCATGGTACAAAACATTTGCTACAACAACGCCGAGCAATATTTTAATTTCCCAACGGTTGTTCATAGTAAGTGAAACTACGCCCTAAGGCGAGGACTCACTAACTTCATAAGAAAGGGCTCTTGCCGGGAGCTTGTTTCAAAACTCCCGGTAAGAGCAATTAAAAATAAAATAGTTATCAACTGAGGATTTTGCAAAAATCCTGAACTAATTATGTGAAATTAATTACAAACATAGAGGAGTGTGTAGGTATGGGAGTGCCTATCGTGCAGGAGAACGTCCAAACTGACAACAAGACAGGCGAGCATATTAGCCTGAAAGAAAAGATTTCGTATGGTATGGGTGACTTTGGAAACGGATTCATGTTTGATTTGGGGCAGTTGTATTTGCTGAAATTTTTTACAGATGTAGCAGGGGTTTCTGCAGGAGCCGCCGCAGGCATTTTCTTGGTCAGCAAGCTATTTGCCGCCGTCTGTGATCCCATTGTCGGGTCCTTTGTTGATTATCGCAAACATATCGGTACACGTGGAAAATTTAGACCTTTTCTTATTGTTGGAAGCGTTATCCTTGCAATTCTTACGGTTCTAACCTTTATATCGCCGAATATTTCACCCACAGGAAAACTCATTTACGCCTATGCGTCCTATATGATCTGGGGGATCGGCTACTCTATTGTAAATATTCCATACGGCTCGCTAGGTGCCGCTATTACACAGGATACTCATCAGCGTGCTTCATTGTCATCTTTCCGTCAGGCGGGATCGCTGGGCGCATTATTCGTCACCAGTGTCGTTGTCATGCCGCTTATTTTACTATTTCCTAACCACCATGTTGGCTATCCGGTTGTGATGGGGATTATGTCACTCATTGGTGTGATCGCTTTCATCATATGTTACCGAGGAACGAAAGAACGTATTATTAGCCAGTCCGGGCCAAAAGAGAAGCTATCTATAGGCGTTATTGTGCATACTTTTACGAATAACAAGCCTTTGCTGGTGCTCGTTTTGATGACGATTTTCACTATATCCGCGTACAATATTAAGTCCGCTCTGCTGATCTATTTTGCCGAATATAACTTGGGGCACGTAGAGTTAATGGCTTATATGAATTTTATTATTATCGGTTCGTCGCTACTGGGTGTATTGTTCCTGCCCAAGCTGGTACGGCGTTTCGGTAAACGAAAAACAGCCATACTGGGGATGCTGGTTAGTGTCATTGCCGACTCCATTAACTTTTTTATGCCTTCAAATGTATACATTTTCACAATCCTGGCCAGTATTTCGTTCATTGGTATTAGTATTCCTAACGGGGTGACCTGGGCATTCGTGTCCGATATTATTGATTATGGCGAATGGTCATCCGGGGAGCGTAAGGAAGGGATTACTTACTCGTTATTTAACTTTTCACGTAAGTTGGCTCAATCCTTGTCTGGCTTTCTATCGGGTATTGGACTAGCGCTCATCGGGTATGTTCCGAATGTGGTTCAGTCCTCTGGAACGCTGCTTGGGATCAAAGCATTACTTTGTCTCTATCCGGCTGTTGCCCTGGCTTTAGCCATGCTGGTCATCGGTAAAATGTATAAGCTGACGGACAGCAGACATGCAGAAATGGTTCAAGAATTACAGCGTCGACATGCGGACAACCGCGTATAATTTGTGAAAGTCTTCTTTTCCGGGCGGCTCCTGTGGTATGGTGGGTATATAATTTTTTTAGAGCCTCACTAAGGAAAGGATACGTATATGGCAGCTACCATTAAAGACATTGCCAAATTGGCTAATGTTTCCCATACAACCGTTTCCCGGGCGCTCAATAACAGCCCGCTGATTAAAGAAGATACGAAACGCAAAATTATGGAGTTGGCAGAGCAACTCAATTACATTCCAAATTTTAATGCCAAAAGCCTGGTTCTCCAGCGCTCGCATACGATTGGCCTGTTTTTCACCAGCATTTCAGAAGGCACCAGCTCCAGTTTTTTTGCCGATACCATCCGCGGTGTTAATCATGTCATTGGGGTAGATTACAATCTGTTTGTGCGAGGAATTGACGATTACGCTGATTTTTCGGCCATACACCGCAAGCGTTTTGATGGTATCATTCTGATGAGCCAGAGCGAGGCGGACAACCCTTTTATTTATCATGTGCTCGGTCAAGGCATTCCGCTTGTTGTTCTGAATCGGCAGGTGTCCGGGGCGGGGATTGTAAACGTGATTTCTAATGATAAAGAAGGGTCCTATGAAGCGGTCTCCTTTCTCGTTGAAAGTGGGCATGAACGCATTGCGATCATCGAAGGGGTAGAAGGCTTCAAGTCTACCCAGCAACGCCGCGAGGGTTTTATGAATGCGTTGATTGATAGTGGTAAGCCCATTCGACATGAATATATCGTGCAAGGTCATTATGATACTGAAAGTGGTAGCCAGGCAATGAAGCAATTGCTTTCCTTGCAGGAGCCGCCGACAGCGGTATTTTGCTCTAACGATGATATGGCTATTGGGGCAATGAATGCGGTATTCGAAAACGGCTTGAAGGTACCAGAGGATATCTCTGTCATTGGTTTTGACGATATCGGGTTCTCAATGTATACGACTCCACCGTTAACAACAGTCAAAAGACCGATTGAGCAGATTAGCGAGCGCGGAGCCGCCTGCATTCTGGAACGAATTCAGTCACCGTCCAATGAGGGCGAGCTTATATTTATGGAGACCGCGCTCATGAAGCGGAAATCAACGGCAGGCAGACCACACTAAGTTTCGTTTGATTAACAGGCAGGCCAAAGGGGCAGAAACCATGCTAGATATATGGTTTCTGCCCCTTTTAGGCTGAAATGCGTTCTGCTTCGTCTATATTTAACGAAAGAGATTGGTTTTAGCCAGTTCTACAATCTCGTCACCACGTCCGTTTAGCATCGCTTTCATCATCCACAGTGTAAATCCTTCTGCTTGTTTAAGATTAATTTTGGGTGGCATGGATAGCTCCTGGCGGTTCACCACCACGTCTACCACAACAGGGCCATCATGAGCCAATGCTTGCTGAATGGCATCTTCCAGCATGGTCGGATCTTCAACCCGGATGCCCTTGAGTCCCATGGCTTGCGCTACAGCACCAAAATCAGGATTCACCAGTTCAGTACCGTTTTCCAGAAATCCGGCCGCTTTCATTTCCAGCTCGACAAAACCGAGAGCGCCATTATTGAAAACAATGACTTTGATAGGCAGCTGATGCTGCTTCAGGGTGAGCAGGTCGCCCATCAGCATCGTGAGTCCGCCATCGCCTGAGAGGGCAATCACTTGTCGGTCAGGCTCAGTGGCCTGTGCTCCAATCGCTTGTGGTAACGCATTTGCCATCGTGCCATGGTTGAACGAGCCGAGAAGCCGGCGCTGACCGTTCATCTGCAAATAACGCGCCGCCCATACAGTGGGAGTACCGACATCACAGGTGAAAATAGCATTTTCCTGCGCGGCGTCACTGATGACCTTGGCGAGATATTGCGGATGGATCGGCGTATGACCTGGTTTACCGACAGCAAGGTCATCCAACTCCTGGCGTACCTTGGTATAGTGGGAGACGGTTTTCTCTAGATGCTTGGAATCATGCTCTGACGTTAAATGCGGTAGCAGCATTTCCAACGTGGCTTTTACATCCCCGCATAAACCATACGTCAACGGAGTACGTCTGCCCAGATGGGCTGGCTCTATATCTACCTGTAGGACAATCGCATCTTCAGGGTAAAATTGTCTGTAAGGGAAGTCTGTTCCGAGCATAAGCAGGGCGTCACAATCCATCATCGCATGGTACCCGGAAGAATACCCGATCAGTCCCGTTAATCCAGCATAATAAGGGTTGTCATACTCCAGATATTCCTTGCCTCGCAGAGCGGATACCATGGGGGATTTTAACTTGTCACATAGCTGCATGAGCAATTCATGAGATTGTGAACAGCCGGCGCCGCATAGTAGCGTAATTCGTTTGCCTTGATTCAAATATTCGGCCAGTCGGGAAATTTCGGAAGCTGACGGATGCACTACAGGTGTAGTGGGATGGTAGACATGTTCAGGGACGGGTACCTTTTCCGCCCCCAATGCTGCTACATCACCGGGAAGAACAATGACGGAGACACCTGAACGTGAAATTGCCTGTTGAATGGCCATGGTCACCGTTCTGGGAATTTGACGCGGTGTCGTAATAACTTCACAGAAGTGACTGCATTCTCCGAAAAGATGCTCAGGATGCGTCGCTTGAAAATATTCACTTCCGATTTCGTCGCTTGGAATGTGAGCGGCAATAGCCAGTACAGGCACACGATTGCGGTGACAATCATATAAACCATTAATCAGATGCAAATTTCCGGGACCACTGCTTCCGGCACATACAGCAATGCTGCCACTAAGGTCAGCATCCGCTCCGGCTGCAAAGGCAGCCACTTCTTCGTGCCTTACATGAATCCATTCGATTTGACCATTGCTGCGAATGGATCCACCATATTATTTAGAGAATCTCCAACAATGCCATAAATCCGCTTGACCCCTGCATTGACCAAAACTTGTACAATAGTATCTGCAATTGTCTTCATAGATGTTCCTCCTGCCTAGTAAGTAGTGTTAGCCTGCCCGTGCCTTCTTGCGTCTATTCTTCTGAATTGTATATAAGGACAAGGTCTCGGATAGGGTGATAGTTAGCCTTAACCGTCTTGGCTCAGCAGCGAAACAACAGAAAGAGGTTCATATACTTGCCAGTTGTTATGCAAAACTCTTATGTTAACGTGTTCATATTATTGTCATTATTATTTTTCTGAAGTAAAAATGTTGAGAAAACTATTTTGTTAACGTGTGCATTGTGCTAAAATAACGTTGAAATCATTATGGTAATAGTGGGAGGATACTCCGGATGAAAAAAGTAGATGAATTAGACCAATTAAACAGAAAAAGCTTTATCGTTACAGACCCGCATCCTGTGAGGGTGCTGCAATTCGGGGAAGGGAACTTTCTGCGTGCTTTTGTAGACTGGCAATTTGACAAAATGAATAAGCTGGCAGAATGGAATACGGGAGTTGTGATTGTACAACCGCAGCCAGGAGGCCTCGTGGAGAAGCTTAACGAGCAGGATGGCCTGTATACGGTTATTCTTGAAGGGATTAAGGATGGGAAGGCCATGAAGGAGCATACCGTTGTGGAGTGCGTCTCTCGTGGGATTAATCCGTACGGCTCAGATTTTTTGGAGTATGAAGCACTATCCCAAAAGCCGGAGCTGCGTTTTGTTGTGTCGAATACGACGGAAGCGGGGATCGCTTATGCCCCAGACGATCAGCTAGAAGATCGTCCGCAAAAGAGCTTCCCGGGCAAACTGGCTGCCTTTCTGTATAAGCGCTTTCAATTTTTTGGGGGCGATCAGAGCAAGGGACTGGTCATCATTCCGTGCGAACTCATCGAGCGTAATGGAGACGCTCTCAAGGAAATCGTGCTGAAATATGCGAACCAATGGGAGCTTGGGGCTGAGTTTATTGCATGGATAGAGGAAGCAAATACGTTCTGCAACAGTTTGGTGGATCGAATTGTACCAGGTTATCCCAAAGACCGAATTCATGAAATCCAAGCGGAATTGGGTTACAAGGACGATTTGGTTGTTGTGGGCGAACAGTATCATTTATGGGTTATTGAAGGTCCACAGTGGCTTAAAGAGGAATTACCTACTCATTTGGCTGGATTGAATGTCCTGATTGTCGACGATATGGCGCCATATCGTACACGGAAAGTGCGCATTTTGAATGGAGCACATACGGCGCTTACACCTGTAGCTTATTTATATGGCCTGGACACGGTGGGGCAGGCGGTTGAGCATGATATTATGGGCAATTTTATCCAGTCGCTGATTCGAGAAGAAATTATACCGACGCTGGATTCGCCAGAAGCGGAATTGAATGTATACGCCGACGATGTTATTGAGCGGTTCCGTAATCCATATGTAAATCATTATGTTATGAGTATCGCACTGAATTCAGTGTCCAAGTTCAAGACACGGAACTTGCCATCCTTGCTCCAGTATGTGGAACAACGTAAGGAGCTGCCTGCCAAAATCGTGTTTTCACTGGCGTCCTTACTCGTATTTTACCGGGGTGATAGAAATGGCGAGTCGATTGCGTTGGCAGACGAAGCTGAAGTGTTGAGCACGTTTGGTGAACTGTGGAGTAAATATGACGGTACTCTCGCCGGGGCGAAGCAATTGACTGAGCGGGTACTCGGCAAGCAAACATGGTGGGGTCAAGATTTGAACCAGATCGAAGGGCTGGCTGAACAAACTGCACAGCACGTGTATGAAATTACAAGCAGAGGAATGAAGGAGACGCTCGATTCTCTAACCGGGAACAGCGTGCCCAGAGCATAAGCAAGGAGGAAACCGGAATGCTGGAATTCATTCAAATTCATAATCAAGATAACGTGGCTGTCGCCTTGCGTGATTACAAGCAGGGAGAAACACTGGCATGGGGAGCACAAGAAGAACAACGGGTGGAGCTAGCCGAGGATGTAGCACGTGGGCATAAAATCGCCTTGCAGGATATACCTGTAGGTGGGCATGTTCTGAAATACGGATATCCCATCGGTCATGCCATTCAGCCCATTCAGGCAGGTCAGCATGTGCATACGCATAATACGAAGACGAACCTGACAGGCGTAGAAGAGTACACTTATAAGCCTAAGCCAGCTCCTCATTTATATGAACAGGAGAGTCGTACGTTTCAAGGTTTTCGGCGAAAGGACGGTCGTGTGGGGATTCGCAATGAGTTGTGGATTGTGCCGACGGTCGGCTGTGTGAACGGGATCGCTGAACTTATTTTAAACCGTTTCAAGCAGGAAGTAGGAGATATTTCACCTTTTGAAAATGCACTTGTGCTCAAGCATAACTATGGTTGTTCTCAGTTGGGTGACGATCATGCACATACGCGCACGATTTTGATCGATGCCGTGAAACATGCGAACGCAGGTGGCGTACTTGTACTGGGTTTGGGCTGTGAAAACAATGAAATGAAAGAATTTAAAGAAGCTATCGGGGAATATGATTCGGAGCGGGTAAAGTTTTTGCTTTCCCAAGATGTGTCGGATGAAGTAGAGGAAGGGGTAAGGTTGCTTCATGAAATTTTTGCGGCTGTGCAAGAAGATCAGCGGGAACCTGTACCATTGTCTGAGCTGAACATCGGCTTGAAATGCGGTGGATCTGATGGCTTATCGGGTATTACTGCCAACCCACTACTCGGACGATTGTCGGATTATATGGCAGCGCAAGGTGGAACAACGGTATTGACAGAAGTACCTGAAATGTTCGGCGCGGAAACGATTTTAATGGAGCGCGCTGCCGATGAGCAAGTATTTGGTAAGATCGTACATCTGATTAACGATTTCAAACAATATTTTCTGGATTACAAGCAGCCAGTATACGAAAATCCGTCACCGGGCAATAAAGCAGGGGGCATTACGACGCTGGAGGATAAATCACTGGGCTGTACGCAAAAATCCGGGTCTTCCACGGTCACTGATGTCATTCAGTACGGGGAACGTCTCAAGACCAAGGGACTCAACCTGCTCAGCGCGCCGGGCAACGATCTAGTGGCATCTTCAGCTCTCGCCGCAGCGGGCTGCCAACTCGTCATTTTCACAACTGGACGCGGTACGCCGTTTGGCTCCTTTGTTCCGACGATGAAGGTATCAACCAACTCGCCGTTATATAAGGCTAAACCTCATTGGATCGACTATAACGCCGGTTCATTGGTGGAGGATGTCAGTATGGAAGATGCGCTCCGCAACTTTGTCGATTACATCGTCGATGTAGCCAGCGGAACATGGGTGAACAATGAGAAAAACAATTTCAGGGAGCTCGCTATTTTTAAAAACGGTGTTACGTTGTAAAAGGCTGTAGTCTAAGGGAGGCGGAATTACTCCGCTTCCTTTTTTGTGTTTGTATGCTTCTAAATAGGCATGTTAGACTTACTGCAAAACATGCAATATCGATATTTAAATAAGGGGGAAGTACCGTGCAAAATGAAATTATTGCTTATCGGGAAGAAAATCATGATCAACTCGTTGATATTTGGCAGCGGGCTGTACGCCGGACGCACACATTTTTGGCGGAAGAGGACATTCAATTTTATCATCATATCGTACGCAATGGTGTTTTAAGAGAACTTGAAGTTTGGATGGAATGGAATACAAGTCAAGAACCAACAGGTTTTATCGGGCTGGACGGATTAAAAATAGAGATGCTGTTTGTGGACCCTGAACACCATGGGCAGGGCATAGGCAGCCGACTCATCCAGCATGCTGAAAAAATAAAAGGGAAACACCTCAAAGTGGACGTGAATGAGCAGAACGAGAAAGCGTATGCTTTCTACAGACATTACGGCTTTGTACAAACGGCGCGATCTGCACTGGATGGATCAGGTAGGGCATTTCCTTTGCTTCACATGGAATTGAACAAGTGAACGATCTACTTTCGTTAGTATTTTAAAAATGGAATATATTATCATAATGCACTTGTCATATGTTTGAATTCATGGTATAACTTAATTACGTAATAAATACGTAATTAAGTTATTTTTAGTTGGGATTTAGAGCTTACTTTTGTTTGGTGAATATAAAAAGTCAGACAAGGAGGCGGGAATAGTGGATGATCTTGTTCACTCCGACATCACAGATCTAGACACACTTGTCAACATGATTAAGCTGTCTTTTTCATTTGCGGACGGTGCCAATATGATTGCTTTATGCGACCGGCTGTATAGCCATGTCAACCAAAAGTATCAGGAATTGCAGCTCTACAAAGCGCGCAAGAAACCTATACAACCCATACATACCAAACGGCCGCTAGTCTACTACTACGGCTACAGTCATCTCATGAAAGGCATGGCTTTCCAAAAACAGGGCAAGTATGAGGCCGCTCGCGATTGCATCGAAAAATATGCAGAATTGGGCTGGTTTAATGGTCTTGATCAATATGGGGAAGCAGAGGTGGAATATTACCGCTATGCTGCCAGAGCTAATTTGTATGCCCTTGATATTTTGTCAGGCCATGCCGAAGTGTTGCAGGAATATATCCAATTTCTTCGTAACAATCCGGAAGAGCTGTTACCGGGGCTTCTTTCCATCGTTGAGGGAGCGTCGAGATACGACTATTCTTTAGAGGCTGTGCTAGAATCATTTGCCGAACAAATTGAAGGTTTTAAATATTTTGAAGAGCCTGTGAATGTATCTTATTATTTTCGCTTCTGCTATCAACTGGCTCTTTACTATATCAAGCAACAACAGTTTACGGTTGCGTTGGGCTATATCCTGCAATCTCTCATGCTGTCCGATACCCTGGGTATGGAACATGAACATGAGTTTAGGAAATGTACCGCTGTATTTGAAATTTTCAGATCCCAAGCTACAGCAACACAGCAAGACCAATATATAACTATTTTAAAAGGAGTGTTAAAGGATGAAAAAATTGATTTCACGCCCTCTGTCGCTCAGTCTGTTTAGTTTGCTAGTGTTTGTTACAAGTCATGATCTCATCACGGTGTTTTATCATGGAGCCAATCATTAAGAAGGCAGAAGTACAGTAGGAAATTAGTTGTTTTAGCAGGTAGGCAGTTGATTGGAAAATATGATGTGGAAGTACACCCAATAGCAAGTAAGCTCATTAAGGTCAGGGCTTACTTGCTATTTGGCGTATGATGAAGACCGATCATACCGTATATATAACGCGGTACATGTCCCAACAATATTTAAGCTGTCGTAGGTTTATGTAGTAAACCCTGTTCTGATGGATGCAATGAAATCCTTGTCTGTTGGTAAACCGGGAATGGTTCTTCTGTACTGTATGATCTGCTTTTTAACGCTGTATCCAGTGCCCGTAGCAAGGAACCTATGAATTGCTCTGGAGAAAAGAAAATACTTTTTCCGACCATATGAATGTGAAGCTCGTTATGGTCACGGTTGCTTACGGACAGCAATATACCTTGACCTTGAAAACCCGTACCGATGGCGCGTATTTTGTTTATACCCGAGAGTAACATTTCCGTCTTCACCGCACGCCCCTGTTCCTCCACAAATACAGAAATCAGGCGTTTGTCTGTAACGATAACAATTTGGTTACCCCGAAATGTATGACTCAGGTGTAGAAAATCTTTATATACACCAATAGTCTGCTCATGCGGAGAAACAATCCCCATCCGTACAAACTCCTCCAGCTCAGTGACATCGGGTTCCTGATGATTTTTAATTCGTTTTTTGATACTGAACTGAATAGTCAGGATACCCAAGATAGCAATGAGGAAAGCACTAAGTCGGACGTTAAATATAAAGAACATCAGGACAATAAGGCCGCCTACTAACCACTGTCCCCAAGTTAGATAGCGCAGCTTTTGTTGTACCGTACGGCGATAATAACCGTAGCCCTTTCCCGGTTGATACTCTTTAGTAAACTTCGTCATACCACGCATCATGGTTAACCCATAGATTGATAAGACTGTCATCCCGAGTGACAAGAGCGTCATAAGCCATTCCTGAGCTGCAATGCCAACTAAAGTACACAGACCAAACATGATGAGCCCCGCCCAGCAAGCAAACTTTTTAATTCGAACCTGTTTCTGAATCGAACGAACCAATTCTTCCATTATTAATCCTCCTGATCTAGGTATATAGGTAATGATTGGAATCATATATAGTCTTATCGTACCATCTGATAGTCTTTTTCGTAAATTAATAGATGTAAAAATCCAAAGTATGGAAGAAAATTATCGCCTATAGTCAGATCCCCACCTGAACTTTAGATACCAAAATCAAAAAATCCAGTACTACTCATACGAAGCAGAAGCCTTTAAAATAATAAATGTAAGTGCTTACATTGCAAAGAAAGGAGGTCTTCGTATGAGTACAGGAGGGAAGAATCTGCAGCCACAGCGGCCGGTTCGATCGGGAAGAGGAGCATCACTAGCGCGCAAATGGGTTCAACAAAGACATTTGCAGACTATGGCGCTGCTTGGGGTGGTATGGATGATTATTTTCCATTACATTCCGATGTACGGTATTTTAATTGCGTTCAAACATTTTGACATCATTGGAACCATATCAAGCGCACCTTGGGCAGGGTTAGAGCATTTTCGGGCCTTTTTGGAGGATGATAACTTTTGGTACATTGTCAAAAACACACTGGGCATTAGCCTGCTCAAGCTGGCGATCGGGTTTCCGTTACCTATTGTATTTGCTCTGTTTCTGAATGAGATTCGGTCTACACGGTTCAAAAAATCTATTCAGACCATTTCGTACCTTCCGCACTTTTTATCTTGGGTCATTCTTGGCGGGATCTTAACGACGTGGCTGGCAGATACCGGGATGATCAATCAACTGTTGCTAGCCTGGGGGTGGATTGACCAGCCGATCAGTTATTTGGCAGAGCCGAGCTATTTTTGGGCTATCGTCGTTAGCTCGGATATCTGGAAAGAGCTTGGATGGTCAGCTATTATCTATTTGGCAGCCATGGCGGGGGTATCTACGGACATGTACGAAGCGGCCACCATTGACGGGGCCGGACGGTTTCAGAAAATGTGGTACGTCACACTTCCCGCTATCAAGGGGACCATATCCATTTTGTTTATTTTGGCGGTCAGCGGCATATTGAACTCCAACTTCGATCAAATTCTCGTCCTGCGTAACTCGCTGAATGAAAGTGCAAGTAATGTAGTTGATATTTATGTATATCAGGTGGGTATTCAGCAGGGCCGTTTCTCTTATTCTACCGCAGTGGGTTTGCTAAAATCGGTTCTTGCTCTCATTTTGCTGCTAATTGCCAATTCGGTGACCAAACGGGTGAATAATACATCCCTATTTTGAAGGAGGACGGGTGCATGCAGCTATTGCAACGTAGAACAGCAGGCGAAGCGATATTCGATTTCATGAACAACGTCTTCATGCTGATCATTTGTTTTGTGACATTGTATCCCGTGTGGTATGTGCTGGTGAACTCCTTTAACGAAGGAGCAGACGCTATGCGGGGTGGCATTTACTGGTGGCCGAGAGTCTTCAGTCTGGGCAGCTATCAGGCCGTATTTGCTAACAACGGTATTATGACTGCGATGGGAGTGACTATTGCCAAGACGCTTATCGGCACGATTGTTCATGTGTTTTTTACCGCTATGATTGCATATGCATATTCCCGTAAGGAGCTGATCGGGCGCAAGCTGTATATGCTGATTGGTACCATTACCCTGTTTTTCGGTGGGGGATTGATTCCAACGTATTTGCTGATTCGTGATCTCGGACTGCTGGACAGCTTTTGGGTGTACATCATTCCTGCGATGTTCAGCTTTTTTGATCTTATTATTTTTATGGCTTTTTTCCGAGAACTGCCGGATGCACTGGAAGAGGCGGCGAAAATAGACGGTGCGAATGATTTCGGTATCTTCTGCCGAATCGTGCTCCCTGTATCCATGCCGGTAGTAGCGACGATTGCGTTGTTTCATGGGGTATACCAGTGGAACGATTATTTTACCGGAATGATCTATATTAATAATACGGATCTTCAGCCGATTCAGACGTATTTGTACCGGGTTGTTGCCCAATCCAGCTCTAATCAAATGATGGCTGCTGCACCGGGGGGCGTTGCCCAGTCCGTCACTTCGCAATCGATCAAGCTGGCGACGATGGTCGTGACGACATTGCCCATTGTACTGGTATATCCTTTTCTGCAGAAGTATTTCGTCAAGGGTCTGATGATCGGATCGATCAAGGGTTAGCACATCATCCAAGGGGGAGATTTATGATGAACATTCGCAAATGGCAGAAAGGGCTGTTGGCCGTCGTGCTGCTGATAGGACCGCTCGCGGGGTGTACGTCCGGTGGAAGTGGCGCTGTCACGGAATTGAAGGACGAGAAAACTAAGGCTTCGGCAGATACGCCAGGCTGGAAGGCGGATACAGAGCCGATTACGTTTGACTGGTATTTGAATTTTTCCTGGTTCCCGAACAAGTGGGGAACGGATATGACCTCGAAGTATGTTACGCAAAAGACTGGGGTCAGCGTCAATTTTATCGTACCCGCAGGGAATGAAAATGAAAAGCTCAATACCATGTTGGCCTCCGGCAAACTGCCTGATTTTGTCACGCTCAGTTGGGGGGAAGATGCAATCAAAAAAATGATCGAGGGTAAGATGGTGCTCCCACTTAACAAGTTGGCCGAGAAATATGATCCATATCTGATTAAAGTGGCAGACCCGGCTAAAATGTCATGGTATCGTCAAACGGACGGGAATGTATATGGGTATCCTAACGCGTCCTCTTCACCGCAAGATTACCAAAAATACGGCCAAAATTTTGTCTCCAATCAAACGTTTATGGTTCGGAAGGATATGTACGAGGCGATTGGCAAGCCGGATATGAGAACACCGGAGGGATTTTTGAAAGCGCTTCAAAAAGCAAAGGAGAAATTCCCGGAGATAAACGGTCAACCGCTGATCCCGATAGGGTTCCACGAATTTACGGATAACGGAAATTATTCTTTTGAAGACTATTTACTTAATTTTTTAGCCGTTCCACATGAGAAGGACGGAAAGCTGTACGACCGTCGATCGGACGAAGAGTACATTCGCTGGCTCAAAACATTCCGTCAAGCCAATGAGCAGGGTCTGATCGCCAAGGACGTATTTATCGACAAACGTCCGCAAATGGAGGAGAAGGTGGCACAGGGACGGTATTTTGCCATGCTATATCAGCGCTCTGATTTTGCTACACAACAGGTGACGTTGCATGCGAAAGATCCCAACTCCGTCTACATTGCGGTGGATGGACCTTCCAACAGTAAGCTGGACCCGCCGACGCTGGCCGGGCCGGGCATTTCCGGGTGGACGGTGACGCTTATTTCGAAGGATGTCAAAGACAAGGAGCGGGCTATTGAATTTCTGACTTATCTGATTAGCGAGGAAGGGAATCGCGACCTGTATCTGGGGGAGCAGGGAAAGCTGTGGGACACAGTTAACGGTAAGCCAGCCTTCAAGCCGGAAGTACTGGAGCTACTGAACAAGGATCGGTCTGCATTTGACAAAAAGTATGGCGCCTCCTTCACTTTCTGGATGCTGATGGATACAAATATGAATTTGCAGTGGGCGCCGCCCAGTGTCGAGCCGTATAAGCAGCCTGAAGATTGGACGAAAGGCAAGACCCACAGCTTCTCTCAATATGAGAATATCAAACCGACCGGAACCTCGGCAGAAGGCATTGCGTCAGGCCAGATAGACAAAATTTGGGGCAAGGCATTACCGAAACTGTTGCTGGCTTCCTCGGATGAGGAGTTCGATCGGCTGTTTGCCCGCTTTTTGGAAGACCGCAGAAAAGCAGGCTATGACAAGGTATTGGCTTATCAGCAAAAAGCCTATGAGGAAAACCTTAAGAAAATTGAACAGTTCACCAAATGATTTAATTCAATAACTTAATCTATTGAACCCCTAAGGATGTGATTTCATGCCAGGCCGTGCACGTTCACAGATAAAGAGCCTGCTGCGCGGCACAATATGGCAGTGGCTGACGGGAACGGCCGATCGGCTTGGCGGTTGCTCCCTTCAAGTTAAGCTCATTGTCGCGTATATCGGCGTCATTTTAATCCCAGTGGTATTGTTCTCGCTATATACCTTTCACCAACTGTACGAGAATACAATGAAAGACATTACCGTACAAAATCAGTATGTGTTGGATACAGAGCTGGCCCATATTCATAGCAATATGGAAATTATGGAGCGAACCGCACAGCTTGCAATCTCAGATCGCAACGTGCTTCATTATCTAACCGAGGAACGTGAAATAAGCAGCGATGAACTAGTCCAATTCAACTTGAATGTGTTTCCAAATTTACAGCACTTGCTGTACAGTAATCCCAATGTAGAGAACATTCGACTGTATACCAATAATCCCCAGACGCATGAAATATGGCCGATGATTTTCAAAGAATCACGATTGCCTAAGGCTTCCTGGCTGAAAGCGGCTCAACTCCGACAAGGGAAAATATGGTGGGATATGTACAAGGGGCCGAAAAGCTTACTTGGGGGACAATCCCGCCAGGAAAGTGAGACAGTGCAGTATATGGCACTGCTGCGTGAAATTCAGTCTACTGGAGGAAGACACGCGGGGTTGGTAGAAACAAATATGAGGCTGGAGCTATTTTCACCTAGGGTATTTGGAATCCCGCAACGTAATCGCGCATGGCAAATGTTCATTCTGGACGGCGACGATTACAGCTCAAGGAACGCTGACAAACCAATGTATTCTACCGAAATAGCTACAGCTTCCTTTCAACCTGATCCCATTCCGATCCCTCTGTCCCATGTGCACCATCTGTTACAGTCCCGCGTTCAGGGACAGGGTGGTGTTTTTGACTTTACCTATGGGAATAAGCCTTATCTTGGTTTGTACCGTTATATAGAAGGGTTGGACGCCTACCTGCTAAATGTGGTGGCGCTGGACGGTCCGCTGGGTGATCTCCGTCAGAAACGCAATGCCATGCTGCTCATTATTAGTATGCTGATTTTGTTTATGTCCGTCATTTCCTATACCTTGCATGCCTTCATACTCAAGCAGCTACATACCCTGCGTGAATCCATGAAAAAAGTAGAGCAGGAGGGTGACTTTCAGCTTAAGATTCCAGTATATGGACGGGGAGAAGTGGCTGAGCTGGCTTTATATTTTCGCAGTCTGCTGAGTCGAATTAACGGGCTCATTGCCGAGGCAGTACACAAGCAGGCCACTGCTCAAGAAGCTGAGCTGCTAGCGCTCAAGCATCAGATTGATTCCCACTTTCTCTATAATACATTGGAAAATTTAAAAATGATGGCGGAGATAGAACGGCAGTATCCGCTGTCGGATGCCCTTACCTCCCTTGGCTCGATGATGCGTTATAATCTCCAATGGTCCGGGTCGTGTGTTGCGTTGCGGGATGAAATCCGACATATCCAGCATTACGTGGCCATCATGAACATTCGCCACGATAACCAAATTGGATTGGAAATTCATCTATCGTCGGCGTTTATGGAACTGGAGATGCTGAAAATGTCGCTGCAGCCTGTAGTCGAAAATGCTATCAAGCACGGGTGGAGTACATTGCAAAGCCCATTCAGCATCACGATTGAAGCCTGCTCTAAGCAGGATATCATAGAATTGCGTATACAGGATAACGGAGTGGGGATCTCTGAAGAAAGAAAAAACGCCATCATGGCTGGTCTAGCGCGAACGGATATGGATTCCCACGAGCCCGGGATGAATGGGGGAATCGGTTTGTATAATGTGCATCGCCGTTTAAGTATGCAGTATGGCGCAGAGTATGGCATAAGACTGGACAGCATCCACGGACAATCGACGACAGTGACCCTGATTTTGCCTAGACGTTACATGATGAGGGGGACGGACCATGACGACCAAGCTGTTGATTGCGGATGACGAGAAAAATATTCGAATGGGACTTCAAGCTATGATCGAACGGGAATTTTCCGGTCTCTATGAATGTGTACTGGTCAAGGACGGAAGGGAGGCCTGGCAGCATGTGAAGCAGTTTTTGCCCGAGTTGGTGATAACGGATATCCGTATGCCTGTTATGGATGGCATTATGCTGATGCAGCATATTCGCGAGCTGGAGCCGGAACGCAGACCGTTGGTGATCATTCTCAGTGGATATGACGAGTTCCAGTATGCGCGCGAAGCGATTCGCTGTGGGGCACGGGAGTATTTGCTCAAGCCGATTGTAAGGGAGGAACTGTTCGGTGCACTGGCAGTTTTGAATGAGGAATTGAAGCAGAGGAACCCCCTCACATACGATAGTGTTGTCGGCGTAGAGAAAGATAGACTAGCTGGCGCGAGTGCCAACGTCGATAGAAGTGGTAGTATGACACGTGCTATCCAATATATCCACGCTCATTACAGCGAGGATTTGAATATGGCAGTAGTATCCAACTCAGTATCCTTGAATTATACGTATTTTAGTCAGGCGTTCAAAGCTTATACAGGCCTCAGCTTTGTTCAATATGTAAAAAGGCTGCGCATTACAGAAGCCAAAAAACTACTGGAGTGTCAAGGGGGCAGGATCTATGAAATTGCGGCTAACGTGGGCTTTGACAATGCAAAGCACTTTAACAAAGTGTTTCGTGAGCTGGAGGGGATGAGCCCGCAGCAGTTTCGAGTGCAGAATCAAAGGGGTAATTAGATATAAAGAGGGGGAAAACTCCACTGCCTTTTTACCCTTATCCTGATATAATAAACGTATGCATAACCATGACCTTCAATCAGAGAGTTTGTACACAATCACACGAATCGCCGAACGGAAGGGGAGAGCATATGGTTATTTATGAAACGGACCAAGCTTATATCATGACGACGCAGCATGACCATGCCCATATTTCAGGTGAGTTGGCTTTACAATGGGAAGAGAGTGCCTTCAAGAATAGACGTCATAAGCAGGATTTTGTATATGCAGCAAGGGAGCATGATCGGGGTTGGATACAGTTAGACGCTGCTCCTTTCTGGAATGATCATATGTCAGTACCTTATACATTTATTGATTTTCCGCTCAGTCCACGTTTTGTTTTCTATCGTCTTGGGATTGATGAAGTCGAACAAGGAAACACGTATGCTGCGTTGCTGTGTAGCTTGATGTACAAGGAGCTAGTCGGGCGGACCGAGCATCAAAATGCTCAGGACAAGCAGATTACGCATGCTTATCAGGAAGCGGAGGAACAGCGTCGTCTGAGGCTCAAACAGGAGCTGGCATGTGGCGTAACCTTCGACCATCAAGTGCGGACGGATGTACGGAGAATGTTGTTTTGCGACGAATTGAGTCTGTTTTTGTGCAGTCGAGAGCCGGGTACGCCTACAGTAGAATATGAATGGTTTGCTGAAGGTTTGAGCTTCCCGGCTGTTCGTCATGAAAGCGGGCGAGTTTGGGCCGAGTGGCTATCGGATCAGACTGTAGGTCTCTCCTTTTTTCCTTTCAAGGGCAAGGTAGGGATTACTCATACCTTTAAGAAGGTGGACAAGGAGAAAATTCGTACCTTCGGTCTCCTAGAGGCTTACCGTTCTTCCGAATGGACGCATCGAACCTTTACCGTTGAACATATCATGGAAGTAGAAGAACATAAGGAGAATGCCTGACCGTCTACGGATACAGCCTCGAACAATAATTTGTTTGTAGACGCAGAGAAAAGCCTCCCTGAACCATGATTCAGAGAGGCTCGCTTTTTTCTAGCTTTAACATTTTACGATTTTGCAGAGGTTTTCGCACGATTGACAATAGTCTGTACCTTATTCAATACCTTATCGCGTGCCCCTTTATTTTTCATCAGATACGTCACACCCATTCCCAATGCTGCTACCACCCATTTCTTATTCTTCATAAAGTACGCCTCCTTATGATCATGTTGTCATACCCAAATGCTTAAAAGCATCCAAAATGTGAAAAGATGAACGGGATTTTACGATTTAGTGATTCCTTGCACTCGTTCCGCATAACTATGATTTACCCTTCTCCATCACATCTTACCCGTTCCTTCGCCAATGAAACGATTACGACTGTCTTTTCATGTTTAATGGATATTATCAAATATCCCGCCACAATGGCTTCAGACGCACATGACAGGGAGGTCTTTGTTATGAGAAAAAAGGAAGTGGTTGCCATGCTGCTCGCCGGCGGACAAGGCAAAAGACTCAAAGGACTTACCCGTACACTAGCCAAACCGGCAGTATTTTTTGGGGGAACTTACCGCATTATTGATTTCCCTCTCAGCAATTGCACTCATTCTGGTATAGACACTGTAGGTGTATTGACCCAATACGAGCCGTTGGTGCTCCATTCCTATATCGGCGTAGGCAGCGACTGGGATTTGGATCGCCTGGATGGAGGAGTGTTCGTTTTACCTCCGCACGAGAAAGAAGATGGAAACAACTGGTACAGGGGCACGGCGGATGCAATATATCGAAACCTGCATTTCTTGGACCAGTATGACCCGGAGCATGTACTCATTCTGTCAGGGGATCACATTTATAAAATGGACTACAGTCGAATGCTCCACTATCACAAGGAGAAGGGAGCAGACTGCACCATTTCTGTGATCAATGTCACGATTCAGGAAGCCAAACGATTTGGAATCCTGAACGCTGACGATGATCTGAAAATATATGACTTTGAGGAGAAGCCTGAACAGCCGAAAAGTACATTGGCCTCCATGGGTATTTATTTGTTCAAATGGGAGGTGTTGCGTCGCTATTTACTGGAAAGCGCAAGCGATTCTGAATCCTCACATGATTTTGGTAAGGATATCATTCCATTGTTGCTTCAGCATGGCCGGTCGCTGTATGCGTACCCGTTTGCTGGGTACTGGAAGGATGTAGGTACCATTCAGAGCTTGTGGGAGTCCAACATGGATCTTCTGGTTCAGGATCCGCCTTTGGATCTGAATGATCCTTTCTGGCGCATCTATACTCGCAGCCCCAATCAACCGGCCCAGTATATAACCCAACGGGCGATCCTCAAAAACAGCATTGTAAATGAAGGTTGCATGGTGGATGGAGAAGTAAGGCATTCTGTACTATTTTATGGGGTCGAAGTAGGTGAAGGGAGCGTCATTACCGATTCTGTCATCATGCCGAACGTAAAAATTGGGCGCAATGTACGTATTCACCGGGCTATCGTGAATGAGAACATCGTTATTGAAGACAACGCGTTTATTGGACCTGAAGATAGTTCTGATGAGATTATTTTGTTCGATCAGGAAAGCCAGCTTCATGCACGAATTTAACCCGGATAAGGACGGTGTCTGCTATGAGTCGACTCATTGGAGTTATCAACCTGGATCACGAACTGGATCAGTTGAAGGAGTTGACCTATTTCCGGTGCGGGGCCGCAGTCCCCTTTGCTAGTCGATATCGGCTCATTGATTTTACCTTATCCAATATGATGCATGCAGGGGTGCATGATATTGCACTGTTTATCCGCCGCAAATACCGTTCGCTGCTGGATCATCTGGGCGAAGGTCGGCCTTGGGATTTAGACCGCAGACGGGGCGGGTTGTTTATTTTGCCACCGGACTGGAATGATCCGACGGATGCATCGCGTGGAGATTTGCAGCATGTGCACAACAATCTGGATTTTTTTCATCGCTCATCGGGGCAAACCATTATTCACGCAGGAACTCAGCATGTCAATAAGGTGGATATCGAGGATGTATACCGTTATCATCAGGAGAAAAATGCAGATGTTACCCTTGTATATAAACCCATAGACCAGCTAGAATCTGAGCATGATCCTTGTGCACGACTGGAGATTGATGAGAACGGACGAGTGACGGGTATTCATCAGGAGCAGGATCATCATAACATTTATTTGGAAATGTTTGTGATGGACAAAGACTTGTATCTGGATCAGGTGAAGCATTGCATTGCCCATCAGGATAATCATTTCTTTCGTGATGCCATCCAGAAAAACCCAAGTGGACTGCGTATTTATGCGTATCGTTATGAAGGTTATCATGCGGTTATTAATTCTATTGAGAGCTACTATAAAAATAGCATGAAGCTGTTGGATCAGCAGCAGTATCAAGCCCTGTTTCAGAATCAGCCGGTGCACACCAAAATCAAGTATGAAGCCCCGACCCGCTATACGCACAGCGCCGAGGTGGATCATTCACTTGTTGCCAATGGCTGCACCATTGGAGGCAAGGTCGAGAATAGTATTCTTTTCCGTGGAGTGCGGGTGGAGGAGGGCGCGCGGGTAAGCAACTCGATTATTATGCAAAAATGTGTCATCCGTAAAGGGGCAGTTGTGGAGAATGTGGTTTTAGATAAAGATGTACAGCTTTCACCAGATCGAACTCTGATTGGAGACATTAGAGTTCCCTATGTCATTGCCAAGAATAGCGTAATTTAAAGGATATACTTAGCCATTAAAACGGAAATAACAGGAGGTACAACTTTGTTCAGCAATAAAGAAGCATTTAAGCAGGCTTTTCGAGAGCAACTGGTCGGAAGGCTGGGCAAACCGATGCAGGAGGCTCAGTCGGAAGACGTATATAAGGTTTTGGGTGGCATGATTCGTGAACAAGTCGGCAAGAATTGGGCAGAAACGAACCAAGCCTATAAAGAAGGACAAGAGAAGCAGATTTATTATTTTTCCCTGGAATTTTTGATAGGTCGTCTACTGGGCAGTAATCTGCTGAATTTGGGCGTACTGGATATGGTTCGGCAGGCATTGGGTGAACTGGGCTGGGATCTGGAGGAAATTGAAGAACAGGAGGCGGACGCGGGGCTAGGCAATGGGGGTCTCGGCCGTCTGGCGGCTTGCTTCATGGACTCGCTGGCATCCCTTGGCTATGCAGGACATGGCTGCGGCATCCGGTATAAATATGGTCTGTTTGAACAGCGTATTGTGGACGGCAATCAGGTTGAACTGCCGGATTACTGGCTACAGAAAGGGAATGTCTGGGAGGAACGTCGTCCTGATAAAAAGGTCGAGGTTCATTTTTGGGGAAGAGTGGAAACCCATGAACAGGAGGGACGTCTTGTATTCGAAACAAAGGATGCTGAAACGGTCTGGGCTGTCCCTTACGATATTCCGCTGGTAGGCTATGGTCATACACAGGTGAATACGCTGCGGATTTGGAGTGCGGAATCAGCGCTTGATCCCGTTCGAGGACCGATTCGAGGCGAGGGCGGTTATTACCGCTTTCTCGACTACAATCGATCGGTGGAATCTATCTCCGCATTTCTATATCCGGACGACTCCAATTATGAGGGAAAGCTGCTTCGCTTGAAGCAGCAGTATTTCCTGTGCTCGGCCGGATTACAAAGTATTTTGCGTACGTTTGAGAAGCTTCGTTTACCTTATAGCCATTTGCCCGATAAAATAGCACTGCACATTAACGATACACATCCGACCCTAGTTATTCCGGAACTGATGCGTATTCTGATGGACGTGAAGGGCTTGGGCTGGGACGAAGCATGGGATATTACGACGCGAACCGTTTCATATACGAATCATACGATATTAAGTGAGGCGTTGGAACAATGGCCTGTTAATATGGTACGGGAGCTGCTTCCTCGTATTTCTTTAATCATTGAAGAAATTAACAAACGTTATTGCGCTATGCTACTGGAGCGTTACCCAGGCCAGGACATCAAAATTGGTGAAATGGCAATTATTCACGGTGAACAAATCCGTATGGCCCACTTGGCAATCGTCGGCAGCTACAGCGTTAATGGGGTGGCTGCGCTGCATACGCAAATATTAAAGGAACGAGAGATGAAGTCGTTTCACGAGCTGTACCCTGACCGTTTTAACAATAAAACAAACGGGATTGCCCATCGCCGCTGGCTGATGCACGCCAACCCGGAGCTGGCAAGCTTGTACGATGAGACGATCGGCACACGCTGGAGGACCCGTCCAAGGGAGCTCATCGACCTGCTTCGTTACAGTGGGGACGAGACGTTCAAAGAACGGATACAGGCGATTAAGCGAAATAATAAAGTCAGGCTTGCTGAGCATGTTTTTGCAAAACAGGGCGTGCGATTGGATACGTCCTCCATTTTTGATGTACAGGTCAAACGGTTGCATGGTTATAAGCGACAGCTGCTCAATATTTTGCATGTAATGCATCTATACAGCCAGCTTAAAAGTAATCCGGGCCTGGATGTGACGCCACGCACATTTATCTTTGGAGCCAAAGCCGCCCCCGGTTATTTTCTCGCCAAACAGACGATCAAGCTCATTAATAACGTGGCGGACACGATCAATCGAGATGTGGAAGTCAAGGACAAGCTGAAAGTCGTTTTCCTTGAAAATTATTCGGTCTCACTGGCGGAGCTGATTATTCCTGCGGCGGATGTCAGTGAGCAGATTTCCACGGCAGGCAAAGAAGCTTCAGGCACAGGCAATATGAAATTTATGATGAACGGTGCGCTCACAATAGGTACATTGGACGGAGCCAATGTTGAAATGCATGAAATGGTAGGCGATGCCAACATGTTCATTTTTGGATTGAAGGTGGATCAGATCGAGGCATATTACCGGGACGGCCAGTATTCGGCGCGCAAAACAGCCAACAGTGACGAAAGACTGCGTGAAGTGCTGGATCAACTCGTGAACGATGCTCCTTTTACGCGGCATGAACGGGAATTTGAGGCCATTTATCAATCCCTGATTGATCATAATGATGAATACTTTGTGCTCAAGGACTTCGCAGCCTATGTGGATACGCAGGTTCATATTGAACAGGTGTATCGGAATCCCTCGGAGTGGGCTCGGCGTGCTATTGTCAATATGGCACACTCCGGTAAATTTTCTAGTGATTGTACGATTCAGCAATACGCGGCTGAGATTTGGGACATTGTACCTCTCCAGAACGATGTCTACAAGCGAATTCTGTCCTAAAACGGCGAAACAGGCGGAATAGCATTGCTTTTCGAACGCTGAGGGTTATAATGACAGTATAGACATAAGTAAGGATGGGAGCTGTAAATACTCATTCCTGAACTTGAATTGTACTGTTGAAGGAGTCCTCCTATTGATAAAGCTCAATCCGAAAAGGCTCAAACCTCATAAATCGAAGAAGAACTATAATATGTTTCAAAATATAGGGCGTGCGATTCGGCTGAATTTCATCAAGCTGTTGCGCGCCCCTGGAGGAGTTAAAAAGATCTCCTTGGGCTTCGCCATTGGCTTTGCGCTGGAGATGATTGTGATTTCCACGGCTTCTCTGGTATACCTTGTTTTTTATCCGATTGTTCGTCTCTCTGGCGGCTCGCTGCCTGCGGCCATCGTGGGTAACGTTGTAGGTAAGCTGACCTTTTTACCAATTGTACTGATGCCATTCGCCAAGCAAGTGGGGGCTTGGATTTATCCATCTCATTATCCGGTACATGTCAGGGGCGGACGACTTCACGAGCATTCTTTTATGGAGCTGTTTCACGGCAACTGGTCTGTATTCAGAGACTTGTTGCACGGAGGCTTGCACATTCTGATCGGCATGTCGATTTTCGGTCTGGTGCTGGGCATTATCTCGTATTTTGTCATTCAGGTTCTGTATAATCGTTCGCTGCACAAAAGGTTGGAGAAGCGGAAGTTGCGTCATGGCGCAGCATTTTCGGCGGCCAGACTGCTGAAGAATGGATAACTATGTATAAGGAAGAAGCTCTTCGAGCCTATTTATTAGGTCTGAAGGGCTTCTTTGAGTTGGGGCAAGAAAAAGCCTATGATCTCTATAAGACCCATACGCTTTTGGCATATATTGTAACAGGATTGGCTTCATTCGCTCGAATCGTTTACAATACGTGTGCATACAACAATGGACGACAGGTTAATGTACATACAAGGAGTGATGAAGTTGCGGAAGATATGGCAAATCTACTTAACAGACTGGAGAAATGTATTCAAAGTATCGACCGGGACTTTATTAGTCATTGGCATCATTCTTTTGCCTTCCGTCTATGCATGGGTGAATTTGAAAGCGATGTGGGATCCATATGCGAATACATCTGGAATTAAAATTGCAGTAACCAGCCAAGATCAGGGTGCAGAAGTGAATGGTAAGAAGATTAATATCGGCGATGAGGTTTTGCATAACCTTCAAAATAACAAGAAGCTGGGTTGGACTTTTGTCAATGAAGCGGAAGCACGGAAAGGTGTGTTGAATGGTGATTATTATGCCAGCCTGCTGATCCCGAAAGACTTTTCAGAGAAAATTACGAGTGTGCTGACGGAAAATCCGCAAAAGCCGGAAATTGATTACGCCGTAAATGAAAAAATTAATGCAGTAGCTCCGAAAATTACATCTTCGGGGGCAACCTCTCTGACGAACCAGATTAGCCAAAACTTTATTGAAACTGCCAGCCAGGCGGTATTGACGAAGTTGAAGGAAGCTGGAGTAAAGTTGGAGGAGGAACTCCCGACAATTCGTAACATTGAAAACCGGGTGTTGGAGCTAAATAATCGACTACCGGATATCGATAGGTTGGGCAAACAGGCCTTGGAGCTGGAGCAAAATTTGCCGAAAATTAAGGCGCAGGGACAAAAGATTATTGCATTGAAGGAGAAAATTCCTGAAATTAACCACGCCGGTGACCTGGTGCTCAAAATTGACAAAAACATGCCTGAGCTGGACAAGGTAGCCGCTGTTATTTTAGATATCCAAAAAAGACTACCTGATATTCAAAAGGCTGGTGATCGAATTGTTGAACTGGATCAAAATTTTAGCAAGGTAGAAAGCGCACTGACCACCGCCCTGGAGGATACGCAAACGGCTCTTAAAGTTATTAATGCTGCCCAGAAGGCACTGCCAGAAGTACAGCAGATAGCGGACACAGGCAAGGACTTTACAACCGGTTTACTTGAATTTCTGGACAAAAATGAGGGTGCGCTTGATTCGATAGGTACAGTAGTTAAAGAAGATTTACAACTGGTACAACAAATTGCGAATGAGGTTTCTCAGATTACAGACATCATTCGTGGTGTGGATTTTGATCCTAAAGCAGCACAAGCTGCGGTGAATCGTGTCAGTGGTAGGCTGACAACTGCCGTGGGGGTGCTGGATCATATTTCTCAATTGCTGAACCGTGTGAACGGATACTTGCCAAGTCAACCTCTGGATTCACTTATTTCCCGTGTGAGCGGGATGGAGGATCGTTTCCGCCGTCTGAATAGCACAGTAACTAGTATCGGGAATGCCATCCAGCGCGGTGAAAAGCCTGCGCAAAATCTGCTGGATGACACTGATCGCCTTGCTGGAGAAATCAGTAGCGGAATTGACAGCATTTTGGGCAATTATGATACGGAGTATGCACCCGCCATTCAAAAGGCGCTAGATCAGATCAAATCCGTTGCCCGCAATTCTGCCAATGTGCTGACTACAGCTCAAGAGCAGCTACCGAATATTGAAAAGCTATTAAATGACGCACAGGCTGCAGCAGAATTCGGCCAGCAAGAGCTAACACGTCTCCAGCAGGATCTGCCACAATACCGTCAGAAACTGCATGAAGCGGCGACAACGATTCAGGGACGTATGGGCGAGTTTACGAATGCTGTGAACAAAGCAGCAGACTTCGTAAATAACGATTTGCCGACGGTTAAAAGTAAAATTCATCAGGCGGCAGATTTTGTGCGTAATGATTTGCCCAAAGCGGAACAACAGTTTGTCAAAATGGCTGACTTAATTGAAAATAAATTTCCTGAAGCGGAAAAAGCGGTGCACCAAGTAGCCAATTTTGTAAGGACCGATCTTCCAGCTGCCGAGGATTCCATACGTCAGGCTGCAGACACCATTCGCAAGCTTAAGGGCGAAAATGCACTCGGACGCGCTATTGCATTGCTCAAGGGGGATGTGAAAAAGGAAAGTGAGTTTCTCGGCAGTCCGGTATCGTTGAAGCAGGAACGGATATATCCAATCCCTAACTATGGTTCTGCGATGTCACCTTTTTACACTACATTGTCGATTTGGGTAGGTGCGATGCTACTGGTATCAATGTTCAGGGTAGATGTGGATGACCCGGAAGGACAATTTAAAAGCTACCAAGTGTATTTCGGACGGCTGATGACATTCTCCACAATTGGTATTTTTCAGGCGCTGAGCGTATCTCTCGGTGACTTGTTCCTGCTCGGGGCGTATGTGGATGCCAAAGTAGCCTTTGTACTATCCTCTATGCTGATCAGTCTGGTGTTTACGGCGATGACCTATACACTAGTTTCTGTGTTCGGCAATATCGGCAAGGGACTGGCGGTCATCCTGCTGGTGCTTCAATTCTCCAGTTCAGGAGGGACGTTCCCGATTGCGACGAGTACACCATTCTTTCAGGCGCTGAATCCATTTGTACCATTTACCTATGCGGTTAGTCTGTTACGAGAGACAGTAGGAGGGATGTTGCCTTCAACGGTGATACGGGATGTGGTGATGCTGTTTGTATTTATCGGTGTTTGCTTCCTGTTTGGATTGGTGTTGAAGAAGCCGCTCAGCAAGCATACGAAAAAAATGGCTGAGCGAGCGAAAGAAACGAAATTAATTCCTTGATTGTTAAAAGAAGAATGAGTTACGGGGGCTGAAGTGAGCCGCTCCGCGAAGGATTTGATCTTACGATCGCTGTTGCCACGGGATTCTTTGGATTAGATAGACATGAAAAGGTAAGAATCCCGTGGCAAAGGCGAACGCTCCGCTTCTCCAGATTCAAATCCTCCGCTCTGCTGGCATCCGCCGTAAAGTCACCTTCTTTTAATATTCGGCGGGTAGTACGGGGAGGTGGCCTCCGCATGTTATGCTTCGGCATGGTGCGGAGGCCTTTTTGCATGCGCTCTCCAAACTTTAAATTGCATTTGGGGGTGTTTCAAAGTGGTTTATTCTGGTGAATAAACGGAGTATGGTCTTTTTTGGCATGTAATTTTGCGGAATTTTAAAATCCTTAGGCAAAGGCGGGAGGTAGTATGGAGTATTCATACTTAGGAAAGTCAGGCTTAAAGGTTAGTCGGTTATGTCTGGGGACGATGAATTTCGGACCAGAAACCGAAGAAAAGGATGCGTTTAAAATTATGGATGCCGCGCTGGATGCGGGCATTAACTTTTTTGATACGGCTAATGTATATGGCCATGACCGTAAAGGTTGGACAGAGGAAATTATCGGACGTTGGTTCCAGCAGGGCGGCGGAAGACGCGAGAAGGTCGTGTTGGCAACGAAGGTATACGGAGATATGAAAAATGAACATGACGGACCCAATGCAGGATCAGGCTTGTCTGCTTACAAAATTCGCCGCCATTTGGATGCGTCTCTGAAACGTCTGCAGACCGACCATGTAGAGCTATACCAAATGCATCACATTGACCGAAACGTGTCATGGGATGAGTTGTGGGGCGTATTCGAGTCCGTGGTGGATCGGGGACAAGTTGGTTATATCGGTTCCAGTAATTTTGCGGGCTGGCATATTGCGGTGGCGCAGGCCGAAGCGAAGGCACGGCGTTTTCTGGGGCTTGTATCCGAGCAGCATTTGTACAACTTGAACGAACGTTCCGCCGAGCTTGAAGTATTACCGGCAGCTCAGGAGCTGGGGCTGGGTGTGATTCCATGGAGCCCGTTGGCGGGCGGACTGCTGGGACGGAATGCGTTAGCAGGTACTGGTTCTCGCAGCGCACGCGCCAAGGAAAAGGTAGAGCAGAATCGTGCGAAGCTGGAGCAATTTGCAGCATTGTCCCGCGAGCTGGGTGAAAAGGAAGACGTGATTGCACTGGCTTGGGTACTTTCCCATCCGGCTGTAACGGCTCCAATTATCGGACCACGGACCTTAGAACAGTTAGAGGATGCTCTACGGGTACCTGAGGTCAAATTGAGCGAAGATGTGCTTGCCAAGCTGAATGAGATTTTTCCCGGTCCGGGAAAACCTGCGCCAGAAGCCTACGCTTGGTAATAATACTTTGTGCTCGTCATAAAGCATCACTCTTTGTGAGAAATTATCGGCAAAAAGCAGCAGATCGGGAATAGTCTCCTTGATCTGCTGTTTTTGTACTAGTCTCCCATCCTAAATCGTGGTTGGTAAAACGGCTATAGTCAAGGGCTTATATTAAAGCTAATCGGAAAAGCTAACAACTATTTGCTAATCTTTCGTATTATCCGTACATACTCCCGGGGGAGAAAGGGAATGCTTATTAGAACAGGTTCAGCAAAATTGGCTGATCGGAATTTGTAACTTTCATTTGCTGATAACTTTTGGTTGCTCTTAACTGCTTTTTCATGAATATTATATTCAAGTCTCCAACCCACGACAAGCAACAGGATAAAGAGACTGGTGCAGATCATCACTTTGCGCATCAACATGTGAACCCCTCCTTTGTATGAAGATTCTCCATTTATACTAGGTGCTATACGCAAAAGGATTTACCTTTACAATCTCCCCGGTAAACTATATAATTAAAACTAATTGTATATTGGTTTACCCGGAGGAGCCTGCCAACAGCGGGCTCTTTTTGTGTTTTTTTCGTAAATTGGAAACAGGAGGCAGAGAAAATGATGGCGGAGATGAACAATGAGAGCATTATGGTGTGTGTCCATTATGGTCCGCACGGACAGCGGTTAATTCAAAGAGGCAGCGAGTTGTCCCGGTTTCTCGGGGCTCCTTTATATGTGCTTACAGTGGATGCAACCACAGATCATGAATACAACCAAAACAAGGAACAATACCTCTCGGGATGGGAAGAGCAGACTAAAGATGCTGGAGGAGCGTTTCTGATTCGTAAATGCAATGGGAAAAAGACATCTGAGGTGATTGTGGAGACAGCCCAGGAAAAAAAGGTTACTCAAATCATCATCGGCCAGTCCAGTCAAACGCTATGGCAAGAGATTACCCGTGGTAATTTTGTCAACGATTTGATTGAACAACTGGGTCCTATTGATCTTCATATTGTGGCTGTACAGCGTTATCCCGAGCTTTTAGAGCACTCACATGAGAAGGGATTTTCCGCTTATTTGGTGAAGCAGGATGGAAGTTATGTACTGAGTGAAGAGCCTGGTGGAGAAGATACGATAAAAGGGATATTTTTTCGTGAGCTGGATACTGATTTCAACAGTGGTCTATTCAAAATCGTTAGAAATGGCGAAGCCCAGTATTTGAGAATTCTACAAAGTGAATGGGTAAAGCCGCATTCCTAGAAGTTCATATACAAAAAAATAAGTTTATATAGGGGGAGTGCTCGACTGTGTTGCATGCTGCAATTTTGATTCCATTTCTGCTGGCTGTTCTAATCCCGTTGACCAAGGGCATTTCGCGCTTTCATACAGGTTGGACAGTCTTGCCCGTACCCACAGCTCTTTTCCTGTATTTCCTGACAAGGATATCGAACATTCAGGCTGGAAATGATACGATGTCAACTATATCTTGGATGCATTCGCTTGGGATTGATATTACGTTGCATCTGGATGGACTCAGCCTGCTGTTTGCTCTGTTGATTACGGGGATGGGTGCGCTGGTGATCTTGTATTCCATTTATTATCTTAATAAGCGGACGGAAGCGATTCGCCATTTCTACATCTATTTGCTCATGTTTATGGGAGCAATGCTTGGTGTCGTTTTGTCCGACAATTTGATGGTTCTATATGGATTCTGGGAGTTAACCAGTATTACTTCATTCCTGCTGATCGCCTTTTGGCACCGACGGGAAAGATCCCGTTATGGAGCGCTGAAGTCGATGCTAATCACCGTCTTTGGCGGGCTGGCGATGTTCGCGGGGTTCAATCTGCTCTACGTAATGAGTGGAACGTACAGCATTCGGGAGATTATAGCCCAAGTCGGCTTATTGACCGAGTCCCCGTTGTTTATTCCGGCGATGCTGCTGATTCTACTGGGGGCATTCACTAAGTCCGCACAATTTCCTTTTCACATCTGGCTGCCCGATGCCATGGAGGCACCGACACCTGTCAGTGCTTATCTGCATTCAGCTACAATGGTTAAGGCGGGGTTATACCTTGTGGCGCGTCTTAGCCCCGTATTCGCTGGTCAGTCCGAATGGTTCTGGTTGGTCTCACTTTCC
The DNA here is from genome assembly GCF_038593075.1 of Paenibacillus sp. FSL L8-0638. Classification (NCBI taxonomy): domain Bacteria; kingdom Bacillati; phylum Bacillota; class Bacilli; order Caryophanales; family Paenibacillaceae; genus Paenibacillus; species Paenibacillus sp. FSL L8-0638. Next base: position 2,344,367 of record NZ_CP151960.1, read on the forward strand.
GGTCTGGTCACGCTTTTTTATGGATCGTTTAAAGCGATTAAACAAACAGATCTTAAAGCTCTGCTTGCCTATTCCACCATTAGTCAGCTCGGTCTGATTATGTGTTTGCTCGGGCTGGGATCGGCTTCTGCCTTTTTTTTCGGTACAGAGGAGTCGTTATTCTATACGACGGCTACTGCGGCGGCCATCTTTCATCTGATCAACCATGCCGTCTTTAAAGGCTCTCTTTTTATGGTGGTTGGTATTGTCGACCACGAGGTGAACACTCGGGATCTGCGCAAGCTTGGCGGTTTAATGTCCTTAATGCCAGTCACCTTTTCTGTGGCGTTGATGGGGGCTTTCTCCATGGCAGGGTTACCACCATTCAGCGGTTTTCTGAGTAAAGAAATGTTCTTTACCGCTGTGTTGAATATTCGAGAGTTGGATGTTCTGAATACACAGTCGTGGATGATTCTAATTCCGGTGATTGCATGGATTGCCAGTGTACTCACTTTTGTTTACAGTATGATTCTCGTATTTGAGACTTTTACTGGTAAACTCCAGTCGGAGAAGCTCGATAAAATACCGCATGAAGCGCCACTGGGTCTGTTAATTTCCCCAGTCCTGCTGGTTTCACTCGCTGTGGTATTCGGCTTATTTCCTGATCTCTTGTCTTATTCTCTGATTGAGCCGGCTATGGGCTCGATCTATAACGAGCTATTGTCGCCAGTGGAAACCTTCGGTGTCTCCATTCATTTCTGGCATGGTTGGACACCTGAGATATTCATGACACTGGGTGTTATCGCTGCCGGGACACTTCTCTATAGAAGATACAGCCGACTGCGGATTCTGGATCGGGGATGGAACGGTAGCAATTTTCTTAATCTCTTGTATGACGGATCTCTTCAAGTGCTGGAGCGTGGATCGAACCGCTTCACAAATCTCTATATGACGGGATCAAACAGACACTATTTGCTTTATATATTTGGCTTTTTCGTCATTGCCTTGGGAAGTGTGATGCTTGGGACGCAAGGGATATCGCTGGGTATGAGCCACTATGCTCCATTAGCCTTTTATGAGGCTGTCATTGTTGTTGTAATGCTTCTAGCAGCATTTGCCGTACCCTTTGCTAAGTCGCGGGTCAACGCGATTTTGTTCACCGGTGCAGTCGGGTACATGGTGACCCTGCTGTTTGTTATCTTCCGCGCACCGGATCTTGCGTTAACACAAATGATCGTGGAGACAGTATCCGTCATTCTGTTCCTTCTGTGCTTTAAGTATCTTCCAAAGTTAAAGAAGGAGAAGGAGCGTCTGAGCTTTAGATTGCCGAATTTGATTATCGCTGTAGGTGTAGGAATTACGATGACACTCATTGCGCTGGCAGCCATGGGCAGTAGTCCATTCGCTCCCATTTCGGAGTTTTTCCTTAAAGAAAGCTATTCCTTGGCCGGGGGGAAAAACGTAGTCAATGTCATTCTCGTTGACTTCCGGGGATTCGATACTTTATTCGAAATTATGGTTCTGGCTATTGCATCCCTCGGCATTTATGCCTTGATTAACTTGAAAATGGAGCCTGGTATTTCACCCGCCAACAAAAATAAGAAGGGGGGAAGAATTGCCTTTCCGCTCCGGAGTAATGATGTGATCCTGCGAACCCTGTCCAAGGTTATCATAATCGTGATTCTCACCTTCTCAATGTATTTGTTCTTTGCCGGACACAATAATCCGGGAGGTGGCTTTATCGGAGCGCTGATGACTTCAGCTGCGCTTATTTTGATGGCGATCTCTTTCGGAATGGACACGGTTCGTAAAGTCCTTCCGGTGAATTACCGCATGATCACGGCGGTGGGGCTGCTCATTGCAATTCTAACTGCGTCTGGCTCGTTTGTTTTCGGAGCCCCTTTTCTCAGCCATGCTTTTGGTCACTTTGATCTGCCTATTATGGGTGATACCGAGCTGGCTACAGCAGTCCTCTTTGATCTGGGGGTATACCTGGCTGTAGTAGGTGTGACCATGAGTATTATTTTTACCATAGGGGGGGATGAGTGAAATGGAACTGATTATGGCTGTAGCAGTCGGTATTCTATTTACAATTGGAGTGTACCTGATTCTATCTAAGAGTCTTCTTCGTATTGTTTTGGGTACTTCCTTGCTAACACATGGCGTTCATCTGCTGCTACTGACGATGGCCGGACTAAAGACAGGAGCTGCTCCAGTATTAGGAGGTAAAGCGGAAACTTATGTGGACCCTTTACCGCAGGCGTTAATTCTGACCTCTATCGTTATCAGTTTTGGAGTCACTGCCTTTTTCTTCGTGCTTGCTTACCGCTCATACCAGACGTTGGGCACCGATGAAATCGACAGTGTTAAGGGGGAAGAACAATGACCAATCTCTTGGCACTACCGATTTTAATTCCCTTGTGTACCGCCGTTATATTGATTTTTCTGAAGGAGAAGATTCTGCTTCAGCGGCTCATTAGTACAGTTAGCGCCATTTTGAATATTATAATTGCTCTTGTGCTGATTTACCGCATTCATAGCGGGGGGATACAAACTTTGCAAATGGGGGGATGGGTGCCGCCGTATGGCATTGTGTTCGTGGGGGACATGTTTGCGGCTCTGCTTGTGCTGACCGCTTCAGTGGTAAGCTTGGGTATTCTCCTCTACTCCTTCCGCAGTATAGGGGCAGAACGGGAGCGTTTTTATTACTATACCTTTTTTCACTTCCTGCTTGTAGGTGTCTATGGATCATTTCTTACAGGAGATATGTTCAATTTGTTCGTTTTCTTCGAGGTTATGCTGATTTCCTCCTATGCCTTGATTTCACTGGGGGGAACGAAGCTCCAGCTTCGGGAAACGTCCAAATATTTGCTTATTAACATTGTGTCTTCCACACTCTTTGTGGCGGCAGTTGCTTATCTATATGCGGCTGTAGGCACCCTGAATATGGCTCATTTGTCTCAGCGGGTTGCTGAAGCGGGGCAGGGCGGCGTACTCAATGTGATCGCTGTTCTGTTCCTGATTGTGTTCGCATTGAAGGCGGGGTTATTCCTCTTTTTCTGGCTGCCGGGTTCTTACAGTTCGCCGCCGTCTGCTATTAGAGCCTTGTTCGGTGCGTTACTGACAAAAGTGGGACTGTATGCAATCATTCGGACCTTTACTCTTATTTTTGTGAATGATCCCGGACTCACGCATACGTGGATCGCCTGGATGGCGGCGGCTACGATGATTCTGGGAGGACTGGGAGCGGTAGCTTATAATGATATTCCCCGTATTTTTAATTACAACGTCATTATCAGTGTAGGTTTTGTGGCCTTCGGTCTGGCTGCAGCGACACCAGATGCATTGAATGGGGCGGTTTTCTATTTGCTGCACGATATGCTGGCGAAAGGATTAATGTTTATTCTTGGGGGCATCATTATCACTGCAGCGGGAACGGACCAATTAAAAGATATGGGGGGCCTCATCAAACGCTATCCCTTAATCGGCTGGATGTTCTTTACACTGGCCCTTGCACTTGTAGGTATTCCGCCGCTTAGCGGGTTTGCTGGTAAAGTGTTGATCACTCGGGGCGGACTAGATGCCGGAATGCTGACATTATCCTTGATTGGGCTAGGCTCGAGTTTCCTTGTACTGTATTCGCTGATCAAAGTATTCAGGCTTACATTTTGGGGGAATGAACCCGAAGGCGACTTGCCGAAGATAGGGCTAAAAAGTGTGAATGCTGTGGCGGCCGGTTTGCTCGTCCTGGTTATATTGATGGGCATCGGGGCGGATTGGGTCTATTCCTATGTTGCACAAGCCGGGGATGTGCTAGCTCATCCCGCGCTATACATCGAAGCTGTAATAAAGGAGTAGATGAAGATGGTCTTTCAAATATTATTAAATCTGATGATTGCGTTGCTGTGGATGCTACTTAACAACGACTGGTCAGGGTCGCGGTTCACCATCGGCATTCTGCTAGGGATAGCCATATTGCTTGTTTTGCGTAAATTCCGTCCAGAACCTTTCTACCTGAAGCGTATATGGGCCATCCTAAAGCTGCTACTTCTGTTTATGCGCGAGCTGATCGTTTCCAGCTTTGCGGTTATCCATCATATTCTCCGCCCGAAGCTGACGATCCGCCCAGGCATTTTTGCATATGAGACCGCCCTAAAGTCAGATTGGGAGATCACTATTTTATCGTGCCTCATTTGTCTGACACCAGGAACGCTCACTCTAGAAGTATCTGGAGAAGGTCAAATGCTGTATATTCATGCCATGGACATACAGGACGCGACACTGCTTTCTGAGCAAATTAGAGGGACATTTGAAAAAGCGATCATGGAGGTGACACAGTGATAGTTTTGGCACTTTTGACTGCATCACTGGCTATTCTCTCCTTAGCCATATTAGGTTGCTTGTACCGTTTGATTAAAGGACCGACACGTCCGGATAGGGTAGCAGCGCTGGACACGATAGGTATAAATCTGCTAGCTATGATTGCTGTGATCTGCATGCAGCTGAGGACACAGGATTTTATTGAGATTGTTCTTGTTATAGGAATACTGACGTTCATAGGAACAACGGCATTGGCGAGATATATAGAAAGAGACGCCGTCATAGATACTGGGGGTGATGAACTTGATCGGTGAGTTGCTTATTGCGATCCTTGTTTTATTCGGTGCTCTGTTCTGTGGATTGAGCGCGTTTGGATTGATGCGGCTGCCAGATGTTTATTTACGTTCTCACGCCGCAACCAAAAGTGCAACGCTTGGCGTGCTTTGCGTATTAACAGGAGCCTTTCTTAATTTTTTGTTTTATGTAGACGTGGTCAGTATCAAATTACTGCTTGCCATTGTATTTGTCTTTATCACTTCTCCAGTAGCTGGACATCTAAATGGAAGAGCTGCCTACCGTTCGGGAGTCCCTTTATGGGAAAACAGTGTTCAGGATGATCTGGCGCCGGTATTGGAACAAAATACATCTTTAAAACAACCAAAATGAAAGCAACCCATAGTGCAGGATTTGCGTCATGTCCGTCTGGATTGATAATAAATGTGGAGGGATCATGTGCACAATATTATTTCAGTCCAGCCGTATTACAAAGCGGAAAGGATCGTAACTCCGTTAAAACAGGAAACAGTCATTCATCGTCGAGTTTTACACTTGTATACAACTAAAATTGTATCAGCGTACCGGGAGTTTTCTCTCAATGAGGTATATGATATATCGTTTAAAAGTATCGGGCAGGGTCATGGTGTTCTTTATTTGCATACGAAACAAGGTGTATTTCCTTATACTGTAGAATCAGATCCTAAAGACTTTATAATCGAATTCAAAAAAATTGTAGAAAAGTAAGATCGTTCGATATAAGAAATTTAAAAAGACCGCATCTATTTTGCGGTCTTTTTCTAATGCCTGAAGTTACATAAAGCTTTTAGCATGTGTTACATAACTGCGCAGAATCATGCCGAGGATGACGATGAACATACCCATCCATGATAAAGGAGATGGAATTGGAATAGACAGAAAGATTAATTCTCCCATTAATGCAAAAAGCACTCCATCATTTTGCGATTACCTAATGGATAGACGAAAGAGGCGAGTATGACAGGCAGAATTCCGAAAATAAAGGGACAAGCAAAGAACCAGAAATAATGGTAATTTTCCAGGTTCCCGCAATCAACCAACCCGGTAAATAAGCCGATGCGAAGCATAGCGGAGCATAAAATAAGCCAAATCCGATAAAGCTTCACCACAACCACGTTCCTGGTTGTTTCTTCATGACTTTCCAAAGAGACTTAAGCTTTTGTTGGGTCATCACAATGACGACTAGAATAGGAACCATAAACAGATATCGCAACGAAGCAACTTTAGATCATTCATTTCAAGAGTTTCTTCACAGTTGACAAGGCAAAAGGGATGCTGTATATTACTGAAAGTTGTTGTTAATAGTAATTATTACGATTTAAAAATGAAAAGCCGATATTCAAGGGAGCGTACCAGCGATGAATAAGAAAGCAATACCGGTAACAGTGTTGAGCGGATATTTGGGTGCAGGAAAAACAACGATTTTGAATCATGTATTAAACAATCGGGACGGAATGAAAGTGGCAGTCATCGTCAATGACATGAGTGAAGTGAATATAGATGCTGAGCTGGTTAAAAAAGAGGGCGGCTTGTCCAGAACAGAAGAGAAACTGGTCGAGTTGTCTAATGGTTGTATTTGCTGTACATTGCGTGAAGATTTATTGTTGGAGGTCAAGAAGCTGACGGAACAAGGCGAGTTTGATTATATTTTAATCGAATCTACAGGCATCAGTGAACCTGTGCCAATCGCTCAAACCTTTACGTACGCCGATGAAGGAACTGGCATTGATTTGGCATCGCTGGCAAAACTGGATTGCATGGTGACCGTAGTCGATGCGAACCGTTTCTGGCATGATTTTGAATCAGGAGAAACGCTACTGGATCGCAGGCAGGCTACTGGTGAAGACGACACGCGTGATATCTCGGATTTGCTGATTGACCAGATTGAAACCTGTGATGTATTGATTCTGAATAAGTGCGATCTGGTTCAGTCTGCCGAGCTGGACAAGCTGGAGGGTGTGCTGCGGAGATTACAGCCTGAAGCCCGAATCATTCGTACTTCCAAGGGAAAGGTCGCTCCTTCGGACATTTTGAATACAGGGCTGTTTAATTTTGACAAGGCTAGTCAATCCGCTGGATGGATTCGGGAGCTAGAGCTTGAAAGCCATACACCGGAAACAGACGAATATGGGATTCATTCCTTTGTATATCGCCGTAGAAGACCATTTCACCCTGCAAGATTGGCTGAATTTATGAACTATTGGCCGGAGGAGATCGTTCGCGCCAAAGGTTTGGCCTGGATTGCCACACCGCAGGATTGGGCAGCGAGTATTAGCCAGGCAGGACCCTCTATTCAATTTGGCCCTGCGGGAAGCTGGCTTGCTGCGTTGTCTGAAGAAGAACGGCAAGAGATCGTCGCAGCGGACCCCGAGGCTCTGGACCATTGGGATGAACAATGGGGCGATCGCATGAACGAAATCGTTATGATCGGTATCGGAATGAATCGACCGGACTTGGAAGAAGAGCTAGATGAATGTCTGCTGAACGATAATGAAATGGATATGGACTGGTCCAGTTTTGAAAATCCGCTTCCTTGGCCGACATGATGAAGCTAGTTGATCCATTCAGTAATAAAGTCCATACATTTTTTAGCTGCTGGAGAAACATTTTTTAAGGAAGCGGTAGCGATACCGATAGTACGGGAATGCCTTTCATCCAAAGGTCGAATAGAGATGTCGTAAGGAATGTGAGACAGGATCATTTCAGGAAGAATACTCACGCCTAGGCCATTCTGCACCATAGCCATAATCGCATGGTCATCTTCTAATTCATATTTGATTTTAGGTGACATATTATACTGTGAAAAAATATTCCTTACATCGGTGTCACAGCCTGCAACAGGCATAATAAAAGGCTCATCTCTGAGCTGTTCTACTCGAATGGAGGCTTGCTTTCCCAGAATATGATCGGAAGGAAGTAGACAAAGCATGCTTTCTTCTTTTAAGGGCAACGCCTCTAATGTGTCTAACGTGGGTAGGTTCACAAAGCCGAAATCAGCCTCCCCACTGATTATCCAGCTCTCAATTTCATGGTAGTTCCCATCGAGCAGTTTTATTTCAATAAGAGGAAACTGCTCATTGAATTTTTTTAGAATACGGGGCAGCCAATGAATAGAGACGCTTGAAAATGTGCCGATCTTTACGGTTCCGATTTCCAATCCTTTAATTAGAGCCACCTCTTGGTAGAGCTTTTCGTCCATTTGTACGATCTCTCTAAATTGCTTCATCAATCTTTCTCCGTTATTGGTCAATCTGATGCCTGAACGACCTCGGATCAGAAGAGTCAACCCTAATTCATGTTCCAATCCAGAGATCGCATGGCTGATTGCTGATTGTGTAAGATTTAAAACTTCCCCGGCCTTTGTGAAACTTCCCATTTCAACTACGCAAAGAAAAATCTTATATTTAAACAAATTCGTGTTCACTCCTATTTTTTATGAAATATATTCATGTATCATATCAGATATATTCATTTTTTTTATTTAATATTTATGATTATAATCAAATGAAAGAAAGGTTATATATTTTTGTTTTAGGAGGAACATATGAACTCAATTGCTAAAACTCCTCGGCCACCCTATTATGCGGCTATCTTTACTTCTGAACGTACGGAAGGAGATGGCGGATACGGAGTGATGGGAGACAAAATGGTGGAACTGGCTGCCGAGCAGCCTGGTTTTCTAGGTGTGGAAAGTGTTCGTGATCACAATGGAGTAGGCATCACAGTTTCCTATTGGGAGTCTCTAGACGCTATAAAAAATTGGAAACATAACGAGCTGCACAAGGTAGCGCAGGAAAAAGGGAAATCCGAATGGTATAAAACATTTGGTTTAAGAGTGAGCAAGGTAGAACGAGATTATTTTTTTACAGTGTAAATAGGTTCAATATCTTTCTATTCATATTCAGTTCATAAACGTGGTTTATCCTCGCTATAGAAACCGTATAGGGAGGATATGAATGTGGATTATACAGACAAAAAAGAGACCTTGGCCATTGAAGCAAGGGGACTCGTTAAAACTTTTGGTGATAAGCATGCGGTTGACGGTGTCGATTTGAATGTCCATGCTGGCACGATCTACGGTGTGCTCGGCCCTAATGGAGCAGGTAAGACGACTACCATCCGAATGCTGTCAACGTTATTGCGACCTGATGGTGGATCAGCGCGTATCTTCGGGCACGATGTAGTAAAGGAGCCGCAGGTTGTGCGTCAATTGATCGGGGTAACAGGCCAATACGCATCGGTCGATGAGTCGCTTAGCGCTACTGAGAACCTGATCATCTTCTCTAGACTGCTTGGACTGGGACGTGCCGAGGCGCGTCATAAGGCAGCGGAGCTGTTGGAGGAATTTGGCTTGGCCGAAGCAGCCAAGCGACCGTTAAAAAAATTTTCGGGAGGCATGCGCCGCCGACTGGACTTGGCCGCCAGTCTCATTGCTAAGCCGCCGCTGATCTTCCTGGATGAGCCGACTACCGGACTAGACCCGCGCACGCGTGTCCAGATGTGGGACACGATCCGGCGTCTGGTCAAGACCGGTTCCACCGTACTGCTCACTACCCAGTACCTCGACGAGGCGGATCAACTTGCTGACCGAATCGCGGTGATCGATCATGGCCGGGTAGTCGCTGAGGGTACGGTGGATGAACTGAAAGCGGCAGTGGGGGCGTCGACTCTGCAACTCAAAGTGCAAAATCAACAGGACATTGAGAGAGCTGTTCAGATCGTTGAACAGGTGCTTTCAGTCAAGTCCAGCGTGTCAGTGGAAGTTGGAAAGATTATTTCTCCGATGGCCAATGCAGATCGGGTAACGGACCTGCTGATTGCCCTCCGTACTGGAGAGATTCGTCTAGCAGAAATGAGTGTGCAAAAGCCGACGCTTGACGAGGTGTTTTTGTCCATTACTGGTCATGGGGCACAAGTAAACGAGCAGCAGACGTCCCAAGGAGCGCATGCTGGGGAGGGGGCGAGAGTATGAAGAGCACTACGGTTATGACAGGTTTTGATCGCACTTTGAAGAAGTCTGTGAGTTTCAGACAGGCGTTCTTCAATTCCATGACGATGGCCTACCGGGGCATTCTGAAGATCCGGCATACTCCCGAGCAATTGTTTGATGTCACGCTCCAGCCGATCATTTTCACACTTATGTTTACCTATATCTTTGGTGGCGCCATCTCAGGAGACGTGCAGCATTATTTGCCGGTTATTATTCCAGGCATCCTCGTGCAGACTGTGATCTCGACCTCCGTCGTTACCGGCGTCCAACTACGTGAGGATATGGACAAAGGAGTGTTCGACAGATTCAAGTCACTCCCAATCGCACGTATTGCGCCTTTGGCTGGAGCTCTGCTGGCTGACAGTATCCGGTATACTATTGCGACTGTACTTACCTTCGCCATGGGGTATATTTTGGGGTATCGGCCAGAGGGAGGACTGCTGAGTGTTGCTATCGCCGCGCTTTTGGTCATCGTGTGTTCCTGGGCAGTCAGCTGGATTTTCGCCTTCTTTGGCGTGATTGCCCGCACTGCTTCCAGTGTACAGGGCATCTCCATGATTGTTCTGTTTCCGCTCACTTTTGTTTCCAACGCATTTGTGCCTGTGGACACAATGCCTGGTTGGCTACAGTGGTTTGTGAACGTTAACCCGATTTCACATCTTGTGAACGCAGTCAGGGAGCTTGCGAATACGGGAACGATTGGCGGGGAACTGGCGATCTCCCTGCTTGGCGCTACAGTCATTGTGGCGATTTTCGCGCCGCTTACGGTGCGTGCATATATGCGTAAAGCATAAGATGGCAGTCTTCTTGACGAGGATGAGAGATTTAAGGCAGAACTAGTTAGGGGGGATTGAAATGGCGCGTGTATTGGTCGTTGATGATGATCCGCATATTCGCGAACTGGTCGGACACTTTTTGAGGATGGAAGGTCTGGATGTAGTCGAGGCGGTGGATGGATTGGACGCGATGCGCATTTTTGATCAAATCAAAGTCGATTTACTTGTTCTTGATATCATGATGCCGGGAATGGATGGTTGGGAGTTGTGTCGTAAGCTGAGAGAGCAAACCGACCTGCCGCTGCTTATGCTTACAGCTAAAGGCGAGACGTCACAGATCGTGAAAGGTTTCGCGCTCGGAACGGACGACTATCTTGTCAAGCCATTCGACCCCATGGTGCTTGTTGCACGCGTGAAGGCTTTATTAAAACGCTATCGTATCATGGCTTCCAAATCAGTGACTGTCGGAGATCTTGTCCTGCGCAGTGATACATTTGAATGCTGGGCTGAAAAGAAGGAGTTTACTCTGCCGCGCAAGGAATTTGAGCTGCTCTTCAAGCTGGCCAGCTATCCTGGCAAAACCTTTACCCGCGACCAGTTGATCGAACAGATCTGGGGTTATGATTATGAGGGAGACGAAAGAACGGTTGATGTCCATATCAAACGCCTTCGGGAACGGTTTCCGGAGGCAAGCCACTCCTTCCGGATCAGTACGATCCGAGGATTGGGTTATCGGCTGGAGGTAAGGCAATGAAACGAGAACCGGGATTCCTCCATATCCTTGCGAGACTCATGCTGGTGTTATTGGTGCTGTATCTCAGCTGGACTGCCGCGTTCTTTATTATGGAGGCGATCTATTCGCACATGTCATGGGCTCCCCATGGTTTGTTCGTCTTTCTTATGAATACGACGCTTGGCTTTTTCTTCTTCGGTATTATCAGTATGACGGTAAGGCGCTTCTTCCAGCCTAGAGAACAGCACGCTTTTACCGAAATGATCGATGCTTTAAAACGTATTTCGCAAGGAGACTTTCACATTAATCTGAATTGGGATCTCGGCGGGAGGAACGGAAAACATCGGAGGCCGCATCCTTATGTACAGTTGGTGGACAGTATCAATGATATGGCTGCAAATCTGAAGGCTATGGAAAAGCTGCGGGAGGAGTTTATTTCAAACGTATCCCATGAAATCGGCTCACCGCTGACCTCGATAATCGGATTCGCCAAGGCGCTCAAGGACGAGAATCTGGATCGTGAGCAGCGAGACCGGTATTTGACGATCATCGAGACGGAGTGTATTCGTCTATCCAAGCTAAGCGATAATCTCATGAAGCTGGCGATTCTGGATTCGGAGCGGCATCCGTTTCGTCCGTCCCTTTATCGGCTGGACAAGCAGCTAATTTCGCTTATTCTCGCCTGCGAACCGCAATGGGAGGCTAAAAAAATCGAGATGACTGTTGAGGTGGATATCGTTGAGATCAACGCGGACGAGGATCTGATGGGCCAGGTTTGGGTAAATCTCCTTCACAATGCCATTAAATTTACACCACAGGGTGGAAGCATATCTGTTTCTCTTTCAAGTAACGGTGAACAGGCGATTATCCGCATTGCGGATACGGGGCAGGGCATCAACGAACAGGATCAGCAACGCATTTTTGAACGATTTTATAAAGCAGACCAGTCACGGGCTCGATCCGCAGGTGGCAGCGGCTTGGGACTTTCCATTGCCTATAAAATAACAGAGATGCATACCGGCTCTATCTCTGTATCCAGCAAGGTGGGAGAAGGAACGGTATTTACAGTTATGCTGCCGCTGCGCCAAAAAGTAATGAAAGACAGCAGCAACTGTGAAATGTACACCGGCACAGTAATATAAAAAGGAGCGTCTTCTAAAGCCATAAACGGCTGAAGGACGCTCCTTTTTAGTTCCCATACTTATACTCTTATGGCATATGCGTATGTGCTCAGGACTTAGATGTATTTATCGGCTGCATCTCCTGTATAGCTTCTTTCAAGCTTTGTGAGCATTGCTCATACAGCTGTTTTCTTTGTTGCTCACTGGAACCAGATGCGAGTTTTTGCAACTCCGTTGTGCATTGCTCCAGCAAAGTCAGCACGGCCTGATTCGAATCCTGCACCTTGCTTAGCTGTACATTATCGCTGTATGGGTCAATATATAGCTCCCCTTGCGTGTCTACCTGGGCAAAAAACACATCTTTGACCGTTAGACTCTTTTCCTTTAGCTTGGCATCCAGCCATTGTTGAGTGATCCCCATATATGCCATTTGTTGCTGCATAAGTTGTCCATCCATAATGACTGCTGTGGGTTCTTTTTCCGGTAATTGCAGCATATTCAGATCCTTAAGCGTCACCGGCTGCTTGTCTTTGGTTAACAGCACATTGACTTCGCCACTGGTTTCCATAAGAGCAAATTCCACGTCAGCTACTTTGAATACATTCTTGCTTCGAAGCTGCTCCATGAGTTCATCCAGGGTGAGCCGTTCTTTTCTCAGATTATCCTCTAAAATTTTGCCGTCTTTGATCAGGATTGTTGTCCTTCCATCTGTTATATCTCTGATTTTTTTGCTTTTAATTTGCAAATATTCAATGCCAAGGGTTGTCAGTACCCATACTGACAAGGCTATGAGGCCTAGATACCAGGTGGATTCACGCTCCATAGGAATGGTAGCAGCCAGGTTACCTATCGTGATTCCTGTTATATATTCGAACAAGGAGAGCTGGGATACCTGACGTTTTCCAAGAATTTTGGTGATTAAAAATAATATAGCGACAGCCATTAATGTGCGTATAGCAACCTCGGCCCAATCCTGCATTTGCTCAACCTCATTTCATTTCGCCACAAGGGCGCTACTATTCCAAGGATATCCGCGTCAAGGCACATTTAAACTCCAATTCCCCTAAATTTAAATAACTGAGCTGCCAATAAACCGATTGATTACAGTATAAAATTAAAATTTTCTATCGTTGAATTGTCAATGTCTATTACACAAGCGATTGACGGAAAAGGGTCGGCAGGATACATTATAAATATAATTCTTATTTAATTCATCGGAATTATAAACATTAAGCTCGCGGAGGTATGTATATGTCGTCCAAACCTAAAGTTGTATTGTGGAGTAAAACCGGCTGTCATTTTTGTGGAGAGATCAAATCGTACCTGGAATCCCAAAATCAGCCGTATGAAAATATCCAAGTGGACGGAAATGATGCGCTGCGTGACGTGCTGGAAACCAAATATGGTGTTCGTTATGTTCCTGTCGTCGAAGTAGGCGGGGATAACAAATATGAAGCCCTGCTCAACCCGGATCTGGAAGAGTTGGGTAAAGTGCTGGAAAGTTACAATCAAGTGGTATAACAATCATGTTCAAGAGAGGTGGAAGAGTTATGGCTAAGAATAGACAAATTAAATTTGGTGCGATTATTCACGGCGTTGGGGGAAGCATGACGACTTGGCGTCACCCTGAAGTACCTGCGGACGCGAGTGTTAACTTTGAATTTTATAAAACGCAGGCGCAAAAGGCAGAGGAAGGAAAGTTCGACCTCGTATTTATCGCAGATGGCCTGTTCATTAACGAAAAATCCATTCCTCACTTTCTGAACCGTTTTGAGCCAATTACGATTTTGTCTGCTTTGGCTGGAGTGACGAAGCATATCGGACTGGTTGGCACATTGTCGACTTCCTATAGCGAACCGTTCACGGTAGCACGCCAGTTTTCTTCCATTGATCATATTAGCGGAGGTCGGGCAGGCTGGAATGTGGTGACTTCCCCGCTGGAAGGCTCTGCCCTTAACTTTAGCAAAGGCGAGCACCCGTCGCATCCGCAGCGCTATAAAATTGCAGAGGAATATTTACAGGTTACGAAAGGACTGTGGGACTCGTGGGAAGCGGATGCGTTCGTTCGTGATAAGGAAGCTGGAGTATTTTTTGATCCTGAAAAGCTGCATACATTGAACCATAAAGGTGAGTTTTTCTCTGTGCAGGGTCCGCTGAACATTGGACGATCCAAGCAGGGACAGCCGGTTATTTTCCAGGCAGGTTCCTCGGAGGATGGCAAAAACCTGGCCGCCAAGGAAGCGGATGCTGTATTTACAGGACATGAAACGTTAGAGGAAGCGCAGCAGTTTTATCGTGATGTGAAAGAACGTGCGGTACGCTATGGTAGATCCGAAGAGGATATTGTCATTTTGCCGGGCATATCGCCGATTATTGGCAATACAACGGAGGAAGCGGAACGTAAGTATGAAGAGATCACTAATCTGGTGACGATTGAGGCTGCGCTAAAATATTTGGGACGTTTCTTCGATCATCATGATTTCTCACAATATCCGCTGGATGAGCCATTCCCTGAGCTTGATGGTATTGGCAGCAATGCGTTCCGCAGCGGTACAGATAAAATCAAACGAGTAGCCAAGGAACAAAACTTGACCTTACGCGAGGTTGCGTTGCGTTCAGCTACGCCGAGAACCTCTTTTATCGGAACCGCTGAGCAGGTGGCGGATCGAGTGCAGGAGTGGTTCGATAGAAAAGGAGCAGATGGATTCATTATTGGTTCTGATGTACCATCGGGTCTGCATGACTTCGTCAATCTGGTTGTGCCTATTTTGCAGGAACGCGGTATTTATCGTCAGGATTATGAATTTAGCACACTGCGTGAAAACCTGGGCGTGCCTATACCTGAGAACCGCTACACAGCGGCCAGATCTAAAGTGAAGGTTGACGCATAACAGAAGGAGGAAAAAATATGTCCAAGGTTGTCATCCTATCAGGCAGTCCGTCTACACAATCCCGTTTATACGGCTTGATTCACTATACAACGGAGCAGTTGCAGCAGGCTGGAGCGGAGGTCAAACTGCTGAATGTGGTCGACTTGCCAGCGGAGGATCTAGTCACAGCTAACTTTAACAGCCCTGATATCACAGCATCACTTGCGCTGATTGCAGCAGCGGATGCCGTCATTGTGGCTTCTCCAGTCTATAAGGCGTCCTATTCAGGACTATTGAAAATATTCCTGGATTTGGTTCCGCAGGAGGGACTAAGAGGGAAACCTGTCTTGCCTTTATTTATCGGAGGCACACTGGCTCACCTGCTGGTCATTGACTATGCATTGAAGCCGGTTATTAATGCACTGGGCGGAAGACATATTCTTGGCGGGGTGTATGCAGTGGATCAGTGGGTCGAACGTCTGCCGGATGGAGCGTACGGGGTGTCCGAAGAATTGGTTGCACGGTTGGAACGTTCTGTTAAAGAACTAAATGGGCTATTAAAATTATAGATATTTTCAATATGTCCATTGACAGGTCGTTCAGTGAGTTTTATGATACAAAAAACCAAGTTAACATATTGGATAAGTGTATATAAAACTTACTGGGGGACTTGCGTATGAATATCGAGAATATGGAAGCCTTTGTATACGTGAATCATTATGGGAGCTTTAATAAGGCGGCAGAAGCCTTGTTCTTGTCCCAGCCCTCTGTTACAGCCCGGATTCAGACGCTAGAGCGCGAGCTAGAATGCAAGCTGTTCGACCGTCAAAGCAAGCAAACGGTTCTGACAGAGGATGGACGAAAGTTTCTTCCTTATGCGGAGCAGATGCTTCAGGTGCTGCAAAAAGGGAAGCAAAAGCTCCAACAGCGTAAGAAAGCCCCTCAACAAATTCGAATTGGCTGCACGATATCGGTGTCGAACTACATTATTCCAGAGATATTAAAGCAGCTTCGTGCCCGTTATCCAGAGGTTAGCTACAAAATTGTGACGGCAACGACGGATCAACTGGTACATAAACTGTTGAACCGTGAGGTAGACATTAGTTTTGTCCGTAAAGTGATGCATCCGGCTATCCGTACGCTTGCTTTTTATGAAGATCCGATTTCCCTGTATGTATACGACGGCCATCCGTTTATGAAGACAGGAAAGGCCAGCATACAGGATATTCAACGTGAAACACTGGTGTTTTTTGAATGCGGATCACTAGATTGGATGAGGATTCATCGCGCTTTTGAATCACTGGAGCAGCCACCAGACATTGCTTTTCAGGTAGACAATGTGGTCACGGCCAAAAAGCTGGTATTGGAAGAAGCGGGTATTGCCTTCTTGCCAGATGTCTGTGTAAACCGTGAAGTGAAAGATCAGAAACTGTTCCGTATCCATGTTCCAGAGATAGCTGGGGTGTCGATGCAGATTAGCATAATTGTGACCAAAGAGGACTGTGCAGTGACCTCGGATTTTGCAGATGCACTGACAGAAGGTTTCCGGGGTGCTGTTCTGTTATAGAAAAGTTCTATAGCTTGGTGGATTGACGTATAGGTATCCAGGTGTTAAATTAATCACATCCTAAAACCGATTAAATTTATAGGAATTATGTATAATTGAGTATTATAGCTACCATGTATGTCGCAAACTGCTGATATACAAAGAGATGAGGGGGATTCATATGAAAAAGTGGTTTGCAATATTGTCTGTTATGGCAATCATCCTGGTGTTGGCAGGCTGCAGTTCCTCAGATAACGCGTCTAGCGCGTCAGGTTCAAGCGGAGACGTGAAGAAAATTATCGTAGGCACAGGTACTCAATTCAAAAATGTATGCTTTATTGACGAAAACGGAAATTTAACAGGTTTTGATGTGGAGCTGATTAAGGAGCTGGACAAGCGCCTACCTCAATACGAATTTGAATTCAAAACGATGGACTTTGGAAATTTGCTGCTAAGTCTCGATGCCGGCAAGATTGATCTGGTATCGCATCAAATGGAAAAAAACCCGGAGCGTGAAGCCAAGTATCTGTTCAACAAAAATCCATATAGCATTTTTCTGAACAGAGTCGCTGTAGCGAAGGATAACAATACCATTCACTCCATTGATGATTTGAAAGGGAAAAAGGTACTCACCAGCCCAACCAGTAATGCGGCGTATGTGCTAAAAGAATATAACAAAAACCATGGAGATGCCCTGAATATCGTTTATACGAGTGGTGCGGCCAATGATACGGTGCAACAAATTACGAGTGGCCGTATAGATGCTACCGTTACGACAGACTTTGCGAACCGTTTTAACACCGATGAAAAAGGAGAAGTAGCTCTGAAAACCGTTGGTGATCCTTTGACTCAATCGGATGTACTGTATGTACTGAACAAAAATGAGCAAGGGTTGGCGGATGACCTTGACAAAGCCATTCAGGAAGTGAAGGACGACGGTACGCTGTCGAAGCTGAGCATTAAATGGCTTGGAGAGGATTTCACGAAGTCTCTGGAAGATGTAAAAAAAGAAGGTAGCAGCAGTAAAAAGTAAGGATAGACTTGGACATTTCAGCGGTCAGGGTACTCTATGTATTCTGACCGCTGATGTATAGAAAGGGGGCAGGCATATGAGCAGAGAGTTCAATATTGACTATGTTTTTAGCTTTATCCCGAAAATGCTGTCTTACTTACACATCACCTTGTTTATTGTAGCAAGCTCGCTTGTATTGGGGCTTATCATTGGTCTGTTGGTTGCGCTGCCTCGCATGTATAACATTCCATTTCTCAAACGTGTTTCTCAGGTGTATGTTTCCTTTTTTCGCGGAACACCTATTCTAATCCAATTGTTTCTGGTGTATTACGGCCTGCCAGAGCTACTAAAGCTGGTGGATATCAATTCCTCCAGATGGGATGTGCTGTGGTTTGCTGTAGCGACCTACGGACTCAATAGTGGAGCCTTTATTTCCGAAATTATCAGGTCAGGAGTAGAGGCAGTAGACCGAGGACAAATCGAGGCTGCACAGTCCGTCGGCATGTCAGGCTATCAGACCTTTACACGTATCATAATGCCGCAAGCGCTGGCTGTGGTGGTTCCGGTATTTTCCAATCTGGTGATTGGCAATCTAAAGGATACTTCGCTGGCATTTACGATCGGAGCGATGGAGATGACAGGGAAATCACAGACATTAGGGTCGGCTACCCAGCATTTTGTTGAAACCTATATCGCGTTATCCCTTATCTATCTGGTGATCAGTCTGATTTTACAAAAATTGTTCAAGGTGCTGGAAGATATGCTTCTCCGGCATGAGCATCGGGATGAAGTGCAGAAAGAACCCGAAAAACGAAAAAGTTTTGTGGTGCGCTACCTGAGAAGTCCCCGTCTTAGTAAAGGAGGTAAAGGCATATGAGTCTGGATTTTGGATTTATATATACTGCCTTTTTAGGGTTGTTCTCCGCGCTGCCCAATACCTTAATTATTACGGTAGTTTCCGTACTGGCAGGTTTGGTCATCGGTATGATAACGGCGCTGGCGCGAATCTATAAGGTTCCTGTGTTGTCCCAGATTTCTCACGGTTACGTTACCTTTATCCGTGGTACACCGATGCTGATGCATTTGCTGCTTATTTATTTCAGTTTGCCTTTGTTGATTGATGCGGGAGTGAAGCATTTCGGCTGGTCGTTACAATCCAAAGATGTCCCTTATATGGTATTTGCACTCATTTCATTTTCCATTACTAGTGGCGCGTATATGTCTGAGGTCGTCCGTTCTGGAATTCAATCGGTCAATAAGGGGCAGATCGAGGCGGCATATGCCGTCGGTATGACGACGTGGCAAGTGCTGAGACGGATTGTATTTCCGCAGGCGTTCGTGGTGAGTTTGCCAAACCTGACGAATTCCGTTATTGGGATGCTTCATGGCTCTACCTTGGCCTTCACGGTTTCGGTCACAGAAATCCAGGCACAGGCTGAAATTCTGGCATCTACCAACTGGAAATATTTGGAGGTATATATCGCAGCTGCACTGCTATTTTGGGGCTTGACGGTATTGATTGAGCGAATATCTGGGTTGGTGGAGAAAAAAATCAATGTGTTTAATGGAGGTCGAGCATCATGATCCGTCTGCAAAATATTACGAAGTCGTTCGGCAAACATGAAGTGCTCAAAGGCATTGATTTGACTGTGAACAAAGGCGAGGTCGTCGTTATTTTAGGCCCGAGCGGTTCAGGAAAAACGACTCTGCTACGCTGCATTAATTATCTGGAAAAGCCGAATGATGGGGAAGTCAGCATTGGCGATTTTACAGTGAACTGCAAGCGACCTGCGAAGAAGGATGTTTTGGCTTTGCGTCAAAAGACGGCTATGGTTTTCCAGCAATACAATTTGTTCAAGCATAAAACAGCACTGGAAAATGTCATGGAGGGACTTGTCGTTGTTCGTAAGGTCAAGCAGGAGGAAGCGAAGAAAATCAGCATTGAAGTGCTGGAAAAGGTCGGTCTGGGTGAAAAGCTAAATCATTATCCAAGCCAGTTATCCGGCGGGCAGCAGCAGCGTGTCGGCATAGCGCGTGCTTTGGCGCTGAACCCGGAAGTGATTTTATTTGATGAGCCGACTTCGGCGCTGGACCCTGAGTTGGTGGGTGAGGTGCTGTCGGTGATCCGCAAGATTGCGAAGGAAGGCATTACCATGATTGTCGTTACACATGAAATGGGCTTTGCGCGCGATGTTTCAAATCATGTGGTATTTATGGATGGCGGTAATATTATCGAGGAAGGCACACCGGAAGACATTTTTAACCACCCCAAAGAGGAACGTACCAAACAATTCCTGAAACGGATTACACCGGAATATAACTATTCAATTTAGACGGGAGAGGGAGAAATGAGTATTAAAATCGGAGTATTGGATCAAAGCCCTATACACGAGGGGGAAACGGCAGCGCAGGCCCTTCGTAATACGATTAAGCTAGCACAGCGTGTAGAGGAATTGGGATTTACGCGCTTCTGGGTATCAGAGCATCACGATTCCGAGCAGGTTGCGGGCTCTTCGCCAGAGGTACTCATTTCCCACTTGCTGGCACGCACTGAGCGTATTAAAGTCGGTTCTGGTGGAGTGATGCTTCAGCATTACAGCCCTTATAAAGTAGCTGAAAACTTTAATGTACTATCCTCTCTTGCACCGGGTCGCGTAGATTTGGGAATCGGACGCGCGCCGGGCGGGCTGCCGAAATCCACACAGGCGTTACAACGAAACGTTCATGACGCGCCTTCTCTCGAAGAAAAAATTGATGAAGTAAGTCGCTATATTCATAATATTCCGTCTGAAGAAGGACCGTTAGCCGGGTTACAGGCGAATCCGATTCCAGAAATACCAGCGGATATTTACGTTTTGGGTACAAGTACAGACAGTGCTGGAATTGCTGCGCGTTTGGGGTTGCCCTACGTTTTCTCGCAATTTATCAATAGTAATGAGCAGGTTGCATTGGACTCATTCCGTACGTATCGGGCGTCTTTCGATTATAGTTATGGACGTGAGCCGAAAGCTCTTTTTGCGCTTTCAGTCATCGTAGCGGACACTTCCGAGGAAGCTGCAGAGTTAGCAGGGGAGCACAAGCTGTACAAAATTCATCTGGCCAGTGGCAAGACGGCTACGGTGGGCACGTTGGAAAGTGCAGAAGAGTTCGGCAAGCAATCGGGTGAAGAATATACAATTGAAGCTACACAAGCGCAAATTAACAAAGGGAATAAAGACGAAATTTATGCTGTCCTGACGGAAATTCAAGCGAAGTATCAGGTCGATGAGCTGATCGTTACGACAGGAATAAGAGATATACACAAGCGCGTGCGCTCGTTCGAGTTGTTGCATGAAGCTTTTGCCGGATTGCCTGTGCAGTCCTAGAAATTGTTGGTCTGAGAGAATTGTAACTATTTTGGGTTCACGAAGGAGGAATAGGGATGAGTGGATCAACCGGGACGAAGGAGCAGGTTTTGGAGCAGCAGCTGGTGGATATTCGCCGCCATCTGCATCGAAATCCCGAGCTATCTAACGAGGAGGTTGAAACTACCGCCTTTATCCGACGTCTGTTGGAAGAACAGAACATAACGATTCTGGATGTGCCGCTGCGTACCGGATTAGTAGCGGAAATTGGCGGACGGCAGGAGGGACCAACTGTCGCGCTTCGTGCAGACATTGATGCGTTGCCTATTCAGGAGGAGACGGGATTGCCTTATGCTTCGGTGCATCCGGGCAAGATGCATG
Source organism: Paenibacillus sp. FSL L8-0638 (assembly GCF_038593075.1). Classification (NCBI taxonomy): domain Bacteria; kingdom Bacillati; phylum Bacillota; class Bacilli; order Caryophanales; family Paenibacillaceae; genus Paenibacillus; species Paenibacillus sp. FSL L8-0638. The sequence goes on from NZ_CP151960.1 coordinate 2,365,751, forward strand.
CTTGTGGGCATGATTTTCATACCGCGTCCTTGTTAGGAGCAGCCATACTCCTGAAGCAGCGGGAGCAGGAGCTGAAAGGCACGGTTCGGCTGGTGTTCCAGCCAGCTGAGGAAAAGGCCAAAGGCGCTGTCCAAGTGCTGGACAGTGGTGCGTTGGCAGGGGTGCAGGCCATATTTGGCCTGCATAACAAGCCAGACCTGCCCGTAGGTACGGTCGGCATCAAAGAAGGTCCGCTAATGGCAGCGGCGGATGGTTTCTACATCGAGGTGGAGGGTCTGAGCACACATGCTGCAGTGCCGCATGCAGGGATTGACCCCATCGTGGTATCGTCACATATCATTACGGCGCTGCAATCTATTGTGAGTCGGAGCGTTAATCCGCTGGATAGCGCGGTCATTAGCGTCACGAAGCTGCACAGTGGCAACGCCTGGAACATCATTCCTGACCGCGCCCATTTGGACGGAACAATCCGCACATTTGACGAGAATGTTCGCGCTCAGGTGACTGAACGCTTCGAGCAGGTCGTAAAAGGTGTTGCCGATGCTTTTGGCACGAAAGCGACCATCCGCTGGATTGAGGGCCCGCCACCTGTTCTGAATGACGGTAAGTTGGCCGCCATCGCGGAAGAGGCGGCGGAAGCGGTCGGTCTGGATGTCGTTCGTCCCATATCATCCTCGGCGAGCGAAGATTTTGGGTTTTATCAGAAGAACATCCCAGGTGTATTTGTCTTTGTCGGCACTGCGGGAAGCCAGGAATGGCATCATCCTGCCTTTGATTTGGACGAACGTGCGTTGCCGGGAACAGCGAAGCTACTGGCTTCACTGGCTGAATCGGCATTGAAATCCATAGAGTAGAGCATGAGCCTAGCGGTGGTTTTCCTGTGCCAACTATTATGTGGGCCGGAACTTCTCCCAAAATAACAGAGTGGGATACCTGGATGTTGCGTTATACCTGGAGCCGGGTTAAGAAGGATACCTCTCGTTTTCCTACCCGCTAAAAAATTACTAGAGTAGTGTGAAAAAGCTTATAAATAGAGCCGTTTGTTCCAAAATCAAATTCTGTGATGGAATTGATTCAGTGAATAAACGGTTTTTTCATTTTGGCCTGAGACAGGTACACAATGGGTCCAATATGATTTTGATCAAGAATATACGGTATCCCAAACGGATGTCTATTGGTTTAAAGATGGCGGTGGCATTGATGTTCCTAAGTCTTACAAGATTAAGTATTGGAATGGTCGCAGCTGGTCCAATGTCAAGCAGGCTAATGGATTGGGTACTTCGGCAGACCAGTATAATACAACTACTTTTACGCCTGTAAAAACAACGAAATTAAGAATTGAAATGGTATCCAAAGGTTCAGCATCCACAGGAATTTTAGAGTGGAAAGTAGCAGTTAACAAACTTTAAACATTATACTATTTGACCCAAGGTTGTCTCCTGCGATATTTGTGGGAGACAACCTTTTTGAATTCATAGCTGAACAGTTAAAGTCTGGTGAGATCAGGCTTTTTTTGCGCCTTGATTATGACGCTTATTACGTTCATATTTGTATCTGTGTTTTGCTAAATTCTCGTACGAATGGCTCACAAAGAATGAACAGGTGTACGATAGTATGTATAATGGACATCAGATATGATAGAAAAGAGGACAGAAAGCGATGAGTCACGACGTGAATGCTCCTTACGATGTACATGTAGCATATGGACCGGTGTTTGAGCTGCTCAGCAGCTTACACACCTTTATTTGCCGCAAGGCTTACAAGAAGACCGACTTATCAGCCGGGTGGGCGGAGCAAGTGCGTGGAACGCTGTCACCAGGTTTGTCCGAATTGCTGGAGTCCATGGAAATCAATGCAGATTGGAAGGTTATTTATGGACTTGTCTGTATGCTTTCTGATCAGGGGGGCGTTGAAGAGGTCGTAGACCATCTGGAGAATCGGACTTTACAGGAATTAAAACAACAGGCATCAGCCTATGGGATTCCGCTGCCTGACGACATGGAGAAGCTTCGCAAACTTGCTTTGCAACTGCTATCTGGCTGGGACGAAGAGTATTTTCGCCATGTGGATATAAGTATTCTAAGCGGTCTGGAACAGGAAGCTGAACGAAGAAATAAGGAGAAGGGCGTATATAGCTCTATGGAGTGGGTGGATCGTACCACTAATGGCTTCCGGTTCGAGCCTTCCGAGGGACTGACGCGCGTGTTGCTGGTGCCTCAATACCATTTTCAGCCGATAAATATTATTTATCGATTTGGGTCGCTCCTGTTGTGCCATTACTCGGCAGGAATTTATGTTCAGGAGGAAGATTTTTTATCCCCACAGGAATATCGAATGATCCGAAGCTTGGGGGAGAAGAGCAGGCTTAGGATTTTAAAATATTTGTATCAAAGCCAGTCTCCACGAACCTTTATTGAGATTGTCCGTCATCTCAAGCTGTCCAAGGGAATCACGCACGACCATATTTTTAAGCTCCGGGCCTCCGGCTTCATCCATGCACATTTTGATGGCGAAACATTACTCGGATATAGCGCACGGCTTTCGGCTGTGGATGAAATGCATCGGAGCATTTTTGGCTATATGGAGCGAAATTAGGCTGCACGCACCCGTCAGACTTTAACACTTTAAACAAATAGACGTCGATCATTTGGAATCCGGATGAGTTTACGTCTTTTTTTTACATAAAAAATGTAGTTCTCCCTTTACAGAACCCCAATAAATTCCTATAATGAGGTTTATCTTCTTAATCACAACTTGTTCTATCGGAATTTAATAATTTAACTCGGGGGGATTATGTTGAAAAAGAGTATTATTTTACTTAGCAGTCTACTTCTGGCGAGCTCTACCTTGCTGTTTGCTTGCTCTAACGGTGGATCGGACAGCTCCAACAATGCTACTGCCCAAAATAATGGGGACACACAGACAACTACTACAGCGCAGCCATTAACAAGTTTGGTAAAGGCTTCTGATATGTCCAAATTGCCGGAAGTATCCAAAAAAAGAAACGACACCATTATTGTGGGTCTGACTGACCCGGCCGGGGTATTCACTCCGTATTTTAACCAAAGCGGCTATGACGGCAACGTGATTTCGCAATTGTGGACTCCGCTGGTTACGGTAGACGAGAAGGGGCTTCCGCTGCCCAATCTGGCGAAGAGCTGGGATATTTCTAAAGATAATCTAACGTATACATTTCATCTGGTTCCCGGTACTAAATTCAGTGATGGCTCCCCTTTGACAGCAGAAGATGTCGCTTTTACCTGGACGTTGATCTATGACAAAGCCTATCCTGGCGACAGTCAAATCCGAAAGCTGAACATTAAAGGCGGCAACGCCTATACGGAAGGCAAGGCCAAACAAATTGAAGGAATCAAGGTGATTGATGCGCAGACCATTTCTGCGACGTTGGAAAAACCAAACGCGCTGGCTCTGCCGATTTTGGGTGACAATGTACTGTCCAAAGCCTACTACGGCAAGGATTATAAGTTTGGACAGCTGGATTATTTTAAGAATCTACATAGTAGTCCTCTGGGGAATGGGGCTTATAAGCTGGAAAAATTCATTCCGGGGCAAGAAGTTCGTCTGGAGGCGAATGATCACTTTTTCAAAGGAAAACCGAAAACACAGCATTTCATTTACAAAACAGCGGAAGGCGATGCTTGGCAGTTTATTGAAACGGGCGATACCGACTTTGCATCCTTCACCGCAACTCAGGAAAATATTGACAAACTGAAAGGGCTTGGCTTTTTAAACATTTTGCCGTATACCCCTAGCACTTACGGATATTTGCAAGTAAATCTTGAAAATGAAAAGCTTAAGGATAAAAAGGTTCGTCAAGCATTGACCTATGGACTGGATCGGAAAAGCATTTATGTCGATGCAGCTCAGGGAGCAGGGGCGGTCGCAAACATTCCAGCTTCCCCAATATTCTGGTCTTACACGACCGATGGAATCAATCCATACAACTACGACCCGGAGCAAGCGAAAAAGCTGCTGGATGAAGCGGGTTGGGTAGAAGGTAGTGACGGTATCCGTGAGAAAAACGGTCAGAAGCTGACCATTCACCTGCTGACCTCTAAACGTCCAGAAACAGACACCTTTATTGCGCTTGCGGCTGAAAATTACAAAGCGATTGGTGTTGACCTTCAGCCGGAAATCTTTGCAGACTTTAATGCAATGGTAGCCAAAGTAGAAGGTAAAGATTATGATCTCGCCGCCTTCTCGACAGGCATGCTGACAGATCCATCGGATGGAATCGAGCAATTCGTCAATGGAGAAGTCAAGGGATATAACAATCCAAAGGTAAAAGAGCTATATGAAAAAGGCTTGTCTACGACGAATATGGAAGAACGCAAGAAAATATATAAAGAATTATATGCGCTGCTAAACGATGAACTGCCCGTTATTTTTACCAACTATAAGAAGACGGTGTATGCCTACAATGGTCGGATGGAACATGTAAAGGTCAGTCCGTTCATTGGCTTGTCTGGTAATCTGTTCGAATGGTCCCTTAAATAAGCCACATTTGCGGGCCCCTTGTGAAGAACATCAGGTTCGGATCAAGGGGCCTCCCAAATGGGGGAAACGTAATGAGTAGCCTGACCTTGAATTGAAAGGAGTCTGTCATGAGCTCGTTTTTAACGAAAAGACTGACGTATATGGTTATTATTTTGTTGGCCGCATCGATGATGATTTTTTTCCTGTATGCCATGACACCGGGAGATTTCATTAGCGGCAATCTGAAGCTGTCGCCAGAGAGAAAGGCGGAGCTGAGGGAAATTTACGGCCTAAATAAGCCTATTCTTGAACGCTATGGAAATTGGCTAGGCAATGCGCTGCATGGCAATTTTGGCTATTCGCTTGCCCAGCAGAAGCCGGTGCTGACCTTATTTAATGAATATATCTGGAACTCGTTTTTGCTGGCCGTTATATCGACCTTCCTGACCTGGTTTATCGCGGTCATTATTGGTGTGGTTGCTGCTTATAAGCAGTATTCATGGTTTGATACGTTGGTAATGGTAGTGATTTTCGCTGCCATGTCTGTGCCCTCTTTTTTTATCGGGCTGTATCTGATTAAAATCGCAGCGGTTGACCTGAAGTGGTTGCCACCCGGTGGCATGCTCAATACGGGCAGTAACGCTACAGGTATGGAGTATGTGAAGGAGGTTCTCCAGCATATGACCTTGCCAGTGATCGTTATGACGCTGCTGGGACTGGGTTCGCTGACCCGCTACTTCCGTAGCAATATGATCGACGTGATCCAGCAGGATTATATACGCACAGCCCGTGCAAAGGGCTTAAAGGAAAGAAAGGTACTTTTTACGCACGCATTGAGAAATGCATTACTGCCTGCCATTACGCTCGTTGGCTTCGAATTACCTGCACTGTTTGGCGGGTCCCTGATTATTGAAAAGATTTTTAATTGGCCGGGAATCGGTCAGTTGTACATGCAATCCTTTTCGCTCCGGGATTATCCGCTACTTATGGGCTTTACGATGCTAATTGCCATATTGAGCGTGATCGGGACACTATTGTCCGATATTTTATATCGCATCGCGGACCCGCGTGTGAAAGTGTAAGAAGGGGGCTAAGGAATGTCATCCGTGAGCAGTAATTTGAGCAAGAGCAACGGCAGACTGCAAGCAACTGTTAAATCTTCAATGTGGCAGCAAGCGCTCCGGCAGCTGTTCAGAAACAAGCTTGCTATGGCTGGTCTGCTCGTCGTGGTATTTATGTTTTTGCTCTGTTTTATCGGCCCGCTATTTTCTCCTTATTCCGATAATAAAACAAATATATTAATGATGAACAAGGCGCCAAATATCCATCACTGGTTAGGAACAGACAAGCTGGGACGGGATGTGCTGACACGTGTGATGCAGGCAGGTCAAATTTCTCTTACCGTGGGTTTGGCTTCCATGGTATTGTCAGTCTTTTTGGGGGCTACACTGGGGGTCATATCCGCATATTTTCGCGGGATTGCAGATCAGATTATTATGCGCGTTGCTGATTTGCTGCTGACAATTCCCAGTTTGCCCCTGCTATTTATTATGGGCGCGCTGCTATCTGACTGGAAGGTTCCACCCGATCAACGGATGTATATTGTCATGCTGATGCTTAGTCTGGTCAACTGGCCGGGGATTGCACGGATGGTGAGGGGCCAGATGCTTAGTTTGCGGGAACGTGAATTTATGCAAGCCGCGACGGTACTGGGACTCTCGAATCGTCGAAAGCTGTTCAAGCATCTGCTGCCGAATATTTTGCCGTTGTTGATCGTTATCGCTACATTGAATATTGGTGGAGCTATCTTGAGTGAATCTGTACTCAGCTTCTTTGGCCTTGGCGTGCTGCCCACGACACCAACTTGGGGCAATATGATCGATGCCGCTAACAATGTGCTGGATTTTCAGCAACGACCGTGGTTGTGGATACCGCCAGGACTGTCTATTTTTGCTACAGTTATCGCTATTAATATTTTTGGTGACGGGCTGCGGGATGTACTTGACCCGAAACATAAGAGGTAGGTGATCATACACCATGGACAATTTACTTTCCATTGAACATTTAAGCACTCATTTTTATACAGAAGGAGGAACGGTCAAAGCGGTGGATGATATCAGCTTCCGTGTGAAGCCGGGGGAAACGGTATGCATTGTCGGTGAATCGGGCTGCGGCAAAAGTATTACCGCGATGTCGATCATGGGTCTCATCCAGAGTCCTGGTGGTAAAGTGGTAGGCGGAAGCATCCGTTTTGAGGAAACCGATCTGCTAGAGCTTAGCAGAAATGAGATGCGCACGATTCGCGGGCATGAAATATCCATGATCTTTCAGGAGCCGATGTCTTCATTGAATCCAGTCATGACCATTGGTGAACAGCTATCCGAACCACTGATTGAACATTTGAAAATGGGCCGTAAGGAAGCTCGTAAGCGAGCACTGGAACTGATTGAACAGGTCGGCATATCCCGACCGGAGCAGATATTAAAAAGCTATCCGCATGAACTGAGCGGAGGAATGCTGCAGCGCATTATGATTGCCATTGCTGTTTCTTGCAGTCCCAAGCTGCTTATTGCGGATGAGCCGACCACGGCATTGGATGTAACAATTCAAGCACAGATTCTCGACATGCTGCGTGAATTTAAAGCCCAATCCAATATGTCGCTCATGCTAATCACCCATGATCTGGGTGTTGTCGCCGAAATGGCTGATTACGTCATAGTGATGTATGCAGGCAAGATCGTCGAGGAAGGCGAAGTGGTACAGCTGTTCAATCATCCCAAGCATCCTTATACACAGGGGTTACTAAAGTCCAAACCGGTGCTTAATCAGCGCCAAGAGGAACTGTATTCCATCCCCGGGCAGGTCCCTAATCCGCTGGAGCTGACGACTTCCTGTTATTTTCACGACCGCTGTGGGTATTGCATGGACATTTGCCGTATAAAAGAGCCTACATTAAAAGAAGTTTCAGCTCAGCAGAAAGCATCCTGCTGGCTATATGAGGAGGCGGTTGTTCATGGCTGAGCCATTGTTGGAAATAGACCGCTTAAAAACATACTTTCCGGTGAAGTCCGGGTTTATGAACCGTACTTCAGGACATGTGCGGGCGGTAGACGATATCAGCTTTACGATCCGTCAGGGGGAAACCTTTGGATTGGTAGGGGAATCGGGGAGCGGTAAAAGCACGGTGGGCCGCACGATTGTTAGATTGACGGATAAAACGGACGGTACCATAAAATACAAAGGGGTGGATCTGCACAGCTTGTCTGCCAAAGGGATGCAGGAACTTCGTCCTAAAATTCAGCTGATCTTTCAAGACCCGTATAGCTCGCTGAATCCCCGTGTACGGATTGGTGATGCCATTGGTGAGGCGCTACTGGATCACGGTATAGCAACGAAGGAGGAGGTCCGGCAGATTGTGCTGGACGTGCTCAAGCTATGTGGATTGTCAGAGTATCATATCGACCGTTTTCCCCATGAATTTTCGGGAGGTCAACGTCAACGGATCGGCATTGCCCGAGCGTTGGCGCTTCAGCCGGATCTAATTATCGCTGATGAGCCGGTATCGGCGCTGGATGTGTCCATACAGGCGCAGATTATTAACCTATTCGCCAAATTGCAGGCCGAACGGGGTCTGACATACTTGTTCATCTCGCATGATTTGAGCGTGGTGGAACATTTGTGTTCCCGTATTGGCGTAATGTATCTAGGCTCCATGGTCGAAACGGCTTCGCGTGACGAGCTATTCGGGAATCCGTTGCATCCGTATACGAAGGCGTTGCTGTCGGCTGTGCCTATTCCGGTGCCGAAGTTGAAAAGAGAACGCATTTTGCTCAAGGGGGATATTCCAAGTCCGGTGAATCCGCCTTCGGGTTGCAAGTTTCATACTCGCTGCCCCTTTGCAATCGATCGTTGCTCCAAAGAGATTCCACTCTATCGTGAGGCTCGTCCAGATCACTGGGTAGCTTGCCATTTGGCTGAATAAACGGAGTCAGTCAGCAAATTTTAAAGCCGTTGAAACGGCAGACCGTTCACAAGAGTGAAGAGGTCTACTGTTTCAACGGCTTTTTAATGTTGTTGTGATTCAAACCGCTTGGGTTGACAACACGCTTGGAGCAGCGTTATATTAAATAGTAATCGTAATGATTACTATTATGGTGTGAAATCATGTTCATATCCGTGTTCATCAATCTCGTGGTAGTGATGGTGAACCTTCATGATTGGCATATATCACAAGGAGGAGCTTTACATGGCCAAGAAGTCAAAAGTCGTAAAAGAGAAGAAACGCCAGGAAATTGTAGCTAAATATGCGGATCTGAGACGTGAATTGAAAGCAAAAGGGGACTACGAAGCTTTGCAAAAGCTTCCGCGTGACTCATCTCCAACACGCCTGAAAAGCCGTTGTGAGCTGACAGGAAGACCCAGAGGATACTTGCGCAAATTCAAGCTGTCTCGTATCGCGTTCCGCGAGTTGGCACATAAAGGCCAAATTCCAGGCATTACGAAATCAAGCTGGTAAACAGGCACTTATGTCGATCGCCAGCGCATGTAGATTATCTGTGTTAACTTGAGGGTATGTCTGATAGAAGGCTGTAACGGGAATGCTTCATGTCGTAGGGTGACATGGGGCATTCCTTTTCCATGGAAAATATTATCGTTTGTATTGATTCTCCTCAGTTGGTTAGGTAGAATATGGACGGGTTAAAAATAATACATAACAAACGATGATATAACAGATTATGTATACCTCAGGAGGAGCTACAAGATGGAAGTGAAACAGAAAGAGGACTCCTTTTGGAGTATGGTCAAAAAAGGAAACAAATCTTCGGGCTCGGCGGCGTTAGGTAATACTGGTATTGCCTTGATTAAGGGGATTGCTTTTGCCTTGACAGGTAGTGGTTCTATGTTTGCTACGATGATGCATTCCATTGCGGATGCAGTGAATCAAATGTTTGTGTTCGCCGGCAGTGTACTGGCAGAGAAAAAACCGACAAAACGCTTTCCTACCGGCTTTGGACGGGTGATTAACCTGTTCTGTATGGTTGCCGTTATTGTCGTAACGATCATGGCCTATGAAACCGCATTGGAAGGCATTCATTTGCTTCAGCATCCGGCTGAATCTACACATGGATTTTGGATTAATGTAGTAGTGCTGATTTTGTCACTAGTGGTGGACGGATTTGTATGGAGCAAAGCGATGAAAGAAGTGCTGCATGAATCCAGAGTAGAAGCGAAGGGGCTAAGCATTTTCACCACTGCGTTCCGCCATGTGGGGCGTGCTGCACCGCCAACCCGTCTGGTATTTTATGAAGATTTGGTAGCAACAACGGGGGGAGTACTCGCTCTGCTAGCAGTGGTGGTCACATCGCTGACCGATTTTAAATTGTTGGACGGTATTTCGAGTATTCTCATTGGATGTTTGATGGTCGGTGTAGCTTTCCGGGTCGGTTATGACAACATGGTGGGCTTGATTGGTGTATCTGCACCTCCTGATATCGAAGAACGTGTGGCTTCCATTATTTTGGCAGATACACATGTGACCGATATTTCTCAAATGCGTATTTTGCAGGAGGGACGTTACTATCACGTCGAAGGGGTGATCGAGCTTACTTCGGGCATGACGCTGGCAGATGCTGATGATATTAAATTTAGAGTCGAGGACGCTCTGCTGCGTGATCCTAATATTTCAGATGCCGCATTGGGGATTTTAGAGGATGACGGGATTAGAAAGTGGAAACAAGAGAAACCCACAGTTTAGAAAACATGATCAAAGCTAATCTGGACGTAGATTGGCAATAGCGTAATAAAAGAACTTCCATGACCACGGCAACGGGGCTTGGAGGTTCTTTTATTTTTTCTCCATTGTTTTACTACCCCTTTGAATTTAGGATGATTGTTAGATACAATGAAAGCGTTAACAAAAAAGAGAGTGAAACGAATGCTTCTCATGGGGAGGAAAGGCAAATGAGTCTTCTGAGGGAGGCTTGGCCTGCTTCGCGGCTCGTTAAGGCGCTGGCTGGTAGTATGCAGGATTCAGCAAGGCAACGGTTAAGGAGTAATTGGACAAAAAGGCTGCGGACGACTGTCTCTGAGCCGATATACGCCGAGTTTTGGAAGGATATTGAGCGTGCCTGTAAAGATAATCGGGAAACATCATGGCCTGAACTGCCGTTGTCTCTGTTCCGGGAATTTGCGAATACAGGAGAGCGCAAACCGTATGAGGATGTGTACTTTGAACGGCGTGGACGACTGGTTGCTATAGTGCTAGAAGCGGTTGTCAAGCCGAAGCCTCGAAAGATGAAAGCGGTGGAAAGCGGTCTGCTGGACATATGTGGTGAGTACACCTGGGCGCTTCCTGCACATGTCAATGAAGAGGACACAGTAGCACCGCCTTGGCAGCAGGTGGATTTATTCACGTCCGAAACAGCACAAATGCTGGTTGAAATTTTATTGCTGCTAGGTGAACAACTGGCTAGCCATGTGGTCGCTCAGGTGCACGAAGAGATCGAACGTCGTGTACTGGAACCCGTTTTTTGGCAGCCTCGTCATTTTGGATGGGAAACCGCAGATCATAACTGGTCGGCAGTATGTGCTTCCGGTTGCGGAATTGCAGCACTGCTGCTAGTAGAAGACGACTTTTCCAGAGCGGTAGCCATCGAGAGTATGCTGGGCGCACTGGATTGTTTTTTGGCAGGCTACAGTGAGGACGGGGGATGCCCCGAAGGCGTAGGATACTGGGTGTACGGCTTTGGTTATTTCATTTATTTTGCCGATATGCTGCGTGAGTTTACCGAAGGAGCAGTGGATATTCTGAACTCGGAAAAGGTTAGGCAAATCGCAGCCTTTGCAGAGCGGGTTCATCTGTCGGATGGCATTTTTGCTAATTATTCGGACAGTAGTGAAACGGAACGTTTGCCTTCCGGACTCATCTCTCATTTGAATTCATTGCAAGAACGACCATCTACACTCCCTTTCCGCGTACCTGGTCTGTTGGAAGACCCCTGTCGCCGCTGGGCTCATGTATTGCGTAATCTGGTCTGGACGAATCCTTTGGCATTTGGGAGCGGTGAGACCGTTGCCAATTATTTGCCGCAACTTGGTTGGCTGATGTGCCGCAGCCGCAGTTCCAGCCATAGTGGACTTGGAAGCCAAAAGGGTGAATCAGGTATCATGCTTGCATTTTCAGCGAAGGCTGGGCATAACAATGAACCGCACAATCATAACGATCTTGGACACTTCATCCTTCATGGTGGTGGCGAAAATCTATTGTGTGATCTGGGAGCAGGCTTATACACGAAGGCCTATTTTTCACCGGGAAGAGAGTCGATTATCAATATCTCCTCCGGAGGTCACTCCGTGCCTGTCATCAATGGGACTATGCAGCAATCGGGCGCAAAGGCAAAGGCGGTTGTACTGGATATTGCTTTGGATGAGCAGGAGGAGGTACAGCCAGGCACAAGACTTAAGCTTGATTTGACATCTGCTTATCCCGTAGAAGAATTGGCAGTCTTCACCCGCTCCTTCACATGGACTGTGCTGGAGGGAAGCAAGGGAGCAAGGCTTACCGTCACAGATCATTTTGAGTTTGAAGCGTCTGGCGTGAGCATGAAGTCATGGGATGTGGAGGAGCTTTTCATCAGCCGCATTCAGCCTAATCTGGGAGCAAACTTCGTGGAATGGAAGGGAACGAGCGCGGTCGTCAGGCTAGATTATGATGCCAGCGTGCTGCGGGCAGGGTTAGAGGCTGTGAAGCACATAGATCATGACGGAATTTCCTTTGTGGTTTATAAAACATCGCTGCAGCTGGGCTCCAATCACTGGAACGGTTCTGCAAGCGTAGATTGCAATCTGTTTTTTACCATACATTAATTTTCATTTTGAATGGGAGGCAGACAGGATGAATAAGCTGCAGACAGGCAGCGTGTACCCTTGGCAGACGGAGCTGGAGAGATTTATAGAACAGGTGGAAAGCGCACCGAACCAAGTGAATGACGGATGGACTCACCAACATAAGCTGGCCGTGCTGGAAAAGCTGGTTCGCGCATATGCCCTGCATCAGGATGAATCTGGAGCTATCATTGACCTCCATTCTGAAAGTGAACGGTACTACTCCACCCCGTCCTATGCGTTCGCTGCGGCGGTATTGGTCAAAGAAGGCCGGCATGATTTACTGGAATCTGCTGCTGCGGCCTTGACGCATAGCATAGCTTGTGTAGTGGAGGAAAAAGCGCCCGATCACCACCCAGACTTTTTTCCAATTATGATGATGGGAGCGTATCGGCTCCTTAAAAACTTGCTGCCAGAACAAGCCACGGCATGGAAGCAACAACTGAGCAGAATTCAGCCGGAGCAGACCTACATTTTTACGATGAGCAAAATGAAAAACCCGAACCGGATGATCAACTGGAATGCAATTATGATTTCCGGCGAGTTTTTGCGTGCAGCGGAAGGAATTGCAGCCGATTCGGAATGGATGGAGACATATATCCGCAGCTACCATCTGCCTCGTTTTACCGGTTTGGGCCTGTACCAGGATGGACCGCTGGATCGGCCCAATAGCCCATTTGCCTACGATATTGTTACACGTTTTCATTTGGGCGTGATGCTGGAGAATGGATATGATGGCAGCTGCGCACTCGAACTGCGTGACCACCTTCGCAGGGGGGCGCTCAGCACATTACTGGCGCTATCCCCGCACGGGGAAATTCCGCCGCGTGGAAGAAGCGCGCAGCATCAGTGGAACGAAGCGGCTGCTGCCTTTGTCTTTACAACACATGCTCAGCAGGCTATTACGGCAGGAGAGCATGGGCTTGCAGGTGCGTTCCGACGGGCAGCAGATCTATGCTGGCAAGCGATTAGTCGCTGGCAGACCGATGACGGCAAGCTGCATATCGTCCGCAACCATTATTCGTCCGAGGCACGGCATGGCTTTGAGGTGTATTCAAATCATACCTGCTACAGTCTGTGGACGGCGGCTGTGCTGGCCCACACCCTTCTATATGGGGAGGAGATGGATCGCATTTCTCCAACCTTCATCCCGGCGGAAATCGGCAGCCGGGTGTTGGCAACGGATGGCTGGTTCCAGACTGTCATTGCAGCCGTAGAGGGGCAGCAAATGCTTGTGCAAACATCGGTCAACGACCCGTATAATGTTCCGGGCATCGTGCGTATTCAGCAGTCTGCGCTGCCGTCGCTGATCGGTCCGTCCTCAGCAGGTCATGCAGACCGTGGCTTTACAGGCTTCGCGGAGGGAGATATTTTCCCGCTGAGCTATACCCCGGCCTGGCAAACGGAGGACGGAAAGTGGCACAGCTTGTCGGAAGGTATTCCCGGTACATTGGAGTTCGATCGGGATGGAGGGATTGACCCGCAGGATGGCGGAGGAACCGTACAGCTGGAACAAAGCTCAGCGTCTGACGGAGCAACGGATTTTACTCTCCTGTGGGAAGGTCCCTTCCCGGGAGTGAGGGAAATCCGAACGCATTATCGTCAGGTACCCGGCAAAATTGAAGTGGCGTATGAGATTCAAGGCAATATTCAGAATGTAGGGGCACTTATTCCCTTAATGGCGTATGACGGTCGGGAGCGCAGCGTAATTCATCATGTCATGTCAGCCGGGAAAGAAACGGAAAGCATTCGAGTAGAATACGCAGGCGCAAGCCTCGAAGTTATCCCGACGACGGAAGGAACGAACGTGGTATGGCCGGAAGAATTAGCTTCAGTAGCCTGTCGGAATGGTTTACTTAAGGGAGCGCGTCTGGAATATGAAGGCAACCGCATTTCCTTTATCATTCGGTTACCTGAATAGTTAGAGCTGGAGCCATGAATATGGTTTAACATGTGGAAAAAGGAGAGGGAAAAGAAATGACGAAAGCAGAAGCGTGGCTGGAGCAATCGTGGAAGCTGGCTTTGGATAAGACCCTTGCCTTAGCGGCAAGACTGGGGGACGCTTTTCCACATGTTGCTGAGGGTGGACGTTATGATAATCGTGAAGAAGCGTGGTGGACAGCAGGCTTTTATCCGGGGCTACTGTGGCTGACCAATCGGGCGCGTCCTGACAGTGTGGCTGCCGGGATTGCACAGCGGTGCGAGGGTCGTTTGGAAAAAATACTCTATAATAGCGAAGCTGTAGACCATGATCTTGGCTTTATTTGGCTGCTCAGCGGTGTAGCCGCCCATCGGCTGACCGGAGATTCAGAGTCCAGAAGGCGAGGGTTGTTGGCTGCCAATCTGCTGACTGCCCGTTTTAACGTGAATGGCCGTTTTATTCGCGCATGGAACTTCCCCTCGAAGGACATGGATACACGGGGCGTTGCGATTATAGATAGTATGATGAATCTGCCCTTGCTTTATTGGGCTTCGGAGGTAAGCAGAGATCCGCGTTTTGCCGCTCTCGCTGTGCAGCATGCAGATACCGTAGCACGTGAATTTGTCCGCTCGGACGGTTCTATCGCTCATGTGGTCGAATTCGATCCGGAGATTGGAAAAAAGGTCGCCGAGCATGGTGGACAGGGATTTAGTCCCGGTTCTGCCTGGGCACGTGGCACGGCTTGGGCATTGTATGGTTTTACGCTTTCATATGGGTATACGCGCGATTCGCGTTATTTGAAGGTGGCCGAGAACACGGCTGACTTTTTCCTATCCCAGCTGGGCGATGCTTGCCTGCCTGTGTGGGATTTTAGAGCAGAAGAAGAGCACCGCGGGGCATGGGATTCATCGGCTGCGGCAATAGCGGCCAGTGGTTTGCTGGAGCTGGCAAAATATACGACACGTGCGGAGCATTATACAGAAGCTGCAGAATCTATTCTCAAGGGCTTGCATCATACGTGTACGGCGTGGGGCGAGGAGCATGAGGGATTGCTGATGAATGGGACCGTACATTATCCTGAGCAAAAATACATCAACGTTCCCATTATCTATGGCGATTATTTCTTTGTCGAGGCATTGGCAAAGCTGCGCGGTGAAGAAGGTTTGTTTAGTGTTGAATGCAAAAAAATATAGTGAGTAAGATGGTCGGGAACAAGCTCATTCGAGCTGAGCTGTTGCTTGTCAAATCCACAGAGTAAATAGTGGGGCAGCGTGTGTGTAATCTCATTTACATATACGCTGTTTTTTTTTATGCGCAAAAAAGACTTTATTTAATTCGATGCCAAAGTACTACTTATAGAGGGGGAAGAGATTGTAGCTGCGCTTATTTTGTACCCAATCAAAGAAAAATCATTGTATATAAGCTCTTAATTCCTAAAAATTTTCATTTTGATGCATGGAAATAGGTCCTTTTACTTGTTTAAGAGTATTTATTCGTAAATTGACAATATAGGTAGGTAACCGTATGATATCATCTTGTGTAAAGGAATAAACTGGATTTTAAATATCATTTCAAAAGGAGTTATACATATCATGACAGGAACAAGTGATACTGAAAGACGGATGTACGGAGGATTCTGGATAAGAACAGCCGCGTTTTTGATTGATTTGATCATCCTTACTGGCATAGTCCTTTTAGTAGGGGGAGCAATTAACATTATCCCAGATCTTCTGGGTATAAAGGAGACGGGTTTCATACAAGTGCTGCTTATGGTTTGGCCGCTGATCTTATGGCTCGTAGTACCATGGCTTTACTGTGTGTTATGGGAATCATCGAAGGTAAGAGCAACACCGGGTAAGCTTGTGTTCTCTTTAATTGTTGTAGACAAGGAAGGAAAGCGTCTTGGATTCTTGCATGCCTCAGGACGTTATTGGATTAAAGCCGTTTCTTTTGTGATTTTACGTCTTATATAGATTGTGGTCGCTTTTACTGCGAAGAAACAGGGAGTCCACGATCTTTGTACCAACACCTTTGTTGTACATAAAAAAGAGTTGCAGCGATATAATCAGCAATCGTCTTTTCTGTAAGTATCCAAGGAGATCACCGATTATTAAGGAAAGCTTAGGTAGTCTTTGATTTTCAATATAATGGGGGACCATGAATTCATGCGACAACGAAAATGGATGTTTTGTTCAGTTGTAGTCCTGCTGATCATAACTTCGACAGTGCGTTAAAATGTTTCCCTATTGTGGAAAAATATCGTGCGAATACAGTAGATAATCATTTCAATTTGCTCCATACCTATGAGCTTCAAGCAGGCGCTCCCATTCCTTCCTTTGAAAGCCATAACTTTTTAAAAAGCTTTATCGAATATGAACAGTATTGGGAGAAATTTTATATGTTACTGCTCTTAAACTCAAATCCGGATATGGTGGGCAAACGTATCGTTATGGGAGAAGCGAATGCTGCTACGGAGCTAAAGAAAATCAAGGAAATGAAGGTGAGTAGCATGTACTCTAAGCCTCAAATAATATCGAGTCATAATGAAAAGAACAAAAATGTTATAGAGCAGACTATGAATATACAAGAAATAAGGGTGCTTGAAGTTAAGCTTTATATAGATGGAGAAGAACAAAACCATGTATTAATAAGCGTGGGGAAAATTGGATCTAATTGGCGAATCTTAAACATGAGTTAAGGAGAACGAGCTTCTGCTTAATGCATATTCATCAATCAACAAGAAACCAGCTAATGCTTGTAATACATTAGCTGGTTTCTTTTATTTTGTCATGATAATTTTCTTCATTTACTATTACGGAAAAAACAGACATTTCTCAAAAAATTTCCATCGTAGATGTCTATGTAGCTTTCTTTATGAAATATTAATATAACGTAGCATCTCACCGAGACGAAAGTATGCCCTTTTATTTTAAAGGGAATCTTATACCGACATAAAAAAAATATAAGCTGCTCTTACAGTTTTCATGTTCTTTTTAGCTTGTTTTGCGTTATAATGAAAGGATGCACATTATGAACGAATTGGAGGCACAGCCCGATTGACTACTTACCCTTTTGCCTTTGATCCGTCCAAGCCGTTTATTGAGCAGGCAAGTGACTGGATTGCGGATGTATTTTATGAAGTTTTGCCTGAAGTCGGCTTTGAGGTTCGGGATGAACAAATTTATATGGCATTCCAGCTAGAACGTGCCTATAAGGAAAAAAAGACCATTTTTGCAGAAGCAGGTGTGGGTACTGGTAAAACGCTGGTATACCTGCTGTACGCTATTGCATATGCCCGATACATGAGAAAACCGGCGATTATCGCCTGTGCAGATGAATCGTTAATTGAACAATTGGTAAAGCCGGAAGGGGATATCGCCAAGCTGGCACAGCATTTGAGTCTGACGATTGATGCCAGATTAGGGAAGTCGCCGGATCAGTATATTTGCCTGAATAAGCTGGATGAGGTGCGAAGCGGACTGGATGAGGACGCAGATGTTTTCCGTGATATCTATCAGGATCTACCGGATTTTGTTCATTTTCCAGATACGTTACAGTCCTTCACTCCTTACGGGAACCGAAAGGAATATCCTGAGCTAACAGATGGACAATGGAGCAGACTCGGATGGGATGTATTTCAAGACTGTCTCGTCTGCCCTCAGCGGCATCGTTGTGGTCAGACGTTGTCTCGTGATCATTACCGCAAAGCGGCAGATTTGGTCATCTGCTCTCATGATTTTTATATGGAGCATGTATGGACCTACGAAGCGAGAAAGCGCGAGGGGCAGCTGCCGTTGCTGCCGGAGCACAGCTCTGTTGTCTTTGACGAAGGGCATTTGCTGGAGACAGCGGCACAAAATGCGCTTACCTACAAGCTTAAGCACGCTCAGTTTGAGTCTATAATTACCCGACTGCTGGAGGGAGAAGTGCGAGAATCTCTGGCAATGACGATTGAAGATGCAATCTCCCAAAGTGAGGCTTTGTTCGCTGCACTAGATAAGAACAGTCAGCCTGTCCAGGGTTCTAATCGCAAGGAGTTCATCCTGAATGAGTCACTGACTCGAGAGGTAAACCGCTTTGGAGAACTGATCGGCATGATCGAGGAAGAGCTTGTATTTGAAAGCGGACTATTCTCTTTGGATGAGTATCAAGTCAAAATTGTGGAAGAACATTTGGAAATGATTCAAACCGCGTTGGCTTTGTTTAAGCGTCCTGAACTTCTCATTTCGTGGGTGATGGAGGATCAGGATGGATTAACGCTTGTGGTTATGCCGAAGATGGTAAAAGAGATTCTCAAAGAGCGAGTATTTGCGCAGCATATACCGATCGTATTCTCTTCAGCTACGCTTTCCGTAGAAAGCTCTTTTGACTATATGGCGCAGAGTCTCGGTATTGAAAATCCGCTAACGTTTTCTGTTGCTTCACCTTATGACTACAGCGATCAGATGCAAGCTGCACTGTACCCGTTGCAAGCGGGGGATGATCCAATCCAGAGAGCGCTGGCACTGCTGAAGAAATCGCAGGGAAGAGCGCTTATCCTGTTTCCTTCACAGGAGGAATTGGCTGCATTCCAGACGGGTCTCGTTGCTTACCCGGAGGCGTCTGCCTATCGTTTTCTGTACGAAGGTTCGGCTGAAATCAGCCATCTGATCTCAGCTTTTCAGAATGATGAGGAAAGTGTGTTGTGCGCTGTCACATTATGGGAAGGATTGGATATTCCTGGACCTTCTCTGTCGCACGTTATTATCTGGTCACTGCCATTTCCTCCGAATGATCCGGTTTTTACGGCTCTGCGCAAGGATGCAGCAGATCCGTTTATTCAGATAGATATGCCTCACATGGCACTTAGACTCAGACAAGGCATAGGGCGTTTAATTCGTTCGCGCAATGATCGGGGCTGGATATCCATCATGGGCCAGGATTTGAGTCGTCAAGAAGTACGTATACAAGTTGAACAACTACTGCCTGCAGGCGTAGAATGCACCGTAATTGAAGGAAACCCGGAGGGAATAAAAACATGTTGAACTTTACAGCGTACACCGTAGATCAGATTAAAGATGCTTTTGGTATTTTGACTGGACAGCGTTATGAATTTATCATTGATGTAGAGGTAGAGGAGGACGACGAGCTATACACTGAAAACGGACTGTATATCCGTTGTCTTTATTTAGTAGACGAAGAAAAGACAGGACTGCTGAAGTATGAATTAATTGAAAAAGTAACGAATCGTTACATTGATCTTGAACTTGAAGAGGATGAGCTGCAAGCTGTTGAGAACTTCTGTAAAGAACATGTACAGGATGAAATAGTGAAGTAACAGTAAGACACTTAGCTAGTACAGCTGGTATATAGCTAACATATGATGAAGATATCAAGGAGTCCTGACATGATCAGGCTCCTTTTTTTTATGGTCAAATGAAGAGAACTTATCTGCTCTAGCGCAGTCTGTCCCACACATTCACCATAAACAGCATAATCCCCCCTGCGAGTAACACCCACCCTATGACGATCCAAACTTCAGTCTCTGGAACCTTGTAATTTTGACCTATAAGCGCCAATATCAACACGGGCAGACCGATATTATGCATCCAAAAATGGATATGTGCCAGAATAGTAACTGAAAGTGCGGGAAAGGCCACATAGATCAGACCTATGATTCCAAGCGCTGTCCAACCCAATAAATGGATATGATACTGAACATTGGATAGACTGTAATCACCCGACACGCCAATAATGGCACTAAGCAGCACACTGAGGGCAAAATATACGGCAGCTATCTTTAGAAATTGCTTTCCCATATATGAACTCCTCCTTATGTTGCACGGGGAATATTTTGTGACATCTTCTCTATCCTATCGAGCAAACAGGCAGGGGGTGTGGGTATTGTGACTGGTCCATTTGACAAAAGCTTCAAATACACATAAAATCTTATTGCATCAATACTTACCGCATTACTATGTTTTTTTGGAGATGATAGCGAACTTCTCCGACAGTAGGCGTTAATTTTTGACCATTGGTTTATTTTGGATTCGCCATTAAAAGGAGCTTGAAATTATGAATGTATATCAAAATACCCTTGAACTCATCGGACGTACGCCATTAGTGGAGCTGAACAGCTATTCTCTACCGAGAGGAATTCGCCTGTTTGCGAAGCTGGAGTTTATGAATCCCGGCGGCAGCGTAAAGGATCGGGTGGGTAAGGCTCTTATTGAAAAAGCATTAAAAACAGGTCAGCTGAAGCCAGGTGGGACATTAATTGAAGCAACAGCAGGCAACGCAGGTATTGGTCTTGCGATGGCAGCACTTCATTATAATATCTCGGTTATTTTTGCTGTGCCTGAGAAGTTCAGCCAAGAGAAACAGGACCTGATGAAGGCATTGGGAGCACGCATCGTTCATACCCCGACGAGTAAGGGGATGAAAGGAGCTATCGAAAAAACAAAAGAATTGGCTGCTGAAATAAAAGATGCATACTTGCCGCGGCAATTCAGTAATCCGGATAATCCCGAGGCATACTATACGACAATGGGACCTGAAATATGGAACGATCTGGACGGCAAAGTGGACGTATTTGTGGCAGGTGCAGGCTCGGGGGGAACGTTTATGGGAACCTCGCGTTATCTTAAGGAACAAAATGCAGCCCTTAAAACAGTCATCGTGGAGCCGGAAGGGTCCATTTTGAACGGCGGCGAGTCAGGTCCACATAAAACGGAAGGAATTGGCATGGAATTAATTCCTGAATTTGTGGATAAAGGATATTTTAATGCCATCCACACCATTAGTGATGTCGATGCTTTTGGCCGTGTCAAGGAACTGGCTGCACGTGAGGGTCTTCTCGTTGGCAGTTCTTCAGGGTCTGCTTTACATGCCGCTTTACTGGAAGCAGAAAATGCACCGGATGGTGCACATATTGTTACCATTTTCCCGGATAGCAGCGAACGTTATCTGAGTAAAAAAATATATGAAGGCGGGATATAAAATGAAACGCAAAACAAAACTGATTCACGGCGGGCTTCCTACCGATCCCCATACAGGCGCGGTTAACGTTCCTATTTATCAGGTAAGCACTTATGAGCAAGAGGAAATTGGCATCCATAAGGGATACGAGTATTCGCGTACAGGCAATCCGACCCGGTTTGCTTTGGAGGAGCTGATCAAGGATCTGGAGGAAGGAAAGCGTGGTTTTGCTTTCGGTTCGGGTATGGCTGCAATTCATGCGGTATTTTCACTGTTTAATGCAGGGGATCATATTTTGCTGACCGATGATGTATACGGAGGCACCTATCGCATTGTAAGCAAAGTGCTCAGCCGTATCGGAATTGAGTCCACATTTGTGGATACGACTGACCTGGAAGCTATCTCCAAAGCAATTCGTCCGAATACGAAGGCATTGTATGTCGAAACGCCAACGAACCCGCTTTTGAAGGTTACTGATATCCGCGCTGTTTCGGAGCTTGTAAAAAAACATGATCTTTTACTGATCGTCGACAACACATTTGCTACCCCTTATTGGCAGACGCCAATTACACTCGGGGCTGATATTGTCATTCACTCTGCTACCAAATATTTGGGCGGCCACAGCGATGTTGTAGCTGGTCTGGCTGTTGTGAACAGCGACGAGCTGGGAGAACAACTCCATTTTCTGCAAAACGCCATTGGTGCTATTCTCGGCCCGCAGGATTCTTGGTTATTGATCCGCGGTATTAAAACATTGGGTCTGCGTATGGAAGCGATTGAGCAAAATGCGAAGGAAATTGCAGCCTTTTTGGAAAAACATCCGAAGGTTAGAAAAGTGTATTATCCTGGACTGGAAAGCCATGCGCAGCACGAACTGTCCAAAATCCAGGCTCAAGGCTTTGGCGGCATCATTTCCTTTGATGTAGGTAGCGACGCTAACGCGGTTGCACTTCTGAAAAAGGTGAAATATTTTACACTGGCTGAAAGCTTGGGAGCGGTTGAAAGTCTGATTAGCGTTCCTGCACGTATGACGCACGCCTCTATTCCGGTAGAACGTCGTGCAGAGTTAGGCATTACCGAAGGTTTGGTGCGGATTTCGGTTGGGATTGAAGATCTGGAAGATTTGATTGAAGACTTGCAGGCAGCATTGTAAGAAAATAAGTGTAATATTCAAGAGAGGTGGCAGAAGCTGCCTCTTTTTTTGTTGTGAGAATAGCTTCTTTTTTGAAAAGCACAGAGGAGTACGTAGAGGTAATAACGAATAGTTTTATATAGTTCAATTGAATGTTAAACGGAATATAACCGCGACTACGTCTCTGAGGAAACAAAAACCTGGAGGGGGAATGTTATGAGGTTCACACATCTGGAAAAAGCAACTACTGTGCTGTCGGATCATCCGGTACGTCTGGCGTCTGCTTATGCAGTCGGTCCAGTCGAGCTTCCGGAAAATTGCGGTGTGGGCAGGGAATGGTCAAGTTATTTTGCCCATGAGGATTGGAATTTGGAAAAGGCTTGTGGTGAAGAAGGAGTAGAGCTTTCAGCCGGAGGAAAGGCAGCGTGCCGATTATTGACCGAGCTGGACCCTCGGACTGCGGAACTGAATCTAGGTGTTTTTCCGCCTTTGGCCGAACAAGAAAGGCTTTTGCTGGTTTCAAATCTTCGTTGTATGGCTGCACAGGAAGTGATTTTCAGACCCTTTGAAGGAACGGGACAAATATGGATAGATGGCACACTAGTATATGCGGAATCCGGTCCTTTTCGCTTGTATCTGGAGGAAGGCGATCACACGGTAGTTATCATTGCTGCGTTTATTCCCGAGGAGGCCCGCTCTATTCGTATCAGTGGAAATCAGGTATGCGACGAATCAGATGTGACAGAACTGCATCGAGAATTTGTAGAGCGTAATATACGTTTTCATATGGCATGGCTAGAGGTTGAAGAAAGTGCTGGCAGGGAGGGCGAAGACAGCCCGATCTTATTTTATTTACTGCGTAAGGATCGGATAGATCTTCCCTTAGATCAAACGTTATGGGTCGAGGTAACGGATGATGAGGGCATAAAGCTGGATCGCTTTCCAGCACATTGGGAACAGGAGCAAAGCTATGACTGGGATGAGGAAAAGGCCAGGAATACGGGAATGCTGCACTTCACCGTTACATATCGGGATCATGAGGCTGTGGAGCATCATTTTGTGTATTCGGCACTTGTGCGGCCTTTGTCAGTCGTCGTGGAGGGCTTGCAGGAAGAGTATGACCGGTACATTCAAGCCCGTGCTATAGATATTCTTCATTCTGCGCAGAAAATACAAATAGAGGGCCTGCTTGAAGAATTAATAAGGTTAACGGATTCTCCAGAAGATCCTTTTGAAATCTGGGATTACCGGGTTGTACGTGAATATATCAAGCTATTAAAACAAATTTTCACATATGGACATACCGAGCAGTCACATTCCCCATCCTTACTTCAAGAAGAACACATCTTTTTGTGTAATGACGGAATTGGGGAAGGATTTTTTGTCTCCCGTTTGGACAATAGTTTGCAACGCTATACCATTCAGCTTCCTAGAAGCTATTCGGCTGACCGACAGTATCCTCTGATCGTTCTGATGCCAGGCAAGCGATATGAGCTGGGTTTGCCGGATTTTCAGAATCGAGGTTTTGGGCAAGGCTGGGAAGAGGAAGCTATATTCGTTACTTTTTCGTGCCGTGGTGTAACGTTGGGCAGTTATATTGGAGAAGCTGCTTTTTTGGAGGGGCTGGATGTCATACTGCAAGCGTATCGAGTGGACGAAGATCGGGTCTATCTGACGGGTTATTCGAACGGAGCATACGCTGCTTGGGCGATGGCACAGGCTTATCCTTCTCGTTTTGCGGCTATAGCGGTTATCTCTGGAGCGCCACATCCTAAGCATCTGATAAATCTGTTGAATATGCCAATATTGAATGTATGCGGAGATCAGGATTACTTATTTGCACAAGCATTTACAGCCCCTGTAACAGCGCTTCCATCTGATCATTTTAAAGGTGTCATAGAACGTCATTCTAATCACTGGGACACGCATGAGCTGAGACTTCTGGACGGTGTACTGGGCTGGCTTATGCAATGGAAAAGAGATGTCGTACCTCAGCGTATTGCCTACCGGACGGAACGGGGCAGACATAACCGGGCTTACTGGCTGGAACTGACGCGAATGGATGTAAATGAGGAATATGCCGAGTTGTACGGTGAAATGAGTGCCACAGGTGAGTTAGATATCGAGGCAGTTCACGCCGAAGAATTTATCATTCATCTTTCTCAAGAGGTCATGCCCTTGGAATTGGCTCAAGTTCGTATCGGAGCCCGTATTTTCGTGTTGGATTTGCGGGAATACAGTCGCTTTCGCTTTGTTAAGACACAGTCACATAAACGTCCCTCCCCAGAATACCGTTTGATTGCCGAACGGGAGGAAGAAAGCAGTGGATGCTTTACAAAAGAATCGGATGCCAAAAAGAAAATGGTGGATTCGAAAAGCGTGGGAAGAAACGTTTTGAGCCATGGTATGGGTGTGCTTGATGTTTATATGGATCGTCTTCACATTGTCCTTCCGTCCAGCTACGCTACACCGGAGGAAGAGCAGGCGGTGAGACGGACGGCGAACGCCTTGGCTAGCCCACGAACAGCGACTTGGAATCCGTATATCGGTGTTCATTATCCGGTGGTGTCTTCCACTGATATTACGGAGGAAGCACTGGCTGATAGCAACGTGATTTGTGTCACTTCGGGCTTGTCCAGACATGAGCTGCTTCACAAGCACCAAGCCGATCTGCAAATTACATGTACGGAGGAAGGGTATACATTGGGCGGCGATTTTACGGCAGGCGAGTATTGTCTGTCATATATTCAACCTAGCCCATGGTCTGCAACCCAGCAAATGCTTGTCGTAGCGACCAATTCTCCCCGTATGCTGGGTAAAAACCTATTTATGCGCAGACTGATTATGCCCGGATACTTTAATGGTCTACACCCGTATTTGAATAAAGAGATTATTGTGTATGATAGCCAGGGAGTGCGTGCTTTTAACTTTACTTCCATTAGACATACGCAGCAAAAACTGCAAGGCCAATAGCCAATAAAAAAGTAACAATGTTATAATAATCCATAATTTAAAAAACCGTCTGGAGGCACATTGGCGATCCTGACGGTTTTTTGCTGGTTCATTGCAGTGATTTGTGATCGGGATGACGTCATATAAAGAAGGGCATTATGGCAGCTTAGCTTTTATATTGCTCCATCAGGTACATGATCTTTACTTCATCGGCCAAATCTCCAAAGGGTTCTAACGGATTCTCTTGAATGATATGATATAAACGCTGGACTCGTTCCTTTGGCAGTTTGCGCACATATCTGGAAATGAAAGCGGCATGGGTGACTACGTAGCGCTTTTTACGGACAGCTGCACTGGCTACGCGGACGAGAATATCTTCGCCCCCTGCTAATTCCAGAATACGGCGCTCATAAAAGACTACGTATCGGAATGTCCGGTCCTTGATCAGCTCACGATTGAGTCTGGCAATCTCTCCGATATATCTGACCATAAGCGGCTCAAAGCTCTTGATCAGGAGAGGATCGAGCGTTAATTCCATGTCTTTGCGGAGAACAAAAGATTGCAGCAGAGCGACCTGCTGGAGCCTTATCCGATCATTGTGAAGGAGTACAGCCATCTCACGCAGCATTTCATAGGAGACACGCTCACTAAGCTGCCGCAGGGCAACTGCGTTTTTATGATTAACGTTTAGTCCTTCCTGGATCTGCCCTATACGGCCTCTGAACAGACGTATAAGCTGCCTACGCCGTTCATAAGGATAAATACCCTGCTGTAGAAGCACCAAGGGCAGCAGAAGAAGCGCACCGACGATACCGCACAGAAGCATTTGTTGCGGCGAGTGGCCGAAAAAGACAGTAGAGGCCAGCAATATGACACTAACGACAAGGTCTTTACGAAAATAACGTTTGGCTCTGAGTCTGGCATATTGCTCTACAGGGACTAGTGTATCCCGACCACATGATGTGCACTCTTCTTCCCAAAGGGCGGTAAATTGTCCACAACGCTTGCAGACTCTTAGCTTTTGGAAGGCGTACTCTGTGCGGGTAAATGGGCGAAATTGTACAGCTTGTTTGGAACTATTCATTGTGCTCACTTCTCCGGTTCAGCAGCGCTAGAAGCTCGGTGTCGATTTGTGTAATCGACGGGGCGCGTTTTTTATGTATATAGTAAATTAGTGATTTGATGGCGACAAAAAGAAACATAATCGCCAGACATCCGTATGAGATCATAGTGTATTTCCTCTTTCTACTTGGATTTTTACTTCAATATTTTACATGGGCGGGTTTCGCTATTGTTATTTTTGTCGTATAAAGGAGAAGGCTGGTGCCCGATTGCCCTTGTTGGGGTATAATTATATCATTACTGCAGGATATTGGTAAAATCTCGCGGTATAACAGGCTTTTGGGTTGGATTCAGACCATTCGGGCAGTATTTTCAGCTGGCGCTCATGTAAAACTCATTATAATTTAATAGTAGGGGAGTACAACTGTAATTTAGAATGAGAATTAACCGGCAAAGGGGTACAAGCGATGTTTAGTAGAGACAGAAAATGGTTTTTGGTCATCGGAATCATATGTACAATGATCATGACCTCGATTTTGGCATGGCAGCCACAGATGGCGAATGCCGCTTCACCCTCTGCTTCTAAGGTGGATGCGGTGCTGGTCGTCGATGTAAGTAATTCAATGAACACCAGTGATCCTGGGAAAATTGGCAATGAAGCCATGAAAATGTTCATTGATATGCTGTCGACGCAAAATGACAAGGTCGGGATTGTAGCGTATACGGATGTCGTACAGCGTGAGAAAGCCTTGCTTAATATTACATCCGAAGCGGATAAGCAGGAACTGAAGACGTTTATTGACGGACTGAACCGGGGGGCGTATACTGACACCTCCGTGGGTGTCAAGGAAGCAATCCGCATTTTGCAAGATGGTAAAACAGCTGGACATGCGCCTATGATCGTCATGCTGGCCGACGGTAACAACGATTTTAATAAGACGACAGGTAGAACCGAAAGCCAATCCGATCAGGATATGGCACAGGCTGTAGCCGAGGCTAAAAATAGCGGCGTTCCGATCTACACCATCGGCTTGAATGCAGATGGGAAGCTGAATAAAAACAAGCTCGCCGACATAGCGCAGCAAACGGGCGGCAAGTCCTTTATTACAAGCTCAGCGGATGACCTGCCGAACATTTTGAGTGAAATTTTCGCCAGCAATTTGAAGTTGAAAGTGGTGCCTTTGCAGTCCATTACGGCAAACGGCGACTATCAGGACGTAACGGTAACCGTACCGAACGATAGTGTGCTGGAGGCTAACATTTCGATCATGTCCTCGAAACCGGTGGATGCGAGACTGTTAGACCCGTCGGGCAACACCAAGCCGATTCCTTCGAGCGATGTGCTGCTGTCCAAGTCCAAAAGCTACTCACTGATTAAACTGCTCAAGCCTGCGGCTGGTGACTGGAAGCTCCAAGTCAAGGGAGTCCAGCAGGATCAGATTGATATTAATCTGGTATTTAACTATGATCTGGAGCTGAAAATGGACGCACCGCCCGCCAAATCATACAAAAAAGGCGATGCAGTTCAAATTCGTTCCTACCTGACGAGCAATAGCCAGCATCTTCAGGATCAGGAATTGTATGCGAATATGAATGCTGTTCTGAAGGTCAAGGATCTGGATTCCGGTACAACGAATGAGGTGCCGTTAACCAACGCAGGGGATTCTTTTACCGGTTCCTATACGATTCCAGATGAGCATGACTACGAACTAACCGTTAGAGCAGAGGAGAAGAGCTTCTACCGTGAAACACAGCCTGTAACCATTAGTGCTAAAGCAGGGGCGACGAGCGGTACAAATACGGGCACGACTCAGCCAACAACACCTGCTGAAAAGTCCAAGCTAATGCCACTCATTCTTTTAGGGCTGGGACTGCTCGTTCTGCTGGTTGCCGCATATTTCATCTGGAAGGCTATGAAAAAGGCCAACCGTGGCTTTGTCGGTCAAATCGTACTGGAAATCCGGGATGAGAACACTGGCGAAAAAACGTATCCGCAGTACAAGAAGCTGAACACCTTCCGGGGCAAATTTAATCTGCACCAGTTGCTGCAACTGGCACCGGAATTTGCTGGAACCGACAAGGTTGTGTTCACACCAGCCAATCAGGATCGTATCATTGTGCGCAGTACCTCCGAGATTACGATTGAAAAATCCGGGCGAGCTGTAGACACAGGCAACGGTCTTGAACTCAAAAACGGTGATCGTCTGACCATCCCGTTAGCCAGTGTGGACAAAACCATTTTGCTGGAATTTATTTCAGTAAACAGCTAAACGAACCCTTAGGAGGTCATATCTATGAAACCAGTAGTTAGAGAGCATATCCAACAATTAGACGTATCACTCG
Source organism: Paenibacillus sp. FSL L8-0638 (assembly GCF_038593075.1). NCBI lineage: Bacteria > Bacillati > Bacillota > Bacilli > Caryophanales > Paenibacillaceae > Paenibacillus > Paenibacillus sp. FSL L8-0638. Next base: position 2,394,499 of record NZ_CP151960.1, read on the forward strand.
GCGGGGGGATCGTAAGCGATAAGATCAGAGTGGATACTATTGATAATCCTATTTTAATTATCGGACTCGGAGGTACGGGAATTGATGCCCTTCTCCGCTTGAAATATCAAATTAACCGCAGATTCAAGCTTCCAGCAGATCCGATCTCCAAGAAAAAGAGCGATAAACCGGACAATGTGGAATTTCTCGCTTTTGAAACGAATGAACAAGACCGCAACAAAAAATACAAGGGGATTGGTTTGGACCCCATCAATGAGTTTGTATTGCTGTCCAATGCGGAAATCGGCGGATTGCTGCAAAACCGTAGCATTCTAGAGCCGTACATTACCGATTGGCTGTCTCCAGAGCTGAGCATTACCGATGGTATGAACGGGGCGGCAGGGGTACGTCAGGCAGGACGATTACTGCTGTTTACCAAAATTAATCAGGTCGTTCAAAGCATTGACAAAAAAATCAAAACCTTGTCTGAGGGCACTAATAAGAAGCTTATGGTGTTCCTGCTGTCCGGTTTGTCCGGCGGTACAGGAAGCGGTACTTTCCTCGATATCTCATATATCGTCCGAGGAATTATTGAGCGCGATTATGGCTCTGCAGGTGTAGACCGTGTAAATACATTAGGGTATCTGTTTACACCGGATATTAATTTGGCGAACAAAAGCCTGAGTGAGCATACACGTGAATATATTAAAAAGAACGGCTATGCTGCACTGAAAGAGCTGGACTACTGGATGAATGTAGACAGCCGTGGTGAACGCTTTAAGCAGCAGTACGGAAATATTTTGACCGTGAACTCGCCGCTTCCGCCGTTTAATCTGTGCCATCTCATTTCGGCCACGAATACGGAAGGCAAGCTGTTGGAAAATGCTTATGATTACTGCATGAATGTCACCGCCGAAAACATCACCAACTTTATGGCGAGTGAGGAAAAACAATCCGGCGAAGAATTTGCCATTCATGACTATATCAGCAATATCCGTACCAACATCGCACAAATGAATAAGGCGTATCCAGCAAACTACGATTACAATATTATCGGGGCTTCCTCGGCGGTGCTGCCAATGGAGGAAATGACGACATATCTGGCTTATCGAATGTTTGGCAAAATGTCCAAAATGTTCGAGCAATCGCCAAATCAAGAGGATGTAGAGAAGTTTGCCCGCAAGCTGGGCGTGGATCTGGATAGCATGATCAAAAACTTTGAATCCCGTGTACCTGAGCCGCTTCCGGGCTTTGAAAACAGTGAACGGTTAAGTTATAGCAATGTCGTTAAAATGCAAGTTGTCAATATGGACACCGAGCTGGAGCAAACGTTCCTGACGCGTGCCCGCGAAGAGTATATCAAAGCGAAGAAGCAGCTTCCTGGTGAAATTACAGGACAGTTTACGGATCAAATTCGCCGGATGTTTCTGCATCCTGAGCAAGGACCGTTTTATGTATCCCGCATGATTTATACTGAAAAAGGATTTAGCTTGCTGAAAATGCTGCTTTCATATGTGGAGACGTTGCGTGAATCACTGCACCGTATTCCAACGGACATTGAATGGGCGCGTGAGCAGGCGAACGAAAAGTTGGGCGATGCCAAGAGCGCGTTTGTATCCAAGGATAAAAAGAAAAATGCGTACATTGAAGCGAAAATTAATGAATATTGGCTGCGTGCTGATGTGGAACGTACAGAGCAGCTCATTGAATTTTATGAAGACCTGTATGACCTGTTGAATAAGGAAAATAGCCGCATTTATAATGTATTTACTGAAATTTTGAACGCATTGAGCGCAATATTCGAGAAGAATGGTGATCTGCTGATTAACGGCGAGGAACAGTCCGATCACAAAGGTAACAAAACGTACTATTGGAATCTGGTAAGTGTACCGGATATTTCTGAAGTTGTGACCAAGCTGCTGGATAACCGCAACGGTGACGATTTGATTCGTGATTTTGCCCAAGAATTGCTCGAAAATTCAGATCAATGGGTGAAGGATCAGGATATGGACATCATCAGCTCAATCTCCAATTTCTTGACTGATAAGTTCGGTGATCTCATTACCCGTTCCATGGAGGATTTCCTCGTCATGAAATACGGGCAAGATGAAGCCATTGAAAAATTTGTGGAGCGCTACATTGCGAGCAAACTGGATGAGGAAGCTGTACCTGTGTTCCATCTGAGCAATAGCTCTGGCAACTTGTACTTCCCGTCTTGGGGATTCGTTTCGGTACCTGTACAGTCGCCTAATATCCTAAAAGGCGTTCGCAATTATCAAAATAATGCAATTGGAAAATCACACTTTACTATTAAAGAAAGTGAAGTTCGTAACCGGATTTTCTGGCTCAATACGCGTAATGGTGTTCCTCTGTTTGTATATACGCCGCTCAAAGTGTATGAAGAAAGCTATGAAAAAACGATTCTTGACCGCGAAGGTATTGGCCGCCATCTGGTGCAAACAGGCCAGAACAACTGGACTAATCTGCCGTCGCCGATTCCTGAAAAGTCATGGGGCGAAACTTACGTCAATTCGCGTGTGCAAGCATACAATGCACGGATTCGTAATGATTTTGACCGTGCCAAGTCACTTGGCGTGATTCGAGAAAAGGATGTCGATCAGAATACGAGCAGCCGCTTCACTGTAATCCGTTCACATGCGCTAGATCTGAATGCGATGCTGGCAGGCTACGATATGCGCTTGCATGAATCCAAGCCGAATTTGGGTGAGGTGAAAAGAGCATGGTCTGAGTTGAAACGTTTGCTGGCTGAAGGGCTGGAGCAGGCCGGAAGCAAGGACATCTTTGGCAGCATCAATGAAGAGATGGCGAAGGAAAACCTGATCCGTTCACCAGAGTTAACACAGGTGGTTCGTGAAGAACTGGTGAAATATACACAAATTGAAGCGAAAGCCGCTGAACTGGAAGCTTTGCTGGGTAAATATCAGGATGAAGAAAAATGGCTGGATCAGTTCATTCAGGCTCTCTATACAGACACGATTACGAAAAAAGGCGCTTTGTATGTCTATGATCGTGACGAAGAGGAAGAGGCTTGGGAGCCGTTTGCGAACGTCATGAAGAGCCGCAATTATGTGGAGTTTGAAGTGTTTACAAACTTCCGTGGTTTAGAGGAAAAGAAATTTGCAGCTCTAATGCGCAAGGCGGATCGCCGTGATGCTGTATTGACTTCATCTGAGGATATTACACCATTGCTGGCGAAGCTGGATGAACTGGCTGCAACTTACACAGAGGCCCGCAATCAATTGGAATATGAAAAGGTGGAGCTGGCTAACGGAGCGGAACTTTATGCATTCTATGCTCAACTGGCTGGAAAATTAAACGACATCCGCAGAAAGTTGAAGTAAAGTATGAGAGAGCAGCTGTTACGTTATGCGGCTGACTATGCAGCCGCAGAGGACCAATTAATCGGAAGCGGGGATGGACGCAGCAGCATCCATTTCCCGTCCGTGTTTCTTTTTATCGGTGATCGCATGAACCCGGTAATGAACACCATTGCAGATATCAACCGGACCAAGTGGGATAACAGCACGGGAGTAACGTATATTCAGATTCGCTCGCAGGAAGAACATGCGGCTGTAGATCGTTCGGTGGATGCTATTGTTCATACGATAGCGGTACCGGAGGAAAGTGGCCACCAAACGATACGCCGTGACTTGCACCAGGCTTTTTATACACATGAATCGCAGCTAATTGAGCTTAACACCGCGTTGCGCCGGGCTAGTGGACATCTGGCAGATTACGGTCGGTTGTATTCTTCGTTCGAGCGTGTCCATCTATCGATTTTGACGACAGCGGATGACCCCATGAACGTATTAATCCCTGAAATTACGCTGTTGGCGGAGTATATTTTCGCACAGTCTTTTAAATCTGTACAAATGGATCTGTATGTGTTGGTGAATGAAAGTGATCAGGCTGTCCAATTCGGCTACAGTAGTGCAACGTCCGTTGCTTTCATGCGGGAGCTGGACTATATCCAGAGTCCGGAGTATACGTTTACGGCACCGCTTCATATGACCGAGGACAAATTGACCATTCCGGTATCCCATGCTCCATCGTCGTTGTTCGATCTCGTCTATGTGCTGTCCGACAAGAACGAACGCGGCGTAACGGTGCCGAATAGTCTGCGAGAAAGCTGTGACATCATTTGCCACATTCAGCTTCTTAAAAACCGTTATCAGGCAGGAGATTCCTATCGGTCACAGGATGGGGGATACAACAATACATCGTTTAAAAACAACATCATGACGGAATCCGGGCGGCAGGGTTATGTGTCGGCTGGATTTTCCCGAGTCAACCGCCCTAACCAGTCAATCGCACTTACGGTGCTGTATCACTTTTATGTGAAGCTGTTAGAGCGTATGAGAACAGAGCAGGAGTGGGACATACGCGATAAGCTGAATTATTTTGGTTTAGATGCTGCTGAGCGCGGTCGCACGCGAAATGATCTAGTTCCTGGTAATGAAGCGATCACGGACATGAGTGCACTGATGACCAGCGGAGCCAGCTACGGCTCGTTGAAGCGAATGACATTACGTGAGGCGGAGGAGGCCTTGTTTGGTCAAGGCTGCGAAGCCTTTTTTCGTGATAATTGTGAACGGATTGTGCACAAACGGTTGGGAAATTTTCAGGCGGAATCAGGTCTGCAGTTGGCTGTGAATGCAGCTGCCAAGGAATATCCTGAAATCGGATTTTTCGAGTTGACAGACTGGACGGATGAAAATAAAACAGGGAATGTGCTTACGGCTGTTCGGGGGCTGATTCGGGATACGTCCAATGACTTGCAGATTAGTGCCGCTGAACTGGATACCCTGTATAACGGGCGGGTGGAGGACCAGCCTTTTCAACGACTGCCACTCATGGATAAGCATAATGTGCGCAGCTTGATCCGTTACCTGACCGAGACAGTTTACGGGCATAAGCTGCACATGCTGCGGATTCAAGCGGATTTGGAGTTACTTCGCCGCTATGAACTGGCACTAGAGAAATGGCATACACAAGCGAAGCATATTACAGTACAGCTTGCCAGCCTGGAGCGTGAACTGCATCAAGCTGCAACGGACAGTATTCGGCAGGCCGACAGTTACACAGGTCAAAACCTGTTCGAGTATTACGAGCGTGTGACAGAGGATGTCATGCGTGAGCTGGAAAGCAAGCGGGGAAAATCTATATTCTTTGATACCCGGCATATGGGGCCTGTATCCGGATTGCTGGACGGGGGTCTGTCCGCATTGGTGGATCGACTTACGCAGACCTGTCGTACCTTGATTCTCAGTTCACAGCCGTTTAATCAGACCTTCGAAGAAGAATTATTGCGGCGTGCGAATGTAGCTGCTGCATATGAAAATCGGCTGGTCGTTCCGAAGGATGAGCTGTTTAGAAAACTGTATCAAACGTTAGAGGAACATGGCGGAATTAACGTACGTTTGCTCGACTATACCCATGAGCATCGGTATGAAGAAAAGTACTTCTTTGGTGACTACGAAGGCGAATTTCTTCCTTATGCGATGGATGTGGACATTACTTCGCGTATTTACAAACTGGGTTTTGTGCATGAGCGTCGCAGTAGCGGGGTGGAAAAACTGCATTTGATGGGCGGCTTCCATCTGGAGGATCTGATGGTTTACCGCAACGGCAAAACGTATTATGAGACATATACTGCGAATGGTTTCGTGTTTCACGGAATCGACGTGGACCGGTTGCCGGAATTGCGGTAGCCACATATTCATCCTACTTTAATGATGGAAGGAAGCAACGATTCTTATGAAGCAGCGTAAATTTAACGTTCTCCTATTACTGTTCGGCTTGCTGGGCGCTGTAGTAGGCTTCATCTTGGGAGAGCTTATTCTTCACAAATTGATAGGGCACTGGCCGCATATCATCGTGATCGGGCTGTATTTTGGCATCATGGCCCTGTGCATTGGCCTAGGCTGTCTGATTGGCGAACTGATTTCGCCACAGTTAAATGGACATTCATGGCGGCAGCGCTACTCCGGGTTATCCTGGAAGTTACTGGTGCCTGCTACGTTGGTGATGTTGTTGGTGGCAGGTCTGCTATTGGAGTTGGGCTATCAGGTTAACCCTGAAGGGCGCAAGAGCGTACAGGACCTCGTACTTGTGATTGATAATTCCGGAAGTATGCAACAAACAGATCCTGATAATGAACGCCTAACGGCTGCCAAGAGTCTGATTGGTCAAATGGATGGAGACAAGCGGGTAGCCATTGTTTCATTTGAATCTGCTGCGCAGTTGGTTCAGCCATTTACTCCCATTCGCACAGATGCAGAGAAGCAAGCGGTTTATTCCAAAATCGATAGTATGCAGACTATAATGTCAGGCAGTACAGAGATTGGGCTTGCTTTGGACGAGACGATCAAGGAGATTGAAACCCAAGGCAATGCAGAAAAAGGTTCTCTCGTTATTATGCTCTCTGATGGCTTTAGCGAGTTGGATACCCAGACAGCATTGGCTCCTTATATCGCGCGCCAGATTCCGGTCAATACAATAGGGCTGAAACTGGCAGAGTCGGATGGTATAGCCTTATTGCAAAATATTGCTAACCTGACAGGCGGAACATATTCTAATGTAGCCAATGCCCAAGGACTTACTCAGGCGTTCGGTAAAATATATAACAAAATCGGTGATCGCACACTGGTAACGGAGCGGACAGGTGAATATGCCGACAGTCTGTATTTTGCCATTTATCGTGTAACGGCTCTGGTCATTATCGGCGCTCTATTGGGATTAGCTCTTGGGCTGATGTTCGATAACCGTTTTCTTGCACGGAACTTCGCCATTGGTGGAGTCCCGGCAGGCTTGCTCGCTGGCTTTATTTTGGAAAAAGGATTATCTGGATCGCCTATAGGCGACTTGATGATTCGTTTGTTGGCAGCGCTCGTACTGGCAGCCCTTATTGCTATCTTTTCGCTTGTTCTGCCGATTGCGGAAAATACTCGCCGATCTTCCGGTGGAGGAAGTCAGGGTGAGCTGTCAGGACGCCGGAGAGGGGCAGCGGAAGCCCCGACGCGCAATCGACGCAGCAGTGGATTTTAGAACGGGAGGCTGGAACTTATGCAGTATAGGGAAGCACAGCCCGGTGATCCTATTATTTCGGAGCTGAGCCACAAAATTGACGACAACCGGGTTGTGTTACGCTGGCAGTGGCCTGAGGGCGCAGCCGTGGTATATATTGCGAAACAATCAGCCGATGCAGGTGTGAATGGGCAAAATGAAGGTGAAGTTTTACCGCCTTTTTCAAGCCTAAAACTTTTTACACGCGAGGAGTATAAGGCTGCTGGCAGCTATCGTGACCGAATTGAAGGCATTGGACGCGTGCGGTATACCGTGTATCCGGCTGTTCGGGAGGATGGAGACACTTACGTGATCCGTCAGCAAGACGGAGCCAACCAACTGGAGTTGAGCACCGGAAGGGCTAAAATCAGATATGCGGTTCACCATAAAAAAGGCTGGTTTCGCAGCCGCAAAACCGTCCAAATTCAGGTGACAGCCGAAGTTCCTGTCCCGCAGGAGGCGCTTTGCTACGTGAAGAAGCGTGGGGGCTATCCCACAGATCGGGACGATGGAACCTTGTATCCGTTCACGGCACCTTTTGCCGCGGGACGGAATGTTTTACCCGCTGTTGAAGTGGGGGGAGATGAATATGTGCGGCTGTTTTTTACGGACGGCCAGAAATATGGCACGGTATATGAATTAGTTCCTGAATGAAAGGAGGCCGCAACCGATGAGTTTTCTTAGCAATTTATTCAGAAGAAAGCCACAGGCAGCGCCAAGGCCGTTATTTTATGATATTGTGTGCCCTTATTGCTTTAGTAAATTCTCCCCGGAGGAAGTAGTATTCCGTGCTTCTCATCACCGTGAAGATGACGAGGACTACGCTTTGGGTGAAGATGAACTGTTGAACAAATATCGAGAGCGTTTTGGCTTGGACAGTGTGCATGATATGGAGGCGATTTTACATCCCCTTGATGTTCCTGAGGAACATCGATTGTATTCTGATCATGTACTGACAGGACTGACCGACCGTTATGGTGAGCTGACGCGTCACCGACTGTGCCCGCACTGCCATAACGAGCTGCCCGTGACTGCGGGTAAGGTGCCTAGCAATATCATTTCGATTATTGGAGCTTCGCAGGCAGGGAAATCTGTTTATATGACCTCCCTGATTCACACGCTGCAACATGTTACGGCCGATCATTTTGACGCGGCTTGCATGCCACTCAATGCAGAGATCAGCCGAAAGTTCCGCACTATGTATGAGGAACCCTTATTTGAAAGAGGCGATCTGCTTACATCGACACAAAAAGAAAAGATGCAGGAGCCTTTTATCTTCCAGTTTGTATTTAAGGATGAGGAAAAGCCGCCACTGACGCTAGTGTTTTTTGATGTCGCCGGTGAGGGAATGGTAGATCAGGACTATCTGGGACTGCATGGACAGCATATTAAGAATTCTGCAGGTATTCTCTTTATGGTCGATCCACTACAAATCCGCTCTATTCGGGAGCGCATTAAGATTAACCTTGGCGATAAGCCGGGTGAGTGGGTCTCACAATATGATGAACCGCGTGACGTTGTACTTACGATGTTCGGTGATTTTATCGCCTATCAGGAAAAAGGGAAAACGGACATTCCGACCGCTGTCGTCCTGACCAAAAGTGATATGCTTACTGCGTTGGCAGATGAAGAAGGCACATACATCAAGACGAACAGCAATATTTTTAATCCGATGGAGCATCGCAAATATATGGATTTGGATGAGTTTGCGAACATTGATGGCGAAGTTCGGCGCTTCATCGAAAAGGTGGATAAACCGTTCAAGGGCACGATGGATGTATATTTTACGGATACGGCCTATTTCGCGGTTTCCGCGCTGGGTAGCAATCCGGTTGAGCAAAAGCTGCAAGGGTTGGTTAGTCCGATCCGTGTGGATGAGCCATTTATTTGGCTGCTTTATAAGTTGAAGTACATTGAGGGGAGAGAATCACAGTGAGTTATGCTACCTCTCATTTGATACAACAGCAGATGTACACACGGGAACGGCGTGGTATTTTCCGTTCTACGGAAGGCTTCGATACAGTGGCTAATTCCAAAGGATTGGATGCTTCTTTTATTAAAAAGGTGCTGCATCCCTTATGTGTATATGATGCGCCTGCTGCTTTGACGGCGCGCGGCGAGAAACAGGAAAGTGTCTATCCGGAAGCCATACATCTGGTACGGACGGAGTCCGGGGATGTAGTACTTGGCCGCAGTATTTATAAGGCTGCGGATTTTACTGGGCTACGAAGCGCCCTTTTCACGCACAACTATGTGATTCCAGCCGGACATGGTGAATCTCCGTCTGACTATAAGCAGTGGCTGAACACCTCCTTTGTTGATACTTATGATATTGAGCAGGGAACGGATTTGCCGGAATTGGAGCGTCTACCAGGTGGAAGTGTATTTCCGGCTGTTGACCCGTCTACAGTGCTGGCTCAATTGCAGCTGAGCGAAGAAGTGTTCAAACAGCTTTTATACGCAGTCATGATGTCCGCAGCGGGTCGCAAAAAGGTATACGTAGCGCTGAATGTTCCTGTAGAAGCGGTCGGATCTTCAGCCAAGCAACTGCTTGGTGTGTTATATGCAGCACTGCCTTATGCATTTCGCAACAGACTCGGATTTCTTACATATGCACAGGAACCAAACAGCAGAAAAGGCATTCACTTGATGTTTGTTGAGCCTTTTAGTTTGCGTCCCGGTGATCGGAATGTAGAAAAGGACTTTGTATTTGACCTGTCTAATCATAGTCGAATACTTAATGTGGATGCAGAGCAGGTGAGACAGCCGTATTTTGACTGGATCGTCCGTACGTTGTTGAATGGTGAGACGCCTGACGATTTCTTCAAATTTGCCGAGCAAATGCTGACAGGTATGGAGGCCGGGCGTGATTTGACGCCATCCAGCTATCATGAGCTAATTACGTTGTACAGAATTGAGCAGGGAGAGCGGGCATTATACAACGAACAACGAATCACTGTGTTACGAAGCCTGACTGATTATTTATCACCACCCGATGCGCTGCCACGTAAAATGAGGCTGAATGATCTGTTTCTGTCGTTCTTTGATCATGAATTTGATCGGGTGAAGGATGGATATATTCCGGATGTAGGCCTGGTAGATAGTTTCAAGGACTATTATAAAGTTCATGCACGCAGCAGCGAAAATCGGTTGGTGGAATATTTAATCCGTTCGCTAAACAATGCTTATACTGCCAGAAATACGGAAGCAGTCACGTATATTTATCATACAATTGAAGAGAATCCATCATTAGGCAAGGCATATTTTACGAAAGTGTTGGGTAATCCGGCACTGACAAAAATGCTGTTCATTCCCTACATGGACAGTCAGATGAAAAGAACACCGGATGCCAAGGGGCTGCTGGCTGTTGTGCACGAATGGGGCAGTAGGTATATCGAAGTGTCGGCGAATGCCGATTTTCAGCTTTTGGCAGAATCTGCACTGATGGGCCGACTGCGTGCGGAAAGAAAACCAGTAGAGGCTGTGGCTGCCATTCACCAACGCTTGTGTCAATGGGACAGCAACTCTGCCGTAGGCAAACTGTCCCCGCTGGAGCAATCTGGATTGACAGAACGCTTGCAGGAAGCGTCGGATCGGTATTTACTTACCGAAGTAGAGCTAAAGGAAATATCACCCGATCAGGTCGTACAGATTCCTTTTTTCACACGGCCCGATTTGGTGCAGTGGGTTGGAAAGCTGCCTGCTCCTCTTAAGGGACAAGCTGTGCGATTAGTTGCGGCTTATGATTGGTTTAACACGGAGGACCCGAAACCGTCGGTGCTGGACGGTCTGGAGCCCAGCGAAGTAGAAAAGGTACAGGATTGGGCTTACGGCTGGCTGCCCCAGCAGCTTGCGGAAGGCCATTTTGCCCGTCTGTTGCCTGCCTTTTATCGTTCTGACGGGCCGGGAGAGGGAATATTGGATTTCGCTCGCCTGGTCAGTTCGATTCGCAAATGGACAAAGGATAACGATACGATGTACCGCTTTATCCGATGGTCGGAGGAACACCCTGAGTTTGCTACTCCACGCGGCGGTTTTGAACCATCCTACAGACGTGCGCTACTTCTATTCTTCCAAAAGGAAGGACGAGAGGGACTGCATAAGAAAATGCTGTGGCGTCAATATTTTGAACCTGCGAAGCCTGCCTTTAAAAATTTCTATCTGGCAGCAAAGCGTGAGACGGACACGCCTCTGGTCAAAACGCTTCGTCGTTTCCGTAAAGGTGGGGTGATTTCCGGGATCGTGCTGATTGTCATTGCAGGTACGCTAGGCGGCCTGAAAGCAACCGGGGTGATCGGATCTGCTGACACACCTGCGCCTGTTGCCACTCCGAAGCCTGTACAACAACAGCCTGTAGAGCCTACAGTGCCCGTAAAAAAGGAGCCTACGGCGATAGTGACACATGTGCCTAATACCAAGTCCACTACGAAAATGGTCAAGCTGTTGTTTGCGTTTCAGACATCGACAGGGCAGGCAGAATTTAAGCCGAAGAAGCTCGCCATTGTTGGGGCGGATCAACAGGAGCACTTATACGAAAATTTTACACTTGTTGAACAGAACGACAAGGAAACAGCCAGTAAAGCGAACAATGATCCATCCGGTGACGTAAACACTGGGAGCGCCACTACAAAAAGTACGACAGCAGATGGACAATCCACAGACAGTGGTTCCACAGCTCGTGGTGGTACATCCAGTGGAACAAGCGGCGATCAGTCTGGAGCAGTGACAGACAATACGGACGGAGGCTCGACTTCGGAGATTTCTACTGAGGGTAGTGGTATAGCAGCCGATAAAACCATAGGCAGCACGTCCGGTGATGGTACAGAGACAAAGGAGTACGATCTGAAGAAGTATCCTTATCGTACGTTGTTGACCATATGGCAACGGTTAGAGCTGAATGATGCTAGCACGGTTACCGTTGATGGAGAAGAATATCCGCTAGTTCAAGTGAAAGCCGCGGACGAAGCAACTATAAAACAGAAATAAATGATGAATGAAGTAAAAGACGGGTTTCCTTCAAGGACTCGTCTTTTATTATGCCTATAATTTCATAAAGAATAATTTCGTAATTTGAAATTCACCTTATCTAGTAAAACATCATTTTACGAAAGTATTGACACCAGATGGACCACTGATTAAAATTAGTTGGAATTCAAACTATTAAAATTAGATAGATATGGAGGTTCGTAGTGAGATGGGAAGTGAGGTGTATCCCGTTTGTCTTCCTTGGGAGGAAGAGAGCACGATGTATTTAATTAAATGGATTTTCACTACCGTCCGGCGCGAAATTGAAACAGCACTGCGCCCTTTGGGACTCACCTCCCCACAATCGCAGACGCTCTATATACTGGCGATGTCGCCTGGAGTCACTAATACGGATTTGGAAAAGCTATTGCTTATTGATAAATCAAGCGTTACCAGCCTGGTTAACGGGATCGTTAAGAAAAACTGGGCAGTACGCAAAAGTCACCCGGAAGATGCACGAATGAAGCAAATCTATTTGACGGAGGAAGGCTTAGAGATTCACAAAGTAGCTGAGCGTACTATTGAGGCAATTAAAAGCTCGGTAGGTGAAACGTTGTCTGTCGGAGAATCGGAGACGCTGCGCGGCCTGCTAAAAAAAATTCTCCGCGACTACCACCCTGAGGACGCCCGCGTTTGAGCGGATATATAGAGAATTTGCCGGATAGGGGTATCAAAAACAGTGAAATATGATCCTAGATAAGAGGTTTACAGGAGAGGGAGACAACCAAATGATAAATGAACAAACTTATCCTAATGCGGATAAGCTTATGCGTGTGTTAGCTTTCACACTTGTTTTTTCAGTGATGAACGCTTTTATGTTTAATGTCGTTATGCCTGTGATTCGTGAGGAGTTTCATATTAGTGCTTCCGATGTAAGTTGGCTGTTGACCGGTTATATGATTGTGTATGCAGTTGGCTCCGTGACCTACGGCAAATTGGCAGATAAATATCGTCTTAAGGATTTGCTGACGTTTGGGATTATCTTTTTTGCACTGGGTTCGCTTATTGGACTGTTGGCCAATCAATTTTGGATGCTCATTGTAGCTCGTTTGCTTCAGGCTGCAGGGGCTGCTGTTATTCCGGCCACTGCTATGATCGTCCCAGTCCGTTATTTCTCGGCTGAAAAAAGAGGACGTGCTTTGGGCGTCACAGCAATCGGCTTGGCGTTAGGTACTGCAATGGCTCCGATTATTTCCGGTTTGATCACAGGCTTTGCAAGCTGGCGTTTTTTGTTCGTCATTTCCATGCTGCCACTGATCGCATTGCCGTTCTTTCGTAAATATTTGGACGATCAGCGTGGAGAGGATCAGAAGTTCGACTTTCTTGGTGGATTATTGCTGGGTGGAACAGTAGCCTTCTTATTACTTTCGATTTCGCAAACCAATATAATGTTTTTTCTGGTCGGTATGGTGCTGTTTGCATTGTTTATATGGCGCATTAACACTGCACATGATCCATTCATCCAGCCGAAGCTGTTCCGTAACAAGCAATATTCATACGGGCTCCTTATCGCTTTTTTAGGGACGGGGATTAGCTTTGGATTACCGTACTTGGCACCGCAGTTTCTGAACAGTCTCAATCAGCTTACGCCGGCAATAATTGGACTGGTTATGTTTCCGGCTGCTATTGCTTCGGCTCTATTGGGTAAAAGAGGGGGACGTTTGGCGGATAGCAAAGGAAATTCGTTTCTCGTCTATACAGCTGTATCGCTTTTGTTTATTTGTTTTATCAGCTTGTCTACGTTTGTGGGTGCGTCTCCGTATCTGATTTTGTTTTTGCTTATTTTCGGAAACGTAGGTCAGACCTTCATGCAAATTGCCATGTCCAACACGATTTCTCGTACCTTGTCGAAAGACCAGATTGGTGTTGGAATGGGGCTGCTATCTCTGCTGAATTTCATTGCCGGAGCGATTACGACAAGTATCTTGGGCAAAACGCTGGATAGTTCGTCGTCCTTTCATTTGAATCCTGTTGTATCTAATGTGCAGGTGTTCAATTTTAGTAATATTTTCACGGTGCTTGCACTGATTGCGCTTGTGACAATGGGACTTTATGCGTTGCAATTCCGAAGGGGTTCACGCCGTAATACGCCTGCTGTTGAATAAGGATAAACATTTGATGTAACCTCATGCCAAAACAAGGGTATAATATAGAAGGAAAAGTTCATCTATGGAAGGACGGAGTGTCCGGCATGACAAGAAACCTTCAATATGTACCCTATGGTTATGAGCCTCCGATCGAGACGCATAAAGGGACCATGGTCTACTATGATACGTTCGAGCAGATTACAGCCAGAGAGCTGGAGCTTTTTGCCGAAACGGGGGCTGCATTATCTTTTACAAAGCTGGTGCTGTATCCGCTGCATGAAGAAACCGTCAGAAGAATGTGGAAGCAGCCGGTACGTTCGTATTACAAGCGGGTGGACGAGCTGGGAGAGTGGCAGCGGGAGCAGGCTTTGAGTGCTGTTGTGATTGAGAGCTGGGAAGGTAAGCGTAAAAAGTATACGCCGATTGAAGCAGCTATTCGTTTTTTGGCGGAAAAGTATACGACCCCAATTTTTTTGTACATGAGTCCTGAAATGGCAAATTTGTGCGCTTCCTATGCATCGTTCGGAGAATGGATTAGAAATGTCAGATTGGTGCTTTCGAGCGAACCACTAGAACTTCATCCGAAGCTTGCACAGTACCGTAATCGCTGGAACACGGTAGAAGAAGCGATAAACCGTGACTCTAAGGTTGACAAAGCGGAGCATGAATTATAGAATAGAACTAATCGTAAAAATTACTATTGTAATTGTATACCATGTATTCCAATTAAGGAGGAAGAGAAATGCGCGTAATTGTTACCTTGGCATGCACCGAATCCGGTGACCGCAACTATACAACAACTAAGAACAAAAGAAATCATCCGGACCGTCTTGAAATGAAAAAATACTCTCCGCGTCTGAAAAAGTACACGATCCATCGTGAAACTAGATAACTCCAATTAACGATGAAGAAATCGTGTTAAGTTTGCAAAAGCCTGCGTTATGGAACCGGCGAAAACTTGAATTAGTCCAGTGGACAGAGCGTCTAAAGTTAAAGCTTGCATCTAAGAGAACGGCTTTTTTTCACGGCTGTATGATAGATGCTGAGCTACATGGCACGCTTTGCCTTTTGAATCGAAAGCACGTGGCTACCGACTTCTCCTGTGCTGGTGTCAGCATTTGGGACGAGCCGGAGGACCATTCACTATATGCTTATATAACGATGAAGGCTGACGAAAGATCCGGAGCGTTCGTGCAATGGGCGATGCGATATATGCGGCATCGTTTGCTTGTCGTTTACGAGCTTGAGCGCAACCGTTATGATCTGTCGTCTTTTTTTCTGGGACATAACCGTTCCTTTTGCCAACTGATGGAGTATTGCGCCAGTACGATTGAGTTTGAAACTAAAACTACATGAAAGATTAGGTGAAACTAATGAAAAAAGATATTCATCCAACATTGAACAAAGTTATCTTTTTGGACCCTAGCTGTGGATTTACTTTCCTGAGTGCTTCCACTAAATATTCGCAAGAAACGATGGAATGGGAAGATGGTAACACATACCCAGTTATCCGTGTAGATACTAGCTCCGCTTCCCACCCGTTCTTCACTGGTAAACAAAGAAACGTGGATATCGGTGGTCGTGTGGATCGCTTTAACAAAAAATATAACCTTAAGTAAGAACAGTCGAGCGTTGTGTTCATGGATTATGCTCATAATCCGTGAATTTCGCTTTTTAAAAAACCTCCTGCATCTGCAGGAGGTTTTTTTGTCTTAATTTAGACCTGTTATTTATAGCGAAATGAAGCACTGTTCCCATTGGTCGGTAATGGATGCTTTGTCGAGCTGCTCCCCAATGAGCGTGACATATCCCTGACTCACGGGAAGTGCAGTAGGCTGCCACTCCAAGTGATTTCCTGCAAATTGCAAAAGCATTGTACCTTCCTGAGGAAGCACGCAATAACCTTTCGCTCGAAGCAGTGACGAACCTAACCCGGTCAGAAAGTTTTCTAATCGTTGTTTTTCGAGTGGCTGAGGAGAATATTGATGCAGCGTTAAGCTTTCCAGACGGGAAAACGAATGAGGCTGCTTAGGATCGTGCTTATGACTATGTGCCGAAATAACTTTGAAAGCCGTACTTCTGGAGACACTACTGGGTCGTCCGGAACTTTTGACGGGAATGGGGACAGACAGTGCATCTGCATCAGTGGGCTGGACCTGTTCAGGTGCTGGTTGAGGTGTCTGTACAGGTTTCTCGGCAACGGATGTGGAGGCCAGAACAGGCTCTAGCAGTGGTTCAAGGTCAACCCGGCTATATTCAGTAGTTTGCAGCTTGGCCGTATCGTTGAGCTTGCGGATGCTTTTGACGACCTTTGTCACTTCACGGCTGCTTGCTGCATCCGTCTTGTTCACCACAATGAAGTCTGCGGTGCGCAGTTGTCCGTGCAGGGTGCGAACCAGTTCTTTATCAGCCGTAAAACGGCTATTGTATTCATGGAACAGCTCAGCATCCACAACACTGATGCTGTGAACCAGATAAAGCTGATCTGCCAGTAGAGGGGAGCGAAGCTCCTCCAGTACTTGTTCGGGGTTGGCTACCCCGGTGGTCTCCATGAAGATCAGATCTGGCTCCTGGCTGAGCAGGGTATGCAGAGCCCCTGCCAGTTCATTTCTTTTGCTGCAACAAATGCAGCCTTCTAGCAGTCCTTCTACTGTTACGTCAGGCATTTCCTCTGAAATTATAGCGCTGTCTACATTATATTCACCCATTTCGTTCATTAAAACAACAGCACGAAGGGGAATTTGGCGGGTATGGGCTAACAGGCGCAAAAGCAGTGTTGTTTTGCCGCTTCCAAGAAAACCACTGATTAAAATAACAGGAACTTTGTTCATCATTTTTCCTCCTTGGCGGGGTTAGTGTGTTGTGTTCAAGCGATCAAAGGTAGCTACCGAGTCTGCTTGGGTATAGACATAAGGGGATTCTGGCTGCTCGACAGCGGTTATTTTTTCGGATCGAATTTCAAGTACGGGAGCGTTTCCCTTTTGTGCGGTATGCAGTGTTCCTTCAATGGTCACCCAGGTATCCTTGTCAAAGGACGGGGCTTTCTGGGATTGGACGATGATCCCGAAGGGCATGGCATCGGCAGTACAGCACATGACGAGGAATCTCCCTACTGCAAAAAGCCCTTTACCCGGCAGATTGTCGTCTTTATAAACAAAGCCAGTCACCTGTACTTTTTTTCCTTCAAAAGCTTGTTTATATAATTCAATGGCTCCAATAGTTTCGGAAAAAATCTCTGGCTTGATCTGTATGATAGGTTGCTGATACAGGCGTTTCGCCAGTTCGGCGAATTCCACATTGTACTTATCAGGCGGAACGAACAGCTTATCCAGCGTTTCCTGACTCCATTTCCCCTCTGGAGGGGGCGAAGTGGGGACAGAAGATGCAGTTGATAAAAGGGAGGTGGTGGATGCTTTCGTGGTCTGTGTATCTGTTTTCCGTCGGATGTCCGGGTTGGGATACGTGAAGGACATGCCTTTTTTGGCGGCCATATCACTACCAAGTGCCTGATTGGGCAGCAAAGAACCGAATAGGAGCGGAATGAGCAGCATTCCATATACAAGTGTTTTTTTGAACCAGCTTTGCGGCAACGGGTGCTCACAATCACATACATCCTCACCGTCCCGCTCCCCGATGATTCCGTGCCATGCCATCGCCAATGCGATGAACAAGAGGGGTACAGGACAGAGTAGGAGCAGCTTTTGCATATGGGGAGCTAGGTAGTAATGAAGTGCATTCGTGCGGCTTAATGAGATGATGTATACAGCCAATCCGATCATGAGCAAGGAGCGCATGCCATATTGCCAGCGGATGCTAAAGGTTGAATTCACGTTTATATTCACCTCCCCAATAACCATTCAGCAGCTATAGAACCCACGAGGACGAGTGAAACAATGAGCAAGCCCAGAATGGCGACAAATTTGGTGCGGAAGGTGCTGAGCAGCATAAGCGTGCCTTTGAAGTCTAGCATTGGCCCGAGTACAAGAAAGGCTGCCAGCGGACCCAGTGTAAAGGTATGTGAAAAAGCAGTGGCTACAAAGGCATCAGAGGTGGAACACAGCGACAGTATGTAGGCAAAACCCATCATAAAGGCGTACGATCCGACCGTTCCTTCGCTTAACGAAAGCATCTCATCACGTGGGATGAAGGTTTGGATGCAGGCTGTCAATAATGCGCCGATAATGAGATATTTACTCATGTCCAAAAACTCGTCCCCAGCATGTACAAAAAATCCCCGCCATGTGCGATTATGCCGATGAGCCTGATTGTTCTGCTTTTGCTGGTTAAAAGAGAGTAACGACCGTTTGAGCGGATGTACTCGCACAAAGGCATACACGATCAGCCCGATGATCGCGGAAACGGTAAAAGCCAAACCCGTTCGAACGGCAGTGACCTCGGGATGGGAAGGGAAAGCCATCATCGTCGCAGCCAGTACCACGGGATTGATAATGGGCCCGCTTAAAATAAAAGTGATACCCATATAGGCAGGCATTCCCTTGAGCATTAATTGGCGAACGACAGGGATCATGCCGCATTCACAGATGGGAAACAGCATACCTAGTAAGGAGGCCAGCAGGACACCCGGTACAGGATACGCAGGCGCTATTTTGCGAATCCATGTCTCCGGTACAAGCCACTGCAAAAGGGATGAGACGAGCACACCGATCAGGAGAAACGGAACAGCTTCCAGAAAAATACCCATAAATACCGTTTTTAATGGCTGCAGCTGCCCCACATCTAACAAACGAAGCCACTGGGGAGATAGCGTGACAAGCACAGGGATGAGAAAGGCAAACGGAATCATAAAAGGCAGCATCTTCAACAGCGTACTGTTTTTCATTCCACGTCTCCTTGGGAATAAGGGTTCTTATCTACAGCCTATGCCTGTAAGGGGACAATCATGCCCGCCGGATTGTGTGTGAATCACCTCCCTATATTGACAAATCTGAGCATGCTCATATATATTTATACTCATTAATAGTAATCATTACGATTAAAATCCGATAAATGATTGCAAGAAGGAAATTTTTACGGTACGATCCATATTAAATGTTGCAAAGACAAGGAGGGGTTATATGATACCGATTGTTGTTTTATCCGGTTTTTTGGGTAGCGGTAAAACCACTCTTCTTCAGCATGCGCTGGCTTACTACAAGGAGAAGGGCCTCAAGCCAGCCATTTTGATGAATGAGTTGGGTGATGTTAATCTGGACGGTAGTTTGGTGAATGGACAAGCACCCATGAAGGAAATGCTCAGTGGTTGTATATGCTGTACCATTCGCGGGGACTTGGGCGTCGAGCTCATGAATCTTGCTGAGGAATATAAGCCGGACGTGATTATTGTAGAATGTACCGGAGTGGCTAACCCGATGGAGATTGTAGATGCAGTGACAGACGCCTCCATTTATTCTACTATGATATTACAATCCGTTATCACGGTCATAGACGCGCGTCAATTTCTGGATTTTGCCTCGGGGAACGAGAGAAGCAAGTCGCTTCGTTTGATGCAGGATCAGCTTCGATGCGCTTCCAAACTGATTATTAACAAGACCGATTTATTGGCTGCGGGCGAGTTACAGAAAGTACAGGCCCTCGTAAAAGAGTTAAATCCATATGCTTTGACTGTGAGCACGCAACGAAGTGACGTGGATGCTGGAATTTTTTTCTCCACTCAAGGACAGGAGCGTATGGATGTTTCGCGGCATAAGGAATCCGCAGTTGATATTGAGAGTGAACATCCTCATTCGGAAAATCATCTGCACACGTATGACCATGATGACCATTCAGATCATCAGTCTCATGATCACCATGATCACGACCATGACCACGAACATGGGGAGCATTATCATTCCTACGACCATGTAGTTGTTCACACGCATTTTTTTGGACAACCTGTGCCACGCTCCGAGTTTGAACAGTTGTTCCGCAGTTTGCCAGCTGAAATTTATCGGGCTAAAGGAATTGTGCGGTTTCTGGAATCAGAGGGTCAGATGATGTTTCAATTTGCCTATCGAGAGCTGGAAATCATTCCGATCCGCCCGCAAAAGCCAGTGAACGATGTAGCGGTTGTCATGGGTGAGAATTTCTCTGCTTCCGAGATCGAGGAACAATTGAGAAAGCTGGAAGCGGCCGAAAAGCCATTGAGTAATTCATGACTTCGAGAACGAGTCACTTTAATCCATCAAGACCTAATCCATCACAACATCATTCTCGTGCACACCTAGCGGGCAAGCCTACTTGGGGATTTACAACAATTCTGCTGCTGACTGCTGGGCTGTTGCTTTCGGTCACACTCGCGGTCATGCTGGGCCCTGTAGCTGTCGCACCGGGGACGATATGGCGAATTGCACTGTCCCATCTTCCCTGGCTGGACCAGTGGATACCCGTGACATGGACCAAGTCTGAGCAATATATCGTTTGGGAAATCCGCTTTCCACGCGTGTTGTTAGGTGTTGTCGTAGGAGCAGGACTTGCTGTTACAGGGGCGACTATACAGGCATTAATTCGTAATTCGTTAGCAGATCCCTATATTTTAGGAGTCTCGTCTGGGGCTTCGGTGACAGCCACATTGGTAATTGTGTTCGGAGCTTTCGGATTTTTAGGACGACTTGCGCTGCCTTTATCTGCTTTTATAGGATCGTTAACTGCAATGCTTATGGTGTTCGCGTTAGCCCGTGTGGCTGGGAGCATATCGACGACCCGCTTATTGCTGGCAGGGGTGGCGGTGTCTATGATGCTGTCGGCTGTGACTAGCTTTATCGTGACGATGGCCCCGAATGAAAAAGGCATTCGTGACGCGATGTATTGGATGATGGGAAGTCTGGCAGGTGCTCAATGGGACACGCTTTTCATTCCAAGCCTTATTGTAGTCGTTGGAACGGCTGTGCTTCTGACCCGATACCGGTCGCTGAATGCTTTGCTAACGGGTGAAGAGACCGCAGTAACGCTTGGTGTGAACGTACAGGCGTTCCGCGTATTACTGGTTGTGGTGGCGTCTCTTTTAACCGGGGCAGTCGTATCCGTTAGTGGCTCGATTGGCTTTGTCGGACTAATGATTCCGCACATCGTTAGGCTGGTAGTGGGATCAGATCATCGGCGTGTACTGCCCGTCAGCCTGTTGGCGGGAGCTATTTTTGTCGTGTGGGCTGATGTATGTGCCCGGCTTGTGCTGGCTCCACAGGAGCTACCGATTGGTATTGTGACGGCTGTGTGCGGAGGACCTTTTTTTGTGTGGCTGCTGCGTCGTAGTTCCTACTCGTTTGGAGGCGAAAAATGAATATAGAAGTCGAATGCGTGACCTTCAGTATTCACGACAAACGGTTGATCGACGGCATCTGTCTCCAGGTAAAAGCAGGGGAGCTAGTCGGATTGATCGGTCCGAATGGCAGCGGGAAATCAACGTTGCTCAAAAATATGTATCGCGTGCTAAAGCCTGACAGTGGTGTAGTTACGTTGGATGGCCAGGATATGCTGCGGATGAAGTATAAAGAGACGGCCCGACAAATGGCAGTGGTGAGTCAGGATGCGCCGCAAACGTTTGATTTCTCAGTACGGGACATCGTCCTGATGGGTCGCCATCCGCATAAGAAACTGTTGGAAGCAGATACTGTCGTCGATCATGAACTGGTCGAGCAGGCGCTGGAGCGGGTAGGCATGAATGCTCAGGCAGATCAGGGCTTTGCCACCTTGTCCGGCGGCGAAAAGCAACGGGTATTGATCGCCAGAGCTTTGGCCGGGCAGGCGAAATTTCTTGTTTTGGATGAGCCGACGAATCATCTGGACATCCGGTATCAGCTGCAAATTCTGGATTTGGTCAAAACACTTCGGATAACTACGCTAGCTGCACTGCATGATTTGAATTTAGCGGCATTTTATTGTGATCGAATGTATGTATTAAAAGAAGGCAAAGTGGTAGCCTCCGGCATAACAGAGGATGTGCTTCAGCCAGACCTGCTGTGGAGTGTATTCGGGGTCGAGACAGAAATCTGCATTCATCCAAAAACCGGAAAGCCGAATATTACCTTTTTACCGGATTCTCTCAGGAGAGGAGGCCATCCATGATGTTAACAGAAAAGGCGATACGATGAGATAAGATTAACTACAAATAAAAGAGGAGACGGTACATATGAAAAAATATAGCAGGCCCGCGTTACCGCTGGTTATGCTCGCTTTGGCGATGATGCTGTTGTTATCAGCCTGTGCAGCAGGAAACACGGCCCAAACAAGCGATCCATCCGCAAACGGGCAGCAACCTGCCGCATCCCAATCAGCAACCAAGGAGACGTCGGTAGAGCTTGAGAACATGGGCGTTAAAATGGCATTTCCCGAGGCGCCTAAACGCGCGGTTACACTGAACCAGCACGCGACTGAGGTTATGCTGGCTCTTGGACTGGAATCCTCTATGGTAGGAACTGCGTATTTGGATGATCAGATTTTGCCAAAATATAAGGCTCAATATGACAAAATCCCGGTACTGGCCGAACAATATCCGTCCAAAGAGGTGTTTATGGCCGCTGCACCGGATTTTGCCTATGCGGGCTGGAAGAGTGCTTTTAATGATAAAAATCTGGGTTCCCGTGAGGAGCTAGCCAAACAAGGGGTGCTGACCTATGTACAGGAGTCCTCAAATAAGCCGGGCCCCACATTAGAAGATGTATATCAGGATATACTAAATATTGGGCGTATTTTTAGGGTTGAGGAGCGTGCAGAAAAGCTGGTAAATGAAATGCGTGAACAAGTGCAGTCCATTCAGACTCAAATTGGTGTTGTTGAACAGGCACCCAAGGTGTTTGTTTATGACAGCGGAGAAGACAAGCCCTTTACGGCTGCCAACAATTATCTAACGTCTTTGATTGAAAGTGTGAAGGCGAAAAATATTTTTGATGATATCGACAAAAGTTTTACTGAGGTAAGCTGGGAAGAGGTCGTAAACCGTAATCCTGACGTCATTGTCATTCTCGACTATGGAGATACTTCACTGGCGGATAAAGAGAAACTGCTTCTGAGCAAGCCTGCGCTGGCTGGTGTGGAAGCGATCAAAAACAAACGGTTTATAGTCCTGCCATTATCCGCAGCGGCTGAAGGCGTGCGCGCTCCGATCGCGTTGAAAACCTTGGCTGCAGGCTTGTACCCGGACAAAGTGAAGTAAACAAACAAAAGAGTTGCCAAAACATTGACGAACCTTGCCTAAACTGTTAAACTTGCTAATGCGTAAAGGTTACGTTTATCAAACGCTTATTTTTTTATTACCAAATCGTAATAATTACGGTAGATGGTTTAATGATCATAAACGACCTGGAGAATCTGCGCAAAGGATGATTGCTCAGATGGCTCCAGGCTTTTTAAAGGAAAAGGAGATTTGCGTCATGTTATTGGCCTCATTGGAACAGGTCACATTTGGCTACGGAGATGTTCCTAACTTGGTGGATGCCAATGTTGAAATTTTTTCGGGAGAATTTGTAGCCATTACCGGACCGAATGGTGCTTCCAAGTCAACCATGCTCAAACTGTTGCTCGGCTTGCTTCAGCCTTGGAAGGGCAAGGTGTTCATGTCTAATCGTACAGGTGAAGGCAAAAAGCTCGTTGTTGGATTTGTATCCCAACAAATTGCTGCCTTCAATGGCGGATTTCCAAGTACGATTTTAGAATTTGTCCGTTCAGGAAGATATACTCATGGCTCTTGGTTACGCCGCATGAGGTCTGAGGATCATGATCTGACGGAGCAGGCGCTGCGTCAGGTAGGCATGTGGGATTTGCGTCACCGTAAAATCGGCGAATTGTCCGGTGGACAGAAGCAACGTATTTGTGTGGCGAGAGCGCTCGCTCAGGAATCGGATTTGCTCATTTTGGATGAGCCCACGACCGGAATGGATCAAGAAAGCCGCCATCACTTCTATGATCTGATGAATCAGCAGGTTAAGGAATATGGAAGAACCGTGGTCATGGTAACCCATGGACTATCGGAAGTACAACATTATCTGGATCGAATTATTGAGCTTGAAAGGAAGGAAGATGGCGGATGGAAATGCTGCACTACGACTTCATGCAGCGGGCATTTTGTGCCGGTGGAGTAATTGCACTGCTGGCCTCGGTGCTTGGAGTATACCTGATGCTGCGGCGTCAGGCTCTCATGGCGGACATGCTATCGCATGTATCGCTGGCAGGGGTGGCAGCGGGTGCCTATTTAGGCATTAACCCGACGATAACCGGATTTATTGTTGCCGTAATCGGCGCGATTATCGTTGAATACGTCCGCAGGTCTTATAAAACATATAGTGAGATATCTGTGGCTATTATTATGGTAGGTGGCCTCTCGACGGCCGTTATTTTAATGAATCTGAATCAGAGCATCAACAAAGGGTTTTCCGCTTATTTGTTCGGCTCGGTCGTAGCGGTCAATCAGACAGAGCTGATGTTGATGATTGTAGTGGCTGTGATCGGAGGTATTTTCTTTTTTGTATTCCGGCGTCCTTTGTATCAGATTACCTTTGATGAAGAAACGGCGAAGACCAATGGTCTTCCTGTCAAGTCCATTTCATTTGCATTTAGTATTTTAACAGGGATGATTGTAGCCGCTGCAATGCCGATTGTCGGTGTGCTGCTCGTCTCCTCACTCATCGTGCTCCCTGCAGCGCTGGCGATTCGAATTGCACCGAGCTTCGCGGCAGCCATCTGGATATCTATGGTCACTGCATTGATCGGCGTATTTATGGGTTTAACGGCATCGTATGAACTCAGTACACCCCCAGGGGGGACGATTGCCATGGTGCTGTTATTATTCCTGATTGTAGGAGCTGGTATACAAAAGCTGGTCCGCAAGCTGGGCAAGCAACAAGCTTCGCGACGGAAGAATGCGGCAGGCCAGTGAGTGTAATTACAGTGAGAATAACTAAAAAATCTAATGGATAAAGGAGTAATGAATATGAATACATGGTTCAAAAAATCATTTGTATTGTCTGCTGGACTAGCACTTATTTTGTCTGGTTGCGGAGCCAAATCTGATAATACAGCTACAAATGCTTCCCAAACCGAGCCGAATGCGGCACAAACAACAGACAGTGGTAAGAAGCTGAATGTGGTCACCACTTTTTATCCAATGTATGAATTTACCAAGCAAGTTGCTGGAGACCATGCTAACGTAACCGCGTTGATTCCTGCTGGTGCTGAGCCGCATGACTGGGAACCAAGCGCCAAAGATATGGCACAGGTAAAGGATGCTGACGTGTTTGTTTATAACGGTATCGTCGAAGGCTGGGCAGAACAGGCTTTGAGTAGCGCGTCCAATAATAAGCGTGTTGTAGTTGAAGCGAGCAAAGGGTTAAACCTGATGGAAGGCACCGCTGAGGAGGAAGAAGGAGAAGAAGCACATGCAGAGGAAGGCCATGATCACGATCATGTGATGGACCCTCATGTATGGCTTGATCCAGTCTTGGCTCAAAAAGAAGTAGAGTCCATTGAAGCAGGTCTTGTGGCAGCCGATCCAGCAAACAAAGCTGATTATGAGAAAAACGCTGATGCTTATATCGCCAAGCTGAAAGAGCTGGATACCGAGTTCAAAACAGGTCTGAAAGATGTAAAACGTAAAGACTTTATTACGCAGCATGCTGCTTTTAGTTATTTGGCTAAGCAATATGGTCTGACCCAAGTGCCCATTGCCGGATTATCTCCAGAGCAAGAGCCTACACCGGACAAGCTAGCGGGTATTATCAAATTTGCTAAAGAAAATAATGTGAAGACGATTTTCTTTGAAACTCTTGTTGATCCGAAGGTCGCTGAGACTGTAGCTACTGAAATTGGTTCGAAAACGGATGTGCTGAATCCGCTTGAAGGACTGACGGACGAAGACAAACAGAAGAACCTAGATTACCTTGGTGTGATGAAAAATAATCTGGAGGCTTTGAAAAAAGCTCTGAATGAATAAGAAATGCTAAACGAATAAGTTTATAAACTGACGTCGGAATGATACCGACGTCAGTTTTTTTATAACTATCCAAGAAGATTGTGCTTTTATGGCTAGTGCTCAAGATACAGTAGATATATAGTCCTTTGTAATTTGCTTTTCAGAAATGATTTACGTCATTGTGAAACGTTTTTTTGAAAACTAATTCTGTAGTAGCTAGTTTCAAATTTCTTTTATAATTCATTGGTAGCGTTTTTATTTTTACAGATTCTTTCTATTAATATTACCAGTTTTTTCACCGATATTGAAGTTTGGGCGTGCATATCATTTGACAACGGATTGGAGAGATTAATTTGGCAGCAGTTATAGTAGTGGATGATTCTTTGTTTATGCGTTCTGTGCTTAAAGATATTCTTTTGGATTTAGGTCACGCTGTTATTGCGGAAGCAGAAAACGGGTATGATGCTGTTTTGAAATACGCACACTTTCGTCCCGATTTAATCACCATGGATATTAATATGCCTAAGATGGACGGGCTTGAGGCTGTTAAAAAGATCATAGAACTTGATCCCCAAGCCAACATTTTGATGTGTTCTGCTTTGGGGCAGCAGGAAGCGATTATAAAAGCATTTCAGGCAGGTGCAAAAGACTTTATTGTTAAGCCATTTGAGATGGAAAGGGTCGTGAATGCAGTCACAAAATTGCTTGATAGTTAATGAATCAAGATTTTTAATACATAATTATTGAACATGTAGAAGCAGGAATTCCATGCTTATTTTCACGAATATGGAGATGAATAGGATGAGCAATCGAGTGTTGTCTCAAAAAGTATTTATAGACGAACTGATCGCTACGATCAAGAAAGGAGGGCTTGTCCCTGTAAATTATGAACAACTCGTCAGCGAACAAAGAGAAAGAATGGATGCTCTTAACAATGAACTCACCCTTCGAATTGAGGGATTAGAGACAGATTTGATCTCTGCTTCGACATATTCCATTCCTTTTGCCAATGGCGAAATTATGTTTCTTGCTCGCTATATTGTACTCATTGGGGATCATACCGAGGGATACTTTGTGTTCTATCGAGCAGAAGACTGTGAAAGCCCAGAGGAATATCAGTTTTTAACAAGCTCTTATCAACTTCCCCATTTATTACTTGAATTATCTCTTTCTTTAAAAGAACATGGTACTAATGAGCCGCTTGATATTCTCACTTATTGGAATGGCCCTGTCCATCCTCTGAAAGATTTGAATAAAGAAGATATTAAGCTATCCACTTATGAATTTTAATTCCCTTGAGAGAGTCAAATCCCTCAGGGGATTTTTTACATTGATAATCAAACGCATGTTCGCATATAATACAAACAAACGTTCTGATAAGGAGTGAAGGATCATGTTGGAAAAATACGTGGGGCAGATCGTGGAAATCGTGTATTTGGATCGGAAGGGCAAACTGTCTCATCGGCGTATCGAGGTGCATCGTGTGCAGAATGGCTTGATACGAGCCACCTGTTTACAGACAGGCCAGCCACGTGTTTTTCGATTAGATCATGTATTGGCATGGCATCCGGTAACCAGAACAGCATAGGAGGGCTTACGATGGGGAAAAAGCTTGAAGGAAATGGCATATGGGAAAGCTCGCGCATGATTTTGCCTGAGCATCGGGAGGCATATTTAAGACTGATGAAGGAGCAAGGTAGGCGCGGCAAACCGACACTGGACGATCAGGAAATGCAGCAGATTGAACAGGCCATCATCGTATCCTATAACGAACGTAAGCCTATTACGCTAAAAGTGTTCAATCCATTTGATGATGAGGAGCTGCGTGGACTGGTCACGGTGATTAACACAAGTCGGCGAGAAGTGAAGCTGTCCCGTGGGGAAGAGGATTTTAGCTGGATTAAGTTGGAGGAAATTATCGAGGCGGATATATAAAAACAGTCTGACTAAGTCGGAGTGCTTTTTACATTTGTCCCGCCGTTTTTTTTAAAATAAGATTGTAGCTCTATGAATTCATATTTAAAATAAAACTGTAATTGCAAAAAGGAGGAGTTCAATATGAAAATAAGTAAAAATAATGCTGAACATTATATATGGGGAGATCAATGTGATGGTTGGCGCTTAGTGAAAAATAAGGATTTGAGTATTATTCATGAGCGGATGCCCGGAAATACTCATGAGGTCAGACATTATCATCATCATGCACGCCAATTTTTCTTTATTTTATCAGGTACAGCGGTACTTGAAGTGGATGGTGAACAAATCCAATTAGGATCTCAGGAAGGGTGTGAGGTTCCTCCTATGGTACCCCATCAAATGTTTAATGAAACGAATGAGGATGTTGAATTTTTGGTTATCTCTCAGCCTGCGAGCAGAGGCGACCGGGTTCTGACCGAATAACGTTAGTGTATAAAAATAAAACCAGCCTAGCACATATAAATCAAGTGCCGACTGGTTTTTTATCAATAAATGTCCTTAGCATCTGCTGGGAGAGCTTTTACGCGATGGAGATAGTTCGTAACACGTTGGTCGTCCAGAGTCGGATATTCGTAACCATAATGGTTCGCTACTTCCAAGGCAACTTCTCTAAATAAATTTCCCATGATCAAAAGAGACTGCCACATATGTTCATAATCTGCATCCGCAAAGGTTTGGATGTAGAGCGTCCAAAGTCGAGGCTCAAGATGGTTCTCGAAATATTTTCCCTGCTTTCCCGGATCTGCCGCGAAGTCGGTTCGTATACCAATATGCCATTCCAGCATCAAGTGAAGCGCATCCCTTACAGGCCGATCTAGCATAAATTTGGCATAGGGCAGCTCCTGTCGCCATGATCCTTTAGCTACATAAGTACTGACCCACCAGAACTCGTTGCAGGAATTCGCATAGACTTGGGCAGTTGGAGGTATCGTCTTATAATCTTGAAGACTAGGCGGTGGGAAAGGCTCCACCAGTCCATCTTTATCCAGCAGCAGTACACTTAAGCTGTCTCGGGTCCAATTGGCGATGTTATTCGCAGGGTAGAGTGTAAGATCTATGCGATTGCTGTCCGTAAATAACATGAGAAAAACAAAGCGATCATGGGGCGTCGAAGTAGGTTCCATATGCTCATCGGGCGTCTGCATAATGATCAATTCACCAAAATGGTTGATCCAGCGACGTTCCTGAATAAAGCTGTCCATGGAAGATACGAGAAAGACGATATCAAAATCCTGAAAAACGTCTCGTGGAGCATGTGGATTAGCGCGTGAACCATTCATAATCACGGCACGCACCCGTTCGTCCTCTTGAGCAAATTGAAGAATGGTATGCAGCATCTCTTGTTCATTTCTCACTATAGTTGTCTCCACAAGCGGTATCGAAAGGAAAAAAACGTAGATAAGAGAGCAGTAGAAATAATGGCCACCAGTTCAAGGATCATCAAGAAAAACGACCTCCTGTAAGTTCGGTTTATCTGGAAAAAGTCTCCTGTCCTTACAATAGCCTATACACAGAAGCTATTCAACTGTGCTGCCAAGGCCCTTTTATCAACAAGAGCACACTTGACCGAATTGTATGTTTTATCCATAATGAAGCGAGGCATCAAGTACAGACCATATCGATTCAAGGTGTCATTAGCGGCACCATACCGGGTGCCTTCTTTAAAGAAATCAACATGTTGCTTCAAAATATACTGTTGCCTCAACTTGCATCTCAAGGAAAATTAGACTACGTGCTATATTACCCGACAGATGAGAAGTGGGAAGCTGCTCTTGAAACTGTGATGAAGGGTATACGACCGATGAAGAGTGGACGAATGACGTTTACTCGGCACTTGGAAGGCGTAGCTGGCCCGCTTGGGGAAGATATCGTAGTAATAGATCGTGAACTATTAAAGCAGAGGCATCTGGCCGGTCTTGAGGATATCATTCATGAGATCCAGGACGGTTGGCCCTCTCAGGCCGCTTATGAAAAAAATGGATTTGGATGCGCCGCCATTCAACATACGGAGGCAGGCCCGGCCATTGTCAGCTGGTGCTTGACCGATTGGGTCGTGGGTCAAGAGTGTGAGTTAGGCATTCAAACTGTTGCGAGCTATCAGAAAAAAGGATGGGCCCAAAAGGTAGCACACGGTGCGCTTTCTCTGGCCAAACAACGGGGAATCGCCAGCGTCGGCTGGCAGTACTGGTCCGATAACATAGCTTCTCAAAGAACAGCCTTATCTGTAGGCTTTACATTGCTTGCGGCATTATTATGATTTTATTTATAAGGAAAAACAGCGAACAGATTGCTCGTACTCTTGCTGAATCGATTTAAATAAAAGGATAGAATGCAATAGAGGAAGGCCACCATTTCTGGTGGCCTATTTGAATAGTTTACGAATGGGCTCTATATCATAATCACTCGTAATTTTATAGGAAGTAACTTTATTTTTCGTTTTGGTTTCATCATATATTTCTATATAGTTTTGGTCATATAGGGTGATTCCAAATAAGTCCCTTTCATTTTCGCGATCTACGAAAATACTGAGCATGTATACAGAATTAAGACCTTTATCTAATACACTGGATTTTCTTAATTTCATTTCAGCAAGAGCATTGAGGATACTTTGAATTTCATTTTTGTCTTTTACCAATTGGTCTGTATAGTCTGGCGATTTACTAATGAGAATAGTATTAATCTTGGCTGTATCCATGCGATCCAAAACGACTTTTCTAAAAGAGGTATCCAGATTTACGATATAAACCATTCCGATTATAGCTGCGATCAGAATGATTGCAGACTTAACGATGCAACGATTACGTCTTCTCATAGGCTATATCTCTCCATAGTTGTAGAGTTGATGAGCTTCAAGGCTTGATACCGACTGCAAGCATATGCGGGCTCATACCGATCACAGATTCCTGCTCTTCAACCTGCTGTGCTATATCCAGCAAACGGCTACGATGGGAAGGGATCGCCCACTTCTTTTCAAATCCGGGTGCAATCCAGCCGGGTCCTTCCACGCCCAGTACACGAGGCTTCGGCAATCCAGCCGCCTGCCAGTCTGCACGCAAGGCATCCGGTGTATGAAAGTAGGACCGTGTGATAAAAGGCGGATAAGCCGCCGGTCGTACATGCTGACCATCTGTCAGCTCCTGTCTAACCATATCCATGAACGCATCTTCCTCCACAATGGTATTGCACTCGTCGTACACCGATAGTCCCCACAGTAGCGAGCCAAACCTGGAAATAGCTGAAGTAATCAGCGTTCCGCCCTTCTTTAAGACACGCGCCGCTTCTTGTAGTGCTTTTACTCGTTCCTTCTGTTCCGTTAAATGATATAAAGGTCCCATCAATAGCACGATGTCCGCGCTTTCATCTTTACGATCAAGATTTCTGGCATCCGCGGTTTCCAGCTTACTGATGATGGGGTTATTCAGTTGTTGCTGACGAGCGAATTCAATGGCTTGGGAAGATAGATCAAATAGATGAACTTCGTATCCCAGCTCCGCCAGCCACGAAGAATAGACCCCTACACCGCCGCCGATATCGTAAATAACATGAGTAGACTCGCTGAGATAACGTGAAATGATTTCTTTTGATCTTTCCAGTTCTATTTTTCCTATGCCTCGCTCTAACCTGCCTATTTCTGCACCGCCATCATAATAAGCCAGAATTTCATGCGTATCATTTTCAAGCATAGCGCACCTCATCTCAGGTGATTGGAATAATATAACATTATCACTTACATCATGAACAAGTCTACCGTATTTAGGATAAAGAAATCATCGGAAGCATTGGGAAAGAAAAAGCTGTTCCCCAGTAGCTAAACCTACTCTTTGGGAACAGCCTATATTTAAATGATGTTTGTTTCCAGCATCCCTTCGAGATCTTCTTTAGTAAGATGGTAGTGTGCGTTACAAAAGTGGCAATGAGCTTCAGCTTGTCCATCGGTATGGATCATATCTTCTATTTCCTTATTCCCTAAGCTGATAATGGCATTGGTAACACGCTCTTCTGAGCAGGGACAATGAAATTGTACAGGCATGGTTTCTAGTATGTTCAGGTTGCTTTCTCCCAAAATCTGACCCAGAATCTGCTCTGGCGTAAGGCCTTCCATGACCATTGCGGAGATGCTTGGAATGCTCTCAATGCGTCTCTCGATAAAACTGATAACTTCCTCCTGCGTATCTGGCATCAGCTGAATAATGAAACCTCCAGCCGCCTGAATAGAGTTATCCGGGTTAACAATAACTCCCGCTCCTACAGAAGAGGGGATTTGTTCGGATTGGACGAGATAAGATGTGAAATCCTCGCCCAGCTCACCCGATATGAGAGGGACTTGTCCAACAAACGGGTGTTTTAAGCCGATATCTTTGGATACAATGAGAGCTCCATCTGTTCCTACAGCTCTGGCGACATCTAATTTCCCTATCTGATTAAGCTCAAAATGGGTTTGTGGATTTTTTACATAACCCCTAACTTCACCTTTGGAGTTGGTATCGACAAGAATAGTGCCGATAGGTCCGCCACCGTTAATTCTGATCGTCAGTTTATCCTCATCTTTAAGCATGGCTCCCAGCATGACGCCGATCGTCATTGAGCGTCCCAATGCAGCCGATGCTGTGGGCCAGGTATAATGACGCCGTTGGGCTTCACTTACCGTTTCCGTTGTTCTCACGGCATAAGCCCGTACCTGATTATTGTAGGCAAGAGCTTTTACTAAATAATCGTTCATGTTCATGTTCCTTTCTGTTAATTAGAGTTCTTTACAAGACCATTTTTTCCTGAATCCAGTTCTCCAAGGAAGTAATTTTGGCATCATATCCTTCTTTAAAAAAGTCAGCGGATAGTGACGCGATGGTTTCCCTTTTCAGAACGGCCTTCCAGGAGGCTTCCGCTTCTTCCATCAAATTTGTCAGTAAACAACACTGATCGTCTTTCTTTAATTCAAGCATTTCGTTGTATATACCACTGGAAGAATAAAGGGTTTGTTGTCCCTCAATCGCTAGGTAAATATCAAATACCCGTATATCCTCAGGTTTTTTCTTTAATTTGAACCCGCCCTTGACACCAGGTACAGAAGTAATCAAATCGGAGCTAACCAATTTTCGTAACAGCTTATGAAAATAAGTAGGTGAAGCACCTAACTGCTGGCTAATGGCCTCCCCAGGTAAAACAGCTTTGTCCGGCAGCATCGTGAGTAGAAGAAGAGCGTAGACAGATTGTTCGACACCTGTTTTCATATGCACTAGCAATCACCTCAATATTTATAACCAGGCTAACGTGGATAACCATTATCCACATATATTGCATAATAGATGAGCTTTTCATAAAAGTAATCTGATTTTTGATAAAAACTAAAAATTTAAATCATTTGCAATTCATAACGGGACACATTATCATAATTGACGTATCAATTGATGGGTCAAAGAATTAAGGCGTTGAGGGAAATACGTAAAATAATATTTTGACAGGGGGTTTATATATAATGACTACGCGGAACGTTGCACTATCTATATTAGATCTTGCACCTGTCATTGAAGGCGGCACTCCTGCCGATTCCTTCCGCGACACGGTGGATCTTGCCCAGCATGCAGAACAATGGGGGTACCATCGGTACTGGCTAACGGAGCATCATAACATGCAGGCAGTTGCTAGTGCAGCTACGTCCGTGATCATCGGGCATGTAGCTGCACATACAAACAAGATTCGGGTCGGTTCAGGCGGTATTATGCTGGCTAACCATGCTCCACTCATGATTGCGGAGCAGTTTGGAACATTAGAGTCGCTCTATCCGGGACGAATTGATCTGGGACTTGGCCGTGCTCCAGGCACGGATCAACCCGCGATGAGGGCACTGCGGCGAGGGCTTCACAGTACTGGGGAAGATTTCCCCGAGCAATTGAATGAGCTGCGTTCTTACCTGAATCCAGCGCTAAGCGGAGCAGTTCCGGGAGTAAGAGCGATTCCTGGAGAAGGGCTGGACATTCCCATCTGGTTACTGGGATCAAGCGGATTCAGCGCACAGCTGGCAGGTCAGCTTGGGTTGCCGTTCGCGTTCGCCAGCCACTTTGCCCCGGCTCATTTGCTACAGGCTTTAGAGTTGTATCATCGCAATTTTCGGCCATCTAAAGCACTGGATAAGCCCTATGTGATGGTCGGTGTTAATGTGCTTGTTGCAGATTCTGATGAGGAAGCGAAAAGGCTCTTTACATCACAAGAACAACAGTTTCTAAATGTGCTGCGTGGGCACAGCGGAAGACTGAAGCCACCAGTTGATGACATGGAGAAACTCTGGAGTGAGCAGGAAAAGGAGGCGGTTCGTGGTAATATGCTGGGGTATTCAGCCATCGGCAGTCCTGACACCGTCAAGCAAAAGATAGATTGGATTATAGACCAGACTAGAGCCAATGAGCTGATTACAACCTCTCAGGTATATGACCATCAAGCGCGCCTGCGCTCGTATGAGCTGCTAGCCAAAGTAATGCGAACAGACGATTAGTTGGTCAAACCATAAGGCCGTGCTGAAAAAGGTTCTCATAACCTGATCTGGCATGGCCTTATTATATTTTAATGCTTATATTTACGAATCAAATAGGTTGGGGTGCAGCTCCACGCGTGACAGTAGCTGCTAATCAGATAGCTGCCGTAGGGTGAAAAGGCTTTGTTATGGGGATCGTTTTTCGGGAGCTTGTTCAAACCCAACGTATACTGTACGCAGATACGCTACTTAGCTACGATCAGAATGATTAAAGCCTGGTGCAATCCGGCAACTCAACATTATGATTTATCATCTTCACATACTTGCTTAACGAAAAGCTTGTCTTCCACGACTTGAACCCCACAAATATAAGTTGCATATATTATCAAGCAAGTTGGTCCATAAGCTTTGAGTTTGAAAGGGGAAGAGTACGTGATAATACATGTATATGCTTTATGCTGGAATGAAGAAAAAATGCTCCCGTTTTTTTTCAAGCACTATGATAATATAGCGGATCAATACTATATCTTCGATAATGGCTCAACTGATAATTCTGTATCCATGTTAAGGGAAAATCCCAAAGTTGTTATAGATAGATTTGAAATAGAAGGTAATTCTCTCGTTAAATCAGCACAAGATAAATTCAATCAATTTTGGAAAGGAAGCAGAGGAAAAGCAGACTGGGTTATTGTCTGTGACGCTGATGAACATTTCTATCACCCTAACCTTAGAACATATCTGCAAGAATGCACCTCTAAAGGGATAACATTGATTGTCCCTGATGGTTATGAGATGGTTTCTGATTTTTTTCCGAGTAGCCATCAACCATTATATGAAACGGTAAGGAATGGTGTAAGAAGTCAAACGTACGATAAGCCACAAATATTTAATCCAAATGCGATTCAAGAAATAAATTTCAGTCCAGGCAGGCATACTGCTTCACCTATAGGGGACGTCATAAAGCCATCCAACAATGATGTTTTATTGCTACATTATAAATACTTGGGACTTGACTATATAAATTCACGTTTCTCGGCTTTAAAACAAGGGCTGCGAGAAGGGGACACGGCAAATAGATGGGGATTTCATTATTTATGGGATGAGAAACAAAGGTT
Source organism: Paenibacillus sp. FSL L8-0638 (assembly GCF_038593075.1). Lineage (NCBI taxonomy): Bacteria > Bacillati > Bacillota > Bacilli > Caryophanales > Paenibacillaceae > Paenibacillus > Paenibacillus sp. FSL L8-0638. Next base: position 2,430,133 of record NZ_CP151960.1, read on the forward strand.
GGAACAATTTGAGAAATTAAAAAATAGATCTATTAGAGTGTTGTAGCATGAGCTGTTGTCGCAAGTGACATTTGTAAGTAACTATTATAACCTTCACTGTTTCTGTGTAAACGTGCTTGCAAGAGAGTATAGTTTATTTGAAATTGATCTACAAGGATAAAGGCACTTTTTTCTCAGGGTGCCTTTATCCTTTTTTATGGTTGGAAAAGAAATTGGTGAATCAGCTGCTTAATGCTCGGTCACTGCCTTTTAATGTCCCCAGAATTTAAAACGGCTTGAATAAGTAAATATCTATTTTAATTTTTATAGGTAAACAAACAATCATATGTAACAAGTTATTAATATGATACATGGAGCTACATTAATCCCTATTCTGTTCTATATAGATTGAACTTTAAAAAATATAGTAGATAAAGGCTTAAATATATTTTTTAGTTCAATATATATATATTATTTTATATAATATGGATTTGTAGTTAATAAATAGAAAAGGAGAGATGAACTTAATGGCTGTATTATCAACTGGACCTATTGAGAATAGTCCTGTTAGTGGGATCAGGCCTATTCAGCAGGTTACCGTTAAAATAATTAACCGTGATTTAGTCAATTCTTCAATTGTTTTAATTCAGGGCTACATTTTAAATGGTTTACGAACATTGTATGTACTCGAACAAATAGCTTTAGCCCCCAATGCAGTTGTTACGAGAAATTATCTAGCGAACTTCGACGCATATGAATTCGTTTTTACCACAAGCGGTTTAGCAGAAGAAAGTACTGATATTTCAGTTTGGGGAAAAAACGCGAGCGGTACAATCATTGATGTTCAGCGTATTGTTGCGGATGAGCAACTAGGGTCTTAAAACTCAACATATGTATAGAGATAGAACCACAATCGCAGCAAATGGTTGAGACATACAATAGAGGGAACAGGGTCTTGAGAAAGATCATTGTTCACAAAAAAAATTTGCTTTTTACTAGAGAGGAGGGAGTACCTAAATGGCAGTATTATCAACTGGACCCATTGCAAACGATCCTGTTCTAGGAGTCAGACCCACCCAACTGGTCACTGTAAAAATAGATAACCGAGATTCTGTAAATTCTTCTACTGTTTTAATTGAGGGTTTTATTTTAAACGGTAGCAGAACATTATATGTACAACAACTAGTGGCAGTGGGGCCCAATGTGGTTTTAACTAGGAATTTCTTTGCAGGTTTCGACGCATTTGAATTCGTGTTTACCACAAGCGGGCCAGCAGAGGATGAAACTCAAATTTCTGTTTGGGGTAAAGATGCAGTGGGGCAATTAGTACCTGCGCATCGGTTAGTATCTGATGAACTTTTAGGAACCGATCAAGGCGTCCAAGGACCTCAGGGTGTTCAAGGACCTCAAGGTGTTCAAGGGCCTCAGGGTGTTCAAGGAGCACAAGGTGTTCAAGGACCGCAGGGTGTCCAAGGACCTCAAGGTGTTCAAGGGCCTCAGGGTGCTCAAGGACCTCAAGGTGTTCAAGGCGTCCAAGGTGTCCAAGGACCTCAAGGCGTCCAAGGAGCCCAAGGCGATCAAGGGGTACAAGGCGATCAAGGACCTCAGGGAGTTCAAGGAGCCCAAGGTGACCAAGGACCTCAGGGAGTTCAAGGCGATCAAGGACCTCAGGGAGTTCAAGGCGACCAAGGGCCTCAAGGAGTCCAAGGCGATCAAGGACCTCAGGGTGTTCAAGGGGCACAAGGTGACCAAGGACCTCAGGGAGTTCAAGGCGACCAAGGACCTCAAGGAGTTCAAGGCGTACAAGGTGACCAAGGACCTCAGGGTGTTCAAGGGGCACAAGGTGACCAAGGACCTCAGGGAGTTCAAGGCGACCAAGGACCTCAAGGAGTTCAAGGCGTACAAGGTGACCAAGGACCTCAGGGTGTTCAGGGCGATCAAGGACCTCAAGGAGTCCAAGGCGACCAAGGACCTCAGGGTGTTCAAGGTGACCAAGGACCTCAGGGTGTTCAAGGTGACCAAGGACCTCAGGGTGTTCAAGGCGTCCAAGGCGATCAAGGACCTCAGGGTGTTCAAGGTGACCAAGGACCTCAGGGTGTTCAAGGTGACCAAGGACCTCAGGGTGTTCAAGGCGATCAAGGACCTCAAGGAGTTCAAGGCGATCAAGGACCTCAAGGAGTTCAAGGTGACCAAGGACCTCAAGGAGTTCAAGGTGACCAAGGACCTCAAGGAGTCCAAGGCGATCAAGGACCTCAAGGAGTTCAAGGTGACCAAGGACCTCAAGGAGTTCAAGGTGACCAAGGAGTTCAAGGAGTCCAAGGCGACCAAGGACCTCAGGGTGTTCAAGGTGACGAAGGACCTCAGGGTGTTCAAGGCGATCAAGGACCTCAAGGAGTTCAAGGTGACCAAGGACCTCAAGGAGTCCAAGGCGATCAAGGACCTCAGGGAGTCCAAGGCGATCAAGGACCTCAGGGAGTTCAAGGCGACCAAGGGCCTCAAGGAGTCCAAGGCGATCAAGGACCTCAGGGTGTTCAAGGGGCACAAGGTGACCAAGGACCTCAGGGAGTTCAAGGCGACCAAGGACCTCAAGGAGTTCAAGGCGTACAAGGTGACCAAGGACCTCAGGGTGTTCAGGGCGTACAAGGCGACCAAGGACCTCAAGGAGTCCAAGGCGACCAAGGACCTCAAGGAGTCCAAGGTGACCAAGGACCTCAAGGAGTCCAAGGCGATCAAGGACCTCAGGGAGTTCAAGGTGACCAAGGACCTCAAGGAGTTCAAGGTGACCAAGGACCTCAGGGAGTTCAAGGGGCACAAGGTGACCAAGGACCTCAGGGCGTCCAAGGCGACCAAGGACCTCAAGGAGTTCAAGGTGATCAAGGACCTCAAGGAGTCCAAGGCGATCAAGGACCTCAAGGAGTCCAAGGTGACCAAGGACCTCAAGGAGTTCAAGGTGACCAAGGACCTCAAGGAGTCCAAGGCGATCAAGGACCTCAAGGAGTCCAAGGCGATCAAGGACCTCAAGGAGTTCAAGGTGACCAAGGACCTCAAGGCGTCCAAGGTGACCAAGGACCTCAAGGAGTCCAAGGCGATCAAGGACCTCAAGGAGTTCAAGGTGACCAAGGACCTCAAGGAGTTCAAGGTGACCAAGGACCTCAAGGAGTTCAAGGTGACCAAGGACCTCAAGGAGTCCAAGGTGACCAAGGACCTCAAGGAGTCCAAGGCGATCAAGGACCTCAGGGAGTTCAAGGTGACCAAGGACCTCAAGGAGTCCAAGGCGATCAAGGACCTCAAGGAGTTCAAGGTGACCAAGGACCTCAAGGAGTTCAAGGTGACCAAGGACCTCAGGGTGTTCAGGGCGTACAAGGCGACCAAGGACCTCAGGGTGTTCAAGGTGACCAAGGACCTCAGGGTGTTCAAGGCGTCCAAGGCGATCAAGGACCTCAGGGAGTTCAGGGAGCCCAAGGCGATCAAGGACCTCAGGGTGTTCAGGGAGCCCAAGGCGATCAAGGACCTCAAGGAGTCCAAGGTGACCAAGGACCTCAAGGAGTCCAAGGTGACCAAGGACCTCAAGGAGTCCAAGGCGATCAAGGACCTCAAGGAGTTCAAGGTGACCAAGGACCTCAAGGAGTTCAAGGTGACCAAGGACCTCAAGGAGTTCAAGGTGACCAAGGAGTTCAAGGAGTCCAAGGCGACCAAGGACCTCAGGGTGTTCAAGGTGACCAAGGACCTCAGGGTGTTCAAGGCGTCCAAGGCGATCAAGGACCTCAGGGTGTTCAGGGAGCCCAAGGCGATCAAGGACCTCAGGGTGTTCAGGGAGCCCAAGGCGATCAAGGACCTCAAGGAGTCCAAGGTGACCAAGGACCTCAAGGAGTCCAAGGCGATCAAGGACCTCAGGGAGTTCAAGGGGCACAAGGTGACCAAGGACCTCAAGGAGTCCAAGGCGATCAAGGACCTCAAGGAGTCCAAGGTGACCAAGGACCTCAAGGAGTTCAAGGTGACCAAGGACCTCAAGGAGTCCAAGGCGATCAAGGACCTCAAGGAGTCCAAGGCGATCAAGGACCTCAAGGAGTTCAAGGTGACCAAGGACCTCAAGGCGTCCAAGGTGACCAAGGACCTCAAGGAGTCCAAGGCGATCAAGGACCTCAAGGAGTTCAAGGTGACCAAGGACCTCAAGGAGTTCAAGGTGACCAAGGACCTCAAGGAGTCCAAGGCGACCAAGGACCTCAGGGTGTTCAAGGTGACCAAGGACCTCAAGGAGTTCAAGGTGACCAAGGACCTCAGGGCGTTCAAGGACCACAAGGTGCTCAAGGCCCTCTAGGTCCACAAGGTGTTCAAGGCCCTCTAGGTGCTCAAGGCCCTCTAGGTCCACAAGGTGCTGCAGGCCCTCAAGGAGTTCAAGGACCACAAGGCGACCAAGGACCTGAAGGACCTCAAGGTGACCAAGGACCTCAGGGTGTTCAAGGACCTCAAGGTGACCAAGGACCTCAGGGTGTTCAAGGACCTCAAGGTGACCAAGGACCTCAGGGTGTTCAAGGACCTCAAGGTGACCAAGGACCTCAGGGTGTTCAAGGACCTCAAGGTGACCAAGGACCTCAGGGTGTTCAAGGACCGCAAGGCGACCAAGGGCCTCAGGGTGTTCAAGGACCGCAAGGTGACCAAGGACCACAAGGCATTCTGTAAGCTTAAGGTCAAGGAATATTTAGATGACCCAAAAGTTATTTATAACTTTTGGGTCCTTTTTTTGTCTTAAGTTAATGTTTGCAGTTCTGCTGTAACCAAAAAAACCTTTGTCGAAGTCTCATGGAAATGATTCAGAGAGACTTCGACAAAGGTATTGGAAAATAATTGTTGGCTAATATTCTAATCAGCCTTGTTGTAATTTACGGCAACACAACCACTTTCTCTTTGCAGGACGCAATAAATTTTCCATATTGAATACAAGTTTCTAATGAATCATTTGGCTCCATTGGCCACCATCGTATGGCTCCCCTGGGAGCTTTGGAGGCATAGGTTTCGATTTCTAATGGAATTCGACCTACAACCACAATTTCGATCTCCCTAAAGTTGTTTTCAATGCCCTTTTGGAGTGTCTTATTTAATTGCGTATGCTCTATTTCAGGGCAGGAATGGGGGATAGGGAACAATATCGAGAATCTTGAGGTATCTTCTTGAATAACGTGAGCAGATTTCCGGGCAGGATCATCCGTAGAAGTCTCCCATATACGACGATAAGGCAATAGCTGTGGTAAATCGAATTCTTTCAATCTCATTTGAATCCTTTGAAAATTAGATCTATATAGTTCCCCTACAAGAATCTGAATCTGCTTATTTCTGAGGAATGTAGTGTTATTTCCTTGTTCGTTACGATATTGGATATATATCAAATCGGGGATGTTTATAAATTTAGTGCAAAGAAACGTCCGGACCAGCATATCGTAATCATCTGCTACCAGTAGTTCATTGCGATGGCCTCCGATCAGATGATAACAGTCCCTCGTCCACGCACGTGGATGATTGGGTAAACCGACCAGATGACGAATGGTTTTGCCATTAATGGTCGTATGTTTTTGTACATTTTGCCATCTGTTCATATCATGCAGCCAGACTCGATAATGAACACTGTAACCAAAGCCACAATCCCAGCCGTACCAATGCGCATGATTGCTCCCTGCATACACCTCAGCACAATCCCCATAAACAAAGCCACAGTCAGGGTTTTGTTGAAATGCTTTGACGATTTTCTCTAGGCAGTCAGGAGTTAGCTCATCATCATGATCAACTTCTACCAAAATTTCCCCTGTACATAGACCTGCTGCAAACCTTTTGATAGCCCCTATATAACCATTGCGGGAATCTTGGCGGTATCTTCGCACACGGTGATCCTCTAAAGGTAGTAAATACTCCTTGTATGTCTCATCTGCATCACCGGAATCATCCACGATTACCCATTCCCAGTTCTTGTAGGTCTGCTTTAATAAAGATTGATAAGGTCGTTGAATTTTTTCTTTTGATCTGTAACTGGCAGTAAACACGGATATTAAAGGTGTGTTTGAAGAGAAATGTGTTGGAGGAATCGTTCTATTCTCCGGAAGAGGATCTGTTGCCTTAAGCCAGCAGAAAAATAAATGCATAGGTTGAATTTCGTCTGGTGATTGGAAGTGTAACCAGCGTTTTTTTTCGTGACCAGGTAACGCTTTTAGTGCTGAAAATTCTCCCCACTCTTCTCCGAGCGAGACGTAAACCCGAGGCTTTTGGAGGCTATTGTCTATAAGTGGTTGATCAGGTTCATACAAGTTTATTGTAATGTGATTTTCTTCCAATCTATCTATCAATTCTTTTACATGATCCTTTAAAACCTTCTTCGATACAAATAAATGAGCTGTCAGTAGCGGAGTGAAATTCAATGACATGATCATTCCCCTTTACCAGTTTCGAACACCAACGAGAGGGAGGTGCCGATTCAGACGTTAGTATTGTTTTTATTGAAACATCCATTTTCCCGGCATCATTTTATTTCTCAGCAATATATATGTATATGTATGTGTATGTGTTCGGGGATGTGAGGAAAATGCCAGCCCATATGAACATAGCGTATAAATCGTCTGAAACCTCCGGCGTAAGCATCTAAGCATAAGAGAAAGGTGGAGAAAGCGTGGAATGCCCATTAGTAAGTGTAGTTATACCTGCATATAACCGGCCGCATACACTAAAAATCGCCATCGACAGTGTATTGGAACAAACTTATCCGAACATCGAAATCGTTATCTGTGATGACAGTACAACGAATGAAGTACAAGAAATGATTGATTCTTATTTAGGTTCTTTCCCCAAAATTAAATATTATAAAAATGATAAAAATCTTTTTCTCGGAAATTGGCATAAATGTTTTGATTTGGCGTCAGGTGAATATATCAATTACTTGATGGATGACGATATGTTTCATAAAGAAAAAATAGCAAGGATGGTCTATTTTTTTGAAAATTTCGAAAACATCACACTGGTTACCTCATATCGGCAAACCATTAATGAATCAGGGGCTATTCTCCCACCGCTCTATGCAACGGAAAAGTTATTCGAAGAAACAAGAATAATGGACGGAAGAATGTTGGCAAACGTTGCATTAACTCGCTGTTTAAATGTGATTGGTGAACCTACGACAGTGTTATTTAAAAAAACAGATCTTATCGAACGGTTTGGGGTTTATAAAGGAAAACAGTATTCTCTTCTTAATGATTTAGCTTCCTGGTTGAACTTACTATCCAAAGGAAAAGCAGTTTATATTCCTGAAGCACTAAGCTATTTCCGAATACATCCCAATCAAAATAATCAGACGCTTGGTCAAAATGCGTTCACGGAATGGTTAGATATTATGATTGCCTCAAGAGATGATGGATTTCTTGATACTGATGATTTGTTTAAAACTGCACTTCATGCTTATCAGGAACGTATAAGGGGTCGTCCACAATTTGTTGCAGATATCGAGCGAATTGAAATGATATTAAAAACATTGGAATCCTAGTCTGCTCATCCCATATGCGAAGGAGGCTGGCTCATGTTCGATATTCCCTTTTTACGACCTAATTTAGTAAAAAAGGAACGATTTATTTCCAATTTTGAGAAAATAGAAGAGACCCGGATTTACTCCAATTATGGTCCCTTAAATAACCTGTTTGAAGAGCGGGTCATTGCGCAAATGTTTGATGGAATCGGTTCGGCTGTGACCGTTCATAACGCTACTATTGGCTTGATTTTGGCGATCGCCCAAAGCAAGCGACCACAGGGCAAATATGCAGTTATGCCAAGTTTTACTTTTGCGGCCACCCCACTTGCTGCTGAGTGGTGTGGGTTAGAACCCTACTTCCTTGACATTGAACCGGAGAATTGGCAAATGAATAGGGAGCAGTTAGAGCAGACAGTCAAGCTGCTGGGAGATGAGATTGCGGTAATCGTTCCATATGCCACTTTCGGTACAGCCATTGATTTATCCGTATATAATAAGCTGCAGGAGCAGGGAATTCCGGTAGTTATTGATGCTGCTGCCAGCTTTGGAACGATAACGCCCGAGGAAGCCACCCATTTTGGCAAAGGTTTTGGAGGAGCCGTAGTATTCAGCTTTCATGCCACCAAATCTTTTGGTATCGGAGAGGGTGGATTGGTATACAGTCTGGACCAAGATCTCATTAAGCGAATTCGTCAGGCAGGGAATTTCGGTTTCTCCAGCAGCAGAGAGTCTGTTACCCAAGGTCTTAACAGTAAGATATCTGAGTATACCGCTGCTATCGCTTTAGCCACTCTCGATCATTTCAAGACTGTACGGGAGAATAGAAGGACGATCTACGAATATTATCTTCAAGAACTGCTTCAAGCAGACTTATTAGAACGAGGATGGTCTATACAAAAAACGAAAGGATCGGTTGTCCATCAATTTATCCCTGTCCTTAGTCCGGATTCACACACGAATCAAGAGGTCGTTAAGTTATTAGCCTCTAATTCAATAGAAGCCAGAACCTATTTTTCTCCGGCGTGCCATCAGCAGAAGCAGTTCCAAAGCTATACCCGGTCTACTCTTCATGTTACCGAACATATTGCCAAACATATTGTCAGCCTGCCCTTGTGGGAGGAACTGGACGAGATTATTGTTCGAAGAATTGTAAACGTTCTGGGAAGCCTGGGAAAAGAGACAACCGGATGAGGAAAATCGTGATTTGGGGATCGGGCGGACATGGAAGGGAAATCAACTGGTTATGTGAAGAGCTGGGAGTGCAAGTGGCAGGTTTTTTGGACGAACGACCTGAGATGAAAGGGCAGATCGTAAATGGTGTTCCTGTACTGGGAACGTTGAATGACATTGAAGCGTTAAAATATGAGGTGGAGCTGATCTGTGCGGGGGTGGGTGACCCGGCATTAAAGAAGCGATTCGTTAATAATACAATTCAATCGGGATTTCGTATCGCAGCTCCGCTAATACATCCCCGTGTTCGTTTGTCTCGAAGAAACACCATTGGAGAAGGAAGCATGGTCTTTGAAGGGGCTGTCCTGACGGACAATATTAAGATCGGACAGCATGTAATTATCAATCGGAGTGTTAACGTGAGTCATGATGCGGTTATTGGCGATTATGTAACCATAGCTCCCGGTGTGAATCTGGCAGGAAATGTAACCATAGATGAGGGAGCCTATATCGGGATTGGTGCTTCGGTACGGGAGAAACGTCACATTGGTTGCTGGTCTATGATCGGTGGTGGGGCCTTTGTTAAAGAGGATATACCCAGCTTTACCATGGCTGCAGGTGTACCAGCAGTCGTTAAAAAACAACTTGATATGTCCTGAGTCCCCTTTCTTTAAAACAGAGCGTGATCAGATTCGCAGCAATATGCTTGGCAATGAAGTGATTTACCTGTCAAAAGGCTGTATCGGAAAAGGTTCTTATGACCTGACCCCGGCACGGCCTTATTATATTTTAAGCTAGACGATATATTCGTGTTACATATGGATAAAATTAAAATTTATTTTTGATTATTTTTGTATTTTATATTTTCAAATTAAAACAAAAGTGTTATAGTCTCCATAAACAAAAATATCCACCTTAATAAAACAATTCAAAACCAAAACAGAACTTGGAGGTCTTTTTCCTATGGTACAAAGTCTATGGAATTCTTCACAAGCATCTGAGCAGAAAAGCACGCTGGAACAACTCGTATACCGTTCTAACCTGATTGGCACAGATAGGAGCGTGTGCAACTGGGGAGGCGGCAATACTTCGACGAAAACAACGATACAGGATTTCCGCGGGCGTGAAGTGGAAGTGATGTACGTCAAGGGCAGCGGTTCTGATCTTGCAACAATGAAAGCGCATAACTTCACAGGACTTCGTATGGAGGATATCCGTCCTTTGTTTGAGCGGGAAGATATGTCTGACGAGGATATGGTTGCTTATCTGGCGAATTGTATGATTGATGCCAAGCATCCACGGGCTTCAATTGAGACGCTATTGCATGCTTTTTTGCCTTTTAAGCATGTCGATCATACACATCCGGACGCGATTATCAGCTTATGCTGTGCGCATAACGGCAAGGAAATCGCTAAGGAAATTTTCGGTGACCGTTTTGTATGGGTGCCTTATATCCGTCCTGGATTTAAGCTGTCGAAAATGATTGCCCAAGGGGTACTCGATCATCCACAAGCTGAGTTGGTATTGATGGAAAAGCATGGCCTGGTTACGTGGGGAGACACATCCGAAGCGGCTTATGCCAAAACGATCGAAATCATCCAAGAAGCAGAAAGCTATATTAAAGCCCGTCAAGAGGAAAAGCAGGCGTTTGGAGGAACAAAATATAAAGCGCTTACTTTTGGGGAACGCCGGAGCATTGCATCTCAAGTTATGCCGTCGATTCGGGGAGCGGTCAGTGATGAGAAAAAGATGATTTTAACCTTTGATGACGCGGAAGATGTGTTGGAGTTTGTGAACGGCCGGGATTCTGCTGCTTTATCCCAGGTCGGGGCTGCGTGCCCGGATCATCTGGTCCATACCAAGATGAAGCCACTCTATGTAGATTGGACACCGGATGTGGAGGATGTAGAGGGCTTGAAAGTTAAGCTTGCAGAGGGTATAGCAGCCTATAAGGAGCAGTATCAAGCTTATTTCGAGCGCAATCGGCTTGAAGGGGATGTTATGTTTGAGGCTGCGCCACGTGTAATTTTGGTTCCGGGTGTTGGTATGATCAACACAGGTAAAAGCTGGAGCAATGCGCAGGTAAGCGGTGCTCTGTACCATCGGGCTATCGCTGTCATGCAAGGGGCAACGACGTTAGGAGAGTTTGTTTCACTCAGTGAGAACGAGTCATATAACGTGGAATATTGGCCGCTGGAGCTTTATAAGCTGTCACTCGCGCCAGCAGAAGCTGAATTTTCCCGTAAAATTGCGTTCATTACAGGTGGTGCAGGCGGAATTGGCAGTGCAACCGCACGTCGTTTGGTGGATGAAGGCGCACATGTCGTACTGGCAGACCTGAATCTGGAAGGCGCGCAAAAGGTAGCCGCAGAGATCAATAGTAGCTACGGAGAAAACTGTGCCATTGCCGTAAAAATGGATGTGACGCAGGAGGAGCAAATTCAGGCTGCCTATGCAGAAACGGCATTGACCTATGGCGGTGTAGATATCATCGTCAACAATGCAGGCCTTGCTACATCCAGTCCGTTCGATGAAACATCGTTAAAGGAATGGAATTTAAATGTGAATGTGTTGGGAACGGGTTATTTTCTGGTTGCACGAGAAGCGTTCAAGCTCATGAAGGAGCAGACACTTGGCGGCAGCATGGTGTTCGTCGGCTCCAAAAACTCGGTCTACGCAGGTAAAAATGTAACGGCCTACAGCTCGGTCAAGGCGCTGGAAGCACATTTAGCCCGTTGTATTGCCGCAGAAGGTGGTGAATATGGTATCCGTGTGAACACCATTTTGCCGGATGCCATTCTGCAAGGCTCGGCAATCTGGAACTCCAATTGGCGCAACGAGCGCGCTGCCGCCTACGGCATCGAGCCCGACCAACTGGAGGAGCATTACCGCAAACGGACGACGCTGCTGGTCAACATTTACCCGCAGGATATCGCCGAGGGCATTGCCTTTTTCGCCTCATCCAAGGCAGAGAAAACGACAGGCTGTATGCTGACCATCGACGGTGGCGTCCCTGCAGCATTTACACGCTAGTCGAATTAAAATGAACCTATGTAAGCGATATGACGATAGTTTCGAAGGGTTGTAAAACACCTTGGAAAACACGTAAATAAGTAATAATGCTTATTTACGTGTTTGCATCCTTTTATATACACACTAACATTTTAAAATAGAAGTGACTTTATGGATGGTCAGCAGCGGAGCGGGCGGAATTGTACTGAAGAAGCGATAGCGTTCGCCTTTATCCCCGGATTTTTACCTTTATATGTTCTATAAAACAAAAAAATCTGGGGATAACAGCGATCGGAAGAACAATCCGCACGCGAAGCGGCCTCCCCCCCATAACTCACTTCATTTTCCAAGGAGGAACCACGATGAGTGACAAAGCGTACGCCTTATTCGAGGAACAACAGCAACAACGAGGCATTGACCTGGAGCGAGTAAAGGCAAAGCTGAAAGCGCTTAGCATAGAAACACCATCCTGGGGATATGGCGACTCAGGTACACGATTTAAAGTCTTTCAGAAAACGGGCGTGCCGCGTGATCCGTTCGAAAAGTTGGAGGATGCCGCGCAGGTTCATGCCGTGACAGGCTTATGTCCATCCGTTGCTATTCACATTCCGTGGGATAAAGTAGACAATTACGGCAAGCTTCGCAGTCATGCGGAAAGCCTCGGTCTGCGGATTGGGGCCGTGAATCCTAATCTGTTTCAAGACGAGGACTACATGCTCGGCAGTGTCACCAATGTAGACCCGGCCATCCGCCGCAAGGCCATCAACCATTTGCTAGAATGCGTAGATATTGCGAAGGAAACGGGCTCGAACGATTTTAGCTTATGGTTCGCAGACGGAACGAATTATCCCGGTCAGGGGGACATTCGCAAACGGAAAAATTGGATGCTGGAAGCGCTCAGTGAAATGTATAAGGCTCTCACATCTGACATGCGCATGCTGATTGAATACAAGGCGTTCGAGCCAGCCTTTTATCATACGGATATTGCCGATTGGGGCATGGCGTATAATTACGCAACCAAGCTGGGGCCGCAGGCACAGGTGCTGGTGGATACTGGGCATCATCTGCCGGGAGCCAACGTGGAGCATATTGTGGCGTTTCTAATTGATGAGAAGCGATTAGGTGGTTTTCATTTTAATAGCTACAAATATGCGGATGATGATCTGATCGTGGGCTCTGCGAATCCGTATGAACTGTTCTTGATTTTTTATCAAATTTTAAATGCGGCTCAGGATGTGGATAAAGATATTCGGCATACGGTGGACAAAATTGCTTATTTGATCGATCAGTCGCACAATATTGAGCAAAAAATTCCGGCGATGATTCGTTCGGTGCTGAATGTGCAGACTCAATATACGAAGGCGCTCCTAATTAATCATGCAGAGGTGGAGGAAGCATCGAGCCGCCGGGATGTGCTGGGTGCGGAGGATGCTGTGCGACAAGCGTTTGAGTTTGATGTGGCACCATTGCTCAGAGCGATCCGTGAAGAGCAGGGGTTACCAGCAGACCCGATGAAAGCTTACTTAGCGTCTGAGTATGGCACGCAGATTTTGCAAAGAGGCAAGGGTGGTGCAAGCTGGTGAGTATCCTCGCTTATGATTTGGGGGCAAGCAGTGGCAGGGTTCTACTCGGAGAATTGACAGATTCACGTATAGTGGTGGAGGAAATCCATCGCTTTTCGAATGATCCGGTCAAGGTTGGGGAACGTCTGCACTGGGATCTGTTGCGTCTGTATCACGAGGTTCAGCAAGGATTGATCAAAGCCAAGCATAGGGGAGTGAATCCATCCAGTCTTGCGATTGACTCCTGGGCGGTCGATTTTGGACTGATCGGAGAAACTGGAGAATTGCTGGGCAACCCTTATCATTATCGGGATTGGCACACCCATGGAGTAATGGAAGAAGTACAGGAACGGCTGGGAAAAGAGTTTATTTTCCAGCGCACAGGCATTCAGTTTTTGACGTTTAATACCATTTATCAGCTGGCTGCTATGCGAAATGCGAGTTCACCGTTGCTGGAGCAGGCAAAGCATTTCTTGATGATTCCAGATCTGCTACGGTATTTTCTGACAGGTGAAATGTACAATGAGTTTTCCAATGCGACCAGCACGCAATTATATAATCCGATGCAGCAAAAATGGGATTATGAGCTTTTGTCTGGAATCAACATTCCCCATTCCTGGTTTGGTGAGGTGCTGGAGCCAGGAAATGTTGCAGGAACTATCCGCTCGTCGGTTATGAACGATCTGGGCATTGGAGCGATTCCTGTGATTGCAGTAGCAGAGCACGATACGGGATCTGCTGTGGCTGCCGTGCCTGCGCTGGAGCGCTCGTTTGCGTACTTGAGCTGTGGAACATGGTCCCTGATGGGAACGGAAACGGCACAGCCTGTAATCAATGACGATACGCTTCGTTTTAATTTTACGAACGAAGGTGGGGTCGGTCGAACTTACAGGCTGCTTAAAAACATCATGGGCTTGTGGATTTTACAGGAGGCGCGTAGAGAGTGGGAACGGCAGGGATACTCCTATTCTTTCCCCGAACTGGTTCATATGGCAGAACAGGCTCCAGCATTCACTTCTTTGATTGATCCGGACGATGAACTATTTCTGCACGCCGGGGATATGAAAACACGAATTCGCCAATATTGCCGCAGTACCCGACAGCCATTGCCCGAGACGCCGGGAGAAATCACGCGCTGTATTTTGGAGAGTCTGGCGCTAAAGTACCGTTACATTTTGGATCTTACAGAACAGGTGTCAGGACAACGGTTTAATGGTTTACATATGGTCGGAGGAGGGATTCAAAATCGCTTGTTGTGCCAATGGACGGCCAATTCGATTCAAAAACCAGTGTGGGCGGGACCTGCAGAAGCGAGCGCAATCGGCAATCTTGCGGTACAATGGATGACACAGGGAAAGTTCGCCGATATATGGGAAGCCCGCCGGGTCATCGCGAATTCTATTTCCGTGGAGGAATATGAGCCTGCCGAGTCAGAAGCGTGGGAGGATGCCTATGGGCAATTCCGGCGGGTAGCGGGACTTTTTGTACATTAAAGATGTGGAGTGAGATTGCCATGCTGGTCGCAGAAAGATATGAGATGATTGTGCAGCTCGTAAATGAAAAAGGAAGCATACGAGTGTCCGAATTGAGTGAGTTGTGCAAAGTAACGGAGGAAACGATTCGTCGTGATCTGGACCGTCTGGAGCAGGCGGGACGACTGCGCCGTTCGCATGGGGGAGCGGTCAGTGTCAAAAACGAGCAGCCTGAAACGCCCTATGCGGTACGGGAAATTATGAACGCAGAGGAAAAGCGCAGAATTGCCGAAGAAGCGGTTAAGCAGATTCAGCCGAATGATCGTATTTTGCTGGATGCCAGCACAACCGCCTGGTATATGGCCTCAAGTTTACCGGATATTCCTTTGACGATATTAACGAATTCGATTCGGGTAGCTACAGAGCTGGCGGGTAAGGAAAAAATCGAGGTCATTTCGACGGGGGGGCAGTTGCTTCAACGCTCGCTGTCATTTGTAGGCCCGCTCGCAGAGCGTTCCCTGGAAACCTATTATGTGGATAAATTGTTTTTTTCCAGCCAGGGGGTTCATCTGGATCGCGGTATTAGTGAATCGAATGAACTGCAAGCTCGTTTGAAGCAGAAAATGGTCAGCATTGCAGACCGTGTGATTTTACTGGCCGATGCGAGCAAATTTGGGCAACAGGCGTTTACGCATGTCGTGAACCTGTCGCAGGTATCCGAGATTATTACGGATTCGAGGTTGTCGGATCCGATTCGCAGTCAACTTGCGGAGCAGGCTATTCCAGTTACGGTTGTGTGAATTTAAAAATGCCGAGGTGGGGGGTGTCGCTCCGCGTTTCATTTGCTCTTACGCTCGCTGTTGCAGTGGGATTCTTTGATGATGTAAAACACGTTTAGGTGAGAATCCCACTGCAAGCTTATGCTTACGTAGAGAGCTTTTCTTTGGAAAGCTTTTAGGCAAACGCTGACGCTTCTCCAGATTCAAATCAACCGATCCGCTGGTATCCTCTATAAAGTAATAGCTATTCCATGGACGTAAGGGGTGTTCCGTATGAAGGTATCTTTATTTATTACTTGCCTGAGTGATGCGATTTATCCCAAGGTGGGGGAAGCGATGGCACGCTTGCTTTCCAGATATGGTGTTCAGCTGGATTTTCCGAAGGTACAGACATGCTGCGGACAGCCGTCCTATAACAGCGGCTATTGGGATGAAACGAGGGTTGCTGCCAAAACAATTCTGAAAGCGTTTAACGACAGCGATTTTGTCGTATCTCCTTCCGGTTCCTGTACATATATGATTCATCATTACCCGGAGTTGTTTAAGGATGAGCCCGAATGGCTCGATTCAGCACGGAGGCTGGAACAAAAGACGTATGAGTTTACGCAATTTATGGTACAGGTGCTTGGCGTGACCGATGTGGGCGCGTCTTTTCCGCATACAGTAACCTATCATCCGTCTTGCCATGGCACACGTTTGCTCGGCGTGAAGGAGGAACCGATGAAGATGCTTGGCAGTGTAAAGGGGCTGCAATTAGTACCACTTCCCTTTGCTGAGGACTGCTGTGGCTTTGGCGGGACTTTCGCGGTGAAAATGCCAGATATTTCGGGAGCGATGGTGACTGAAAAAGTGGACCATATCAGGGAGACCGAAGCCGAGGTACTGGTCGGACTAGATATGGCCTGCTTGATGAACATTGCCGGAAATCTTCGGTATCGGGAGGAGCCAGTTCGGGTGATGCATCTGGCTGAGCTGCTGTACGAAGGGGTGAAGCACGCATGACCGTCGTACACACACATTCCATGAACCAAAAGGTCAAAAAACGCGCAGAGCTGGCCCTAAATGATGATTTTCTGCGGAATGCAGTTCGTTTCACTACAGAGCGTTTGCGTAACGGAAAGCAGGTGGCTTCAGAGCAACACGGAAATTGGGAAGAATGGCGTGAACGGGGCCGTCAAATTCGTCTGCATACCATTGCCCATCTGGACTATTACTTAAATCTATTTGTAGAAAATGCCCGTGCCAACGGGGTGCATATCCATTTTGCCGATACAGCAGCCGATGCCGTACGTATTACCCTGGATATTGCTGCACATAGCCAAGCCCGTTCCGTCGTCAAATCCAAGTCGATGGTGTCGGAGGAGTTACATTTGAATCAGGCGCTGGAGGGTGCGGATATCGAGACGATTGAAAGTGATCTAGGTGAATATATTATTCAACTGGCAGGAGAGCCCCCGTCTCATATCGTCATTCCGGCGATTCACAAAAACCGCTTTCAGATTGCCGAACTGTTATCCCAAGAAGCAGGTGAGAAACTGTCCGCGGATACGACGATTTTGGCGGGCTTTGTCCGCAAAAAGCTGCGTGAGAAGTTTCTAGAAGCGGATATTGGCATGACGGGCTGCAATTTTGCCATCGCCGAGACAGGCTCCATGGTCCTGTTTGAAAATGAAGGGAACGCACGGATGGTATCCACTCTGCCCAAAACCCAAATTACGCTGATGGGCATGGAGCGGATTATTCCATCCTGGACAGATTTGGAGGTGATGGCTACCTTACTACCACGATCTGCTACAGGTCAGAAGCTGACCATGTACATGTCTGGTATTTCAGGCCCCCGGCGCAGCCAGGATGCCGATGGCCCTGACGAAATGCACATCATCATCGTAGATAACGGACGTTCACTACAGCTAGGCAATCCCGAGTTTCAAGAGTTGCTGAATTGCATTCGCTGTGGTGCTTGCCTGAATGCCTGTCCGGTGTACCGACACATTGGCGGGCATGCGTATGGCGGGACATATAGTGGCCCTATCGGTGCGGTGCTTACGCCTGCCCTTCATAGCAACATCGAAGAGTGGAACGATATTGCGAGTGCGTCCAGTCTGTGTGGTGCGTGCTATGAAGCCTGTCCGGTCAAAATACCGCTGCATGATATGCTGGTATATTTGCGCAGACGCAAGGTGGAGGCGGGACAAGGAGATAAGCTGGAAACGGCAGGGATGAAAGGTTTTGCGACCGTGGTTTCCAACTCGAAGCGATTCGCAGTGGCGATTCGGCTAGGGCAGATCGCCCAGAAAGCGATCGTCCGTAAAGGTGAAATTACCTTGAAGCTGGGCCCGTTAAAAGGCTGGAATACGTACCGTGTGGCTCCCTCTCTGGCGAAAAAATCCTTCCGTCAGCAATGGAACACGCTGGAGCATAAGCTGGAGCAGGAACGCAACGTGATGCAGCCGGATGTTCTCAGCCGAATGGAGAAGATTTTGGCAGATAGAAGTAAAGGAGGGACGCAGCATGAGTGAGCATAGTAATCCTTCTGCGCAAGCAAAAGCGGCCCATGAAGCGTGGCTTCATCAAATGGAAGAAGAATCCCGTGCCAAGCAGGTACGCTTTATGGACGGCATCGCGACGCGGCTCAAACGTCCACAACAGACGGAGGCGCCAGTTCAGCCGTTTCGCGGGGCACCTGCATTTTGGTACGAATTCGAATGGAGCGCGGAGCGGCGCATCGAGGAGTTCACCGCTAACTTTACAAGTGTTGGCGGGCATGTCGTGCGTCTGCCGAATTTGGAGCAGACCGCAGACTGGATCGCGTGCAAAGCGCGAGAGCTGGGAGCGGCCTATATCGTCCGGCAGAATGAGCCGGACCTGGATGCGCTCCAGCTGGAATCGGCACTGCCGCAAGTCCGTTTATCGGTGTGGAACACCGATCCAGTCGAGGATTGGAAGGCCCGCGCCGCTGAGGCGGATATCGGCATCGTCATCGCCGACGAAGCGGCTGCTTACACCGGCTCGGTAGCGGTGCTATCCTCGCCGGAGAAAGGCCGTGCGGTCAGCCTTTTGCCAACCGCACTGATCATTCTTCTGCCAGTAGAGCGCTTGCGAACACGACTGGGCGAGATTCTAAGCCGCTTTGACGAAGTCGGGCGTGAGCAACTGCCTGCAGGCATTCATTTTATTACTGGACCAAGCCGCTCGTCGGATATTGAAAATGATTTGACGATCGGTGTACACGGGCCGGGTATCGTCTATACGTTGTTAGTGGGCTAGCGTGTAGGCCCCCTAACGAGCATGATAGAGGGGGAAACGGGTTTCAAAATCTGTTTGTCTGCGATTACTCCTAACCGAAATGCGGCCATTGTGCAGCTCGGTAATACTTTTTGTAATCGCAAGGCCCAGCCCGGTGCCTCCAGTTTCCTTGGAACGTGATTTGTCCACCCGGTAAAACCGTTCAAACAAGTACGGGACATCTTCCGCAGGAATTGGGGTGCCGTAGTTGGTGCAGATTACCACCGCCTCGTCGTCTTCGCGTCCTATGGTGATATCGAGGCGTTTGCCGTCTTTTCCGTATCGAATAGCGTTGGAAAACAAATTTTCATACAGGCGTACCATCTCGTCGGTATCGGCTAGAATCCGAACAGGCTCGACGATTCGGACACGGTAGGACATGTCTGCCTGTTCCAGAGAGGGTACAAATTCCTCAGCAAGTTGAGTGAGCAATTTGCCGAGATCTACAGGCTCCAGCTCCAGTGGCAGGCTGCCACCGCTCACACGCGTGTATTCAAACAGCTCGTCGATCAGCTTCTTAAGCGTCAATGACTTTTCATAAGCAATGTTCACATAATAGCGCAGCTCAATTTCATCCCGATAGCGGTCGGTTTCAATATATTCCAAAAAACCGATCACGGATGTTAGCGGGGTACGAAGATCATGGGATACGCCAGTGATCAGGTCGTTTTTGGCCTTGGCGGAAGCCCGTTCTTCTTGCAGTGAGAGACGGAGCTTGTCCGCCATGGTGTTCATATTTTTCGCCAAGGTACCCAGCTCGTCCGCTGAAGAAACAGGAATCGTATAGGACAGGTCTCCGTCAGCAAACTCCTGCATCCCCGTCGTAATTTCGCGAAGGTAGCCAATCGTATTTTTGGTAAAAAGGAAAAAGAAATAAATATATGTAGGTAGCCCGCCTACCAGCATGATCAGTGGGGACCCAATGTGATTTACGGTCCAGCGAACCAGACGGGTGCCAAAAAATGAACGGGAAGGATTCAGCCATAGTAGCAAAGATGCTCCATAATAAGACACCATCAAAATCAGTCCGGTTAGAGCGAAAGCGGCAAGGCTAAGGGCTGCCAGTTTCCATCCCAACGTATCATATCGTTTTGCCTTCAAGACGTGAATCCTCCATTAATCGAATTTTTCCATTTTGTAGCCGATGCCCCACACCGTTTTTAGATATTTGGGTTTTCTCGGATCAGCCTCAATTTTCTCGCGAATTTTACGCACATGAACCATCAGCGTGTTGTTGGATTCCAGATATTGCTCCTTCCACACTTTTTCATAGATCTGCTCCATGCTCAGCACTTGACCACGATTACGGGCCAACAGCTCGACAATGGCAAATTCTCGTGGGGTCAGCTTAATGGATTCTCCGGCGAGAGTGACCTCATGCGTAGCAGAATTAATGGAGAGTTCATCCAGTATCATTTCATGCTCCGATACAGGGGAGGAATGGGTATATTTCCGTACTCTACGCAGCTGGGATTTAATGCGTGCCACCAGTTCCAACGGGCTGAACGGCTTAGTGACGTAATCATCGGCCCCAACGCTGAGTCCTGTGATTTTGTCCATATCTTGTCCCTTCGCAGACAACATAATAATCGGAAAATGCTCGGTTTCCCTGATCTTCATGCAAGCTTCAACCCCGTCCATATTGGGCATCATCACATCAAGTACCATCACATCTATCGATTCCCGACTGATTTGCTCCAGAGCTTCCAGTCCGTCTCGTGCCATAAGCAGTCGATATCCTTCATTTTCCAAATAAATTTGCATCAGCTTAATAATTTCAGGCTCATCGTCTACTAATAAAATGGTTCCGTTATGCATGGCTCGTGCATCCTTTCTGTTCTTTCCAGCAGTATACAATATGGCGTATTATATACTTTTTTAAAGATGGAGGCTATGGACACTCTTCTCAGTTCGCTTGCTTGGGGACGTCAGCCTTTGGATAGTGCTGTTTCAGTTGAAGAAATACGGTTTTCTTGCTTGAATTGTCTTTTTTCTATTCCCGGTAGTTGACCGAACAGGATCCAAGCAAATGGCAGGAAGCGGGAGATGGTCGACACGACGAGCCAAGAGCAAAGAAGTGCAAAGAAAAAACCTCCAGCGTACCACACATGAATAAGCTGCGGAGAACCGATATGTGGTGAAAACTGCCGATACAGAAGCAGGAAAAACGGATGAATCAGATACACACCAAAGGACAGTGTGCCCAGACGTTCCAGCTTGCGAGTGACAAAGGAATGTTGTCGTCTATACATTAAAAAGGAAATCTGTAGTATTACCAGCGTGCTAGACAGGCTGTACATATTATACATAAGCTCAAAAACTAGCGAGTTGTAGGAGGTTCCGTACATTCTATTTTCGTACCACATATAGACATGCATGGTGGCTGAAATCAGCCATAAAGCCCAAATTGTGATCCATATCAGCACTCCGGCAACACTTCGTTGCCCCTTATGCATCAGAAACCATGTTCTCAGCTGTGGGTAGTAGTAACCAAGAGCAGCACCCAGCATATAGCAGGCTATATAAGACAGTGCCCAACTGCCTTTATATTGAACCTGAAATAGAAATTTATTGCCAATTACAAATGACCACTGTACCAACAACCCAAGGATAATAGACCATTGTGGAAGTTGCCGATAACGCTGGAACAGCCACAGTACGAATGGAAATGCAAGATAGAATTGCATCATGATAAAAATATAATATAAATGAGTATACGCTTTGCCTGTCAATAGTTTCAGAGCAAAACTCTTCGCAAGTGTGGCTGTATTCCATGGTTCGGAGCTGCCAGCCATAAGGGATAGGATGAAATAAAACAGAGAGAACATGACATAAGGTAAGACGATGTACAGCAATCTCTGCTTGTAAAAGCGTCTTAAGAGTTGTCGTCCCATCGGACGATCCTTGTAGTTGTAGAACAGTACCATGCTGCTAAGCGCGATAAATACGGGGGTTCCATACTTCATCAACACATTGAGCGCATTGTATACAACATATAGGCTGGAATTTGTAAGCTGAACCGTTGCATAAGAAGTGGCATGTACCATCAAGACGGCTAAAATCGCCATGGCTCTGACCAACTGCAATTCGGGAATTTTTTCTTTGGTCTTAGGCTTCATAAGCTTCATTTCCTTTCAGGAGTGAACTGTATCTTGTTGAACTCTTTCTATTAAAAGATAAAGTTCTTAACAACCCTAAAGGGAACGGCTTAAGAAACGCTTATGAACTTCTTAACTTTTGTTAAGAATTGAGGATTTTGCAAAAATCCTGAATTAAAAAAAGAACTTCCATAGCCTCAAAATGAGTGGTATGGAAGTTCTTTTTTATACTCATGATTATTCGTTATTTGCAACGTTTGATAGGTGCGCGTCTAATTTGTCCACGAATAGCACCATTCGGATGACGGATCGTGTGGACATTGACGTAGGCATTACCCTCTCTAATTTGGCACACCAAATCATAAATGGTTCTGCCTCTGAGTGGACCGGTAAGATCACATGCACGGAGCACGCCGCTAACGACGCCTCTTCTAACGGTTATTCCAAACTTCGAAGGACCAAACAGTGTAGCAACAACAGGGCCATTTTCACCTCTTCGTCCCAGATGAATATGCGCTTCGGTTACCCGTGAGATATTGCGTACAGTCAGTTCAAAGCTTAATTGTTGGCTCGTTGGACGGTAACGAAATTCGGCTGTTCCTGTCGCATTTGTTCTGACAGGAGGCACTTCATTAGCCCCCCTTAAGGTGGCTCTAAATTTATTAGACATGACATCCCTCCTTTCCCAGTGTTGGTTTAGTGTATTCACAGGGCTAGCGAAAGGGCTGCACATTAGCCTATTCATCAGAAGTTGTGTTTTACAAGTTATTCAGTCCAAGCACAAAACAAACTTTTCATAGTCTATGAGTATCTGGTAGAGAGAGGAGGGGAAACCATGGGAACATTTATCGATGGAAGAACATCCCAAAACGCTTCGACAGCCAACTCTATTGCCATTCCAATCACTCTTTTGAATACACCTCAATTGTTCGGGCAGATCGGGTTAAATACACTGGGAGCTACAGGTACGCCACGGGTTTTGCTTAAAGGAACTATATCGCTTCAACTTCCGCTTGCTTTAGTCGGAATAACGATCACTATTGTAAGAGGTACCCTGGTTACTGACCCTGTTGTTTATTCGGCCACGTCAACTTTTAGTTTGAGTTTGTTGGCTCCACAGGTTATTGCATTCTCAGCCGATGACTTTAACCCGCCGATTACGGAACAATTGGTGTACACAGCTTTTGTTTCAGCTAACCTGCTGGGTACAATACGTGTAGGTCCAGAGAGCTTTGACGGAATTTTGGTTGCGGATTAATGTAGTAATTTTGATATGACGAAATATCGCTTCATGAAGCTTCGCAGATGTAACTGCGAAGCTTTTTTGTGTACAAGTACAAGTTTCAGCTTAACGAATAAACTACTTTTCTTGTGCATAAGAATTACACAGGCATAACCCTGCAACAATGGGTAGAATTTTATGTATGCGCTTACAGTAAATATCCATTGCTTCGTACAATTAAAAATCTGGAGGAGGAATGAAGAATGGTGTGGAAAAAAGGATTGACTCATATGCTTTTAGCAGCTTTTTTATGTGGTGCACCAGGTGTGGGCATAGCTACCCCGGCACATGCATCCGCTAGCGAGTACAAGTTTGATTTTGGTGGAGGTACGGTCGAAACGGGTTATACCGGAGTGAGCGCTTCGCTGTCCTATGACTCAGCACGTGGCTATGGCTTTCGTACCCCTGAGAATATGCGTAATGTCAGTGCTTTGGGGACTGGAGTGGCAAGTGATGCGGTACGTTTCCTGGCTACAGGTACGAAAAGCGAGAATACTTTTGATGTTGATCTTCCTCCTGGTTTGTATGAGGTGTCGGTTACTTTAGGAGATACCTCTCGTTCGAGTATTGCAGCTGAAGGGGTGTATCAGGTCATTAATATGACAGGGAATGGGGCCAAGGATCGCTTTCAAATTCCAGTGACAGACGGACAACTAAATCTGCTGGTTACTGAAGGCAAAGAGGGGGCGGTCTTCACACTCAGTGCAATGGAAATCAGGCAATTATCTAGCAATCCGGTTACGAATCGAACAATTTATATCGGTGGGGATTCTACGGTATGTAACTATTATCCGCTGGATAGCAGCGTGCAGGCGGGATGGGGTCAACTGCTGCCAGAGTTTGTGAACACGAATACTTTTCAAATTCGCAATATGGCGTCAGGAGGCCAAATTGCTAGAGGCTTCCATCAGGACGGTCAGTTGGAGGCCATCGTCCAATATATTAAGCCGGGGGATTATTTTATTCTCCAATTGGGCATTAATGACACCAATCCAAAGCATAACGAAAGCGAAGCAGAGTTTAAGGACTGGATGCGGGATATGATCCGGCAGGCGAAGGCTAAGGGGGCGACGGTAATCCTGTCAACTCCGCAAGGACGAGCCACTGACTTTAATGCTAATAATGTACACAACGCAGAAAATAGATGGTATAGAAGTGCTATTTTGGCGCTGGCTCAAGAGGAACAAACGCCTTTAGTCGACCTGAATGTTCTTAGCTCAGCTTATTTCACTTCTATTGGTAAAGTCGCTACACTGGCCTTGTACATGAACGGTGATACACTCCATCCAAACTATGAAGGTGCAAGGGAACTGGCACGATTGGTAGCACAGGATTTAAAAAGGCAGGGTCTGAGCGGATTCTAAATTTTAACGATGGGTTTTCCCCTGTTTCTTACATTTGTAGGAGCAGGGGTTTTTAGCATCTGTTCAGGGTGCTATAATTATTGAAAAAGCAATAGTAATACGGAGGAATTAGAACATGCAGCCTTTCACTGCCCGTGTGCTTCAAATTATACTGTTGATCCCTGAGGGAAAAGTAATGACTTACGGTCAAATTGCGGTAGAGGCCGGAAGCCCAAGAGGTGCCAGACAGGTGGTGCGGATTTTGCATACATTGAGCCAAAAACACCGGCTTCCTTGGCATAGAGTAGTCAACCGTTTGGGGGAGATTGCTTTGCAGGAGGATGAGTCCGCATCCCTGCAGCGTCTGTATTTGGAGGAGGAAGGCATACGGTTTAATGAAAACGGGCGCATTCCACTGGATCAATATCTCTATGATCCGCAGGCAGAGATGGAAGAATAGGCGCGGAACAAGCTATGCGGTTTTATATTAAATTTGATCATCATAAAGAACCGGGACAAGTCAATTAACGATTTGTCCCGGTCTTTTTCATCTAGCATACGAAGCAGATAACTAGAGGTAATCTGTTATTTATAGCATAAGATTCATTTGTCATTTTATCCGATAAGATGCTGCTGATCCCGTTGGGCAAGGTGAAAAGAAATGCTGTTCATCAGTGGTATATCGTTATTTTTCCGGGCTTCCCGGATGAGTTGTTTCTTTTTTTGTTCTGATTCACGTAAAAAGCGGGTCATCCACAAATCAGACGGTTCGTTAGTGGTTGTCATACGAGATTCTTTTATCATCTATTAACCCTCCCAGTGAGCGGCTGTTATTCTTTCTCTAGTATATGTTCCAAACCTTAATAGATGCTGTTGGTTTCCTTAAAATTAGCTGAAAATTAGGTAAAGTTAAGGTAAAAATAGGTTGAATCCATATCTGATTGGACGAAAAGTAGTATAAAGCGAGTAATCTGGAAGTAAAGGTTACAAAAATGTATTGTTTTGACACCTTGTACCAACACAAACCTGAAAGTACAATTAGAATGCAAAGAGTTTGTGGAAATTTATGTCGAAAAAAACGGAAAAGATTCGAAGAATGCACCGAAAGGGGAGAGATTCATCTATGAAGCAAAAAGCGGCTGCCGTGCTGCTTGTATTGTCATTATCATCAGGCTTGGCCTCCACAGTACAGGCTGAGAGTTTATCAGGAAATGTAGCATCAAGTACGTCAGTTAAACCTTCTGCTGCGGCTCCATCGAAGACATCATCCATAACGGGTCAGGCTTTACCTACATTGACACTCAAGCAGGCCGCGGAATGGGCACAGACGAACAGTTACAATACGCGTACCGCCGAACGGGACGTAGAGCGTCGCAGAATGGAACTGAAAAATGCAGAAAAGGACCTGGGCAATTCACCTGTCGATTTTATAGACAATGAGTATGTTGATGATGAAACGTCATGGAGAAATTACAGTTCCTCGACGCTATCTTATTTAGCCAGCAAAAAGCAGGCGCAGTTCGCCAAAGACCAGATTTATTTTAATGTGATGAAAAGCTATCAAAGTGTGTTCGTGGCAGAGAATCAGGTGAAAAATGATCTAGAAGCGCTTGAAATCGCCCAAGCGGAGGAAAAGATTGCACTTGCCAAATTTGCGCGCGGAAAGCTGTCTGAGTATGCGAAAAACGAGAGTACACAGGCCAGAAGCCAAGCTCAGCAAACCGTAGAGCAGGGGAAAATTGCGTTGCAAAAATCCAGGGATGCCCTGAACTTCCTCATGGGACAGCCTAATGGAACAGCTTATGAATTGGTCGATCGACCCGTGTACAAGGAACCGAAGAAGCTGGATATCGAATTACATATACAACAGCTGACAGACATGAATCCAAATTTATGGAAGCTGGAGGATAGCATCAAAACTTCGGAGCTTAATGTGAGATATTTCGATTTTAACAATGGTGCAGGTGCTTATGATCTAGCTAAAATGGATGTCGATACGGCTAAGGAGGAACTCGACAAAGGTCAAAAGGATTTTGCCGAATCTCTCCGTAATTTGTATGCCACAGTTAAGGAAAATCAAAAGAAATACGTACAACTGGAAGAAAGCTTGCGTACAGCAAAAGAGGCCTTGGAATTATCACGCAAAAAGTGGGCCAGAGGTCTAATTATTGAGATGGAATTGAAAAATAATCAGTTGAAAGTGAGCCAGATTGAACGGCAAATGGAAGAGCTTGCGATCGAGTTGGATCAAAATGAGTATACGTTGAACAAGCCATGGAGCACATAGGGAGGAAACGGCATTGGCAGAAACGGTTTTAAATGACGCTTTAATCAAGTTACGGAGAAAACGGAGAAAAAAGTGGATCTGGACTGCAATTGTTCTACTGGTTGTCGGTGGAGGCGGAGCAGCAATATACCTAAATTTGCCCAAAGAACAGGCGGCACCGTTGGTTCAGGATGAGAAGCTTAAAGTAGAACGCGGCGATGTGAGCGAGAAGCTGGATACGTCCGGTACCGTACAGGCTTCCAAGGAAGTGAAGTTGAATTTTACAAGCGCAGGCGAAAATAAGCTGGCAGCGGTGAACGTGAAGGCCGGAGACAAAGTGAAGAAAGGACAAGTCCTGGCTCTTCTGGACAGTTCTGAAATTAAAATGCAAATTCAGAGTGCGTCTGATACTTTGGAAATATCTAAAGCCAAGCTGGCTGAATTGGAGAAAGGTCCGAAGGCAGAGGACATTGAAATTCAGAAAACAAATGTACTTCGGGCCAAAATGGCTATCGATACAGCGCAAGAATCATTTGAGCTGGAAGAAGCCGAAAGTCAGAAGAAAACTTCCCAAAAGCAGTTGGAACAGGCGCGAAAGGCATATGAAGACCAAAAGTTTTTACATGATGCCGGGGCGGTGTCCAACAGTGAATTGGAGCAGGCAGAGCAAGCACTGGATAAAGCACAGACGGACTATGATGGTCTGGATCTGCAGTTCCGCAAAATCATGTCGCAAAAACGTCGCACCGTATCAGAGGCTGAAATCGGATATCGTAGTGCAATGGCAGAGCTTCGCAAAATTCAGGTTCCGGCTGATGCATCCAATATTCAAGCCTCACGGATAGAGGTTCGAAGACAGGCGACGGAACTGGAGCAGAAGAAAAATGAATTGAACAAGCTTCAGGTTACAGCACCTTGGGACGGGGTAATCTTGAAGGTAAACGGGGATGTAGGGACCAGTCCGACAGCTCCATTCATTGTCATGAATAACTCGGATTCCAACGATCTTAAGGTGGTTGTGAAGGTAAGTCAGACCGACATTGTCAAAGTAAAGAAGGGTCTTTCAGCCGTGTTGACTACCAATGCCTATCCGGGTGAATCATTTCCAGGGAAGGTGCAATTCGTGTCACCGGAAGCCTCTACGGATGAAGGGATGACGACGTATCTGATGGAACTGTCTGTTCATGACCCGAAAGGCAAGCTCAAAACGGGCATGATTATGAATGTGGCCGTTATTTTGGGAGTACACAAAAATGTACTGTTCGTACCTGCGACTGCGCTGAGATCCGAAGGGGGACAGGATGGCGTGTATGTTTCCGCTAATAATGCTGCAAATCCAGGGGCGCGCACTTTCAAGCCCGTAGAACTCGGATTTTATACGCCAGATCGAGTCGAACTCAAGTCAGGTGTAAAGGAGGGTGACACGCTTATTGTGCCTGCTCCTGAACCTCCGCCGGACCCTTCCGCTATGGGCGGCATGCAGGGAGGCTTTTAAACGGGTATGAGATACGTCATTCAGATTGAGGATTTGAAAAAAGTGTACCATGTCGGAGATCAGGAAATTCATGCTCTGCGTGAGGTTCAACTTGATATTGCTGATGGTGATTTTGTTGCGATTATGGGACCGTCTGGATCAGGCAAGTCCACGATGATGAATGTTATCGGCTGTCTGGATTTACCTACGTCAGGACAATTTTATTTGGACGGCTATTCGATCTTAGATGCCCGCGAGGATGAACTGGCTATTATACGTAATCAGAAAATCGGATTTGTATTTCAAAAATTTCATTTGCTCCCGCGATCAACGGCTCTGGAGAATGTGGAACTGCCTATGATCTATGCAGGTATTCCTGTCAAGGAGCGTCGTTTGCGGGCAATGGAAGCCCTCACTAGCGTAGGTCTAGGCGATCGGATGAACAATAGGCCGAACGAATTGTCAGGCGGTCAGCAGCAGCGGGTATCCATTGCCCGCGCACTTGTGAACAATCCGGTCATTCTCTTGGCGGATGAACCGACAGGCGCATTGGACTCCAAAACAAGTGTTGAAATAATGGGGATTTTTCAGCGTCTGAATGATCAGGGGAAAACGGTTGTATTGGTTACTCATGATCAAGAGGTTGCGGAATACGCCAAGCGTCTGATTCATTTTCGAGATGGGCGGATTGAAGAGGATCAGCCTGTTGGGGAACGAAGAATGGCGGCAGAGGAAGTGAAGGCATGAAGTTTAAGGAAATTATCCGTGTATCACTCAACAGTTTGCGAACCAATATGCTGCGATCTTTGCTGACCATGGTGGGCATTATTATCGGAGTGGCCGCTGTGATTATGATTGTAGCCATCGGTAAAGGATCAACGGCTACGATTACATCTCAGATCAACAGTATGGGAAATAATCTGCTGATGATCTATCCTTATGCTCCATATGATGGCTCTAGCTCCATGTCGTTCAATCAGACGAAAGGAATATCTCTAAAAGATATCGATGCGCTAGAGCAGCAAAAAGCAGTAGCAGAGGTAGCACCAAGCGCTATGACCAATGCAGATATTACGTGGAGTCGCAATAAGGTCAGCGGACAAATTGAGGGGACTTCACCGGCATTCGTTCATGTGAGAAAGCTGTCACTAGCTCAAGGCAGGTCGTTTACCCACTATGAAGTGGATAAACAAATGAATGTGGCCGTGCTTGGGAGTGATGCGGCCCGTAATATTTTTGGTCCGGATGCCTCCAGAGCGGTCGGTGAGACGATCATGATCAAACAGCTTCCTTTTAAGGTGGTCGGTGTGCTGGCAAATTCCAATTCCAATATGAGTAACAGCGGTCAGCAGGTATATGTACCGATTACAACGGGGATGGAACGGCTAGGCAATATGAGTATTCAGCAGGTGAACGCCTCTGCAACATCAGAGGAGAAGATTGATCAGGCAAGTGCAGAAATTCGGCAGGTGCTTCGTGTCAGACATGAGCTAAAGCCATCAGAGGGCGATGACTTTCAGATCATGACCCAGACGGAAATCTTAAAAACAGTGTCCGGGGTTGATCGGATTATGAATATGCTGCTGGCCGGTGTAGCTGCAATTGCGCTTGGCGTTGGAGGTGTCGGCATTATGAATATTATGCTGGTGTCCGTCACGGAACGTACGAGGGAGATCGGGATTCGTAAAGCGATTGGTGCGCAACGTAGTGATATTATGCTGCAGTTTGTGGCTGAGGCTGTTTTTCTCAGTCTGATGGGTGGACTAGTTGGCGTAATGGTGGGTCTCGGAGGTGCAAAACTGCTTGAGAAATTCGTCCAAATGCCGATTGTGTATTCGATAGAGCCCGTGCTTTACTCTTTTCTGTGCTGTATGGCAGTCGGAGTGTTGTTCGGAGTATATCCGGCGCGGAAGGCGTCTAAGCTGCGTCCAATTGATGCTTTAAGATACGAATAAGAGAGCGGGTACTTCGCCTTACTCGAAAGAGCAGGGTGTAAAGTGCCCGTTTTTTTGTGTTGAATAAGTGTTTTAAATGATAAAAGGACATGAATAACCACTTTAATTTTATATATGTGATGTTTTATATGCTTTTTAAGGTTGATTTATTGTTATATATGACGTATTATATTCAATATTAGATCGCAAGAAAAAAAGGAGGGACGTTCATCATCGACCTTACGGCAAGACAAGTAGAAATTTTAAACATCGTACAAAAGCATGCCCCAATTACCGGGGATCAGATTGCGGAAATGCTTAATCTCAGCAAGGCGACCATTCGGACCGACCTATCCAAATTGGGTATTCTGAATTACATAGATGCAAAGCCCAAGGTCGGATATTTTGTTGGAAAGCGGGGCACGCCGAACCGGGAGGAAAAATTCCGGCTATTGCAAATGAAGGTGGGCGATCTTCACGGGGTTCCAGTCATCGTACGTGAAACAACAACGATTCAGGAAGCTGTTGTAGCTCTCTTTTTGGAAAATGTGAGCAATTTGATCGTCACCGATGAAGACGGAGATTTGGCAGGGGTAGCTTCCCGCAAGGATTTGCTTAAGGTAACGTTAGGGAATCCCAATGCAGCAACCATTCCTGTCAGCCTTGTGATGACTCGACAGGCGAATGTTGTCACCGTTTCCCCAGAGGATACGGTATTAGAGGCAGCGCGCAAAATTATTGCCCGTCAAATCGACAGCCTGCCTGTCGTCGTCCCTTCCGACTCCGACAAGCCAGGAGAGCACTGGAAAGTCGTGGGACGTATTACAAAAACAAATATTATTAAAATGTTGCTCGATATGGTAGCAGAGGATTAATGGGAGGAATCGAATGGTTCAGGCGAGCAGTCATTTTATAGCGATCTGTTCAGACTCGATTGGCGAGACGGCAGAAGCTGTCGTACAGGCGACCATGCGCCAATTTGAGTTACCGGACACAGAGATCAAAAGATTTATGAACGTGAGGGATGAAGACGAACTGAGTCGGGTGATGGAGGAAGTTGCCGAGCGTAAAGGCTTTGTAGCTTATACGCTGGTACAGCCGGAATTGAGAGAAGCGATGAAAGAGGAGGCTGTCCGACTGAATGTGCGAGCTGTCGATATTATGGGACCGATGATGCAGGCGTTTGCCGATACGTTCCATAACGATCCCAAAGAAAAGCCTGGTCTGCTGCACCGACTGGACGACAACTATTTTCGGCGTGTAGAGGCCTTGGATTTTGCGGTTCAATACGATGATGGCAAAGATGTGAGCGCCATTCTCAAAGCGGATATTGTATTGCTTGGAGTATCCCGTATTTCCAAAACCCCTTTATCCATGTTTCTCGCGCATAAAGGTTATAAAACGGTCAACATACCGATTGTACCGGAGCTGACACCGCCTGTTCAGTTAAAGGATGTTCAGCATGGTCGAGTGTTCGGATTAACGATCGAGCCAGAGTTACTGTTGAAAATACGCAGTGAGCGACTAAAGGTTATGGGACTTCCTAATAATGTGCAGTATGCTACAGCGACGAGAGTGGAAGAGGAAATAGCGTATGCGCAGTCTTTGTTTAAAGAGCTGAATTGTCCGGTTATTGATGTTACAGATAAGGCGATTGAAGAGACGGCAGGTTTAATTATCAGAAGTTATAGAGCCTAGTAGCTGCTCATATAACTAAAAATTAAAATCGTAGGATACAGGAGTTTAATAGATAAATAGAAAGATTGCAGCAAAGCTGCCCTAAATATATTCATTTGCTTAAGGGTAATAATTATTTTAGGAGAGGTGGAGGGATAGGTATGGAGAGTCAAATGGCATTGGAATTCGTTCGGGTAACAGAGGCAGCGGCACTGCAATCAGCACAATGGACAGGGCGTGGAGATAAGAATAGCGCAGACGAGGCGGCTACGGTAGCCATCCGCACTCATTTTAATGCGGTATCCATGGACGGCACGGTCGTCATTGGCGAAGGCGAAATGGATGAGGCTCCCATGCTGTATATCGGGGAAAGAGTAGGCAATCGCAGAGGACCGGCTATGGACATCGCTGTCGATCCACTGGAGGGAACCGAAACGGTTGCAAATGGTTTGAATAACGCTCTGTCGGTCATTGCTGCTGCACCTCGTGGTAGTCTACTCCACGCTCCGGATATGTACATGCAAAAAATGGCCG
>NZ_CP151960.1:2467500-2652500 GCF_038593075.1 Paenibacillus sp. FSL L8-0638
GTAACGAAAAGATCTGTGAGAATCAGATCCGCCGAAAGCCTAAGGGTTCCTGAGGAAGGTTCGTCCGCTCAGGGTAAGTCGGGACCTAAGGCGAGGCCGATAGGCGTAGTCGAAGGACAACAGGTCGAAATTCCTGTACCACCGTAATCCGTTATGAGCGATGGGGTGACGCAGTAGGGTAGTGACGCGGACGGATGGATGTCCGTCTAAGCAGTGAGGCTGATGTGTAGGCAAATCCGCACATCGTAAGGCTGGGCTGTGATGGGGAGCGAAAATTATAGTAGCGAAGGTCATGATCTCAGACTGCCAAGAAAAGCCTCTAGCCAGGAGAAGGTGCCCGTACCGCAAACCGACACAGGTAGGCGAGAAGAGAATTCTAAGGCGCGCGGAAGAACTCTCGTTAAGGAACTCGGCAAAATGACCCCGTAACTTCGGGAGAAGGGGTGCCTCGGTAGGGTGAATAGCCCGAGGGGGCCGCAGTGAAAAGGCCCAAGCGACTGTTTAGCAAAAACACAGGTCTGTGCGAAGCCGCAAGGCGAAGTATACGGGCTGACGCCTGCCCGGTGCTGGAAGGTTAAGGGGAGTGGTAAGCCTTCGGGCGAAGCTATGAACCGAAGCCCCAGTAAACGGCGGCCGTAACTATAACGGTCCTAAGGTAGCGAAATTCCTTGTCAGGTAAATTCTGACCCGCACGAATGGCGTAACGACTTGGGCGCTGTCTCAACGAGAGATCCGGTGAAATTTTAATACCTGTGAAGATGCAGGTTACCCGCGACAAGACGGAAAGACCCCATGGAGCTTTACTGCAGCTTGATATTGAATTTGGGTACGATCTGTACAGGATAGGTGGGAGCCGTAGAACTTTGAGCGCCAGCTTGAAGGGAGGCATCCTTGGGATACCACCCTGATCGTATCTAGGTTCTAACTTGGTACCGTGAACCGGTGCGAGGACAGTGTCAGGTGGGCAGTTTGACTGGGGCGGTCGCCTCCTAAAGAGTAACGGAGGCGCCCCAAGGTTCCCTCAGAATGGTTGGAAATCATTCGAAGAGTGCAAAGGCAGAAGGGAGCTTGACTGCGAGACCTACAAGTCGAGCAGGGACGAAAGTCGGGCTTAGTGATCCGGTGGTACCGCATGGAAGGGCCATCGCTCAACGGATAAAAGCTACCCTGGGGATAACAGGCTTATCTCCCCCAAGAGTCCACATCGACGGGGAGGTTTGGCACCTCGATGTCGGCTCATCGCATCCTGGGGCTGAAGTAGGTCCCAAGGGTTGGGCTGTTCGCCCATTAAAGCGGTACGCGAGCTGGGTTCAGAACGTCGTGAGACAGTTCGGTCCCTATCTGTCGTGGGCGTAGGAAATTTGAGAGGAGCTGTCCTTAGTACGAGAGGACCGGGATGGACGTACCGCTGGTGTACCAGTTGTTCCGCCAGGAGCACCGCTGGGTAGCTATGTACGGAAGGGATAAGCGCTGAAAGCATCTAAGCGTGAAGCCCCCCTCAAGATGAGATTTCCCAGTATGTAAGACCCCTTGAAGACGACGAGGTAGATAGGTTGGGGGTGGAAGTGCAGTAATGCATGGAGCTGACCAATACTAATCGGTCGAGGGCTTATCCTAAGATAAGACGCAATAAGTTTCGGATCCAGTTTTCAGGGTGTAACCTTGAACGTATGTATAAGTGACATACAACAAGTGCATGGCTATTCATTCACACGATATGTGGTGAACCGAATAACCGTACGGAAGAATTTGCGTAGCAAATTCATGTTTGGTGGCGATAGCGGAGGGGTTCCACACGTACCCATCCCGAACACGACCGTTAAGCCCTCCAGCGCCGATGGTACTTGGACCGCAGGGTCCTGGGAGAGTAGGACGTCGCCAAGCACGATAAAAAAGAGCACAGCCTTAATGGGCTGTGCTCTTTTTGTATACCATAAGGCTTTCGCGTTTTGAAAAATATACAAGAAAACAATACATATAATCCATTCCACTAAATTAATAAGATTGGGGGATAACTATAATAAAGCTGTTTACAACACTCTGGATATCGACCGATAGTGAAGTCAAACTTAATGAATTTATAAGGCAGCAAGTCTCCAACAACAGGGACCTTACTGCTTGCCGTTACTGTTTTTTGAGAGGGTGAAAGATTAAAAGTAAGGCTATAAATTTCTAGAGAACAGGTACTTTTGAAACGAGATAGAAACGTTTTTATTAGAGTTTGAAAAGAAAATTCATAGATTTGGGAGAGAAAAACTTAATCCAAACTGGATTTTTTAGACGAAGAGTCAGAAAAAAATATGCAAAAAATGGTCCTTTAGGACTATGGAATAACAATATTTATTACAAAAATAAAGAGTTATTAATTTTGGCTTATGTGAGCTTGATACAAATCCAATCCAATATTTAGGTGATTGAAGAGAGCTGCGGTAAAAGTCGGAATTTGTCGGATGATATCAGGTTGAATTTGTTACATTTATGTTAATGGCATGTAAAGATAAAATTGTTGTAGGATAAGGGGTTGGGACCTCAATGTAAATCAAAATGAGTTTAGTTTTACAAAATTCGTGAAAACCTGAAATCTTGTTTTAAACTAAATTAACAGATCATGATTGACAGATAACTCATACAAAAAGTGAAATTGTTGCTTTTGAAGTTTGGAAACAAATAACATAATATGGATTTTATTTTATTTTTATGAGCTTCGTCAATTTAGCCCTTTTGTCCCATGCCAAGCGGTTTTAAAGTTTGTATATTTAAAAACAGTTAGAAAGTGTTGGAAGAAAAAAAGAGATATAAGGATTTACTGTAAAATTATGAACTGCATAGAGGATGGAGGAATTCTTATGACAACTCGATCACAATCTTGGTTCGCGAAAACAGAGGTCCAACCGACTACGAAGCTCCAACTATTTTGCTTTCCCTACGCCGGTGGTGGTGCTTATATATTTAACTCTTGGAAGTCCAGGTTTGCGCCTGACATTACCGTGTTGCCTATACAACTTCCAGGACGTGAAAGCCGCTCAACAGAAGCTCCAATGGATACTCTTCAAAACATCGTTCAATCGTTGGTTCCAGCTATGGCTCCATACATACATAAGCCGTTCGCTTTTTTTGGACACAGTATGGGAGCACTGATTGCATTTGAAACAGCACGGCAATTGTACAGCAAAACTGGAAAGCTACCTGTGCATATCATCATATCCGGTAAATCCGCACCACATATTCCATATTCCAAAAAACGACTCCATGATTTAGCAGACGATTCTTTCACCGAAGAGCTTCGTTTGATGCAGGGAACACCTGAAGAGGTGCTGCAAAATGCAGAATTGATGCAAATTATTATGCCTCGTCTGCGTGCAGATTTTAAGGTATGTGAAACTTATGTTTATCAGCCGGGAAATCCATTGATATGTCCGATGACTGTTTTAGGCGGAATGAAGGATTTTGAGGTTAGCACAGATTCACTCCATGCCTGGCAACAGCATACGACATCACCTATGGATGTTCAAATGTTCGAAGGTAATCACTTTTTCATCCATGAACAAGAACAAGAGGTTATGAGCGCAGTCGAGAACATTCTTTCTACATCCTCGCCGATGGCCCACGCGGCGGGAGCTCATACAGCTTACAACACAAGCACCCTACAACCACGATTCAGACAGAGTTAAATGTCCCACACATCACGATACACTTCGTTATTACCATCTCAGCAACAATCAACAACCAACCCACACCAAGATGCAAATTCCAGCATAGTTCAAAATCGCATTTTATTCTGCACGGATACTCATGCATCCAAACCCAGAGTTTATCTCAACGACGTCCACAGCCAATATAAAAAGTTCACACTGAAAAAGTGTGGGCAGCGAAAAGAGGGATGCCCTTGTTTCGATTTAATTCTGCTTTTCGGAGACTCGCACGTTATGTAAGGCCGTATAATCTATGGGTTTTCATAACGGTGATCACCTCCTTGTGTTTGGCAGCTATTGACATTATTTTGGGTAAGGCCATTGAGCAAATGGCACAGGGGACATTCTCCTCTACCCAGAACATGATCTATCTGGTTGTTGGTATGACGCTAATTGGAATGCCCTGTAAGTTTGTGATGAGGTACGCTTCAGCGCGATTTAGTGTTAGTGCTCTGCGCGACTTGAGAGGCGATCTCGTACATAAGTTTTGCGATTTACCGGTTTCCAGCGTGGAAAGGAAATTTACCGGAGATTTGGTATCCCGTCTAACCAATAATACGGCAGTATTACAGAACTTTTTTATCCAGCAGTTTGCCAATCTGTTCTATTTACCGCTTGTGTTTACGGCATCACTCATATTGCTTTTACTGACAAGCTGGAAACTGATATTGGCAAGTCTTGCGCTCATGCCAATAGGAATGATCATAACATCACTAATGAGCAAGCCAATTGAAAAATACTCCGCGGATCTTCAGGAGAAAATTGCTCATTTGAACGCTATGGGGCAAGATGCAATCGGAGGAATCCCTATCGTCAAGGCATTCAATATGCAAGCTGTGCTGTTGAAGAAGTATATGGTGATTATGGAGGAGGTCGTCAAGCGCGGCTTACGGCTAGAAAAGCGCTATGCAGCCATTACTCCGGTAGGTGTGATGATGCTAGCAACACCGATTATTTTGGTCATTGTATACGGAGGATACCTGATACAACATGGAGAGTTGAATGCTGGAGGCATTGTACTTTTTTTATACCTGATTTCGTTCATATTGCAGCCGATTGCCATGCTGCCGACGATCATTTCGCAAATGAAGGAAGCGGGTGGAGCCGCAAAGCATTTGTTTGAGGTGCTGGATTGGCAGAATGAACGTCAGGACGGCGAAATGACCTTGGTAGATCAGAAGCGAGAGAATAGGGCGCCTCATTTGAAAGACGATGCAGATGGGGAAGCCAACCGAATGAGTGAAGGCGGAGCAGAAAGTGATGATGACGTTGATAGTGTTGCTGTAGTCAGCTTTGAGCATTTGACCTTTGGCTACGATGAAGGGAACACAGTGCTGAAGGATATCAGCTTCCAGGCAGGGCAAGGGGATATGGTCGCGATTGTCGGTGCCAGCGGTGGGGGTAAAAGCACGATTTTCAAGCTGCTTTGCGGATTTAATGAACCTGGAGAGCATGCTGGAACCATTCAACTATTTGGAAAGAGTTTGACAGATTGGAATTTAACAAGCCTACGCAGTCATATTTCGATGGTATCTCAGGAGCCGTCGCTTTTTCCGGCCACCGTTGCAGAAAATATCGGATATGGATGTCTGGAGGCGACTCGGGAAGAAATTGTCGAGGCGGCGAAAGCGGCACATGCGCATGATTTTATTGTTCAACTTCCAGAGGGCTATGAAACCCTGTTGAGCGAGCGGGGAGGCGGATTGTCTGGCGGTCAAAAACAGCGTATTTCCATAGCAAGAGCATTACTTAAAAATACTCCGCTGCTTTTATTGGACGAGCCGACTTCAGCACTCGATAGTCAGTCGGAGGCTCAGGTGCAGAATGCGATGAATGCGGTAATGCAAAACCGGACGGTACTGGTCATTGCTCATCGACTGTCAACCGTACGTCAGGCGAATCGCATTATTGTACTCGACCAAGGGAGTATTGTGGAATCGGGTTCTCATGAGGAATTATTAGGTCGTGATGGTGTGTACCGAAAGCTGTATATGAAAAATTTTGAAGAAGAACAGCATACGGCGGAAAACGGTAATTCATTGCCTGAGGAAAGAGGTGAGCGTCGTGACCTTCAAGCAGGGGTTTTATGAATT
Source organism: Paenibacillus sp. FSL L8-0638 (assembly GCF_038593075.1). Taxonomy (NCBI): domain Bacteria; kingdom Bacillati; phylum Bacillota; class Bacilli; order Caryophanales; family Paenibacillaceae; genus Paenibacillus; species Paenibacillus sp. FSL L8-0638. Next base: position 2,473,286 of record NZ_CP151960.1, read on the forward strand.
TAAGCAGTTGATGTCCCTGATGAAGCCGCACCAAAAATGGTATTTTACTGGGCTGGTTGGCAATAGTCTGACCAATGCCAGCATCACGATTTTACTTTCTTTTGTGGTGCATTATTTGTTGAATTTCGCGGTTAATGGCGATGTACAGGAGCTATACCGTGCGGTCTATTTGGTCAGTGGTACATTTTTGGCATTAAGTCTTATTTCCCCCCTGTGCAGCTATATGTATAAACGGTGTGTAAAGCTGGCGATTGCCGATGTACGAATGAAACTATTTGGCCACATTGTCAAGCTATCGTACGAAAAAGCCGAAAAACACCATTCGGGTGATCTTGTATCCCGTATGACGAACGATGTACAGGCGCTAGAGCAGGCTTACACCGTTCATATCCGCTCGATTATACTGGAAATTTCGCTTTTCTTGGGCTCGTTGGTCATTTTGATGGCTCTGGATTGGCGATTTGGGATTATGGCGGTTTTACTTGGGCTGGCTTCAGCCTGGATAAATGCTCATTTCGCGAAGAAAATGCGAAAGACGAGTGAAGAGTTACAGGGACGGATGAGCAGGTTCACGGAACGATTGAGTGATTTGCTTTCCGGTTTGCAGACGGTGAAGTTGTTTGGGTTGAGGACAAAGGTAGGTGGACTATGTAACGATGCAAGCGAGGACATCAATCGCATCAGCATCCGGCAGGGACGTCATATGGGCTTGCAGGATATGTGCAATTTTGTCATAGAGTTCATTACGCTGGGCGGTGTGCTTGTCGCCGGATTGATTCTGGTATCGCAGAAGCAAATGGAACTGGGAGTATTGGGACAGATTGTACAACTGCAAACCGGTATTTCAACGGTATTTTTGGAGCTAGGGGCGGCTGTAACACTGTTACAAAACTCCTTGGCAGGCTTGGCGCGTATCCGCGAAATTCTGGATGAGTCGAAGGAAGAGGAACAGTTCCCCGCGGCTAAAAAGAAGGGACCGCTGACTAGGCTTAGCGATCCCGAGACGGCAGCTTTATCAGCCCGTGAATCTGGGGAATTCTATGGCGATGTTGAAACCTTACGTTCAGACCACGCCATTGAACAGACTCCGGCTGCGCTGGAGCTGCACGACATCACCTTTGGCTATCAGCCTGACCACCCAACGCTGCAAAGGTTAAACTTGGTCGTGCCGGAAGGGCAGGTCACTGCACTTGTCGGTCCGAGTGGTGGTGGCAAAAGCACAGTCATGAAGTTGTTGCTGGGATTTTACCCACCGGATGAAGGTGTGCTGCGGGTTCGTGGTCGCTTGGCAGAAGAATTTCCGTTGGATGAGGTCAGGGATTTGATGGCCTATGTACCACAGGAGGCTACGCTGTTCCACGGTACAGTAGCGGATAATATCCGTTTTGGCTCACCGACTGCCACGGATGAGGAAGTGGAGGCTGCAGCCAAAACAGCCTATGCCAGCGGCTTCATAGCCGAGTTGCCAGAGGGGTACGACACGATTGTCGGTGAACGCGGAGCCAATTTGTCCGGCGGTCAAAGACAGCGGATCGCAATTGCCCGTGCTTTGCTCAAAAATGCACCGATTTTGCTATTAGATGAAGCGACCTCGGCTTTGGATGCAGAATCGGAATATGAAGTCCAGCAGGGCTTAAATGAGTTGATGAAGGATCGTACGACATTAGTTATTGCCCATCGATTGTCTACGATTGAACGGGCGGATACGATCTGTGTCCTTGCCGATGGCGAACTGAAAGAGCAAGGTACCCATGATCAGCTCCTTGCCGAGGGCGGTCATTATGCAGAGCTATATGAGCTTCAATTTCGAAAGCATCCCGAGGAACAAACCGCATAAATATGCGAATTTCCTTTTTACCAATATCTATTTTGCGAGGAGAGAGACGGATGACACAGCAAGATGTTCAATTGTTTTCGCTAAGCCAGCCACAGCAACGGATTTGGTATACGGAGCTTCTGTATCCTAATAGGAACACATCGACAATTATTGCAACTGTAAAAATCAGGGGAACTGTTCGCATAGATGCCTTGCAGCAAGCAATGAATCGGGTAATTGCCCAAAATGATTCTTTTCGTATCAAAATTACTGCTCAGGATGGGATTCCATATCAATATGTAGAGCCGTTTACGGCAGAAAGTATAGAAACGATCCAAGTTACCCCGGAAGAAGCGAATGTATGGTTAAAGCGTCATAATCCACAGCCGTTCTCATTGTTGGATTCGCAGCTGTACCGATTTGTTATCTTGCAGCTCGGAACAGAAGAAACATGGTTTAATTTTAAAATGCATCATATTATTTCAGACGGCGTGTCCATGAATCAGGCCATTAATGAAATCACAGGACATTATATGGATATTGTGCATGGTACAGGCCAAGATGCGCCGACCAAAGGCAATCCCTATCTGGATTTTATCCAGGTAGAGCAAAGTTATGAGCAATCAGACCGTTATCAAAAGGACAAAACGTACTGGACGGAAAAGTTTGCCGATTTGCCAGAGACTACAGGTTTGAAATCATATAACCCGCTGACACTAAGCACAGCTGCACGCCGGGAGAGCTTTATACTGGAACATGAGTTGTATCGTGGTGTTACGGCTTTTTGCGAGGAACATAAAATTAGTATTTTTACGTTCTTCCTGGCGGCTCTGTATATTTATTTGCATAAAGTGACGGGAGAGCAGGACTTAACCGTGGGGACACTCTATGCCAACCGTACGTCTAAGAAGGAAAAGGATACCATCGGTATGTTCGTCAGCACTGTGGCTACGCGCTTGTTGGTCGAACCAGAATCCGAACTGCTGACCTTCCTGCATGGTGTAGGGAAGGAGCAGGCGTCTATTTTGCGGCATCAGCGTTACCCGTACAACAAAATTATTCAGGATTTGCGTGAACAGCAAAGCAGTCTGGACATTCAGCGTCTGTTTGGTGCTTCCATTCAGTACCGTACCTTGAGTTTCTCCCGGTTTGATGAAGCGATTCAGCAGGTTGATAACGATTTCTGCGGAGATACGGTGAACGACTTCGATATTCACATGGTTGAAATGCTGGATGATGATAGACTCGTGCTGTATCTGGATTATCGTACCGAGCTGTTTAGTGAACAGGAAATTGCTCGAATTATTCGGCAATTTTTGAGTGTGGCGGAGCATATGGTGCAGGGCCCACACAAGCGGATACAGGAATTGTCGCTGATCAGTGAGGAAGAACGGGCGCAAATCGTCGACGTATTCAATGCTACAGCGGTGGAATATCCACACGAAGCAGGCATTCATGAGTTGTTTGAGGAACAGGCTGAACATACACCGAATCAGACAGCAGTTGTGTTTGGAAATGCCCGTTTAACTTATGGCGAACTGAATGTAAAAGCAAATCAACTGGCTCACACGTTGCGCGGACACGGTGTTACCGCCGAGCAAACTGTAGGTATCGTTGCTGAGCGTTCCACGGATATGATCGTCGGCATGTTGGCGATTCTCAAAGCGGGCGGTGCATATGTACCCATTGACCCTGATTATCCGGCTGAACGTGTACGTTACCTGTTGGAAGATTCGGGAGCGAAGTTGTTGCTGGTGCAGCGTGCAGAACAGCAACCGGAGGAATACACCGGAATCGTGCTGGATCTAAGCGATGCTAAGGTGTACGCGGCAGAGGATGACCAAGGCTTGAATACCGTACATGGGGAGCAAAACGAGGCTTATCATGTGGATTATACCGATTATACAAATCTGAAAAATGAGATTTTGAATAAATCATCCTCGTCTGTCGTAGACAGCACTGGTGGAGAACAAGAACGTAAATTTGGAAACCGACTAGCTTATTTGATGTACACTTCGGGCACGACGGGACAGCCCAAAGGAGTTATGGTAGAACATCGCAATGTCGTGCGTTTGGTAAAACATACAAACTATGCGCAACTGGGTGCTGACACGCGCATTTTGCAAACTGGCGCCGTTGTCTTTGACGCGTCCACCTTCGAAATTTGGGGTGCGCTATTGAATGGTGGACAGCTCGTGCTGGTAAGTCAGGATGTCATTTTGGACGCTCCAAAGCTCAAGGAAGCCGTGCGCAACCATGGTATCACGACAATGTGGCTGACTGCCCCCCTCTTTAACCAGCTATCTCAGCAGGACTTGGAGCTGTTCGAGGGGGTACAAGAACTGCTGGTCGGTGGTGATGTGCTGTCCGTACCGCATATTAACCGGGTACTGGAGGCTCATCCGTCCCTGCGGATTATTAACGGTTATGGCCCGACAGAAAATACGACTTTTTCTACAACTCATACGATTGCCAGCGTGCAATTGGAAGCGGTGCCGATTGGGCGTCCGATCCACAACTCCACAGCGTATGTCGTAGACCGTTCCATGCAGCTTCAGCCTGTTGGAGCATGGGGTGAGCTGATCGTCGGCGGTGATGGGGTGGCACGTGGCTACCGGAACCGTCCTGATTTAACGGCTGAAAAGTTCGTAGATAGTCCGTTCCGTAGCGGAGAGCGCTGCTACCGTACAGGCGATTTGGTTCGCTGGAATGAGGATGGAACGCTGGAATACAAAGGACGGATCGACGCACAGGTGAAAATCCGGGGCTATCGGATTGAGCTGGGCGAGGTGGAAGCGCAGCTCTTGAAGCTAGATGCGGTACAAGAAGCTGTCGTCATTGCACGTGAGGATGAGCAGGGACAGAAACAACTCTGCGCATATGTAGTCACCCTTGTGGATATCGCGGCTAGTGAGTTGCGAAGCACCTTGAGCCAAGAATTGCCGGGTTATATGGTGCCGTCGTATTTTGTGCAGATGGAGCAATTGCCGTTAACACCAAATGGCAAAGTGGATCGTCGGGCGTTGCCGCAACCGGAGGGAAGCGTGGATTCCGGCGAGGATTATGTAGCAGCCCGTAATGAGGTAGAGCGGACATTGGTATCGGTATGGCAATCTGTACTGGGAATCGAACAGATTGGTGTTCTGGATAACTTTTTCCATTTGGGCGGCGACTCGATCAAGGCCATCCAAGTGTCTTCAAGGCTGCTGCAAAATGGTTACAAGCTGGAAATGAGGGAGTTGTTCCAGTATCCGACGATTGCTGAGCTGAATGGACGGGTGCAGCGGGTGACCCGCGTTTCCGATCAAGGAGAAGTTAGTGGAACCGTGACATTGACACCGATTCAACACTGGTTCATTGAACAGCAGCCATCCAATCCTGAGCACTATAACCAGGCTCTGATGCTGCATCGTGAGGATCGACTGGACGAAACGGCGCTTCGTCAGGCATTGCAAAGCATTGTTGAGCATCATGACGCTTTGCGCATCGTATTCCGCCCAAATGCGGACGGTGGGTATGAAGCATGGAACCGTGGCGTACAAGAAGGAGAACTGTACAGCCTTGAAGTGGTTGATTTTACAAATGAGTCTGACTTTGCTCATTTGTTGGAGAACAAAGCCAACGAAATCCAAAGCAGCATCCGTCTAGATGAAGGACCGCTGGTAAAGCTGGGTCTGTTTCGTTGCAACGATGGAGACCATTTGTTGGTAGCAATCCACCATTTGGTGGTTGATGGTGTGTCTTGGCGTATTTTGTTGGAGGATTTGGCAACAGGCTATGAACAGGCTTTACGGGGCGAGTCTGTCCGGTTGCCGAATAAGACGGATTCCTTCCGTCTGTGGGCAGACCAGCTATCCGCTTATGTGAGCAGTGCAGCGTTGGAGAAGGAGCGTGCGTATTGGGAGCAAATTGAGCAAGCAGGGAAAAGCCAGGCATCCTTGCCTAAGGATTACAATCGTAAATCTCAGGCCAAGCCACAGCTTCGCGATGATCGGACGCTTACAGTAGCGTGGACGGTAGAAGAAACGGAAAAATTCCTGAAACAAGCTCATCGGGCCTACAATACAGAAGCAAACGACCTGCTGCTGACAGCTCTGGGCACTGCGATTTATGAGTGGGCAGGCATCCGTCAGGTGCTTGTAAATCTGGAGGGTCACGGACGGGAAGCCATTTTGCCGGATATGGATATTACGCGCACGGTCGGTTGGTTTACCAGCCAATTCCCAGTTGTACTTGATATGGGCGAGGATCGGAATGTGGGACGACGTGTCAAGAGCGTCAAGGAAGGGCTGCGTCGTGTGCCGCATAAAGGGATTGGATACGGGATTTTAAGATATCTTGCTGGCTGGGAAGGAGAAGCAGCTTTAGTTGCCGAGCCGGAAATCAGTTTTAACTATCTCGGACAATTCGATCAGGATTTAAAGAATAATGCCTTTCGCATGTCTCCTTATTCCATCGGAGCTTCCATGAGTGACACGTTGACCAAGCGGTATGCTCTGGATATCAACGGCATGATCACGGACGGTGCACTGGAACTGACGATCAGCTACAGCAACAAAATGTTTATGAAAAAATCAATCAAAAAGCTGGCTGATCTGCTTCAGGAGAGCTTGCGTGAGGTATTGGCTCACTGTGTGGAAAAAGAGTTGCCGGAGCTGACACCAAGCGACTTGTCTTTCCAAGGACTGACGGCTGGAGAGCTGAATCATATTGTAGAGCAGACGGCTGCTGTGGGAGAACTGGAAAACATTTATTCGTTAACACCCATGCAAAAAGGCATTCTGTTCCACGGCTTAATGGAGCCGCAATCCGGGGCGTACTTTGAGCAGGCGACATTTGATCTGCAAGGCAGCTTTCAAGTGGAGGCTTTTGCCGAAAGCCTAAATCAGCTGGTGGATCGCCATCAAATATTCAGAACGAATTTTTATAGCGGCTGGAATGAGCAGCCTTTACAGGTAGTGTACCGTCACAAGCACGCCGGGTTCCGTTTTGAAGATGTACGTTCGATGGAACAAGGTGAGCAGGACGCATACATTGCTGATTTTGCTGAGCGCGACAAAGCCGAAGGCTTTCATTTCAGCTCAGGCGAGCTGATGCGGGTGTCTGTTTTGCGTACAGGCGAGGAGTCGTATCGTTTTGTGTGGAGCTTCCATCATATTTTGATGGACGGCTGGTGCTTGTTCCTTGTTGTAGGGGAAGCATTTAATACGTACTTTGCCATACTCGAAGACCGCAAACCGGAGCTCGCCCCGGTAACACCATACAGCGAATACATTGAATGGCTGGATCGGCAGGACAACGTGGAGGCTGAACGGTTCTGGCGTGATTATTTTGCTGGCTTTGAGCAGCAGACCGTATTGCCGCAGGTAAAACAGCTGGACAGTCACGCTAAAGAATATGAAGCGGACAAGCTTTCGTTTACACTGGGCCACGAAGTGACGGAACGGATGAACAAGCTGGTTAAGCAGAAGCAAGTAACGGTCAATACACTGCTGCAAGCGGCTTGGGGCGTTGTGCTGCAACGGTATAACAACAGTCGGGATGTTGTATTTGGCAGTGTCGTATCCGGCAGATCAGCGGATATTCCGGGCATCGATAAAATGATTGGTTTGTTCATTAATACGGTTCCTGTACGAGTTCACAGTGAGAAAGATATTACGTTTGCTGCGTTAATGAAGCAGTTACAGGAGCAGGCACTGGCTTCCCGTGCCTATGAAACCTATCCGTTGTATGAAATTCAGGCCCTAACAGAGCAGAAACAGGACCTGGTGAACCATATTATGGTGTTTGAAAACTACCCGGTGGAACAGCGCATGGAGCAAATGGGCAGTCGTGGCACGAATGGCTTTACGATTGCAAATGCTTCCGTGTCGGAGCAAACGAACTATGATTTCAACATTACGGTTGTGCCAGGTGATGAAATTCATGTCCATTTGGAGTACAACGCGCGAGTATTGGAACGCACGGCTGTAGAGCAAATCCGCGAGCATTTGTTGCATATGATTGAAGAAGCGATTAACAGACCAGATGCGCTGGTAGATGAGCTTGAGCTGGTGACTGCTGCGGAAAAAGCAAAAATCATCGATGGTTTTGGATCCGTGGGCGTATCCGCATGGAGTGATGAAAAGCAATCAGAAGGGTTGTTTCACGCCTATGTGGAAGAACAAGCGCAGCTTGTGCCGAATCATGTGGCAGTTGTATACGAGGAGCGGCAGCTTACGTACCGCGAGCTGAACGAGCGTGGGAATCAACTTGCTCGTAGGTTGCGGAATGAAGGTATTGGGCGCGAGTCCATTGTTGGTATTTTGAGCGAGCGCTCGGTGGACATGCTGGTCGGCGTATTAGCAGTATGGAAAGCCGGAGGTGCATATGTACCGTTAGATGCGGATTATCCGCCCGAACGAATTCGCTTTATGCTGGAGGACAGTGGTGCGACGGTGCTGCTAACGCAGATCGGTTTGCAGGAGCGTGCACAGGGTTGGTTGGAGGCAAGTCGGCAGGCCTTGGTCGGAGGGCAGACTGAGGGTGAATTGGAAACAGCGGCTGGCGCTGAAACGATGAAAAGAGACAGCCTGAGTGAAGGCGTAAGTTTGAAATTAGATTCGAATTCTGACAACGAAGAAGCATCCGAACCGGCAACAGGGCTGCGTCTGCGTACTGTATTGGCATTGGACGACGAGTCGCTGTACACCGGGGATGCCACGGATGTTGAACCTATCAATGAACCGCAGGATCTGGCGTATGTGATCTACACCTCCGGGACAACGGGACGTCCGAAGGGCGTCATGATCGAGCATCACAGTTTGGTAAACACAGCTGCGGCATACCACCGGGATTACCGTCTGAACCAGTTCCCAGTACGCCTGTTACAACTGGCAAGTTTCTCCTTCGACGTGTTCGTCGGCGATATCGCACGGGCGCTCTATAACGGTGGCACGATGGTCATCTGCCCGAAAGACGACCGGATTGATCCAAGCCGTCTGTATGGCTGGATTCACGATTATCAGATTACGGTGTTCGAATCCACACCGGCTTTAATCGTACCGTTTATGCAGCATGTGCATGAACAGGGCCTTGACATGAGCAGTCTGGAATTGCTGATCACCAGCTCGGACAGTTGTAGCGTGACGGATTATCGGGTGCTGCAAGAACGGTTTGGTGCGGATATCCGCATTATGAACAGCTATGGCGTCACGGAAGCGGCGATTGACTCCAGCTTCTACGACGAAGAACTGTCAAAGCTGCCAAGTAGCGGCAGTGTGCCGATTGGTCAGGCATGGCTGAACGCACGCTTCTACATCGTGGACAGCCAGCTGAATCCGGTGCCGATCGGTGTACTGGGTGAGCTGTGTATTGGCGGAGCCGGGGTAGCACGTGGGTACTTGAACCGTGCGGACCTGACGGCGGAAAAATTCGTAGCGAACCCATACGTACCGGGTGAACGACTGTATCGCACCGGCGATTTGGCGCGGTGGATGCCAGACGGCAATGTGGACTTTATCGGCCGGATGGATTATCAAGTGAAAATTCGGGGCTACCGGATCGAGCTGGGCGAGATTGAAACGGCAATCCAGCGGGTGCCGGGTGTGCGTCAAGCGGTAGTCATCGACCGGACGGATGAGCGTGGACACAAATACTTGTGCGGGTACATCACGGGAGAAGCCGAGCTGCGGATCGAGGAGGTACAGGCCGAGCTGGAAGCAGGGCTACCCGCGCACATGGTGCCAGCACGCTTGATGCGACTGGAGACGATTCCGCTGACCAGCAACGGCAAAATCGATCGCAAGGCCTTGCCGGAACCGGAGGGAAGCATCCATACGGGTGCAGCCTATGTGGCACCACGTACTACGGCAGAGCAAGTACTGGCTGCAGTGTGGGCCGGAGTACTCGGCGTGGAAGCGGTAGGCACGCAGGATAACTTCTTTGAACTGGGCGGCGATTCGATCAAAGCACTGCAAGTATCGTCCCGCTTGCTGCAAGCAGGCTATCGATTGAACATGAAGGATCTCTTCAGCAATCCGACGGTAGCGGCGCTCAGTCCTTTGCTTCGTACAGATGGCAAGATTGCCAGTCATGAAGAAGCAGTAGGCAAGGTAGATCTGACACCCATTCAGCGATGGTTCTTCGAGCAGCAGCCGGCTGACCTGCACCACAGCAACCAGGCGATGATGCTGTATCGAGCTGGGCGCTTTGACGTCGACGCGCTGCGCCGTACGATGGAACGTATGGTCCAGCATCATGACGCATTGCGCACGGTATTCCGTGAGACGGAGCAGGGCTATGCCGCTTGGAACCGCAGTGTGGAGGAAGGCGAGCTATACACGCTGGACATTGTAGATTTTAGTGGAGTTGAAGACGAATCCACCGCTGTAGAAGCTAAGGCGAGTGAAATTCAAGCCAGCATTCATTTGAGCGAGGGGCCGCTGGTGAAGCTCGGTCTGTTCCATTGCGCTGAGGGCGACCATTTATTAATGGTCATTCATCATTTGGTTGTGGACGGCGTATCGTGGCGTATTTTGCTGGAGGATTTGGCATCCGGTTATGAGCAGGCTATTGCAGGCAAAACAGGCACAGCTATCCGACTACCGCATAAAACAGATTCGTTCCAGACTTGGGCCGAGCAGCTGTCGGCCTATGCGAATAGCGCGACGATGGAGCGGGAGCTTGCTTACTGGCAGCATATCGAACAAGCAGAAGCCAGCCTGGCGAAGCCTTTGCCGAAGGATTTTGCGAATGACAATGCACTGCTTGGGGACAGTGAGGTTGTGACTGTCCGCTGGACGAAGCAGGAAACCGAGCAGTTGCTCAAACAAGCTCATCGCGCATACAACACGGAAATGAATGACCTGCTGCTGGCTGCGCTCGGAAAAGCCGTGTATGACTGGTCTGGTTCCGAACGAGTGCTGGTCAACCTGGAGGGCCATGGACGGGAAGCCATTGTACCGGATGTGGATATTACGCGGACGGTCGGCTGGTTTACGAGCCAGTTCCCGGTTGTACTGGATGGAAGTCTGGGACAGGGCGGAAATACCGCTCGTCTGATCAAACGGATCAAGGAAGGGCTGCGTCATATTCCGCAAAAGGGCATCGGCTATGGTATTTTACGCTACCTGTCGGATCTAAATGTGCTGGAGAAAGCAGGCGTGCAGTTACAGGCTCAGCCTGAGATCAGTTTTAACTATTTGGGCCAATTCGATCAGGATTATAAAGGCAACGATCTGGAGCCTTCCTCCTATTCCATTGGTGTGCCTGTCAGCACGAACGCGGCTATGGATTTTGCGCTGGATATCAATGGAGTAATCGAGGATGGCGAGTTGATGTTCACGATTCGCTACGGTACTACGCAATTCCACCAAGAAACGATTGCACGGCTGGGAGAGCTGCTGGCGTCCAGCTTGCGTGAAGTGATTAGCCATTGTGTTGCCCAAGAAAGAACGGTGTTGACCCCAAGTGATGTCCTGTTAAATCATGTAACGCTGGATGAGCTGGAGCAATTGGTGAAAGATACACAAGATATGGGCGAACTAGAAAATGTGTATGCCTTAACGCCGATGCAAAAGGGGATGCTCTTCTTCAGCCTGATGGATGAGAATTCGGCGGCTTATTTTGAGCAGGCATCCTTTGAATTGAACGGACGGTTTGATGTGGTTGCTTTCGGTAAAAGCTTTGACCTGCTCGTACAGCGTCATGAGGCCCTGCGGACGAACTTTATCAGTTCATGGAAGGATGAGCCTGTACAGGTCGTCTTCCGCAACCGTAGCGGAGAATTATATTATGAAGACTTGCGCGGACTGGAAAAAGAAGAACGTAAAGCTCGTGTTGAAGCTTTTACCCTTGCAGATAAAGCGAAAGGATTCCGTCTGGCGGAGGACGCACTCCTTCGTATCTCGATCCTACAAACCGGGGATGAAACGTATCACTTTATTTGGAGCTTCCATCACATTTTGATGGATGGCTGGTGTTTGGCCTTTATGACACAGGAGGTATTTGGTAGCTATCTGGCACTGCGCGCGGGTCATGAGCCAGCACTAGAGCCTGTCACGCCGTTCAGTCGATTTATTGAATGGCTGGAACGTCAAGACCGTGAGGCAGCCTTGCAATACTGGCGTGGGTATCTGGCGGACTATGAGCAGCAAATTACGCTTCCCCAGCAAAAAGCACAGCCGAAATCGATGCACACCGAGGAATATGTCGCTGAAGATCTGGATTGCGAATTCCAGCCAGAGTTGGTTGCGCAGATCGAACGGATGGCAAAACAAAATCAGGTAACGATCAATACGCTGATTCAAACCGTATGGGGCGTTCTGTTGCAAAAATATAACAACAGTACGGATGTCGTGTTCGGCAGCGTTGTGTCCGGTCGCCCGGGAGATATTCCAGGCGTGGAGCACATGATCGGGCTATTTATCAATACAATTCCAGTGCGTGTGCAGTCTGAACAAGGTGAAACCTTTGTCGAGCTGATGAAACGAACACAGCGGCAGGCGCTGGCTTCCAATGCCTACGATGCGTTCCCGCTGTATGAAATTCAAGCACTGACCGAGCAGAAGCAGGATTTAATCAATCATATTATGATTTTTGAAAATTATCCGGTGGAGCAGCAGGTAGAAAAGTTAGGCAGCAATGGGCAGGATAAATTTACGATTTCGAACGTGGTGTCTACAGAGGAAACCAACTACGATCTGAACGTCGTCGTGATGCCGGGAGAAGGCATCAAGATTCGTTTTATGTATAACACGCTCAGCTTTGATCAAGCAGGTATTGAGCGTCTGTATGGACATTTTGCACGTTTGCTGGAGCAAATTTCGCTCAACCCGCATGTTCGGGTGGAAGAGCTGGAACTACTCACAGCAGCAGAAAAACAACAGATTACAGCGGCCTTTAATGATACCGCTTGTGCATTCCCATGCAAACAGACGATCCATCAGCTGTTTGAGGAGCAGGTGGAGTGTACGCCGGATCAGGTGGCATTGGCGTTTGGACATCAGCGTCTGACGTATCGGGAGCTGAATGAACGGGCGAATTCATTGGCACGAATGCTTCGAGCCCAGGGAGTAGGACCAGACAAGCTGGTCGGTCTGATGGTACAGCGCTCCGTGGAAATGATCGTAGGTTTGCTGGCCGTGCTGAAAGCAGGCGGTGCTTATGTGCCGATTGATCCCGAATTTCCGTCCTCTCGTATTGCATACATGCTGGAAGACAGCGAGGCCGCAGTGCTTCTGACCCGTCGTGAGCTGGCAGAAGAGCACCATTGCCAAGCCAATACCCTGTTTCTTGAGGATGCCGCATTGTATCAGGGAGAAAGTAGCAACCTGGAGAAGATTGCCCACCCAGAGCATTTGGCTTACGTCATCTATACCTCGGGTTCGACTGGAAATCCGAAAGGAGTTATGCTCCAGCATCGCTCGGTCCTCAACTTTATTACAGGGATGCGCGAAGCCATTGATTTTGAAGCGAGCCAAACCATGTTGTCACTCACGACCATTTCATTCGATATTTTCGTATTGGAAACCATCCTGCCTCTGTTGGGTGGAATGACGGTTGTGCTTGGTGACAGCCAGCATCAGGTGAATCCTCAGGCGCTGGGTGAGTTGATTACTCAACATTCGATTGAGATGTTGCAAATGACCCCATCCCGGCTACAAATGCTGCTGGGTCATGAAGCAGGCTCGCGCGCGCTGCAAGGCGTGAAGGCAATAATGGTCGGGGGCGAAGCCCTTCCGTCCAAGCTGCTCGCGGCACTGCAAGCAATAAACGGTCCCCGTATTTATAACATGTACGGACCTACAGAAACGACGGTGTGGTCGGCCGTGCAGGAACTGACCCATGCTCGGCATATTAATATTGGACGTCCTATCGCGAATACACAAATATATATCACGAATGCGAATGGGGAATTGCAGCCCGTCGGCGTGCCGGGCGAGTTATGTATTGCCGGGGAAGGATTGGCCCGTGGGTATTGGAAACGTGAAGAACTGACGGCTGAGAAATTTGTGATTAATCCGTTTGCTGGGGGTAAGGCAGGCCATGAGCGGATGTACCATACAGGCGATTTGGCGAGATGGATGCCAGACGGCAACATTGAATATTTGGGGCGGATGGACCATCAGGTGAAAATCCGGGGCTACCGAATCGAACTGGGCGAGATCGAATCGCAGCTGTTGCAGGTGGAGTCGGTACAAGAAGCGGTCATCATGGCTCGTGGGGACGAAGCGGGTCAAACACAGCTCGTGGCGTACTATGTGGCGAGTCAAGAACTGGGAGCCGGTGAGCTGAGACATGAGCTGGGACAAGAACTGCCAAGCTATATGATGCCGTCGTATTTCATTCAGTTGGAGCAGATGCCGCTGACACCGAACGGTAAAATCGACCGCAAGTCCCTGCCAGCACCGGAAGGCAGTCTGCACAGCGGAGTGGATTATGTAGCGCCACGCACTGCACCGGAACGAGCGCTTGTAGCGGTCTGGCAGTCCGTCCTGGGCGTGCCAACCGTCGGTATGTTGGACAATTTTTTTGACCTGGGCGGCGATTCAATTAAGGCAATTCAGATTGTGTCCCGTGCGTTCCAGGCAGGCTACAAGCTGGACATGAAGGCTTTGTTCCGCTATCCCATCGTCGCAACGCTGGCACCGCATATGCATGAGGTCAGTTGTATGGTAGATCAGGGAGAAGTAAGCGGAGAAACGGCGTTGCTTCCGATCCAGCACGAGTTCTTTGCACAGGAGCAAGTGGATGCGTATCATTTTAATCAGGCGGTTATGCTGCACCGGGAGCAGGGGTTTGACGAGTCGGCTCTGCGTCAGGCGCTTGGCAAACTAACAGAGCATCATGATGCTCTGCGGATGGTGTTCAGCAAGACCGAGCAAGGCTATCAAGCATGGAATCGCGGAATACAGGAAGGTGAGCTGTATCATCTGGATGTGGTGGACTTTACGAACTTGACGGATAAAGCCACGCTCAGCGCAGCCATTGAGGCGAAAGCCAGTGAAATTCAAAGGAGTATCCAGCTTCAAGAAGGACCGCTGTTGAAGGCTGGTTTGTTCCACTGTGCAGATGGAGATCATTTGCTGATGGCGATTCACCATTTGGTGGTGGACGGGGTATCCTGGCGTATTTTGTTTGAGGATTTGACTACTGCCTATGAACAGGCCATCCATGAAGAGGTGCTTCAGTTACCGGACAAAACGGATTCCTTCCGTTCCTGGTCACAAAAACTTTCCGAGTATGCGAATAGCGCAGCCATGGACAGTGAATACGCCTACTGGGAACAATTGAATGGATCCGCTTTGTCTGACCAAGTATGTTTGCCTGAGGATCAAGCGCAGGCTGAGCCATTTACCCTAGCTGACACGGATTCAGTGGCCTTCCAGCTTACGGAAGAAGAGACAGAAAGATTATTGAAGCAAGCACACCGCGCATATAACACGGAAGTGAACGATCTGCTTCTGACGGCACTGGGCATGATGCTGTACACATGGACCGGCCATGAACGCAGTCTGATTAATTTAGAGGGACACGGGCGTGAGAACATTTTGCCGGATACGGACATTTCTCGTACGGTAGGTTGGTTTATGAGTCCATATCCGATATGGCTGGACATGGGCAGTGATCCTACTTTATCGGGACGCATCAAACAGGTCAAAGAGAGTCTGCGCCATATTCCGAATAAAGGAATGGGCTACGGAATTTGGAGATATTTGAGTGAATCTGGCCAAGCCATGGGTCAGCAAGCAGATGCACTGAATCTTGCTCAACATCAAGCTTTTGCTGAGCCGCAAGTGAGCTTTAACTATCTCGGACAGTTTGATCAGGACTTGCAAAACAACGATCTGCGTAGGTCTCCTTATTCGACTGGATCGGTCGTTAGTGACCGGACGAAAATGAAATTTGCTCTCGATGTGAGCGGAATCGTAACGAACGGCATCCTGGAACTGGATATTCGGTATAACAGCAAAGCCTACCGCAAGGACACCGTCCAAATGCTGGCTAATCTGTTGAAATCCAATCTGCTTGAAATGATTGAGCATTGTGTCACACGGGAGCGGACCGAATTGACTCCAAGTGATGTGCTGTTTAAAGGCCTGACAATGGAGCAATTAAATACGATTAAGGAGCAGACCCAGACGGTTGGGGAATTGGAAAATGTATATCCGTTAACCCCCATGCAAAAGGGTATGCTGTTCCATAGTCTGATGAATGCAGAAACAGGCGTGTATTTTGAGCAGGCGACCTTTGATCTGGAGGGCAACTTTGCGCCATCTATATTCGAGGAAAGCTTGAAGCTGCTGGTTAGCCGACATGCTATATTACGGACGAATTTCTATAGCGGCTGGCATGGTCAACCGTTGCAGATTGTCTATCGTCATAAAAATCCAAGCTTCCGCTATGAGGATGTCAGAGGGCGTGAACACGCTGTAGCTGAGTTTGTGGCCCAGGATAAAGCTCAAAACTTTGATTTAAGCAAGGATGCGCTCATGCGCGTAACCGTCTTCCGCACGGATGATAGCTCATACCGTTTTGTATGGAGCTTCCATCATATCGTAATGGACGGCTGGTGCCTGTCCCTGATGACGGACGAAGTATTTGGTGCATATGTTGCCTTGCTGGAGAACAAGCAGCCAGAGCTCGCACCTGTCAAGCCGTATAGTGACTATATCGAATGGTTGGAACATCAGGATGCACAGGAAGCGACCCATTATTGGAGTGACTATTTGGCAGGCTTTGAGCAGCAAACCTTGTTGCCTGGTGAGAACGCACAAGCTTCTGTAGTAGAACGCGATGAAGAACCAGACGGAAGCGGCGCGGGTTCCCATTCCGGCTATGTTTTAGAAAAGTTGCCATTTATGTTGGGTAAAGAACGAAGTGCCGCATTAAACCAAATGGCCAAGCAACAACATGTCACGATTAACACCTTGCTGCAAAGCGTGTGGGGCGTTATTTTACAGCAATACAATAACAATCAGGATGTTGTATTTGGTGGTGTGGTATCCGGTCGTCCGGCAGACATTCCAGGCGTGGAGAACATGATTGGATTGTTTATCAATACGATTCCGGTACGCATATGCAGTGCACCGGATGCTACATTTGCTGAAATATTGCAGCGCACACAGGAACAGGCTCTGACCTCCAGTGTCTATGACACGTTCCCGCTCTACGACATTCAGGCACGGACTGAACAAAAACAAGACCTGATCAATCACATCATGGTCTTTGAAAACTACCCCATCGGGCAGCAGATGAAGCAGATGGGCGGTTCCGGCGAGACCAAGGCACAAACTGGCTTCTCTATTGCCAATGTGGCACTTGCCGAGCAAACCAACTACGATTTTAACCTGATTGTCGTGCCTGATGAAGATATCTCTATCCTGCTTGAATACAATGCTCTGGTGTATAACCGGTCTGCTATGGAGCGTATCCAGGGTCATATCGACCACGTCATCGGACAAATCGTAGACAACCCAAATATCCGTGTGAATGAGCTGGAATTGGTGACCCCGCAAGAACAGGCACAGATCGTTCAGGTCTGGGGAGATACGGCGGCAGCCTATCCGCAGGATCAAACGCTAAGTACGCTGTTCGAGCGGCAGGCAGCGAACACGCCGGAGCAAGTGGCGGTGTTGTGTGGATCGGAATCGTTGACCTACCGTGAGCTGAATGAGCGAGCCAACCGTCTCGCACGCACCTTGCGTGCGGAAGGAGTTGAGCCGGATCAGCCCGTGGGCATTTTGGTTCGCCGTTCGCTGGACATGATTGTAGGCATTTATGCGATCCTCAAGGCAGGCGGAGCTTATGTACCCATCGATCCGGAATATCCGGCAGACCGCATCCGCTTTATGCTGGAGGACTCGGGCGCGAAGCTGGTGCTGACGCAATCGCATCTGGCGGAGCAAGCATCGCTGAGTTTCAACGGCCAGGTGCTGGTACTGGATCGTCAGGAGCAGGATGGCCAGGACATTTACCACGAAGACGGTTCGAATCTGGAGCCACTGGCTGGCCCGCACCATGTAGCCTATGTCATCTATACCTCCGGCTCCACCGGGAAACCGAAGGGCGTGATGGTGGAGCACCATTCCGTGCTGAACCGGATTTTGTGGATGCATGATCGCTACGGCTTGAGTGCGGAAGATACGATCTTGCAAAAGACCGCCTTCACGTTCGATGTGTCGGTGTGGGAGTTGTTCTGGTGGTCGCTGGTCGGCTCGAAGGTAAGCCTGCTGTCAGTGGGCGGGGAAAAGAACCCGGAAGAGATCGTCGACACGATTGCCCGCGATGGCGTAACCACGATGCACTTTGTGCCAGCTATGCTGCATGCGTTCCTAGAGTATGTGGAACAGCAGCCACGGGAAGTGATGCAAGCGAAACTGGCAACGCTGCGCCATGTCTTTGCCAGTGGTGAAGCATTGCCGCCACAGCATGTGGCCCGGTTCCAGTGGCTCGTGTCAAGCTTGGCTGGAGCGAAGCTGGTCAACCTGTATGGACCAACCGAAGCGACGGTGGACGTATCGTACTTCGATTGCGAGCCGAATGAAGCCTATGCGGTCATTCCCATCGGGAAACCGATTCAGAATATTCGTCTATACATTGTGAAGGAAGGCACGGAGCAAATGCAGCCGATTGGGGTTGCGGGTGAGCTGTGTATCGGCGGTGTCGGGGTAGCCCGAGGTTATCTGAACCGTCCAGAGCTGACGGCCGAGAAATTTGTGAAAGACCCGTTTGCCGGCGGGGAAGCCGGGTATGAACGGATGTACCGCACAGGAGATTTGGCGAGATGGATGCCGGACGGCAACATCGAATATCTGGGCCGGATCGACCATCAGGTGAAAATCCGGGGCTACCGAATTGAACTGGGCGAGGTCGAAACGCAGCTACTCCAAGTGGAATCGGTACGAGAAGCGGTGGTCATGGCTCGTACGGATGAAACGGGTCAAAAACAAATGGTCGCCTACTATGTCGCGGGGCAAGAGCTAGGAGCCAGCGAGCTGAGAAGTGAGCTGGGCCGGGAGCTGCCAAGCTATATGGTGCCATCGTACTTTGTACAGCTGGAGCAAATGCCGCTGAGTCCCAACGGCAAAATCGACCGCAAGGCCTTGCCGGCACCGGAAGGCAGCCTGCAAACTGGAGCCGATTATGCAGAGCCGCGTACGGCGCAAGAACGCGCTCTTGTAGCAGTCTGGCAGTCGGTACTGGGACTACAGACGGTCGGTATTTTGGACAATTTCTTTGATCTGGGTGGCGATTCCATCAAGGCCATCCAAATCGCATCTCGTGCGTTCCAGGCCGGTTATAAGCTGGACATGAAGGATTTGTTCCAATATCCGACGGTCGAAACGCTGGCACCGCATATGCACGAGGTCCGTCGTTTGGCAGACCAAGAAGAAGTGAGCGGGGAAACGGCGCTACTTCCGATCCAGCATTGGTTCTTTGCGCAGGAGCGCGAGCGTCCGCAGCACTTTAATCAAGCGGTCATGCTCTATCGCGCTGAGGGCTTTAACGAGGCAGTGGTTCGGCAAGTCATGGATCACCTTGTGAAGCATCATGATGCGCTTCGTACGGTTTTCCATCAGGCTCCCGCAGGTTATACGGCTTGGACACGCCCTGTAGAGGAAGGCACGCTGTATACGCTGGAAACGGTGGATTACCGTGAACAGGAAACCTATGCAGAAGCGCTGGAAGCGAAGGTAACGGAAATTCAAAGCAGCATGGACCTGTCCGAAGGACCGCTGGTGAAGCTGGGATGGTGCCGCACAGCCGAAGGCGACCATCTGCTAATCGCCATTCACCACTTGGTGGTGGACGGAGTGTCGTGGCGGATTCTGTTCGAAGATTTCTCGACAGGCTACGAGCAGGCGAGCAAGGGTGAGCCTGTACGATTGCCCTATAAAACAGATTCCTTCCAATCATGGGCACGGGAGCTGTTCTCTTACGCCAACCGTCCTGAGGCTGCCTCGGATGAAGTTTATTGGAAGCAGCTGGAACAGGCCAAAGCGGAAGCCGCGCCGCTGCCTAAGGATTTTGCCTACGAGGGCTCCTTAAACGCAGACAGCGAAGTGCTGACGGTAGAGTGGACCGAAGCTGAAACGCAGCAGCTGTTAAAGCAGGTCCATCGCGCCTATAACACCGAGGTCAATGATTTGCTGCTGACCGCGCTGGGACTGGCGGTGCACAATTGGACAGGCGCAGGCCAGGTACTGGTGAACCTGGAGGGCCATGGCCGGGAAGCGATCCTGCAAGAGGTGGATATTACACGTACCGTAGGTTGGTTTACGAGCTTGTATCCAGTGCTGCTGGAGACCGGCAAGGAAATGACACTGGCTCAGCGAATTAAAGAAACCAAGGAAGGCTTGCGCCGGATTCCGCATAAAGGGCTGACCTATGGAACTTGGCGCTACTTGTCCCCTACGTTCGGATCAGGTGAAGCGTGTGCGATTGCAGAACCGGAAATCAGCTTTAACTACTTGGGGCAGGTGGATCAGGATGTGAAAAACAGCGGAATCACATTGTCATCCTATAGTGCAGGGGAGACAGAGGATGCCCATTCACCGCTGCAATATACGCTGGATTTGAACGCAATGATCTCGGAAGGCACGCTGCGTTTGACAATTGCTTACAGCCGTAAGCAGTATCGTAAGGAGACGCTGGAACGTGTGGCGAGCCTGCTGCAATCCGCATTGCAAGAGGTGATTGCGCATTGCGCGGCTCAGGAGCAGCCGGAGTTGACCCCAAGTGATGTGTCCTTTAAAGGTCTGACGACTGGAGAACTGGAACAGATTGCGGAACAGGCCGCACGTATCGGTGAGCTGGAAAATGTATATGCGCTGACGCCGATGCAAAAGGGGATGCTCTTTTACAATCTGATGGATTCGCAATCGGGAGCATATTTTGAACAGGCCTCCTTTGATCTGCGAGGACATTTTAATATCGCTGCATTTGCGGCCAGTTTGAATGTATTGGTGCAGCGGCATACGGTACTGCGCACGAACTTCTACAGCGGCTGGAAGGATGAACCGCTACAGGTCGTGTACCGCAATAAGCATAGTGAACTGTATGTTGAAGACCTGCGGGACATGAAGGACGAGCAGCAAAACGAATACATGCTCGAATTTACGCGTAAAGACAAGCAAAGAGGCTTTGACCTAGCACAAGACGCCTTGATGCGTGTCGCTGTGTTGCGCACAGGTGAGGAGACGTACCGTTTTGTATGGAGCTTCCATCATATCGTCATGGACGGCTGGTGCTTGTCGCTGGTGACAAACGAAGTGTTTGCGAGTTATTTTGCGATACTGGCCCATAAGCAGCCTGAACTGGCACCTGTAACGCCGTACAGTCAATATATCGAATGGCTGGAACAGCAGGATCGTCAGGCCGCATCCGGTTACTGGAGCAAGGTTCTGGAAGGATACGAGGAACAGTCCCGCCTGCCACAGGCTAAAATTCAGGGTAAAACGGGGTATCAGTCGGAGCATTTAGATTTTGATTTGGGCGCGGATCTCACAGCTGGTATTCAGCGCATAGCCAAGCGTTACCAGGTGACGATCAATACGTTGATGCAGACCGTTTGGGGTATTTTGCTGCAAAAATATAATGGCACCGATGATGTCGTGTTTGGCAGCGTGGTATCTGGACGTCCGGCAGACATTCCGAATGTGGAGCATATCATTGGTCTGTTTATCAATACCATTCCTGTACGTATCCGCAGTCAAATGGGTAGTGTGTTCTCCGACGTGATGAGGCAAACCCAGGAGCAATCGATTGCTTCCCATGCCTATGATACGTACCCGTTGTATGAAATTCAGGGGCTGTCGGAGCTTAAGCAGGATTTGATCAATCATATTCTTATTTTTGAGAACTATCCGGTAGAGGAGCAATTGGAGCAATTAGGCAGCGGTGATGAGTCCAGCTTCACGATCACCGGAGCCGAGTCTGTCGAGCAGACCAACTATGACTTTAACCTGGTAGTGCTGCCAGGGAACACCATTCACATGAGCTTTGGGTATAATGCCTTGGCCTTTGAACGGGAAAGTGTAGAGCAAATCCGAGGTCATCTGGTACAGCTGCTGGAGCAGGTGACAGCGAATCCGGACATCCGTGTACATGAGCTGGATATGGTTACCATGCAGGAGCGTGAGCAAATCGTCGAGGCTTGGGGGAATACAGCGGCAGCATATCCAAGCGAGCAAACGATCCACGGCTTGTTCGAGGCGCAAACCGCGCAGACGCCGGAGCAGACAGCCTTGTTCTTTGAAGGAGAAACGCTGACTTATCGCGAGCTGAATGCACGCGCCAATCAATTAGCTCGTACCTTGCGCAGTCAAGGCGTGACGAAAGATCGTTTGGTGGGTCTGATGACCGAGCGGTCGGTGGATATGATCGTGGGCATCTTCGGGATTTTAAAAGCCGGAGGCGCATATGTCCCCATCGATCCAACCTATCCGGAGGAACGTATCCGCTATATGCTGGACGACTCGGGTGCGAAGCTGCTGTTGACACAAAGTCATCTGGTGGACAAAGCAGTTATCGATGGCCAAGTGCTGGTGCTGGATGGAGCACAAACGGTGTATCACGAGGATGGTTCCAACCTGGAGCCGTGGTCCGGTCCAAATGATTTGGCGTATGTGATTTATACGTCAGGTACAACCGGGCAGCCAAAGGGCGTTATGCTGGAGCATCACGGGCTGTGCAATCTGAAAACGTATTTTGATCAGACGCTTCGGATGAGCACATCGGATCATGCGCTGCTGTTTGCCAGCTATTCGTTTGACGCGGCTTGCTGGGAAATCTTCCAAGCGCTGTTCTGCGGCGCCACATTATACATGCCAACGACAGAGACGATTTTGAACTACGAGCGGTTTGAGCAATATATGGCGGATCACCAAATCACCGTGGCCGCTTTGCCGCCGACCTATGCGGTGTATCTGGGGCCAGAGCGGATGCCTAACCTGCGTATTCTGTTCACTGCGGGTTCAGCATCTTCCACCGAACTGGTATACAAGTGGAAGGATCAAGTGGCGTACTACAACGGCTACGGTCCAACTGAAAACTCAGTTGCAACGTCCATCTGGCCGGTGTCCGAGGATGCAAGGGCAGGACAACTCATTTCCATTGGACGTCCTGTGCCGAATCATCGGGTATACATGGTGGATGGGCATGGACATTTGGCTCCGGTCGGCGTAGCGGGTGAGCTGTGCGTGTCTGGTCCAGGTCTGGCCCGTGGTTATCTGGATCGTCCAGAGCTGACGGCGGAGAAATTTGTAGCGAACCCGTTTGCGGCTGGTGAAGCAGGCTATGAACGAATGTACCGTACGGGTGACTTGGCGAGATGGATGCCAGATGGCAACATCGAATATTTGGGCCGGATCGACCATCAGGTGAAAATCCGGGGTTACCGGATCGAACTGGGCGAGGTCGAGGCACAAATTTTGAAAGTGGAAGACGTGCAAGAGGTCATCGTACTGGCCCAGGTGGACGAGCAGGGACAAAACCAACTGGTGGCGTACTATGTCGCTGAAAGAGACGTAAGCGCTGGGGAGCTGCGCAGCTTACTGGGTGAGGAGCTGCCCAACTACATGATGCCTTCGTACTTCATCCAGCTGGAGCAGATGCCGCTGACACCCAACGGTAAAATCGACCGCAAGGCCCTGCCGGCACCGGAGGGCAGCCTGCAAAGCGGAGCGGATTATGTAGAACCACGTACAGCGCTGGAGCAGACGTTAGTGTCCATTTGGCAGGCTGTATTAGGAGCGAAGAAAGTCGGGATTTTGGATAATTTCTTTGATCTGGGTGGCGATTCGATCAAGGCAATCCAAGTATCGTCCCGCTTGCTGCAAGCGGGCTACAAGCTGGAGATGAAGGATTTGTTCCAATATCCGTCCATTTCGCTGCTGAGCAGTCATGTACACAAAGTTAGCCGAACAGCCGATCAGCGGGTGGTCTCGGGAGCAGTTAAATTGAGCCCAATACAGCAATGGTTCTTTGGACAATCCTCAGCAGAGCCACATTATTTCAACCAATCGGTGATGCTGTATAGAGCACAAGGATTCGATGAAGCCGCATTGCATCAAACGGTGGCCAAGGTAACTGAGCATCATGATGCGCTGCGTATGATCTTCCGTCAGACCGAACAGGGCTATGAAGCGTGGAATCGCGGTTTGAACGAAGGAGAGCTGTATAGTCTGGATGTTGTAGATCTGATGGGCGTCGAAGACGCGGCAGATGTTGCAGCAGCAATTGAAATGAAAGCCAATGCCATCCAAAGCTCCATTCGTCTGGACGAAGGACCGCTGGTGAAGCTGGGACTTTTCCGCTGCATGGATGGAGATCATTTACTGATTGCCATTCACCATTTGGTCGTAGACGGGATTTCATGGCGGATTGTGTTTGAGGATTTTGCGACTGGATATGAGCAGGCCGTGCGGGGAGAAGCGATTCGCTTACCATATAAAACGGATTCGTTCTCCGCTTGGGCAGAGCGTTTGTCTCGATATGCGAATAGTCCGGCTATCGAAAATGAACGCGAGTATTGGCAGCATCTTGCCCAAACGGAAGTTGCATCGCTACCTAAGGATCAAGAAAGAGCGGCAGGACAGCATTTTGTGGTCAGAGACAGTGAGACGGTGAGCGTGGTTTGGAGCGAACAGGAAACCCGGCTACTGCTGCAGGAATCGCATCGTGCGTACAACACCGAGGTCAATGATCTGCTGTTAACTGCACTCGGCACCGCATTGTACAACTGGAGTGGGCAGAAGCGTGTGCTGGTCAATCTGGAGGGGCATGGACGGGAAGCCATTGTTCCCGATATCGACATCACACGTACCGTGGGTTGGTTTACGAGTCAGTATCCAGTACTTCTGGACGTGGATGGAAAGGCGGAAGTAGGGCAGCGCATCAAGCGGGTAAAAGAGGACCTGCGTCATGTGCCGCATAAGGGCATTGGCTACGGCATTTTGAAATATATGTCTCAGCATGATGTCCACCCTTCCTTAACCTTGCAGCCTGAGATCAGCTTTAACTATTTGGGACAATTTGATCAGGACTTGGAAAATGGGGATATCACGCTGTCTTCACATCCAGGTGGAGAGCCGATGAGTGACCGCACCGTACTGGAGCAGCCGCTGAATGTGAACGGCATGATTACAGCAGGCGGGCTGACACTGGACATTCGCTATGACAGTAAGGTATATCAACAGCAAAATGTAGAGAAGTTTGCCCGGCTGCTGCAGGAAAGCTTGCAGGAAGTGATCGCGCATTGTGCCTCCCAAGAGCGGAGCGAACTAACCCCAAGCGATGTCTTGTTCAAAGGCTTGTCGTTGGAACAACTGGAGCAATTGACGGAGCAAACGGCTTCTGTGGGCGAACTGGAAAATGTGTATGCTCTTTCGCCAATGCAGAAGGGGATGCTGTTCCATAGCTTGATGGAGCCAGACTCAGCTGCATACTTCCAGCAAGCATCGTTTGATCAAAAAGGCAGCTTTGATGTTGTTATTTTCCGTAAGAGCCTGGATCTGCTGACACAGCGTCATGAAGCACTGCGGACGAATTTCCATCGGTTTGAGACAGGGCACAGTCAGGAGCCATTGCAGATCGTGTTCCGTCACAAAGATAGCGACCTTTCCTTCCAGGATGTACGCGGCATGCAGGAAGCGGAGCAACAGGCGTATATCCAGACGTTTAAGCAGGAGGACCAAGCTAGGGGCTTTAATCTGGGTACCGATGCACTTATGCGTGTACAGGTATTGCAGACCGATGAAGAAACGTATCACCTGGTCTGGAGCTTCCATCACATTATCATGGACGGCTGGTGCTTATCGCTCGTTACGGGTGAGGTGTTTGGTACGTACTTTGCGCTGCTGGAGCAGAAGCAGCCGGAGCTTGCTCCGATCACGCCGTATGGCCAATATATCGAATGGCTAGAGCGTCAGGATGAACGTGCGGCAAAAGAGTATTGGAGCAGCTATTTGGCGGGCTTTGAACAGCAGACGTTATTACCTGGACCGGATACTTCATCGAAAGACCACGTGGCGGACAGCAGGGATCATACGGTGTCCATTACAGCAAGTGAAACCAGCGAGTATGTTTCTGAAAAAATAACAGTAGATCTGGACCCAACGTGGAGCGAAGCCATACACCGAATTGCGAAGCAGCAGCAGGTCACGATTAATACGCTGATGCAGAGCGTGTGGGGCCTTATTTTGCAGAAATATAACAACAATGAGGATGTTGTATTCGGCAGTGTCGTATCTGGACGTCCGACGGATATTGCGGGTGTAGAGCATATGATCGGTCTGTTCATTAATACGATCCCGGTGCGGATTCAAAGCGAACAGAATGCCACGTTTGTGGACATCATGCGCAAAACGCAGGAGCAGGCACTGGCCTCAGGAGCCTATGACAGCTTCCCGCTGTATGAAATTCAGGCGCTGACCGAGCAGAAGCAAAATCTGATTAACCACATTATGGTATTTGAGAACTATCCGGTTGAGGAGCAAGTCGAGCAGTTGGGTGAAGTTCGTCCATCCGCTTTTGAAATTACGAATGTAGAGGTTGTTGAGCAAACGAATTATGATCTGGACTTGATTGTGATGCCAGATGAGCTTTTCCGCATCATGTTCAGATATAACGCCAATGTATACGATCGGTCTACGATCGAGCGGATGCAGGGACATGTACTGCATGTCATCGAGCAAATAATTGACAATCCGCATATCCGTGTGAATGAGCTGGAATTGGTGACACCGGAAGAGCGGGCACAGATCGTTCAGGTCTGGGGGGATACGGCGGCAGCCTATCCGCAGGATCAAACGCTAAGCGCACTGTTCGAGCAGCAGGCAGCGAATACACCGGATCAGGTGGCGGTGCTGTGTGGAGCGGAATCGTTGACCTATGCTGAGCTGAACAAGCGAGCCAACCGTTTGGCCCGGACGTTGCGTGCGGAAGGAGTTGAGCCGGATCAGCCTGTAGGCATACTGGCTCACCGTTCTCTGGACATGATCGTAGGTATTTATGCGATCCTCAAAGCAGGCGGAGCCTACGTGCCAATTGATCCAGAATATCCGGCCGACCGCATCCGCTTCATGCTGGAGGACTCGGGCGCGAAGCTGGTGCTGACGCAAGCGCATCTGGCGGAGCAAGCATCGCTGAGTTTCAACGGCCAGGTGCTGGTGTTGGATCGTCATGAGCAGGATGGCCAAGACATTTACCACGAAGACGGCTCGAATCTGGAGCCACTGGCCGGGCCGCATCATGTAGCCTATGTCATCTATACGTCCGGCTCCACGGGAAAACCGAAGGGCGTTATGGTTGAGCACCATTCCGTTCTGAACCGGATTTTGTGGATGCATGATCGGTACGGCTTGAGTGCGGAAGATACGATCCTGCAAAAGACGGCCTTCACCTTCGACGTGTCGGTGTGGGAGCTGTTCTGGTGGTCGATGGTCGGTTCAAAGGTAAGCCTGCTGTCGGTGGGCGGGGAAAAGAACCCGGAAGACATCGTCGACGCCATTGCCCGCGATGGCGTGAGCACGATGCACTTTGTACCTGCCATGCTGCATGCGTTCCTGGAGTATGTGGAGCAGCAGCCACGGGAAGTGATGCAAGTGAAACTGGCAACGCTGCGTCATGTCTTTGCCAGTGGTGAAGCGTTGCCGCCACAGCATGTGGCCCGGTTCCAGCGGCTCGTGTCGAGCCTGGCTGGAGCGAAGCTGGTCAACCTGTATGGACCAACCGAAGCGACGGTGGACGTATCGTACTTTGATTGCGAGCCGTCAGAGGAATATGCAGTGATTCCAATCGGAAAACCGATTCAAAACATTCGTCTGTACATCGTGAAGGAAGGCACGGAGCAATTACAGCCGATTGGGGTTGCAGGGGAGTTGTGCATCGGTGGTGTCGGTGTGGCACGTGGGTATCTGAACCGTCCGGAGCTGACGGCCGAGAAATTCGTATCCGATCCGTTTGCCGGCGGGGAAGCCGGGTATAAGCGGATGTACCGCACCGGCGATTTGGCGAGATGGATGCCGGACGGAAACATTGAATATCTGGGCCGGATCGACCATCAGGTGAAAATCCGGGGTTACCGGATTGAGCTGGGCGAGGTCGAATCGCAGCTGCTCCAAGTGGAATCGGTAAGAGAAGCGGTGGTCACGGCGCGTGCAGATGAAACGGGCCAAAAACAAATGGTGGCGTACTATGTCGCCGGACAAGAGATCGGTGCCAGTGAGCTGAGAAGTGAGTTGGGCCGGGAGCTGCCAAGCTACATGGTGCCATCGTACTTTGTACAGCTGGAGCAGATGCCGCTGAGTCCAAATGGCAAAATTGACCGTAAGGCCCTGCCAGCACCGGAAGGCAGCCTGCAAAGCGGAGCCGATTATGTCGCACCGCGGACGTGGGTGGAAGTGAAGCTGGCGCACATTTGGCAGGATGTGCTGGGCCTCACGCAGGTCGGCGTAAAGGAAAACTTCTTTGAGATTGGTGGACACTCGCTGCGGGCGACGACACTGGCCTCGAAGATTCACAAGGAGTTGAACAAGCCGCTTCCCCTTCGCAGCATTTTTGAAGCACCCACGATTGAACAACTGGCAGCCGTTCTGGAAGGTCTGGATCAAGTGGTGTACGCGTCCATTCCGGTAACAGAAGAACGCAGCTTCTACCCGTTATCTTCAGCACAAAAACGACTGTATGTACTGCATCAGTTTGATCCAAGTGATGTGAACTACAACATGCCGTCAGTGCTGCAAGTGAGCGGTCCGCTGGATGTGAAACGAGTAGAAGACGTGTTCCGTCAACTAATCGATCGTCATGCAACCTTGCGTACCCGCTTTGAGCTGGTAGACAATGAGCCGATGCAATGGATTGAGGATACCGTGCCATTCGAGGTGGAATATACGAAGGTACAGGTAGAGAGTGCGATTACGGATACGGATCAGGACACAGCTACAGGATTGGATACAACTACAGCTACGTACACGAGGATTAGCCAGGAAGCACAAGAACGGGTACGGCAGTTTATCCGTCCGTTTGATCTAAAAGCTGCACCGCTGCTACGGGTAGGCTTGGTGGATCTGGGTGTCCAAGGAGTAGAGCAAGAATCCCAGCATTTACTCATGCTCGACATGCACCATATCGTTTCCGATGGCGTGTCGATGGAGGTACTGACCGATGAGTTTGTCCGCTTGTATGGCGGTGAAGAACTGTCGCCATTGCGGATTCAGTACAAAGACTATGCCGTATGGCAGCAAAGCGAAACCCATCAGGAGTGGATGCAGCGTCAGGAAGCATACTGGCTGGGCACCTTCCGGGGCGGAGTGCCTGTACTGGATCTGTCAACCGACTTTGCCCGTCCGGCGGTGCAGAGTACGGCAGGGGATACGATCGAGTTTGCACTGGGGCGTGAGGTTAGTGAACGCCTGAAAGAACTGGCTTCGCAAACAGGCTCTACCCTGTATATGGTGCTGCTGGCGGCGTACACCACACTCTTGCACAAATATACAGGCCAAGAGGACATTGTCGTCGGCACGCCGATTGCAGGACGACCGCATGCGGAGCTCAGTAATCTGGTGGGTGTCTTCATCAACACACTGGCGATTCGCAATTATCCGTCCAGTGACAAAACGTTCCTGGATTATCTGCAAGAGGTGAAGGAGCATGCGCTCAGTGCTTATGAGCATCAGGACTATCCTTTTGAAGAACTGGTTGAAAAGCTGAATTTGACGCGGGATACGAGCCGAAATGCGCTGTTTGACACGATGTTTGAGTTGAAAACATTGGAGCAACAGGAGTTACTGCTGGAAGGTCTGACCTTGAGCTCCTATCCACTGGAAAATCATACGGCCAAGTTTGATCTGAGCTTGGAGGCAATAGAGCAGCCAGAAGGCATTCTGTGCAGTCTGGAATACAGCACGGCGCTGTATAAGGCTGAGACCATTGCGCGATTGGCACAGCATTTTGCGGAAATCGTTCGAGCTATTGCATATCATCCGCAGCAGCCCCTGGCAACTTTGAATATGGTAACCGTCAAGGAAAAAGAGCAACTCATCTACGGTTTTGGAGAAGTGGGAGTAACGGATGGTGCCGCAGTTGAAGCAGGAGCCCTGTTCCATACCTTTGTGGAAGAACAGGCTCAGCTTGTACCAGATCACGTGGCGGTGGTGTACGAGGAGCAACAGCTGACGTACCGGAAACTGAACGAGCGTGCGAACCAATTGGCGCGTAAATTGCGAAATGAAGGCATTGGACGCGAATCGATTGTCGGCATTTTGAGTGAACGTTCAGTAGACATGCTGGTCGGCGTATTGGCGGTGTGGAAAGCGGGAGGCGCCTATGTGCCGCTGGATGCAGACTATCCGTCCGAACGCATTCGTTTCATGCTGGAGGACAGTGGTGCGACGGTATTGTTGACCCAAATCGGCTTACAGGAGCAAGCACAGGCATGGCTTGGGGAAAGCCGACAGGCCTTGGCCGGAGGGCAGACTGAGGGTGAATTGGAGACAGCGGCTGGTGCTGAAACGATGGAAAGAGACAACCTGAATGAAGGATTAAGCTTGAAATCAAACTCGGTGTCTGACAGCGAAGCAGCATCTGAATCGGAAACAAAACTGTGTCTGCATACCGTACTGGCATTGGACGATGAGTCACTGTACACCGGGGATACGACAGACGTCGATCACATCAACGAACCGCACGATTTGGCGTATGTGATCTACACGTCTGGGACAACCGGACGTCCGAAAGGTGTCATGATCGAACATCGCAGTTTAGTCAATACGGCTGCGGCGTATCGCCGGGATTATCGTCTGAGCGAGTTCCCAGTCCGACTGCTGCAGCTGGCGAGCTTCTCGTTCGACGTGTTCGTCGGGGATATTGCACGGACGCTCTATAACGGCGGCACGATGGTCATTTGTCCGAAAGACGACCGGATTGATTTTAGCCGTTTGTATGGCTGGATTCGCGATGTCCAGATTACCGTGTTCGAATCGACTCCAGCCCTGATCGTACCGTTTATGCAGCATGTGCATGAACAGGGGCTGGACATGAGCAGCTTGGAACTACTAATCACGAGCTCGGATAGTTGCAGCGTGACGGACTACCGAGTGCTGCAAGAACGGTTTGGCGCAGATATCCGCATTATGAACAGCTATGGTGTCACCGAAGCGGCGATTGACTCCAGCTTCTATGACGAAGAGCTGTCGAAGCTGCCAAGCAGCGGCCATGTGCCGATTGGTCAGGCGTGGCTGAACGCACGCTTCTACATTGTGGACAGCCAGCTGAATCCGGTGCCGATCGGCGTACTGGGTGAGCTGTGCATTGGTGGAGCCGGGGTGGCACGGGGATATCTGAATCGTGCAGACCTGACGGCCGAAAAATTCGTAGCGAATCCATATGTAGCGGGTGAACGATTGTACCGTACAGGCGATTTGGCGCGGTGGATGCCGGATGGCAATGTGGACTTTATCGGCCGTATGGATGATCAGGTTAAAATCCGGGGCTTCCGGATTGAACTGGGCGAGGTGGAATCACAGCTGCTGACCGTAGATGGCATTGAGAAAGCCATCGTCACCGCCTGGGAAAACGAAGATGGAGACAAGGATTTATGTGCGTATGTCGTAGCCTCTGATGCGCTGAATTTGCCGGATCTGCGCAGCACACTCCAGCCCAAACTGCCGAGCTATATGATCCCGACGTATGTCGTACAACTGGATCATTTCCCGCTGACACCAAACGGGAAAATTGACCGCAAAGCGTTGCCTGCGCCGGAAGTGCGCCTCGAAGGAGGCACAGCGTACGTGGCACCGCGGACACCGCTGGAAGAGCAACTGGTACGTATTTGGCAAAGCGTTTTGAATCATCATCAAATAGGCATCCAGGATAACTTCTTTGAAGTGGGAGGACATTCTCTGCGCGCGACAACACTGATGGCGAAAATCCATCAGGAGCTGAATTACAAGCTGGCTCTGCGAGATATTTTCCAATATCCGACGATTGGGCAACTGGTGCAGGTGATGGGTGAAGATCAGACCCAGCAAACGTATGTATCTATTCCTGTGGCGGAGGAGTGCGAATATTATCCTGTTTCCTCGGCGCAAAAACGGATGTACGTGCTGAGTCACCTGGAAGGTGGAGAGGTTAGCTACAACATGCCAGGAGCGTTGATTATCGAAGGTTCCTTGGATAAAAAACGACTGGAACAAGCCTTCCGCCAGCTGATTGCCCGTCATGAAGCCCTGCGAACCCGATTCGAGATGGTGGATGGTGAGGTGATTCAACGGATTGAATCGGGCGTCGCATTCAGCGTGGAGCATGTGCAGGCAAGCGAAGAAGAGACCCAGCAGTATGCACTAGACTTTGTACGCGCATTTGATCTCGCACAAGCACCGTTGCTGCGGGTTCAGTTGGTAGAAAATGGACCGGGGCGTCACGTTATGCTCTATGACATGCACCATATTATTTCGGATGGCGTCACGGAAGGAATTATCGTGCAGGAGTTTTCTCAATTGTATGAAGGCAAGGAACTGCCGCCACTCCATATTCAGTACAAGGACTACGCCGTTTGGCAGCATGCAGATATGCAAAGTGAGCGTCTTCGTGAGCAGGAAAGCTACTGGCTGAACACGATGGCTGGTGACATTCCGGTGCTGGATATGCCTACGGATTTTGCAAGACCAGCCGTACAGCGTCTGGAAGGAGCGCGATTGGAATTTGCGATCAGCCTGGAGGACAGCGAACAGTTGAAACAGCTGGCCGCGCAAACCGGCTCCACCTTGTACATGGTATTGCTGGCCGCGTATAGCACGCTTTTGCATAAATATTCGGGACAGGAAGACATTATCGTCGGCACGCCGATTGCCGGAAGACCGCATGCGGAACTGGAGGGCTTGGTAGGCGTATTCCTCAACACGCTGGCGATCCGCAATTATCCGGCTGGCGACAAAACGTTCCTGGATTACTTGCAAGAGGTCAAAGAGCATGCGCTCAGTGCTTACGAACATCAGGAATATCCTTTTGAAGAACTGGTTGAAAAACTGAATTTAACGCGGGATACGAGCCGGAATGCGCTGTTTGACACGATGTTTGAGTTGAAAACATTTGAGCAGCAGGAGTTCGAGCTGGAAGGTCTGACCTTTAAAACGTATCCGACAGACAATCATACGGCCAAATTTGATCTGACCTTGGATGCCGTGGAGCAGCCAGAAGGCATTCTGTGCAGTCTGGAATACAGCACGGCGCTGTACAAGCCTGAGACCATTGGGCGCTTGGCACAGCATTTTACCGAACTTGTACGTGCGATTACTCTTCATCCGCAGCAATCACTGGCAGCTTTGGATATGGTAACTGTCGAGGAAAAAGCACAAATCATCTACGGTTTTGGAGATGTGGGAGTATCGGATGTTGCTGCTGTTGAAGTAGGAGCCTTGTTCCATACCTATGTGGAAGAACAAGCGCAGCTTGTACCAGATCACGTGGCGGTGGTGTACGAGGAGCAGCAGCTTACGTACCGTAAACTGAACGAGCGTGCGAACCAATTGGCGCGTAGATTGCGAAATGAAGGCATTGGCCGTGAATCGATTGTTGGCATCTTGAGTGAACGCTCGGTAGACATGCTGGTCGGCGTATTGGCGGTATGGAAAGCCGGAGGTGCATATGTACCGCTGGATGCAGACTATCCGTCTGAACGCATCCGCTTCATGCTGGAGGACAGTGGTGCTACGGTACTGTTGACCCAAACGGGCTTACAGGAGCGCGCGCAGGTCTGGCTGGATGAAAGCGAAGCAGTATCCGAACCCGCAACGGGACTGTGTCTGCATACTGTACTGGCGCTGGACGATGAGTCGCTGTACACCGGAGATACCACAGACGTCAATCACATCAACGAACCGCAGGATCTGGCGTATGTGATCTACACCTCCGGGACAACAGGACGTCCGAAGGGCGTCATGATCGAGCATCGCAGCTTGGTGAATACCGCCGCGGCGTATCGTCGGGATTATCGCCTGAACCAGTTCCCGGTACGACTGCTGCAACTGGCGAGCTTCTCCTTCGACGTGTTCGTCGGTGATATCGCGCGGACGCTTTATAACGGCGGCACGATGGTTATCTGTCCGAAAGACGACCGTATTGATCCGAGCCGTCTGTATGGCTGGATTCGCGACTATCAGATTACGGTGTTCGAATCCACACCGGCCTTGATCGTACCGTTTATGCAGCATGTATATGAGCAGGGACTGGACATGAGCAGTCTGGAATTGCTGATTACCAGCTCGGATAGCTGCAGCGTGACGGACTACCGGGTGCTGCAAGAACGTTTTGGCGCAGATATCCGCATTATGAACAGCTACGGCGTCACGGAAGCGGCGATCGACTCCAGCTTCTACGACGAAGGACGGTTGAAGCTGCCGGACAGTGGCAGTGTACCGATTGGACAGGCATGGCTGAACGCACGCTTCTACATCGTGGACAGCCAGCTGAATCCGGTGCCGATCGGCGTACTGGGCGAGTTGTGCATCGGTGGAATTGGGGTAGCACGGGGATACCTGAACCGTGCGGACCTGACGGCCGAGAAATTCGTAGCCAATCCGTTCGTGCCAGGTGAACGATTATACCGCACAGGTGACTTGGCGCGATGGATGCCGGACGGCAATGTGGACTTTATCGGCCGGATGGACTATCAAGTGAAAATCCGGGGCTATCGGATCGAGCTGGGCGAGATCGAAACGGCGATCCAGCGGGTGCCGGGTGTACGTCAAGCGGTAGTCATCGACCGGACGGATGAGCGTGGACACAAGTACTTGTGCGGATACATCACAGGAGAAGCTGAGCTGCGGATCGAGGAGGTACAGGCCGAACTGGAAGCCGGACTGCCAGCGCACATGGTGCCTGCACGTTTGATGCGACTGGAGACGATCCCCCTGACCATCAACGGCAAAATCGACCGCAAGGCCTTGCCGGAACCGGAAGGAAGCATCCATACGGGTGCAGCCTATGTGGCACCGCGTACCACGGTGGAGCAAGTACTGGCTGCGGTATGGGCCGGGGTGCTCGGCGTGGAAGCGGTAGGCACGCAGGATAACTTCTTCGAGCTGGGTGGCGATTCGATTAAGGCCTTGCAAGTATCCTCCCGATTGCTGCAAGCAGGTTATCGACTGGAGATGAAAGACCTGTTCAGTCATCCAACCGTGTCTGCCTTGGCACTGAAAGTCCAATCGGTGACCCGATTGGCGGATCAGAGCGAAGTGGTGGGCGCTGTGAAACTGACACCCGTTCAACACTGGTTCTTTAAGCAGAACCTGACGGATGCTCATCATCATAACCAGTCCATCATGCTGCATAGCAAGGATGGTTTTGATGAACCGGCCCTGCGCACGGCGATGAATCAAATCGTTAGCCATCACGACGCACTGCGTATCATTTTCCGTCCTACGGAGCACGGATATGAAGCTTGGAACCGTGCGGTTGGTGAGGGCGAGCTGTATACGCTGGATCGGGCCGACTTCAGAAATGGGTCTGAGGTGTCTGCGGCGATCGAGGCTAAAGTGAATGAAATTCAAGCGGGTATTCAGTTAAGCGAAGGACCGCTAGTGAAGCTGGGGCTGTTCCATTGCCCAGATGGAGATCATTTGCTGATTGCGATTCATCACTTAGTGGTGGATACCGTATCTTGGCGCATTTTGTTTGAGGATATTACGACCGCCTATGAGCAGGCATTGAACGGACAAACGGCTCGCCTTCCGCACAAAACGGATTCGTTCCGCACCTGGGCGGATGGGCAGTCTCAATATGCGAATAGTCCGGCCATGGCAGCAGAACTCGCATTCTGGCAGGAAATGGAACAGGGCGTATATCAGCCGCTTCCAAAAGACGAATCCCCTTCTCATTCCTTAAATAGGGACAGCGAGAACATTACAGTTACGTGGACAGCTCAGGAAACGGAGCAGCTGTTAAAACAGGCGCATCGTGCCTACAACACGGAGATGAATGATTTGCTGCTTACCGCCTTAGGACTGACTATTCATCGCTGGGCGGGCTTGGAACGAGTGCTCGTGAGCCTGGAAGGCCATGGACGGGAGTCCATTTTGCCAGAACTGGATATTACGCGCACCGTGGGCTGGTTTACGACCCAATTCCCGGTGGTGCTGGATATGAGCGTGGGGCAAGACCTTTCACAGCGCATCAAACAGGTGAAAGAAGGACTCCGCCGCATTCCGCAAAAGGGCATTGGCTACGGGATGTTGAGATACCTGTCCGCAGCACGTGAGCCAGAGCGTTTTGTGACCGAACCTGAAATCAGCTTTAACTATTTGGGACAATTTGATCAAGATATGCAAAGTCAGTCCATGGATGTATCTCCTTACTCTTCTTACTCTAGCGGTGCAGAGCTTAGCGCCCATGCAGCCAGATCGCACACGCTGGATATGAACGGACTGATTTCGGAAGGCAAGCTGCAATTGACAATCAGCTACAGCAAGCAGGAATATCGCCATGAAACGATGAAGCAGTTAGCTGAACAGTTCAGAACCAGCTTGCAGGAAATCATTACGCATTGCGTAGGCCGCAAACAGCAAGAACTGACGCCAAGCGATGTCATGCTTAAAAATGTAACGATGGCCGAGCTGGATCAATTGGTAGAACGGACTCGTGACATCGGGGAACTGGAAAATGTATATGCGTTGACGCCGATGCAAAAAGGCATGTTGTTCCATAGTCTGATGGATGCAGCGTCAGGAGCTTATTTTGAACAAACGACCTTTGATTTGCACGGACGCTTCCAAGCGGATATTTTCCAGGATAGCTTGAATCATTTGGCGCAGCGGCATGAGATCTTTAGAGCCAATTTCATCAGCGGTTGGCAGGATGAGCCTGTGCAGGTGATTTTCCGCCGCAAGGAGGTTGGTTTCAGATGCGAAGATTTGCGTCATCTGAATGAGCAGGAGCGTGACGCGTATGTGCAGGAATTTATTCGCAAGGACAAGGCAGCCGGATTCGATTTGTCCCGGGATGCGTTGATGCGCGTGGCGATTTTACGAACAGGTGCTGAGGATTATTATTTTGTGTGGAGCTCTCATCACATCTTGATGGATGGCTGGTGTGTGGCGTTAGTCACGGATGAGGTGTTTGAGGCTTATTTTGCAGCCGTGGAGCATAGACAGCCGAAGCTTGCCCCCGTGACTCCATACAGTCAGTATATTGAGTGGCTTGAAGCACAGGATGAAGAAGCAGCAGCTTCCTACTGGAAGGATTATTTGCTCGGCTATGATCAGCAAACTTCGATTCCGACCGGAAAAGTAGGCGTGAAAGCGGACGGTGCACAATTTGAGCATATCCTGTGTGATCTGGGCAAGGACTTGACCGGACGTATGGAAATGGTGGCCAAGCAGTACCACGTGACCCCGAATACATTGCTGCAAACAGCCTGGGGCTTACTGCTTCAAAAGTACAACGGTAGTGACGACGCTGTTTTTGGCGGTGTAGTGTCTGGTCGTCCAGCGGATATTTCGGGGATTGAAAATATGGTGGGCTTGTTCATTAACACCATTCCAATACGTATCCGCAGTGGGGCTGAGGACACCTTTGCCGACCTGATCAGAACGAATCAGAAGCAGGCGCTGACTTCTCAAGATTATGAAACGTATCCGCTGTATGAAATTCAAGCCTTGACCGAGCAAAAGCAAGACCTGATCAACCACATTATCGTGTTTGAAAACTATCCGGTGGAGGAGCAGGTCGAGCAACTTGGCGAAGGTGCAGCGTCGGATTTTGAAATTCGCAATGCCGGCATGATTGAACAAACCAACTATGATTTCAATCTGGTCGTTATGCCGCAGGAAGCGATGAAAATCCGATTTGAATACAATGCGAAGTTATATGATCGTGAATCTGTGAAGCGGACTCAGGGCCATCTGATACAGCTATTGGAGCAGGTGGTAGCGAAGCCCGACACTCGGGTGCAGGAGCTGGATATGGTAAGTGAGCAGGAGCGCGAGCAAATTCTCCGCGTATGGGGCAATACAGCCGCCGAGTATCCGAGCGAGCAAACGATCCATGGCCTGTTCGAGACACAAACGGCGCACACACCGGAACAGCCAGCATTGTTCTTTGAAGGAGAGCAGCTGACCTATCGCGAGCTGAATGAACGTGCGAATCGTCTGGCGCGCACCTTGCGTAGTCAAGGCGTGACGAAGGATCGTTTGGTGGGACTGATGACCGAGCGTTCGGTGGACATGATCGTGGGCATCTTCGGGATTTTAAAAGCCGGGGGCGCATATGTCCCCATCGATCCGACCTATCCAGAGGAGCGTATCCGCTACATGCTGGACGACTCGGGTGCGAAGCTGTTGTTAACGCAAAACCATCTGGTGGATAAAGTGGCTTTCGATGGTCACGTGCTGGTGCTGAATGGGACACAGGGTGTGTATCACGAGGATGGTTCCAATCTGGAGCCGTTGTCTGGTCCGAACGATCTGGCCTATGTCATTTATACGTCAGGTACGACGGGGCAGCCGAAGGGTGTTATGTTGGAGCATCGCGGTCTATGCAATCTGAAAACGTATTTTGATCAGACGCTCAAGATCCGCACGTCGGATCATACGTTGCTGTTTGCTAGCTATTCGTTTGATGCGGCTTGCTGGGAAATCTTCCAGGCGCTGTTCTGCGGAGCCACGTTGTATGTACCAACGTCAGAGACGATTTTGGACTATGAGCGATTCGAACATTATATGACAGAACATCAGATTACGGTGGCGACGTTGCCACCGACCTATGCGGTGTATCTGGAGCCGGGATGGATGCCAAACCTGCGTATTCTGTTTACGGCGGGTTCAGCATCCTCAACAGAATTGGTATACAAGTGGAAGGATCAGGTGGCGTATTACAACGGCTACGGTCCAACCGAAAACTCGGTGGCGACGTCGATCTGGCCGGTATCCGAGGATGAGAGAGCCGGACAACTGATTTCCATCGGACGCCCTATACCGAATCATCGGGTGTACATGGTGGATGTGCATGGACATTTGGCTCCGGTAGGTGTCGCGGGTGAACTGTGCGTGTCCGGTCCGGGTCTGGCCCGTGGTTATCTGGATCGCCCGGAGCTGACGGCTGAGAAATTTATACCAAATCCGTTTGCGGCTGGTGAAGCCGACTACGAACGAATGTACCGTACGGGTGACTTGGCCAGATGGATGCCAGACGGCAACATTGAATATTTGGGCCGGATCGACCATCAGGTGAAAATCCGGGGCTATCGGATCGAGCTGGGCGAAGTCGAGGCACAAATTTTGAAAGTGGAGGATGTACAAGAGGTCATCGTACTGGCCCAGGCGGACGAACAGGGGCAAAACCAACTGGTGGCGTACTATGTTGCTGAAAGGGAAGTGAGCGCTGGTGAGTTGCGCAGCTTACTGGGCGAGGAGCTTCCAAACTACATGGTGCCTTCGTATTTGGTACAGCTGGAGCAGATGCCGTTGACACCGAACGGTAAAATCGACCGCAAGGCACTGCCAACACCGGAAGGCAGCCTGCAAAGCGGAGCCGACTATGTCGCACCGCGGACATGGGTGGAAGTGAAGCTGGCGCAAATTTGGCAGGATGTGCTGGGTCTGGCGCAGGTCGGTGTGAAGGAAAACTTCTTTGAGATTGGCGGACACTCGCTGCGGGCGACGACGCTGGCCTCGAAAATTCACAAGGAGCTGAACAAGCCGCTTCCACTGCGCAGTATTTTTGAAGCGCCAACGATTGAACAACTGGCAGCGGTCATGGAAGGTCTGGATCAAGTGGCGTATGCGTCCATTCCGGTGACGGAAGAACGCAGCTTCTACCCGCTTTCCTCGGCGCAAAAACGATTGTATGTACTGCATCAGTTCGACCCGAATGATGTGAACTACAACATGCCGTCAGTGCTGCAAGTGAGTGGTCCGTTGGACGTGAAGCGAGTGGAGGACGTGTTCCGTCAACTGATTGCCCGTCATGCGACCTTGCGCACTCGCTTTGAGCTGGTGGACGGTGAGCCGATGCAGTGGATCGAGGATACTGTACCATTTGTGGTGGAATATACGAAGGTACAGGCCGAAGATAGGACTGCGCATACAGACATGGCCGCAGATATGGTAGTCAGCCCAGAAACGCAGGCATTGGTACGCCGCTTTGTCCGTCCGTTCGATCTGCAAGCTGCTCCGCTGCTGCGGGTAGGCTTGGTAGATTTGGGTGTACAAGGAACCGAGCAGGAATCGCAGCATTTACTCATGCTCGATATGCACCATATCGTCTCGGATGGTGTGTCCATGGGGGTACTGACCGATGAATTTGTCCGCTTATACGACGGTGAAGAGCTGCCGCCACTGCGGATACAGTACAAAGATTATGCGGTATGGCAGCAAAGCGAAGCCCATCAAGAGTGGATGCAACGTCAGGAAGCGTACTGGCTCGACACCTTCCGGGGTGAACTGCCTGTGCTGGATGTACCTACAGATTTTGCCCGTCCGTCGGTACGAAGTACGGCGGGCGATACGGTGGTGTTCGGGCTGGAACACGAAGCAAGCGAACGTCTGAAGGAACTGGCGGCGCACACAGGCTCCACGCTGTATATGGTGCTGCTGGCGGCGTACACCGCGCTCTTGTATCAATACAGCGGACAAGAAGACATCGTAGTCGGCACACCGATTGCCGGACGACCGCATGCGGATCTGGAGCCGATGATCGGGATGTTCGTCGGTACGTTGGCATTGCGGAACTATCCGACAGCGGAACATACCTTCCGCAGCTACGTGGAAGAAGTGAAAGTTTGTGCTCTGCAAGCCTATGAACATCAGGACTACCCATTTGAGGAACTGGTGGAAAAGCTAAATGTGAAGCGGGATATGAGCCGCCATCCGCTGTTCGATACGATGTTTACCCTGCAAACCACTGAGGAAGGCGAACTGCAACTGGCAGATCTGAGCTTCCGTCCATACGGCTTGGAACAAACGCCAGCGAAGTTTGATTTGACGCTGGAAGCCAGAGAGGACGAGGCAGGTATCCAGCTCGGATTGCAGTATGCAACTGCGTTGTACGAGCGCGAAACGGTAGAACGGATGACGCGTCACTTTGTTCGCTTGGTCGAAGCTGTGGCGGTGAATCCGGATGCGAAGCTGGGTGAGCTGGAGTTGATTACGGTAGAAGAAATCGAGCAGATTCTGAAGGTGTTCAATGATCCGAATGCGCACAGCCTGCTTGGAGCATTACAAGGCCGTACGCTCAGCGAACGCTTTGAAGAGCAAGCGAAGCGCAACCCTGAGCGGATAGCCGTTGTGTCTGGGGCCACCGCGCTGACCTACACTGAGCTGAATGAGCGTGCGAACCAATTGGCTCGTGTGTTACGAGCGGAAGGGGTCGAAGCAGATCAACCGGTTGGCGTATTGCTGGAACGTTCTGCGGATATTCTGGTGAGCATTCTGGGGGTACTTAAGGCCGGAGGTGCGTATGTGCCGATGGATACGATGTATCCACAGGAGCGCATCGACTACATGCTCCAAGACAGTGGGGCCAAGGTCGTGATTACAAGTAGAGTTGCCAATCTGTCGCTCGGCTTGCCATCCACAGTTCGAGCTGTAGTCTTGGATGACGAGGACGTTCAAGCTCAACTGGGAGCACAGGATGCGAGCAATCTAATCCCTGTCGCCCGCCCGCATAACCTGGCCTATATGATTTATACGTCAGGTACCACCGGTCAGCCGAAAGGGGTCATGATCGAGCAGGGCAGTGTTAGCAATCTGGTAGATGCTTTACGGGAGCGAGTATACAGCCGTTACGAACAGCCGCTTCATGTCGCATGGCTGTCAGCATTTGTATTTGACGCTTCGGTGAAGCAAATCTTTGCCAGCTTGCTGTTAGGCCACACTCTGCATGTGGTGTCCCGTGACGTCAGTCTGAGCGGAGAGCATTTGATCGCCTACTACCGCACGCACCGGATTGATCTGTCGGACGGCACACCTGCGCATCTGCATATTTTGAACGAAAGCGTCAGTGTGACGGAAGCGCCGGAAGTGAAGCATTACCTGATTGGTGGCGAAGCATTATCCGTGCAGCTGGTACAAGTGTTCCTGCACAAGTGGTCCGGGTATCGTCCGGTGATTACGAACGTGTACGGTCCGACCGAAACGACGGTAGATGCGACCGCTTATACGATTGAAGATGTGGAGTCCCTGAACGCACTGCTGGAAAAAGGGGAGCATACGGTATCTATCGGAACGCCGATCGCGAACCAGTCTGTGTACATCCTGAACAGCCAGCAACAGCTGGTACCGATCGGTATCGCAGGTGAACTCTATATCGGGGGTGCAGGTGTCGGACGAGGATACCTGAACCTGCCGGAGCTGACGGCAGAGAAGTTCATCCCGAATCCGTTCGCTGATGCAGCCGATCAAGCGGACAGCACTTACGCACACCGAATGTACCGAACGGGCGACCTGGCACGGTGGTTGCCAGACGGCAGCATTGAGTATTTGGGCCGGATTGACCACCAAGTGAAAATCCGGGGGTACCGGATCGAGCTGGGTGAGGTGGAAGCGCAGCTGCTGACCGTGGACGGCATTCAGAAAGCCGTGGTCACAGCATGGGAAAACGAAGACGGACACAAGGATCTGTGTGCCTACATCATAGCTTCAGCGTCCCTGAGTTTGCCGGAGCTACGGCATGCGCTGCAGCCGAAGCTGCCGGATTACATGATCCCGACGTATGTGGTACAACTGGATCGTTTCCCGCTGACCCCGAACGGGAAAATCGACCGCAAGGCGTTGCCTGCACCGGAAGCACGCCTCGAAGGAGGCCTGGAGTACGTTGCACCGCGGACGCCGCTGGAAGCCAAGCTAGCCCAAATCTGGCAGGATGTCTTGAAGTTGTCCAGCGTAGGAGTCACCGACTCATTCTTTGACGTGGGTGGACACTCCCTGCGGGCAACGACGCTGGTGGCCAAAATCCATCAGGAACTGGACAGTCGGATTACGCTGCGTGAGGTGTTCCAACACTTTACGATT
Source organism: Paenibacillus sp. FSL L8-0638 (assembly GCF_038593075.1). NCBI lineage: Bacteria > Bacillati > Bacillota > Bacilli > Caryophanales > Paenibacillaceae > Paenibacillus > Paenibacillus sp. FSL L8-0638. The sequence continues at coordinate 2,516,090 of NZ_CP151960.1, forward strand.
GAGCAGCAAGCCCAGCTCATAGCTACGCACGGCACAGACACCTATACGGTGATCCCTGCGGCGGCGCAACAGGCGTACTACCCGGTTTCCTCGGCTCAAAAACGACTGTACATTTTGAGCCATCTGGAAGGTGGGGATCTCAGCTACAATATGCCGGGTGTATTAACCGTGGAGGGACCGCTTCAGGCCGATCGGCTGGAGGATGCGTTCCGTCAGTTAATAGCTCGCCATGAAACGCTGCGGACTTCCTTTGAAATGGTGAAAGGTGAGGTCGTTCAGCGGGTGTATGATCAAGTGGAGTTTGCAGTAGAGCACTTGCAGGCTAGGGAGTCTGAAGCCGAAGCCTATATCGAATCATTTGTACGCAGCTTTGATCTTCGTCAGGCACCACTGCTGCGTGTCCGTCTTATTCAAACCGGACCAGAGCGCCATCTCCTGATGTACGACATGCACCATATTATTTCAGACGGTGTATCGTCGAACAATATCGTGCAGGAGTTGGTACAACTGTACGAAGGACAGGCATTGGAGCCGTTGCAAATTCAGTACAAGGACTACGCCGTGTGGCAGCAGCAGGAGATGCAGCGTGAATCATACCAACGCCGGGAACACTTCTGGCTGGAGCATTTAGCCGGAGAATTGCCGGTACTGGATTTGCCAATTGCTTATCCTAGACCTGCTGTTCGCAGCTTCGAGGGTGCGATGTATGAATTTACAGTGGACGCGAATGTATCCGAGCAACTGCACCGAATTGCGGCACAGACCGGAAGTACACTGTACATGGTGCTGTTGAGCGCCTACACCGTTCTGCTGTCCAAATACAGCGGTCAGGACGATTTGATCATCGGTACGCCAGTAGCAGGCCGCTTGCTGCCTGAGCTGGAGCCACTGATCGGAATGTTCGTCAATACGCTAGCCATCCGGCATCAGCCGAAGGGCAACCAAACGTTCCACAGCTACTTGTTAGAAGCCAGAGATCGTACGCTGCAAGCCTTTGAGCATCAGGATTATCCACTGGAAGAGTTGGTGGAAAAGCTGGATGTAGCACGGGATGCAAGCCGTAACCCGTTGTTTGACACCATGTTTGTACTGCAAAATACAGAGTCGCAGGAAACGAAGCTTGAAACGCTGTCCTTCAGTCCATATGTTCAGGAGCACAGCATCTCCAAATTCGATTTGACCTTGTCTATGAGTGATGAAGACGGGGAAATCAAGGGTTCGTTTGAATATTGCACGAAGCTGTTTGGGGCCGACGCTATTGAGAGATTAACCAGAGATTTGATAGCGATCCTGTCCCAGATTGGAATCGATCCAGATTTGCTGTTAGGCGATATCCAGGTGAACTCGGACGAGCGGCCGGAAGGCTTCTCACCGGATTCCATCGACTTTGTTTTTTAAATCCGTTTTCTAAAATGCAATGAATTCACTTTGCGTGTGCAGAGGGCGGCGGCTTGTCCGACTGCCCTTGCCTGCAAAGTATTCTTTTTCCGACACAACGCTCATGTACGTAACAACGCACCATTCCAACCGGGGTAACAGACCCCATGAAGCAGGAGGGATGTCATTGAAAGCCTTATTTGAGAAGGAAAAAAATTACTGGAGTCATAAACTGGAATCTGAGGATCATATCATCTGCCTACCATACACTAACCATGTGTCCAGAAGTACAACTGTAACGAGTTTAAATTCCCATACGTACATGCTCACATTTCCAACTGAAATTTCCCAAAGAATATCATCTATAACAGGTGGCGCTTCATGGGCCGTATTTATGGTCCTGCTTGCTGGAGTAGAGAGCTTATTGCATAAATACACAGGTGAGGAACGTGTGCTGCTGGGCATTCCGGTAGCCAAGTCTAGCAACGGTGCTACAAAGCCGATCAACCATCTACTTTTATTGAAAAATACGCTGGATTCCAGCACAACCTTCAAAGCCTTGCTGTCTCAAATCAAAACCTCTGTCGGCGAAGCTATTGAACATCAAAACATCCCTTTTTGGAACTATTCTGAATTACTTGACATTCAACGTAATGAGGATGGAAAGCCTCTTATTCACACCACAGTATCCTTGCGAAATATTCATATTTCTGATTTTTTGGATCACGTACAATCTGAACTAGATTTCCAGTTTCAATGGGAACATGAAGCGGTCTCCCTAAACGTAAAGTATAGTAGCGACCGTTATAGCGAGACGACGATTGAGCACTTTGTTGAGCAGCTTCTGCGGCTGTACACTATTGTTTTGCAGCAGCCAGAGTTGGCGATTTCCACAGCACAAGTGCTGTCAGAGCAAGAAGTAGAGCAGCTGGTTCATACCTTCAACGATACCACTGTGGATTATCCACGGCATGCGTCTATTCATGAATTGTTCGAGAAACAGGCGAAGCAGGCACCACAGCAGGTGGCGGTAGTGTGTGGGCAAGAAAGCCTAACCTATGCAGAATTGAATGAAAAGGCCAACCGACTGGCTCATTCTTTACGTAAGCAGGGAATCCGCACCGAGCAGACGGTCGGCATTGTAGCTGAACGCTCGATTGAGATGATTGTCGGTATGCTCGGGATTCTCAAAGCAGGTGGAGCGTATGTGCCCATTGATTCTGATTACCCGGATGAGCGTGTACGCTATTTGCTGAAGGATTCCGGTGCGGACATACTGCTCGTGCAGCGAATGGAACATCGGCCCACTGATTTTAAGGGAATGGTGCTTGACCTTAGCGATGCCGCAATTTATGGAACGGATGATGCTGATCGTTACGATCCCATTTTGTCGAATGAGCACGGGACGAATACTGATTTGGGATACGTGGACTGCCTAGATCCGTTCTACTCCATTTCCGCCAGTCCCGAACTTGCTTCTACGACAACCATACAACCAGAAATCATGCAACCAAAAGCTACGCAATCAGAACAAGCAGAACCAGAACAAATACAGCAGACTTATGCAGCTGGAGAACAACCGAAGGCGAGCGCAGCTGGTCGCTTGGCCTATATTATGTACACCTCAGGGACTACAGGCCAGCCCAAAGGGGTTATGGTGGAGCACCGTAATGTCGTGCGTTTGGTGACAAACACAAACTATGCACGCTTGAATGCCGACACACGCATTTTGCAGACCGGGTCTGTTGTCTTTGACGCGTCCACCTTCGAAATTTGGGGTGCGCTATTGAACGGTGGACAGCTAGTGCTGGTGAGTCAGGATGTTATTTTGGACGCGCCCAAGCTCAAGGAAGTTGTCCGCAATCACGGCATTACCACGATGTGGCTAACCGCACCGCTCTTTAATCAGCTATCCCAGCAGGACTTGGAACTATTTGAGGGAATGCGGGAGCTGTTGGTCGGTGGTGATGTGCTGTCCGTACCGCATATTAATCGGGTATTGGAGGCCCATCCGAATCTACATATTATTAACGGCTACGGTCCGACGGAAAATACGACTTTTTCTACCACACAAGCCATTACTGGCGTTCAATCGGGATCTGTGCCCATTGGCAGCCCGATCCATAACTCGACGGCATATGTCGTGGACGGTTCGATGCAGCTCCAGCCTGTTGGAGCGTGGGGGGAACTGATTGTCGGCGGTGACGGGGTGGCTCGTGGATACCGCAACCGCCCAGACCTGACGACCGAAAAGTTCATTGACAGCCCGTTCCGTGGCGGCGAACGCTGCTATCGAACAGGGGACCTGGTGCGTTGGAATGCGGACGGGACGCTGGAATATAAGGGACGGATCGACGAGCAGGTGAAAATTCGAGGCTACCGGATTGAGCTGGGCGAGGTGGAAGCACAGCTGCTGAAGCTGGAGGCAGTCCGAGAAGCTGTTGTAATTGCACATGAAGATGAGCAGGGGCAAAAGCTGCTCTGCGCATATGTGGTCACCCAAACGGAAGTAGCGACAAGTGAGCTGCGTAGTGCTTTGAGCCAGGAGCTACCGGGTTACATGGTACCGTCGTATTTTGTACAGCTGGAGCAATTACCACTGACGCCCAATGGCAAGGTGGATCGCCGAGCGTTGCCACAGCCAGAGGGAGGTGTAGGCTCAGGCGCAGAATATGTACCTCCTCAAAATCAATTACAAGCACAACTGGCTAGCATCTGGAAAGATGTGCTTGAGCTTGAGCGCATTGGCATTAAGGATAACTTTTTTGAGGCAGGAGGACATTCCCTGCGGGCGACACATGTCATATCACTCATCTATAAGGAATTGCATAAAAATGTGCAGCTAAAGGATCTGTTCCAGCATCCGACCATTGAACAGCTGGCGCAAGTTATTGAAGCACTGGAGCAAACCACTTATGAATCCATCCCTGTTACGGAGAATAAGCCATTTTATGCGGTCTCTTCGGCTCAAAAACGGATGTATATCCTCAATCAGCTTGATGGAGCGGGAATTAGCTATAACATACCTGGTGTCCTAACTCTGACCGGTTCACTTGATCACAAGGCACTGGATAGTGCATTCCGTCAGCTTATTGATCGCCATGAAACATTGCGCACAAGTTTTGAGACCATGAACGGTGAACCTGTCCAGCGAGTACATGACGAGGTTCCTTTTTGCATGGAATTGACTAATGCTCACGGAGCTACCGCAAAGGAAACGGATGAGCTGGTACGTAACTTTGTCCAACCATTCGATCTGGGGCAGGCTCCGTTATTCCGAGTTGGTTTGATTGAAACAGACCCAGAGCATCATATTTTGCTCATGGATATGCATCATATCATTTCGGACGGCACCTCTATAAATGTACTAATTCAGGACTTCATTCATTTATATGCAGGCGACACGCTGCCCTCGTTACGCATTCAGTATAAAGACTACGCCGCTTGGCAACAGAAGCAGCAGCAAAGTGAACGCTACCAGGAACAGGAAAACTACTGGCTCAATACCTTCGCAGGAGAGCTACCTGTGCTTGATCTACCGACTGATTATCCACGCCCAGCGGTGAGAAGCTTTGAAGGAGATGTGCTGGAATTTACGCTTGACCAACGACAAAGCGAAGGCTTAAAAAGCATTGCGGTGCAGACGGAATCGACATTATATATGGTGCTGTTGGCAGCCTATTCGGCTTTGCTTAGCCACTATAGCGGGCAGGAGGATATTATTGTCGGTTCGCCAATTGCAGGGCGGCCCCATGCAGATCTGGGCAGTCTGATCGGGATGTTCGTGAATACACTGGCAATCCGTAATTATCCAGAAGGTGGGAAAACGTTCCGTGATTATGTGTTGGAGGTCAAGGATAACGCGTTAAAGGCTTTTGAACATCAGGAATATCCGTTTGAAGAGCTGGTGGAGAAGCTGGGCGTGGATCGAGATTTAAGCCGTAATCCGTTATTTGATACCATGTTTGCACTACAAAACATAGAGCAAAAAGAGCAGCAGCTGGCGGGGCTGCAATTGGCATCTTATCCAAGTGAGCAAACGACGGCCAAATTTGATTTGAGTCTGTTCGCAGTGGAGGATGGAGAACAAATTTCCTGTGCTCTTCAATACGGAACTCGGCTGTACAAACGAGAAACCATTGAACGACTGACTGAACATTTGCAGCAGCTTATCAATGCGGTTATTCAACAGCCGGATATCGCTCTTTCGGCTATAGAAATGGTTTCGGCCCAAGAAAAAGAGCTGCTTGTGCAGAGATTCAATGATACGGTAGCAGACTATCCGTATCCACGAGATCAAGCACTGCATGTGCTGTTCGAGGAACAGGTAGCGCAATCACCTGATCGGCTGGCCATCACCTTTGCGGACATGCAGCTTACCTACCGTGAGCTGAATGAACGTGCCGACCGTCTGGCACGCATTCTCGCTTCCCATGGGATACGGCGCGGGTCCGAGCCAGAGACACAGCGAGTAGCAATTATGGCTGAACGCTCCATTGAAATGGTCGTCGGTATGCTGGCGATCTTGAAGGTCGGAGGGGCTTACGTTCCCATTGATCCCGAATATCCTGAGGAGCGTATCCGTTATTTACTGGAGGATTCCGGTGCGGGGCTGTTACTGTTACAACGACGTGAGCAGATGCCTTTTGAACCCGGCATTCCGGTCATCGATTTGAGTGATGAACAACGATGGAGTAGCAAATCTGAATTTGACGCTCATACGGATGGAACCATTGCGATTACAACAGGGGGATCTTCCTCGGATCTTGCGTATGTGATCTACACCTCTGGTACGACAGGCAAGCCGAAGGGCGTGATGATTGAGCACCGTAATGTCGTGCGCCTAGTGAAAAACAAAAGCTATGCCACGCTTGATGAAAATACACGTATGCTGCAATTGGGCGCAGTTGTGTTCGATGCCTCTACATTTGAAATCTGGGGAACGCTGCTGAACGGGGGACAACTGTATGTGGTAAGTCATGACACTATTCTGGATGCCTCCAAGCTCAAACAGGCAATTGACAAGTATCGTGTTAACACGATGTTCATGACCACGGCTTTATTCAATCAGTATTCGCAGCAAGAAATCGGAGTGTTTGCGTCCTTGAAGGAGTTGCTCGTGGGTGGTGATGTGTTGTCTGTACCGCACGTCAATCGTGTGTTGAAGGAGTACCCGCAGCTTCGCCTAGCCAATATTTATGGGCCGACGGAGAACACCACCTTTTCCACCATCTATGACATTACAGAACCGCAAACCCAGGCTATTCCCATTGGCCGTCCAATTGATCACTCGACCGCTTATGTGGTCAATCGTTCGTTGAAGCTGCAACCTATCGGGGCCTGGGGGGAACTGATCGTCGGTGGTGATGGTGTTGGGCGTGGATATCTGAATCGGCCCGAGCTTACGGCGGAAAAATTTATTGAAAGTCCATTCCGGTCTGGAGAATATTGCTATCGTACAGGGGACTTAGTGCGTTGGCGTACTGATGGTGTACTGGAGTACAAGGGAAGAATGGATGAACAGGTCAAAATTCGCGGCTACCGCATTGAACTGGGTGAAATTGAAACCCGTTTGTCCACGATTCCAGGTGTGAAGGAATCGGTTGTTAACGTGCGGCAGGACGATCACGGACAAAAACAGCTATGTGCCTATTTTGTAACAGATAGCGAACTGAGCGCCAGCGACTTACGTAACATTTTGTCGCAGGATCTGCCTGGCTATATGGTGCCGTCCTACTTTGTGCAGCTCTCCAGACTGCCTTTGACGCTGAATGGCAAAGTAGACCGCAGGGCACTGCCCGCACCTGAGCACAATCTCGATACAGGTATGGACTATGTGGCACCCGAGACGGATGTCCAACAGGCACTGGCTACGGCTTGGGGAGCCATTCTTGGTATCCCGAAAGTCGGAATACAGGATAACTTTTTCCATTTGGGTGGTGACTCCATCAAGGCCATCCAAGTATCGTCCCGCTTGTTTCAGGCTGGATACAAGCTGGAAATGAAGGACTTGTTCAAATACCCGACAATTGCAGGACTAAACACATATATTCAGCCTGTTAACCGAATAGCCGAGCAGGGCGAGGTTACAGGAAATGTAGTGCTTACACCGATTCAGCGCTGGTTTTTTGAACAGCCAACGGGAGAACCACACTATTTTAACCAATCTGTCATGCTCTATCGTCAGGAAGGCTATGACGAACAGGCACTACGGCGGGCGCTCCATCAGATTACATCGCACCATGATGCACTGCGTATGGTTTTTAGTTTGTCGGAGAACGGATGTACAGCATGGAACCGCAGTGTAGAGGAAGGCGAACCGTACCATCTGGAGTGCTTTGATTATAATGACAGCGATGTAAACAAGCAAGATTTGGCGAAGATAATTGAAGCGAAGTGCAATGAAATTCAATCTGGTATTTCTCTAAGTGAAGGTCCGCTGATGAGACTGGGACTATTCCGTTGCCCGGATGGAGATCATCTGCTGGTCGTGATTCATCATTTGGCGGTGGATGGAGTTTCCTGGCGCATTTTATTCGAGGATTTGGCGACTGCCTATGATCAAGCTTCCAAGGGTGAACAGGTGATTCAGCTGCCTCATAAAACAGATTCGTTCCAAACATGGGCCGAGCAGCTGCACGCTTATGCCAACAGCCCAGCTATGGAACGTGAGCAAGCGTATTGGGGGAAACTTGCACAAGCGGAACGGGCTCCTTTGCCGCAGGATTACGGGTATAATGAGCACGAAAAGCCATTGATTGGCGATAGTGAGTCGGTTACTGCTTTGTGGACACACGCAGAGACAGAGCAGCTGCTCAAACAGGCCAATCGTGCCTACCGTACAGAAATTAATGACCTGTTGCTAACGGCGGTAGGAATGGCATTGCAAGGATGGAGTGGAAATGATCGGTTCCTGATTAATCTGGAGGGACATGGACGTGAAGCCATTTTACCTGAGGTGGACATTACCCGGACGATAGGGTGGTTTACAAGCCAATATCCTGTTTTGCTCGATATGCCGGAAGAACTGGCACTTTCGCAACGGATTAAGCGGGTGAAGGAAGGACTGCGCGGCATTCCGCAAAAAGGGATTGGCTACGGTGTACTGAAATATTTAGCCGACCGTCAGACACAGGCACCGGAAGCATCTCCAGCTATATTTACGACAGATCCCGAAATCAGCTTTAACTATTTGGGACAGTTCGATCAGGATATGAAAGGGAACGACTTGCAATCTTCCTCATATGAGGGTGGGATGCCGCTGAGCCCGAACATGGCTCGAACGTATACGCTTGATTTTGGCGGCATCATTTCGGGAGGCCAACTGGGTCTGACGATTAGCTATAGCCGTACCAGCTATAGACCGGAGACGATCGAGCGATTGGCGAAATTACTGGAATCGAGCCTGCGTGAAATTTTGGTGCACTGCATCCATAAAGAACACCCGGAGCTGACCCCGAGTGATATTTCCTATAAAGGAATGAGTGTGGAGGGTTTGGACAGCCTCTTATCTGAAATGGGTGCTGCAGGTGAGATCGACAATGTATATGCACTGACCCCGATGCAGAAAGGGATGCTGTTTCACAGCCAGCTAGATAGTCAAGCAGCCGCGAATGACGCGTATTTTGAGCAGGTTTCTTATGATATGCGAGGTCAGATGGACATTCGGGCTTTTGCAGAAAGCCTGAATATTCTGGTTCGGCGACATGAGGCGCTGCGTACACATTTTTATTTTGGCAGAGATACGGAACCGTTGCAGGTGGTGTATCGAAATCAGGATTGCGGCTTTCAATATGAAGATTTACACCATCTGGATGAGGATGAAATAGATACCCGGGTGAAAAATTTCAAGCTACAAGATAAAGCACGAGGCTTTGATCTGCGTAGGGATGTTCTGCTGCGTGTAGCGATTTTACGTACCGGAGAAGACAGCTATCATTTTGTATGGAGCTTCCATCATATCGTCATGGACGGCTGGTGTCTGTCCCTTATAAATAAAGAAGTGTTTGAAAGCTATGCAGCACTTCAGGAGGGCAGAGTACCAGAGCTGGCACCCGCAGTGCCGTACAGCCGCTTTATTGAATGGCTCGAAGCACAGGATCGCAAGGCGGCAACCGACTACTGGAGCAGCTATTTATCCGGATATGAGCAGCAAACAGCATTACCAGCTGTAAAATCCGGTCGCAAGAGTGGAGGCAACACGGCTAGTGATTGGGTGACGGTTTTGGAACGTGAGTTGACCCTCCGGGTGGAGGAGACGGCTAAGCGATATCAAGTGACCATGAATACGTTATTACAAACCGTCTGGGGGATTGTGCTGCAAAAATATAACAACCACAGTGACGTCGTATTTGGCAGTGTCGTCTCAGGCCGTCCATCGGATATTATCGGGGTAGAGGATATTATCGGCTTGTTCATTAATACCATTCCTGTTCGCATCCTTAGTGAGGCAGGGGAATCTTTTGCAGAAGTTATGAAGAAAACGCAGGAGCAGGCTCTGGCTTCTCATGCGTATGATACGTATCCACTGTTTGAGATTCAGGCATTGACCGATCAGAAACAGGATTTAATTAACCATATTATGGTGTTTGAAAATTATCCGGTAGATGAGCAGGTCGAAGAACTGGGAAGTGACGGGCAGGAACTATTCCCGATTTCCAACGTGGTGGCTGCAGAGCAGACTAACTATGATCTGAGCTTAGTCGTTATGCCAGGAGAATGCATCAAGATTCGTTTTATGTATAATGCGTTAAGTTATGATCAAACAGGCATTAAGCGTCTGCATGGACATTTTGTGAATCTGTTGGAGCAAGTTTTGCTTAACCCGAATGTTTGCATAGAAGAGCTGGAACTGGTTACAGCGGCGGAAAAACAACAAATTACAGGAGAGTTTAATAACACTGCCTCTGCATATCCAAGCAATCACACGATCCAAAAATTGTTTGAGGAGCAGGCAGAGCGTACGCCGGATCATATTGCCGTCGCTTTGGGTCATCAATCATTGACTTACCGGGAGCTCAATGAGACAGCCAACCGATTAGCGCATACGCTGTGTGATGCAGGGGTGAAACCCGATGAACCTGTTGGCATTTTGACGGAGCGCTCGCTGGATATGATTACGGGAACACTCGCTATTTTGAAGGCTGGTGGCGCGTATGTGCCGGTAGATCCACAATATCCGGAGGACCGTATCTGTTATATGCTGGAGGACTCGGGAGCCAAACTGCTGCTGGCTCAACAAGATTTGCTGGATCGTTGCTATTTTGACGGACAGATTGTTAATCTGAATGAGGATACGTCCTACAGTGCAGATGCTTCCAACCTGGGTATAGATGGAGCGGGTAATCATGCTGCTTATGTTATTTATACCTCAGGCTCAACAGGTAAGCCTAAGGGTGTCGTTGTTGAGCATCAAAGTGTCGTGCGCCTTGTCCGCAATACCGATTATGTGCCATTTGATGAATCGACTCGAATGCTGCAGACTTGCGCGTTTGTATTTGATGTATCTACGTTTGAAATTTGGGGCGCGCTGCTGAACGGCGGTCAGCTTGTTCTTGTGCATAAGGATGATCTATTGGACGCGGCCAAGCTTAAAGAGACGATACGGGATCGTCGCATCACCATGATGTGGCTGACCACACCGTTATTTAATCAGCTTTCACAGCAGGATAGTAAACTTTTCGGCGATGTGAAGTATTTGCTGGTTGGTGGTGATGTTTTGTCTGCACCCCATATTAACCGGGTTCTGCGTGATAATCCGGACATGAACATCATTAACGGCTATGGACCAACGGAAAATACAACCTTTTCGACGACGTATCACATTACGGAAGAACAGCTGGATTCTGTGCCGATCGGACGTCCCATCTGCAATTCGACGGCGTATGTTGTGGATTCGTCATTTAACCTGCAACCGGTCGGAGCCTGGGGTGAGCTGGTTGTCGGCGGAGACGGAGTTGCACGTGGTTATTTAAATCGTCCTGAGCTGACGGCTGAGAGATTTCTTGCTAACCCGTGGGTGGACGGAGATCGCCTGTACTGTACAGGCGATCTTGTTCGCTGGCGTGAAGACGGCATATTGGAATACGCCGGACGGATTGATCAACAGGTTAAAATTCGCGGTTACCGGATTGAGCTGGGCGAAGTGGAGGCGCGGCTGGCAAGTGTACCGTCCGTGCGGGATAGCGTCGTTATCGCTTTGCGGGATGGAACGGGTCAACAGCAATTATGTGCTTACTTCACTGCCGATGAACAGCTGACCGTCCGTGAGATTCGAGCTGCGATGTCGGCCAGTCTGCCGAGCTATATGATTCCATCCGCATTTGTACAACTGGATCGGCTTCCGCTGACGACAAACGGCAAAATCGATCGCAAAGCTTTACCTGTGCCGGACAAAGGGCTGCACACGGGTATAGAATATGTCGCCCCGCGAACCGATGTGGAGCAGTTGCTGGCATCCATTTGGCAGGAAGTGCTTGAAATTCCACAAGTGGGTATCCATGATGACTTTTTCACGTTGGGTGGACATTCCTTGAAAGTACTGGAGCTTATACGCAAAGTTCACCTTGCCACAGACATTGAGCTCCCCATCCGTAGTGTTATGGACTTCCCGACTATAGAAGAGCAGGCGCTCACATTATTGAAAGCGGATCTGGAATACAGGGCCGATAGTCCAATCATTCGGTTGAATGAACACGGTCCGATCTCCATCTTCTGCTTTCCTCCTATGCTTGGATACGGGCTGTCGTTCGCGGAGCTGGCCAAACAACTGGATCAGGACGCAGTAGTGTATGGATTGGAGTTCGTGGATGATGCTGCGGATGAGCAGGCCATGCTGGCACGTTACGTTGATTTGATCGTCAGCACGCAAGCGCAAGGTCCGTATGTGCTGCTTGGTTATTCCATAGGTGGTAATCTGGCGCATAAGGTTGCTGACACACTGGAACGTCAAGGTCATACCGTATCCGATATTTTTATGCTCGATTCGGTCAAAAGGGCGGAAGCCCTGCCCTTCACAGCTGAAGAAACAGAGCATGAAATTCATGACATGCTGGAACAGGTTCCCGACTCCTACCGTGAGCTGTTGAATGAAACGTACCAACGTAAAATGATCGCTTACGCGGTGTATGGCAACCAGCTTGTGAATAGAGAGAGCGTTCAGGCGAATATTCACGGCTTTGTCGCCGTTGGATCGGAAACGGTGAGGGGTACAGGAGATAATCGACTTTTATGGAAAGACGCTACACAAGGTAGCTATGAAGAGCATAGCTTGATTGGTAATCATTATGAACTACTGGAACCCGGATTTATCGAGAAAAATGTAAAAAGTATCCGTGCCGCAATACAAAAGATAACTCGGAACACGGACAAAGACATGACACAAGATTTAGCACATCATAAATCTTGAAAATCTACGGTTGATGATTTTAAGAACTGAATCACTAATTTTTTAATCTGTAACACATGAATCCTGATCGACAGGTAAGATGCCTTCTGCTTACACGACTCGATCAGGATTCGCTTTATTATGTGCACTCCCGCGATGGGAAGTGCGATGATTCCATAGCGCCATGCTGATGGCTTCCATACGGAGTATAAATATCTGCTCGCTATGCAATCACCGCACGGTTCAAATCATTAAATCAACTTCATACGTAAGGATGGTACTTCAATATGAAGAATAAAGGCATTTGCTACCTATCCACAATTTTAGCAGCGTTGTTTCTCTGGAATCTGCTCATTGCTCCGGCATGGGCAATAGACAGCATAACACCTAATTCATTGGAAAAAAAAGTGGACGATATCATGGTTACAAAATTGGAAAAATTGCATATTCCGGGGGCTGCGGTCGTCGTGACTCAGGGAAACCAAATTCTTTTTAGTAAAGGCTACGGATATGCAGATCTGGAGCGGAAAATGGCATTCGATCCAGCAAAGACCATTGTTCGTGTCGGCTCTCTAACCAAATCATTTAGTGCAAGCGCCACGATGCAGCTGGTTGAGCAAAACAAGCTTGATTTGAATGAAGACGTGAATAACTATCTCCACAGCTATAAAGCTACGCAATACCAGAATCAGCCTTTCAATTTGCATCAGCTTTTGACACATACCTCAGGATTGGATGAAGCGCTGTACGACATTAACAGCTCGACTCGGGCAGGCGTTTTACCCACAGAACAGTATCTCAGCACGTATTTTCAAAATCAGCCACCTATCCGCAAACCTGGAATTCAGTATGAATACAGTAATGTCGCCTTCGGTCTGATCGGTAATATCGTGGAGCAAGTAAGCGGTCAGGGACTGAATGATTACCTTCGCACACATCTGTTCCAGCCGATGAATATGCCCAGCGCGACGCTGGAATTGCCGTTAAATCATCCTGCACTGGCCCAGTCGTATCAGTGGAAGGATGGAGCGTATTTGAAACAGCCTTTGTCGTATATCAATCTGCCCGGAGCAGGAGCGTTGAACGTCACACCCAACGAGTTTTCCCATTACCTGATCACTCATTTAAACCAAGGCAAGTATGAGGGCAAAGTGGTGCTCCAGCCACATACGGTAAAAGTGATGCATGCGCAGCAATTTGCAGTCGATGCACGCCTGGATGGCGTGGGCTACGGATTTTTTCGTGGTCATTTGGAGACAGGAGTACCTATGCTGTGGGCTACCGGGGAAATTGATGATTTTATTTCCGAAATGGTACTGATTCCGTCACAAAAGATCGGTATTTTTATGATCATTAATTCAGCTGACACGGACACTCTGCTTCATGGAAAAGTCATCGATGCGATAGCCCAAATGCTGCCCGCAAATCCGCAGGCCGCTTCTCAGTCACTGGCTCGTTCTACCACGCAAGTGAAGCTTTCGCCAGAGATTGAGGGCGTATATCAGGTGGATTCTAATCCTGTTCATGGGTGGGGAAAATGGATTCGAATACTGGGAAACATTACATACACCGTGCGAATTCAAGATGATCATACGTTAATTGTTAAAGGAAAATACCCAAATGAGAATGAAGCAACAGACAAAGTTTTTCAAGCAGCAGGCGATGGATTGTTTGTGGAAAAGGAGGGCCAGCTTAAAATTTTGCTGTATCAGGAAAACGGTACGTGGATGATGGTTGCCCCGGATAGTAAAACCATGAAGCAAACGACACTTTGGCACCGCACCTGGACTCTGCTTGTCAGCTATGCAGCCGCCTCCTTATTTTTCATCACAACCTTGCTGATTTGGATCGTAAGATATGTGATCAAAGCTATCCGTAAAACGAATAATCACATTTCGTCCAACCTTGCATTCATTGCGTCACTAAACACGATTTTTCTCGGGGTGCAGGTCATCTATGGTAACAATCAGATCGTGTATGGCTATTCCGCGTGGTATATCTGGGGAATTTGCACACTGCCGCTCATTTCAGCACTCATTGCCGTGTGGGTATTGATCGTGAATGGCGCAAAGCTGATTACAGGGGAAAGAAGAACCCGGGCTGCCGGGAAAATCCTATTTGCGGTGCTCACATTGCTGCATACAGTGTATCTCTTTTATTGGAATTTCCTTCCTATCCATTATTCCTAAAGATTTACAAAACAATGCATATTCGAACATAAATGAATGCTAAAATTTGTATCTGATGCCCCCCAGAAGGGCTTTAAACCAACAAACAGGAGGGAAAGAATGGGAATCTTTCGTCGTTTTACATCCCGTAGCTTCAAATATGCAACTGCTATGGTTTTCGCTTTATCGTTGTATGCTGGTGTTGCGGGCAGCATACAACCGGCACGGGCAGAAGGTCCGGCGGACCCAGCCCCCTTCATTGCAGCGAAAGTGGTCAATGAGAACGCTGGTAAAAAAGTGCTGTTTGATAATACTCATGGACAGACAGCTGGCGCAGCAGATTGGGTGATTGATGGTGGATTTTCAGACTTCGGCCAAGCCCTCGCGAGCAATGGCTATGATGTACACGAGCTTCGCCAATCTACGCCCATTACTTACAATGATCTAAAGAATTATGATGTATTTGTTACAGCAGAGCCGAATATTCCTTTTAAACAGAGCGAACAGGCTGCAATGGAGCAGTATGTAAAAGCAGGCAATAGTATTTTTTTTATTGGAGATCATTATAACGCGGACCGCAACAAGAATCGCTGGGACGGATCGGAGAGCATTAATGGCTATCGTCGTGGTGCATGGGAAGACCCTGCGAAGGGAATGAGTGCGGAAGAAAAAAGCTCGGCAGCAATGCAGGGCGTAGTCAGCTCAGATTGGCTGGGCAGCCAGTTTGGTGTGCGCTTTCGCTACAATGCATTAGGCGATATCACGGCCAATCAGATTGTCGAGCCAGCGCAGGCGTTCGGCATTACAGCTGGAGTGAGCAATGTGGCAATGCATGCAGGATCAACACTCGCGATTATCGACCCAGCGAAAGCCAAGGGGATCGTATATCTTCCTAAAACCAATCAGGCTTGGGGCAACGCGGTAGATCAGGGCGTGTATAACGGAGGCGGCATTCCGGAAGGACCTTATGCAGCTGTATCGAAAGTAGGACTAGGCAAAGCTGCTTTCATTGGGGACTCGTCTCCTGTCGAAGATGCAACGCCAAAATATTTGCGCGAAGAGACAGGAACCAAGAAGACAACGTATGACGGCTTTAAGGAGCAGGATGACACCGAGTTACTGGTCAATATCGTAGACTGGTTGTCCAAGAAGGAGGAGTATACCAGCCTGACGGAAGTGAAAAGCTTACAGCTGGACCAGCCGACGGCATTACTGCCTTTTGAAGAGCCACAGGCTTCCACGGAACCACAAGCCGAGCCTTGGTCCGCTCCCGCAGCCGGCTACAAATGGTGGGATCAGCGAACCTTCAAAGCAGGGTCCTATGGCGGATCTACAGCCAGTGCGCAACCAGTGTACAGCATCGTTCGTCAAGAGCAGCTGCCCAATGCACAGCCTTTTCAAATTCGGATTACTGCCGACCAACTGGCTCCCAATAGTACGATTAGCGGATTCAGCACAGGTATTTATGTAGCGGGCGGCAATCAAGTAGCCCAAATTCAAAATCCGGATGGAAGCTGGCCAACCTCTTACGGCTATAGTGGAACATTTAGCCTGGATTCCAACGGCAAAGGGCATGCCTATAAGGACTTGACGGTGCGGATCAAGCCGGGAACCAGTGGTTCAGCTAATCTTAGACTGAGGCAAAACGGCAGCAATCTGCTGACTCAATCCGTCGTGTTGGCTGATGTCCCGGCCCAGCCGTTGCCTGAGGAAGGAAATACGGTCCCAGCTCGTATCAGTGTCGCAGAAGCACGGAGTCTCCCGGCTGGCAAAGTCGTGACCTTAGAAGGTGTTGTGACGACGGAACCAGGTGCATTCGGTGGTCAAGCCTTTTACATGCAGGATGAAAGTGGCGGTATTTATGTATATCAGAACCAAAGCGGCTTTCACCAAGGGGATCGAGTAAAGCTTACAGCAAGCTTGGCACTGTTTAATAGTGAGCTAGAGTTAACCGATCCAGTGGCAATTGAAAAAACGGGAGAAGGACAACTTCCGGAAGCTGTACAAGTCACCCAACTCAGTGATGCGAACCAAGGACAGTTGGTTGAGCTTCCTACGGCAATGATTCGTAATGTGATAGACGCGACTCCCGTAGGTTCGTTTGAATTTGATGCAGTATCAGGTGAAGTAAGTCACCATGTGCGTGTCGATGCACGTACAGGCTTAACACGGACAACTTTTCCATATCAAGAAGGACAGCACGTGAAGCTAAAAGGAATTTCGGCGATTTTCAAAGGGAATTATCAGTTGAAACCGCGTGGACTGGATGATTTTTCAGCTCAGGCAGGTGCAGAGTTGCAAGAAGTAGAGCTTTCACTGGATCAAACGACCCTCAACGTTGGGGATACGGCAGTGACACATCTCAAGGGTACGCTGACAGATGGCAGCGAAGCAGATTTAAACCGCGCTTCTGTTCAGTATGTCAGTAGTCATGAATCCGTTTCGCTGGATACGTATGGAGAACTTAAGGCCCTAAAAGAGGGGAGCGCGGAGATTACAGCCAGCGTTACCTTGGATGGTAAAACGGTCGTATCCAATCCTGTAACTGTTAGAGTCGAAAAGACTGCTGTAGGTGAAGTGCCGGGTAAACCTGTGCTGTCGCATGATAACGGACAGGACACCGGGCTGAAGGATGGCAATTACAATATTACCATGAATCTGTGGTGGGGTACGAATGGTGATGAACTCAAGTTGTATGAAAACGACAAGCTGATTGGCACCCAATCGTTGCAAGCTGCTTCTCCTGGAGAACAGCATGCAGTCATTCCTGTTGCAGGTAAGACCAACGGTACCTACACGTATACTGTAGAATTGATTAACGCTTCTGGTAAAACGACCAGCGACCCATTAACTGTCGAAGTGACTGATGCTTCCCCTGGCACTCCAGTGCTATCTCATGACAATTGGGACGGTGACGGTACCTATACCCTTACAATGAACATGTGGTGGGGTACGAACGGGACAAAATACAACTTATATGAAAATGGAGAACTGATCGACTCCCAGGATCTTCCAGGCCAAAGCCCGCAGGCCCAAAGTACAGTCACCAACATCCAAAATCAAAAGCCGGGTACATATGAGTATCGGGCCGAGTTAGTCAATGCTTCAGGAGAAGTTTCTAGTCAAACGATAAGTGTAGAAGTAAAGGGCCATTAAGTAGAAATGATGGGCCGTTAAAAAGTAAGAGCATCTATTGACCTCGTGAGAGTCTATAGATGCTTTTTTATTTTTTACGAAGCGGGAATTATCATTTTAGGATTGGGTTGGCGAAGCGGAAAGTCCCTCTATATCTGAGGAGCCATAGAAGAACATGGCAACTAGAATCACAATAATGACAACCTCTGCAAAATATTCTCCATCAAACTCACTCACCACATAAGTCTCCTTTCGCCACTTGTTAATTATTTATTTTCTGTGAAAAGGCTTGTATTACCTGGTCCAGTGTCATATTGCCGTTATCATTTAAAAATTTCACCATATTATCGACATTGGATGGAGTGGATGCTAGTGTCTTGTATTTTCCTGTGAGTCCTAAAAACAATGTTGCTTGTCTGTATAAAGTCACGGAATCGACGTTTAGTTTTCCTGTTAGTAGGAGGGCTGCCACGAGGACCTCCACATTTTTCCCTTGAAGCGCGGAAAAGATAGCCGAATTACTGTTTAATCCATTTTTCTTTTGACCGTTGGGGGGAGATTTGGATTTGCGATTCCCGTTCCCATTGCCATTACCATTCTTTCCTAAGGAAGCCATTGAATCTTCCTCCCGCCATATACTGCTCCTGTCTGGTTTCCTGAAATTTGGGACAAGGGCAGCGGCACTGCATGTGCTCATCAATATACGTTATGATCATACGATATGCGAATAAGAGAGCATTGGTTACTATAAGAATCACGTTGGCTGAGGTTAGTTGGCTACTATTATCCAGTAATTTATTTCGCATGTTGGTCCGATTTAGAGTAAACTACAATAAAGCAAGCCAAATGAGCATTTGCATACATCCCAAGAGCGTTTCCAATCAGCAATGTTTAGACCGAAACGGTTTAGTTCGTTTATTGTATTTTTGAGCGTTGAATTGGAATTAAGCAAAATGCTGAAATAGGAGTTGTAGATAAAATATGTCGAATGAAGAAGTATTGTTAACTAAAGAGGGATTGGCCAAGCTGGAGGATGAACTTAAGGAACTGAAGACCGTAAAACGCAAGGAGCTAGCCGAACGCCTTAAGTTGGCTATCAGCTACGGTGATTTGAAAGAAAATAGTGAGTATCACTCAGCCAAGGACGATCAAGCGTTTATGGAAACCCGCATTCTCATATTGGAGAAGATGCTGACCAAAGCCCGGGTCGTGGACGAGAGTAATTTAGACCTTAGAACCGTTAGTATCGGATCGACTGTCATTCTGAATGACATCGAATTTTCGGAGAAGATGGAATACAAAATTGTAAGTCCTGCTGAGGCGGACGTTCTTGATAACAAAATTTCCTATGAGAGTCCTTTAGGCAAGGCACTTTTGGGTAAAGAAGTGGGCAGTATCATTCATGTGGATGCACCCATGGCTGTAATTAAATATGAGCTGCTTGAAATTAAGCTCACATAATTTATTCCCGATTCCCTTATATGAGGGGGCCGGGATTTTTTATTCTCGCTGCTTACATCCCGTCCCTGTGGAGTGCAGTTGCACTCCACATACTGGACAGGATTTTCATAGCTCCATATAGCGTACTAAGTTAGTCCGTCATCAGGAAGCCTGCTTGCTCCAACGCAGCGCAGGCATCGTTAATTTTATCTTCATCTGAGGCATTCAAGGTATGCAGATGGATGCCTCCCGTCAGTTGGGACAAATAAGTGGCCTGGGTAGAGCTGATTTTACGGATAAAATCGTCCACTTCCTTGCGAGTTCCGACCCGTATCGGAGCAGTCAGATCCCCGTATACCGGATGCTCAACAATAACATCCTGCACACTTACGCCGTAGTCCACAATCAGCTTTAGTTCCTCTTCTGTCTGTTCAGGTCGATGTTTACACACAATAATACGTGAGGCTAAGGGAGTTGCCTGACTCGCAGGCTCCATATAAATGTATCCTTGACTCGTTGCAAGGATAGGCTCTTGGCTTGCCTTTAACAGGGAAATATCCTGTACAATTACTTGTCGGGAGACGGAGGATCTGCGCGCCAGTTCGCTCCCGGTCAGTGGTGATTCGCTCTTGAGCCACAACAGTAGCTGTTCGCGGCGATCCGTACCTGACCGTTTTAAAGATTCAGTCAACGGGATAAGCTCCTTTCTTTTCGATGCGTCAGGTCTGTCAAAATATCTACCAATACATTCAATTCCTCGATGGTGGTCGTTCTTCCGAAAGAAACACGGATAAATTGTAACGCTTCACGACCGGATGCTCCAAGCGCCTGTAAGGCAGGCGAAGGATCGTGGTGTCCGGCAGCACATGCGCTTCCAGTTGATATACAGACACCGCTGCGATTACATTCCAGCATAACATATTGTCCCTCGTAACCGTGAAAAAAACATCCTACTATATGATGAAGTACTGCTTTATTCTCGCTTTCCTGTACGACCCAACGTAACGGAATGGATCTTTCCTGAATTTTCATAATAAAGTGTCTTCTCAGGGTAGCATATTGCTCCTGATGCGACTCCATCTGTTCGGTCATCATTTCTGCCGCCGCGACAAAGGCTGTAATCCCGGGAACATTAACCGTTCCAGGACGAAATCCGTTTTCATGTAGTGTATCAGGGTACACGGGACGCCACGGCGTTCCGGGTTTGAGATATGCAGCACCGACACCTTTGGGGCCATACACTTTATGGCTCGATACAGAGAGTGCATCTACTCCCATGGCTTCTACATCTACGAGAATATTCCCAAATGTCTGTACCGCATCACTATGCAGCAAAATACCCCGTTCGCGTAGCAGGGGAGATAAGGCAGCAAGGTCCTGAACCAGTCCCGTTTCCGAATTGGCGTGTTGTACGGATACAAGTCCGGTGTTTTCTCTCAGGTGAGGTAAAAGAGCTTCACGAGTCACTCGTCCTTCCCGATCCGGTTGCACAATGGTCAGTTCATAGCCCTGACGTTCCAGCAAAGTGGCAAGGTTGTACATCGAGTGATGTTCCAAAGCGCTCATGATCCAATGCTTTTTATGCTGTGGCAACCCGTTCAGGATCGATTGCACGATCAACATATTGGATTCTGTTCCTCCTGTCGTAAAATAGATGCCTTCCTTTTGCCCGCCAATCATATTTGCTATTCGTTGCCTGCTGTAATCCAGCGTGTAGGCTGCTTGACCGCCCGCATCATGAAGGCTGCTGGCATTTCCGAACATTTCCTTATTTAATACGTTATACATATTTAAAGCTTCATCACACATAGGTGTAGAAGCGGCATAGTCGAGATATATCACACCAAATCCTCCCTGCTTAAAAATAATTCCATTCAAAAACTCTTGAGATTATTGTAGGCATGTGTAAATATAAGTGTCAAGACACTTGTAAATATGAATGTACACAAAGCGGTTATCTGTTCGCTGAGAGCGGAACGATCAGCCGCATCGATATGGAGGGATTCTAATGTCTATGCTTGACGTTTTACAAGGAAATCGAGGGCTTATGCCAGAGCATTATAAGACACTGACGGTTGCTGAAATGGAGCAGCGAGTGGCCGAACTGAAACAAAAATGGGGACCCAAGCTGCTCATACCGGGCCACCACTATCAGAAGGACGAGGTTATTCAGTTTGCTGATATAACAGGAGATTCTCTACAGCTTGCTCAAATGGCTGCACAAAATCAGGAAGCGGAGTTCATTGTATTTTGTGGGGTCCATTTTATGGCGGAGACAGCGGATATGCTGACTACCGATCGACAGACTGTTGTCCTGCCGGATATGCGTGCAGGTTGCTCGATGGCAGATATGGCGAATGTGGAACAGACAGAACGAGCATGGAAGCATTTACAGGAGTTGGTAGGAGATACGATCATTCCGTTAACGTATGTGAATTCCACAGCAGAGATCAAAGCCTTTGTAGGACGGCATGGTGGGGCTACCGTGACTTCTTCGAATGCTAAGCAAGTGCTGGAGTGGGCGCTGAAGCAAAAGGAACGTATTTTGTTTTTGCCGGATCAGCATTTAGGTCGCAATACAGCTTACGATCTTGGAATTCCGCTAAATGAAATGGCCGTGTGGAATCCAATGACAGATCAGCTTGAGGCTGAACAGGACCCAGCAACCGTAAAAATTATTTTATGGAAAGGGCATTGCTCCGTTCATGAAAAGTTTACAGTAGATCATATTCGCAACGTTCGCGAGCGTGATAAGAACGTCCGAGTCATCGTTCACCCCGAATGCTCTTATGAAGTCGTACAGCTCGCAGATTGCGCGGGCTCTACAAAATTCATCATCGATACCATTCGCGCGGCAGAGCCGGGAACCCAATGGGCTGTTGGCACAGAAATGAATCTCGTGCAACGAATCAAGCAGCAGTATCCTGAACAGCAGATTGAATCGCTCAATCCCGATATGTGTCCCTGCCTGACCATGAACCGGATCGATCTTCCCCATTTGCTGTGGGCAATGGAACAGTTTGACCGGGGTGAGCCTGTGGGTGTGATTCGTGTGGATGCTCAGATCAGACAGGATGCTGTACTAGCATTGAATCGTATGCTTGCTATCCGTTAAGTTTTTACCGTAATATAGAGCGTCCTTCCACCGGATTTGAGCATTAGACCGAAGGAGCAGAAATAATTATTTCAGTTGCTTGTGATCCAACCCGTATCTCTAATTAAAGATTAGTCGCTTGTCCGGTTTCGTGCTATAATTGTAGCAACAAACCGAAGGAGGTGAATCCCTTGTTTGAGCTTCAAGACCTACTCCCTTATTTATTTACAATCGGCTTGCTGTGCACAGTGACTTATACGTATCTCGCTCATTTGCACGGCAATGTACCCGAATGCTGGGTCGAAGGTGGGCCCGTGAGGTCTCATGCCTCTCCGCAGATGCCGATGTCTGCCCGTGGACAGGACATGCCTGTCCGGCTGGCCCGACATATCCGGCGTAAAGAAGCGCCGGATGAAGATGCATCCGATTGTTCTCCCTCGTTGAACGATGGCACAGCCAATCAACGAGGAGGAACATATGAAACGATTCAAGGGATTCACCTTTTGGGGTAAAAAAGAACGGATATTTGGATTAATGGTAGCGTTGGCGGTGGTCATGCTACTGTCTGGTTGTGGTGCGAATGCTGCGGAGATAAATGCACAGACACCCGGATTTTTTAATCATTACGTGGTGTTCCCGCTTTCTTGGCTTATTCAGCAATTGGCGCAATGGTTTGGTGGAAGCTTTGGGCTGGCGATTATGACATTGACATTCATTGTCCGTCTGGCCTTACTGCCTCTTATGATGCGTCAAACGCGTGCCCAGCAGGGTATGAAGCGCAAGATGAGCGCTATGCAGCCCGACTTGGACCGAATTAAGAAGAAGTATGAAAACAAGAAAGATACCACCAGCCAGCAGAGTATGCAGCAGGAAATGATGTCGCTTTACAAAGAACATCAATTCAATCCGCTTAATATCGGTTGTCTGCCTATTCTCATTCAGCTCCCGATCTTGAGCGGTATGTACACCGCAATCCGGCTAACCCCGGAGCTCGCATCTCACTCTTTCCTATGGTTCCGGCTCGGACAGCCGGACTGGATTTTGTCAATCGTCGTCGCAGTTGTATACTTGGCACAGGCCAAGCTTTCTCAGTTTCAGATGACGCCTGACCAGCGCAAGCAATTTGCGATCATGGGCTATCTTTCACCGATTATGATGGCGGTCTTTTCCTTCAATGCCCCTGCTGCCATGCCATTATATTGGACAGTAAGCGGCACCTTCTTGCTGCTTCAGTCGCTGTGGTTCCGCAGACGCTATCCAATAGAGGAAGCAGAGAGTAAGGTTAAACTTGGAGAAGTCACACCAACCTAATTAGTAGATGATGCTTGTTTAACTTGGGAATTACGTTTGTAGTATGCCACGTGTAATCATAGGATGTCATTCGAGCCGTTTATAAGGCTTGAATGGCGTCCTTTTTTGTTGCTGCTTTTTTCGCTACATTCCGCTTGCGATTTTGTAGTCAATATGAAATTCTTATATTATAAAATGATTCTGAAAGTGATATTTTTTTGAAAACGGGTTTCAATTATGTGGAGGATGCAACTAATTCTTTTATTGAAATGATAAGGGAAAAGTGGGCAAAGTAAGACCTATATGTAAGCCAATCTGCACTTTGTTTTATCACGCAATGAAATTATGGAGGAACTATAGAAAATGAAGCAAACATCAACAAAGCTGCCTATTTCCTTGGCTTTGCTCACATGTATAGTATGTGCATTCGGTTTTGGCTTAATCGCATTATGGGTGAGTGACCATCAAGTTCGGCATTTTGACCAGGAAATTATTTCGGTTATTGGACAACTGGAGTCGCCCTCCATGACCCGTGTAATGAAATTTTTCACCATGATCGGCAGCGGGATTCCAGTTGTGATCATCATTTTAATGGCCATGTTCGTGCTCTATAAAGTATTGGGACACCGCAGAGAACTGCTTTTTTTGGCGGCTGGTGTATTGGGATCGGTAATGCTGAATACGATACTGAAAGTACTTTTTCAGCGTGCGAGACCGGAGATTCACCGTATTATTGAAGAGAATGGATACAGCTTTCCAAGCGGACATTCCATGACAGCTTTCAGCATGTATGCGGCGCTGACATTTTTAGTGTGGAAGCATGTTCCTTCTAGGCTGGGGCGTATCCTTCTTATTGTACTCAGCAGCCTGCTGATTGTAGCAATCGGGACGAGCCGCATTTATTTGGGCGTACATTATCCTAGCGACGTTGTGGGTGGCTATTTTATGAGTGGCTGCTGGATGGCAGCTTGTATTTGGTTTTATCAGCGGTACGAAGAACGACGAATGCTGTCACTTCGCTCTAAATCGACAGCATAACGGGTTGCATAAATAAAGCAGACGCTTTAGCGTCTGCTTTTCATTTGGACAGAGGAAGTGTTTTCAGTCATCTTAGTTCTGGCCTGTTCACCAGGCTTGAGCCCCAGCTTCTGCTCCCATTTTTCATAAAATATAATAGCCGCCTGCATAAAGATGCCAGGAAGCTTCCGGCTTCGAATGAATCGATGAACACCGACGGCACAACCTACACCAATAAGTGCACCTGCCAAAATATCCGAGGGATAATGCACTCCGGTCCACACGCGGGATACTGCGATGAGTACAGCCAAGATAACCCAGAGAACACGAAATTTTTGATGATGAATCCATATAATGGCAGCCAGAGCAAACGCCCCAAGTGCATGGTTACTCGGGAATGAAGCATTGGGTTCATGATGAATAAGCTGAATGACTGAATATCCGACAAAAGGGCGATCTCTGTAAAACAAATGTCCAAGGCCCCAACTAATTACAAAACCGATACAAACCGTTATAACAGCTTCTAAAACCATCATTCGATGCGGCATTTTAAAGGTGAACCAGTAAATCAGCAAAGCCACTCCGAATAAATACGGTGCATATTGCGCTAAGAAACGCATGGTTCCATTCAAAAAGGCGAGGGAATTAGCCAGTTCATTGATCCAGTGAAATAAAGCATAGTCTACATTAATTAACATGAATAAATTACTCCTTAACATCAAAAAATTGAATAACAAAGTTATATTATAGAGCGACTACACGGATAAAAGCTTAAAATTAAATAAAAAATGAATGTCCTTTCCGTTACTCATTTGTTTTTTCTATAGAAATAGGTGGTTTTGCGATGGAAAAGTCGGTGCTGGTCATTGATGATGAAGAGAAGATATCCAGATTGCTTCAGTTGGAGTTATCCCATGAAGGATATGCAGTTGAAATCGCACAAACGGGCAGAGAAGGATTGGATAAAGCTCTAGCACGTACATGGGATATCATCATTCTGGATGTCATGCTGCCGGAGATGAACGGGGTCGAGGTGCTAAAGCAGATTCGAAAAGTGGACAATCATACACCAGTAATTATGGTCACTGCACGTAACACGACTCCTGATAAGGTTTCAGGTCTGGATGAAGGTGCCAATGATTACATTACGAAGCCTTTTGAGATCGAGGAGTTATTAGCGCGGATGCGGGCCAGTATGAGGCATCAAATGGAGTCAACAGCTACCGCTTCACAAAAAGAGGACAAGTTGTCGTCCAGGCTCCAAGTGGATAGTTTGGTGTTGGAACGCAAGACTAGGTCAGTGGTGCGGGAAGGAAACCGAATCGAACTGACGCCCAAAGAATATGATCTGCTTCTCTATCTGATGGAGCACAAAAATCAGGTATTGCAGCGGGATGAATTGATTCAGAACGTGTGGGGGTTTGATTTTGTTGGTGATACGAATGTCGTAGATGTGTATATCCGGTATGTTCGCAAAAAAATTGATCATGGATACAAAAAGAAATTAATTAAAACCGTACGTGGTGTGGGGTACTGCATCAGGGAGGAAGAACATTGAAGCTGCGGACCAAAATCACCCTGCTCAGTTCTATTTTAGTGATGATAATACTCCTGTTTGTGGATATCACGGTTCATTTGTTGTTCGTCAAAATCGCTACGCGAAATGAAAGAGAAGTACTGCAAAATAAGTGGACTGAAATCATTGCCGAAACCGGACACACCATGATTCTGAAGAATGCATGGAGTCCAAAACTGAAAGATGAGCTTTCCGGAGATACTATTCTGAGGGTGTTTGATCAGCAATCCCGACTTCTGTATGAAGTAAGTCGCCAGTCACGCTTTAAGCTGGGCGATATTCGTTTTAACACTTCTCAAAGCTCTCAATTGACTGATGTACAGGGTCATAAAATTCTGGTAATCCATCTCCCCGTGCTTTCTCCGGAGGGCAATCAGAAGGGAACGCTGGAGATCGTGGAAAAATGGGATGCACTCGAAACCAATCTCGATATTTTAAATACGATTCTCATCACTTCGACTGTAGGAGCAATGTTGCTAAGTTTGGTAGGGAGCACGATTTTGGCGAATGCCATATTGCTGCCGATTTCCAGTAGTATTCAAACGATGCAGGAAATTGAGAGAAGCTTAAAATTTAAAAAAATCCCCGCTGGCAGTCATAATCAAGATGAATTGTCCCAAATGACCGCTACTTTTAACCGAATGATGGAGAGATTAGAAGAAAGCTTTCAGAGCCAGCAGCAGTTTGTTTCAGATGCCTCACATGAGCTGAATACCACACTTATGATTATTGAGGGCTATGCCAACATGCTGCGGCGGTGGGGCACGCGTGATGAGGACATTCATAAGGAATCCATTGAATCGATCTATGAAGAAACTCAGCGAATGCGTACGATGACACAGCAGTTGCTGACTCTTGCCTCCTCACAGCAGAAAGACCCTGAGCCGCATGAGCGGATAGAAATGATCGGTTGTTGTCAACAGGTAGTAGCGCATCTTAAGCCTGTACATGATCGTCAAATTTCTATTTTAACCGAAGAGAAAGAAATTTGGCTGGATGCCAACCTGACAAAAATGAAGCAATTGCTAGTGATCCTACTGGATAATGCATTAAAATACAGCTCGGATGAGATTGAAATAGGGTTATCTACAGATGAAAAGGATGTCTATATCCGGGTTAAGGATTATGGGATCGGAATACCTGAGGGCGAGATCAAGCGGGTCTTCGAACGATTTTATCGGGTAGATAGCTCCAGGCATCGTAAAACTGGAGGGACCGGGCTGGGGTTGCCGATTGCCAAGGCAATTACAGATGCTCATCAGGGTACGATACGTATGGAGAGCGTAGAAGGAGAAGGAACGGTAGTCATCGTCACGCTGCCCCAAAGACAAAAGGAAAGGCTGTCCCTCCAGTAGAAATATCTACTCGCGGAACAGCCCTTTTTATTGTTATTTGTAAGTTAAGCATTCGGTGGATGGGAATCAACTAAAATTTATCCTAGAGGACACGACGTGCTGTTGTGTAATTGCGGCTCCACCATCCCGAATTTAGATCTGTAACCGTTACGCCGCCTTTACCATACGTATGCAGAATTTTGCCGTTCCCCATGTAAATGGCTACATGATGAATTGGCGCATAGAAAAAGACCAAATCGCCTTTTTTCAGCTGACTACGCGGTACGAAAGTGCCAACAGTTGATTGCTGTCTGGACGAACGTGGAAGCTTGATGCCATTTTGTGCAAATACATATTGAGTGAACGAAGAGCAGTCAAAAGATCTTGTATTGCCTGCTGGGGCTCCATGCTCATAACGCACACCCATAAACTGGGAGCCTTTAGAAATAATCCGATCAGCTTTACTTGCCGAAGCGGCATGAGTGGTGGCTGGTCCAACGACGAAGCTCCCTGCGCTCAATGCCAAAGTCATAGTAAAGCAAATACCCATCCACAATTTTTTAGAAGTACGTTTCATATATAAATTCCTCCGTTATTCGTATTGTGTTGATGTCCTGAAATGACAATAACACAAATAAAATGTCCGGAATTTACCACTCATGGTTACAAACCTGTTACCCCAACGCTTTGTCCTCATTTATTAGAAAACGATGAGAATTTTCTCCTTAATTTTGGCTTGACAAATTGTATAGACTCCCCTTATAGATAGGCTCGTATGGCAAAAAACGACTTGCAGACGATTGGCACAAGCAATCACGCAAAATATACATACCTATATACTACAATTTATAACTTGTACGGGAGTATGCTCTGATTCCCGTTGACATCGTAAGGATCACACCGTATTTCCGGTCAGGAAGGGGAATTCGTATGGCTTCAAAGCAGAATAAAGCACTCAAAAAACGGCGTCTAACCATTGTTCAGGTCATTTCCAACTATCCCGATGCACAGCCGGTACCCTCTAACAAAGGCGGAACGGAAAAGGTCGTGCATGAATTAACTGAGGAATTGGTGAGACGAGGGCATCATGTATCGCTGTTTGCCGCCCGTGGGAGCAGGAGCAGTGCGCGGTTGATTACCTATCCCAAGGGTTTGAAACATAGTCAGATCCCCCAATATGTACTCCGGCATATGCCTTCCAACACACATATCATTCATGATCATACTTTTCGTTCTTCTGTGGGGCGTAGGAAGCTGCCTTGTCCATCAGTATGCACCGTTCATCTTCCAGTAAAGAGACACGGTAAAAACCCGGTATATGTCAGTAAACGAGCACGTCAGCTGATGGGCAGGGGCAAAGGTTTTTATATCTATAATGGTATCAACACCCATGAATACGAGTTCAGCAGTGAGAAGCGTGGCTACTTGCTGTTCATGGGCAGAATCATACGAGATAAA
Organism: Paenibacillus sp. FSL L8-0638; assembly: GCF_038593075.1. Taxonomy (NCBI): domain Bacteria; kingdom Bacillati; phylum Bacillota; class Bacilli; order Caryophanales; family Paenibacillaceae; genus Paenibacillus; species Paenibacillus sp. FSL L8-0638. Next base: position 2,545,365 of record NZ_CP151960.1, read on the forward strand.
GGTGTATTGCAGGCCATTCAGGTTGCAGAACGAACAGGAAAAAAACTGCTTATTGCAGGTCCTATCAAAGCTCCAGAATTTTTCCGTAAAGAGATTCAGAAACGAATTCAGCGCAATCCGAATATACGCTATGTAGGTGCAGTTGGAGGCGCTCAGAAACAGAAGCTGCTGAAACATGCAGAGTGTCTGCTGTTTCCGACACTGTGGGAAGAGCCGTTCGGACTCGTAATGGTCGAGGCCATGGCTTGTGGGACACCGGTGCTGGCATTAAAAAACGGCTCCGTTCCCGAGGTACTCTTGGGCTTTCCACAGTTGATTTGCAAATCAATTAGCCAAATGGCACGAAAGGCACAGCAAAAAAATTATCCGTCACCAGCGCAGCTTCGTTCATATGTCAACCAAAGATTTACCAACAAACAGATGACCAGTAACTACTTAAGACTATACCGTGAAATCATCCGTCGGCGAGAACAGAAGAGAGGACAACGACAGCCTATACGGAGGTGAAGGGGATGCAGGTCAAACGATATATGCTCGGAAATGGCTCTTGGGCAACTCCTTATTATATAGTCACAGGGGGGCAGAAAGGTCCGTGTGTGATGGTGGTCGCGGGGATACATGGTAATGAAATAGCTAGCATACGAGCTGCTGAGAAACTGGTGAAGCTTTTGAATCAGCAAAAACAGCGATTTAACCATGGTAAGCTTATAATTGTACCGATTGTAAACCAAAAGGCTTACCGCAAACGGATTAGAGGAATACCTGATCTTAATCGAACCTTTCCGCGCAAAAAAAAGCAGCTGGCAACACAACCACTTTCCGCTGCTCTATTCAAATTAACACAAAAGCATCAACCTGAATGGTATCTTGACTTGCATGAGGCCAATGGATTGTCACAAAAGGATGCCGAGGTGCTTGGTCAAACGCTAATCTCCAACAAGGCCAACCCGGTGGTTCCTGCGGTTCGTCGGGTTATTAAGCGAATGAATCGCTCCATACAGGTGAGCGACCGACATTTCAACCTTCGGCTGCATGAGCTTCCAGGTTCCTCCCGCACCGCTGTAGCCCGTATTTTAGGTGCACGCGCGGTTACCGTGGAAACGGGTTGGAGCCTGCCTAAGAAAGTACGCATACACTATCAGTTGGAGATCGTTCAGCATTTTTTAAAAGAAGCCGGAATAGTCAAAGGTAACTGCATCACAAAATAAAATCGCTTCTGGAGCAAGGACTTTTTCACCTTGCTCAGGAGCGATTTTTTATGTGCGACCTGCGACCTTCGTTCACAATCCGTAGCGTGCATTATATCTATGTGTTGTCAGGACTCGGATTTATAGAAGGCGTTCACCAAGCTGTTTCCCAGACGTACCTCAATCAGCTCCAGTGGTGTATCCAGATCGGCACGGATTGTGTGATGCGTATCGACCGGAATGCTAAATACAGAACCGCTTGCCGCAGCAAAACGTTCTCCGTTCAGCATGACCTCTCCCCGGCCGGACACGATCGTCCATACTTTAAGTCCACTGCCGTGAATACGGCCATTCAAGCATTGATCTGGCAGTACCGTCAGCCGTATGGCCAGTATATCGTTCAGACTCCGATGATCAAATTCGTCCAGCACTCGGTAACTGCCCCAAGAGGTTTCACCATGCATGGGGTGAAGTTGAAGTTTACCTAGCTGCTCCTTGATTACGTGGGCATGGCTCTTGGACGCAATGAGAATGCCATCGGGACTCGCGGCAGCAATAATACCTTCCACACCAATGACATGAAGTGGATAGGGCAGCTCATTAACGATATGCGTGCCATGAGTCTGCCCACTAATCTGTCCACGCCCGATTACTTGACTGCTTAGCTGCTCTGTTAGAGCCTGCCAGTTGCCGATGTCGTGCCATTCGCCATCGTAGGGCAGGACGATGGCATGTTCGGCACGCTCTGCAATCTCTTCGTCGAAACTGCGAACGGGGAGGCTATCATACATCGCGCATAATGCTTTATCGTTCAGCGGCAGATCACTTCGCTCCATACAGGACAGCATATACCGTAATGTAAAAGCGTAAACACCACAGTTCCAGAGCGCGCCCTGATGAATAAGCTGTTGTGCTCCGGGGAGATCCGGCTTTTCTGTGAAGCGAGCAACTTGCGCATAGGAAGTTTTCCCTTCCCGTATCATTTGCAGACCCGGAACGACGTAGCCGTATTGGTCGGAGGGATGAGTGGGCCTTGTCCCAAGCATAGCCAGATCGGCTCCGCTCTCAAACAATATGCCGGAGAGCGCTGCTATGCTATGGAAGAAATCCTCTCCTGCAAACATGTCCGCTGGGGCAATGCAGAGAACTTCATCCAGCCCTGTGCCTCTGGTGTGAAAATAAGCAGCTGCCAGTGCAGCAGCGGTGAAGGTTCCCCGTTTGGCAGGCTCGCCCAGAACGGGCAGACGACCTTCTGTATGGCGAAAGGCTAGATTTACCTGACTCCGATGAGCCAGAAGCAGGGCAGAGGAATCCAGCCCGGTTAAGGTAAGCTGACGGTACACCCGGCCGAGCATAGATTCCTTTCGCCCGTCAGGAGCGGACAACAACCGGAGAAACAGCTTCGACCGGATTTCGTTGGATAGTGGCCATAGCCGTTTTCCGGCACCACCGCATAATAATACGATGCGCACGGACGTTTCCTCCTTCAATGCAGATCTATTTTGGACTGCATCATTTTGCAGGATTTTAAAAACTATTTTAGCGATGATTCAATCTTTGTTTTTGGAGCAAGTTGGTACACCTTGCGTTGATGAAAAGATAAGGAGCGATAGTTCTCGGCCAAGACATCCAATTGTTTTTGCGACAGGGAAGAAGCCCGACTATGAAGCGCTTTATTCAATGACTTGCGCAAAATCATCCGAGAGGGCTGATGGCTGTATAAATAGTTGGCATACGTTTCATATTCGGAAAAACCAAACTGTTTTGTCCGGTCTACACTGTGAATAATTGCGTTGTACCAGGGTTTCCCATGTCGTGCCTCGATAACTTGCTTGAGCCGGGTAAGCTGTGCTTTTTCAAAAAGCATATAGTGAGTAACAAAGGACTTTGGTGAGGGAGCTTTAACGCCCATCAGCTTGTGATAGGTGCGAAAATACTCTGGCTGGCTCCAGTTGCGGTAGTAAAAAATCGTTTTTCCGTCTTTACGGAACGTATGTGGACGAATCAAAATCGTGTCTGCGTCAATGACGAGAAAAAAAGAGGCTTTACTGATTTTGTCGCCATTCATTTTGAGCAATTGTTGATACAGCCAGCCTGAGCGGTCCCAGCGTGTTGTCCCGTAATGAATATGTTTTTTGGTGATGGGTAGCACCGTTTTTTCGTCTATAAATGTACATTTCTTGTTTACGCACAGACGGCGAATCCCGGTGCTTTGTGGTGAAATGATATAGATAGTTCCAATTCGGTGCTGCACGTGACGGCGCAGACTGTCAATCACCAGCGGTAGTGTGACAATATCTTTATCAATTGCGGGGATCAGAACATCGATTGTAAGGGAACCCTTTCGTGGCCCATCCGATTGCGCTGACATGTTATTCACTCCCTATATGTGCAAATATACGCTCCCAGTGTCTCCTAATATTGTATGCTTGGACAGGCGCTTTCGACCGGGCAAGGTCAAACGTCCATTTCTATGCAGGACAGGGCTGATGAAGCTTCGAATGGGGAGTTAGCGCATACGATAGATTGATCTTTTTTAACAGGAGCGTTCTACCTGAGAGTAGAGAGGAGAGGGGCAAGTGAATTCTTCACAGGCGCAGGCGTTGCGCAGCAAATGGCATAAAACCCAATTGTTGCTCCAGCATGGCAGCATCAAACCTTATGTACCTGAAACTCGGAAATATAACAAAGCAAATTTGAAGTCAATGCTGGAGAAGTACGGTATGGTCTATGTAAAACCCGAGCGAGGTACCTTTGGTAAAGGTGTAATGAGAGTAGAGCAGGAGGCTGGCCAGCGTTTCGCCTATCAATTTGAGGAAACGCGTCAGGAATTCAAACATTTGGATGCACTATATACCAGCCTATCGAAACATACGGGGAAGAAAAGTTATCTTATTCAAAAGGGAATCCATTTGCTACGCCATCAAATGCGTTATTTTGATATTCGGGTCATGGTGCAGCGTAATGAAAAAGGGCTATGGGAGTCTACCGGAATTATTGGACGTCTGGGTCATCCCCGTAAAATCGTGACTAACTATCATAGTGGTGGTAAGCCGATGGCCTTGGAGCAGTTACTAAAATCCCATTTATCGCAAAGCAAACAGGCGGAGCTGGTCAAGAAACTAAATGAACTGGGTCTTACCATCGCCAAGCAACTGCAAAAAACATATCCAAATTTCCGGCAAATTGGTGTGGACATTGGACTGGATCATCGCTTTACCCCATGGATTATTGAGGTGAATACGAAGCCGGACCCATATATTTTTAACCAATTATCAGATAAGTCCATGTACCGTAAAGTATTAGGCTATTGGCGACTGGCTAATGAAAGAAGGAAGGTCAGGGTCCCAAGCAAAGACACAAATAAAGATAAGAACAAAGATAAGAACAAAGATAAGAACAAAGATAAGAATGTAATTAAGGACTCTAAAAAAGAAAAAGTATCTTGATTAGTGGATAGCTTCATTGCCAGCCCACTCCTATATGAACAATGGAGTGGGCTATTTAAAATTGAACAACCTGTGACCCTGTGCTATGCTTACATGAAAGAGAAGCTAGACGTACTAATGATGATCTTTACTATGCGTATAAACGTCTGATGATACGACGAATAGAAAGGATGTACAGCCATGAATTCTGTCATTGAACTTAACAATGTAAGCTGGAAGAGAGATAACCGCACCATACTAGATCAAATCAATTGGCAGGTAGCTGAGGGAGAGCACTGGGCTGTACTCGGCTTGAATGGGTCAGGTAAAACAACGATGCTCAATATGATTAACGGTTACATATGGCCAACCACAGGTAGTGTTGGTGTATTGGGCCATACCTTTGGGGATGTGGATCTGAGGGAGCTGCGCAAATCTATTGGTTGGGTCAGTTCCTCTTTACAGGAAAGAATTAATGGGAGTCAGCGTACGCAGGATGTTGTTATTAGTGGCAAATTTGCCTCCATTGGACTTTATGATCAGACGACGGATACAGATTATGAACAGGCCGTTCAGCTTATGACGCAACTGGGGTGTGCTCATCTCGTGGATCGGTTGTATCAGGGATGCTCACAGGGAGAAAAGCAGAAAGTGCTTATCGCCCGCGCATTAATGGCCTCGCCCAAGCTACTGATTTTGGACGAGGCGTGTAATGGTTTGGACTTTTTTTCCCGGGAAGCATTGCTGGATAGCATTCGCCAGTTATCGGAGTCGCCGGCTTCGCCGAATTTACTGTATGTTACACATCATATTGAAGAAATTCTACCGATGTACACGCATACGATTTTAATCCGCCGGGGCACGGTATTTGCCAAAGGTAAAACGACTGATATTCTAAGCAGTGAAACGCTTAGTGCTTTTTTTGAAACGCCTGTACAAGTAGAATGGAGACAGGATCGTGCATGGCTCTCTATGGTGTAGAGAGTCTTTTTTTCTCGCTAACCTGCTACCAACATAATCAGAATAGGCAATATCAGGAATGAGGCAAGCGTGCTCCACAGGATGCAGGTGGAAACCAGTTTTGGCGATGCATTAAATTTTTCTGCTAAAATGACAGCATTCACAGCAACAGGCATTGAGGCAAGAATGAAGAGAACGGAGAACAAAAGACCTGAAATTCCCAGTATCAGCATAGCAAGACAAGCCGCAAGCGGGGAGAGTAGAAGCCGAATTGTTAGTCCGGCGTAGCTGGCTTTTTTAATAGACGACTCCAACTTAAATATTTTTACATAAGCCATCTGGGTACCCAGAATCGCCAGCACGACCGGAGAATAGGCAGCAGCAATCATCGAGACGCCTGATTGAATCCCTGAGGGAAGATGCCAGTCCAGTAGCCGCAGTCCCATGGCGAGTAGAGCTGCATAGATCGCAGGAAGTGAAAACACCGACTTAACAGCACTTTGAACAGAAAATTCAGAGCGGGCTGCAAAGTAAACGCCAATGGTATTGACCATAATTATCTGGATGACGACATACACGGAGGCTTTATCCAGACCGAGCTGCCCAAAGGCAAGTAAAATTAGGGGCAGGCCATAATTTGCACTATTGGTGAGTGTGGAGATTAAGGTAAGTCCAGCCGTTTCCGGAGTGCTCAGTCTAAAGATTTTCCCTGCTAATTGTGCAATTCCCCACAACAGCAGCAGGTTTAATATTGAAAAAGCGGCAGTCTGCGCCACATCATGCCAGGTAAGCTGTGCTTTGAGTAGCGTGTCCAGAATCATTGCGGGGCTTAAAAAATATAAATACAAAGTCGAGAGCGGTTTCGTTTCCAGCTTCATGAATTTTCCAAGTAAAAATCCGGCGATCACCGGAATGGACAGCGGAACGATAACCGATAATAGAGTTGAAAGTACGATTTGAATCATGAATTCCACCCATCCTTTCTGTAATGACATTTTCCATTATAAGACGCTACTTTCGAGCCCGTCCAAGATGAAAATACAATCAAGGTCATAGGTATATACTATGAAGCCTTCGACACTTATTGTGAAAACAATAAAAGGGATGCCCACAGCCATGATGAACGGCTAATAGGGCATCCCTTTTATTATAATGAACCAATGATACTGCCAATTTATGCAGTAGCTACGGTTTCCGCTTTGGTTCGGCAATCGTCAGAGCAATAGTGCTGATGCTGTTCTTCGCAATCCGGACATGCAATATGCTGGAGATTGCACACTGGGCAGTTGATATAATGATCGCTCGGCGTTTCACAATGGAAGCACTTGCCGACAATGACGTCCTCATCCGTATGATTGATCGGAATCGAGATTCGTTCGTCAAATACGTAGCATTTACCGTCAAACAAACGTCCTTGTACTTCCGGGTCCTTGCTGTAAGTCACAATGCCGCCATCCAACTGGCCTACATCATTAAACCCTTCTTTGATCAGAAGACCGGACAACTTTTCGCAACGGATACCTCCGGTGCAGTACGTCAGGATTTTCTTGTCTTTGAACTGAGTCATATTGTCGCGAATCCATTGTGGAAATTCACGGAACGATTCGACTTCGGGGCGAATCGCCCCGCGGAAATGACCGATGTCATATTCATAGTCATTACGTCCGTCCAGAATAACTACATCTTCTTCTTGAAGCTGCTCATAAAACTCCTTTGGTGACAGACGCTTACCGCTAATTTCATTAGGGTCCAGCTCATCTTCATGACGCAGCGTAACAAGCTCCTGACGATGGCGTACAAATATTTTCTTGAACGCATGACCGTCAGACTCATCTATTTTAATAACGATATCGTGGAATTTCGGATTGGCGCGCAAATCACGCATATATTGCTCCGTTTGCTCTACTGTACCAGACAGTGTTCCGTTGATTCCTTCCGCAGCAATCAAGATTCTTCCCTTGACGCCCAGCTCCTTGCAGTAAGCCAGATGCTCTGCCGTAAAGGTGGCAGGATCTTCAATGTTGACATATTTGTAAAACAACAAAATTCGATAAGTATGTTCACACATGTAAAATCACCCTCTGATTCAAGTCAAAGTTTTTTAAAAGCAATTTTAAATGTACCACATTCTTTTAGTTAGTCAACTTAAATGTATAAAAAGTGGAAATGAAAAAGGAGACGAGCGACAAAAGTAAGGGTTTACATTATAATAGTTACGTACTGATGAGGGGATTTTTGGTAGCAGGATGAGATCTACTGGATGAAAGGATGAATGAAATGAAGCATCATTTGACAGCGCATACACCACCTATGGGGTGGAATAGCTGGGATTGCTACGGTGCAGCAGTACGGGAAGAGGAAGTACGGGGAAATGCTCAATATATGGCGGAGCATCTGAAGGAATACGGTTGGGAATATGTCGTGGTGGATATTCAGTGGTATGAGTCAGGAGCAGTATCTTCACAGTATCGCCCGTTTGTCCCATTGGAAATGGATTCATTTTCACGTCTTATTCCAGCGGTGAATCGGTTTCCTTCGGCAGCAGATGGACGAGGCTTCCAAGCTCTTGCGGAATATGTACACGGTCTGGGATTGAAATTTGGTATACATATTATGAGAGGCATATCCCGCCAAGCGGTGCATCAGGATACCCCGATTTTGGGAACCACAGCCACGGCGAGACAAATTGCGCATCCCAACTCTATTTGTCCTTGGAACACAGATATGTATGGGGTAGATGCATCCAAGGAAGGCGCACAGGAGTACTATAATTCGTTGTTTGATCTGTATGCGGAATGGGGTGTGGATTTTGTCAAAGTAGATGACATTGCTGCATCACGTCTCTATGGTATTCATTTGGCGGAAATTGAATTGATTAGGCGGGCTATCGCCCAATGCGGACGTCCGATGGTGTTGAGTCTATCGCCTGGTCCTGCACCGCTGGAGCATGCATCTGATTTAATCGCAAACGCGAATATGTGGCGTATGACTGATGACTTCTGGGATGTATGGCCTTTACTGTATGGTATGTTTGAGCGCTGCGAGAAATGGGCGGAACATGTAGGTCCAGGTCACTGGCCGGATTGCGACATGCTGCCACTGGGTCATCTGGGTATTCGTTCGGTAGATTCGGTAGATTCCGGCAGCCATGACAGATGGACACGCTTTACTAAGGATGAGCAGCTAACGATGATGACCTTGTGGAGCATTTTCCGGTCTCCCCTGATGTTCGGGGGCGAACTGCGGGATAATGATGCATGGACTCTTTCTTTGCTGACTAATGAAGAAGTGTTAAATGCTCATCGCAACGGTTTGAATGCACGGCAGGTGTATAGAAAGGATGAACATATCGTTTGGACTTCACATAACGGGAAAGGGCATGTATATGCAGCTTTGTTTAATGCTGGGGATGAATCTTCAAAGGTGCGTGTATCCTTAAAAGACCTTGGTATTGAAGGTCAGGCAAATGCCAGAGATTTATGGAACCATGTAGATTTAGGTGTTTTAGCACAAGAGCTGTCCACAGATTTACCTCCTCACGGAGCAGCTCTATTTATTTTGAAATAGAGGATTTTGCAAAAATCCCATAAGCGACTTCCAATGAACAAGATATAGATCGAAATGGTTTAGTTTGTCTATATTTTGCACTTCGGAGCGAATGGAATCGAATTTTGCAAGATCCTGAATAACATAATGTAAGGAAGAACTATGCTGTAGTTCCAACCCAATCACCCTATCGTAAAAGTGAAAGATATCTTTACAATAGGGTGTTTTTTTGCATGTGTAACTTTAGGATATTTTAACGAACTCGACATTATTCTTGGGAATATGACATTTGGAACGTGTTAATTTTATATAGTGCCTATTTCTGTACAAATTTAAATCATTTTAACGAATAGACTCGAGAAAGGAGTCAAATGATGAAATTAAAAAAAATCCACCAAAATGAACAGGACGAGCCTTGGCCCTCTAGCAAACCAATACTATGTATCGGGGGGGCTAATTTGGATCGTAAAATCATGATTAAAGGTACATTTCAGCTTCATACCTCCAATCCGAGCAGTACAAGACTGCAATCTTGCGGTGGGGTAGCACGAAATGTAGCCGAAAATTTAGGGAGGTTGAGCCAGCGGGTCAGCCTGCTGACCGCAGTTGGGGACGATGCGGAAGGTGAATTTATTATCGAACAGTCCAGCCGTTACATGCACGTGGTTCCTCTGCAAGTCAAAGGTGAACCGTCAACTGGGGTTTATACTGCCTTGCTGAACGAGCGTGGTGAACTGATTGTAGCGACAGCAGAAATGGAGATTTATGATCAGATTCGTCCTTCAGTAATTTTTGAAAATGCTCCTTTAATTGCCTCATCCCGACTCGTTCTGCTGGACACTAATTTCTCTATGAACGTAATTGCAGCCACCATACATGTCTGTCATGAGCATCGGGTTCCGATTGTCGTTTCTTCGGTATCGGCCTCCAAGATGAGAAAGCTTCCCCGAAATTTGCATGGGGTGGAGTGGCTGGTATGTAAACCGGTGGAGGCTGAAGCCTATTTGGAGCTAGAACTTACAGATGATCAGCATATGTTGGATGCCACCCGAATTTTTCACAAACTTGGAGTTCAGAATGTCATTTTTATCTGCGGTGCTGATCGTGTTTTGTACGCCTCTCAGGATGGAACTCATGGCCAAATTCCCATTCATCCTGTTCAAGAGGTCATTGATGTCACAGGCGCAGATGATGCTTTTATTGCCGGGATGATATATGGAATTACCCAAGGTTATCCTATGGAGCAAGTGTGCCAATTTGGAATTAGCTGTGTCGACTTGACCCTGCAAACGGATCGGACGGTCTCAGAGACTCTTTCTATGAATAAACTTCATTCTAGGTTTCAGGAGCTGTATGGCATACATACGCAAAATTTTGTGTTTTTCAAGGGCGTGTATTTTAAAAAGAATGATACATAAGTAATCAAGAGAACTCTAACCTACAACAGCGCATATTTGGAGCTTCACGTATGTAATGGCCTCAATTATTGAATTTGTAAAAGGAGCATGTTGTCTGATGGAAAGTGTGAAATTCGTAATTGTTTTTCTGCCACAGTGCCTCCTTTATCTGATTTTATTTAAAGGGAGGTTCTATGGTAGTAGGTTTACTCTATCGACTGATCTATTCTATGCGGCCCTTACAGGCAGAGCAGGGTAACGAGTTTCTTGCTGTGTAGCAGAAGATTATCTCCTTGACTAGAAATTACATTTCGTGTAAAGTGGTGAAAATTGTAATATATAGGAATAGTGTAGACCAAGGATCAAAGGTTCAATACTCGCTGTACAGAGAAGAAACTCATGGGCTGAAAGGTTTCTCGCCGCGAATGAACGTTTCCCTGCCTTGCGAGCTGTAGCGGTTTGTATGATAAACCGTTACCGGCTAGACGCCGTTATCTAATGAAGGACCGTTCCGTGTATGGCTACGGTCAAATGAAGGGTGGTACCACGACACATTCGTCCCTGACGGATGTGTCTTTTTGCGTACATTTTATCGTCCAACAAGGAGGAAGCTACACATGCGCCAAAGCCAATTATTACTGACAACCTTGCGTGAAGCACCCGCAGAAGCTGAAGTGATCAGTCATCAGCTTATGCTGCGGGGAGGATTTATCCGCCAACTGGCGGCTGGAATGTACACCTACATGCCTCTGGCAGACGGGTGCTCAGAAAAGTAGAGCAAATCGTACGGGATGAAATGGATCGCGTAGGGGCTGGGGAGCTGCTGATGCCTGTATTGCAGCCAACGGAGCTGTGGCAAGAATCAGGAAGATACGATGTTTACGGTCCTGAGTTGATGCGTTTGCAAGATCGGCATGATCGGGAGTTTGCTTTGGGGCCTACACATGAAGAGGTCATTACGTCTTTAATACGAAATGAAGTGAATTCTTATCGCAAATTGCCTGTAACGTTGTATCAAATTCAAACCAAATTTCGGGATGAACAACGTCCGCGATTTGGCCTGCTTCGCAGTAGAGAATTTTTGATGAAGGATGCATATTCGTTTGATGCACATTGGGAAGGACTAGATCATACCTATTCGACGATGTTCCAGGCATATCATCGCATTTTCACTCGCTGTGGTCTAAATTTTCGTGCAGTAGAAGCAGATGCGGGTGCCATTGGTGGCGAAGGTGAAACCCATGAATTTATGGCTCTAGCTGATATTGGAGAGGACACAATTGTAGCATGTACCTGCTGTGAATATGCAGCTAATCTTGAAAAAGCCGTGGCGCGGTCGACGGGAAAAATAGAAATAGCTCCAATCTCAGATAAAAATGAAAATGCCATCCCTCCTTCTTTTGATACAGCTAAAATGGAAAAATTCCATACTCCAGGCCTGCGTACAATAGATCAACTGGTTGAATCGGTTCACATAGAGCCCAAAGAAATCATCAAAACACTGATTTATATGGCTGACGATCAACCTATTGCTGTAGTTGTCAGGGGTGATCATGAGGTTAACGAAGTAAAAGTTAAACATATTTTAGGTAGTGAAAAATTCGAAATAGCAAGTACAGACATCGTGTCAAAGGCGACTGGAACCCCCTCGGGGTTCATAGGCCCATGCGGATTGACGATCCCTGTGTGGGTGGATTACGCCGTTGTCAAAATGTCCAGCGGTATCGCAGGCGCGAACGAGCTGGATTACCATTATCGACATGTGAACCCAAGGCGCGATATAGATCTTCGGCATGTGGCTGACTTGCGCAATGTCATAGAAGGGGATAGATGTCCTCGATGTGACGAAGGGGAATTGAAACTTCATCGTGGGATTGAGATCGGACACGTATTTAAATTGGGCACCAAATATAGTGAGAAGCTGGGTGCGACCTTTCTGGATGCGTCTGGAACTGAGCAAGCGATGATTATGGGCTGCTATGGCATTGGCGTATCCCGGATCCTTTCTGCCATTGTAGAGCAAAATCACGATCAGAACGGAATGATATGGCCTTATGCACTGGCCCCGTTTCAAGTTCATATTATTCCGATTTCTGTGAAAGACAGGCTTCAGATGCAAATAGCCGAGAAATTACACAACCAGCTGCAGGATCGCGGTGTGGAGGTGCTGCTGGATGATCGGGAGGAACGGCCTGGGGTTAAATTCAAAGACTCCGATTTAGTAGGTATTCCCGTGCGCATCATCGTAGGTAAAGATGCCGAACACGGGAAAGTAGAGTTAGTGGAACGAAAAAGCTGCAACAAAGAGACGATTCGTATTGAAGATGTAGAGAGACGAATATTGGAACTACACTAAGCATCTATATCCCGTAGAATATGGCCTTCTCCGAGTGTAATCTCATGAAAGTCCGCCATCTGACGTGCCTGAAACCGGATTGGCTTGTCCCGACCTATCATAATGATATTTTGAACGTCGGCAGCGCCTTCCGAGGGGAGCGAGAAAGTTGAGACATAGGCAAATTCTTCACGCAACGTTGTATGAATGGCATTGATCAAATGGTCGTGTTCACTTTTGCCCATTAAATTCATGATCAGGGAGCCTTCGGAATCCAGCTTTTCTTTGGCCATCTTGAAAAATTCCCAGGATACTAAATGCAAGGGCGTACCCAGCTCCGTGAAGGCGTCCAAAATAATATAGTCATAAGCATCCGGCGCTTCCTTCTCCAGAAGGCGACGCCCATCGCCAACAGTTACATTATCCTGATCGTATCCAAAGAATGTTCGGCTGAACTCTACAACTTGTGCATCCAACTCGGCAATCTTAAAACGTTTATCTGTAAAATGACCCGCTATTGTACCTATACCGTGCCCGATAACAAATACATCTTCAAATGATGGATCGTTCAGCTCCATGAGATGGATAATTGCTCTCGGATATTCGAACAAAATGCGCTGCGGATGATTCAAGTCTACCGCGCCTTGGATGGCTGTATTTGAAAACTGCATCACCCGAAATAATCCCTTTTCACCATACAGCTCGGTGGTTTCGTATACTGTGATTTCATGATTATGGCTCAACTTTTTGTACAAGACATCCAAGTGAATGATCTCCTTCAAGTCAGACTTCCTCCTCATCTTAGACATGGATAGGGGAATTGTCCATAGATGAGGAGAATTGAAAGTTCACATTTCCAAGCATCCCCAATTAGGTAGAATTGTTTATTTTTCCATAACAGAGTTGTTTAAACTTGTTCGTATGTCCTTTAGGAGATATAATATACAAGGATATAATGAAGTTCGTTGTGTATATTCATACAGGAAGAGAGCGGGATATTATGGGACGTAAGTGGAATAACATTAAAGAAAAGAAGGCATCCAAGGATGCTAATACGAGTCGTATATATGCTAAATTTGGCGTGGAAATTTATGTGGCAGCCAAACAGGGCGAACCTGATCCTGAATCCAATCGGGTACTAAGAGTAGTTCTAGAACGTGCAAAAACGTACAATGTACCCAAAGCAATCATTGACCGTGCTATTGAAAAAGCAAAAGGTGCTGGCGACGAAAACTACGTAGAGCTTCGTTATGAAGGTTTCGGACCGAACGGTTCCATGGTCATTGTAGATGCGTTGACCAATAACGTTAACCGTACAGCATCGGATGTGCGTTCTGCTTTTACTAAAAATGGTGGTAGCTTAGGCGTGAGCGGTTCTGTAGCCTACATGTTTGATTCAACAGCAGTTATTGGTCTGGTGGGTAAAACCGCAGATGAAGTGCTGGAGCTACTGATGGAGGCAGATGTAGAGGTACGTGACATCATTGAAGAAGATGAAGCTGTCATCGTATATGCAGAGCCTGATCAATTCCATGCTGTGCAGGAAGCTTTCAAGCAAGCAGGAGTGACTGAATTTACCGTTGCGGAGCTCACCATGCTTGCTCAAAATGATATTTCTCTTCCAGAAGATGCACAAGTTCAATTCGATAAATTGATTGATGCATTAGAAGAATTGGAGGATGTTCAGCAGGTTTACCACAATGTAGACTCTGAGGAATAATCGGATTGCATCATTTACATCTGAGCGTTTTGATAGAATAGATATCCCTAAACCATCGTATTTCGGTACGATGGTTTTTTTGTGAATCAACATCTACATAAGATCGCTTTAACCTTTTTGACTGATCGGTCTGTAAAAATTATAATCATAGGCAGGAAGGTGAAAATGAGGTTTGGAAAGAGCTAAAGAATTCGATACTGAAAGTTAAGGATGCAATAGCGATAATTTTTAATGAATCTGTTAGGATTTTGACGGATAAGAGGCTGTCCAAGGAATGCTTTATTATGAACAGTGCTATTGAACAGGTACCGCATCATCATGAAATCAAAGCTTTTATTTCTGAGAACACTGAAAAGCTTGAGCTAGCTTATTACAACGCCCTAGTCCGCGCCCAAAAAGAGGGGGAGATTTATTTTACGGAATCTGAGCTATTGTCAATCGCCAGATTTCTAAATCATGCCCGACTATCGTTGACATTTACTGCTAAGACAGGCGAAAGCACTGAGGTGCTTAGAGATATCGTGCGTACGACACTATCAATTTTGGATTGATCTTTATGAACGCTTAAGGCGTCTCAAACAGATCCTGATGGCCTGGTTGCGACGCCCTTGTCAGTTGGAGACAGACACTTACATAATGCTTGATGTTACCTTCCAGTTATTGAAATCATAGGTCCGTCTCTCTCTATCATGAACCAAATCGAGTTTATTTCCATTATAATCCTGATGCATCCACGGATCATCCAGCAGAGGCCAATTAGCATAATTGACTTCTGCACCCTGAATTTTACGTGAGGTGGCATATACGATTTCCATCTCTTTACCTGTTAATCCTTTGTAATAGACCCGGGGATTGGTATCGTTAACACCGCTGAAATCCACTACGGTTTTCGTCAGTACAGCCTCAGCAAAGCAGTCAAGCTCTCTAATACAAGTACCTCCTGCATAGTCCATAAGAGGTGCTGTTTCAACGATGACTGCATTTTTTGGCCCGTCACTCCGCAACGATCTCTGATAACCTCCATATTTCCACGATTCCGTGTCATAAGGCCAAACGTAAGGTTGTGCCGTCCTGACAGCCATCAGCATTTTACCTGTGTGAAAGAATACCCAGCCGTTCCTGTTGAATGGGTCCTGTTCGATCGTTGCTTTAATTCCGTTGTATGAAACTGGGCCGTCGATCCATGTATTTGAATTTGTGATATTGTATACTGCAATGAGTGCACCATCGTCCTGAAGTACTTCCTCCATATTCGTTCCGCCAATCCAATATTCCGAGTTGGACGGATTCAAGTTAATCGGCTCACTGAAGTGTTGCTTCATGAAAAACGTATTTGGTTCGTCACTGTATGTATCCCCCACCCATTTGATGCCCCAACGATGAAGCTGATTTTGTGCGAGCCGACTGTCCTTTTGACTGAATACGGCATAATTCGGGGTGATGTAGCTTGTCTTATACGGTTTGTTACTGTTTCTAGACATCCGTTCCTTATGTGTGTAAGTTGTAGAACGGGCTGTTGCTATACGCTTGAAAATGTCTGGTAACTCGTAGTCCGCAACCGCAAATGGAATCGTGGTAAATTTCAGATTGGTTTCATTGCCGAGATATATCGGCTTACGACTGTCTCCAAACAACATCCACAGCAGTACTACACTCTCATCAAGTGTATATCCCGGCTCTTGCTGCGCATTATATGTTCTGGCCTGACTGGTCACCCAGTACCCATGCAGCCACTCTCCTACAATACTGGAAAAATACCACTCCAACGTCAGTTTGGCCATATTCCGCAATGTCGCATCTTTCAAGTGTTCGGTAATGAACAATAGCGGTCCCACATGATGGATAAAATATGTCGGAGAGTCGTATTCAAAGTACCCCTGTTTTGTAATTGTGGGAAGTTCGGATAGCAGATAGCTTCTGGCGATGGTAGCATAATTCACCGGATATTCTGGCCATTCTTCCGCTCCGACAACCCCGACCGCTGCGTACATGAGCCGTTGATTTTCTGTATTTCCCGACAGAGCCGTCCCATCGGCATTCAAAATATTAAAACTGAGCATTTTTGCTTTTACTTTATTCTTTAACTCAGATGTGTAATACTCTTTAAACTTCATATAAGCTTCCATTACGTTAATTCCCCAGAACATGTCTTTGTTCCGATCCAAATGAATGTTGACGTAGGCAAGTCCAGTGCTGATATCTCCTTTTGAAAATTGGGCCATAGCCGCATAACCACCGACCTTTCGCCCCTGATCGTACTCATTGTAAGGATAGCCCAATGCTGCTACATCATCGATTACGATCTGTTTGCGCTCCTGTAGTGAGCTTGTTAAAATCTCATTTTTAAACATAATTACAGCCACATCCCTAATCATAGAATGATAACGCGAAAATAGTATGAATAATTGTTAGAAGAGATTGTTTTTGTAATTATAAGGCATTTGTCTATTAATTTCAGTAATTTACTATATTATATTATGAAAATATTGCATTAGATGGCGAAGCGTATCCATCCACATGTAGTGTTGATGGATATTCAAATGCCAGAAGGGGAGGGATTGAGTCTGCCCCAGTTATAATGCTACAAAAGATATAGGCTACTGGCTAAAGTGGGATGCCTATATCTTTGCATACAAATCCAATCCTTAAGGCCGGAACTATCCGCTAAAAAATTACCTAAAGCAGTAAGAAATGCGCATGAGATTATGTTTTTTTAATGAGAGTACGGACAAGACACACGTTCAGCGGATTCTTCAGAGCCCATCCTTTGGGTAAAAAGAATACCCGGGATACTTAACGACAGGCCATTTTACCTTTCGTAAATTAGAGATCACATCAGTACCTACATGTAAATTACTCTGAATCAGTTCTGTAGGCGTAAGGGCCATCCATTGATTCAAGGAAACATCTGCAAAACGGTCACTTTTAAACATTTCAAGAAACCAAAGTGTGCTGGAGCCTGTATTTTGAATGTAATGACCGTAAGCAAAAGGCACATATCCAACATCTCCGGCTCTAAAATCAAACGTACGGGCTGCACCATTACCGCCAAAGACAGTCATCCGTCCTTGCCCGGCAAGATAGTATTGCCATTCGTCATTATTAGGATGCCAGTGCATTTCCCGCATGGCACCGGGTTCAATCTCAACAAGAGCAGCTGCGATGGTTTTGGATATCGGAAAATTGGAGGAGTCGGCGATTCGTACGCTTCCGCCCGGCGTTTTGATTGGGGGCTGGGCTAGTAATTTATGTTTGAAGGACTGAGGTATCGTACCATAGGGAGAGGAAACTGCTTGGCTTTGGATTGAACCGGGAACGGAATCCTGATAGATATATACTTGGTCTTGAGGAATCGCTGCAAAATCAGCTTCTGGTACACCAAAATTTGCAGAAAGTACGTCTTTGGGAGTATGTGCGAACCAATCGGAGATGGATAGGGTGTTAAGATCGGAGAAACTGCCATCATCAAAAACCAGCAAAAATTCGCACCCATCCTCAAGCCCCTGTATAGAGTGCGGAATGCCAGGAGGAAAATACCAGAGATCTCCGGGACCCACATCAGCAATAAAATTACGTCCATTTTGGTCTACTGCCGTAATGCGAGCACTTCCCAACAGCATATATGACCATTCCGCTTGCTGATGCCAGTGAAGCTCACGTACACCACCCGGTGTCAAACTCATATTCACCCCGGCAAGGGTTGTAGCAATAGGTAATTCCCTTACCGTTACTTCTCTTGACCACCCACCATGATTAAGCTGCATATGGGCATCAGAAAAAGAAAATCTCATATTTGGAATGAGACCATTGTCCGTTACGGGGGGAACCAGCATATCGGGATTCTGTAGATCCCTCATCACATCACGTGGACCCTTGTCGATGCCCCCAGCACCATCACTTCTGATGGGTTGGGGGATTCTTGCATTTTTAGGGCAATCATTATGCATCATTAAATCTTCCTCTCCAGGTTGAAGCTTGATGAAGTATGGGATAAGAAAATACGCATAAAGATTTTATGATCATGTAGTGAGTTTTATGCTGTATGCGTTAGATCTGTAAACTGAGCCTGAATGATTTGAGCTAAATCGTGCGGACTTAATTCCAGTTGGGTCCCAATTTTCCCACCGCTTACAACGATGGCTTCCAGTTCCAATGCAGGCTGGTCGATAAAAGTGGGGTAGAGCTTTTTCATTCCAATGGGGGAGCAGCCACCGCGAATATATCCCGTAAACTTTTGCAAATCCTTAACTGGAAGCATTTCAATTTTTTTCTCTCCCGCGGATTTGGCTGCTTTTTTGAGATCAAGCTCTTTATGTACAGGAATTACAAAAACAAACAGATTTTGTTTGCTATGTGCAACCAAAGTTTTGAAAACTATCTCCGGGGCTCTATCGATTTTCTCAGCCACATTCATACCGTCTATTTTTCCATCTTGATGATCATAACTCAAAATATTGTATTGTATATGTTGCCCGTCCAATATGCGCATGGCGTTTGTTTTGCTGGCACTCATCTTATTTCTTCCTTTCTTTAGAGTTTTTCCAAGTGATCCACATAATCCTTTGCATCCTTAAGGGAAAGATCCTTAGCCGTTCTCAGTTCTTTTATGGCTTGAATCTTTTTTCCTTCCCTAATGAGCAGGAGCAACCTTTCATTGATATCTTCTGAAGCTCCTGCATCTAGAATATGTGGAGGAGTGGCAGGGATGGTGCCTGACAGCGATGTTCCTTGTATTCCTGAACGATTTTCAAGACGCTCCACGTCGGATTTCAAGTCATTAAGCCGAGATTGAAGGCTGTAGACCTTAATTAAAAGTATGACGGAGAGGAGCAATGCGATGATTGCTATATACTCAATAGCTGACAACAGAATTCCCCCCCTATTTAAGTGACTTTCAACGCAGAAATGCTGCACTAAAAATTTATTTCTTATTTATAGTATAGCATGATGATAGAGAAGAAGAGAAAGAGGCTCATTCCTCTTGAAGCGGTAACACGGTTTCGTCTTTGTCTATATCCAATTTAGATAATCGGCGTTGAAAACTTTCTTTCCAATTCGATTCAATCATGTCCGCGGCGGCTGCGAAATTTTTAGCTATAAGCTCACTGACTATTTTTTGGTGTTCTGCAACTGATGACTCTGCACCCAAAAAACCGTCAAAGTATGTCACCTCATAACGGCGCAGCTTTTTTTTTAATCCATCCAGCACATAAATCAATTCTTCATTTGCCGACAGATCAATAATAACCTGGTGGAACTGAGCATCATATTGTTGCGCAAGTATTGCATTTTCTTCCTTTAGCGCCCGTTTGAGCTCTCCATTTAATAATTCTAATTCGTTAATGTGCTTAGATTGAATATTTTCTTGAGCAAACGAGACAGCAAGCTTCTCAAGTGACCCGATGATGGGGTAGAGCCGATAGGCCTGTTTAATATCAACAGGTGCTACCTGCGTCCAGCTATTGGCTTTAGTCTGAACCATTCCTTCTTCTTCCAATCTTAAAATAGCTTCACGGATAGGTGTACGGCTGGCTCCTAGAACCTCCGCTAATTCTTGATCCTTTAACTTATCTCCAGGCTTTAAAACACCACTAATAATCCATTCTTGTAGCTGTAAGTATACTTGCTCACGTATAGATGAACGCTTAACTTTGGTTGCATGTTTGGATAGCAATGATTAGACCTCCTTCGAATTTTATTTGAATGTAATATATCACATACAATTCATGAGTATCAATGATTGCAGCCCGATTTCATACATATTTCATATCGCAAACCAAGTTGACAGTATATAGTCTGATGGGTAACATGTAATATATCACATGCGATATTTTATTTATAAAGCTAAGACATTTAGTATTTTAAGAATAGAAGGAGACATGTATGCAGGATATGACAGCTTTAAAATACATGACAAATGAGAAGGCACGTAAAGTAGAATTCAAGAAAATATCAGTGGAATTTATGGATAGGAATATGGCTCAAAAGGTTAGAAACTTCCATAAAAGCTTTCCTGAATATGAAGTCACTCCACTGCATAACTTGAAAAAGTTGTCACGCAAGCTGAATGTAGGGAGCATATGGATAAAAGATGAATCCTACAGATTCGGATTGGGTGCTTTTAAAGTATTAGGTGGGTCCTTTGCTGTCGGCAAGTATCTGGCAGATAGACTGAATATGGATATTTCAGAGCTTTCTTTTGAAAAGTTGAAAACCGAAGAGATCAAGGGACTATTGGGCGATATTACTTTTGTAACAGCTACAGATGGAAATCATGGTAGAGGGATTGCTTGGGCGGCTAGCCAGCTAGGACAGAAATCAGTCGTGTTTATGCCAAAAGGATCTTCTGAAGTTAGATTAAATCATATTAGAAATGAAGGGGCAGAAGCCTCTATTACGGAACTAAACTATGACGACACTGTTAGGTTGGCCAGCACCTATGCTACTGAGCATCGTGGGGTCTTGCTACAAGATAGTGCATGGGAAGGCTATGAAGAAATTCCAACTTGGATTATGCAAGGCTATGGGACGTTGATAGATGAGGCATTGGAACAGATCCGAGTGGCTGGTGATGATTATCCGACGCATGTATTTTTACAGGCAGGTGTTGGTTCATTTGCAGCAAGTATACTGGGATATTTGATATCTCATTTTGGTGAAAAAAGACCGACAACGGTTATTGTTGAGCCTAATGAAGCTGCGTGCATCTATAAATCAGCGGCGGAAAATGACGGAAAACCTCATGCTGTAACAGGTTTTATGCCCACGATTATGGCTGGACTTGCTTGCGGGGAACCTAGCACCGTGGCTTGGGAACTATTGAGAGATTATGCGGATATGTATATCACCTGTTCGGATTTTGTATCGGCAAAGGCAATGAGGATGCTTGGAAATCCATTACCTGGTGATCCCCAAATTATATCTGGTGAGTCTGGCGCTGTTGGCTTAGGTGTTTTGAGCTTGTTGCGGAAGCAAGAAAATTTAATTGAAGCTGCAGCTCAGCTTCAATTAAATGAAGACTCCAGAATCCTCATCATAAGCACGGAAGGGGATACAGATCCCGAGGCATACAGACAAATTGTATGGGAAGGCAAGTATCCATACTTTTTCATGAGTATGAGCAAAACTTTTAGAATGAAAAGGGGAATGCAAAATGGTATTTAAAAATTCCAACCTATGCATTGATGAAGCACGTTTACTGGATCGGATTCAATCGCTTGGCCAAAGGGGACGTGACCCTGAACAAAAGCTCACCAGACTGGCAGCTTCTGCTGCAGACAAGAGTGGTCGTGACACCTTGGTAGCCTGGATGAAGGAGGCTGGTTTGGAGGTTGTGGTCGACCGTATTGGAAACATCTTCGGCATATGGAAAGGTGCAAATGATACTCAATCAGCTCCGGTGCTGATTGGGTCGCATATTGACACAGTGATCAATGCCGGTGTGTACGATGGTTGTTATGGTGTGCTTTCCGGTCTTGAGGTCATTCAGACATTACAGGTTTCTGGCTTTGTTCCTGCTCGCTCTATTGTTGTGGGTGCTTTTACGAACGAGGAAGGGGTTCGTTATGCCCCTGATATGATGGGCTCGCTGGTATATGCAGGTGGACTCCCGCTTGAGGACGCATTGGCCTCTGTGGGAACAGACGGCACTATATTGGGAGAAGAGTTGGTGCGCATCGGGTATGAAGGAACAGAGGAGCCGGGTTTTATGCTGCCACATGCTTATGTGGAGCTTCATATTGAGCAGGGCCCGGTACTGGAAAGTGTCGGTGTTCCGATTGGTGCAGTTGAGAACCTTCAAGGAATATCCTGGCAGCGCGTTATTATTGAGGGGGTTGCCAATCATGCCGGGACTACACCAATGTCGATGCGCAGAGATGCGGGACAGGCAGCAGCCAGTGTCATCACATTTTTAAGGGACCGGGCGACAAGGTCGCAGACACCTACGGTGGCTACGGTTGGTTGTCTTAGCATGGAGCCTAACGCGATTAATGTTATTCCTTCACGCGCCACGTTTACTGTTGATTTGCGTGATCCTGATGAGCAGAGATTGCAGGCTGAAGAAGCGGCGCTGACCGAGTATCTTAGAGTACTTGCAGCTTCCGAAGGGGTAACGATCACGACCGAGCGAATGGCCCGTTTTGAGCCGGTTGCTTTCGATGCCAACATTGTGGAGTTGATAGAGGCTGCTGCCATGCAGCGCGAGCTGCGCTCCAAGCGAATGACATCCGGTGCTGGTCATGACGCTCAAATGATGGCTCGCATTTGTCCGGCAGCTATGATCTTTGTCCCAAGTATTGGCGGCATTAGTCATAACCCGCGCGAATACACGCCGCGACCGGATCTGGTAGCCGGAGCCAATGTACTATTAGACGTTATTAAACATCTTGCTGGAGATGTTTAATACGAGCTATTTAATCAGTTTAAAACAAATAAATCAAACGGGGTACCCATGGTTCAGAATCTGCGGTACTCCGTTTTTTCTTATCCAAATGAGTACAAATTGACTTTTTACAGGCAGAGCGTTATATTACAACTTATTATAAACCTTTTAATAAATACTGGAAAAGGAGTGTATTCAAATACAACCAGTCTCCAATAATACCATTCGGGTTAAACAAATTAATGTAGAGTTAGTTAAAAACACACTGAAATCCAAGGAATATGCAACCAAGTCATCGATAGCCAGTATCACAGGTCTTAGTGTGGCAACCTGCGGAAATATTCTGAATGAGCTTCTTCAAACCGGGGAAGTATTAGAGACGGAATTGGAAGAGTCGAACGGCGGACGTCCGGCTAGACGGTACAAATATAACGCTGATTATTCTTATATTATCTGTTTAAATGTGAAAACGGAAGGCGGTATACATTCTCTTACTTATGCTGTTGCTAATTTGCTTGGTGATACCATCATCGAGAATACTTCCATTGTGCCTCATATTGATTATGAGGTCATAGAAACCCAAATTGGAGAGCTGATTAATAACTATGGAAACGTCAAAGCCATTGGGATTGGCATCCCCGGGGTTGTTCATCAAGGAATTATCGATGTTTGTGATCTCGACCTGCTCATAGGAGTCCCTGTAGGTCCACAGCTTCAAGATAAATACGGATTAGAAGTTACCATTGAAAATGATATGCATTTAACAGTCTACGGATTTTATAACATGCAGAATTATGATGAGGATAAAACCTTTGCTATTGTTACGTTTCCAAAAGACAATTTCCCTGGAGCGGGTTTTATTGTCGATGGACATTTGTTAAAAGGAAATACCAAATTTGCGGGGGAAGTTTCCTTCTTACCTTTTGATTTAACAAGAGAGGAACAGCTTAAACAGTTAAATAGCACAGAGGGATTTGTTCCTCTGGCGATCCAAACGATAACTTCCATTATTGCGATTATAGACCCTGTATCTATCGCTTTGACTGGAGAGTTATCCAAGCCGAATCTGTTGGACGATATTTATAACGGCTGTCTAAAAGATGTACCCAAAGAACATATGCCCGAAATTTTTGTGAAAAACGATACTCATGATGAATACATGTTTGGGTTGATTTCGGTGACCCTTGAAAGTCTGACGTACAATTTGCAATTGGTGGAGAAAAGGAAATAGGGCATCGTTCAATAAAGCATGAGAGGATGAGATTAATGAATCAAAAATCGATTGCATGGACTACAGGGACATGGACTAATCATCCTGTATCATCCATAGAAGAAGACCAGTTCCTTAAAGTTGAAACCAGAGAAGGAAGCGACTACTGGGAAAAAACTTTGTATGGGTTTGAACGCAGTAGCGGACATTCCCTGCTTACAGACTGGGAAGAAGGCTCTGCCATCGAAGTCACGTTTCAATTAGGCTCATTTACGGAGCTTTACGATCAGGCCGGTATAATGCTGTATCAAGGACAACAAAAGTGGATTAAAGCCGGAATCGAATTAAATGACGGAATTCCTCAGCTGGCAGTCGTAGTCACAGATGGCTATTCCGATTGGTCATTAGCTCCTGTACCCGATTGGGTAGGGAAAAATGTCACGATCCGTGCTTCACAACTACAGGACGCGGTTATCATTAGAGCCCGAACCGAAAATCAAAGCTGGCGCACTGTACGTGTAGCACGTTTTCCTTATGAAACGGGACAACAGGCAGGTCCTTTTGCCTGCGCGCCGACTCGAGCCGGCTTTCAGGTTATCTTTACACGCTGGGTAAGTACTGAACCAGATAGAGATATTCATGTAGATCCGCCATTTGAAGAATAGTCATTTTACTCAATAATAGAAGAGTTATAAATATGGGGGTAATTATTGGAGATAATACTATGATAAGCTCTGGATGTTTTTAAAATAAAACTTGACATGAAACGCGTTACAAACCTTAAGATTCAATTAGAAGTACTTTATAACACATTTGCATAGGGGTAACGTGTTTCTATCCTAGTTAATAAAAAACATCAGCAAAGGCGGAGAAAATATGAGTACACAGTTTCCAAAAGATTTCCTGTGGGGCGGAGCAGTTGCTGCTAATCAGCTCGAAGGCGCTTATCAAGAAGATGGAAAAGGCTGGTCCATTCAGGATGTAACTCCTCGTGGTGGTTGGGGGCCCGTTACGGATGTACCCACAGAAGATAACATGAAATTGATCGGTATTGATTTTTATCATCATTATAAAGAAGATATCAAACTTTTCGCGGAAATGGGTTTCAAAGTATTCCGTACTTCTATCGCATGGTCACGTATTTTCCCTAAAGGTGACGAACTGGAGCCTAACGAAAAAGGCTTGCAATTTTATGATGATTTGTTTGATGAACTTCACAAATATGGAATTGAGCCACTCGTTACACTATCTCACTATGAAACACCTTTACATTTGTCCAGAGAATACGATGGTTGGGTAAACCGTAAGCTTGTTGATTTTTATGAGCGCTATGCTACAACTGTATTTAATCGCTACAAAGATAAAGTTAAATACTGGTTGACTTTCAATGAAATCAACTCCATTCTTGAAGCACCATTCATGAGTGGAGGAATTAGCACACCAAAAGATCAACTTAGTGAGCAAGATCTTTATCAAGCTATTCACCATGAGCTTGTAGCGAGTGCAAGAGCGGTAAAAATCGGTCATCAGATCAACCCTGATTTCAAAATTGGCTGTATGGTGCTGAGTATGCCTACTTATCCGCTGACACCAAATCCAGACGATGTCATTGCTGCAATGGAATTTGATCACAGAAACATGGCATTTGCGGATATTCACGCAAGAGGTCAATACCCAGGTTACATGAAACGTTTCTTTAAAGAAAACGGAATTACTATTCACTTTGAACCAAGTGATGCCGAAGATTTGAAGCATACCGTTGATTTTATCTCGTTCAGCTATTATATGAGTACTTGTGAGACAGCTGACGAAGCTAAAAAAGTCAAAGGTGAAGGTAATATCCTGGGTGGTGTCATCAATCCGCATCTTGAGGCAAGTGAGTGGGGCTGGCAAATTGATCCGCAAGGTTTACGTTATGTCCTGAATACGTTCTATGATCGCTTCCAAAAACCACTATTCATCGTTGAAAATGGTCTGGGCGCCGTTGATGAACTGATTACAAATGAAAAAGGCGAAAAAACGGTTGAAGATGACTACCGGATCAACTACCTGAATGATCATTTGGTTCAAGTTGGAGAAGCTATTGAGGACGGAGTAGAGGTTTTGGGCTATACGTCTTGGGGATGTATTGACCTTGTTAGCGCATCGACCGCTCAGCTTAAGAAACGTTATGGCTACATTTACGTAGATCGTCATGATGATGGCAGCGGTACACTTGAAAGATATCCGAAGAAATCGTTCCATTGGTATAAAGAAGTTATTGCTACGAACGGTGAAAGCTTGAAACGTTAATTTATAAATAATCCAGTGATTAATTATATATAAATGAAGGCTTATAGATAGCGACCGTTTTTTTCTTTTACGAAGCGGTCGCTAATTTTTTAGGGGTGTTAGAATTGGACAAAAATTAATTACTAATATATATTAAGACTTATTAAAACGTTAATAATAACTATACAGAAAATTGAGTCCAGTATAAATTAATGATTTTTAATGATGAGGCTACAGAAGGAGGAAAATAATGAAGATTGAGCATGTAGCGATCTGGGTGAGAGACTTAGAAAAGATGAAGAGTTTTTACGAGCAATACTTTAATGGGAAATCTAATGATAAATATTATAATGCGACAAAAGGGTTTGAGTCCTATTTTATCACTTTTGAGGATGGAGCAAGGTTAGAAGTTATGCGCAAAACGGGAGTAGATCATTCACCACAGATCAATATTACTGGATGGGCTCATGTGGCATTTTCCGTTGGAAGTAAAGCACTGGTGAATGAAAAGACAGAGCAGCTCATGCATGCAGGATATGAAGTAGTGGGTCAGCCAAGATTGACAGGTGACGGCTATTATGAAAGCGTAATTAAAGATCCAGAAGGTAATTTAGTGGAAATTTCAATGTGAGTAGCTTTCCAGTTCTGAAGAGTGAGCATGTGGAATCCTACAATGAAGCTTTAAAAGAAATCTGACTTCTGTATCTAAATAAGCGAAGCGAGGATGGATCGGTGGTAATGTGCCTTCTGGTGTGATTGCGGCTGGAAACCCTTGCAGGGTCATCCATAAAATCACCGAAGATGATAAGTACAAATATAAAAGGAATAACAATAAACTACAGCTCACTCGGAGCTGTAGTTTATTGTCTTAAAAAGAGTATGACCAAACGAAAGAACATTTTTGCACAGATTTGTTTAGGGAATAATGTAATAATGTGCTTAAGTGGAATATTTTTTAGCCTATTCAGAAAGGAAAGAATAATTATGAAATTGATGTTTATATCAGATATTCACGGCTCACTGCACTGGTTGCAATTGGCACTGGAAAAGTTCAGAGAGGAGAAAGCCGATCGTCTTGTCCTGCTCGGAGATTATATGTACCACGGACCACGTAATCCGTTACCAGAAGGGTATAATCCCGCAGAAGTGGCCGCACTGTTGAATAAGCACAAGTCCCACATTGCCGTTTCTGTGCGTGGGAATTGCGATGCAGAGGTGGATCAGATGCTACTGGAGTTTCCTATGATGGGTGATTATGCTTTGCTATACCATGAAGGACGGAGAATCTATGTCACGCACGGACATGGCTTTAGTATCGGAAATTTACCACCACTAGAAGCGGGAGATGTGTTTATCCAGGGACATACTCATATTCCGGTAGCGGATGTGGAAAATGGGATCTTTATACTGAACCCCGGTTCGATCTCGCTGCCAAAAGAAAACTATCCATCCTCTTACGGTGTGCTGGAGGGTGCACAATTCACTGTGAAGGATTTTGATGGGAATACAGTGAAAGCAATCACGTTTTCAAAGTAATTTACTCCAATGTGAATGTAAATTATTGAAAGTTTTCCGCTTCGATTGAGACAAAGATCATATTATTGTATGATAGGAGCGGAGTCTACATTATGAAAAAGAAAGAGAGCTTCAATACATGCAAATTAAGGATTCACATTATAAGATGCCGCCTGAATGGGCGCCACATGAACGCACGTATATTTCTTGGCCTGTAAAATCTTCAATGGTTTACCCGGATATGCATGCTGATGTATGCAAGGGCTATGCCGGAATTGTACGCGCCATGGCGGAATTTGAACCAGTTACTGTGGTCGTAAATCCGGAAGATTTGGAGAGCGTTAAGACGCTTGAACTTGGGGAACGGGTAGAACTGCTGCCGATTGAGCACAGCGATGCGTGGCTGCGTGATAACGGCCCTACTTTTCTCACAGACGAGCATGGTCAGTTGGCAGGTGTTAACTGGAAGTTTAACGCCTGGGGTGGCAAATACGCCCCATGGGACCTGGATGACCAGGTTGCACCGCAAATTTTGGACAAACTTGGAGTTCCACGGTTTGATGCACCGCTTGTGATGGAAGGCGGCTCACTGCACGTAGATGGCGAAGGCACACTGATTACAACCGAAGAGTGTTTGCTCAATTCCAACCGAAATCCGGAATTAAGCAGAGAAGAAATTGAACGGCATGTATGTGAGTATACAGGTGCCGAGAAAATAATATGGCTAAAACGTGGTCTTAGTGGCGACGAAACAGACGGTCATGTGGACAATATTGCTTGTTTTGCAGCTCCTGGGAAGGTCATTATGCAAGTGTGTGATGATCCTGAGGATGAAAATTACGAAATCACGCAGGAAAACCTGCGCATTCTGGAGCAAGCAACGGATGCCAAAGGCCGTAAGCTGGAAGTGATTCGAATCGGTCAGCCGCCGCGTGTGGATTATGAAGACAGCCGATTGACACTGAGTTATATTAACTTCTATTTTGTGAATGGCGGTATTATTTTGCCAGTGTTTGGCGGCACTGCCGCTGAGAGTGATCTTGCAGCTGAGCAAGTGCTGGCAAATGTATTTCCAGATCGCACCATTCGTACTGTAGACGGTATGGCGGTCATCCGTGAAGGCGGTAACGTGCACTGTACGACCCAGCAGATGCCTGCTGTAAAGCGTTGAACGATACAACATCTAAAAGGAGGACTAAAGTGAGAAAAGTAAAAGTTGCAGCAACTCAAATGAGCTGTTCTACCAATATCGAAGAAAATATTAGTAAAGCAGAGAAGTTAGTACGTGAAGCGGCTGCGCAGGGCGCACAAATTATTTTGCTACAGGAGTTGTTCGAGACTCCATATTTCTGCCAGAAGGAAAAGTCTGATTATTATTCATATGCCACTGAGCTGGAGCACAACAAAGCGGTTAACCATTTTAGGAAAATCGCCAATGAATTACAGGTTGTGCTGCCCATCAGCTTCTATGAAAAGAAAAACTACGCGCGCTACAACAGTCTTGCCGTCATTGACGCAGACGGTGAAGTGTTAGGTAAATACCGCAAAAGCCACATCCCGGACGGTCCTGGGTATGAGGAAAAATTTTATTTTAATCCGGGCGATACCGGTTTTAAAGTATGGAATACACGTTATGCCAAAATTGGGGTAGGCGTGTGCTGGGATCAATGGTATCCTGAGGCGGCCCGCTGTATGGCGCTCATGGGCGCAGAACTTTTGTTCTATCCGACAGCTATCGGCTCGGAACCGCAGGATTCTGCCATTGATTCCAAGGATCACTGGCAGACTTGCATGCTGGGTCATGCGGCTTCCAACCTGATTCCAGTCATAGCTTCCAATCGGATCGGAACTGAAACGGACGAAGATTCCAGTATTACATTCTACGGTTCATCTTTTATTGCCGGACATCAAGGTAACAAGATCGCAGAAGCGGGTCGTACCGATGAAGAAGTGCTTACTGCTGAATTTGACCTGGATGAGCTGGAAGTAGGACGGATTGAATGGGGCATTTTCCGTGACCGTCGCCCTGAACTGTACAATATGATTGCCACCTATGATGGTGATTTAAAAGTATAATCTTGATACGGATAGACAAGTCTCCCTTGACGTCAAGCCGGGGTGTTTCCTTTTATTGGACTCACCCGGCTTTTCGGGCAGGGGATTTTTGGTTTCTGAATGGAACACTTCTAGTGATGGATAGGAGGAAAGAAAACAGCAATGAGACATAAGGGGATAGACCAATCACTCGCACAGTTCCCAACTTCGACAGAAGAGGATCAAGAGTGGGAATACTCGAGTGAAAGAGATATGGCTATTCTGGGCTTGTGGGACGAATACACACTATCTGCTCAGCGTTTATGTGAACGAATGGCTACCGAAACCCACCAATTCAGACCTTCTGAGTTCGATCCGTTCCCAACTCAGTTTGAATGGCTGGAACAGAAAGAAACAGACTTGATTATTGATGGAATATGGTCAGCTGATTTGCATGGTGATCATTGTCTGTTTATGAATATTGGGGAGCATCACCCAGAACGGCATACATCTATTGAGGCTTATATTTACGATACCCAGGTCATCGACGAAGGATTTTTCCTTAAATATCTGAATACCTCTCCTAAAGCCTCAGCCTACGTACCTTTACTCAGAAAAAATGGATATGCCACAATGTGTGGATTGCTGGACAGATATGTTAGGGAAGGGATTTTGGAGCGTGTACCCAACGGTTTCAAAAGAACAGCTCGTTAGGTGGGTACCGGAATATAAGCATGATTTTTCCACACCAAAGGGACATTCCTCACAGGATTGTTCCTCTTTTATTTTATTTATAACTCCAGTTAATCTATAGATTGAAACTATGATTTAGTACATAAAATAGCATTAGAATTTATGGATTAGATGATATAAAATCAAGTCATAAGGAATGATCGTACTCAATAACATCTCGATATTCCCAAAAGTGAAAAAAATCACATACGAGAATGCTTTAATGGAAACTTGAACATGAAATTTGTACACTCGCAAGGAGGAAGAACAATGAACCACTATCCTGCTATCTTTGAACCTCTAACTATACGACGCATGACCTTGAAAAATCGGATTGTTATGCCCCCGATGGGAACTAACTTTGCTGCCATGGACGGAAGCTTTGTTCAGGATCATATTGACTATTACGTGCAACGGGCCAAAGGTGGTACCGGCTTGATAACAGTAGAAAATGTTTGTCTGGATTTCCCAATGGGTACAAACGGAACAACCCAGTTGCGTATGGATAACGATCAGTTTATTCCCGGACTGTTCAGATTAACAGAAGCCCTACACTCTTATGGAGCTTGTGTTTCTGTACAAATTAACCATGCGGGTGCTTCAGCTTATGCGGGACGACTGAACGGAATTCAGCCTGTATCTTCTTCCAATATTCCTTCTAAAAAGGGCGGAGCGATTCCAAGACCTTTGCAAAAAGAAGAAATTTACGCCATTGTGCGCAAATACGGAGAAGCAGCGGGAAGAGCGCAACGAGCAGGATTTGACTGTGTTGAAATTCATGCGGGACACTCCTACTTGCTGAGTCAGTTTCTTTCGCCGATGTATAATAAACGCACGGATGAATTTGGCGGCAGCGCAGAAAACCGTACCCGTTTTGCCAGATTAGTCATTGATGAAATTCGCTCAGTGGTGGGCCCATTTTTCCCTATTTGCTTACGTTTTAGCGCGGAAGAGTTCACAGAAGGTGGGAACACACTGGAAGATACACTCGAGTTATTGGAGTATCTTAATGATGAGGTAGATATTCTGAACGTTTCTGCTGCTCTGAATGATTCCATCCAGTTCCAGATTGACGGGATGAACTTGCCTGATGGTTGGCGCTCATATATGGCCAAAGCAGTAAAAGAAAAATTCAGGAAGGTCACGATGACCTCAGGTAATATTCGGAACCCACAGGTTGCGCAGGACATTTTGGAGAGAGGTGACGCGGATCTTCTGGCTATGGGTAGAGGCTTGATTGCAGAACCGAACTGGGTGCTTAAAGTGCAAAACGGCTACGAACATTTGCTTAGAAAATGTATCTCTTGCAACATTGGTTGTGCGGATCATCGTATCTCCAAAAGTAAACCGATTTGCTGTACGGTAAATCCGGATCTGTTCAAGGAAGCTGAATACCGGAAACAACGTGTAAAAAACAACGTTCAAGTTGTTGTGATCGGTGGGGGTACCGCTGGGATGGAAGCAGCATGTACGGCAGCTGAAGTAGGCTGCAAAGTAACCCTCTTTGAGGAGAAACCAGAGTTGGGCGGTTTGGCCCGTGATATTGCCCGCTTGCCAGACAAAACACGCATCAATGATTTCCCTGATTATCTGATTCAACGCACCAAACAGTTAACCAATCTGAACATTGTAACAGGGACCCGAGCCGATTTGGCGATGATAAGTGCCCTGAATCCTGATATTATTGTCAATGCGACGGGGGCCATACCACTTCTTCCGCCCATTGCAGGTTTGCATGAGCAACTGGGCAAACCGGGGACAAAAGTGTTCTCCATCTTTGATCTTTTGCACAACATGGAGAAATTCCAGGAGTATGAAGGTAAACGCATTGCTGTAGTTGGTGGCGGAGCTGTGGGACTGGATGTGGTCGAATATTACGCAGAGCGTGGAGCACAAGAGGTTTCCATTATTGAGATGATGCCGCTACTCGGTAAAGATCTGGATATGATTACCCGGATCTCCATGATGAAAATGGTAGAGGAGCGGGAAGTGAACGTCCATACGGAAACAGCTTTGACAGAAGTGTGTAGCGACCGTTTCAAAGTAAAGCATGGAGAACAGGAGTTTGAGATTCCTTTTGATCTTGGATTCGTATGCTTGGGTATGCGTTCATACAGTCCGCTGATGGACAGCTTGCTCGAATATGGTAAAAAACATCAAGTAGAAGTTATTAATATCGGGGATAGTAAACAAGCTCGCCGTATTATTGATGGTACACGTGAAGGTCGCAATATTCTCAAAACCATTCAACGGGTAGACGAATTTAAACATGAGTTTTCGTATTCTTACTGATTTTATAATATAAGTGATGGGTGTTCACGATGGCAACTCCGTGAATATTGAGGTTGAAGAGACAGCTTGTCTTTTCAGCCTTTTTTATTTGAATTTTTCCTGGAAGAAGATTGATTCCTCTGTCATTACGAAGGTAAACTATGGAAAGCATATATAGTAAGTTAGTAAGTAAGTAAGGCTATTTTAACGTGGGGGGATGAGCGTGAATCAACTCTTTAGTGAAATACCGGGTGCCAGCACGTGGAGCAACGTGGAAGAGATTCATAGAGGCTGGTCCAGTGACAAAAAATATTATATTCAAACCACTGATGGTAGAGACTTGCTGCTAAGAATGGCGGATATGGTTCATTATGATAAAAAGAAACGCGAGTTTGAAGCTGTAAAAAAGCTGAATCACGTGGAGAATCTGTTCATGTCCCGGCCGCTTGAATTTGGGCTTTGTAATGAGGGTCAATCTGTATATTCCTTGTTCACCTGGATCGAAGGGAAAGATGCTGAAGAGATGATCCCCACGTTAGCTGCAGCACAACAGTATCAACTTGGAGTTCAAGCAGGAGAGGCATTGAAAAAAATGCATGAGATTCATGCAGAGCCAGATCGAGTCCCATGGGCTGAACATTATAATGGCAAAATCAACAGGTATATTACAAACTATAAGTCATGTGGTATTTTCTTAAAGGGAGCAGATCAAGCCATAAGCTTTATTGAGCAAAACCGTCATCTATTAGAAAATCGTCCTCAAACATTTCAGCATGGGGATTATCATGTGGGCAATATGGTGGTTACCCCATCTGGTGAACTGGGTATCATCGATTTTAATAGAATGGACTATGGTGATCCTTGGGAAGAATTCAATAGAATTACCTGGTGTGCAGCATTAAGTCCTTTATTCGCTTCGGGCCGAATCCACGGTTATTTTAATAACAATGTACCTGATTTATTTTTTAGATTAATGGCTCTGTATATTGCAAGCAATCAGCTTTCATCGATCCACTGGGCCATTCCATTTGGCAAAGAAGAGGTAGACGATATGGTGCAACGAGCTGAAGAGGTATTGGAGGCATATGATGACTTTCAATCCTATATACCAAAATGGTACCTGCCCAGTTACCGGACTTATAAAATATGAAGACCGCTGCTCCTGGGAGTGACGGTCTATTTTTAGCATTCTATTATCGTCACTCTTAACTTAACGGTATAACCTTTGGCAGAAACGGAGGAGACCTTTACGCTGTTACCTTCACTAATGGATTGACCTGCCACCTGGACAGCAATGGCCCAATCGTTGCCTACGTGATCGTTGGATACCAAGGTTGCTTGTTGAAACGTAACGATAAACGTTGATGTTGCTGAAGCTGCGAGCGCGTACGTTCCATTGAACATCAGGGATACCACTACCCATAGAATAGCCGATGCTTTCGTCCATATGACTTGAATTTATTTAGTAGAGAGAGGGAAGGGAAAATCTGATGAAAAAAATATATAGCGAACAAGAACTCATAGATATGACGATTAAACTGCTTGAACAAACTTCAATATATGAAGAGCAGTATGAGCAATATGTAAGACGACCTTTCCGTACGGATTTTTATGATGATCTGAGTCCGTATGTGCAAGTGAGCAAGCGGGGTTATACGCTCCAAATGTATGAAAGAGGCATACAGATGCTGAACAAGCTTACGAAAGAGGAAGAGGATGTGATTTATTGGATCATCGAAGATACAATTCACATCATTGCCCATCTGAATCTGCTTCGCAAATATAAAGTGGATAACATAAATACTCATTTAAAATATACAAAGGAGATCATGAAGGAGCTGACAACTTCAATGAACAAAGCATTTTATGAAATTGGAGGAATCTATCAGGAATGGCATGAAGCGAATAGAAGAGCAACACTGGAGAACCCATTAAAGTAAAACAAAACAAGAAACAGTTGACAATCAGTGAGGTAAAATTTACAATTTTATATTAGTGATAATGATTATCAATATCATTAATTTTAAGTATGCTTGCACTTACTATATTTCAAAGGAGATTTACAACATGCATCGTATGATGAACAAGAAGTTTCACATGATTTTATGTGCACTATTCGTAGTGATTTTCGTTATTTCAGGTTGTGGGAATGCTGGCAGCTCCTCTGATTCATCTGCTAAATCCGCGTCGTCCACGAAGGAAGAGGTAAGCAGTGATTCTGATACACGTACAGTCTCTACGGTAAAAGGAGATGTGAAGGTGCCCGCTAATCCTCAACGGGTAGTCGTGAACTGGTATGTTGGCGATGTATTTACACTAGGGATTAAGCCGGCCGCAGTCATGGGGTGGAAACAAGAAACGATGCCTTTTTACGATAAGTTTAACGACGTCCCCAATATTGAAAAGTGGGAAACTGAGGAAATTATGAAGTATGATCCTGATCTTATCATTACATATGATACAAAGGATTATGATAAGCTGTCTAAAATTGCGCCTGTTCTTGTGATACCTGAGGATAAAATGACCTCCCTAGAACGTTTGAAATTTCTTGGTCAGGCCACAGGACATGAAGCAGAAGCGGACAAAGTGATTTCACTGTTTGAAAGCAAGCTGAGTCAGGCCAAAGAAAAACTAAATTCCGACATATTCAAGGACAAAACGTTTAGCATTTTCGAGGACTGGGGCAGTGGCTCCTACGGAATTTATTATGAAACAGGCTCACGCGGAGGAACGTTGCTTTACAATTATCTTGGACTTCACAAACCGGAAAAGCTCAACACATTGGTTAAAAACTCCGGAGAGAATCGTGGTTCTTTATCCTACGAGGTAGCTGCTGAATACTTTGGAGATTATGTCCTTTGGTTTAAGCAGGAAGGCAAGGAATCCGAATATGCGAAGACAAAAATCTGGAGCAGCATTCCAGCCGTTAAAAATGGACATATCATCGAAATTCCAGCGAAATATGCAGGACTGTTCTATTATTCGGACGTTGCTAGTATGACGGGACAGCTAGATTATATGATTAGCAAATTGCTGGAACAGACGAAGTAATGATGCATAATTGACCAACTAAGGGTGTAATCGATGTCTACTCACAAAGAACCAAATAAAAAAGGAATATTTCATTTTATAGGCTGCATGATCATGGGCGTGTTCCTGCTTCTGGTGGTTACCGCAGCATCCATTACCTTTGGTGCTGCGGAAATGAGCTTGAAGCTGGCGTGGGGGGCTATATTTCAGTTTGATCCTAACATGACGGAACATCAGATTATTCACACCTTGCGGTTTCCACGCACCGTGGCAGATATCATTGTAGGGTGTAGCTTGGCTGTGTGTGGGGCGATTATGCAGGGAACCACTCGTAATCCACTAGCGGATTCGGGACTCATTGGCATAAGTTCAGGCTCGACATTTGCTATTGCGTTATGTATGGCCTTTTTGCCTGGTCGCACCTACGGAGAAACCATGCTGTATTCTTGCCTAGGTGCAGCAATCACTACGGGCATTACGTATTACATCGCATCTATAGGCAAGCGAGGCATGACGCCTCAGCGACTGGTACTGGCAGGAATGTCCATCTCCATGCTTTTTGGTGCATTTAGTACGTTTATCGCTATTAAGTATGAGATTGGCCAAGCCCTTGATTACTGGTCTGCTGGTGGTACAGCCAGTGCCAAGTGGGGTGAACTAGCTTTCATTGCTCCACTGTTTGTAGTGGGTTTGGTCTGTGCCATCGCGCTTTCTCCCTCAATTACGATTTTGAGCTTCGGGGAGGATGTAGCATCAGGCTTGGGTATTCGTGCCAATAGGATTAAGTTGTTTTCAACCCTAATTGTATTAATTCTGACGGGGTTATCGGTTATTGTGGTCGGTCCTGTTGGCTTCGTGGGTTTGATCGTGCCACACATTATGCGCCATCTGGTCGGAACGGATTATCGGTATATTATCCCGGCCTCAGCTTTGTATGGAGCAGTCTTTCTGTTGGGGGCGGATTTACTTGGACGACTGATCAATCGTCCTCACGAAACACCCCTTGGCATTATTTTTGCCTTGGTGGGCGTACCCTATTTTCTCTACCTTGTGCGCAAGCAGAGGAGGGAGTTTAGTTGAAACTGTCCCGTAATACCAGGGGGATTAGCACTATTTTACTGTTAGTAGTGCTGACGCTGCTAGTGGCTGTAATCAGTATGAATGTTGGGAAAATGAACCTTTCTCCACTCGAAGTTTTCAAGGTCATCATGGGCGAAGGAACGAGCAAACAGAACCTGATCGTGTTTGACTTTCGACTGCCACGTATTGTGCTTTCTATATTGGTAGGTATTGGCATGGGGATATCAGGCTGTATCATGCAAAGCTTGCTCAAAAACGACATGGCCAGTCCGGGGACACTCGGCATCAGCTCAGGCTCGGGGCTATTTGTACTTATGTATATTACGTTGTTCGCTAGTGAAGGATTGCTATCGCCGATCCTTCTTCCAGGGTTAGCTTTTGCAGGCGGCCTCACGGCAGCTTTCTTGATTTTTATGTTTGCTTTCAGGCGGGGAAGAGACATCTCGCCTACAGGCCTAATTTTAACCGGTGTCGCTATGGGGAGTGGCTACAGCGCATTATCTCTGATGTTGACACTCCGGCTAGACAAGCAACAGTATGACTTTGCTCTGAGATGGCAGGCTGGAGACCTGTGGGGGGACGACTGGAGCTATATTATGGTGCTGCTCCCGTGGGTGTTTATCATCTGTTTTTACGTTTTTTACAGGTCTAACACACTCAATACGTTGAATTTGGGGAATCAGACAGCATCGGGCCTCGGTGTAGCAATTAAAAGGGAGTTTATCGGCTTGACGATTGCTGCCGTTGCGCTCGCTTCTGGTAGCGTGGCACTTGGAGGGAATTTCTTTTTTGTAGGCATGGTCAGTCCCCATCTAGCGCGCAAGCTAGTAGGGCCCAATCATAAGCTATTGCTACCTACGACAGCATTAGTTGGTGCACTCGTCATTTTGATTGCTGACACACTTACTCGGACGATCAGCTTTGGTGCAGATATTCCAACCGGAATTATTATCACCATACTGGTTACCCCTTATTTCCTTTACTTGCTGTCGAAAGCTAGTTAAATGCAGAATAATGAAAAGACGCTAACCCATGTCCATGCAAAATATGGCTGGGTTAATGTCTTTTTTCGCGTTACTACTTAGGTCTCCTTGCGGAAAGATAATTCTTTCTCGCATTCTGTTAGGATTTCCGGCCTTCGTGTCGGAGGGGATTGTAAATAAAGCCTAATCCTTACCATAATTCAAACCAAAGTGATAAGCTTGGTCCAGCAGCATTACAAAATGACCGGAATTTGAACTCAGGGTCTCATCTAAGAATTCAACCTTGGAATTGGAAACTCCGCAATAATCTGCAATTCCCACATTCAGCAAATGAGTAATCATTTCATCATAGTTACGCTTTTTCAACTGTTCTTTCGAAACGCCGGCCAAGCCAAGCCACAAGATATGCTGATGATGCAGGTGATTCGAACCGTACGCAAACCCATTGTTCCATACACGGTCAATATAACCCTTCAGCATAGCTGGCAAATTCCACCACCAAAGTGGAAAAATAAATGCCAATGCATCATGCTCCTTCATCCGCCTTATTTCCATTTCTACTTCAGGGGAAAAGGACTGTTCCGCAACTGTCAAATCCGGTTCATCTACTCCTTTTAAAATAGGATCAAAACCAATCCCATGCAAATCTAATATCTCATAATCGTGGCCTGCATCGGCAAGACCCTGTACGAAACGATCAGCAACCTTAAAGGTCAAGGAATCTTTTCTCGGGTGTGAAACAACGGTTAATACTTTCATGCTTCTTCACTACCTTTCTCAATAGCTTACTTCTAGGAATGCTCAATGCTTGATGCTATTATATACAGTAGGAAAATAATCTGGAAGTACGCACTTCTAAGTTCTATAGGATGATACAGGTGCCATAGGAACATGGAAGTGCCCTAGGTAGATTCCCTAGAAACTGATCTGAGTAATGAATTGAAGTGATGGGTTGTTCTGAGCAAACGAAGCCTTCTAAAGGAGGATTAAGAAATGACTGAACAGACAAAAAATAGGGTTCAAAAGAAGTATCAAGTTGGAGTGGAAGCCGCTTTAGAGGTGATGGGAGGGAAATGGAAGCCTTTAATTATCTACCATCTGATGACAGGACGGAAACGAACGTCTGAGTTTCGTCGGTTAATACCCGGCATTACACAAAAAATGCTGACCACTCAGCTCAGAGGCCTAGAAAAGGATGAGATCGTTACACGAAAGGTTTATAATGAAATCCCTCCTAAAGTAGAGTATGAGTTAACGGACTACGGCTGGGGATTAAAACCCGCGCTAGACCATTTATGCTACTGGGGAGAGGATCACCTGGATAAGATTCATGGAGACAAATTCAAGGTTTTGGAAGAATTCTAAGGCTGCTGTATAGAGTAACTTTAAGCTGATATTAAGCCCTCACAAAGTATTAGCTTGCGAGGGCTTCACTATCGCAGGGTAATATAACAGACTAACTGTCGGTCATTCCGTTGTCATAGCTCAATTGCCACTCAATTCCAAACTTATCTTTAAGGCTACCGTAACATTTGCTCCAGAATGTTTCTTGAAGTTCCATGTTTACGGTTCCTCCTTCTTTTAATTTATGAAAGTACGATCGAATTTTCTCTTCGTCCTTATTGACGATGGCGAGGCTGATGTTGTTTCCGGCTACGAATGGCATACCAGGAAAAACGTCTGAAAACATGACATTACTACCATCAATTTGAAGCCGCGTGTGCATGACCAGATTTTTGGCTTCTTCTGGTAGAGGATAATCGGGATTGGGCGGTGCTTCACCGAACGTCATAATTTGTGGTTTCTCAGTCCCAAATGCCTCTGCGTAAAACTCCGCTGCTTCACGACAGTTTCCATTAAAGTTAAGATAAACATCAACAGACATGTGTTTCACTCCTTTAAGGATCATTATTTTTCCATACTATATGGCCTTATTTCATTATTAACCTGCAAACTAACAAAAATACAGTAAGATCCGTTTTGCGAAAGTATTTGCGGCTTAACATGTTCAATTTTTAAAACAAATGGGCATTATATTCAAAGTAATGGTATGATAGCTTAGTTAAATCTGAACGACTAGTAATGGAGTGATCATATGGGTGGAAAAAGCAAGGGCGGCGGGACCGGCAGAGGCACAGGTAGTAAGGGATGGACACGCTGGAACAAAACTGCGAAGCCAGTAAGGACAAAAAGCGCTTCTACAAGCGCACCGGGAAGCAAAGCGGCAGGTGGCACAAAAGGCGGCACTGCCAAACCAACAAGGAATAAAAA
Organism: Paenibacillus sp. FSL L8-0638; assembly: GCF_038593075.1. NCBI lineage: Bacteria > Bacillati > Bacillota > Bacilli > Caryophanales > Paenibacillaceae > Paenibacillus > Paenibacillus sp. FSL L8-0638. Next base: position 2,585,718 of record NZ_CP151960.1, read on the forward strand.
CGGCGGCAACAGTAGCAAATAAGCCGGGAAAGTATAAGTTGTCGTAAACGGCGAACATCTGATTAAGCAAGAACAATCAGGTGTTTTTTTAATTATTTTATTTAAACTCACATATTATAATCAGAAGCAGGTGAATCGTGAGAATTAACAAGTACATCAGTGAGACAGGATTCTGCTCACGTCGGGAAACCAACAGACTGATTGCAGCAGGACGAATTACGATTAATGGCATTGTCTGTGAAGCGGGCGCGGAAGTAGAGCCACAGGATATCGTGCTGATTGATGGGGAAGTTATTCCGCATAATTCCAGTGAACCTGTATATTTGGCTCTGAATAAGCCTATAGGCATTGTTTGTACTGCAGCAGAACAGGTTGCTGGTAATATTATTAGTTATGTTAACTACCCTTCGCGGATTTTTGCCATTGGCAGGCTGGACAAAGCGTCAGAGGGACTCATTCTATTAACCAACGATGGAAGCATTGTCAATCAAATGATGCGCTCCGAGCATGGTCATGAGAAGGAATATGTAGTAACTGTAGACAAACCTGTTACAAACGAGTTTACGCAGGCTATGTCTTGTGGCGTTGAAATATTGAACGTTATTACCAAACCGTGCAAGGTTGATCGTACAAGCGAATACGAGTTCCGCATTATTTTGACGCAGGGTCTGAACTTGCAAATTCGCAGAATGTGTAAGGCCTTGGGGTACAGGGTGCTAAAGTTGGAACGTGTTCGAATTATGAATATTAGCTTAGATCATCTGGAGCGTGGGCAATGGAGACATCTTGAGAGGGAGGAACTGGAGTTGCTTCTTGCTAAATTGCAATAATGAGTACAACAAAAGTTTATTTGAAGGACAGTATGTTCATACGGCCAACGCAACTTTAGTGATACTTTTTACGAAATTTTAGCGAGCCGCCTACCTTACCCACCAGCCATAGCACAATAGGAAACACGATACCGAAAATCATGGCGTAAAAAGGCCATACTGAAAAAAACTTGATTAAAAATTGCATATTTGGCCAAATAGAGTGAACCATTGCCAATGCGATTAGGATCAGAGGAACTAAGAGAGAGTTAGCGCTTCGAAGACGAAAAGCATCTGCAAGCCCTTGCGCTGAAACATATAAAAGTAGTGCGAGTCGAAAAAATATGGTGACAAACCAGAACACTGCAACAACAATTTCAAACCGTTGAAGAAACTCCCCGTTACTGATTGTTCGGCTAATAAAATAAGTGGGAAATGTCAAATTAGATACAACACCTTCACTCATCACGGCGATTATTTGTAGAACCATGAAAAAATACATGCCGCCGCTAATCAATGCAGAGGTAATCACTGTCTTTCTCCACTTTTTTGGATCGGGAATGTACTGTGCAAAAAAAAGATACAGAATTGCTTCAAGGTAGGGAAAGGCAAACAAATTAAACGAAGCGAGAACGATAGGGTTCAAACCATGCTCGAAAATAGGGAGCACATTATTTATGTTGGTATCAGGAAGGAGGGTAATCCTTACCAAAAGATACAGAGCAAGAAGGAAAAAAAACAGGATTTCCGCACAACGGCCAATTACAGCAGGGCCTGATCGAACGGCGAAATAAATGACTATTAGCATGATGAAATATATCGCTTCGGAGGGAGTTTCCGGCATAATAGCTATCGTGATAAAGTCGCCCAGATTTCGAAGTGTCATAATGAACACAAGAAAGGGAAAGAAAAAAATGAAAACGATGCTGATCGTCCCGCCCAAGGGACCGAAGAGGCAACGGAGATGCTCTACAAAAGATTTCCCCTGTATTTGCCTAGCGATGGAGGCATATAAAGGTATCAATAACAGATGGAAACCTAAGGAGACTGGGATGGAGAGCCAGGCATCTTGTTTAGCGACAACGGTAATTGCCGCTGGGAGCACCAGATATGCGCTTCCTATTTGATACAATGCAAACCACAAAATAGCTTGTCGAACCGTCAAGTTGAAATTCATTCCAATACCCCCCTTAAGATAACATTTCTGTAAGTAGCCGACTTATTGGTTGAAATAGGATTTGAATGCCCGTCAGTGGAGTCGGCAGTTTAATGTTGGCGATCCGTAGGATAATCAACATAACGCCTATAATCAACAATATCGAGCTGAATACAATTTCACGCACATATTGTTTCTCCTTAAATTTTTTAAACTCATACAAAGATGTTAAAATGGAAGTTACGAGAATCACATAAAGCATATGCATTCACTCCTGATTGTGTATTCCCATATCAATTGGACTGGTAATGTCTCCGAACCGGACTAAACGATAATTGAGCTGAATATCCACTTTAAGCGTTTGAAATTTTTGTGGCCAATCCTCTTTCCATTTATGCCATTCACGTGGGAACTTGCGGTGAAAAGCTTCTCCAAACCCGAATATATCGGAACCGATTTGTTGTGCGTACGAAATGCCTTCCTTCAAAGACTGTTCCAGATGCTCTTTAGCTGATTCTTGAAGATCTCTAAATGTCTTTTCATTCTTAAGGTTGGCATTGCACGAGACCGTTCCGATATTGGATTCTGTATCCACAATAAGAGAAATGTGCGGCTCATGGTCTATTATTTCTGGACGCATCTTTACTTTGGAACGGATTACTTCAACAACAAATTTACCTTTGGAATTCGGACAATCGATGGAAGCTACGGTGCTGGAAACACGGTTGGATATATATGTAAAGGCTTTACTTTGTGAATCATCCATCCAATTGATAAGTCGGTCGCCCTTGAAAACACCAACTCCAGTAAAAAAATATTTAACATGTTGGGGCGACTTTGTCACATTATCAATAGTTAGACCTTTTTCTACGTTTGTCAGTCGAATACCGGTGAGAACCGGTTCAATGCCATCCTCTGTAAATTTCTCTAAAATATCTTTCACATTGACCGCGGAAGTTGGAGCCCATGCTTTTTCAGAAAGCCTTAACGCCTTATACATATCCATTGCAGGCAAGATCTCGGTTGGAGCTACAAAAGTAACGGCCTCCTTTGCCGAGTTTCCTCTGACAACGGCCAAATAGAAATCAGGCCGAACTTCATGATCACGAAATAGAAAGTCCAGCGGCTCCTTTATTCCTTTTTTTGCTGTTTTCTCATCAAAAATGACAAACTTTAAGTGAGACATATACATTTTTCGGGACGATTCCGTTGTTAATTTTCGAATAGCTTCAAATATGGTATCGGCGCGTTTGGAAAAAACGATCGTTGGCGTCCGTTCCATGGGGGAATTCTGCGACATTTTCGATGGGTCAACCACTTGTAAACTGACTTCATATTGGTCATCAACTGCATCAATGCCCAGAGCCATCACGACGGAAATTGCACTCAATTCCTTACTGTTCCAGCAACCCGTAAGAAACACCATTAGCCAGATGCACATAAACAGTAATAAAATGGTGGATCGATACGAGTTCATGATGGTCTACTCCTTTAGTTTTTGCGATGTTTTTTAGTTCTATATGGAAGACGTAATATGGCGTCCCTCTGCTCCGACGATTTGTAATTGGCAAAGGGGCTCAAATACGGTACACCGAATGAATGAAGCCCATTCAGATGCACAAAGAGCATGAGAATACCAACAGTCAATCCGTACACACCAAACATAGCGGCTATGCCTATGAAAGCGAAACGTAATATCCGGATTGGAATGGCAAAGGTGTACGAGGGAATGACAAAGCTCGAAATGGCAGTTATTGCAACAACAATGACCATAACAGCCGAAACGATGTTTGCTTCTACAGCTGCCTGGCCGATCACTATTGACCCGACAATAGAAACGGCTTGACCGACCGTCCGTGGCATACGAAGACCTGCCTCCCTCAGAATTTCAAAAACCACTTCCATGATCATCGCCTCAATAAATGCTGGAAACGGTACTCCTTCACGTTGCGCGGATAAGCTTAATAACAAAACGGTTGGAATCATATCCTGATGGAATGTCGTTAATGCGACATAAATGGCCGGAGCCAACATGCAGATTGCCAGGCAGATGTACCTTAATATTCGAATGATACTGCTGTAAATAAAGGATTGATAATAATCTTCTGCGGATTGAAGGAAATCTGCAAACACGGCAGGTGCAAGGATGGCGAAGGGAGATCCATCCACAAATATCGCTATTTTCCCCTCCATAATTCCTGCTGCAATAGAGTCTGGGCGATCAGAATTATAAAAGAGCGGAAATATCGTGAATTGTTTATCTTCATGGAGACATTCTTCCAAATATTCGCTTTCAAGCACGCCTTCCACATGCATGTTCTTTAACTTGGATATCATGTCCTGCACCTTTTTTGGGTCAGCGACCCCATGTAAATACATGACCGATATATCGGTCTTAGTTTTTTCGCCAACTTTTAGGGTAGTTAGACGTACTCTTGTATCCTTCACCCTTCGACGAACCATAGTCGTATTCGTACGTAAAGTTTCTGTAAATGACTCTTGCGGACCTCTGACCACTGGCTGTGTCTTCGAGTCCGAAATGCTGCGTTCTTCCCATCCAGGCAAAGAAATGACCAATCCTTCATCCATGTCGTCCAGGAGTAGGAGAAGACCACCTGAGAGGATCTGTTCCAAAGCATCTTCAAAGTTTTGAGTAAAGCTTGCTTCACCAATGTCCAAAATTGCGTTTTTCAATAACGGTAAAGTGATCTCGTGAGAGGAGACACGATCATGTAACGGACGGATCACGTTGTCCTGTACCTTTTGCATGTCAGTCATTCCGTCCAAATAAAAAAGAGCGGCGTGTTTATGGCCAGTCGTGATCTCACGAACAACAAAATCCGAACTGTTTCCCATGAAGTCACAAATGAGCTCGATATTCCGGCATAATTGTCTTGAAAATTTGGTATGTAACTTCATTTTCACCCTCCTCAGATACGTAGTATTAACAATAACCAGAAATAATACCACAATAATCCATAATTGTGTTTGTTGTCGGTAAGGTCAATGACATCTTCAACGGTGAGGATTCACGCTAAGTAATTTTTGAACAGCTGCGAAGTGAAAGAGACCAATTGCGTGTCTATTCTCTTTTTTTGAAGGCTTTGTATGATGAGGAAAAGCAAAAATGGAGGGAGAAGGTGACTACGAAAGGCACAATACCTGCAATAATATACTATAGGCCATTTAACTTCAGATGTAATATTCATGAGAATACGTTAAAGGAGTTTTCCTCATGAATATTACATCTGTTTTAATTTACTGCTTTATTGCCACTTTTACATCAGGTCCTACCAATATCTTCATATTATCCACAGTGCATCATTTTGGAGCAAAAAAGGCAATGAAATATACGTTTGGACATTTGAGTATATGTCACATCTAAACTGAGGAGGAGGGAGTATGTTTAAATAGGCTACAGATGACTATCCTTTTTTGGAATAGTTTACTTGTGTAGTATAATATTTTTTGAAGGATATTCTTTTCTATAAATTCATTTAAACATCCAAATAGAGAGGTATTTGATCATGCTATTCATTACAAAAAAAACGATCAATAAGCTAGCAGAACCTTATAGAGAATCTGACATGCTTATCTGCTATTCAACTCCACAGAGCTTTTCGGCTTATACAAGTCGAGCCCTATTACTCTTAGATAATGATAGGATTATTATCCTTTTCCTCAATCTATTTTCCACAAAAGTAGTACAAAAAGTTGAATATGAAGTTGCTGATTTACAAGAACAAAAATATCATTCTGGACACCTGTCTTCTGCAATATGGTCATTTAAAATCAAAGGCCAGCATTGTAGGTTTAGGATAATCAAAAAAATTCTTACTCTTGGCTCTATGCAAAGAGATTTTCTGAATTTCTTGCAACAAAATATCTTAAACTAGTGAATCGAGTAGATCGGTAATTCCTGTCTGCCTAAGGCGGGGCACCGAAAGTACTTTATGGGGATAAGTGATGAAGGTAATATTCTGTGTTTTTTTGTTTTATATATCATTGAGGGGAGGAATTCTATATGAACGAACAACTCATAAAAAGCGATGGAATAGAAATTTGTACTGACAGTTTCGGAAAGCGAGTTAACCCGGCAATATTACTGATTATGGGGGCTCAATCCTCATTGGTCTGGTGGGAGCAAGAATTTTGTCAGCGTTTAGCTGAGACAGCTCGCTTTGTCATTCGATATGATAACCGAGATGTTGGACGTTCTACAACCTATGAACCTGGGCAACCGGACTATACCTTCGAAGACATGGCAGATGATGCTATTCGAGTATTGGATGCGTATAAGATTGAGCAAGCGCATATCGTAGGGATGTCCATGGGTGGAATGCTGACTCAAATGATAGCTCTGCGACATCCAGACAGAGTTCTAACCGTTACCCTCATATCAACGTCCAATTTTGCTCCCGATCTTCCACCGATGGAGGAAAAGGTTATGGACTATTTCTCGAATATGGAGGCAATAGATTGGACGAACGAACAATCGGTGGTCGATTTTGTGATAGGTAGATCAAGAATTTTAGTCGGTTCAAAGTATCCTTTCGATGAGAATAAAGTTTATAAATTAGTAAAAGAAGAATGGAAAAGAAGCAACAATATGGCCAGTATGAATAATCACGCTATGCTGTCAGGTGGAGAATCCTATCTGGTTAGGACTGGTGAGATAAACGTTCCCACTCTGGTGATTCACGGTACTGAAGACCCGATTATCCCTTATGAACACGGAATAAATCTTGCTAACACAATTCCGCGTGCGGTTTTACTGACATTGGAAGGTGCCGGGCATGAGCTTCACTATGACGACTGGGATTTAATAATCGATTCTATCTCAAAACACACTTCGATACTCAATTAGGTCAGCTGATGTGTAGGATAACTGAATAAAGCCGTTTATGAGAGAAGCAATCTTCCTGAATAAAAAGGCAATCTCCTTTTTTAAGGGGATTGCCTTTTGCTATTTGTATGCCCTTATTTTCATGAAGACTGGGGCAAGTCTCAGGCACAAGTATCCCAAAGCTCCATCAATTTAGTTATGGCTGCATCAATGTTGTCTAAGGACACACCATCTCTTGCTTCGGTAGATATACCTTCCAGAAAGGTAACGAATAGTGTGGTTAACATGCTAATATTTGTGGATTCTTGAAGTTCTCCGTTCTTGGTAGCTCGCTCAATACGAGCATAGAACTTGTTCCTAGTCACTGCTCTTTGCCTGATCAATAGTTCTCGAATATGAGTGTTTTCCGGAGAACAAGTATTCGCAGAGAATATGACTAAACAACCCAAGGGATGGGTCTGCTCAGTCTGCATGATTGCTGAACTTCTTAAGGCTAATTCAATAGCTGTGCGCGATGAAAGTGAATAGTTTGTAAGGCTTGTCGATACTTGTCCGTATGTAGCCAAATACCGGTCCAGCGCTTCTTTGAATAATGCGTCTTTTGATTCAAAAGCTGCATAAAAGCTGGCTGAGGAGATGCCGCCCATCGCCTTTTTGAGTTGAGCCAAAGAGGTTGATTCAAATCCATGCTCCCAAAACAACATCATAGCTTGGAAGATCGCTTCGTCGCGACAGAATTTACGTGGTCTTCCGGTTCTAACCATGGAGTCGCCTCCTTTTATCTTGTACTTATATACTAATTGATCCAAAAGTAATTGACAAGACAGAGAGGCATCTTTAAAATATGGATTGATCGATCCATAAGTGAAAAAAAAGGAGGGCAAATCATTGGCATATATGCTTGATTTTTCGCTTGAACTTGTTTTGAAATCGATTGTAAGGAGCTGCGCTAATGTCCAGCAATAACTCTTCTACTACTGTAAAGATTGCTTCTTCCGCCTCCTCTGAGCGCTTTCCCTGGCTTGGTCTGCTTGCTTTGGCTATGACAGGATTCATCTGTATTATGACGGAAACGATTCCGGCTGGTTTGCTTCCGCAAATAAGCAAGGGACTTTATATTTCAGAGGCAATGGCGGGCCAACTGGTCACTGTCTATGCCATCGGTTCCCTAGTGGCTGCCATCCCTATAGCTATAGTTACCCGCCAATGGCGGAGGCGTCCGCTGTTACTTCTGGCTATTTGCGGGTTCCTGGTTTTTAACAGTGTCACCGCAATTTCTTCCAGCTACATACTGACGCTGGCTGCCCGTCTACTGGCAGGAGTTTCGGCTGGAGTTCTATGGGGGATGATCGGCGGTTACGCTCTCCGCATGGTATCTGCTACATTGAAGGGGAGGGGGATGGCCGTTGCCATGGTTGGAACGCCGATCGCCTTGGCTATTGGTGTCCCAGCGGGAACGTTTCTGGGGAACCTCATGGGTTGGCGTTCTGTTTTTGGAATTATGTCACTACTGACTGTTGTACTGATCGCGTGGGTGCTTTGGAAGGTGCCGGACTATCCGGGACAGTCCTCCGATAAGCAAGCTTCGATCTATGCAGTCTTCCTTACGCCGGGGATTCGGCCCATACTATTGGTTGTTCTGACCTGGATGACAGCCCATAATATTCTCTATACTTATATTGCTCCATTTCTTGCCTCCAATGAGATGGGTGAGAGAGTGGGACAGGCGCTGGCTTTCTTTGGCATTGCTGCTCTCGTAGGTATATGGATAACTGGCGTATTCATCGACCGTTGGCTGCGTAAGCTTGTCTTGATTAGTCTTATTTCCTTCGTCTTAATTTCTATGGCCATGAGCTTTAGCAACTCCAATGTCCTTATGATCTATATCATTGTTACGGTATGGGGTTTAACTTTCGGTGGCGCAGCAACGCTGTTGCAAACGGCGCTTGCTCAGGCTGCAGGGGAGGGCAAAGTGGATATGGTTATGCCGATTAACACGACCGTATGGAATCTGGCTATCGCCGGCGGCGGGATGGCTGGGGGTATTTTACTCGAAACTTTTGGTGCGGGATCATTTTCATGGGCATTATTCATACTCTTATTCCTTGCGCTTCTCGTGGCTTGGGGTGGCAAAAAGTATTCGTTCCCTCCACACTAACCTAGTAATTAGTGAAGGTTTTTTTAAAAATTTTCTTGTTATGACTTCTAACTTTAATGCACAGAAGATGCTGTCCCAAGGGCAGTTGCTATAAAATAAAGCGCATTGTCCAAGCCGATGTTGTCGACAGGGCAATGCTCCTTGTGTTTGCATTCGAACATACGATAAAAATGAAGTGCATTCCGCACCAGACTGGTAGCCTGTAAGTTCGACTTCACCATCCTTCAGAACTAGGAGCAAATGATGCTCTGTGTCTGCGAACGGCTTGTCGCCTAAGGAAAGTTGGGTAGGTACATAGATATATTATGATGGTCCCTCCGCGCTCCTTCGTAAAGCCAATAAAATGACCCATACTCTTGGTGTAAAACTGATTACGGTGGATGGGAAATCTACAATAAAAGAGAATTTTACGTTGGTTGAAAAACATTTATTGAAATAATGCACAATTAGATTAAGACTAATATTTATTTCTTAGAAATGTTATCCCGCCGGGTAGGGCTTTATTTGGTTTGTTCTATTTAGTAAATAGTCTGTGCTTGTATGGTGGAAATTAGCTAGTCTAATTAAAATCTCCGTTGGAATGTCTATTTCCCCACGTTCATAATTGCTGTATATCCGCTGGCTACAATTCAGATAATCGGCCATTTGAGTTTGAGTCAAATCCTTATCTTCACGTAAATCTCGAATCCGTTGATACATCATATTCACCTCGAACTAAGAATATCTTAGCGAAATAATCGCTATTGATTTTTAGCGAATAATTCGCTAAAATTAGTCAGAGGGTTAATAATACATATCATGAAGGAGTAGAACATGAGTATCTTGGAGAACTTTTATTACGGAAAATGTAACCCAAGTGAACGAATCAAATCGAAAGACACTGAGTTTGAACTGGTCTCTCAGAGAATAGCCGATGCTGAGGAAGCCCTCAAAACAAAATTGCCAGAACAAGATTACAAATTAATTGAAGAGCTTTCGGATTTACAAGATGTTTTAATTTCCTTATTGTCCGCTTCGGCTTATATTGAGGGTTATAAAATGGGGGCACTAATAATGATTGAAGTATTTGACGGGAAAGAAGAGTTGAAATAGGTAGTTCAGAAGATTGTAGGGGGCGATTATAAAAAAATTTGAAAGGTAGCTCCTTTATGAGGAGTTACCTTTTTTATTTCTAAAAGTAGCTAGCCTGCGGGATAAGGTTTTTTTTGTTTCGTTCTGTTTAACAAGTAGTCTGTGCTTGTGTTATGGAAATCAGCTAGTTTGATTAGAATCCTTGTAGGAATATCAACATCGCCGCGTTCGTAATTGCTATAAATTCGTTGACTGCAATTCAAATATTCAGCCATTTGGGATTGAGTCAAATCTCTATCTTCACGCAAATCTCGGATCCTTTGGTACATCTTCTCACCTCCAAACCTAGAATATCCCAGCGAAATAATCGCTATTTATTTTTAGCGAATATTTCGCTATTTAGTCAGAGGATTTCATTTAGGTTTAGAGCATGAAGGGAACAAACGTATGTGCATCCATTTATTGTTTGAAGTATATGATTTTGAGACTCAATATTTTTACCAAATATGCGCACCCACCGTTTCTTACTGCGCTTGCTTCTGTAGACATGATTTATGTTCCCTAATTTGGTTTGTTGAAAAATCAAAAGGCCGGCACATTGGCCGACCTGGTTCACCGAGGCTCGAAAGCGGCGGGGTGTTCCTTATTTAATTTTCCATGATATAAATATATCATGCTAAAAGTCTAACGAACGGCCATCATTCGGTCAAAAGTTATTTAATAAACAGTCTCTTTTCACAGGTTATAATAACCATTTATTGTCCAAATACTATGAATAGATATTATTACAGGAAAAAACAACTACTATATCCCTCTATTTTACAAGTATATATAATTCATGTTAGTATATTGATGAAAATACCAAATATATGAAGAGAGGATTGATTTTATGCAAAAGTTTAAGCAATTGGGTATCGCGTCATTATCAGCTCTTATGTTATCATCGTTTACACTTCCTGCTTTCGCTAATGCTCAAGCTGTAAACAACGTAGAATCTTCTATAACTTCAGAGACTAAGATAGACTTGGAAAATGGAATTGTTGATGAAAGAGTAGAGCAAGAATTAAGACAAGTTGATTATGATGACCTTTTCAAAACTGTAGGCACTAATCTTGGAATGGTCGATACTCAACGTCCATCTGGGGAAGTAAGTACACAAGGCTGGAGATCAAAGTTCGCAAAGGAAGTAGCGTTAGAATTAATTTCTAAACTGAAAAATATTGGATCACGTGCTTGGAATGAACAGATAAAAATTTATGTAGATAAGATACCACTTTTGACCGACGGTGCAAAAGAAACTTTGAAATATTATCTTGGTTATCAAGTAATAATGCAAGCTTTGGATATCATGGTAGATTTCACAGGCACAGCAGAGGACGGTCTTGCTTACGCCTTAAAATATGTTGGGTTGCCTGCGTGGTTGGCCGAACCCGCATCCAGAGCTATTGTCTTCTTCTTGCTGTAAAATCGGAAAAAAGGGGGACTAAACGTGTACATACTCGCATTGATTATACTTATTACTACAGGTTTGGTATCCATAGCTGATATTTTGTTTGATATAAAAGATTCCGGTGAAGGAATCAGGTTGATGGTTAAAACTTCACAGGCTCTATTCTTTTTATCATTGTTGTTTTTTACAGTAAAAAGCGGTACCAAGAAAAGAGACTGAACTCGTCACACACAGAAAAAGGGTGGAGTTGATAAACTATATCAACTCCACCCTTTTTAGTTATTCGTCGTACGTGTTGATATAACCACTGCTTCTATTGGCTTAGCAAACAACTTCACTTCCATTGTTTGTTTGTTATTTAATCACTTCCAGTCTCAATGCAGCAGCTAAAATACTCAATACCTCGATCTTGATCCTCCTAAACGTGCCCTCGCTAATCCCCATTTCCCCGCAACTAATGTAATCAAACTCTCCTCATCATCCAAATAACTGCGCTGGATAACCTCTCGTTGTATACTGGACAATTTGCTCATTGCAAGCTCCAGCAGCCGATCTTTAGCCTGAAGCTTTGCCTCCCTGTTCACGTTGTATGTGGCGATGTTCTCCGTTTGCTTGGATATTTCATTTGTCGATTGATGCTCTCTATATGAATACGCCTAAGTAATTGCTGCTTCCCGACGTACAAAGCCAATCTGATGATTCTGACGAACTGTTTCCAAATATTCCTCCACCGCAAGGCTGGTTGCTTTTTCGTCGACTAAGTCCTCCTGGTAACCATATTCCAATAAAAATTTTCGATAACCCTTAGTCATAGCGTGCTGCTCCTTAGGGAGATTACCTTGATGTAAATTGACTAAAATAAGATATATATTTCGAATATTCTGCTGAAGATGAGGCATTAGAAAGGTACTTCTTTATAATGAGGAGGAGCTGTATTTAATAAATATAAGTCAGAGGTCATAGGGATTAAGTCTTCTAATTCATATAACAATTAGTAATAAAGATGGTTTTCCATAAATTTGAATAATGTTATTATGTCTTAATGAACTCAACCGAGGTAAATTATGACAACAATTAAAGTGACACCTGAACAACTTATAACTGTCTCTAAGAAATTTGAGCTTGCGCAGCAAACGGCGATGCAAATGAATAGTCAGTTATCGCAGCAAATTTCGTTTATGGAACGATTTTGGGAGGGGATAACAAAGGAGCAATTCTATTATAGTTTCCAAACATCTCAGAAGAATATGGCTGACTTTGTTACACTAACAGATTCGATTGCTAGAGAACTACGGCAGCATGCAAATAAATTTAGATTAGCAGATATGATGGAGGATGGGAATCTAGACCCAGGTTGCTTGCCACCTCCACCGAATACTTGCGCAGTTCCTGTTGCAGATACACGAAATGCGCTCCAGAAATCGGCGGATAGCTTAATGGAGCTTGGTCAGGATTTTGTAGCAGCTAATTCAGAACGATATGAGAAAAAATTTGATTCAGTATGGAGCTTCCTAGATTATATGTCGTACGGCATTCCGAAGGGAATGTATCAAGGGTACATGGAACGGGCAGCTAAACAAAACGATTCATGGAATGACATGCTCAATTTCGGTACATTTGGAGTATCGGGCATGATTCAGGGAGCATTTAATCCCACAAATGCATGGTCAAAAGAACACTGGGCTAATATGATCGGTACAGCAGGATTATTTGGAGGAGTTAGTTCAGTAATCAAACCTAAGATTAGTTTGAAATCATCGGTTAAGTATGAGGGCGCAGTGGACTTACGACAAATTTCTTCGGACGGTTTGCGTAATGAATTGCCATTAACAGATGTCCAGAAAACGGAGATTATTCAGTATACTAAATCGTTGGATTTTCCCGAAGATAATATAATAATGAGTAGACCTGGTTTTTATGATGATTGGAATACAGGTATGATGTACGATAGATTTATTATAAATACAGATGTATTACCAGCAGAGCATACAGGAGTTGGAACCTTAAGTGCTAACTCACGTGTGTCAGCCAAGGCAACGATTGCACATGAAATTGTGGGACACTATGAGGCATATAAGGCAGGGAGAGCATTTGAATTATATGATGTTGCTCCAGATGCATTTAAAAGAAATTTTGCTCTAGATGAAGCCCAAGCTAGTATAAGAGCTGCAAGGTTCGCTCCCGATTTAACATCAATAGAAAGGATGACGCTACTGAGGGATGCCATAACCCGATTAAAAAACGTTGATTTGCGTATACGTGATGTTAAGGGAGAACTTTATATTGAAGAACGATAAAGGGGCAGCGTTTAAAATGGAAAAAATAATGGATGTTAGTTTAACTTTTGAGTCAAAAGATGAAGGTACAATTATATTAGGAACAAACAAAGGATTAGACCATTTAACCTACCCAGAAATAAAAAAAATCATAGGTGATAAAATTCTTATTAAAAATGCAGATCAAATTGAGACGGTATTAAGCGTTAGCTCTGTTCAAATTTCAACCTCAATGGCTGAAAGGAAAAATATTGGAATATGCATTGGCAAGTTATCATCTCCTGATCTTGTTCAAGTTGGGGCGAGTATTTACAGTTTGGAACATTAATTAATATCTGTTTAAAGGTGGAATGTATGAATATATTAAAAAAATTGAAGAAGGAAAATGTTCAATAGATGAGTTAGAAAATTTGCTAGAAGAAAAGAACCCCATAGTTTTATATCATGCAATGACACATATCGGAAAAGAAGGTATTCGTACAGAGGAAATATTTAGAAAATTAAATGGATTATCTTTAAAAAGGGAACATCAAGATAAGCTGATAGGTCATTATAAAGTAGGAGACTTAGCAATAGCTACTATGATAAAACTTGGAGAAAAAGAAGATGAGATGACTGGGTTTAAGATATTAGACGAATTTGAAAAAAAGATGGTTTTCCGTTTATTTGAAGAAATCGAATGGTAATGCCTCCTGTTCGTCTGAATGCACTTAATTCAAAACTTATTTCACCTCGAACCATGAGGAGAAATAAGTTTTTTTCATATCTAATGGAGGTGGACCAAATGAATAGAATACTTATTCAAGCTGTAGAGCGTTTGTATTCAATTCATTTTGAAAGTTTAGGTGTGTTGTTGAGGTCCAGAAGGCAAAAAGCAAACATCGTAGGTTTAGACAGGTAAAGACAATCGTTATCGATGCTAGTGCGCTTGGACTCCGTAACAATCTGTTTAATATTAAACCCAATTTCATTGAACACCTAAATATCCTTGATCTAAAAATGTTAGTGAAAACAGTTTGGCTTGGATCGTTGAATATGGTTACTGTTACGCATATCCGCGACTAAAAGAAAAGGATCGGGCATTAATGAGAGGGGATAAATGTTATTTATAGATTGAAGTTTGAATTGTAAGATAACTCATGATTGATGGCTATTCTGGTTAGAACTAGTCGCATAAAATGGCATGAATATAAGCTTCGCAACAGCCTGGAATTATTAGCATACTCCACAAGTTGCAAAGCTGTCGCCCAATTTGAACGATCTGTTAAAGGACAGAAGCCGACACTTCTTGTTGTCGATCTTGGAACTTGTTCCAAAGTGGCGTTTATGGTATTATATTCCTGGATATCGTTTTCCCGACTGCGTAGCCTAAAATTCGCTTCCACGCTTACTAACGACATAATATTCCTTTGTAATTTTGTAAAAGCTTTCAAAGTTCAACTCTAAAGTTAAAGTTTTCAATCGGTACGTGTAATGAAAAAGAAGGGAGGGGAATTTGGGAATACGATCGGTAGTTCGTTAATATACAGGGTTGCCTATGAACCAGACACTATATTTGAGCACCTTGAACTTTGGGGATTGACATTTGAGCACAAACAGCTCGAAGAGCACCATCTTGCATGAAGACGACTGTTATGGCTTGCCATCGGTGAATTAAGGCGCTGATATCCAAAAGAATGCCTGGAACCCGTGCAACGCAGTTTGCTGTATGTACCGTAACCAAGGTAATTATAAAAAGCTATTAACTGAAATTTATTGGGCGAAAATAAAAATGATGAACTGGCTAATTCGGCTTGATTCGAGTCCCCACCGTAAAAATGAAAGCGGTTACAAATTTAGAGGGGAGGCTATAATATCTGCTGAAAATGTTACAAGTCCAAGTTTCGGAGCACCAACCTTCAAATAGGATACAAAATTACTAATTAAATCTATGCATAGGCAATTTGTAAACTTTTAATAGACATAATATATAAAAATGGAGGAATATGTTTATGATTAAAAAATTTTCGGTGTTTTTATTAGCTTTTACATTATTGCTGAGTTGTTTACCAATGGTACCTGTACATGCTGCTAACAATGCAATTGCAAAGCTTCCAGGGAATTCTAATCCTCTTATGGACCATAAATTGGGCGCTGATCCCTATGCGTTGGTCTATGATGGAAGAGTCTATATCTATATGTCCAGCGATACGTATGTGTATAACAATGATGGCTCGATTAAAGACAATGACTTCAGCGGACTGGATCGCATCCAGGTCATCTCTTCCGCGGACATGGTGAACTGGACGGATCACGGTGCCATTCCGGTTGCCGGTGCGAACAACAAGAACAACGGCAGAGGCATTGCCAAGTGGGCCGGCAACTCCTGGGCTCCGGCCATTGCGCAAAAAAAAATCAATGGCAAAGATAAATTCTTTCTCTATTTTGCCAATGGTGGAGCCGGCATTGGCGTTCTGACCGCAGACACGCCGATCGGCCCTTGGACAGACCCCCTGGGCAGAGCTCTTGTGACACATAATACGCCGGGAATGGCTGGTGTAACCTGGCTTTTTGATCCGGCTGTGCTGGTGGATGATGATGGCACAGGGTACTTGTATAGCGGCGGCGGCATTCCGAACGAATCCGATCCGGCCTCCATTGCGAATCCGAAAACTGCCAGAGTCATCAAATTGGGCGCAGATATGACCAGCGTTATTGGGAGCGCTACCACCATTGATGCCCCGTACCTGTTTGAAGATTCGGGCCTTCATAAGTATAACGGAAAGTACTACTATTCCTACTGTATCAACTTTGCCGGGACACACCCGCCACAGTACCCTGCAGGTGAAATTGGCTACATGGTCAGCGACAGCCCGGTGGGTCCCTTTACTTATAAAGGGCATTTCCTGAAAAATCCGTATACGTTCTTCGGTGTGGGCGGCAACAACCATCACGCTGTATTTAACTTTAAGAATGAATGGTATGTGGTGTACCATGCCCAGACGGTCAGCAAGGCTCAAATTGGAGCTGGGAAAGGCTATCGCTCCCCGCATATTAATAAGCTGACGCATAATGGAGATGGAAGTATCGCTGAAGTGCAGGGGAATATGACAGGAATCGCTCAGTTCTCCAATCTGAATCCGTATACCAGAGTGGAAGCAGAGACCATGGCGTGGCAAGCGGGAGTCACAACCGAGCCTACTCAAGCCAGCGGCGGTCCCATTAGTAATCTGAATGTGACAAACGTACACAATGGAGATTGGATCGCTGTAGGAAATGCCGACTTTGGTAGCGGTGGAGCCAAGACGTTTAAAGCAAACATAGCATCCAATGCAGGCGGTAAAATAGAAATACGTCTGGACAGTGCAACGGGTCCTCTGGTTGGAACTCTTAATGTCAGTTCTACTGGAGGAACACAGACCTGGAAGGAAGTCGAAACCACTGTAAGCAATGCAACAGGAGTCCACAAGGTTTTCTTAGTGTTTACCGGAACAGGGACTGGTAACTTATTTAATATTGATTACTGGCAGTTTACACCCAATACTACTGGAACAAGGGTTGAAGCTGAGGATATGACTCTCGGTGGGACTTACGCTGGGAAGATCAGTTCTCCTTTCAATGGGGTCGCTTTATACGCCAATGATGATTATAGTGCATACACTCAGTATTTTGCCAACTCTACTCATAGTATTTCAGTCAGGGGTGCTTCGAATAACTCCAGTACCGCCAGAGTAGACTTGCAAATAGGAGGAACCACAGTTGGCTCCTTTTATTTTACGGGAACTACGCCGACGGTCCAAACCTTGTCTAATATCACCCATGTAACCGGAAATCAAGAGGTCAGACTGATCGTAACCACCGATAACGGTACTTGGGATGCCTATGTGGATTATTTACAATTTAATTAACTAAAACTAAAAGCTTTTGAACCTATCAAAGATTAGGGGCGATTCTAATATGTATAGGAGGATAAGTGTGCTTTTATTAGTTTTACCATTATTCATGAGTATGATGTCCAATACTTCTGTATTTGCAGCTACTACTTTTACAAATCCGTTTATACATGCTGATTCTCCAGACAACGATGTTATCAGGGTAGGTAATACTTTTTATATGACTAGCACGACCATGCACATGAACCCTGGAGTTCCGATCATGAAATCTTATGACCTCGTCAATTGGGAAATCGTAAATTATGTTTACGATACGTATGCCAACAATGACGCACAAAATCTTAACAACGGGCAGAACGAATATGGAAAAGGTTCGTGGGCAAGCAGCCTTAGATATTATAACGGCATCTACTATGTGTCCTTTGGCTCCAATTCTACCGGCAAAACATACATCTATCAAACCAGCAATATAGAAACTGGTCCATGGACATCATCAGTGCTTGACAACTATTATCATGACGCATCGCTGCTGTTTGATAATGGACGTGTATTCTTGGTTTATGGCAGTGATAATATCAGCATTATTGAGCTTACTGCAGATGCAAAGGCTATCAAGCCAGGGGGACTTAATCAGGTGATTATTTCCGCTGCCAGTAATATTGCCGGTTCCAGCTTCATAGTCAAGGCTGAAGGCGCGCACATACAAAAGATCAAGGGAATGTACTATATATTTCTTATATGCTGGCCATCGGGAGGCAACCGCACACAATTAACCTATCGTGCAAGTAGCTTGACAGGACCCTATACAGGTCAGGTGTCATTGAATGATTCAGGTATTGCACAGGGGGGAATTGTTGATACTCCTTCTGGCTCCTGGTATGCTATGCTGTTTAAAGACAGCGGAGCAATTGGACGTATGCCGTATCTTGTTCCGGTTACATGGTTAAATAATTGGCCGGTATTCGGTGTTAACGGTAAGGTTCCTCTTACGATGGATGTTCCTGTTGAAGGTTATCCCGAAAAGAAGGTCTATGCGTCTGATGAGTTTTCATCTTCTCAAGCCTCCAGTCAGCTTATTGCAAACGGTGGATTTGAAAATGCCACCATAAGCCCGTGGACGAATAATAACACTGCAATTGTTGCAGCAACCACTACAGACTATTACATCGGCTCAAAAAGCTTGTTTGTCAGCGGTAGACAACAAACAGCTGCTGGTCCAAGACAAGTAATTACCGGAAAAGTAACAGCCGGCGGAATGTATAATTTTTCTGCAAAGGTTAAATACACTGAAGGTCCTGCCACTAAGCAATTTAATTTTGGTATTCAGAATGGTCCAAGTTACACAGGTATATCGATTCTTGGGTCCACCACGCTAACCAAGGGCCAATGGGGCACAATTCAAGGAACATATACACTTCCGGCAGATGCCGACCTCTCACAAACGTTTATTTTCATTGAGACACCCTACAGTTCAACCCCAGACCCAACAAGTGATTTGATGAATTTCTATGTGGACGATGTTTCGTTTACAGGAACCTCGTCTTCTGAAGCGACTCTTAAAAAGGAGTGGCAATGGAACCACAATCCTGACAATACTCATTGGTCCCTTACACAGCGTCCTGGATTTATGAGAATGACTACAGGGAAAGTGAGTAAAAGTATTCTGGATGCCAGAAATACGCTTACCCAAAGGACATTTGGACCGAAAAGTACAGGAATCATTGCAATGGAAACAAGCGGGATGAAGGACGGAGACTATTCCGGTCTTGCAGCTTTTCAGGCTAATTATGGATTTGTAGGCATAAAGATGAACGGGACCTCCAAATCCATTGTTATGGTGAATGCCAGCTCTGGAGCAATGACTGAAGTGGCAAGTGTCCCTTTCACCCAGAACAGAGTATATCTTAAGCTTATATGTGATTTTACAAATCAGATGGATAAAGCATATTTCTACTACAGTCTTAACGGCACAAATTGGACGGCTATAGGCAACACACTTCCGATGTCATATACAATCCCTCACTTTATGGGATACCGTTTTGCTTTGTTCAATTATGCTACTAAATCAACGGGTGGTTTTGTTGATTTTGATTATTTAAACTTGCAGTGACAAACAAGAGGGTTTGAAGCTGTGGACTTAACTCCCTGGATCTATCATATGTTAAATAATGGAAATTAAGGGCCGATAGACATCTAAGTTCGTTTCTTGCGTTCCTTCAAGGTTCTTCGGTTCGAAAATCTAACCATGCTAGGCCGCATGAATTGAAAAGCTCAGAGGAAATTACGGACTTCTCCATTGAGATAACAGGGGGAAATGAATGGACTAAACCGACTCCATAATTGGAGTCGGTTTTTACTTGCCAATGGGATAACAACGATTGAAGCTATGGAACTACGATTTTTTGATGGGCATGTTGCGTATAAAAAAATATATATATTTACAGTTGTTATAGGAACTTCTTCATTTCATTAAATGCTAACTCCCTGTGACCTGCTTGGCAGTGTTGCTCGCCACCTGTTTCTTTAGTAAATACTTTGGTTGTAATGGAAGCAGCATTGATTAATTCTTGTTGGATTTGAGCGAGTCGGCTAATAGGTACGTATTGATCATCTTCTCCAGCTAGTAAAAGAACATCTTGATTAATGAATGCCCCAATGCCGTGCATCGTGTGCTTTTCGAAATTTTTAATGAGATCAAAAGGCGTTGCTTCACCGGTGTTTTCCATCCCTTTGGTAATCTTCCAATGCAAATCAATATTGTGAGTCATCATCTGTTCGAATAATGAATTCACTTGATCTACTTCATTACGTTCGACTAGCTGCACTATGCTTTGGTAAGTTTCTTCTGGCATTCCCATTTTTAAGGCATCTAAACCACAATAGAAAATGTTAAAAGCAACTACTTTATCGATTCTCTTTTCGAAGGCTGCTGCACGCATAGCTAAATAACCTCCCCAAGAAGCGCCTATGAGACTTACACGATCTAATTTGAAATAATCAATCACCGTTGATATGGGCTTTTCCCAGTTGTGAATGAATTTTAGGCCGTTTTTTAATGCAGTTCCTTGGCCTGGACCATCAAATACAATAATATTGTAGTTAATTCCCTTCATGAATTTCATCATTTTAAGCATCTCTTCCATGTAAGAATCATACCCACCAAAGACAAGTAATGTCTTCGTAGCTCCAGGCGCTAACAATTTTACAGCAGGAAGATAGGAGTCTTCATAGGGAATCTTGTAGGATTCATAATCAAAATCATGAAAGCCTTTATAGAATGTTTCTCTATATTTTTGATACATTTTTTCTTTATTGAGGTCTGTGGTTGCAAGATAAAATTCTGCTGCTTGATAGTAGACTGAGGCTAAGTCATAGTCCTTGCTGTCTTCGCGTTTCTTTGCAAAATTGAGCCAAGCTTCATACCAGCTATGGGTGTCGTTTAATTTCGGAATCATTTTTTCCAAGTCAGCTTGTGCTCGATCATCTTCTTGATAATAATCATTGATAAAACGATTGATTTGAAGATTGAACTGTTCGTTATTGACATAGGATTTAAACATATATTGTCCTCCTTCAATTTGGGTATGTGCTTACTATAGAGTATAGTTACTACATAAAAAATAATTAGTATCGCATAATCTGTAAGATATCTTACATGTTATATATGAAGTGTTCGAAAACTTACACATAAGGAGCAAGTGGTTAAATGAATGAAGATATCAGAATTTATAAAACAAAAATAGCTATTGAGCGTGCTTTCATTGAATTACTCCAACAACATGATTTTAAAGATATTACGATCAAAAAAATCTGTGATCAATCTCTTATCGGACGTTCTACCTTTTATAGTCATTATTTGGATAAGTACGACTTGCTAGAAAAAATAGTTAAACGGTATGCTTCTGATTTTAAAGTTGAGGTTGAACATCGTTTTGAAGCAATGGAAGAGGGGAAGGTAGCAAATGCCATAGAACTTGTAACCGATCAAATGATTAGAAATAAGCTCGAAATTTCAACATTGTTAACCGCTCATGAAGTATCCGCTGATTTACGTAAAGAATTTGAACAAATTTTGTTTAGTACTTGCTTAGCTTATTTAAAGCAACAGAATTCTTCAACTTCGATCGCATTAGAGTATTTAGCTGAACTATATGCTGCTAACTCAATGACGTCTATTCAGTGGGTTTTAAAAAATGGCAAAGATGCTAATATCATTCTTCTTTTAGATCAAATGCAAGAATATATTTTTAATCAGTTAAAGTCTGATCTATATACAAGTTAGCACGCGTGGAGTGATTTTTTTATGACCGATAAATCATCAATGGGTTGCAGAAATAAACTTTAAAGAAGGGGTTGAAGGGAGGAAACAGTAGAAGAATTGAAGCATTGGTTCAATTCTTCTACGCTAACAACATCGTTTCACGAAAAGGTGGCTTGCTGGAACTTTAACTTTATAATCCTTTGGTAAGTCCTAATATCTGATCATTCACATGTACATTACTTAATCCCCCGTGATAACAAACTACGGATGCAATGTCGAGATCTAATGAGAGACGAGCTGCACCCATATCCGGTGTGGTCGGGACATGAATCCCCCACCAGAATCCCGTTTACACTGTACATCGAATCCCCGGCAATAAGAGTCTTACTTTGCCTTTCGAGGGATCCCAAGGTGACTATCTTTTAAAAGTGGGATCTCCCCTTGAATATACGGCTTATCCAGTTCGTGTGCATAGACTTTAATATGATTGCCACACTCCTGCAAAATCTCAGGAAGACTTCCTATAAGATCCACATCTTGATGCGTCAAAATCACAGCTTTTAGTTTGTCGAACGACACGTCTTAGCTAAAGCATTTCTACTCCCTGTGAAATTTCCATAATATCGGACTTCACGAACACGAATTTTTGTTACATTGCCGTGGACTGCATCACGTACATATTCCGTATATTGTGTTTGAGTCGCAGAAATTGGTTTCGAGACACCAACAAGTAAATGCAACGTTGCATCATAGGTGTACGTTGTTGGTACACCCAACACGTCAACAGCGCTTGTGATACTACCATAGTCGTTATAAGTCTGTGATGTATTAAGCACATACTTATTGGTATTTTCTGATTCATCCTTGGTTTTACGAGTCTTCCAATACCGCAAGATCGAATTACAAAATTGTTAGGTTGATGTAAGGCAAATCGATAGCTTAGGCCAGCCTGGCAGGATAAGATTAGAACAAACGAAAATAGAAATTTTTTGAAAGGAGAATCGAGATGAGGCTGTTTGAACTGTTGCTTTTATTGTCAAACATCGGCTTATTTGCATTAACCGTACTATTAAAAAAAGGACGGCGTAGAATTCCAGTATTC
The DNA here is from genome assembly GCF_038593075.1 of Paenibacillus sp. FSL L8-0638. NCBI lineage: Bacteria > Bacillati > Bacillota > Bacilli > Caryophanales > Paenibacillaceae > Paenibacillus > Paenibacillus sp. FSL L8-0638. The sequence continues at coordinate 2,608,719 of NZ_CP151960.1, forward strand.
GTTGCAAGCGGGATTGCCACACTTTTACTGGTCATTCATTGGACGGTGGAAGGATACAGAGTTCAGCTATTTTTCCCATATTGCATAACGATCATTTTTTTAGCCATTTCAGGTTATAGCTATTTTAAGAAAACCGGCCCAAAAAAAATTCCACGATTCATGTTGGGTTCAGCTTATACCGCTATAGCAATAATGCTGGTCGCAACAGCGGGCCTCATGTATGCTTTTCCTGTATTTAAACTACCTGAACCGACAGGCGAATTTAAGGTAGGAACGCAAACTTTTCATTTCGTGGATACAAATAGGGAAGAGATTTTCGACGAAGCCAGAGAGGGGAAGAGAGAATTGATGGTTCAGGTCTGGTATCCGGCTCAAGCTAGCACCGGCAAGTACGCTCCCTTTATTCCCGATACCCAGATTTTACGTTATATGGCCGCAGACTATGGCCTTCCCGAGTTTACGTTTCAACACCTGAAGTACGTATCCAGTCATGCTTATTCGGGGGCCGAAGTCTCCTCGGTACAGACTTCATACCCGCTGATCCTTGCGAATCCCGGCAACGGCTCTTCCAGGTTCCTCCACACGTCGCAAGCCGAAAATCTCGCGAGTCATGGATATATCGTGGCAGTGATCGACCACACCTACAATACATTTGCAACCGAGTTTCCGGACGGTCGAATCACGACCAGCACAACCAACGACTTATTCTCGCCCGACCATGATTACCAGACGAGTAGAGGAAATCGCGACAAGTTGGGAAAAGTTTTAACCGGCGATGTGGCGTTTGCGTTGGACCAATTCGAGCTCATCCAATCGGGGTTGATTCCAAGTCATCTAAAAGGGAGGATTGATCTCGGTCATGTCGGGACGTTCGGTCATTCCATCGGCGGAGCGACGGCCTATGACGCTTCTTATGATCCGCGAATCACGGCTGGAATAGACCTTGATGGAGGGCTTTATCGACTGCGTGACAGAGAGGGTCTACGAAAGCCGTTTTTGTTCATCAACTCGGAAAGCTATTTCGAAAAATTGAAAATGGTGATGGATAACCGGGTCTACACGGATGCAGAGCTTAACCGTATGGGATCAACAAGAGAGTGGGAGGATCAAGTAACGGAAGATAAAAAGTTGGAGCTTGAACGGATGCGCGAAACGGTCGACGAAGGAGGACAAGTCCTCTATATCGAAAATACGGAGCATTTGAATTTTACCGACGTACAGTTCATTTCTCCGATTTTCAAAATGCTGGGCATTACAGGAAAGATTGCGCCCGAAAGAGCGAACTCCGTTATCAATGCCTATATGCTGGATTTCTTCGATAGGTATCTGAAAAATCAAGGCGGAATCTTAATGAAAGGACCGGATAACCGCTTTCCGGAGGTGAAGTTCGTAACCTCGCTATTATAAATTACGGAACAGAGTACCGATTTTGATATGCTCCCCTTCAAGTAGACAGGTTTAATAAATAAACCGCTGCTTGAAGGGGAGTTTTATTTTGTCTAAGAAAAACGAATACAATGCGATTGAGAAACTAGCCATCATACAGGAGTTAAAAGCAGGACAGAGCAGCCGTGTGGAAGTAGCAAAAAAACATAACACAGCGTTACCACCTTAGTGAAGTGGCGACATCGCTATGAGTTGTACGGAATTGAGGGGGAAGGTTTCCTCCGGATAAGAAGATTTGTGGATGCTCGCCGCCACGTGTCTTCTGGTAATCGTAGATGACCGCCAGCGCTACACCGTGTCCGGTGCGATACGTGCTACTACGTTTGTTTTAATGGCTGTTAAATTTCTTATTGATTTATAAAGACCGACTTTATCTAGATGGGGAAGTAAGTTTTGTGAAAAAAACTTAAATATAGGTTGAATATGGATTTTGTTTCCATTATACTCCTGTTTGAGCGGTATATTTTTTCAATCGTCTATCTACGATTCTAACTTATGAGCTGTCCAAGAAGAAAAATATAAAGAGAGGTGATCCCCGTTTCAATGGTCAATACCGCTTGAAGGCTTATTTTTCTGAAGTGTCTAAGAACCTGGATTATTATTATTGAGGAGGGAACTAATGCTAAGAAAAGGATTATGTGCGGTTGCGCTGCTCAGTCTCCTAACCGTTCTGCTTCCAGCAATGCATACAAGCGCAGCACCGAACTCGAATCTTGTGTGGAGCGACGAATTTAATGGAACTTCGTTAAACCGGTCCAATTGGACCCCTGAAATCGGTACTGGAAGCGGCGGATGGGGAAACAATGAACTGCAGTACTATACCAACCGTAAGCAGAATTTGCAGGTTACCGGAGGCAATCTGGTGATTACGGCACAAAAAGAAGCTTACGGCGGAATGAATTACACCTCAGCCCGGATCAAAACTCAAGACTTGAAAAAATTTACTTATGGGAAAGTGGAAGCGCGCATCAAGTTACCGTCCGGTCAAGGGATATGGCCGGCTTTCTGGATGTTAGGCAGCAACATCAGCTCGGTAGGTTGGCCGAAATGTGGAGAAATCGACATTATGGAACGTGTAAACAACAATCCTTCTGTGAACGGTACTGTGCATTGGGATGCGGGAGGCCACGCTGACTTTGGGCGGGTATCGGGCAATCTGGATTTTTCCCAATACCATGTGTACAGCATCGAGTGGGACTCCAAGTATATCCGCTGGTTTGTCGACGGACAGCAGTTCAATGAATTTTATATAGAGAATGGAACCGGGAACACCGAAGAATTTCAGCAGCCGTTCTTTATTCTCCTGAACCTAGCGGTCGGCGGAAACTGGCCTGGTGCTCCCAATAACTCGACGCAGTTCCCGTCCCAAATGCTAGTCGATTACGTGCGGGTCTATCAATGAAGTGTGGGTATTAGATACAATTCATATGAACATTATAAAAGCAACCCCGGTCATTTACGGGGTTGCTTCAATTCGCTATAAATTAACTTGCCACTAAGTCCTAATATCTGATCATTCACATGTACATTACTTAATCCCCCGTGATAACAAACTACGGATGCAATGTCGAGATCTAAATACTTTTTCAATGAGAGACGAGCTGCATCCATATCCGGTGTGGTCGGGACATGAATTCCCCCGAGAATCCCATTTACACTGTACATCGAATCCCCGGCAATAAGAGTCTTACTTTGCCTTAAATAAAGACTGATATGACCAGGAGTATGCCCAGGCGTATGGATGACGCGAATCCTGCCGCAAAACGGCAGCTCCTGACCATCTATTAAGGTATCGTCCACTTTGCCCTTCGGGGGATGCACAAGGTGACTATCTTTTAAAAGTGGGATCTCCCCCTGAATATACGGCTTATCCAGTTCGTGTGCATAGACTTTAATTTGATTGCCACACTCCTGCAAAATCTCAGGAAGACAACCTATATGATCCACATCTTGATGCGTCAAAATCACAGCTTTTAGTTTGTCGAACGATACGCCTGCCTTTTCCATTGCCACGCGTAAATCTTCCATTTGTCCGGGGAATCCTGTGTCTATTAAAACAGCCATTTCTGGATCCCACAAAAGAATGGGGTGAATCATATTCCCCTGAAAATCTAGCTGGAGCATTTCTACTCCCTGTGAAATTTCCATAATATTGGGCCTCCATAAAATGAAATTACCACCCATGTTAATATAGGTTCAAGGGGCGAATCCAACTCTGTGGCGTTGCCGTTCCTTAATGTCAATGGATACGGTGCGAATAGATGTGATAGGAATAACAAGCGTTTGATATTGCGTAAGATATTTAACGAACTTGTCGTCAATCTGATCCAATATCCCGTCGCATACATTTGCCCCATCTATAAAATGAATAGTTACTTCCTTACCTTGTAAACTTGCTAACATGATATCACCTCATATTTTCTTAAAGTTTCTTGCGGATCATTAGGGTTTGAGCATACTCTATAAAGAAGTGATCACCTGATCAATAACACCATATTTCAGTGCCTCCTGAGCGGACATGTAAAAATCCCGGTCCATATCTTTTTCGACTTTTTCAAAAGATTGTCCGGTCCGTTCAGCTGTGATACGGGTTGCCTTTTCACGAGTCCATAAAATTCGTTTTGCGCTGATCGCAATATCGCTGGCCTGACCTTGTGCGCCGCCGTGCGGCTGATGGATCATGATTTCACTGTTCGGCAACGCCGAACGTTTCCCCTTGGCGCCCGCTAGCAATAGGATCGCACCAAACGAAGCAGCGAATCCCGTACATATCGTGTGTACATCAGGTTTGATGTACTGCATCGTATCATAAATGGCAAATCCTGCGGAAGTAGAGCCACCCGGGCTGTTGATATACATGTAAATTTCTTTTTCCGGATCTTCTGCCGCCAGGAACAATAATTGAGCAATAATACTGTTAGCCAAATGATCATCGATGGCTGCCCCGACAAACACAATACGATCCTTTAATAGTCTGGAATAGATATCGTACGATCTTTCACCTTGAGCAGTTTGCTCAACAACATAAGGAACATAAACACTCATTTTGATACCCCCAATTTCCTGTTTTCAGTTGATTTCTCCTTGTAAACGAACCGAGACCGTAAAAAGATACGGAGGTTTCAATGGGAAAACGATTTGCGTAAATGGTGTAACTTTTACAACCACTTGTTCGTTTACATTGGAGGTAACAAAAGGCTTTGCTCTAGGAAAGGGCAGAATAAGACCGTGGAGGAGAGGACCTATGCGCATAGATGATTCTATACAAATGACAGATAATACAATAAACATCGAGAACTTGGAGGAATTACAGGCAGTCCTGAAGCGTTACTGTCTGTCGCTTACGAAATCAAATTGGGATGCGGAAGAATTGGCTCAGGATACTTGGGTAAAAGCATTAGGAAAGTTAAACAATTTCGAACATACAAATCCCAAAGCGCTTTTGCTGCGGATTGCGAAAAACACCTGGATTGATGAGATACGGAGAAAAGCAGTCTTTAATCGGATATTGAACAGGGAACAAGCGAAAGTGACTGAACCGGATCATGGATCTTTTGAAATCGAGATAGTGTTGCAGTCCTTAATGAATCATTTATCTCCGCTTCAGAGAACAGTTTTTTTGCTACGAGATGTGTTTGGATATTCGATTCGTGAGACATCCGACATGCTCAAAACAACGGAGGGAGCGGTAAAAGTTGCACTCCACCGGGCACGAAAATCGCTTGAAGCAGTTAAGGAGGATCTCCTCAAAGGAGAGTTATCCTTGCCGGAAAGTGAAAACTCGAAAACTTTTCTGAGAACGTTGACAGCGGCATATCATAGGGGGGATATTGCAACATTGGTTATGCTCTCCCATCAGGATGTAATGGAGCCGGACGTGGTAATCGGAATCGTTAATCATAAGCTGCACCGGAGTCTCGCTTCAGTAAAACAAACGGATTCCCATACCATGAGTATGATAGCGGCGTAGTTTGGTTTTTCTTACCATCGTAGTATCATAGGATATAGCACTCAATTAAAAATTCAGAATCGGGTGAAAGTAGGGTACTGATCATGAATTCTAACAAAATAAATTTGGAGCAGTGGAATCGCAAAGAACATTTTGATCAGGAAGACAAGGTACCATTGGCTGTTTTAAGCAAGGATAAAGTAATGATAAAGCAAGAATTGAAAATCGAGGGTATCCCGGCAATTTTGTGGGGTGGTGAATCAGATAAGATATTTGTAGCTATCCACGGTAATATGTCAAACAAGGCAGATGATGTGATCGTTATATTTGCAGAAGAAGCGACGGCACAAGGGTATCAAGTCATTAGTTTTGATTTGCCTGAACATGGTGATCGCAAAGAAGAAGCGTACGTCTGTAAAGTTCAAAATTGTGTTCATGATCTTGACATAATCATGCGTTACATACAAAAACAATGGGATGACATTAGTATTTTCGCTTGTAGCATGAGTGCGTATTTTAGTTTGCTTGCTTATCATCATCTCGCACTTAAACAATGTCTGTTTCTTTCTCCAGTGCTAGATATGGAGAGGATAATCAAAAATATGATGACATGGTTCAGTGTAAGTGAGGATAGATTAAAAGTTGAAAAAGAAATATCTACACCTATTGGGCAAATACTTTATTGGGATTATTACTGCTATGTTAAATCACATCCGGTTGATACATGGAATAAGCCAACTGCTATTCTTTATGGCTCTGAAGATGACTTATGTGAATATGATGTCATAGCTTCGTTTGCAAGCCGATTTCATTGCGATCTAAAAGTGATGGAACATGGAAAACATTATTTTCACACCAAAGAGCAACTGCTGTTTTATAGGCAGTGGTTGAAAGAACATTTATTCGCAAAATAAGCTTAAAGGGAAGCAAGGAGGTTATCTCACTGCTTCCCTTTATAATTGGTGAAAAGAAGACAGTTCGTGAGTTACTGCAAACTGTATTTCTATTGATAACGATGCAAGAAGCCATCAACTAGTTTGGCGTTTGTCATCTGAATTACAGACTGATCTTCGAGTTCCTCGGCCATATCATCATCCGTCATGGACACGAAAAAAATAATATCTTCTTTGGCTTGACCAAATTGATTGAAAAGCACGTCGTCTGTTTCCTTAACTACCTTGGCCATAATTTTTATCATTTCATCTTTATAATCAAACACATTTTCGGTTGCATATAGAAATTTGCTAATATGATTCAAGTGTGTTGCATCGCCATATTGATATTCGCAAAATCCCCATCTATAATAATTTTCATCTTCCTTGCTGTCGCACAGGCCTTCGGCTTTCATGTTTGTGATATGTCTAACAAGGGATTCCTCTGTATTAACAGCTAGAAACAAGGTGACAAAATCGCTGTCTGTGCCAAAAGCACAGGCGTAAACCTTCTCATTCTTCACTTCTTCCAGTATGCTTTTAAGATCATCCAAAAATCCTGCCCTAAATCTTTCCTCAAATTCATTCAAAAAATTGTTCATCTGGTTCATATGCTCCTTTATGAGTCTTATGCTTGATTATACATTATCAATATTGGCACGACTCGTGTAGCCTACCATGCTCAGCCAATAGCAAGATTTGCAATGAAAAAAATAAACGCAAGACAGGCTAGCCAAGCAGAAAGTGTAAATCCGTAACATCTAGAAGCCGCTCTTAGGATAACGGGGACTCCTGTTCAGCTGGATAAATGCACTTAATTTCAAATTTTTATTCGGAAGCTAAGTTAGAAAGTGTGTCTCACACTCTGGAAAAAGTATTGGGGAGTCGGTTATGGATGGTAAAAAATTTGTTCTTATGCTTTTACTTTTCTGCTTGTTGGGCATTGTAGGGCTAGTGGCATTAATCTACGGATTTATGTGGTTCGTATTCATTGTTAGTATTTAAAATCAGCTATCTAACAGCTCAATTTTTAATCGCTTGCTTTTTGCTGATATCATTTAGCTGGTCCCAGGTGAGCAGAAGTTATGCTATACTTGCGAGGTAAAAGGGGGTGCCTACTGATGGAGAATCTGTTAGGATTGTCTGTGACTTCTTACACTCATGCAAAGCCAATTATTAAGAAAGCGTTACTTTGTATGGGGCGAAACAATTTTTAACGCTGAATAAGCTTTTTAATATTTTTGGCTTTGCCCCTTATTTTAAAAAATCAAAATAAGGGGCGAGTAAAATTGAGATATACGAATGCTTCAAAAGTTTTACCACAAGAATTAATTATAGAAATCCAAAAATATGTTCAAGGAGAGACTCTGTATATTCCTAAACCAAAAACGGAATATATGGATTGTGGAAGTTTGAGTGGCGGGAGATGGTTGCTAGAACAGCGAAATGCCGCAATCAGAAATGCTTTTCAAAATAGAAGCAGTATCGAGCAATTAGCTAATGAGTTTTTCCTCTCTACCGAAACCATTAAGAAAATTGTTTATTCACATAAAAAGTAGATGGACATAACGTGATAAGCTTAAGACGCGACCGGATAATCGCTATGAACGACCAATCCGGTCGCGTCTTTTTGTTTGGTAAAAGGTTTGATGTGCCTTCGCATTCCCACAGCCAGATTCCGAAATACTTTTTTGGCATTCCATTTTTTTATAATTTTTATGTCAAGAATGATTCTAACTCGTTGTTTTCATTTATAAAGCTGATTTTAAACTTAAAATATAAATATAAACGACAACAACAATTGAAGGGAAATATGTATTGATTCATTGTCTTTAAAACAAGAAAGTGAGGAAAAGATTACTATGAGGGAGCAAAAAAGTAGAAGTAGACATCTGATTGATCCAGAAATTATCAGTGCAGTTGATTTAATACCAACAACCGATCTTACCGAATCTACACTAAGGGAAGCACGTAAAAATCAATCTCAAATGATGCAACAAATAGATGTAACGCAGATGTTCCCCATTACATTAGAAAAAAAGATTGTGCCAAGTTATTTTAATGGTCCAGATATTCAAATCGAAATCATTAAGCCCAAACAATCAAAGCATCATAAGATGCCTCTATATTATTCGATACACGGAGGCGGGATGGTATTAGGAAGTCCAGTCGTAGATCGTCCTGCTAATGCATCTCTTGCTGCACAACATGGTTTCTGTTGCGTATCCGTGTACTATCGCCTATCACCAGAGCATGTACAGCCAAGTCAGTTACAGGATTGTTATTCGGGCCTAAAATGGTGCATTGAACATGCGGAAGAGTTAGGGATAGATACTCAGAAAGTTGCCGTAGGGGGCAGCAGCGCTGGCGGCGGTTTGGCGGCTGGCCTAGCCTTGTACATTCGTGATCAGAAGGAATTCGAAATCCATCATCTAAGATTAATGAGGCCAATGCTAGATGATCGCACAAGTACCGCACCAGAGCACCCATACGCAGGAGAGTTTATTTGGACAAAACAAAGTAATTATTTTGGCTGGAAATCTGTATTGGGGGATGAACCGGGTCAGGAGGAGGTAAGTGAGTATTATGTGCCGGCTCGTGCTAAGTCATTGGCCGGATTACCACCGACTTATATAAATATAGGTACCATTGATTTATTCATTGATGAATCCTTGTTTTTTGCAAAACAATTGGCCTTTGATGGAGTCTTAGTGGAATTACATGTCTATCCCGGGTACCATCATATGTCGCCCGCGTTTCCGGATGCACATTTTTCAAAAGAAGGGGCCAGAACAAGTGAATACGCCTTACTGAAAGCTCTCGAGATCTTTGATATAAATTCTAATGAGTATAATGCTTGAGATTCATTATCTTTTTTCATCTCTTCCGACTTTTACCACCCATTTAGGGTAAAATAGTACCAAGTATAAAATTCAACTACGGAAGTGGTGATGTCCCATGACAACGAGCAGCAAACCGAATAGACTATCCAAGGAAAAATCACCGTATTTGCTACAGCATGCTCACAATCCGGTAAATTGGTTCCCTTGGTCAGATGAGGCTTTTGAAATGGCTAAACGTGATAACAAGCCTATTTTCCTATCTGTTGGCTATTCCACTTGCCATTGGTGCCATGTAATGGGGAGAGAATCTTTCGAGGATGAAGAAGTGGCTGAGGTATTAAACCGGGATTATGTATCCATTAAGGTGGATCGTGAAGAACGTCCAGATGTGGATCATATCTATATGTCCATCTGCCAGACGATGACGGGGCATGGAGGCTGGCCACTGACGATATTGATGACACCGGATCAGAAACCTTTTTTTGCGGGGACGTATTTGCCCAAGGAGCAGAAGTTTGGCCGTGTCGGACTGTTGGAGCTGCTTGGCAAGGTGGGTACCCGGTGGAAAGAACAGCCGGAAGAGCTGGTGGAGTTGAGTGAGCAGGTACTGATCGAGCATGAGCGGCAGGACTTGCTTGCGGGTTATCGGGGTGAACTGGATGAACAGAGCTTGACTAAAGCTTTCCATGAATACAGCCACACCTTCGATAAGGAATATGGCGGCTTCGGGGAAGCACCCAAGTTTCCTTCTCCGCATAACCTGTCTTTTTTGCTGCGATATGCACAGCATACGGGGAATCAACAGGCACTGGAAATGGCAGAGAAGACGCTGGATGCGATGTCCCGGGGCGGAATCTACGACCATATAGGCATGGGGTTCTCACGATACTCCGTGGATGAGAAGTGGTTGGTGCCGCATTTTGAAAAAATGCTATATGACAATGCTCTGTTGGCCATCGCGTATACAGAGGCTTGGCAGGTGACAGGCAAGGAACTGTACCGACGGATTACAGAACAAATCTTTACATATATCGCAAGGGACATGACGGATGCAGGTGGTGCCTTTTATTCGGCGGAGGATGCGGATTCCGAAGGAGAAGAGGGGAGATTCTATGTCTGGGACGACTCTGAGGTAAAGGCTGTACTAGGCGATAAGGATGCCGCCTTTTTCAACGATTTGTATGGGATTACACCTTACGGCAATTTTGAAGGTCACAACATTCCAAACCTGATTGATATCAATCTGGAAGCCTATAGGATCAAGCATGACTTGACTGAGCAGGAACTGGAGCAGCGGGTTAGTGAGCTACGGGCCAAGCTGTTTGCTGCCAGAGAACAACGGGTTCATCCTCACAAAGATGACAAGATTTTGACCTCGTGGAACGGATTGATGATTGCTGCACTGGCGAAGGCAGGACAAGCTTTTGGAGACACGAGATATACAGAGCAAGCTCAGAAAGCGGAGACGTTTTTGTGGAACCATTTGAGACAGGAGGACGGACGGCTGTTGGCGCGTTATCGGGACGGCGAGGCAGCTTATCCCGGTTATGTGGATGATTATGCTTTTTATGTGTGGGGCTTGATCGAGCTATATCAGGCGACCTTCGATGTACAATATCTGCAACGGGCATTGACGCTCAATCAAAATATGATCGATTTGTTCTGGGATGAGGAACGGGACGGATTATTCTTTTATGGGTCAGATAGTGAGCAGCTCATTGCCAAGCCTAAAGAAATTGATGACGGAGCCATTCCGTCAGGTAACAGCATTGCGGCCTATAATTTTGTGCGGCTTGCGCGGCTAACGGGTGAATCTGGATTGGAGAACTATGCAGCCAAGCAGTTTAAGGCTTTTGGCGGTATGGTTGCTCATTACCCGTCAGGCCACTCCGCGTTGCTCAGCGCGTTGTTGTATGCGACGGGAACGACGAAGGAGATTGTGATTGTGGGTCACAGGGATGATCCGCAGACCGTACAGTTCATTCAGGCGGTTCGAGCTGGGTTCAGGCCGAATACGGTCGTTATTTTGAAGGATGAAGGACAGTCGGAGATTGCAGAGACGGCTCCTTATATCCGTGATTATGATCTTGTGGAAGGCAAATCAGCCGTATATGTGTGTGAGCATTTTACCTGTCAGGCACCTGTTACCAGGCTCGAAGATCTGAAGGTGTTGTTGGATTAGAACTGAATAAAGCGATCGAACCTAATCCCCTTGGGAGTAGAAAATATATGGCGATTTTCAAAAATGACCCTATGTTTGCTACCTTCAGGGGGATTATTTTCATGTTAAGTGGTAGGTATAGTGAGATGAAACTAACATTTTCTTAACATCTATACTGCATTTTTTTTAATATTTTTTAGGTATATTATATCAAAGAACCGGTTCCGACCAGCCTTGCTGTTTTCGAAAATAAGTACATATACCTATGTAACTAGCGTGTTTATATCTTTTATGTCCAAGCGTTTTAGCAGCAGATGTGAAAAAGGTGAAAGAGAGTCTGTCGGGTGATTGTCATCATCGGCAAGACGAAGAGGTTCGCTATAGGTTGGGAAATCCAGGTAATGAAATGGAGATGTTTATTAATGAAGAAGTTATCGGGGAAAAAGTGGCTAGTCGCAAGGATGCTCAGCAAAAATTTTAAAACGAAGCTAATGGTCGCCTTTATTGCATTTTTGATTTTACCGTCCATGATCGTGGGGGCTTTGTCGTTTATAAGCGCGAGTCAGCAGATTCGAAACCAGATTGAAGAAAGTGCCGAGCAGGCTATTGTCCGCACTAATTTTATTATTGATAGTACTATTGAACCCAAGGTACATGACGCAGACTATTTTGCAGAAAGACTAAAAGGCAATCGGGTAGAGACGGAGGAACAAGCGGCGAATTTGGAAGAATTCTTTAAGCAATATATTGCACTCCATCCTGAAACAGAATCCATTTATTATGGTACGAAGGACGGCAAATTTACAACCTATCCACAGAAGCAATTACCAGATAATTATGATCCACGAGTCAGACCTTGGTACGATAAAGCGATAAAGGAACAAGTGAAGGCAGCAATTAGTTCTCCTTATCTTTCGGCAAGCTCGAAGCAAATGACGGTTACTGTGTCCAAGGCAACGTTAGATGGATCGGGTGTTATTGGCATTGACCTGAAAATGAGTGGTATTAAAGAGACGTTGAACAATATTAAAGTAGGTCATGAGGGTTATGCCATATTGCTGGACAACAACCATACTTACATTGTTCATCCGACGAAGGAACCAGGCACCAAAATTACAGATATTGAATCACGCATGTTTCAGAGTGATACTGGTGAATACGAGTATGAGTATGAGGGCCAGCTCAAATATATGAACTATGCGACTAACAAGCTGACTGGCTGGAAGATAGGCGGAACGCTGTATTTATCTGAAGTCGATGATGCAGCAGGACCGATTTTGATCAGCACTTTACTAACCATTGTCGGTTGTCTTGTGATTGGTATTATCATTGTTTATTTCCTGATCCGTTCCATCATCAAACCGATTTTAAAGTTAAAAGAACAAGCGGTAAATGTGAGCGCCGGAGATCTCACACAGGACATTCAAGTAAAGAGCGAGGACGAGATCGGAGAATTAGGAGTGGCTTTTCAAAATATGCAGAATAACTTGCGATCTGTCATTCAGAACGTAGGGAACAGTGCAGATCATGTCGCAATTTCTTCCAATGAACTGACAATAAGCGCGGAACAAACCAGTGCTGCAAGTGAGCAGGTGTCCCAGGCTGTACAAGAAATTGCCAGTGGTGCAGAGAAGCAGACTACAGGGCTGGAAAATAATTCGGTGGCCCTGGATGAAATTGCACAAGGGATCACCCAAATTGCTGAACGATCGATTTCGATAGCTGATTTGGCCAAACGATCTGCCTTGCAAGCCGAGGAAGGACGAAAGTCTGTTGAGCAGACAGGCGAGCAAATGAATTCCATTCATCAATCAGTAGAGCGTTCCAACCAGATGATTCAAACCTTGCAAGCCCGCTCTCATGAAATCGGTGAAATTACGAAGGTTATCGGCGATATCTCCAATCAGACAAACCTGCTGGCATTGAATGCAGCTATTGAGGCAGCCAGAGCGGGCGATCATGGAAAAGGCTTTGCCGTCGTTGCTGATGAGGTGCGTAAGCTGGCAGAGCAGTCTCAGACATCCGCCACACAAATTGCCACCTTGATTGCCGAAATTCAGCATGAAACCGAAACAACAGTGAAGACGATGGACAGGGTCACGACTGAGGTGCAGGATGGACTACAGATTTCCAAAGCAACCATTGTCAAGCTGGGTTATGCGATGGAAGGCATTCGAGAGACAACACCTCAGGTAGAGGAGGTCGCTGCGATTGCAGAGCAAATATCAGCCAGTGTACAAGAAATCGCAGCGACAGCCAACGAGCTGGCGACGATTGCAACCGGTAATGCCGCCACATCTGAGGAAGTTGCTGCCTCCTCACAAGAGCAACTGGCTTCCATGGAGGAAATATCAGCTTCAGCACAGTTGCTTTCGACGATGGCTGCTGATTTGAAGATGATGATCAGTCGTTTCAAATTTTAAAACGAGCTTGAACCTTATGGAATCTATAGTACAATGAATGCTCGGGACAGTTCTTTAAGCCTTATGGCATAAGGAATCTGTCCTGAGTTTTTTTTGTATTTTTGATATATTCTAAAAAAATGGAAGATTATAGGGGGTGAACACTTGGTTCGAGATTTAGTGCTATGTGCTATCGTGATTTTATTGTTAGTTTTGGTTTTTCAGCGTCAACTTGTTCGTCAGGCGATCACAGGTGTATTTTATGGAGGAGCGGGAATTTTGTTCTTATGTTTTGGCATAAGCGATAAAACACCGTTGACCTGCGTGCTAGAGTTAGGGATGGGTCTAATGTTCATGACTCTGTTTGTGCACACTTTAACCACCGCTAAGTATACATATGGACAACGTTTGTTAAACAAAGACCGTGATCTGCTGAATTTACTAGGTGTTCAACCTGGCTTTACCTTCAAGCTAGAGAAAAGCGGTAATGAATTTTATTATAGGCTGCTTGAAGGTGAATTGCTGGAGCGCGTGGGTCTGAATATGCAAGTCAACTACAATAAAAGGGAGCATGTGAAGCGTCTTGGGGACATTTTGGAGCTTTCCTCTGAAACGATGGAGCAGCTTTGCCAATACTACAAACAGGCCTGGTTCGGTGATCGGACCGTATTTGAATTGGAGTTTTGGGAATATTCGGCTCTCATTACCTTACATCCGGTTATGGAGGACGGGGTTACTAGCTCTGTTATCGGTCACGTATTGGATATTACGGAGTGTAAAGCCTCAGAGCAGAAGAGAAAGGAAGTGGACGAGGCTAACCGTGCGAAAAGCATTTTTTTGGCTCATATGAGTCACGAAATCCGCACCCCGCTGAATGGAATCATCGGTCTGTCAAAGCTGTTAAATAAGACTGAACTGACTGCCGTTCAAAGAGATTACCTCCACAAGCTTCTCGCTTCCTCTCGTACCCTTTCATCCATGCTCAGTAACGTATTGGACTTTTCCAAAATGGAAGCCGGCAGTCTGGAACTGGAAAAGGTAGAATTCGAGCCGGAAAAAATGCTTCGGCATCTCGCAGATACCGTTGGAACTTTACTTGAAGATAAGAAAATAGAGGTTCTATTTATAATGGACCCGGCGTTACCGAAAAGCTTTAAGGGAGACCCGCTTCGAATGGAGCAGGTGCTTTCAAATCTTCTGACCAACGCCATCAAGTTTACGGATCAGGGACATGTATTGTTACAGGTAAAAATGCTAAGTCAGCAGGAAGGGCGAGTAGGCGTTTCTTTTATGGTAGAAGATACGGGCATAGGAATTTCCGAGACTAGTATGGACAAGCTATTCGTCCCTTTTATCCAGGCGAGTACATCAACCAGCCGCAGATATGGGGGCTCTGGGCTGGGTTTGGCCATTAGCAAGCATTTGGCTGAAGCTATGGGGGGGAAAGTAGAGGTGAAAAGCCGATTAGGAGAGTACAGTCAATTTCACTTTAATGTCGAGCTGGAAACTGGGGAATTGAATGCAGGAAGCACACGAATAGAAAAACAAATCAAAGGCAAAGCCTTAATTGTTGCGCAGCATGAACTGGTGAGATACAGCTTGAACGAACTACTGCAAGACTTGGGATTAAAAACATTCACTATTTCATCCTTCCAAGAAAGTGTGGATGCTTTTCAAAAGGGTGAGCATTTTGATTATGTTATCATTGATATGGGGATGGAAGGTTTGAGAGAACTGGACTCCCGGAGGCAGTGGCTTCAAATGCTGGATAAGCAGATAACTCAGATCATTGGACTTACAACCGTGTTTCAGATGGAAAAAATAGCTGCAGGGGACATGGATCATAGTGTGGATGCCTTTTTGTCCAAGCCCGTTACCCGGAACGCTCTGCTGGAGGTTCTCTGCTGGAAGAAGGAACATTCAGTGCCTGCAGATGGTAATACTCTGGAGACTCATGCGACGATGAGTTCCCGCAATGAGATAGGGGATACAACACAAAAGTATCAAATTCTCATAGCAGAGGATAACGAAATTAACCAGGTGGTGATTACCGAGTTTTTAGCAGAGCGTAACTTTGAGGTAACGATGGTCACGAACGGAAGGGAACTAATAGCGTTACTTGAACTGCGTTACTGGGATATGGTGCTGCTTGATTTGCATATGCCAGAGATGGATGGTTTTGAGACGGCGAGACATATTCGGAGAAACAAAGCTTTTAACAGGCTTCCCATTATCGCTTTTACCGCTGATGCTGTGCAGCATGAACAGGAAGTTTGTCTTCGTGCCGGTATTAATGCCGTGTTGCTCAAGCCTGTCCATGAACTGACCGCTGCTAGAGTGTTAACTAGCTGGATTAATTTAGCGTGGCTGCAAGATTTACATGGTATTCACGCTGAGCAGTCGATAGCAGGTATGGATGGCAAGGTGTATATTTTTCAATTTGCCCTTTACAAATGGATACAGGAATACCAGTATCTCGATAAAAGAGTTGTGAGAAAAATGGACAATGGACAGTTATCTTCTGCTCTTCGATTAATCCACTCGCTTAAGGGAGGAACGGGGAACCTGTGCGCGCCTGAGTTGCTGGCAAAGGTTATAGAGCTGGAAAAGGCATTGAAGCGCAGCAATGAAACCTCAACAGGAGAACTGTATCCAGACTGGAAAGAGCATCTGAGCACGGTTCAGAAGGATATTAACCAAATCAAGTCATCACTTCCTTGGAGCTGACCGTGTTATTGCATAAATTTGTAGCCGATTCCCCAGATGGTCTTAATCAATTGCGGTTTCTTAGGGTCTTTTTCGATTTTTCTGCGTAAATGGTTAATATGTACGTCCACGGCCCTCTCGTTAATAAAGGAGTCTGTGCCACGGAGAGCCTGAATTAAAGCATACCTGCTGAATACAATTCCCCGGTTCAAATAAAAAAGCTTCATAAGCTCAAATTCTGAATATGTTGTCTCCACATTTTGTCCGTTAACGGTAATCATTCTTCTCGCTAGATCCAAAGTAATGCCCATTTCAGGTTCAGGTGCTCTGCCACTTCCTTGTAAGCGCGTGATTTCAATACGACGAAAAAGAGCCTCCATCCGTGCTTTTAGCTCTTGCATACTAAAAGGCTTGCAAATATAATCATCTGCTCCCAACGTAAGTGTACGAATGCGCTCTGATATGTTGTTTTCTGTAGAAATCACGATGATGGGGACGTCCGTATGCTTGCGTATCAGTGGGCAGGGATTCACGCCATCCAAATCTGGAAGCAGCAGATCCAGTAAAATAATATCGGGCTGTACGACCTTAAGCCTGGCAATACCCTCAGACGCTTGTTCCACTCGAGTAACGTTGTAGTCTTCTCCTGTTAAATACAAGGAAAGGGTATCTCCCAGCATATTGTCATCTTCAATAATCAAAACATTAGACATGATCATATTTCCTTATCTTTCTATCAAATTCGAGCCAAATAGTTAGGATAACTGCAATGTTTACAACAAGTTTTGACAGGTTCTGTTGATAGAGTAAACTCCTTTGGACAGTCTGTCAAAAGATCAGGTTTGTTGTGACAATCCTGTGGACAATTAGTCCAGATGTATATCTATTTGATATGGAAATATACTATTTTTGAGATTTATCACTATAATACGACATTTTTCGTTTTATTTTAACAATATACTACAAGCCGCTGATGATAAATTACAAAAATTTAACAAAACACCTCAGAAACATGCATTGACTTAAATGAAAATTATGGTATTTTATTACATAGGAGTTGACATCCTCTGATAGGCCTCTTAGAAAAACCCACTATTTAATCTTCTACTAATCTACTCTCATGTGCTATCTCTGTATTTAATTTTAGTACTTTAATTGTTCTTGTAATCGTACTCATGATTCTTTGGTGTGGATATCCCATTGTGAATTCAGACTGTCTTCTCATTTAGATTACATATTTACACTTTTTTGCTTTCCATGCTTGTATGTTTTTAAAATCAGGTCAGCGGGAGGACGAGAGATCATGAACACATTCGAAGCGCTGGAGTCCAATGTAAGATCCTATTGCAGAAGTTTTCCAGTTGTATTCAACAAAGCTAAAAACGATGTGATGTACACGGAGACAGGCAAGGGTTACATTGACTTTTTTGCCGGGGCAGGGGCTTTGAACTATGGGCATAATAATGATTTTATGAAAAACCGGTTATTGGATTATTTAACATCCGATCGGATTATGCATGGTCTGGATATGTACACGACGGCCAAGCAAGAGTTTATGGAGTCTTTTTCAGAGCGTATTCTCCAGCCCAAGGGCTTGAATTATAAGCTGCAATTTTGCGGACCGACCGGAACCAATGCGGTGGAAGCAGCACTGAAACTTGCACGCAAGGTGAAAAACAGAAATGGTATTTTTGCCTTTATGGGTGCGTTCCACGGAATGTCGCTGGGTAGTTTATCGATTACCAGCAACACCTCCATGCGAGAGAGCGCAGGGGTTCCCCTGAACAATGTTACCTTTATACCTTATAACAGCACATTTAACGGAATGGATACCATTTTGTATATGGAGCAGCTTTTAACAGACACCCATTCAGGTGTGGAAAAGCCTGCCGCGATCATTTTGGAAACGGTACAGGCTGAAGGCGGCATTCATATTGCAGATACCGAATGGCTGCGTGATTTGCGACAGTTGTGCGATGATCATGATATTTTGCTTATTGTGGACGATATTCAAGTCGGTTGCGGTCGAGTTGGTTCGTTCTTCTCATTCGAGCGGGCGGGAATCGTTCCTGATATGGTTGTTTTGTCCAAATCGATTAGTGGATACGGATTGCCAATGTCTCTGTTGCTACTCAAGCCAGAATTGGATATATGGAGTCCGGGTGAGCATAACGGCACTTTCCGTGGAAATCAGCTTGCTTTTGTCGGGGCAAAGGCTGCGCTGGAGTTCAGAGATACGGTAGAGCTGGAAGCACAAGTGAAGGAAAAAGAGGCTTTTGTTCAGCAGTTCTTGCGTGAACATATCCAATCGATAGATCCTCTTATTGAAATTCGTGGCTTGGGACTGATCTGGGGCATTGATGTATCCCATCTGGGAGAAGCGTTCGCCAAGGAGGTAGCGACTCTCTGCTTTAGTAGAGGACTCATTATTGAGCGTGCTGGACGTAACGATACGGTAATTAAAATTATGCCTGCGTTAACGATAAGTCTGGAAAACTTGCGTAAGGGCTGCGACATTATTAAAGAAAGCATGGCACAGGTAACCAGTACCTTGGTTACGATGTAATCAATCAGTAAAGCCCCTTGGTTGGAGCTGCCGTCTGCTGTAAAGCAGGTATGACAGGCGCCGTCCAAGGGGCTTTCTAGTAAAAAATTAAGAAATAACTGTTTGCGCGTATTTTTGTGCGGATTGGTCTAGTTGCTCATCGGTCAATACTGCAGCACCATATTGTACGAAATAAGGGAGCAATTTGACACCAATCATATGGCCTGTAGCTTCCAGAGGTCTCAGTAGCTCTTCGATCGTATACCTATTCCGTCCGTCATGTTGATAGTTTTCCTCAACACTGGCAGCAGACAAGGCAATCAACAACTCTTTGCCCTGTAGCTTGCCACCTTCGCTCCCATAAGCCCAGCCGTAGGTTAGAACCTTATCCAGCCATTTTTTCAGTAGGGAAGGAGTGCTGTACCAGTAAAAAGGAAATTGCAGAACGATACGGTCATGCTGCTCTAGCAGTTCCTGCTCCTGGGCGACATTGATTTGCTCATCCGGATATACTTCATACAGGTTGTGAACGGTCACGCCGGATTGTTTCTTGAGTTCTTGCACCCATCTTTTGTTAATGCGAGATTCCGCAAGATCAGGGTGAACGACAATAACGAGGGTTGACATACAAAAATCATCTCCTTAGACTTATTTTTAGTAAGTAAATAACCAATACATATGTAACTATTTTAGTTTCAACTTATGGAGTTGTCAACTCTATTAAATTTTGAGCTCTATATACAAGAAAACTCCGGCAAGCCGGAGTCTCATCAAATGAAGCGTTTTTACATTAAGCGGTATGATTAAGAGCAACAATTTTGTTTTTCCCGGAGCGCTTGGCTTGATACAAATAGTTGTCTGTCTCCTGGAAAAATATATCTTTGTCTTTGTTCATATCCTCGGTATAGCTTTTTAATCCAATGCTAACGGTTACGGAAACGATTTGCATTTTCTCCTGAAAGGTCATATTCTCTACTTCACGCCGGATATTCTCAACGATCTGATAGGCTTCCTCAGAAGTATGCTCAAACATCAAAATAGCAAATTCTTCACCGCCATAGCGGGCCGGAATGTCATTCGCTGTAATTTGCTCTGTAATGATTTGAGAGATGCCCTCCAAAATTTTATCACCGAACTGATGTCCGTAATTGTCATTGATTTTCTTGAAATTATCAATATCCACTAACGCCAGATGGATGATCGCTCCTTGTTCGGCATATTCGAGTGCTTTTTCATAAAAGTTTTGAAAGGACAAATGATTGTACAGCTTTGTCAAACCATCAGTCATTGACATTTTGCTGATAATCGCATTACTGATCATTAATTCCTGTTGGGCACGCTTTGTTTTATACAAATCCACTAACAAATCGCGGCCGCTGGCCTGAATAATGAGAGCAATAAAGGTGGACATAATCAAAAAGGTTGGAATCGCCACAATATCAAAGTCTGACAAATAGCTGCGGAATGATCCATCTGCTGCCAGCAACAGAAAAAAGACGACCACTTGCAATACAAAGGAAAGCCATATTAAGCGACGATTGAAGAACAGAATAGAAGAGAAAATAGGCAACAAACATAGCGCAGGAATAATCCGGATATCATAATTTAGGCGAATAATCATCCAGCAAATGACGGTGCTTGCCATAAACAGGATCGCAAAAGAATACCTGTTAAATTTAAAATGAGCCAACTCTGCCAGTAAGTTGGAACCACTCATGATTAGCGTAGGAACAATCAGGGTTCCGACGTAAAATTCATAAGGCGAAGCGGCGTAATCAAGAAATAAGTAGCTGCCCAGCTGGACGATAAAATGTACAGCTATAATCATCCAATACAGTAATAACATTTTGCGTACCCAGTGGGCTTGCTTTGTTTTGTAATCCATGGTTTGAGTAAGCCGTTTTGTCTTGTTCATGATGTCACCACACTTAATGTATCTTTAGCCATTCTCGTATTATAAGATACTATGTGATGAAGTTGAAGCTAATTTTTTTGAAGGCCATGAACTTGTTAGCCTAGTAACACTTTTACTTGGTGGATAGCCCCGTCCGCTGCAACCGGCAGAATATTATTCGTAAGGAGGGTACCGTCTACAGTAACTGTAGCTACACCCTTGGAGACATGCTGTGGATTCGTGATATGGATCACGTAGGTATCGCCACGGAAGACGCGGGTGACTATGAATTCGTCCCAGGCTGTAGGAATGCACGGGTCAATACGCAGACCGTCCCATTCCGGCTGGATACCGAGGATGGATTGAGTAATAGCTATAAAATTCCACGCCGCTGTACCCGTCAGCCAGGAATTTTTGGCTTCGCCTTCACGAACAGCATCCTTGCCCGCAATCATTTGAGCATACACATACGGCTCGGTGCGGTGAATGTCGCTGATGTCCTCCAGATAGGCAGGTGCAATTTTGCTATATAGCTCGAAAGCGCGATCCCCACGTCCTATTACGGCTTCCGCCATCATAATCCACGGGTTATTGTGGCAGAAAATACCGGCATTTTCCTTATACCCGGGAGGGTAAGATGAGATTTCGCCCAGATTGATGTAGTAACGGGAATAAGATGGATGTTGCAGCACGATGCCGTAGGGAGTTTCCAGTCGATCACGTGTAGAATCGAGAGCTTTATGTGCCAGGCCTTCTTCAACACCAATTCCTGCCATGACACAGAAACCTTGAGGTTCAATGAAAATTTGACCTTCCTCACAATCCTTGCTTCCGATTTTGTCTCCATAATGGTCATACGCACGTAAGAACCATTCCCCGTCAAAACCATGCTCCAATGTAGCTGCTCGCATACGATCCACATGGGCTTGAGCTGTGGACGCTTCTGCATCCAAACCTCTGCGCTTGCAGAGCTCAATAAAATCCGGTCCCGTATATACGAATAGTCCGGCGATAAACACGGATTCAGCTACTCGGCCCTCCAAATTCTGTGTTGTCTGATAGGACTCATCGGGTGTAGCGGAAAAACAATTGAGATTCAGACAATCGTTCCAGTCAGCTCGGCCAATGAGTGGAAGACCATGCGGACCAAGATTATCTATTACATGGTAAAATGAACGTTTCAAATGTTCAAACAGCGTAGCCGCACGCTCTACATTTCCGTCAAAGGGCACTTGTTCGTCCAGTATGCCAAAGTCTCCCGTTTCTTTGATATACGCTGCGGTACCGACAATAAGCCATAACGGATCGTCGTTAAAGCCACCGCCAACCTCGTGGTTTCCTTTTTTGGTTAACGGTTGGTACTGATGATAAGCTCCGCCGTTTTCAAATTGAGTAGAGGCAATGTCGATAATCCGTTCCCGTGCCCGCTCCGGTATTTGGTGGACGAAGCCGAGCAAATCTTGATTTGAATCCCGGAAGCCCATACCACGTCCGATACCAGATTCAAAATACGAAGCTGAACGTGACATATTGAATGTAACCATGCATTGATACGGGTTCCATATGTTTACCATTCGGTTCAGCTTGTCGTCGTGGCTTTGAAGGGTGTACTTGGACAGCAGATTGTTCCAATAGGCTCGGAGTTCACTCAAAGCTTGTTTTACATCGGCTTCATCCGCAAACTGCGCAATCATGGCATGTGCCTGTTTTTTATTAATTACACCGTGGGACTCCCATTTCTCTTCCTCGGGATTTTCCACATAACCGAGTATAAAGTTACAGCTTGTTTCTTTGCCTGGCTCCAGCGTGATCTCAATGCAATGTGATCCGACAGGGGACCATCCGCTGGCAATAGAGTTCGAGGCTTGCCCAGCGGCGACCGTTTGAGGCTGATCTAATCCATTGTAGAGTCCCAGAAAAGCTTCACGATCTGTATCATAACCCGCTAGCGGACGATTAGCAGAGAAAAAAGCATAGTGATTGCGGCGTTCACGGTATTCCGTTTTGTGATAAATGACAGAGTCCTGTATCTCAACCTCGCCCGTGTTCAAGTTGCGCTGGTAGTTGGTCATATCGTCATAGGCGTTCCACAGACAAAATTCCACGAACGAAAAGAGTTTGATCTTTTTGGTTTGTAACGATGTGTTCTGAAGCTTAACCTGATGGACTTCGCCGTCAAAGGATAGGGGTACAAAAGCCAGCTGCGTGGCTCGAATACCGTTGCGTTCTCCCATAATTGAGGTATAACCAAGTCCATGGCGGCATTCATACTGCTCCAGCTCCCGTTTAACCGGCATCCAGCTTGGAGTCCAATAATCCCCATCATCATAAATATAAAAATAACGACCACCGTTATCGACAGGAATATTATTGTAACGGTAACGTGTTAAGCGACGTAAGCGAGCATCCCGGTAAAATGCATAGCCGCCACTTGTATTGGAAATCAGTCCAAAAAATCGTTCATTACCTAAATAATTAATCCAAGGATAAGGGGTTTGAGGGGTGTGGATGACATATTCTTGATTGACATCATCGAAGAAACCATACTTCATGGCGCAGAACTCCTCTCGATTTGAAAAAATAAAAGGCCCAATACATGATTATATTCAAACATGAAGCCGTTCTTCCTTTAGGAAGACATTTCCCGCTTTATGTAAAATGCGCTTGATTTTCTTAACCTTTCTTCTGGGATTTGCAAAATATTTGAAATGGGTAAATATACCTTTTTATGCTAAAATGAAAAAGTTAGAACTTAGCAAGGCAGGAGGTTGCAAGAATGGCACCTATCACATTATTTTTCATCCCATATGCAGGCGGATCGGCGTCGGTCAGCTTCAAATGGAAAAAGTCGCTACTTCCGCAGATTAAGCTTGTTCCACTGGAATTAGCGGGCAGGGGTATTCGTTCTGGGGAACCGCTAAAGGAAAGCATTGAGGAGATGAGCGAGGATCTGTTGCACAAGATCAGCGAAGAGATAGCCCCCGGCAATCCTTATGCCATATACGGCCACAGTATGGGGACGATGATCTCATTCGAGCTGTACTACAAGCTGGTGGCCGGTGGATATGGCAAGCCTGCTCATCTGTTCGTTTCGGGTGGACGGGCACCGCATGTCCCAAGAAATTCCCCGTGGTTACACGATCTGCCCGCAGATCAGTTCAGGACGCATTTGCAGCGGTACGGTCAGCTTTCGGAAGCGATTTTTGACAATCAGGAATTATACGACTATTTTATGCCAGTGTTAAGAGCGGATTTTAAAGCTGTTGAGTTGTATAAGTACACGGCTAAAGCCGCACTTTTACATTGTCCTATCACCGCTTTAACGGGAATGACCGATAACACAGTGACCTTACAAGATGCGGAGGCATGGGCACAGCATACGGATCAGCAATTTCGTATGTTTACCTTTGAGGGAGGACACTTTTTTATTCATGATGAAGTGGAGCGGATTACGCACATCATCAATGAGACCTTGAAGCAGAGTACGGTAACAAGTAGCATACAAAAATAAAAATAAGAGGTGAATTTTAGTGACAGTAGGTGTATTGGCACATTTGTTTGGCAAGTTGCCTTATCGCGAATTGGCTGCAAAGGTAGGCGCAGCGGGCTTTACTCATGTTCAGCTGGCTCCGTGGAGAGCGATCAGTGATGTGGATTTTAATAAACCGGGTAAGTTCAATCCGGGATTGGCACTGTCTATCGCAGAAGAATTTCGTAAGCATGGTGTTTCCATATCGGTGCTCGGGTGCTATTTGCATTTTTTTGTACAGGATGAGGAATTGCTGCGTGAAAATGTAGAGCGCTTTAAAGAGCTGATCCGATATGCGGGTCTGTTAGGAGCACCCATGGTTGCAGCCGAAGTGGGACGTAATGAGGATGGTACCGCCTATACGGAACGTGACTGGAGAGTTGTAAGGGAAGTAGTGCGTGAATTAGCAGATGAAGCGGAGAAGTGGGGCGTATTCGTAGGATTGGAAGCTGCAAACGATCACTTGGTAGGAACTGCCGTAGAGTTGGCTACCTTTCTGGAGGAAGTGCCCTCTTCACACATCGGTGTTGTGATTGATCCTGGTAATCTGCTGAAAACGGAAAATATGGCGCAGCAGGATGAGATCATTCGGGAAGCTTTCCAACTGCTGGGCCCCCGGATTATCGCTGCGCATGCCAAAGACCGGCGTTTGTCATCGTCAGGTGAAATTGAGACGGTGCCGCCGGGTTTTGGAGACATGAACTATGGCCTCTACATGGAACTGCTGGAGCAGTACAAGCCGGAGGTTCATATTATTATGGAAGCTGCTCAGGAGCATGAGATGGCTGAATCCAAACGTTATATCGAAGGTCATCGGATAGCCGCTCAGAAAGCGCAACAAGTGCAGACGAAATAATGTATTCTTTCATAATACTCAGGAATGCTACGTTAATAATTCGAGAGACTTGGAAGCGCCTCCTTTTCCAAGTCTCTGTTTCTTTACCCTTGTTTAACCCTGCACAACCGCCACGATCACAATGACCCAGCTTGCCAAAAAAGCCAACCCGCCAATGGGGGTGATTGCTCCAAGCTTTTTCACACCGGATACACTAAGGGCATACAGACTGCCGGAAAACAGGAGAATACCCACCAGCATAACCCAGCCTGCGGTTACGATGAGAGAAGAATGGACAAGTCTGTCAGCAAGAACTCCAAGCAGCAGCAAACCCAGTCCATGAGCGATTTGATATTGAATTCCTGTCTGGAATATGCTCATCATGTCTGCGGAAAGTCTCTTTTTCAATGCGTGTGCGCCGAACGCTCCAAGCGCTACGGCTAAAAACATCACGATACAACCAAGCAATAGCAAAATTTTCATGTTTTAACGCCTCCCTGTGAAATAGTACCGATTCCAATCGATTTCGTCAATTTTCCTTGTGAAACTCTAAACATATATAATTTTTCGACTCTCCTTTGGCGCCTAGTGTGGTATATTTTTTCCAGGGCCAATGCGAAGCATTTGGAGCAATAGACAGCGTGTCCTCCACCTTTTTTATGGGAAAGTGAGTTGATGGTGCTGTCTTTTTGTGCTGTCGTTTTTCGGAATAAAATCTTGTGTAAAGTCAAAATTGATAATGGAGAGGATGAATGCAAAGTGATCAGCAGAAAATCCGTGTTCAGGAAATCTGTCTCTATGGTCATGTCAGCTATTTTGGTACTTCCGTTAACCTTGGGCTTATTTCAGGCAGAACCCGACCGTGCATCAGCTGCAACACCGGAATCGACACGCTTTCTACAATTGTATAAACAGCTGAAGGATCCGGCTAGCGGATACTTTTCAAAAGAAGGCATCCCTTATCATTCCGTTGAAACGCTCATGAGCGAGGCTCCGGATTACGGACACTTAACGACTTCGGAAGCGTACAGCTACTGGATGTGGCTGGAAGTACTGTATGGTCATTATACCGGGGATTGGGGGCATTTGGAATCCGCGTGGGACAACATGGAGAAATATATCATTCCTGTTAATGAAGGCGACGGTAAGGAAGAGCAACCGACAATGAGTAACTATAACCCGAACAGCCCCGCCACTTATGCAGCAGAATATTCGCAGCCGGATCAGTACCCGAGCCGCCTGAGTGGTCAGTATGGTGCTGGCAAGGATCCGCTGGACTCTGAGCTGAAGGCAACCTATGGCAACAACCAGACATATCTGATGCACTGGTTGCTGGACGTGGATAATTGGTACGGTTTCGGAAATCTTCTGAATCCGTCGCATACAGCAGCCTATGTAAACACCTTCCAGCGCGGGGAACAGGAATCGGTCTGGGAGGCTGTACCGCATCCATCACAAGATAATCATAAGTTTGGGAAGTCTAATGAAGGCTTTATGAGCCTGTTCACCAAGGAAAATAATGCCCCTGCACAGCAATGGCGCTACACGAATGCCACCGATGCGGATGCACGGGCGGTTCAAGCGATGTACTGGGCTAAGGAATTGGGATATGATAACTCCGTATATTTAAATAAAGCCAAAAAGATGGGAGACTTTTTGCGTTACGGTATGTACGATAAATACTTCCAGAAAACCGGAAGCGCTTCCAACGGTGCCCCTATTGCTGGTACGGGCAAGGATGCCAGCCTTTACCTGATGGCGTGGTATACGGCTTGGGGAGGCGGACTGGGCCAAAGCGGCAACTGGGCTTGGCGTATCGGCGCCAGTCATGCACATCAGGGCTACCAAAATGTCGTCGCAGCTTATGCGTTGTCCGATCAAGATGGTGGATTAATACCGAATTCTCCAACGGCGGGACAGGACTGGGCGACCTCGCTGAAGCGCCAACTGGAGTTTTATACTTGGCTGCAATCTGATGAGGGGGCCATTGCAGGCTGAGCGACGAATAGCTGGGATGGTGCCTACAAGGCTTATCCATCTGGCACGAGCACCTTTTATGGCATGGCTTATACAGGGGCTCCTGTATATAACGATCCACCGTCGAACAATTGGTTCGGGATGCAGGCTTGGCCTGTCGAGCGAGTTGCCGAGCTGTACTACATTTTAGCCAAGAAAGGGGATACTTCGTCCGAGCAGTTTAAAATGGCTAAACAAGTGACGGAAAACTGGATCGCATGGTCCAAGAACTATGTATTTGCCAACGAACGGCCTGTGACTGACGCGCAGGGATATTATTTGGATGCACAAGGCAAGCGTATTCTGGGTGGCAAAAATCCGAAAGTGGCTACTACAGCAGCTAAAGGCGAATTCTGGCTGCCGAGCAATCTGGAATGGAGTGGAAAGCCTGAAACCTGGAGCGGATTTGCCAATCATAAAGGGAATACCAATCTCCATGTGGTAACAAAGAATCCGGGGCAGGATGCCGGAGTACTGGGCAGCTATGTTAAAGCACTTACTTTCTTTGCTGCTGGAACGAAAGCTGAAAAAGGAGACTATTCCGAGTTAGGCAAGGAAGCTAAGGATCTGTCTAAAGCTTTGCTTGATGCTGCATGGGGTTATAACGATGGTATAGGTATTACAACGAAGGAAGCTCGCGAGGATTATTATCGTTATTTTACTAAAGAAGTGTATATCCCGAACGGCTGGAGTGGTAAGACTGGACAAGGCAACACGATCCCTGGCACAGACGCTACCGCTTCTGACCCGTCCAAGGGCGGCAATGGTACCTATTCCAGCTATAGCGATATCCGGCCTAATATCACTAAAGATCCGCAATGGTCCTATCTTAAAGATAAATACACGACTTCTTGGAACAATCAGACCAAAAAATGGGATAAAGGTG
This sequence comes from Paenibacillus sp. FSL L8-0638, assembly GCF_038593075.1. Lineage (NCBI taxonomy): Bacteria > Bacillati > Bacillota > Bacilli > Caryophanales > Paenibacillaceae > Paenibacillus > Paenibacillus sp. FSL L8-0638. Next base: position 2,636,863 of record NZ_CP151960.1, read on the forward strand.
CTCCAGAATTTACGTATCACCGTTTCTGGTCCCAAGTCGATATGGCAACGGCTTATGCTGAGTATGACCGTCTCATTAACGGTAGTGGACCAACCGAGCCGACAGCTCCCAAAGCTCCGGCAAATGTGAAGGCAAACGCAGGGGATGCTCAGGTTACACTCACTTGGAGCAAAGCGACGGGTGCCGATAGCTATACGGCCAAGCGCTCGACAACCAGTGGTGGTCCTTATACCACAGTAGCAACGGTAACAGACAGCACTTACAAGGATACAGGAGTGCTGAATGAAACCACTTATTATTATGTAGCAAATGCAACAAATTCTTTAGGAACCAGCCCGGATTCTGTCGAGGTCAGTGCTAAGCCTACGGCAGCTCCCATTCCAGCAACGGGAGACGTGATTGCCCAATACCGCGTGGGCGACACTAATCCGGGAGATAACCAGATTCGGCCACTGTTCCGTGTTGTAAACAAGGGTAAAGAGGCTGTCGAACTGAAAAATGTTAAGCTGAGATACTACTATACCGTAGATGGCGACAAGTCACAGGAATTCCATTGTGACTATGCACAGTTGGGTAGTAGTAACGTTCAGGGACGTTTTGTGAAACTGGATAAGGCCGTTACAGGTGCAGATTATTATCTGGAGATCTCCTTTGGAGCTGGTGCGGGAAGTCTGGCAGCAGGGGAAAATACAGGAGATATTCAAATTCGCATGAACAAGACGGACTGGAGCGACTATAACGAAAGTGATGATTTTTCCTATGATTCTACCAAGACCTCTTATACGGATTGGGACAAAGCACCTTTGTATATAAACGACAAACGTGTCTGGGGCCTGGAGCCTTGATTGCGAACTGATTGTGGAAATCGCGGGCGGAATGTGAGAGCACTAAACTGAATTCATTTCCGTCCGTTTTTTTGTGATCGGATTCGTGGTACACTATGATCGTTACATCATTACATACATGACCGAGGTGACCTGAGACATGAATGACAATTTGGCACAGGCTCTGAATGAGCAAATGAACTTTGAATTTTACTCCGCTCACGTATATCTGGCGATGGCTGCTTATTGCTCCAGTGAAAGTCTGGATGGGTTTGCAAACTTCTTCCTAGTACAAGCTGAGGAGGAACGGTTTCATGCCATGAAACTGTATAAATACATTAATGACCGTAGAGGACGCGCTACATTGGCTGCATTACCAGAGCCCAAAAACAGCTACGATTCCATGCTGGACGTATTTGAGCATGGCTACAAGCATGAGCAGCAAAACACGCAAAAATTTTATCATTTGGCTGACTTGGCCCTCGATGCACGTGAGCATGCAACGATCCATTTCTTGAAATGGTTTATTGATGAGCAAGTCGAGGAGGAAGCGCTGTTCGACAGTGTTATTCAGAAGCTTAAACGCATTGAAAGAGACAGCAACGCCTTTTATATGCTGGACAGCGAGTTTGCCAAACGCAGCTTTACTGCCCCTGCGGAGTAACACTGCAAACATGTTGTGTTTGAAAATGCCTGAGGCATGGACAGCATTTTATTCGCCTAGAAATTAAAGGAGCCCGGCTTTCGGGCTTTTTTGCGTTGACTTTGATTTACCGAATGCCCCTCTTTCGAGGGGATATTGTTATTTTAAATGGAGTTATAGAAAAAATTAATTTGTCGCTGGATGGTTGAGCATGCTACAGTTATGTTAACTTTTATATCTGATTAAATAGATAGGAATAATTATATAGTGGTTCACGCGTTTTATAAAAACACTATAAGGAGGCGGGTTAGTATGAGTGAAATCTATCGTCTGGCACTCCAAGAGGACGCAGAAAGATTGCAGTATGTGACGTATGAGGCGTATGAAACAATTCGGCAGTTGGGGCTTCGATGGCCTGCCGCTCAGGCAGACGTTGCTCTCATTCAAGAAAATATTGAAAATAATGATTGCTATGTGCTGGAAGTAGACGGTGTCATTCAGGCTACCGTTAGCCATCTCAAAAATAGAGCCCTTAATTTTATAACCGATCTACCGTTTGTGATGTGGTTTGCTGTAGACCCGGCTACCCAGGGCAAAGGATATGGGAAAAAATTGTTGAATTGGGTAGAGCAAACGATTATACGTGATCAGGTGGGAGCTCCTGCAGTAACACTGGCGACTGCAGAAAAGCATCCCTATTTGCTATCCATGTACGAGCGTTGGGGATATGAACGTATCCATGCTTTTGACCATGGAACAGGGGACGGAACGATGCATTTACTGCGTAAAGTGGTGAATCCTGAATTATTCTACACTTACATTCGTGAAAAAAATGAAGCCGAGACAGCCAACCAAAATTAGACCCGATCACCCGGAACAGACGAAGCCGATTCGTTCGCTGAAAGGGGCTTGGAGCGAATGAATTTTCAGTTATGATTGATGAATAACGTTACCCTCTCTCATGAAAGCAACCGAAATAACGGTGTTTTCTGGTCGATAGCGACTGAGAGAGGGGCTTTTTAATTTTGGACAAATTGACAGAAATAAATTAAAAGAGTAACGTAATTGTATAATTATTATAATCACATAAAATTAATCGGATTAATTAAAATTTGAAAATGTGGAATCTGATGATATAAGGAGGGATTTTTTTGAGCGACTCGCAATTTAGCACGACCAAGCGCTGTATAACAGCCGAGGATTTATATCGACTTCACTGGGTTAGCGATCCAGCTATTCATCCTATTAGTGGTGAAATCGCTTACGTAGAACAGTATATTAATAAAGAGCGGACAGATTATAACTCAGGAATTTGGCTATTATCGTCCGATGGCGCTAGCGCATTACCCTTTACATACGGACCGAAAGATGAAACGCCTGTCTGGTCACCCGACGGATCACAACTAGCTTTTCTCCGTACAACAGACGGCAAGCGCCAGGTATGGATTATTCCAGAACGCGGGGGAGAGGCACGACAGCTTACATACGTAGAGAACAACGTTCGTTCATTAGCCTGGTCTCCTAATGGGACCTGCATATCGTTTGTAGCTAAAACGGCCGAGAACCCGTCAAGCCCGATATCCGATGAAGGAACTCAGGAGGCGCAACTTAAGGGACGAGTTGTTAATCGAACGAAAGCTAAATCCGACGGCTATGGACTGTGGGATGATACTCGTGATCATTTGTATGTAACGGATGTGACTTCGAGGCACACAGTTCAACTGACTTCCGGCGCTTATGATGTGGCAGAGCCTGTGTGGTCACCGGATGCTCAACGTATTTTATTCGTCGCCAGAATAGCAGAACATTCGAAAGAGGATACGGATTTACGTGAACTAAATGATTTGTTTACGATAACTCCTGCGATTTCAAATGATGATGCCGCAGCACCGCTTAAGCTGACCCATTCTGAACTGCACATCGAGAGTGCTGCTTATTCTCCCGACGGTTCAACGATTGCCTTTTACGGCCATGATCGACATGCCAAAGGCGCTACTCAGACCCGACTGTACACGGTTCCTTCCAGTGGGGGGAAGGCAGTATGCGTTAGTGAGACGCTTGACGCTCACCTTGGTAATGCGGGTATGAGCGACATGCGTTCACATCTTCATATAGGACCACCACGCTTTAGTGCCGACGGTCAATCCCTGTACACGCTGGTTACCCGTGAAGGAAATGTGCACGTATATCAGTTTGCGCTTGATGGAACTTTTAAAATTTTAACGCAAGGAGAACGAGAAATTTACCAATTCGAGCTTACAACGGATGAGCAGCATATCATTGCCGCTTCCACCGATGTAACTTTACCAGGCGATTTGTTCCGGATTGCGGTCCATTCAGGAACTGAGGTACGGCTGACACGAGTAAATGATTCTTTGCTTGATGAAATTGAGATCAGTGTGCCTGAGTGCTTTTGGACGGAGGTTGAGGATGGCCGACGGGTGCAGGGATGGATAATGAAGCCTGCTGGGTTTAAGGAGGGGGTATCTTATCCTGCTATTTTGGAGATTCACGGTGGTCCTCATGCCATGTATTCCAATTCTTTTTTTCATGAATTTCAGTTGCTGGCCGCTCAGGGATATACAGTCATCTACACGAATCCCGGAGGAAGCCGAGGGTACGGACAGTCTTTTACCAATGTCGTCCTTAGAGATTACGGCGGACGCGATTACACTGATCTACTGAGCGCAGTGTACGAGGCTATACGCCAGTTCCCATTCATTGATCCGGAAAAGCTGGGTGTAACAGGGGGCAGCTATGGTGGCTTTATGACAAACTGGATTGTTGGCCATACCGATCGTTTCCGCGCAGCTGTAACCCAGCGCTCCATATCTAATTGGCTGTCAATGTATGGAGTGAGTGACATAGGGTACTCGTTTACTGAAGATGAAGTCGGCGGGAATCCGTGGGAGGATTGCGAGCTCTTGTGGAGGCAATCTCCGCTGGCTTATGTGCAACAAATCAACACACCGCTGCTCATATTGCACGGGGAGCAGGATCTGCGATGCCCTATAGAGCAGGGAGAACAGCTGTTTACAGCATTGCGTCGCTTGGGGAAACCTACGCAATTTGTCCGTTTTCCAGCTTCAAGTCACGAGCTTTCACGAAAAGGGCACCCGCAGCTTCGCGTGGAACGACTGCAACGCATTACCAATTGGTTTGCCCAACACGAATTATAAGTTAAATCGATTTCTTGTGTTGATGTAAAAATGTCAGGTCCTCATCATAGGACTTGGCATTTTTAGTATGCCTTGCTACAATTCTCTCAACCTCATTCAAAAGGAGATATATAATGGCTGAGCCCTTAAAAAATATGTACACGGAGAATTTTCTTCAACAATTCGGTGAAAAAGTACAGTCTGCATACAGGCCGTTCGATACCATCGGATTTATCCATCAAGTGATGGATAAAAAATGGAATGAGCTGGAGCTGAAAGAACGAATACGGCGTATTTCGTTAACATTAGGGGCATTTTTGCCCAGTAATTATGAAGAAGCTCTGGGTATTCTTTTTACTATAGATGAGCATTGCAGTGGTTTTCCGTACTTGTTTTTCCCCGATTTTGTGGAGGTGTATGGGCAGGGAGAAGGGCATTGGGACCTGTCCATGAAGGCGCTGGAGCGATTCACATCTAGGTCCTCTGCGGAGTTCGCCGTAAGACCCTTCCTCCTGCGTGAACCGGAACGGATGATGCAGCAGATGACGACCTGGGCGGGACATCAAAGTGAGCACGTTCGCCGTCTTGCCAGCGAAGGCTGCCGTCCACGGCTACCCTGGGGACAGGCGTTGCCTGTGTTTAAGCGCGATCCTGCTCCAGTATTGGCTGTATTGGAATTACTGAAAGCCGATCCATCACTATATGTACGTAAAAGTGTAGCCAACAACCTGAACGATATTGCCAAGGATCATCCTGATGTGGTCATTGCTACGGCTCAACGGTGGAAAGGGACACATCCTGACACCGACTGGATTGTGCGTCATGCCTGCCGGACCCTGATTCGCAAATCCATCCCCGAAGTGATGGCAATGTTCGGCTATGCGGATGAAACAGACGGGGGACCGTTGGTCACGGGTGCCTCTTTCACCACAGACCCTGCCGTGCTAAAGCTTGGTGATAGCTGTGAGTTGAGCTACGCGCTTCAGCTTCGTGAAGGTGACCCGGTACGAGTCCGCATCGAGTACGGCATTGACTTTGTAAAGGCGAGAGGACAAGTCTCACGTAAACTGTTTTTGCTATCTGACAAAACGGTCCCCGGAGGAACCCATCTTACAGGTACACGGACACACCGTTTTGGAGACCTGACAACTCGTCGCCATTATGCGGGAACGCATCGGATTGCGTTGCTCGTAAATGGTCAGGAAGCGGCTTATACAGTGGTAGAACTCCAGTTGTAGATAAAGATTGCAGTGAAGAAAAAGAGCCTGAGATCAGGCTCTTTCTTTTTGTTGTTGGTTTTACCCAATTTATTTTTTCCAAAAAAATGATTAAAAAATGATTCTGGTATTAGAACCTGGTACTAAGACGTGTTATACTACAGTAAGAAAGTGGATCTCATCTTATGTATAAAGGGGAAGGTATAATTTGACAGATCAACAACAATGGCTTGCGCCTGAATATTACAATATGACTTCGGAAATGGAACACCATGAGGCTGATAAAACAGCACTTAAGTGGCTGAGTGAGACAGGAGAATACGAAGAAATCACCTATGGAGAGCTGTTGAAAAAGGCTAACCGACTGGCTGGAGGACTCGCAAGTCTGGGATTTAACAAAGGTGACAGAGTTCTGGTCGTAGTACCACGGCGTATTATTGCGTATGTAATTTATTTAGCCTGCTTGAAGCTGGGGCTTGCTGTCATTCCATCTTCAGAAATGCTGCGTGCCAAGGATATTGCATATCGTCTTCGCCATTCTGAAGCACGCGCAGTCATTGCCTGGACCGGAGTAACAGGTGAAGTGGACAAAATAAGCGATGATTTGCCTACTCTGGATTATCGTATCGTGGTCTCCGGGGACGACACGCCAGATGTATCTGGCTGGCTCGTGCTGAATGAGCTGATGGATGGACAGGAAGATACTTTTGAAGCTGTGAAGACGCACCGTGACGACATGGCCATTCTGGCCTATACTTCGGGCACCACGGGAAATCCTAAAGGTGTTGTACATAGTCATGGCTGGGGATATGCTCATCTGCGGATAACATCACCATGGTTGGATATTCGAGCTTCAGACGTAGTATGGGCTACAGCTGCACCAGGATGGCAAAAGTGGATTTGGAGTCCGTTTTTATCTGTACTGGGGAATGGAGCGACCGGATTCGTATATAATGGTCCGTTTCGTCCGGGTCGCTATTTGCAGTTCATGCAGCAGTACGGAATCCAAGTGTTGTGCTGTACGCCGACAGAATATCGGATTATGGCGAAAACGGATGGTTTGGATCAATATGATCTATCCCAATTGCGCAGCGCAGTTTCTGCGGGAGAGCCTCTCAATCAGGAGGTCATTAATAAGTTTCAGGAGCAGTTCAATATTACGATTCGTGACGGCTACGGTCAAACGGAGAGCACATTAATTATTGGTAATTTAAAGGATGCACCTCTGCGTACAGGCTCGATGGGCAAATCTATTGCATCGGGACTCGTTGAGGTCGTAGACGAGGATGGCATTCCGCTGGCTCCGGGGCAAGTGGGGGATATTGCGGTGCGTGCCGATCTGCCGGCATTATTCCAAACGTATTACCATGATCCAGAACGCAAATTAGCTAGTGTCCACGGAGATTATTTTGTTACGGGAGACCGGGCTCGCAAAGATGAGGATGGATATTTCTGGTTCGAAGGACGTGGGGATGATATCATTATCAGTTCTGGCTATACCATTGGTCCTTTTGAAGTAGAGGAAGCGCTTATGAAGCATGACTCCGTGCAGGAATGTGCTGCCGTAGCCAGCCCTGACGAAATCCGTGGACATGTTGTAAAGGCTTTTGTCGTACTCAAAGCTGGGGTAGAAGGATCACCGGCGTTAGTGAAGGAACTGCAACATCATGTGAAAACATGGACGGCGCCTTATAAATATCCACGAAAAATAGAGTTTATTCAAGAACTCCCTAAAACCAGCTCAGGCAAAATACGAAGAGTGGAGCTGCGTGAACTGGAGAAGCAATCCGTACTGTAGTGATGAAACCATTCAATATAATCAAAACGGAACAGGAGCGTGGAAAAATGAGTACATTTGAATCATTGTTGGAGCAATACGCAGAACTGGTTGTAAGAGTAGGGGTTAACATTCAGCCCGGACAGGTGTTTTTGGTAACTGCACCACTGGAAACTGTTGAGTTTACACGCCTGATTGTCAGCAAAGCCTATGAAGCAGGCGCTAAATATGTACAGGTAGAGTTTGAGGATGATTCCATTACACGTAGTCGTTTTGAACATGGTGACGAAGCCAGCTTTGATTACTACCCTGCTTGGAAGGCAGAAATGATGGAGAAATTTGCCGAAGAGGGTGGAGCCACACTAACGATTAAAGTGCCGAACCCCGATTTATATCAAGGCATTGATCCACAAAAGGTATCTCGTGCGACTAAGGCGGCAGCTACGGCGAGAGAAGGTTTTTCCAAATATACCCGAAATCATAAAATTAGCTGGTGTTTGATTAAAGCGCCGACGAAGGCTTGGGCCGATAAAGTATTTGCAGATGTAGCAGAAGAGGATCGTATACGTGTCATGTGGGATACAATCTTCCAAATGAACCGTGTAGATGGCTCTGATCCTATTCAGAATTGGCAGAAACATTTGAAAAACCTTGAACAGGTACAAGACAAGCTGAATCATAAAAAGTATAAAAGCCTCCACTATCGTGCACCAGGAACAGATTTGCGAATTGAACTGGCTGACGGGCATATTTGGCGCAGCGGCGGTGGGGAGAACGAGCGCGGAGATTACTTTGTCGCGAATATGCCGACAGAAGAAGTGTTCACGATGCCTAAGCGTACAGGTGTGAATGGTCATGTCACAAGTACCATGCCACTCAATTTAAATGGACAACTGGTGGATCGCATAACGTTTACCTTTAAGGACGGTAAAGTCACTGAATATACAGCAGAATCCGGCGAGCAGCATCTGACTCATTTGCTCGCTACGGATGAAGGGGCCAGCTATTTGGGAGAAGTTGCACTGGTGCCGCACGATTCACCGATCTCCAATCTCAATCGTATTTTTTACAATACAGGTATCGACGAAAATGCCTCCTGTCACTTGGCCCTAGGCAGTGCGTATCCATTTAATATGGAAAATGGGACACAAATGAACCAGGAGGAGCTGCTCCAGAACGGTGCCAATGTCAGTCTGACTCATGTTGACTTCATGATCGGCTCAGCTGAGCTGGATATTGATGGCGAACTGCAAGATGGAAGTAAAGAAGCCGTGTTCCGCAAAGGAAATTGGGCTATTTAGTCCTTTTCTCAACCTCAATTCAATCAACCCGCAAACGATCTCATTCGTATGCGGGTTTTTCTATTCCCTAAATCTCAAATCACTCCTTGATTTGTGAAATATAAAGTGCTAAACTGAGTTCAAACAACAATTTAAACAATGTTTAAATTGTTGTTTGAAAAGTTGCTTATATAAAGTTGCTTATATAAAGTTGCTTATATAAAGTTGTCCGTTTCATTTGTCCGTTATGATTGAACGAAACAGGAGGAGGAAAAACATGAATCACCCAGACAAAAAACAACAAACCAAAGAAAAAATCTTAGACGCTACGCTGGAATTTATTCAAAAGGAAGGTTTTGAGGCGGTTACAATCCGAAAAATTGCCGATCTGTCTGCTACTAATATTTCATTAGTTAATTATTATTTTGGCTCCAAGGAAAATTTGCTCAGTGAAGCAATTGAAGTGATTTTAAATGGCTTTCAGCACACCTTTTCTATTTTGGACAATACAGCGATGCCGCCCCAAGATAGACTGAAACAATTTTTACTTAACTATCTACAGGTCATTCGTCAATATCCAGAGCTTCTTTCGCGAATTATTGCCATGGGCAGCACGCCCTTTACATCTCAACAGGAATACGGAAGGTTTTTAAACATAATGGGATTTCCAAAGGTTCAGAACACGATCAAGGAGCTGACAGGCGAGCAACAGCCGGAGCGCTTGTTAGCGATGATGCTGCAAATATTCGGAGCTATTTTTCTGCCCGCACTGATGAGTCCGATTCTTGAATCAGGGGCAGTTGTGAAAATACCTTCAATAGAGGAACAATTAAATCTGCTGTTTGAAAGATATTTTGATCAAAAATAAAGCATAGGGGTGACTAATATGAATTATTTGAGAAAATATTGGCAAGATGCAGGGGCTATAATCGGTGTGGTCGTATGTGTTGTTTTGCTTATGAATCAAGCTATCCTTTCGGATATAACAGGCATGTTATGGTTGAGTTTTGTAGCTATATTGTTTCATCAATTTGAGGAGTACCGCTGGCCTGGATATTTTGCTGGTTTATTTAACAACGTTATGTTTAAAAGTGAAGCACCCGATCATTACCCCTTAAACACTCAATCAGCGATGATTATCAATGTTGCAATTGCCTATGTGTTTTACCTGCTCCCCGTATGGTTTCCGCAAGTAATCTGGCTTGGACTCGCACCCGTTTTTATGGGATTTTTTCAGGTCGTCTGGCACGGTATCGTCGTAAATATTAAAGCAAAAACCCTATATAATCCTGGCTTGTTTACGGCACTTCTCCTGCATGTTCCAGTCGGAATTTGGTATATACATGCAATAGTACAGCGAGACATCCCAACGGCAATAGACTGGATTGCGGGTACGATCTACTTTGTTTTTGCTGTATACATCTTCATCATTAAAGGGAATATATGGTTGAAGAGGAGTGACTCTCCTTACTCCTTTTCTAAACAACAGCTGGGATCTTATGGTCGTAAATAGTGTATATTAGAAAATCATTAATGTCCTTGTTTACAAGTTGGAAACAAGTAGAGGTATTCTGGAAACGAGGTTCGGTTACACTTGGTTTGTACCCATGAACAAGGAAAGAGTGATCTTATAATGAAGCATACACATCAATCTTATGATCGTAAAAAGTTGGCTTACAAGCTAATCACCACTAGTGCTTTATTGGCGATAGGTTTTGCTGTGATGACAGGATGCAGCAATAGCGGGGAAGCAAAATCAACTGCTCCTACTAAAGCAGAAACAGTCACATCGCCTGCTAGTTCTACAGATCAAAACACGGATCTCAATACTAATGGGCAAGGCTCAACCTCAACCTCGACCCATCAAGAACCTGCCAATAGTATAGCTACACCTCACAGTAAACACAGCCCTGCAGCCGCTATATTTAGCGCAGCCAAGCAGGGAACCTTACCGAATTTGCCTAAAGGTCTTGGCTTGGGAACTAGCAGCGATCTTTTATTTGAGCTGTGGGGGAAATCCGAGTCTGGTTCTACTGGTCCTATGAGAAGCTACGCTAAGTATCATACAGACATCATGCTGGATGGTAGCGATAAAGTTACAGAAATTACATCTTCCGATCCAGACTATAAAAAGTTGCTTATCAAACAAATTGTTGACGATTTAGGCCAACCTACGGAAACCGTTGATACCTCTAGAGACATACCTGACACAGCAGAAGCTAATTATACGATCAATAACACATCAGGACTTAGTTATAATTTAGTATTTTCCTATCAAACCAAAACGCAAAAGGTCAATTATATCCGATTATATTTTAACTCTAAAACTCCATAATTGGATGTATATAACAGAGTCGTTTCCGTTAGAATTGCGGAGGCGACTTTGTTCAAGCTTATTGCATTTTTAGGGTATGTCGTTTATACTATTTTGTAATTGATTAATCACTAATCAGAAAACTGTGTTAAATAAAAGGATGAAAAAAACATGACTAAAGCTACGTCAACATCTATAAATCGCCAAAAGGAAATCATATCTGCTGCCATTGAAGTGTTTGCTGAGATGGGCTACTACCGAGCTACAACAGCCAAAGTTGCAGAACGGGCCAATATTTCTCAACCCTATGTCTTTCGTTTTTTCGCTACCAAGGAAGCATTGCTTGTTGAAGCCCTGAAGGTTTCATTTACACGTATCATAGATTCTTTTCACAGCGTCATTCATTCGGCCTCATCTGAGCAGCTCGAGCAAGAGCTAATTGCAGCCTATTCGCAAATTATGACGGAATACCGTAATGAAACACTTTTGCAAATGCAGGCGCAGACGATCCGCGAGGATGAGGTTGTAAGCGTGATGCAGCAAGGGTTACGTGAAATTCATACGACGGTGTATGATGCTTTCCGACGGGCAGGTATTGAACAAGCAATGGAAAGAACGATGCTTTTTCTCGCTAGAGGTATGCTGTGTAATATTTCAATGTCGCTGGATTTGCCAGAACTGATGAAAAAAGACGATTAATTTTGGTTTATGTTTATGCATTAGAGTCGCGTTTTTGCGCGGCTTTTTTTGCTTTTAATTTTATTTGTTTAAGACATGATTTTGTTTGCTTCTGAGAAAAAACGGCCAAATAAGTTGACAAGAGAAGTGAGTATCATTATCCTAATACCTATAGGGGTATATGTATAAAAGATTTAACTAAGCTAAGCCCCCTCAAAAAACAGGCGGAGGTTATAGAATGTCATCAACTAACAATATCCAAGCAGATCATATTCTTGATTGTAAAGGGCTAGCTTGTCCTATGCCTATTGTAAAAGCAAGAAAGGCTATGAATGAGCTCGTTCCCGGAAAGATTATGGAGATTCAGGCGACTGACAAAGGTTCATTAGCCGATTTTCAGAGCTGGGCCAAAAACACCGGACATCAATATTTGGGCACTCTCCAAGAAGGAGATGTAATGCGACATTATCTACAAAAAGCAAATCTAGCTGAAGTGAAGAAGGAGCAAGTATTTTCTTCTACGATAAGCCATGAAGAGCTACAAGCAAAATATTCTGGCAAAGAGAACTTCATTTTACTCGATGTTCGTGAACCCGCTGAATTTACGCTTAAACATATCCCTGGATCTAAGCACATCCCTCTTGGCGAACTGGAGAACAGACTTTCTGAACTGAACTTGGAAGAAGAGATCGCAGTGATTTGCCAAGCTGGAGCACGCAGTGAAATGGCTTGTCAGTTATTAGTTGCCAAAGGCGCTAAAAAAGTCAAATCTGTGCTTTCAGGCATATCCGAATGGGCTGGAGAGACTAAGGGAAGCGAATCCATATGAGCACACCCAAAACAACGATTGTATTATTCAGCGGGGAGCTGGATAAGGCGATTGCTGCATTCATTATTGCGAATGGAGCAGCAGCATATGATCACGAAGTAACTATTTTCTTTACTTTTTGGGGGCTAAATACGTTACGCAAGGATGAAATCGTGAGCACTAATAAGGGAATACTCGAAAAAGCCTTTGGTTGGATCATGCCTCGTGGACCCAAAAAGCTGGCACTATCCAAAATGAATTTTGCCGGACTCGGTCCACAGATGATCAAGCATGTCATGAAAAAACACAATGCGCTTTCCTTGCCGCAGCTTATAGAGTTGGCACGAGAGCAGGGGATCAAGCTCGTCGCCTGTACCATGACCATGGATTTGTTAGGGCTGCAGCAAGAAGAGCTAATCGACGGTTTGGAATATGCTGGGGTAGCCGCCTACTTGGGGGATGCTTCCCAGGGCAAGGTGAATCTATTTATTTAGGGTATCCTATTTATTTTTTTGGTTTATAATATACCTATACGTGTATATGGTAAGTCAAAAAAGGAGTGCATTACTTATGGATTACAATTACAGTGATGAACTGAAAACGCGCCTGAGGAGGATTGAGGGACAGGTGCGTGGGGTACTTCGTTTAATGGATGAAGGAAAATCGTGCAAAGACGTCGTTAGCCAGTTATCTGCCGTACGTAACGCATCAGATAAAGCGATTGCCCAAATTGTAGCAGAGAATCTGCAACGATGTATATTGGAAGAGCAAGAGGCTGGAGGAGACACGGATAAGCTGGTTAAAGAAGCGATTCAGCTGCTTGTGAAAAGTAGATAATCATGACTCCAGAGTCCAAGCTAGCGGGCAATGATGTCACTATGCACAAAATTACGGGAGCTGGCATATTGCCTTTGATTAAGATTATATACTAGCCGTAATTAAAAAGTTCGCTGCCTCTAGTTGGTAGCGGACTTTTTTATTCGGACATTTCAGGAATAATCCTCTGTTTATGCTGAGGTAGGCCGGTGTAAATAACACATAACAAAACAACTTCTTCCGGGAGGCCTATTTATGGAGGTATTTGTTTCGATTGGTGTCAAATTGATCATCAGCTTTTTTGGCTTGTGGATCATTACTTTTATTACAGGTCGGAAAACACTCAGTCAGTTAACACCACTCGATTTCCTAACATCATTGGTGTTAAGCGAAATTGTGGGAAATACGTTATATGACGATAAGGTGACCATTGGGCAGCTTTTGTTTGCTTTGGCACTATGGTGCGCACTGGCCTACTTTTTTGAAAAAGCCACGACCCATTTTGTGAAATTTGGATATATGGCAGAAGGTCGAACAGTGCTGCTCGTGGATAAAGGGCAGGTTAATCAAGAAATGCTGGAGAAATATGATATAGAATTTACACAGCTACTCTCCATGCTACGCCAGCAAAATATTTTTTCTCTGCGTGAGGTCTGGTACGCTACGTTAGAGACGAACGGCTCCTTGTCAGTCATGCGCAAACCCGAATACGAGCCACCCGCCGCTCAGGATATGGGAATAGATGCACAGCCTGATCTTTTTACTGTTACTGTCATTGATAAGGGAAGGTTGCTAAATGAATCTATGCGTGGGAAAACAATTGATATTGAAGAGATTAAGGCTAAAGTGCGAGAGCAGGGATATGATAGTATCTATGAGATTGCCTATGCAGAGTTAAGCGAGGATGGAACACTTCATATCGTGCCAATGAGATAGAAAAAGCATTAAAAATAAGACCATTTTGATAATTAAGCAAGAAAGAGGAGCAAGGTGAACAGTCAGGGTTGTACTTCCCAGCTCAAACAATGAAATACAGATGATCAACTCTGATACCCTGAGTGTATTTTTACTCATTGCTTCCATTCACTGCTCCATATTTATTTCATGCATTTAATTATCATTTTTAGATCCCAGCAGTTCTTTAAAAGATTTTTGAAATAACCCTATAGAATATTTGAGTCCCGGATTGAGGAGACTACCTCATGAGTTTGAAATTTTTCAGAAAGTGGTGATCAGATTTGAGTTTCTCGGATGATCAGCTTATCTGTCTCCGATTTGAGGACGAACTAGGGTGTTTTGCTAAGGCTGCTGCTCCTCCTATTTATGAGACTGCTCCATTTTTCTTTGATACTTACGAAGATTATGCTGAAGCGGCTAATAATGAAAAGGAGCATTATGTCTATTCGAGGGGAACCAATCCTACCGTTCAGATTGCAGAGCAAATGATTGCTGCACTGGAAGGTGGGGCGGACTGCAAGTGCTTTGCTTCCGGAATGGCTGCTATCAGTGCGGCTTTAATGTGTAGTTTATCCGCCGGGGACCATCTGATTCTGGTCGGACACATATACGAAACCTCCGTCAGCCTAGCTAAATACTTATCGAAGTTCAATATAAATTATACAATTGTACATTCCACTTCTACGGAAGCAGTTGCTGATGCCATCAACCCGCTGACCCGTGCTATTCTTATGGAGTCTCCTACCTCATTCACATTCGATATGGTAAATATTCAGGAGGTAGCTTCGCTTTCCAAAGCGAAGGGCATCCGCACAATCATAGATAATTCATGGGCTACACCCCTTTTTCAAAAACCATTAGAATGGGGCGTAGATATCGTTGTTCACTCCGCATCCAAGTACTTGGGTGGTCATAATGATTTAATTGCAGGGGCAGTGATCGCTTCTAAAGAGATAATAAATCGTATGTATGCTGAAGAGTATGAGTTGATTGGCGGCTCGTTGGCCCCTTTTGAAGCCTGGCTACTCATTCGGGGGCTAAGAACACTCCCGCTCCGAATGGAAGCCCATCAGAGAAATGCTCTGTTGGTTGCACGTTTTCTATCAGATCATCCGGCCATTTCAAAAGTGAATCATCCCGGACTTCCTTCTCACCCACAACATGAG
>NZ_CP151960.1:2655000-5135000 GCF_038593075.1 Paenibacillus sp. FSL L8-0638
TTGTGTAAACAAGTGAAATAAAGGTAGCAGGTAAGGGAAGATCTTTTGCCTTTGGCAAAAATCATTCTTTATCGAACATCGACATTTTCTTTCTGTGAAAGAAAAGTCTAGGTTAAGCTACAAAGAGCACACGGAGGATGCCTAGGCGCCAGGAGCCGACGAAGGACGTGGCGAACAACGATAAAGCCTCGGGGAGCTGTAAGCAAGCTTTGATCCGGGGATGTCCGAATGGGGAAACCCGGCTGTCTTCATCGACAGTCACTTTCTGCTGAATACATAGGCAGAATAGAGGCAGACCAGGGGAACTGAAACATCTAAGTACCCTGAGGAAGAGAAAACAATAGTGATTCCGTCAGTAGCGGCGAGCGAACGCGGATTAGCCCAAACCAAGGAGCTTGCTCCTTGGGGTTGTGGGACGTCTCACATGGAGTTACAAAGGAACCGGTTAGATGAAGAGGTCTGGAAAGGCCCGCCAGAGAAGGTAAAAGCCCTGTAGTTCAAAACTGGTTCCCTCCGAGACGGATCCCGAGTAGTGCGGGGCACGTGAAACCCCGTATGAATCCGGCAGGACCATCTGCCAAGGCTAAATACTCCCTGGCGACCGATAGTGAAGCAGTACCGTGAGGGAAAGGTGAAAAGCACCCCGGAAGGGGAGTGAAATAGATCCTGAAACCGTGTGCTTACAAGAAGTCAGAGCCCGATCTAGGGGTGATGGCGTGCCTTTTGTAGAATGAACCGGCGAGTTACGTTCCCGTGCAAGGTTAAGGTGAAGAGCTGAAGCCGCAGCGAAAGCGAGTCTGAATAGGGCGATCTTTAGTACGTGGACGTAGACCCGAAACCGGGTGATCTACCCCTGTCCAGGGTGAAGGTGCGGTAACACGCACTGGAGGCCCGAACCCACGCATGTTGAAAAATGCGGGGATGAGGTGGGGGTAGCGGAGAAATTCCAATCGAACCCGGAGATAGCTGGTTCTCCCCGAAATAGCTTTAGGGCTAGCCTCGGAAAGAAGAATCGTGGAGGTAGAGCACTGATTGGGTGCGGGGCCCGCAAGGGTTACCAAGCTCAGTCAAACTCCGAATGCCATAGATTTAGTTCCGGGAGTCAGACAGTGAGTGCTAAGATCCATTGTCGAAAGGGAAACAGCCCAGACCATCAGCTAAGGTCCCCAAGTGTGTGTTAAGTGGGAAAGGATGTGGAGTTGCACAGACAACCAGGATGTTGGCTTAGAAGCAGCCACCATTGAAAGAGTGCGTAATAGCTCACTGGTCGAGTGACTCTGCGCCGAAAATGTAACGGGGCTAAACACACCACCGAAGCTATGGCTTGATGCTTTGCATCAGGGGTAGGGGAGCGTTGAATGCGGGTTGAAGGTGTACCGTAAGGAGCGCTGGACTGCATTCAAGTGAGAATGCCGGTATGAGTAACGAAAAGATCTGTGAGAATCAGATCCGCCGAAAGCCTAAGGGTTCCTGAGGAAGGTTCGTCCGCTCAGGGTAAGTCGGGACCTAAGGCGAGGCCGATAGGCGTAGTCGAAGGACAACAGGTCGAAATTCCTGTACCACCGTAATCCGTTATGAGCGATGGGGTGACGCAGTAGGGTAGTGACGCGGACGGATGGATGTCCGTCTAAGCAGTGAGGCTGATGTGTAGGCAAATCCGCACATCGTTAAGGCTGGGCTGTGATGGGGAGCGAAAATTGTAGTAGCGAAGGTCATGATCTCAGACTGCCAAGAAAAGCCTCTAGCCAGGAGAAGGTGCCCGTACCGCAAACCGACACAGGTAGGCGAGAAGAGAATTCTAAGGCGCGCGGAAGAACTCTCGTTAAGGAACTCGGCAAAATGACCCCGTAACTTCGGGAGAAGGGGTGCCTCGGTAGGGTGAATAGCCCGAGGGGGCCGCAGTGAAAAGGCCCAAGCGACTGTTTAGCAAAAACACAGGTCTGTGCGAAGCCGCAAGGCGAAGTATACGGGCTGACGCCTGCCCGGTGCTGGAAGGTTAAGGGGAGTGGTAAGCCTTCGGGCGAAGCTATGAACCGAAGCCCCAGTAAACGGCGGCCGTAACTATAACGGTCCTAAGGTAGCGAAATTCCTTGTCAGGTAAATTCTGACCCGCACGAATGGCGTAACGACTTGGGCGCTGTCTCAACGAGAGATCCGGTGAAATTTTAATACCTGTGAAGATGCAGGTTACCCGCGACAAGACGGAAAGACCCCATGGAGCTTTACTGCAGCTTGATATTGAATTTGGGTACGATCTGTACAGGATAGGTGGGAGCCGTAGAACTTTGAGCGCCAGCTTGAAGGGAGGCATCCTTGGGATACCACCCTGATCGTATCTAGGTTCTAACTTGGTACCGTGAACCGGTGCGAGGACAGTGTCAGGTGGGCAGTTTGACTGGGGCGGTCGCCTCCTAAAGAGTAACGGAGGCGCCCCAAGGTTCCCTCAGAATGGTTGGAAATCATTCGAAGAGTGCAAAGGCAGAAGGGAGCTTGACTGCGAGACCTACAAGTCGAGCAGGGACGAAAGTCGGGCTTAGTGATCCGGTGGTACCGCATGGAAGGGCCATCGCTCAACGGATAAAAGCTACCCTGGGGATAACAGGCTTATCTCCCCCAAGAGTCCACATCGACGGGGAGGTTTGGCACCTCGATGTCGGCTCATCGCATCCTGGGGCTGAAGTAGGTCCCAAGGGTTGGGCTGTTCGCCCATTAAAGCGGTACGCGAGCTGGGTTCAGAACGTCGTGAGACAGTTCGGTCCCTATCTGTCGTGGGCGTAGGAAATTTGAGAGGAGCTGTCCTTAGTACGAGAGGACCGGGATGGACGTACCGCTGGTGTACCAGTTGTTCCGCCAGGAGCACCGCTGGGTAGCTATGTACGGAAGGGATAAGCGCTGAAAGCATCTAAGCGTGAAGCCCCCCTCAAGATGAGATTTCCCAGTATGTAAGACCCCTTGAAGACGACGAGGTAGATAGGTTGGGGGTGGAAGTGCAGTAATGCATGGAGCTGACCAATACTAATCGGTCGAGGGCTTATCCTAAAGATAAAACGCAAATAAGTTTCGGATCCAGTTTTCAGGGTGTAACCTTGAAGGTATGTACAAGTGACATACAACAAGCGCATGGCTATTCATTCACACGATATGTGATGAACTGAATAACCGTACGGTAGAATTTGCATAGCAAATTCATGTTTGGTGGCGATAGCGGAGGGGTTCCACACGTACCCATCCCGAACACGACCGTTAAGCCCTCCAGCGCCGATGGTACTTGGACCGCAGGGTCCTGGGAGAGTAGGACGTCGCCAAGCAAGATAAAAGAGAGCACAGCCTTAATGGGCTGTGCTCTCTTTTATCTTTTCGGAATTAGATATTTAAACAGTTTAAAAATAGGATATGGAAACTAAGAAGGAATAACATAGAAGTAACCTAGTCTTGACGAAGAGTAGGCTAGATAGGTGACGTAGTTCTTACATTGAAATAACAAAAACGGAACATGTATTAAAAATACTTCGGCCATACCCTGCTGGATTAATGAACTCGTATCCCGTTTCTAAAGCTGTAGGGAATGTTCGCCATACAGACGCAAGTTTAATTGAAGAAATTCCTCTTAACTCAAAGTGAACTGTTAGCCTAAAGAGTGCTATTATATGTATGAGCATGGATATGTACTACGTCCATATGAAATGAAAGTAAGCATAACGGAATGCTGGATTATTATGCTTGTTCCTGAAGATATGTCTCTGAAAGGTTTTAAGACATTTATTTTATGGGTGCTAACAAGGACAAAGTGAGAAATCAGCTTGCTAAAGCGACGATAAGTGAAGTATCTTTTATGAGGAGCACCTTTGTAACTTAATTTTTCATTATAAAATTCGTCATAAAAAGCGTGGCATCAGGTTGCATTTTAGAACTTTTGATCTTCCTCATTTAATTTGCATACATAAAATGAAAACTGGGTCTTCATATCGTGGAAAAAAAGGGTTTCCAAAATTAAGACAAGGAACACTGACTTTAGAAATGCTGAAAAAAGCCAACTTAGGCGAATATGAGAGAACCATTTATCGTATATGACATTTCCCATTTCTTCATAAATTACTACATCAACCTAGCTTTATTATTTTTAATCCTCAGTTAGCCCAAAGCATGATTGATGCTGAGTTTATGTTGCATAACATTTTTAGTGGCAGATACATTCATTTGGGTATAAAGAAAGAAGATAATTCGGACTTTTACGTTCCTGTTACTTTTTTGGAGCGTAAAACCCCTTATCAAGGAATGACTGTTGTTAAAATTGATGACATAGATATTGATTTTACCTGAACATTCAGATAACTTAGTGCAGACGAACAGTATGTGACCTACGAAGCGTACGAAATGATCCGGCAGTTGGGACTCCAGTGGCCTGCCACTCAGGCAGACGTTGCTCTCATTCGGGAGAACATTAAACACAATGATTGCTATGTGCTGGAAATTAACGGGGTCATTCAGGCTACTGTCAGCCATTTGAAAAATAAGGCCCTTGATTTTATAATCGACTTGCCGTTTGTGATGTGGTTCGCTGTAGACCCGGCTGCACAGACCAAGGGTACGGGAGAAAACGAATTGAGTAGAACACACGATTATTCGTGATCAGTTGGGTGCCCCTGCGGTGACACTGGCGACAGCGGAGAAGCATCCATATCTGCTATCCATGTACGAGCGTTGGGAATATAAACGTATCTCGATCACCAAGAACGGACGAAGCCGATTTGTTCGCCGAAAGGGGGTTGGATAAAGCCACGAACTTTCACGAAAAGGACATGCGCAGCTTCGTGTGGAACGACTGCAACGCATTACAATTTGGTTTGTCAAGCACCAGATATAACACAAAATCTGTTTCTTGCACTTACTACACAGAAATTTTACAAAAATTCATTAAAAATTACAAACAATGCCTGATTTTTAGACAAAAGAGGGCATTGTTTGTGTGTATAATATACTTATACATTATATCGACATACTTTAATTTACTTTTATATTTATATTGAAACAAAATCATTCATATATCGCATTTTTTTCTTATTAAAGGAATTTAAAAAAGATATTGACATTTTTCGAGTCCATATCTATTATATAAATAAAATATTTCTCATTTAATACTTACATCGAAAAACATCCTGTATGACCTCAACAATTTCTCATCACATTCATCTATGATACTGAATTTTAGGTTCCAAGCCTGGAATTCCAGTATACCTCAAGTTTTTTTACACTTCCAAGTCTACTCACACATCTGACTTTTGATCTCAATCACACCACGAATGGAAACTCCATAACCAACTCATTTTTACATGTCGATTACTGTTTTTTGACAATCGGTTTTGTTGCTTTTTGCTACATCTATCTCTACAGCTATTGTCTTCATACATATGTACATTAACACCTGAATCGTAAAAACATTTTTGCTTTGCCACATCTTTGTGGGGAGGAAAGGGGTTTGATATGAATCGCATGGCTTTGGTTTTTCCTGGGCAAGGCTCTCAGTATGTAGGAATGGGGGCTACGTGGCATAGCGGCTTTGCAGAAGCGGATCGCTTGTTCGAAGAGGCTGCTGATATTTTGGGATATGATCTGAAAGCTTTATGCATGGCAGGTCCAATGACCCAGCTATCCAGAACATTCTATACTCAGCCCGCACTTCTCACGATCAGTGTCATTGCATTCCGGCGTTATATGCATGAAATCGGAATTATCCCTGAATTTTCAGCAGGTCATAGCCTGGGTGAATATTCAGCTCTGGTAAGTAGCGGTGTTCTATCCTTTAGCGACGCTTTACGACTGGTTCAAAAGCGAGGACGCATCATGGAAGAAGCCGCAGAGGCCGGTCTGGGCAGCATGATTGCCATTCGCGGAGCTGAGTTGAACGCCGTGGAAGAATTCTGTCGTCTGCACTCCCCAATCGATCAGCCTGCTGTTATTGCTTGTTACAATTCGCCTAATCAGTATGTCATCTCTGGTCATCATACATCGATAGCTATGGTAGCTGACAAGTTAGAACAGCGGGGGGCCCAAATTACTCGCTTGCAGGTTAGTGGTCCTTTTCATAGTCCGCTTATGCAGCATGCTGCGGACAGGCTGACCATCGAGCTGCAAAAATACACTTTCTATGAAGCGCAGTGGCCCGTGATCTCCAATGTGACCGCTCTGCCATACCCCGATGTTGACAGCATCCGTCAAGGATTGATTTTGCAAATGACTCACCCGGTTCGATGGATTCAGACCATGCAGTATATGGAGAATCATGGCGTAAAACAAGGCATCGAGTTAGGTCCACGAACGGTGCTGAAAAATTTGGCGAAGGAAATAAACACTACCATTGAATTTCTGTCCGTGGATAGAGACTTGGATCGCGTTGAACTGGAACGCCGCTTCTCAATCCGTGATTGGGTTGCTCGTTCCCTTTCACTGGCGGTATCTACCCCCAATGCCAATTGGAATGAAGATGATTATCGAAAGGGTGTTATTTTACCTGTTCGAAGACTGGAAGAATTACTTCGAAGCTCTGAATCAGGGAGCGGTTCACCTCCTGCTTTTGAGCAAAGACAGGAGATTTTGGAGTGTATTCGCCTGGTGTTGCAAACCAAACAGGTCTCCGAAGGAGAGCAGAAAGTAATGCTAGAGCAATTGAGGAGGGATCAGGATGGAACAGTTTCAAACTTTAATTGAAATCATTCAAGACCGTGCAAGCCGGGATGAGAACGGAATCACCTTTATTTCGGGTGATAAACAAGAGGAATACGTATCCTACTGTAAACTTCTGGAGCAAGCATCACAGGTACTTTATGAATTACAGGAAAAAGGGATACAACCTGGCGATGAGCTGATCATGCAGATCGACGACAATCATACCTTTGTAAATGTATTTTGGGGTTGCCTACTCGGTGGAATCGTTCCTGTTCCTATAAGCATAGGGAATAATGATGAGCATAAAATGAAATTGTTTAAAATCTGGAATACACTTTCCCGCCCTTATATGATTGCAGATGACAAGGTATTGGAACAGTTAGAAAAATACTCGCACCAGCACGAACTGCTGGATTCCTTTGAGCCCGTTAAAAAAGCGACTTTTTCAAGCCATATATTCGATTATTCCAATCAGAGTAAAGGTGTTGCCCATATACCCAAACCGGAGGATTTAGCTTTTATCCAATTTTCCTCAGGTTCTACAGGTGATCCTAAAGGAGTCATGCTGACGCATGAAAATTTGGTTTACAATATTCGGGATATCGCAAATCAAACGGGCATGAGCTCCAAGGATGCTTATTTGGGCTGGATGCCGCTTACGCATGACCTGGGATTGATCGCATTTCATTTAACCTGTGTGATCGCTAATGCCAAGCAGTTGATTATGCCAACGGCACTTTTTATCAGACGCCCGTCTTTATGGCTAAAAAAAGTATCGGAGCATAAGGTGACTCAAATATGCTCTCCCAATTTTGGGTATAAATTTTTTCTCGATCAGTATAAACCCGAAACGGCATCTAACTGGGATTTGTCAAGTGTCCGTATGATCTTAAATGGAGCGGAGCCCGTATCTGTGGAGCTTTGTGATGTGTTTATGGATGCAATGAGTGTTCACGGTTTGAATAAAAATGCGATGTTTCCTGTCTACGGATTGGCAGAGGCGAGCGTGGGAGTTTCCTCTCCACCTCTGGACAAAAGCACCTTTATACCCATTCATTTGAACCGGCAGCAGTTACACGTGGGTGAACCCATAGAAGAAGTGGACAAGTCCGACAAGCGGTGTCTTACTTTTGTAGATTTGGGGTATCCGTTGGCCAGTACCTCTGTCCGCATTTGCGATGAAAAAAATCAGGTGCTTGAAGATGGGGTGATTGGACACACACAGATCCGCGGCAAAAATGTGACATCCGGATATTATAACAATCCAGAGGCTACCGCGAAGGTCAAAACAGAGGATGGCTGGCTTATCACCGGCGATTTAGGGTTTATGCGGAACGGTCGCCTGACTATTACTGGTAGAGCCAAGGATATCATTTTCGTGAACGGACAGAATGTCTACCCGCATGACATCGAGAGGATTGCCGAGGAACTGGATGGTGTGGATCTCGGAAAAGTAGCCGTGTGCGGTGTACATGATACGCAAACGAGGCAGGATCGTATTATTGCCTTTGTGATGCACACGAAAAAGATAGAGCATTTTGTACCGCTTGTCCAAAAGCTGAAAAGTCATCTAAATTACCGGGGAGGTTGGCATATTCAGGATGTGGTTCCGATCCGGCGTATTCCTAAAACAACCAGTGGAAAGGTTCAGCGCTTCAAATTAGCCCAGAGTTATGAGCAGGGCGAATTTGATGAAATATTGACAGCACTGGCCGAGGCTACTCGAGTCATGCAAGCAGCTGAGCGTGTAGTCTTACCTCAAGGAGAGATAGAACAGAAGCTGATTGGAATCTGCCAGGATATTTTAAATGTAAAGTCGATCGGGACGGACGACAGCTACTTTGATATCGGAGTGACTTCCTTGCAGCTCGTTCAAATTGTGGACCTGTTGGAGGATCAATTAGGGATTCATATTGAGGTGACGGACTTCTTTTCCTATCCGACCATCGCCAAGCTTGCTGCATATATCTCTAGTCAGGGCATGAGCAGCGACCCGGCTGCAACAGCACAGTCCGAGGCCAAGGAGGAAGCAAATGTCCGGGATATCGCCATCATCGGCATGTCAGGCAAGTTTCCTCAAGCGGAAACATTAGAGCAGTTTTGGGCGAATGTGGCATCAGGGGCTGACAATATCAGCCCGTACAGCGACGAAAGAAGAAAAGATGCCGAAGATTTCATTTCCCGTCTGAATACGGAAGGACGGAATATGCAAATTGCAGAAGGCGGCTATCTGGATGAAGTAGACAAGTTCGATTACTCCTTCTTTAAGCTGACTCCACGGGAAGCCTCACTCATGGACCCGAATCAACGGTTATTTCTACAAACAGCCTGGAGCACGATTGAGGATGCGGGGTATGGGGGGAAGCAACTGGCAGGCCAAAAGGTCGGCGTGTATGTCGGATTCTCCAAAACCAGCTTCGAATACGAGCGTTTGTTGTCTGAGGTGGAACCGGGCGCGCTGCCGAACTTTGCCATTGGTAATTTATCATCCATTATTTCCAGCAGGATTGCATATTTGCTCGATCTAAAAGGTCCGGCGCTAACAATTGATACAGCATGCTCTTCATCCCTCGTGGCAGTGCATTTGGCCTGCAAGTCCATCCTTAGCGGAGACTGCGACATGGCCTTGGCAGGAGGAGTGAAAACGATTTTACTGCCGCTGAAAGCGGGCATTGGCATGGAATCCTCCGATGATCGAGCACGCGCCTTCGACGACCAGTCGGACGGAACGGGCTGGGGTGAAGGAGTTGGAGCCGTTTTACTGAAGCCGCTGCGCAAAGCGGAACAAGACGGTGACAACATTTTAGCCGTGATCAAGGGAAGTGCCATCAATCAGGACGGCAGCACGATTGGTATTTCCGCGCCGAATGCGCTGGCTCAGGCAGAAGTGATTTCGCAGGCGTGGCGTGTTGCACGGATTGATCCTGAAACGATAAGTTATATCGAAGCACATGGCACCGGCACCAAGCTGGGCGATCCGGTTGAGATTGACGGCATTACCAAGGCTTTCCGCAAGCATACACAGCGTAAGCAGTTTGTGGCGATCAGCACGGTCAAAACGAATATCGGTCATTTATACGAAGCCGCTGGGATTGCGGGCTTGATCAAATCCGTATTGTCCATGAAGCACCAACAGATTGCACCGCTCGTTCATTTTCGCACACCAAACCAAAAGATCCATTTTGAGGAATCCCCGGTATATGCTAATACGAAGCTTAGGGAATGGAAGACGGACGGTTTCCCGAGAAGAAGCGGGCTGAGTTCCTTTGGATTCAGCGGGACAAACTGCCATGTGGTGCTGGAGGAATATATAGCGAAGACGGAATCAGACCAAGCCTCAACGGACAGCAACAATAGATCATCACCACTGCTGCTGACCCTGTCAGCGCGGAGTGAATCCGCTTTGCACGAGCTGGTCGGGCGGTACGCAGAACGGTTCGGACGTGCGGAAGAACTCGTGATGCAGGATGT
Organism: Paenibacillus sp. FSL L8-0638; assembly: GCF_038593075.1. NCBI lineage: Bacteria > Bacillati > Bacillota > Bacilli > Caryophanales > Paenibacillaceae > Paenibacillus > Paenibacillus sp. FSL L8-0638. Next base: position 2,665,135 of record NZ_CP151960.1, read on the forward strand.
ATGCTATACGGCTAACACAGGCAGAAGTCACCTGAATCACCGGATTGCTGTGACTGCCGCAGGGGCGGATGCGTTGAAGGCGAAGGTGATTCAGTTACACGAACAAGGTAGAGTCGTCGAAGGTGTATACACCGGGAAAGCGGATAGCACAGGTGGCGCAGAGATGGCCACTGGAAGCTTGGACACGTTGCAATCACTGGAGCAACTGGCTGCCAAGTATGTGCAAGGAGCGCAGATCGATTGGAATGCCCTCTATGCAGGTAAGCACTATAAAAAGGTTTCTCTGCCTACGTATCCATTCGAACGGAAAAGATGCTGGATTAACGTACCCGAACAGATTCGAACGGAACAGAAGGTACCAGTTCATGAAAACTCAACAGTAAAGGAGTCTGGAATTATGGGGAACGAGTATTTAGCGCCAGCATTTGCTACCGATCAGCACAAATCATCTATTCTTCAAAAGTTAGCGAAAATGATCGGTAACGTGTCCCAACTCAGCCTGGAGGAACTGGAGCCACAAACACATTTTCTGGAGCTTGGGCTGGATTCCATTAATTTGTCCCAGGTTCGCCACAGTATCAAGGATACCTTCGGACTGGACATTCCAATGAACGAATTTTTCGAATCGTTGACCACGCTGGAGCTGTTGGCCAGCTACGTAGCCGAGCGGGTGAGCATGTTCACTTCTGCTGAAACCCCGGTTCAATCTGTGGAAAATCGTCCAGAAACAACTCTGAATCAGGTTGATCACGCAGCTTTCCCGCTAACCCAACCGTCTCATGAATCCGCTGTTCCGGCTGCGGCATCCGTTTATGCCATAGACACGGCTGGACAAACACGGGCTCAGAGCTTTCCAATCGCTACAGCTCCTGCGGCTGTAGAGCGAATTTTGGAGCAACAGCTACATCTGATGTCACAGCAGCTCGATGTTCTCCGGCATCAGCCATCTGCATCCGTAATAGCTTCCGAGCCATTTAACCCGGAAACGGGCGTTTTGCTATCGGCAAGTAGTGAAAGTGCGCAGATCATCCGTACCGAATCCAAGCAGAAAGTCGCGGCTGCATTAGCACCAGCACCATCCGTAAAGGCTGTTTTCAAGCAGACAGGCAATGAAGCCAAGCCGTATACGCCTTATAAAAAGCTGGATGTTAAAGCACGTGAATTGCTTTCGCTCCGTCAGGAACAACACCTACAAGAACTGATTGAACGCTACACGGCCCGTACGCGTAGCACCAAACAGTACACCCAGCAGTATCGCTCCGTATACGCCAATAACCGCAATGTGGCTGGTTTCCGGCCTGTTTTGAAGGAAATGGTGTATCAAATTGTATCCCAACGCGCCGATGGTTCAAAAATTTGGGATCTGGACGGCAATGAATATGTCGACTTGACGATGGGCTTTGGTGTGAATCTGTTCGGACACAATCCAGCCTTTATTCGTGAGAAAATTGAGGAAGAGCTGAAGAACGGCATGTGTGTCGGCCCCATGTCCAACATGGCCGGACAGGTCGCCGAGCGAATATGCAAGATGACCGGCGTGGAACGGATTGCCCTGTATAATTCCGGCACGGAAGCCGTCATGGTCGCGCTCCGTTTGGCACGTGCTGCCACTGGACGAGCTAAAGTCGTCATTTTTGCTGGCTCGTATCACGGTACATTCGACGGGGTTCTGGCACTGGGGGGCGCGGGTGATGACAAGGAGCATTCGACACCTCTAGCTCCAGGTATCTTGCAGCATATGGTGGACGATGTCGTCGTGCTTCATTATGGGGCGGACGATTCTCTGGATTATATCCGCACCCATGCGCATGAACTGGCCGCGGTTATCGTGGAGCCGGTACAAAGCCGCCGACCAGATTTTCAGCCTAAAGCCTTTTTGCAGGAAATTCGCCAGATAACGGAGCAGTCGGGTACTGCCTTCATTTTTGATGAAGTCATCACAGGCTTCCGGATTCAGCCCGGAGGAGCCCAAGCGTGGTTTGGGGTACAAGCCGACCTCGTGACCTACGGTAAAATCATTGGCGGCGGGCTGCCCATCGGCATCGTAGCCGGAAAAGCTGCCTTTATGAACGGGATCGACGGAGGCACGTGGAGCTTCGGGGACGATTCCTATCCGCAGCATGAGCAGCAGCGAACCTTTGTGGCAGGAACCTTCTGCCATCATCCGCTGGCAATGGCTGCATCCTTAGCGGTGCTGGATCATTTGGAGAAGCATGGCGAGCAACTGCAAAATCGCTTGAACAGCCGCACCTCGGCGTTAGCAGCGGAGCTGAACAGCTATTTCACTGACGAACGCGTACCTATGAAGGTCGTTCACTTTGGCTCCCTATTCCGCTTCGTGCTCAAAGGCGATCTGGAGCTGTTCTTCTATCACATGCTGGACAAAGGCATCTATATCTGGGAGGGACGAAACTGCTTCTTGTCCACGGCCCATACCGAGGAAGATATTGCGCGAATCGTACAAGCGGTCAAGGATAGCGTGAACGAGCTGCGTAAAGGGGGATTTTTACCGGACCCGCCCCCGAATGGAAACGGCCCGGGGCCGGGAAAGCAACCTGTACCTGTAACCGTACCTCCAGAGGCTGAAGCAGCAGAAACTGTTATTGCGTTAACTCCAGAGCAAAAGCAGCTTTGGTTCGCTTCTGTTTCAGATCGAAGTGACTCTCAATCTTTACACGAAACCGCCTTGTTGCGGTTTCGTGGTCCACTTCAGCAGCAGGCGTTCAACCAAGCTGTCCAGACCATTGTAAACCGTCATGAAGCCTTACATATCTTTATGAGCGGCGATGGGGAAACTCAGGTGTTCGCTCCTGTGATGAAAGCGGAAATCCCGCTTCATGATTTTACCAGTTATCGCCCAGATGAACAGGAACAACATATCCGGGCATGGATGATCAAGGACAGTGAAACCCCATTTGCCATGACGCCAGGCGAGCCATTATTCCGAATTCATCTGCTGAAAATATCGGATGAAGAGCATCTGGGTGTTTTTACGTTTCATCATTTTATCGCGGATGGCTGGTCAATCAGTGTATTCATTCAGGAACTGGAACACATCTATTCTGCGCTAGTTCGACATGCTGACTACAACCTTCCCGATCCAGTACCTTTTCGGAATTACGTTGTTTGGCAGCAGGATCAATTGAAAGCCGGGAAAGATGAGGCCCTAGCTTTTTGGTCGGCAGTGCTAGAAAAGCAGCAGCCTGTCCTCCATTTGCCATCTCCGGTGAGGGGAATACAGATTCCGTCTTCCAGAGGAAGCAGACATACCGTAATGCTCGAAGCGCCGCTCGTTAAACAATTGAGATCCGCCAGCATAAAGCTAGGCAGCAGTCTTTTTATAACGCTGCTATCCGCCTTTCAGATTTTTCTACATCGGCTGACAGGGCAGCAGGAAGTAACGGTGGGGGTTCCCACCGCGGGACAATCCCATATGGACGCCTTCTCTCTGATCGGCAACTGTGTCAACTTGCTTCCGATGATCAGCGAAGTGCGTCCTGATGCTACTTTTACGGAGCATGTCCAAACAGTCAAAAAGCGCATGAATGAACTGGATAGCTTCCAAAAGTACAGCTTTGCGGGACTCGCTCAGCTGGGGCTGAGGCATTTGCCTGTCATTAACGCTGTATTCAATATGGATCGACCGATTCCGCGTTTTCAATTCCATGAACTGGAAGTTGAACTCATTGAGAATGAGGTATCATTCAGCAAATACGAGTTGTTTTTGAACGTGACAGAGGCGCAGCAACAATTACGTCTTGATTTCGACTACAATTCGGATCTTTTTCAGCCAAACATGATCGAAGCCTGGTCAGGGTATTTCCTGAATCTGCTGTATTCCATTGTAGAGGAAGAAGGGGCTCGCGTTTCCGCGCTGACTTTACTCCGTGCGTCGGAGAACGAACAACTTCGAACTGCATGGGCAGCAAATACCGACGCCAAGGGAAACTATCTTTGCGTCCTCGATGCCTACAAGCATTTGGCACCTGTTGGGACAGCAGGGGAGGTGTATCAAGCCTCAGTAGCAGGCCTGTTGGGAACGACCCGAGAATGGGCTTACGTAGAAAACGATGGCAAGCTGCGGCATATTGGCAATTTGAATCGGACTATCCACATTCGCGGACATCGGGTTAATTTGGGGCAGTTGGAGAAACACCTGCTGCAAACTTTCCGATTGGAGTCCTGCGTCATTGCACCGCAAACGGACGAAGCTGGAAAAGTCTCATATATAACCGCCTATGTGGTCGCAAACGCATCGAAGCCATGGGATGAAGACGCACTGAAAAAGGCTGCAATCGAAATTCTTCCAGATTATACGCAGCCCCGTTTTTGGATTCCTATGGATCATATTCCTCTTCTGCCGGATGGTCAGCCTGATCTACAGGCTTTGCCAGAGCCGGGACAAGCAAGTGTATTGACTAAAACAGACACCGCTCCTGAGAACCACGGCGTAGAAGATCAACTCGTGAACATTTGGATGGACGTTCTGAATGTAACAGATATCAGCGATGACGATAATTTTTTTCAACTGGGTGGTGATTCACTAAAAGCGACGGTCATTCTGTCGAGAGTCAATAAGGAATTGGGTGTACACATTCCACTCAGCCACATTTTTGAGCTGCAAACGATTGCTGAGCTGGCTACATATATTGCGGGTGGAACAAAGAAGAACTATGAACCGATTGTATCTGTGAAATCGCAAGCCTTCTATCCGGTATCTTCTTCCCAAAAGAGAATGTACGTGCTGGATCAGCTGGGAGGTGGAAAGGCCTATCATGTACCCGGTCAGCTTTTCATAGAGGGAGATTTGGAGGTTCCCCGCTTCATTGAAGCCGTTAGGGAAGTTATTTTGCGTCATGAATCCTTTAGGACGTATTTCGATCTGGAAGACGGGGAAGTGGTACAAAAAGTTCGGGACACGATTCCATTCGACATTCCATATAACCGTATTTCCAAGGAAGAAGCAAAACAGGCTCGGACCTTGTTTGTTCAGCCTTTTCATCTGGGAACAGCTCCTTTATTCCGCGCCGAACTGTACGAATTTATCGAAGGTGGCTTCAATCTGCTAGTGGATATGCATCACATCGTGTCCGATGGTTTCTCCATGGCCGTGCTGCTAGATGAAATCATTCAACGGTATCAGGGCAGACAGCTTGCGAACATTCAGCTTCATTACAAAGACTTTGTTGCTTGGCAGAAGCAGCAGATCACTGACGACGCATTGCAAGCGCATGAATCATATTGGCTTCAGACCTTGAAGGGCGAGCTTCCTGTACTTAATATGCCTACGGACTTTTCGCGTCCGCAAGCACAAAGCTTTGAAGGTGACAGCTTGACCGTCACCTTGGAATCCAAACTTACTAGCAGACTCTACAAATTGGCCCAAGATACCGAATCTACGATTTTTATGGTACTTTTAGCGGCTTATAATATCCTGCTGGGCAAATATACTGGCCAAGAGGACATTATCGTGGGTACACCTGTTGCCGGAAGACGGCATGTGGATACGCAAGCGATGATTGGCATGTTCGTCAATACGCTGGTTCTTCGCAATCAGCCGCGATCTTCTTTAACGTTCCAATCCTTTTTGCAGGAGGTTAAGCAAAACTCGCTGCTGGCACTGGAGCATCAGGAATACCCGTTTGATGAGCTTGTAGACAGGCTGGAACTGGTGCGCGACCTAAGTCGAAACCCGGTGTTCGATACGATGTTCAGTTTGCAAAATGTCGGCACAGATGTTTTGGAAACAGGAGGCATTCGTTTTAAACCGGAAGAATTCAACGCGGGTATATCCAAGGTGGATTTTTCATTGCATGTGACCGAGGAAAAAGAATGTTTGTCCTTCACTTTGGAGTATGGCACAAAGCTGTTTAAACCGGAGACCATCCGACGGATGGGAGAGCATTTTGTGCGAATTTTGGAAACGGTGACGCAGGATGTCGGGGTGCGGTTGGCCGATATTACGATCGTATCTGATGAAGAGAAGCAATTACTGCTAACCGAATTTAATCATACCGTCGTACCTTTCCCGCACCATGAGACAGTTCACGGGCAGTTTGAAAAGCAGGTCGTACAGACGCCGGGTCATATAGCATTGGTGTTCGGAAATCAGCGTCTGACCTACCGGGACTTGAACGAACGTGCTAACTCACTGGCACGGATACTTCAAGCGCATGGCGTAGGACCCGATAAGCTAGTCGGCCTGATGGTGCAGCGTTCGGCGGAAATGATTATCGGTCTGCTCGCCGTGCTAAAAGCGGGTGGCGCTTATGTGCCTATCGATCCTGAATATCCGTCAGCCCGTATTGAGTATATGCTGAGTGACAGTGAGGCTGCCGTACTCCTGACCAGTCGCGATCTGGTAGGAGAACACCATTACAGCGCCAACACCCTGTTTATCGAAGATGAGGAAGTATATCAAGGAGAAAGGACCAATCTGGAAGCCACTGCTCAGCCGGAGCATCTGGCTTACGTCATCTATACTTCTGGCTCAACCGGAAATCCGAAAGGAGTTATGCTCCAGCATCGCTCGGTGCTGAATTTTATTACAGGAATGCGTGAAGTGATCGACTTTGCAGCGAACAAAACGATTTTATCGCTAACCACTATTTCGTTCGATATTTTCGTTTTGGAAGCGATTCTGCCGCTGCTAGGCGGAATGACCGTCGTGCTAGGCGACCGCCATCATCAGGTCGATCCTCAGGCACTTGGCGAACTGATTACTGCACATCACATTGACATGCTGCAAATGACGCCATCCCGGCTGCACATGCTGCTGAGTCATGAGGAAGGCTCCCGTGCGCTGCAAGGTGTACAGGAAATTATGGTTGGGGGAGAAGCGCTTCCACCCAGGCTGCTGGAGGCATTGCAGAAATTGAACGGCCCCCGTATTTATAACATGTACGGACCTACGGAAACGACGGTTTGGTCGGCAGTGCAGGAACTTACCCATGCCAATCAGATTGACATTGGACGCCCCATTGCGAATACGCACATTTATATCATGGATGCGCAGAACAGATTACAGCCAATCGGTATACCGGGCGAGCTATGCATTGCAGGGGAAGGGCTGGCCCGTGGCTATTGGAACCGCGAGGATTTGACGGCAGAGAAATTTGTGGATAATCCATTTTCAATAGGGACACGAATGTACAGAACGGGTGACCTCGCTCGCTGGAAAGCAGATGGAAATCTGGAGTTTATCGGCCGAATCGACCATCAGGTGAAAGTACGTGGATTCCGGATCGAACTGGGTGAGGTTGAAAATGCTTTGATGAGCCATTCTGCAATTCAAGAGGCTGTCGTCACTGTATATCAAAACAAAGAGCAAGAATCCGTCTTGTGTGCCTACATTGTATTGCATACAGAAGAAACACCAAGCTTAACGGTCATTCATGAACATGCCGCCAAGTTGCTCCCGTATTATTCGGTTCCGTCTTACTTCGTGTTTCTGGATCGGATACCGTTGACACCGAACGGAAAAACCGACCGAAAAGCATTGCCGGAGCCTGAAAAGCTATTCCGACCGGATGTGGCCTATGTAGCGCCGCGAAATGATGTGGAAGAAGCTTTGGCCGCCGTATGGCAAGATGTTTTGGGACGCGATCAGGTGGGCATTCAGGATAACTTTTTTCTGCTCGGAGGCGACTCGATTAAAGCAGTTCAAGTCATCGCACGCATGCGTCTCCACGGGTATTTGCTGGATATCCGACACGTACTGGAGCATCCGTCCATTGAAATCCTGAGCGGCTATGCAGAAACATTGTCCCGTCCGATAGAGCAAGGTCCGATAGATGGAGAAGTACCACTGACACCGATACAACGACATCTACTCGATGGGTTTGAACGGCATGCAGCATCCGAGGCACTTCCTGCCGCAATGTCGGTACTGCTGTTGGCAAAGTCGGGTTTTGACGAGCAGCCATTGCGAGCCGCATTGAAGAAAATCGTAGAGCACCACGATGCTCTGCGCCTTGGCTTATTACAACAGGCTGACGAGTCGGTTACGCAAGCTCACAAAGGACTGCATGAACAGCTAATCACGCTGGAGGTACTGTCGCTTACGGGAACGGAAAGCGAAGCACGCAGCCAGATGGAAGCTGAATGTCAACGGATTCAAAGCAGCCTGCGGCTGTTTGAAGGACCACGAGTTCGGGCAGGGCTTTTCCGTCTGGATAGCGGAGATCATCTTTTCCTTGCTGTAGACCCACTAGTGGCTGACGCCATTTCATGGAATATTTTGCTCGAAGATCTGGCAACAGGCTACGGACAAGCTCTGGATGGGGAAACGATTGTTTTACCGGACAAAACGAACGCTTACCAAACGTGGGCAGAGCATCTTGAGCATTATGCGAATAGTAAAGAGCTGCTCAAGGAGCAGGACTATTGGAACAAGATAGAGTTGTCAGAGTGGAGAACGCTTCCCAAAGACCATGAAGTCATTACGGATTCTGGATCGGAGAGACAAACACATCAGCTCCACCTGCAATTATCAACTGACGAAACCCAGCATCTGATGACACAGGTCAATCATGCCTATAATACCGTGCCGGAGGAAGTATTGCTGTCCGTACTGGGGCAAACAGTGTCCGAATGGTCAGGACAAGAACGGATTGCACTCTACGTGGAGAACCCTGGCCGAGAGCAGGCTGAAACAAATTCGCTGGATATCTCCAGAACGGTAGGGCAGTTTACGTCCGTGTATCCAGTTGTACTGGACATCAAATCTGCGGATGATATAGCGCTGTTGCTCAAGCGTGTGAAGGAAACGGTTCGGCAGGTTCCAAATCACGGATTGGGCTACGGTGCATTGAGATATCTGATCGAAGCCAGCAATCCAACGGATTCTAAACGTTTTCGTCATCCGGAAATTGGTTTCCGTTATATAGACTCCCCACACCCGGAATCGGTTTATTTTTCACTATCGCCGCTGCAAGCTGAAATTGGACCAGGTACCAAGGATGTGATTAATGGTTCATCTTATGCTCTTTATATGGATAGCCGGTTGGAGGACGGAAAATTAAGCATCCGTATATCCTATGACAGGAATGCATATGAAGAGCGCACGGTCAAACAACTTTTCTCCCGCTTCGAAACACACCTGTTGAATACCATTCGTCATTGCCTTGATCAGTCCGGTCAGGAACTGACACCAACAGACGTAGGGGCAGATGATCTAGATATGGAAGAGTTCGAAGAGATGAAGCATTTTTATGAAAGCCTATAAATATTCGATTGAGGGGGAAATCCGATGAGTAAAAGGCTTGAAATCGAAAAAGTGGCCAATTTAACGCCTTTGCAGGAGGGGATGCTCTTTCATACAGTGATGGAGCCGGAATCACAGGCGTACTATGAGCAAGTACGAATGATCATCCGGGGTGAACTGAACCTGGAGGCTCTGCAAAAGAGCTTCGAGACTCTGGTGCAGCGTCACGAAACGCTTCGTTCGAATATTTATCATAAAAGTGCTTCCCGTTCGCGGCTCATCGTGTTTAAGGAGCGAAATCCAACGCTTCGTTATGAGAATCTGACGAATATTCCCGAGGCAGAGCAAGCAGAGGCCATTCGCAGCTACGCAGACGCAGACCGAAACCATCGTTACGATCTGAGCAAGGATTTGCTCATTCGTCTGGCTGTGCTTCAAACCCAAACGAACGCATATACGCTGCTTTTAAGCTTTCATCATATTATTATGGACGGCTGGTGCCTCGGCATCGTTATGGACGAGCTGTTCGCGGCTTATGAAGCACTGAAAGCGGGGAAGCCCGTACAACTGCCGACACCGCAGCCCTATACTGGCTATGCCCGCTGGCTGGATAAGCAGGATAAGGAGGCGGCGAAGGAATACTGGCGGTCCATCCTGAACGACTATGATCAGCCAGCTGTGCTGCCTACCCTACCTGTAGCCCATCCGCTCCAGCCAGATACCGGGTACTTGCTGCATGAGCATAAAATAACACTTACGGATGAAACAACCCGTCAATTACGGACGGTGGCTGAACGCAACGGAACAACCCTTAGCAGTCTGTTTCTGGCTGCATGGGGAGTGGTGCTTGGAGGATACAACCAAAGTGAAGACGTCGTCTTCGGCACCGTTGTTTCCGGTCGACCGCCGGAGCTTGAAGGTGTTGAACAGATGTTGGGACTTTTCATTAACACCATACCGGTACGAATCAAATTGGATGCAGATCTGCCATTCTCAGGTCTGCTTCGCGAAGTGCAGCGCAGCGCGATTCAATCACGGGCATATGACTATTTTTCACTCGCTGAAATACAGTCCCAGTCAGCACTCAAGCAGCAACTCATGGACCATTTTGTTGTATTTGAAAACTACCCGCTGCAGGATATGGTTGGCCGGCCTGATCTGAAGGAACGACTTGGATTCGTCGTGGAGGACGCTCAGCTGTCCGAAGAAACACCTTACCACTTCAACATCGAAGTGGAGGACGGAAAAGCGTTGAGCTTTATGCTGTCCTACAACAACTATGTCTACAGCGATGAAGCGATGACACGATTAGCTGGGCATTTGGAGCATGTACTCGTCCAAATTGCACGTACACCAGAACTCCTGCTGCGGAACATTCGTCTGCTGACCGCTACAGAAGAGATGGAACTCACCAATGTATGGAGCGGGCCGATTACCGACTATCCTGCTGGAACGTTTCATGGAATATTTGAGGCGCAGGCAGAACGTATCCCGGAACAGACCGCCGTCATCTACGAAGACACCGCACTTACCTATCATGAGCTGAATGAGAAGGCTAATCTGCTTGCTCAAGCACTGCAAAACCGTGGGGGCAAGCGTGAGCATCTCGTCGCCGTGATGCTTGAGCGTTCAGCAGACATGATTATCGCTGTGTTAGGGATTATGAAGGCGGGAGCTGCCTACGTACCTGTCGATCCGACCTACCCGAAAGAAAGAATTGCTTACATGCTTCAGGACAGCGGAGCTACGATTATGCTCACGCAGTCTTCCTTGACTGAACTATTAGCCGATGTGGATTTTGCGGGGGAAGTGCTGGACTTGCCAGCGTTACTTCAACAGGCTTCACAAGCAGAGCATTCCCATCAACAAGCGCCTATCTACGCACCTATTCATGATCCCGAGGCTTTGGCCTACGTCATTTACACATCGGGAACGACGGGCAACGCCAAAGGCGTGATGATCGAGCATCGCCATTACGTAAATACGGCGTGGGGCTATAGAGATGCTCACCAGTTAAAAGAGTTTCCCGTCAAGCTCCTTCAGATTGCCAGTATGTCGTTCGATGTCTTTGCCGGTGATCTGGCCAAGACATTCGTGAACGGAGGCACCATGGTCATTTGCCCACAGGATGTGCGCAACGATCCTCCAGCTTTGGCCCAGGTTCTCGAACAGCACGAAATTACGACGTTTGAAGTTCCACCAGCCTTGTTGACGCTGCTTATGGACTACGTATATGAACACGATACAGATGTCAGCGCCATGAAGCTGCTTACTACAGGCGCGGACAGCTTTGGCGTTGAAAACTATCGGACGCTTTTGAATCGCTTCGGCGATACGATGCGCATCATGAATACCTACGGTGTAACCGAAGCGGCTATTGATTCCAGCTTTTATGAAGAAACAGCTGAACGTTTGCCTCCATCAGGTATCGTCCCGATTGGAAAGGCACTGCCGAATCATAAAGTATATATCGTGGATGAGGCTTTTCGTCCGCTCCCTGTCGGCGTAGCCGGGGAGTTGTGTTTGGGCGGCGCTTCTGTGGCCCGCGGTTATTTGAACCGTCCCGACCTGACGGCGGAGAAATTTGTACCGAATCCTTTTGTAAAGGGAGAGCGTCTGTACCGCACCGGAGATCTGGCACGCTGGCTGCCGGATGGCAACATTGATTTCATCGGTCGGATTGACTTTCAGGTGAAAATTCGTGGCTACCGGATCGAACCTGGTGAAATTGAGTCGGCCTTACTCCAATTGGATGAGGTACGCCAAGCGGTGGTCACGGATAGAACGGATAAAACCGGACAAAAGTATTTGTGCGCCTACGTAGCAGGTACAACCGACAAATCCCTTCTGCGGACAGAGCTTGCCAAGCAGTTGCCAAGCTATATGGTGCCCGCACATATTATCGTGCTGGATCAATTACCTTTGACCCATAACGGTAAAATTGATCGACGTGCGCTTCCAGAACCCGAAGATTTTGTGTTGACCGACGTCGAGTATGAAGCGCCGCAGAGCGAACTGGAGCAAACACTCGCTTCCATCTGGGAGGAAGTCATTGGCGTTAAGCCGATTGGTCTGCGCAACAACTTTTTCGAGCTTGGTGGCGATTCGATCAAAGCGTTGCAAATCGCAGCCCGATTAAACGCGAAGGGCCTCAAAATGGACATGAAGGATTTGTTCCGCCATCCGCAGATTGATTTGATTGCTCCTTATATAAAAAAAGTAATTCGGACCATCCCGCAGGGGGCGGTACAAGGTACAGTGGAGTTGACACCGATCCAATGGGGATTTTTTGAGCATCATCGAACAGAACGTCATCATTACAGTCAGGCTGTCATGCTCCAGAACCCCGAAAGATGGAACGAAACCTGGCTGCGAAGCGCCGTGGACAAGCTGACCACGCACCATGATGCCTTGCGCATTACCTTTGATGAACGTGAAAAAGAACCTGTCGCCTATAACAGAGGCACAGCCGAAGGTGAACACTTTACATTGGAAAGCTACGATTTTTCACATGCTGACCAGCCTGAGGAAGAAATCGCGCAGCTCACTGACGCGTTACAAAGCAGTTTTAATTTGCGTAACGGCCCGCTTGTGCGTTTGGCTTTAATACGGCTACAGGAATCCGATCATTTGTTAATCGTCATTCATCATCTTGTCGTAGACAGTGTGTCGTGGAGAATCCTGCTGGAAGACTTGGAAACAACCTACCAACAGTTAGCTAACGGTGAAAAGCTACAGTTACCCGCCAAGACCGATTCCTACAAAGAATGGGCAGCACGTCTGTCCAAGTATGCACAAAGCGCACTGGCGCGTCAGGAAATCAGCTATTGGAATACGGTAGAAGCTCGTGAAATACTTCCGCTGCCAAAAGATCATGAGGTTCCAGATAGCCTGATCCGTGACGTGCGCAAATCTGAAGTGACACTCAGCCGGGAAGAAAGCGAAAACCTGCTAAAACATGCGCACCATGCTTACAATACAGAAACAAATGATATTTTACTGACGGCGCTAGGACTGGCTTACCGGGAATGGAGCGGACATGCTGAAATTGTAGTCCAGGTGGAAAGTCATAGCAGGACGGAATTGATTAAAGACATTGACGTATCCCGTACAGTTGGCAGGTTTACGTTCGTGTATCCGTTTGTGGTAAATGTGAGCAAACCCGAAGATTTGGCCCATCAAATCAAGCTGGTTAAGGACAATTTGCGACGCGTACCCAACAAGGGTTTCGGCTATGGCATTTTACGCTACTTGACCGACAGGGAGCAGCAGAATAGGGCAACCTTTTTTTCTGCCAAGCCACCTGAGATAAGCTTTAGCTTTGACGGAGAAGCCAGAGAAGGTACGACATGGCGTACCTCGCCACTATCCACGTTTGCCGGTACTGAAATCAACCCTCTGACTAAAAAAGCGCCCAGCTTTGATATTCATGGTGCGGTGGCTGACGAAAGACTCCGCATTGTATTCGAATACAACGCACGTGAATATGAAGCATCGACGGTGGAGCGACTTACAGCCAGCTTTAAGAATCATCTGATCGAACTTATTCGCCATTGCTGTGCCAAGGATACAGCAGAACAAAGCCCGACGGATTTTACATATGGGCAATTGTCTCTGGACCAGTTTGAAAATATTGCAAATCGCTTGTCAAATAAGCTGTTAAACCACCAAGTGAAAATTAAAGACCTCTATCCGCTATCCCCGATGCAGGAGGGAATGCTATTTCATTCCATACTTGATGAAGAGTCAGAGGCTTATTTCGAACAAACGATTATTACTATTCATGAAGCTATGGATACCAACCTAATCAGCCGAAGCTTACAAAAGCTGATTGACCGATATGATATTTTCCGTACGGTATTCATGTATAAGGAGGCGGATCGTCCGCTTCAGGTTGTACTGGAGGAACGATTAGCTGCTCCTGTCCATACCGAAGATGTGCGTAGTTTACCGGATGCGGAAAAGCACAGACGACTTCAAGCCATTTTACAGGAAGAGCGGCAGAGAGGTTTTGATCTGGAAAAGGAGGTTCTCATCCGGTTAGCGCTTGTACAGTGGGATGAGGACACCTCAAAGCTCATCTGGATCTCTCATCATATTATTATGGACGGCTGGTGCCTGAGGGCGGTAGCCAAAGATTTTTTTGATATTTACACATCGCTTCGGGACGATACTCCTTTAAAATTAGAGCCTGTCCAGCCATTTAGCAGCTTTATTCAGTGGTTGGAAAGACAAAATAAAGAGGAAGCAGCAGCATACTGGAAACAATATGTGGCTGATTTTGAAAATGAAACTGTCGTGCCCGGCTATACTCAATCCGTCGATCCTTCATTTCAGGTAGAGCAACTCATATGCACATGGGGAGAGCAGCTGACCCAAGGCATGGAAGAAATCGCCAAGCAAAACCGTGTCACCGTCAGCACCTTATTTCAAACCGTTTGGGGCTTATTACTACAAACGTACAACAACAGTAAGGACGTCATTTTCGGGTCTGTTGTGTCGGGCAGACCTGATGAAATCCCCGGTATTGAAAATATGGTCGGATTATTCATTAATACCATACCCGTACGTATTAAAAGCTCCGCTGAACTGCGGTTTTCCGACTTGCTTACGTCTATACAGGATTCCTTAATGGAGTCCAATCGGTATTCCTATTTTTCCTTGGCTGATATTCAAGCCCATAGTGTACTAAAACAAAACCTGATCCAGCATATTGTCGCCTTTGAAAACTTTCCCGTTTCGGAAGAACTTACTGGATTAGAAAAAAAAACCAAAGCACTCCGTGTTGGTGAAGTAGAGGATATTGAACAGACGAATTATGATTTGAATGTAATCGTCATGCCTGGGCGCGAGCTGGAAATCAAATTTAGCTATAACGCGCTGACGTATAACAAAAATGCGATCAGACAATTGGCTGCTCACCTCATCCAAATGATGGAGCAAGTTATTCAAAACCCAAATATCCGGGTTTCGGAGATTGATCTATTGACAGCGGAGGAAAAACAGCAGCTCTTATTTGATTTTAACGATACACGGAGACCGTATCCATCGGACCACACCATACATCACGGATTTGAAGAACAGGCAGAGAAAACACCGGATGCAGTAGCTATTGTATTTGAAAATCGTGAGCTAACCTACCGCGAATTAAATAAAAAAGCTAATCAACTGGCCTCGAAGCTGCGAAAACTGGGGGTTGCGCCGGATACCATCGTAGGCATTTTGACTGAACGTTCACCAGAAATGATTATCGGTATTCTTGGTATTTTGAAGGCGGGTGGAGCCTACTTGCCACTGGAGCCTTCTTATCCGCAGGAACGGATTATGTTTATGCTTCAGGATAGCGGTAGCGAAATTCTGTTAACCCTATCTGACAAGGGTAAACAGATGAACACTTTCGATTTTTCCGGTACGGTTCTGGATCTGGCCGACATCAGCTCCTACGACTCCGAGGACTTCATTTTTTCCGAATCGACAACGGCAGACGATCTGGCCTATGTCATGTATACATCTGGCTCAACTGGACGTCCCAAAGGTGTCATGATTGAACATCGGAATGTCATACGGCTGGTGAAGAACACCAATTACGTACCATTTGCCGAGAACGAACGCATTTTGCTGACCGGGGCGCTCGTGTTCGATGCCTGTACCTTTGAAATTTGGGGAGCATTGCTGAACGGATTGCGTTTGTACATTGTACCGGAATCCGTAATCTTGGATGCTGTTCAGCTTGGTGAAGCGCTGGATCGATATCATATTACAACGATGTGGCTGACATCGCCCTTGTTTAACCAACTCACACAGCATAAACCAGATCTCTTTGCTTCGCTAAAGCACTTGCTGGTGGGCGGGGATGTGCTTTTACCTGGGATCATTAATACGGTTAGAGCACATTCTCCGGGACTGAACGTTATCAACGCCTATGGCCCCACAGAAAACACAACATTCTCTACTTATTTCCCGATTGATAAGGAATATAACCGCATTCCTATTGGTCGCCCAATTGGCAATTCAACTGTTTATATTTTGGACTCTTCAAGCAGGCTGCTGCCTATTGGTGCTCAAGGGGAAATTTGTGTTGGTGGGGATGGTCTGGCGCGCGGCTATCTAAACAGGGATGATCTGACCCAGCTAAATTTTGTCCCTAATCCATTCATTCCGGGCGAAAAAATATATCGGACAGGTGATTTGGGCAGATGGCTACCGGACGGCAATCTGGAGTATCTCGGACGGATAGACCAGCAGGTTAAAATCCGCGGATATCGTATTGAACCCGGCGAAATTGAAACCCAGCTCATGAAACATGATGCAGTTCGGGAGGCGCACGTAGCGGTAAAAGGCACGAAGGATGGTCAAAAAACGCTCTGTGCTTATATCTCAACCGACGTACCGCTATCCAAGAGTGATATGAAGACCCATTTGACTGGCCAGTTGCCGGATTATATGATTCCTGCCCAGTATGTGTTCCTGCCGGTGTTTCCCCTGACAACGAACGGTAAAATCGACCGCCAAGCATTGCCTGAGCCAGAAATGACCAGCGGTTCGGATATGGAATACGTTGCTCCAAGAAATGAAGTGGAACAACAGTTGGCGAACCTGTGGCAAGCGGTGCTTGGCGTTGAAAAGGTCGGCATTGACGACGGCTTTTTCGAGCTTGGAGGTCATTCATTGAAGGCCATTCAACTGGTATCGAAAGTACAGGAATCGAACATTCCGCTGGATATACATCAATTGCTTCAATATCAGACGATAAGAAGTTTGTCTGATCTTTTACAACGTGTTGAAGAGGGCGGAGTGAACGCGGATACGCTCATTGCGAAAGCTCAGGAGGTTGAGCGGGCTATTACAGAAGCGTTTGGTGTACAGGTCTTTCTTCAGACCGTTTCCACCGATAAGCAAAACTATTTGTTCCTGCAAGTGGAGCCTTTTCACGTAGAACAAGTTCAGGCAATCTCAGAATTTATCCAATCTCATATCCATCCAGACCTGCACCCGCATTATATCGTCCGCTGGGGAACCGACGAACCAGATAGAATTCTCGGAGCTATACCGACAAACGAAGAACAAGAAACCTTACTTAAACAACAGGCCGATGTAAGGCTTGCCAGCATTGCTGAGTTAAATACTGAGTGGAATACCAATATACTAAGTCTGAATGCTATTGGGCGCTATCCGCTTGCACCAGCTCAGCATTACCATTTGCAACATTTTACAGGCTCGGGTATGGCTGTGCAGTTAGATAGCTACTTGAACACCGAGCGTTTGACCGTAACGATTCAGCGGCTTATTGAACGCCATGAATTGCTAAGAAGCGTACTTGTTCAATCATCCGGAGCATGGGAATGGGAGTTGCGTCCAGTTCCAGAGCATCTTTTTTTACCGACTGCTGATCTCTCCGGTCAGCCGGTACAAGCACAACGCAGGCTTCTTTCTTCCATTGCTTCTAACCTATTTTTAGAACCTTATAAACTTACACAGTCGCTGCAGTACCGGATCGTCCTGATTCGCTTAAATTTGCGGGAACATCTGCTATTGCTCCCTTGCTCGCACATCATTTTTGATGCTACGAGCAGCGACATCCTGCGCAGACAACTCCTTGATGAATATCATCGTCCGCAGCAGAGGGCACATGCGACAGAAGAGGTGCAATACCGGGAATATGTAAACCATATTCGCCAAGGCCCTCAAGGAATCGGGGATCAGGAAATCAGCGAGCAATTCAAACTCCAGACGTTTGGTGAGAATAATGATCGTATCCATGTGCTGACCGAAGAACGCAACTATGCGGACACTACCAGATATCGTTGGGAGCTGAATTTAAGCGACATTTCAGAGCAGCACGGCGCTGCGAATATGTGGGATATTTCGCTTCAAATGGCTGTACGTTTTTTTAGCAGCTATTTCCAACTCTCTGATGTTCCGCTTTGGATTACTAATTATGGAAGACAATATGGCGACCGAAACTATTTTGGAACCGTAGGCGAGTGTATTGATCATATACCCGTTGTGCTGCAGGAAGATGACACTGAATCCTATGAAAAGAGTATCCATACCCACCTGGGCTTTGCTTCACGCTATCATTTGAACTTTTTCAATCTGATCTTCAATGCTGAAATGGAGAAAGCTTACCCGATATCTAGCAGCATTTTGATAAAAGGACTTGAACAGCTGCCTATCGTATTCAACTATTTGGGTGAGGGACGAGAGGATGCAGAATTGCTCGACAATCTGCATACCGAAGGCACAAAGGCCAATGTCAACAAGGTTATTTTCTTTGAGTCAGAGCATGTGGGGGATATTCTGAAAATCTCACTTACCATTCCATATCATGAGAACGACCAGTATATCCATCAAATCTTCCAGACTGCTAGTGACAGGCTCTTGAATGCTTTGACCATTTTGCAGTAAGGAGATGAAGATGTGAATCCATTGTTTAAGGATAGCCGTTTTATCCGATTTTTTGCATCTCGTACTCTTGCCAATATCGCAGACAGCATTTATTCTATCGTCCTGCTGTATTTTGTTCAGCAATCGACACAGTCGGTGGCGATGACCAGCTTCACGTATACGGCCGTATCTGCGGCGTCGATTTTCAGCTTTCTCGTGGGTCCTTTGGTGGACCGTTATTCACCGCCTTTGTTAGCCAGTATCGCCTTGTTTACACAGGCTGTGCTAATTTTGGCCGTCCCGTTTCTCATTCAGGACGGGATGGTCAATCTGGTCGCTATCCTTGTTATTGTATTCATTGCATCCTGCTTCTCCACACTGTTTTATCCGGCCAATAGTAAAATGCTGCCGCAATTGATAGGCTCGCCGGATTTGATTGTCCGGGCGAATTCCATGATTTCGTCGACGGATCAGGTTATCAATATTGTCGGATATCTGGCTGGAGCCTCGCTCATCATCGCAATGGGGATGAAAAATACGTTTTTTCTAGCCGGCGCGATGCTGTTTCTGGCAGGCTTTGTATATGTCAGGCTCAACAAGCAAATTGATGCTCCTCCGGTGGAAGACACGAACGGAAGGAGTTCGCTAAAGCTCGTGTACTATTTAAACGAATTGAGAGAAGGGTATCTTTTTGTAAAACGGCACACCTTCCTGAGAATTATGCTTCCGTTCTTTGCGCTGACAAACTTTTCGATGGCGATCTTGGTCATTGCCATGCCTTCTATCGCAGTATCCTATGGCTCGCCGATCTATTACAGCTTGCTGTATGTAGCCTACTTTATTGGTATTTTCATCGGTTCCTTTCTGGTCAGTGTATTGAAAAAGAACGGCATTACCATCGCGGTTTCCTGGGTAGCCATGGGACTGGCAATCTATGTCTTTTCCCTTGTGCCCGAGATGTGGATGAAGCTGCTGGCAGCTCTGTTATTAGGCATTTTTACTGGCATCATCAATGTGCTGCAAACGTCTTTGATTCAAATTATTACACCGCTGCCGTTACTGGGACGTGTTACAGCCTTTTTAAACACCTTGTCGAATGCGGCTCTGCCATTAGGGGCCTTGATTGGAGGGGCGCTAGCTTTACGGTTTTCTCTGAGTGAGGTTCTTTTTTTCAGTGGACTGATTACTGTACTATGCGGATTGATTATGTTTCTGGTTAAGGATATCCGCCAGTATCAGATTCCTTCTGGAGAGATTGGAAGAGTTGCCCCTTCCCACAATTCATAAGCCATGCATGCCAATGCCAGGTTCTCATCATAGAACCTGGCATTTTTAGTATGTCTGGCCTCGCCATGATAAGGCTTTATCATAGACAAAGGTAAAACTATCGTTACATTTGGACACCAAAGGAGATACAAGATGGCTGAGCCTTTAAAAAAATATATACACAGTGAATTTTCTTCGCTCTTTCGGTGAAAGAAGTATAAACAGCTTATAGCTCGTTTGATACCCAGGGATTTATTCTTCAAATCATGGACGAGACGTGGGATGGGCTGGAGCTAAAAGAACGAATAAATCGGTATAATTTACATGTAGTATTCAGCAAACCTAAATGATATATTATTTATCCAGCCGTAAGATAGGCTGTGATGTAATGGTTCAAAAATTCAAAAGATCGTCCATGAGTTATTATTTACCAGTAGTATGAATCACCAAAGTATGATATATTAATTGTCCGGCCCAAGAAAAGCCGAATGAGAAAATTGATCTTTGAAAACTGAACAACGAGTGAGTACGGATTTTGTTCACAAAATCCAACGCTGAAATTTTGGTACATGCCTTCCAGGCTGTATAAAATGGAAGCAAACAAGAGATATTTTTTATCTCGTCAGTTTCAACATGAGCATATCGCTCTTTCTATAAACCAACTTCGGTTGGTCTTTAATGGAGAGTTTGATCCTGGCTCAGGACGAACGCTGGCGGCGTGCCTAATACATGCAAGTCGAGCGGGGTTGTTTAGAAGCTTGCTTCTACACAACCTAGCGGCGGACGGGTGAGTAACACGTAGGCAACCTGCCCACAAGACAGGGATAACTACCGGAAACGGTAGCTAATACCCGATACATCCTTTTCCTGCATGGGCGAAGGAGGAAAGACGGAGCAATCTGTCACTTGTGGATGGGCCTGCGGCGCATTAGCTAGTTGGTGGGGTAAAGGCCTACCAAGGCGACGATGCGTAGCCGACCTGAGAGGGTGATCGGCCACACTGGGACTGAGACACGGCCCAGACTCCTACGGGAGGCAGCAGTAGGGAATCTTCCGCAATGGGCGAAAGCCTGACGGAGCAACGCCGCGTGAGTGATGAAGGTTTTCGGATCGTAAAGCTCTGTTGCCAGGGAAGAACGTCTTGTAGAGTAACTGCTACAAGAGTGACGGTACCTGAGAAGAAAGCCCCGGCTAACTACGTGCCAGCAGCCGCGGTAATACGTAGGGGGCAAGCGTTGTCCGGAATTATTGGGCGTAAAGCGCGCGCAGGCGGCTCTTTAAGTCTGGTGTTTAATCCCGAGGCTCAACTTCGGGTCGCACTGGAAACTGGGGAGCTTGAGTGCAGAAGAGGAGAGTGGAATTCCACGTGTAGCGGTGAAATGCGTAGAGATGTGGAGGAACACCAGTGGCGAAGGCGACTCTCTGGGCTGTAACTGACGCTGAGGCGCGAAAGCGTGGGGAGCAAACAGGATTAGATACCCTGGTAGTCCACGCCGTAAACGATGAATGCTAGGTGTTAGGGGTTTCGATACCCTTGGTGCCGAAGTTAACACATTAAGCATTCCGCCTGGGGAGTACGGTCGCAAGACTGAAACTCAAAGGAATTGACGGGGACCCGCACAAGCAGTGGAGTATGTGGTTTAATTCGAAGCAACGCGAAGAACCTTACCAGGTCTTGACATCCCTCTGACCGGTCTAGAGATAGACCTTTCCTTCGGGACAGAGGAGACAGGTGGTGCATGGTTGTCGTCAGCTCGTGTCGTGAGATGTTGGGTTAAGTCCCGCAACGAGCGCAACCCTTATGCTTAGTTGCCAGCAGGTCAAGCTGGGCACTCTAAGCAGACTGCCGGTGACAAACCGGAGGAAGGTGGGGATGACGTCAAATCATCATGCCCCTTATGACCTGGGCTACACACGTACTACAATGGCCGGTACAACGGGAAGCGAAGCCGCGAGGTGGAGCCAATCCTAGAAAAGCCGGTCTCAGTTCGGATTGTAGGCTGCAACTCGCCTACATGAAGTCGGAATTGCTAGTAATCGCGGATCAGCATGCCGCGGTGAATACGTTCCCGGGTCTTGTACACACCGCCCGTCACACCACGAGAGTTTACAACACCCGAAGTCGGTGGGGTAACCCGCAAGGGAGCCAGCCGCCGAAGGTGGGGTAGATGATTGGGGTGAAGTCGTAACAAGGTAGCCGTATCGGAAGGTGCGGCTGGATCACCTCCTTTCTATGGAGAATCGTTTCCTGCGATGGAAACATTCAAATTAGCAGGTACATGTACCTGCGACCGGATATTCAATTCGGTTCATCACAATCGTGTGAATGAAATGAATATCCTGAACTTACTCACTCGTTGCTCAGTTTTGAGAGCTCAAACTCTCAACATACTGCATGAATATTATCCACTCGGTTGAGATGGACCGATATTCACACAGGCTACAGTTTCGATGAAACTGTATTGCACCTTGAAAACTGGATACCGAAACGAAATTGCGTTTTAGAATATTCCTTTAAGCTGATCTTGTGTAAACAAGTGAAATAAGGGTAGCAGGTAAGGAAAGATCTTTTGCTTTTGGCAAAAATCATTTTTTATCGAACATTGACATTTTCTTTCCAAGAAAGAAAAGTCTAGGTTAAGCTACAAAGAGCACACGGAGGATGCCTAGGCGCCAGGAGCCGACGAAGGACGTGGCGAACAACGATAAGGCCTCGGGGAGCTGTAAGCAAGCTTTGATCCGGGGATGTCCGAATGGGGAAACCCGGCTGTCTTCATCGACAGTCACTACTCACTGAATTCATAGGTGAGTGAGAGGCAGACCAGGGGAACTGAAACATCTAAGTACCCTGAGGAAGAGAAAACAATAGTGATTCCGTCAGTAGCGGCGAGCGAACGCGGATTAGCCCAAACCAAGGAGCTTGCTCCTTGGGGTTGTGGGACGTCTCACATGGAGTTACAAAGGAACCGGTTAGACGAAGAGGTCTGGAAAGGCCCGCCAGAGAAGGTAAAAGCCCTGTAGTTCAAAACCCGTTCTCTCCGAGACGGATCCCGAGTAGTGCGGGGCACGTGAAACCCCGTATGAATCCGGCAGGACCATCTGCCAAGGCTAAATACTCCCTGGCGACCGATAGTGAAGCAGTACCGTGAGGGAAAGGTGAAAAGCACCCCGGAAGGGGAGTGAAATAGATCCTGAAACCGTGTGCTTACAAGAAGTCAGAGCCCTATGATATTTTCCTTTGGAAAAATCACGGGTGATGGCGTGCCTTTTGTAGAATGAACCGGCGAGTTACGTTCCCGTGCAAGGTTAAGGTGAAGAGCTGAAGCCGCAGCGAAAGCGAGTCTGAATAGGGCGAATGAGTACGTGGACGTAGACCCGAAACCGGGTGATCTACCCCTGTCCAGGGTGAAGGTGCGGTAACACGCACTGGAGGCCCGAACCCACGCATGTTGAAAAATGCGGGGATGAGGTGGGGGTAGCGGAGAAATTCCAATCGAACCCGGAGATAGCTGGTTCTCCCCGAAATAGCTTTAGGGCTAGCCTCGGAAAGAAGAATCGTGGAGGTAGAGCACTGATTGGGTGCGGGGCCCGCAAGGGTTACCAAGCTCAGTCAAACTCCGAATGCCATAGATTTAGTTCCGGGAGTCAGACAGTGAGTGCTAAGATCCATTGTCGAAAGGGAAACAGCCCAGACCATCAGCTAAGGTCCCCAAGTGTGTGTTAAGTGGGAAAGGATGTGGAGTTGCACAGACAACCAGGATGTTGGCTTAGAAGCAGCCACCATTGAAAGAGTGCGTAATAGCTCACTGGTCGAGTGACTCTGCGCCGAAAATGTAACGGGGCTAAACACACCACCGAAGCTATGGCTTGATGCATTGCATCAGGGGTAGGGGAGCGTTGAATGCGGGTTGAAGGTGTACCGTAAGGAGCGCTGGACTGCATTCAAGTGAGAATGCCGGTATGAGTAACGAAAAGATCTGTGAGAATCAGATCCGCCGAAAGCCTAAGGGTTCCTGAGGAAGGTTCGTCCGCTCAGGGTAAGTCGGGACCTAAGGCGAGGCCGATAGGCGTAGTCGAAGGACAACAGGTCGAAATTCCTGTACCACCGTAATCCGTTATGAGCGATGGGGTGACGCAGTAGGGTAGTGACGCGGACGGATGGATGTCCGTCTAAGCAGTGAGGCTGGTGTGTAGGCAAATCCGCACATCGTTAAGGCTGGGCTGTGATGGGGAGCGAAAATTGTAGTAGCGAAGGTCATGATCTCAGACTGCCAAGAAAAGCCTCTAGCCAGGAGAAGGTGCCCGTACCGCAAACCGACACAGGTAGGCGAGAAGAGAATTCTAAGGCGCGCGGAAGAACTCTCGTTAAGGAACTCGGCAAAATGACCCCGTAACTTCGGGAGAAGGGGTGCCTCGGTAGGGTGAATAGCCCGAGGGGGCCGCAGTGAAAAGGCCCAAGCGACTGTTTAGCAAAAACACAGGTCTGTGCGAAGCCGCAAGGCGAAGTATACGGGCTGACGCCTGCCCGGTGCTGGAAGGTTAAGGGGAGTGGTAAGCCCTTCGGGGCGAAGCTATGAACCGAAGCCCCAGTAAACGGCGGCCGTAACTATAACGGTCCTAAGGTAGCGAAATTCCTTGTCAGGTAAATTCTGACCCGCACGAATGGCGTAACGACTTGGGCGCTGTCTCAACGAGAGATCCGGTGAAATTTTAATACCTGTGAAGATGCAGGTTACCCGCGACAAGACGGAAAGACCCCATGGAGCTTTACTGCAGCTTGATATTGAATTTGGGTACGATCTGTACAGGATAGGTGGGAGCCGTAGAACTTTGAGCGCCAGCTTGAAGGGAGGCATCCTTGGGATACCACCCTGATCGTATCTAGGTTCTAACTTGGTACCGTGAACCGGTGCGAGGACAGTGTCAGGTGGGCAGTTTGACTGGGGCGGTCGCCTCCTAAAGAGTAACGGAGGCGCCCCAAGGTTCCCTCAGAATGGTTGGAAATCATTCGAAGAGTGCAAAGGCAGAAGGGAGCTTGACTGCGAGACCTACAAGTCGAGCAGGGACGAAAGTCGGGCTTAGTGATCCGGTGGTACCGCATGGAAGGGCCATCGCTCAACGGATAAAAGCTACCCTGGGGATAACAGGCTTATCTCCCCCAAGAGTCCACATCGACGGGGAGGTTTGGCACCTCGATGTCGGCTCATCGCATCCTGGGGCTGAAGTAGGTCCCAAGGGTTGGGCTGTTCGCCCATTAAAGCGGTACGCGAGCTGGGTTCAGAACGTCGTGAGACAGTTCGGTCCCTATCTGTCGTGGGCGTAGGAAATTTGAGAGGAGCTGTCCTTAGTACGAGAGGACCGGGATGGACGTACCGCTGGTGTACCAGTTGTTCCGCCAGGAGCACCGCTGGGTAGCTATGTACGGAAGGGATAAGCGCTGAAAGCATCTAAGCGTGAAGCCCCCCTCAAGATGAGATTTCCCAGTAAGTAAGACCCCTTGAAGACGACGAGGTAGATAGGTTGGGGGTGGAAGTGCAGTAATGCATGGAGCTGACCAATACTAATCGGTCGAGGGCTTATCCTAAAGATAAAACGCAAATGAGTTTCGGATCCAGTTTTCAGGGTGTAACCTTGAAGGTATGTACAAGAGACATACGACAAGCGCATGGCTATTCATTCACACGATAGGTGATGAAGCGAATAACCGTACGGTAGAATTTGCATAGCAAATTCATGTTTGGTGGCGATAGCGGAGGGGTTCCACACGTACCCATCCCGAACACGACCGTTAAGCCCTCCAGCGCCGATGGTACTTGGACCGCAGGGTCCTGGGAGAGTAGGACGTCGCCAAGCACGATAAAAGTATGACCTCTATATAAAAAACCGCGATAATCGCGGTTTTTTTGTTTCCAAAAAGATGTGTTTGTCAAAAATCTTGTATGAATGCCATAAGTCAAGACAAGTAAGACAAAAGTAAACCCGTTTTGTTTTTGAAAAAACCATGTTAAACTTTTCTCATAAAAATAAATGTACTTTCTGAGGTGAGTTGAAGTGTTGGAACGTTCTATGGAGAATACAAGGGAATTACACAAAGGAAAGGGAGTGATTTGAAAAAAGAAAAGGTGATTATAAATGAGCACTTATCAAACAGTTATTAGTGATGGATTTGAGCTGAAATATGCTATAAGAGGTAACGGAAGGCCGATATTGGTGATCGGCAGCAGTGTATATTATCCTCGTTTATTTTCAGACCATTTATATAAAAAGTTTCAGTTTATTTTTCTGGATCATCGAGGATTTGCAAAACCGACTCGAGCTTTAAAACCAGAAGACTATACTTTGGATAAAGTTATTAATGATATAGAAACAGCAAGACAATGCCTTCATCTAAATGAATTTATCATATTAGGACATTCCGGGCATGCCTTTATAGCTTTGGAATATGCTAAACAATACCCGGATTATGTTCAAAAAGTGGTGCTATTAAATTCAGCACCTACGAACAGCCAAGAAAGACAGCGGCAAAGCTCTTCATTCTTTTATGAAACGGCCAGCCCAGAAAGAAAGGAACGTTTTGAAAAGGACATTGTTTTATTAGAGGAAGATATCAAAAGAGACCCAGATAGAAGATTTGTTCACATGTGTATACGAATGGGAGCCCAAACCTTTTATGATTATGCTTACGATGCGGCTTATATGTGGAAGGATGTATACACGAATATGCCTATCATTGATTATTTATGGGGAGAAGCTTTCGGTAACATGAATTTAATACAATCCTTGGCGGATATCCATAAACCTGTATATATTGGTTTGGGAAGGTATGATTTTTTGGTTGCGCCAGTTTCTTTATGGGATAGGGTCGATGACACCTACGAGAACGTGAAAAAAGTGATTTTTGAATATAGTGGGCATAACCCAATGTTTGAAGAACCTCATTGTTTTGATCAAACATTAGCTAAATGGATGAATGAAGATCACTAGGATTTTTGCTAAATCATCTCTTAGATGCTCAGAAGCCCGTAAAATGAGAATCACCTTCATTTTACGGGCATTCTTATTGAGCGTTATTTACCTTTTGCACCGATGACAAAATACTATGACTTTGTTATTAGTGACTTGACGGTTTAACTAGGTTCTGTATAATAACCGAAAGGTAATAATGTATTGTTAGTTTTTCGTTGTGCTACTATCAGAAACAATCTAAGACTCATGGAACTGAACAATAGTCGTAAAGCAATGATATGGAGGTCGTTATGAAATACGAAATTATTATATTTGATGTCGATGACACGCTGTTTGATTTTAAAAAGGCAGAGAGTTATGCGCTACATAATACGTTTACCCAATTTGGCTTGCCACAAGGGGCCACGGAGTATAAAGCTAGTTATGATGAAATCAACAGCGTATTGTGGCGAGAGGCAGAGGAAGGACTTATTACCTCAGCGCAACTGCGTGTGGAGCGGTTTAAGCGATTATTTACTTTTCATGATCTAGATTTTAATCCAGATGCTTTTAGTGCTGCATATTTACGTTATTTGGGTGAAGGTGCTTTTTTAATGGACGGAGCGGTTGAATTATGTGATATGCTGTCTGATTGTCGCTTGGCGATCATTACGAATGGAATCAAAGAGGTGCAAACCTCCAGAATTCAGCTTTCACCGCTGCGTGATGTATTTGAACAGATAATTATTTCAGAGGAAGTGGGTTGCCAAAAGCCACAAGCTGGTATTTTCGATTACGCATTTACTAAGCTAGACATTTCAGATAAGAGTAAGGTTCTCATGGTTGGTGATTCTTTGACCTCCGATATTCAAGGAGGCAACAAATACGGAATTGATACCTGTTGGTTCAACCCTGCTGGGAAAACAAACGCGTCTGGCATTCAACCTACTTATGAAATAAAAAGCCTGATGGAGTTATCGAATCGTGTGCTTTCAAAGCGTCCCATCCTGAATCGTACATCGGCGGAAATCTAGATGAATGAGAAATTGGAAATCAGGATGAATAATGTCGAAATCAGAAGACGGAAGTTAAAGACACCGAAAAGTTGAATGAATTGTTTAGAGTTGTGATTACAGACACGTTCACTTAAGAAGGCATTGGTCATATGCTGGAAGATATAGAGGACGAAATTGAGACTAAGCGAGCGTATTTGGTAAGTGACATGGATAGTCACGGTTAGCAACACGGGCACCAAAGTGATTAAACAAGGCAGGCCGGAAAATCGGTCTGCCTTGTTTTGATTTTTTTATCGTCACTGGCCGGATTCACAATTAGTAGGAAATAGCTTTAAGGCGGAAAGTAGAGCTGGTGAAGTCTCCAGAGAGATCCGAGACAACAAGCCCAATTTTCATTAGGCGGTCGCCTCCAAAAATTTCGCCATCAAATGCTACGCGGAAGGGGGAACCGCCATCTTCCACTAAGGTATTACCCGTATGGACTGCAGTGCTGCCTGTCGCCCCGTGTTCGATTATATACTTTTTATCTGGGTCAAGCCCTTTTAGAGTTAGTCGCCGGATGGGCCCATTTGGTTCAGCAAGTACGCGGAAGTAAGCGACAAACGCTTCGGATTGGTCCTCGCTAACAAACATCCAGGCCGTGTCGCCTCGGCCTTCAAACGGACTAAGAAGTCGATACATATCTCCCTGCTGTACGAGGGAACGAATTTCCTTATACTGAGCGATCTGTTTGGCAGCGAGTTCTTTTTCTTCATTCGTAAATGCAGTAAGGTCAAGTTCGTAGCCAAAATTCCCGCTCATTGCCACGTCGCCACGTATGGCGAGGGAGGTGTTTCGTCCCACCTGGTGGTTCGGCACGTTCGATACGTGGGCCCCCATGGTACTGGCCGGGTACACGATGCTTGTTCCATACTGGATAGCCAATCTTTCAATGGCATCGGTATCATCACTGGTCCATGTCTGCGGCATATAGTAGAGCATTCCGGGATCAAATCGCCCACCGCCTCCAGAACAGCTTTCGAACAAGATGTCCGGGAACTGGGAGGTCAGACGTTCCAACAGATCGTAAAGTCCGAGCATATAACGGTGCGCAGTTTCCTTTTGTCGTTCGCTAGGGGCTGTAGCCGAAGCAATCTCCGTCATGTTACGGTTCATGTCCCACTTGACATAAGTGATTGGAGCGATCGAAAATACGGAGCTAAGCGTCTCGTACAAGTAGTCGCATACTTCCTTGCGGGAGAGATCGAGCACCAGTTGGGATCGGCCTTCCGTCCGCCGCCGACCTTCCGCATGCAGGCACCAGTCGGGATGGTTGCGGTACAGTTCACTATCAGGTGATACCATTTCCGGCTCAACCCACAAACCAAACTGTAATCCTTGTTCATTAACCCGTTTGGCCAGGTCAGTAAGACCGCCGGGCAACTTGTGGCGGTCTTCGAACCAGTCCCCAAGCGAACTGTTGTCGTTGTCTCGCTTACCAAACCAACCGTCATCAAGAACAAACAGCTCAATTCCAAGAGGCCCCGCTTCTTTGGCAATCGCCTCGATTTTATCGGCGTCGAAGTCGAAATATGTGGCTTCCCAATTGTTCACGAGAATCGGACGTTCTTTGTCACGGTAAGCCCCTCGGCACAGACGTGTGCGATAGAGTCGGTGATAGGTGCGTGACATGCCCCCAAGACCTTCTTCGGAAAAGACCAATACGGCTTCAGGAGTCTGGAATGACTGACCCGGCTCAAGCCGCCAGGAGAAGTCAAAGGGATTGATTCCGATACTTACACGAGTCTGATTGAACTGCTCTACTTCCGCCTGTGCGACGAAGTTGCTGCTGTAGATTAGACTGAAACCGTACACATCCCCACGATCTTCAGTCACATCAGGCCGAAGCAGTGCCAGAAAGGGATTCATTTGGTGACTGCTGGAGCCCCGTCTACTCTCGAGCCGAATGGAGCCAGGTCCGAGGTCGCGGCGTTGGATATGTCTTTCCCGAACCCAGGCTCCAGGTAAGTAGAGGGCTTGGTAGTTGGAATCGGCGAAGTCGACAGAGGCGCTCATGGCGTGTTCAATATTCATGGTAGCGCTTCCCTTTTGTTCAAAAAGAGTAGATCTAGCAATGGCACTGTGGTCCGCAAATACAGTATAGAGCAGTGTAGTCTTAAGCCCCGAGTATTGATCCTCAAGGATCAAATAGAGGGTTGTGGCTTCATCATCCGATTCGGCATAGACGGAAGGAAGTCCCTCGAGCTTGGGTTTACCCGGTTCAATACGGTAACCACTATATTTTAGCTCAGTAGTTCGAGTTCCGTCCGCAAGTGCAACCTGGTAAGCCGGTTGACGAAAGTCGCTTGTTCCATACTGGGGGTATTCCTGAGGAAGCGTGTCCAAAGAAATTATACGACTGGAAGAAACGGGAGTGGGAGAGAAGGAGCAACGCTCCCTAAGTTCCAATATACTTGCGAGACTTTGGTCATGATGAAGTTGAGCTCCCCAATAGACATGTGCGGGATATCCTTCTACTAGCTGGATAATATAGCTGCAATCCTTGGACTGCAAATGAAACAAACCAAGCGCTTCGTTAACATGAATGTTCATGATATTCACTCCTCAGGGGTTATCATATTGATTGTTTTACGAAAGGATATTAATCAATGACAATAAGACTCTCAAGTACTAATTTTAGCCTTTTTTGCATGAGCTTTCTCGAATGACAAGCTTAGTCCCGATCACGCTATACGCAGGTGGTTCACGCCCCTCAAACCGTTCAGAGAGCAGTTGCACGGCAGTCTTTCCCATCTGTTCGGGATAGGCACGGATAGTGGTTAGCGGAGGCTGCACGAAGGCTGCCATCTCAATGTCGTCGAAGCCAACAACAGCCATATCCTCTGGTACCTTGACTCCAAGTCCATGAAGGGCGCGGAGGGCACCAATAGCGAGCGGATCGCTTGCGACGAAGCAGGCTGTCGGTCGTTCCTGTTGGGCTAGGAGTTCGTTCATCATGAGATAACCATCCGCGGTACTCCAGGAACCTATACGGACGAATTGAGGATTGTACAACCCTTGTTCCCGCATGAATCGTTCAAAATAATGCGCCCTTCGCTCACCGTCGCTCTTACCGCCGATAAATCCGATTTGTCGGTGGCCAAGCTCAAGTAGATGTCCGAGTGCCTGATCAACAGCTTGCCTGAAATGAAGTCGTACAGAATCATACTCCAGCTGTTCATGGTACTGGTCGACAAGGACAATGGTGTTCTTGTCAGGATGAAGCTTGAATACCTCTTCAGGATCAACGCCGCCCACAACAATCAGACCGTCCGCCTTTTGCAGGGTGCCGATGGATGAGCGGCCTCGCAAGGTCTGGCCCAACGTCAGGCCAAGCTCTTCACAGCGCAGTTCGATTCCACGGCGGATCGAAGCGTAATACGGATCGTCTCTTTCCTCCTCAATAGAACACCACAGCAGGAGGGAGACCGTTTTCCCGGCACGTTCCGTATTCTGCTTTAATTGCCTCAGCCGGGTAGGCTTATACCCGAGTTGCTCGGCAACCCCAAAAATTCTGTTTTTGGTGTCTGAGCTTACGGACAGTGACAGATCGTTATTTAAAACCCTTGAAACGGTTGCGGCAGACACACCCGCTTCGCGGGCGATGTCTTTAATAGTTGCCAAAAGAGCTCACACCTTTTTAGTTAATAATTTTACTAAAAATCGACTTTATCCTAACACATCTCTAAAGTACTTTCAAGATGGACGGTTGAATTTTTTAAACTTTATTTTTGATCTACTACTGTAGAGATTGTTTGTGTTAACATGATGAATATTCTCTTGATGACGGAGGGGTTCTAGTTGAATATTCTGTCACTAGCTCGTAAGTGGTTTGGTCGACTTCGTTTTAAAAGCAAGGTTATAACGGTATTTCTTCCGCTAATTATTATTTCTCTGCTTATTCTTGGACTGTTGTCCAACCAACTTTTCAGCCGTTCTTTGATAGATCAAACCACCAGCAATGTGGTCGATGAGTCTCAGCTTATCTTGTCTAGGACCGATTACATTTTCAGGAGTGTGGAAACGGCGGCCAATATTATGGTCACAAATATTAACCGGATGTACGATTCAAACGGCGCCAAACCTGATACTGCCATGGAGCCTATCCAATTTAGAAACTTGATGCAGAGCCGACTATCCATTGATTTGTCAATCTTTCGTGAGGCGGATGCCGCTGTATTCATTGATAACGAAGGGACAATTTTCGCCTCTTATACTGAAAGCGGGAATGATTACAAGATCTATAGCATGCTTAAGAGGGTAAGGGAATCTGAAAGTTATGGACAGGCCCTCTGGTTTGATATGGAGAAGAGGGATTTCCTAACACCAGATCCGAGCTCTCCCGTTTTGACGCTGGGGAAGACGGTCATTAATATAGACACCGGCGAACCTTATGGAACGCTTTTTCTGTTAGTGAAGGAAGAAGGTTTGTCCGATTACTTTCGTTCCAGCGATCCAGATGCGCCTAAATCTTATTATTTTTTAGATAACGAAATGCGCGTGGCTGTGGCAGAAGACAATGAGATGCTGATGAATCCGGTGAATCAGCAGTTGGGTGAGGCCATCCAACGTTGTGCCCCTAATGCATCCCATGGAACGTGCTCATTCGAGTATGAGGGCAACCTGATAACGGTCACTGATTATAACCGGATGGAATGGAAGTTGGTCAATATTGTTTCTCTTAGCCTGCTTACAGCTGATGTCCGGCAAAATGTTAGATTGTCGCTATTAATCGGCGTGTTATGTCTTGTTTTTTCCTGGCTGGGTGCTAGCTTTCTGTCCAGAATGGTCGTTAGTCCTCTCGAACAATTGACTAAGGCCATGCGAAAAGTAGTAACTGGTGATTTGCAACCTGTTGCGACAGTCCGTACTGAAGATGAAATCGGTACCATTGCGGAAGCGTTTAACTTTATGGTAAGACGGGTTCGGGAACTGCTGGATGAGGTAAGGCAGGAACAGAACCGTAAGCGTGAATATGAGCTTGCACTGATAAGCGCCCAAATTAAACCGCATTTTCTGTACAACACTTTGGATACCATTTATGCACTCAATGAGTTAGATCGTAATGAGGAGGCTAGAGATACTACAAAAGCGCTGGCAGATTTTTATCGAATGGTGCTGAACAAGGGACGGGAACTAATCACTTTAGAAAAGGAAGCTCAGATTACTGATGATTACCTGACGATTCTGCAAATCCGTTATCCCGATGTGTTTCGCTATGAAGTGGATATTCCTCCCGAGTTTGAAGGTACACCGATCCCGAAGCTCTCGCTTCAGCCGCTTGTCGAGAATTCGATTTACCATGGCCTTAAGAAGAAAGGAACAAAAGGTTTTATCCGCATTTTTGCCTTTAGACAGGGCGATAAGGTGGTCGTTAGAGTGGAGGACAACGGTGTGGGGATGAACGAAATACAGGTTCAGACCATTATGTCCAGACATTTGCCGGAAGAAGGAATACGATCAATCGGCACCTACAGCGTTCAGCAGCGGCTGAGCCTGTATTTTGGCGAGGAGTATGGGATATCCGTGCAAAGTGTGCTCACGAAGGGAACAACTGTTGACCTGTCGCTGCCGATGCTGACAAAGGGGAGTGAACACCAAAATGTATAAAGTGATGATTGTCGATGATGAACCGCTGTTCCGAGACTTTCTGCGTATGAAGATAGATTGGGAAATTCATGGTTTTCGGGTTTGCTGCGAAGCCAGGAACGGACAGGAAGCACTTCAGGAAGCCGAGCGGCATCAGCCACATCTCGCCCTCGTAGATATCAATATGCCCTTCATTGACGGAATTGAATTAGCCAAGAGGTTGAAAGTCAAGTTCGAACGCATCGTTATTGTATTCATATCTGGACATAACGAATTTGAATACCTACAGAAGGCGGTTCGAACCGGAGTACAGGATTATTTGTTGAAGCCGTTCAATGCAGAAGAAATGCTCTCGATGTTGGAACGAATTAAGCCGAAGCTACCGGTGCTTCCACAGGAGAGCGAAAGTGCAGAGTTAAGGGGACAGGGCGGCGAAGTGTTGCATAGCAGAGCAGGTATGCCTGATTTGGGCCATCTACGCGATGCGGTTGTGCTTGACCTCCGAATGAAAGACAGTGAAACGCTAGAGGAGGTCCGCAAGGCAATCCGTCAGCTTAGTAAATATAAATGGGGAGACGAATACGCAGATGCGATGCTTATGGGAATCGTATCTTTAGCCCTTTCCTTTGCTAGTGAACGAGGCATTCCTTATGACCAGCTATGGGAAAACGGAGGAGACAAGTCTCCATATGAACGGCTGCGGGAGTTAGATTCCTGGGAGGCTGCTGAAGGTTGGATGCTCGCCCTATACCGCAAGCTGATCCAGCTGATGGAGAATATGCGTCCTACGAAGGCTTCCAATTTATTTGCGGCGGCGATCAATTATATTGAGGAACATTATGCAGACGCAGAGCTGTCTGCTGAGCAGGTGTCGTGCGGAGTATTCGTCGATCCCAGCTACCTGCGCCGCGTATTTCGCAAGGAGTCTGGCTTTTCCATAGTGGATCACATTACACACATCCGAATGAAGAAGGCTAAAGAGCTTTTGCTGAAAGGAAATCGGAAGCTGTCAGAAATCGCTGAAAGTGTTGGATACAGTGACCCTAATTATTTTGGCAAATGCTTCAAGAAACGCTTTGGCATGACACCGACTGAATATGAGCAACTCAAAAAAAGGTAGCGCCTGTCCTGCGAGGCAGGACAACTTCGATTTAAGCCTGGCGGTTTTCCTATATACGGGGAACCGCTGCTCTATTTGTCCCGTTTTTTACTGGTTATGCCCGTTTTATTCCTTAATCAAGAATAGAAGCGGCAGTATACTGTAGTCATGCAAATGAAAGCGTAAACATAAAACACACTGCATGAGGGAGATTAAGCAAATGAAAAAAACTTACAAAAGTTGGAGTGCAGCTTTGCTAGTGCTCACTATGTCGATTGGATTGGTTGCTTGTGGGGAAGATAACTCGACCTCTTCCAAGAGCGAGGCAGGGGACGGTACGATCAAATTAAAGGTGTATGCACAACATTTTGATGACGATACCATAAAGCCGTTCGATTATGCGGTGGAAGAGCTTAAAAAGAAGATGCCAAACGTAGAAATTGAACTGGATCCTGCCGTACAGGACGGAGGACAGAAGCTTAAAACCTATGCGGCAACGGGCAATATGCCGGATGTCTATTTAGCGGATTGGGCTGTCCTGCAAACTTTCGCAAAATCGAAAAATGTTGAGGTGCTGGACAGCTATGACACAACGGCCGAATTCAAGAAGAATCTTAACCCGGGTGTTGAATCGCGTTTGATTGCTCCAGACAACCATGTGTATGCTTATCCCGAAACCGGCATTGAATTCCAAATGATCTATTACAACAAGTCAATTTTCGAGAAGGTAGGAATTAAAACACCGCTTAAGACGATTGACCAGATGGCCGATGCAGCGAAAAAGTTGAAAGCTGCTGGTTACGTACCTATGTCAATCTTTGCCAAAGAAAAATGGATTACGACGGCTTTCTATAATGGGCTGGTTACAAGGGAGCAGCCGCGTGGGTTCGGAGCACTTGATGAGAAGGGTGTAAAAGCATTGCCGGAAGCATTCGTAACAGCGGCACAGCAGATGAAGCAACTGCAAACAGCCGGATTATTCGATGCAAACGCGACGAACACCAATTATGATCAGGCTTCGTCCCTGTTTTATCAGGGCAAAGCTGCCATGTTCGTGAATGGACAATGGGAAATTTACAGCTCACAGGAAAAGCTGGGCGACCAGGTCGACTGGATGTACTGGCCTGCAAAGGATGAAGCAACCTACGAGAAATCCAAATATTTCATTGACGGCTCAGGTTCTCCACAGGGCTACGCAGTATCATCAAGTAGCAAAAATAAGGAAACAGCCGTAAAGGTAGCGGCATTCCTTGCCACAAAGTCAGCCGAATACAGATACACTCAACTTGGAAGCCCAATTGTTTCGCAGAAAGTGGATAAGCCAATCGCCTCCAATGTTCCAGCAATGATGCAGCGAGTTGTCAAAGAGTTGCTGCCAAATGCGCAGGAATATGCTCAACTTCTGAGTAGTACAAAAATTCAGAACACTATTAATGACAATACTCAGAATTTGATGGTAGACAACTTTTCTGAAAACGATTTTGTGAACAATCTGAATAGCACATTGGATAAAGAAAACTGAGAATTCAGGAACTCGGCTGCCCTTGGCGGCATAAGTCGCTAGGGGATGCTGTTCCAAAGATAAGGGGTGGAAGCAAGACATGAATAAATATTTGGGGAACAAACCGGCACTCGCACTGTTTCTCCTCCCTGCTTTGATACTGTATAGCGTGATTTTGATATATCCCGTTCTGCAAACCGTTCTTCGCAGCTTTTATGATTGGGATGGCCTGAGTACGCTGACCTTTTCGGGACTGAGTAATTATCGGGAACTGTTCTCCGATCCTCTACTTGCTACTTCGCTTAAGAACGGATTAATATTTGCCATTGTTCTGGCGGTCTTTCAGATCGGGCTGGGAACACTATTAGCGCTAATCTGTGCTGACCCGCGCACACGCGGGCGAAAAATACTGAAAACGTCTTATTTTATCCCAGTTGTCCTATCGGTAACCGTGGTGTGCCAGCTGTGGATCGCAATCTATGACCCAACTAACGGATTGATCAACCGACTGTTTGATCTCTTGAACATCCCGTACCAGCAAAATTGGCTGAGCTCCCCGACAGCATCGATTATTGCCATTGCCTTCGTTAATGCCTGGCAGTTTATGGGTTATCAATTTGCGTTGTTATATGCGGGAGTTAAGTCAATACCCGAAGACTACTTTGAAGCCGCCACGATTGACGGTTGCAGCAAATGGAGAGCGCACTGGCATGTCACGCTTCCACTGATGAGGGAAACGTACAAATTCTGCTTCATTATTGCGATTACCTCTGGAATAGGGGCCTTTGTGCAGATGCTGATTATGACAAACGGAGGGCCCGGCACTACAAACTATACATTGACATTCATGATTTACCGCTATGCTTTTATGGAAAGCAATTATGGGTATGCGTGTGCTGTATCCGTGCTGCTTGTACTAATCTCACTACTGGCAACTGTAGTTATCAATAAGCTGTTCGACCGCGGACAAACCGCCTGATAAGGCGTGTATTGAAAAGGAGAACGAAATGAGTAAAACTGCTTTGAGCAAGTTCAGACAAGCTGTTCTGCAGATACCGCTGTGGTTGTATTTTATTGTTTCGGTCTACCCGTTGTTCTGGATGGTTTCCTACTCGTTCAAGAACAACGATGAGATCTTTGTCTCTAACCCATTTGGACTGCCAACGCATTTTCGTTACGAAAATTACATCAATGCGTGGACGCAATTTAATATTCCCCGTTACTTTCTGAACAGTCTGGTCGTATCAACGATTTCGACTTTGTTCATTCTTTTGCTGGCTCTGATGTTTGCCTTCGCAGTGGCTCGTATGAGATGGAGGTTTCGTTCAGCTGTCCGGACTTATATGATCATAGGAATGTTTATGCCACTGCAGGTTATCATGATACCGCTGGCGATTCTGGTTCGCGATTTTCATCTTACGAATACGTACGGAGCTCTTATTCTTCCTTATATCGCAATTGGGCTTCCTTTCTCGTCAATGATTTTCTATGGATTCCTAACAGCAATTCCTAAGGAGATTGAAGAGGCGGCATGCATGGATGGAGCTAATATTTATAGACTGTTCCTGAAAATCATTATGCCACTTGCATTGCCTGCAATTGCGACGGTAGCCATTTTTCAATTCTTGAACAACTGGAATGAGTTCACTTTGGCCTATATTCTAATTTCTGATGAAAATATGAAAACATTGCCTCTAGGCTTACTTTTCTTCCAGGGTTCCTACAGTACGGATTGGGGAGCCATGGGAGCTGTTATGACTATGGCCTCCTTACCGATGGTACTTGTCTACCTGTTCTTGAGTGAACAAGTGGAGCGGGCGATGACGGTAGGTTCTGCTGTAAAAGGGTAGAAAGGATAAAATGCCCGGCTAGAGAATCAGAAAAGATTCTCTAGCCGGGCATTTTTGATATGTACATACGTTAGTTCAATCCGACGATGGTTTGTGGCTAATCAGAAACCTTACAGCAAAATAAAGGTTTTTGTAAGTTTAAACTGTTGTTCGTTATGTAGAAGCTGTTATGCTGGTAAACAGCTAGGCAAGGAAAGAAGTGAAGCAGACTTTGAAAGATCCAAAGCAAAGTTTCCATGAAACATTAAAAAATCATAAAAGAACTATTATAACAGTCACAGTTATCGTTATTATAATTATATTGTTAATCACTCTGGTGCTCGGCACCATGCATATAATTCGGGATTCAATATATACCACCATGAAAAACTCCTAATCATCTACAACCAAAGGGGGTTAGATTGTTGTTATTGCTTGAACGATCAAATAAAGGCATTATATAGAGAAATCAGTTGTTAAAAATTCAAGCACTAAGAAGGTAGAAAACACGATGCAGAAGATATTAATAGTAGAGGATGACCCTCAAATCAGCTCCTTGCTCCAATCCTATCTTGAGAAATATGGTTATCAAGGAATTATTGTTTCAAATTTTGATCAAGTTCTGGCTATCTTTGAAGAGGTAAAGCCTGATTTGGTACTACTTGATGTAAATCTACCTCGTTTTGATGGATTTTATTGGTGCAGGCAAATACGGACTCAGTCTACATGCCCCATCCTTTTTGTGTCTGCACGTGATGATAAAATGGATCAGGTCATTGCTTTGCAAAACGGAGCAGATGATTACATTACGAAACCATTTTATCCCGAAGTACTACTGGCCAAAGTAGAAAGTAATTTACGGCGTGCCTATGGTTCCTATGCCGTTGCTCCACCATCACGATCCTTAACGGTGTCAGGCTTGACTTTGTATCCCGACATTATGGAACTTGTATACCATGACAAGCAGGTAGAGATGAGCCATAAAGAAGCGGCCCTACTGGAGCTATTGATGACATATCCTAAGCAGGTTGTAGGGAGAGTTCATATCTTAGAGGCTTTATGGGATGATGACCAATATGTAGGGGAGAACACACTGAATGTTTATGTCACTCGTGTCCGCAAAAAACTGAGCGAGCTGGGACTAGGGGATATCATAGAGACGGTTCGAGGGGCTGGCTATCGGCTTCACTTGACTGAGGAGGAAGAACGGTGAAGCTTTTTTGGCGCGACCATTTTTCGCTGGTCATTTTTAATATCATCCAACTTTTTCTTGTGTTAAGTATCTATTGGATGGATGGTTACCGTAACTGGTCGACGGCCCTATATTCCGTCTTTTTTGGGTCCATCCTATTGGGGGTCTATTTGCTGTTCCGGTTCGTTATGTATTCTGGTTTATATCGCATATTATCCACTACAAACATTAAAGATTTAGATGAGCTTATTCAGATGAAGGTACTTAATCCGTTAGCCGCTTCTTTACAACATTTGCTTTTGCAATATTATCGATTGTATCAGTCCCGAATTCATCAGTTAGAGCATCAGCAGCGCGATCATATTACGTTTATCAATCAGTGGGTTCATCAGATGAAAACTCCTCTTTCTGTTATTCATTTAATCCTCAAAGGAAGAATAGACCCCGAATCGGATCAGATTCACGATGAGATTGATCGAATGGGAAAAGGACTGGACATGATTTTGTATATGTCACGATTGGAATCCTTTGAACCTGACTTTCATGTGGAGCCTGTTGTATTACGAAAGCTGGTTAGTGATGTGATTTATGATAACAAAAGATTATTGATCCGCAACGAAATTTATCCTTCCAATGAAGTGGACGAGCAGTTGAGTGTAATTACCGATGCCAAATGGCTAAGATTTATCATTAATCAATTGGTGACCAATGCGATAAAGTACTCTTCAGGTCATGCTCACAGTCTGAAGCTGATGTCTGACGTAAGAGAGCATGTCATTGTGTTGGAAGTAAAGGATGAGGGGATTGGTATCCCTAAAAAAGACATAGAACGGGTATTTGAGGCTTATTACACAGGTGAAAATGGGCGGAAGTATCGTGAATCAACCGGGATGGGACTCTATTTGGTGTCTGAAATCTGCAAAAGACTGAATCATGATATTCAATTGAAATCGACGGTTGGTAAAGGGACGACGGTTCAAATCCTGTTTTCCATTGGCAAATGAGAAACCTTACAACACATTTAAGGTTTTTGTAATGTTAATCGGTCGCTTCACTTATCTGGATGGATTATGATCATAGCATAGGAAAAGAAAGGAATGAACGATGGAGATTGTACGAATGGATCAAGTTACCAAAATATACTATGGCAAGGTTCCCTACCGAGCTCTTAACAATATCCATTTAACGATCAAACAAGGCGAGTTTGTTGGTATTATGGGGCCGTCTGGTAGTGGGAAGACTACATTATTAAATATGATTTCGACCATTGATATGCCGACTTCTGGCGAGGTTAGCATTAAAGGAGAAAATCCACATCTGCTCAAGAAGGATAAGCTGGCTTTATTTCGCCGCAAAGAACTGGGCCTTGTATTTCAAGATTATAATTTGCTGGAAACCCTCACTTTGGGAGAGAACATACTGTTTCCTCTGATGCTGAATAAAAAAGGGTTAAAGGAAATGGAGCACAAACTGGAAGAAGTAGCGAAAAAACTGGATATTACAGATGTTTTGGACAAACGGCCTTATGAGGTGTCAGGGGGACAAAAACAACGTGTAGCCATAGGCAGAGCTATGATTCACTCTCCTTCGCTCCTGCTTGCAGATGAACCAACCGGAAATCTCGATTCCAAGTCTTCGCGTGTTGTAATGGAAATGCTGAGCCTTGTCCACCGTGTAGACTATTCTACAATTGTGCTGGTAACACACGGCGCCTTGGAAGCTAGCTATTGCGACCGGGTAATTTTTATTAAAGATGGTGAGTTATATAATGAAATCCGTCGTAGTCATAGTCAGCAAATATTTTTTCAGGAAATCATAGATATGCTCTCCTTTTTGGGGGGAAGTAGACATGCACATGAGCTTTCGTCTGTTAGCATGGAATAATCTCAAACGCAATGCGCGTGCTTACGTTCCTTATTATTTAAGCAGCTCCTTGATGATTACGGTTTTTTTCGTATATGCGGTATTTATTTTTCACCCGGATGTCTCGAATGTAATCACAGCAGCTAATGTAAAAAAGGGATTACAGGTTGCCGATCTATTGATTTTTGTATTTTCCTTTTTTTTCGTATTATACACAAATAATATCTTTGTTGCTGCACGTAAGAAAGAATTGGGTATACTCACCATTTTAGGAGCAAGTCATAGGCAAATTTGTTTTTTGGTAGCTTTTGAAAATCTAATTATAGGCTTTTTATCATTGGTGACCGGGATGATCGGAGGATTTGTTTCAGCGAAGTTTTTCCTGCTTATGGGTTCCAATGTCATAGGAATGTATTTAAGATTTTATTTTCCCTGGAAGGCACTGGCTTTTACAGGAATCGGCTTTATGTTTTTGTTTATATTGATCTCACTTGTGTCTGTTTTCTTTATCCGACGTTTTAAACTACAGCAGCTTTTTAGTAAGGCTCCTCAGCTCAACAAAGAACCTAAAGCTTTTTGGAGTTTGTCCATTCTTGCCATAGTATTCATAGGAGCAGCTGTATGTTTAATGAAGCTTGATTTTTCACCATACATTTATCTGGCACCGTATCGTTTAGGGACCCTTTCTTTTTATATATTGCACTATTCGGTCGGAGACACCTTTAAATATACAATTATAATGGGATCTCTGGGTATTTACTTATTTTATAATCAATCATGTGTACTATTCATTCAATTGCATAGAGCTAACAGGAAATGGTCTTGGAGCGGATCGCGTTTGTTATGGTTATCTGAGATCACATATAAAATGCGAAATAATGCCGGGCTTTTTTCATTGATTACCCTCATTTCTATCATTTCCTGTGTAGGAGCAGCGTCAACCTTTGACTCCATGCAGCAGCAAAAAAGATTTCTTAGGGAGCAGTCTTATTCATTTGCATTTACTTCGGATGTTGTAAGTTCTAACGAGCTTGAAAAAGAGATTGACCAAAATCTGTATACGGCTGAGGTAGATTATGGGAAAGGTGAAGTGTTAGTCTTCCCCTTTCGGGAACTGGTCGCGCCAGTGATGAAACAATCCAACTATGAAGCACTTGCTTCCAAGTTTAAGAAGCTGAAACAGGTACCTACGCTTCGGGAGAATCAAGGTTTTTTCCTTTTCGATCCAAACGTGATGTCTTTCGAAGAAAAGAAAACCTTTTTTGAAAAAAGGCTAACTTACAAGCAAGGGAAATCTCATATGATGAATCTTCAGATTATGGATACTAAGATAATAGATCATAACCTGAAGTTTGATGGAAATATCGTCTCTGAACTAGGAAGCTTACTTGTTGTTTCTGATCGAACTTACGACTATTTAATTGAACATCGGTATTTCAATGATCCGTTGGCATATAAATCTACTTATTATTTTGTGCCCAAATGGAAGAATGGCCAGCTTTCCTTAGAAACTTCTGAAACTCAACAAGAGGTATGGTTGTATTCTGTGTTGGCCAACAAGGTGAATAAAGGAGTGCTTAACTCTAGGGCCGTAGACTATTTGACATCGGAAATGGATCTGGTTATTAGTGAATTTATTGGTGGATTTATCGCCATTATTATGTTGGCGAGCACGGTAAGCCTGCTGTATTTCAGATTGTATGTAGATCTTCAGCGGGATGAGGAAATATACCGAGCTTTATCGAAAATTGGACTAAACTCAAGGGAAATGAGACAAGCTGCCTCCAGACAAATTGCATTCCTATTTCTTTTGCCATTAGTCGTATCATCTATAGGAATAGTGCTTTGTTTAGTGATGTCAGAACCGTCTGGAATATATGGATTACCCGTTCATCTTACGCTGATTCAGATTATGCTGTGCTTCTGGTCCATCCAGTTTCTTTCCTTTCTTATTGTACGTTCCCTGTATCTTCGTCAATTAGATTTAAAGATACTGTAAGGAAGGATAAGTTGTGTGTAAAAATTTGCAGAAGGGTAGGATGAAGTTCCTCCTTTCTGGAATTTTGCACTGAAAAGAAGATAAAGTCTCAAGTGGGATACAGAAGAAAACACATAATTCGTATAACAACGTAATTATAAAACTATATTTAAATCGATACCATATTTTTAAAGTGGGGATATCTATGAAAAAACGTATGTTCATTTTATTGCTGCTCGCCTTGTCGGCCAGTTCTTTATCAGAGTCCTTTGTTCAAGCAGAGGAGGCGCAGCAGCAGGTTACCAAAGCAAGTGTGAAATTAACACTGAGTCAAGCCCAGCAGTGGGCACGATCCAATAGTTTTAGCTTGAAGGAAGCTCAGCAAACGATAGATCGCAACCGGATTATGCTGAAAAATGCAGGCAAGAATCTGGATTTCATTCCGGCAGGCCAAGGCAACAGTGAAGAAGATGCGGCTAGTAGTTCAGCATGGAAGGGGTATGCCTCATCGACAGTTTCTTATTTGGAATCCAAAAAGCAAATCGAACTTGCCCAGGATCAGACAGACTACACTGCCATGAAAAACTATTATGACGTACTTCTGGCTGATAACAAAGTCAAGAGTAGTGAGGATGCACTTTCGCTCGCGCTATTGGAGGAAAAAGCTGCTGAAGCGAAGGCCAACCGTGGAAAAATT
The DNA here is from genome assembly GCF_038593075.1 of Paenibacillus sp. FSL L8-0638. NCBI lineage: Bacteria > Bacillati > Bacillota > Bacilli > Caryophanales > Paenibacillaceae > Paenibacillus > Paenibacillus sp. FSL L8-0638. Next base: position 2,708,741 of record NZ_CP151960.1, read on the forward strand.
TCTCCAGGTGATCGAAGTACGATTATTCAGACTCGTATAGAGGCTCAAAAGAATGTAGACATTGCAAAAGCTGCACTGCAAAAAGCGCTAGATTCGCTTAATACACAAATGGGACAGTCACAAGGAAATTTATATGAACTGGTGGATCGACCCGTTTACCGGAAAATGGATAACGTAAATCTGGATACACTGGTGTCGCGTGCCATCTCAGCGAGTCCTTCGGTATGGAGACAGGAGGAGGCAGTCAAGCTAGCAAAAATGGAAATTAAATATTACACGTGGAACTCGGGGACGGATGACTATGAAATTAAACAGATAGATGTAGATTCAGCACAAGGCGGACTGGAAAATACCAAGGATCAACTGGCAGAAACACTGAAGAGTATGTACTTTAACTTACAGCAAAATGAAGAACAATACGAGCAAATGCGAAGTAATCTACAGAACCTTAATAAAGTGTTGGACATTTCTCGCAAAAGAAAGGCACGTGGATTTGCAATAGGTACGGAGGTCGCTACAAATCAGTTGAAAGTAAAGCAAATTGAACGGAATATGGATGAGCTCGTTGTCCAAATGACGCTGCTGCAACATGCTTTAAACAAGCCATGGAGTGTATAGGATTTAGAAAAAATACAATTTAAGGGGATATAACATTGTCGGAAACAGAAAAGAAAGATAAAGATTCATTACAAGTATTAAGAAAAAAAAGAAGAGTGAAAAGGAGCATAGGTATTCTGATCTTGCTCATTATAGCGGGAATTGGCGGTACGCTCTACATGAAAAGGGGTCAGGAAAAGCCTGTGGAGGCTCCGGCGAATCAGGTGGTACAGGTACAGAAAGCTAACATAACCGAGTCGCTTAGCGTGACTGGAACCGTTCAGGCTTCCAAGGAAGTAAATATTAATTTTACAAATGTCGAGGGTGCCAAGCTCGTCGCTGTCAATGTCAAAGCAGGAGATAGCGTCAAGGCAGGTCAGGTTCTAGCACGATTAGATGATTCGGACGCTAGGCTGCAAATTAAGGATGCCGAATCCAATGTCGCGGTTGCAAGAGCCAAGCTGGACGAAGCCAAGCGCGGACCCAAAACGAATGATATCGAGCTCCAGAAAGCAAATGTCTTAAAGGCACAGATGGCGATTAAAACAGCCAAGAACGCGATGGAATTAGAGGAAGCCGCGGCACAAAAGGAGGCAGCCAAGGTGACTTTAGATAAGGCCCAGAAGGATTATGATGACCAGGCTTATCTGGTTCAGAATGATGCAGCAGCAGAAAGTGACCTGGCGACAGCCAAGCAGAATCTGGATAAGGCAAAACTGGATATGAGCAATGCGGAGCTGCAGTACAAGAAGGCACAGACCAAGCAAACTGAGGCGATCGAAGAGGCGGAAATGGGCTATAAAACAGCATTAATACAATTAAAGGCTGCACAGTCCCCGCCTGAAGCTTCCAACATCCAATCTGCACAAGCTTCTTTATTGCAGGCTGAGACGGCATTAGAGCAGAAGAAAAGTGTTCTGAGTAAATTACAGGTTACGGCGCCGTGGGATGGGATCATTTTGAAAGTCAATGGCGATGTGGGGACTAGTCCTACTGCACCCTTTATTGTCATGAATAACTCCAACACAGGGGTTATGAAGGTTCTTGCCAAGGTTAATGAAAGTGATATTGCTAAATTGAAGACTGGACTTCAGGCGACAATGCACTCGAATTCATTCCCGGACAAACCATTTAAAGGCGAAGTACGTTTTGTTTCTCCAGAGCCGGTGACGGAATCCAATGTGACTACATACAAAATTGAATTGTCTTTGGATAGCCAAAACATAAGACTGCAACCGGGGATGAACATGGATGTATCCCTACTGTTAGCCGAACACAAAAATACGCTGTCTGTGCCATTGTTTGCATTGAGGTCTGAAGGTGGTGTGGATGGAGTATATGTAGCGAAGAACGCGGCGAATCCGGCGGATTATGAGTTTAGACCGGTGAAACTGGGTGTGTATACAGCGGATCAGGCCGAAATCAAGTCCGGTGTCAAGGAAGGTGAAACCATTGTGATTCCTCCTCAGAACAGCAGTGCTGACCCGAATGGCAGTGGAGGGGGGCAGACACAATGAGTGAAACTCAATCCAATAACACCGTTATTGAAATTAAAGAGCTGAAAAAAAGGTATGAAGTAGGCGGTCAGGAGATTCAGGCTCTACGCAGTGTGAACTTATCTATTAACGAAGGGGAGTTTGTTGCTATCATGGGGCCCTCTGGTTCAGGCAAGTCCACCATGATGAATGTTATTGGTTGCCTGGATCATCCGGATACCGGTAAATACTATCTGGATGGTTACTCCATATTGGATGCTCGTGAGAACGAACTTTCAGAGATTAGAAATCAGAAGCTAGGATTTGTGTTTCAGAAATTCTATCTCCTGCCTCGTACTACAGCTTTAGCAAATGTGGAGCTGCCTATGATGTATGCAGGTGTTCCTGCCAAGGAGCGTCGGGAAAGAGCTATAGAGGCGCTTCGGATGGTGGGTCTTGCAGAACGGATGTATAACAAGCCTAACGAGCTTTCTGGCGGTCAGCAGCAGCGGGTTTCCATCGCCCGAGCTTTGGTGAATCATCCGGTCATTCTGCTGGCAGATGAGCCTACGGGTGCACTGGACACGAAGACGAGCATCGAGATTATGGAGCTGTTCCAAGGCTTGAATGAGCAAGGAAAAACCATTGTCCTGGTTACTCATGAACTGGAAGTAGCGGAATATGCCAAACGATTGATCAGCTTTCGGGATGGTAACATTGAGCGAGATGAGCCTATTGCAAATAGACGAATTTCATCAAGGGTGGTAAGTCTATGAATCTGATGGAAACGATCCGTGTATCGATGAACAGCTTAACTACCAACAAGATGCGCTCATTTTTAACGATACTCGGTATTATTATCGGGGTGGCAGCGGTGATTGCCATTATGGCCATCGGGAATGGCTCAAAGGCCAGTATTAAGGAGGAAATCAATAAGTTAGGAAATAACGTACTTTTGGTTGCTCCCGTCATGCCAATGACTGAGGAAGAAATAAATCAGGATACCTTGCCCTCATTTACGTGGACAGATGTCGAGGCATTGGAACAAAAGAGTTCGATTGCAGCAATGATGCCCCGTATTTCAAGCAGTTCAAAAGCTGCATGGGGGCGATATAACTATAATGCAACCATTGTAGGGACATCTGCTTCATTTTATAAGGCCAAAAAGTTTTCCTTTGCCGAGGGCAGAACATTTACCAACGATGAGATGGATAAACGTAGGAATGTTGCCATTCTGGAAAGCCAAGCGGTTGTGCGTCTTTTTGGTGGAGATACCAAAGGCGTATTGGGACGAACGTTTCAAATCAAACAGATCCCTTTCAAAGTAATCGGAGTATTGAATTCTCAGCCTGTTACGAATTTAAGCTACAGTACGAATGATCAAATCTACATCCCGGCTACAACCATGATGAACCGTCTGGGTGAGAAAAACATTACTGGTCTGGAGGTATCCGCCAAGTCACCAGGCTTGATGGGTCAGGCCCAATCAGACATATTGGAAAGCTTGCGTGTGACGCATCAGCTAAAACCTTCGGAACCGGATCAATTTCAAGTAATGAGTCTGTCCGAAGCAGCAGGTGCAGCATCCGGTGTAGATAATATCATGACCAGCTTGCTGGGAGGTGTAGCTGCGATCTCACTTGTGGTAGGGGGAATCGGAATTATGAATATTATGATGGTGTCGGTTATAGAGCGCACGAAAGAAATTGGTATTCGAAAAGCTATTGGTGCCAAGCCAAGAGATATTATGATTCAATTCCTGTCCGAAGCGGTCATTTTTGGTCTGCTAGGGGGGATGCTCGGGGTTGTTACAGGCGTAGGCGCCTCCAAAATAATCGAAGCAACAGCACACATGACCATTGAATTTACAATCTCGCCGATCCTATATTCGTTTCTTAGCTCTGCAGGTACAGGCATTCTATTTGGGGTATATCCGGCTTATAAAGCAGCAAGATTAAAACCAATAGATGCATTGAGATACGAATAATTGAATGGGCACATGGTCGCAACATAAAACGTGAACTGCTTCTAGATTTTTGGAGGAATATATACTATGGAAAAAAGCTATGTGCAAAATAGAACCAGAGCTCATCGAATGAAGAGGAAGAGAAGAAGACTACTGTTTATTATTCTCATTTGTATGGTTCTAATGATTATAAAACTCTTTGACATCTTTAGTAGTAAACCACAGCCAGTAAAAACGATTGAATATGCAGAAAAAATAGAATCAGTATCAACCGACAAACTAAATAACAAATCCAAAGGGAGCGAATCTTCTCTACAAAATGTTTCGGGTGTTGAAGATGCAGCATTTGTTGAAAAGTACTTAAATCAGCAAATGCAAGGGCAGCGACCTGAGGGGATCGACGGTAAAAAAGTAGTCTATTTATCTTTTGATGATGGTCCATCGGTTACCGTAACGCCTAAAATATTAGATATTCTTAAAAAAGAAAATGTGAAAGCAACGTTTTTTGTGGTAGGAAAAGCAGTAGAGGAAAATGAAGTGACTAAAAAAATAACAAAAAGATTGGTTAAGGAAGGACATGCGATCGGAAACCATACCTACTCACATGACTACAGTTATTTGTATCCGAATCAGACTGTGAATTCGAGCAGTTTTATGAATGATATTGAAAAAACAAATCAAGTTTTAAAGCAAATATTGGGGCAGAATTTTTCCACAAGAGCGATTCGATTTCCAGGCGGCCACATGACATGGCAAAGAAATGATCCCGATGGTATGGAAGTACTGGACAAAGCACTACAGGATAAGGATTACCATCAGATTGACTGGAATGTGTTACCTAAAGATGCAGAGGGTGCACGTAAGAATGCTGAGCAATTAATTAGTGAATTCATGAGAAATATTGGGACTAGAGAAAAAGCAGTGGTACTCATGCATGACACTTATGGGAAGGAAGAAACAGCCAAAGCCTTGCCTGAAATCATAAGATATTTAAAAAAGCAGGGATATGAATTTAAGACTATCAAGTAACGTACCGATTTCAATCAAAGCAGAAGGGATACGCAATAATATGGATGTTAAAGATCTGGAGGATCTATATTTATCTTGCAAATCAGACCTCTTTGGCTATCTATTGAGGATATTGCATAACAAACAGGATGCTGAAGATTTGTTGCATGAGTGTTTTATTCGGTTTATAAGAGCTTCGCCTGACTTGCCCCAAGATCGTATTCGGTTTTACCTTTTGAGAATTGCCCAAAATTTAGCTATAGATTTAATCAGAAAACGAAAAAAGATGGAGGAATACATTTTACGTAAGGGGTTGCTCCACTATCACTGGGATATCCTTGATTTTGAAATTCAGGAGGAGGTCAATCAAATTCTCTTGATGGCAAGTAATACCGAGCAAAGAACGGTACTTGAATTGCGATTAGTCCAAGGATACTCCATAAAGGAAACGGCTAGAATTTTAAACAAGAGTGAGAATGCAGTGAAGTCTTCGCTTCACAGAGCTTCCCAACGTATTAAATTGAGATATATTTCTTGAACTGATTGGATGAAAAGAGGAGTAGACATAGAGTCTGCTCCTCTTATCGCTCAATACAGAGATAAAACAATAAGATCGATATTTTCCACCATAATAGATAATAAATATCCCCTTTTTTTGGATTGTTTCTATTTATAATGAAAGCGCACCCATAACAATCAAAGGAGCTGATTTGTTTTGACACGTAACAAACGCTTAAGAAGATTGTCCACCGCCATGTTAACGGTGCCTATGCTCACGATGTTCGCTTCAAGTGCAATGGCAGAGCAGGAATCGAACGGACATAAGCCTCCGGTTTCTACTGGAAGCGGCGTATTTTATGAAATTTATATCAATTCTTTTTATGATTCGAATGGAGACGGACATGGTGATTTGAAAGGAATCACACAAAAGCTTGATTACTTAAACGATGGAAAACCCCATTCGGGTAGGGATTTGCAGGTCAGCGGCCTCTGGCTTATGCCCCTAAATCCATCTCCAAGCTACCATAAATATGATGCAACGGATTACTATCAGGTGGACCCACAGTATGGGAGTCTAAATGATTTCCGCACCTTGATGAAAGCAGCGGACCGAAAGGGCGTTAAGGTGATCATGGACCTTGTTATCAATCATTCAAGCAGCGAGCATCCATGGTTCAAGGAGGCAAGTGCCAACCCGCAAAGCAAATTCCACGACTATTACGTATGGGCGGATGAGAACACAGATTTGGAAGAAAAGGGCTCGTGGGGTCAGCAGGTATGGCATAAGAATCCGAATGGCGAAGGGTATTTCTACAGTACGTTCTGGTCGGGCATGCCGGATCTGAACTTTGACAATCCCGAAGTCCGCAAAGAAATGATCAAAGTCGGCAAGTATTGGCTGCAGCAAGGTGCAGACGGGTTCCGACTTGACGCGGCGATGCATATTTTTAGAGGACAGACGAAAGATGGTGCGGATAAGAACATTGCCTGGTGGAGTGAATTTCGTTCCGAGATGGAGAAGGTAAATCCAAATGTATATCTGGCAGGAGAGGTATGGGACAAACCGGAGACCATAGCTCCTTATTACGGACAGCTCCACTCCTTGTTTAATTTTGACCTGGGCGGAACGATTTTGAAGTCCGTGAAAAACGGCCGAGATCAGGGTATCGCGGCATTCGCCGAGAAAACGCTGCAACTGTACAAATCGTATAATAAGGCGGCACTCGATGCTCCGTTCCTGAGCAACCATGACCAGACTCGTGTCATGAGCGAGCTAGGCGGGGATGTGCGAAAAGCCAAGCTGGCCGCTTCCATTCTTTTAACGCTTCCGGGTCAGCCGTTCCTCTATTATGGCGAAGAAATTGGTATGAAGGGAGAGAAGCCTGATGAGTTTCTTCGTGAGCCTATGCGCTGGTACAAGGGAGATGGCCCTGGTCAAACGACATGGGAGAAACCCAAATACAACAAAGGCGAGGTATCAGTGGAAGCGCAGCTGAAAGACGATGATTCCCTGCTGGAAAGCTATCGCACACTCATCCGTCTGAGGGAAAAACATGAAGCTTTACGCAGCGACAGTCTGCAACCTATACAAGCAGGCTCTGCCAGCGTGACCGCATTTAAGCGTACTTCAGGCAAAGAAGCACTGTATGTATATCATAACCTGTCTGGAGAGCCGGTTACCCTGCAGATGAAAGATTCCGATAAGGGTAAATGGAAAGTGGTCTTCTCCACCTCAAAGGATGTGAAGGTGAAGAAAGGAACAGTTAAAATTCCGGCTTACAGTTCTCTGATTACCGAAGAAGACAGAAAGAGCTGAATATACGCAAAATTACCGTTCAGATGAAGCAGGGCATATATCGTTGAATCCAGTTTGGGGTGTTAACAGCACCCCTTTTTTCTATTGAACCGGAAACGTACGTGTTCTAACTATACCGATTTGACGTAAAGCACGCCCCATAGAGTACACACAGGGAAGGAAAAATGACATTCTCCAGTGTATATTCCAAGGGGCATTATTTAATACCCTCAATCATAGTAAAGATCGGACGATTCCATATGATTATAAAGGGGGTATGCCTTCCGGTATGTTTCGACTCTTGCTCTTGGCAAGCAACTGCTCATCAAACGGCAAATTCTCTTTGATCGCCCACAGATCGTCATAGCTGAGAATACAGCGATCAGCTCTGGACAGATCCTGCCGGCCGGAGCCGGGGTTATGGAAGCCGATACAGTACATTCCTGCACTTTTGGCTGCCTGGACCCCGTTATGTGAATCCTCAATAACGATGCAATGGGCCGGTGCAATGCCTAGCTGCTCGGCGGCGTATAAGAAGATGTCCGGTGCCGGCTTACCCTGCAGTACCTCTTCACCGGTGATTCGAATGTCAAAGTAACGGCCAAGTCCTGTCTTTTCCATAATGAGATCAATCAGCGCCCGCGGAGAGGAAGAGGCCACCGCGACCGGAATCCCTTTCTCTTGCAGCCAGTCCAGCCACCGCTCCAGTCCATCGATCGCCGCAAGGCCCTCGTGTGCAATCATTGTCTGCATCACATTTTTTCGGTGATAGGACAAGGCCTCTTCCACCGTATTGGTGAGCTGATGCCTGTCCAGCACTTGACGCCACATGGATTCGAGTGTCACTCCGACATAGGTGTGATGCTCTTCTTCCGTCATGGGCGCACCGAAATGGGCAAAGGAGCTGCGTTCGACCTCAAAGTAGATCGGTTCGCTGTCTACTAACACCCCGTCCATGTCGAAAATGACCGCTTTGACTGGAACGGACGCGGATAGGTCTCCTGTGCATTCATTATTCGTCGGTGTAACATGATGGATGCTCGTCATGTCCATTCTCCCCCTTGTTAGTAGCTAAATTTAGTTGTCGGAGCCACTAGATTGCAGCACAATCTTGATCGCCTGAGACGAGGGCTGAAGTGTCCGCTCGCTGATATTGCATCCAAGCGTCTTAAAGGCTTCATGGTAGTCATCCAGCGGATACGAGTGGGTAATGATTTTTTTGGCGGGAATGATTTGCTGCTCAATCAGGTAATGCGCCGTGGAGAACGTGCCTAGAGAATCAATCGAGCCGATGATTTTAAGGCTACGGTCAACTACCTCTTTCGGGTTAAACGAACTTATCCCATCTCTCAGCCCCACCAGCATCAAATACCCGCCGCTCGCAAGCTGGCTTAGTACCTCAGTGCCGACCACTCCTGTGGTGTCCACAATCATGTCCACCTGATTTTTTAACGGAGCCAGCTTATGAATGGCCGATTCCAGTGTGGCGTGCGCGGACCACCGTTCAGGGGCAATAGAATCCGCTATGGCGAGCCGTTCCTCCGAGATGTCAACAAGGCAACCAGTTACGCCTTTCGAAGCAAGAGCATAGCTGTACAGAATCCCGATCGGACCTGCGCCTATAATAACGGTTGTGAAGTTCGGCAGCAGGTTAATCTGGTTGATTCCGGTCAGCATACAGCTCAGCGGCTCGGTCAGCGTCGCTTCTTCGTAGCTGATATGGTCCTTCAACTTGTACAAAAAACGGTCCTCAGTAACATAATAATCGGTGAACGTACCGTCTGCGCTGACTCCGGTCTCTGTTACGGATTTGTGTGTGCAATGATTTTGTCTTCCTGTCCGGCACATTTCGCATTGGCCGCAGTAGTAAGTTGGATCAATCACCACTCGGTCTCCAGGCTGCAGTGAACTGACGGCTGGTCCTACAGCGATCACATCCCCCGCTGATTCGTGCCCCAAAATCGTAGAAGGCACGGCATGATATTTGCCACTGATGATACCTAGATCCGTACCGCATACGCCAGTCGCCCGAATCCGGACGAGTACATCGTTATCTTTTTTTATCTCCGGGATAGGTCTTTCCTCAAGTGCGACATCCCAAGCTGATTTATATACAAGTGCGAGCATGTATAATTCCTCCTTTTGCTTATTGGGCAGATCGTTAGTGAAGGGTAGCAAGAACGGCGTCAAGCCGTTTAACAATTTCGGCAATCTCATCTTCGGTAGCCGTGAGGGAAGGTCTGACTTTGACCACATTCCCATAACCGTAACGGGAACCTCTCAGAATTAATTGTTGTTCCTCAAATGCGCGATCGATAATCCCGTTGCTTTTCACTGCATCCGGGGCATCGTCCTCGTCTACAATTTCCAGTCCCCACATCAGTCCGACGCCACGAGCCTCACCAATGCAATCATACTTGTCGGCCATCTCCGTCAGTAGGGATCCGAGCAGGCTTCCTTTGGACCGGACGGCTTCCAGAAAACCGGGTTCGGTTACAACCTCCAATGTGGATTTGGCTGCCGTGACCGAGATCAGATTGCTGCCCGAAGTAAAGGAATGTTCGTGCTTCTCCAGGACATCGAGACGAGACTGCATCAATACCGCCGCAACCGGGACTCCAATACCACCCAGACCCTTAGCGAGAGTAATAATATCCGGTTGGATGTCAAACAGTTCACTTGCGAACATGTAACCTGTCCGCCCGATTCCGGTCTGCACTTCGTCTGCAATCAGAATCATCCCATGCTCGTCGCATAGCTGACGGAGGCGCTTGAAATATCCTGCAGGCGGGATGATATTACCTCCGTTGCCCAGAATGGGTTCAATAATCATGCAGGCCACAGACCCTGAGCTTCCATACTCAATGGCGTCCGATATAGCGTCAATACAATGATGACCACACTTGTCTGGTGAAGAATTAAAAGGACAGCGATAACAGTAGGGGGCAGGCACATGCAGAGAATTTGCTGCAACTGAGTTAGGGAAATTCTTGCGACGAAAGGCATTACCGGAAATGCCTGTTGCAAACTGGGTTTGTCCATGATGTGACAGATGCAGACTGATGATATCGGTTGCTCCAGTGTATTTTTGGGCCAGCTTCACAGCACATTCGTTCGCTGTGGAGCCGGTAATATCTCTCATCCATCCGGCGTCTATGCCGTTCGGGGCATACTGGATTAGATGATCTAGGACTTCTTCGACATAAGGCTCTGTAAAAGTAGAAGACATGTGTGCAAGATTGCCGACTTGCTCCTGTACTTTGCTTACGACATGAGGGTGGTTATAACCGAGCGACAAGTTGAAGGTGCCGGATACGCCATCCAAATACTCCTTACCCGAATCGTCAATTAGAGTAATGCCTTTACCATATCTGAAACGTTCTTTGGTCAACGTATGCACGATATTTCCCCTCCATATCAGAATATACATTCTTATTAAGTCATCTTTATAAAGTCTACCACCCTACCAGAGCATAACGAGGCTGAACTCACCTCCCCAAAATAAGAAATTCACCTTCCTTGCCCTCATGGACAAGGGAGCATAATCCGGTGCTTCTGCGATAGGCCTCACCTCCCCTAAGAACTAAAACAATATCATCCTTCCTTGCCCTGATGGGCAAGAGAGTCAACGACCCGGCTGCCCCGATCATTCCACAGATGCGTGAGAATAAGTGCCAGCAGCAAAATCAGAGTAAACCCTCCTAAAATCCAGAGGCTAGCCGCCACTGGCCATTCGCTCATGCTCCATCCTATTACATATTGAAGCACCGAGCCGCCAATTCCACCCGATGCAATCAGAATGCTGGTCGTCCGCTCGGTCATTCCCGGAATCAGCACGTTGGCATAGACAAGCGCGATACAGAAGAGTCCAGACATGAATAGACCTGCACCGAAAATTATTAGGTATGTAGCCCATTGGCTGGATATAAACACCATAGCAACCAGGAAACAGAAAGTACCGATTGCACTCCATAGCAGGTAAGGAATATATCCTGCTGACTCTGCAATCCTTCCTGAGAACATACGACCAATGATCATTGCAATCCAAAGCACGCTGACACCCAGCGAGGCTACGGATCCCTGAAGATGTAGCGTCTCTGTCAGAATAGAAGGGAGGAAGTTCATGAGCCCCAGTTCAAGACCCATATAAACAAAGAAGAATATAATGAAGATTCCTAGCAATACACGATGCTGTCCAGAGTAACGGGCTTGTTCAACTGAACGTTCAGTAGTTCGGATATCTGCTTGGGTAAGGTGAGAGGAGGCGGATGCAGGCATGGTAAGCCACAACAGCGCTAAGATAAAAGTGAGAAGGGAGATGGTGTAAAAGGTTAGATTCCACATTCCAAGCCAGATATACAGGCTAACGATCGCCGGAATAAGCAGTGCACCAAGTGCAAAATAGACATCCAGCTTAGACATGGCCACGGCTTTTTGCTCCTCCGTGAACTCAATGGTAAACGCTCCGATGGACGATTCAATGATGCCTGAGCCGAAACCAACCCAGATGGCCATTGCGATGACCCAATTCCATGAGGGTAGTACACCCAAGATAATGCACGCTGCCACGATACTACCCAGGGCTATGGATAACATGGACTTGCGACCCAGATGCAGAGCCATGAAGGGGGTGAGCAGAACACCGACAAGAAATCCGAAAAACTGCAGGAACAGCAGTAATCCACCATCGCTGTACCCCCGTCCATAGTGAGATAGTAAAGTCGGCAGTAATGCCCCAAGCACCACACTGGTGACGCCGATTAACAGATAGAAAGCACAACTTAAAGCGAATAGTCTCTTCAAGGCCTGTCCCTCCAGTAGGTCATATTTTTTATGTGAGTATTTTTTTTACTAGAATATACCATTATATTGGAAATGTATATATATTTTTATATGGAAAATGTAAAAAATTAATTTGACAATTTTACACGTATTTAACTTCAATTGTGTTTAATCCGGTTAAGATGAAACTTTTATCTAAAGAAACTGCAAGCGGCAGGAGGAAATAAGAACAGTCAAAATTGTTCTCGGACGCCAAACGGCTCATAATTAAGTCATAACTTTGAGTTTGCAATAAAGTTAGTAAGGATACCTAGTAAAGATGCCTAACAGTTGCTTTACTTCATAGCAACTATGATTGATAGGGTAGAAAAACGAATGTTAAACGCTTACAATTCAAAAGGGAGAGGGAATTTTATTCGCAAGTTGAGAAGGAGAAACATAAAGAAGGGAAGAAGGAATGCAGTGCAGCATAATTATCATTAGTCATGTGTACGGCTTTTTGAACTTTACAGCAAAAGGAGTCTACCAAAATGAATTTTTATTTAGAAATCCCGGAGCTTGACCGACATTTTCCTTTCCGGAGTTTTATTAATAAAGGCGACGTGCTTTGCTATCCTCATTGGCATAAAGAAATTGAAATTATTTATGTGACCCAGGGAACCTTGGATCTGGGAATTAACGATATTTCGATACGCATGAAACAAGGTGAAGTTCAGTTTATAAATGGGGGTGATGTTCATTATTTCTTGGCCTCTCCCGACAGCGAACGGGTGGTTATTCAATTTGATCTGAGCTTTTTTCAAGAGGTTTCCACATTAAGTGATCAGAAACGCCCTCTAAGATATATATTTACGGAGATGGAGCAATCAAGCTGGAACTGGCCAGAAGAAACAGCAGCTAAAATGCTTCCTCTGATTCAAAGCATTTATGATGAGAACGTCAACCGACACGAAGGCCATGCTTATATGATCAAAGCCAAGCTGTTTGAGATGTTGACTCTTATTTTGCGTGAAGTGCCGAGAAGCATAACCCCAAGGCTTCCTGAACTCTCAGAAAGAACCTTAACACAATCCAAGGACACTCTTTATAAACTGGAACGTATTTTTGAGTATGTGGAATGTCATTATCATGAAACCATCTCGCTGAAGAATGTCGCTGATTATATGGGGTTCAGTCCTTATTATTTCGCCAGGCTGTTTAAGAAGAATACGGGGATGACCTTTGTAGCATTTTTGAATGATTACAGACTGAATAAGGCAAAATGGATCTTGTTAAATGAAAACAATCCGATTACTGAGGTCGCTGAGGCGGCAGGGTTCAGTAGTGTAAAGACGTTTCATCATCTCTTTAAGGAAGCGACAGGAACATCACCATTGAAATACCGCAGGACAATATTCGGGAATAAAACAGCAAGAAATGAGGAGGAAAGCTTTTCATGAGATTTGTATGATAGAGCTATCCGACGAAGTTAAGGGTGAGTTACGAGGACATTAAAATTTATTGACATGAGCACCCACTTGATAGGCGGTGGGCTTAAATCAGAGTGGAGGAAGATGAAAATGGACAATCGTATATACAATGTAGTCATCATTGGTTATGGAGGCATGGGAAGCTACCATGTTCAATTGATCGAATCTAATCAGCAACTTGCCGTTGGCGGTGTATATGATATTGTCGATTACCGGATGGAACTGGCTGCGGCTGCCGGCTATAAAACCTACGCGAGCCTGGACGCCGTTCTGGCCGATGAGGCCGTCGATATTGTTTTAATAGCAACACCTAATGATGTTCATAAGGAAATCGCGATCCAGGCGCTACAAGCCGGAAAGCATGTCATTTGCGAAAAACCGGTTACGATAACGAGCGCGGATTTCTTGGATATTGTTGAGGTGGCAAAGAAAGAAAATCGTGTGTTTACGGTACATCAGAACCGTCGATGGGATGAAGACTTCCGAATTATCAAAGATATAATTGGCAATAAGACCGTGGGCGAGCTTTTCCAGCTGGAATCGCGAGTTCAGGGAGCTAATGGCATTCCAGGTGACTGGCGGCAACTAAAGGCGTATGGAGGAGGAATGCTACTGGATTGGGGAGTACATCTGTTGGACCAGCTGCTTCAGATTACGGACAGCAAAATAGAAAGCGTAGCTGCTACCCTAAGCTATATTTTGGGGACTGAAGTGGATGACGGCTTTGCCAGCTTTATTGAGTTCAAGGACGGCCTGACAGCAGTCATTGAAGTGGGTACAACCAATTACGTAAAGCTGCCACGCTGGTATATTAAAGGAACCGAAGGAACCGCAGTGATTCGAGATTGGGATTTGAGCGGAGAGATCGTCACCCGAAATCCAGATGTTGCTCACGTGGAACCCAAGCCGATTCAAGCAGGTCAAGGATTGACGAAAACGATGGCGCCGCCGTCTGAGGAATCCACCCTTAAGTTCCCGATTGAGAAAATACCTGCTGCTGCAGAAAGCTTTTATGAGAATTTTGTCTCCACCATCGAAGGAAAAGCGGAGATTGCGATCAAAAATGAAGAAGTACACCGTGTATTGGTGCTGATTGAGACGATTTTTGAGGCGGCAGCAACCAAAAGCGTGATTCGAAGAACTATTTAGATTTGCTCTATTTTTCGATTCATCATAAGAGAGATATATAGGAAATTGGAGAGAACCAAACAGATTTATTCAATGAAATTTTGGGATGCATTTAAGTAATCAGTAAACCTTTGAAATGGTGAGCAAAATAATTTTGCCCACCATAAAACTCAAGCGGGTATCGCTCCACAACCGAATTCTATGGCTTGATCATTTTTAAGTTGCTGAGATTTCGAATAGGTTTAATTTACACGTAAAGAGAAGAAGATGTTTTTACATAAAAATTAAATCCGATATTTCCTCCTTATAAATCAACACATTTCACTCTAAATCTTCCATGAAAACATAAAATAATCCATGAAAGAGCTAGAATAATCAGTATTAAGGGAATGACATTCCTAGGAGTGTCGGTGATTTGGGGTTTTAAAAACACACTCATAAACATATGGGTGTGTTTTTTGGTGTTGAGAATGAGTCGTTCATGCCATTAACAGAATTTTATCATGATTAAGTAATTCGCCAAATCACTCGTCATTGATTGAAAGTAGCCCAGATAACAAGATGGTGTAACATTTTCCACAGCTTATTACGTTAATGTAGACACCTTAACGTACTTAAGAGTATTCTTATGTGTACTTAAGAGGGATCCCATCGCAACCAAAACCAATGAATATGTAAGTATATAAAGGAGGCCTATATATATGAAGTCTCATACCTCTGACCGTATTAAAATCCCGCCAGGATTGTGGGCAGGATTATGTCAGTTAGGGTTTGGCGCCCACGACGTAGCACGCAAAGCACGACTGCCGATCACCATTATTACTGAACCAGTAGTCACCACCGCCCAATATTTCGCGATCTGGCAGGCATATTCTGATCTCATTGGTGACACAGCCCAAGGAATCATCAAGCTTGTGACCGTCTTTGATACAGCGAAGTACCCACCGACTGTCTTAGCGACTTACCACGCTCGGGACTATCGCGACGCTCTAAACCGAATGGCTCGGTACAAACAACTGTGTCCCCCGGAAAACCTACATATCACGGAGGAGGGCGAGCACTGTACAATTGATCTGGAGTGGCTATCTCCCGAGCAGTCTGGTCCGCCGATGCTGGTTGGTAGCACGCTGGCTTGTCTTCTGGAGATTGGGCGCCGGGGCACAGGTCAACCTTTGAAAGCGCAGCTTGTTGAATTTTCGCACTACATGGGCGATATACAAGCCCTTGAAGTTTACTTCGGCTGTCGTATCCGGATTGGTGCAAAATGTAACCGATTGACGCTACATCGAAGAGACCTGGACCGCCCCTTTGTCTCGTACAACGAAGAGTTGCTGGAAATCTTGACTCCTGTTCTGGACCGATCGTTGGATGAACAGCAGCGCAGCCGTTCAATTACCGAGATGGTCAAATGGATCATGAAACGCAGCCTTACAAGAGGGCGCCCCGACATTCAGGCTGTGGCGAAGGAGCTCAGTATGAGCGATCGTACCTTGCAGCGCCGTCTTACTGACGAAAATACGAGCTTCAAGATTCTATTGACAAAAGCTAGACATGAGCAGGCACGAGAGTACTTGGCAGACCCCTCGCTCGATATTAAAGAGGTAGCATTCTTGATTGGATACGAAGATCAAAACTCGTTTTACCGCGCCTTCCGCCAATGGGAGGGGGATACGCCTTCAAATTGGCGAACTGAACATTTAGGTACAAACTCGATATCAGGAGCACGCTAGGACTGCCTAATGAGTTGAGTTTTGTCATTTGGCGTGTTAAACAAGAACTTTGGCGCAATATGCTAGTTACTGGACAATCCAGACAAGATAATATAATCACTATCCGGAGCACGAGACTGTTTAAAAAAGGAGAAGTGTATTATGGATATGGGATTAAAATATAAAACAGCTTTAGTTACAGGATCAACGAAAGGCATAGGTAAAGCAATTGCCATTGAACTAGCCAAAGAAGGTGTTAATGTACTAATTAATGGACGAAATTATGAAGAGGTAGAACGAACTGTAAATGAAATTAAGTCAGATTTCCCAGCTACCTCCCCTCAAAATGCTATAGCCGATATTGTGGATATTGGACAAAGAGAAGCCTTATTTGAAAAATACCCCGAAATTGATATTTTAGTTAATAATATGGGAATTTATGAAATTATGCAATATGTGGACGTAAATGATGAAGTGTGGGAAAAATACTTCCGCACTAACGTTCTTGCTGCAAATGGATTATCAAAATTTTATTTACCTAAAATGTTGAAAAATGATTATGGTCGCCTTATTTTTATTGCGAGTGAAGAAGCAATTATGCCTTCAGGACAAATGCCTCAGTATGGTATGACAAAATCTATGTTGTTGTCATTGTCAAAAAGCTTATCTAAATTAACAATAGGAACAGAAGTTACAGTCAATACGATCATGCCGGGACCAACGCTCTCTGAGAATGTGCACCAAATAATTGAGAGTATGTATCCTCATGAAGATATGACTTTTTCAGAAAAAGAGAAAGATTTTATGGTTACAAACCTGCCTCAATCTGAAATACAGCGATTTATCAAGCCTATTGAAATAGGAAGACTAGCTACATTTGTATGTAGCCCTTATGCATCTGCATTTAAAGGTTCTCCAATCCGTATGGATGGAGGAATGGTACCGACTATTTTTTAGCGTTTGTGGAGAAACTTGCTGAAATTACGCTGACATTGCGGAACATTATGATAAGATGAAGTCAAATTTCACTCGAGGGTAGGATGAGGATCATGAACCATTTTGCTATGTATGGAAAGTTGATGGCACTTCCAGGGCAAAGGGATGCTCTTGCAGGCATCTTGCTAGAAGCGGCCGATCTGTTGAAGTCGAATACTGACTGCTATTTGTATATAGTCAATGTGTCAGACGACGACCCGAATGCGGTGTATGTGACCGAAGTGTGGAAAGATGCAGATGCTCATGCAGCCAGTCTTAAGAACGAAGAGGTACTGGCGTCGATACAACGCGGCCGACCGTTGATTGTCGGAGCGGAGCCTATTAAACTGCGTGCCCTAGGCGGAAAAGGCCTGTAGGGTTATCACTCAATAACGAGTATTCTAATCACATTAATGAAAATTATTGTTGCATATTACGCTGAAGGAGTTCAAGCAGCTAAGTTATGTTTTAGATATTTAAAGGTCGGAGGCTACATTCGATGTGCAGTCCCAGATGGTTACTTTCCGGATGAATGGTATCAAAATATAGTCAAAATCGGAGGACCTGGGAAAACGCTTTTGTAACAAGTGAAAGGTTGGCAGATAAAATTGGCCCTGGTATAATAAGGGTAATTCACTAAGGAGAGATTTTATTGTCTAGAGCTGTTCTTTACTAATCCAATTCCATAAAAAGAGGTTTTCATGCACCTACTATTCCTCTGCCCAATTTTTGTATTACGGGTGGGATTTGAAAGCTTCGGAATTAGTTAAGAACAACGGATATTACCAGATCCTTAGGGATACCTGTTATAATGAGTCCAATCCGTGTTGTTTCAGCGCGGATTTTTTTGTGGCCCAAATAGCAGTTGATATGAGGGTAGGAATGACGTATGTTCATTCCTGCCCTTTTCTAATTTTTAGCAAAGGGGGATAGAAGGGAATTACTCACTCCATCAGCTCTAAGAATTTGTTTTTGAAGTTAGGATTTCAAATTTGTCACAAGGATGAAGAATTGCTTTATTGGAAATATCAAATGAAGAAAGTAGGAGGGGTTTAGCAGAAAGGAATGCGAATACTGGAGGGTGAAGTTCGCTAAAGTAACTGAGAACGATAGTTCAACGCTATTTTCTCATTAATATCATCATTTTCTTTTGAAATGCCGATATAAAATTGAGTCTAGAGAACTATTTTATACATAAATTTTACCTAAAGGAAGTGGAAAGAGATGTTGAAAAAGAAATGGCTTATCACCCCGTTGGTTGCGACGACACTGTTTTTCGGTCAATCTGCCTTCGCGGCAAACACGTTTTCTGATGTGGAAGGAACAAAATATGAATGGGCTGCCGAATCGATTCGTTCCATGGTCGATAAGGGCATTGTCAAGGGCTATGAAGATGGGACCTTCAAGCCAAGCAAAACCATAACGAAAGCGGAATTTGTACATATGTTTCACAAGCTTTTTCCAGAAATTGATCGTTCTTCCGGCGAATCTTCCGATTTTGTGGATGCGCGTAAACACTGGGCGAATAAAGATTTTGCAGCAATATTCAACGGGGACTATGTTTGGCCGTATGCTGAAAGTGTTGGGGGGAAATATCCAAACTATCAATTCTATGTCAAGCCTGACAAACCACTGACCCGCTGGGATGTGATGATGATTGCCTCTCTTCGGACGAATTATACCAATCAGACGCTTCATCCTGAGATTGAGGAAGTGATCTCCGCAGCTGCGCAGTACAAGGATATGAAAGTTCGTCAAGCCAATTACAATGATAATTTCTCGGCCTACTATCCGGTGCTGTACATCGACAAGACTGGAGAAGAGTACTCCTATGATGGAGATTCCCAGGATCAAAAGGCAGAAGCATTCTACACCCTAACCAAGATGGGGGTCTTTACCGCTAATGAAGGATACCTTCACCCAAAAGCGCTAGTCACACGGGCTGAAGCTGTTACCATTTTACAGCGTTTGTACGAGGCCACAACGAAGTGATTTTTAGATCAATGATGATCAGATAAAAGCAAAAAAAGATTCAACAAATGGCTTCATTAACACCTCAAAGAGTAGTGCTGTTAGGTTTTGATAAGCCGAATTCAGAAAATAAACAAATCTAAAAGTATGTTGATGAATATGTGGGAAAATTGAGATTTCAAACCGCTGATCTGAACAAATCTGAACTGAATATCTACCTGCAAGAGGCTTGTCATTTTCGGACAGATGTTCAGTTTGACGCTGTGTTCTCCAATGCACCTTGCACTGGATCAAGGATGCTCTTGGATGTCACATCTGCTGACAAAGAGTCCATCTACCCGCCATTGAGGCAAAGATTAAGCCAAATCTTAACCAAGGAGGTCAGTGGATGATCGACACTATCTGCTTGCTCATTGTAGTCATTAAGGAAACTACATAAGGAGATAAACGGCTTTGCAGTTTTCTACTTATTTAGCTACGTATCTATGACGATGCCTAAACGTCGATTACTGTCGAAGGACAATAACTATGTATATGAAGTCGCCAAATTGGCGGCTTTTTTATTTTAACGACAGATGCCAGTTATTAGCTTTCACGAAAAAAGCATCCGCAGTTTCGCGCGGAATGACTGCAACGCATTACAAGTTGGTTGCCAAGCAAGAAATATAATTCACAATCTATTACTTGCGTTTATAAAATATATGTATTATATATCACTGTACTTTAATTCATTTTAATGTTTATATTAAATTAATAGCCTTCATCTATATTTTACTACACTCATCTATGATGCTGAAGTTTCTAAGTATCAAGTCTGAACTTCCAGCACACTCCAGTTTTTTTACACTTCCCAGACTACAAACACACTTTTATTTCTAACTACATCTTGAAACTCAAAAACGATTCACTTTTACATGTCGATTACTGTTTTGCTGTATCTATCTTAAATACATAGGAATGTGAACATCTGAACCCCAAAAAACATTTTTGTTTTACCGCCTTTTATGGTGAGGAAAGGGGTTAGACATGAGTAGCATGACTTTGCTTTTTTCGGGACAAGGGTCTCAGTATGTCGGGATGGGAGCGGCATGGCAAGGAGGTTTTTCAGAGGCAGATCTCATCTTTGAAGAAGCTGCTGATATTTTGGGATATGATTTGAAAACTTTATGTATGGAAGGACCCATCTCCCAATTATCAAGAACATCCTACACCCAGCCTGCACTACTCACGATCAGTGTAATCGCATTCAGACGTTACATGCACGATGTTGGGATTATTCCCGAATTTTCGGCAGGGCATAGTTTGGGTGAGTATTCTGCATTGGTAAGCAGCGGAGTCTTGTCGTTTGGCGATGCTTTGCGGGTGGTACAAGAACGGGGGCGCTTTATGGAAGAAGCCTCAGAGGCCGGAGTGGGTTGCATGATTGCTGTTCGGGAGCTAATTTAGAGCTGTTAGAAGAGCTGTGCGATCACTATGCAGTAACCAGTCAGCCTATTACCATCGCATGTTATAACTCTTCCTATCAATACGTCGTTTCTGGTCATCATGCCTCTGTTGCTGCGTTGGCGGAACAATTAGAGCAACGCGGGTTCCAAATTACCCGTTTGCAAGTCAGCGGCCCTTTTCACAGTCCGCTTATGCAGCATGCTGCTGACCGATTAGCATTGGAGTTGCAAAAATATACGTTCCATGAACCACGGTGGCCTGTCATTTCTAATGTTACAGCACTGCCATATACGGATGCCAACAGCATTCGTCAAGGTTTGCATTTGCAAATGGTCCGTCCAGTGCGGTGGATACAAACGATGCAGTATATGGAGAAACATGGGGTGAAGCAGGGAATTGAATTAGGACCGCGAACGGTACTGAAAAACTTGGCTAAGTAAACAAACATCGCTTTTGAGGTGCTTTCCTTGGACAGAGACTTGGATCGGATTGAACTGGAACGTCGTTTTTCGATCCGTGATTGGTTGGTCAAACCGCTGGCGGTGGCGGTGTCCACACCCAATGCGAATTGGAATGAGGATGAGTATCATAAGGGGGTTATTTTGCCTATTCGCAGGTTGGAGGAGTTACTCAAAAGTATAGAATCGGGCAAATCTTCTTCTGCTTATGAACTAAGACGCGAAGCGCTGGAGTGTATTCGCCTGATATTGCAAACCAAACAAGTATCTGCAGGAGAGCAGGAGGAAGTTTTAGACCTTTTGAGGAGGGATCAGGATGGAGCAGTTTCAAACTTTAATTGAAATCATTCAGGACCGAGCCAGTAGAGCTGAAAATGGAATTATTTTCATTTCGGGTGATACACAGGAGGAATATGTAAGCTACAGTCAACTTCTGGAGCAAGCACTGCAGGTACTTCATCAATTGCAGGAAAAAGGAGTAGAGCCTGGCAATAAGCTAATTATGCAAATTGAAGACAATCATACCTTTGTGAATGTGTTTTGGGGCTGTCTGCTCGGGGGAATCGTCCCCGTACCTGTAAGTATCGGAAATAATGATGAACATAAAATGAAGCTGTTTAAAATCTGGAGTACCCTTACTTGTCCTTACATGATTGCGGATCATAAAGTATTAGAGCAGCTAGAAAAGTATTCTCACCAGCATGAGATGCTGGATTTCTTTGATTCTGTAAAAAAAGCGACCTTTTCTAGTCATGATTTTGATTATTCCGATCAGAACAAAGGGACCATACATGAATCCAGACCGGAAGATTTGGCGTTTATTCAATTTTCCTCTGGTTCGACAGGTGATCCTAAGGGAGTCATGCTGACGCATGAGAATCTCGTATACAATATTCGGGATATCGCCAGTCAAACGGGAATGACTTCAAGTGATACGTATCTGGGCTGGATGCCACTCACACATGATTTGGGATTGATCGCTTTCCATTTAACCTGTGTCATTGCTCATGCTAAGCAGCTTATTATGCCGACAGCACTTTTTATAAGACGTCCGTCTTTATGGCTAAAAAAGGTGTCGGAACATAAGGTGACTCAAATCTGCTCTCCTAACTTTGGCTTTAAATTTTTCCTGGATCAAAATAAATCTAAAACGGCGGATAACTGGGATTTGTCAAGTGTTCGCATGATTTTAAATGGGGCTGAGCCCATATCGGTGGAGCTTTGCCATGTGTTTATGGAAGCCATGAGTGCACATGGATTAAAAAAAAATATCATGTATCCTGTATACGGCTTGGCAGAGGCAAGCGTAGGTGTTTCCACTCCACCTTTGGATAAAGATAATTTTGTTACTATTCATTTAAATCGGCAGCAACTGCATGTAGGTGATCCTATAGAAGAAGTAGATTCATCCGATAAACGTTGTCTTACATTTGCGGATTTGGGCTACCCCATGGCCAGCACATCCGTTCGTATTTGTGATGAGCAAAATCAGGTGCTAAAGGATGATGTAATCGGATACACCCAAATTAGCGGCAAAAATGTGACTGCCGGGTACTATAACAATCCCGAGGCTACCGCAAAGGTCAAGACAGAAGATGGCTGGCTCATTACCGGAGATTTGGGTTTTATGAGAAACGGACGATTGGTGATTACAGGCAGAGCCAAGGATATTATTTTCGTGAACGGCCAGAACATTTATCCGCATGATATCGAAAGGATTGCGGAGGAACTGGACGGGGTGGATCTAGGGAAAGTAGCCGTCTGCGGTGTACATGATGCACAAACTAGACAGGATCGTATTGTTGTTTTAAATAGAGTTATTTTTGCCAATCGTCCAAAGGCTGAAAAGCCATTTGAATTATCGGGGAGGATGGCATGTTCAGGACGTAGTTCCAATCCGCCGTATTCCCAAAACAACTAGTGGAAAGGTTCAGCGTTACAAGCTGGCTCAGAGCTACGAGCAGGGAGAATTTGAAGTAGTATTGGCATCCCTGGCGGAGGCCACTCGAATTACACAGGAAGCGAACCATGCCCCTATGCGTCAAGGTGAGATCGAGCAAAAACTGATTGGGATTTGCCAAGCTATTTTAAATGTACAGTCAATTGGGACGGAAGACAGCTACTTTGATATCGGCGTAACTTCCTTACAACTCGTTCAGATCGTGGACCAATTAGAGGAACAGCTCGGGATTCATATTGAGGTAACGGACTTTTTCTCTTATCCGACTATCGCTAAGCTAGCTGGTTATATATCCAGCCAGGATTTAGGTCATAAGGTGATTACAGCACCGCAATTGGAATCCAAAGAGGAGGTAGAGGACCTGGATATCGCCATCATCGGCATGTCAGGCAAATTTCCTCAAGCGGAAACATTGGAGCAGTTTTGGGCGAATGTGGCATCAGGCGTTGACAATATCAGCCCGTACAGCGACGAAAGAAGAAAAGATGCCGAAGATTTCATTTCGCGTCTGAATACGGAAGGACGGAATATGCAAATCGCAGAAGGTGGCTATCTGGATGAAGTAGACAAGTTTGATTACTCCTTCTTTAAGTTGACTCCACGGGAAGCCTCACTCATGGACCCGAATCAACGGTTATTTCTACAAACGGCCTGGAGTACGATTGAGGATGCGGGGTATGGGGGGAAGCAACTGGCTGGCAAAAAGGTCGGTGTGTATGTCGGTTTTTCCAAAACCAGCTTTGAATATGAGCGTTTGTTGTCCGAGGTGGAACCAGGCGCGTTGCCGAACTTTGCCATTGGTAATTTATCGTCCATTATTTCCAGCCGGATTGCGTATTTGCTTGATTTAAAAGGCCCAGCACTGACCATTGATACGGCATGCTCTTCGTCACTCGTGGCGGTACATCTGGCGTGTAAGTCGATTTTGAATGGAGACTGCGAGATGGCTTTGGCCGGTGGAGTGAAGATCATTTTGCTGCCGTTGAAAGCAGGCATTGGCATGGAATCCTCCGATGACCGGGCTCGAGCATTTGACGATCAGTCAGACGGCACCGGCTGGGGAGAAGGCGTTGGAGCCGTATTCTTAAAGCCGCTCCGCCAAGCGGAAAAAGACGGAGATCACATTCTGGGTGTGATCAAAGGAAGTGCGATTAATCAGGACGGCAGTACGATTGGAATTTCCGCGCCCAACGCGCTGGCTCAGTCAGAAGTCATTACGCAGGCGTGGCGTGATGCACGGATCGATCCCGAGACGGTGAGCTATATTGAAGCCCACGGTACAGGCACCAAACTGGGTGATCCTGTTGAGATCAAAGGCATTACCCAAGCTTTCCGCAGGTTTACACAGCGTAAGCAGTTTGTGGCGATAAGCACGGTCAAAACGAATATTGGGCATTTATACGAAGCTGCGGGGATTGCGGGATTGATCAAATGCGTGCTGTCGATGAAGCATCAACAGATTGCACCGCTCGTTCATTTTCGCACACCCAACCGGAACATCCATTTCGAAGAATCTCCGGTGTATGCCAACACTAGACTAAGGGAATGAAAGACAGACGGATTTCCGAGAAGATGCGGGGTGAGTTCCTTTGGCTTCAGCGGGACAAACTGCCACGTGGTGCTGGAAGAATATATAGTGAAAAAGGGTGCGGATCAAGAAGCCACCGACCGAAAAAATGAATCATCGCCATTGCTGCTGACACTGTCCGCGCGAAGTGAAGGAGCTTTAAGCGAGTTGATTGCACGGTACGTGGATCGCTTTGAACATGAGGAAGAATTGCAGATGGAGGATGTCTGCTATACGGCTAACACGGGCAGAAGCCACTTAACATACCGAGTGGCTGTGATAGCCGAAGGAGCGGAGGCTCTGAAAGCGAAATTACTTCAGCTTCATGAGCAGGGCAAGGCCATTGAAGGTGTATACATTGGAAAAGTAGATAGCAGTGGTGGTACAAAAACAGCCGTCGGAAGCTCGGACACTTTGCAAGCACTGGAGCAAGTAGCAGTGAAGTACGTACAGGGGGCACAGATAGACTGGGACACGCTATACGCAGGTCACTCGTACAAAAGGGTTTCTTTGCCTACGTATCCGTTTGAAAAGAAAAGGTGCTGGATTCATGTGCCAGAACAGATTCGAGCGGAGCAGACTGCATCCGTTTATAAAAATACAATAGTAAGGGAGTCTGAAATTATGGAGAATGAGTATTCGGCGTCAGCGTCGTTTACTGAACAGCATAAATCTTCCATTCAACAAAAGTTAGCGAAAATGATCGGTAATGTATCACAACTTAGTCTTGAGGAACTGGAACCGCAAACACATTTTCTAGAACTAGGGCTGGACTCCATTAATTTGTCCCAGGTCCGCCACAGTATCAAGGATACATTCGACCTGGATATCCCAATGAATGAATTTTTTGAATCGCTGACCACGCTCGAACTGTTGACTAGCTACGTTGCAGATCAGGTGAGTATTTCCTATTCAGACGAGACAGCAGCAGTTGGTGCTGTGGAAAGACAACCGAAAATACCCCTTAATCGGGTAGATGCTACTACAGTATCAACTTGGACAGGGCAGGAATCCAGCGCAATTGGTACATCGTCTCATGGAATAGTTACGTCCGGGCAAGAGCCATCTCAAAGCACAACGGTTATAGAGACTTCTGCGAGTGTCGAGAAGATTTTGCAGCAGCAGCTGCATGTGATGTCACAGCAGCTTGATGTGCTCCGAACTCAACCGGGAAGGGCTTTACCGTCAGAAAATATAGAAAGCGCAGAGAGCTTTGAAACCAAACAGGAAGTCGCAACTGCATTAGCTACTGTTGCATCGGTACTAGCTGTTCCGAAGAAGGCAGTCCATGAAGCAAAACCGTTTACGCCTTATAAAAAGCTGGAGGTCAAAGCCCATGCATTGCTTTCACAACGACAAGAACAACATCTGCAAGAGCTGATTGAGCGCTATACTGCTCGGACGCGAAGCACCAAGCAGTACACTCAGCAGTATCGGTCTGTCTACGCGAATAACCGTAATGTAGCTGGCTTCCGGCCTATTTTAAAGGAAATGGTCTATCAAATTGTATCTCAACGTGCAGAAGGTTCCAAAATTTGGGATTTGGATGGGAATGAATATGTAGATTTGACCATGGGCTTTGGTGTTAATCTGTTTGGACACAATCCAGCCTTTATTCGTGAAAAAATTGAGGCAGAGCTAAAGAACGGCATGTGTGTCGGACCTATGTCCAACATGGCAGGACAAGTCGCCGAGAAGATTTGCAAGCTGATCGGTGTAGAACGGATCGCCTTGTACAATTCCGGCACCGAGGCGGTTATGGTTGCCCTCCGTTTGGCGCGTGCTGCCACCGGGCGAGCTAAAGTAGTCATTTTTGCCGGCTCCTATCACGGTACATTCGATGGGGTGCTTGCGTTGGGTAGCGCAGGCAATAATAAGGAGCATTCCACACCTCTGGCGCCTGGTATCTTGCAGCACATGGTGGACGATATCGTTGTAATCAATTATGGAACGGACGAATCGCTGGATTATATACGTACACATGGGCAGGAGCTGGCTGCTGTGCTAGTGGAGCCGGTGCAAAGCCGTCGTCCTGATTTTCAGCCGAAGGCCTTTTTACAGGGGGTTCGTCAGATCACGGAGCAATCCGGTACAGCCTTTATTTTCGATGAGGTGATTACAGGCTTCCGGATTCAACCGGGAGGCGCTCAAGCGTGGTTTGGGGTACAAGCTGACCTTGTGACCTACGGTAAAGTTATTGGCGACGGGATGCCGATCGGCATCGTAGCAGGGAAAGCCGCCTTTATGGATGGGATTGACGGAGGCTCCTGGAGCTTCGGAGACGATTCCTATCCTCAGAATGAGCATCGACGAACTTTTGTAGCCGGTACGTTCTGTCATCATCCGCTGGCGATGGCGGCATCTTTGGCGGTGTTGGATTATTTGGAAAACCACGGGGAGCAGCTGCAAAATCGGTTGAACAGCCGTACTTCGGCGTTGGCAGCAGAGTTAAATAGTTACTTTACCGATGAGCAGATACCCATAAAAATTGTTCACTTTGGCTCACTATTTCGCTTCGTACTCAAGGGTGATCTGGAGCTTTTCTTCTATCACATGCTGGAAAAGGGTATTTACATCTGGGAAGGGCGGAACTGCTTCTTGTCGACCGCTCATACGGAGGAAGATATTGCGTGGATCATACAAGCTGTCAAGGACAGTGTAGATGAACTGCGTAAAGGGGGCTTCTTGCCCGATCTGACACGCGAACACATTAATGTGAGACGTTAAGCAAACTGTCCAATCCCGCATTTATTTTGCTGAAAAATCGGGTAAAGTGCACCTTGGCGTCTTTACGCTCCAAGTTTGATTATATGTCAGGTTCTATTCTTAGGATTTGACATTTTTAGTAGTACACCCAGTATGGGCATCAGTTATGTCATCGAATTCAATTGTCATAAATTGACGCATGTCAGCGAGTAAACGAAAAGATTTGGTTTTTTTAGAATCATTACTGAAAAAAACTAGATCCTGCATAATAAGTTAGATAAGCGCATTTAGCCATTGATGGTTTAATAAAACAAATTAGATCCTCGCTTTACCAGATGGATAATTATATTTTATTAGTATGAGGATGGTTTCTTTATACAGTGGACCGTTCATATTTACCTTCTTATGAGAACTTTATCTTGTACCCCTAGCTAGGTTATATCGTGTTTTTTAGGCTAGCCCACAGTTGGAAAGGATAAAATTAATTCCTTGAATACCCCCATAGTAAAGGAGTCTGAAAAGATGGTGAATGAGTATTTCTCGACGGAATCTGCTTCCAATCCGCAAAAATCTACGATTACTAATAAACTGTCAAAAATAATCGAAAGTGTATCCCAACTTAGTCCAGACGAATTAGAGCCGCAAAAACATTTTTTAGAACTGGGTTTAGACTCTATTCTTCTGTCTCAGGTTAGACACAGCATTAAAAGTACGTTTGGCTTGGAAATCCCGATGAACGATTTTTTTGAATCACTGACTACGCTAGAGTTGCTGACAAACTATATTGCTGATAGGGTAGCCTCGACCTCTGAAGAATTGACCCGGAATTCGGAGGAGCTTCAGTTGACTGCGTCGTCCAGTGTCACCTCTTGGGTGCCTTCCGTCTTGCCGGGCTGGAGTCAAAAATCCACTACCCCTATAGAAGATCCCGCATCCCATGAAAGCAAGCTATCAAATGAGGATATATTTGCGGGGAGAGAACGAATTTTAGAAATGCAACTTCAACTCATGTCGCAGCAGATGGAAATACTACGTCAGTCTCGTCTTGCACCAGTGGCAATGTCTGAATCGCATTCACTACAAACTGCTGTCGAGCCTCAGACATCCGCGATGCAGGAGGTAGCTGCCACAGTTACTTCTATTTCCTCCGTCCAGGCTTCCGTCTCAGCTGTTTTGCCAGACGGAAAAGACTCAAAAGCATTTGTTCCCTATCAAAAAATAAATGTGCAAGCCCATAATTCACTTTCACTTAGGCAGGAAAAGCATCTGCAAAAGCTGATTGAACATTACACGATGCGCACACGAAAGACTAAAGAGTATACTCAGCAATACAGGTCTGTATACGCCAATAACCGGAATGTGGCCGGATTTAGGCTTGCTCTCAAGGAAATGGTGTATCAGATTATATCTCAGCGTGCAGAGGGTTCTAAAATTTGGGATTTGGACGGTAATGAATATATTGATTTGACGATGGGGTTTGGGGTCAATTTGTTTGGTCACAACCCATCCTTTATTCGTGAATCGATAGAAAAGGAAATACATAACGGAATGTGCCTTGGACCGATGTCCAATATGGCCGGGCAGATTGCCGAAAAGATTTGCAAGATGACAGGCATGGAACGAATTGCGCTATATAACTCGGGGACAGAGGCGATTATGGTGGCTCTTCGGTTAGCTCGGGCTGCCACCGGGCGGGATAAGGTGGTGATTTTTTCTGGTTCCTATCACGGTACTTTTGATGGAATATTGGCATTGGGGGGGACAACGGATGACAGGGACCAACATTCCACTCCCCTGGCGCCTGGTGCACTACAGCACATGGTGGACGATGTCGTTGTGCTCAGTTATGGAACGGACGAGTCACTCCAATATATCCGCTCCCATGCCCATGAACTGGCTGCTGTTCTCATAGAGCCAGTGCAGAGTCGTCGCCCTGATTTCCAGCCCGCAGCTTTTCTGAAGGAAGTACGTCAGATTACGGAGCAATCCGGGACCGCGTTCATTTTTGATGAGGTAATTACAGGCTTCCGTATTCAGCCGGGGGGCGCGCAGGCGTGGTACGGGATTGAAGCCGACCTTGTAACTTACGGTAAAATCATTGGGGGCGGGCTTCCCATCGGTATCGTGGCAGGGAAAGCATCGTTCATGGATGGAATTGATGGAGGAGTGTGGAGCTTCGGAGATGACTCTTATCCACCGCATGAGCAACAGCGGACGTTTGTAGCGGGAACTTTTTGCCATCACCCCCTGGCTATGGCAGCTTCCCTGGCCGTACTAGAGCAGTTGGAGAAGGACAGGGGGCAATTGCATAACGAGCTGAATAGTCGTACGAAGGCGTTCGCAGTAGAACTGAATCACTATTTTACGGAGGAACAGATACCTATAAAGGTCGTTTACTTCGGTTCCTTGTTCCGTTTCATCCTTAAAGGTGACTTGGAACTATTCTTCTATCACATGCTGGATAAAGGAATTTATATATGGGAAGGCCGGAACTGTTTTTTGTCAACGGCTCATACTTCGAAAGACATAGAGCGGATTGTACAGGCAATTAAAGAGAGTGTTAATGAGCTGCGCAAAGGAGGATTTCTGCCGGATCTGTACCCTCATGAAAACCATCTAAACAAGCCTTTTATTCCTGAAACTGCAACTGCAGACC
This sequence comes from Paenibacillus sp. FSL L8-0638, assembly GCF_038593075.1. Taxonomy (NCBI): domain Bacteria; kingdom Bacillati; phylum Bacillota; class Bacilli; order Caryophanales; family Paenibacillaceae; genus Paenibacillus; species Paenibacillus sp. FSL L8-0638. The sequence goes on from NZ_CP151960.1 coordinate 2,738,910, forward strand.
TTAAGGAATCGACGATTATGCTGACTCCGGATCAGAAGCAGTTATGGTTCGCCTCGGTCTCGGATTCAAAGGAATCGCAGTCGCTTCATGAGACTGTTTTACTGCGTTACCGGGGTCCGCTACATCTTAAGGAATTTAATGAAGCTGTCCATCGCATTGTTAAACGTCACGAAGCCTTACGCACCTTCATGGGAGATGATGGAGAAACGCAGATCATCGCCCCGGCAATGACCCTCAGCATTCCGCTGCATGATATCAGCAGTCTTTCTGTAGAGGAGCAGAAACACGATATCCGTGCTTGGATGGAGAAGGATAGGGAGACCGTATTCCCAATAAGTGCGGGCGAACCTTTATTCCGTATCCGGCTTTTAAAAACGTCGAATGAGAAGCACATCGCTGCATTTACATTTCATCATCTGATTGCAGATGGCTGGTCCATCGGAGTGTTTTTCCATGAATTGGAACAATTTTATTCCGCTTGTGTACAGGGGGAACACTGCACGCTTCCCGACCCTGTTCCGTTTCGAGATTTCGCAGCATGGCAGCAAAACCAGTTAGAGGCAGGTGGAGCGGCTGCCCTTGCTTTTTGGTCAGATGTACTTGCGAAGCCATTGCCCGCCCTTGACTTGCCGTCTCTCCAACGCAACATTAGCTCTCCTTCTTCGCGTGGAGCACGGCACACCATTGTGGTGGATGCACCTCTGGTGAAGCAACTGAAATCAGTCAGTATTCGGCTTGGCAACAGCATGTTTGTGACTTTATTATCTGTTTTCCAGCTTTTTTTACACAGAGTGACAGGCCAAAATCAAATCATGGTAGGTATTCCAACCGCAGGGCAATCTCATATGGGTGTGTCCCCGCTAATTGGCAACTGCGTTAACTTGCTCCCAGTGATTTGTGAGGTAGACTCTGGAGCAACGTTCACGGAATTCACACAGACGGTCAAGCGAGTAATGCATACGCTGGATGCTTATCAGAAATACAGCTTTGCCGGACTTGCCCAGATAGGATTAAGGCATTTGCCCGTCCTTAACGTGTTGTTCAATATGGATAGGCCCATTCCAGAGTTTCACTATTACGGACTGGAAACAGAATTGTTGGAGCATGAAATATTGTCCACTCAATATGAGTTGTTTCTGAATGTTACGGAGTCTGGTCAGCAGTTGCGGCTTGATTTTGACTATGCTGCGAGTCTTTTTCAACAAGACACTCTGGAAGTATGGGCGCAATACTTTTTACATCTGCTGAGCTCGGTTGTGCAGGAAGACGGAATGCGGATATCTGCGCTGTCTTTGCTTCGAAGTACGGAAAGGGAGCGGCTTTTGGAAGTGTGGGGGACATACGCGGATTCTAAAGGGAATTATCCTTGTGTCCTTGACAAATATAAACATCCGTCTCCTACGGGTACCATCGGACAAGTATATTTGGCCACATCCGCTGGTTTACTGGGAACGACGCTGGAATGGGCTTATATCGAGGTTGGAGGGAGAATTCGACATATCGGTGCAGCCAACCGAGATGTTCTTATTCGCGGTCATCAAGTGAATCTTGAGCAGATAGAGAAACATCTTTTGCGAGCACTGGATTTGGATACCTGTGTTTTGACGGCACGGAAAGACGGTGAGAGCAGTAACTCTTCGTATCTAGTGGCTTATATAGTGGAGAATAATTCTAATTCGTGGGATATAGCGAAGCTGAAAGAGAGTGTTAGCTCAATACTTCCTGATTATGGGCAACCTCGCTTTTGGGTTCTGATGGATAGTATCCCTCTTTTGGCTGATGGGAAGCCGGATTTTCAATTATTACCGAAACCAGAAGATATCAGGATAGAGGACTCGCAGAAGCAGGTTTCTGACAGCAATATGACTGAGGACAAACTGATATCCATATGTAAGGAAGTTTTGAATGTATCTGATATCGGATACAACGATAATTTTTTTCAAATGGGTGGAGACTCCTTAAAAGCGACTGTTCTTCTAAGCAGAATTAACAAGGAATTCGAAGTATATATTCCGCTGGTACAAATTTTACATTTGCAAACGATTGCACAACTGGCGGCACATGTAAAAGGAGGACAAAAGCGAAAGTTTGAGCCGCTTGTTCCGGCAGATTTACAGCCCTTTTATCCGGTATCTCCCGCTCAAAAAAGAATGTATGTGCTGGATCAAATGGGTGGAGGTGCAGCGTATCATGTATCGGGTCAACTGCATATAGAGGGAGAGTTACACGTTTCCAGGTTCATTGATGCAGTGAAGGAGGTTTTTTCACGGCATGAATCCTTTCGGACGTATTTTGAGATAGTAGACGGGGAAACCGTGCAGAAGGTACAGGATGTGCTTTCACTGGACATTCCTGTTACTCCAATTTCCGAAGAGGATGCTAATCACGCCCGTGAACTGTTTATTCAGCCATTTGACCTCAGTAAGGCTCCTTTAATTCGTGCTGAGCTATTCGCAATCCATCGTGACCAGTTTATGTTGCTGATCGATATGCACCATATCATTTCAGACGGCTTCTCAATGGCAGTATTAATGGATGAGATCAGCACGCGGTATCAGGGTATGCCACTTGCCCCCATTGACGTTCACTACAAAGACTATGTCGTTTGGCAAAAACAACATTATTCCGGAGACAGCCAAGCAAAGGATGAAGCATTTTGGTTAGACACGTTGGACGGCGAGCTCCCTGTATTAGACCTGCCAACTGACTTTGCTCGTCCGTCAAGTCAGAGCTTCGCAGGGGACAGCCTTACCTTCATTGTGCAATCCAAGCTGACGGATAGACTTAATCAATTGGCAAGAGACACGGGAGCAACGCTCTTTATGGTGCTTTTGGCAGCTTATAATGTGCTGTTAAGCAAATACTCCGGGCAAGAGGACTTCCTCGTAGGTACACCGGCAGCGGGTAGAGGGCATGCGGATACGGAAGCGATGATCGGCATATTTGTGAATACTTTAGTTCTCCGTAATCGACCGCTGGCATCTCAGCCATTCAGTGCTTTTCTGGAGGACGTAAAACATAACACTCTGCTTGCGTTGGAGCACCAGGAATATCCATTTGACCAACTGGTCGACAAACTAGATCGAGTACGCGATGTAAGCCGCAATCCCATCTTCGATTCGATGTTCAGTCTGCAAAATAAGGGAATAGAGGTCATTGAACTCGGCGGACTTCGTTTGCAACCGAATGAGTTTAATGCAGGTGTATCGAAGTTCGATCTTTCATTACATGTAACGGAAACTCAAGACCAGTTCACTTTCACCTGGGAGTATGCGACCAGCCTGTTTAAGTTGGAGACGATTGAGCGATTTGCCCTCCATTATATAAAAGTGTTGGAAATCGTAACTCAAGATGTCGGAATTCGCTTGGCTGACATGGATATGCTGACAGAAGAAGATAAGCACTTATTACTATATGAGTTCAACAACACCTCTGCCTATTTTCCGCGGGATGCAACGATTCACGGAAGGTTTGAGCAGCAGGTTAGCAGGACTCCAGATGACATGGCAATCATATTTGGAGATAAGTGTATGACTTACCAAGAGTTGAATGAGCTGGCGAATCGTTTAGCGCGAACGCTGCGGGCAGAAGGAGTGGGACCGGATCAGCCGGTGGGGATTATCGCTCAGCGTTCACCTGAGATGATGATTGGCATCTATGCAATTCTAAAAGCAGGTGGAGCTTATGTACCCATTGATCCGGAATACCCACAGGAAAGAATTCAATATATGCTTGAAGATTCGAGAACACAACTGGTGCTGACACAACCACTGTTTGCAGAACGGCTGAAGCAATATGCGGACTGCAAGGTAATGGTGTTGGATTATGCTTCCACGATCATGGCTTTGCAAGCGTCCAGGTCCACGGAACCTATGACAGACTGCATGAGTAGCTGGCATGAAGATGCCTCCAACCTTGAGCCTCTAGCAGAACCAAACCATGCGGCCTATATCATCTATACATCCGGTTCCACAGGGAAACCGAAAGGGGTTATAGTTGAGCACCGCTCAGTCGTGAATCGGCTCTGCTGGATGCACAATAGATATGGGCTGAGCGTAGAAGATACGATTTTGCAAAAAACTGCCTTTACTTTTGACGTATCCGTATGGGAGTTGTTCTGGTGGTCGATGGTGGGCTCTAAAGTAAGCTTGTTGCCAATCGGCGGAGAAAAGTCTCCCGAACAGATACTGAACACGATTAATGAAGACAAGGTGAGCACCCTTCATTTTGTACCCGCGATGCTGCATATTTTTCTGGAATATCTGGAGCAGCAGCCAAGGGAAACAGTGCAAGCAAAATTGAAAACGTTAAAACATGTATTTGCCAGCGGTGAAGCATTGCCTCCTCAGCAGGTGGCGCGTTTCTATCGAATTATGTCAGGGATTGGAAGCGCAAAACTAATTAACTTATATGGTCCAACAGAAGCTACTGTAGACGTTTCATTCTTTGAATGCGAGCCTGTGGAAGAGCACTCGGTGATCCCGATCGGTAAACCGATTGATAATATTCATTTGTATGTTGTACAGGAAGGTACGGAGCGATTGCAGCCGATTGGAGTGGCGGGAGAACTTTGTATCAGTGGTATAGGAGTAGCCCGTGGCTATCTTAATAGACCGGAATTGACCAAAGAGAAGTTCGCTACTAATCCGTTTAACAGCGGAGCGGAGGGTTATGAGCGGATGTACCGCACAGGAGATTTGGCGCGTTGGATGCCTGACGGCAACATTGAATATCTGGGGCGGATCGATCAACAGGTTAAAGTAAGAGGATATCGCATTGAACTGGGTGAGATTGAAGCGCAGTTGCTGTCCGTAGACGGAATCCAGTCAGCAGTGGTCGTAGCGCGGGAAAACAAAGACGGCTACAAGGATTTGTGTGCATACTTTGTGGCTTCTGAGCCATTAAGTCCGCTGGACGTGCAGAATGCGCTCAAGCAGCAGCTGCCGTTTTTTATGATTCCAACATATGTGGTGCCTATGCAGCAGCTTCCTCTTACAGCCAATGGAAAAACGGACCGAAAAGCTTTACCTGAGCCGGACCGACATGACTCTTTACAAACGGATTATATTGCTCCGAGAACTGATGTGGAAAGGGCGCTGGTCGTGGTATGGCAAGACGTTTTGGGATGTGATCATATAGGCGTTCGAGATCATTTTTTTCTGCTTGGCGGCGATTCTATTAAGGCCGTTCAGGTGGCCTCACGTCTGCGTCAGCATGGTTATTCCCTTGACATTTCTCTTTTGATGGAGCACCCGTTCATTGAGGATCTCAGCAAGCTTGTGACAACTTTGTTCCGCTACACAGACCAGAATTCGATAGATGGAGAGATTCCAATAACATCGATTCAGCGGCAGTTGAATGCACTGGGTACATTTTACACCTTGCGTACGACAACATCCATGCTATTTGCGGGTAACCCGGACTTCGATGAGAATCTGTTACGGTTTGTGCTGCAAACATTAACTACTCATCACGAGGGACTACGGCTTGGTCTGGCGTCGATCGATGAGCCGAATATCCTTATGTACCGAGATGAAAATGAAGAACTGTTCACACTTGATGTGTTCTCACTTGCAGATGATGACCATCAAGCTAGCAAGCAATTACAGAGCGAATGCTTCCGGATTCAAAACAGTTATGGAATGTTTGAGGGACCCAGAGTACGCGCAGGCTTATTCCGGATGTCGGGCTCCGACCAGTTCTTTCTTTCTGTAGATCCGCTAGTGGCTGATCCTACATCTTGGCGTATCCTGCTTGAGGATTTCACAACTGCCTATGAACAAGCTCTTAACGGGGAACCGATAGTGCTTCCTGACAAAACAGATTCTTACCGCTCCTGGATGCGGTGGCTAGAAGACTATGCAGACAGCAAAAAGCTGGCCAAAGAGAAACTCTACTGGCTGGATAAAGTTAATTTCGATGGCGAATTTATACCGAAGGATCATAAGGCACCTGCACATTCAGAAGCACTTCGTCCAGTAGAGCATTGCATCATACAGCTTTCGGACGAGAAAACAAGCCAGCTGTTAACACGGGCTAACCAAACCTATAATACGGTGACCGCTGAGTTACTGCTTGCTGCATTGGGACTGACTATAGTGGAATGGTCCGAACAGTCTAAGATTGCCATTGGATTTGAGCATTATGATCGGGAGCAACAAACTGTGACTTCGGACAAACCGGACCTTTCAAGAACCATAGGTCAATTCGGTTCCATATATCCGCTTGTTCTGGATATGGAGCCTGGAGAAGACAGTTCTCTTTTGCTCAGAAACGTAAAGGAGACGGTCCGGCAAGTACCCAACCAGGGTTTAGGATATGGATTACTAAAATATGGAGCTGCATCCTCTGGCAGATCAGAATTTAATGCTCAGTATTACCCGGAAATTGGCTTCCGCTTGATTCATTCTGAACCGGTCAGTTCCTCTCACTTTCATACTTCGCCTATGGATGCTGAATTATGGTCCGGCCAGAATTGTAGCGTTTCTGATTTAGCCTATTCCCTCTATCTGGATGGGCGGATGAAATACGGTAAGCTTTCCATCTGCATGCTTTATAACCGTCACGCGTATGAAGAAGATACTATCCGAATGCTTCTGTTGCGTTTTGAGCATCATTTGTCGGGCATTATTCAGCATTGTCTGGACCAATCCGGACGGCAACTAACACCATCGGATGTGGGAGCACGTGGTTTGGATCTAGATGAGTTTGAAGACATGAAGCAGTTTTATGAGAATCTATAACGATTCGTCCGAGGAGGATATCCATGATCGAAGGACTTGAAATTGAAAAAGTGGTCAACTTGACTCCCTTACAGGAAGGAATGCTCGTTCATGCGCTGATGGAACCAGAATCACAGGCTTATTACGAGCAATTACGTATTTCTGTTCGGGGAGATCTGGATTGGAATGCCCTGCAAGAAAGCTTTCAGCTGTTGGTTCAGCGTCATGAAACACTGCGCTCGAACATTTATCATAAATCCGCTTCTCGTTCGCGGCTGATTGTTTTTAAAAAGCGAAACACGGCGATTACTTACGAAAATATGACAGAGCTGACCGGAAAGGAGCAAGCCGACGCTATTCGTAGATTTATGGATATGGACCGTAACACCCATTATGATTTGAGCAGGGATATGCTTATCCGGATGGCTGTACTTCAAACAGATAAAGATGCTTATACGGTGCTTTTAAGTTTTCACCATATTATTATGGACGGCTGGTGTCTTGGCATCATAATGGACGAGTTGTTAACGGCCTATGAAGCCTATCGTACAGGCCGTTCCGTTCAATTGCCTGAACCACGACCTTACACCGGGTATGCCGACTGGCTTGAAGAACAGGATCAGGAGGCGGCCAAGGACTACTGGAGTTCTGTCTTACAAGATTACGAACAAACGGCTGGACTTCCGATGCTAAAAACTCCAGCTACAACTCCTGAAAAAGGCGGCTATCTGCTGCAGGAATATAGAACGACGCTGACGGAAACAGAGACCAGCACTTTGCGGGCGATTGCTGAATGCAATGGGACCACGCTCAGCAGTCTTTTTCTGGCCGCCTGGGGAATTGTACTTGGTCGTTACAACGGAAGCAAAGACGTAGTTTTTGGCACGGTGGTATCTGGCCGCCCGTCGGAATTGGATGAAGTAGAGCGAATTGTCGGATTGTTCATTAATACCATTCCATTACGAATTAGATTAAATGAAGAAAAGAGTTTTGTTGAATTATTGCGCGATGTCCAGAGAGCCTCTGTCCAAGGAAGGAGGAACGGATACTGTTCACTTGCTGAAATCCAGTCGCAATCTGCACTCAAGCAACGCTTGCTTGATCATATCGTTGTATTCGAGAACTATCCGCTGGAAAACATGATCGGGAGACGGGACTGGCAAGACAAACTCGGATTCATTATTGAGGACGCTCGGTTATTCGAAGAAATACCGTATGACTTTAATATTGAGGTTGAAGATAAGAAGGCAATGAGTTTCATATTGTCCTATAACGGCAGGGTCTATAGCAGTGAAGCGATGAAGCGTCTGGCCCATCATTTGAAGCATGTCTTCCTGCAAATTTCCAGAAATCCAGATGTTTGCCTTCGTGATGTTCGGCTGTTAACAACCGAAGAAGAGGCTACTTTGACGAAATTATGGAGCGGACCCGTTGTCCAGTTTCCTGCACTTACTTTTCACGGGATATTCGAAGCGCAGACGGAGCGTACGCCAGAACGAGCGGCCGTCATATATGAAGATACAATGCTTACTTACAGACAACTTAATGATAGAGCAGACGCTCTTGCCCATCTTTTGCAGAAGCGTGGAATTACACGGGAGAGTCTGGTCGCTGTCATGGTTGACAGGTCTGTTGAGATGATAGTGGCGGTGCTGGGAATTATGAAAGCAGGAGCTGCCTATGTGCCAGTAGATCCTGTATATCCAGAAGAACGTATTGAATATATGCTGCGTGACTGTGGAACGACGATTGTGCTTACGCAATCTCACCTGGCGGGTTGGCTGAAAACAATGGATTTCATGGGCCAGGTAGTCGATCTCGCTACGTTGCCACTCCAGCCCGAGATGGATTTGGACAAGCAGTATATCTCCACTTATGAACCCGGCTCTTTGGCGTATGTCATTTATACATCGGGTACCACAGGTAAGCCCAAAGGCGTTATGGTTGAACATCAACAATATGTCAACACCGCACTCGGTTACAGACACAGCCAAGGATTTAAAGATTTCCCTATTAAGCTACTGCAAATTGCCAGCATGTCGTTTGATGTGTTTGCATGCGATTTGGCCAAGGTATTTGTCAATGGTGGTACCTTAGTCATTTGTCCTGAAAACGTGAGAAATGATCCAGCTGCCTTGGCTACACTGTTGGAGCAGCAGGAGATTACTACGTTTGAGACGCCGCCTGTGCTTTTAGCTCTGCTATTGAATTACATCTATGAGCATGGTACAAATATCAGTTCCCTAAAGCTGCTTACTACTGGAGCAGATAGCTTGGCTGTTGCAGATTACCGTAAGATGTTGACCCGTTTTGGCAGCAAGATGCGGATTATTAATACGTATGGAGTTACCGAAGCCGCAATCGAATCTAGCTTTTATGAGGACGAGCTGGAAAAATTGCCTCTGTCCGGTATTGTCCCTATCGGCAGAGCTCTACCGAATCATAAGTTATATATTGTTGATGAGAGGATGCGTCCGGTCCCTGTCGGTGTAACGGGCGAGCTGTGTATTGGTGGAGCTTCTGTAGCGCGGGGATATCTGAACAGGCCGGAGCTTTCGGCTGAGAAATTCGTGTCTGATCCGTTCTTGCCCGGTGGACGCTTGTATCGTACGGGGGATCTAGCACGCTGGCAGCCAGATGGGAATATTGATTTTATCGGGAGAGCTGACTACCAATATAAAATTCGCGGATACCGGATTGAGCCTGGAGAAATCGAATCTATTTTGCTCGAAACGGAAGGAGTACGCCAGGCGGTTGTTGTTGATCGACTGGACACAGCGGGACAAAAGTATTTATGTGCCTATGTTGCAGGTGCAGCTGAGAAAGACATGCTGCGGGATAAACTGGCTCGGCAGTTACCAGTCTACATGGTTCCAGCCCAAATCATTGTATTGGAACAGTTGCCATTGACCCATAACGGGAAAATAGACCGATCCAATCTGCCCGAACCGGATGAAATAGCACCGTTGGATACCGTATATGAAGCACCACAGGATGAATTGGAAAAAACAATTGCTTTGATCTGGGAAGAAGTGATTGGTGTTAAACCAATTGGATTACACAACAACTTTTTCGAGCTTGGTGGGGACTCGATTAAAGCATTGCAAATTGCAATCCGCTTAAATGCCAAAGGCCTGAAAATGGAAGTAAAGGACTTATTCCGTTACCCTGAAATTCACCTGATAGCGCCGTTTATAAAAAAAATCACCCGTATCATTCCCCAAGGGATTGTAGAGGGTGAGGTAGAATTGACACCCATTCAACTCGATTTTTTTCAGCATCATCGGAGAGATCGTCACCATTATAATCAGGCGGTCATGCTACAAAATGATGAAGGATGGAATGGATTATGGCTGAAAAACGCCATGGACAAGCTGGTAGCCCATCACGATGCATTACGGCTCATTTTTGTGGAAGAGGAAAAGGGAGCCTCCGCCTATAACAGGGGAGTGAACGAAGGTGAGTTCTTTACATTAACGAGCTATGATTTGACACAATCAAGCCAGCCTGAAGAAGAAATCCGACACATTGGTGATGAGCTGCAAAGCAGTTTGGATCTGCAACGAGGTCCTCTCATACGTTTAGCTTTATTCCATTTATCCGGTGAAGATCATCTGATGATCGTTATCCACCATCTTATTGTAGACGGTGTGTCTTGGAGAATTTTGCTGGAAGATTTGGGTACCGCCTATGATCAGGTAGCTCGCGGTGAGATGCCGAATCTGCCTGCCAAGACTGATGCTTACAAAGAGTGGGCTTCAGGACTGACCACTTACGCCGAAAGTGTACAGGTACGCCAAGAAATCAGCTACTGGAACAATGTAGACTCACGCAGGATACGTCGATTGCCAAGGGATCATGAAATCGCGGTTAGCTTGATACAGGATCGACGCCTAGCGGAGGTAGTACTCAGCAGGGATGAGACGGAAAAGCTGTTGAAGCATGTACATCATGCCTATCATACGGAAATGAATGATCTGTTACTTACAGCCTTGGGTCTGGCTTTTTATGATTGGAGCGGTTATAACGAAATCCCGATTTTGCTGGAGGGGCACGGTAGGGAGGAGATCATTAAAGATTTGGACATCTCTCGTACAGTCGGCTGGTTTACCTCCCTGTATCCTTTTGTAATCGAGGTCAACAGACCCGAAAATTTGGCCTATCAGATCAAAATGGTTAAAGATAAGCTGCGGCGGGTGCCTAATAAGGGCATCGGTTATGGTATTTTACGTTATTTGACCAAAGACCAGACTAAATCCGCTTCTCTAGTCGCAGCACCATTCCCGGAAATTAGCTTCAATTATTTGGGGCAATTCGACGAAGAAAACAGCGCAGACATGCTTTGGCGTATTTCCAGATTAGCAGACTTAGCCAATGGTGAGAGAAGCCCGCGTGCGGAAAAGACGAATACATTTGACATTAACGGCATGATAACGAACGGAATCCTTCGGTTTGGATTTGAATATAACGGGCTTGAATATGGTGCAGTAACGGTAGAGCGATTAACGATCGGCTTTAAAAAACATCTATTAAATCTTATCCATCATTGTTGCACTAAGGATCAGGCGGAGCGCAGCCCTACGGATTTTACATATAATCAATTGTCTATGGGGCAATTTGAACACATATCGAGCCGATTATCGGATAAGCTGGGAAATCTGTTGAAATAAAGGATATCCGCAAGTTGAATCTCAAATTCTGCATGGATAAAGGAATGGTGAATGATTTGACACAGGTAAATATTAAAGATATCTATCCGCTGTCCCCGATGCAGGAGGGAATGTTGTTTCATTCCATCCTCGACGTAAAATCAGAAGCTTACTTTGAACAGACCGTTATTACCTTTAATGAAGTGCTGGACGTTCATCTGGTTCAGCAAAGCTTGCAGCAGCTCATGAATCGATATGATATATTCCGTACCATTTTTATGTATAAAGAAACAGAACGTCCGCTTCAAATTGTCCTGGAGGAACGTGATGCGTTGCCTGTTCATTTCGAGAATATCAGTGCTTTTCCCGCAGCTGAGAAAAAGGAGCATTTTACGGCCTTTTTAAAGGCAGAGCGCCAAGCTGGTTTCGACTTGGAAAAAGATGTTCCGATTCGGCTTGCCCTGTTTGAATGGGATGATGAGTCTTCCAGACTTGTCTGGAGTGTTCATCACATTATAATGGATGGTTGGTGCATGGGAACGGTAGCCCAGGAATTTTTTACTATCTATACTTCCCTTCGGTCTGGAGTGCCTGCGCAATTGGATACGGTATATCCGTACAGCAGTTTTATTCAGTGGCTGGAGCAACAGGACAAGGAAGAAGCGACAGCCTATTGGCAGGGGTATTTAAATGGGCTGGAAAATGAAACGATTTTACCGGGCTATAACCGTCCATTGAATCCAATCTTCGAGGCAGACCGTTACACATGCAAGCTGGGAAAAGAACTAACTCAAGGAATGGAGAGAATATCTAAACACTACCACACGACAGTCAGCACTGTATTTCAAACGGTATGGGGATTATTGCTTCAAATGTACAACAACAGCCGGGATGTTGTGTTCGGGTCTGTAGTATCCGGCAGACCAGATGAAGTTCCGGGAATTGAAAATATGGTTGGATTGTTCATTAACACAATACCAACACGCATAACCAGTTATGCGGACCAGAGTTTTTCGGATCTGCTTATATCTGTGCAGAACTCCCACATCGAGTCTGCTCAGTACTCTTATTCTTCCCTAGCAGATATTCAGAATCACACGGATTTGAAACAAAATTTAGTCCGTCATATTGTTGTTTTTGAGAACTATCCTTATTCAGAGGAGCTTATTCATGCGGAAAAAGGGCCTGATACACTTCAGGTCACTGACGTGGAGGATATTGTACAGACCAACTATGATTTTAATGTGATTGTCGTTCCTGGATCACAGTATGAAGTTACTTTTAGTTATAATCGGCTGGTTTACGATGAAAATTGGATTAAGCTAATTGCAGCTCATCTTAAACGGGGACTGGAGCAGATTGTTCAACAGCCGGATCTACCGATCACCGAATTGGAATTTCTGACAACGGAAGAGAAAAGTCAGGTTTTATCCGAATTTAGCGGAGTACAGATCTCGTATCCTTCTAGTGATACCATCCATCTTTGTTTTGAAAAACAAGCAGAAAAGACACCGAAGACAACAGCAGTTGTCTCTGAGAACTCCAGTTTGACTTATGCTGAGCTGAATGAACGTGCTAACCGATTGGCTCGTACCCTGCGTAGTTACGGCACAACAACTGATCGGCTGGTTGGGCTCATGACTGATCGTTCTATAGATATGGTGGTCGGCATCCTCGCTATTCTTAAAGCAGGAGGGGCATATGTACCCATCGATCCGTCATATCCAGAGGAACGTATCCGTTATATATTTGACGATTCCGGTGCAGACCTGCTTTTGACGCAAAGCCATCTTGTGGAAAAGGTCAAAGAGGCCGCCTTTGGAGGAAAAGTCCTAGTATTGGATGAAGATCCAACTGTGTATCACATGGAAGGATCAAATCTGGAGGCCGTATCAGGAGCAAATGATTTAGCCTACGTCATATATACTTCAGGTACGACAGGACAGCCTAAAGGTGTAATGCTGGAGCACCATGGATTGTGTAACCTGAAAACATATTTTGATGAAACATTGCAGATAAGTCCGTCAGATCATGCCCTACTGTTTGCGAGCTACGCATTTGATGCTGCTTGCTGGGAAATATTTCAGGCGCTATTTTGTGGCGCGACACTTTACGTGCCTACTTCGGAAATCATACTGAACTACAACCAGTTTGAACAGTATATGGCGGATCATAAAATTACGGTGGCGGCATTACCTCCTACCTATGCCGTGTATCTAAATCCAGAACGAATGCCGGATCTGCGTATTCTGTTCACCGCTGGTTCCGCTTCCTCGATGGAGCTCGTAACCAAGTGGAAGGATCAGGTCACCTATTTTAATGGCTATGGACCGACAGAAAACTCGGTAGCAACGTCCATTTGGCCAGTGTCGGAACACCCCGGAGCAATCGATACCGTTTCCATAGGACGTCCCGTACCCAACCACCGGGTGTACATGATCGATGCTTTTGGTCATCTTTTACCTGCTGGAATAGCAGGAGAGTTATGTGTATCCGGCCCAGGATTGGCTCGCGGTTATCTGCACCGCCCGGATTTAACGGCTGAACAATTTGTGACCAATCCGTTTGCAGGCGGGGAAGCGGGCTATGAACGCATGTATCGGACAGGCGACCTGGCAAGATGGATGCCGGACGGCAACATTGAGTACCTAGGCCGGATCGACCAGCAGGTCAAAATTCGCGGTTACCGGATTGAACTGGGCGAAGTTGAGGCGGCTATGCTGAAGGCAGATCGCATGCAAGAGGTCATCGTACTGGCACATGCAAACCGCCAAAACCAACACGAGCTGGTTGCCTACTACGTGGCGGAACGCGAAGTGACGGGGAGCGAGCTTCGCAAGCAGCTGAGTGAAGAACTCCCGAATTATATGGTTCCCTCTCACTTTGTTCAGATGGAGCAAATGCCGCTCACACCCAACGGCAAAATCGACCGTAAGGCATTGCCTGCACCGGAACAGATTTCCCGTTCCACGCAGGAATATAGGGCTCCGCGGACAGCAGCGGAGCAGGCTCTGGCTAGTGTATGGGAGGCTGTGCTGGGCGGCGGTCCGGTCGGATTGACGGATCAATTTTTTGATCGGGGCGGGGACTCGATCAAGGCGATTCAGGTATCCTCACGCTTGCTGCAGGCAGGATACAAGCTGGATATCAAAGAGTTGTTTAAGTACCCTGAGGTTGCTGAGCTAGCTACGCACCTGCGTGTGTCGGATACCCAATTAGCTGATCAGGAAGAGGTTAGCGGAGCTGTGCTGCTGACGCCGATTCAGCAGTGGTTTGTGGAGCAAGGACAGCCTGTGCCGGACCACTTTAATCAGGCGGTTATGCTTCACCGGGAGCAGGGATTCGAGGAAGAGCCGCTACGTCAGGCACTGACGCAGTTGGTGGTGCACCATGATGCATTGCGGATGGTGTTCCGCAAGGCGGAGCAAGGATGGGAAGCGTGGAACCGTAGAGTGAAGGAAGGGAAGCTGTATGATCTGGAAGTGGCCGATTTCAAAGACGTGCCGATCGGTCCCACATTGGGTCAAGCTATAGAAGCCCGAGCCAGCTCTATTCAGAGTAGCATCCGACTGGATGAAGGACCTCTGCTGAAAGTGGGCCTGTTCCACTGCGCTGATGGGGACCATCTGCTACTGGCTATTCATCATATGGTGGTAGACGGCGTATCGTGGCGGATACTGTTGGAGGATTTGTCGAATGCCTATGAGCAGGCTGTACGTGGGGAAGCCATACAGCTTCCTGCCAAAACAGACTCCTTCCGGGTCTGGTCGGAGCGGTTGTCAGCCTATGCCGACAGTCCTGAGATGGAAAGTGAGTACGCATACTGGGAGCAATTGAATGAATTGGAAGTATACGAGTCTTTAAGGCTTACAGAATTGCTGGATTCTAAAAAACCATTGACCATAAATAACACAGCTACTTTGAGCTTGAAATTCACGAAAGAAGAGACTGATCAACTGCTAAAGCAGGCCCATCGCGCGTACAACACAGAAGTGAACGATCTGCTGCTGACGGCGCTCGGCATGACGTTAAGCACTTGGACTGGCAGTGAGCAGGTTGCAATTCTTCTGGAAGGCCATGGCCGTGAAGATATCATGAAGGATACGGATATTTCACGAACAGTTGGCTGGTTCACGAGCCAATATCCGGTACTGCTGCGGATTAACGGGAAAGATCATATATCCGGACACATCAAACGGATGAAGGAGATGTTGCGCAGCATTCCACATAAAGGAATTGGGTACGCCATCTGGAGGTATCTCAGCCAGAACGTAGTATCTAGAGGGGCATACGCCGAGCCACAGATTAGCTTTAATTATTTGGGCGAATTTGATCAGACGCTGCGGCACAGCGAAACGCGCATGTCACCGTACTCCAGTGGAGCAGATGTTAACGAACAGACCAGAATGCCGTGTTCCCTGGATGTGGGGGGCATTGTAACGGATGAAATGCTTGAGTTGGATATTCGTTATAACACAAAAGTATTACAGGAAGATAATGTAATGAAACTAGCCAGGGAACTCAAGCAGAACGTGCTGGAAGTGATCCGCCACTGTGTATCACGGGAGTGTTCTGAATTGACGCCGAGTGATGTGCTGCTTCCGGGTCTAAGCCTGGAAGCATTGGACCGGATCGTGGAGCAGATTCAGCCTGATGGAGAGCTTGAGAATATATACCCCATGACGCCGATGCAAAAAGGCATGCTGTTCCACAACATGCTGGATTCCCAATCGAACGCGTATGTGGAGCAGTCCACCTTTGAATTGAAGGGAAAGCTGGATTTCGTGGCATTCGCCGCCAGTCTGGATTTGCTGGTACAGCGCCATTCAGCACTGCGGACCAACTTCCGGAGCGATTTGCAGGACGAGCCCTTGCAAGTGGTGTACCGGAATAAACGCGGAGAACTGTACGTAGAGGACATACGTGAGAAGGAGAAGGTGGCGCAAGAGCAATATATCGAGGAATTCGCGCGTCGGGATCAGCAGAGGGGTTTTGATCTGGCAAAGGATACACTAATGCGGGTATCCATCTTGCGTACATCAGACGATGCATACCATTTTGTATGGAGCTTCCACCATATCATCATGGATGGCTGGTGTTTGTCGCTGGTTACCAACGAAGTCTTTGGAGGATATGCCGCCCTTACAGAAGGGAAGCCACCGCAATTGCCTGTGGTAACACCATATAGCCGATACATCGAATGGCTGGAAGGGCAGAATCGTCAGGAAGCGGCGGAGTATTGGAGCGGTTACCTGCAGGGCCATGAGGAGACCACGGTTTTGCCACAGGCCAAAACAGGGAAGGCGAAGGGATATGAGGCCAAATATCTGGAATTTGATTTAGGTATAGATTTGACGGCGGAACTTCTGCGGCTGGCAAAGCAAGAACAGGTAACGATAAATACGTTGATGCAAACGGCCTGGGGTGTTTTGCTGCAGAAATATAACCGCACAGAGGATGTCGTTTTCGGTAGTGTGGTGTCGGGCCGTCCAACGAACATTGCGGGAGTAGAGCAAATGATCGGACTTTTCATTAATACAATCCCAGTCCGTGTTCAAGGTAAACCAACAACTGCATTTACTGAATTAATGAAGGAAACTCAGCGACAGGCGCTTTCTGCCAATGCCTATGACACGTTCCCGCTGTATGAAATTCAGGCACTGACCGAGCAGAAGCAGGATCTAATCAAGCATATTATGATATTCGAAAATTATCCGGTGGAGCAGCAGGTAGAGCAGCTGGGAAGTGATGGGCAGAATGCATTCACAATTTTAAACGCGGTGGCTACAGAGCAAACCAACTACGATCTGAACGTCGTCGTGATGCCGGGAGAAGGCATAAATATTCGTTTTATGTATAACGCATTGAGCTTTGATCAAACCGGCATTGAGCGTCTGCATGGTCATTTTGCTCGTCTGCTGGAGCAAATTTCGTTCAACCCGCATGTTCGCGTTGAAGAACTGGAATTGGTGACAACGGCGGAAAGACAACAGATTACAGGCGAGTTTAACGACACGGCTTCTGTATATCCGCGCAATCAGACGATCCAAAAGCTGTTTGAGGAGCAGGCTGCGCGTACGCCTGATCATATTGCTGTAGCTTTGGGGCATCAATCTCTAACCTATCGGGAACTGAATGAGAAGGCTAACCGCATAGCGCATACACTACAGACTGCTGGAGTGAAGGCCAATGAGCCTGTCGGCATTCTAACGGAGCGTTCGTTGGATATGATTAGTGGAACGTTGGCTATTTTGAAGGCTGGAGGCGCGTATGTGCCGATAGATCCTCAATATCCGGAGGAACGTATCCGCTATATGCTGGAGGACTCGGGAGCCAAACTGCTGCTGACTCAACAAGATTTACTGGAACGTTGCTATTTTGATGGACAGATTGTCAATCTGAATGAGTATACGTCCCACAGTCCGGATACTTCCAATTTAGGAATAGATGGATCAGGCGAACATGCTGCTTATGTCATCTATACCTCGGGATCAACAGGCAAGCCTAAGGGCGTCGTTGTTGAGCATCAAAGTGTCGTGCGCTTGGTGCGTAATACGGATTATGTGCCGTTCGATGAATCAATCCGAATGTTGCAGACTGGCGCGTTTGTATTTGATGTGTCTACGTTTGAAATTTGGGGGGCGCTACTGAACGGCGGTGAGCTTGTACTCGTGCATAAGGATGATCTTTTGGACGTAGCTAAGCTCAAGGAGACTATACGGGACCATCGCATTACTATGATGTGGCTGACTACACCGCTATTTAATCAGCTTTCGCAGCAGGACAGTAAATTGTTCGGAGATGTGAAGTATTTGCTGGTCGGAGGCGATGTGCTGTCTGCACCGCATATCAATCGGGTGCTGCGTGATAATCCGGACATGAATATCATTAACGGCTATGGACCAACGGAAAATACTACTTTTTCGACGACTTATCATATTAAGGAAGAACAGCTTGATTCTGTGCCGATCGGGCGCCCTATCCGCAATTCGACGGCGTATGTGGTCGATTCGGCGTTTAACCTGCAGCCGATTGGAGCATGGGGTGAGCTGGTTGTTGGCGGAGACGGAGTCGCACGCGGTTACCTGAACCGTCCTGATTTGACGGCTGAGAGATTCCTTGCCAATCCGTGGGTGGACGGAGATCGCCTGTACCGCACGGGAGACCTTGTTCGCTGGCGTGAAGACGGTACATTAGAATACGCTGGACGGATGGATCAACAAGTTAAAATTCGCGGCTACCGAATTGAGCTGGGCGAGGTCGAGTCGGCTATGCTGAAAATAGATCGTATCCAAGAGGTCAGCGTACTGGCCCATGCGACAATCCAAAACCAACACGAACTGGTTGCCTATTACGTGGCAGAACAGGAAGTGACGGGGAGTGAGCTTCGCAAGCTGCTGAGTGAAGAACTCCCGAATTATATGGTTCCCTCGTACTTTGTTCAGATGCAGCAAATGCCGCTCACACCCAACGGCAAAATCGACCGTAAGGCATTGCCGGCACCGGAACAGATTTCCCGCTCCACGCAGGAATATAGGGCTCCGCAGACAGCAGCGGAGCAGGCGCTGGCCCATGTGTGGGAGGCTGTGCTGGGCGGCGGTCCGGTCGGATTGACGGATCAATTTTTTGATCGGGGCGGGGACTCGATCAAGGCGATTCAGGTATCCTCACGCTTGCTGCAGGCAGGATACAAGCTGGATATCAAAGAGTTGTTTAAGTACCCTGAGGTTGCTGAGCTAGCTACGCACCTGCGTGTGTCGGATACCCAATTAGCTGATCAGGAAGAGGTTAGCGGAGCTGTGCTGCTGACGCCGATTCAGCAGTGGTTTGTGGAGCAAGGACAGCCTGTGCCGGACCACTTTAATCAGGCGGTTATGCTTCACCGGGAGCAGGGATTTGAAAAAGAGCCGCTACGTCAGGCACTGACGCAGTTGGTGGTGCACCATGATGCATTGCGGATGGTGTTCCGCAAGGCGGAGCAAGGATGGGAAGCGTGGAACCGTAGAGTGAAGGAAGGGAAGCTGTATGATCTGGAAGTGGCCGATTTCAAAGACGTGCCGATCGGTCCCACATTGGGTCAAGCTATAGAAGCCCGAGCCAGCTCTATTCAGAGTAGCATCCGACTGGATGAAGGACCTCTGCTGAAAGTGGGCCTGTTCCACTGCGCTGATGGGGACCATCTGCTACTGGCTATTCATCATATGGTGGTAGACGGCGTATCGTGGCGGATACTGTTGGAGGATTTGTCGAATGCCTATGAGCAGGCTGTACGTGGGGAAGCCATACAGCTTCCTGCCAAAACAGACTCCTTCCGGGTCTGGTCGGAGCGGTTGTCAGCCTATGCCGACAGTCCTGAGATGGAAAGTGAGCACGCATACTGGGAGCAAGTGAATGAACTGGCGGTATCCGAGTCGCCCCAACTTCCAGTGTCCCAAGAGCATAGCGATAGGTTTATGCAGCAAGACATGGGTATCGTAAATGTGAGGCTTACGAAGGAAGAGACTGACCAATTACTGAAGCAAGCCCACCGCGCGTACAACACAGAAGTGAATGATCTGTTGTTGACGGGACTCGGCAAGACGTTAAGCGCTTGGACTGGCAATGAAAAGGTAGCGATTCTTCTCGAAGGCCATGGCCGGGAAGAAATCCTAAAGGATACAGATATATCACGGACGATTGGCTGGTTTACGAGTCAATACCCGGTACTGCTGCGGATTAACCGGGAAGATGATATCTCCGGGCACATCAAACGGATGAAGGAGATGCTGCGAAGCATTCCACGTAAAGGAATTGGGTATGGCATCTGGAGATATCTCAGCCAGAATGGACCGTCCGGGGCAACATATGCCGAGCCACAGATAAGCTTTAATTATTTGGGCGAATTTGATCAGACACTGCAGCATAGCGGCATGCATTTTTCTCCATATTCCAGCGGAGCCAGTACTCATGAACTGACCCAAATGTCCTGTGTTATGGACGTGGGAGGACTCGTTACAGATGGCATGCTGGAATTAAGTATTCAATACAACATTAAGGCACTCCAACAAAATGCTGCTGAGCAACTAGCAGAGCAATTCAAGCAGAACGTGCTGGAAGTAGTTCAGCATTGTGCATCTCGGGAGCAATCCGAATTGACGCCAAGTGATGTGCTGCTTTCAGACTTAAGCCTTGAAGAACTGAACCGGATGGTGGAGCAGATTCAGTCTGACGAAGAGCTTGAGAATATGTACCCCATGACGCCGATGCAAAAAGGCATGCTGTTTCACAACATGCTGGATTTCCAATCGAGCGCCTATGTGGAGCAGTCCACCTTTGAACTAAAGGGAACGCTGGATCTCACTGCATTCGCTGCCAGTCTGGACTTGCTGGTAAAGCGTCATTCAGCACTGCGGACCAACTTCCGGAGCGATTTGCAGGACCAGCCGTTGCAAGTGGTGTACCGGAATAAACGCGGAGAACTGTACGTAGAGGATATACGTGAGAAGGAGAAGACGGCGCAAGAGCAGTATATTGAGGAGTTCACGCGTCGAGATCAGCAGAGAGGCTTTGATCTGGCAAAGGATGCACTGATGCGTGTATCTATCTTGCGTACATCAGACGATTCATACCATTTTGTATGGAGTTTCCACCACATCATAATGGACGGCTGGTGCTTGTCACTGGTCACCAATGAGGTCTTTGGAGGATATACCGCTCTTACAGAGGGGAAGCCACCGCAATTGCCGGTGGTAACACCATACAGTCGATACATCGAATGGCTGGAGGGGCAGAACCGTCAGGAAGCAGCGGAGTATTGGAGCGGTTACCTGTGGGGCTACGAGGAAACGGCGGTCTTGCCGCAGGCCAAAACAGGGAAGACCCAGGGATATGAGGCCGAATATCTGGAATTTGATTTAGGTATAGACCTGACAAGGGCCTTGCTGCAACTAGCAAAGCAAGAACAGGTAACGATAAATACGCTGCTGCAAACGGCCTGGGGTGTTTTATTACAAAAGTATAATCGCACAGAGGATGTTGTTTTCGGGAGCGTGGTTTCTGGACGCCCAGCGGACATTGCCGGAGTAGAGCAGATGATTGGACTATTCATTAACACGGTCCCCGTCCGTATTCAAGGCGGACAAGCAACTGCATTTACAGAGCTGATGAAGCAAACTCAGCGACAGGCGCTTGCTTCAGGAACATACGAAACGTTCCCACTCTATGAGATTCAGGCACAGGCTGAGCAAAAAGTGGAACTGATTAATCATATTATGGTATTTGAGAACTATCCGATAGATGAACAAATTGAGCAATTAGGTGAAAGGGAAGAAGCTGATTTTAAAATAACCGGAGTAGATGCAGTTGAGCAGACGAATTATGATTTTAACATCGTGGTGTTACCGGGAGAGACGCTACGGGTTCATTTTGGTTACAATGCCCAGGTATATGATTACGAAAGGGTAGAACAGATTCAGGGGCATCTGCTGCAACTGCTGGAGCAAATCAAGGTAAATCCAGCTGGCCGGATTTGCGAGCTGGATATATTAACCGCGCAAGAACGCGAGCAAATGCTGGGTGCTTGGTGTGACACGACAGCAGCATATCCACGTGAGCAGACGATTCACGGATTGTTTGAGGAGCAGGTCATGCAGACACCGGAGCAGGCAGCAGTATATTTTGAAGGAGCGCAAGTGACCTACCGTGAATTAAATGAGCGGGCGAACCGTTTGGCGCGTACTTTACGCAGCAACGGTGTGATGGCAGACGGTCTGGTCGGCCTGATGACAGAGCGATCGATTGACATGATTGTCGGCATCTTGGGTATTTTTAAGGCAGGGGGCGCCTACATTCCGGTCGATCCGACTTATCCGGAGAACCGCATCCGCTATATGCTGGACGATTCAGGCACGGAACTGCTGTTAACGCAGCAGCATTTGGTGGAAAAAGTGGAATTTAGGGGCAAGGTACTGCTGTTGGACGCAGAAATGGACGAAGCCACTGTGGATGCAAGTTCGGCTGAAGCAAAAGGGAACCCTGTGTCCGTATATCACAGGGATGGTACGAATTTGGAGGCCATATCCGGTCCTCATAACCTAGCGTATGTGATTTATACGTCCGGAACGACAGGCCAGCCTAAGGGAGTAATGCTTGAGCATCGTGGACTCTGCAATCTGCATACGTACTTCAGGGAGACGCTGCGGATCAGCGGCTCGGATCGTGTCGTATCATTTGCCAGCTATTCCTTTGATGCTTCGATCTGGGAAATGCTTCAGGCGCTCTTCAACGGGGCCACTTTATGCATTCCGACATCAGAAACCATTCTCAGCTATGACAAGTTTGAGCAGTATATGGCGGATCATCGAATTACAATTACGATATTGCCGCCGACCTATGCTGTATACTTGAATCCGGAACGAATGCCGGATCTGCGCATCCTGTTTACAGGCGGTTCGGCTGCCTCACCAGAATTGGTATCCAAATGGAAGGATCATGTGACATACTACAATGCTTACGGTCCAACGGAAAATTCCATAACAACGTCTATTTGGCTCTCACCGGAAGTTCCCGAAGCAGGAATGTGTATCTCAATCGGACGTCCTGTACCGAATCACCGCGTGTATATGGTCGATGCACATGGACAGCTTTCACCGTCAGGAATCCCTGGTGAACTGTGCGTATCCGGCCCAGGACTGGCACGCGGTTATCTGCACCGTCCGGAATTAACGGCAGACCAATTTGTGACCAATCCGTTTGCAGATGGGGAAGCGGGCTATGAACGCATGTATCGGACAGGCGACCTGGCGAGATGGATGCCGGACGGCAACATTGAGTACCTGGGACGGATCGACCAGCAGGTCAAAATTCGTGGTTACCGGATTGAGCTGGGCGAAGTTGAGGCGGCTATGCTGAAGGCAGATCGCATGCAAGAGGTCATCGTACTGGCACATGCAAATAGCCAAAACCAACACGAACTCGTTGCTTATTATGTAGCGGAACGGGAAGTGACGGGGAGCGAGCTTCGCAAGATGTTAAATGAAGAACTCCCGAATTATATGGTCCCTTCACATTTCATTCAATTGCAGAACGTACCTCTTACACCAAACGGTAAAATTGATCGTAAGGCGCTGCCGATGCCAGAAGGTCGTTTGACCGATCATGTTGCACCGCGAACATGGATGGAAATAAAATTGGCAGACATCTGGCAGGATGTACTGGGACTACCACAAGTAGGCATCGACGAAAATTTCTTTGAAATTGGCGGTCATTCGCTGCGGGCAACGACACTGACTTCTAGAGTTCGCAAAGATTTAAACAAACCGATGGATCTGCAAAACATATTTGATGCACCGACGATCGAGCAATTGGCGGCCTTGCTTGAAGAACAGGATCAAATCACATATGCATCCATACCGGTGGCGGAAGAACGTGACACTTACCCGCTTTCTTTCGCACAGACACGGATGTATGTGCTTCACCAGCTGGATCCGGATGGAATAAGCTATAACACCACATCAGCACTGAGAATAATCGGTCCGATAGATGTGAAGCAGGTGGAAGAGGCATTCCATCAATTAATTTCACGTCACGTGGCCCTCCGGACAAGCTTTGAACTGGTAAATGGTGTGCCGATGCAGCGGGTTCACGAAACGATTCACTTTGAGTTGGAATATGCCACAATATCAGAACTGCGGACAGAATCCAATGAACTTATGCTTGAGAATTTAGCAGAAGAACATGCCCGTTCCTTTGTTCGTCCATTTGACTTGAAGATCGCTCCGTTACTACGTGTAAAGCTGGTCAAATTGGGATTGGACGAAGAAGGACAGGAGCCGCAGCACTTATTGATGCTTGATATGCACCACATCGTTTCAGACGGGGTATCCATTGAAATATTGGCTGGTGATTTTGCCCGCTTATATAGCGGTGAAGTATTATCTCCGCTGCGTATTCAATATACAGACTATGCTGTGTGGCAGCATAGCAAAACTCAGCAGGAGCGAATAAAGAGTCAGGGAGAGTACTGGCTGAATAGATTTAGTGGCGATTTGCCTCAACTGGATTTGCCAACTGATTTTGAGCGTCCGGCAATACGATGTACGGAAGGTGACGCTGTTGAATTTGAAATGGGACAGGAATTGACTCAGTGTTTAAAAGAACTGGCGGTGCATACGGATTCTACGCTGTACATGGTACTTATGGCTGCATACACAGCATTGCTGCATTATTACACAGGGCAGGAAGACATCATTGTGGGTACTCCAATTGCAGGTAGACCACATGCTGACCTGGAGCCTATACTCGGTATGTTTGTCGGCACGCTCGCATTACGTAATCATCCTCACGCTGAACAAACGTTTTATAACTGTATTGAGGACGCCAAGACGTGTGCACTGCAAGCATATGCGCATCAGGATTATCCGTTTGAGGAGCTGGTGGAAAAGCTCGACCTGAAACGAGATATGAGCCGTAATCCGTTGTTCGACACGATGTTTGTATTGCAGAATGTGGAGAAAAAGGAAGTGAAGTTGGACAAGTTGTTCTTCCGCTCTTTTGGGATAGAGCAGGTTTCTGCGAAATTCGACCTGACGCTTGAAGTCAGTGAGGAGGAAGCATCTATCCAGCTCCAATTTCTGTATGCTACATCTTTGTTTAAACGGGAAACGGTAGAAAGCATGGCAAGGCATTTTGTACAGTTGGTCAAAACCGTTGTAGCCGATCCGAATACAAAAATGGGCGAAATGACGCTGATTTCGGAAGAAGACAAAGGGATTCTAAAAAAACATAGGGACACCCTAAAGACTTCTCGCTACTGGAGTACTCTGCTCGAAGGTTATGAAGAAGCACCTCAATTGCCATATGCCAATCTGATGGGGCGCAGTCCATATCAGACAGAGCATCTGGAGATTAATTTGGATGTTGAACGAACGGTGGCACTGCAGCGAATTGCACTGAATGAGCAGGTGACGACAAATACGCTGCTGCAGACAGGCTGGGGAATTTTATTGCAAAAGTATAACGGTACAGATGATGTGGCGTTCGCTTGCTCCATATCAAGTCCTTTGACAGATATGTTGGAACCGAGGCATTCAATTGGACTGGGTAACCACACCTTGCCAGTTCGCATTCGAACTGAAGCAGGAGCGAACTTTAGCGGGTTGATGAGAAAAGTGCAGCAGCAAACCGATGAATCTGCGGTATATGGACATTTGCCAATGTCCGAAATAGTTACAACGAAAGTGAAACAGCTGGCACTTTTTGGTCACAGAATGGTTTTTGAGACTACTTTGGAGGATGCCAATACTGAGCAAGAAAGCTACGATTTAAGCATCATAGTATTTCAGGGAGATACACTACGAATTGATTTTGCCTACAATGCCCAGGCATATGATCTTCAGAGTGTGTCGCAGATTCAAGGACATCTACTGCGGTTGCTGGATCAAATTATAGCGAATCCGGATAGTTTAATTAAGGAAATGGATCTGCTGACTAAGCAGGAGCGGGAGCACATCATCCAGGTGTGGGGAAATACCGCGGCAGAGTACCAGCGTGAACAAACAATTCACGGACTGTTCGAGGAACAGGTTTTGCAGACTTCGGATCAGATAGCAGTATATTTTGAAGGTCAACAATTGACCTACTATGAATTGAACGGGCGCGCTAACCGGTTGGCCCGTACTCTACGCAACTATGGTGTGAAAGCCGATAGTCTGGTTAGTCTGATGACAGAGCGTTCCGTAGACATGATTGTGGGCATATTGGGGATTTTGAAGGCGGGGGGAGCATATATCCCGATAGACCCAACCTATCCGGAGGAACGCATCCGCTACATGCTGGATGACTCAGGTACGGAACTGTTGTTAACGCAACAGCACTTGACGGAAAAGGTGCTGTTTGGAGGCAAGGTGTTGGTGCTTGACGGTGAACAGGACGGAGTCGCTTCCAATACAAGAAAAGCGGATGAACGCG
This sequence comes from Paenibacillus sp. FSL L8-0638, assembly GCF_038593075.1. NCBI lineage: Bacteria > Bacillati > Bacillota > Bacilli > Caryophanales > Paenibacillaceae > Paenibacillus > Paenibacillus sp. FSL L8-0638. The sequence continues at coordinate 2,765,227 of NZ_CP151960.1, forward strand.
GGGAAATGCTGTCCGTATATCATCAGAACGGTTCGAATCTGGAGGCTGTATCGGGTCCAAACGATCTGGCATATGTCATCTATACGTCCGGAACGACGGGTCAGCCTAAGGGAGTAATGCTTGAGCATCACGGTCTTAGTAATCTTAAAACCTACTTCGAGCAAAAATTGAGTATTGGCTTGTCCGATCGGGTTGTCATGTTTGCCAGTTATTCGTTTGATACATCATGCTCGGAAATAATCCAGTCTTTACTATGCGGAGCGACATTGTATATACCTTCCTCCGAGACTATTTTGAATTATGAACGTTTTGAGCAATACATGGCTGCCTGCAGAATTACAATTGCAACGCTGCCGCCAAACTATGCTGTATACCTGAACCCGGATCGCATGCCTGATTTGCGTGTTCTGCTTACAGCAGGATCGGCCTCTACCGCAGAACTGGTGTCCGAATGGAAGGACCGGGTGGCTTATTACAATGCGTATGGTCCTACCGAAAATTCCGTTGCAACGTCTCTTTGGCCGGTATCGGAAGGAAATTCTGAGTTAGGTGGAATCATATCCATCGGACGGCCAGTATCTAATCACCGCGTGTATATAGTGGATACACACGGAAATCTTTCACCTGCAGGAGTCCCTGGTGAGCTGTGTGTATCCGGTCCGGGGCTGGCACGCGGCTATCTGCACCGTCCAGAGCTGACAAAAGAAAAATTCGTAGCCAATCTGTTTGCAGCAGAGGAAGTTGGCTATGAGCGAATGTACCGTACAGGTGACTTGGCACGATGGTTGCCAGATGGGAACATTGAATATTTGGGTAGGATTGACCATCAGGTCAAAATCCGCGGGTATCGGATTGAACTCGGTGAGATTGAAGCGCAAATTATCAAGGTGGACGGTGTTAAAGAATCTATTGTCATGGCTCGTGCAGATCAGCAGGGAGACTATCATTTGGCCGCTTACTACGTAGCTGAAAAAGAAATCAGCGGCAGTATGATATTGAATTTGCTGAATGAGAAATTGCCGAACTATATGGTACCGTCGTATTTTATACAACTGCAGAACATGCCGCTGACACCGAACGGAAAAATTGATCGCAAGGCACTGCCGGCACCGGAAGACAGTCTGCAAAGCAGAGCTGATTATGTCGCACCGCGGACATGGGTGGAAGTGAAGCTGGCACAAATTTGGCAGGATGTGCTGGGTCTGGAGCAGGTTGGGGTGAAGGAAAACTTCTTTGAGATTGGCGGACACTCGCTGCGGGCGACGACGCTGGCCTCAAAAATTCACAAGGAGCTGAACAAGCTGCTCCCACTACGCAGTATTTTTGAAGCGCCAACGATTGAACAACTGGCAGTGATCATAGAAGGTCTGGATCAAGTGGCGTATGCGTCCATTCCGGTGACGGAAGAACGCAGCTTCTACCCGCTTTCCTCGGCGCAAAAACGACTGTATGTGCTGCATCAGTTCGATCCGAATGATGTGAACTACAACATGCCGTCGGTGCTGCAAATGAGCGGACCGCTGGATGTGAAACAGGTAGAAGACGCGTTCCGTCAATTAATCACCCGTCATGCGACGTTGCGTACCCGCTTTGAGCTGGTGGACAATGAGCCGATGCAATGGGTTGAGGATACGGTGTCGTTTGAGGTGGAATATACGAAGGTACAGGCAGAGCGTGCGACTACGGATACAGATCAGGACACAGCTACAGCTACGGACACGACAGTCAGCCAGGAAGCACAAGAGCTTGTGCAGCAGTTTGTCCGTCCGTTTGATCTAAAAGCTGTGCCACTGCTGCGGGTAGGTTTGGTGGACTTGGGCGTACAAGGAGTAGAGCAGGAATCTCAGCATCTGCTCATGCTCGACATGCACCATATCGTTTCGGATGGTGTGTCGATGGAGGTACTGACCGATGAATTTGTCCGGTTGTATAGCGGTGAAGAGCTATTACCATTGCGGATTCAGTACAAAGACTATGCGGTATGGCAGCAAAGCGAAGCCCATCAGGAGTGGATGCAGCGTCAGGAAGCGTACTGGCTCGACACCTTCCGGGGCGGAGTACCTGCGCTGGATCTGTCAACCGACTTTGCCCGTCCGGCAGTGCAGAGTACGGCAGGGGATACGATCGAATTCGGACTGGAGCGTGAAGTTAGCGAACACCTGAAAGAACTGGCGGCACAAACAGGCGCAACCCTGTATATGGTGCTCCTGGCGGCATACACCACGCTCTTGCATAAATACACAGGCCAAGAAGATATCGTAGTCGGAACGCCGATTGCTGGAAGACCGCATGCGGAACTGGAGAGCCTCGTAGGTGTTTTCATCAACACGCTGGCGATCCGCAATTATCCGTCTGGCGACAAAACGTTCCTTGATTATCTGCAAGAGGTTAAAGAGCATGCGCTTAGTGCTTATGAGCATCAGGACTATCCTTTTGAAGAGCTGGTTGAAAAGCTGAATTTAACGCGGGATACGAGCCGAAATGCGTTGTTTGACACGATGTTTGAGTTGAAAACATTGGAGCAACAGGAGTTCCATCTGGAAGGTCTGACCTTACATTCATATCCGGTGGAAAATAATACGGCCAAATTTGATCTGACTCTGGATGCAGTGGAGCAGCCGGATGGTATAGTTTGCAGTCTGGAATACAGCACGGCGCTGTACAAGCCTGAGACCATCACGCGCTTGGCACAGCATTTTACCGAACTTGTACGTGCAATTACCCTTCATCCGCAGCAGCCACTGGCAGCTTTGGAGATGGTACCTGCCGAGGAAAAAGCACAAATCATCCATGGATTTGGAAATGTGGGGGTATCGGATGTTGCTGTAGTTGAAGTAGAAGCCTTCTTCCATACCTTTGTGGAAGAACAGGCACAGCTTGTGCCGGATCACGTGGCGGTGGTGTACGAGGAGCAGCAGCTTACGTACCGGAAACTGAACGAGCGTGCGAACCAATTGGCGCGTAGATTGCGGAATGAAGGCATTGGACGCGAGTCGATTGTCGGCATTTTAAGTGAACGTTCGGTGGACATGCTGGTCGGCGTTTTGGCGGTGTGGAAAGCTGGAGGCGCATATGTGCCGCTGGATGCAGACTATCCATCAGAACGTATTCATTTCATGCTGGAGGACAGCGGTGCGACGGTACTGTTGACCCAGACGGGCTTGCAGGACCGTGCGCAGGCATGGCTGGAGGAAAGCCGACAGGCCTTGGCCGGAGGGCAATCTGAAGCCGAGTTAGAAACAGCGGCTGGCGCTGAAACGATGGAATCAGGTACTCTCCATGGAACCCTGAATGGAACAGCAACTTCGTCACCTGATAGCGAAGTAGCATCCGAACTGGCAACGAGACTACGTCTGCAGACTATGCTGGCGTTGGATGATGAGTCGCTGTACATCGGAGATACCACAGACGTCGATCACATCAACGAACCACAGGATCTGGCGTATGTGATCTACACATCCGGTACAACGGGACGTCCAAAAGGGGTCGTGATTGAGCATCGCAGCTTAGTGAATACGGCTGCGGCATATCGCCGAGATTACCGTCTGAGCGAGTTCCCGGTACGACTGCTGCAGCTGGCGAGCTTCTCCTTCGACGTATTCGTCGGAGATATCGCGCGGACGCTCTATAACGGCGGAACGATGGTCATTTGTCCGAAAGACGACCGGATTGATTTTAGCCGTTTGTATGACTGGATTCGCGATTACCAGATTACCGTATTCGAATCGACCCCGGCCCTGATCGTACCGTTTATGCAACATGTGCATGAACAGGGACTGGACATGAGCAGTCTGGAATTGCTGATCACCAGCTCGGATAGCTGTAGCGTGACAGATTACCGGGTGCTGCAAGAACGGTTTGGCGCGGATATCCGCATTATGAACAGCTATGGTGTCACAGAAGCGGCAATCGACTCTAGCTTCTACGACGAAGAGCTGTCGAAGCTGCCAAGCAGCGGCAATGTGCCGATTGGTCAGGCGTGGCTGAACGCACGTTTCTATATCGTGGACAGCCAGCTGAATCCGGTGCCGATCGGCGTACTGGGTGAGCTGTGCATTGGCGGAGCCGGGGTGGCACGAGGCTACCTGAATCGTGCAGACCTGACAGCCGAGAAATTCGTAGCGAACCCATATGTACCGGGTGAACGATTGTACCGCACAGGCGATTTGGCGCGGTGGATGCCGGATGGCAATGTGGACTTTATCGGCCGGATGGATGATCAGGTCAAAATCCGGGGCTTCCGGATTGAATTGGGCGAGGTGGAGGCACAGCTGCTGACCGTGGACGGCATTCAGAAAGCCATCGTCACCGCCTGGGAAGACGAAGACGGAGACAAGGATTTGTGTGCGTATGTCGTAGCCTCGGAGGCGCTGAATTTGCCAGAGCTGCGCAACCTGCTGCAGCCCAAGCTGCCGGGTTATATGATCCCGACTTATGTCGTACAACTGGATCATTTCCCGCTGACACCAAACGGGAAAATTGACCGCAAAGCGTTGCCTGCGCCGGATGGAGACATTCAAACAGGTGTTGAATATGCAGCCCCGCGAACCGACATGGAACGACATATGGTAGATATTTGGAAGCAGAATTTGGGTGTCAGTATTGTTGGCATTGATGATAACTATTTTAATTTAGGCGGACACTCCCTAAAAGCCATTCAATTGGTTTCACAGGCTAAGGCTGTTGGCATTGAAATAGGAATTAATCAGGTGTTTCAATATCAGACTATTCGCCAAATGTCAGAGTATATGCGAGCAGACACTTCGATGCCGGATATACTAACACGTGATATTGCCGAGGCAATAGACATCATCGAAAAGGCTTATGACGTATATGCTCATTTCCAATCAACAACCGTTGAAGGACGAGATCAATTAACTTTGCACATAGATCCTTTCGATTCTGTACAAGCAGAGGCCCTGAAAAAAGTCATTTTGTCACGCCTTCATCCTGACCTTCATCCACATCATTTGCTTCCTTTTGAAGAAGCTGTCCAAGTACTTGGCTGTGAAAAGCTGTACACAGATACGATGGTAGACGATGAAGCAGTGAAGCTGCATGCTGAGGAATGGCTGGAACATCTGCTGCGGATGAATGACCAATGGAACAGCACTATGCTAGCAGGAGAGCCTTTACAACGCTATGCGCTTGCTCCCGCTCAACATTATCATTTGGAGCATCCGCAACCCTCAGGAGGTGTCGTTCCTTTTGATAGTTACCTGCTGGATGTAGAACGGTTATCTGCAGTCATGCAACGCCTGATAGAGCGCCATGAACTCTTTAGAAGTGTGTTGGTCCAAACGCATATCGGATGTGAATGGGAAACGTTGTCCATGAAGGAGCGCATGGACATTCCAATGATAGATTTATCGAACTACGATGCAGAGATGCAAAATCGTATACTCTCACATATATTGCCTGCATTCTTTATGAACCCTTATGAAACAACCGGAGACTTGTTATATCGTATTGCGCTTGTTCGCCTCAATTTACGGGATCATTTGCTGCTGCTCCCTTGTTCACATCTCATCTATGATAACATGAGCGGAGAGGTCGTTAAGAGTGAGTTGTACCGTGCATATGATGACATAAGCAATGTAAAAGGGCAGCTAGCAGGAAGCTACCGTGATTATGTGAGTCAGGTCCGCAAAGGACCTCAGGGCATGGGCGATCAAGAGATTGTTGACAAATTTCGCTTGTCCGCATTCGCTACTGCTTCGGATGCTATATTCCTCGCAGTCGATGGGCGCAGCTACACAACGGGCACAGATGTGACAGTTGAATTTGCGAATTGGAATGATTCCGACGCGGTCGAATACATGTGGGACTTGGCTATACGACTGGCCAATCGCTTTTTCCGCAGATATTTGCAAGTGGACGAAGTTCCTGTTCTTCTCGTCAATTATGGCCGGGCATATGAGGACAAGCAATATTTTGATATTATAGGTGAATTTATTGACCAAATTCCAGTACTGCTTACAGATGCGGATGAACAGGGGGATGAGATCAGGAAAACTATACAGTTGGCCGTGTCCCATAATCTGAATTTTTTAAATCTCATATACAATGGCGAAATGACATCGTTGTATCCGCAGTCCAATCGGTATCTAAAGCATAGCCTGAATAAACTGCCTATTGTCTTCAATTACCTTGGCGAAGCGTCGGAAACATATCAACTGTTTAAAAATGTGCTGCCAGAAGAGAGGGACTTTCATCGGGATTCGATCATTTTCTTCACTGTTCAGCATCTAGAGAACGTACTGCAAATATCACTTGAACTTCCTTTTGAAGAAAATCCAGAAACCGTTAAAGCGATGTTGGAAACTGAGCTAGCGAACTTACTAGTAACAGACGGAAGTGGAATAATGTTCACCTGATTCTCACTTTAGGCATTAAAACAAGCTCCGAGTTCAAAATACGGAAACTGCCCCAAAGCTTTCAAATGGCTTTGGGGCAATCTAAACAAACCACAAAAGCCGCAAGTCTCCAATAACCCCGGAGATTTACGGCTTTTGTGGTTTGAGATATGAACTCGGTGAACCTATGACTCATGCAATTGCGCTGACTTCTGGTGCCGCCGACTTATGAACACCAAAGACAATGCAATTACCGTGAGGATAATCCCAAGCATTTGAAATCCCTTGAAGCTAAATGTACCTCCCATTACGATAGCTATCAATAATGAAGAGATAATGGTTCCCAGATATCTTGATGTGTTAAATAATCCGGATGCTACACCGATTATTTCTTTTGGAGAACTTTGGAACAGAGCTGCTTGCATACCTACATTGTTCAAACCGTTGCTAATACCGAATGCAGCTAAAGCCAAACACACGCTGATAACCGGTGAAGTTGGATTCAATGTCACGAGCCACACTGACCCCAATGTCATCAGAATTGCGGACACCAGCAATGCCGGTCTGGGTCCTGATTTATCGATCCATTGTCCTGCAATTGGAGAAGTAATTAGCGAGCACAAGCCTAAGCTTAGCATGAGAATGCCTGTTTGGAACTCACTGACATGACGTACCATTTGCAAGTAGGACGGAAGCCCGAAAAAGAGCGAGTAATATAGTACATTAACGAGCATGAATTCGACATTAACCCAAGTCATCGCAGGGTACTTGGCAAATGTACGTAAAGGAATGAAGGGTGATGTCGCCTTTAACTCATTTCGTACGAATATCCCCAGCGCAACGAGACCTATCAGCCCGACAATGACATTCCCTAATGAGATATGTCCAGATGATTTTGCTGAGAGTAATCCAACGAGCAGGGCAACCAGACCCAATGTGAAGAGCAGAATCCCTGTTGCATCAATCAAATCAAACCATTTACGAAAAGACATGTTGCGTGCTACGGATATTGGCAGTTCGTCCTTAGGAATATTCCTCCAAGCCAATACAAAGCTTGCCACCACAAACGGAATATTGATGAAAAAGATAGCAGGCCAATTCCACCAATGAATCAAGACCCCGCCAATAAAGGGGCCAATTGCTGCCGCTCCAGATAGGAATATGGACAAAACAGACAACGCAGTTGCTTGTTTCTCTGTAATATGAATTCGAACAATAGCCATTCCAACTCCAACCATCATGCTTGTTCCGATGGATTGCACAATGCGGAACATGATGAGCCACCCGAAATTTGGTGATAATGGAGCTAATAATGATGCAATGAAGGCTACAACAAGCCCGGTAAGAAATATTTTCCTACGACCGAATAAATCGCTGGCTTTTCCCATAACAGGTTGAGCGATGCTACTTGCAATGTAGAAAGAAAAAATAATCCAGGAAACACCTGTAAAGTCAAGATGGAACACATTTTGTAGACTTGGAATAGCAACAGAAACCATCGAAGAATTTAATGGGTTCAATAGTATCCCTAGACCAACTGAAATCATTAACCACCAGCTGCGAACGCTCATTTCTGGTCCCCCCATAGCGAATTAATGTCATCGTACTTGAAATCGATTATTTATTCCAACGCATTTGATGTTATAATCTCATTGACTTGAGGGAATGAATGGAGGGCATAATGGAACTTCTTCAACTGCAATATTTTCTGACGGTAGCTCGTTTGGAACATGTGACCGAGGCTGCACGAAGTCTACACGTTACTCAATCGTCGCTGAGCAAAACGATTCAGCGTCTGGAGGAAGATCTGGGGGTTCCTCTATTCGATCGAACAGGGAGGAAACTGCGATTAAATGAGTTCGGAAGCAGATTCCTTCACCGTGCAGAGAGGGCTTTATTTGAATTGGAGCAGGGGAAGCAGGAGCTTAGCGATTTATCCAGCCCGGAATATGGCACTCTCGAATTGGCGGTGACCACCGCGAGCACATTACCCAATATCCTGCGAGAGTTTCGGAAAAAGCGACCCTATATTCAGTTTCATGTGCAAATGCTGACCACACAGGAAATGGTAACGCTTCTTCATAGAGGCGAGGTCGATTTTTGCTTGTCCTCACCTCCAATAGAGGGGGATAACATCGAATGCCAGATCGTGTTTATCGACCCAATCCTTGTAGCTGTTCCAAAGGGGCATCGGCTGGCAGAACGAAGCAGTGTAACGTTGACAGATCTAAGGGATGAATGGTTTGTCGGTGTAAAGAAAGGCTACGGTACTCGCGATTTAGTGGACTCTGTATGCAAATCGGAAGGATTTGTACCTAAATATGTGTATGAGGGGGATGAACCTGCAAGGCTTAGTACGCTTGTGGAAGCTGAAATTGGCATAGCCTTCATACCAAGCACGGCAAGGAATTCACGGGAACATCTTAGATATCTCCAAGTAGAAAATCACGAATTGGTACGGGAGATCGCTTTATTATGGCACAGGAGTCGGTATATTTCGCGGGCTGCTCTGGAATTCCGTGAGGTAGTTGTAGAATATTTCGGAGCGATATCCCAACAGACAATTTAATCCCAAATATAAGCGAAATAAAAACATTAACAGAAGCGGTAGCGTAGGACATGTTAACCAAACGTCCTAAGCGACCGCTTATTCTTTTATTCAACTGCAAAATTTGTAATTTCGATTTGTACGCTGCCATACACACGCCCAGCTATAGAAGGAGTTCTTGGATTGTACTAACCCATTTTTCTCAGCTGGCGAAACTGCTCCGGTGTGATGCCGGTATGCTCCCGAAACCTCTTGATAAAATAGCTGCTTTGATGAAAACCAGATTCCAGTGCAATCTGCTTTACAGTGAGTGCCGTGGATACAAGGAGCTGTTTAGCCAGCGTTATTCGGCATTGGAGCAAATATTGAGCTGGGGTGCTGCCCATGATCTGATGGAAGAGCCGGCTAAAATGAAAGGAGCTATAACCTGACGTCGCAGCCATTGTCTTCAAATCGAGCAAGTTCTGACAATGCATACGAATATATTCCGCCGTATGACGAATCCTCTCGTGGACGGTACCGCCGGGAGAGGTACCAAAAATTTGGTGGGAATGGTGGATGATCTCCAGCAGAATTTCATAAAGCAGGGAAGAGATCCGTACATCATAGTCGTGACGGTAAGCTTGAGCAAGTTGCAACATTTCTTCCATCAGCGGTTTTAAACGTTCTGGCCGGTGGAGCGAGAACAGATACGGTTCGTGGATGCTTCGACCTTGTAATAGCGAATCTACATCTTGCCCGTCAAAATGAATCCATCGGACATCCCAGGGATCCTCGGGTTTAGTTCGATATTGCTGCGTCGTGTGCTTGCCGAAAAGAAAGCCCATTCCTGGGGTAAGCTCGATTTCCTTCCCATCATGCACAATAGCGCCTTTGCCTGCAAAAATGATATGTAAATTGTATTCTTTCAGTAATCCTGCATTCCTTTGCTCCCCATGATTGGGGAAGTTCTTGTAACGCCCTAACGATTCGGGAAACAGCATACCTTTATTTAGAATGGGCGAAGGAAGATAACAATCTATTTTAATCATGTATCTATCTCCTTGAGTAAGTTAGCAAAAAAGTAATTTAATTAGCAAAATCGAGTTATTCTAATCCTTTTATTCCTATATTACAATAGATACAATTATCAGAGAATCACATTTTTGTACTATTACTTCTACTGAAGGAGAATTGGAGCATGCCGAAATCCTTATCTTTAGATCGCTTTCATTTGGGAGCTTGTTATTATCCTGAACACTGGGACGAATCGTTGTGGTCGGACGATCTTATAAGAATGAAGGAACTGGGATTCAGCATCATTCGGATTGGAGAATTTGCTTGGTCGATCTTCGAGCCGGAGGAAGGAAAGTTCGAATTCACGCTGTTTGACCGTTTCTTGGAGCAGGCAGACGCGAACGGGATTCAAGTGATCATGGGCACACCAACAGCTACGCCACCAGCATGGCTTACTTATAAGTATCCCGAGGTGCTGAACGTATCTATGGAGGGGGTCACGTTCCAACATGGTCAGCGTCGGCATTATAACTACAGTAGTCCCATTTATTTAGAGCTTTGCGCACGTATTACAAGAGAGATGGCACAACATTACAAAGATCATCCGGCCATCATTGGGTGGCAAATTGATAATGAGCTGAACTGCGAGATAAACGTCTTCTATGCCGAGGCAGATCATCAGGCTTTCCGGCGCTGGCTAGAGGCAAAATACGGTACATTGGAGCAGCTCAACAAGGCCTGGGGTGCTGTATTCTGGAATCAAACTTATGACAGCTGGAAGCAGGTTCATCTAACTCGTCCAACCGTATCCGGGTCAACAAATCCTCATCAGGCTTTGGACGAGAAACGATTTATATCCGATAACACCATTTCGTTTGCCAAGCTACAAGTGGACATACTTCGGTCAGTGGCGCCTAATCAGTGGGTGACAACCAACGGTGTATTCGGGCATTTGGATAGCCATAGGATGACGGATCAACTACTTGATTTTTTCTCGTACGATTCTTACCCTCAATTCAGTACCATTTATCCAGACCAAGGGGAGAAGCCATTGCTGGATCGCAAGTGGGGACTTTCTTTAAGTAACGTCAGAGGGATGTCACCAAATTTCTGCGTGATGGAGCAGCAATCAGGTCCGGGAGGATGGGTGAACAGAATGGAGATGCCATCTCCACGCCCGGGGCAGATGCGATTGTGGACCTACCAAAGCATTGCACACGGGGCAGACATGATTTTGTATTTCCGCTGGAGAACGGCAACATTTGGTACGGAAATGTACTGGCATGGAATTAATGATTATCACAATCAGCCGAATCGTCGGGTCGCAGAAGCAGGCCGCGTCGGAAAGGAGCTGCAAAAGGTTGGAGGGCGGATTCTTGGCAAACGCTACGTGGCAGAGGTTGCTCTACTTCGCGATTATGATAACGAGTGGGATGGCGAGTTGGATAAATGGTATGGTCCCTTGACAAAGCAAAGTGAGCTCGGCTGGTACAAGGCACTGCAGTATGAACATATACCTTCGGATATGGTCACAATCCGTCCGGGTATGGAATCAGAACAGCTGCGGGAACTGGCCAATTACAAGGTGCTGGTATACACGCATCCGGCGATCCTACGAAACAGTACGGCAACTATGTTACAGAAATATGTAGAGGATGGGGGCATCCTGATCTTCGGCTGCCGCACCGGTTATAAGAACGAGTTCGGTCACTGCCGTATACAGCCACTCCCAGGCCCTGCAGCCGCAATGAGCGGCGTTCACGTAGAGGACTTTACGATGATAAATGGGACGGCATCACCTGTATCGGTGCGATTTAAGGATCAAGCTCTTGATTTTTGTGCTCCAGGCTTCAACGATATAATGAGTGTTCATGCTGACACGGTAGAAGTACTCGCGGAGTACGCATCAAGCTACTATGAAGGGAAACCGGCCTTGACCGTCAACCGTGTCGGCGAGGGACTGGTCTACTATTGGGGCGCAGCTTTTGACTTACCGATAGCAGCTGAGCTTCTAAGACAGCTGCCGGTGGCATCTCCGCTTGCGGGCTGGTGTCAAGCTCCTTCGACGGTAGAAGTCGCTATTCGCGCGGATGTACAAGAAGAGCTGGTATTTCTACTGAATTACAGCGGAGAAACGGCTCAGATTAAACTGAGTGTTGAGACGGAGGAGCTCCTTTCCGGTAGCAGGCTTACGGGTACCGTACCTTTGGAGCCGTATGGAGTATGGTTATTAAAGAAAGTTTAAAATGAAGAGAGCATCAGCCGCTGGTTCTTAATCCGAAGATCAGTGGCTTTTTATTGCATAAAGCAAGGGAATAACGTGTGCTTTTTTGTACAGGGTTCGGCTCAATAATCGCTGTCTTTCCTATGGGTTCTTGAACCAGAGAAATCGAACATGATCGGTATTTAATACAAAATTAATAATTTAATACAATATTATTGACGCTTTTTATATTGGTGTGATGTGAAAGACATGCTCGTCTGGTCGGAAATGGCGTCGACCTTTGAGTTCAATGATTAGGCGGTTAGGCGCTTTACGAAGGAATGGCTGGAAATCGTACCGCAGCAGTACAATCATCCAAGTATCATAACTTGGGTCCCGTTCAATGAATCGTGTGGCATATCGACCATTGAACATGATGTAAGGCAGCAGCAGTTCACGCAAACCATTTATCATCTGACGAAGACGATTGATCCGTATCGTCCGGTGGTTACCAATGACGGTTGGGAGCATAGGGTCTCGGATATTTTTAACTCTTCATGATTATGTGGAAACGGGCGAAGAGTTTTTGGGGCGATATCAGGACAAGGAAAGCATCGTAAACAACAGCATTTCCTTTATTCAGTCGAAGCTTTTATCGAACGTTTCCGTGCAATCACCGGAGCAATTAAAGCGACCCCCTATCTCTCGGGCTATTGCTATACACAGGTAACCGATGTACAGCAGGAAGTCAACGGGTTGTTGACGGAAGACCGAAAACCGAAAACCGAAGGTTCCGCTTGAAGTGATTCGGGAAATAAATCTGGCTTGAAGCGATAATTAAGATAATAGAATTTGCAGAACGGCTGTATGCTGTCTCTTCCGTTGGAGAATAAGGAATACGGCATCTTCAGCATACTTTTCGCATATGGGCTTTTTAGTAGAAAACTGGATTTAACTATTTTGGTTTTTTGTTCCCCACTCACATAACCCTTCCAAAACAGGTAATAGCGTTTCTGCTTTATCAGTGAGACTGTACTCAACTTTAGGAGGAATTTGAGGATATTCTTTTCGATTTACCAGACCATCCGCTTCCAATTCTTTTAGTTGTGAACTCAATGTTTTATAAGTAATAGCCCCTATCTGTCTTTTCAGATCATTAAAGCGAACGGTCCGGTTTTCGGCTAGGAGATAAATAATAACCATTTTCCATTTACCACCAATCAATGAGACTGTATAACCAAAAGGTGTATCTTGAATATTTTTAACTTTACCTTTAAATTCAGCCATACTCATGGTTACAATATCCTTTCGGGTAGTACCTATCAAAATAGTGCGTACTACGTTTTTATTTGTGTTCAGTTTATACTAACCTTACTTTTGAAGTAAAGGAGAGAATAACATGACTAAAAAAACAATACGCCTGTTAATGCCACAATGGCAAGGGGGAAACAATCCTAATTACTCTTTTGGAGCCGAACTGCTTGCTTGGCTAGCTCCGGATAATGATCAACCCCTTATTCATGTTCCAGTTCAAGCTTATGATGGAACTCCACTTGAAAACGAAAACGGTATGAATGGGAGAACACAGCTACTTGAACAATTAGAGGCTGCTCAGCATATCATTGATGCTCATAAGCCAGATCGCATTGTAATGTTTGGTGGTGACTGCTTAGTGGAACAAGCTCCATTTGCCTATTTAAACGAACGATATGGTGGGGAATTAGGTTTAATTTGGATCGATGCTCACAGTGATTTAGTTAGATATGTAGGCTATGATAACGGACATACATTACCGCTCGGAAATCTGTTGGGAGAAGGAGATGAGGAATTCGCAAAGCATGTGAAAATCCCTCTAAAACCAGAAAATGTTTTTATCGCAGGATTAGCAACTCCTACAGAGCAAGAAATAGAAGTGATTTCAGAAGCGTTTCAAAGATTAGGTATAGCACCAACAGAACCAGATACAGAAGTGATTCAAAGACTAGGGATTAGAACTGCAGAAGCCCAAGAGTTAACGAACAGTACTGAATCTATAAAAGAGTGGATTAAAGAAAGTGGCATTAAGCATCTGGCTATTCACCTTGATTTAGATGTGCTTGACCCAAAAGCATTTCGTTCTTTATTATTCGCCAACCCTGAAGCACCTTATAATTATTCTCCTGCGGGAACAATGCAAATGCCCCAACTACTTAATCTGATTAGAGAACTATCTGAAGAAACAGATGTAGTTGGCTTAGGTATAACGGAGCATATGCCGTGGGATTCTATTAATTTAAAAAATCTGCTTGGAGAGATACCTATATTAAATAAGTAAGTTCATACACGGATTATAAGAGAACAATGATCTGCTTACAGTTTGTCTGGTTCTACTCCGCTTGTACTTTTCGGAAGCTGCACATTAGGCGAATATCCCCTATAATGGATCTTAAAAATAATTACAGAAGCGTCTTATTATGTAAAAGTACGTTGAAATCGGTTACCCAATATATGAAGAAATGCCTGTTTATCCAGGATTGCCAGAAGTGAGGTTAGAGCCTAGAGAGCGTTTGGACAAAGGGGATGACTGGAATGGAGTGTGTTAAGTATAGGCTATTTTGTTCACTATGGCTTGGTTAACATCATCAGCACTGCAAGGAGAGACAACAATATATACGCATAAGAAGTCGCCATTTTGGCGGCTTTTTTGTTTTGGATAAAATTTATAGTAAGCCTTCAAAGGTGCCTATAATCTTTATAATGATGGTTTGACACTGAATTAGTGGGAAATGTGGGAAGGCGGTTCACTTGCATCATTTGCTGAATAATTGATCATCAGCTCATAGTCTCTTTAAAAAACGTTTCTTTTAGGGAGTTACAATAACAGCTAATTAAATAATTTACATGATTCAGGCGCATTGTTATGAGTTTTTCAAATAGATTTTAAAACTTTTTATTAATCAAGGAATAGTGCTGGAGGACAAAAATATATATGCTTTAGGTCGCTTTGATGAATTTTATTGCTGGAGGACGATATAGAAAATCAATCGAAGCGAAATAAGTGATGTAACTCTATGAAAGCGGTTAAAGGAGGAGTCTTTATTAAGCCTCTGGGATGAAGATTTGAATAGAAAGCTATGAAGAGAGGAGGCGACCCAGAAAAGACAATTTAGGTAAATTAGTGAACTTCAAGATGAATAATGCAGGACTAATCAATCAGTTGTTTATTTATATGAATTGGAGGTTTTGAGATGAAAAAAACCATAACATGTTTGGTTTTGTTTGGTCTGCTTATTAGTCTGTTGCCGATCAAAAATGTGAGCGCTTCCGAAAACCTTGTTCTGACCAAATCGGCAACTGCAAGCTCCGTCGAAGATTCGACTAAGGCGGCTGATTTTGCGATTGACGGGAATTCACTAACTAGGTGGTCTTCACAATATTCAGATCCACAGTGGATAAGTGTAGATCTCGGCAATACTACCGAAATCAATGGGGTTACGCTTAACTGGGAAGCCGCTTATGCGAAGTCCTTCCAAGTTCAAACATCAACGGATAATGATCATTGGACTACCGTCTATTCCACTACGACTGGAGAGGGAGGAATCGAGAAGATATCTTTCGAAGCAACAAACGCAAGGTATGTAAGAATGAACGGCATCGAAAGGGCTACTAGCTACGGATATTCTCTCTGGGAATTCGAAGTGCATTCAGCCGACGAACCGGAGGATAACACACCTCCAACAGCGCCCTCCGGTCTGACTAGTTCCTCTATATCTGATACGACGGTAAGCTTAGAGTGGACGGAATCTACAGACAATGTAGGGGTTGCCGAATACGACATCTACAACGGATCAAAGCTAATAGGCTCCAGTGCGTCAACGTCCTTTATCGTTACTGGCTTAACAGCTAACATGGCGTACAGCTTTTATGTGAAAGCCAGAGATGCTGCTGGGAACGCGTCGGCTGCAAGCAATGTGATTGATGTGAACACTAGCGCAGCCGACACAAGTATTGTTTCAGGTGAAATTTATAAACTAACAGCACAGCATAGCGGAAAAAACCTAGAGGTAGCAGGAAACTCCACTGCCGATGGAGCCAAGGTGCAGCAGTGGACGGACAGCGGCAGACCCCAGCAGAAATGGAAAGTGATCGACGTTGGCGACGGATACTACAAACTGATTGTGCAATCCAGCGGTAAAGCATTAACAGTAGCTGGAGGTTCTCTCGAAGATGGTGCTAATGTGCAGCAATGGACAGACAACGACTTATCTAATCAAAAGTGGAAGATTATTAGCGTCGGCGGCGGATATTATAAGTTGCTCGTTAAATCTAGCGGAAAAGCGCTGGATGTAATCGGGGGTTATACTAATGATGGGGCAAATGTACAGCAATGGGTGGATAATGGAAATGATCAGCAGAAATGGAAGTTTACGCTTGTCGAATCAACCGCTGATACGACAGCACCAACGGCACCAGCGAACCTGAAAAGCTTTTCCAAAACAAACACTTCGGTAAGTCTTATATGGGATGCTTCAACAGACGATGTAGGTGTTACCAGCTACGATGTGTATAATGGAACAACATTAGTCGATTCAACCGACACGACAAGTTATACGGTGACAGGACTTACCGCCAATACAACGTATAGCTTCACAGTAAAAGCCAGGGATACGGCAGGGAATGTTTCAACAGCAAGCAATATCACAAATGTGACGACAAATGCTACCTCTGAGAATACAGGCTTTTATATTAACGGAACAACGCTGTACGATGCCAACGGAAATCCGTTCGTAATGAGAGGAATCAATCACGCTTATACATGGTATAAGGGTCAAGAGTCAGCAGCGATCCCTGCCATTGCGAGAACGGGAGCGAACACCATCAGAATCGTACTGTCGGATGGTCAGCAATGGACAAAAGACAATCTGTCTGAGCTACAGAATTTAATCACTTTGTCAGAGCAAAACAAATTGGTTGTTGTCCTTGAAGTACATGATGGTACAGGGTCTGATAGCGCTACTGTATTGAATAATATTGCGAATTACTGGATTGAAATGAAAGGTGCACTCATTGGAAAAGAAAGCACCGTTATCCTCAATATTGCGAACGAATGGTATGGAACATGGGATGGCGGAGGCTGGGCGCAAGGCTATAAGTCTGTTATACCCAAGCTTAGAAATGCCGGCATCAAAAACACAATCATGGTTGACGGAGCAGGATGGGGACAGTATCCGCAATCTATTTTTGACTACGGAACAGAAGTCTTTAATGCAGATCCGCTTAAAAATACGATGTTCTCTATTCATATGTATGAATATGCCGGTGGAAATGCTGCTACAGTAAAAAGCAACATGGATAATGTACTAAATAAAAACCTGGCTCTTGTGATTGGCGAATTCGGCATCAAGCATACGAGCGGTGATGTTGATGAGGCTACCATTATGAGTTACGCTGAGCAAAAGGGGGTAGGTTATCTAGCATGGTCTTGGAAAGGAAACAGCGCGGGTCTCGATTATTTGGATATGGCTACTGACTGGGAAGGAACAAGTTTTACGGAACAAGGTCGTATTATTATTGAAGGTCCCAATGGTATTAGGGCGACATCGAAATTAAGCACAGTTTATAGTGGTTCAGCCGACAAATAGCCTTCTACCGCTCCTTCCAATCTTGCGGGCGCAGTTATATGTACTAAATCCTCTTATCGGCCGATTCCACATGCAGCTACATTTCTCGCTTCCAAGAAGGCTAGTTGGCTTATCCAGATTACACCCTGAGTTATTCCAAAAATCCAGCGAATTTAGTTTTATGAATGAACAGAGCTGAGAAATGACAACTTAAGAAAGTAGTATACATCACAATTTCCAAAGGAGGATATCTGTTATGGCTCACCAGAAGAAAAGGAAAGAAGCAGCCTGGAAGTCACGAAAGCAAGAACAGCATCCCCATGGTAAAGTCAAATCGCTCAAGGAGTTGTCCAGCGAATAGGATTGAGGAGTATACTGCGTAAAAGAGAAGAGCTGTCGATGAAATTCATCGACAGCTTCTTTTTGCAATAATTTCGCTTACACAAAGAATTCCCTTAATGCTGCAACTGGATTTACTAGCAACCATCCAGCTATTGCTTGTAAGCTTTTCAGATTGAGGGACTTGCAAAAAATGTATCTTGATGACAGACAGTTAGGATTGGGTGGGGATCAAGCAACGCAATGATCTTTCGGACATTTTAAGCTCGATAGAAGATACGTCTTCAAACATCAAATTGCTATGTGCTACATTCATCTTCACCAATTTTAGACCAGTAACTTATAGCGTTCTAGTATAGAAGGTATCTTCTTAAATTCGTTTTTCAGAAGGGTGCCAGTTCCGGCTAAAAATTGAAGCATCTCCTGACTAGGAGATGCTTCTTCTACGTTATGATTGGGTAGTCTGAGATAAGCTGATTTATCAGGATACGATTGAATTCAGGAGACCCTGCTTCACCTGATCCGACAGTGGCATAAGTGGCAGGCGCAATTGCTCGGCGGCAATAATCTCTTGCTGGGTAAGCCACCACTTGATCGCGGCCGGGGCTGGCTCTGCAAATACATGCTGGATCAGCGGTTCCAGTAGCTTAAAACTGTCTCGCGACCCGTTCATGTCGCCAGCTACAAAACGTTGGTACGTATCCACATACTTCTGGATATTGAGATGAGCGGATGCAAGCATACCGCCGGCAGCTCCCTGACATAGCATGGCATGGAAATAGGCATCCTCTCCGCAGAGGACAGGCTTAGTCTCGTACTGGGTCAATTTTAAGAGCAGATCAAGACCGCCCGTGCTGTCCTTGAGCCCAATTACGCCATCTAGGTCCAGCACCTTGCGTACTGTATCTATTGTCATGCGACTGCCCGTGCGAACCGGAATCTCATATACAAGCACAGGCAGGCCTACACGAGATACGACACGGAAATGCTCCAAGATCCCTTCCTGCGTCGGTCGGTTGTAATACGGAGTGACCACCATGGCTGCATCCGCTCCTAATTCAACCGCCATTTCCGTCCGATGCACCGTTGAATAGGTATCGTTCGTTCCTGTGCCAATGACGATCGGAATGGTTTTGTTCATGCTCTTCAGAACATCCTGCGTCACCTGTACCATTTGCTTTACTTCATCCCAGGATACGGTTGGCGACTCTCCTGTCGTACCATTAACAACCAGACCCTGAATGTCATGGCCTGCAAGATAGGTAACATACTTCCGGTACGAATCGATGTCCAACTTATAGTCACGCGTAAAAGGTGTAATCAGCGGTATGAAAATCCCATGAATATGTTGTTCGTTCATCATCATCAGTTATCCCTTCCCGTTGAATTAAATCTAATGTAACATAGGAGACAGCATCGGAGTTATCTATAATAAGCGATGATTCTAATCAAAATTTTCGATGGGGTGGCCAGAATGGATTTCATTTATCTTCAGACATTTCGGGAAGTGGCTATTCGTGAAAGCTTTACGAGAGCAGCAGAAGTGCTCGGTTACGCACAATCCAGCGTCACGACCCAGATTCAGAAGCTGGAGAAAACGTATCAAGTCAAATTGTTCGAACGCTACAGCAACAACAAGATTCGTCTTACCTCTGCCGGGGAAGAACTGTTCAAGCTTGCTGGACAAATGCTGGAGCTTTTCGAGCAATCGAAAGAAAAATTGGCCAAGCAGGGCGGCGGCTCTATGACGATCGGTACTATGGATTCCATCGCTTCGTATTTTCTGCCGCCGTTTATGCAGGCGACTCGCAAAGAATACCCTGATTTGAACATACGATTGCATACGGATCGCGAAGAGATGATTTTGCACCAGGTCAGGGAAGGGGAGGCCGATGTTGGACTGATTCTCGCGGACGATTCAAGCAATCCGGCCTTGCAGTGGATTACGATTCGAGAAGAACCGCTTGTGCTGATTGTCCATCCGAACCATCCGCTTATCGCTAAAGAGCGAATCGGCCTGGATGATCTGGTGGATGCGGAGTGGATTATGCCCGAGCATACGTGCAACTACAGACAACTGCTGGAAAGAGTGCTTCGAGCAAATGGAATCACCTATCGCGTAAGCCTGGAGCTGGGTAATCCGGAAGCGATCAAACGGAGCATCAAGACTGGAGAGGGTATATCCATACTACCTCTAATGGCTGCGCTGGAGGAGATTGAACGGGAAGAGCTGAAGGTGTTACCCTTTGAGCATGCCGAACTCAAGCTGGAAATTCAGCTTGTTCTTCATCCCAAGAAGTGGGTGTCCAACGCATTGAGCTTTTTTATGGAGAGCATGAGAATGTAGATTTTCCTCCACATCAAAAATTAATATACAGTACGAGCGCTTCCTAGTGGAAACCAGAAGCGCTCACAGTTTATTCAAATCATCCACGTTTTTTTTTGAAAAATAAGCAATCAAAATGTGCATTAATTAATTTGAAAAGCGGTATCACTATGAAGAATAGCGTATGGCTCCGATGACTACGTGGTCAGGTAATGCCGGTTTTACGATATAGACGAAGAAGTAGCTTACTATAACAAACGAGTAAATGACGTAATCTTACTTTGAAGAGTCTGAAATCATGCTTAGAGTTGACAAATGAAACAAACATGTTAGTATATATGCGTGTGCATGCATTTTGTTGTTGTATTTCCTAATATAACTCAGAGAGGAGTCTTTCTCACATGAAAGATTTATTTAGTCCCTATACAATTAAAGGTTTGGAATTGAAAAATCGCGTAGTTATGCCTCCAATGTGCCAATACTCGGTTGACAAAAAGGACGGGGTTGCCACAGATTGGCATTATATGCACTACGTTAGCCGTGCAGTAGGCGGAGCTGGTTTTATCATAATTGAAATGACAGATGTAGAGCCGGATGGTCGTATCTCCGATTTTGATCTTGGTTTATGGTCAGATGAGCAGATTCCTGCTCTCAAACGGATTGTAGATGCTTGTCATAGCTACGGTGCCAAAGTGGGAATCCAGATCGCGCATGCCGGACGCAAGGCGGAAGATGCTGAAGTTCCTGTAGCACCATCTGCTATTGCATTTGATGAAAATTCAAAACAACCTCGCGCGCTTACAACAGAAGAGGTTAAAGGCCTGGTTGAGAAATTTCGTGCTGCTGTAGCTCGCGCTGTCAAGGCTGGATTCGACAGCATTGAAATTCATGGTGCACATGGCTATTTGATTCATCAATTTCATTCGCCGCTTACGAACAAACGGGAAGATGAATATGGTAAAGACCTTACCCTTTTTGGTCGGGAAATCATCCAGGCAGCGAAGGGTGAAATGCCAGAAGATATGCCGCTCTTGATGCGTATTTCTGCCAAAGAATACGTAGAAGGTGGATATGGTATTAAGGAAAGCATTGCTTTTGCCAAGGAATATCAAAAGGCAGGAGTAGATATGTTTGATATTTCATCTGGCGGTGAGGGACCTATAGCTGCATGGGGCAGACCAGGAACTCACGCAGCGTATCAAGTCCCCTTAGCAAAAGAGATCAAAGAAGCTTTGGATATTCCGGTGATGGCCGTTGGAAGACTAGAAGATCCAATATTGGCGAATGCAGTTATCGGAAATGAAGAGGCCGATCTGGTTGCTGTGGGTAGAGGGATGTTGAGAAATCCTTATTGGTCACTGGAAGCCGCATCAAAATTGAAAAAAGAAACTGCAATCCCTACACAGTATACTACAGGGTTCTAAAACTGACTGTATGCATTACTGGTTCATCCTGCTTGGGTCAGCAAAATTCGAGACAGAAGAAAGTCGGGGCTTGATTATATTCATGTGACAGAATATGAGGCTTGGCAACCAGCCTTTCCAGACAGTAGTAGACAATCTCTTGCTGAGCTTGCCAAGAAGTATGGAAACATTACAGTGATGGCTAATGGACACCTGGAAGACCCATCTAAAGCAAGTCAGATGATCGAAAATTGTACAGCCGATATTATTACGTTGGGCAAAGGTGCTCTTGCTAATCATAATTGGCCTGTCAAAGTTAAAATGGTGGTGAACCGCTAGCTATATTTGACCAGGAAAAGATTTTAAGACCGAATGCAACGATAAAAGACTTTGAATGGTCGATTAAGCGAAAAAAGTACGTCCTTTAGACCTTCTGTAAAGTACTCTATCAAGGTACTCTACAGAAGGTCTAATTCAATGAACTATGCGACCACAGAGAGCATGTCAGAGGAAGATACATAAGATGAGATTCGGTTTTAGCTCTTAGGTGTTGTGATATGTGGCACTATAAGATGGTTATTCATACCATGGACGTTACAATGCAATGTAGCTTCCAATGTTAGAAGTGAAGGTTGGTAAAAGCCCTGCAAACCACTCCTCGAGTTTTTGGCATGTCCATTGAACTTTTTGTGTGGAAAATTTGGTGAAAATACAAGCTGGTTACGGAGGATTTTTTGTATTCCATATTTTCTCTAATTGACTTTGTAACCCGACATTATTATTATCTTATACTATAAGATTAATTATCTCATACTATAAGGTATTAGCGAGAAGGTGTTGTGACCATTGGATTATAAAGCATTAGCGACAGAACTATTCGAGTATATCGTCAAATCGCGGAAACCAGCATTAGAGGAACGAGGGCACTTCTCACGTGGCGAAATGGGGATTCTCATTTGTCTGAATTTTAATAAGGACGGGGTTACCTCTGGCCACTTGAGCGAATACTTGTCCGTCAGTACGGGACGAGTAGCAACGGCACTGAAGAGCCTAGAGAAGAAAGGACTAGTTGTACGGCGTACTGATGTCAACGACAAACGCAAGGTGATTGTATTCATTACGGATTCAGGCAAGCAATTTATGATTGATAGGCATAATGAAGGAATCGCATGGACCGAGAATGTTCTTCGAAAGTTAGACGAACAGGATGCCAAAGAACTGATCCGGCTCATTAAGCTTATTGTCTCTAGAAGCTGAATTTCTATGCAGACGCAGGAGCACCATACTTCACCAGACATCAAAGACTATCAGATAAAAGGAGAGCAACAGAATGCTAAAGATATTCAAATATCTCAAAAAAAATGAATGGATGCTCGTGCTTTGCAGCCTTGCTTTCATCGTTGTGCAGGTATGGCTCGATCTGAAGCTACCTGATTATATGGCGGAAATTACGACCAAGCTGCAAACAGAAGGAACACCTATGTCCGAACTGCTGATTCCCGGCAGTTACATGTTGTTTTGTGCCGTCGGCAGTATGATTGCATCTATTATTGTCGGCTATTTTGCGGCAAAGGTCGCGGCAGGGCTGGCCATGCGTCTGCGTGCGATGGTCTTTGACAAGGCCTTATCTTTTTCCATGGAAGAGATGAACAGCTTTTCAACAGCCAGCCTTATCACCCGCTCCACGAACGATGTTACCCAAATTCAAACGGTGGTTGCGCTGGGGCTGCAGGTGATCATCAAGGCGCCGATTCTGGCCGTGTGGGCCATTGCAAAGATTGCGGATAAAAACTGGCAGTGGACCGCCTCTACAGGAGTGGCTGTGGCTGTCCTGATCCTGATGCTGAGTGTCATTGTTATTTTCGCTCTTCCGAGTTTCCAAAAAATCCAACGTCTCACCGATAATCTGAACAGGGTAACACGTGAGCATCTGACCGGGCTTCGGGTGGTGCGCGCTTATAATGCAGATCAGTATCAGGAGGAGAAGTTCGGGCAGGCTAATGCCGAATTGACGAATACAAACCTGTTTGCGAACCGGTTGATGGCAATGGTTGGCCCGGGTATGACCTTTATTATGTCGGGTCTGAGTGTCTCGATCTATTGGGTTGGCACTTACCTGATTAATGGAGCGGCCGTGCCGGACCGCATTACGCTATTCTCTAATATGGTCGTATTCTCCTCTTATGCGGTGCAGGTGGTCATGGCCTTTATGATGGTAAGTATGATTTTCTTCCTGATGCCTCGAGCTTCGATTTCTGCCAAACGGATCATGGAGGTTTTGAATACCGAATCCAGTATCGTTAACGGGCATGAGACGACTGGAGAAGAAAGCGTTATGGGGCAAGTGGAATTCCGTAATGTCAGCTTCAAATATCCGGACGCGGAGGAGGCCGTGCTTCGCAATATTAGCTTTACGGCGAAACGAGGCGAGACGGTTGCCTTTATTGGCGCTACAGGCAGCGGCAAAACCAGCGTGATCAATCTAATTCCCCGCTTCTATGATGTGACCGAGGGAGAGGTACTCGTGGACGGTGTGAATGTCAGGAACTATAATCAGCAGGCACTCCATAACAAAATCGGATATGTTCCCCAGAGAGCTGTACTGTTCAACGGTACGGTGGTATCCAACGTTTCGTATGGTGTTAACGGAAGAGCAGGAGCTTCAGAGAAACTCGTCAAAGAAGCCGTTGGTATTGCTCAAGGAACGGAGTTTGTTGAAAAAATGGATGGTCAGTATCAGGGTAGAATTTCGCAAGGTGGAGCGAACGTGTCCGGTGGTCAAAAGCAACGGCTGTCGATTGCGCGTGCCATCTACCGACAGCCGGAAATTTATATTTTCGATGATTCCTTCTCGGCACTAGATTACAGAACAGATCGGATTCTGCGCTCCGCTCTCAAAAAAGAAACCGGCCACGCTACGACACTTATTGTTGGTCAGCGCATAGGCACTATCAAAGACGCTGACCGAATTATCGTGCTGGACCAGGGGGAGATTGTAGGGAGTGGCACGCATGAAGAGCTGATGACGAACTGCAGCACCTATCAGGAGATCGCATATTCGCAGCTTTCGAAGGAGGAACTCATACATGGATAAGAATGAACACACCGTCGACAGCCAGCAAATGAAAATGAATCAGCCAGGTCCCATGGGCAAAGATCCCGCGGGGGGCAGGGATGGTGGTGAAAAAGCAAATAATTTTAAAAAGACCATCAGCCAGCTTGCATCCTACAGCAAGGCCTATGTGCCTATGATTATACTCGCTATGGTACTGGCCCTGGTCGGCTCTACCCTCAACGTGATTGGCCCAGATAAGCTCAGTGATATTGCCAACCTGATTCAGGAAGGAATCGTAACCGGGATTGATGTAAGTGCTGTTCAGAAGATTGTTTTTGTATTATCGCTTTTATATGGATTTGGTCTTATTTTTAACTATTTTCAGGGCTTCATTACAGCAACCGTCTCACAGCGTCTTACAAAGAAGATGCGAACAGAGCTGTCTCGAAAAATCGATCATATGCCTTTGAAGTATTTTGACTCTACGAGTTACGGTAATGTGCTTAGCCGCGTAACAAACGATGTCGATACCATCGGACAAACGCTAAACAACAGTCTCGGCACGCTTGTCAGTGCGCTGGCCACTTTCGTGGGAGCCTTGATTATGATGCTGTATACGAACTGGATCATGACCGTTACCGGAATTGTAGCTACGCTGATCGGCTTTAGCCTGATGAGCGTGATTATGAAGCATTCACAGAAATATTTTGTAGCACAGCAAGCGGAGCTTGGCCAGATCAACGGTCATATCGAAGAAACCTATGCTGGTCATAACGTAGTCAAGGTCTATAACGGGGAACAAGCAGCCAAGGAAGTGTTTCATGGCATTAACAGCCGCTTATATACAAATGCATGGAAGTCCCAGTTCATGTCTGGTCTGATGATGCCAGTCATGATGTTCATTGGAAATTTTGGTTATGTCGCGGTCTGTGTTGTGGGAGCTTTGCTGGTCAACCAACAGACTATAACCATCGGAACTATTGTCGCCTTCATGGTGTATATTCGTCTGTTTACACAGCCCTTGTCGCAGCTGGCACAGGCTGCAACCAATCTGCAATCGGCGGCCGCTGCCAGTGAACGTGTATTCGAATTTCTGGGTGAAGAAGAATTGGCAGATGAGCGTCACAAGACCACGAAGCTGGAAACCGCCAAAGGGGACGTCGAATTCAAACATGTCCGTTTCGGCTATAATGCAGACCGTATGATTATCAAGGACTTCTCTATGAAAGCTGAAGCTGGTCAGAAAATTGCCATTGTCGGTCCGACAGGCGCTGGTAAGACCACGCTCGTGAATTTACTCATGCGGTTTTATGAGCTGAACGATGGAGAAATCTACATTGACGGAACTCCGATTAGCCAATTAACGCGTGAGAATATTCATGAATTATTCTGTATGGTGCTTCAGGATACCTGGCTGTTCGAAGGAACGATTCGTGACAATATCGTCTTTTCCAAAGATCATGTTACTGATGAGCAGGTAGAAGCTGCATGTAGAGCGGTGGGACTGCACAGTTTCATTAAAACACTGCCGCAGGGATATGATACAGTTCTGGATGACAAAGCCAATCTCTCTGCCGGTCAAAAGCAATTGATTACCATTGCAAGGGCGATGATTGAAGATTCACCTATGCTCATTCTGGATGAGGCCACAAGCTCGGTCGATACGCGTACGGAATTGCTGATTCAACAAGCGATGGACCAGCTGACTGTGGGGAAAACCTCCTTTGTGATTGCTCACCGACTTTCGACGATCAAAAATGCGGATCTGATTCTGGTCATGAAGGACGGTGACATTATCGAAATGGGTAACCATGAGGAATTGCTAGCAAAAGGCGGCTTCTATGCCGATCTATACAATAGTCAGTTTGAACATGCGTCCTAAAAAGTAACTGCTTGAAAGTATAATGAATATCCATATAGTTCCAACTTAATTAACATCATCATGTGGACATTATAAGGTATGAGAGCCAGAATTTCTTAATCATAATTGTGGAGGCAGATCAATGAACCAGCGTTTTCGAATCACCCGTTCCATGCAGGAAAATCCTGTGGAGCAATCCATTTCCCTGGAGGAGTGCAAAGATTACTTTGCATCCCAGCCAAACTTTTCGTATTCACGGGAGCTTATCATACAAGGTGCTGAGAGCACCATGTCGATCGAGGGAGATTTTTTCATGTGGAAGTATGCTGACGTAGAAATACCTTTTCGTCATTACATGGGGGATGTGTACGTGGCTATTTCCAATGAGGCTGTCGTGCCTAAGATGATTGAAATTGCAACAGATTTACAAGCAGATGTAGTGGATGGGTGAAGAACGATTCTTATTGCAGCAAAGTAGGCGTAGAAGCCAAGCTCTGATTATCCGGTTCAGTTCTCGCACCAGTTTGAATCGGTTAATGTGGACAGCCGCGGGAATCCCTTGTCATCTAAAAGACGTGATATACGATTGCTTGTCTGGATATCTGGTGAGTGGTTGCAAAGGATTTGTTCCATGTCTGATCACAGGGCAGAAGCTCAATCGGTTGTGATGCGCTCGGCAACAAAAACGATTCGATTCGTACACAGTATACATCACACAACAAATGTTTCTGGTACGTTCGCTGTGGCAGCATTCACTTCATTCTTAAGGGTCAAGTCGCCAAAACATAAAAATAGCAAGTCTCTTGCAACATGGAGACTTGCTATTTTTATGTTTTAGGTTCATTGAATTTTGCAAAAAAAATAGTTCCATAGTTATGATTTTTCTAAAAATTTATACTTTTAAAGGAAGATCAAAACGTTTCTATTAAATAAAAAACAAAGTTTCTAGCTTAAATTAGAGAAAAATTTAATCTGAACTGAAATTTCAGAAGAAAATTAAAGAAAATTTTGCATGTGAATTAGTTCAAAAGAGCTATGAAAAGTCACTATCTATTTAAAAAGTGAAGAGTTATTAATTTTGAATCACTTCAGCTTGATATGAATAAATTCCATTATATAGGTGATTAAAGAACATTGCTGAAAAAGTTGAAATTTGTCGGATGATGTCAGAATTGATTTGTTACATTTGTGTTAATGATGTGTAACGTAAAATTTGTTTTGATACAAGGGTTTTGGACTTTTTTGCAAGTCTACGTCATTTTGATTTTATCAATTTATAAAATCAAAAATTTTGTCTTGAATCACGTTAACGGGTCATGATCGGTATTCAATTTAATAAAAAAGTGAAATTCTTGTATTTGAAGATATAAAAATAATAGAATAATATGGGTTATTTATGGATTTCATGAAATCTATCAATTTGGAACTTTTGTCCCATGCTAATCGGTTTTAAAGTTTGTATATTTAAAATAGCTAGAAAGTATTGGGAGGAAAAAAGGGATATAAGGATTTATTGTGAAATTTTGGGCAATAAGAGGATTTGAGAAATTTATATGGCGACTCCGATCATGTCTTAGTTTTTAAAAATCGTGATCTATCTGACTGAGAAGATCCAGTTATTTTCGCCCGATATGAGGACTTTGCTTAATGGCTTGCAGAACATAGAAGTTGTTCAACAGAAGCTCCATGGACATCAAGCAGGACAACATGCCCTCACTGCTTCCCGAAATGGCTTCATAAGTACATAAGCTGTTCTCTTTTTTAGACAATGTATGGGGGCACTGATTGTAATTGAAACAGCATGGCAGTTGTATAGGCCAAACTGTAAGTTTCCCTGTCCGTAGCATCATATCCAGTAAATCCGTCCCACATCTCCTGTATTGCAAAAGACAACTTCATTATTTTTAAGGTATGTGAAACGTATCCTTAGCAGCCTGGGAACCCCGTTGGCCCGTCCGATGACCATCATTTTTCATCCATGTACAAAATCAGGAAGTCATAAGCGCAGTCGTGAATCACGCTCCTAACCACGCTGCAGCAGCTCATGCATCTCACAGCATCGATACCCTCCAGCCAAGATTCGACAGCACACATCACGATACACTACGTTGTTAATACTGCGGCAACCATTCTACAACCCACCACCAAGATGTACTCTCAGCATAATTCAAAAATATTCTCATTCCATGCACATTTTCATACATCCAGAGTCAGAGTTATTTGTATGTCCGCACAACTAAAAAAAGCTTGCACTGCGAAAGTGTGAGCGATGAAAAAGAAGATGTGCTTGTTTCGATTCAAATTCAGCCCTTTGAAGGCACCCATATCTCAATGGTATATCAGGAGTGATCGCTTTTGCCGACTACCATTGGCAATTTAATGCCGGAGAAAAGACACGCATGACTAGTTCCTTGACAAGGGCGGTCATTTATGAGGAGTTACTTTACCCATATCTATTTCGCGAGGAGAGATACGTATGACTCAGCACAATGTTCAACTGTTTGCATTAAGCCAACCACAGCAACGTATTTGGTACACGGAGCTTGTGTATCCCAATCGCAACACGTCTACGATTATTACTACTGTTAAAATCAAGGGAACGGTTCGCATAGATGCATTGCAGCAGGCAATGAACCGGGTTATTGCACGAAATGATTCTTTTCGTATCAAAATCACGGTTCGGGACGGTATTCCCTATCAATATGTTGAGCCGTTTGCTACTCAAAGCATAGAAACGCTTCAGGTTACCCCGGAGGAAGCTGAGCTATGGGTCAGCCATCACAACGCACAGCCGTTCCCCTTACTGGATTCGCAGCTGTATCGGTTTACTATTTTGCAGCTGGGGGCAGAAGACACCTGGTTTAGTTTCAAGATGCATCATATTATTTCGGATGGCGTTACCATGGAGCAGGCCATTAATGAAATTACGGGGAATTATATGAATATTGTGCATGGTACAGGTTCAGATGCGCCGGCCCCAGCGAACTCATATCTCGATTTTATTCAGACAGAGCAAAGCTATGAGCAATCAGAACGCTATCAAAAGGATAAGATGTACTGGACGGAGAAATTTGCCAATTTGCCGGAGGTTACAGGTTTAAAATCGTACAATCCGCTCACAGTAAGCACGGCTGCACGCCGGGAGACCTATACACTGGAGCACGAATTATATCGTGGTGTCACGGCTTTTTGCGAGGCGCATAACATCAGTATTTTTACATTTTTCCTGGCTGCTCTGTATATTTATTTACATAAAACGACAGGTGAACAAGATTTAACGGTTGGTACATTGTATGCTAACCGTACATTGAAGAAGGAAAAAAATACAATGGGCATGTTCGTCAGCACTGTGGCTACACGTTTGCAAGTTGAGCCGGAATCCGAGCTGCTTACTTTCCTACAGGGTGTTGGCAAGGAGCAGTCGTCCATTTTGCGGCATCAGCGTTATCCGTATAACCAAATCATACAGGATTTGCGTGAACAACAAAGCGGCACGGATATTGGCCGCCTGTTTGGCGTTACCATTCAGTACCGTACGCTGAGCTTCTCTCGTTTTGATGAAGCTGTTCAGCAGGTGCATACCGATTTCTGCGGAGATACAGTGAGTGACTTTGATATTGCCATGATTGATATGCTGGATGACGATAAACTTGTATTGCAACTGGATTATCGGACCGAGCTGTTCAGCGAGCAGGAAATCGCCCGAATTATTCGTCAATTCTTGAGTGTGGTAGAGCATATGGTGAAAGGGCCACAGCAGCGGATTCAGGAGTTGTCACTGATGAGTGACAAAGAGCGGGCACAAATTATGAATGTATTTAATGCGACCACAGTTCCCTTTCCAGACGATGTGGGGATTCATGAGTTATTCGAGAAACAGGCAGAATGTACACCAGATCAGACAGCGGTTATGTTTGGAAGTCAGAGTCTGACTTATCGGGAACTGAATGAACGGTCGAACTCATTGGCACGAATGCTTCAAGCACAGGGAGTAGGACCTGACAAGCTGGTCGGCCTGATGATGCAGCGCTCCGTGGAAATGATCGTAGGCCTGCTGGCTGTTCTAAAAGCAGGCGGTGCTTATGTGCCGATCGATCCTGAATTTCCGTCATCTCGTATTCAATACATGCTGGAAGACAGCAAGGCTGCAGTGCTTCTGACCAGTCGTGATCTGTTGGAAGAGCATCATTGCAAT
The DNA here is from genome assembly GCF_038593075.1 of Paenibacillus sp. FSL L8-0638. Lineage (NCBI taxonomy): Bacteria > Bacillati > Bacillota > Bacilli > Caryophanales > Paenibacillaceae > Paenibacillus > Paenibacillus sp. FSL L8-0638. The sequence continues at coordinate 2,796,109 of NZ_CP151960.1, forward strand.
GCCAATGCAATATTTCTTGAGGATGCAGCATTGTATCAGGGAGAAAGCAACAACCTGGAGACGATTGCTCGCCCAGAGCATTTGGCTTACGTCATCTATACCTCTGGATCGACCGGAAATCCAAAAGGAGTTATGCTCCAGCATCGTTCGGTACTGAACTTTATTACCGGGATGCATGAAATCATTGACTTTGAAGCTGGCAAAACCATTTTGTCACTCACGACCATTTCATTCGATATTTTCGTCTTGGAAACCATCTTGCCACTGTTGGCTGGAATGACGGTTGTGCTTGGCGACCATCAGCATCAGGTGGACCCTCAGGCGCTGGGTGAGTTGATTGCTCATCATTCTATAGACATGTTGCAAATGACACCATCCCGGCTACAGATGCTGCTGGATCATGAAGCTGGTTCCCACGCGCTGCGAGGCGTGAAGGAAATCATGGTGGGAGGTGAAGCCCTTCCGTCCAAGCTGCTCGCAGCACTGCAAGAAATAAATGGTCCCCGTATTTATAACATGTACGGACCTACAGAAACGACGGTTTGGTCGACCGTACAGGAACTGACTCATGCTCAAGAAATTAATATAGGACGTCCGATCGCGAATACCCAAATCTATATCATGAATGCGAGCGGGGAATTGCAGCCAGTCGGTATGCCGGGCGAGTTATGTATTGCGGGGGAAGGATTGGCCCGTGGGTATTGGAATCTCGAAGATCTGACGGCAGAGAAATTTGTGGAAAATCCGTTTGCCGGAGGCAAAGAGGGCTATGAACGGATGTACCGTACAGGCGATTTGGCGAGATGGACACTGGATGGCAATATTGAATATTTGGGACGAATGGATCACCAGGTTAAAATCCGTGGCTACCGGATCGAACTGGGCGAGATCGAATCGCAGCTATTGCAGGTGGAATCGGTACGAGAAGCGGCCGTCGTGGCCCGTACGGACGAAACAACGGGCCAAAAACAAATGGTGGCATACTATGTGGCTAGTCAAGCACTGGAAGCCAGTGAACTGAGAAGTGAGCTGGGGCGGGAGCTACCAAGCTATATGGTGCCGTCGTATTTCATCCGGTTGGAGCAGATGCCGTTGACACCGAATGGTAAAATTGACCGCAAGTCCCTGCCAGCACCAGAAGGCAGCCAGCAAAGCGGAGCGGCATATGAAGCGCCGCACACTGAGCCAGAACGGGCACTCGTAGCAATCTGGCAATCCATCTTGGGCGTGCAAACCGTTGGTATTTTGGACAATTTCTTTGATCTAGGCGGCGATTCCATCAAGGCGATTCAGATCGTATCCCGTGCGTTTCAGGCAGGCTACAAGCTGGATATGAAGGATTTACTTCGGTGTCCAACCATCGCAGCCGTAGAGCCGCATATGGCAAGTCGTATGGCAGATCAAGGAGAAGTGAGCGGGGAAACGGCATTGCTTCCGATCCATCATTGGTTTTTTGAACAGAAGCAAGTAGACGCGCATCACTTTAATCAGGCGGTTATGCTGTACCGGGAGCAGGGCTTTGACGAAGCTGCTTTGCGTCAGGCGCTTATCCAGTTGACGGAGCACCACGATGTATTGCGGATGGTGTTCAGGAAGACCGAGCAAGGCTATCAAGCGTGGAACCGTGGAATACAGGAAGGCGAGCTGTATCATCTGGACGTACAGGACTTTAGGGCTTTGACGGATGAAGCCCTCCTGAGTGCGAAGATTGAAAAGAAAGCAACTGAAATTCAAAGCTACATTAACCTGTCCGAAGGTCCGCTGGTAAAGCTGGGTCTGTTCCGTTGCACTGATGGAGACCATTTGTTGGTGGCGATCCACCATTTGGTGGTCGACGGCGCCTCATGGCGTATTTTGCTGGAGGATCTGGCATCCGGCTATGAGCAGGCTTTACGGGGCGAGGCTGTCCACTTGCCTAATAAAACGGATTCCTTCCGCCTTTGGGCAGATCAGCTGTCAGCTTATGCGAACAGCACCGCGTTAGAGAAGGAACGTGCATATTGGGAGCAGGTGGAGGAAGCGGGGAAGAGTCTGACATCCTTGCCTAAGGATTACACTCGTAAATCTAAGGCTAAACCACAGTTTCGCGATGATCGGACACTAACTGTTGCGTTGACGGTTGAAGAAACAGAACAATTCCTGAAACAAGCCCATCGGGCCTACCATACGGAAGCAAATGACCTGTTGCTGACAGCGCTGGGCACCGCTATTCAGGAGTGGGCAGGCATTCGTCAGGTGCTTGTCAACCTGGAGAGTCACGGCCGGGAAGCGATTTTGCCGGATGTAGATATTACGCGCACGGTCGGTTGGTTCACCAGTCAATTCCCGGTTGTGCTGGATATGGGCGAGGAACGGAATGTGGGACGACGTGTCAAGAACGTCAAAGAAGGACTGCGCCGTTTGCCGCATAAAGGGATTGGATACGGGATGTTGAGATATCTGGCGGACGGGGAAGGAAACGCAGCTTTTGTTGCCGAGCCGGAAATCAGCTTTAACTATCTTGGCCAATTTGATCAGGATTTAAAAAATAATGCATTCCGCATGTCTCCCTATTCCGTCGGAGCTTCCATAAGTGATACGTTGACCAAGCGGTATGCTCTGGATATCAACGGCATGATCACGGACGGTGCTTTGGAACTGACGATCAGCTACAGCAACAAAATGTTTATGAAAAAATCGATTAAAAAGCTGGCTGATCTGCTGCAGGAGAGCTTGCGTGAGATCTTGGCTCACTGTGTGGCCAAAGAGCTGCCAGAGTTGACACCAAGCGACTTGTCCTTCCAGGGACTGACGGCTGTAGAGCTGGATCATATTGTGGAGCAGACGGCTGCTGTCGGAGAACTGGAAAACATTTATTCGTTAACGCCGATGCAAAAAGGCATCCTGTTCCACGGCTTAATGGAGCCGCAATCCGGAGCATTTTTTGAGCAGGCGACATTTGATTTGCAAGGCCGCTTTCAAGTGGAGGCTTTTGCCGAAAGCCTCAATCAGCTGGTGGAGCGCCATCAAATATTCAGAACGAATTTTTATAGTGGCTGGAATGAGCAGCCTTTACAGGTGGTGTACCGCCATAAAGCGGCTAAATTCCGTTTTGAAGATATACGCTTGATGGGACAAGAAGAGCAGGACGCATACATTGCTGATTTTGCTGAGCGCGACAAAGCCGAAGGCTTTCATTTCAGCTCAGGTGAGCTGATGCGTGTGTCTGTATTGCGCACAGACGAGGAGTCGTATCGCTTCTGGTGGAGCTTCCATCATATTTTGATGGACGGCTGGTGCTTGTTCCTGGTTGTCGGGGAAGCATTTCATACGTACTTTGCCATCCTCGAAGACCGTAAGCCGGAGCTTGCCCCGGTAACACCCTATAGTGAATATATCGAATGGCTGGATCGGCAGGACAACGCAGAGGCTGAACGGTTCTGGCGTGATTATTTTGCGGGCTTTGAGCAGCAGACCGTATTGCCGCAGGTCAAACAACTGGACGGTCACGCTAAAGCATATGAAGCGGACAAGCTTTCGTTTACACTGGGCCGCGAAGTAACAGAACGGATGAACAAGCTCGTCAAGCAGAAGCAAGTGACGGTCAATACCCTTATGCAAGCAGCGTGGGGCGTTGTGCTGCAGCGGTATAACAACAGCCGGGATGTGGTATTTGGCAGTGTCGTATCCGGCAGATCGGCAGATATTCCAGGCATCGACAAAATGATTGGGTTGTTCATTAACACGGTTCCTGTACGGATTCACAGTGAGAAAGAGATGACGTTTGCTGGACTGATGAAGCAGATCCAGGAGCAGGCACTGGCTTCCCGTGCCTATGAAACCTATCCGTTGTATGAAATTCAGGCCCTAACAGAGCAGAAACAGGACCTGGTGAACCATATTATGGTGTTTGAAAACTACCCGGTGGAACAGCGCATGGAGCAAATGGGCAGTCGTGGCACGAATGGCTTTACGATTGCAAATGCTTCCATGTCAGAGCAAACGAACTATGATTTCAACATTACGGTTGTGCCGGGCGATGAAATTCATGTCCATTTGGAGTACAACGCGCGAGTATTGGAACGCACAGCTGTAGAGCAAATCCGCGAGCATTTGTTGCATATGATTGAAGAAGCGATTAACAGACCAGATGCGCTGGTAGATGAGCTTGAGCTGGTGACTGCTGCGGAAAAAGCAAAAATCATCGATGGTTTTGGATCCGTGGGCGTATCCGCATGGAGTGATGAAAAGCAATCAGAAGGGTTGTTTCACGCCTATGTGGAAGAACAAGCGCAGCTTGTGCCGAATCATGTGGCAGTGGTATACGAGGAGCGGCAGCTTACGTATCGCGAGCTGAACGAGCGTGGGAACCAACTTGCTCGTAGATTACGGAATGAAGGCATTGGGCGTGAATCCATTGTTGGTATTTTGAGCGAGCGCTCGGTGGACATGATGGTCGGCGTACTGGCGGTGTGGAAGGCCGGCGGTGCATACGTGCCACTGGATGCAGATTATCCTTCAGAACGGATCCGTTTTATGCTCGAGGACAGCGGTGCGACGGTGCTGCTGACTCAAACCGGCTTGCAGGAGCGCGCACAAGCATGGCTGAATGAAAGCCAATGGGCTTTGGACGATGGAAAAGCTAAGGGTGAGCTGGAGACGGCGGTTAGCGTTGAAACAATGGAAAGAGACAGCCTGAATGAAGGCTTAAGCTTGAAATCAAATTCGGAGTCTGACAGCGAAGCAGCATCCGAATCCGCAGTGGACTTGCGTCTGCATACTGTACTGGCACTGGACGATGAGTCGCTGTACACCGGGGATGCCACGGATGTTGAACCTATCAATGAACCGCAGGATCTGGCGTATGTGATCTACACGTCCGGTACAACCGGACGTCCGAAGGGCGTCATGATCGAGCATCACAGTTTGGTAAACACAGCCGCGGCATACCGCCGGGATTACCGTCTGAACCAGTTCCCGGTACGACTGTTACAACTGGCAAGTTTCTCCTTCGACGTGTTCGTCGGCGATATCGCGCGGGCACTTTATAACGGTGGCACGATGGTTATCTGTCCAAAAGACGACCGGATTGATCCAAGCCGTCTGTACGGCTGGATTCACGATTATCAGATTACGGTGTTCGAATCGACCCCGGCCTTGATCGTACCGTTCATGCAGCATGTGCATGAACAGGGCCTTGACATGAGCAGTCTGGAACTGCTGATCACCAGCTCGGATAGCTGCAGCGTGACGGATTATCGGGTGCTGCAAGAACGGTTTGGCGCAGATATTCGCATTATGAACAGCTATGGCGTCACGGAAGCGGCGATTGACTCCAGCTTCTACGACGAAGAACTGTCAAAGCTGCCAAGTAGCGGCAGTGTGCCGATTGGTCAGGCATGGCTGAACGCACGCTTCTACATCGTGGACAGCCAGCTGAATCCGGTGCCGATCGGTGTGCTGGGTGAGCTGTGCATTGGCGGTGCTGGCGTGGCACGAGGCTACCTGAACCGTGCAGACCTGACGGCCGAGAAGTTCGTAGCGAATCCGTATGTAGCCGGTGAACGATTGTACCGCACAGGTGACCTGGCGCGGTGGATGCCAGACGGCAATGTGGACTTTATCGGCCGGATGGATTATCAAGTGAAAATTCGGGGCTACCGGATCGAGCTGGGCGAGATTGAAACGGCAATCCAGCGGGTACCGGGTGTGCGTCAAGCGGTAGTCATCGACCGGACGGATGAGCGTGGACACAAGTACTTGTGCGGGTACATCACAGGAGAAGCCGAGCTGCGGATCGAGGAAGTACAGGCCGAGCTGGAAGCAGGACTGCCAGCACATATGGTACCTGCACGCTTGATGCGTCTGGAGACCTTGCCACTGACCCACAATGGAAAAATCGACCGCAAGGCCTTGCCGGAGCCGGAAGGAAGCATCCATACCGGCGCAGCCTATGTGGCTCCACGTACTGCGGTAGAACAGGTATTAGCTTCAGTGTGGGCTGGAGTGCTGGGTGTCGAAACGGTAGGCACGCAGGATAACTTCTTTGAACTGGGTGGCGATTCGATCAAGGCCTTGCAAGTATCGTCCCGATTGCTGCAAGCAGGCTACCGAATGAACATGAAGGATCTCTTCAGCAATCCGACGGTAGCGGCGCTCAGTCCTTTGCTTCGTACAGATGGCAAGATTGCCAGTCAGGAAGAAGCAGTAGGCAAGGTAGATCTGACACCCATTCAGCGATGGTTCTTCGAGCAGCAGCCGGCTGATCTGCACCACAGCAACCAGGCGATGATGCTGTATCGAACTGGGCGCTTTGACGTCGACGCGCTGCGCCGTACGATGGAACGTATGGTCCAGCATCATGACGCATTGCGCACGGTATTCCGTGAGACGGAGCAAGGCTATGCAGCTTGGAACCGCAGTGTAGAGGAAGGCGAGCTATACACGCTGGACATTGTAGATTTTAGCGGAGTTGAAGACGAATCCACCGCTGTCAAAGCCAAGGCGAGTGAAGTTCAAGCCAGCGTTCATTTGAGCGAGGGTCCGCTTGTGAAGCTCGGTCTGTTCCATTGCGCTGAGGGCGACCACTTGCTAATCGTCATTCATCATTTGGTTGTGGACGGCGTATCGTGGCGTATTTTGCTGGAGGACTTGGCATCAGGTTATGAGCAGGCCGTTGCAGGTAAAACAGGCAAAGCTATTCTCCTGCCGCATAAAACAGATTCATTCCAGGTATGGGCCAAACAGCTGTCAGCCTACGCAAATCGTGCGACGATGGAGCGGGAGCTTGCATACTGGCAGCATATCGAACAAGCAGAAGCAAGCCTTGTGAAGCCTTTGCCGAAGGATTTTGCAAATGATAAAGCCTTGCTCGGAGACAGTGAGGTTGTGACGGTTCGCTGGACGAAGCAGGAAACTGAGCAACTGCTCAAACAAGCTCATCGCGCATACAACACGGAAATGAATGACCTGTTGCTGGCTGCGCTCGGAAAAGCCGTATATGACTGGTCTGGTTCCGAACGAGTGCTGGTCAACCTGGAGGGCCATGGACGGGAAGCCATTGTACCGGATGTGGATATTACGCGGACGGTCGGCTGGTTTACGAGCCAGTTCCCGGTTGTACTGGATGGAAGTCTGGGACAGGGCGGAAATACCGCTCGTCTGATCAAACGGATCAAGGAAGGGCTGCGTCATATTCCGCAAAAGGGCATCGGCTATGGTATTTTACGCTACCTGTCGGATCTAAATGTGCTGGAGAAAGCAGGCGTGCAGTTACAGGTTCAGCCTGAGATCAGTTTTAACTATCTGGGCCAATTCGATCAGGATTATAAAGGCAATGATCTACAGCCTTCCGCCTATTCTATTGGTGTGCCTGTCAGCACGAACGCGACTATGGATTTTGCACTGGATATCAATGGAGTAATCGAGGATGGCGAGTTGATGTTCACGATTCGCTACGGTACTACGCAATTCCACCAAGAAACGATTGCACGGCTGGGAGAGCTGCTGGCATCCAGCTTGCGTGAAGTCATTCATCATTGTGTCGCCCAAGAAAGAACGGTGTTGACCCCAAGTGATGTCCTGTTAAATCATGTAACGCTGGATGAGCTGGAGCAATTGGTGAAAGATACACAAGATCTGGGCGAACTAGAAAATGTGTATGCCTTGACGCCGATGCAAAAGGGGATGCTCTTCTTCAGCCTGATGGATGAGAATTCGGCGGCTTATTTTGAGCAGGCATCCTTTGAATTGAACGGACGGTTTGATGTGGTTACTTTCGGTAAGAGCTTGGATCTGCTCGTACAGCGTCATGAGGCATTGCGGACGAACTTTATCAGTTCATGGAAGGATGAGCCTGTACAGGTCGTCTTCCGCAACCGTAGCGGAGAATTATATTATGAAAACTTGCGCGGACTAGAAAAAGAGGAACGAGAAGCTCGTGTTGAAGCTTTTGCCATCGAGGATAAAGCGAAAGGATTCAATCTCGCAGAGGATGCACTCATTCGTGTCTCCATTTTGCAAACTGGGGATGAAACGTACCACTTTGTTTGGAGCTTCCATCACATTTTGATGGATGGCTGGTGCTTGTCCTTTATGACACAGGAGGTATTCGGTAGCTATCTGGCACTGCGAGCGGGTCATGAGCCAGCGCTGGAGCCTGTCACGCCGTTTAGTCGATTTATTGAATGGCTGGAACGTCAGGACCGTGAGGCAGCCTTGCAATATTGGCGTGGGTATCTGGCGGACTATGAGCAGCAAATTACGCTTCCCCAGCAAAAAGCACAGCCGAAATCGATGCACACCGGGGAATATGTCGCTGAAGATCTGGATTGCGAATTCCAGCCAGAGTTGGTTGCGCAGATCGAACGGATGGCAAAACAAAATCAGGTCACGATCAATACGCTGATTCAAACCGTATGGGGCGTTCTGTTGCAAAAATATAACAACAGTACGGATGTCGTGTTCGGCAGCGTTGTGTCCGGTCGTCCAGGGGATATTCCAGGTGTGGAGCACATGATCGGGCTATTTATTAATACAATTCCAGTGCGTGTGCAGTCTGAACCAGGTGAAAGTTTTGTCGAGCTGATGAAACGAACACAGCGGCAGGCGCTGGCTTCCAATGCCTACGATGCGTTCCCGCTATATGAAATTCAAGCACTAACCGGGCAGAAGCAGGATTTAATCAATCATATTATGATATTTGAAAATTATCCGGTGGAGCAGCAGGTAGAGCAGTTGGGCAGTGATGGACAGGATAAATTTACAATTTCGAACGTGGTGTCTACAGAGGAAACCAACTACGATCTGAACGTCGTCGTGATGCCGGGAGAAGGCATCAAGATTCGTTTTATGTATAACACGCTCAGCTTTGATCAAGCAGGTATTGAGCGTTTGTATAGACATTTTGCACGTTTGCTGGAGCAAATTTCGCTCAACCCGCATGTTCGGCTGGAAGAGCTGGAACTACTCACAGCAGCAGAAAAACAACAGATTACAGCGGCCTTTAATGACACCGCTTGTGCATTTCCGTCCCATCAGACGATCCATCAGCTGTTCGAGGACCAGGTGGAGTGTACGCCGGATCAGGTAGCATTGGTGTTTGGACATCAGCGTCTGACGTATCGGGAGCTGAATGAACGTGCCAATTCATTGGCACGAATGCTTCGAGCCCAGGGAGTAGGACCGGACAAGCTGGTCGGTCTGATGGTACAGCGCTCCGTGGAAATGATCGTAGGTCTGCTGGCTGTGCTAAAAGCAGGCGGTGCTTATGTGCCAATTGATCCCGAATTTCCGTCCTCTCGTATTGCATACATGCTGGAAGACAGCGAGGCTGCAGTGCTTCTAACCCGTCGTGATCTGGCAGAAGAGCACCATTGCCATCCCAATACCCTGTTTCTTGAGGATGCAGCATTGTATCAGGGAGAGAGCGGCAACCTGGAGACGATTGCCCGCCCAGAGCATTTGGCTTATGTCATCTATACGTCGGGTTCGACTGGAAATCCGAAAGGAGTTATGCTCCAGCATCGCTCGGTCCTCAACTTTATTACTGGGATGCGCGAAGCCATTGATTTTGAAGCGAGCCAAACCATGTTGTCACTCACGACCATTTCATTCGATATTTTCGTATTGGAAACCATCCTCCCCCTGTTGGGTGGAATGACGGTTGTGCTTGGTGACAGCCAGCATCAGGTGAATCCTCAGGCGCTGGGTGAGTTGATTGCTCATCATCATATTGAGATGTTGCAAATGACCCCATCTCGGCTGCAAATGCTGTTGGGTCATGAAGCAGGTTCCCGCGCGCTGCAAAGCGTAAAGGCAATTATGGTCGGGGGCGAAGCACTTCCATCCAAGCTGCTCGCAGCATTGCAAGAAATAAACGGTCCCCGTATTTATAACATGTACGGACCTACAGAAACGACGGTGTGGTCGACCGTGCAGGAACTGACCCATGCTCAAGAGATTAATATCGGACGTCCTATCGCGAATACCCAAATCTATATCATGAATGCGAGTGGGGAATTGCAGCCCGTCGGTGTGCCGGGCGAGTTATGTATTGCAGGGGAAGGATTGGCCCGTGGGTATTGGAAACGTGAAGAACTGACGGCCGAGAAATTTGTAAATAATCCGTTTGCTGGGGGCAAGACAGGCCATGAGCGGATGTATCGTACAGGCGATTTGGCGAGATGGATGCCAGACGGCAACATTGAATATTTGGGGCGGATGGACCATCAGGTGAAAATCCGGGGCTACCGAATCGAACTGGGCGAGATCGAATCGCAGCTGTTGCAGGTGGAGTCGGTACAAGAAGCGGTCATCATGGCTCGTGGGGACGAAACGGGTCAAACACAGCTCGTGGCGTACTACGTGGCGAGTCAAGAACTGGGAGCCGGTGAGCTGAGACATGAGCTGGGACAAGAACTGCCAAGCTATATGATGCCGTCGTATTTCATTCAGTTGGAGCAGATGCCGCTGACACCGAACGGTAAAATCGACCGCAAGTCCCTGCCAGCACCGGAAGGCAATCTGCACAGCGGTGCGGATTATGTAGCGCCGCGCACTGCACCGGAACGAGCGCTTGTAGCGGTCTGGCAGTCCGTCCTGGGCGTGCCAACCGTCGGTATGTTGGACAATTTCTTTGATCTGGGTGGCGATTCGATCAAGGCGATTCAAATCGTATCGCGTGCGTTCCAGGCAGGCTACAAGCTGGACATGAAGGATTTGTTCCGCTATCCCATCGTCGCAACCCTGGCACCGCATATGCATGAGGTCAGTCGTATGGCAGATCAGGGAGAAGCAAGCGGAGAAACGGCGTTGCTTCCGATCCAGCACGAGTTCTTTGCACAGGAGCAAGTGGATGCGCATCATTTTAATCAGGCGGTGATGCTGCACCGGGAGCAGGGGTTTGACGAGTCGGCTCTGCGTCAGGCGCTTGGCAAACTAACAGAGCATCATGATGCTCTGCGGATGGTGTTCAGCAAGACCGAGCAAGGCTATCAAGCATGGAATCGCGGAATACAGGAAGGTGAGCTGTATCATCTGGATGTGGTGGACTTTACGAACTTGACGGATACAGCCACGCTCAGCGCAGTCATTGAGGCGAAAGCCAGTGAAATTCAAAGGAGTATCCAGCTTCAAGAAGGACCGCTGTTAAAGGCTGGTTTGTTCCACTGTGCAGATGGGGATCATCTGCTGATGGTGATTCACCATTTGGTGGTGGACGGGGTATCTTGGCGTATTTTGTTTGAGGATTTGACTACTGCCTATGAACAGGCCATCCATGAAGAGGTGCTTCAGTTACCGGACAAAACGGATTCCTTCCGTTCCTGGTCACAAAAACTTTCCGAGTATGCGAATAGCGCAGCCATGGACAGTGAATACGCCTACTGGGAACAATTGAATGGATCCGCTTTGTCTGACCAAGTATGTTTGCCTGAGGATCAAGCGCAGGCTGACTCATTTACTTTGGCTGACACCGATACAGTGGTCTTCCAGCTTACGGAAGAAGAGACAGAGAGATTATTGAAGCAAGCACACCGTGCGTATAACACGGAAATGAACGATCTGCTTCTGACGGCTTTGGGCATGATGCTGTATACGTGGACGGGTCATGAACGCAGTCTGATTCATTTAGAGGGACACGGACGTGAGAACATTTTGCCGGATACGGACATTTCTCGTACGGTAGGTTGGTTTATGAGTCCATATCCGGTATGGCTGGACATGGGCAGTGATCCTACTTTATCGGGACGTATCAAACAGGTCAAAGAGAGTCTGCGTGATATTCCGAATCAAGGAATGGGCTACGGAATCTGGAGATATTTGAGTGAATCTGGCCAAGCCATGGGTCAGCAAGCAGATGCACTGAATCTCGCTCAACATCAAGCTTTTGCCGAGCCGCAAGTGAGCTTCAATTACCTCGGACAGCTGGATCAGGACTTGCAAAACAGCGATATCCGTATGTCTCCTTACTCGATGGGATCGGTCGTTAGTGACCGGACGAAAATGAAATATGCGCTCGATGTGAGCGGGATCGTAACGAACGGCATCCTGGAACTGGATATTCGGTATAACAGCAAAGCCTACCGCAAGGACACCGTCCAAATGCTGGCTAATCTGTTGAAATCCAATCTGCTTGAAATGATTGAGCATTGTGTCACACGGGAGCGGACCGAATTGACTCCAAGTGATGTGCTGTTTAAAGGCCTGACAATGGAGCAATTAGATACGATTAAGGAGCAGACCCAGACGGTTGGGGAATTGGAAAATGTATATCCGTTAACCCCCATGCAAAAGGGTATGCTGTTCCACAGTTTGATGAATGCAGAAACAGGCGTGTATTTTGAGCAGGCGACCTTTGATCTGGAGGGCAACTTTGCGCCATCTATATTCGAGGAAAGCTTGAAGCTGCTGGTTAGCCGGCATGCTATATTACGGACGAATTTCTATAGCGGCTGGCATGGTCAACCGTTGCAGATTGTCTATCGTCATAAAAATCCAAGCTTCCGCTATGAGGATGTCAGAGGGCGTGAACACGCTGTAGCTGAGTTTGTGGCCCAGGATAAAGCTCAAAACTTTGATTTAAGCAAGGATGCGCTCATGCGCGTAACCGTCTTCCGCACGGATGATAGCTCATACCGTTTTGTATGGAGCTTCCATCATATCGTAATGGACGGCTGGTGCCTGTCGCTGATGACGGACGAAGTATTTGGTGCATATGTTGCCTTGCTGGAGAACAAGCAGCCAGAGCTCGCACCTGTCAAGCCGTATAGTGACTATATCGAATGGTTGCAAGATCAGGATGCACAGGAAGCGACCCGTTATTGGAGTGACTATTTGGCAGGCTTTGAGCAGCAAACCTTGTTGCCTGGTGAGAATGCGCAAGCTTCTGTAGCCGCACGGGATGAAGAACCAGACGGAAGTGGTGGAAGTTCAAATTCTGGCTATGTTTCGGAAAAGCTGCCATTTATGTTGGGTAAAGAACGAAGTGCCGCATTAAAGCAAATGGCCAAGCAACAACATGTCACGATTAACACATTGCTGCAAAGTGTGTGGGGCGTTATTTTACAGCAATACAATAATCATCAGGATGTCGTGTTTGGTGGTGTGGTATCCGGTCGTCCAGCAGACATTCCGGGTGTTGAGAACATGATTGGATTGTTTATCAATACCATACCGGTTCGGATTCAAAGTGAACGGAATGCTACATTTGCTGAAGTATTGCAGCGCACACAGGAACAGGCTTTGGCCTCGGGTGTCTATGACACATTCCCGCTATACGATATCCAGGCACGGACTGAACAAAAACAAGACCTGATCAATCACATCATGGTCTTTGAAAACTACCCCATCGGGCAGCAGATGAAGCAGATGGGCGGCTCCGGTGAGACCAAGGCACAAACTGGCTTCTTGATTGCCAATGTGGCACTTACAGAGCAAACCAACTACGATTTCAACCTGATTGTCGTGCCTGACGAAGATATCTCTATCCTACTTGAATACAATGCGCTGGTGTATAACCGGTCTGCAATGGAGCGTATCCAGGGTCATATCGACCATGTCATCGGACAAATCGTGGACAACCCGCATATCCGTGTGAATGAGCTGGCATTGGTGACCCCGCAAGAACAGGCACAGATCGTTCAGGTCTGGGGCGATACGGCGGTAGCCTATCCGCAGGATCAAACGCTTAGTTCATTGTTCGAGCAGCAGGTAGCGAGCACACCGGAGCAAGTGGCAGTGCTGTGTGGAGCGGAATCGTTGACCTACGCTGAGCTGAATGAGCGCGCGAACCGTTTGGCTCGGACGCTGCGTGCCGGAGGTGTTGAACCGGATCAGCCCGTGGGCATTTTGGTTCAGCGTTCGCTGGACATGATCGTAGGCATTTATGCGATCCTCAAGGCAGGCGGAGCTTATGTACCCATCGATCCGGAATATCCGGCAGACCGCATCCGCTTTATGCTGGAGGACTCGGGCGCGAAGCTGGTGCTGACGCAATCGCATTTGGCGGAGCAAGCATCGCTGAGTTTCGACGGCCAGGTGCTGGTGCTGGATCGTCAGGAGCAGGATGGCCAAGACATTTACCACAAAGACGGTTCGAATTTGGAGCCACTGGCCGGGCCGCATCATGTAGCCTATGTCATCTATACCTCCGGCTCCACAGGAAAACCGAAGGGCGTGATGGTGGAGCATCATTCTGTGCTGAACCGGATTTTGTGGATGCATGATCGTTACGGCTTGAGTGCGGAGGATACGATCCTGCAAAAGACGGCCTTCACGTTCGATGTGTCGGTGTGGGAGCTGTTCTGGTGGTCGATGGTCGGCTCGAAGGTAAGCTTGCTGTCCGTGGGCGGGGAAAAGAACCCGGAAGACATCGTCGACACGATTGCCCGCGATGGCGTGAGCACGATGCACTTTGTACCTGCCATGCTGCATGCGTTCCTGGAGTATGTGGAGCAGCAGCCACGGGAAGTGATGCAAGCGAAACTGGCAACGCTGCGCCATGTCTTTGCCAGTGGTGAAGCATTGCCACCACAGCATGTGGCCCGGTTCCAACAGCTTGTGTCGAGCCTGGCGGGAGCGAAGCTGATCAACCTGTATGGACCAACCGAAGCGACGGTGGACGTATCGTACTTCGATTGCGAGCCGGATGGGGAATATGCGGTTATCCCGATCGGGAAACCGATTCAAAACATTCGTCTGTACATCGTGAAGGAAGGCACGGAGCAATTGCAGCCGATTGGGGTGCCAGGGGAACTGTGCATCGGTGGTGTCGGTGTAGCACGGGGGTATCTGAACCGTCCGGAGCTGACGGCCGAGAAATTTGTAGCCGATCCGTTTTCGGGTGGTGAAGCAGGATACGAACGGATGTATCGCACCGGCGATTTGGCGAGATGGATGCCGGACGGCAACATTGAATATCTGGGCCGGATCGACCATCAGGTGAAAATCCGGGGCTACCGAATTGAACTGGGCGAGGTCGAAACGCAGCTACTCCAAGTGGAATCGGTACGAGAAGCGGTGGTCATGGCTCGTACGGATGAAACGGGTCAAAAACAAATGGTCGCCTACTATGTCGCGGGGCAAGGGCTAGGAGCCAGCGAGCTGAGAAGTGAGCTGGGCCGGGAGCTGCCAAGCTATATGGTGCCGTCCTACTTTGTACAGCTGGAGCAAATGCCGCTGAGTCCCAACGGCAAAATCGACCGCAAGGCCTTGCCGGCACCGGAAGGCAGCCTGCAAACCGGAACCGATTATGCTGAGCCGCGTACCGCGCAAGAACGCGCACTGGTAGCGGTCTGGCAGTCCGTACTGGGACTGCAGACGGTCGGTATTTTGGACAATTTCTTTGATCTGGGCGGCGATTCGATCAAGGCCATTCAAATTGCATCCCGTGCGTTCCAGGCCGGCTATAAGCTGGACATGAAGGATTTGTTCCAGTATCCAACGGTTGCGACACTGGCACCGCATATGCATGAGGTCAGCCGTATGGCAGATCAAGGAGAAGTAAGCGGGGAAACGGCGCTACTTCCGATCCAGCATTGGTTCTTTGCGCAGGAGCGCGAGCGCCCGCAGCACTTTAATCAGGCGGTCATGCTCTATCGTGCCGAGGGCTTTGATGAGACGGCGATTCGCCAAGTCATGGATCACATTGTGAAGCATCATGATGCGCTTCGTACGGTTTTCCGTCAGGATTCCTCTGGTTATACGGCTTGGACACGCGGTGTAGATGAAGGCGCGTTGTATACGCTGGAAACCGAAGACTACCGTGAACAAGTAGCCTATGCGGAAGCGCTGGAAGCGAAGGTAACGGAAATTCAAAGCAGCATGGACCTGTCCGCAGGACCTTTAGTCAAACTCGGATGGTTCCGCACAGCCGAAGGCGACCATCTGCTAATCGCCATTCACCACTTGGTGGTGGACGGAGTGTCGTGGCGGATTCTGTTCGAAGATTTCTCGACAGGCTACGAGCAGGCGAGCAAGGGTGAGCCTGTACGATTGCCCTATAAAACGGATTCCTTCCAAGCATGGGCACGGGAGTTGTTCTCTTACGCCAACCGTCCTGAGGCTGCCTCGGATGAAGTTTATTGGAAGCAGCTGGAACAGGCTAAAGCGGAAGCCGCACCGCTGCCTAAGGATTTTGCCTACGAGGGCTCCTTAAACGCAGACAGCGAAGTGCTGACGGTAGAGTGGACCGAAGCTGAAACGCAGCAGCTGTTAAAGCAGGTCCATCGCGCCTATAACACCGAGGTCAATGATTTGCTGCTGACCGCGCTGGGACTGGCGGTGCACAATTGGACAGGCGCAGGACAGGTACTGGTGAACCTGGAGGGCCATGGCCGGGAAGCGATCCTGCAAGAGGTGGATATTACACGTACCGTAGGTTGGTTTACGAGCTTGTATCCAGTGCTGCTGGAGACCGGCAAGGAAATGACACTGGCTCAGCGGATTAAAGAAACCAAGGAAGGCTTGCGCCGGATTCCGCATAAAGGGCTAACCTATGGCACTTGGCGCTACTTGTCCCCTACGTTCGGATCAGGTGAAGCGTGTGCGATTGCAGAACCGGAAATCAGCTTTAACTACTTGGGGCAGGTGGATCAGGATCTGCAAAACAGTGGAATCACGTTATCGTCTTATAATGCAGGGGAGACAGAGGATGTCCATTCCCGCTTGCCGTACACGCTGGATTTAAACGCAATGATCTCGGAAGGTACGCTGCGTTTGACGATGACTTACAGCCGTAAGCAGTATCGTAAAGAAACGCTGGAACGTGTGGCAGGACTGCTGCAATTCGCTTTGCAAGAGGTGATTACGCATTGCGTTGCTCAGGAACAGCCGGAACTGACCCCGAGTGATGTATCCTTCAAAGGTCTGACGACTAGAGAACTGGTACAAATTGCGGAACAGGCGGCACACACCGGTGAGCTGGAAAATGTATACGCACTGACGCCGATGCAGAAGGGGATGCTCTTTTACAATCTGATGGATTCGCAATCGGGAGCATATTTTGAACAGGCCTCCTTTGATCTGCGAGGACATTTTAATATCGCTGCATTTGCGGCCAGTTTGAATGTATTGGTGCAGCGGCATACGGTACTGCGCACGAACTTCTACAGCGGCTGGAAGGATGAACCGCTACAGGTCGTGTACCGCAATAAGCATAGTGAACTCTATGTGGAAGATTTGCGAGATATGGAGCAAGAGCAGCAAAACGAATACATCCTCGAATATACGCGCCAAGACAAGCAAAGAGGCTTTGATCTGGCACAAGATGCTTTGATGCGTGTCGCCATTTTGCGCACAGGTGAGGATGCGTACCGTTTTGTATGGAGCTTCCATCATATCGTCATGGACGGCTGGTGCTTGTCGCTGGTGACAAACGAAGTGTTTGCGAGTTATTTTGCGATACTGGCCCATAAGCAGCCTGAACTGGCACCTGTAACGCCGTACAGTCAATATATCGAATGGCTGGAACAGCAGGATCGTCAGGCCGCATCCGGTTACTGGAGCAAGGTTCTGGAAGGATACGAGGAACAGTCCCGCCTGCCACAGGCTAAAATTCAGGGTAAAACGGGGTATCAGTCGGAGCGTTTAGATTTTGATTTGGGCGCCGAGCTAACGGCAGGTATTCAGCGCATAGCCAAGCGTTATCAGGTGACGATGAATACGTTGATGCAGACCGTTTGGGGCATTTTGCTGCAAAAGTATAATGGCACCGATGATGTGGTGTTTGGCAGCGTGGTATCTGGACGTCCGGCAGAGATTCCGAATGTGGAGCATATCATTGGTCTGTTTATCAATACGATTCCTATACGTATCAGTAGCCATGTGGACAGTGTGTTCTCCGACGTGATGAGGCAAACCCAGGAGCAATCGATTGCTTCCCATGCCTATGATACGTACCCGTTGTATGAAATTCAGGGGCTGTCGGAGCTTAAGCAGGATTTGATCAATCATATTCTTATTTTTGAGAACTATCCGGTAGAGGAGCAATTGGAGCAATTAGGCAGCGGTGATGAGTCCAGCTTCACGATCACCGGAGCCGAGTCTGTCGAGCAGACCAACTATGACTTTAACCTGGTAGTGCTGCCGGGCAACACGATTCACTTGAGCTTTGGGTATAATGCCTTGGCCTTTGAACGGGAAAGTGTAGAGCAAATCCGAGGTCATCTGGTACAGCTGCTGGAGCAGGTGACAGCGAATCCGGACATCCGTGTACATGAGCTGGATATGGTTACCATGCAGGAGCGTGAGCAAATCGTCGAGGCTTGGGGTAATACAGCGGCAGCCTATCCAAGCGAGCAAACGATCCATGGCTTGTTCGAGGCGCAAACCGCGCAGACGCCGGAGCAGACAGCCTTGTTCTTTGAAGGAGAAACGCTGACTTATCGCGAGCTGAATGAACGCGCCAATCGCCTGGCTCGTACCTTGCGCAGTCAAGGCGTGACGAAAGATCGTTTGGTGGGTCTGATGACTGAGCGGTCGGTGGATATGATCGTGGGCATCTTCGGGATTTTAAAAGCCGGAGGCGCATATGTATCTATCGATCCAACCTATCCGGAAGAGCGTATCCGCTATATGCTGGACGACTCGCGGGCGAAGCTGCTGTTGACACAAAGTCATCTGGTGGACAAAGCAGTTATCGATGGTCAAGTGCTGGTATTGGATGGAGCGCAAACGGTGTATCACGAGGATGGTTCTAACCTGGAGGCGGGGTCCGGCCCGAATGATTTGGCGTATGTGATTTATACGTCAGGTACAACCGGGCAGCCAAAGGGCGTCATGCTGGAGCATCACGGGCTGTGCAATCTGAAAACGTATTTTGATCAGACGCTTCGGATGAGCACATCGGATCATGCGTTGCTGTTCGCTAGCTATTCGTTTGATGCGGCTTGCTGGGAAATCTTCCAGGCGCTGTTCTGCGGAGCCACGTTATATGTGCCAACGACAGAGACGATTTTGAACTACGAGCGGTTTGAGCAATATATGGCGGATCACCAAATCACCGTGGCTGCTTTACCGCCGACCTATGCGGTGTATCTGGGGCCACAGCGGATGCCTAACCTGCGTATTCTGTTTACGGCGGGTTCTGCATCTTCCACAGAACTGGTATACAAGTGGAAGGATCAAGTCGCGTACTACAACGGCTACGGTCCAACCGAAAACTCGGTGGCGACATCCATCTGGCCCGTATCCGAGGATGAGAGAGCAGGACAACTCATTTCCATCGGGCGGCCTGTGCCGAATCACCGGGTATACATGGTGGATGTGCATGGACATTTGGCTCCGGTAGGCGTAGCAGGTGAGCTGTGCGTGTCTGGTCCAGGTCTGGCGCGTGGCTATCTGGATCGTCCAGAGCTGACGGCGGAGAAGTTTGTATCGAATCCGTTTGCGGCTGGCGAAGCAGGCTATGAACGAATGTACCGTACGGGTGACTTGGCGAGATGGATGCCAGACGGCAACATCGAATATTTGGGCCGGATCGACCATCAGGTGAAAATCCGGGGTTACCGGATCGAACTGGGCGAAGTCGAGGCACAAATTTTGAAAGTGGAAGACGTGCAAGAGGTCATCGTACTGGCCCAGGCAGACGAGCAGGGACAAAACCAACTGGTGGCGTACTATGTCGCTGAAAGAGACGTAAGCGCTGGGGAGCTGCGCAGCTTACTGGGTGAGGAGCTGCCCAACTACATGATGCCTTCGTACTTCATCCAGCTGGAGCAGATGCCGCTGACACCCAACGGTAAAATCGACCGCAAGGCCTTGCCGGCAACGGAGGACAGCTTGCAAAGCGGAGCGAATTATGTAGAACCACGTACAGCGCTGGAGCAGACGTTAGTGTCCATTTGGCAGGCTGTATTAGGAGCGAAGAGAGTCGGCATTCTGGATAATTTCTTTGATCTGGGTGGCGATTCGATCAAGGCAATCCAGGTATCGTCCCGCTTGCTGCAAGCGGGCTACAAGCTGGAGATGAAGGATTTGTTCCAATATCCGTCCATTTCACTGCTGAGCAGTCATGTACACAAAGTTAGCCGCACAGCCGATCAGCGGGTGGTCTCGGGAGCAGTTAAATTGAGCCCAATACAGCAATGGTTCTTTGGACAATCCTCAGCAGAGCCACATTATTTCAACCAATCGGTGATGCTGTATAGAGCACAAGGATTCGATGAAGCCGCATTGCATCAAACGGTGGCCCAGGTAACTGAGCATCATGATGCGCTACGTATGGTCTTCCGTCAGACGGAACAGGGCTATGAAGCGTGGAATCGCGGTGTGAACGAAGGCGAGCTGTACAGTCTGGACGTTGTTGATTTGACAGGCGTCGAAGACACGGCAGAGGTGGCGATGGCGATTGAAACGAAAGCCAATGCCATCCAAAGCTCTATTCGTCTAGATGAAGGACCGCTGGTGAAGCTGGGACTTTTCCGCTGCATGGATGGAGATCATTTACTGATTGCCATTCACCATTTGGTCGTAGACGGGATTTCGTGGCGGATTGTGTTTGAGGATTTTGCCACTGGGTATGAGCAGGCCGTGCGGGGAGAAGCGATTCGCTTACCATATAAAACGGATTCGTTCTCCGCTTGGGCAGAGCGTTTGTCTCAATATGCGAATAGTCCGGCTATCGAAAATGAACGCGAGTATTGGCAGCATCTTGCCCAAACGGAAGTTGCATCGTTGCCTAAGGATCAAGAGAGAGCGGAGGGACAACATTCTCTAATCAGAGACACTGCGACGGTGAGCGTAGCTTGGAGCCAGCAGGAAACACGACTGCTGCTTCAGGAATCACATCGGGCGTATAACACAGAGGTCAATGATCTGCTGTTAACCGCACTCGGCACAGCGCTATATAACTGGAGCGGTCAGGAGCGTGTGCTGGTCAATCTGGAGGGCCATGGCCGGGAAGCCATTGTTCCCGATATCGACATCACCCGTACCGTGGGCTGGTTTACGAGTCAGTACCCGGTACTGCTGGGTGTGGATGGAAAGGCGGAAGTAGGGCAGCGCATCAAGCGGGTGAAGGAAGATCTGCGTCATGTGCCGCATAAGGGCATTGGCTACGGCATTTTGAAATATATGTCTCAGCATGATGTCCACCCTTCCTTAACCTTGCAGCCTGAAATTAGCTTTAACTATTTGGGACAATTTGATCAGGACTTGGAAAATGGGGATATCACGCTGTCTTCACATCCAGGTGGAGAGCCGTTGAGTGAACGCACCGTACTGGAGCATCCGCTGAATGTGAACGGCATGATTACAGCAGGCGTGTTGACACTGGAAATTCGCTATGACAGCAAAGTATATCATCAGCAAAATGTAGAAAACTTTGCACAGTTGCTGCAGGAAAGCCTGCAGGAAGTGATCGCTCATTGTGTCTCCCAAGAGCGGGGTGAGCTAACTCCAAGCGATGTGTTGTTCAAGGGCTTGACACTGGAGCAGCTGGAGCAATTGACGGAGCAAACGGCTTCTGTGGGCGAGCTTGAAAATGTGTATGCTCTCTCTCCAATGCAGAAGGGGATGCTGTTCCATAGTCTGATGGAGCCGGACTCAGGCGCATACTTCCAGCAAGCGTCGTTTGATCAAAAAGGCAGCTTTGATGTAGCTATTTTCCGCAAGAGTCTGGATGTACTGATACAGCGTCATGAAGCACTACGGACGAATTTCCATCGGTTTGAGACAGGGAACGGTCAGGAGCCATTGCAAATCGTGTTCCGTCACAAGGATAGCGACCTTTCCTTCAAGGATATTCGCGAAATGCCGAAAGCGGAGCAAGAGGCGTATATCCAGGCGTTTAAGCAGGAGGACCAAGCTAGGGGCTTTAATCTGGGTACCGATGCACTTATGCGTGTACAGGTGTTGCAGACCGATGAAGAAACGTATCACCTGATATGGAGTTTCCATCACATTGTCATGGATGGCTGGTGCTTATCGCTCGTTACAGGCGAAGTGTTTGGTACGTACTTTGCGCTGCTGGAGCAGAAGCAGCCGGAGCTTGCAGCGATTACACCGTATAGCCAATATATCGAATGGCTGGGACGTCAGGATGAACGTGCGGCAAAAGAGTATTGGAGCAGCTATTTGGCGGGTTTTGAACAGCAGACGTTGTTACCTGGATCGGATACTTCATCGAAAGACCAAGCGGCTAATACTGTATTCGCTACAGCAAGTGAAACCAGCGAATATATTTCTGAAAAAATAACGGTAGATCTGGATCCAACGCGGAGCGAAGCCATGTACCGGATTGCAAAGCAGCAGCAGGTCACGATCAATATGCTGATGCAGAGCGTGTGGGGCCTTATTTTACAGAAATATAACAACAATGAGGATGTTATTTTCGGCAGTGTCGTATCTGGACGTCCGACGGATATTGCGGGTGTAGAGCATATGATCGGTCTGTTCATTAATACGATCCCGGTGCGGATTCAAAGTGAGCGAAATGCCACGTTTGTGGACATCATGCGGAAAACGCAGGAGCAGGCACTGGCCTCAGGAGCCTATGACAGCTTCCCGCTGTATGAAATTCAGGCGCTGACCGAGCAGAAGCAAAATCTGATTAACCACATTATGGTATTTGAGAACTATCCGGTCGAGGAGCAAGTTGAACAGTTGGGTGAAGTTCGTCCATCCGCTTTTGAAATTACGAATGTAGAGGTTGTCGAACAAACGAATTATGATCTGGACTTGATTGTGATGCCAGATGAAACCTTCCGTATCATGTTTAGATATAACGCCAATGTATACGATCGGTCTACGATCGAGCGGATGCAGGGACATGTACTGCATGTCATCGAGCAAATTATCGATAATCCGCATATCCGTGTGAATGAGCTGGAATTGGTGACAGCGGAAGAGCAGGCGCAAATCGTTCAGGTCTGGGGGGATACGGCGGCAGCTTATCCGCAGGATCAAACGCTAAGCGCACTGTTCGAGCAGCAGGCAGCGAATACACCGGATCAGGTGGCGGTGCTGTGTGGAGCGGAATCGTTGACCTATGCTGAGCTGAACAAGCGAGCCAACCGTTTGGCCCGGACGTTGCGTGCAGAAGGAGTTGGGCCGGATCAGCCTGTAGGCATACTGGCTCACCGTTCTCTGGACATGATCGTAGGTATTTATGCGATCCTCAAAGCAGGCGGAGCCTACGTGCCAATTGATCCAGAATATCCGGCCGACCGCATCCGCTTCATGCTGGAGGATTCGGGAGCGAAGCTGGTGCTGACGCAATCGCATCTGGCGGAGCAAGCATCCTTGAGCTTCGACGGCAAGGTGCTGGTGCTGGATCGTCATGAGCAGGCTGGCCAAGACATTTACCACGAAGACGGCTCGAATCTGGAGCCACTGGTCGGGCCGCATCATGTAGCCTATGTCATCTATACGTCCGGCTCCACGGGAAAACCGAAGGGCGTTATGGTTGAGCACCATTCCGTTCTGAACCGGATTTTGTGGATGCATGATCGGTACGGCTTGAGTGCGGAAGATACGATCCTGCAAAAGACTGCCTTCACCTTCGACGTGTCGGTGTGGGAGCTGTTCTGGTGGTCGCTGGTCGGCTCGAAGGTGAGCCTGCTGTCCGTGGGCGGAGAAAAGAACCCGGAAGACATCGTCGACGCCATTGCCCGCGATGGCGTGAGCACGATGCACTTTGTACCTGCCATGCTGCATGCGTTCCTGGAGTATGTGGAGCAGCAGCCACGGGAAGTGATGCAAGTGAAACTGGCAACGCTGCGCCATGTCTTTGCCAGTGGTGAAGCGTTGCCGCCACAACATGTGGCGAGGTTCGAACGACTCGTGTCGAGCCTGGCCGGAGCGAAGCTGGTCAACCTGTATGGCCCAACCGAAGCGACGGTGGACGTATCGTACTTCGATTGCGAGCCGTCAGAGGAATATGCAGTGATTCCAATCGGGAAACCGATTCAAAACATTCGTCTGTACATCGTGAAGGAAGGCACGGAGCAATTGCAGCCGATTGGGGTTGCAGGAGAGCTGTGCATTGGCGGTGTCGGCGTAGCCCGCGGTTACTTGAACCGACCGAAACTGACGGCGGAGAAATTTGTGAAAGATCCGTTTGCCAGTGGGGAAGCCGGGTATGAGCGGATATACCGCACCGGCGATTTGGCGAGATGGATGCCAGACGGGAACATTGAATATCTGGGCCGGATCGACCATCAGGTGAAGATCCGGGGTTACCGGATTGAGCTGGGCGAGGTCGAATCGCAGCTGCTCAAAGTGGAATCGGTACGAGAAGCCGTGGTCACGGCGCGTGCGGATGAAACGGGCCAAAAACAAATGGTGGCGTACTATGTCGCCAGACAAGAGATCGGTGTCAGTGAGCTGAGAAGTGAGTTGGGCCGGGAGCTACCAAGCTACATGGTGCCGTCGTACTTTGTACAGCTGGAGCAGATGCCGCTGAGTCCAAATGGAAAAATTGACCGCAAAGCCCTACCAGCACCGGAAGGCAGCCTGCAAACCGGAGCCGATTATGTCGCACCGCGGACGTGGGTGGAAGTGAAACTGGCACACATTTGGCAGGATGTGCTGGGCCTCACGCAGGTCGGTGTGAAGGAAAACTTCTTCGAGATTGGCGGACACTCGCTGCGGGCGACGACACTGGCCTCGAAGATTCACAAGGAGCTGAACAAGCCGCTTCCACTGCGCAGTATTTTTGAAGCACCAACGATTGAGCAACTGGCAACGGTGTTAGAAAATCTGGACCAAGTAACATATGCGTCCATTCCGGTAACGGAAGAGCGTAGCTTCTATCCGTTATCTTCGGCGCAAAAACGACTGTATGTGCTGCATCAGTTCGACCCGAATGATGTGAACTACAACATGCCGTCGGTGCTGCAAGTGAGCGGTCCGCTGAACATCAAACGAGTAGAAGACGTGTTCCGTCAACTGATCGATCGCCATGCGACCTTGCGTACCCGCTTTGAGCTGATCGACAGCGAGCCAATGCAATGGATTGAGGATACCGTGCCGTTCGAGGTGGAATATACGAAGGTACAAGCAGAGGGTGCGACTACGGATACAGACACGACGGTCAGCCAGGAAGCACAAGACCGGGTACGACAGTTTGTCCGTCCGTTCGATCTGAAAGCTGCGCCGCTGCTGCGGGTAGGCTTGGTGGATCTGGGCGTTCAAGGAGTAGAGCAGGAATCCCAGCATTTGCTTATGCTCGATATGCACCATATTGTCTCGGATGGGGTGTCCATGGAAGTCCTGACCGATGAGTTTGTCCACTTGTATGGCGGTGAAGAACTGTCGCCATTGCGGATTCAGTACAAAGACTATGCCGTATGGCAGCAAAGCGAAACCCATCAGGAGTGGATGCAGCGTCAGGAAGCGTACTGGCTGGGCACCTTCCGGGGCGGAGTGCCTGTACTGGATCTGTCAACCGACTTTGCCCGTCCGGCGGTGCAGAGTACGGCAGGGGATACGATCGAATTTGCATTGGAGCGTGAGGTTAGTGAACGCCTGAAAGAACTGGCTTCGCAAACAGGCTCTACCCTGTATATGGTGCTGCTGGCGGCGTACACCACACTCTTGCACAAATACACAGGCCAAGAGGACATTGTCGTCGGCACGCCGATTGCAGGACGACCGCATGCGGAGCTCAGTAACCTGGTGGGTGTCTTCATTAACACGCTGGCGATCCGCAATTATCCGTCCAGCGACAAATCGTTCCTCGATTATCTGCAAGAGGTGAAGGAGCATGCGCTCAGTGCTTATGAGCATCAGGACTATCCTTTTGAAGAACTGGTTGAAAAACTGAATTTGACGCGGGATACGAGCCGGAATGCACTGTTTGACACGATGTTTGAGCTGAAAACCTTGGAGCAACAGGAGTTACTGCTGGAAGGTCTGACCTTGAGCTCCTATCCACTGGACAATCAGACGGCCAAATTTGATCTGACTTTAGATGCAGTGGAGCAGCCAGAAGGCATTCTGTGCAGTCTGGAATATAGCACGGCGTTGTACAAGCCTGAGACCATTGCGCGATTGGCACAGCATTTTGCGGAAATCGTTCGAGCTATTGCATATCATCCACAACAACCCCTGGCAACTTTGAATATGGTAACCGTTGAGGAAAAGGAGCAACTCATCTACGGTTTTGGAGAAGTGGGAGTAACGGATGGTGCTTCAGTTGAAGTAGGAGCCCTGTTCCATACCTATGTGGAAGAACAGGCACAACTTGTACCAGATCATGTAGCGGTGGTGTACGAGGAGCAACAGCTGACGTACCGGAAACTGAACGAGCGTGCGAACCAATTAGCGCGTAAATTGCGAAATGAAGGCATTGGACGCGAGTCGATTGTTGGCATTTTGAGTGAACGCTCGGTGGACATGCTGGTCGGCGTATTGGCGGTGTGGAAAGCGGGAGGCGCCTATGTGCCGCTGGATGCAGACTATCCATCCGAACGCATTCGTTTCATGCTGGAGGACAGTGGTGCGACGGTATTGTTGACCCAAATCGGCTTACAGGAGCAAGCACAGACATGGCTCGGGGAAAGCCGACAGGCCTTGGTCGGAGGGCAGACTGAGGGTGAGTTAGAAACAGCGGCTGGTGCTGAAACGATGGAAAGAGACAGCCTAAATGAAAACTTAGGCTTGAAATCAGATTCGAAGTCTGACAGCGAAGCAGCATCCGAACCGGCAACAGTGCTGCGTCTGCGTACTGTATTGGCACTAGATGATGAGTCACTGTACACCGGGGATGCCACGAATATCGAGCCGATCAACGAGCCACACGATCTGGCGTATGTGATCTACACGTCTGGGACAACCGGACGTCCGAAAGGTGTCATGATCGAGCATCGCAGCCTGGTGAATACGGCTGCGGCGTATCGCCGGGATTATCGTCTGAGCGAGTTCCCAGTCCGACTGCTGCAGCTGGCGAGCTTCTCGTTCGACGTATTCGTCGGGGACATTGCGCGGACGCTCTATAACGGCGGCACGATGGTCATTTGTCCGAAAGACGACCGGATTGATTTCAGCCGTCTGCACGTATGGATTCACGATTATCAGATTACCGTGTTCGAATCGACTCCGGCCCTGATCGTACCGTTTATGCAGCATGTGCATGAACAGGGGCTGGTCATGAGCAGTCTGGAATTGCTGATTACCAGCTCGGATAGCTGCAGCGTGACAGATTATCGGGTGCTGCAAGAACGATTTGGCGCAGATATTCGCATTATAAACAGCTACGGCGTCACCGAAGCGGCGATTGACTCCAGCTTCTACGACGAAGAGCTGTCGAAGCTGCCAAGCAGCGGCCATGTGCCGATTGGTCAGGCGTGGCTGAACGCACGCTTCTACATCGTGGACAGCCAGCTGAATCCGGTGCCGATCGGTGTACTGGGCGAGCTGTGCATTGGCGGAGCCGGGGTGGCACGGGGATATCTGAATCGTGCAGACCTGACGGCCGAGAAATTCGTAGCGAATCCGTATGTAGCGGGTGAACGGTTGTACCGCACAGGCGATTTGGCGCGGTGGATGCCGGATGGTAATGTGGACTTTATCGGCCGAATGGATGATCAGGTCAAAATTCGGGGCTTCCGGATTGAACTGGGCGAGGTAGAAGCGCAGCTGCTGACCGTGGCTGGCATTGAGAAAGCGATCGTCACCGCCTGGGAAAACGAAGACGGAGACAAGGATTTGTGTGCGTATGTTGTAGCCTCGGAGGCGCTGAATTTGCCGGAGCTGCGCAGCACACTGCAGCCCAAACTGCCGAGCTATATGATCCCGACCTATGTCGTACAACTGGAGCAATTCCCGCTGACACCAAACGGGAAAATTGACCGCAAAGCGTTGCCAGCACCGGAAGTGCGCCTCGAAGGAGGCACGGCGTATGTTGCGCCGCGGACATGGCTGGAAGAGCAGCTGGTACGTATTTGGCAAAGCGTTCTGAATCATCATCAAATAGGCATCCAGGATAACTTCTTTGAAGTGGGAGGACATTCTCTGCGCGCTACCACCCTGATGGCGAAAATCCATCAGGAGCTGAATCACAAGCTGGCGTTGCGAGATATTTTCCAATATCCGACGATTGAGCAACTGGTGCAGGTGATGGGTGAAGATCAGACCCAGCAAACGTATGTATCTATTCCTGTGGCGGAGGAGCGTGAATATTATCCTGTTTCCTCGGCGCAAAAACGGATGTACGTGCTGAGTCACCTGGAAGGTGGAGAGGTTAGCTACAACATGCCAGGAGCGTTGATTATCGAAGGTTCCTTGGATAAAAAACGACTGGAACAAGCCTTCCGCCAGCTGATTGCCCGTCATGAAGCCCTGCGAACCCGATTCGAGATGGTGGATGGTGAGGTGATTCAACGGATTGAATCGGGCGTCGCATTCAGCGTGGAGCATGTGCAGGCAAGCGAAGAAGAGACCCAGCAGTATGCACTAGACTTTGTGCGCGCATTTGATCTCGCACAAGCACCATTGCTGCGAGTTCAGCTGGTGGAAACCGGACCGGAGCGACACGTCATGCTCTATGACATGCACCATATTATTTCGGATGGCGTCACGGAAGGAATTATTGTGCAGGAGTTCTCTCAATTGTATGAAGGCAAGGAACTGCCGCCACTGAGCATCCAGTACAAGGATTACGCGGTTTGGCAGCATGCCGATATGCAAAGTGAGCGTCTTCGTGAGCAGGAAAGCTACTGGCTGAACACGATGGCTGGTGACATTCCAGCACTGGATATGCCAACGGATTTTGCAAGACCCGCCGTACAGCGTCTGGAAGGAGCTCGATTGGAATTTGCGATCAGCCTGGAGGACAGCGAGCAGTTGAAACAGCTGGCCGCGCAAACCGGCTCCACCTTGTACATGGTATTGCTGGCCGCGTATAGCACGCTTTTGCATAAATATTCGGGACAGGAAGACATTATCGTCGGCACGCCGATTGCCGGAAGACCACATGCGGAACTGGAGAGCTTGGTAGGCGTATTCCTCAACACGCTGGCAATCCGCAATTATCCGTCTGGTGACAAAACGTTCCTGGACTACTTGCAAGAGGTCAAAGAGCATGCGCTTAGTGCGTATGAGCATCAGGAGTATCCGTTTGAAGAGCTGGTTGAACAGCTGAATTTAACGCGGGATACGAGCCGAAATGCGCTATTTGACACGATGTTTGAGTTGAAAACATTTGAGCAGCAGGAGTTCGAGCTGGAGGGTCTGACCTTTAAAACGTATCCGACGGACAATCATACGGCCAAATTTGATCTGACCTTGGATGCCGTGGAGCAGCCAGAAGGCATTCTGTGCAGTCTGGAATACAGCACGGCGCTGTACAAGCCTGAGACCATTGCGCGCTTGGCACAGCATTTTACCGAACTTGTACGTGCGATTACTCTTCATCCGCAGCAATCACTGGCAGCTTTGGAAATGGTAACCGTCGAGGAAAAAGCACAAATTATCTACGGTTTTGGAGATGTGGGAGTATCGGATGTTGCTGCTGTTGAAGTAGGAGCCTTGTTCCATACCTATGTGGAAGAACAAGCGCAGCTTGTACCAGATCACGTGGCGGTGGTGTACGAGGAACAACAGCTTACGTACCGTAAACTGAACGAGCGTGCGAACCAATTGGCGCGGAGATTGCGGAATGAAGGCATTGGACGCGAGTCGATGGTCGGCATTTTGAGTGAACGTTCGGTGGACATGCTGGTCGGTGTATTGGCAGTGTGGAAAGCTGGAGGCGCCTATGTGCCGCTCGATGCAGACTATCCGTCCGAACGGATTCGTTTCATGCTGGAGGATAGCAGCGCGACGGTGCTGCTGACCCAGACGGGCTTGCAAGAGCGCGCACAGGTGTGGCTGAAGGAAAGCAGACAGGTCTTGGCCGAAGGGCAGACTAAGGGCGAGTTGGAAACAGCGGCTGGCGCGAAAACGATGGAATCAGGTACGCTCCATGGAACCCTGAATGGAACAGCAGATTCGCCATCTGATAGCGAAGCAGCATCCGAACCGGTAACGGGACTGCGTCTGCACACCGTACTGGCATTGGACGATGAGTCGCTGTACACCGCGGATGCCACGGATATCGAACCGATCAACGAACCGCAGGATTTGGCGTATGTGATCTACACCTCCGGGACAACAGGACGTCCGAAGGGCGTCATGATCGAGCATCGCAGCTTGGTGAATACCGCCGCGGCGTATCGTCGGGATTATCGCCTGAACCAGTTCCCGGTACGTTTGCTGCAGCTGGCAAGCTTCTCCTTCGACGTGTTCGTCGGCGATATTGCCCGGACGCTCTATAACGGCGGAACGATGGTCATCTGTCCGAAAGACGACCGGATTGACCCAAACCGTCTGTATGGCTGGATTCACGACTATCAGATTACGGTGTTCGAATCGACACCGGCCTTGATCGTACCGTTTATGCAGCATGTATATGAGCAGGGACTGGACATGAGTAGTCTGGAATTGCTGATTACCAGCTCGGATAGCTGCAGCGTGACGGATTATCGGGTGTTGCAAGAACGATTTGGCGCAGATATTCGCGTTATGAACAGCTACGGCGTTACGGAAGCGGCGATCGACTCTAGCTTCTACGACGAAGAACTGTTGAAGCTGCCGGACAGTGGCCATGTGCCGATTGGTCAGGCGTGGCTGAATGCACGGTTTTACATCTTGGACAGCCAGCTGAATCCGGTGCCGATCGGCGTACTGGGCGAGTTGTGCATCGGTGGAATTGGGGTAGCACGGGGATACCTGAACCGTGCGGACCTGACGGCCGAGAAATTCGTAGCCAATCCGTTCGTGCCAGGTGAACGATTATACCGTACAGGTGACTTGGCGCGATGGATGCCGGACGGCAATGTGGACTTTATCGGCCGGATGGACTATCAAGTGAAAATCCGGGGCTATCGGATCGAGCTGGGCGAGATCGAAACGGCGATCCAGCGGGTGCCGGGTGTACGTCAAGCGGTAGTCATCGACCGGACGGATGAGCGTGGACACAAGTACTTGTGCGGATACATCACCGGAGGAGCTGAGCTGCGGATCGAGGAGGTACAGGCCGAACTGGAAGCCGGACTGCCAGCGCACATGGTGCCTGCACGTTTGATGCGACTGGAGACGATCCCCCTGACCATCAACGGCAAAATCGACCGCAAGGCCTTGCCGGAACCGGAAGGAAGCATCCATACGGGTGCAGCCTATGTGGCACCGCGTACCACGGTGGAGCAAGTACTGGCTGCGGTATGGGCCGGGGTGCTCGGCGTGGAAGCGGTAGGTGCGCAGGATAACTTCTTTGAGCTGGGTGGCGATTCGATTAAGGCCTTGCAAGTATCCTCCCGATTGCTGCAAGCAGGTTATCGACTGGAGATGAAAGACCTGTTCAGTCATCCAACCGTGTCTGCATTGGCACTGAAAGTTCAATCGGTGACCCGATTGGCGGATCAGAGCGAAGTGGTGGGCGCTGTGAAACTGACACCGGTGCAACACTGGTTCTTTGAGCAGAACCTGACGGATGCTCATCATCATAACCAGTCCATCATGCTGCATAGCAAGGATGGTTTTGATGAACCGGCCCTGCGCACGGCGATGGATCAAATCGTTAGCCATCACGACGCACTGCGTATCATTTTCCGTCCTACGGAGCACGGATATGAAGCTTGGAACCGTGCGGTTGGTGAGGGCGAGCTGTATACGCTGGATCGGGCCGACTTCAGAAATGAGACTGAGGTGTCAGCGGCGATCGAGGCTAAAGTGAATGAAATTCAAGCGGGTATTCAGTTAAGCGAAGGACCGCTAGTGAAGCTGGGGCTGTTCCATTGCCCAGATGGAGATCATTTGCTGATTGCGATTCATCACTTAGTGGTGGATACCGTATCTTGGCGCATTTTGTTCGAGGATATTACGACCGCCTATGAGCAGGCATTGAACGGACAAGCGGCTCGTCTTCCGCACAAAACGGATTCGTTCCGCACCTGGGCGGATGGGCAGTCTAACTATGCGAACGGTCCGGCCATGGCAGCAGAACTCGCATTCTGGCAGGAAATGGAACAGGGCGTATATCAGCCGCTTCCAAAAGACGAGTCCCCTTCTCATTCCTTGAATAGGGACAGCGAGAACATGACAGTTACGTGGACAGCTCAGGAAACGGAGCAGTTGTTAAAACAGGCGCATCGTGCCTACAACACGGAGATGAATGATTTGCTGCTTACCGCATTGGGACTGACTATTCATCGCTGGACGGGCTTGGAACGAGTGCTCGTGAGCCTGGAAGGCCATGGACGGGAGTCCATTTTGCCAGAACTGGATATTACGCGGACGGTGGGCTGGTTTACGACCCAATTCCCGGTGGTGCTGGATATGAGCGTGGGGCAAGACCTTTCACAGCGCATCAAACAGGTGAAAGAAGGGCTACGCCGCATTCCGCAAAAGGGCATTGGCTACGGGATGTTGAGATACCTGTCCACAGCATGTGAGCCAGAGCGTTTTGTGACCGAACCTGAAATCAGCTTTAACTATTTGGGACAATTTGATCAAGATATGCAAAGTCAGTCCATTGACGTATCTCCTTACTCTTCTTACTCTAGCGGTGCAGAGCTTAGCGCCCATGCAGCCAGATCGCACACGCTGGATATGAACGGACTGATTTCGGAAGGCGAACTGCAATTGACGATCAGCTACAGCAAGCAGGAATATCGCCATGAAACGATGGAGCAGCTAGCTGAAGAGTTTAGAATCAGTTTGCAGGAAATCATTGCGCATTGCACAGGCCGCAAACAGCAGGAGCTGACGCCAAGCGATGTCATGCTTAAAAATGTAACCATGGCCGAGCTGGATCAATTGGTAGAGCGGACTCGTGACATCGGGGAACTGGAGAATGTATATGCGTTGACGCCGATGCAAAAAGGCATGCTGTTCCATAGTCTGATGGATGCAGCGTCAGGAGCTTATTTTGAACAAACGACCTTTGATTTGCACGGACGCTTCCAAGCGGATATTTTCCAAGATAGCTTGAATCATTTGGCGCAGCGGCATGAGATCTTTAGAGCCAATTTCATCAGCGGTTGGCAGGATGAGCCTGTGCAGGTGATTTTCCGCCGCAAGGAGGTTGGTTTCAGATGTGAAGATTTGCGTCATTTGGATGAGCAGGAACGTGACGCGTATGTGCAGGAATTTATTCGCAAGGACAAGGCAGCCGGATTTGATTTGTCCCGGGATGCGTTGATGCGCGTGGCGATTTTACGAACAGGTGATGAGGATTATTATTTTGTGTGGAGCTCTCATCACATCTTGATGGATGGCTGGTGTGTGGCTTTAGTCACGGATGAGGTGTTTGAGGCTTATTTTGCAGCCGTGGAGCATAGACAGCCGAAGCTTGCCCCCGTGACTCCATACAGTCAGTATATTGAGTGGCTTGAAGCACAGGATGAAGAAGAAGCAGCTTCCTACTGGAAGGATTATTTGCTCGGCTATGATCAGCAAACTTCGATTCCGACCGGAAAAGTAGGCGTGAAAGCGGGCGATACACAATTTGAGCATATCCTGTGCGATCTGGGCAAGGACTTGACCGGACGTATGGAAATGGTGGCCAAGCAGCACCATGTGACCCCGAATACATTGCTGCAAACAGCCTGGGGCTTACTGCTTCAAAAGTACAACGGTAGTGACGACGCTGTTTTTGGCGGTGTAGTGTCTGGTCGTCCAGCGGATATTTCGGGGATTGAAAATATGGTGGGCTTGTTCATTAACACCATTCCAATACGTATCCGCAGTGGGGCTGAGGACACCTTTGCCGACCTGATCAGAACGAATCAGCAGCAGGCGCTGACTTCTCAAGATTATGAAACGTATCCGCTGTATGAAATTCAAGCCTTGACCGAGCAAAAGCAAGACCTGATCAACCACATTATCGTGTTTGAAAACTATCCGGTGGAGGAGCAGGTCGAGCAACTTGGCGAAGGTGCAGCGTCGGATTTTGAAATTCGCAATGCCGGCATGATTGAACAAACCAACTATGATTTCAATCTGGTCGTTATGCCGCAGGAAGCGATGAAAATCCGATTTGAATACAATGCGAAGTTATATGATCGTGAAGCTGTGAAGCGGACTCAGGGCCATCTGATACAGCTGTTGGAGCAGGTGGTAGCGAAGCCGGACATTCGGGTGCAGGAGCTGGATATGGTAAGTGAGCAGGAGCGTGAGCAAATTCTCAGCGTATGGGGAAATACAGCTGCTGAGTATCCAAGCGAGCAAACGATTCATGGCTTGTTCGAGACACAAACGGCGCAGACGCCAGAGCAGACAGCACTGTTCTTTGAAGGAGAGCAGCTGACCTATCGCGAGCTGAATGAACGCGCCAATCGTCTGGCTCGTACCTTGCGTAGTCAAGGCGTGACGAAGGATCGATTGGTGGGTCTGATGACCGAGCGTTCGGTAGACTTGATCGTGGGGATCTTAGGCATTTTGAAAGCTGGGGGCGCATATGTCCCCATCGATCCGACGTATCCGGAGGAGCGTATCCGCTACATGCTGGACGACTCGGGAGTAGAGCTGTTGTTAACGCAAAGCCATCTGGTGGACAAAGTAGCTTTTGATGGTCAGGTACTGGTGCTGAATGGAGCACAAAGTGTGTATCACGAGGATGGTTCCAACCTGGAGCCGCTGTCCGGTCCGAACGATCTAACGTATGTCATTTATACGTCAGGTACGACGGGGCAGCCGAAGGGTGTCATGGTAGAGCATCGTAATGTCGTACGTTTGGTGAAAAATACAAACTACGCGCAGTTGGATGCTGACACGTGCATTTTGCAGACAGGGGCTATTGTTTTCGACGCATCCACCTTCGAAATTTGGGGCGCTCTATTAAACGGTGGACAGCTGGTGCTAGTGAGTCAGGATATCATTTTGGACGTGCTCAAGCTTAAGGAAGCAGTGCGCAGTCACGGTATTACCACGATGTTTCTGACCACACCGCTCTTTAACCAGTTGTCTCAGCAGGATTTGGCGCTGTTCGAGGGGATACGGGAACTGCTGGTCGGCGGTGATGTGATGTCCGTACCATATATGAACCGGGTGCTGGAGGCCCATCCGTCCCTGCGAATCAGTAACATCTATGGCCCGACTGAAAATACGACTTTTTCCACAGTGCATGCGATCACCGGTGTGCAATCGGAATCGGTGCCAATTGGTAGACCGATCCATAATTCAACAGCGTACGTCGTGGATCGTTCGATGCGGCTTCAACCCGTCGGGGTATGGGGTGAACTGCTGGTAGGCGGTGACGGGGTGGCACGTGGATACCGCAACCGTCCGGACCTGACATCCGAAAAGTTCATTGATAGCCCGTTCCGCAGCGGAGAACGCTGCTATCGCACAGGTGACACGGTACGCTTAAATGTGGACGGTACGCTTGAATATAAGGGGCGGATCGATGCGCAGGTGAAAATTCGGGGCTACCGGATCGAACTGGGCGAGGTAGAAACGCAGCTGTTGAAGCTGGAGGCAGTGCGAGAAGCTGTGGTCATCGCACGGGAAGATGAGCAAGGGCAGAAGCAGCTCTGCGCTTATGTGGTCGCCGATGAGGAAGTTGTCGCAAGTGAGCTACGCAGCGATTTGAGCCAGAAGCTGCCGGGTTACATGATCCCTTCCTATCTGGTACAGCTGGAACAAATGCCGCTGACACCGAACGGTAAAATCGACCGCAAGGCTCTACCAGCACCAGAAGACAGCCTGCAAAGCGTAGCCGACTATGTCGCACCGCGGACGTGGGTGGAAGTGAAGTTGGCGCAAATCTGGCAGGATGTGCTGGGCCTGGCGCAGGTCGGCGTGAAGGAAAACTTCTTCGAGATTGGTGGACATTCACTGCGGGCGACGACGCTCGCCTCGAGGATTCACAAGGAGCTGAACAAGCCGCTTCCATTGCGCAGTATTTTTGAAGCACCAACGATTGAGCAATTGGCAGTCGTACTGGAATATCTGGATCAAGTAACATATGCGTCCATTCCAGTAACGGAAGAACGCAACTTCTACCCGTTATCGTCGGCGCAAAAACGACTGTATGTGCTGCATCAGTTCGACCCGTATGATGTGAACTACAACATGCCGTCGGTGCTGCAAGTGAGCGGACCCCTGGATGTGAAGCGGGTAGAAAACGCGTTCCATCAATTAATCGCCCGTCATGCGACCTTGCGTACCCGCTTTGCACTAGTGGACAGTGAGCCAATGCAATGGATTGAGGACAGTGTGCCGTTTGAATTGGAATATACAAAGGTACAGGCAGAAGCTGCGACTATGGGTACAGACCAGGACACAACCACGGATGCGGACACGATGGTCAGCCAGGAAGTACAAGAACGGGTGCGGCAGTTTGTACGACCGTTCGATCTGCAAGCTGCTCCGCTGCTGCGAGTAGGCTTGGTAGATTTGGGCGTACAAGGAACCGAGCAGGAACCGCAGCATTTACTCATGCTCGATATGCACCACATCGTTTCGGATGGCGTGTCCATGGGTGTACTGACCGATGAATTTGTCCGCTTGTACGACGGTGAAGAGCTATTACCATTGCGGATACAATACAAGGATTATGCGGTATGGCAGCAAAGCGAAGCCCATCAAGAGTGGATGCAACGTCAGGAAGCGTACTGGCTGGGCACCTTCCAGGGTGAGCTGCCAGTGCTGGATGTACCTACGGACTTTGCCCGTCCGGCGGTGCGAAGTACGGCAGGCGATACGGTGGTGTTCGGATTGGAACGTGAAGTCAGCGAACGGCTGAAAGAACTGGCGGCGTACACAGGCTCCACGCTGTATATGGTGCTGCTGGCAGCGTACACTGCACTCCTACACCAATACAGCGGGCAAGAAGATATCGTAGTCGGCACACCAATTGCCGGACGACCGCATGCCGATCTGGAGCCGATGATTGGGATGTTCGTCGGAACGCTGGCATTGCGGAACTATCCGACGTCAGAGCAAAGCTTCCGAAGCTATGTGGAGGATGTGAAGACGCGTGCCCTGCAAGCTTACGAGCACCAGGACTATCCGTTTGAGGAGCTAGTGGAAAAGCTGAACGTGAAGCGGGATATGAGCCGCCATCCGCTGTTCGATACGATGTTTACGCTGCAAACGACTGAGGAAGGCGAATTGCAACTGGCAAACCTGAGCTTCCGTCCATACGGCCTGGAACAAACGCCAGTCAAGTTTGATTTGATGATGGAAGCTAGAGAGGAAGAGGCAGGCATCCAGTTTGGATTGCAGTATGCAACTGCGTTGTACGAGCGCGAAACGGTAGAACGGATGACGCGTCACTTTGTTCGCTTGGTCGAAGCCGTGGCGGCGAATCCGGATGCGAAGCTGGGAGAGCTGGAGTTGATTACGGCGGAAGAAACCGAGCAGATTCTGAAGGTGTTCAATGATCCGAATGCACATAGCGTGCGTTGTGCTGAACACAGACAGGTGCAAGGCCATTCGCTCAGCGAACGCTTTGAAGAGCAAGCTGAGCGCAACCCTGAGCGGATAGCCGTTGTGTCTGGGGCCACCGCGCTGACCTACACTGAGCTAAATGAGCGTGCGAACCAATTGGCTCGTGTGTTACGAGCGGAAGGGGTCGAAGCAGATCAACCGG
Organism: Paenibacillus sp. FSL L8-0638; assembly: GCF_038593075.1. Taxonomy (NCBI): domain Bacteria; kingdom Bacillati; phylum Bacillota; class Bacilli; order Caryophanales; family Paenibacillaceae; genus Paenibacillus; species Paenibacillus sp. FSL L8-0638. The sequence goes on from NZ_CP151960.1 coordinate 2,833,664, forward strand.
TGGGCGTATTGCTGGAACGTTCTGCGGATATTCTGGTGAGCATTCTGGGGGTACTGAAGGCCGGAGGCGCGTATGTGCCGATGGATACGATGTATCCACAGGAGCGCATCGACTACATGCTCCAAGACAGTGGGGCCAAGGTCGTGATTACAAGTAGAGTTGCCAACCTGTCGCTCAGCTTGCCATCTACAGTTCGAGCTCTAGTCTTGGATGACGAGGACGTTCAAGCTCAACTGGGAGCACAGGATGCGAGCAACCTGATCCCTATCGCCGGTCCGCATAACCTGGCCTATATGATTTACACGTCAGGCACCACCGGTCAGCCGAAAGGGGTCATGATCGAGCAGGGCAGTGTTAGCAATCTGGTAGATGCTTTATGGAAACGAGTATACAGCCGTTACGAACAGCCGCTTCATGTCGCATGGCTGTCAGCATTTGTATTTGACGCTTCGGTGAAGCAAATCTTTGCCAGCTTACTGTTAGGCCACACTCTGCACGTGGTGTCCCGTGATGTCAGCCTGAGCGGAGAGCATTTGATCGCCTACTACCGCACGCACCGGATTGATCTGTCGGACGGCACACCTGCGCATCTGCATATTTTGAATGAAAGTGTCAGTGTGACGGAAGCACCGGAAGTGAAGCATTACCTGATCGGTGGCGAAGCATTATCCGTGCAGCTGGTACATGTGTTCCTGCACAAGTGGTCCGGATATCGTCCGGTCATTACCAACGTGTACGGTCCGACCGAAACGACGGTAGATGCGACCGCTTATACGATTGAAGATATGGAGTCCCTGAACGTACTGCTGGAAAAAGGGGAGCACACGGTATCCATCGGAACGCCGATCGCGAACCAGTCTGTGTACATCCTGAATAGCCAGCAACAGCTGGTGCCGATCGGTATCGCAGGTGAACTCTATATCGGGGGTGCAGGTGTCGGACGAGGATACCTGAACCTGCCGGAGCTGACGGCAGAGAAGTTCGTCCTGAATCCGTTCGCTGATGCGGCAGCAACCGATCCAGCGGACAGCACTCACGCAAGACGGATGTACCGGACGGGTGACCTGGCCCGATGGCTGCCGGATGGCAGCATTGAGTATTTGGGCCGGATCGACCATCAGGTGAAAATCCGGGGGTACCGGATCGAGCTGGGCGAAGTGGAAGCGCAGCTGCTGACCGTGGACGGTATTCAGAAAGCCGTGGTCACAGCATGGGAAAACGAAGATGGACACAAGGATCTGTGTGCCTATATCATAGCTTCAGCGTCCCTGAGTTTGCCGGAGCTGCGCAATGCGCTGCAGCCGAAGCTGCCGGATTACATGATCCCGACGTATGTGGTACAACTGGATCGTTTCCCGCTGACACCGAACGGGAAAATCGACCGCAAGGCGCTGCCGGCGCCGGAAGCACGCCTCGAAGGAGGCCTGGAGTATGTTGCACCGCGGACGCCGCTGGAAGCCAAGCTAGCCCAAATTTGGCAGGATGTCTTGAAGCTGTCCAGCGTAGGAGTCACCGACTCATTCTTTGACGTGGGTGGACACTCCCTGCGGGCAACGACGCTGGTGGCCAAAATCCATCAGGAACTGGACAGTCGGATTACGCTGCGTGAGGTGTTCCAACACTTTACGATTGAGCAGCAAGCCCAGCTCATAGCTACGCACGGCACAGACACCTATACGGTGATCCCTGCGGCGGCGCAACAGGCGTACTACCCGGTTTCCTCGGCTCAAAAACGACTGTACATTTTGAGCCATCTGGAAGGTGGGGATCTCAGCTACAATATGCCGGGTGTATTAACCGTGGAGGGACCGCTTCAGGCCGATCGGCTGGAGGATGCGTTCCGTCAGTTAATAGCCCGCCATGAAACGCTGCGGACTTCCTTTGAAATGCTGGAAGGCGAGGTCGTTCAGCGGATTTACGATCAAGTGGAGTTTGCAGTAGAGCACCTGCAAGCCAGGGAGTCCGAAGCCGATGCCTATATCGAGTCCTTTGTGCGCAGCTTTGACCTTCGCCAGGCACCACTGCTGCGTGTCCGTCTCATTCAAACCGGACCAGAGCGCCATCTCCTGATGTACGATATGCACCATATTATTTCAGACGGTGTATCGTCGAACAATATCGTGCAGGAGTTGGTACAACTGTACGAAGGGCAGGCATTGGAGCCGCTGCAAATTCAGTACAAGGACTACGCCGTGTGGCAGCAGCAGGAGATGCAGCGTGAGTCATACCAACGCCGGGAACACTTCTGGCTGGAGCATTTAGCTGGAGAGTTGCCGGTACTGAATTTGCCAATTGCTTATCCTAGACCTGCTGTTCGCAGCTTCGAAGGTGCGATGTATGAATTTACAGTGGACGCGAATGTATCCGAGCAACTGCACCGAATTGCGACACAAACCGGAAGTACACTATACATGGTGCTGTTGAGCGCCTACACCGTTCTGCTGTCCAAATACAGCGGTCAGGACGATTTGATCATCGGTACGCCAGTAGCAGGCCGCTTGTTGCCTGAGCTGGAGCCACTGATCGGAATGTTCGTCAATACGCTAGCCATCCGGCATCAGCCGAAGGGCAACCAAACGTTCCACAGCTACTTGTTAGAAGCCAGAGATCGTACGCTGCAAGCCTTTGAGCATCAGGATTATCCACTGGAAGAGTTGGTGGAAAAGCTGGATGTAACACGGGATGCAAGCCGTAACCCGTTATTCGACACCATGTTTGTACTGGAAAACACAGAGTCGCCGGAAGCGAAGCTTGAAACACTGTCCTTCAGCCCGTATGTTCGGGAGCATCGTATTTCCAAATTCGATTTGACTTTGTCTATGAGTGATGAAAATGGGGAGATGAAGGGTTCGTTTGAATATTGCACGAAGCTGTTTGGGGCCGACGCTATTGAGAGATTGACCAGAGATTTTATAGCGATCCTGTCCCAGATTGGAATCGATCCAGATTTGCTGTTAAGCGATATTCAGGTGAACTCGGACGAGCAGCCGGAAGGCTTCTCACCGGATTCCATCGACTTTGTTTTCTAAATCCGTTTTCTAAAATGCAATGTTTCACTTTGCGTGTGCAGAGGGTGGCGGCTTGTCCGACTGCCCTTGCCTGCAAAGTATTATTTTTCCGACACAACGCTCATGTACGTAACAACGCACCATTCCAACCGGGGTAACAGACCCCATGAAGCAGGAGGGATGTCATTGAAAGCCTTATTTGAGAAGGGAAAAAATTACTGGAGTCATAAACTGGAATCTGAGGATCATATCATCTGCCTGCCATACACCAACCATGTATCCAGGGATACAGCTGGAACGAGTATACGTTTGAAACCAAGGTAGAGGGCCATACGACTCCATATCGTAGAAGGTTGGACGTATCATAAACTCATGAAGAAGTTTGTGCTCGCAGATCAAATTGGTTACAAGAATGGATCAGAATAATATGACATCATGGTTACCTAAAGTAAACATCCCGACAAAATAGATACTCCAATGCAATATTCAGTCACCCATCGGGATACGGGTGGTGCTTTCCATATGCCAATAGTTAACAGCCGAAGGGCACTGCGCTTGGTACGTCATGTCGGAACGAGGAGATTGATTCAAAAAAATAGGTTGGTAGATTTGAGCTTTGAGTTAATAAAAAAATGTCGGAGGACAAAAGTATGTTGCATTAGGAGCCGCCTAAATGACGGCTTTTTTTGTTTTAAGAAATCAAGTTCTTGCTCCGAGCCAAGGACAAGAACTTGATTATTCCATTGCCGATTAGATAGCAACCTATTTAATGCTCACTATACCAACCATCCAGTTGTCGCAGGAGCAGACGACCTCATTCTGGAGCGGTTGAAGCGAGGTTCGTTGACTGTCAAATAAGAAGCCTTTAGTGAGCTTTTTTTAGACAATTCTTTAATAAATAACCCAATTTATAAATTTATACTGTGCAGCTTTGAAAAAGCTCAATAAACTTCTGAGCTGCTGAAGAAAGGGGCAAGTCTTTTTTGATAGCAATACTTAAAAATCTTTTAGGTATGATTTCTTGGATGGGCACTATGAATAGCCGTTGTTGATCCAAATCGCTGCGAACAAAATCCTCGATTACACACGATATGCCCAAGCCTTTTTTAGCAAACTCAATTAACAGTTCCATGGTACTCAATTCTACTTTAGGTATTACTTTTAAGCCATATGAAGTGAAAAAGTTGTCAATATATTTTCTTGTATTAAGTCCTTTCTGCATGAGAATGATCGGGTAATTTACTACTAGTTCTTTTAAGAATATTGGTTTATCACATATTTCTTTAAATCTCTCACCTACTACAAAACAATCTTGTATTTCTATTTTTCCAATCACCGTCAGAGAATCTCTGCTTCCGTTCAGATTGATGATTCCTATGTCAACTTCGCCTGACTCTAGCTGCTTAATTGTAGAATGAGTAGATTGATCTTTGATATAAATCTCGATATTAGGGTAAGCCAAGGAGAATGTCTCTAGGTATTGCATCAAAAAGTTACTACAAGCTGTTGTGCTTACGGCTATTCTTAGTTGGCCAGCATCTAAATTCCTTAATTCCAAAAATTTTCTTTCAGCCGCCTGTAATAACTCATAGCTTTGTTCTACATATTGAAATAATATCTCTCCTTCCGTAGTAAGGGACACTCCTTGTGCTCTTCTATGGAACAATTGTCCACCTAGCTTATTTTCAAGTAGTTTTATGGACTGACTAACTGCCGATTGTGATGTAAACAGTTCCTTTGCCGCATTAGACATACTTCCAGCTTTTACTGTGATATAGAAGATCTTATAGAGTTCATAATTAATATCCATATAAGTATTTAGTATACCTCCTATATTTATTATTAATTTTACTTATTATACTGCGTGAATTATACTCGGGTTGTCAATGATTAATCGATAAATTGAGAAGGTTACCAATCTAGAATTCCCATATTTAAGTTATATTATTGACTCATCTGTAGGGGATATTCAATCTTCAGAATTTGAGAGGAGATAATACTGTGAGGCGGGATTACTTTTGCAATGGACACACTGGAAACCGTTCTTTTGGTATTTTCTTTTCTCGTGGTTCTAAAATCGGATAAACGATTTATTGAAGCACTTCGTTCAATTTCAGATTGGCTAATTGATCAAAGTAAGAGAAAGGGGAAAATACATGGCTATCATATTCATAATTTTCGCATTATTGGCAGGAATGGCCTTGCCTACACAATTTAGTGTTAATGCGCAGCTAAGGACGGTGGTGGGATCACCTATTGTTGCTTCGGCCATTTCTTTTACAGTAGGTGCCATCTCATTAATAATCATATCTTTTTTTGTAAAAGGATCGTTGTTCAAAAAAGAATGGTTTGAAGCTCCCTGGTGGATGTGGACAGGAGGACTACTGGGTGCTTTCTATGTATTGGCGACAACCATTCTCATGCCCAGAATAGGAGTAGCAGCTACGGTTGGATACGTTTTAGCTGGACAAATAATCGTGTCGGTGATCATTGATCATTTTGGATTAATTGGTGCTAGTATGCACACTTTGAATATTCCTCGATTATTGGGAGCTCTTTTGGTTATTGCAGGAGTCTTTATCGTACAAAAATTTTAAATACATTTGGGGGAAACGTACATGAGCAAAATAAGAAAAGACTTTCTGTGGGGAGGAGCTATTGCTGCTAACCAAGCAGAAGGTGCACATCGCAGGGATGGAAGAGGGTTAAGTACCGCTGATATTCAGCCGTTTATTCCAGGAGCTGATCCTATTGATCTACATTTTAATAACATGGATTCAGAAACATACGAAAAATACAAACATGGGACATACTATTTCCCTAAGCGTCAAGGAGTACATTTCTACGAACGATACCGTGAGTATGTCGATGCGTTAGCTGACATGCATGTAAAAACATTGCGGTTGTCTATTTCTTGGAGCAGGATTTTTCCAAATGGAGATGATACCGTTCCAAACGAGCAGGGTTTAACCTTCTATGATCGATTATTTGAGTACATGAAAGAAAAAAATATTGAGCCGATCGTCACGATTTTCCATTATGAAATGCCTTTAAATTTGGTTGAGCAATATGGCGGTTGGACAAACCCGAAACTGATTGATTTCTTCGTGAAGTATGGGCAAACCGTCCTGCAAAGATATCACCAAATCGTTAAATATTGGATCATTATCAATCAAATTAACCTTGTCCACAAAGAGGCATTTGCCTCCCTTGGCATACTGAAAGATAAAGTTGATCATTACGAGCAATCTCAGTTTCAAGCGGTTCATCACCAATTCGTTGCTTCTGCAAAGATTACTGAGTTTGGCCACAAGCTAAATCCATCCCTTCAAATGGGAATGATGTTGGCCGATACATTAACCGCCCCTTATTCATGTGAACCTGCAGATGTCGAACTGAATTTCAGACGGAATCGAATGCAATATTTCTACAGCGATGTTCTGATTCGAGGCGAGTATCCAGAATATGCATTGACGTATTTCGAAGACCATGACATCCAGCTGGAAATTACGGAATCGGAGAAAGAGTTGCTTCGGAACAATACAGCCGATTTCCTTGCAGTCTCTTATTACTGGTCAAATACTGTTAAAGCTAGTGAGAATACGATGGACCCTAATTCTACCGTCAAAAATCCCCATTTGAAAGCGAATCGCTGGGGCTGGTCCATTAATGCTTCAGGATTATATCTCTGCATGTCTAAATATTGGGACAGGTATCATGTTCCCATGATGGTGGCTGAAAATGGTCTTGGATTTAAAGATGTTTTAACAGCGGACAACAAAGTTCATGACGATTATCGCATCGAATACCACCAGGAGCATATTGCTGCGCTGAAAGAGGCAATACGTGAAGGGGCAGATGTTTTTGCCTATTGCACGTGGGCCCCTTTCGACATCATCAGCGCAGGTACTGCCGAAATGAGCAAAAGATATGGCTTTATTTATGTGGACTATGATGATGAAGGTAACGGAAGTGGACAATTCCATTTTAAAGATAGTTTTTACTGGTATAAGCAAGTTATTGATTCAAACGGCGAGGATCTTCATAGAACCACCAACGATTAGGATGAGAATGACTGAATGATTAAGGCACCCCCGGATCATTTTGTATCGTGTCAGTTATACGGTATGTGGAAAATGGTCCGGGCATTTATAATAGGGGGGACAACTATGAGTTATCAAAAGTTGGTAAAGGATATTCTGGATGGTGTAGGAGGGAAAGAGAACGTCAATGCGGTTTGGCATTGTGCTACAAGATTGCGTTTCAAATTAAATAATGCCAGTGCTGCGGATACCAAAAAGATTGAAAACACAGATGGGGTCATTACTGTCGTCAATAGTGCTGGACAGTATCAGGTGGTTGTTGGTAATTCCGTTGCTCAAGTCTATGATGCACTAACATCATTACCTGGAATGACAGTACATGCTTCTAGCAACAATGAAAGCGCTTTAGAAAGAGGAACTGGGAAATTTAATCCTGTCAGTCAGTTGATGGATTTTGTTTCGGCCGTATTTACGCCATTTCTGGGAGCCTTGGCTGGATCCGGAATTTTGAAAGGCATTCTGGCTTTATTTACAACAATGAACTGGATATCGACCGACAGTGGTGCGTATAAAATATGGAATGCAGCAAGTGATGCCATTTTCTACTTCTTGCCGATTTTCTTGGCATTTACTGCGGCCAAAAAGCTGAAAGTCAATCCATTCGTAGCCGTTTCGTTAGCTGGTGCACTCATTCATCCGTCTTTAGTAGAGATCGTATCCAATTCACAAACGATTGATTTCTTTGGCATACCGATCATACCAATTACGTATACGGCGTCTGTGTTTCCCATTCTGTTGTCGATTTGGGGCCTCTCTTACTTGGAACCTTTGTTGAACAAATTCTTTCCGGAATCAATTCGTAATATGCTAACCCCTCTGGTTTCTCTAGTGATCATGTTGCCTCTAACTTTGGCTGTTATCGGCCCTCTAGGCACAAAGATCAGTGACCTGTTCGCCATGGTATTGTTAGCTATCTTTGGTTTCTCCCCATTACTTGCTGGGTTGGTTTTAGGAGCGTTCCATCAGTCGATTGTCATTTTCGGAGTCCATTGGGCGCTGATTACGCTGATGATAAACAATGTCGCTAATCAAGGATACGACCAATGGTTGCCGATTGTATGTGCAGCCGTACTTTCTCAAGCAGGTGCTGCTCTAGGCGTATTTTTGAAAACCAAGGATGCCAAAATCAAAGGCCTATCGGGTTCTGCAGCAATCACAGCCATTTTTGGTATCACTGAACCGGCAATTTACGGCGTAACCCTTAAATTAAAGCGTCCATTCTACTGTGCAATGATCGCTGCTGGTATTGGATCGTTTGAAGTACATGCATCCACATTTACATTTCCTAGCTTGTTGGCTATTCCAACTTATTTAGGCCAAGGTTTCATTGGAGAAGTCATCGGATTGATTATTGCATTCTTCGGAGCCGTCATTTTAACTTATTTCTTCGGTGTTTCGAATAAGAGTGTGACGAATTTGAGTGATCAAGCAAATCCAAACGAGGTTGTGGTACCTGTGAATGGCCAAATTGTTCCTTTAAGCAGTGTAAGCGATGAGGTGTTTGCTTCTGAAGCGATGGGTAAAGGAGCAGGGATTGTTCCAATTAGAGGAATTGTTACAGCTCCGGTAAACGGAACGGTAAGCAGCGTGTACAAAACCGGGCATGCGATTGGCATTGTATCTGATTCCGGTATAGAACTTTTGATTCATATCGGTATTAATACTGTGAAATTAAAGGGACAACACTTTAAACCATTGGTTAAGGAAAATGACAGAATTGGCATTGATGACAAATTAGTTGAGTTTGACTTGGAGAAAATTAAGGCTGCGGGTTATGATCCTACGGTAATGGTTATTGTTACGAATTCATTTAATTATGATCAAGTGCATGTAAATCTGGAGGATCCAAATTCAAAACAGTTATTACATGTGATTCCTGCAAAACCTAGCGTTTCATCTTCAAATTTGGTTTAACACAGGACAGCATGAATTTGATCATGGAAATAAATTAAAAAAACGTATTAAAGCCAGCTATAGCTATTATAGCTGGCTTTTTTTAGTAGATAGTTCTGTTGTTAACGAAGAAAAGGATTAAGATATTACGAATGCTTGGGCAGTTCAGCCTCTGTTGTTCCTCCAACACTCATAACGAAAAATTTTACTGCAAACGTGCTTAGTAGTCCCCCCTTCGAAAAGGTATTAGCCGAATGGTGAACAGAATGTTTCTGTGGACTGAAGATCCTTTAGTATGAATTTCAAGTGTTCTCTAGCTGATTGATTCAATGGTTGTAAGGGTAAAGGAAGACTGGGACTTGAGATCAAACCAATTATTTCTGCTGCTGCTGAAACAACACGAAGGCTACCATATTGATGAAATAACGTCCAAATCGGTTCAAGTTGCGCCGAGAGTTGTTTCGCTTCTTCAGCAAAACCGGACTGGGCCAAACGGGTCATTTTTAGGCACGCCCTTGGAAACAAACCACCAAGAACTGAGTACCATACTTCACAGCCTGCATCCAAGCCAGTGACTGCGTATGAGTCTCCACTTACTCCTATAGTTACATGGGGAGGAATGGCCGTTCGCAGTTTTCTAATGTGTGCCTTGGCTGCTTCAGGATCAGAAGGCACTCCAGGAATCTTGATAGAACGAACGTTAGACAGCTCGGCAATCCGACTGTGCAACTCATCACTGAAATGAAAATGCGAGGTACTCGGATTATCATATACACAAAGTGGAATGGAGAGTGAACTCGTCACCTGTTCATAGAGTAAAAATACTTCTTCATTCGTTAGTGTTTGATAGGAGACAGGGGCTAGCAACACTGCGCTTGCTCCTGCTCTTTGTGCATCTTCCGCTAATCGAAGTACTTCAGAAGTACGAATCGCACTTATACTTGTCATCACGGGAATCCCCTCAGATGAATGGACAGCAAGTCGAAGCACACGTAAACGTTCTTCTCGATTAAGATATGCATAATTTCCAGTTGAACCCAATGCACCAATTAAGTCTACACCAGCTGCAACTAATCGTTGAATTAGTGTCACAAATGCTTTTTCATTAATACCTGTCTCGTTAACTGGGGTGAGTGGAAAAGCAGATAATCCACAGAACATAAAGCTACACTCCTTTATTAATTGACCTTCAAAATACAAACACATTATAAAAATGAATTAGACACAATTAAAGTACCAATTGAGAGACAAATAACAGTACCAATTCTTCTAGACAAACTTAAGATCGAAACAAAGAGATATGAGCATCAAGCTTCAGTCTCAACTTGGATATTACATCTTTTAACAGATTAGGTTAGTTGAGAAAGATAAAAGGCATTCTATATAGAATGCCTTTTATCTTTCTCATGATTTAGTGATGTAGCAGAGTGTGTTAATATGCGGTCAAGTATTTTTTTAGTAAATGGCATAAAGTAATTGAGTATTAGCCCCCCTAAACAAACGGTTAACAAGGTTCCAATGCCAATGGGTCCGTTTAAAAGGACTGCTATGATCAAGAATATAAGGTAGATGGATGTTCTCGAAAAAAATAGATTTGTTTTAGTTAATTCCTTTATGATTAATGTTAATCGATCAACTGGAATGGGCGCAAAATTTGTCTGTAAATATGTTGCAGTTCCTAATCCTACAACAACTAAACCAATTCCAAAACAAACAACTTTGCTGTACCATAGTTCAGGTGTTATCAAATTGTGCAGTAAAAAAAGCCACATATCAATACCAATACCCGTTATAAATGCTGTTAACAACCCCAAAACTTCTGGTGTTTGTCTTTTTAAAAGCGAATTACAACCTATCAATATTATAGCTATTATGATTTCCCAACTTCCCACAGTAAGCCCCACATTTATAGACAGTCCTACTAAAAGTGCATCAAAAGGTGAAACCCCAAGGTCTGATTGTATAGTGAACGAAATTCCAAGGGATAATATAAAAATTCCTAATACGAAAAAAATATATTTCAATTTACTCGACCTCTTTAATATAATTTTATGTTGCAAATGCAATAAAAATAAGGTAAATTCAATATATATCATTTTTATTGCATTTGCAACAAAACAGGGGTAAAGGAGTCCATTATGAAGGAAGTACTTCGTGAAATTGGAATGATCGCAAGAGCATTAGATTCTATAAGCAATATCGAATTCAAAGAATATGACCTTACAAAAGGACAATATTTATACCTTGTACGAATATGTGAAAACCCAGGAATCATTCAAGAAAAGTTAGCTGAGATGATAAAAGTAGATCGAACAACCGCATCTCGTGCTATAAAAAAACTTGTTATTAACGGATTTATTGAAAAGGAAGAGGATCAGCATAACAAAAAAATCAATAAACTCTTTCCAACAGAAAAAGGGAATAAAGTCTATCCTTTTATAAAAAGAGAACATGATTATTCGGATAATGTTGCATTAGCGGGATTTTCGGAAAGTGAAGTAAACACCATTTTTAATCTTCTTCAAAGAGTAAGAAAAAATATAGGTGATGAATGGGAATTTGTAAAAAAAGGGAACAAGAGAAATTATTGATTTACATGAAGGAGCGATAATTTAAAGTGACTGTAAAAATAATAAAGTGCAGCCGTGAAGATTTACAAATTCTCCAAGAAATAAGTATTGAAACATTCAACGATACTTTTAAGGATCTGAATTCACCTGAAAATATGAAGGCCTATCTGGAAAGAGCATTTAACTTTAAACAGTTGGAGGAGGAATTGTCCAACGTCTCTTCAGAATTCTTTTTCATCTATTTCAATGAAGAACTTGCTGGATATTTAAAGGTAAATATAAATGAGGCCCAATCCGAAAAAATGGGTGGTGAGTCGCTCGAAATAGAGAGGATTTATATAAAAAACAACTCTCAAAAACATGGGCTTGGTAAATATCTGCTAAATAAAGCTATGGAAATTGCGATGAAACATAATAAAAAGAAAATCTGGCTTGGTGTATGGGAAAAAAATGAAAACGCCATTGCTTTTTATAAGAAAATGGGGTTTGTTCAAACTGGCGTACACTCTTTTTATATGGGTGATGAAGAACAAATTGATTTCATAATGACCAAAACAATGATATAAGTTTAGGATGATACACGAATTCTTATTATTCTTTATATTGTAATGGATTCACTACTGTGTATAACGTTAACTAAAATTGAATTCAAAAATGTTTTCTAGGGTTCCGCGATAATATCGGCTGGTCCGAGAGAAAACTCACAGTCGTCGTACTGTGCCACGGAGGGATAAAAGCCTGGGAGAAAAACTGCTGTATGCAGTATTCTCTCAGGCTTTTTTTTATTGCTGCTATAAATCCATACTACATTTGCAGCATTATCTAAAAGGAGGAAGCACAGAATGAACAAGACATGGTTATCTGTTGTAGTTGCGGCATTATTCGAAGTTGGATGGGTCATCGGCCTGAAACATGCCAGCGGCTGGTTAGAGTGGGGGGGCACTTTAGTTGCCATTTTAGTAAGTTTCATACTCATGATTATGGCTTCCCGTACGCTTCCGGTAGGTACGGTGTATGCAGTATTTGTCGGGTTGGGAACGGCCGGCACTGTATCAGCAGAAATTTTGTTGTTTGGTGCTGAGGTACAGGGATCTAAATTGTTGCTAATCGGGGTGCTTCTGCTCGGAGTTGTAGGACTCAAAATACAGAGTAAAGAGAAGAAACAAGGAAAAGAGGTGCACTGACGTATGAACTGGGTATTTCTTATTTTGGCAGGCGTATTTGAGATGATGGGAGTTCTCATGATTAATAAGCTCCATAAAGACCGGAATTTCCTGTCTGCTTTTTACTTGCTTGCAGGCTTTGGATTGAGCTTTTTGTTTCTATCCCTGGCCATGGAAACACTACCAATGGGAACGGCCTACGCTGTCTGGACCGGTATTGGAGCTTCTGGCGGAGCCATATTGGGCATGATCTTCTACAGTGAACCGCGTAATACCGCGAGAATTCTGTTCATCGCGATGGTACTCGGTTCAGCAGTTGGCCTAAAGCTGGTAAGCTGAATAATGATGGAATTAGAAAAACTGCTGCTCATCTTAGAACAGCAGCGAACTATTCTGAAGGCTTATGGGCTATCAATAAATTTTAAAAAATAGCTAGAAAAGACCAGCGTGCAGACAAAGTATCGATAAGAAATTTTGTCTGCATGTTTTTTTGCATTTTTTTAGCCTTCTATCACTGATCTTGAGGATCGCCGCGTTGTGTTTTCAGTTTTAGAAAATGAAGAGTCATTTGAAGCTTCAGGTGAATATCACCATCGCTTAGATCAATCTCGAAAAGTTTACGTATCCTGTTGATTCGATAGAACAAAGTATTTCTATGAATAAAAAGTGTTTTAGCAGCAAGATTTGGAGTGTCCACATATTGAAGATAGGCTTCAAGGGTGGGCAGTAAACTTGTTTTGTGGCCATTGTCATAAGCAATTAACTTTTGGATAACTGGATGGCAGAAGTCAGCGAGATCGTTCTGTTCCGATATGATCTTTCCAATATGCTCGCAGAGATAGTCCTCATACATATACACTGGCTTGTTTGAATTAAGTTGGAAAGCAATCTCGACGGCGGTTAGGCATTGCTTATAATATTTTCGCAAAAAAGTTAAATGACTAAAGCAGTCACTCAGCGAAGCAGTTAGACCGTTTACTTGGAGAAATTCCAGAAATCGTTTGTCTTCAGCAATGATTTTACAGGATGAATCAACGAGGGAAATGAGAAATACAATGCGTCCCTGATATACGATCCAGCGGCTATCCGGTAGCAATTGGATCATATGCTGTGCAACTAACTGAACTTTCCCGTCAAAAAAGTCGTTCTTCAGGTCTGTCAAGCTCATCACTCTCAGGTAAGGTGTAAGCGTCCATTCCAGATGAGCCAGTCGCATTGCGATGACATTAGCATCATTGAGCTCGCCTGTAAGCAGTTCGGAAAGCAAAAAGCTATGCATCATTCCTTGATTGCAATTATAAAAGTCCTTCTTTTGCAATTCTACCGAAACCAGCTCACAAAGAAATTGCACCAGTTCAAAATCAATATCTGTAAATTTACGATCCAGTTCCATAACACTGACCTGCGCAAATTCTATGCCATGTACGTACACCAAAGCTGTTATCCAACAGTCGTTGGTCTCGGGATCGCGTGAATAATAAGGAATAAGAGCCATACGGGTGAGTTCGTACAGATTGGATTTCTTCATGCTTTCAATATTACTGTCAAGAACATAACCTAAATTTCGCTGCTGTTCGATATCAGGTCGGTTGGGAATAGGTGCTTGACACATAGCGAGTAACTTATAGCCTGCATCGACAATGATGACCGGATTACCAAAAATGCGGGAGGCCTCGTTTGTCAAGTATTGCAAACCTTTGTTTGAGTAAAGTGCAGATATCAGAGTGTGCATATGCTCAATCAGCCGATTCTCATGAGCAAGTATAGATGAAATCTTTGCCGAAAGATCCAGCAGATCTAGTTCATTTGGCAGAAGGGTACGGTAAGTATAGGAGTCTACAAGTGCATCACAATCCTGAATGCAAAAAAGAGGAGTGTCTGTAGGAAAGTCCTTTGGCAAATCCGAAAGCTTGCCTATATAAGCGGTATCAGCCTGAAAAACGGAATTCAACCGCAGGATAGTAAATTCACTGATTTCTTTTGTTTGCATGGCCTCTTCGGGCAAGAAAAGATAACAGTCGCTAAGTTTTCTGATTATTTTTTGAATTTTCACGAGAGCTGCCTCCAGAAGCTTTTAATCCTTGTGCAATATTACAAAACATCGTCACTATATCGGACCATATTTAAATTCCAGCACATGGGATATACTTTTTTTATCCCATGATATTGCCTTCCGAATGATTGCCAAGAAGCAACGCGAAGAAAGAGGAATAACTACGGGTAAAGACCCGGATGAAAGAAGCTTTAAACAAAGAGTGGCTTCTCTTATAGCTGTAGGGGGGAGTGAGTGGGACACACTTGCACTGCCAATGCTCCATCTTTTCACGCTGCCGATGCAAATCAATGTTGTAGACAAAATGCCGGTCAATTGGGTTGGCTTGCCCGGATCAGTAGTCTTCAAAGAAAATGAACTGAACAGAGCTAGGCAATCTGGTCGTCATGTGGCTGAAACACTAATGAATCCGAATACGGAAGCGAAATATATTGGCGAATCTGGTTTATGCCCAATCTGTCATTCCAAACTCGTTGAAATCAGAAATCATGATGAAAATTATCCTGCAATATGCGGTATTTGCGGTGTAAAGGGCACTTTGGAGGTTGAACAAGGCAAAGTTAAATTCAATGTCGCGGAGGAAGATAGAGCGCATTCTCATGTTCTAATCTCCGGGAAATTCGAGCACGCGGATGAATTATATAAAGTTTCATTAAAACCTAATTCCAAGGCTGGCGAGTTGCCTGAAAGATTAAAAAAATACAAAAACTATTTATCTTATTCCAGACCTTCTCGTAAATGATATTCCAGATAAAGTGCTTATTCTTTTATTGAAAGGCTGAGAGCGAATTTGACTGGTAAGATGCTTGCTGAAGTGGGCATGGTTGGAGCTGTTCTAAACGGCGTCAGTTTTTCATCTTACGGCTCGGAATAAAAGGGGAACTAAGCAGTTACAAAAAGGACTTGGCCAACAACGACATATATGAGCTTTTAGATCAATGGAAGCAACAAAAAAAGGGTGGTGGTTATCTTGATCTTTCGAACTCGTTATCCGTTTCACGGATCGACTTTATGACAAGTTCAGAGAAAGCTTTCACTGTTGGAGATAGCCACTTTTTCTTTTTAATCAGCATATGAGAGTATATCGGATCGAATTTTTCGGAATGACTTACAATTTTAAGTTTTCCTCTATCCACGTCTTCTTTAACTGTAATATAAGGCAAAAAAGAAAATCCAAGCCCACTCATAACGGTTTGTTTAATCGCCTCTATACTCCATAACTCCATGGTTTGAAATGGATGAATATCATGCTTTACAAGATATCTTTCAAACATGGTCCGATAACTACAGCCTTCTTCATTCGTAATAAAAAAATGGTTGGTGTTCTCTCGTTTATATTCATCGAAATGGTCTGGGCCGTCATTGCTGCACACCAGGACAATGTTCTCCTGGGCCAAAGAATAATGAATGCATTTTTCCGGATGTATTTCCGGGTAGACCATTAAAGCCACATCTACACGTCCACTGATTAAATCAACCTGGTTTTGTTCACATGTACCGTTGATAAGGTTGAATTTGACATGAGGATATTTCAAAGAAAATTCCCTTATAATCGGACTTAATCTAGAAATCGTTAAAGACTCTGGTGCAGCCACCTTAATAACACCTTTAACTTCCTGGTTGCTTCGTATATTTCTAATCTGGTCATGAGTAGCCAGTAGATCTTCTGCCAGAGGTATTAATTCTCTCCCTAATGGAGTAAGTTTCAATTGCCTTCTTTCGTAAGTGAAAAGCTCCCCGCCAACCTCTTCTTCAAGCGACTGAATATGGGCAGTGATTGTGGACTGAGTGTATCCCAATTGCGATGCAGCCCCTGTATAACTTCCGATTTCGATAATCGTCTGAAATGTAATAAGGTGTCTAATTTCCATCGCTGTTCTCCTTAGTTTTATTTCTATCGATAAAAATGATAATGATTTTGAATATTTCAATTTTATTAATGAACAGATCCATCATACAATAGAATCCTTCTGATCGTAAATTAATCTACAAGGGAGGAAACAATGAATGGAACCGTTCAAAATTTCAATTCCAGACCAACAATTGCACGATCTATCTATCAGACTAAAACAGGTTCGATGGCCTTCAAGTTTCTCTATAGAACCATGGGCTCTGGGGACAGACTATTCCTTTTTGAAGGGATTAGTTGATTATTGGGGCTCGGAATACAACTGGCGTGAACAGGAAGCATGGTTAAACCGTTTCCCACAGTTTATTGAACATGTGGATGGCTTCGATATACACTTTGTGCACGTTCGAGGTGAAGGGACATCCGAACAACCACTGTTGCTGACACATGGGTGGCCAGGATCATTTGTAGAGATGTTAGAACTAATACCTTATCTAACAAACCCATCGCTATTTGGTGGACATGCTGAAGAGGCATTTGACGTTATTATTCCCTCTTTGCCAGGCTTTGCATTTTCGAGTAAACCTACACGACCGGGAGTGGGGTCCAAATACGTAGCCACGCTGTGGGCAAAACTTATGGATCGTTTGGGTTATGAAAGGTATTTGGTTCAGGGAGGGGATATTGGAGCAGGGGTATCAACATGGTTAGCATTCATGTACCCTGAACGGGTGAGGGGACTTCATCTCAATTATATTCCTGGAAGTTACAAGCCACCCCTCACTCCAAATACACCATCTGTTAGCGAAGAAGAGCAAGCTTACTTTGACATCGTAGCTGAGTGGTTGGAGCGAGAAGGTGCTTATAGCGCCCTTCATAGAACGAAGCCGGAAACCCTGGCTTTTGCACTAAGTGATTCCCCGACCGGTCTTGCCAGCTGGATCGTAGAAAAATTTCGAGGTTGGAGTGACTGTGACGGAGATATGAAGAGGTCTTTTTCACTTGATCATATCCTCACCAACATATCGATTTACTGGTTTACCAATTCGATTGCTTCTTCCATACGAATATATACTGAAGGTACTCAAATGCCACTGCATTTCACCGAAGGTCAGCGTGTTACTGTTCCAACAGGGGTTTCCTTATTTCCCAAGGAGCTGCCCACGCCTCCCCGAAGCTGGGCAGAACGCGTCTATAATATTACGTACTGGGAGAAAGCGAATAAAGGCGGTCATTTCGCCGCTATGGAAAATCCTAAATTGTTTGCCGACCATCTAAATCATTTTTTTCATTCATTAAGCGTCTGATAGCCTCTATCCTTCGGGGAGCAATGCAGGGGGGGATAAACAGCAACGGAATGGACAAGAGAGCAGGGTACGTGTGCTCACGCTTTATCAGTTCTAGGGGCGGGATAACCCGCTAATACTTGATGGTTGTTGGTCATTAAATATACGGAAGAACTTACGCACATAGAAGCTGTCGTTGGGGCATCTTGGTTCACTCCCATCCGTTAAAAATTTAGTTCAGAGCAATATCCTGACTCTCTCTCTTAGATATACTTTTTAATTGGAAGCAACCTTAGCACAGTGCAATACCGAACTGAGGTTGCTTCAGTTATCTAAGACATACTACCGTTTACTTCAGATAGGTTCCCGTTTCTCCAATTCCACCTCTACCATTCAATACATATACCCTTGCATTTCCTTTGCCGGAGCATGTTAGGGTAATCTTGCCATCAGTAACGGTTTTGGAATCACCGGTCACCGCATCCACATAGGTTCCGTTCGGAATTCCGGTAAACGTGGCGTTTCCTGAAATCGTGACCAATGCAAAGCTGTCAATGCCTTTGGCACTGTCGGTATATCTTCTCTTAAACGCCAGATTGCCCGACACATTCTCTGTGGAATACTGGCCTTTTTGCAAGGCGGGAACAGCTCTTCTGATTAAATTAAGCTGTCTGATATGTTTCGCCAGAGGATGGTTGAGCGATTCCGCAAGCGTGCCAGTAGCATTTGTGTATTTGCCGTAATCTTGTACCGTAACATTGCCTTCCACGTGATCACCGAAATATGCTCGTCCCGTTTTGCTTAGCGGTGCGTTTGGACCTGTATCAATGGTTGCCCCTTTTTGAAACTCGATTTCGGAGCCGTAGAAGATAGCGGGTATTCCGCGGAAGGTGAACATCAGATCGAGATTCTCGGCCCAAGTGTCCTGTGTGCCCGCGAATCTTTGATTTTCCGGAGCCTGGTCAGGAGCATAGTCATGCGAGTCGACATAGGTTACATTCCACGTAGCATCATTATAGTATTGGTCGCCACTTCTCATATTAAATGCTTCATGCGCGGTCTTGAATGCCCAATGCATTGGAAAATCAATCACATCCATGCCCGATTTCATCGAATAGTCAGGCGTGTGATAGGTATTTCCGTTTAAGAGAGCATTGTTCGAGGTTGGCTGTCCTGCTGTAGTAGAGTTGTCCGCCCACTCTTGTTCAACTGACGCTTTATTGGAGGCGTAGTCATTCTTTCCATCGCCCGGATACGATTTCGAGCTTTTCCAAGTATAGAATGGCGTCGAGATCGCCGGAATTCCACTGTTCCAAACATCTCTGTAACGTGTGGCTACTTCTCCAAAAATATAGAAATCCGAGCCGCCTCTTGTTTTCCAGGCAGGAATATAGTATTTATTGAAAATATACCGGCTCACATGCTTCACCGTATCGACACGGAAAGCGTCAACACCCATGTCTATATAATGATTGTAGGTATCAATTAAATATTTGTTAACTGCAGGGTTTTCCGTGTTCAAATCCACGCAATCTCCCGCTATCTGACCAGTTTGAACCGTATAGGATTCCCAGGAGAGACTTTTCTCTGTATGGTAAATGTTATTGTTCGTTCCCTCGTTCTTCATTAAAGCGAGCCTTGCCTGATACTGCTGATCGGGCGTCATAGTATCATAGTTTGGTGGCAGCTTATCCGTAGTTTTCACCAAGTTGTTAGCAGTATCCGGTTTAGCCGGATCTTTCTTGAACATGGGGTACAGATTCTCTTCACCGAAATTACCCGTATGATTGACGACGATGTCCTGAATAACCTTCAGCCCTTTGGCATGGGCTGCATTGATCAAATCCTGATAAGAAGCTCCCGCCGATTCATACCGTGGGTCTACTTTGGCAAAATTTAAAGCATGGTAACCATGGTAATCATAACCGCTGGCATTTTGCACAACAGGTGTAATCCAGATGGCGCTGAATCCGAGGGCTTTGATATAATCGAGCTTTTGAATCAGCCCCTTAAAGTCTCCTCTCCAAGCCGGGTCCGAATCTGGATTGCGCGCCTTTCCATCATCCCATGCGTGCACGTTGTTGCTCGGATCACCGTCATAGAACCGGGAAGTAATCACGAAATAGATGGTGTCTTCCCGAAAATCCTTCTTATTTCCAATATTATAAACAAAGCTCTGCTTGGTTTGATTACCAGCGCCGTCTATAACGAGAAATTTTAATGTCGTAGTCTTGGAGATAAGAATAGACGGTCCAGTCAATCCGGCCAGCGCGTTGCCGAGAATATAGACTTTTGAGCTTGTGGTTGGTTCTGTACCATCCTCCGTATAGTATGCCTTGGTCGTTGCCGCCTTGTTATCTTTCAGGTTAAAGGATACAGTCACCGAGGAATCAGAATGCCCGGCAGGCAAATTCGCTGTGATTGTCGGAGCTTGCAGATCTGCATTCAGGTCAATTACATAATCAAAAGAGGATGCATTTCCAGTTTGACCGATTGAGTTGATACCGAAGGCCTTAATGGTCAAAGAGGAAGCAACATGGATTGGAGAGGTATACAAGGTCGAGGATGTCGTAGGTGTCGAACCATCTATCGTATAGTAAATCTTATCGTCACTGTTGGTGCTGGAAAGCGTCACCGTTTGGGACGAATCATATGTTTTGGGTACAGGAGAGGCGGAAATCGCCGGGATTTTAGGCATTTCCGGGCTGGCATCATACCATGTGTTATCTGTGTAATACCAGCCCTCCTTCACACTGCGGGACAAGTCGGCCGTCTGTTTGCCGCTACTGTCATTGAAGATGAGGCTTGAGCCTGTGGCATCGGCAATGGTGTAGCTGTACCAGTCATTTCCATCCGACTTCATCAGGATTCCCGGCCACGCCCCGCTTATCGGAACGGTTGCCGGATTCAGATTCCAGTAATGGATTCGAATCGCTGAATTCCAGCTTGAAGGTTTCTTAAAGTGAACCGTTAACCCAGTTTGAGTTGATTTAGTTGTTGTGGTAGGTGCATACGTTGCGGTAACGGTAGACGTGATCGAAGCGGTTGGCGATGGAAGAGCAGTCGCTGTGGAATTCGTGTAGGTGGCTGTATAATCGTTGTTACTCGAAGCTACGCCGGGTAAGCCGAAGAAGTTGAAGCAAAGCGATAAAATAATCAACCAAGAAATAAAACTCCCAGTTTTTTTTCTTAGCAAGTTAACAACCTCCTGATATATTTAGTGGAATGGATTTTGCAACCGGTTGCATTAAAAGTAAAAAAAAGAAAGGCATTTATTTGGATAAAATAGATTCATTGATCGCCTCCTCCATGGTATGTAGGAAAATAAATCATTGTACGCGCTTACAAAAGAAAATATGAAAAAAACATCCACAGGGCACTATACCAATGATTTTTCCTTTTATGATTATATCAACCATACTTTTACTAGTCAATGCAATTGCAGGGACATTATTCAAATCTAAGAAAACCAGTTCGTAATTGAAGTCAACGTCCAAAAAGTCTTGAAGGCACAGTGAATAATAATGAGGGGAGAAAAAGGCGGTTGGAAATTTATCTTTAATATAAGCATTGACAAATTGTCAAATAAATGAAATCATGTCATTGAGCTCAATTATATGCAAACGATTGCCCATTTTGAAAGCGTATACATGTTGTTTTGCCCTCTTTTATTTACTCCTAATCTCTCAAGAGAGGTTGGTTGTAAAATAAAATTTAAAAGGAGAGTTTAGTATGAGGAGGAAGACAAGCCCCATCTTGAGGCGTACCTGGAGTATCGTTCTATTTGTCGTATTGTTGTTGCAAACGATTGGCTTTACTCCCGAAGCACAGGCGAATGCCGATGTTCGGCAGTTAGGAGGTTCGGATGCGAAGCTATCGGCTGTCGCAAACTACGAACTCCCGGAAAGAACGAAGGATGGTCTTATTTTTCATGCGTGGAACTGGTCTTTTGACAACATCACCAGGAACCTTCCGGAACTGGCTCAGGCGGGATTTAAAGCGGTGCAAACTTCGCCAATCCAAGCCAGCAAGGAAGGGTTGACAGAAGGCAGCAAGTGGTGGATTTTGTACCAGCCCATCAACTTTAAAATCGGCAACTCTCAATTGGGAAGCAGGGATGATTTCAGACAGCTTTGCCAGGAAGCGGATAAATACGGCATAAGTATCATCGTTGATGTTGTCGCCAATCATACGGGGAATGCGGGCGGTGGAAATCAGCAGTATCAGCCGGCGCATAATGTTGATTCGGCGATCAAGAATAACAGCTATTTCTGGCATGAGGCCAGAGGTGTGGAAAACTGGAATGACCGTTGGCAAGTCACACAGTGGGGAATTGGTCTGCCCGACCTCAACACGTCTAATCAGGAATTGCAAGATATCATTATCGGCTTCCTGAATGACGCCATTTCCTTGGGCGCCGACGGCTTCAGATTCGACGCCGCCAAGCATATTGAGTTGCCCAACGATCCGGGGGGCTCCAACTTCTGGCCCCGGGTACTGGGTTCGTTAAACAATAAAGATAGACTGTTTAATTACGGAGAAGTGCTTCAAGGTGGAGCTGACAACTTTGCCGGCTATGCCAATTACCTCAGCTTGGCCGCCTCCAGCTATGGGGACAGTGTCAGAAGCGCCGTTGGTTATCACGGTGGCATCAATGTTGATGCGGCCAAATCTTTTAACGCCAATAATGTAAGCCCCTCCAAATTAGTTACCTGGGTCGAATCGCATGACACTTATGCCAACGACAACAGCGAATCGACGGGGTTGAACGATTGGCAGATCAAAATGGGCTGGGCAATCATCGCCTCCCGGGCGGAGACGACCTCTCTGTTCTTCAACAGACCGACAGGAGGTGGGAAATTTGCGAATCGGCTCGGCGATGCGGGGAATACGCTCTGGAAGGACCCGGACGTCGTTGCCATTAACAAGTTCCACAATGCCATGGTAGGTCAAGACGAATACATTAGGGCGCAAGGGAATCAAATTATGCAGGTTGAACGCGGAACCAAAGGCATGACGATTGTGAATCTTGGAGGCAATGCTCAAATCAACTCCCCTACCAGACTGGAGGACGGCGTTTACCAGAACAAGGCCAATGGCGGTGGATCGTTTACGGTGTCGAACGGCAGAATTACCGGCCATCTGGACGGAGGCAGGATCGCCGTATTGTATAGCGCAGCGCAACAAACTCCGTCAGTATCCGTCGATCCTGGGGAAGGAGCCTTCTTTGCAGATTCTGTTAACGTGAGAATGAACTATTCCAATGCAGACTCGGCAACCTACACTTTGAACGGGGGGCCGGTGACTCCGTTCAGTTCGGGAGATATGGTCAGCATTGGCGCTGGAACTCCAATCGGATCGACGTTTGTTCTGAAAATTGTCGCCGCCAATTTGTCCGGTCAAACAGAGAAGATGTTCAGGTATACGAAGGAGGAACCGAGCTCGGGCATGACCGTTCATTTCTACAAGCCTTCCGGCTGGGGAGCACCGAACATCTACTACTACGATGATTCCGTGACTCCGCTCAGGGAAGGCTCAGCTTGGCCGGGCGTGGCCATGCAGAATGAAGGCAACGGCTGGTATGTGTATAGAGCCCCGGACTGGACACAGGCGAAGGTCATATTCAACTCAAGTGGAAATCAGATACCCGGATCGCAAATGCCTGGATATGCCGTAAGTGGCGAGAGATGGATCAAGGAAGGACGGATTACTCCGCAAAATCCCAATGGGACAAAACCGACGGTTACGATCGATAAACCGGAAGGAACATTCCAAGGGGATAGTCAGGAGATCACGCTCAATTACACCGATGTCGACAGTGGTACTTAGAGACTGAACGGCGGTTTTTTACTACCGACCACAAACTAACGATAGGCACGGGTGATCTGCCCGGTGCCCGCTATACGCTGGAAGTGACAGCAAGCAACGCTATAGGGAAAACGAACAATAGCTATACTTTCCCCAAAGCACAAAGCACAGGCGAAGAGATCTTGACTTCCAAGAAAGAAAATACAGCTTGGTCGGGAGGTCCAGGGGAGCGGCTTGTATGAATTGCTTTTGGGAAACCTATCTCATTGCATGAATTCTTTTACCCGCTAATGCAAGGTTACGGCTCGGTCGTTTTGGAATGCAATATTGAGCTTGGCGGTTCAGATCAGCATTTGTCGAGGGACAAGAACATAGTCCTATTGAAAGTCGCTATTTTGGCGGCTTTTTTTGTTGTATAGGCTTTTTAAAAAAACTGAAACTTATTTAAGTTCGCACTTAGCCAGCTTGAGAAAGTTTTTTATATTATTTTGCTGCTATCCTTCCACTGAGAAAGCTAGTATAGAATCAGGATTTTGAGGCTTCTTTAAGGATGTTATTACATAAGAACGGATCTTAATACAATCTTAATGCTGTAGGCAAATTCGTAATACGGTACTGATTTTGCCCATGATATACTAAGGATTGAGAGATATATAATAGAGGGTGGGCACAGGATGGTAGCAAAACAGAACGATGCCGAGTCCATATTTGATCAAATTACTGACTTGCCGGTAAGGAAAAGAAGAGGAAGATTGAAGGTTTATGTTGGATATGCACCAGGTGTTGGGAAGACCTGTGCGATGCTTAGCGACGCCCACGAAGAGCAAAAAGAGGGTATAGATATCGTAGTTGGATATATTGAACATTATGCCCGGCCATACACTGCGGCGCTGTTGGAAGGACTTGAACTTCTTCCTTACATCAAAATTTCAAATAAAGAATCCTCAACTAAGGAATTTGAGCTGGACCAAGCGCTCCAGAGAAGCCCTGACCTTATATTATTGGACGATTTGGCCCATACCAACGCGGCAGGATGCCGACATAAAAAAAGATATCAAGATGTGGAGGAGCTTCTTCGCGCAGGAATTCATGTATATACGACGATGAATGTTCAACAGCTCGAAAGCCTAACGGATATTGTTTACTCCATTACTGGCATTTCCGTTGACGAACGCATACCGGACAGTGTATTTGACAGTGCTGATCAGGTGGAATTAGTCGATATTGAACCGGATGATTTAATAGGACGTTTGAATAGGGGAAAGATTTATCCTGAGGAGGAGAATACACAGGCTCATTTATTTACCAAGGAGAAGCTGACGGCTCTACGTGAAATTGCTTTGCGTAATACAGCAAGTCAGTTAAACCGAATTGCGGAGCAAATCAGTGAGCAGGCGATAACAAATGAATCTGATACGAAAGAACATATTCTGGTCTGCCTGCCTTCGGCTGCTTCCAATAAGAAAGTGATCCGAACAGCAGCAAGAATGGCGGCAGCTTTTCATGGTCATTTCACCGCGTTGTTTGTGGAAACACCAGAAGCGAGAGAATTGACATCAAAAAATAAAGCGGGGTTAAGGGAAAACCTTAGGCTGGCTGAGCAAATGGGTGCACAAATCGCAACGATGTATGGAGACGATATTCCAGGACAGATTGCCGAATATGTCAAAACAAGCCATGTATCGAAAATTGTCCTAGGACGCTCCCCTTACAAGAGGAGAGGGCTTGCAAAATCCAATGTAATGGATAAACTAACGGCCTTGCTTCCTAATATTGAAATCTATATTATCCCCTATACTCAGTCCTCCTTATATAAAAGATTGCCTTTTTACGAAAAATACCCAATGCTGTCGTTGGCAGATACTATCAAGACCATTGTTATCTTGGCTGTGTGCACAATTATTGGCTTGTGGTTTAAGTATTTGGAATTCCGAGAAGCTAACATTATCACCGTGTACATTCTAGGGGTTTTGTTAAATGCAATTGTGACCAAGGGCAGAATGTATAGCGCCATTTCTTCGGTTATGAGTGTACTTGTGTTTAATTATTTCTTTACCGAGCCTTATTATTCTTTACAGGCTTATGATTCAGGCTATCCGGTCACCTTTCTGGTCATGCTGGCTGCTTCTTTCATGACGAGTACACTAACTATGCGAGTAAGAGAGCAGGCTCGGCAATCCGCTCAAAAAGCTTACCGTACCGAGGTGCTTCTGGAAACAAGCCGGAAATTGCAACAGGCCAAAGACTCTCCGGCTATTATTAATGAAATGGCGCATCAAATGGTGAAGTTGTTGGACAGAATGGTCATTTTCTATTCAGTTGACCAAGGGGTACTGTTGGCGCCGCAGTTTTTTCCAAAGAAAGAATCTGCAGTTGATCCAGGGGTCTACACAGGAGGCAACGAACGTGCAGTTGCAGAGTGGGTATATAAAAACAACAAGCGTGCAGGAGCAACGACGGATACTTTTTTTGGCGCTAAGTGTCTATATCATGCGGTGCGTGGAGGAGATCAGGTTCTTGCGGTGGCAGCTATTGTAATGGATGAGGAAGAACCTTTAGAAGTTTTTGAAAATAGCCTAATGCTTGCCATGTTGGGAGAATGCGCGCTGGCGCTGGAGAAAGAAAAACTGAACGAAAGACAACAAGAGATCTCCATGCAAATCCAGCAGGAGCAACTCCGTGCCAGTCTGCTTCGGTCCATTTCTCATGATTTACGCACTCCTCTTACCAGCATCTCAGGCAATGCGGGGATTCTTCTTGGAAACTCAGAGGTACTAAACGAGGAACAAAAAAAGGGTCTATATACGGATATATATGACGATTCCATGTGGCTGATCAATTTGGTAGAAAATTTGCTGTCCATTAGTCGAATCGAAGGTGGTACTCTAAATCTTAATTTTCAGGCAGAATTAATGGAGGAAGTCATTTCGGAGGCTCTGCTTCATGTGAATCGCAACAGTGTAAAGCATGTCATTCAGACGGAATTGGATGATGAATTGATGATGGCTCGAATGGACTCCCGACTTATTGTTCAGGTATTGATCAATATGATTGATAATGCAATCAAGTATACCCAAGATGGCTCTCACATCACGATTTCCGCAAGACACGAAAGACATATAGTCGTTGTAGAAATCTCAGATGATGGCCCCGGTATTTCTTCAGAAGAAGTCAAGGTCAGACTGTTTGAGATGTTTTATACGGCAGACAACATTCATGGGGACGGACGCCGTGGATTAGGGCTGGGGCTTTCTCTGTGCAAATCAATTGTGAATGCTCATGGAGGTACTATTGGTGTTAAGGACAATGTCCCTAAAGGGACGAATTTTTATTTTACCTTGCAAGCTGAGGAAGTGAATGTTCATGAATAAACCTTTTATCCTTGTTGTGGAGGACGATAAACCCATCCGCAAGCTGATTACGACAACCCTGGAGACACAGGGTTATAAATATCATACGGCTGAAACAGGGGAAGCATCGATTTTAGAAGCAGTATCCAAGCAGCCGGACCTAATGATTCTGGATTTGGGGCTGCCGGATATGGACGGTGTAGATATCATAAAAAAGCTTCGTGCATGGTCGAATATGCCTATTATCGTGGTCAGCGCACGCAGCGAAGATCGGGATAAAATAGATGCGCTGGATGCCGGAGCGGACGATTATCTAACAAAGCCCTTCAGTGTAGAAGAACTGCTGGCCAGACTTCGAGTCAGTTTACGAAGAATTCGAAATGACAGTGATAAGCTCCTGAAGGATGCTTCCAGCTTTATTAATGGAAATTTGAAAATTGATTATGCAGCAGGATGCGTATGGATTGGTGAAGAAGAAATTCACCTGACCCCAAGCGAATATAAACTGCTTTGCCTGCTGGCAAAACATGTAGGCAAAGTACTGACCCATAATTTTATTCTGCATGAAATCTGGGGCAACCACAGCTATGACATTCCTGCCCTGCGTGTGTTTATGGCAACGCTGAGAAAAAAAACAGAAAAAACATCATCACAAACTAAGTTTATTCAAACACATATCGGAGTTGGTTATCGTATGCTTCAGGTTGGGGATGATGGCTAGGTAATAATATTATAATGATGTAATTAGAGATCATGCTCTTTTGGAGCATGGTCTCTTTATTTTTTCATCTGTCATCTAAATCTTAAGGTGATCTTTATACCTATATGAAAACCCTAATCCTAAACTAATGGTGAAAATGTTACGCTGAATTCGGAAGTAGAGAGGATAAGGAGGTTTGGCATGTGAGATGGGCACTCCCATGTTCGTCTGTTTCATCGGCTAAGCTGTCAAATGAGTGGAAAGGGAAAGAGGTATGGGGAATGAATGAAATTTTAACAATTGCGGGTCTGATCTCAATTGTGCTGGCGGTGCTGTATTTCGTTAAAAAAATATATGATTTTATCGATTTGCAGAAGGTGACACGGAAGGATATCTATGAGAACTATGATATCTATAAAGCAGCTCAGAAGTTTGCTCTCGGTACACCTGTCGATGAGATCAGAGAAATCCTGACAAACAGCTATGAGTTAGACGATAACCAGGTTGAAGAGACAATGCTTTTGGCTCTTCCCCATCGGCACGATACCGATGGTGGTTATCTTGCCTTTATCAAGGCTGTAAATCGGGTGCTGGAACAAGAGGTTTACAGCTAAACGTTAGTAAGAAGGAAAAATATGAATCGTTAGGCCGCGTTACTGGTGTTTGCTCCCAATTTGCCAGAGAACAATTCCTACAAGTGCTGAGTGAAGGAGAGAAATTATTTGTTGCTTTGGCATCCAATCCTGATCAACAACAACATTTGTAAGAATTGGGAGTAGAAAATGTTATTGAAAGCTTAGAAGGCTTATTCCACTTGTTGAAGACGGAGTGAGTCTTTTTTACATGCAGAAAATTCAACTACAATAAGCAATTAAAAACGGCAAGTCGATGTATGCAAAGAGGAAGAGAGAATAAGTTCTATGAATTCCATGAAAGCGTTTGACATATTTGAATATCAATCTATAATTATGAACAGAATTGGACCTCACCGAGATGGAAGTATCCTGATTTTTTCAATCTGAATCGGATTAAGATCGCCAATTTTCAAATAGGTCGCTGCCTATGAGGAAGACGATAATTGATAGAGCTGTTATTCATAAACAGCAAGCTCATAACCTGGGGCTTGCTCTTTCATTTACCTAAGGAGAATGGGTCGGAATGACACTTAAAAAAAGAATCTTTTTATTGTTTTTTCTCAGCGCATTTATTCCCTTTATCAGTATATTTGCAATTTCTTACTATACCATTGATTCCATTTTTGCGAATAAAATCAATGATGGAATTAGGAGCAATCTACAGCAGGTAACTTCATCACTGGAAAATTCAATTACCAACCTGAATCATGTTACTCAGCAATTATCCTATAGTGGTACATTAGGCAAAAAACTGGATGAAGTCTTGAAGCCTTCCTCCAATATATTTGAATTGATTGAGGCTAGAGATGAATTAAAGAATGAGTTAAATGTCGTAACGTTTACTAATCCGAATATAGGTCTGACCTTATACTATTTCCAGAAAGAAGGCACTACACAGTTCGCTAACTTTCCCATCAAAGATCGTTTTTCTCCCGAGTCTTTGCCTGTGCTTTCCAAATCATATGGCATTGCGTACTATGGTCCCCATATGAGTATGAACCGATTTGATGATCAGCTTGTTTTATCTGCTATGCGAAAGGTACAGCTGCCTCAAAGGGACGATGTATATATTTACATCGAATCCGGCTTTCGTCTTACACAGGATATACTGGGTTACAATCAATACAAAGGAGCTTTATCGCATTTAATCCTGAATGGTGAGGGCAACATTGTTTACAGTGAAATTCCAGAAGCGATGAAGGTCGGAGAGAATTTTTCCAGCATATCGAAAGGTACTGCAAAAGATGGAATATCCCGTGATTACCATTGGTTTAAGGAGGACTCCAGTCAGAACTGGAGCGTCATATCGGTAATTTCGCAGGCTAAGTATCAACAGGAGAAAAACCAGTGGTTGCTTCAAATATTACTGGTCGCTTTATTTTTTCTCGGCTTTACCGTATTTCTGGCTTGGCTTCTGTGGAAGATGGTTTACAAACCATTAGGTCTGTTCCATTCGGAAATTAACGGAATGTCTCAGAATCCACAAAAGGCAGGCAGCCAGACCCGCACTCAAATTCCCGAGTTTGATTTTCTGTTGGGGGAATTCTCAAATATGCAGCATCAAATCGGCGACCTGTTCAAGGAAGTGCAGCAGAAAGAGAAGATTCGTGCAGATTTGGAAGTGGAAAAATTGTTATATCAGATCAATCCTCACTTTCTGATGAATACGCTGGATACTGTGCACTGGCTGGCCGTCATGAAAGGACAAGGGGAGATTGACAAGTTGGTGCAATCCTTAAACAAGCTGTTGTATTACAATTTGGGTAAATTAGGGCAAGTATCCACGATGGAAGAGGAAATTGATGCGCTAAGACAGTACCTAATCCTGCAGCAAATTCGATATGACTTTGAATTTGACGTACGTATTTCAGCGGATGATCAAGTGCTTCAAATACCTGTGCCTCGTTTTATTTTGCAACCGTTGGTTGAAAATTCACTTTATCATGGACTGAGTGACGAAGGTTTTATTCAAATTGAAGTTACACTTGCCAAAACGCTGAATATTTTAATACAGGATAATGGAGCAGGCATGACCGAGGAAGCGATTCAAAGACTTCTGAATAATCGTATAACTGAACATAAAAAAGTAGGGATGGGCATTGGACTCAATTATGTCCACCGCATGTTGAGGGCACAGTACGGAGATCAAGCACAACTGGTGATCGAAAGTGAATTGGGTACAGGGACAAGTATACTGCTCATACTTCCTATCAAAGGAGAAGATGTCTGAGGATGATTAAGGTATTGATAGTGGATGACGATAAATTAGTACGAAAAGGAATAAGCTCTGCGATGCCGTGGAACGAGTTCAATATGGAGGTTGTAGGAGAAGCAAGTAACGGGTTGAAAGCACTGGATTTTCTGAAAGCCCAACCGGTCGATCTGATGTTGACCGATCTCGCGATGCCGGTGATGTCGGGTATTGAACTGATGCGAGCTGCAAGGCAGCTCTATCCAGAACTACATATTGTCGTATTAACACTGCATCAAGATTTTGATTATATCCAGGAAGCGCTCAGACTTGGAGCCATCGACTATATAGCCAAAGTTCAGCTCGAGAAGGAGCAATTCGAACACGTGCTGCATCGAATACATGCTCGGATTGACGAGCTGGCGAATACAAGACGAAAGCTGCCTCTGCTAAGTGAGACCAATGTCCATTATCGCCATGTGTATGCACTTGTTTCACTGGATCGCAAGTCAGGACAGAGCTGGCCGATTGAACTGACATCCAATGTAGACGAGATCCGATGGGAGGTTGAACGGAACTGTTGGATGTGGACGGCACCCATGGACGTAGAGGATCAGCTGTTCCATAAACTGAAGGAATCCCTGGATCAAGTTCCCCAAGGCGCCTTGCTGGTTATATCCGATGTACAAGACCGAACATGGTCGCAAATCCAAGACTGGATTATGAATTATACAGAAACGTCCTTATTCTATGCATACAACCCTTATGATCCTGTCATTGCCGTTTCGATGGATGTGGAGGACTCTTTTCCAATAGAACCGAAGGATGAAGACATGGATCGTATTAAGCAAAGTTGGTTCCTATCACCATGGACCCACAACGATAGTTACTACAACCAACTGATCGAACAGCTCAAATCACTAAGACTGCATAAAGGCCAGCTGATGGGATTGCTATACTCTATAGTTATGGAGTGGAATCACCTTTTTGCCCAGACTACGCTGGGTAGAATCTCAATGATCCATTCTTTTCAATCCTGGTACGAGGTAGAAGAGTGGATCAAGCAGACCTCTGAGGGCATTCGTAAGTCAGATGAACAGACTTCGTATTCACAGGAAATTGTAGACGCCGTGAAAAAAGCGATTATGATCATGCACAATGATTTGGACCAAGCTTTTACAGCTTCAGGTCTGTCCCAGCAACTGAACATCAGCCGAAGCTATTTCAGTCAATGCTTCAAGGATCTGATGGGGAAAACCTTTAATGAGTACTCCCGATTTATACGAATAGAGAAGTCTAAAGAGTATTTATTGAATACAAACAACACGATTTTCTGGATTGCGGAGCGAGTGGGTTATACGGATGAAAAATATTTCAGCCGAATTTTTCGCGAATTGACAGGCCTGCTGCCAAGCGAATATCGACACCTCGGCAGAGGGGATAAATTGCGTACTCTCCCAGATGACCAATAAACCGGGCGAAAGAGGGGAAAGCGATGATTAAGAAGATGGCTGCATGTGTTCTTGTCGTCAGCTTAATTGCAGTGACCGTATATTTCAGCAAACCATACTTCCGGGAATCGCCAATGGGACCAACGAAAACAATCTCGGACACTGCCGCTGCCGATCCATTTGGGAAATATGAACATCCCATTTCCATCCGACTGGGATATGCGGTAGACCCAACAGGCGCGGATCTCTCTGGAGGAGAAACACTTGAGAAGAATATATGGAAAACGGTGATTAAACAAAACCTTAACATTGATGTCCAGGTATTATGGCAGGTATCGAAGGAAAATCTGAGTCAGAAAATCGATCTGGCTATCGCCAGCAATGATCTGCCGGATGCCATGATTGTAAATCAGCTGCAGCTGAACGAGATGATCAAGGCTGGAGAAATTGAAGATCTAACCGAGGCATACAATAGCAGCGCATCACCGGAAATAAAAAAAATTATTGATAGCACAAACGGATTGGCTATGGAACAAGTGACCTTCGCTGGCAAGATAATGGCTGTTCCTTCTGTGACAGCGGAAGACTTCAGCATGCTCTGGATTCGACAGGATTGGCTGGACCGTCTTGGACTGAAGCCACCGAAAACGGTAGATGATCTAGAAGCTATCGCCAAGGCCTTTGTGGAGAATGACCCAGATGGAAACAGTAAGCGGGATACGATTGGCCTTGCTTCAAGCACTGGACTGTATAACGATTTCAACAACAGTGCTTTTTCTTTTGATCTAACGCCAATCTTCGCAGCATATGGATCTTTTCCGGGATATTGGCTGAGCAAAGATGGAAAACCTGTATACGGTTCGGTTCTACCGGAAACGAAGGACGCCTTGGTCAAACTGCGTGAAATGTACGCCAAAGGCCTTCTCGATCCAGAACTGGGTCTCCGCAAAGAAGCGGAAGAAACAGTTATTAACGGTCAGGCGGGGATGTTCTTTCAAGGTTTCTATGCTGGGTACTGGCCCCTTCCGAGCGCTTGGCAGAACGAGCCGGAGGCGAACTGGCAAGCATACGCACTCCCACTGGATGCAAACGGTGCATACCATGTAAAGGTGGATAATCCGTCAAGTTCATTCTTGGTGGTACGAAAAGGATATGCTCATCCCGAAGCGATCATTAAAATTAACAATCTGTACCTTCGTGATGAGTTCAAGTACGGTACGCGTTTTATGCTGGGCCGCAATTTCTTAGCTCCGGCAGATGAAGCACGATTTGAAACAAAGGCCGCGCAGGATATTCTGATGGGAACCAAAACACCCGCCGATTTCAAGGACAAGTCTGAATACAAATTGCTGGAAAATTTGGTTTCGACAATAAAACAAACCAAATTGAAGCCTTATGATCAATATGGTATTTCCTATTGGAATGAACACAGCAACAGCTTTATGCGGGGTTATTCGCTTCTAGTAGGCGGAAGAAATTTTTTCGATCCAAACATCCATAAAGTTCGAAGCCTTACCTATATACGAACTCCAACGGTGGAGAAGGCTTGGGGTGAACTATCAAAACTGGAACATGATACATTTTTAAAAATTATTTTAGGCGCTGAACCGACCGATTCATTTGATCAATTTGTCGAGGAATGGAAGGAACAAGGGGGCGATCAAGTGACTGTGGAGGTGACTGCACTCCATAACCATCGCTGAAGACCATCATGAATGGGATACGATAAATTCTATAAGACACTTTTATAATTCCATTAATCAAGCCGACGATTCCTGTTTCAGGAGCTGCCGGTTTTTTTGTTCTTCACTTTGATTAGTAAGTAAGGATAGACAAATGTATGTCGGTAGGTAGGATAAATGCTTACAAGCCAACTTTGGCTTTTTGATCCCGAATGAAACCGCATACATTTCTCTATCCAAACAGACGTTCAATCCCTATCTCGATTTGTCTTCTCCGAGCTTTATAATGAAAGCGCAAACAACAATGATAGAGAAATATTCAGAACGAAGGGGAATCGAATGTGATGAGAACTAAATGGTTCATAAAAAGCAAATTGTTGACGAGACGTCTGGCTGCGCTGTCGATGTCTGCCCTGGTGATTTCAACCCTTGCAGCCTGTGGGGGCTCTTCCAACCCTCCCACTGCGGAGGAAGCGGGCAAGTATGAGGCAACACCGGGAGACCCATTCAGTGCCTATAAAGACGAAATAACCGTAACGATGGGGCGTGTGACTACAGCCAACCCGAAACTGCCGGCTGGAGATACGTATGAGAACAACGCGTATACTCGGCTGGTCAAAGAAAAGTTTAACGCTAAGATTAAAGACCAATTTGAAGCCAACGGAGAAGATTACAGCCGTCAGGTTTCTCTCGCTATCGCCTCTGGAGAACTGCCTGACATGATGCGTGTTGATTCCAAGGATGAACTCAAAGAACTGGTTGATAATGATCTGATTGAAGATATGACGGAAATTTACAAGCAGTATGCCACAGATAACATCAAGAACATATACGACTCTTATGAGGGCCGTGCATTGGACAGTGCGACGATAGATGGACGTTTAATGGGACTTCCGGCTACTTCCCTAGATTCCGCGCCAACCATGGTCTGGGTTCGTCAGGATTGGCTGGATCTACTGGGAATCCAACTTGACGCAGACGGAGACGGGGCCATCAAACTGGATGATGTGGAGAAAACGGCCGAGGAATTCTTGAAAAGAGATCCTGGCCAATCCGGGAAACCGGTAGGTATTCCCTTTGTGAACACCCTGAATACAAGTGACTATAATGGTTCTGCCTATACCATGCTCGGAGTTGCCTCCACCAAGGGTGCATTCCCTCAATACTGGTTGAAGGGGAAGGACGGCAGCATTGTTTATGGCTCGACAACTAAGGAAACCAAGCAGATGTTAGGCGTCATGGCAGATTGGTTCAAGAGAGGTCTCATCGACCCGCAATTTGGAACACGCACATTTGATGATATTACGGCACTGTACACCAACGGTCAAAGCGGCATTGCTTTTGGACCATGGCATATTCCTGACTGGGGTCTGAGCAGCGTGAAGCAGATGGATAAGAATGCGAAATTCACGGCTTACACTTTGGAGGATGCAGACGGAAAGGTAAACGTGGCACACGCCAATCCAGCCAATCAGTTTATCGTTGTGAGAAAAGGATATGAACACCCGGAACTCGCCGTTAAAATAGTAAACCTTTTCTACGATAAATTGGCAAATGATAAAAATGTGGAAACATCTATGCCAGAAGCCGCCAAGTATCAAGAGAACGGCGTAGACGGTTCTACCAGACCTTTTAATATTGAAGTCAACTCGGCTACCTCGCTGCTGGATGATTACTCTGATATTGTTCGCGGGATTAAAGGGGAGATTAGTTTGGATCAGGTCCGGACGACAGAATCAAAGAACAATATTAAAAGTATTCAAACCTACTTGAGCGATATGGATACGGATAACGTAACAGCCTGGGCGAAATATCACTCGCGTATCAACGGAGTGGGACTCATCGACAAACTGACACGGGAAAACAAATTCGTTTGGATGACACCCGCTTTCTCTGGCACTACACCAAGCATGAAACAGACATGGGCTAATCTGACTAAGATGGAGCAGGAATCTTTCATCAAAATCGTGACTGGTGCAGAATCTCTGGATTACTTCGATACTTTCGTTAGCAATTGGAAGAAACAAGGTGGTGACCAGGTAATTCAGGAAATTGAAGACGAGGCTGCATCCGAAAAATAAACAATCATGAACTGCTAGAAGGGCTGCGATAAGCAGCCTTTCTTCAGGAAAGGGGTCCATCCATGAAACAGGGAAATGAGAGAGCAAAAGGTCGCTTGGGCACGGGTGCCATGTATCATTTGATGATGCTTCCGGGGATTTTATTTTTACTGGTATTCAGCTATGTTCCGATGGTCGGTGTCATTACGGCGTTTCAGGATTATATACCAGCCAAGGGGATGTTTGGCTCCAAATTTGTAGGGCTGAAGCATTTTATTTATATGTTTAAACTGCCGGACATCGCACAGGTTTTTAGTAATACGTTGGTGATTGCCATTGCCAAGATTCTATTGGGAACAATGATGGCTATCATTTTTTCCATCTTGTTAAATGAGATCCGCATCAAATTCGTTAAAAAATCCGTACAGACAATTGTTTATCTGCCACACTTTCTATCCTGGGTAGTTCTAGCATCCGTGGTTGTTAACATGTTCAGTTTGGATGGAATTGTGAATCAAATTTTGGCTTTTTTCGGTCTGGAGAATATTAATTTTCTCGGCAGCAACACCTGGTTCCAGCCGCTGATTATTGGAACAGACGTGTGGAAGGAGTTCGGTTACAGTTCCATCGTCTATTTGGCTGCAATTACTTCGATTGATCCGGGTCTGTATGAAGCGGCAGGAATGGATGGAGCCAGCTGGTGGAGAAAAGTATGGCATATTACATTGCCAGGTATGCTGCCTATTATCCTGCTCATGGGAGTGATGAGTCTGACCAATATTTTGAGTGCCGGCTTCGATCAAATTTATAATCTGTATAATCCGGTTGTCTATGAATCGGGAGATATTCTGGATACTTATGTATATCGGATTGGACTCGTTGGGCGACAGTATAGCTTCGGTACGGCTGTTGGCCTGTTCAAGTCAGTGATCGGTATTGTTTTGCTATTGTCCGCCAACCATTTGGCCAAGAAATACACCGACCGAAAAATATTCTAAGGAGGCAAAGCCTATGCCGTATTCTGTAAGCCTAAAAGATCGAATTGGCCGGTTTGTCATCAATACCATCGTCATATTGCTGGCATTGATCTGCCTTCTTCCTTTATGGAATATCGTTGCGATTTCATTCAGCAGCAGCGAGGCCGTGTCAGCTAATGCTGTAGGTCTCGTACCG
Source organism: Paenibacillus sp. FSL L8-0638 (assembly GCF_038593075.1). NCBI lineage: Bacteria > Bacillati > Bacillota > Bacilli > Caryophanales > Paenibacillaceae > Paenibacillus > Paenibacillus sp. FSL L8-0638. Next base: position 2,870,639 of record NZ_CP151960.1, read on the forward strand.
GTCAATTTTACAACAGCAGCGTATACGAAAATTATTGATGATGCTCAGTTCTGGCGTTCCTTTGGCATATCTGTTCTACGTGTTGTGCTTACACTTATTCTCAACATGATTCTTATTATTTTAATGGCATACCCGCTCTCCAAGTCGAAAAGGGAATTTAGAGGCAGAAACATTTATATGAATGTCATGATTTTTGCCATGCTGTTCAGCGGCGGGATGATCCCGAGTTATCTACTGATCAAAAACCTCGATATGCTTAATACAATTTGGTCGCTTGTTCTGCCGGGTGCGGTCCCTATATTCAGTGTCATCCTTGTCATGAACTTCTTCTCTGCTGTACCTAGGGCGCTAGAAGAAGCAGCATTCATCGATGGGGCGAATCCGCTCCAGGTCCTGTTCAAAGTGTATGTTCCCGTGTCCATCCCTGCGCTGGCGACGGTAGCACTATTCAGTATCGTGGGAACGTGGAATGATTTCTTCAGCGGTTTGATCTATATGACCCAAGTCAGCAATTATCCGCTAATGACTTATATTCAGTCCCTTAACGTGAACATTGCGGAACTTCTTCAATCCGGTACCAACTCAGCACAACTCAGCAACTTGACTGAAATTTCAAACAAAAATTTAAATGCGGCCAAAATCGTAGTCGCTGTCATCCCGCTGCTGCTGATTTATCCGCTGCTTCAAAAATATTTTGTGACTGGAATTGTTGTAGGATCGGTAAAAGAGTAATTATATGCTGTGACTTGCTTAAGATAAAAATACTATTTGTGTATTGGAAGGGTTGTAATGAACAATGGAAAATAAAAATTGGTGGAAAGAAATCGTTGTATACCAGATATATCCACGGAGCTTTCAAGATAGTAATGGTGATGGAATCGGCGATTTGAAAGGAATTGTTTCCCGTCTGGACTATTTGCAGCAGCTTGGTGTCGGTGCAATTTGGCTATCACCAGTTTGTAAATCCCCTCAGGATGATTTTGGTTATGATATTTCGGACTATCGGGATATTGATCCGATGTTCGGGTCTTTGGATGATATGGGGATGTTAATTGATGAAGCTGGGAAGCGTGACATTCGAATCATAATGGATTTGGTGTTGAACCATACTTCCGATGAGCATCCCTGGTTTCAAGAAGCAAAAAAAAGCAAAGAAAATCCGTACCATGACTATTATGTCTGGAGAGATGGCGTTGAAGGAATGCCACCAAACGACTTGGGTTCCATCTTTGGTGGTTCAGCTTGGGAATGGGTACCCGAGATAGGGCAATATTATTTACATCTTTTTTCTGTAAAACAGCCGGATCTCAACTGGGAAAACCCAAAAGTCCGACAAGAGATTTACGAAATGATCAATTGGTGGATAAGCAAGGGTGTAGGCGGTTTTCGACTTGACGTAATTGACTTAATCGGAAAAGAACCAGATTTGAAAATTACCAGCAACGGTCCGAATCTGCATAAGTATATCAGGGAACTCAGCAAGGAGACGTTTCAAAAAGCTGGAGACCTGCTGACGGTTGGAGAAACATGGGGCGCTACGCCAGAGATCGCCAAATTGTATAGCAACCCGGACGGCAGTGAGTTCTCAATGGTATTTCAATTTGAACATATTAGTTTGGACGAACAAGAGGGGAAAGGGAAGTGGGATCTTAAGCCTCTAGATTTTCTAGAATTAAAAAAAGTGTTGTCTAAATGGCAGACAGAGCTGAAGGGGGATGCCTGGAACAGTTTGTTTTGGAATAATCACGACTTACCCCGAATCGTTTCTCGTTGGGGAGATGACGGAGAATACAGGATAGAATCGGCTAAAATGTTGGCAACCCTTCTTCATGGCATGCGAGGCACACCATACATTTATCAGGGGGAAGAATTAGGAATGACGAATGTTCAATATCCAATTGAAGACTATCGGGATATTGAGTTACTAAATTTCTACAAAGATAGAATTGAGAAAGGATACCCTGAAGATAAAGTTATGGAGTCAGTCTTTGCAAAGGGGCGTGATAACGCTCGAACACCAATGCAGTGGGACGCTTCCGACAACGCTGGTTTTACATTAGGGAACCCTTGGATTAAAATAAACCCGAATTATAAGGATATCCATGCACAAGAAAGTTTAAATAACCCTGAATCCATATTCCATTATTATCGGAAACTAATCCGATTAAGGAAAGATCATGAAGTGATCATATATGGGGATTATGAGCTGATGTATCCCGAGAATAAGGATTTGTTCGCTTACACTCGAACGCTGAAAGGAGCCAAACTACTTGTAGTATGTAATTTTCAAAAATACACAACCCATCTCCCACTTCAGAAAGAGCTGGCAGAGACTAAGCAGTTGCTAATATCCAATTATCCAAATAACATGTCTGAAATAGAAATGCGTCCTTATGAAGCGAGGATGTACCTTATCGATACACTCCATAAATGAAAAGGTCTCAGCTTTTTAGATTTCTTTTTTTGATGACAATAACCACAAATAGTAACAAAGGGAGGAGAATTTGAAAAATAGGAAACCAGGAATTAAGAACAAATTTTCGACCGATTACCATGTGATGAGTATAGTTAGGCGACAAAAAAGAAAGCCCGTAAATAAGTGCAGCAAGGGGAAGAATCCATTTTTTAAATCCGACTCCAGTTATTTTTTCAAGTCCTATCACTGCACCGTTAAAAAATAAAGACATTTTGATGATCAAGCCAAGAAAAAGAAGCAAGGTGAAAAGGGCATCCATTCGTTCGAACAGATCTGCTAATTCAATCAACTGAACGGCTTCCAAAAGAGGAAGTGTGCTATTAGCGGCGATCTTGGGTCCGAGAACAAAAATCTCCAATTGATTAACAAATGTTAGAGCAAGTGCGGTCATTATATAGGCAAAGAAAACTGGTTTTGTGAGATTCCGGCCTTTATGTACAAGCGGATAAAATACAAGAAATAACACAGTTTGTCCGAATGGAAAGGAGATAAGCTCAGGAATAGCGGCTTTAAATATGGGTTTCCATCCTTCCTCTAAAACTGGAAGGGAATTTTCCAAGTGAAAGAGACCAGTTGCCGGAATTAATATACTAATTATGGCGTATCCAAGTACAAAAAAAGGGAAAAGGAACAAGCAAAATAAGAACAATGCTTTGTAGCCGTAACGAACCGTGTTGGATACAACCACGATTGTGATCAAGATGATGATCCACAAAGGGGTTTGGCGGAGCAAAGTCATTACTGTCACCTCACCTAAATCGCGTATGTTCCGAGAAGCTTCATATGTAAAATACAGCACAAAAAGTAAATTGATGAGTGTACCCACATATTTCCCAGTGTAACGGCGAAACAACATGAACAAATCTAATTCAGGATCTTGATGGTGAATAACAAGATGGAGCTTTAGCAGAAGTAGTCCTGCTAAAGCTCCTATCAACATGACTAACCAAGCATCTTGATTTGCTTCAGCCCCCATTAAAAATAAAGTTGTACTTCCAACTTCAAATAAAGACATACAAATGATCAACTCGGATACTCGGATTGTATTTTGACGCATGGCTTCAATTCACCTCTCCCTGTTTATCTCATTTCAACAGTTCGTTAAAAGATTTTTCGAATAATCCTGGACGTGCAAGCTTCATTTTTACATCTATTTTTATATCCATGTTTGCTAACTCTCCAGGCCACGTCTCTTTTATTTTTTTCCAGTCTTTTGGATACTTGTGATGAATTTTATTTCCAATACCGATAAGATCGATATTCTTTTGCTGTAAGGCTTTCCAGCCTTCCTGAATTTGCAATCTGATCGTTTCTGCTGCTTGCATCTGCAATTGATGTGTACTTTGCATATTTTTCATTTCTCTTTGGGAAGAGGCTGACAGAAGATCACCGGTAGCTTTAACGTCAACGTTTAGGTAATAATGATTTAAATTCTTGATTGGCGTAACCTTAATCTTGGCTTTCCGGATGAGGAAAGCGGACGTAACATTCCCATCTACATAGTTTACAGTAGTGTTTTTAATCTGGTTGTTTAACCATGAAACCCCCATACTTTCCTTTTCATTTAGGAAGTCGACTCTCTTGTCTTTCTGAAAAATGCTTAAACCCGATAACTTGAGTTTATTTTTGGCGGAGGTTTCCTTGAAAACATCAACAGAGTCTAGTTTCTCCGGCTCGGAACCCTCAAGAGATATTTCGGGAACTCCGGCTGCGCCACTATCGGAGCTAATTTTCGAAATAAATTCATACATGGATATTGCGGGGTAAATTGATCCTAATTTGCTATCTCTTTCTATAATCTTTTCTAAAGCTTGACCAGGAATTTTCTCTGGTGGTACAAGTTTTTTTAAAAAATCACGAGCCTCTCCGTTGGCAATGAATACTTTTACAGTTTCTCGTGAATCAAGGTTGCGGAGGTAAATATCAATAATCTCTTCAATGCCTTGTTCTGCTGCTTTTTTTCCAATAACGAGTATATTATTTTGGGCAAAATATAGTTTACGCGGGTATTCCAGGCTACTCTTCGTAACGGTTTCTCTCAATGTTTTTCCATGTGTAGAAAAGGTATGTACAGCGCTTTGCGATGCCCCGGTGGAAGAACCACCTGATCCAGTCGTCATGGCTGATGGAATTATGATTTGATAGGTATTGGTCCAGTCGCCCTTATGTCCATCAATTCCAGTTGCTGTTGTGATGGCTAATTCGTTCAATTCTGTACGATCTACGCACCCTGTAAGTAATAACCCTGCAATAAACAGAACATAACTAACTCTTAATTGCCGCACCATTGATCTCTCCTATTTTTGGGTATCAGACTTGTCATTATTTTTGATTTCATCCGAACTAGCAGGGTATTGGTGAGCTGCCTGTCTTGTCTGGTTATGGCCTGATTTTTCGCTAGGTCTGGTTTTCATAGCCCACCACGGAGCTCTGATGATAAGGTCCTTCATATTAGATTTAAAGGTGGGGCTGTAGGGCACAAAATAATCAACTCCGAATGATTTGAGAGATACAAGATGAATAAGAAGGGGGATAATTCCTATCAGAATACCGAATAAGCCCAGAGCCCCCGCCAGTAGCATAAGTGCAAAACGCAACAACCTGACGGCTGAAGCCATACCAAAATACGGGATGACAAAGTTCGATATAGCAGTAAAGGCAACAACGATAACCATTGCACCTGAGACCAGTCCGGCTTGCACCGCTGCCTGCCCGATAACCAGAGCTCCTACAATGGAAACGGCTGGTCCGATGACCCGTGGCATTCGCACACCTGCTTCACGAATCACTTCAAACATCAATTCCATCATTAATGCTTCAATTAATGCAGGAAAAGGAGTGCCTTCCCGTTGAGCCATCAGCGTAATTAACAGCGTGGTGGGGATCATTTCCTGTTGGAAAGTCGTCAAGGCTATAAATAGAGAGGGAAGCAACAATGAGAGTAGAAAAGATACCACACGAAGAGCCCTTAAAAAAGTTGAAATGTCATATCTCTGGTAGTAGTCTTCGGCCGTTTGAAAGAAATTAAAGAAGGTTACAGGTGCAATCAGAGCGAATGGCGTCCCATCAACCAGAACAGCTACTTGTCCGTCTAAAAGGCTACCTGCGACTGTATCCGGACGCTCTGAGTTTAGCATGGTGGGAAAGAGACTAAGTGGTTCATCCTGTATGAATTCTTCGATATAGCCACTTTCAAGTATGCTATCTGTATCAATGGATTGAAGCCGTTTCGTAATTTCGCGTATTACTTCTGGATTAGCGACATTTTCAATGTAAGCTAACATGACTTTGGTTTGAGTATATCGTCCAATAACGTGACTTTCAAATTTAAGGTCAGGTGTCCGCAATTTTCTTCTGATCAGTGTAATATTGGTTGAGACATCCTCCGTAAATCCTTCTTTAGGACCCCGTACTACGGTCTGAGTACTGGGTTCCTGAATAGCCCGTCTTACTCCGCCTGCGATGGAAACTGCCAAAGCATAGTTGTTTCCGTTGATGACAATGACAGCATTCCCGGAGAGAATGGCTTGATATACCTCATTTTGCGTATGTATCATTTGAATATTTCCTGCTGGAATTGTCTTCTTTAATAGAGAGACCGTGCTATTTTCACCAAGCTTAGATGATAATTCAGAGAGTTTTTCTGTAATTAAACCTTCCATTAAATCGGAAAGTAAGTTTTGATCAATTAATCCCTCGATATAACATACTGCGAGATGAACGACATGGGCAGGATTTTCGGAAAAATTACGAATGACAAAATCAGGACCTTGTCCGAGTTTCGATTTGAGTAAAGACAGAGTTTGGGGCAATGACGGATTAATGGGGTCAGATGTTTGCTGATTGGACTTTTCACTATCTTGTCTACGACTTCTTTCCGGTCTCAGAACGTTTCTAAACCAACCTAACAACACAAGTTAACCCCCTTGCTTTATTGATAAAGCATATTTTATCCTCTAAGACCTAAAATATACTTCTTAAGACCAGTTGATTCCTAAGTTAACCATTAAAATATAAAAAATCAAAAGCGGGCGCCGTCCAACAGAGGAGAGCGCCCGCTTTTGATTTTTTGGAAATAACTAAATTCAACTAGCAGGTCAGGGAATCAACTCGAGCCCTTCTCCCGGTTCCAACACTTTCCCTACCCCTTCCTTTAGAAGCGAAGCGAAGTAGTGAGGGTCTTGTTTGATATGCGGGAACGTATTGAAATGGATCGGCACAACTTGTTTCGCTTGAAGCCATTCAGTTGCCAGCGCAGCATCCTCTGGACCCATAGTATGGTTGTCTCCGATCGGCAGAAATGCCAAATCGATATTGCTGAGTTCTCCAATCACCTTCATATCGTAGAACAAACCTGTGTCTCCTGCGTGGTAAATCGTTCTGCCTTCTGCTGTGAACAGAATCCCTGTAGGCATTCCCGTATAGATGATGGTTTTAGTCTCCAGATTTACAAGACTTGAGCTATGAAAAGCCTGGGTTAATTTCACTTTTCCAAATTCGAATTGATAAGCTCCCCCAATGCTCATGGCGTGGGTTCGTACACCTTGCCAACTGAGAACATCCGCAAGCTCTGCTGATGCGATTACCAGCGCGTCATTTCGTTTTGCAATTTCCACAGTATCTCCAACATGATCCCCGTGTCCATGAGTCAGAAGGATTACATCAGCCTGCACGTCGGCTGCTTCCAGATCGGTGTTGGAGTTGCCTGTAATAAAAGGATCAATAAGAATAATTGTGCCATGGGTTTCGATTTTTACAACCGAATGTCCATGATAAGATACTTTCATTTTTCTTCCCCCTTGGTCAAATCGGTGATGCCGGGTTTATTCGGATTAACGCGATGTAACAAACCATAGCCACGATATTGACTAATCTCCAATCGTTATCGAAATTCTCTTAGAAATTCTTCGCAGCATTGCGCGCTTTTTCGATTGCTTCGGCTTTGATTTGGGGAGCGCAGTCTCCCGCCGTGGATAGACCTTCCACAAACAGGCTATCAAAGTCTGTTACGCCGACAAAATTCAAAACAGTCTTCAAATGACGGCTTCCATTCTCGCGTTCCGCCACAGGACCTTCCGAATAGATGCCGCCGCTAGCTTGAATGTGGAATGCTTTTTTGTTATGCAGCAGTCCAACGGGGCCATTCTCCGTGTATTTGAATGTTTTGGCTCTGACGCAAAAGGAATCAATGTATGCCTTCAATACCGGAGGGTAAGAGAAGTTCCACATGGGTGTAACGAACACGTACTTGTCCGCACTGACAAACTCTTCGAGCAAATGATCCAGTTGGGTCAATTTTTCTTGCTGCACGGCAGTCAATTGATCAAACGATGCTCCCGTTTGAAGCTTGCCCCATGCCTCCAATACATCTGCATCGATATGCGGAATGTCTCGTTGATACAGATCTACGTGCACAATCTTATCTTCTGGGTGACTTTCTTGATAGGCTTGTACAAATTGCTCGCCAACGGAAAGGCTGTAAGATGCTTCAGGATTACCAGGATGCGCAGTGATATAAAGAATAGTCGACATAATTATATTTTCTCTCCTTCTTATATAAAATTACGATTTAAACAATAAAAGGGGCGATGCCGTTGCCATAAGACCAGTTGTCTTTCGTGACTTCAATTAAATTGATAAAAACATCCTCGGTTCTAATGTTGCACTGCTCATGCAGTTGTTCAGCTAATGCCGCATAGAACTCTTTTTTTACTTCAGACGATCTGCCGACATTCAAAATGATTTGAACAATGAGAAATCCATCGCTTCTTTCAATGTCCAGACAGTTTGGATCAAAGTTGAAGTTCTCTCGGTTGTGTTCCTCGATAATCAAAAAACGATCATTTTCAAGCACTTGCAGTTTGTCCACGATCGTTTGCGAGACGACCTCTTTAATACGGGCTTTAGCTTCGCTCGAACGTCCTTCCAACGTGACGATACGCGTTAAAGGCATGTAGATTACCTCCTCTTTTTGTTGATATGCTTTATTCTATCTGTTAAAATCCAGAACACGAATGTACATGAGTTCGTGTTAGTTCGTGTCAGAGATGCTCAAACTATTGAAGCCAGGTGATAAGATGGAAGACGAAAAATCTTTGAAAGATTGGCCCCATGATTGGATTAAAAAAATTCGTTCCAGGCCCGCTAGACATAACCTTTCCAAACGAACACGGCAAGTTGACTTGGCAAGGCAAGTTGGCGTCGATCCACGAACCGTTCAACAGTGGGAGAACGGAGATCGTCTTCCCAGCGTTGGCAGCCTCAAACGTTTGATTCAAGTCTTTTTGGAGGAAGGACTCTTCCTGGAGGGAGCCCAGCGGAAAGAGGCTGAGGAGCTTTGGCTTGCAGTAAAACGCTTTTCGGAAGTGCGCTCTGCAACAAAACGGGAGTTTCCGGATTTTGATGTCACTTGGTTTGAAACCGTTGCTTCGTTCGAAGGTTCCGCGCAGGAAGGTCGGGTTGCCACGCAAGCCGTTTCACTTGCAAGGCAAAGTCAGTTACCGAAGCCTCATTCTCTCTTTATAGGAAGAAGCCAATCCATGGCTGACCTGAAAGAACAGCTGAAGTTCCATTCCCTTGTGTCAATCGTAGGACCCGGAGGGATAGGAAAAACATCTCTTGCTGTTCGAGTCGCTTCAACGCTTGCTGAAACGTATCCGGACGGTATTTGGATGTTCGAATTCGGCGCCGTAAAGGATCATCATTTTTTGGGCCAGTATCTGTTATCCACTATGGGACTGCAAAATCAAGGGAATCGAACGGATCTCCAAACCATATTAGATGTAATCTCCGAGAAAAGAATGATGTTTATTTTCGACAACTGCGAACACATCATTGATGCATGCGCGGCTTTAGCTGAATCACTCCTGATGGCTGCGCCAACACTAAGCATCATGGTCACGAGCCGAGAAGCCTTGAACATTTCGGGGGAATACGTCTATCGGATTCCCCCGTTATCCTTTCCAGGTGAGGAGTATTCGCTGGAGGTGCTTTCGGAAGAAGAAATCAAGGAATTTGAAGCCGTGCAACTGTTTATGGAACGTGCGCTTTTGGTTGCTCCTAAGCTTCAGCCCACGCTGGCAAACTTGCAGCTTGTAGGTGCCATATGCAAAAAATTAGAAGGAATTCCGTTAGCCATTGAGCTTGCGGCTTCCCGAATGAGTATGTTGACATTAGAACAGATGGAAGAACGTCTGGCGAGTCTGCTGACATTGTTGACTGCTGGAAAACGAAATGCTGTGCCTCGGCAAAAAACGTTGAAATCTACAATCGATTGGAGCTACGATCTACTAACCGGCAAGGAGCAACTGCTTCTGAGAAGGCTCAGTGTATTTTCGGGAGGGTTTACGTTGGAGGCAGTGGAGCGGATCTGTAGCTGCGAACCCGCATTGCCCATCCGTGATGATAAACTTGCTCGGGAAGATATGCTTGATCTGTTATCCGGACTGGTCAACAAGTCACTCGTCTCAATCGAAACCAGTGATGACTACCGCTACATCCGTTATTTCATGCTGGAAGCCATTAAGGAATATGCTGGCGAGAAGATGCGGGAAGAAACTGACGGCCGTAACAGACATGTTCTTCTTGAACGTCATGCTCAATATTACAGCCAAATTTTGAATCGTGCCGAGGCCAAGTTCAGGACTCGCGAGCGTGATGCCTGCCTTGATGAAGTGAGACGAGAATATGCAAACCTGCGCTCAGCCATGCAATGGTGTTATCAGAATGATGCACATGCCAACTCAATTGGATTTCATATGGTTTCAAACCTTTACTGGTTCTGGCTTCATGAAGGCAGATTAAAGGAGGGGATTTTTTGGCTTAATCGTTTTCTGGAAAGTACCGTTCATAAAGAACTGCCTGGTGGAGATTTTGCCAAAGCATTGCATGGGCGGGGCGTCATTCAATTGGTTCAAGGAAACGTTGAAGAAGCCATGGTTTCAGCTGCATGCAGCGTTGAGCTCGCCCGTGATCTGAACCATTCTGCACAATTAGCCTCTTCTCTTCGTCTCATGGCATTTATTCATATCAACCAGCTACTTTTGAAAGATGCCGAGCCTCTCGTTAAGGAGAGCGTTGATATTGCCAGGAAAACGAAGGACATGTGGAATTTGGCGGCTTCGTTGCATGCTTACGGAAAGTTAAAGCTGGAACAAAAGGAGTATCATGAAGCATCCATGCTTCTGAAAGAGAGTGTGTACTTCTTCGAATCGGTTCAGGATAAATGGGAAGTATCCGGTCCGTACGAAAGCCTCGGTTATGCTGCCTTGAAACTTGGGCAGACCGATCAATCCATTGAATGCTTCAAAAAAAGCATTGCGATCAGCCAAATTTACAAAGGGACATGGATTCTCTCTCGCGGAATAGAAGGGCTGGCTATAGCTTTATGGGCAAAGAAGGCTTATCCAGAAGCGGTCATCCTTCTGAGTGCTGCTGAGAAATGTCGCGAAAGCTTCGGAGGTGCTGCCGTTCCGAATTTTCCCGTGGAGCATAATGCAGTGCTTCTTGATCTTCAACATGTTTTAATTGAACAGGAAATGCGCGATATTTGGAACAAAGGAAAGAGTCTAACGAAAGACCAGATTCTCGCATATTCTTTAGAAACTTAGGTGTGAAAGCCTCCCTGAAAATCTGATCGTCCAAACGATGGACAGCCTCATTGACAACACGAACAAGGTGATAGTACAAAGAAACCGTTCCTTTCGTAAATGGTGGGTCGCACTTCCATTTACCAAGACGGTTTCTTTTTGTTTTACATCTTTGAGAAAAGCGGTCTTCCTGTGGGGTATGCAGTTTATGAACGACCAATAAAAGCCAAAAAATTGGTGTCTGCATTTCAAGATCCCTCTTGACATTCATTTTTTTCTGTAACTATAATGATTACATTAAGAAGGGAGTTAGTAATGATAATATTCAGCGGATTTTCAATAGGACTCGAAAAAGTTCCACTGCTGATTGTTTACCAGACAGTGGAAGTCATGGAGTAGGGGAAGCTCTTTCATATCCACGAACAGCATAGCTAGAATTGCTATTAATAGCATTGTATCCTCAATTATTAAAGGAGTGGATTTATCATGGCAACTGTATTGTACGTAACCGCTCATCCTTTAAAAGACGGTACATACAGCCTATCAGTCGGCAAACAGTTTATCGAAACCTATCAGGAGGCCAATCCAGGAGATGAGGTCATTCATTTGGACCTGTATCGCATGGATCTTCCGCAAATCGACGCCGATCTTCTAAGACGCTGGGGGCAACCACCAAGTGGTCTTTCTTTCGATGAACTGAGCGAGGGATCGAAGGTCAAAGCGGTGCGAATGCGCGATATTGCGGACCAATTCATGACTGCGGATAAAATCGTCATTGTCAATCCGGTATGGAATTATTCTTTCCCGTCGGTTCTGAAAACGTACATTGACGCGGTTATAGTTCCGGGAAAAACCATTAAGCGAGCCGATAATGGGCTGCGGGGTTTGTCCGGTTTGATTGGGACGCAGCAGGACAAAAAAGTGATGCATATTCAGGCTTCCGGCACGGTTCTCTCCCATGGGAAGTTCAAAGATGTAGAGTACAGCCATAGTTATGTAAAAGCTATCATGAATTTACTGGGCATTGACGATGTGCAGGCTATCTTTGTTGAAGGTATCAGTGAGCAGCCGGACCAAGCGCAGAGCATAAAGGAATCAGCAATCCGGCAAGCGATATTGGCAGCCAAAGCGTTTTGATGTGGCAGCCTAAAGAAAAAGCGGAAAAATTCCAGGATTTTTTTTCTGGTTTTTCTTTCTCTTTTTTGACCATGATGGGGGATTGTATTGTCCTATTAAAATATTGAGTTGGACTTTTAAATCCAGGTTCATATTTACATGCAAAAAATCATCACAGATCCTTTCTGCTTCTTCAATGTTTTGAATATCAATATATAGCTTTTAACGCAGAAGTAATCTCATCCAAATGGCAGTGAAAGATGCCAAGGTTGAGAAGAACATCGACATAAAGCAGTTTGTCGACTGTAAATTGCTTGGTCAGCAGCAAAGCATTATTGAAGCTTTTTAAAGCCTCCGTTAACTGATTGGTGCGATACAAAATTTGACCCTGCAGATTATATGATTTGGCTCTAATATCGTAATCAAAAGGAGGCGCATGCTGAATGACATTTTCAATATATTCGTAGGCTTTTTCCATATCGTTAGATAACCAGTAATACCTTGCATAAAGTAATTGTTGCTTGGCTTTTAAATTAGCTTCTTCCTCTGTGATTTCTATACTCTTTATTATGTTTAGAAACTCATTTAACAAATTGCTTTCAAGATATTGTTCCGCCCTTACCAATTGAGCAGGAATGGAGGGAGGAAGAGAAACGGTTTCCGGGGCCTCTTCTTCTAAGAGAAAAGTAATAGAGCAATTTAATCGCTCCGCAAGCTTGCTAATGATCTCAAAAGAGGGCATCGCATTTCCTTTCTCAATTTGACTAATCAATATCAGATGATGAATTGACCCGCAGCTGGTTAGCAGCAGGGATAAGCAAGGATTATGCTGAGATCATGACCGGACTCGACCGTAAAATTCGCGAGGAAGGAGCGGAAGATCTAAGTACTGATACTGTAATGAGGGTGACTGTGAAGGCGCCTGTCTCCTTCCAACAATTTGCACAGAGACACGCAGAAATCTGGATGCGGGAATTAGACAGTACTATGACATTTTAGCCAAACTCAAACAGCGTGCACCAAGCTTGGAAAATTCCCTTGGAATCCTCGGCACTTCGCGTAGATATTTGTGTGTCCCAGCTTCCAACTGACAAAACCGAAAATATCTAGTCACGAACACAAGCTGAAAATTGCGCTAACAGAGATGCTCGTTGAATAAATTAGTCTAAATCTTCTATTAGAAACAGACTAGAATTATTGCTTTAATAGGGGGGATTATGATTAAGCGAAAGGTGGCATCTTATAAAGCTGAAAAGCAAATCCAAGGGTCAATTCAAGTAAAGAAAGGACAGGGTTCACTTCAAACCGCCCTGCCCTTTCTTTATAGATGAGGATAAACGAGTGATAAGTTTATGGTTCGATCAAGGTTTACAGATCGATTCTCCAGTTGCCCATCATCTTGGCGACTTCCGGGTCGCGATACGATAAGAAAAGACTTTCTCGCGTATCGAGGGCCGAAATTTGTTCGATATCATCCGCGCTCAACTCAAAATCGAAAATGTCAAAGTTTTCGACGATCCGCTCTTTTCTCACCGATTTTGGAATTACAACGACTTCACGCTGAACAAGCCAGCGCAATACGACCTGAGCGACGGACTTGTTGTGTTTTTCTGCGATCGAGAGCAACACTTCGTTTTTGAACATGTTGTTAAGTCCCTCAGCGAACGGGGCCCACGACTGGTGTTGAACTCCGTGCTCTTTCATAAAAGCTGCGCTCTCTGTTTGCTGGTAGAACGGGTGCGTTTCGATCTGGTTGACGGCGGGTACGATTTCGTTATGAACGATGAGGTCCATCAGGCGGTCGGGTAGGAAGTTGCTGACACCGATCGCCCTAATCTTGCCTTCGCGGTACAGGTCTTCCATCGCACGCCATGCACCGTAGTAATCGCCAAATGGCTGGTGAATAAGGTACAGATCGAGATAGTCGAGTTGAAGCTTCTTCAAGGATTTGGCAAATGCGTGCTTGGCACTCTCGTAGCCGGCATCCTGAACCCAGAGCTTGGTCGTGATGAACAGCTGCTCACGCGGTACGCCGCTGCGGTTAATCGCACGACCGACCGCTTCCTCATTCAAATAACCGGAGGCGGTGTCGATCAGGCGGTAACCAGCCATCAGCGCTTCATATACGGCGTTCTCGCATTCTTCAGCATCTGGAACTTGGTAGACACCAAAACCGATGATCGGCATTTTCACACCATTGTTTAATGTTACGGTTTGCATTGTATTTCCTCCCATTGTTCAAATGTAAAACGCAAACGACCGCAAAACTCGGAAATCGGGCACCTCAGTGGGCTTCCGCTTACGGTCGACTTGCATTACAATAAGCCTATCGCCTTCGTGTTACACGAAGTCAAGCCATCTTCAAAAATTTTTATTTTTCCAAGGAGGATTTCACATGCATACAGTCAAAGAAGCTGCCCAGATAACGGGACTCACCGAGCACGCTGTACGCTTTTACACGGATAAAGGCCTAGTACCAAGCGTACAGCGCAATCAAAACAACATTCGGATGTTCGACGAAGAATCGATCAACTGGTTGCATGGCGTCAAATGTCTCAAGCAATCCGGGATGCCGATTGAAGTCATTAAAATGTACGTCGATTTCTGTCTCGAAGGGGATTCGACCATTCCGCAACGCTACACACTCATGATGGAGCATAAGGAAGCGGCGCTCATTAAGCTCGAAGAAGCCAAACAGCACGTTGCCCATTTGGAACAAAAAACGGCTCTATATCAGGCCATTCTGGAGCACCGCTCTCCAGACACGACCAATCCTGGCAACTGGGATAAAATTCAGCATATGCATAGTGACGTTTTTTACTCGCCCTCTGTTCGGAAGGCTAGAGATCTACGTGAGACACAACCACTCGAAGAAAATCCTCTGTTTTAAATTCCTGGCTTAGGATGAACAAGATTCAGAACAGTCTAGATTGGACTAACGAGAGACGATAACTTAATCATAACGAGAAGGCAGCAGGCCAAATGGATCCATTGCCTTCGTTCAAATCCTCTGTTTTTACACCAAATAACAGCACTGAACGCATCGTAAAAGATCATAAAATGGTAGCGTTGTTTCAAACATGAGTCGAACCGTCTGGGTAACTTAGTTCTCGGACTGATCTTCCCAATGTATGTATTTACCTTTTTGCGGGATCAGTCGATCAGCTAACGCACTTTCGGGGAAGCTTTCTATGCATCGTATGTATACATGATTTAAAAGGAGGCAGCACCCCACGCCAGCGGTAGAATTGACTACTACAGAGATTAGAAGGTGAAGAAACGTAAGTCTGAAATAACAAGGGGCAGACTGAAAGATTTAATGGAACTGCGTCCAAGACTTAAACAGGCACAGTATGCAAAAATACTTGGGCTAAGCCAATTCAGTGTCTCACATCATATGCGAAAATTCAGAGAAGATTCAACTTGTGAATAGCTCACTTAACTACGTAATTGACCATTGCCCAATTATAATATACTATTGGTTAAAAATGTAATCAGGAGGCAGCTATATGTTTAACTCGGCAGTTTTAGAATCAATAAGTGACATAAACCTTTTGTATGAAATGCTGCAAGCAGAGTTTTCACTAGATGGTTGGGATGCTATGGTACATATTGCGGATAAACTCCACCACTCAATCAACGCATTCTATGAAGAAGACCAACTTAGACAAGCAAAAGGGCAGCCGAGAATTGATACTAAAAGACTTAAACGAAGTGTTGCTTTTTATTTTGGATATTCTATGGTGGCGAAAGGTATCGCATTGCAAAAGATGGGCGATTACTCAGCAGCCAGGGATTGTATTGAAAAGTACTCTGAATTGGGATGGATATCTGGATTGGACGATGAGGGGAAGGAGGATGTAGCACATTTCAGGATGATTGCAAATGCCAATACATATGTTTTGAATTTGCTGGAAGGTAATATGGAGACGCTTCCTGAATATGTGCAATTTATACACAATGCCGAGGAAGAAGAGTTGTTGCCGGGGATTATTACGATACTGGAGTCAGCTTTAAAACATAACTGTAACGTTGATTGGGCATTAAAAGAATTTGAACCTAATTTGGACGCTCTGGATGGAGAGTATGAAACGGAAGCCAATATTCGTTATTATATAGATCATTTATATCTTATGTCCCTTTACCACTTTAATAATGGTAATATTTACAATGCATTAAATATATCCCTCAAGGGATTGCGAATGTCTGATAAACTTAAGGATGATACTGGATATAAAAAAATCAATGCATTATTTGTTTCATTTAGTGTTCATGCAACTAAAGAACAGCTGAATGAATATAATGTATTGAACAAAACTATCCTAGAAAGGGTGTTAAAAGATGAAAAAGGCATTAGGTATGATGGCAGTAGTATTGTTTCTGTTAGGTAACGTAATCATCCCTACTGGTGCAGCAACGATCCAACCTAACAATCACGGCATGAATAGCTTCCAACAACTTAACAATCATGGCATGAATAGCTAGGTTCGTATATTTGAAACCCCTTCTACAAAGAAGGGGTTTTTATTTGGTAGAATAGTTCCAAAGAATCATAACAATCTTCTAGAAATCTACTGATTTTTCTGAAGGATTTCCACTCAATTTACAGAACACTTCATTGAGGAGAGGCGTGTCGAGGCAGGGGGTGCTTCGTGCCCTCATAAAGCCATTTCAGCAGCACAAAGACTTAATGTCTCGGCCGTCAATTCAAATAATCGGCTACATTGGGCGTTTTACATTGCAATAAAAACGATGAGTGCGCTCAACGTGATAACACTGACTAGTAATCGTTACTGATATATTCCCTCCATTCCTATTCCAGTCTTAGGTTCAATATCAATTAACCCCATGCATACTAAATAATGAAAAGTTAAGTGTCGTTCAGTATTTAGTTCTAGCGGACCTGACAAAAGATATTGTCAAACAGTTTCCTGGGAAATTTTAAGCGATCGTTATAGACGCTCCAAAGCAGATTAGCTTTTTATAATCACCCGAAAGGGTGGCTATGGAAAGCTTTTTTACTGGTTTAATGAATCGTTAATACAACGATGGATGTAGTCGGTACGACGTACATACACAAATTTAGTTAGAGCGACGAGCATAGGTTTTGCTGAAATACAATAGTTCTTTGTACAATAAAGTTGTTTTCTAATGTCTAACAATTTCTTAATCCTGATGTCATCGGACTGTCCAATTAAGTGCAGCCTAAAAAAATTCGAAGAAAATCTCCCGAGCATGATACAAAAAAGGAAGAAGGTTCGTCTTCCTAATAGCTGCAGCTTAAAAGGAGGCAATTATAAAATGAGTATTCCGGAATCCTCACCATTCCGCAACATATTTTATGAGTATTATCCAACCGTACGCAGAAAACTGGCTGCGCTTGTGCGAGATGAAGCAGCAGCCGACGATCTGGCGCAGGAAGTATTTCTGAGGCTGTACAGAAATCCGCCGGACAACCCGGCAACCCTGGGGGCATGGCTACACCGGGTACTGACAAGAATCGGATACGATTATTTAGAGAAGAGAGCAAGAGAGAGAAAGCTGCAGAATAAGCAGGAGATAATGTATGAAGGGGAAGTCGCTTCTGAATCCGGCGAAGAGGCGCTGATGCGTCGATTGGATCAGGAAGAGGTTCAGGCTTGGCTGGACAGACTGCCCGAACGAGACCGCCAAGCGCTGCTTCTGCGCTACTCCGGCTACAGCTATGCGGAGATCGCGGAAGAGCTTAATGTCAGGTCGCCGCTAATAGGCAGTCTGCTCCAAAGAGCGACACGCAAGCTGCAGGCCACATCCAGCAAGGCTATAGCAAGGCAGGACTAATCAAATTTTCGGAAAGGATTGAAACGATATGACTACTAAATTGCAGCATTCAGAAGCAGAAAAAAGTACACATGAAGCCTGGGAGAGGCTGCTACAGAAGCTGGCCATGGAGCCGGTAAATGCCAAGTGGGAGACTAGGGACGCAATTAACAAAGAGGACGTTCTGAGGCTTGCCGATACCCTTAGGCCGCCAGCGGACTCAGCTGCAATTCAGGATTCGGAATCCAGTTTGAAAGTTGATGCTCCGGCTCCGGTTGCTTCTTTCCGCCGGCGGGCAGGCAAGGGCCGAAAGTGGGCCGCAGCGGTGGCGGCAGCCGTTATCTTTGGCGTCGTACTTACAACCCCTGTGGGAAATAACGCGCTGGCGGCATTTTTAAATCAATTCTGGGTGCAGGATATCGCTACAGTTGACGAAAGCACGCTCGAAGGTATGTTTAATCAGCTGGTTCCGGGAAAATCGGCCGACATAGAAAACACCTTTGGCCAGTTTACATCGGAAAGCGGAAACGTACAGGGGGATTTTACGCGTGAACAAGCCGTCTCTAAGCTCGGATATCAGCTTCTTCCAGTAAATGTGGCCGGAACGAAGGAAAGTGTGTACGTTACTCCTTCGCAAAAAATTACAATGATGCTGAATGTGGATGAGCTCAATAAAGCTATGCAGCGTGTAGGGGCAACGAAGCTGCTGCCGGAGTCGATGGACGATAAAGAAATAGCGTTTAGTACACATGAAAGCGTAAATTACGATTTGGGTACCGATCAGGACCACTGGGCAACTCTGACACAGATGCAGGTTCCAGAAATTACGGTGGATCCGTCCGTTGATACAGAGGAAGTGGTGGATGCCGTTCTTCAGCTTCCGATTCTGCCTTCCGATCTGAAAGAGAAGGTAAAGCGCAGCCGCATTCTGGAAGGTTCCATTCCTATGCCATATGTGGTTAATAAAAGTGCTGAAACTTCTGAGATTACCGTTGGAGGAACCAAGGTTCTGGTTACAAACATGAAGTACAGCTCAATGACGAATCGTACCGCTATCTGGATCAAAGACGGACAGTTCTTTTCCTTTGAAGGTGGGAGCGCCTATGAGTCAGAGTTTGATTTCATGAACAAGCTTAAGGAGCTGGTTGAGGCATGAGTAAGCCGACAATCGACGCTAAAGGATTAACCAAGGAATACAGCAACGGGCGCGGCTGCCGCAACGTGACCATCACCGTAGGGAAAGGGGAAGCCTTTGGCTTCCTCGGCCCCAATGGAGCCGGGAAAAGCACATTTGTGAAAATGCTGGTCGGGCTCATCCATCCGACGGCCGGAGGAGCAACCCTGATGGGTGCACCCATCGGAACGCTCGAAGCGAAACAGCAAATCGAGTATCTCCCCGAGCTGTACCGGTATCAGGAATGGCTTACCGGTGATGAGGTCGTCCGGTTGAATGGGCGATTATGCGGTTTGGACAAGCAGGTGATCGACAAGAGAGTTCCTGAGCTATTGCATATGGTAGGTGTGGGTCAGCGGGGGAAGGACCGTGTTAAGCATTATTCCAAAGGCATGCAGCAGCGGCTTGGACTGGCTTGCGCGCTGGTGAATGATCCGGCCGTGATTTTTCTTGACGAGCCTTCTTCCGCCATGGATCCGGTTGGACGAATGCATGTACGTAATATACTTGAGGAACTGAAGCAGCAGGGGAAAACGATTTTCTTAAACTCCCATCTGCTTGAGGATGTGGAAGTATTATGCGACAGAATGGCACTCTTGAATAACGGACAGGTTCTCCGCCATGGGCGGGTAGCCGAAATACTTCAGAAGCGAGTCTGCTGGCGTTTTAAAGTCGGCGGATTTTCGCCTTTTTTGCTGTCCTGGCTTATGGATACGACAGAGCTCAGCTTTCGGGTAATAACAGATGGAAAAGCCGAAGGCGGATTTACAGGAGAGAGGGGCATAGATGATACCGTCTGGCTTGAAGCGGAACTGGAGAGCGAAGAACAGGCAGGCTGGATCAATACGTTGCTGATCGGACAGGGGATGACGTTATATGAAGTCACCAAAGTTCGAGAACGGCTTGAAGAGTGGTTCATGAAGGCTGTTGCAGGGCTGAATCATAGGGGGGAACAGGAATGAGGATTATTTGGACCATGACCTGGAAGGAGCTACTGCGCAAACGGGTCCTCCTGCTGACACTTTTATTAACTGTTGTATTCCTGCTGGGATTTTGGTTTATTGCCGGCGCCATCGCAGGAGATTCTACCTCCAGGGTGATCACAGGCGGTACGAATAATGAAACTATGATCCAGGAATTTACGCTCGGGATGTTCATTTTGATGCTCGGTTTTTTCTTCGCAAGTTTTGTCCTCGCCTTTTTAGCGATTTTCAGCTCATTTTCCACGATTGCGGGCGAGGCGGAGCAGGGGGTCATGCAGGCGATGCTGCCACGGCCGATTCCGAGGTGGAAATGGTATACGGGCCGCTGGCTCGGCTATGTTTCGCTTGGTGTAATCTATGCCTTGGTATTGTACAGCCTGATTTTGTGGATCACCGATGTGCATGCTTCGATCCCGCGTGATCCGGTAGTGCTGGTGCAGTCTTTTTTGCTATTTGCTTCAGTCGTTCCCTTGCTTGTAACCGTGTCCATGTTCGGATCCGGCTATTTGTCATCGGTTGCGAATGGTGTCGTCATGACGATGCTTTATGGGGCTGGTTGGCTCGGTGGCATGGTTGGAAAAATCATCGGCTCTGTGGGTCTGGAGCCAGGTCCCATGCAGACCCTGAACAATATAACGGGTGTCCTGTCCCTGATCATGCCTGCCGATGGACTGCAGCGTAAAATGCAGGCAGTGTTGTTCAGCTTCGAGAATATTAATGGACTCATCCCGGTAAGCACAAGTGGACCGTTTGGTATCGGCGAGATTCCTTCAACAGCCTTTTTGATATACGCGGCATTTTACACGGCTGTGCTCTTTGGACTCGGGCTGCGCCGCTTTGTCCGCAAGGATTTATAGGTTCTACTTTGAAGTTTCAGGCTTCAGCAGCCATTCAAAAAAATTGTTTTAAAAGACCTTCTGAGAATAAAAAAGATGGTCTAAAAAGACCGCCAAATTGCTTGCTTTATTCAAATAAATGAATCTATGAGTCTGTTTATCCATTTCGATCGTTCATTAGTTTCAGCCTCGTCTTTACGCCATAACCACGCTTAAAGCGATCAAAAAGGGCGCTAAGGTCTCCAAGTCTTAACGACATTATTGCAACCATATCTACACAGCGATAATAATGTTTTAAATGGGGCAGAACAAGATGGACTGCTGCTAGTTACTATTCTGACAATATGCATCTTAATTACAGTTTGATGTTACCCGTTAGAGAGCATCGGGTACAAGCTCAAACTTTAATCATTTGATGTTGACCTCTATGGCTAATATTTCTATTTTCAAAAGACGTTTTAGGATAACCTAGAGCGTCTTTTTATTTTGAAAATCATCTGGGTATATGCCCATTTCTGCAAAAGATGCTTATCTTTCCAGCGTAACAATCAATAGAAACCTACTATTTTGATTAACCATGTCAAGTTGGAGTTTTTCATCCTGTACAATAGAAAAAGACAGTGGTTTAGAATTTCTATGTGGCCAAAAGTATTCAAATATGACAGGCGAAGAACTGCTCATGGCGTGGAAAAACTATTAATCGCTTGAGCTTCATAAAATACAAATGCAATTGCTCTACATAAAAAGTTGACCTAATTTTTGCCCGCCAGCTACAGCATCTTCCGAAAATATTTTTCCACATCGTAGCCGATCATGGCAAGCATCCTTCCATCACAGGTTGCAAGTGAGCCGTCATTTGTTACCTCCCCAAATCAAATGTTTGAAAGGTCAGAAGTTTGTCAAAAATGGATATTATATCCTATATTTGCGATTCGAATAATCTTCAAAGGGGAGCTATAAAATGGTAAAAAAAATTCAGTTGCCATTGCAAACCTTAAGTCTGGTTGTCTCCTTTATGGTCTGGGTCTTGATCTCTTCCCTGATTTCTTACATAAGTCAGGATATTCCGCTGACGCTCGGACAAAGAGCGTGGTCCACCGCGATCCCGGTAATCTTGGGCTCTTTGCTGCGAATTCCGGCGGGGATTCTGACCAACCGCTTCGGGGCAAGGCTGATGAATACAGTCAGTTTCTTTATTCTGCTTGTTCCTGTCTACTATTTGAGCCAGGCCAATACTTTTCTGGATTTGGCGGTCGGGGGCTTCTTTCTTGGGATAGGTGGAGCCACGTTCTCGGTCGGTGTGACTTCACTGCCCAAATATTATCCCAAAGAAAAGCAGGGCACCATCAACGGGATATACGGGATCGGGAACCTGGGCACGGCCATCTCTACCTTTGGCGCACCGTGGGTGGCTGATGCGATCGGCTGGTCAAGAGCCCTTCAGTTTTTTTTGATTTTGCTCGCCCTTTTCGCTCTACTGAATCTGTTTTTAGGGGATAAGCACGAAGAGCGCGTACGAAGCTCCTGGAAGAATCAACTCAAGCAGGTTTATCGCAACGAAAAGTTGTGGTTTTTCAGCATATTTTACTTCATCACCTTCGGCTCCTTCGTAGCTTTTACAATCTATCTCCCCGGTTTTCTGGTCAGCTATTTTGAATTAAGCAAGGTAGATGCCGGACTCAGGACGGCGGGTTTTATCGCCTTGGCTACCTTTCTCCGTCCAGTAGGCGGGATACTGTCCGACAAGTCCAACCCTTTTGTAGTTCTTATGTTCGTGTTTGCCGGCCTAACCTTGTCAGGAGTTTTACTCTCTTTCGGATTGACCATGCCTCTTTTTACGTTGGGTTGTTTGATGGTAGCCGTGTGCGCCGGTATCGGGAACGGCGCGGTGTTCAAGCTGGTCCCGCTTTACTTTTCAAAGCAGGGGGGCATCGCCAGCGGGATCGTCTCTGCAGCGGGCGGTCTAGGCGGTTTTTTTCCTCCACTGCTGCTTACCCTGCTGTTTGGGTGGACAGGCCACTACGCAATCGGCTTTATGGCCTTGTCCGAGGCCTCGCTGGCCAGCCTGATACTTGTTCTGTGGGTATTTTTCAGCAACAAGCTGGAGTTTGCGTCGGATATTATCAAGTCCACAGCCGATGCCGTGATGGTCACTGATGCCAAGGGCGTGATCCATACCGTAAACGCCGCCTTCACCGAGGTCACCGGATATCCCAAAGAAGCGGTGATTGGAAAAACTCCCAATATACTCAGCTCCGGCTTCCAAGAACGCTCTTTCTATAATGCCTTTTGGGACACTTTGCTGACCACCGGAAAATGGCAGGGAAAGATCGTCAATCGCAAGGCAAGCGGGGAGATTTTTCAAGAGTGGCTCTCGGTAACGGCAATTACGAACGAGCAGAATGTCACTCATTATGTGGCTATATTCAGCGACCTTTCGCTGGCTGACTCCGTAATCGGGGAAGGTGAAGGCGGCGGGCTAGCGCAAAATCATTTCTCAAAAAAAGCAACAGGAAAGGAGGCGGGGGATTCATGTCAGGACCCGCATTGAGACATGTGGACAGTCATTCGATGATTCATGAGGCGGCCTTAGGCGAAGCAAGAGAACTTACCGAGCTGTTGGACAGAAGTATAAAAAAAGGTGAATTGGACAAAGCAGAGGAAATTGCCTACATCACGGTGGAGCATTGGGAGGGGCGTACGCTCCAGCACGCAGCCAGCGAAGAGGAAGGATTATATGTAGAAGCTGTGGGCATCAAGCCGGAGTTGAAGAATGTCATTATTTCCCTGACTCGCGATCATCAATTAATGCGAGAAATTGTCGCTGAGATTAAGGAACTGCTGGCGCAGAGCAAGGTGGGAGGCGAGCTTCTTGCTCGTTTTCAGGCTTTGATTATCGTTGATGAACTGCATAACCGGGATGAAATGAACATGCTGGAGAAAGAAGTGGAGGGACTGCTCCATGAAAAATGAGACCTATACACTGGCGGCGATGCTTCCCGACAAACCACTTCAATCTGTGGAGCCGAGACTGTATCGGCTACTGGTACAAGAGCTCGAGATGCTCCACCTTCATCCTTATGATGTGAAGGCGGGTGGCCGGACCGATGATCACGGCATCACCGTCTACCTCCGATTTGGCGAGGAATTGGGGCAGGTCACCAGCAGGAAATTTTCCTGGGCATTAGTGGAAGACGGCGATGAAGAGGTCTTGACCTTTTTTAAACAGTCGGCGGAAAAGATTAAGAAATCGATGATTGCCGATTATTTTAAAATGATGAAATTCTAACAAAGGTCGGCAGAATGAGTTGGAAAAATGGCTACGAAAGAAGGCGAACCAGATGAATCAGGTGGAAACGGAACAGTTTGTCCGGGATGATCGGAATGATTTGCTTGCCTTGCTTGAGATGAGATTCGGCGGAGTGCCACAGCCTGTGCAAGAACAAATCTGCCGGCTGCAGGATCTGAACGAGCTTCAGCGCCTGATTATCGCGGCTTGCAACGCAGCGGATTGGGAAGTGTTTATGGAAGAGCTTCAGTTGGGACAAGACAGCTTCAAACTGACGGGGGAAAGGTTTAATCCGGTAAACCAGCAGGGAAAGGAGCATCTGTGCAATGGCTGAGCATAAAAACAAGCTGCTTGATGCGTTGAAATACTTGCAACGCGGAGAGGCCATAAACGAGGGATGGACCGAGGAGAGCCCAAGATCCCGGGATTGGGAGAGCCTATACCGTGGCCGCTGGCAGCATGACAAGGTCGTTCGGTCGACACATGGCGTAAACTGTACCGGTTCCTGCAGTTGGAATGTTTTCGTCAAGGACGGCATTATCACCTGGGAAACACAAAAAACGGACTACCCGACCACAGGAGCCGACTTCCCCGAGTATGAACCCCGGG
The DNA here is from genome assembly GCF_038593075.1 of Paenibacillus sp. FSL L8-0638. NCBI lineage: Bacteria > Bacillati > Bacillota > Bacilli > Caryophanales > Paenibacillaceae > Paenibacillus > Paenibacillus sp. FSL L8-0638. Next base: position 2,895,509 of record NZ_CP151960.1, read on the forward strand.
GCTGCCCGCGCGGGGCAAGCTTCTCCTGGTATACCTATAGCCCGATCCGGGTGAAGTATCCCTATATCCGCGGTGATTTGTACGACATGTGGCGTGAGGAGCTGGCAGTTGTTGAGGACCCGGTCACGGCCTGGAAAAACATCGTCAGCGATCCCAAAAAGCGTGACAGATACGTCAAGGCCAGGGGGAAAGGCGGCTTCGTTCGGGCGGATTGGGATGATGCCTGTCAGATGATTGCCAGCTCTATTATCCATACCATTCAACAATACGGTCCAGATCGTGTTGTTGGTTTTAGCCCGATCCCGGCCATGTCCATGGTGAGTTATTCGGCAGGGACACGCTTCCTGTCGCTGATTGGCGGGACCATCCTCAGTTTTTATGATTGGTATGCAGACCTTCCCCCTGCCTCGCCGCAGGTTTGGGGAGAACAAACAGATGTGCCGGAAAGCGGCGACTGGTATAACTCCAAGTATTTTATTATCTGGGGGACCAACATTCCGCAAACCCGGTCTCCTGATGCGCATTTCATGGTGGAAGCCCGTTATAACGGCACCAAGGTGGTCGGGGTCAGCCCCGATTATGCCGAGTATGAAAAGTTTGCGGACATTTGGCTGCCAGCTAAAGCCGGGACCGATGCCGCGCTTGCCATGGCTATGACCCACGTCATTCTCAAAGAATTCTACGTGGATCAGCAAGTCCCTTATTTTACGGATTACGCGAAAAAATTTACAGACCTGCCTTTCCTCGTGATACTAGAGAAACATGCCGATGCGTTTCGTTCGGGCCGCTTCCTACGGGCCTCCGACTTGGGAGATGCCCAGGAGTTGGCCGAATGGAAAACGGTAGTCTGGGACGAGGCATCAGGAGCGCCGATGGTTCCGAGCGGCAGCCAGGGCTTCCGTTGGGATCAGGACAGCAGGTGGAACCTGGATCTCGAAAATCCTGACGGGACAGTAGTGGATCCTCTGCTGTCATTTATTGATGCGGCGGATGAAGTGGCTCTCGTTGACTTTCCTTATTTCGTGGAATCGGAGGGAGGGACAGTTCGGCGTGGAGTTCCCGTAAAGCATTTGCCGAGTGTGGAAGGCGGGACGATCAGAGTCGTGACGGTTTACGACCTCATGATGGCTCATGTGGGAGTACCCAGGCAGCAACTGCAAGGCGATTATCCGGCCGATTATAACGATCCGAAGCCTTACACTCCGGCTTGGCAGGAGGCGATTACCGGCGTCAAGAAATCTCACTGCATTCAGGTAGCGAGGGAGTTTGCCGAAAATGCGGCCAAGACAGGTGGGAAATCGATGATCGCTATGGGCGGAGGAACGAACCATTGGTATCACAGCGACCAAATCTACCGTTCCATTCTGAATTTGGTTCTGCTCACGGGCTCCCAGGGAGTAAATGGCGGCGGATGGGCCCATTACGTAGGTCAGGAAAAGGTGAGGCCAGTGGAGGGGTGGCAGCAGATCGCATTTGCAGGAGATTGGATCAAGCCTCCCCGCTTACAAAACGGAACCTCCTTCTTCTACTTCGCGACGGAGCAGTTCCGCTATGAGGCCAAGGTCAATGAGGAGCAGAAACCATCCTGGGGCGGGCGGTTTAACCATATGCATCCTGCGGATGTCAATGCGCTGGCCGTAAGGCTCGGGTGGCTGCCTTCATTTCCGCAATTCAACCAGAACTCCATCAATGTGGCCAGACAGGTTCGAGAAAAAGGGTTTTCGGACGACCAGGAGGCCGTACAGGAAATTGCGAGAATGGTTAAAGAGGGAGAGCTAGATTTTGCGGTGGAGCACCCCAATGATCCGAACAATTTCCCGCGTGTCTTTTTCAACTGGCGGTCCAATCTGCTTGGCGATAGCGGTAAAGGGCATGAATACTTTGCCAAGCATTTGATCGGGGCGGACAATCAGGTGTTGACGGACCCGAGCCATTCGTGGCGGCCGGAGACGGTGAAGACGGATGATGTTCCGCCGGAAGGAAAAACCGATTTGTTCATCAGCATGGATTTTAGAATGACGAGTTCAGGGCTGTTTTCGGATATCGTGCTGCCAGCAGCGACCTGGTACGAAAAATACGATTTAAGCACGACCGATATGCATCCGTTTGTCCATCCGTTTAATCCGGCTATTGAACCGCCTTGGCAAAGCAAAAGCGATTGGGACGCTTTTCGGGAAATCGCCAAAACGTTCTCCCAATTGGCGGAGAAACATTTGCCAGCCTGCGAGGATGTTCTCATGACTCCGCTCGGACATGACAGTCCAGATGAAATCGCTCAAGCTCACGGAAAAATCCGCGATTGGCGCAAGGGAGAGACGGAGGCAGTGCCCGGCAAAACGATGCCCCATTTTTTATTGGTGAAGCGTGACTATCCGAACGTGTATGGAAAAATGATTACCATCGGACCGAACATTAAAAAGGGCTATGGAACAAAGGGGATTAAAATTCCCGGCGACAAGGTGTACGGCCAGCTCATGGAGCGGCTGGGGGCATCGAAACATGAGGGGATCGGCAAAGGACAGCCGGATCTATTCCGGGATAAACAGGTAATCGAAGCGATTCTGCTGATGTCTGGCGCCACGAACGGAGAACGGGCCGTGGAAGGCTGGCGTTCGTTAGAGACCAAAACCGGCAAAAAGCTGGAGGACATCTCAAAACCTCGGGAAGAAGAGGCTTTCACGCTTCTGGATATTACTGCTCAGCCCCGGCATACGATCTCAACTCCGGTCTGGAGTGGCTTGGAGAAGGACAATCGGAGATACTCGCCCTTTACCTTAAATACGGAGTACAGCATTCCATGGCGTACTTTAACAGGCAGACAAAGCTTTTATCTGGACCATGAGATGATTTTGGATTTCGGTGAAGGGCTGCCGCTTTATTTGCCGCCGCTGGAGCACGTTCCTTTTTTTAAGGGTGAGAAAGAAGTGCCAGCGAATGGAAAAACGATGACGATCCGTTATTTGACCCCGCACCAAAAATGGGGAATTCATACGATGTTCATCGACACCAATCAAATGTCGACGCTGTTCCGCGGATGGCAGGTCGTCTGGCTGAACGAAAAAGACGGGGCTTCGATCGGGATCAAGGATAACGATTGGATTGAGGTATATAACCGGAATGGAGTCATCGCAGCAAGAGCGGTGCTGACTTACCGGATTCCAGAGGGGATCGCTTATATGTATCATGCCCAGGATCGCACGCTTGGCGTGCCGGGCACCTCTATCACCAAGCAGCGCGGCGGTACCCATAACAGTGTGACTCGAATTACGATGAAGCCGACACATATGATCGGAGGCTATGCCCAACTGAGCTACGGGTTTAATTACTACGGGCCGACAGGAAGTCAGAGAGATACGATGACAATCATCCGACCGTTAAAGGAGGTTGACTGGCTTGAGGATTAAAGCGCAAGTCGCCATGGTCATGAACTTGGACAAATGCATCGGCTGCCATACCTGTTCGGTGACCTGCAAGAACACGTGGACCAATCGGCCCGGAACGGAATACATGTGGTACAACAATGTGGAAACCCGGCCGGGTCCCGGTTACCCTCGGGCATGGGAAGACCTGAGGAAATTTAAAGGCGGGTGGGTTCTGCGCAACGGAAAGCTGGCACTCCGGGCGGGGGGGCCAATCACCAAGCTGGCGAATATTTTTTACAATCCGAATATGGCCAGCCTGGACAACTTCTATGAGCCGTGGACCTATGATTACGATAGCTTGATTCATAGCCCCAAGCGGAAGCATCTTCCGGTCGCCCGGCCTGTATCACTGATTACCGGCGAATATATGGACAAGCCGGAATGGGGCCCGAACTGGGATGACGACCTGGCTGGCGGAAGCGAGATCGTACCGCTGGACCCGAATGTCAAGCAGCTTCAGGAACGCATCGCCATGGAGTATGAGAAGACATTCATGATGTACCTGCCCCGCATTTGCGAGCACTGCCTGAACCCTTCCTGCGTGGCTTCCTGTCCATCCGGAGCTTTGTACAAGCGGGAGGAGGACGGTATTGTACTTGTGGATCAAGACGCCTGCCGGGGGTGGAGATTTTGTACCAATGGCTGCCCCTACCACAAGGTATACTACAACTGGAATACGCACAAGGCGGAAAAATGCAATTTCTGCTACCCGCGGACAGAAGCGGGCATGGCCACGATTTGCTCGGAAACCTGTGTGGGCCGGATTCGCTATATCGGTGTCGTCTTCTATGACGCAGATCGAGCCAAGGCGGCAGCTTCCGTGGAGAATCCGCAGGATTTGTATGAATCCCAGCTTTCGGTGTTCCTTGACCCCTTCGAGCCGGAAGTGATCAAGGAGGCGAGAAGAAGCGGGATCAACGATTCCTGGATCGATGCGGCACAGCGCTCGCCGATCTACAAGCTTGCCATGAAGTGGAAGGTTGCTCTGCCACTTCATCCGGAATACCGCACGCTCCCTATGGTGTGGTATGTTCCACCGCTTAGCCCGATTATGAACCATATTGAAGAAGACGAGCTTCAGACCGATCACTATATTCCCGCCGTCGATCAGATGCGGATTCCAATGGAGTATCTGGCATCTCTGCTTACGGCAGGGGATACCTCCGTCATCCGTAGAGTGTTGCTTAAAATGACCGCCATGCGTGTACATAGGCGGCAGCAAGCCGTTGGCGGCATGGATGATCTCAGACACAGCCAGCTTTTGGGAGAGGCGGGAATTACAGTGGAGGAAATTGAAGAGATGACCCGATTGTTCGCTGTTGCCAAATATAACGAAAGGTTTGTGATCCCAACCGCCCGGAGGGAAATGGATGGCGCGAAAGAGCTTCATTACAAGCAGGGGGCCTGCAGCATCGAATCCATTACCCCGTCAAGCGCGGTCACGTCACATCTTTTCGCAAGGGAGGACATGGATGATGGAACATAAGCCCGTTTTGCTGGCGGCCTGCGCCAGATTGCTAGGATATCCCTGTGAGGATTTTCAGGAAATGAAGGAGGAACTGCTTGCAGCTGTCCAAGAGGAAATGAAAGATAATGAGCTGGCGAGCAGGTTTGGCCAGGCGGCCGAGGCTATCTTCTCGGTTCCTCCCAAGGAGCTTCAGGAAATTTATGTTTGGACGTTCGATTGGAAGGAAAAGACCGGACTCTATCTGACCGCTCATGAATTGGGTGACAGTCGGGAACGTGGGGCAGCTCTGATTTTGCTTCAGCATATTGTCCGGGATGCGGGCTTTATGATGCCGAGCGGGGAGCTGTGCGACTTCATTCCGCTGTTGTACGAGCTGCTGGCGGTAAGGTCCGACAATGTTCATGTACGCGCGCTTGAACTCCGGCTGGCCGCAGCCACAGAGCGGATTCGGAAGCATCTGTCTGAAGACAGTCCCTATTCCGAGTTGTTGAACTTTCTGATGACCGATGTTTTCGAGGTCCCTACGGAAGAAGAAATTCGCATGCTGGAGAGCAAGCGGGAGAGCGCCGATCTGGATGAACTGCCTTACCCTATCCTGTTTGGCATGGACGGTACGGCTCGTAGTGATTCAGGCTTACCTGTCTATAAAACGTGCAATGGAATGGGGGTATAATGATGACTGGTATCTTTTGGTGGGTCGTGTTTCCCTATCTTACCTTGGCGGTGATGATCTTCGGCTTGCTCTATCGGTTTGCTTTTCGTCAGGTCAGCTGGACGGCGCCTTCTACGGAGATTTTTGAAAAAAGATGGCTCAGAATCGGTTCGACTGTGTTCCATTACGGGATTATTTTCGCGTTTGTTGGCCATATCATGGGTGTGTTGATCCCGCGCAGTGTTTATCATTTCTTCGGCATATCCGATGAGACCTATCATATATTTGCGATCGCGGGGGGCGGCTTTGCCGGTCTGATGGTCGTCATCGGTCTGGTTCTTCTGCTTATGCGCAAAATCCTTAACCGTCGGGTAAGGGCCCATGCGGGTTTTGGCGATTATTTCACAGTGATTTTAGTCCTGATCATCGCAGCCATCGGAACCTATATGACCATCGTGTATAATACGACTGTGGTGGCCTATGAATACCGTACGACCATCGGGCCTTGGTTTCGCAGCCTGTTCACCTTTAATCCGCAATACGGGTTGATGCACATGGTTCCCTTCGTGTTTCAGCTTCACATCATCCTGGCGTTTCTTCTGTTCGCTTCCATTCCGTTTACCCATCTGGTCCATATGTTTTCTTTTCCCGCACGTTATCCGGCAAGATCTCCGCAGCAGTACCGTTCCAGAAACAGTTACCGGAAACGGGAGAGAACCTGATTTCTATTTTGATATGGACGAAAATTTCTGATGACAATAATAGCTGTTCATGAAGAGCATCTCTGCTTAACCAATGAGAAACTGATTGAAAAAAATGCTTCAGCTTTTGGAAAACCAGCTTTATCCGTGCATTCTCTGAGACATTCATTTGCAACCCGTTATCACTTAGAGAACAATAATGTGCCCAGATTGAAAAACAACCTTTATTGATGGTGGGCGATCAAATTAAGATTGAAGCTCTTGGAGGACAGAACATAGGATGTAGAAAGTCGCCATTAATGGCGGCTTTTTTCTATAGTAATGGATTCAGAATGATGGTTTGCGTCCAAGGAGAATTCTTTTATGGAATACATAGATAAAATTGTATAATAATATATAATTCTCCACTTGCAAGAGGTGATTTCAGTTTCATCATTGATCAAACGACCAAAGTGATGAACTTATAGGTGGGGAGGTTTATCAGTGCTTCTGAACTATTGCCATGACTATATTATGTTTTTTGATTGGTTAGTTGCAGAAAACTTTACTAAGGAATCTATGATTGATGAGGTAGGATTGAATGCTCAGCGCGTACTGAAGGAGCACATGAAGATAGCTTTTGCAGACATCGATTGGGTAGAGGCGATGGTAGGTGATGAAGACGAAGGACTCACCGGAGACGAGACGGAGGCTTCAAGCATTCAATAAACCGATTCCTGAATATCGTAAGAACCCACATTGTTCTGCCAAGAGATGCTTAAATTCTTTCCTGACGATTGGCAGGCAAGCACTCTTATGGATTTAGCAAATAATCCTCGTGTTTCAGTCTGTTCAGGTCAGGGTGTAGGAAAACCGGGCTGGAAGCAGCAACGACCCTTTATTTTCTGCGGTGGATTTTTGTGTTAATGAAGGGGCAATTTTTTACCCTGCCATCGCATTAACTTACCATTGAGGATGACATGGATAGTGTTTTATTATCAAATAACAGCCCCCTTACAAAATTTAATATAAAACAAACATTTTGAATTGAGCAATTTTTTTCCTATGGCAAGGGTTGTATGTCCATCCAATCCTACGGGTGGTCAAAAGGGGCTTATTGAAGGGAGCGAGAAGTGGTGAAGTGGGGCAATAACCTTCTTCGGAGAAAGTAATAGGAGGGCAGTTGTTTTCGAACAAAAATTACCGGCCAATGTCGGTAACGAACATTTTTTTTAATTAAATTGGAACCGGTTTCATAATATTAGGAGGAGAGAAATATGGATTACAAGCAAGTTGCAGCTGACATCCTGGATGCCCTGGGAGGTAAGGAAAACATAACGGCAGCTGCTCATTGTGCGACGCGATTGCGGCTCGTTCTTGAAGATGAATCTTTGCTTGATCAAAAAGCGCTTGATCAAATGGACGTTGTTAAAGGGACTTTTTCTATAGGAGGGCAATATCAAATTATCCTTGGAGCCGGGATTGTAAATAACGTGTATGGCGAGTTCGCCAAACTTACGGGTCTCGGAGAAATGTCCACCGGCGATGTAAAGACGGCAGGAGCAGCTAAAATGAATCCGCTTCAACGACTTGTGAAAGCACTTTCCGACATTTTTGTTCCGATCATTCCGGCGATTGTTGCCGGGGGTCTATTAATGGGGATCAACAACGTTCTGACTGCCAGCAATCTGTTTGGTCCCAGGTCTCTGGTCGAGATGTACCCTGGTATTGCCGATTGGGCAAGCATTATTAATTTATTCGCCAACGCTCCATTTGTTTTCCTTCCCATCCTGATCGGCTTCTCGGCCACTCGCAAGTTTGGTGGAAATCCTTATTTGGGTGCGGCGCTGGCCATGATTATGGTTCATCCCGATCTGCTTAATGGTTACAGCTACGGCCAGGCACTTGTAGATGGGACAGTACCCACCTGGCAACTGTTCGGTTTCTCAATCGAAAAGGTTGGCTATCAGGGAACGGTTCTGCCAGTACTGGCCGTATCCTACATTTTATCGGTAATCGAGAAAAATTTGCGAAAGGTAATTCCATCTTATCTTGATAATCTGTTGACTCCTTTGCTGTCTGTCCTCATTACTGGCCTCTTGACCTTTGCTGTTGTTGGACCGGTCCTTCGCGCCGCGGGCAACGGACTGACAGATGGTCTCTTCTGGCTCTATGATACGACGGGTTTCATTGGAGGAGGTATTTTCGGTTTTTTCTATTCTTCGATTGCCATAACGGGAATGCATCACAGTTTCCTCGCTGTGGATACCCAACTATTGTCGGACGTTGCTAAGACGGGCGGATCCTTCTTGCTTCCGATTGCCTCGATGGCGAATATCGCTCAGGGCGCAGCTACGCTGGCCGTCTTTCTCATCACACGCAACAGCAAGACGAAGAGTATCGCCTCAGCTGCCGGCATATCCGCGCTGCTCGGTATTACCGAACCTGCAATGTTCGGAATCAACCTGAAGCTTCGCTACCCGTTCATTGCTGCGATGATCGGTTCCGGCCTGGCTTCCGCCTATATTGCTTACGCACATGTGCTGTCCATTTCGATGGGACCGGCGGCGCTACCCGGTATTATCGCAATCCGTCCACAGTCCATCGCTGATTTCTGTATCGGCATGGGCATCAGCTTTCTGGTTGCGTTTCTCATCACCCTACTCTGGGGCAAGCGGAAAAATGCGTCAGTCTCAGGGGAGACTTCAAACGAAGCAGCGGATCGACCGTAAGTTTAAGCATGCTTGGAACTATTTTGCAGTAAGGAGGTTGCTGTGGAGTGGACAAAAGAAGAGAGATACAGAAGATTAGAAAATACCAATCCGGAGAAATCTCCGGTCTGGCCGCCAGAGTGGCAAGGTGCCCCTGGCGCCAGAGGTATCATATCCAGCCTGAGACAGGGTTGCTGAACGACCCGAATGGATTTGCTTTTTTTCATGAAGAGTATCATTTGTTCTATCAATGTTTTCCTCTCGGTCCAGTGCATGGTCCCAAATATTGGTATCATACCAGCTCTCCGGATCTCGTTCACTGGACGAACCGGGGAGTGGCGTTAAAACCGGACCGGGATTTTGACAGTCATGGAGTATACTCGGGCAGTGCAATCGAACACAATGGGCGATTATACCTCATGTACACCGGCAATACACGTGATAAGAGTTGGGAGCGAATGCCTTATCAGTTTATGGCTCAAATGGAGAGAGATGGACGTATACACAAGTTCTCCTCCCCGGTTATAAGCGGACCTCCGTCCGGATATACCGATCATTATCGCGACCCCAAAGTATGGAAACAGAAAGATTGCTTTTATGCCGTAATTGGAGCGCAACGTTCCAATCTTACCGGCTGTGCCATGCTCTATCGCTCCATTGATCTTTACAAATGGGAAGAGGTTGGCGAACTACATACCCGTTTGTCCGATTTCGGCTATATGTGGGAATGTCCGGATTATTTTGAATTTGACGGCCAGGGGGTTCTCTGCTTCTGTCCGCAGGGAGCAAAGCTGAACAACCTTGGTAATATTCACCTTCGGGTTATGTAATCGGTGATCCACTGAATGTGGAGACGGGAGAGTTTCGGCATGGGATTTTTCGCTTGCTGGATCGTGGTTTTGATTTCTATGCTCTCCAGACAACATTAACGCTGGATGGCAGACGAATTCTGGTCGGCTGGATGGGTCTGCCGGATATTGTCTATCCCACAGACGATCACGGTTGGGCCCACTGCCTGACGCTGCCGCGTGAATTGCGCGTGGAGAGCGGCCGATTGTACCAGGTTCCCGTTCGTGAACTTCAGGCTATCAGAGGAAGGGAAAGGTTCGCGGACGGGAAAATTTCAAACGATACGCTTAGTCCGGCCGGTTTTGCCGGCTCCCGTTACGAGCTGATAATAGAATTCAATAATGTAGACGCCGTCGAATTTGGTATTAGACTGAGAACAGGAGAAGCAGAAGGGACGAATCTGGTATGCAACACCAGGGAATCTAGGCTTATGCTGGATCGAACGCTGTCCGGAAGGCCGATTGCAGAAGAATTTGGTACGATCCGAAGCTGCAAGGTGAATCCTTTGGCTGTCAAGCTGCATTTGTTTATGGATACATCATCTGTAGAAGTGTTCGTAGATGATGGCCGGAGGTCAATAGCCATTAAGCCCCGGGAAGGTAAAGTCTACGCGCCGTTTGACGGAATAGTAGCGCATGCGTTCGGCAGTAGTAATCACGCGCTGCTGCTGGAGCATGCTAGCGGTATTCAACTGCTGATTCACGTTGGCATTAATACGGTGTCGTTGAAGGGAAGAGGGTTTACCCTACGAGTTCAGACCGGTGACAAAATCAAGAAAGGACAGCTGCTGGAATTTGATATTTCCGAAATCGAGCAGGCGGGCTTTCCGGTGATCACACCAGTGTTGGTCCCGGACGACCAGGAAATGGTGAAATCGGTGGAGACGATGGGAGGCGCTGGGGTGGTAGACGGTGTCCCACTGCTTCGCGTTCACTTAAAATGATGGTGTAGCTTGGATTTATCGGAGAACCGGCAAGCTGTTACAGCACATTTGCCAGTTGATTTTTGCTTCTCAAAATAATATAACCACGGCGAAGGGGCATAGCGAGCAGGGCCAGAAATCTCATGATTTCAGGCCCTGCTTTCTGTTGGACTTCTAATTTTTTTGCTTTGATACATTCATTGCTCGTCGATCTTACTAAACCGCCAGAACAGGCTGATAAAATCCCCTTTTATTCTTGGAAGTGTCAAACCGGCGTACATCAGCTCGTCACCTCCGTATATCTTTCCAGTTTCGTGATGGCGGTACAGGTAACGCGAATTCAATCCTTTGCATTTCAGAATAGGCACCCTTTCACCCGGCTGGCTCAGCACTCGAAAGAAAGCAAGTACTGCTTCGCTCTGGTCATCAGAAACAAAGGCCCAGGCCACCTCGTTGCCCTCGAACGGACTTAAAATGCGATAAAATTCTCCGAATTGGATAAGGGGGCGAATTGCTTTATATAGCGCAACTTGGGACTTGATCGCTATCTTTTCCTGCGGCGACATCTTGGTAAGATCGAGTTCGTAGCCAAGGTTTCCCGACATCGCGACATGTCCTCGGGTGTCAAGAGGAGTAACCCGGTTGACTTGATGATTCGGTACACCCGAAACATGAGCGCCCATAGACACAGCCGGATAGACCATACTGTTGCCGTACTGGATTTTTAGCCGACTGATCGCATCGGTATTGTCGCTTGTCCACGTTTGCGGCATGTAATAGAGCATGCCGGGATCATAGCGCCCTCCTCCGCTGGAACAGCTCTCGAACAGTACATCCGGAAAGACGGAAGTGAGCTCGTCCAATACCCTATACAGACCGAGGATATACCGGTGTCCCGTTTCGCGCTGGCGCTCCGCCGGAAGCAGGGCAGAGCCGATCTCCGTCAAATGGCGGTTCATGTCCCATTTGACATAAGTAATCGGTGCGGAAGACAGAACATCGGACAGCGCTCCAACAATATAGTCGCATACATCCCGCCGCGACAGATCGAGAACAAGCTGATTTCGCCCCACCGTGTGGGGACGATCCGTCACATGAAGACACCAGTCGGGATGGCGCCGGTAGAGTTCGCTGTCCGGTGAGACCATCTCCGGTTCGAACCACAGACCGAACTGCATGCCCATTCCGGTTATCCGCCGGGCCAGATTGTCCAGCCCCTCCGGAAGCTTGCGACGGTCAACGGTCCAGTCGCCCAGGGAACTCAAATCATTGTCCCGCTTGCCGAACCAGCCGTCGTCCAGGACAAAGAGCTCCATACCAAGTTCTTTCCCTTCGCGGGCGATCGCTTCGATCTTGTCGGCGTTAAAGTCAAAGTAGGTGGCCTCCCAGTTATTAATTAGAATCGGCCGTTCGGCGTCACGAAATTTGCCGCGACTGAGCCGCGTGCGGTAGAGCCTATTAAAGACGCGGGACATCCCGCCCAAGCCTTGTGCAGAGTATACCATGACGGTCTCGGGCGTTTGAAAGCTTTCTCCGGGAGCCAACTGCCAGGAGAAGCCAAACGGATTGATGCCGATCGACAACCGAGTCGTCCGGTACTGCTGAACCTCGGCCTGGGCTATGAAGTTTCCGCTGTAAACGAGATTGAGCGCGTATACCTCGCCATTGTCTTCATCAGCGCCAGGACGAAGCAGGGCCAGAAACGGATTCTGCTGGGGACTGCTGGCACCTCGCCGGCTTTCCGCATTCTGGATGCCGGGCATAAGGGGTCTCCGCGCAATATTTCGTTCATTGGTATGCGTACCGTAGAAGGTCAACATGTCATACTCGTCATCTCTGAAATCGATACTGGCGCTGAGCGCGCGAAGAAGGACCAGATTGTCGGAGCCGGTATGGTCGAAACGAACCGAACGAGCGATGGCGTCGTATTTGTTAAAGACAGTATAAATTAAGGTAGCACGCAGACCGGTCAGTGCATCTTCAAGCACAAGCTCCAGCGTATCCGCTTCGTCCTCCCTCTCGATGTAAGTGGCAGGAAGACCTGGAAGCTTTGGCTTGCCGGCGAATATCCGATGAGTCTGGTAACGGAAATCACAGATTTCAGATCCATTAGACTGGCCGACCTGATAGGCGGGTATGCCAAAATCGCCGTTCCCGTAACCCGGATACTCCTGCGGAAGGTTGTCCAAGGAGAACCTTCGGTCAGCAGGGTCAGGATTCGGCGAAAAGCCCCGATCGATAAAATCAAAAGGTACAGAATCCTGGTAGATGGCGATTCGTCGTCCCCAGTATAAATGCCCAAGGTAGCCGTCGCGAACAATCTGAATGCAGTAGCTGGAACCGGGGGTTTGCAGGTGAAATACCATGCGTTCCTCATCATAATGAATGCCCATAAGTGAAATCGTGCTCCTTTTAGTGTTATAATTTAGTAAGCGTATGAAATAACTGATTATAGAAAATTTGTCTTCATCATTAGCGTAAAGGTGCAGAAGAACCGAAACAAGAGTAACTTTATGAATTGAGGAGGGTGAAATATTGCTGTGAATCATGAGGAGGGAAACGGGAAAGAGAAGCAGTCCTCGATATCTTTTCACTTTATAACACCTATGCCCTATATCTTGTTAAAAGGTGCTGGATATGAGCTGATTACTTCGCATGATTATATTTGGGATGGACGGAACCGTACCGGAGACCATTGTGTGCTTCAATATACATTGAATGGTCGCGGTGAGATTGAAACGGGGGGGAGGAGACATTCCCTCGAGCCGGGGGATGCTTTTCTGGCTGATGTTCCGGGCGACCATATCTACCGTCTCCCCTCTGATTCTCCCAGATGGGAAGTGCTTTACTTCGAACTGTCACACTTGGCGCTGCATCTCCTCCAGGAATGGCTGGACATAAACGGCTACATTTTCCGGATTGAGCCGGGGACCGATTTGGAGCATCTCCTGTGGGCCACTTATCGGGAAGCTATTGAGAACAGCTACCGCGATATGTATCAGTGCTCACGGGCTGCTTATTCACTGGCCATGTCACTGGCGAGTCATCTTGTCACTCTTGCCAGCAGCGTCCCATTGCCTCCGGTTGTAGAACGCTGTAAGACCTTCATTGACAGTAATCTGCATCGGAGCATTGGCCTTCAGGACATGGCGGAGGTCTCCGGATGTTCTAAATTTCATCTCACCCGTGAGTTTGAGCGCAAGCTTGGCCTCTCTCCCGGCCGCTATTTAACTCGTATGAGGTTGGAAAGAGCGGCTGCTCTTCTGCTGGAGCCCGCAAATCTGACATTGGAGCAGGTGGCGGAACAGTCCGGTTTCTCGAATGCGAATTATTTCGGCAAAGTGTTCCGAAAGTATACAGGAATGGCTCCAGGCGAATTCCGCATGGAGGGCGATTTGTATCAAATTCGGCGGTTGATCCGGAGCGATCAATGAAAAGGGTGAAAAAAGTCAGAAAAAAAGCGCTTCAAAGATTATTGAAACGTTTCCAACTTCGTGCTATTATAATTCCCATAAGAGATATGGGGGGGTTAAATGCCAAGTATTAGAGATGTAGCTAAGATAGCTGGTGTTGCTGTGGGAACGGTGTCCCGCGTTATTAATAACTCGGGCTCTGTAAAACCAGATACACGAAGGAAAGTGGAGAAAGCTATACAAGAACTGAATTATTTTCCTAATGAAGTCGCTCGAAATTTTAAAATGAGGAAATCCAAGATGGTAGCCTTGCTGCTTCCAAGTATCTGGCATCCTTTTTTTTCTGAACTGGCTTATTACATTGAGGATGAGTTGGATCGGGAAGGCTTTAAGCTCATGTTATGTAATAGCGGCGGCAAGCCCGAAAAGGAACTGTATTACCTGGATATGCTACGTCAAAACAAAGTGGCTGGTATTGTCGGCATTACTTACAATGATATAGAAAATAGCGTAAGCAATGACATTCCAATTCTAAGTATTGACAGACATTTCAACAAAAAAATCACTTGTGTGACCTCAGATAATTATGAGGGAGGCCGTCTAGCTTTGAGGGAACTTGTTAAGGCAGGGGCCCAAAAACCAGCCTTTATAGGAAGTGTAACTTCCATTTTTAGTGAAACCATGAATCGAAGAAAAGGTTTCATTGATGAGGCGAAAAAATTAGGTGTAGACTATGTTGTATACGAGAAACCAGATCCTATTGTGGACGACGAAGCCTATTTTGGCGAATTTCTATCTAAGCATCGGGATGTGGATGGCATTTTCGCTATTACCGATATGTTTGCCGCCAAATATATAGAAAGAGCAGGTAGGCAGGGTATTCGAGTTCCAGAAGATGTAAAGGTCATCGGTTATGACGGCATTCAGGATCATCGTTATTTTCATCCGATATTGTCTACAATTAGGCAGCCAGTGGAGGAGATGGCACGTCTGACAATCAGACTACTGTATCAAAAGATCGATGGTATAACTTTAGATCAGCAAGTGTATCGTCTCCCCGTTATCTTCAGGCAAGGCGAAACGACATGAGTTTTATTATATAAATATTAGCTCATTCAGTTGGATCTCAGTCTGGATCTGCAAACTCGCCTTTTTTTTATAATGAATTGGAAACGTTTCATTTGACAATCAGACTACTCTGTTAAAAGATCCAAGGAATAAGTTTGGATCAGCAAATGTATCGTCTCCTGCTATCTTAGGCAAGGTTGTTTTTGACTTTGGAAAAGCTTTAGCTCATTCGGTGGATTTATGGTATGGATCACCGGCTGACGTTTTTCTTTTAATAAATTGGAAACGTTTCAAAAATGAAAATATTCTTTTACAAGAAAGGGAGTGTAATGGTGAATTCAAGAACTAGTGAGTGGGATCATTCTACGATCAAGCCAAATCGCAAAATATGGAACCAGATCAAACGTGACTATGAACTATATCTGTTTTTGCTGCCAATCATTATTATTTATCTCGTATTTAAGTACTATCCAATGTATGGAATACAAATTGCTTTTAAGGATTTTTCACCAAGTCGGGGGATTTGGGGAAGCGAGTGGGTAGGCTTTAAGCACTTTATTGATTTTTTCGATTCCTATAACTTCTGGACGATCATGACCAATACGCTTACACTCAGTGCTCTATCGCTTGTGTTTAGCTTCCCAGCTCCGATTATTATAGCGATTATGCTCAATCAGATGCTGGCCAAGAGATACAAGAAAATTGTACAGACTGTAATTTATGCACCACACTTTATTTCTACCGTAGTGCTCGTCGGTATGCTTAATGTTTTTCTGTCTCCAAACAGCGGAATTGTGAATCACATCATCACTTGGTTTGGAGGGGACCCCATTATGTTTTTGGCCGACGAAGGGTGGTTCCGTCCTTTGTATATATTATCAGGGGTTTGGCAAGAGACAGGTTTTGCTACCATCATTTACCTTGCAGCTTTGGCAGGGGTCAATCCGGAATTGCATGAAGCGGCGATCATGGATGGAGCAAGCAAATGGAAGCGCGTAATGCATGTGGATATTCCAAGCATTTTGCCGACGATCGTCATCTTATTGATTCTCGCACTCGGCAACATTATGGGCATCGGTTTTGAAAAGGCTTTCCTTATGCAGAACGATTTGAATTATGCCACCTCCAATATTATTCCGACCTACGTTTATGAAATTGGGATCCAAAAAGCACAATACAGCTTTTCTACAGCAATTGGCCTGTTTAATTCAGTTGTAAATATTATCCTGATAGTCACCGTCAACCGGATCGCAAAAAAATTGACGGAAACCAGCCTGTGGTAAGGGGGAGATCATTATGAATCAATTATTAAAGAGAAAAAGTAAAGGAGACTTATGGTTTGACATCATCAACTACGTCATGCTGACCATAGTTATGTTGCTTGTATTATTCCCGCTGTATTTTGTATTGATTGCTTCACTCAGTGACCCCAATCTCATCTACTCAGGTGAAGTATGGTTCTTTCCAAAAGGGTTTACGCTGGATGGATACGGGCGAATATTCAGCGATTCATCTATATGGATTGGATATGCCAATTCGATTTTATATGCGAGTCTAGGAACCTTAATCGGAGTTGCCGTGACCGTATGTGCAGCTTACCCGTTAGCCCGTAAAGGACTGGCTGGAAAGCCGGTGATAATGTGGTTTTTACTGATCTCCATGTTTTTTAGTGGGGGGTTGATCCCAACCTATTTGCTGATCAAAGATCTTCATATGCTGAATACGATCTGGGCACTTGTTATTCCTGGAGCGGGAGGTGTGTTTAATGTCATTATCGTAAGGACTTTTTTTCAGTCGACCATCCCGGATGAAATGTGGGAGGCAGCTTCCATTGATGGTTGTTCCAATACCAGATTTTTTTGGAGCATTGTATTGCCTTTGTCTAAGTCCGTTATAGCCGTAATGGTACTGTATCATGTTGTCGGGTTCTGGAATGGTTTCTTTGACGCTTTGATTTACTTGAACGATGAAAGCAAGTATCCATTACAACTGGTCCTTCGCAACATTCTTGTCCAGAATCAGGCCAACTCGAGCATGATGATAGACGTGGAATCCTATGCAGCGAAGATGCGCGTTACAGAGCTTATCAAATATGGTGTCATCATGGTATCCAGCCTACCGTTGCTGATTTTGTATCCTTTCCTGCAAAAATACTTTGTTAAAGGCGTGATGATCGGCTCGATCAAAGGCTAACATTGTCATGGTGCCTGAAAGGGGGAATGTGCAACAGAATACCTAAATTCAGCATTCAGACAAGTAAATAACAAGGACAAGGGAAGTTCTCAGCTTGTGGACTGACATAAGGAGGTTATGTACGATGAAATTATTCAAAAGGGCTGGAATTCTAATGCTGGCTGGAGTGTTTGCTCTTAGCGGATGTTCGGGAGGCGGAGGCGAGTCAAAAAATCAGACGGTGAATCCAGATCAGGATGCAAATTTTAATAAAACCGGTCTTCCGATTGTTAAAGAAGCGGTGACATTAAAGATGGTATCCCCAAAAGCTGCTTTAGCGCCAGATTACTCGAAAATGGAAATATTTAAGCGGCTGGAAAAACAAACAAACGTAAAAATTGATTGGGAAAACATTCCAGACACTGACTTTGCAGAGAAGAAAAATTTGTTGTTGGCCAGCGGAGATTTGCCAGATGCCTTTTACGGAGCCGGATTCACAGATTACGATCTAATCAATTACGGTAAAGACGGAACCATTATTCCGCTGGAGAATTTAATTGATAAATATGCGCCTAATTTGAAAGCGCTTCTCGATCGACGGCCTGATATTAAACTAGCCATCACAGCGCCAGACGGTCACATCTATGGGCTGCCGTCGTGGGAAGAGAATAAGCTCGATACCAACCCCTTCTTTCACGTCATCAATAAAAATTGGCTCGATAAACTGGGCTTAAAATTACCTCAAACGCTGGACGAATACACGCAGGCTTTGATTGCCTTTAAAACGAAGGACCCGAACGGCAATGGCAAGGCTGATGAAATCCCATTAAGCTTTATGCATATGCAGTGGTGTAGTGACATTGCTGGCATATTCGGAGCTTTCGGTCTTCCGGATAATTTGGAACATCGGATCGTCCGCGAAGGTAAAGTGATCTTTACCGCTACGCAACCTCAATATAAGGAAGCATTAAAATATATTCATGATAACTGGTATAAGCAGGGTCTGATTGACCCTGAATCGTTCACCCAGGATGCCGCTCAGTATTTAGCAAAAGGCAAAACACCAGATGAAACGCTCGGCTCCTACGTTTGGTGGGAAGTCGAAGAAGTTGTCGGACCGGAGCGTAGTAAGGATTATGCTCTGCTGCCCCCGCTTAAAGGCCCAAATGGAGATCAAATGATTGGTCGCAACAACGGCGGCGGTCCGGGACGAGGTAGCTTCGTGATTACAAAGGAGAACCGTTATCCGGCAATGACGATGCGTTGGATCGATCAACAGTATGACCCTTACATGGCGGCTCAAATTCACTGGGGTCCGTTGGATGTCGTATTCAAGAAGGACGAAAAAGGAAAATTGGTGAACCTGCCGCTTCCCAAGGGAGTCTCCGCAGGTGAATTCCGTCAAAAAGTGGCTCCAGGCACAGGAAATCCGGGCGTCATTACTTTCGATGACTTCGGAAAAGTTGTTGATATGGAACCCCGAGCTCAGAAGCGTGCTGAGTATTTGGAGAAATATTACACTCCATATATGAAAAAGGAAAACTATCCGAGCATCTTCTTTGAACCGGATGAACTAGATAAAATCAATCGGATTGAGCCAGAACTTATTAAATATGTAAATACCCAAAGAGGCAAGTTCATCGTCGATGGCGAGGTAGATGAAAAGTGGGACAGCTATGTGAAGACACTCGAGAAGATGGGGCTGAACGAATTAATGGAAATCTATCAAAAAGGGTTGGATCGATATAATGCAAATTTAAAAAATAAATAATCAAACGATAGGTGGGGAGAAAACTGTGCTTGATGTAATAACCATTGGGGAAGTATTGATAGACTTTACGCCATCAGGTCGTACAGCGGGAGGCAACGAGCAGTTTGAATGCAATCCTGGAGGGGCTCCGGCTAACGTAGCAGCTGCTCTATCCCGTTTAGGAGCTAGAGCGACATTGATTAGCAAAGTTGGGGATGATCAATTCGGTTCCTTGCTGCACGATACCTTGATGAACGGCGGCATCGACGTGTCTGCGCTTTCGTTTACAGATGAAGCCAATACAACGCTGGCATTTGTTCATCTGGATGACAACGGAGACCGATCGTTCAGCTTCTACCGGAAACCAGGAGCGGATACATACTTGCGCACGCAGGATGTCCCGTTCGATAGGATTGAAAACTGCCATGCACTGCACTTTGGTTCTTTGTCGATGACCCATGAGCCGGCCCGTACGGCAACAAGAGCGGCAGTTGTGAAGGCTAAAGAGGCAGGAGTCCTGCTTTCATTCGATCCGAATATCCGGTTTGCTTTATGGGAGAGTAAAGAGGAAGCGAAACAGAATATCCTTTGGGGCATGAAGTATGCCGACATCCTGAAAATATCGGAAGATGAGCTCCACTTTATAACGGGTACAACTGATGTGGAAAAAGGCTCGCTAGAGTTGCAACAGCAATTCGGCATCGCCGGGATCTTCGTAACTTTAGCGGAAAAAGGCTGCTATTACCGATTAGCGGGTCATGACGGATATGTGCCGGGTTTTCAAGTAGAGGTCACTGATACGACAGGAGCCGGCGACGCTTTTCTGGGCTGCTTGTTATATAAGATACTGAAAGCCGGTATTTCTTTGAATCAGCTGACCAAACAGCAAATCATCGGTATGCTAACTTTTGCTAATGCCGGCGGTGCATTAGTAACCACACGGAAAGGGGCTCTTCAATCTATGCCGACGACAGATGAAATTACCCAGATAATCGAGACAAATAAACAGCACGATGATGATAGATTTAGGCCGGGTTTTCATTTTTCACCTCACTCCCATTGGTTGAATGATCCCAACGGATTAGTCTATTACGAGGGAGTCTATCATCTGTTTTATCAGCACCATCCGTATAGTAACCAATGGGGACCAATGCACTGGGGTCATGCTGTAAGCCAAGACCTGGTTCATTGGGAGCATATGCCTATCGCTCTGTTCCCGGATGAGCATGGCGCTATTTTCTCCGGTTGCTGTGTGGTTGACTGGAATAATAGTAGCGGACTGTTCGATGGTTCCCATGGATTGATCGCACTCTTCACTCATGCAGACAGCTGTCCGGAGACCGGACAACCTCGCCAGCGGCAAAGCCTGGCTTACAGCAGCGATAAAGGCCGAACTTGGCACAAATATGAGGGGAACCCAATACTCGACGAGCATGATCTGGTCGACTTCCGGGACCCCAAGGTGTTCTGGCATTCGCCAAGTGAATCCTGGATTATGGCTCTTGTTGCGGGAGACCACGTTCGGTTTTATCGTTCCGACAATTTGTGTGAATGGACGTTGTCAGGCGTATTCGGAAAGAGTGAAGGCTCGCATGACGGAGTTTGGGAATGCCCTGATCTCTTTGAATTGCCGGTTGATGACAGTGGACATTCCAAATGGGTACTTATCATAAGCATCGGAGATAATCCCAACTGTCCGGAAGGCTCACGCACGCAATACTTAATCGGAGAATTTGACGGAAATACGTTCATCAATGACCATCCGGCCGATCATATCCTGTGGCTGGATTATGGCCGGGACAATTATGCGGGGGTCACCTGGTCGGATATAGCTGAGCAGGACGGACGGCGTGTGATCATCGGATGGATGAGCAACTGGAAATATGCTAACCAAACGCCTACCGGGGCCTGGAGAGGCACAATGACTCTGCCTCGCGTCTTGTCATTGACCAGCCGAGACGAGGGCGTAGTTCTGACCCAAATGCCTGTTCGGGAAATAGAGCAGCTGCGGAAAGGAACGTTCTGCTGGAATGAGGTTAAGGTTACGCCAGAGGTGCCGTTTACGCAAAAAACGAATGATGTTCTGCTTGAAATTGAAGCGGATATCGACATTCGTTCCGGTGACGAGGTTCATATTAAAATGAAGTCCTCTGGGCAAAGTGAGACTATTATCGGTTATGACCCTGTGCGCCAATGGCTATTCATCGACCGCTCGAAATCGGGCCTGAGTGATTTCCACCCGTCGTTTGCGTGCAAGCACGGTGCTAGAATGGTTTCGGAGAATGGGAAGATCAAGCTGCATATCTGGCTGGATCGCAACGCGGTTGAAGTGTACGCGAATGAGGGCTTGGTTGCACTGACGGATCAAATATTCCCTGATGCTCCGATGGATCGTATTGAGATAAGTGCGAAATCAGGGGAAGTTGTAGTGAACTCGTTTTATATGCATGCTCTTAACTCCATTCATATTCCTAATGGTCCAACGGAGCAGACATCCAGGAGGGTTGAAGTATGAGCCATGCAACCGATAATCGGGGATTGATTATGTATTGGGCCTTCAATGAAGGAACCGGTACAAGCGCTCTGGAGAGCGTATCCCAAGTCCAGGATAATATCCAGTACGTGTTTAACCAAGCGGAGTTTACTCAACCTTGCCCTCCACGGTGGAGACAGGGGGTAATTGGAAATGGGCTTCTGTTCGATGGTTATTCGACTTACATTGCGCATTCGTTCGATGAGGGAAATCAGAACACCGAGCCAGAGTATCGATCCGCGTTAAGCATAGGAGTATGGGTAGCCCCACGCTCCTATGAATGGGGGGATGATGGCAAATTGTCCGCCATCGTGAACCGCTACAACCTGGATCGCAAGCAGGGTTATCTGCTCGGCATGTTCCGTCACGGTTCCTGGTCCTTCCAAGTCGGGCTGGAAGGAGGAGACTGGAAGGAACTTTGGTCGCCGGACGGCCATGAACTGCCCAAGAATGAATGGTCATACGTGAATGCTGTGTTCGATGGGAACCAAGGGGAAATCAAGCTGTATTTAAACGGCAGTGAAATCGCTTCAGCTGCCGTGCCTCGTGGTTCCCGCCTGGCTGAGGCGGCGGACACGGATCTACTGATTGGAAAGAATAACCATAGCAGCCTGCTGGCGGAAGTGTTCAGCCTGCACATGTTTAGCGGTATCATTGATGAACTCAAGATTTATAATCGAGCGCTGAGCGCGGAAGAAGTGGCCGCTTCTTATCGTCATGTGCTGGACACCTTTCATGAAGGTATCCGGCCACAATTAAACTATGACGAGATCAAGCTAGACCGGACGCCACTGCTACTTGATCGGCACAGACCGCAATATCATGTTAGCCCGCCGGCCCATTGGATGAACGAACCTCATGCACCGATCTATTTTGACGGGCAATATCATTTGTTCTATCAGCATAACCCGCAGGGGCCGTTCTTTCATCAGATCCATTGGGGACATTGGGTAAGTCAGGATTTGGTGCATTGGCGTGATCTACCCGTGGCCCTGGCGCCCGAAAAGGATCAACTCGCACCGGACGGGATCTGGTCGGGAAGCGCAACCTATGATGCTGACGGCCTGCCTGTCTTGTTCTTTACGGCTGGTAATGACAGCGCTTCTCCGAATCAGAGCGTGGCGCTTGCCCGAAGCACTTATACCCTTGACGGAAACCCGGATCTGGTTCAGTGGGTTAAACATCCAGAGCCGTTGATCGTGCAGAAGAAGGGAATGGGCGCATTTGGGGATTTCCGGGATCCGTTCGTATGGAAGGACGATGACGGCTGGTATGCTCTGGTCGGGTCCGGAATTGAAGGTGGAGCAGCACTGGCATTTGCGTCACAGGATATGCTGAATTGGACGTATAAAGGGCCGTTTTTTAAAGCGGATATTCAGAAGTTTCCTTACCTTGGACCCATCTGGGAGCTCCCTGTGCTTCTTCCCCTTCACAGTGACAAGCAGGGAGTGAACAAACATCTCCTGCTTGTCAGCCCTGTGGGGAAGGGAGCGGATGTCGAGGTGTTCTATTGGATCGGACAACTTGACAAGCAAAATCTTTCGTTCATCCCCGATCAAGAAGAGCCTCAATTGATTGATGTCGGGGATTTCCATTTTACCGGACCGAGCGGAATGGTTGATCCGAAGACCGGCAGAAATATCATCTTTACGATAGCCCAAGGCGACCGGACGTCCGAGATGGAATATAAGTCGGGTTGGGCTCATAACGGAGGCTTGCCGTTAAGCGTGTATTTGAGGGATGACGGACGTCTGGGAATAGAGCCGATTCAGGAGCTTCAATCGCTGCGTGGCCCTAAGCGGCTATCGCTTCGGGACCAGTCATTGGCTGAAACTAATGTGCAGCTTAGGAATGTTCATGGTGACATGCTTGAGATTCAATTGGAATTGGAGCCCGGCAGCGCCAAAAAATTCGGAATCAAGGTCCGTTGTACGCCGGACGGAGAGGAAGAAACTCTGCTGTATTATGATTGGAATCATGCGATGCTCTTGGTCGACCGCTCAAAAACGACGCTGCACCCGGGAGAAAAGTGCGGAGGGGTTCAAGGCGGTAAGTTGGAACTGCTTGGGGAGAATCTGAAGCTCCACATTTATTTGGACCGCTCCATGGTCGAAGCTTATGCAAACGGATTGAAAAGCCTGACAACCCGGGTATATCCGAGCCGTATGGATGCTTTGGGACTCGAGATTTGGGGAGATGGAGAACCGTTTGTTAAATCCTTGGATATATGGGATATGCAGTCCATTTGGTAAGACGGTTGTTTAGGCGCTCCTTACGAATGGGGTATGCACAAATGATCAAGAAACTTTGCATTCCTCCGTTTGGAAACGTTTCATTCATATTCTCCCTTCTTCATGACTATTCATCTTTGTACAAGGAGAGCATTTCGAAATGAGGTATCGATGTTCGCAAGTATAACAAGTTTCGAAGGAGGCTCGAGAATGAGGAAAGTCAAAAGAGGAAAATGTTGGATATCGGGAATGGTTATATGGGCTATGGTTCTCCAGCTTGTTGTTCCGGGAATCTCTGTCGCGTCCGAAAATAGAACTGTTGCTGGAGAAACGCTCATTCCTAAGAATGATGTGAAATCATCGGTTACGGATGCGATTTATCAAATCAAGAATATTCCTAAGAATGACATGGGATTGTCAGTTACAGATTCAGTCTATCAAATCCGGAATCCTGGATTTGAAACAGGAGATTTGACGGGATGGACCGTTGTCAAAGGCGATGCGTTCGGTCCGAATAGCGTAACCGACGAAACGACTTGGTGGGCAGAAAAAATACCGTATAACCAGGAAGGAGCTTATCATTTAAACGGCTGGAAGTATGACGAATCTGCGACAGGTGTACTTCGTTCCAGCACTTTCGAGCTGGGCGGAAGCGGCTGGATCAGCTTCAAGCTTGGCGGTGCAAAGAACCCAGACAAGGTATTTATAAATATTGTGGAAGTCGATACGGGACAAGTTATTGCCCGATACGGAAATAGCGCATTCGCCGACGTTGGCTTCCCGGATCCTGCGCAGGGCATGCGGCTTGCCAATATGGTGCAATACAAGGCGGATCTTTCCACACAATTGGGCAAGAAACTGTATGTGGAGGTCGTCGATAATGCAACCTCGGATTGGGGAGTCATTTTTGCGGACGCATTCTCCATGTACCATGAGTCGGAGCCAGCTGAAGGAATTGTTGCGACGGATATCAAGCCGGATTTCAAGCGCTATGAAATCGATAATCCAAGCTTTGAAACCGGAAATCTCGATGGCTGGACGGTTGAGGGAGATGCTTTTGAAGTGACTGATGAAGCTCATGCGAGCAAAGAAGGGAATTTCTATGCCAAATCCTCCCTGCAAGGAAAGGGCTCCATCACTTCTAATACTTTCACGCTTCAGGGAACCGGAACAATTAATTTTACTGTTTTGGATATCCTCAAACCGGAAAATGCATATGTTGCACTTTACGATGCGAACAGCAACACATTGCTTATGAAAACCGGGAATGTCAGCGCGAACGAGAAAATCTCATGGAAAGTGCAAGAACACTACAACAAGAAGCTCTATGTAAAGGTTGTCGATCATTCCAATGAAGCCAGCATTGCCGTTGATAGTTTCCAAGCAAGTGGTAGGGGGACTATTTTCTACTTAAACCTTGATGAAGGCGCAGGAAAGAAAGCGTTGGAGAAAGTACACAATCTTAGGCACGATGTGAACTATGTATTTAACAACGCCAGGTATATGGCATCGAAGGATCCGAGATGGACTCCGCGTGGAATAAAAGGCGGCGCCTTATTGTTCGATGGATACTCGAATTATATTGAGGTCAATGCAAACGATACTGTGCCTGTAAGCGACGCGTTAACCATCGAAGCTTGGGTTGCACCGCGTAGCTATGAGTGGGGAGACGGAAACAAGCTGTCTGCGATCGTAAACCAATCCGACCAGGATAAAGCGGAAGGCTTTTCTCTTGGTATGTATCGGCACGGTACATGGTCGATGCAAGTAGGCATCGGTGGTCAGTGGATTCAGGTATGGGTAAAGGATCACCCGTTGGAAAAATACAAGTGGAATTATGTGGCCGCTACTTTCAGTAAAGGAGATGGAAAAATTAAGTTATATCTAAACGGTGAGGAAGTGGCTTCCCAAGTAACCCCCCTCAACGTTCCGATCACACCATCTACCGAAAGCCTGATCATCGGGAAAAATAATAAATCTGTAGAGTTAGCAGGGGTGTTCTCCTTCAATATGTTCAGCGGACTCCTAGATGAAGTGAAGCTGCATAATAAAGCCCTTACGAACCAGGAGATACTTGCTGGATATGAGAGCGTGAAGGCGCTTCATGGAGGTTCAATTCCGAAAATTCCAAATGCGGACATTGATGAGGATCCAAGTGTGTTTGACGGAGATCAGCACCGACCCCAGTACCACGCGATGCCTCCGCAAAACTGGATGAATGAAGCACATGCACCGATTTACTATAACGGCAAATACCATTTATTTTATCAACATAACCCGCAAGGTCCATTCTGGCATCAAATCCACTGGGGGCATTGGGTGAGTGACGATATGGTGAACTGGGAAAATATAAGACCTGCTCTTGCGCCCGAAGCGGGCACCCTAGATCCGGACGGCACGTGGTCAGGCAGTGCAGCGTATGATCGAAACGGCAATCCTGTTCTGTTCTATACCGCTGGCAACGACTCCTTGTCGCCGAACCAAAGAACAGGGTTGGCAACTCCGGCGGATTTGTCCGATCCCTATTTGGAAAAATGGGTGAAATATCCTAAACCGGTAACGGAGCAGAACGGAAAAGGCATCCACAACGAGTTCCGCGATCCGTTTGTATGGTACGACAAAGAGGTGGACAAGTGGTATCAGTTAGTGACATCTGGTCTTCCAGACTTCAGCAGCGGCACAGCTTTGGTGTATGTATCCGATGATATGTACAATTGGGAATATAAGGGGCCGCTATACGTTAGTGACAGAAGCCGTTATCCAGAGTTGGGTACGGTATGGGAGCTACCAGTGTTATTGCCGTTAGGCACGGATAGTACGGGCAAGCAAAAATATATTTTCATGATTAATCCCCATGAAAAGCCGGAGCATGTTCCTCCAGCGAACGATGTGCAAAGAGATGTTGAGGTCTTTTACTGGATCGGGACTTGGGACCGGGATAACTTTAAATTTATTCCTGATCAGGAGGCACCCTCCAAAATGGATGTAGGTGACGGCTATTTAACCGCAGAGAGCGGTCTGGTCACACCTGACGGAAGAACGGTCGTATTCTCCATGGTGCAAAATGTAAGAACACCGCAAGCCGAATATCAATCTGGATGGGCTCATAATTTATCTTTGCCGGTTTCCCTAAGCCTCGATAAGCATGATAAATTGCATATCGAACCGATTAAAGAACTGCAGAGCCTTCGAGGGAAAAAATGGGTTGATTTTTCGGACAAAAATTTGGAGAGCGCCAATCAATTGATCCAAAATGTCAAAGGCGACATGCTAGAGATTGTGATGGAGATTGATCCGCGTGAGGCCCAGAAATTCGGTCTCAAGGTACGCCGCTCGGAAAAAGGCCAAGAAGAGACGCTCATTTACTACGACAAGAAGAACGGGACGTTTAATGTGGATCGAACCAAGAGCAGCATTGATCCGGATGTGCGTGTAGACGGCATTCAAGGAGGATATGTAGATCTTGAAGGAGAGAACTTGAAACTCCATATCTTTCTCGATCGCTCGGTCATTGAAGCCTTTGCAAATTACAAAAAGAAGCTGACAACTCGTGTCTATGTAGGCAGATACGACTCCTTAGGCTTACAGATCTGGGCCGATGGCGATATCAATATCAAATCCATGCAAGTATGGGATATGAATGCCTTAACGGGTAAACCGGCTGCTCCGGTCTATGTACCCGATAAGTGGGATAATTCTGTGTATAAGGATATTACAGAGCTGCCTAACCATGATTTTGCTACGGGCGACTTAACAGGATGGATGACGGAAGGAGACGCCTTCCAGAATGTCCATGTGACCAATGCCCAGTTCTTCTGGGACAACATTTACTTCAACCCGTCGCATAAAATTCCGGGCGGCTACCATTTGTGGGGCTTCAACGAGCAAGCCGGCGGCGACAGCTTAACAGGAGCGCTAAGATCTCAAAATTTCGTCCTTGGTGGGAACGGTAAGATCAACTTCCTTATCAGCGGCGGCCGGGATATAGATCGTCTGTATGTTGCGCTGGTTCGGGCGTCGGACGGCAAAGAGTTATTTAAAGAGACAGCGACCAATTATGAGGAATATCAACGGAAGATTTGGGATGCGACGGATTATATCGGGGAGGAGCTTTATATAAAGGTGGTTGACCACTCCAAAGGCGGGTTTGGACATATTAACGTCGATGATTTTAATGTACCTGTTCAGGTAAAGAAGAAAACTAACAACTGACTCTTCTTAATACAGAATACCCGTGAGTCCTGTAGTCACTCCAAGCAAACCGAATAGTCAAATAGCTTATCATTCGAAATGGCATCGGTATTGTATCTGATTCTGGAATTGAGCTTTTGATTCATATTGGCATTAATACAGTAAAATTAAAGGACAGCATTTCAAACCTGCAGTGAGGGAAAACGACCAAATTACGATTAGTAACAAATTGGTTGAGTTTGATTTGAAGCAAATCGTAGCTGCAGGCAATGATCCAACAGTAATGATCGTTGTTACGAATTCATTTAATTATGATCAGGTCCAAGTCAATTTTGAAAATCCAAACTCGAATCAATTGTTACTATTAACTTCTGAAGAAGCTAAAGGATGATATCCTTCATTCAGTGGATTAATGAAATATGATCCTATAGAAACCGTAGTCCGCTAGAAGGCTGCGGTTTCTATAAGTTTATTACACAGTATGGTTTGTTCTCGTTAATATGGTGCTCTAAAATGTAGGATATTTTCGATAACTTTCGATGGCAGGTTAAGTAAGATTAAACCTCTGTCTTGAAATCCGGATAAATTCGGATATAGCTGCAGTTTCATAAGTATCTTTACGACGTATGAATAGAGTCGGAACTTTATAGAATTCTTCCGAGATTTCTTGAGATTGCAAGTTATATTGAACCATGGCTCTCTCAATGACTGAGCGAGGTAAAAGGGAGACACCAAGGCCGGCGTGGATACATCCGAGGATCCCCTCCAATGTTCCGAATTCCATGATCTTTGCGGGTATAATTCCATTCAGATGTAACCAGTTCTCGAGTTTTTGACGATAAGAACAACCAGTACGGAAAACCAGTAAAGTCAGATTTCGTAATTGTTCGGGTTGACTGATTAAGGGAAACTGTTTTCCTGATATGAGTGCAAGTTCCTCAACCCCTACCTCAGTAATATCGAGCTCAGCATGATCAACTGGCGCAGCTACGAAAGCTCCGTCCAACTCGTATTTCAACACTAAATGGATAAGTTCTTCCGTAGTTCCAGTTTTTAATGCCAAATCCACCTCTGGATAAGATTTATGGTAATCGGTGAGAATAGATGGTAGTCGAATCGCAGCTGTGGTTTCAAGCGATCCGATCCGAAGCGGGCCTCTTGGGGTTGAGTTATCTGCCACGACTCGTTCCGCCTCTTGAGTAAGAAAGACAATTTTCTCAGCATAGGACTTGAGTGTTTCTCCGGATGTTGTGAGCCGAACCCCTTGCCGCCCACGACGAAATAACGCTGTTTTCAGTTTCTTTTCAAGCTGCTGGATACGGATGCTTATACTCGACTGAACATATTCCATTTTTTCGGCTGCTTTGGTAATGCTTCCTTCGTTCGCAACCGCCAGAAAAATCTGCAAGTCTCGGATGTCCACCGTCATTCCTCCATTTAATTATTGATAATTTTGATATTACAAATCGTATAAATTCATTTTACACGATATTTGTGAGGAGTTACAATTAGTTTAGTAAGCGGCAGGTCTTATGAAGAAAACAGGAGGTTATAGTATGAGGGCCTATCATTCATTAGAGATAGAAGGATTAAACGTATTTTATCGTGAGGCTGGTAATCCCAACAAGCCAGTCATTTTATTGCTTCATGGCTTTCCATCCGCAAGTCATATGTTTAGAGAGCTAATACCTATTTTAGAAAAAGACTACTATTTAATTGCTCCTGATTATCCGGGGTTTGGGAATTCCTCATCACCTGACAGAGAAGATTTCCAGTATACATTTGACCATATTACTGAAATTATCGAAACTTTCATCGATAAACTAGGGCTTACTAAATATGCGTTATATGTCTTTGACTACGGAGCCCCTATTGGCTTTCGCATTGCCAAGCACCATCCAGAACGTGTAACAGCAATAATAAGCCAAAATGGCAACATTTATCGTGAAGGACTAGGAGGAAAATGGGCAGCACGAGAAGATTATTGGCGTTATCCTACACAAGAAAAAAGGGAAAGTTATAGGACAGCATTTGCGCCTAACACAATCAAGGGCCAATATGTTGATGGAACGAAGGAAAGTCAAGTTTCCCCAGATGGCTATACTCTTGATATTGCTTATATGTCCCGGCCGGGAAATGATGAGAAACAATTGGATTTAATTTTCGATTACCAAAATAATGTAAAAATGTACCCGGAGTTTCAACAGTATCTCCGTGAATATCAGCCGCCCTTGCTAGCAGTCTGGGGTGAAAATGATGTTTCCTTTATTCCGGCTGGTGCTGAGGCTTTTAAGAAAGATTTACCTAAAGCAGAGATTCATTTATTAGATACTGGGCACTTTGCATTGGAAACACATGCATATGAAATTGGAGAACTAATGTTGGATTTTTTAGGAAAATAATAGAATTTGAAGATTCAAAAGTTGGTAAATCCCGATGGTTTCTACCGTCATTTCTTTGTTATAGAAATTGATTTTTTTAATGTTAACTTGTGTTTATATTCATATTAATTGATGTATTGAGAGGTAAATTGAATTTAGAAGGGTGACAGGTCAGTCTCATGGAGAATTCAGGAGCTAAAAATGCGAAATTGTTTAATTCCACAAAGACCATGATCGGTGGTTTAGTTATGCTCATTATTGCAATGGGAATCGGACGTTTTTCATATACTTCCATACTTCCATTGATGCAATCACAAGCTCATCTATCCGCTACGGAATCCGGATATTTGGCAGGGAGTAATAACTTGGGTTACCTTATCGCTGCCTTTGGTGCAGGTTTCATAACCTGGGGATCCCGAAGAGCCTATCATCTTCGGATGCAATTGGTACTCTGCATCATTTTAACGGGACTTATGGGAATCAGTTCATCATTTTTATGTTGGATGATTTTGCGCTTTCTTGCTGGAATTAGCAGCGGCCTTATTTTCGTTCTATCATCAAGTTTAGTGTTGGATACGTTGTTTTCAGATAAGCGTGATAAATGGGTAGGTATATTTTACGGAGGAGTTGGCGTTGGTATTGTTTTAGTTGGTTTACTTACGCCTTTTCTTAGCATTTTCACTTGGAGGGGGCCTTGGATCGGCCTTTTGATCATTAGTATCATCCTTATCGTACCCGTTTGGTCATTTATCCACGATAAAGAGCCGAAACCTATAACTCAAAATGCTGAATCCCTGAGTTCATCAGCGGAAAATCCATCTATTTTCGGCTGGCTACTTATTGCTTATGGACTTGAGGGGTTAGGTTATATAGTAAGCGCGACGTTTCTTGTAGCAATGGTTAAGCAAATGCCTCATATGTCGATTTTTGCTGACTTTAGCTGGATTATCGTTGGGATAGCGGCAGTACCATCAACAGTTATCTGGTCCTGGTGGGCGAGTAAAGTCGGTTACATCAAACCATTGATTATTGCGCTTATCCTGCAGGCTGTTGGGGTCATACTGCCGGTATGGCTTCCCAATATATTCGGCGTAACGTTAGGATCTGTCCTTTTTGGAGGCACTTTTATGGGCATTTCCATGCTTGCTCTCGCCGCGGCTCGTATGTCTAGACCATCCAGTGGTAATAGAGCAATTGCTTTGATGACAGGATTTTTTGGTATCGGGCAAATACTCGGTCCAATCGGAGCCGGAATCGTTTTAGAAGTGGCGCATAGCTATAGCCTATCACTACTTCTTGCCACTTTGGTGCTTGTTGTTGCTGCTATAATATTGCTATCCGGTGCAGTCATTTCAAGTCAAAAAGGAGCGATAGGAAATTTAAACCATGCTCGTATTCATCCTAATCAAGAGCTTAGTTAGACCCTGGGTAATTTACATTGGAACCAGATACAAATGGAATTGGTGAATTAATTTTGAATTAACCGTTAGATATATAAATTGATTCCTTTATTGGAGGAATAGAAATGCAAATAGGTTTTTTTGATTCTGGTATTGGAGGCATTACTGTATTGCATGATACATTAAAAGTTTTACCTAATGAAGATTATATGTATTACGCAGATACAATAAATGTTCCATATGGGCACAAAACGAAAGATGAAGTTAAAAAGTATGTTTTAAATGCTATAGAATTTATTAGCCAGCAAAAAGTAAAAGCGATAGTGATTGCTTGTAATACTGCCACAAGCGCAGCAATCGAAGAAATAAGGGCAAAATACAGTATTCCAATCATTGGTATGGAGCCTGCCGTAAAACCAGCTGTTAAAACAAAAAAAATATAGATAAACGAGTTTTAGTAACTGCTACTGCTTTGACTCTAAGGGAAGAAAGACTTCAAAATCTTATTACTAAATTAGATAACGAACATGTTGTTGATTTATTACCTCTTCCGAAATTAGTTCAGTTTGCAGAAAGTTTTGAGTTTAACGAGCAAATAGTGCTGCCTTATCTTCAAGAACAATTATCTATATATGATTTAAGTAAGTATGAAACTATTGTTTTAGGATGTACTCACTTTTCTTACTATAAAGATATATTTAGAAAATTATTTTCATCGGATGTTAATATAATTGATGGAAATAATGGTACTGCAAAAAATCTAAAAAAAGTACTGGAAGAAATGAATTCTTTAGATGAAGGCAACGGTAATATTTCTTTCTATTGTTCAGGGATCAAAGTCGAGGATAAGGCTAAATTAAAAGAGTTTAATAAACTGTTCAAAAGATTGGATGCTATTAACGAATATAATTGAAAAGTCTGAGATTTTATTATCATTGATTATTGCGCTGATCCTGCAAGTCGTTGGTGTCATGCTGCCAGTATGACCTTCCCAATATATTCGGCATGAGGTTAGGGTCTGTTCTTTTTTGAAGGCACGAGTTCGTCTAATTTTCAATAAAAGGAGGTTTTTAAAGGTGTTTGAGACTGATTTGACGCGTGCTCTTAAAATTCGATACCCGATTTTTCAAGCGCCGATGGCTGGTGGCGTTTCGACGCCCGAATTAGTAGAGGCTGTTTCAAATGCCGGTGGGCTAGGCAACCTAGGGGGCGGATACTTAACACCGGAGCAGCTCCGTAGCGAGATCCAAAAGATCAAGCAACGAACGGACCAGCCTTTTGGAGTAAACTTGTTTGTGCCTGAGCAATCAGAAGATTCGGAAGAAGCAATTTACCGGATGACAGATTATCTGAATAAATACCGCATCAAACTTGGCACTGCTCAAAATCCATCTCTTATGAAGTTTTCAGAATCATTTGAGGAGCAGCTACAGGTAGTGTTGGAGGAGCGTGTACCTGTATTTAGTTTCACTTTTGGCGTACCATCCCAAGACGTGATCCAAACCATGAAACAGCATGGAATATTCATCATTGGAACTGCAACAACTGTTGATGAAGCCAAGCAATTGGAAGCAGCTGGCGCAGATGCAATTGTGGCTCAAGAGAGCGAAGCAGGCGGGCATAGGGGGACCTTCATGAAAGACCCTTCCCATGCTTTGATAGGCACTATGGCTATTGTTCCGCAGATCATTGACCATGTGTCGATCCCGGTCATCGCAGCAGGGGGAATCATGGATGGGCGGGGACTTGTAGCAAGCCTTACATTAGGAGCCGCTGCAGTACAGATGGGCACTGCGTTTCTAGCCTGCCCCGAGAGCGGCGCCCATGAAACGTACAAACAGAAAATCCTCTCGTCAAATGAGGACTCCACTGAAATTACACGTGCTTACTCTGGAAAAGCTTCAAGAGGCATTCAAACAAAATTTATGATTGACATGCATCAGTACCCCGGAATAATCCCGACTTACCCCATTCAAAACGCGATGACCCGGGACATTCGCCAAGCGGCTGCAAAAGCGAACAACCCCGAGTACATGTCACTTTGGGCGGGACAGGGTCTTCGGTTAGCAGGCGACCAACCTGCCGCTTCAATTGTAAAACAAACCATTGATCAAGCCAGTGTTCTTGTCCGAAAATTTTCTTTTATTAGAATGGTTGATAATAAATAGGGAAAAATAATTTTTATTAAAGGGAGGAAGTTAAAATGCCATTACTTCGTTTTGATCTTATTAAAGGACGAGATAAAGCAAGCCTAAAAAAACTTTTGGATGTTGCCCACCAAGTTGTTGTGGAAGCTTTTGACGTTCCTGAGCGAGATCGTTACCAAATCGTTCACGAACACACGGCGGACCATATGATTATTGAGGATACTGGGCTAGGATTTAACCGTACCGATAGTCTAGTTATTCTCTCCATAATAAGCAAAGCCCGGCCAAAAGAGAAGAAACAAAAGCTCTATTCCTTGCTGGCTGAAAGGTTAGAAGCTGAATGCGGCATCGCACCAACCGATTTAATGGTATCTATTGTTGAAAATAATGATGATGATTGGAGTTTTGGACTAGGGGAGGCACAATTTTTGACCGGTAAGTTAAGCTGATTCAATGCTAGTCGTTTCGATCTTAATCGGTAATATCCTAATTCTAATCGCCCTTAAATTGGCCTGGTAGGCTAGTTGAAGGGCGATTTCCATGAGGTTTGGTATTGAGATGGTAAAATAAGCTTATGGATGTTTAATAATTACAATTTTGTTGCGGTTTACAATACAGCATCTCTTCCTCATTGACCGAGTATAGGCAAAACTATCTTGAATTTTGGGGACAAAAGGCTATAACCATAAATCATAATTCTTCCGATAGTAGAGATCTGAATTATCTGGTCTCTAACCATCGAAGGTGTTTGTTTGCATATGGCAAATCCCTTTGTAATCAATTTTCCTTTATAACCGCAAATTGGAAATCTATCTTATTATTCAGTAGAGCTAACGGTGCACCGCCAATGGTTTAACGGGCAGGGCAAGCAAACAACATGTTTATCCAATCATTCTGATGTGTAACAACCCAATTCATAGTAAGTATTATTGTTGAAATCAAAGCTTTTAATCACGTCAAGACCAAGCTTTTTGGTGTGGGCAGCGTATGATCTGTGATTGATGTGGTTTATAAAAGTTATCAATATCGGATATTTTTTACTCATTTGCATTCTGGAAAAATCAAAAACCTTTCGGAGTACTACCGTCCCCCTGTAATCCATATCAATGCAAATTGGCCCATACTGATAAGTGTTTTCAGTAGAAAGCGTAGTTCCCTTATATTCTGTATCTTTCAAATCGTCAATCATAAATTGAAAAAAAGGCCACTTAGCCCAATACTTCCATGAGGCAGCCATCACATAAGCAACAATCTTCTGGTCATGACATGCAATTGTAATTCCATTTTCTTTTTCAATTAATTCCTTAAATTGTTCTTCTGTAAATAAGGTTGTTACGAAGCCATCAGGTTTGTCTTTTTCACTAATGGTTGTAATGTGATATTTTTTTTGTAATTCCACTATAGCAGATATATCATCAACAGTAGCGTTTCTATAAATCATTGTTATCCTCCTATATGAAATGAGCTAAAAAACTTATACCACAGCATACATCATAATTGCAAATTTTAAGGGGTAATTGTTGTATACTTGGGTGAGAATAGTGTTATAGGTTTTTGTGAAAGGATAGTTATTCATGCAAAACCAAAAGATTCTCATCGTGGACGATGAGCGGCATTATACAGATGCTTGAAACGGTCCTTCGGAAGGAAGGCTACATTATGATCAGGAGAGTGTTAACGGGGGAAGAGAGGCCTTGGAAGCCGTATGCATTACCACCTTTGATTTAATCGTACTGGATGTTATGTTG
The DNA here is from genome assembly GCF_038593075.1 of Paenibacillus sp. FSL L8-0638. NCBI lineage: Bacteria > Bacillati > Bacillota > Bacilli > Caryophanales > Paenibacillaceae > Paenibacillus > Paenibacillus sp. FSL L8-0638. Next base: position 2,931,247 of record NZ_CP151960.1, read on the forward strand.
CCGGACACAGACGGTTAGATGCTAACTGTCGGGTGACAAAAACATAGTAACTTTAGAAGCCGCTGATTAAGCAGCTTTTTATATTTATGTTATCAAGTTCTTGTCAAAACACAATGACAAGAACTTGATAACATTCCCGACAGATGACAAGAACATTGTTACATTCCCGATAGGATTTCATCGACGGCGACAGACGCCCTTTTATTAAACTAAAGGGCAGGATAGTCAATTTTTTCGCGAATACTTTACATTTGAAAGATATTTGCGAAATTCGTAGATAAGAGGTTATGAGAAAGTAATGTAAGCTTTTGGGAGCTAGATGAAAAAGGAGAGCTGCTTGCCTTATGACGGATTTTCTTATAATGGACTGATTAAAACCCATGAAAACGTAGGTTCTTTTTTATGCAACATTGACGGTACCTTTGTGTGATCGAACATAGGACTTTAGCAGTTAGACACCATTCATAGATATAGTGAATAAGTGGGTAAAGTGTATAATGAAGAAAATAGAACGGAGGACAAATGGGTGAAGATACAACTATTGGTACTAATCATTTCTATTGGTGGAGTAGTATTAGCGACATTCATTTCTGTGTTTGCTGTGCTTCGATTGAAAAAGAGTCATCAAACGGCGACTGACGAACAGAAGAATAGTAGAAAAGTAAACTTAGCCATACCGTCTAAAACATTTGAAGTTGTACTCCATCAGTCACTCTTTCAGGACTGGGGAAGTGGTGTGGAGGAATTGTTTCAAGGCGATAAATCTAGTGTTTATCTAGAAGTTTATAATCATGGAAATATCCCAGCAGAAAATGTCATGGTTGAGATTGCGGTTGATTTTGATGAATTAAATGATTTTATGAAAGATCATACCGCTTTCAATGATGAAGATAATCATTCATTTTATCTTTCTGAGGAAGAAGAAAAAGTCGTTATTTCATTTAATAAAGTAGAAAATATCAAACATGAAATCAATTTTCATTTTGAGGAATTGGGAACGATTCATCCTGTAGGCGCAGAAAAACACGGTATAAAAATACATCTTCCTAAATGGTACATATACTTATTGAACATAAAGGCATTTAATGAAAACTTGGATTTATTCAGTTTGAATATCATATTGGTGTACAAAGATCTGAATAATGAAAGTAAATTATGTACAAAAGAGTTTTTGATTGAACCTGAGATACATATGGCGAAGAGGGAAGAAGAAGAGCATTCTAATAATAAGGTGAAGTACAGAATTAAGGGTGAGTTAATAATAGAATAACTGTTTGGCACGGTTTATACGGCTTCCAGTAGGTAGTCGTTCTTTTTTTGTTTCAAAAGATACTTAACAATACCCTGGCAGCCAGCTACAAGGCAATCAAAATGGACAAATGGACTTCAAGTATCAGCTTGAACGGATACTTATACTTTTTAGTTAAAATGATCCTCTATAATATAATACATTGGAGAATTAACGCAATAATGAATAAGGTAGTTATTGATAGTAATTTTATAAAAAATAATAAAATGTGAAATCGGTGAATCTATTTAGGTAACTTTGCGTCATTAATGTAGAAACATTTTTGTAATTGGATAAAAATGGGTAGAATATGGACTAAGTAATTATAGTGACACAAATCTTCCCCTTAAGTCTAGCCTCAGGGATAAATACAGTGAGATTGATGAACTTTACCTGATTTATAATATCCTTTAAACGGGAATACTTTGTGTCACTGTACAACAATTGATACACCCCGCTTCACACTGCCCGCATATGGCCCTATTGTCCATAACAGCATCAATCAGCTCTTTTAGAAGCTGCCGCTTGGAGAGACCGCACTGGCACAGAAGTTCCGCGGCGTCGACAACGCCGCTACGTTCAAGCAGCACAGCAATTTGGAATAGCGGCGCCATACCTCCACCGCACGCTAGAGTCAAGCCGCTCAGGCTGTTAATCGCCGGAGCGGCTTGTTGTGTGTTAGGCTTCCCCTCTGAAAGCCGAAACTAAGAATTCTCCACCTGGTTGGTACCCCATCGGAGATTCTGTTTACCACCGCATGTGCATCCAGTTATGAATGGAACATTCTATATCGGAACAAAGTTGCCCAAGGATTACACTACATAATTATTTTATTACGGGAGAATAACCGATCTTTTTTTCACAGTTATAGTCGCACATTTTATTGTGCTATGAGTGGAATATAGGTCGAGGAGTCTAAAACCCGCAAAGCATACATACAGGTTACGGATACGGCGCAACAGGTGGGTCTTGATTACTGTTTTGATAAAACAATTCCGGCAAACACCTTTGGTGCTTACCCTTAACGCATTTTGCAGCCGTTCATGGGAAAGCTTTCGAACTTTCGGAACGAATCTTAACGGCATATTTTACAGACGGACACAACATACAAGACCATAAAATCCTTGCCTTACTGGCAGGAGAAATGTGTTTGGATGAAACAGAATCACTGACTAAATAAACCGGCCGATCTGCTTGTCCTAAAGTCTCTTTCACCATTTGTCTGTCTTAACATATTTCATCACTGATTCATAACGTCCATCATCAACGCTTTCCTATGTTCGTGGATTAGAGAATAAGGTTCATTCAGCAGACATAATAAAAACACAGTATTTTGAAACTCACTTTTTCCTCAAAGTTCATTAAAACGTAGTGTAATTATAGTTTTATCAAGAAGTGATTAACATTGCCTTTGCTTCAATTATAAAGCGAAGAATAAGGAAGGAGATATTGTGTCCTTATTAAAATTTTTAGGCGATAGCCATGAAGACATGAATGTACCTATTTTAGGGCATTTTTTTAATTTCACGGTTTTTTTGTCTAAAGAATGCTCAATGTCAATTTCTTCATTCAAAAATGAAATTAGGTATGTAAAAGGAGAGCACAGTAATGTCAAAGGCTAAGATCATACCTTTCCTTTCAAAAGGCCCTGAATTTAAACTTATACCGGATCAAAGGTTACTTCCTTTTATTGACAATAATTAAATTCCATTATTGTAATCAGAACCTTTTTTTCATTATCGAGAACACGAATTATGCACACCTTCTTATATTTTTTGCAAATCAATTTTCGAATGATTCAGACCAAGTCATATAAGACAGTTGACAGTTTGTCATGCGGTATATGTGACAGACCCAAGTACGATGTCATCAAAGCTTGGCGGTTTTATCACTGTTCGATTTAACAATATCGGAGGTAAGGTGAGGGGGGAAAGCAGAACAACAATCTAAAATAATAGGAGCGATTGCGTTATGAAATCATTCACCATTCGAAAAGGAGTAGCACTTTCTTTAACAGCTATATTGGCGGGTACACTGGCTTATGGAACTGTCCACGCAGAGGGTCAGACGGCAACTTATCAAGCTATCGATAAAGCTGTCAATACCGACAATATTTTATCGTCGGAGTTCGCAAAAGAACCCAAAAAAGAACTCAATGAGAAAGAAAAACGACTTCAAAATAGATAAGATGTACTAGGGACATAACGACGGCGTATTTTATATTCGGTCGGTGAGCTCTACTATACAAAATTCTGTAACTTGACTTTTAAAAACTACAAATATAATAACTGAAATATTACATTTGTAATGCATGTGGAAATGAGAATAGAGGAGGAGATCGGATAAATGCGGTATAACCTACTGGCAGGGGCTCAAACAGACGATATATTTTTAGGGAGAGAGGGATAAATCTTGAAAAAATATGTATTAAATATAAGTAGAATAGCTTTATTTGCGATGACACTCTTTCTTGTGCTGCTCGTTGGCTGTACAAAGCAGGGGGCTTCAACTCCGCCGACTGAAAAGGAGCCGCCAAACTCAAACGCAGCGAATGTGGTTTTTAAACAGCTTGAAACCAAGTTTGACGCGCGGCTGGGCGTATATGTTATTGATACTGGAACAGGGAAAGAGGTTGCCTATCGGGCCGATGAACGTTTTGCCTATGCATCCACCTACAAGGCACTGGCAGCAGGCGCAGTCTTGCAGCAGAAGTCTAACGATGAACTGGGCAAAGTCATTAAGTTTGCCAAGGATGATCTGGTTACGTATTCACCGATTACGGAACAGCATGTGGATACCGGGATGAATCTCAAGGAAATCAGTGATGCGGCCATTCGTTATAGCGACAATACGGCAGGAAATTTGCTGCTAAAGGCGCTCGGCGGGCCCGAAGGGTTCGAAAAAGCGATGAGAGATAACGGTGACACTGTGGTTATGGCCAACCGTTATGAGACAGAGTTGAACGAAGCGATTCCTGGGGACCACCGTGATACGAGTACGCCCAACGCCCTTGCCAACAGCTTCAAAGTGCTGACGATTGACGATTCCATGCCTAATGACAAACAAGAGCTGCTTATCGGCTGGTTAAAGGAAAATACTACCGGTGACGAACTAATTCGGGCGGCTGTGCCAGAGGGCTGGGTAGTTGGTGACAAGACAGGCGCAGGAAGCTATGGCACACGCAACGATGTTGCCATCGTATGGCCTCCGGACCGGAAGCCGATCATTATTGCCGTAATGTCCAGCCGTGATACCGAAGATGCAAAGTATAACAATGCCCTAATCGCTGAGGCAGCCAAGGCGGCCTTTAAGGCTCTGGAGTAAGCATAGCGGAGTTGCTGGGTAAGTCGATAGGGCTATTTAAACCACGCACAAAAGGTCGAGACAAGGGGAAACATACTCCTGTTCTCGACCTGTTTGCCAAACAGGGAATCGTAGGAAATTCCTCTGGATTAGAGTATTCTTTTGGTTGGTTTGAAGTTGGGGTTATGCATGCAGCTGTCCGAAGAAAATAAAGTGTCGGACTGAAAAATAAAGTACTAGACTCGGAAAATAAAGTTTTAGACTAGCCAGAATGGAAAGCTCCGGTGGCCTTACTCCCGTACGCTACAGACAGGTTTCGATTTCCGCAGGCGGCCGCTTATATCCGCTAATTGAGGTTTTCCTGCCGCGCGCACAGTTTTCGAGAACCTGGGATGCCCAGCTGATTGTGCATTTGTCTAATATCCTTATTTGATTACTTATAGAACAAAGCTGAAACAAGTGACTTAAAGCCATATATCGAGCGTAATGTTATGGCCAAAATCGATTTAAATGTGGTTAAAGAAAGTCAAGAAACCATTGCCAATCGTATTGATGGGAAAATTCTTAGGAAGACGATTTTGAGTCATTTAGGCAGTTTATAGCTCATGATTTGGGAGAAATCAATAAAGTGAATAAACGTATTTTCACTTTCCATCAATCAATTTAACCGTGAACGAGATACAGCCATTGTTTCCCTTATTTTAGGTTCTGGTCTGAGGCTCTCTAAGATAGCAGGTATTAACATTGAAGATTTGGATATGAATAAAGCTTTGGTGCGTGTTATACGAAAAGGAAATAAAGAACAATACGTGTATTTCAGCAAGCAAGCGTTACTAGATTTAGAAAATTATCTGCAGATTAGAGAATCCAGATATATCCCAGAAAAAAACGAAAGCTTTTTGTTTATTGCAGCTCCCATAGGTCGTAAAGGAAAAAGCCGACGTTTAACTCAGCGATCCATTGAAAAACTAATTGAAAAGTATGCTTCAGCTTTTGGAAAACCAGCATTAACCGTGCACTCTCTGAGGCATTCATTTGCAACGCGTTACCACTTAGAGAACAATGATGTGCCTAGATTGAAGAACCAATTAGGACATTCCTCAATACAAACAACCATGATCTATACACATTTAACAGATGATGAAATGCGAAATGCGGTTAATAATATGGATAAGTAATGTAGGGCTCGTCAAATAAGTGACACAAAGTTTCCTACTTAGTTTGATAATAAAAAAATCACCTCATTCGCTTGGAGAAAAAAACTAAGTTGCTCAAAATTCCGATTAAATTGCTAAAGTAGGGAACTTTGTGTCATGTACAATCGAGAACTAAAGTAATTTATACTACTTGTAATAATAATTTTTATTTTGAAAGTTGTGACAACAAGTTTATACCTTTCAAGAAGGATGATCCAGAAATATGGAGTTCAAAAATATTATTATGCTTGTTCCAACAAAAGTTATATAAGAAAAGGGTAAACTTGTTGTCACTGGACATGGTGTCGGGTGACAAAAACATATTAGCATTAGAAGCCGCTGATTAAGCGTTTTTTGTATTATGTTATCAAGTTCTTGTCAAAACACAATGACAAGAACTTGATAACATTCCCGACAGCTGACAAGAACATTGCTACATTCCCGATATGATTTCATCGACGGCGGCAGACCCCCTTTTTTTAAAACTAACGGGCTTGCGGCTTTTTTTGTTTTAACGATATATGTTCCTGTCAAAAACCAACGACAAGAACAAGAACATATATATTAATCGTGGTTGATAAGAATTCTACAATAACGTGGCTGAGCAGAGCCAAAAGAAAAACCGAGTGCTCTTAATAGTATCATCCATGAAGGATTTTTTAGGTAGGAAATGTAATTTCAAAGTTTTAAAAGTACGTTTTAAGGACGTTATTTGCACTTCTGGAAAACGAAAGATGTACAAAGCAAGATCAAACAAAATTTAATGTGTTCGTCCTGAAGAATTTATTATTAACAAACTGATCGTGAAGCGGGGCTAAATTATTCGGAATGACTATCCCTCAGAGTACATTGAAATCTTATCCTTATCTTAATTGATGATTTATGAAAACTTTTCAATTCAGCTTAAGCTATTTAATATTCTTAGTGAGAAAAGAGAGGGTTGGCATAGGCATTCATATCATTAACAAGGGATTTGGAGATCGATTCTACGGGCTTCTAGACAACTGTACAACGCAAATCAACATTATTTCTCCTTTCATAGGGAGAAACACGGCCATAAGTCTCTCTTAGGTTTTAGAAAGCGATGAGGAGCTTGAGTGCAACATCATAACCCGCTTCTATCGGGAGGATTTTATACAAGGCGCAAGCAACATTGATGGCTTAGATAGATTGTTAAGTGCTGGTGCCAACATATATGCGCTACAGGACCTACACTCAAAGCTATATATATTCGATGGGACTTCGGTTATTACCAGATCTGCTAACTTTACGTTTAATGGTTTCTATAAGAACCATGAATTTGGTATGTTAATAGAGAATGAACCGGTTTTTGCTAATGAATGTTCCGATTACTTCAATGGAATCCTTGAATCAAGGTGTTTGATGAAGAACTGGTTCTGATTGCGGAACCCGGCTTGCATCAGATGCCCGAAGTATTAGGTAAACCGATGTTGTTCTTTCAGATCGGGTGTACACACAGAATTCAAGCTGAAGCTTTTCTACATAGCCGTGGTGTCCATACGCTCAATGTAATGGAATTTGGTACACTGAACACGATCCTAAGTGGTGTATCTGCCGGAATAGGGGTATCTTTACTCCCGCGATCTTCGGTTGTTCAAGCCGAATTAAGAGGAGAGGTTTCAGTGATATCTTTGCCAGAGCCATACTGCAGGTTGGAAGTGGGACTTGTACATGCCCAAAGTGAACATCTATCAAGCCGCATTACGTGGCTTGCTGGAGATGATGACAACCAGGAATAACGAAGGCTAAAAAAAATTCTATTTCATAAAACTCTATCGGGGTTGTATTGTTATTAACAGTGAGGGACGAACTCGAATTCGTTAGATTGAGGGCCTAATCAATAATATTCTACATCGGTACAATGATGGCAGGCTTTATCTCACCTATAAAAGGAGGATGTTTCATGGAATCAGCGGCATTAGAACCAATTCGGACTCTTTTGAATCAGGCATATCAGACCGTAATGGGGAAGAGCTGTACGCGGGAATCGGAGCAGGCGATCGTTGATTTTGAGAAAAAGCACAATGTTATTCTTCCCGAGTCGTACCGGGACCTTTTGCTGTACTACGGTGCCTGCCACTTCGGTGATCCTGCACTCTATTCCGTACAGGAATTGGACTGGGCATACTCTGCATTTGTGGAAGCGTATCATGAGTATAAGAAAGAGTACGACCTGCCTGAAGACCAAAATCCGTTCCCGATTGGCGGTTTTGGAGAAGGAAGCATTGCTGTTCTGGAACGGAATTCGGGTAAAGTTCTGATGCTTATCCACGACTATGCAGGAGACTATCCATTTCAGGAGGTAGCGCCTCACTTTAACGGATTGATGGAGATGCTGGCCGGTTCTGCGATCTGGGTTCAGGAACAGATGAAATAGTCAGACTAGGTGACAGATTGCTCTTGAATGTATTTGCGATATAGGGCAGGCGTGATCTCTTCGAATTTTTTGAAAATTTTGATTAAGTACCCTGATTCGTTAAACCTAGCTCATCACTGATCTGTGAGATCGGTATGTCGGTAACCTCCAGCAATTGCTTGGCCCACTTGATTTTGAGCTTGGCCAGATAGGTTGTGAAATTCTCCCCGGTTTCCTTGGCAAATAGTCTGCTGAAATAGCTTGGACTAAGGTGGCATAGATCTGCCATGTGTTTCAATGTCACCTGCTCACTCTTGTGACTGTGAATATATTCAAAAGCAGGCTGTAACGCAGGGCTGGTACATGCATTATCGCTTGGGCTGTTTTTCAGATAGGCATCCGCAATCGCATTTGTCATTTCCTTTTTGATGGATTCAATATTGCGAATGGAGTACCCAGGCAAAATCGTGGATAGATTAACGGATTCCTGGGAGCCGGAAGCCTTCTCGAACATCTCCACCAGCAAGTTTTTATTGAGAGCTTCCTCTACAATATAGTTGCACAGCAGGGACAGCATGTTGGAGATTTTTACAATCTCTTCATAGGTCATGACAGGCAGCTGTTCATAATCGTCCTGCAGTTCCTGCAGCTTCGCTTTATGCATGGGCACATTTTTGGAAGAGACGATCTGTTCCAGATGGGTGCCTTTGTCCGGATCTGCAAGTTTAACTTGCCCTGCCGGTCGGCACCCTCAAAGCAAAAAGCCGTGAACTAAACAAAACGAACGTAAAGGGTGGAGGGAAAAAATTCAGAAGGACTTTAGAGAAAAATTTCTACAAGGTTACTTTTAGGGACACTGATAATACTGTGAAACTGACAGCATTACGCAAATTGCTTAACAGCGAGCCCACCTTGAAAGGGATAGGGTTCAAAGAGGTAGGGTAGTTCCTCCAAACTGGTACTCTTTATATAATGGACCCGGAAATATTCAAAAGTTGGCTGACAGATTAGGTGTAATCGCAGAGTACGAGTTACTTTATCGCAATTGGTCATCTAAGATACATGGAACGGATTCATTTAGAAATCTTTCAAACAAAGGATTAAAACAAATTCGAATGCCAGAGAGTACTCAGACAGCATATGTTATATTTTACCTCGGGATAAGAGACCTATATAAAAAAGTGACTTCTAGGAAAGCGTTAATAATTTTTATGGAGAAGTAGATTACATGAATCCGATTAAACAAATACAATAAACCTCTCAAAGACCGGACTCCTTAACATTTCCAAGTGAGTCCATTTTCGCATCATTTTCACTCGCGCTCGTTGTATGAGTGGGGAATGTTATCAAGTTTTTGTCATCCGACACATGGACCGATGAAGAATCCGCGTTGCTATGCGGTTTTCTAAGACATCTTCACAAAACCCGTATTTCTTTTAGTTTGATTAAATTATTATTTATTCTTTATTTAATAAGGATTTTATATATTGTGTCACAATATATAAGTTTGATTGTAAGTATAGGTTTTAAGTCATAGACACATCAAACTCTTTATATACGGTTGATCATGAAAGGGAGTGAGCTCTCTCAGGCTGGGGTAAGTATCCAGCAAGGCTGCCAGGAGCAGTATAAGTTTCGAATGCATCAATAAAATCATAACTCCTCTCCTTAAACTGAACTTGTCAGTAGAACGATAAAACAGTTTATATAACCTGTTACCCGTCCCTATCAGTATACCTCGGCAGGCGGATCAGGCGTGCAATATTTTGTAGGAAGCTTTGATGGGGAGACCTTCTCCAATGAGAATTCTTCCGACCAAATATTATGGTCCGATTACGGAGCTGATTATTATGCCGCCGTGGATTGGAGCGGAATTGAAGGGGAGAAGGGCGAGAAATACTGGCTTAGCTGGATGAGTAACTGGTCTTATGCTCAAGATACACCCACTTCAACATGGAGAAATTCCACGTCACTGCCGCGAACGATGGAACTAACCCAGACAGTGGAGGGATTGCGGTTAAAATAAACACCAATTTCTCTGGCTGGCATTCGTGCTGAAACTAAGGGAGTTTCATATGCAAATGAAAAGATAAAGGGAGAAAGCGACCTTCTATCCAACTTTTCTGAAGATACATTTGAAATGATTGCCGAGTTTGATTTGTTCAATACCGAAGCAACCGAGTTTGGTTTCAAGGTTCGTAAAGGAACTGAGCAATATACAACGGTCGGGTATGATGTCTATAATGAAAAACTGTTCGTTGACCGTACGAATTCCGGGAGTTATAATTTTGGACCTGATATCACAGATAAACATGGAGGCCCGCTGAGGGCTTCAAACGGTACGGTGAAAATGCATATTTTTGTTGACAGATCAGCGCTGGAGGTGTTTGGGGATAATGGAGAAACAGTGATAACTGACCAAATATTTCCTCGCCCTTCGAGTAAAGGAATGCAAGTCTACAGCAAGGGCGGGGATGTGGAATTAAAGTCTTTGAAAATATTTCCGTTAAAGAGTGTCTGGACAGCGCCCCCTCCCCTTGCCTCCGTACTGTCAGATTGGACGACGATCAGCGGCAAATGGGCAGATACTATCAATGGAAAACAGGGGCAGAGTGTAGGGGATGCGTTTATTCTGGCCAGTAATTTTGGCAGAAACTCTTTGTATGAAGCGGACATTAAAGTGCCAGATACAGATTCACATCCCGATGATCCGGAAAAAGATAACATAGAAAATCCAATCGGAGCAGGTTCCTTGGTCTTTCGTTCAGATCCTACGGCAAAAAATGCGTATGCAATTAATCTTAATGTACGAAATAATGTGATCAAGCTGGTGAAATTTGTTGACGGTACCGGTAGTGAACTTGCCACCTACAATAATGATGCGAAGCTAAAACTACGGACAAATCAGAATTTTCACCTCAAAGTTGCAGTTGTCGGGAATACCATAACGGCTTATTTGGACGGCCAACTGGTGATTGATACCAAAGACCAAAGTTACACACAAGGATACTTTGGGTTAAATGTACGGGATACAACAGCATTTTTTAACAATGTTCGAATATCAGGCTACGATTCTGGTTCTTCTGATGACAATTCCGAGATGAACAACAAGGACAGCAACAGTCAGCCGGTTCAGAAGCCAGTTAAGCAGCCGGCCACTGCATCTATTCCGGTTTCTACCACTTCGGGGAGATTGGAATATGATCCAAGTGTTACACAAAAAGCTGATGGTAGGAAAGAAGCTGCAGTGGTCGTGGATGATCTTACTTTGCTTAAAACTTTGCCAGAGACCGGGGCTGACCAGGTCATTGTTGAGCTGACCAGCAAGGCGAATAAGCTTTGGAGCGAGCATCGAGATCTGGATCTTCAGGTGATTACAGAACTGGGGACGTACACTCTTCCGGCAGCACGGTCAACAAAAAGACCGCACCGACCGATAGCATCCCAGAGCTGCGAATAACGTTAGCCAAGACAACAATGCAGCAAAATGTAGCTATTCAAGAAGCGGCTGTAAAAGCGGGAGTAACCGCGGGACCAACTTCTATCGAATTCAAGGCTGAAACGGTAGCAGGCAGTAAAACAACTGCTCTTGATTTCGGTGATACCTATGTGAACCGGACACTTCCGCTTTCATCAGCAATGGACCCAAATCGTTCCACCGCAGTTCGGTACGATAAAGTCAAAAGGAAACTTGTTTTTGTGCCGAGCATTTTCCGAGCGGAAGATGGTGGAGCCTCTGTTGAGATAAAGCATAATTCCAATGGTGTATATACCATCGTCAACGGCGGTCCGACCTTCGGTGATTTGCCAGCCGGTTACTGGGCCAAAGCGGACATAGAATTGCTCGCCGCAAAAGGAATTGTTGATGGTTCGGTAAAAGGCATATTTAAGCCATCCAAACCTGTTACCCGTGCCGAATTTGCCGCTATGCTTGTTCGTGCACTTGGTCTTGAAGAACGGGCAACTCCATTATTTAGAGACACAGTCAAGGGTTCATGGTACGGCGGATATCTCAGCGCAGCCTATTCAGCCGGGCTGGTCAAAGGTTATGAAGACGGGGGCTTTCGTCCGGAATCGAGGATTAGCCGTCAGGAGATGGCTCTACTTGTCTACCAAGCACTTCAATATACCGGGCATGTCTCAGTAAGCAGCAAGAACGAGCAAACGCTAGAGGGATATGCTGACCGGTCTTCTATTGCGGCCTGGGCTCAAAATGCAGTAGCCACTGTTACAGCTCAGGGCCTCGCAAAGGGCATGGACACTGGACGCTATGAGCCACATGCAACAGCTACTCGCGCTGAGGCGGTAGCTATGATTAAACGTTTGCTTCAAAAAATTGAATTTATCAATAAATAGGTAAAATGAATAAAGTCCCCGGACTCTTAATGCGATGTGCATGCGGACCGGGGACTTGCTATGTGAAATACACAATATAAGCAATTTGCTTATCTTTAAAAAACACTTATAAACACTTAACAAAAAGCTTTAAATCGCTTATGATGAATATAGGGAAAGGGGGAGGGATTATATTCACCAAGAGGAACGACTTTTAAAAATTATGGAGTATCTCCAAAGCCGTAACCAATTATCAAATTCGGAAATTTGCGATTTATTGAACATCTCGAGAGATACGGCAAGAAGGGATATTATTAAGCTTGTTCATGAAGGGGGGGTTATCAGAACCCATGGAGGTATTGCCTTACCCTTATTAAAAGAAGAAATAAGAGCCTACAAGGAACGTGTAACCTCAGCAACAAAGCAAAAGATGCTTATTGCAAAAGCAGCTTCTGAGCATATCGCTGACGGAGATGTATGCTTCATGGATGTATCGACTACCATTCAACTGCTCTGTGGGCAATTGGACAAGAATCTGACGGTTTACACACACTCGTTGGATAATGCAGAAGCTTTATCAGCAAAAAGTGAAATTAACATAAATTTGCTCGGGGGCAAATTTAATCATGAAAACCGTTTTTTTTATGACTACGACACGGCTGTGCAGTTGAACGATGTTTTTTTTGACAAAGCTTTTTTAGGAGCTGCCGCCATTATGGAAGACGGAGTGTATTTTGCGAACCGTGATGATGCTTTAGTTAAAAAGCTGGTATCGAGGCGTGCCAGAGAAGTATTTTTACTTGCCGATTTCAAAAAATTTAATTTAACAAGCCCGTTTAAAGGTCTGAATTTTTCCGAAATTGATATTCTAATTACAAATCAGAATGCCCCGAAGCATTCATTGCTGATGTTGCAGGATAGCGGAGTAGAAGTTATCAAGGTGCTTGAGGAAGAAAAGTGATAAAAAATCGCAAGGGAGCATGGGCCATGATACAAGCAATCTTTAGCGATATTGACGGGACGTTGTTAAATTCAAAACATCAAATTACATTCGACACCAAAAATACAATCCAAAAGGTTGTGGGAGGAAATATCCCTTTTGTACTCGTTTCAGCGAGAATGCCAAGCGGCATTTTTCCTCTTCAGCAAGAGCTCAATATTAACGCTCCCGTCATTTGTTATAGCGGTGGTCTAATATTGGGCTGTAATAGGGAAATCCTCCATAGCATCTGTTTATCGAAAAAAAGCATTAAACAAATATACGATATTGTATCGGATCATTATCCTTCTATTAGTTTTAACTTATATGGCTATGACCAGTGGATCGTTGATAACACTCAAAATCCTTGGGTAATTCAGGAAGCGGGAATTATTAATGGCTCTCCCATACAGAGGGGGCTTTCCTCATATATAGAAGAAGATCATGATACTCACAAAATTTTATGCATGGGACCTCCCGAAGACGTTGAGCGGCTTGTACAACAAATCAAAAATGAAGTTACTGGTATCAGTGTCTATAAATCCAAGGGAACCTATCTGGAAATTATGGATGAGATGGTGTCCAAATCGTATGCCATTCAGGAACTCGAGGGGATATTTAATATTACTTATCGTGAATCGATGGCCATTGGAGACAACTATAATGACATGGATATGATTTTGTACGCAGGCCTAGGAATTGCAATGGGGAATGCGCCAGAGGAAGTTAAGAAAATTGCCGACTGGGTCACATCGAGTAATGATGAAGACGGTTTGAAAATAGGCTTGGAGAAATACATTTTGTCCGTTTGAAATAATCCAGTGACATTGGATATCCAAACACCAAAAAAATGTAGGCATTAGAAATAGAACAGAGGGGGACACATAACCCTGAGGATACTGAGTTTATATCTTTTCGGTCTGCGAGTGACGAGAACGGTAGAAAAAGAAAAGCAGAGTGAGACGACAAAAAGAGATCAACGTGTTCCGACCGTTGATCTCTTTTTGTTGTGCTCAATCAGCACGACAGATTACAAAAGAGATGAGGAAAGTTAGGTTGGGAGTTTGGTCGTCTGGATTTGTAGTGAAGAGCTTATTTACCTGTAATGCAGAAGAGCAGAAGGGATTAGTGATGCACGTTCTTATTATGGGCATCAAAAGTCAAGTTTAATGAATATATAAGTATACTAAATATCACATTCACATAGGAAATCATACGAAAAGGTCCCTAAATATCCATTTTTCATCAGCAAGATCAGAAAATAATTTGGCAAAGTTCATTTACTTCTAGATGGAGGTGAGTTGCATTTTGTATTAGGTGTGTTTTTAAATAATATTCTCCAGCTAATTGACAATTTATCATTTGTCGGGTGACAAGAACATTGTTACATTCCCGATAGGATTTCATCGACGGCGACAGACGCCCTTTTATTAAACTAAAGGGCAGGATAGTCAATTTTTTCGCGAATACTTTACATTTGAAAGATATTTGCGAAATTCGTAGATAAGAGGTTATGAGAAAGTAATGTAAGCTTTTGGGCGCTAGATGAAAAAGGAGAGCTGCTTGCCTTATGACGGATTTTCTTATAATGGACTGATTAAAACCCATGAAAACGTGGGTTCTTTTTTATGCAACATTGACGGTACCTTTGTGTGATCGAACATAGGACTTTAGCAGTTAGACACCATTCATAGATATAGTGAATAAGTGGGTAAAGTGTATAATGAAGAAAATAGAACGGAGGACAAATGGGTGAAGATACAACTATTGGTACTAATCATTTCTATTGGTGGAGTAGTATTAGCGACATTCATTTCTGTGTTTGCTGTGCTTCGATTGAAAAAGAGTCATCAAACGGCGACTGACGAACAGAAGAATAGTAGAAAAGTAAACTTAGCCATACCGTCTAAAACATTTGAAGTTGAACTCCATCAGTCACTCTTTCAGGACTGGGGAAGTGGTGTGGAGGAATCGTTTCAAGACGATAAATCTAGTATTTATCTAGAAGTTTATAATCATGGAAATATCCCAGCAGAAAATGTCATGGTTGAGATTGCGGTTGATTTTGATGAATTAAATGATTTTATGAAAGATCATACCGCTTTCAATGATGAAGATAATCATTCATTTTATCTTTCTGAGGAAGAAGAAAAAGTCGTTATTTCATTTAATAAAGTAGAAAATATCAAACATGAAATCAATTTTCATTTTGAGGAATTGGGAACGATTCATCCTGTTGGCGCAGAAAAACACGGTATAAAAATACATCTTCCTAAATGGTACATATACTTATTGAACATAAAGGCATTTAATGAAAACTTGGATTTATTCAGTTTGAATATCATATTGGTGTACAAAGATCTGAATAATGAAAGTAAATTATGTACAAAAGAGTTTTTGATTGAACCTGAGATACATATGGTGAAGAGGGAAGAAGAGCATTCTAATAATAAGGTGAAGTACAGAATTAAGGGTGAGTTAATAATAGAATAACTGTTTGGCACGATTTATACGGCTTCCAGTAGGTAGTCGTTCTTTTTTTGTTTCAAAAGATACTTAACAATACCCTGGCAGCCAGCTACAAGGCAATCAAAATGGACAAATGGACTTCAAGGATCAATGTGAAATCGGTGAACCTATTTAGGTAACTTTGCGTCATTAATGTAGGAACATTTTTGTCATTGGATAAAAATGGGGAGAATATGGACTAAGTAATTGTAGTGACACAAATCTTCCCTAAGTGTAGCCTCAGGGATAAATACAGTGAGATTGATGAATTTTACCTGATTTATAATATCCTTTAAAGGGGAATACTTTGTGTCACTGAACATTAAATCATTATATCAATGAGATCAACTCTTAGCAAAGGATTCAAAGAGTCCATGAGATATGGAATTTCATAGTCCAAATGAAAACAAATCTACTGAGGTTGATATAGCAAAATAATTTGGGAATCTCATGAAGAATCCACGTTGCTATGCGGGTTTTCTAAGACATCTTCACAAAACCCGTATTTCTTTTAGTTTGATTGAATTATTATTTAGTCTTTATTTAATAAGGATTTTATATATTTGATTGTAAGTATAGTATAGGTTTAAGCCATAGACACATCGGCAGAAGGATAGCCACAGAAGCAACAGCGAAAGCCATAGCTTCTATCCATTCTGAAAAGAAACATGAATCATTCATGCTTTTTGCAATCCTGCTTCTAGTGTCATTTGTCGCAAGCTTGGCTTCTTCTTATTGGTGAATGTGATTTTGAATACCCTGTTGGTACTACCATACGATGTAATGACTGGAGGCTGATGGTCGGGGACGGCTTATCTTAGTTGTGTAAAATAGATATTAATTGTAATTTGCAAGAAATATGTCGTACCGTTCGGCACAATAGCATGCAGCGCTTCCATGAGCTTGAGTGAGGAAACTAAATCATTTCCAGGGAGCTTAATGATTAAGTGGATCAATTCGAAAGATCCCAGGAAATAAAGAAATGATCTCGCCAAATTTGGAACTGGGATTCATAAATTCAACGGATTAGCATTCAGTTCTAATAATCTTGTCCAACTCACGGGAAACGTTAGTTCAATAAAATAGCGACAGTCGGTAAGAAGTTCTCTTGTTTTCAACTATCCATTCCCCTTTATATATTAATACCAATTACAAAAAAGTCCCAAAAACAAATGTTTTTGAGACTGGGTTAAAAACCAAGTATTCTTGTTTACTGCCTGGTATCCTATGCTACATATTCATTTTTTCCTGCGCCTATACCCGTGATAAAGATAATAACAGAAGTTAAAACTAACATCAGTAAGGAAGTATTCCAATTATGTGTCACATCATGCAACCATCCAAATAAGACAGGGCCGATAGCAGATAAAAGATAACCTAATGATTGAGCCATACCGGATAATTCTGCTGCCTCATTCGTATCTTGAGTACGTAAACTAAAAAACATCATAGCTAAACTAAAGGCAAATCCCACTCCAATTCCAACCATAATTATCCATATTGGAATAAGGATCGTGCTTCCGTGTAAGATACCGAATACCCCTCCAATAAGCAAGACGACTGAAACCAGTACTAATGAATGCTGCTTCTTTAAACGTCCAGCTAAAATAGAGACAATAAACGTAGTAGGAAGCATAGCAAATTGCATTAAAGACAACATCCAGCCAGCTGCATGAGTGTTCAGCCCTTTTTGTTCAAGAATTTCAGGAAGCCACGTTATCATGGTATAAAAGATTAAGGATTGAAACCCCATAAATAACGTGACATTCCATGCTAGTTTAGAATGCCATAAGTTTACAGATTTAACTTTCTTTTTAGCTTGTACAAATCTAATAGATTTATGTTGATTTTGTGTTAGTGGTAACCAAAAGAAAAGTGTAAGAAGAGATAAGATTCCCCAGCATCCGAGACCTCCTGACCATCCTAACCCTGATATTGAGGAGATGGGGATACTTATACCGGATCCAATAGCTCCACATAAATTCATAGAGACTATATAAATCCCTGTTATCATTCCTACATTTTGTGCAAAGTTATGTTTAATGAGACTGGGGAGTAATACATTACCAATGGCAATACATGAACCAATTAAGATTGTTCCTATAAATAAGGTTATTACACCACCAAAAGAACGTATTCCGAATCCAATGGTTAATAAGATTAAAGAAATAAATAGGATAAACTCCGTACTAAAACGTTGAGCTAACTTAGGGGCAAAAGGGGATAAGAATGCAAAAGTAAGTAAAGGTACTGTAGTTATTGTCCCTGCTAGTATACTAGATATGCCTAAACTGTCACGTATAGAATTTATTAGTGGACCCACTGAAGTTAGTGGGGCTCTGAGATTGGCTCCCATTAGGATGATACCTATAATAAGTAATCCTATTCTAGGCTTTAGATCCGGTTTCGGTTGTCCTAGTTGATTGGTTTTTTGTGAAATACCCATGATCGCTATAGATCCTCCGTATTTAATACTAAAGCTTTCTAAATTAGGTAATCAATTCATTTATTGTTTGGATTGCCACACTTCTATATTGTTCCACAATAGTAACCGTAAAGCAGAGAACATAATAAAATGTTGTTTTCTACTTGACGGTTACTTTTAAACATTTTAATTAAATTAAGCGAATTTTTGGACTTCTCCCGTTAGTTAATAGGAGAACGACAAGCCCCTACTTTTATACCTAAAGAATTATAGTGATTTTTTATGTTTATGATGGCTTGACCACTTGTAACTTTATTAATTAATTGTTTTATCTTCCAAAGGTCTACTGGTTTATTCATTAATAAGTCATTAAAAATTTGTTTGATTTCTTGTGGGTAAACATTTCCTACCATACTAGAAAGTCCATTACATCCATTCATTATCTTTTCTATAAGATTTACATCTCCACCAGCGAACATGATGAAATCATCTGGTAAGTCAGTATTATGGTGACGTTTGGCATCACTCTCTTCTTTAAGTCCTACAAGGTTAGAGTACTTCTGGTTAATAACAGTCTTTAATGATTCAGCACTTAGCTCAAATCCTGTTCGGAAAGGATTATTATAAAGGACAACGTTTTTGGTGGTATGTTGTAGCAGCTCATTGATATAAGAAATAGCTTGTTGTTGTGTCGGCTGAATGTAAGGTGGAAACTGAATTAGAATAGAATCAAAAACAGATTCCTCAAGCTTTTTAACCAGTTTTATTGCATTTCTTGTTGTTGTAGCTGATACGCCAAACATCAGTTCAACATTTTCAAATTTTTGTTGATTAAAATAATCAATAATATGGATACGCTCTTCAATGCTCATTGAATTTTGTTCGCCTGTCGTAGCAGACACAAGTAGTGAATCTATCCCGTTATCTGTTAAATGTTTAACAATAGGATTGAATCCTTCTAAATATAAGCTCTCATCATCACGAAAGGGAGTTGGAATAGCAACATTAAAATTTTTCATCAGTTATATCCTCCAGTGTATATACATTACAAGAACTAATTTGTACATAAGGTCAAATACTAAATCCTTTCAGATAATTTTTAAAAGGTATATTTGAATGACAAAATTGTTCTATGTTCATGTTGTTTAAAGTTTGGTTACATTCTTACAGGCCAAAAGTATTAACTAATCTTTTCTAGTTATTCTTTGTTTGTGTATCTGGTTTGACTATGTGACGAGGTGTACTACCCACCGGTTTCTCTAAAAACCAAGTGCCCATTGAAGTAAGAACCGGTACATTTTGAAACGTGTAAATAATAGCATCCTCTATTTGTTAAGTGTTGCAATGCTCATGAGCAGAGCAAGGAGGAGCTAAGAATAGGTCACCTTTTTTCAATTCCATCTTTTCTCCATCCACGATAACCCTCGCCCTGAAATACTAGATTGAGAGCTACATTAGTATGACAATGAGCTTTATTATGTCCACCAGGTTTAAAAATTTGGACGACTACTTTCATAGTTGATGAAGTTCCATGCGTATCCCCTGTATGATTATGAATGAGTGACAATGTTCCACGGCCACTTTAATGAAAGCCTTCCGATACAGATTAATTGAGTAATGGATAAATGTCTTTCCATTTCCATGAACATGCTCGAACGGCAGGCTTCCTACTCTTTATTAAAAACTCACTGTAGTAGATAATCTCTGTTTTTTGACTACCCATCTCATCACCCCCACAAAATTTTTACACAGTTTAAAGAATGTATACTTTTAGGATTAAAGACTTTACTTGGATCTCTGTGCAACTAATAGTCTAAGACAGTTCAATCAATAGTACAATTCAATTATTTATATAATAACCATAGGTTTAACCTATGATATAATATGTAATATCTAAGATTGTTTATAGTATTCCTATTGAAATTCATGTTAATGAACTTGCAAAATGCAAAGGTAGGAACTATTACCGTTTAAATCAGGAGGTTTAAGAATGGAGTTAAGACAACTTGAATATTTTTACGCTGTGTGCCAAGAGCTACATTTTACAAGAGCAGCAGAAAAGGTAGGGATTTCTCAACCTTCTTTAAGTCAACAAATTCGTTTATTAGAACATGAAATTGGCACACTTTTATTTGATCGCATTGGTAAAAAGACGGCTCTTACGGAATCAGGGGAATTACTCTTAAAGTATACACGTAACATTTTTCATGAACTGGAACAGGCAAAAACCTCAATAGATGAACTAAATGGCCTTCAAAGAGGAACCATTTCTATAGGCACCTTGTTAACCGTTGAAAATTACCTCATTCCGCCCACATTACGTAGTTTTCATCATCTATATCCTGGTGTTAAGATATCTGTGTTTGGATTACGTACTGGGGATATTCAAAAACAACTGTTAGAAAATAAGCTGGATATAGGCATTGTTTTTTTACCTATGAAAGGGGATGAATTAGAAACCATTTCTTTATATAGAGAGGAAATGGCGTTTGCAGTGCCTGTTGGACACCCGTTAGAGAATCAGGATAAATTAGGTATAGAAGTCTTGCAAACAACACCTTCCATCTTACTTCCTGAACAATATTTTATAAGACAGCTTATAAATAAAGCTTGTAAAGATGTGGGGTTTATTCCAGAACCGGTCTTTGAAATTACAACCATGCAATCTTTAATTAATATGGTTATAGATAGGATAGGGGTAACTATATTACCGCGACCTTACTTAGAGTACCTTAACCATCCTCGTATCAGAATTATTCCCATTTTAAATGTTAATCTTGCTCGATATATAGGAATTATCTACAGGAAAGATAAATACCTGAGTGCTGCGACACGTATTTTTATTAATACTCTAAAAGAGACTTCACTCCATTTGACTCAGAATTTTATGAAAGGCACTGATTAAACAGTCCACTCATTTTATTAATCTTTATTTATATACTACTGGACATATAAAAGAAAGAAGCTACGACGGTCAGTTCTTTTTTGGATTGGAAAAGTCAGAGGGAATAGCTTCAGGTGCTATTAATATGTAAAGAGAACGGAAAAGTCACCATTTCAAAAATAATAAGGTCACCTTGAATCACTGATTGAATCGTATCAAAGGGCAATCGCGTAGGTAAAGATGCGTACGAAAAACCGTATTGTGATGGTGGGCAGACTTGAATTATCTCGATTCAGGTATGAATTTGACTTTTGAGAAAATAATGAGGTTTATACTAAATGCCATCGCTCCATTTAAGAAGGAATGACCCATTTTGCGTTAACAGACTTGGATCTTAGTCTACAGAACAAATTTCCAAGGAGTGCATTGGTACTTAGGGGAGCGGTCGAGGATTCAGCCGCTCCAAAAAAGTCAAACAGTCCTCCTTTTATTAATGGCTATGATGTGCATGTGCATCCGGCGCACCTGACTCTATAGTGCACAAAATGGATTCATCGTGTCTATGCTGTTCGGACTCGATCTGCAAAGTAGAGTGAGGAATGTTCTTATGCTCCAGCATATGCTCGATACTATGCAGTAGGGCCTCGGTTTCATACACTGTTTTATTTCCATCAACTACAATATGCGCAGTCAGAGCGTTTAAGTTGCTAGTAATTGACCAAATATGCACATCATGTACGGCTTTCACACCTTCGAACTGCGAAATGGCTTGTACGACTTCCTCTACATCAATGTTACGGGGTGTTCCTTCCATAAGCACATGCAGGGAAGACTTACTAACAAAGTAACCACTGCGAAGGACAAGTACTGCGACAATTACACTAGCAAGTGGGTCTGCCCAACCCCATCCCAAGAACATCATCAGAAGAGCGGCAATAATCGCTCCAACAGATCCCAGCATATCGCTGAGGACGTGCAGATAAGCACCTCTCATATTCAGGTTGTGCTCTGTATCGCTACCTCGCATCATAATCCAGGCAACGAGTATATTAATGAACAGGCCAACAATACTGATAACTAGCATCCCTACTGTAGCTACTTCTGGAGGATTTATAAACCTTTCAATCGCTTCGTAAAAAATGTATAAGGCAATCGCAATCAGAGTAACACCGTTTAGCATTGCAGCCAATATTTCAAATCTCCTGTAACCAAAGGTTTTTTCCTTATTGACAGCTTTCTCTCCAAACTTAAACGCGAACAAAGCGATCGCCAACGCAAGAGAATCCGATAACATATGACCTGCATCCGAGAACAAAGCTAAACTATTGGTAATAAATCCACCAAAAGCTTCGACCAGCATGTAAGTAGTGATGATGATGAAGGAGATCAGCAAAACTTTTTTATTGTTGTGTCGATGTCCATGATTATGTCCTGCCATACATATCCCAGCTTTCTATTTTATTAACATATGATCAATTGTTCATGTGTTTTATTGACTTCAATTATATGTGGGGAAAATATACACGTCAAGTGCAGCATGGCGCAACTGTACAGTGACAACAAGTTTATCCCTTACGAGGAATTTGTAATATTTAAAGCGGCGGCTATTAGATAGAGTTACTTATGGGAATGACATAAGATAATTTCGCTTTAATCGAAATTATAGGATTTATTTCGACATAATTAGATTCTCTTAGAAAAAGGAATATTGAAGTATTTGACGAATCATTCCATTGATACAATTTCTCCCATAATGGGGTGAATGTATGTACACACCTACCAAGTTAAATAAGATTGGGGTAAATAGATGGTTTGCTTTTAGTAAGAAGCTTAACTGAGAAGTCACGTTTTATGGAGAGCTAGAATATGATCACTAGGTATTAATTGGAATGGATCCAGAGGTAACAAATTATTGCGAAAAACCATTTGAAATCAACCACTCATATTTAAAATCTGATTTTTTGACTCTGAATTACTATGCCAGTGACACAGCCAAAGCCTGTCCAGAGGTTGCCGATGAACAGTGGTCGGGAGTTAATGTCTCTGGTATCAAGGGAGAAATATCTGGCTACGAAACACATCCGGGCTTCTATGAAATGTGCGAGAATCCTGCTCTGGAGACTACAGACTGGGCTATAGATCCAACTGGACTGGAATACATTTTGCGTGATATTTATACAAGATATAATATGCACTTGATGATCACAGAGAATGGTCTTGGTGCATACGACGAGTTGACCATTGATGGGAGGATTCATGATAATTACAGAATTGATTATTTGAAAAAACATATCCTCGCAGTTAAAAAAGCGATTGATTTTGGTGTAAAGGTCATTTCCTATAATCCGTGGTCTGCCATCGATTTATTATCCACTAGTAACGGATATAAAAAACGGTATGGATTAATTTATATAGATCGAACAGATGATGATATCAAACAATTAAAGCATTATAAAAAAGATTCTTTTTATTGGTACAAAAAAGTTGTTGAGTCAAATGGGAAAGAAATTTAAGGACCCGTTGAACAAGAAACTCCGCTGAGAACTTTAATATGAGTCCCTTATAAACTCCACGAACAAGCCACTAATCTGTTAGTCTAGGATTAGTGGCTTGCTGTTGTTGGTAGACAATACAAAGTTGCTCTAGAAGTCGTCTAAATGGAGGCTTTAGGGGCAATGAAACCGTCACATATCAGCTGAGTCTTCTCGGTTCATTAATATCTAAGCCAGGTTTATGATTAGAGCATTCTTCGAAGAAGCAGAAGTGTGAATGTTCAAAATTTGTTCAGTCATACCATGCTAAAATCTTCGTATCAAAATAACAGCCAAAACCTACAAAGGAGACAGTGATTGTGTGAACAGGAAAGCAGCATCGTTTCATATATAATATTTATTTAATGTATGTCGATATTGCAATGCATATAATCGCATCCTGATTTTAGTAGGCCAGGGGAATGTTATTTAAGGCAGCGGCGATAAAACAAACTGAAAAGCGGGTAACCGTTCTTTCAATGAACGGTTATTTTTCATGCTTAAATTTAAATTTTTCCTTGAGAGAAAATAGCGTTGCTGTACTTAGTACTATATGAGATGAGGTGGCATTAGCCTAAACAATTCAGATGATTTTATTTGTCGCATAAGAAGGAGGAACTTTTATTGTTACCATTAATTAAGGAATTTCGTCTAAACCAAAAGCTTACTTCTTATTTAAAATTAATCCTAGTGGTCATTATTCTTGCCGCAGCTATTGTTCCCGTCGCCCCTTCACGGGCACATGCTTTTTACGGAACGGGAAACGGTACGGAACAGAACCCTTATATCATCACGACAGCGGCGATGCTGGATGATATCAGGACTAATCCGAACGCTTATTACAAATTGGGTGCTAATATCCAATTAACGGATTGTACTTGGAACCCGATTGCCAATTTCTCGGGTGTGTTCGATGGGAACGGATACACGATTTCCGGCTTGACGATTAATCAGCCCTTGTCAATGAATGTCGGTTTTTTTGGCAATTTAATGGCTACAGGTATTGTTCGTAACGTTCGGTTAATGGATGTTAACATAATCGGAAATAGGAACGTAGGAAGTGTTACTGGTACAAGTTTCGGTCAAATCAGTAATGTATTTGCATCCGGCAGTGTAGAAGCGCTCGGAGAGGGCACCTATGATTATGCGAGTGGTCTGGTCGGGTGTTAACAACGCGTCGATTACTAAGTCTATATCGACTGTCAACGTGAGGGGAACCAAATCTACTGGATATGTTGGAGGAATTGCAGGCTATAATATTCAAGGCACCGTCAGCCAAAGTTATGCGACTGGCCAAGTGGATGGACTGTCCCGCGCTGGTGGTTTAGTCGGATACAATTCTAACGGAACCGTGAGCAATTCTTACTCAACGGGTTCAGTCACAACGACCTTCAACCGAGCTGGAGGACTTGTTGGACAAAATGCTGGCTAGGTAACAAACAGCTATTCCAAAACAACGGACACATCACTTTCACATCAGGCGAAGATTTCGTTATTTATGATTGACCTTTCGAATAGGCCAATAACAGCTGGAACTGGGATGAACTTCCTATAAGCAACCTTAGTTTGTTTATCGCTTATGTTGCTTAAGTTTTTATCGAAAAACGCTCATGGTACGGCTTCTTAAAACAGAAAAGGTGGGGCTATATGCTGATAGTGGGTATGAGGATTTACAATATACATTTGATTGTTTTCCCCTGAATGATTAATATAATGGACAATGTCATAAACCTACCGTATTAAAAAAAGAGATGAGGATTACGATGAATAAAGCAAAGATTCTTATTATCGAAGATGATGCCCCGATTGCCGACTTGCTTTCGTACGGGCTTTCTATGGAGGGGTTCCAGACACGCACAGCGGCCAGTGGAGCAACGGGAATGCATGAGCTGCAGTCGTTTCAGCCCGATTTGCTGCTGTTAGATTGGATGCTACCTGACCAGAGCGGTCTAGACATTTGCAAAAAGGTGACAACGGACTATAACATACCGATCTGCATGATTACGGCCAAATCGGATATTACCGATAAAATTCTAGGCCTTGAATTCGGTGCCGATGATTATATTACCAAGCCTTTTGATCTGCGCGAAGTTGTTGCACGCATTCGAACCATTTTGCGCAGAGTGGAGCAGGCGAACAGCTCGGAAAGGGAAGAAGCTACGAAAGCCGTCATTCGGTTTGACAATATTGAAGTGATCGAAGAAGAACGACTCGTCCAAATAGAAGGCCGTCCCGTTGAATTGACCCCCAAGGAATTTGATCTGCTTATGATGCTGGTTAAACATCAGGGCAAAACCTTTACACGTTCCGAACTGCTTGATCTGGTGTGGGGTTATCATTTTGCCGGAGATACCCGTACGGTTGATACGCATATCCAGAGACTCCGCAAAAAGCTGGACGCCACCGAATGCATTACTACCGTCTTCGGAATCGGGTACAAATTTAAAAAAATGGGTGGATAAGCATGATACGTAAAATCAGCATCAAATTCCTGATCGGTTTTTTTCTGATTTTTTCGCTTTCTTTTGTCGTGCTCAATCAGACAGTCAAGGAATTTATCCGGACAAGCAATCAGAATCTGGTTACCTCCGAACTGATCGGACTGAAAAATAACAGCAATGTGTATGTGCGTCAGGCTTTCCTGATTAACCATTTCAGCAGCAATGAGCTGTATTTTGGAGAAATTGCGAGGGAAATAGCAACTAATCTGAACCATACCACGGACAGCAGTGTTGGCGTGTATACGGTGGAGGGCAAATTGCTTTATGCCCCGGACAGCTCCATTTTCCAGCAGCACATGCAAAGCGATCTGCAGCAGGCGATTGGTGGCAATACAGCGTACAGCATTACTTATGATCGTAATAAGACGACTGTCCTTTTCTCCTATCCGGTTGTTATAGACGGTTCAAAGGTGGGCATACTGCGTTTTTACAAAGATTTCAGCTCACTTTACGAACAAACCGGACAGATTCGGGAGATTACCCTCTATATTGCCCTGGCGA
Organism: Paenibacillus sp. FSL L8-0638; assembly: GCF_038593075.1. NCBI lineage: Bacteria > Bacillati > Bacillota > Bacilli > Caryophanales > Paenibacillaceae > Paenibacillus > Paenibacillus sp. FSL L8-0638. The sequence continues at coordinate 2,958,075 of NZ_CP151960.1, forward strand.
TTTTTGCGGCAGCTTTTCTGTTTTCCTATATTCTTTCGAGGCATATTACCATCCCGCTGTCCAGACTGACGCAAGCCTCCACCGAGGTGAAAAACGGGAATCTGGATATCCGCATTCACTTTAAACGCAGGGATGAAATTGGCCGACTGGCTGAGAATTTTAACGATATGATTGATCAAATTAGTAGACAGATTCATATTATTGAGAAGGACCGGGACCATTTGAAAGAGCTTCACCAGCAGGAAAAGCGCTTTTTTGACAATATTACTCACGAACTGAAAACGCCATTAACCTCCATTCTGGGATATGCGGAGCTGATCAGAATGAACGGTGAGAAGGACCGTGCTTTTTTTGACAAAGGGATGAATCATATTATCGAGGAGAGCAAGCGCCTGCATACGATGGTGCTAAAACTACTGGAAGTTTCACGCAAAAATATCATGATCAATGAGCTTGATCGGGTAGATATCGGGCTAATCCTGCAGGATGTGTGTGAATCGATGATGATCCGGGCACAGCGCTATAAAAAGACCATTGAATATGAGATGAATGAGGAATTGATGATGTTGGCCGATAGGGACAGAATCAGACAGCTGTTCATCAACTTGATAGATAATGCACTAAAATACAGTTTGCCGTTTTCGGTAGTAACGGTAACAGCAGTACGGGCAGAAGAAAAGATCCGCTTGATTTTCAGCAATCCAAGCGATCCGATTGAGGCAGAACATCTGTCACACCTGTTACAGCCATTTTATCCAGCTCATTCCGACAGTGCGGAGGAAGGGAGTGTAGGATTGGGGCTCAGCATTGTGAAATCCATCGTTGAAGAATTTGCGGGTTCCATCTCGATTACAAACGAGCATAATGAAACCATCGTTACGGTAGAATTTAAAGCTCTGGAAACCGCGGGGAACGGAGAATGAATAATGGGCAATAGATATGTTGTAATGCTGCTGGTCCTATCTCTCGTGGTATTACTGCTGTCAGGATGCGGTTCAGAACCAAAAACAGAGACCGTCGTCATCGCCGACAGCAATGAAGTTTCCAGTACCGATCAAAGCTCTCGGCCGTTTCAGGTCCAAAAAATATATCGGCTTCCGGATCGTTTTGCAAATCGGGGGGAGCTGCTGGGATGGTCGTCTGGAAATGCCGTTATCGCATCGTTCGGAGCCATGACCATACTGAAGCGAGGCACGGTGGAACGTTTAACTTATCCGTATGAGCAGAGCATGGCTATACCCGGAATCGGTAAGGTAACTTCCAATACGACACTTTCTCCCGATGGGAAATATATTTGCGAATTTTCTCGTTCTTCCTCGGAGACAACCCTAAGGCTTATTTCCTTGCAGGATGGCAAGGAAAAGGAAATAGACAGGATCAGCACCAGAAACGAGTCTTATGTACAATATGTTTCCTGGTCGGCCAACAGTTCGTATATCGGCTACCTGGTAGAAAATCCGTTTGATAATGGAGCGGATAGCCTGTACATCTACGATATGGGGTCTCAAACTTCTGGCAAGTATCAGTTAAAAGGCATTATGAAGGAAGACACGCTTTTGAGTGTTAACATTGCAAATGATGGCCGCAGCATACTGGTGGAGTTGTTTGGTGCAAAAAAAGGTCAGAAAAAGATACTAACCATGGGGAAGGTTTCCGGGAAGAATATTGAATTTCAATACGAGCGTCAGATTGGTGGAGATTCAGTAGCCTGGATGAATAACGACCAGTTTGTGTTTCTCGGAACGGATAATTCACTGTATGAATATGATCGGCGAAACGGCGAGCTCTCCGTCATTCTGGAAAAAGTGTTTGATTTTGAATTCTCGCCTGACAGGAAAAATATCGCATACACCGAGTATGATCAAAATGTTACTTACGTAGGCAAGGTGCAGGGAAGAAATATACTGTATAAGGAACCGGTGTATCGCGGAATTGTGCCGACGCATATATACTGGAATCCGAACAATAAAAGTGTACTACTTCAAGGACAAAAACAATTGGATTCCTCGCAGACTGCGTCAACGGATTCTCCTAGCAAGGAGTCATTGATCATTGAATTGAAATAGCGATAAGGATCGCCATGTTTGTAGACGTCAAAAACCTTATTTCGGTTGTTCAGCCGGAATAAGGTTTTTCTTTTTGCAACCGTTGTGACAATTTGTTTACATGTTGATCAAACTTTCGCGACATCTTTTTTTTATAGTAAATGAAGCAAGATCATTAGCCTATAAGGACAAGGAATGGACCATAGTGAATGGAAACCGAAATTTTCACCTGAATCAACCCATAAAACGTTATATGACCGGCCTGGATGGGCTAAGAGCCATCTCTGTGCTTGCTGTTATTGCTTATCATCTTCATTTCAGATGGGCAGAAGGTGGGCTGCTGGGGGTGGAGATTTTCTTCGTCCTATCAGGATATCTGATTACGGATCAGATTCTTTTCGAATGGAGGACGCACAGCGGTTTTTCCATTGTGCAATTCTGGATCAGACGAATGCGCAGACTACTGCCGGCCATGATCTTTATGCTGACTGCAGTGGCACTGTGGCTTTTAATTACTGATTTCTCCAGACTGCAGGCGTTAAGAGGCCATTTTGTATCCTCGCTTTTTTACGTAAACAACTGGTATCTCATTTTTCATCATGTTTCATATTTCGAGAGCTTTGGCCCGCCTTCTCCCATCGGGCACCTCTGGTCGCTTTCCATTGAGGAACAGTTTTACGTCATTTGGCCGCTTGTTCTACTGATCGGTCTGTGCCTTGCGCCGCGACGAGGCAGACTGATGTTATACATTCTGGGTTGCGCCGCCGTATCCGCCATAGCCATGGCCGTTATATACGAACCCGGAACAGATCCGAGCAGGGTGTATTACGGGACGGACACGCGGGTGTTTGCCATTTTGATCGGAGCGGCTCTGGCGATAATCTGGCCCAGCTGGAGACTGAGCGAAAATGTATCCTCTTCGTCACGGACCATGCTGGATATGACTGGCGTGCTGGGCATTGTAATGCTGTTTATCATGATCGGTCAGACCAACCAGTTTGATGATTCGCTGTATCGCGGCGGTTTTCTTTATTTATCACTTATTACTGCAGTTATTATTGCTGTACTTGTTCATCCAGCCAATCGACTGGAACGATGGCTCGGCTGCCGGCCTCTGAACTGGATCGGTAAGCGATCTTACAGTCTGTATATTTGGCATTATCCAATCATTATTTTGTCAAGTCCGGTGGTGAATACCGAAGATGCCAGCTATATACGTATTGCTCTGCAGGTAACGGCCAGTTTCATAATGGCGAGTCTTTCCTACAGATACATCGAAGAGCCCATTCGCCGCGGGACCTTTTGGGCAGGCCTAATATCACTCCGCAGGTCAGGCGCTGGCAGCCAACTAGGCCTTGTCGTCATTGTTATCGCCATTATTCTGGTCCTGACATCATGGAAGACGAATTCACCAGATCCTGTGCCTGATGCGCCAGCAACTGTAAGCCGGGAACCCGTCCAGACAGAAAAGCTGCAATCCGGCTTTTCCGATGAAAATCCTTCCGATGAAAATACAGGACATTCCGCAGAAGGAGAGGGGGTCACGGCGATCGGAGATTCCGTCATTCTGGATGCCGCCCCGTTTCTGGAAAAGCAGCTCCCCGGTATGACCATTGATGGCAAGGTGGGACGGCAAATGTCACAGGCTGGGAATGTGCTTGATGACCTGCAGGCACAGGGCAAGCTTGGCAATAAAATTATTATTGAACTCGGCACCAACGGCGTGTTTAACCAGAGTCAACTGAAGTCCTTGCTGACTTCACTACAGGATTCTCGGCAAATTTATCTGATAACGACCAGAGTACCGAGAGGGTGGCAGAATACCGTAAATGACAATCTGCGTGAAATTGCCGGTGAATTTCAAAATGTACGACTTATCGACTGGTATTCGGCCAGCGAAAACCGCAACGATCTATTTTATGACGATGGTGTTCATCTGAAACCAGAAGGAGCTCAGTATTATGCCTCGGTTTTGATTGATGCTATCAAACAGGATAAAACCTACTAGCATGTTAAAGGAAAGGATGAACTAGGTATGAACAAAAAAAATGTCGGAAAAGTGAGGGCTTTATGGGGTTTTATGATTCTTCTTATCGTCATAGGAGCCATAGGGCTCCATCTACATTCAAAGCAAAATTCGGATGATAACGAACCACGCGGCAAGGATTCTTCTCTATACAATCTTGATGCGATGCAGCCTGCTGCACAAAATCCTAGGGCTTCCAGTACCAGCGGAGAACAAGCTCGACCATCCTTGTCCTTAAACGGCGAGGGCGTCACGATGATTGGAGATTCGGTTACGGTCGGAATTGAGCCTTATTTAAAAGAGCAGCTTCCGAATATGACGGTAGACGGCAAGGTTGGCCGGCAGATGTCTCAAGCTGTAAAAGTCATTAATGAATTAGCCGTCCAAGACAAACTGGGAGACCAAGTCATTATCGAACTCGGCACCAACGGTCCGTTTAGCAAAGACCAACTGCACGACGTACTGCAATCCCTTTCTGGAGCCAGACAGGTAATCTTGGTGACCACCCGGGTTCCGAAAGGATGGCAAAACACGGTGAATGACACGATTGCACAGGTCGCCGATGAGTTTAGCAACGTCAGCGTGGTGGACTGGTATTCAGCCAGTGTAGGCAAAGATGAATACTTTTATAAAGATGGCGTCCATTTAAAACCAGATGGTAGCCGATATTACACTTCACTCCTCGTAACAGCCTTGCAAAAATCTTAAATACAGAAGGGATAGGCGCGTTCATCATCCGGAAAGGAAGAATGATATGACACAGAGGAAAAAGAGGATATTGATTGTAACATTGTTACTTGTGGTCACTGCTGTAAGCTTTATCTTTTATTATTTCTTTTCGATTTACAAAGGGCTGGAAGGATTTAATAAGGCTCCGGCAAACTCCCCGTTCATTAATGTAAGCACCGATAATACCGAAGCTCTGGAAACTCCAGAATGGGAGGGAACCGAGCCTGTCAATATTTTGCTGATGGGTGTGGATGCCCGTGGAAGCGCCAAGGGCGAGGTACCCAGATCCGACAGCATGATGGTCGTTTCGTTGAATCCTATCGATAAGCATATCCATGTGTTTTCGATTTTGCGTGACACCTATACGGATATTCCCGGATACGGCAAAAACCGAATCAACACCGCTGTTACGCATGGGCCGGATACGGCGATGAAAGCAGTCAGCGAATTGCTGGGGGTGCCTGTTCATTTTTATGTATATACCGATTTCCAGGGGTTTATTAAACTCGTGGACTCTGTAGGCGGACTCGATTTTTATGTCGAAAAGGATATGTACTATGAAAGCAAGGCCGATCTGCATGAGTACGATATTAATTTAAAGCAGGGACAGCAGCATTTCAACGGCAAAACGGCGCTTCAATATGTCCGTTTTCGTCATGATGCCATGTCCGATTATTCCAGAACAGAAAGACAGCGCGAATTTATTACGGCATTAGCCGAGAAGGTCAAAACAACGACTTCCATTATGAAGCTTCCTTCCATTCTAGAGGAAATCAGTCCGTATATCGATACCAATTTGTCAGTCTCCGATATGTGGAATTTGGCTTCGGTAGGGTATCAAAGTACGTTAAAGGGAAATGAACAAATACCGCCAATGAAGCTATTAAAAGAAACTTATGTGGGCAAAGCGGCTGTTCTGGATGTAAAAAGTCGAACTGATTTGAAGCAATTTGTGCAAAGTACCATAAACTCCGACGCTTCTCATTCGATGACAGACAATCCTTCCGGGCAGAAGCAGAAAACAGATCTTGAATAGGATTGGAATATATAAAATCGTAATTTGCCGGACAATAGTCTGTTAAATGCTCTTTGTCAATAAAGAAGAGCACAACATGGTCTTCCGGTTATCCATAGGGGGAAAAAGAATGGGTACAAAACCAATAGTAAGGTTCTGCTTGGCGTTAACCATATCCGCCGCCATGCTTCTGGAAATCACTGCTCCGCACATAGCTATGGCTGATGCTGCGCAACGCGCAAAAAGCACGTTGTTGAACGATAAGAGTGAACCAACAAAAACAATTTCAACGCAGGTTAAAAATACCCCGACACTGAAATTGGATAACAATCTGGCATCCATGACGAAGAAAAGAAGCATTAAAGCCAGATTCAAGCTTCCGAAGGATACTGATATAAAGAAAATAAGCTGGACATATGGTGGCAAGCCATTATCGGAATGGAAATCGTACAAGGATCGCGATTACAAGGGTGCCCCCTTTATCACCGTTACTCAGGTCAAAGCAGACAACGGAGAAGTCACTGCCAATATCAATTTCGGTCTTACTTACGGTACGGATAATCTTGCCGAACCGAGTCTGCAGCGTCCACTGTACGCCTCATTGATGGGAACCTATGAACTGGCTGCAGCAGTCAACGGCAAAACCGTTGCCCAGGCCCCCATTAAGTTGGTCCCATACGACAGCTTCCGTACCTATGATGAACTGAAGCCGGAGATTGATGCGATTACGGCACAGGCAGCTCAAAAAAACAACAGATACATTAAAACGATGTCGATCGGTAAATCCGTTGAAGGCCGCGATATTTATATGACTGTGGTTGCCAAAGATCAAGCAACGATTGACAAATATCAGAATGTAACTCATCCTGACATGCTGAATCATCCTGCAAAGCTGGAGAACGATATTAAATCAGGTGCATTCGGAGATTATCAAGTGCCCATCTGGATCAACAATATTCATCCAAATGAAGCGCCGGGCTTTGATGCGATTATCAATTATTTTAAGACCATGGCCCTCGATAAAAATGTTACGTACAAAACGACCTCATCCAATGGAAAATCGAGTACAGTAACTCTGAATATGGATGATGCGCTTGATCATGTATTTTTCCTGTTCCTGTATACGGAAAATCCGGATGGAAGGGTTCATACCGAACGTGCAAATGCTGAATATTTTGACTTGAATCGGGATAATTCCTATCAAACCCAGCCTGAAACACGCAGTGTCACAGAGCAAATCGCCAAGTGGTCGCCGATTTCTTTCCTAGATCTGCATGGGTTTGATAAGAATTTTCTGATCGAGCCTACCACACCGCCTCACGATCCGAATATTGAGTACGATTTGCTTATGGATAACATGGTAGAACAGGCAAAAGCGATGGGTGAAGCAGGTATAGCAAACACAAAGTATGATTACTACCATATTCCTTATGAAGAACATCGTAAAACGGTCGAAAATCCTAAATATGTTTCCAAGGGGACTTCTTCAGGATGGGACGATGCGTCTCCAGCCTATACAGCTGTCTTCGCCATGCACCATGGTGCAATGGGACATACGCTGGAAACACCTGAATCGAATGAAGAGTCCACCAAAGCATTGTATTATAGTGTCGCTGCAGCAACCGATTATGTTATGCAAAAGAAAGAAAAGTTATTTTTGAATCAGTTAAAAGTATATGAACGTGGAGTTAATAATATCGATGATCATGCCGTAGATCGGTATCTAGTCAATGTAAAAAATCAAGTCATTGGTCGCCCCCGTCACGGTAATGAGAATTTTTTTCCTGAGTATTACGTTTTGCCGACCGATAAAAGTCTTCAAAAAAATCCGCTGGAAGCCTATCGGATGATTGAGTATCTTATCCGCAATGGAGTAACGGTTGAACGCTCGACAGAGGCTGTAAGTACTGCTGGCAAGACCTACCCCGCGGGTTCATTTATCATAAACATGCACCAGGCTGAGCGCGGCATTGCAAACATGGTTTTATATGATGGTATTAACGTCTCAGATTATGCTTCCGTAGCTGGCGAGATTGTGCAGGACTTTCCCGTCATGCGAGGATTTGAACGTGATGTGATTAGAGAAGCCGGCGTGTTTGCGGGCAAAACTTCTCCGGTGACTTCCGTATCGATCCCGGCCACACCAATGCCGAATCATTCTGCCTATGTGTTAATCCGAAACACCAATAACGATGCCATCAAAACCGTTAATGAATTGCTTAAATCCGGCAAAGTGGTTACGATGCTATCCAAAAGCGGAACAGGATATGAAGCGGGTGACTTTGCAGTGGCCTATGATGATCTGCATCCGCTAGTGTCAAAATACTATCTTGATGTCACGGCATTCGGGAATAACAAACCCGTTGGCAAAGTTCTTAAACCTCCTACGGTAGCCGCTCTCGGGGAACCAGCTTATGTGCTCAAAAATTTCGGCTTTAAAGTGACCGATGATCAGCAGCATGCCGATGTGCTCGTGAATACATTCGATTCCGACAAACTTGTTGAGAAAGGAAAGCCATACATTGCTTATGGAAATATGGGGATGGGTAACGTGAAAAACTGGATTCCTCAATTTGTGTTTGCTGGACCAACATGGGAAAGATACGAAGGGGTGTTCCTGGCGAATGTCAAACAGGATCATGTGATTACAGCCCCTTACGATAACGAAGAATATTTCTACACCGTTACAGGTTCTTACATTACGAAGCTACCTAAAGCTGCAAAAGTTCTTGCAACCATTAGCAATAAAGAAAACTTCTTCAAAGCGGGCTGGTGGCCAGGTCACGAAGCTGCAAGAGGAAAGATCATGGCCTTCACCTATATGGAAAACAAAAAGAATATTACAGTTTTCTCCAACGATCTAACCAATGGCGCTCATCCGCAGCATCAATTCCGACTACTGGCCAATTCGATTTTTAATGCAGTTCCCAGCAAACCCTGAGTGATTTCCAAACAGCCCTATTCCAGTGATCAACTGTGAATAAGGTTGTTTTGCGATAAAACGGTTACGTCCGTTGTGACATTTTGTTTACAACTTGATCAAACTTTAGCGACATCTGCAGGATATATTGGACTATAGCGTAACATCACTCCCGTACATGCGGGTTGATGAAAAATACGAGTCCAGGATTTTCAGGGAGGAATGCAAGTTGCTAAGCAGTATCAAACTGATAAGCAGATCCGTCAGAGAGTATGAGGAAGAGTCCAATATCAAAATACGAGCTTTTTCCGTAAGCAGCCAATTGAATGGAAATCAAGCAGATGAAAAGACGGTTGATAATAAATTGGATGAAAAAGAAGTAGATACAGCAGGTGTATCCAAAACATCCGACGACGCTACACAAACCGATATTCCTTCTCGTAGTTCTGTAGAAGAGTCGAAGAGAAGGAGGGGCACCGGGCGTCTTGTAGCACTTGATGCAGTACGAGGAATGGCGGTGCTGGGAATGTATTTGCAGCACTTCGGATCGAACCCAAACGTTTCTGAGATTGTTTCCGGAAACACGACACTATTATTCGTGCTGTGCGGGGGTATATCTTATTCCATTATGGGACAGCGAATGATGGATCGGGGAGCAGATACGACCGCTTTTCGTGCGCGAATGCTAGCCCGTGCAGTATTTGTTGATATTATTGGTTATTTGCTTATTATGCTGAACACTCCATATGGCATCATTTTGCCTGCCTATTCAGCTATGTTTGTGCTGGCCCTTATGTTATTTCGCCGTTCGACCCGCACCATTGTTACAACAGCAGTAGTTTTGCTCGTGACAGCCCCGCCGCTAATGATTCTGGGATCAAGTATTTTCTCAAAAGCTTATCTTCTTGGTGATATTGCAGGAGGTCCAATGTCTGCTATCGCCTTGATCCCTGCATTTGTTACTGGTATGGCCATTGGCCGCTTTGACCTGACCAGATTACGCACAGCTCTCATACTCGCAGGCAGTGGTATCGTTATGCTTGTTATTGGCAAAGCACTGGCTGCTTTTGTACTTCCGAATTGGAGTCTCCACTTTGAACAATGGCTGGTAAGGATGCAAGGAGTTGCTCCTGTACAGCCACCGGATGAATACGCAATTTGGCCGCTTAATACGGAATCACCAATGTGGCATATGCTCTTGCAGTCGGCTCCGCACACCGCTTCGACCTTCCAAACGATGATAGGATTAGGAATTTCATTCTTGGTATTGGGCGTTGCATGTCTCATATCCAAAAAGGCCTCTACTGTATTATTGCCTTTTGCAGCAGTCGGACGTATGGCTCTGACCATGTATGCCATTCAATTTGTAATAGTTTGGTTTCTGTATCTGGCAAAGATTGGGCACAGTCTGGACGGAGTTCCGTTCGGCGACGTAATAGTTGCAGTTGTTACACTGTTGCTGGGATTGTTGTTTGCTAAGCTTCCTGTTGGTCCGCTTGAAGGATTGATGCGCCGTTTTGACCGATTGTTCTGCCCTACCCAACCAGTCTCACAAACAGTAAAGTAGATAGCCTTCTTGATACTCTATATTTATAGTCATAGAAAACATCGGATTTCAATTAAAACGGACTGATCAAAATCACAACAGATAAAAAAAATAAAGGTTTTGTGAATTAATTTAGTTATCTATTTCCAGGTTTTAAGTATTGCCTATGTTGTACAATGACAACAAGTTTACCCCAACTAAGTCCTGATAATATCAGGATTTTTTTATATTTAGGGGAGAATGACAACAAGTTTGCCTCTTTCGAGGAATTTGTAATATTTAAAGGGGCGGCTATAGTTAGAGTTACTTTGTGGAATGACATGATTATTTTTTGTTCCAATCTACAATACATATCGATGTTTTGTATCTGTTACATTTAATTTTTTTGTCCAATTAAAGTGTAGAAGATTCAGGTTTTATAATCCACTACTATGAAAGTTTAAAAAATTCGGTCTACCGTGACTTTTATGCTATTAGTTCTAAAATGAAGATTAAAGGCGTTCAAAATGACCGCATAAATGCCTGCTTTATTCGAATGAATCCATATCTTCAACCGTATGATTTTGCTCGTTGTTTCTAATATGGGTGTAAAGTGTGGTTGTTTTGGGATCAGAATGACCGAGCATTTAAGTCCACAGAAGTTTGGGCTTTTCTTTGATAATTAGAAATTCTTTTTTGTGGTATGAGAGCCCTAAAACCCCAGATGATATTTGTATCTTTATCCCACATCAAGCATCTCTTTATAAGACGAGTAATCTCTTTTTCATTAATACCCGCAGCTTTAAAAATTTCTTTGTTCGTTAGAGCATGATGCTAGTTGGCAAGATAGAGAAGTTGAACTTAGAGATTTTTAACTCAATACAAGACACAATGATTCAAATTCTAATATCACAGATTTTTTTGTATTAACCTCCATCATAGTTATTTTGTGACAGTGCCGTACGAGCACTTAAGAAATAGCACCATCTTTACCGTCGGGTCAAAAGAAGAAAAAACTTTATCGCTAACGCCTTCTTACAATTGGTGTTTAACAATCCTGTCTTCCTCAATAAAGCTATCGGAAACGTAACCTTTGCATCAGACGCCCGTAATAACTAGCACTCTCATTATGTTGGGCAAGTTTTATTAGTTACTGGAGGAGAGGGTTGGTATCAAGTAGACGGAAAACCAGTTCAATTCCTCAAAACAGGCGATGTGGTGAGCATTCCACCGAACGTAAAACATTGGCATGGGACTACGAAGAATACTTAGTTTGTATACTTAGTACTCACATTGGGGTGATACAGACCGGTTAGAACACGTAACCGAGAAAGAATATGAGAACTCTAACAAAAAATGAAAAAACAAGCAGAAGCGGCAGCCAATCGGCTGCCGTTGTTTTAGTATTTCGTTGTATACTGTGACCTTTATTGAAAAGGGAAAAGGCCATTTTCTTTACAGAATATAATACCGATTAAAAACTTCTTTCTAACAAGGTGCCAACTTGCGTGGCCATGACTTGCGGTGAATAGGGCATTCCATTTCGAATCCACCATTCAATGACCCCTACATAAGCAGTCCCAGCATATTGCAACCTCACATCTTCGATTAATTCCGTATTTTTCCCGCTTTCTTTGTCAATCTCCCCTTTGAATCCTTCCATGAAATAAGCAAGTAGCCGCGTTCTAAAAGATGAAGGTGTACCTTTTGATGCAGCTAGCATGGTTGAAAAAAGCAAAAAATTTTTCTCAAAGTACTCGAAATATGGAACAAGAGCATCAGCCCACTCCATCTGACATGCCCACGTATCCATTTTTTTTAATTCATTAATGTGTGTTTCCATGATTTGATCTAATAAATCATATTTGTCTTGATAATGAAGATAAATTGTACCGCGGTTTACGTTTGCCTTGTTTGCAATGTCTTGAATGGTAATGTCATCGAAGTTTTTTACAGCCATCAGTTCAATAACGGCTTTTTTTAAGGATTCTTGCGTTTTTAGGATTCTCCGATCCACTTTAATCATCTTGTCTTTTCTCCCTGATCTACAAAATAATGAACACTTTTCGTGATGATGTTGCTATTTCAACAAATTGCGCTTTTTTATCCATTGAACTTAGGTTTCTTTTTTTATAATAATAGACATAAGTTGATAAAACAACCAGTATTGTTTATTCGCTCTCCGTGGCTTACTTACCTAAAAAAGGAGAACTTAAATTTAGAAAAGAGGGTGTTCACATGGTGTTTAATAAAGAAGTGTGGATCATCATTACTAATTTCTAAATAGCTAACTGATAAAAATTCTATTCATTGGAGGTTATATATGATTAATGCTAATGCACGTGCTGTGTTCGGTCCAGAAGGTTCTACAGTTGAGCGCAGGGATCTTAAGCCGCATAATATTCTCATTGAGATCAAGTATGCGGGTATTTGCTACACTGACATCCATACTGCCCGTGGGGATTGAGGGCCAGTCCAATATCCTCCCGTTCCAGGACACGCTGGAATTGTCGCCCAGATTGGTTTGGAACTCACAAAGTATACTGTTGGTGACCGAGTAGGAGTTGGCTGTATGGTTGATTCCTGTGGAGAGTGCGAGAGTTGCCGTAGAGGAAAGGAGCAATATTGTCTTAATGGACATACGAGTACCTACGGAGTCATCGATAGATATGGACAATATACGCAGGGAGGTTATTCCACCCATATCGTTGTAATAACGGAGGATTTCGTGGTTCGAATTCTAGACGGCATTAATCTTGATGTCGCCGCTCCACTTTTATGTACTGGGATCACAACGTTTCCGCCGCTGCGCCATTGGGGTGTTGATTCCGGCAAAAATATAGCGGTCGTTGGATTTGGTGGACTCGGACACATGGTGTGAGATCGCTCATTCTATGGGGGCAGAAGTAACAAACCCATAACATCTAAAGCAAATGCGTTAGCTTAAAGAAAACATTAAAACAATCATAGGAGTTAAAGGAATGAAATATAAGACCCAAAAAAATTCTCTCGGTTTTGCTCTAATATTGGCCATATTTTCGGCGTTGGGGCCGTTTACCGTCGATATGTATCTTGCATCACTTCCGCAAATCGCTGTTTTTTTTGGAACAAGCGCAACTGCGGTTCAAGCGAGTTTAACCACTAGTCTGTTAGGATTAGGGCTAGGACAGTTGATAATGGGACCTTTAAGCGACATTTATGGAAGACGCCAGCCTTTGTTGATTTCCATGATACTATATATCCTTTCCTCTATTGGATGCGCTTTTGCACCAAGCATAGGATGGTTTATATCTTTAAGATTTATACAAGGGGTTGCTGCGTCCGCTGGACTCGTTATTTCGCGCGCTATTGTTCGAGATCGGTTTAGTGGGATTGAAATGACTAAGTTTATATCGTTGCTAACAATGATAAGCAATGTGGCGCCGTTAATTTCCCCTACGGCTGGAAGTACGGTTATGTCATACAGTTCTTGGTTAGGTGTATTTGTATTTTTAGGGGTGCTAGGCATAGGGTTAACAGGGATAACCATATGGGGGTTAAAGGAAAGCTTACCTGCACAACAACGTATTTCAGGCAGTCCCCGTGCGTTGATGAAAAATTATAATAGCTTGTTCCGAAAACGGTCATTTATGGGGTATGCTCTAGTCAATGGCATATTGTTCGCAGGTGTTTTTGCCTATGTTGCGGGTACCCCCTTTATTTATCAAAACATATACGGTGTGTCGCCGCCACTGTTTTCAATCCTCTTTGCGTTGAATGGTCTTGCTATTATCTTGGGATCTCAATTCGTCAAACTGCTTGCAGGCCGGGTAACGGAAAGTCGATTATTTTTGATCGGAATATTACTAGCGTTTATATCTTCTGCTGCGGTCTTATTTATAGTACTAGTACATGGAGTATTATCAGCTATGTTTATTTCGATCTTCTTATTCGCTTTATCCATTGGGATCATTGGCCCCATCTCTTTTACATTAGCAATGGAATCGCAGGGGCATATTGCAGGGAGCGCGTCCGCCGTGCTCGGCACCTTACAATTCGCATTAGGTGCCGTTACGTCTCCACTTGTGGGACTTGCAGGAGAAAATTCTGCTATACCTTTTGGAATTATTATTTTTTCTACCAGTATATTATCTATAATTACCTATATCATTCTGGTTAAAGGGGAAAAAAAATTATCCAGTACCAAAAATACCTTTGAATCCAATACTTAATCAATCTCTAGCGAACATTAAGATTTATAGGAGGTCCCAGCATTATCGGAACTTCTTTTTATCTTGGGTATCGAGGTTGAAAAGTAGAAGTGAGAATTTTGTTAACAGGAGGATCTAAAATGCAAAGTGTTACACTAAACAATGGTGTCGAGATGCCGATACTCGGATTTGGGGTTTATCAAATTGATGATGAAAATGTATGCGAAGAATCGGTTTGTAATGCCCTAATGGAAGGTTACCGCTTGATTGATACCGCTGCTGTTTATAGCAATGAAAAAGCAGTCGGTCGTGCCATCAAGCAGAGTGGCGTGACCAGAGAGGAAATATTCGTTACAACAAAGCTTTGGATTCAGGATGCAGGTTACAAGAGTGCTAGGAAAGCATTCGAAACATCACTGAACAAACTGCAACTGGATTATTTGGATCTGTATCTCATTCATATGCCCTTTGGCGATATCCATGGTTCATGGCGTGCGATGGAGGAATTATATCATGAGGGGAAGATCAGGGCAATCGGCGTAAGTAACTTCCTAAATGATCGACTGATGGATCTAATCGTTCATCATGAAATCGTTCCTATTCGAATTGAGCAGGGCCGATATGGAGAGGATTGCTAGGTTGGATTCCAAAGAGAGCTTAATTTTATCTCTTCACGATCCTGAAAACGTGGAACGGCTCAGCAATATGAAATTTCATGACTAATTTTGGGGAGGTCTTATCACAAAATGTTCAAACCCAACAACACTATGTTCACGTAACAGTACCCAAATCCTTCCCATATATCGATTCAATTCCACATATAAACATATGCATATAGAACTGATTAATGGTTATAATGGCAGAGAAGTATGTGAAAAAGTAAACTGAAAGAACTGTATTTAAGATGGTAAGTTAATTACTAGGACATATTGAATCTATTCTTAAGCACATATTGTCAACAGGGGGAAACATGGAGTTAAGAGTGCTTCGTTATTTTCTTACAGTCGCTCGTTTGGAAAGTATTACGCATGCAGCAAATGTACTACATGTAACACAGCCGACATTAAGCAGACAATTAGCTGACTTAGAAAAAAATTTAGGAACTCAATTGCTTATTCGCGGTAAAAAAAAGGTGTCATTAACGGATGCTGGCATGCTTTTACGTCAGAGGGCAGAAGAAATCCTAACGATTGCGGATAAAACAGAGAGAGAATTCAAAGATCAAAATAATCTGGTTGGAGGGACTATCTCTATAGGAAGCGTCGAATCACTAACATCGCATTATTTATTTCAAACATTAAAAGCTTTTCATGAAGAGTATCCACAGGTTAATTATTATATTTATAGCGGAACAGGGGATGATATAAAGGAAAAAATAGACAAAGGATTACTTGAAATTGGGATTTTATTAGAGCCCATAAATATTGAAAAATACGATTTCATCAGATTGCCTCAAAAGGAACGATGGGGAATTCTAACACAGGCTTCATCCCCTCTTGCACAAAAAGAATATGTTACTCCCAATGATCTTGTTGGAGTTCCTTTACTTCTTTCTAGTCGTCCAACAGTACAAAATGAAATTGCTAATTGGTTTGCTGATGAATATGAAAATATACATGTTCTAGCCACATACAACTTAATTTCTAACATAGTTAATTTTGTAGATAATGGTATGGGAACTGCTATTTGTATTGAAGGTGCTCTTGCGATGACAGGTTCAAAACATCTTTGCTTCAGACCATTTTTTCCAGAACTCAAATTTAGTTGTGTTATTGTTTGGAAGAAACACAAGATTTTTAACCAGGCTACTTCTCATTTAATTCAATTAATCAAGTATGCCTCACAAGCATAATAAAACATAGATTATAGGTATTGGATAAGGTTATTTATCTAGTGATATCTTAAAGGTGCAGCTTGAATGAAGCCTTTAAATATTACTGATAAATAACTTTTTTTATTTAGCAGGTAAAGTTGTTTATGTTTAATAAATAAAAGGCGTAATTCATTGTTCAACAACAAGAAGAGGGGGCATTTTCTAATGAGCAAAAAATATGAAAAATTAGCTCAGGATATTGTAGAGAAGATTGGTGGTAGTGAAAATGTATCAACACTAACTCATTGTATGACAAGGCTTAGATTCGCACTAAACCAAAATAAAAAAGCCGATCAAGACGCTATTAAAGCTTTAGATGGCGTGATTGATGCAATTGAAAGCGGCGGACAATTTCAGGTGGTTATTGGCACCCATGTCGAAGAAGTATATGAGGAAGTGGTCAAATATATAAAACATGCAGAAAATATAGATGATACATTATCTAATGAAAAAAATGTAAGCGTTTTTGGCAAATTAATCGATTTTATTTCAGGTACATTCAGTCCAATCGTTCCGGCTATTGCAGGCGCGGGAATGATAAAAGCGCTATTGGCTTTGCTGATCTTATTTAATGTAGTTTCAAAAGCGTCACAAACTTACTATGTAATCAATTTCATGTCGGATGCCATTTTTTATTTCTTACCCTTTTTATTAGCATATTCGGCTGCAAACAAATTAAAATGCAGCCCTGTACTGGCACTTGTGTTGGCTGGGATATTGCTTCATCCGAATCTGGATCTATTGAGAACTGCGGGTAATAATGTTAGCGTTTTCAATATTCCATTGACACTTGTTGCTTACAGTTCATCGGTTGTTCCGATTCTATTAACCGTGTGGGCGCAATCCTACATTGAACCATTGTTTAAAAGAATCATTCCTAACGCTGTAAAAATTATTTTTGTTCCGATGTTTACCATTCTGGTTGTTGGATTTATTTCCTTAACTGCACTAGGACCGCTAGGTTCTTTCTTCGGAACATATTTGGCAATGGGGTTTGATTTTTTGGGATCGCACGGAGCATGGGTGGTCATTTTCATAATTGCAACCTTCTGGCCAATCCTTGTTATGTTTGGACTTCATCACAGTATCGTTCCGTTATCATTGGCTCAAATCACGACATTGGGATATGAAAATATCATTGGACCTGGAGCCATGATATCCAATATTTCGCAAGGTGTAGCCGCGTTGATTGTCAGTTGGAGAACAAAGGATACAGTATCCAAGCAAATCTCCACTACAAGTGGAATTACAGGCTTAATGGGAATTACAGAAGCAGCACTTTACGGTGTTAATTTACCTAAAAAGTATCCTCTTGTTGCGGCTATGATTGGATCCGCTGCTGGAGGGCTGTACGCAGGGGTTATGGAAGTTTCACGTTATGCAACAGGTTCATCAGGGCTTCCAGCTATTCCGCTTTATATTGGAGAAAACATTTGGAATTTCTATAATATACTCATCGCATTATTAATTACAACGGTTATAACTGCAGTGCTTACCTATTTATTAACCTTAAAATATGAGAAAGAAACGTCTGAGCAGAATAAAGTCACCACAAACGATAAAATCATCACACTTAAAAATACGGTTATTACAAGTCCTATCAAAGGTGAAATGATTCCATTGAAGGATGTTCAAGATGCGGCCTTCTCCACAGAAGCAATGGGAAAAGGAGTTGCCATTGAGCCAAGCGAAGGAAAAGTGGTCGCTCCTTTTGATGGGAAAATTGTTTCGCTGTTTCCCAAGAAACACGCAATCGGTTTACTCTCCGATGATGGGGTTGAAATACTCATCCATATAGGATTGAACACCGTTAAACTGAATGGGAAGTACTTTGAAGCTCATGTTGAAGAGGGTCAGAGAATTACCAAGGGACAGACACTAATCACGTTTGATTTGGAGAAAATCAGAGAGGAAGGATATGTTACCCAGACCCCGGTGATCGTTACGAATACTTACAGTTATGCTGATGTGCTAACTAATAACAGTAGTACAGTCACTGATTTTAACAATGAGTTGTTAGTCCTAATAGTGTAACCATATCAAATTCAAGGAGTGGATTATAAATGACTTTAGTCAAAGACTTTTTATGGGGAGGAGCAACTGCTGCAAACCAATGTGAAGGTGGATATTTGGAAGGGAATAAGGGATTGTCAACCGTCGATGTTATACCCGCAGGAAAGGATCGCGTTTCTGTAATGAAAGGCAAGATGAAAATGATGGAATGTGATGATGAACATTTCTATCCGAGCCATGAAGCCATCGACTTTTATCATAATTATAAGGAAGACGTTGCTTTATTTGCAGAAATGGGTTTCAAATGCTTCCGCTTATCTATTGCATGGACACGAATCTATCCAAATGGGGATGATACATTACCCAACGAAGAAGGTTTGAAGTTCTACGATGATGTTTTTGATGAGTGTTTAAAATATAATATACAGCCTTTAGTAACGATCACTCATTTTGATGTGCCGATGCATTTGGTAAAAACCATCGGTTCTTGGAGAAGCCGTAAAATGGTTGATTATTATGAAAGACTATGCGAAACACTATTCACTCGCTACAAAGATAAAGTGAAGTATTGGCTAACTTTTAATGAAATCAATATGTTATTACACCTACCGTTCGGGAGCTCAGGATTGGTGTTTGATGAAGATGAAGATGAAGAAGCTGTGAAGTATCAGGCAGCTCATCACCAATTGGTCGCTAGTGCTAAAGCTACTGAAATTGCACGCAAAATAAATTCCGAATTCAAGATAGGATGTATGTTGGCGGGTGCCAGCACTTATCCCTATACTTGCGCTCCTGAAGACGTATGGAAAGCCATGACAAGGGATCGAGAACATTACTTCTTTGTGGATGTACAATCTCGTGGTGAATACCCGAATTATGCCAAAAAAATGTTCGAAAGGATGAATATACATCTGAAAATGCAAGATGGTGATAAGGAGCTTCTGAAAAATAATACAGTTGACTTCGTTTCATTTAGTTACTATGGTTCGCGATTAACAAGTGCTGACCCAGCAGTTAATACTCAAACCGCTGCCAATCTCTTTCCGACATTACGAAATCCCCATTTAAAAAGAAGTGAATGGGGCTGGCAAATTGACCCACTCGGGCTGAGAATTACACTAAATGCATTGTATGATCGCTATCAAAAACCATTATTTATTGTCGAGAATGGGTTGGGAGCTGCGGACAAGCCTGATGAAAATGGATGTATCTCGGATGATTACAGAATCGAGTATATTCGTGAACATATCCGAGCATTTAAAGCTGCTGTAAAAGAAGATGGCGTAGAGTTGCTAGGATATACAACCTGGGGGTGCATTGATTTAGTAAGCTCAAGCTCTGGAGAAATGAGCAAAAGATATGGTTTCATCTACGTGGATAAAGATGACCAGGGAAATGGTACGTTAAGCCGTAGTAGGAAAAAGTCCTTTAATTGGTATAAGAAAGTAATTAACAGCAATGGAGAAAATTTAGACTAAGTTTATACAGCCATAGCTAGTTGATGGTGGTATCACAGTCGACCAGATGTGACGCTTACAAACTTTTTCTAAACAAGACCCTTAATTTAAAATGCGATATATTCTCTTGTTCTCACTAACATGAGGCAAGTTCTTCTTGTGGTAAGCATTTTCTTGTTATTCGGGATCGTGTTCTCAATAGGAAATGATGTTATGGATTTAAGTACAAAACATGGAGCGGGTGCCGCTTCATGTTTTTGTACTGTGCCGGGTATTGGCCTTATCTCTAGTGTTCAAGTCCGTAATGCGAGAACAGTATTCAAAACCCTACCCTCATCACGAAATTAGGATGAGAATTTTGTTTAAATAACCTCAGTACAAGAAATTACTCGATTTACTAGATTTGTTGGGAATGCAATTTAAAAATTTCTGTCTAACAATATCCCAGTTTGTTCTGCCATGACACGAGGGGGGACTGACATTCCATTCCTGAACCACCATTCTACGATCCCCACGACCGCGGCTCCAAAAAATTGAAGAATGACATCATCACTTAAGCCTTGATTTTTTCCTTCTGTTACATCGACTTCAACCTTGTACTCCTGGACGACTAAATCAAGGAATTGACTACGAAAATAAGCTGAACTTTTCGTGTTTAACATGGTTGAAAAGAACAAATGATTGTCTGCAAAGTATTCGAACCAGACATAATTTCCTTCTTGGAAACTCATTTCAGATGCTGTGTGGCAAAGTTCACGGAGATTGTTTATATGTTCTTCAATTATCCTATCTAGCAAGTCAAATTTATCCATGTAATGGAGATAGATTGTTCCTCGATTAACATTTGCCCTATCAGAAATATCCCGAATTGTAATGTCATCAAAGTTTTTTTCAGTCATCAGTTCAAGTATTGCTTTCTTTATGGCTTCTTGAGATTTGAGTACCCTTCTGTCCACTTTAGTCATTTTTAAAGTCCCCTTACTGAGATAATCGGCAATTATTAATAATTTGTTGAGTAATCTACACATCGAGAGAAATTGATTATTGCAAGCATTTTGTTTCCGTTTAGAATTATAAACGTAAGTTGATTAAACAATCAATGTTCATTTTTGTTTGAAGCTATTGGAAATATTAGTCCGAGCTTGATGTACACTTATCTACGGCACGGTCTAAACTTGATCCGTTGTGGTTGACGATGCTGTGTATGTACGCTGCTATAATGGCTTTTTATATCTAAACTCAACGATCAGCACGCGTGCCCGTTCTTTGACAAGTCAAAGTCGCACCGCACGAAGCCAACGCCTAATGTGCATCAATACAATTGCTCATTCAGCTATTTTAAGGAAAAGTAAGGGAGGTTCCATGAAATGCATTATACGAAACTTGGAAATACCGGCTTGGATGTATCCCGGATTTGTCTTGGTTGTATGGGCTTTGGAGACGCAGAAAAAGGTCATCATCGATGGGTGCTTGATGGGGAACGCGCTCGTCCAATCATAAAAAAAGCTCTGGAGCTTGGAATCAATTTTTTTGATACTGCAAACGTGTACGCTGACGGGACAAGTGAAGAAATAATTGGAGGTGCATTCAAGGATTTTGCGAACCGTGATGAGATTGTCATCGCGACTAAAATACATGGACGAATGCATCAAGGACCCAATGGCGCTGGACTTTCCCGCAAGGCGATCATGAGCGAAATCGATAAAAGCCTTAAGAGATTGAGAACCGACTACGTCGATTTGTATCAAATTCATCGTTGGGATTACAACACGCCCATCGAAGAGACGATGGAAGCACTGCACGACATAGTCAAGGCTGGTAAGGCAAGATACATCGGAGCCTCTGCTATGTGGGCATGGCAGTTTCAGAAAGCTTTACATGTAGCTGAGAAAAATGGGTGGACCCGATTTGTATCAATGCAGAATCATTTAAATCTCATTTACCGCGAAGAGGAACGGGAGATGCTCCCACTTTGTAAGGAAGAAAAAATCGGGGTCATTCCTTATAGCCCACTCGCAGGAGGAAGGTTGGCGCGGGAGACAACAACACATCGTGCCGAAACTGATGAAATTGCAAAACAAAAATATGATGCAACAACAGATGCGGATCAATTGGTGGTAGACCGGGTTGCGAGTTTGGCAGAGAAACATGTTGTTCACCGGGTTCACATCGCACTTGCGTGGCTTTTGCACAAAGACCCGGTAACCGCTCCTATTGTCGGTGCGACAAAAATATCCCAGCTCGAAGATGCAGAAGCTGCCCTATCTATTCAATTAACACCTGAAGAAATTGCGTTTTTAGAAGAACCGTATGTACCGCACCGAATCGTTGGTCATTTTTAAATTCATATAAATTGGAGTCGCACGGTCTCTTTAACAAGAGAGATGCATACGAGTTTTTATGTCAGCTCGACGTCATTAGACATAAATTCACAATAAAGGAGAATAAATTATGCCTGTAATTACAATTGAAGCAGCTAAATTAACTAAAGAGCAAAAAAGAAAGTTAGTTAAAGACCTTACCACATCAGCTTCAACTATCATGAATATACCTGAACAAGCATTCTTTGTTTTCGTAAGGGAAAATGAACTAGATAATATAGGAGTTGCAGGACGGATTTTAGCGGACAAAGCTGTAAATAGTCCACTGAAAAATGAGGAGTAAAATAGTTAACTTGGTAATACCGGATTAGAAGTACATCGTCTTTGTCATGGCTGTTTGAGCTTTGGTGAGCAGGTCGTGATTCCCATCAATGAGTACTAGATAAAGAACACAGTTGCCCAATTATTAAACTAGCTCTTGAACTTGGTATCCATTTAAATAATTGATAGAAAAAAATTTCTTGGATGGAGAAAATTTAAAATGAAAATACTCGTTCTTGTTTTTCACCCTGATTTAACTGCTTCCCGTGTTAATCGTCGCTTAACGGAAGAAATGGAGAAGCAAGTTGGTGTTACAATTCATCGTGTTTATGAGGCATACCCGAATGAGAAGATCGATGTCGCTGCCGAGCAGAGGCTATTGGAGCAGCATGATCGCATCGTTTTGCAATTCCCTTTCTACTGGTACAGTACGCCTTCATTGTTGAAAAAATGGGAGGATGTAGTCCTAACTCATGGCTGGGCATTTGGAAGCAAAGGGGACAAGCTGCACGGAAAAGAGCTGCTGATTGCCGTTTCTACCGGCGCTGCTAAAGAAAACTATTTACCAGACGGTAATTTTAAATACACCGTTTCCGAGCTGCTGCGACCTCTTCAGGCAACCAGTAACTTGATTGGAACACGCTATTTGACACCATATATCTTGTACGGTGTAATGCAACACCTGTCAGATGAGGAGCTAGAGCAAAGTGCCAAGGATTATGTGGCTTATGCGTTGAACCCTGAACTTGCGTTGCTTTAATCATCTGTGAAAGGTATGAATCAATGAAAAGCGTTAAACTGCAAAATGAAGATATCCCTTCAATAGCTCTGGACACATGGTCATGGGGCACCGGCCAATCTGGCGGGGATGCTGTGTTCGGGAATTATCTTACAGAAGCCGACTTAGAGCCGGTATTTGAAGCGGCGATGGTTGCCGGATTTAATTTATGGGATACAGCGGCTGTATATGTGGAATGGGTGCCTCAGAATCGATTTTGGGGAGGTTTACCCAAAACCGCAAAGATGTACTGATTTCGACGAAATTCACTCCACAAATCGCAGGGGATCATGACGATGCGGTGGAGGAACTTTTAGATGGGAGTTTAAAGCGGCTTGGCGTGGACCATGCGGATATTTATTGGATACACAATCCCGCAGATGTGAAGAGATGGACACCAAGACTGATTCCTTTAATGAAAAGCGGAAAAGTTAAATATGTAGGTGTCTCCAATCATGATCTGGATGAAATTAAAAAGGCAGCCAGCATCTTGAGGGGAGAAGGTCTGGAAATTTCAGCTGTACAAAACCACTATAGCCTGCTATATCGTTCATCTGAAACAGCAGGGATTATTGATTACTGCAAGGAGAACGGCATTGTCTTCTTTTCTTATATGGTATTGGAGCAGGGTGCATTAACCGACAAATACAGTACGCAACATCCTTTTCCGAGCGGGACTAGAAGAGGCGAAGCATTTAATTCAGTAGTGCTCGTCAAGCTGGAGAGTTTAATTCACGTAATGAGAGAAATCGGCAGTAGGTATAATGCGTCTACTGCACAAATTGCAATTGCTTGGTCCATTGCCAAAGGAACTGTACCCATTATCGGCGTTACGAGACTGGGACATATAGAGGATGCTATTAAAGCTACCGAGGTCACTCTGACAGCACAGGAAATCGGTGATCTTGAAGCAGCTGCAAAAGAGTCAGGGGTTGAGATCAGAGGTTCATGGGAAAAACCGATGCATTAATATAACAAGTTAAACAGTCTATTTCGCTGCTAAATAGTCAAACAACATAAGAAGAGTTCCAACATACCTCAAAAGAAATGGCGGGTTTCATGTTAGAGCTTATGACAGCGACAAGGCTGTAGGTATTGTTGACGAGGAAACATCTGAGTTTCAGCTAAAAGATCCTATCATTCCATTCAAAGCAGATACCATCTTAACTCCTAAAGGCACCTGCTTAATGAAAAGAAAGGACCGATCCGTAAATGGAATATGTAAAGTTTGGAAATACCGGTTTAGACGTGTCTCGGCTTTGCCTTGGCTGTATGGGCTTTGGTGATCCTGTGAATTGGATTCACCCATGGGTGCTCGATGAAAAGCGAAGTCGCCTTATTATTAGAAAAGCTCTGGAAATAGGGATCAACTTCTTCGATACAGCGAATGTTTATTCCATTGGAGTAAGCGAAGAAACTATTGGGCGAGTACTTAAAGAATATGCACGTCGCGATGAAATTGCGCTTGCTACCAAAGTATATTTCCCCATGCATGAGAGACCAAACGGGCTTGGATTGTCCCGAAAGAACATTATGCATGAAGTGGATCAAAGTCTCAATCGACTTGGGACAGATTATATTGATCTTTATATAATCCACCGATGGGATTACCATACACCCATTGAAGAGACCATGGAAGCATTACATGATGTTGTTAAGGCAGGGAAAGCAAGATATATCGGTGCGTCCGCCATGCATGCATGGCAGTTTCTAAAGGCGAATCACGTAGCGGAGAAACATGGCTGGACCAAGTTTGTCTCCATGCAGAACCATTACAATCTCCTCTATCGCGAAGAAGAACGAGAGATGTTGCCGCTCTGTAAAGAAGAGAAAATTGCAGTGACTCCTTACAGCCCACTTGCATCTGGTAGATTAGCACGGGACTGGACGGAGACAACGTATCGTTACGAAACCGACCAAGCGCAAAAATCAAAATATGATTCAACAATGGAAGCAGACCGGTGGGTGATCGAGCGTGTGGGTACTCTGGCAGAGCAACACAGTGTTCCTCGTGTGCAAATTGCGCTTGCCTGGCTTTTGCATAAAGAACCCGTAACCGCACCAATAATTGGTGCAACGACGATTTCTCATCTCGAAAATGCCGAAGCTGCGTTTTCCATAAAGCTAACACCTGAAGAAATTGCATTTTTAGAAGAACCGTATATCCCACATACCATTGTGGGACATATCTAGAAGAATGGTGATGTTAAGCCTGTCGGCTTCATCATACAGATGGGAATTAGAGGTTACTGCGTCGCAATTATCATCATTCTTTCGGCAGGCTTACTCATCCGCAAAAAAACAAGCAGGAGGCATAGTTATGAATCGAATTGAAAAGAGCCAAGAAACGTTTAATCAGCTATTCCATAATGCAGTGCCAGCGGCATACGCTACTGATCCTGATTTTCAGGACATCCTGAGCCGTTTTATTTTTGGGGAAGTTTTTTATCAAGGTACGTTGGACGATAAACAACGTGAGCTTATCACTCTGGTGGTGCTTGTAACGAACCAAACGTTACCTCAGCTCAAGGCACATGCTCATGCTGCTCTGAACGTTGGGCTGACACCGGTAGAAATCAAAGAGGCGATTTACCAATGTGCGCCTTATTTAGGATTCCCTAAAACGCTAAATGCCATCGCGGAGATTAATGAGGTTTTCCAATCCAGAAATATCGAGTTACCTCTCGAAAGTCAAAAGCAGGTTGAAGAAGAGAATCGGTTAGACAAAGGCCTTGCAGTGCAGGTAGAAATCTTTGGCGATATCATTGAAAATAACAGGAAGAATGTCCCATACAATCAAAAGCATATACAGGACTATCTTTCTGCCTTCTGTTTTGGTGACTTCTATACTCGTGGAGGCCTTGATTTGAAAACACGGGAGTTGCTGACCCTCTGTATCGTGAGTAGTCTCGGCGGTTGTGAAAATCAAGTCAAGGCACATGTGCAAGGCAACCTGAATGTAGGCAATGACAAGGATTTGATGATCACTGCCATCACTCATTGCCTTCCTTATATGGGTTTTCCGAGAACATTAAATGCTTTGAGTTGTGTGAATGAAATCATTCCAGAATAGCAGGAGAAATTAAGCGAAAAAATAGATTTTTTATAGATGAAAGTATACCTAAAAGTAAGAAAGGGTGTTTATTTAAAATGTCAAATATTCAAGAACAGGTAGTTATTATTACAGGGGCATCCAGCGGTATTGGAGAAGCAGCTGCAAAAGAACTGGCATCCAAAGGTGCAAAATTGGTTCTTGCCGCTCGCCGAGAAGACCGGTTAAAGAAATTACAAGATGAAATTGAACAAAGCGGCGGACAAGCTATATATAAAGTGACGGATGTAAGTTCGCACCAACAAATGGAGGATCTTGCTGCATATGCGCTTAACGAGTTTGGAAAAATTGATGTTTTAGTTAATAATGCTGGAATCATGCCGCAGGCTTTTCTTGCTTTGAAAAAGATTGATGAATGGGACCGAATGATCGATGTCAATATCAAAGGGGTTTTGTACGCAATCGGGGCAGTCCTTCCATCTATGAGAGAACGGAAATCAGGTCATATTATTAACCTTTCATCCGTGGCCGGACACAACATCTACCCAGGTGGGACAGTTTATTGTGGTACCAAACATGCCGTAAGAGCAATCTCTGAAGGCTTGAGTCAAGAAGAGGCGATGAGTGGAACAAATATTCGTGTGACCAATATTTCGCCGGGGGCTGTGACCAGCGAACTGCTGGAGACGACAACCGATCCGGCAATGAAAGCGGGCTTGGATGATTTTTACAAGATAGCAATAGATGCAGACAGCATCGCACGTGCCATTGCCTTTGCCATCGAACAACCATCGGATGTGGGCATTAATGAGATGATCATTCGACCAACAGCTCAAGTTGGATAACGTTAAAAATATATGAAAGTAGAGATAAAAAATGAAGAACGAGCACTTAAGCCATAGCACACTCTTCCCATTGGGACAAAAAGTCGAAAAAAACTTTATCGGAGACGCATACTTACAAATGGTGGTTACCGATCCAGCACCACTCAATACAGCAATTGGGAATGTAACCTTTGCTCCCGGTGCCCGCAATAACTGGCACTCTCATCATGCTGGGCAAGTGTTGTTAGTTACTGGCGGTGAGGGGTGGTATCAAGAAGAAGGAAAGCCAGCTCAATTACTCAAAACAGGCGATGTGGTAAACATTCCAGCGAACGTTAAACATTGGCATGGGGCTACGAAGGAAAGCTGGTTTGTTCACTTAGCTCTTACACCAGGACAAACAGATTGGTTAGAACCCGTACTGGATGAAGAATATATTAAGCTATAGTAAATGGATTAACACATATAAACGGCAGCCGTTAATGCCGCCGTTTATATAGAAGCTTCTAATAAATCTGGTACCCGCTGTTGCTATTCTGCGAATTATGGGGTCATGGAATATTTGAAGCTAGCACTGAGCGATTGGAGACAGTATTATGCAAACGATCGATCAACAAATGCTTACCGGAGAACGAGCACTTTTCAAGAGAAAGAACCTCATGGTCACTAATTCCATTTTTGCAGATGGCGAGTCTCCCCTGAAGGAAAGCAACGATATTACTATCGATAATAGCATTTTTAAATGGAAGTATCCCTTGTGGTATTGCAATAATATTCGTGTTGATCGTAGCACTTTCCTTGAAATGGCCCGATCGGGAATATGGTATACACACCAAATTGTCATCAGTGACAGCGTAATAGAGGCGCCAAAGACATTTCGGCGTTCGAGCGGAATCCGACTGACGTATGTCGATCTGCCCAACGCGCAAGAAACCTTATGGAATTGCGAAGATATTCACTTGAATCATGTGACCGCAAAAGGTGATTACTTTGGAATGAATAGTGCAAATATCAATATCGACGATTTCACATTAGCGGGGAACTACGCATTCGACGGAGCTAAGGATATGGAGATTCGCAATGCGAAGATTATTTCAAAGGACGCCTTCTGGAATTGCGAGAATGTCACCGTCTATGATTCATTGATCATCGGAGAATATTTAGGATGGAATTCGAAAAACATCACCTTTATCAACTGCACTATCGAAAGCAATCAGGGAATGTGCTACATGGACCGTCTCGTAATCGAGAACGGAACGATCCTGAATACCGACTTGGCATTCGAATATTCAACCATTGATGTGGAAACCAAGACCTCAATTGATAGCGTGAAAAATCCAATCTCCGGGAAAATCAAAGCAAAGGATATCGGCGAAATCATCATCAATGACGAAGAAATCAACGCTACCTACACCCGATATGAGCTGGATAAAGCAGGTGATCGATTTGTCCTTTAATTTTGATAAAATGACGAAGCGTTTGGCCACTAACTCTTATAAATGGGATGTTGGACCAGAAGAGTTGCCGATGTGGGTGGCGGATATGGACTTTGAGACTTCGCCTGCTATAGTCGATGCTCTGCAAAAGAGATTAGACCATCGTATTTATGGATATACCTCGATACCAGATACTTATTATGATGCAATTGCCCATTGGTGGGAAAAGAGACATCAATATCAGATCCCAAAAGAATGGATTATGTTTTGCACGGGGGTAGTGCCGGCGATATCATCTATCGTACGCAAAATGACCAAAGCCGGTGATAAAGTGTTAGTGCTTGCGCCTGTCTATAACATTTTCTACAACTCCATAAAGAACAATCAACGAGAAGTTCTCGTAAGCGAGTTGGTTTACAAAGACAATCAATATTCGATCGAATTTGACGATGTGGAGAAAAAGCTAGCGGATTCTGACACAACGCTTATGATTTTCTGCAATCCGCATAACCCCATAGGCAAAGTGTGGGACAAACAAATTCTTGAGAAACTCGGCACGCTCTGCGTCAAGCATCAGGTCCTTATCCTTTCCGATGAAATTCACTGCGATTTAACACACCCAGGCCACCCATACATTCCTTTCGCTTCAATATCGGAAGAGATCGCCCAAAATTGCATCACCTGTGTGGCGCCGATGAAAACTTTCAATCTTGCGGGAATTCAAACTTCAAGTATTATCGTGCCGAATTCGAAGATTCGTAAACTTGTACACCGTGGCATTAACACCGATGAAGTGGCCGAACCTAACTTTTTTGCGATTGAAGCAGCAATCTCTGCCTTTACGGAAGGCGAACCCTGGCTGCAAGCCTTATTGGAATATCTTATGGCGAACAAGCAATATCTCGAACATTATCTGGCTAGTGAACTGCCGCAGCTCCAAATTATCCATTCGGAAGCGACTTATTTGGCTTGGATCGATTGCCGGAACATAACTCCTAATGTAAGTCAACTGTGTAAATTCATAAGGAAAGAAACGGGGCTGTATGTCTCGGAGGGCGCCATCTATGGCGGCAATGGACACGATTTCATTCGATTGAACTACGCCTGCCCTAAAAAACGACTAACTGATGGATTGCAGCGCTTGAAGATTGGGATTCAGGCATATCAAAGAGTGAACGATTGATATAATAATGGTTACCGGACACTCCTTCACGAAACGAATAGGGATCTTGGATAAAGTAGCACGATCACTTAATGAAGTTGGCATCGATTTTGTGGTGTTCACAAAAGTGGAGCTATTGTCCACCGCCGACTGTACATTGAGAGGGCAAAGCGTCGCGTGAGGAACAATACGATCTAATTCTGGCATTGGGGGCGGATTACCTAGATACCACCAATGCCAGCGAAATCGTAACCGTTTCGAAAATCACTTTCTTGGGGTTACCTTTCTAACTAGAGTCCTACCGCTGCCGGTTTGCAGTCCCAAAGCGATATCATAATGGTTTCCTATAACTTTTTTATAATTTTGTTTCTTATGGTGTTGATCCCAGGGATACAAGGGGAGCCCACTTATGAATGTCATTGCAGCAAAAGCTGTGGCACTTGGAGAAGCACTACAAACAGATTTTGTGACCTATATAGAAAGAGTTCTTGACAATGCCAAGGTATTTGCAGAATCGCTGATTATATGGAGCGAGTATTTGGACTATTATTATTTGATGTGCAGCAAGCGATGAATACATATTTTAGAATCTCATGTATTGGGACAGGTTGCCTGAGTTTGAGGAAATGGAACTTGCCAAGTACATTGGATCAGCTATCAAAGCCGGGAAGAAAAACGACTATTCGGCTATTTTAATTATTGGTCAGCGCAGGAAGACAAAGCAGATGTACGTGATCGATGGCAATATCTATAAACTGCTGCCGGATGATTTGTTCCAAGTCGCAATTGATAAGTTAAAGCCTTATCTTTAGATAAGCCGGACTTTGAAGTCCCAGATAGTTTATGTGGGGTTGTTCAATTGAGTCAGTCTGTGAAAAGTTTATAATTTTGTGATCGTAGTTCGTTGTTTTGAGGGTCAGGCAGTTTAGACTACGGATTGATAATGAACTGCAAGAGATAATATTGATTTCAAGCATAAGAGTTATATCATAAAATACCAACTTCAATGTAAACTTGAACCTGAAACCCTGTCATAATAATCTGAGTACTGGCGCATTCTGGGGATTTTTGTTTTAAGGGAGGAATTAAATTGTTAAATGATAATGAAAGAAAAGGAATATTTAAAGCCATTTTTGAAAGGAGAGATATTCGATCATTTAATGGAAAACCCATATCCAAAGATAAGTTAAACAACATATTAATGGCTGGTCATCATGCACCTTCCGTTGGTTTTATGCAACCTTGGGATTTTATTGTAATTGACTCTCAAGAAGTTAAAGAACGATTGGCGTATGCATGTCATAAAGAAATACAGGCCTTGTCCATACACTATGAAGATGAAAAAAAGACAAGATTTCTCTCGTTAAAATTAGAGGGTATAAGGGAAGCACCTATAACGATCTGTATTACATGTGATCCAACTAGAGGTGGGGGACATGTAATTGGGCGAAATTCTATTCCTGAAACAGATATTCTATCCGTCGCCTGTTGTATCCAAAATATGTGGTTGGCGTCTTATGCAGAAGGAATAGCTATGGGATGGGTGAGTTTTTACAAGAAAACAGACGTACGGGAAATACTAAATATTCCACCACATATTGATCCTATTGCTTTGGTTTCATTAGGTTATACGGATTTTTATCCTACAAAACCAATCCTAGAGCAAGTGAATTGGGAGAGACGTCGTAATCTAAATAATCTAATACACCATAATGCTTGGGAATGATTGAAATATAAGTTAATTTTCCTTTTTGGATATGATGCTCACAGAAACGATTGTTTCATAAGCATCATTAAGCAAGGACAAATGAAAAAGATAAATTTATTCGAGATTACAAAATTATGCGAACTTTGAGTTACTTATAACCTCAGTAAACAAATTCCCTGTAGAATAACATAAAATTATCAACTTAAGAAATCCCTTGTTTTATAAGGGATTTTTAATTTTTGGTAGCGATGCAGTTATTGATCACCTGTACTCTTTCGACTGGACTCTACCGAAAAGATTCGTTTCTGTATCCCTTGGGTTTGAAGCAAAGAGGATTTTTATTTTCCTATCGAACAAACATCCTTTTCCTCGGAAAACTTTTTATGATCTTATCAAACTATGGATTGAGTTAGAACGAAACGAAAATAAGGATATAATGTTTCCTAGAGATGGAATCGGATGTTATCATCCTTTGTTCCCAGCTCGTTCAGATGATATTTGGGTTATGGCTGGATTAGCAATAAAAGAGATGGAACCATGGTGGCTCAATCCATTCGGTCCCAACATATTCGCTGTCTATGAACAACAACAATTAAATGGCATGCCAGCAGGTGTAATATTGAAGCATCGCGAGGTGTTTTAATGCTCGTTCATAGATACAAAGATTGAAGTTGAGTTCTGTGAGGAAATCTTAGCGTTTATATTGGCTCAGTGCAGTTCAAGTGGGGGAGGCATTCTGGCTGGATATTATGATGATGCATTGAAAAAAGCCGTTATTGTATTGAAAAAAGCCGTTATTGTAAAGAGCAGCGCTGCACCCAGAGACTCCAAATACACAAGAATTCGATTTTACAGAGGTGTTGAAGCTTAAAAAGAGTGGCTCGATTTGTTATGGAAAGTTGAGAAGGCATTTTATCTGGGGAAGTGGCACTTTCATCCTTTTCCTCTAGCAAGATGAGTACCATTGATTCCAAACAAATGATCTCTATATCTTCCAATAGGTCGATGAATTGTCCTGAACCTATTTTGCAAATTATTGGGGGAGATACTACAAATCAATACTCAGTGTCCATAAGTGTTTTTATTAGAGGTAAGCCGCCAATCGATCTAAGAGATTATTCATCTGTAACCCTGTAACTATAGTGAATAAATGGTTATTGAGGACAATGAGCTCGAATTAATTGAAACCCTGATTAAAGCCTGTATAAAGAAGAGGATGACTTCTCGTTCCGAGTCTTCGCCTCTGGCAGCGGAATGGGAGGGGATTGTAGTGGCTAACATTACTGGCTTGGTGTCGAGGTACAAGAACATGATCACATTAAAAGTCGCTAAATAGTGCGACTTTTTGGCTTTATTGATGCAAGTTCTTATCCCGGACCAAGGAGAAGATTATTAGCAATTTTTCGTAATATAATTACGTAAAATACTGTTTTGACGAATATTTATAACTGGAGTATAATAATTTACGGAGGTTATACATATATGGATAAACAAATGAAAATGCATTACATGAATCGAATCGATGAAAAATTGTCTGATCTTCCGTGGTTTGTTACGGAATTTATTGATAGCAGGAAACGAAAACTTTCTCCCACAACGCTTCTGAACTATTGCCATGACTATATTATATTTTTTGATTGGTTAGTTGCAGAAAACTTTACTGAAGATAGCCGTAAAAACATTAATTTAGCTACTCTAGAGAAGCTAACGATTCGTGAAGTGGAAAATTTCCTATCTTTTTTAGAGTATCAACTTAGCAATACCAAGCTAACCATCAACCGAAAATTGTCCTCACTAAAATCCTTATTTGATTACTTACAGAACAAAGCTGAGACAAGTGACTTAAAGCCATATATCCAGCGCAATGTTATGGCCAAAATGGATTTAAACGCGGTTAAAGAAAGCCAAGAAACCATTGCCAATCGTATTGATGGGAAAATTCTTAGAGAAGACGATTTTGAGTCATTTAGGCAGTTTATAGCTCATGATTTCGGAGAAATCAATAAAGATAATAAACGTATTTACAATTTCCATCAATTTAACCGTGAACGAGATACAGCCATTGTTTCCCTCATTCTAGGTTCTGGCCTTAGGCTCTCTGAGGTAGCAGGTATTAACATTGAAGATTTGGATATGAATAAAGCTTTGGTGCGTGTTATACGAAAAGGAAATAAAGAACAATACGTGTATTTCAGCAAGCAAGCGTTACTAGATTTAGAAAATTATCTGCAGATTAGAGAATCCAGATATATCCCAGAAAAAAACGAAAGCTTTTTGTTTATTGCAGCTCCCATAGGTCGTAAAGGAAAAAGCCGACGTTTAACTCAGCGATCCATTGAAAAACTAATCGAAAAGTATGCTTCAGCTTTTGGAAAACCAGCATTAACCGTGCATTCTCTAAGACATTCATTTGCAACGCGTTACCACTTAGAGAACAATGATGTGCCTAGATTGAAGAACCAATTAGGACATTCCTCAATACAAACAACCATGATCTATACACATTTAACAGATGATGAAATGCGAAATGCGGTTAATAATATGGATAAGTAATGTATAATTCAAATTTAAGGTGGTCTTGAAACTACTAATAATATAATTTTTCACTCATTACTTTGTGACACAAAGTTTATCCCTTGCAGGGAAAATGACACAAAGTTTGCCCCTTACAAGATGTAATAGCGCAAGTTTCTCTATATCGACCTAGTTCTAGCTAACAACTTGCAATAAAAGAGGATAAACTTTGTGTCATTAATTCAAAAGAGGCAAACTTTGTCTCAAAAAAGAGGTAAGCTTTGTGTCACTGGACAGTAAATAACATGGATCGCTAAAGCCGAACGCGGTTTTTTAAAGACTATTGCACAAAACCCGTATTTTGTACATATGTACATATAGATAATGTAGACTTCTGTTGTACATTGACACAAAGTTACCTACTAAAATTACTTCTTTATTCATTGGTGCAGGAATTAAAATGTCATGATATGTACGCATATATTTCCTTCCAGAACCGTTTCACCAACACATTTAATTATGTCCAATCGGTTTTTAACCTATTCCTATACCAAACGTTCAACCTTACTTGTTTCTGAAGCAATGGTGGATTCTGAATAACATGCCTCAATCGCCAAATGATGTGGCTGATCAATTATGGGAGCTGTTAAAAAGGAATCAAGTCATAAATTAAAACGTAAGAATTAAGCCTCTATTGCCTCCTCCCGCAAAAAAACGGCACCAAAACGGTGTCGTTTTCATTTCAAAACTTGAATCAGCGATGATGCAACAATCTGAATCATGGATTACTAGATTTCACACTTAAAAGTAGCGAATTTCCTTGTATTGCGAATTACAAAAATTGACATTCTGCATGAAAATAAGTAGTATAATTAGAAACATTTATGCTATAAAAGTGCCTTTCTCATCCCCCTCTTTTTAAATTCCTGATACTACCTAATTTTAAGGAGTGAAATGCTATGTACGCACGAACGCTAAAAGCGAATACAAGGAATGTAGTCAGCAACTATTGCAAATGGATTGCAGTTGGTATGATTTTAACTTTCACGGGATGCCCGCTTGCATCCGCCGCTCCTTCACCCTCATCCTCTAGTAAAACTAGTGACCCCGCCTCCTCTCTAGTCACATTTCAATTGCAAGAGGCTACGATTGCTCAAATGCAGGAAGCGATGAAGTCAGGAGCACTGTCAAGTGTCGAGCTCACCGCCCTGTACCTTAACCGGGTATATGCCTATGATTCTAGTGGCATTCGACTGAATTCCATCCCTGTTCTGAACCCCGACGTACTAAAAGAAGCTGCTCAGGCTGATCAACTAAGGGCGCAAGGTATTAAAACCGGGCCTCTGCAAGGCATCCCCTACACGGTTAAAGACAGTTACAAGGTTAAGGGACTTACTGTCGCTTCTGGATCTCCAGCTTTCAAAAACCTGATGTCAAAGGACGATGCCTTTACAGTAGAGAAGATACGTAAATCCGGTGGGGTGCTCATTGGTAAAACCAATATGCCGCCAATGGCAGCAGGGGGAATGCAAAGAGGTGTTTATGGCCGTGCTGAAAGTCCGTACAATCCAAATTATTTGGCTGCAGCCTGGTACTCCGGCTCCTCAAACGGATCTGGTGTATCAACAGCCGCCAACCTCGCTGCCTTCGGCATGGGGGAAGAAACGGTATCCTCTGGAAGATCACCAGCATCGAACAATGGTTTAATTGCCTACACGCCATCGCGAGGGCTAATCTCCATTCGGGGGAATTGGCCGCTCTTCCCTATACGGGATGTCGTTGTGCCACATACGAGGACTATCGAGGACATGCTCCGCTTGCTTGACGTGATCGTTGTAGAAGATAAGATCACCAAGGGTGATTTCTGGCGAGAACAGAAAGCCGTTCGGCTCCCTTCTGTCAACAGTGTCCGTCCCAAATCCTATTTAGAACTACGAGATATTCAAGCTTTGCAAGGCAAACGCATTGGCGTTCCGAAAATCTATATCGGTAAGGACCATGAAACCTCAACTCCGATCAAATTCAGACCTTCGATACAGGCATTATGGGAAAAAGCTGTAAAGGATTTAACTGCTCTTGGAGCTGAGGTTGTGGAAGTTGACTTCCCCTTGCAGGCCAACAGCGAGAAGGACCGGGCAACAGCGAAAACACCTGAAGAACGTGGTTTAATGCCGGCAAAGTGGGCTGAAAAGGAATTCGGGCTGCTTAATCCCTATGCAGCTGAGGAATTCCTTAAAAGTGTGGACGATCCGAATTTCCCGTCATGGGCTAATATAGACCCTGCAACCGTCTTCCCGAATCCACCCGGTTCGGTAGATGCCAAACGTGGCAGAGACCTTGGCCACTATGACGTATTTATTGAAACCATAAAGAAAGGCGTCACCCCTTACGAACAAATTCCTCAGTTTCAAGAAGGACTACGTGGGCTTGAAAATGTACGAAAGATTGATTTTGAAAATTGGATGAAGCAAAACAACCTTGATTTTATTGTATTTCCGGCAAATTCGAATATCGGTAAAGCTGACTCCGATGTGAATGAAACATCCTATGAGGAGGCTTGGGAGAATGGCAACTATTTCTCCAATACGAATTTTATTCTACGCGAGTACGGGATCCCAAGTGTGTCTGTGAGTATGGGCGCTATGAAGGATACCGGAATGCCCGTTAATCTGACAATGGCAGGTGCCGCATACAGCGATAACGACCTGCTTCGTTACGCTTATTCCTATGAGCAGGCTACCAAAAACCGTCCTATTGCAGCACGCACGCCAGCGCTTGAGGATGAAACCTTTTCCTATAACCCGCAAACTTCTCTCCCACCCTCTAAACGCAAGGAAACAGGAACCCCTGAACTTAAGTTGAATGCTTCAATCACGGATGATGTTCTCGCTTTGGAAGGTTCAGTCACAGATCAAAGCGATATCGCACAGCTTAAAGTTTATGTCAATGGCATTCGTGTCGTTATTACAGAAGATAAAACCAATTGGTCAGCAACGCTTCCAACTACTAAATATAAGCAGGATGGTGCCTACCAGGCCGATACGCTGCATATTCTCGTGCTGGCTAAAGATATTTACGGAAATACCTCTGCTCAAGTCAAGTCTGTCACTTTACCCAATAACGTAGGACATCATAGAAATCACTTTTGGATTTTGTTGAATAAAAACAATTCGGTGTGTCTTCCTCTGCATGCACGCATAAATTAGATCATCATAAATAATCACACAGCAGTACAAGAGATTTAGATCGGATCAGCTATGTATAAATCATTGTGTTGATCGCAGCAAGGGAAACCATTGATAACTCCTAAAGGTTCCTGATTATTGTTACACATTAAATAATGTGTTTTTTCGATCATCAAATAAATAAGTTCTTAAATTATTCCCCCCCAAAATTAAAATCAGTTGATATTTTTGGGGAGTACTTTGTGTCATGGATAAAAAGGACGACAGGATAATCGCCCTTTTATCCATGACAGGTTGCATTTAATACCGTCCATTATGACAGAGGCTATTACTTAGCGTATTCAGCCATTACAATATTTCGATATACCCTTCGGTTCCATGCACGCGAATTCGTTGCCCATCTTTTATCAGTTTGGTCGCATTCTCCACTCCGACAACGGCTGGCAAGCCATATTCACGTGCGATAACGGCTCCATGGGTCATCAGTCCACCCACCTCCGTAACCAAGCCTTTTATGGATAAAAACAATGGAGTCCAGCTAGGATCGGTAAAGGCGGTGACTAGTATATCGCCATCTTCCAGATCAGCCCCTTCTATATTCAGGATCACACGTGCCCGCCCCTCTACAATACCCGAAGAAACAGCGAGGCCTACAATAGCTTCGGCAGGGATATTTTCTCGTTTGTACTGACCCGTAATGATTTCGCCATCAGACGTGATAACACGTGGCGGAGTTAGTTTTTCATATAATCTGTACTCATCTTTTCGTTTGTCGATGACCTGGTAATCCAGTTTATTTGTGCGTATGGTTTCCTGCAATTCTTCAAAAGCGAGATAGTAAATATCTTCTTTTTCATGAAGAACGTTGGCTTGTACGAGTCGTTCCGCTTCCTTTAGTAAAGCCTGTTTATAAATAAAGTAGCGACTAACAATGTCGTATTTCGGATATTCACGATAACCGATGAAGTTCCGGATCAGGTCGATCATTTGTTTTGTCTCTTCGGCTTTTTGTTCACCACCCGGTAATTGTTTCAATCGGGCTAATAAGTCCTGTTCTTTGTTCAAAGCTTCCTGTCGCCCTTGCTCAAACTTTCGTTTACTGGCGCCAGGATCAAGGTTTTTGATGTTACTGAGGATCATAGGTACCAGTGTACTTGGTTTTTCACTCCAGCGTGTTCTTGTAATATCGATCTCCCCGGCACATCGCATTCCATATTTGTCGAGATAAACAGCAATAGCATCACGCACCTGCTGCCCACCTTCGAATTGAACCAGTTCATCCAAAAAGTTATCATCCTTTACCTGTTGTAAATACTCAATTATTTCCGGATAGGGACGAATCACATCTGCAACATCCAGTAGCTCCATACCCATTTCCGAAGTGACGTTGTTAGGTACAGATAGGGAAAGTGTGTCTGCTACGTTTTTTTCACCTAACCATTCATTCATTTTTTCATTGATCCATGCTGAAGCATGCATGGCGGCCATAATCACATTCAAATTTTTCAGTTCTGACGCTCGCTGCCTCCGTTGCTGCATATCTTCCAGGATACAATCAAATACATCCAATCCTGATTTCGTTTGGATATTATGTTTTAATGCTGATAACGATGTCTCACTACTCTTAATCAAAACAGCAACAATTTCCGGGTCGTTTCCTGCTTCTTCCAGAATATCCGCAGACGACATACCCTTATGGCTTTTAACGGGCCCCGGTTCGCTTGTGTCATATGGGTCCGATTTTATAAAATCTCCCCGCTCTATGATGGTAATAAGCGCGTCTTTTATGAGCGGATCGGAGTGCCCTAGAACATCCAATAAATTTTGCCTGCCAGCCGGTGAAGCCAGGCCCATCGTGATATCCACAAACAGCCTTCCGCCACCAGTTCTAAACATGGGCGTGGCACCTGTTAATATCCAAACAGATATCCCCAGTGGTTTAATAGGATCAGTCATCATTTGCTGATGACCGACAGATACATACACGTGATTCTCCTGGTCATTTGCTTCAGGAATGGGATATAAAGTGGTGATCGGCCGGCTCTGGACAATATAAAATGTATCA
Source organism: Paenibacillus sp. FSL L8-0638 (assembly GCF_038593075.1). Classification (NCBI taxonomy): domain Bacteria; kingdom Bacillati; phylum Bacillota; class Bacilli; order Caryophanales; family Paenibacillaceae; genus Paenibacillus; species Paenibacillus sp. FSL L8-0638. Next base: position 2,997,234 of record NZ_CP151960.1, read on the forward strand.
TCAGCCAAACACCATTCGATGTCTTGGGGGCAGCCGAAATGTTCTTCGATCTGTCTTCCAATGTGTGCCAGTTGTAAAATTTGTTGTTCCGTAAGGGTTTGAGTCCTTTGCTGATCGAGATCGATTTGCTGAGTCTCTGTTCCGCCTTCTCTTCGTCCATAGATAGCCAATTTTTTGGTTGCTATCCTCTTATCGACGATTTCCCCTTCCTGTACTTGATAACAATCGGCAGAGACTAAGCCAGAGACCAGTGCTTCTCCAAGTCCGAAACTGGCATCGATAGAGAGCAGCTTTCGGTTGCAAGTGATGGGATCAGCGGTAAATAAAATCCCTGAAGCCTGTGGGAACACCATTCTTTGAACGATAACAGATAAATAAACTTGGCTGTGATCAAATCCATTCTGCATTCGGTAAATTACCGCGCGTTCCGTAAATAAAGAAGCCCAACACTTGCGGATATGCTCCAAGATGGATTCTTTGCCGATAATATTTAAATAAGTGTCTTGTTGACCAGCAAAAGAAGCATGCGGCAAATCCTCAGCGGTCGCACTAGAACGCACGGCATAAGCATATTCATCGCCAAACTGGGAGAGATAGTGAGCAACTGCTTTCACAACATCGGAAGGAATGGCTACTTCCATAATGGCCTGTCGAATCTTCTTGCTGATTTCATAAATTTGTTCTCGATCTTCTACTTTAAGCGTAGTTAGCCGATCCAACAAAGCATGAATCATTTCGTTTTGTTCGATGGCTTTTTGATATCCCACTGTTGTAACACAAAACCCTTCTGGCACTTGTATTCCTTCCATTTTGGTTAATGCCCCTAAGTGCAGCCCTTTTCCACCAACAAGCAAAAGCTGGGTGTTATCCATTTCTTGAAAATCGAGAATCAGTGAATTCATTCAACATCTCTCCTAACCATTAAATTGAGAAAAAAACATTTGACAAGAGTTTAGCGGCATGGTAAGATTTAATTGTAAGATGTGTTATTTATGTCTACTACATCTTTATAAAAGATAATCTGATTATATCATCGTGTCTGTTTTATATGCAATATAAAAGAACCTGATAAAACTATCCAGGTTCTTTTTTGATTTCCGCTATCACTTCTTAAAATAAAAAAAGCCGCGATTTCGCAGCAATGAATGGGATGAAATTCTTATTAGCCGACAGGTGCTGCATGACAAGAATATTATCTCATTCCAAGTCGATCTACCTTACAACACCTGCTTTGCTCGATCAAACAAATTCCGATAGAAAATCTGTCCACGAGTAGACTTCTTCGAATTGTTGGATACGCTTCAAAATACGTTTGTTCCCTTTGCCAAATTTACTTTCACTTACGTTTGTTCTAGCTTTGCAAAAGCCGGTACAGCAGCGCCTCTCCCTTATTCTCTAACGTTCGCTGTGTTTCCAGAAATTTAGGTACCTCTGGCAGCCGAGAGGGTCTATACCCGGGGCCACCACAGCCGCAGGAGTGGTAAGCGTATCCTTGTTGATATAGTAGCTCTACCTTTTTCCACTGTTTGATATCCGTTTGCTTCGGGGCCTGAAAATCATGACCCATGTCATGCATGGATGCCTGGCATTGCGGACAGACATGGACAATCCGTTCATATTCATCCTTCGGCATTTCAAACCGTGATGTCTGCTTATATACTTTCCTGCAGGTAAAGCAGGCAAAGATATCTTTATATGGGCCGCATATTGCATATCTACACATACGGTTACCCCCCCCTTTATAATCTAAAATTGGTCTGGCATTTTTACTTAAATCATGGAAATATTTCAGTATTTTTTCAATTGACATGTATACAAGTCTGAAAACTCCTGTCAGAATTCCTCCAGTTTGGCCACCGCCTGACGGTAGATAACAATACTCACGAGCAAAAACGGAATGACAAAGGCCAGCTCGTTTCCGCACATAAATTTTGCTGCAGTCTCGCATTTCTTACTCGCTCTTTCACCGATATATCCAACTCGTAAAACAGTCTCCATGACTCCCCCACTTCCTCAATATTCATACAAGTTAATTTAAGCTAGCTGTCTTATTTCTTGATATAATCAGCGAACTTCCGGAGGAAATCGAGCGAATGGATATCCTCTCTAAGATGATGATGAACCAGATCATCCATTTTGGTTGTTTCCTTATTCAGCATGTATTCAAGCATAGCTTGGTGCTCATGCCAGATGCCCATCAGCTTCCCTGTTTCCAGCATATGCAGCTTGCGATATCTGATATAGTGAACATTCGACTGCTGAATGAGCTGCCAAAGAAACCCCCGCCCCACCAATTGGAACATGGTTTGGTGGAACTGATCATCCAGACTGAGAAATTGATCCGTAGCATGATCTTCTTCAATCACAGCTCTCTGTCTGTCCAGAATATCGCTCAGCTCCTGCACATCGCTTAATGTAATTTGCGAAGAAAGCTCCTTCATAATCTCCTTTTCCAATGCGCTTCTTAAGTAAATAATTTGCTCAACGGACTCCAGATCAATATAGGACACAATGTTCCCCTTCTTGGGATAAATATCAATGTAGGACTCGAGCGCAAGCCACTTTAATACATCGCGTAGCGGAGTTCTGGACAGCTGGAAGCGTTCTGACAAAGTCGTCTCACTCAGTAGAGTACCCGGCTTTAAAGTCAGTGACAAAATATCATTTTTCAAAAGCTGCTTGATTTCTTCTTTCGTCAACATTTCATTCCTACCTTCACTTTATAAATCTAGAACTATTATAAAGCATTTTGAGGTGACAAATCCCTTTATAATTATCATTGACAAGAACAAACCCTATAATTTATGATCAACTCAATCTTGTATACAAGACAGACGAAATATAATCAGGGAGGTATCGTTATGAATATGACCTGGAGATGGTATGGAGAAGGCAACGACAATATTACGCTGGACCATATCCGGCAAATTCCTGGAGTTATGGGCATTGTCTGGTCTTTACATGATAAGGTAGCTGGTGAAGTATGGGAAATGGAGCGAATTCAGGAGGTTGCTGATCAGATTACGAGCAAGGGCTTTAGTACGGCGGTCGTAGAAAGTGTAAATGTCCACGATGATATCAAAATCGGCCTACCATCCCGCGATCAATATATTGACATTTATATCGACACCATTCGAAAATTAGCCAAAGTGGGAGTTAAGGTGATTTGCTATAACTTTATGCCTGTCTTTGACTGGACCAGAACAGAGCTGTACAAGGAACTGCCTGACGGGTCCAATGCCCTCTTTTATGAAAAGGCTGCCATTACTGATGATCCCCGCCAAATGGTGGATCGGATTCTCAAGGGAGCTGGGAAGTTCACCATGCCTGGCTGGGAACCGGAACGGTTGGCGAGACTGGATGAACTTTTTGCTGCTTATGCGGATGTCACAGAAGACAAGTTGTTTGACAACCTAAAGTATTTTCTTGAGCGCATCATCCCGGTCTGCGAGGAGTCTGACATCAAGATGGCCATTCATCCTGATGATCCAGCATGGCCCATCTTCGGATTGCCGAGAATTGTCCGGAGTCGTGAGACCATCCAGCGCATCCTAGACGCAGTGAGCAGTCCATATAATGGTCTAACCTTCTGCACAGGCTCACTGGGAAGCAATCCTGAGAATGATTTGCCAGCCATGATTCGGGAGTTTCATGATCGTATTCATTTTGCGCATATTCGTAATGTCAAGGTGTTTGAGAATGGAGACTTTATTGAAGTGTCACACCGCGGGAAGGACGGAAGCGTCGATGTACCGGAAATAGTTAGAGCTTATCACGAGAACGGCTATCAGGGATATGTACGTCCAGATCACGGTAGACATCTATGGGGGGAAGAAAAGAATTGTCGGCCAGGCTATGGTTTGTATGACCGTGCACTGGGAGTTATGTACTTACTTGGTGTCTGGGATAGTCTCGCTCAAGGCAAAGGAGTGAAATAAATGCTCCAACTTGACCGGAAAGGCCTTTTAGATAAGGCGGCCTGGGAAGCAGCAGGTATTGAATTGCCTAAATATGATCTGGGGCTTGTAGCCCATAACACCCGACTTCGACCGCAATGGGTGCATTTCGGAGCAGGCAATATTTTTCGAGGGTTGATAGCCAATGCGCAGCAACAACTACTGAATAACTTGAAAGCGGATACAGGTATTATTGCAGCCGAAACCTTTGATTTTGAAATGATCGACAAAGCCTATAAGCCTTACGACAATTTAACCTTACTGGTGTTGATGAGTGCAGACGGAAGATTTCACAAGAGCGTGGTCGCAAGCATCGTTGAGGAAATCGCGGCAGAACAGAATCGTCCAGACGACTACCTCCGTCTGATTGAAATATTTGAGAATCCGTCCCTCCAGATGGCCAGCTTTACTGTCACGGAAAAAGGATACGCTCTGACCGGGCCCGACGGCAAGTATCTGGCTGTTGTAGAGAGGGATTTGATGAATGGCCCTGAACAACCAGCGCATGTGATGAGCATAGCTACTTCGCTTGCCTATCGGCGTTATCTAAAGGGGCGACTTCCAATGACTTTTGTGAGCATGGATAATTGCTCCCATAACGGCGATCTGTTAAAGGATAGTATGATTGCCATCGCCAAGGAGTGGACTCGCAGAGGCCTGGTAAAGGAAGGATTTGCAGACTATCTGCAGAATGAGAAGAAAATTACCTTCCCCCTGACCATGATCGACAAAATTACCCCCCGCCCTTCCTTGCAAGTACAGTCTGCTCTTCAGGAACTGGGGTTAGCCGATATGGAGTTAATCGTTACCTCCAGGCATACGTATACGGCTCCCTTTGTCAATGCTGAGGTTAGCGAGTATTTGGTCATTGAAGACAAGTTTACGAACGGGAGACCTGCACTGGAGGAAGCTGGTATCATCTTCACAAATCGGGATACGGTGGACAAAGTGGAGAAGATGAAAGTCACTACCTGTCTCAATCCGCTGCATACAGCGCTGGCGCTAGCTGGGTGTCTGCTTGGGTATGAGCTTATTGCAGATGAAATGAAGGATCACACATTACGTCGTCTGGTGGAAACTATCGGCTACAAGGAAGGGTTGCCTGTTGTAGTTGATCCCGGTATTATTCAACCGAAACCATTTATTGATGAGGTATTGCAGGAACGCTTCGCCAATCCCTATATTCCGGATACGCCACAGCGGATTGCAACAGATACCTCTCAAAAGATGAGCATCCGTTTTGGTGAAACCATAAAGTCTTATGTTGGCACAGTAGGACTTGATCCTACGAACTTGACTGCTATTCCCTTGACCATTGCGATCTGGTGTCGCTATTTGCTGGGAGTGGATGATCAAGGAGAACCCTTCACACTCAGTTCGGACCCGTTACTGGATACGTTGCAGGGATATTTGAAGAATACGAAGCTGGGCGATCAGACCTCCGAGGTTCGCTGCCTCCTCGAAGATGACAAACTGTTCGGTGTCCGATTATATGAAATTGGTCTGGGCGACAAGATTGAAGCCATGTTTCATGAAATGCTGGCAGGTCCCGGAGCAGTCCGAAGCACGATAGAGAAGTATGTGAACTAGAAATTACTTAGAAGGTCACAATCACTTTGCCTTGAGAGTGGCCCGTCGACACTTTAATCAGCGCCTTGTTGATGTCACCAAACGTATAAGTTGAATCTATAGAGGGCTTGATATTTTCTTTTTCAACAAGTTTAGTGATTTCTTGTAATTGACTTCCATTGGCTTGCACAAATAAAAAGCGATATTCATTTTGATTCTTGCGTGCCAAAGAATCTAAGCGAGCACCCACTAGACCAAACAATGCTTTTTTCCACATTGGAAAATGATTGTCAACCGCAAAGCGATAATTAGGTCCGGCTTTCAATGATACCAATTTCCCTTGTGGTTTTAAAATACCCAGTTCAGCTTTGATCTCTTTGGTACCCAAGGTGTCGATCACATAATCGATTTCGGACAGTATGTTAGCATAATTCTCTGCCTTATAATTTATGAACTGATCAGCCCCGATCGACAGTATACGTAACCTGCCTCTTTCACTTCCACTTGTAATAACAAATAACCCCAGTGATTTGGCAATGGGGATTGCCATAGCGCCAAATCCTCCGGTTCCTCCAGGAATGAATAGCTTTTTATTCGGCTGGACATGGAGTACATCGTGCAATGCTTGATAAGCAGTCAAGGCAGTAAGGGGTACAGCAGCAGCTTCAATAAAAGATAGATTTTCAGGCATGATGGATAAAGCATCTTCATTTACGGCCGCATACTCAGCAAAAGCACCGATTTTATTAAGCGGCAACCTCGTATAAACAGGGTCACCAACCTTAAAATTTAAAACATCATCACCAACAGCTTCAATAACGCCAGACAGTTCATTCCCTAAAGTTAATGGCAACTTATAGTCAGCAATCATCCGAACACTACCATTCAAATTTAGGATATCCAGTGGATTTACACCTGCTGCCTTTACTTTGACAAGCACCTCATGGTTGTTGATCTGTGGCATGTCAACATCATTTAACTCTACTTGGATTTTTTTTGAATATTTCTGTATTTGTGCTGCTCTCATGATTTATCCTCTTCCTTTGCTAATTTGGGGATAGCATAACCATGGAACTATTGGCTAAAAACATGGCGTACAATTTACGGTTGTACGCCATGTTCCACTCTTTTGCTATTGTAGTCCCTCTTGCGATTCTAATTCTCGTATCGTCGGATAGTCCGTGTAACCTTTACTCCCCAGACCAAAAAATGTTGTCGGGTCTGCTTCGTTCAATGGCGCTCCTTTTTGAAGTCGTTCCACCAAATCTGGATTGGCTAATGACCACACACCAACGGGCACCATATCAGCAAGGCCACTATCTAAATCCGTGCTAAGATCTTCCAGAGCCCGTCCTGCACGATTGACTAACAATGGATTCGTCCATATTGAGCGAATGTCTTGGAGCAGCTTTTCATTTCCTAGATGCATGACATGAAGGTAAGCTAGATCCAATTGAGCTAATTCCTTTACAAGATAGCGATAAAGTTCAGGACCTTGTTCTCCGTCTTGGATCCCACCTAGAGGTGTCCCTGGCGAAATACGGAAGCCTGTTGCTTCTGCTCCAATTTCTTCGACGATGGCTTTTGTTAATTCGATCGCAAAGCGAGCACGATTTTCTATAGATCCCCCGTATTGATCTGTTCGTGTATTCGAGTTTTCTCCGATAAATTGATTAATCAGATAACCATTGGCTCCATGAATTTCAACGCCATCCGCACCTGCTTTAATAGCCGCTGCTGCTGCTTTCCGGAAATCTGCTATAGTCGTTTGAATGTCCTCTACACTTAACTCACGGGGAACGGGGATTTCCTGCATACCTTTAGCAGTAAACATCTCTACACCAGGCGCGATTGCAGATGGTGCAACAGGTTGGCGATGATGTGGTGTATTATCAGGATGCGACATACGACCAGCATGCATTAACTGAATATACATATATCCACCTGCTTCGTGCACTGCATCGGTAACCTTTTTCCATCCTTCAATATGTTTATCCGTATAAATCCCAGGTGTCCATAAGTACCCTTGACCATCATCAGAAGGTTGTGTACCCTCCGTAATAATGAGTCCCATTGACGCTCGTTGAGCATAATAAAGAGATGTTAGCTCTCCCGGTGTGCCATCTTCTTGCGATCTGCTACGTGTCATTGGTGCCATTGCTAAACGATGTGGCAGCTCCATTTTTCCAATCTTCGTTTTACTCCACAACTTTTTCATTGGATACTCTCCTCTTTTCAATAAACTCAACAGATCTATAAATTGAATTTAAAATACTGAAATGATCGGATATATTTGACCTCTGAGATTGAAATTATAGTTCTGGTCTACAATCCCTACCCCTTCGTTGCTGTCATAAAGATCCACCATTAAGCCCGCCATTTGTTTGGCAGTGTGGTACTTAGGCATGTTTGCTTTATAATCAAAATCTTCTGCATCTAATGATTTCTTCACAAATTCCGTTTCTGTTATAGCTGGTGCTAAAACCTTTGCCATTAGTTTTGCACCTTTTATTTCTAGTTCTTTTGCAAGTCCTTCTGTGAAGGCACTAACGTAATACTTAGATGCAGAATAAGTAACACTGCCAACAGCAATGGCATATCCAAGTCCAGATGAAACGTTAATTAACTGAGTTCCTTCTACATCAGCATAATCTCGTACATATAGTGTAGAAAGGATGGTCAAAGCTTCGATATTAACACGTAACATGGTTTCAACTTTATCTAAATTCTGTTCTGCTACAAAAGAAGATTCACCGAGTCCCGCATTGTTTATCCAGGTCTCAATTTGGTATTCCTTTAAATCGTTATATAGTGTGTAGGCTTGATCTGTAACAGACAGGTCACTTGTATGAACAATAACATTTACATTAGGGTCAATATTGTGAATTGCTGATTTGAGTTCTTCTAATTTATCCAATCTTCTAGCTACCAAGATTAAGTTTTTGCCACGTGCAGCAAACGCCAATGCCGTTTCATATCCAATCCCTGAACTTGCTCCTGTAATAACTGTATACTTCATAATATTCTCTCCTTCATAACATGCAGATTAGTGTAAATAAGTTTTAAAGACGATTTTAGAACGACCATTCTTATTAGGGTAAAAAAACAGTTAGATCTAACTTGCTATTAGCATATCAATTTTAGAACGAACAGTAAAGAATTTTTTCGTGGCTAAGAATTGTAATTTTGGAGCGGTATTCCTTGACCTGTTTGAGGCGTAAGATACAAGTTCTTTCTTATGTTAGAGGGACAAGAAAAAACTTGTATCACGGAAACAAACAGTCCTCCATTGAGGTAACTCCTTTTGCCTGTCATGCTGTAATTCCACTTTTAATCTAAAGCGGTCAGTGTCATATCAATAATATTCTTTAATTTTTGCTGATCCGTTGTTGTCTTAACCAACGTACGTAGCCCTAACCACGCATTCATTAAATAATGAGAAATAACTACAGGATCCAAGTCAGCCTTGAACTCACCCGATTGTTGACCCTTCAGAACAAGGTTAGTCAAGAGTTCCTCAGTTCGCGAATAACTTTCATCAACTAAGGATGCAACTTCAGGATCCAACACGCCGAGTTCCACACCTGAATTCACGAGAAAACACCCTAGAGGCTCTCCTTCATTTCTTACTGTCGCCTCAAACAACTCCCGAATTGATTCTTTGATCGGTTTTTGCTTTTCAATCAGAAACCTCATTTTGCTGGTCTGCTTCGTTTCATATCGTTCGAGAGCTTTCATAAATAAGGCATGCTTATCCCCAAAGGTATCATAGATACTTCTTCGGTGAATGCCCATAAACTCAACCAAATCTTGCATTGAAGTTTTCTCATATCCTTGTGCCCAAAACAGGTGTATCGCTTTATCTAATACTTCATTAACTTCAAATTCTTTTGATCTTGCCATCGTCATCACCTCGAATCATCATTATACAATTTAGTGAAGGATCGGCAAACTAGATTTAAAATATGTGAATACATTACAGCTATGAGGTCTGTCTTATATATTTAACCCAGGATTCTTCGTTTGTCTGCTTGTAACCAGTCAGGCGTCCATCCTTTTTCCAGGGCATCCAGGGTTACTCCTGGCGGAACGATAGCATCTATCGCATCCAGGATATCAGTGCTTAATCGAATGTCACTGCCTTTTAACGTTTCACGTAGTTGCTCAATTGTTCTTACCCCCACTATAGCAGAAGTAACTGACGAATGAGTTCGTGTAAATGCCATGGCAAGATGAGGCAAAGTTAATCCTGCTTCATTTGCAAGGGTTTGGAGCTTAGCAACGGCTTCGAACTTGATGCGATTTTCTTCTCGATTCGGATCTACAAAAGTTGAAAGTTTCCCTAGAGAACTTGCTGCTCTTGAATCTGGGGCAACCGCTTCTCCTGAGCGGTATTTTCCCGTTAGTAGACCACCCGAAAGTGGGCTCCAAACCATTACGCCCATTCCATATTTTGCAGTTGCAGTAAGCAAATCGAATTCGATACTCCGATTCACAATGGAATATGGGGCTTGCTCGGATACAAAGCGTGCTGTATTTTTACGTTCGCTAGTCCACTGTGCTTCGGTCACTTGCCATGCCTGAAAATTGGATGTACCAATATAGCGAATCTTTCCTTCACGAACCAGGTCCGTAAGTGCGTCAAGACTCTCTTCAATATCGGTATGGAGATCTGGCTGATGTAGTTGGTACAAATCGATATAGTCCGTTTGCAACCTTCTCTAGCTTCCCCTCTACTGCACGCTTAATCCAATATTTAGAGTTACCGGATTGATTAAGCCCACTGTCCATGGGCATTCCGCCTTTCGTGGCCAGTATAACATCCTGTCTGCGTCCTTTTAGGATCTGACCCAGAATTTCTTCGGATTGACCACTTGAATAGACATCCGCTGTATCGATCAGATTAATGCCTCCAGCCAAAGCCTCATCTAACATGACTGCAGCTTCTTTCTCCGTATTGTTGCCCCAAAAACCAAAAGTACCTGTACCTAATACAAAACTGCTTATTTTAAGTCCTGTATTTCCTAATACACGATATTCCATGTTCAATCCATCCCTTCTCCATCTATTATATTAAGAATGATCATTCTAATATGCATAGAAGAATACCACGGCAAGATCTCACACTCACACCACTCCCCATAACTTTTGGCTGCTTATCCGTGTACTCCTCCCACGCCAACAATATAACATATATAGAACGATCGGTAAAGAATAATTTTTTGCCCGCAATTAAAATCCTTCCTGAAAATGAACTAAGAAGACTCCAAAGCCACAGTCAAAACGGAGCTGGAGTCTTCTTTTTAATAGAAATGAACATTCAAAGCGGGATGTGAAATTTACATTAGTTTACACATCTAACGTATACAAGGGCAGGTTTTCCGGTAAAGCCGCCGGGCGCTGACATGTGCTCTGCATCGTATAAAAGGTCTGCTGATCGGAAGAATCATGGAACGCCCACATCGCTTCCAGCACATGGTAGGCCAGTTCTCCACTAGCGCGGTGAGGCCGTCCGCTGCGGATAGCGTAGGCCATATCGGCAACACCAATGCCCCGTGTATTCTCCTGGTATCCTGGCAGCAGCGGTACCTCTGTCCATTCTTGCTCGCCTAGCAGCCTATAGCGAACTGGCCCTCCGAACGTGTTCGGGTCAGGCACCTGCAGCGTGCCATGAGTACCGTAAACCTCAATCGGTGGCAGAGTGCTTCCACCAAAGATGTCAAAGCTGGTAATCAGCGTACCGACAGCTCCCTGCTTAAAGCGCAGCAACCCGGCCACATGGGTCGGAATATCGACTGGGATAGTCTGGCCTTTCTTTTTCTCGCTCGTAATCGTTCGCTGATCCATCGCCTTGCCTGTCATGCCCGAAATGGCAGCAATCGGACCCAGCATTTGCACCAGAGCCGTCAAATAATAAGGGCCCATATCAAACATTGGACCGCCGCCGACTGCATAATAAAATTCAGGATCAGGATGCCAATGTTCATGTCCACGGCTCATCATGAAAGCCGTAGCGGCTACCGGACTCCCAATGACTCCGTCTTCAATCAGCTTCAATGATGTCTGTATACCGGAACCGAAGAAGGTCTCTGGTGCACAGCCGACAAGCAGCCCCTTTTGATGAGCAAGATCCAAGACAGCCTGCCCCTGCTCACGGGTGACGGCAAGTGGCTTCTCCACATAGACATGCTTGCCTGCCTCAAGAACTCTGAGACTTACGTCGGCGTGAACGCCCGGAATGGTCAAATTAATGATGAGTTCGATCTCCGGATCAGCCAAAATCTCATCTACCGAATATACATGCGGAACGTTGAACGCTACCGCCTGCTCCTCTGCCCGACCTTGGTCCAGATCCGCTACAGCGTACAGCTCCAGAATGTCGAAACGATGGCAATTTTCCATGTAAATTCCGCTAATTTTACCACACCCGATAATGCCTACTTTCATTTTGTTCATGCCTAGACTCCCTTCTTCTTCAGAAAAAATGGATAATGGCATTCTTTTGTTACATCGGATACCATCCTGTTCACCCTAGCGTTGCTGGTTGTCTGTCATGCCTGTATAAGCCTCTGCGAGAGAGCTGCCCCGGGTGGCCACCGCCTGTTTGCCTGCTGCTGCCCACAGAAACCCGCTGCGCATCATCTCGGTCACTTGAGGCATATCTATGATATCTGCGTGATGCCCCAGCGAATTGTAGAAGACGCGGCCGTTCCCCCAGCGCTTCGTCCATACAACGGGCATATCCACTGGCCCATTGGCTGAATGGGGGCCTGGTACGATCGGAAAGCGTGTGGTTGCCAGCACTTCAACTGCCGGGTCTACGTGGAGGTAATACTGCTCGCTTTTGACCTGAAAATCCTCAATATGGTCTAGAAGTGGGCTGGAGCCGCGCTTCATGTTCACCATGTACTCTACGCCGTCATTGCCGGGATGCGCAACCCATTGCCCGCCTGTCATAAACTGCCAATCCACATTGTTCCGGAAGGCATCACACATGCCACCATGGCAGCCTGTGAGACCTACGCCGCTTTGAACCGCAGCGGAGACATTATCGACCAGTTCCTGCTCAATCTGTCCCATGGTCCACATTGGAACGATCAGGTCCAGGTCAAGCAGTTTCTCTGCATCCTGATAAGCTTCAAGGGTATTAGACACCTCCACCTCGAACTGCTCTTCCTTCAAAATGCGTTCAAAAATGGCCGCCACCTGCTCCGGCTCATGTCCGTTCCATCCACCCCATACAATCAGTGCCTTGCGCATCTGTAATCCACTCACCTTTCGGAATGTATTGTTATACTACATTTCTTCAATGGATACCCAGCGGCGTTCCTCTATGGATCGTTCTACCGCTTCAAGCACAGCCTGACAAGCAACACCGTCACGGAAGTTCGGCGACGGTTGCCGTCCTTCAGAGATGGCACTCAACATCTCAAGCATCTCATGGGTGAAGGTATGCTCGAATCCAATCGTATGTCCTGCAGGCCACCAAGCTTCAGAATACTTGTGTGCCGGATCGGTGGCGAGTACGCGGCGAAAGCCCTGAACGTCTTCCTCATCCTGTGTGAAATACACTTCCAGTTCGTTCATTCGTTCAAAGTCAAACCGCACACTGCCTAGGCTACCGTTGATTTCGAATGAATTGGTGCTCCGATGTCCGGCAGCAAAACGTGTGGCCTCGAAGCTGCCCAGCGCACCTCCGGCGAAGCGTGCCAGGAACAGCGTGGCATCATCGACTGTCACTTCTCCCATCGGAGCATTTGCTTCAGTGTTTCTTTTGGAGCTCAACCCGCTCATCTCCAAAGCTAACGGGCGCTGTTGGATGAATGTCTCGCTCATGCCGATCACTTCATGGAACTCGCCAACCAAGAAGCGAGCGAGATCAATCAGATGGGCGCCAAGATCACCATGAGAGCCAGAACCGGCCACTTCTTTTTGCAGCCGCCATACCAGCGGGAAGGACGGGTCCATGATCCAGTCTTGAAGGAAGAAGGCACGAAAATGATAAATTTTGCCTAGGCGACCGCTCTCGACTAGCTGCTTTGCCAGCTGGACAGCCGGTGAAAAGCGATAGTTGAAGCCTACCATATGTCTGACCCCTGCTTGCTCTGCTACCTGCAGCATGTCACGTGAATCCGCCAGCGAGAGCGCAAGCGGCTTCTCACAGAACAGATGCTTGCCATGGAGGGCAGCCTCCACGACAATTTCTTTATGGGCATTACTCGGGGCGTTAATGTCAATGAGATCAATATCGTTACGTTTCACTAGATCACGCCAATCCGTAACACTTTCGGTCCAGCCGAACTGGCGGGCAGCCGCCTGAACCCCCTGCGCGTTGCGTCCACAGATAACGGACATTTCTGGCTGCAGCGGGGCATCTGGGAAGAACATGGGTAGACTACGGTAAGCGTTGCTGTGAGCCTTGCCCATAAATTTGTAGCCAACCATTCCGATACGAAGACGATTAGACATGTCGTGATCCTCCTTATGGGTCTGAGTTTCAACGAATTTTTGACGAATGGTGTTATCGACGAATGGATGACGCTCTGATAATCAGTTCTGTGGATAGAAGTTCTCTTATTGAGTCGCACCCGGTTAGTTCCAGAGCCGGAATGAGATGCTGAGAATCGGGTATAAGCTTCGAGGCTGCAAGCTCCCCCATCTCATAAAAAGGTACGCGGACACTGCTTAGCGGCGGAACAGCCATCTCAGCCGCATCCGAATCGTCATAGCCTACAAACGCCGGAAACCGGTCAGCTGCCAGTCCGCGCTCACGGAGACCCTGCATTACCCCAAGAGCCATCCGGTCGTTCGCCGCAAATACAGCATCAATATCATTCAATTGGTCTGCGATTGTAGCTGAGGCTTCGAGTCCGCTCCGACGGCTATAGTTACCTTCCAGAAGGAGTTCGTGGTCATATTCAATCCCAGCGTCCTGAAGCGCGGTACGATAACCCTTCATTCGCTCAGTACTATTGGAATAGATATCCGGGCCGTTGAGAAAGGCAATCCGCTTGTATCCCTGCTCGATGAGGTGACTTACAGCCGCCCGGCTGCCTTCTACATGGTCTGCATCCACTTCACAGAACGATTGCCCTTCAAAATGGTGATTCATGACGCAGAACGGACGTCCTTCTTCCTGAAGCCTCTTTAGAGCTTCCACCTCATCGTGGTCATCCCTGGCTCCAAGGATGATACAGGTATCTATCCTTTGCTGACGGAAAAGACTACTGTAATCAATCCGTTCCCCCGGCTTCCGGAACAATAGAAGCAGATCAAGTCCGCTGTCTCTAGCCTTGTTTCCGATACCGCTCAGCATCTCAGAGAAAAAATAGGCTGAGAACAAGTGCGCCTTCGGGACATAAGGCATAACTACACCAAGATGGCCACTCTTCCTTCGGGCAAAGTTACGAGCCAGCGCACTGGGAACATATCCAAGCTGATTGGCTGCGTCCAGAACCCTTCTTCGCGTATCCTCTTTGATAGGACCTACCGCATTCAAGACCCGGGATACTGTCGCTTCAGACACGCCGGAAAGTTCGGCTACTTCCTTGCGCGAAACAATATTACCCACCTCCAAATCATTTTATGTACGCGCGTACATTTTCTCATGCAGCCATACCTCTGTCAATCCCAAAAAGCGTACCCCATGGATGGATAAGCTCTTTTCGTTACTAAAAGAACGTGGTCTCGTGGTTCCTACTGGCAAACAGTCAAAACACCTGATCATATACAAGATACAAAATGATTCCTTAAGGCTTGAGCATGCTGATCATTCCTACTCCTATCATCAGTACTGTAATTCCCGCAAGTATACCTATCCATTCCTTTGGACTCTTCTTTTCCTTAAATATTAAAATGCTGCCAACACAGGCAATGGCAATGCTCGCTTGAGAGATCGGAAAACTAGCCGCCATGCCGATCAGCCCATTGGAAATAAATAGTGCTAGATTCGCAATGCTCCAAACCAATCCTGTCGACAAATTGCGAACCACCAGAGAGAATTGTAGCCGCTTTTTGCCCTTCAGATTCATGGCCATGGCTGAGCATAGCATACCGAGCGATTGCGGCAGAATGACGGATAGCCCGGATATATGAAAAAACTGATTAATCACGACATAACTGCTTAACGCTAACCCCGAGCAAACCAACATTATGATAATGGGTACCGGCAAAGGCTTGGGCAATCCAGCAGACTTGCCCTGATAGCTGGTTAACAGAACTCCTGCCAATATACACAGAAGAGAACCAACGCCTATCGCATATTGGTACCCTGTTATCCATTCACCCAAAATAAGTGCGGCAAATAGCGTCGTCCCTATCAACTGCAGACCACAAATCACAGGAATGGCGATCGATACGCTTACTTTCTGAAAAGCTTGAAACTGGAGCAATTGTCCAGCGGCCCAAAAAATACCAGATATAAAACTTACCACAAAATGAATCGGTGTTAATGAGGTAGGATGAATGGTATACAAGCACAGGGAAAACAGCACAGCACCAATAACGGTACCTGTCAGCTGTTCTCGGGGACTGGCTTTTGTAATATGCGCCAGTATCGGCATAACTCCCCAGCCAAGGGCTGGAATAAAAGCAATAATGAAATCCACGCGCGGAATTCTCCTCCCGTAAAAAGTACTCTTCCTACAATCGTTAAAATGCCATGCAGGAAAAATCCACAGTTTTACGATAGCAGAAAAAACCGCTTCTAAATACAAATATTTTTATAGATTTATATAGCAAAATCAAAGAAATTTTTTTCTATACGCGCTGGGTGATATGCTCATTACATTTTTAAAAGCTCGCGAAAAGGTCAACTGATCGGTATAGCCGACCGAATTGGATATGACCTGGATCGAATAGTCTGTATGCTGCAGCAATTCGCACGCTTTTTTAATCCTGAGGACTATCAGATATTGTTTAGGCGTTTCACCAGTTTCTAGTTTGAAAACGGAGGTCAGATAATTCGGATGTAGACCAAGGTACTCCGCTACTTCACTAATCTGGATGCCACTGATGTAGTTTTTCTCAATAAAGTTTATCGCTTGCACCGAATAAGGAAGCTGTTCCTTTATCGACATCGTTTCCCCCAAATTGTGTACAAGTTTGGCAAGAATATGGAATAAATACCCCTGTATAGCCAGCGATGAAGAAAGCGTGTTATCTCCGATCCGCAACATCTCAATAATCGTGGAATGAAAGAACGTAATATCTTCGATATCAATTATATAAGGGTTCTGGTGTGGAAGTGATATGTTCTGCAGGTAGATGTCGGATTTAATGCCCATAAAGCCGACCCAACTGTACTCCCAAGGCTCGGCTTCATCCGCCTGGTAATAAGCTACCCTATTGGCCGGAATTAAAAAAGCCTGTCCTTCTCCTATATCGTAATTTTTGTTGTCAATCACCAGCCTACCTCGTCCTTTTAGCACAAAATGAACCAGATTAAAATCGCGGGCGATGGGTCCAAAATCCTGATTGGATAAGCAGAGCTCTGTGCCACAGTTATACAAAATCAAATCTGATATATTTTTATGCTCTGAACTGGTATACGTATCAACATATTGAATCATATTCTGGCCCATTGGCATCCTCCTCACTTTCCCAAATAAAGAACCTATGCTTGTTAATTTATCAGTATAGCATAAGTTAAGGATGACAAATGTCCAGAAAAACTTTGGCTCTAAACTATATTTTTTTGTAAGGTTCTTTGTTTTTCCCATATCCAACTTAAAAAAAGTCATGTATTTACTATCACTATCTTTGTTATGCTGATTCAATAATAACGCTTTCAAGTGGTTCGACATATTTTGAAAGGGGCTATGTACATGGCTAGTCTACAAGTTAACCAAAAGGAACGGACATTTCACTTAACGAACAAATACTGCAGTTATCTTTTCCGTGTCATGGAGAACGGGCAATTGGAGCATTTATATTACGGCAAAAAAATAGAGTACCTGGGTCAATATGACCGTTTTATCGAGCGAAGCTACCGTCCCGTGTCTGTCGGTGAGTTTGATAGTGACTTGGTGACATCGTTGGAAAGTATTAAGCAGGAGTTTCCTTCTGCGGGAAGTGGAGACTTTCGAGAGCCAGCAATTGAGATCATACAGGAGGATGGATCTCATATAATGGAGTTCACTTATGACCATTACGAGGTAATCACTGGAAAACCTAAAATTCCTCATCTTCCAGCTACGTTTTGTAAGGAAGCACATGAAGCAGAGACACTCCTCATCACGCTGACCGATTCTCTTACAGGAGCGGTGGCCGTACTTGCTTACACCATCTTCAGCGAACTGCCCGTGATCACGAGATCTGTATCCATAACGAATTCCGGGAATGATCTCCTGAGAGTCAACCGTCTAATGAGCCTGAGTCTTGATCTTCCTGAAGCCGAATATGAAATTATTCATTTATCAGGGGCTTGGGGTAGGGAACGTCATGTGGAGCGTACACCATTGAGACCTGGGCTACAGTCGATTGGGAGCACACGAGGAATTAGTAGTCATGTTCACAACCCATTTCTGGCGCTTGCCAAACCCGGATCACAGGAACACCAAGGAGAAATATATGCGGTTAATCTCGTTTACAGCGGGAACTTTCTTGCCCAGGCGGAAGTGGACAGCTATTCAACTACCCGATTGATGATCGGCATTCATCCTGACAAATTCTGCTGGACCCTGAAGCCAGGAGAATGTTTTTATTCGCCTGAAGCAGTTCTGGTCTATTCTGAGAGCGGTTTAAATGGCATGAGCCAAGCATACCATAGCCTGTACAATAAACACTTAATTCGCAGCAGTTGGGCCGAGCGGGAACGACCTGTATTGATCAATAACTGGGAGGGGACCTATTTTGATTTTACTGAGCAGAAAATAGTTGATATGGCAAAAAAAGCAGGTGAACTGGGGATTGAACTCTTTGTCTTGGATGACGGATGGTTCGGTCGAAGAAACAATGATACCTCTTCCCTCGGTGACTGGTTTGAAAATCCTGAAAAGCTACCGAACGGGATCTCGAATTTGGCAAAGAAGATCAATCAGCTCGGGATGAAATTCGGTCTTTGGTTCGAGCCGGAAATGGTTAACTCCGACTCTCATATTATGAGGGAGCATCCAGACTGGGTTGTGGGAACACCCGGCCGTCAACGCAAGCATGGACGTCATCAATATGTTCTTGATTATTCCCAACCGCCTGTCGTGGATTACCTGTTTAAGTTAATGGATGACGTGCTCTCTTCTGCTCGGATCGAATACGTAAAATGGGATATGAATCGCTGTATTTCAGAAGCCTATTCGTTATCTCTGGGCAAGGAAAGACAGGGCGAATTTTTTCACCGCTATGTCCTGGGTGTATATGCTTTATATGAGAAGCTGATTACCGAACACCCTGAGATTTTGTTTGAGTCCTGTGCTTCCGGTGGGGGACGGTTTGATCCAGGGATGCTTTATTACGCTCCGCAAGCATGGACAAGCGACGATAGCGAGGCTATAGAACGTCTGAAGATTCAGTATGGCACTTCCATGGCCTATCCGCTTAGCAGTATGGGTGCTCATGTGTCAAGCATCCCGAACCACCAGGTAGGCAGAACGGCACCGCTGCAAACCAGATCCAATGTCGCCTACTTTGGTGTATTTGGTTATGAACTGGATCCATTGGCTTTGTCCGAAGAAGAATGCAATGTAATCAAAGAACAAATACAAGTGTATAAACGTCACCGACGATTAATTACACAGGGAACCTTTTACCGTCTGCTAAGTCCCTTTGAAAAAAATGAGACAGCTTGGATGACCATTGATGCAGAACGTGAGCATGCTCTCGTCGGCTGGTACCAGGTACTCTCACGCCCCAATGCAGCTTATTCACGGCTAAAGCTCATCGGACTGGACGAAATGGCAGTATATTTCGTGAAAGAACTGGATCGACGTTTCACAGGTAGCGAGTTAATGAACATCGGACTTATACTCACCCCGCCTTATAAGGCTGACCAGGATTTTAATATTGCGGAGAAATATGATTTCTCATCTCAATTATTCACTCTAACTAAAGAGAAATTCCTCGTGATTGGATTATGACTTGAAGTAATGATATCAAAGACATGAATGAAGCAAGAAATCAAGGATTAAACGAAGAAGTGGTTATCCGTTATGCAGTGTCCGCTGTGTGGGAATTACGGATCAGAAGCAACTCAGTAATTGAGCTGCTTCTTTATTTATCAGGACCAAATACAAGATTGGCGGATTGCTTGGCTTTCTCAATGACATTCATGACCTTTTCGCTATGTTCAAGCATAACCGAGACTTTTTCCAAATCATTTTCTCGGATGATACGTTCGAATTCAACGAATTCGTCATACATACGATGCGAATGATCTTTCAGGTCCACCTGGATAGGCGTTTCCTTATTAGGAGTGTATTCAAAATAATCGCATATATTAGCTGAACTCGCCATGTGTACATAGCCTTTATTGCCTTGAATGTTCACTGCATTGGGTGCCGTACTGTCTTTTGAACCTATGCAAACACACTTAAAATCGCCGTAATCAAGCAGCAGTATGCCTGAAGTGTCAATTCCACGTTCCATGTTCGCCAAATATTCTACCTTCTTAGGGCTCCCGAAGAGGCCAACAACAAAATGAATATTGTATAAATTGATATCCATCAAGGCTCCGCCAGACATTTCCGGATTAAACGCAGGCTGGATTACTCCCGCTTTAAAAGCCTCATACCGGGATGAATATTGAGAATAGTTGCATTCCACTATTTTGATCTCACCAAGCTTAGGTAGATACTCCTTCATTGACAAATAATTTTTCAAATATTGATTCGTTATGGCTTCCACCAATACCAGTTTTCTTTGCTGAGCAATTTCTTTTAGCTCTAGAAATTCTTGCAAATTGGAAGTAAACGGCTTCTCACTGATGACATGTTTACCACTCAATAATGCCTCTATCGCATATGAATAATGAAGATGATTAGGCAACCCGATATAAACTGTATCCACATCACGACTCATCAGCATCTCGCTGTAATCCGAATAAATCTGAGATATTCCATATTTACTTTGTAAATCCAGTAATTTCTCCTTGTGGCTAGGTCTAGAACAAATGCCCTTTAGTAAAATGGTCGGGATTTCCTGAATAAAGCTTAATAGATCCCCTACGATCATCCCTGCTCCGACAATTCCTAACTTCATTTTAGCTGCACTCCTCTATACCTTTTTCAAGTATTTCCATACACATTATCGTTTCTTCGTCTTTAATCACTTTTTCTTTACCAATTACGATCGACTGATAAATATCGTCATACACTCGGGCATAGTCTCCCTTTTCAGAAACGATTTTATCTTCATGATACTCGCCCTTATCATCAAGGTATGTTAAGATGCCGTAATGCTCGGGCAGGTCGATGCCGAAATCGGAGTGTCCCTTAGGCAGATAGTATAATTTCAGATGCTCCTCCTGACGATCCTTTGTCTGCTTTATAAAAACGCCTTTTTTGCCGTATACAACAAAACTCGGCCGCTCTTTTAAACGAAAAAAGCTGGATTTAATGGATACCTTGAGTGAGGGATAATAAAAATCTAGATCAAAATAATCATTCATTCTTCCAGAACCGAGCAATTGGCGCACGTCGTAATGGATCGTGTCAGGCTTCCCAAAATAGGAAAGAACCTGGTCAATGGTATGAGCGCCATGTCCATAGAGGTAGCTGTTATATCTGGAAAAATGAGAGGTGGAGTTGGGGGTCTCGGGGCGGTAATAATCGAAATGCATTTCCACCTCCAACAAATCACCGAGTTTCCCTGATTCAATAACCTTCTTGGTAGTGAGAAAATCCGAATCGTAACGTCTGTTTTGATAGCACTGTATAATCAGATTTTTCTCTTTGGCATATTGAAAGATGGACACTGCTTCTTCTTTCGTTAACATAAAGGGTTTCTCAATAAGTACATTTTTTCCGTGGTCGAGTGCCATTTTCGCATAAGTGTAGTGGGATTCTACAGGTGTACAGACAACAATCAACTGAATTTCCTTATCGTTCATTAAAGATTCAAGATTATCTGTATACTGCACGCCAGGGATTTTCTCCCACTCCCCTTTATCTGGATTACGGGCGTAGATCGTCTTTACGTTCAAATGATCACTGGTCAATGAAAAAGGAAGATGATACCGATTGGTGCTTTTGCCATTCCCAATATAACCGATGTTAAGCATATTAATTCCCCCTAGGCTCTTTTTCATTTATTATAGAAGAAGAACGTTGATCGTAAAGGATTTGCCGCTAAAATGGTACAATCAACCGAATATTTTTAAAAATGTTTGTTTATTTTCAAACAAAATGTTTATTTTATATCCTTTATCAAACGTCATTTCAATTGAACCGGAGTGAACCTGTTGAAAATACTGATGCAATTATCCGAAATGCAAAACTTTACACCAAACGAAAAAAGCATTGCATCCTATATTTTGCTTCATAAGGAAAGGATCCTGCACTTAAATATTCAGGAGCTTGCAAAGGCAACATATACTTCGCATTCCGCGATTAATCGATTAACACATAAACTTGGGCTATCTGGCTTCAAGGAGTTCATAATCAAACTTGCTCGGGAGTTTCAGCAGAATACCCAGAACATTTCCAATGTAGACCCCAACTATCCATTTGGTTTTGATGAATCCCCACTTCAAGTGGCGAAAGAAATTGCAGAATTAATGAAGGAAACGATAGAAAAAAACTTTACATTCATGGATGATGATTTATTGTCGCAAACAGCCCTATTGCTGGATCAAGCGAAAAGGATCTTTATATATGCGTTAGGAGATTCACAAATCCGTGCGAAAAGTTTCCAAAATAAATTAGTGAAAATTAACAAGTATGTGGTTATAGCTACGGAGCTGTCTGAGTGGGCGTACCATACGGCTAATCTTACGCCACAGGATTGCGCTGTTTTTTTAACTTACCACGGAAAATCACCGATCTTTTTAAAAGCAGCAAAGCACTTTACACATGAAAATATTCCCTTTATCACCATTACAGCTACCAATCAAAGTGAGTTGGCCAAACGAAGTAGTATATGTATCCAGGTGCCTAATGACGAAGTAAAGCATGCCAAGATTGGTACTTTTTCGTCGCAAATTGCCTTTGACTATGTATTAAACGTGATTTACTCCTGTATCTATAAAATCGACTACTTGAAAAATATGCAAACCCTAACACAATCGTTGGAGAATTCGCATCTCAACGACATGATGAATGACGTGTAGAGGGATTAGCTTCTCTCTAACTGCAAAATAAGCGGCAATTTATATTTATATATGGTTGTTCTTCGACAAATAAGGTCTAGTTAGTTTTATGCTAACTAGACCTTTTTCTTTTATTGCTTCAAGCCCATCAGTACGGCCGACAGCAAGCTAGGAAAGCGTTCATTCAAATCATCGTAACGGATAGAGATAAAGCGTTGGGTTCCCTCTATTCTCGTATGAATAACCCCTGATTCCCGAAGAACCTTAAAATGATGAGACAAGGTTGACTTTGGAGCTGAAATATCTATCGAGCTGCAGGATTGCTCCCCTTTTTCGTCTAAAATCTGGATGATATTAAGCCGAATGGGGTCACTTAGAGCATATAAAACTGTAGGTAGAGTAATTTCAATTACGTTGGGATGATACAGCGTTCTCAAGATCCGTTCACCTGCCTAACAAAGAATTGTAGTTGCATTATAGCATATTGGAATGCTATATTTCTATTATTCGAAAATATTCGAACTATAGAACAAATGGAGGGTTACGTTTTGAATAAAATTATCACCTTGTTTTTCTTGATCATGTTTTTCATTGGTACAGATACGTTCATTGTGTCGCCTCTTCTACCTATTCTTCGTGAAAGCTTCGGCATTTCTATCGAACAATCGGGCTGGATTGTTTCAGCCTATGCTTTAGGGTATGCTCTGTTTGCCTTAATTGCAGGACCGTTGTCAGATGCATGGAATCGAAAAAAAGTACTACTGTTCGGCTTACTTGGTTTTGGTATCTTCACTCTACTTTGCGGCTTTGCCGTTGATTTTTGGACCATGTTTGCTTTTCGCTTATTGGCTGGCATTAGTGCCGCTTTTGCCTCACCTCAAGTTTGGGCAGCCATTCCTCAGTTAGTTCAACCACATAAAGTGTTAAAAGCCATGGGAGTTGTCACCGCAGGATTAGCTTTTTCCCAAATGCTAGGCGTGCCCATTGGCAGCTATCTCGCTACCGCCGGGTGGCAAACACCCTTTATTATGATTGGTTGCTGCACCTTCCTGATCGTTATTTGGACTGCTGTTCTCTTGCCCGCGTTGCCTCCTTCTATACAGAAGCAAAAGGCTCCCTCGATTAGGAACAGATACCGTTCATTGCTGCAGGGGTCAACACCTAAGGTCGCTTTTCTGGCCTACTTCCTGTTCCAACTCGGAAATTTTGCTGCCTTCTCTTTTATTGGCACATGGCTGTCCGACAAATTCAGCCTCAATGTTGCAAATATTGGTACGGTGATATTATTCCTTGGTTTAGGAAATACGATCAGCAGCTTATTTGGGAGCAGCTTAGTTAACAAAGTGGGGCCTAAGCACTCTTTGATCTATGGCGTAATTTTCATCGGTCTGCTTTATTTGCTTCTGCCCTATTTACCTAGTGTAACCTATGTCGAAATTACATATTTTCTGATCTTCCTTATCCTTGGAATGATTTTTCCGCTTATGATGAGTATGCTTCAAACCTTGTCTGCCACAGCACGCGGAACAGTCTCATCACTTGCCAATTCTTCTATGTATTTTGGAACAATGGTTGGCTCTTTCACAGCAGGAATGCTATACGCGCACAGCGGTAGTTTTATTTCCGTTAGCCTGTTTTCTGTGATTTGTTTCGGTGTGTCACTAATCTTGTTCCTACGTAGCGGGGTTTTACTAGGTCTAAGACTAAAATAGAAACGAGTAACCTTAAAAATCGACATAAGCTCTATCTTTGGGCCAGGAAAAGAACTTATATTATTAGAAAAGCCGCCAGTATGGCGGCTTCTTATGCATATCTACTGTTATCTAACTTCAAGGATCAATCTTCATCAATAGCATTTCGAATATCATAATCATCGATGTTGATATCCAAGGCCATTCCAAGTACCAACTTTGCCAACTGATTTCCAATAAAGGGACCCATGGTCAACCCGGATGCTCCAAGCCCATTTGCCGCTATAAGGCCATTCCAGCCAGGAACAGCTCCGATCACCGGTAGAAAACCGGGTGTAAAAGGACGGAAACCAACTCTTACCTCCTGAAAAGTACTGTTTGCTAAATCAGGGGCCAATTCCAAACCTTTGTTCAGAATTTCCTGCATCCCACCTGCTGTTACTCTCGTATCGTAACCCTCGATTTCATTTTCGTGAGTCGCCCCTATTACGATCTTCTGCTTGTCAAAAGCAAGCAGATATTGATCAGAAGGCGGCATGATTACAGGCCAGGTGCCTGTGTCTTGCCTATTAAAAACCTGCAAATGCATAATTTGTGCTTTTTGATAACTAACCTTAAAATGAATGCCCAAAGGCAGCATCAGTTGATTGGCCCATGCACCTGCACAAACAATGACTTCGTCAGATGAGAAGCTGTTTGCACCGACCGCCACTCCGGTTACATGGTCGGAATCGTATTGAAGCACAGCATCCCCATGGATAAGGGTTGCCCCATTTCTTTGTGCTGATCGGATCAACGCATCACGCAGCGCACGACCATCTATACGAGCGGCACCACTAATATGAACAGAATGGTAACCTTCTACTAACAAAGGAAATTGTTCATGGGTTTCCTTTTCATTTAGTCGGGTAATCTCACCGATTTCTGGCGCATCCGCTTGTCGTAAGTGTGCTCGCTCCTGCATTTTTTTAATTTTCTCCAAATCATTATGAATACTGAGAGCTCCAACTTGAGCATAGCCAGTTTCTGTTTCCCCCTCGCTTTTAAGTTCTTCAATCAATCCGGGGTAAAAACGTGCGCCCGCTTTGGCTAGCTGGTACCAAGCTTGATTGCGTCGCTGTGATAACCAGGGACAAATAATACCAGCAGCTGCATCAGTCGCCTGTCCTTTATCTTTGCGGTCTACAAGAATGACATCAGCGCCCAATTTTGCTAACTGGTATGCTGTCGATGCCCCCAGAATTCCTGCTCCGATTACGATAACCCTCTTCATGAATACATCCCTTTCCTAAATCACTGTATCCATTATAGCGAATACCGCATGAATGCATAAAGTTTGAAACATTAATATTTAATTTCTATCCTTATAAAGTTCTTAGAATTGATCTGTAAAGTAGTTGTCAGAACGAATGAAAAGGATGAACTGATATGGATAACATTATTTTACAGACTAAAAATCTCTGCAAAACCTTTAGACGGCAACAGGCGGTGAACAACGTCACACTGTCTATTCAGGAGAATTCCGTCTATGGGCTACTTGGCCCAAATGGGGCTGGAAAATCAACCACCTTGAAAATGTTAACTGGTATGCTACGTCCGACAGGCGGTGAAATTTTATTCCAAGGAAAACCCTGGTCACGAAAAGATCTCGCTCAGATCGGCGCACTGATCGAATCTCCTCCACTCTATGAGAATTTGACTGCTAGAGAGAATTTAAAGGTTCGTACAACCTTGCTCGGACTACCTGATTCACGAATTGATGAAGTACTGAAGATTGTTGATTTGACTCATACCGGGAAAAAACGCTCTGGCCAGTTCTCGATGGGCATGAAACAGCGGCTGGGCATTGCTATTGCGCTCCTCAACCATCCCAAACTACTAATTTTAGATGAGCCAACCAACGGACTTGACCCCATTGGCATTCAGGAGCAACGCGAGCTGATTCGCTCCTTCCCGAAGCAAGGAATTACCGTAATTCTTTCCAGTCATATTTTATCCGAAGTCGAACAAATCGTTGACCATGTCGGTATTATCGCTGGTGGCATATTAGCTTACCAAGAGACGGTTACACCAGGACAAGACTTGGAATCGTTGTTCATGCAGATTGCACAGGAATACCGAAAAGGGGATGAGTAGGATGCAGCAATATATAGCCGCCGAACATCTAAAATTAAAGCGTACCTTCACGAAAAAGCTGGTCTGGCTGGCCCCCATCGTTACTCTTCTTCTGTGTACCGTGCTCATGGGGGGACATATGCTCCAAAGCGCCAGCTACAATTGGTGGTATTTCATGCTGCTGCCAGGTGCCCTCACCTTAATGTGCTCAGGAGTGATCCAAAAGGATGGCAAGAAGCTGAAATACCGTGCTGTCCTTGGCATGTCTGTAGATTTGGCTCAGGTATGGTACGGTAAAATCGGGGTTTGCGTAAGGCTCTTAATGGTTTCCTCTATTATTTTATTTATAGGGATAACTCTTGGCGGATTCGTATTCTCAACTTCCGTGACACTAGCAGAAAGCGTCGCTGCAACTCTGATCCTCTTCATCACCTTTTTGTGGCAAGTTCCACTTTGCCTGTTCCTGACGGATCGAATAGGCATGTTTGCCACCCTAATCATCAACATGCTGGGCAACGTAGCCTGCACCGTCTTGTTCGCTACGTCTTCTGTATGGTGGGCGGTACCCTATGCTATTCCAGCGCGATTGATGTGCGCCGTCATTCAAGTGCTGCCTAATGGGCTTGCCGTTCCTTCAGGAGATCCACTTTTGGATGGAGGCATAATTGTTCCCGGCCTGTTGATCACAGTATGTCTATTCATGATTCTGTCTGTGCTGACGGCCATGTCTTTCCGTAAACGGGAGGCTAAGTAAGATGATATCTTTCTTCCGCTATCTGAAATCCGATGTGCTTAAACTTAGAAGGCAGCCCTTACTGCTTGTGCAGCTGTTTGTGCCGCTTTTAGGCATAGCAATCTTTCTAGCCTACTATTCCTTTACTCCGTATTCACCGATTTCGAAGATAGACGGCTATTTGCAGGTCCTGGCTGTGGTTCTTCCTACCATGATTGGTATTGTATGCTCCATTGCTGTTGAGCAGGAGTCAGTCGCTGGAGATTTCCAACACCTCTTGACCTCGCCGGTGAAGCTGTTACCTTTTTTGAGCAAGCTTAGCCTACTCCTGTGCTTGGGATTTGGCAGTGTGCTGCTTGCCTCAGGCGGCTTTGGGGCTGGCTATATATATCTTATGAAAGAGTCCCCGTATGGCTTGAAGTTTTATGTGTTGGCTGCCTGCATTCTGTTTGTGTCCAGTGTGTTCCTTTATATTCTGCATTTTTTCATTAGTTTGCGATTTGGCAAAGGAGCTTCCATCGGTCTGGGTATTATGGAGAGTCTATTGTCCGCTTTGCTTCTTACAGGGCTGGGTGATCATAATTGGATATTCGTTCCCTCTGCTTGGGCGGCCCGGTTCATCACGATCTGGGTGCAATACGGCGTAAGCTCAGCAGATTCTATCCCTGAAGCTATACAGCTTGATTTGGGAATCAGATATTGCGTAGTAGGGACCTTAGTCATCATGGTATTATTAGGGTTATGGATTTGTCGTTGGGAAGGACAAAATTCGTTGGAGTAAAGATTAGAGTAAAGAAAGCAAGGGATGTGAATAAAGCATGGCAAACTTGTTGGCCGTTGATGACGAACCCGCCGTTTTGGCACTCCTTCAAAATATTTTGCAGAAAGATGGCCATGTTGTCACGGTGGTCTCCGCCTCCCCACAGGTTCTCACCATGCAGCTCGGAGCATTTGATCTTATACTGCTTGACGTGATGATGCCTACCATGGACGGATTCACACTCTGCCGGGAAATTCGCAGCAAGGTAGACTGTCCGATACTGTTTCTTACCGCAAAATCCATGGAGAACGATGTGATGTTGGGGCTTGGGGATGGAGCCGACGATTATATTGTCAAACCGTTCGGCACTGGAGAGCTGCGCGCACGAATCAACGCCCATCTCAGACGGGAGAATCGTGAACGGCGTAATGTATTCTGCATCGGGGAAGTTCATTTCAATCTTTCTGGCAAGGAAATCACCGTTCAGAATGTTGTAGTCCCGTTTACCAAAAGTGAATATGAGATATGTAAGTTTCTAGCTTTGAACTGGGGGCAGGTATTCTCTAAGGAGCAGATTTATGAAGCGGTCTTCGGCTTGGATGGGGACAGCGATTCCGCCACTATTGTGGAGCATGTCAAAAATATCCGGGCCAAGCTTGGCAAAGTAGAGGTTTCTCCAGTGGAGACGGTTTGGGGGATCGGCTACCGATGGAAGTAACCAAAGTACAACAAGCACGCAAGACTACCAAATTACGAACCATTTTCCTGGGTTATTTAGTTATGTTTTGTATTGGGACGATTGCGCTTGCTCTGTTCCTGGTCCTCATCTTCTATGCCCTGATATCTTATGGGGCCATTCTTCCCGCGAACTATGCGGAGAAGCAGGTACGGGAGGACAAGTCAATCATTGAAGCGGGCAAGACCCTGCAACCGAATTCTCAGATAAAACTGTATAAGTACGCGTTGTTCACTTCGGAAGGCCGCCTCATTGAAGGAAATCTTTCTGAAAACCAGGCCCAAGCCGCTTGGAGTGTTACGCAGCAGAGCAATACTGCGTATCAATTTCCCTATAACTATGTAAAAGTTCCACATCATGATGAAATTACTGTGATGCGCTATTCTGTCTCGGCACAGTTTGAACTTCCTATCCTGCGTCAATATCTGCCGAACGCAGAATTGTCCTTTTTGGCCGTGTTCTGTATCGCCTTCCTGGGGGGAGGTGCTTTACTGGCTTCCTCCTTCGGACGAAAGCTGGCACGTAAGATGAGCGGATTGCAGCAGGCTACCAAACAAATTCAAGCACAAGATTTGGACTTCTCAATCAAGTTCAGTGGCGTGATGGAGATCGATCAGGTGCTACATTCCATGGATAAAATGAAAGAAACTTTAAAGACATCGCTTCAGAAACAGTGGAATCTCGAAAAATCCCGCCGCGAGCAAATATCCGCTCTAGCACACGATGTCAAAACACCACTCACTATCGTTCGTGGAAACGTAGAGCTACTGTCCGAGACCGAACAGTCCGAAGAGCAAAAGAACTATACGGATTATATTGCGGAAAGCACCAGGCAGATGGAGCAGTATATTAAAACTCTCATTGACATTTCAAAAGCGGAAACACTAGTCACCCTGCGGGCGGAAACGATGGATGCTGACTTCTATTTATCGAAAGTGAAAGATCAGATAATGGCCTTGGCTGCTGTCAAAAAAATATCTGTAGCATTCGCTGCATATAACCTCCCTAAGACGCTGTATGCAGACCCAGTGCTACTTGAGCGCGCCATTATGAATGTTGCTTCTAATGCGGTAGATCAGGCGCCTGAATACAGCGAGATCCAGCTGATCGTAGAGTCTGTTGAAAACTGTATTCGGTTCAGCATCGTAGACGAAGGCCCGGG
Organism: Paenibacillus sp. FSL L8-0638; assembly: GCF_038593075.1. Classification (NCBI taxonomy): domain Bacteria; kingdom Bacillati; phylum Bacillota; class Bacilli; order Caryophanales; family Paenibacillaceae; genus Paenibacillus; species Paenibacillus sp. FSL L8-0638. The sequence goes on from NZ_CP151960.1 coordinate 3,027,195, forward strand.
CTTCTCTCCAGCAGGTCTCAAACAGGCCGCCGAGCAGTTTTATATGGGTGATTCATCCAGAAGATTAAGTGGACATTACGGTATGGGCCTGTATATAACAAAATCCATTGTCAACCTACATGGCGGACAACTGATCATCGCCAACTCCACCCAGACAAGCGGCGGACAGGTAAGCATTGAGATACCAATCAGTGCATGAATCATGCAAGCGATAATCAATCCTATCGTATACCTTAATCATTCCAGGTGCGACCAAGCCTAATCAGATCGAAACTAATCTTCAAACGCTGAGTATTCAACTAACTGTAGAAGATCTTAAGCAGCTTGATATTCTTTTTAGCCAAAATAACTTGTTTACAGATTAGCTGATTGTCAATTTATAACTCTATTAGCGGGCGCTTATAAAGCGCCCCTTTTCGCATTTTACGTACACTTATTGGATAGTAGACAAAAAAGAGTTCTAAAGTTTTCACTTTAGAACTCTTTTAACAGATGCATTTATTTGGTAATCGTAATTTGTTTGGATGCAGTATTATAGTTCACCTGATACCCCGAAAGCTCGCTAATCACTCGTAATGGAACCAGCGTGTAGCCGTTAACAATAACCGGAGCTGTGATGTTCGTCGAATAACTTCGGGAGTTGTTTAACTCATATACGGCAAGGGTCGAATTCTTGACTTGAAGCACTACCTGTTTGCCGTCTGTAGGTCGATTCAGGATAATCTTTTTGGTCGATTTTTCATAATTCACCTCGTAACCTATCCGTTCACTGATAAAGCGTAGCGGAACCATCGTCGCCCCATTAATGATCCGAGGAGCCTGAGCCATCGTCGTAGCACGACCATCGACATAAGCTGATTTAGCTCCTGGTGTCAGGGTGAACGAAGATGAATAGGAGGAAACCGCATTGTTAGGATATGAAGACGTTGTACCAGAAGTGGTTGTCGTAGTAGAACTCGTCCCGGATGATGAACTACCGGTACCAATCGCTCTATTGCGAATAGCTTCTAGCCGATCCAGCAGATCGCTTTTACGGGTTCCGCTCGGCAGATCACTGATTGCATCTCTGGCAGAACGCCAGTCGGACGCATTTAGACTGTTTTCCGCAATTCGCATCAAATCTCTTGCTTTCTCATAGTTCGATGAACTAGATGAAGAAGAGTAGTAACCATCCGAATCCGTGCGTTCTGATATCTTTACACCGCTAGATTCTCTTCCATTGCTATTGACAGTCACGACCTTAATCTCATACCAGCGTCCTTCTCGCAAATCCGTGATTTTATAGGACTCAGAGCTTGTAGTCCCCTTATAATCACCATCCACATATATCTTCACCTTGTCGGCTCGACTCGGCATATCATAGGTGATTTTGATCCAGGTGTCGCTTTTGCTATCGACTTCAAGATTGGACACTTCTGACGAATTGGAGGATGTACTGTTCGTTGTGGCAGTCAGCTTCACACCGGAGGACAACGCACCTGTGCTCCGCTTAGATTTTATCGTGAACGTGTATGTCTGGCTTGCCGAAAGATTATTAAATGTATAGGATGATCCTGTTGAATCAGTTACCAGCTGCCCATCCTTATATAGACTGACCGTACTAATTCCGCCAGGTTTTGTCCAAGAAACAGTAACACTATAGTTATTAACTGATGTCACTGAAGCACCTGTCACATCGGGCACGATATCGGTAGAGACCGTAGAAGTTGTAACTGGAATACTAACTCCTTGAGATATATTTCCGGATTTGTCTATCGTTTTGACCGTTACGGTATAGGCTGTGGCAGCATTCAAGACATTAAACGTGTAAGACGTGCCTGTGGTTCTTTGAATTTCTGTACCATTTAAATAGACAATCGCTTGGCTTAAGTCAGCATCCTTAGGCAATATGTAATTGATGGTAAATCCATTATATCCTACATTCGTCGCTGCCAGTCCGCTTACTTCTCCTGGTGGTGTCTTATCCACAGGACCATCAACGGAAGCCGTTTTAGCCTGTATTGTTGTACCGAGAGATTCATTTCCACTCTTATTCACCGTTTTCACGCGAAAGGTATATGTCGTGTTCGGCTGTAAACCGCTTAACATATAAGAGTTACTTCTAATGTTATCTACATACACATCGTTAGTAACACCAACCACTTTAACGTGGTCAAAATTGATGTCCGACGGATTGTTCCAGGACAAATTTACTTTTGTTGTTTCTGTAGGAACCGCTGTCAGATTGCTTACCTCTGCCGGCGCGATATTCGCAGTCACCATTTGGCTCGACATTACTTTTAGCATTTGGTTAAGATAGGTGTTCTGACCATAACCTTTGGTTAACGTAGTCACTTTCGGACCTGAAGTAACAGGCAATTGACTACCTTGAGCGGTTGCTAATTTGGTATGTAACTGTGTTGTATTTAGGCCTGTCAGATTTGAGTAATGCCTCTCAGTCGGCAACGCGCTAGCCACTGCATCGGGTGTCAAAATGCCATATCCCGTATTCAAAATCAGTGTAGCCGTTGCGAACGGAGCCATCCATTGACGCAAACGTTTTTTATTCATATTCTATGCTCTCCTTGATACCAGTATGGAAATTTTATTTGTCAAAAACTAATAAGTTAAGCTTACAAGCCCTTCCGCTGCAATCCAGCTTTTAAAATATGTACCATAATGTACACACGTTCATTTAACTGTTATCGGAATTTGCATACAAAATGTTTAGGCTTTACACCGTATTTTTACTGATAGGGGGTCGCGCATACAATAGGGATACACATTTTGACAAGTTAAATGAAATTACAATTATCATTTCCAGGAGCGCTAAGCTGTGTGACGTTGGCATCTGCCGTAAATATTCGATATATCGTAACTTTCTACCGTTTAATAACACTGCATTATAGGATATATTAAATTTTAAGTAATAAGAGAAAGAGGTGTATTATGTTCAAAAATGCCTTTAAGATGTTTGGTGTCATTGGTAATATTGAAGCAATTTCATATCTACTGCTCGTGTGTATCGCTATGCCACTTAAATACGCAGCTGGAATACCGCAAATGGTAAGCTGGGTGGGTATGATCCATGGGGTACTGTTCGTGGCTTATGTTGTAGCGACTGTGGTCATGCTGATTATACGGAAAATAACGCTACTGCAAAGTCTTGCTGCCTTGATTGCCTCACTGTTGCCGTTTGGCCCCTTCATTTTTGATCGTAAGGTGCTTAAGAAAGCCGAAGCACGTGCGAATCATACCAGCCCGATAAAAGCTACATAAGCATGTACAAGGGCAAGTGCCAATACAACAACGCGGCTTTCTCTTCCCACTCATGCAGCAGTATACAAAAACAACCGATGGCTCTAAACCACTCGGTTGTTTTTGTATACGCGAATTTTAAATTGTTACTTTCCTACGCAGTAAGGGAGACTCTAACTTTGTCATTCTTTTTGTCCCTTTCTGCTATATTTATGTAATCACAACAACTAATCTCTCGGGTAATTTACACTCATAATATCCATAAAAGGAACTTTATCCGTTTCTCCATTACTCTCTACATGAACCTTCCCTGTTCTTGGGTCCATTTTAACAATCTGTCCGCGGGTTGTTTCTGCGCGTCCCCATACGGTCAATACAACCTCGGATTGCTCTCGTTGTGCTTCTACAAGCTGATTCCCGATTTCCTCCAGTACAAATTCATCCCGAGTAGGCCGTTTGGGTACCTTCGCTTTTGCCACTTGCTATCACCCTTCCTTCACGCAAAATCAAAATCAAATTCATTCTATTTTACCATACTTTTCATCATTTGGTGCTGGTAATGTGAGTAAAATTACGTCTCAGAACCACAAAAAAGCCGAGTTCTCAAAAACGAGAACATCGGCTCTCTAAAGTTACTTGTTGGAGCTCATTAGGAGAGATTGAAAATTGAAGAGACAGGATTATTTGACCAACTGTGGAATGTAATCCACGATATTATAAATAGGAGCACTGCTCTGTTGCGTAACGGCCAAAATCAATGCACCTTCGAGCATCGAAATGATAAGTACCGCCAGACTGCGTGCCTTTTCCTCGTCCCAGCCCGATTCCTGAAGCCGCTCCACATAAATGTGCTGCCAATCTGCAAATGTATTCACACAAGCATGACGTAGCGATTCGCTGATACAAGAGGTTTCCGCAGCTGCCCAGAAGCCAATCGGCATAAAGCTGTCAAAGCCGAGACGGTCTGCCTCCTCAGCTGTATTACGAATAAAATCCTGAATGGCTATTACGGGGTTATCATTTCCGTCCAGTGTCTGTTTTAATTTTTGCTTAATAAACTCATTCCCTCTTCTTATGCACTCCAAGGCCAACTCCTCTTTACCACGCGGAAAATAATAATAAAGTGATCCCTTCGGTGATCCACTCTCCGCAAGAATCTGATTCAGTCCGGTCGCGTGATATCCTTGATGAAAAAAGAGCTTCGATGCGGTTTGTACAATATTCTCATATGATTCGGGTTTAGCAGCCATATACAGCATCCTTCATTATATAATATTTAAACTTTTACTTTGACAAAAAAATAACAACACGTTTATTATATATAGACCGATTGCTATAATTCAATACCCATTAATTTATTTGGAGGAACAAAAACAACATGAGTACAATGAGTCAAACAAGTTCACCCTCTGAACCCAAAACGTTCAAGGTACTACCTATTATGATTGCCCTGCTCCTTAGCGGCTTTATTGGGATGTTCAGTGAAACGGCACTTAACATTGCACTGAATGATTTGATGCAGATTTTGCATATTACAACTGCAACAGCCCAATGGCTGACAACCGCTTATCTGCTTACACTCGGTATTTTAGTACCTGTATCGGGATTGCTGATTCAAACCTTTACGACAAGACAGCTGTTTGTTACATCGTTGCTGTTCTCAATAGCTGGTTGTCTCGTTGCTGCGCTTGCACCTACTTTTTCAGTGCTATTGATCGCACGTATTCTTCAGGCCATTGGCACGGCGTTGTTATTGCCATTGATGTTTAACACCATCTTGATCATTTTCCCAGCTGAAAAGAGAGGCGCGGCTATGGGGATCATCGGATTGGTCATTATGTTCGCACCGGCAGTGGGCCCTACCATTGCAGGACTGGTACTGCAAAATCTGTCTTGGCACTGGATCTTCTGGATCTCCCTTCCGTTCTTGGTTCTCTCACTGATTTGCGGTATTTTATTTATGCAAAACGTTTCAAAAACGACCAAGCCCAAAATTGATTTTTTATCTATCCTGTTATCTTCCATTGGCTTCGGCGGTGTCGTGTTTGGTTTCAGTAAATCCGGAGAAGGTGGCGAAGGTTGGGCTAGCCTGATGGTTCTGCTTCCTGTGATTGTCGGTCTGATATCGTTGATACTGTTCTCTGTACGTCAATTGAAAATGAAGCAGCCTATGTTGAATTTGCGTGTATTTAAATACCCTATGTTTGTTATTGGCGTTATTATGGTGTTCCTATGTATGATGACGATCCTTTCTACGATGCTGATTCTTCCACTCTTTTTGCAAAAGGGGCTGGCTCTGTCTGCTCTAACAGCAGGTTTAGTACTTCTGCCCGGTGGGATTATCAACGGCCTCTTGTCTCCTATTATGGGTTCATTGTTCGATAAATTCGGTCCCAAGTGGCTTGTCATTCCAGGACTTGTGATTGTAGCTGCTGTTTTGTTTTTCCTGTCCGGCATTACAACAACATCAACTCTTGTACTCATTATTGTGCTTCATAGCTGCTTGATGATCGGCATTTCCATGATTATGATGCCAGCTCAGACAAACGGCCTAAATCAGCTCCCTATGGATCTATACCCAGACGGAACAGCCATTATGAGTACGCTCCAACAAGTTGCTGGTGCAATCGGTACAGCCGTAGCGGTAAGCATTCTCTCCAAAGGTATGGAAGGCTATTTGAGCCAATCCAGTATGCCTGAATCCGTAAATGAAATGGCCAATGCCATGACAATCGGATCACAAAATTCATTTTTCTTTGCGATGATCATCAGTGTGATCGGGTTGATCCTTGCCTTTTTCATCCGCAGAGTTCATGTTGAACATGGCACTGCCAAAGCTCCCATGCACTAATTCATAATTTTCATATGATCCCAAATTAAAAATATGTGAATAAACTTAAAGACTGCTAACCATATCACTATTGGTTAGCAGTCTTTTTGATATGAATTTACATACACATTCGTCAATTACATATTTACAAAGCACCTTCATTTGGTTACGATATGATTTATGAGTTAAAGCGTAAAAATTACGATTACTATTAAGGAGGACTTCCTGTTGTTTAAACGTTCGTATTTTAAACTATTTATACCTGCGGTAATGGCGGTAATGATGGCAGCCTGCGCTTCATCTCCGTCAGCTTCACCCTCTCCATCTGCTGCACCACAAGATAAAAGTGTCTCCTTATTGTTCAATGTGCAAAGCCCTTCTATAGATCCTCATACAGATGTAAATTACACAGCTGTTCGTGCTGGAGTAAGTGAAACACTGATCAAAGTGAACAAGGATCTCAAGCTGGAAGCTTGGCTTGCAGAGAAATGGGATAGCAAGGACGGACAGCACTGGACCTTCAACATCCGACCTGGCGTGAACTTCCACAGCGGTAATGCCGTCAATGCCGCTGCTGTCAAAGCCTCTTTGGAAAGAGCGCTAAAGCTTAATCCGTCGGTCAAAAATGCGCTACATATCCGTGATATTCATGCGGATGGACAGATTTTGACCATTACGACAGACAAGCCTTTTCCGGAATTTGTATCTGAACTGGTTCATCCAAATACGGCTATTATAGACACCACAGTTACAGGTGACCTCCCATCAGGAACAGGACCGTTCAAGGTTATCAGTTTTCGTGCTGGAAGTGAATTAAATTTAGATCGCAATGAACAATATTGGAACGGTGAAGTAAAGTTGAAGCATGCCAAATTCATGTTTAACGAAGACGCCAATGCACGTCAGCTTGCTTTTCAAGCCAAAACTGCTGATATTGTGTATCGCCCGCCAATTGAAAGTCTGGAGCTATTGAAAGCTGATTCTACCGTTAAGGTTGACTCACTTCCTAGTTTGCGAACGCATCAACTTATTTACAATATGAACAATAACGATCTGAAAAAGACGGCTGTGCGTAAGGCATTCGATAACCTGATCAACCGTGATGAGATTGCCAGCGGTATCATGTCCGGCCAGGGAACCCCTGCTCAAGGGCCATTCTTGCCCGACTTTCCATTTTCGCCGGAATATATTACGAAAAAATTTGATTTAAATGCTGCACGAGAAGGCTTCAAGCAAGCTGGATATACAGTGCAGAACGGAAAAGTTGCAACCCCTGACGGCAAGCCGCTTCAACTTACATTGCTAACTTACCAGTCGAGAGCGGAACTTCCACTCATTTCCCAGCTGATTCAGGCTAATGCTAAAGAACTTGGCATTACGATTGATATCCGTCAGGTTGATAATATTGACGAATATCTTGCCGCTCATCAGGATTGGGATTTAGCGACTTATAGTAGCATTACAGCCCCGCGCGGCGATGCAAGCTATTTTCTAAATGCGGCTTACATGCCTGAAGGAGCACTAAATTATGGGCGTGTGCATGTACCGGAACTCACGAGTATGATTTCACAGCTGAACACAACCGTGAATGAGGAACAACGCAACAAGCTGGCGCTGAAAGCTGTCACACTGATTGACCAAGAAAATCTGCAATCCTTTCTGGTCCATCCAAACAACGTAGTGGCCTATCGCGATTACGTACATAACTGGGTAACTAGCCAAAGTGAATATTACTTGCTAACCCAGGACCTGGATGTGAACTAGCATGTTCAAATCCATCGTCAAAAAGTTTCTTGAACTAGTTTTGTTCTTTCTTATTCTTTCCTTTGTGAGCTTCTGTCTGCTTAAGCTTGTTCCGGGCGATCCCGTCCGGAGCATTCTCCGAGTCGATGATGTAGCTGTGTCCAATCAGCAAATTACGGATATGCGCAGCCAACTAGGGCTGGACCAACCATTACCTGTGCAATATGGTAAGTGGCTGGTTCAGTTGCTTCAGTTTGATTTTGGACAATCTTATTTAACCCATCGTCCGGTATTCACAGAGTTTATGGAAAAATTGCCTTATACACTGCTGCTGACCGGCGGCTCCCTGTTCATTATGCTGCTGATAGCTCTCCCGCTGGGAACAATGGCGGCGCTCTACCGTAACCGCTGGATTGACAGCGCCAGTCGTGTGTTTGCCTTAATCGGCTCCTCGATTCCCAGCTTTTGGCTGGGGCTTTTGTTTATCGAATGGTTTGCAGTTAAATTGCGCATTTTGCCGTCTATGGGCGAAGGAACCGCTTTTCATTTGGTACTCCCTTCTCTTACCTTGGGATTAGCAATGGCGACCGTTTATGTACGAATGATTCGCGCAAGTCTGATTGAAAGCTCGGGGCAAGACTTTATCAAAGCGGCGCAAGCGCGTGGAATCAGCCCCATCCGCATTTTTTTCAGACACATGCTCCGTCACAGTCTAGTTCCACTCATTACGGTATTCAGTGAGAGTATAGGTAGCCTACTGGGAGGCACAGTCGTGATTGAAGTGCTATTCGCCTATCCAGGGCTGGGCAAATGGATTGTGGATGCCATTGCTGCAAGGGATTACCCCATTATTCAGGGCTATACCGTATTTATGGCTGTGTTCATTGTATGTATCAATATTTTGGTAGAGCTGTCCTACCGTTGGGTCAATCCTGAAATCGCTTTGAAGGAGAAACGTTTATCATGATAAAATCCGTACATGCGGAAAACAGGCAGCTCACTAAAACGCGATTGTCCAAAACATGGATTGTGTCGCTCTCCATCCTGCTCATTCTTGCAGCAATTACAGTCATTCCGTTTCTTGCTCCGCAAGATCCGTATCGTATCCAGATGGGGAATCGACTACAATTGATCAGCGCTACGCACTGGCTGGGAACCGATCATTTGGGCAGAGATGTACTATCGAGAGTGATAGCTGGGCTTCGGACGACTGTCGGAACCAGTTTGTTGATTTTGGCTGTTTCGTTGGTTGTAGGGGTCCCTCTTGGTCTGCTTTCAGGATTTATTGGAGGCTGGATGGATCGTGTATTCAAGCGGGTGGTCGATGCCTTCATGACCTTACCTGATTATATTTTTGCCATTGTACTGAGCGGTTTGCTCGGACCAGGCTTAGTAAATCTTATTTTTGCGGTAACTGCGGTAAAATGGGTTGGTTATGCACGCCTGGTGCGTAGTACCGTGCTGGCAGAAAAGCAAAAGGATTACATTTCGTTATCCATACTGGCGGGTACCTCCTCCCTGCGGATTGTCATGCGGCATATTCTCCCCCATGCCATTGGGAATGTTCTTGTGCTGGCTACGCTGGATATCGGCAAAATCATTTTAATGATTGCCTCCCTATCTTTTTTGGGCTTAGGTCCACAGCCGCCAATTCCTGAGTGGGGTACTATGCTGAATGAAGGACGAGCATATTTTCAAATGGCTCCCCATCTGATGCTGGTTCCAGGGATAGCTGTCGTGCTAACCGTGCTACTGGCGAACGTATTTGGAGACAAGCTGCGCGACCGTTATGATGTTAAAACCCGGACAGAGGAGTGAACTGGTACATGCTGACTATTGAAGGCTTAACGATTCGGACAAATGTAAAAACGATTGTAAAGCAACTGGAGCTTGCCGTTCGTCCGGGGGAATGGTGTGCTCTAGCCGGCGAAAGCGGTAGCGGCAAAAGCATGACGGCGTTCGCTATCGGCGGACTTCTCCCCTCTTCTGTTACAGCGGAAGGAATTATTGCGTGGAAGGACAATAATTTGCTGGATCTATCCGCTAAACAAAGACGTTCTTTGCTTGGTAGTGAAATATCTTACATTTTTCAAGACTACCATGGGGCTTTCACCCCCTTTCTGCGTGTGGGCAGCCAACTGGACGAGCTGATGCGCGCCCATGGCAAACAAGATCGCAAGGCGCGCAAGCAGCGCTGTATCGAGGTGCTGGAGCGCGTACAGCTTCCCGCCGAGCGTGTGTACCGCAGCTATCCGTTCCAGCTTAGCGGCGGTCAACTGCAACGGGCAGCTATTGCGGCTGCACTCCTGCTGGAGCCGAAGCTGCTTATTGCCGACGAGCCTACAACAGCGTTGGATACGCTCACAGCTCATCGGGTGCTGCAGCTCATTGACCATATCCGGATGGAAACGGGCATTTCCGTCTTGTGGATCACTCACGACCTACGTCATGTACGCAAGTATGCAGACCGAATCGCAGTGATGAGCGAAGGTTCATTGGTTGAAATAGGTGAAACCCAAGTGGTGCTGAGCCATCCGGCCCACCCGTATACTCGTCGTCTACTGGCGGCTATTCCGCCGCTGTCTCCGGGCGCTCCAGCACGTTTGCCTTACAACAGCACAGAAGAACAGAACGCATTGGAAAGGAGCGCTGTATATGAATAATCAAGCCGCCAGCGCTCAGCGGCAAGACACGTCTCATCCTGTCGTGACCGTCTCCGGTTTGACGAAAGCTTACACTGGAGGCAAAACAGTACTGAAAGATGTTGCTCTGTCGATCTCCCCTCGAGAATGTCTGGGCATTGTCGGGGAAAGCGGCAGTGGGAAAAGCACACTCGCTCGCTGTATATTGACATTGGACCCATTTGATCAAGGTGAGCTTAGACTGGATGGGCAGTCTATCCGGGGATTAAAGCGGAGCGAATTAAAACGGATTCGCAGCAGGCTGGGTGCAGTTTTTCAACATCCATCTGCGGCTTTGAACCCCAGACTAACCATCCTGCAATCCCTGCTGGAGCCACTGGACCAGCTTAAGTACTATGTTCCTTCTTTTATGACGGGTATGTCCTCAGAACGTCGGGATATAGCAGAACATTTGCTTGATATGGTAAAGCTTCCAGCCAGCTATCTGGACAAGTTTCCACATCAGCTCAGCGGTGGGGAAAAGCAGCGTGTAACCATCGCACGTGCCATCAGCACAGAGCCGGATTTTATCGTATTGGACGAGCCAACAGCAAGTCTGGATGTGACCACACAAGCCACCGTTTTAAATCTGCTCAAGGATTTGCAGGATGAGCTAGGATTGGCTTATCTGTTTATCTCACATGATCTGGCGGCTGTGCACTTTATGAGTGATCGAATCATGGTCATGAAAGAAGGCAGTGTGCTTGAGCATTTTCCCAAGGAAGCATTATTTCATTCGGATCGCCATCCCTATACACAATCATTACTGGAGGTTTTTTCAACATGTTGCCTTCCCACCGAGCCTATCTTGCTTTAGCTATCCCATTAATTATTTCGACGATTACAACCCCACTACTCGGTGCGGTGGATACAGCTGTAATCGGTCATTTGAGCCATTCCGCGTATTTAGGCGGTGTAGCAGTGGGCACTCTTATTTTCAATACTTTATATTGGCTGTTTGGCTTTCTGCGAGTCAGCACATCAGCTTTCACGGCCCAAGCCACGGGGGCACAAAATAATGACCAGGGCATAGCTGCTCTCATGCGCCCACTGGCCATTGCTTTACTCATTGGTGCGGTATTCATTGTGTTACAAAAGCCCATTCTGTTAGCTTCTCTGCAGCTAATCCATCCAGCTCAGGATGTGGCAGCGCAGGCAGCAATTTATTTTAACATTCGTATCTGGGGAGCTCCTCTTACATTAGTGAACTATGTGCTGCTCGGCTGGCTGATGGGATTGTCCCGCGTGAAGGCTACATTATTTTTGCAAATTTCAATGAACGTAATCAATATGGTATTAGCTATTGTATTTACACAGATCGTGCATTGGAATGTCACTGGTGTAGCAAGCGCTACTCTGATTGCGGAAGTTCTTGCATGTGTGTTTGGTCTGGTTCTGGTGTTCCGCTCATCGATCTGGAGAGAATGGAAGCAAAGCGGACAGATGAATTGGCGAGGTTGGTTTGGAGCTTCAGAGTTGAAAACTGTCATGGCAACAAACCTTGATCTCATGATTCGTACAGCCTGTCTGCTGACGATGTTTAATCTGTTTACGGCGCGCAGTGCGAGCTTTGGAACCGATCAATTGGCGGCGAACGCTATTTTGTTGCAGATCCATTACATTATGGCTTACTCTTTTGATGGGTTCGCCAACGCCAGTAGCATCATGACGGGTCAGGCTCAGGGCGCCGGGAATCGTAAAATGCTGCAAAGGGTTATTCACTTGTCCTGGTTCTGGACACTGGTGACCAGCGTAGTGACAGGAGGATTGTATTTCGCACTGAAAGAGCCGCTTATCTCACTATTTACGGACAATGCTACAGTGATTAGTCTTACAGGCCCTTATAATGGATGGCTTGTGGTCTTTCCGCTGGCAGCCGGGCTGGGACTGGTATTCTACGGTGTGTTTACGGGAATGACGGTAACGTATCCCATTCGTAATTCGATGATGATGTCATTGCTCTGCTTTTTGATCGCTCTCTTCTGGTGCGTTCCCCATTATGGGAATCACGGACTTTGGCTATCCTTTATCGTATTTGCACTAGGACGGTCACTGTTTCTTGTAATCTATTTGCCTCGCTTGCAGAGGATATAGCAGCACCTGATTTATTTCGCTCTCAAAAACAAAGGATGTCCCATCCACCATGTACGTGGTGTTGGGACATCCTTTTATTATTTATTCATACGGCTTTCAGGTTAGGAGTTTGCAGATACCTCTACTCGCCTTGAGGAACGGTCAAGCCTAAACCTTCGGCTACACGGCGTCCGTATTCAGGATCAGCTTTGTAGAAATGTCCGATCTGACGCAGTTTGATTTCATCACTTTCTACGGGCTTCATCGCATTTACGATGTTTCGGACCAGGCGTGCACGCTCTTCTTCACTGAGCAAGCGGTATAGGTCGCCCGGCTGTGTGTAGTGATCATGATGATCGTAGGCTACACTTTGAGCTTCGCCAGACACTTCAAAAGGAGCCATTTTGTGCGCAGGTGATTCTTTGGGGCCACCGAGACTATTAGGCTCGTAATAGACAGATCCTCCGCCATTGCTGTCACTGCGCAATGCACCATCGCGTTGGTAGTTGTGAACTTCCGCATGCGGACGGTTGATCGGCAACGAATTATGATTTGCACCTACACGGTAGCGATGTGCATCTCCGTAGGCAAACAGGCGTCCTTGCAACATTTTATCCGGGGATGCCTCAATACCAGGAACAAATGAACCCGGGGAGAATGTCGCCTGCTCTACCTCAGCAAAATAGTTCTCAGGATTGCGATCCAGCACCATGCGTCCAACCTCGATCAGCGGGTAATCCTTTTGAGACCATACTTTTGTAACATCGAACGGATCAAAGCGGTACGTATCTGCATCTTCTACCGGCATAATCTGCACATGAAGTTTCCATGCAGGAAAATCTCCTTTTTTGATGGCATTAAACAAGTCTTCTGTATGATAATCCGGATTTTCACCAGCAATTTTCGCAGCCAAATCCACATCAAGATTTTGCACACCTTGCTCCGTTTTAAAATGATATTTCACCCATACTGCCTGTCCTTCGGCATTTACCCACTTGAACGTGTGACTGCCGAAACCGTGCATATGTCTAAGTGTAGCTGGAATACCGCGGTCAGACATTAGAATACTTACCTGATGCAGCGATTCAGGAGATAAGGACCAGAAATCCCAGACCGCATTCGGGTTTTTCAGATGGGTTTGGGGATGGCGTTTTTGCGTATGAATAAAGTCAGGAAATTTAATGGCATCCCGAATAAAAAACACAGGTGTATTATTGCCCACGAGATCATAGTTGCCTTCTTCTGTATAAAACTTCACCGCAAAACCACGCGGGTCGCGTACAGTATCGGACGAGCCCAGCTCACCCGCCACTGTGGAAAAGCGAATAAACATCGGTGTACGCTTGCCCACCTCAGACAAGAAGCTTGCTTTTGTATATGCAGACAAATCATTAGTAACTTCAAAATATCCGTGTGCTCCTGCACCTTTTGCATGAACGACACGTTCCGGCACACGCTCCCGGTTAAAATGCGCCAATTTCTCCAGCAGATGCACATCCTGAATTAGTGCGGGACCCCGTGAGCCTGCTGTGATTGAATTTTGATTATCTCCAACAGGAGCGCCCCAGCTTGTAGTCAGGTTCGTTGGTTGGTTACTCATGATTGAAATCACCTCTTAAATGAATTGGTTGACTATGTGCTTTTTACTATAAGTTGTGCACAAACAAAAATCAATACTTTTTTATAATCATTATAATGTAGGATTTAGAATTAGTTTAAAATCATAAACAAAAAAGCAAGCCCCCTAAGGCTTGCCGTATATGCAGTACTGTATTTATTTACTAATAGGTATACTTCCATTTTCACGTTCTGTAATGATTCCTTTGATCACTTCTCGAAGTTTTGCCATTGAGGCTTTCAGACAATATTCATATACAATTCATCATAAAATCATAAAAGTAGCTGCTTGCTATCGAGAAAATCCAAGATATCCTGAACCGACGGGATTACCTCCCGCCCTTCAGTGGATACGATTAGATCCGGTTCCAGCGGTGCTTCATAAGGAGCATCAATCCCCGTAAAATGATGAATTTCTCCGGCGCGCGCTTTCTTGTACATTCCTTTTGGATCGCGTCGCTCACATTCCTCCAGGCTGCACTGTATATATATCTCATAGCAACCTTCTTGCTTTAAAATCTCCTTTACCATTTCACGATCTTCACGATAAGGGGAAATGGTGGCGCAAATGGTTAGGACACCCGCATGTGCCATTAGCTTTGCAACTTCAGCAATACGACGAATATTTTCTTTACGGTCAGCGGGTAGGAAACCTAGATTCCGATTTAAACCATGCCGAACATTATCCCCATCCAAAATAAACGTGTGTATGCCTCGTGCATATAACGCTTTTTCAAGTGTGGAGGATACCGTTGATTTTCCCGAACCAGACAGCCCTGTAAACCAAAGCACCGGACTTTTATGGCCATTCAAAAGCTGACGCGCTTGCTTATCAATATCGGACACATGCCAGGTTATATTCGAAGATGGTTCCATTCAGCACCTTCCTTTTTCATGAGATATTATAGTAAACGATTTAATGCACTGCCTTTACTTCAAGAAAGAACATTTTTAAAGCTGTTTAAAGTACGTTGATCTGCTTTGTGATCCAACACTGCAAAAACAATCCGGTCAAACAGCAAACCATATCCTTCATCTACAATTACTTGCTTGAACCAGAGGGCAACCTCTTCCGGCTTATTGCGGAATACCCCGCAACCATAGGCTCCCAGCACAAGATGTTCTACGCCGTTTTGCTTAGCCATTCCAAGAACGTAACGGATCCGCTCCAGCATCACTTCCCCAATCCGATTCACCTGCTCTGGCTCCCGTTCTCGCACCACTCCAGCATTTACAGCAGGTGCAGTCAGGAAGTCGACTTGATATGGCTTCTCCAACAATGTTCCCTGATCATCCCGAAATACCGGAACTTCAGGCGAATAAATCATATAATCTGAATAAAAACAGCTCCGCAGCTTCCGATTATGCCCATACATCTCTTCCATTTGTGAAATGCAAGGATACAACGCTGACGAACGAGCCAAGCTTTCCTCTTGAGCCTGGCTGCCTCCGAGAAATCCACCTCCCGGGTTTTTAGCTGATGCAAAATTCAAACACGCCACGTGGGTCAGCTTCTCCTCTACCTGGAGTCTGTATGCCGCCTGTAACGTGCTTTCTCCCGTAACCTCCAATTTTGCAATGATCCTCTGTTCGTCTATGCGGGAAGAAGGCCCCAATATACTTTTTATTCTTTGCTCTGTCTCTTGTTTTACAGCTACCAGCTGAGAAGGTGTATATAACTTCGAGCCTGTGACCGCATTCCCTATGTCATTTGTCATATTTACTTGAGCCTGTTTGTTATTCGTATAATACCCATGTTCCAAAATGGATAGTGTTTCCTGCGCCATATGCGATCGGGCATCTCGGTTGCTCCGGGAATTCATTGTATTTTTCATGATGACCATTCCTCCTTTTGTAATACATCCTCACGTAAATTCGTCAATATTTCTCCTAGCCAGTTCGTGCCACGCCATAGCTTGCGGTTCCGTATACGAGCATCGTTCTCAGCTAAGCCTACACCCCAAATGGTGTCGGTTGGACTAGCCTCAACCAGAGTGGTTCCTTTCGTTTTAAGCAGGTGCTTGAGCAAATTCGGATTTTGTGTAAACTTGGCGTAATTACCGTCATACACAAATTGCCGGCAATTGGCCTCCCACAAGGATTGGTCAAATCCGCGCACACTGCGGCCGCGGGCTTTTTGTTCCCTTGGAGTAGGGGCTTGCATAATTTTCAAGGCCGCCTCTTCATCCCCAAAAAGCTGGGCTTTTTTTAACATCATATATTGCTCGGCACAGTTAAACTCCATTCCATCCACGACAAAATCAGAAGGATACCATTGCGAAAATGGCGAATGACTGCGATAAAAAAATGTAAACTTTTCCATGAAGATTCCTCATTTCATATTCCTTATGTTACATAAAACGCGACCGAGGCTTAAATCGATATAACTTGGACGGACGATGTCCGGCCGCCTTTCTATATTCATTGGTTTCTTCCACGAGATCAGCTATTTTGCGACGAAAAGCTGCGGCCAACAGCTCCTTACCTAGAATAATTTCATACACCTGCTGAAGCTCACTCAGTGTAAATAGAGCTGGCATTAGGTGAAACGCGATATCTGTGTATTCTATTTTGCTGCGCAGACGCTCTATACCGTACGCAATAATTTTGGCATGATCAAAAGCAATTCCCTGTGACTCCAGCACTTCTCGCTTGATTTCAATGGTTCTTCCCTTAAGAATTTCAGTTATTTTTACTTTGGCTGACAGATGGATGTCCCCATGCTTCAATGTGATGTCAATGTCTTGTTCCCATGTGTAACCTTCCGGCTGATTCGTCCGCGTCTCCTGAGCTACGCTGTAATCCAGCTCAAACCATTGGGCATCAGCGGCATCATCCCCCGCCTGTACCTCCAAGGAATCGTGGTCAACTAAAGCCATGTAAGCGCAACTGATCACCCGCATACGTGGATCACGTGCCACATCTCCCCAAGTATATAGCTGCTCCATATAAATCTGATCCACATTCGTTTCCGTTTTAAGCTCGCGTCGTGCAGCTTCTTCCAGACTTTCATCTATACCTACAAAACCACCTGGCAACGCCCATTGTCCTATATAGGGATGCTCCCCTCTTTGGATCAAAAGAAGCTGTAGGGTCTTCTCCGGCAGCTTACGGTAATTTTGTTGGAGCTGATCCATTACCGTAAATAGCAGCATATCTACCGTTACGGATGGGCGCTCATATTCACTCGCATCATAAGCGGCCAAAAATTCCTCTTCCGTCAAGCCACTGTAATTATGTTTCAATCCATCTGTCACTTGCGTCACCTACCTGTTCATATATGGGTATTTCATCGCTTTTGAGTCAAAAGTGGCGAATGCTCTATGTAACTTTTAATTTGAATCAATTGATAAAAACAAAATGTTAATATCAATACAATAATATATAAAAACTGCTTCGTCAATAGGGTGTATAGACCTATTTTTAATCGTTTGATAGTACTATTAGACTGTTTACTGAATTTTACTTGTTGCTTATTGTCATATCATGTATGATGTTTTGGTCAATATAGGAAACACAACATACTAATCACGTAGGGAGAAGATCCAATTGTCTAACCAGTTTAATCCGCAAAACAATCAACAAGGAGCACCATCCAGACCAGCCCCTGTGTACCCGCCTCCAGTCTCATTCAAGGAATGGATGATCAGTTTACTTCTGATGGCTATACCGGTAGTTGGACTTATTATGCTGTTTGTGTGGGCATTTAGCGGCTCGACTAATCCGAGCAAAGCTAATTACGCTAAAGCAGGCCTTCTTTGGGCCGCTATTGTAATCGTGATCTATATCATTATGGCTGTTGCTCTGTTGCCTGCACTCATAAGTTCATTGAATTCAAGCAGCTACTATTGATTCCAAGTACATAGCAAAACAACCTTCCGATAAATCAATCTGATACATCAGAAGGTCTTTAAACTAAACTGCCGACCCCGTCGGCAGTTTTTATTTGATCTCTTTTTACTTTACTCCTTTATTCTCACAGCATAACGATTTATCATTCCCGGCATCCCCTGAAAATCAAGTTTGCCCTGAGCAATCAAATATTGAATCCGGTATTCCCAAAAAGTATCGCTTCTTGGCTGCGACCACTGTGTCAAAGCTTGACCTATTATTTTTCCGGTGTTCACAAATTCCAGATTATCCGCTAACTGTATCCTGCTAATCATATCCAGCAAGGCTTGGTCCAAATAATCCTCCGGCACATGAACAATACGGTCATTGTCCCATAATCTCAGGACACTATCTTGCTCGCTAAGCTCCAACCACTCCCGTTCATATCGACGTCGGTCTTCCATACACACCTCATAAAGTTCATGTTCACTTCGCTTAATAAAGCGTTCGATTTCTTTCGAATGCACCACGCTCATGGATAAAGGGAATGGACTCTCAGTATATAAACGATCATCTGGCTCCCGCTCCAAGGTATCCGTGACATTAATGACCCGAATAGGTGTAGCTCTTTTGCGCAAAAGATATAATACAAAGCGTAATCCAACCTGCTCGTCAGCATTAGAGCCACACCAGATCGTGATCGACTTATCATCCGGAATTTCACTAAGGGTAACCATCATCTGTTCAATACGCTGCTCCCAATTGGCGTAATGGAAAAACTCATAATGCATCATCCGTTCAGCCAACCAGCTGTGACGGTTTTCTTGTCCTTCTGATGTTTCCAGCCTCCACAATGGTCCTATAGAAAACTGATCATTAAAAGACAGCACGATACTCTCAAGCCGCAATCCTGCACCCGAAATTCCTACCTTCATCGAGCCTGCGGCAGACTGAGAGAACAATAGATGCACATGCCTCTCCCGGGTGCGCTCATGCTCCAGACGCTCATTTCGGCTCGTTTCCACATCATTTGCCCACTGCTCCAATATAGGAATAGCCCATTCAGGATTTTTGTCTGATAAGGCTACAGCCTGCTCCAATACACTACATACAAAACCTCTAAGTCTTCGACCCTTAAAAATCTCATCATAGTCTTCATCAAAATTCGGTTGATTGTGAGATGACAACAAGTCACTACCTCCTCGTATCTAATCCAATTCAAACTTGTCTTTCGACCAGAAATATCTTTAGAATAGGCGTATAGCTATCACTTCTTACTCTACAATAAAATACCACAGATTGGTTACTCGACTGGAGGAAAAGAAATGACATCGGAGTGGCAGAGATTACAGACCAAACTGCCGGAATGGGTAGAACAAAGCCGTCATGAGTATATTCATGGCAAGGTAGCAGCATATATTCCCGAACTGTCCAAAGCCCCGGCCAACGCGCTTGGTGTTGTTGTAATGAACGGTGCGGGTGAAACCGTGGTAGCCGGGGACACGGAAATCCAATTTACGATGCAAAGTATTTCAAAGGTATTTACGCTCATTCTGGCCTTGATGGATAATGGAGAGGACGTTGTCTTCTCTAAGGTGGGGATGGAGCCTACCGGAGACCGTTTTAATTCCATGCTAAAATTAGAACTGGTTGAGCCGGGGATTCCGTTTAACCCACTGATTAACGCGGGGGCAATCGCGATCTCCTCTCTGATTCGCGGGAACAGTCCAGAAGAGAAATTTGCCCGTGTTCTCCAATTTTTCCGCCTCCTCACCCACAATGACACATTGGAATATGATCAGGATGTCTACGATTCAGAATCAGCTACAGGCCATTTAAACCGTTCCCTTGCTTATTTTCTAATGGAAAAAGGTATTTTAAGAGGTCATGTGGAGGATGTGCTTGAAGTTTATTTTAGACATTGTGCTGTCAAATTGAACTGTACAGATTTAGCACGTATGGGACTTGTACTAGCCTACAACGGCCGTGATCCGGTGACAGGTATACCGCTGATTCCCCGCCGCTATGTGCAGATCGCCAAAACATTTATGACGACATGCGGCATGTATGACGCTTCAGGGGAATTCGCCATTCAAGTCGGACTACCTGCCAAAAGCGGCGTATCAGGCAGTATTATGACGATGGTACCTGGACGCTATGGCATTGGACTGGTTGGACCTTCTCTGAACCGTATGGGAAACAGTACAGCCGGTGTACACTTGCTGGAGACGATGTCTCGGGATTTGGATTGGAGCTTGTTCTAGGTATACGAAAAAAGGGTATTCCCAGCCTTTACGGCTTATAGGAATACCCTTTTCTGTTTCTGTTGAGTTCCTTCTATGTTACGAGATTTGACCGTTAACCAGTTTAATTTGAATGCGGAACGGATCAGCTACATACTTGGCGCCATCGCGTTCTTGCACTCCATAGCCTGCTGCCTCTAAACGAGCTACAATGGCATTCAATTCATTCTGATCTGGTACGATCAATTCAAAATAATCCAGTCCGGCAGCGTGCTCAGGAGCTGGTGGGGCTCCTTCACCTGCCCATATATTCAAGCCCATATGGTGGTGGTAACCACCTGCGGAAACGAACAAGGCTGAAGAGCCATACCGGCACGTAATGTCAAAGCCAAGCACATCGCAATAAAATTGCTGTGCTTTGAGCAAATTAGACACATGGAAGTGGACGTGCCCGATTACCGTTCCCTGAGGTAGTCCCTGCCAAGGTAAATTCTCGGAAATCGCAACCAAGTCTTCTGCATCCACGGGATCTGTTCCCATCATGTAAAATCCATTTGCATCCTTTTTCCACTGATCATGGGGACGATCTGCATAGATTTCAATTCCGTTATTATCGGGGTCATGGATATATAGGGCTTCACTTACATCATGGTCTCCCTGTCCGATTTCAATCTCATGAGCCAGCAGATTACGTAAAGACAGGCCCAGAGCTACACGGTTCGGTAGAAGAATAGCAAAGTGGTATAATCCGGCTGCGGACTGGCGCGGCAGAATAACTGCATTTTCAATATAGTTAAGGATCAGTAACGCATGCTTCCCATCGACAGTCAATTCAGCGGTATCCGCCGTTTGACACAGCAGCTGAAAACCAACGACCTCTGTATAAAATTGAATAGAACGTTCCAAGTTGCTTACTTTTAATGAAACCTGCCCGATTTTGGTGTTGTCATGAATATGTGCTGTCATGAGATTTCCCTCTTTCTACATGGATTGGAGGACTAAAGCTATTCAAAAATTATTGTTCGGTTGACTCACGACGGCCGATCAACGAATCCAGAGACAAGCGAGTCGTTGGTGCAAATACCAGATGAAGTGCTACAAGAATAAAAGCAATATCCAGCTCATAGCCAGCTCCTTGACCATTCCCCATCAACCCGCCGGACAATTTTGCTGTAAAAATAGCGCCGATCAAAACAATCACAAATAGCCCAGATACATAGCGGGTAAGTAATCCAAGAATCAATGCAATTCCGCCGACCAACTCAATCACCGCAACGACATAACCTAAAAATCCTGGAACGCCAATGCTGGAAAACCAGCCTGCTACATTACCCAACCCCATTTGGAATTTAGCAATTCCGTGTGCCAAAAACAAAATTCCCAGCGCCACCCGCATAATTGTAGAAATGTTTCTGCTTGCTGAACTCATATTTATCTCTCCATTCTGTTTGTTTATTACACTCACACAAGTGCATATGAATAATTAATTTATATTACTAATAATTTGGTTAAAAAAATAATACTGTCTGAATCTATGCCGCAACACATGAATGTGAATCAAACTCGAATTATTAGTAATAGAAATAATTATTTTGTAATGTGAATTTATCATAAGAAACAGTGGTCTGTCAACAAAATATTTGGTATGATAAATATTACATTAGTATACATTATATTTCCTTAAAGGAGGAACGTTCTATGAGTATAGGATGCAACATACGCGCTGCTCGTAAACGTAAAAATTTATCCATTCAGCAAATATGCGAACGAACCGGACTATCGCAAGGGTTTATGAGTCAAGTAGAAAATAATAAAACCTCCCCTTCCATCGCTACATTGGACAGCATCGCTAATGCGCTGAACGTACCTCTCGCTTTTCTGCTTCTTAAAGATGAGGAACGGATGCAAGTGATTCGCAAGGACGAGCGCCGTAAAACCTTATATGGTAAAAACAAGCTCCAGGTCGATCATTTGGGGGGGCAGGGTAACGTCAAAATGATGCTCGTTGAAATGCCGCCCGGCTCATCTACAGAAGAAGAGCATGCTCATGCAGGGGATGAGATTCATTTTATCTTGGAGGGCACGGTATACGTGGAGCAAGGCGAGGATACAGCTACCCTGGAAGCAGGAGATTCCTTTAGCTGGAGAGCAGCCATCCCCCACTATGTCAAAAATGTGGGAGAAAACAACGCCCGAATTCTGATCTCCGTGTTTCTCGAAGCAGATAATGATGCTTAATAGATATTTACGCAAGCACGAAGCAACAAAAGTACAAATCCTATCGAAAAAAGCGCGTACCGGAAGTATCTTTACTTCAACGATCCGCGCTTCTTATATTTTCATTTGCTATTGCTGCTTTTAACTTATTCCATCACCTGCTGGGCATCTGTACGCGATTCCCACGGTAGCTTGAAGGTTTTCATACACTGATTTTTGGCTTTATTCTCCAAAAAACGCCCCAGCGGGTCGTATTCCATTGTAAATTCTTTATCAAAGGGAGCTCCCACATACCCTTGATAGGTGACAATCGGAAAACCGTCCTTCACTTCAACCAGACTCAGCACATCCCCGTTCACTGTAAAATACCGTAATGCTTCACCTTGGGGGAACATGTAGACACTGGACAGAAGCTCAGTGTTAGGACGGTGTGCTTCTATATAAGGATGGACAGAACTTCTGTTTATGCGGATTAACGCTTCACGTGCTGCCACGAGATCTCCCTCATATATTTGTTCTTTTAGTTTACCGTGAATCGGCGGCTGAATCTGTGTATTTGTCTTCTCCAACGTATAACCTAAATCAAGCGAAACATCTCTCAGAGGTATATATACTTCTTTACTTACAACTTCAAAGGTAAGTTGCTGCTGGTTCTTACGTGATCGCTCCTTAAGAACCAAGGGTTCTGCCCACTTTGTAGCGTAATCTGCTTCTTTTTGACATCCCAGTGGTAGGTTGCACCTACAGCTTCGGCTAAAGGTTTAAGCGGAACCATGAGCTTTCCATCGATCAATAGAGGTTTAGCCTTGCTGTCTATAGGTTGTCCGTTTATAACAATATCTATGAACTGCGTTGATTGAGACGCTATGGCACCCTGTTTAGTAGCTTCGGCAGCCGCCTGATGCATTGTGGTCAAGAGTAAGGATAGCATTAACAAGGCGACAAACAATCGCTGAAATCCTGCTCGTTTTAGCTTCATCATCAGTCTCCGTTCACTGAATGAACTTGTCCATTCCTGACCTATCTCTTTTTGGCTGCGTCAATGTCTCCAGGATTCAAACCTTCCCATATGTTCGGGATACTAACGGTCTCTGGATGCTCAAATACGAGAAACGCAGTCGGCAAATACCGCTCTCCGTATTCAGAAGAAGGCTTGTTTACAATGGCATTATCCTTGACTAGCACCGTTGAAGAACCTCCATCCAGATTAGCACCGATAACCGCTCCATGTTTAAGCAAAATATTTTGCATATCATACAAGTTGGCACCAATGCTGTACCCAGGCTGACGACCGTCGATGGTCACGAATATAATGGCACCGTCTGCTCTTTGCCCCATTGCGGTACGGGGGGCAATTCCCCACCCCTCGCTTGCATTGCGAATCAGACCTTTCCCATTCACGATTAGGCGTGGTTGAAAAGTAACCGCTTCTTGCACATTCATTTTGGACAACTCGGACAAGGAATAGTGACCGGCTATCATTTTCCCCTGTTTATCAATACCTACGATTTGAACAGAGGCATTTCTACCCATATCATTGTAGTATATCTTACCCTGGGAAATGACAACGCCAATCGGTTTAAAACCATTCCCATTCCAGTTGGGGTCAGCAAAGCCACCGCCATTTACGCCAGCAACAGCCCCCAAACGCTCGACCATGCTAGATACATGTTCTCCCCGGCCGACTTTAGCAGGAATCCCGAGCCTAATTTTAGTGGGGTCATGCACCGTCATAACATAGCCATGATAGTTACGACCCGACACTTCTTCCACTTCAACCAACGGCGTTTGCTGTACTTTGGTAGGTATCAGATCAGGCAAGTTGATTGTATGTCTATCCTTCTCCTCACCCATCTCTTCGAACCGGGCCGAATATTCAGCCACTCGTTTCTTCGCTTCTGCTTCGCCGATAAAATATTTCGCCCAGTGACGATGCTGAGTCGTAATCAGCGTGTCCGCAGCCAAATAGCGCATGTCCTTGCCAGAAGGGGTTAAAAACAACCATGCACCACCTCCAATTCCCGCTAACAGGAATACAATAAAAAGTCGCAGCATAAAGCGACCAAATTTTCCTTTTCGTTTCTTTTTCTTATTTTTCTGCCTGCGAGCTGCTGCACGCTGTGGCAAGACTTCCGGTTTCATTCATCATCTCTCCTGTTTGGTGACTTCTATCGTATTTCATCACTATTGCCCATCAAATGATCCGTAACGATAGGCTGCGACATCTAACGACAATATCATAAACTAATTTTGTAGAATGATAGTGTCAATTTTTTAACAGATTCATCCACTCTGAAAAAAAATGCATTAAAAAGCCCTTCACATAAATGTGAAGGACTGTAAATATAGGGGTGATATCCTATTTACGGAGCAGCCTCCGGTTCGAGCAGCATGAACAGCTCTTTCATCTGCTGTCGCTTGAGTTTGGGACTAAGCACGTACAAAGTATCGCCCGGTTCAATCACCGTCGTGCCTCTCGGGGCAATAATTTGCTCGTTCCGAATGATGGCTGTGAATAAAATATCTTCAGGCAACTGTATATCCTGAATCGCTTTGCCCGCTATCGACATCCCATTTTGTACCTGAATGTGGTTGATTTCCGAAGTAGTTTTTCCCAGTGAAACTAATTCCAGCAGTGATGGAGACGACGTCTCGTTAGGGTCCATCAAGCCAAGCTTCACCGCTAGCCACGAAATAGTGGTACCTTGAATAATCGCAGAAGTGAGCACGACGAAAAATACAACATTAAAAAACAAAGGTCCTACATCCATCTCATCCAGTAAAGGATAGGTTGCGAGTACAATAGGTACCGCCCCACGCAGTCCTGCCCAGGATAACAGTGTTTTCTCGCGCACAGAGTACCTGGAAAAAAGCAAGCTTAGGAACACGCCTATTGGACGAGCCACGAGCATGAGGATGAAGGAGAGCGCCAAGCTTTGCCACGCAATGCCCAGCAATTGATCGGGAAAGACCAATAACCCGAGCAGGACAAACATCATAATCTGCACCATCCAGGCGAAGCCATTGTTAAAATGAATAATAGATCGCTTGTAGGTCAAGTCGGAATTTCCCAATACAATCGCCATGACATACACCGCCAGCAATCCGCTTGCCTCTAGTAACGACGCCGCCGCATACGTCAAGACCGCAAATGCCAATGCCATCACAGGATACAAACCGGATGAATCAAAATTCATTTTATTAATGGCATATACACCTAAGCGTCCGAGTACAAAACCAACGGCTAAACCAAAGCCCATTTCCCATAAAAATAACAAGATATGTATCCAAATGGATTGCTCAGGGTGATGTATCAGCTCAATCAATGTTACTGTGAGAAATACAGCCATCGGGTCATTACTACCGGATTCCGCTTCAAGCGTCGAGGTAATTCGCTTTTTGATGTTTTTACCTCCTAGAACGGAAAACACGGCTGCCGCATCCGTCGAACCAACAATAGCGCCAAACAGCATGGATTCCATCCAGCTTACGCCTAAAATAAACTTGGCGCAGACGCCAATGACTACAGTCGTAATGATGACCCCCAACGTTGATAATGACAACGCAGGTCGAATAACTGGCTTAACATCTGCAAACTTTGTCTGCATCCCGCCTTCAAACAAGATTACAATGAGCGCGAGAATGCCAACTAGTTGTGTGATAAAGGCATTATCAAAATAAATAAACTGACTGAGCACCATGCCTACGGCAATAAACAAAACAAGCGCAGGCATACCGAAACGGCTGGAAAATTTGGTAGTCAGCACACCGACCAGCAGCAAGCCGGACAGCAAAAGCACAATAAAATTAATAACGGTTGTCTGTTCCATACGGCTTCTCCTATCTTGAAAATAGATGTTCAATTTTTCGCCTTTTATCTATATACCCTCAAATCACACAGAATACTAATTCTAAACAAAAAATTATATAATAAAATAAAAAATCCAGCTCATGGTTTGTGCTAAATCGCACTCCATGAGCTGGTTTGTATATTTTTTATAAGGCTTAAGCAGAGACAATCGTCGTGCTTTAGGCTTTAGGATGAATCATATGCGCAGGTACAACATATTGATCGAACTGTTCTTCAGTCAACAGTCCGCTGCGGAGTGCCGCTTCTTTTAGGGACAGCCCTTCTGCATGTGCAAGTTTGGCGATTTTAGCGGCATTTTCATATCCGATATGTGGATTCAATGCCGTCACCAGCATCAGTGAATTATTCAAATTGTGCTCAATCTTCGTGAGATCAGGCTCGATGCCAACGGCACAGTTGTCATTAAAAGCAATGATGGAATCGGCCAGCAGATGAACAGACTGCAAAAAATTGTATATGATTACTGGCTTAAACACGTTCAGTTCAAAATTACCCTGACTTGCTGCAAAGCCGATAGCTGCATCATTACCCATGACTTGCGTAACGACCATCGTCAGTGCTTCACTCTGGGTCGGATTTACCTTGCCGGGCATGATGGAGCTACCTGGCTCGTTAGCAGGAATCGTGATTTCGCCCAAGCCGCTACGCGGACCACTTGCCAGCCAACGAACATCATTGGCGATTTTCATCAAGTCGGCAGCGAGCGCTTTGACTGCTCCATGTACGGCCACCACTTCATCGTGGCTGGTCAGTGCATGAAATTTATTGGGTGCAGAAGTGAACGTTTTGCCAGTGAAACTGGAAATTTCCGCTGAGGTTCGGGAGCCAAACTCTGGATGAGCATTAATTCCTGTCCCCACCGCTGTACCACCAATCGCTAGCTCCTTCATGTATTGCACCGTGTCGATGATCATTCGCTTGCTCTTGTCTAACATTGCATACCAACCACTTATTTCCTGACCCAGCGTAAGCGGTGTCGCATCTTGTAAATGGGTTCGCCCAATTTTTATAATATCCTTGAATTGCTCTGACTTCTGTTGAAAAGTCTCTTTCAGCTTATCGATGGCAGGCAACAAACGATCCTCCACTGCAATGACCCCCGCTACATGAAGCGCCGTGGGAAACGTATCATTCGAGCTTTGCGACATGTTAACATCGTCATTAGGATGCAGCTTCGTATCCTTTCCCTGCTCTTGTAACCATTGGCTCCCCAGATGAGCAATCACTTCATTCACATTCATATTGGACTGCGTTCCGCTCCCTGTCTGCCATACAACCAACGGGAAATGGTCATCAACCCGCCCTGCGAGAATCTCGTCCGCTGCATAAATAATGGCGTCCTGCTTCTCCTGTGATAGCTTACCCAGCTTATAGTTACTGATCGCCGCGCTCTTTTTAAGCACCGCGAACGCCTGTATGACCTCTAATGGCATTTTCTCCGAGCCAATCGGGAAATTTTCCTTGCTGCGCTGTGTTTGCGCTCCCCACAGACGGTCTGCCGGTACTTTGATTTCGCCCAACGTATCCTTTTCAATGCGGTAGTTCAACTCATTTCCTCCTCTTGGCCTATGTAATTCAGACAAAATATGGTGATCTCTCTTGCCTATTATACATTAAATTTCAAATGTTATCATTTATTTTGCAAGCGCTTTTTTACGATGAGGCCAGAGGAGGAAGAAGGAAAATTCGTCTACAAGCCTGACCACTAGGATCAACTAATGGTGATATTGCTTTTGGCATGCACTTCTTTTCTGCCCAGTAGCTTGTTCAGCGCATCGATGTAAGCTTTGGCGCTAGCTTCCAAAATATCAGTACTTGTGCCTCTTCCCAGAGCTGTGTACTCTCCTTGCCTCAAAATGGCGTGCACTTCCCCCAATGCGTCTTTGCCATAAGTTACAGATTGGATCGAATAATCCTCCAACTCCACCTCTTCACCACTGGCCTTGTCTATAGCATGGAAAATCGCATCTACAGAACCGTTACCCATTGCCACTTCATCAATTGCTGTCCCATCTTGTTTACCCAATCGAATGGATGCGACTGGAACCGACTGATTACCATAAGACACCTGAATGGAATCCAGTGTGTACATTTGAGGCGAGGCATTGCGGCTTTCGTCCATCAGGACGAGCAAGTCTTCATCCAACACCTGTTTTTTCTTATCCGTCAATGCTTTGAATTTGCGGAACGTCTCTTGCAGCTGTTCCTCCGTCAAAGCATCAAAGCCCATGTCCGCCAGTTTTTCTTTAAATGCATGTCGACCCGAGTGCTTGCCCAACACAAGTTTACTCGTCTTCAGACCAATACGCTCAGGGGACACGATCTCATATGTTGTACGCTCTTTAAGCATTCCGTCTTGGTGTATACCAGACTCGTGAGCAAACGCATTGGCTCCAACAATGGCCTTGTTTCCCGGCACCGACATCCCCGTTCGTTTGCTCACTAGGCGACTGGTAGCATACAGTTCCTCCAAAACCAGACTCGTTTGTGCACCATAAAGCTCGGTTCTGGTGTCAAGGGCCAGTGCAACTTCTTCGATAGGTGTATTTCCGGCTCGCTCACCGATGCCATTGATGGTACCTTCAAATTGGTCTACACCATTACGGATGGCCGCCAGCGTGTTAGCTGTTGCCATACCAAGATCATCATGACAGTGTGTGCTAAGTTGTATTTTTTCGATACCGGGCACTTGTTGTTTTACAATTCTAAACATTTCACCGAACTGATCCGGGGAGGCATATCCCACCGTATCTGGTAAATTGACGATTATCGCTCCAGCACGAATCGCCATATCTACGACCTCACAAATAAAGTCCAGTTCGGTACGACTGGCGTCCTCTGCTGAAAATTCTACCTTGCTGAAATACTTGCGTCCATAACGAATGGCAGCAGCAGCGGTCTCTAATACTTTCGTTTTATCCATTCGAAGCTTATGGTGGCGGTGAATAGGTGAGGTAGCCAGAAACAAATGAAGACAGGCATCCTCTGCTCCTCGTAGCGCCTCTCTGACCGCATCAATATCCTGTTCTTTCGAGCGCGCAAAACCAACCAGTGTCGCTTGGGTAACCTGTTTGGCAATCTCCTGCATGCTGGTGATCTCACCAGGCGAGGTTGCTGGAAAGCCGGTCTCAATCCGATCTACGCCTAATTTTTGCAGCTGAAGGGCAATTTCCACCTTTTCCGTGCTAGTTAAGCTAACTCCTGGTGATTGTTCTCCATCTCTTAACGTTGTGTCCAACACCCATATTTTGCGCATACAGATACCACCTTTGGTTTGATTTTAGGAGATGCTCGAGCAGAAGGTTTAAAGATTTTATTCATCCGATCATCTGATGTTTAAAGGCAAAAAAATTATGAACTTCCCATATGCTTTTGCAGCTCCAGCTTGGTGCCGTCCAAATGTTGAATACTATACAGCTCGGCAGCCTTGCCATCCTGATCCCGGATTGCTTCATATATTTTTTCATGCTGCACAGTAAAATGATTTTGCATCGCCGGATCGGTAATGAGATTGTTCAACGCCTTGCGAATGGCCTCTACAAAGCTGCCATATACATCTGTAAGCACCTTATTGCGTGTAGCTCCGGCAACAGCCAAGTGAAAAGTGATATCCGCATCCAAATACCCGTTCATATCTCCAGCGGCCAAGGTTGCAGCACGACGATCCAGCGCCTCACGCATCAAGCGTAGATCCTCGTCTTTACGACGTAACGCAGCCAATCTGGCAATCTCTAGTTCCAACACACTCCGCACTTCATAAACCTCAATAATTTCAGCACGGCTTAGACGGTAATCCAATGGCTCTTGAGAGGTTGTCGGTTGGCAAACAAAAGTTCCGTGTCCTTGCTTTTTCTCTAATAGACCGGTATGCACCAGAACGCTAACCGCTTCACGTACTGTAGATCGCCCGACTCCGAATAGCTTCATGAGTTCAGGCTCCGTTGGAATCTTTGTGCCCACACTCCATTCATCAGCAGCAATTTTTCGTTGTAGCTGTTCAGCTACTTCATCGGCGATTTGCTTGCGTTTGACGGCTTGAAAAGGAACATTCATCTGATCATCTCCTGTTTCGTATCATACTATGACTGCTTGGCATTCTGCAACCTTTTTCGCCCTCCTTCCCCATTGACCCTTGCCTCTGCTTTACAACCCCAAATAAAGCCTGCACCGTTGGACACGATACAGGCTTATTTGGACACGATACAGGCTTATAAGGATAAATTAGATGCTAGGATTTCGATTTATTAGGTGTAATACAATACAAACGGCTAGTTGCTTCAAAAATATGGCCTGGAGCCAGTGCAATCAATCCGATCTCCTCCGCAGGCAAGTCCGGACGATTCGGTGCATTGATCATGTTCATTTGCGGCTCAGGACAGACGAATTCCTTGTTCGCTTTGTTATTCCAGATCATCCAATGCTTATAAGCTGTACCTACATCGTATACGAGGGTAGCACCTGTCTTACTGTGTGTCAGTTCCATGTAGTTGCGTCCATTTTGCGGAGCTGCCGTGTAATGATTATCCATAGAGGCAAAATAAGGACTAACTCCCGTCGTCTTCAGCAGTTCCTCTTCCGGAGATAAAGGCTGGAACTGACCTGTGGCCAACAACCGTTCCGTCAGCTCACGACGCTCACCGATTGTGACCTTAATCTTGTAGTCCTCAGGCGAGCTATCGGGTACGAACGGAACGCGAATCGCTGTGTGAAAGGCAAATAAATTGGGGATCGGTTGATCGCCCTCGTTATGGATCACATAACGCTGATGCAGGCCAAATTCGTCCAGGCTGTACGTTAATTTCATGGTAAAGGTGAAGGGTAAATAGCGGAACATGGGATGTCCTTCCCTTACATGCTGATTCATTACCACATAGCTGCCCTGCTCCCCGGAACCGTAGTCCTCGACCTCCCACCGAACAGTGTGTAAAAAGCCGTGCAGATGGTTGTGGGTCGCCTCTTCATTTATCGGCAGCTCATATGTAACACCATTCCACAGGAATTTTCCATCCTCATACCGATTCGGAGGGAACAGGAAAGGAATTCCGTAAACGGACGGGCTTTGCTTAAAAGCCTCTATGCTCTCAGCATCTGGCTCACGCAGAAAAGAATATCCCGTTTCATTGTCACGAAAAGAAATCAGATTTGCGCCGTTTCCCGGCAGGGCAACCGCTTCATATCGTCCAAATTTAAGACGAATCGCCGGTATTCCATAATAAAGATCACCAATTGCAGCATGTTGTTGTGTCATCAAAAAATCCTCCTTGATGAAATGACGATGTTTAATGAAAGCGTTTAGCTTTTGGCTTGACTATACCATGCTGAGCAAAAAAATTCCACGTCCACAAAAAAAACGATGCCCCGCAAGGCATCGTCCTTCACACATGACTACACATAACGCCCTTGTTTGGGTACAGCCATGTGCTCAAAATCTCCTGCCAGTCGCTCTAGCTGATCTGTCAGCTCAGCACCATGCATGTAATGACCATGTCCTGTAACTGCAATCTCAGGCTTTAACTTGGCCAGCATTTCCACCGAGCGCTGCGCAGCTTGCCAATCTGTTGTAAAATACGCAGGAGGCCCGTGTATTTCTTTTTCCTGTAAAATAACGGCCAGTGCCGATTCCTGTTTCACCGTAATAAAAGCGTCACCGGCCACCATTAACCTTCTTCGCTCATGAAAAAGCGATACATGACCAGGCGTATGTCCTGGCGTATGCAGCCACTTCCAACCAGGGGCACCAGGGACACTGCCATCTTGGGGCAGGGAGGTGATGCGATCATCGAGATCTATAGCATCACTGGGGTATAAGAAGGAAATGCCCGACATTAAACCTCCCCCTACACTAGGGTCAGGTTTTTGATAATCCTTCATTCCCGTTAAATAAGGTAATTCCAAAGGATGTGCATAAACAGGTGTACCCCAATGCTGTACCAACTCAATAACCGAACCTACATGATCAAAATGACCATGTGTAAGCACAATAGCGATCGGAGGGCCAGTGAACCGTTCCTCTGCCAGGCGTATAATCGAGTCCGTAAATCCTGTCATCCCCGTATCCACCAGCACCCAGGAACGGCTTCCTGGCTCCCCAATAAAACACATATTTACAAATAGCGTCCGTAAGCTCAGGAGATCGGGAGCAGCCTCTTCATTTGCCGTCATTCCTTCGGTGAACAGATGATTTGCCAAAGCTTCACCCTCCTATTCACATGGAATTTACTGTTAATATCGACCTTTAGGCTTCCCCCATGTCAGCAGATTATGCGGACACTGCTAAATATAATCCGCTTGTCACGAAAATAGACCATGTTTACATTACTCGGGTAATTTGCTCCATGCCGTATCTAGCAAATAGTCGAATAAATCATCGTTCTCTTCAATCCAGCTATCCATTTGCAGCATCTCTTCCTCCACCCGTGGCTCTCCCGCAAAATGGAGACTGTAATCCCATTCCTTTCCCCTTTTACTGTGGAATGTGATTTCATATACAGAACTCTGCCCGTCTACTCCAAATACCACTTGGCCCAAATAAGCACCATTCTCATCTCTTGTCATTTGTGCCTGTTGAATATGTACTTCTTTCACTTCCTGAGGTGAATTTTGCTCTGTCATTCATCTATCCGCCCTTTCATTTTCACTAAATAGTACCAAAACTAATTTGTGAACCTTTTCGTTACATTGTACAATATATAAGCTATGTGTGGAATTTGCAAAAAAACTGTGCAAGTTACCCAAGCCTTATTTAAGGCTTTTCGTGAAATGGAGGAAAGTTACATGTCAGATTTTCAACAAAAATTGCAAAAATATGCCGAGTTAGCCGTTCGGGTCGGCGCCAATGTCCATCCTGGACAGACACTCATCGTTCATGCACCAATTTTGTCCGCCGAACTCGTGAGACTTATCGTCAAATCAGCGTATACTGCCGGAGCCAAGCTGGTTACAGTAAAATGGAGTGATGAGACCATTACTCGATTACAGTATGAACTAGCTCCTGATGAAACTTTTAATATTGCTCCCAAATGGTACGCAGCCGAAATGACTGAAGAGGTCGAAAATGGCGCAGCTGTACTGCATGTCATTGCAGAAAATCCGGATTTGCTTCAGGGGATTCCGTCCAGCCGAATTACTGCTGCTCAGCGCGTGCGGTCACATGAATTACGTCAATACCGCGAATATCAAATGGCCGACAAATTCAGTTGGTCTCTGATTGCTTATCCTTCTGCAGAATGGGCTGCAAAAGTATTCCCTGATCTGCCAGCTTCCGAGCAAATGGATAAACTGTGGGATGCCATTTTCAGCACCGTGCGTGTGGATCTGGATAACCCCGTGGAGGCATGGAAAGAGCATTTGAAAACCCTTTCCAGTAAATCTGATATTTTAAATGCCAAACGCTATAAAAAGCTGCATTATCTGGCTCCAGGCACAGATCTCACCATCGAATTGGCAAAAGATCATCTGTGGGTAGCGGCTGAAAGCGTCAACCAACAGGGACATACTTTTGTAGCCAATATGCCTACTGAGGAAGTGTTTACAGCTCCGCTTAAAACGGGAGTGAACGGTAAGGTCAGCAGCACCAAGCCACTTAGCTACAGCGGAAATATCATCGACAACTTTTCACTGACTTTTGAAAATGGACGTATTGTCGATGTACAGGCAGAAACCGGTTTGGAAACTCTTCAGCATCTCGTAGAAATGGATGAAGGTTCACACTACCTGGGTGAGGTTGCTCTTGTACCTCACAAGTCACCTATCTCTGATAAAAATATTTTATTCTATAATACGTTGTTTGATGAAAATGCCTCTAACCACTTGGCCATCGGTAATGCTTATGCATTTAACCTTAAAGGCGGCAAGGATATGACTCAAGAGCAGTTGGCTGCCAACGGCCTGAATTCCAGTCTGACTCACGTCGACTTTATGATCGGTTCAGGTGAAATGGACATCAACGGCGTTACTGAGGACGGTACTGAGGAACCTATCTTCCGTAAAGGAAATTGGGCGATCTAACACGGCAAAAAGGCTCTCACCGCTTCATGCGTGAGAGCCTTCTTGCTTCGTCCTTTAGGATATGTTACCTATATTCACAGTGTATTAATCCAATAGTTCGCTGCAAGTCCAAAAACGATTTGTACTATGCTGATGATGAAAAAGACAATAAAGCAGCTTACGACTCTTCGATTAATGGTTTGATGTAAGGATAAAGATGATTTCACATAGAACATACTACCTAATATCCCTAAACACAGACCAAAGACGCCTGCAAATAACCACCCTATAACCAAGCTGACCACGACAAAAGCCCAACTCCAGCCCGGAACTTTACTCACAGGAACATAAGGTTGATTGGACCCAAGATATATACCGTCCACAGCTAAATCTGCTTTGTTGCCAATGACTACAACATTCAGAGCTTTCTCCTTTAATTTTATTGGAAAATCAATCAAGTTTAAAAATGCGTTCTGGCTTTTCACCTTCTGCTTGCTACCATTCACAATGACCTTTCCACCGTTAAAGCCACGCTTATACTCAATAGTATA
Organism: Paenibacillus sp. FSL L8-0638; assembly: GCF_038593075.1. NCBI lineage: Bacteria > Bacillati > Bacillota > Bacilli > Caryophanales > Paenibacillaceae > Paenibacillus > Paenibacillus sp. FSL L8-0638. The sequence continues at coordinate 3,062,075 of NZ_CP151960.1, forward strand.
TTGAGTACCTTGATCTTCTACATTCCATTTTGCCATCGCTAAACTCCTCTCAAATTTTAGGGGAGCCATAAATATACTCCCGGCATTTCCTGATTATGTACCATAAAAATCATAACATAAGTTGCAAGTTAAATAATGGAAAAAAGGCCGCTGATCAGCGGCCTTTGAATCTACTTTATTTCGTATGGAGTTAGTTTCTATGTCCAATTTTGGCCTTATAGGCAAGTGAATACTGGTCAGCCGCTAAAATTGCATCAAGCACATCATCCGCTGTGACAGCAAATGGTAGATTGTGAGCTGTTTCGCCTTCTTTGGTAGCAGCCTGAGCTACCCGGTACAAATCCTCTCGGGAAGCTTCCTGTAACTTAATGTCTTCCAGTGTGACAGGCAGATCGAGTTTTAGATAAAAGTCAATATACCGCTCCACCTCGGACAAAAGTCTTTTTTCCAAGGCAAGCTGGACTAAGGTGCCAAAAGCTACCTTCTGACCATGTGTCAGGTGATGAATATCTCCTTCCAGAACGGTAAAACCATTGTGAATCGCATGTGCGCCTGCCAAACCGCCGCTTTCAAAGCCCAAACCGCTTAGCAACGTATTCGCCTCCACTACCGCTTCAAGCGCAGGTGTGACGACTTTGCGTTTCACGGATTCGTAAGCCTGCAGTCCGTAATCGAAAAGAACTTCCTCACACTTGGACGCAATGGCTTCTGCCGCCAAGGTTGGCAAACCACCAGCCATTGTCGTTGAGCGAGCTTCAATGACCGCACGGGCTTCAATCCACGTCGCCATGGCATCTGCAATACCTGAGGAGAGGAATAGGGGCGGTGCTTGAGATATGACTTTTGTGTCCACCAGGATCAGGCTCGGATTTTTACTGAAAAAGGAATACGTATCAAATGCACCTTCGTCGGTGTACAAAACGGATAGTGCACTAGTAGGAGCATCTGTAGAAGCAGTCGTTGGAATAATCACAACTGAGGAACCGAGAAGTTCATTTACAGCTTTAGCGGTATCCAGCGTTTTACCGCCACCTACACCAATGACAATGTCGACCTGGGCGCTTCGTCCCTGATCCACAATACGGTTGACTTCATTTTTGGAGGCTTCCCCTTGAAATTCAATTTTAACTGCTGTAATATCAGCCAGTTCCAGACTTTTTACCACGCGGTCGGCTGCAATCTCCCAAACCAGCTTGTCCGCAATAACCAAGGCAGTATGGCCTAATGGCTTAACATACTCACCTGTTTTATCAATCACATTTTTCCCTTGTACATATTTACCTGGACTAATAAATACTTTTTCGCTCATTGTTTAACTCTCCCTTCCAAGTTTGTACAATTTCTATTATACGGCTGAAAAGGCACACATCTCAATTTCAAAACCAAGATCTTCAATCATTTGATGATCAAATGTGACCTCTTGGCCTTCTGTCGTTAAATAATCTCCAACAAAAATTGAATTCGCTGCATACAGGCATAACGGTTGTAATGAGCGTAAATTCAACTCTCGTCCACCTGCAACGCGTATTTCTTTGGATGGACAGATGAATCGGAACAGTGCCAGCACTTTCAAAGCTTGGATAGGTGATATTCGCTTTGCTCCCTCCAATGGGGTTCCGGGGACTGGATTCAAGAAGTTAACCGGAATAGAGTCAGCATCCAACTCCCGTAAGGCATAAGCCATTTGAACGATTTCCTCATTCGTTTCCCCCATCCCGATAATAACGCCAGAGCATGGAGACATTCCGTGAGATTGTGCCATTTTCACAGTTTCGACGCGTTGATCGTATGTATGTGTGGTTGTAATCGAGGGATAGTTGGCCTTACTTGTATTTAAATTATGATTGTATCGATGTACCCCAGCCTCTGCCAACCGCCGTGCCTGATCTCCCTTGAGAATCCCTAAGCAAGCGCAAATTTTGAGTGGCATTGTGTGATTAATTTCTTGTACAGCCTCAATCACCTGATCCAGCTCCCGATCTGTTGGGCCCTTGCCCGAAGCTACGATACAATACGTCCCTGCTCTCCGTGCTACTGCTTCCCTAGCTCCAGCCAACAGTGATTCCTTGTCCAACATACTGTACTTGTTCACAGGCGCCGTGGATACGATAGATTGTGAGCAATAACCGCAATCCTCTGGGCACAGGCCACTTTTGGCGTTCATGATCATGTTGAGCTTTACTTTTTTTTCGTAAAAATGGTGTCGTACTCGAAATGCAGCTTGCATAATCGGTAATAACTCCTCATCGTCAGCTTCCAGTACCGCTATACCTTCTTCCAGCGTAACATGGCTACCATGTATCGCTTTTTCAGCCAACGAGCCCCATTCTATAACCTTGTTTTGTAAATTCATACTTCTTGCCTCCCAAAATTTAATGATCATGTAAATGGATAAGATTTTCAGCGTAGAGGAAATTCCTCATTGTCAACCGAAAAGAGTATAATTAGGTTGACAATAACACGAACATCATATCAATTCATGTCCTTTCTGTAAAGAAGACAAATTAAAAAGCGACCCCACATCGTTCAAGGTCGCTTCCAAATTTATTCCGTTATGAGACTCCTGCTTCTTCCACGACGAAAGGCTGTTTTATCAGCCTAATACGTGAAATCCGCTTGTTTTCAACCTCTTCTACCGTGAACATACATCCCTCAAACACTACAGACTGGCCAGGCTGTGGGGGAATAACCTCGACATGTGAGTATAGCCAACCCCCTACCGTATCATAATCCTCATGATCAAGATCCAGTCCAAAGCGGTCGTTCACTTCATCAATTAATAACATGCCGTCAATGGAAAATTCCTCGTCATTAATCTGCTCACAACTCGGACGTTCCTGATCGAACTCATCCTGAATTTCACCAACGATTTCTTCCATAATATCTTCCAGTGTCACCATACCCGATGTACCGCCATATTCATCGATCAAAATTGCGATTTGCGTCTTGCTGCGCTGCATGCGTTTGAGCAGATCACTAATTTGCGTAGATTCCGGGACAGCAAGAATCGGTCGAATCATCGTACGGGTATCCAGTGTGTTCGCCCGTAGAAGGTCCTTAATATGGATAAAGCCGATAATATGGTCCTTATCTTCGGCGCAGATTGGATAACGGGTTCTCATGCTTTCCGTCGCAATCGCGAGATTTTCTTCTGTCGACTCATTACTGTATAAGCAGATCATCTCAGTTCGCGGAATCATGATTTCCCTGGCGGTCGTGTCGGTAAAATCAAATATATTATCAACAAGCGCCAATTCCGTATTATCAATTAGTCCGCTCTTATTGCTTTCTTTCATCAGAATGCGTATTTCATCTCCGGTATGCGCGGAATCGTCATTCTCGGATACCGGCTCCAGACGGAATAAACGCAGCAGGCTGTTCGCCATTCCATTTAACGCCCATATGAATGGATACATCAACTTGTAAAACCAAGTCATCAGCATGGCTGAATACAGCGTAATGGTCTCAGATTTACGAATAGCTATCGTTTTGGGCGCCAATTCACCCAACACAATATGCAGAATCGTAATAACAATAAATGCAATAACCACGGCAGTACCGTGCACATATACCGCTCCTAATCCAGCGGCTGTAAATACAGGTTCGATCAAATGTGCGATGGCCGGCTCTCCGATCCATCCTAGTCCCAACGATGCTAGTGTAATACCCAACTGGCAGGCAGACAAATAAGCGTCCAAGTTGTGTAACATATTGGCGGCGTATACGGCCTTTTTATTGCCCGCCTCCACCAAAGTCTCAATACGGCTGCCTCTGACCTTCACCATGGCAAATTCCGCAGATACAAAAAAGCCATTCAATAGTACTAATGCAAAAACAATAAATAAGTTAAACATACTCGGTAAAGGGTCACTCAATATGCTCCCCATCAGCCGTCATTACGGCAGACAGGCGCACCTCCTTCGGATAGTTTCATCATAGACAGAACGATAACACATCATAAGCAGCGTCAACTTCCCAACACATTCACTCCTTCCGGCTTCCAAAGCCATATTCCGCATAAATGATTAGATTATTCATCAGCTTATATTTAATTATATAACTATACTCTATACAGTCAAACCACAAGCAATGTCAGAAAAAACAGCTCCACTATCATTTAGGTCGTAAAGCTCTCGTTTTCGCCGCTTACCTCCAAGAAAGCTACTATATTTGAGAAAGATTATAAACAAAATACATCCCCTGCCGTCTGGCAGAGGATGTAGACTCATATATATGAAGGCATCAGCGAACCGGGGATGCACCCGGATTCCCGATGACGCCGGGATATTGGTATAACAATGGCTCATCAAAAGTAGCATAGTCCAGGTTCACCATCAGCAAAATCGTCCGCTTGCCCGTAGCCGGATCACTGATAATAATGTGGTCACGACCCGCTGCTTCCAGAATACCTTTGAATATTTTCGCATTCCATTCCCGGTTATTTTCATACGTCATATAAAAGGTACCTGTTTTGCCCAAGTTCAAGCGCAAAATGTTTTCAATATATGATTGCTCAAATTGTGGAGTCTGGCTCTGTACCACCATACCAGTCGGTGTCATCGCACTACCGCTATTAACCTGAGGGGGGAAGGTGCTGATGGGTTGCATAGTTCCGACCGGATTCATCCCTCTGGGCCATTCGGGATACCCGCCACCAGCAGGATAAGAAACAGGACGATAAGCTTGCTGTGAAATCATGTAAATTCCTCCTAAAATGGTTTTAAATTATTCAAACTCATGTTGAAGCGTTCTAATAGACGGCAGGGCAATCCTGTACAGTCGGGCTAAAAAAGCAATGGGCTTTAAAACGTCCGGTATTAGTCTGGTTATACCAGGTGCCCGGACAGTTTCCTGCCGGTCTGAAAAACCATAATGCATTGGACGCCGGGCGTATTTTTTCCCCATTAATGACACGCCGGGCAAGACGAATGTCACGGTCACGGGCTCTTTGATAAAAGTACCCCTTTTGGGTAGCTTCAAACCCGCCCGGACTCTGAAACACCATATCGTTCATAAGACGAATCCCCCGAAAATCCAGACAATTGCCCAAAATCCTATTTACTCCGACATTGCCAACCATGAGCATCCCCTGCTCTCCTTCTCCTTCGGCCTCTGCCCGCATCAATCGGGCGAGTGTCCTTACATCCTCTGAGTTGGTCTTGATTACAGCCAACGCGTCCCCTCCTCGCTTCTCCATCACATACCCTATCATATGGTACAAATGCCCAATGGGTGACAGTCCAGAAAAACAAAAAAAATAGCCCCAAGTTTGGGACTACTCATTTAGGCTTTTACTACGGCTCGTAAATCATTTTACGCGTCATGCCACCATCTATTACCAGATTCGTACCAGTTACAAAATCATTGCCGGGTTGTGTCAAATACAGACAGGCCCGTGCGATGTCCTTAGGGATTCCTACTCGCCCAGACGGATGCTGTTGATGGTCTTCTGTACGCAATTGCTCATAATCCCCGGTTTCAATCCACCCTGGACTGATGCAATTGACCTGAATCCCGTCCTTTCCTAGCGATATAGCCATCGCGTGTGTAAGGGCCGAAATGGCTCCTTTGGATGCCGCGTAGGCTTCTGTATCCGGCTCTGACATGAAAGCTCGTGTAGAGGTCATATTGACCACAGAGCCACCTTCTGCGTTTCGTTTCATCACCTTAGCTGCTTCCCTAGTGGCAATAAAACAGCTGCGTACGTTAGTATTCAAAATGTCATCCCATTCTGCTAGCGTTAACTCATATGGAGATTTCCATTTGGATACGCCTGCGTTGTTAATTAGCGTATGAATCGTGCCGTATTCTTCTACCGTGGCACGGATTAGCGCCACAATATCTTCTTCCTTCCGTACATCGCAAGGAATAAAAATGGCCTGATAGCCCTCGTTCCGGGCTGCTGCAGCGGCTGCGGCACCCTCTTCCTCATTGTAGTCCGCAAATACAACATGGGCACCCTGAGCAGCGTAGGCAAAAGCGACCTCTTTCCCGATGCCATGCGCCGCTCCTGTTACAATAACAACTTGTCCCTCAAATGACACGAATCATTCCCCCTCTGAATTACTCTGTTCTAGTATATATGTACCAAAATGTGCAGAACAAGAAACATCTACAGCCCCCTACCCTGGTTTCTTACAGAAGGCTGTAAATGAATCCAAATATAATTAGACTGAATTCTACATTTTAACCTGTTCCAAGCTATAGCGATTAAGACGCTGAAACCCGATATACCTTGTACCCTGAAAAGTAAGGCGTCCCTCATCCCCTTCAGCGCATTGACCATATTCTTCCCCAGATACCTTAAACTCCATCCGGTCGCCACTTTCCACTTCGAAGGTTACGTAATAGAAAGTATAGGTGCGAGTCCCTTGTTCCTCCTGCCGCCTCTGTTGGAGATGTGTCCTTCTGGCCGTAATTCGGGAACCGACCGTCAGTACAGGCTGCCTTTTATTCCGACTCCATTCCATGACTTCCCTGCCTGCAGACAACACGACAATACCCAACACGACAACGAAAAATACGGGCAGTACCGTGCCCAGCCAATCGAACATCCATAATGATTCAAAACCCATGCACCGCACTCCTCTCCGCCAGGCATTCCACAGGGAAACGACCGGGCATCCTGACCTGACCTAAGCTTTCCATAACAGTATATGTATGTTCCTGCCCAAATTTGATAGCAACCCTCAAGAACGCCAAGAGCCCCCACGGAATAATCCGGGAGGCTCAAGATATGGCGATATCAGAATGATTCATTGATTTACACATGTACAAGCTGGAGATAACGTTGTGTTTCATCCAGAGCTTCATGATCTTCGTCTTCAGCGTAACGCTCTGCACACTGCTTGCAGTCCTCTTCAGTCGTGCAACCATAGGCATCCTGGCAAGTATAACAAAATTGTAGGTAGTATTGGGTTAACATATGATCCTGATTCGCTCTCATGATTATCACTCCTATCGTTGTTTACAGGTTTAGTATAACAGCGGCTTATTCGTTAGTTTGTGATTTTTTTCACATATAGTCGTATAAAATTTAAATTTTTTAAAAATAAAACGCCCTGAGAAAAATACCCCAGGGCAATCACCATTATAGCGATTATAAAATTCTCCAGTTCGCACCGCCGTCCGTCGTTTTCAGCAGCAGTGACTTCTTGTCATCAAGGCGTTCCAGAAGCAGCCAACCCACCGAAGAAGAGGCGAAACGGAGCTTGACCGATCGTGGGTAGTCTTTTAGCTTCGAAGGTAGCACTTTGTTGCCTGTGAGACTTGTCCACGTCTTCCCCCCATCCAATGTACGGCTCAATCCGGTTTCGGTAATGATCCACCCTTCCTTTTCGTTTAGAAACGTACGGCCAGGGATAATAGAATTAATGTTGCTACTCAGACCCAAAGACACATCGCTCCATTGGGCCCCTGTATCATTTGTAAACAGTCCATTATATTTTGTGCCGTTAACCCCAGAGCAAAGAACCGGAATCCAATACGAGGAACTGCTCCCTTTCAGAGACTGCTGAGCTTCTGCTTTGGCCTGAGGGCAGCCCTGCATTCTGTTAGCTACCGGAGTCCAGGTTTTCCCTTGGTTCGAAGTCTTGTATAACTTAACACTACTATCCAGATTAATCGCTACAAAACCCTGATTGTTGGAAGAAAAGCTCATCCCGGCCAGACTGCCCCGATCGGGTAAACCAGAGCCTGATTTGTTGGATGTCATACCAGAACTTTGCGCAACTTTATTCCACGTGGCTCCCCCATCAGTGGTGTGATACAACAGTTTTTGTTGATCCTGCTCATTCAGTTTTACATATGCCATGATCCAGCCTGTAGTTGGATTTACATATTGGATCGAGCTCACATGATCCCCGCTTGGAAGTGCTGAAACATCCCAGCTCTGTCCTCCATCTGCTGTTCTCAGAATGACGGTTGCTGTTTTGTCCAAATTTTGGCGGACAACCCAACCGTGACGCGAATCAGTGAAACTGATGTCCTTTCCATATTCAAGTTTGTCTTGAAATTGGACGTTTTCGGAGGGAGAAATATTATTCCATGTCGTTCCGCCATCATGAGTATCATAAAGTCGGAGCTCATTATGGGTAACTCCCCAAACTAACCCTTTATTATTATCAATCAAATGAAAATCCGCTATTCGCGTCTGAACTACATATTTGGCGTTGGGATCGCCCATCTTTGGAGTCACTGGTGGATTAATAGTAATCGTCTGACCCTGATCATCAGGTTCCTCAATCGGAGGCTTTGTTAACGTTTCTGGGGCTTCAGCAGAACAGGCAGTCAGCAGAATACCTATCAGCAGTAGTACTCCCCCCAAGAGCGCACGCCAGCGCAGTTTCATATAAAAATCCTCCCTCGATGGCATGCTGTAATCACGTGCCAAAAGCTTATCTGAAACAGAATTATACCATAAACGCCTCTATGTGACACATTTCGCGTAATGACAAAAAAAACCGGCCCCTTCACGAAAGTGCAGGATGCCGGCTTTTTATACTAAAATTTATTAGGATTTACGGTTCAACAAACTTTTGTGGTATCCATAGAAGAAATAGATCAGCAATCCAAGCAGGAGCCACACAATGAATCCAATCCAGGTGCTAATATGAAGCTGAAGCATCAGACCGATGCAAACCAAAGCACTTAAAAGCGGGAGCAACGGAACCCACGGCACAGTAAAGCCTCTTTTCAAATCAGGGCGTTTCTTGCGCAGAACGATAACCCCTACCGATACCACAGCAAAAGCGAACAGGGTTCCAATACTCGTCAAATTGGTCAGTGCATGTAACGGGAACAATCCACTAGCCAATGCGATAATACTACCTACCAGCCAAGTGCTTCGAATCGGTGTTTGAGTTTTGGCATTTATTTTAGATAAAAATACGGGTAAAAGACCATCACGTGACATGGAGAAAATCAACCGCGTTTGACCAAACAACAGCACCAGTAAAACGGTGGTCATCCCCGCAATCGCACCGACTGAAATCAATCCGGCTACGAAATCCTGATGAATAAAGCGGAGAGCAAACGCAACAGGATCACTTACCCCCAACTGCGTATAAGGTACCATTCCCGTTAGCACAACTGAAACGGCAATGTACAATACCGTGCAGATCGCAAGAGAAGAAATAATGCCGATGGGCATATTCCGCTGCGGATTGCGAACCTCTTCGGCTGCAGTTGAGATGGCATCGAAACCCAGATAAGCAAAAAATACGATTGCCGCAGCACTCAAAACACCAGAAAATCCATAAGGCAAAAATGGTGTCCAGTTGTCAGGCTTAACATAAAAGATACCGATTGCAATAAATAGCAATACAACTCCGACTTTAACACAAACCATTATTAAATTGAATCGAACCGTCTCCTTGGCTCCGAGACTCAGTAACAGTGTGATGAGCATAATGATGCACACGGCTGGTAGATCAATAATGGTTCCCTTGGTCGAATCGAAGGCTGCGGTTAAAGCCAGCGGTAAATGTACATCAAATCCAGCCAGCAAGCCTTGAAAGTATGCAGACCATCCACTACTCACAGAGGCGGCCGCAACTCCATATTCCAGAATCAGGTCCCAACCCAGTACCCAGGCCAAAATTTCTCCAAATACAATATAACTATACGCATAAGCGCTCCCAGCTGCGGGAACTGTAGATGATAGCTCCGCATAACATAAGGCTGCTAGTACGCAGGCAATACCTGCAATAACAAAGGAGAGCATCAATCCAGGACCTGCATTTTCTGCTGCTGCCTTGCCAGTAATAACAAAAATCCCGGTACCGATAATACATCCTACACCTAGCATGGTGAGATCAAAGGCACCCATTGTTCTCTTTAAGTGACCTGTAGATCCGCTTTCCTCATGCGGGAGCAGTCCTGTTTTTTTTCGAAATAAGTCCATATGCCGAATCCTCTTTCCATAATTTCATGCGTCAATATCGGTGCTGCAACGCTTTAGTGCGTGTTCTTATCATTCGATTAATTATTAGCGAGCTCGCCTTTGAAGTCAAGGAAAAATGTCATATTTCTTTGCGGTGGGTTAGTATATAGGGTACACTGAGTTGGAAAGATAAATTTTTAAGTAATATCCCAAAATGAAAAGGTATACAACCCGAGAAGGAGATGAGGATTTTATGAGCTTAAAACCTTACAAACGAAGTAGAGTGGCTATTGTCGGCATGGGAGCGGTTGGCACAACAACCGGCTACACCCTGCTGCTGCGCCAACGCATGCAAGAACTTGTCTTTATTGATGTCAACGTCAAAAAGGCGAAGGGGGAAATGCTCGATATGAATCATGGGCTTCCTTTTCTCGGCGGTGTCAAAGTATGGGCGGGTGATTATGAAGACTGCCGTAATGCAGATATCATCATTGTTGCAGCGGGAGCTTCACAAAAGCCGGGAGAAACACGTATTGATCTTCTCAAGCGTAATGCCGAAATTTTTGAAAGTATTATTGATAATATTGTCAAGGTCAATACACACGGCATTTTGCTGATCGCAACCAATCCAGTGGACATTCTCTCCTACATCTCTTGGAAACGCAGTGGTTGGCCTTCAAGTAGAGTCATTGGATCAGGAACGTTGCTGGACAGCGCACGCTTCCGCTATTTGATCGGGAAGCAAAAGGGCATCGATCCACGAAGCATCCATGCTCATATTATTGGAGAACACGGTGACTCCGAGTTACCTGTATGGAGCACAGCCAACGTTGCTGGAACTCCGCTTGAACTGGGTGAAGAAACGAAAAATGAAATTTTTGAAAATACCAAGAATGCTGCCTATGAAATTATAGATGCTAAAGGCGCAACTTCTTATGCTATCGGGCTGGCTCTCGACCGAATTGTAGCCGCCATTCTCGGAGACGAGGGGTCGGTACTTAATGTGTCCACCTTGCTGGAAAATTATAACGGAGTATCTGACGTATATTTAGGTGTTCCAAGTATCGTAGATCACAATGGGGTACGTGAAATTTTGGATCTTCCGCTCAATGACGAGGAACGTGCAAAGTTGCTTCAATCTGCGGACAAGCTGAAAGATCAAATTAGCAAAGTTCATGTGTAGATCGGGAACATAAAAGCTAAACAAAACTGGCCTCCACAGCGGTAATATCCGTTGAGAGGCCAGTTTTTTAGTCGTTATAATGTAAAAGTTCAGTTTGTCGTCCTGCTATGCATTCGAATTACCAAGGTGGCGTATCGCCATCCACATCCTCATTTTCATGCTGGCGTTTCTCTTTTAGCCGCTCAGCCACCGTTTCAAACGATTCAGGTTGAAGCAGCTCAATCGGTGAAAATCCCTTTTCAAACGTAAATGCGTCACCTTCAACAATAAGTGCATATCGATCATGAAGTTTCGTGATATGCAGCTTGGCGCCAAAGTCGGACAGTAGCCCACGCACGGCCGTATCATCTAGTTTAAAACGAACTTCAATCTCTGGTTTCAGCTCGACAATATGCTGTGCAGCCTCTACGACTTGAAGGGGTTCCCATTTCCCTTGCAGATCCCGCTTTTCGCTCGCCGCCCACAATTCCAGATCGCGCTCTTCCTGCTGTCTTTCCTCATTAGATGCATCCGGCCATTTGGTTTCTACGTAATTCTGAACGAAGCCCATGACATGCTCATTGACGATTTCCGGCATGGATTGCTCATAGGTCACGAATTTCAAAAAATCTTCAAAATACCGGGCATGCGAAGACTGGTGAATTTTAAGCTCCCACTCATCGTTCATCCCCTCCTCAAGCATGTAAGGATACATGATGGATTTCATATTACGGGCAGAAATAGCCATTTCGACCTCACTCACCAGACTGCTTTCAGTAATTCTGGCAATTTTAGGTTCGAAATCACACTTAAGCACAAAAATAAACGGGTCATCCGAGTGTGTATTCAAGGTAGCCTGTACAATGATCAGCGCTCCGCCGCGTACTGCGCTCGTATCCAGATACATCCGCACCAGATCGTCACAAGCATTTTTAAAATCTTCCTTATCCTCTGCTGCTCGCAGTCGGGCGAACATATTAAAATTCGGATTACTGCTCAATTCATGCTCCGGTTCGACGATAAAGCGGCCGATTTTGGTCGGTGCCTGCTCTGTGCTGGGATTTTTTTCAACCTTCCGCTTGCTAATACGAGTAAATTCCCCGTCCAGAAATTTTTTAACATCGCTTTCGTCATAATCGTAGTCGTCCATCGTAGCGTAATGCTTATAGGACTTACCACCCTGTCCTTCTTTTCCATCTACCTGAATTACAAAAAAAGATAAAAAATCCACTTGAAAGTTCATTTACGTTCCATTCGCTCCTTTTCAGGCATGTACGCGTAATTATATCACTATGATTTTAAAAGGTACATCGGATTCAGCCGCCTATTGTTAAGATAAACATTTTTAATTTACATAATATTTATTATGTAAATTTATCATTTGATTAGATTTCATTCCTAATTCACAAGTTTAAAGTGAGTACTTTTACTATCATTCTAATTCACTCCTTAACGATCATTGACCTCTTTATTTTCTATGCTCTACTTTCTTCAGGATTCAAAAAAATATTTGACTAAATAGTAGTTAATTTATTATATTATCTATTATTACATAGACAAAAATATTTTTTGTTTATTTAAAATGATATCTTGAAGTGCATGCGCCCTAAAAACAGGAAAGGAGAGTTTGTAGTTGTTTAATAATCCATTTATAAGGACCATTATCGCCTCCAATGCGCTGCTAAATTTGGGCATTTGGGTGCGCAACTTTGCCATACTGTTGTATGTAACAGATTTGACTCATAATGATCCCGTATACGTGTCGCTCATTTCAGTTGCTGAATTCATGCCTATTTTTCTGTTCGCTATCATTGGAGGAACATTCGCGGACCGTTGGCGGCCCAAACGGACCATGATTAGTTGCGATTTGCTGTCCGCTGCCTCTATTTTTATTGTCTTGTTGGCATTATGGTACGGGTCATGGCAGGTGCTTTTGCTGTCCACTTTCTTTTCGGCCATTCTATCTCAATTTTCTCAGCCGTCTGCGATGAAGATATTTAAGCAGCATGTAGCACCAGAACAGCTTCAGGGAGTGATGGCCCTTTTTCAATCTCTCATGGCATTATTTATGGTTATCGGCCCCGTTATCGGTACATTTATTTATCAACACTTTGGAATTTTCATTTCAATGTCTATAACCGGAATATTGTTTCTCATCTCGGCGCTTGTCCTGACTCGTATTCCACAAGATGAACAAGCACTTGAGATAGATGATCAACCCCCTCATTTCATTCAAGAGCTTAAAGAAGGAATACGTTATGTATGGAATAACCGCACACTTCGCACGCTTGGGGGAACATTCACCGTAATTGGGCTAGCGGTCGGACTTATTCAACCATTAATGGTTTTTATCGCCATCGAGAACCTTGGACAAAACAAGGAATTCCTGCAATGGCCGTTAATGGCGAACGGAGCGGCTATGCTGGTGGGAGGCGGTCTGATTATGGGGGTTGCCAAAAAAGTACAGCCGCAATTACTGCTGGTGTCCGGACTTTTGGTCAGCACACTGACAACCTTTGGAGTCGGATGGTCGCACAATATTGTGCTGACCATGGCACTACAAGTTTTTAGCGGCCTATTTTATCCTTGCATTCATATCGGTATCAACACAATGATGATGAAAAACGCCGAAGCTGCTTTTATCGGCCGCGTCGGTGGTGCCCTCTCTCCCCTGTTCTCCGGGATGATGGTCGTCGGTATGAGTATTGGCGGAACACTCAAACACGAATCCTCCCTGAACACCGTATATACCGTGAGCGCCGGCTTGTTTTTGGTCGGAGCGACGCTGTTGTTACCATTGCTTCGTGACAGGCGGCCTGTACAAGCTGTCATAGCCGATGATTCTGAATAGCAGCACAAGAAACCGCCCCTGGAGAGGTGATATGCCATCCTCCGGGGCGGTTTCTTAATGTTTGTATCATAATTTCAGACGGATTATGACTCTCTTCCTTCATGCTGTCTTTTCCACAATCGTGCATCCAGGCCGTTATCATCCAACAGCTCATCATGTTGTCCCTGCCCTACGACCATTCCTTTGTCCAATACTACAATACGGTCCGCGTTTCGTATCGTTTTGAGGCGATGAGCAATAGCAATGACCGTTCCACCTTGGACAAGGCGGTTAATAGCCTGTTGAATATCCTTCTCATTATCATTTAATAGATAACAAAACTTTATTAGATATCGAGTTTACATAATATATGTTATGTTAATATAATGATCACCATTGTAGCGTATTAAAGAAGTAGGACTTGACTTCAACGCCTGTCCAATCGTATAGTATGGTTATATCTTCAATTAAGGGAGAGATTTTGATGTCGGTGAACGTTCTTAACTAAGCAATTGCATATTCAGGGAGTATCATCAGGCGCTTGTACCCTTCGGGGACAGGTTTGTTTGTTGCCGTGTTGTTACCCTGATATTAGTTAAGAACATGCGGATATCATAAATCGCCTTCGGGATTATCTTCATCTAGGCTCTATTCCGTGCTGTGTTCAGCGCGGTTTTTTTGTTTTCAGATTTTGTAACTTCCCTTTAAACGTCTTCCTTTCACGATCCCAATAGCTTAGCAAAGAACTATTGCGTGAATGAATTGGAAACACGGAACTCGGAACTACAAAAGCTGAATAACAGGCTTATTTGAAGATAAATTCCCTCTTTCCTTAAGGGCGGAGAATGAACGTTTTGTTCATTCTCCGCCCTTTTTTATTTTAACAGCAAGGTTTTCTAAATCCTTACACCACACAACCAAAGGAGAGATTTATTCATGAACGAAACTACAATGCTGCGTTTGGAATATGATCAAATTAAAACAAGAGTTTCTGAATGTGCTTTTTCTTACCTAGGTAAGCGTCACGCTGCTACTATGCGGCCAATTACTGATATCCGTACCATTAAGATTCGTCTTGACGAAACGAACGAAGCGTTACAGATCATTCGCCACGGAGCAAGCGTTCCTGTTCCTTCGTTGGAAGGTATGGAGCACATTCTTCAACTGCTCGGAACCGGGTATATGTTCAGCGAGCGTGATTTTTCTCATATGGCTCAATTCATTCGAAGCTGTATTCAACTGATAAAATATATGCATTCCAAGGCGGACGCTGCTCCAACCGTCAGCGCTTATGCATCTTCCATGTATAGCATGGAGCCACTTTTATCCGAAATCGAAAGATGTATTCATTCGGGACGTGTGACGGATATGGCCAGTAAAGAACTAGCTAAAATTCGCAAAAAAATTGCGGTTACTGAAGAACGTATCAAGAGAAAACTTGACTCTCTCACCAGCCGTCACCGATCCATTATGCAAGAAAATATGATTAGTCAGCGCAATGGCCGTTACGTGCTTCCAATCAAAAAAGAATTCCGTAAACAAGTGAAAGGTAATGTACTGGATGAATCAGGAAGTGGTCAAACGGTTTACGTTGAACCTGCCGAGATTACGAATCTGCAATTCGATCAGAGCGCGTACATGGCAGAAGAATCAAAAGAAGAAATGAAAGTGCTGGGAGACCTGACGGCAATGGCTGAGTCATACAACCGGGAACTAAGCATCAATACAGAGACAGTAGGTGTATTGGATTTTTTATTGGCAAAAGCCAAATACGCCATGACTCTGGATGCTATCCCTGTCGAACTTAACCTTAACGGGATTATAGACATCCAAGGTGCACGTCACCCGTTGATGTCCAATACCATGGTGCCGCTTGACTTCTCAATTGGTGAAGGATATTCCTCACTCATCATCACCGGACCGAACACAGGCGGAAAAACGATGGCCCTCAAAAGCGTCGGTCTTTTAACACTAATGGTGCAATCGGGGCTACTGGTACCTGTTTTGCATGGCAGCCGAATGGCTGTATTCGAGGAAATTGTGGTAGACATCGGGGATGGACAAAGCATTGAACATGCTTTGAGCACCTTTTCTGCACACATCCGCAACATGATTAGCATATTAGAGACAACAGGCAACTCTACTCTGATCCTGATTGATGAAATGGCATCCGGCACCGATCCGGGAGAAGGAGTAGGTCTCTCTATCGCGTTGCTAGAAGAATTCCATCGTCGTCGGGCGACAGTAGTGGCTACAACTCACTTTAGCGAAATCAAGCATTTTGCTGAAAATACACCGGGGTTTCAGAATGCTCGTATGGAGTTTGATACCGAAACGCTACAGCCTTTGTACCGACTTCGCATTGGAGAGGCCGGAGAAAGCTACGCATATGCAATTGCCCTGAAGCTGGGCATGTGGACACGTATTATCGAGCGTTCCGAGGCCATTTCTGCGGGCAGAGCATCTCAAAATACACAGGAATCGTTTGTTATTCCCCCTTGTGTTGATGATGAAATGTCTGATGATGCAAATAAGCCTCTTCCTAAAAAAGCGGCTTTTGACGATACAGTCACAAAACGGAGGAAACAAGAACTTCCTCTCAAAACCAAGCCATTTGCCCTTGGTGATAGTGTTTATGTAGGCTACCTGGATCGAACTGGAATTGTATACAAAACCGAGGATGAACGGGGGAATGTCGGGATTTTGATCCAAGGACAGAAACTGAGCATTAACAGAAAGAGGCTCGTCCTTCACATCGCTGCTACTGAACTGTATCCTGACGACTATGATCTGGATATTGTTTTAGAAACCAAGGAAAACCGCAAAAAACGGAAACTGCTGAGACGCAAGCATGTCGAAGGAGTGATGATCGAATCTCCCCCAGAAAATGAAATATAGACGCACGGGTATATTCTCAACTGAAAAATAAGCTATTTTTATATTGTCAGTGAAACTTGAATCTGCAAGCGGACACTTAACAAGAGCGATCCACTTGCAGATTCTACCACAACGAAAAACATAATGTATATTATGTAAACTAAATGGTTTCCCTCTTATTTGTATTACTCAATCCGGCACTCATCGAATAATCACTTTTGTTATCATTCTAACGTTAGGATACAAAGGCATCTTATGCTTAGATTTGTAGGATTCTAAAAATTGATAGGGATGCTCTTCTTTCATCAGAACGTCCTCATTTAAATTAACTACCGTAGTACACACTACATCTGTCCCTGGTTTTTCATTAATACGTATAATCAATTTCTTTAAATAAATTTGTATTAGCTTTCGTCAAGGCAATATCATACTAACCTTTAATTCACCATTTCTTTCCAGCTTATTTTGAATTATTCTAATGCTAATCATAAGACGATCATTAAAATAAGGAGGCTAATCTATTGAAGAATGCTGTTGAAGAACTGGCGAGAATCATCGAGGATTATGAAAAAGAATTTTTTTCGATCACAGAACATGAATTTAATGCCAAACCGTTCTCGGAGAAATGGTCCAAAAAAGAAATACTAGGACATCTATGCGACTCCGCTTCTAATAATCATCGAAGATTTATCATGATTAAGCATTCAACATCCCCTATCAAAATTGAATCGTATGCGCAAAATGAATGGCTAGCAGCTAATCAGTATCAGGAAGTGTTCTCTTACGTGGATGTCATACATTTATGGAAACTATTGAATAAGCAAATCATAAATGTGTTAAACTCATGTACATCATTCGATTCTAAGAAAAGATTTCAAAAAGATGACCACTCCACCGAAACATTACAATGGCTAGTTGACGATTATATTCGGCATTTGCGGCATCATTTGGAGCAAATCAATCAATAACAAGACTAACGCTATGAAAAAGAATACTACGTTCACGATCATAATGACCTAAGCCGTTGATGTGATTTTCAAGTCAGGATGTAATTCTGCCCATTAGGTTTACATAATTATTATTATGTAAACCTATTTTCATTTAATCTCAACTTTCATGCTGTACTTACAATCCTGATATTGGTATCTGAATATCCAGCTTATCCATTGCTTTTTCTTTTTCCCGATCAGTGACATGTGTGTATACTGTGGTTGTCTGAATGGATGAATGCCCCAGCAGCTCCTGTACGGTACGCAGATCTGCTCCCTTACGTAATAGCATTGTCGCAAATGTATGTCTCAGCTTATGGCTGGAATAAGCCTCCCGGCGTTCTATACTCTTATCTTGCTGGAATCTTTCGAACGTTTCTGTAGCGATCTGTTGAATGGTGCGCACTGCCAGACGGCGACCTTTTTGGGATACAAACATCGCATCCTCTTTACCTCTCCACGGCGTCAATCTTTCCTCCAACGCATGCTCTACAAAATCACACACGGCTTCCGGTACCGGGAGAGTACGCCACTTACGTCCTTTACCGAACACATCCAAGGTACGTCTTTCTCGGCTGTAATCCGAGACATTCAATGAGTGAACCTCCCCCACCCGCAATCCCATGTAGACCATCAGCAGAAAAATTGCCATATTACGATTTGCATATTTCCCCTCCACCGCGAGCAAAAACGGATGAATATCCTTTTCATCCAGATAGACGGGCATACGATTCTTTTCAGTCTTTGCTTTTTTAATTCCCGCTGCCGGATTTGTGCTGCATAACTCAAATTCCTGTAGCGCTTTAAAAAAACTGTTCACCGCTGCATGCTTCCGGTTCCGCGTACTATCTCCGGCGCCTCCTTCCCGCGCTTTAGACAAATACGACATAACATGAATCTTCTTCACCTGATCGAGTGGTTTATCACGCAACGTGCGTAAAAACTGCTTCACATCCCCTATATAATTTTTTTGCGTATGTATCGTATATCCAGCATCCTTCATCCAGATCAAAAAAGCTTCCAGCTCCTCGGTATATATTTCATCAATTTCTTCTGTTGTATCGAGCTCCACATGTCGCAACTCTTTTTTCATCCCGCTCGCCTCCAATTCAGTTCATATCCCGAAATACACTGTAAAACGACCATTTTCATCTGATTTTTATCGACAATTCAATCGACATCTTACGCAGGAGAGATTCCAAAAGTCGTTTTAAACCTAAACAGCGTATAATATAAATTATACGCTGTTTTTCAAACGCTTTTCAAGGGCAAATAGAGCGTTTTTCCTCTTGTTTAGCAACCGAGCGAAAGCTTTAGCATTAGAACCGCATAAATGCGGTTCATATTCGTTATAATTTTGTTCGCCAGTAACTAGAAAGGCACTACTACTTTATAGCAGTGTCAGAATTTGAGGACCATCCTCTGTAATCGCAACTGTATGTTCATATTGAACACAAATCGAATGATCTATTATTCGAGCTGTCCAACCGTCATGTTCCACACAAGAACCCCAACTCCCCATGATAGCCTTTAAATCAGAAAACATGAGACAGTCAAATTATATACATTAAGTTAATTGCCCCTAATCCCTTGTTATCGCCAGCATCAGGAAGTATATCTAAGAACTCATGGGGTGAGTCGCTGTCGACACGGCATGGATGATGAGAAAAAGTAATTTGCAGTCTCGCTCCGTTTTCCCTTGATCATTCAGCACGATATACTTAAAGAAGTCGAAAGGAAACCTTATATTCGGCCTATGCTCATTTCAAAATGTAGGTTTATTCATGACAAAGGGAGTGTTCATTTATTTATGAGTACCGAAATGCTGGAACGTCGAAGTGAAATTTTAAAACGAAACATCCATCAATTGCTGGTTCAGGAAAATCAACACGGCGTGACACGTCAGGAAAATTACACGTTGCATAAAATGATCAGAGAGCTGCATCAAACCTCTCATGCCTTGAATACTTCCCGTTGAGATGAAAGACTGCTAAATCAAATGAACAAATAACCTTCAGCCCCACTTTTTAGTGGTGTTGAAGGTTATTTGTTGTATGTAGCCTTTAATTGACAGGTGATACTCTTTCGTGATGTTACCCTTTGGAGCGACTCAGCAGATATAAGAAGTATGGCGCACCAAGGATGGCTACAATCAAACCTGTTGGAATTTCTTTCTGTAAAGGTAAGGATCGTGTGATCGTGTCCGCTACAAGTACCAGGAGTGCTCCGACTAAAGCACAGGTTACCAGCAACATTTTATGCTTCGGGCCCACCAGCTTTCTCGCCAAATGTGGAGCCACCAAACCGACAAAGCCGATACCGCCACTAACCGAAACACTAGAACTGGCCAATCCAACCGCAGCAGCCAGAAGGAGAATACGTTCCTTTTCGATAGGTGTACCCAACCCCGATGCGGTCTGATCCCCCAGATTAAGCACATTCATCACATTTGCTTTGTAGTATGCAAAAGGAAGCAATACAATCAGCCAAGGCAACAGAGCCATTACGAATTTCCAGTTTGAGCCCCAGATACTTCCTGCTAACCAATTAGCTACAAACGTGTAGCTTTCAGGTGTCAGCTTAAGAGTCATAATGATCATCGCAGCACTGATACCCGCCGCTACACCAATCCCGCTCAGCAGTAGCCTTGTTGGCGAAATTCCTTCGCCTTTCTTATAAGAAAGCGCGTAGATCAGAATGGCAGCTGCTCCTGATCCAATCAGCGCAAGAGCGGGAAGTAAAAACAATGAATTCGTAGTTTGCATTGATGGAAAAAGCAATACAAACAGCATGACCATCAGCCCGGCGCCCGCATTAATCCCCAGAATACCAGGGTCCGCTAGACCGTTACGCGAAACTCCCTGCATGATGCAGCCAGAAACAGCGAGGCCTGCACCGATTAGAAGGGAAATAACCATTCGTGGCAATCGGAATTCAAATAGGATTAATTCCTGCTGTGGAGTCCCTTGCCCAAACAAAGTTCTAAATAGCTCCATTGGCGAAAGCCGGATGGTTCCCGTATTTGCACTTATGGTGAACGCAGCAATGAGCAATATGAGCAGAATGACAACAACCATCCAATCATGGATTTTTTTACGATGACTAGCTTTGGCAATAGCCCCATTCGTAACGTTATTCATTTTACAGTGCCCTCCTTTCCTTACGTGCCAGATAAAGGAAGAACGGAGCCCCAATTAAGGCAATAAGTACACCCACTGGTGTCTCCTCAGGCGCATTAATCATACGGGCTGCCAGGTCGGCAAACACAATGAGTAAAGCTCCCATAATGGCCGAGCACGGAATAATCCAGCGATAATCGACGCCAACCAGCTTGCGGGTTATATGGGGAATAATCAATCCCACAAAACCTATAGAGCCAACCAATGACACCGCTGCACCCGCCAGAATCAGAACAAGAATCATTCCAACTACCTTTACCACCCCAGTTCGCTGACCAAGACTCAATGCAATTTCGTCTCCCAGACTAAGCAGCGTAATGGAGCGCGACAACATGAGAGCGCCGATAAAAGCTGCCACAACCCAAGGCAAAACTATACCGAGCTGAACCCACTTGGTTCCACTAAGCCCTCCGGCATACCAAAAAGCCAAATCCTGTCCAACATTAAAGTACAAACTGATCGCATCTCCTAAGGCAGACAGCAATGCCGTGACAGCTGCACCCGCTAATACAAGACGAACTGGCGTAAGACCTGATTTGGATATAGAACTTGTACCATATACCATCACAACAGCCAGAGCTGCACCAACGAAAGAATACAACATTAATTGTAAAAAAGAAGAACCCGGAAAAAGTGCAAAGCAAATCGCCATCGCCAAGCTGGCTCCCGAGTTCAGTCCAAGCAAGCCCGAGTCAGCAAGTGGATTTCGAGTCATTCCTTGCATAATTGCACCTGCAACGGCAAAGCAAACACCGATTAAAACCCCACCCAGAATTCGAGGTAGACGGATTTCCCAAATAATTTGATGGTTTTGCAACTCGGGTTTAAAATGAAAAACAGCGTTCCATACCTCTTCTAGCCTAATAGAGGCTGCACCAAAAGATAGGGATAGCGCGATACCGAACGCTAAAATTCCAAGCCCAACTGTCAGGATAAGCGTAGCCGCCCAAGGTCGCGAGTGGAATTGAGTCGGCGACTGGTTATGTTTACTTTGAGCGGGGCCATCTGATGATTCTGATAATTTCATAACTATTGTTCACCCTTACTGTTGAATAGTATGTAGCTATCACGAACTGTGTTGAAGATGATGTTGATAATGAGAATTATTATCACGCAATCTTTACTATTGTAAATTAATGTGGCAATAGCTTCAATAGCAAATTTCGAGGAGTGCCTAATGCTCTACCCTATTGTGAAAAAATAAAGCCCTTCGGCATAAATACCAAAGGGCTGCGAACAACACCGAAACGACTACTTCTGTGCGGCGTTCTCTTTATTCCGCTGGACGATCATATCTGCGATTTCCTCAGCTTGTCCTACAATGGCAATCGGGTCGAAGTACCAATATCGATCCTCCTGAAGCTCAAAAACCTTACCTTGCCGGACCGCATTCAGTGATTTCCATATGCTGTCTCCTTTGTAACCTCTCAAATCCTTGTTAACCGTCAGAAAGATATAAGAGCCTGCATATTGATTAATGACTTCTTTTGACACCGACTTCCATTGAGTCTCACCTAATAATTCTTTTTGGACAAGCGGCGGAGGTATCAAATTGAGTCCTCTGTATACGGCCTGTCCTCCTCTGCCAAAATTATCACCATATACATAGTATTCTTTATCCGAAGCTTCCATTACGGTGAACGTATCCTCAGGCTGAATAATACCCTTTAGCTTGTCACGTGCAGCCTGCATCCGCTGATCGTATTGGGCAAGCCATGTTTTGGCTTCCTGTTCTTTTCCAAGTAGCTCACCAAAAGCTGTCAGTTCCTCATGCACATTTTTATACGTTCCATAAGGAATGACGATGGTCGGAGCAATTTTACTATATTTCTCATATTCAGAAGCATCTTTGGAACCAATCAGAATCATATCCGGCTGTAGAGCCAATACTTTTTCAATGGATACACTACCGCGATCTCCAATGCTTGCAATGCCCTGCACAAGCTCCTTCGAAAACGGATTATCCAGATAATATTTAACACTTCCCACAGGTTTAATTCCTAGTGCTAATAAATCATTCTGGTACATATCTACTACAATCCGCTGAGGGTGAACCGGAATCTTAATATCTCCATGAATCGTTTTGACTGTTTTCATTTCCTCTGACTTTTGTTCACTAGAAGTTTGATTCTGCTTTTCATCCGGTTGCTTCACGTTTCCACTACAGGCGGTAAGAACTAAAATGACTGACAGAAGCATCATCACAATCCACATTTTCTTTGTCAAGCCCAATCTTCCTCTCTCTATTTACGATGTCATATCGGCCTATTTACGTTCCATATTGAGCTTGGTGCAGGCGACTATATGCTCCTTTTACTGCCAATAACTCTTCATGTCTGCCTTGCTCGGCAATTCCTTGATCTGCAACTACGATAATGCGGTCAGCATTTTTGATTGTTGCCAGACGATGGGCGATAACGAGTGTCGTGCGACCTTGGGAAAGCTCTGTCAGCGCCTGCTGAATCGCGGCTTCTGTCTCTGTATCCAATGCTGATGTCGCTTCATCTAAAATGAGAATAGGCGGATTTTTAAGGAACATCCGGGCAATAGACAAACGTTGCTTTTGACCACCGGAGAGCTTTACACCTCGCTCACCGATCATTGTATCCAGACCATCCGGATATGAGCGAACAAGGTCTTCAATCTGAGCTCGACGAGCAGCATCCCAGATTTCTTCTTCCGAAGCATCAAGCTTACCGTAAGCGATATTTTCACGAATCGTTCCATCAAAGAGGAATACATCTTGCTGTACGATACCAATCATGGATCGCAGCGAATCCAGCTTCATTTCACGGATATCCATCCCATCAATGGTAATGCTACCTTCCTCGACATCATAGAAGCGAGGCAACAAACTGCAAAGTGTCGTTTTACCTGCTCCTGAAGGACCTACAAGTGCTACGGTTTCACCTGCATGGATAGATAGGTCTACTTTGCGTAATACCTTATCTTTGTTTTCGTAACCAAACGTTACACCTGCAAATTGAATATCTCCATTAAGATGGCTAACCGCCTTGGCCCCAGGCAGATTTTCTACATCCGATTCACTTTCCAGCAAATCCAGGTACCGTCGGAAGCCGGCAATCCCTTTCGGATACGTTTCGATGACAGAATTAATTTGTTTAATTGGCCCCAGGAATACATTAGACAGCATCACAAATGCGATAAATTCCCCGTAGGTCATCTGCCCTTCGATAACAAACCATGTTCCACACACAAGCACAAACAATGAAACCAGCTTCATTAGTATAAAACTAATCGAGGAATTCCAGGCCATAATCCGGTACGCGATCAGCTTCGTTTTACGAAAACGTCCATTATTCTCAGCAAAACGTTCCATTTCATGTGCTTCGTTGGAGAACGCTTGAACAACGCGAATCCCGCTGACATTATTTTCAATGCGAGCGTTATAATCCGCAATATCAGAAAACATACGATGGAAAGCAGCAGACATTTTACGGCTGAAATAAAGAGACAAGTAAATCATGAGGGGTACAATGATGAAAGTCAGTACAGCCAGCTTCCAGTTAATGCTGAGCATGATACCAAAGGCTCCCCCCAGTGTCATCAACGCGATGAACAAATCTTCGGGTCCGTGGTGGGCAATTTCCCCAATATCCATCAGGTCGTTGGTCATACGGGAAACGAGATGCCCTGTTTTGTTATTGTCAAAAAAGCGAAAAGATTGCTTTTGTACCCGATCAAACAGCTTTTTACGCATGTCCGATTCGATGTTAATACCCAGCTTGTGCCCCCAATAGGTAACTACGTAATTCAGCGCAGCACTGACGACATAAATCCCGAGTAGAGCTAGACAGGCATATAAAATCCATTTCCAGTTCCCGCTGGGGAGCAAATCATCGACCACCCGATTAACTGCAAGCGGAAAAGCCAGCTCCAGCAATGCAGCTAGCAAGGCACAAGAGAAATCAATAATGAACAAAGTCCGGTAAGGACGGTAGTATTCAAAAAATCGTCTAAGCATAGTCATGACTTCTCCTTTCTAATTTCAATTGAACTGATCACTTCGGATCAACGGAAAACATTTTAACGGCCTCATCCAGAGATTGGTCAACGGCTAGCGGTGAGTACGTAAACCACGGATCCGCTTTGATGAAATACACTTTGTGGTTCTTGACAGCCGGAAGATTTCTCCACAGTGCACTTTGTTCAATTTGCTTAAGCATTCCGTCCTTGCTCGCTTCATCATAAACCAGCATAATAATTCGGTCTCCTGATAGTTCAGGCAGCTTTTCCATTGAAATAACATCATAAACATAATTAAATCTCGGGTCCTTCGCCAGCTTCTGGCGTATGTACTCAGGAGGATTCAATTCCAGTGAACGGTAAATAACATGTCCTACATTCCGCGCTCCGTATACTCTTAACACATTCTTCTCGTAGGCCATATAAATCGTAACCGTTTCATCTTTTTTGAATTTTCCAACCAGCTTCTTTCGACCTTCCTCAGCCTTTTTGTTGAAACTAGCGATCCACTGCTCGGCTTCCTTGTCCTTACCCAGCACGGCTGCGACATTCCGCAGTTGCTCAAATACGTCGCCATCTCCAAACGAAACGACCACGGTTGGAGCAATTTTCTCCAGCTGCTCCTTCACTTCTGGCGTGGTATATTCTGTTGTGATGATCAGGTCCGGTTGTAACTCCAGCACCTTTTCTACATTTGTCGGGTTCCCAATATCCGCAACTCCGTCAATCTTACCTTTTAAATAGTCGCCTTCCAACAAATGGGAAGCAGCACCTGCAGGCTTAACTCCCAAGGCCAGCATAGCATCCAAATATTGTGTCGTGACAACTCGCTGTGGATTTGCAGGGATACTGATCTTATTACCAGTAGCATCAGTATATTCGCGCATGACAACCGTTTTGGATTGTCCGGAAGGATCATTAGTGCTGGTCTTGTCGTTTGTCTGGTTGTTGCTAGCTGCGTTTCCACATGCACTCAATACAACCATCAAAAGAACCACAAGACAAAGCGTGGATTCCCATTTTAATCTGTACCTTTGTTGCACAATATACGTCCTCCTTAGATATATACAATTCATAATATGATAGTGATTCTCATTATCATATAATTGTTATTCTATCTTTTACCGTCTCTTCTTACAATACAAAAATAAAAAACTTCCATTTATGTGTATGTATCGTCATCGTAGAATAGCCAAAAAAAAGAACTGATGCGCATTACAGCATCAGTCCGAATAGCTTAATATGTTGGGTCAAGCGCCCTTTTTATTTCGATTGATCCACTAACTCCAGCTTAGCGGGAATGGATGTTTTCACGGTTTTACCTTGAAGTACATCCTTGGCTGCCTGCACCGCCAATTGACCAATAAGCTCGGGTTGCTGAGCTACGGTGGCTGTCAGTTTCCCTTCCTTAATTGATTTAAGCGCATCCTCGTTACCGTCAAAACCGATGACTGGAATGTTCTTACCTGAGCTTTGGATTGCTTCGATCGCACCCAACGCCATTTCATCATTGTGGGCAAATACTGCCTGAACGTCCGGGTTGCCTTGCAGCAGATTTTCCATCACGTTCAAACCTTTGGTCCGATCAAAATCGGCCGATTGTTTAGCTATGACTTTCAGATCCTTATCTGCTACTTCATGAAATCCTTTTCCGCGTTCACGGGTAGCTGATGCTCCTGGGACACCTTCCAGCTCAATCACCTTGGCACCTTTTCCAACTTGATCAATCACATATCTGGCAGCCATTCGTCCTCCCTCTACGTTGTCTGAAGCGACGAGTGCTTTTACATCGCCTTTGTCAGCAGAACGATCCAGTGTAATCACCGGGATGTTCAATGCATTCGCTGATTGTACCACTGTGGAGATGGCCGACGAATCTGTCGGATTTATAAGTAACGCGTTTACTCCCTGTTGAATCAGATCATCCACGTCATTACTTTGTTTCGCCGAATCATTTTGTGCATCCACAACAATAACCTGCATTCCTTGTTTTTTGGCCTCTGTCACAACTCCGTCTTTGAGAGAAACGAAGAATGGATTATTCAGTGTTGAGATCGACAAGCCGATTTTGATGTCCTTCAGGTTCGCGGCCGCTTTAGGTTTCGCCCATTCGGGCGGTTCCAAGGAACACCCTGTTATGAGCAGGAGCAGCAAGGCAGTCATGATTAATGTAAGCTTTTTCATATTTTGTGTCTCCTTCTACGCAGATTAGGTGTATTATGCGGATTTTTTTCGGTCAATCAGTACAGCAATAGCGATGACTATCCCTTTTACTACCATTTGATAAAAAGAATTAACCCCCAGCAAGTTCAAGCCATTGTTTAGTGTACCGATGATAAGCACACCAATTAATGTACCTACGATTCGTCCGCGTCCTCCCGAGAGGCTTGTTCCACCTAATACGACAGCTGCAATGGCGTCCAATTCATAAGAAGTACCTGCTGTCGGTTGCGCCGAGTTCAAACGTGAAGTCAAGATAGCTCCCGCCAACGCGGAAAGCATTCCAGCCAGAGAATAAATCCAGATTTTTACACGTGGTACTTTAATACCTGATACAATCGAAGCCTTCTCATTACCACCAATGGCATACGTTTTGCGTCCGAATGGTGTTTTATGCAAAATGATCCACAGGACAGCAAAGGTAATGAGCATCGTAATCGCTGGAACCGGAATACCGAACTGATAGCCACGTCCGAACAATTGAAATACCAGACTGTCTCCGAGTCCTGTAATAGGGTTACCGTTGGTATAAACGAGTGTCAATCCTCTGAAAATAGTCATGGTTGCTAGTGTAGCGATAAACGGAGCCATTTTACCTTTCGTAATCATCAAGCCGTTGACCATCCCCATCACGCCACCCAATGCACAACCGATGATAATCGCCAAAATAGGATCGAACCCGGCCAGCATCATATTTGCGACAAACGCACTGGATAGTGCTAATATGGAGCCGACTGACAAATCAATTCCGCCTGTGAGAATAACGAAGGTCATACCGAACGCAATCAACGCATTAATGGATACCTGGCGCAATAAATTCAAAATATTAAGCGGTTCCAAAAAGCTGGGATTTAAGACCGATACAATGATTACCAAAATAATGAGCCCCAACAATGGGCCAAGCTTCTGTGTGATTTGTGACATTTGAAAGCCTTTGCTGCTTTTTGATTCATTCATAGTTGTCATATTACTGTCCTCCTGTAGCTAGCGTCATAATATTTTCTTGTGTGGCTTCTTCCCTGCTCAGCTCTCCGCTGATCTTTCCCTCGTGCACCACGACAATACGATCGCTCATGCCGAGTACCTCAGGGAGTTCCGAGGATACCATGATAATCGCGACTCCACGTTCGGTCAGCTCGTTCATCAACTGGTAGATTTCCCGCTTGGCTCCCACGTCCACACCTCTCGTCGGTTCGTCAAGAATGAGTACATTTGGCCCAATACCTACCCATTTGGCAATAACCACCTTTTGCTGATTACCACCTGACAAACTGCGAACCGTTGTTTCGCCCGATTGGGTTTTAATTTGTAAGCGCTTAATTAAAGTGTTAACAAAATCCAACTCTTTTTTACCTGAAATAAATCCTTTTGAGGTAAAGCTGAAGAGATTTGGCAGCACCATGTTTTCACGGATGGAAAAATCCAGCACCAAGCCCTCATCTTTCCGGTCTTCTGTAATGAAACCAATCCCTAGTTTCACCGCATCATCCGGCTTACGAATAGACACCTTTTTTCCACGCACATGAATCTCACCACGATCCAAAGCATCCAGTCCAAATAACGCACGCATGATCTCGGTCCGTCCCGAGCCCATCAAGCCTGAAAAACCTACAATTTCCCCAGATCGTACAGTGAAGTTCACATTTTCAAATAACCCTTTATGCGAAGCATTTTTGACCTCCAACACCACTTCTCCCAAAGCAGGCGTTCTTACCGGGTAGCGTTCAGTCAGCTCTCTACCCACCATTTTCCGTACAACCTCATCAAAATTCGTATCGGGAATCGCCTGAGTATCGACCGTTTTCCCGTCACGCATGATGGTAATCCGATCACAGATCGCGAATATTTCCTCCATCCGATGTGAAATATACACAATCGAAACACCATCTTTTTTCAAGGAAGTAATAACCTCGAACAGCTTCTGAATTTCCCGTTCAGTTAAGGCGGCTGTCGGCTCATCCATCACGATAACTTTAGCATCTGTCATGAGTGCTTTGGCAATTTCAATCATCTGCTGTTGACCCACTGAACACTCGCCTGCTTCACCGTTCAATGGAAGGTTTACCGAAAGCTTGCTGAATTGTTCATTTGCTAGCGCTTTCATTTTGGAGCTATCTAGTAAGCCCCACTTGGAGGTCATTTCCTTGCCGATAAACAGATTTTCCAGCACAGTCATCTCCGGCCACACATTCAGTTCCTGATGAATAAAAGCAATTCCTTTTTGCTCCGCTTCTTTGGGGTCAGCAAAATAGGTTTCCTGGCCGTCAATGATGATCGTTCCCTCATCTCGCCGATGCAGTCCGATTAGAATATTCATCAGCGTTGATTTGCCTGCACCATTTTCACCCATGAGGGCATGTACTTCTCCTTCACGAAGATCAAAGTGAACACCACTCAGTACCTGATTGGTTCCAAAGGCTTTGTGAATTCCTTTCATTTGAATCTGCATGCTGTACCCTCCTTTTTATTCAACATTGATTTATCCAAAATGAACTCCTGCCTGCAAAATACAATTGGCATACGGTTTAGCCTCTCCTGTACGAATGATCGCCTTTGCATAACGGGTCAACTCTTTGAATTGTTCATGAGAGCAAAACTCAATGACGGCAACTTGCTTACTAATCTGTGGCTGTTCTAATTGCTCCCCTGCAAAGTTGTGCATAATATACTGTAATGCTTGTTCATTTTCTTGTTTGATTTCTTCGGCCAGCGTTACTTTTTCGATCACCATATCTGCTGCAATGACATCAACGACGTCCTGAAAGGATGGAACACCCAGTTTAAGGGCCAAATCAATTTTGGTAACGCCTTCAGGAACAGGTAAGCCAGCATCAGCCACGACAATATAGTCAGTGTGGCCGAGATCCGACAGTATTTTGGATATATGACTGTTTAGGATTCCATGTTTCTTCATATTATATTTGCTCCTCCACTTCACGACGGGTTGGCATTCCACCTTGGGCTCCAAATTTGGTAACGGATAATGACGCAGCACGATTAGCAAATTTCACACTGTCTGCCAGCGAATTTCCTTCAGCTAAAGCCACTGCAAAAGCAGCGTTAAACGTATCTCCTGCACCTGTCGTATCAATAGCTTCTACTTTATAAGTAGGAACCACGACTTCCTGTTCTCCGTCGAAGAACCGTACACCGTTGCTGCCCTCAGTCACAAACAGCTTGTTGGGATATTTGCGCAGCGCTTCTTGAAGACTTAAATCCTTAAACATAATGGCAGCTTCATGCTCATTAGGCGTAATGTAGGTCGCATTCGCAATTACGCTTTCCTCCACTTCACGAGCCGGGGCTGGATTCAGCAACAAGGGTATCTGGTATTTCGCACAAATCTCGCTTACGTAAACAACCGTTTCTGTTGGTATTTCCTGTTGAATTAGCACAATATCCGAGCTTCGGATGACGTCAAGCGCTTCTTCCACATAGGCGGGTGTCACTTCATTATTCGCTGCTTTTACCACGACAATACTGTTATCGCCTTCAGCTAGTATAATATGCGCTGTACCGCTTTCCATATGTGTAACCGGTTTCACATAATCAGTATGAACATGATTTTCTTCAAAATTACGTAAAATCTGCTTCCCAAAATGATCATCCCCTACTCGTCCAATCATCGTAACGTCGGCTCCGAGTCGTGCTGCGGCTACTGCCTGATTGGCTCCTTTACCTCCAGGTACGGTTGTGAAGCTTTCACCCAATACCGTTTCACCAGCACCGGGACGTTTGGACGAAGTAACTACGAGATCCATAGAACTGCTTCCGATAATCGAAATTTTAGCCATCATTATCCACCCTTCTCGTTGTATCCCGTTCTATAAATTTGACGGGCAATTGTATGCTTGAATAGGTAAGTACTTTCGAATGAAGATTAGGTACACTTGACTTCGTTACTTGCGAATGCTCAATCAACTGAATGAGTAGTCCTGCTGCTTCCCAGCCCATTTCATAAGCAGGCTGTCGAATCGTTGACAAAGGCGGGAATAACAAACTACTTAGTGGTATATCATCAAACCCGATAATTTGAACATCATCCGGGATTTTCTTTCCTAATCTATGTGCCTCATGCATCACCGCTGTAGCCACGATATCATTACTTGCGATAACTCCGTCCGTATCGGGATACTTGCTAAACAGCTCTTTGGCCCACGACTCGGCCTCCTTGAACGAAAAGGACGTTGTCTCGACCACATGGTAAGCAATTCCGGATTGCTGAAGCTTTTCAACCGCCCCGCGAAAACGGTCTTGTGCTGGACGAATATGTGCAGGGCCCTGCATGACTGTAATTTGTTTGCTGCCGCGTGCAACCATTTCTTGAGCAGCCAAGCAACCGCCATGGGCTCCATCTGCATATACGGAGAGGCTGTCACTGGAAGTTCGATCGAGAAAAACGACCGGGATCTTCAGTTTGGCGTAACAATCGGCATCGGGATCATTGGTAGAAGAAATAACACCAACGACATTATTTTGAACAAAAGTATCCATGTAATCCAATTCTTTTTGACGATCTTCATCACTATTACCGAAAATAATCCGAAAATCATTTTCCTGCATTCGATCCTCCACCCCACGAGCTAACAAGGGAAAGTAAGGGTTCGTAATATCCGGCAGCAAGAGACCTATTAATCTAGATTTCTTTTTATACAAAGAACGTGCAACTTCATTAGGCTTGTAATTTAACTGCTTCACAGCAGCCTCAACCTTTCGCCGTGTATCCTCATGTACATATCCAGTTTCATTGATAACTCTGGAAACGGTTGCTACGGAAACCCCTGCAAAGCTGGCGACTTCTTTAATTGTTGTCATAGTGTAGGTTCAACTCCAATGTGTAACCGGTTACACATATAAAATATCACAGCATTAATTTTTTGACAAGCATTAATTATTTGCACGTTGGATGCTTTAGCTTTATAATTCTTTTTGTAACTAATGGAGTTTCACCTTTAAACACATACTAAAGTGGGGAGCACTACTCCCGGTTACTTAATAAAATACGTATACATGGAGGCTTTTCCTGATGAATATCGAAGTTTGGTCTGACTATATGTGTCCATTTTGTTATATTGGCAAGCGCCGTTTGGAGCAAGTATTACAGCAATTCCCACATCGCGATGAGGTGCAATTGACATTCAAGAGTTTCGAGTTGAACCCGAGTGCTGTGAGAGATAGTGGTAAAACGATCAATGAAGAACTATCAGCTAAATATGGCGTCAGTCTGCAAGAGGCTCAGGCTATGAATGATCGAATGAACGAAAACGCACGCTCTGCGGGTCTTAATTACAATATTCATGCCATGGTGCCAACAAACTCTCTTGATGCTCACCGCTTAACACTATGGGCTCAAACACAAGGCAAAATGCTGGAGCTGAGCGAGCGCTTATTCCATGCTGTTTTCATCGAAGGCAAGCATACAGGGGATCATGAAGTGCTGGCAGCGCTGGCTACTGAAGTTGGTCTAGATCAAAAGGAAGCGGCTGCTATATTAGCCAGTGACCGTTTTACCGACGAAGTTAGAGCTGATGAAGCCGAAGGCGCTGAGTTGGGTGTTCAGGGTGTACCATTCTTTGTATTTGATCGAAAATTTGCCGTTTCTGGTGCCCAGCCGGAGGAAGTATTTCATGACGCACTTCAAAAAGCATGGGATGAACGCTCACCTTTCACTATGATAAGCGGCAGCTCGTCCAAACAGGATGCAGGTGGTGTATGTACGGATGAGGGTTGTGAACTTCCAGGCCGCGAGAGCTGAACAGTCCTTGAATGAACATTTCCAACTCCCTAAATAAATTTTAAAAAAGCGTGCCAGCCCTCTATTAAACCTGAGGCTGGCACGCTTCTTTATTTTATAACGATTTAATCATTCCGCCATCCACAAGGATGGTGCTCCCTGTCAAATAGGATGAAGCTGAAGACGCCAGAAAAGCGACAACTTTACCGAACTCTTCAGGCTCTCCATACCGCCCCAATGGAATGCCCTCTTCTGCTTGTTTTCGAACCTGATCCGTCGTTTGCTGGGTTTTCTCAGCTCGATGCTCGTCCAAGCTACGCACGCGATCGGTTGCAATTCTCCCCGGTGCTACAGTATGTACCAGAATATTATGAGGAGCCAATTCCAGAGACAATGTTTTCGCCAATCCAGCGACTCCAGTACGTAGCGTATTTGAAATGATTAGTCCCGGAATTGGCTGCTTAACTGAGGAAGAAGCAATATTTAATATCCTACCGCTTTGTTGTTTTTTCATATAGGGTAACACCTCACGGATCAACCGGATATGACTAAGTAAATTTTGTTCAAAGGCCTGCATCCACACTTCATCAGTAAAATCATCAAAGGTACCGGCAGGAGGCCCACCCGCATTGTTAACCAAAATATCAACGGTGCCAAACAAATCGACTGTACGACGGATGGCCTGGGAGATATCTTCTGGTTTTGTTACATCGCAAACTACATATTCAACGCGGCCACTCGCTGTTTCCAGTAATTCCGCCTGCGTCCGCTGAAGCTCTGCTTCGTTCCGTCCTGAAATGATGACATTCGCACCCTCGCGTGCCAGCTCCCGTGCGCTTGCCTTGCCGAGTCCTTTACTGGAACCTGCAACAAAGGCTGCTTTTTCCGTTAATCCTAAATCCATCTATAACACTCCCTTTTGTCAGTGTTCTCTATTTAATTGTACACATGACCAGCACATAATGCGAATAGCCTGGTAGTGTCATGGAGGCTATCTATCTTCTCACCATTAAAAAGAATACGAAATCATTCATGCAAGGTAAAACGAAAAGGCCTGACATTTAGTCAGGGCCCTTTTTGTTTACAAAATATTTGTTACAGCACGTTATGATGTTGATGCAGGTGTTGTTGGCTGCTCGTATACAACAATGGACTGGCTCTCAGGCTCCCATTTAACATTTGTCCCCAAGGCCTCTCCGATTACCCTTACAGGTACCATTGTCGTCCCATCCACTATGGATGCTGGCTGCTCGATAGAATACGGCTGACCGTTAATATATGCTTTCGGACTGTTAACAAATAATTTGACGGACACGCCGTTACGGGTGACAGTAACAGCCTTTTCTTTCGGATCCCAGGAAACCTTTGCATCCAAAGCTTCGGAAGCTGTTCTAAACGGAACAAGTGTGGTCCCATTGCGGTTAATCGGTTTGGCATCGTATTCTTCACCATTCACGAACAGCTTCATACCCGACGGCCGTCCGGCCTTCTTCGAGAATTCACCCAGCTTTTTGTAGCTGTCAAGATCGGACACATTAGCCAGTACCGCCTCCTTCTGCATGTAAACGGCATCTGTCACATTTCCGTTTTCAGCCAGTAGCTCAGCTGCCTCAGTCAGTGCTTTACCAGAATTCCGGATCAATTCAAGTTCAGCAACCTGCTCCGAAGTCAAACGGTCCGGGTATTTCGTAAGCAGCAGATTCGCAATAACCGCTCCTGCCGGCTTATCCTTCGTATTTTCTACCGCGTGAAGCAGACCCTTGTAACCGTTGCGTCCCTTGTGACCATTATGGTCTTTGGACTCTCCGTATGTATCATCCGTTACTGCAACAGGTTCAGTTTTTCTGATTTCTGCGTGTTTTTCTTTTTTACTGTTTTCATCCTTTTTACCGGATGCTTTGTCCTTTTGTTTTTCGGACTGATCATTGTCTGAGTCATGGGGATTGATTAGCTCTTCCCCGCTCTTTTCATTCCCGTCTTTAACAGACGTCTTTGCTTCCTGTTTGTTCTCCTGATCATTTCCGCGTCCCTGCTTGGCTTCAGCGGTTCCCGCTGCCAATCCCAAGACCAGTATACACGCTAGTAAAGCTGTCCAAGTGTTTCTCATGATGCGATTCCTCCTTATAGTAAAGACCGGGCTCAAATGTCCCTAGATGTATTAACGGCTTCTCTAAGCTGATTTTTTATCTTTTTTTATTTAATGTGTGAGACACCACTATAGCTGCAGTCCAGATTACCAAAACCACTATAAAATTTTATTATACGCCTAACCTATTTACACAGTATAATGAGAAAATGCCCATGCATTTATAAGAAACAGCCTTTACATTCGCATAATAGAAAGAAGATGAAACAGACATGTTCGGCACCATTCTTTTGGACGTTGTTTTACCTATTTTTGTACTTATCGGTTTTGGTTGTATCATGCAATATTATTTTCGACTGGATTTGTATACCTTAGCTAAAATCAATTTTTACTATATCACCCCCGCAGTTGTGTTTACGGGTCTATATCACTCGGAAATTTCTTTAATGCTCATGGGTGAGGTTTCACTTTTTTATGCCTTGTACATAGCTATTCTGTACGTAATCAGCACTACCGTCGCCAGATCGTTGAAATACAGCCCCGGAATGCGTGGAGCATTTACAAACAGTGTTATGCTAGATAATTCAGGAAATTATGGTCTACCAATCAATCAGTTGGTGTTCAAAGGTGATCCGCTAGCCATTTCCGTTCAGGCTCTGATTATGACCTTTCAAAGCTTTGTTACATTTACATACGGTACTTTTGTTGTACAGAACGGTAAGGCTAACACTCGAAAAATTTTAATTAATTTTTTGAAAATGCCTGTACCTTATGCACTTGCACTAGGTTTGCTCCTAAATCTGTTGCATAGTCCGTTGCCTAATTTACTGGCTGAACCTTTGAAATATATTAGTCAGTCGATGGTTGCCGTGGCTCTACTTACTTTGGGAGCACAAATTGTGCAATATCCCTTTCGTTTGCGCCGGACAGCCGTATACATCAGTATGGTACTACGCCTGATTGCAGGTCCACTGGTCGGTTTTATGCTCGTCTTGCTACTGGGTCTTAAAGGGATTCCCGCTCAAGCCTTACTCATTGCATCGGGTATGCCTACCGGAGTTAATACAAGTATTTTGGCGGAAGAATATAAAAATGAACCCGATTTTGCCGCACAAACAGTATTACTTTCGACGATTATGAATGTCATTACGATGACACTGTTAATTTCAGTATCCCGGCATCTTGTTTGAGGTGTATGATAATATAAAAAATGGATTAGAGACGCTTTTTGTCTAAGGACAGGAGCGTTTCTTTTTCGAAATAAAAGAACGTATGTTCTCGTTAATGTTTCATTTTTTTACTTAAAGTGGTGTGTTTGTTTTGTGGAGATTGTATGCGAGCAAGAGTTTTTTCTATTATGAATTTTTCATATAGTGAAATAATTATATTATTTAATTTGAATCTCTATTAGTTGCTGTTTTCAACTTGTCGTTGCTTTTTCCTAAAAAAAGAATGCGGGACAATAAGATCGTCAAAAATAAAGCCAGCTCACTCATTAGAGTGGCTGACTTAGGATTATCCTTATTAAGGTTTAGGGCTCAATTCCCCATTGCTTGCTTCCAGACAGATAAGCGGTTATTTTAGCAGAATCTTGTAAACTGTTTGCTGTAGGATTAAATGAATAATCATCGGTCTGTGTGTAACTGCTCCAGTCCTCTTTGGATATCCGGGTTTGCAAATCCACACTTTGACCAGGCTCTAAAGAACCCGCAGCCGATTTAAACCCAATTTCTGCATAAGAGTCTGCCCCTGGCTTCGCATTGGATAATGTTTTGAAGCTAGCAATCACATTCCCTGTACCGACGCTCGACCAATCCGTGAAGAAATTTTGTGTTTTCTCCCCGTTAATGGTGTAATAATAACGCAATGTCACATCTGCTAGGGAAATGGATGAGGTTCCCGTATTGGTTATTTTAAATTTGGAACTGATTGTATTACTTGTGGTGGATACATTCCCATTGAAGGTTTGCACCTTCAGAACGCCCTCGCCTGTTCCCGGCTCACTTGGCGTATCCCCTTTCACCGTAATCGTAAACAACGCATCATTGCCTGTACTAAAATGGAAGTTTAGTGCTGTCTCTCCTTTAGGAAGTTTAGATAAATACTTGTTGGTAAGAACGACTGTTTCCTCACTAAGCGTATAATCTTCACCTTTGTTCAACACCACACTCCCCTGCTTGATCGCTTCTAGCGTATTGCCGTTAAGTGTTAGCTTGACAGTAATATCCGTATTGCTATTATTCACTCCATAGGTTGCAGTCGTTGGTGTAATACTTGCTTGCCCGGTAGATGGCTGATCACCACCCACACGATCTGCCACCAGAATGCCGCGGCCATTCGTTCCCAGATAAGCACGTCCATAAACCCGTGGGTCCCCAATAATTTTGGTCACTCGAGCATATTGATGTTTGTCATCATTAATGCGCGCCCAGTTTGCACCAGCATCGTCCGATCGGTAAAATCCACGTGTACCATCCATTTTACCAACGATAAATACCGCTGCATTCGTGCGGTTCGGCGCTGCCTTACCAAAGCCTACAAAATCCGCTTCCTGCACATTAGAGAGCTTGGTGAACGTAGCGCCGGAATCCTTGGAATGCCATAAACCATATGGCCCCCCATCCTCGGAGCCTCCGGCGAACCACACATCTCCTTCTGCTCCTCGTACAGCATCAATATCAGCATTGCCTGCTGTCGGTAAGCCAGTTACCGCTGAAGGCGTAAAGGATACGCCACCATTGGTGCTCACATATATTTTCCCGGAGGCAAATGCGTAATATTTATTAGGGTTCACTCGGTCAGAGACGATCTTTGCATTCGCTGGAA
This sequence comes from Paenibacillus sp. FSL L8-0638, assembly GCF_038593075.1. Classification (NCBI taxonomy): domain Bacteria; kingdom Bacillati; phylum Bacillota; class Bacilli; order Caryophanales; family Paenibacillaceae; genus Paenibacillus; species Paenibacillus sp. FSL L8-0638. The sequence goes on from NZ_CP151960.1 coordinate 3,099,848, forward strand.
TCCCTGTGCTTGCTGTCCATGAGTTGCCACCAGTTTTGGAGTAAAACACACCTTTGTCTGATGTACTCCACAGCAAGCCATTACCATCAGCCGCTACGGCGATACTGCCTCCTCCTGCTGTACCTGAAGGCTCGCTATTTGCTTTATACCAGTTGGCTCCGCCATCATTGGAAAAACCGATGGATTTGGCATTTGGATCTTTTTTGTAATCTGCTTTACCTACCCGGGCCATAAAGGAAGGGTTCAGTTCGGCATAATCAATGCTTTCGCTGCTTGTAAAGGTCGGATTATCCAGCATTTTAGCTGGAGCCTTGAATAAATCGTCATGTCTGAATCCAGAGACATCACCTACTGCGCTCACCAAAGGCGCACCGGTTGGAGGGCTCACCAGGTCCAAAATCGCCGTTTCCTCTACCCCTTTAGCGGCTACTGAAATATCCAGCTTTCCGCCTTTATCCCAATTGGTTAGATTTTTAGAGCCATAAATCGTAGCTCCGGTGCCGTACAACATATGGTCTGAATTAAATGGATCTATCTCCAGATCACCGATCATCCACCCCAGCTTGGGCGATACTTCCGGTGGAGCCGGGTTGGCATTGAAAGTCAGCCAAGGCGCACCGCTTATATCCAGATTATATTTCAGCTTGCGAGACGGATAACCATCAAATTCCCAAATAGGACTCCAGGTTGCCCCACTGTCAGTGCTGCGATAAATCGTTTCATCTGGCCACCATGCATTCAACGTAGCAACCATAAGTGTACCTGGCTTCTGGGCATCCACCGTCAGTCCACCATATCCAAAATGATTGTCCGCGCTACTGCTGCCTATGGGGCTAATGTTAGTCCACTGCCCGCTGGCTGTATTCAATTTCCACAGTTCACCCTTTGATCCATCATATGGACCTGCTCCATCGCTATAAGAAATATACAGATTGCCGTCCGGTGATAACACACCGTGATGTGGCAAATAGCCCGTAGGCTGTCCCGCTATAGCAGACCAGGTTGTCCCGCCATCTGTACTGCGATAGACACTTTGCTTTTTATCTGCTACACCTACATAGATCGTCTGCGTTGCTTTACTGGAAGAGCCTGTTTTTTTGTCAAAAGTGATCCAGGCTAAACCGACAATATCGCTGGTATATTCATTGGAAGGGTCCTGTACATACGTCCCTGGATTGGGGAAACTGCTCACCTTGCTCCAAGTTACTCCGAAATCAGAGCTTTTCCATAGTCCATTACCACTTCGAGCTCCAAAGAACAAAATATTATTCCTATTTGGATCAATCGTCAGACGTTCCCCCATCGAGCGCCCCGGCATATTGCCCCCCACCTTAAAAGGAAGCTTGGTCGTCTGCCACGTATTGCCCCTGTCGATGGAACGCATAATTTGCCCGTTTTGTTTATCCCATGAATTAGTATACGTACCTGTAGCTATATATACACGATTTGGATCAACAGGATCAGTCGCTAGTGCATCGACACCATTTTTGTTCCAATCCTCCCAGCCCACAGAATCCGTCAGCGGAATCCAGCTCTCATTGGCAGCATTCCAGCGGTAAGCCCCTCCAATATCTGTACGTGCATAGATCAGGTCTTTTTCCGTTTCATTAAAAATAATGCCAGGTACAAAACCACCACCTCCACCCGTAACGACACTTTTCCAACTGTATTCGTCACTTGGAGCAGCATGGGCCGGCGCTATCATTCCTGTCCAGGAAGCACCCGCTACCACAAGCGCCAAACAAGCAATTTTCAACCTGTTTTTTGCCTTAGTCAATGAATTCAACCTCCTTCTTCATAATCATTTGAATATACAAATTCGTTCCTATCGTTATCGTTGCTTCTCACAATTCTGACAAATGTTCTCTTAGGCTCCCCCCCATTCATCCCAATAAATATGGTGCAACACTCGCTTTGTTAGCGCTTACATTGTTGTCTTGCTCAATAGATTCGTCATCTTTTTCTCATTTCCTTGTGCGAAAAATCAAGATCATGCGATATTATCTCCTGCTCCGCAGCTTATAGTATGAGGTTTAGACTTTCTTCAGAGTTAACACCTTTTATTTATTTCTATTATGAATTTTTCATATAGTGAATTAATCACTTCATTTTCATTCTTTATAGGTGTCAAAATACTTGAATTTACAACAAAAAACCGCGCTATGCGCGGTTCAAGCTTCCGTTACTTCCGTTAATACTGGCTTTAGTCATAAACATATGTATATTATTGCAAGTATTCAAGCGCCAGAGCTAAAAAAATATGCCCTGAGACGAGCAATGCCCGCTCATCAAAATCAAAGTGAGGATGGTGATGAGCAAAATGCGTTCGTTCATCCTCATTACGGGCACCTACATGAATGAAGGCTCCTGGTCGTTGCTCCAAATAATAAGCAAAATCCTCTGCTCCCATGACTGGCTTCAAATCCAAAAAAGCGTCTGCTCCATACAGTCTGCCGATGAGCTCGCGTACACGCTCCGTTTCGGCTTCGGCATTCACCAAAGAAGGATAGCCATTCAAATAGTCCATTTCGTATCCGGCATGATAAGCCTCAGTCAACCCCTTGACGATACTGCGAATTTCATTCTCGACTTCCTTACGCACTTCTTTATTAAACGTACGTACAGTCCCTTCAATTTTGGCCTTATCTGCAATCACATTAAAGGCAGTTCCAGCTTGAAACACCCCAATCGTTAACACTGCTGATTCAATAGGGTCCACCCTACGACTAACCACCTGCTGCAACCCGTTCACAATTTGACTGCCGATAACAATAGAGTCCACCGTCTGATGCGGTCGTGCGCCATGCCCACCTTTACCGTTGATCTGGATCGTAAACGCATCGACAGCCGCCATCGCGGGCCCACTCTTTAATCCAATTTTACCAAAAGGAATTTCAGATGCGAGGTGAATACCATACACCGCCTCTACCCCATCCAGACAACCATCCTCAATCATAAACTTGGCTCCGCCAGGCGGTTTTTCTTCTGCATGTTGAAAAATAAACACAAGCTTTCCCTTCAGCGTCCCACGGTTATGGCTCAATACGCGTGCCACTCCAAGTAAAGCAGCCGTGTGACCATCATGCCCGCAGGCATGCATAACACCCGGAACGGTCGATTTATAAGGCACTTCCTTTTCATCCTGAATAGGAAGTGCATCAAAATCAGCACGAAATGCAATCGTTCTACCTGGCTGACCGCCTTCTAAAAACCCGAGCACACCGTTTCCACCCACATTCGTTCTTACCTCAATACCAAAAGAGCGCAATTGATCGGCGATAAAAGCAGATGTATTCGTTTCTTCAAAAGAAAGCTCGGGATGCTGATGTAGATGTCTTCTCCACGCAATCAGCTCTTGTTCACCATCTTTTAATTCCTGAACCCATTTTTCTAGCATAATACCCTCTTTTCCTATTGAATTTATATGCTTCTATCCTTATCTTACCATGAACAGCCTGTAGAATGTAGCTCTCTTATCATAGAAGACTTGAATTTACAACAAAAAAGAGCCGATAGGATACTCTCCCCAACTCTTTTTCATTACTAACTTATCTATTTAGAATTTTTCAGGTATTGAAAAACTGACTAATGTTTCCTCTTACGGGATGTGTCTGTTCCCTGTACTCACCTTTCGTATAGCTTCCAATCACCTTACGCCAAAAGGATTGTGCCGGCCTATTCGTACTCATCTGGGTCACCTTCCAACGTCCGTTAAAACGTCCAAACAGCTCATGAGCCGCCCAAGTCCCAACCCCATTATGCCGATAAGGACGAAGTACAAAGAACTCAGCCATGTAGTAGTCAGCTTCTCGATTGCTGGACATTCGGTCAACGAGTGCAAAGCCCACAGGAACATCCTGTCTCCAAATCAGAAAAGGCAACTTCTGTTCGCCGCTCGTCCAATATTGATACAAGTCTGGATAAGCCGGGAATGTCCCCTTCTCAGTGACATCAATTCGAAGATAGGCTGTAAAATCGTACAAATAAAATTGCATGAGCTGTACAATAATGTCCTTTTGCGACTCCGGTACACTCTTAATAGACAGCTTCAGTTCCGATTTGATATTATACCCCATACTTTCACCTCTCTTGGCGGTTCAATCCATTCTTTAACTTCGAATTACATCCCATCCAGTGCTGTTCAAAATATGCTAAAATACATATATATTATGACCGGACGAGGTGGAACCCAATGAATATACAAAAGATCATCGACCGGCGCAAACTAGATGAAAAAATGCCGGGATTACCATGGTACGTGCAGCAATTTATGGATTATAAGCTGCCCGACCTGTCCCCTTCCACACTACTAGAATATGTGCGGGATTACGAAGCTTTCTTTTCATGGCTTCGCTCGGAAGGCTTGTCTGCCGGAGAAACGAATGCCCAAGTTACACTTGAAGAGTTGGAGACACTTCACATGGACAGTATTACAGGCTTTCGATTATTTCTGTCTACTAAGCTCGAAGGCTCCAACTCCCGTATAACCATTTCACGTAAGCTATCGTCTCTGCGTTCGCTTTTTCATTATTTAAGTCAGATCGCTGAAGATGAAAATTTTTATCCATTGCTCAAACGCAACATTATGGCCAAGGTCGAAATCAAGCGTATACATAAACCCAAGGATACGGCGGCCAAGCTTAAAGGTAAAATACTGGAAGAGGAAGAATTGCTTGAATTCATCGGTTATATTTATGAAGGCTATGGTCAGGATTTGGCCGATAATAAGCAGGCGCTATACTCCTATGAACTAAATAAGGAACGGGATGCCTGCATCGCCAGCCTCATTTTGAACTCAGGCCTGCGCGTATCTGAAATCGTCAATCTGAATCTGGATGATTTAGACATAAACAATAAATTATTATATGTGTATCGCAAAGGCAATAACGACGAAACCTTTAAAACGCCGGTTTATTTCCGCGAGCAATCCAAAGATGATCTCGTACTTTATTTGTCCCTGAGACATACCCGTTACCGCGCTCCAAAAAAAGAAAAGGCTCTCTTTGTCACACGTCCTAACGGGAGTACAGAAGGCAAACGGATGACCAAAAGAGCGATTCAGGCAATGATCATCAAGTACGCCAAGCGTTTCGGTAAGCCTTACCTTACCGTGCATAAGCTTCGTCATTCCTTTGCTACTGATTATTATTTACAAAATGATATTTACAAAACAAAGGAACAACTGGGACACGCTTCGACAGAAACAACAGAAGTGTATGCCCACCTGACTGACAAAACCATGTCCCAGGCGATCGAACGGCGGGTAGAGACTCTAACCGACCCAGCCGATTGATGTCTCACCCCTGCTTGTTCCTCATTCCTTCTATCTGCTTTTGAATCTGTTCGAGTAGCCAGCGGCCTGCGGGTCCGTTGGCCTCAGCAGGAAATATTTGTATCATTTCATCTGAGTAGTGACGTTGAGCCCAATCCATTTGATGCTCCCAAACCGCTACCCCCTGTACATTTGTCAGCTTAACGGTAAGCTGAGCATCCGATTGTTCCTTCACCATGACCAGCTTTGGATAATCCTCCTGCTTGAAGCCTTCCAGCAACACACAATCATAGGCCTGAAAATGCCGTATCAGACTGGTGACAGGCTGACTATTCTCCTCTAAAATAGCTGTTCTTCCAGCCGAAACAATAGCTACGCCTTCAGCACCCGCCTGTCGGTGCTTGTACGTATCAGTACCCTCATGATCCATTTCAAATTCATGTCCATCATGCTTGATCACTGCTACGCGTAGACCTGACTTCTGCACATAACGAATTAACCCTCCGAGAAAGGTCGTTTTCCCCGTATTTTTGAATCCGACGATTTGACATACAAATGGATGTTTCGTATTCACGTTACCTGTCCACCTTGTAATACCAGTACTCGCACCTCTTCACCTTTGCGTAATCCTTCTGTTGTAGGAGGAATCACGATCAGACAGTCGCTGTCCTTAATGGTCACCATGACACTAGATTCATCTGCTCGCGCAGGAATCGCGTATACTTGCCCACCACGTATCTCCAAAGAGCTGCGTACAAAGCGTGTATAGTTGTTTACCTTCGTATAATCTGCGCCTAACTTCGCCGTCCAGGTTTGTAAATATGGATGTGCCGAAGATAACATCATTTGGATCGTCGGCCGTACAAACAGCTCACAGCCTACAAAGCACGCACCGGGGTTGCCTGAAAGCGCAAATAACATCTTGCCGTCAATCACTGCGGCTGTGGTCACACTTCCTGGACGCATCGTAACTTTGTTGAACAGCATATTCACATCTTCCTGTCGTACCAGGTCACCCATAATATCAAAATCCCCCACCGATACTCCTCCACTCGTGACCACGATATCATAGGCAGCTATGGCTTCACGTACAGAGGTACGGGCAAGACTCAAATCATCATGAATGGCTTGTAAAATGAACGGCTCTCCTCCTGCCTCTCTGATTTGAGAAGCCAGCATATATGTATTACTGTTTCGAATTTTCCCCGGTTGTAACGGCTCATCCACTGCGAGCAATTCTGACCCTGTGGAAAAGACAGCCACCCTTGGCTTCCTGTAAACAGGCACCCGATGTACACCAAAAGTAGCCAGTACTGAGACATGCCCCGCTCCCACGCAAGTTCCCTTACTGAGCAAAAGCTGACCTTCCTTAATCTCATGACCAATTTGTGTCACATTTTTGCCAACTTCCATACGCTTCTTCAAGCCAACATATGTCTGTCCATTTTCCTCACGCAGCTGTGTCGCCTCCAGCATAACCACCGTGTCCGCTCCTTCAGGTAGTTGTGCTCCTGTCATGATGCGGGCTGCCATTCCCGTCTCCACCCGCTTGTCCGATACAGTGCCACAAGGAATTTCATCAATCACGTGTAGCCAGATTTCCTGACCGGTCGAACAGACTTCAGTGTCCGAGGCTTGGATCGCATAGCCGTCCATACCAGAACGACGAAAGCGGGGATACGGATGTGGCGCAGTCAAATCCATCGCCAGATAGCGGCCATGTGCTTGCTCGAGCCCTACGTCCTCCCTTTCACCCTGTTTAACATGACTAGCTATCCTGCTTTGTGCCTCTTCCACCTGAACTGCTTTACGCTGGAATTTTTCTGCGTTTAATGATGTATGATTCATATTTTCACTCCGTTCTTCTTAAATGCCCTCTTTCTGTTATAACGCTAAAACCGTTATCTGGCAAATCCAAACGGTATTTATTGAATTGCTCCAAGTCTTTATCCGCCAAAAAACAGCCTGGATATCATATCGCGGCTGTTTTTGGTAGATTTCAGTTTTTAATTTTGCGTATCATCCGGTCATTTCTCTATTTTATTAGTTTATATTAATTTTTCCGAAATAGATTGAATCTATTGAAACCTCATATAACGAGGACATTTGCTGTGCTCGAGCTATTGTTAAATCGGATGAATCTTCCTCTATATGTTTTAATTCATTCATTGACATACCAAGTATATTGCAAGCTATTAACTCACTATATCCTGAAGCGAGTCGTGCCATCTTTATTGTATAAAAGCTAGTGCAAGTTACATTTTCATTTTTATCTGCAACCATCCAATCAACTCCACAATATAATTGATAAAAAAGTAATTTACCTGTATACTCTGAACGAAACACTTTTCCCCTGTTAGGAGCAAGTAAGGTGCAAAAACTTACTCGGGGGAAATGCCTTTTGAAAGAGGAACTCAAATCTCATGGACGCACTCAATCATGGCTCGCCCGACGAACTGGATATTCGCGGCAACAAATATCCAACTGGATCGCGGGACGTGACAAAATGTCATTCGAGGCGGCAGTCCTCATTTCTAGGATATTGGAGTGTAAAGCTGAGGACTTATATGAGTGGGAACTTGCCTGACAAACAGGCATTTCCTTCGGGGCATTTGTACATGCCGGCATTTACAATATATATCCCGCTTTCACCCTCCTTTTCTTATATGTAGATTGTTTTCACCTTTATTTAAAAGATTGTTATTTTTTTCATAATCAATTTTATCACATGGAAAATGATTAAAAACGGGAAATATGTCGAATTAAATCGAACTCGTCCGGCTTATCCTAGTCTAACTGATTATTGACTTATTCATTTAAATCTGGTAACAAAAATGACCCCTGAATTTTCATGGGTCATTTCCACAGTTTTTTAAGCGCTTTAAGTTTATTATGAGACATCGAGCAAGTGAAGTCAGATCCTTCGAATCGTACCAGCCCTCCAAATGCGTTAGACTCAATTTCACAAACCAAGTCGAGATTTATCAGGGTATCTTTATAAGCTGGATATAGATACGGAAAAGCTTCCCTGCAAGCCTGTGCGGTTAGCCCGATTGTATAAGAACGATCTCCAGAGTTGAAACGCGGGACATAATAATTTTTTTTAGGTTCCCACATATCCACACTATGCATATTCATTACCTTAAAAAAACCGCTTACTGCTGCCTTACCCACTACCTTAATTTCCGATCCGAAAATATAACGAATTTCTCTATCGGCATTCATTGCATCTGCATATATTTGTTTCCACCGAGATAAATTTGCTGAATTTATACTTTCCTTAATATCATGATTTTTAAAAACAACCTGCCCCCCTCCATAATCTCCCGTAATGATCTTGTCCACTTGTGTGATGTTAACCAAATTAGATCCGTCCAAATTGCAAAAAGTGGGTAAGCCTACGGAACATTCATGGAGGGTGGTGGGAACTGTAAATCTTCCATGAGAAGTATGAAAAAGCGGAATGTGATAATTGCTTTTAGGCTTCCACAATTCAATCGCAACTAGGTGATTCTCACAAAAAAAAGAGCAATCTCCAAGTGAATTGTCATCAAGCAATGGAGTGGCTAGGATTCGCTTTCCCTCTTCCATTAAATTCAGTTCTTTTCTGTTTTCTTCAGCTCAGCTGGTACAGGTTTAGCGCCAAAAATTGTTTTTTCTTTTTTCGTAGACTCGTTAGCGTATTTACCAAGGCTTATACTTAAAGCTCTCGCCAATTTCTTATCCATTTTCGCTCACCTCCTTTCCATAAAGGAAGAATACTGAATGCTTGTATAATTAAAGCTAAACATATTATGTGAGATTGTATAAAAAAATTTAATATGCAAACCAAAATACATATCGTTTTATAATATTTGTGATGTTTGGTCTTATTAATATAGATAAAATGATTGGGAGCATATAGTACAAACACTAATAATGAACTAGCGTTAATTATCAAAATCGTTGCTAAACTTAAAGAGACGAGAGGTATAGTTACACATATGGCCGTTGTAAAGAAGACACAAAGTGTAAGGTTGCTGAAGTGTACCCCTCCTGAAAATCTCCTTACAAACATGATCGTAGCCAGAGCTAGTAATGCCCCCCAAAAATGTCCTGTTATCCATCCTATAACTGCGACCATGAGCACTGCTGAAATTTCGGTAATTTTTATACCAATCGCATACTCCATCACTTCAACACTTGTGGGTCCATCAGGATCAGCTTTCTTTATTTCTGATGCGATGTGCCTCGATAGCGTTTCTAGCATCCTCGTAATCTCCTTTCTCTGATAAGAAGTACGATATTCCAAAAGTTAGTAATGAGATGGAAAGTAATCCTATCGTATTGGAGTTATAGAGCATATACAAAGTAACAAAAATAGTGACAAATGATATTAGGGACCCTATAATGAACATTTTATTTAGAGATGCTAGGTAATTTTCACCTTTCAAAAAATCATGTGGGGGTTGAATGATAAATGAGAATCCAAAGTTATATTTCCCCATCACAAAAGAAATAAAGTACGCAGTAAGGATGGAAGACAACTGTATAACGTATATAGAAGAGCCAGCTGTATCACTTATAACACCTGGTTGTGCTACTCCGAAAAAGTTTGCAAATATATATACAAATAGCTGTAGGTTAATGTAAGCTGTAAGACCGGCACCAGCAGAAAAAGCCGCAAGATATGTTTTGATCCCTAAACCAAATCTTAAAAAGAGAACCATTAACAAATACTGAAGCGGAAAATCTAATTTAGGCATGCCTATTACTTCTCTCATGAGAAAGGAAAACAAAGTTATGCCAATTGCATAGAGAAGTATTTTTCTTCGATTTTCCCACACGGGGAGCATATAAATCTTCAAGACCAAAGTAACTGCCGCTAAAGCATCGAAAAAACCAAGTAAAATATATAAAAAAGCAGATAACACAGTTACACCATCCTCCTATTTCGCCTGATGTAATTGTATATTTTACTAATAGATGTGGCAATGAAATAATCTAGTAAATTGGATTTTTTTGTATAAACATGCGGTGAAATTTTCTTCCCCTGGCTTTCTTCTTCAAACTCGACACCCATTTACACTAACAAAAAAAGTCACCCCCAAGTGAGCGACGTTGCTTTTGCTAATGTATTATGTTGGTTTTTTTTCGATATCAAGGTTATAATCTACTTAATTTGGGGTGGAGGGATTATAGTGGCTTTAAGTGACAATTTTAAAAAATTACGTATAAAATATCATTTGACTCAACAAGAGCTTGCTGAGATCGCTGGGGTTACCAATAAAGCAATTTCAGCTTGGGAGAGCGGACTTTCTGAACCACGGATGGGTGCTATAGAAAAGATAGCTCGTCATCTCCATATCAAAAAAAGCAACATTATTGAAGACGATGGTATTGAACACATAAGCTCTGATCAAGTGTAGGTCAAAGTAGACGGCAATAAAATCGAAGCAATGGAGCACCGTTCAATTCACTTTAGGTTATATCAAACTACAAAAAAGGAACTGTGCAACAGCTCCACAGTTCCGCAAACAACTTTAGAAGAAAATAAAGTTTTACCCACTATCGTCGACTTCGTCGGCTGATTTTACCTGAACCGCTACGTGTTTTGGGCTTACTATAAGATTTACGCGGCGAATCAAATATGCTGGAACCGCCGCTGTCGCTCCGGTCACGTGAAATCGAGCCTCTGCTCGGTGAACTGCTGGACCCTCTGTCGAACAAACTTCCGCTTGACCCAACGCTAGAATCCGAGTTCTTCCCTCTACGGGTAACCGAACCTTTCCGCTCCACCGTAATCGGCGGAATCGCCTTTTTCTCCTGCACTGTAGGAGCACGATATTGGCCCTGAGAAGGTCGGTATACATCTCTGCTGGAGTAGCCCCGATAGGAGCCTGAACCACGTAAGGAATCAAACAGAGCATCCAGCACAGTTGCGGTTAAGTATCCTTTTAGAAAGCTTGAACTGTAATTTTGTTCTACATACTTTTTACTGTCAATCTCAATGAGTGTATCTTCCTTCTTAGCTGGATCTTGCTGCAAATGGTACCACTCATCGCTATATACCAGAAACATCCGCTCATTGCTCTGCGGTGACATTTGTTCCGGTGTACGCTGTTCTTTCAATTCCTCCGCTACTTCCGGGACTGTCTTGCCAGCTGCCCGGTATACATACGAGGTTGAATTTCCGCTACCACTAACCGATTCCAGCGGATACGTATCCTTTACACTTGGCGAGCCGCAGCCGCTTAACACGGATACGAACAAGCTCAGCGCCACAAAGACCTTTAATGCATACTGCCAGGTGCGTTTGCTCATGTGTAACCCTCTCCTAGCTTGCCCGAATAACCTTGACGTCTCCGGTAATCACTTCTTCTCCTTCATAAAGCATAAAGCGACCGTCCTGCCACTCTACCCGCAACAAATGGTAATTATCAGACTGGTACTGCCAAACATGCTGCTCTCCACCCTGTCGGAAAGGAGCACGGCCCATGACGGTAACTTGCCCAGAATATTGCTCCTCCAAATGATACGTTGTATCATCCAGCTCTAAAATGGTCGGCACTTCCTCAGGGTTGTCAAGTCTGCCGTCGATGGCCTGATATAGTCCGAATTGCAGTGTTTCCCGTTCCTCTATATGAAGATAACTGATTTGATTACCATCCTGAAGCGTCAAAACAACGGCATTCCGGGCACGATTATGTACACGACCTACCACTTCATAGGTGACAAGCGAAACTTCACAGATATCACCTGGATTTAAGTGAAGCATGCTTTTCTCTGCTTTTGGCGGCTCCGGCTTAGCAAATAGATTTGAAATTCGTTTCCAAACACCCATGGTTATATTCCTGCCTTTCTTAGCCTAGAAGCATGCTGTAATGATCAAGGCGCCAACCAGATGCAGCGCTCCTGAAAACAGGCCGAAACCAATTTTACCTTCCTGTGTACCTTTATCCAGATCAAACTGGGCCCAGTACCGCAACAGCAGACGTACAATAACTTCCAAAACAAGCAGGATGACAAAAGCGATCACAGAATACACAAGCGCTTCGAGCAAATTATTAGCTGTAGCGATAGAGCCTGACAAAATATAGCCTTGTGCAACCAGCTTCATAATCATTCGTACCGTTACGGCCATATTTCCAGCTTTCACTTCGGCAAAATCCTTATACTTCGTGAATAAAGAGTCGACATACATTAATGCGAAGATCAAAATAGCTCCCGCACCAGTCCATACAAGCATTGCTTTCATCGTTTCTAAAAAATGCATTTCATACCATCCTCCACATCTTCTTGACCTTCATATAATGTTCTTACACCTGCGAGCAGGGAAAAGCGAAGGAGAAAACGTTTCTCCTTCGCTTCCTGAGCAATCAAACTTGGCGGCACTGCTTAAATGTTCTTATTTATTTTCGTATTGCTTCAACAAAGCGGCAAGCTCATCGTCCACGGCGCTTTTCTTATCCAGCTCTTTGAACTCCTCATCCAACGATTTTTCCTTAGAAGACATTTCGTTGCTCGCTTCGGCACGTGCTTCTGCTTGCAGCATTTTTTCCTCCATACGCTTCAATCCGGCAGTTGCCGTATCAGAGCTAAAACCGTTCATAGCTTTGTTAATTTCAGTTTGCGCTTTAGCTGCGTTATAACGGGCAACCAGTGTCTCGCGCTTGTTTTTCATTTCTGTCAGCTGTCTGCGCATTTCATCCAGCTTGCCACGCAGGTTATCGGCTGCAGCTTTGTTCTGTTCGTAACCAGCTTTGAACTCGTTCATTTTTTGTTCAGCAGATTTCTTTTCTTCCAGCGCGCGACGGGCCAGATCTACATTTTGTGCTTTTGCAGCGGTATGTGCCTGTTCTTCGCGTTTCTTTACCAAAGCAGCCTGTTCTTCGTATTGCTGTTTGAATCTCTTTTCAATAGCAATTTGAGCGGCTACCGCTTTCTCTGCATCTTCCAGGTCCTCTTGCATATCACGAATGTATTGGTCCGTCATTTTAACTGGATCTTCTGCCTTGTCAATAATGGCGTTAATGTTGGACATCGTAAGATCTCTTAATCGTTTGAAAATAGACATGTGAAGTTCCTCCTAGAGTTGAATGCTTAAATTTTAAGCTCTGTACACATGTTTACGCAAGCTTTGCAAAGAGGGTTTCAAAAATTATCTAAAAGCCGCGCAAGTAAGGCTCTGGGATGTCGGCCTGTACTTTTAGCTCCCGCGATGCATGCAACGCCCAATAGGGATCACGCAGCATGGCGCGGCCTATTGCTACCAGATCAGCTTCTTTTTGCTGAACAACCCGACGGGCGTCCTCATAATCATCCAGTAATCCAACAGCAATTACAGGTACATTCAGCTTTTCACGGACGGTATGAGCTAAATCCACCTGATAGCCAGCACGCGCAGACGGCCCTCCGCCAGAACCAATTGGACCCTCGCCACCAGAAGAGATATGGAAAATGTCCACACCTGCATCACGATATCGTTCCCCTACACCTGTTATGTATTCCACATTATATCCATCCTCGACGTATTCTTTGGCAGATATCCGCATAAGCACAGGCATATCAGCAGGAAGAACCTCTTTAACAGCATGTATGACCTCAACACCGAACAGTGACAGATCCTGGCCATATTCATCTTCTCTCGTATTTGTTAAAGGCGAATGAAATTGATGGATCAGATAGCCGTGAGCGCCATGTATCTCAACCGTATCAAAACCGGCTTCCACCGCGCGGCGCGCGCCTTCTTTGTATGCCTGAACCAGTTCCCTGACTTCTGCTGTCTTTAAGGCGTGCGGCTTTTTAAGGCGTTCGCTAAAAGGAATCGAAGAAGGACCCACAGGTTGCTCAGCATCTTCGGCCTTGCGTCCAGCGTGGCCTAGTTGAATGCCAATTTTGGCACCATACTTGTGAACTTCCTCTACAATCTTACGATATGCAGGAATATGTTCGTCACTCCAAATACCTAAATCACGATCCGTAATACGTCCATCAGGATGAACCGCTGTCATTTCCACAATAATAAGTCCAGTACCTCCTACTGCTCGGCTCACATAATGGACATGATGCCAATCCGTCGGATTTCCATCCTCGGCCTCCACACTGAATTGGCACATCGGGGGCATAACAATCCGATTTTTTAAAGAAAGCCCCTTTAATTGATAAGGAGTAAACAAGTCGGTCACTTTTATCCTTCCTTCCTTCAATTCCATGTCTGTATAATTATGAATTGCAACCCCATTATACACCAGCTGTCACGGGATACCGAATCCGTTGTAAGTCTAAAACTTGCGAAAATGCTCTTGTTTTCGGTCATGTTTAAGAGAATATGTACGTTTAGCTCCATCATCTTCATTGATAATCATTTCATCGCGAACTTCTTTCCAGACGTTTATGAGCCTAACTTTGTAACCAGCATATTTTTAATAGGACAGGTACATAATAGTCGAGAGCACCACTAGGTACCACTGCACGAAAAGGGGGGATACATATGCCGTACAGGGGAGTGTTGCCATGCTTGGCACTGTTACTAGCATTTTCAAGTTTACCCGTTCACGCGGATGCGCCTCCCAATATCGGAACGCCCCATCCCAAAGAAGCAGCTGTTGCTTCTTCTGTACATCTGAGTACAGATCGAGCTACTCCTACATTAGCAATGTTGCGTAAAAAACATGCGGACATTTTTAAAATGTGCGGCCCACACACCCGCCAAATTGCCTTAACCTTTGATGATGTGCCCGATTCTAGGTATACGCCGCAGGTTTTGGACGTATTACACGCCAACGGCATCAAAGCCACCTTTTTCATCGTCGGTCACCGTGCGGAAAAGCATCCGGGGATTATACGTCGTATTATCCGTGAAGGCCATGCTATAGGAAACCATTCCTATACTCATCCGGATTTTAGGAAGGCTACACCAGAACGCTTTCGCAACCAGATTACAAAAACAGAACGTATTTTACAAGCCAGCGCAGGTTTTCGCCCCAAGTTGATTCGTCCACCCTACGGTGAAATTACAGAGCCTCAAATAAAGTGGGCACGTCGTCATGGCTACATGATTGTCAACTGGAATGTAGACTCTCTCGACTGGAAGGGACTAAGTAAAACACAAATTCAGCGAAATGTGATTCCAGCTACAGGGCCTGGCTCTATTATTTTAATGCACGCTGGTGGAGGTCAAAGTTCCAACTTGCAAGGCACTGTCCAAGCTTTGCCGGGTCTAATTCACTCTCTAAAAGCTAAGGGCTACAAATTTGTGACAGTCCCCCGGCTACTCCACACATCGGAACGAAAATAACAGTATGTTTATAATTGAGGTCCAAGCTAAAGCAACGTAAAAAGGCTGTCTTACCAGCAGAAGTATTCTGCTCGTCAAGACAGCCTTTTTACGGATAGGACCTGATAAGAGTCCGACCTAGATATATACGGATATAGGCGTTATGTTTACATAATATATATTATGTTTAATTAAACTGTATATACGTACAATGCTATTTATCAATAACGTACAGCTTCACATTTTGAAATCCAAAGTCGTTCACAAATGATTTGTTGCCTGGAATAAAGATATCAATCCGCTTTCCTGTAATGGCGCTGCCCTGATCGCGAGCGACAGCTACAAAAGAATGATCCGGCAAACCTGGATGGGAGTAGCCTGTAACCAGTACTTTCGTGCCCATCGGAATGACGTTAGGATCTACCGCAATTGTACCTAGTTTAAGCGGATTGCCGTAGTAGTCCACTGCGCCCCATTTACCATTCTCATCGGCTGCGGCAGAATACGCTGAAGCCTTAACGTCAACTATTTTGCTATAGTTGAATGTTTTACCCCAAGCTTCAATCGTTGGCGCCTCATTCGCTGCTGCTTTCTCCGTAAGAAGCTGCGGCTTCGATTCCGAAGCTGCCTTTACACTTTTTTCGCCAGGCACCTTAATTTGCAGACCTGCATATATATTGTTGGAGGCAATGTTTGGGTTGGCCTTTGTTAGCTCGTCTACCGATACTCCATAACGTTGAGCAAGCAAAAAGAAGGTATCGCCCTCTTTGGCAGTGTGAAGCGAGGCAGCATCCGCTATTCCAGCTGTCTGTGCCAGCCCTGCAATAGCTGCGGCAAGCACCGCAATTTTCATCGTTTTACCAATATGTTTTAAATGTTTCAAAATATGTACCTCCTCTGTTATGCCTGCGAAGTTAGCTGTCGGATTCGGACTCAGGAGAAGCCCTATGCATGTGCAATTCACCCCTAGGCATATTCCTCATCGTCTTATGACGTATCGGAATGGCTGCCGTTGTTACGTCCCCCGCACTTCCCATAGTTTGGGCCAGCATTTCAGCACTTGTCTAACCGCATGCTGTCCCGGTAAGTTTTGGCTTACTGCATAATATCACAATTTTGTAACCTTATCCGCATGAAAATGTTGGGAACCCTGAACATCATACTACACTCGTTACAATTTTGTCATCAAGAAATCGATATTTGTTACGAAAGTATGGGGAAATGGTGACAAAAAAAGAAGAGCCCTCCGTCAACGGAGAGCTCTTTTATGATTAGATCAACACTTTCTTACAATACTTTGGCAAGAAAATCACGAGTGCGATCATGGCTTGGAGTGCCAAATACCTGGTCTGGTGCACCCTGCTCCACAATTTGACCGTTATCCATAAAGATAATTCGATCGCCTACCTCGCGGGCAAAGCCCATTTCATGCGTTACAATTACCATTGTCATACCGCCTTCGGCGAGCTTCTTCATTACATCCAGAACCTCTCCAACCATTTCAGGGTCCAATGCAGAAGTCGGCTCATCGAACAGCATTACGTGCGGCTGCATGGCCAAAGCACGCGCAATCGCAATACGTTGCTTCTGACCACCGGATAGCTGGTTCGGATAGGTATTCTTCTTATCCTCGAGCCCCACGGTACGCAGGAGTTCTAATGCAATTTTTTCCGCTTCCTTACCTGACTGTTTTCTAACCTGCGTCGGTGCAAGCGTCAGGTTCTGCAACACTGTTTTGTGTGGGAACAGATTAAAATGCTGGAACACCATCCCCATTTTTTCCCGGGTTACATTAATATTATGACCACGAGCTGTAATCGGCTCGCCCTCAAATAAAATCTCCCCATCCGTCGGCTGTTCTAACAGATTCATACAACGCAAAAACGTACTCTTCCCCGAACCGCTGGGACCGATGATAACGACAACTTCTCCTTTGGCGATATCTATATCAATGCCTTTTAAAATCTCATTCTTGCCGAACGATTTACGCAATTGTTTAACGGTGATCACTGGCTCTCAACTTCCTTTCCCATAAACCAAGCAGCTTAGACAAGCTGAATGTCATTACAAAATAAATAGCGGCTGTGATTATGAACGGACTTAATCCTTCATAGGTAATATTCTTAATGACCTGGGCTTGATACATAATATCCACCATACCAATAGTCGAAATAATGGAGGATTCTTTAATAATTGTAATAAACTCATTACCGATAGCAGGCAAAATAGATTTAAACGCTTGCGGCAAAATGACGTGACGCATAGCTTTGCCTCGTCCCATACCCAATGAGCGTGCAGCCTCCATCTGTCCACGGTCTACTGCCTGGATACCTGCACGGAAAATTTCAGCCAGATATGCCGAGCTATTCAGAGACAATGTGATTATACCGGACTGGAGTGGAGTAAAATTGACACCCAGCGTCAAAGCAATCCCGTAGTGAATGATCATGAGCTGCACCAGCATAGGTGTGCCACGCAGGATCTCCACATATGTGGTACCTAACCACTCAATGATGCGTATACCACTCATCCGCAGCAAGGATACGATCAGACCAATGATAAATCCAAACAGTACTCCGAGTGCAGACAGCAACAGAGTGTAACCAATACCCGTAGCGTAAAGACTGCGGTATTTCCAAAAAATATCTACGATGTTATTAGAAGAAACCTGTCGATCTGCCGAGAGTGCACTCGCTTCTGTAGAAAACTTTTCAATCGACCCGTCCGCTTTCAGGCGAGCCAACGTTTTATTTACAGAGGCAAGCAATTCTGCGTTCCCCTTACGTATACCTACAGCAGTTTCTGCTCCGGCATCCTCAGGTACCGCTTTGGCAAGTGTTACGGTGCCATCTAACGTGTACCCTTTAGCAACCGTATCTTCGATCACAACAGCGTTGATACGCTGGGTCCGCAGCTGGAGTACCAGATCGGATATTTTGTCCAGTGAGGTTACAGAGGCATTGGGTACTTTTTGAGCAATTTCTTCCTGAATACTTCCCTTTTGCGCGCCAATCTTCTCGCCTTTCAAAGCAGCCATCGTAGGATATTTGTCTTTATCCTCTGGGCGTACCATAATGACTTGCTTGGAGCGATAATATACATCTGAAAAATCAATGCTTTTTCTACGCTCATCCGTCGGTGTCATACCGGACAGTACCAAGTCTACGCGACCACTTTGCAGAGCAGGTAGCAAAGAGTCAAAACTCATGTCCTCAGGGACCATCTCCGCACCCAAATCTTTGGCGATTTCCTTCGCGATTTCCACATCGAATCCAACAATAGTATCCTTACCGTTAATAACTTTATGAAACTCATACGGCGGAAAGTCGGCACTCATGCCCACTACAAGTTTTTTCTGTGGCTTTGCTTCCGTTCCGTATGCATTGAGCATGGGAAGACCCGTCAACAGCAAGATAACCGCCGTCAAAACCAGGGCGGTAAAACGATATGCCTTTTTCAATCTTTTTTTCTCTCCTTAAATTCTTTATAATAAATAAGATTGTGTCATTATAAATGAATATGCATGATTATGCAATGAATGTTATAGTACAATTTCAGCATACCTAGCGCAGTACCTACATTACAGCTTATATAAAGGAGTTTTCAGCATGGATTTTAAACAGACCATTCAAAAGACAATTGAGCAGCATGCCCCACGCTTTAAGGACATTTCGTTATATATTGGGGCAAATCCTGAACTTGGAAACGAGGAATTTCTGGCCGCTGCCCGTTTAAAAGAAGAACTCATTTTTCACGGTTTTGAGGTCCAGGCACCCGTTTTGGGCATAGAAACAGCCTTTATTGCAACTTACAAAGCTGAAAAATCCGGACCGATTGTCGCTTTTCTGGCAGAATATGACGCTCTGAAAGGTTTAGGACACGCCTGTGGGCACCATCTGATATGCATGATGAGTACCGGTGCTGCCGTTGGCCTCAAGTCGATCATCGACGAAACTGGTGGAGAAGTACGGGTATACGGCACACCTGCCGAAGAAACTCGTGGTGCTAAGGTCCCTATGGCCGCTGCCGGTTTGTTTGATGATTGCGACATAGCACTTATGACGCATCCTTATGATCGTTACGAAAAATCAGGCAAATCGCTGGCGATTGATGCTGTACAATTCGAATTTTTTGGTCAATCCGCTCACGCGGCTGCCAGCCCGCACGAAGGCATTAACGCGCTGGACGCTGTGATTCAAACGTTCAATGGCATCAATGCGTTCCGTCAACAAGTAAAAAGTACAGTGCGTATCCATGGGATCATTAATCAGGGTGGGCAAGCAGCCAATATTATTCCTGATTACGCCTCAGCCCAATTTTATGTAAGGGCCGCTACACGTCAAGAACTGAACCCGCTGACTCGCCGTGTTATTCAAATTGCTGAAGGAGCTGCTTTACAGGCCGGGTGTCGTTTGGAGACCTCCAATTATGAGACTTCTTATGATGAAATGGTCACGAACCGTGTACTTTCCGATGCGTTTACCGCAAATTTGGTGCAGGCTGGCATTTCGCAAGAAGATATAACGGAAGGCGAAGATCATGGCTCCATGGATATCGGAAATGTATCGCTTCATTGCCCTGCTATCCATCCTTACATTCAAGTTATTGACGAGAAGCATGCCTTGCATACACCAGAATTCCGCGATTTGGCGATGCAGGACCGAGCCATGGAAGGAATGCTGCTGGCTGCGAGAACTTTGGCATGGACTGCTTGCGATGTAATCACGAATCCTGAACTGCTAGCCCAGATAAAAAAAGAATTCGCTCTGCTGAATAACGAACGCTAAATCTTAATTCCGTGTTATTTCAGAAAGGAGTAGCCAGCCATGGATAGTATGAGTAGCTTTTGGACGTTGTTTATTGTGATAGACCTCATCATTTTTTGGTTTATATTCCGTGCAATACGCAGGAACCGGGGAAACAGAAAAACACGGCGCCGGAATGCTTTTTTCCTCAGCTCCCCTTCTCCTTCTTCCCTTACGCAGGAGCGTCATCCAGAGATTACGGAGCTGATGCAGCTATTGGAGCAATCCATTCCCGTCTCCTATGCTCATAGCGTAAGGAATCGTGTAATGGAAGCCCACCCAGAGATTACGGAGCAAGAATATGATTGGCGTTGGCATGAGCTAAAACGATATTTTATGCTATGCGCGATTATGAATCGTGTGCCTATGTTCAGTAGTGATGTGGATGAATTATGGCACGAAATGTTGATGTTTACCCGCGAATATCAGCAATTCTCGGAAGCTTTTTTTGGTCGTATGCTTCACCATGCGCCCCATTCTGGCGGCTCTCAGCCGATGCCGGAGGAGCGTGCGTGGTTTGATTGGTTGTATGTGGAATGCTTTGGCTGGAACCGCTATAGCGCCAGTTTGTGGGGGACTTTTTTTAATCATCCATTACCGAACGACGAGCTTTCACACTATTACAAACTCACAACTCCAGCAGGTAACCGTTGGAATACTCAGGAGAATATAGCCATTTCACAGCAAGCCCAACAAGCGGTTCATAAGATTGTACAACATCTGCGCGAGCGGGTGAATAAAGCGGTGGATGATCCTGAGGGTAAGCAATTGCCTAAGGTCAACTATTTACAGGTCGACTATTTGTTATTAGCTGTTGTGTGGTACTCATGGTATCAACCTGAACAATTTGCCATACACATGCACCCGGATGCTACAGGCAATGCCGGATTAGCTAGCTCATCTGGTTGTAGCTCGGCAAGCGGCTGCTCGAACTGGGATACGCATCACTCGCATCATCATTCCTCCCATGACAGTTCTCATCATGGAGGCTCTTCTCACCATGATTCAGGCGATTCTGGTAGCCATTCTTCGTGTAGCAGCGGCTCTTCATGTGGAAGCAGCTGTGGTGGCGGGGGCGACTGATCATAGCAAAAAAGGGAATTCCTCAGCCAAACACTGGCTAAAGGGATTCCCTTTTTCATTAATATGAATATGGTGTTCCTACTCCGCTCAGTCCGTCTTTGTGAGCAAATGGTAAATATCCATATACGCTTCGGCTGAAACATCCCAACTATATTCTCCTGCGAAAGCCGTCTGTGTAAGCTTCGACCAATGCTCAGATTGGCGATAAAAATGAACAGCACGACGAATGGTGTTCAGCATATCATGTGCATTGTAGTTCGTGAAGCTAAATCCATTTCCTTCCCCTGTAGACTCATTGTAAGCCTGCACGGTATCGTTAAGGCCCCCAGTTTCTCGCACAATAGGGATACTTCCATAACGAAGCGCTAGCAGTTGGCTGATCCCGCAAGGCTCAAACCTTGATGGCATAAGATACATATCGCTTGCCGCATATATTTTTCGTGACAGAGGTTCGCTAAAAGCAAGCTGCGCCGACATTTTCAGTGGATAGCGTCCCGCTGCCTCACGGAACCAATGCTCAAAAGCCGGATCCCCTGTTCCCAAAACGACAAACTGGATATCATCATAATACAAAATTTCATCAAGCACTCTCGTTACCAGATCTAGCCCCTTCATATCTACAAGTCGGGTTACCATGGCAACCATAGGTACGTCCGGCCGTACCGGCAGACCCAGCTCCTTTTGCAGACCAATTTTGTTTTCCTTTTTCTTTGTCAGACTCGTTCGGTACTTCGTATAAATACGATTGTCCGTAGCAGGATTATAGCTTTTGGTGTCAATTCCGTTCACAATCCCTGTTAAGCGACCCTGATCTCCCAATTTACGAAGCAGACCCTCAAGCCCATATCCGTAAAATTCCGTTTGAATCTCCTCTGCATAGGTTGGACTCACGGTCGTGACATGATCCGAGTACGTAAGCCCACCTTTCATAAAATTCAGTCTGCCATGATACTCCACACCCTCGGAGGTGAAATAGCTCCCATCCAGGTTGAGCAGCTCAGTTAAGACCTCATACGGAAAATCCCCCTGATACAGCAGATTATGTATCGTAAACACCGTGCGAATATCGCTGTAGAAGGGTAAATGTCGATAATCGGCATTCAGAAGTAACGGAACCATCGCCGTATGCCAATCATGACAATGCAAAATATTCGGCTGAAAGTTCAGTTCAGGCAGCACTTCTAAAATCGCCCGGTTAAAAAAAGAAAAGCGTTCGCCATCATCCATATAACCGTAAATACCGTCACGACCGAAGTAATACTCATTGTCTATAAAATAAACCTTGATTCCGTCTAATGTCAGTTCCTCTATTCCACAATATTGATTACGCCAGCCTACGGCTACTTGCTTTACTGCTACCGGACGTAGAGAATTTTTATAAGTATCGGGAATCCCCGCATATTTAGGCAAAATGATTCGGACGTCGCACCCCGCCTGACGAAGTGCCTTCGGCAGTGCGCCAATGACATCAGCCAACCCGCCTGTTTTAATAAATGGATGTGCTTCTGCTGCCGCAAACAAAATGTTCATATATGCTTCCTCCTTATGTGGTTAATCTGCTTTTTTAGGCCTCCGAGGCGCTTTCTTGAGTATAACGATGCTCAGGGGTGGTATGGTCACCTCCAAGCTGTGAAGCTGACCGTGGCAAGGAATACGGGCGGTCCGTATCATTCCGGTATTTAGCTGGCCACTTCCCCCAAAGTCCTTATGATCACTGTTCAGCAGTTCGATATAACTCCCGGCCTTTTCCAGCCCAATTCGGTAGTTCTCTCTCGGTACGGGCTGAAAGTTAATAAGCACGACCAATGTATCTCCTGGCTTTTTACTTTTACGTAAATACGTAATTACGCTCTGCCCACGGTCCTCCGCCTCAATCCACTGATATCCATCCCACGAATGATCCAGTTCCCATAGTGCCTTTTCCTGAATATACAAATGATTCAGCGCTTTCGTAAAAGCGTGCAGCGAACGGTGACTGTCATAATCCAGCAGAAACCAGTCAAGCTGCTCCTCATCCTTCCATTCGATGAATTGGCCGAATTCCCCTCCCATAAATAATAGCTTTTTGCCCGGCGAAGTGAGTTGGTAACCGAGAAGCGCTCGAAGCCCGGCAAATTTTTGCTCATAGCTACCCGGCATTTTATCAAGCAGCGACTTCTTACCATGAACAACCTCATCGTGCGACAACGGCAGTGTAAAATTTTCGCTGTACGCATAAGCTATGGGGAATGTCAGCAAATTATGGCGCTCCGGCCTCTGATCGAAATTCGTTTCGATATAATCAAGCGTATCGTTCATCCAGCCCATATTCCATTTGTAATTAAAACCGAGTCCTCCATCGCTTACCGGGGAAGTTACCATAGGCCAGGCACTGGACTCCTCTGCCATCATCAGAGCATACGGATAATAGCGGAATACTGTTTCATTCAGTTGTTGAAGGAAGGCAATAGCCTCCTCATTTTCAATACCTCCCTTAGAGTTAAAACGATATTGACCGTCCTGCTTTTCAAAATCCAGCCGTAGCATACTCGTCACAGCATCTACCCGCAGGCCGTCAATATGGTACATATCCATCCAAAATAACGCATTAGATATCAGGAAAGAACGCACCTCCGGTTTGCTGTAATCAAACGTCAGCGTTCCCCAGCCGGGCTTTTCCGCAATCAGCGGATCCGCATATTCGAACAGGGGCGATCCGTCAAACATCCTTAATCCATGAGCATCTTTTGCAAAATGGGCTGGGACCCAATCCATCAGCACTCCAATTCCCGCCTGATGGCAACGATCCACCAAATACATAAAATCATGCGGTTCTCCATAACGGCTTGTGAGTGCAAAATATCCAGTAAGTTGGTAGCCCCAGGAAAGATCATACGGATGTTCACTCAGCGGCATCAGCTCAATATGTGTATACCCCATATCAGCCACATAAGGCACAAGAAGCTCAGCTATTTCCCTGTATGTATAAAACGTACCATCTTCTTTTTGCTTCCAAGTGCCCAGATGAAGCTCATATATGTGTAGAGGCTTTCCATACGGTGCTCTACGTTTTCGGCGCCAAATCGCATCGTTCCAAGTATAACCATCTATAGAAGCTACCACAGAAGCCGTTGCCGGTCTCACTTCAGCACGTACCGCATAAGGGTCTGCTTTCAGAAATCGTTCACCGTTTGCACCCGTAATGTCGTATTTGTAAAAAGTTCCTTGGGATATCCCCGGAAAAAAACGACTCCAAAAACCGGATTTGGGAACCCTATATAAGGAATCCTGTTCCCCATTCCAGTTGTTGCGATCTGTAGCAAGCCCGACATGGAGAGCATGAGGAGCCCAGACCGTAAAGCGGACGCCCTGTTCTCCGTTCTCCACAGTAAGGTGGGAACCCAAAGATCGGTAGCTGTGATAAAGCGTTCCTTCATGAAACAAATAAATATCTTCCGATGAAATAGCCTGTTGCGGAAGAGTTTGGTCTGTCATCACGTCACCACCCTTATATGTTTGTAAGTAAAAATGTATGAATCAGTAATGCATTCGCTTTTGGGTCAAAGCTGACTTGAGTTATTACCCCATTCTAGCCACAATGAACAGAAAAATGACTAGGAAAAAAATAAACCTTAGTTTTTGGGGAATCTTATATACCTAATGGTTTCAAGAGTACCCCATACCGTTTATGTATGTACTACACTGACAACTAAACCGGGAGGGAAACGAAATGTTTAATAAAGAATGCATTGCCATGCTGCTGGCAGGCGGAGAGGGACGCCGTCTTGCTCCCCTTACTTCAACGATTGCAAAACCCGCCGTACCTTTTGGCGGTCATTACCGAATCATCGATTTTCCTCTCAGTAACTGCGTAAATTCAGACATTGATACTGTAGGTGTACTGACGCAATATGAGGCAGAATCCTTGCACGAACATATCGGGGATGGAACACCATGGGGTCTTACAAAAACAGATGACAAAGGAATTACCCTGCTTCCATCTTACAACACAGGTAACGCTGAATACTTAGGAACGGCAGATGCTATTCATAAGAATATTGAATATATTGACAGCCAAAATCCGGAGCATGTGCTTATTTTATCCGGTGATCATATCTACTATATGAATTATCGCGAAATGCTGAACCACCATAAGGAAAAAGGAGCTGCGGCTACCATTTCTGTCATGGAGGTACCTTGGGATGAAGCACACCGTTTTGGTGTTATGAGTGCGGATGAAGATCTACGTGTCACAGAATTTGCAGAGAAACCTGAGAAACCGGAAAGTAATTTGGCCTCTATGGGTATTTATCTTTTCAAATGGGATTACTTGAGAAACTACCTGTTAGAAGACGCACAGGATGCTCAATCCAGTCATGATTTTGGTAAAGATATCATACCTAAAATGTTAGCGGATCAAGAATCCTTGTACGTTTATGAATTCCAGGGCTATTGGAAGGACGTAGGTACCGTTAAAAGCCTATGGGATTCACACATGGATTTGTTACACGAGAATTGTGCGATCGACCTTCAACGTAAGGATTGGCCGATGTATACACGTGAACGCCGCACAAGGTTGAGCGCACAAAAGGTACCTAACCGTCAAACGCAACCATTGGGCAGCTTGTTGCATGATTCCTGTCAAGTAGAGGGCCGAATTGAACGCTCCGTTGTATTTAGTGGTGTCGAGGTAGGTAAAGGATCAGCCATCAAAGAAAGTATCGTTATGCCGGACACACGCATTGGACGTAACGTGCATATTGAACATGCGATTATCGGTGAAGGTGCTGTGATTCGCGATGGTGCTGTCATTAAAGGCAGTCCGGGCGAAATTATGGTCATCGGACCCAATGAAGTGGTATTTGGTAAAATGGCGGTACGGCCGCAAACTACACGTATGCTGAAAGAAGCTTACGAGCGCAATACACGCTTGCGTGCCGAAGGTTTTACTTCATAACGTTACCCCCAATCAAAAACAGCCAGCCCTCCCGATTTGAGAGGACTGGCTGTTTTTCTAATTGCACCTATAAGTAGGCTTTAAATCTATTCTTCAGTGAGTTGTGGTGGTTCCACGGATTGTTCTGCTTGCAGAGCAGGTAATGAAACTGTAATAGTGGTGCCCGCCCCCAGTTCACTTCTGATGAGCATCTGACCATGATGGCGCTCGACAAACTGTTGTGAGATTGCCAATCCCAGTCCAGTACCACCGTTTTGGTGGTCTACCTGGAAAAAGCGGTCTCTTACTCTGGCAAGATTTTCAGCACTAATTCCAATTCCTGTATCTTGTACGGATATCTCGATATTGCCATCAACCCGTTGAAGCGACAGAAAAATAATTGAGCTTTCATGCGAAAACTTGATAGCATTATCCACAATGTTCAAAAATACCTGTTTTAGACGGTTACCGTCTCCATGGACGAAATATGCCGCTTCTTCCGAATCAAGCTGAAGTTTTATTTGCTTCATTTCTGCTTTGGCCCATACGTTCAGCATAATTTCCTGCAAAAGCTCCCGGAGATCTACCGTTCCCATTACAAGCTTCATGGCATTTTGCTCCAGCTTGGAAAAATCGAGAATTTCCTCCACCAAGCCAATCAGCCGATCCGTCTCTTTAGAGATAATCTTCATCCCGATTTTCGTCTCTTCGGGGTCATAGCCGCCAGAATTTAACGTTTCACTCCAACCCTTAATAGATGTAAGCGGAGTACGCAATTCATGAGATATAGATGAAATAAAATCATCCTTGATTTGATTTGTTCTGACAATTTCCTGTGCCATATAGTTCAGAGTCGAAGCCAGTTCACCCAACTCATACCGATAATCGCCTTCAATGCGTGTATCAAACCTCCCCTGAGCCATCTGAGCAGATACATCGCGGATATTATTAATCGGTCTAACAATGGAATTCGCGAGCCCTGTACTGACCACAAATACAATAACCAGTACAGCTGCCATGATGCCAAGAGAAAACAGCGTAATCGTAAACAGCTTATCATTTACCAATTCCAGCGAGGTTGTATACCGAATAACGTACACCTGGTCTCCGACGATATTGTCCAGTTTTTGAGATACCGCCATCACCTGCTGTCCCGTGCTCGGTTGCTTTCCGATCCATTTGCCCGTATCTCCAGCTAATGCTTGTGTCACATCACTTGTTTGCACACTTAGATCTGCTGCAAAATTCGTCGAGTTATCAATTACATTTCCCTGTTCATCGAGCAACTGCAGTTCAGTAAAGGGCAGAGAAAATGTATTTAACAAATACGATTGCAAAGACTGTTCCGGCTCTTTAAATTTGGGTGCAAATTCACTTACCGATTCGATACGGCTTTCGATATGTTTGTAAATGGAATCGTAATAGTACGACCGGAGTGCAAACATAAAAATGACTTCTACTAACAGAAGCGCTAAGAACACTACGAAAAAATAGTGAAGCACAATCTGTCGGCGAATTCCCTTTTTGATCATTGAGACTGACCTTTCCATTTATATCCATGTCCCCAAACTGTTTGTAAAAAAGCTGGCTCGGATGGATTGTTTTCAATTTTCTGCCGAAGACGTCGGATATTCACATCTACAATTTTCGGATCGCCCATATACTCTTTGCCCCATACGTGATCAAGTAGAACATCTCGGCTGAGCGGCGTGTTCTCTTTTTCCAGAAAAAATTGAATCAGGGAAAACTCAGTCGGTGTCAGCTCAATCAGCTGCCCGTTCTTCTTAAATTGCTTAGCAATCAAATCTAGGGTGAACGGTCCAGACTGGAAGGACACTTTGGCTGCTGTTTCACGATGAACATTCACCCGACGCAATAACGATTGAATACGTGCAATCAGCTCCGTTGGGCTAAAAGGCTTGCTCACATGATCATCGGCCCCTACAGACAAGGCATAAACCTTATCCTGCTCCTGTACCTTCGCTGTGAGAAAGATAATGC
Organism: Paenibacillus sp. FSL L8-0638; assembly: GCF_038593075.1. Lineage (NCBI taxonomy): Bacteria > Bacillati > Bacillota > Bacilli > Caryophanales > Paenibacillaceae > Paenibacillus > Paenibacillus sp. FSL L8-0638. Next base: position 3,128,182 of record NZ_CP151960.1, read on the forward strand.
CGATGCGCTCATTCGTCTCCCGGATTCTCCGACAGACTTCAAAACCATCCATACCGGGCACCATTACGTCAAGCAGTGCAATATCAATATCCCGCACCGTGTTCAAAATATTCAGAGCCTCATGCCCTTCCGACGCCTCCAGCACCTCAAAACCGTTACGTTTCAAATTAATGACGATAAAGCTGCGAATGGATTCCTCGTCTTCCATGATTAAAACTTTGCTCACTCTACTCTACCTGCCTTTCCCCCAGCTTGTTTTTAATGGTTTTACGCGGTTCCAGCTCACTGGATCGCTTAATGCCAATGACCTGCGCATTCGTTCGCCACAGTTGGCTATACCCTTCGTTGTTTCGCTCCCATTGTGACAACGAGAAAAATTTAATTTCCGCTATCGTTTTGTCTGTATCATCCAAAATAAAGCGCAAATAGCTGTCCTTTTTCGAAACTTTCGGATCAATCGTCACCTTACCATGCAGCTCTTTCGGTAATCTGAAGTAGACCTGTTCATTAGAATCACGATACTGCTGCTGCTTAAAAATCGTTCCTTTCGCCCCGTCCCACTGATAGAACGACACAAAATATGGAACCTCATCCAGCGGCTTGTTACTCCAACCTTTAGGCTTCTCCAAATTACCAAATTCCAGAATACCGTCACCATCCACATCACCACTGGCGATGGTCGCATCCTTGAAGGTGACATCCATAAGATTAAGCTTCCTGAGCTTGCCGTGATCCATCACAATAACATTGGAAACGGTAGTGGTCTGAGCAATTTTGGTGTCTATAATAATCCCCTGCCTACCCTCGGCTACCTTGCCAGCAACGACATTATAGACATCTAAGACCTGACTGTCCAAATCCAACGATCCGATTTCCTTAAAGGTTCCCCCACTGAATTGGAATGTTTTAACTGTAAAGAATTCATTACGTCGCAGCGTGATAATCGTCAAATCATTCAATTTATCCCCGTTTAAGTCCATCTTGTTATGGTTAAAATCATCTACGACGAAGTCCGTATAACCTGTAGCATATATTTTCTCCAGAGTTCCTCCGGTATAGGAATACACGATGAGTCCCTTCTGGTCCCCGCCATCGCCACTATCTCCGCTGGAAAAACCCGCTACAATATCGAGTGTTCCATCATTCGTTAAATCCACGAGCTTAAATGACTCCAGCACAGTGCCTTCCCCATCAAACGTCAGCTTCTTTACCCACGTTCCGCCCTGATCTTCAAACAAGGCACCATGTATTTTTACGCTCTCATCTGGCGTTTCATAAAAGAGCACTGCTTCGTCTGTGCCATCATTGTTCAAATCACCCGTTCGAATTGGCGTCGGGTCATCTGGATCATTCGGCCTTAAAGGCTGTACCGCCCCTAGTTGCGTATTCACTGCACCATTCAGTTCCTGCTTCTCGTCAGACATCGTCGGTGTCTCCATCAGCGAAATGGGATCGCTAATAACATTACAGCCGCTTAAAAATCCAGCAAGGAGCAGCAAGGAACAGCAGCCAGTCACCATTCTCAACAGCATTATTTTCACTTCTCTTGCCGTCCCCTTCACAATTTGTTCTTTTCCGCTTGTGTCAATCGTCTTCCCTGAATATCAAACACCAATTCACCATCATTCAACCCCCATATACGGGAAGCAAAGCGTTCAGCCATTTCCAGCGGCAATACAGTCATGATCGTCACCCGCTCGTCAGAACACAGCTTGCGAAAAGTCTCCAATACATGCGCTGCCGAAGCTGGATCAAGTCCATTTACAGGCTCATCAGCTAAAATAACTTTAGCTCCGTGCACGAGAGCACGCGCAGTCGCTACCCGCTGCCGCTCGCCACCGCTGAGCTTGTCGCATTTATCATGCGCCTTATCCAGCAGACCCAGATCCTCCAGTACGTCCATCGCTCCCATATAATCGTCGGAACGCACCATACCGGTCACCATTCTCCACATTGGAGTTTGACCGGATCTGCCAATGAGCACATTTTTAAGAGCGGTTCGATTCATATTTAGATGCGGGTTTTGCTCCAGGTATGCCCATTCCCGCTTTATTTTCATCTTGCCAGTCCAACCGGATTTCAGCACATCATTGCCACCTACAATTAAACTGCCTTCATCCCATGGCTCTTGTAAAGCAAGACAGCGAAGCAGCGTCGTTTTGCCGCTTCCACTTGGCCCCACTATGGCTATGAATTCGCCTTGATGAATTTCAGCATCAATTCCTCGAAGTAGCTGGGTCCGTTCAGGTCCCACTTGTTTGGTCAGCTTCCGAATTTTAATCATCTAAGTGATTCCCCTTTGCGCACCATCAATACTGTTTATATTTTATAGTAAATGTGAAACAAATACCATGCAAACCGCAGTTTTAAACCGCCGTTACTCTTTTTCTGGAAAACAAACCTAACAATCCGAAAACAATGTAACTACCACCAAGGACAAGAAACATGCTGCCTTGAGTTCCAAAGTCCAGCAACCCCCCGCTAATATTAGGTCCGATCACACTTCCCAGATTAAAATGAAAGGATGCCAGTACATTCGCGGCTGCTAAAAATGATTTGGGCAACAGATCAGCGGCGTAGGCCAAACCGAGGGAGAAAAAGGAGCCTACTAAACCACCTGCTAGGGTCAGCAATATCAAAGTGAACATAAAATGATTGCCGCTCCATGGTAGCAACATAAAGGTCATTCCCCCTGCTATGCCTACGCTCATTAGCACCTTTTTACGTCCCCAACGGTCACTCAATATCCCTAGCGGCAGCTGCAGCACTAACCCTCCCAAACTGACGAACGGCAGCAAGGCGGCGATTTCATCGGTATGAAAGCCAATACGCAGGCCATAGACTGGAAAGTTACTGTTCAGGCTCGCTTCCATATAGCCATATAGAAATGCAGGCAAAAGAGCGTACCATGCCCAGCTGTAGCTGCGACGAAATCTTTGAGTGGGACGCGCCTCGGACTCCAGCTTCTCTGGTCTGGAGTCCGGCAGCTTAATTAACACCAACAACAAAACAAGCAAGCACAATAAGGCCAACGCAGCAAATGGAACCAGCATTCCATAATCGAGTAGCCATAATCCCAATGGTCCTAATGCAAAACCCAGACCGTAAGACATACCATAAAAGGAAATGTTTCGCCCTCGCTTCTCTGCTGGAGTCACCAGCAATATCCATAGCTGCGCAGAGTAGTGCAATGCACTGTCACCAATACCTACTAGCAGACGCAGTATGAACCATACCCGAATATCAGGGATTAGCGGAAACAGCAGCAGCGTAATGAGCACTAGCACAAGCCCACCGGCCATCAGCTTTTTAAACCCTAACCAGCCCAATGTCCGTTCTGCCACCAACGTCATTGCGAATGAACCAATATACAGAGCAGCCGCATTCATTCCATTTAGTGAAGATGAAACTCCCATTTGTTCCAACGAGATAGACAAAATAGGTAATAATAAACCTTGGCATAATCCGGCAACAATAATAACAGCAATTAAAATAAAATAATGAACCCGTAACGACGACGACATCCTAGCTCCTCCTGATCTAACAAATAAAATAATTAAAAATCAATATTATGAAATGATTTGCATTTGATTCCATAATCAATAATAATTCTTATCACTATGTATTCCATGCCGTCCTGCCAAACCGGCAAATCACATACAAATTCAGGTGTAATTTGCGTATTAAAGAAGAGAAGAAAAAAATCGCCATCTGAGATGACGATTTTACGGAAAGAGCTTGTCTGGTATGTATCTGACTCCCTTCGGTTAAGGAGCCTCGTATGTTCAATCCGAACCCATTCACGTCACAACGCACTATTTCATATTATAGTGGACAATCCCTGGCAGAACAAGCCATAATAAATAAATGAGCAATTATTAAAATGCTCATGTTTTGCTTATGGACGGGCTTAATTACGTTCACCGCTCTGGGCTAGAAGACAGAATAGGAGGCATTGGGTTCCATGAGTTATCAAATTAAAATAGACACTTCTCCAATTTATGAATTGCTCGGCAGCTTCATGGCCTATGTGACTAAAAAGTGGGTTCAAGATATGGACTTGGGCCATGAATGGATCGACAAGGTAGATGCACGACTACAACATGAAGTTCGTACTGAGCTGGCTACAGCTCAGGATTGCCCTTTTAGCGATTATGACGCACTCTATGCTTGGGCGTTACTTCGTCCGGAATCAGATGAAATATCTGATTATATCTCTTATTTGGACCACGGTCCGGATAAAGATATGTTTGAGTTGCTCGTTCCGCATATCCCTTTTTTAACCTTTGAAGAATCTTTACGCATTCGTAAGGTATACGCACCACTCCTCAAATTGTGGGATCGTGATTATTTTCGGGCCCTGGAAGGCGAACTGCGTGTGTTGGCAGAAGAAGACGCTGCGGAAAAGCGCATGCTGCTGAGTAAAATGGAACCGGAAGCACTGGTTGAATATGCGACAGCTGGACTAGTCGTGCCACACATGGAAGACCTGGATACAGTAGTCCTATTTCCAGTTGTCCATAATCGCCCGATTAATTCATACTGTTTTTATACCCGCACACTGCTGATCCAGTATCCAGTAGATATCCCCGAGGAGAGCGAGGAAGAACCGCCTACGCTTCTGCTACGGCTCACTCGTGCGGTTAATGATCCGCAGCGGCTACGAATTCTGCGTTATGTAGCTCAAGGTCCTAAGTCTCTCGAAGATATGCGCCATGATTTGAGCCGTTTGGAAGATACACTCATGTCTGATATGATGATTTTACGAGTGGCTGGTCTGCTTCGTATTCACATCGGACGTTATCATAAGGAAAAATTCAGCATCCGTCCCGATGGCGCGGCTGATTTACAAGTATTTTTGGAATCCTATATTGGATTGTAATTTGAATTGTACTTTTAGTTATAACCGAAGCAGCGTTAAAGCTTTGGCTTGGAAGGAGTATGCATCATGTCGTATCCGAAGCAGCACATTTTATTTGATCTTGATGACACCTTAGTCCACTGCAACAAGTATTTTGACCTGATCCTCAACCACTTTTTCGATTTGCTTCAGGAATGGTTTGCAACTCATAACCTAACGAAAAATACGATTCGTGAAAAACAAATCGAAATTGATGTGGCTGGAGTTCATCAAGTAGGCTTTGCCAGCGAGCATTTCCCACAATCTTTGATAGATACGTACCAATTTTTCTCAGAACAATTCGGACGCCGTCTCGATTCTCGGGAAGAGCAGGAGCTTCGCTCTCTTGGCCGAAGTGTGTACGAACAGGAAATCGAACCGTATCCAGGCATGGTCGAAACGCTGAACTCCCTCCAAAAAGCAGGGCATTCCCTCCATCTGTATACTGGCGGTGAGCAGATCATTCAAGAAAGAAAGATTGAACAAATGAAACTGGCTACCTACTTTGATGACCGCATCTACATTCGTCAGCATAAAAATGTCGAAGCCTTAGAAGAAATCATCCAAATGAATCGCTTGGACCGAAACATCACTTGGATGATCGGGAATTCTCTGCGCACTGATGTATCTCCAGCCCTTGCCGCAGGTATTCACGCTGTCTATCTCAAGCAGCCTAAGGAATGGATTTACAATATGGTTGAACTGCAAAAAAACGTAAACTCCGTGATGTATACGATACAGAAGCTAACGGAAGTACCACGGGTTATCCACGAAAGCATACAATTGCACCAACAAAAAAGGACCCTCGGATAGGGTCCCTTTTTTGTATTTAAAATGTTATTCAACCTTTGATTCAGCCAAAATAGTGGTCTAAACCCTGTCTCAGGATTCCTCTCGAACGCTAAGTTGTCCTGTACCAGGTTTATTCAGAACAATTCGCGCTTTGACGGTCGATCCATCTTTACGCTTAAAAGACAACAATTGCGTCTGTCCCTTCGTCAACAAGGACTTGAGCATCGTTTCGGTAATCTGCTTTCCAGCATATTCCTTCCAGACGACAAAGCCACAACCCTGCTTGTAGTGGCTGCACCCATACCCTTTACGGCCTTCAATAATGCTTCCGCCGCAATTAGAGCGTGGGCAGCTACCTAAAGCTTGCCTTTGGCTTCCTGAAATGCCTGAGGATCCGTCGGAAGAGCTGCGTGCTGGTGGTGCTGCTTGCTCTAGCGTTGCGCTTCCAGCGCTGCCACCGCGTCCTGATGTAGCACGGCCCACCCCTTTGGCGGCGGTGCGTCCGCTCGCACGCGCACTACGTGCGCCTTCTTTTCCAACCGCACGCTTCCCCCTTGCTTCCTCACCAAAGGCATTTGCCGGAGCCGGCGGCTGCTGCCTCACCTTATCAATGATGGACAACGTAAATCTTTTAACGTTCTCCATAAACTTCTCTTGAGCCGCCTCACCCTTGGAAATTTGATGTAGGCGACGTTCCCATTGACCTGTCATCTCCGGGGAGGCTAATAGATCAACCCCGGCATGACGGATCAGGTCAATAGCCATCTTTCCTTTTTCCGTAATAAGAATCTTTTTACCCTTCATTTCAATATAGCCAACTTTTTTCAATCGTTCAATTGTGGCGGCCCGCGTGGCAGGTGTGCCTAAACCGGCATCCTTCATGACCTCACGCAATTCCTCATTCTCCATCTGTTTACCCGCGCTTTCCATCGCCTTAAGCAATGTACCCTCCGTGTAGCTTTTAGGGGGCTGAGTCGACTTTTCTTTCATCTCGGCGCGAACACAATCCACGGGACGCCCCGCATCAATCTCAAACTTCTTGTCCGTCCACTCGTCCGTTTCCTCTTCATCTTCTTTTTTCGGTGATTTGCTCTTTTTACCTTTATCCTGATCAACCTTACTTAAAACTACTTTCCACCCCAAGGAAAGAAGCTCTTTAATATTTGTTTTAAACAGATGCTTGTCCACCTGTGTCATTACGGTATGCATTTTGTATTCAGCAGGCGGAAAAAAATGCGACAAAAACCTGCGAATAACCAGGTCATATACATTTTGCTCTTCTTTGCTTAGTGTTCCTGGCCTTTTTAACGTCGGCAAAATAGCATGGTGATCCTCAACACGAGATGGATTGCAGACCGATTTATTCTGTTTATGAACCAAATTGGGGTTGGCTTGTTGGACCAGATCAGCATAAGGACCTGTCCCCAGCATCCGTAGTGCCTTGTGCATGCCGTCTATATTTTGCTCTGTCACATAGTTAGAATTGGTACGCGGATAGGAAATGACCTTGTGGCGCTCATAAAGCGCTTGTGCCACATCCAGTGTTTTTTTGGCCGAATAACCGTACTTGGCATTCGCCTCGCGTTGAAGCAGCGTTAAATCGTACAATTTAAAAGGATACTCTTTTGTCTGCTTGGTGTCATATTTGGTGATTTTACCTATTTTTCCGCGAACAGCCGCAGCGATTTCCTCAGCTTCCTCTGGCTTCGTCAGCCTATCCCCCTGCCACACACCTTTGTACTTGATCTGATCTTGCTTAAATTCTGCCCACACGTCATAGAAGGTTTGAGACTGAAATGCCTCAATTTCTTTTTCCCGGTCATGAATCAGTGCCAGCACGGGAGTCTGCACCCGTCCTACCGACAGCAGTGTGTTATGTCGTGTTGTGAACGCTCTGGAAGCGTTCATGCCGATCAGCCAGTCCGCTTCACTTCGTGCCCGCGCAGCTTGAGTCAGAAATTCAAACTCCGAAGCATCTCGCAATCGTTCAAAGCCTGTCGCAATACTTTCCGCTGTCAAGTCTGAAATCCACAGTCGCTTAACTGGCTGACGCAACTTTAATTGCTGTTGGATCAACGCAAAAATATATTGCCCTTCCCGTCCAGCATCACAAGCATTTACGATGGCATCACAGCGTTTGGCCAGTTCACCAATCATTTTCAGCTGATCTTTTGTTTTCGGATTCGGTACAATTTTGAACTGCTCAGGGATAATAGGAAGATCCTTAATATTCCATCGCTTGTACTTAGCATCGTATGCATCCGGCTCAGCCAAACCCAGTAAATGCCCGATCGCCCAGGTTACAATGTATTTCTCCCCTTCCAAATAGGTACGGTTATTTTTAGCCCGCGGCTCCATAACAGCGGCAATCGTCCGTCCCATATCCGGTTTCTCAGCAATAATCAACGTCTTCATTCATACTCCATTCCTTCCTGACGGCCTTCTGTTTCTCCTCCATGAATCATACATATACATGGATATTAATGAAAACACAGGTATCCCGGCCTCATGCAAAAGGAGCCTTCTCTCGACGAAAGCTCCTTTGTAAATTCATTTAGTCAAACGCTTCAACAATATACGTGTATTATACCATAGATACCATGGTTCTCTCAGGTCATGATTTTAAATAGTCAACGAAAGTTATGTATATGTTAATTTATATCACATATATATCGGATTTTATCAAATTTTCTTGTGAAATAATTCTTTTTTCTATAAAAAAGCTACACCAAACACTCTTTTTTATGTTATGATCAATTTAGATAAGAAATATATGGTGATACGATTAAATTTAAGTTATATTATATAACATATATTTCACAATGTTTCACATCTCAATAATCATTTATTCATTTTTCGCTTCTGGCAGACTCAGCTTGAAATACAATAAAGCCCCATCCGAAGATGGAGCTTTGACTGATCCGTAACATAAAATTTATAATTACACCAAAACGGTAGCGCCCATGAGGTATTTATCAACTTCTCGTGCAGCTTCTCGACCTTCATTAATAGCCCACACAACAAGACTTTGTCCGCGACGCATATCGCCTGCAGCAAAAACCTTATCCACATTAGTAACATATTTTCCATAACGTGCTTTAACGTTGGAACGACGATCCGTCTCCAAGCCAATTTGCTCTACAATCGTTTGCTCAGGACCATCAAATCCAATGGCAATAAGAGCAATTTGTGCAGGGAATACGCGCTCCGTACCTGGAATCGGTTGATAGATTTTGCGCCCTGTTTCATTAACAATCCGTTGAATTTGAATGGTGTGCAGCTCTTTCAGATTACCGTTTTCATCACCTACAAATTTGGTCGTCATGATGGAGAACTCACGTGGATCTTCTCCGAACAACGCCTTAGCTTCTTCCTGTGCATAATCAAGAGAATACACGTTTGGAAATTGTGGCCAAGGATTGGCAATCGGGTCACGCTCCATAGGTGCTTTGGTATGTGTGCCAAATTGAGTGACACTCCGACAACCATGACGCAAAGAAGTAGCTACACAGTCCGAACCCGTATCACCGCCACCGATTACAATAACGTCCTTACCTTGGGAAGACAAATAGTTGCCATCTTCCAGATTGGAGTCCAAGTAACTTTTGATGGTACCATTCAGATAATCCATCGCATAATGAACACCCTTCAAATCGCTACCTTCAATGTTGAATTCTCTTGGCTTCGTAGAACCACCGCATAGAACAACAGCATCATATTCACCAATCAACTGATCGGTAGGGATATCTTTGCCGATTTCCGTATTGGTGATGAATTGAATACCTTCAGCCTCCAGCAAATCCACACGCCGCTGAACAACCTTTTTATCCAATTTCATGGACGGTATGCCATACATCAACAATCCACCCACACGATCTGCACGCTCATACACAGTCACGCTGTGCCCTGCTTTGTTAAGCTGAGCCGCTGCAGCCAAACCTGCCGGACCTGAACCGACAACAGCCACTCGTTTGCCTGTACGCTTTTCTGGCGGATTAGGGACAACCCAGCCTTCCTCAAAACCTTTTTCGATAATAGCTTCCTCAATGGTTTTAATTGTAACAGACTGTCCGATCAGTCCCACAGTACATGAACCCTCACATGGCGCAGGACAAACACGACCTGTGAATTCTGGGAAGTTATTCGTTTTGTGCAGCCGCTCTAGCGCTTCCTTCCACAAACCACGATATACGAGATTGTTCCATTCCGGAATGAGATTATGAACCGGGCAGCCTAAAGTTGCTCCCATGATATCCATCCCCGTATGACAATAAGGGGTTCCGCAGTCCATACAACGCGCCCCTTGGGTACGCAGCTCTTCCTCAGACATATGCTTATGGAATTCTTCCCAATCCTTTATACGCTCTGCCGGGTCCCGGTCTGTAGGAAGCTGTCGTGTGTATTCCATAAATCCAGTTGGTGTAGACATGTTACGTTCCCCCATCTCTTCGCTTATGAACCCCGATCATCCATTCAGAATTTAAGTCAAATTCGAATTTGTCTATTTGTGTTATGAAAGGGTCTGTTCTCATTGAATTTGATTTATTGTATCACAATACAGCGTAAAAGTGATGAAAACTTATGCAACTTTCTGCATCAACAGCCAAAAGGATTTTTTATATGGTTTATTAATTTTTCAAATGAGTGGGGTCGGATATAGTCTATTCTTATTCGGTTCTCTCGTAAACAACAAAACGATACTCATAGGGATTTTTGTCATCCTTGATACCTGGGGTCTCACTAACTATATTCCAGCCGTTCCAATCCAGCTCAGGGAAGGTTGTATCGCCTTCAAAAATCTCCTCAATCCGAGTCACAATCAGCCGATCAGCATGTGGCCAAAACAGTGAATAAATCTCTGCTCCTCCGATGACCATTAACTCTTCCTGCTTTGCTAATTGGAGTCCTTCTTCCAGTGAATGAATTACTTCCGCACCTTCCGTCTGATAGCGCAGATCTCGGGTCAAGACAACGTTACGCCGGTTTGGCAGGCTTTTTCCTCCAAAGGATTCCCACGTTTTGCGTCCCATGAGTACCGTTTTATTAATCGTCTGCTCTTTGAAAAAGGCCATGTCTCTAGGGAGGCGCCAGGGAAGTTTGTTATCTCGGCCGATCACACCATTTTGTGCCATAGCCCATATCATTGAAATGCCCATTTTCCCACCTCCTCTAATCAAATGGCGACAGGCGCCTTAATCCCTGGATGATATTCGTAATTTTCAAAAGCAAAATCGTCGTAGGTATAATCAAAAATCGAATCCGGCTTGCGCAGAATTTTCAACTGAGGCAACGGATAAGGATCACGTTCCAACTGTGTATGCACTTGTTGCATATGATTTGAATAAATATGCACATCGCCGCCTGACCAAATAAATTCGCCGGGCTCCAAACCGCACTGCTGTGCAACCATATGCGTTAGTAATGCATAACTTGCGATATTGAACGGCAACCCTAAAAAGGTATCCACAGAACGCATCGTTAGCATACAGGAAAGCTTCCCTCCAGCTACATAGAACTGAAATACAAAGTGACATGGCGGCAACTTCATCGATTCGATTTCAGCCACATTCCAAGCACTGACAATGTGTCGACGTGAATCCGGATTTTTTTTAATAGCTTCAATGACATTCGCAATTTGGTCAATATGTTGTCCGTCTGTTGTTTCCCACGAGCGCCATTGCGACCCATATACAGGCCCCAGATTCCCCTGCTCGTCTGCCCACTCATCCCAAATGGTAACTCCGTTCTCCTTGAGATAAGAAATGTTGGTATCTCCCCGCAAAAACCATAACAGCTCATGAATAACGGATTTCAAATGTACTCTTTTGGTGGTCACCAAGGGGAAGCCCTTGGCCAGGTCAAAACGGAGTTGCCTTCCGAAAACAGATAGTGTACCCGTTCCTGTACGATCCTCTTTTTTTACTCCATTCTCTAAAATATCCTCCAGCAGTTCCAAATAGTTACGCACGTTATTCCTCTCCTTTGAGCATGAATAAAACCTGGCATCGCCAGATTCTAATCTTTAAAATTCTTTTCTGCACCCATATCTATAGTTAGTTTATCATGTACGGTACTTCGTTGACCATGTACTGTGTGAATTTTCATGGTAGTCCTGAAAATCCTAAAGTTTGAAAAAAAAGAGACAAAGAGCGCAGATATAGCGCTCCTTGCCTCTCTTTGTCATGTATGAAAACGAAAACGAGATAATGAAAAAAGGTATTAGCGACGTGGTGCCAATGCGTGGATCGGATGACCCAGCACGACTTCCGCTGCTTCCATAACGATTTCGCCCAGTGTAGGGTGAGCATGAATAGTCAAGGAGATATCTTCGAGTGTAGCACCCATTTCAATCGCCAGACCCAGCTCAGCAATAAGGTTGGAAGCTTCCAGACCTACGATTTGCGTACCCAGTACCAAACCTGTGTCAGCGTCAGCAACGATTTTCACAAAACCTTCAGCAGCGTTCAGGGAAACCGCACGACCGTTTGCTCCATAAGAGAACTTGCCAACTTTGACATTGTAGCCTTTTTCTTTGGCTTGTGACTCTGTGTAGCCTACGCTGGAGCATTCTGGATCCGTGAAAACGACAGCCGGCATACACTTGTAATCTACTACAGACGGCTCGCCTGCAATTGCTTCAGCAGCTACTTTACCTTCGTAAGAAGCTTTGTGCGCCAGAGCAAGACCAGCTACGATATCGCCGATTGCAAAGATGTGAGGAATGCTAGTACGTCCTTGGTGATCAACTTTCACCATTCCGCGCTCATCCAGTTCTAGGCCGATCAGATCCAGACCCAGTTCACCGTCTGTGTTTGGACGACGTCCAACAGTTACAAGCAGATAATCAGCAGTTACTTCTTTGCTTTCGCCGTTAACGGAGAATTTCACTGTTACGTCTTTATCTGTTTGCTCTGCACTTTCCGCTTTAGCGCCAGTGAAGATTTCGATGCCCGTTTTCTTCATGCTTTTCGCAACGATCGAAGTCATATCTTTGTCGAAACCAGGAAGCACTGTATCCATACCTTCAATAATCGTTACTTTGGAACCGAATTTGGAGTACATTTGTCCGAGCTCTGCACCAATGTATCCACCACCGATTACGATCAGGCTTTTCGGAATTTCAGGCAGGTTCAATGCTTCTGTAGAAGACAGAATGCGTCCACCAAAAGGGAATGGTTTCAGTTCGATTGGACGGGAACCTGTTGCGATAATTGCATTTTTAAAACGGTAACGTGGTGATTCATGTTCGTTGAATACACGCGCTTCGTTTTCGTTGATGAACATGCACTCACCATTGAAAACTTCAACTTTGTTGCCTTTGAGCAAGCCACTTACGCCGCCTGTCATTTTCTTAACAACGCCGTTTTTGAATTCTTGTGTTTTAGCGAAGTCTACTTTTACATTTTCAGCCGAAATACCGAAAGACTCGCCATGTTTAGCTGCTTCGTATTGATGAGCTGCAGAGATCAAAGCTTTGGATGGAATACATCCACGGTTCAGACAGACACCGCCCAGCTCAGATTTGTCAACGATCAATACGCTTTGTCCTAATTGTGCGGCACGGATGGCAGCTACATAGCCGCCAGGACCCGCACCGATAACCAATGTGTCAATATCCAGAGAAGCGTCTCCTACTACCATTGATTACACCTCCATAACAAGCAACTCAGGGTTAGCGAGCAGCTGTTTGATATAGTTCATGAAGTTTTGAGCAGTTGCACCGTCAATAATACGGTGGTCAAAGCTCAGAGAAAGAGCCATTACTGGAGCGGCAACAATTTCACCGTTTTTCACGACTGCTTTTTCACTGATGCGGCCAGTACCCAAAATCGCAACTTCAGGGAAGTTAATGATTGGAGTAAAGAACATACCGCCTGCGGAACCGATGTTAGTGATGGAGATTGTGCTTCCTCTCATCTCATTCGCTGCCAATTTTCCATCACGACCGCGCACAGCCAGATCACGAATGGAATCAGCAATCATCCAGATACTCTTACGATCAGCATCTTTGATAACAGGAACGATCAAACCGTTGTCTGTATCTGTAGCGATACCGATGTTGTAGTATTTTTTGTAGACAATTTCGTTTGCTTCTTCGTCGATTGAGGCATTCAGAGCCGGGAATTGACGGGAAGCAGCAACCAAAGCTTTTACGATGAATGGCAGGTATGTTACTTTTGTGCCTTTCTTCTCAGCAATTGGTTTGATACGAGTACGGAAAGCAACCAGTTCAGTTACATCTACTTCATCCATAATCGTAACGTGCGGAGCCGTATAAGCCGATTTAACCATAGCATTGGAAATAGCCTTGCGGATACCTTTAAATGGTACGCGCTCTTCCTCAGCACGTGGATCTGCTGCTGGTGCGGATGCTGCTGCAGCTTTCGCTTCTTTCTTAGCAGGCTCTTGTGCTTTTGCAGCTTCTTTCGCTACTGGTGCAGCCGCTTGGCCTCCACCATTTTTGAAAGCTTCTACATCTTCTTTGGTGATTTTACCATTTTTGCCGGAGCCACTCACTTGAGCGATGTTTACACCTTGCTCACGAGCAAATTTGCGGACGCTAGGTGTAGCTAGTACATCTTTGTTAGAAGCAGCAGGGGTTGCAGCTGGTTTAGTGTTAGCTCCGCCTTGTGCAGCATCCTGTTCTTGTTTAGCAGCAGCTGGTGCTTCTTCTTGTTCAGGAAGTTCACCCTCTGCAGCGATTACAGCTACGACTTGACCTACGTTAAAGATGTCGCCGTCTTTGGCAAATACCTCTTGTACTGTGCCATTGACCGGACAAGGAACTTCAACTACAGCCTTATCGTTTTGTACTTCCATGATGATATCTTCATCTGTTACTTTGTCGCCGGCCTTGATGTGCATCTTGATGATTTCGCCTTCGTGAAGACCTTCACCCAGCTCTGGGAATTTATATTCAAATCTAGCTGTACCTGCAGCTCCGCTTTGTGCAGCAGCACTTGGCTCAGGGCTAGCAGCTGGTGCTTCTGGTGCATCTTCTTGTTCGGGAAGTTCACCTTCTGCATCAATTACAGCTACGACTTGACCTACGTTAAAGATGTCACCGTCTTTGGCAAATACTTCTTGTACTGTACCATTAACCGGACAAGGAACTTCAACTACAGCCTTATCGTTTTGTACTTCCATGATGATATCTTCATCTGTTACTTTGTCGCCGGGCTTAATGTGCATCTTGATGATTTCGCCTTCGTGAAGACCTTCACCTAGCTCCGGGAATTTATATTCAAATTTAGCCACGTTTAAAACCTCCCAAATTTACGGTGTGCTTTAATTAAAATTCCAATACTTTATTAACCGCATCAATGATACGTGTTGGCGTTGGCAACCAAGTATCTTCAATTTGAGCAAAAGGATAAACGGTATCCGGACCTGCTACACGCAGAACGGGTGCTTCCAGATGCAGGATTGCTTTTTCGTTAATTTGTGCAATAACTTCAGCAGCTACACCGGAGCTCTTTTGCGCTTCTTGAACAACGATGGCACGATTGGTTTTTTGAATAGAAGCAACAACGGTATCAATGTCAATCGGGCTAATGGTACGCAAATCAATGATTTCTACTTTGATACCTTTTGTTTTTTCCAGCTCATCCGCAGCTTTAATCGAAGTGTGTACCATCATACCGTAAGTAATGATCGTCACATCGGAACCTTCGCGAACTACATTAGCTTTGCCCAGTTCAACTGTGTAATCATTCTCAGGAACTTCAGCGCGGAATGCATGATACAAGTTCAAATGCTCCATGAAAAACACAGGATCGTTGTCGCGAATAGACGCAATCATGAGACCTTTTGCATCATAAGGGTTGGATGGAACAACAACCTTGATACCAGGTGTTTGAGCCAGCAGGCCTTCCAAGGAATCTGTATGCAGCTCGGCTGCCTTAACACCGCCACCAAAAGGTGTACGGAATACGATTGGAGAATTGTAACGTCCACCGGAACGGTAACGCATACGGGATGCTTGAATTGCCATTTGATCAAGCGCTTCAAAGATAAAGCCTACGAACTGGATTTCAGCTACAGGGCGGAAGCCTTGAATACCCAAACCGACAGCAAGACCCCCGATTGCGGATTCCGCCAGCGGAGTATCGAATACACGTTCTTCGCCAAATTCTTTTTGCAGACCTTCTGTAGCGCGGAATACGCCACCTACATGACCTACGTCTTCACCGAAAAGCAGGACGTTAGGGTCGCGTTTCAACTCTACGCGCAGTGCGTCACGAATCGCTTCTTTCATGTTCATTTGTGCCATTTGCTTCATTTCCTCCTTAAACATTGACAGATCAATTTCAGTTCAGGTCAATCGAAAAGCAGACCGGATCGGGTTACCGCCCGGTCTCTTTCAAGTTCAATTATTTAAAATCAGCTTTTTGTTCTTCCAAGTGCTTAGGCGTTGTTTCGAACATGCTATCGATCAGGCCAGGAATTGTCATTTTCTCTGTTTTCTCGGCTTTTTTGATCTCTTCGTTCACTTTTGCCTTAGCTTCTTCTTTTACGCGAGCTGTATCTTCTTCAGTCCAAAGGCCTTTTTTCTCAAGGTATTTCGCAAAGCGGGCAATTGGATCTTTCGCATTCCATTCGCCTTCTTCTTCTTTAGAACGATATTTTGTTGCATCATCAGAAAGGGAATGCGGACGGAAACGGTACGTTACGGCTTCAATCAAAGTAGCACCTTCACCATTACGTCCACGCTCTGCAGCTTCTTGAACGGCTTTAATAACTGCAAGCACGTCCATGCCGTCAATTTTCACGCCTTTAATACCAGCAGCTACTGCTTTATGAGCGATCGAAAGAGCAGCCGTTTGTTTTGAGAATGGAGTCGTGATCGCGTAACCATTGTTTTGCACAAAGAAAATAACTGGCAACTTGTATACACCAGCATAGTTCAGGCCTTCGTAGAAATCACCTTCGGAAGAACCGCCGTCACCTGTATATGTAATGGCGACTTGTTTTTGTTTTTTCAGCTTGTAACCCATAGCAATACCCATAGCATGCAAAATTTGCGCGCCAATGATGATTTGCGGCATCAGTACATTAACACCGTCCGGCACTTGGCCGCCGTGTTGATGACCACGGGAATACAAGAAAGCTTGGTATAATGGCAGGCCATGCCAAACGATTTGCGGAATATCGCGGTAGCCTGGAGCAATAAAGTCTTCTTTTTGGAGCGCATATTCGCTACCAACCATGGTTGCTTCTTGTCCGGATACCGGAGCATAGAAACCGAGACGCCCTTGACGGCCTAAGTTAACGGCACGGTCATCCCAAGTACGTGTAAATACCATTCGATACATAATTTCTTTCAATTGATCATCTGTAAGTTTAGGCAACATATCTTTATTGATAATTTCACCATCCGGAGAAAGTACGGACAGCGCCTCAACTTCCTCTGTGTAAACTTCATAAGGAACCTTGCTCATTTTCTTCACCTCAACAAAAAAATTTGAATATCAAGTTCCGCTGTTATAGGATTATTATACACCTGTTATATCGCTCGCGTCAAAGATTTAGTTATTTTTTTTGAGTTTGTCACATTTTTGTGTGTGTAACAGGGTATGTTTTTTACTGTAACAGCTTAGTACATGATTGAAATTTTAAACATCTATTGCAATCAGGGTAATCTTAACTTATTGTGATCCCGAATGCAAAATAATACCCAAGAAAGGTGACGAAAAATGACGGATTCTCGGTATTTAAAACGAACCATCCTTAAAGACGAAGTAGACAGCCGCTTTCTTGGCGAGACCAGAACTCTCCGGATTTATTTGCCGCCCGGCTATAATGAAATATTGAGCTACCCGGTCGTGTACTGTCAGGACGGAGAAGAATTTTTCAATTTTGGCCGCATTGCAACTCATGCCAACCGCCTCATTCTAGATGAGGGCGTCGAACCCTTCATTATTGTAGGTGTGGAAGTGAATACAAAAATTCGAACGCAGGAGTATGCTCCCTTTGGCAATCGTTTTGAGGCATATACCGCCTGTTTTGCAGAAGAGATTATTCCCTATGTAGAGCAAAAGTATCCTATAAGAAAAGATGCAGCGTCCCGTATTTTGGCGGGGGATTCACTGGGAGGCAGTGTGTCTCTGCATTTGGCTTTGATGTATCCTCAGTTGTTCAACCGCATTATCAGCCTCTCAGGTGCTTACTATGAAGCTTCGCAGGAAATCATCGCCCGTGAGAAAGATCTGTCTCATTTGCGGGTGTGGATGACGGTTGGCCTTCAGGAAGATGCATTTGAGAGTGATACTGGCATTTACAACTTTGTAGAGCTTAACCGTCAATGCACAGATTTGCTGCGCGAACGGAACGCTGAAGTTTCTTACCGTGAAAAGGATGGCAAACATTTGTGGGGCTTTTGGCAAAACGAGTTGCCTGACGCGCTAATGTATTTTTTGGATCGCGCCTGAGTAAAAATTCTCCCAGGTAACTAAAGGGAATGGAGCATTTGACCTACTAGGTCATAAAGCTCCTTCTTCTTTTTCATGATTTGGTTGCGCTTTCAAAAATGTATAACGAAAAACGGCAATGATTGCCGTCATCTGTCGTTCACATTATAGCTTTTCTTCTACGATCTTGTCCAGCAAGGCGTCGCAACCTGCGTCCATTAATCGATAGGTCTCTTCAAAATTCCCTGTAAAATATGGGTCGGGTACTTCTCTTAATTTTTCTTGAGGGAGCAAATCCATAAATTTTAGAATATCTGCCTCCGCTCCACCTGCAATCTTTCGCATGTTTCGTTCATTAGAGTCATCCATGCACACAATATAATCAAACGCGTCAAAATCACGGCCCGTTATTTGCCGCGCCTGTATGCCTTGTTCGCTGATTCCATGCAGTTTAAGTTGCTTTAGTGTTCCCTCATGCGGAGGATTTCCGATGTGCCAGTCGCCTGTCCCGGCCGAGTCCACCCCGATTTCTGCACCCAATCCCCGTTCCTGCGCTTTATGTCTCAGTATTGCCTCCCCCATCGGAGAGCGGCAAATATTGCCCAAACACACAAACAAAACGTTAATCATTTCGTTCTCCTTCCTATTACACGTTACACTTCCTTTTTTCTGTTTCATTGTAGCCATGTCCTCCAAAATTGTGCAAGCCATATTTAACGCGGTATACTTAAAAACGATGGTATATATAGGATCGTATCAGAAAGAAAGGATGTTGATTATGACAAAAAAACGAGCGATTGTATTTTCAGGTGGTCGTCTTAATGAAGAAGATTTACATCAAATACAACCCGATGATTTTATTATAGGAGCAGATAAAGGTGCTCTTTTCCTGATCGAGCACGGTATTACACCACATATCTCTGTAGGAGATTTTGATTCAATCACACCAGAGGAAAAAGAAAAGGTAGAATCAGCAAGCCAACGTATGATTGCGTGCGATCCAGTACTTAAAGACTTAACAGATACTGAGCTTGCTTTAGAAATCGCTATGGACGAACAGGCAGATCAAGTACTGATGCTTGGTGTGACTGGCACCCGGATGGACCACACATTGGCTAATGTTCAAATATTGGTACGTGCAATGCAGCATCATATTAGCTGCGCTATTATGGACGCACATAATTATATTGAGCTCACCGGATCAACGCTTGAAATCCAACCTATGGGCTATACATATACATCGCTGCTTCCTATGACCGCCGAAGTAACTGGCATACAACTAGAAGGATTTATGTATCCGTTACATAATGCCACCCTCAAAATGGGACAATCACGTGCTGTCAGTAATAAGCTAACGGCTTCAAAAGGTACGATTTCCATCAAAAGCGGTCTACTACTCGTTATTCAAAGCAAGGATTAATTATGACATTGTTGTAACCATTATATAAATTGTTTTTCACTCAAAACCCTTGATGAACAAGGGTTTTTCCGTTTATAGAGATCAATGAATCGATATATTTTTTACAAATTGTAATTTTTAATCGTTTTTTAATAATCGCTGTGTAAGTCTTGTCCCTCAAGCATTTGAGAGTTCTTTTCCAACTATTAGGCGGCTTCAAAACTGTTATACTCAACGCTGTCAGTTAGTTAGCAACTCAGCAAAATATTGCACAAATCAATTTTTGGAGGTATTTACAACATGAATATGCAGAAAATCATAAAAAAGGTAATTATAGCAGGGGTCGCAGCCACGATCGGCTTTGGCACATTTGCAATTGAGGGAACAAATACGGCACAAGCCGCCACTACGACTTCGGTAGGCCAAAAAGTGATTAACTACGGTGAAAAATATATGGGAACTCCTTATAAGTTTGGAGCTTCCACAAGCACTACACGTAATTTTGATTGTTCTTCTTTCATGAAGCACATATTCAAGAAATACGGAGTAAATTTGCCGCGTACTTCTGTTCAACAGTCTAAAGTTGGACATGCCGTATCCAAGTCCAATTTGAAAAAAGGCGACTTAGTTTTCTTTTCAAGCGGTAGTCGTGCTACAGGACGCAACATTACCCACGTAGCAGTCTATATGGGCGGGGGTAAAATTTTGCACACTTACGGCGGACCTGGCGTGACCATCTCCAATTTGAACTCTGGCAACTGGAAAAGAACATACATTAAAGCACGCCGCGTGCTGTAGTATGAAACTCATTTTGAAATATGCGAGCCGGGACGAAAAGTTCCGGCTTTTTTTATATACCTAATACTATTCTGATACGGTTGGTGTTCTGAGTGAATAACCAATACCTCGTTCCGTACGGATCATTTTAAACTTATACCCCTTATCTACTTTAACCCTCAAATGTCTGATATAGACATCTACAACGTTCGTATCAACGATATAATCATGTTTCCAAACATCCTTCAGAATTTTCTGCCTGCTACAAACTTGGTTAAGATGTATCGCCAGATGAAGTAAAAGATCAAATTCCTTCGGAGTTAATTCCAGCTTTTGTCCCCCTCTGCTCACCAATCTGCTTGCATTGTCTATATGTAAATCACCCGCCTCGATTGCCCTTTTTACATCACGTTCAATACCAAAAATCCGCAATAAATTAGCCACTCTAGCCTGAAAAACTCTAGGATAAAAGGGCAGAACGATCACATCATGTGCTCCTTGTTCAAAACAGGAAACAATATGGTCCTCCTCATCTGATGAAGTCATTGCTAATAGCGGGACATGAGGATGGTATTGCTGCAATATGCGAAGCAAGCCTTGCGAAACCGTCTGTTCATCTTCTATATTGAGCAGCAGCAAATCCACAGGATTATGGGCTACATAAGAGCTTGCATCCGTCGTATTGCTAACATGAACCACCTGATAACCTTCCTGCTCCAATGGACGAACAATTACGGGAGACGCTTCATTTACATCCACAAGCAAAATTAACGGGCTCACCTTTTCACCCACCTGGTTTGGACATAGCATTACATATTGGATACGAACAAGTTTGTGTTATAAGCCATTAAAGCATAATAATATTATTGTAACAAAAAAGCAGAAAATCATTCTCCAAAGAATGGCTTTCTGCTTTTATGGTTTAACCCAAATAGCGATGATACAGACTTCTTGCTTTTGCCACGTCCTTTGTCCCATGAATCAACGCTCTGCCATCTGCAAAAACAACCAACCGATGCTCGCTTGTACTAAAGGAAACCAAAAACGGATTCCGCTCTACTTTTCCTTCTCCCAAAGAAGCAAATCTATCTGCTGTTTCTGCAAGATTCAGATGTGTCGGGTTTGCTGGTCTAATTTGAACGGTATCCCTACCGCACAAAACATCTGTTTTCTGCCGATGAGAGGCCGACAAATAGGGATACGTCGGTTGACTGCCGCAAGAAGGACAGTTCTCCTTTTTAACGCTATCTACTGCTATCGCTACGTACTCATTTTTCCACAAATCAAACGAAAGTAACTTTCCTCTCAAATCTTCCAGATATCCGCCAAGAAGTTTGAAAGCTTCCGTAGTTTGGTTAGCCGTGACCATCTGTACAGCCTGCGGAATAATCCCGGCGGTATCACAGGTTTCCCCACCAAACGGTATAGTTCCCAGCAGACAGTGAAGACAAGGCGTTTGACCCGGTAAAATGGTGTAGGTTACACCATAGCTGCCTACACACCCCCCATAAATCCAAGGTATCCGATGCTTGAGTGCCATGTCGTTCATAAGAAGTCGGGTATCGAAATTATCGGTTGCATCCATCAAGAGATCTACCCCTTGGATCAACTCTTCCAGCTCTTCCACCCCAACATCCAGTACATGTGCATGTATAACCGTTTCCGAATTAATATCCTTTAATCTTCGCTGAGCAGCTACTACTTTGGGATATCTTTGCGCAGCATCACTTTCCTGAAAAAGCTGCTGGCGCTGCAAATTGCTCCATTCCACATAATCCCGGTCTACGAGGCTCACTGTACCTACACCCCCGCGAACGAGCGTTTCCGCAATACCTGTACCTAACGCTCCGGCACCTATGATTAGTACGTGGGAAGAAGCAAGCCGACGTTGTCCTGTCGGTCCAAAGGGCGCGAATCTTTCCTGTCTGGAATAACGGTCACTTGAATGTGTTCCTCCTGCACCGGATTTGTCAGTTACCTTCATGCCTGAACCATACCTTCTATCGGACTGCTTGCTGAAGCGTAACGTTTTACAGGAATCATCCCCGCCTCAAAACCATATCTTCCAGCACGAACAGCCAGTTTCATGGCCTCGGCCATTTTTACCGGGTCCTTCGCTCCTGATACGGCTGTATTCAACAAAACAGCATCTGCCCCTAACTGCATCGCCATGGCCGCGTCACCGGGTGAGCGAATACCCGCATCGACAATAACCGGAACCTCCGCCTGTTCAATAATTAGACCTAATGAAAACGGATTAAGCAAACCATGTCCTGTACCAATCGGTGAAGCTCCAGGCATAACGGCATGTACTCCAAGCTCTTGTAGCCTCTTTGCTAGAATCACATCGTCCGATATGTAGGGCAGCACGATAAAGCCTTCTTCTAACAGCTTTTCACTAGCTTTCAACGTTTCAAATGGGTCCGGCAGCAGTGTCTTGCTATCCCCAATGACTTCCACCTTAATCATATCGCACAGGCCGGAGGCTTTTGCCAATTTGGCAATACGAATCGCCTCCTCTGCTGTTGTAGCCCCAGCTGTATTGGGAAGAAGTGTATACCGGGTCAAATCCAGCATATCGAGAAAATGCTGCTTGTCCCGTTCCTCCAAGTTCAATCTCCGTACAGCAAACGTCAATATTTCCGTCTCAGCAGCCTCTACGGCTTGGGATTGGATATCCAGATCAGAGAATTTTCCTGTTCCCAACAACAACCTCGAGGTAAAAGATGCTTTTCCAATGGTTAACATAATCAACCGCCTCCCACAAAATGTACGATCTCTAGGCAATCTCCATCTTTCAGTACCGCTTCATCATGATCTTCACGGGTCAATATATGCCGATTCAGCTCCACCACTACGGTTTTCACCTTTACATCAAGCTCATATAGCAATTGATCCACATGAGTGATTCGATTAGAAAAGGTCAGGCTCTGGCCGTTAATCGTCAGCTTCATAAGCTTTTCTCCTTGAGGAGCTCAGAAGAAAAACTACTTATCCCAAGTTCTGCTGCACAAGCCCCATTAAGCATAGCTGCCATCGCACGCCCGGTAGCATCACTCAGCAGGACACCGTTGCGATAATGCCCGACTGCAGCATATACGCCCTCGACCCCAGGAACAATGCCTATAAAAGGATGACCTGATACAGCCTGCGGACGTAAGCCCGCCCAAGCGCGTTTAAAAGAAGCTTCACGGACGCGCGGCAGCCAGGCAGAGGCACGTGCCAGCAACCCTTCCAAGCCTCCTACGGTCACCTCTTCGTCATATTGATGCGGAAGGCTCGTTGCCCCAATCCAAAGCTCGTTATTCTGTTTAGGCACTAGGTAAATATCATCAGCGTAAATGGTGTATTCTAACGGGTGATCCTTCAAGGAGACCGCTACCGCTTCGCCCTTGACCGGATAAAGTGGATATTCAAACCCAACCTGCGCTAGCAATTTCATGCTATCCAAGCCTCCGGCAATAATGACCTGATCGCAGGAAAAAAAACCACTATCTGTGCGGACACCGCAAATTCGACCATCCTGTATGACCAGTTGCTCTGCCTGTGTACCAGACCATACCGTTGCTCCCAGCACCGCAGCAGCACCTGCATAAGCACGGCAAAGCTGGACAGGAGCCACTTGTGTCTCCTTTGAACGATATATTGCCCCGATCGCTTGTTCATCCAAACCTGGAATTCGTCGGGCCAATTCTTTCGCATCCCACCAGATAGGACAATCACCCTCTCGCGTTTTTGCAGCTTTCCAGCGTTTTTGGCCTTCAGTCTCCGTACGGAAAGGGGTCACAAACCCTTCAGTACGGAATTCCACCGAAATACCTGACAAACGCTCTAGATCACAGACAAGCTCAGGGAATGCATCTCGACTTATGCGAGCAAATCGTGATAGCTCAGAGTCGGTGAACTCTTCACTTTCCGCTGCCAGCATTCCAACCGCTGCTCCTGAGGCTCCCTCACCCGGGATCAATCGTTCCAGCATAATCGTACTTCTTCCCTCTTTGGCCACATGATAAGCAATGGAACTGCCGATGACACCTCCACCTATGACCAAGCATTCAGCGTGTCCTATCACTCTTTCCTCTGTGTGTATCTTTAGCATTTGTTCCGTATCTCCTCTCCATAAACCCTTCTGCTTTCAGCTTGCCTCTACTCTCGTTTTCTCGCTACAGGCTGTGAACTACAAGGTCTGCCATTCGCCTATACTCCATTGCAGCTGCAACGGGCGACTCAGCCTCCCATATACCAGACATCACTGCAATTCCGCTTGCTCCGGCCCTATAAAGCTCCGGGATATGATGCGGTTGTATGCCGCCTAACGCAATCACCGGAATGTTCGACAACCTGCAAATATGTTCAAGCTGAGCTAAACCCCGCGGTACAATACCGGGCTTACAATGGGTCTCATATACGTGACCATAAAGTACATAGTCCGCTCCTGCCCGCTCAGCAATTTGCATCTCCTCCACGGAATGTACAGACACTCCACAGCGTGTACCCTTTGGAAGTAGGCTTTTCACATCCACAACAGGTAATCCATTAGCTGGTAATTGAACGGCTCCGACCAAAGTAAGTAAAGCTACATCCACACGATCATTTACTACAATTTGTTGCAAAGGAACTTCCTGCTCCACCAGGCTGCGAGTCAAAGAAAGCAATGCAGAGGCACCATTCTGTTTTAAACGTGCGTGTACATAATGAACATACGGACAAATCACAGCAGCCACTTGGGCGGCTTGTGCAAAAGTGCCCTTTTCCATCGAAATTGCGTGTAATTCGATTTTGTCTTCACCTCACATTGGACTAAAGGATCTAAGCTTAGCCAGCCACGTCTACCAGCAGGAATGAAAGGGGATTATATGTGAATCGTCTACGGAAGCTCGAACTACTTAAAATGAACGAAACGCAAAAAAACCACTTCCCCAAGGAAGTGGTTTAACGAACGTCCAATAATCGAACGGACCATGATATCCGTATACGTGTATCGTCCCACGCACAAACAAAAATAAAGAAGGTGTTGCCTTGTTTGTACGGCGCTCACTTCCCTACGCTGGCATAACCCAGATCAGGTGCAAAGGGTCCGAAATCCATTTATTCCGTCTCAGCCGCATGGGCGGCTCCCCTAGTGTGACTATTTTATTGTATAAGCTAAAGATAGCTTAGCATATTTTTCTAATTCTGCAAACCCCACTTCGTGTGAAATTTGCTGGAACTGGATTTAGCTGATTTTAGTTAACTTTACTTGACCACTCTTCCACATTCCACGTTTTGGTTACCCAATCCTCGTAAAAGTCCGGTTCGTGAGATACAAGCAATACGGTCCCTTTGTATTCCTTCAAGGCACGTTTCAGCTCATCCTTTGCTTTAACATCCAAGTGGTTGGTAGGCTCATCGAACAGTACCCAGTTGCTTTCACGCATTAACAGTTTGCAAAGACGGACTTTAGCCTGTTCTCCACCACTGAGCGCAGATAGCGGACGCGTGATATGCTCATTTTTCAAACCGCAACGCGCCAAATGCGCTCGTACTTCATGCTGGTTCAAATGCGGAAATTCATTCCACACATCGTCAATCGGTGTAATTTTCTCGGCCTTTACTTCCTGCTCAAAATAAGCGGGCTGCAAAAAATCACCTTGATAGGTTTTTCCACTGATTGGCGGAATTTTTCCCAATATGGTTTTGAGCAATGTCGATTTACCGACACCATTGTAGCCGACAATTGCAATCTTTTCGCCACGTTCAATCGTCATGGACATTTTAGGCAAAAGGGCATGTGTATAACCAATCTCAAAATCAATACCCTCAAATACCGTCTTTCCGCTTGCACGTGCCTCTTTGAATTGAAAGGTTGGTTTTGCGGCTTCTTCAGGCTTATCAATACGTTCGATCCGATCAAGCTGCTTTTCACGGCTCTTTGCTCGGCCTGATGTAGAGGCACGCGCTTTATTACGCTGAATAAAATCTTCCTGTTTCTTAATAAAATCCTGTTGCTTCTCATAAGCATCAATATGTTGGGCTTTGTTCAGATCCGCCATTTCGAGAAACTTTTCATAATTAGCTGAATAACGGGTCATCTTGGCAAATTCAAGATGGTAAATAACATTAACGACCTGGTTCATAAATTCAGTATCATGTGAAATAAGAATAAAAGCATAAGGATAATCCTTCAAATAGCGCGTAAGCCATTCAATATGCTCTACATCCAAATAGTTGGTAGGTTCATCCAGCAACAGGACGTTCGGCTTTTCCAACAGCAACTTAGCAAGAAGAACTTTTGTCCGTTGCCCGCCGCTAAGTGCGGATACATCCCGATCCAGTCCTATGGCCGACAGACCTAGTCCATTCGCCATCTCTTCAACCTTTACATCAATGAGGTAAAAATCCCCCATATCCAGTTGCTCCTGAATTTCACCCATCTGTTCCAGCAACACTTCCAACTCATCAGGAGAAGCATCCCCCATTTTGTCAGTAATCTGCATCATTTCCTTTTCCAATTCCAACAAAGGAAGAAAAGCATCCTTCAATACATCACGTACCGTTTTGCCCGGTGTCAGCTTGGTATGCTGATCCAGATAGCCGTAACGCACACGTGGAGTCCATTCCACTTTACCCTCATCCTTAAGCAATTTTCCAGTGAGAATGTTCATGAGTGTCGATTTACCAACACCGTTAGCTCCTACCAAACCTACACGTTCCCCCGCAAGCAATCGAAAGGAAACATTTTTAAATAATGCGCGGTCCCCAAAGTTGTGGGATACATTTTCTACAGTCAATAAACTCATAAGCTGTTTTTGGCTCCTTATTGTCATCGGCGTTGCCGACTGTTCTTATTTCATATGCATTTCGTTTCTCTCAAAGCTTTATTGTAGCACATTCTGCAACCATATCGGAATATTGAAAACAGTGAATTTTAAGGTTTTTTGGTATGGATCTGCCTAAAAAAAGAAAAACCACCCATGAGGGTGATTATTTTAAGCCATTATAACATTTGTACTCAAAGTAACCCGCAGCTGCTGCAGATTTTTCATCCGTGAAACGTTCACTCGCTTTAAAGGGAGCTGGACATGAATCTCTATAAAAATACTTTATTCCAGTATCTGGTTCTATGCCACCGATAATGTCTTGCTTTCTAACGACTCTCCCACCACCAAATCCATAGTTATTGTAATACCTGTCTCCGACCGGAATGCCTTGTATAAACGCGATAAGCCCCACATCATCTACCGTGTTGTACCACTCCTCTTGCGGAATGATCGGTAGCGTGAACGAATAAGTTATGCCGTTACGCGCTGCTTTTTCGTTATGGACATTAATAATTCGCGCCAAGTCCTCTTGAACGCTGCGAACAATGGTGGAACGACGTATTTGCTCAAAAGTTTCTGAATTATTCAGCAAAGATATAGCGGTCTGATCCTGAAGTTCCTTTTGAAAGCCCTCTACCCACCTGTGATTCCGAGCATCGTATGCGTGCACATAATTATCCAAGGTGAACCCCACACTGTTGCCTACTGAATCAACATAGGCATATGGCTTTTTTTCGCTCCATTTGTGGCCAATAGCAGCTTGTCCATGCTCATCTGTATAGGCTTCTGAGGTGAACGCATAATAACCGTCATAATCCAGAATTACAATGGCCGGTATGTAATCCAATAATGCACGTTGTGCTACTAAATCCCCATCAATGCCTACATTAAGAAAAAGGGTGTGCAGGAACGTGTTCAGCGCTGCTTCTTTATCTACCCGAAAAAACTTATCCGATCCGTATCCGGCCTCGCGTTCCTGACGTTCATTCTGTGAGAGCACAACCCCTGCATCCTGAACTGCGGTACGGAGAGCCGACGTATATTTCATTTCTAGCTGCTGCACTTCACGCTGATTCTGCACCCGTAAGTCACTAACTACACCAAAGGGCAAAAACAAAAGTATAAATATGACCGCAAAATCAGTAATCTTCATTCAGAACCATGCCCCCGTAAGAAGCTGTAACTGCCGGCTTGCCGCTATCTGCCCCACCAAGAAGCCATGATTTGTACAAGTCCGCAGGAGTCCGATTCGTATTATGTACCCGGACCGTAAAATAATCCCCGGCCATCAAGGTATATCGACGCGTCTGATCTGATTTTGGCTGCTGATTGTCAGGAAACAGTACAGGAAAAATTTGCGAATTATAGTACCCATCATATACAGTTTCATAATTGCCCAGAAAACTGTCTGGCTTCGCGGCATCTGCATAGTCCGGTACATACTTTTTGTGCATATGTTCCAAGTCAACTTCGTACATATTGCCTGTCAATTCCAGATCACGCATAAAATCGTTATACATCGTCGGTGTAATGTAACCCTTGGTTCTTACCATATCAACAAAACGTACAGTTGAATGATATGTATTTAACCCGGATATATCATCCTGCCGTTCAGCAGCTTGAGCTGCGGGTACGATGTACAAAAGCAATACAGCGAGCAGCGCCCCCAACAGCTTCGATATTGTTTGAACCACTTCAGTCTTCCCCCAATTTCTCAAAACGTACAGATGTTATGTCCCCATTCCCATTACGCTGGGGGTACATGGAATATAATGAGGAAGCATCCAGGGTCGATACATCAGGCTCAAACGGTTCAGAAAATACATCATACTCTGTCCCGTCGACTTGAATCGAAATCCCCTCCTGTAAGTTCATGCGAATTGCCTGTATGACCTGAGTTCCTTTAATCCGCTCCGGCAACCCCACCCCAGCAGTACGGGCTATTCGCCCTTCAGAATGCTCCTCTTGCTGTGATCTTAATTCCAGTGCACCATCCAGCTGGCTGGACAAGTCTGCTGCCGTTACACATGCGGTTATGAACAGAATAACTGACACACCAAGCTGCAGCATACTTGAAGCGTGATCAGACATACTCTCATCCCCTTTATGATTATTATCTCTGCTGTAGTGCTTAGGACTGGGTAAACAACAACCCACGTACCACGTTCGATTTGTCTTTGACGATTTCAGCTTTAAATTTACCACTCGGATTTACGTATTCATTCTCTTTCTCATTAAGTGTATTCGTGATTTTACCTGTCTTATCACTGCCACCATTCACGGCGCCATACTGTTCACTGTCTGGGCTAATGTTCAGAGCATTACCGTACCACTGGCCTGCCATATTTTTGCCGGTTTTAATCTGAATGCCGAATTGGTCCTTCCCCTGAAACTTCCGCAGCGCATTGGTCACCTGGGAACCGCTAATCGTTGTGCCGTCATATACCGTAAAAGAGGCTTGAGACAATTCGGTCTGAATATCAGCAAAATTATTTTGTGCCGTTTTAGTCGCCTCCTGGGCTGAAATAAATAGTATAACTACAATCGTAATTAGAGCGATGGTCAAAAATATCCCAGCGGCTACCTTTAAAGCTGTTGATGCGTTATTCATTATTTTTCTCTCCTAGCTTGTTATTTTGTATTAGTCATAGGTTAACTTTCTTACTGAATTTTTTGTATTTGTTCATAATAGTTATCCATTTGAACAAAGCTCATGCCGATCAACGGAATCACCAAATATAAAAAGATAAGACCATACATCGGGGCAAAACCAATCATCCTTCCCCAGATAGCCTTACTGTCTATTATTTTTTCATACTCCTGTTTTCTTTGTTCGAAATAGTAGGACATATGGGATTCCAAATCATCAAAGGCCTCCCGAATCGTAATTTTACCTAAAGACAAATGAAGCTTATCCACGAGACGTTGAAATTCCGGCAAAGGCGCTTCTTCTTTTAGCAAGTCGAGAGCTGCCTCTGGCCCATGTTCATAATGAAGCAAACATTTTTGCAGAGGTCTTTTGAATATAACTGAAAATCTGTTCAGCCACTCCAATATTTCCTCGACAGACATTCGTTCCATAACCCGTAAAATGGAAATAACTGTTTGAAATTGATACACCTCATGCCTCATATCCAACCGACGCATTTTTCGTTGCAAATATAATAAAAGCATAGGCATTTGATAGGCTGCGTACCCAACAATCAAACTAATCAGCACTTCCCACCACTTGATGTATTCATCATTCCAATCTTTTAGCTTTTGGAGGATACGCCAAGTATTTGTGGATAACTGTTCAGGAGTAGCAGTTCCATTAGCATTATGCTCTAAAGCAGCGTACGTCTGTTCGTATGTGCTGTTTGACCTCATGTTCAGCGAATGCATGATTTTGCGATCAATCTCACTCTGCTTCAAAGCTTCTTTTTGCTCCACCGGACTTAAACGTCCAAACATTTGACCCGATTGCACTGGTGCGTGAAGGATATGCGTTTTCTCAGCTTCATGTAAAAAAAATATCGTACTGATACTGAGCGCCAATCCTATAATACAAAGAGCCATTCTGCGTATGTAGAGCCACTCCAGCCTAATCTCCGCACCACTTTCCTTTAATAGGCGGGTTATTTGAAAATAAGAAGACATATGCTGTCGCGGAATTAAAGAATCCACCACATTACGAATGATAGGAAAACGGTATAGCTTCTGCTCCCAAACCCTCCGTCCTCTACCCGCACGATATCCTGTCTCGTCGGTCTGTTGTAGCTTCTGTAACAGGAAATAAGATACGATTATCACAATATAAACGGATAATTTTGTGATATAACCCAATTTTCCCCGATAAAACTCATCCATGGAGGGAAAGCTGGACCTCGCCCATGTCTCGATTGGGGTGGTAAAGAAAACTGGTGCTAGTGCGATCACGTTTAGACTTTTTAACAGATAGTCCAGTTTATTTCTTCGCAGCAACTCCAACTGGATTTCGCGTGCGAGACTGCCGAGCCCCTTCAAGTAAATGGAGCCGCCCTCCTCAACCCGATCACCAAACTCCATTACCATATACGAGATACCGGCAAAAGCTTTTAAAAATCGATTAGGAGCCGATTCATAGTATCTTTCCAATGCTTCGTGCGGATCAACATCTGTTAGCGCCTCATGGATGAGTCGTGCGTGTCTCCCGGCCTCTGCCTCCGCCAAATCGGCCGCTTCGGATATAGCTTCCTCCACCATACCGTGCTGATGGTAATAGTGACGCACATTGGCGAATAATTCGATCATCTGTGCAAGTAGCCTTTTTTCCATCCGGCTAATGGCCATATCCAAAATAAGACTGTTGATTACCACCCCGCATAAAACGGCTAATATAGCAAACTCTATTCCTGGCTTCATCATGACCAGCACAACACCACTGCAAGCTAAAGCTCCCCAGATGAACAGTGTCATCTTTATCGTCTGTAGGCGAAGCTTGTACTCATCGTAGGCATGCTGACCAGCTAGTCGCTTACGTATTCTCGTGATGTATCCGGATAAGAAAGGGACCTTCATACACAGCGTGTACAACTTATGCAGTAAGGCTTGTAGCTCACGTTGCAGTACCGCTTTTCCCTTGCGACCTTCCTTCACAGAATAAATTCGTCCTCTGCGAACTGCATGACTACTGCGCTTACGCAACCCCCATAAAGCTATATATAGAAGCGTAAAGCCCCCACCTGATATAAGTAAAATCCATACTAAAATTTCTTTAAGACTCATAGTCTTCCTCCCAATAGCGGGTCAAAAAACTGCGGAAATCTCTGGCATCATTTACATTCATCTGCTCATACATTTCTTGTACACTTTTGGCTGTTAAGGGCTCCATCGGTATATAGCTTCCGTTCCGATATTCCATAACGTGGCGATAACTGTAGCTTGATGAAGCATTGGAGCCTGCATCCGTATGATCCGGGTCACGCGGCACACATTCTGTGATCCGTTCGATGTAGCGTCGCCCTTCCGCATCACGTTTGAGATGCACATCAAAGTTAATGACATGAACTACCTGTTCCTCAGCAATGCCTTCATGCTGAAATACTCCTGTTTTGAGCAATGAATTACGAAGTGAAAACACGAGATCACGAAATGTTTTGGCATGATGAGTAAAAATGGTGAACAGACTGGCAACCTGCGACATTTGAATCATCCAAGCAGCTACTTCATCACTTGCTACTTCGCCTAGGATATTGACGGTTCCATCTGTTTTTTTCTGTAAGTCAAGCCCTTGTTGTCCTGAAATATGATCCGTTTCTCGAAAGCTAAGAATATTACGGCGACTGTAGATGCTGCGTAGATGCAGTTCAAAAGCCATTTCCTGAACGCGAAGCGTATACGAAGCATAAATGTGCTTGACCATCGCCATTAACAACGTCGTCTTACCTGAGCCCTGCGCGCCTGTGATAGCAGTAATCCGGCTGCCTTTCATTAAATAAGAAAGTAGCTGGATTGGAAAATCAGCATTTTGTCCCTTAATTAATTGTTCCAGCGATGCGCTTTGAATATCAAATTTACGGACAAAGAAAGCCCACGATTCTGAGAAAGGAGGTCGTACCACCACTACCCGTGACCCATCCTTCATTTCATTGACCTTATAACCATTCGCTTCGGAAAGCTGTCCCGGGTAATTGTATTTGTAAATATTTTGGCACACCCTTTTAAGTTCACGCTCAGATCCGAAGGAAAGGAACGAAAGATGGATCGTTTTACCTTTATAAAAAATCCATACGCTCTCATAACTATTGGCAGTAGGCATAGTTGTTTGTTCAAATACATACCCATCCGAAGGCCAGTCTGATGATGCAGGAATCCCACCTTCCGGCATACCACTGACGCCCCCACTTACACCGTCGATCCGCTGGTCACGAATATCATCAATGACGGAAAAGCCTTTGTAATGCTGATAAATCCGCTGGACAATAATATCCACCTTTTCCAAAAAGGAAAGGGGCCGGTACTCACAATCATAGATATAACGAATGTCCTCTGCGGTAACGAGATAACTTCCATCTTCTTCACCTTGCTGTGAATATCTCATTTCGGCCAAGTCATAAGTATCCAGTAAACGTGATAGTGCATCAGCGCCAAACTTCTGCTGGTATTGGTAAAATATAATTTCGAATTGATCCTGTATGCTAAACAACTCAGGTCTGGAGAATGGCATAACAGTATCGACGATTTTCTCGTTCAAGCCGTAACCGTGAATCAGAAGCTCAGCCATCAGATTTTTAACAAAACGTTTATCTCCACTGCTACCATTGGCACAGTCCTTTAAAGCCCTGCGTAGTTCCGCCCTTTGATGGATACGCCGTCTATATTCCTCTTCATGCAATCCAGCATCCGCCATCTGGCTATGACTTAGTTCATGAAGTGCATTTTTGATATACTCTATTAATGTTTCGAATGTGGCATCTTCGTTCTTTTTTTCTACCCGAAGTGTTGAATGTCGCGAGTGAAAATTCCCTCGATATTTTACAATAATCAGTACGATGCACATCAATACTATACAGGTAAGAATCAATCCGTTGATCATTTGAGCGGACAGCATTTAAGCGCCCCTCTCCAAAGCCTTGAGCCGAAGATCGGACTCTGCCGCCTCCAGAATAGCTTTGCTGATATGACGTATACTCTGCGCCCATCCTACAGTCATAAAAAGCTTGCGAGGCTGCCCTTTTCCACTTCGTACCTCACGCTGCACATGGCCGATCACATCCCTGCGGTTCCATGCGTCCATAAATCCGGTGTTATAAGGGACTGTATACAGAGCACCTTTGTAGCCATATCTCCTGCGAATATTCGTTTCATTCACTTGAGAATGCACATCATATTTTCCAAGTACTATTAATAAGGGTAACGATGAGTAGGTAGATAACGGAGACACGGATTCAAAATAAGCGTCTAACTCTCGCATATTCTGAGTGAGTGAAAGAACAGCCAGTTTGGCTCGTGCACATGCTTCATGCTGTACAGCCCCCCATCCTGCTCCACTTCCTGCATCAATTAGCGTTAAATCATAATATTGGTTCGCTGTATCTATTACTGCCCGTACAAGCCCTGGAGACAGTAACGGCGGTGCAGCTCCAAAGCTGGAGGTTCCCTCAAGTACATCCAAAGTATGTTCGAGTACAGGTGTCGTATAATTACGAATATTTTCTTTAGACAGTGTCCCTCGCAGAACTAAACGTGCGGCAGCATCCCAGCCCCCTTCCTGAAGCTGTAGGGTTGGATCATCCATACCATACTCTTGTATAGGTAATCCTGATTCAATACCGGTATGTCTACGACCCAAATGAGTCAATAATAGTCTTCCTCTATATAGATTGCCTATGGTAATTGCTATTGCTGCCGCCAAAGAGCTACTTCCACTAGCCCCCTTAATGGGGCTCCAAAACAAAATGGTACTCATGCTCTACTCCTTTCCGCACGCTTTAGCGCACGACGAATCACCTTTAATTCCCAACTCATCCATTCTCCAATACAACGGCATAATTCTTTCTTATATATTCTGGATAGCGGTTTTAGTATTAGCTGTTTTTTATGCTCATTTTCCAGTTTCAGAGCAAGCAACCCCTCATCCCATGGCAGTATATATGGCTCTTGCTGCCAAGATGCCGGGAAATGGTTCATGTATTCCCACAGATACGGCTCCTCCAGACCACAATCCACGGCCTGTAAAAATAGCTTGTGAAATACAAGATCTTTGGGAAATTCAGATTGACTGAATAAATGCTGAAGCCAATTCTGTCCGTTATGCATTAGCATGCGGCTATAATCACTGACCCAAACTCGCAGTTCTGCCCTTTTCCAAACAGAAATTGGACAAAAATCAAGTAACTCTACATCTAAAATAACAATGTCATAAACCTGCTCTGCCTTCTGATCAGCCGTCATACCTATATGCAGGTCTTCCCATGCTGTAAATCCAATTGCTACATCAAAACCACTAAACTGCGTAATGGGAAGTGGTTTGTCAAGCATCCCTATGCTATACCGATACCGTCCCCGCAGCGTAGCATCTACAAGCAGTACCCGTTGGCCGGAAGCTGCTAATATGCTGCTGATGTATAACAAGGTATCGCTTTTGTCACAAAGCCCGGCAAATATCCATGTTTTCATACTTCCGTTCCTTTTCTCTCAATTATTTGGCATACGGGTCAGAGCTTCCACCCTGCGTCAGAATCTTTGTTTGTTCTTGATGGTCCTGCTCATTCTCATATTCATTTCTTGTAACATCAATCCCGCTTGTTGGGTTTTCTATAGTAGCACCCGCATGTTGAGCTGCAATTTCCTCACTCAGACTTCTTTCCACGGGTGTTGAAATTACACTGTTTGATGAACTAATTGCATTTTCAAGGGAATCCCGCAGCTGCTTAGACAGCTTTTGTTCAGCAATGTGTATCAAATTCGGATCACTATTCATTAACGCTAACACCTGCGCGTTAGGTGGATAGGTCGGGATTGCCTTAGGCTGAAATTGGGGATCGACATACGTCAGAGCATAAATGGATGCTTTATGCAGATAGGCATCAACAATCGCGCTCGAAAGCGATAATATTTCCTGCTCATTCAAAGTAACCCAGACAATTGGACCTTCCAGTCGGGAAATCTTCTTTTTGGATAATAGAATGTAATCCTGACCTGTTGGAAATTGTATGCGGATATCTACTTCGTCCCCCGACTTTAGACTGTTGGGTAGTACCACCACCTTTAGCTCACGGTTGCGTAAATCTTTAGGTGTGGGTTCATCAGCAGTAATCATAGACGATGTAAGCACAGATCCTTTTTTAAGCTCAATCTTGGCTGTGGTTCCGGAAACTTCACTTTTATTTGCCAGCAAATTTGATGGAGCCTGAGAACCGGGAACTTTAATTCCCTTCAAATCATTAGATGCAATCTGTTCACCTGGAGAAATATCACGGACAACCGCCCAGCCTTTTTTCGCGGTTCGTTGCTCTTGTTCATACACTTTCCATTTCAGTTCTGCCTCTACCTCAGCCTGTTTCCTGACCTCATTCATTTGATGGATATTAACCATAAGGTAGCCGGCAAAGATAATGCCAACAATCCCAGCGCCAATGCAACCGGCATACAGTTTTTGTTTACTGCTTTTTCTTAGCTTGGACACACAACTTCTCCCCTGCCTCTTTTTGATATATACTTTTTCTATTTAGCGCCGTCGCTTAAGGAATGCGAAGCGTCTTCTCCGTGTGTCTGGAATAACTCCGCGAAACAGCTCGTCCAGCACCTGATCCATCTCATCATCCCGTTCGAAGGGGTCTGAGTGGAACGGTAGAGCAAATACTTTATCGTGATCCAGCTCCTTACGAAGCCTGCGAACCGCCTCCGAAGTTGCCAATGGCAAGCAGTAATTCCATTTGTGCTGTGGGTGGCGCTGAAGAGATCGGGCAAGCCCTGCTATATCCTGAACCCTCCATTCGGCCCCTGAGCCAACGACGAGCGGATAATCGGCTCTCAAGAATTCTTCCAGACGTTCATTATCCTGCCCACTCCCCAGGTCCAGTACGATAAATCTGTAAGAACCACCCAACAAAGAAATGACATCCGCACGCGATGTTTGTCGCCAGTAATGTACTCCATCGACTTCAAAACGCCGACTTGAACTCATTTGTCCAACGGATGTGCCTTCTACGACTTCTTGAAGTCGGGCAAATGCTTTGGCTGTGCTGTGCAGCTCAACCAAAGCTACGGAGCGGGATCTTCGAGCCAGATAGTGGCTCACCGTAATTGCTGTATGCGTAGCACCGGAGCCGGCAGATACACCCAGTACAGCCACTACCCTTGTGCCTGCATAATCCATTGAGGCATCATTAACGGATATTCCTTGTTGAGCAGGTTGAAAATCAGCACTGCGACGCAGTTCTCCAATGACCTCCCCGGCGGATTGAAATCGTTCCTCAGGATTCTGACGCAGCAGTTTTCGAATTACTGGAATCAAATGACGAGACAATTCCCCGCGTATATATCCTTCTACTCCCGCAGTCCACTCGCTATATTTGCCTCCTGTACAGAGATACAATAGCAGCGCTCCCAAACTGTATAAGTCTGAACGAGCATCCGTCTGACCTGCTCCATATTGCTCCGGGGCAGCGAAGCCCACTGTGCCCAGCTTTACCGTATCTTGATCCAGCTCAGCCTTGTAGCTCCTCGCTATTCCAAAATCAATCAGTATAAATTCCATTTCCGGTGTCAGCATAATATTCGTTGGTTTCAGATCCCGGTAAATGACTGGTGGTTGACGGGTATGCAAATAATCCAACACATCCAGTACCTGCAAAGCGAATGGGACGATTTGCTCCTGTGGAATATAGCCTTGGTAGCCCTTCATATATGCTTCCAGCGTAATTCCTTCGATGTAATCCATAACCAGGTATACCGCACCAGATGGGGGATGCTCAAAAAAATCAACAATTCTTGGTAAACGTGGATGGCTTAGTGAAATTAGCATCTCTGCCTCCGTGCGTACAAGCTTCATCACTTGTGGCTCGGCAACCGACTCCTTCACTGCCCATTGCTTGCCTGGCAGTTTTAAATCCTCTGCCATGAACACGCGGCTCATTCCTCCCGAACCCAATGTGCGCACAATACGGTAACGCTCACCAACAATTGATCCGAATTCCAACTGTGATGGTTGCTTCATTATTCTCCTACCTCCTTTCTTAAGCAAACAACGCAAAAAAGGGAAAGCTACCGCAAAATCAAATTTCCATGTCGCCATGAAAACCGTTTTCGCGGGATGCTTTCCCTTGATTTAAACATCATTATTATTTTTAAGGAACAATTTGGATTTATTATATAGCACACCTGTATCTATTGTAAAGTGTTATTTTCCATACTTAATCATGTACAGGGTAATCTCATCTCGATTATGGAATAGCTGCTTAGCTCGCTGAATCTGCATGCCGGACTCCTCAAATGAAGCAATTACATCATGAATGAGCGCCAAGGGCTTTTTATGCATTAGCTTGACCGTAACGATAGCAGTACCACCACTTCGCAAACTATATAGTAAATCAGTAACGAGCCTTGCCATTTGCTTAGGACTCCAGCTCATATCACAAACCAGCAGATCGAACAAATTCTCTTTAAATTTGACTTCACTTGCATTTTTACACAAAAAAGTCAGATTGGCGTACTTCATCAGTGATGGCTCCATCTTTGCCGGATCAACCGCAGTAACTTTCAGTCCCCGCTCCAGTAAGAAGGAAGTCCATCCACCCGGTGCTGCCCCAATATCCAGTCCCTGACGGAAAGCGCCAAAATCTATGCCGAACGTTACTTCTGCTTCCAATAGCTTGAATTTGGCACGGGAAATTTGTCCGTCTTCTTTCTGAAAACGAACCGCACCTCCGCTCCAATCCGATAGGTTGTCCTCAGGACGTGATACACCTGCATACCACGTATCTGTATCTGCAAAAACGGACACAATAACATCGGCGCCTTGTACTGTTTGCTCCATAGGTAGATCACTTAATTGTTCACTCAAAGCCTGCTTAAGTGCACCTGCGCTTTCAGTCCAACTGCTATTAGATCCTTTGCGCACTTGTAAAGAAACACGTTGATCCATCAGTTCCTTGCGGTTACGGATGAATGCAATCAGACGTTCCTGTACCTGAACCAGATCCGTTCCTTCTTCCTGAAAATGAACAGGAAATAAGTGACGTAAAAACATCGGCGGCTGACCTGTAATTGTCCTCACTGCCTCAATTTCTTCCGCAGGTAATGTAGCTAGAAAAATTTCACCAGGTAAAAGCATGGTGCTTTTAACAGAGCCAAATATTCTTCTAAGCTCCTCTTGAGCATAGGGTGCAAAACCGTGATTGGCCGTACAAATAAATCTTGATGATGACAAAGTAGATTCACTTTGTTCATCTGTACTCATATATAGTTCCTCCAAAATAACATTACCCTCCAGCGCACACCCGAATCCAGGGACGTTCTCCATCCCAATCCAGCTCAACCGGAACTTCATATGTGTGCATAATCAATTCTTTCGTTAAAACTTCTTTTTTCGGTCCAGCTGCTGCAACCTTACCATCACGAATCAATGCAACATGTGTAAATAGGGGGACAATCTCCTCAATGTGATGAGTCACATAGACCACTGATAAGTCCCGCTTGCGGAGCCGATCAATCTCGACCAGCATTTTTTCCCGCTCAAATAGATCCAACCCAGCACAAGGCTCGTCCATAATTAGCAGACGAGGTTCTGCCATTAGTGAGCGGGCCAGCATCACCTTTTTACGTTCTCCTTGAGATAACGTCCCCAGCGGATGATGAATCAAGTCACCTAAATTCATACCCTCCAGCAAAGATATGGCCTTTTCTTTTGCCTCTGTTGGAATTTCCTGATAAAAGCGCAAAAAAGCATACGCACCTGTAGCGACCACTTCCCAAACTGGATCTTTTAGCGCCAGCTTTTCCAATAAGGTCTGACTGATATATCCGATCTGCTTGCGGACCTCCCGCACATCACATTGACCATACATTTGCCCAAGCACTTCAACCGTACCACGACTTGGGAACATATACCCTGTCATCATTTCCAGCAAAGTTGTTTTACCGGAACCATTGCGACCCAGAATAGCCCAATGTTCACCTTCTCGTATATCCAGGCTTACATCGTCCAATATTCGTCTTTCTTCCCGCTGCAACGTAATGCTCTTCATGGATATCATTCCATCACGCTCCTTATTTTGCTCAGCAAGTGTTCTACAGATTCCATTTTGTAGATGATTTCAGGATTATTGTTTTCACCATTATATATAAGAAGCGCGGGAACGCTGGATATCCGGTACTCCTGTACCATTTCAGGAATATAGTTAATGTTGCTCTGCACCACTGCTCCTTCGGGGAGCAAATGCTCTGCTACCTCCAGCATTTTACGGGCAGCTGCGCATGTTCCGCACATGGGAGTGTACACAAACAAAGCCAGCTTGCATCCCTCCCATATGGCACGGCGCGCGTCTTTTTGTCCGATCTCTTTCATTGTTCAGACCCTTTTCTGATCTCTCGCATACGCTCCTCGGGTATGGGCCCATTATGCACGGTGACTCCATCTGGCTTATTCGCATAGAGCAGCTCATACATGGCTCGCCGCCCCTCTGGACTGGAGGAATGCAAGTAAATTTCACGTGGATATAACCGTTTCCCTGCGATAGCAGCAGCCACATCTTTTCCCGTAGGTTGACCTGGACCCAAATCATAATCTAGCGATAGTATCGTAATAGGGTATTCATGAAGCAGCAGCAGACACTCTTCCGCATCTCTTGCCAGCTTAAAGCCCGGAGGACAAGGCCGATAATCGTCCATAAACAAATACATCAACTTCTCCTCCTTTTCCCATATATGCAAGCTCACAAGCCTCAAAGATAGTTATTATCAATCAGACTGATTTACTCCCAGCTTAGAATCATTTGAATATCCTCCTGATGTGTCCCATCAGATCCCGTCTCACTCTCCAAAACGATAGGAATGCCTCTTACAGCCTCCTGATCTGTCATCCAGCGCATGCCCTCAGTACCAATGTAGCCTTGCCCCACACGAGCGTGTCTGTCTTTTTTAGAGCCATACGGGTATTTAGAATCGTTCAAATGAACTCCGCATAGAGCTGACCAATAGCCGAGACGGTTTCCTTTATCGATCAAAGCCTCGTCCATTCCACCGTTCCACAATCCTGCTGCATACGCATGACAAGTGTCCAAGCAAAAGCCGATACTGTCAGGATACCGGCACAACCGACGGATTTGCACCATTTCCTCAAGCGTGGTTCCCATAGGTCCATGATCCCCCGCCTGATTTTCAATCAATATTTTAGCATTTCCCTGCCAGCCTTCCAGCACATCATTAAAACAGTTAATGATGTTACGATAGCCCTCTAGAGGGTCTAACGAATGCATGTGACCAAAATGAACGACAATCCCTTTTGACCCACAGGCTTCAGCAATATCCAGATCATTGCGTAATGAAGCAATCGTCAGCTCATAAAGTTCCTGACCACGCTCGGACCCATGAGCCGGATTAACGGGATATGGCGAATGAGCAATGGATTGAAGCTGGTGCTCTACACAGTAAGCGTTGCAAGCAGCAGCATCAGTAGCACTCCATTCCTTCAGTCTCAGACTACGAGGATTTTTCGGGAAATATTGAAATGAACGCCCCCCCTGCTCTCGCGCACGCATAGCGGCTTTGGAAAAGCCACCACGCGTACTCACATGGGAGCCGATGAGCAATTTAGGCATCATGCTGCTGTACCGGGCAATAAAATGCTTTTTTCCCCGCCAGTTCAACCCTTACAATTTTTCCGCCACTTGGAGATTCTTCTCCTTCGCGGTCATATACTCGACACTGATGATCAAATCCACCTGTTAGCGTGTCTCCCTCCATTAGAGGCATTTCCATGTACCCACCTTCCGCAGTAGCTTCACGTAGTACGGATTGAGTGGCATGGTATAGCTTTTCCACTTTTTCTGGCGACTGCACAATGTTTTGTACTTTGGAACCCGGTGTAAATCCGGCGATATAAGCAATTTCGTCCGAATAACAATTGCCAATACCTGAAAAAATCTGCTGATTCACCAGTGTTGTTTTTAAAATCCCCCGGCGTCCCTTCAGCCGTGCTGTAAACTTTTCCAACGTCATGCGGCGGTCTAACGGGTCAGGTCCCAGGTCTGACAAAGCCTCCTCTGTTTCTTTAGCCGTCAGCAAGTGCAGATAACCTAAACGCAGTCCGATAAAATAAAGCTTTACTCCACTAAAATCTAATTCGATCTGAACTGTACGATCTGGACGCTGCTCCTCCGTTCCCAGAAATAACAGCCCTCCCAACATCAGATGAAGTACGAGCCGCCCGCCCGTGTTTAAATGAAAAATCAAATGCTTGCCTCGACGCTCTAAATATACAACGGTCGTTCCGAGCAATTGCTTCTCAAACGTTTCCACTTCAGTATTAATGGACTTTTCACGGCTAACCGTCACTCCAGTAATCGGAATGTCCAAAATTTGTTTGGATAATAAGATTCTGTAGTTTTCCATTTCAGGAAGTTCCGGCATTTCAACATCTTCCTTTCGTAGCTACATAGCTTTTAATGCTCGCAAGTTTTCTAAGACATATACTTTTTTCTATTATCTCAGCTCTTCTTTCATCCAGTCCTGCAATTCAGCGAGATTTTCAAACATCAGGTCAGGTTTTACTCCAACGGTACGCACATGTTCGTCCATATTAGCGCGGGTCGTCACGCCCGACAGGATCAGAGCTGTTTTACAACCTGCTGCTGCACCTGCCGCAATATCTGTAAGCATATTATCGCCCACAACCAGAGCTTCATCCGCCCTAATGTTTAAGCGGTTCAGTGCATAATTCATCAATACGCTTGAAGGCTTACCGATGACAATAGGCTTTACCTGTGAAGCCGCTTCAATTGCTGCTCCAATCGTACCTGCTCCTGGCGTTAGCCCATCATGTGAAGGCAATTGGAGATCCGGGTTTGTCAAAATAAAAGTGGCTCCTTCCCGAATCCAACGCATGGCAGCGGCCAGCGCATCATATGTAAATTGACGATCTATCCCCTGCACCACATAATCAGGATGGTTTTCAACAAGCTGCAAACCGGCTCCTGTGAGTGCATCACGTAATCCTGTCTCACCAATACAATATACACGAGCTCCAGGACTTTGCTGTGCTACATATTGTGCAGCTGCTAACGCCGAAGTATATACTTCATGGCTGGCCGCTTTAATTCCCATACCAACCAAATGCTCAGCCACCGATTCGGGTGTGCGTGAAGCATTGTTTGTAACATAAGCATAAGGTATCTGGTCTGTACGCAATCGGGATATGAACAGATCCGCACCCTTGATCATCCGATTTCCATGATAAAGGGTTCCATCCAGATCAATTAGTAACGATTTTATCGCAATCCCCTCCCCCACTTCAAATCCATTCACATCATAGCATTGAAAATTATAATTCATCCTATGAACGATGTTCTCCTTCTTATTTAACCACCTTAATTATTCAGGTCATAAAATAATCGGCCGTCTCCATTCATCTCATCTATCTTAAGTCAAAAATGCTTATGAAGTCCATGAATTGCTGGTAAACCGTGCAAAATAGCGCCATTCCTCGCTAAAAGCCGTCGCTTTCACATGACATAAGTTCACATCTTCGTCGAAATCCATCGAAGGCGCTATTTCCTCAAAGGAAATCTTCTGTATTTCCTGGTCATGCTCAAGACATAAAATTCTTTAAATTCGATATATAGAAACGCGAATATGACATACCTCCATATGTGGTAGAACAAATTCATCCCCACCACCGTGTGCGGGTTCTCATCTCTTGTCGCATCCTGCGCTTTCCCGGAAAATAATTTCGGTGAAAAACAAAGGCACCGGAGCAAGCCCCGGTACCCATGCACATATCTTTCTCCAATCGTTTATTAACCGATATCGGGTACCGGTAACAACACATGCTGCTCCGCAAGCAATGAATTGGGAAATATGCTTCGCGCTTCCTCCAGCAATGGCTGAAGCTGCTCCTGATCTTTATACCTAGAACTAAAATGCGTCATGATTAGCTGACCCGCACCTGCGGCTTTTGCAGCCTCCGCTGCCTGAAGCGCCGTACTATGATGATACTCGTACGCTGTATCTGCTAGTTCATGCAGAAAAGTGGCTTCATGAACGACGACAGTTGCATCTTGAGCCAGCACTACCGTATTCGGGCAAGGTCTCGTATCCCCCAAAATCGTGATGATACGCCCCTTTTTCGGCGAACCCAATACATCCTGAGGGTGCAAAATAACTCCACCCTCTACCTCCACGCTTTCCCCACGCTTTAACTTACCGTACACCGGGCCGGGCTTGATTCCATATCGCTCCAACAGTTCTTGGTTAAGCTTACCGGGCTTATCCATCTCTACAACTCGGTAGCCATAGCTGTCGATCCGATGATCTAGCAAAGCTGACTCCACCCGGAATTGACCGTCATCAAACAGAACCCCACCCGTATGCTCCACAATATGTAGTTGGTAATTAATACGCGATTGGCTGATCCCTAAAGATAGCTCGATATATTGCTGGATTCCAGGCGGTCCATATACCGTCAGTGGTGTCGTTCCCCCCTGGTACGCTCTGCTCGACAGCAGCCCCGGCAGACCAAAAAGATGATCCCCATGCAAATGGGTGATAAATATTTTTTCAAGTCTGCTTAGTTTGAGCGGCGAACGCAATACCTCTTGTTGAGTGCCTTCACCGCAGTCGAACAGCCACATGCTTCTCCGTTCTTCCAGCAAACGAAGAGCGATGGACGTTACATTTCGCTGAATCGTAGGCACCCCTGCATTTGTACCGAGAAAATAAAATTCCATAACATTAACCTTCTTCCTGCTGACCAGCAAAAAACCTCCGAAGCTCGGAGGGTATTTGCTATCCCATCTGATAAAGGTGTTAAACCTTTTCGACGTTAAAATACTGCGCCTGAGGGTGGCTGAACACCATGGCTGATACAGAAGCCTCCGGTTCCATCATAAACCCTTCCGTCAGCTCAACGCCAATATCCTCAGGTTTTAACAACTGGAACAACGGCCCCTGTTCCTCTAGATCTGGACATGCAGGGTAGCCAAAGGATACCCGAATGCCTTGATATCTGGCACCGTGCCGCTGTTTCATTGTCATATCGGCAGGGTCCGGAAAACCCCAGCTATCCCTGATAATATGGTGAAGCCGTTCCG
The DNA here is from genome assembly GCF_038593075.1 of Paenibacillus sp. FSL L8-0638. Classification (NCBI taxonomy): domain Bacteria; kingdom Bacillati; phylum Bacillota; class Bacilli; order Caryophanales; family Paenibacillaceae; genus Paenibacillus; species Paenibacillus sp. FSL L8-0638. The sequence goes on from NZ_CP151960.1 coordinate 3,173,031, forward strand.
CTAACCCTTCTGCTACTTCGAGTGCTACCGCTTGAAGTGCATGCGAGCGCAGATAATCCCCTTTATCTTTCCACTGGGTAGATATCTGCTGAATCCCATGACCAGCTGTAACGACCATGAAACCTACATAGTCCATAACTCCGGATTCCACTGATTTCAAGAAATCAGCCAGACATAGATAAGGCTCTACCTGCTGGCGCGGGAATGTAAATGTGTGCAGTACCTTGCTCACATCCGACGGATCATAGATCAGAATTTGATTTCCTTGCGACTGCGCTGGAAAGAAACGATACATGGCATGTGCCTGGATGATTCCGTCTGTCACAGCTTCAAACATGATGCTGTCCACGGTTTCCTTCAACTGAATCGCTTTCGGATCTTCCGAAGCCAGCAGCTGCTCAACATTGCCTTTTAAACCAAGATGATGCCCCATTAGCATCTGCATATTCACGTAAGGCAAAATATAATTCAGTGGATAGTTGCGCAGTACATGGCGATCCGTATCTGGCGGAATATAGATGGGCAAATCCTGAGCAATGTTAGAGCGCACAGCTCGAGTGAGCTTAGGGAGCGGCTTGGCTTCCACGACGATTGCCGCTTCAGCCTCCCGCTCAGCTTCCATCTCCTCGGCCATTTTTTTACGGGACTCGGGATTCATAAGCTTATTGGCAATATCCAGGCCATCCATAGCATCCTTTGCATAGGCAACCAGACCATCATACTCAGGACGGATACGATTTTTAGTGAACTTACGTGTTAAAGCAGCTCCACCAACCATTATTGGAATATCAATATTCGCATTTTTTAAATCCTGTGCGGTCAGCACCATTTGTTGTGCCGATTTAACAAGCAGTCCAGATAAGCCAATCATGTCGGCCTTTTCTTCACGGTAAGCCTCAATAATGCGTTCTGGTGGTACTTTTATACCCAGATTCACAATATGGTAACCATTGTTGGATAGAATAATCTCCACCAGATTCTTACCAATGTCATGCACATCGCCTTTGACCGTAGCCAACAAAATCTTACCTTTTACTGAGGATTCATTCTTCTCCATGAACGGCTCTAAATAAGCCACGGACGCCTTCATCACTTCAGCGCTTTGCAGCACCTCTGCTACAATCAATTCGTTATTGTTAAACAGTCGTCCTACTTCCTCCATCCCCTTCATCAGCGGGCCGTTAATAATCTCCAGCGAAGAATATTTCACAAGCGCTTGCTCCAGATCCGGAATGAGTCCCTCCTTACTTCCCTCCACTACGTAGGAAGCCAGTCTTTCTTCGAGCGAAAGGTTTGATATCTTTTCTTTTTTCTCCACTTTCTTGTTACGAAAAGCTGCTACAAAAGCGGATAAAGTATCGTCATTTGTTTTATAGATCAAGTCTTCCGCAAGTTTCCGCTCATGCTCTGGAATGGATGCATAACGCTCAAGCTTCTCAGTGTTTACAATCGCATAGTCCAGACCTGCTTTGGTACATTCATATAAGTAGACGGAATTGAGCACTTCACGACCCGCTTCAGGCAAACCAAAAGAAACGTTACTGATGCCCAAGATAGTATGCACTCCGGGAAGCGCCTCTTTAATAATGCGAATACCCTCAATCGTTTCCTTAGCTGAACCGATATATTGCTCATCACCTGTTCCTACTGGAAATACAAGCGTATCAAAAATTAGATCCTCCGCTGCCAAACCGTAACGGTTCACCAACAGATCATAAGAACGTTTAGCTACCTCAAGCTTATCCTCACGTGAAATAGCCTGCCCGCGTTCATCAATCGTACCAACAACAACAGCGGCGCCGTACTTATGAATAAGAGGAGCCATGTTCTCAAATTTCTCTTCACCATCCTCCAGATTAATGGAGTTAATAATCGCCTTACCTTGCGAATATTGAAGTGCTTTATCAATGACTTTAATATCCGTTGTATCTATCACCAAAGGTACTTTTACCTTGTTTACAACCAGTTTCAAAAACGCTTCCATATCCGTCATTTCATCGCGGTCCGGGTCCTGCACACAAATATCAATGACATGCGCTCCGCTTTTTACCTGAGCACGGGCAATTTCAGACGCCTCTTCATATTTGCCTTCCACAATCAAACGCTTGAATTTGCGGGAGCCCAGAACATTTGTTCGCTCACCAACCATATACGGACGATTGTCCTGTTCAATATATACAGGCTCAATGCCTGATACGGCAGGAGGATGATGACCTACCAGCGGACGCGGCTCGAACTGCGCCATACTTTCACTCATAACTCGAATATGCTCAGGCGTGGTACCACAACATCCCCCAGCAATATTCAACCAGCCTTTTTCAGCGAAAGCAGCCATTTTACGTGCTAATGAATCAGGCGATTCATGGTATTGGCCATTTTCATCGGGCAAGCCCGCATTTGGATAACAGCTAATAGCTGCAGAGGACATTTCAGATAGAGAGCGAATATGATCACGCATAAACTCTGGACCCGTAGCACAATTCAACCCAATCGAAATTGGATGTAAGTGTTCCAGTGATATGGAAAAGGATTCGATATTTTGTCCGGCCAACGTCGTTCCCATAGGCTCAATCGTGCCTGAAATCATTAGCGGAAGCTCGATACCTGTCAGCTCAAAAGCCTGCCGAATTCCGATACTTCCAGCCTTGACGTTAAGCGTATCCTGTGAGGTCTCCAAAAGGAGTACATCCACGCCGCCTTCAATAAGTGCCAAGGCCTGCTCTTGATAGCTGTCAATCAGCTCAGCAAATGTAACACCGCCTGTGACAGACAAGGTTTTCGTGGTTGGGCCCATAGCTCCTACTACAAAACGAGGCTTGTCCGCAGTGCTGTATTTATCCACCGCGTTACGCGCCAGTTTGGCCGCCACCAGATTAATTTCACGGGCACGTTCTGGTATATCGTAATCCGCCAAAACGACGGATGTTGCTCCAAATGTATTCGTTTCAATTAGGTCTGCTCCGGCCTTCAAGTATGCTTCATGAATCCCTTGAATGACATCCGGTCTCGTTAAGACCAGCATTTCATTACAGCCCTCCAGCTCTTCCCCACCAAAATCATCGGGGGAAAGGTCTTCCTGTTGAATCATGGTGCCCATGGCCCCATCAAGAAGGAGTATTCTTCGTTGTAATGCATCCTGCAAGCTAACTTTATCCAAATTTCTTCACCCCCGCAAAACGTTAAATCCTAGTTTAGCAGAAACCGTATCATTTAGATAGATTGAAGTAAAAACATACGTTTTATACAGGTTGTTCTTTGTAAAAATGACTTCTCTAATCCATTTTTATAGTTTGTAGCATTTTAGAACGTACTTAACCCTGTATCCTTTAGCTATAGCCATTTGCATTATAAAATGTTGAAATCCTGTATTGTACAACGTTTCAAGACATGGTATTCTTTATACAACATTAATCCAAGTGGAAAAGAGGGAATAAATACATGGCCGAAATCTTAATACGTAATACGAATGAAAGAATTAGCGGTGAAGAACAAGTACGTGAATTTCTGGAGAGTCACGAGATATTGTATGAACATTGGGATGCTTCCAAATTGTCCGGGGAGCTGCAAGAGAACTTTACCTTAACAGATGATCAAAAGGCCGCTGTTCTCAAAACATTTGAACCCGAAATCAAGGATTTAGCCGCACGTCGCGGATATAAAATATGGGACGTTATCACTCTATCTGAAGCAACGCCGAATTTGGACGAGCTGCTGGCCAAGTTTGAGCAAATTCACACCCATACTGAGGATGAAATCCGTGCCATTGTCGCTGGTAAAGGCATCTTTATCATTAAAGGACCTGAAGAGATCGGCTATTTTAACGTAGAACTTTCACCGGGGGACGTTATCTCCGTACCCGAAAATATACCTCACTTCTTCACTTTAATGGAGAATCAAAAGATCGTGGCAGTCCGCTTGTTCATTGAAGAAAATGGCTGGATTGCGGAACCGTTCGAAGATCCAACCTTCATTAAAGCATAATTACGAATTTATCCTTGTGTAAATAAAAAACTCCCTCTGCTCTGTGACAATCGAGCGAAGGGAGTTTTCTTAATACTCGTTTCTAAAGGTGTAGATTTCTTACTTTAACGACTGAATAATTCCATCCAATTCAGACAGATGCTTGATTTGAAACTTCGGCTTGATCTCTGTGGTATTGGTTTTGGCGTTTCGGTTCACCCACACCGAGTGAACACCTGCTGCCAACGCTCCTTGAATATCAGTCGTCAGCTTATCTCCTACCATTAAAGCATGTTCAGGCTCAATACCAAGAAGCCCCAACGCATGCTGGAATATAGACGGATCCGGCTTGCCTCGACCAAATGAACCTGAAATGACCACATGATCAAAGAAAGGAGCTAATTGAGGAACTCCATCCAGTTTCTCCTGTTGTAAATCAGGGGAACCGTTTGTCAATAATAACAGCTTGTATTGTCCCTTCAATTGTTCTAGAATTTCAAACGTTTCTTCATATACATGGGGACGCGCGCGTCTTTCCGAAGCAAATTGGGTAGCCAGCTTTTCCGCCAACTTCTCATTATCTATCCCTAGTTGCTGGAGTCCTCTGCGCCATGATTCCTTTCGATAAACAGGGGCCAACTGTTCCAATTGACGGAATTCAGGTTGCACACCTGCTGTAAAATTCGCCCACAATCCTTCAAACGGATTAATGCCGATCATTTGAGTAAAACTAAAGGTTTCATAGGATTCATACAAAGCGCGTGCTTCTTTACGTACGGCTTCCTCCAGAGTTTTTGGATCAACACCTGCTTCACGGGAGCCTGTTTGACACGCTGCATCAAATGCCTCTTCTACACTACGTTCATCCCACAAAAGGGTATCATCAAGATCAAACATTACCGCCTGAATCGTCATCTGAATTATCCACTCTCTTTCCACAGTTTATGTACGCCTATTTGCTTGATTAAGCATTTGAATCGTTATGTGTGCCCATATTAAGCAAGCGGCCGCAGCATGTTATATGAAATAACATCATACGGCCTTTGTTACAGAGCTACAGGCTAAATCAGTTATTTCTTGTCAACCTGTATCTGATTGGATAGCGCAAACTTCTCAAGTCGCTCTGCAATGGCATCCGTGTCATAGCGACCTAACGATTTTGTGAAAATAAAATTACCGCCCTTACCTTTTCTTTCAACGGTTACGTAACCCTTTTCAATCTTGATGACTTTCATGTCCCCAGCGGTCATTGGACGTTCCCTACCACCTTTCAGCATATAGAGAGTATCCTTTCCCACTTTCAGATAAGGACGACGGATAAAAAAGATAACAGCCAGCATCAAGTACAGGCCGAATACAAGCCAATCCATCCCTCGCATACCGGTCTTAGTCAAAAAGTAACTCATAAGCATGTACAATACAGAAAGACCAGCCAGCATAATTGGCACAGTAATGTTACGGCCACGGAAAATATCCATTGCAGAACCTGCGCCGCTAATGGTTTGAATACCTTGCTTTTTGCGCGATTTATTTAAATGCGCTGTGTTTTTGCGTACTTTTCTTTCAAATGATCGGGCCATCTCTCAATTCCTTCCCAGATATATTACATTAAAACAATTGCCTCAAAGCTGATCTATATAGGTACCATGAGAGGTACCTAAAACAAAAGGCAAATTGCAGGCTTGGGCGCTTTAACAACATTAATGCTTCAGCCCGTCATTTCCCTTCGATGTATCATCGTCCACAAATTCAATCGTTTCTAGCTGCTGCCTAAAATTACGGCGAATGTTACCTAAATAAATTTCCCGAAGGTTGGCACGTTCTGTGGTTTCCTCTTCTGTTAATCCCTCGGATTTTGCTTTGCGCGCTAATTCATTAATGCGCTGTACCAAGCTGTCTATATCCAAATTGTGTCCCCTCCATAAAAGCAAAGATATAATACACTTTGACATGTAGAAAAGAGCTTGTCAAGGCTCCCGCATTACGCTCCCTGACAAGCTCTAATAGTCTATAGATCATAAGTCAGGAAGCTTGAGTACCTGACCTGCCTGCACTCCCCGATCCTCTAAACCGTTAATCCGCACAATTCCTTCTATATATACCCGTGTATCCATTCGTTCCGGTTTATGATTCGCGGCAATCTGCCACAACGTATCCCCAGGTTGTACTGTCAGTTTAGTCACTTCTTCCTTGGAAGCTGAAGGAGCCGCGAAAACCGTAAGTACACCTGCTCCTGCAATCCAAGCAACAATCACTATAATAAGAAGCTTAAGTAAAAGAGTATTGGTAATAATCTGCATAAAACGCGCCCTACCCTCTTTTCGGGTCTCCTGTAAATTTTCTATATTCATTGGAAAAATACTTTGATAGGTGCTATATTTCATCATGGTTGTGTCCTCCAAACGTTTGTTCTTATGTTTTCACAATATAACACGAACGTTTGTTTTGTTCAATAGAAAAGAGAACAAAAGTTCGCAATTTTTTTAGGGATTATTTAGAACTTATGTTTGTACGAACGGAGGTTCTATGCTATAATTTTCCCAAACGTTACTAAATGGGGTTGATACGGTATGTCTAAGATTTCGAGCCGCCAGCAGGCCATTCTTGAATTTATCCGCAATGAAGTGCGTCTAAAGGGATACCCCCCTTCTGTACGCGAAATAGGCGAGGCTGTCGGATTGGCCTCCAGTTCTACGGTTCACGGTCATTTGGATCGTTTAGAGAAAAAAGGACTCATTCGCCGCGATCCTACAAAACCACGGGCTATTGAGTTACTCGGTCAAGACGAATCGGATAACAGCAACTTGATTAATTACTCCATTAGTCGTGTCCCCGTCGTCGGCAAAGTAACCGCTGGTCTTCCTATTACGGCGACAGAAAATATTGAAGATTACTTTCCTCTTCCCCAACACTTTGTTGGTGAGGATAAAATATTCATGTTATCTGTTGTAGGCGAAAGCATGATTGAGGCTGGGATTGCTAACGGAGACTATGTAATCGTACGTCAGCAGCAGACCGCTGATAATGGCGATATTGTTGTAGCTATGACAGATGAAGACGAAGCTACAGTTAAAACCTTCTACAAAGAAAAAGATCATATCCGGCTTCAACCTGAAAATCCAGCCTTTGAACCGCTTCGTCTGACACACGTCAGTATTTTGGGCAAAGTTGTAGGACTCTTCCGGGACTTCCACTGATTTCTCGTTCTTCCTTCCCCGTTATTCTATCCCCTAATACAAAACCGGCTGCCTAGGGCAAGCCGGTTTTGTATTGTTATTATGCTTACTATGTATCTCACAACTATTCTTTCCTTTTAGCAACCTATTCCTATTGTATCTACTATAAAATCAGCCTCATCATCTCAAATAATCCCCCACTGATCTTGAACAGCTATACTGTTATGGGCAAAACTAATAGATCTTTCTTTCTTTTAGCTAAATATGGTATATTAATTACTCATAGCTCTGTAGGAGGAATTAAATGAAAAAAATAATAATTTCAGCGTTTGTCATGATATTTATCGTCGTAAGCTGTGCAGTTCCAACAATGGATCATTTGTATGCAGAAGAGAAATCACACATAACAACCTACGATCGTATTCAGTACATACAAATACTCATCCATTTCAGGTATTTAGAAAAGCAACTTGAAGCTGTAATTTCCGAAAGAAATAATTACCCAGAAGCCAGCCAAGAATATAAACAGCTCTCAGAACAACTGAATCATATTCTTGCCCAAGAGGCGTACTACGAAAAAAAACTTAACACCCTTAATAGTAAATAATTTTCATACAAACTGCATATTATCTTTATTCTACACATTAGACTCATGCCGACCTGCCTGTAACATCTCCTGCAACGTAAAGTTGAAAAGGCGAAGACAGGTTCGCATGAGTTTTTTTGTTAACCTTTAGGGATATAGGTACTAGCTTCTTTTTGCTTCTAATAGATTTATGCTGATACATTACTATCACAATTGACATATGTATATAGCAGAACTAAGCAAAGGAGATATGCAGATGATCAGAAATAGAGTTAAAACGTATAAGCATCGCATCGGGAAAAACAGATATCTGGTCGTTAAAGTCTTTCAAGCCGCAGCTGCTAAAACAGGAAGCGGAAATGCACTAGCAACCAATGCCTTGAATATCAAAATTTCCAAGCGTAAGCATAAACGCCACTAAGATTCAACCGCACCTTCATTTCTTGAAGGGAGGTGATATTATGAGCAGAAGACATTGCAGACGTGATTTAAGAAGAAGAAGATTGAACATCCGTTCCAATCAAAGAGCCACTGCGCGTGCAAGAGGTAACGCACTGGCTGTTAATTTGTTTAGCGTAAACGATAGACAACGCAGACGTTAATAATTGTTTCCATGCAAAAAGCGGGAGGAATTCTTCCTGCTTTTTTGTGTTAAACAGCACACCTAACTACTGCTATGAATCATTTAAGCAAGCGGAGGGGATTGTAAAATATCACACATAGTTGAACAGTCGCTACCATTTTACTCTTTTTATAAATCTAACAGACAGGAAAACGTGGTTCTCTTTTAGAATAATGTGCATAGAGAAATTAAACCAGGAGGAGACAAGCCATGATAATTAAAATGTCACTTTCAAATATGGGGGATTTTAAGAAGTCAAATGAGAATAACGGCTTTATTGTGTCCGGAAGGATTATACCTAAATACGAGAACAACAATTGGACATATATAGAAGAAAGTTTTCCCGAACCATATTTTAAACAGTATGAGGATGATGACGTCGATATCAGTTATATTAATGAACAAGGAAAATCTATTTTTTTATATTATGATGAGAACGACTGTGTTGGGAAAATTAAACTTTGTACTAATTGGAATGGCTATGCTCTAATTGAGGATATTGCCGTCGCTAAAGACTGGAGACACAAGGGAATCGGAGCAGCCTTATTGAGTAAAGCAACCGAGTGGGCTAAGCAGAATAACCTTGTTGGTCTTATGCTTGAAACACAGGATGTGAATATTTTAGCTTGTCGATTCTATGCTAAAAATAACTTTGTAATCGGCGGAGTTGATACTATGCTATATTCTAACTTTTCCACAGCCCATGAGAAAGCGATTTTTTGGTATTATAAGTTTAAGTATTCAAATTAGCCTATCCTTCTGTAATAAGGCCGAATTTAAAAACAATATCATCTTGTACGCACACTTTGCATTGCTACTTTTCCCGTATCTAGTAAAATCAAACTGATCAGCACACAAAACTCTGCCGGCCAATGAAGGTTAGCAGAGCTTTTGATTTATTTAGAGTATTCACTTACTTCAAACGTGAGGATGCGATCATTTTCAGCATGTAATCCTTTTTTGCTCTTATCAGGAATCTGAAACTGAACGTTTATATACAATAACAGATAAAATCCCGCTAATTATAATGACCACTGAAAAAATCAATAACATATTGCTATATAAATAAGCAGATGGAAAATATAAATATTTGATGAATAAGACGTATTGACAATAAGCCTCCTACAACTGAAATCCCCGTTCCTTCTGATAAAAAGCTTATAAAATTAAGCAAGCTCATTCCTGCGCCAGCTTCTTCTTGTTTTAAACTACTTGAAACAATAGTGGATATTACTGTTTTAATAAAAGAAAGACCACCGAAAACAAAGACTAGAATAATAGACATCAGCCAAGGTGTCATTTCAATAAAGAAAGCAGCTACCAAAAAACTGACGGCAAGAAATGCAACGCCGACTGCTAGCACATGTAAGGAACCTTTCTTATCAACAAGTGCTCCTCCAAGAAAACCAAAGAAAATAACACTCATCGTTCCAGGAAAAATAATTCCACTGCCAATCATTGCGGTACTTAAGTGGTGAACGTCTTTCATCATATAAGGGACCATAGAAACAAATCCAGCTACGGTACCAAACATAAGCCCGCCACAAAGGATTCCTATCATAAATGCAGTATTTTTCCCCAATGAAGGATCAACAAAAGGATTGGTTACTTGTCTGATATGTTTTAAAAAGATCAAGAAAAATAGAACACTTATCACCAGAAAAGAAATTCTGTAAGAAGTTGTATACAACATAAACAATACAATACCTAGAGATATAAGCACGATTCCTGCAATGTCAAACGAGCCCTTTGAAATGACTTCCTTTTTCAATAATTTTATCAGGAAGGGAACAGTTACAAACGTTAAAACAGGAAGAAGCAGTAAATAAGACCAATGAATATAATGAGCAATCACCCCACCAATAGCCGGTCCTATCCCTTCACCCATTGCTACGATAGACCCGATGAGGCCATATGCCTTTCCCCTGTTTTCTTTTGGGATATAGCGAGCAACTACGACCATCACAAGTGAAGGAAATGCAGCTGCACCAATCCCTTGTATAAATCGCCCCAAGATAAGTGTTGGAAAAAAAGTATGTCCCACAAATCCAATTAATGATCCTATGCAATTCACTATGATTCCAAACAGGAGCAACCTTTTAATACCTAACTGATCAGATAACTTTCCGTATATAGCTGTTCCTATAGAAAAACTTAGCATAAAGGCAGTATTCACCCAATTTGTAATGGCTGGTGTCTTATTGAATTCATCAGCAATATCAGGTAAAGAGATATTAAGAACCATTTCATTTAACACACTAAAAAACGAAAGCACACAAAGCCACATTAAAATTTGGTTATGGCTCAAAACGGACTGTGAATAAGGGGTTTTCACTTTTGACCCTCCAGAAATAAGATACATTCAAGACATGAGTGCGGCCTTGCTCCATATCATTGGAGGTTTAATACAGCGCCTATTTCCATACGAGAAAATGTAATGATCTTTTGGTCACCATCCCAGCCCCCTATGATTACAATATAGAGCGTATATCGCTCTTGTGGTCCCCTCTTCCAAAACCAGCAGACGCGCCTTTATGTCCATTACACTGCTACCTGTTTTTCTCTCCAGTCCTTCATGTTGGACCACGTCATTGCTCAGTAGAATAATTGTACAGTATTGGTAATAGCGTTTTGATATCGGGTAACAAAGCGTTCAGCTTCTTTATTACCTGTCGTTTTCCCTATACTGTACAGATCAGAACAATGAACGATAAAAGCGGATACAACTATTGTGCAACAATAGCGGAATTAGACGGTTGCCAAAGTGACACTGAACTTTTGCAGATGTTTATGGTGGTGTACGTGAAGCCAAGGAGAAGAATATGGGGGCGATATTCCTGTGCCAGTAGGATAAGACAAGAACCTAATTAAGCGTACAATCGCAGCACGTTAGATACATTTAAACTAATCAGGAAATTATCCAAGTAGGAGGGAATAACCATGGCATTTGAAGGTTATAGAGAAGACAAGCGAGGACAATGGTTTGACTGGCCATTCCCCTTGTCGGTATCAATACTGTATGTGGATGCGGATGTAGATGAAACAGAAACGAAATGGTACCTCATTATCGAACAAGAAAAACATTTGATCCGAATTAGGGATGAAAAGCAAATTGAACTGCTTCATCACTGCATGTTTGGAATCTTGTTAAATGACGAGAATATCAACTGGATTATTGATAAAAATGGCGGTAGATTTACCTATCACGACAGTGTACAAGATTTCATCAAATTCCAGAAAGAATACCTGGATATATTTTAAAAACCGTGAACAGTTAAAAGCTCTGCCGACCAATTAAGGTAACAGAGCTTTTCGATTTATTTAGAGTATTCACTTACTTAAATACACTTTTGGAATCAAGCCGACTTTAGAGCAGTGGAAAAGGCTACGATCCGGCGTGGATCAATCGTTTTCAAGCGGTTTGCCGACCGTTAATAGCAGTTTCATAGTCTTAATTTTCACACGCTAGGTACTAACTTCTCCATAAGTATTAGTTGTGATTTCGTACTGGCAAGGTCATTATTGTGAGTTATTGGTGCTTTTTGGGCAATTAGTTAAAGCTAAAGCTCACGTATCGTCACAATACATGTATGGGCTTTGGCTATTTCTTAGAACCCCCACCGTTGTCGTGAAATTCACTATTCTGTACCGTTACGTCGGAAAATCCTTTTATAAGGAGCCCCATATTTGTATTTTAAATCTTTATGTTGTCAAAGAGTACCCTATCGTTCACATAGCTACTACCCTCCAACAAAATACTATAATTTGTAATTCTATCATAACTTGGCGCTTTATCAGGCTCGGTTGTTGCTACACCATTCACTGTTAAATTTTTAATAATTACATTCAATGCCCGGTTTGAATTGTTCGAAGTTAAAGCTCCATTATCCCTAGTTAGCATCAATTTGCAGCACTGTAGCCTCCTTACCTACTGTGGTAAAAGTAACATTACTCTTTAGATATATTGGTTTTTTGATGCTGTTATTACATTTGTTTACTTCAACCTTCATCCTACCACCTCTTTGAGAATTTTATCTAACAGAAGCCTGATAAGCCAGCAGTGGTCTTGACTCGCTACTGAAAAGATAAAATGAAATGAAATACAATAAGCGCAAAACTATTATGGCAGGAATCCACCAAGTATTTGCCGAAAGAGAAGCGAATACGGTGGCTATTGCCAAATAGCTTATGCGCTCAATGGGCTCAACTATTGAATATCCATGAGTGAAGTGATATTTTCCAACAGTTCTTTTTACAAACTAAACCCAAAGTGATTTAGTGATGATAACTAAGAGAATAAAGAGCACTAAAATTGCCGCTGTAGAAGTCCATACACCGCCGCCACCTGTATTTTCATAGGCACCCATGTCTTTTAACCTCCTTTATTTGTCGTTACCTTAATATATGTTTAAATACGTTCTATGATAGGGCATGCAGGTAAATAAAAAAAACACTAGCTTAGCTAGTGGTCAAGACCCCATTTTATAGACAACTGAAAAAAAACTCTAGACTATAAGCTGTTTTCGGTATTCTTTCGGAGGCAACTTATTTAACTTTCGTTGTGATCGACTTTGGTTATAAAATCGAATATAGTAGCCAGTTATGTGAGTCCTTCATTACTTGTAATTAAGGAGATAGGAAGATATCTTTCGAATACATCGCTTTAAACATCAATATATCGGTCTGTATATCCTGTCCGTATCTGTATCAATCACGAAACCAACCTCTGTGTCATCTTCAAAACGTAATCGATCAAAATTATGAAGTCGACAAAATATATCAGGTAAATCTCTAATATTAAGACTCAGCATTTTTGCTTGTATATACTTTTGATATAGTTCTTCTTGTGTGCATAGGGGACCAGTAATCAAATTCTGAAAAAAGAAACCTTCAATTTTAATAATCATAATATCACCACTGGTGGTAACCATTCTTTATAAATTTAAAATACTTACATAACAATAGCTCAACTAAAGCGCATGTTAAGTTAACCTTTGTGAACAAGTTAAATCTCCCTTGCTACCACATTTGTTTATGATAGCTTCTATTTTTCCGTTAATTTATTAAATATCTCTCTATCTTTGGAAGTAAAGTCGGAAATCCGTTTCTTTTTCACGTATGTGTTGGTACTTGAATCCAATTTGATGAAGCCATTTTCCCCAACCATATATACGATATTTTTTTTTATCTTATATGACACAATATTATCAACAGCTTTTTCCGTTGGAGCAGCAAGATGATTATAAAGTATTAAACAGTTGTCCCGCCCCCCTCTCAAAATTTGAAAAGTCCCGTCACCAAAATATTCTACGGTATCTTTGCCATCTGGGTATTTATAGTTCGTATTATCCGCAAAATTTACTAGAAAAATTATAGTAGTAGTTATAACTAGTAGAGAGACCAAGATCAAAATAAAGATATATCTAAACTTCATCTGCAATTCACACCTCACTTCTAGGCTTTTCTTGTATCAGTTACTGTTACATAAGACGTATACTCATTGAGTGTTCCCCATGATTCCATTATATTTGTTAGATTGGCCGCAGCCCAACCGAGTTTGTTGTTCCCAGTAAACATTCGTTTAAAATTAAACTCGAAATTATATTTATCATAATATATTGTAGTAATTTTCCATTGCCCGTCAACGTAATCCCCATTTATTTCATAATACATGTTGTGAAAAGCATTATATAAATCTCTATCACTTTCTAATTGCGCAGATCCATTATAAGAAAAACTTTTAACTTTTTTACCATTAGCTTTTTTGACTTCATCATTAACTATTGCGATGTGCTCTTTAGATTTTTTAACTTGCTGCGCCTCATATGACCACTCGTTAAAGTGTAAATTTCCTGGTTTGTAGTCAAGTGAATGTTGAAGTAAATGGGCTGTGATGTCCCCGTACTTCTTTCGAGCTATAGGAACAGCTACTAATGCAAATGCTTTACGATCAGGATAATGTATTACAGTGTCTGTCGAATCTTTTACCTTCTCTACGCCTCGTACCCAAGTCTTTTCTAGTTCTACCATAGGATTTTCAAACGGAAAAGTAATATTTCCTGCATACACTAACATATTCTTACTATATGCACCTTCCAGTACTTTTTGCGAGACATCAGACTGATCCTTTTCTCTTGTTTCCTTAGATTCTAACTGAGGACTGTATTGAATTTTTCTCAATTGATCTTCTTTTTGTTTTAGAACAAGTTCAAACTCAAGGATCTCTTTACTGGTATCAATCTGTTCTTGATACTTAACTACATAAGCATGTGTAAACGTAATATCTCGGATTGTGTTTTCATTTCTAACGATTTGGATATTACATTTGCGATAGTAATCCTCACTATCAGGTTTATATTCTGTATTTGCCCATGTATACAGCATGTTGGAATTATCCGCATTGTCTATAACTGAAGGAAGCGAATGAAGCGGAATTTTGCTTCGAATATGTAGCGAATGAGCCAAGTTTGTAGACTTAGCTGAAAGGTTTATGGAACTATTATTCTTATAAGTAAAGCCAGTGATTTCACCTTTTACAAACTCAATTGGCTCACCACCGGATTTGCGTTCTATTCTTAATGAAATACTCATTAAAATAATCTCCTTTGTTAATTTAATCTGGTTTTGTAGGAAAAATTTATGAAAACTAATTTCCAGGTATTAATATATACGAAAAATATTAAATAGTAAACATATTTTCAACGTGATAAAGGACATCAATTGAGTTTCGTAACCTCGGCAAATTATATGAAGAAGCTAAAACGAAATATAATTCAGCCTAACACGAACCTGTTAGAAACGTTAAAAGCTCTGCCGACCAATTAAGGTTAGCAGAGCTTTTTATTTATTTAGAGTATTCACTTACTTCAAACGTTAGGATACGATCATATAGCATGTAATCCTTACGGCTACTGAATGGGCCTTTATTGTTATCGTGCTTATTGATAGCATATGATGCTGATCCAGAACCAGCCTGCTTGCTTTCGTACCAGGCAATAAAGTCATTGACTTCTTTCATGCTTAGGTCGAATTCCTTTTCCAAACCAGTTGTCATGGTAACTACCAGAATTGCACGATCCCCGTTTGGAGTCGGTTCCTCTGTTCCTGGGTTAGGAGTGGAACTTGATACTTTAGACATCATCTCCAATTCGCTAAGAGCTAGATACTGACTTCCATTATTACCTGTAATATTAATTCTATAATCCTTGTATGAATTAGAATTAGAGAAAGCGAATTTTTTTGGAGTACTATCTACCCATCCACTGATATTTGACTGAGTGTCTAGCACGTTCCAAGTAACCCCATCATTTGAGCCTTCGAAAGTCCAGTCTTTAGGGGCACGATCAGTTGCCGTTGTCTGTGGATATATAACATATTGCTCAATAACTTCGGCTTTAGGAAAATCATATCTTAACCAAGCAGAAGTTGTACTTGATGTCCATGCACTAGCAATTGTCGCAAATTCCTTGTTAAACGCCTCATATGCATATGAATATTCATTACTTGCGCTTGCTACTCCAGATGGCAAAATGTTAGTTGTCATATGCGGAACCAGATTTTCTGAATACTCTGCTTCAGCCGCAAAAACATTCGATAAGGGTAAAGATAAAAGAACTAAAAATAAAATCGTTATACATGCTTTCTTCATTAAATGATCCTCCAATATGTTTGATAGAACTAAGAATAATTTAATTGAGGAAATGTGTCTAAACATAAACTTGCTTATCTATAAATATGTTCTATATTTTTGCATATTTATTTTTTATTGGGTATTAAAAAGGACTCATTCCAGCTTCTATACTGGTTGAGTCCTTGTTTTTATTTCACGATAAACCTCACTTTGATTCCATCAGCATACTTTTCTAACTGATGACTTACCCATGATCCTGCTCCCCGGTTATCACTAGGGGTTATGTATCTGATATCAGCACCTACGCCACCTTCTCCACACATTCTATCGTCACACTAAAAAAAGAGAAAATAACTTCAATGTCCAGCAGTAATGATAAGCTGCTCCTCATAACCACTCGTTTCATTAATCACGGCAATCCCGAGTATAGTCTGGTTGATATTGCAACAGGTAAACGCACCAAAATAAAGTTGCCCTTTTTATCCCGCCAATTTGTCTATATGTCCCCGGACGGCAAGGGGGTCTATTATTTGGGCAGCACTTCTCAGAAAAATCAGGCAGAAAGACGCGGCGTATATTATTATGATTTCACATCGAAAATTCAAACCCCCATTTTCATACAAGAAGAGGGTTTTATCCATAACTTCATACTGCTGAACAAGTACTCATTCTGTTGAACTATGCCAAAAAGCCGGAAAGAAGCTTACGCTTTCTCTCCGGCTTTCTTTATCTGATTCCAATCACTAAACCTATTGCGTAACTTCTCCCACAGTCGCACCTTTGAGCACTCTTCTCTTACTAGCTTGGCCAGTAGAGCTTTTAGTGTTTACTTTGAAATTGTATCCGATTAGTCTATTCCATAGTAACAGTCGTTTGATCGGGTGTTTTTGGCGCAGTAATAGGGGCAGGAGCAGGACTTTTTGCACAAATCCTTAAAAACCAAGATAAGGGCAAAGGAATTACGATTAACTTGATGCGTACAGGATATTCCATCACAAGCAACTCTTAATTCCCATCTTTAACAGCCCCCATCCGAGTACAAGATAGGCATAATGAGTAAAGGGAGCTGATATTATCTATAATTCATTCACTTCAATATTTTTCGTTGTACTTGCTATAATAATTCAAATTACAATACAAAAATTGGAGCCTCGGATAAGTAAAAGCACAATGTTGAAAGTGAGAATTGCAATAACAACAACAGTCATGCTTGTCGGAGTCGTGTTGTATATAATTGACCCTCAGTGGTGGATCGTGATTGCTTTTGCAATATTTTTCTGTATACTACTTGTTATGCTTTTTGTAAATTTTTTGAAAAGACGTAGTAAATCACATTGATTTATGATTTGCATGCTCAGCGTTTAACAAGAGCCTTCCTTAAATGGAGGGCTTTTATATTACATACCAAATCTTATGGGTACATCCTATATGAGCAAAAACAAAAAAAGCCCCACCAGCCGAAACCAGCAGGGCATTAGTTTTTTAGATTTACTCTGTAATGACTGGAGTTTGTACGGAATCTACTGATGCAGAAATAGGCTCGGGTGCAGATTGAACCTGAGCGTCTGGCATTACCTCAGCCGTAGCCTGTGCCAAGAAATCATTAAGCTTTGCAGCCAGATCCGATACAGCTTCCTTAGCTGCTACTTGTGCCGCTTCCTCATTTGGCTGTGCTTCAGTAGCGAGTACCGCTTTTGTTTTAGCCTTATACTCCAGATATGCCTTTTCAATTGCTGCTTGTAACTCCGTAGACGATACCACAATGCCCTGTTCCGTAAGCCGTAAGGATGCATACTGTAAAGCCTCTTGCATCTTATGAACCCCACCAGCATCTTTAAACGTAGTCTGGGCAAGTGCAAAGCCTCTCCTGCTACTTTATGGATTACCTCACGTTGTGCTGCCGTTGTACGCGCTTCTAGCTACACGTTAACCTTAGTCTTGAGTTTATTCAGACCTCCTAAAACAAATGCTGTAAGCACACCCGCAGCGGCTGTGACAATGGTATTTACATAAGGCTGTACAGTTTCGATAATTGTTTGCATGATTACTTTTCCCCTTTCGTTTTCAACGATGCGATTTTATTTTTTGAATCCCAGGACACTACAGCACCGTATGCCGCCGCAACGGGTCTGAGCTGCACGTATGCCACTCCTTCGACCAGTTGGATAAATTGCAGCTTGGCTCCATTTAAATAAGCGACCTTGAGACTGGTGTCCCAATGACACGATAAGCCCAACACAGTAGCAAGCACACGCAGCGGAACATACGTCCTGCCACTATAGAGCAGCGTCTTCCCTACCTGTTTGCCATTTACGACGAACGTACCGGACGTGACTGTCTCCGGCTGCTCAGGGCGCTTTGTGAAACGTTCACGCAGCTCGTCCGCCGTACCATCATACTCATTCATATCCACGTTCCCTTTTATCCCTGCTACCTTGCCGCTGTCGCTGTATTGCCAAATATCCCAACGTTTCCACGTCACTGTGTCGCTTGGGACACGAGTATCACTGTACCGAGCTATCCATAATGGGTAACCACCCAAAGAGGCGTTAAAATTCGCTGCAAATGCATTACCTGTATAGATAATGGGCTTGCGTCCTGTAAGTCGCTCCAGTTCGAGAAGAAAAGCCAAAGCTACAGCGCTAATAAGCGTTTTGGACAGGTTACCGGGATTATTTTCATAATCCATTACAGGGGCAAGTCTAGCGTTTTCCCACCACCTACCTGTTCCAATACTTCGGCAAAATGCCGCGCTTCCGCTTTAGCTGCCTCAACAGTGGTGGCATCTAAAAAGTGGTATGCACCCGGCAATACCCCGACTGCTCTGGCTCCTTTTGCATTCGTGGTGAATGTAGGATCAACGTAACGTTGCCCCTGGCTGGCCTTATTAAAAGCAAAAGATATACCATCTGCCTTGACCGCCTTCCAATCAATCTTTCCTTGATAACGGGATACGTCGATCCCTCTTGCATTACGGCTGTTTCGTCGTTGCATCCTCTTTCTCTCCTTCCTTACCACCTTTACTTTTCAAAACTTCTACGGCCTGTCGGATCACAGGCGGGATAAGAGCGCCGAGTCTGCCGCCATTCTCCAAAATGGACAGCAGTTCATTTGCCATATAAAAATAGGCGACCGCATCTCGGAAAAGGTGCGAATCGCCTAAGACTCCATTGATTAGATGAGATACAGCAACTATTGTAAAAATAAATACCTCTCGAGCGATACCGATAAGACCAATCTTGCTTTTTAAGCCGGGTCCGGTTCCCTTCTTACCTTCTGCGCCAGCGGCAAATAATCTGGTCACATAATCAATAATGACCAGCGCGAGCAACACCCCCAATACTATATACAATTCTTTAAGTATTTTTCTTTCCGGCGTGCTGGCTGTGAAGCAATGACAGCAGAAATGACTAACAGTCAATTCTTCAACTGGTCTTGTTAGATCCAGTTGTATATATCCATGTTGACTTTATTTTTGCCACGGGTTTCGTCACCTCCTCAAGATGCAAAATAAGCCCCTGAGTTATCAGAGACTTCCATACTTATATCTTAAATTGGTTCTGCTGCTATAACGCTAGGGATTTTAAAAACCCATATGTTATTAACCTAATACGAACGAGCAGGATAGTTGAATAACAGTAATCGATCTAAGGAGCATGTCGAACTACGCGAGGCTTCAGCCTAACAGGGCTACGCAGGTTGTAGTTAAATTACTATTGTGATAAACTGGATGTAATTTGATGACGGGAGTTGAACGGATACATGTAGAACTTTCTTGCTTTGAGATCACGAAAAGAACGGACTCAGCGATCGGCTGTGGTCGTTTTATTCATCTCTGCAAGAAAGGTCTGCGTTTCGTTTGCGTTCCCTCTCCGGACAGTCATACGGCCCCTTGAAATGGGGCCGTATTTCCTCGTATGGATTAGAGCCGCAAGATAGCACCTTTCTTGCGGCTCTTTTTTATTTCCAAACGAAAGGATGACTGCCATGCCCGCCATTCAGGTAACCAATCTTACTTTTGCCTATCCAGGCAGCTATGACCCCATATTCGAAAATGTTCATTTTCAAATTGATACAGACTGGAAGTTGGGCTTTACGGGGCGAAACGGTCGGGGGAAAACGACGTTCTTAAACCTGTTGCAGGAGAAATACGAATACAGCGGTACGATCTCCACACCAGTCGCCTTTGATTATTTTCCGTTTCCCGTCGAGCACCCGGAGTATTTGACCTTAGACGTCGTCGAAGAGATCGTGCCAAGCTATGAGAGCTGGAAGTTGATGCGCGAACTGAACCTGCTTAAGGTTTCAGAAGACGTGTTGTACCGGCCATTCGAATCGCTGTCCCAAGGGGAACAGACGAAGGTATTGCTGGCCGTGCTATTCATCCAAGACAATCGATTTCTGCTCATCGACGAACCGACCAATCATCTCGACTTGCACGCACGCAAGCTTGTCGCCGATTATCTGAATACGAAGCGCGGTTTTATTCTTGTTTCACACGACCGGGCTTTTCTCGACCGCTGTGTGGATCATATTCTATCGATCAACAAAACGAATATCGAAATCCAAAAAGGCAACTTCTCCAGTTGGTGGACGAACAAAACTCGCCAAGATACGTTCGAAATGGCACAAAACGAAAAGCTGTACAAAGACATACAGCGTTTATCTGCTTCTGCTAAACGTACTAGCGGCTGGTCTTTCGAGACCGAAAAATCGAAGAACGGCACACGAAACTCCGGCTCCAAGCTTGACAAGGGATACGTCGGGCATAAGGCAGCGAAAATGATGAAACGCTCGAAATCCATCGAACAGCGGCAACACGCCGCTTTAGAGGAAAAATCGAAATTGCTCCGAAATATCGAACAGTCAGAAAGCCTTGCGATCTCTCAGCTCGTGTATCCCAAATCGGAACTGGCTATGCTGGATCACGTCACGATTTACTACGGGGAAAGAGCGGTTTGCAAGAACATTTGTCTGACGATCGAACCAGGAGATCGGATTGCAATTTCAGGTCCAAATGGTTCAGGTAAGTCTAGCTTGCTTCGCCTGCTGAACGATGAGACGCTACATTATACAGGTACGTTTCAACGGGAGCCTCAGCTTCGCGTTTCCTATGTATCCCAGAATACTTCTCATCTGCGAGGAACGCTTTCCGATTATGCAGCAGAGCACAGAATTGACGAAAGCTTATTTAAGGCCGTGTTACGTAAGCTAGATTTCGCCCGCATCCAGTTTGAAAAGGATATATCGGCGTTTAGCGGCGGGCAAAAGAAGAAGGTTCTGATCGCGAGAAGCCTATGTGAGGAGGCTCATCTGCATATTTGGGACGAACCGCTCAACTTTGTCGACGTGATTTCCCGGATGCAAATTGAGGAGCTGTTGCTTGAGTACACGCCGACCATTGTATTCGTGGAACATGATCGGGAATTTCATGACCGTGTCGCCACGAAAACGATTGAACTCGGTGGAGATTAGAATTTTACAAAGTGACTTGGAGTAAGACATGATTCAACGGTAGAAAGCTTTGCACAACAACTTTTATGAAAAGGGAAGCGATTGAACTTAAGGGACACGAGAGTTCAATAGAACATCGGCAGTCTAGGATTTTATTTTCTCATCCATGGCTGCCGATTCTTTCTATTGGGGGCATTCTAATAGTTATTTCACTAAGACTGAGAGCTATATTGGTAGGTCCGTACATATAAAACGTGGAATAGCAACATATTACAGTTACCGCTATCTAGAAGGGAACTGTATTGCTATGGTTGACAAGTTAAAAAAATGGCTGTTTAAGCAGCCTTCACGATCTAAAAATGGTACGAGCTCTGAACCAGTTAATGATAAAAAATCGACTGAGTTATCTAAGGAACTGAGTGGCACGCTTAAGGACAACGTGACCCTGCTGAAGCAGGAAATAGGACATAGCACGGATTTCATTCTTCGTTGTTTGAACGATAAACAGGGCAATCCGGTTCTCGCTGTAGGTTTTCTTCAAGGCCTGATTGATCAGCAAATTTTAACGACACTGCTGGAGGAACTTACTGCAGGTATTCGAAATGGGGATCTCTCTGATCGTAATGTTGAAAGTTGGTTGATGGATCGTATTCCTATTGGGGGCATCACTTGCCTTAAAAATGAGAAAGCACTTATCCATGCCGTTCTTCATGGACAGGTGGCTCTCCTCGTCGAAGGCAGCTCCAAGGCCTTTGCTGCTTCTATCAGCGGGGGGGCTAAAAGAGCTGTTGAGGAGCCAACATCGCAGACAGTAATTCGCGGTCCTAAAGAAGGGTTTACCGAGGATATTTCCACCAATATCGCACTCCTCCGGAGAAGGATCAAATCAACTGAACTCCACTTTGATTCTCGAATTATCGGATCATACACGCAAACGAAGGTATCGGTAGCATATGTTCGAGGTATTGCAGATCCAGAGGTGGTTAAGGAAATCTCCAGACGATTAGATTCCATTAACACTGATAGTATTCTCGAAAGTGGATATATCGAGGAATTTATTCAAGATGGGGTATGGACACCCTTTCCAACGATGGTTAACACCGAGCGGCCGGATACTGTAGCAGGCAGCTTGCTTGAAGGGCAAGTAGCGATATTGGTTGATGGGACCCCATTTGCCCTGATTGCTCCCGTAACCTTTTTTCGTTTCATCTCTTCCAGTGAGGACTACTACCAACGTTATGATCTAGCATCTTTTCTTCGGATCGTTCGGATGGCATCCTTTTTCTTGGCATTGCTTTTACCCGCGTTCTTTATTGCAACAACTACGTTTCACCAGGAAATGCTGCCTACAACAATGCTCATCACTTTAGCTGCACAGAGAGAAAATACACCATTGCCAGCCCTACTTGAGGCAATGATAATGGAGCTGACCTTTGAGGTTATTCGCGAAGCAGGAGTACGAATGCCGCGCGCCGTAGGGCCTGCAATCTCTATCGTTGGGGCTTTGGTTCTTGGACAAGCTGCCGTTCAGGCGGGATTGGTTTCCGCAGCTATGGTCATTGTGGTATCATTCACAGCCATCTGCAACTTTGTGTTACCTGCATTCAATATGGCTGGGTCTGTTCGTTTGCTCAGATTTGGACTTATGCTAATGGCAGGTTTATTGGGGTTATACGGCGTTTTGTCAGTCTTGGTTCCCATCCTCGTTCGATTAGTATCTGTAAATTCGTTTGGCGTTCCTTATATGATGCCGCTCGCACCTTTCTATAAAAGCAATATGAAAGACCTGTTTGTGCGTGTACCTAGGTGGAAGATGAAGAAGCGGCCTGTAATGATTGGGGATTCCAATCCAGTAAAGCAGGCAACGGAACAGGAATCATTTGCAGAACAGGCGGGGGAATACGGCCGAGATCCCATGGCGTAAGGAGGAATCGATATGTCTCAATTAGGCAGGTTTATTTGGGTCTTGGTCATATTATTCATTTTGCCGGGTTGCTGGAACCGAGTCGAACTGAATGAGCTGTGGGTAAATGCAGCTACAGGAGTAGATATGATGGACGATGGACAGTGGATGGTGTCCTATCAGATTATTATTCCCTCCGCCCTTGCAAGTGGTACCGGAGGAGGAACGGGAGGGTCTTCTCAACCGGCATCCCATGTATTCTCAGTAAAGTCCAAAACCTATAATCAGGCGTTATCGTACAGCAATTTAAAAACATCAAGACGAATTTACGTAGCACATAATCGTGTTGTATATATCGGCAAAAGAGCGGCTGAGAAGGGAATGGACCGTTTAATCGATTTTTATCTTCGTAATACGGAAGCGAGGGAGATGGTCAATATGATTGTATCGGACGGACTAGCATCTGATCTATTAAAGAAATTGTTGCCGCCTGTTCAAGGCGCCGCCATGGCTGAATTGGTCAACAAAGAGAGCAATATTTTATCGGTGTTTCCGAAAGTTAGGGTTTATGATTTCGTATTAAGCATGAACTCGGATTCCAAATCTATTGAAGTCCCTGTCGCCGAGATGATCGGAGACAGAGACTATCAGGATGAGAAGGAAGCAGAGAGTCTGGATGTCTTCAAAAAAACCTCGGCCCCGCTCAAATTGGCATTGACTAAATTGGCGGTATTCCAAAAAGGAAAGCTCAAAGGGTTTCTCAACAAGGAAGAGAGTTTGGGTGTATCTTATCTGTCTCAAAAGATTAACAACACCGAAATTTCGTTCCCATGCAGCGAACAACCCGGTAGGGAAATGTACTCTTCCATACTAGTAAACTCTGCTAATGTAAAGCTTACACCCAGAAAAACCAGTTCTCATTACACAATGCAGGTTGGAGTAAAAATTAATGGGACTTTAAATGAAACTACATGCACTAAGGATATTTCCAAGACGAAGACCATACATGATCTGGAAGAAGAGATTGCAAAAGAAGTGACCAGTACGATAAATAAGGGCTGGGCTAAACTTCAGGAACTTGGTGTAGACGCAACTGGTTTTGCTGACCGGATTCACAGGAGGTTCCCAAGGGAGTGGGAGACGGTGAAAAAAGACTGGGATCAGGAATTCAAGAAGATAGAACTGGACATTCGAGTGGATGCACGGATTCAGCGTCCTGGCCTCCTACAGAAGCATATCGGAAGTCAAACCTAACCCATTTTTATAAAGGGGCTTAAAAAGTATGAATAAAACCGTCACCAGAGTATCAGGGTTAGCTATCGCCTTTTCCTTATTTCAGGTTGGCAGTACAACATTATTCCTATTGGGAGGTAAAGCCAAACAGGATGCATGGCTAGCCATGTTGATCGGTGCACTTGCGGGCTTCATACTGCTAACAATGTACTTATCCATGCATAAACTTGATCCACATCGGGATTTGTACGAGCTCTTATGCCATTATTGGGGTAAATGGGTTGGTAGTCTGGGGGGGCTTCTGTTCATCAGTTACTTTGCTTACGAAGCTTCCAGGAGTGTCAGGGACATTGGTGAGCTTGGCGCATTGACATTGCTGAACAGAACCCCTACTGAAGTCATTACGTTTATAGCGTTAATTGTCTGTGCCGATGTGGTGTGGTTTGGACCGAAAGTCTGGTTCCTTCTATGTCATATATTTCTGCTTCTTGTTGCGTTTGGTTACTGCATGATACTAGTGCTTACTCCTTTTACAGGACTCATACACTTTGAATTTTTGTTTCCTGTATTGGAGAACGGCTTAACTCCCGTAGTGAAGGCTGCCATACCCGAGATTGTGTCTTTCCCCTTTGGGCAGACGATTCTTTTTCTTGTGCTGTTCAAGATCGTCACGGATAAACGTAAATTACAGCGATCGATCATCATTGTTTACTGGATCACTGCTGTGTTCCTTATTGTAATGAATGAACTCACAGTCCTGGTTCTAGGTCCGGAATGGGCAGCATCAAGCACCTATCCCTTATTTGAGGTTACTCAACTAATTCAGCTTCCG
Source organism: Paenibacillus sp. FSL L8-0638 (assembly GCF_038593075.1). Classification (NCBI taxonomy): domain Bacteria; kingdom Bacillati; phylum Bacillota; class Bacilli; order Caryophanales; family Paenibacillaceae; genus Paenibacillus; species Paenibacillus sp. FSL L8-0638. The sequence goes on from NZ_CP151960.1 coordinate 3,198,427, forward strand.
AAGATCGTTGAGAGAGCTGATGTCCTGTTTTCGATGATTCTATTTATTGGAATCGGAGTCAAAACGGCTGGTTTTATGTTTGGTGCCGTCATTGGGCTTCAAACGATAACCCCCTTTAGATATAAGCCTGCTTTACTGTTGCTAAGTATCATCATATACGCCCTTACGTTTCTCTCCCCTAGGTTAACCGAATTTTTGTGGTTCGGTCTTCATGTAGCCTTGGTTCGAGTCTGGCCTATCTTTCAGATTGCTCTGCCTGTCCTCCTTTTCCTGACCATGCTAATTCGGAAGAAAAAGAGAAGGACTTATAGTTAGCTATAGCCTTCTCAACACTGTCTAATTTCTTCTTTGTCTTAGCCACATTGGATTCTCTAATGACTAATGTTGAAGAACTTACTGATGTTTTCGACCAATTTGTCAGCAATCTTTAGCTTCATGATTCAATTTTTCTTTGCTGTTTTACTATGCTATGCCTTTACGCTTACCACTATGGCATTTTCAGAAAGAGAATTTCCATTTATCTTGAAGGTGTCTTGATTTATCTCACCAATGGGTCATTTCCCCTAGAGCGCCAAGGGATTTCACTTCTTAATAAAGCACAGATACTGATCACGTTCCCACTGGTGAACTTGTGTGCGATACAGATACAAGTAGCTCCAGCAAATCTTCATTAGTGTGATTTTGTAACTTATCAGGTCAATTATGTGCGCCCGCTGATGCTTTTTTGACAGCCAGTTAAAAATTCCCCACTGATTGGAGTTACTTGGAACTGTCGCCCTACCAATGCCCTTCATTTGACGCTAACCGATGCCGGATGGACTGCATTTGCAAACTTCTATAAATACAGAACAACGTCTGACTTATCCAGATTTACTATTGATTTCCGAGCGAATAAACTTCTTTTTTTAATGTCACAACAAAAAGAAGGTAGGAAAAGTTCCCCAACCTTCTTAGCATTCATATTTCTATGTTTGAATAATATCATTGTTTTTTACAATGTTACTGCGGATTTACCATTTTAACTTTATAGATAGGCTTTGGAGTAGTGATAGTGTTTAATGGATCTTATTACTGCCACTACGTCCTCTTGCCATGCTACACAATCCCTCCCCCATAAATACGTCTGCTTACTATAAGTGAATTAGACAAACTGACGATATGAAATCGTACAGTCTTTTCTAAAGCGGCTACATATAATGTTCTATATATCATTAAAAATGGCTTAAACGGTCAACTTTAATATAGTAAGAGTAGTATTGGTAAAGTTATGAAGTTGGGCTGGGGTTGCATTTGCATTTACCAATTGAATAGTTGTAGGAACGACCCCTACAGTAATAATGACTTCTGCCGAAATTGGTCCGCCACCGTTACCCGTGAAGGGAACAGGAGTAACAGGGATTCCATTTACGGTAAGGTTAAAGGCAGCATCACCTTGGTTATGAATTGTAAAATCTATTAGATAGCTTCCCGTTTCGTTGATTGTTATCGTTGTAGATGGAGGAGTGAAAGTAAATGCACCACCAACATTAGCCAAAACTCCAGTAAAGGTAATTGGTGAGTTACCCGGAACTGTGTCCGTTCCCGTACCAGGATCTGCTCGGAAAACACTTAAGAAGTCTGATATCCCGCCGCCTGCTGGCCCTGCTGCTCCCGTTGCTCCTGCTGGTCCTACCGCTCCTGCCGGTCCCACTGGTCCTGCTGGCCCCACTGCTCCTGCGGGTCCTGTTGGTCCGGGAATTCCTTGAAAACCTTGTAGCCCTTGCTGGCCTTGAGCACCTGGAACTCCCTGTGGGCCCGGCAGTCCCTGCGCTCCCTGCGGTCCCTGAGGTCCTTGAGGTCCTTGAGGTCCTCGGATCCCTTTAACAATAACTTTCGGTAAAACTTTGACCTTTTTAACTACACATCTTCTAAATTTTCTCCGATGCATTTTCTTTTGCCAATAATAATGTCTAAACATAATTAATGATCACCTCCAAAGTCTAGTCAAAGTAGCTTATTGTGCAATTAACCAAAAAGATTGGGCTGTTGACTTGATCTTGGGAAAATAGGCATAGGTCTGACCCTATCGTGTTAGATTATTACTGCTTATCCTTCTAAAGCTTAATAGCCCTACTATCAACCGATCCAGCCCCTGCACTGTATGTATCTTTCTATTTCCAGCTTGCAAAATCTTTACCCAAAAAAGGAGATGAGATAATGACTAGATTGTTAGATGCTCGAACATCTCAAAACGCAAGTTACGGTAATACGATCTCAATCTCCATGCCAGCCAATACTCCTGTTGCCATTGCAGAGCTTGGCTTAGACGTGACGGGCGCTGGGGAAAATATGCGTGTACAATTATCAGGGATTGCTGAGCTTTCATTTCCCACTACTCCACCTTTTGACTCCGTTATTGCTATTTCTATTGTTAGAGGCACTCTCGACTCTCCTGTTGCATACGCCCTTTACTCTGTTAGTGTCTCCGAAGCAAACCCAAACGCTGTACAGGTCGTTACCATTAATGCATCCGATTACAATGTCCCTCTACCACCATCAAATGAATTGGTGTATACCTTATATTTATTTTGCACAGCGGATGCCACCCGAATAGGAATAGAAAGTTTTAATGCGGTTGCCTATTCAGATTAACATTACACCATCATATGGAGGGCAAAGCCCTCATTTTTTCCATCTGTCCTTGAGGGACGACACTTTCCATCTGTCGTTCTTTTTTGGTATAGTTTACTTAAGGAGTTGATCAAATGGGATTCATGCTTATTTTTATTGCGATTATTTTTTTCTCACTTGGTATTTTAAGTAAACGAAACCCCACTTGGGGATGGCGTGCAAACGAAGCCTGGAAGATCAAAGGTGACTCAGAACCAAGCGACGCTTACATTGACGACATGAAATTTAGAGGCTCTGTATCTATACTCTTTGGGTCCTTCTTTTTAGTATGTGGACTTTTGGTTATCTTCCTATAAGTTCCACTACCTGTTACCAATCACCAAAATACCATATTGAAACGGAATTTGCTGTTTGGCTGATGCTCCTCAAATATCATTTAGTATATTTTCAAAACAGAAATCTGTCTCTCATCCAAAGCTTCCAGTAATCGAATTTCCTTAATCTTCAGAGACCGACCTGCCGCTGTAGTAAGTAGTAAAGATCATTTTTCTCGCATAGTATTTATTCATCAAAACAGCCATCCTATAAGGAAGAACAATGTAAAACTCGACTCGTCACTCTCGAGAGTGAGTGGCTTAGAAAAGCTAGTATACCCGGGTGTAATGACTTGTTTTCTTTCTAAGGCTTTCAAGGCATCCAACACATATTTCGCATTCAATGTTAGTTTTAAAATTTTCTCTCGTGAAACTGATTGGCGTTATGCTCTTTGTTCGGACAAACGCATATATAACATCATGCGGTATTGCTACATGGAGCTAGGGCTACAATGAAATTTGTACAGGAGAGGCTTTGGACGTGGTGACATCCAAATATCAGCCGACGTTTATACACATCTCCAAAAAATAGAGATGAATAGCATGGAGAACTATGAGTCTTTTACCGAGGGCCGACTTTAATAATATTTTTTGTGGGGAGAATTAATTAGTCTCAAATGACGGATGGATTACCCAAAAACAAAAAAATCCCTCAACGCTTAGAGCGCCAAGGGATTTCTCATTTTAATACAGCGTCAGATATTGATCACGTTCCCATTGATGTACTTGGGTGCGATACAAAAGCTCTCTATTTCCCTTTGAGTCCCAGTATGTTTTTTAGGTTGAACACAATATGTAATGCTTTAATTTCAGATAAGCAATATACTTCAAAATTCACCTGCATTCTCAAAAGTCGCGGTCAAAATGCGGTCAAAAAAATAGCTTTAACGGTTACTCGTTAAAGCTATTTTTTTCTCATTTTTGCGATGTGACAGACTTGATGTAATTAAGTATTTTCACCAACTGTTCGGGTGAAATTTTTCTTCCTCCATATTCCCAAATTTCTTCAATAACAGACTGTACTCCAATTTCCCTAATAGTCCCATTTTCAAGTGGATAAGTGAAGATGTCATTCTCTTTGATACCTATATAATTTTCTTCATTTGAGAATATCATAAAAACCTCTCCTGTGTGATTGAAATGTAGTTTACTGATAAATGATTATCCTGTATACTCTCTGTGGAATATTAGAGGTGGGACTAACTTGGCTATCCTGGCAGGGATGCCACCCCACACTATGCGCCTCTCTTATGGGAGGCGTTTTTTTGTTACACCCAATCTATATAATTATCTAGGCTTATCCGCCTCCCTTTATTTTCAAAATCGAACCTTATACCTATATTAAATGCCAATATTAGGTGCTTTGGCAACAAAAATTCATTATATGAATTTTGTCGAATAAAATCGCTGTTTTCGACAAAAAAGAGTCGCACATTAACGACTCTTTACGTTATCAAAATACTGGGGTTTAAAAATAATAACTCTTGACGGACTTCCGTAAATTTGTGATATGCCAGCAAACATCTTTTTGACTTTTTACTAGGTTCTTCGTCAAAATAAACACATCTTTTCCTTTCGTCCAATATAGTTATATTATCCACATTGATCATGTGGTAACGGTCTGCTTTGAAAAAATTGTACCCACTATTTCTTAATGTAGTTGTCCAAAAAACTAGCGTTGAATGTAAATAATAAAATTCGGTGCGTGTATGAACTATTATCCGATCTACTAATCCATCATATATGCCAAAAAGAATATCCCTAATTGGTATACTTACGATGTCCCCATTTACTTCCTTAGTAACCGTTATTAGTTCCTTTACGATTTCATCCATTAGTTTCATCTCCAGCTTTATTTAAGCAATTCTTCCGGAGGTTCCGGGTTGTGGACAAACACCAAACTTGCAACACTGACAGACATTAGTGCAACGGCAGCAAGGCTCGATGCAATTGTGCTATAGATGTTTTTAATCATGTTAGTTTTCACCTCCTAAAGTTAATTAGAGATACAGATTGCACTAAAAAACTTATAGCTACATATGGATTGCCAATCCATAAATTAAAGCTCACTGCAATAAAAGCACCGGACCGAAGCAGTGGAAAATAGCGTGGGGGTATACGCGTTTGCCGCTCTATCCCAGCAGGTGCAAAAATCAGAATTAGCAGCATGCTAAACAAAGTTGTGCCTGTTGTCCAATTGTAATCCAAGTTTATAAAAGACATCCCTGTAAAGAGTGCTGTAGAAACTGCAACACACCACATACTACTTTTAAGATGCAGCCCGCCTGTCATTTGACGCAGGAAAGCAAATGATGCCATTATAATCAACACTTCAATTGTGAAGCCTGTAAAAGCAGAAACAAAGAGTGTCATACTGGTAATAAACACTACGTTTAATATTACAGCCATAGCGTGCTTTAAAACGGCCACAGAAGCAGGATGGTCCGGCACAACATTTTTAATGTGTTGAGCTATACGCAAGGCTAAAACCTCAATCAGCGTATTCACCCCTCTTCTCTTTCTTTTTTTAATGCATAGTATAAAAACATTCCTGCAGCGAGTACGAAATAAATAATAATAAGTGCAAGATCAGCCGCATACATGATAAATGCGGCAGCTACAAGGGACGTAACGATAAGAATTGTTACTATGGTATGTTCCCATTTAATGCGAAGTCTCTCGAAATCAAATGTGAATCCAATCCTGAATGTGTTCAAAAACCAAGATATCAAGAAGACCAGGGCACTGGTTAACGCTTGTAATAACGCTCCTTGGGTGGTATTTTGTAGATGGCTAGAGTCCATCCCATTGAATGCAGCCACCAGTATTATGGCTTGAACAGCACCATATAAGAATACTCCGGCTATAGAAATTATCGCCGACCATAATATTGGTACCTTAATAACTGTTTCCAATAGAAATGTGAACAACAAAATATTAACTATTGGTGCCAGATAAGACAAGGAAGTTTCTTCACGGAGCATGTAGCTCTGGAGGTTCATTATTAAGCTCACAAATAATCCTTGCCAGACATAATCAATTCCTCTTAAACGAAATATAGCAGTCATAAAAAAAAATGCGGCCATAGCTTCCGCTGTCGAAAATAGTAAGAACCTAATAGGCTCCCACATAACACATATCCCCTTCACGTAATTGGTAACAAACACACTTTTAATACTACATTTGCTACCAATGTGTGGCAATCCAAATACCAGTTGGATATGGAATTAATTGTGTATATGTGAGGTAATTATTTTCAACTTGTCGAAACAATATCCTCTAGCTTAATCCAACTAAAATCATCTTCCCCACGAGACAGCTTTACTTCGCGTCTAGCCGTGTTGATTACTGTTATCACACCAGTCATTACCTCATCATCAAACGAGGTTTCCGCATCAATTTCACCCGGCGGGAACGATTGACGTATCTGGTAATACAACACATCCTGTTTCTGCTGTCGGCCTGTTATCGCCTTATATTTTGCTTTAGAAAGCAGAAATTCTGCGTCAGCCGTAGCTGGATCGCATTCATAGGCCATGATCAAACCATTTCTTTGATTTTCTCAAAAGGTACGACGGTATCTCCAGAAATGGGGATATGTCTTTGACCGCTAGGAGAATCTAGCTGGGATTTCACCTCTTGCTGCTCATTTGGAACTGTTTCTTTCTTTGGAACTGATGTCTCTGATTTTGTTTTCGGAATGGAGGGTTTTTCGGTTGCTTGTGCCATCTTATCAGAAGATCCTTGTTCCTTGGTAGGAATTTTATTCTCAGGATTACCTTTTGCCGTGTCCAGCTTTTTCTGCTCAGTTTTTGACATTTGCTTTACCTCCTTTGACACTGGCCAGGTTGACCCGAAGTATCGCTATCCAGACATAAAAATACCGCCCAGCTTGTCCAATGGGGCGGCATTTTGTGCAATGTGATAGCTCGAATTTTATTGCCCGTGTACCGGGCTTTTTTGCAGTTTTCCTATTATAACAGTCCCCACCGGAGCAGCTGGATATACCGGAGTAACTAGTTAGCGGAGGAGCAATTACCTCAAATAAGGGATTCGACCAGCAGTATTTCTGACTCAAGCAGCGTTGCACAACCAGTGGATTCATTTGGTGTCACCTTGACACTACCATCATCTGCCAAATGGCGGCTTTTTTTATATGCCGTTTGGCAGCTATTAAACTATAATCCTTATTCAAAATCCCAAAGATTCACCAACAAGGATAACCTTTATTCTCCCCGCTGCTTTACACATTCTTGTTTGGACAATGTAAGAACAGATGCAATCATCTGTTTTACAATCTCCGCAAGCACCATTGATTAGGCAGGGCGTTTTTTGCGGCGAGTGTAAAAACGGGCTGGATGAACACGAACAGCGGTATACATTAATGGGGGCCGCATATGTTCTGGCTCTTATAAGTGCGTCTTCAGCGGTCTTGCAAACCTTATTCATCCCAACGATAGCAACAACACTTTTCGGTCCAAAGGTAATCGCCGCTGTTCGATTGCCCACACTGTCTATATTGACCAATATGCCATCTTCGCTAACGGCGTTAAAGCTCGTTAAATAGGTGTCGCACAAAAGAGATTGGCGCATGAGGTCATAACGTTCCTCCATTGTTTGCGCTTTATCACGATCAGTGATTATATAGCTGCCTTGACGTACTCGATTAAGGAGCCCGATTTCCTCAAGCGTGACCGACCCCCCCCATGATACCGAAGAATGTTCCGGAATAAATGATAGTGCCTTTTCTACAGCTTCTATGGCGTTATCACAGTAATAAGCCTCAAACCTTCTGCTTTGCAGATTTTTAATAACCTTTGAGGCTAAAAGTCGATTTCTCGCTTTTATTGAATTTTCTTTCCCTTGCATTGTTTTTCCTCCATTCTGACGTTAGAAAAGGTGACTAACTTCTTATGTATTTATGATTAATATAGTATAGTAAAAAGAAAAAGTATGTTGCACGTGCAACGAGGAGTCTCTCATGAACAATTTAGATTCCCTATGTCAATCACGTTTATTTTCGGGGATTCCCCCAAATGTTATTCCCCAAATGCTTAAATGTCTGTCAGCCACACGGAAAGAATATGCAAAAGATGAAATGATTGTCCGTGAGGGCGATTTAGTTGATGATGTCGGCATCATATTGCAGGGTAGCGCTCAAAGTACGAAATTGAGCGTCACGGGAAAACAAATTATTATATCCCTCCATTATCCGGGTGGATATACCGCAGTTTTAACAGCGGCTAGCCGTGGAAGAAGATGCCCTATGTCAGTACAGGCAATAGAACCACTTGAGGTTCTGTTTATTCCTATCAAAAGCATATTGAGCCGTTGTACGAAGTTATTTATGGCACACGAACAATTACTTGGCAATCTTTTTGATAGTATTGCAGAACGAGCGTTAGAACTGCATGACCGAAATGATTGTCTGATTATGCCTACTATTCGGGATAAGGTCTTAACTTATTTAACAAGAGTTATGCATGAAGCTGGAACAGAAACTTTTACTATTCCTTTTGATAGAGAAGCCATGGCCGAGTATTTAGATGTAGATCGAAGTGCTTTATCCAGAGAGCTTGCATGGATGAAGCGGGACGGCTTGATTGACTTTTATAGAAACGAATTTAAGCTATTGCAAAAGCAGTAGAAAAAGATTTTCACTAACCGGCAAGCAGGGCAAATGTATTAACACTTGCTTCTTTGCTTGTTGGGGAGTGCCTTCACCAAACCCAGCTCCCGATATTCTGCTTTGAGCGCATTTATTTTCGGCAGCTTCTTCCCTGACAATAAGCGTCGGAAAGTATCTTGCGCCGTCCGATAAGCGGCAAGATCGGCCCCATGCTCTGCAAGATATTTTTGGCTGCATTTTGCCGCTTTGTATTCTGCAAATACTGTTACGCCGCTACCATCTGTTTGATGTTAAAAATTTGGCCCAACGTTCATAAGCGGGGCCTTTTCCTGCTCTCATGCGAGATTCAATATCTTCAATTAGAATGACCTTGCCTCGTTCCTGTCGAGTGTCCTGACTCTCAATAAATGCCCTTATATCCTCCTGACTATAGCTTTACCAAGCGTGGAAGCCCGAAGCCGGGTAAAGCGTTGCTGCCCCTCTGCGCGGAAGCTGATTGTACCTCCGCAGCCATGCTTGACCTCATATCCAGCAGACGATATTGCATGTAAAAAACATTTATATCTGGCGGCTTCATTATAAGAAAAACATCAATCTGCGCTTTTAATTTATCTTGGAATGTTAACGGCTGACGAATCCCAAGCCACTCGCCATAATGATTGAACTTCCCTTTGCTATGGTGTTTTGAATTGGTAATAATAGATAATCCCTGTTCTAGGCAAATACGGTCAGAGAGCCGACGAACGGCACGAGCAGTACCAATAAAATCTCGGAACTTTCTCGTACAGTCCAGGGAGGTTGAATTCTAGTATATATGGCAATGGGGACGGTCAACGTGAGAAACAACGAAGAAAGCGTGCTGCCCCTTTGTCCAGCGCATAGCCAGTTCATAGCCAATTTTAAGTGGGGCTAAATACGATCACTGTCAAGGCTGTACGTGTATTGTAAGACTCTATTAGAGCCTGCTCGATCAATTGTACCTCTTGGTCATCCAGCTCCGGTTTACCGCGCCGCTGACGGTCTTTCATTAAACGCAAATAAGCTTCTTTGTGCTCAGGGATGATTATCCGACTGCTTTCCCACAAGCCATTACCTTCTAATTTTTCCGACATGTATGTAGCCTCCTGATGTATTATGTAGAAATTATATTAAGAACATATGTTCTAGACGAGACCTTTCGCGTTCTGAATCTAAAACTTTTGTACTAGAAAATTATTCCTAGGTCATATATACTAATTTACAATAATATTACCAATAGATAGGGGTTATGTAATGACTGCAATTGCTGTGATTGCTTTGCTGGTTTTTTTTGTGTTTTTTGTTTTGTGGGCTATAGCTTTAATTAGAAAGAATGGCAAGGCTAAGAAAATGTTTCTCTTTGGTTTAGCTGCTCTCTTAGTATTTATTATTGGAATATCAGTCGCTGACACTCAGAAACCAGCCGAAACTAATTCCAAACCAGTAGCTACCACGCCTGTTAATGAGAACAAAGTTACTACTGAACCAGTCCAAAATGAACAGACTGATGCTAAAAAACCATTGATTGACACATCGCTTCCTTTTGATAAGTTTTCATCTGCTCTCTTTGCATTGCCAGTATCCAAGCAAGGGGAAACATTCGATAGTGTAAGAAACCAAGTTGTTTCATGGTCAGGTGTTGTTATTGAAGCTGGATCAAGCAGCCTTTATGTCTATGGTAAACCAGCAGATTACAACGGTGAATCATGGTCAGATATTAGCACTGAAAAGAAAAAACTCGGGGATGTTATCGTTGTAAAAGTTTCAGATCGTTCAGAATTGAATGGTCTTAATCCGGGGGATATAGTTACCTTTAAGGGTGAACTTGGTTCCCGTGGTGTTAAGGGAGAAGCCAATTGGAAACTATATAACGGAAAAATAGAGGGTCGGACAGTAGCAGAATCGCCAAACCTCGGAACCATTACCAAAGCTAAATATAACAAGATTAAAAATGGAATGACTTATGAGGAAGTTGCGAAAATTATCGGTGGTTCCGGTGAGGCTGTTTCAGAGGTTGGTGAAAAAGGAGACGAATTTTATACTGTAATGTATTCGTATAAAGGTGAAGTCGGACCTGGTGCAAATGCCGTTTTCACATTCCAAGGCAACAAACTACAAGCAAAAGCACAATTTGGTCTCGAATAAAACAGCCCCGGAGCAATCCGGGGTTTTAATATTTCTATAACCATTATGACTATTGTCAACAAAGGTAATTCCATTGCCTGAATAAAATGAATATGATAACATAAGAATAGAAAAAGGGAACGGCAGCCACCGTCCCCTGCACGACTTACCGCTATAAGAGCGGTCAGCAATTGAGGTTTGATCCAGAAATAGACCGTATCCTCGTCAGGGCGGTCTATTTCCGTTTATGGAAAGAAAGTATCAGAATCACCAACGTTGCGAATTGAATCATCAACATCAGTGTGTCTTTAACTTCCATGGCGTCACCTCCCTTCCGGGAGATTAGCCGACCGCCCTTTATAGCCGTTTTGTCGCACAATCCAGATTATACCACAAAAAAAACCTAGGTAGGTCCGGAAACTTGTTTTTATTTTTCCATTAATTTATTAAATATCTCTCTATCTTTGGGAGTAAAGTCGGAAATCCGTTTCTTTTTCACGTAAGTGTTGGTACTTGAATCCAATTTAATGAAGCTATTTTCACCAACCACGTATACGATATTATCTTCTATTTTATAAGACAGAACGTTATCAATCACTGAATTTGGGGCTTCAATTTGATGAGTGTATAGTATTGGAGGCTCACCCGCTCCTCCCCCCCTGTAAATCTGAAAAGTCCCATCTCCAAAAAACTCTAACGTATCTTTTCCATAAGGGTACTTCTTAATCGTGTCATCTCCAGAATTTGCCAAAAAAAATATAGTAGTAGTTATTACTAGTAGAGAGATCAAGATGTAGATGTATCTGCGTTTCATCTGCACTTCACACCTCACTTCCAAGCCTTTTTTGTATCAGTTACTGTAACATAAGATGTATACTCATTGAGTGTTCCCCATGATTCCATTAAATTTGTTAGATTGGCCGCAGCCCAACCGAGTTTGTTGTCCCCAGTAAACATTTGTTTGAAATTATATTCAAAATTATATTTATCATAATATATTGTAGTAATTTCCCATTGTCCTTTTACATATGTTCCATCTATTTTGTACTTCATTTTGTGAAAAGCGTTATACAAATCTCTGTCACTTTCAATTGCAATAGACCCATCACTTGAAAAACTTTTAACTTTTTTGTCGTTAGCTTTTTGTACTGCTTTATCAATTACATACATATTATGTTCTTTGGATTTTTTAATTTGCTGCGCCTCATACGACCACTCGTTAAAGTGTAAATGTCCTGGTTTGTAATCAAGTGAATGTTTAAGTAAATTGGCTGTGATGTCTCCGTACTTCTTTCGAGCTATAGGAACAGCTACTAATGTAAATGCTTTACGATCAGGATAATGTAATACAGTATCTGTCGAATTCTTTACCTTCTCTACGCCTCGCACCCAAGTCTTTTCTAGTTCTACCATCGGATTTTCAAACGGAAAAGTATTATTTCCCGCATACACTAACATATTCTTACTATATGAGCCTTCCAGTACTTTTTGCGAGACATCAGACTGATCCTTTTCTCTTGTTTCCTTAGGTTCTAACTGAGGACTGTATTGAATTTTTCCCAATTGATCTTCTTTTTGTTTTAGAACAAGTTCAAACTCAAGGATCTCTTTACTGGTATCAATCTGTTCTTGATACTTAACTACATAAGCGTGTGTAAACGTAATATCTCGGATTGTGTTTTCATTTCTAACGATTTGGATATTACATTTGCGATAGTAATCCTCACTATCAGGTTTATATTCTGTATTTGCCCATGTATACAGCATGTTGGAATTATCCGCCTTGTCTATAACTGAAGGAAGCGAATGAAGCGGAATTTTGCTTCGAATATGTAGCGAATGAGCCAAGTTTGTAGACTTAGCTGAAAGGTTTATGGAACTATTATTCTTATAAGTAAAGCCAGTGATTTCACCTTTTACAAACTCAATTGGCTCACCACCGGATTTGCGTTCTATTCTTAATGAAATACTCATTAAAATAATCTCCTTTGTTAATTTAATCTGGTTTTGTAGGAAAAATTTATGAAAACTAATTTCCAAATATTAATATATACGAAAAATATTAAATAGTAAACATATTTTCAACGTGGTAAAGGACGACAATTGAGTTTCGTAACCTCGGCAAATTATATGAAGAAGCTAAAACGAAATATAATCCAGCCTAACACAGGCCTGTTAAAAACGATAAAAGCTCTGCCGACCAATTAAGGTTAGCAGAGCTTTTTACTTATTTAGAGTATTCACTTACTTCAAACGTTAGGATACGATCATATAGCATGTAATCCTTACGGCTACTGAATGGGCCTTTATTGTTATCGTGCTTATTGATAGCATATGATGCTGATCCAGAACCAGCCTGCTTGCTTTCGTACCAGGCAATAAAGTCATTGACTTCTTTCATGCTTAGGTCGAATTCCTTTTCCAAACCAGTTGTCATGGTAACTACCAGAATTGCACGATCCCCGTTTGGAGTCGGTTCCTCTGTTCCTGGGTTAGGAGTGGAACTTGATACTTTAGACATCATCTCCAATTCGCTAAGAGCTAGATACTGACTTCCATTATTACCTGTAATATTAATTCTATAATCCTTGTATGAATTAGAATTAGAGAAAGCGAATTTTTTTGGAGTACTATCTACCCATCCACTGATATTTGACTGAGTGTCTAGCACGTTCCAAGTAACCCCATCATTTGAGCCTTCGAAAGTCCAGTCTTTAGGGGCACGATCAGTTGCCGTTGTCTGTGGATATATAACATATTGCTCAATAACTTCGGCTTTAGGAAAATCATATCTTAACCAAGCAGAAGTTGTACTTGATGTCCATGCACTAGCAATTGTCGCAAATTCCTTGTTAAACGCCTCATATGCATATGAATATTCATTACTTGCGCTTGCTACTCCAGATGGCAAAATGTTAGTTGTCATATGCGGAACCAGATTTTCTGAATACTCTGCTTCAGCCGCAAAAACATTCGATAAGGGTAAAGATAAAAGAACTAAAAATAAAATCGTTATACATGCTTTCTTCATTAAATGATCCTCCAATATGTTTGATAGAACTAAGAATAATTTAATTGAGGAAATGTGTCTAAACATAAACTTGCTTATCTATAAATATGTTCTATATTTTTGCATATTTATTTTTTATTGGGTATTAAAAAGGACTCATTCCAGCTTCTATACTGGTTGAGTCCTTGTTTTTATTTCACGATAAACCTCACTTTGATTCCATCAGCATACTTTTCTAACTGATGACTTACCCATGATCCTGCTCCCCGGTTATCACTAGGGGTTATGTATCTGATATCAGCACCTACGCCACCTTCTCCACACATTCTATCGTCACACTAAAAAAAGAGAAAATAACTTCAATGTCCAGCAGTAATGATAAGCTGCTCCTCATAACCACTCGTTTCATTAATCACGGCAATCCCGAGTATAGTCTGGTTGATATTGCAACAGGTAAACGCACCAAAATAAAGTTGCCCTTTTTATCCCGCCAATTTGTCTATATGTCCCCGGACGGCAAGGGGGTCTATTATTTGGGCAGCACTTCTCAGAAAAATCAGGCAGAAAGACGCGGCGTATATTATTATGATTTCACATCGAAAATTCAAACCCCCATTTTCATACAAGAAGAGGGTTTTATCCATAACTTCATACTGCTGAACAAGTACTCATTCTGTTGAACTATGCCAAAAAGCCGGAAAGAAGCTTACGCTTTCTCTCCGGCTTTCTTTATCTGATTCCAATCACTAAACCTATTGCGTAACTTCTCCCACAGTCGCACCTTTGAGCACTCTTCTCTTACTAGCTTGGCCAGTAGAGCTTTTAGTGTTTACTTTGAAATTGTATCCGATTAGTCTATTCCATAGTAACAGTCGTTTGATCGGGTGTTTTTGGCGCAGTAATAGGGGCAGGAGCAGGACTTTTTGCACAAATCCTTAAAAACCAAGATAAGGGCAAAGGAATTACGATTAACTTGATGCGTACAGGATATTCCATCACAAGCAACTCTTAATTCCCATCTTTAACAGCCCCCATCCGAGTACAAGATAGGCATAATGAGTAAAGGGAGCTGATATTATCTATAATTCATTCACTTCAATATTTTTCGTTGTACTTGCTATAATAATTCAAATTACAATACAAAAATTGGAGCCTCGGATAAGTAAAAGCACAATGTTGAAAGTGAGAATTGCAATAACAACAACAGTCATGCTTGTCGGAGTCGTGTTGTATATAATTGACCCTCAGTGGTGGATCGTGATTGCTTTTGCAATATTTTTCTGTATACTACTTGTTATGCTTTTTGTAAATTTTTTGAAAAGACGTAGTAAATCACATTGATTTATGATTTGCATGCTCAGCGTTTAACAAGAGCCTTCCTTAAATGGAGGGCTTTTATATTACATACCAAATCTTATGGGTACATCCTATATGAGCAAAAACAAAAAAAGCCCCACCAGCCGAAACCAGCAGGGCATTAGTTTTTTAGATTTACTCTGTAATGACTGGAGTTTGTACGGAATCTACTGATGCAGAAATAGGCTCGGGTGCAGATTGAACCTGAGCGTCTGGCATTACCTCAGCCGTAGCCTGTGCCAAGAAATCATTAAGCTTTGCAGCCAGATCCGATACAGCTTCCTTAGCTGCTACTTGTGCCGCTTCCTCATTTGGCTGTGCTTCAGTAGCGAGTACCGCTTTTGTTTTAGCCTTATACTCCAGATATGCCTTTTCAATTGCTGCTTGTAACTCCGTAGACGATACCACAATGCCCTGTTCCGTAAGCCGTAAGGATGCATACTGTAAAGCCTCTTGCATCTTATGAACCCCACCAGCATCTTTAAACGTAGTCTGGGCAAGTGCAAAGCCTCTCCTGCTACTTTATGGATTACCTCACGTTGTGCTGCCGTTGTACGCGCTTCTAGCTACACGTTAACCTTAGTCTTGAGTTTATTCAGACCTCCTAAAACAAATGCTGTAAGCACACCCGCAGCGGCTGTGACAATGGTATTTACATAAGGCTGTACAGTTTCGATAATTGTTTGCATGATTACTTTTCCCCTTTCGTTTTCAACGATGCGATTTTATTTTTTGAATCCCAGGACACTACAGCACCGTATGCCGCCGCAACGGGTCTGAGCTGCACGTATGCCACTCCTTCGACCAGTTGGATAAATTGCAGCTTGGCTCCATTTAAATAAGCGACCTTGAGGCTGGTGTCCCAATGACACGACAGACCCAAGGCATTAGCAAGCACACGCAGCGGAACATACATCCTGCCATTAAAGAGCAGCGTCTTCCCTACCTGTTTGCCATTTACGACGAACGAACCGGACGTGACTGTCTCCGTCTGCTCAGGGCGCTTTGCGAAACGTTCTCGCAGTTCGTCCGTTGTACCGTCATACTCATTCATATCCACGTTCCCTTTTATCCCGGCTACCTTGCCGCTATCGCTGTATTGCCAAATATCCCAATGTTTCCACGTCACTGTATCGCTTGGGACGCGAGTATCACTGTATCGGGCTATCCATAGTGGGTAGCTGCCCAATGAAGCATTAAAATTGGCTGCAAATGCATTGCCTGTATAGATAATGGGCTTGCATCCTGTAAGTCGCTCCAGCTCTAGCAGGAAGGCCAACGCTACAGCACTAATAAGCGTTTTAGACAGGTTCCCGGGATTATTTTCATAGTCCATTACAGGCGGAAAGTCCAATGATTTCCCACCACCTACCTGTTTCAACACCTCAGCAAAATGCCGCGCTTCCGCTTTGGCTGTCTCAACGCTGATTGCGTCTACAAAGTGGTATGCTCCCAACAATACCCCGGCTGCTCTGGCTCCTTTAGCATTCGTGGTGAATGTTGGATCAACATATCGTTGTCCCTGACTTGCTTTAATGAAGGCAAATGAAATACCATCCGCCTTGACTGCCTTCCAATCAATCTTTCCTTGATAACGGGATACGTCAATCCCTTGAGCATTACGGCTGTTTCGTTGTTGCATCCTCTTTCTCTCCTTCCTTACCACCTTTACTTTTTAAAACTTCTACGGCCTGTCGGATCACAGGCGGAATAGGAGCGCCGAGTCTGCCACCATTCTCCAAAATGGACAGCAGCTCATTTGCCATATAAAAATAGGCGACCGCATCCCGGAATAGGTGCGAATCGCCTAAGACTCCATCAATTAGATGGGATACAGCAACCATTGCGAAAATAAATACCTTTCGAGCGATACCGATAAGACCAATCTTGCTTTTTAAACCGGGTCCGGTTCCCTTCTTGCCTTCTGCGCCAGCGGCAAATAATCCGGTCACATAATCAATAATGACCAGAGCAAGTAACACCCCCAATACTCCCGACCACCCACCGTAAAAATACGTCACAGCGCTGCTTCCTAAAGCAGTGCTGAACTTAAAAACCTCCCACTTATCCACCTTGCTTCCCCCGTCTCTCCGTTCAGGAAACTTTTCCTGAGCTATCATCGTCTACTTTCTGTTCCTTTTCTTCCTGGGCCTGTATCTCTGCTAATGCATTTCCTATTGCTATATCCAATCCTTTAAGTATTTCTTTCCGGCGCGCTGGTTGCGAAACAATGACAGCAGAAATAACCTCAGTTAATTCTTCAACTGGCCTTGTTAGATCCAGTTGTATATCCAATGTAGATTTTATTTTTGCCATGGGTTCCATCACCTCCCTCAGACACAAAAAAAGACACCTTTAGTTTGCAGATGCCTTTAATTGCTCGTTATTATAAATTTTCACTAGCCATTCACGGCCTAATTGAGTAAATCTACGGTGATAGATCACTTTACCGTTATCAAGAACTTCTTGTTTGATTTCAACATAGCCACAATCCGCATATCTGCTATAAAGCAGCCAAGTGTCATTTTGTCTGAATTGAATCTTACGACTCCCTAAATCATTATTCAGAGCAATTGCCGACTTGAATCCAAGTTCCTTTGCAATCTCCGTAGCAGTATAGGTCTTGTTAACATGCATCAGAATCGCATTTGTTCTTTCAGCCTCTACTCTGGCAGTGCGCTCCTCTTTGAGTTTAGTCAAGAGTTCAATTCCGAAGTCAGGATTGTTTAGTATTTTATCCATGACGTCATCTGTTGCATAAACACCATGTTTTTGGATCGAAGGAAGAATGTCTTCATATAACCAATCTTGAAACGTCTCAGCCTTGGATTGACCAGATTGTCCAAGTACACGATTCAAAGCAAAACTTGTTATAAAAGCCTCTCCTGCATTATTCATTTTTCGGACATTCCGATTCAGAATGTCCGAATTCTTTACTCGATATATATGAGATTCTTTGCAGAATTTCAATACATTATTAGTCGCTTTCTCTCCTTGGTACTCCAGGATTGAAGCAACATCTTTTGCACTTATTAAAAAGTCACCTTTGAAATCAATTCCTACGTCTTCCCTTGCCAGTATTGTCACTTCATGCTGATTTTCAAAAACAACTAAACCATTATTCATCCCTTTTCACTCCTATAATTTATTTTGAGACGCAAAATAAGCCCCTGATTTATCAGAGGCTTTCATACTTATATCTTAAATTGGTTCTGTTGCTTTAACGCTTCGGATTTTAGAGGGAATTATTGTTCGGTAAATATAAAGTTGTAGACAGACAACGCGATTAGCTAACGGGCAGGATAGTTGAGTAATGAGTTAGTAAAATGATTTGAGTATACGAATGGTACAACTGTAAATGTGGTCTTACTTTGGTAACCAACATTAAAAGGCTCTTGAGAGCCTTTTAATGTACAAAGGATTTTATTTTTTTCATAATGTTATCACCATTAGTAGTAAACAAAATGTAAGTTTGAGAACTGGTTTTTATAACAACACGATCCGTAGTTCCGTAAGGAGTGCCTATTCTTATGGCGTTTCTTACCTCTCCCCCGTAAGTATTATCATTAGAAACGTCTTTAATATCAGATAGTGGAATTACCGTTTTAGATAACTGCCAAGTTATTACTAATTTTTCTTCTATTTCTTTTACATCAATTCCTAACATCGTTCAACCTCCCGATTTGAGATGATGTGCAAGTATGATTATATAATATATGGTTAATCCGTACAATATTACAAGTTAGTATTTGCAGAACTAACGGGACACGATTATTAAATATCACACTCGTTGAGCAGGCACATAAGTCTACTCTTTGGGTATAGACGCTAATTTGATTATTTTTAAAATTGAGTTGTTTATCATTTTAAAGCATTATAAGATGATTTCAGACATCGATGTACTTTAAAAAGAAAGAGAAGAAAATATGAAGGCTGAAATTGAAAAAATACCGTCTTGTAGAATTGCATACATGAGACAGATTGGTCGTTATGGGATTGCCAATTCACAACTAATGGAGAAATTTAAATATTGGGTTAAATCGAATAATTTATTTAATAATACATCTATTATCCTTGGTATTGCCCAAGATAATCCTGCATTTGTGAAGCCGGAAAATTGTCGCTACGATGCATGTTTGGTTCTTCCTGATGGTTACTGTGTTAATACTGATGAAGTAAACTTGAGCAACATTAGTGGAGGAAGATACGCTGTTTTTAAAATAAATCATACAGCAGAAGCTGTTCAAAAGGCTTGGACTGAAATATTCCTGGAGTTGGAAAATCAAAGGTTTAGCTTAGATGAAACCCGACCTATCTTGGAGCGATATACAGTTGAACTTATTAATAATCATTATTGCGAAATTTGCGTTCCGATTTAATAAACCTATTAAGGCATAGGGGTGTTCCTATTATTAAAGGCAGTCTAATATCATTCCCTTATATAAGAGTAAAAGCCCTCTGTTTAAGAGGGCTTTTGTGTATACAGTATATAATTTTTGTTTGCTACTAGATTACTACATATTTATTTAGTAGCTAATGCTGCTTTAAGTTGTTCTAGCTCTTTTTTATGCTCTAATAAACTATCTTTGGATTCTTGTAATTCCTTTTTTGTCTTAGTGGCGCTTTTTTCAATTCGCTCAATAAGTCTCTGATCGTGGCCCGCTGCACCTATTTTTCTATCGATGTCAGTCAATGACTTTTCATATTTTTTTATATTATTATTAATTATTTCGATCAATTCCTGCACAGTTCCAATGTGCTTTACAATTAGTTCCTTGGACCAATTGGTATATGGGTTATCTTTCAAAGCTATTGCTTGTGACTGCTCTTTAACAACCACATTAATAGAAGGATTTCCTGTTGCAATTTCAATAGTTTTCCCCTTCACCGCTAGGTTCGCCCCCAAAGATTCTGAGATCGAGCGCAAAGGTACATACGCTGTATCATCGACGGCAATAGCGTTTTCAGTCAATTTTGTTCCATTTACTCTCACATTGTATTCCCCTGCAACAGTCTTCCCAACTAGCGATTTCACTTGATCTGCCGCAGCTCCACCAGAAGTAGCTAGTAGTACTCCGAGTAAAGCACCTATAAACAGATACATCTTTTTATTCATCTAAATGCCTCCGCTAATGCTAATGATCTATTCGTTTCTATTTTATTTAAGTGCTTCTATAGCCTTATTTATTTCTTCTAGTTCAGTCTTATATTTAGCTATATCGCTTTCAATATTAGTTAATTCTTTCTTTGTTTTTTCCGCATTCGATTCACCAATTGCCAAAGCTTTTTCTGAATTAAACGGATTGGATTCTAATAGCTTATTTGCAATGTCGAGTTCTTTCGATAACTTCTGCTTGCTATTTTCGGATTCTGAAATATATTTCTCTAGTTCATCTTTTCTTTGTTCTAATCTCTCTTTGCTCCAACCCGCATATTTTACTTCTTTTTCTACTTTATTAAGACTAGAATTCTTTTCAGGAATAGCCGTAGATGTCGTACTGGCTTCAGTTGGTGACTCTGTACTTATCTGAATTGTTTTGCCGTCCACTTTTAGATCCGCTCCTAAAGAGTCGGTTACAGCTCGCAAGGGAACATGCGCTTTTCCGTCAACTACTATCGCGTTTTCTGCAAGAGAGTTTCCGTTAACCTTTACTGCATACTCCCCAGCGACCTTTTCCCCAACTAAAGATTTGATTTGTTCCGCAAATGCACTTCCAGCCGTAGCGACAACCGCACCAATTAACACACCGCTGAGTAAATAAGACCATTTTTTCATTATCCGTACCTCCTACATAGTATATATGTCCTAATATTACCATTGGTAGAAGGTGCAGTAAACATTATGTTGTCGCACTACTGCCAGTCGGAATATTCACGGTAGCAACTGTTCTTGTACGACTAAACAATTTTAAGTTTCTTGACGATGGATCGAATGTGGCATTTACAATTATGTCATTGTAAGTGTCTCCCCTCAAAGAGGCGACTTCGTTTCTTAATTCTCTGATTGTATCCCTGAGCCCTTCAATATTTTCCACTTCAAGCTTAAGCCCACTTACAGTAGCCTGAGAGAAATCTACCTCACCACTAAAATACACCATATCATCTGTAGAGTGAATATATACTCCCGCCATATTTCCCAAGTGTAAGCCGTTCTGGTCTCCATAAACACTTCCTCTTGGACTCCCATTATCCATAAAAAGTAGTCCGCCACCATCATTATACTGACCTAAAGAAATAGACTCTCCACCTCTTGAGTTATAGGCAGTCAAGCCATTGGAGTTTATCTCAATGCGCCTACCCTCTTTGGCTGTACGGAATAAGGCTCCTGTAATAATACCGCCTTCTATTTCATTACCTATTAGTTTACTACCACGTATTGTACTTGCATTAACTGTACTTGCTCGTATGTCTGAAGCATTCATTTCTGAATTGTCTATTTGTCCTGTCAACTTAATGGATCTAGCAACTACATTACCCTGCATATCTACCCGAAACGGAGCAATAGTATAATCGTCATTTCCTGCACTGATTCCATTCGTATTGATTTTGGTTACGTTATTACCACTACCAATAACCAAAGATACAAAGTTACCAAGTTGTCCGACAATCTGCTCAGCTACAACCCCGCGTGCTGTAATAGCTGTTCTTGCCGTTTTGCCTCCATCTGTTGTCAGGACAACTCCGTTTGAAGTCATAATGACCTGATTCAATGCGTTGGTTTGATCCTGTAAGACGATGCCGCGTTGATCGTACTTGATTTCTGTTTTGGAATTATCAATGTCGATCACGGCCTGCTTTGCAAAGGATTCAAACACTTCCGTTCGGATCTTTCCATTACTAAACAAGTTATTGATAATATTTTTGTTCCGCTCCAGGTCAGAAATGATATCTGCATAGTCCCGTAAATTGACATTTGATATGGTAGGCTCACTGTGTTTGTCTCGGCTATACGGATACTCTGTAAGTTCTGTGATTCGGGCTTTGAGTTTGTTCATATTCATTGCTGGGTCAATACACATTACCGTATCACCTAAATGTGGTTCTGGCTCTGTATTGTCAATTTTGAATAGGTCAGCCGTAGAAACGGTAACTTCTAGCGTTACATTCTCTTGTTCTCTGAGAGCCTTCCGAGCAGCCTTAAGCAGCTCTTCAGGTTCTTCAATATCCTGCTCTATGATTTCACCATCATAAAATGGTACGGAATCACTGGCCCAATATTGAGCATAAGGAGAAATTAAATAGTTAACCGCCAGCTTCCCGTTTACAATCGTTCCTGGCACACCGGAAAGCAAACTCCGCTCCTCGTCCGTCAGTTTAGATGCATCCATTCCAATAAAGGTGCGTCCATCCTTCATCTGCGAAAACATGCGGGTTACAAGGGATTCCCCTTTATCTTTGAAGGAGCTAGAAACGATATTCTTTTTAAGCCTGTATTGTAGCCCATTATCAGCTCCAATCTTTTTTCTCAGATTGATTACAAAATTATTTGGTTCGACTTCACATTCATACATTTGTACGATCTTATTGAGAGCTTCCAAGCACGTCCCACGCCCAAAGTCTTTGACATCATGCAAATCAAATGTGTCGTGGATTACGAATTTGAATCTCCCACCAGTAGCAGCTGTAATCAGATCCGTGAGTTGATTGATATGGATACCATAGGCTTCAGCGATGTAAGATGCATACGGAAACTTGTAATCATTGAGCTTGAACATAACGTGATTACAATAAATATTGGCAGTCAGCTTTTTTCCCTCGCGTGATCGGCTACGAGACTGAATGACGTAAAATTGACCACGCTCGTCTCGAACGTGGCCTTTGATTGCTATCTTCTCCCTATAGTCTTCGCTGGTCATCGGGACCATAAAGGTTAATTCATAGTCGCTGTTAATTCTCCTCCGTCGCTGGATTTCGTAAGAGTCCACCAGCGTACCAACGCGCCGCATGTTTTTATCAAACACTTGCATAGTTGGAGTAGGCATAGTCCACCTCACTTAATATAAAAATTTATCTCGGTGCGTAATACGGAACAAAACCGTCCGGCCTGTCTCTGGGTCCGTCCAGGTCAGGTTGTTGTTTCCGAGATTCAAATCGAAAAAGTCTCCGTTATATAGATGGGAAACGTTCTGACCATTTCTCGTTATTTTGTATTTTCCTGAGTCAATGACAATTACCTCTCCTGGTCTGAACACATCTGTGAACTCAATGTAGTCGGTATGGAATTTCGACAGTTCCGCCGATATCCTTCCTTCCCCAGACATGGGTACTGCTTGCATCAGAATTTCTCGAACGTATTCTGCGTTAGTTATGCGTCCCTCGCCAGACATAGGAACGGCTTCCAAGGCATATTCACGGACAAAATCAGCCTGCGCCTGACCTTCACCGAACAACTCCGCAGCGGCAGTCATATCCAAAACAAATTCCAAAATGTATTCCGTTACGGTATCAGGTTCGTCAACATTAAACGACATGAGATTAAACGCATTATCGTTTTCTGCTCCAGCTGTCTCCACCTTCCGTGAGTACATTTGCCCGGAACCAGAAAGAGATGCAGAAAGGTCAATAATGTTCCCTTCTACATCTCCTGTATTAAAACCAAGGCTATTAAATCCACCATTAAACATAGCTTCCTCCTATCAGGCAAGGAAAATTTTCCTTACTGGAAGTCCACGCCTGTTATGGTCTTGTATTCTTCCGGTGTTATTTCCCCGAAACGGTTTGTCTCTGTAATTACAGCACCCTTTAATTTCTCTGCGGTTACCCAGTTCAATTTAAAAGCAAGGCTCCAGAAATTCATGATTGATTAGCTCCCTTCAAGTCAATAATTTCAAGTTTAGCTGCCGCTAGTTCTGCCCCCATGCTGGCTAAAAGTTGGGTTTGCTGCATGGCTTGAATCTTCAGCTCCGCAAGCTGCTGGCCCACAACCTCCGATGCATCCTGAACTTGATCCGTAGGTTTGGTCAGCTCCGCTATCTCTTCAACTGTAAGACCTTCTTCCCATTGCAAAGCTTCCAAGTTAAAGCGGAACGCCTTACCCTCTGTCACGTATGCACCAAAACCTTCTGGAAAAGGAACGCCAACGATATACCCTGCTATAACTGGCTCAGGCTTCTCGATCTCGTCACCATCAGATATAATCGTCTCTGGCTGTTCATAAAAAGGGACGACACTCGAAAAGGCATCGTCCACTACTTCATCCTCCAAATAGAGACCGTCTGTATTTACTTTAGGAACTGCTTTCATGTGGTAGACCTCCTTATTGTTCAGCTAAAAAACTAACTTGATAAAACGACACGCTTGTTCCTGATACGGCATCTACAGAAACACTTCCATCCAAGTTAACAACTACTGCCGATGTTTTCAAATTAGTACCCGAATCGCTGTAATCGTATACTGTGAATATGCTGCGCTGTGAAGGTCTATATCCTACTGGAAGTCTAAAAATGACCGTAGCCTGTGCTTTTGCACCATCTTTCACCCATCCCCGAAGGTGTACAACTCCCGTACCGTCTTTGTAGTATCCTGGCGGATACGTTGACACTCCCACCCACGGAACCCACCCATTAAGCAATGTGGGCGTAATCCATGCAGGATTATCTTTGTCAGCCTTCTTATTCTCAAGCACACTCACACGCACTGTGTTTTGCTGCACGCTGTCCACCAAGTCCGTCAGCAGCGTCTTTTCATTCGCCGCATATGAGCCTGTTAACGGTACGACTGGCGACTTGTCCAGCATCAGGTAGGTGGCACTGTAGGATGCTACTGGATCGTAGTTACTTGCTTTTATAACTGCCAGTTGCACACCATAAGCAGCGGTATTGCTGATAATCTCAAACGCCTTATCGGATACGCTGTTCCTAAAAATATTTAAAATCCTCTCGGCTTTATTGCGTAAGGCAGAACCAGTTAACGCTGAATTATTAACTTGGTAGTTTCCGCTTGTGCTTTCGTATGAGGGTTTCGCGGCTTCGCGCAACACAATCCCCGTACCTACTTCAACCTGATTATCTCCCTCAATAAAAGATAACTGGCCTTCGCTAACGATAGGCTCCACAGTAGGCGTTGCAAGTTGGTATACGAGTTTGTAAGGCGTGTATCCTGCATAGGATGCTAGCGGTACAGATTGTGTAAAATTAGCTGCTCCAACTCGTTGCACCCAATATTTAGTTCCTGTACCATTCCATGTCGCTGTCGTGGCTGCTTGAGCGGTGGCAGGAGTAATGGTATTAGCGTCATACGCCTTGTACCCGTAAAAGTACGCTTTGATGTCATTCTGGTCCGGGCCGTAGCTGTCAGCCCATCCACTATCTGCAACTGGAATACCAAAGTAAATATCCCCCGCTGCTGTAACGGCGTTCGTGTCGGCGGTGTTGCCTGTACTTCCTTGAGGTAAAATCTTACCATCGAATTTCACACCGATACCGCTACCCGCTACCGCGCCTGTTGCCGCCCCTACCAATCTTACCTGTCTGACTCCAGCAGTAGCGCCGCCCTCACCTTGCACCCATGCTCTATTACCATCAAGCGTCAGCCCTTGCCATTTCTTGCTTTTGAAGTATTGACCATCACGCTCAAACACTGTATCTGCATTAGCTCCTGTAACTGGATCGGCGTAAAGGTCTGTTTGCAACGCCAGCATGGAATCTTCGCGCGGTTTGAATGGTTTGGCTGTGCTGCCGATGTTTAACATAGGGTTTTTGTATGCATGTGCTGTTGAAGGACTGTTATTGTTGCCCACCAACAAAACCAGATAATAAACGTTGCTTGGTACAGTCACACTTATAGTCTGATCCGTTAGCCATTCGTCAAACTTGGCAACTCCGGTGTTAATACTCACATTATCTTTATCCCTGGTATTCATGGCTATTACACCGTTATGTTCCATCGAATAAGTGTAATTTTGTCCGGGTTTTACAGGCACGATTGTGTAAAAGTTAACCGTCTGTATACTGCTTCCGCTTGCTCTAGCCGCTAACGTCGCACTGTACGGCTCGTTCGCCAATAGTAACCCCGTTGCACCGTTTGTTAATGCTGTCCACTCATAGAACGGCGGCAATAGATTCTCCCCGTACCGTATCACATACGGATTACGTACACCGAATAAACCTTTTTGACCTTCATAGTCAATTACCGTTTTACCTGTTAGTCCTGCTAAATTAAATACAGTCTGCTTGTCTGTTTTTACAATTTGGACACCTGGTTGTAATGTAATGGGTTTACGAGATTCCGAGCTTGCTTCCTCATGCAAAGCTTGGATATTGTTAATAGCTGCTCTCCAGTCTGCCGCTGTGAAATTACGGGCAATTCGTGTACCAACAGGCCACGCACGGGCAACACCTTCAAAACCGCGTATACAGCCTTTCAATACGTTATCTTCCACACTTGTATACGTAATCGTCTCCGCTGCATCTCCATTACCCAATACGGCAATACCTTCGCCTTGAAGCAGTACAGACGCATTAGCAACAGTAATTTCCGTTTGTTTGTCTGTAATCAATTCCGTCAACTCTGTTTTAGGAGAATTGACGATTGGTGGATACATTTTTTCCATGCTTAACACCTACCCTTCATCAATGTTTATCCGACCAGCCATAAAACGCAGCGAGTCATTTGTCTGCACCGTCCGTGGGTTCTTAAATGCCCCGTGATACATTAAATTGCCTCCGGTCGCTGCCGTACGGATGCCGATATGTGTAACCAATCCCCAATCAGCCGTTGCAATTGGGAAATATACATCTGCTGCACTGGCTACGGCCGCCCTACGATCCGCAATAACCGGAGCGCCAAATGTAACAGCACGCCGCGCATAGCCGCCTCCGCTTACTTCTTGTCCTGTATCTGCGTCTGTCGGGTTGCTAGTGTACAGAGCAATGTACACGGTCTGTGGAGCTATGAAATTCGTCCCCCTTAAAGCAGCATTGATACAAGCTGTCTTCCACCAATTACTTTTACTAAGCAATATTTCTTCTTCAGTCGATTTACCAAACAATGTGTCTGCCAATATAAAGACCTCCTATTCTACTTGGTACTCATTCGCAATACGAAAATTCCGTATGTCGTTGTTTCCGATGTTGGTAAGAACTATTACAGGACTCGCCCGTTCATCCCCTGTAGAAATAACTGGCACTGTTTGTGGAGACTGTGTGATAATTATCTCTTTTATGTTCTCCTCCGATTCTGGAAACGGATGCTCACCCATCTTAATCGGGATAGTCAGTTCTCCATCCCAAAGTATTTTTTCGATATCCAATGTTCCGGCATAGCGTCCGATATATCGCCTTCCTGGTAAGTCCGAAAACGTGAATACGATATCCCCTTTTTTGGCATTAAAAAGAGCCGCCACTTGGGCGACTCTCCTATGGTAATCAAGGGTTGTATCATCAGCCATTAGGACGCATTCGAGATTGATTGTTCTCGCTCCATAGGTACTGCCAAAATCCAGTTCCCCATCCCTTTCAGCGATTTCAAGACTGTGGTCCTTTGTCGGTGGCAAAACGGGTATGTTATGCTTTTTAAGCCCTAACCCAATGGAACTAAACGACTTACCGTCAGCAGTAGCTTCAATCATTTAGGATTTACCTCCCCTCACTTGCAACCTCCGCACTAGGTTGTCTCGTTCGGTCCAGAAAACCTTTGCTGCGGATTCATCTTCAATATAAGTATCGCCTGATTTTATTACGAACTGGTTGCTGATTTGCTGCGGATTTGAACCGCCCGAAGCCATTGGCATAGAGAAGTCTGGCATAGAAAAATTAAGTCTCGGCATCTTAAAATTGATAATCTTCCACAAGTTGCTCTGCTGTTGACCATTCAGATACATTTCCCCTTCTCGGGCAATGACGGGTACCTCTGCTCCCTTCTGGCCTTGAACTATCCCACCAGAATGGAATTTTTGAAGTTTCCCTGTATCCTTCTTAATGCCATACTTATTCCGCAGAGCAGCATTTTCCTCGTGCAGTTTAGCCTTCTCGGCAGCGCCTGCCGAATACCATTTATCAATATTAGAATTGTATCTCGCCAAATCGCTGTCCTTTTCTGATATTGAGGAACCTGTATCAAAGGATGCAGACAATGAGGTGGCATTGATTTCAGCCATTTTAGCCTGATAGTCAGCAATAAACTGATCCAACTGACGCAAAATCTCCGCGTTCTTCTCGGTTTCTTTTGAGATTTGGGTATTTTTCAAATCTTCAGCTTTGGATTCAACTCCGTCTGAATATTCATCGTATTTCTCAGCAAGCTGATCATAATGCTGCTTGGCAGCTTCAATCCGGTCATTGTAATCCTTTTCTCTCTCAGTCTTCTCATCTTGAAGCTTTTTCTTTTGATCCTCCAAGCCCCGCTTCGCCAGCGTCCGGTTATGTTCCCGTTGCATATCCTCAATGTCTTTTTCAGTCTGCTTACGTTCGGCAATACCTTCAGGACCGACCGCAGATTGTAGTAGGGCAAGACGCGCTTGCTTCTCCGCCATAGCACGATCATAGTCCTCGTCTTCATTAGCTGTCTGCATCTTGGCTAACAAGTCGTCTATGGCCTTAATCTTAGCGTCCTGAGCCTCGATAAAAGCATCACGTTCCGCCTCAATACGCTTTACTTCCTCATCCCGAGTCTTTTCAAGTGCTTCCTTTTCCTTCTTGGCAGTTTCTGTAGCTGCCTTCTTCTGATCCTCCAAAAGTTGCTTCTTCAAATCATGGACCTGTACATCAATTTCCATCCGTTGTTCTGATCCTTCTTTATAAAGAGCCTGCATTTTTGTCCATAAATTGAGCTGATCGGAAACAGATACGGCTTCCATACTCTTTTGGTAATTGATTCGTTTTTGGAAGTCGGACAGGAACTCATCTTCCAGAGCTTTACGTTTCTCATAAATCTTCTGTTGCAACTCAAAACTTTGTTCGGCAGTACGATCCTTTGCCTTACTCATACGCATATAAGCGTCATATTCCATTTTGAGGATAGCAATTTGGGTTTGCCCTGCCATCTCCATTTTGGAAGTCTCTTTATCAATCCACTTCTCACTGTTTTGATAGCGAAGCTCATTGTATTTGACGGTTAAATCATAGATTTGTTTGGCAATCTCTCTACGGTTAGCAGGAAGCAGATAATTTTTACTTTGCTCCTTCTTATAGAAATCCAGACTGGTTTTTACCATCTCAATTTCTTGTTTGTTGGCCTGCCGCATACGCTCGGTTCTTCGCTCAAGATTCTCCACGTCTTCCTGAAATCTTGAATCATTCAGTTTCTGAACATCGCGGCTCCATTGCTTCATTGCATCCTTATCTTCCGATAGGTACTGCTTATGTCGTTGAGCCAGTCGTTTGTATCCTGCAATCTGCTGGTTTATAGACCATTCATTTCGTTCAGCGATGTACTTAAAGTTATCAAGATCGTCATCATAACTATCTTTTCGTGCCGCAGATGCGTCCTTGACTGCTTTTTCAGCTGCACGTTCCGCATCGCTATTGCCTTTTTTGCCCCCGCTTCCCTTCGATTTTTTCGAACCAGAAGAACTCACACCAAATTTAGGATCATTATATAGCTTGGTTAAAGCATTAATCTGAGTGTCATACTGCTTCATATCTTTCTCGTATCCGCTATATATTTCGCCTATATCTTTTTTGCTTTGCTCCATGTTTTTCTTGTCTTGGTTTAACTGGTTCTGAAAAGGAGCATTTAGGAAAGATTTCACTCCGGTCATGTTGTTTAGTTCTTTTTGTTTATTAAAAACTTCTAATGAACTTTGAGCCATAACTCCATTCAATCTAGCTTTTAACTCAGCAAGACTCTTAATCGCTCCTGCCTCTTTAATGTAGACTGCAATACGATCATCAGACTCAAGTTTTGCACTTAAACTGGAAGCTTTTTCAGACTTTAGATCATCTATAGCCTTTTGAATTTTAGCTTTACGAACAACTTCGAGTGCATTCTTTTCAAAAGCCCATCCTTCAGATGTTTTGTAAATCTCCGAAGCTAATTGAGGGTATTTGAGAATTAATTCAGCCGCAGCTTCTGCGTTCATGGACTGTTTATTTGCAAGATCATTTAAAACAGTGTTCATCTCAGAAATTGCCTTACCATTACCCTGAATCTGTTCTCTTAAATCAGCAAGAGCTTCCTCCTGTGATTTAACACTTTCGGTTGCTGTTCCAGCTTTCCCAGCAAATTGGTCAGTTTCAATAGCTGCTTGGCCTAAAGCTACTCCTACTTCTGTTACAGATAAAGTGAGTTTGTTATTCTCTTGTTCTAACGTTTTTATTTTTTCTTCTAACTTCGCAGCATCTTCCTTAAATTCGCCTGTCCCTAAAAAATTTCCAATTGGATTAGCGATGATCTTTTTTACTCGTTCCAGTTCTTGTGTAGCTTCTGTGATTTCATTTATTTTTTGTTTTTGTTGTTCGATTAATTGCGATTGCTGATCTTTCAATACATTTTTTTGGGCTTCATTCTGCTTCTCGATGAGTTTGTTTAACGCATCAACTTGCACCTGTACAGCCTCATCCGTATAACCAGCAGCTTCAAGCTGCTTGGCCCCTTCTTTTCCGAGAGTAATAACCAGCGCCTTAGAAATCTCTTCAAGTTGTTTTTTTACCTGTGTTACCTTCTCTGCTGAAATGCTTCCCGCTTTCATTGATTGTTCAAGTGAGCGATGAGCATTTGCCAGTTTAGGCAATAATTCAATCTGTCTTTGATATTGGCTAACCATTTGCTGCGATGCCGAGTCCTCATCTTTTAAATTCTGAATTCTATCGCGAGCAGCCTTCTCTTCTTTACCACTGTTCATCGCAACCAGAGCAATTGCACCGACAAGTAAGCTCAATCCCGCTGTGGCGGCGGCTGTTGTCACAGTCGCTGTGGCTTGAGCGACAGACAGCGACTTCGTAGCAACTGTTGCTCCCTCGGTTGCTACCGTTAAAGCTCCTTGTGCTACTGTAGCTCCTTCTGTAGCAGCTACCCTTTGAACTGTTGAAAGAGTCGCCCCTTGTGAGGTAACGATATTAACATTATTAGCTACCGTATTAGCGCCAATAGCAGCAGTTTCCGCAGCCTTTGCAGTAGTTAATACTTTTACAGCAGCAATTACATTCATGATCGGGCCGCTCAGAGCTTTATAGGCAAGCAGTAGACCACCGATTGCCGCTGTTCCCTCAAACGCACCTGAAGGAACTTTTGTCAGTCCTATAAGTAATTGGTCTATGGCATCCAGTACATCCTTGATCGCACGCCGCAGTCCATCATCACCAGCGTTATTAAAAATCTCTAAGAGAGATGCCTTGGTTTGTGCTGCTTTACGCTGAATAGTATCCATTTGGACTTTAAGATACTCCATTGTTGATCCGGTAGAACCGATAGACGCTGCTGTACCCAGCAAGATATCCCCTGCGTTTAAGGAAGCGGCCAGTTTTGCGTATTGATATACGCCACGCGATATATCAGCGTAGGATTTCGTAAGGTCATAGTTCTTGTCGATTACTTTAGTCGACAACTCTAACAGGATGTCTTCTGCCCTTTTCCACTGCTCTGTACCATTTACAACTTCTTTTGTCTGAACTCCTAATCTCTCAATCTCTGCTACGGCTTTATCTGTACGGATTGTACCCAGGACTGTCTTCCACATGTTCCCCAAGTTTTCCCCGCTGAGAGCCGTGTTACGAACACCTGCTGAAATCAAGCCGTTCATAAAATCAAATGAAACGCCTGTTTCTGCCGCTATCTTACCTGTCCGTTCGAAGGCAGCTCCCAAGTCTCTCGCTGGTGCCATCGTGTCATGGGCAACCTTGGACCAGGAATCCAGCACGCGACCACCAAGCACCATGGCATCGTTGCTGTCTTTAATCTGCACGCCATATTGAGCAAATGTGGACTCCATTGATTTAGTCGCGCCTTCAAGAGAAACCAAATCGACAGTCGAAAGCATCGTAGACTTACGCACCATTTCCTGAACTACGCCTGCGTCCTTATACATCCGGCCCCAAAGACGTGCTGATTCGGTAACGTCCATAATTTCCGAACCAAGGTCATGCGCCGTTCGAATAAATTTGGTCGTCTGGTCATGAAGTTTTTCGGTGTTCATCACCATTTCTTTGGTGCCTTCGTTGTACTCCAAAAAATAGTGCTCATTGGTTTGGATATAACCCGCCATGTTGGACTCAATGCCAACTAATCCCTCTTTAAGTGCCTCCTGCGTTTTATGCATAGCTGCGTATGCTGTATTAAATACCAGAGCATGTGTAGCCATATCTCCTACACGACTAATCCAATTAGGAGTTGTACTAAAAGTCTGCTTCATTTGCGATTCGGTTTGGCTCAGTGAACGACGGATCTTCTGTTCTTCTTGAAGTACCTTTTCGCGAACCTGTGCTTCTTTCTGCTCTCTAGCGCGCAGAGCACTTAGCCAGAACTTTTCATAATCCTGTGCGTTTTTCCTCGCCTGCTGCGCTTCCTTATCCGCCATTTGTTGCAGCTTTATGCGGATAGCCTGTTCTTGCATAAGGACACGTTCACGCGTCTTATCCTCCGTTCCTGCCCCTGAAACTTTAGCGGCTTTCTGCCCGGTTGATGTGGCCTTATTTTGAAGGGCCTCCATCCGTTTTAGATGCTCTCGTTCCTGCTGCTCAATTGCATCCTCACGCTTTTTTACAATGGCCTGCTGTGCTCTAAGTTTCTCGTCGGTTATCTTATTCGCCTGGTCCAGTTGATTCTTCCGAGCAGTATTTAATTCTGCCTGTGCAGTGCGTTGCTTAACAAGAGCCTCAGATTCAGCAAGAATCTTCTTCCGTCTGTCCTCGGCACACAAAGCAAACTTATCCGCACTACTGGCTAAGGATTTAAAATTCTTCTCACTTAGCACCAATTCAGAATTTAAAACCTTAAACGATTCAGCATTCGCCCTTGCTCCGTTGTCTATTACTTTGAAAGCAGGTAGTATCTTAGTTGTATCCAAGCTTATACGTGCGCCTACTACATCTTTACTTAAGTCCGCCAATTCGCTCACCTCTCATAGGGTTCAGGAAACTTTTCCTGCCCTGAATACAGAAAAAGAGGCATCCTGCATGATTGCGGATGCCTCTTAATTTACTTGGCGAAGAAACCAAGATCAGATAGTGACTTGACCTTCTTCGGTTTTTTATTCTCCACATTGCCACCGTGAAGAATGATTTCAAATTCCCGGTTTCTGTTCTTGGCCTTCATGAGCGCTCTAATTTTTGGAATAGTCATATTAGGCCACTCCGAATCAGAAATACCATTGCTCACACATAAAGCCCAAAGTTCTAACCAGTCCGTTTCATGCTCATCCTCGACAGGGTTAGACTCCTCCTGTTCATCTTCCTCATCTGACTCTTCATCTGGAGGAAACGACTCAGAATAGAAATCGGTCTAACAAATCATCCAGTACTGCAATACCGTCCTGGTCAATCAGTTCGTACTCTTTTTCCGTTATTTCCTCAACCAGCACGAGATTAAACACCTTTTTGTACATTTCCTCCACTTTAGGCCAGTCAACTGCTTCCCGGTCTTCGGTAGCCTCCCATTTTTTCCGGCCTATCGAAAAGGAAAACTTGTGTACTACACCATCCATTTCTTCACGAACCTGACGGATCAATGCAATAGTCCCGATCTTCACATGCTTTTTGATGCCCTCTGCCAACCGAATTTCTGAACCTATATTAAGAGTTTTATCCAACTGTTTGTCTGTACTCATTAAATTTCCTCCTCAATGTATGTAACCCCCTACCTGAGCGATAGGGGGTTTAGTTAGTAATTGATTAGATACCGAAAATGATTTCTACTGCATATCCACTAGGATTCTCTGGCGTGATATCCGGCTCCATAATCTCCAGCGCCAATGTATTGGTGGTTGGCTTTTTGCGCTCTTGGGACACGTCCAAAGTCCCGCCGCCGAGAGCCTTCCAAATAGTGAGCTGGCAAGGGACTTCTTTACCGTTCCGATCATCGGTTAAGGAAAAGCGGTGTACCAGTTTAAATGGTTTCGGACGGCGTTTACCACTTAAGCTACTTCTTGTAGCATTCTCTTTTGACCATTTGAACGTAACGGTTATTAACTTCTCTTCGTTTGCAACATCAGATGTAATTTTACCCTCGGTAATTACATACTGTTCTGCTGTTGGAGCAGATGCTACACGAGTCAGTTCAGTGAGTTCTCCTGAGGCAGTATCTTTTAAATACACACGGTCACTCTTAGCGACAAAAGTTCCGCTATACTTTGAAGGCGCTTTTAGCTGATAACCATCCGTAGCAGTCAAGAATCCTTGCTCCACTTCGTCAAATTGAACCGTACCTTTTTCTGATTCGGCCCCTTGAGACAACTCAGCGAGGATGTCTGAATAACGAGGAACCTCCATAGAGGCTTTATCCCCTAAATCCTTAGCAGTATAGTGGAATGCATATCCACTATCGCCGCCCATTACTTTGTCCCAATCAAACTGTAATTGCAAAGTTACTTTCGTGATTTTATCATCAAGAAACTTGAGCCTTCCGCCTTCTTCATAAACCTGCGCTGACCCCACACCATCAAATACTAAAGGTTGCATATAGTTTCATCCTCCTTATATGTGAACACAAAAAAACTGGTCAGCTTATTTGACCAGTTCCCATAGACGCTTATCAATTTCTGCAATGCGACTGTACTCTTTGGTTAGCTTGTAACCCTGTTTTGGATTCCATATCCCCATGATACCCAATCCTTTAGCAAGCGCGATTTTTTCAGCAATCAGCGTTTCCCACTCGGTAGGTTCTGGTTTAGGAGGATTAGGTTGAGTCCAATTCAATTCGGCTTCATAAGTTGTACCAGCAAGAGTAACAACATTAAATTTGTACTTCTTGGTTGCATTTGCTTCACTAAACCATAGAGTTTCCTGATCATTCGGTTCAATTTTAACCCCATCTTTTTCAATACTGGATACGTTGGTTTTAGCCAAAGAAACTCGCTTTTGTGCTGAATCCAGCAGCTCATATTCAACGTGGTTAACACCATTGTGATCACCGGATCTCCCCGTTGCTTTCCATACAGCTGCTTCTGCCATTCTCCTCACCTCAATTCATTCTCAAGTAATCAACATCGAAAATTGCTTTGTACCCCTTAACCCCTTGGATGCCAGTAGCAAAATCTGAGTCATAGGACAGCACACAAAGATAGGACATAAACCCCTGTGCAAACAACCTTTTTTCGTGCAAGGTTTTGAATGCTCTTTCAAATAGAAGCTTTGCTTCATATGCTGTCTTACCGTAAAAGTCGATACAGAACTTGCCTTCGAACACCAGTGGATTAGTGGCATATCGTCCCGGCATGACATATTGGCAGATATGTGGAACTGTATCCTTAGAAACCGTTATCTCAGGCTCCATGCCTTTCGTAAATCGCTTTACGACATCAGCAGAGGATGATGAAGGAGTAAGCTTCAACATGCTCATAAGTTCCGAATCTTCTTTCAAAGCATTCTGAACAGCATCAATAAGTTGTAGGCTCACTCCCGTACCTCCTTGAAGTATCTGTGATACGGAAACTCAGTTATTACACGGCTAATGCCATCCAAAATACGTTTCCGGTTAGACTGAATTGCAATACGCAGGAAGTAGGTTGGTGGTGTGGCCCTAAATGAAGGATCAATATCACCGCGCTCCGCAAGCTCCTCCAAATCTACTCCAGCATATCCCCCACCTGATTCCTTAATGGTACCGTCAATCGCTCGGTACTTTCCACGGTAACGACCTACAATAATACGATCACCTTTGGACCTCAGTCGGTTCCATGCTTCACTATTCATGTAGGTTATTAAACCGGGATTTTGGCTGCTGTCTGCCATCTTGGAGCCTTTACCGAATTGTTCAAGCCACGCCTGCCAGTAATCCGCTGTAATGTCGCCTGAAATCATTTGATTAGCAAGCACGAACATGTGCATCTCCAAATGGTCCCGAACTGCTGGATAGTACCGTATGCCACTTTTGGCTGTCAGCATGACCAGTTTCGTTAGTCCGGTAATTTCAACAGCCAGCTTATTCTCTAAATCCTTTGCGGCCCGCACTGCATCATATCCCGTAATCATCGGCGATCCTCAGATAGCTGGATGTGCAACAGATTAGGATACTTGATCCTATCTACGACATCCACCTGGTATGTCTTCCCACCCATCGCTATCCGGTCAGGTGCAGACAGAGTTGAATCTTGTGGGTCTTTTACGTCAACCGTTGTTTGCAACTGTAGAACAAAAACAGTGCTGGGTAATAGTCCTGGTTCCTGTTGCTGTAACTGTGCTGAAACATACTGTGCGAAGCAGACAACATCAGCAGTAACGGACACAAATTCAGGATCACCTATCGGGTTATCGTTTGAATCATAGGACTGCTGATAGCGTTGGACTTCAATTAAAGCGTTCGTTTTAATCAGAGAACAGTACTTGTCCTTCTCAGTTGTTGTACGTAGAGTCTGTACCAAATACGACGATTCGTTCTGAACTATATCTCCCGGCTTTACAAATGATTTCGAAGAAAACAAACCATTGTACATATACTCTTTTCCGATAACCGTTGTGGCTTTCGTTTCCCTAGACAATATAACGACATCAGGCTCACCATTGACAGTACAAGGTGAATGCCTATGAGCGAAGTCTTTAAACATTAGTGACGCCGCCTTTCTCTCGCCCGAGTCGGCCCAGCTACACCGAATACCGGAACATCTGTCCCATGCTGTACTGTTGATATGGACTCGATAAACTCATAGGCTTCATAAACAAGCTGAACAGCGTACTTATTCCAATCAACAGCCTGATTTTCAAAAGAGAAGTCAAAGTCCTTTTTAGACTTCTTGATTCTCGCTGTCATGGAAGGGGCCAGTATGGCAGCAACCATACAAACGGCTGCTGCATACACATAATTTTGATCATCGCCAGTTAACTCATCATAATCAGGAACGGCTTTTACAATCCTCGATTCTCCAATGGGTAAAACAGAAAGAGCGTCTATGTCAGCATCGGATATTACATCTTCACCAACTCCCAAACGCCCTCTAATTTCCTCATGATATGTTTCAGTAATGAGTATCTTATTTGCCATCTGCTGCACCGCCAGCAGCACTGATAGCCTGTTTCAATTCTTCAACACTCATTTTGGTGTATCCGGGTATTTTCAATTCCTTAGCTGAGGCTTTCAATTCTTTCAACTCACCGTCGGACTGAAGAATATCAATTTGCTCAAGTAATTCTGCTTCTCTCGCTTTGGACTGTTCTAATTCAGCCTGAAGTTGCAACTCCCGTTCTGAAGGTGAACCATCGACAGCTCCGTTAGCATCTACAATTTCCGCAAGCAATTGTCCGGTTGCCGCATTACAAATTTTTTTCTTTGCGATATCTACAAGACCATCAGGGGCATCTGTTACGATGTCCCCCGAATTGTATTGCCCAACAGCATCAACCAATACTCTTACAGTTGTCATAAATTCGATCTCCTCCCTTACGCCACTGTTGCGAAGATATGCCAGTTAACGTATTTCAGACGCGGTAGCACTGTTGCACCATTGATGGCTTGCCATTGATCGGGGTCTCCTTTGATCAACTTAGTCAGTGCAAACTTTCCTGTATGACCGGTGAAAATGTCTTCATAGTTATTCGGGCCGGTCACAAGATCCATAATTGAGCCTGTCATACCTTGACCGATTATGATTACTGCATTATCTGGAATGAACGGATAGAATACGCCAGAGTCATCAATGTAACCACCATCGTAAACTTCATACTTAAGACCATTCAAATTTTGGCTGACAATTTCAGCAAGCGAACCGTCAGTGACAACATCTTTACCAAAAGTGTACTTGATCAATTCGCGGATTTTAGCATTCTGCTTCAAATAGATATCGACTTTCTTATTAACAATAATTTTAACAGGACGAGCCCCACTTCCTCGGAATCGAAGTGACCAGCCATCCAAGTCAGCCAATGGATCTGCTGTTTCGGTATTACTCCACAATACGGATGCTGTTGGCTTGTTACTAGCTGGAACACCATAGTCAATCGTTCTGGCTGGTTTGGTGGATGTGGCTGGTACAATAAGTTTTCCCGTTAATGACTGCCATCTCATCCACTCAAACCGTGTCTCAAGGCGAAGGTTCAGACCGACCATTTTCTCAATCATGTATTCTTCGCCCCACTTTTGCTCAAGACTGTTGCCTGGCTTTCTCAATGTAGCAATCTTTTCACGGTCAATAACAACCTTTTCTCTCCATTCTTGGTTCGTGAAGTTCATGTGTTTCACCACAGGTGGAGTATGAATAGGTGAAGGATCATTCAATCCTGTAGGTGGCGTCATACCCGTGTCGTCATAGGTGATGTCGTATTCAATAGTGAGTCCAAGTTCCGGTTTGAAGTCAACTCCATTGGTTAGCAGTTGAGCCCCTCGAAAGCTGTTAATATCTGTTCGGATGTTCTGAACAACTTCCGTAAGGAAATATGGATCAAGTACGTTTGCCATGTGTGTTTATCCCCCTTATACAAAGCAGCAAAGCTTCAGCACTGTTTTAGCTGCTGCATCTAAGCCAGTCAATTTGGATGAATCAAAAATACCTGCAATCCACGCAGATGCCCCGATATCAGAAAGTGTTGTGTCATGATCATTATCAAGGATACACAGTGCCACTTCGGAGCCGTTGGTTGCTGCGGAACTATAAGCTACCGCTTTATCCTTATCCGCTCCTGCTGCTGTGATCTTGCCTATAATCGTCCCTTTTTTCAGGATTCCTTGCCCTTGTTTCAGCAAGATCCCTCCCGGTAGTTTAGCCTGAAGGTCAGTAGACGCTAGAACCTCCGTAAACTCTTGAGTAATAACCTGACCGGGACCAGGAGCGCCATTATACTGAGATTGCATCATAATTATTTATCCTCCTTCAGCAGATTACCTCTGCCTGTGTTCTTAAGTGCCGCCCGAGCTTCTTCACGAGCTAATGCTTTAAGTTGTTCTGGAGTTTTCTCGCCACCATCATTTTGTGAGTTAGTTGGTGGTGTTCCATTCAGTGCTCCTTCAGGAAGGTTTACATCTTCTCCTTGTGTATGGCGACCACCTCCGCCTAAGGCGGCTTGTGCCTGCGCCTCATACGTTGCACCGATCTTTTCAATTTCAGATACTGGCAAATGAGATAATGCCGTTTTCATAGCTTCTACATTAAAGGCCTCACCAAGAGCACGGACGCCAGCTCCGCATGCTTGTTCGGTGACCTTCACCTTGTACATTGCTCCATCAGCAGCTTGAACACTTAGCGCCGTAAGCTTCGCTGGGATTTCTGCGTCACTTTCAACGCCCAGTGCAGCCCGTATTTGTCCAAGCACACCATTAGCCGCTGCCAGAGCAGTTGCTTGGGTTTGCGCTGCTGCCAAAGCAGCTTTTTGTTCTTCATTCATAGTGTCATCTCCTTGGGCCAGTGTCTCGGCCTTTTCTTTTGTTTGCTGCTTAGATACAAAAGCATTCATACCGCCTTTGTTGCTGAAAAAATAAAAGACGCGTCCATCGCCATCAAGCGACTTCGCATCTAAAGGTAATGGTTCGTATTCAGTTTGTCGCTGCTGATCAGCTTCAGCATGTTGTTTCACCGACAGAGATTCACGTGTTATTCCAGCACCTTCATATCCTCCATCAAATACAATGGAGTTTTCCATGATATATCCATCATCCGCGAGAACAAGACATTCTTTGTCATCGTACGTTTGCCCACGAATGTGTGAACATGCTGAGGAACCATAATAATCACTGCCACAAATGCTACACGTATGCTTCGTAGTAACAAACCCTGCCGAGGTATCAAAGATAGTTCCTGAATCAATACCGGTAGCAAGTTGATCCGTTGAGATCCCATTAGCTTCTAGCCCCTTTGCCATGTAATGATCACCGTAAAGTTCCAGTTCCCCTCCCTCTTCGATAATTCGACTGTCAAAAGTTCTGCCATACGGGAAAGATAAGGCTTCCCACTTCTGCCACGGATGGTCAACCAGCAAGGCAACTCCCTCTTTAACTTGATCTGCCATTTTGCGTAGGAAGTTTGGAGTAATCTTCATTTTGTACTTATCAATACGCTTGGTTCCAATGATTCTCGCTTGAAACACATGAGTCTGTTCATCGGTTAAAGGGACCAATGCTTTTTGATTGATCTTCGCCAATTGTTCGGGTGTAGGTTTAGCCATATTGTTTATTCACCTCCCTCCGATGGAGTATTTTCTTCATTCGAATCAGATTCATGCTTCTTTACAAGCAGAGGAAGTAATTCAGCAGGAATTTTGGCATTAATACCAAGAGTCCAACGTATTTCCTCAGCAGCTTCCAAAGGTGTGATGTAAAAATTCTTCTCCGCTATGATGTAGTTATCGATCTTTGAACGGCGGTCACGTTCAATTTCATTTTCAGAGCGTAGATCTATGGGGAGATAGTCAGCTTCAACCTTTGTTTGAGTCCCCTTTACTCTTGCAGACAACGAAAAAGCCCGCTGCCAGAAACGTTTGGTTACGCTCCGCGCGGACTCTACATTTTTGATATATATTTGAGTGTCAATCGAACTGTATGTTTCAGTTGATCCTTGATGCCTGGAAAGGATGGTAAGCAGTGTTTTTAGTGAAGTAGCCATTTGAGTATCAATGATATCAATCAGCTTCTTAATATCAATCATTGGCCCAGAATTACCGCCTTTGAGGTATTCCACCTTTACACTATCCCAGTGTACAAGGGCATCGTCTGGATTGAGTGAGTTGAAATGGTTTATCATCTCTTCCATTCGCTCTTTAAGCCATTTCTGTTGACCATCGGGATTACTTTTCAAGTTGTTCGGCATATTCTTCAGCATGATTTCTTCCAGCATGGAGATATCAAGCCGTGGATACCCCTGGTTATGGACCACTGCTTTTAGATCCGCTAACACCTGAAGATGAAAGAATACTACTTGCAGCACTGGAAGCATAGGCGTTCGTCCATAAGGATCATCAACCATAGGATCAAACTCTTCATAGATGAATGTTGGTGTGTCAATCTTTTTGTAATTGCCAAACCATTCTTCATTTGTGCCCCTTCTTGGGTTCTTTACATACTGCCACGGTGTAAGTCGATTAGTATCTGGCTCCCTACGGAACCAAATTAAAGCTGGATCAACCGGGACAATATCAATGACATTGTTACATCGCTCATTCAGTACTACTTCGCCAGCACATGCACCCCGAACCATAATCATCATCCGTTGAATCGTGTCCAGTTTATTTAACGACCGTCCATGCTGATATCCTGGCGAAGGTAAGGGTGTGTTTAGCATAGTTTTTAGTTCATCCAGTACCCGTTGTCCGGCCTTATCTGCGTCCCCATTTGGCTTCCTCGCTGTAAACGTTAATTCAGTATCTCCCATACGTAAGTATGTGTACAAAGCATAAGATACATCTGGGTGGACGGATACAAGAAGCTCAAGTAATTCCTCTGCTGTATAGCTTTGCAACTTGGTAAGGTCAATATTGTGAGCCTGTTGATATTTCTTTGGTAGCCAGTTAAATATGCCCCACGGATTATGATTATTAGGTACTGTTGCTCTGCCTATAACCATCATTTGTCGTTTTACTGCTGCGGGAAGAACAGAGTTTGCAAATATATATATGGCTTTATGGTACCATTTCAAGATTTCACCGCCTTTCTTGGCAAACTTCTATGAATAAAGGATAACATCCGTTTTATTCGGATTTACTACTGATTTTCGAGAGGATAGGCATTATGCTTACATATATCTTCTTTTAAGGCGGAATATTGGAACAAAAAAAGTAGTCAGGAAAAGTTTCCTGACTACTTATAATATCGTAATGTTTAGTTCACGTACCTATGGCATTACGTTTTATTCTACAATTTCCAGATCCAAGTATTGTCCATCCCAAACATCAAGTTTATACTTCCCAGGCGGCAACTCGCCTGTAGAAATAGTAACCGGTTTATTTACTTCACCATTCGTAACAATTATCTTTTTACCCCAGTTTTCTGCAACCAAATCATCGTAGTTACTTTGGCTTCCCCAAACAAATGTATTTAGTAGATATACTTCTGAAACGTCTGAAAGAGAGAATGTAATATCCCCTCCTTTTTTTACCTTTAACATATTCCCGATAGGTTGAATCATTGTAATTCTGACCGTTCTTCTATCTCCCCAGGTCTGAAATTCTTGATTTAATTCACCATTTGATGTAACCACGGAGCCTGTGACTAAACGGAATTTATAAATCAACCGATCCTCCAAATGTTTAGGCAATATAAAGACTTTATTGTCCTCAACTCTTACAGCCCCATCTTCCTTTGTGAAAGGCGTAAAAGGACCGTCACCAACAGACCACTGAACGATATCTTCCGTTGTCTTCCCATCAGCAAGCTGTAACAAACGGTTATAATTAAACGAAAATTGATCAAGTCTATCCTTTCTTTCAGAATATTGAGTATATATCGGTGACTGATCCAGAGGCTCGTTCTCATCCAAAACCGTTATTTCCTTACTACGATAGGCACCATTTTTGTCATAAACGGTCAGATCAAATTCAAAGTTGTTAGGATAATCCCAATGATTAATATCATATGTCGAGAAACTGACGGAATTATTAGCCGGAACCTCCATTTTCAGCACCTCGCCGCTTTCGACACCCAACTCAAGAGATTGCAGATTACGGTAATCTATGAAATCACTTGAAAAGTAAGCAGTGCCATCATAAGAGCTAGTAAAATAAACGGACTCTCCGACTGTTACTATTTTTTTAGGAACAGAAATGCTAGCGTCTCCATTATGCTCTGGTGCTTGAGGTGTATCATCTTTCTTGTCGTCATTTTTTTTATGATCATCTTTTTTTGGATTATCGGATTCATTAGAGTCACTAGAAGAACCCCCACCGCCGCCTGATGATGTTGTCCCTTGTGATCCTAATGTATTTGTCGAATTGCCTATCGTGACCTTAACATCGCTATTTACCTTGTCGCCATTTGTCACAGATTTAGGTTTTGTTTGAAAAGAAACATTTTCAGCATTAACTATGGCCTTATCAACAGAACCTAATCCTATTACCTTGGCAGCAGCATTAAGCATTAGAGAGAGAATAGAAGATTCTTGTGCCGTATCTATAGTTGTACCCGTAGCGTTGTCAGCTACGTTTAACGTATCAATTTGTCCGTTTGGAATGTTTACATTAATAGCGAATGCTTCCACGTTCACCGTGTGGAAGTATCCTGTAAGGCTCACATTCGATTTTGCTGGGAGCTCATTTGT
The DNA here is from genome assembly GCF_038593075.1 of Paenibacillus sp. FSL L8-0638. Classification (NCBI taxonomy): domain Bacteria; kingdom Bacillati; phylum Bacillota; class Bacilli; order Caryophanales; family Paenibacillaceae; genus Paenibacillus; species Paenibacillus sp. FSL L8-0638. The sequence goes on from NZ_CP151960.1 coordinate 3,241,809, forward strand.
TAGAGTAACCCGATCAACACTAGCCCCCTGTGAGACATCCAAGGCTGCGCCCGTCTTAATTTTCACTTCACTTATGGAAGTTGCACCTTCCGCCACCAAACGAACGGTTCCATCCACTTTGTTTACGATGATACTAACTAGCACAGAATTGTTCAGATGAACGCTATGCTCTCCACCGCCGTAAACGTAGGTTTGACCGTGGACTTTGACATTCTTCAAGAATACATCGCCGTTCCCAACGGCTTTCCCGATAATTAAATCACCCCCAATTTCCGTATTTTGAAGCGTTACACCCGTTGTGTTGATGACAACATTGCCTGACTGCTTGGCGAGTCCAGTTGAAGGTCCATATGTTCCTGATTCTCCATACCAAGCACTAGAATGATTCACAGCACGATCCAGAATCGTGACCGCCTCAGCACGAGTCAACGGTTTTTGAGGCTGAAATGTACCGTTCTGGTAGCCTTCAATAATGCCCGCTGCCACTACAGCATTAACGGCCTTTTGGGACCAATTGTGCAGAGATGCGCCATCTTTAAAGGTTTTATTTGAAACGGAAGAAGGGATTTGAAGCAATTGGTTTATGGTCACTGCCGCCTCTTCTCTACTTAATATTTGCGTAGGGCGAAAGCTGCCATCCTCGAATCCTTTCATATATCCAGCATAAACTGCATCCGTAACGGTTGGAGCAAACCAATCATCTTTATTTACATCGGTAAAAGATACTGCTTGTCCTGGCTGAATTTGAAATGCACGATTTAGTAAAGCAGCCCACTCACTTCTCGTAATCGGACGATTCGGCTCAAAACGAGCGTTTTCTACACCCGAAACCACACCTCGGTGGCTCCATTTTGTAACGCTATCCGTTGCCCAATGGTTCGCCATATCCCCATAAGGTTGAGATACAGCAGAACTTTCTTCCTTTGTTACTTGGTGTGAACTATCGGCTGCAAATATGGGGCTAGCCCATACAGAGGTCGCTAAAATTCCAGCCGTGAAAACATTAACCCACTTCTTCATCTTTTTTGTCCTCTCATTTATGTAGTGTTAAATCAAGACTATGTACCTAATATTTTAGGTATATAGAATCACTTACCTATTATTACAAGATTAATCGATGATGTCACTACTTATTAATCCATAAGAGGATTTTTCTTGAATAAATATCAAAATAATGACGTCAGCCCGACTTGAGAATTGCCTCTACACAAATGAGATTCTTGTTGATTTAGCCTACCATATTCGTATACCATTCAACATGATCACGAAACGCGTACATGCCTTCTCTGAACCCCTTACAGCATTTCGTTCATAAACAGAAGTAAAGCTTAAGACATACATTCAATCCTACAAAATTAAAAGAAGAGCCCCCGAAGGTTGCTCCTAATTGAGAAACAGCTTAGCCCAATAATATAAAATAACCAGAACACCTACACATGCTAGGATTCCAGTTAATCTTTTTCCAAGTATTTTTTTAATGGGAATGCATACAACACACCAAAAGACTGAGGCTAAAATAAATATTAATAGCTTGTTTCCTCCTACAGCACCCCATATATCTACATTTGCACCTTCAAAAACATTCAAAAATATTCCTCCCTAGTTTTTGTCTAATTCCAAAATTATATATCCACTCCCTTTCTCGCTTTTTATCCTGCCTTCCTGGTTACAGAATTCTTTTGTTTAACCTGCAGAATTATTTCAATAAGCTGCTCTCGGTTAATCAAGCGAACGTTATTGGACCTTGCCAGTTTGTATGCTTGCTCAGTGTAATCGCTATTTGTCACAACCCATGCTGAAGATGCGCGATAATGAGCTACCGCACCGTAAACCTCCTGAACCGCTTTAAGCCCAACATTTTTACTGTACCGTTTCGCCTGAACTACGATACGCTGACCGCTTTTTGTAAGAACCAAATCAGCACCGTAATCTCCAGCAGCTTGTGTAACCTCAGCTTTGTATCCTTGAGCACTGAACAAAAGTCCTAAATATTTCTCGAATTGACGCCCATCCATTTTATCAATTTCAGCAATCCCAGAATTACGTAGTCTTGTTGCAGCAGCCATTTGACGATAAAAGATAAATGATATGACCATTGCTACTGCTACAAAAGATGCAAAAACAGAGGCACCGATTGAACCCGTAACTGAGTAGATAAAGAAAAACGGGGCTATTAGCGCAATCCCTGCAATAGCCTCTTCAATAGAATTTTTTTTCTGCTTTCTTCTCCGTCTTCTAGCCATTGATAATTCCCCCTTATTCTGTATATATCGTCAATAAAGTGATTGGAATTAATAGGTAGAAGGAAAGCACGCTACGGAATTGAACCGCGCAAGGGGTCCGACCAGAATGTTTCCAATGGTTAACGTTACCTTGTCGCTGCGCGGGCTATGTAAAATGGCCGGCTCATTGGCCGACCTAATCACCGAGGCAGAAAGCTATAGTGCATTCCTTATTTGATTATCCATGATACAAATTTACCACATGAAAAGTCTAGTGACAGATCATAAAACAGTCATTTTTCAATCAATTAGATGTCATCATTAAAACTCCGACTATAGCATATTAAAAAGACCACTCGCAATTGAGTGGCCCCAAGAAAGGTATGGTACTATATGGATTTACGTTTCCTTATCTATACTGACCTACAAATGAGATATTATCAATTGTTGCTGAAGGATCAGCAAAAGTTACAAAATCAAGGGCTCTATATCTGTAGGTTTTGTCCATTGTGTACGATGTTTGTTTACCAGAGCTTGAACCACTAAGCGTAGTGTCTACTGTCTTCCCGATGTTCCCTTGGTCATTGATAACCCCAAAACCAGTGAATCTAACGCCAGCAGTTATGTTTCTCGCTTTACCATTCCCATCCCAAACTTTCATATAAGCCCGCACTTCACGATCAATAATACCATTGTCAAAAGTTACGTACCCATCCATTCTACCGTCAATACCCTGTGAATTTTTGTATCCACTAAAGGTCTGTCTTTGGACAGCTTGGGTGCTGAATTCACCTGATGCTGCTGGTTTAATTGCATATGTTTTTACAAATTCAGCATCTTTGTCGGACAATGGCTCGTTAAGATCATATGAATTGCTTATTTCTGTCAATCTTGCTTGAATATCATTATCCTGTGTTACACTTTCAGTGTTTTCTTCTGCGAATGCGGACATGGCTGGGAGTAACAACACCATAATAAGCGAAGCGATGACACTTTTCTTAAATCTGATTTTCACAAGTACCCCTCCAGTTTTTTAACATACGATAAAAAAATTAATACCATACCGTCTCTACCGTAAAAATATACCATTGGTAAATATAGTTTTTCAACAAAATATGGTTATTTTGATCATAATTAAGAAATAAGTCCTTTTTTTATTCAAAAAAATTAGTAGGAAGTACCCAACCTAACACATGAAGGAAGCTTAACAATATTGAATTAACTTTGTTACGCGATGTTTAAACAACAAAATTGTTACAACATAGAATCTTATGGCGATTTCTATTTTTCCCAGAATAATTCAAGTATGCTATAGTGAATATAACGCAATTTTCAGGAGGTGTTCTAGCTGTGGTGATAAACTTCGCAAGTTTATTATTGGGATTGTTGGTATTGGCCCTTCACGTAGCTTTATGTATTTGGGTATATAAAGACATAATGAAAAGCGGAAACAGCTACGCGTGGGCTGTAGGCTCGGCTATAGTAGTTTGGCTTTTTCCGGTGCTAGGATTTATTGTATACCTGGCGCTTCGCAAACACATGAGATTTCTACACCAGTGAGACATATAGACAAAAGGGAGTGCAGAGGCACTCCCTTTCCAGGCTGTCGAGAAAGTCTCGACAGCCTATTTTATGTTAATTTTGTTTAAGACGACACCGCGTTAATGTTGTATAATATAGGTAACTATTGTAGAACGGATGGTGTTGATATGCTACGCTCCAACCGCGAAAAACAACAATCCTACGAATTTGTTTCCATCGAAGATCTGGTTCCTCAAGATCACTTGCTCCGCAAAGTAGATAAGTATATCGATTTTTCGTTTATCGATGATAAAGTTCGACCACTGTATTGTGCAGACAACGGGCGTCCTGCCATTGATCCTACCGTATTGTTTAAAATGATCTTTCTCGGTTATTTCTATGGCATTCGCTCAGAACGGCAACTCGAGCGAGAAATTCAGACGAACCTAGCTTATCGTTGGTTTCTGGGGTTGGGCTTAACGGATAAAGTTCCGGACCATACGACGATTAGCTGGAATCGTCGCACTCGCTTTAAAGACACCACGATCTTTCAAGATATCTTCGATGAAATTGTGCTGCAGGCGATCTCTCACCGAATGGTGGGTGGGCGTGTTCTCGTCACCGATTCCACACACGTCAAAGCCAATGCTAACAGGCACCAGTACACCAAAGAACAAGTGTTGCAGAATACTAAAGACTATATGGACGAGCTGAACGAAGCGGTGAAGGATGACCGGAGAAACCACGGAAAAAAGCCTTAAAATCCCGAGAGGAAGTGAACGAAGAAAAAGAAATTAAAGTGAGCAAAACAGACCCGGACAGCGGCTATATGATCCGTGATGGCAAGCCCGAAGGCTTCTTCTATCTGGACCACCGCACGGTGGATATGAAGTACAATCTGATTACGGACGTGCATGTGACACCGGGGAATGTACATGATTCTGTCCCCTATTTGTCCCGTTTGGATCGCCAAAGAGAACGTTTTGGTTTTCAAGTAGAAGCTGTTGCACTAGATTCAGGTTATTTAACAACGCCGATTTGCCAAGGTTTGCAGAACCGAAAGATTTTTGCCGTGATTGCTCACCGAAGATTCCATCCCAGACAAGGACTGTTTCCGAAATGGAAGTTTGAATACGATGCCAAACGCAATGCGTATAGATGCCCAGCCCAACAGGAACTGCCCTACCGAACGACGAACCGTAAGGGATACCGGCAGTATGCCTCTGACCCAGCCCAGTGCCAGCATTGCCCACTGCTAAGTCAGTGTACCCAGTCTCGAAACCACCGCAAAGTGGTGACTCGGCATGTCTGGGAAGACAGCAAAGAGTGGGTACGGAGCAACCGGCTGAGCCCATCTGGTAAAAAGCTGTACCGCAAACGAAAAGAGACGATTGAGCGAAGCTTCGCGGATGCCAAAGAGCTCCATGGGTTTCGCTATTGCCGTTTGCGCGGTCTTCCAAACGTCAGGGAACAAGCCCTTATGACGGCAGCCGTGCAGAACATGAAGAAGATGGCGATCCACCTAGATCGCCTGGAGAAACAGGGGTAACCCCCTGCTTCTCCAGAGACCAGAGCATTATGATGTAAAAAAGAAACCCGCGTCTCAAAATGACGGGGTTTCTCGACAATCTGAAAAGGGAGTGCAGAGGCACTCCCTTTCTATTTTATCCGATTACCGCTGTATTCAATTTAGTATAAAAAACCTGTAAGCGTAGGGCTGCGGCAAGAATAGATATAGCGTCTGTTTTAACCCTTGCAAATGTGCTCTCGCTAATCTCCATCTCCCCACAACTGATATAATCAAATTCCCCTTCATCATCTAAGTAGCTCCGTTGAATAACCTCACGCTGAATGCTGGAAAGTTTACTCATTGCCATATCGAGCAACCGATCCTTAGCAGCCATCTCTGCTTCCTTGTCCACGTTGTATGTGGCGATTACCACTGTCTACTTACTGATCGCATTGGTGGACTGATGTTCTCTATATGAATAAACCCGATAACCGTACCTAACAAAACGAATTTTCCAATTTACCTTCTTACTCCCACACTGCCTATTAAAGGAAGCATAATATGTGTAGCCGGTTCCATTAAATATTCTCCAAATGTCAAAACAAAAGCGTCAGCTCGGTCTGGTGACTTGAGCCCACGCTTTTTCATATCCTTCTTACTTTCAAGCAGCATTTTACCCTTGCTGGTCATGTTCCATTTACGTGCTGTAAGTTGGGTTATAAGAACATCGTCATCAGGCAATTGAAGAACGCTCACATCTCCATTAATGAAATTACTCATATTCTGTTCCAATTGATCCTTAATAGAGGCCCACATTTCAGTAACTAGGTTTCCATAGTGCTCATCTAATGAAGAAGAACCATTGTTAATTGGAATGATTTCATATGGTAGCCCTTCTTCAGCTACGATTTCATTTAGTCGATCCGTTACTCCTCCGCCAACGCCGCTATCATCGACTCTTATTCTAATTCGGTTCAAATATGGATGAGCAACATGCAACTCTTTAGCTAGGTTAATCACCCAACCAGCAGTAACCATTGTGTCTTTCTTGAAATGATGGTGTTCCCCTACAACTCTTGGCCCTATACCAGCAAACATTGAGGTTTCATCATCACCAAATCGTGCAACGTCAACGCCTATGGTTAGCATATCTCCAGTAGGTTCCAATTTCACTTCTTTAGCTGCAAATTCAGCTACTTCCAGCGAAATAAATGTATCCGATTCTCCACGGGGAAATTCACCTTCAACCCGGACCCTCCATACATCGCTGCCTTCACCATACTTACGCTTGAGCATGGCGATATTATCCTTGCTGGTTCTCGGGCTGTCTAAGCATGACACCTTGCGTGTTTTATAATCTGCTCTATCCTTATTGTGCGAATCATAAAAAACACCCGACGTTTTTGTCGGGTTGCCGCACATCAATATTTTATTGAACTCACCCGATAGAGTACCTAAAATAGCCTCCATGATTGGGTCAGCAACACCCGATGCCTCATCCACGATAAAGAGCATATAGTCCTCATGGAAGCCTTGCATATTCTCGGGCTTGGTAGCTGTACGAGCTGTAGCGAACCAGCGTTCCTCATAGTTCTTCATGTATATTTTAGTCTTTGTCCACTTAAGGATTCGTTTCAATACCGGGCTCTTAGATTGCCATTTATTAATCTCAGCCCACAACACATCATGTAGTTGCTGCCTTGTAGGAGCTGTACAAATCACTTTTGGATAAGGGAAACATGACAGAAACCAAAGGGCTGTTGCAGCTTCCAGCCCAGTTTTTCCTACGCCCTGACCTGAACGTACTGAAACGCGCGGATTATTAGCTAAATCCATTAGAGTGCTTGCCTGCCAATCATCAGGAAAGAACTTAAGCATTTCTTGACAGAACAATATAGGATTCTTACGGTACTCAGGAATCCGTATCTTGAATGCTTGAAGCCTCCGTTTCGTCTCCGGCGAGTCCTTCTGCTTCATCACCTACCACCGCCTCTACCCAATCGTCAATTAGATCGTCTTCTGTATTTCCTTCTCCCGTGACTTTTGCTCTTTCAAGTTCAAGTTTCTCACGCTGCATCTTAAGTTTTTCGTCTTCAACCATTCGTTTATGTTTGTCTGGAAGCAGATCCATGTATTTAGTCAGCACATCCAATGCCTTAGTTTTATCGTGTAGTTTAACACTTACGCCATCCTTGCCCTGCTTGACTTCTGAAACCAGAGTTCCATCAATTTCATCACAGTTCTTAAAAGAGACATAGTTGTATCTGTACTTCTTCGTTTCTCCAGTGTCAGGATCAAACACGGGGTCTCCTTCCAAGCCAAGAACATCCTCTTCCTTTTGACCGAACTCCACGTAGTCCGTTATGTCTGCAAAAGCAATTTTCATGTACTCCATCAGCACGCGTTGAGCATTCAAGCCTACCTCGTCGATCATGGATTCCTTATGCTGTCGAATAATGTTTTGAATTTCAACTTTCTTCAACAGAGCGAAACCAATCTGGTAGGCAGTTTTCTTGCTGTACCCCGCCGCAATGGCTGACCTAGTAGCGTTGAAGTCTCGAAGGTATTCATAAGTGAATATCCTTTGCTTAGGCGTTAAACCATCCGCATCGGGAATTTCAGGTTCCAGTTCTTCAACAACAATTGGAACGCTCTGTGCTTTTTTGGAACGTTCCATATTACCGGAACGTTCCGATACTTTTTTCGGAGCGTTCCGTATTTCTGGAGTAGCAACTTTTAGTTCTTTAGAGAGCGCATCAACTGTAAGTGGGGTAGCATATACTTCTCTTGGCTTATCACCCTTATATGTACCGATAAGTTTGCGCCGCTCCATTTCATCAATCAGTCTGGCTGCTCTGCTATAACCTATCCTCATTCTTCGCTGCAATAAAGAAACCGAGGCTTGTTTGGCCTCGGCTACAATTTGAACGGCTTTTAGAAAAAGCTCATCCGAATATGATGTTGTTTCTTCATCTTCATTTGGAGGTTCCTTCTTTTGATCAGTTTTATTCCCGTCGGAACGCTCCGTATGTTTTGCTTCTCCAGCAATCAAACTCTCCCACTTATCTTTAGCCTTCCATCCTCTTACCGTACCTTCAGATACACTAAGTTGAGAGGCTATATCTGTGAGACGTATGTTGCCGGAACTGGCTTTGTATAAATCGAATGCTTCGTCCCGTTTCGGATCTCTCTTTCGTCCCATATTTTTCTATTCACCCCTTTTGATAATGTATCTAAAGCTAAGGAAAAGTTTCCTGAACAAGAAATAAGAAGCCGCAAATTCATTGGCCTCTTATTCTATAGATTCAATATATGATTGTTTTGATTAGTTGTTACTGCGGTTTATCCATGCGTTTACATGCATATATCCTAAATGGAACTAATAACTGAGTGTCGTCTAACATAATTGCCATCCGCTCTCTCCATCCCCAGTTATGCTATTTTAGGTAATTGATAAGCTATCGTTAGAATACAAAAAGCCACATCAATATGGCATTAAAAAGGTTGTTCTTGTCATCTTACAAGTACCCTTGTTTTTGCTGCCCATTTAACCATTCTTCACTACATTTGCAGCACCCGGTGTTCGCCTGGCTCTGCTCGATCAGATCATATATTTAGCGCCTGCGCCGAGAAGCATCCAGCCATTCCGGCGTCCAAGCAGCATCCTGGTCGTCCGTTTTTCTTCCAGGAGGAACGATCACATCTATGGCGTCAAGCAGATCGGGGCTAAGCGTCAAATCAGCTCCGGTTAAATATTGACTCAATTGTTCCGATGTGCGCGGCCCCACGATGATTGAAGTGACGGCTGGATGGCTCCTGGCAAACGCGACAGCCATATGCGCCAGCGTCATACCCGCCTGATCTGCAACTTGCTGCAGCTGATTAATGACCGCAAACTTTTGCGCATTTTCCGGCAATTCCGGATCGAGCATGCGGGCAACAGGCCCTTTTAAAAGCGCCGCGCGCGCCCCACTGTCCGCTGCCCGACCGGACGCATACTTGCCCGTCAGCAGCCCGCCTGCCAGCGGGCTGTAAGTCAACAAAGCGAGATCGTGGTGCCGAGCGACTTCAGCAATATCCATCTCGATGCTTCGGTTAAGAATCGAGTACGGAGATTGCTCGCTAACAAACCGCTGCAAATAACGACGTTCGCTCACTGCCTGTGCATCTGCTAGCTGCCAAGCCTGGTGATTGGAAGTGCCGATATAATGGATCTTGCCTTCTTGGACCAGATCGCTCAGCACGCCCAGAATTTCTTCGAAAGCAACGTCCCCAAATGGGCGATGCAGCTGATATAGATCGATATAATCCGTTTGCAACCGCTGCAAGCTTTGTTCGACCGCTTGCCGAACCCAGCGGCGGGAAGCACCGCCTTGATTTCGCCCGCCATTCGGCTCAGCCCCAAATTTCGTTGCCAGGATTACCTCGTCCCGTCTACCCTTGATCGCTTCACCGATGATTCTCTCCGATTCTCCGTCCCCATAACGGTTGGAAGTATCGATCAGATTGATGCCGGCATCCAGCGCCTTCTGAATGATTCGGATCCCCTCTTCTTCACCGGCGAGTGATCCAAATACGCCCCCTCCCAGGGCATATTGACTCACCCTAACGCCCGTGCGCACGAAATCCCGATATTGCATGAATATCCATCTCCTTTTTAATGAACAGGTGTTGATAAGGTTCATGGAATTCATTATAATAAGGCCAATCATTCAGAACAATCAACAATCTAGGCGAATTGTTCAATAAAAAACACGAAAAGAACACTGTCCATGATGTTTAGCTATCGAAAGGAGTACGGATGATGGAGAGAAGTACGGATCTGCGAGCAGTCCGAAGCCGTAAGCTCATCGAGCAGGCGCTGACGGACATCTTGAGCAATCAAGGGATCAAGGAGTTAACCGTTAAAAATCTGGCGCAAAAAGCCGGCATTAACCGCGGCACCTTTTATTTGCATTACAAAGATATTTTCGACCTAGTCGAACAAACCGAGTGGATGCGGGGCTTGCTTGAAATATTCGAGCCCATTCGGCTGGGAGATCTGATGAAGCATTCGGATGAGAAATCTCCTTTCCCGGCTATCGCTGAAGCCTTTCGATATATGCATCGTCATGCTTCTATTTTTAGGGCTGTCTTTCATTCCTCGGCTCCCGTCGAATTCAGAGAGCGGCTGCAGTACCTGGTCGGAACCCGTTTGTACGAAAATCTGAAGCAGGATCAACCCGATTCTAGTTGGTCCGTTCAGCCCGCCGGTTATATCATCGCATATTTAGGTTCTGGTCAGTTCGGATTGATTCAGCATTGGTTCATGACCGGTCGAACACTCTCCCCGGACGAAATTGCCTTGATGCTGACTCGGTTTATCCGTAATTCCCCCTGTCTCTCCCATCATTTTTGGAGTTCTGACAGCAAAAAATCGCGGATCGAAATGACGTAAAAATTGTAACGATAGTGATTGGGGTAGTCATTTACCGTCTCAGTACCACCCCGACAAAGTGCGTCTCTCTTCCGCCACCACATTCAAAAATTACAGGAGCTCTGCTGCGAGCTGTTTGAGAACTGGCGGCGTAGAGATGAGTTGACCGTCAGACTTGTTGCCCTTAACGTAAGCCTTGTCCTCACGAGCATAGTAACAACGCCTTGGCCCTCTACAATCGGGAAGCCGCTCTCATCGTCAATCAGCGGAGTTTGTACGTGCTTTCCATGCTGAGCAGCGTGTGCCTCGTCATGAAGGTGCAAAATACCTTCTGAATCCAAAAATGCAAAACGCGGTTGTGTAGACATGATTAATGTCCTCCTGTTTATGGGTTTGATTTGTTCCTGAATAAAGTGTAAATCTTTTCTACTATGTACCTACTACGGATTTACATAGTTCCTACTGTCAGCAGAAAATAAAGTATTAGACTGAGCCTAGAAATTGAAACAGCGACAACCAAGGACGAGAAATTAAAGTCCTAGACTGTCGCTGTTCCATTCAACTAACGTTAGTTGAGTCATTAGCTAAGGATCGAATCAAATCAGTATAATTATTTCACTGATGAGCGTTTCATCAAATTCGTTGAGGAATCGAAACGGTTCGTTCATTCACCACATTCCCCGTATTTAGAGTAGTTTTTGGTTCGATTAATAGTAAATGGACCTCTTCTTCAGCAATTGGCTGATGTTCAACTCCTTTAGGTATAATAACAAACTCCCCTTCGTTAACAGCTATTTCACCATCTCTCAAACGGATTAGTAGTCTCCCTTTCCATACGAAGAACATTTCGTCCTCGTGATCATGGTGATGCCAAATGAATTCACCCTTGATCTTTGCCATTTTTACGTATGAATCGTTCAGCTCCCCGCCTATTCTGGGATTCCAATAATCAATTATTTGCAAAAATTTATCTTGTACATTGACCTTCGAAATCATGAAATTCCCTCCTCATTATTGGTAACGTGTGCTGCATTTTGCCCCGGCTAGAAACTCCTTTTTCCCCATTCACCTCCTCATGATCAGATAACGAGGTACTCAATCACTTGGTTTTGGTGTAAATCCCTCTTATTCACTAAGTTTACATACTGCGATGCATCACGTAAAATTAAAAAATGGTGTATAGTTAATCACATTTTGTGATGCAAAAAGGAGAGAGTTGTTTTGGACATTAGATCTTTGGAGGTGTTTAAGGCAGTAGCAATTGAACAAAGCATTACAAAAGCTGCTGAGAAATTGAATTATGTACAGTCCAACGTTACTGCACGAATACAACGTCTTGAGCAAGAGTTGGGCGTTCCTCTGTTATATCGATATCATAAGAAGGTATCCTTAACGCCTGCAGGACGTGAACTGTTGCCGCATGTAAACAAGTTGCTTTACGATTTCGAGGAAGCGATTGAGGCAGTTAAGCTTTCTTCTGCCCCGCGGGGAACTTTGCGCATTGGAGCTATGGAGTCAACTGCTTCTACACGATTGCCATTGATTTTTACACAATATCACAAGAAATTTCCACAAGTAGAATTAAGCTTATATATGGCACCTACTGTAGATCAGGTTAGTACCATTCTCAAGTATAAGGTAGACGGCGCATTTGTGGATGGGCCAATTCTTCATCCGGAAATTGTTGAATACCCTGTCTTTGAAGAATCTCTAGTTTTGATTACAAGCTACTCTCCGGAACCATTCCAATTAGAATCGATTTTACATGAACCACTGCTTTCGTCATTCGCGCATTGCATCTATTTGGGACGTTGGCAGCGATGGCTAGAGGACAATGGCTATGCTCCTATGAAGGTGATGGAATATGGCACTCTAGAGGGTGTCCTTAAATGCGTTGAAAACGGGTTAGGAGTCACTGTCTTACCAATATCTATGGTTGAATCACGGATGCAGGGAAGACTTAACTGTCATCCATTACCCGAACCGTACAGAACAGTGCCCACTGTGTTTATAAGGCGTCGTGACTCGTACATGACCAGTGCTCTCTCTCGATTTATGGAGCTGGTGGGTATAACCAATCTGTGATCTGTAGCTATTTGCCAACTTAGAGTATATTTGAAAATATAATGATTTGCCCCAGAATCCCCTTTAATTTTCACCTTACACAATGGAAGTGATTGATAAACCCAATGATACTATCTTCTTCATGCATTACTTCATTCCATTTCATTATCCATCAGCTATATTCAAACAGATTTAAACAATGAATAATGCATATAAACCATATATTACTATGGTAAGTCACTAAAGATAACTGCCCGTTAGCTTAATGAAGCATCGTCAAGACTATTACTTTATTTTTCAGTCTAGAACTAGACACCTACAATAAAGACCGCAAAGGCTTAAGCCCTTACGGTCTAAATTACTTCTGGCATCCTGAGTCTAATTTCTCCTTCTTGGTTTCGGCCCCGACCATAGTCGATGATCACAAAATCCAATGTTCGGTTTACTTTAAGACTTTTCGCTAAATTTTCTATGACCTTTCGTCTTTTGTCAGCGAATGTCGTAGCTGATATACCATGAATCCCTTTTTTATACTCTCTGCTCATGTACTGTTGAGCTTTTAGATACTTCATCCCATCTAGGAACAAAAGTTTAGCAGCAAGCCTTTCATGCACATCTCTAATGTTAGAGATTGCAAAACGGATATTGTTTGTAATGAGGAGATAAAACCTGTAATTTATGTGACGCTGATCCTTGAGCAAAACAGCATTTGCCGTCACGTCTGCTATCAGTTCTTGACCTGTTATCCTTTTTGCTACAGAGCCTTCGGCTGAGAGTAAGTCATAAGCCGACATTCCGTTTTTAATCTGCTCCAATGAATGTTCATAGTTTTTTATTACATCTATTAAATCAGTGTATTTGTTTAGCAGCCACTTTGTTTTTCTTATATCTACTGCATCTACATCGTCAAAAAAGTTTACTTGGACTATTTTCTGTGTCTCGGTAGAATCATTATCAGATTGGGCGCTTAAAATTACAGACTGAGCAAGTCCCATAAACATGCATCCCTTCAAAATGTAATTTAACATTAAATGACTCTTCAATTTTTTATAACAATATAGCTATATGAAAGTGATTAAAAATCTGCAATCAGCTATTTATTCTATCAAAGTTTCGTCTCACAGTTGTTTAATGGCTCACTTGCCTCATAATTTAAAGATATTCCAGGGTTTTGGATTATGAAATTGACTCCTGATTCATTCATCTATAAACTGAACGTTTTTTATCAGCTCAACCAAATTCCCATCCCCGAACTCTCCTATAAATTAATATCGGGGGATTATGCTGCCCATCACACATTCCCCCGATCGATACGCCGGGTGCATTAATGAGAAAACTAGGGGTTCTGAGACGCTACTAAACGTCTCCTCTTAGTAGACAATTATCAACAATATTAAATTATAGTTCTTTAAGCAATATGAAATTATGGTTTTTTAAACGATTTTAATTTTTTTCTACTCAATCATTTATATAATAGATAAAAAAATTGTAGGTTGTAGGGAAAGGGGCTTAGCCCCAAAAGCTTTAAGTTCTGGGGCTCTCAAAAAAACCGCGAAAAACTTCACCGATCATCAGAGTCATTCCCAACTCAACCAACTTCTCAAGAATTGTCCAGTATTGTTCCGAAGTAACGACAATCATATTGTTATGTACTCCGAGAGCAAACAAACTGACAATCAAAAAAGATATGATACCGAACTTAATGTAGTTTCTCATTTAATACACCTCTTGTTAGATTTTTTCGACGTATCGAGCTAACGAGGTGCGCATTAGGCCATCCATTATGAGGTGACTATCTAAGCTCACCCCGTTGTATCGCCATATCTATAGTACCATATATTCCAAATAATAAAATACATTTATAACGTCATTTGTCCCTTGACAAAATGATATAAACATTAAAATAGGTAAATTGGAATAGGTTTAATTAAATTCATTAAAGTTTATGTTCCTACCACTTTAAACACTCAGCTAATTATCTCCACTACATTATGTTATCTGCATCTATTAAGCGTGGTTTATCTGGCATCTATATATCCTCCCTTAGTGGGTGTAGGACACCCTGCATTGGTTAAATCATCATAAGTGTTGAGTTAAAACTTCGTCTCTCATATTGTCAACAACTTCATTTAACATATTGTTAACCTCAATTAAATCTGATAAAATTAAATTCAAAAAATTAGGAGAAAAACATGGACTTTTTAACAGTACTTCTCATGTGTATTCCGCTTTATGCTGCATTCAGAGCTTTTATAATCACTCGTGATCCAGAAGCAAAAAAAAGAATCCCAAAAACGACACTAAAAGCTCTAACTTTTTTTGCTTACTTTATATTTATCGTTTTGGGATTTTTTATAATTACAGAAGGTATAGAATACCTCTCTCAGTTATAATTGAATTGGTAGTTGCAAGTAGTTTTATAAATATGAAGGGATTTAGAGTACGGGGGTATAGGCTGCTATGCCTCAACCCTCCTCAAATATTCCGTAGCAAATCCTCCGACGTACCCTTCAAGCTGCACAACCTTCGAACCGTACAAGTCCCAAGGCTCTGATTCACTGTCCATACCTTATCCTTGTACTTCTCCTTACGGGCCTCATAGCAACCGTGCGTTACAACCTAATCGCCTTTTTGTAGCTTATATGTCCGTTCATTCACCTTTACCGCCTCCTTGGGAAGCAGAACTACTTTGATAGGAATCAGGGATTTCAACCTTTACAGGCGGTCGATCATACACAGCCAGGATTAATCCTTTGCGGAAATATTCCAGATAAAAATGAGTTCGTATTATTTGACCTTCGCGTATAAACTCGAACTCTAAATAATCTCCTTTAATGTCAGTTATAGTCCCGGTTACATCTATTTCATCGCCGCCCTCGTCTTTACCGGAAATACGCGCCCGCATCCAACGTAAATTGGGGTTAAACGCCCACGACTGTACTGCTAATTCCATTTATAATCGTCTCCTTTTAGGGGGATAGGGTAAGAGGCCAGAAGGCCCCTGTTTAGGCGTTGTACGGCAGTTCTTGTACCTCTGCTTCACAATCTTCATCCGTCATGGTTTCAAGCAGGCTTTCCTCATAGCCGATCTCACGCAGCAACTTACGATCATTCGTTTCTGTAAACATGTTCATTCGCTCCTTTGATATTTGTATTGGGTAGGGTAAGAGGCTGTTATGCCTCTCCATCATCAGCGTCTGGGCCTTCCCCGTATAATTCCGCACATGCTGCTGAATCGGGCCGCATAAACACACAGTCATCCCCGGTCACTTTACAAATGAAGCGGTTAGTTTCGGGATCATATCCCCCGGATGCTTTACATGACCTGTATATCTCTCCTTTATAGGTAGTAGGGGGTGTATCCCCCTTAAAATAGGGTTAATTGACGGTTGTCGAAGTTCATTAACAACATTTCCTCTGTGTCGATATCTGCGCCGGAACCACCCACCACTTGCTTATGTGCGTCGAATGGATCTCGAGTGAAGTCGGGGTAAAGCTCCTTTACAAGCTGATCGTCGTAGTATGACAAGACGACTTTTCCACGTACATTGTGCAGCAAGTCCGCCAGGTCGCGATGGTCACGCTCTGTGAAACTGCCTGCGTAATATTTCTCCCTGCCCACGTAAGGCGGATCCACGTAGAACAGGGTATGAGGATCATCGTATTTCTCAATAATCGTCCGAAAGTCTGTATGCTCGATCATTACGCCTTTCATCCGCTCTGCGAAGTCCGGCAGCAGCTTACAGGCGCTAAGGTATCCATTCGCCGGGCTTTGGCCAGAAACTGTACTGTGCCGCCAGCCTGTTTGCGGAACCTCTTCCGCATTCCCCTTGCCTATGGCTGACCGATTCAGATAGAAGAAACGTACAGCTCTTTCAAATTCATCCTCCGGCATCGCTTCACGTTTCCACCGTTCATACAACTGCCGACTATATGGCAGCGACTCACAAGCTTGCCGAAGCCGTTCAGGATCCGTTCTGTTCACCAACAGAAAATTAACAACCAGTCCGTCAATATCGTTGTATACCTCATGGGTTATTCTCGGCTTTTGAGCAAGTACATGAACCGCGCCGCCAAAGGGTTCAACATACTTTCTATGACTGGGGAACTTGCTTATGATGTGCTGTGCATATTTACTCTTACCGCCAAACCAGATTAATGGGCTGCGTACTCCTTGCATTGTCTATCCCCCTTATGGAGGGCTGTTCCCTCCTTCTTATCCCCTATGGGCTACTTTTTTGATTTGTCCCAAGAGTTTGATGACACAATTTTCACAGTACCAGCAACATTGTTCAGTGTGTATTTCCGTTCTTCTTTGCCGTTTTCTAACTTGTTCCAAGGGTCTATGTGAAAAGAAATCCCATCCTGCTTATTTAAATAATTGGCTACTACGTTCCAAGCTCGTTGTACATCCTTTGGTACTTTTCCCATTGTTATGTCCTCTCTGCCCTTGGGAGGCTATATTTAATCCTCGAATCGTTCTCCATAGCCATAAGATGGAGATGGTTTACTGAAATTGTTCAAGGCATCGGATATCATATTTGTAAAAACAAGCATTTCTTTATCATCCATAGACTCTAGCAAACGCACTTCTTTAGCTTTCAAAGTTCGCCCTGTCGCTGAAGTAATCAGTTCAACGACTGGCTTTATGCTCTCCAAGCGTTCTTTTTTCTCGAATTCCACACGTTGCCGCGCCGCTAGTTTACGGTTGTGCTCTTCCCAATCCTGTTCATCGAACCAAAAGTAATCGCCATATTTATCACGGAATGCCGATATCCAAAATTGAAGGAGTTCTTCATTTGTTTGTATCCGATCATGGCAAGGCCAGCAGAGCCGCAGTCCGTTTGTCTTGACTCCTCGCCCTTTTCTCCCACGCGGATAAACGTGATGAGTAGTCGTAGCTTCGGCGGCTTTGCAACATTCACAGATTCCGTTTGAATCAGCAATCAGTTTCGCAATTACATCCTTCGGGAATTCTCCACGCTCCTTGGTATTAGGCCGTGACTGGTGGTGAGAGAGAATATCTTTCTTCCATTCAGGAACAGGTTTTTTATCTTTTTTCCGTTGTCCTAGGCTGCTGTAAGCCTTCTTTTGCTTTGGCTTTTTCTCCGGCTTCCAAAATGTTTGATGGGACATTCCCCTCGCCACCTTTCCAACAGATAATTCGTATTCCCTGTGCTTATGCTTATATTTTGAGCCTAAATCACTACGGCTCCACTACGGATTTTAGAGGTTCAAGCAGTCCTGCTTCTTCTAAAATCGAATAATACTTATATCTTTCTAACGTTGTTACGCGCACTTTATTTATCGTATGTGATGCGTAGAAGGCTACAGCCTGCTGTACCTCAATAGGCTCTTCATCAAGCTTGTTTAAGTCGAGCATTTTCACGAACTACTCTCCCTTGTAAGGCGATTATATTTTTCTTCAAAATTATGCTTTATGTCAGGTGGTAAGGTATCAATGGCATCATTCCAAGCGTTCAATAATTGGTTGTTATGAGAATTATATTTTTGTATCTCCACATAACGTTCGGATAATGCTGTGGTGAATTCATCCGCTTCTTGCTCCGTCATATCCACCCCTCCTATATGTTTTTTTGGTTCCAGTACAATGTTGCTCGTTCGGATACAATGTAGAGCGTAGGAAAAGTTTCCTGAGTTGATTTTTTGCTTGTATCAATCTCACCTGATAATCTCCACAATTCTGCGGACTTCCATTATTCTATATCGTATATCGAATTGCAATTCTTGACCTAATAATATACGATATCGAATATAGAGTCAATGCATATTGCTAATAAATATTCGGTATCGTATAATTCGACTGAGAGGTGAAGTGCATTGCTTAAAGTGAAACCGAATTTGACACCTTTGTTAAAAAAGAAAGGTATCATTCAAATGGAATTGTCTGAAATGACTGGAATTCCACAAGGTTCAATTAGTAGATTTGATAAAAATAGTCGCCATGAAGCCTGGCATTTATTTGCTATCGCTAAAGCGTTAGATGTTACGATTGAAGATTTGTTTATTGCTGAGGAGCAAGAGGATTAATTAAGAACCCTCTATGCTCCTTTTGTTTTGCCTAAATCGGATTAAGAAGTCTTTCAAGCCGTATAACTTCTTTCTGGAGGTACTGAATTAAATCAGCTGCCTCCTCCAACGCCATAAGCTTCCAGTCATAGGCCGTATCAGATACCTGGTCTATTGTGGTTCCATACTTCTTGAGGCCTTTCTCATTTTGTTTGTCCAGCAATTCTATGATCCGTCGTGTTACTTCTGGACGTACAATTTCATTTTGGGAGTGTTTCATTTTATCTCCTCCTCCGCTTCCGAAAGAATAAGCGCATTACCCTCAAATTTCATCTCCGCTTGATTTGAGTCACTTATTGGCCCCCAATGGTTATTAGTTTGCATGATACGAACAATATCAGTGGCATATGGTTCGTCTGTGTTAACTACCAGATACGTATTAAGTGGAGGCTTTCCATCCAGAAGCCGCAGCTCCTGAACCTTCCACAAAATACGAGATAGATCACTTTTCTCACGTTCATCAAGGTATTTATTGATATCCTCATTTTTTAATACGGTGAATTTTACTTGCATTCCGGCTAGTCCTGACATTTTTCCTCTCTCCTTCTGCTTGTTTTAAAAGTTTATTGATAGCTCGTTTCCGATCCGCTTTTTCTTTCTTGAACTGCTTGATTGGAATGAATTCTCCTCGTTTTTTAGTGAGTATATCAATAAGTAAAGTCGGATATTTTGCTTGGAATAATTTCAATTTGACACGGAATGTCGATGTCTCTACACCCTTGATATCTATTACTCGCTGAGTATCGTCCAAATTAGTGACCAGAAAATCAGCAATGTAGGTCACTTTTGGTTTCTCCTGTAGTATAAATACAGGGTGGCACTTGAAGTCTTTGATTTCTCCATACTTGCGCTGACGAAGGAGTTCTTGGCAATACTCTCCCTCTGCTTTGCTATCAAAGAGAGTACCTATCACATCTAGTTCATACCTTTTTACAATCCATTCCTCAAATAACGTTCCGTCCTCCGTGACAATGACCTTTTTGGCATTATATTTACTCATCTTATCCAGCCACCCTATAAGGAAGAACAATGTAGAAACTGGACTCGTCACTCCGAAGAGTGAGAGGCTTTAAAGAACCTGTGTACCCGAGTGTAATTACATCATTTTCTAAGACCTTCAAAGCATCCAACACATATTTTGCGTTCAACGTCAGGTTGAAATTTTCTCCGTTGAAACTAATTGGCGTTATACTTTCTGTTGCCTTGCCCGTTTCCTTACCCTTACCTCGAATGTTAATTTCTCTTTCTGAAACAGAGAATGTGACAGCGTTATTTTTTTCTTCTTTCGCCAATGTAAAAATAAGCTCTAATGATTCGATCAGTTCTTTCCGGTTCACGGTTATTTCGGTAACTGCTTTAATAGCCATAGCATGGGTTGTATCAGGGTAAATACCTTCTAGAACACGAGAATAAAATATAAATCTTTCTGTTCGTGCAAACGCATATATCACTTCTCCGCCAGAAGACTTGGAAAAACCGAATTCTACTTCATCGTTATCATTAACGATCTTCTGTAACTCAATTATTCCTCTAGCTTCAATAACTGCCGTTCCGATATCTCCAATATCAAATTCTCTCTCAGCACGGGCCAGTCGGTGTCGGTTCGTTGCCACCATTTGAATTTTCCCGGTCTGAAGGATAACGTTTACCCCTGTAATGATAGGCAATGACTTTCCGTCTATATCTGCCGCGAAAACTGTCTTTTTGATCAGATTTTTTAAGTCTTTTCCCTTAATTTCAACAAACTCATTTTCATTTATCTCTGGAGGAGCAGGATATTCTTCTGGAGGCATTCCAGTAATCTCAATTTCCTTATTCCGTGACTTTATGGTGACTTGATTCCCATTTTTAACTTGCAGTTCTATTTTCCCATTGATCTTCTGGAGAATATCTAATAGAACTTTGGGCAGAGCAGCCGAACCAGTCTCTTTGATGTCTATGTTTTCTTCGACAAATGATTGGATAGTTGCTCGGTCATCGGTACCAGTAACGGTTACCCTGTCCTCCGTTGCCTCGATCAAAAAGCAACTCAATATAGGGATTATTGCTTTTGTTGAAATCGCCTTACTGGCATCTTCCAAAGCCTCTGCTAATAGAGCACTGTCCACTACTATATTCATAAGGTTTGATCTCCTTTTTCGCATTAGGATTGCACTCCGGGCAAGGTCCCAGCATTACGATGGAGCCTTTGAACTGAAATGCCACCTTACTGCCGCTGCAAGTTCTACACATACCCTTAAACCCTCCGTCTATTTCTACCACCCACCGGCAGTATCTTTACAAATGGTTCTATTCGCTCAAAGATCCGGGCCGCTTTTTTGTCATTCTGTTTCTGTTCGCTCGGCTTGCTGTCTTTCACATTCACCAAATGCTGTTTCAGCTCACTCATGGTTAAATTCGATGTGTAGATCGTCGTTAGGCGTTCCATCCGCCGCTGAAGTATTGGTCCCAGGACTTCATCCCTTGTCCAAGTCGTTAATGACTCGGCCCCGATATCGTCCAATATCAACACAGGAACAGTTCTCAAAGCATCAAGTTTGCTTTCAACAGTCTCTGTCTTTGAGCCAATTGCATCCTTGACCTCCAGTAGAAAATCAGGAACATAGACCATCAGTACGCTTACGTCACGCTTAGCCAACTCTTGGGCAATGGCTCCAACAATACGACTTTTGCCTACACCCATTTGACCGTAAAAGTACAAACCTTTTGTTGTTTCACCTGGTACAAATTTATCACAAAAGTTTATTGCCGCCGCAATTGCAGATATCCGCTGCGGGTCAGGTTCAATGTCTTCAAAGGTGGCATTCAGGATGTGAGCCGGGATGTAGTGACTCTTGATCCTCTGACCTATCCCTTGTTCCCTTTCGTAAGCAGCCAACAATGGGCATTTTCGAAGTCGAAAGACCAGTTCATCACCTTTGATCGGGCTAGGTTCTGCAACGCTTGTATGCCCCTTCTGTTCGTTCTGGCAATCCAGTAAACCCGGACACTCGCTGCATTTATCGCAATAGGATATATGCTGTGACAGATCTCTATATCTTTTTGGTTCGGTCAGATCCTCGGTTTGTTCAGGAAATTCATTCTTTAATCGCTGAACCTCAGGGTGGTTTGCAAGATGTTCAAGCGCCGCAGCCTGTCTTTTAGCAAAACCAGCGGGTATTAATGCCTTTAGTTCTTTACCGAAGCTCTCCATATGGCATCAACCTCCCTGTTTAGCCCTCAGTTTTGCAAGCATGCTTTGAATGTCCGACTCGGTGTATTCGCTTGGTGGCACATCTATTTGTGACTCAGGCTTACAAGTCAAAGCACTTTCGGTCCTCTCCCCCTTACCAATATCTTCTCGTAAGGCGTGTAAGGAGAAAATAATAGTCGCACAATAACTCAGACTCCGTATCTCGTCGCGCTTATGCTTGGGTTTGAAATTATCAAAAGCCTGGTCAATGCCATCTAAAACAGTTTGAAGTGGTACGCCTTCCTTGATTAGCTCGTCTATCGCTTGATCATCAGCAATCGTTATCTCTAGGCCCTTCCCACGACGACGAAGATATTTATCAGTAACAGCCTGCCGATAATCAATATCCGAAGATGATATTTCATTCTGTTCAGAGTCAGTATCTGTTTCAGAAGTGGCAGGAACGGTACCTTGCCGGGAAGACGGTATCCCCTCATCTTTGGAATTGATTTCATTCTCAGCCGTTAAACAACAACTACTGTCTTTAATATTGTCTTTAAACATGTCTTTAGGAGTGCCTTCATCCTTACTCCCACAAGGGTTTTCATCCTCTTTGACTTCCACTTTTCGTAAGTCGTCACTTACACTTTTCGTAACTCCTGACTTACATTTTTCGTAACTTCCCACTTCATCACCCGCCTGTTTACTTACACTTTTCGTAACTTTATATACGGTAAGATTTATTGAAATAAGTTCCTTGAATTTTTCCTCGTTCCATTCTTTAACAAGACTTACACGCCATTCATCATAATTTTTATTTAAAGAATAGATTTGCTTACCGTCCCACTCTATTACTTTGCACTGCTTCAGATAGGTAATTTCCTTCTTAGCGTCCTGTATACGTACACCACACAGCTCAAAATTAGTTAGTAGAGGGATTGTTGCACTTTTCTTCTGGCATCCGTAGGAAAGCCGCAAAATGAGTTTTAATATCTTTTGCTGCCTCTCAGTAAACTTCCGGCTTATGATCTCATCCCAAATGCTGTTGGCTATTCCTATGAACCCGTCTTTTAATTGGGGACTTACCACTCACCTCACCCCGGTACTTTCTGAATACTATCTAGTCCCGCTGGCGTTGTTTCCAAACTCCGCTAGTAGAACCTTGAGGCTATATTTTAAAGAGTTAATTACTTGGTCATTACTTTCTACAGCATTATTCCAGCGGACTTTATCAGCTTCTGCATCTGCTTCTTGGTTGCGAAGTTTGATTACCGCCAACTCCGCTCGCTGCTCCCTAAGATTCTCTGCCGCAATATACGCTTCTGCATAAATACGCTTTCTCTCAGCATAGATCCGCTTATACTCTCTTACGGCATCAGCAGCCTTACGCCCCAAGATAACCTGGACTTCTGTCAACAATTCAATCTTACGAGCCAGGGTAGCAGGGTAATCATGGCTGCATTGATCCGCAAGGCTATAAAGCTCTCCGAGCGTATATTGTTTTTGTTCAGACAATGCAGCCACTCCTTTTTTATACATGCGCTCCTATATGGAGTAATCGTTCTCTAACCTCAGGCCAAAGGTATGCTTGTCCACCTTCTCCATTTCCATCCCGGCAGAACCATTTTGAAATAGTTGGTTTCCCGCCAGTGACATAATCCCGTAAGCCTTTAACCCAGGATGATTCTGTACTCGACATAGCCAGTGAACGAGTGTAGAGAGACATAATTCGAGGTGGATCATACTTTTTCTCACCCAGTCTGTGCCCCAAGAAATATGGGTTCCCTTCGGTTTCCATCAGACCAAGTCGGCCATTATCTTTTTTAAAGAACTGGAATTTACGAGAGGTCCAGTTGATTTCATATAAGTAATCCAGCACGCTATTCGCTAGCTTAATCCTTCCGTCTTTCCCAGCTTTTTTAGCTGCTGTATTCCACTCCTTTAAATTAGCCTCACTAGGAATGAATCTGGATTTTGGGTTGTGATGACCTGATTTCTTCGTCAGTTTTCTAAGTCTGTTTTCGGGTTTTGTAGCAAGGTCAAACAATTCGAAACTTGCCAAGTTGGTATAGTAGTCTTTATTAACTATGACCCACCACATATTATTGATATTGTGGTAGACGGTCCCGCGCATCAACGTTCCTTTTCTGCCTCTGAAATATTTCACTTCGCCGTTATTTATCCGTATCCCATCTTTATCGAGAGCGTTATAATCAGGAAGATTTTCTGAACTCCAGTGTCTGCTTGGCGAATTAAGCTTATGAAATACCCTAGCGTATGACGTTTTTAGTACTGGTTCAGAGTCACAAGTAAATCCTTCCTTCAGTAAAAATTGTTCCATATATCTGACTTCAACTAGAAACCGCTTTTGGAGTAGATAAGGCATCTTTTCAAATTTGTTAAAGTCATATCTACCGCCGTGTGGGTTCTCTACATTAATTTCTTGATAGAATTCAAGTTTTGCACCACAGTTATATTTTTCACCAACAAACAGAAGTTCTCCCTTGTTGCCAGCAAAGTGATCCTTAGAAAGGATAGAATAATCACGGTCAATTCGTGGATCAGATCCAATGACAAAACCTCTATTTCTCATCATGTCTAACATTCGTAAAAAGACAGGATGGGATATTTCTTTATCGCCTCTTACAGCTATGCTTGTATTCCAAATGCTAAAATCCTTGTCTCCTCTCACAAGACAGGCCTCCTATTTTCATTTTCAAAATCTTGTGTTATACTTCCGTTGAATTGTTTATTAAGTGATCGTGTTGGTAGCACGATTGTTCTTCTGGACTTTTCTGTCTTTTCTTTTGCGGTATAACTTACGGCAATAGTAATTACAGAAAAGTCCTTCTTCTTTTGGATTAGGAAACTTTTGGCCTGCAAAGACTTCTTTCCCGCAATGCTCGCAGATACCTATCCCTTTACCGGATATTTTGTATCCCGATGGTTTAGGAGCTTCTAGGCCTTCATATTCCTCGTTTTTAAATTTCTCCAACTTGCTTAATTGAGCAGTTAGTAAGTCTATTTGAGCATGAATTTCGTCATTAGGTAGCCCAAATTTCACAGCGTCAATGCTGTCCTCATATAACTCACGTAATTGCGCTCTAAGCACCCTAGATTGTTTATGCTCGTCCAAGTCCAACTCTCTCAGCTCCATATCTCCGCTTCAAGTTCGGATATTCTAGTTTTTAATCGCCTTTCTTGTTCCCTCAAAGGCTTCATCTTCTGAATGCAAACGTGATTAGGCCATGGACTATCTGTAATAGCATATTGAGTTTTATAAATGGCCCGAAGCTTTTGTTCAGTTATTTCTTTTTCCTTTTGAAGAGAAAGCTTTTTCTTATCCTGCTCTGTCAGCTGTAGCATCTCAATATCTACCGAATGTTGACAATTCAACCAACGATGCATGAGTAATACAGCGGCTATAAGCGAGTCTGCTGGTTGATCCAATGTAAATTTGAATCCTTCATCATCCACAATAGGAAT
The DNA here is from genome assembly GCF_038593075.1 of Paenibacillus sp. FSL L8-0638. Lineage (NCBI taxonomy): Bacteria > Bacillati > Bacillota > Bacilli > Caryophanales > Paenibacillaceae > Paenibacillus > Paenibacillus sp. FSL L8-0638. Next base: position 3,267,290 of record NZ_CP151960.1, read on the forward strand.
AGAGTAAATGGTTTGCATTTTGCTACTCATTTTGACTTGCTCTTGCGTTGTATATTACGAACGATAATGGCATGCTGTAATTCGTTTTCGAACCAGATACGAGCCAATTCCGGTAGAGTCATAATCATTCACCCCTTAGATATAGTCTTCTGGACGAAAGTCTTTAACGAAGTAAATGGAATCATCAAAATCAATGCGCCGGATGTGACTGTACTTCGCGACTGAGAACAAAACTTTCAACTTACTCCAAATCATGCGGCGATATTTTCCGACCGTTTCGTTAAATTTTCCATCTGTCTCCTTGTAACGATCTTTTGTGAGAGTAATGGACCTAATTCTTACTGCATCCTGTAACTGATAGCATTCAGCATCCGTCAGCGTTACACTGTCCCGAACCTCTTGAACCATCATCTGAACTTCTTCCACTTTTTCAGTTACATCCAAATGCATTTGCTTAATACCGTCTACGAGGCCTCTAATTGCCATGCCTTGGGCTTCTGTCAGTTGCATTTGCTTTTCAACTACAGACAAAAAATCTGGCTGCTGATTAGGATTAATTAGTTTCATTTTTCTACCACCTTTCTACCGTTAACGGCTGGACGAAGTTGTTCAATGAAGGCTTCCAACATATCCAAACTTTCAGACAACCGTTTCTTTTCAGAGCTACTTGCACTGCCTATTGCCCCCAACATGAAAGAAGTAATTCCAACCTTTTGCAGAAACTGTTTCACATGGATACTCACTTGGATCGTGTTGCTGTCCGCTTCAAAGCGAAGCTTCTTCATTTGAGCAGCGGCCTCCTGTTCGTTGAAGTCGTCTGGCTGCTGAAGCTTAAGAGCTTCCAACTCTTCTTTAGTTCTCTGATAGCCACTCTTCAATTGTTCAACTTTCAAACGCTCTTTTTCTAAATCCTCACTGATTTTGTTTTTCCAATATTCGTCCCGCTGCTTAAGTTGGGCCTCGGCTTCTTTTTCCTTCTGCCGGATGAACACAGTGGTTTCTTCTTCATGACGTTCTACAGCGGCAGATACGGCATCCTCAAGTTGATCTACAGGAATGGCATCTTTGTACTGTCTTTGTAACTCAAGCTTGTCCCGCTCTGCCTGCTCTGCTCTTTCCTCTGCCTCACGCACAGCAGCTTCGAGCCGAGCTTTGGTTTCTACAAATGCTTTGTGAGTGCTAATCAAGCCTTCATCAAGCTGCTGAATGATTTCAGGAGTAGCATTTTCCGCAATGAACTTCGCTTTGTCGTACTGCCTGCCGGAACCAAAGCCTGCTTGATCCGCTACAATGTCCCGCACTTGTCCGGTTGGTTGGTCAGGAAAATTTTCCGTACCTCCAGCCATACGCTCTTTGGCCTTCAAACGTTCGACTTCTTCAAGTCGCCGCGCCCATTCTACTCGCTCGGAAAAAGTGAACTCCTTACGATGTTCATTCTCGGAAATCTCAAGCTGAAGTTGATGCTCAAAATCCTTGATTTCCATAACTCTTACCGTCACTTCTGAGCGACCAAGGAACTGATGCGCTCTCAGTCGCCGCTCTCCAGCAATTAACTGATAATCCGGTGTTACTACAATAGGGTTAATAAGTCCATTTTGCTTAATATCCTGTGCCAGTTCTTCTATCCCGCCAAAATCCTTTCGGATTCGGTCACTGACTTTGATCTTGTTTATATCTATTTGCAAGTTTTTTCTCCTCTCTTTAATAAGTTATCTTTAAGAGTGGAAGAGTTCTCGTTGATCCAAGAGAAAACATGATCTCTTGGATATCTTGCTCTGATTTGCTTGAACTTCGGAAATGTTGGAATATCTACGATTTTGTTCACTGCCGAAAGCTCTACTTGTAAAATTTCTTTGAGGTTATTTTTGGTGAGCAGTGTGGGGAAATTGTATTTTTTTCTCCCTTCTTCCACTCCTAACTCATAAGCCTTCTTTACAAGTTCCTGTACATACTTATCAATCTCAGGAATATGAACAGTCATTGTCGTTTCCATCTAATCATTCCTTCTCATTTTTGTTTTTCCAAATGTCCAGCTCTTACCATTAAATCTTCATAACTTAAGTCCAACGCGTATGAAAATTTTTTTATAGTATCTGGTTTAGGCGTTCCTCTCTTTCCAGTTTCAATTCTTGAAATTTGAGCAATACTTATCCCCGATAGTTCTGACAACTCAATTAGGTTCAGACCTTTCTTTTTTCTACGTTTTTTTAGGTACACACCTAAAGCATTGGTCATTGAAAAGCCACCTCCTTTTTCCTTCAGGTAAATGATACCATCGTTTTTCTTTTTGGTAAAATTTATTTATCGCCGTTTTCTAGTATAAAATTAGCTAATACGCTTAATTTCATCTGTTTCCTTAATAATCCTAACTAAATATTTACCTCTAGGTAAAACCATGTTATTATGTTACCAATAAGAAAAAAGGTGGAGTTGTAGTGTCAAACGAACTTGGTATTTGGATTAAGCATGCACGTGATAGCAAGGGGCTAACATTAACGGATGTTTCAAAGATATCGGGGATAAGTATTGCTCAATTGTCAAGAATTGAGACGGGTAAACGAAACGTACCAAAACCTGATACGTTGAAGAAAATTTCTTCAGCTTTAGATATATCCTTTAATGAATTAATGATAATTGCTGGACACATCGACGTTGATGATGATGATGTATTAATCAAGATTGATGATCAGAATTCCAATCTTTACCTTGACGAAAAAATTAAACAGGTAGCACGTTTGCTTGTAGATGAAGAGGGTAATTTTTTATCATTTCTTCATAAAGAATTGTATACAATTTTTGGTTTAATTGAGATTAATGATGAAACTAGCGCTTTTTACGAATTATATAAGAATGGTTTAATTGAATATGAAAACGATCCTGACACTCTCACCGAACTCACCCAAGATACTTTTAATTTAGTATGCAACCTCGGTATTCTGAAAGAAGTTATTTTAGAAAAACTAAATCTCGAACAAAAAGAATGGATTTTAAATGAGTTAACAAAGATATCTAAACGACATAATTTATCGAAATCTTCAAACTCAATTGAAGATGCTGCCAAGAAAATATCGTTAAAAGAAACCAAAGATTTAGAAAAGTTCCTTAATCAACCGGAAATTAAGTTTAACGGAAAGCTAATAACAAATGAGCTGAAACAACGAATCTTAGGTTATGCTGAAGCATTAATTGACCAAGAGAAAAAAGACCTCAAAAAATGATTTCTAACCTTAGACAAAAAACTCCCTTCTACTTTTTAGGTTTATAGCTGAAAAGCTATTTCCTATACAAACAAAATCGAACATATATTCTTAAAATAAGAATATATGGTTATTTTTTCAATCCATTAAGAGGAGCGTTTTAGTATGGCATCATTTAAAAAATACAAAACAAAGACAAAAGGAACACTCTGGATGTTTAAAATTGATACCGGAGTCGATCCCCAAACAGGGAAGAGGACAAATACAACACGCAGAGGATTTGCTTCAAAACCCGAAGCTAAGTTGGCCGCTGATGAATTAGAGGTTCAATTACAAGATGGAACCTTGATAAATGAAAGTAAAAACATTTTAATTAGTACATTTCTTGAAGACTGGTTAGAAATATATAAGAGGAAGACTGTTAGGGATAACACTTATAAACAACATAAAAATAATATAAAAAAACATCTAGTTCCAAACTTAGGATTCGAAAAAGTCACTAAATTAACCAATGCTCAATATCAAAGTTTTATTAATGAAATGATTTCAAAGCGTAGTAAAAGAACTGTTGAGATTATTCATACAACCATGTTGAGTGCTATGTATAAAGCTGTGGAATTAGAAATAATTAAAAAAAATCCTTGTTCCAAAATTACTATACCTGATCCAAATATCAATAAACTTAAATCACCTGATACTTTGAAATATCTTACAAAAGAAGAGGTATTTGATTTTTTGAATGCTGCTTTTAAGGATAATTGGAAATACTACATTTTTTTCAAAACTCTGATTGAAACTGGTCTAAGGAAAGGGGAAGCTCTCGCTCTACAAAGGGCTGATGTTAACATTGATGAAAAAAGGATTATAGTCAACAAAACATTAGTATACGATGAAATGCAATATGAAAATTTTTTCTCTCCGCCAAAAACAAACGCTTCAAACAGAAAAATTCTGATAACGGAAAATTTATCAAGAGAATTGAAAAGCCACATACTAAAACAAAAAGAAGACGAGTTGCAACTAGATCAAGCCGACAGGAATGATTTTGGATTAGTTTTTAATCGGGGTGACGGGCTACCATTCGCGAAATCAACTTTGCAACGCGCTTTTAAAAGGATATGCAAAAACGCAGGTATAGATAAGAGCATCACAATCCATGGACTCAGACATACTCACGCTGTTATGATGCTAGAATCAGGAGCTAGTATGAAAGAAGTCCAAGAAAGATTGGGTCACGCTTCTATTGAAGTCACTGCCGACATTTATGCTCATATTACTGAATTTATTGAGGTGCGTAGCATAGATAATTATGCCGCCTATATGAACTATCCCCAAATTAAATAGTCGCGGTCAAAATCGCGGTCAAAGTAGAAAATCCACCTTTCCTCAAACTAAAAAGGAAAAGCCCTGGCATGCTCAAAAAGCAGCAATACCAAGGCTTCGAGTATTTTAATACAGCGTCAGATATTGATCGCGTTCCCACTGGTGAACTTGTGTGCGATACATATCCCATTCAATTTCCTTAAGCTCATAGAAGTAGGCCAATGCATGGTCACCCAGTGCGTCAGAGATAACTTCGCTACGAATAAGTTCAGACAAAGCTTCTTTCAAGTCTGCAGGCAGACTTGGAATGCCTTCTTCAATCCGCTCTTCTTCAGACATCACGTAAATGTTACGATCAATCGGAGCTGGCAGAGCCAACTGACGTTTGATCCCATCCAAACCAGCTCTCAGCATCACTGCCAAGGCCAAATAAGGATTCGCTGCCGGATCAGGGTTACGAACTTCGACGCGAGTGCTCAGACCACGAGACGCGGGAATCCGAATCATTGGACTGCGATTGCTTGCAGACCAAGCCACATAACAAGGCGCTTCATAACCAGGTACGAGACGTTTGTAGGAATTTACTGTTGGATTCGTGATCGCTGCCATTGCACGTGCATGTTTCAGAATACCAGCCATATAGTGGCGGGCCGTCTGGCTTAATCCGAGTTCGTCCGTTTCATCATAAAATACGTTTTCATTGTCCTTAAACAACGATTGATTGCAGTGCATACCAGAGCCATTTACACCAAACAAAGGTTTTGGCATAAAGGTAGCATGCAAACCATGCTGACGAGCAATCGTCTTAACAACGAGCTTGAACGTTTGAATCTGGTCCGCAGCTTTAATCGCGTCTGCATATTTAAAGTCAATCTCATGCTGACCAGGTGCAACTTCATGATGGGATGCTTCAATTTCGAAGCCCATCTCTTCAAGCTTAAGTACAATTTCACGACGGCAGTTTTCACCCAGATCCATCGGAGCCAGGTCAAAATACCCGCCTTGGTCATTCAGTTCTGTAGTTGGCTCGCCTTTTTCATCCGTTTTGAACAAGAAGAATTCAGGCTCTGGTCCGACATTCATCGAAGTGTATCCCAGCTCTTCGGCTTCCTTAAGTACACGTTTCAAGATGCCCCGTGGGTCACCTGCAAATGGGACTCCATCCGGCTTGTAAATATCGCAGATCAAACGAGCTACACGATCCGAGGTTACCCAAGGGAATACAACCCAAGTGTCCAAATCCGGATATAAATACATATCAGATTCTTCAATACGCACATAACCTTCTATGGAAGATCCGTCAAACATCATTTTATTATCCAATGCCTTTTCCAGTTGACTAACCGGAATTTCAACGTTTTTAATAGTGCCCAGCAAATCTGTGAATTGCAAACGAATAAAACGAACATTTTCCTCTTTCGCAATCCGAAGGATATCTTCTCTGCTATAACTCACTCTAACCTCTCCCTTTCTGTAACGACTATATACGAATCAGTTGTTCTATAAATTACTTAAATGATGAGACCTGGTTTTAAAGTAAGGCAACCTTATACCAAGAGGTAAGTCAAAGCATTATCTCTTATTGAAGAACCGTGATAATTCACCTTGGATCAGGGATACCTGTCCTGGTCTTTTGCCTGCAACAAGTTGTTGTTTCAGCAAGCGGTGAAGCTGAGTATCAGACATTTCACGGCGTTTAACTTCCGTATCTGCAGTAATAACCGTAGCTTCCTCCGATTCCTTCGTAACCGGATTCATGACTTGTTTAATTCCCGCAATGTTAACACCTTTCTCGATCAACGCCTTAATTTCAAGCAGACGCTCTACGTCATTAAAAGAAAAAAGACGTTGGTTTCCCGATGTACGGGCAGGAACTATCAAGTTATGCTGTTCATAATAACGAATCTGACGCGCTGACAAGTCCGTTAGCTTCATGACAATACCTATTGGAAATAAGGCCATATTTCTGCGAATTTCGTCGCCCATTTGTCATCAACCTTCCAGTGATCTATTATACACCTTATTGTACATTTAGCTGATGCAAAGTGTCAATGACATGTTAGAAAAACTCACAATAATTTACGTTCTTTCATCGTTTGCAGAGCCATAAGCACTCCAAATTTAACATGAGAGTAGGTTAACCCCCCCTGCATGTAACCAATATAAGGCTCACGAATAGGAGCATCTGCGGATAGTTCCAAACTTCCCCCTTGTATGAACGTACCTGCAGCCATGATAACTGGATGCTCATAACCCGGCATATCCCACGGCTCCGGCACCACATGGCTATCCACAGCAGCCGCACGCTGAATGCCCTGTACAAAAGCAATTAGATGCTTTGGTCCACTAAAAGAAATAGCCTGAATCAAATCCGTACGCTCTTCATGCCAGGCAGGTTTGGTCTCAAATCCCATCTCTTCAAAGACCGCAGCTGCGAATACGCTCCCTTTAACCGCTTGCCCAACCAGTGTTGGAGCAAGGAATAGTCCCTGAAATATGCCTCGTGTAGTACCTAGCATGGCTCCTACTTCTCCACCAATTCCAGGTGCAGTTAATCGGTAGGATGCCAGTTCTACATACTTTTGTTTGCCGCAGATATATCCACCCGTTTCTGCAATGCCACCACCGGGATTTTTAATCAACGAACCTGCCATCAAATCGACACCGACTTGAGTAGGTTCCAGCTTCTCGGTAAATTCACCGTAGCAATTGTCAACAAAGACAATGACGTCAGGTTTTATTTCCTTCACACGTGCTGTCATTTCTTCAATATCTGCTACACTAAACGAAGCTCTCCAATCATAACCGCGTGAACGCTGAATACCGATCACTTTGGTATTGGCATGGATCGCAGACTCCACCGCTTCCCAGTCCACATTACCTTCCGCTGTTAGTGCGGTTTCCCCATAAGTAACGCCAAAATCCTGCAATGATCCTGTTCCGTCGCCGGGCTTACCAATCACTTTGTGCAGTGTATCATAAGGCCTCCCAGTAATGTATAACAGTTCATCCCCTGGACGCAGCACACCAAATAAAGCAATGGCAATTGTATGAGTACCCGAAGCAAAATGCGGACGCACCAACGCTGCCTCCGCACCGAACACTTCCGCATAGACTTCTTCCAGCACCTCACGTCCCCGGTCATTGTAAGCATATCCCGTCGAACCCGCAAAGTGGAAATCGCTCACTTGCTTCCGCTGGAATGCCTGAATTACCTTCCACTGATTTGAATCTACAATATGATCTATGTGCTGTATACGTTCTTGTATTTTATGTTCTGCCGTTTCCTGAATTTTCTGTATTTCTGGACTAAAAACTACCATTTACTTTCTTGACCCTCTCTCTTACGCAGCCTTAGGCTATTCATGTTATATTATTGTTCACTTTGAACGATGAGCATTATCATTCTATTGACCCAAAAACATCATTAGATGTTAACCTTCTGTGAACTCGCTGAGCGCATGACCATACTTTTCGTACTCGCCTCTTTGAATTTCAACTTCATAAATGACATCATTGCCATCATACTCTGTCAGTAGTACATCTCCAATTCGATAAAGCACCGATGTTAAATCTCCACGTTCCGCAGGAATGCGAAATCTCAGCGTATCACCACTCAGATGCTCTTGAATCAGTTCACGAATGCCCAGCAAATCCCCTTCATCAAAAGCGCTGATTTTCAAATAACCCTCCCCGGAAGGAAGCATTTCGAGTTGCTCAGGGGTACAGGCATCTTTTTTGTTAAATAATACGATCTGAGGCTTGTCCGCAGCCCCTAGCTGCTGCAAGATCGTCTCTACAACTTTCATCTGTTCGTCTCGCATATCCGAAGACGCATCCACGACATGCAAAATGAGATGTGCCTCATTCGCCTCCTCCAAAGTAGCCCGGAAGGAAGCCACCAAATCATGAGGAAGATTTTGAATAAAACCGACCGTATCCGTAAGAATAACTTCTTTTCCACTCGGAAGTTCCATTGTTCTGGAGGTAGGATCCAGCGTCGCAAACAGTTGGTTCTCAATATATACATCGGCTGCTGTCAGTTGCTTCAACAGCGTCGATTTGCCAGCATTGGTATAGCCAACAAGTGCAACCTGAACAATACCGCTCTTTTGTCTGCGCTCCCTGTGCAAATACCGGTGACGGGTCACTTCCTCCAGTTGGCGTTTCAGATCACTGATTCGGTCACGGATATGACGACGGTCTGTCTCCAGCTTGCTTTCACCAGGACCACGTGTTCCGATTCCGCCGCCAAGACGCGAGAGGTTTTTGCCATGTCCAGACAAACGGGGGAGTAAATATGACAACTGCGCCAGTTCAACCTGAATAATACCTTCCCGGGTTTTTGCACGTTGAGCAAAAATATCCAGAATCAACTGTGTACGGTCAATAATTTTGAGATCCAGACTTTCTTCCAGATTCCGTACTTGGGCCCCCGAGAGCTCCTGATCAAAAATTGCTGTATTCGCTCCCAATTCTTCAGCAACTGCACGTAATTCCTCTACTTTTCCTTTACCAATAAACCATTTTGAGTCCTTGGCTTCCTTATTCTGTGTCAGGACGCTCAGTACTTCAACTCCCGCTGTCTCAGCCAGTTTCACCAGCTCATCCAACGAGTATTCCGTATTAATGCCAGATCGTTTGACTTCATCCGTAATCAGACTGACCAGAACCGCCTTGTCCTGCATTTCGGTTTGTGTATCATGAGTGGAGTTCGCCATATTGTTTGCTCCTTTATTTTCATGTCAACTCTCGAACAGAGACCGACCTGATGTTCAGGCCGGCCCCCCGTTCGATGTCATACCATTCGATGTGATTCAGATTCCTATTATCGCCTATCTTTTATCCATTTTCAAATCCTCTGGACGCAGCGTCATCAATTCCTGTTTGCCGGGTTGCCCGCTCCTGTACTGATTAAGCAACCTGACAGCTTGGTGCCGAATCGCTTTTTCAATCACATTACGAACATAGCGTGCATTACTAAATGCATGAAGACTGTCATTACGCTCGTTTAGCAAATGCTCCTTCATTTTAATTATGGACTGAGGCATGAGAATATAATCCCGCTCCTTGGCCATCATCTCGGAAATTTGGATGAGCTGATCCACAGTATAATCAGGAAAATCCAACTGGATTGGAAAGCGAGAAGGAAGACCAGGATTCGTTCGTAAAAAAAAGTCCATTTCCCCCGAGTATCCAGCGAGAATCAAAATAAATTGATTTTTTTGATCTTCCATGGACTTTACCAAGGTATCAATCGCTTCTTTTCCAAAATCCTTTTCCCCTCCGCGTGCCAAACTGTAAGCCTCGTCAATGAACAACACGCCGCCAAGAGATTTCTTTACCAAATCTCGCGTTTTTTGCGCCGTGTGACCAATATACTCACCGACCAGATCAGCCCTCTCCACCTCAATCAGATGACCTTTGCTCAGTACCCCCATTTTTTGCAGCATTTTAGCGATAATGCGGGCCACTGTCGTTTTCCCTGTACCTGGATTTCCTTTGAAAATCATGTGATACACGTGTGCATTGCTCAACAGTCCTGCATCCGTGCGCATATGGGCGATCTGCAAAAAGGCATATACCTCAAATACCAGGTCTTTGATGTTATCCAAGCCGACGAGATGATCGAGTTCTTTCTGAATTTCCTGATAAAGACTGAGATACTGCGGTAGCGCCTGTGACTTGGTTGAAGCCACTGCTTCCGTCTCGTCCACAGTCACCGAAGCTATCGGCTCCGGGCTACGCAGCACGACATTAATTTGTCTGGAAGGTCTCTCCTCCGACCGCTTGCCCGCGGCGATTCCCCGTCCGTTCATGCATCCATCACCTCAACATTTCTTCAGGCACAGCTTACCCTATTAATGTATTCGGTCTGGCATGTCCTTATTAGCATAAAAGCAACGGGAACGTGCACAAAGCCTTTTCTTTAATTCAGGCAACCCAAGTTTGAGCGCTGATCCACCACCGTTGCAGCGTCCATTTAGCGTATGCCAATACTTCTCTTGATTGATGAATTGGCATATTCAGCACTTTAGATTCCGTCAGAGCCATCTGAGGATGATCAAACTTTAAGAATTGAGCAATCTCCATCGCCCGAGGGCCATGATAGCTATGTGTGATGATCACGGTAGAGGTCCATCCATATTCCTTCATAATGCGCTGGCTATAGAGCAGATTTTCGTAAGTACTGGTCGCATGGTTTTCCAACACAATATGCTGTACAGGGACCCCTCTATCTACCAAATAGCGTTGCATGCCCTCAGCCTCCGTATACGGAAAATCGGGTTTATCCAGTCCACCACTTACAATTAGACGCTGTACCGTCCCGTTGCGGTATAAGCGCAAGGCTTCTTCCAGCCTTTCCTTCAATCCAGGACTGGGCTCAGCCCCCCACATAGAAGCACCTAATACGATACCAATTTGCACTTGCTGGAGCGGAGTGGTAGAGGCGGCCGTATTCATGTTCCACACTCGGATTCCTGCCCATACCAATCCGATCAAAATGAAAATTATCAAAGAAAGTACAAGACGCTTGGTTACCATAGATATTTTCTTAAGGCGACTCTGCCTGCTTTTCAACTCAGGGCGTTGGGACCCGATGTCTTTAATCCACTGCAAAACTTTCACCGTTCTCTCTTGAAATCACCGTTGTGAAACCATTCTGCCCGGTGTTTCAGCGACATTTTAAAATAAGGGAACACGTGGGCATCTATCTGATGTAACACATCAGCCGCTGTACGGTTAGCCAATTCTGCCTCTTGCGTTGAGATATGCCCCCTTTGTAGCGCCTCCTCCAATTCATCCTCATCCACCAGGAAGATTTCACCGTTTTTAAGCACCACAACATCCAAATACAGATCGTCAAACCAAGGGACTCCTTGATCGGTCACACCCTGATTTCGGCAGGTATCAATATACCATTCAACGATTTGCTCCCGATTGTCAAACATAGCAGTCACCACATAGTGCTCACCTTTTGGATAATATTGCAGCCAGGAATATCCTTTATCGGCTATGCAAAACGTATGACCACCGTAACTCTTCCATAACGGCTCCTTGAGACTCAAAATGGTATACAGGGTCACATATCCTGTAAACGTGTCACTTTCTACATACCGGCAAGCAAACTTGCGATTGGTGATTCTGCGCCAGTTGGCCCGGTCTCCGAATTTGCGCTTCATAAATGATGTTCCTCTCCAACATTGGTAAAACCAGCTTACCATATTTAAACTGTACACTCAAAAAGAACCCCTTTATAACAGCAAAAAAGGTATTCTCAAACCGTGAAACGGTCTGAAAATACCTTTGATTTGAAGCCAATATCATCTTACATAAAACATATTCGCTAATCCCGGTTGTGACGTCCACGATTGGAGTTTGAATGACCGTTGGAATTGCCTTCTTGAGTTCCATCCGTTGTGACTTCAGTCGTAGATGCATCCGTATTTTCTGGATTTACCATAGTATCTTCATCAGAAATCCCTGCATCCGGCGTAGTAGTCTGACCATTTTCCTGATTTGTATCGTTTCCATTGCCGGAATTGCCATTACTGTTACCTGTGCCTCCAGCACCATTCCCATTCGTATCTCCAGGAGATGCCGGAACCTGACCTGAGCCATTATTGTTATTGGTACCGCCAGGATCTGTATTTCCCTGATCTGTACCGTTTTGTCCGTCTGTAACTCCGCCATTATCCGGTAAGGTTCCATTTTGGTTAGGATCAGTTCCTGACTGTGGATCAATGGGAGTAGTCTCTGCCGGAATTTCTACACGGATCGTATTAGAAGCCTCGGATTCTTTACCATCCGCCCCATAAGCTACTACATAATATTCATATGTGTTTCCAGCTATAGGAGAAGTGTCTTCACCACTCGTACCCTTCATGGCCTCCATGATTGCCGCAAAGCCTGCGTCGGAAGCCCCTTTGCGATACACGCGGTATTGTACATTATCCCCCGTCGCCGCAGTCCAGGACAACGATACAATTTGGGTGTCCTGACTATAAGACCCGCTCAGTCCGCTTGGAGCGGTAGCCTGAACCGGCTCTTCTGGCTTCTGCTCAACTGGTGGTTCATATCCCTTCGGCTCGCTGAATTGCGTAACCGGATGTCCCTTGAGAGCTTCACCCATGACCCTTCCGAAAAAGGCTGCCGACTGCCCACTATAGTTTCTGAGCATATGTTTACTGTCCGGCTTATCATAACCCATCCATACTGCTCCGGTATATTCTGGCGTATAACCGACAAACCAGATGTCCCGGTTACCACTATTACCGCTAATTCCACTTTGGGTCGTCCCCGTTTTACCGGCTACAGGCCAGTCAATACGTGCTTTGCGACCTGTGCCGCTATTGACTACATTTTGCATCATTTTTGTCATTTCATAAGCCGTTTTTTCACTCATTACAGATTTAGTTTCCTCTTCATGAGTATAAACTACTTGATCATCACTATTGTTAATTCGCTTAATAGAATAAGCCTTTTGGAATTGTCCTTTATTGGCAAATGAGCTGTACGCCTGCGCCATTTCAAGGGTATTCGTCCCTTTGCTTAATCCACCCAATGCGATAGCAAGTGAGTGATCGTTTTTGTCCATCGGAATGCCTACGCTCTCGGCAAATTGAACCCCTTTTTCCACACCGATTTGGTTCAGCAACCATACAGGTGGAATATTTTCAGACTTCGTAATCGCGTCGAGCATGCTGATGGTCGACGAGTAACCATGCAAGTTTTTCGGACTGTATCCGTTAAAGCTCTGGCGTTCGTTACTCAAAGGAGTATCCATCGTAAATTTACCGGATTCGAGAGCTGGCGCATAGGCTACAATTGGCTTGAAGGCCGATCCTGGCTGTCTGCGGCTCTGTGTAGCACGATTGAAGGTTCCCTTTTTGTAATCCCGTCCGGGTGCCATCGCGGCAATTCCACCTGTCTGGTTGTTAATAATGACCATCGAGGCTTGAACTGGCTGATCGTCAGGACTTTTTTCGAACATGTCATCATCTGCCATCGCCTGATCCAGCGCATTTTGAGCCTGGGCATCCATTGTGGTATGAATTTTGTAACCGCCAATAATCAGATCATTGCCGCTAACTCCTGGCAGCGCATCCTCTGCCTCATCCATGACATATTCCATAAAATTTTGATACTTTTGAACTTTTTCCGGCTGTTTGTAATCGTAATTTACAGCTTTGGCCTCTTCCATTTCCTGCTTACCAATCATTCCCTGCTCAAACATCAGTTGGAGAACCACTGCACGTCGTGCCTTCGAGTTCTCCGGGTTACTGATCGGATTATACTTGGATGGCCCTTTCGGAATAGCTGCCAGTGTAGCAATTTGCCATAATTTTAATTCTTTTAAGTTGGTTTGCCCAAAATAACCTTCCGACGCTGCCTTAATTCCAGAATAGGAGCGTCCAAACCAAATCCGATTTAAGTAGAGAGTAATAATTTCATCTTTAGTCAACCTCCGCTCCAGCGCCATTGCGATGGATACCTCTGTCGCTTTACGGAAAAAGGTTTTGTCACGTGTCAAAAACAAGTTTTTGGCCAGCTGCTGAGTTAGCGTACTGCCGCCCTCCACTGCCGAACGGGCCACGATATCCTTAACGGCTGCCCGACCGATAGACCAAATATCAACTCCTTGATGCTCCATAAAACGCTTATCCTCGGTTGCAATAAAAGCTTTTTTGAGCAAGTCTGGTATTTCTTCACTTTTGACAGGATCACTTTTTTGCACAGACAACTCACCCATGAGCACACCGTTGCGGTCATAAACCTTTGATGTCTCATTCACTGTGATTTTGTCCTTGTTCGCATCGTAAATTTTTTCGCCATTTACCATGACAAATAAATAGCCACCAAGTGCGCAAAATATAGCTACCGCCGCGGTAATAAACAGCGTCCATCCAATTCGCTTACCTGTAATTTTCTTTTTCTTGCCCTTCGGCTTCTCTTTAGATGTGTTTCTATTGCGATTGCCGGATCTGGACAATGAATCGTTTGGCATTCCCCTGACTCCCTTTCGCGAATAATCATATGGTACCTAACATAAGCTTAAAGCTTGCTGTCGGCAGCTTGAAAGTAAACGGAATGAAAAGAACAACCCTGATCAGGTTGCTCCCGGTCACATTCCTATACAGTTAGACGAGACGGACGCCTGAAAAGTTTCATGAACCCAAGACGACCGTCAAGCCGTAATCAGTTATCGCTAGCGCTATCCTGTTGCTGTACAAGCGATACATTGCGTTGCGGTGTAAAGGTGGAGATGGCATGCTTGTAAATCAGCTGCTGCTTTCCATCCGAGTCGATCACAATCGTAAAATTGTCAAATGCTTTAATCGTCCCTCGCACCTGAAATCCATTGATGAGGTATACCGTTACAGGTATAGAATCCTTGCGCAATTGATTCAGAAACGTATCTTGGATATTAATGGACTTGTTCATTTTAGCCGTACCCCCAATAATCATTTGGATTGTTTTGAAGTATATTCAAGGTCTGTCCGGAACTTTCCTGCTATAATTTCGTGTATTTGGGCTGCATGAGCAGAAAAATTTCCGAAATCAGTGACATCTACCCACTGGATATCCTTCATATGGCGAAACCACGAGAGCTGTCGCTTCGCAAAATGACGCGTATCCCGTTTTAGCCAAGTCACCGCCTCTTCCAAAGACACCTCTCCCCGCAGGTAGGAGGATATCTCTTTATAGCCTAGACCTTGCATGGAGATGGCATCGCTTCGCACTCCCCGTTCCATTAAGGAGGTTACCTCAGCAACAAGCCCTTGATCGAGCATCCCGTCAATTCGGTCTTCAATACGTTTATATAGCATTTGCCTATCCATTGTCAAACCTACGATGCAGAGTTGGTAGGGAGATTCCTTTTTTTGACTGGCAAGTTGAGAGCTAAGTGTCGTTCCGCTAACATGGTAAATTTCCAGTGCCCGAACGACACGACGACGATCATTAGGATGCAAACGAAGTGCACTTTCGGGATCAACCGCCTGTAGTCGCGCATGAAGCGCGTCAGCTCCAAACTGTTCGGCATAGTCCAGCTGCTCCTGACGAAAAGCTTCGTCAGCCCCTACCTCGGAAAACTGGTATTCATAGCAGACTGATTCTACATATAAACCTGTTCCGCCTACGATAAACGGTAGCTTTCCTCTAGATTGAATATCAGGTATGAGACGACGACAGTCCTCCTGAAATTGGGCTACTGAATATGGGTATTCAGGCTCATGAATATCAATTAAATGGTGCTTGATTCCTTCCATTTCCTGTTCGGAAATTTTGGCAGTTCCAACGTCCATATGACGGTATACCTGCATGGAATCCCCGGAAATAATTTCCGCGTCAAATTGTCGAGCCATCTCAATGCTTAGTTTCGTCTTGCCAACCGCAGTCGGGCCAACAAGAACGAGTAGTTTAGGCTTAGGTGCCACTGTCAATATCAATCACTCCGTACACTGTTTTCGTTGTGCCCCGCTGCTCTACACGGAAGCCGAGGCGGGCAAATTCCCCGCTACCCCGTTTTTCTTTTAATACAATTGTTTTTCGTGCAATCCGTTTCGCATGAACAATACTTTCCTCACTCAACGCCTCTGGATTTGCCAACCCTCTCAATGGACCAATTGCGCTGGAATCGAGCAACGGATCACGAAACATAGGGTCAAAATAAATAATATCTATACTGCGATCCGGCAAACTACGCAAATAGTCCAAATGATGACCAAAACGAACGTCAATGTTGGAAAAGGCTTTATCTACTTCAGCGTTGCCGGAACGGTAATGCCTCATTCCATCCTTGATTAAAGCGTAGACGGGGAAAGAACTCTCCACAGCCGTGACTTGTCCAGAGCTTCCCGTTCCAATTGAAAATAGAAGAGAATCCGTACCAAGTCCTGCAGTGCAATCCAGCACGGTATCACCCGGGACGATCCGGGCAGCCGTCAACATCGGGTCAGGTTCACCCTTTAATACCCGTTTGGCGCGAATGAAGCCCATACTGGGGTGAAAAGCCATCGGTGGTTGTTCTGGGCTAATCAGCCTTACTCCGCCCTGCACCAGAACCAACGCTTGACGGACTCTGTGAGCCGCAATTAGCTTAGCTACCGATATGCCACGACGAGGGGCATACAGCGCCCCTAACTCGGCTGCAAGCAACTTCGCTCGCTCCACAACCTCAGCCGAGGGGGAATCCCCTGTCGTGACGAGTAATTCGACTTGCTTTTCCCGTAGGCTCGACTGCTCTTCTTCACGGTTTTCCCGGTCCTCAAACATATATATACTCCCTTACATTACTCTTTTAAACAGCTTCTCTAAATCATATGTGGAAAAGGAAACCACAATAGGTCGCCCATGAGGGCAAGTATAAGGTTGTTTGCACGCTGCCAAACGCTCTAGCAGCACAATAGCCTGCCGATCAGTCAGCTTCTGGTTTGCTTTAATCGAAGCCCGGCAGGAGCACATGATTGAGGCTGCTTCCCGCAGCTTAGCAAGATCAATGGCTCTTTCCTCCAGCACCCATCCGGCCATTTCCTCAATGACATCCGCTTCTTCCCCTTGGGGAAGCCAGTACGGGTAAGAGCTGACACGGAAGGTTTGACCGCCAAAATGCTCCAGATACACCCCCGCCTGTTCAAACCAGTGCAGCCTTGTTTTCAACTTTTCCGTTTCGGAAGGCGTAAAATCCAGTGTAATTGGCAGTAGCAGCTCCTGCGATACTGACTCGGGATTGCCGAATTTTTCATAATAAAATTCATAATTGACTCGTTCATGTGCGGCATGTTGATCAATTAAATACAAGCCCTGGTCGTTCTGCGCAATCAGATATGTCCCATGGTGCTGTCCGATTAAATTCAGTTCAGGAAAAGTAGGCAGCTCTGGAACTTCTCCCGACACCGCTGCCAATTGCTCCGCATCCAGACGTTGCTGGCGCGGCTTCTGATCCGCGAAATGACGGGAATCCGTAGCTTGTCCTGCAATCGGCGGCATAGAATATGGGTAAGCAGCAGAAGCAGCTGTTTCCTGTATCCCTCCGCTGTATAAGGTAGTTGTGCCTATTGCGGCATTATCTCCTTCGGACGACTGTACGGTCGCCCCATCAGGAAGCGGCACTTCCCTTTTAACTTCACTCCCGTTGTTTTCTTCCACAAAATCTGCATCCAGTTCATCATCATTAATACTTTTACCTGAAAGATTGTTTGCCCGTCCAATGGCTGAGAGACTATCCCTGCTCGGACGTTGCTCACGCTCCTGGCTACCCCTGTTATTCTCTTCGTTCCTGTTCAAGTAATTGGATTGGCGCGATTCCTGGCTCTCCGGCGAAGTCACGGAAGGTGGCAGTGCTCCCCCCTGGTCTTTGCCGGAAGGAGCATCCCCTTCCGCACCATTTCCCTTCGAGAAGTGAAACTGCTCTTGCACAAACGAGCCACTGTCCTTGCCACCGATCTCGCGCTTGACTGCCTTCGGAATCAGCACTTGCTGCCCCAAAACAGCTTTTACCGAATCTTCAACCAGCTGAAACAGTTCAGCTTCTTTACTGAACCTTACCTCCAGCTTGGCAGGATGAACGTTAACATCCACCAGAGAAGGATGCATTTCCAGTTGGATCACAGCCAGCGGAAAACGATTGATCGGCAACAAGGTATGATACGCCTTGAGCAACGCCTGATTAAGCCCGTAGCTTCGTACAAAACGTCCATTCACTACTGTCGAGATCGCATTGCGATTTGATCTCGTCCACTCTGGGCGACTGACATAGCCACTAATTCGGTAATCCAGGCTCTCTCCTTCTAGCAGCAGCATGGATTTCGCCGCAGAAGTTCCGTAAATAGCGGCAATCACCTGCAGCAAATCACCATTACCCAGCGTTTGCAGCAATGTATTGCCATTATGCCGCAATGTGAAGGCCACTTCCGGGTGCGAAAGCGCCATTCGGTACAATACATCCGAAATGTGTCCCAGCTCGGTCTGGATTGTTTTCATATATTTCAGCCTAGCAGGTGTATTATAAAACAGCTCCCGTACGGTAAAATCCGTCCCTTGCCTACTAGCAGCATCCTCGTGAAGCAACAGCTTACCGCCTTCAATCACTAATTTACGGGCACGCCCGTCATCTCCGGCTGCTGTAAGCAACTCTACTTTCGATACTGCCGCAATACTTGGCAACGCCTCTCCCCGGAAGCCGAGACTTGTGATCTGAAACAGGTCGCGACCATGTCCAATTTTACTTGTCGCGTGCCGATAGAATGCCGTTTCCACGTCTTCAGGCTCAATGCCACTTCCATTATCCGTCACCCGGATACTCTGCAAGCCGCCCTCTTCTACCCATACGTCCACCCGCGTACCGCCTGCATCAATCGCATTTTCCACCAGTTCCTTCACGACGGAGGCTGGACGCTCCACGACCTCACCGGCAGCAATCTGGTTCGCAATATGTTCATCCAGTACCCGAATTTTAGACATCCTTTTAACCTCCTCCTGACTTCAAAGTGTGATGAAAAATAAGAATAATGTCACTTATTTTAACTACAGGCCATTGGCCTTATTTTTAAGATCATTTAATAGCTGCATTGCCTGTAAAGGAGTCATATTCATGACATCAGCATTTTTTACCTTGCGCAAAATTTGGCGCACAATTGGATTCGTCTCTACTGTCTCTGCGTGGGGCTTGGAGGTGGCAAGCTCCTGCTCTCCAAAAATGGACAGCTGTACCACTTCGGTTACTCCTTGCTCCAACCTACTGGAATCCTCCACAGTCTGTAGAGTATCTTCTTTTACCAGGGTCGCCTGCTGTGATAAAGACTGAGCTGATGATGCAGTTTCTCCGCTTTCTCGCAATGTCTGGCCTGAATTATATTCGGTCAAAGAAGAAATATCCTCTGTCCCTGAAACTGTACGAAGATCAGTCCCTTCCTTCCCTCCTACTACTATCTCGGTACCTGCCGTTACTTGAGCCGCTGCCTGTTCAAAACCATTCAGCAGTCCATTCGCTCGCTCAATAATGTTATTGGGCAAGCCTGCTAGCCGAGCACAATAAATACCATAGCTACTGCTAGCCGCTCCCGGTATGAGCTTGCGCAGGAAATTCACTTTGTCGCCGCTTTCCTGCACGGCCATAGAGTAATTTCGCAGCGAAGACAGGCCTTGCTCCAAATGCGCCAGCTCATGGAAATGCGTGGATACCAGTGCCTTACAGCCGATCGTGTCATGGACAAATTCGATGACTGCCTGTGCAATTGCCATTCCTTCACTGGTAGACGTACCTCGTCCCAGTTCATCAATAATGATCAAGCTTCGCGGAGTTGCCTTGTCCGTCATTACTTGGATATCTGCCATTTCGACCATAAACGTACTCTGCCCGCCAATGAGATCATCCGCTGCGCCGATCCGTGTGAAAATGCGATCCAGCATCGGCACCTTGGCACGTGCAGCAGGGACAAAACAGCCAATTTGAGCCATAATTGCAATAAGTGCGACCTGACGCATATACGTACTTTTCCCAGCCATGTTCGGCCCGGTGATAAGTAGAATATGCGCATCCGCTTCCTCCAATACCGTGCTATTGGCGATAAAACCGCCATCTTTCATTACAGCCTCCACCACGGGATGGCGACCCTGCTCCACTACGAAATCATATCCTGTAGTCAGCTCAGGTTTCACGAATCCCCGTTCCGCGCTAACCGATGCCAGCGACTGATACACGTCAATTTCAGCCACTTGCTCTGCCAGCTTTTGCAAACGGGGAATTTCAGCGTTTAGTTTACTGCGAAGCTCGGAGAAAAGCGTATACTCCAGATCAACCATTTTATCCTCGGCTTCCAGAATTAGAGATTCCTTTTCCTTCAACTCTGGTGTAATATACCGTTCCGCATTCGCCAACGTCTGTTTGCGTTCATATCGACCTTCTGGTAATGAGGCCAAATTGGATTTGGTCACCTCGATATAATAACCAAATACTTTGTTATATCCAATTTTAAGTGACCGAATGCCGGTTGCTGCACGTTCCTTGGCCTCTAGCTCAGCAATCCAACGCTTACCGTTGACACTCGCCTCGCGCAGTTCGTCCAGCCGCTGATGGTAGCCTTCCTTAATAAGACCTCCATCCCTTACGGAAATCGGCGGTTCATCCGCCACCGCTTCCTCAATCAATGTACACAGGTCTGTACAGCTATCCAGCGTTTGTGCAATCCGTCTCAGCGTCTTCGAAGGAGATTCAGCGCACAGCTCGCGTAAAGAAGGAATTTGGGCCAACGACAGCTTGAGGGCGATCAGATCACGTGCATTAGCACTACCAAAGGCAATCCGCCCAACCAGACGCTCCAGATCGTAAATCTCTTTAAGCTGAGCACGAACATCCTCTCGGAAAATAAACTGGTGGTATAGCTTGTCCACCGCCTCCAAGCGTTCCTCAATAAGACTGCCGCTCAACAACGGCTTGTCGATCCAACGACGCAACAGACGCGCCCCCATGGAAGTCTCTGTGCGATCCAACAGCCACAGCAGCGAGCCTTTCTTGGAGCGTTCACGTACTGTCTCCACCAGTTCCAGATTCCTGCGGGTAAATGGATCCAGAATCATAAAATGGTTTGGCTCATATACGGAGATTTGGGTCAATTGGCCTAACGATCTTTTTTGCGTTTCATTCAAATAGGAAATCAAGCGTGATACGCACCGTCTGCGTTCCTCCGTAAGCCTTGCCCACGTGGCTTCGCCAAATTGATCCCGAACCAAATCATCCTTGGATTTGTCCCAGGCCGTATACACAACACGCCGTCCAACGGGGGACATACGGGAAGCCACAAAATCGAGCAGATGACCATCCCCCAACATTTCGGACGGCTCATAAATGTTAATTTCATCTAGTAGCCATTCTTTCGAATCAGGCACAGAGGTCACATACAATTCACCTGTTGACAAGTCGCACGCCGCAAGAGCCAGCATCCCGTCCGTCTCTGTGACACATACCATGTAGTTGTTGGATTTATCACCCAGCACCTTGCCTTCCATTACTGTACCCGGGGTCACAACGCGGACAATATCCCGCCGCACCATCCCCTTCGTAGCTGAGGCTTCCTCCATTTGCTCACAGATGGCCACTTTATAACCTTTCTCAATGAGGCGCTGTATGTAATTTTCCGCTGAATGATAAGGCACGCCGCACATCGGAATTTTTTCCGTGGCGCCACCCTCACGACCCGTAAGTGTAATTTCCAGCTCCTTGGATGCAAGAATTGCATCATCGAAAAACATCTCGTAAAAATCTCCCAGACGGAAAAACAAAAATGCATCTTTAGCCTGCTCTTTTATGGATAAATACTGCTCAATCATCGGTGTATATTTAGACATACCGTTTACTAACCCCCACACTTTGTTCCGTTTAAACTTATAATTATCTCTCATTATATCAAAAATGACAGTCGATAACATGAAACCATTCCTGGTGTCGACACTTGATTTTACGTAAGCTTCCAAAAGGGGCGCAAATCCCGTGATTCATCCCACTGCTTCCCCTTGCGGAGGCTGTCCAGCAATGGCGCTACATAAGCTTCATATTGCGAGTATATTTCCAGTGAAACCATATCCAAAATAAGAGGTTCCATATACTCCTTAAGCACAAATTGATTTCCTTCATAAAAGGCTCTGTGAGCCTCCTCTTCACCCAGCGGCCTACGTTGCAAACGCGGATATTGAGTAGCAATGAGAAACGCCATACCAATCACACCTTTCGCTAGCTGTGGCGAGATAAGAAAACTGGGCAGTGTACGATATTCAAAGCCTCCATACGACTGACGTCGAAAATCACCCAAATTGCCATAATGCGGTCTGCGCCGGGCCGCACGCTTGTCTTCCAGTAGCGCCAAAGGCAGTGCCAAATAGTTATCCAGTGCCCGGAGCAAGGCACCGTTTAGCGCAACCCCGCTGAAATGCAGATGTCCGCCCAGTGGAAAACCCGGTTGCGGCATCCCCCCCGCCTGCCAGATGAGTGTGCGGTCGGTAATGCGCCGGGCTGCGGTTGCAAAAGCTTGACGCAGGTGCTTCAGCAGACGGTCCGGATCTCCACTCGGCGCTGGACGAAGCTCAGCGACTGGATACAGCGTTCGTCCTCGACGCGTAACAGCATCGCAGCCGGCTATGCCGAGACGCCCCAAATATCTTGAGGCCGGCACGACCCGTCCCTCTGGCATACGAATCAGCACAAATTCAGGGTCCATTCCGATGAGTAGTCGATCTCTCCCTCGTTGCGCTGAAAGATTCTCATCCTCAACATCCCCTTCGCGCGCAGCAATTTCATATAGCGTGGCCAAACGTCTATCGTTCAACCATGGCTGTGCCGAGACTTCGCGCACCTGACAGCTACGCTCCCCCAGCGGAGTCAGCGTCACCTCACCACTGTCCAAACCCAGTGTATACAACGCACGTACAGCTAGCCGCTCCATCCGGACATAGAGCGGTGAATGTTGATCCAGTTCAGACAGATCGTATGCGCGGACTTTGGAAGGGCCTTCGATGGCACGCCTACGAATCTCCAACACTCGCAGTTGATGGATTTGCACCGCGTAGCCTATCGCAAAATCTGCTATACTGCTATCCATCCACTGCACCGCTATGCCTGAACGCTCCAGTCTACGCTTTTTTTCATCATTTGGCATCTGCCTGAAGCGTATGAGCGCCTGTCCTGGCTGCTGCATTATATCCCCCCTACGAACTACGTACGGATTTCAATCCAATTTCAACCCGCAACAACAAAAAAGGAGGGCCTTTGCCCCCTGCGCAGAATCAGCCGGCGCAAGAGTAAAGCGGCCCTCTTTTTGGTTGCTTCTGTCAGAGCTCGTCGTCAATGAGGTCGGGGTCGAGCTCCTCATAGTCCCCCTCTTCCGCTCCAAAATCAAAGTCTTTGTCAAAATCATCGCTGCTGCCATTCGGGAATACTTCTACAACAATCTTCGTTTCCGCCACCAGCTCCACCGCAAATTCCCGCTCGACCCGGATCATTACGCTGCCACCTCCAGAAGACACACTGGCCTCGACGCAACTCGGCTCCTGTGTAGCTTCGGCGGATACTTCCACTGTAGACGCCCGGTGCTTCGGATCAAGATACGAGAGCGGCACATTTTCTACGTACGACACCGTTTCCTTGGCAACATCGGTCTGCGAGTTTTTATCGTATGAGTACCAAATATTGATATCATACGTCCCGACGACCTCAATGCCGTCCCCCGCCGCCACAGCTTCATACTGGTGGTTAATAATCCATGCCCCTAAAATGCTCGTCGGATTATTCGGCGGAGTTACGGTATGGGTTACGGTAGAGAATCTGCGACCTTTACCACAGATCGCTTTGGTAATAATCTCTCTACGATTTTTATGACTTAATGCCATTCTTGAACCTCCTCCATACAATCAATCATTCCATACATATGTATGCAGGTTGTGGGCGAATGTTGAGTGAATAGGCGAAAAGGAAAAAATATTATTTGTATAAGCATATGCCGTGATGGCTTGAACTCATGCACGCCAATGTGTTACATGCTGCTCAACGATCTGTAAAAATTCGCTAAGAGCCGGGGATTTCCACTTTTTCGTGTGATAAGCGACCTGAGTAGCCACCTGCTGTTCACTGTCATCCCAGGCTAAACGCGCCATTTTACCTTCTCGTAACTCATTTTGTACCGTTACTAGCGGGAGCAACGCAATACCCAGCCCAGTCATGACACACTGCTTGATGGCTTCAATACTCCAAAATTCCAGGCTAGGGTCTGAAAAAATACCGTGTTTATTCAAATACTGCTCAAAAAGGATACGGTACGTACATCCTGCCTCTGTATGCAAAATGGTTTCATCCTTCAAGTCAGCAGGCTCTACCTGGGTATAGGTAACCAGCGAATGCTCGAGTGGCGCAACCAAGGCCATCGGCTCGTGAATAAGCGTGGTGACATTTAGTTCTCTATCCTCTGTCTCGGGCTGAAGCAAAAAAGCCAAATCCAGCTCACCGGAACGGATCAAATCGCGTAATTCCCAGCATTCGCCGGGTTTGAGGACAATTTTAACCTTCGGATACCGCTCCCTGTACTCACGGATCAGACTCGGTAGACGAAAAGCGGCCAGAGACTCTGGTGCTCCTATTTTCAGCGTGCCTGCCAATTCCGTTTCTGAACGAAGCGCATCCTTAGCCATAGCATGCATCTTGGAAATTTCCTGCGCATAGGGCAGCAGACGTCGCCCGGCATCCGTCAGCATGATTTTCTTGCCAATGCGATCAAAAAGCGGCGTACCCAACTCAGTCTCCAGCGTTTGAATTTGAGCAGTGATACTCGACTGTGCATAATCCAGTATACGCGCTGCTCGCGTAAAACTGCCTGCCTCAACTACATTTAAAAAGGTAAACAAATGCCGCGATTCCATAATCCGCTCCTTCAATCGTTTTTTCCGATGCAAGCAATCGTTATATTCCGTTTTTCCGATAGATTGATTATCTGATAAGCTGGAGAAAATAACAATAGAAAGAAGGCTTTTCTGCATGACAAGTGAAAGTAAACTTCAATCCACCATTGGTCTTCCACAGGCCATTGCACTCTATATCGGAGCTGTACTGGGTTCGGGAATATTGATTGTGCCTGGTCTTGCCGCCCAAATGGCGGGACCGGCATCGCTGCTGGCATGGGGTTTTATGACCCTGCTCATCTTGCCAATGGCACTTTCTATGGGTCTTCTATCCGCCAAATTCCCGAATGCGGGTGGGGTATCACATTTTGTCACGTTGGCCTTTTCACCACGTGCCGGTGCTTATATCGGGTGGTTTTTTCTCATGTCAGTTCCGATTGGGGCACCTGTTGCCGCACTCACCGGAGCCGGCTATATGACCGCAGCCATGGGCTGGGGAGAGGAAAGCCGCATGATGTTAGCCGCTGCTATGCTGGCGGTGGGCCTGATCATCAATTGGATCGGCATGAAGGTTGCGGGACGTATTCAGATCGCAGTCGTCATAGCTATCGTTGCTGTCCTTATATTCGCCATTGCCGCAGCACTTCCTCAGATGAAAACAATCCACTTCACCCCGTTTGCTCCACATGGCTGGCTCTCCGTCGGTCAAGCGGCCGCGATTCTGTTTTGGTGCTTTATCGGTTGGGAGGCCGTGTCCCATATGTCAGAGGAATTCACTAATCCCCGGCGGGCGGCCGTTAGAGGTGTGACCATTGCAGCCGTCATTGTTGGTTTGCTTTATTTCTTAACAGCGCTGGCTACTGTGGGCACACAAAGTTACCTTGCAGGGGGTTCGGATGCTTCGCTCGTATGGGTGATTAGTCGGGCTATTGGGCCATGGGGCGCGATAATTGCAGGCTTGACGGGTATCTTTATTTGTACCGCTACTATTATTGCTTATGTGGGTGCCGCTTCACGTGTCGCTTATGCTTTATCCCGGCAAGGACAGGCCTTTCGCTGGATGGGCATGTTATCCCAACGATTCCACACCCCTATCGGAGGCATTGCTTTTCTTAGCGTCTGCTTCGTGATCATTATGGTGTTGTACGGTAGTGGTACTGTTTCACTCACTAACCTGATCCAGTTCCCGAACGCCACCTTTATTCTGACCTATCTCGGCGGTTGCGCAGCAGGAATTAAGCTTCTACGTGGTAGTCGCTGGGGCGTTGCCATTAGTTGGATATCGTTTATCTCTACAGCGGTCGTTTTCCCCTTTGTCGGATGGGCTATGCTGTATCCTTGCCTGATCACCGCTGTCTTATGGATCACAGACCGAATTCGGCACAAACGGACTTTAAACCATCCGGCTTCTACCGACACTGAACAAGAAAAGGCTACTGTCCGTCATGGATAGTAGCCGCTCAAGGCCTTTACTCTAATTTCTTACTGGAGTAGGGGCCTTGTCCTTTTTCGCAATTTTCAAATACTGATGAAGCTCATGTGTAAGCTGTAATAATGCCGAACGAATCTCAAATTCCTCCCGGGTTGCGGGAAGCTCCATGGCTTTAAATTCTTCACGAACCTGCTCCAGCAGCTTCTCGGTCTGTCCCGTATAATGTCCAGCCAAAACATCATTGCTAAGCTGGTCGAACAGCTCAGCCAGAAGCTTGGCCTGCGGCATATGCTGATACATTTGTGCGATCAACTGCATCATGTTTTGGATCGAATCCAGCTGTTCTTTTCGCATATAAAAATACACATTCCAGCCCTCTTGGGGACGAAGCATCTGATTTTCCAAGGAACGTCCCGCCTCAGTGACCCCTTTGGCTATCACGCTGTTCGCTTCAATAACTTCCTTGCCATCCCATATGTATGCTGGACTGCGCAGCGTATTGGCCATATTTCTGAATATAACAGAAAATGTCCGATCTACCTCCTGCCGAATTTGTTGCATGGTATTATCAGAACCCGGCATGTAGGCTAAATTGACAATCATCGCGGAACCCAGTCCAATCACTAGCAGACCTAGCTGGGTCAGCAGTACCTCCATATCAATCACGCCGCCGCTGAATACGCGAAAAACCACGACCGAACCGGTGACAATCCCTTCTTTAAAGCCCACCCGTACAATGACTGGAAACGCCGTTAAAATATATAATGCCAGTACCCAATCATGGAATCCGAATACCACAAACAAAACACAAGCAAAAAGAAGCCCCACGACGGATGCAAAAAATCTCGCCGAAATAGTACGGAGACTTCTCTTGCGTGTGACATCCACCCCCAAAATCGCTAAAAGCCCTGCTGAGGTAGCACCATGAATGCCAAAACCCTCCGCAATAAGTACGGCCATTAATGCGGCAATAGCCGTTTTAATCGTACGAAAGCCCATGAAAAAATTCTGTCCTCTCTGGATGAAATCTGTTTTAACATTTTCATAAATTTTAAGTATTTTCATTTTTCATGGTACTTTATTTTCACGTTTTACACAAATGTTCAGAACTTTTATTATTACCGATGAGGACGACCGGAAAGCAGACGATGCTCCACATACACGACCGCCTGATACATCAGAGTAGCTACGACAGCAATGATCAACAAACTGGACATAACCAGCGTGAAATTGAATACCTGAAAACCATAGATAATCAAATAGCCTAAGCCGTTTTTAGCCACCAGAAATTCACCAACAATCACGCCAACCCATGCCATACCCACATTCACTTTCAGTGTAGAGACAATTGCAGGAAAGGATGCAGGCAAAATCACCTTTTGAAACGTATCACGGCGTGATCCGCCAAACGTGCGAACCACTTTGATTAGATTCGAATCGACTTCCTGAAAGCTGTTGTATACGACTAGTGTCGTAATGATGACCGTAATGGAGAGGGTTGTCATTAGAATAGCAGTAAATCCCGCCCCAAACATAACGATAAAAATTGGACCTAGCGCCACCTTAGGCATACTGTTGAACACGACCATATAGGGGTCAAGCACCCTCGACAAAAACGGTGACCACCAAATAAGTACAGCCAGCAACGTACCTAACAGTGTACCGAGTAAAAACCCCGCCATCGTCTCTCCCACGGTGACACCTACATGTCCCCATAATTCACCACTGACCGCATCCTTACCGATCTGGGTGAAAATTTTGCTCGGATAGCTGAACAACAGTACATCAATCCACTTCAATCGACCTGCAATTTCCCATAATACAAACAAAAGCAGTAAAATAGCTGTCTGTACCCCTGTCACTAACCATCGTTGCGAACGCCTGCTGCGTAAATACGCCTGATGTAGTCCTTGAATCCAACGTTGCTCAAGCTGATCCGCTTCGTCCTTCATACGTTAACTCACTCCTTTGCTCCCGAAGCCTCCAGTTCACCCCATATTTCATGAAAAAGCTCATTAAAACCCGGCTGCTCGCGTGCATAAAAAGGCTGAGCTTCCCGGATGCAACCCGGAATCTCGAAGGTACGTCGGACATGACCAGGATTTCGACCCATCACTATAATCCGGTCACTGACCGCAATGGCTTCGGCCAAATCATGTGTGACTAAAATAGCCGTCTTCCTCCGCTCGCGCAAGGTTTCCGCAATCAGATCTTCCAGCTGTAGCTTGGTTTGATAATCCAGCGCGGAGAACGGCTCATCCAGCAGCAGCAATCCCGGATTGGTCGCCAGCGTCCGTACCAGCGCCACGCGCTGGCGCATTCCCCCAGACAACTGGGATGGATGCAGATGCTCCTTCCCTCCCAGACCCATGCCTTCCAGTAACAGCCTTGTCTGCTCACGTGCAGCTTCATCTACTCTGTTGGCTAGTTCCAGACCCAACAATGCGTTCTCCATGATCGTCCGCCACGGGAACAGATAATCCTGCTGCAGCATGTAACCGACTTCTGGACTCGGCCCACTTACCGGCTGACCTTGCAACATGACTTGGCCTGCCGCTGGACGCAGTAGCCCTGCGATCATGGACAGGATCGTCGTTTTGCCGCAGCCGCTTGGGCCGACCAAGCTGACAAACTCCCCTATCTCTATGGAAAAATCAATATTCTCAACCGCCAGCGAAGCTTCACGATCCGTTACATAGACATGCGTCACTTGCTCCAGTCTCACCATCGGGCTTGTCGCGTCCGAAGTTAGATCACTCCGTTCCTCCATCATGACGAACCTCCAGAATCGACACCTGCATCCGTAGATTCAGTTGTGCTCTTTTTGACAGGCGACTTAGTATTCCCGGTAGAATTTGACGAAATCGCCTGTTTTGCAAAGCTTGGGTTCACCAGCTTATCTAGTGCAACTGAATTTTTAAGCTCCCCTGCCGAGGTCATGACATCCTGTAAGTTCTTCCATTCCTTTTCCTCAATCATCGGGTTCAAAGCATAGGTGCTCTGTTCCTTATATCGCTTGATACTACTCGTCAAAATAGCTAAATCTGTATCTTTAAAAAAGGGCGTGATTGCTTCGGCAATCTGTTCAGGTGAATGCGTAGCAATCCACTGTTGTGCCCGATATACAGCATTTGTAAATTTCTGTGCAGCCTCGCTGTTTGCCTTCAGGTAGCTTTGCTTAGCCATATATACCGTATACGGCAATTCGCCGCTCTCCACACCGATAGAGGCAACTACCCGCCCACGACCTGCCTTTTCAAAAATAGATGCCTGTGGCTCAAATAGCTGTACATAATCCCCTGTACCCGAGCCGAAAGCAGAGGCAACATTAGCAAAATCAATATTTTGAATCAGCTTCAGATCCTTATGAGGATCAATGCCGTGTTTGCGAAGGGTAAATTCAAGTGACATTTGCGGCATTCCGCCCTTGCGTTGCCCCAAAAAATTTTGTCCTTTCAGCTTTTCCCATGCAAAGTTATCCTGCGTTTGACGGGCAAACAAAAAGGTTCCATCCTTCTGTGTCAGTTGGGCAAAATTAATGATAGGGTCCTCTGCTCCTTGCTGATACACATAAATAGATGTTTCCGCGCCGATGAGCGCGATATCCGCCTGGTTGGACAACAACGCCGTCATCGCCTTGTCCCCCCCGGGAATCGTTGCCAATTGGACATCCAGTCCCTCCTGAGCAAACATTCCCTGGCTCAAGGCTACATACTGCGGCGCATAAAAGACCGTACGGGCTACCTCGCCTAGTCTGATCTCAATTGTCTGCTCCCCCCCTTTGGGGGTGCACCCACTGAGCAACAGTAATCCGAGTAGTGCCGCAGCCACCACAGCTTTGAAACGAGCGCCGTTTTTCATCCTTATTCCCTCCCCACCTTTTTACATCCGTTGACTTCATATATTGTTATGCGGTTGTCGATATATTGGTTAATTGCACAAAAAAAAACCCACGTTCGCCCGGGAACGTGGGGGAGATGCTATATGATTTACAGCTTGTATATGGAGGTATATTTCTCTTCCAGATAGTCTGCGAGATAATCCGGGTTCAGATCCTCACCTGTAATGGCTACAATCAACTCGGAAGGCGTCCGGCTCTTGCCGTAACGGTAAATACGTTCGGTCAGCCATTGCTTGATCGGCTCAAGTTCTCCAGCAGCGATTAATTCATCTAGATTTGGTAACTCTTTGCGTAATGTTGCCAAAATTTGTGCTGCATACATATTGCCAAGCGAGTAGGAAGCAAAATAGCCAAAATCACCACCGGACCAGTGAACGTCTTGAAGTACGCCCAGTCCATCATCCGGTGGAAGTAACCCTAGGTATTCCTTATATTTCGCATTCCATACCTCAGGGAGACGCTTCACATCCAGCTTTTCATTAAACAACATTTTTTCAATTTCATAACGGATAATGATATGTAAATTATATGTTAGCTCATCCGCTTCAATACGAATCAGTGAATTTTCCACACGGTTGACTGCCCGATAGAATTGATCTGCCGTAACCTTTGCCAAGCGATCAGGAAAATGCTTCTGCAAATCATCGTAATACCGATCCCAGAAAGCACGACTGCGTCCGACTTTATTTTCCCACAAGCGGGACTGGGATTCATGAATCCCCATAGAGGTTCCTCCCGACAGTAGTGATCCTGCTAGCTCAGGAGCAATATTTTGTTCGTACAGCGCATGGCCTCCTTCATGCAACGAACTGAAAATAGCACTAGTTACATCATCTTGCAGATAATGTGTTGTTATACGCACATCACCTGGATTTAATCCTGTTGCGAAAGGATGTACGCTCTCATCCAAGCGACCTGCGTCAAAGTCATACCCCATCTGACCTAAAATGAACAGGCTGAACTTCTCCTGCTGCTTCACATCAAACACACCATCTAAAAAGCTCTTATCCGGCTGGTTCGGTGAAGCCTGAATTTTAGACAATAGTGGCACAAGGCGCTTTTTGAGACGATCAAACACAGCATCCAGTTTTTCAACCGTCATCCCCGGCTCATATTGATCCAAAAGCGTGTCATACTCTGTATCCTTAATCCCCCAGTAGCCGATAAATTCACGCTTCATGTCTACGATTTTAGACAAGTAGGGTTCAAATCCGACAAAATCGCTATGTTCCTTTGCGTCCTCCCACTTGCTCTCTGCCTGCGCTGCGAGAATGCTATAATCCCGGTATCGGTCTGCCGGAACCGAACGATTAAGGTCATAATTTTTACGGCATTCCTCCACCAATCTGCGATCATTGTCTTCCAGTTGCTCCAGCTTATCTACTGTGGCAAAAAATTGCAGCAATTGTCCCATTTCATCCGAGATCATCAGCTTGAACATTTCAGTGGACAGCATACCCAACGTCTCCGACCGAATGTCAACACCCTTGCGCGGAGCACCAGTTCGTAAATCCCAGTGCAGCAGACCTACTGCTTCGCCATAACTACTGATTTTGTGTGAAAGCTCCTTTAAAGCCGTCAATTGATCCAACGTCTGTTGCGCCATATTTGAGGTCACCTCTTTAACTTAAAATGGATAAAACTTTACAATACCTATACTTGATGATACTTATATTAAAAAGTATAATCAACTCACAACATGTACGACCAGCTCCTAAGACCTAAAATAAACGTTGGGCTGTACATATCAAACTTTAATAGAATCTGGAGGGAACAATCGTGAATCACATCAAAGAAATTTTAGAGTACAATCGTGTTTTCGTAGAAAACAAAGAATACGAGGCCTATAGAACAGGCAAGTTCCCCAATAAAAAAATGGTCATTATCACTTGTATGGATACACGGCTAACGGAGTTACTCCCGAAAGCCATGAACCTGCGCAACGGTGATGTGAAAATCATCAAAAATGCGGGTGCTATTATTTCACAGCCCTTTGGAAGTGTAATGCGCAGTGTGCTAGTCGCCCTGTATGAGCTGGGAGCAGACGAAGTCGTCGTTGTAGGTCATTATGAGTGCGGCATGGCTGCATTAAATGCAGACCACATGGTCAATGAAATGCTCGATCGCGGAATTTCTCAGGAAGTGCTGAATACATTAGAAAATTCAGGAATTAAGCTAAATAAATGGTTAAAAGGTTTTGACAACATTGAAGAAGGGGTAAGAACTACCGTGAAGCTTATTAAAAATCACCCGCTTCTCCCTCCTAATGCCCCCGTTCACGGCATGGTTATTCATCCAGATACAGGAGCGTTAACACTTCTCGTTGATGGAAATGAACAGTAAATAGGATACGCTTCGGCAGAAGGTACCAGGGTAGTTTAAGCTCGTACATACGAGCTTAAACTACCCTTTTTTATGAAAAAAAGCACATATACGTGGAGAATGACAAGAATCAATTTTGGCTAACCTGTGAACGACCTGACTGAAAGTTGTCAAACCATACAGTTTCAGTGTACACTTTTCATGAAGCTGCAGAATAGCTGCCACAGTGCTGTTACAACCGTTACTATGATGGATGAAGGAGATAAGATCTATGAATTTACTATCGTATGGTCTGTTGGGGCTTCTCGCAAGAGAGGAATCCTCCGGCTATGATCTGATGTTGCGTATCCAGCCTTTTTGGCAGGCCAAGCACAGTCAGATCTATCCGCTACTGGCCCGTATGGAGAGCAAGGAACTGCTAGCCTCCCGTTGGATTCAGCAGTCCGACAAGCCTGATAAGAAAATGTATACCATTACCGACAAGGGAATCCATATGCTTCAGCAATGGTCCCAGGAAGCGTTAGCTGCTCCGGTTACACGGGATGAATTAAGTCTTCGACTGTTCTGTCTTTGGTTAACGGACAAAAGTAGTGCCAATCGTATGCTGGAGGAACGCAAACGTCATTTTATTCAGAAAATCCAGCATCTTGAGGATATCCTGAACGATATTCCCGCAGAGAATTTACATTTTGGCAGTAAGAACTTTGGTGACTATATTTTAGTACAAAAAGGACTTTTGAATGCTAAAGCAGGTCTGGAATGGTGCCAAATGGTTCTGCGCATGCTGCTTGCCGGTGATGTCAGTGCTGACACTAATCCGTTTTCACTTAAGCCGCAAAGCTGAATGTTTTAGCCAATCCATGCATAGGATTTATGGGACGTTATTATTTAATTTTTTAAAAATTAAAATTCTTTGAAACCCTTTTCCATGCCATTCGTATTACTGGTAAGCGGTTGTTTGACCTATAAACAAATTTACTAAGGGGGATTATATTTACATGAAAAAAACATTCACTTTGAAAAATATGATGATGCTGATGATGGCTTTTACCCTACTCATTGCTATGATCGCACCATCTACAGCTGATGCAAGGCGAGGCGGCGGGTTTAAATCCGGACCTAAATCATACCAATCTACACCAAGCAAGGCGAATGACAGCAATGGCATTAATAAGTCAGATAGCGGAACCAAGTCAGGGGCAACTGCTGGTAATACAAGCAGAACTGGTGGATTCCTTGGCGGTGGCGGCGGATTTCTGAAAGGTATGATGCTGGGCGGTTTGGCAGGTATGCTCTTCGGCGGATTGTTCGGTAACATAGGCGCATTAGGCAGCTTGCTTGGCCTTGCCGTTAACGTTCTGGCCATTTACGTCCTGATCATGATCGGAGTAGGTATCTACCGTGCTATTAAAAATCGTCGCAGACCAGATGATTCCCGTGGAGGACGTTACTAAGCTATGATTTTGAGTATGGATGAGATTGTCAACGCTATTTGCTTGCATATGGCTGAACGTAAAGGTGTTCAGCCCACGGATGTGACAGTAGAACTAAGCTGGGAAGAGGATACAGGTTATTCAGCAGAAGTCCATGTACAGGGCCGCAGTCAATATCTGGTGGAAGCCAATATGATTGAAGCCATTCTGAGATACCTATATTCCGAATACAATATTCGTGCCTATCGCGAACAAATCAGATTGGATCTGGATGAAGAAATTACTGCTATCGTCCAAACTTGATTATTTCGCATAGAACAGTCTTATTGAGTCATTATAAAACAAATGAACCGACCTTTGCTTGATGGCAAGGGTCGGTTTTTTGTTGATCGTTTCTCTAATAGATCAAGGTGCTGTAGTATTACATTTAGAAGTCGGCAACCCTAGCTATATAGATTCATTATCTCTATGAATAGCCTGTCTGCTAAATGATGGAACCGGAGATACCTGTACTTGCGGCACTCTTTCGAGTAAGCTACTACCGTACATTTCCCGAAACGGCTGCTCTTCCATATGAATATAGCCGATATAGCAGCCGCATTCTTTCATCCGGCACGGACGTTTGCCACTCAGACCCTTAAGACCATCCCTATATAAGTGTCCAAGCACCCGTCGATCCTGATAGCAGTGTTTTACTCTTCCGTCACCCTGGACATAAAATACATCTTCACCGGCGCGACATGCCCGTCCCTGACTGCTATAATCCTTTAAATTCCATTGAAAATAGGGGTCGATCGCAGTTAATTCAGTGACTTCAGCATCTGTATAATAATGGGGTCGATCCTTGTAGGCATTGACCCACAAATAAACATCCCTTGGAAGTTGCGATCTTAAGGAACGAATAGCTGGGAAGGCTTGTCTTAACCCGACGGTACCGACACTATAGGAAATACCAAGTTCATATAACTTCATAGCCTGCGATATAAAAACTTGCTCTTTCGTCTCTCCAGGGTGATATGTAGCCCACAGCGCAGCAGTCTCCGGGTTCAGTTCTTTCGTCCAATCCAGCTTAGTCGAGAGATTCGTCTGTACCGCCACTTTTTCCACATGCACCATGTGGGAAAACTCAATCATGGTCTTGCGATACCAGGAATGAATCAAGGCTTCTCCATACGGATTAAAAAAAATAGAGAGACGATGCCCCAAAACGCCCTGTTCCCGTACCCAATCAGCAAAACGTTCCAACTGGGCCCGATCCTTGTTCAACGTTTCCCGACTATCAACGTTTTTACTGAACGGGCAATAAGGACAAGCATAATTACACGAGGTCAACGAACCACGATAATATAAGATCGCTCTCATGCTCCTACATATCCTTCCATGCGCTCACGTACTGACGTGGAGATCATCCAGTCCCCAATCGCATCGGAATAGGCCATTCCTTCCTCTGTAAGTCGCAGCGTACCCTCCTCGACGACAGCCATACCGGATTCCAGCAGCAACGACATTCCTGTAAAATCGTCCGACAGAGATACACCGAAGCGCTCTGCATAGGCTGATAGCTCCAAACCTTCCCGATGAAGAAGCGCCTTTAAGATAAAGCGTCGCTTACTCTCATCCACATTTAAAATAAAGCCGTAGTCAGCCAGATCATGACGTTCCGCAGCAACATAATTTGCGATAATGCTACGGGTAGCTGCTGCACTAACCCCATAACGGCTGGCATAGTGGACATTGCGTGTATAGGAGCGTGCACCACACCCCAGACCAGCCATACCTTCCTCCTGGCAACTGTAGGGCAAAAGCTCTTTGTTGGATATACCATCATTTTTAGCAAAACGGCGCATGGAGTATTGTACATATCCTGCTTGTTTGAGCCGTTCGCGCGCCACTTCATACAAGCTAAGGCGAATATCATGATCCAGCCCGGTATAGCCTGGCTTTAAAATCGTATTTTCTCGAATATATAACGGATAAAGAAATATTTCTCCTGGCGAGTAAGACAGGGCTTCCTCTAAAGAATACAGCCAGGTTTCCACCGTTTGACCAGGCAAGCCATAGATCAGATCTACGTTCAGCAAAGGAAAGTTGTATTCCACCAGCCGCTCAAGTGCTTCTCTAACAAGTTTGGGCTTCTGAGGTCGGTATATGGCGGCACTTTCTGATTCCACAAAGCTCTGAATTCCCATACTGACACGATCTGTCCCGCGGCGCTTGAGCACCTCCAACCTGTCCTCAGTCACAGTATCAGGAGAGGTCTCCACCGAAATAGAAGCTCGCTTAGGGTCCAGTCCCATAATATTTTCCGCAATGTCAAACAAGCGCTCCACCAAAGGAGCCTCCAGTAAGGTCGGTGTACCGCCGCCGATCGCAAAACGTGAAAAAGGTCGACGCCCCATAATGGGTGCCCATTGCTTGGCTTGTCTTTCTAGTGCATCCACATACTCCTTATGTACATCCAGACGCTTGTCCGGCAAAGTGAACAGGTTACAAAATCCACAGCGAGCCGCGCAAAATGGAATATGCATATACAAAAAATAGCTTTCTAACTCCTCCTTCTCCCACAACTCCTGTAATGAGAGTGGTGTATCAAACGGACGATAGGCCGTTTTATGCGGGTAAGAGTACAGATAGGAGCGGTAAGGAGCTTCACGGATTGTGCTTGCCCATTCAGCAGGAGTTTCAGGCCACTGAAACCTAGACGGTGCTAAGTTTGTGTCTATCTCCGGGGCTGGCGCATCCGCTGGATGCGAGTGATTCAGATTTATGGCTTTCATTTCTGCTCCTTCCTCACGCTGGATTGATTTCTTGATATTTTACCAGTGCAATCTATACTTCTATTTGCTCTATAAAATAAATTCGCGGTAAGGCACATTCCAGACTACCTCATGCGCCAGACGATGTCCTTCATAGCCGTCTTCCCCATAAGCTGTACCATGATCGGAAAAAACCATGCAAAACGTCTTGCCCCGATTTCGCAAAGCCTCAAACAAACGTCCAAGTTCACCATCCACATACCGCAAGGCTGCCCGTTGAGACTCCACTGAATCTTTGGCTGCGCCCTTCACAAAATAATGATTAGGCCCATGGATCGCTGATACATTCAGAAATAAAAACAAGCGCTGTGACGGGTCTGCATTTTCCAACAGTTTCAGAGCATGATTCACCTGATTCTCCGTCGAACGGGGGTTGGTAACACCAAAGTTCATACGCCAGTAGCTTTCTTGGAAATATCCAGGCAGCACCTTGGCAAGCTTATTTTTCTTTGTGAAAAAAATAACGCCGCCGATACAGATGGTCCGATAACCTTCACCCTCTAGCCCGGATACAATATCCGGGGCATCGAACAGCCACGTATGTGGATGCGTACGTAGTCCCGTATCCTTGGTGTGAAACAGACGGATATGTGAAGTCTTATCCGTATTCGCTGGAGTCGGCAAAAATCCGCCAAAAAAAGCATGATGTGCAGCATAGGTAAAGCTACCCGGTGTATGGCGCTTTTCCCACGACCCGGAGCCGCACAAATTCGGACAGTTCTCTTCCTCCAGCTTTGCTACATCATAACGCAGAGTATCAAGCGTAATCATGACAATATCATGAGAGCCAACAATTTGATTCATATCAGTCATATCTGTCTTTCCTTTCCGTACCCACGCTCCTATTAGCGAGGTGCAGCATTTCCCATTCATACGGGCTCCAACCCTGATGTTCAACCCGGTACAGCAAATCACCGAACGGATTAACATCCAACACATAGGGACGCCCCCCATGAGCCGGAACAAGTACATCCAGCCCAGCGACCATGGACGCCGGAAAAACACTCATAGCGGCTTTCGCAGTAAGCTGGACCGATTCCACCGTATTCTGTGGTAATCCGGCTTCCTTCAGCGAGAGCCGCTCATTACGCAAATGCAAATTGGTAATGGGGCTGTGGCTCAAACGTAAAACCGCATGGCAAGCTTCTGATCCGCACACGAGTTGGCGCACATCATAAACACGCCCATTCAGGGTCGCTTTGGGAATCCAGCGCTCCACATGTACCCCTTCCAGGCATAGCCAGTTAAGGATAGCATGAATGTCCTGCTTATCCGTATAACGACGCAATCGTCCGGCATTATAATACACGCGCTGTCCGTGTATGATTTCCGTTCCAATCGTGGTCACTGCCAGTTCCGCGTGTGTGTGGGGATGTACCTGATAGGCCATGACACCAGAAGCACCGGACCCACAAAATATTTTCACAAATACGCGATGAAACCCGCTCTCCTTCATTGCCGTGTGCAGATCGACAACATCACGAAATGCACCACCTGAAGATGCAAGCACTGGCGGAACCCTTATATCTGCCTTGCCTAAATCGGCGCTACAACGCCGTTTGTCGAACATCACGGCAACTTCCGCCGGGTCATTCATCCAGTGTGACGAGGGCCAGAGCAGAGCCACTTCATTCCGTAGCCAGGCCAGCAGACGGCAATAACCCCGGAACCATTGTGCCGGGTGCCAAATACGACCGTGCTGCTCCTGCAGACATCGCGCTTCTGCCGCCGATATACCTGTGCCTTGTGTCCATTCGGGCCATGGCAACAGAGAATCGTCTCCCTCACCATCCGAGGCACCCAGAGCAATCAACTCACGCTCTACCTCAAAGCTTTCGCCCGGTGCATCCAGACGAAGCAGCGGACCACTGTCCATCTGCCCCGCCAGTAACTGATCAATGCTCTCTTTCACATAGGCACTGCCATTCACGCTGTCTTGTGCAGCTATTCGCACCATCAGCTCGCTCAGACCTTGTTTCTGCCGAATAGCTTCCAGCACATTCTTATAGGAAACCTCCAGAGCGGGCGGAAGCATTAATCTGCTTCTCGCCTCCTGCAGCCCAGTAGTTCGACGATTTCCCGGATTACCGAACAAGATAAACGGCTCGCTGACATTACAGTCTGACATCCTAACCATAGAGCCGCCTCACTTTAGATCAATTTAATTTTGAAAACAGTCCGTTTTTAGAAATCCATTTGTACAAATTACTCAGTCAGTGATGGATAGCGCCAATCATCTTCCTCATCTGCTTCTTGTTGATCTTCCACGTTCACAGATAGACCCGAGCTTTTCCAACGTTGCATCATTTCACTAGACATATAATGATAGCTCAAATCCAGATGCTTCAGCCCTTTTATACTTTCACTAGCCAGTAGCGCTTCTGCACCTTTATCAGACAACGTACCTTGTGAGAGATCCAGCACTTCCAATTGTCCAATCACAGGGGCATTAGCTGCTGCAATAGCAATTTCATCCTGTATTTCACTATCTTTGAGTCCCAAGTATGTAAGTTTGGGAAAAGGATTGCTGTCTAAAAACGGCAAAATATCTTTCAGGCTACCGTCAAAGCCATAGTTCTCGACACCCAAATACAGTTCCAACTTGCGCAGTTCAGGCAGTTCGGCATTACGTATTTGCTGAAGAACGCTCACAGGCAGGCCACCACAGATAATAACCAATTCTTGAAGATGGTTATGACGAAGCGGCTCCAAGCTCAGGTCCTGGCTTCCTTTGATATGAAAGGACTCCAATGCTGGAAACGCTTCTAACAATGAGGATAGATTCGTCTGGTTAATCCATGAAACCTCACACTCATCGTATTCCATATCACCAATAAACAGTTTGCGTATCTTAGGGAATTGATCTTTGAGCTTCACTAACACTGGGATAAAATCCTCTGGTGAACTTTCATAGGCACCGCCCCAATCTCCAATGATGAGATCTGTAACTTGCGCGCTCTCCGGCTTGGCTGCCAGTTCCTCAATAGATTTAGCCATCGTTTGGCCATTCTCATAAGCTTCATAATCCACTACCAATTTCACTTCCATCTTACAATTCCTCCGATCGCTTGTCTGAGATCTCGTAAACTATCTATTTCCAATTTAGTCTATCCTATTCTACCAATGTTCGTCAAAAATAGCCCCATATCGACATTAATCCTATGTAAAATTTGCTGAATGAAATAAAAACAAGACAGCCCGCTAAGCAGGCTGTCTTTGCATATTCATAATAAACTTCTACTATTATATTGTACGTAAGTTTAGAACCTAATTATTGGCTAATTGTAATCGGTGAGTTATCGGACAGCAATGCCAGATTATTCACGATCACATTCTCCTCATTGCTCAAGCCACTGGTAACGAGTGTTTGTGAACCTGCCGTCTGAACAGTCTTCACTTCCTTACGTTTCGCATGGTCTCCGTTTACAACATATACATATTCTTTACCTTGATCCTTTTGCACTGCCGCAGTAGGAACAACGATGCCTTCTTGCGCATTGGCAGCGACAAAGCTGATATCAGCCAACATGCCGGATTTCAGTTTTGTGTCTGGATTCGCTACTGAGATTTTTACAGGATAGCCTTTTCCACTTGCATCCAACGGGCTTACATTTTTAACTGTACCTGTTGTTACAATGTTGGAAGCAGCAACACGAACCTGTACCTTGTCACCTGCTTTTACATTGTTAATCTGTTCCGCTGGAACATAGATCAATGTATTGACCGTACTCAGATTAGCGATGACCAGCGCAGGAGACTGAGCGGATACCATTTCGCCCACTTCTGCATTTTTCGTGCCCACAATACCATTGATCGGTGACGTTACAACAGTATCATCCAATGCGTCCTGAGCAATGTTCACATTCAGCTGAGCCTGCTTAAGAGATTGTTGGCTGGACTCGATAACCGCAGTATTTTGAGATACTTTGAGCTGATTTTGCGCATTACTGTAACCGCTATTTGCATTACTGTAGCTATTTTTTGCTGAATCATAGCTGTTGCGAGCTGTAGTTAGAGCCTTCTGCGCAGCTACCAGCTGATCTTGCGCGTTAGCCTGCGCATTTTGTGCATTATTGTAAGCCGCTTCCGCATTCACGACTGCTGTTTTGGCTTGTTCTAATTGAGCTTGGGTGCTCGCACCTGCATCAAATAGACTTTGTGTACGTGTTACATTCTTCTGTGCATCTGCCAAAGCTTGCTGTGTTTGTTTCACCGTATTGGCTGCCGAGGAGACACCATGTGTTGCTTGTTCTACGGCTGTAGTGGCTTGATTAATAGCTCCCTGTGCCTGATTGATTGCACTTTGGGATTGAATCACGCCACTCTTGGACTGCACTAAGCCCGAGTTTGCCTGAACCATCGTAGATTCGTGGGATGCTTGAGCGGTGCTTACTCCGGCTGCTGCCGCAGCTGCTGCGGCGCGGGCTTTCGCAACATTATTCCGCATATCCTTATCATCAAGCTTGAACAGTACTTGACCCTTTTTAACCTCGGAGCCAATATCCACAGGCAGCTCAACCACTTTACCGCCCACTTTAGGCACGATGTTCACCGTCTCCGAAGGTGTTACGGTTCCTGTATAAATATTTCCCTGTCCGATAATTCCCTGCTGTGCTTGGCTGATTTTAACCGGAACGACCATATCCTGAGCCGCCCCGCTATTACTGGAGCAGCCTGCCAGCACTGCGCCGCCGAGCACTAAAGCCGCTAATGTACTTTCTACTCTCAATATTTTCATGATAATTCCCTTTCTTTCTGTCCGTGGAAATAATGTAAGCCATCCAGTCGTATTTTATAGTTCTTTGATTAAGCTTCCGGCTGTGTCTTTGCTTTCTTCCTCTGAATAAACAAAAAGATTAGTGGAATCGTGCAAAACAGCGGTATGGATGAAATGAGGAACGTATCCCCAATCCCTCTTGATGTGGCATCTAGTGTGATTAAACTACTTATGGATGACATCCATGAGCTGCCCAATGTCGCTTGTAGCGTATGAGCCGAGTCTGGTGTAATGGACTCCGAAATTTGCTGGGCATGAGCAGCCGAACGGCTTTGCATAATGGCGGTTAGCACTGCAATCGCCATAGATGCAGCCACAGTACGTACCAGATTGGATGCTGTAGATGCATTGGCTACCTTGCTCGGATGAACGGCATTCATACCGACCGTGGACAATGGCATCATGCAAATACCAATTCCCAGACCCCGTAATGCCATTACGGTTTCCAACCAGGCATGCGAAGTATCTGGCGTAAGCTGGTGAAGATGATAGGTCATAAAGCTGGTTAGCGTCAGGCCCACAAGCCCCAAAGGCACAATTCCGAACTTATCGAACAGCTTCCCGGCAATAGGCATCATAGCCGCCATGGCAATGGCCTGTGGAATGAGGATAATACCAGTATCAATCGGTGACACCCGCTGGATATTTTGCAAAAACAACGGTGTTAGGAACGTTCCTCCGTACATCCCCATCATGACCAGACTAGAGGCAATAACACTAATCGTATACTTTGAATTCTTGAATAATGAGATTTCAATTACAGCATTATCCTTGCCGCTTTCTACATAGATCAGAAAAACAAGTGCCCAGAAAGCAATAAACAGCAGGGATACAATTCCAAAAGAAGTCCAGCCATCACGCTGGCCGTTTGTCAATGCGTACAAGAGCGTTCCAGCACAAGTCGCGGCCAGCAAAAAGCCCGGTAGATCAAACGGCTTCGGCTCTACTTTAGGCGGCTCTTTGATTAGAAGAATAACCATTAAAATTGCAAATAAAGCAACCGGCACACTGACAATAAACAAGAACCGCCAGTTAAACCACTCAATCAAATATCCGCTAAGCGTAGGTCCCACAGCCGGCGCTGCCATTGCGGCGATCCCCCAAATACCAAGGGACATACCGATTTGTTCACGCGGCATAATTTTGTAAATAATCGTCATACTCAGCGGCATAATAACACCACCGCCCAGACCAGCCAGCACCCGTGCTGCGATCAGGGAAGAATCACTCCATGCAAAAATACATATTCCCGTTCCCAGCGAAAATACGCTGAGCGCTAGAATCAAAAACTTTTTGTATCCGAGGCGCTGCTCCATATATCCGGTAATCGGTACGATTACACCAGATGCAAGCGTGTAACCTGTAATAACCCACTGAATACGTGTCGTCGTAGATCCTAAATCCGTCGTCAATCTAGGAATGGCGACATTGATCAGACTGTTGTTCAGAATGGCGACAAAGGCGCCTAAAACGATAGCGAAAAAGGCAAGCCAGCGTTCTTTGGAAGAATCTGTCGAAGGAGCAGCAGCAATTTCATTGGCAGCCACATGGACCCCTCCTTTTTAAGGTGTATGAATTTTTACTTCCACGTTCGTTCCAGGGATAAGCTTCATATCCTTCGGCTTGTTCACAGCAATCTCTACAGGCACACGCTGAGTCACCTTGTTAAAGTTACCACTTGTGTTGACTGCAGGAACGAGTGAGAACACGGCGTTGGAGGCTTCCCCCACTTTACGAACTTTACCCTGAATCACCTGGTTACCTGCTGCATCAAGCGTAATATCCACAAGCTGTCCTGGTTTAATACGGTTAATGTCAGTTTCTTCAATGTTCGTGGATACGTACAAGCTGTTCATATCCACCATAGTTGCAACAGCACTACCCGGCGATCCGATTTCATGCTCTTTGGAATAAATCTTAATGACGGTTCCGTTGATCGGCGCGCGCAGTACGGACTTGCTGATCATACTCGCATCCAGCCCCGATACATCCTGCTCGGCAATCGGTTCATTACGCTGAACAACATCTCCTTCTTCCACATCAATGTGGCTTATTTCTCCGGAGATTTGCGGCATTACCTTATATTGATCTGCTTGAATGCGCGCATCGTCACTTTTAACAAAGTGTGTTGCTTGATACCAATAATAGTAGCCAATAGCTCCACCGCTCAGAACGAGCAGTACAATGAGGATTGGCAATACAGTTTTCTTACTCACTTCTTCCACCCCTGTTGTCCAAAAAATTTTTATTATTCAACGCTAATATTTTAAAATTGAAATATTAGGCCATTAAACCAAATGGAGAACGTAAATAAACACA
Organism: Paenibacillus sp. FSL L8-0638; assembly: GCF_038593075.1. NCBI lineage: Bacteria > Bacillati > Bacillota > Bacilli > Caryophanales > Paenibacillaceae > Paenibacillus > Paenibacillus sp. FSL L8-0638. The sequence continues at coordinate 3,311,195 of NZ_CP151960.1, forward strand.
TGGCAACGTGCCATGCAAAAGACAGGACTTATTTTATGTACATAGGACAAGCTAATCCATGCTCCACAAACCGTCTTTTTATATTTAAATATTTTCATATAACTATTGTACATTGAAATATTATAGATATATTTATCTATTCAGGCAACATAAATTTTCAGTTTTTTCATAATTTTTTTCATAAAAAAGAACCTTGTTTCCAAGGCTCTTTCACGAAAAGGGATAGTTTACAATTAAAGGGTTACACAATAACGTTAAGAGAAAGGCGTAGGTACAGCTAACCGTTGTTTGCAGTTTTTCGCCTCCTGCCCTTCCTTCGTGTTCTTATTCATTCTGTTTCCCTGAGAAACTTGCTCCCCTATGCACCCTCCGCAACGGCAGCGTTCTGTCGTCCCATGTACATCCTCTTTGGAATCCCGTAATAGCCGTACGTAATCCAGAGATTGCTGTAAAGAAGCAGGTCCCGGAATGAAACGGACCTTCTTGCCTTCCAGCAGGCAGTATACCTCAATAAGCTGAGGAAGAGCTCCAAATGCATAATAACAAAATACATTTGTCATATGTTGGAATGTACTAATAACGTTAGGATTATAGTCAACGATGTACTTTTGAATGAGCAGGGAATCTGTTTCTGCTGATAGTTGCCAAGCAGCCTGAACAATAAGTGAAATATTGACCTCTAACTCAGGCACGGACGTACAAAATTGTTCATACAGCATCACAGGCATCATCAAGTCATTATTTAAGCCACAAATTTTTGACAACTCACCTGACACTTTATTTTTGACATCCCAATAATGGAACAAAGATTCAAAGCTGTCTGACTGCTTGGGCCACCATTTCTCCAGCACATACTGGACAGGGACTTCCCGCCGTACCTTTACTTCCATTCCAAAGTATTCGTTGAGCGCATGCCCTACTGCATATTGAACCCGTTGCCGCCAATTCCAGCCCTCACGCCCTCTTTTCCTCTGTGATTGACGGATTGGCTGTGGAGTTCTCCACATCTCCTCCAGCTGATAGTCGTGCAGAAGAGGAAAGCCGCTTAAGCTATCGCTATTGCGCATACCTATCCCTCACTCTCTTCTCAGGACACCCCAATACCAGCCTGTGCAAATTGTCTTCCGTAAGCTCGGCAATTCTCCTTGTCATCATCCAATGGATTGAATTCAATCTTTAGACTCTCCTGAATGACCGATGCGCCGCGTTCTTTGACTTTTTCCTCTACCAAGTCCACTGCACCACAGAATTGCGTATAGGATGTATCTCCACTACCAAATACTGCCGTCTTTTTACCAGACAGATCAAGTTCGTCTAGTTCCTCGTAAAAATCCAAAAATTCATCAGGAAGCTCACCATCTCCCCATGTATATACACCCAGCAGGAACCCGTCATATGCGAGCAGTTCTTGCGCGCTGCAATCATACGAAGCCTTCAATTCAGCCTCATGTCCTGCCTGACGGACGCCCTCGGCGATCAATTCCGCAATTTCCTCTGTATTACCGGTCAAACTGGCATAAGTAATCATGATTTTACCCAAGTTCATCCCTCACCTTTATTTGAAATATGGGATGCTTTCACTCCCTGTTACTCAAATAATATTTGATAATGATTCTCATTGTCAAATGTTAATTTCAAAAACTAGGTTTAATCTTGGGGAAATATACGCAAAACAGCCACATGACATGCGGCTGCTGGCTGAAAACCTATGGATAAGCAAATTAATTAGAGGCCTGTTTAATGAAGTAGAATTTCAGCTGTGTTGATAAAAAAATATTATGTACGTACAATTCATTCCATTTTCATTATTATAATAAAAAACGGATGGTTGTACGTACAAGTGGGATTGGCTTCATTTTAATATGGAAGCGCTATAATTACAAGTACATCCGAGAAAAAATATTTTAGACCAAGTGACTACTTACTTATTTATGTAATCATTCGATTGTTGCTGTGGTTTGTTGTACAATAGACTCCATATGGGGATTTCTGTGCAGCTTGCTGCCTGAATCCTGAATTGACTGCTGAAGGATGGATTGTACATGTATGTAGCACAAGAATGGAAAGACTACGAAGTAATGGATACAGGCGGTGGTGAAAAACTGGAACGTTGGGGTGATATTGTCCTGCGTCGTCCCGATCCGCAAATCATATGGCCTTTGGCCCAAGAAACAGCCGAATGGCGTAATGTTCATGGGCATTATCACCGCAGTTCCTCCGGTGGCGGCAACTGGGATATGAAAAAACCTATCCCCGAGCGCTGGACCATTAGCTATGGACCGCTTAAATTCCACATTAAACCGACCAGCTTCAAGCATACTGGTCTTTTTCCGGAGCAAGCAGCAAACTGGAGCTGGATGATAGATAAAATCAAAGGCGCAGGCAGACCGATTTCCGTACTGAACCTGTTTGCATACACGGGAGGAGCCACTACTGCTGCTGCGTATGCAGGAGCCAGTGTAGTTCATGTGGATGCCGCCAAAGGCATGGTACAGTGGGCAAAGGAAAACGTTCAATTGTCCGGTCTGGCTGACCGTCCGGTACGCTTCATTACGGATGACGTATTCAAGTTCGTGCAACGGGAACAACGTCGGGGCAACCGTTATGATGCCATTATTATGGACCCTCCTTCATACGGACGCGGACCGAACGGGGAAACTTGGAAGCTTGAAGAAAGCTTATACCCGTTTCTCGAATCCTGCATGAGCATCATTTCGGATCAACCGCTGTTCATGTTGATTAACTCCTATACTACAGGTATTTCGCCTACTGTATTGCGTAACATGCTGAGCATGACAATGCAACAAAAGTACGGCGGCCAAATTAGCGCTGGTGAAATCGGATTGCCGATCACACGCTCGGGATTGAATTTGCCTTGTGGTATTCTCGGACGCTGGGAGGCTTAAATTCCTCTTATGACTCAAAATGAACTTACTCGGCATGAACATGCACAGTCGAACATCCCTGTCCTATATGAGGACAATCATGTTTTGGCGGTTGTAAAGCCTGTCAATGTTCCAACGCAAGAGGATGCCAGTGGTGATCCTGATCTGTTGTCTTTACTCAAGGAAGATTTAAAAATTAGACACAATAAGCCTGGTAACGTTTTTTTGGGTTTAGTTCACAGACTGGATCGGCCTGTAGGTGGAGCCATGATTTTTGCTAAGACGTCCAAAGCTGCTTCTCGCCTGTCAGAGTCGGTTCGAAGTCGTCATTTTCACAAACTGTATACAGCCGTTCTGAATGGCGTTCCTACGGCCCCACAAGGCCGTCTGACCCATTACCTGCTAAAGGATAGTCGAACCAACACGGTTCAAACGGTTCGGCCTGGCACGGCTGGTGCGAAGGAAGCCATTTTGGAGTATCGCGTAATCGGACAAACAGATGGACTCAGTCTCGTGCAGATTAAGTTGCACACCGGACGCTCACACCAAATTCGTGTGCAAATGCAGGCGATCGGCTGTCCCCTCTACGGTGACCAAAAATATGGGGGTCATCTGAGTCGGCCCGGTCAACAGCTGGCGCTTTGGTCCTTACTCGCTGGAGCACCGCATCCGGTTAGCAAGGACGATATGAGATTTCACTCGTTACCTCCTGTCCAATTTCCATGGAATGAATGGCCCAGGTCGCTTTACGAGAACATGATTACGTCTGAAATTTGAACCGAAAAGCCCTGCTCCATCTGGATATCTACATCCTCAATCCCCATTTGCACAAAGAACCTGCAATGCATGTTTGTTCACATGCGTTACAGGTTCTTTTTTGTAGAAAATTAAATTAATGCGTCATCTTATCCTTTTATGACGAGGAAGCCACGGACTGCCCCTTCTTGCTGTTTACCAGCTGTTGACGGGGATGGGCGTTTTTTGCATTCGTATTTTTGATAAAAAACGCTAAAATCAGAGCGGCCACACTCAACACTGTTGCAATGATAAAAGCAGAGTTAATCCCATAAATTGTAGCTTGATTGCCTGCAGCCAGCATCCCCGCTTTATCCGTCACGGTTAGTCCCTCAGATGTAACAATCGATGTCAAACGGTTGCTGCTTTGTGTGGACATCACCGTCACCAGAATTGCCGTCCCAATCGAGCCGGAAATCATTCGCAGCGTGTTACTCATCGCCGTACCATGTGCATTCAATCGTTGTGGAAGCTGATTCAACCCGGCCGTTTGGATCGGCATCATTAGCAAAGACATCCCGAACATCCGCACCGTATAATTAATTAATAGTGCCATATAGGTGGTTGTTTCGGTCAACCGTGTAAATTCCCAAGTTGTTATAGCCATGATCAGCAAACCAATTACAGACAACCAACGCGCTCCGATTCGGTCAAAAATAGCCCCCGTTACAGGAGACATGAGCCCCATCAGAATCGCTCCCGGTAACATTAGCATTCCGGACTGGAGCGGTGTAAAACCCCGAATATTTTGCAAATAAATCGGAAGCAATATCATACCGGCGTACAAAGCCATCGTCACAATCACATTAATGATTGTCGTCAAGCTGTACACATCGTATTTAAAGATACGGAACTCCAGCATAGGCTCATCTACCTTCAGCTGGCGGATAATAAACAAAATAAGCGAAATTGTCCCAACGATAAGCGTAGACAGGACCGGAATACTTCCCCAACCTGATGTTCCTGCATCACTAAAGCCGTATAACAGTCCACCGAAACCGAGCGTAGACAAAATGATGCCAGGAATGTCCAACTTAGGCTTGGACTGCTCCGTTACATTTTTCAGAAAAATAAATCCGATCACAATCGAAATCACTGAAATCGGTAGGATGATCCAAAACAATACCCGCCAGTCATAATGCTGTACTATATAACCGGATAAGGTTGGCCCAATGGCTGGAGCAAAACCCAGCGCAATCCCCAAGGTTCCCATCGCTCGGCCACGACGCTCTATTGGGTAGATGTTCAAGATAACGACCATCATTAATGGCATCATGATACCTGCTCCCGCGGCCTGAATAAGTCGACCGATCAGCAATATGCTGAAGCTTGGCGCTATAGCACATAACAGTGTGCCGATTGAAAAAATAGTCATCGCACTAATAAACAGTTTACGAGTAGAGAAACGGGCAATCAAGAACGCGGTCACCGGGATCAGTACCCCATTCACAAGCATAAAGCCCGTGCTAAGCCACTGAGCTATATTGGCATCTATATTCAGATCACTCATCATTTTCGGTAAAGCCACACTGATTAACGTCTGATTTAATATCGCTACAATCGCGCCAATCAACAGAGCGGCCACAATGGGTGCTCTGCGTACATTACCTGGTAGTGTCATTTGAGGACTGCTCAAGTTGATTCATTCCCTTCGGTGTTAATTTCATGATCATTTGTTTATGGATATCCAGGACCATCTCTAGCTGCTCCTTCGGGATGTCCAGAATGGGCAAGACGCGCTCCATCCACATGGCGTCTACCTTTTTCATGATATCTTTTCCTTCCGGTGTAAGCGTCAGCACTAAGGATCTACGGTCATGCTCATGCCGTCCGCGAGCAATATATCCTGCCTTGGTCAAGCGGTCAACCACCCCACTCATAGAGCTGCTTCCCACATGCGCTATGTCTGCCAACTCGGATAACCCGATGTTGGGGCGTTTATTCAGAATTGCCAAAGCCATATGCTGAATGGCCGTCAGATCCAAATGCTGCTCCTCATTCCAGAAGGCATAAAATATCGTTTTGTTAACCTCCCTTACCGATTGAATAATCCGGTACACCTCAAGTCTGTCTTCCTCTCTGTCACTCACTGAAACCATCCTTCTTTCTAATCCCCAATTCACAATCCATATACATAAACTAGCAACTATTTGCATACGAAATGTTATTTATTTATAACTATTATTTTATCATCTCTTATGTAAATGTCAACATTCACCCAAATACCACCTATACTTCAACACAAAAAAGGCGCGGTATGAATACCACGATAGGTATTTATATCCGCGCACTCCTACTTACCTTAAAATGATAACCTGCTGCGTACAGCTACTTTTCATGTAGCCACCATTCTAGTTATTCTGCTCGCTCTATTGGTTCCTTTACTCCCTCATTCTCACTTGCCGATACTGAAGTCTTCGCCTTCGTTGTAATTTTCCCCAACAAATAAACCAGCAAATTTTGATTGTGCTGAGAAATTCGGTTTAGTGCAGAACCCAGAAAATCATCCCGTATTCGTATTCCACGCTCTACTTCTTCTCTCCCTTGATCCGAAATGACAATCCATACAATTCTACGGTCCTTTACATCTCTGAAACGGGTGACCAGTCGATTCCGCTCCATCCGATCCAGCAGCATCGTAACCGCGGCTGGTGTGGTGGCGAGATATGGAATTAGTTGAGACGGTTTCATACGGCCGTATTCGTTCAAAACCTCCAGCACCGTAAGTTGAGCTTCGGTTAGTGATGGAGCCAGCTGCTGCTCCATATGAACCTTATAATCCTTAGCCATTCTGGACCAGATTTTCGCAAATTCGGTCGTTTGCATTTTGCCTCACTCCTTTAAATAACAGGGTCAGTAAAAGCATCAAAGTTACCGTATGGGCCACCGTCCGGATTGTATTTCATCACATTAAATTTTCGCCATTCAGCCCCGGTTTCCTGCCGTTTTTGGAGCATCAAATGAAAAGGGGAAGGAAGTCTCACCTCGGTTTTGAAGGCTGGTCAGAGTTCGACATCATGACGGCAAAAAGGTCCTCATTCGTGCCGGAATGGCACGAGAGGACCTCTCTTTTTCGAGCTAAAGAGCGCTTGACTTTCCTATTATTCTATGGACTGAGAAGCTTGCGGCTCACTACGCAGCAGCACATTCACAATTTCGTCCTTCTTCTCTACTGGAGCTAGCAGCTTGCCTGTATCCTTTCGGTCGGTCAAAGGAGCCTTTTCCGAAAGGAAGGACATCGTTTGTCCTTCTGCTGTGATTGCAAATAATTGAACAGCTTCACGGCAATAGAAAGCTGCCACGATTCGAGTTCCATTCGAACGTACTCGTTTGCCTTCCTTGAACTCAAAGGTGGTGATTCCTTTGCCGCCTCTTCCCTGTGTAGGATAATCCAGCAGAAGCGTACGCTTACCATAACCGGACTCGGTCAGCACCAACACTTCTCCTTCATCCTCATCTACCCATAACGCCGCGATAATTTCATCGCCTTCCGCCAGCTGTATACCTTTGACACCAGCCGAGACGCGGCCCATCGCATTAACCTCTTGCTCCTTGAAGCGTATACTCATACCCGCGCGGGTAATCAGCATAATATCCCGGGTACCCTCGCTTAACGTTACCGATAATACCTCATCGTCCCCTGCTACTTTGCAGGCGGCTACGGCACTAGAACGTTTTGTAGCATATTCTTTCAATTCTGTACGCTTTACTTGGCCCTTCTTTGTTACAAATACCAGACTTTTACCGATTTCCTCGATGTTTTTGAGCGGAATCACACTTACGATACGATCTTCCTTCGATAACGGAATGACGTTGACAATTGGAGTGCCCGGCTCTTTCCACTTATACTCTGGCACCTGATGTACAGGCAATAAAAAGTACTGTCCGCGCTGGGTGAAGACGAGCAATACATCGAGCGTATTCACATCAAGCAATTGGGTAACGTAATCCCCTTCTTTAACACCGGAACTTGAACGTTCCCCACCTGAACGAGTGAATGACAACATACTTGTACGTTTCACATAGCCATCTTTCGAGAGTGTCAGCAGTACATCCTCTGCTCCCACCATAACCTCCAGGTTCACCTTAATCTCTTCTACCTCGCCCTGGATATCTGAACGACGGTCAATGCCGTACTTTTCGCGAATTTCCAACAGTTCCTTGCGAATCAGGCTGATCAGCTTACGATCACTTTCCAGAATAGAACGATATTGCGCGATTTTTTTCTGGATGTCACCCAGTTCTTTTTCAAGCGTGGTGATTTCCAGATTGGTGAGACGGTACAACTGCAAAGTCAAAATAGAATCTGCCTGACGTTCGCTAAAACCAAACATCCATTGCAAATTATTTTGCGCGTCCTGGCGATTTTTGGAAGCTTTAATGGCTGCAATGACCTCATCCAGAATGTTCAGCGCCTTGACCAAACCTTCCAGCACATGGGCACGATCCTCTGCCTTTTCCAGTTCATACTGGATACGGTGAGTAACAACTTCGCGTTGATGAGCAATATACGCTTCCAAAATGGACTTTAGCCCAAGCTGATGTGGCGCTTTGTTCACAATGGCTACCATGTTGAAGTTATATGCCACCTGTAGATCGGTTTTTTTCAGTAAATATGCTAAAATCCCTTCCGCATCGGCTTCCTTCTTTAGCTCGACAACAATGCGCAAACCATTTCGTCCACTCTCGTCACGAACCTCGGCAATCCCTTCCACCTTTTTCTCCAAACGGATATTTTCCATGGCGGTTACGAGCCTTGATTTGACGATCTGGTATGGGATTTCGGTAATGACCAGTTGCTGCTTACCTCCGCGCAAAGACTGAATTTCCGTTTTGGAACGAATATAAATGCGTCCTTTTCCCGTGCGATAAGCGTCCTTGATACCTTCGCCACCCATAATGAGTCCGCCCGTCGGGAAATCAGGACCTTTAATAAAGGTCATAATCTCTTCCAACTCAATCTCCGGCTTTTCCATCACCGCAATACTGGCATCAATAACTTCGCGTAAACTATGCGTAGGGATCTCTGTCGCAAATCCCGCCGAGATCCCACTGGAACCGTTCACCAATAAATTTGGATAACGAGACGGCAATACAACAGGCTCTTTGGCCGAGTTATCAAAATTGTCCTTGAACAAAACCGTACGCTTTTCAATATCGCGCAGCATTTCCATTGCGATCGGAGACAAGCGAGCCTCCGTATAACGCATAGCTGCCGCCGGATCATCATCCTGGGAACCCCAGTTACCGTGACCGTCCACCAGCACGTGACTCATTTTCCAAGGCTGCGCCATCCGTACCATGCCGTCGTAAATCGACGAGTCACCGTGGGGGTGGTAATTACCCATAACGTCCCCAACGGTTTTGGCCGATTTACGATATGCTTTATCCGGCGTATTGCCCGAATCGTACATTGCATAAAGAATACGACGTTGCACGGGTTTTAATCCGTCCCTTACATCGGGTATCGCCCGATCCTGAATAATATATTTGGAATATCGGCCAAAGCGGTCACCGACCACTTCCTCCAGAAAAGCTGGCAAAAACTGCTCCGATAAGCTCATGTATACACCTCATTTGATAGCACTACTCTACGTATTCCGTGAAATCTACGTTTTCCACGATCCAGCGTTTGCGCGGATCCACCTTATCACCCATCAAAGTGGACACCCTACGTTCAGCCTTGGCTGCATCCTCTATCTGAACGCGTAACAAGGTGCGTGAATCGGGATTCATCGTTGTTTCCCATAACTGATCAGGGTTCATTTCCCCAAGTCCTTTATAGCGCTGAAGCTCAAAATTCCGTCCAAATTCTTTCAAATAATTATCAAGCTGCTCGTCAGTCCAAGCATAACGCACCGTTTCGAGCTTACCCGACTTTCGAGTTATTTTATACAATGGCGGTTGAGCAATAAATATGCGTCCTGCATCAATAAGCTCTTTCATGTACCGATAAAAGAACGTCAACAACAGCACTTGAATGTGCGCACCATCTGTATCTGCATCGGTCATAATGATGATTTTGGAATAATTGCTGTCTTCCAGCGAAAACTCTGTTCCTACCCCCGCACCAATAGCTGCTGTAATAGCACGGTACTCATCATTCTTCATAATATCCGCCAGTTTGGATTTTTCCGGATTCATCGGCTTACCCTTTAGCGGTAAGATGGCCTGAATTTTGGAATCCCGTCCCTGCTTGGCTGATCCTCCAGCCGAATCGCCTTCCACAATAAACAACTCATTACGTGTAAAATCCTTGGACTGCGCAGGCGACAGTTTACCATTCAAATTGGAACTTTCACTGCGCTTTTTACCGGAACGCATCTCATCCCGAGCTTTACGTGCAGCTTCACGCGCTCTGGATGCTTGAACTGCCTTCTTGATCAAAGTTTGTGCTATCTGGGGATTTTCTTCCAAAAAACGCTGCATCTGCTCAGATACGATGGCATCCACTGTACTCCGTGCCGAAGCGCTACCCAGTTGATCCTTTGTCTGACCGACAAATTCAACCTCAGCCATCTTGACACTGATTACAGCCATCATGCCCTCACGTAGATCGTTGCCCTCCAAGTTTTTATCCTTTTCTTTCAACATCACCGTTTTGCGCGCATAGTCGTTCATGACACGAGTGTAAGCAGTTTTGAATCCCGTTTCATGCGTACCTCCGCCACGTGTCGGAATGGAGTTAACGAACGAAGCAATCGTCTCTGTATAACCCGCATTGTACTGGATGGCAATCTCTACTTCAATGTCTTCTTTCTCGGCATTAAAGTGAATAACATCATGCAGCACATCCTTGCCCTCATTCAGAAAAGCAACAAACTGACTTGCGCCACCCTCATAAAAATACTCATCTGACTTTCCGCTGCGTTCGTCTTTAAGTTGAATACGAAGGCCCGAATTTAGAAAAGCAATCTCCTGAAGGCGTTCAGCCAACGTATCGTAGTTAAAATGAATGCCTGCCTGAAATACACGAATATCCGGTTTAAATGTAATTTTCGAGCCCGTCTTGTTAGTATTGCCCAGCACTTCAAGGCCTGTGGTCGGTTCCCCGACATGCTCCACGCCCTTCTTGTCCTGCCAATATTCAAACCGCTGACGGTGAATCTTGCCGTCCCGGTAAATTTCTACTTCAAGCCATTCCGAAAGAGCGTTCGTTACAGATGCACCTACACCGTGCAGACCCCCGGACTTTTTATATCCCGAACCGCCAAACTTGCCTCCGGCGTGCAAAATGGTGAATACAACCTGAGGCGTAGGAATTCCCGTTTTGTGCATTCCTGTAGGAATACCGCGCCCGTTGTCTGATACCGTAATGGAACCGTCCTTATGCATTGTAATATCAATGCGAGAGCAAAACTTGGCGAGATGTTCATCCACCGCGTTGTCTACAATTTCCCATACCAAATGATGCAGCCCCGAAGAACTGGTGCTCCCGATGTACATGCCCGGCCGTTTGCGAACTGCCACAAGCCCTTCGAGCACTTGAATGTCGTCCGCGCCATATTCTGAAGCTCCGCTTTGTGTGCCGGACGCTCCCGCAGACAAGTCGATTTTGTCGACCATTCATGCTCCCCCTTTGTCTAATCGTAACCGTGTTTTGCCTTATTCTTGATGATTTTCACCAAAAATGCAAACAGATGTTTTCTTTTACCTTGTCCATTTTAATTCAATATATCCCGTTTCGTAAAGACGGCGAATGAAACAATCAATGCCGCAGCCCCCCAAATGCCCAGTACAGCTAAAGAAAAGGGTAAAGTCATTCCCTCAATCGGGGCGGGGCTTCCAGATAAATAATCGGTTAATTGGAGGTTAACCATAAATAAATATTTAGCACTCTGCCAAGACGAAGCCATGTTTGTCAAAATAGTGCCCGAAATGAGTGCAGCCATCATGACCACGATACTTGCCGCCGTACTTCGTACCAGGACAGATACCATAAAGGCTAACGAAGCTACCACAAGACTGACAAACCAGATTAATCCGGCTTGCAGCATCAGATAATGCCATTGTGGAATCGCATGTACAGCAGACAAATCCACCGTCGATCCAACAATTTGAAATCCGGTAAATACCGGAACATTAAAACCGCGAAAACCAAAAAACAAGCCTGATATCAGATAGCTAATAACAAATACAGCCAAAATGATGAGCGAGACGAACATATACAATGTCAGCAGCTTACTCAGCAGTATTTTCCACCGCCTGACTGGGCGGGTCAGCAACATTTTTATCGTGCCTGTCGTCCGTTCTCCTGAAACCAAGTCGGAGGCAATAGCCATAATCAACAGCGGAACGAACAAATTTATCGAATTATCCATAAACTCTCTGGTAAAAGTGACACCACTCGGCTCATTCGGATTCACATCATTTTCCAAATAATATTGCATCTGCTGCACAAAGACCCGACGGTAGGTCTTCCATTCCTCGGGAACCCGGTCACTTCCCAGCGAGTTTTGATTATCGGTAATCGCCTGACGCAGTTCAAGCCGCCAATCATTGCCGAATTTTTCGCGATTGTTTTCTGCCACTTTCATCTGAGCGTACGTAAAAATTGGCACAAGCACAAGTAAAACTAGTAAAATGACATAAAATCGTTTCTTCTTGATAATTTTGAGTGTTTCATTTTGTACGAGCGGTAAAATGTTATTCAAGTATCTCACCTTCCGTCATTTTCAGGAATAGCTGCTCCAATGTAGGGTTGATTTTGGTTACACCTTTAACGGAAATACCGGAAGCCGTCATTTGTGTCACCAGCTCCGCAATATGCTCTTCATCCATTTCTGTAAAAATTGCATCGGCTCCGCTACCTGCAACAATACTGTCATCAATTAATTCATCGGCGTTCGTAATCATTTGCACATGCGGAGAATTTTGCAATATGGCAAGACCCTGATCACGAGGCTCCAGTTGCCATACGGCCATATGTGAGTGCGTCTCAACCAGTTCTCGTACACCACCTACAGCTAGCACCTTTCCCCGACTTATAATTGCCACCCGATCACATAGCAGCTGGATTTCGCTAAGCAAATGACTGGAAACAAATACAGCCATGCCTTCTGCCGCTAGCAAACGGATAAAAGCTCTCATTTCCTTGATCCCCTTGGGGTCTAACCCGTTCGTCGGTTCATCCAAAATCAGCAATTTCGGTCTACCGAGCAAGGCTTGGGCTATACCAAGACGCTGGCGCATTCCGAGAGAATACGTACTTACTTTATCATGGATACGGCGATCGAGCCGAACCAGCTCAACGACTTCGCGGATACGCTGTTCGTCTACACCAGGCTGCATACGGGCAAAATGCTCTAAATTCTCCCATCCTGTCAGATAGCTGTACACCTCTGGATTTTCCACAATAGAACCAATATGCCGTAAAGCCTGCTCAGGGTCACGATTTACATTATGTCCACAGACAGTAATCGTCCCTTCCGTAGGCTTAATTAAATCGACCAGCATACGAATAGTCGTCGTTTTCCCAGCCCCATTAGGGCCGAGAAATCCGAAAATTTCACCCGCACGAACGTCGAATGTGACATCATGAATGATCATTTTGCGTTTGATACGTTTCTTAACGTGCTGAACAGAGAGAACTGTTTCGTTATTGCTTCTGTCTCTGCCTGTGCTGCCAACCTGATTGGCGGAATGGAAACTGGACACTGCATCCCTTGAGGTCGAATTTTCGGTTATTCCAGTCCCGTTCTTGTCAGCAGATTGGATGCTCATTAGTTGTTCCCTCCCTTTTTAACTTCAGCAGGTTGGCTGCTTGTAGACTGTTGTTCATTATCCACTTTATCGGCATCCTTCGTGTTTGCAACTGCAAACCCTTGCGCGATACGTTCAGCGATTGCCTGATAGCCCTGTCCGTTTGGATGAAAATGATCGGATGATAAATAGACGGGCAAATTTTGCTGGAATAAATCGAAAGTTGGAACCAGAGTCATATTGCTGTTTTGGTTGGTAATTGCCATGGCAGCCAGATTCCATTCTGTTACCACAAGATTACCGGGAATTTTCATTTCCTGCAGATCACTGAATGGATTATATAATCCGACATAGATAATTTTAGCATTCGGATTAATTTTTCCTACCTTTGTCAGCACTTTTTGCAGACGTTTGGCGGCATCAGGCACAGCTTTACGCAAACCACTGAGTGTAGGCGGCTCTTTGCCGGTTTGGGCAGCCTGAGCCCCCTGAAATAAATCATTTCCGCCAATCGAGACCATAATAACGTTAGCCTTTTTCAACACATAAGAAACACCAGGCTCATCCAGCTTGGTCAATAGTCCTTGAGTCGTCAGTCCATTAATCCCCAGATTATTTATGAGCTGAGCCTTATGACCTTCCTGATTATTTAACAAGCTCACCGACCGACGCACAAAACCACTTCCGGAGTCATCCCCCGTGCCTTTGGCTAGCGAATCTCCAATGGCAGCTACCCGAAACTCTCCCGTCTGATTAGTAGCGGATGGCGCAGTTTGTGTCTGCGATGAACCGGAATGTACAGGTTGAGTGCTAACCATTGGCTCTGGAGCCGTGATACTTTGTACTGCTGTAATAAATCCGTACAATAATAGCAATGTGGCGGCAATGGAAACGGAACCGACAGACCGCCAAATCCATTTTGATGAATTCACTCGTGTTCCCTCCTGATAGCTTAGTGAAATAAACATAAAGCTTCTTATATCATTTTGCAAATAAACCGTTCGGAATAAAAGCGCAATAAATGCTTAGAGTCACATATAATTTCCCATGAACATGCAAAAAAAGGATGGCAAATGGCCACCCTTATATTATACTTTCTTGTGCGAACAGTTTATCCTCTCTTCTCTAATCAAACGAATCAAACTATTTGCTATCAGGGATGAAACTTTTGATCCATTGTCCAAAACTGCCCGGATTTCGACTTTGTATCAGTACCGTTCCTTCACCGCGAAAACGGCATACAAGCGCTTCTCCACTCGTTACGCTGGACAACCAGCCTTTTGATGCTTTTTCAATTTTATAATCCATATAATCCGGCCATGCCACCAGATGAGCATTATCAATAATACGCTCCTCTCCTGGCGCGATATAAATGGGATGAATGGCTCCATAAGAGGATAGGAATACCGTACCTCGACCACTGATTTCTACGATAAAAAAACCTTCACCGGAGAATAAACCTTTCATCAGGTTTTGCATTTTGGTGCTAACCTCAATGCCTTCTGTACAAGCTAGAAAACCGTCCTTTTGGACCATCAACCTATACGTGCCATCCAATTCCACCGCTTGTACATCACCTATACTGGCAGGGGCTAACAACACTTCAGCTGGCCCACGGGCTGCCCTCAGTTCTTGAAAAAAGAATTTTTCTCCGCTTAGCATTCTACCTAAACCACGTAACAGTCCACCGTCTACCGTCCCCTTTATATCTACACTGGAAGACATGGAAACCATTGCTCCCATTTCCGCTTTAATCATTTCCCCGGGGTTCAACTGCACCTTGAGCATAGCAAAGGCACCTTCATGCACGATTTCGTAGCTCATTTGTTCACCTAGCTTTCCATAAATAGTCTGCTATCCATTCAACTTGCTGCTATCATACTATAAATACGTCCCTTATGTCTTTTCTGGTATAAAGCAAGGGTTATGCCTGTGGAGGAATAAGAGACACCAAAAGACCCGCTGAACGTGTCAGCGGGTCTCCAGATTAACGTCATGCCACTATCTTTTCATAACAGCGGCATGACGTTTCGAACGTATTTACTATCATCTTAGTTACGTGTGAACTCTTGTACCCAATATCCATTGTAGTAAGCCACACCGATTTGCGTATATTCTGCCTTCAAAATATTCTCACGATGTCCCTGACTGTTCATCCAAGCTTTCATTACTTCTTGTGGTGTTTGTTGTCCCATAGCAATATTCTCACCCGCATACGTATAAGTTACACCGAACTTTTTCATCATATCAAAGGGTGAACCGTAGGTCGGAGATGTATGGGAAAAGTAATTGTTCGTGCTCATGTCCTTCGCCTTGGCTAAGGCTACTTCTGTAAGCTTCGCATTAGATGTAAGGGGCTTCAGACCTTTTTGGCTGCGCTCGTTGTTTACAAGCTTTACAACCTCAGCTGCAAATTGGGACTTGCTGAGTTGTGCATCAGACCCTGCAGACTGACCCGCGCCTGAATTTGTGTTTTGTTTTTGGGCCTGTTGCTTGTTACTAGACTGCGAAGCCTTTTGGCTACCTTGTTTGGTTGTTGTTTGCTTGCCGGATGAAGGATTTGCTGTTTTGTTTTTAGCCTTGTCCTTTTCAGATGCATCCTTAATTACGGTCTTTGTTATCGTAGTCGTCCCGTTGGACATATTGACGGTATATCCGTTATTTTGAAACCACTGTTGTAGTTGGGCAGTCAAATCGTCAGCTGGTGAAGCTGATGCCGGAACGATGAATCCTGCGGATAAAATGGCGCTTAGACTTCCCATCACAAGTGTTTTTTTCAACATATTCTTCATTTCGTCATCTCCTTGGTGTATAAATGCCTTGGTGTGAACGCGTCCGGTTACAACTTTGTAATCTTTACTCTAGCAGTATATCATGTTTTATAGCAGGATCAATGGTATAAAAGTTGGAAAAAAAATAGCCCCGCTCGGAATGAACCATGCGGAACTAAGTTAAAAGTAGTGAGGCTTTAAGTATTAGATTGTCTTGTTGTAGGCTGATTATCTAAGCTTTTTGCTGAAACGGTAGCCTTGCTTTTCAAAGCCGATTCGGTTGTAGAAAGCCCGGGCCTCTACTTGTTTGATGCGGTTATTCGCTCCAGTAATGAATAAATGATAGCATCCTTGCGCACGTCCCCACTCCTCACCACAAGCCACCAGGCGCTTGCCAATGCCCTCGCCGCGATACTCCCCGCTCACGACTAGCATGGTGATTTGTACGGCAGGATCAGGATAAGCCAAGCTTTGAGCCGTATGCATGCCGATAACTCCGACAACACGACCATCCATTTCTGCAACCATCATATTCGCTTGACTGTCCTCCCGCGTTGTTCCCATAACTTCTTTCATTACACCACAAGTCATCGGGTATCCGACTTCTCTTAGTAGTCCTGTTACGGCTTCGCAATCGCCAAGCTCTACGGAACGAATTGTCAGTACTGGAATCATCACATTGTTAGACATGATTTACCTCCACTTTCAGCATATTAGCAGCTTCTTTGGCCGTCTTCCGTGCTGTTTCCACATCTTCTGCAGCGCTAAGCGCTACAGCCATCCGGCGACCCGGCTTGGTTTCTGGCTTCCCGAACACTCGCACCTGTGTCCGGGGTAGCAATAATGCATCATGCAGACCGCTTATTACAAAATCCCGCGTAGCCACTTCTGCCTTCAAAGTAGCTGAGGCTCCTGGTGTAAGCAACGTGACAGATGGCACCGGGAATCCGAGGATGGCCCGCACGTGAAGTGCAAATTCCGACAAATCCTGCGTGATCATGGTCACCATTCCTGTATCATGCGGACGAGGGGATACTTCACTGAATATGACGTCATCAGCCGTTAAAAATAGCTCTACGCCAAACAATCCGTAACCACCCAGTTCATCCGTAATCGTACGGGCAATGTCTTCCGCCTCCGAAAGCTGCTTGTCCGTCATGCCATGGGGCTGCCAGGATTCGACATAATCCCCATCTTTCTGAATATGGCCAATCGGTGGGCAAAAAGTCGTACCCGAAACCGATCTGACGGTCAATAAGGTGATTTCGCTCTCAAACGGGACAAAAGCTTCAACAATGACACGTGTAGTTTTGGCACGCGCGCCTTCCAGCGCCGTATTCCAGCAGGATTCTGCATCTTCGATTGCCCGGCATACAGACTGCCCTTTACCCGACGAACTCATCAAGGGCTTGACCACGCATGGCGTGCCCAGCTCATGAACCGCCGACCGCAACTGCTCAAAGTTATCTGCAAAACGATAGGCAGCAGTCGGAAGCTGTAATTTCTCGGCAGCCAGCCTGCGGATACCTTCCCGGTCCATCGTAAGACGGGCGGCACGGGCCGTTGGTACTACGTGAAATCCTTCTTGCTCTAATTCTTCCAAAGCACCCGTAGCAATAGCTTCGATTTCAGGTACAATTATGTCGGGCTTTTCCTCACGAATTAGTGCCTTCAACCCCTCAGCATCCTGCATATCCAGACAGTGAGAGCGATGGGCTACCTGCATTGCTGGAGCCAGTTCATAGCGATCAACAGCAATACATTCCACGCCAAGCCGCTGAGCTTCAATAATGACTTCTTTTCCCAATTCGCCGCTACCCAGCAGCAGCATCTTCTTAGCCTTGGCAGAAAAAGGAGCACCCCACATCTTGAACTCTTCCCCCTCTGACGAAAATTGCTCTGATCTCTTTTCATCTTTATTTTCAGGGTTTAGCTCCAAGAATGCAATAGTGCTCGGCATTTAAATTTACAAAAAACGCGATTTTTTGATCTTTTTTTTACAAAAATTTGAACTGTGCTTCCACCAGCCCCCGATATATTCCATGTTTTTTCATCAATTGTTCATGATTACCACTTTCTTGGATTTCCCCATGATCCAGTACAACGATATGATCAGCATTTCGAATGGTAGACAAACGGTGAGCGACCATAAAAGAAGTTCTGCCTTCCAGTAAAACCTGAAGAGCCTCCTGAATTTTCAACTCCGTTTCTGTATCAATACTGGCTGTGGCCTCATCCAGAATAAGAATTCGCGGATTAGCCAGCAAGGCACGAGCAAAGGATAAGAGCTGTCGCTGGCCCATGGACAGCATTCCCCCCCGCTCCTCTACTTCTGTTTCATAGCCAGCTGGCAAGTGAACAATGAATTCATGAGCATTGACCGCCTTCGCAGCCGCTTCAATTTCCTCATCCGTCGCATCCAAACGGCCAAATCGGATATTATCGCGTATCGTCCCCGAAAAAATAAATGTATCCTGAAGCACGATGCTAATCTGGCTTCGCAAGCTCTCCACCGTGACATCACGCACATCTTGACCGTCAATCGTAAGCCGCCCTGACGTAATGTCATAAAAACGGCTGAGCAGATTAATAATTGTACTTTTACCTGAGCCGGTATGACCCACAAGCGCTATAGATTGACCCGCTTCGACGGAAAGACTAATACCTTTAAGCGCCTGACGTCCCTTCTCATATTCAAAAATGACCTTTTCAAATTGGATATCGCCCCGAATGGGCGGCAAGGCTATTGCTCCCGGTTTGTTTGCAATATTCGGCTGTTCATCCATAAACTCAAAAATTCGTTCTGACGAGGCCATCGCAACTAGTAACTGATTATACATTTGGCCCAGCCGATTAATCGGCTCCCAAAAGTTCCCAACATAGTTGGCAAACGCAACCAGCAGTCCCACTGTAAGCTGATCTGTCTGAATTAAATGCGCTCCAAACCAGAACAGCACAAGCGTACCAAAACCTCCGGTAATATCAATAAGTGGGCCAAAAACCTGATTCATGGCAGAAGCCTTATCCCACGATTTTTTGCTAGAGCTGTTCATGTCGTCGAAATAAGCCATGTTTTCCTGCTCCTGCGTATATGCTTGTGTCACACGAATCCCCTGAATAGACTCATTCAAATGAGAATTGATACGCGAGTTCTTCATACGCACTTCTTGCCAAGCGCGACGGATGCGAACGCGCAGCTTGGTCGAGATCAAAAACATGATCGGAACGGTCACAATTACTGCCAAACCGAGCTTCCAGTTAATAAGCAGCAAGATGACAATAATTCCGATAAGCTGTACGCAGTCAATCAGGACATTCACTGCACCGTTCGTAAAAAGATCCTGTAGCGAGTTAATGTCATTCGTCACGCGCACTAATACAGAACCTGCCGGTCTCTTATCAAAAAAGTTAAAGGATAGCTTTTGAATATGCTTGAACAAATCTTCACGCAAATCGTAAATAACCCGTTGACCGATAATATTGGTGAATTTAATGCGGTACGTGCTGGCTGCCCATTGAATTAAATATAACAAGAGCACGGCACCCGTGATGAGCAGCAGTAACTTTACGCTGGGTAGTGCAGGCCATGCGGGAGCAATTGCCTTATCAATGGCCAGACTGATCAAATAAGGAACCGTCAGTTTGGTAATGGTACCAAGAATCATCATGACCAGAAGGATCGGCAGAATCTGACGGGCATAGGGCTTCATGTATGCCAGCAAACGTTTGAATTCTGACCAGTTAAACGGTTTGTCAATGACATCATCATCTTGATAGACAAAGCGCTCATTCGTCGGTTTTTTTAACGGTTTGGCTTTTTCTGCGGGTATATTCATGGTCTCACCTGCCCTTCGGATACACCGTCTGGAGCCTGAGCTATGTAATCGGCGTATTGAATATGATACACATCCTGATATGGACCTGGAGTAGCAATAAGCTGTTCATGTGTTCCACGCTGGACGATTCGTCCTTCCTCAAGCACCACAATTTCATTGGCATGGCGAAGCGAAGAGATTCGATGAGCGATTATAAATGTTGTTCGACCACGCATAACCTCTTGAAAACCGGTCTGTATTTCATGCTCTGTTTCCATATCGACCGCACTGGTAGCATCATCCAGTACCAGAATTTTCGGATTTTTGAGTAGTGCGCGCGCGATGGCGATCCGTTGTTTCTGCCCTCCGGACAGTCCCAATCCACGTTCTCCAACGACAGTGTCATATCCCAGCGGTAGTTCAGTTATGAATTCATGCGCCTGAGCCAGTTTGGAAACGCGTATGATGTCATCCATACTGACATGGCTTAAACCATATGAAATATTATTACGTATAGAGGACGAAAACAAAAACGTCTCCTGAAACACAGAAGAAATTTGAGCACGCAAATCACGAATCTTCAAGTGACGTATATCCTTGCCATCCAACTTGATACTTCCTGCATTCACATTATAAGCACGCATGAGTAATTGAATAATGGTAGACTTCCCTGACCCCGTTCCTCCTAAAATTCCAATGACTGATCCTGGCGGTGCGTCTAAATTGATGTCAACAACAGCAGGAAGCTTATTTCCGTAAGCAAAGGTAACATGTTCAAACGTAACATGTCCTTCCACCTGATCGGCATCGAGTGTAAGTGCTCCGGCTTCATCGGTTACATCTATGGACTGATTTAGCAGTTCCAAGACCCTTTCACCAGAAGCTTTGGACTGCGTATAGTTATTGATATGAAAGCCAATGCTCCAGATGGGGCCGATAATATACCAAATTAAGCTAAAGAAAGCGACGAGCTGCCCCAAGGTCATTGACTTCTGAATGACCAGATACCCGCCCATGCCCAACAGAAGGACCACACTGACAGAAGCAATTAGTTCCATAGCAGGGAAGAACCGACTCCATAAGGAAGCAGCTTGAATTTGATTACTTTTGTATTGCTCATTACGTACTGAAAATTTCTCAACTTCATATGATTCGCGGGCAAAAGATTTGACGGTTCGCACACCTGTTATGTTTTCTTGGACCGCTGTCGTCAAGGCGCTAAGGGCAATCCGCATTTCCTGAAAGGTGGGATGAATCCGGGATTCAAACTTGAATGTGACGAAGAGCAGCAATGGCATGCTGATCATCGTAATGAGGGTGAGCTGCCAGTTAATATACAGCATCATCATAGAGCCGAATACGACCATCAGTAGCACATTGAGGAGTTGGGCAAAACCAAACCCAATAAAGTTACGAATTGCCTCCAAATCACCAGTCAGTCGGGACATGAGATCACCCGTTTTGGCCGTGTCATAATATCTAAAGGACAGAAATTGCAGCTTTTCGTAACAAGCATTGCGGAGGCGGTATGCCAGGTAGTTACCTAGCCGTCCACCAAAAAAACCATGTAAAAATTGCATGAACCCTTTGATGATGACTACTCCCAGCACAGTCAGAGCCAGCGCCGGAACTTTCCCGAAGTCACCGGGGATGATAGCGTTATCAATAAGCCTTTGGAGCAGGTTCGGATACACCAGTCCCAGAGCCGTCGCTATCGCAAGGCATAAAATAGAAAGAAACAGATAGTGTCTCCTCTCGCGAAAAAAAACTTGCAGTTGCCTGAGCACTTCCATGTCAATGTCCCTCCATTAGTTGCACGACGTTGTTATATGGCTTAGTGAAGTTTACCATTCGCGTTCCAAGGCGGCAAAGAGGATAACGAGCCGTATTCAGGCAGGTTATCAATTGGTGGCTGATTAGACAAATTAAATCGCTTTCTTATTATTGAATGTGGCTATTTACTCAGTATTGCTTTCTTTTTGGAGCATGCATAAAACACCGGGTTGTCCCACAACCCGGTGTCCTGATCTTTAATCATTGGTGAACATATTTATCTTTACTCCAAAGCCACAATCTTGCCAGCAAGTTCTTTCCAAACCTGTGGCTGCTCACCGCCCATAAGGGCATGCTCCATGCCACGAGTCGTCTCCAGCATTTGCTCTCGAAGCTGAGCTTTCTGCCACAATTGTTCCTCCTGCATGAGCGTAACGTAAAAAGCAGACATTCGTTCACGTTGCTGATCCACAGCTTCCCCGATTCGCTCGCGTAATATCGGCTCCAGTTTGGTTTGTAGATTCGCTCGACCAGTTCCTTCAAAAAATAGCTTTGGATTTTTAAAGCTATTCCAATAATCCTTCCAATGAATGGACTCCTGCAGGGAAATTTCCTTCAGCTCGGGAACAGTCCATTTTCTCGATTCAGGAATTGTGCAATCTAGTCCTGGCAACTGATGGTTCATGTGTTCTACGCACTGTTGTATAGCCTTGTGCACCAAAGTTTGTCCCGTTTTTTCCAGCCGTAGTGTGGTTGCCAGTAATTCCTGAGACAGCTCCAGTTCGATTAAACGCATCAGCTCACGACCACAAGATGCAAAAGCCGAACGAAGATCACCTACTCCTTCACGCAGAACAGATGGATGAAACGCCTCTGCCATAAATTCTCCAGTCCGATAGGACAGCCTTTGACGTACATGATACAGCAGTTCATCGGTCTCGTCCGATAACACAGATGCACCGTTGCTATCAGTCAGGCCTAGGAGCGTATGCTCCAATTCCCCACGGATGCGAGTTAATCGCTCTAATCGTATCTCCCGTTCTTCCACGCTATACCGGGCATCGGCTGCATGTTGCTCTATGCGGTTCCGCAGCCGGGCCAGTTCCTGCATAGCAGAAGCGATGGACAAACCTGCCAGCTCTTCGGCTGCAAATGCCGAGAAATCATCTTCAAATGCATCAAAACGTGAAGCTGAACGCAGCGAAGCCTCCCCCTGTTCGGTAGCTTCCAACGCCAGCATACTGGAAAGCGGATAAATACGTGGTTTTCGGATTCCATTTGCCTGTAGTTGTTCCTGTACATGCCGGGTAACAGAATGCAGTTCTTCTTCAGAAGAAGCCAGATCTGATGCATTAACAATAAAAAACGTCTGATCCAGTGCCATGGTCTCTTTAACTCGACCTAGTTGATTCAGGAACTGCCGGTCGCCTTGCGTAAACGCATGGTTATAATATGTGACAAATACAAGAGCATCCGCATGCTTCATATAGTTGAAGGTCACGCCTGTGTGCCGTGCATTCACAGAATCCGCTCCTGGCGTATCCACTAGCACGATGCCCTGACGGGTCAGAGCGCAATCATAATAAAGGTCAATATGCTCCACAAAGCATGATTTGTGCTCAGACGCGACAAAATCCCGATACTGCTCTAAATTCACCTGAAGCTGTTGTCCCAGCAAGCTTTCAGCTTCTTCCCATCCGGCTGCGGCAGCCTTTAAAAAACTATAATGAGGCCTGCCCGCAGGATGGATGCCTTCCGGAGATAAAGCATGAACGGCTTCTTGCCAGCCCGCTGCCCCTGGCTCTCCCAATCCTAATAACCGAAATGAGTATTTAAGATCTTCCCGCAACGCGTCCACTGATTTCATATGGACGTCAGCCGTGGCATGGCGCTCAGCACTTGCAGGCGGCATTATGCGGTTAATCGCCGCTGTCGTCGGATGCGGCGATACGGGCAACACAGCTTCACCCAACAAAGCGTTGGCGAAGCTGGATTTCCCAGCGCTGAACGCTCCGAACAGCGCCAGCGTAAACTGCCCGCCCTCCAGCGCAGCGGCGCGGGCATGTAAATCCCGTACCGCCGCTTGCATGGCAGGGTACGGACTTACGAGGGCAGCGGCAGCCTTCAATTGGGCCGCTGCTGCATCCAACCGCGTGCGGCGGCCTCCAGCGGCAGGCTGTGCTGCCGCCGTCCCTGCTAGCGGCTGTGCCGATGCGTTGCCCGGGCCAGCGATGCCAGGGCGCGCAACGCCCGTTGGCGCCGCAGCAGCGGCGGTATCGGACGCCGATGCAGGCGCGTCCGCACAGGGCAACCCGCTTGGCGCGGAAGCCTGCGGCAGCAAGCTGCGCAACAGGTTGGCGTACGAAGCCGAGGCCTGCACGCGGGTGCTATAGCGGCTCGCCGCCTCCGCCTGCGCCAACAGCGCAGTGCGCTTCTCTGCGAGAGCCGTGCGGCGGGCTTCGGCTCGCACTGCTAGCTGGGCCAGCAGGCGGTCTAGCAGCGTCAGCGCCTTGCGGCGGCAATCGGCGGTCACAGCAGCGCGTAGGTCCTTGCAATAGTTTAACGTATACTCTGGCGACAACGCATTTTCCTTCACCGTCTGCTCTACCAGTTGCCGGTCTATCACAGGACGGATGCCATCCAGCTCCTGCTCCATCGCAGCGGACCACAACCCCTGACCGTCACCCCAAGACCGCAGAAGCTCCCGTACATGAGGAAGCAATTGTCCCTCCACCTGATCAGTCAGCATTCCTGTCAGCCGTTCCAAACGGCTTTCCTTTTCTCGCTCAGTCTTTCCTCCTGCAAACCATAGTCCTGTTTTGAAGCCCGGCTTGCGGCTCTCTAAGTATTCGCCTGCGGCTTCACGTAGCTCCGCTGGCGTCAAATGTGCGTGTTCCAGTAGATGATCCAGCTCTTGACGCAGCCGTTTACGCTCCTGCTCGGGAAGCATCTTCCAGTGTTCGTCTTCTTGCTGCAAGGTTTTCTGCTCTATATCCAGCCGCAAAACGGCTTCTTCCCCACCCGCTTCTTTTAGCAGTGTGTTCAGTTCCTCTTCTTCAGCTGACTGCACAGTCTCTACATGTTGCTCTACCAAATGGTGCATAGAGGACACTAAACTGTATGCCAAAAGCTCTGTTTTTCGCTCCAGCAATTTCGGAATCAGGTGCGTCAACTGTTTCCACTGGTTCCATGGATGATTCTGCTCCTTCAAGGAAGTAAAAAGGATGTCCGTATAATGAACTTGCCAGGCGTGAAAGCTAGTCTCCACCTCATTACGATAACGTGTAAATGAAAGCTCCCGCTCCCGGTGTTTATCGATTTGATTGATGATCAAATATAACGGCTTGCCCCAATCCGATAAACTTTTGGCAAAGGACAAATTATTTTCAGATTGGACATGGTTGTAATCCATCACATAAAAAACAATATCTGCCCAATGTAAAGCAGAATGTGTCGCCAGCGCATGTCCGTGGTCTGTGGAATCGACGCCGGGTGTATCCAGCAGCACTCCTCCGCTAGATAATATGGGAACATCCTCCCACACTTGAACCGATTCATAGGCTCCACCATTTTTACAATACTCAGCAAGCTCGGACAGGGAGGCTTCCATGCTTTCCGGCTCTGGATTTTCCGCTGTTTGGGCTGGATGAATGAGTGCTCTCGGACGTCCATAACGGATGGACACTACATTAGCGCTCGTAGGCACCGGTCCAGATGGCAGGACGGTTTTACCACACAGGCTGTTAATCAAGCTCGATTTACCCGCTGAAAAATGTCCACAAAAGGCAATGGTCAGCTCCTGCGCATATGCTTTTTCCAGCAGATCCCCTACCGCCTTCGCTCCCGTTTCATCCCCGGCTTTACGCAGTGTATTCTGTATCTGTTCTATCGTATCCAACCACTTTCCCGCATCCCCTGTAATCGTTTGCATCATAAGCTACGGTTCCACTCCTTATCACTTGTCTGCACCAAATAGCTATATTGTAGCATTCCTAAGCCATTGTGAGAATCATCACATCAAAAAAACTAAACAGCGCTCCCCGCCAGTACCTGGCTTTAGGGAACGCTGTTTTCGTACATGATAACAAAAAGTTCATTTTATTCTGTCCAAAACGGATCATTAGGAA
This sequence comes from Paenibacillus sp. FSL L8-0638, assembly GCF_038593075.1. Classification (NCBI taxonomy): domain Bacteria; kingdom Bacillati; phylum Bacillota; class Bacilli; order Caryophanales; family Paenibacillaceae; genus Paenibacillus; species Paenibacillus sp. FSL L8-0638. Next base: position 3,337,063 of record NZ_CP151960.1, read on the forward strand.
TAAGTATTTAGGCAACCGAATGCATTTATCAAAGCCCTCAAGGGACAACGACGAAGCAAGATATGTAAACAACGGGTGAGCCTGCTCATCACGTACATTCACCTTTTGGAACATGCGGAACGAGACACCATAATTCAGGGTACAAAATGTATGCACACTTCATTGGAAGAGGCTCTATCCACATCAGGATGGTCTGCAAGGTTCGTGTATATATGCGCCTTCGGGCTGGTTAAACCAGCCGAGCCGCCTATACCGGAACATGCAACGCATGTCGTCCGCTAATTGAACTTAATTGGCTGCAGTCTCAAGCACTGGCAGCAAAATTTCAAATACTTGACCATGCTGTAAAATCGTAATCCCACGGGATTTGTCCTTCATTACGACCACTTCTGGCTTTTGTGACATACGCTCCAGATAATGCTCAGGTACATCACCGGAATGACTAACCGTGATTCCCTCAAGCTCGCGCTCTTCGTTTTCAGCAAATTCTGTTGTTACAATTTGCTCAAAAATATCAGAGAATGCCTCAAAATTGTCTGTATATACCGAAATGCACTTCATACTCTTCATCCTTTTCTACACATAAATGGTTAAACCCTCTTGTTACCTTTGTGGGTCTTTAAGCTCTACGTTCCTTATCTTTTCTGATAAGAGACGTTTTCATACGTTTCTTGCCTTCCCTGCATACATCAAGCAACGGACACACCTGACATTGAGGGTTTTGAGCTTTACAATGGTAGCGTCCGAAAAAAATGAGCCTGTGGTGGGTCAAAGACCATTCATCCCTAGGAACCCTCTTCATCAGCTTTTTTTCCACCTCAAGCACTGAATCATCCCACCCTGCAAAGCCGAGTCGTTTGGAAACACGCTCTACATGCGTATCTACCGCAATAGCTGGTACATTAAAAGCAGTAGATACAACGACATTAGCCGTCTTGCGGCCAACACCGGGTAGCTTAACCAGTTGATCGTGCTCCGAAGGTATCTCTCCCCCGTACTGGTCTATTAAAATACGACAGAGGTTATGAATATGCTTGGCCTTGTTTCGGTACAAGCCGATTCTGCGAATATCCTGCTCCAGTTCCTCAAGAGGAACAGCCAGGTAATCCTCAGGTGACTTGTATTTTTGAAACAGGTCTGCCGTTACTTTATTGACCATCTGATCGGAGCATTGAGCAGACAATAACACGGCGATCGTTAATTCAAAAGCATTGTCATGGTTCAACTCACAATGGGCATCCGGAAACATCGTACCGATGGTGTCCAATATATGACGTGCGGTTGCTGCATTCACGGAAATCCTACCTCCTACCAAAAAAAACGTCTTGATACGGGATAGCCCGCATCAAGACGGTCACTCTAAATAATCATCCGGAAAGAAACGAATACTATTTGTGCATGACTGCCTGCATAGGCGAGAAATACACTCCTATATTATCATTATCTGTCACAGATTGCACGTGAAAAGTGTGCAAATTCCCAAGAAATTTTCATACCGTCTGATCGGTTAGCGACTCATGGGATGATCCAAATCTACATGCCCCATTAAGGACTCTAGAGATTGACCATCTACGAGCAAATCCAGCGTTTTGACTTCCTTGAATTGGAACATCGTTTTCTTCAAGGCATCGATAGCCAATTCCTCGCCGCCAGCTCCCAATCGAGCCTCGTCCGGCAGGGAAATATCAAAAGTCAATGCACCGTTATCCAATTTGATCTTATGCACGGAAATTTTCTCGGACCACAACGGGATTAGAGCAGAATCCCCACTCTTTTGCAGAGCTTCAAACGCTTTTTGCAACTTTTCCAGCTCGCTTGGATAGGTAATTTCCTTTTTCTGTTCTTTCAAGCCGTTCTCTTGAGTATCCGTATAGTACACCGTAATCTGTTGTGTTTGTCGATCTCCTGAATTTTCCGTGTCCGTCTTGGTCTTTGTAGGCTCTGTTGACGGAGATGCAGGTGTTTGACTCGCCCCATTATTTTCAGCAGACTGAGCCGATGGATCAGGGGTCGTCTGTTCGGGTGTGATATTTTGTGCATTAGAAGTTTGTGTTTCCTGAGATGGAGTCGCAGGAGCTGTTGTTTGCTTAGAGGCACACCCTGCACCTGCAATGGCAAACAGTGCCAGCAGACCTGCAATTACGATTTTCTTGTTCATATGTCCCCCTCCTTGCTTGACGTTGACAAGCGATTTGTTGAAGATTTATTTTACGTCGAGATACTCTGTGATTCCATCTGCAATCCCTTGAGCTACCCGGTTTTGAAAATCTTCATCAAACAGTGTGGCTTCCTCTTTTGCATTACTCAGATATCCTACTTCAAGCAATACGGCTGGCATAGTCGTTTCCCGAATTACATGGAAATTGCCATAACGAATGCCGCGGTCTGTCAGGCCCGTCGCGGGAGCAAAGTACTTGTGCATAACGTTGGCGAACGCTTTGCTTGCACTACGCTGGTAATACGTCTCTGTACCGTTGGAAGCTGAGCTACCGCTGCTGTTAGCATGAATGGACACGAACACGTTAGCATTAAGGTTTTCAGCTACTTTTACGCGCTGTTTAAGCTCCAAGAATGTATCATCACTGCGTGTCAGCACAACCTCAAGTTTGGGGTTCTGCTTTAATATGCTTTCTACTTTCAGAGCCATCGCTAAGTTGAAGGTCTTTTCATAGTTTTTTCTCGAAACACCAACTGCTCCAGAATCTTTTGCTCCATGACCAGCATCAATAACAACGACCTTTTTACCATTGCTGTTCGTTGGTGATGTCTGTGTGTCATCCGGCTGTGAGCCATCTGGTAACGTTGCGTCTGGCGTGGTATTCACTGAATCTTTGGAAGCCAGATCGACGATAACACGATTCGAGCCATCATTATATGCGGTATAATTCATGGCATGTTTCAAATCAATAACAACGCGCACCGTTGAAGGTTCCTTTTGGAATAAAGCATAACGGATACCGGACACATCCGCTTCATTCTCAATGTCCAGCGAACCATTTAAGCTGCTATCCAGCTTTTGCTGGTCTCCGAAATTGTCAGCAAACGCAGTCGCTGGCAAATCCACCACTACCCGATCAGGGCCTGTCATCGTAAACGCTTTCGGCTTGACGGCACTGGCTGTTGTGATAGTTAAACGGTTTTGGCTGAAACTGACTCCCTGCACCTGTGTAACACCTGAGTTTGCATTATTCGTTGGTGCAGTTACACTTCCAGTACCTGTACTGTTATTTCCGGACTTGGGAGGTGTAAATTCCCCGTTTCCAGACCCGCTACTGCGGGTATATAATTTTACGGACTTGGAGCTGCTGTCCCATTTTACGTCCAGTCCCATTTGCTCGCCGATAAAACGAAGCGGTACAAGGGCATAATTGGAACGCAGCAGAGGCGAAGCATCCAGACTAATGTCGCTTCCATTGACAGTCGCCGTCTTACTTCCGATTATCATTCGGATCAAGGTACTGTCCTTCTCAATCGTTATGGTTCGCGCCTGCTGCTTCCATGTCACGTCATATCCCAAATTTTCAGAAATTACGCGTAGCGGGACCATTGTACTTCCGCCAATTACTTGTGCCTTAGCACCACTAGGGACACTTAACTGTTGATCGTCGAGATAGATTTGTGTTCCACTCGAAGCCGCATGTCCATAACCCGGAACCGCCCACATGAAGACAAATAATAACAACAAAAAACCAAATTTCTTCATTCGTCACCCTTCCATTCATAATTTTTTTGCCACATGCTCCGGTGCGGCGACCTGATATACGCGCTTATGTAATATCAGACAACCTTTTAGACGTTATCTCACACCAAAAGTTGCGAATATATTCCATCATAACAGAAATATACGTGCCAAAGAACTACTTTTGTCGAATTTTGACTAAAAATATAGATCATTCGCTTTCCGTCAAAAGTCACAGCCGAAAAAACTAAAAAAGCTACTTTTCACCCCCATGAATTTTCATTAAAAAGGTGGAAAGTAGCTTTTATTGTAAACCTCACTTAGTTAAGTGGTTCCGTTGCTCCTGTGCCTGCTGTTCCGAGATACTCCTTCAACCCATCGACAATACCTTCAGCGATCTTCTCTTGTGTTTCTTCTGTGAACATGGCTGCTTCATTTGATAGATTACTAAGGTAGCCACACTCCAGCAATACTGCAGGCATTTGTGATTTTCTCGTCACCACATGGTTTGCCACTTTAATGCCGTTATCCTTGAACTCAGTTGCTGCTACAAGATGCTTGTGCATGATCGTGGCCAGGCTCAAACTTTCCTGACGTGCATAATAGGTTTCTGACCCATTAGCTTTTCCGTTATTAGAAGCTGGCATACTGTTACCATGAATGGAAACAAACACGCTAGCCTGCTGATTATTAGCGAGCTGTGGTCGTTCATCCAGCGTGGGATACGTATCTCCATTACGAGTCAATATGATTTGAATATCGGGATCATTTTGCAGAAGCTGCTCGACCTTTAATGCTACCGCCAATGCAAATTCCTTTTCATGTCGCCCAGTCACACTACCTGCCCCAGGGTCCTTGCCACCATGTCCGGGATCAATTACGACGATTCGCCGTCCTTCGACATTCGTTGGTGTTACCACTGCTGAATTCACACTACGCTCACGCAATTGAAGGGTGATATCACCTAGGCCATTGGTTGAAAGATCGTAATCACGTGTCTGATTTAAAGCAATGACAATGCGTACGCCCCCATCTCGTCCATCTGCGGGAGCAAATCTAATTTCCTGCACATCCTCACTGTCACTATTCGTCAACGCCCGCGTGCCATCGGTGCGAATCGGGAACGGCTGAAGAAAATCAGTCGCCAGTGAAGCCCCGGGTAAATCTACAACAATACGATCATTCCCCGTCACTTTGGATACTTTAGGGGTAACATCTTTATTCAGAGAAATCTTTAACGTTTCACCCTCAAAAGTAATATTTTTTACAATCAACGCATTTGCTGCGGTCTGTTCTGTATTTTGCTGCTTGGTTGGTGAAGATGCAGCTTCAGTATGCTTATCTGCTTCAACTGGGTTTATTGTCGTCGCTGTTGCTGAAGACGTTTTATTGGTGCTTGTTGTACTCCGTGTTGACGTTTGCGACGATGGTTGGGATTGTGACTGTTTATTTGCTTGTTGAGTTGCAGCCTTTTGACTGAGATTTACGGATTTACTTTTATTATTCCAATCTACTTTTAGTCCCATTTGCTCCCCAACAAAACGTAATGGAACCATGGTTGAGCTGCCCCGAAGCACAGGAGGTGCATCCAGACTAACTATTTTTCCATTCACATCAGCCGATGTACGGCCTACATACATAGACATATCGGTACTATTTTTTTGAATTGAGATTTTATAGGATTGTGGTTCCCACTTGAATTGATATCCAAGCTGCTCCCCAACCACCCTTAGCGGTACCATGATTTTTCCATTGACCATTTCAGGCTTGGCATCTGCAGGCGCTTCCACCCTTTTGCCATCTAAAAACAAATCTGCTCCAGCCGCGTTCACATGAGGGGAGGACGGCCACAACCAAATCAAGATAGCCGCTAGTATCACCCAACCATATTTCTTCATCCTCATTCCCCTAACTTATATATGTATTTTTTGGTGCTTCTCACAGACACAGTCCTTCAACCATTTTACATTTACAATACCATGCTGAGTCGAACCGTCAACCCCTTATTTTCCAATTTATTTTTTGAGCATGATAAAAGCCCGCAGGCAAAAGGATTGCCAGTACGGGCTTTCTGTCTAACAAATGAGCAAGCTATATGGCTTCGTATTGAACCTAAACTGGGAATTATGATTATGCGCCTTGTTTCGCAGCGCGTCTTTGTTCATACGCCAGAATTTCAGATTCATGCTGGAGTGTCAGTCCAATATCGTCCAAGCCTTGCAGCAGGAATTGACGACGATGTTCATCCAGATCGAATTCAATTTTCAGGCCATAGTCGTCAGCGATTGTTTTTTCATTCAGGTCTACGTTCAATTGGTAGTTATCATGCTGCGCCGTACGCTGGAACAATTCCTCTACTTGCTCTTCAGACAGCTTGATCGGCAATATACCGTTTTTAAAACAGTTATTATAGAAGATATCTGCATAAGACGGAGCAATTACGCAACGAAACCCATAGTCCATAATCGCCCACGGTGCATGCTCACGTGAGGAGCCACAGCCAAAGTTAGCGCGAGAGATCAGCACAGACGCCCCTGCATAACGAGGCTTGTTCGGTTCAAATTCAGGATTGATATTGCCTGCTTCATCAAACCGCCACTCGTAGAACAGAAACTGTCCAAAGCCCGTGCGCTCAATTCGTTTCAAAAACTGCTTAGGAATAATAGCGTCTGTGTCCACGTTCACCCGATCCACAGGTGCTACAATTCCTTTTAATGTTGTAAAAGCTTGCATCGTAATTCCTCCTCTGTATCCTAGCGGACTACTTCTTCCTGCTTGAATTTCCAATCCCGTACATCAACAAAATGCCCATGAATCGCCGCAGCGGCTGCCATTGCTGGAGATACCAGATGAGTCCGTCCTCCGCGTCCCTGACGACCTTCAAAGTTACGATTAGAAGTCGAAGCACAACGCTGTCCCGGTTGCAGTACGTCTGGATTCATCGCAAGACACATACTGCATCCTGCTTCACGCCACTCAAATCCTGCTTCTTTAAAAATGATGTCCAGTCCTTCTTCTTCAGCCTGAATTTTCACACGTCCCGAACCTGGTACGACGATGGCCGTTACTTTGTCAGAAACCTTGTAACCTTTGGCAACCTCAGCGGCTGCACGCAAATCTTCAATCCGCCCATTGGTGCAGGAGCCGATAAACACATAATCAATCGCAATATCCGTGATCGGAGTACCTGGCTTCAAATCCATATATTCAAGCGCTTTCTCAGCCGCTTTACGTTCGTTTTCGGTTGGCAGTTCTGCCGGAATCGGTACGGTTGAGGAAATATCTGTACCCATACCCGGGCTCGTGCCCCAGGTTACTTGAGGAATCAAAGCATCTACGTCAAACTCCAGCACAACATCAAACTCAGCGCCTTCATCTGTGACAAGCTCTTTCCACTCAGCAACCGCTTGCTCGAAAGCGTCTCCTTGCGGTACATGTTGACGTCCACGCAAGTAGTTGAAGGTGGTTTCGTCCGGTGCAATCATTCCTGCTCTGGCTCCGCCTTCAATGGACATGTTACACACAGTCATGCGCTCTTCCATGCTCAATTCGCGAATAGATTCACCTGTGTACTCAATAACATAGCCTGTAGCGAAATCTGTACCGTATTTGGCGATGACACCCAAAATCATGTCTTTTGCTGTCACACCAGGTTTGCGGGTACCTACAAAGCGAACTTCCATCGTTTTGGCTTTGGCTTGCTGGAGACATTGTGTTGCCATTACGTGCTCTACCTCACTGGTTCCGATACCAAAAGCGAGTGCTCCGAACGCCCCATGTGTGGAAGTATGGCTATCACCACAAACAATCGTTTTGCCCGGATGAGTCAGACCAAGTTCAGGCCCCATAACGTGAACGACACCCTGATCCACCGTATCCAAATCATACAGTGTGACACCGAAATCACGGCAATTTTGAGTTAATGTATCAATTTGCTGCTTGGAAATCGGGTCCGTAATATTGTAACGGTCCTTAGTCGGTACGTTATGATCCATCGTCGCAAACGTAAGCTCTGGACGACGCACCTGACGGCCGCTAAGACGTAATCCCTCAAACGCCTGTGGCGATGTTACCTCATGTACGAGGTGAAGATCGATGTACAAAATACTCGGCTTACCTGCTTCCTGATAGATGACATGGTTATCCCAAATTTTCTCGAACATAGTCTTTTTACTCATCATTATTCACCCCTGTGTTTTTCGAACCTAGTGGAGAGAAGCTGAGCGGCTCTCTCTTGAATGTCAACAATATACCACGGGATGTCTGATTGGTCTAAGATATGATATCTATAGAAGTGATAGGTTAAGGCTATAAGGATGGATAAGGTGAATATAGGCGGTTCATTGCACTGATTTCTCTATCAGCTCTTAATAGTAAAAACACTCAACTAAAATTCGAAGGTTAAAAAATGGATTATTCAAACGGATAAATACAATGAACCATATCGCCTTTTCCAAGGTACTGCAGTTATTACATTAAAGTAATCAAAAATAGGATAAAAAGAGTCGCCTTTTCGGTTAATGGAAAGTACCAATCAATCATTCCAAAAAGAGACGACTCCATGAATCAGTCTACCTTTTTTCAGCTGCTCCGGCATGGATCAGGCGTCGTTAAGGAGTTAATACCCTACCTTCTGAAAAACCGCTGAGGTTCCTTTTGTCTGTCTAAAACGTTTTTCCAGTAATTATGACCAAAATGATAAAAAGTTCAGGGCTAAACAGTAATTCGAAAAAATGCCGGTGGAGCTTAAGAATCTTTATAAATGAATTAATTTCAAGATGATTACCAGCAAAATGAACAGTGCCAAGACAGCAGCTACCGACGTCCAAACTCTTCCGGTGATTCCCGCGTAGTCTCTTTTCATTTCCCCCACACGTAACGCCTCCTTTATTTTAGGGTACTATACTCCATAGGCTATGCGAGGTCTTGGTTAAAGGAAGGGCTTCTTAACAAAAAAAGCTCCACCGACCCATTAAGGTCAGCTGAGCTTTTTGATTTAATCGCTTGGTATGACGCTAAAGATGCTGGTAGAGGTGCTTCATTCTTTGCCATCGATAAACACAATAATAATAAAGGCCCATTCAGCAACCGTAAGGAATATGTAGTATTCAACAAAATACTCACCTTTGAAGTAAGCGAGTATTCGACTAAATAAACAAAAGAAGGACTCTTACGCGGCTACAAACCGTTGGATCCTTTTTTTCCCATCTAATCTAAATTCAAACTGCTCTATAATAAAGAAAATTCCACAGGCCAATTTAAGAGATTAATTCCCTCACTCTATAAAGCGTCAATTTACATTTAATAAAAAAATGCTAATGAGGAATATTCAATTTATAGCCAGTAGGATGTCACCGATGCTTTTGGATCGCACAACGGTGCTTCTGAGTGTTGTAATAAGGATAAATGAGTTGGGTGATTTCTTTCTTTAATACTCATATGTATAGTTTATGCTGATCACATCAAGATAGTTATTCGGTGAATTGTGTAGTAATTCCCGCACTGAAAAAAGCTCTGCTAACCTTTTGGTCGGCAGAGCCTTCTTTTACTTTAGAATCCCCCAATTTGTACAAGGGTCTGAATAAGCTGATCATGATTGTGAGCAGGTACGATTATGAAAACCAAAAAGCTACTCGCAACGATTAACCATTCCATCTTTTTTAACATTACTTAACCACACCTTTTCAATTAGATTGGAAAACTCTGTTTTGATTTCAGGAGTCGCATGGACTTGGAAACGCATAAACAGACCAATACAATTTATAAAGTTTGTTTCATTAGTTATTATATGTGACTTTGCCATTGCATACATCAAGTATTTAAAGCCATCACTATATTTCACCCGATGTAAATAATAATGAGCCATTTCGTAAGCAAACCATGCGAAATAGTCTGGTATTACCTGTTGGGTATATATATCAGATGATGTTGGGAGTTGAGCAAAAGAATTAATATTCGTTTTAAAACGTGAAAGGACATCATCCACATCTATTTCATATCGGTTAGCCGCTATCATTACGTTCAACAGCTTTGAGAGTTTCTCATTTTCATTAGCGGTTGATGTTGCCGCTATATATTCAACATAGTCTGGCAGCACGCTAACATCTCCAGACAGGAGTTTATTTACGTACGTGTTACCTTCTGCCCACTGACTAAACAAGTTTACCCAGTGTCGAGTATCTTCGTCAGTCTCTTTGACCCAATCTAAATTCGCATAGGCGTATGTATATTGTAGAGCTTGTTGATAATCGCCTTGGGCTTCACAAACACTAGCACACAACAAATCGGCGTAAGCAATGTATCCAAATAACGGCCCTCTGGTTTCCTTTTCATGCTCGCTGTTCTTTCGATTCTTCTGCTGATGCTTTATGGAATATTGTACTTCCGCTTTAGCTCTCATTACCCTCGCTATTTCATCAACCTTGTCCCATTTACGCAAAGACCTGTACACATTAGCCAAATCCTTTAAAGCTTCAAGTTGTTCTAAATCATCTAGACGCTCGACATAAGGCTCAAATAGTATAGCTGCCTTGAGGTTGCGGCTTTGGTCGTCACCAATCTGAATCGTGAACATGCGATATTGACAGATCGCCAAACGTTCGGAGTGCTGGTACTTCTCCACTTCTGCTACGTTCTCATAGAGTATCAGTGCCGCACCATATCGTCCTTGTGCTAATAATGTTTCTGCAATATCAAATAGTTTAGGCGAATAGAGTAGGTTGTCCATAATGGTTCCCACCACTCGACGGATCGCATCCAGCTTGTCCAATTCCGCACAACGATACAAAAATGGCTCTATTCGTCTCATATTCGGGGGAGTGTCGATGATGTAGTTTTCTATAAATAGGTCGTAAAAGTAGCCTTCTGGTAAACCCATAGCCTCGGTAATGCGATCTATCTGGTTAACAGACATAGATTTATTGCCTGACACTATGCTACTTATTATCCCCCTATTCATGCCTGCAATATGCCCGAACTCCATCATGCTCAAACCTTCTTGTTTTAGGTATTGTTCCAATTCCGCTCTAATCGTGGGTGTAATTTCCATGGATAAACCACCCTCCATACAGAAGTACCAATATTTATATATTATTGCATTCTATTGTTGTCCATAATTTAACAGTTGTCAATAATTTTTATTTATTTGCATCGAATGTCGAAGTATATAAAATAAGTAGTTCCAAAGAGTATCTTAAATTAGCTTTGTTTCTATAACGCTACGAATTTTAAAGGGAAATATTGTTCGGTGAATATAAAGTTGTAGACGGACAATACGTCATTAAGCTGACGGCAGTTTAACTTGATTGGTGATATTATGCTACTCTAATATAAATAAGCAAATAATTTAATCAAGAGGTGTAATAATGCGGTTTCATGAATTTTATATCGGACAAGTATTTAAAACCAAATCTTTAAAATTAACTAAAGAGGACATTACCAGATTTGCAAGGGAGTTTGACCCGCAATATATGCACTTAGATGAAAAAAAAGCATTACAAGGCAGGTTTAACGGAATTATCGCTTCAGGAATTCAAACATTAGCTGTTTCTTTTAAGCTTTGGGTTGAAACAGGCAGTTACGGTGATGAGGTTATTGCTGGAACTGCTATGAATAATATTAAATTTATTAAACCAGTATATCCAGGCGACGAATTGTACACCATTGTTGAAGTGATTGGAGTAAAAGAGATGAGGAATGGAACAGGACTCGTTACTGTATTGCTGTCGACTTTCAACCACACAGAGGAGCAAGTTTTTGAAGGCGATTTATCTGTTCTGGTTAAACAGTAAAGTTTTATAAAATCAATTATTAAAGGTTTGAAGAGGTCCATGCATTCTAGCACGGACCTCTTCTCTTTATTTATACATGGCTTGACTTGCGGCTTTATGTTCAGCCACACGTTGCAGTAATTTCTTCATTTGGCGACCTTTAAGTTGCCCTTCTACAACTGAATTTCGCATAGATTCTACATCTTGAACCCGCACTTTACCCCATGATGAAAGCGATTGTACAGTGCGATAAATTGCTTTGCTGCCACTTTATTATGGGTCTCGACTTGAAAACCAACGCTGTTCGTCGGGTGCTGTAACAGACAATGGCTTGGGCAATCTGCTTTGGATCTGTGGTTTGTGTACAGACAAATTAGCTTTGGATTGATGACTTTGTGTACCCAGTATTCCTCTTAGCAACTAATCTTCCGGAATTCGCATAACCTGAAGATGATGTTCACGAATACCACTTCCAATCCCACACATATCATGGTAGTTGCAGAATCACGTACGATATCACCCATTTTGGATAACATATTTATATTTTCTGGTGTTCGACTAGCATTTTGTTCAATGTAATAATAATAAATTCATCTACTGCTTTTGTATTAGAACTGTACAAGCAATGCGATAGAACGAGAAGCATCATACAAACCATAGAGGTAAAGCTGCTTCAAGAGGGGGCTAATCCATGTAAAATTTTGGTTCAGTGTAATGAATTTCACATCTTTCCGGGCCAACCTGTTCTACCATAGAAGAGTGATACGCCGTGCTGGGCAGACCACTTTGGTCGGGACGGTTACGTCTTGTTCTAAACTAGCTACACAGGCTGTCTGGCATGCGCGGCAAGTACGCCTTTATTTTGATTCGAAGCGGAGTGTCCAGATGTTGAATACCGAATTGGAATACCGTGAGCGCATCAGGAAGTTGGCCGTATGTATTGTCAAACACTACCGGGGAAAAGGACCGGACAACGTCAAGGTTTCACTGGATTCGCCGCTCCGGATTACGGTAGAAATTCGAGGTACATTGTCTAATCTGTCCGAAATTCTCGTTCATGAAGGGGCTGAGGACAAGGTCAGAGAATATTGGGACGTCCTTCGTCCCTATCTGGAAAAGGAGTTTATGAACGAAGCCGAAAAAACACTCGGCAGTCCCTTCACTTATACTTGGGAGGTCTGCCCCTCCGTCCATGGAGACGGACACATTATCATTACTCTAGAACTACAACACATACACCGGTTGGATTAGCGGGAAGGAGCCTTGTCTCCTCGCTCGCGGATAAGCCAGTACAGGATGCAGCGTAAAGCGGCATTTTTGTATTGGCTTTTTTTATGTTTCGAGTTTCATCTATTTCATATAAAAGAGGTGCTGCACTTATGGCAGACAAGGTATTGACCGTATGTCCCTACTGCGGGAGCGGTTGTCAGCTTCATTTGCTGGTGGAAAAAGGACAGGTAATTGGCGCAGAGCCGGCTGGTGGTCGTACGAATGAAGGAACGTTGTGTCTAAAAGGACACTACGGATGGGATTTTCTGAATGACCCGCAAATTCTGACTGCACGCTTGCGCAAGCCCATGATTCGCAAAAATGGAGTTATGGAGGAAGTGGAGTGGAAGGAAGCCATTCAATATACTGCCGAACGGCTGTCAGCAATTAAGGAAAAATACGGACCCGACTCCATTATGGGAACGGGCTCCGCACGTGGTCCGGGAAATGAGGCCAATTATGTCATGCAAAAGTTCATGCGGGCGGTCATTGGCACGAACAATATTGACCATTGCGCTCGTGTATGCCATGGCCCTTCTGTGGCAGGTTTGACTTACTCGCTCGGAGATGGAGCTATGTCCAACTCTATTCCTGAAATTGAACACTCTGATCTCATTTTCGTATTTGGATATAATGCACCCGAAACACATCCGATCGTCGCAAGACGCATTGTAGCTGCCAAGCAAAGAGGCGCCAAAATTATTGTATGCGATCCGCGCATGACCGAAACAGCTCGTATTTCGAATATGTGGCTACCCTTAAAGGGCGGTTCGAACATGGCTTTGGTGAACGCTTTTGGTCATGTACTTGTGCATGAAGGACTGTACGACAAACGATATGTTGAAGCAAACACAGAAGGCTTTGCCGAATACGTAGACAGCATTAAAAAATATACTCCCGAATATGCGGAAGGCATTACGGGGGTCAAGGCGGCCGATATCCGGGCGGCTATGAGGGAATATGCAAAGGCCCCTACCGCTACCATTTTGTACGGAATGGGCGTATGCCAATTTTCACAGGCCGTTGACGTAGTAAAGGGGCTCGCTTCCCTTGCACTGTTGACCGGAAATCTGGGCAAGCCGAATGTGGGTATCGGACCAGTACGGGGACAAAACAATGTACAGGGTTCCTGCGACATGGGCGCTTTGCCGAATGTGTATCCTGGCTATCAGGATGTAACAGACACCACGGTTCGCAAAAAGTTTGAAAAAGCATGGGGTGTTGAGCTGCCGCGTAAAAAAGGATATCCACTTACGGAGGTACCACACCTCATCCTGAAGGAGAACAAGCTGAAAGCTTATTACATTTTCGGCGAAGACCCTGTACAAAGTGATCCGAACGCCGCCGAGTTGCGTGAAGCCCTAGACCAATTGGAATTTGTCGTGGTCCAGGATATTTTCATGAACAAAACAGCGCTGCATGCCGATGTCATCCTCCCTTCTACTGCCTGGGGCGAGCATGACGGTGTATATTCTTCGGCAGATCGGGGCTTTCAGCGCATCCGAAAGGCCGTCGAGCCACAGGGTGATGTAAAGCCAGACTGGGCTATTATTAGCGAGGTTGCTACCGCCATGGGCTACCCTATGTCCTATGCAAACACAGAGGAAATTTGGGATGAAATGCGTAGCCTCTGCCCATTATTCTCCGGTGCCAGCTACCAAAAAATGGAGCAGCAAGGCGGCGTGCAATGGCCCTGCCCTACTGAGGATCATCCAGGTACACCGTATTTGTATAAAGGAAATCAATTTTCGACACCTAGTGGCAAAGGCAGATTATTCGCCTGCGAATGGCGTCCACCACAAGAACAACCGGATGCAAAATACCCGCTTGTCTTGTCTACAGTCCGTGAGGTAGGCCACTACTCCGTTCGTACCATGACTGGCAATTGCCGTGCGCTACGCCAATTGTCTGATGAGCCTGGCTTTATTCAGATTAGCCCGGAAGACGGAGCAGATCTGAATATTCTGGATGGTGAAATTGTTGCCATATCCTCCCGTCGGGGACGCATCATGGCACGGGCACAAATCAGTGACCGTGTGCAACAAGGTGCGACCTACATGACCTATCACTGGTGGGTTGGAGCATGCAACGAGCTGACCGCTGATTTTCTCGATCCGGTATCCAAAACCCCGGAATTAAAATACTGTGCCATCCGCCTGGAACGAATCGCCGACCAAGCTCAGGCCGAACGTGATGTACATGAATCGTACCAACAGATTCGCAAACAGATGAACGTCCAGGAAGCTGTTTTGGCTGATAAGGTGACAAGATGAGCGGGACAGGGAATATGATGCACCGTCCGACTGATACCCGTTCAGCTTCGATGAGTAGAATGGGAGCAGCCAGTAGAACAAGCGCTGTTGCTTCTTCTTTTGTAGTCGCAGACGCCGGGCAGTGCATCGGCTGCAAAGCCTGTGAACTGGCGTGCTTCGCCGTTCACAGTCAGGCTAACGGTATAGGAGCTTCGGTCGGAACCGTCAGCGTTCCTGTCGTACCCAAGGTGTATGTTGTTCGTACAGGGGATACGTATGTGCCGGTGCAATGCCGGCATTGCGAAAATGCCCCCTGCGCACATGCCTGTCCGGTGCAGGCCATTCGTCAGGAGGACGGAGTCGTCATGATAGATGAGGATCGATGTATCGGCTGTACTTCCTGTGTTTTGGCCTGCCCCTTCGGGGCAATTGAGGTGTCTCCGGTCTACCAGGCCGGACACCTTGTGACGCAGTCCGGCCTGACTCACCGGGCAAATCGAGTGGCCCTTCCCCGCACCGCGGCAAGCAAATGCGATCTGTGCGCGGAAACAGAGAACGGACAGCCTGCATGTGTAGATGCCTGCCCGAATCATGTCCTACGGCTGGCCAAAGGTATATCCGACTCGCCTCCAGAGCCTCGGCGGGAAGTCTTTTTCCCACGCCTGTAAGGTCAAAATCAGCCGCAGAAAGGTAGAAAAACATGTCAACCACTATAGACAAGATCTCTTCACCTCCTTGTATGAAGACGACTGATTGCACAGACCCTGTCATTCATATTGACCCGACGCTCTGCACGGGATGCAGACGCTGTGCTGAGGTTTGTCCAGTAGATGCCATAGAGGGACTGCCTGGAGAACCTCAAACCGTTAATGCAGACCGATGTGTTATTTGCGGTCAATGTGTACAAATATGCAGCGTATACGCATCTGACTGGGCAGGTTCATCTCCACAGGAAGGCGCCGCTAGACGGCTGGCACGTATACAAGAACGCGATATGCCTGCCGACATCAGAGAGCCGCTATTCGCTGCCTATTATAGCTACAACTTGAATAAGGTAAGCGATATGATGACCAAACCTGGACAGTTTCGGATCGTCCAATGTGCTCCGGCCATTCGTGTTTCACTCGCGGAGGAATTCGGTATGCCGTTTGGCACCTTGACGCCTGGGAAAATGGCTGCTGCTTTGCGCCGCCTTGGTTTCGACCGGGTATATGACACCAACTTTGGAGCTGACGTGACCATCATGGAGGAAGGCACGGAATTGATTCGTCGCGTGACTGAAGGCGGTCCCTTGCCTATGTTCACATCCTGCTGTCCAGCATGGGTTCGATTTGCCGAGATTGAATATCCCGATCTGCTAGACCATCTATCCAGCTGCAAATCTCCGATGCAAATGTTAGGAGCGCTTATCAAATCTTATGGCGCACAACTGGACGAGGTGGAACCTGCGAATATATACAGCGTTGCCATCATGCCATGTACTTGTAAACAATTTGAATGTGATCGTCCCGAAATGGAATCTGACGGTTACCGTGATGTAGATGAGGTACTGACCACGCGTGAACTTGCATACTGGATCAAGCAGAGCGGAATTGATTTTGCAAACCTGCCTGATGAAGAATTCGATTCACCGTTAGGGCAATATTCCGGTGCAGGCTCCATTTTTGGAGTCACTGGAGGAGTCATGGAAGCTGCCATCCGTACAGGTTACGAGCTGCTGACAAATGAAAAACTGCCGAAGCTCCAACTCGATTTTGTACGTGGTGAGGAAGGCATTCGAGTAGCTGAGGTTCAGGTAGGCAAGCTACAGCTCAAGGTAGCGGTCGTCGCCGGGCTACAGCATGCCTATCAGCTACTGGATCGTGTCCAGGCGGGCGAATGTGATTATCATTTTATTGAGGTGATGGGCTGCCCTGCCGGATGTATCAGTGGAGGGGGACAACCCAAGATCATGTTAGAAAAGCAACGAATTGAAGCATATCGGGCACGTAAATCCTCCATCTATGGACATGATGCTGCACGCCAGGTACGAAAATCGCATGAGAACCCTCACATCATTAAACTTTATGATGAATTTCTAGGTGAGCCGCTGGGTCATGTGTCGCATCATCTTCTGCACACGACCTTCCAACAACGGGGGCCCGGCAAGCAAAGCCGAAGTAGCACTATTTCTATCAAAGGGGATACGGATTACTCCATTCATTAATACGTTAAGTTTTTTATGCTGTATACATTATATTTGTCGTTAGTTAGAGAGGAGTCGAATTGTATGAACCGTTTTGTTTTAGCTGATCCCGACCAGTGTATCGGATGTCGTACCTGTGAAATCGCATGTGTCATCGCACATTCAGCGGAGAACCCTTTTATCTCACCAGATGATGAGTTTCATTTTCACCCTCGTCTGAAGGTTATTAAATCATTTGGAGTCACTGCACCCGTTCAGTGTCGTCACTGTGAGGATGCCCCATGCGCTAACGCTTGTCCGAACGGCTCCATTACGAACGCAGATGGCTGCATTCTCATTAACAGTGAAAGCTGCATTGGCTGTAAAACCTGCATGATCGCCTGCCCTTACGGCGCGATTACCATGGTACCCGAGTATCGAAACGGGCAGCCTGTCGTTCAAGACGGACTGTACACCAATATGTCAGGCCGTTTGCAACCCAAAGAACGCATGATTGCCAGCAAATGTGATTTGTGCGAAGGTGTGGACGGCGGCCCGGCCTGCATTGGTAAATGTCCAACACAAGCACTCAAGCTGGTCGAGCCAGATCTGGTTCATGCCCGGGTTGAGGAAAAACGCGCTGCAAGTGCACGTCAGCTGCTGCATATGACACGCATTCCGGCAACAGGTCTATGACTGAAGGTTTCCCTCTACCTACAAATACGCGAACCGAGCGGGATGCGTTAGGAGAGATGGAAATTCCCGCAGACGCCTTTTACGGTATTCACACCGCACGCGCGATGAACAATTTTGCGGTCAGTGGCAGGCCTGTGAACCAAAACCTGATCCACGCTCTTGTGTTGGTAAAAAAAGTAGCCGCTCAAGTGAATGGAGAGCAGAAACGGCTTCCTGTCCAACGGGCCTCTGCCATTGTATATGCTTGTGATGAAATACTCGCCGGGAGACACCAACATATGTTTACCGTGGATGCTATGCAAGGCGGCGCAGGCACCAGTACCCATATGAATGTAAATGAGGTCATTGCTAATTTGGCCATCGTACAGCTAGGAGGCAGACCAGGGCAGTATGAAATTGTACATCCGCTGGATGATGTGAACTGCTGCCAGTCTACGAATGATGTCTATCCCACAGCGCTACGAATTGCAGCGATACGGCTGCTTCGGCCTTTATGTGACACAATGTCTTCGTTACAGGATGCTTTACAGCACAAAGAAACAGAATATGCCGACCTACTCAAGCTAGGCCGCACTCAGCTAATAGATGCCCTGCCCATGATGGCCGGGCAGGGCTTTGGTGCCTATGCAAAGGCTATAGCGCGCGACCGCTGGCGTCTCTATAAGGCCGAAGAGCGGCTGCGGGAAATCCCTATTGGAGGCACGGCGATTGGCACAGGTATGAACGCGCCCCGTGCTTACAGCTATCGGATGGTCGAAAAACTGGCGGATGAGACCGGCTTTGGACTGAGTCGCAGCGACCACCCGATGGATCCGATTCAAAATATGGATGTCTTTGTGGAGGTGTCCGGTCTACTCAAAGCAGCCGCCGTGAATCTGTACAAAATATCTGGCGATTTTCGCCTACTGGCCTCTGGTCCTTTCGGTGGTATTGGCGAATACACGCTGCCTCCAGTTCAGGCCGGATCCTCTATTATGCCTGGCAAGGTCAATCCGGTAATAGCTGAAATGGCAGGACTAACAGCCATGCGTGTGATAGCCGAAGATGCGGCTATCACTATGGCCGCTGCCTCCGGTCAGTTGGAGCTAAACGCATTCCTGCCGCTGATTGCCGAATCGTTGCTGGAATCGCTACATATTCTGAACAGCGCGGTTCGACTATTCGAAGAACGATGTGTGCGTGGCCTGATCGTGCGTGAGGAACGCTGTATTACAAATCTACGTAACTCAGCCGTGATGGCTTCTGCGCTGGTCGCGGAGCTTGGCTATGATGAAGCTGCCTCCATTGCATCGGCAGCCATTGCGCAAGGTCGCACACCAGAGGATATTGCAGAAGATCGCGGCCTACTGACCCGTTCGCGGATTGACCAATTATGCCATCCCTATACAGTAACCAAGCCCGGAATTCCGGGGCAGGAAGAAGGAACTCACCATGGGAATGAATGATACCCCTCGTAGCAACCGACCACATATCGTCCTGCTTGGTCGCCGTAACGCAGGCAAATCCAGCATTCTGAACACCCTGACTGGTCAGCCCGTCGCTGTGGTATCTCCTGTAGGAGGAACGACCACGGACCCCGTTTTCAAACCGATGGAGCTGCTCCCAGCGGGTCCCATTGTTTTGGTGGATACCGCCGGACTGGACGATGAGGGTGAGATCGGAGAGCTGCGCCGCAACAAAACGCTAGAAATACTTAATAGTACAGACTTGGCTCTTCTCGTTATCGACGCCACCGTTGGAGTCGGATCATTCGAGCATGAGCTACTCGAAAAGCTCCGTATCAAAAAGATTCCTGTTATTGGGGTATTGAATAAGATAGATACCCTTACAGAATCAGATAAAACGGCTACAAAACTGGCTACTGAACTGGATCTCACCCTGATTCCTTTCAGTGCATCTTTGCTCCGAGGAGACACGGAACTAAAAAAGGCTATCACGAATACACTTCCCCAAAACGAGGATCGTTTCCGTATCGTCGGTGACCTGTTGTCACCCGGCGATGTTGTTGTGCTGGTCGTTCCCATCGACAAAGCTGCACCAAAAGGCCGATTGATCCTGCCACAACAGCAAACAATCCGCGATACACTAGAGAGTGATGCCATCGCCGTAGTGACCAAAGAACATGAACTACGATTGACACTGGAGAGATTGGGACGCAAGCCTCGCTTGGTCATTACCGATTCACAGGTTTTTATGAAAGTAGCGGCTGACACGCCCAAAGATGTGCCTCTCACCTCTTTTTCCATCCTGTTTGCCCGTCATAAAGGCGATCTGGACGAACTGGTACGAGGTGCAAGAGCCATTGATCGCCTCAAGGATGGAGACCGTGTACTTATTGCCGAAGCCTGCACTCACCAATGCCAATCTGACGATATTGGTCGAGTGAAAATTCCACGCTGGCTCCGCCAAACGATAGGCAAACGTCTCATCATCGAGCATGCATCCGGCTCCAGCTTCCCTGATGATCTGAGCGAATACGCACTGGTTATTCATTGCGGTGCATGCATGCTCAATCGGCGTACGATGCTTCATCGAATGTCGGAAACGAAAGCTGCCGGAGTGCCGATTGTGAACTATGGTATTTTCATCGCTTATGTACAGGGGGTCTTTCCCCGTGCTATTGAATGCTTCCCATCTGCTATGCTGGCATGGGAGCAAGCTGTAGAGGCCGGCAGTTATTCCTAAAAGTCCTCATCTCGGTATTCATATTTTTTTCCAGACACACAAAAGCAGTCGCGCTGATTTCAACGCGACTGCTTTTTATTTTCAAGTTCATTATAAATCATGAGATTTCATAGCGTGAAATGATACTACGAATAATATAAATTGCTAAAAATACAAATCGCGTTCGCCTGCTTCCAGTCGTTCCAGTCTGTCAAGCGTCAAACGGCGCGTTGATTCACGTGGTATACGCTCCAGATTTTCTCGCAGAGCGGCAGCTCCCAGTTCACGTGCCTCCTCATCCCCATAATCCAGCAGATATTCTTGGAAGGTCAGCAGCGAATTCGGCTGGCATACATTATGAATTTGTCCTGATTTGGCAAGCTCCATGAAACGATCTCCAGTTCGCCCCTCACGGTAGCAAGCTGTGCAGTAGCTCGGCATATATCCGCCACGGCACAGACTTTTAATAATTTCCGATGGTGAGCGATGATCCCCCACCTCAAATTGAGGCTTATCATCAGTTTCCTGTTTTGCATATGCCCCTACGCCTGTAGCTGAACCTGCACTAATCTGCGACACGCCTAGACCAATGACGCGGTCCCTATATTCCGGCTCCTCGCGCGTGGACAGGATCATTCCAGCATAAGGGACAGCCAGTCGAAGAACGGATACAATTTTCATAAAATCCTCATCGTTGACCAGGTACGGATATCGCTCCAGATCTACATTTTCAGCCGGACGCAATCGTGGAACTGAAACCGTATGGGGGCCACAGCCAAAGGCTTCTTCCAAGTGCTCGGCATGTTTCAGCATCGCTACGGTCTCATAGCGGAAATCATACAAGCCGTACAACACACCGATCCCCACATCATCTATACCCGCACGCATGGCTCTGTCCATGGCGGTAGTATGCCAATCAAAGTCCCGCTTTGGTCCCTGTAGGTGGAATTTACGATAGCTTTCCCGATGATACGTTTCCTGAAATAAAATATACGTACCAATGCCCACCTCTGCCAGTTTCCGATAGTCCTCCTCGGTTGTGGATGCAATATTCACATTGATCCGCCGAATGCTGCCGTTATCCACCTTGACCTCATAGATCTGGCGCAGACAATCGACGATATAGTCAATGGGACAATGGACTGGGTCTTCTCCCGCTTCCAGCACGAGTCGCTTGTGTCCCAGTTCTTGAAGCACTCTAACCTCCTCCACCAATTCCTCCGGTGTCAGACGGCTACGAGTAAAGCTGTCATTGGTATGTTTATAACCACAATATTCGCAGTTATTCACGCAGTGGTTGCTTACATATAAAGGGGCGAACAACACAATCCGGTTGCCATAAATTTGCTCTTTGACTGCCCTCGAAGATTTGAACATCTCTTCCAATAATTCAGGATCATCCACATGCAAAAGAGCCGCCGCTTCACTCGCACTCAGTCCCCGGCAGGCTCTCCCCTTTTCTAAAATTTCTAAAATACGGTGTCGATCTGTTGCCTCTTGTTTCCCCTGCTCCACTGCTGCCATAATCTCTGCTTCATTAATAAAATCCGCCGACACTTTCTCCCGTACTCCACTCACGTATACCCATCTCCTTATTTATGGTTACTGCAATGTTTCCGTCATAGCCTCACAAAGTTTCCTGTCTCATAAGTTGTCGTTGCACCCTCAAACTATCACCGCGCCCCATATCGACTTCAAATCCCGCTCCACGAATCCGCATCTCCAGGCAATGACGACATTGGGCAGACTCATCTCCCAAACATATTTTATTCTCATAAATCGCATACTTAGGCCTCACCGCCAGTGGCGACAAATTGGGCATCACCACATTTGCCCCTGCTTGAAGCGCCTTCTCCCTGCCTTGGGGATGAATCGTTCCCATTGCCGTGGACGCCGGAATAAGTGCATCTGGAACAACCAGTCGGGATAACGAAATAATATCGAGAGCCTTTTCCATGCTCCCCTGACTGGCATCCCGAAGCGGCGTGTTGCTATGCGGTAAAAAAGGACCAATCCCGATCATATCTGGTGACAGGCTATGCAGATAGACCAAATCGTCTGCTAATTCACTATTTGTTTGTCCTGGTAACCCCACCATACATCCGGCCCCGATCTGAAAGCCGATTCGTTGCAAAGCCAGCAGACGGCTGCGCCTGCTTTCCATCGTCATCGTCGGATGCAGCTTGGCGTACAAACGGGGGGAAGCTGTCTCATGCCGCAGCAAAAAACGGTCCGCGCCCGCCTCGTATAATTGCTCATAAGTTTCATCATCCCGTTCACCGATGGACAGTGTGACTGCCACATCCGCGAAACGGCTTTTAATTTCTCGAATCAATTTCGTCAGCCGGGCTGCTGTAAACCAGTAATCTTCCCCACTTTGCAGCACAAAGGTCCGATAGCCGAGTTCATAGCCCTCCGCACAACAGGCCAGAATTTCTTCCGGCTGCAAACGGTAACGATCTGCCTGTTTATTCGAAGCACGCAGCCCACAGTACATGCAGTCCTGACGACATATACTGGAGAATTCAATTAATCCCCGTAAAAAAACACCTTTGCCATAGCGCTCCAATTTGGTGCGAGCTGCCAGGTGCCTCAGTTGAGCCCGCAGCGTCGGCTCATCATCCAAACGTGTCAGCAACTCCATCATTTCCGTATGCGTCCATTCCTTGCCGTCAGCCAGACGCAGTAATAATTCGTCCGTGACTCATCCCTTCTTCCCTCGTCCATCCGGACTTCACATCATCAGCGGCTTGTACCGTACATGTATTATTCTAGCAATATCGAAGAAGATGTAACGTGACTAGTTTCACAAAAAATCCCATTTTATAAAAACCTTCTTCAACTTCCGCCTCAAAAAATACACATTTAGCTCAACACACAAAAAAGCTGTCTCTTCCTCTAATGGAAGAAACAGCCCTTGTCGATGGTTCTGCATATTACTGAATCAAATCAATTGCCTGCTGGGGTACAAAATAATCAACACCGTTAAATACAACTACACCGTTGAGCGTGGTATTTTTACCATTCAGCATAGCAATATTTTTGTATACCGGAAGCTCCAGCTTGTTACTGCCTTTGGTCACTGTAATGACTTTCGTATCCGCAGTAAACTTGGCTCCTTTAGCTTCAAAAGCGGCTTTTGCAGGAACAAAAAGCTGCTTGCTGACTGTATCCAAGTCCAGTCCAAGTACACGTGTCATATACTTATTTACATCCGTATTGTCGATTACACCGGATGGACGGTCTCCGTTCGGCGCGTACGTGTACAACACGACATCGCCTCCTGTATGTCCGCCTGTAGTCCAGCCAATATTCGCACGTTTGCTAATGATCGGTCCGACAGCATAGTTCATGCTGCCTTCTTTGGCATCTTTAATGGTTTTCACTTCTTCGTCTGTCAAATCGGTGATGCCAAAATACGTGGAAAGCACCTCTTTAATATTGCTGCGATCTGCATTCAGCTTGGCTTCCAAGCCTTCACCCGTCAGCTTCGCTTTTTTCAGCGGGTCTATAAAAGAAGCTAAAGGCGTTTTGTCATAATTGCTAGTTGTATCGCTGCTACCAATCGTCAATCCACCGTTTCCGTGGTCTGTCACTGCTACGACGACAGTATTTTGGTTTTGTTTGGCGTAATCCACAGCAACTTTCACCGCATCGTCAAATGAAAGCACGTCACTAATAATTCCGGTTGGATCATTTGCATGGGCGGCCCAATCCACTTTACTGCCTTCTACCATTAAGAAGAAGCCTTTATCGTTTTTGGACAACACATCAATGGCTTTCGATGTCATTTCCGCCAGACTAGGTTCCTTGGATGCATCGCGATCCAGGTTATACGCAAGGGCTTCGGGAGAAAAGCTGCCCCAGAGCTTGCTGGAGGTCGATTTTTTCAACCCTTCAGGTGTCGTGACAAAGTCATAACCCTGGTCTTTAATTTGGGCTACCAAATCTTGGCCATCTTTACGCCCTGCTGCCTCCAAAAACTTGCCGCCTCCACCTAACACTACGTCAACCCCGTTGTAGGCTTGCTGCATGCTGAGTGCATCATAATTTTTACGATCAGGATAATGTGCGGTAAAATCAGCTGGTGTCGCATGCATAATCTCGGAAGTCGCAATAATTCCGGTCGATTTTCCTGCCAGCTTGGAAGCCTCAAGAATGGAAGCTACAGGCTTTTTGGCGTCACCCACTGCAATGGGTTGTTGTCCAGGCATTGTCGCTTCATCAGGAAGGACACCTACATACCCAGTATGTGATTTATGTCCTGTGGCAAAAGCAGTACCCGCTGGAGCAGAATCGGCAATTGGAGCATCCGCAGAATGCGTACGCACCATGCCGCTTGCCATGCTGTCTAACGTTAAGGAGGATCCTTTGTACCATCTAGCCAGTGCAGTGGCGTCATTAGCCATACCGTCTGGAATCAAAATAATTACGTTTTTAATCGACGTGTCCTTTTCGACTGCCATCGCCGTCCCACCGCTTACTGCTAGCATCATCGTCGCTACGAGTGCAGCCACCGATTTTTTCGTATGTATCCCCCAACATTTTAGCATTCATTTTCCTCCCAGACCTTTTTTGTACAACCAGAACTAAGATTAATTATGTTTTATCAGGAGAATGTTAAAGGAATTCATTATCTATATTAAAAGACGATATTTGTGACAAAACGCTTCATCTATATAAAACTTGTGACACATGAGATTCGTCAGGACTGGGCATTTAATTTTATTATTGTATAATCAGTCTATGATGTAATAGGAAAAGCTTATAAGATAAGGAGCATGAAATTCGATGGAATTCAGACAGCTTCAGTACACCCTGCAAATTGCAGCGGAAAAAAACTTCTCACGCGCAGCAGAAAAACTGCATATTGCTCAGCCTTCTTTGAGCCAACAATTGTCCAAACTAGAAAAAGAACTTGGGGTACTTTTATTTCAACGCAACACCAGCACGGTGGAATTAACACATGCAGGAGCAAGCTTTGTAGAAAAGGCAAAAAAAATAGTTGATGCAGTCGAGCAGCTCCGGCAGGAAATGGACGATATTTCTCAGCTGCGAAAAGGGAAGGTCGTCGTTGGCAGTATGCCTATCACAGGCTCCCATTTGCTGCCGCATGTGCTGCCTGTATTCAAGAGGGCTCATCCAGACATTGAAATCGTGTTAGTCGAAGATTCATCCATGAATCTGGAGAAAAAAACGGCAAGTGGCGATACAGATCTCAGCCTACTCTCTCTTCCCTTAGTAGAACCTACACTTTCTTATGTACCCATCGGTGAAGAATGGATTGATCTCGCTGTTCCTCCGGGTCATCCCCTAGCCCTGCGTAAAAATGGTACCCAGTCGCAGCCAGTGCATATGGAAGAACTGAAAGACGAGCCTTTTGTCGTCCTGAAAAAAGGGCAAGGCTTTCGCAAGCTGACGATGGATCTATGTCATCAAGCAGGCTTTGAACCCAATGTGGTGTTTGAAAGCACTAATATGGAGACCCTTCAATCGCTCGTAGCGACAGGTATGGGCGTGACACTCGTCCCACGTTTTATCGCACGGGCCGCCAGTAGCGAGTTTGTTCCAGCATTGCTGCCACTCGCCGAACCTACCCCCAGCCGTACCCTGGCCATTGCTTACCGGAACGGACGTTATTTGTCTAAAGCTGCCGAAGCTTTTATTGATACCTTCCGAGAAACGGTCGAGCAACTTTCTCAAAAGTAGCCTCGAACGTGAAAAGGACCGTCTTCCTCCCCAGCCCAAGCCAGAGAGGAAGACGGTCCTGGGGCTTCGCCCCTATACTTTCAATACTGCAATTAGATCACTGGTTCGATTACACTGTTGCGATGTTGCTTCCATCTGTCTTCAACGAACCACATTTCATGTTCATTTGAAATTCATGTCAGCCTCGCCTGATTACTCTACGCTTGCTCGGAAACTCCACTTTATCCATCCCGCATCACTTCTTTCCTTAAGGTCTCTAGTCTTGGTATCCAAGAATGTCCTACCTCAGTTCCAATGTGCTGTGTGATCCCAAAGTGTCTGTCCTCGCCTTGTTGTGATCAGGGTCTCCCTAGATGTGGTGGACTTTTGTCCTGATCATAGCCCATTTCATAGTTGTTTCCGACAACCTGTCTATTTAAGCCTCTCGGCCGTGACAGGCCATCCCTATTCGCCAGTTCGGATCTACTTTGGTTATCCATCGTTATCAACCTCCTGGTGTCGGGATACTATTATAATACACCTATGGGCTGTATCTGAAACAGGTATCATAAAAAACTTTTTTATGATCGAGAAGAACCAAATGCTTGCTGTACCTCGGCTTCACTCACTTGTGTTTTAAAGACCAATTTCGAAGGATCTTGAGGTGAATAAATGACCTCTATAATGCTTCCTTGCTGCAGCTTGGATAGTTGGGAAGAAAAAACATCCTTTTGCGTGGTTACATTAAAGGTATCGCCGTTGCTTTTCGTTACACTCAGCGTAAATTGAAGCTTAATTTTATTGGATCCCGCTTCACCCATGGGTGTAACATCCAGCACCTTTGCATATGCCTGCTCACCGGTTTTGGCAATTTCCATCAGCTCGGGCGATACGCCCTGCTTAACCATTTGCTCATTCATTAACGCTTGCAAATCCGTCTGCGACACCTGCCCTTTCAGGTCAAGTCCTACTTTCTTTTTGTCTTTCTCCGATATTACGAGTGGAATGATCGAGCCTGGCTGAAATTGAGCCATGGAAGTTAAAGGAATAATCGTCGTCAAAGCAGTATCATATTTGTCTTCTCCCTGTTTGGTTACGGTCAACCCAAGCTTTACCTGCGGCTGATTGTTTACATAAGTCCCTGTTTGCTGAACACTAGTAATGATCCCTACCCCAGGAGCACCCTTCTTGACTTTACCCCCTCCGAAAAACGCACCTATAATACCAGGTAGAAATATAAGCGCAAAGCCTGTATAAATTAACGGCCGATACCACGGAGCATCCATAATCAAAAATGGATCATTCCATAAGTAGTTAGCCAAGAATGGTGAGAAGCCTACACCAAACACTAGAAGTACCCCGATCATACTCAAAAATCCTTTCATCCTTCAAAACCCCTTTTCAATCATCTGTTTAAAATATATGTCAGCAAGATAGGGTGAAACACCTCATTCATTTTACGCTGTCACCAGACCCATATAGATCAGCTCTGATGGATTTATCGGGTTGCTTCCCAGACCCACCGTATCTCCCGGCCGCGGAATTTGCAGCTTGGATACGAGCGTTTCCAACGTTTTTTGGTATCGATTGCCGTTAATTTCTGTCACATCTAGCACTAGCACCACGATCGGATCAAAATTCACGAGCTTCCCGGTATCTGTTACCGAAATAACAACCGCAGTCGCTGCCATCGCCAAACCACCGTTAGCCGCTGTTTGAGCTTGTCTTGCCGAATTTAGGCTTTGGTTGATCTGTTCCCGATGCTCTTTGGGTACTAGACCTTTCATAAATAATCCTGACAGGCCTTTATTCATCAGTTGATCTGCTTGTTCTATCGCATCCTGCTGTTTTTTCTTTTTACCGAAAAAGTTCATCATGTGGTTGCACCTCGTATTTTGTATTGTCGTACCTTATGAATTCAGTATAGAAGACGGTTCCTGACATCACAATACGTTTTGGCGCATACAAAAAAAACCGGAAAAACAGGAGCTTCAACCTGTATTTTGTCGGTTTATTTTTGAACTTTGGCACGGTTCGCACAAAATTTTGCACACTTCCGAGTATTCTTTCGAACGATCTATCCGATAGTTTTGTGAAAAGCGAATGATTTCTGACTATTTTTTTCTTAAAAGATAGACCAATTTACGATAATACGCAGATGATTCTTTATAACGACGACTGTCCTCGGACACCACAGCCAGCGTTTCATATAACTGTTCAAGCCGCGCTGGATGCTGAAGAGCTTCAAAATAAGGTAAGCATTGCAAGGCATGCATCCAAAAGGCGTCCTGATTTCCCTGAGCAAGCGCAAGCTGGCTTTCATAAAAATCAAGCCCCATTTGCTGGTCTGTTGTCAGATTGGTTTGGCGAAGCTGATCCAAATGCTGTGAGAGAAGCCCCCAATTTTTCCGCACAAACGCAATCTCACAACGATATATCAGCGTAACGGGCAGCATCATCTGCTGCATTTCCTCCCGCTCCCGACTCACCAGCGCTTCAAAACGCCCTACTTCCTCCAATGCCTTGTCCAGCTCTCCAATCGATGTCAGCATAATAATCCGGTTGTTCAGGATGGTCGTGAGCATATCTGCCGCATTTTCCAAATAGACCAGATTGGCCTCAGCCATAGACAGCGTTAACAGTGCTTCCTGTACAGAACCCATGGCAAAACAATATCCGCTGTAAGCTACATACAGGCCCGTCAAACGGTGAAAAAGCCGATCATCATACACCCTTCGCATCGTCTGCTCGAATACCTGCTTCGCCTGATCAAATTGCTTAACCTGAATGCAGGCCTCCATCATAATGTTTTGCGCATTGAGCCAGTTTTCCGTCCCCTCTTCCACCAATCGGATTAACTGCGTAACGTTATTCAGCACATCATAATAATGATTTTTAGAGCGGAAATACTGGATTTTATAAAATAAAATTGCTTTTTTTAGCGGTGCGGGCAGCTCCACCTCATCCGAACGACCAAACTTCTCCAAATAAAAATTCAAATAGGTTTGATGTAAATATTCATAGGCCGTTGGGTCATTTAATTGTTGGTAATAAACAGCCTTCATCAAATAAGTCGTCATTTCCACCACAAGCGAATCGTTGCGATCCTCCAGCTGATCCACATAGCCTTCCGTGGCAGGATTAGCCAGCTTGGACAGCTCTGTAAAAATCTTATCCGCTGTAGCCAGCGTTTCCTCATCCTCTGCCGCTGCACGTAAGAGATACGATGGGTTTACACCTAAACGCCCAGCAATTTGCTCGGCCAGATCCTCTGCCAACGGGTAACGGTCAGCCAGTATATTCGCAAAATGTGCAGGTGTCACCAGCCCGTCTACCAGCTCTTTACGGGACAGGTTTTTCTTTTTACACAAAAATTCAATGCGTTCCTTAAGCATGGAGTATTCCTTTCTACACTGATTATCGGTCATACAGTGAGGGACGCCGATCTTCAAACACCGGAATACGACCACGCACGTCCTGCACCAAGCCAGACTCAATCGTTCCTGTGAGAATCTCCTCCTGCTCTCCGCCCTCAGCAATGATTTCTCCCCATGGATCAATAATAAGCGAATGCCCGAAGAAATCAGTATCTCCGCTGCGACCTACCCGGTTACAAGCAATGACATACATTTGATTTTCTATAGCACGTGCGGTCAGCAAGGTGCGCCAGTGATGCAGCCGAGGATGAGGCCATTCTGCGGGTACGATCAGCAAATTTGCGCCCGACAGGGCCAAACTGCGGGCTAGTTCAGGAAACCGGATATCATAGCAGATCGACGCACCTGCCTGAATCCCATCATCCAATGCGAATAAAACCTTTTCTTCGCCAGGCTGCAAATATTTTTCTTCATCCATAAGTCGGAATAGATGAATTTTGGAATATGAAGCAACCTCTCTGCCTGTTCGGTCAAAAACAAGCATCGTATTATACACATGACCGTCGCTTTTTTTCTCTGCGATCGACCCAGCTACTACGTTCACTTGGTGGGTGGCAGCGAATGCTGCTATCCATGCCCGGGTCTCCGTTCCTTCCTTGTCCGCCAGCTCATGAATGCGATCCAAGGCATAGCCTGTGTTCCACATTTCTGGCAGGACAATCAGATCCGGCTTCAGTTCGGCTTTCATCGCTTGTTCCATTAAAGCTCGGATATGACTGCGGTTTTCCGGGGGATTTCCTATCTCTATGTGAGCTTGTATGAGTGCAACACTGAACGGCTGAGCTTCCTGATACGTCAAAATCCTTCATCCTCCTTGTGAGCCGGAGCTTCTCGTGACCCATTGTCCGGTATTTTCTCCCATCATAGCCCGACCAGTCTGGATTACGCAACCATGCAAGCTTAATTCCCCCTATACAGCTCGGTAAAATCGTGATAGATTATTTCTTAAACTATTCCAAAAGGTCGTGTGAATTGATGGCTCATTTTTCTATTCCTTCCTCTGACGTCATGAAACAGTTACCCACTCAATTTTTTGCCACACTTGTACAAAATGTAAACCGTGAAATCGCGGCGGGGCATGATGTCATTAATCTCGGACAGGGGAACCCCGATACCCCCACTCCTTCTCATATTGTAAAAGCTTTGCAGGAATCAGCAGATAACCCGCTATATCATAAATATTCGCCATTTCGCGGTTATAGCTTTCTCAAGGAAGCCGTTGCCCAGCGCTATCAGGAGGATTACGGTGTAACGCTCAATCCTGAAACCGAGGTCGCCATCCTGTTTGGCGGAAAAACGGGTTTGGTTCAGCTCCCACAAGTCCTACTCAATCCCGGTGATGTATGTCTCGTCCCTGATCCCGGTTATCCGGACTACTGGTCAGGTGTAGCCTTGGCTAAAGCGGAAATGTCTTTTCTGTCATTAAAGGAAGAGAATCGTTTTCTGCCCGACTATGAAGCCATTTCCGCGGAAGACCGCCGCCGCGCTAAGCTAATGTTCCTTAACTATCCGAATAATCCTACCTCGGCTACTGCTCCACTTTCCTTTTACGAGGATACGGTTGAATTCGCGCAACGTAACGGCATTGTGGTTGCCAGTGATTTTGCCTATGGCGCTATTGGATTTGATGGCGAACGTCCGGTAAGCTTCCTACAGGCTAAGGGTGCTAAAGACGTGGGGATTGAGTTCTATACCTTGTCCAAAACGTACAATATGGCGGGCTGGCGTGTTGGTTTCGCGCTCGGTAATGCCGAAATCATCTCGATGATTAACCTGCTGCAGGATCATATTTATGTAAGCTTGTTTGGCGGCATTCAGTCAGCGGCTGCGACAGCCTTAACGGCCTCGCAGAACTGCGTAAGCGAGCTGGTTGCCCGTTATGAATCGCGCCGTAACGCTTTTTATGATGCACTTGGGCAAATCGGCTGGAAGGCGACACGCCCAAGTGGCTCCTTTTTCAGTTGGTTGCCTGTGCCGCAGGGCTATACTTCTACTTCTTTTGCCGATCTGTTGTTGCGGGAAGCCAAGGTGGCTGTCGCTCCAGGGATCGGCTTCGGGAGTGGCGGCGAAGGATATGTGCGAGCGGGGCTGCTGAGCTCAGAAGCTCGACTGACCGAGGCGGCTGATCGAATTGGCAAGCTAAACCTGTTTGGTTAATCCGTATTTTCCAGCTACAACTTCTTTGCCAAACCTGGTCTTTTCGTGGTATTCTGTATCCAATATCATTTAGCGCGTTGAAGGGACTATTAAGAGAGACCCGGTCCTGTTCAGAGAGTAAATTCCGATAGGCTGCAAGAATTTACCTGGACTCTCTCCCAACTCCTATCCCCGAGCGCCCTGCGCAATCAGGCGGCCCCTGCCGTTAACAGGTTTCAAGTGGGATGATCATGAATCATCAATGAAGGTGGTACCGCGGAAGCACAAACTTTCGTCCTTTGCATACAAAGGATGGAAGTTTTTTTGCATTAAAAAGAGTAAAATTAAGGAAGTGGACGTCATGTCAACACGTATCGTCATTAAAATCGGTAGCAGCTCTCTAACTGGAGTGGAAGGTGGCTTGAATAGGGAAGCCATCGCTTATTTTGCCCGGGAAATCAGCTTGCTTCGCGCAAAAGGTCATGAAGTGCTGCTGGTTACATCAGGCGCAGTAGCCGCGGGATTCAGAGAGATTGGGTACCCGTTTCGCCCTAAGCTGCTACATGAAAAGCAGGCGGCAGCGGCTGTTGGCCAAGCTCTTCTCATGCAGGCCTATGAGCAGGCTTTTAAAGATTTTGACCTAGTGATCGCGCAAGTTCTGCTAACCCGTAGTGACTTTTTGAGCCGCAAACGGATGAACAATGCCGGAATGACCGTAGAAGAATTGCTGCGCCAGCAGGTTATCCCGATCTTTAACGAAAATGACACGGTATCAATTGACGAATTGAAATTCGGCGATAACGATATGCTGTCCGCGCTGGTTGCCAATCTGGTCAAAGCTCAGCATCTGATTATCATTACGGACACCGATGGCGTATATACGGCAGATCCGCGCAAGCATCCGAATGCCGTACGTTTTGAACGTATCGAAGAAATTACAGAGGAGATTTATGCATTAGCTGGAGGTTCTGGATCGTCAGTAGGTACTGGCGGCATGCGATCCAAGATCGAAGCTGCCAAAGTCGCTACACGCGGCGGTGTGCCTGTATATGTGGGACGTGTAAGCGCGAATGGCGATCTAGACGCAGCCGTTGAAGGACACGGACCGGGAACATATTTTGACACTCACCTCTCTTCACTTCCGATGAAAAAACAATGGCTTGGATTTATGTCCACCCCTCTGGGCGCGGTGCATGTAGACGAAGGGGCCGAGGACGCGCTGGTTCACGGAGGACACAGTCTACTTCCGGTTGGCGTACGACGTGTCGAGGGCAGTTTTCATGCCGGAGATGTCGTTGAGGTGCTCGGATCGGAAAATAAAGTGTTAGGACGCGGCATCGTCAATTATGACGATGAACAGCTTCGAATGGTACAAGGATTACCGAGCGGTGAGGTTGTGGGCAAAATTGGTCCCATTCACCGGCTTGAGGTGATTCACAGGGATGAATGGATTACATTATGTATGTAGGGAGGCCGTAACATGAGTGATTTAACGACAAACACAGCTACAACCGAGGAGAATCAGTTTAGCGAAGTACGAACCAAAGCGAATCTTGCCAAAAAAAGTGCCGGGGTCATGAACCGCCTGACTACAGCACAGAAAAACGAAGCATTGCTTGCTATGGCTGAAGCTCTAGTAAATCATACTGAAGAGCTGATTGCAGCAAACCATAATGACCTGAAACATGGACGGGAATTGGGAACATCGGAATCGCTGCTCGACCGCCTCACGCTGACCGAGGACCGAATCGGGGCAATTGCCGAAGGATTACGCCAAATTGTGGCACTACCTGACCCGGTCGGCGACACCCTTGAGCAAATTGAACGTCCAAACGGTCTGCGAATTGAGAAGATACGTGTGCCGCTGGGTGTCATCGGCATCATATATGAAGCGCGTCCAAATGTAACCGTGGATGCCGCGGGCCTGTGCTTGAAAACAGGTAATCCGGTTGTGCTACGCGGTGGTTCGGCCGCCCTCTTCTCCAACCGCAAGATTATCGAAGTACTCCAGCAGGCACTAGACGCAACAGCTGTGCCACGTGAGGCACTTCAACTTATTGAAGATTCAGACCGTGCCTCGGTCAACGAAATGCTCACCTTGAACGGCTTGCTGGATGTAATTATTCCACGTGGCGGGCGTTCACTCATTCAAAATGTTGTTCAGAACGCTACCGTACCTGTCATCGAAACCGGAGCAGGTGTGTGCCATACCTTTTTGGACGCTACAGCGGATGCAGCAATGGCCGAAGCGATTACACTGAATGCCAAGGTGCAAAGACCGTCCGTGTGTAACTCGATGGAAACATTGCTCGTACACTCGGATTATGCAAAAGCACACTTAACAGGATTGGCAGAACGCTTTCGTGATGCAGGGGTTGAGCTACGCGGCTGTGCACGCACACGAGAATTGGCTCCTTGGGCTGTTCCTGCCACA
The DNA here is from genome assembly GCF_038593075.1 of Paenibacillus sp. FSL L8-0638. Classification (NCBI taxonomy): domain Bacteria; kingdom Bacillati; phylum Bacillota; class Bacilli; order Caryophanales; family Paenibacillaceae; genus Paenibacillus; species Paenibacillus sp. FSL L8-0638. The sequence continues at coordinate 3,371,251 of NZ_CP151960.1, forward strand.
GAAGAGGACTATGGCACCGAGTATAATGATTACATTATGAACGTCAAGGTCGTGGACAATCTGGACGAAGTACTGGAGCACATTGCCCGTTACGGTACGATGCATTCTGAGTGTATTGTCACCGAGGACCAAGCCCATGTCGAGCGTTTTCTGCAAGAAGTGGACGCGGCAGCCGTGTACCACAATGCCTCTACCCGCTTCACGGATGGCTTTGAGTTCGGGTTTGGTGCCGAGATCGGAATCAGCACACAAAAATTACATGCCCGTGGTCCAATGGGATTGCCTGCCTTGACTTCAACCAAATATCGCGTGTACGGTACTGGACAAATCAGGGAATAATAACAAAAATCAATCCGTATCCTTGGAGGTTATGAATCTATGTGTGAATCACAAACAAAAGTTTTAATTAACGAGCAAATTACGTTTTTCGGGGCAGGATCAATGGCAGAGGCTATTATTCGTGGAATGACGGCTCGTTCTGTCGTTAAACGTAGTGGTATTACCGTTATCAACCGCAGTAATCAGGCTCGTCTTGAGGAACTTCAAAAGCAATATGGAGTCTTGTACCAAACCGAGGATGCCGCCAAAACCGAGCTTCTGCGTCGTTCTCCGGTCATTGTACTTGCCATGAAGCCCAAGGATGCTGCACAAGCACTTGGACAGCTCGGCCCACTTCTGTCTGATGAGCAGCTGATCATATCGGTCATCGCTGGATTGTCCATTCGTACGATGCAAACCTTACTGGGTCGCAAGCAGCCGATCGCACGGACGATGCCCAATACATCCAGCTCGATTGGGCTGGGAGCTACAGGCATTAGCTTTTCCAAAGAGATCAGCGAAAACCAGCGTAAAAATGTGCTTACGATGTTCGAATCTGTAGGTACGGTGACGGTTATAGAGGAAGAGAAAATGGATGTTTTGACCGGGATATCTGGAAGCGGCCCTGCCTATGTCTACTATCTGATGGAAGCCATGATTGCCGGGGGAATCCGTGGTGGCTTGACCCCTGAGCAAGCGCACGAACTAACGGTGCAAACCGCGCTTGGAGCGGCACGCATGGTACAGCAAACCGGAGAGGAGCCTTCTGCCCTTCGCCACAAAATCATGTCTCCTAATGGCTCTACAGTAGCTGCATTGGAAATGCTGGACAAAGGTGACTTCTACGAAACGGTGATTGCGGCGGTGCAGCGGTGCGCTGAACGATCCCGCGAGATGGGAGCTGTACTCAAGGAGGGAATTGAATGAGCTATTGCTTGGCGACCTACCGTGTATACGATGACAAAGCCGATTTTAACCAAAAGGCCCAATCTATTGCCATCGGCATGACGGTGGGCAGCTGGACTGAGCTCCCGCAAGCCAAACGGGACGCGATGCAAAAGCATCTTGGCTCGGTTCATTCTGTGGATATTCACGATGGAGGTCCCGGTGAACGGTACGCGGACCTGACCATCGCTTACCCGGATGTCAACTTCAGCCGGGATATTCCCGCACTGCTGGTCACAGTCTTCGGCAAAATTTCGATGGACGGCCGAATTAAGCTAACGAAGCTGGGTTTCTCGGAAGCCTTCCGCTCTGCTTTTCCGGGACCGAAATTCGGTATCAGCGGCTTGCGCGAGCAGCTCGGCGTGCATGATCGCCCTCTGCTCATGAGCATTTTCAAATCTGTGATTGGCCTCGATTTGGACGAACTTCGTGAACAGTTTACCCGGCAGGCTCTGGGTGGCGTTGATCTGATCAAGGATGACGAGATCTTGTTTGAAAATGCGCTGACACCAATTGAGAAACGTGTCGAAGCCTGCATCAAAGCTGCCGAAGCGGCTGAGCGTGAAACCGGTAAAAAGCTGCTGTATGCGGCTAATTTAACGGGGCCGACCTCGCAGCTTAAGACGCAAGCTCTCAAGGCCATCGACGCGGGTGCCAACGCGTTACTGTTTAACGTGTTGGCCTACGGTTACGATGTGCTGCATGAACTTAGCAGCGATCCCGCCGTCTCGGTGCCAATTGCTGCCCATCCTTCGTTAGCGGGAGCTGCTTATCCGTCGCCACATTATGGTATATCGGCGTCCGTTCTACTTGGTCAGCTTATGCGGCTGGCTGGCGCTGACCTCGTCCTCTTCCCTTCTCCCTACGGCTCAGTGACGATGCCGCATGAGGAAAACATGGCGATCCGCGATGAGCTGATCACCCCTGATCTACCGCTGAAGGCCAGTATGCCTGTCCCTTCCGCAGGGATTCACCCGGGCCTCGTGCCGTTAATTGTACGTGACTTTGGTACTGACGTTGTTGTCAACGCCGGGGGTGGGATTCACGGCCATCCGCTGGGTACAGAAGCTGGTGGGCGCGCCTTTGTGCAGGCGATTGAAGCCGTACAGCAGAATGTCCCGCTGGCAGAATACGCCCGTACTCACCCTGAGCTGCAATCTGCGCTCGACATATGGGGAGGTGAACGATGAGCACAGCAAAGAAGCCCGTCATTTTTTGCGATTTTGACGGGACAATTACGAACAGCGACAATATTGTCGCCATTATGAAGCATTTTCAGCCTGCAGGCTGTGAGCCCATCATGCATCAGATCGTAAATGGGCATACATCCATTCGTGAAGGCGTAGGTGCGATGTTTGCCTTGATGCCTTCGGAGCAAAAGGACGAAATTATCTCATATGTACTTGGACAAGCTGGTATACGCGAGGGCTTTGCCCGCTTTTTGGACTATGTACAGGAGCAACAGATTGAATTTTTTGTTACCAGCGGCGGCATTGATTTTTTTATTGATCCATTGCTAAAACCATTCGATATTCCACACGACCACGTCTATTGCAACAAAGCAGATTTTTCCGAGGAGCGCATCCAGATTACGTGGCCGCATCCATGTGAGGAGCCGTGTGCAAATGACTGCGGCATGTGTAAAACGACTGTGATTCGTCAATACCCTTCCGAACAATATGAACGGATTTTGATCGGCGACAGCCTAACCGATTTTGAAGGAGCTAAAATTGCCGATCTTGTGTACTCCCGTTCGCATCTGACTTTAAAGTGTCAAGAACTTAGCGTACCACATGTACCCTTTGAAACATTTGATGACATTATCGAGGATTTAAAGCAAAAACAGGAGCAAGGGGTGCTGTAAATGAGTTTTAACTTGGCAGACATTTCATTGGAAGAAAAACGCCGCGCACTGGAAGAACTCGCTGATGTCAAAGAACTATTCGCATCTCGCAACTGGTTCCCAGGCACAAGCGGCAATTTGTCGATCCGAATCGGTGACTTTCATCCCGAACAATTTTATTTTGCAGTTACCGCCAGCGGCAAAGATAAAACCAAGCGCACTCCGGAAGATTTTCTGTTCGTAGACCAGCACGGAAAAGCGGCAGAAGCGACAAACCTCAAGCCAAGCGCAGAGACCCTTATACATTGCGAAATTTACCGCCTGACAGGTTGTGGAGCCGTTTTTCATGTGCATACCGTGTTTAACAATCTGATTTCCGAATATTATGGTGAGCAAGGCGCTGTACCTATCCAAGGTATTGAGCTGATCAAGGCTTTTAACATTTGGGAAGAAAATGCTGCGATTGATATTCCTGTGCTGCCTAATTACGCGGATATTGCCTCGATTGCCAGGCTGGTGCCTGGTGTACTGAATGATCAGGTGCCTGGAATTTTATTGCGTAACCACGGCATTTATGCGTGGGGCCGTGATGTATTTGAGGCTAAAAAGCATTTGGAGGCGTTTGAATTTTTGTTTGAAACGACGTATCGCTCCCTGCTGCTGAAAACTTTGAAGTAAATAAACTCATAAATCTCAAAGATGTGTATCATTATTTGTAAAAACGGTTATTGAATATCGAGAACGGGGCCTGAGTGAAAAGCACGGTACGTTCTCTTTTTTATTAAAAAAGTTTCCTATCCTAGTGGTGACATAAAATCTTAGTTGAGGTGATAGGGCTCTTCGGGTAAAAAATACGACAAATCATTGCAATTAATTTTTTTAAATGATAGAGCTCCTTTGAACTACATACCATTTATAATTACCAACTTTAAAATAAAGTTGTTGTCGTCAGATTTTGTACATTCAACATACTGTACTAAATCGATTGACGATGGAAATAGGTCATTAAGAAGTTCCATTTGGAAACTAAACGATGGTCAATGGCAAATGTTTTTTCATCAGGGAACTCCAACAAAATAGGGACTCATTTTAAACAGTTGGCTCTCGAAACACCACAATAATATCAACATTCAGATTAAACATAGCCTTCATAAAGGAAATGTGATGAATAAGAATCCTTCCGATGTAATTTTAGGCGTGCTGTAAAAAAAGCGCCCCCTATTGGGGACGCTCCAGCGTGAATTGCTCTCCTAGCTTCGCATAATTGTTCCCAGCCAACCGACTTACTGGACGCAACTCCTTAGCAATCACATACGTATTTTGGTACGCTTCCTCGGATAAATGATACTGTACTACGCGTCCGATTAACAGATCACAAGCAGGTGTGTCCTCCTTGCCTCCTAGCGGTATCACCTGTTCCAGAATACATTCCATGCGTATTTTCGCTTCTGTCACACCGGGAACTGCGATTTTTGTACTTTTTATCGGGGTAAGCCCTGCCAGTGTAACCTCACTCTCCTGCGGCGACAAACGGGAAGCCGTCACATTCACCGCTCCCACATTGTCCTCGTCTGTGATATGTACGACAAAAGCTTTATGCTCCATCGCATTACGTGCTGTATCTTTGGATACTCCATCGACACGTTGTACGGATACAGACAGCAGTGGCGGCTCGGAGGCAACGATGGAAAAATAACTGAACGGCGCACCATTCAGCACCCCTTCGCTGCTCAAAGTCGTTACAAAGGCTACCGGCCTTGGGATAATACTTCCGGTCAACAGCTTATAATTTTCACGCCCTGTAAGCGTATCAGGATTCAACGAAATCATTTTTCTCCCTCATTTCCGATCACAATCGCTATTCGACTGCACACCATCAAGTTTCGCCTGACAAGCAAATGCACCATTAGTTAGCGACATGGATGACATCTCAGGCTTCCTTTTCAAGTATCGCGTGAATGATACAAAATGTAAAGTTGGAGCCGGAAAATCTCCCTATTTTTCAATTATATTTCCTCGGCTATCGCGCACAGTAACCGTAATTCCCTCAGGTACAGCAATCGTAACATCAAGCTGCTGCTGAGTCTGCATGAACCGTGTCGGAATTTGACCCAGTAATACATACAAGGTATCGCCGATTTGCTTGGTCTGATATAAATCTTGACCCTTTATTTCGTCCTCTTTGCCTGTGTATACATAACTTCCGAACACATGCACTTCCGGTGAGCTGGTTGCGTCAATTTTGACCGCATAAGGATCTTCTCCCTGTACAATCACTTTGTTCACTTCGGCAGGCAGTTTTTCATGCCAGTCTGGGAGAACCCTTGTTTCCTGAACCGAACTCATTATTTCTCTGACTTGCGGAGTGATCCCCAATGAACTGACCAAGGCAAATCCGATACAGCAAAAAACCAATACCGCCGTAATAAACATACTGAATACATCATAACGAATACGCTCACGCGTCCCCTTCCAAGCAGTATACATTAAAATTTCCAAACCCAGCAAAACAAAAACGACAGGCCACCAGGTCAAAGCCTGGTCCAGTATGCCCGCTCCCCAAAACTTGGAGGCAAACGTTATGCTCCCCAGCAGGACGAGGAAAAGTCCCATGGACAGCCTTCCGACTTTCCACACCCCTGCCGGAGCGTTTGACGCTTTAGAGGAATTATTTTTGTTAGATGATGTACCCAATATACCTGTGGAGCCTCCTCCATCGCTCTGAGGATGATGGGCTCCCTTAAAGGGAGCCTCACTCTTTGAAAATTCAGTATCCATTCTATTGCTTCTCCTTTACTCGTTTAGATTTGGAATTCCCGATCATCATCCAAATACCACCGCCGATCAACAATAAGGATACGATAATCGTTCGTAGATACATGTCAACCAAATTATAAATCTCTCCATTCGGAAACAGACGATCCAAAGTAGGAACTAATACGTTGATTAAGATGTAATAGGCTCCTAGCAATAGCAACCCCAAGCCTACCCAGCGGTGATATTGTGCAAACATACCGATCACAGGCTTGTCGATCAGCGGCTCCCGTCCATAACGGCTTACTTGCTGCAACGCATCAAAAAAGCTATAAAACCAGACCACCGGAATCAGGAACAAAAAGAGTGAAAGATGCAGCACGTCCAGTACATAGATGCCTCCTAAAAACAGAAGCATGAGCTGGAGTCCACGCTTTTGCAAACCGATATACATATGTCCGGCACCGGGAAATACCGATAAAATGGTAGCCAGCATTTTACTCCGCCGTCCCTCGACTCTTCCATATTCCAGTTCCTCAAACAAAGTACGGTCCTGAAGCATTTCTCCCGCTTGTTTGCGATGTACATGCTGCACCGCATCAAACATGCAATACAGCCAAATGATCGGTAACACGCCCGCAAACGCCAAAAATCCGGATTCGTTTGTAACGCTGGTAATAAAAACGAGGATCGCTCCAAAGCCAAAGAAAGATAGCAGAAAAGACAAACCACGCTGCATCAGCCCCAAATGAAGGTGTCCCAATCCAGGAATGAACGACAGCAAAATCGTAAAAAAGCGTTCATTGTCCGATCCCTTTTGAAAAGCTGGTGATCCTGCCATACCATAGTGTCCTTGTTGATAATAGTTATAGCCCGGACCATATCCCATTCCTGCTCCCGGCGCATCCGTATCTGAGTGTGTTGCCTCCTCCGGTACCTCTCCTGTTAAACCAGCCTGTCCATAAGGTCCGCTTTGCGAGTAAAAACCATATGGGTTGGGTCCTGCATGAGGGGGATATGGAACAGGGGCTGCACGAGGATCATAACGCAACAAGCTAATGATGATATGCAGCATACTCAGCCCCCATAAAAGGGCAGCAATAAACAAACTCACCACAAAAGGCGCTCCGTCACTTGCTATCACTGAAAAAAATATTCCTCCTGCCAGACATCCGAAAAACAAAATGGTGTATACAAACGCATTGGCTTTTCTGGTCCAGTAATAGTGTCCTACACCCGGAATGATGTTCAATAGAAATGCCAAGAGCTTGCTTCTTTCCGTATAAGGCATCGCTACACTTCCTTTCTATTTATGGAATTTTAATGAAGTTCCCATCTGAAGGTTGTTGTTTTTGAGTTTTTCGTCTCACCCTTTATCCGAAGATTTAGGGCTTTAATTTATCGAGCCAGGTCGTGGTAGCTTGCATGACTTCTTCACTGTAAGAGACGCGTTCTTTTGGAGGAATCGGCTTTCCGTCTGTTTGCGGCATCATTTTGTCAAAGGCTCCACTGGACAACAAGATCAACGTTAGACTTGCGGCGACAACATAGTGAAACGCAGATTTTTCAAACCAGCGGCGTTTTTTGAACATAACTTGACTCGGTTCAGCTTCTAGCTCGGGAAGAACGGCCATTACCTGATCTGTGAAGCGATCCGTATCCATCCAGGCAGAATAATCTTTCATAGTTGACTCCAGTTGCTCCAGAGCGACAAGATATAACATCAGCGCCTGTTCGTCTTCCAGCAGGAGCCTTTCCAGCCGGGCAGATTCCTCTATCGTGCAAGTTCCTGCAATGTAAGCATGCCAGTCATTCGATTTCCCTTCAATCCACGGTTTATCCTGTTGGTCAGTCATTGCCATTCCTCCTCCTTCCAGTGGTTTCGAATCCATAGTCGCGCCCGGTAGAGTCTCGACTCTACCGTTTTTAAAGCTACCTGCGTCTCTTCTGCAATTTGGTCGTAGGTTTTGCCCTGCATATAGTAGGCTTGAATAATATCCCGATGTTGCTGGGGCAACTGAGCGATTTTTTGCGATAGTTCTTTAATTTGCTCCTCGCGGATGAGACGAGCCAGCACATCCTCATCCCGGGAAGGGAGCTGTACAAGGGATTGTGCGACGTCTATTAGCTCTGCGGGGCGTCTGTCCTGTTTGCGCTTAATATCCAGCGCTTTGTGGAGCGCAATTCGGCTCAGCCACGTTTTAAAACCTTCGTTCCGGTACTGGGGGAGAGACTTGTACACCTGAACGAATGCCTCCTGCGCGGCATCTTCTGCTTCCTTGCTGTCATGCAGCACCGAATAGGCGATATGAAATACATGCTTGCTGTACAGCTCTACGATCTCACGGAACGCCTGCCGGTCACCAGACCGTATTCGTTCAATGATTCTCTCTATATCAATGACGCTCTCCCCCTTCCCAATACTATAGACGCCAGGAAATTTCCTTCCCCTGCATATTTCGAAAAAATAATTTAAAAAGGACACACCCTCCTGACGGAATGGTGTGTCCTCTATCATTAAAGCTATTTAGACCGATACATTAATTGCGTCCGCCACCACGGAATCGCTGGGTGTATTCTTTGGCATCCTGTGCATTACGGACACGGTTTCGGCTCCACTCCAGCAAAATACGGTCTATATACCGGAAATGTACCTTCCCTGCAAATACCGCTTCTTTCAAAGCCAGCAAAATCAACTCCTCGGGATACCGATCCTGATCCACCCAGCTGGTGATCGTCTCGTATTCCATCGGTGATAATGGTCGCCCGAATTCTTTCTCAAAAATCGTGAACAAATTCCGTTCTTCTGTAAGTGGGGATTCTGATATTCCATTCAGTAAATCCAGCTTTCCGGCAAACAAAATGTCATCTTCATCGTGCTGCTCGTTACGCTCGGCAATCATACATTCTGCCAACTTACGATACAGCCCCGTCAAATTGTAACGTTCGAATTGTACGGACGAGCTGCGGTCTTCTACAGAATCGATTCTCAAAAATCCTTCTTTCATGAGCTTACTAAAATAGAGTGCGATTTCGTTCGCAGTGCATCCGATACGGGCCTGCAATTGTTCCCATGTCGGAAATTCATTACGTTCCGCTTGTTTGAAGGCAAGCAACTGCATCAGTAGCAGCATTTCGCCATCTGCCAGTCGAAGTGTTCGATAATGCTTGAGCAGGGCGTAGGGAATCTGGACCATTCCGGCTTCCATAGCAAAGGCTACTCCCTCCGCCCATTCTGCCGCTGATGTCTTGTCGAATGATCCGGTCATCGGTTACGGATACAAACGATACAGCATACGTGGGAACGGAATCGTTTCACGTACATGATCGAGTCCACAAATCCATGCTACTGTACGCTCCAGGCCCAGTCCAAAACCAGAATGCGGAACGGTACCATAGGTGCGCAGATCCATATACCATTGGTAGGCTTCACGAGCCAAGTTATGCTCGTTAAAACGTTCTTCCATCAATGCTGGATCATCAATCCGTTGGGAACCCCCGATAATTTCGCCATAGCCTTCAGGAGCGATCATATCGGCACACAGAACAACCTCTGGACGGGTCGGGTCTGGTTTCATATAGAATGCCTTAATGTGTGTCGGCCAATGTGTAATGAACACAGGCTTGTTATATCTTTCGGCAATCGCCGTTTCATGAGGAGCACCAAAGTCTTCCCCCCATGGGATATCAAATCCTTCACCTTGAAGGAAGGCAATCGCCTCATCATACGTAATACGTGGGAATTCGCCTTGAATTTGCTCCAGCTTCGAAACATCGCGTCCGATAGTTTCAAGCTCCTTCGCACAATTTTTCAGAACAGATTGCACGATATGACTTACAAACTGCTCCTGTACGCGCAAGGATTCTTCATGATCCACAAAAGCCATCTCAGGTTCGATCATCCAGAACTCAATCAGGTGACGACGTGTTTTGGATTTTTCTGCACGGAAGGTTGGACCAAAGGAATACACTTTGCCCAGCGCCATTGCTGCGGCTTCCATATACAACTGTCCGCTTTGTGTCAAATACGCATCTTCATCAAAATATTTAATGTGGAACAACTCTGTTGTGCCTTCTGCAGAGGAAGGAGTCAAGATGGGTGGGTCCACCTTCGTAAAGCCGTTGCCGTTAAAGAATTCCTGTACAGCACGGATAATTTCCGCCCGTACGATCAGAACAGCACGTTGCTTGGCGGAACGCAACCACAAGTGACGATGATCCATCAGGAAATCTACACCGTGCTCTTTGGGTGTAATCGGGTAGTTTTCGGTCAAATGAATAATCTCAATGCCTGTAACCGTTAATTCAAAGCCCGATTGGCTACGCGGTTCTTCACGCACCACTCCAGTAACGTAAAGGGAGCTCTCTTGAGTCAAGGATTTGGCGTCATTCCAAATATCCTCGGACACTTCGCTTTTCACGATAACCCCTTGAATATACCCGCTACCATCGCGCAGTTGCAGGAACTGAATTTTACCACTAGATCGTTTATTGTTTACCCAAGCGCCGATTGTAACCGTTTCCCCTACATGGCGACCCACTTGGGCAATCGTACTTTTATTCGTCATGACCGTCTCTCTCCTCTTAACCGAAAATCAAACAGCCCTTCCCCCTGGGTCAGGCTGTTTGCTCTCGCTGTTTGGTGTATGTGGAACTCAAACAATAGTCCACATGCATAAAATTTACAATTTCGAACCGAACTACTGAACCAGACGGAACGTGTCGCGGGCAATAACCAGTTCTTCGTTCGTTGGAATGATCAGTACTTCTACCTTTGAATTTGCAGTTGTAATTCGGCGAGGCTCGCCAGAACGAATAGCATTCAACGATTCATCCAGCTCGATACCGAGGAATGTCAATTGCTCCAACACTCTCTTACGCAGAACGATGGAGTTCTCGCCTACACCTGCTGTAAATGCAATTACGTCTACCCCGTTCATTGCGGCAGCATACGATCCAATGTATTTGCGCAGACGGTATTCATACATTTCAAATGCCAATGTAGAATTAGCTTCGCCTTTTTCCATACCTTCTGTGATTTCACGCATGTCACTGCTGATACCGGAGATAGCTAAAAGTCCACTATGCTTGTTCAGCATGGAATTGACTTCATTGACAGTCAATTCTTCTTTGTTCATGACATAAGGTACAATTGCTGGGTCCAAATCACCACTACGAGTACCCATCATAAGGCCTTCCAGTGGAGTCATCCCCATGGAAGTATCAACAGACAAACCGCCTTGAACTGCTGTTACACTACCACCATTACCGATATGACAAGTAATAATCTTCAGGTCTTCCAAAGGACGACCAAGGAATTTGGCTGCTTCCTTACTCACAAAGTCATGGGAAGTACCGTGGGCACCGTAACGACGAACCTTGTACTTATTGTACAACACTCTTGGAATGGCGTACATATAAGCTTTTTCAGGCATGGTTTGATGGAACGAGGTATCGAATACTACAACCTGCGGTACATCTGGCATATTCAATTCAGCCGCTTTAATCCCCATCATGGAAGCAGGGTTATGCAGTGGCGCCAGGTCAAACAAGCGGCGGATTTCACTCTTCGCTTCAGGCGTTACAACTGCTGACTGTTTGAAGATTTCGCCTCCATGAACCACACGGTGGCCCACAGCCTGAATTTCGCTAGTACTGGAGATTACACCATGTTCAGCATCTGTGAGTGCGTTCAGCACTTTACGGATGGCTGTAGTATGTTCCAAAATTTCGCTAACTTCGGTGTATTCTTCTTTATTGGTTGGCTTATGCGTCAGAATGGAGGAATCCATACCGATGCGCTCTACCAATCCTTTTGCCAGAACGGACTCGTCCGTCATATCATACAATTGGTATTTCAGGGAAGAACTCCCTGCATTGATTACGAGAATTTTCATATCCGGTCACCATCCTTGTCGTACTTAAAGAAGCCTTCGCCCGATTTCACGCCCAGATTACCTGCACGCACCATTTTCTTCAGAACGATGGACGGACGATATTTCAATTCGCCGAATTCACGGAACATACGCTCCAGAGCAGCCAAAACGGAATCCAGACCAAAGCGGTCAGCCATTTCCAAAGGACCGCTTTGGAAGCTATAGCCGATTCGCATAGCGTCATCAATATCTTCAGCGGAAGCCACGCCCTCTTGAAGTACATGGGCCGCTTCGTTAATCAGCAGACAGATAATCCGGCTTGTTACGAATCCAGGAGATTCATAAATCATGACTCCTTTTTTCTCCACTATTTCTTCCACGAACATCTTAGTGTGTTCAAAGGTATCATCCGAAGTTTTCAAACCACGAATAATTTCTACAAGATCAATACGGGATACTGGATAAATAAAGTGCATACCAATAACACGCTCAGGATACTTGGTCGAGCTAGCAAGCTCGGTCAGGCTCAGCGTGGATGTATTACTTGCAAGAATAATATTGCTTGGACACACATAATCTAGCTCTTGGAACACTGCTTTCTTCTCGTCCAGATTCTCTGTAATAGTCTCAATGACCATATCGCAGCTGCCGAGCTCCGCCAAATGAATTACTTTTTGAATACGGGATAAGATCAATTTTTTCTCAGCTTGAGTAATTGCCCATTTTTCCAGTTGTTTGTCCAGACTCGTTTCAATCATATTGTAGGCGTAGTCTAGTTTCTCTGGTGTCTGCTCTACCAGCAGCACATCGATTCCTTTGGACGCGAGCATTTCAGAAATCCCCTGTCCCATGGTGCCGCCGCCGATGACGCCGATTTTTTTAAATTGCATGATTCTTAACTCCACCCTTTCCTGGTCACTCTCATATATTGTATCCTTCTTTGTCGAAAAATACATGTTTATGTCCCAATAGATAATAATATCTTAGCACGGACTAAAAGTAAAAAAAAATAACCAGCATAAAAAATTATGCTGGTAATAAAGCATTTTCACTAAATTGACATCTAAATTGGTCTCCAGACAAAGTTTCTTCCTTCATCAGGATGTCAAGTGAGTTGTCGAACACAGGACGATGCTTTTCCAGCAGTTCCAAAGTTCGGGTATGCAGGTCAGCCATAATCTCGCCATTTTCCCGCATGAGTTCTTCTTTCGTTACCATTTCCATGTTAATAATGCCAAGTGAAGTCAAACCGGAAGTCATCATCGTATGGACGATGTTCAGCGCCTGCTCAAAATCATTACTAGAGCCGGTACTTCGACCGCCATAGTACATTTCTTCTGCCGTAGCCCCTGCGAGCGAGATCATAATCTGCTCCTCCAGATACTGCTTGGTGTATAAATAATGCTCTTGCTGTGGATTGTGGCGCACATATCCAAGCGCTTTCCCACGTGGGCTAAGTGCTACCTGGCTTACGCTACCAGGACGAACAATTTCGGCCATAATAGCATGTCCTAGTTCATGAATCGCTACACGTTTTTTCTCTTCCAGGGTCGATTCTCGATCTGTCTTTTCACCCATCATCACTTTGTCAATTGCCATCGACAGATGTTTCTGCGCAATCATTTTCTGATCCTGTCTCATCGCATAGATTGCCGCTTCATTCATTACGCTCTCCAGCTGTGCGCCAGAAAACCCGTAAGATTCCTCAGCAATTTTATCCAGATTCGCATCTTCCTGAATCGGTTTGTTTTTGGCATGAATTTTAAGAATATGAAGACGGCCCTTCTTATCAGGCAAATCCACTTGAATATGACGGTCAAAACGCCCTGGACGCGTTAAGGCGCTGTCCAGCATTTCTTTACGGTTTGTTGCCGCAATGATCAAAATCCGCGGTGTATCTACCGAATAAATACCATCCATTTCTGTCAGCAACTGATTCAAAGTCTGATCATATTCTCGTTGCTGTCCACCCTCACGTTTACCACCAATAACGTCGATTTCGTCAATAAAAATAATTGCATTTTCCTTCTTTTCCTTGGCTGCACGAGTACGTGCCTCCCGGAACAACTCACGCACACGACCTGCTCCAACACCAACGTACATTTCAACAAATTCACTACCTGAGGCTGCAACAAAAACAGAATTAGTATAGTGTGCCGCTGCCTTAGCCATCAGTGTTTTTCCTGTTCCCGGAGGACCTGTGAGCAAAACGCCTTTTAAGGGACGGATACCAAACTTGGAGATTTCATCATGTCGATTCAAAAAATCCAAGGCCTCACGCAGCTCCTGCTTAGCGCTTTCTTGCCCACCGATTTCCTCAAAAGTCAGCTTGTCCGGACCATTTTTTTTACGTTTACGTTCTTGCCCAGCACCTACGGCCAAGCCCCCACGAGCATGCATGAGCATTAACAAGCCGCTGAACATCACACCAGCAACTAGAAGAGGGATAATATTTACCCCAATAAAAACGAGAAATATAATGGTTACCGGCACAATGCCGATTAATATTTCCTTGATCCATCTAGGCATTAGGCCATACCCCCATCTGCTGAGATTGACGTGGCAAAACGATAAACTTGGTCGCTTTCCCTTCGCTGAGTCGGATATAGACATTGTTCGAATCCATGTCGGTATCAGCTTTGATACTCGTCTTTTTCTTTTTCATATGCTCAACTGTAGATGAAATTTGAGTATACTTTCTATTTTCCATCGCTTCGGCTACAGGAAACATAGCCTCAGACCACCATTGATTCAGTGCTGAATTGGAACGGTCTGCAATATCGAGCTTAATGGTGCGGCTGCCAATGATGGATTGTCCTTTTTGCTTAACTACATCGACCAATCCGGCCACATCCGCCTGCGGTTTGAGATCTAGTTTCAATACAACCTGATCCTGTTTAATATCTATTTGAGCGCTTGTCACGCCTGGATATTGAGAAACCAGTTTTTCCAGAGGACTTTGCATTGTAACCTGACGGTAAATGAACCATCCTCCAAATAGCAGCAAAGCTGCCAAAACTGCCGCCACAACGATAGGAACTGCACGCAATTTCAAACAACATCCTCCTCTCAAAATGTAAAACTCAGAAGAAACGGGACGAATGTCAACAAACAACCAAATTGCATGATCTTACAGTGATCAGCAATTCTTTTTTCTATCATTTTTGTCTATCACTTATAAAATATAGTATATCATAACGTATATCTAAAATCGAAGGCAATGTGTGGAGGAGTTGTGATGAGGCAAAATCTTTGGTTATGGTGGAGGTGGGACGCTGCGTGTAGGATTTGATCTTACGATCGCTGTTGCCCGCCATAAAGATGAATTTGCCTTAGGAGAGAAGTTGGGTAGGTAAAGATGCTTCGCTGGCATTCAGCTCATCTTTACGGCATAGCAAGACTAAAAGACGTAAATACGAATTTCATCGCATTTACGTCTTTTTCTTGAGCTTTTAATCATTTACTAGTCATTCATTCCACATCTGCTGATCCTCAACCAGCTCAGTTATTGGGCAAAGTATACTTTACCCCCGTCGCTCCCCCATCTAAAAAACGGTAAAAGGCATAGTAATGATGGCTTCCATCATCGTAAAACAGCTGCCACACATATTCGCCATTGAACACACTCGGCTGGAGGCTTACAATTTTTACACCTGGAAGCTGCTGCTGAATTAGCGACGTCATTTTTTGCTCGTCGACTCCGTTCTTCAGCAGCTCGGTATGAACACCGCTATTATCTGCGGCAGGTACGTTAGGTTGTCCCTCCACTTTTTGAAAAGGAACCCATACCATTATATTTTCATTCTGTGCATTTTTCCCTTGAACCACCCAATAAACCTGATCCCATACAGACTTCCATGTTTGAGTCGTGCTAACCAGGCCACCTGATTGCTTGGCCTTAATGATAGCGGCATTTTTCTCAGCCACCTGGTCTTGAGTAACATAGGAATAATACCAGAAAATGCTGACCAGGATCAGTATCACGGCCAAAATGGCGACCGCTATCCATTTTTTCTTATTTTTCAAACCCGTGCTTCCTCTCTAAGGGGATGTGACACCTGAATTAGCGCGACAGCAGCCCTTCAAAGGCGGCTTGTGCCTCATGTTTGATACGTTCCTCGTCCATAGTCAGGCATTCGCCGTTTTTCACAACCTGACGACCGTCTACCCACACATGAGCCACGTCCTTGGCGCTTGCAGAGTATACCGCATGGGAAATAAGATCTGTACGCGGCAAGAAATGTGCCTGATTCAGATCCAGCGCGATAAAGTCAGCCTTGTTGCCTGCTGCCAACGCTCCTACTTCTTTTAAACCAATCGACTTTGCACCGTATTCTGTTGCCAGACGCAACGCTTCACTTGCAGGAACTGCCGTAGGGTCACCGGATACACCCTTGTGAATAAGTGCTGCCAGACGCATTTCCTCGAACATATCCAGGTTATTATTGCTGGCAGGACCATCCGTTCCGAGAGAAACCGTAACCCCTGCACGCAGCAATTCAGGCACTCTTGCCACACCACTTGCCAGCTTCAAGTTGCTGCCAGGATTGTGCGAAACCGCTACACCACGTTCTGCCAGTAAAGCTATTTCTTCGTCGTTCAAATGAACGCCATGGGCAACAAGCGAAGGACGGGAGAAAAAGCCAAGCTTATCCAAGTGTGCAACCGGGCGCAAACCGTAGTCGCGAACGTTTTGCTCCACTTCGGCGATCGTCTCGGACATGTGCGTATGCAGTGGCAAGTCCAGATCATGCGCAGCTTGTACGAATTTTTCAATAAACGCAGGTGGACATGTATATGGCGCGTGCGGAGACATCATCGTAGTAATACGCCCGTCTGCTTTACCGTGCCAGTTACGTGCAAAAGTCACGGCCTCTGCCAGCTTGATTCGCTGTTCTTCCTCCGAACATAGTCCAATTGCTCCACGCATCAGACTTGCACGAATACCTGACTCTTCAGCCACACGAGCCACCTCATCCATATGATCGTACATATCGAGGAAGGTTGTTGTTCCACCTTTCAGCATTTCCAGCACAGACAAGGACGTACCCCAGTACACGTCTGTAGATGTAAACTTGGCTTCCATAGGCCACATTTTTTCCTGAAGCCATACTTGAAGTGCCAAATCATCTCCATGCCCACGCAGTAGAGACATCGCCGCATGACCATGAGTATTAATCAGACCAGGTAAAAACAATAGACCCTTACCATCGATCGCTTCCGTCTCTTCCTCACCCGCAGGCAAGGTCTCACCAATATAAGTAATACGACTATCCTCCACAATCATAAAACCATGGATTACCCCAGCTTCTGATCCATTTACGGCAAAAGATCCGTTTTTAATCATCCATTTATTCACTGTCATATTGTGTTTCTTCCTTTCCGTCCTCCAAATAATAAGCGAGGCTAAGCAAATCAGTTGTAAAGTCTGTGGCATGAATCCGAATGTTGGCTGGTGCCTTGAGAGTAGTCGGTGCAAAGTTCAGGATCGCTCCAATTCCGCTCTCAATAAGCCTGTCAGCCACGTGCTGTGCTTCAAAATCAGGTACGGTAATAATCCCGATTCGAATGTGTTTTTCTTTCACAGTCGCTTCCAGTTCATCCATCGGTTGCACGACCAATGTATTGATCTTGGTTCCTACCTTATCCGGAAACGCATCAAATACCGCTACAATCTTCATATTGTCTTTTAAATAAGCGTTATAATTCGAAAGGGCTTGCCCCAGATTACCCGCTCCGACCAATACTACATTAATTTGTTGGTCGATTTTCAGGATATGGCGTATTTTCTCAATGAGATAAGAAACATCATAACCGATACCCTTCCGACCAAAATCTCCAAAATAAGCAAGATCTTTACGGATTTGGGCCGGGTTCAAATCTAGCCTCTGTCCCAGCTCTTGAGAAGAGACCGTAGCCACCTCCCGTTTGTGCAGTGCATTCAGATAACGTAAATATACGGGTAACCTCCGTACGACAGCCTCTGAAATTTTATCTGATTTCATACTTGCTCCCCCTAATTGTAACGAACATACTTATGTCCGTCCGTTATGCCTCGGTCTCCGGGGCGGATTGGAGCCATTCGGCGATGCGGGGCACCATTTGCTCCGATGGCATATGCTCCATTTTTGGTCCCGGTAACGAGTACAAAAAGTGCTTTCCGTAATAGGATTCAATCACACGCGTATCATAAACGATAACGACCCCGTGGTCGTTCGCTGTACGTACCAACCGACCAAATCCCTGTTTGAAGCGAATGACCGCTTGCGGTACAGACAGTTTCATAAATGGATTCTTCTTCTGCTGCTGGAGCAGTTCGCTTTTTGCCTCCAGCAGCGGGTGATTCGGCGGTTGAAACGG
The DNA here is from genome assembly GCF_038593075.1 of Paenibacillus sp. FSL L8-0638. Lineage (NCBI taxonomy): Bacteria > Bacillati > Bacillota > Bacilli > Caryophanales > Paenibacillaceae > Paenibacillus > Paenibacillus sp. FSL L8-0638. The sequence continues at coordinate 3,389,347 of NZ_CP151960.1, forward strand.
CAAGCGAACAATGGCTAGACAAGTCAGAGCCTTCCCCGGAATATCGACGCCTTCCCAGAAGCTGCTGGTCCCCAGCAATACAGAAGCTTTCGCTTCCTGAAAACGGCGGGTTAGCTTGCTGCGACTTCCACTGTCCACGCCTTGTCCCAGCACAGTAATTTCGCTGGATGCTAAGGCCTCTTTGAGCGGCTCATACACTTGCCGGAGCATCCGATAGGACGTAAACAGAACGAGCATTCTCCCACGTGTCGCCTGAGCAGTCGCTCCTACAGAGCTAACGAGCATATCTACAAAATGCGCATCTCCTACACTGCCCTTCACACTTGGGAAATCCCGTGGAATAACCAGCAACACCTGATCCCTGTAATTAAAGGGTGACGGGAGCTGCGAAGTCATCAGCCGCTCTTGATCTGCGGCCTCCTGTAAGCCGAGCTGATCGATCATGTACTGAAACGACTTATCTACCGATAAGGTAGCAGACGTCAGAATAATGCTTCTTTTTTTGTCAAAAAACATTTCTTTCAACTGGCGGCTCACATCGACGGGCACCGCATAAAATTGCAATGATTTACTACGGAATTGTCCGCTCGCCTCGAGCCAGTATACGGTTGTTTCATCATCGAGTCGGATAAAAAAGCGCAAATTTTCTCGAATCCCCGCCAAATCCTTGAGCAGACCCGTGATATCTGTAATAAGGCTATCCGCCGCATAATCGTCATGTTCTTCCTTGACGTCCAGCATCAGCTTGTCGCCCTTGCGCAAAATTTCGCTCATCGTTACATATAGCTGATTTTCCAAAGCTCCCGCCTGATCCCACTTTGCAGGCTTGGCCGAAGGTTTGAGACGGGAAGAAAACTGTCCTGTTTCACCCGGTGTCGCATCACTTCGCTCCGGCAACATGCCAAACAGCTTGTCGCTTAGCAGGTCCCAAGTTTCCTTCACCTCTAACACGAGCGGATACAGCTGATCGATGGTTGAGGCCCAATCTGCCGACTTCTCGTGCCCCGATTTCGCCAACTGTTGACGAAGTGAGGGCAGTTGTCCATTCTTGCTGTCTTTGAACAGTCGCGTCAGTGTATGCACGAGTGTGAAATATTTCATATGCATACCTAGGTGTTTACCAGCTACTTCCTCCAGGTGATGGGCTTCATCTATCACCAGATGTTCATAGCTCGGCAACAACTGATGACTGGCTTTGACGTCTGTGAACAACTTAGAATGATTCGTAATAACAACATCCGCTATTCCTGCTTCATGGCGTGCACGATGATAATAACATTTGCGGAACCATGGGCAAGAACGACCAAGACAGGACTCTGAATCACTCGCCACTGTTTCCCAGAAATCCCCTCCACGGTTGCTCAGATTCAGTTCTTCATCATCACCGGTTTCTGTTAACGTCAACCAGACGATCATCTGAGCCGCTGTAATTAAATCTTCCTTCGGTGTAGCGAAGTCTCTTCTGTTTATTTTATGTTCAAACTTACGCAGACACAAATAATGTCCCCGACCCTTGAAAATAGCTGCCCGGAACGGAAACGGAATCACCTTGGTCAGCATCGGAATGTCGCGCTCGCGTAATTGTTCCTGCAGGTTGATCGTATGTGTACTCACCATAACGCGCTGTCCCTTTTTCACACTGTGATACAGCGATGGGAGCAAATAACCCAGAGACTTCCCTGTTCCTGTACCTGCTTCAATCAGCAGATGCTTGTCTTCACTCAGTGCCTGATTCACACCCTCAATCATCTGTATCTGCGCCTCGCGCTCCTCATATTGACTCAAGGATGAACGCAAATTGTCCCGCACATCATCCATGTACTCCTCAAAGGTAACACCTGACAGTGGATTCGGGTCATCTTCTCTACGCGGAGCAGCTAGCTCCGTCCAATCTTCCACTTTTAGCGCAAGCTGACGAAAAAACTGATGTCCCTCCAAATCCTGAATAGGATCAAGCTCTTTCTCTTCACGCACCCCATCAAGAAACCATCCAAGGTCACTGTCTTCCTCTGCAAACAAATCACTAAGCCGCTGTATCGTTATCAGAGGTAATGCTTGAAGCTCACCCAGACACTTTAAAAACACCTCGGCCGTAGCCAATGCGTCGCTGTCTGCTTGGTGAGGGCGATCATGTGCCAGCCCGAACTCAGAAGACACAAAACCCAACTGATACGAAGATAGCGATGGAAACATAATTTTCAGAAAATCCATTGTATCCAAGATTCTTCCGCTAAATGGCAAGTATCCGCACCGATCCAGAGCGTTTTGCAAAAAATTAAAATCAAACGCCACATTATGACCGACCAGTACAACATCGTCCAGCATAGGCACAAGCTCCATCATCATTTCTTCAAGTGCAGGTGCATCCTTCACGTCATCGTCTGTAATTCCGGTCAATCCAGTGATAAAAGGTGGAATAGATCTGCCAGGGTTTACATAAGAGCCGTAAACACGGGAAATGCTGTTATCATGATCTATAATTGCAAGTCCGACTTGAATGATGTCATCCGCGGACTGGGTGCCTGTCGTTTCAAAATCCAATACCGCAAATTTCATTCGGGCTTAATCCTTTCCTATGACACTTACAAAAATAATAACTCCGTATATTAGCATAGCAGAAGATCGCGTGTTTGGAAATTAAGACAGCCAAAAAAGACGATGCATACGCCGCCTCAGGAGGTGGGCATGCATCGTCTTACTCGGTGTCTGACAACTACATCCAGGTCATTATGGAGCTGTCGTATCGAAGCTTTTCGATACCGGACAAACAGGCTTCCATATTGTGCAGCGGCTCGGGTAACGCAGGATCGAACTGATGTGCGAGAGCAAAACATTTTTGCGCCTCCTCTACGTCAGCCTGCTTTGCTAACAGACAGCCTAGCGCATTATAGATGACCGCTTTTAGTCCCGCCTGCTCAGTCAGGTCCAGCACCTTCTGAAAATGGTATACAGCCTCTGCTGGATCATCTAGTTGAAAATAGGCCATTCCCATATACATGCGACTCTGCCAACTGTCCGGAAAATGCTGTAGTACCTGCTCAAATTGTTGGATCGCCTCAGGGTACATAAGTAATCGATAATACCCTTGCCCCCGACTAAAAGCCGGCAGCTCTTTTTCAGGCAGCTCCGTGTCAGACATATCGGTCTCCGCGGAAAAGCCGGCCGCACGCAGGCAAACCATTTTTTCCTCAAAGGCCAGCCACTCATCCATAATTCCGTCACTCATTCTCCGCAGCAGACTCCAGTGCTGTAGCAGCTCCTGCCTGCGGGAGCCCTGGGCTGATGGGTAATGCTTCACGATATCATCTAACATGCTGTTCATTTCTGCGAATACATGCTGGAACATGTGCATCCCGCCCTTATGAAAGATGGATTAATACACTCACATTTTTCGCTTAAAAGACGGGTTTCATCCGCACTCCCATTCATTACATGATCGTCGCATGTACTTCTTTGTTCATCGTTTGGGCTGGTTTATTATGTTCATCAACAAATACCACTGTTGGTTTGTATGTTTTGGCCTCTTCATTTGACATGGAAGCATAGGAAATAATAATGACTGTATCACCAGGCTGCACCAAACGAGCTGCCGCACCGTTGAGACAGATCACACCGCTCCCACGCGGTCCGGGGATAACATAGGTTTCCAGTCGAGCTCCATTGTTATTGTTTACAATTTGAACCTTTTCATTCTCCAACAGATCCGATGTCTCCATGAGATCTTCATCTATAGTGATACTCCCCACATAGTTCAGGTTAGCTTCCGTAACCGTAGCGCGGTGAATTTTGGATTTCATCATGGTTCTAAACATGGGAAAGCACCTCCGCCTTCTGTATTCTTATATTGTCAATCAGTCGGGTACTGCCAAATTTCACAGCCAGCGCTACGATGACGTCTTCCTGAACATCACATAGCCGCTGCTCGGGAAGAAGGGGCTCCAGACCGGGAAAAGTTAAAATTTCAATGTAATCAATGTCTGCTAAAGGAGAGGAAGTAATGGTGGACTCCACCATTTGATGTAACTGACGAATGGTAATTGTGTTTGTTACAATATCTTCGCTCACTTCTTGCACCTTACGCAGTGACTGGGACAGCACCAATGCCTGCTCGCGCTGTTCTACACTTAAATACACGTTACGGGAGCTGAGGGCCAAACCATCCGCCTCTCTGACGATGGGACAAGGTACGATAGTCACGTTCATATTGAGATCAGTCACCATCTGCTGGAGCACAGCAACCTGCTGCGCGTCCTTCATCCCAAAAAAGGCCAAATCAGGACCTATCATGTTAAAAAGCTTGGCTACCACCGTAGTCACACCATCAAAATGGCCGGGACGGGAAGCACCGCACAAGCGATCTGTCAAAGCGGATACACGAATTTTGGTTTGGGTTGGTTGTGGATACATTTCTGCTACAGTTGGCAAAAATACAATATCCACGCCTTCGCGCCGCGCTACCTCCAAATCACGAGCTTCATCGCGCGGATAGCTATCTAGATCTTCATTTGGTCCAAATTGAATCGGATTTACGAAAATGCTTAGCACCACCGTATCTGCCATTTCACGCGCCTTGTGCATCAAGCTCGCATGTCCTTCATGCAGGTATCCCATCGTTGGTACAAAGCCGACTTTATGTTGCAGTAAAGAGGCAGAATCGTGTACCGTTTTTGCTCCATTGGCTCCAAGTTGCCGACGTTCGGCAATAACCTTGCGTAGTTGAGCCACTTCTCTTACGATGATCATGACTGAGATTCCACCTTTTCCTTAGCTTGTTTCTGCGCTTGTCCTTTTGCCTGTCCGTACAAGGACTCCAGGGACTCCACAACACGGTCATCCGCGCTGAATACATGCTCTGCGGCCGGGAATGCCCGCCCTTTCACATCACTCACATACTGCTCAATGCTGCTACGGATCAAGCCGCCTACATCGGCATAGGTTTTAACAAAGCGTTTGCTGAAATAAGGAGATGCGTACTGAATCAGATCGTGATAAACAAGTACTTGACCGTCACATCCACGTCCTGCACCGATTCCAATGGTTGGAATGGAAAGTTCTTTAGAAATCGCCGTTGCCACTTCCTCAGTCACCAATTCCAAGACAATACCAAAGGCACCCGCCTGCTCTAATGCCTTGGCATCTGCCATCAACCGGCGTGCGTCTGCTTCGTCCTTACCTTGAATGCGATAGCCACCAATTTGATTAACTGATTGCGGAGTAAGCCCGATATGTCCCAGCACAGGTACACCTGCCTGAACAGTCGCTTTTACGACATCGGTAATTTCAGCTCCGCCCTCCAATTTAACAGCATGCGCATGTCCTTCTTGCATCAGACGGCGGATGCCTTGAAGACTTTCGGATATGCTGCCGTGATATGTCATAAAAGGCATGTCCGCTACGATAAATGTATGCTCAGCGCCTCTTGCAACTGTCCGGGAATGGTACACCATATCATCCAAGGTCACAGGGATGGTCGAATCGTAACCAAGAACTACGTTACCCAGCGAGTCCCCCACGAGAATGATGTCAATTCCCGCCTCCTCGGCTATCTTAGCCGATGGATAATCATAGGCGGTCAGCATACTGAGCGGAATGCCCTCCTGCTTCATTTTTTTCATTTTTACAATATTCAGCGCTTGTTTTCCTGCCATCGCGAATGGCTCCCTTCCATCTTTTTTTGGCACAAAAAATAACCTTTTATGAACGCCTGTACATCTGCGTCATCAAAAGGTCCGAACAGCCAAAAAAGACACTCATTTTGAGATCGTCCCTTCTGTCTCGGTCCTGTTCGGCTCAGAGCAGAATCCAACGTAACCTTCAAATGAAGTTATGATGGTCTTACAAACTTGCTAAAGTAGAGCAATGTGCCCTTGGAGTGCAGCTCGGACCGTCCGATGCCGCCTCCTGCACAGTATAACAAAAAACATCAGCTTTTTCACGTGAAGTTTCACACAGGAAACAGAAAGATTGTGGTCGTATACTCAGCTAGGGTCGCTTCTACAATTGTATATCCCCTGAAATAACCTGAATCCGCTCACCCTGGTTCGTTTCTATCACTAGTGCCCCTGAAGGGTCCAAGCCCACCGCTGTACCTTCTACCGCTATCCCTTGTCCCGTATGTGCCCGAACGCTGCGGTTCATCGTCACGGATAACGCCTCCCACAGCATGGCTATGGGCTGGAACCCCTGCTCGGCATACAACTTACTTAGCAGCTCCATTTCTTCCAGAACTGCAGCAATCAGTGCAGTACGGTCAATTTCAAGCCCTGCTTCTATTTTCAAGGATGTCCCTACATGGGATAGCTCTTCCGGGTAATCTTCTTTATTTAAATTTACGTCAATGCCGACCCCTGCAATACAGTAGCGGACCCGTTGATCCTCTGTTGCAGATTCCAACAGAATACCGGATACTTTGCGACCATGAATCAACAGATCGTTTGGCCATTTGATTCCCGCCTCCACACCCGTCAGCCGACGAATGGCTCTACACACTGCTACACCTGTAAGTAGCGTTAGCTGGGGGGTAAAAGCTAAGGGCTGGGTGGGGCGCAATACAATGCTCATCCATATCCCTTTGCCGCGAGGGGAATACCATTTCCGTCCCTGACGTCCCCGACCCGCCGTCTGTTCTTCTGCCAGCACTACCGTTCCCTCCGGCGCACCCTCTTCTGCTAAACGCATAGCATCCTGCTGAGTGGATACCGTCGAATCCAGCACTATGATACGCTGGCCAAACGATTGTGTAGTTAATAGATCTGCCAATTTGGATACTTCCAATCGGTCAGGCCGAGATATCAACCGATAGCCCCGGCGCGAAGAGGCATCGATATTATAACCCAGCTCACGCAGTTTGTTGATTTGCTTCCATATTGCTGTGCGACTAACGGAGAGGCGTCGGCTAATCTCCTCACCAGATACGTAATCGGATGAACCTTCCTCCAGTATGCCTAACAGTCTATCATGATTATTCACTACTCATCACCCGTTTCACTTCCTGAAGCAATGTTTCTGTTTCATTCGGGATATCTCCGCAAGCGACCGCTTGTAAAAGCCGTTCCATCATCTGCCCCAGCCAAGGTCCACCTGGTCGATTCATTGCCTGAACCAGTTCATTTCCAGTAATATTTAAATCTTTGATACGAACGACGGCAGCCTGCTGTGTCCACGAGTTTGCCAGTTCGGCAATCTTCTTCACATGCTTTTCTACCCACGGCGGTAATCCACGGAACGAAGAAGGCAGTGTCTTGTGAAGCTCCAGCCAGTCTGAAGCTGTATCCTTTCCCAGCTTAATTAACAATCGAATCCAGTTACGACGCAGTACCTCGTCGTTGATAGGGTCAGAATCTCTCGAAACAGAGTTGTCAGCTATGGCAACAGCATGGCTGATGAGCTCGGTCTCCCATTCCAATAAATGAACCAAACGCAAACGTACGGCGTTGGAGAAGGTCCAAGCTCTTAATAGCTCGTCCGCTGCCTCGGAGCTAAGTCTACAAGACATAAGGAGCAAACCCCACCGTAGCTCTGCTGGCAGCTGCACGATCTCCTTGAGCGCCTGTGCGTCACATTGTTCCCAGGGAACCGGAACCTTCGTACAGCCAAGCAATCCGCTACGTACCAGCATCTCCAATCCACGTAATGGGTCAGGCCCCGCTAGCATCTTTTCTAACTCGACTCGTACCCGTTCCATGGCTATATATCGAAGTCCCTCTCTGCGACGGATCATACCTTTCCAGGTATTGTAGGCCACTCGGAACCGAAATACAGAGGCAAAACGGATGCAACGCAGCATTCGCAGCCCGTCCTCCTCAAAACGTTCCTCAGCTCGTCCAACACAACGAACGAGAGCAGCTCGCAAATCGGCTTCTCCCCCAAACGGGTCCACCCGCTCTCCGTGTTCTGCCATCGCAATCGCATTCATAGTAAAATCCCGTCGCATCAGATCCTCACGGATATCCTTCACGAAGGCAACTTCCGTTGGACGGCGGTGATCGGCATAACCGCTTTCTGTACGAAAAGTGGTCACCTCGAACGCATGGCCACCCTGCATAACCGTTACCGTCCCATGCTGGATTCCTGTCGGAATAACATGAGGGAATAGCGCTAAGACCTGTTCAGGCTCAGCCGAAGTGGTCAGATCCATATCATGAATAGCTCGTCCTAATAGCTCATCCCGCACACAGCCGCCAACCCAGTAAGCTTCGTGGCCTGCTGCTGTTAGTGTATGTATGACTTCTCTGCCATGAAGTGCCATCTCTTGGTCAGCACATTGCCAAGTATTTGTATTCATAGGGTTTCCCCCTTTGCAAGTATTCAATATAAAAAACGGACGCGAGTCCGCCCCCTTAAACGCTGATCGGTTTAAGATCCGGCACCTCGCGTCCCAACACACGGTAATAGATTTCTTCATATTGACGGGTAATCAGCTCATCACAAAAAACGGTACGGGCGCGGGTCAGACACGCTTCACGGAAACGTTCCGCCATCGCTTCATCGGACAACAGCTCAACTGCATAATCAGCCATCGCCTCAGTATTACCAATTTCAGCAAGATACCCCGTACTTCCATGCACAACGAGTTCAGGAACTCCTCCGGCCTGAGAACCGATTGTCGGCACTCCACAGGCCATTGCTTCCAGCGCAACCAAACCAAAACTTTCTTTTTCCGAGGGAAGCAGCAGCACATCCGCCATAGAAATCACTTCTGCGATCTGATCCTGCTTACCTAAAAAGAAGACCTTGTCTTGAAGACCTAAATCCTCAATTTTGCAACGGATTTTTGGTAGATCCGGTCCTTCCCCCACCAGCAGCAGCTTCGCAGGAACTTTTCGTTGCACTCTTTCAAATATATCCAACACATCGCCCACCCTTTTGACAGGACGGAAATTGGAAATATGCATCATTATTTTTTCATGCGGTTGGGCAAAATCTCTTCTAAGCGCAGCGGCATCTCGTGGATAATACACCCGTTTATCTACAAAATTATAGGTTAAATCAATAGGCCGTGTAATTTCCAGCGCATCTATCGTCTCCCGAATCAAATCTTTGGAAACCGCCGTCACAGCGTCACTTTTGTTAATAGCCAGCCGAATCAGGTCCTTCAACGACTCATCCTGTGCCAACACTGTAATGTCCGTACCGTGCAGGGTGGTTACCACCTTCAGATGATCACCCACCATTTCCTTCGCCAAGTAAGCGCACACTGCATGTGGTACCGCATAATGAACATGGAGTACATCCAAATTCTTCATTTGTGCGACTTGGGCCATTTTGGTCGCCAGTGACAAATCATAGGGCGGATATCTAAACACGTAATAATCGTTAATTTCAACCTCATGATAAAAAATATTTTTCTGAAACGTCCCGCCTAATCTGAACGGAATGCTATTGGCAATAAAATGAACCTCGTGCCCTTTTTCTGCCAGCAACTTGCCCAGCTCAGTAGCCACTACGCCGGAACCACCCAGCGACGGATAACAGGTAATTCCAATTTTCAGTTTGTCATTCAAGCTAGCTGCCTCCTTCCGCTCACCAGTGATAACTTTTCTGCCGATTTATTTTAACACTCTGCAAAATGCTCAAGTATAGAATTCTTATGTGAATAGCTTAACCAGATATGGCGTTTTGGACGCAAACCCTTCTGCATACGTAATCAGTTTGCGCTGACCCAACAACGAGTCGCGAGCTTTTACGCGTTCCACATATCCCTGATTTAATGGAGTGGATACTGTATCCTTTCCAGGCGCTGCCTGAAATTGCGAAGCATAACTCAATAATGACTGTTCCTTGACTTCATAATGCTCGGTGATATCCACAATCAAATCCGTTCTGCCAATATCATTGATAAAATAAAAATATAATTGCTCTACCTGTACCGCAGGATTTTCTGGCATAAAACGTCGCAACTTCGCGTTAAATACCGCTTCCTCCACCAACTTGCTACACATGACATGGTCTGGATGCCGATCCTCCCAATAAGGAGCGAATACGACTTTCGGTGCATGGCGCCTGATTTCTGCTGTAACTGCAGCTACATGTTCAGGAGTTACATATAATCCACGATCAGGCAGACCCAAATTCGTCCGCACAGCAAGCCCGAGCACTTTCGAAGCATGTTCAGCTTCTGACATACGAGTATCCACATCACCATTGGATGACATTTCAGCCCGCGTCAAATCGCACACGCCCACCTTTAAACCAACGGCTGTATGCTTGGCAATCGTGCCTCCCATTCCTATTTCTGCATCGTCGGCATGAGCTCCGAAAATCAGAATATCCAGCGTCATTATATATCACCCTGCTGGTCAATGCCCGGTTTATATTTATGTACCAGCTCACGCCAAGCAAAATCGCCTCGGTCTAGCGCTTTCACCAGTATTTCAGCAGTTGCAACGTTTGTTGCCAAAGGAATCCCCTGCACGTCACACAAACGTAACAAGGCACTAATGTCCGGCTCATGCGGTTGTGCCATGAGCGGATCACGCAAGAATATAATCAAGTCCATGTCATTTTGCGCAACCATAGCCCCGATTTGCTGATCTCCTCCAAGCGGCCCGGACATGAAACGGTGAATTTCAAGCTTGGTTTGCTCCATAATGCGCAGACCTGTTGTACCTGTTGAAAATAACTTGTGATCTGTAAAAACATGCTCATAGGCCGTTATGAAATTTACCATTTCATCCTTTTTTCGGTCATGCGCTATAAATGCAATCTTTAACATTCGAAGTTCCTCCTGCCTCATTCTATAATTTCATTCGTCCAATCATTCGCGTATTCTTAATCGATGTAATGCTCAAATCCATATACAAGCCCTGGCTGCTCCATGACCTTCTGAATACCGATTTTAACACCCGGCATATAGCCCGCCCGTTCATAAGAATCCTGACGAATCTTCAGAGATTGTCCAAACCCTCCGAATATCACTTCTTGCTGTGCGAACACACCGGGAAGACGGACACTGTGGACACGAAACCCTTGATAGTAACCTCCCCGTGATCCTTCTAACGTTTCTTCCTCTTCCGGGTTACCCTGTCGCAGCTCTTCACGCTGTTCGGCGATCAGCTCTGCGGTCTTAATGGCTGTGCCCGATGGCGCGTCCAATTTTTGGTCACCATGATATTCGATAATTTCCAGATGTGGGAAGTATTTCGCTGCCTGAGCCGCAAACCGCATCATCAAAATGACGCCAATTGAAAAGTTTGGCGCGATCAGACCACCAATTTGCTGCTCACGACACTGCTTGTCCAGTTCATCAATCTGTTCGGGAGTAAACCCTGTTGTTCCGATAACCGGACGAACTCCATGCTTGATAGCAAGCGCTGTATGTGCATATGCAAAACGCGGCCCCGTAAAATCGACCATGACATCCGCTCGGCTATTCAGTAATGCCTGCTCCACATCCTCCACAATAGCGATACCCGATTCCGGTAGTCCGACGAGAAGGCCGGCATCACTGCCGGCATGTGTTCTGTTCACTGCGGCCACAAGCTGTAGTTCCTCATCTTGAAGAACCAATTTGACAACTTCACGGCCCATACGCCCTGCTGCTCCTACAACAGCCACTTTTATTGGTTCTGACATATCCCTACAACTCCTTATGCATCCATTTGTGCTAGATCTGTTCATTCATCTGCTGGCATAACTTCTTCATGAGGTTGGCAAGCTGCACATTGTGAGGAAACAGCGCAGCCGCCTCACGAGCAGCCTGCACAGCCAGCTTATACTCATTCATTTCGTCATAAATCAATGCGAGCAGCAAAAAAGCATCCCCACATAACGGATCGAGGGCTATTGCTCGTTCCAGTAGCAAAATCGCATCCTGACGCACCTGCGGCGTAGCTCTGTCGACATCCAGCATTTTTCTGGCCTTCTCCGTATGCTGCCTGGCTTCCTGCGCATGCAGATGGAGAACATATTCATCCTGCTGTGGAGCGAGACGAACCGCATGCTCTGCGTATGCGAGAGCCTGCTCCAAACGACCACTACGAGCATAGGTAACCGAGCACCGGAAATAATGCTCCGCATGATCAGGCTGAGCTGAAATTGCTTTTTCAAACCATTCCACGGCCTGCTCAAAATCGTTCTGCAAAATGCACTGATAAGCTTTCTGAACGTATTCCTCCGCCTTCATGACACTGCACCTCCGGGTAACCGGTTTGGTACAGCATATGTACAAAGCGCCTAATCGGTGTCCTTTTTAGTCCAGCGATTCGCATCACGCGTGTTAAATTTATGCATAACCTTATCATGTGCCTCGGTCAAATTTATACCTAGCGAGTTCGCAAAGCAGATGGTGATGAACAAAATGTCCCCCAGCTCCAGCTCAATGGAATTGTCCGCCTCATCCGTTTTTTTCGGTTTCTCGCCAAAGGAGTGATTGACTTCCCTCGCCAGTTCCCCGACTTCCTCAGACATCCGGGCCAACATCGCTAAAGGGCTAAAATACCCTTCCTTAAATTGAGATATATACTGGTCTACCTCACGTTGAATTTCATCTAATGATTTTTCCATGAAACACGCAATCCCCCCATGTGCAGGTTTATTCATATGTTATCGTAAAGCACATTTTAAAACAAATTTTTTTTAATTGTGAACTTATGACCCCAACTTACTGTCATCAGTCTTTTAAAGCTACCGTAAAAAGGTATACTACATATAAGGAGCTGCGATTAGCAAAATCAGCATGAAGTCGTTCTTCCTTAAACTGCTACTGCGAGGGATTATATGAAGATATCCAAGTCCATGGAACAGCTTAAAATGATTTTACCCATTGTGCTCGGGACCGCCATCTATGCATTCGGTCTGCTTTATTTTATTATACCCAGTAAACTGATGGAAGGTGGTATTACTGGGATCACCCTGCTGCTCAATTATGCTTTTTCGATTTCACCCTCTCTCTCCACATTGCTTCTGAACATTCCTTTATTTTTAATTGGATGGAAAATGCTTGGGGGCAAGCAAATTCTATATACAGGGGTAGGTATTGGGTCGCTCACTTTTTTTCTGTGGTTGTATGAAAAAATGATTCATCTCGGATGGATGGGAACATTTCAAACTGAACACGATTTTATACTTTCTTCATTATATGCGGGGGTTACGCTTGGGGCCGGATTAGGTATTGTGTTCCGCTTTGGCGGCACCACGGGCGGCTCGGATATAATCGCTCGTATTCTAAACCGGAAGTTTGGCTGGAGTATGGGAAGGATTATGCTGGTAATTGATATCGTCATTATCGGTGCTTCACTACTTTACATACCAAAAGGAAAAATTCTATATACATTAGTAGCCGTGTTCATCGCGTCCAAGATTATTGATTTTATACAAGAAGGCGCCTATTCCGCCAGAGCCTTTATGATTATCAGCGACCACACGATGGACATTGCAGATATTATTATTAGAGACATGGATCGCGGAGTTACTATTATTCCGGCTGTAGGTGCATTTTCCAAGCAGGCCAAGCATGTTGCCTATTGTGTCGTGCCTCGTCAGGAAATACGACGTTTGCACCAAATTGTTAAATCGGTTGATCCACGGGCGTTTATTATCATACAGGATGTGCATGATGTACATGGAGAGGGGTTCAAAGAGGAATAGCCCGGAAATCCGGGCGATGGGCTAACATATATGGATGGCTCAGCAGCCAACGACGCGAATGTTCGAATTTGCATCGTTATCCAGAGAAACCAGCTCGATATTTACGATAACCTGCATAGACCAGCGCCAGCAGAACAATCATGCCGATTGCCAATTCTGCCCGGCGCTCACTTTCACGCGGGATAAATGGCGCCAGGGCTGTGGCGTCTTTTTCACGTCCAAACAAGGCATTAAACGTCGGATTTCCCTGATCCAACGCCCCTCTAATCGCTGAGGCATCTGCATTTTGCTGATCCCCCAATCCTATGACATAGGAAATCCATGAATCAGCTCGGACAACTTCACTTGTTCTGCCATGAATCAATGCTGCTGTACGGATCGTCTCATAGTGGTCCTCCAGCACTGCGGCTCCAGCTTTGAAACCCTTCATGTTGCCTTTAGCAAACTGGCTGTTCAAGCCACTAACATCTTCTTTTAAAATCTTATAATACTGCTGCCATAAGGGCTGGCGCGGATGTGCAAGCGCATCTGTCGCAAGTCGTAAATTGGCCGCAGCCTTCACCCATTCATCCGGTGATGCTTGGACGGACTGTGTAGCTTGCTGCACCTCAAGGATACTGCCGGACAAAGCATGAATGGCCTCTACAGATAACGCTGCCTGCACCTGTCCAGTACCAAACCATCGACTCACCTCGGCTACATCCGCGCGCGCTTTTTCAATGTTCCCGTCCATCACATCCCGGTACAGTATCGCAGCTGCATGATCCAGTTCCTCAATTTCTTTTGTATTTCCTATGGGTTTTGATTGATCACGCGCTTCTGCCACACTTGGAGGGACGCAGACGGACAGCAGCAGGACCATAGATAATACAACACTCGAAACAATACGTATCGTAATTTGAAACGTCTGACCCCTAATCATGGGACATCCCTCCTCACCTTACTGTATGGCAAGGTTACCGGGACTAGAACTTTCTTCAAAATCAAAACCAAAACTTTGTGTAGCTAAGTGATTAAAGCTCTTTCTTATTTTATGATCATCATGGATTCCTTTTTTAAATTTATATTTTTTGATTTTTAACAATGTTCATCTCTATTTCTTCACTTCTACTCCCATTCGATTGCGCGCAAACATGGCAAGCCATGCCGCTACGATACTGACAAGGGTTAGCATATAGGTAAACGCACGCACTTGCGGTACATTATCCGTTAGCGTCTTTGGAAGATACGGATATATACCAAATGTATAATCCATCGTATCATTTAACAATGTCCAGAGTGCGGCTAGGCATAAAGCAGTCCATTTGCAGGTGAAAAAACGCACGAACAGTAACGCTTCGACCGCCATTGCCGTGTGAGATGCCACCAGCATCCAATCCTGCCATATCATATGCCCCCCCTGCGCAACTCCCCAAAAAATAATAGCTGAAGCCCATATGCCATATTTTACACTCGTGACAACAGCCAACGCCTCCATGATCTGTCGAATGACCTTCAAGCTCTTGAGACGCGGAGAATAGAGCAAAAATGCTATAGAGATCGTAAAAAACAGACTCGCCGTCGGACTATCAGGCACAAATACAATCTGCCACATCGGATGATAATTTAGAGTATATTCCAACTGCCCCCCATACCATATGTACCCATACACTGTTCCTACCAGATTACACCAGAACAGCAGCCATAAAAAAGGCCGGCTCGTCAAGAACGACCGGCTCCACAAATAAGATAACGACACGCCCTTCATCCTCCGTTCATACGACGGTTGCCTTGTACAGGCCCATCCTACAAAAACTATATCATATCCAAGCGTACCAAAAAAACCTGACCTCCGCTACAGTCAGGTTTGATGATTATAATCTCGAACTAAAAATTGGTCTGAAATCCAACTTAGGGTTCCTAAGATTATTCTAACTCATTGCTTTCAGCTCATCCGTAAGATGACGAAAAGCTACTTCATCTCCGGAGGCTAGCGCCTCATCAATATCCTTGTAGAGTTTTTCACTCCGGTGTTTACGTAATGCCTCGTCCAAAACCATTTCAGCAGACAGGCCCAACATTACTTCATAAGTAACCTTCATTTTATCCATAGGATGCACCTCCAACATGAGTTTAAGAGATCCTATATTCTTTTCCTTTCGCCACATAGCTGAGTGCCGTTCGTGACATCCGCTGCAAATCTGCATCTGTCAATTCGCGCACCACTTTGGCAGGTGTACCGAGAGAAAGAGTATAGGGTGGTATTTTGGTATTTTCCGTAACGACCGACCCTGCTCCTATTAAAGCATATTCACCAAGCTCCGCTCCGTTGAGTACAATGGCCCCCATACCGATTAAAGTGCCTTTGCCTACCGTACAACCGTGGATTATTGCAGCATGACCTATCGAAATGTCATCCGCCAGCAACAGGGGCTGATCCGTGTTCACATGTCCCACGACACCGTCCTGAATATTGCAGCGTTCACCGATGATAATAGGCGCCATATCTCCGCGCAGTACGGCATTAAACCATACAGAGGAATCTTGGCCGATCGTTACTTTTCCGACAATTTTTGCTCCTTCTGCCACATAGACAGATGAATGGAGCTGTGGCATGTTTCCGGTATAGTGAATCAGCATCAACTTCACCCTCTCTTTTTGGGTGAAATTCTAGCAACATGTGTGTTGCTTGTCAATGGAGCCGTATACCCGAGTCGTTCCGCCCAATGCGGCACTCTCCCGCCAACTTCAGCCCCCAGGCCGTCATCTGTACAGAGGGTCCCGTCGGATGTTCACCCTGACGAAGCATACCCAAGTGAAGCATCATTCGTATAATTCTCTGATCAAAGACCGAACGGGGCGTATCATAGTAAAACGGTCGAATCAGTGGGCCGATATGTACAAAAAGCGACTCTGAGGACGTCCACGGTCTGGCACATTCTCCAATCCAGTAGACTAGAGAAAGCAAATTAGGAACGGCTCCTTTATACAGTCTTAACCAAAACCTGAATAGCTGTATCATTTCTTCCTCAATTGTATGCTCCTGATGCGCTTCCCCCTTTGCCGTCAGCACAACCTGGTCCCCTTTCTCCTCGATGTACTTGGAGTGTCGGGCATAATCATACAGTAGGGCCATTCGGTCTGGATAAAACTTAAAAGAGGAACCATACCCGAAACGCCATCCTCCCTTACCCAAAAGCGGCTCCGCAATGTGCAAATGCTCCATCAGCTGCTGCTGATTGCGACGGTACCAAGCCCCCTCGGGATTTAGCGGAACCTCATGCTGCCCCATGTATTGAAGGAAAAGCCGTAAATCCTCTGCCAGTAGATGCCCTTCATCCCGGTACGATGACGGTTCGCTTACCCGTGTCATTCCGCTTTGGAAGTCATGTACCATAACACGTCGAAAGCGCTCCTTCATATCCAACGGAATTTGGAACAAATACCTCGTGTTGTGCGTCGAACCGTTGAACAACCAGCCACTAGAACGCAGACGGGTCACAATATCTCTTGGCCGCTCACCAGGATTTTCGTCCTCCTCAACAGACTGTTTGGCTATTGCAATCAATTCCTCCATGCTGAAATACGGTCGGTCATCGAACAGCAGTGCGTTCAAAAACCTTACCTCTGACAACCTCAGCTCCTTGACCTGCGCCTCAAAAAAACTACTGCTGCCGAGCTTCGTCAAAATCCCCTGGATCAACTCATGCTTGGAATTAGGTTTACAGTCACAATCGTAATACACCGCGATTCTGTTCAAATGCACAATATCCGCAAATGTCAGCATATCCGCCAGATTCATTGTTCCATCGCCTCGTCACTGGACTGTCATCCGGAATTGATTCTTACCTGTTGTACCCACAGCTTTGACGGATTGTTCAAACTCTAAACCTCTTTTTTTGCAAAGGTATAATTAAAAAACAAAAAAGACCACGACTTCTACGATGAGTAGAAGCCGTGGTCTTTTACTAACTTTTTGAGTTACAGTCACTTTTCTCTTGCAAATGCTTCGTGCAATTATATAAAAGTGGTGTCCAATCCATATCCTCACGCTGAAGTATACTAAGTGACAAATTGCCGATTCGTTCCGTGAATTTTTCCTGATACAGAGCCTTATACAAATTAGCCAAAAAACCGCCGTGGGAAACGACCAGCAGATTCTTGTCCCGATTTTCCGTCCAAATAGCCTCCATAAAAGCTAGCCCGCGAAGCTGAAGATCCGCATCGCTTTCCTGCCCTAGATCCAGCAGATGCCAGTCGACTCCCCACTTCTCTTCACGCTCGGCCTGTGTCATGCCCTCGACCTGACCATAAGCACGTTCTCTTAGTCGATCATCAGATTCTAGCAACGGAAGATGCAGAGCAGAAGCAATAATCTCCCCGGTCTCTTTCGCTCTGGAGAGACTACTTGTAATAAGCCCGTCCCAATGATAAGACTCTTTCTTTAATCGTTCTGCAAGCAAGCGTGCCTGCTGGCGTCCTTCCTCATTTAACGGAATATCACTGTGGCCCTGGATTTTCCCTACCGCATTCCAATCCGTCAATCCATGTCTGATCAAGCCAATAAGCATCGTGTCTTTTCCTCCGCTGTTTTGTTATTCAGGCATTGTTATGAATTCATATTGGAGTCCAGCTGTCCTGCTAACTTCTGACCCTTCTCGTCCGATGGATCCAGCCCAGAGAAAATAAAGCAAGCGCAAGTGCCAATACAGACAACAGCATCCAGTATTGCGGATAAGTAGGAACAATGCTAGCAACCAGCGGGTCCATAATGCCACTATTCACATCTTTAATGTGGTATTGATATTGTGGAGATGTACTTGTAGTTTCCAACAGGCCTGTCGGTAAAATACCCGTATCCATGACAGGAGCTGCTTGAGGGGGATTTTCCTTAGAGGAGCTTCCATTCCAGTTCAAAAACAAAAAGCTGCATAAAAATACGGCCAAGAAGCCAGCGATCCATACAGACATATACTTACGGGCTGCTGGGTTCACACGCGCACGTCGATGCTCACCCGGAACAAGCCACGGTGATTCTTCATAAATTCGATCCATGACTCTGCGATTCATGGCCTCTAGCTTATCATCTGTTATTTCAAAGGAAATATCACGAATAGCGGATCGATTTTCTTTTGACAAATCCCACTCTTTTTCTTCCGAACCATGTTCCCACCCAGCAGACGAGCTTTTGGCCCGTCTGCGCTCCGAGTCTTGTTTCGATACATTTTTGCCTGTAGCGAACAAATCCTCAGTGTCCCTGGATTTCATTGGCTGCTCATCCCTTCGTTTTCCTCATAGAGAGGCTCAAAAAAATAAGGCTCCAACTGCGTCTTCACACTGGTTCTTGCCCGGAAAAGCAACGACTTCACCGCACTGACGGTCTGTCCTAAAATAGTCGCAATCTCCTGATAATCTAATTGCTCATATTCACGCAAAATCAGCGCAGATCGCTGCTTCTCAGGCAATCTATTGATCGCTTCACGAACCATCTCTACCTTCTCACCGCGAAGGACAGCCTGCTCCGGAATTACATCCGATGGAGCTACCGGTACATAACCGCTCTCCTCCAATGGAACCTGACCGCTACGGTGCTTGCGAAGCTCACTTAGCACCGTATTGCGTGCAATTGTATATAACCAAGTGGAGAACGATGCGTCTACCTCGCGAAAAGAGTGCAGGCTCCGATACGCTTTATAAAACGTCTCCGAGCATAAGTCCTCAGCAATCATTTCCAGGTTCGAACTTTTCAGCATATGATAAACAAAAGCTAAAATTTTACGTTGGTGACGCCTCATTAATTCTGAATAAACCTCAACATTACCTTGTTTGATTTCCTGAATCATCTGGGAATCTGTCATCATCCGAGTGAGACCCTCCTCGCCCATACATGTGCTGTTTTCCCGTTCGATTCTGTCTATATATACCGAACAGGTCAAAAAAAGTTGCGCCCTCTGCGCAAATGGATGAAACAGCATCATGGAACATTTGTTATTTTCTTACCCTATGTAGTGCCAACATTAACGGTGCTATCCCCAACAATATTCAACGTCCAAAATGGACTTACCCATTGTACCACAAAATGACCGCCAGTAAAAAAGTCCAAAATCCCCACGATTTCCATCAATGCCTCCCTAACGCTGGCAACTAATTCATTTATACAGCTTTTCAATGGATTTTAAATTTTTTCAAGATTAATTGATACCCATTGAAAGCGTTCCATTTCAATACACCAATAAGGATAATTACACAAAAAAGAAAACGCTTTAAAAAAATATTGACAAAATGAAAACGTATACATATAATAAAAGTACAGTATGGTTTCTCTCCACTCCTATCCTACTCAGCTACTTCACTAAAAGTAGCTACCACCCGGGGCTTTACCCGGGTGGCTTTTTTTATTTTCCAATACTCCTCTTTACCTTACTCACCTACCCCATATGTGGGTTAATAAAATACATCAATATTTTACCAATTATTTGGTTGTCCTATTAAAACACATTATTATATAATTAATTTTTTTAATAGATAGGGGGCAGGAAATGAATAATAAGTGGAACAAGGCTGTATATAAGATTTGGTCTCCAATTTATGATAACTTTTTCAATTCAGGTAGCTTCCTCAATTCTAGAAAGATCATATTTCAAGAAAAGTCATTTAATAGCGAGCAAAAAATACTTTTTGTAGGTGTAGGAACTGGAGCAGATTTAGAATTAATAAATCACTACGGGCTGGATATTACTGCCATAGATTATTCACCTGAAATGCTTAACAAAGCAAAAGGTAAATTTGCCAACACCTCCATAAAATTCTTGGAAATGGATGCTCAACAAATGAATTTTATGGATGAGCAATTTGATATAGTAGTAGGAAGTTTAATTCTCTCAGTAGTACCTAACGCAAATAAATGCTTCGATGAGATGGTGCGGGTTTTGAAAAAAGACGGGGAAATTATTATTTTCGATAAGTTTTCTCCTAAAGGAAAAAAGTCCTCATTATTCAAAAAAACGATAAGGCCCGTTATTAAGGTGTTAGGAACCGATATAGGGTTGAATTTTGAAGAACTGTTTGAAACCCAAAAAACAAAACTGCGGATCAAAGAGGATGCACCTATAATGTTCAACGGTATGTATAGAAAGATAGTAATTACAAAATAACGCGTAGCTCCACTATCTCTTCAAGTAACAAAAAAGCGAGCGAAGAGAACCTTCACCCGCTTTAGATCTTTTCTTACTACTTCACTCCCAGAAAGTGTGGTGCTTTTAAGGCGGTCCATAGCGTAGAGGTTCATTTGAATCTGGAGAAGCGGAGCGTAGTCCTTCCTTTAACGAACACTCATACTTTCTTCACCCTTTATACCACCACTTTATAGCCCATCGAATCCAGCAGTGTCTTGGCACGCTCCCAATCCTGCTCTTGACGGAAGGAAAGCCGCATGATGCCTGGGACATCCTCCCGGCTTTCAATGATTTGCATATTGCTCAGATTAATGCTGTGATTCCCCAGTTCCATAGCAATTCGCCCGATAATCCCTGGGGTATCCGGTACATCAATATACAGATCAAACGTGGAGACGATGACTCCTTTACGACGCTCTGGCAGTTCACTGCGGAAGTGCCCAGCTGTTAAAAACTCGTCAGCGATTCCCTCACCGTCTTGTATTCTCAGTAAATGGGTAAAACGCTCAATCTGTCCGTTCCATTCTTCCAACAGACCTAGTAAAACTTCACGATTGCTCAGTAAGATGTCCCGCCACACAACCGGATCACTAGAGGCTATCCGTGTAATATCACGGAACCCACCGGCAGCCAATGTACGGTACAACGGATTTTCATCATTGTGCTTTCGCACCTGATTCACCAGCGCTGCTGCAATAATGTGCGGAAGATGGCTAATCGCACCGACAATGTCATCGTGCATAGCTGGTTCGACACGCACAACATGAGCATTAGTATATTTTAATAAACGTTCCAGCGAGCAGTATGCTTCCTCAGGCACACCCTCTGCCGGGGCAAGCACATAATATGCATTTTCAAACAGCAACGCGGAAGCAGCCTTTACACCGGAACGCTCCGAACCGGCCATCGGATGACCACCGATAAAGTAAGCATTGCGCAAAGAAATTTCTGATGCTTTTTTGGCAATTGCCGATTTCGTGCTGCCTACATCAGTGATAATACAACCCGCTTTAAGCGGTAGCCTGCTTAACAGTTCGAGATAATACTCCAATAAGCCCACAGGTACGCATAAAAAAATAAAATCGGCATCCTCTGCCGCTTCTTCAACCGAAAGAGTCGCGGTGTCCACGACACCACGGCTTAACATCGGTTCCATCAGTTCAGGGAGATGGGCATGGCCGACAACCGAAATATCCGGCTTCCCTTTAAAACAAAGTGCGAGGGACCCACCTATCAGTCCCACGCCGAAAATGGCAATCTTCATCAATTATCAAATCCCATCTGCGGAAATTATAGGCGTACTTTCGCCGCTTCCGCCCCCAGGACCTGTTCCAGCGCACGAATAAACAACTCATTTTGCGGTTGTGATCCAACGGACACTCTAATATATGTCGGATATTTGTGATGACCTGCGCGAATAATCACACCTTTACGAAGCAACTCCTGGAATACCTCACCGGATGGACGACGTACATCCAGCATAATAAAATTACCATGTGCTGGGAAAGACTCCAATCCCAGACGCTTCAGCTCATTTTGCAAATAAGCTCTGCCCTCTGCATTACGATCCCGGCATTCTTGAACAAATTCCTGATCTTCCAAAGCAGCAATAGCCGCAGCCTGTGCTACCCGTGAAGTATTAAACGGTTCACGAACCTGATTTATCAAGCGAATAATTGACTCAGCTCCCATACCATAACCAATGCGTAGCGAAGCAAGGCCATAGATTTTGGAGAAGGTGCGAAGTACAACCAGATTTTCATACACTGGCAACAAACGAATGCCGTCGGGATAAGAACGATCCGTCACAAACTCGGCGTAAGCTTCATCCAGCACAACCATGATATGCTTTGGTACTTGGTTCAAAAACGCAATCAGCTCCGCTTCGGGTACAATCGTGCCCGTCGGGTTATTTGGATTACATATCCAAATAATTTTTGTACGGTCATTGATGTGGGACAGCATAGCATCCAAATCATGTACACCATCACGCAAAGGCACCTCAACTGCAACCGCTCCCTCAATTTCCACGTTACTTTTATACACGGAAAATGTCTGATCGGCCATGATGCTTTCTTCTCCAGGAAGGAGGAAAGCACGCGTAATCAACGCAATAATTTCGTCAGAGCCACAGCCATAGATAAACTGTTCCTCTTTTAAACCCGTCCGTTTAGCTAGTGCCTGTGTCAAAGCTACCGCACTTCCATCAGGATACACACTAATGTTAGCAAACTCCTGCTGAATAGCCTGCAATACTTTAGGAGAGCTACCATACGGATTCTCATTCGAGGCGAGCTTGATGACTTCATCGAGTCCCAGCTCACGTTTTACGTCTTCAATCGGTTTACCG
The DNA here is from genome assembly GCF_038593075.1 of Paenibacillus sp. FSL L8-0638. NCBI lineage: Bacteria > Bacillati > Bacillota > Bacilli > Caryophanales > Paenibacillaceae > Paenibacillus > Paenibacillus sp. FSL L8-0638. The sequence continues at coordinate 3,412,438 of NZ_CP151960.1, forward strand.
GGCTGATATACTGGCAAATGTACAATATGCGGTTTAGGTTGCATGCCCCTACCTCCTCTACCCAATCAGAACATATTTGTTACTATCAATTTTGACACCCATTACTGCTTTAATTGTGCCACAAAATTATGAATTTGCAAAAGACCTTCTTGCCTACGCGCAGAATCATCCAGCAATGGAATGGCCTCCTCCACCTGCCGTACAATAGCACTGCCGACTACAACTCCATCACAAATGTTTGAAAACCGGGCTACCTGTTCTTGAGTAGAGATCCCGAAGCCCACCGCTACCGGAATATCCGTATGCCGTTTGACCTGCGCGATAAAGCCCTCTATACCTTCAAAAAAGGAAGCTCTTTCCCCAGTTACACCCAGCGAAGATACACAGTATACAAATCCACGGGCCTGACGGACAATTCGTTCGATCCGCTGTTCAGAAGTTGGAGCCACCAGAGGAATCAGATGCACACCCACCTCTGCTGCCCGTCCTCCCAGCTCCTCCGCTTCCTCAAGCGGAAGGTCCGGAATAATCAGACCGCTGATACCGTGCTCCTGCAAGCCTACAAAAAAAGCATCCATCCCCATCTGTAATACAGGGTTATAATACGTGAACAGAATAAAAGGCAGGTTTGAACCTGCCGCTCTAGCCAGAGAAGCTGTTTCCATGCACGTGCGGATAGAAATTTGCCGTTTCAGTGCTCGCTCAGATGCGCGCTGAATTACAGGTCCATCAGCCAGCGGATCGGAATAGGGTACACCCAGTTCCAATATGTCAGCTCCGGCCGACTCTAACTGGCGAATGATCTCTATCGTCGTATCCACATCCGGGTCGCCTACCGTCAGAAAAGGAATTAATGCCGTTTTGCCTTCATTTTTAAGGCGATCAAACGCCTGATCAATTAAATTCATGACGGATTTCCTCCCAAATACTTGATAATGGAGTCCACATCTTTATCCCCGCGCCCAGACAAACAAATAACGATAATATCATCGGCCGTCAACGTAGGTGCCAGCTTGACGACCTGTGCAACTGCATGTGCCGACTCTAATGCAGGAAGTATTCCTTCGGTACGACAGAGGAGCTGAAGCGCATCCAGCGCTTCCTGATCGGTAATCGGAACATATTTGGCCCGCTCAATATCTTTCAGGTATGAATGCTCGGGTCCAACACCTGGATAATCCAGTCCAGCTGAGATGGAATGCGCAGGCTGCACTTGTCCATACTCATCCTGAAGCAGATAACTCATAGAGCCTTGGAAGACCCCTTGTGTTCCCTTGGTCATCGTAGCTGCATGGAATTCTGTTTCGACACCTTTTCCAGCGGCCTCCACGCCAATCAAAGCGACACCCTGATCCTCAATAAAAGGATAAAACATGCCGATAGCATTGCTTCCGCCACCGATCGCTGCCACGATGACATCCGGAAGTCTGCCTTCCTTCTCTAGGATCTGGCGACGTGTTTCATCACCAATCACGCGTTGGAAGTCCCGCACCATCATTGGATACGGATGCGGGCCGACAGCTGAACCCAAAATATAAAACGTATCATGGACATGGCTGACCCAGTAACGCAAAGCTTCATTCCCAGCATCCTTAAGTGTACGTGTACCCGATGTCACCGGAATGACCTCTGCACCCAAAAGCTGCATCCGAAAGACGTTCAACTGCTGGCGCACAGTATCCTCTTCGCCCATAAACACCTTGCATTCCAATCCGAGCAACGCAGCCACAGTTGCTGTCGCGACACCATGCTGTCCTGCGCCTGTTTCAGCAATAACCTTCTGTTTACCCATACGCTTCGCCAGCAATCCCTGAGCTAATGCATTATTGATTTTGTGAGCACCGGTATGATTTAAATCTTCGCGCTTCAGGTAAATTTTAGCCCCGCCCAAATGCTGGCTCAGACGCTCCGCATGATAAAGCGGCGTTTCCCGACCAGAATAGTCCTTTAGGAGCCCGTTCAACTCTGCTTTAAACTCGGGATCATCCGCGTACTTACGGTAGGATTCCTCCAATTCAATCAGTGCGTTCATCAACGTTTCCGGTACAAAACGTCCTCCAAATGTTCCAAAACGTCCGTTGTTATCAGGTAATTGTGTCATGCCTGCTTCACCCTTTCTACGAATGCTGTGATTTTTGCAATGTCCTTGACTCCGTTCGTCTCTACACCGCTGGATACATCCAGCCCTTCGGGATGATACTCATGAACCAGCTTTTCCGCATTATCAGCAGTCAGCCCGCCGGCTACAAACAAAGGAATTCCATGTTGATGGGTCCAAGCCTGATAGGCAGGAATTCGATCCCACGCAAACGTTTTTCCAGAACCGCCACCATACAGGGGATCGTATGTATCGAGCAGTAAAGCATCAATTGTTCCGACATAGGCATCCAATTCGTCCGCCGAGCGTTCTCTCTGTCCTTGACTGTCCACAGACCATGCCTTGAATACCTGTATACCAAAATACTCCCTGATTTCCCGACAGCGCTCTGGACTCTCCTGTCCATGCAGCTGTATGACATCCAAGGGTGCTTTCTCCATCACATCATTTAACAGTGCATCACCTGGGTTCACAAATACGCCCACGCTGCGCGGTCTGCTGCCTGAGGTCCATTCATCCAATACGCGAAGCAGCTCTCCAGCCTGTACGCCGTCAATCCGGCGCTTGCTGTCGGCAAACACAAAACCTATATAATCGACCGGTAAGTTTACCATAGATTTTAGCACTTCAACGCTTTGAAGTCCACAAATTTTTACGCCCGTTTTGTTCATACTTTAATCCCGTCCATCAATTCGGTTACAGCCTGTCCCACATCTTCCTTGCGCATCAGATGCTCCCCTACCAGGATGCCGTGTGCACCCACCGAATGCAGATACTTTACGTCTTCCGGTCCAGCAATTCCGCTCTCACTGATGAACGTAATCCCTTTAGGAATTAGTGAGATCAGCTCCTCCGTCGTCTGGAGACAAGTCTCGAATGTTCGCAGATTTCGGTTATTTACGCCAATCAAGGTTGCTGTCCCCAGCTCCAGTACCGCTTTAAGCTCCTCACTGTCATGCACCTCTACCAATGCGTCCAGCCCAAGGTTCTTGGCGATTTGTAAAAAGGACCCTAATACACGCGGTTCCAGTATAGCGGCAATCAACAGCACCGCATCCGCTCCCAGCAAACGAGCTTCATATATTTGCCGTTCATCAATGATAAAATCCTTTCGCAACAGCGGAATCTTCACCTGATCGCGAATCTGCTGTAAATATTCAGGACTTCCCTGAAAATACGTCACATCTGTCAGTACAGAAATGCAATCCGCTCCTGCTCCCTCATATGCACGTGCAATGTCCACCGGATGGAAATCCGGTCGAATCAGTCCTTTGGATGGGGAAGCCTTCTTCACCTCAGCAATCAGTCCGAGCGGACGGTTGCGTCCGCTCGCGATCGCATTTTCGAATCCTCTCGTCGCAGGTAAATCAGCAATTAATCGTTCAGCTTTACTTATTTGAAAATGCTCCTTAAGCTGCTCCACTTCTTGTCGCTTCGTCACCACAATTTTATCAAGATACATATTGATATTCCCCCGTTGCCTGTATTAATTGGTCCAGCTTGGAAAGTGCCCGTCCAGAGTCAATGGCTTCGGCCGCTCGTGCTACTCCGTCCGTCAAGGTAGCTGCTGTGCCTGATACATAAATGCACGCTCCTGCATTCGCTAACACAACATCCCGATAAGCTCCATGCTCTCCGTTTAAAATTCGTCGTATGATATCTGCGTTAACCTGTGCGTCACCGCCCAGTACCTGATCAAGAGAATGCGTCTGCAAGCCCAAATCCGACGGATGAAGCTCGAACGTGTGAACCTTGCCGTCCCTTAGCTCGGATACTCGTGTCGCAGCTGAAATGCTAATTTCATCTAGTCCATCCAGACTACTGACAACCATGGCCCGTTTGGAGCCGAGCTGGTTCAATACCTCGGCAATGACTTCCGTTTTGCTGGCGTCATAAATGCCCAACAACTGCCGATCCGCACCAGCCGGATTCGTCAATGGACCCAGCATATTGAATACCGTCCGCACACCCAGTTCGCGGCGCGGCGCGGCGGCATGCTTCATAGACGGATGATACAGCTGTGCGAATAAAAAGCAGATGCCGATTCGGTCCAGACATGACCTAGCCTGATCACTCGTCAAATGAATATTGACTCCCAATGCCTCCAGGACATCAGCGCTCCCGGCACGGCCACTTGCAGAACGATTGCCATGCTTTGCTACCCGTACAGACATCGAAGCTGCGATGATCGCAGATACCGTGGAAATATTAAACTTGTGAATACCCGAACCTCCGGTTCCACATGTGTCCAGCAGACGACCGCTGCCTTCTTCAGCTTGCACTGGACTAGCGTAGCTACGCATAGCCTCGGCAAAACCAGTGATTTCATCTACCGTTTCCCCTTTGAGGCGAAGAGCCGTCAGCAGCCCGCCAATTTGCGCCTGTGTAGCACTTCCACTCATAATCTGTTCCATTACGCTCCGGGCCTCCGTACGCGAAAGATGCTGTCCCTCCATGATCCGGCTTAACCCCACTTGCATCATGTCATGTCGTTCCATTGTCGTCTCCTCCTCAAAATCAGATTTTTGCGTGTTACGGAGTGTACAAATAATCCTGGTTGATGACGCTGTTATAGGGCTGTGTCGTTGCCGGGAACATCACTTCTGCCGTGCGGATTGCCTTCAGCAATGCCTTTGCTTTGTTCACCGTCTCCTGATACTCGCTTTCCGGAACTGAGTCCCACACAATTCCAGCGCCTGCCTGGACATAAGCCCGGTTCTTTTTAAACACAATCGTGCGAATCGTAATGCAAGCGTCCATATTGCCCGAGAAGCCCAAATATCCAATTGCCCCTGCATAGGGTCCACGTGCTTCCCGCTCCAACTCAGCAATAATCTCCATGGCCCGCAGCTTTGGTGCCCCTGATACGGTGCCAGCTGGCAGACAAGACAGGAAAGCATCGAAGAAATCTTTGTCCTCACGTAGCTCACCTGACACATTGGATACAATGTGCATGACATGAGAATAGCGTTCAATTTCCATAAACGTATCACATTTGACTGTCCCAAACTGTGATACACGGCCCAAATCATTTCTTCCCAAATCGACCAGCATCAGATGTTCTGCACGCTCTTTTTCATCGTTTAACAGTTCTTCAGCAAGTGCCGCATCTTCTGTCTCCGTTACCCCACGCGGTCTCGTTCCTGCAATAGGACGGGTTTCTACCCGGCCGTTTTCCACCTTGACGAGTGCCTCAGGCGAAGTGCCTACGATGATCTCGTCATCCATTTTCAAATAATACATATATGGCGACGGGTTCATCGTGCGCAGCACGCGGTATACCTGTAAAGGAGAGGCCTCTGTATCAATGTGAAAACGCTGGGATAGTACAACCTGAAAAATATCACCGGAGCGGATATACTCCTTCGCCTGCTCTACGTTTGTAATAAATTGTTCCTTCGTCATATTGGATTGGATCTCACCTAGTTCCACATCATCAGGAATGGAAGCCGATCCTAATCGCTCAGGCTGAGGCTGCTTGCGCAGATACTGTGCCGTTTCCTCCAACTTGCGTTCTACATCAGCATAAGCAGCACGAATGTCCTCATCACGGAACCCTTCGCCTATATGGACATTGCCGACCAGCAAAATTTGCTGTTTCACATGATCAAAGACAATGACTTGATCGCAGAACATAAAACGAATATCATCCATATTCAAATCATCTACCGAGTGCTCTGGCAGCTTTTCATAGTATTGAAGTAGGTCATATCCAAAAAATCCGATAGCCCCGCCTGTAAATGGAGGCATTTCTTTCAGTTTCGGACTACGGTATTTACGAAGCAATGTTTTGAGCGCTTCAATCGGCTTGTCGTTTAATATTTGCCGTTTACCGTGTTGTTCCAATATCAAACGTCCTTTTTTACCCGAGACCATTAGAAACGGGTCTGTACCGATGAACGAATGTCGCGCCCACTGCTCGCCTCCCTCTACACTCTCTAGCAGAAAGGCACGGTCCCGCTCGGCATACCGACGGAAAATCCGAATCGGCGTCTCCATATCAGCCAGCACTTTTTTGTACACAGGAATCAGGTTAAATTCACTCGCCATCGTTATCACTTGCTCCACATGCGGCGTTAACATGAGATCACTTCCTTTCCAAATTGGCGCAGAACCAAAGGAGAGAATATAAGAAAAACGTCTATCGACGTACCTTCACGGAAGCCAGACCGCGTGTAGCGGAAGTTTTTCTTGCGATTATAGAATTGTTCAGCTCCGCTGAAAATTTTATAAATTCTATAATCGTAAAAAAGCCTCTACCGGTAAGGTAGAGGCTGTCAGTTATTGAAATTATAAGAATGCTCCATATGTAAAATGACTACAGCAAATTGATAAGTATACACTCATCCCTTTGGTTTAACCGCGCAGGTTGCCTCAAATAAGCTTCTCTGTAGAAGAATATCTCTTCATAGACAAAAGCTTACCCGCTACCGCCGATCTCTGTAATCTCATATGGAATTGGCTAAGGCTGCACTCTTCTCATCTCAACTCTGTCTCTGGCTAACTCTACTCTACTTAACTCTGCTACACACACTATATCTCATGGGATGTTACTTTGGCAACCATCAACTTAAAAAACAGGCACTTATTTCCCTTGGGAAGCTAGATCCGGTCTTAAGGCCTGCGCTCCGTTCAAATATACATGTTTAATTTCCCGCTGGGATTTATCAGTGTTCACCTGTACCATCAGACGGATGCACTTGGGCAAACTACCTGCCACAGGAACTTCTAATGCACACATGAGCGGAACCATATCCCAGCCATCAAGCTGACGAATGGCCTTGGCTGGAAAGGCAGTATCCAGATCATGAGTCACCGTAATCCATACGTTACTAATATCCTCTGGCTGAATTTCATTGTAGGATACAATTTCCTCCAGTAGTTGGCTTGTTGCTTCCAAAATTTCATTTTCTTCATTATTCGCTACGGTCGTCGCGCCACGAATTCCACGATTGTACATCGTTACACCCCCTCTTTTAACTGTTCAATAACTCTTCGGATGTAAGAGACGGAAATATCCTTCACAACCTCCACGTGCCCGATGCTACGTGGGACGACAAAAGTAATGCTGCCTTCTTTGAACTTTTTGTCATGCATCATCGCGTCCAGTAGCCGATCTGTATCGAGATGTGACGGAAGGGAGGTCGGTAGCCGTAGTGAAGACAACATATCCTTCGTTGCATCTACCAAAGAAGGATCTGCCCCCAGCTTCACGCCCAAAAGTGCGGAGCCGACCATTCCAATCGAAATGGCTTCCCCGTGTAAAAACTCACCATATCCCGCAATAGCTTCAATCGCATGACCAATCGTATGACCTAGGTTTAAAATAGCGCGCAAATCATTTTCTCGTTCATCGCGTGACACCACTTCGGCTTTAATGGAACATCCCTTTTCCAGACCGTACTCCAGAGCTGTCGCATCCAGTGCAAGCAAATCAGTCGCATGGTCACGGCACCACTGGGCGAAATCAGCATCCCAGATCAAGCCGTGCTTGATCATTTCAGCAAGCCCCGCAGATACCTCACGAGGAGGCAGTGTAGACAACGTATCTACGTCATACAACACAAGTTCCGGTTGATGGAAAGCTCCTATCATATTTTTCGCCAAAGGATGGTTGATGCCGACCTTACCGCCCACGCTACTGTCATGGGCCAGAATCGTAGTGGGGATCTGTACAAACTTGACACCTCTCATATAAGAAGCTGCCACAAATCCAGCCAAATCACCCACGACACCACCCCCAAGTGCAATAACGGCTGAATTGCGATCCAAGCCGCCCTCAATGGCTGCTGTTATGACCTGCTCAAATACAGCAAGCGACTTGGAGGTTTCACCTGGCTTAACGACAAAGGACACTGTCTTGTAGCCAGATGCCTGAAGATTGCTCTCCAATGTTGCCAAGTAGAATCCCGCTACATTTTCGTCAGAAACAATCAACAACGGGCTTTTTTGCGCAATTCCTCGTTCCTTCAACAACTCTCCGGCTCGATATAACAGTCCTCGTCCAATATGAATAGGATAAGAACGTTCGCCAAGCTGTACCGTCAGCGTACTCATTTTAGTACCGCCCCAATTGTTCTTCGTAGGATGCAATATTCGCACGAATCTCTTCAATCGAATCCCCGCCGAATTTTTCTAGCAAAGCTTTTGCAATCTCCCAAGCTACCACATGCTCCATAACTACGCTAGCCGCAGGTACTGCACATGCATCCGAACGCTCAACCTGTGCAGTAAACGCCTCCTTCGTATCAATGTCGACGCTTTGCAGAGGCTTGTAGAGTGTGGGGATCGGCTTCATTACGCCACGAACCACAACTGGCATTCCATTCGTCATGCCCCCCTCAAAACCACCCAAACGATTGGTACGACGGTGATATCCACGTTCCTCATCATATAGAATCTCGTCATGCACCTGTGAACCGCGCAACTCTCCTGCTTCAAAACCGATGCCGATTTCCACGCCTTTAAATGCATTAATCGACATGACGCCTTGTGCGATACGTGCATCCAGCTTCCGATCATACTGTACATGACTGCCCAGACCAATCGGAACACCTTCTACAATACATTCCACTACCCCACCGACTGAATCACCTTCTTGCTTGATCAGATCAATATATGCTTCCATTTTCTTTTCGGTTTCTGGATCGGTTACTCTCACCGAGGAAGCTTCTGTCACCGCAATCAGCTCATCAATCGGCAAATCGCGGTAAGGAGCTTCGATTTCCCCAATACGAATGACCTGACCTGCCACCTTGATTCCGAACTCAGCCAGCAATTGACGAGCCAAACCGCCGCATGCCACACGAATTGCTGTTTCACGTGCGCTGGAGCGCTCCAGCACGTTACGAAGATCCTTCAGGTTGTATTTCATTCCGCCATTCAAATCCGCATGACCCGGACGTGGCCGGTGAACCCGACGCTTTTCTTCATCACTGCCTTCAATAGGTTCAATATTCATAATGTTCTGCCAGTGCTTCCAATCGTTATTTTCCACAACCAGCGCAATCGGTGCACCCGTGGTGTATCCGTGACGTACGCCTCCAGCAATCTTCGCCGTATCTTTTTCAATCTGCATACGCCGACCCCGTCCATATCCTTTCTGACGACGGTGCAGCTGAAAATTCAATTCCTCAAAATCCAATTTTAAATTGCTCGGCATACCCTCTACAATGGCAGTTAGCTGGGGACCATGCGTTTCCCCCGCGGTTAAATAACGTAAACTCATGACGCGTTCCCCCTTTAAACTGTTAAACTGTGCATCGCTAAAATCTTTAACTGTGCTTCATTATAGTATACGCACCTTTCTTTGACAAGAAAAGCCACGTGTATGCAGATAAACAAAAACACGCCTCTTAGCCAAAGGGGCTAAAGGACGTGCTTTGCTAATAAGCCAACCATCAATTACTCAAAGATATAAATAAGTCCCTATAAAACTTTGGATGATGTTTGCAGGCTTATGCTTTTTTGCGATAAAAAAAGGTTTCCGTCGATTCCAGACCATATTGGTTAGGAGAAAAGATTTGCTCTGTGCTACCGACAAACAATACTCCGCCGGGACGAAGACTGGCTGCAAACTTTTGATACAACGTATGTTTGGCCTCTTCTGTAAAATAAATCATTACATTTCGACAGATAATGAGATCATAGCCATCCTCAAACCGATCCAACAGCAAGTTTTGCTTTTGAAATTTCACGGCTTGTTTCAAACGGTCATCAATTCGATACATCGCACCATCCGGCTTGAAATATTTGCTAGCTACCTGCTCAGGTACATCCTTGAGCGAACGCTCCAAATATTTACCTTCCTTGGCTTTTGCCAATGCACCATCATCAATGTCGGAAGCCGTAATGGAGCAATTCCCCAAAATCCCTTTACCGTCGAGAACCATAGCCAAGCTATAAGGCTCTTCACCAGTCGAGCAGGCCGCACTCCACAGCTTAAGCTTCTGCTTTCCCATAAGCAGCTGTGGCAAGATTGTATCTCGCAGCACTTCCCACCGATTGGGATTACGCCAAAATTCCGAAACATTGATCGTCATCCGATCCAGAAATTCATAGAATAGAGGTTTTTCCTTCATCATGGCATCATAAAAAGAAACAAAACTGGGAAACCCGTTTTTGTTGCGAAGCGTAGTTAACCGCCTTTTCATCTGTGCTTCTTTGTATTGTGCAAGATCAATACCTGTGCTGTCCTTGATTTTGCGGATAAACGCTGTGTAATCGGGGTCCGTCTGACCCAGTTCCATATCCGTCATGCTACCATCCTTCTTCATACGTAATTAAACTTACATCCAGGTCGCCACACTTTTTTCATACCGAACGGATTCTTCCGGCATGAAAAAATTTGCAATCTCGCGCTCTGCGCTCTCCGGTGAATCTGAACCATGAATGAGGTTAAACGGTGTATGTGCTGCAAAGTCTCCACGAATTGTGCCCGGAAGAGCTTCGGTTACTTGTGTTTTACCAATCAACAAGCGGGAAAGCGTAACGATGTTATCCCCTTCCCATACCATAGCAAACACAGGGCCTGATGTGATAAAACCTACAAGCTCTTCAAAAAAAGGCTTGCCCACATGCTCCGCATAATGCCGTTCTGCCTGTTCTCTTGATACTTGTACAAGCTTGCCAGCCGCCATTTTAAAGCCTTTGTCTTCCAGACGACTAATGATACGTCCAATCAATCCACGTTGTACACCATCCGGTTTAACCATCAAAAAAGTACGATCCATCGGCTCACTCCCAATCCAATCTAATGTATTTATACAGTACTAAACTGTATTGTAACAGAAAGCTTGGAACTGGTTAAAGCATTTTGTCACAGCAAACCCAAAACACAACTTTAGTAGGAGCGGCGTGTTACAAAATGAGCAATATCGCGTAGCGTCTTTTTTGTTTTGACATCTGGTAGTAAGTCCAGCGCGTTTAGCGCTTTATTAATATATCGGTCGGCGAGAATTTCAGCTTTAGCGATTCCTTCACTTTTTTTGATTATATCCACCGCTTTGCGTGCGTCTCCTTGCCCATCCCCATCCTGAATGCGGCGGATTTCAGCCAGTAGATCTGCACGCAACTCAGGCTGTTCGAGCGCATAAATCACCGGAAGCGTAATATTCCCCTGTCTCATGTCGCTGCCCGGCGGCTTTCCGATCTTTTTTTCTGTTCCGCATAGATCGAGCAGATCATCCTGAATTTGAAAAGCCATACCTACGTTATAGCCGTAGCTGTAGAGCAGGGAATTGACACTTTCCCGTGCCCCTGCAGCCATAGCTCCCAGCTGGCAACTAACCGCAATTAATAAAGCCGTTTTGCGCCGTATGCGAAGCAAATAATTACGCACACTCTGATCCACATTAAAAAAATCACGAATTTGTTCCATTTCACCAATGGACATCTGCACCAGCGCTTTAGACAGTACCCGGTGAATGTCGGGATTCGGCAATCCAGCAGCAATAGACAGCGCACGTGCATATATGTAGTCTCCGGTGTACATAGCCACCCGATTGTCCCATTTGGACTTCACGGTGGGTTGACCGCGTCTCATTTCCGCATCGTCAATCACATCGTCGTGAACGAGAGAGGCAGAATGAATCAGTTCCAGAGGTACCGCTATACGCTTGAGCTTGTCCAGATCATATTCTCCAAACTTGCCTCCCAGCAATACAAATACGGGACGCAAACGCTTGCCCCCTGCTTTAAGCAGATGAAGCGACGTATCATTAATCAACGGCTCCGTACTATCGATACTGCGGTACAACTCTTCTTCTATAAAGTTCATATCCTTCTTTAATAAACCGAACAAATCCAATCGTTTCATTCTTTCACCCGTGTCAGCGTATTGTCACTCCAGAGAAGCGGCTTTACTCGTCGGTCAAGCAGCCCCAGTTCATGCGCATACTGAAAATAAAGCTCTAAACCTTGTTGTTGCTTCTCTCCAAAATCATAACACAGATTAGTAAAGTAGCGCTCCCAATAATCTCGCAGACCTCCAATTTCCTCGCATGCTTCAGAAATAACAGACGTCAAGTCCGACAGACTACGCTGCTTGCTTGCGCGGAACGCACTCGCAGTTTCAGCCACCGCTGCGGGATTTTGAGCAGCAACAGCACGTCGTACTGCCCATACAGCAAAAGTCATACTGTAGCCCGTCCAGCGCTTCCACTCTTCTCCGAGGTCCGTAACATACAGACCTTCGTTTCGCCAAGATGCCTTAATCGCGTGATCTCCAATCAGTAGCCCTGCATCTGCCTGTTCCAGCATCAAGTCAAGATCCGGTTCACAGTCAAAATAGGAAGGCTGACCTTCCCATGCCTTTTGCATCAAAATTTTCAACAAATTCACGGATGTAGCAGACGTATTCGTTAAAGCAATGGTTCCGTTTTTGATTTCGTCAAGCGGCTTGCGTGAAAATAGTAAAATGGATTGCACAGGACCATCTGCACTGACGGATAAATCCGGCAACAGTAGCATTTTCTCAGCACCGGATGCATACGCAAAGGAGGACATCGCACTGATATCCAAACTCCCATTCAACATACCTTGATTCAATTCAGCCGGAACTTTAGAAACCATCTCCGCCGAATGGAGAAGCTCAGAAGGATTAAAATAATGAAAAATAGGCCAAGCGTTTGTATATTTAATTTTTCCGATTGTGATTGTCTTGGTGTCCGGTGTCGGCATCGGAATCCCCCCATCTCGTAAACAGTTGATGTTCTATACGCAAGCTGTCCAATACTTTGCCTACGAGGAACAGCACAATATCATCCAGCGTCTTCGGATGAAAGTAAAAAGCCGGCATAGCCGGAATCATTTTGACGCCAAGTCTCGCAAGCTTAAGCATGTTTTCCAAATGAATGGCATGTAGAGGCGTCTCACGAGGTACAAGGATCAGCGGACGACCTTCCTTCATCATCACGTCCGCTGCCCTCGCCATGAGATTATCGGACGAACCGTGTGCTACTGCTGACAACGTCCCCATCGAGCATGGCATGATAATCATCGCATCCACCAAATAAGAGCCGCTCGCAATCGAAGCTCCAATATCTGTGAACGGATGGTATACAAGAGAACCGGGACGGCCTCCGAATTGTTCATTCAAAGCCCCTTCCCGGTCAGTCACATTCCAGCCCAACTCCTCTTTCAACACCCGCCAGCCAGCATTAGACACGATCAGGTGAACTGTGTATTGCAAGTCCAGCAGAGTCTCTACCAGTCGCACACCATAAATGCTTCCGCTCGCGCCTGTAATGCCAATAATGATTCGTTTGCCTTGATGTTCGCTCACCTGATTATTCATTAGTTTTAACGCACCACCAAATCAATCAGTGTAAAGGCAAATACGACAGTGCTAAGTACACCGTTCATAGTAAAGAATGCTGTCTGCAAACGACTCAAATCTTTTGGAGATACGATATAGTGCTCATAAAATAAAATAATGTACGAAATAATCATGCCCGCCAGATACCACCAGCTTAAATCTGCAATAAAGAACAGTACAATAAATCCGATCGCCGTAATGACGTGAAATGCCCGAGCGATGTTTAATGCACCTGCTACACCAAAACGGGCAGGAATAGAATAAACTCCTTCGTTTTGGTCAAAATCTATATCCTGACAAGCATAAATAACATCAAATCCAGCCGTCCAAAATGCGATCGTGAGATACAGAACGATAGCGGTCAAATCTATTTGTCCCGTTACCGCAACCCACGCGCCTAGTGGCGCCAAACCAATGGTCAGACCAAGTACAATATGGCAAAGCCAAGTGAAACGCTTGGTGTAAGAGTAAAAAACGAGCATAAAAAAGGCCAGCGGGAACAGCTTGAACGCCAGCGGACTTAACTTGAATGATGCCCAGAATAACAACACCAGACTGACGATAATGAAAATTACCACTTCGCTTGATTTGAGCAACCCTGCCGGGATAGCGCGTCCTGCTGTGCGCGGATTTTTCCCGTCAATCACCCGGTCGATCATACGATTGAAGCCAAAAGCAGCGCTGCGTGCGCCAACCATAGCTAGCAGGATCCAGCCGATCTGCGGCCACGAGGGAAGGTTGCCTGTCACGACAACTGACCCCAATACAGCCCCCATGAATGCAAATGGGAGCGCAAATAACGTATGTTCAATTTTAATCATTTCCAAAAAAATAGCAATTTTCTTAAACATGCTGACTCTCCTTGATTCCAATGTGCAATGCCGCAATGCCTCCGGTGAGAGAATGAGCCTGAACATCCTTCAATCCGACTTCACGGAAGATGCCAGCCAACTCATCCCTTCCTGGAAAAAGCGCCAACGAATCAGGGAGCCATTTATACTGCTCATAACGTTTGGCGAACAATTTGCCGAGCATGGGCAAGATGTGTTGAAAATATGTGTAGTAAATTCCCTTGAACGGCTGCCAAGTAGGTTTGGACAATTCTAGACATACGACCTGCCCGCCAGGTTTGACGACTCGTTGCATCTCCTGTAACACGTGGCGCAGATCAGGTACGTTGCGCAGACCGAAACCAATCGTTGCATAATCAAATGAATTATCTTCAAAAGGCAGTTCCATCGCGTTGCCCTGAACAAGCTTAATTTGCTTTTCACGGGATTCTGATATAATTTTACGCTCGCCAACATTGAGCATGTTCTGACTAAAATCGAGTCCTACGATGTGACCACTTTCACTTGCTCGCGCCATCGCAAGCGTCCAGTCACATGTACCACAGCAAAGATCAATTGCCGTATCGCCGCGACGCATGTTCATTTTTTTCATCGTAAATTTCCGCCAAGCCTTATGTCTGCGAAAGCTCAGTATATCGTTCATCAAATCGTATTTACCTGCTATGCTTTCAAACACGCCATGAACGAATTGCTCTTTCGGCTTGGTGTCGCTTGATCCCATCACGTTCACCTAACCTTCCCTCACAACTGGGTGCGGACTATTTAGCAGCTTTAGGAAAGGCTCAAGCATGCGTTCAAATTCCTCGATCCCTGTATTTTGATCATCTGACAGGATCTGCCGGATGTGTGTAACTGCCGTGCGAAGCTTGTCCAGTATCGCATCCTCGGCTTTGTATTTCAGAACAAGCTTACGCCATGCTTCAGTGTCAGTACCACTCTCTGAAAGCAACGCTTGCTCGTTCCGGTCCCCGTTACCATAAATATGCCAGAACATATATCCGAAACGGGACTTGTCCGGTTCTGTCCGCTTACCCCATTCCTCCACCAAGGTATCACAGAGGGCAAATTTGTTAAGAAGCTGCTTCCAAATTTCCTGATCCTGTTCTGCTACAAGTGAAGTGAATGATAAAAAAAGCTCCTTTTTGAAACGAACCATCTGAGTTAAATACTGAGTTGCATCCAAGCGGAATTGCCTCATTCCCCAGTACAGACTCATTTTCCCTGCGTTCACTTCACATACAGCATCACTCAGCTTCGAAATGGCCGTAATGCGGCCTGCCAGTGCAAGCAGCTGATAAAAACGACTGCTAAAATAGTCCCCAGCTAACACTTTCAGCTGTCTGGAACGCATCTCCTCCGGGCTCCGTATACCGGATAAAGTATCAATCATATCATGCGTATCCAGCCCCATCTGCACAAGTGAGGTTACCAATGCGTACAGTTCGTCCTCACTGGCATGCAGCTCCTGCGCATTCCGGTTCAAAAACACAAACATCAAACGGGTACGGCTGTCAGGAAAAGCCGGCATTTCCGTATGTTGTTGAATCATGTCGTATTCCACATATTTCCTTGCTAATTGGGGTACGCGATACGGTTTCATCCTAAGCCTCCGAGACATGACTTTCTGCTATACTCAAATAATTGCAATGCCTTATATTATATCACAATTTAAAATGATTCGCGACTAAAGTACTGTAGGTCCACCGGCAGAAACATCTAATCTGTATATACACCGTTAAACCTGTTTTGCCACATGGGCGTTACTGTAATGCGGAAACGGGATTTCAAATCCTCTGGCAATTCCGCGCCTTCCCGGCTTCTCAGCTGTTCCAATGCCTCGTTCGTCCACTCGTTCCGGCGTATATCGGATGCAAGCAGCAAATGACGTTCTCCTGACCATTCGTCCTGCGTCACCACCCGAAGCAGCAATTGCCGCACATTCGTCGTTCCGTAAAAGCTAAAAGCGGCAATCTCCGCCATGTTTTGATAAATCTCTAGCGGGGCAGTTTCTTCCTTGGACAGTTTGACATCCAGGGTCAGGACAGAATGTTCCCAGCTTGCGCTTGCAATCGGTGTAGTCAACGGTAGCTCGTTCAGCGTATCCACCAGATTGTCATCTGACAGCAGCACCCGTTGCTGAGGCGAAATCGTCGCCTGTGTCTCACGAACTGCTGCGGTTCCTGAGTCCAGCACCTGTAAAGACGGCAGCAACACAGCTGCTGCGATGGTTATGAGAATGGAGCCACCGAATACAATCCAAGGTTTCATCAGAGCCTCCCCTGACCTCTACCTCATAATGTGGGTTTGCTACGGTAAAGGTCCTCACTCTCATTCTACAACAAAAAAAAGCAGGCTATGCCTGCATTTTAATCCTCCGTATCTACTACCCCGTGCTTAGTCATCACAACGGCTTTGCCGCGAATTTTAATAGCAGAAGTATGATCCGTAAATTGGACGATCAGTACCTCGCCCTTGTCCAATTTTTCTGAATGATGTAGGCGTGTATCCTGACCTCTGGTCAAACCAAAAACCTGACATCCGTTGCTTTTCGCTTTAATTACGACGTACTCACTGCTACCCGTCACGTTATCTTCCATATCCTTTTCCTCCCTGAGAGCCGAAGCTATACTTTTTATGATGGAGATTCAAGCTTGTTTTGTCAACTACATGCTTCCCGTGCTCCTGCAACAATTAGCATGTCCCGAGCCATACTATCCGTGCAGTCCCATCTATTAAAGAAAGGAACGGATCTGATGAAAAACTACCTTCCCGCCAATCTCAGTCCTGCCCAAATCGAACGGCTTCAACAGCTGGAGCATGAATTTGCCGAGCTAACAGGTGAACCCCTAGTGCTGATCGCTTATGCCTCGCGAAACGGCAGGACAGCTTCCTCTTCTCCAGTCCATAGCACCCCTACCACGAAGTAAACAGGACAAAAAGAAAAGGCCGTGAATTAAATTCACGGTCTTTTCAGCGCATTGGGAATATGTAAGAAATCTTATTTAATTCCGTCTTTAAGCGCTTTACCCGGTTTAAATGCCGGAATTTTGCTCGCAGGGATTTCGATTTCTTCTCCTGTTTGCGGGTTACGTCCTTTACGTGCGGAACGTTCACGAACCTCAAAGTTCCCGAAACCTACCAGTTGCACTTTATCTCCGCTTTGCAACGCTCCAGAGATCGCCTCAAATACTGCATCGATTGCTTTGGTTACGTCCTTCTTGGACAATTCAGTGCTTTCAGAAACCTGATTGATCAAATCCGTTTTATTCAACATATTCACCTCCCAATTCAAGTGTAGTCCAGCATTTAGGTTATCGGTGTTAATGACCGATATGAGGTCGCCTGTATAAAATAACCCGGGCGGCGTACTGCCTTCCATAATGTTATCATCTGTTTCCGTTTCGTCGTTAAATATACATAGAATATACCTAACCTCCGCAATATAGGCCGAAACTGGCGTTTTATGGCACCCTGCTTGCGTGGAACAAGGTTTATAGTAATACAGTCCACAGACAATTTCAAGTACGACGACGGTTTAACACATAAAAAGTAACGGCCAGCGCAAGTACCAGCACTACTCCTTTGACAATATCATGGGCGAAATATTGCACATTCATCATCGTTAGTCCATTAACCAACACACCGATCAAAACTGCACCAATAAATGTACCAATGACATTGGGTTTACCAGCACCAAAGACCGAAAAACCGACGAATACTGCAGCTACCGCTTCCATGAGCAAGGGGGAACCCGCGTCAATTTGGCCTGAGCCTACGCGCGAGGCATACAAAATACCGGCAATCGCCGCAAATACGCCTGAAGCAACATAGGCCAGTGTACGGACTTTTTTTACCCGTATACCCGACAGACGAGCAGCTTCCTTATTTCCACCCGTTACATACATTTGACGCCCATGCTTTGTATAGGTCAAGAAAACATGCACCGCCGCCACAGCCAGCAACAGTAAAATAACCGAAATCGGGATACCCAACCATTTACCTTGCCCCAGCAAAAGAAATGCAGGAGATATCTCCCCCGGCGCCTTGGTACCATCGGGAAACTGCATATGATTATATATGGTATAGCCCTGGGCGTACGTTTTGTGAATCCCGCTTACAATATACATGATTGCAAGGGTTGCGAGCAAATCAGGAATACGCAGTTTAATGATCAATAATGAATTCAACAGTCCTACCAAAGCGCCGACAATCAGAGACACAATAATGACCACCGCAACAGGCTGCTCATACCAGACCATTAAAGAAGCGGAAACGACCGTTGTCAAAGATACTGTAGCTCCCACCGACAGGTCAAAACCGTCCACGATAAGTGACAATGTCACACCAATGGCAACGAAAGTCACAATGGCAATCGAGCCAAGAATGTCCATTAAATTATCATAAGTCCAGAAATAAGGTAATGTAGATGAAAAAAACGCCAACACACCTATAATGACAACTACGGCACCGTAACGAAATGAGACGTTTAACCATTTTTCCTTCATGAATGCACCTCTTCACCCCCGCTGGCATACAACAGAAGCTGTTCCTGTTCCACTTCGCCCCGAGCAAATTCCTTTATAATTTTGCCATCATACATCACTGCAATCCGATCACCAATGCCAATCCCTTCAGCAAATTCACAGGTTAGATAAATGATCGCTTTTCCTTGCTCCGCCAACTCGCCAATGATACGAAAAATATCACTTTTTGCCCCTATATCTACACCCTTGGTTGGCTCGTCAAAAACAAATACATCCGCTCCGGAATGCAGCCATTTCCCAATAGCAACCTTTTGCTGATTCCCGCCACTTAAATATTTAACATTCTGACGGAGCGATGGTGTCTTAATACCGAGAGAGGCGACAATCCCATTACCGTTATTTCGTTCTTTACGCCGACTGATGAAACCAAGGACACTCAGTTTGCCCAAAAGCGGAAGACTAAGGTTTCTTTCCACACTCTCCTCAATTAGCACCCCCTGCTTCCGTCGCTCCTCGGGTATGGACACAATTCCTTGAGCTACCGCATCCGCTGGTTCTCTCAATCGAATGGAGCGACCTTTAAAGGTCAGCTCTCCCTTATCCGGCTTGTCTGCTCCTGTAAGAAGTCGTGACAACTCTGTCTTGCCTGCACCAACCAAACCTACAATAGAGAGAATTTCACCACATCGGACCTGTACATCAATGCCGTGCACTCGTAATCCTTTGTGAAGCCCTTTCGCTTCCAATACCGTTTCACCAATCGGTACCTCTGTTTTTGGGAATTCCTCCTCAAATGTTTTCCCAAGCATATGCGTAACGATGTCGCCTACACTTAAATCAGACGCAGGTCCCGTGAACACGCGCTCACCATCACGCATCACCGTAACACGGTCACTGTGTTCGATAACCTCCGGCAATCGGTGTGTGATGAGGATACATGCAACTCCCTCATCCTTGAGTGTATGGATTGTGCGGAACAAACGTCGCGTTTCTTCCTCGCTGAGCGGCGCCGTAGGCTCGTCAAAAATGATGGCATTGGCTTGCTGTGTCAGAATGCGTGATATAAGTACAAGCTGTTTTTCTGCCAACGTTAATTCAGACACATATCGTCGCACGTCAATATCTACCTCCAGACGTGCTAATGCCTCACGCGCTCGTCTGCGCATAGAAACCGGTGCAGTCCACCATCGACCATCAGGGGCTGACAAATCGTCCATTACAATATTTTCAGCAACAGTTAACTGTGGTACAAGCGCTGAATCGACCTCCTGATACACACAGTGAATTCCCGCTCTTTTGGCCTCCCACGGTGAACTAATGTTCAGTTCCTTGCCACCAACTACGATAGCTCCCTGATCGGAATGATACGCACCGGACAGAATCTTCATCAATGTACTTTTCCCTGCCCCGTTGGCGCCCAGCAGAGCGTGAATCTCGCCACCCTGCACTGTAAAATCCACGGCTCGCAGCGCATCTACACCAGCAAACTGTTTGCTAATTTTTTTCATTTCCAATGTATATACTTGTGAACTCATGGTGCCCCCTCACGCCTGCTTATGATAAAAGCGCGCCGAAGCGCGCCTTTGCGTTATGCAAACATTTTATTTGGACGTTTCATATTCCTTCATCCAATCCTTATAGCCCTGTTCGCTTTGGCCCCAGCCCTTCACATATTGGGACAGCTCGGATGTGGAAATTTGCTTATCCGGCAACGCTTCGCGTTGCACATATACAGCCTTCAGTACGACTTTCTCCTCCGGATTATCCCCATGCAGCTTCTGATATGCATAGCGCACTTGTACGCGCCCGATATCTGTTGGATCTACGGCTGCCGAGGCCACCCAAGGATTTTTCGGGTCTTGGATCATTTGCAAGTCCTCGTCGCTCATGTCAATGCCGTAGACTTTAATTTCCGTACGTCCCGCTTGTTGTATGGCACGTGCTGCGCCTTTGGCAAATTCATCCCATGCCGCCCAGACGGCTGTAATTTCGCCCTTAGGATATTGCTTTAATACAGCTTCCATTTTGGCTTGCGTATCCAACGCAGGATTCTGAGCCGAACCAAAAGTCGCAATTTCTTTAATATCCGGATTGGATTTCAAAAATGCACCATAAGCAACCTGACGACGTTCCATCGGCGCAAATCCGGCAACCCATACTTTCACAATGTTGCCTTTGCCACCGATATCCTTCTTCATTTGCTCCAGCGTCAGCTCAGCCATGCTTTGGTCATCCTGTGAGAGCACTACCGCACCCGGAACATTGACGGCAGCATCGAACACGATAACTGGAATATTGCGGGAAACTGCTTTTTTTAGCCCTGTTTCCAGTAATGCATCACCGTGATCAGTCAAAATGACATCAAACTGCTGGTTAATCGCACTATCAAGCAGAGAAGCCATTTTAGCCTTATCGTTATCTGCCACAAACTTAGTCAGCGTACCGCCAAATTTTTTAACTTCCTCTTCCACACCTTGAACATACTGTTGCGAAAATGTGCCCGTGTTAAACTCCATGATCAACGCAACCCGTTTACCCTTTAGATTTAAGTTGTCCGTTTTTTCGTTTGTTGTATTCGATTCCGCAGTGCTTGTCCCTTGAGTGCCGCTCTCTGTTTTCGGCACGCCACATGCAGTGACCAGCAAAACCAGCACCAGTAGCATGATACCTCCCAGTCCTAGCTTTTTGTGTCTTTGGAACTCTTTTTGGATATCCATGATTTCATTTCCCCCTCGTTCAACCACAAAATGATTCAAATTTGATACTTAATATATCGCTTTAAACCAAGTATGTAAATAGGTTTTATAAAATATAGAGAAATTTCTGGTTTTATAGGCCAGAACACAAAAATCAACCGTCCCCGATTGAATACCGGAAAACGGTTGCTGTTTAAATTTGAAATCAAGGCGGAGCCTGGGTCGAAGATACAATCTGTCTGTTTATTTTAAATAGGAGAACGCTCACATCTAACTTATTTGGAGCACTGCTTTACCGGAAAATTTCCGATCTATCAGTTGTTGGGCTACAGCTCCAATTTCCTTCCACGATGCCTCCACTTCGATTTTTGCTACTAACTGGCCTTTTGATACAAGCTCACCTAGTAATTTTAGATCTCCCGCTGGGGAATAACGATTTATTTCCTCACCTAGAAAGAAGCAATACAAAGTTCTACCACCTAAGCCCCTAATATTAATCGTTGCGTAAGGTGAGGACGAATGTCCCATGGACACACATATCCCCTCTGGCATAAGCTGAGGTAGTAATGCAGCTAGCGTATCCCCACCTACTGAATCCACAATGAGATGATAAGGTCCGAATGTATCCAGCGAGGAAATCGCCGGATCGCCAACGATAACCTCATTAGCACCAGCCTCTTGAACAAGTAGAGCTTTTTCCTCTGTTCTGGCTACACCTACTGTAAAAGCTCCTGATTGCGCCGCTAGCTGATGTGCAAAAGTCCCAACTCCGCCAGTCGATCCAGATATCAATATTCGCTTACCGAGCAGCATTCCTCCTTTTCGAAGTGTATAGAGCGCTGACAGACCGGCTACTGGTAAAGTAGCAGCCTGGGCGAAGGTAATATCATCAGGAAATTCAGCCACTAATGAAGTAGGAGCGGCAATTTGTTCGGCCCATGCTCCCATCGGGAGAAGTCCTACGACACGGCTTCCTTGTTTCGGGCCCGTGCCATCTTTGGCTTGCTCGATGACAATCCCGGCAAAATCCCATCCTGGTCTGCTCTGTCTTCCATGATTTCTTGCATCTACAACTTCACCCCGATTCAGAGAGAAGGCCTGTACTTGAACGATCGCTTCCCAAGGCTGGGCCTGCGGGACGGAAACTTCCTTTATTGCGAAATATCCTGAAGCAAACGGATCTGTTACAATTGCACGAACCATATGATCTCCCCCATCATTCTCATTGAGAAACCCTTGTAAATAGCTCCCCTTTTTCACAATGTAGTATACTGTAGGGAACTATCTGCACCAAGTGTAGAACTACACCTCATTATGAAAAGGATTGAAAAAGGATGACCATGCACAAGGACTTCCGATATAAAACATTAAAAAACGTTTTGGGAGAGATTGAAGCTGTTCGCATGAAGCGTCAACGGGAATATACTGAGCTATCACACCCGTTATTAAAACGATTTACTCAGCAGGAGCTTAATGATGAGGCATGTCCTACGTATAAAAATCTATTGGTTGGACGGTCTCGTCGAATACCGGATCGGCAAACGATAATCCATATTGCTGAGTATCTGGAGTGTACTTCACATGAGCGCAATGACCTTCTCCTCGCCGCTGAATATCTTCCGATCCATTACGAACTCGAAGGACGTTCTCTAGAGCTGGCGCTGGAGCAAACACAGCAAATCATGAGTAATTTGCCATTTCCGGCAATGATTGTTACTCATACCTTAGATATCAAAGGGTTAAATGAACCGTTTCGCCATTTATTTGATATTCCTTCCGATTCTTTTATGAATGGCAAACTGAATAAAGTAGATTTTCATTTTAACTCCGATTTTTCCATTCGTCCCCGTTCTACCTTCGATGCTGAGTCGTTCGAACAGTGGGAGTCTCATGCTATTTTTGGGATACAAGCTTTCAAAAGATATAACATGTTGTCCCGATACGACCATTGGTATACGAAGTTAATAGACAGATTTCAAAAATACGATGATCTTAATAAATATTGGAATATGCAGCCAAAGGACTCAGCAAGTGAAATTGAGCAACCCAAAATTATTTTGGCCAGAATGGGAACCGCGGACGATTTAGTCCCTATTCGCTACAAGCAAATTCATCTTTCTGTAAGTAGCCACATGTATCCTGGAATTGAAGTATACTTACCGATTGACGATCCTGCACGCATAGTATTTCAATATTGGGGTTGTCCAGCCGAATATCAGAACTACGCTTTTAATGAATAGGAAAAATTCGCCTACAGCACTTTACGAGTAACAAAAGCTCAATAAAAAAAGAGGTAATCCAGGACTTTATTTTCTCGTCCATGGCTACCCCTGTCTGGTTTTGGAGGTCAGTCTAATATTTTGTTTTTGCGAACCGTAGAGAGCAAATTGCTCTCCACGATATTTCTCTTATACATTTTATAGGGGTGTGACTTTCCCCTTTAAAGAATTATAGCAATGAGACCGCCGGAGCCTTCATTAATGATACGACCCAGCGTTTCCTGCAGCTTATAGCGTGCATTGTCCGGCATCATGGCGATTTTACCCTGAATGCCTTCCCGTACAATGGAATGCAGCGAACGTCCGAAAATGTCTGACTCCCAAATTTTGATTGGGTCATTCTCAAAATCTTGCATCAGATAGCGCATAAGCTCTTCACTTTGCTTCTCTGTTCCGATAATCGGAGCAAATTCCGATTCCACATCTACACGAATCATGTGTATAGAAGGTGCTGTCGCCTTGAGCCGCACACCAAACCTTGTACCCTGACGAATCAACTGCGGATCGTCTAGTGCCATCTCAGATAACGACGGCGCGGCAATGCCATATCCCGTTGTCTTGACCATTTCCAGCGCCTCGGCGAAGCGGTCGTACTCTCGTTTGGCATGGGCAAAATCCTGCATCATTTGCAGCAAATGATCCTTGCCGCGAATCTCTACCCCGACGACTTCGACCAAAATCTGGTCATACAGCTCATCGGGAGCATACAGATCAATTTCAGCTACACCCTGCCCCATATTCATCCCGCTCAATCCGGCCCTGTCGATGAATTCATATTCCATAAACTGGCCAACCACTCGATCTACATCACGCAGGCGTCGAATATCTTTAACCGTATCGCGAACGGAATTTTCATAATTGCTACGCAGCCAGTGCTCTTCGTTCAGTACCATGACCCAGCTCGGCAGGTTTACATTCACCTCATGCACTGGAAATTCATACAATACTTCACGAAGTACGCCTGTAACATCATCTTCCGTCATCGTCGCCGCGCTGAGTGTCATGACTGGTATATCGTACTTGGCAGCCAGCTCACTACGAAGCTGGAGTGTTTCATCACTGCGCGGATGTGTGGAGTTGATAACCAAAACAAATGGCTTGCCAACTTCCTTCAACTCCTCAATGACGCGTTCCTCCGACTCTACATAAGAGCTGCGCGGGATTTCCGCAATCGTGCCGTCTGTAGTCACTACTACACCAAGCGTCGAATGCTCTTGGATAACCTTGCGTGTACCAATTTCTGCCGCTTCCTGAAAAGGAATGGGTTCTTCGAACCATGGTGTGGAGATCATCCTCGGACCATTTTCATCCTCGTACCCTTTTGCTCCTTCTACTGCATATCCTACACAGTCAACCAGACGTACATTCACATCCAGTCCTTCCGTTACTTTGATCTGGACGGCATTATTCGGTACGAATTTAGGCTCCGTCGTCATGATCGTCTTGCCTGCCGCACTTTGCGGCAACTCGTCTACGGCGCGGGCACGGTCCGCCTCACTTGTAATGTTTGGCAGAACAATCGTCTCCATAAACCGCTTGATAAACGTTGATTTTCCTGTTCGGACTGCGCCGACGACCCCAAGATAAATGTCTCCTCCGGTGCGTTCGGCAATGTCTTTAAAAATGTCCACTTTCTCCAATGAAATCCCCTCCTCAAAAGTCTCCGAAGGAAAAATGCTTAAAGAGCATCCGCTTCGTGTTCAACCAACTGCTTGATCCCAGATGCGGCAGAACAGCCTTTAAAATGCCCGGAAGTCGTCCGCCGCCGAGATTCAGGAGACTGATGGAATCGGCGAAACGGCGTAAACTCGTACATGCATTTGGACTGATACCATCATATGTATCCCCTCCGTAAAATATGTTTAGTTTTTTGAAAAATAGATTACGACAGAGCGATCATTGCAGAAACGATATTTTACGTTTGGTTCCACTCACCTAATATATGCGGGGCAAGACTCTCCCATGACTTCGTCGCTAGATTAAATAATAAAAGGATGTTTCTCCTGACCGTTTAGAGTCGTCGGAAACATCCTTTTTCTATTCTCCTGATATAATCGGCATTACCACAGTTCATCATCCAGCGCCTGACGCTCCAGTTGCCGTCTGATAGCCGCCTTGAGCCTATCCTCCGGTATGGTTACCTCCATATCGCCTTGGACACGTGCCTGGCAGGATAAGCGCATTCCTTCATCCAGTAAAGGCCCCAGCTTACGCTGCTCTGCATCGCTGGGTTGGTCTGCGAATTCAGCCCATTCCGGTGATATTTGTACCTTACACATCAGACAGGCTGCTTTTCCGTCACAACGAGTGGGGATATATACACCCGCTTTACGAGCAGCCTGAAGCAATGACGTACCCTGACCGACCTGTACGCGCCTACCTGACGGCCTAAACGTAATCTGCACATTCATGAATGGTCCTCCAGTTGTCTTTCTCCTAACACACACAACTTATACTTCATTGCCCATCTGGATGACGGAGTGCAACTCTGGCCAAGGCAGAAGTTCTACAAGCTTGTCCAATTGCTCCTCATTCCAAATATTACTGACTAGTAGCTGCTTCAGTACAATGATATGACGTCGCGGGTCGCGCTTCATGACTTCTGCAATCGCTTTATATCGGTCGGGTCGATTTCGCAATATATTGAATAAAAGTTCATGACTGAGCGGCATCAGACGCAGTGAAGCACTCCCCAGCTCAAGCTGAGCACCAGCCGACCAAAGTAGTCGCTCGATCTCTAAGCGGTATAACGCTCCGTCACATAATACTTCAAATCCCCCCACCAACTCGACTGGAAATCCCTCCAGATCATAGTGGCTCAGCAATGAAACGTAAGAGCCGCTACGATCAACCTGCTGTCGATCTATACTTATACCCAGGGGGTGCGCATGAAGTTGCTTTGCTGCATGAATATCCGCATAAATATCAATGTCCCGAGGCAGGCGATCCAGTTCAACTTCATGTACAAGTAGTGAACAACTCCCGCCTAGCATCCACGGAACCGACACTGTTGACCAGTTCTCAGCCAAGCTACTCAGCGCAACTGCCAGATGGTGAGGAAGCCTGTCTACTAACACCGATGATATTGCCTCCTTCAACATTGTTTCCTCCTTTGCTGTCTTTCCTTCCGTTTCCCGATGGGCATCATTATAACATGTTCGACAGGGCAGTTCGATATTTTGTGTACTGTAAAAGCGGTTACCCACTCCAAAATATAAAAAAACCGCGAACCTTCCCGGTCCACGGTGAATAATACTAACTGGCGTGCGGCCAGCGGTCTATTTTTTCATCATCATTTTCATCAACGCTTCCATATTGGAAGGATTCATTCCGCTCTTTTTGACGGCACCAACAATATCCCTTACTGTATCTTCCGACACCGGAATGTTGGCCATCGCAGACACCTGCTTGATAAGCTGACGCAGTTGCGCTTCGCTTTGAAGCGTGTCCGCCTTTACCGTGCCTGCCAGCTTTTTCACTGCATTTTCGGATATGTTTTTGCCGCCTTTTTTGTTAATGGCCTTCAATGCATCTTTCGGAAAGTTTTTATTCATAATCTCCCCTCCTCCGCCATTGCTCAACTCAGTCTATGAGTGGCGGAGACAAAAGGTGATTAAGCATACATAAGACATGCCAAACGCCTAACTAAAAAAGGCTATCTCATTATAGAAAAAATCTACCATGAGACAGCCTTTATATTATTAAAGCTCATCTGAGCCTTTAAGAATGCCATTGCTCCCAAGTCTGAAGTGGCATGACTTCCATCTCGGTCTTAGGGTCGCGACCCATCAGCGCCTCAACGGCCTTACGGACGTCACGTCCTTCAAACAGTACTCCATACAGTACCTCTGTAATAGGCATCTGAACACCTAATTTTTGAGAGATGGCGTATGCCGCTTTTGTCGTTCGAATCCCCTCTACGACCATGCCCATAGATTCCAGCACATCATCAAGCTGTTGGCCCTGTCCCAAAAGTGACCCTGCGCGCCAGTTGCGACTGTGACGACTCGTTGCCGTGACCACAAGATCGCCAATACCAGCCAGGCCGGCAAAGGTTAATGGATTAGCCCCCATCTCAACTCCGGCACGGGTAATTTCAGCCAACCCACGGGTCAATAAAGCTGCTTTGGCATTATCACCGAAACCAAGTCCATCTGACATTCCCGCACCCAATGCGATAATGTTTTTTAGCGCCCCGGACAGTTCCACGCCTAGCAAATCGCGGTTTGTATAGACACGGAAATAGGAGTTCATGAACAGCCCCTGAGCAGCCTGTGCAGCCTGCTCATTAGAGGAAGCTACAACGACCGTTGTAGGACATTTCCTCACCACTTCTTCCGCATGACTCGGACCAGACAGCACGGCAATATCGCCCTCCGCGACTTCTAGTTCTTCCGAGATCACTGTGGACATACGTTTAAGCGTTTCTGTTTCAAAACCTTTAATGGCATGCACTACCAGCATATCCTTGCTAAAATGAGCTTTCAGACTACGTGCTACCTGACGAGCAGCAGCAGAAGGAGATACGATTATCACTGCTTTAGCACCAGATACCGCAGTCTGCATATCAGTTGTAGCTGAAATGCGATCAGACAAAATAGAGCCCGGTAAATAATGCTCATTTGTATGCTTCTCATTGATTTCAGCTGCTTGCTGCTCGTTTCTCGTCCAGACAGAGACATCGTTGTTATTGGCCGCAAGAACGGAAGCCAGGGCTGTTCCCCAACTCCCCGCGACCAGCACAGCTATTTTCTCAGACAAGACGATCTCCTCCTTTGGAGCCAAGCTTATTCTCATTCCCCCGTACCAGCTTGACTATGTTGGTACGGTGTCTCCACACAGCGAACAGACAAATGATTAGAGCCGTCCAGAATAACGGCCATGCAAAACCAAGCACGAGTAATATCCAAGGGGTCAAAATGACAAAAATGAGCGATCCAAGGGATACGTAACGCGTCATTACGATTGCAAGTATCGCAATGATTCCGGCATATAGTGCGGGCAGTAAGGCAAGCGATGCCAATACACCAATAGCAGTCGCAATACCTTTTCCTCCACGGAAGTGAAAATATACCGGCCAGTTATGGCCCGCAATCGCCGCAATGCCGCACAAACCCGGTACCCAGGATGATTCCCCACCTAACCAGTGCCCTATTAGTACCGCAATAACCCCTTTAAGTACGTCCAGCAGCAGTACCAGAATAGCTGGGCCTTTTCCAAGCACACGCAGCGTATTCGTCGCACCGGCATTGCCGCTCCCATGTTGGCGAATGTCGATTCCTTTTAATTTTCCATACAGCAAACTAAAGCTGACAGAGCCAAGCAAGTAACTGAGTACGATGGCAACGATTTGTAAAATCAACCTATTCGCTCCTAACTTTCGTCAGACTTGCGCCGTGTAAAGATTCGAATTGGAGTTCCTTCAAAATTGAAGGCGGCGCGGATTTTGTTCTCCAGATAACGCTCATACGAGAAGTGCATTATTTCTGGATCGTTTACGAATACAACCATCGTAGGCGGCTTAACAGCAACCTGGGTCACATAGTTAATGCGCAGACGACGTCCCTTGTCTGTTGGTGGAGGATTGATGGCAACCGCATCGGAAATTACATCATTCAGCAAATGTGTCTGAATACGCAACACATGCTGCTGTGCCACATGCTGTACAACAGGAAGCAGCTTTTGCAGGCGTTGCTTCGTTTTTGCAGACAAGAACACAATCGGAGCATATGTCATAAACAAAAAGTGATCGCGAATTTTCGTTTCAAACTGGTGCATCGTTTTGTCGTCCTTGTCCACGACATCCCATTTGTTAACGACAAACAGCGATGCTTTACCCGCTTCATAAGCATAGCCAGCAATGTGCTTATCCTGTTCAATAATGCCTTCCTCGCCGTTAATAACGACCAATACAACATCTGCACGCTCAATGGCACGCATGGCACGCATTACACTATATTTTTCGGTCGTTTCATATACCTTACCACGTTTACGCATACCTGCCGTATCAATCAGTACATACTTTTGACCGTCTTTTTCAAAAGGTGTATCAATTGCATCACGTGTCGTACCTGCAATGTCACTAACGATAACCCGCTCTTCTCCCAGAATGGCGTTAACCAGTGAAGATTTACCTACATTCGGGCGGCCGATCAAGGCAACACGAATAACGTCTTCATCATAGTGATCTTCTTCCAGCTCAGGCAAATTGGATGTAATGGCATCTAGCAGATCGCCTATCCCTGTACCATGGCTACCAGAAACAGCGATTGGATCACCAAATCCATAAGAATAAAACTCATAAATCAGATCGGCGCGACTGAGGTTGTCCACCTTGTTGACAGCTACGATGATCGGTTTACCCGAACGATATAGCATTTGAGCAACCTCTTCATCTGACTGTGTAATTCCTGCTTTCGCATCACTCATAAATACAATTACATCTGCTTCTTCTATTGCAAGTTCGGCCTGCATACGGATGGATTTTAAAATGACATCCTCACCATCAATCTCAATGCCGCCGGTGTCAATAATACTGAAGGATTTACCATTCCACTCCGATATACCGTATATACGGTCACGAGTGATTCCGGGTTTATCTTCCACGATGGACAAACGATCCCCGATTATCCGATTAAAAATAGTGGACTTGCCCACATTCGGACGACCAACGATAGCCACAACGGGTCTTGCCATAAATTCACTCCTCCTGTCAATTCTTCCGCTATCATCATAGCAAAAAACATACCTATTGGCGATATGGTCATGTAACAACAATCGGCGAACCCTCTGGGTCCGCCGATGGTGTACGTTATGCATATTATAAAATGTATTGATTTAAACTCATTTAAATTTGTTCAGCTTATCGCCAAAACGCTCGCCGAGCGTAATGCTCAGACCGGAATTATTGAGGGAAACGTTAGGATTATTCAGTTCCTCACGAGGTGCACGAGATGCACGTGGTGCTCTTTCTGCTTTAGGAGCAGCTTCAGGAGCTTCCTCAGTTTCTTTAATGCTCAGGCTAACACGTTTTTCGGAAGGATTCATTTCAAGAATTTTAACTTTCACTTCTTGCCCTTCTTCCAGAACTTCTTGTGGAGTTCCAATGTGTTTGTGGGAAATTTGGGAAATATGAACCAAACCTTCCACGCCAGGAGCGATTTCAACGAATGCGCCGAAGTTAACCAGACGTTTTACAACACCTGTTACGATGTCATTGTTGTTGAATTGTCCAGCAGCCGATTCCCAAGGACCAGGCTGTGCAGCTTTCATGCTCAGGCTGATTTTTCCTTTTTCAGGATCTACTTTCAAGACTTTTACTTTCACTTGGTCTCCTTCAGAAACTGCATCAGAAGGCTTATCGACATGAGTCCAAGCAATTTCAGATACGTGAACAAGACCATCCACGCCGCCAACATCTACGAAAGCACCGAACTGAGTAAGACGTTGAACCGTGCCTACGATTTCTTGGCCTTCTTTCAGCTCAGCCATTACTTTAAGCTTGTTGGCTTCGAATTCTGCTTCCAGAACGTCTTTTTGAGAAAGGATCACTTTGTTATTTTCACGATCCAGTTCTTTTACAACAACACGCAATGTGCGGCCTTTGTAATCACTGAAATCTTCTACGAAGTGACGTTCTACCATGGATGCAGGGATAAATCCGCGCAGACCCACGTCTACCACGATGCCGCCTTTAACGACATCATTTACAACGACTTCAAATACTTCTTTGCTTTCGAACAGTTGCTCCAACTTTTCCCAAGCATTTTCACTGTCGATTGCACGTTTGGACAGAACAAGTTTTTCCTTGCCATCGTCAATGCTGATAATTCTAGCTTCAACCTCTTGACCTACTTGTACTGCTTCTTCTGCGTTATCCAGACCAGAAGACAACTCGCGAATTGGAATAATTCCATCGTATTTATATCCAATGCTTACTACCGCTTGGTTATCTTCCAATTTCACGATTGTACCCTTAACGGTGTCACCTTTTTTCAGGGAGACGATTTGATCGAGCTCGTCTTGATTTGCCGCTTCAGCAGCCTCTTGATTTTTAATTTCTTCCGACATGTCAATACCCTCCTCAATTCAAAAAAAACCATTTATTTAAACCTGCGCATGGCAGAGTTCAAAACATAAATAAACTTTTGTTCTAGTTTTCCGAGCTTAGACACAATTCATACAAGCCTTTCAGTTATTCGTAGGCTTACCCGTTTCCTTCATCGTGCGAATACGAGACATAATTGCTTCTGTTGCCAGTTCAAGTGGATCTCCTTCGATATCGACACCCTTTTGGTAAGCGTCCAAATTGACAGGTTTACCGTATAACACTTTCGTTTTACGGAAAAGCTTGTAATCACCAATAATGGCGACCGGAACGGCAGCCGCTCCACTGCGTAGCGCAAAGCTTGCAGCACCCTTTTTACCGATTCCCCCAGCTCCTCTGGAACCTTCGGGAAAGATTCCCATAACCTTACCATCACGCAAAATGTTCAATGCCAGCTTAATGGATTCCTTACTTACACCGCCACGTTTGACTGGAAAAGCTCCCAGTTTCCCAATTAGTGGACCCAGTACAGGAACATTAAACAGCTCGGCTTTTGCCATAAAGTGAACCTTTCGCTTCAGCAAAATACCAACTGTAGGAGGGTCAAGATTACTAATATGATTAGAACACAACAGCACTCCACCCTCAGCAGGAACATTTTCCCTGCCTACCGCCTCAAGTCTAAACAGAACGCGGTAAATGAGACGCAAAATACTGGCGCATACAGTATATATCATTGGCTGATCTCTCCATCCTTCTCCGTTAAGCAATAAGATACGATCGTATCAACGACATCCTGAATGCCCATTTGGGTCGTATCGAGCACGATGGCGTCCTCACTGCAACGAAGCGGAGATACCTCCCTCTCCTCGTCAAGCTTGTCACGTGCCGCAATGTCACGTTCCAGTTGCTCCAGAGTGATATCATCAGTTTCGCTCAGTTCTTTAAAACGGCGGGAGGCACGTTCCTGAACACTTGCGGTCATGAACACCTTGACTTCCGCATCGGGAAGTACAGTTGTTCCAATATCGCGACCATCCATAACGACACCCTTGCGTGCAGCCATCTCACGCTGGTTTTCAGTCAAACGAGTGCGTAAACCGGCAATACTTGAATACTGTGACACGTTGCTAGTCACTTCCATCGAACGGATCACAGTGGTTACATCTTCCCCGTTACAATAAACCTTTTGGCCTGTGGGGTCCGGTACTAATTCAATCACCAGCTCAGGTACATGTTGAAGCACTTTTTGTACATTTTCTGCAGGAATTTCCTTACGCATCATGTACCACGTTGCTGCTCGGTACATGGCTCCAGTATCTACATATACATAAGAAAGTGCTTTCGCCACCAAGCGGGCCACTGTACTTTTCCCTGCACCAGCAGGTCCATCAATGGCTACATTTATTTTGTTAATTGAAGATACATGTTGCCTTGCCAACAGGGAATTCCTCCTAACCTAACCTCAAGAAAAAAGCAGGCATTGCCTGCGACGTGAAAATTATACCACACATTTATAGGCGATGCAAAATAAGCGACAGGTTTACTAAAAAAGAAAAATTTCGGATGATTAAGATTTCCCCCGGAATTCCAGCTGTCTTTCAAAGCAATATTTAATCAGTTTTTGGCGCTCCTGATCAGCGATTTCCTCATATTTCAGCATAATGAGTTTGCGACCGTTTTCCATCTGCTGAATGCGCACAATTTCAGATTGGAACGGAACATGCTCCTGAGTACCGTTTTTATATGGAACTAAAATCCAGCAAGACAATGATTCTCCTTCTTCAAGATGATGAGTTCCCTGGGTGTGAAAAGAAACACCCCCGCCTCCTACATCATGTGTCTCTGCTACAAATCTGGACTCGTTCGCACCATGCTTTACAGCAATTTCCAAGTTGGCCTTAACCCGAAGAAAGTTTCGACGCTGAATTTTGCTGATGCTGTCTGGAGCAGGTTTGTGGATACGAATCATCCGGAGGATATCCTCTTTAAAACCCGTAACGTGGGTATTAAAGTAATTTTTAATCCCACCCTCGCTCATAAAAAATATAGACAGTTCTTCCCCTAGAAACAATTTTTTCAAATGCCCACTTGTTTGTGACATAGGAATTTCAATTAAAAAGTTCTGTGACTCCTCTTCTGCAATACGAGACTTAAATTCAAAAATCTCGTCCTTATGGTCAGTACCTGCCACTTGTATGTATAACACATCATTAATTTTGGGAAACAAATGATCCACCATCCTTGTCCATTAAAAGCTCTAATTAAGGTATATAATACCACGACTTTGTGCCTATATTAAGCATAATATTTGTTTGAGCTATGACTAAAGCACAAAAAACCTCCTTCATGAAGGAGGTTTAGAGTGACTATTGATTCATTTTCATGTAATCAACTACGCATTACTTGCAGTAACCTGAGGTTCATCTGAATCTTTAACCTCTTCAATCGTTTCTTCCATCCCCGTATTGGCGTTAATGTATATCCGGTAAACGGAACCATTGATTTTACCACCAAATTCATAACAGAGAACTTCATTCGAAAGTTCATTTTCAATTAAGGCTTTACGGTGGTAAGTTTCACGAAACTCAGGATTCAATTTTGCTCGTGCTGCATTCAAATTCAATTTCGCTTGCGGAATGCGGCGGAGATGACTATGCTCATACACATAATCACTGGATTGAAAACCGATCACTTGTCCGTTATCAAGGCCTGATCTGACTGTGATTTTTTCTGGATAGATAATCACATCCCCTTGCTGGCTCGCAAATGTAATGTTAGCTAAATTCCCGCTTTCATCATACGCAACGGGCTTCATGTCTTTGTAACCTTTTTGCTCAAGATATTCACTAGCATAGCGAATCGCCTCATTGCGTGTTGCTTTTTTAGGACCTACTGCCCTCATGTCATGATAAGAAATAAGCTTGCCGCCTTTTTTCGTAAAATCCATACTGGCCACGGGCTGCTTCTTATTTAGCAGGGTAGCTGTATAAGATGCCCATTCCGTTCCTTTACCGTTTTCGTTCACCCGGATCTGACTTTCCGGTTTTCCTGTAAATTCAGCAGCATTTCGTTTAATTTGTTCTGCATTTACTGGCGGGAGACTCAATTTTTTCACAGAGCGTTTATCATAGATGCTGGCTACAGACGGTCCCCAATCCAGCTCCTTATAGTTTTCCACCTTTTTGTCCACGGTTTTAAAGCCATCAATAATGGTGTTGTCCTTCGGCCCAGTTTGAGAACCTGCCGCCATATCGACATCCATCCAGCGCAAATTTTTGCTAAGGACTTTTTGCTGCACTTCGTGCATGTTTTTCGAAATTTCCTTGGAATTGTTATACAACGTTTTCAGGTTCGAAATTTCTTTCTCGTTTAAAGGCTCGTGATCCAGATCACGAACAGCGGTCTGATACGAAAATGCAGATAGATGTGACAGCAAATCCTTGGCATGATTAAAAGGCATTACATTGAGGGGCAACTGATTAACCTCATTTTGAGCCTCACTTGCAATCCTCCACACGTTCATCAAACATTTGCGGTGCATCGCGTGTGAAGTATTATGGACAGCAACCGCGTTACCGAGTTGAGAATGCAGCTGATCCATATGAAACGACAAATCGTGAAACGCACGCTGGTATTGATTTTCCGCTTTTATCGACATGCTATTTGCCTGAAGAGACACCTCTTTTCTCATCTGGCTTTGCTGATAACCCCACACAAATGCTCCTATCATCATCAGGGTAACCACCGGGAACAATACGGAACTAAGTCGCTTATACATATTGGGAGTCTCCTTTCTTCAAGTACACTACCGATAGTGTGACAAGAAGAAAGCTCTCTTATGCATGGTTTTCCATGACTTCAACAATAAACTCACAGTTATCGCAAATACAGCGTTTAAAGCCGGTCTGAATCTGTCCTTGCTCTATGCGTCCTCTCAGCACAAAGCGTTCTCCGCATCTTTTACAATGAATTCTAACTTTTATACGCAAAAAAGACACCTCTTTCTCTAACAGGTTTGTCAGATCAGTGTGTCCCATTTTGTTACATGTTAACCTTTTCTTCCCGTTTTAACAAACGAAAAGGAGAACGGTTATTAGCTCGACTGATCTTCGCCATTCCTCCATACCATAGAAAGGCCATAAGTGGAATGATAAACCAGATCCAGTCATGCGAAAATTTCGTTAAAATCAAATCGTATACTCCGTGCCAGAACCATGGAAGCACCAATGACAGCAGCAACATGTATTTGCTCCTCAAGCCTTCTGAAAACTTGGCCTTCCCCATGTAGTAGCCCATCATTACGCCAAACATCGCATGACCGGATACCGGTAGCAATGATCTCATCAGCATCATGCTAACCGAAGCATGGCCCGCCCAGGCATATAACAGATTTTCAACCGTTGCAAATCCGAGTGAGACTGCGGCCGCATACAAAATACCATCATAAGGCTCGTCGAACTCGGTATGATTATAGATGATGTGATACAACAGAAACCATTTAAAAAACTCTTCCACTCCGGCTGAAATGCCGAACGCCTGGATTAACGTGTGATCCCCTAGCCAAAGCAGCAGCCCTCGTTGAAAAATCATGACAGGAAGAACCACCAAAAAGCCGAGCAAAAACACTTTAATAACCATGTGCAGTGGCTCCGAATCATACCTGTCCTTCAAGTAAAAATACATCAATAAGGCGAGACCCGGCGCTGTGGCTGCCGCTAAAACTGAAAACAGAAGCACCGATCATCCCTCCATAAAAAT
Organism: Paenibacillus sp. FSL L8-0638; assembly: GCF_038593075.1. NCBI lineage: Bacteria > Bacillati > Bacillota > Bacilli > Caryophanales > Paenibacillaceae > Paenibacillus > Paenibacillus sp. FSL L8-0638. The sequence goes on from NZ_CP151960.1 coordinate 3,448,971, forward strand.
GAGTCGGCTCTGCTTTCAGCGCAGAGCCGACAAATTTACTTCGATATCACTTTTGATAAAACGAATCAAGAACGGCTGTCAAAATGAGTGCAGATGACAGCAACTGCCTGTTCAGGAATGACCAGTTTGCCGTACTCTTCCAACATAGCTGGTGTAACGGATGAGCCTTCTCCAAATTCAGCAAGAACCGCGATTAAAGCGGCAAGCTTGGACTCCTCTACTTCTTCTGGTTCCAAATGCAGAATCCATTTTCCTCTATAATGATACAGCTTACCTGCTTCCGTAGTGTTGCTACGAAGCATATGAGCCGCTTCTATGAGTACTTCGAAATCGCTAAACGCATAAACGATGGAATCACTATGCTCCAACGTGACTTCCATTTCGTAGACTTCCTCTGGAAGCTCCTCATCGGGACCCGAACCATACTGTTGATGGTCGTATTTACCCCGAGTGACGATAACAACCATTCCTTGAGCAGGAAGCGCAAAGACTTCGACAGCTAACGGTCCCGTGGCGTCGAAGCCCAGCTCGCTGTAAGCCTGATCCATCATTTCGGTAAACAGCTCATGAACTCTAGGAATTTCTTGCCACATATCGTCTTTTTGAATACCGCGTTCGCTCAAATCGTCAAAGGTAAGGAAAATCCGTATCTTGTCCTGACTTAATCTTTCTATTTTCATACTGGACCCTCCTCCTGGCAGCCGAGTGTTATTAACAGATTATGATGCAATTATGATGCCTGTGATGAAAATGGTTCTATGTAATCATGTTATCATTTTATAATCGTAAATGCACGCAATAAAAAGATAAAAAAAAGAATCATTTGAACGGCTTTTACAAAAAAGCCGCAAAATGATTCGGAATAAAGGTTTCTGGGTTACAATCCCGGTACGGCTGTATGAGTTTCTTTCAAAATTTGCTCGACCTCACGTTTAACATCGGGACTTGTGCTGATGAAGTCTTTAATCAACTTCATATTCTCTTCTTTGTTCTTGGCAGTATGGGCGTTATAAGCGGTTTTATCTGTTTGTGAATGATGGTCTTGATCCTTATGGGTGTCTTCTTTATTGAGCGTAATCTCGCTCATCCCGGGGAATGCCGCGTCCATCATTTTAGTACGGGCTTGCTGCACTAAATTGCCGCCTTTTTTTCCACCTATGTCCATAGATAAGCCCAACATGTTGCGGTTACGGGAGATCATAGAGCTTGCGACAGCGCCCAAAACGATTCCCAGGAAAAATGAAGATGTTTTCACAATTAGAACCTCCCTTTGTGGTAGAATCAAGCATAGTGTTCGTCAGTAGTGACAAACTCATACGGTATAAAATACAGGAAGGTGAGATGAAATAATGGGTACAAAAACAGCAGCCATTTTGTTCACCGCATGTCTGCTGCTTAGTGCTTGCACTGCAACCAAGCCTGAATCTGCGGCAACAAGCAACCAGCTGGATTCGGTAGCGTCTGACTCAAGTAACAGCGCCAAAGATCAGAGCAACGTCTCTTCCCCAAAAAGCAGCAGTAAGCAAGCAGGCAGTGATGATCACAACTCAGCGGATAAAACCAATGCACAAAATGATAAAACCAGCGAAAGCAACGAAACAGGAGCTGCGACATCTGCAACTACCAATAACAAAATGTATCACTTGGACAAAGCTTACAATGTAATCCCTAACCAACAAGGTACCGAAAAAAAAGTCGTGTTATTGACCTTTGATGATGGTCCTAAGGAAGCAGCCATGATTAACAAAATCATAGATGTACTGGACAAACACAACGCGAAAGCGATTTTCTTCGTAAACGGTTACCGTGTAAAAGAGCATCCTGAGTTGCTTAAGCTTATCCATGACCGTGGACAGCCCATCGGCAACCATAGCTGGGATCACATCGTGCTGAAGAATAAATCTGAGCCCGAGGTCAAAAAACAGATTGAAACGGTACAAAAAGCTGTTAAGGACATTACAGGTCAAGCCCCCTTCTTCTTCCGCCCCCCTCATGGTGCAGGCGGGGACGTAGGTCGCAAGGTCGCTAAGGAAAACGGTCTCCTATACATGACATGGTCCGTCGGTTCTCTGGACTGGACCATGAAAAAGAATCAGCCTAATAAAACGGAGGCACTTCTCAAAAATGTAACAGAACAACTTCATCCAGGCAGCAATATCTTGATGCACGAACTGCCATGGACAGCTGAGGCGCTGGACAGTCTATTGACGCGCCTTGAGCAAAAGGGTTACCAATTTGTCGATCCGCAAGGGATTGAGGTTCCTGCCAGCTAGTAGACACTTGCGTATACTCCGGATTAACTATAGATGATGCAATAAAGGCCTCCATTCTCCGTTATTCATGCGGAGATGGAGGCCTTTTCACCGTATCATTACGCGCCTTGACCTAAGTACAGACGTCCATAATAACTTTATATTACCAAAGCATTTCACTGATGGGTGGTGCACCCTTGACGCCCCACCACAGTAATGCTGCAGTAATTAGCACAAAAAGAGTGCTCAAAAAATTTAAAAACCACTTGCTTACCCGAATACGGCGGGACGGAAACATTTCTGCCCGCGTTCGGTACTCACTGGCAGGAGTGTCACCCTCCATCGTCACAGCAACTTCTGGTGCAGCGGCAACGTGAGCCAATTCTGGCACGGGCCGTGAAGCACGGGAGCGAACTGGTTTAGATTTGGACCTGTCCTCCTCCTTGCCTTTGCGACCATTTCGACGGCTACCATAGGTCTGCACTCTGCTAAGTTCCTGATTCATTCTTCATACCTCCGAAAACGTAACACTAAACCAGATATAAGGTCAATTACAAAATGACAAATGATCGGTGCCCACAGACTACCGGTCTGCACATATATGTAGCCCAATCCATAACTGCTAAGAAAAACCCAGCCAGTGGGAATCCAATGCCGTAAATATCGGATATGAATCACCGCAAATAAAATGCTTGTCCAATAAGGACCAAAGCTGTACTGAATCGCACCTCTGAACAAGAGTTCCTCACAGATAGAAACGATAGCTGCTATACAAATAATATGCCAAACCGGACGATTTTGAAACAGCATTTGGTTAATACCACCGTCATCCATAGCATCCTCAGGCATAATCCGGGATAGCAACAGATCCACAAGTAACATAGCGGCGGCCAATCCCAATCCCCACCATAAGACGTGCAGAGTGTTCGGCAATGCAAATAGTTCTAACAAATTTCTTTTCTGAAAAAATATCCAGATTGCGCCAATCAGCAGGGTCAGCCCCTGAGTTAGATACAAATTGTAAAGCAGCAAGCGGTCGTTCAATTCATGAATTTGCGCTCTTTTCCATTTCACTTTAAGCTTTTTCATAGTTAGTTAGTCCTCTGCATAGTCTTCTTTAGCATCATAGCCAAAAAGTCGGGCGGATTCAAGAAGACTTAAATCTTAATTTTCCGCATTCTGTAGCTATATATCTAGCCTGCTATCCTCACATGTCGCATGTCCTATTGACATGCCCATGTAAGCCATGATACATTATGAAAAAATTATTAGCGACAACAACAATGATGGAGAAAAGGTATTGATTTCGTCCTCAGAGAACCGGTGCTTGGGTGGAAGCCGGTGACGAAGTAACTACTTTCAGCGCTCCTGAGTTATTGCACCGAGGTCTGGGGAATATTTCCCGGCATTAGATGCAATCGGCAGAAAACCGTTATCCTTTCGGTCATTTTATGACCGCTGAAGGCAGTCCATTGCGAAATGGCTGCGAATTAGGGTGGTACCACGATAACTCTCGTCCCTTACTATGGAGATAGTATGTGATTCGGGGGTTTTTTTGATGCCCGAAAACCGCAAAGCGTCTCCGCACAAGACTTTTGGTCGTTAGTTTGGTGCATAATGCTATTCCATCCCTTTTCTGCGTCAATGCGTTATCACACTAGTATTTCACACCGCTCTCCTGTACTTTTAGAAGCATTTCAAGTTTTTTCATGTTCTTTATGGAATGTATTTCAGTTTGAAGTGCATCCTGTCCATAAAAGAAGTTAACTTTGAGGAGGAAACCAAATGTTTAAAGTGTTAGTATCCGATCCAATCAGTGACCTGGGCATCCAGCAACTGATGGATGCAGACGATGTCACGGTGGACAAGAACACAGGTCTCAGCGAGGATGAATTGGTTCAAATTATTGGTGACTATGACGCATTACTCGTTCGAAGCCAAACTCGGGTAACCGAACGCATCATGACGGCAGGTAAGAACCTCAAGGTTGTAGGGCGAGCTGGGGTCGGAGTGGATAACATCGACCTCGAAGCAGCAACAAAACGCGGGATTATCGTTATTAACGCTCCTGACGGCAACACGATTACGACATGTGAACACACTTTTGCAATGATGATGGCTCTAGCACGTCATATTCCACAGGCATATGCCAAAACCATTGGCGGTACATGGGATCGTAAAACATTCCTCGGTGTCGAACTGCGTAACAAAACACTTGGAGTCCTCGGCATGGGACGTATCGGCAGTGAGGTGGCTAAACGTGCCAAAGCATTTGGCATGAGTATCCTCGGCTATGATCCATTTCTAACGGAAGAACGCGCTGAGAAGCTGGGCATTAAGCTGGCGAGCGTGGACGAAATTATCCGCAACGCAGATTTTATGACCGTACACACACCATTAACACCGGAAACGAAACATATGATTGCTCGTCCACAGTTTGAAGTGATGAAAAAAGGAATGCGCATCATCAACTGTGCCCGAGGCGGAGTTATCGATGAAATGGCGCTTGTTGAAGCCATTGATGAAGGCATCGTTGCCGGTGCAGCCTTTGACGTATTCGAGTCAGAGCCGCCAGCACAGGATCACCCATTCCTGAGTCATCCTAAAATTATCGTCACACCACATCTGGGTGCCTCGACTGTCGAAGCTCAAGAGAATGTAGCTATCGATGTTTCCGAGCAAGTGCTGCATATTTTGCGTGATGAGCCTTTTAAAAATGCGGTCAACATGCCTCCAGTACCATCCAACGTTATGACGCAATTGCAGCCATATTTCTCGCTTGGAGAGAAGCTGGGCAGCTTTGCCGCTCAGATCACGAATCAGGCTGTACGTGAAATTCAGGTAGATTACGCTGGCGATTTGTCCTCTGTGGATACACAGCCGCTGACACGGTATATTTTGAAAGGCGTACTTAGCCGTCATCTGGGCAGCGATGTGAACATTGTAAACTCTGTACATCTGGCCAAAACACGTGACATCCATCTTGTCGTATCTCAGGCGCCCGCCACCAAGGGTTTTACCAACCTGATTACCGTTACACTCAAAACGCAGAGCGGCGAAGAGCAACGTGTATCTGGCACCCTGCTGGCAGGCTATGGCGAACGTATTGTTCGGTTGAACCAGTTCCCAGTAGACGTGGCACCGGAAGCTCATTTCCTGCTCATCTCGCACAATGATAAACCAGGCATTATCGGTCGTGTCGGCACCTTGCTTGGGGAGAACGGCGTCAATATCGCTTCCATGCAAGTAGGGCGTAAAATTGTCGGCGGAGAAGCTATCATGATCCTGACCGTCGATAAAGCCGTGCCGAAAGACGTACTGATTCAACTCGTTGGTTTGCCAGAACTAAATACTGCCCAAGAAGTAGTGCTAGATTAGTTCCAGACCCTATTGAGAAGTCCATGGTTTTATAATAAAGAGAGGCGCCTGGCTACCCAGGCGTCTTTTTCTTATACCGTTATCTATCATGTGAGTAATCATTTTGAAACAGGATGTTCCACGTTGAACAAGATAAATGTTGATTTTTCAACAAAAAGCACCCTCTTCCGAGGATGCCTGCAAACCGGGGTATATCAGCTTGGGCTTATAAGCCTGTTACAGACCCAGCTTAGTTTTGCTGGAGATGGGCAGCAAAATAGTAAATTCCGTCCCTTCCCCCAATACGCTGGCAGCAGAGACAGAGCCTCCGTGAGCCTCTACAATATTCTTGACAATAGCAAGCCCCAAGCCAGTCCCTTTATCCTCACCACGTACTCTGGCTTTATCTGCCTTGTAAAAGCGGTCGAAAATATAAGGTAAATCCTCGCTGGCAATGCCTACACCTTCATCCTTAATCCGAATACAGATTAACTCATGCCGTTCTCCCAAAATTCGATCCGCCGCAATAGTAACCTTTTTCCCACCGGGTGTATGCCTGAATGCATTATCCAGCAAATTGGTCAATACCTGTTCCAATCGGTCTTCATCTGCCTCAGGCAGCAGCAAACGTTGGCCATGCTCATGGTAATCGAGTGTCAGTCCCTGTTCCTTTGATCGTACCGTAAATTTACGGTGAACACGCTCGATCAACTCATTCACATCCACTTCCTGTCGGTGCATGTCTGTATGACCAGCCTCCATTCGGGCCAGATCAAGCAGATCCTTGACTAACCTTCCCATGCGTAATGACTCATCATGGATGACCTGCACCAGTTCCTCGGATTCTTCTGGTGAACCCGCCATACCATCCAGCAACGCCTCACTGTAGCCCTGCATCATAGATAAAGGTGTACGGATTTCATGAGATACGTTGGCCACAAAATCGCTCCGCATCTTCTCTAGCTTCACTTCTTCCGTAATATCTCGAAGCACAGCTACTGCACCGCGGATTGCATTATCCGTATACAGAGGCGCCATCTGCACCGACCAGGAGCCCTTCTTGACATGGATATAGTCTCCGACATCCTCTCCCCTGTCCATAACGGTATGGAACAGAGACTGCAAAGGCTCAGGTACAGAAGCTCCAAACTCCTCCAGATCACGTTCCTGCCACTCCAGCTTTTTCCAGATATCCAGCAAACTTTGTGCCGGCGGATTCGTCAAGATGATTTGTCCGCTTCTGTCGAAGGTGATTACTGCATCAGACATGCTTCGCAGTACGCTGGATAAATGGTTTTTCTCCTCATTCAGACTGCGGATCGTTGCTTCCAGTTCCGTAGACATATGATTAAAAGTTTTCGCCAGTTCTCCAATTTCATCACTGGTCACCAGCGAAAGCCGAGTATCATACCTTCCCTCACGAATGGCATTCGCCGCCTGAATCAACAGCTGCATAGGCTGTGTGATTTTAGTAAAAAGAAATAGGGCAAAAAAGGTCGTCAATAAAAATCCGACTATACATGTATAGGTGAACAAATGCTTGATTTCCGTCGATTCATACGCCGCAAAATTTCTGTTGATGTACGGCAATAAAAAAAGCCCTAAAAAAATAAGCACAGAGCCTACAAGGCAAATGATGGTGATCCACAGCTTGCCTACCAGCGATCTCCAGAAGTTCACGTTATTTTGGAACCTCCAGCTTATAACCTACGCCCCACACGGTCGTAATCATAGCCGCTGCCTCTGGCGATACCTTATTCAGCTTTTCACGAAGCCGTTTCACATGCGTATCCACAGTGCGCAGATCACCAAAAAATTCGTAATTCCAAACGTCTTTCAGCAGTTCTTCGCGTGAGAAGACTTTATCTGGTGACACCGCCAAATAATGCAACAGCTCGTACTCTTTAGGCGTGAGACTGATTTCAATCCCGCCCGCAGTTACCCGGTGCGCATCATGCTCAATGATAAGATTCGGAAAAACAATACTATTGCTTGGTACCGCTTCTTTCGTTAAAAAGGCAGTTTCCGACGAACGGCGTAAAATCGCCTTCACCCGGTAAATGACTTCTCGCGGGCTAAAGGGCTTAACCACATAATCATCAGCTCCGACTTCAAAGCCTTGTACACGGTTCACTTCCTCGCCTTTGGCAGTCAGCATAATCACAGGTGTAGCTTTGGTCTGACGTAGCCGTGTACACACCTCAATCCCATCCATCCCCGGAAGCATCACATCGAGCAAAATAATGCTGTAATCGCTTGCAGTCGCTTTTTGGAGGGCAATCTCCCCATCCTCAGCTTCGTCAATTGCATATCCTTCTTTTTCCAGATACATCCGCAGAAGGCGTCGAATGCGTTCTTCATCATCTACAATTAATATGCGGTTGCTTTGTTCTGACATATTCCCAGCCCCTTCGCTAAAAAAAGCATTCTCTCTATTTTACTATTTTCCCGTGCTTGGTCAAACTTTACTCTCATCCAACAGTCTCTTTACACCAAAAAGGCCGGGGTTATGACCCCCGTCCTGTCCGTTTCTTTTTCGTGTTGTCTGATTTGGCAAGTTGAATGAGACGGTTGATTTCGTCCTTGGTTAGGGGTCTGGTCAGACCGCGCTTCAAGTTTTGTAGCAAAAGATCTCCGAAGGCTATCCGCTTGAGTCTGATGACTGGGTGTGAAATGGCCTCAAACATCCGTCTTACTTGGCGATTTCTGCCTTCATAAATGGTAATTTGGATCACAGACTCCTTACCATTCGGATCTACATCTTTATATTCTACCTCGGCTGGTGCAGTAATGCCATCTTCCAGCACGATTCCCTTTTTCAGCTTGTCCAGCTCAGTACCATGTGGAACACCTTTGACTGTTGCCACATATGTCTTGGGCACATGATGCTTGGGATGGGTGAGCAGATTGGCGAACTCGCCATCATTGGTAAGCAACAGCAGTCCTTCGGTGTCGTAGTCGAGACGTCCTACCGGATATACGCGTTCCTTAACGCCTTTCAGATAGTCTGACACGATTTTACGGCCTTCCGGATCGGAAGCGCTCGTAATGACCCCTTTAGGTTTGTTCATCATCAAATAGATTTTTTTCTCGGTTTTGATCGGGCGTCCCTTTACCGTAATCATATCTTGATCAGGGTCTGCCTTCGTTCCCAGTTCAGTTACGACAACCCCGTTCACTTCCACGCTACCCGCCTGAATAAGCTCCTCACATTTACGTCTGGAAGCTACACCAGCTTGGGCCAATATTTTCTGCAATCTTTCCATGTTCGCTAATTCACCTCATGCTAATGATACCCATCCATGAGCAAAATCACAACCCCCGTTCAAAAAACGATGCAGAAATTAAAATACAAGCAGGCAAATCGCAATAGCTGCCACAAAACCAACCACATCTGAAAATAGTCCTACCTTCAAAGCATACCGTCCATTGCGGATACCTACCGCACCAAAATATACAGTTAGTACATATAACGTCGTGTCTGTGCTGCCCTGAATCGTTGAAGCGATCCGACCGATCATGGAATCCGGGCCATAGGTGCGAATTAGATCCGTCGTAAACGCAAGTGAACCAGTGCCCGTCAATGGACGAAGCAAGCCTAAAGGCAATACCTCGCCCGGTACACCCCAGTGTTTAATCCAAGGGGTAACCCAAGAGATCAAATAGTCCAAGGCGCCGGATGCTCGAAAAATGCTAATCGCCACCATCATGCCTACGAGATGAGGAATAATGCTGATGGCGGTAGAAAATCCGTCTTTGGCTCCATCCACAAAAGAATCGTAGACAGGGACCTTTTTAGCATATGCATATAAAGGAATAAAAGCGAGAATAACCGGAATGGCCCAAGTCGATACGAGGTTTATAAAATTAAGCATGCCTCCCTCATCCTTTCCAAGTGGTGTCCCTGCCCTTGGCAGCCGTGATTCCCGTTCGCGGAACGGCAGGTAAAGATGCGGGCAACGTAGTTGAAGAGGCAGCAGATGTTGGTGCTGGTGGGGCGAGTGGCGCCAAGGATGACTGGGACGGCGGAATCGCCGGAGGACGGCGGCGCAATTCTCGACTACGGTACCAACGATCCGCCGCAATTGCAGCAAAGGTGGCTATTGCGGTCGCTACCAGTGTCGTACCGACGATTTCTGCCGGATGTGCGGAATGGAAATTTAGCCGTATCGCGATCAACGTCGTAGGAATAAGCGTAATACTGGCTGTATTCAGGGCGAGTAGCGTACACATGGCTGGTGTGGCGGTTTGCTTATCTGGATTGAGCGTCTGCAGCTCTTGCATCGCCTTGATTCCCATCGGTGTGGCTGCATTCCCCAGGCCCAGTAGATTGGCGCTCATATTGGACAAAATGTAACCCATAGCGGGATGATTACGCGGAACATCAGGGAAGAGAAAGACAACTAAAGGAGAAAGAAACTTGGATATTTTCTGTAAGAGCCCGCCATCTTCAGCCAGCCGCATCATACCCATCCAGAACACCAGCACACTTATCAGTCCAAAGCACACTGTAACCCCCGTAGTTGCCCCGTCAAAAGCCGCTTTCGTCACCACCTCAATATTTCCCTGCGCGGCAGCAAATACAAATCCAATACAAATCAAAGCCACCCATATGAGATGAATCATGGCTGATTCCTCCTTTTCCCAATGATGTGACACGTACAGCTCTATTTCCTGGTTGCCCTATGCTCCAAACAAATTTTTAAGGATTTCGTTCCATCTGCTCGTCCAATCTCGTTGCTGAGTATTGTTCGCAGGTTCTTGTGCAGTTGGAGCCTCCTGCTGTGGCTGTACGGTATTTTGAGTAGGCAGCTTACTACCTTTTGCATACACAGGAACAGAACCGATAAGCTTACCTTCCAAAAGGAATTCAACCCGTCCTCGTAAGCCAAATGATACGTCCGCTCTGTCTTCAGAAGCGGAATTTTTATACAACACCAGTCTTTTGTGCAACTGGGTTTTCTCGCCATCATGTAAAGGATAGGCAAAGCTTGTACCTGTTAATAGTGGGTAACCATCGATAGGTTGCTGCTTGTCCGTAATCGGAATGAGCGGATAATATCGGAATCCGTAATCAAGCATACGGGCATGATCGTTCCAATCGTCCCCGTCATTCAAGGTAACAGCAGCGAGCTGGCGACCGTCCCGTGTAGCCGAACTGACCAGACAGCGAAACGCTTTTTTGGTAAAGCCTGTTTTCACCCCGTCAGCTCCGTCATACAGCCGCAGCATTTTGTTTTTATTGTGCCATGAGTAGTCCCAAGAGTCGTTGGGATTCGGTGCTTTTTTCAATTCTGTTTTTACGATACGGGCAAAAGTTGGATTATGCAGCGCATAAGCAGTAAGCCGGGCCATATCATTGGCTGAGGAATAATGTCCCTCGGCATCCAGCCCGTGCGGATTAGCAAAATGTGTATGGCTTAGCCCAAGCTGAACCGCCTTGTCGTTCATCAAATGAACAAATCCCTCTTCTGTCCCCCCCACATGCTCAGCAATGGCAGAAGCGGCATCATTACCAGAACGGAGCATTAAGCCGTACAGCATATTTTCCAATGACATTTGTTCACCCATTTGCAGAAAAAGCGAGGACCCTTCTTTGGCATACGCGGTTGGGCTCACCTTTACCCGGTCCTGCAAGCGTCCATGTTCAATAGCCACGATCGCTGTCATAATTTTGGTCAGGCTGGCAATACGTAGCTCCCGGTCACCTTCGGTAGAATAAATGATTCTTCCTGATGTGACATCAATTAAAGAAGCAGCCTGTGCATGGGTTCCTAATGCGGGCGGCGCTACTTCTGTTTTTATCGCTCCCCGAACGGGCTGCGGACTTAGCAACGTAAGCGGCAATGACAAAATAAGCAGTAGTACCAGCGGCAAAACAAATGCGCGTGCCTTATTCAAGAAATGGCTGTGGTCCGCGTGAATGTGTTGCTTTTTTTTAAACATTTGGATTCCTCCGGTTTTGAGCAAGTCTTGTACCATTCTATGTCCAAGCTGTTCAAAGTATGTCCACCTTTATAACAGAAAATTCCTTTACAGGACTAGCCATTAGCTGCTCCTTTTTCGCTTTCTTTCTACAAAACCAAGCAACATGCCCTCCTGAGCACATATATATTAGTTACTAAACGTTAAATATGGATCGAGGGGTTATAACATGCAGCGACTACAGTTTGAAATGATTTTAAGATCGCGGATTGTAGAGTCCGCAGAAGCATTGCATCGAAGCGGTGTATCCTTTGCCACTTTTGCTACCGCACGTTGCAACCCGCAATTCTGGAATATAACGGAAAAGGGTGGCTTTCAGATCAAAGCAGGTGTCACACCGGCCCAAGGCATCAGAGATATCTTTTTAAACAGTCATCAATACGCTTTTGAATGTGCAACAGCTATGGTTATTGTGCTGTACAATGGAGTGCTGGATTCCATTCTGGAAAGTGAGTTTAATCGGATTTTTGCTGATATGCTGCTGTATGACTGGCACTATGATAGCGACCTTAGGCTCATACAGCAGAAAGGAAGTCATAAAGCGGCTCCTGGCGATATTCTGTATTTCAACAATCCGGATGTGTCATCTGAAACATTGGAATGGAAAGGAGAAAATGTCGTTAAGCTAAAGGAAGACTTGTTTTACGGCCATGGGATTGGTATCTTGCCGGCGAAAGGTATTATCGATTCCCTGAATCAACATCGTCGGCCGGAAGCCACGGTATCTGCTTATTTGACGGATGAAGTGATCTATCCGGACTACATCTACCTATCGCAGTTTGCTGCCGAAGGAAATCGAAAAAATGAAATCTCGCTGCATACTTTGTATCAACAGGAATACAGTCACCAAATACATGCTGTCATTGGGGGAAGACAGTATATTCGGGGATAGGTCCGAGTACAAGCAGAAAAGAAGGTATTCCTTAGCCTATACTCGGCTTTGGGATACCTTCCTGAGAGAACGCTTTTAATTTCAATAACTTTTACAAGTAAGCCGGGCCAGAATTACTGTGATCCGTAGCAACATCTACAGGTACCTGTGAGGTTGGAGTCTGTAAGTTGCCGCCTGAATTCCGGAAGATAGACTGAACCTTATCAATCAGGTATGGCGTGGAGTCAATGAGCTTCTCAATCAGATGCGTTTGATTGTCCAATGGAACGATCTGTGCCCCCTGTTTACCAACAACCAGAAAAGCAATGGGATGAATAGATACACCACCACCGCTACCGCCTCCAAAAGGATGCCCTTCCTTCCCGCTATGATTACCCGACGCCGAGGAAGTATGAAGTGCCTCTTCGTCTACATTAAAATCACTTCCCCCGGCAGCGAAACCAAATCCCACCTTACTGATTGGCAAAATAACAGAACCATCGGGTGTTTCCACTGCGTCTCCTACAATCGTATTCACGTCTACCATGGCTTTGATGTTTTCCATTGCGGTTTGCATGAGCCCTTGAATCGGGTGATCTGACATGATTTATTCCTCCTCTGCTTATCTCAAGCGTAGACTGCCTTTTCTTTCGCTATTGTGCGCAGGGGTTCAAGGAAATATGTATGTCTTTCGATTCGGTTATGCCTAATTCTGGAGAATACTGAATCTCAAAGTTCAGAAAGGATTGAGTCTCACCTCTCTCCACTGCTTATCATTCATTGTTAGCTTGATGATCCGCATTTTTTTTGGAAAAAACCCGTTTCCATGCCTCCGGTCCACCCGGAACGCGCCATATGCGGTAAGATAAGATGAGCATGGAGAACATTAAATAGCCGAGCGATACGTTTGCTTCACAGTTCAAAGTGGTGGTAAAACGCAAGCGATCCACCCAATAGGGCACAACATACAGCTTAGGGGTACAATCCATGCGTACAAAGCTTGAAGCATAACCGATCAAGGTTGTTTTTAATCCCCACAAAATACCAGTTGAGGTAGCTGTATATGCCGCGTCAGCAAGACTAATGTTGGTAGACCATTCCATTTTGGACATCGTCACATGTGCCAATGTATGTCGCAACCATCTATTAAAGGATTTCGTTCCCTTGAGCAAAACCCGTATATCATGTATAAATTGTTTGATTTTTACTGTATCAATATTACCACTATCCACGGAAGCATCCGTTTTATGTATGTTTTTGTTGCGATCAAGCCGATAGAGAAGCCCTTTTTTCAACCCTGTTATGAGAATGGCCGGCACATCGTAATTCATTTTTATCATCCCGTATAGAAATCTGATCTCTAGATGCGCCCGATCATCATTGTCATGTTTGGCAATATTCAGCTTCAAACGAATACGAGAGAGCAGAACTGCCAGTACAAGTAATATAACGACGATGATGGCGATACTGATCCATTTCCACACTGGCGTGTCCTCCCTACCTTTTTGCTATAGAATATCATGGCAAAAATAGTATGACCGTTCGCCGGAAAATCATGCATCTTAAAATACCAACAGCCAGCCCCCAACTATATGAGGACTGGCTGTCTGTTTGAACTTTTACATAAGTGAGCCGCAAGATCCGGAGCAGCTTTATTGGGATTCAAGATCTAGATCATTCGCCGCAGGCTGGCTGCTCTCCAAACGCTCGAACAATAATTGAGTCTCTTCCTCCAAGTTGTCCGAATTCTCGAACAGCTCCGGTTGCGGTAGATCTGCCAGAGAGCCCAGACCGAAATAATCCAAAAATGATTTCGTCGTTCCGTACAATATCGGCCGTCCGATAGCTTCCGCTCGACCTTTCTCTTCAATGAGCTCCTTGTTGACCAGTGTATGTATGGCCCGCTCGGATTTAACACCCCGAATCTCTTCGATTTCAACTCTTGTAATGGGCTGGCGGTAGGCCACAATGGCCAACGTCTCCAAAGCAGCTTGAGACAGTGAGGCACGTGCCGGAGAGTATGCGAGCTTTTCAAAATAAGGTGCATGTTCGGATAAAGTTGCAAGCTGATAATGACCGGCAATACGGACAAGTTGCAGGCCTCTTCCCCCCTGCTCCATGTCCTGCTTCATATCTTCCAGGCACTGCTCAACCAGCTCTTGCTGCTGCTCTACAATGTCGGCGATCTGCTTGGTGGATAACCCTTCCTCTCCTGCTAGAAACAGCAGTCCCTCAATAATTGATTTCAGCTTCAGATAATCCATTAACCCGTAAATCCCCTCTCCACTCCATTACAATATCATCGAAAAGCTTCTCCTGATAACAGAAAATTTGTTTCATTTTCATCAGTTCAAGGATAGCCAAAAAGGTCACAACCACTTCATGCCGATACATATCCTCATGCATCAGCTTGGAGAACAGCAGCCGTCCTCCATTCCCCACCATCTCTAAAGCCCCGATAACTTGCCGGATACGGTCCTTGACTGAAATTTCGTCCCGATGAACACGGGTTACTGTCGTACGTCGTTCTGCTTTGCGCAAAGCACGCTGAAAGGCTGCGACCAAATCGCTTGCATGCAGCCCGTGCACCGGATTTACGGGTTCAGTGGGCAGGAATGCACTCAGATCTTCTGGCTCCTTGCCATAAATTAGACTCCGCTCCCACTCACGTTCACTTAGATGGCGAGCAATCCCTTTATATTTACGATACTCCACCAGCTTGCGGACCAGTTCCTCACGTGGATCATAATCCTCTTCCTCATAAAAATCCAAATCGTCATATTCCATCACAGGTGGCTTGGGAAGCAACAATTTACTCTTAATAGATAAGAGCGTCGCCGCCATCACCAGAAACTCGCTCGTAATGTCCAGTTCCAGCTCCTGCATACTGTGCAAAAAAGCCATATACTGATCAGTAATATCGCTAATCGGGATATCCTGAATGTCGATTTCGGCTTTATCAATCAGATGCAACAGTAGATCCAGCGGACCCTCGAATGTTTCCAGCTTGTAGTTTACGACTGTCAATGTGCTTCCCCCTGCCTTACTCCAATCATCATTCAACAATACCTTTCCCTATAGCACTTATGCCCTGCGTTATCAATCCCTCTTTCTGTAGTATATACGTCATCGCCTTGCTTAACAATCCAATCCCTTTTTTCCCCTTGCAGTTTATACCGTTCTATTCAGCTATTCCTATCATTAAAATTGCTTGCCGAGATTGGCCATTTCAATCGCAGCCAGTGCTGAATCCCAACCTTTATTACCAGCCTTCGTACCTGCTCGTTCAATAGCCTGTTCAATGTTTTCTGTAGTCACTACCCCAAAAATAACAGGTACTCCCGTTTTTAGGCTGCTCGCAGCCACACCCTTGGCCACTTCATTGCAGACGATATCATAATGTGAAGTAGAACCACGGATGACCGTACCCAGCGTAATTACGGCATCATATTTGCCGCTTGCAGCCATTTTTTGCGCAATTAGTGAAATTTCAAATGCACCCGGAACCCAGGCTACATCAATTTCATCTTCCTGTGCACCATGTCGTTGAAGTGCGTCAATTGCACCGCTTAACAGCTTGCTCGTAATAAACTCATTAAATCTGCCCACCACAATACCATATTTTAAACCGTTCGATACGAGATTACCTTCTAGAAAACGTGCCATATTAATCAACCTCTCTTAATTTAAATTATTTACAATGACAAACGACGACGGTAGTCCACCAAATGCTGAATACTGATCAGTTTCAATTGATGTCGCTTGGCGACCACTGCCAGATCAGGCAGGCGGGCCATTGAGCCATCTTCCTTTATAATTTCACAAATGACTCCAGCAGGCTTGAAACCACTGAGTCGAGCCAGATCAACAGCCGCTTCCGTGTGACCAGCACGCTGCAAGACACCCCCATCGCGAGCAATCAGCGGGAACATGTGACCAGGCTTGCGGAAATCACTTCCTGTGACTGCTTCGTCTGCCAAGGCGCGTACAGTCAAGGAGCGCTCGGCCGCTGAAATCCCCGTTGTTGTCTCCATATGATCTACCGATACCGTAAAGGCAGTACCGTGGAAATCTGTATTTTGCTCTACCATAGAATGCAATTCCAAGGCCTCGGCTCTTTGTCGTGTGATCGGCACACAGACCAACCCGCGACCTTCTGTAATCATGAAATTAATGACCTCAGGCGACGCTTTTTCAGCCAAAGCGATAAAATCGCCTTCATTTTCGCGCTGTTCATCATCCACTACAATGACGACCTTACCGTTTTTTAAGTCCTCCAACGCTTCTTCGATGGAATCCAAACGAATCTCTTCGTCATGTTCCAACTCGCCATGCTCTATGACGTTTGCCATTGCACTTGTTTGGCTACCTCTATCCATAACACTTTCCTCCTTATGTCTTGTGCCACGAATGCTCCTAAACAGGGTTGCCATTCAATATCAGGCAAAGCCGTGTTTCGCCAAATAGTCCAAACTGAGAGGAGCTTCTTCTACTCTCTCCGCCTCCGCTGCACCTCTGTAACTTAAAAGCTGTTCTACATATTTGCCCAAAATATCGCATTCGATATTGACGGTATCCCCCTCACGTTTGCCTTGTAAGGCCGTTTCGGATAAGGTGTGGGGAATAATGGATACGGCAAAGGTCTCTCCCGTACGCTGTGCGACTGTGAGGCTTATACCATCAATTGTGATTGACCCTTTGAGAAGAATATATTTAAATAATGTTTGATTTTTAGGCTCAATTTCGTACACCACTGCATTCTGGTCTGATGTCACCCCGCGAATCGTTCCCGTCCCGTCCACATGTCCTTGCACAATATGTCCTCCGAACCTTCCACTCGCCGCCATCGCTCGCTCCAGATTGACTCGGCTGCCGGATCTCAACTCTTTCAGATTAGTGCTACGAAAGGTTTCCGGCATCACATCAACCTTAAAGTCTTTCGTACCGATCTGTATCGCCGTCAGGCAAACGCCATTCACTGAGACACTGTCTCCTATTTTTAAATCGCCCAACACCACGGAACCCGAAATCCCCAGCACCATCGCTTCACCGCTTTTGGAAATGGTTTGAATACGACCCACTTCCTCGACCAATCCGGTAAACATGCCTTCACTCCTTTCCACTACATCTCAGTTTATCCCTAATTCATCAGCTATAAGCGCAAAAAACCCCCAGTTCGGATTCAATCCGTCATGGGGGTGATGAGAGTCACATTTGTAGTATACAAGCGCAGTTCATATGCATCTTAAGACGACATGAAATCATAGGTTTGCCAATAGAAAGCATGACTGAGGATACAGCCAAATACGCTCAGAACACCCATCAAAAAGAAAGCTTAAGAAAGCTATCGCCCGATGCCATCCTACAACGAAATAAGCCGTACGCACAATTGGGTATGCTAAAAATCGGCACATGTCACGTCATGCACATGCGCTTCGTATCCTTCTCCCATCCAGACTATACTGTCGGTCCCGGATTTGCACCAGGTCCACCTTCTGCTGATCATTCAGCATCCGGGTCACGGACTAAGCCATGCTGTTTCTCACAAAAACGATCCACAAACATGTCATCACCGCCGGTGGGGAATTTCGCCCCGCCCCGAAGGATCTTGCTCTTATTCTTGAATTAACATTAAACTTGTTACGTATATTAGCACCGACTTCTAAAAAAAGCAAGTTATCAAATAGAAGCTCCTGCTTTGGTTTTGACATATTGGCTGGAGAGTTCTTCAAACCAGGTTTTATCGTTCATATGAAGCGCCAAGTCAATCAGATCGGCCAGTTCCTCGACTCCCAGCTCTGTTGCATGATCAAAGGTAATTACGGCTGAAGCAACCGGTCCTCGCCCTTCCTCAGAACATGCTTCATAATCCAGTCGTACATCAACATGTCCGTCAATAAACTCGCATTTTAGAAAATAAATAATTTCGCACATTAAAATGGGGCGTACTTGTGTTTCTAACACGCAATCCATCACCTTGGCAGAATAATGCTGGTTCGTCAGCGTAAATTTGTGTTCTGTCGCTGCCAGCGAGGTCCGTCCAAAATCATCCGTAAACTTGAGTTCCACTGGCTTGATGTTCATAACCTTAGGGATCTGTTTCTTTATAATTTCGATTATTTCAACTGTATTCAGCTTAATCATTACCTGCACCTCATTGCATCTTAAAATTCAGAAGAAAACTTTTTAACGTGCCTCTTATAGGCCTCCACTCCTATATCGGAAATCATTACCTGTTTTTTTATGCTTCAACCCATAAACGACAAAAAAGATTCTTTGCGCAATAAGCGCAAAGAATCTTGACTGAACTACTACAGTAACAGCGGCTAACAATGTTAATCGATGATTATGCAAAAAAAAGGAATTATAGTTCTGAAATTTCATGTTTCTTTTTCAGGATAGTCCAACGACGCTCTATCTCCTGCTCAAAGGTAGCCAGTGTAGCTTCCTCCTTGAGTAGATGCTTCGTTTTACCCATTAATTTTAACCATTCTGCAGCTGGAATCCGTTTTCCTTTGTCTTCCGGATTGTAGGTAATGGTCGTACTGCCTTGTTCTATTTCGTACAAAGGAAAGAAACAGGACTCGACAGCGGCGCCCACAATACTGGTGCCCAGTCTGTCTTCGGATTTCCAATTCAGCGGGCAGGCGCACAGGATTTTACCATAGGCCGTACCCACGTTGTTTGCATACCATTGAGCCTTGGCTGCTTTGCGCAGCATATCCTGCGGATGACTTTCAGCAGCGGTAAAAGCATACGGAATGTTACAAGCGGCCATGATTTGCACGGTATCCTTGTGATGCCCTTGCTTTCCTTTTTGCATTTTACCTACACCCGACGTACTGGTCATGTGACCGAGCGGAGTGGAGTAAGATTGCTGTGAACCTGTATTCATGTACCCCTCGTTATCATATTCCAGCATGATTAGCTTATGATTACGCAGAGCCGCACCAATCGCAGAACCCATACCAATATCCATCCCACCGTCACCACTAATCATGATAAAGGTCGGATCGTCCGACATCTCAATTTCATTACGCCGTTTCATTTCCATGTAAGCTTCTAGCGCTCCTGAAAGGGTAGCGGCCCCGTTTTGAAAAAGATTGTGGATCATCGGTTGTTTGTGTGATGTATATGGATACCCTGTCGTCGTCACATATACGCAGCCTGTCTGGAACAGCACGACAATATCCCCTTCAATACCTTTGAAAAACAGTTCCAGCGCAGACAATGCCCCACATCCTGGACAAGCTCCGTGGCCTGGTGAAAGACGCCGTGGTTTGGTTGTCAACGACCGCAAAGGTGGTACCTTGACCTTGAGCTTCCCGGTCTCCTCGTCCGGCGTAACCTGAATCAGACCCGTACGGTAATCATTACCACGTGGCGGCTGCATAACTTGCGGCATCACCTTGTCCGGTGAACCCGAATTAATTCCGTAGTAATCAAAGGGCTTCTCTACTCGTCCGGCCTCTGCCGCCTCGATTGCAAGCTGGAAGAACGCCTCTGCATCTTCTGCATAAAAATCTTTGCCGCCCAAGCCAAAGATACGGCTCAACACGAGTGTCTGATTCAGCGGGTCCTCCTGCAAGGCCGCTTTAATTTCATGTGTTAAATTACCGCCGTCCGCCCCATACGAGTCTGCACGTTCACCTACCAGCAACGCCTTGACATTGCGTAATGCTTCCCGCAGTTGTGCGGCTGGGAACGGTCGGATGATGTTCGGACGTATCACACCAGCTTTAATTCCGCGCGCGCGGAGTTGATCCGCCACATCCTTGGCCGATTCAGCCGCCGAATTCAACAGAAATACCGCAACCTCAGCATCCTCCATTTGATACAGATCTAAAATCGGGTATTCCCTACCGGATAAAGCGGCATATTCTGCTGCTACCTGCTCATATACTCCTTCTGACAGCTTCAGTGCTTCGGACAGCTGAACATGATTATTCGTCAAGTCATCGCCGTTCATATGCGCGCCCACAGTAACAGGATGATCAAAATCCGTAATATTCGGATAATTTAAGTTCGGGTTAGGACCTACAAAACCACGCACGGTCTCAGCATCGGCAAAATATTGCACTTTACGTTTTTGATGGGACGTATAAAAACCGTCATATGCGACCATTACAGGCAGCCGAACATCGCTGTGCTCTGCAATTTTTAGTGCCATAATGTTCATATCATACACAGCCTGTGGTGTACTTGCCGTCAAAATGACCCAGCCTGTATTCAAACCATAGTACAGATCCGAATGATCTCCGCGAATATCTAGGGGACCACTGACAGCTCGTGTCACCAGATTCATAACCATAGGAAAACGGGTACCTGACTGAACAGGTAACTGCTCCAGCATGTACAGGAAACCTTGCGAACTAGTGGCGTTCACCACCCTCGCTCCCGCTGCGGCAGCTCCATAACAAATCCCTGCCGATCCGTGTTCTCCGTCTGCTGCAACCAGCTTAATATTATGCTGACCTCTCGTTCTCATCTGATCTAGATACTGCGCTACCTCGGTAGATGGAGTAATCGGGAAATATCCCATCATATGATAATTAATCTGCGCAGCCGCCGTTGCTGCCATTTCATTACCGGATTCGAACGTTGTCACTTGCGCGGCGCCTGTCTGTTTGAGTTCTTCCTCCAGTTTTGCCATTACGCACGCCCTCCTTCATATACCGGAAATTGGTGGGCAACTCGATTCTGTTCAGCCCATCCCCATTGCTCGCGACGCGAGCTTAGTGCCCCCGATGGGCAAATATCTACACATTTCAGACATCCTTTGCAATACTGGTAATCAATCCCTTGCAAAAATGGCATCATTCTTCCGCGTTTGTCTGCTTGCTCTTCCCATACAAAACAGTAATCCGGGCAAATCGAATCACACTTGGCACAATGGGTACATTTATCAACTTCATATTCAGGCACATACCCCTGACGTGAACCACTAACATCTCTCGTTATGCTGTTTCCCTGAGTTGCAATAACGCCCCCCAGTAATTGCGTTTCGTATCCCAGCAATGGCTGCGGACGTTCAAAAACCCGATCCTGCGCGTCATCAGTAACCGGATATACGTGCAGTTCCATTTCATCATAACCACGGTTAAACGTACGCAGATTAGGTTCCACTAACAGTGGATTTTTCTTTTCAAAGGTACTGCGTATAACCGATCTCATCGCTTCCGGGTCCAGGAAGTCACAGACACGGAACAAGGCACCGAGCATGGACGTATTAAGTTTGGTTCGCTCTTCCAGTGCGATGCCCATCGCATCCACCACCGCTAATGTTCCGGATACCAGTCCCAAATCAGCCCGTATTTCTTCTGCTGGACGCGTGGAATTTACCACTACAATCCCATCCGCTGGCAGTCCGCTGATTACATTTACCGTTTTGTATAACGTTTCATGGAAAATGCCTACCACATGCGGTTGCTCAATCGGACTGTGATCCCGAATATCGACTTCTGGCTCACAGAAACGGACGAAACTTTTAACCGGAGTTCCCTTTTTTTCCGAACCGTAGGACGAAAAATTTGAAGCATTCAGACCCAGACCAAGCACCCCGGTTTCGGCCAACATTTTGCCAGCCAGATTAGCGCCGAGTCCACCAATGGATTCCAGCCGGATTTCAAAAAATCCGAGTCGATTTGTGCTCGTTAAAATAGACAATGTGATAAGCCCCCTTCTTTTCCAATCCTTAACGAGTTTGAATACTCATATAAAAAAAATTGGAAATTGCATTCTTATGAAAAGGCTATCACAACACTTACTTTTCGAATGTGATCTTACGCACTGTAATGCCTACGTGATTGCGAAAATCAATAAACCGTCAAACAAAAGACAACAAAAGCCGCCCTGTCCAAAGACAGAACGGCTTAGGTGCAACGCTATTTAAAAAAGATCATGTAATTAACGGTAAAATTACACGTCAAATACTTTAACCTCTTTCATTTTGTCGCCTTGTTTTACAGCATCAATGAATTCCATACCTTTGGTTACTTTACCAAATACAGTATGTACTCCATCTAAATGTGGTTGTGGAGCGTAGCAGATAAAGAATTGGCTGCCACCTGTGTTGCGACCTGCATGAGCCATGGACAGAACGCCTTTGGCATGCTTTGTTGTATTCGTAGCTGTTTCACAGTCAATCGTGTAACCAGGACCGCCTGTACCGTTACCGATCGGACAACCACCTTGAGCAACAAAGCCAGGAATGACACGGTGGAAGCTCAAACCGTTGTAGTAACCGCTGTTTGCCAGCTTTTCAAAGTTAGCAACGGTGTTTGGAGCTTCTTCTGGGAAAAAGTCAATTTCGACGATACCGCCGTTTTCAAGATCTATTCTACCTTTTTTCATTGTTTGTATCTCCTTTTCAACCTGTTTTGAGAACTAAATAACATCAAGTTCCAGTTTACTATGAATTGCCGCGCTTAGCAAAGTCTTGTCCAAAAAAAGGGCCATTGACCCCGGTATATGATTACCGACTCAATGGCCTGCTTGATCTTACAATGCTAAAATCAGAACGAAACCGTAATCTTGGCGTTGGGCTGAACCGCCGGACTGGCTTGCTCACGAATCAAGCGCTGTGGCACAACATCGTTGCGTACGATATCTTCGTAGGTTTCCCGACGCACCACCAACTCGGCCTCACCGTTGTTGACAAATACAACTGCTGGTCGACGTATTCGGTTATAATTACTCGCCATCGAGTAATTGTAGGCTCCGGTTGAGGCAACAGCGAGCAAGTCGCCGCTATTTATACGAGGCAGCTCTACATCCCAAATCAGCATATCGCCGCTTTCGCAGCATTTGCCCGCGATGGACACCGTCTCTTCGTTCGTATCCTGCGCTCGATTAGCCAGCATCGCTTCATACTTGGCCTGATACAATGCAGGGCGTGGATTATCTGTCATCCCACCATCTACCGAGACATATTTACGTACTTGCGGAATATCCTTGATGCTTCCTACCGTATATAAGGTCGTGCCTGAATCGCCTACAATACTGCGTCCCGGCTCAATCCAAATTTCTGGAAGTTCGTCGTAAAGTCCTGAAAAATAAGTTTTCACTGCTTCGCCGATAGCCTGCACATAGGTAGAAACTTTCAGCGGTGTGTCCTCCTCTGTGTAGCGAATGCCAAATCCCCCACCCAGATTAATCACTTTGAAAGAAAACTGAAGCTGTTCCTTAATTTCTCTGGAAAAAGCTGCAACCCGTTCAGCAGCCATTTGGAAGCCATTCACTTCGAATATTTGCGAACCGATATGAGAATGTACCCCCAGCAGGTTAAGATGATCTAGCTTGATAGCCTGTTCCACTGCTTGGCGTGCTGTACCGTTCCCAATGTCAAAGCCAAATTTCGAATCTTCTTGACCTGTGGCCATATATTCATGCGTATGCGCCTCAACCCCTGGTGTAACTCGCAATAAGATATTCACCTGCTGTTCTTTCTCAGAGGCAAGGGCCTGCAACAAATGCAACTCCATTTCGCTATCGACGACGAAGCAACCAATTTGCGCATCTAACGCCATTTCAATTTCTTCCGGTGTTTTATTATTGCCGTGAAAATGGATTCGCTCTGCCGGGAACCCTGCTTGTAGCGCAGTAAATAATTCTCCACTGGAAACTACGTCAAGCGACATCCCTTCTTCAGCAGCTAAAGCGCACATCGCCATAACACAAAACGCTTTGCTTGCATAAGCAACTTGAAACTTCAATCCAGTTTCACGAAAAGCTTCTATGAATTCCCGGCAACGCCGGCGGACTAACTGTTCGTCAACAATATATAGCGGCGTGCCAAAACGCTCTTTCAAAAGCGTTGTATCACAACCGCCGATCTCCAAATGTCCATTGCTGTTAATTTTACTGCTTCCATGCAAATACATGTTCTGGCGCCTCTCTTTCTGGAACAAGCTAGTCATATTCCATCGAATGTTTACACCAGTATAGCAAAAAAAACATCAAGAACAATGGATTTTTATGCAGATCATTTATATTAATGCTCCTGTCCATTGCCTGAGTTCGAATCTGTGTCGGCATCCGTATGGGGCATACGCGTATTGTCCCTCGTTTTGTTAGATGACGGGCGGTTAGCCGCATCTAGTACAGGCATACGGAACAAGATGGAAGCTAACGCTTTGGCATTAAAAGGAATGAACGGCCACAAATACGAAGAATTATATGACCGATGCAGCGTCAGCATCAAAATGATCAGTGTCGTACCCACGACAAAGCCTGGTACGTGAAAAATTGCAACAGCAACCAGCAGGAATAGTCGAATTAGTCTATTTGCCAGCCCCAGCTCGTAGCTCGGTGTTGCGAACATTCCTATGGCAGCGACAGCCATATATAGCACAACCTCATTCACGAAAAGTCCCGTCTGAACCGCTATGTCACCGACCATAATGGCTGCGATCAAGCCCATAGCGGAAGCCAGTGGTGTCGGAGTATGCACAGCCGCCATTCGCATAAGATCGACCCCTAGTTCCACGATGATAAACTGTACAATCAGCGGAAGATGTGCTTCCTTTTGAGGACCGATAAAATCGAGAAACGCTGGTTTTAACTCGGGATTGATGACCATTAGCAGCCACATCGGAAGCAAAAACATTGAGGCGAATATGCCTAAAAAACGTACCCAGCGCAAATAACTTCCCATAAAAGCGGTTTGCCGATTTTCTTCTGCATGCTGACACAGGTCAAAAAAAGTGGTAGGCAAGATCATCACGCTGGGTGAGGTATCTACGAAAATAACGAGTCTTCCTTCCATAATATGCGATGCCACAACATCTGGTCGCTCCGAATATCGTACTAATGGATATGGATTCCAACCTTTATTGATAATCGTCTCCTCTAATTGCTTATCGGCCAGCGGAATACCATCCAAATTAACATTTTTAATTTTGTCTCGTACAGTATCCACCATCACCTTATCCACAATATCGTCAATGTAGCCCAAACAAACGTCCGTTCGGGTTCGACGTCCGACCTGCATAGCCTCAAATTTAAGTCCTGGGTCCCGCAAACGCCGGCGCACCAGACCTACATTTGTAAGCATTGTTTCAGTAAACCCGTCGCGGGCACCGCGCACAACCCGCTCCAAAGAAGGTTCCTCCGGACTACGCACCGGATAATTACGGGTATCCAGAATAAGGGAAAAACGTTCACCTTCCATGAAAAAGGCACTCATCCCCGTCAGTACCTTGTTAATGACGACTGACATCTTATCTGTCTTCTCCACCTGAATATGTGGAATAAAGTTTTCGAAATACGCTTGTAGTCCATCTGAAGAGAGATTATCCGGCGTCAGATAGGTGAGCCGCTTTAGCACTTCAAGCATAATTTGATCCTTCGCAAAGGTATTCAGGAACAGATATCCGGTATGACGCCCTCCCAGTGTCATTTCCCTGAATACGACATCAAAGGTCTCCCCCAAACCTAATACTGTTTCAAGTGTATTCTTGTTATCCTTCATCCTCGGCGATATATTATCTTCGGCCTGCCAGTAGCGAACGGACTCCTCTACGTTATCAGATCGCTCACTCTCTTTTTTGTGTTTAAAACGTGCAGATTCCTGCGCCTGCTTTTCCTGCCATGGACTCAACTTTTCTTCGCCAGTATGATATTCCCTTCCGATTACCCCATCTTCTTGATGCTGCTCCTGATGCTCTTGATCCGCTCTGTGATCCATATTCCTTGCCCCCTTCGCTTTCGTTGTTAACGATTGTATACAAACCAGTCAAATAAGGAACCCGTCACCTTACCAAGCACCATTGCCATTAGCAGACCGAGCATATACACGGTCATGTGGAGTCGCTTGGCGAGTATAGGCAGGAGATTTAATACCTCCGTTAAAGCCGCGGCGAGCAAACCAATAAACACTCCGCAAAATAGCCCAGGTATCCATGTACATATGCCCGGTAGTGGCAAGCAAATGTTCCAAAAATCGATCACAGTCCCCAGCACTGAACCTATAATCATTGCCTTTTCGTATGCACGTGATTTTTTATACGTACGGGTGAGTTGTGCTAATCGCGGCATGATATCTAGCACAATAAAAAAAGCAATTACACCGCTACCCACCGCAAGGCCCCCAGCAATACCTAAAATAATCTGAAGTGCAGCCTGTACAAATATCATGGTTTCTTAGCCTTTGTCTGCAGACGGGCCATCTTTTCATATTCCTCTGCCACAACATACTGATCCACATTTTCCTGGTACAGATACATTTCCACCTCCAGCGGTGTCGGCTCCTCGTTCCAATTTTTCTTGAACAAGTGATTAAAAAAAACGATCATGCCAAAGCCGATGCCGATTGAGTAAGCAATTTGAAACAGGTACGGATGCTCATCCTTATGTCCCGTAATCATCTCCACAATCCGAACCTGTACTTCCATCATGCTAACGTCGGCATGAAAATTCATAATTGTCAGCGCAGAGCCAAAAAACAGAAGCACCCATACCAAAACAAACAGTATTTTGGACGGCTTACGGGGTTTCTCCACGAGTTCGACAAGTACATGCGGCTTCCCAAGAGATTCAACTACGACCCCCGGAATATGATCTCTAATTTTTGCTATGATCTGCAGCATATCTATCAGTATCAGATTACCGTCCTGGTGCTGCGGCCGCTTGAGAACAAGCTCAAGCAGTTCCTTTTCCCATTCAGGATTAGTCAGCAAATTGGCTACATCACCCAAATGTAAATCCTGTCCTTGTATCATGCGGACACGGCTGCGGAGCCGCAAGTAGACAATAGGAGCTACTGTAGGAGCCGGAGTATGAGTCATCCGATCCCCTCCTTATCCTCGTAATTATCAGTTAGTATGGAACGAAGCAAGGAAACCTATTCTGTGTATTGTCTTTTATCCCACGCAAAAAAGAGTACCCCTGACCATTAAAATGGCTTTGGAATACCCTTTAGAATTACGTAAGCATAAGGATTTCACTAAGATCCTGACTGTTATTATTGGGCAATCTGATCGCGGATCAGTTGTAAAATCTTTTTTTCCAGCCGTGATACCTGCACCTGAGAAATACCAAGCCGACTTGCAACCTCTGATTGCGTCTGATCCCGGTAATAGCGCAGGTACACAATCAACCGCTCCCGCTCAGATAGTCCGCCAATGGCCTCATTGAGTGCCAGCTTGTCAAACCATCTTTCCTGTGATTCGTCAGCAATCTGATCCATAAGTGTAATCGGATCACCGTCATTTTCGAACACCGTTTCGTGAATTGAAGTAGGCGGCTTATTGGCCTCCTGCGCAAAAACAACGTCCTCTGGCGTCACTCCCAGTTCATCAGCAACTTCCTTGACTGTAGGCAGACGGTTGAGCCGTTTGGATAGCTCGTCTTTCATTTTGCGGACCTTATTGGCCGTTTCCTTCAAGGAACGGCTAACCTTGAGTGTACCGTCATCACGCAGGAACCGTTGAATCTCACCGATAATCATCGGTACTGCATATGTTGAAAATTTAACTTCGTAGCTGAGATCGAATTTATCCACCGATTTTAACAAGCCGATACAACCAATTTGAAAAAGATCGTCAGGTTCATACCCCCGGTTCATAAAGCGCTGCACGACAGACCAGACGAGCCGGATATTACTATTGACCAGTGTCTCACGAGCCTCATTATCACCGGATTGACTCAATGCAATAAGCCGCTTGACTTCCGCATCCTCTAAATAGCTGTGCGAAGTTTTTTTTCCTCCTGCTTCCATAGGATCAACTCCTAATTATATAAAGCTTTCTTGGATTCAATCCTTTTCTTCATCCGGACCGACGTGCCTCCGCCCGGCTCACTGACTGCTTCAAACTCATCCATGAAATTTTCCATAATCGTAAAGCCCATGCCGGAGCGTTCCAATTCAGGTTTGGACGTATATAAAGGCTGCTTGGCGAGTTCTAGATCCTCAATTCCTCGGCCTGCGTCCTCAACAACCAACGTGATCACGTCCGCTTCAATCCCGACTCTAATCGTTACGACACCTGACGGGTCGCTGTCATAGCCGTGAATGATACTGTTTGTCACCGCTTCAGACACCACGGTTTTCAAATCACTTAGCTCATCCATTGTGGGATCAAGCCTGGAAATAAAGGCCGCGACAGCCACACGAGCAAATGCTTCATTCTCGGATTTTGCAGCAAACTGCAAGCTCATGAAATTGTTACCCGTGCCTTCTCTCATGACACTACCTCCAGTTCCGTGAGCGCATTTCCCTCGTTGTCATAAATGGGCATGATTTTGAACAGCCCTGACATATCCAGCAGTCGGTGTACTGGCGGATTGACATCACAGACTGCCATTTTTCCGCCCTTTTGCTTGATCAGTTTGTACCGTCCCAAGATAACGCCAAGGCCGGAGCTATCCATAAACTGAAGATTCTTCAGGCTGAGCACAATATGCTCGCATTGCCGGCGCTGAATCGCCTCATCCATTTGCATACGGACCATGTCCGACGTATGGTGATCAAGCTCACCAGACAGCCTTACAATCAGTACCCCCCGGTGATGCTCCATTTCAATTTGCAGGTTCATGCTTGCTCACTCTCCTCCCGGTCTTGGACAAGGATTTCTACGTAGCCGCAGACGATTCCTGCCCTCCGACAAAACTAGAAGAAAACCCCGTAAAATCTACAAAGAAAATAGGTTCGACATGGTACGTTTAAACAATTTCCACCATCCGGCCTTCTCGATAGCCACAGGCGAAGTGATATTAAACTCCTTAAGCCGTTGTCCATCCTGATAGACGACCAGCTTACCAACTGGGTCACCAGCCTGGACAGGAGCTTTGAGGCTTGGGGCCAGTTGCAATTCATGACGCAACGTTTGTTTGTTGCCACCTTTTTTCACCAGCACACTGTAAGAACGGTCAGCCTGAATTTTCAGCTCTGGCAACACGCCTTTTTCAACTTTTACGCTGCCCAGCAATTCACCCGGCTTGTATATGGATTTCATTGTATATTGGGAAAATGCATAGTCGAACATGGAAGACACTTCATTGTTGCGTATCTTCGTATTTGGCTCCCCGAGCACGACAGCCACGACACGCAAGCCATCACGCTTCGCGGTAGCGGAAAGACAGAACTTTGCTTCTGCCGTATAGCCTGTTTTCAGCCCGTCTGCTCCAGTATAGAAACGGACAAGTTTATTCGTATTCACCAGCCAAAAGGGCTTGACTGAGGACTTACGCAAATAGTCCTGATAGGCTCCCGTATATTTCGTAATTTGCGGGTATTTCAACAACTCCCGACTCATAACCGCAATATCATGCGCAGAAGAATAGTGATTCTCTACGGGTAAACCGTTGCAATTGGCAAAATGCGTATCCTTGAGCCCGAGTTGCTGCACCTTGGCGTTCATCATCTCAACAAATGCCT
Organism: Paenibacillus sp. FSL L8-0638; assembly: GCF_038593075.1. NCBI lineage: Bacteria > Bacillati > Bacillota > Bacilli > Caryophanales > Paenibacillaceae > Paenibacillus > Paenibacillus sp. FSL L8-0638. The sequence goes on from NZ_CP151960.1 coordinate 3,478,813, forward strand.
GCTCAGACCCTGCAAGTTTCTCAGCCATCGCCACAGAGGCGTCGTTGCCTGAAGCCATCGCAATTCCCTTCAGCATCTCATCGACCGTCATTTCTTCTCCCGGCTCCAAGAAAATTTGCGAGCCCCCCATTGAAGACGCATATTCGCTGGCCCGAACTTTATCGGTCAGCTTAAGCTTGCCATCCTGAATGGCCTCCATTGTCAGCAACATCGTCATAATCTTGGTGATGCTCGCTGGAGGAAGCTTTTCACGACTGTTTTTTTCATAGATGACTGTGCCCGTATCTGCATCCATCAGGATCGCCGAGAGAGCCTGGGGAGCTAGCTCAGCCGCTGATCCCTCTTTGGTTTTGCTTTCAGGTATACTTTCTTCGGCCCAACCGCCGACAGGGACGGCAGTCAAGGCTACCAGGCAAGCCAGGATGAACGCCACCACTTTTTTCTTCACAATCGGTTCCCTCCTCAACATATTGGCGTAAACCACCGGAGCCTATTTACTTACTCCTCCGGCCTATTCGCGTGCTGCTAACCATTGTCGTCAGAATGAAAGAAAAATATTCCATATGACTAAAAACATCAAATAGCACCAAGCTGAGTCAGCATGGTGCGCATTTTCCAATATCTAAAATGACAGAACATCTATCGTCTGTGAAATAATTGTTTAAATTCGGCTTACGGTGAGATATGTGATACCTCCACCTGGTAGAATATCCATTGCATTTTGACTGAACACCCGTATATCAATAAAAGAATTCGCTTCCAGTCTAAGTTCCATTGCTCCACTCAATGCACTATAATTCAGTCCGCCAATTACCCTGTCATCGAGATAAGCATAGGCGGAACTCCCGGCAAGTTGCTCATCATTCAAGTGAAGTGCTAACCGTGTACGGTTTCCATCCACTTGGGGATCGGTCGAAATGTAGACTTGTATTCTGTATTTCCCAGCTCGCTTGGCTCGCCATCGACTATTCACCGCATCGAATTCGATCAGCTCATCCTGGTTGATTTGATTGAACTTCACCTTCTGCCAGCTACCTGCCGGAAGATTTTGCCTCGCTCCCAGGTAGGCTTTAACAAAGGTTTCGTCCAAATGCTCAATTCCGTTGTTCGAGTATTTCTCGACCAGCAGCAAAGCCTGCCCTGTCCCATTATTCTCGTCATAACGATTATTGTTATAGTTAAAATCCAAATGTGAGCGAAGTGTCACCTGCTGTGTGGAAGAGCTACCAGAGAAAGAAATAAGCTTTTTTAGATTACGGGGATACCCTCCCACCTCGTCCACCAAAACTTTTTTGCCAATGACCACATCTACAAAATAGTTACATACGGATTGGGTATCATTGAATTTATCCGCTATCGCTAAAATGGAGTCACGCAATGCCACATTTTTGGTTTCTTTAGTAGCACCAATTTGAATAAAAGAAGGTACTGTCATCTTATGCTCTCTGCTTAGTCCCTCAAACCAGCAGCCTATAAATTCAGCGTTCATAAAATCATTAATTAGAATGGGAATATCATTGGAACTTCCATCCTTAATGTGCTGGCTAGCCAAAAATCTGGCCCCGTTGGAGCTATTCAGATCCAATGCTGTATCGTTCCCCAATGTAAAAAGCGCTATGCTAGTAAACTGTGAACTTCTGTTCTGCAAGTGAATCCCTGTTTTATTGTAATTAATCTCTGTGCATTTAAATAAATTGACATCACTTTCGTAGCCCCAAAAAGCCGTTTCAAAATGCTCAATTAGGACATTATCCAGAGCAACTCCGCCGCCCTTCCAATCCTGAATACCCAAAGTACCTTTACCATAATATCCACGCTTCACCGACTGCGAAAACGGATTATTTAATGTGGCTCTGTCAGCCCCCTCGTACCGGATCGATAAGTCATGAAACTGCACATTTTGAAATCCGCTAAACGAAGGTAGACTTTCATCTCCAATTTGGAAACAAGGGCCCGTACCATAATATTCAATCGACGTAACCCCTTTGCCTTGTCGATATCTGCCCTTATGAATGCCAAAAATGCGCACACCCTGCTTGTGAATCTGTAGGGTAGAGGTTATTTTGTATCGTCCACTGGGAATGTGAAGAATAGAATAATCGGGGGTCTTATTAATCAATTCCTGCAAAGCTGCCGTGTCATCCTGAATACCATCACCAGCAGCTCCAAACCAGCTTACGTTTACACTGCGTTCAATGAATTCTTTTTCAATGGTTTTAAAATTTTCATTTAATTGCTGCGGCGTTAACTCTTTGCCCGTACCACTCAAATTCAACTTCAAACGGTCTGTAAAAAAATGATCCGCCACCCGAACACCCCCATGTTTAAAAACGTAAAAAGTTCCTCTTTGACCAGCCGAAGAATCCTTCATTTTCTTAGCATGGACTGAGTATATGCACAAGAGAGCTTGCTCTAGGCTTGGGAAAAATGAAAATAAATATTTTATTATTATTGTACAAGAAGATACGTTTTGTATATTATAGATACATAACGTATCTAGGCGGTGGAACCGTGAAACATATACTTACAGTAGCTGGTTTACTGGCTTTTTCGATTCCCTATGCTTGTCAGGGTTTGTCTCCCAGAGTTATCACGATTTCCCTGCTCATCTTGTTGTTCAGCTATATCATGCTACTACCTTCACTCAGATCATTGATCGCAACCTTAGCAGACAATCCGTTGCTGACTTTACTCATGCTTTACATCGCTGCCTCCTGTTTGTGGGCTGACCAAGAGCAGACCTCTTCCTTGCTGATGGTTCTCAAATTTCTTGCCTTCTCTACCTTTGGGCTCTATTTGGTCACCCATTATACAATACAGGGCTGCATTCGCCTCTTAGTCGTTACGTTAAGTATTTTGAGCATACTCAATCTACTCGCCGTTTTGCTCGTTCCCTCCTTTGCTATTCATGGTGGCGTGGAACATACTGGGCTATGGAAGGGCATCTCTGGTCATAAAAATACACTCGGAACTCTCTCTCTGTTAGGTTTTGTTTCACATGTCATTTACTTTTTCAGGGGTAAACATAAAGTTTTGCATATTGGCTTCATCTTACTCAATGCCTTATTGCTCATTAAGTGCCAATCTACCACCTCTTTGATGCTGACATCTTCGTTCTTCGTATTTATATTGTTTATATTGCTATTCAAGAGAATCCAAAGCATTGCGTTGCGTGGTTTCTTCATTAGCTGTTCCTGCTTACTCGTTCTTTTGGGTTTGGTGTTCACTTTTACTTATGGAGATGCGATTGCGTCGGAATTCGGAAAAACAACGACCTTAACTGGAAGAACGGAAATCTGGCAGGGGATTGCTGGTGCGATTCAGAGCCATTACTGGTTCGGACATGGTTATGGCTCCTACTGGGCAGCCCGGCCCAGTATCTATGCGAATGGAATTCGTTTTGATCTGACAAGCAGCCATAGCGGTTTCCGAGATCTGTGGATCGATGTGGGCCTTACAGGACTACTGGCAACCATTACACTCGCCATAACCACTTTATTTAAATTTAGAATTGGCAAAGCAGATATGTATACATGGCTGACGGCAGCTGTTTTTTTCCTGTTTATCATATTGAACAATATAACGGACAGCCGTTTCCTAAACTCGCTATCCATTTACTGGATTATTTTTATGGTTATTGTGATTAAGGTGCAAGAACGACATAAACTGGCTGTAGCAGAAAAAGCGAATTCAACTGCATTGAGCACACAGCCTCTCCATTAGGATATGATACTCAAATCAACCGCTGTATGTTAAAAAGAACCCCATACCCACGCCATCAAAAGGCGTTCGATATGGGGTTCTTGGGATATATGTCCACCGCTTCGGTTGAACATAATCCCCAATCTACATTTGTGGAATAATTGCTAGCACAAGTTTTAAAAATTGCTCACGTACCTTCTCTGCCGTCTCCATCACTTCACCATGGGACAAAGGCTGATCCAGAATGCCTGCGGCCATATTCGTGATACAAGAGAAGCCCAGTACCTCAATTCCTGCATGACGGGCTACAATAACCTCAGATACGGTCGACATACCCACTGCATCTGCACCCAGTGTACGCAGCATGACGATTTCAGCAGGCGTTTCATAGTTAGGTCCCAGCAATCCAGCATATACACCTTCCTGCAGGCTGAAGCCCTGTTGGTTAGCCGTTTGCTTGGCAATTTCACGCAAACGGCGGCTGTACGCCTCCGACATATCTGGAAAACGAACGCCCAGACCGGCATCGTTTGGTCCAATCAGCGGATTTTGTCCTGTCAGATTAAGATGATCCGAGATGACCATCAGATCGCCTGCTTCGTAGGAAGTATTTGCACCACCTGCTGCATTCGTCACCAGCAGACTTTGAATCCCCAATTGCTTCATCACCCGAACTGGGAAAGCCGTCAGCTGCGGGCCATAGCCCTCATACATATGGAAGCGCCCTTTCATCATGACGACAGCGCGACCTTCAATCGTGCCTAACAGTAATTCACCCTCGTGACCTTCTACCGTCGATACAGGAAAATGGGGAATATCCTGATAAGGAATACTAATTCCATCCTGAATTAAATCGGCCAGAATACCGAGACCCGATCCCAGAATAAGGCCAATCTCTGGACGTATTCCGCTCTTGGCACGGATATAATCTGCTGCTTCCTGAATTGTAGCTTGGTTGGCTGTTGACATTAATATCTCTCCTGACTTGTACAATCGTAAAGTTATAGTCATTATCACATTTTCTATGAAACCACAGTATCGTTACGTTCGATCTTTGCTTTCATGAGAAGTGCGGTTGCCGCCGTGCGGGTGATGCTTTTCATATACTTCCTTCATATTCCGTCTGGCCGTCTGCGCATATACCTGCGTCGTTGACAGATCAGCATGACCCAGCATTTCCTGTACAGAGCGTAAGTCCGCTCCGCCCTCCAGCATATGTACCGCAAAGGAATGCCGCAGCGTGTGGGGCGTGATATCCTCGCTTATGCCTGCTTCCTGGCCGTACTTCTTAATCATTTTCCAGAAGCCCTGTCTACTGAGACGCTGTCCAGATACGTTCAGGAACATGGCTTCCTGCTCTACCTGAGCTTCTTCACCCTGCCCGGATCTCAGCAATAATAGACGCTGCTCGTCCATGTAGGCTTGTGCCCACTGTGATGCCTCACGGCTGATTGGTACAACACGCTCCTTGCCTGCCTCGCCGCCACAATGCACAAAGCGCAGATCGGTGCGCACATCACGCACGTTTAAGGCAATCAGCTCCGATACGCGAATGCCCGTCGCATACAGCAACTCCAGCATCGCCTTGTCTCGCACCCCTTGCGGGGCAGTCACATCTGGCGCGGCCAGCAAACGCTCTATCTCATCCTGCGTTAGCACCGAGGGCTTCTTTTTAGTCGCTTTGGGCAGCTCCAGCAGAACAGACGGATCATGGATCGTAATTCCCTCCCGAATAAGAAAATGAAAAAAGGAGCGAATGGAGGCGACGCTACGTGATATTGTCGCCGCAGCCTTTCCCTGTTCCTTCAAATGGCCCAAATACAGTACCAGATGTGACCGTTGGACATTATCCGGCTGCTCAATACCACAGCTTTCTGCGAACTCGACAAACTGCTGTACGTCTCGTTGATACGCTTCCAAAGTGCTGCGCGACAAACCCTTTTCCTCTTCCATAAATTGAACGAAAGGTTGAATGTACATTTTCATGAGTTCCAAAAGTCTCCTTGTTCTGCATACAGCGGTTCAGTCTCAGCGCCTGCTTCTTCGTGTGCTGCCTTCATCATTTCATAAGCTCATCAAGACCGATTACTTAGACTATTCACCATACCAGTAAAAGAAACGTAAACGTTCCAACACTGCTATTCGATGCTCGGACCCTTCATTTACTTTTTGTCCGCCAAATACCTTCACTGCATGTCCTTCCGGTATTCGGTAATGATCTACAGGTGTTATCCAATCTGTAAACAGCCTGAGGCTAAAAAAGAACATACATGCCAGCACCCCGAACAAGATTACCAAACGCAGCCATTTTAGTCCTCTCCGCAACGATAGTACCATGTGGATCAGCCGCCTTTTCCCCAGAATATGGTCCTAATTAGGACTCTCTATGGAAGGGTATGACAAGCTATTCCTTTTTATACCGCTTAATCCCGAACAACAGGCTCCGAACCAAAAAAGCTCTCCCGAACGCATCTTCGTCGGTGAGAGCTTGGGTAGTCAGCTTTTAGTCCTGAGATTTGTTTTTTCTGGATTTGCCCAAAGATTTCTGAGCGGTCGTATCGTTCTTCGCCTTACAACGATAACAAATACCGTGGAAGTCCAAACGATGGTCCACTACGGTAAAGTTATATTCCCGTTCCAAGCGCTCCTCCAATGGTCCAAGCCAATCTTCCAGTATTTCATCTACACTGCCACACTGCACACATATCAAATGGTGATGGTGATGTTTGGTTGTATCGCCGCGCAAATCATAACGCGCAACGCCATCACCAAAATTAATTTTCTCCACGACATGCAGTTCACTTAGCAGTTCTAGGGTACGGTATACGGTTGCCAGACCGATTTCGGGAGCTTTCTCTTTGACGAGCATAAATACATCTTCCGCACTCAGATGATCATCTTCGTTCTCAAGTAAAACTCTGACGGTGGCTTCCCGCTGAGGCGTTAGTTTGTAGCCCTGGGATTGCAGCTGCTGCTTAATTTTTTCGATCCGTGCTTCCATGTGTCTCCCTCCCCCTGCAAAGCTACTGCCTACTGCACTTTTTTCACTCCTATTATTATAGGGGGTCTATACAAATAAAGTCAAACATTTTGAAACGGATCAAGATGACACGGAAGCTGTCAGCATAGGAGTGACCCATTGCATCATAACCGGGGTGATCCAAGTTTCAAAGGACGCGCTACCAATAAGAAGCACGATCATCACAGCAGTCAATCCTGCGTAAGACAGCAACGGACGCAGCATTCCGTCTGACGGCCGGGTAGCGAGTATTTTGGTTTTGATCATATGGATGGAAAAAGTCATCGCAGCCACGCTGCAGACGAGCAGTACCGGAATCACGAGCAGGTTATGGGGAGCAACTGAAACCAAAGAAAATAGCAGTCCTTTCCACGAATATTGCCCCACCAGATAACCTACTGAAAATCCGATTAGCACACCCTTGAGGAAATTCAATACAAGAATACCCGGTAGACCAATAACCGAAAGGCCACACACCCAAATTAGGCCGACCCATTTCAGATGTAAAGATACGCTATCCCAAAAGGTCGAAGCCGCCTGCGAATCAGCGAAGCCCTGTTCGTTTTGATTGACCGTTACAAAAAAATCCTTCAGGTAACGGGACAAATCCTGTAACTGCTCCAGCGAGAGTGCGTTTACCATAAGTGCGCCAAAGACGACTCCCACCAGAAACAGCACAGCCAAGAAAACATAATACGGCGTCTGATCCTTTAACGTATGACGAAACCATTGCATCGGCGTCCTGCCCCTTTCATCTGCTTGTTTGTCCAAAAAACAACCGTAATCCGACGGCTGATGGCTAGAAATGGGGCAGCTTTCGCTGCAGATCAAACATCACGAATGATGTGCCAAAGCCAGCGGCATAGATAATTTATGGTTATGAACAAGCAGACACTGATATGCCTTTAGAGGGACAAGACTTTACTAGGACTTAGCTATTTTGCCGTATGTTCCACCACCACCGGATACAAGCGACAGTCGCCCCTCGCGTGAAAGCACAATTTGCTCTGCCAGCACTTTTCCGACGACTGCTGCTAACTCCTCCTGTGTAACCTCATGTAAAATATTCATTTCTGTTCCAAATGCATCCAATAGTTGGTTCAGCTTGGCTTTACCCAGACCTGGAATAAACTCCAGTGGAATCTGGTAAATGTACGGCGGGCGATGGGAGGGAATCATGGGTTGCTCACGGTCGGCAATGCTCCATATTCGATCCAGTACTCCTCGCACCAGCTTGGTATGACCACAGTCAGGACAACGTTCATCCGCCATCTGTTGCTCGTCAATAATCGTACCGCAGCTTTGACAGTAAGAGCGATGGTATTTGCCCAATTTTGGATTTAATCCGTAGTTGGCACGCACCCGTCGTCCTTCCCGTCGCTCCAAAGCCATTCTGAATTCATCAAAACACGGCTTCGCCAGTGATAATTTATTGTATTCTCGTCCGATTTTCCCGAGTGAATGGGCATCTGAATTCGTGAGAAAGCTGAAGCGATCCAGTTCCGAAATCAAACCGGCCATAGATGAATCTGCGCTCAGTCCCAGCTCCACCCCACTAATGAGCTCCATATCCAGCAGTTCCTCCATACGGGCCGCTGAACTGCCGTATATGCCCTTATGAGGAGTAAAGACGTGCGCAGGCACCATAATGCCTCCACGTCCGTAAATTTGCTGCTGCAACTCGCGTGGCGGTGCATAGATTCGTTGTGAGCTGAGATTAACATTTTTCATATGCCGGGCCAGCCATTGGGTAAAATCCTCCATCGCCGCCAGATCTGGAAAGTAGGCCAGTACGTGCGCCTCAGGGCGACCTTCAGCACGTATTTCCAGCTCCGTGCCAAGGAGAATAACCGTATCCTGGTATGCGATACCGCCACCGCTGATTTCCTTCATTTCACCCGTATGTAAATAGGTACGAATATCCTCCTGTACATTAGGTGCATGGCAGTCAATGATACCGATCAGTCCAATTCCTTTGCGACCAGAGGCTTCCTTAGCTATGTTGGCAAAGGTCAGATCGCGGCTGCCACTAATTTTGACCGGATTTCCCTTCTCTGTCCTGCCAATATGAATATGCAGGTCTGCAAAGTAGTCGTTAAGTTCTACTATATTTTCATCCATACGCTTAGAAGCTCCCTGTAAGTTGGCGGAGTTGCCATGCATAGACGGCCAGAATCGTTTTGGCATCACTAATCCGTCCTTCACGAATGAGCGTCTGTGCTTCTTCCAGCGTCACCTCAAACAGCTCCAGAAATTCATCCTCATCCGGTTCCATCTCACCTAACTCCAGCTCTTCGGCCACATACAGATGAATGATTTCATCTGCAAAGCCAGGAGAGGTATAAAAGGAGTGCAGCAGCTTCAACGACTTGGCAGTATAACCTGTCTCTTCTCTCAGCTCACGCCCCGCTGCTTCCATCGGGTCTTCACCCCGCTCTAGCTTACCTGCAGGAATTTCTACCTCACAGCGCCCCATCGCCTGTCTGTACTGGTCCACGACCAGCATTTTCCCTTCATGTAGAGCCAAAACAGCAACCGCACCTGGATGTTTTACGATCTCACGCTTTCCAGTGGAGCCGTCGGGAAGCTCTACCGTGTCTACCTGTAATGTAATAACCTTTCCCTCAAAGATAGGCTGTGTGGACACGGTCTTTTCCTCCAGCGCAGGATTTGAATAAGGCTTGCGATGTGCATCGTTTGTTGGATTGTTCAATTGTCCGTTCGTTTGCTCGTTCATCGGTAAGTTTCCTCCTTCATATCTATCTTTCTTTATTAATTATCACCAAAGTTAGTCTAACTTGTCCACTTTGTACATAAGCTGGTGGTAGAATAACAAACTTCCTGTCATGAGGAGATGCAGAAATGAAAAGCTACCGTACTGAAAGCACCCTCCATATCGTCGGTAAAGCTTGGCAGATTCAAGCACTCTTGCGCCAATGGCAAAAGGAACACGGACCTACAGCCACTATCGCTTCGCTAGTTGTTCCAAAAAAGGTTCAGGTCTAAAGACGAAGGAACGCTGTTCCTGTCTTTAACCTGAACCTTTTTTCAATATATTGCAAGTGTATGATACAAGTTTATTTTGTGGTTTCTTGAATCAGAGCTACAACAACTTCAGCAACCTTCACCAGGTCATCGGCCTTGATCTTTTCCTCTGTTGTATGGATGTTCTGGTAGCCCACAGCCAAATTCACCGTTGGAATTCCAAGCCCGTTGAACACATTTGCATCTGAGCCACCACCGGAATGAAAGGTTGGCGTTGCCAGTCCCAGTCCTTGAATTGCACGCTGTGCAACCTGTACAACTTCATCATGCTCCGTAAAGCTGAAAGCCGGATAGATGACTTCACTGCGGAACTCTCCCTGTGCACCAAATTCACGTGCGGTGGTTTCCAGCGCTTCACGCATATGCTGGATTTGATGATTAACCTTTTCCTGCACAATACTACGTGCCTCTGCACGGATCAACACAAAATCGCATACCACATTCGTCGCACCGCCGCCCTCAAAACTGCCGATGTTAGCGGTCGTTTCCTTATCAATCCGTCCTAGTTTCATTTTAGAAATTGCTTTAGAAGCGACCTGAATGGCACTAATGCCATCTTCGGGATTTACCCCCGCATGAGCGGACTTCCCAGTAATCTTCATTTCAATACGTGCCTGCGTGGGGGCAGCTATACAAATAGAGCCGACCTCACCATTCGAATCCAAAGCATATCCGAAATCAGAATCTAGCACGTCTGGCTTCATCGCACGTGCCCCCATCAAACCAGATTCCTCGCCAGCCGTAATCACGAACTGGATTTGACCATGGGGAATATTCTGCTCACGCACGACACGAATCGCCTCGAACAAAGCAGCAATTCCCGCCTTATCGTCAGACCCCAGAATCGTTGAACCGTCACTACGAATCCAGCCATCCTCACCCAACTGCGGCTTAATGCCTTTACCCGGAGTAACGGTATCCATGTGGCAGGTAAAAAATAATTTGGGTGCTTCCTCTACACCTTCCGCTTTCCAGGTGACGATCAGATTGCCTGAACCATGTCCAGTTCTTTCACAAGAATCGTCTTCCATTACTTCCAGCCCGAGAGCATTAAACTTTTCTTTTAGGACGCGTGATATTTCCTGCTCATTTTTCGTTTCGCTATCCACCTGTACGAGTTCCATAAATTCCTGTACGATTCGGTCTTTTACTACTTTTACTGTCATTAAACTTTCCTCTCTTTCCCGATTACGCTACAATACGGATAGATGTTCTTATCTATGACTTAAACCTATCCTAAAGGAGTTACACATGTCGAACAAAAAATGGGTTCGTTTTTTCGTCTACATTATGCTCGCAGCTATGATTGGTTCTACGCTGTTCATGGTAATTGAGCCGTTTATTATGCCACTATAATAAATATACCGCTCAAGGTATCCCGCTGCTCTAAGGCACTATTGAAGCCTTGAGTGGACGAACTGTTACGTAAAGGAAACAGGCGGGCTTCCGTGTAGATACACAATAGCCCGCCTTACTTTATTGGAAAGAATGCGTTTGCCAATGCGCAACAAATGAAAATTGCTGTTCAAAGTACGGTACAATTTCCTTCGCAATCTGCTCCACTGACACAGGCTTCTGTATGCAGTCCTCCAATGATGTCACACCGTATTCCTGAATTCCGCATGGAACAATGCCCTCAAAGCCCTCATGCTGTATCCCTGATTTGATGTTAAAGGCAAAGCCATGGCTGGTTACGAAGCCCCGACGGTGCTTACACTTGTTGAATTTGACGCCAATGGCCGCAATTTTAAGATTCCCGATCCATACCCCCGTATATTCAGGCTTACGGCTTCCCTCAACCCCATAAGATGCCAACAACCGAATGATCACTTCCTCCAGACTTCGAAGGTATCCATGCAGATTCAGCGCCTCCCGGTTGCCGAGCATAAGTAGAGGATATCCGACAAGCTGTCCCGGCCCATGATATGTAATGTCTCCCCCACGGTCAATCTGAAAAACGCTGATTCCCTGCTCCTTCAGTTGCTCTGGTGTGAGGAGCAAATGCTCAGGATGCCGCTGAGAGCCAATCGTGTAGGTCGGTGGATGCTGGAGAAGCATAAGCGTTTCTCTTGCCTCTCCCGCATCCAGCTTTCCCACAATCTCCTTCTGGACATCCCATGCATGGGCATATTCCATCCTATTCGTATAGGTTACATCAAGCGGTCGTCTGTTCACGGCCTGTCACTTCCTCTCCGTACATTTCCTCAACTGTTCGGATGATTAGTACAGCTTCGTATCCAAAGTGTAGCCTTCAAGATTTTCTTTAACCCGTTGCAAGAATCGTCCACAGATCACTCCATCCAAAATACGATGATCCAGCGACAAGCACAGATTAGCCATTGAGCGAACTGCAATCATATCATCGATAACCACGGGTCTTTTGACAATGGATTCAAAGGTAAGAATTGCAGCCTGCGGATAGTTAATCACCGGATAAGATAAAATGGAACCAAAGGAGCCTGTGTTGTTTACAGTGAACGTTCCGCCTTGCATGTCGTCCAATTTGAGCGTGCCTTCCCGGGTTTTACGTGCCAAATCGTCAATTTCACGAGCTAAACCAGCAATATTTTTCTGGTCCGCTTTTTTAATAACAGGGGTAAGAACGGAGTCCTCTGTACCCACGGCTAGCGAAATATTGATGTCTCTTTTGACGATAATTTTATCCACTGCCCAGACCGAATTCATAATCGGATATTCCTTGATTGCATTCACGACTGCTTTCATGAGGAAAGCCAGATACGTAATATTAATTCCTTCTTTTTGCTTAAATTCGTTTTTAATCTTGTTGCGGAGCATCACCAGATTGGTCACATCCACCTCAATCGTCGTCCATGCATGTGGAATTTCGGAAACGCTTTGTCGCATATTGCGAGCAATTGCACTGCGAATGGGTGTAACATCAATAAAATACTCGGATCTGTTATTGTTGCCACCCTCAACTTCGATCACAGGAGCTTTTGGAGCCTCCGTCAAATGAATCCCACTGTTACGAACCGGAATAGCAGGGTCCATATTTTGAATCGGTGTACTGTACTGAGGGGCAGACTGCTGTCTTCCTGCAAAAGGAGAGCCTTGTCCTGTTGCCGTCACAGTCGGCTGTCCAGATGCTCCAGTGGGAGCGGAACTGCCCTGCTGCACATAATTCAGCACGTCTTTGCGGGTAATTCGTCCCCCCATGCCCGTGCCTGGTACTTGGCTTAAGTCCACATTATGCTCAGCAGCCAGGGTTTGCACCGCTGGGGAAAACCGTCCTCTCATGGACTGATCCGATCCAGCACTCTGCGGAGATTGTGTTTGTACGGTGCTTTGAGATGCTGGTGCAACAGGTGTCGCTCCTGATGCCGCCGCAGGTGCAGCCGACTTCGTCTGAATACGGCAAATTAACTCGCCTACCGCTACTGTCTGACCTTCCTCTGCTAACAGATCACCCATAATGCCGTCCAATGTGGATGGGATTTCTGCATTCACTTTATCTGTAATAACCTCGCAAATCGGCTCGAATTGCTCTACCGTTTCCCCAGGTTGTTTGAGCCATTTGGCAATTGTCGCCGATACGAGCGATTCTGCCAGTTGTGGCATGGTCACGTCGTTCCATTGTGTTTGGTCTGACATTTTTTCAACTCCTTAACATCATAGAAGGGCGCGTTTTACCGCTACCCCGCTACACTTTTAGAATGCTTTCGTCCAATCTTCCCTATATTAATACATTGCAAGACGGCGCATGGCTTCCTTCACTTTATCCTTGTTTAACATATAAAACTTCTCCATCGGTGGGCTAATCGGCATGGCTGGCACATCAGGAGCACATAGGCGCTCAATCGGTGCATCCAGCTCGAACAGACATTCCTCATTAATAATAGCCGATACCTCGGCACCGATGCCGCCCGTTTTGTTGTCCTCATGCACGATTAATACCTTACCCGTATGTCGTGCAGCCTCAACAATGGCTTCGCGGTCCAGCGGTTGGAGTGTGCGCAAATCCACAACCTGTGCAGTAATGCCCTCTTCCTTCTCCAATTCCTCAGCAGCCTGCATGACAAAATGCAAAGGCTGGCTATAACCGATGACCGTAATATCGTCACCCTCACGTAATAGATTAGCCTTGCCAATCGGAACGATATAATCATCCTCAGGCACTTCACCCTTGATCAGCTTGTAGGATTTTTTATTTTCAAAAAATAGCACTGGATCAGGGTCACGAATGGCTGCTTTCAGCAATCCTTTTGCGTCATAAGGTGTAAATGGAGCAACAATTTTCAAACCCGGCGTACCAAAAAAGATAGATTCTGGACACTGAGAGTGATACAAACCGCCAAAGATCCCTCCACCGATTGGTGCGCGAATTACAACAGGACAGTTCCAATCGTTGTTAGAGCGGTAGCGGATTTTAGCTGCTTCACTAATAATCTGATTCGTCGCCGGAAGCATGAAGTCCGAATATTGCATTTCAGCAATCGGCTTCATTCCGTACATGGCTGCACCAATCGCTACCCCGGCAATAGCCGACTCAGCCAATGGCGTATCCATGACACGTTGCTCACCGAATTGGTCCATCAGCCCCTTTGTCGTTGTAAAGACACCGCCCTTCACCCCAACATCCTCACCTAATACAAAAACTGTTTCATCCTGCTCCATCTCTTCTTTCATCGCAAGACGAATCGCATCAATATATTCCATAATCGCCATCGTTACAGGCCCTCCCCATCGCTATCTGCATACACATGCAGCAGCGTATCTTCGGGCTTTGGAAAAGGCGCATTATCTGCATATTCAATCGCTTCCTTGATTTCGAGCAGCAGCTCAGCCGACAGATCCGCATCCTTGGCCTCATCCCAAATGCCGCATTCAATCAAGTAGCTTTTCATACGGGCTACGCCATCCTTGGCCCAATTCTCATCCACTTCCTCCTTGGTTCGGTAAGCCAGATCATTATCCGAGGTGGAGTGAGGAGACAGACGGTACATCATGGCTTCGATCAACGTAGGACCTTCACCACGGACAGCACGTTCCCGTGCTTCTTTCACCGCCGCATATACGGCCAACGCATCATTACCATCGACTCGAATCCCTGGGAATCCATATCCCAATGCACGGTCGCTTACCTTGCCTGCCAACTGTTTATGAATCGGAACCGATATCGCATATTGATTGTTCTCGCACATAATGATGACTGGCAGCTTCTGTACACCAGCAAAGTTACAGCCCTCGTGAAAATCTCCCTGATTGCTGGAGCCTTCCCCAAACGTAACAAATGATACAAAATCCTTTTTCTGCATTTTGGCAGCCAAAGCTACACCCACTGCATGCGGAACCTGTGTCGTTACTGGGCTGGAGCCTGTCACAATACGTAGCCGTTTACTACCAAAATGACCTGGCATCTGGCGACCACCGCTATTGGGATCATCTGCCTTAGCAAATGCCGACAGCATCAGTTCGCGCGGCGTCATTCCTACCGCAAGCACGAATCCATAATCCCGATAATAGGGAAGAAAATAGTCCTTTTCCCGGTCAAGGCCGAAAGCTGCACCTACTTGTGCCGCCTCCTGTCCAATGCCAGAAACGTGGAAATTAATTTTCCCTGCCCGTTGCAGGAGCATGTTGCGCTCGTCAAATCTTCTTGCGAGCAACATATATCTGTACATATCAATAACTTGTCCGTGAGTAAGTCCCAGCTGCTCATGTCTGAAGCCAGCGTCTACAGCGCCTTTAGAACTCATTGAGGCACCTCCTTAAGTGTCAAACATCCTACTTCCAGTACCTAGTACCATCTTGTCTTAAAACCTGGTACTAAACTCTGGCTAACCCCATTATAATCCTTTTCTGCCCAAAAAGAAAAGCACCGATTTATTTGAAACGTCTATATGCCTATCGCCTGTCCATCAACGGCCAACATCGCTTCTCCCAAAATCTCCGACAACGTCGGATGCGGGTGAATAAGCTGTCCGACTTCCCACGGCGTAGCATCCAGCAATTGCGCAAGAGCGGCCTCGCTGATCAGATCCGTCACATGCGTACCGATCATATGTACACCTAGAATATCATGGGTCTTCTCGTCGGCCACTACTTTGACAAAGCCGTCCCGACTGCCGTATACTAGCGATTTTCCGATAGCTTGAAAAGGGAACTTCCCTGTCTTCACCTGATGTCCACGCTCACGGGCTTCTTGCTCCGTTAAGCCGACACTCGCGGCTTCAGGACGTGTATAAATACACCGCGGAATCAGATGGTTAGGTACACTGTGAAACTCCTCGCCCGCCAGATGATGTACCGCCTGCAAACCTTCATGGCTCGCCGCATGCGCCAGTTGTAAGCCGCCGATGCAATCTCCAATGGCGTAAATATGTGGTTCATTCGTCTGCAAATGCTCATTAACCGAGATAAAGCCATGCTCTACGCGGATATCCGTATTTTCCAGCCCGATATTTTCCACATTGGCCTGACGCCCTACAGAAATGAGCAATTTGGAAGCGCTGAGGGTTTCGGTTTCTTCCCCTTTTTGCACGTCAATCTGTACGCCTTCCTCATCTTTGCCGTATGTTTTAGCCAGCACTTGTGAACCCGTCAGCACCTTGACACCACGCTTGGTTAACAAGCGCTGCATTTCACGCGAAACGTCTTCGTCTTCCGTGGGGATAAGCCGATTCGCGGCTTCAACTACCGTAACCTCTACGCCAAAATCATTTAGCATGGAAGCCCACTCCACGCCAATCACACCACCGCCCACGATAATCAGGGATGCGGGAAGCTCCTCCATCGTTAACGCTTCGTCACTGCTCAGAATAAATTCGCCATCTGGCTCTAGCCCGGACAGCACACGCGGGCGTGATCCCGTTGCAATAATGAGATGTGCAGGAACAATCGTCTCCATCTCGCCATCTTCTAGTTCCACAGCAACTGCCCCGCTTTTTGGAGAAAATATAGACGGCCCAATCACGCGTCCCTTACCGCTCAGCACCGTAATTTTATTTTTACGCATCAAAAATTGAACGCCCTGATGCAGCTGCTCCACAACGGCTTCCTTACGCTCCTGAACCTTGGGAAATACAAGCTGTGCTCCCGATGTCTCAATACCGTATTGTGCACTTTCCTTAATTGTCGCATATACTTCCGCACTGCGTAGCAAGGCCTTACTCGGAATGCAACCACGGTGCAGACAGGTTCCGCCAAGCTTGTCCTTTTCGATGATAACCACTTCTTTACCAAGCTGGGCGGCACGAATAGCTGCTACATACCCCCCGGTTCCTCCACCCAAAATAGCGACATCACAATGTATAGTCATGTTTCTCCTCCATTAGCAATTGATTATATATAGCTTATTGTACTCTCTTTATTTCACTGTACAAAATATAGCGTTTAGGCATAGGCTACAAAAAAGTTAACCATTTAATCCAGATCTCTTTCCATATCATTCATACAGCGCATCTCGTAATTTGGTAGACATCCTTGGACTTTGTGCTGATTTGGCTCGCAGCGCCTTGCGAAATGATTCATTTTGCTTGCGCAGAAAGTTCAGCTCTGTCTCCAGCTCAGTGATGAGTTCTAGAGCTTGCGGGCTGATAAGCCCTTGCTCCAGTAATGCTCCTTTTTTGGCACTATAATCCGTATTTTTTTCGTCCATGCCTTTCACTCTTCCCTTCATTCCACTACGCTTCACCATATCATGCCCGCGGCGGCAGAGCAATGACGACCACATTTACGTTTTAGGAATGGACATACAAAAACATGTCGAAAATCAATATATTTTCTCTAGTCTGTATACGGCTGTTATGGTAATCTATAATGGCGTTTTCTTTCGGAGAAGAAGATTAACAGTGTTATGTACATGTTAGAGAGAGGGGAATTCGCTTTGCCTACAGGACGAATTACGATTATTACAGGCCCCATGTTCAGTGAAAAATCCGGCGAATTGATTCGCCGCTGTCAAAAACTAATCCAATACGGGCATCGTAAAGTGGTCGCTTACAAACCCGCTGAAGATAACCGTTATGCCGAGGACGAAATAGTAAGCCGGATCGGATATCGGCTGCCCGCTATCTCTATCCCAAGAAAACTCACAGATGAGCTCGTTCAGCGTATTTTGCAAGAAACACAAGATGCCGACGTGGTTGCCTTTGACGAAGTCCAGTTTTTCAGTCGTCATATTATGTCGCTCGTACAAGAGCTAGCTTATTGCGGCAAGCATGTCATTGCTGATGGGCTGAATTTGGATTACCGAGGCAAGGAATTCGGCTATGTCGGTGGTCTGCTCGCCATGGCGGATGACATCGAGAAGCTGACTTCCTTTTGCGCTGTATGTGGCAGCTCGGAAGCAGTATTTACGCAACGTATGGTAAATGGTAAACCTTCCACTGTGGGACCTATTGTGATGATCGGCGACTCTGAGGCTTATGAGCCTCGTTGTCGAAATTGCTTTATACCTCCTCATAAAGTGAACTGCGATTAGTAGACAGATGGATCGACAAGCTGCAATATGCCTACATGAGTACCAGTGACTTTTTTCTTGCATTTTTTTGGAACGATTCGAATCATTGCCCCGTATATCCGGTTAAGCTGTACAAGTTTTTAGTCTTCGTTTGTATATCATGACCATGAGACTATATGGGGGGAAGGAATAATGAGTTTTTTTAACAAAATCTTAGCAAGCGCAGGAATCGGTTCAGCTAAAGTCGATACGCTGGTGGATCAAGCCGTATATGTGCCTGGGGAAGAACTTAGTGGCGTCATGCGCATCAAAGGCGGTAAAATTGATCAGGAAATCGGCAAAATTGACATCGAGCTCAAGACTCAATATATCGTGGAGCACGATGATAAAAAAACTACCACCACCTGCTGCATTGCACGAATTAAGGTATCTGACGGCTTTCATCTAGAGCAAGGACAAGAGCTTGAAATTCCCTTTTCCTTCAGATTGCCGTTGGAAACTCCTGTTACTCACGCCAAACAGCCCGTCTGGCTGGAAACAGCATTAGATATTGGCATGGCTTTGGACCCGACCGATCGTGATTCACTCAAAATCGAGCCACATCCCTATATGAATACAGTGTTTGAGGCGGTTCACCTGTTGGGCTTCCGATTCCGCTCCTCCACCTGCGAACGTCACCCTAAGCTGGGACGCGGTGTTCCATTCGTACAGGAGTTTGAATTTACGCCCGGCTCGGAATATGCACGGGATATCGAGGAACTAGAGTTGGTTATGCAGTTGGAACCCGAGGGTGTGCATGTGCTTGTAGAAGTAGACCGCAGGGGCAGAGGGTTGTCTGGTTGGCTGGAGAGTGCCTTTGATATGGATGAGCGTCATGCCTGGTTGAGCTTAAGCCGGGAAGAGCTATCTTATGGACCAGATCACATAGCAGATGCGCTTGAGGAATTAATTGACAGGCAACTTAGATAACAATGTAGAACATAGGCAAAAAACTCCTAACCAATTACTACATGGGTTGGGAGTTTTTATTAGGTTTAAGAATTCTCTTAATGATGGTCCTCAACAGTCTGTATAGACTAAAGTGGCAACATATCTTGTCTTTCCGCCTTATGTTTACACTCTTTGCAGACCCCATACAGCGATCCATTGTCATCCGCATAGAAGGTTAATTTCTCTTCTTTTTTACAAAAGGAACATTTTTGCTTGCCAGTGCCCTGGATTGAGTCAGACAGTCCAAATCCAGTTTGGGCCTGAATACCTGCTGCTTTTGTATTCACGCGTGAACCGGAAGACCCTTTAGACTTAGATTCATTTCCAGTGCGGGATTGTCGAGCAGACTTACGAGGACGAAATTCAACGACATTACTGCCCCGCTGTTCATTCACTTGTTTGTTGCTGCTGCGATTACGCCTTGCTTTAACAATCCAACCCAATGCCACCAACAACACGCCGAAGAACACCCAAGTCAGACTATTCCACATGCTCTCATCCCCGCCTTTGCTTTAGAATCAATTGGGTTAATACCACTAGCCCGTTCAATGCGATGACTTAGCCTATAGTTTTATTCATTAAAATATACCCGTGTGTACAGCCTCTGTGCTGTTCATCCAATGCCTACCCACATAAAAACCGTACCCTCCAATGCAACATCCGACTCGCCTCTTAGCAAGAAATTGAGCATGTTAGGTAAATCATCTTCTCCTGAGGAGTACATTGACCGTTTTACAAATTGTACATCATCCTTTTGAAAAACGATAATATCTACTCTAGGGAAATCGTTCTCCTTATCAAAATGCTTATCTACTGCTCAATGGTGAGAACAAGAACAAAAATGCCTCAGATGGCTACATTACTCCCCTTGATAATAAAAATCAATGAATCTTTTCGTCAACGGATTAAACTTATCAAAGCGTTTGCGATGCGGTAAAAAACCTGACTTATGTACTTGTTCTGCTAGTGTTTCTACATGTTCAAATCGCTTGAAAAAAGGCAACGCGAAAGTGTAGATATCTTCAATAATCTCTTGGATCACGCGCTCTCTTTCTGCTTCTGTGGACACAAGGTAATCCCTGTTTCCCGTATATTTCTTAGTCAGAGCAATCAACTCACTCTGAAAACAAGCCCCCGTACTATACTTCTTTTTTATTTTTTTAGATTCCACGATAATATAAACTTTTAATGCACTATATTTAGTCGCACCAAAATAAATTTCAAATATAAATTCCTTGGTGTCTTTTTTCAAAACTTTTCTGCTTTTCAGATACTTAAAATCATTCAAAAATGGTGTGGCTATGATTTTATCTATCGCTAACTGACGTAGGTCACTTGCTTTAAGTTCAGTCTTATTGTCCATGATGTCACTCCAACCCAAAGAATTTCCCACCATTATATCATATCGTTCCAATTACAGGCTCTTCTTATCTCCACTCTTTAATCGCAATGTATTAATAAAAAACAGAAAAAAGCCGCTCACAATAGAGCAGCTATTCCTCTGAGACATAAAAAGCAGTATATGAATTATACTTTGAATTTACCAATTTGCCCTTGCAGATCTTCTGCCATTTTGGACAGGTTTCTTGCAGAGGAAGCAATTTCCTCCATCGATGCCAGTTGTTCTTGAGTCGCAGCAGACACGTGCTGTGTCCCGGCTGCAGCCTCTTCAGCAATTGCTGAAATTTGTCTGACAAAACCAACAATCTCATCAGTACTTGCAGACATTTGTTCTGATCCGGCAGAAACCTCTTCAATTTCACTGGCCACTTTATTTACGGTTTCCTGAATGAGTTCAAAGGATGCGCCTGCATTTTGTACAACTTCACGACCTGTCATGACATCCTTCCCGTTGGACGCTACCGCCTCAATAGCATGGGTAGTATCCTTTTGAATCAATCCCACAAGCTCCGTAATTTGTTGAGCAGAATGAGCCGATTGTTCAGCCAACTTGCGAACTTCGCCTGCAACTACAGCAAATCCGCGACCATGTTCTCCTGCACGGGCCGCTTCAATCGCAGCGTTCAAGGCAAGAAGGTTGGTCTGACTAGAAATATTGGTGATAACATCAATGATCTTGCCAATTTCGTCTGAGCGCTCTCCCAATCCAGCCATGAGATCTGCCAATCCATTCATCGAATCATTCACGGCGTTCATCTGCGTAACTGCCTGTTGAATCATCTGGTTACCTTCAGCCGATTTATGGGCCGCATCTTGCGCAGATGCGAATACATTTTGTGCGCGGATGGCGATTTGCTCAACACCGATAGACATTTCCTCAATAGCTTGGGACGATTTCGTCACCATATCTACCTGGTCTCCTGTTCCAGTAGCTACTTCTTGCACCGTTTCGGTTATTTGTGCAGAAGCTTGGCTATTTTGCTCTGCGCTGGCCGTCAATTCTTCTGAGGAAGTGGTTACCAGCTCAGTCGTCTTACTCACAGATTGAATCAGTTCACGAAGGTTCTCAACCATGACATTGAAAGAATGTGCCAACGTACTGATTTCGTCCTTGCCCTTCACAATGATAGCTTCACTTGTAAGATCACCCGATGCGATACTTTCAGCAGCACGACTGATTCGCAAGATAGGTTTAGAAATAATTTGGGCTATGATGATTGCCATGATCAATGCTAATATAACGGCTGCTATACTCAAAACGATGACCAATTGTCTCCCTGAAATAAAGTTATCAACAGCTTCTTTCGTAGTCTGTTTAGATCCATCTGCATTCAATTTAATGAGCTGACTGATCATATCGTTTGAACTATACCATAATTTATAGGACTCCTGATGAAGGATGCTTGATTGAGTGTAATCATTAGCTTTCCCCGCTTCAATCATTTCTGGCAACTTAGCCAAATACTCCGCATAATTTTTGGAGAATTCTTCATACATTTCACGTTCTTTAGGGGTAGCAATTAATTTTTCGTATGTTTTTCGACCGTCCTCAACCTTTTTTAAAACCTTATCATATTCGGCCTGAACCTTCTCCATTTCTTCTGGGTCACGTTCTACAATAATGTTTAATGAGATCCGCTCTACATCAGATATATCACCATTTAGTGTTCCCAGGATAGTCACACTTGGCATCCAATGGCTATCGATTGCCATCGAAGTGTCACCTAATTTTTTCATTCTGGAGATAGATGTTGTACTAATGACAATCAATAATATTATTACCGCAAGAAAACCCAATATCAATTTTGTTCGAATGTTAAATTTCATATATTCGCTCCTCAGTTCTCTTCATAATTAGATACTATATCGACAAGAAACGACACATTGTTTATATCAAATTTAAAGAGAATTTCAGAACTGTTTACAAAAGGGAGATTTCTCTTCGTGATAGTTAGTGCAACTGATTCAGGTTCATATTATATACCTCTTGTAGAGCATTATGTTTTATAATTCCCAACAATTGTACCGTCATATATAGCAAGAGAGATGCTGAAAATCTTTATTCACTTATTGCATCAAACTTCTAAGTTTAAAAAAAAGATACCCAAAACGGGTATCTCTTTATGTTTTACTTCCTAGCAATCACCATAAATCGTTCTGAATTTGTCCTTATTCCTATTTCGGTTTGGTTCTCCAAAATAAATTGTTGGAGTATTTGAAAATCAATTTCTTCTTCTCCGAAGTTAGGAACTATTGGAGTGTGTTTCAAGAGAAATATTAAGTCTGCAGGAGCCTGATAATACTCGGTTGCATTGAATTCAAATGACTGTATGTCGTTAAAGCCCGCATCACTTAATTCCGTAATATATTTAGCTTTTAATGAGTCTTTCTTAGTCCCCCATGCCTGTCCTCTTCCAAATGCTTCTTTAATATTTAATTTGTCGTTTTCGCTTACTTGCTGTGTCAGGAACATACCACCCTTTACTAACACCTTTTCTATTTCTTTTGCATAAAAACATGAATGTCGAGAAGAGATTACATTAAAGAAGTTCTCAGGAAAATTTAGATTTTCAGCATCCATCTGGAGAAAACGAACATTTGCTATGTCTGATTCAGCAGAATTCTTGGCTGCCGTTTCGATCATTCCAGTGGAATGGTCAATCCCAACTAGAAGTAATGCAGAATCTGCTATTGATAAAATGGCTTCCCCGCCGCCAGTACCGATGTCAAGCAATATGTCCGACTTCTTGCATGTCTTCGCTACTTCATTGTAGAAGTCCCATTTTACGCCTTTGGAGATACATTTCACGTTACTGAAATCCCATCCGTTGATTTTTCCAATCTTATCATAAAACTCTTTATACTCTATTGAATTCATTTACTTTTCACCTTCCAATTAAGGATAAAAACTACGGGCTAGCAGACCGATATCATTCAAAATTTTAGTTTGTGTAGTCAAAAGGATAGACTCCCCCCTTGACGGCTGGTACGCGTTTTTTCCAACCCGGAAACTAAATACTTCGAACAATGCGGAAAGACATCCGATTCACCTCATTTGAAAGATTGTTTTAATTATAAAAAATACCGCTCCTTTACTGGTCTCTGGAAGAACCAATAAAAAGGCGGTATTAGTTGTCCACTATTCAGAAGTATATCGGTATCGGGACGGCTGTTATGGAGATTCGTAGCCGTCCCTACAATTATCATTGATAAACGTCAAAACCCAAGAATTCCTTGCTTCATCAATCATTCTGGCCCTTTCAGGACACCTTGTTCTCAATTCTCAGCTTATCTGCCACCATCGCTATGAATTCACTATTGGTTGGTTTGGACTTACTGATATTAATGGTGTAACCGAACAGGTGTGAAATGCTGTCGATATTTCCGCGGGTCCATGCTACCTCGATAGCATGACGAATGGCGCGTTCTACGCGAGATGCCGTCGTTTTGAACTTTTCGGCGATTGCCGGATATAATGTTTTGGTGATGGCTCCTAAAATTTCGATATTATTGTACACCATCGTAATGGCTTCACGTAAATATTGATAGCCCTTGATGTGAGCTGGTACACCAATTTCATGTATGATGGCCGTGATACTGGCATCCAGGTTTTTCGTCTTACCCATAGGTACAACGTTGGACCGCATGGATGAAATGGTCACCGGACTGCTGCTAACTAACTGAGGTCCCACCAATTGGCGAACACGGTTAGCCAGCACTTCCATGTCAAACGGCTTCAAAATATAATAAGATGCCCCGAGCTGTACGGCCCTCTGTGTAATATTTTCTTGACCGAATGCAGTCAGCATAATGATTTTCGGCTGTGGAGTCAGGTTCATTTCTCTCAAACGCTCCAATACACCCAGACCATCCAGATGAGGCATAATAATATCCAAAATAAGTACATCAGGTATGTTGCGGGATTCTGCGATGCGTTGGAGCACTTCTTCGCCGTTATAGGCGATTCCTGTAACTTCCATATCCTCCTGATCGGAAATATATTCAGCAAGCAAATTCGTAAATTCCCGGTTGTCATCAGCCAACAATACCTCAATTTTTTGCAATGTACTTCCTCCTCATTGAGTGATATTCCATTGTGATATCTGTTTACAGTATATAAATATTTCTTGTCGGAGTATATGATTTCGACATCGAATTATGAATTCCTTCTGTCGAAAATTATTTTTATTTATTTTTTTTATAGTTTCTATTATAATTGATTCTTTATCTTGCAATTATGAGCTATTCCCCTGCTTTTCGACAAAAAAATCTTAAGGCCACTAGCTCGCCTTAAGATTAGAAGATGATTTCAAGCTTACGTTATTCTGCATGATTCCTGCATCGCGCAGCATCCATTCGATAAAACAACCGTAACCTGATTTAGGATCATTCACAAATACATGTGTCACAGCCCCGATAAGCTTACCATTTTGGATGATCGGACTACCGCTCATTCCTTGCACGATTCCCCCGGTCTTATCCAACAGCTTTGGATCTACAATACGAATCACAAGTCCTTTGGTTGCCGGTTTGTCCTGCTGAGAAATGTGTACAATTTCCGCCTGAAACCGCTGAATTTGTTGACCTTCCAGTACAGTCAAAATTTCTGCAGGTCCTTCCTTTACTTCATTCGCAAGAGCCACCGGAATAGGAGTCGAATACAATCCATATTGCGGCTCATCTGACATTTTCCCAAAGATTCCGAAATTCGTATTTCGTTCAATATTTCCTAATACCCGATGATCTTTGAGAAAATGAGCGCGTTTTTCTCCTGGTTCCCCACTTTGGCTTTTCGCAATTGATGTCACATTGGACTGCACAATCTCTCCGCTTCCCACGACAATAGGGGTTTGGGTATTCATATCGGTAATTACGTGGCCCAAGGCCCCGTATACACCTTGGTCTGGTGCGTAAAACGTTAATGTACCTACACCTGCAGCCGAGTCCCTAATATACAACCCAAGCCGCCATGCTTTATCATCCTGATCATATGCTGGTGTTAACTTGGTGGAAATGGTCTGCTCACCTCGACAAAGCGTAATGTCGAGCGCCTTTTTATTCTTACCTGCTTCGTCTACTACTTCAGCAACCCTTGCCAGGCTATTGAGTGGTTTGCCGTTCATGTGTGTAATTCGATCCCCTAGGCGAATCCCCGCTGTTTCACCAGGTGATACCTTACGATCATTACTTTCCTGAATGATATGGTGACCGACGACAAGCACTCCTGAAGATTTTACTTTAACCCCAATCGTCTGCCCTCCCGGGTATACTTTTAAATCGGGAATTACACTTTCTTGGGTTGTCCTTACGCTTTTAGAACCGAACAAATCCAAAGAAGCTTGTGGAGGCAGCGCTGCTTGCACATGCTGAGCGTTACCGATAGAACACATAAGAAAAACAAGCAAAAGACCGAGCAATTTGATCCTGGAGTAAAAATTCAATGGCTGTCACGCTCCCTTTGCTTCTTTCGCTTGACGAGTAAAGGTGGTCGCCAATTGCGTACCTATAAGGTAACCTTGCCCCCAGGCTTTTATAACTGTTAAACATTACGCCGGCCGCTCTTTTCAGGCTTTCTTTCCTTCCGCCAAATTCAGCATTTCCTGTGCGTGATGCAATGTTTTTTCGGTAATTTCCACACCGCCCAGCATCCGTGCCAATTCTTTGACACGCCCGTCCTCCGTAAGTCCCTCAATTTGAGTCATGGTCCGTTCGTCATGAACATTTTTCTCAATAAGGTACTGATGATCTGCCATACATGCCACCTGTGGCAAATGAGTAATGGAGAACACCTGACAAACGGAAGATAAACGATATAGCTTCTCGGCAATGGATTGAGCTGCACGTCCACTCACCCCGGTATCCACCTCGTCAAAAATGAGTACTGGAATTTGATCATGACGCGCAAAAATACTTTTCATCGCCAACATGATACGTGATAGCTCACCGCCTGAAGCGATCTTACCAAGTGGACGTAATGGCTCACCTGGATTAGGGGAAATAAGAAATTCCGCATTATCAATGCCCTGCTTGGTAGGTCTCACCTTTAGACCTTTGTACTCATATCCGCGTGGATCTTCAATTGGATCAATGCGCACCTTGAGTGACGTTCTTTCCATCTGTAGGTCTTTTAACTCTTGCTCCACTTGCTCTGCAAGCTCTTCAGCGCAAATTTCGCGTGCTTCTGTAAGCTCTTCCGAAATCTCAAGCAAATCGAACAGCAACTCGTCCCGTTTTGCAATGAGCTGCTCCAGCCGCTCATCTTTATTTTCCAGCAGATCGGTTTCCTGCTCAATACGGCTATAGTATTCCAAAATCTGCTCTATACTATCACCATATTTCCGCTGTAATCCGGTAATTTGATTCAAACGTTGTTCCACTTCATGCAGCTTGCCTGGATTAAATTCAATATCCTCACGATAAGAACGTAATTGGAATGCTGCGTCCTCCAACTGGTAAAAAGCAGACTGAATCTGCTCTGCAATGGGCTGAAGGCTTTTGCTGTCATAGTTTTGGACATCGTTCAATCTGGACAACACGTTATTGATCGTATCCAGTCCACCTCTGCCGCTTAACAGTTCGTATGCTCCTGATATCCCATCCATCATTTTCTCACTATGGGATAGCTTGACCCGTTCTTCTGCCAATAATTCATCTTCTCCCAATTTCAACTCCGCCGCAGCGATCTCTTCTAGTTGAAATCGGTACATATCCAAAAGCTGATAAGCCTTTTGACTGGAGCTTTGCAGTTCTCTTACTTCTTTTTCCGCTTTGACAAAAGCATTGTAACGCTCCCGATAAAGCGTTTTGACCGGACCGATCACCGAATCACCGAACGTATCCAGCAGCGCCAGATGGCGATCTGCACGTAGCAGGCTTTGATGCTCATGCTGCCCGTGTATATTGACGAGTTGCTCACCTACCTCACGCAGCATCGTTAAATTAACCATCTGGCCGTTAATTCGAGAAGAGCTTTTCCCCTGAACCGTAAGTTCGCGACGAATCAGCAAATGCTCCTCCGCATTAGCCTTAATTCCTTGTTCCTCAAGTGTATTCCAAACGGGATGTTTTACTGGCAGTTCAAACAAGGCTTCCATCTCTGCTTTATCACAACCGTAACGCACTAAATCAGCAGAGCCCCTACCGCCTGCAATTAGCCCGAGCGCATCGATAATAATGGATTTACCAGCACCTGTTTCCCCGCTCAACACATGGAACCCTTTATAAAAATGAACATCGACGGCCTCTACGACCGCCAAATTCCGTATAGACAAAGTGACCAGCATCGTTCTTTCACCTCTATGATGTACAAATTAAAACGCCTAATATGCGTAGCCATTATAATTAGGAAATGTAGCCCATAAGACGATTCACGATAGCTTCGCTGTTTTCTTCCGATCGGCAAATAATCAAAATGGTGTCATCTCCGCTAATCGTACCCATAATTTCGGACCATTCAATATTGTCCAATAAAGCAGCAATCGAGTTGGCTGTTCCCGGCAGACACTTCATCACAATCAGATTGGTTGTGTAGTCAATATGCAAAAAGTTATCAACCAACGTACGTTTCAGTTTCTGCGCCGGATTGTAGCGCTGATCTGAAGGCATCGAATATTTATATCTGCCATCGTCCATTGGAACCTTGATGAGCAGCAACTCCTTGATATCACGCGATACGGTCGCCTGCGTGACCTGAAAACCAGCCTTACGCAATGCTTCAACCAGATCATCCTGCGTCTCAATCTCATGTTGTGAAATAATTTCCCTAATTTTAATATGTCGTTGACCCTTCATATAATCCTCCTATGGATTAACCTTCATATTCCTCTTCTTCGAGGTCTTCCACTAATGTAATAAGGCGAATACTTCGCTCGTCCGTATCAACGTACAATACACCCGCGCAACCCGGATAGAGCAATAAATACGGCATGAGCTTGTCCCTTAAATCAGGACCACTCCACTCCATTGGTTTCTTGCGGCGTGACGTTTTGACCATATATGTCGAACCGTTTCGTACAGCCACGTAGTCTATAAACAAACGGCTATACACGGTATGTCCGTTCACTTTAAAAGCAAGCGGTATTTTCATCTTCCCGCCCACTACTTCATATCCTGCTTCTTCGAGTAGGTCTGTGGCAGGTCCTTCGTCCAAGTCCTCGTTAATCGGTATCGTCTTTAGCACAAGCGGCTCTGGCTCCTTCAACCAGGCACGTAGGCTATACAAAGCCCATATTCCTAATATCACCCCGATCACAGCGATGATAACCGTATCATATCTTGTGTCCATGGACCGATCACCTCATGGACATATTCTAGGACAAGATGTAAAATCCCTTTTCCTTTGTACATCTCATTATAGGCGAACGTGAGTTCTATAATCAATCCCTCACACCAAAAAGAGGTTCCCTTAAGTTCACAGAACTCATGGAGAACCCCTGAATGTTACTTACGCGATGGACCATTATTAAAAGTCTGACCTGCTTCCTGAACGGTATGTTCAATCAGTGGTCTGAAATCCATCTTCTCCAGCTGCGATTCTGCAGCAGGAAGCCCATCCAAACGCCAATGCGCTAAAAATTCAATATTGCCTTCTCCACCTGTAATAGGCGAATAAGCCAAACCTTGCAGCGTAAGTCCAAGCTCATGTGCAAACATCAGAATGGTCTGCAACACTTCTTTATGCGTAGCAGGATCACGGACCACACCGGATTTTCCGACCTTTTCGCGTCCAGCTTCGAATTGCGGCTTGATTAGAGCTACAATATCAGCAGGTTGATGCAACAAGGCAAGCAACGGGGGCAAAATAATACGTAATGAAATAAAGGAAACGTCAATACTAGCGAAATTCGGCACGGAACCATTCAAATCCGCGGGTGTCATATATCTGAAATTCGTTTTCTCCATTACGCATACTCGTTCATCATTACGAAGGGACCAATCCAGCTGATTATAACCCACATCAATGGCGTATACGTATTCAGCTCCATGCTGAAGCGCACAATCCGTAAAACCTCCAGTGGACGAGCCAATATCCAGCATTGTCCTGCCCTTCATATCCAGCTCAAATTGACGGATGGCCTTCTCCAGCTTCAATCCTCCACGGCTTACATACGGATGCACCGAACCCTTAACTTTAAGCTCGCTGGCGCGTGGTACCTTCATCCCCGCCTTCTCGATCCGTTCGCTGTCCGCCAGCACTAGCCCAGCCATAATCGCAGCTTTAGCTTTTTCACGGCTTTCAAAAAAGCCTTGTTCTACAAGTAATACATCAATGCGTTCCTTCGGAACAGACATGTTAATCTCCCTTTAGGCAGCCAGGCTGCTCTTGTCATACTTTTTATAAACGTCATGGTCTTCACTTCAAGTTACCCTATACAGATTGTCCCATGCCATATGCTGGCTCAGCAGCCCATTTACGCAACTTTAAGCATACATCTTCAATGGTAAGACCTACTTCAGCACGCTGCTCTTTGATGGAGCCATGCTCCACGAACAGATCGGGAATCCCCATTAGGCGCACCTGTGCCTCTTGTATTTCGGCTTTAGCGTAAAATTCCAGTACAGCGCTACCCAAGCTTCCTGCCTCAGAAGCTTCTTCCAATACGATCAGCTTCGTGTGCTGACGAGCCAGCTCACGCAACATATCCTCGTCCAAAGGCTTCAGGAAACGAGCATTCACGACGCCCACTTGCAAACCTTCCCGTTTCATCGCCTCCGCAGCCTCTGTCGCCACCTGGAGCATCGGTCCTGATGCGATTACAGCAAAGCCCTCGCCTTTACGCAGGAGCTCCCAACTGCCGATGGGAATAGCCTGTAATTCTTTATCCATCGGCACGCCAACCACATTAACACGCGGGTAACGATAAGCAATTGGACCATCTTCATAGTCGAGTGCTGTTTTCATCATATGACGTAGCTCGTTCTCATCCTTTGGCATCATAAGCACAAGATTCGGGATATGACGTAAGAATGCCACATCAAACACGCCATGATGAGTTTCCCCGTCAGCCCCAACAAAACCTGCACGGTCAATCGCGAACATCACATTCGCATTATGACGACAGATATCATGCACAATTTGGTCATAAGCACGCTGCATAAAAGTGGAATACACCGCAAACACCGGCTTCATCCCTTCCATTGCCAACGCAGCACACATGGTAGCTGCATGCTGTTCAGCAATACCGACGTCAATCATACGGCTAGGAAACTCTTTACTAAACGGTACCAGTCCTGATCCACCAGGCATAGCAGGCGTGACTGCGACGATGCGCTCATCCTGCTCAGCCAACTCAATCAGCGTTCGGCCGAAAATTTCCGTATACATCGGATTACCCACAGCTTTGAGTACCTGGCCCGATTCAATCTTGTAAGGACTGATCCCGTGCCATTTGTGTGAATCTGCCTCCGCAGGTTTATAGCCCTTGCCCTTGGTGGTTACGACATGCACCAATACAGGGCCAGTGACATTATCAGCCTGCTGGAAGGTTTCGATTAGCTTCGGCAAATCATGTCCGTCCACTGGACCGAGATACGTAAGTCCCAGCTCTTCAAACAGTACACCAGGCACCATCATATATTTAAGACTGTCCTTGACACGGCCAGCCGATTTGGCAAGTTTACCGCCGATCGCGGGTATTTTTTTCAGCAAAACTTCCAGCTCATCTTTTGCTCGCAAATAATGACGGTCCGAGCGGATTTTGCTCAAATAATTATGCATGGCCCCTACATTAGGTGCTATGGACATTTCGTTGTCATTCAGAATGACCATTAAATTTTTGCGCTCATGTCCGATATGATTCAACGCTTCGAAGGCCATCCCCCCAGTCAGCGCGCCGTCTCCGATCATTGCAATGACTTTATTGTCCTCGCCCTTCAAATCTCGAGCCAAAGCCATTCCCATTGCGGCCGACAGAGAAGTGCTGCTATGACCGGCTTCCCAAACATCATGCTCGCTCTCACTTCTTTTTACAAAACCACAAAGTCCATCACGCTGACGAAGTGTATCAAAACGGTCCATTCGCCCTGTCAATATTTTGTGTACGTAGGCTTGGTGCCCAACGTCATAAATCATCTTGTCCTTCGGACTGTTATAGCAATAATGCAGGGCGATCGTGAGCTCAACCACTCCCAGATTCGATGCCAGATGCCCCCCAGTCACGGACAGCTTCTCAATCAAAAAGCTCCTGATTTCCTCGGCTAGAGAAGCCAACTCCTCAACCGACAGTGATTTCAGATCGCCTGGTTGCTTTATGTGTGGAAGCAGCACGCATATCTCCCCGCTTTCCTTCAAGTTTGTGAGTAAAGTTAACAAGTATTATATCACACTTTTTGACTGTGCTTAAACGCAGACAAGTCAAAACAGCTCTAACGCAACTAATGATCACGCTTCATCAGGTAATCGGCTATCTCCAGCAAACGAGAAGAATCGGGGATACCACTCTCTATTATCACTCTTTTAGCAGATGCGGTGAGTTCCTCTACCTGCTGCAAAGATGCGTCCATACCAATGAAATACGGATAGGTGACCTTCTCTTGTTCAACATCACTTTTCGTTTTCTTACCCATTTTACTCTCATCGCCTATGAGGTCCAGTATATCGTCCTGTATCTGAAAAGCCAGCCCCAAGTCTCGTCCAAAGCGGCGAAGCGCCTCTAATTGACCCTTGTCCGCCCCACCAATCCGTCCACCTGCCAAGAGCGAGAAAATAATCAAATCAGCAGTTTTATGAAGATGGATATATTCCAGTTCCTCGATCCCCGTCATTCCTTGCTCGCCTGACATATCGGCGACCTGTCCGCCTACCATGCCCCGCGCGCCACTCATTTCGGACAAATCCTCAACTATGGACAATAGCGAATCAGACGAAACACCGTGACGTCGTCCTGCTTGCACAATACTGTAAAAGGCATGGGTCAACAAAGCATCACCCGCAAGGACGGCAACCGCCTCGCCGTATACCTTATGATTCGTCAGCTTACCTCGCCGATAGTCATCATCATCCATGGCTGGCAAGTCGTCATGAATGAGGGAGTACGTATGTACCATTTCTACCGCACATGCCACTGGCAGCGCAGCTTCCCTGCTTCCACCGAATGCTTCAGCAGCAGCGATCACAAGCAGAGGCCGCAGCCGTTTTCCGCCTGCGGTGAGTGAATAATTCATGGATTCTCGAAGAACATCGGGAATGTCCCAATCGGCCGGGAATTGCTCGGTCAGTGCGGACGAAACCGCATCCGTCGTCCCGGTCAAATATTCCTTGAACGACGGTCTATTCAAGTCCTTCACCGCCGTTTTCATCCAGTCCCCCACCAAAAGGCTTCTTGCGCAAATCTCCATCCTCTTCCACGATCATTTCAATTTTACGTTCAACCTGCTCCAGCTTCTGACTGCAAAGTTGAGACAACTTCATCCCCCGCTGGAACAAATCAATGGCTTGCTCCAGAGGAACGTCTCCATGCTCCAGTTGTCCGACAATTTCTTCAAGAGCGGCCATAGCCGCTTCAAAATTCAATTCCGTTTCATTCGCCACCGTGCTTCGCGTCCTCCTTCATTCCCCATACTTGGCAGTCCAACTGCCCATCACTCACTTTAATCTTGATGGAATCTCCCGGCTGTACGTCTTTGAGCGACTTAATCAGCCGTTTTTCCTGCTCATCGTATACCAAGCTATAGCCTCGGGCCATGACTTTGAGTGGGCTCAGCGCATCCAGTTGACGAATTCCCGTGTGCAACTGCTGCCGTCCCGTTTTCGTAATAGCACGCATCGCAGACTCCAGCTGACGTTGCGCCATATCCGTCTGCTTGCGTGCTGAACGAATTTGTTCACGCGGATTAAACCGTTCTAGTACCTGACGCATACGTGCGTTCTTTTCTGCGTTCAAACGAGAACGGTTACGCGCTGCGCGGATTAGACGCTGATGCAGCATGTCCATTCGCTCTGCATGCTGTAGCATATAGCGGCGTGGGTGCAGCAGGACTGGTGAACGCTGAAGCCTCGCCAAGCGTACACGGCTGGTTTCCAGCCGCTGCCGGAGGGCGTTACGCAACCGTTGCTCCCGCTGGAGCAGCTGATCCCGTAGCTCTGCCTGATTAGGCACGGCCAACTCGGCTGCTGCGGTTGGCGTTGCCGCACGTAAGTCAGCCACAAAATCGGCAATGGTAAAATCCGTTTCGTGTCCAACTGCCGAAATAACCGGAATGACCGATGCGTAAATGGCGCGCGCAACCGCTTCCTCATTAAACGCCCACAGTTCTTCCAATGAGCCACCTCCCCGTCCGACAATCATCACCTGAACCTCTTGCATACGATTCATAGCTTCAATTGCCTTGACGATCGAGGGGGCGGCACCTTTTCCTTGTACAAGCACAGGATACAACACAATTCCAGCCTGCGGGTATCGCCGTTGAAGTGTCGTAATAATATCACGCACAGCCGCTCCAGTCGGTGACGTAATCACGCCAATGGTTACTGGATGGGCAGGGAGGTTACGCTTACGAGCAGTATCAAACAGTCCCTCTGCATCCAGCTTTTGCTTGAGCTGCTCGTAAGCTAAATAAAGGCTTCCTATACCATCAGGCTGCATTTGAGTCGCATAAAACTGATATTGTCCATCTCGTTCGTACACGGATACGTTTCCCCGGGCAATAACACGCGTACCTTCTTTCGGTACGAAAGGGAGCCGCTGATTATGGGTTGCAAACATAATCGAACGTATGCGGCTCCCCTCATCCTTGAGCGTAAAGTACATGTGACCACTTGAATGATGCGTAAAATTAGAAATTTCCCCGCGTATCCATACATCAGACAGCACCTGATCCGACTCCAATTTCATCCGGATATAACGATTCAGGTCCTTTATAGAGTAAATACGTTGTTCAGCCACAGGCAGCTGTCCTTATGCCAAACCGTGCGACCGCTTGGCCGCTACGAGCGTATTTTGCATCAGCATCGTAATTGTCATCGGCCCTACTCCGCCGGGAACAGGCGTAATCGGACCAGACACTTGCTTCACGCTCTCAAAATCAACGTCCCCCGCCAGCTTTCCGTTCTCCAGACGGTTCATCCCTACATCTATCACTACCGCTCCGGGCTTCACGAACGAAGCATCAATAAAGTTGGCTTTGCCGATCGCAACGACTAAGATATCTGCTTGTCGACTTAGGTCCGCAATATTCGCTGTACGGGAGTGGCACATCGTAACCGTAGCATTTTCACGCTGCAACAATAAAGACACTGGCTTGCCCACGATATTACTGCGACCAATAACTACCGCATGTTTACCGGCTATCTCCACTCCAGCACGCTTAATTAACTCAATGACTCCAGCAGGAGTACAAGGCAATAGACTATCGTCACCGATGACCAAATTCCCTACGTTCACCGGATGGAATCCATCCACATCCTTCTCCACTGCAATCGCGTCAATGACAGCTTTTTCATGAATATGCTTTGGCAACGGCAGTTGCACCAAAATTCCATGGATGGTACTTTGATGGTTCAGCTTGTTTACCAGTTCCAGTAATGCTTCCTGCGAAGTATCTGCTGCCAGCCGGTGAACCTCGGAGTAATAGCCGAGATCATGGCATGCCTTTTCCTTGTTTTTAACATACACTTGCGAAGCGGGATCTTCGCCTACCAATACAACAGCCAGTCCGGGTTGAAAGCTGTGCTCTTTCAGACGAATGACCTCTTGCTGAATGCTTGCGCGAATATCCTGAGAGATTTGTTTACCATCAATGATCGGTGCTGACATGTTTTACCACTCTCCAACCTGATTCAGTAGTCTCTACTTAAAAACGTGCTTTCAATTGCTCCAGTTCTTGTATCACTCGCCCCAGTACGCCATTAACAAATTTACCGGATTCCTCGGTACCAAAGTGCTTCGACAACTCAATCGCTTCATTAACAGCTACCTTGGCTGGAACATCCTCACGGAAAATCATCTCATATGCCGCAAGCCTTAAAATTTGACGATCTACACGTGAAAGTCTGCTGATCTGCCAGCCTTTAAGATAATCCACCAACAGTCCATCAATGGCTTCCTTGTGCTCCCACGTACCCCGCACATGCTCCAAGACATACGCTCTTAACACTGCTGCATTTTTAACGACAACTTCCGCTTCGTTTTCCTCAGCGGCCTCCTGAAGCAACATGTCCACGGCTGCTGCCGCATCCACTTCATTCATTTCCATATGGTACATACTCTGTACCGCTAATTCCCTCGCCAGACGTCTTTTCATGCCCTGCCTCCTACGCTTGCCTATATCTATTTTTCATTCTAACCAATTTCCACAAAAAAACCTGTGAACGCATCCTCCAAACGTTGGGCGCAAAGAAGCTACAGCTCTATTTTGGAGAACACGTATCACAGGGTTCATTTAAAAGGACGCCAACGTTGCGACAACCAATCGCCCCATTCCTTCCAAGGGAGGAATGAACCGAGCGCTGAATCGCTACGTCTTCCTAGCGTATATCCGATGAACACCATCAATGCAAAGAACAACATATTCCAAAAGCCTGCCCACAAATAAATAAAACCGAAAAAAATACCAGCCGTGATCCCCATGATCCGGCCCTTGTAACTTCCCCATATTTCTTTCCAGGGCATCAGGGAAAATCACCTCTATTCCACACGACTCTTAAAGCTGGGTGACTGAGAAACATTAGCGATGTACACCGATACATTGGACACAGGAATTCCTGTAATTTCTTCCACATGATCGTGTACCCCCTTTTGTACCTCGGAGGTTAACACCGGAATGGAGCTTTCCCCGTCTACAACCGCCCGAATCGTAATATCAAGTCCCGAATCCAACACACGAACGCGTGCTTTCAAATCCTGCATCCCGCGAAACCGGGAAGCTGCTTTGAGGCACAGATTTTCAATGGTATCCACTGAAATCTGAATGTCACCGTATTCCGTTCGTTGATCAATAGAATGCTGTACGGTTTGGTTCCGTCGAATAGAGATATAAAAAAAACGAAGACTCAACAACAACAGAACCCCTGCAATAATCAGGCTGGTAAACCACACTACTCGCTCATCCTCAATACTTAAAACATACGGAATGGCCCCGCTCAGGAGGAGGATGGCGAGAATGGAAATAATTCCGATACTTAAGCTGTACAAGAACAGCAGAAGTCTGTCCATAACTTTAGCCACGAAACGCACAGCCTCCTTAAATTAGAGTAAACCCTCGACCCATAAGGGTCGGGGGTTTGTACAAAGTATCGCTCTATTTAACCCGTCCGGCGCCCAGCACTTCCGGCTCTTCTACTTTATCGGCATTTTTGAATTGAACATCATGAATTTGCACGTTCACTTCAACAACGTTAAGACCTGTCATGTTCTCAATCGAACGCTTAACATTATGCTGAATAGCAGCAGCCACCTCAGGCAGACGGTTACCGTACTCAATAATGACGGAGACGTCTACAGCAGCTTCACGCTGTCCGACTTCCACTTTTACACCTTTAGATAAATTTTTGCGGCCTAGCAGTTCGGCAAACCCACCAGCAAATCCTCCACTCATTCCCGCTACGCCCGGTACCTCAACGGTAGCCAGTCCGGCAATGACTTCAATAACTTCTGGGGCAATTTGAATCTCCCCAATTTCTGTACGTTCGAATTCGGTTGGCACTGTGCTCATACCTTCAACACCTTTCGGTCAAAATAAGTTTCATTCCAGCTTTGGATTTCAAAGCAGACATGCTCACTTATTATCCATACTATATCATTTGGCGTTCATTATGACAAACGGAGGAAATATACCGGTTAAACTTCGTTTTCCTCCAAAAATTTAATATCAAAATCGCCTTTAATAAAGGTCGGATGCTCTAGCAAACGCTGATGAAAAGAAATCGTTGTGGGTATGCCCTCAATAGCAAACTCAGTCAAAGCCCGCTTCATTTTGGCAATTGCATCCTGCCGTGTAGGTGCCCATACAATCAGCTTGGCGATCATAGAGTCATAATAAGGAGGAATGCTATAACCTGGATATACTGCACTGTCTACCCGTACCCCAGGACCGCCTGGAGGCAGATAAAATCCGATTTTACCCGGTGCAGGCATAAAATTTCGATCCGGATCCTCAGCGTTAATACGGCACTCTATCGCCCAACCATTGATGGTGACTTCTTCCTGCGTAAAGGAAAGCGGATGCCCTTCAGCGACAGAAATCATTTCCTTAATCAGGTCTACACCAGTAATCATTTCTGTTACGGGATGTTCTACCTGAATACGTGTATTCATTTCCATGAAATAGAAATTGTTGTCCGGGCCGAGCAAAAATTCGAGAGTACCTGCACCAGAATATTGAACGGCTAAAGCTGCACGAACAGCTGCCTGACCCATTTCTTCACGGACATCCTGCGAAAGTACAGGACATGGTGCTTCCTCCAACAACTTCTGACGACGACGCTGCACAGAGCAGTCCCGTTCGCCCAAATGGGCAACATTACCATGCTTGTCCGCTATGATCTGTATTTCCACATGTTTCATACCGGTCAAATATTTTTCTAGGTACACACCCGCATTGCCAAATGCCTTTTGCGCCTCCTGCTGAGCAGTAGTGATTTGCTGAATGAGGTTATCCTCATCTTCGGCGATACGAATACCTTTACCTCCGCCACCTGCTGTGGCCTTGATAATTACCGGATATCCGATATCACGTGCGATGCCGATCGCATCCTGCAAATCCTCAACCAGCCCGTCTGAACCCGGAATAACTGGAACTCCGGCATCCTTCATGGTCTGCTTAGCTACGGCCTTATCTCCCATTTTGTTAATGGCTTCAGGAGAAGGACCAATAAACGTAATATTACACGATTCGCAAATTTCAGCGAAGTCTGCGTTTTCCGCCAAAAATCCGTAACCTGGATGAATGGCATCACATTCAGTCAATGTAGCAACGCTCATCAGATTCGTAAAATTAAGGTAGCTGTCCTTAGATAGCGTCGGTCCGATACAGTAAGCCTCATCTGCGAGACGCACATGTAACGAATCCTTGTCAGCTTCCGAATATACAGCAACTGTCGAAATATTCATTTCGCGGCAAGCGCGAATGATACGAACCGCAATTTCTCCACGATTCGCAATCAATACTTTTTGAAATGTCATGACTTTATCCTCCCTGGGAGCAGTCTTGCCGAACCCTCAAAAGAGGGTGCAAACAAGCTTTTTACTCCGGTTTCACAAGGAACAATGGCTGGCCATACTCGACCAACTGTCCGTTTTCGGCCAAAATTTCCACAATTTCGCCCTTCACTTCAGCTTCCAGCTCGTTCATCAGCTTCATCGCTTCAATGATACATACCGTTGTTTTTTCGCCCACTTTGCTGCCGATACTCACATACGGAGCCGTATCCGGTGATGAAGAACTATAGAAAGTGCCTACCATCGGAGATACGATTTTATGTAGATTGCTTGCATATTCCATCGGTTCTCCAGCAGTTGTAGATCCAACATCGGACTGTACTTGTGGATTTGGAATAACAGCTTGTGGTGCCACTGCATAAGCAGGTGGTGCCACAGGAGCCTGTACCGTAACGATCTCGCTTTTGCCAGGTTTCCGGATCAACAGGCGAGTTCCTTCATTTTCAATTTCAAGCTCATGCACAGACGTTTCATCCACCAGCTTGATCAATTCCTTAATCTCGCTTAATTTAAACATCTCTATTAATCACTCCTTCAGCATTTTGCCGGTTGCTGATTACATTGTTGAAACAGCTTTATGTATTATATCACAATCATTAAAAATAGAAAGAGCCCGGAATAATGCAGAAATCCGGGCTTTTTCGCGTTTTTTGTCTTATTGTGTAACATATTGGACACTGATCTTATCCTGCGTTACGTTCAGTTCCTTCATGACTTTGTCGACAATAGTTACCGCTTGCTTAGCATCCAATTTTTCACTCAGAACCACTACTTTGTATTTATCAGCATCTTCCTCACGGACGACCGCATTGGCGAACTGCTGCTGAAGCTCTTCTTCAATCCCAGTAATTTTGGCCTGCTTATCTTCAAGTACATGTAATTCCTTTTGAGCCTCCGCGGCTTTCTTTGGCGTGCTGTCGTTCATTGCGGTAGTCAGTTCATCATTTTTCTTCTGATTTTCCACATCCCGTTCCAGCAAATAGTTGTCAATCACAGCTGCTGCTGTAGGTTGGGCAGCTTGTTCGGTTGCCACTTTATCCAGTATCTGCTGGTCGGTTTTGGCTGTGGAGGCTGCTTTGTCGTCACTTTGTGCTGTCGCGTCCGTCTTAGTCGCGGTTGTGTTTTGATTGGATGTAGCCGGTTCAGTAGTAGAGCCAGCTGCCGTGTCTTTATCACCTTTTGAGTTTTCTGTTGCCGGATCAATTGTGGAAGCCGTATCCGACTTTGTGGAAGTTGCTGATGCTCCATCAGTTACTTCTCCATTCGTCACCACTTCATTTACCTTTAATTCGTTCAATTGTTCCTCTGCCTTCGTCGTTGCTTCCTGTGCGGCATCCTGCTTATCCTTGCTCACTTGCTCGCTATCGGCTACTGGTGGATTTGCAGGGCTTGAGTCCTCCGTAAACAAATAATACGCAGACAGCACGACCATTAAACTCAGCATGGACACCAGCCAAACGGTTTGTCTTTTATTATTCATGTTCCGTCCTCCATTTTCTTTAATGGTTTAAAATATAAACTTCTTTGTTCCTGAATTCCAAATTATCCCTGCTTACGCGGAACGACTGAAATTTTATAGGAAGGTACATTTAGTCCCTTCTGTACAGCATCGACAATTAGCTGCTTCACTGTAGGGTTTTCTGCCCCCATAGCCACAACAAGCACTCCCCTCACCTGCGGTTTTACTTTTTTGGTCACAATCGGGGTATGCTGACCACCTGATGACTCATAGGTGACAATCTCGCCATCACGTGTATATTGAGTAGTGTGCCGTTGTCCACCATTGGCGTCCGTCTCGTTGTTCTCTTCCTGCATGTCTTTTACATTGCGTTGAACGATAACTTCTTCGGTGGAGTCTACCGTAACCATGACATCAACGGTTCCTACGCCAACAATCTGCTCCAGCATCTGTTTCATATTGTCCTCAAAAACCTTCTCAATCCCGGCAAAGGAACTTTCTTCACCTGTTGTTGTCTCTAACGTAGGCTCATTTTTCATCACGCCAGGCGGCTCACGCCCTACGTTTTCTGGATCAACCTTTTTTACATTAACGAATGAATTAAAGAGCATAATCGCTACACCGATAAGGCCAAGAATAAGCAACCAACGAAATGAATTGAACCTTTTCGCCCCATCCGCCCCTCCACCCAGCCATTGCTCCAGCTTTTTCAGCCATTTGCTCATTCCTGCTCACCTCCTGTTACCATTCATGTGTTCCATCCTGCGAAGAAAGCACCTGAACATTTTTGCTATCTATCCCCCATTTTTCACGTAAAAGTCCTGTAATTAAGCCAAATGCTTTCGTATCTGT
Organism: Paenibacillus sp. FSL L8-0638; assembly: GCF_038593075.1. Classification (NCBI taxonomy): domain Bacteria; kingdom Bacillati; phylum Bacillota; class Bacilli; order Caryophanales; family Paenibacillaceae; genus Paenibacillus; species Paenibacillus sp. FSL L8-0638. The sequence continues at coordinate 3,519,858 of NZ_CP151960.1, forward strand.
TGGCTTTCCGTCCTCAACAGTTTTGTCAGGATTACGATCATCCTCTCGCGTTCCTTCATTAAAATCTGAAGTTTTTGCATGTGTTGGCTCTACACGAATATTCACTGTCTTTTCGGCTACAGGCTCCACCATAATCGGCTTGACATCTGCACCAGGCGAGACGTCTGTGTTTTTCTTTTCTTTTTCTGGCTGCTGTTCTGCCAATTGGACCACTACCGACTGGACACCCGTTCCTGCCTCCAGCTCCGATTCCTTCTGTTGAATCTTTGCAAGGGTAACCTGGACCGACTGAATTGCTAACCCAGTATATTGTTCCAATTGTCCTTTCATTTCCTTAGCTACCTCTTTGCCAGCCCATTGCATGGAGCTTTGTTCTTGCTGTTGCTTCAACTGGCTGCCTTTTGCTAAAATCTCCTCCAATGTCGGTTCCCTTTTGCCTGTCTCAGCCTGACGTTGAAGATCCAATGCTCGCCCTAGAACCTCGGAGGGGCTGCTGCTCAGTAAGCGCACGACCGGAGACAGCAACGTCAGCAGAATAAGCAGGCTGAGAACGAGTTTGACATACCTCTCCATAGATCGGCTCGGTAAGATCATATCGACAAAAGAAGCCAGCAACACGATTAGCACCAGTTCCTTGAGCCAGCCTCCCAGCCAGGTCACGTCACTCTCCTCCCCCCTTGTTGGTTTACGTGCATTGGTTCACCTCATCATGACTGTCATATTGCCTGCTGCGAGCATGACTGTAATTGCAAGGAAGGACATCAATCCCACTGCTGCCAGCGCCGCGAAAACATAAATCATGCTCTTGCCGATCGCATCCAGACATGCCACGATAGGCGTATCACCCAAAGGCTGCATGATCGCTGCTGTCACTTTATAAATGAGCGCCAGCGTCAGAATCTTGAGGGCGGGAAAGGCGCATAGGAACAAAATAATAATGACTCCTACCAGACCAATGGCATTTTTAACGAGCAGCGAAGCCGAAATAACTGTATCTGTCGCATCTGCCAACGCCTTGCCGACCACCGGAACAAAGCTACCTGTAATATATTTGGCTGTACGGATCGTTAATCCGTCAGTAACGGACGATGTCAAGCCTTGTACCGAAATGACTCCTAGAAAAATGGTCAGCAGCACTCCCAGCACTGCTACTCCAGCGTTCCGCAACAGATCGGCTAGCTGGGTCAGCTTGTATTTGCCCGTCAGCGAGTTGACCAAATACAGCACAGCCGAGAAGAACAGCAGCGGGAAAACCAGCGTATGAATGACTGTTCCGACTGTGTTGATCATAAATACAATCAGCGGGTGGGTCACCGAAACTGTTACGACGTTCCCCATCGAGGCCAGCATGGTAAACAGCAAAGGCAACATTGCCATCATGAAGTGAATCATGCTATCAATCGCTTCTTTGGCATAACCAATCGCTACACTAAAGCTATTAATCGCCAAAATGATAATGACCATGTATACAATAGCGTAGGCCACTTTGCTGACCTGTTTGCTTTCAAAAGCGCTTTGTAGCGTTTCCAGCACCATACTCATAATGCTGAGCATGACGATGGTGACGAGCAACTTGGCATTTACTCGGATTTCATGGATGAAAAAATCAGCTATAGCGCTCAATACACCCTTTATGCTGAACCCTTCACCGCCTGGAAGCAGCATGTCCATGAAGGAAGGCGTTTTCTGATCAGGGAAAAATCCGCCGTATTGCTGCATGAGCCCGTCCCAATAATGTTCTACTTCGTCTTTGGGCATTTGCTCCGCCTGCTGTCTGATCCATTCGTTTGTCGGTGTATCTGCAAAGAGGAACGCAGCCGAGGCACACCAGAGACATAGCAGCAACATTGCAATTACTTTGAGATTCGGCATGCCCCCCAGCCTTTTCATGGCATCACCTCCTCAGGCGGGCATCAGCTTCAGAATGGTATCAATAATAATGCTGATAATTGGGATTGCGAGCACCATAATGAGTACCTTTCCGGTAAGCTCAATTTTGGAAGCAATCCCGTCTTGTCCTGCATCCCGAACGATTTGCGCTCCAAATTCAGCAATATAAGCGATACCGATTATTTTCAAGACGGTTTTAAAATAGATCATATCCATGCCTGAAGACCGGGCCAGTCGCTCCAGTACAGCAACCACAGATCCGATCTTGCCAATCAGCAGCAAAAAAATGACGATTCCCGCAGCTGTTGCAATCAAAAAGGCAAACATCGGCTTCTGTTCCTTAATGACTAAAATAAGGACTGTGGCAATGAGGGCGAAGCCCACTACCTGAATAATTTCCATGTGTCCACCTACTGAAAAAGAAAGATAGATTTGATCTCTTGCAGAAGGTTATCCAGCATTCGCACCACCATGAACAGGACCACGACGAAGCCGATGACCGTTACCCAGTGCGCCATGTCTTCTTTGCCCATTTGCTTTAATACGGTATGAATCATAGCGATAATAATGCCAATTCCAGCAATTTGGAAAATTGCGTTCACTTCTAAATTCATTCGAGCACCCCGCTAATAGATCAAAATGACGATCAATGCTCCGATCAGCAGTCCCAGGCTCCTGCTCATACGCTCGTACCTCACCTGATCTGCCTGCGCCTGCGCTTCCTCATGGGATAACTGCTGGATGGTCAACGCAATGTGCTTGATCTGGTCTTCACGGTCGCTGGTTCCAAGACTGTAAGCAAGCTGCCGCATCGCTTCCTTCTCGGCTTGCTTCATAGAGGAACGGCTCCACGAGTCTTCAATGGCTTTATGCAAGCTTTCTCTGGCAGTCAGGCCAAAAGAGGGGTGCATCCAGCGTGAAGCTTGCTGAAACAGAGTGCGTAAGGGCTCTCGCAAGGGCTCTCCTGTCTTGGCGAAAGCATCTGGTAGCGGAGACACCCCGTAGGAAACCTCGGTCGTCAATCTTTGCAGCGCAAGAATCAACTCCCTGATTTGCCGCGGCCTCATTGCAAACTGCCTTGCCCGTTGCCAACCTGCCAGCGTAGCGGCCAGTATAACCAAGGCTGCACCCAGCAGCTTAAGCATAGGAGATGCCCCCATTCTGCCCTTCTCCAGACAGTGTAAGCCTGCGTTGCTTGGCATCTGCCAGTCGGAATGAGACGCCCCGGCTCGTCCGCTCCAGCATGACGTAGAGTTGAAATAGCTCTTGTCCTGTAGTTAATCCAGCAAAAGCAGGCCGGGTCGCCATTTCAGCCACATCGCGACCATGTGCGGAAGCAATGACTGCAATGCCTGCATGAAGCGCTTCGCGCACCGCCTCCGCATCTTCCGGTCGTCCGATTTCATCAACAATGAGGACATCCGGTGACATCGAGCGGATCATCATCATCATGCCTTCTGCTTTCGGACATCCGTCCAATACATCGGTGCGAGGCCCGACATCAAAACCGGGGATACCTTTGTGACTACCAGCGATCTCAGAGCGTTCGTCTATAATGCCTACCTTGAGTCCATTCCGTCGCCCCCCATGGCTTTCCATCCCTCCGTAACTGAGTTGCCGAGCCAAGTCCCTAAGCAGTGTCGTTTTGCCATGCTGAGGAGGGGACAAAATGAGGGTATGCCGGATTTTCCCGGACATTCGATCTGCTACATAAGGCAATATCCGATCAGCTATGCCGGGAATTGCACGCGCAATTCTTACATTAAAGCTGCTTATATCCCTCAAATGCTCCACTCGTCCCCGGTTGAGCACGGTTCTCCCTGCCAAGCCAATACGATGACCGCCAGGGATCGTAATAAACCCTTTACGAAGCTCCTCTTCCATCGTATAGAGGGAATGATTGCTGATAAAATCCAGCAGTCGGTGGGCATCCTCACGGTCAGGCTTATAGGCTTCCACATGGTTCAAAGTCAGCTGACCAGCAGACGTTACAAAATGATGTTCACCGTTTGCATTAATTTCCAACGGCCTTCCTTCCCTGACCCGGATTTCTTCCAGTTGCTCAAATACCGTTTCTGGAAGCCTTCCGAGTATACCGTGCAACGGTTCGGGAAATAACTCCAGCCATTCCATACCGATGCCGCCCCCTCACAGTTGTCCTTTTTCTTTAAGACAAGTCTATGGTTGACTCTCGCTTTTTATGCCGAAAATATATTGAAAACCTAGGCAAACTTTTGCTAACTCCTATCAACGCTCAACAGACCTTTCCCCCGCTTGTTTAAGCACCATTCTCTAATTTGCACAAATAAAAAAGGGCCTCTCAAAGCCTTGTCGGCTAAGGGAAACCCTTGGGTAGAAAAGATAGATTCAGAAAAAAAGAGGCTGCCCTCAGTTTAACTCTCACTGATGGAACAACCTCTTAACCTACTGCTGTATTCTATGATTTATCAAACTATAAATAGAGGGCATATAATGTATCGACCTTCACCAGTCATAAGCATCGTTCACTTTATACATATTCGGTGTCTAGATCACCTTGCAGTTATTAACGACGGTCTTGCGGACCACCCACAAACGCTTGCTCCTCGGTGTCCAGGTTATAAGCTGTATGCAACGCCTGAATAACCTCATGAAGCTTACCCGCTTCAATTACACACGATACTTTGATTTCAGATGTGCTTACCATTTTAATGCTAACGCCTTGCTCTGCCAGTACGGCAAACATTTGCGCAGCAACACCCGGATGGCTAACCATTCCTGCACCTACAATGGAAACCTTCACCAAGTTTTCCTCAGACGTTACTTCACGGTACGGAAGCTCTCCACGAATACCTTCCAGCGTCTTTAGTGCCGCTTCACGATCCGTCAGAGCTACTGTAAAGGAGAAATCCGCTTTACCAGCTTCAACCCCGCTCTGTACAATAATGTCTACATCAATTTTGGCTGCCGCCAGTGTTCCAAATACTTTCGCCAGTACGCCGGGAATATCGGCGACGCCCAAAATACTGATTCTTGCTACATTTTTATCATATGCAATCCCACTGACTACAACGCCTTGTTCCATTACTGCATCCTCCTTTACGACCGTTCCTTCATTATGGTTAAAACTGGACCGCACGATCAGCGGTACCCGGTTATGTTTGGCATATTCTACCGCACGAGGATGCAATACAGCTGCACCCAGATTAGCTAATTCCAGCATTTCATCATAAGAAATTTCTTTTAGCTTACGAGCAACCTTCACGATCCGTGGATCTGTTGAATAAATGCCGTCCACATCCGTGTAAATTTCACAGGCATCCGCTTGAATCGCCGCCGCCAGCGCAACCGCCGTCGTATCAGATCCACCACGTCCCAACGTCGTAATGTCTCCCTCTACAGACATCCCTTGGAAACCAGCTACAACAACGATCTTGTTGCTGCTCAGTGCATCCAGCACACGCTGAGGTTGAATATCCGTAATCCGTGCTCGACCAAAGTCAGATTCAGTACGGAAACCAGCCTGCCATCCCGTAAACGATACCGCTTCATGACCCAACTGCTGAATAGCCATCGACAACAAGGCGATTGAAATTTGCTCACCTGTCGTCATCAACATATCCAACTCACGTGCAGGCAACTGCTCATTCAACAATTTGGCCTGGTCAATCAGTTCGTCTGTCGTGTCTCCCATTGCGGAAACGACCACTACACATTGATGCCCTTCACTCTGTTTCTCCACAACGCGTTTTGCCACGCGTTTCATGCGCTCCGTGTCACCGACGGAACTGCCTCCGAATTTCATGACATACAAAGACAACGATATTCACTCCCTCAGACTCAGTATGTAACCTTGAGATGGCACCCAACGACTTGAACGTGACATCCTGCGGAATAACTTTAGTACAGTATAATACGAAAGTGCTGTGCGGAGCCATTGTTTTTTAATATTAGTGCTTATAAAAATATCCCCTGCCCTTCACAAGGACAGAGGAAATCTAAAAGCAGCAAATTTTATGCGCGAGACATGTATTTGCCGTCACGTGTATCAATTAACAATACGTCATCTTGGTTAATGAACAAAGGAACTTGAACATTCAAACCCGTTTCCAATTTGGCATTTTTGGTAGCACCTGTAGCTGTATTACCTTTAATACCTGGTTCTGTTTCGATTACTTTGAGTTCCACGCTGGTAGGCAGGTTAATACCCAGGATTTCGCCATTATAGCTGACGATATTTACATTCATGTTTTCTTTCAGGAAGTTAAGTTCCCATTTCAGTTGATCGCTGGACAATGTGAATTGATCATATGTTTCATTATCCATGAATGTATGATCGTCTGCACTAGCATACAGATAAGATACACCGCGATTTTCGATTTGCGCCCGACCGATCGTTTCACCCGCACGGAATGTACGTTCAACGGTGTTACCGTTACGCAAGTTTTTCAACTTGGAGCGTACGAATGCTGCACCTTTACCCGGTTTTACGTGTTGGAAATCCAGTACCGTAAAAATATCTCCGTCTACCTCGACGGTCAAACCTGTTTTAAAATCATTAACGTTAATCACTAAAATACCCCTCCTACAGGACTGTTATCGTTATTAAACGACTCTAAATTCTTTGCTCGAATGTGTTAATAATTTGATGCCGCTATCTGTAATAACGATATCATCCTCGATCCGTACACCGCCCAATCCAGGCACATAGATACCTGGCTCGACCGTTACCACCATACCCGGCTCCAGAATATCATCACTCGCCTTCGACAGGCGTGTAGATTCATGTACTTCAAGACCCAGACCATGACCTGTACTGTGCCCGAAATTGTCTCCATAGCCATGGCTTGCAATAATATCCCGGGTCAGAGCATCCGCTTCACGGCCTGTCATGCCCGGCTTAATATGTTCAAGTGCGTGAAGTTGCGCCTTAAGTACAATATCGTAGATCTCACGCAACTGGGGCGCTAAATCCCCTTGTGTGGCCACTGTACGTGTCAAATCGGAGCAATAGCCATCCAGCAACGCACCAAAATCAAACGTAATCAGCTCGCCTGCTTGTACTAACTTAGCACTGGCTACGCCATGAGGCAATGCCGAACGAACTCCAGAAGCCACAATTGTGTCAAATGAAGAGGATGTAGCTCCCTGCTTGCGCATGAAGAATTCCATTTCCAGATCCAGCTCACGCTCGCTGACACCTGGCTTGATGTAAGGTAAAATGTGTGCAAAAGTAGCATCTGCCAAATCCGCTGCCCGCTGCATCACTTCCAGCTCTTCCGCATCCTTGTACACCCGTAATTTCTCTACAATGCCCGACACCGGAACCAGTGAAATAGGTGACAAATCTTCGCTATAAGCTTTATGCGTCGCAACAGTTACAGCGTCTTGCTCAAAGCCTGTTTCGCTGATCTGATGGGAAGACAGCAATTCTTTCACCGTTTCCATGACCTGTGCAGCGTGCTGCACTACCGTGAAGCCTTCGGCTTGTTCGGTCGCTTGCGTCATATAGCGAAAGTCAGTCAGCAAATAGCTATGGGATTCCGTAATCAGCACATAACCTGCCGAACCTGTGAAGCCTGTCAAATATCGACGATTGACAGGGCTAGTAATCAGCATAGCCCGCAGATTATGCTCGCCCAGCGCCTGCCGCAGCTTTAACACCCGGTCATTCTTCATCTTTCATTCCGCTCCCCTCTGTCAAATAACCAAATGCTATTTTAACACAGGGAATAGGCGCTTGAGAAGTTTTTGTTACGTTCAGCCCTCAGCTTTCTCAGGCTCGCGCTTTCTTTCATCCGTATACTCGACAGCAACGGTATATCCGATAAATAGTCCCCACAGTAAAAACACACAAATTTCCGTATATAAGGAATTCCATGTTAACCGATCAGGAGCATTCATCATCCCTAGCTTAGGACCTGTTAATACAAATAAAACAACCCACCAAATCAGGCCATACACAATGCCGGGTAAAGGACCCTTAAATCTGCGCAGCAACAGAGTGTACACCAGTGAAGCTACGACAGATAATCCAATAAAAAACAGTAGCCCTACCAGATGTCCCGCCATGGTGTTCATAAATGAATGCTTGAAAAAAGGCTCTGCGAGAAAGCCAGGCGCTACTACGGTAAAGTGCAACTTATAAAACAGCCAGCGCAGCAATCCCCAGAGCAAACCCGAAAAAAAACCCAACTCAAGCGCAAAAGGAATGAGAGGCGTATGTATTTTGCCTGACTGCTGCCTGCCTCTACCACTGTCGTTATGATTACGTGGATCCTGAGATCCACGAGGCTGCTCCTGTTCATGTCCTATCTTGGGTATAGAGAAGGTTTCGCTCATGTTGTTTAATCCCCTTTCAATATGAAAACTTTTCCCCATCGTAAAGACTATTGCAATCGGAAATGCATGTACTTCCATCGGATTCTGCATTCCATTTTGCTGGTAGTATGCTCCAAGGGGGGAGAGTTTAACAATGAACAGGAATGCTGAATAATGGCAGCTTTCGACTTGAGTGCACGGACCCGTTTTTTACATTGACAAAATTTCAATCCTCTATCATAATATAATGGTGAAAATGATAATCATTATCATTTTATAAAAACATATATACGGGAGAACGCTTCTATGAAAAAGGGATTCATCGGGATTTTATTGTTAATGGTTTTTACGCTCACTCTGGCAGGTTGCGGAGCAGCCGACAATGCATCGGACAAAGATCAGGTAGCCACGGGTAGTAAACCGACTGACACAGCGACCGGTCCTGTGACGGTAAAGCATAATCGTGGTGAGGTCACGCTCGACAAGCCCGCACAGCGTGTCGTAGTGCTGGAATGGACATTTACAGAGGATTTGGTTGCGTTGGGCGTTCAGCCGGTGGGTAATGCTGACAATGCCAACTACAAGGTGTACGTGACACCGGAGGCGGCTCTGGATAGTAGCGTGGTCGATGTCGGCACGCGTAACGAACCGAATCTGGAAGCGATTGCTGCATTGAAGCCGGATCTGATCATTTCCAATGTTGATGGGAATGAAGCTATCTATGAGCAACTTAAGGCCATCGCTCCTACGATCGAATATAATCTGAACAATGGTAATGGCTACGATCATGATAAAATGGTAGAAATTTTTAATAGCATCGCGGTTGCTCTGGGAAAAGAAGACAAAGCTAAGCAGGTGCTTGCCGAACTGGATCAGCATTATGCTGAAGCCAAAGAAAAGCTCGCCGCTGCTGGCAAATCGGATTATCATTATGTACTGACACAAGCTTTCACTTCGCAAAATGCGGCCAGCCTCCGTATGTTTTCGGATAACTCAGTGGTCGTGGCAACACTGGCCAAGATCGGTATGATTAATGATTGGAAACCAAGCAAAGTTGAACCGTATGGCTTTACAACCGTCGGTATTGAAGCTCTGTCTGCTGTTCAGAACAGCAACTTTATCTATATTGTGCAGCCGGACGATGATGTTTTCGGGGCACCTATGAAAAATAATTCGGTCTGGAACGGTCTGAATTTCGTTAAAGAAAAACGCACCTATCCACTGAACGGTACGACATGGACATTTGGCGGCCCTCTCTCATCAAAAGGACTGGTTGATCAGGTTGTTGGGGCAATTACGCAATAGGTTGTTTCCGAATATTATTCGGTTTTATAATGACTAGCATTTATGTGAGCAGTCTGACGCTCCATAAATGCTTTTTTTATAAGCCTGTGGTTACACCAGTTTCATCTAACTAGATATTCCCTTCCAAATTCGATACAATATACAAAAAAGCATGTATTAAGAGAGGTGAGACGGTTGTCACAAGCATCCAAGCCTGTGAGCTACGGCGGTCAGGCAGTCATTGAAGGTGTCATGTTCGGCGGCAAGCGTGTCAATGTCACGGCAGTTCGCCGCAAAACTGGCGAAATCACATATTTGGAAGTACCACGCAAGAAGCAATCCTGGGTATCCAAATTCCGCAGAATTCCTTTATTGCGGGGGATTGCAAGCATCATCGACTCCAGCGCCAAAGGTACCAAGCACTTGAACTATTCAGCCGATGCGTATGCTGATGATGAAGTAGATCCGGAAGAACGCGCTGAGCAAAAGAAAAAAGAAGAATCTCGCTGGAGTCTGAGTATGATGATCGGTGTAGCGGCAGTCGGGATTATCTCCTTTTTGTTCGGCAAAATTGTGTTAACCCTCGTTCCGGTTGTTGTAGAAGACTTCCTGTTCGACGGCTTGTTTCACAGCCAAATTTTGCATAACCTCGCCGAAGGAGCCATTAAGCTGATTCTGCTGCTGGCTTATTTATGGGGCATTTCCCAAACTCCATTGATCAAACGACTGTTTCAATATCACGGTGCAGAGCATAAAGTAATTACGGCATTCGAAGCTGGAGAAGAACTAACCCCGGCCAATGTGCAAAAATACAGCCGTTTGCATTACCGCTGCGGTAGCAGCTTTATTATGCTGACCGTGATCATCGGGGTACTAGTCTATTCCCTATTCACCTACGATAATCTGTGGGAGCGTATGGGGCAACGGCTTCTACTGCTTCCGATCGTACTGGGGCTTTCTTTTGAATTTCTCAAGCTGACCAATGCTCTTCGTGAAATTCCGGTACTTCGTTATTTAGGTTACCCCGGTCTGTGGCTGCAACTACTTACCACCAAAGAACCGACTGATGATCAAGTGGAGGTATCCATTGCCTCATTTAAGCGTATGCTTGAATTGGATGCTGAGTTGGAAAATGTACCTGTAAAGGAGACCTTCAACAGTCCTGCCCTTGATCCTGTGAAAGGATGAGTGAATAATGAACAGACATGCTGTTATTTTCTGGCTTACCCTTGCTTTGGGTGCATATGGGATTGTGGATATGCTATGGAGAGGAAGCTGGGGCTTTCTCATGAGTTTACTCATTCCCGTCCTTGTTTTTGCAGTTATATTTCTGCTATACAAATACCTGCCAGGACAAAGCAATCGTACTCCCAAAATCAAACCCTCTGTGCGCACCATGGCCAAAACAGCCAACGCACGTAAGCAGCAGACTACGGGCAAGCGCAAAGCGTATCCTTTTCATGTGATTGAAGGTTCCAAGGGCAAAAATGAAGAAGAACAACCTAAATATCATTAACGATAATAATCATCCTTTAAAATGCAACACAAAGGAGCCGTCACCCGCGTATTAAAATATGACCGGGAAGAGGCTCCTTTTTTCACACCATTTTAAATTACTTTAACTGCCAATTAGTGTTCATTTCATAGCGTACATGGTATCCTTCATCAATTGGTATTTGCTATACTGCTGCTGGTAAGAAGTGATGCTCCATTTGTGGAAAAAAGCATCCCCTGCCTGCACACCGGAAGCATACAGCAAATCACTTTGCACTGTAGAAATGTTAAATTGTGCAGTGCGGATCCCCAATGTTGGAATTTTAATCGTCCGATACCGATTCTCCTGCTCAATATATCGTTCATCGTGTGCTGATAGCATGGTATCGAAAATAGCCTGCAGCATAGTCAATGGACCCCGTATATAAGAAACTTTGGTCTCCGTCCCCGTTTTGCCCACCATTTGAAACCCTACAGTTGGAATCGTTTTGGCTTCACGTTCATTTACAGGCTCATCAAAAAGCCACAAAGGCAAATTGCTTAGTAAAGCCCCATCAACTACAAATACAAATTGCTGGGAAAAGGTTTTTCCCTTGGCAAGTGCAGAATCAAGTCTTAACATAACGGGATCAAAAAAGTAAGGGATACTTGTGCTCATCCGAATGGCCTTTGCTACCTCCAGTGAAGAGGGATTGATACCAAAACGTTTGATATCCTCAGGTAGCACCAGAATGCGTCCATTCGTGATATCTGATGCAATAATGCGCAGTTTGCCAGGAGGTAAATCCGCAAACGTACGCACTCCCTTAGCTCGTAACAGCTCACGTACCCAGTGCTCCAGTGCCTCCCCTGAGTAGAGACCTTTTTTAAGAAAGATACGAGCTGCTGGTCCAACCCACTTAATATTGAACACTGGAGAACGTCGTAACAACTTGACCAAGGGGGTTTTCTCAATTACGGCTTTCATTTCATCCGCAGAGTATCCCGCAGCCAATAAAGCAGCTACAATAGCACCTGATGATGTACCTGCTAAACGATTGAATACAATTCCATGCTCCTCCGCAGCCTTAACTGCACCCGCCAGCGAAATTCCCTTAACCCCTCCACCCTGGAACACAGCATTGATCAGCATAGATCAAAAAACCTCCGTTCTCTTGGGAGTAAGCAGTTCTACTGCTTATCTATGAGAACGGAGGCCCAAATAGAACCTATATGATCCAATTTATATCACATTTGATAATAATTTTGAAGAAGCTGAATGAGTCCATATGGATTTTTACGCAAATGCTGTGCACTAAAGTAAATATCCCCTTTGACCTGTTTATAATCTTTGTTCAGTTCAAGCTGCTTAATTAGCTCTTGAGCCGTTTGCCAGCCCTTTTCAGGGGTGCCGATTTTATACGGAGAATGACCGATATACAGCTTAACATCTGAATTTTTGACCTCATTGGACCACCATGCGACAAGCTTGTCATATCCCGCCGCAGGGAAACCGATACTCCAGTAAACTTGTGGAGCTACATAATCAATCCATTCCTTGTTAATCCAGGTTCTTACATCCGCAAACGTTGTATCATACGCTGTAACGCCTGCCTTCGTGTCTGAGCCCGTTAAGTCCTGAGATTTGTTACGCCATACCCCAAAAGGACTGATTCCGAATTGAACTTTCGACTTGCTGGCATGAATGCTTTTGCCCAAGTCCCGAACAAAACTGTTCACATTATCTCTCCGCCAGTCGCCCTTGTTAGAGATTTTGTTGGTATTATTTGCTTTGAAGGTCGCATCATCATCAAAAGTCCCGCTGTAAGGATAAAAATAATCGTCCAAATGGACGCCGTCAATATCATATCCGTTCACGACCTCCATAATCGCCGCAATGACATGCTGACGTGCAGCTGGGATTCCTGGATTGATGTACAATTGGCTACCATTCTTAACAATCCAATCCGGGTGTTGATTAGCCACATGGTTTGCAGCCAAACCGTTGGTCGTTCCTGTAGAATTCGCACGGAACGGATTAAACCAGGCATGAAATTCCATCCCTCGCTTATGCGATTCGCTAATCATAAATTTCAAAGGATCATAGCCTGGATTTTTACCTTGGGTGTTGGTCAAATACTTGCTCCATGGTACGAGACTCGAGGGATAGAGCGCATCACCGCTGGCACGAACCTGAACAAATACCGCATTAATGCCCATCCCCTGCAAATCATCGAGCATTTTAGTAAACTCCTGCTTTTGCTTCTCGGAGCTGCTTCGGGCAGAAGAAGAAGGCCAATCTCCATTGATGGTAGAAATCCATGCTCCACGCATGGAAGTTGAAGCCTTTACCTGAACAACATTTGCCTGTGAAGAACTTGAATCATTCACACTAGTAGACGTTGACGGTGAAGCGACAACTGCCTGCTCATCATCGATGGCTCCCTGACCTGAACTTACACTGTCCTGATTGCCAGATGCAGACGTATCTGATATGGAGCCACTGCTTCCCGCAGAAGTGTTCCCGCCAGTAGAGACACCTTCCTTACCACTGTTTAACGTAATGACTCGCTGTGAAGCTTGCCAATCCACTTTTAATCCCAACTCTTCCCCAACAAAACGCAGAGGCACCATGACTCTCCCGCTTGTCATACGGGCAGATGCATCCAATCGAACGGACTTGCCATTCACCGTAGCGCTTTGTGCACCGTTCTCCATAGATATATTTTTGTTCTGTGCTGTAATCGTTACCATACCGGACGATTCCGACCAGTTGACCTGAGCGCCCATTCCCTCACTAATCACGCGCAAAGGAACCATCGTAACATTGGCTCCCTGTACAATATACGGTGGCGCGTCGCTTTGCAGGGACTGTCCGTCCAATATAATTTCAATATCACCAGTTGGAGCTGCTTGAACTCCAGGAACGATGGCAGTCTGCACTGCTAAGAGTAGGCCTGCAGCCAATGCCACTATTTTCTTTTGATTCATATTATTACAATCCTCCGCTAACCCTGTTAATTTTAACCCCTATCTTGTCCTGCTATATAATGGATAGACGCTAATCACCGGATATTTGTTGCGGTCGGGACAAATAAAAAAGCATCGTCCATAAGGACAGATGCTTTTAGGAATCTCCACTCAATTCCTTGTGTATGTCATGAAGCTGGCGCAAGCGATCTTCATCCCGACGAAAATATTCAACCAATGTTTCGATACGGGTGATGGAATCCCAGCTCAAATGATGCTCAATACCTTCCACATCTTTATATATCAGTTCCTTGTCAACCCCAATCATATCCAGAAATTGCTCTAATAACTGATGGCGATCAACCAACCGTTTGCCGACCTTTTTCCCTTTTGGTGTCAAAATGAGTCCCCGATACTTCTCATATACAAGATAATCGTCCTTATCCAACTTCTGAATCATTTTGGTGACGGACGAAGGATGCACCTCTAAACCCTCTGCGATGTCCGAGACACGAGCATATCCCTTCTCATCAATCAGTTGGTAAATGCGTTCCAAATAATCTTCCATGCTTGGCGTTGGCACTTGTTTCCCTCTTTTCTGTTATTGAACGGGCGCTTACCGCCTTCATTTCCTGCGTTAAACCTACTATGTAATGATACATGTTATCATTGCCCATTGGCAAGTCTCATCCCTTCACTCACATCTATTGCCACGATTTGTTCAATTTAAGCCGGGTACACTAATATCGTCGTCCCTGTATCGTTTACTTCTGCGGCAATATGTTAAAGTTGGACACCAGAGCACTGTGGATTTATTTTGAAAGGAGCGTTAGCCATGTCTACGCTTGAGCGTACTCCTGTTCAAACCAGAGGAACCAAGCCATTTTTGCCTGACCTGGTGTTTTTTGAGCCAGACGCACTAAATTATCCCAAGGGCCAGCGTATTATGGATTGGGTTAAAGCCAAGGATATTCCGTACCGGATGACTACCTCTCACAACCGAATTACCAATTTACCAGGTGAAACTGAAGTTGAAAAGTACCGAATGGCAAAAAAAACTTTGGTAGTCGGTATCCGTAAAACGTTAACTTTTGATCAATCCAAGCCTTCTGCTGAATATGCCATCCCCATTTCGACTGGTTGCATGGGGCATTGTCACTACTGTTATTTACAAACAACCTTGGGAGCAAAGCCGTATATTCGTGTATATGTCAACACTGACGATATCTTATCAGCAGCTAAAGCTTATATCGAGGAGCGTGCGCCTGAAATTACCCGTTTTGAAGCAGCTTGTACCTCCGATCCGGTTGGTTTGGAGCATATCACCGGAACGCTTGGAGACTTGATTCGTTTCATGGCAGATGAGGAATTTGGCCGTCTGCGTTTTGTTACTAAATATCATCATGTTGATCCATTGCTGGATATTAAACATAATGGTCATACTCGCATCCGCTTTAGCATTAATTCCGATTATGTTATTAAACAGTTTGAACCTGCAACTTCCCGCTTCGAGGAACGTATTGAAGCCGCGGGCAAAATCGCACGAGCCGGTTATCCGCTGGGGTTCATCATTGCACCCATCATCTGGTATGACGGCTGGGAAGAAGGTTACGGCGAGTTACTGCGCAAATTGGGAGAAACCTTGCCCCAGCATGCTACAAAAGATTTGACGTTCGAATTAATACAGCATCGCTTCACCAAAACATCCAAAGCTGTCATCGAGAAACGTTATCCGAAAACCAAGCTGGAGATGGACATAGAGAAACGCAAGAAAAAATGGGGACGCTGGGGACAAAACAAATACGTTTATCCCGATGAACAGCAAAATGCACTGCGAGAGTTTATCACAGAGCGTATTTTTGAACATTTTCCTTTAAGTCGTATTGAGTATTTCACATAACTAGCATCCAACCCGGGGTAATCCGTTGTAAAAATAGCGTTACATCGGTCATATGATCCGTTACCAGTAAAATGCCAGTGATAACAAGTAGTATGCCACCTGTTTTGATGAGGATGGAGGTATAGCGAGAGGATAGCCGAACAGAGCCTACCAGCAAAGCTAATACAAAAAATGGAATCGCAAACCCAAGCGCATAGCCTGTAATCAGTTTGAACCAAATGTGATGCTCTACTGCCGCCAAAGCGATAATAGCTGTTAGCATGGGACCAATACAGGGCGACCAGCCTGCCGCAAACCCAATTCCGATTACAAAGGAACCGGCGTACCCGGCAGGCTTCCATGTCCAGCGAAGCTTATGCTCCCTCATTAGAATCAAAGGACTTACCACACCAAGAGATACCAGTCCCATTAGTAAAATAAGTAACCCTGCTACCACTCTTAGCGTATCCCCATAATTGGCAAACCATTCTCCAAGCAACCCGACACCTGCACCCAGTGAATAGAAAACGACCGAAAAGCCCAGTACAAAAGCAAGTGTATGCCCCATCGTACGATAACGAACCTCGGCCTTATGCCGTCCTTCAGCCAGTTCACGCGCAGACATCCCTGTCATATACGATAAATAAGATGGATACAGCGGTAAACAACACGGTGAAAAAAAAGAAACCAGTCCGGCTACGATCGCCAATCCGGCGTTAATATCTGTCATCCTCATTTCCTCCCCTGTCTTAAGTGAACACGAGCAAACAAGCCCTGCCTACTAAACATACGTGTAGCGGGAGCAAAATATGATGCACGCCAAAAAGCGCATGCCCAAGAAGAATGATTCTCGGGCATACGCTCATTACGTTCTTTTATTAACTAGCATACTACTTTACAACTGCACCATTCGGCATACCTTCCGGTACGGTGGCGAGCGTAAGCTGATCTCCATGTGAAGCTGCCAAAATCATACCTTGCGACAGCTCTCCCCGAAGTTTTACTGGCTTAAGATTGGTCACACAGATCACCTTGCGCCCAATGATATCTTCAGGTGTATAAAACTTCGCAATCCCTGATACTACCTGCCGTTGCTCATAACCAAGATCAAGTTGGAGCTTCAACAGTTTATCGGCCTTCTTTACAGGCTCGCAGGCGACGACCTGAGCAACGCGCAGTTCCACCTTGGCAAAATCCTCAATGCCAATCTCTTCCTTTGCCTCCGGCGCTTCCTGGCTCGCCTCAGATGCATTCTGTGGTTGAACTTGTGTCGTAGCTTCCTCTGGTTTCTTACCTCCTGTCATTGCTTCCACGATAAAAGCAACCTCTTGCTCTGAATCCAGACGTGGGAAGATCGGATTACCTTTGACCAACTGTGTTCCTTCCGGAATACGACCAAACTGCTTGCCGCTATCCCATGTAGTCAGCTCACCTTTGCTAATACCGAGCTGTTCCCAAATTTTATGAGGAGCACGGGTTAAGAATGGCTGAAGTAAGATGGAAGCGATGCGCAAGCTTTCTACCAAATGCAACATAACCGATGCCAATTCACGACGTTTTGCCTCATCCTTAGCCAAATTCCATGGTTGCGTCTCGTCAATATATTTGTTGCTACGGCTAATAAATTGGCTAATCGCCGTTAATGCCACGGAAAACTCCATGTTTTCCATGGCTTCTTCTACTTTGCTATAAGTCGATGTTGCCATGTCTTCCAAAGCTCCGTCGAATGCTGTTACATTCGCTTCATAAGCCGGAACTTTGCCGTCAAAATATTTATCTACCATCGCCACGGTACGATTCAACAAGTTGCCCAGATCATTTGCCAAATCCGAATTAACTCGATCTACAAAACTTTCTGGTGTAAATGTTCCATCTGCCCCAAAAGGCACCTCGCGCAGCAAGTAGTATCGAAGTTGGTCCAGACCATAACGGTCAATCAACGTTACCGGGTCTACCACATTACCTTTAGATTTCGACATTTTACCATCTTTCATGAGTAACCAACCATGTGCAAATACTTTTTTAGGCAACGGAAGATCCAGCGCCATCAGCATGATCGGCCAATATATCGTGTGGAACCTTACAATTTCTTTACCTACGATATGCACATTTGCAGGCCAGAATTTATCATACAGCTCGGTATTGGAAGAGCCATAACCCAAGGCTGTGATGTAGTTGGAAAGTGCGTCAATCCACACATACACGACATGCTTCGGATCCCCCTTCACCTTAATGCCCCAATCGAAGGTAGTACGAGATACAGCCAAATCCTCCAGACCCGGCTTGATGAAGTTATTGATCATCTCTTTTTTACGTGATTCCGGCTGGATAAACTGTGGGTTCTCTTCATAAAATTGCAGCAACCGATCAGCATACTTGCTCATGCGGAAAAAGTAGCTCTCTTCCTTGACCAATTCTACAGGGTGTCCACTATCTGGGCTCTTACCGCCAGTCACATTGCCTTCAGCGTCCTTCACCACGTCAACCAGCTGAGTTTCTGTGTAGTACGTCTCGTCAGGAATGCTGTACCAGCCTTCGTATTCTCCCTTGTAAATATCGCCTTGTTTTAATAAACGATCAAAGATTGCCTGTACGACAGCCTTATGACGTTCCTCCGTAGTACGGATAAAATCGTCATTGGAAATGTCGAGCTTCCGCCACAGGTCTTGGATGCCTGCCACAATGTCATCTACGAAACGTTGTGGCGTTTTGCCAGCTGCACTTGCCTTTTGCTCAATCTTCTGACCATGCTCATCCGTTCCTGTCAAATAACGCACTTCATAACCGCGTAGCCGCTTGTAACGGGCCATTGCATCTCCCGCAACTGTCGTGTAAGCATGACCTATATGTAGCTTGTCGCTCGGATAATAGATCGGTGTCGTAATGTAAAATGTGTTCTCATTGGACATGTATGTTGCCTCCTATTTTGTTCACGGCAGCTCGATAAGACCTGCTGACATGATGGTACTCCAATTTATGAATTTGGCACAAATTGGGCACAAAAAAGACCCCCGCCCCTATGGGACGAGAGTCACCTCACGCGTTACCACCCAATTTTCCTGTATCCTCGCAGACTACAGGCTTCACCGGTCACATCTGACCGCCCATTAACGCTGGAACACGCCTCCCCCTTACGTTTGCCTTCCGTGCACAAATAACTGTGGCAAATACGCTCGAAAAAGGTTCCTCCAGGACCATATTCAGGCTTAGCTCCAGACCGGTTTGCAGCTAACCCCGGCTCTCTGTACTGGACAATTCACCCTACTCATCCCTTCGCAGGAAAACAATATTAACCAAAATATAACCAAATCCGCATAGCGCTGTCAAGTCAGACTCTTCTCGGAATGAGTAGCCAAACGATCTTCGCTAGACCTGTCTGTCTCCTTTTTTGCAGGAGGAACCAAATCTACGCCTCCTGGATGAAAGGGATGGCATTTGGCTATACGCTTAGTAGCAAGCCATGAACCTTTGAGCGCACCATGCACTTCTACCGCCTCCAACGCGTACGCTGAACACGTTGGATAGAATCGGCAGGTAGCCGGCTTTAACGGTGAAATATAGGAACGATAAAACTTAATCGGAGCCTGTACCACTCTGCGTGTGGTGATTTTCATTTCAGTAGCCCCCGTGGCTGTGAGTGTGACTGCTCGTCTGTCTGAATCCCCCATCCGAATTACTATCAGTATGTCCATTTTTCTGTTGACATTCTTTACAATAACCAAAAATTTCAAACTTGTGCTCGACGATTTGGAATTGATCCGTTGTATCCGTCATTTGCATTGGGCAAAAAGAAATCGGTAATGTTTTCTGACAGCTCAAGCAAATCATATGGTGATGGTGATGATGCTCATTACAGCTCACCTTGAACTTCATTCCATCCTCAAAAGATACCTGTTCCAGCACACCCAATTCCTGCATTACACGCAAATTACGATAAACTGTATCAAAGCTAAGTCCACTGTACTTCTTACCCATATATTCATAAACGTCTTTGGGGGACAGATACCCTTCATTCTCGGAAAATAACGTGGCCAACGTCTTGCGCTGATCTGTAATACGCAGCCCCTGAGCGGACATTGTTGCAATAATCTCATCCTTTGTCAGCATGCGTTTCACCCTCCCCTGTCTGTAGTTTCAGGTTTTCTGATGCAGGCTTAGGCTTGCATCTATTTATTATACCACGATTAAAGTCAATATTATAAGAGATATTCGCATCTATACATAAGAAAAAGACGCTCTCCAGCGCTACGATCAAATTCGCAGCAGGAGAACGTCTATATTCTGCAAGTGACATCGACTTTTAAACGGTGAATGACGAGACCCAAGGTCTAAGCCGGTAAACAGTACCGGTTAATTCATATTAATTTTTAATAGCTGGTAAAGGCATAACTACTACGGAAACCGGCAAGTTACTTCCTGCAGCAGCAGTGAAATACATCTCTACACTTTCCTCGATATGCCCTGTGCGATACAGCACACTCATCTCATTTGGAGCCCATACCGAGCCGTTTGTCGGGATACCCACAACCTGATTGTTTACCATCGCATAGCCGGAATATTCGCCTCCACGCGGGTTGAACGTAATCAGTGAATACGGCGCTACATGATCCAATTTAACTTTATATACAACACCAAAATTACCGGCATTGGAAGCAGAAGAGCCGTCCAGACCGTCCGTACCAATCAGGTTCGGGTCTACCTTATTATCGCCAAGAACGATACGTTGAGCTGTTTTACCAACCTCTTCGGTATAATTGAGCGAGATATCCGAATTAGCGTACGTTCCACGGTTATGAATACCGTCCTTAGGCAGTTTTGCCAAAGTAGGCAACACGGTCAACGGATCTGTATTTGCATCTAACACAATAACCGTGTATTGAATAGGTTGATCCGTATATAAATCGGATAATAGAGAAATGACTTGTTTTTGCTTGATTTTTTGTGCGTTCAGATCCTGTAAAATAACGCGGCTTTCGCCAGGATTTAGAACTGTGCTAGAACGCTTGCTTCCATCCTGCATGGATTGAAAATATCGTTGAATCGAGATTTTACCCGCAGCCGTTGCAAATTCAGATGGTCCGGCAAAACCAGAATTTTCGACATTCATGTTGGCAGGAGTAATATTGTTGTTGGTTGCAATCACGTACATTTTCACATCTCGACCCGTTTCATTCACATGATGGACGAGTATGCGCGTGCTTCCTGATCCGGTTTCCTGATACACAATTCCGTCCTGAAATACACGTTCCGGGCTGTTAGCACGGATCAAAAGACGCGGTGAAGATGTACTTGTCAAAGGAATGGTAGCCATGGTAGGCACCTGACTGCCGTCTACTGTATATTTATCACCATATGGTGTGAAGATTTTATTGAAATCATCTTCGTTGTACAGCAGTTCATTCGTAATTTTAATCGTTTCACTTTTGGTACCTGTTGCGCCGTGCTTATCAGTCACGGTTAACGTAATTGTTACATCACCTGGTTGGAAGAAGGCAAGTTTCTTGTTCTCCCAATCACGCTTAGTAATAGCATTCTCATCATCCGTACTCAGGTCCGTAATGGTGATCTTTTCACCCATCTTGTACTCTTTTTTATCTGTAGTAAACAGAGCGACTGGCGGTTGGTTCGGCGGTCTTACTGTAATTGTAACTGAGTAAGGATCACTCCAGTTTCCAGCAGAGTCAAGAACAGAATAGGTAACTACATATGTACCCGGCTCCTGAAATACGTCCTGCTTACCTTCCCAACGTTGGTTCACAATCGGTAGACCTGTAGGAGAAGATTCCTTCGTCAAATACGTAACTTGAGTTTCGCCCGCATATATATCTTTTTGCTGAACCGTGAAGGAAGCTTTAGGCTTCTGATTCAAATCCATGATAACTTGTTTAGTCGTATTATTCACAGTATAAGGAATATTTAAGGCCTGTGTAATCGAGGTCAACGGCACCATAAATACGTTCTTTTGCTGAAAAGCCGGTCCCTTCATTTGTCTGGCTTCACCGTTAACCGTATAAACCTTGCTGTCTGTTTTGAAGCGCATGACATTTGTTCCTTGTGTAATTACGGTTTCTTTGGTGGCAGTGTCATAACTAAACTGCAATCCGACACGGCTGACAAGTGAACGGATAGCTACATAGGAAACTCCGTCCTTAACAGTCATCGGCTGAGTTGCCGTATATACCTGTCCGTTTTGTTCCATTTTCGCGCTGTTTAAATACAAAATCAGTTGATTAGCACCCATGTTTGTTGGAGCTCCACCAGGATTGGTGATCGTTCCGTCTCCACCGTATACATCATTGGATACGTTCGATCCGTTGGTTGTATCCGTAGGTAGGCCAGTCAATGGATCATTGGTTACGCCTGTGTTATCTGGTGTTACCGTGTTGTTTTGTGTGCCTGTTCCCTCTTGAGCTCCGATACTATTCTGAACGCTGGAATCAGCAACATTGGTCTGAGCCTGCTGTGCGCTAACCGAATCGGTGGATTGAATGGTTGTTGATGCTGCTTCTGCTCCTACAGGGGCTACTGCGGCCACCTGAGCTACCGCCAAAGCGGTGAGCATGGTCCATTTCTTGAAATTCATTGTCTGTCTCCTTCTATCACCAAATTATTATCATTCCCGTAAAAAGTCATACTATTAGACGCGTCAGTTGTTAAAAAGTTTCTGGAAATTTTGCTTATCATGAAAAAAAGGGAACTTTCTCCTGTGACTGCAAAAAATTCAACAACAAAAAACCGCCACCCATCTGACCTGATGTGGCGGCGGCTTCATTACTAAGAAATAGCTTTTGCACCATTTACATTATGATGGACGACAGACAGCATTCTTTCCTGCAGTCTCCAGACGACCCTCTTCAATGAGTCGGTAAGCACGTTGAACTTCTTCGTCTGTAGGAGATGGAACTCCCTCCAACGGATACTCCTTACCGAGCATTTCCCACTTGTAAACACCCATTTGATGGTAAGGTAAAATTTCGAATTTCTCGACTCCGTTCAACGTTCCGATAAACCGTCCCAAATTCAATAAATCTTGCTCGTCATCATGAATACCCGGTACAAATACGTGTCTAATCCACATTTTACGCCCTTGCTCAGACAACCAGCGAGCTGTGCTTAGCATACGGTCGTTGGACTTGCCTGTAAGCTTAATATGCTTGTCGTTGTCAATATGCTTAATATCAAGTAACACCAAGTCTGTTACGTCCAGCAGATCATGGATACGGCCCGCATCATTAAAGCCATTACTGTCCAGTGTCGTGTGCAAATTCCAGCGACGTTTCACTTCTTTGAACAGCTCTGCTACAAAATGAGCTTGCAATGTCGGTTCTCCACCGGATACGGTCAATCCGCCTCCCGAAGAACGGTAATAGGCTAAATACGGCTCAATTTCAGCCAATACTTCCTCTAGGGTCATTGGATTGCCTTCATTCAAGGCCCAAGTGTCCGGATTATGGCAATACTGACATTTCAACAAGCATCCTTGCATAAAGAGCACGAAGCGGATGCCGGGACCATCGACGGTCCCGAAGGTTTCCAATGAGTGTATGTGTCCTTTCAACATGTTGCATCATCCTTCCCGCATCCGCTATGCGTGCGTCATTGTAATACTTATTTACATTGTACCGTGGAAAGTACGGTTAATAACATCCAATTGTTGTTCACGAGTCAGCTTGATAAAGTTAACGGCATAACCGGAAACACGGATCGTCAGCTGTGGATAGTTTTCTGGGTGTTCCATTGCATCCAACAGTTGTTCGCGAGCAAACACATTGACATTCAGATGATGTGCGTGGCTTCCAAAATAGCCATCCATCATCGAAACAAGGTTTGTTTTGCGTGTTTCTTCTTCTTTACCCAGTGCTTTAGGCACGATAGAGAAGGTGTTCGAGATACCATCCAGACTGTGTTCATAAGGCAATTTGGCTACGGAACTCAGAGATGCCAAAGCACCTTTTTTATCACGGCCGTGCATTGGGTTTGCCCCTGGTGCAAACGGTTCGCCTGCTTTACGTCCATCCGGTGTTGTACCTGTTTTCTTACCATACACCACGTTAGAAGTAATAGTCAGTACAGATTGAGTAGGAAGCGCATTACGATAAGCTTTATGCTTGCGAATCATGCTCATGAAGCTCTCTACCAGTTCCACAGCGATGTTATCTACACGGTCATCGTTGTTACCGTAGCAAGGGTATTCGCCTTCAATTTCAAAGTCCACAGCAATCCCTTTTTCGTTACGGATTGGTTTAACTTTTGCAAATTTAATGGCACTCAAGGAGTCGGTAGCAACTGACAGACCCGCAATACCACAAGCCATGGTGCGGAGAATATCACGATCATGCAACGCCATTTCAATGCGTTCGTAGCTATATTTATCATGCATGTAGTGAATAACATTTAAAGTGTTCATATACAGTTTTGCCAACCATTCCATCATAGGTTTGAAGCGACTCAACACTTCTTCATAATCCAGAACTTCACCTGTAATGGCTGGGAATTCAGGCCCTACTTGGACGCCAGATTTTTCATCTTTACCACCGTTAATTGCATACAGCAGAGCTTTAGCCAAGTTAGCACGAGCACCAAAGAATTGCATTTGTTTACCGATTTTCATTGCCGATACACAACAAGCAATACCATAGTCGTCTCCATAAATCGGACGCATCAGATCGTCATTCTCGTACTGAATGGAGCTAGTTTCAATAGAAACTTTCGCACAATATTTTTTGAAGCCTTCAGGCAATTTTTCCGACCACAGTACAGTCAGGTTCGGTTCCGGTGCAGGTCCCAGATTGTAGAGGGTGTGCAGGAAACGGAAGCTGTTTTTAGTTACCCGAGTTTCTCCAGTTACGGACATACCACCAATGGACTCAGTAACCCAAGTTGGATCTCCACTGAACAGTTCATTATAGTCAGGTGTGCGCAAGAACTTAACAATACGCAATTTCATAACAAAATGATCGACCAGTTCTTGAGCTTGTTCTTCTGTCATTGTACCCTCTTCCATATCACGTTGAGAGTAAATATCAAGGAAGGAAGATACACGTCCTAAGGACATTGCTGCACCATTTTGTTCTTTGATTGCTGCAAGATATCCAAAATATACCCATTGGAAAGCTTCTTTCGCATTGTTAGCAGGTTTTGAAATATCAAAACCGTGCTCAGCAGCCATTTGTTTCAGTTCATTCAAAGCACGAATTTGCTCGGAAATTTCCTCACGCAGACGAATTACGTCTTCTTCCATGGAATCAACTTCAAGGCTTTTCAGTTGCAGCTTTTTATCTTGGATCAAGAAGTCTGCACCGTATAAAGCTACACGACGATAGTCACCGATAATACGACCACGGCCGTATGCATCTGGCAGACCAGTAATGATACCAGCTTTACGAGCTGCTCTCATTTCATCTGTATAAGCGTCAAATACACCTTGGTTGTGAGTTTTACGAATATGAGTGAAGATATCAATGATACTTTCTGGCACTTCAAAACCATAGGCTTTGCAAGCGTCGATCATCATTCGAATTCCGCCAAACGGCTGTAAAGAACGTTTGAATGGAGCATCTGTTTGTACACCGACAATTTGCTCTTTATCCCGGTCTAGGTAACCCGGTTTATGTGAAATAATAGTGGATGGCGTATTCACGTCTACATCAAGCACGCCGCCGTTTGCCAACTCTTTTTTGGTAAGATCGGATACAATATCCCACAATGCAGTTGTGTTGGCCGTAGGACCAACCAAAAATTCTTCATTGCCAACATAAGGTAAGATATTGGTTTCAATAAAATCGTTGACGTTGACTTCTTTAGTCCATTTGCCTTTTTTAAAACCTCTCCAGCCAGATTGTTGCTCTTGTAATTCTCTCTCAATCACCGACATGTAAATCCCTCCAAATTGTTTGGTCTTCCGGACTTGTGATTTTTTTCACGATAAAGCTATTTCTTGAGCCCGGCCTGTTCACCGATGCCTTACGCTCAGTGTCGGGACCTTTCTTACACCCTTATTGTAGAATAATGATAGAGTGTAGTATGTGACAAAAATCACAATATGAGTGATTTTTGTCACTTTATTTTCCCTAGCTTCGCGCCTATATCCTTAGCCTTGCCTTTCACCTCCCTTCCCAAACCAACAGGCCCTCTATATAGAGAGCCTGCATCGGTATTGAACGAGAAAATGCTTTTTCACAAGCCTCTTCTTACCTATTATATTATTGGTCAAAACGTCCGTAGAAGGCATTGCGATAGACATCAGCCAACTCAGTAACCAGTGGCAACTTAGGATTCGCAGTTGTACATTGATCTTCAAATGCGCGGTCAGCCAGATAATCTACACGTGATTCGAAATCTTTCGCATCGAAACCGATTTGTTGGAACGATTCCTCGATACCGAGTGTTTTGTTCATTTTACGGATCGCTTCGATCAAGCTGTTAACCCCTTCTTCGGTGGTGCGTGCAGGCAGTCCCAGTATGCGCGCGATTTCTGCATAACGCTCATCCGCAACAAAGTGCGAATATTTAGGGAACGAAGCAAATTTTGTCGGTTTTTTCGCATTATAACGAATAACGTGCGGCATCAAAATGGCATTCGTGCGGCCATGCGCTGTATGGTATTGTCCACCCCATTTATGTGCAAGACTGTGGTTAATGCCCAAGAATGCATTAGCAAACGCCATACCAGCAAGTGTGGAAGCATTATGCATTTTTTCACGAGCCAGCTTATCACCGGTCAGAGCCGATTGTTCTAGGTATTGGAATACCAATTGAATGGCTTTAATTGCCAGACCATCTGTGTAGTCATTAGCCATTACGGACACGTAAGCCTCGATAGCATGTGTCAGAACGTCCATACCTGTGTCCGCTACAGCTGTTTTAGGCAGCGAATATACAAACACTGGGTCAATAATTGCCACATCAGGAGTCAACTCATAGTCAGCCAGTGGGTACTTCGTGTCGCCCAGGTTTTTGTCCGTAATTACTGCGAACGATGTAACTTCGGAACCTGTACCCGATGTTGTAGGGATAGCTACAAATTGTGCTTTTTGGCCCAGACGTGGGTACTTGTAAATCCGTTTACGGATATCCATGAATTTTTGTTTTAAGTTATTGAAATCAGTATCTGGATATTCATAGAACATCCACATGCCTTTAGCGGCATCCATTGGCGAACCGCCGCCCAGTGCGATGATGCAATCCGGTTGGAAACGTCTCATCATTTCAGTACCACGTTCTACCGTAACTGTCGATGGATCTGGCTCTACTTCAGAGAACACTTCGATAGCTACTGGTGTTTGGCGCTGATGCAGATAATGAATAACACGATCTACATATCCCAGTTGTACCATCATAGGGTCTGTGATAATAGCTACACGTGTAATATCAGGCATTTTAGCAAGATACTGTGTCGAATTTTTTTCAAAATAGATTTTGGAAGGTACTTTGAACCATTGCATATTCACCGTCCGTTTCGCCACCCTTTTCACATTAATCAGATTGACTGCCGATACGTTCGACGAAGTCGAGTTACGACCGTACGAACCGCAACCAAGTGTCAACGAAGGAAGATTGGTGTTGTAAATGTCGCCAATCGCACCATGTGTGGAAGGTGCATTTACAATGATACGTCCTGTTTGCAAACGGTTTGCAAACCGAGCGATAACATCCTCATCGTTCGAATGAATAGCGGACGAGTGACCCATGCCCCCGAATTCCACGACTTCAGCAGCGCGTTGAATACCTTGTTCCGCATTTTTCACTTTATAGCAAGCCAATACAGGACTCAATTTTTCCGCAGACAATGGGAATTTTGTTCCTACCCCTTCAATCTCAGCGACCAAAATTTTAGTTCCTGCTGGTACTGTAATACCACTCATTTCAGCAATTTTCACAGCAGACTGCCCGACAATAGCTGGGTTCACTGCACATTTCTCGACATTCATAGCTCCTTGAGTGAGCTTAGCTGCTTCTTCTTTATTTACAAAATAGCAACCGTTAGCGATCATCAATTTTTTCACTTGTTCGAAGATTGGCTCTTCGATAATAACCGCTTGCTCCGAAGCACAAATCATACCGTTATCAAAAGATTTCGAGAGGATAAGATCGTTCACGGCCTGTTTGATATCTGCTGTTTTTTCAATAAAGCAAGGCACGTTACCAGGACCTACACCAAGTGCTGGTTTACCGCAGCTATAAGCTGCCTTAACCATGCCTGATCCACCAGTTGCCAAAATTAGCGCCACATCAGGGTGGTTCATCAATACATTGGTCTTATCCATCGAAGGTGCTTCAATCCATTGAATACAATCGGCCGGAGCACCATGTTTAACAGCTGCTTCGAGCAAGACGCGGGCTGCTTCCGCACTACACGATTGAGCAGATGGATGGAAACCGAAAATGATTGGGTTACGTGTTTTAATGGCAATCAGCGCTTTGAACATCGTAGTCGAAGTCGGGTTTGTCACTGGAGTGATCCCCATGATAATACCGACTGGCTCTGCTATCTTTTGAAAACTGTCAAAATCATTGTCTTCAATGACACCGACGGTTTTTTCATTTTTGATACTATGATAGATATATTCTGTTGCAAACATGTTTTTGGTGATTTTGTCCTCGTACACACCGCGTCCTGTTTCTTCAACAGCCAACTTCGCCAGGTACATGTGTTTATCCATCCCTGCGAGTGCCATAGCTTGTACGATTTCGTCAATCTGTTCCTGATTCATACTCATGAAAGCTTGCTGTGCCCGGTTCCCCCGGTCAATCAGCGTTTGAATATACTGCTCTGCGCTTTGCTCTTTTTGAATAACCTCGTTTTTAACAGCCATTTCCCTCATCCTCCTGTTATCTCGTGTACTATCTCTTGTTCACGCACTGATCGTAACACAGCTTTTCAAGATATATTGTGATTTTTTTCACAATCTATTTAAAATTTTATTTTATGAAGTGAATTAAATCACAAAGTTTGGAATTCTGCCACTTTTACCCCCTCTTCTTGCCCCAAAAACTCATTGCACAAGTATATAATGAATTTGAATTGATCAAGTTGCAGATAAAAAACATAGGATACAAAGGGGAAATGGACGATGAGAAACCCTACAAATGTAATGGAAGCCCGCGGCAACACCTGTTGCTTCTCGGAGGCCAGCTTCAACCGATTGCAAGTAATGATGAAAGATCGAGTTATGCCAGAAAGCTCGCATCTGTTCTGGGAAGGAGATACAGCGGATAAGCTGTTTTATATTAAGCGCGGACGCGTGAAAGTAACCAAAACAACGGATGAGGGCAAGGAACTTATTCTATATATGTATCAAAGCGGCGATCTTGTTGGTCAAGCCGATCCATTTTTCGGTACTAAGCATTCCTTTTCTGCTGAGGTTCTGGAAGACAGTGATATTGGCGTAATCGATCATACAGATTTGGAACTGCTTATTTGCCAGCATTGTGATTTTGCGATTGACTTTATGAAATGGATGGGTTCACATCACCGCATTACTCAGACTAAGTTCCGCGATTTGATGATGTACGGCAAGCCAGGCGCTTTATGTTCAACGCTCATTCGTCTATGCAATACCTATGGTGAGCCTCACGGCGAACATATCCTGATTCATAAAAAAATTACTCATACTGACTTATCAAATATGATCGGTGCGACCCGGGAAAGCGTAAACCGGATGCTTAGTGATCTACGTAAGAAAAATGCAGTTGAATATGATAATGGTATGATTGTTGTCAAAGATTTGGAAATGCTGCAAGGTGTATGTCATTGTGAACTATGCCCTCGTGAGATTTGCCGGATATAATAAATCGTTTTTTTATGTAAAAGGGAGTGTTATAAGCCACTATAGCTTATAACACTCCCTAATTTATTTCCACTCCCCTACTTATACAGGAGCAGTAGCGAAGCATTTTAACGACAGTCCTTCTTCTGGCAACACTCTTTAAAACTGTAAGCATAGATAACTTAAATTCCCCATCTCATAGCTTCTATGGATGACCTTGGCTTCGTTTGCAGGATTGCCACTCCCCATTGCAATAAACAACGGTACAAAGTGTTCTGCTCTGGGTACGGCCTGGCGAGCATACGGTGCTTCGCTTTCATAGTGATCCAAAGCCTCTATATCTCTACTTTGTACTTTTTCAATAATCCAATCATCAAAATCTATAGCCCAAGGTTCTGTTTTCGTTTCCCCCCATTTGACGATACGCAGATTATGAACAGTCACGCCACTACCAATGACCAGAATATCCTGTTCTCCCAGTCCTCGCAGCACTTCACCAATAGCATATTGTGCTTTGGGCGAGAGATATGGATTTACAGAGATCTGAACTACCGGAATGTCTGCCTCAGGATACATACGATGCAACAATGTCCAAGATCCATGATCCAATCCCCTCACCCGATCAGTTTCTACGTCAATGCCCTTTTGTTCATATAATTTTTTCAGCTTATTGGCCAGTTCCACAGAACCATGTGCTGGATATTTCACTGTGTACAGTTCCGGTGGAAAACCGCCAAAATCATAAATGGTATCGTACACGTCATCCATCGAACTGATTGTCAACGTTTGTGTTTCCCAATGAGCAGTAAAGATAACTATTGCTTTAGGACGAATACTTTTCCCCAGTTGCTCTAAAAATGAAGTATAGTCCGTCTGTTCAATAGCAAGCATCGGTGAGCCATGGGCCAAAAATAAAGATGGCATCATATAAAGATCCCCTTATCATCAACAATTTATTTTATTCATCAAGTAACTTTATGTAAGTAATGATACATAAGTAACAGAGTCATGTCAACACAGATTTTAACATACACTTAAAGGTCAAAGATTCTATAAATAAAGATTGATATAGGTATAATGTCATAGTAATATGTAACTAATAAATTTAAAAATTTCACTTTATTTCGATACAAAGGACTGGTTTCTATGGAGATACATACTTCTAATTGCCCAAAATGCGGTTCCGTTTTTCGTCAAAACCTTAGAAACCTCTGTAGTACTTGTATTCAGGAAGAAAATATATTCTTGGACCGCTGTTCTAACTATCTATGGAAGCATCCTTCTACTCATACTCGCCAGCTCAGTGACGTAACTGGTACACCTATAGAATTGCTCACAGATTGGGTAAGAGCAGGCAAATTTCCCTCCACATACAGTCAGCTTGATTATCCTTGTGAGTCCTGCCGTTCCCCTATTTATGCAGGGAGACTTTGTCATTCCTGTCTGGGTACATTCCGTTCGGCCGCGCTGGATATTCAAACCCGTGTGCCTCGCCGTGCAACAGCAGCATTATTCTCAGTTGCAGGGCGCGTCAAAGGCTATTAAGCCGTGCTGCCTAAGCACATCATTTCTGCAAAATGGATAAGTAGTCCTACGCAATATAAAAAACAGCCTTTTTTCTAGGAAAAGGCTGTTTTGCTATGAAAAACGCTTATTTAGTTTGGTGCTCATCTAATCCATTCCTCAGCCCAAAATTGAATCTGTTCCATAACCGGCTGAAGTGCACGGCCTTTGGTTGTTAGCTCGTATTCAATGCGGACAGGAGTTTCTGGATATACATGACGTGTAAGAATTCCCTCATTTTCCAAATCTTTCATCCGCTCTGATAACATTTTGTCACTCATTGTGGGAATCAGATTGGAAATATCCTTAAACCGCTTAGGACCGCTCATCATGGATTGAATAATTAATCCATTCCAACGCTTGCCCAAACATGAAAAGGCGGTTTCAAAACGCGGACACATTTTTGTACATTGCGGTTGACTCTCCAAATTTTTCACCTTCTTTTGCATTTCGGTTTGATAAAGCTTTCCTTTTGTTAGTATATATCATTTTAGCATACTTTATCCCGAAAGAAAACACTTTCTTCTTAAATTAAATACCTGCGCCGATAAAGTTGCCATGACCAAAACTGATTATACAACAAACCAACACAGCAGGTATATGTCTAAATCGTTAAATCAAAAAAGGCGGAATCCCCTAGAGGTTCCGCCTTTCAATCTATTCATTATATAGCTCATCAAAATGTGATGATTGTCATTATACCAACACTCCACCGAGAGGTCTTACCGGTTCACTTCTACCATATATTGGTTTGTTAATACTTGTTGGAGAAGTCCAACGAATACTATTGGCAATAACCTTCAAAATATCAGGCTGGTAATAAGTCGGATAGGTCTCATGGCCTGGGCGAAAATAAAATATTTTACCACTACCTCGACGGAAAGTACATCCGGTTCTAAATACTTCGCCACCTTCAAAGTTACTAACAAATACCAATTCATCTGGCGCTGGAATATCAAAGAACTCGCCATACATCTCTTCCTGCTTCAACAATATTTTGGCGTCAATGCCTTCTGCAATGGGATGTGACGGATTCACCGACCAAATAATCTCCTGTTCACCTGCCACCCTCCATTTCAGATCGCAGCTAGTGCCCATCAGGGCTTTGAATGGCTTGGAAAAATGGCCTGAGTGCAGCACGATTAAGCCCATTCCTTCCTGCACTCGCTTGACAACACGCGCCGTAACTTCATCGCTCACCTGATCATGGGCTTTATGCCCCCACCACAGCAGCACATCTGTGGAATTCAAGACTTCTTCTCCCAAACCATGCTCTGCATCATCACGCAGTGTAGCTGTTCGAATGGCAAATCCCTCTCCTGCCAGGCCGTCAGCCAACGCTTTGTGTATCCCGTCAGGATATATCTGTTTGGCTTCATCATTCAACTTTTCGTTCAAAAATTCATTCCAAATGGTGACGTTAATCATCAACATTTCCCCCTATTAGGTTAGACCCACCACATCTCGCTCAGCGGTTCTTCAATCAGTACCTGGCGAAGATTGTGGACAGCCTTAGTAAAGCCCTCTTCCACGGACATCAGACCATCTTCATGCTCAATACTCACTACATGATCGTATCCCACCAGGCGCAGAGCACTGATAATATCTGCCCAGGTTTTTACATCATGTCCATAACCCACAGTACGGAACTGCCAAGCGCGATCTAGCATTTTCGTATATTCCTGCATATCGGTAAGTCCATATTTATTTACATTAATTGGATCAATCGTCGTATCCTTGGCATGAAAGTGGTGAATAGCTCCCTCTCGGCCCAAAATTTGAACTGCCTGCACTGGGTCAATTCCCTGCCACCACATATGGCTCGGATCGAGATTAGCACCAATAACCTCTCCCGCAGCTTCACGTAAACGAAGCAAGGTCGCTGGTGTATGAACGGAGAAGCCTCCGTGTAGCTCCAGTCCAATTTTAACATGATGATCTGCTGCAAATTTCCCCGTCTCGGTCCAGTAAGGAATAATTTTATTCTCCCATTGCCACTTCAACACTTCTTGAAAATCATTAGGCCACGGAGCCACAGGCCAGTTTGGATATTTCGCATCCTCATGATCTCCCGGACAGCCGGAGAAAGTGTTCACAACTGGAACTTCCAGCTTTTCTGCCAATCGAACGGTTTTAAGAAACGTATCATGATCAGCCTGGGCCAAATGCTTTTGCGGATGAAGAGGATTGCCGTGACAGCTAAGTGCGCTAATCGTTAGTCCGCGGGACTCTACTGCCTTTTTAAAATTTTTGAGCGCTGCATCATTCTCCAGCAATTCATCCGGCTTACAATGCTTATCCCCCGGGTTGCCGCCTGTACCGATTTCTACAGCATCCAATCCTTGAGAAGCCACATAATCCAACGCTTCCTCCAGCGAACGTCCACCGAACAACACCATAAATACTCCAAGTTTCAAAAAAAATCCCTCCCTGTATCATATGTGAAAAAAGCTGCTTTCATTATAACGATGGTCTATTCGGGATAATTACGGCTTAGTCAAAATAGACAGCTTTCCCCGTACGTGCCGATTCATAGATAGCTTCCAAAATTTCAGTAACAACCAGTGCCTGTTCCGGCTTCACAAGAGGTTCTTTGTCGTCCAGAATAGATTCGATCCACAGGCGGGCTTCGCGGTCTGCTTCATTTTCCGTCTCTCCAGAGTAAAAGGCAACACCACCTGCATCCAGATCTATTTTCGTATCAAACAAACGGCTGTTCTTTTCTCCGTTAATGCGCAATCCATCCTGCATATCGGCTCCGCCTTCGGTACCGCATAACAGTGTCTTCGCTTCGCCAAACTCTACAACGTTCAATGCCCAGCTGGATTCCAGTACAATCGTAGCTCCATTTTGCATCGTAATAAAACCAAAAGCTGAGTCCTCTACCTTAAATTCCTCAGGGTTCCAAGGTCCAAAGGCATTTGCCGCATCTTTACGATCCCCTAGCTTATGGAAAGTTGAACCTAGTACGCTTTTAGGCTTGTAATTATCCATCAGCCAGAGTGTCAGGTCTAGTGCATGCGTGCCAATATCAATAAGAGGACCACCGCCCTGCTTCTCTTCATCCAAGAATACTCCCCAAGTCGGAACCGCGCGACGGCGTAGAGCAATGGCTTTGCCCAGATAAATTTCTCCAAGCTCTCCTTGCTCGACTAATTGCTTCAGGTACAAACTGTCATCGCGATAACGGTTTTGATACGCTATGGACAGCTTCTTACCTGTGCGGTTGGCCGCATCAAGCATCTCCCGTGCTTGCTCAGCAGTTTTAGCCATCGGCTTTTCACACAGCACATGCTTACCTGCCTCAAGCGCCGCTACGGTAATTTCCGAGTGCGAGTCGTTAGGTGTACATACATGTACGACTTCAATGTCTTTATTTTCTAACAGCTTACGGTAATCGCTATAAACTTGCGAGCCATCAACACCAAACTTTTCTGCTGCCTCTTCAGCGCGCTCCTGAATGATGTCACAAAATGCAACGATCTCCGCACGCTTCTGCTTGGCAAGACTCGGCAAGTGTTTGCCGTTGGCAATGCCTCCACAACCAATAATCCCGATTTTAAGTGTTTTAGACATGAATATTTCCTCCCTGAGCTGCGTATTGTTGGAGCCATTTAATGCTG
Source organism: Paenibacillus sp. FSL L8-0638 (assembly GCF_038593075.1). Classification (NCBI taxonomy): domain Bacteria; kingdom Bacillati; phylum Bacillota; class Bacilli; order Caryophanales; family Paenibacillaceae; genus Paenibacillus; species Paenibacillus sp. FSL L8-0638. The sequence continues at coordinate 3,554,609 of NZ_CP151960.1, forward strand.
GTTTCAATGCTTTCGATTGGAGGGTTTGAGCAGAAATCCTGTTCCACGACGACCCAATCCACACCTGCCTGAATAGCGGCGTCTGTAATGGCCTGAAGCTGCACTTCGCCTTTGCCAAGCTCTACAGTCACTGCTTTTTGCTGCTCGTCACGTGCCATATCCTTTAAGTGAATGATAGGCAGGCGTCCATTATAACGTCCGATGTATTCCACTGGATCATAGCCCCCGTAGTATACCCAACAAGTATCCATTTCGACCTGTAACAAATCATCGGAAACTGCATCATATAAAGCATCGAATACTGGGCGATCATTGATCTTTTCTGTTAATTCAAAATCATGATTATGATAAGCCAGTATCAAACCCTGTTCCTTCACTTTTTCACCAATACGATTTAAATTAGCAAAAAGTTCATCCCACTCCCGCTGTTCTTCGGTTAAATAAGGAACGATTAGGTACTTATTGCCCAATTCTTTGTGGTATGAAATCTCCTCATCCAAATGATCCAGCAAGCGAGAATATTGTACATGAGTTCCGACAACTTCCAGATTCAGTTCATCCAAGAGCGCTCTGACATCCTTGGCATTGCGTCCGAAAAAGGTATGAAATTCTACTCCTTTATAGCCAAGCTCAGCTACCTTGCGCAATGTACCTTCAAAATCCTGTTCAAGCTCTTCCCTTACGGTGTACAATTGCAATCCTACTTTAGCCATTACCCTTCACCTCTTTAAGTTAGGAACCATTATATCTGTTCCATAATACACACCTCGTCCGGCTTGAACGTACTTACCAGCGTAATGTATTGCCTTCCAATGATGAGTGCTGAAAAGCATGCATGGCTTCTAACACATGGTAGGCCAGCTCAGCATTGGCACGATGGTCCGTGAATTTCAATGCGCCAAAGGCTTTTCACTGTACACATGCTTGCCTGCCTCTAGTATCGCTATATCTGACCATACGTGGCTGCCAGGCACGGTCAGATTAAATACAAGCTCAATTTCAGGCTGGCACAGTAATTCATCCGATTTGTATACGTTTTCAATGTTGAATTTATCGGCCCTCTCCTTTGCCCTCTCATCCAGTAAATCAGCGATGGCCACCACTTCAATGAGTGGGCTCTTTTGGAGATTTTCAAGATATACCGAGCTAATAGTACCGCATCCGATAATCCCGGCCTTCATTCGTTCCACGTCGTCACACTCCTTGGCCTCCAACATGTACTTTCTCATCTAACATGTAAGCTTTACAGTTCACATAGTATTCTATTTCTGTTTCGTTTAAAATGAATAATATGATTAAAACATGAACAATCTGGTCAATATTTGAAACAGCCATATGCCCAAAGGAGTCATCATCATGTCTATCGTCGAGCCTTGTCAGGTTCTTACCGCAGGCTATTCCTTCCATCGAAAGCCCTTTTATTCGAACCAGCCTGAGGGGATCAAAAATTATTTATTCCGTTTGCAAACAGATGGACGTTGCCAAGCCCGCATTAACGGGGAAATGACACGGATTGAGGCAGGTGACCTACTGTTATTCAATCCTACCGAGCCTTATGAACTGGATATTCATAGTGAGTTGAATCCCATGGGAGAGCTGGTCGTGGAAAGCGGAGATTATCACATTTTTTTCGGTGGTTCCTGGGTAGATGAGTGGTGGAACCATCATAAACGACCCAACAGAATTAAGGTTCAGCTCACAGAAGCCCTGCTTGGTCTATTTCGTCAGCTTGTGATGGAGCAGCGACGTATTTCTAATCCTTACCCGGAAATATCAGGTTATTACATGCGCATTTTATGTTTGGAGTTTGACCGTATGCTATCCGATCATCCTATCGCTACCCATCATAACTATCTTGCGTATCAGATTAAAAATTATATTGAAGAAAATGCATCCTCTAACTTCAAGCTGGATGACGTGTCTTCACACGTCGGTATCAGCGTATCCCGAGCAGTACATCTGTTTAAGGAAACATTCGATACGAGCATTATGCAGTACACGCTGGACATCAGGCTTAACATGGCGAGAGAACGAATCATTTTCAGTCCCATGTCACTGGAACAAGCCGCCGAATCGTCAGGATTTGCAAATTACACGTATTTTCACCGTGTATTTCGTTCCCGCTTCGGTATGTCTCCCAAGGAATTCAGGGTGATTCACCGCGAGCAATTGTAGGACAAAGAGAGCGTTCACCTGAACGCTCTCTTTGTTCATAACCAATAATAGTGGATACTGCTTCCATACCACGACCCAGCTTTTTTACGGAGCAATTGTCAGCATCACTACTGACATTGGTGGCAGTGTAACATCCAAATGCTGACCTTGAAGCTGATAGGATGTGAAAGCTTCCTTTTTCACACGCTCTGGCTGATCAAACGTATTATGTGCCTGCATATCGTCGTTGGCAAGGACAACACCACTGATCTTTTTAACCTCTTCCAGTCCTCTTAGCTCCAAATTCAAGTTTGCCGACTCGCCCGGATGGACGTTGCAAAAGCTGATATGAATATTACCATCCTGCGCCTTGGAGGCGGACACGCTTACTTGCGGGATGGAATCCCCGTCATATTCATAATCGCCTACCTTTACATGAACAGCCAGTGCTTGCGCATCCTGATGCACCTTAAACATTTCAAATATATGGTATGTCGGCGTCAACAGCATAGCAGGACCTTCGGTCAGAACCATTGCTTGTAAAACATTGACCATTTGAGCAATATTCGTCATCTGTACTCGGTCATGGTGATTATGGAAAATGTGTAGATGCAGCCCAGCTACCAGCGCATCGCGCATCGTATTTTGTTGATACAGGAAGCCCGGATTGGTCCCTGGCTCAGTCAGGAACCAAGTTCCCCATTCATCGATGATCAGTCCGACCCTTTTGTCAGGATCATATTGGTCCATAATAGCAGAATGACGAGTAATCAATTCATCCATGTGCAGTGATTTTTTCATCGTCTCGAACCATTCCGCTTCATCAAAGCCGAGTGCTTGCCGTTTCCCTTCCCAGTTTCCCGGGATCGTATAGTTATGCAGGCTCAAACCGTCCATAAGATGCCCAGCTTCACGCATCAACACTTCGGTCCAACGATAATCGTCCACATTCGCCCCACCTGCAATCCGATAAATGCGGTTCTCGCCATAGTTACGGACATATGTCTGATAGCGGCGATACAGGTCGGCATAATATTCTGGGCGCATGTTACCGCCACAACCCCAGTTTTCGTTACCCACTCCAAAATATTTGAGCTTCCATGGTTTCTCACGACCGTTTTCCTGACGCCATGCAGCCATTGGGGACTCTCCATCGAAGGTCATGTACTCTACCCATTCCGACATTTCCTGAACTGTACCACTGCCGACATTTCCACAAATATAAGGCTCTGCATCTAACAGCTCGCACAATTGAAAAAACTCATGTGTGCCAAAATGATTATTTTCAACCACACCGCCCCAATGCGTATTTACCATTCTCTTACGATTTCCTTTGGGTCCGATACCATCTTTCCAATGATATTCATCGGCAAAACAGCCTCCCGGCCAGCGCAGCACAGGAATATTCAGCTTTTTCAGCGCTTCCACCACATCATTACGAATTCCGTTTGTGTTCGGAATCGGTGAGTCCTCTCCAACCCATATGCCTTCATAAATGCAACGTCCAAGATGCTCAGCAAATTGTCCATAAATGTTTTTATTAATAATGCCTTGTTTCCAATCGGTATTAACAACAATAGAACCCTTCACAACAAACCCTCCCCAAAAATATTAAGATTGTTGGAACACCTGCACAAATGTTTGCGCTTTCATTTTGGTCTAAATATCACTCATATCACCGATTTTCTTTCGATCTTAATTTTTACGCATCATTACTTTTAGTAAACATTAATATAAATATTAATAATTAAACAAAAATATTTCACGTGTTTAATATATTTTATTGTCTACTTTTTGTCAATCTTTAAGAAAAGATCCAATCAAACCAAAAAGCCTGCCATTAAGGCAGACCAAGGTATGATTACTTTAACACGTAATCCAGGTTCAGCCGAGCCTGAGCATTGTATCTTTTAGGCTGTTCCTATCCAGCGTGAACCGTGGTAACTGGGACAATTTTGAGCTGCCGCTAAAGCACGTACACGAACAATACTTCCGCTGATGCCACATGTATGCCCGGACATTAACTCTTCACATTGTGAGCAGGCCAACAGTCTAGCTTCGTACACTTCATCGTTTACACATTCCATTTTGGGTCTCATGTTGGTTAGAATTCTGGTAATTTGCTCTTCCGATATCGAGATATCTCTTTCACAGCCTTTGCAGGTGCTTGGCACAGGTATATCTTCCATCGTCAGCTTACCTCCTCATCAACAATATCTTAAGCAAATACAATGAGTCCATGATGCCATAAATGATAACAGTATATCCTTTATTCTGGCTAGCCCTATTTCCGTTCCGACGGAAGGCCGGCAGCCGCCTCGGATACGATCATCGCCAAGTCCTCATTTCCGAACATGGATAGTACCCCTAATACTGTATCCAGCGGAATATCACCCGCTTCTTCACGCGATACAGTCAATTTGCGTACTCGTAGCAGACGCTCGTTGCTATCCTGATGCGGATACGCTACACGATATAATTCCTCTGGCTCCAACCCGTGATTGATACACCATTGCGCAAATACAAGAATCATCATATCTTCTTCTTGCTTATAATTTTCGATGATGGCTTCTTCTAGCTGTTTACCACGATTATCTTCTTCCATTCATTCATTTCTCCTTCAACCTAATTCTTGATGTCTGTCTGGACTGTTAAGATCATGTTCGGACGTTCCATATTAATCACTCAAACGGTTGATCAGTTCGTCAGCCAGCATATGGCTTTCCAATACTTTTCCAGCTCGTACAGCACACTCCTCCGGACGATGAATATGCTCCAGAAAATGATTCACGACTCCTGTGAATCCTCGTCTTTCCAAAATCGTATCCCAGCTTCCAAAAGCTTGCGTTAATGGTGAATGATTTTTTTGCATAAAAACAGCCTGTTCCATATTTGTTACTTCAACAGACCGTCCTGCCCCGTGAAGCTCCAGTTTTTCTATGTCAGCTCCTGCCTGTCTACTCATACTGTAGCTTCCGGTGGCATTTCCCAAACGTACAGTCCCGAACGCAGCATCCATATATCCTTCACTCGTCGTATTCAGACTACTATGCAGCAGTTCATAATCATCGCCACCCAGCCACAATAGCAAGTCAAGCATGTGAATTAAATCATCATAAACCGTCTGTGCCGCCGATCTTCGATCATATCCAGTACGATGTTTAATAGCCGCACATTGACTGAATCCACCCGCTTCCTCTAACCAAGCCTTAGCAGCAACGTAATGCGGGGCAAAACGTCGATTAAAGCCCACCGCCAGCAGCACGGCCTGCGCTTCCGCAAAAGCGGTCATCTCCAGATTCTGACGAACATCATAGGACAACGGTTTATCCACATACACGGCAATCCCTTTTTCAATACACGCCATAACCAGATCAAAATGAGCTTCGGTCGCGGCATGTATAAATACAGCCTCCGGTTCCCATGCTAGCATCTCCTTCACATCTGTCGTTCCTCTAGACAACCTATATTGCTCCATGACGGAACTTACCGGCTCCTGTGAACGGTTCATGACACCTACAATGTCTACACCTTGGTGTGCAGCCAGTAACGGCAAATATACTTTACGAGCAATACCACCCAGTCCCGCAATGGCTACCCTTGTCTTCGTTTGCTTGTCCATATCATTCCCACCTCTAATCACTCATTCATCTGTTGTCTAGTTTACATGGAAGTCTGCTGACAAGTAAAGAAAAGAGACTGCTCCGGGTCCAGTTGGACAATAACGGAACAGCCTCTATGGCATGAACATTCAGCTTCAGCTAAGTTTACCTCAATGTAAGTTAGCTTAGGCGTGCTGCACTTGCTTTCTTGTTTTTTCACTTTTGATTTTTTTAACACGCATCCCAATGGCTACAACCAGAACCACAACCAGAACCTCAAAGCCGTATTTAACGACCCCGTTCATAAACCAGTGTGCAATCAACGGTTCCGCCACCACCATTTTGGCAGCAGTATAAGCAAGTACAGCAGCCCCAATCGTAATAACTACTGGGTAACGTTCTGTCAGCTTCAAGATAATCGTACTTCCCCACACCATGATTGGAACAGAGATTGCAAGCCCCAATATAACGAGTAGCATATTTCCATGAGCTGCGCCCGCTACAGCAAGTACATTGTCGAGCCCCATCATCGTATCCGCGATAATAATGGTGCGGATCGCTGCCCACATTTGATTCGTGGCTGAAATTTCATGCTTCTTCTCTTCGACCAGTAGCTTATAGGCGATATAGATAAGTGCGAGTCCCCCAATCAAACGCAATCCATAAATTTGCAATAAATACGTGACCAGCACCGTAGCAATCACACGAATGATGACCGCTCCGACCGTCCCCCAAATAATGACCTTCTTTTGATTGGCCTTATCAACATTGCGAGCCGCCAAACCGATTACGATTGCATTGTCACCAGCTAGCACCAGATCAATGATAATGATGGATACTAATGCGGTTAAAAACTCAATTGACAACAAATCCATACGTTTCTCCCACCTTTTTTTATTTATTTGTTATACTGTACATAGTTCAGCGCTTTATACTAAAAAAGCGCCATTTCACGGAATCCGGAAACGGCGCTGACCCAAATTTGGCATCAAAAAAAGACCATTTACCCGGATTCCTAAAATCCTGGCAAAGGTCTCGCTTACAACATTACGTTGCCAATAAAGCCGGGGATTAAAAATCCCGTAATGACGACTTTACTCGTTGAGCTACTCCCCTTTGGGAACTATTCTATTAGTGGCAGTATAGCACACATTATTAGGAATGTGAACCCTATTTTTTTCTGTATAAGCGATAAGCCGAACAGGGATATTGAAAGAGGTATGTAAATGAAAAAATGGCTACTCGCCGCTGCTTATGTTTCGCTGCTTTGCATCGCGTTTATCTACAGATATGATTGGCTCGCCTGGGCGGACAAGCAAACCTCCTTTCCAGTTCTGCTACTGCTCGCATTTTTATTCGCGTTAATACCGTTTGTGCCTTACAAGCTGATTATCGCTTCTATTGCTTATGCCGCAGGTCCTTGGCAAGGTGCTCTGATTTGCTGGCTAGGCACTACCATGGCTGCACTGGTCGTTTTCATTGCAGTACGTACCCTGTTTCGTGACAAAGGACGAGCCTATTTGAAGCGGGTTCCCGCATTGGAGCGCTTCAATCGGGTCATGGAAAGGGAGCCTTTTGCTGCTGTTCTGCTGGCTCGCCTGATTCCGGTCATCCCCCAGGCAGCGGTAAATGTATACGCTGGAGTAGCGGGGTTTCCGTTCTGGAGCTTTATCCTAGGTACAGCTATTGGCAAGCTTCCCGCAATTGCGGTGTATGCTTATGCTGGCGGCACCTTTGCAGAACACCCAATCACTGGTTTGCTCATTTTGGTGCTATATACTGCATTGGTGGGCGGCGGCTTTATACTCTACCGAAAAAGGCTTCAACGCATCAATAGAATTTAATGCGACAGTTTGCTACCGTTTCTGTAGGATGTTTCATTGCAATTTTGAGGACAGAGCCAGTTACACGCCGTTTGGTTTCTGACGTTTCGTTGGATTTTGCAAAAATCTCGTATATAATTTAATTGTAAACTATTTAAATAACAACTAATTAAACATTCTCAGATTGGAGTGACAAATATGAGCACCAACAATCCACACACGGTAGAAAAAGCAACTTTTGCAGGTGGCTGCTTCTGGTGCATGGTTTCCCCTTTTGAGGAATTACCCGGTATTTTGAAGGTTAGATCTGGATACACAGGGGGACATACCGCAAATCCTACCTATGAAGAGGTATGCTCTGAAACAACGGGGCATGTGGAAGCCGTACAGATTACATTTGATCCACAAGTTTTCCCGTATGAAAAACTGTTGGAGCTATTCTGGCAGCAGATTGATCCGACGGATGAAGGTGGACAGTTTCACGATAGAGGTTCATCTTACCAAACGGTTATTTTCTATCATAATGAAGAGCAGCGAATCAAGGCAGAAGCTTCTAAAGAAGCTTTGGCTCAAAGTGGCCGCTTCGACAAGCCCATTGCTACACCGATCCTGCCTGCGACCACTTTTTATGAAGCAGAAGAATATCATCAGGACTACCATAAGAAAAACCCCGCTCATTACAAACGCTACCGCAAAGGTTCGGGACGTGAAGATTTTATCGAACAAAATTGGTCTGGCAAGATTGATAAATCCGATCTTAAAGATCGGCTGACGCCTATTCAATACGAAGTAACACAAAAAAACGCGACCGAGCGTCCTTTTCAAAATGAGTTTTGGGATCATGAGGGTGAAGGCATTTACGTAGATATCGTATCAGGAGAGCCCTTGTTCAGTTCATTGGACAAATATGATGCAGGTTGCGGTTGGCCCAGCTTTACCCGTCCGCTGCGCAGCTATAATGTCAAAGAAAAAACCGATCTCAGCCATTTTATGATCCGTACCGAGGTGCGAAGTCGCGAAGCTGACTCCCATTTAGGGCATGTATTCGATGATGGCCCAGGTCCAGATGGTCTGCGTTATTGCATCAATTCCGCCGCGCTCCGCTTCGTGCCTCAAGAAGACTTGGAACGTGAAGGATACGGAGCATATAAGTCATTATTTGAACAGTAAGTATCCATAAAATCATTGGAGCTGGCCCGCGATCTATCTTTAATAGATGATCACGGGTCAGCCCTTTTTTGGGATATGGCAGCAGCACATCATTACAAAAGCTAGCAATTAACTCATTACCCATCCAAGCCAAATTGCTAGCGGTACTAGCAATAGCTGAGCTAATAAAGTACCTGCCAAACGCGACATGATCATCCAGCCGTACATACTGTTCATCCGAGTTAAGGGTAGCTCCCCTCGTAGCGTTTTCTCCGACAGGACCGCCAACCTTGGATCAATTAACAAGGTCAATAATACCGTTGCAACGCCATTGATTAGACCTGACGACATTGACATTGCTGTACCTTGAGCAGGCCACAGGAATGATGCATATAAAGCAGATACTACTCCTGTTGTATAAATCGAAGTGACAGCTATATTCAGAATAATTAGACGCTTGGGTATCGCTCCGCTAATCAGTGAAGTAAGCATGGACCAGGTGGGACGTTTTATGTAGTAGCCTGCATGTTTCCAGCGACTTCGCAGTATTAAATGACGCACCAAAGCCGGAATAGATCCGGTATGCTCCAAATGCACAATCCATCTGGCTGACATGCGTACCACTGTTGGATACAGTAATATAGCAAGTATGGTTCCAACGGTTGCTGCCAGCAGTACCCCATGCATATATAGTTCCAGTCTAATATCCGTTCCGCCCACTTGTGCTGCAGCTTTAGCCTGATCGACCATCCCTCCGAGTAAAGGCCCCTGCGCCATGTTAGAGGTGCGTGAAACCAACAGCAGCATTCCCGCAACGGTTAACGCTAATCCAATCCGACGCGCTCGCAAACCACCAAGCCGCAGAGCATAGGACAAGCTATCTGTAGTATGAATGATGATAGTCAGCAAAAAAACAAAACCCCAGGCAAGCAAATGCTTCACTCCTTTTTCTGGTATTCTGCACACCATTATACGCTTTTTCTCAAGATACATTTTACAATATATTCATTTCTTTGATTTCCGTTTGTTTAATCCTACAACGGGTAATACATAATACATCATCTGCTATAAGGAGTGTGCAACTATGCCTTGGAACAAACATGATTACCCTCCATCCATGAAAAACCTGGAACCTCGTGTGCGAGAAAAAGCCGTTGATATTGCTAACGCTCTACTCCGTGACGGCTATGAAGAAGGTCGCTCGATTGCGATTGCCACTTCCCAAGCCGAGGAATGGAACGATAATCATCCAGCCGAGCAAGATGAGAAACAGTAGAAAAAATATAAAACGGACGCATTCAGTCTACTTTAAAACCTTCCTGATAGAAGCTGAATACAGCGAAAGGGTGTTACGTAAGAAGATTTCTCTCCTAACGTAACACCCTTTCCTTATTGACGAAGGCTGTGGACGACCGGCACTGTTTTGGCAACCACCTTTTTAGCGGGAATAGCCGCTGGCAGTACCTTTTTCACAGGTCGGTGCAGTTGGAACGTGGTCGTCCATGTAATTATTTTTCCGGCAAGCCACACAGCCAGTATTGTAAACATTGTTTCCTTCATAGGCAGATACAATAGTGATAATCCCAGTACGATGATGTCACTGACAATAAACACGTTGCCGATTTTCCACCCGCGCCACTCACTGATCAGCAGAGATAAGATATCATCGCCCCCGGTTGCTCCACCGAATCGCAGTACGATTCCGGCTCCCAAACCTGTAAGCACCCCACAAAGTAGAGCAGCTATCAGCAGATTTCCATGTAGATCTATAACCAGAGTCGAATACTTCTCAAATCCTGCATAAAACAGTGAAAAAGCGACGGCTCCGATTAACGCAAGCAGCATAAATCTTTTGCCCTTCAGTACCCATGCCAGCAATATGACGGGAATATCAAGCAGCAACATACTCCATGCTGGAGATATGCCAAACGCGTAATGTCCCAGCAGGGCCAAGCCTGCAAATCCGCCTTCTGACAAATGATTTTGGGCATTAATGTGATAGTACGTAAAAGCTAAAATGCATGTTCCGAGCAACATGACAGCAATCTGTCTCAATGCTCCATTGTTCACGATAGATTCGTAAGTTTTCCTCATACAGGCTCCCTCGGTTTCTCGTAAGTTTAATGTGGATGAACCCACTCTTACGGAAACTACCAGGTAAGATGTGCCTGGAGGACTTGGTCCTTCGCATGTACAATCCCCTCTTCCGCAGAGTTGGCTTTCGCAACTTGACGTTACTCCGCGGAAAAGCTAAGTATAAGACAGATCAAATCGTTTCCAAATCGTCCTTTGGGGAAGTATCCTTCGGGGACACATGGTATCCTGATCCTTTCTTTTGTGGAATAAAACTCCGACATTTCTGTGGTACATATAATTCTATAATTTATTATACCACACCTTGTCACCTGCTAAACAGCTTGCTTTTTTGCTGCACCATATTTTATTTTATGTGTGAGCATGCTTTATTGTATGTGTGAATTAACGCATTATACCGAAGGTTTGGCGAATGTACATTTAATATAACCCAAATTGTATTTTATTTTTGTTTAGATTATTATCCACTTAATTTGGCGGTTCTACGCTGATTGGCCATAAACACTCCTCCAAGTATAAGGACCAGCCCGGTTAGAACGTTCCAGCCGATATGTTCATTCAAGAGCAAAAAGCCCCATACAATGGCACTTACTGGTACAAAATACGTCACCGAAGAAGCAAATTCCGCACTCCCCCGCAAAATCATGTAGTTGAACAAAATATATGCTACTCCTGATCCCAAAACTCCCAGTCCTATAAGAGAACCCAATACACCTGAATCAGAAACAATCGACAAATCAGGTCTCTCCACCATTGCCATCATAATGCCACCCCCTACCGCCGCACCAAGCAGTGTCGCAAAGGTAGCCTGATACATGGAAAGATTGGAAAGAAAACGTTTGGAGAGCTGTGTTCCAAATCCGTAGCAAAGAGTCGCAAGCAGCATACACCCAAAACCCACAGGATCAACAGAAATAATAGATGCAGGATTAATACCCAATAAAATAATAATTCCTACAAAAGCGAAACCCATTCCTAACCACTGCATTCGATGAAAAATAGCTCCGAAAAAAACAAGCCCCACCAACATGGTCCATATGGGCGTGGTAGCATTCAATACAGAAGCCATGCTGCTAGCTATTCTGGTCTCGCTAAAACCGATCAATGTCCATGGCAAGACCATGTTGACCGAAGCTACCAGAGTAACCGATTTCCACGGAATGCTTTTGATTTTAAACGGCCTGCGCATAAGTATCATTAACAAGACAATAAAAATAAGCCCAAAGCTGGACCTGAGAAATACAATAGTCCACGGCCCTACCTGATGTAGCAACAACACCTTGATAAACATAAACGAACCGCCCCAAATGAGGCTCAACAGTAATAAAGCTGCATATAACGAACGTGACAATATGTATACCTTCTTTCTCCACTTTCTTAAGTTAAATAGTAAAGGCTGACCGCAGTCAGAACGATCTCCCCTTTTATGTAAGTTTTTATCCATTAGCTTAACATAAACTCTGTTTGACTGTCATTGGCGATAAACGTAAGATTCTTTACATAATGGCACATGGGTATCGCTCCCCATCACTTTTCCAATAATTGATGATTGCTTTAGCCATGGAAAAATTCCTATGATGAGGTATAAATAGAACATACGTTCTATATACTGATTATATATTGTATTCTTACTCGGAGTAAAGGAGATTTTTATGCCAAGCCAAAAGATACTGAACCACAAGAATAAAGCTCCTTTACCTTCTGAAGAAGACACAGGGCTGGTCAAGATCTGTGTACTTTTAACTCTTGTTCTGGATGTGCTGGAACGAGACATTCGTATTATAAATACCTCTCCTCTAAAAATGCCCGATTTGTATGTTCGTAGCCTGACTGGAGTACAACAGCGCGTAGCTGTTCAATTAGCAGAGACAAAAGCGCGAATGAAAACACTAGGAATTAAAATTTACAGCGAAATCCGAAATCATGAAGGCGTAGAGGTTTTGTATGTATGCCGTGGCTATCAAAGGCGATTTTTCATGCTTTCATCCTTTGCTCGCAGCGAGGTCCGGCGGAAACTGGGACACTATCTAGGAATTGATCCGACGCAAGATTAAGCCCCCTTGTAATCTGGTGATTCAAGAATGGATAAGTCACCAGATCATGGATAAACTCAGTCCATTTGGCACACATTATGCCTATCTCATCCAAAAGGAGGTGCTCTCTTGGCTGGACATGACGCAGCTTCCGTTGAATTAAGCAGAAATGTTTGAGCAATTATCCATCAATCTGAATCTGATTCGCAAACAAATTGTCACCCCGTCACTGGTTGTACGCTACTTTATGTGGGATCTAAAACCCGAACTAAAATCGTTATTGTCTATGTTCAAGACTTGGCTAATCCTGAGCTGGTGAAAGCAGTGAAAACGAGAATTAAAGCAATCTCCTCCGATATGGCGCTCCCTCCCGGTTTTATTCAAGAATTTAAGGAGGACAATTCTTATTCTCTTCCCTCAATAGCTCACGGAACGACCGGATCGTGTGACCGCCAATCTAATGGAGGGACGGATTACGATTTTGGCTGAAGGTAGCCCAACTACTCTAATAGCTCCCGTGCTATTTTGCCATTAGAGCTGGCGCATACCATCAAATAATAACTGGGCATTTGTTCCACAGCCAATAATTCTGCTTATTTTTTCCTAATTGTGTTCCCTTTTCTGCTGCTGATTCTATCCTATCTCTTCAAAAAAAGGAGGGACCTGAAACATAAAAAAGAGCAGAGCGCTTGGAATGCTGGCTCTACTCATGTTTATAACAGGCTGCTGGGATCAGGACAATTTGAAGGATGCCCGATTGGCAAATGCATCGGCTTATGATCTCACTCCTGAAGGCGTGTTGTCGCATACGCTAGAGGCTGTAGATGATCCTCAAAGCAATCAGGAAAATGGATATGATCCCTTTGGCGTAGACAGACAGTTGATCGCTCATCATCCAGCAGTATGGAAAAGTGTAGATTGGAATGAAGAATACCCCAATGTTCGTTTTCATCCGCAGGTCACTGTAGACATTGTTGGGAACGGCATTTTAAACTAAACCGTTCCTGTCGTTTAGTTTTTGGGTTGATCAGATATTATTTCTGGATAAGTAACTTCGTCAGATTGGTTTTTTGGAGTCTCACTCTGGCTTTCCGATTCAGAAGGAGTCTCCTGTTCATTTTCAACAGAAGGTTGCGAAGTATCTGTTGATGGCACATCGTTGTTCTCATCAGGCATATCTACCTCTGTGTCTGCGTCAGGAACAGCAGGATCCGTTTCCTCTGGTGGAATTTTCTCTTGATCTATTGCAGGGACCTCAACCTCTGGGACTGCTTTTTCCTTGATATCTGGTTTGGATGGGACCACTGGTCTAGCAGAACGCGGAATCTGTTCTCTTCCAACCTCGATAGGCACATATTTTTGATTAAACCAGTCAGTCACGAGTTGACCCGATTGACGGGAATAACGCCCTGGTAGCTTACCTGTAAGGCTAGAAACCGTAACTCTTACAACACCTTCCGGCTGTATAAAGTGCTTATTCTTAAAAAGCTCAGGCTGGTCCTTGACCGCCTCATTCATGATCAGTGCCCACACTGACTGTGCTCTGGAATGACCTTCTTGAGATAATGTATTAACCTGTTGGCGGTAACCAGCCCAGACGCCTAGTGTAACGTCGGGTGTGTACCCCATAAACCACACATCACCAAAGTTTTGTGTCGTACCGGTTTTACCGGCGATATCAATGGCACCGTAGCTTTTAAAAGCATTTTGCAGACGTTTGCCAGTTCCCCTCGGATCTGATATAACCGTTTTGAGCATATCCGTCATCAAAAATGCGGTTTGCTGCGAATATACACGTCTCGTCTGCGGTTTAAATTCATATACGATCTTCCCGTTGGCATCCGTAATTTTGCTGATCAGATGAGGTGCATTATATACACCCATATTGGGAATCGTTCCATATGCTGCGGTCAGTTCCTCGACGGATACCCCTTTACTTAGTCCACCCAAAACCCCTGTCTGTGCATGTTCATCCTGCGACTGAATGGTCGTAATTCCAAGAGAACGCACAAAATTCCAAGCGTTAGGAATTTTAACTTCATATAAGAACAGCCTCAGCGCAGGGATGTTGATTGACCGATTGAGTGCTTCACGGGCTGTCATAAGCCCCTCGTACCGTCTGTTATAATTTTTAGGAATATGATAACCTTTACGTCCGTCTTTCAATATGATTTGTGAATCATCAATAAGACCGGCTGGCTGAGTGTAGCCTTTTTCCAAAGCAGGTAAATAAGCAGCAATAGGCTTCATGGCAGAACCGGGCTGACGTGTCATTTGAGTTGCATAGTTCATTTGCTCGGTATTAAAATCTCTGCCCTCGATCATACCAAGTATAGCCCCTGTTTTATGATCAATCATGATTGCTGCAATCTGCTCTAATCCCTTCTTCTTACTGTACGGAGAAAAGTTTTGTGGATTGGCTGCAATCTGCCGCATATTATTATAAATTTTCTTATTTATCGTTGTATAAATTCGATATCCGGACCTTTGCAACTCTTCTCGCGTATTTTGAAGAAGCTCGGCATGCTCAGGCTTGGAAATTTCGGCTGGCGTGATATCCGGATTTTGCTGGAGCGCTAACAATTGAGCGGCTTCCCGCTCTGTCTCCAGCATCAAATAAGGGAATGTGTTATAACTTTTTTCGCGATGTGGCGCAAGAGTGGCTTTCACATCAAATTGAAGCGCCTCATTATATTCGGATAGCGTAAGTTTACCTGTTGCCAGCATTCTTCCCAACACGACACGCTGACGCTCCATCGCTTTATTGAAGCCTTCTTCATCAAAGTTCCCTTTACCATCAAAAGCGGAATAAACAGATGGCAGTTGCGGGAGACCTGCCAAATAAGCCGCCTGAGCAATATGAAGCTTATGTAGATCACTTACATTGAAAATTCCTAACGAAGCAGACTTGATTCCATATAAATTGTAACCAGCGGAACCATTACCAAAAGGCATTTTGTTTAAGTAAGCCGTTAATATTTTATCCTTGCCCATAAACCGTTCCATACGCAATGCTAGCAGCATTTCCTTCACCTTGCGGCTGTCCGTCTTATCCAGACTGAGAAAAACCCTTCGGGCTACCTGCTGCGTCAGTGTGCTGCCGCCTGTTTGGCGGTTTTCATTCAAAAGCTTCTGCTTAACGGCACGAGCTGTTCCCTTTAAATCCACACCACGGTGCTCATAAAATTGGCTGTCTTCCGTTGAAATGAGGGCGTCCACAATCGACTGAGGGACATCCTTCAGATCAACGAGCTGTCGATCCTCCTCCATGCGCATTCTTCCAACCGGAGTTACCTGATCATTAAAAAATACAAAGCTGGTCAGAGCGTTCTCATTTACCTTTTCATATATCAACTGACGTGATCGTACAGGTTCATCATGAACCAGTGCCGCTACATAGCCGGATATAAGACCTCCAGCAAATAGCACTCCAAGTACACCCGCAAACGAGAACCACTTGATATTAATTAGCAAAACTCTGCCAAAAATACGCCACCTACTGCGTTTTTGAGATGATGGTCGACGTTTTGGGTTCATAAAAATGGTTTTCTCCCCTCAATATTCATTCATTTCCAACTTGTTTTTGCTCAAGATATTATGATACGCCATGTTAGGTTTTACGTAAACTCTAACGTTCCAAAAAATACATTTGTATTAGGAACACTTGTTCTGTATATAATACTACTATAAGAGTATACATTCAAGAATATTTTGGTAGGATGATCAACACCTATCAGGAGAGGAGGTCGAATTTTTGAAGGAACGCAGAAATAGAACCATATTCTTATCGGACTGCCAAAGTTTTTATACCAGCATCGAAAAAGCAGATGATCCCAAATACCAACATAAGCCACTCGTTGTGGCCGGTGACCCTGCACTTCGTTCAGGCATTATTTTAGCTGCATGTCCGCTGGCCAAAAAATACGGTATATCTACAGCAGAACGTCTGGGAGAAGCGGTGAAAAAATGTCCTGACCTTATCATTGTACGCCCGCGTATGCAGCATTATATCGATGTCTCATTAAAAATAACAGAAATCTATAATGAATATACGGATTTGGTTGAAGTTTTCAGCATTGATGAACAGTTTCTGGATATGAGCGGAAGCCTCTCTCTGTTCGGAGATCCGGTGAGTATTGCAAGTGAAATTCAGCAAAAGGTACTGGCACAAACAGGAGTATGGATTCGAATTGGCATCAGCTCCAACAAAATGCTGGCTAAAACCGCGACAGATATATGGGCTAAAAAAAATGACAGTGGCATTTTCTTGTTGCCTACATCCGATATTGCAGCGTTGCTGTGGCCTCAGCCAGTACGTCTTATGTTCGGCATTGGTTCGCGTATGGAACGGCATTTGGAGAAGCTTGGACTACACACCATTGGAGATATCGCACGTACCCCCTTACCCCGGCTACAGGACAGATTCCGGTCTCATTTCGGCAAGCAGTCCGATATTCAGGCAGAGGTGATATGGCGAACTGCTAACGGGATCGATCACAGCCCGGTCAAGCCGGAAACATTTAATACACCTCCCAAATCCATCGGTCATATGATGACTCTTCCCCGCGACTATCTCCAGCCTGCGGAAGTGGAAACCATCCTGCTTGAACTAACAGAAGAGGTGTGTCGGGACGCCCGCCGCAAAGGATATATGGGCTCAGTTGTGACTGTTCATTGTATATGCAGTCCCTACGAGGCACCAACTGGGTTCTCCCGACAAATGAAGATACCCGATCCTACAAACCATACCCAAAAACTATATGAAACCGTTAAAAAAATCTTTTATACTTTTTGGAATCATATGCCCGTGAAGCGCGCAGGGGTTACTTTAAGCGGATTGGTGGATGATCAACTATATCAGTTGGATTTATTTGAGGATCAGGAGCGATCCCGTGCTTTGGAAAAGGTGACGGACACTTTAAAGGATCGGTATGGTCAGTCCATCATCATGCGAGCATCATCGTTAACAGATGCCGGGCAGGCCATGGAACGCTCTATCAAAATTGGCGGTCATTACAAATAAAAAGTCTCATGATAAGTGCACACTAGCTATTGCCCGGGGAATGAACTAAAACAAACCAAAAAGGATCGCCTGATATCAGGCAATCCTTTTTTTATCTGTGCTTCACAAAAAAACATGGAGAACGCTTTGAAGCACCTCTTCAAATAGCAATCAACGGAACATTCCCCACAGCTTGATTAGATGAAATGTATTGGACGGATCAATTTTTTGTGCCAATACGAAGGCGGTCAATTGCTCCTCCTGCGCAGCCGTCAAACGCTCGTTTAAAATAGCAGAAGTGGACTTCACAAGATGACGCACCTTAGCTTTATTTTGCAGGTCCGCTTTAGTCACACCTTCAATCTGCTGCTTAACCCGCTCCTTGAGCGCACGATTCTTCATTTTCAACTTAATCCGCTCCACCAGTTGCGGACTGATTCCATATTGCTGATAGCTCAATGTTGCCACACCTCCCATATCATTCGGTCATTCCCAAATATATGACGGCCAGCCTGTCCATTGTGCCTATCTGTTTAAAACGTTTAAAACAATCTCATAATTCATGGTGGATTAGTCGATGAGATCCCCCTGAAAAATCTGCTCTTTTTGCAAATAACCGCGCAATGCTTCATACTGCGGAGATGTCCAAAAGGACGCATCCTTGATCAGATCAGTTGCATCCTCACGCGCCTTTTCCAGCACCTCAAAATCCGCTACCATATCTGCTAAACGAAACTCGGGTAGCCCACTCTGCTTGGTACCAAAAAAGTCACCCGGCCCCCTCAAATCCAGATCGCGTCTAGCCACCTCAAAACCATCGTCCGTATCGGTCATAACCTTCATCCGCTCCTGACCAACCTCCGACTTAGGGTCAGCGATCAATACGCAATACGAGGCATGTGCACCCCGTCCGACTCGTCCACGTAATTGATGTAACTGGGATAGTCCAAAACGATCCGCATCCATAATGATCATTAGTGTCGCATTGGGAACGTCTACGCCTACCTCCACAACCGTCGTTGAAACGAGCAACTGAATTTCATTCGCATAGAAAGAACGCATAACTTCTTCCTTTTCTGCGGGAGTCATTCGTCCATGTAATAGCCCAACGCGGTAATGTGGAAAAGCCTGCTGCATTTGAATATGCAAATCGATGGCATTCTGTACGTCTAGCTTCTCCGACTCTTCAATCAACGGACAAATCAGATAAGCCTGCCGTCCCTGGTCTACCTCGCGGGAAATAAAACCAAGTACCCGATCCATCAGTTCGTGCTTCACCCAATAGGTGGAAATTGGAATACGCCCCTTCGGCCGCTCTGACAACGTAGAAACATCCATATCGCCAAACGCAGTGATGGCCAGCGTACGAGGGATCGGTGTGGCCGTCATCGTCAGCACATCGGGATTATAGCCTTTGCGACGCAGTACACTTCGCTGGTTCACTCCGAATCTATGCTGCTCATCCGTTACAACAAGCCCAAGCTGACGAAAATATACATCCTCCTGAATGAGAGCATGGGTGCCTACTACAATGTCCAGCAGACCCATTTGGAGAGCAGCTAGCAGTTCCTTACGCTTCTTCCCGGTTGTACTCCCAGTCAGTAGACCAACGCTGATTCCAAAGGGCTCAAACAGCTTGTGAAGCGATCGCATGTGCTGCTCGGCCAATATTTCGGTTGGCACCATCAGCGCTCCCTGAAAACCGGAACGTACTGTGGCAAATAAACCGATGGCAGCAACAACTGTTTTACCTGACCCAACATCCCCCTGAAGCAGACGGTTCATACAATAAGATGAGCGTAGATCGTGCAGTATTTCAAGCTCTACCTTCTTCTGTGCATCCGTTAATTCAAAAGGCAAAGCCCTTACAAATTCACGAATCGTGGCGTTATCCACCGTATGTACCACCCCGTCCGCACGACCGCGATTTAACGCCCGGAATGCCTGCATTTTCAGCTGAAATAAAAACAGTTCCTCATACACCATCCGCCGACGAGCCTCTTGCCCCTCGCGGTTGTCCTGAGGCTGGTGTATACCCGCAATAGCCTGCTTGCGCGGCATCATACTATATTTGCGTACAAGCAACTCAGGCAATATTTCGGGGATCATTTCACCAAACTGCTGGAGCGTCTGGTTCATTATTTTTCGCATCCAACTTTGGGTGATCTTGCCGCCTATAGAGTACACCGGTTGAAGTGTCCCCGAGCGGGCTACTCCTTTATCAGGAAACTCAGAATCTGCAACAGTCATCTGCATACGTTTGAGGTCCCATTTACCAGTCACCACAATTTCACGACCTGAGGTTAGCTGCTCCTTCATGAAATGCCGATTAAACCACGTTGCGGTAAACATCCAATCCTCGGCCATCAATTTACAAGTCAACCTTGATTTGCGCCCGTAACGCTGAAGCACTGGAATGCCCATAATTTTGGCTTGTACCGTAATCTTATCTCCGTCCTTCACTTCGCTTAGCGAGCGCAGTCGGTAATCTTCATACCGAAACGGATAATATTCCAGCACATCCTGTATGTTAAAAATGCCAAAAGCGTGAAGCTCTCCCTCTTTGAGAGCACTCACGCCATGTATTTGTTTTAAAGGTATTTGATCCAATTGCAGCATATTACCTCTCATCTCCGGCCGGCCACACAAAAATGCCAATCGTTCCTGGCCCTACATGGGTCCCAATCACAGCGCCAAGTTCAGTATATATTCGATCTCCTAGCTCAAAATGCTCTGCCAGCTGAGCCACGAACGCTTCTGCCGCTGAGCGATCTGCCGTATGACCCACAGCAATATTAATTTTTTGGCCTTTTAAGTCCCGCTCCAGTAGTTCAATAATTCTCGCTGTCGCTTTTTTATGCCCTCTCGCCTTATCAACCGAATAAATAATGCCTTCTTTGTCAATCGAAAGTATCGGCTTAATGTTAAGCAACGTGCCCACCATTGCCGCTGCCTTACCAATACGTCCGCCTTTTTGTAAGTATTGCAGAGTATCCACCAGGAAATACAAACAACGACGCTCTCCACGACGTTCCACAGCCCGAACAATATCAGCCGGGGAGTGCCCGGCTGCCGCCAGCTCTGCCGCATAAACCACTAGCATACCGTATCCGTATGAAGCTGATTTGGAATCCACCACAGTCACTCTATGTTCATGCTTCTCCAGCATGGATTTGCCCAGCAGAGCAGACTGATACGTTCCGCTCACACCCGAGGATAAATGGATAGAGATAACCTGGCTCTCAGGGTATTGCTCCAACAATGTCGTGTATGTCTCCAAAAAACGGGCTGGTGAAGGCTGTGAAGTCGTAGGCAGCTCATCAGCCCGTACCAGTTCGCTGTAAAACTGCGCCGCTGACATCTCAATGCCGTCCAGGTAAGCTGTGCTGCCGAACATCACTGTCAGTGGTACAACGACTATACCGAGACGGTCTGCTAATTCCGGTGGAATATCAGCCGTGCTATCCGTCAAAATGATGGTACTACTCATCAGTCAGACCTCCTTTTGTAGTGGACTTCCATGGACGCGCAAAAGCACATCAGGTTTCCACTGAGAACAAATAAGGATAAATCGGCTGACCACCTTCATGAACTTCCACTTCAGCATCCGCATAATTTTCTTCAATCCATGCAACAAGCTGATCTGTGTCTTGTTGATTCGCGTCCGAACCTGTAAGAATCGTAACAATTTCATCGCCATTCACCAGCATTTTCGCTAGCAAAAAACGGGACGTTGCCATTAAGTGTTCCTCGGTCGCAACAATCTTGGAATCCTGAATACCGATGTAGTGCCCTGCTGTAATATGCAGATCATCAAGCGTCGTATCCCGTACCGCGTAGGTCACTTGCCCAGACTTCACCCGGGTGACTGCGTCACGCATATTGTCCTGATTTACCTCAAAAGCCTCTTCCTCCTGAAAAGCAAATGCTGCCGCAATGCCCTGAGGAATTGTTTTGCTCGGAATAACCGACACCAAACGTTCCATCTCTAGCAGTTCACGTGCTTGTTCTGCCGCCAAAATAATATTGGAATTATTCGGAAGAATAAAAATATGTTGAGCCGCAATCGAGCGGGCCGCATTAACGAAGTCTTCTGTGCTCGGATTCATTGTTTGGCCGCCAGCAAGGACAACATCGACGCCTAAACTTCTGAAAATATCAGCAATTCCTTCACCGGAAGCCACAGCTATAAAACCAAAGGATGCCAGTTCATGAGCGGGAGGCTCAGACGGCTCTTCCTCACGTACAGGCTCTGTTGGTATTTCAGCAAACCACTCAGGCTCAGGAGCAACATCCATACCCGCAGACAACAAATCACGATGCTGCTCGCGCATATTTAAAATACGAATCTGTGTAATTTCTCCGTAACGCAGTGCCAAATTCAGTACTTCACCAGGAGCCTTAGAATGCACGTGAACCTTGATGACATCATCGTCTGAAATCACGATAATAGAATCACCATCTACAGATAACGCTTTCCGGAAGGCTTCCTCATCAAAATAGGTACCTTGCGCATCGCCCAGTTGTCGATTAATAAAAAACTCCATATCATACAAAAATTCAATATTATCCGTTTCGAGCTTCGCTTGCGCAGAAATCGGCGCATCTGGGGAAGGAACAACTGCAGGAGCAGTAGGTCTCTCCGATACGTGAGGAGCAAAAACCTGGCGTGCATTATCACTTTTTGCAATTGGAGACGTCACCAAGCCGCTTCCAAGATGCTGCATAAAGCCTTCATAAATATACACAAGACCTTGCCCACCCGAATCTACAACTCCTACTTGCTTCAGTACAGGGAGCATGTCCTGCGTCATGGCAAGCGTTTCCTTCGCTTTGGCAAGCACTTCTTCCATCAGTTCCGTGATATCGTTCGTCCGGCGCGAGAAAAACACAGCATGCCTGGCCGCTTCCTTCGCCACGGTAAGAATTGTACCCTCCACCGGCTTAACCACCGCCTTGTAGGCCGCATCCACCCCGCTCTGCAATGCCGATGCGAACTGAAGGGTATTCAATTCCTCGTATGGGGCAGCGTAACGGCTGAAGCCACGAAACAACTGAGACAGGATAACCCCTGAATTGCCGCGGGCTCCCATCAGCAAACCTTTGGATAATATGCCGGACATGACACCGATGGAGGAAGAATCCCCCCTCTTTAATTCCGTTACGCCCGCGCTCATCGTCAAATTCATGTTGGTTCCCGTATCACCGTCTGGCACCGGGAATACATTTAGTGAATTGACATGTTCCGCATGCTGCTGTAATTGTTCCGCCCCGGCTAAAACCATTGCGGTAAAATCTGTTCCATTCAAAGAACGATTACTCAAGAGAATTCCCCTTCCTAGCTTAATACACTTGTTTTACTATCAACCTTCACCACACCTTATTCAACTGTGCCTACAGGTTCAATTAAATTATACTAAAGCCAGACGACGAATACGAATGTCACACTTTCATAAGCTCTTGTACTCACGTCTGGTCGTTCTTCTACAGGTCATATACAATGAAAAACCAGTCAACTGCCCCACAATAAATCATCGGCTGGAATGATAACTATAGTCCCGCCTCTGAACCGCCGGCATGACTGGAATAAGAATTCACATTCCATTTAAATACAAAATAATCGCAACAATAACTATCCCATATTGTACTATAATGCGAAAGAGAAATAAATAAAGTTTTTGAATCAGTTGACGGAGCTTTTTTGACTATGATATTATATTTAAGTATTGTTTTGTTCAGGTTAGTGACTTACAAAGTCCGGCTGACCCAGTCGGCCTGAAGAGAGACCCGTTCCATATGGAATTTGGTTATTTTCAGAATAGGAGGTGGAATCATGTCTCGTAAATGTTCTGTAACAGGCAAAAAGCCTGGCAGCGGTAACCACGTATCTCACGCTAACAACCGTAATCGCCGTACTTGGGGCGTCAACGTACAAAAAGTTCGCATTCTCGTTAACGGTAAACCGAAACGCGTTTATGTCAGCACTCGTGCATTGAAAGCCGGTAAAGTGACTCGCGTGTAGTCGTAAAAAAATATCGTTATAAACAAAAGGCACCTCGTTTTAAACGGGTGCTTTTTTGGTTATTCGAAAAGTAATATCCGCCTAGTTCAGGAGAATAAAATGTCAGGCACCTTCCCGTGCGTTCTTATCTTTTACTACCGAGCTACCTATCTGTTCTGCCCGGGAAGCGTGCCCTGTGTAACTCTAGCTTTCATCCTACATCCTGTGTTTACATTACGTTGAATTCAGTTTTTCTGGAATGTATTCAAAATGGCTTTAACGAATCCACCCAGAAATTTTGGCAGCTTGATTGTGTAAAACTTCATGCCTCACCCTCCCCATCATCCTCCTGCATCCGTTCTCTGTAGTTTATGCAACCTGTCAAGGGTTGTTACCCCACAAAAAAAGGCTACATGAGAATCCCGCTCATGTAACCATATTTATGCACAACCATCCCAGGCTATACCATCAGACAAGTCCGCGAACATAGAGATATGCTGAGAGTATGAAAATAAACAGGATATAATAAAGTACGCTGCACACCACAAAACCTATTCGTAAACCACGCCGTTCATTTTTACGAAAATAAAACAGTACAACTAGAACAGCCAAAAGTGAAAGAACGGCATTCCAAGGAGCCTTCACAAGCGAGAAACAGCTAAGGGTCAACCCCGTCGCCATGCTCGCGACAGTCATCCACAATGCTTCGGTCAGCTTCACTTGGACAAACGAGCTGCACTGTCCCGAATCGTAGCAATAGCCGCTGCGCGGTCTGCTCTGCCGAATACCGCACTACCAGCCACCAGCACGTTAGCCCCCGCTTCAAATACGGCTGGTGCCGTCTCCTCCGCAATACCTCCGTCTACCTCGATATGTACGTCTGGACGACCCAATTCGTTCAACCAAGCACGGATTTGTCTGATTTTATTCAACGTCTCTGGAATGAAGGACTGTCCTCCAAAGCCAGGATTGACCGTCATCACTAGAATCATATCTACATTTGGCAGCACTTCCTTGATCGCGTATGGTGAAGTACCCGGATTGAGAGCCACTCCAGCCAGAGCGCCTTGCTGCTTGATCAAGTGAAGGACACCATGCAAATGAACACACGCCTCAGCATGAACAGTGATGATATCGGCTCCTGCTTTTACGAAATCGCCAATATAACGTTCAGGATGCTCAATCATCAGATGAACATCCAAGGGAAGAGTCGTATGCGGACGAATAGCCTGAACGATAGGTGGACCCAATGTAATATTGGATACAAAATGTCCATCCATTACATCCACATGAATCCAGTCTGCCCCTCCTGCCTCAGCTTCCGCAACTTCACTGCCCAAGCGAGCAAAATCAGCGGATAAAATCGACGGTGCTATTTTTAACATAAACTTAGTACCTCCGTTTTTTTTCTTTTAATTCCTGATAGAACTGCAAATAGCTATCATACCGTCCCTGTGAAATATGTCCTTCTTCCAGGGCCTCTCTTACTTTACAGCCAGGCTCGTGAATATGGGTACACCCCCGAAATTTACATCCTTCCGCATACTGCTGGAATTCACGAAAACAGGGAGATAGTTCATCCACACCCAGCTCCAGAAAATCCAACTGGCTAAACCCCGGCGTATCTGCTACAAACCCTCCGTTGTCTAAAGGAATAAGCTCTACATGACGAGTCGTATGTCTTCCTCGGCCCAGCTTATTGCTTATGGCGCTCGTCTCCAGCGTTAACCCAGGCTCCAAAGCATTAAGCATGGAAGACTTCCCTACACCTGACTGCCCGGAAAACACGCTGATTTGACCAGCCAACAGCTTCTTAAGCTCAGCCGTTCCTTCTCCGGTACGGGCACTGGTTACCAGCACTTCATAACCGATCTTCCGGTACATTTCCTGAACGGCCAGCACGGTGTCATCCTCTGAAGGGCTGCCTTCATACAAATCGCGCTTAGTCAGACAGATAATCGTATCCAGCCCGGCGTGCTCAATATGGACTAAAAATTTGTCCAGTAAAGGCAGGTTTAAATCCGGCTCACGCAAGGAAAACAGCAGCACAGCAAGCGTGGTATTAGCTACCGGAGGACGAATCAGCTCCGTCGTACGCTTTCTAATCTCCTTGACCATACCTTCCCCGTTCTCAGTCAGTTCGTAAACGACCCGATCACCGACAAGAGGCGTGATCTCTTTTTTCTTAAAAATGCCGCGTGCTCTGCATTGTACCGTAGCTTCGCCAGATACCGGACGCCCATCCTGATCCAGGCTGGAGACATAATAATATCCGCTAAGCGCCTTGACGATCAGACCTTCAGGCATGTGTAAGATGTCCTCCTTCATAATGTTCAAGTTTTATTGCGTATAGCAGGTTGAGCATCTCCTATTGCACGTTTACTGATGCTGAACAGCCTCAATCACTTTTTCCTTCTTTTCGTGGGAAGCGTAAGCTGGGTTGTTTTTATGGCTAACTGCCAACTCACTGCGCGTAGCCCCCGTGGAATTCGTTCCAGGAACAAAGGCGGAAGGGTCACCATTACCTCCTGTGCCCTCCTGATTGTTCGAGTCGCCTCCACCGTTACCACTATCATTAGAAGATCCCCCGTTATCACCTTCCTCGCCGTTTCCACTTCCATTTTGCGAGGAATTACCATCAGGTGTATCCGTTGGTGAAGTTCCAGCAGGTGGGGCAATTTGAGGCATCGTCACTGTTCCATTTTTCGCATCAATATAAGAGACCGGATACGTATCAATAAAGTCACCATCTCTAAATACTGAGACAACACTGTCTTTGTTCGGAGCCATTAGCAGGTTGATAGTGAACACCTGTGTCGTATTAATCGTACGGCTTCCCCATTCCTGATTTTCTCCACGTGCATCCGTATAAGTGATACGAATTTTGCTGTTTTTACCCTCTTCCTTCGGTGCAACAGGCACATTAAATGGCAGCGTAATCGCTTCTGGCGGGTAACCAGTGCTTACATAAAACGTAATTTCCGTATTTGGTGGCAACTCACTGCCTGCCTCTGACGGCCATTGTTTGGTTACTCTTCCTTTTTCCTGCTCATAGCTAAATTCTTCTTTAATCGAGCCAACCTTCAGCCCTGCCTTTTTGACCTCATTTTCCGCTTGGTTCTGCGTTTTCCCTACGAGACTTGGCATTTTTACAGTGTCAGCGCCCTTGCTGACTGTGAGCACAACCTGGACTGAATCCTTATCAAATGGCTCATTTGCAGCTGGCGTCTGACTAAGGACGGTTCCAACGGCCTGATCACTGAACTGCTCATTTTGCTGAATCTGCGTCTCCTTAATTTGCTGGGCGGTCAGCAGCTTAACAGCATTCTCGTAGCTTTGGCCTTTTACATCCGGCATTGGGGTGAGCGGCTTGGCAATCCCGACTTTCAGACTAATCTTGGTTCCTTCCTTGACTAAAGAATCTGCAGGATAGCTTTGATAAAATACAATTCCAGGCGCGATCCCCTCTTTGTATTCATGCTGGATTGGCTCCTCAATGAGTAATCCCGCTTTACTGAGATTAACCTTCGCTTGGTCTTCTGTTTGTGTCAATACACCTGGTACTTTTACCTCAGGCACGACAAGTACACTTTGCACATAGTACACCACTCCGCCCATGCACAGAAGTAACACCAACACTAGTGTTACCCACAAGATCGCTTTTTTTCTATTTTTCTTGGACGATTGCTTGCTCAGAAGCTGTTCAGACTCACGCGGTTGGGCAGGTACATCTTCACCGCTAGAAGACATCCCTAATTGTTGAGGCTTAATAGCCGGAATAACCCGTGTTTGATCCTCATCATCCAAATGTGTAAACTCCAGCTTGGATTCATTACGCCGTCCCGGCAGCAAACAGGTTTCCAAATCTTTTAGCATTTCATCTGCCGATTGATAACGCTCTTCTGGATTTTTGCGCATGGATTTTAGAATGACATTTTCCACACTTTGCGGAATCAACGGATTAATTTTACGCGGTTCCTCAAACTCCTCTTGCAAATGCTTGAGCGCTACACTAATTGGACTTTCTCCGAGGAAAGGGAGCTGCGCCGTCAGCATTTGATATAAGACAATACCTAAAGAATATAAGTCCGATTTTTCGCCGGTGACGACACCCTTTGCATGCTCAGGTGAAAAATAATGAACAGAACCTACAACAGAACCCGTCTGGGTAATGGTCGTTGACGTAACAGCTCTAGCAATCCCAAAATCGGTTACCTTAACCCGTCCATTACGTCCAATTAATATATTATGAGGCTTGATGTCTCGGTGAATGATCTGATTTTGGTGAGCATGCTCCAGCGCATCACAAATCTGGGAAGCAATCCGTACGGCTTCATCCACCTGCAATGGCGCACGTTCTTTAATAATCTCATTCAAATTTTTACCTTCGATGCACTCCATTACAATATAATGGATTTCATCCTCTTGGCCGACATCATAAATACTGACCACATTCGAATGCGAAAGCGAAGCCGCAGACTGCGCCTCACGCCGAAACCGGCGAATAAATTCCTCGTCATGAACAAATTGCTGGCGCAACACTTTAACTGCGACATTGCGATTCAGCAAAATGTCTTGAGCCTTGTACACCAGAGCCATACCGCCGCCACCGATACGCTCAATAATTTCGTATCTTCCCCCTAGCAGGTGCCCGATCATGCGTCACACCCCTTTTCATTCAATGAAACCGTGTCATCGGGCAATTCAAACAAAGCTACAGTAATGTTATCGTCTCCTCCGGCAAGCAACGCCAGATGTAGCAGACGATCCGCACGCTCCTCCAAAGGATTCTCTGCGGCACCTACTACTTTACTGATTTGTTCTTCCGTTACCAGATTGCTTAATCCGTCGCTACACAGTAACAGTACATCGCCTTTTTCCAGCGTAATGGAGTCAATATCCACTTTCACCTCGGAATCAGTGCCCAGCGCCCGTGTCAGTACATTGCGACGAGGATGGTTCTCCCGTTCTTCCTTACTGATCTGACCGTTTTTGAACAGCTCGTTAACCAAAGTATGGTCTTCTGTAAGCTGATGTACCGCTCCTTTGGATATGACATAGGCGCGACTGTCACCGATATGTCCGATAATTCCGGATGCGTCGTTTAGTAAAACCGCAACAACTGTCGTTCCCATATTATGATACTTCTCATCGCGTGCAGCCGTCTGGAAGATGACTTCATTGGCATGCAAAATAGCGTCGCTGAGCGCCGCCGTCAAAGAATGTGCGGATAATCCGCTCTCCAGCGTCGCCAAATCAGCGGCAAGTGTCTCTACCGCAAGGCGGCTGGCCGTATCACCGGCCAAATGCCCCCCCATACCATCGGCAACAATCCCAAGAATATAGCCTTGCTCTAAGTGCCTGATCCAGGCAGAATCCTCATTCACCGAACGTACACGTCCGACATGGCTGACATGAACTGTTTTGATCAAATGGTTTCACCCCAACTCCATATGCTTTGCACGCAACTGACCGCAGGCAGCGGCAATATCGTGACCCTGTTCACGCCGGATCGTCACATTGACGCCTTTTTCGGCAAGAATACGTTGAAAATTAAAAATATCGCTACGCGATGTGCGCACATACTTGCGCTCAGGCACATGGTTGACTGGAATCAAATTGACGTGACACAGCATGTCCTTTAACACATCCGCTAGCTCTTCAGCATGTTCTGCCTGATCGTTTACCCCACCAATCAGGGCATATTCAAACGAAATTCTCCGCCCCGTCTTAGCAAGATAGTAACGTAGAGAATCCATAACATCCTTAAAGGGATAACGCCGATTTACAGGCATTAGCTTCGACCGAAGTGCATCATTAGGCGCATGAATGGATATTGCCAGATTAATCTGGGTATCCTCGTCGGCAAATTTATAAATATTCGGTACAATACCGCTGGTCGACACTGTGATATGACGTTGACCAATGTTCAGACCTTTTTCATGAACCATTGTACGCAAAAACGTCATGGTCGCTTCATAGTTTTCGAAAGGCTCGCCCGAGCCCATAATCACGATGCTGCTCACTCGTTCATTCGTTTTATCCAAAATTTTCTGAGCCTGTACTACCTGTGCAGTAATTTCACCAGCTGTCAGGTTCCGTTTGAGGCCTCCAAGCGTCGAAGCGCAGAAAGTACAACCAATTCGGCAACCCACTTGTGTCGTTACACAAATACTGTTTCCGTAATTGTGTCTCATAATGACCGTTTCAATGGCATGATCATCATGCAAACCGAACAGGAATTTTACTGTACCGTCCTTTGATTCCAACTTTGTAATTTCACTAAGCGTCACAAAACTAAATTGCTCCTCAAGCTTCTCTCTCAGCGCCTTGGGCAAATTCGTCATCTCGCTGAAATCATTGACCCGCTTCACATACAGCCAGTCAAAAATTTGTCCTCCACGAAAAGCAGGCTCGCCATTGTTCTTGGCCCAGTCCTGAAGCTCCTCCAAAGTTAAATCATATATAAAAGGTTTCATCAATGTTTGCACCCGTTCCTTCTTCATTAAGTTCTGTTTGATCGCAGATCATATTTTTCATTCTTCCTATTTTAGCACAAATCCCTGAGGGGGTAAAAATTTTTCGTCTTCATGCAAAAAACCGCCGGAAATGTTCCGGCGGAATGTGGAAATGCTGGTGGGCAGCTGCATGGAATTCTCTTCCGCGCTATTTCACCCGACGCAGGCGCGCGATATAAAATCCGTCGCTGTGGAAATGCTGCGGTAACAGCTGTACCGAGCCTCCCTGTATACTATCCTTTTCGCGGCTCACGTCCGGGAAGGAATGACCCTCTGCCAATTCATACTCCGAATGTTCGCTTAAAAACCGAGTCAATTGTCCTTCATTTTCGTCCGGCTCAATCGTGCATGTGCTGTAGACCAGAATACCACCTGGCTTCAACAGTCCCGCTACACTATCCAGCAGCTCATGCTGAAGCTGTGTAATGTCGCGAACATCCTGCGCAGTTTTACTCCAACGCAGGTCTGGTTTACGACGAATTACTCCAAAGCCAGAGCATGGCGCATCCAGCAAAATACGGTCAAAAGAAGCTGGAGCATATCGTTCCTTCAGTTCTAGCGCATCACCAGTGACTGTTTCCACGGCATCCAGGCCAAGTCGATTAGCCTGTTCGCGGATTAATTGATGCTTATGGGCATGCAGATCATTTGCAACGATCCGACCGCGATCCTTCATCAGCTCAGCCATATGAGCTGTTTTGCCGCCTGGAGCGGCACAGCAATCCAGTACCAGCATACCGGGCTCAGGAGCAACTGCTTCGGCAACGAGCATCGAGCTTTCATCCTGTACGGACAGCAAGCCGTCCGTATACCACGAGGTAAGCGCCATATTGCCACCGCTACGAACAACAATCCCATAGGGACTAACTGCCGAAGGAACGGCATCAAGTCCTTTTGAACGCATCTCGTCCAGCAGCTGATCACGGCTGGTCATTGTCGTATTCACCCGTACGCTGACCGCTGGGGGCTCATTATTAGCCTGACAGATAGCCTCAGCAGTATCTGCACCGTATTGCTTAACCCAGCGCTTAACCAGCCACTGTGGATGGGAATGTTCTAATGAAATCCGTTCCTCCGGTGACAAATCGTCAGGAATACGCAGCTTGTCCGGCTCACGCAGCATGCTGCGGAGCACGCCATTGACCATACCGGAAATCCCCTGATGTCCACGACGCTTGGCAATGGTCACCGCTTCACTAACGACTGCATGATCCGGAACTCGATCCAGATACACCACCTGATACACACTCATCCGCAGCAACGAACGTACCCAAGTCTGAAGCTTGGCCGTTCCTTTTTGAACAAATTTATTCAAAAAATAATCAAGTGTATTTCGGCGTGCGACTGTACCGTATACAAGTTCAGTCGCCAAACCAGCGTCACTTGCAGATAAACCTGCCTGCTGAAGTCGACGATTCAATTCAAGATTGCTATACGCACCCTCTTGCTCCACACCGGTCAACACATCAAGTGCAACTTCCCGCGCCGTCTGTTTGCGAGTATTGCCGGATCTGGCACCCACTCCCTTGCCTTGGCCTCCCTGACGGGAGTGACTCCCGCTCATCCGAGCACCGTGCCTGGCTTCATCTGTCCGCCGCGCGCAAAGGTTCCGGCATCCATAACCTTTTTGCCAGCCGGTTGAACCTGAGTCAGCCAGAGAGTTCCTTCGCCTGTCTGCACCTCAATGCCACGAGCGGTCAATTGAAGAACCGTTCCGGGTGCTGGAGCATTTGAGCCACTCACTTCATTATTTATGAAAGGCTGCTCAGCAGCCCATATTTTAAAAACATTTTCCTCCCAAAGCGTAAACGCGCCGGAAAAAGGTACAAGGCCGCGAATCCGGTTGTATATCTGCTGTGCATTGTCACTCCACGAAATACGCTCATCGTCGCGGTTCAGATTCGGAGCATAGGTCGCCTCGTCCTCGTTTTGCGGCGTACGGTCTGATTGCCCTGTCAGCAATTTAGGCAGCTCGCCCTGCAAAAGCTTTGCTCCAGCTACGCTTAGCTTTTCAAAAATCGTACCGGAGGTATCCTCCGGCTCTATAGCAACCTCAACTCGCGATATCATATCGCCGGTATCCAGTCCTTCCGCCATATACATCAGCGTCACACCCGTCACGGTCTCACCGTTAATAATCGCACGCTGAATCGGTGCACCTCCCCGATAACGGGGAAGTAACGAACCATGAACATTCAGACAGCCGAAACGAGGCAGGTCTAGTACGGATTTTGGCAAAATTTGCCCATAGGCTGCGGTTACGATCAGATCAGGACGCAGCTCCGCCACCTGAGCCACCGCTTCTGGCTGGCGCAGGCGGGTCGGTTGCAGTACAGGTAATCCGCGTTTTTCTGCCGCTTCCTTAACTGGTGTAGGCGTCAATATTTTTTTCCGTCCCTGTGGCTTATCGGGCTGTGTAATCACACCGACCACGTTATAACCATTATCCAGTAACATGTTCAACGATGGCACTGCAAACTCAGGCGTACCCATAAAGATAATACGAATGTCTTGACTCATCGAACCTCACTCTCCTATCTGACGGTTCGGTCCTGGCTGTTCCAGCGCAACCTCATATACTTTTTCTGCAATATCCGTGAACAAAATTCCATTTAAATGGTCGATTTCATGCTGAAAAGCACGAGAAAGCAATCCTGTCGCTGTAACGGTAATGGCCTTACCCTCGCGGTCCAGTCCCTTGACTGTAACTTTCTCGGCACGACGCACATCCCCGTTCAACCCTGGTATACTCAGGCAGCCTTCTGGACCCAATTCCTCCCCTTCTTCGGCCACGATTTCTGGGTTGATCATTTTAATCAAACCATGTTCATCTCCAGCATCTACAACGATGAGACGCTTCAAAATACCTACTTGCGGAGCAGCAAGACCTACACCCTCCGCTTCATACATCGTATCTGCCATATCGTCGAGCAGCTTTTGCACGTTAGGCGTAATTTTAGTGACTTCCTTTGCTACTTTGTGCAATACATCATCCGGCTCCAACACTATAATTCTAATTGACATGACAACAGAACACCTTCCTCTTTATCCTTTTTCCTTCGTTTAGGCTTAACTGTATTCATCACAAACGCGACTGCTACATTATCCTATGTACGGACGACTTGTCCGCATTATTTGTGCTAATAACTTTTGTGGTAACACCCTACATAAGCATTTGCGGATCAACATCCAGACTAATCAGCAACTTTTGCGCCTGTGCGGATTCGGCCATTTCATCAGCTACTTGCTGAGCCAAACTGATCGCGTCGATATTTCCACGCCATTTTATCATACATTGAAATCGGTATCTATTCTTGATTCTCGAAATGGGTGAAGCTACTGGTCCCAAAATGTCGAGTACATCCGATGTAAGACGATCCATATTCCCGAACCAGCCCCGTTGTCTGGCCCGTCCCTGTAGTGTTGCTGAATAATTCTCAGCCAGCCGAACCAGCACCGGGAGTTGTTCATGAGAAAAGGTTACCAAAATAAGACGACAATATGGTGGATAGTGCAAATTGCGGCGGTGTTTCAATTCTTCCCTCACAAAAGAAGCATAATCATGGCGATTTGCGTGAATCACCGAATAATGCTCTGGAGTATAGGATTGTACGAATACTTCCCCTGGCAATTGATGTCTCCCAGCACGTCCAGCTACTTGTGTTAACAGCTGAAAAGTCTTTTCCGCAGCCCTAAAATCTGGTAAATTGAGAGCCGAATCCGCAGTAATGACACCAACCAGTGTCACATCGGGAAAGTCCAGGCCTTTGGCAACCATTTGAGTACCGAGCAGCACGTCCGCTTTTTTATCACGAAATTGCTTGAGGAGCTTTTCGTGGGCATTTTTTTCTGTCGTTGTATCAACATCCATTCGAACAACACGTATACCGGGGAATAGCTTTGCCAGCTCTTCTTCCACTCGCTGGGTACCTGTACCGAAATAGCGAATATGCTCACTACCGCACTCAGGACAAGTCTGAGGCACGGGCTCGGAATAACCACAGTAATGGCAACGTAAATTGTTCGACCGCTGATGATACGTAAGCGAAATATCACAATGCGGACAGCCCGCCACATAGCCACAGCTACGGCACATGACGAATGTGGAGTGTCCACGCCGATTCAACAGGAGCACCGTCTGCTCCTTACGCTCTAACCGCTCTGCAATCCCATTATGCAACGCACGGCTAAACATAGAGCGGTTGCCAGCACGCAGTTCCTCACGCATATCCATGATATGTACTTCGGGTAACGTGTTCCCCAATGCGCGAGTTGGCATTTCAAGTAGCAACGGCGCAAACTCGTCGTTGCTTTGTGAGCGAGCCGCATAGTAGCTTTCCAGCGACGGTGTAGCCGAGCCGAGAATAACGACAGCCCCATGCTGATGGGCTCTGCGAATGGCGACATCACGCGCATGGTATTTAGGTGTCTCTTCCTGCTTATAGGACGTTTCGTGCTCCTCATCCATAATAATAAGACCTAACTCACGAAAAGGCGCAAATACTGCCGAGCGAGCACCAATCGCCACTTTCACACGGCCTTCGCGTATTTTGCGCCACTCATCGTACCGTTCTCCTCCAGACAACCTACTGTGCATCACTGCTACCTGATCGCCAAACCGACCTTTAAAACGCTCAACCATTTGTGGGGTTAACGATATTTCAGGTACCAGCACAATGGCCTGCCGATTCTGCTCGATACAACGCTGAATCGTCTGTAGATAGATTTCCGTCTTACCGCTCCCCGTGACTCCATGCAACAAATAAGCTCCTTGCTCACGCGTGTCCAGCTGGCGAATAATCCGTTCATACACCGACTGCTGCTCTGCCGTGAGAGGGAGTGGCTCTGTAGGCTTGAAGTGTCTGCCCCGGTACGGGTCGCGGAACACTTCGACATCCTCCAGCGAAACATAGCCCTTATCTTCCAGCGCCTTAACCGTTGCAGCAGACACACTCAATGAGGTCATGACTTCCTTGAGCGACAGAGGCAGAAACTCGCTACGTTCCAGCAAAAAAGCAAGTACCTCCCGCTGACGCTGTGCTTTGGCAGAAAATTGCTCCAGTACCGTTGATGCCTCGTCTGTGCCGATAGCCAGATCAACGGATTTCATGGTCTTTTTGCCAAGTTTGTCTTTAATAACTTGACTTTCCTGAAGCACACCCCGGCGTAACAGTGATTTAATAACCTCCGCTTCCTCAGGGAAACGTCGACTGAGTTGCTGCAATGGGACTTGCTCCTTCTCCTGAATGAAGCTGACAATCCGACGCTCTGTCGGATCACTCATACCATCGTCGGTCAGAAGTGCCCATTCGAGCTCATCGCCCTGATTCGGTTGTATAGTACGCTGTGGATGCGTTAACTCATGCTGTTCCGCAATTGAGATATAACGTTCTGCTTTGCCCTTGAGCGCGGTAGGAATCATCACTTGCAATGCCATAATTTGATTACAAGCATAACGTTCGCTCATCCATTTGCCCAGTTCGACTAGGTCGGCAGATAAGGGCGGTACCAAATCGAGCAACTCCTGGATCGCTCTCATCCTGTATTTCGGTGGTTCCTCAGCTGGGACTACCGAGATGACGAAAGCCTGCACCGTCCGTTTGCCAAATGGCACAGCTACCCGACTACCCGGCTCAATCCAAGGTCTCATTGAATCCGGTATCAGATAATCGAAGGTGCGGTCCGTATCCTTGGCAGGTACATCGACAATGACCTTGGCAACTAAATTGCCCGTCTCCATTAATGCAGCACCCCACCCATGCGTCCCGCGGCTATAGTAAGCAACTTACGCGCAACTTCTTCCTTT
This sequence comes from Paenibacillus sp. FSL L8-0638, assembly GCF_038593075.1. Classification (NCBI taxonomy): domain Bacteria; kingdom Bacillati; phylum Bacillota; class Bacilli; order Caryophanales; family Paenibacillaceae; genus Paenibacillus; species Paenibacillus sp. FSL L8-0638. Next base: position 3,590,791 of record NZ_CP151960.1, read on the forward strand.
GACTGTACAGGAATACGCTCAACGATCCCGCTTCGGTCATAAATTTGAACAGCATTCGTATCGACGCCAAAACCAGCACCATTCACAGTTACATCGTTTGCCGCGATCAAATCACAATTTTTACGTTCTAATTTATCTTTCGCATACGTCTCCAAATGTTCAGTTTCAGCTGCAAAGCCAATTAAAAATTGATGTTTCTTACTCCGTCCGAGTGATTCTAGAATATCGACGTTCTTCACTAACTCTAGCGTAAATACACTATCTTTTTTCTTGATCTTGGTCTGTGCTATCTCACGTGGTCGATAATCTGCAACTGCAGCAGCCATAACGACCATATCGCTCGTTTCCCATTGTTTTAATACAGCTGCGTACATGTCTTCAGCCGACTGGACTCTTTCAAGCATAATACCAGCAGGCGGTTCCGCACTGGTATTGGCAGCAATCAAGTGCACCTCTGCCCCCATCTTTTGAGCCACTTTTGCAATGGCGAAGCCCATTTTTCCAGATGAATCATTTGTGATATAACGCACTGGATCAATTCGCTCGATCGTGCCTCCAGCCGTTACAATGACTTTTTTACCTGAAAGCACCGATTCATTCTCATTCACAGGTGACTCAGGCACTTGAGCCTCCATAGATTCGCCACCAAACCATCGGGATTCAGACTTAATGTTGTTTTTTTGTTCCTGGGCTTGCTGATCAAAAAAGTGCTCTATGGTTTGCACAATTGTGTCCGGCTCTTCCAAACGTCCTTTGCCAACGTAACCGCAAGCCAGTAATCCTTCACCAGGCTCAATCATCTTCACGCCACGTGATACAAGCGTCTCCATATTTTGCATGACTGCCGGATGAGTGTACATATGTACATTCATCGCAGGTGCCACCATAATAGGCGCTGTTGTAGCCAACAACGTTGTAGACAACATATCATCAGCAAGGCCATGCGCCATTTTTCCGATAATATTCGCAGTTGCAGGTGCAACAAGCACCAAATCAGCCGCATCTGCCAGATGAATATGGGATACGACGGACGGCTCTCTTTCATCAAACGTATCACTGTACACCGGATTACGAGAGAGCGACTGCAACGTAAGCTCGGTAATAAACTCCTTAGCAGAAGCTGTCATAATCACATGAACATCGGCGCCCTTTTGTGTCAACCTACTACATAACGCAGCCCCTTTGTAAGCAGCAATTCCACCGGTTATACCAAGAATAATAACTTTTCCCTTCAACATCGTTAACTCCCCCTGACCTAAAAAAATAACAACCTTGCGGTTGTCAAAGGAATTGGCATTACGCCCGGTTATAATGATTGTCTATAATTCTTATTCTTCTTCGCCGCTTTCAAGTAGAAGATGATCTGCATAGATCTCTTCCAAAGCTACTCCAACCTGTTTGTGGGATTTAGGATTCTTGAGGGTCGTCTTTTCACCCTCGCGCAACTGTCTGGCACGACGTGAAGCCGCTACAACCAACGAATACTTACTATCTGCCTTTTTCATCATTTCATCAATGGAAGGATACAGCACGAATAGACACCTCTTCATGTAGTTTTAGGACTGTATAAGCTGAACTCCAGTGTACACCTTCAAGCTCAGCTTATACAGTATTATTTCTCTTTAGGTACGCTTGGCATATGTAAAGCCCTCGTTTAAGGATGAACCTTACAATGTTCGGCGATAATAATGGATTCTATTCGTTTACAAGCGAAATCAATCTCATCATTGACGACCGCATAATCATAGTGACGCAACAGATTCATTTCATCCACAGCTACCGACATACGGTGGTCTATGGTCGCTTGAGTTTCTGTGCCCCGTCCCCGGATTCTATCCTTTAATTCATCTAGCGAAGGCGGAAGCAGAAAAATGAATATGCCTTCTGGAAATTTTTCTTTAACCTTTAGCGCTCCCTGAACTTCAATCTCCAGAAAAATATCTTTTCCCTGCGCAAGCGTCTGATCTACAAAATCACGTGGAGTACCATAATAGTTCCCTACATACTCAGCATACTCCAGCATTTCATCTCGTTCAATCATACCCAAAAATTCTTCACGCGTTTTAAAAAAATAGGTCACTCCATCCTGTTCACCCGAACGAGGTGTTCGAGTTGTAGCAGAAACGGAGTACGTTATCTCTGGTAGCTTGTCACGCAATGCGTTGCCTACCGTCCCTTTACCGACACCCGAAGGTCCGGATATTACAAATAATAATCCCTTAGCCATAGTACACTCCATTTTTATTCGTCATTGTCATCATCTTTAGTGGATAGGCGATGAGCGACCGTCTCCGGCTGCACCGCAGACAGGATTACATGATCACTGTCTGTAATAATAACAGCCCGCGTCCGGCGGCCATAGGTAGCATCAATTAGCATATGACGGTCCCTGGCTTCCTGTATAATCCGCTTGATCGGAGCAGACTCCGGACTGACGATGGAGATAATTCGGTTGGCCGACACGATATTGCCGAAACCAATATTGATCAATTTGATTGCCATATTCAGGTCTTTCCCCCTATACATGTGACTCTTGCAGCCGTGCCGCTACCAGGTAGCTACTCAATATTTGCAGCCTGCTCACGAATTTTCTCGAGCTCTGCTTTCATATCAACGACCAAATTAACCAAGTTGAGATGATTAGCCTTGGAGCCGATCGTGTTGACTTCTCTGTTCATTTCCTGGATTAAAAAATCTAATTTGCGACCGGCCGGCTCGTCCGATAGCAGCAACCCCTTGCACTGCCCAAAGTGACTTTGAAGCCGGGTAAGTTCCTCATCAATATTGCTGCGATCCGCGAATAACGCAATCTCCATTCCGAACTTATGTTCATCAAGCGTAAATGAACCGTCCTGAAGCTCTTTAAGCCTGTGTTTCAGCCTGTTACGGTAGTCGTTCACAACATGAGGAGCCAGCACCGTCATTTCATGATGCAGGGATTCCAGACGTAAAATACGGGATTTCACATCTTGCGCCAAATGCCCGCCTTCTCGCCTTCTCATCTCCAGTAAACCTTGCAAAGCTTCATTCAAAGCTCGCTGTAGTTGCTCTTCCCAGTCCTCTTCGTCTCCATGGAAAGCCTCTCCAGGCTCACCCAGAACGTCAGGCAAAGCAAGAATATCGCTTATCCCTAACGTTCCTTTCACTCCATAACGATCCGCCAGCTGCTCCGCTGCATGCAGGTAAGCCTGCACCACAGTGTCATTTAACCGCGCGGCGGGCATCTGTTCTTCATCACGTTCCCTGTGGATAAAGACATCGATACGACCGCGTTTAATCTGCTGTTGAACCGTTCTTCTCAAGCCATCTTCGTAACGAGTCCATTCGCGCGGAATTCTCATCATCACTTCGCAATAGCGGTGATTCACTGATTTCAATTCCAAGCGCACTTTATAGCCCTCATAATGAAGGATGGCTTGACCGTATCCGGTCATACTCAATGACATCGGCATCACATCCATTATACTATTGTAATTGATTATTATAGTCGAAACAAGGGGGCCTGTGCGCGGCCTGATTTTTGCCATACGTAAGAAGTCAGTTCAGCTGTCATTTCATAGAACATAAATGGAGTCATAAAATAGATACCATTAAAATGTTCCATTGCCGTATCGAGTAACTCCTTGGCAATAGACACACCCATTGCTCGTCCTTCCGGACCCTCAAGACCAGACATACGTGCACGCACCTCATCGGATAACTGAATGCCTGGTACTTCATTGTGCAAGTATTCTGCATTGCGCCCACTAGCCAGCGGCATAATACCGATAAAAATCGGTACTTCCAAATGTCGTGTCGCTTCCGCGATGGCTGCAATCAACTCGTGGTCGTATACGGGCTGAGTCATAACATAGTCGGCTCCGGAGGCAATTTTCTTCTCCAACCGCTGTACGGCTTTACCCAAATGCTTGACGTTAGGATTAAATGCGGCACCTACCACAAAATTAGCTTTCTGCTTCAGTGGCTTACCGGAAAATGCGACACCATCATTTAATTGCTTGATCATACGTATGATTTCAAAAGAGGTCATATCATACACCGAACTGGCGCCTGGCAAATCACCGAACCGCGCCGGATCTCCAGTAACCGCCAGTACATGGTCAATACCGAGCGCGTCAAAACCCATCATGTGGGATTGAGTACCAATCAGATTGCGATCACGACATGCTATATGAATTAATGGACGCAAGCCTGTTTCAATACTGACCAAATGTCCAAGCGCCATGTTGCTCATGCGAGTGACTGCAAGCGAGTTGTCAGCCAGTGTAAGCGCGTCGGCCCCGGCTTTCTTCAACGCATGAGCACCTTGCATAAACCTCGTAATGTCCAGATCGCGCGGAGGATCCAGTTCTACAATGACCGTATGTCGTTCCTTTACAAGATCCACGATGTTGGGCTCACTGGTATGTCTGCCATTTCCTCGTTCCCCTTCATCTGCAATCTGCTCCGCCACTTGAAAGGACTCTTTCGACAAAGCTTCTTTTGAAGCAAGAGGAGGCGGTTGCAAACGGTTCAAGGCTTTGGATATAGCAGCAATATGATCCGGTGTAGTTCCGCAGCAACCACCTAGCAGCCTCGTTCCCAGGTCTACAAAGGATTTGGCACATTCTCCAAAATATTCAGGTGATGCACCGTATACATAGTGACCGTCCACATAATCTGCTAGTCCCGCATTCGGATATACGGACAACGGTACAGACAAAGGACCGTCCAGCTGCTCCATTACACTCATAATTCCCTGCGGACCCGAGTGACAGTTAAATCCAAGGATGTCTGCCCCCTCATTACGCAGCACCGAAAAAGCTTCCGCCACTAAAAAACCATCCTGAGTACGACCAACCTGATCGACCGCAAACTGACAAATCACCGGAATATCACTATATTTACGTACACTGTGAAGCGCTATGCGTATTTCATCCAGTGAATAAAACGTTTCGCACAAAATACCGTCGACTCCTTCGGAGAGAAGGGCATCAATTTGCTGTTCATAGTTTCTTGCCAGCTCCAGCTTTGATATGTTAAGCCGCTTTCCCCCACATATGGAACCCACTGCACCTACCACATAATGTTCAGGTCCGGCCGCATCTCTGGCAATTCTCACACCAGCACGATTGATCTCTTCTACCTTAGATTCCAGTCCAAACCGGGCTAACTTATAATCATTTGCAGAAAATGTATTAGTCTCCAGCAATCGAGCTCCTGCACTTAAATATTGACCATGCACGTCTGATATAACATCAGGCGAAGTGATGTTCAGTTCTTCGAAAGACGTATTTACTGGAAATCCTAGCTGATATAAAAAAGTCCCCATTGCGCCGTCTCCGACAATAATTTCACGATTCAGCACAGTACGCAAATCCGGTTTCATGTCCTCTGCTCCACCCCGCTCTTTATTTTCATACTAATGTAACATAAAGAGACTTCAAACATAAGCCAAAAACTAAAAAAGCCGCCCCACTCCCCGACAATATGATATCAGGAGTGGAGCGGCTTGATTCATCTTTTCTATTTCCTACTACATTTTCCCATCGGAAGAATGGAGAGAGTAAGCATAAAAAGTCCCTTTTTTATTTACTTTAGCCACAATAGAATCCGTTCCCTTTTGCTGCTTGTAGAACGTATATTGATTCCCTTGAACTTTCACTTTATAGCCGGTCAAATTGATATTAAACAACATCTGAGCCTTGGGCTTGACTAGCTTCAAAGCTTCTGAGGCAGTATATTTCGGGCTTGCAAATGTTTTTTTGAAATCTGCGTCATCATTCCAGTCCACCCCATAGGTGGATACGGCCAGCACTTTACCGGTTACCGCGCTAATTTTGACCTCACTGGCCTCGTTTGCATCCTCAAACGACCAATATGAAAGCCCCTTCGCTTCGTCCTTGTACCGTGAAGCGTGCTGTACCTTAATTGGCTGTCCACTCACACGCTTAAATGTGTTCATTGCACGGTTCAGTATCAGAGGGTCCACCCGCTTCAGCGCATAGTCCGCGTTGATGGTAATAGCGTTACCTCGATCCACATCCACATACAACGAGGAAGCCTGTTCTCCTGCGCCCCAAAATACCCAGTAATTTGATGGCTTGTTGGACTGATAAGGGGATTTGACCCGCCAAAATGCTTCAAATTGCAAAGGACGCTTGCTGTCAAACGCTTTGGCGCTGTTTAGCACTTTCGTCTTGAGGGGCGCGTTCATCGCTTTTCCCAAGCTGCTTATTTTATATCGTATGGTGGTAGAATCTACTCTATTTTTTTCTTTATTATATTCTGTCTGCAACGTAGCAGTTCCATCTTCCAGTCCGCCCTCTACAATCCAAGTTTTCCCCATATCCGTCACATCGTCAAATTGAAATGCTGTCTTCGAGCCGATGAGTTCTTGCACCGCTTTTTCTAAACGGCTTACCACTGTCGGAGTTAGCGACCCAACCTGCTTGTCCGTCGTTTCCGCGGCGGCAGGAATGGTCGCCGCCTGAACCGGAAGCGCGGTGGCTACAAATATGAGGACTGCAACTGCTGAAATCCAACGAAATTTCCGCACTATGAACGGCCTCCTTATTGTTTTCTCATTTTCTATATTATACATCGTTCAGGCGCCAAAAAAAGACAGAATGTTGCTTTGTTCATCATATTCCTTGTATACAAGGGCATCTAAGTCCAAAAAAAGAAGACCTACTAAGGTCTTCTTTTCACTCACTTCTATACGATTCATAAGTAGTTGCACGTTATCTTTATAGTCACATGATTCAGAACAGACGACCTACGTACACGATCTCAGCCGGACCCGTCATATATATGTGATTATCTTCCTCACTCCATTCGATATCCAGATCGCCGCCCTTCAGGCTTACAATGGCGTGGCGGTCGCTATATCCGTTTAGTACAGAAGCAACAAGCGTAGCACAGGCCCCGGTTCCACAAGCTAGCGTCGGCCCGGCTCCTCTCTCCCATACTCTCATATCTATATGCTTACGGCTACGTACCGTGGCGAACTCAACATTTGTTTTTTTAGGGAATAACGGATGGCATTCCAGCTTTGGCCCCCAGGCTTCCAGATCAAAGCTTGGCGCATCCTCCACATATATGACACAGTGCGGATTCCCCATAGATACAGCCGTAAAGCGAAAACCACTTCCTCCAGCTTCAATGGGCTCATTAATTACGCTAGTCAGATCCAGTGTAGTTGGAATCTTCAAACCCTCAAGAATTGGCTCTCCCATATCTACCTTCACCATACGAACAAGTCCATTCTCTACTGTTAGTTCGACCTGCTGTACACCTGCACCCAGGGTCTCAATCGTGATCTGTTCACGGTTGATATGCTTACGGTCATATACGTATTTGGCAGCACAACGGATAGCATTACCGCATTGTTCGGCCTCTGAGCCGTCCGAGTTAATAATGCGCATGCAGAAATCCGCTTTTTCTGATGGCAATATATATACCAACCCATCGGCGCCAACACCAAAATGTCGATCACATAGCCGAACAGCTAATTCCGAGGCGTCAGTCGGCAACTCCTGATGCCCAAACCAAACGATAAAATCATTACCTAGACCGTTCATTTTTGTGAATTCCATAGCTTACCTCCGCCGTTGCTGCTGATATCATGTTCCTCATGAAGCTTTGATCCCATGATATCATACAGGGCAATAGCGGGAAAGCGATGCGGTATACATGATCCGATTTCTAGGCTGAAAACTTCGTACGTCCCGCTGAAAAGTGTGTATTTCCGCCGCGACGACGGTTGCGTCGACCGCCCCACACACTTCCCGCTCCCATCAGAAACGTCGGAATCCCAGCTGCGACAATGGATAGCGCCCACTCACGCAAACCGAGCGGTACCGTTTTGAAAATAGGTTGCAGCATAGGCACGTACATAACCACTAGCATTAACACTACGGAAGACAGCACGGCAAGCACAAGATAACTGTTTTGAAACGGATTACGATGGAAAATAGAACGGGAACTGCGGCAATCAAACACATGAATTAACTGCGCCAGAACTAGCGTAGCAAAGGCAACGGACTGTGCTTTGATCAATTGTCCTGCGTCATCCGGTGCAATACGTAATGTCAGCCAGAAAGCCGCTAGCGTACATAAACCAATCAACAAGCCACGACTAATGATTTTCCAGCCCAGTCGACGAGCAAAAATATTTTCCTTTGCGCCACGAGGTTTGTGCTCCATGAGATCCTTTTCTGGTTGGTCCACCCCCAGAGCCATCGCTGGTAGGCCATCTGTCACCAGATTCACCCATAAAATCTGGATCGGTAACAAAGGTAACGGCAGCCCGGCCATCATGGCAAAAAACATCGTCAAAATTTCACCCACATTGGAGGCGAGTAGATAACGGATAAATTTACGGATATTCTCGTAAATATTCCGTCCTTCCTCAATTGCGGCTACAATCGTAGAGAAATTATCATCACTCAGAACAAGCGCAGCCGCTTCTTTGGTCACGTCCGTCCCTGTAATGCCCATTGCAATGCCGATGTCCGACGCCTTTATCGCTGGAGCGTCATTGACGCCATCTCCAGTCATGGCTACGACATGTCCGCGTCTTTGCAGTGACTTGACGATCCGTAGCTTGTGCTCCGGCGAAACCCGTGCATATACAGAGACGGTATCAACGGCTTTGTCCAGCGACGCATCATCCATCGCAGACAATTCCTGTCCTGTTAACACGTGGGATCCGCGCTGAAGAATGCCCAGTTGCTGTGCAATGGCCTCTGCAGTTGTACCGTGATCTCCGGTAATCATCACAGTGCGAATGCCAGCACGACGACACTTGCCAATGGCTTCGCGAACCTCGCGACGTGGCGGATCAATCATGCCTGTCAGCCCGATAAAGATCAGTTGTGCTTCAGCCTCCTCAACCGTGGAGACACGCTCATGCGAGCGGATATCACGGTAAGCGACACCAAGTACACGTAGCGCCTCCGAGGCCATTCCTTCGTTAGCTGCCAGTACCTTTTGGCGCAGCGTACCCGTTAACGGAACGACATTTCCTTCCCATAAAATGTAGGAGCACTGGCCCAGCAATACATCCGGTGCACCTTTGGCAAAGACAATGTGTCCTCCCTGGTGGCGTACGAGTACCGACATTCGCTTCCGATCCGAGTCAAAAGGAAATTCTCGCTCCCTTGTGTATAGCTCATATAGCCCTTGTCGCGTGACTCCGCCCTTGGCAGCTAACGTGACCAGCGCTCCTTCCGTCGGATCACCCTTTAGCTCCCAAACAGCGGACGGCGTCGGCTCTTTGGTTTTCTTTTTCGAACGTAGCTCCTCTGTATCGGCTTGAACAATTTCCGCATTGTTGCAAAGCACACTGGCTTGCAGCAGTCTACGCAGAGATTGTCCGTTTTTAAGATCGGCAGGAAGGTCTCTATCCATAATATGCCCGTGAGGGTCATAGCCCTCTCCCGTAACTCCCCAGAAGCGGCCGTCCAGCCATAGCTTGGTAACCGTCATTTTATTTTGGGTCAGGGTACCCGTTTTGTCGGAACAAATGACAGATGCACAGCCGAGCGTTTCAACAGAAGGCAGCTTACGCACAATCGCCTTTCGTTTAATCATACGCTGCACACCCAATGCGAGCGCAATCGTCACAATAGCTGGCAACCCTTCCGGTATAGCCGCCACAGCCAAGCTCACTCCGGCCAAGAACATGCTCATGGCTGGCTGTCCATGTAAAATGCCTGCTACGACAACGAGCACCGTTAGCGCCAACGCTACGATAATCAAAATTTTGCCCAATTGCTCCAATCTGTGCTGCAACGGTGTCTCCTGCGACTCCGTATTTTCAATCAAGTCTGCGATCTTACCCATTTCGGTACTCATACCTGTACGTATAACCATTCCTTGTGCGGTTCCTCTGGTCATCATTGTGCCCATAAAACCGATGTTTTTTTGATCCCCCAGTGGTACTTCGGCGGCATGAATAGGGCGGGAATGCTTACTCACAGGAACCGATTCACCTGTCAGGGCGGACTCCTCTACATCACAGCCGTTTGTACTCAACCACCTTACATCTGCGGGAATGCGATCACCACTTTCCAGCAGCACAATATCACCCGGTACCAGTTCTCTGGCTTGAACTTGAATTCGTTTTCCGCCCCGCAACACTTTGGCAGTTGGAGCCGATAGTTGTCTCAAAGCTCGCAATGAACGCTCAGCTCTGAATTCCTGTACAAAGCCAAGAATTCCATTCAGTACAACAATAGCAATAATGGTAATCGCGTCCAAATACTCGCCAAGCAGGCCGGATATCAGGGTCGCTCCCATCAATACAAGCATCATAAAATCCTTAAACTGGTTGAGCAGCAGCAAGATTGCCGAAACTCGCTTCCCCTCGCTCAGCTCATTCCATCCTGACCTTTCTCTTCGTTCCGCAAGCTGTTCCTCCGAAAGACCCTGCTTCGGGTCGACTTCCAGACTTGTTGAAAGCTGTTCATTGCTTAATTGGTGCCAGTGTGCTTGTTCCATTCTCCCCAATTCCCTCCCGGTCAGATAGTCCGCTTCCGTCGGTTGTGCGTAGGATGGCTGCCCGTTATTATATTTTTGTGCCGCGATTGCTGATAAGCTGGACAGACTTTCTAGATTCAATCTATTCGGACAGGATCTGAAATATCACAAAGCCGCTTAAGTTTTGTCCCAAAGTTATGTATCATAGTAGGAAGGCGAAAATACATTTGCTTCAAAGGAGAACATAATTATGGCATTGGACGGAATCGTAACCCGCGCTATCGTACACGAACTGCAAGGCATCCGGGGCGGGCGCATTAATAAAATACATCAGCCAAACGATCGCGATATCGTGCTGAATCTGCGGGCACAAGGCGGAAGCATAAAGCTGCTACTGTCGGCTAATCCGACCTTCCCGCGTGTACATTTTACAGAACAAAGCTTTCTCAATCCGACAGAAGCCCCTATGTTTTGTATGCTTCTTCGCAAGCATTGCGAAGGAGGCGTTATCGAGAAAATCACGCAGGTGGGCATGGAGCGTATTATTCACATGGATATACGTCAACGTGATGAACTGGGGGATATTTCACTCAAACGAATTATCATTGAACTGATGGGCAGACACAGCAACATTATTTTGCTTGACCCGGAAACAGGCGTGATGCTAGATGGCATTCATCATGTTACACCGTCTATTAGCAGCTATCGGGTCATTATGCCCGGCTTTCAATACACGGAGCCTCCTGAACAAAACAAGCTAAATCCACTAGAAACAGAAGAGGCAGCTTTCATATCCTCGTATCAAACAGCACTCGAGGCCGGAGAAGCTCCCAAACGCTGGATCGTGAACACTTTTACTGGACTCAGTCCCCTCATTGCTGAAGAGATACTAACTCGAGTAACTAATGAAGTATCTGGTGATAGTGATCGTTCACTATGGAGTACATTCAGTCACATCATGGATGACGTGCGGAACCATCGTTTTCAGCCGGTATCTGGACTAAACGCACAAGATAAAGTGATATTCTCAGCCATTCCACTGACGTTGATCCAAGGAGAACGTAAGGAGTACGCTACGATCAGTGAGTGTATGGAAGACTTCTTCGGTGAAAAAGCAGAAAGGGATACGGTTAAGCAAAAGGTCAGTGACCTACTGCGGTTTCTGCAAAATGAGCGGAGCAAAAACGTAAAAAAACTCGACTATCTCCAACAGGATTTGGCCGAGGCGGAAGATGCCGATCAATTTCGCATTTATGGAGAGTTGCTGTTCGCTTCGCTGCATGAGGTGAAAAAAGGGGACAAAGAAGTGACGATCATCAACTTTTATGATGAGGAACAGCGTCCAATGTCCATCCCACTGGACCCACTACTCAACCCGTCGGATAATGCGCAACGGTATTTTAAAAAATACAACAAATATAAAAACAGCCTAGCTGTCATTGACGAACAACTGGAGAAAACGCACGAAGAAATCCGTTATATGGACAGTCTTCTTCAGCAGCTAGCCCATGCCTCTATGAATGACATTGAGGAAATACGTGAAGAACTGGTTCAGCAGGGCTATCTCAGAGATCGGGTCAAAAAAGGAAAGAAAAAGAAGAAAAACGACCGTCCAACCCTGCACGTCTATACATCATCCGAAGGTATCGAGTTACTGGTTGGCAAAAACAACTTGCAAAATGAATATGTAACAAATCGACTGGCCGGACCAAATGACACCTGGCTGCACACAAAGGATATTCCGGGGTCACACGTCGTTATACGTGCTGAGCAATTCGGAGATGCGACGCTGGAGGAAGCAGCTCAACTCGCTGCTTATTTTAGTCAGGCCAAGCAGTCCAGCAGTGTACCTGTGGACGCCACCCTGATTCGACATGTACGTAAGCCTAGCGGAGCCAAACCTGGCTTTGTCATCTACGACCATCAGCGTACGCTTTTCATTACACCCGATGAGGAACTAGTCAAAAAGCTGCCGAATCGCATCAAAAACGGGTAAGTCCTACTAGCCTATTGAATCCACCAAAAAAGCCCTTTGTTCTTTGCACGATACACTTCTTGTGTTCCATGCATAAGGCAAGGGGCTTTTTATTTACTTTTGTCCAACAGCAGCCTTCCTCAATTCCTCGACTACCTGCCCTTCCACACTACGGCTACCCAGATCACCGTGGAAAATAACACCTTGGCGTGCACCGTGAAAATCTGAGCCGCCAGTTGCAATGAGCCCATATTGCGCCGCCATCGCAGTATATCGGCTCTCAGCCTCAGCATCATGGTCCGAATGTCGCACCTCCAAGCCCGCAGGCTTCGCCTCCTCTATAATAGAACGAACCAGCTCATCATTTCCGTACAAGCCAGGGTGGGCCACCACGGGTACCCCTCCTGCTTCACGAATCCAGTTTATGGCCTCCGCAGGCTCTACACGGGGTACAGACACATATCCGGGCGCTCCTTCCGCCAAGTAACGGTCAAACGCGTCCCGCATATCCTTCGCATATCCTTTTTGAACCAGCGTATCCGCCATATGCGGACGTCCAATGCTTTCATCTGATGCCAGCGGTCTGCCCATCGTAGCCACCACTTCATCCAGTGTGATTTCCACACCCAGACTACGCAATTGGCTCAAAATCAAATCATTACGGGTATCCCGTGCCTGGCGAAGCTTTTCCAACTGTTCCAAAAACACTTTATTGCGGTAATCCATAAAATAACCGAGTATATGAATATCCTTATCGCCAGCTCGAGTACTAATTTCCACTCCTGGCACCACAGTAATTCCTATGCGTTTTCCCTCTTCCAGAGCTTCCTCTAGGCCAGCTACCGTATCATGATCTGTAATGGCCACACCTGCCAGCCCTTTTTCCTTGGCCCAGCGCACATTATCTGCAGGTGGTTGCATTCCGTCAGATGCTTGGGTGTGTGTGTGTAAATCATATCGTTTTACGTTAATCTGCTCCTTCATTATACATCCTCCTTCTTTTCCACCTTTGCAAGCTCGTCCTGCGAGTCCCTCAGCACGTCCGTTCCCTGATCATGACGACGCAAGTAAGACAGGAAGGTTACTACCGGAATCGGCAACAACGCCGACTTCAAATGAATTGCATAAAACTCTCGTTTGAACGTGATATCTGAAATATTTACAATTTTCAATAATCCGAGCGCAACTTCATGCTTCACCGAAGAAGGTGATAGCATGGTAATACCCAGTCCAGCCTCCACCGCCGATTTAACCGCTCCAGTGCTCCCCATCTCCATTACAATCCCAAGTCGGGAGGCATCCATACCACGATTTTTCAGCTCATCTTCTATTACTTGACGTGTACCAGATCCCTTTTCTCTGGCTACAAAAGGATGCTTGAACACATCTTCCAGAACCACTTTTTTAGCCTTGGCCAGCGCATGTCCTGAAGGCACAATCAGTTTCAGTTCGTCCTGCATCACAGGTTCCACCACGATATCCGGATGCTGGACTGGGGCCTCAATCAGTCCTAAATTCAGCTGATGTTTTAGTATATCATCCATAATCTGAGTTGTATTCATCACATTCATCGCCATGCGTATATGAGGGTATTCCTGACCAAACGGTCCCAGCATTCTGGGTACAATATACTCACCAATCGTTAGGCTGGCGCCAATATGCAATCTTCCCTCCAACATGTGAGTAAAAGCAGACATCGCCTCGTCAGCTTCCCTGATCAGTTGCATGCTTTTTTTCGCAAAAGGCAGGAGTGTCGCTCCCGCCTCTGAAAGTTCGATTTTTTTAGTCGAACGTTGCAGCAGTTTCGTGCCAAAATAATCTTCCAAAGACTGAATTTGCATCGTCACCGCAGGTTGTGTCATATGCAGCGCTTGTGCCGCCGCCGAGAAGCTCCCGCGTTCCGCTACGGTATAAAAAATGTGCAACTGATGAAAGTTCATACTGACAGCCCTCTCCCCTCTGTTCTCCCTATTTTAACATAAGAAAAACGTCTGTCGAAGCATTTCCAAGTAAACTTACTGAATTGGGTAGTTTTATTATTGGAAAATAAAAAAAGCATGCAGCTAATAACTGCATACTTTCTACTTAAACTTAACGGTATTCAGGAAGTTTGGAGATTTTTTCATCTGAAGCCGTTCTCCAAATGACCGTCTATTTTTGCTTACGAGTGCTTTTCATCAGTGTCATGCGCCGCGAATGGCGTAACCATGAATAGTATGACTTCAAATCCCTTAATTCAATGGTCTCCGACATCCGGCCCAAAAAGGTAATGACAATCATTTTGTGAAGCGGATTCCCCGCAATATCCATCTCGCCGGGCAACTCTCCAAATTCGGCCACGACGACCAGATCACCATCAATTAAATATACATCCTCTTCGTTATGATAATAGGACTCCATCCTGTTTTGCTTCAGGCATTCCCAAAGCCAGGCGGCGATATGATTCGTCTCGGACTGTTTCTGCTCTACCCGATCTAAGTAACGTGTTTTCGCATGATTTGTTATCACGATATCGGCGACTTTTTTATCGCCCATCTCCACATAGAACGGTTCGTATGTACTCCATCGCTGCATTGCTTTGTCACGCACGGGATCACTCTCCCCACCAGATAGGTCTTTATATCTACCAATATATTCATATGTTACCTCAACAGACCCGGGACTACAAGTTACAAAATTGAAGTTTATGGGTGATATTTAAAGATTTTTTAGGTCTAACAGCATCAAGACCATTATGCAAAAGTCCTGACTTCACAAAAAAAAGCCAGCCTGTAGGCTGACTTTTCAAGAAAAGTTTACAATTTATAGACATTTGAGCTTATATTTCATATTCTTTCATCTTTTCCTTATCGTCGTTGTAATCCGTCCTAATCTCATTTCGAAAAGAACGCTCGACCTTACGCACATAGGAAAGTCTGCGAATATTTTTAACGGTGTCTTCTGCCCGATCCGCATTCATATATATCACTACATAATGCATACGCTTTGAAATAAAGTGGACATTTCCGTATTTCTCCAGATTGCGGGCAGCCTTGATATCGCTTACCCAAATGATGTACCCTGTCCGCTCGGCAAACATTCGCTTCATCTCCCCTCCACTCGGTATCATTCCTATGACCTATCCACAGGAGCATTTCCCTCCGCTACCACATCCGCCTTTTTTCACATTCGGATCGTTGCTCGGCACCTTAATAGTCTCGGACACGGAATATGCAATCGTTTCAGACAAGGCATGAAGCATATCATCCAGCGCCTTTTCGGCTCGTTTGAACTCCTTAACATCCACGAATTGTTCCAGTTCCAGCTCAACGACCTGCACTGCATCCTTCGCTTCATGATAGTTCGGATGAAAATGCCCAAAACGCTCCGTTTCCGCGAATAGCTCCTTTTTGGCATCCAGCTTGCGTACACACGCCTGAATAGACGGATTCAATTCCACACGCTGTTTCCAATATAAATAATCCGATACCTCAAAGGATCGGTTGACCATATCGCCCAATTCATAGGCGTTAATAAGCACTTCTGCCATATTGACCGTGTTCAATTCGGCTACGCTCATGAATGTTCATCTCACTTTATATAAAGTTCTACCCTGTAAAAGTAGACTCATTTATCATACCACATCCTTCTTTTGAGAAGAAGGAGTTTCATGCACTTCCTGGCCCTACTATGTAATAGGAACCAGCAAGCGCATGTCTGACCATTCACTTGGCTGTAAGGTCGCAGGAGAAAGTGTTTCGTCATCCCTTCCTGAGGCATACCAGCCTGTGACACTCCATGGTGCACCGGAAACCACCGCCTCCGGTATCCATTTAACCTCTTTCCCACCGATTCGCAGCCCCACAGCAGCCTGCCAACGAATCGCTTGCTCGATCAACTGCCGGGCAGTGGAAGTATGGTAACTCCTCCATTCTTTTGTCCATGAGGAGGGGACTGTAGATCTTTCTGGAAAATAGTCAGACGGATCAGGCAGTGTATGCTCTTGTTCGTAAAAGTGCAGCGTTCGCCCTGTATAAACCAAACCTGCTCTCCCCTCTTGGGAAAATATAGAACGGGCTTGAATAGGTTCGGACTCCATTTCACTGTTGAGGCTGCCTGAATTTATGTTCTCTGTTTCCGAAATCAGTGGATAATGATGAGCTGGCTCGTCCACACCTTCGGGTTCACGACGTGGACCTAATCCTATTGCAGCAAGCGTTTTTCGTATTTTGACAGCAGAGCTCGCCGGAATAATAAAGTCCTTGTCGCCAAGCCGTTCCAGCAATCCTTCCAGCGCGGGATGGCGTGCAACCATGTCTGCATCCTCCTGTGTGCCACATCGCAAAAGTGTTACCGTTGCAAAAGCCGTCCGTCCGACATCGCCTGCCCACTGTTCTACCGCCATACGTACATGATCAGGCACGCCTGTCCGGCTGAACTTGTCCAGTAGAGCAGGGATTGCTTTGGCTTCCATCCCTAACTCGATTGCCTCTGTAACACTTTCTCTGGTGATCCGGTATATTGCCATCCGATCTCCTGTCACACGTTCACAGCAGCATTCCAGTCGCCAGCGCACATCATATGCCACATCTGGCGGAACCAATATTTCAAAATCAGGTTGTACATAAAAAGTACCTTGTTGTTGATGTGTATCCTCGTAATTATTGGGACGAAGCATGTCTAACACAGATACATTCCAGCGAAAACACAGTTTACCCGATGCAGTCTGGCCCCAATCACCCATTCCAAACGCAGTCAGGGCCTTCAGCCAACCCTTCAATCCCTCCATGAAAGATCCATTAAAATTAAAATCAGAACCCGTTTCTCCCGCAAACCCTTCCGGATTTGAGGATGTAGGAATGAAGTCTAAAAGGGCGCCGTTCTTGGAATCAGCTCCGCTCGTACTCTCCTGCTGGATTAGGCCTACTTGAAGCATCCATTGCAGCAGACACTTGATAGATATCCACCCTTCTGTTCCCATATACTGGGAGACGGCACACAGCATATAGCGAAAATGCTGCATGGATGCTTCGGCCTTGCCGTATCTTTCCATGAGTGTAGCAAAAATATGCTTGCGCATTTGCCAAGCAGACAAACGAATCCAAGTCGCCAGTTCCGTTTCCTGAATGCGAAAAGACACCGTTTCTTTCACTAACAGCCCCAAACTGAGTAGCAAATCCATCATGACCACCGTTTGCACAGGATACAGCTCTGCATGCGCATAATGCAACCCAAGACCCATCAGGTCCTCTAGGCGAAAGGGGGTCAGTTCATTCAATTTTTGCAATGATCGCTTATGTATGGTTCCTTTGGCCGTCAAAGGGACGCCCTGTACTGCAATACGTGACAACGCATGCAGCAATTCCGACTCCAGGCCTGTCATTGATTCATGTACCGTTATCGGATGATCCGAATGCACCATGTTCATTGGATTTTGCTCTAACAACATATCGTACAGATCCGGTAGTCGATAAACCGGGATATATAAAATTCGTTCGCCCCACGATTTGGTAACAGCCTCCAGCCAGCCCCGTGCACGTAATCCACGCAGTGCCAGTTTCGTTTCGACTCCGCTTAACGATCCCCGGGTAAACTGTATAGGTTCTTCTTCCTTCATGGGCTGTCCCGCGTGCCGAATAAAGCATCGTCTAAGTACCAACAGCTCATCCGATGAAAGCTCATTCCAGCTGTCTTGCGTGTTCGTTACGCCCATTCTGGATTAGGCCTCCTTTTTCTTTCCACGATCTCCAGACTTAGCATCCCTGCTTCCAATAGCCTCTGTCACACTAAATCTGCGAACCGCATATTCATAGCCTTGCTCAATCAGGAACAGCTGACGACGAGCTGCAAAATCCGTCTCCTTGCTATTCTCCGTCACTAGCGCATAAAAATAAGCTTTATTCTCGCCTGACTTTGGTCGCAAAATGCGTCCCAGTCGCTGCGCTTCTTCCTGGCGAGAGCCAAAGCTACCCGATACCTCTATGGCTACTGCTGCATCCGGCAGATCCACCGCAAAGTTTGCAACCTTGGACACCAATAGGGTCCGAATTGCACCCTTGCGGAATGCATCAAACCAACGCACCCGCTCCGTCTGGCTCATTGAACCCGTAATCAGTGGGACACCGAGCTCCTGAGCCAATGTACGCAACTGGTCCAAATATTGACCAATAATGAGCGTGGGCAAACCGCTGTGCTGCTGCATCAGGCTACGCACCGCCTCCAGTTTGATCGGATTTTCGGCTGCAATTCGGTACTGCTGTCTGCCCTCAGCACGCATACTGCGCTCCAAAAGTTCAGCTGTCATTGGAAGCCGTAGCTCCACACAATCGACCTGAGCGATCCAGCCCTGTCGCTCCAGCTCCTTCCACGGCATATCATACCGTTTGGGCCCAATTAAAGAGAATACATCCCGTTCACAACCATCCTCTCGAACCAGCGTGGCTGTTAACCCCAAACGACGGGTAGCCTGAATGTCAGCCGTCGCCCGGAATACTGGCGCGGGCAGCAAATGTACCTCATCATATATAATGAGTCCCCACTTCCGCTCACTCAGCAGTTTCATATGCTCAAAATCCCCATCTTTGGTGCGACGGTGTGTCAAAATTTGGTAGGTTGCCACCGTAATCGGGCGCACTTCTTTTTTCTGACCACTATATTCCCCGATGGAATCGGCAGAAATATCCGTCTTTTGCTTTAATTCTTCTACCCATTGCCGTACAGAAGTAGTATTAGATGTTAGAATAAGCACTTCACACTGAAGCCGATTCATCACCGCCATGCCTATCACTGTTTTTCCAGCTCCGCATGGAAGCACCAGTACACCACTACCCCCTAAGCCGTCCGCTCCTTCAAACGCATCAGCGGCCTTTACTTGATAATCACGAAGCTGCAACTTCGTTTGTCCCTTTCCCAAGGTAAAATTAAGCTGATTCCCTTCAAGATAGCCTGCCGTATCCACAACGGGATATCCCAAGCGAGTTAATTCCTGCTTGAGCAAGCCCCGATTTTCGGGCGGGACCGATGCGCTTTCCTCATCAACGCGAAGTAAACCAAGCTGTTTTAGCTCTTGCTTGGTCAGTAGCTCATCCAGTAAAGCGGGGGTCTCTGCTGCCAAGATCAAGTGATCACCTATTGTATAGCTGTTGGCTTTCCCTGTCTTTATACCTCCGTCTTCTTTCGTACCTCGTGAAAGCGTCAACGTCCCATAGCGAGAAACGAGCTGTTCAATATCATTCAACAAATCACGTGGAATATCCCAACGGGACATGGAATACAAACTATTTTGAATGTCCTCAGCACTCCATCCGAGGGCAGCTGCATTCCACAAAGACAGTGGAGTGATGTGGTATGTATGAAAAGCGGACGGACTTTTAACCAGCTCCGCATAAATCTGCAACTGTGAACGAGCCCATTCCGAACCGGGCAAGCCCATTTCCAGCAGAACGGTAAAATCACGTTGTACAATACAAGGATGATCTGGATTCATGACTACCTCCTGATAATCTAACAATACATCATTTTAAAGTTGAATCAATTTCATAACTCATTAAAGTTTGGTGGTTGTAACTAGATACAGACAAATCGAATCATTTTGATCTATATCTAGTTTTGATTGAAGCAGCTAAAGGTATTATGAAATTGATTCAGTTATATAATAAATAGCTTATCCGTTTATTCGAATATCAACCAGAATAGCAAGGAGCCCAACCCATATTCGGGTTGAACTCCTGATTAGAAGCTCGGGGTAAAGACCTTCCCAAACTAATGTCTACCTTAATTATTCTTCTAATGGACCTGCTCGGAAATATGACTAAGGGCCTCTCCAGCGTTGTCTGCAAAAATATTACGAACAGCCAAATCCCCGATCGAGACAATCCCGATCAGACGGTCTCCTTCCGTCACAGGCAACCGACGGATTTGCTGCTCCGCCATCAGTTCAGCTGCTTGGTCCACCGACATGTCCGCACTGGCTGTACGAATACCTGTCGTCATAACTGTATCGACCGAACCCGAACCCGAATTTTTAGCCGCATAACCGCGAACGACAAGATCACGGTCTGTTACTACACCGATCAACTTATCACTGCCTTCGCTTTCCACAACCGGAATAAAACCAGTATCATTGTCCTTCATTTTGACCGCAATTTCATAAATATTGTCCTGCGGGGTAACCGTTACGCATTTTTTAGTCATAACTTCCTGAACTTTTTTCATGGGTACTCCCTCCTTTTCAAGAGTAGGGTACCCCATTTCATTCAGCTCATACTCCAGATTGAACCGTTCCCAATTCCACTCATTTTAGCCCTTAATTGCCCCTACTTTTCGTTCCGCAGCGTATCCCGTAGACATTGCAATAAACAAACGAACCGCGTTAATCATAGCATCCTCATCAAAATCAAATTTAGGATGATGGTGTGGATAAACCGCTCCTTTAGCTGGGTTACCCGCTCCTACGAACATGAAGCAACCTGGCACACGTTCCAAATAATACGCAAAATCTTCAGCAGGCATCAGCTTCGATGCTTCTTGTACATTCTCCTTGCCGAAAACAGATTTTGCTTCATTAAAGAAACGAGATGCTTCATGTGCGTCATTGACAACTGGTGGGTATCCCATAATATAGCGAACCTGTGCTGTTGTACCGTATGTTGCGGCTGTGAGCTCTGTTACCTCATGCAGTCGCTCCTTCATCACCGTTCGTGTCTCCTCATCAAACGTACGAATCGTTCCACTCAAGCGACACGTTTCTGCGATCACATTTTGCGCAGAGCCCCCTTGGATGGTTCCCACCGTCAGCACGGCAGGTCGTAATGGGTCAACTGAACGGCTTACGACACTTTGCAGTTGCATGACAAGAGCTGAACCCGCCACGACACTATCCTTAGTGGACTGGGGCATCCCACCATGCCCACCCTTACCTGTGATTTCAATATAAAAATCATCTGCCGCCGCCATCAGCGGCCCTGCACAACTCGCAGCCGTCCCGACAGGAAAAGGTGTCCATAAATGGATACCATAAATGACGTCCACACCTTCCAATATACCATCCTTTATTACACTGACTGCTCCGCCAGGCAGCAATTCCTCCGCAGGTTGGAACAACAACCGAATTTCTCCTTGCAGCTCGTCCCGGTTCAGACTGAAATAGTAAGCCGTTCCAAGTAGCGCGGATGTATGTCCATCATGGCCGCAAGCATGCATGGCTCCGTCTACGTTGGAGCGATATTCACATTCCTTTTCATCCTGAATAGGAAGAGCATCCATATCGGCACGCAGCAAGACGACAGGCCCGGGTTTAGCACCACGAATGGTGCCTACAACACCGTGTCCCCCTACCTGACGGCGAATCTCGATTCCCCAACTCTCCAACTTATCCGCTACAAAAGCTGCGGTTTTGCTTTCCTGAAAGGAAATTTCGGGATTCTTATGTAAATGTCTACGCCACTCCACCATATTTTCTTGCAACTGGTCAAACCAGGTCTTGTCTAGCGCATGTTGTGTCATAATGCTCCACCTCTCCTTTTAAAGCACCGGGCAAGTTCCCGATTCATCATGCAGCGTCACCACGTATGCACCGCTGCTCTCAAGTCTTCATTTTTATCCTATTGTAGCAGATATGGAATTGTTGTGATATCTGTTGCTCCAGGGAGGTTGCAGAAGCCCATCAAACATAATATGATAAAATGGGTAAACGATAAAATGATAACCGTCTGCGAGGAATATACCTTGTGGCGAA
Organism: Paenibacillus sp. FSL L8-0638; assembly: GCF_038593075.1. Classification (NCBI taxonomy): domain Bacteria; kingdom Bacillati; phylum Bacillota; class Bacilli; order Caryophanales; family Paenibacillaceae; genus Paenibacillus; species Paenibacillus sp. FSL L8-0638. The sequence goes on from NZ_CP151960.1 coordinate 3,612,945, forward strand.
TACCGGGGGAAGCTGATATGAGAAATACGAAGCCGGAGACTCGAAGAAGAGGCACACCGGATTTCCAATTGCTGATCCTCACTTTGTTACTGGTTGGATTCGGTGTAATTATGGTATTTAGCTCCAGCTCCAGCGTAGCTTTGCTGAATAAAGAATACAATTTTGACTCTTTATATTTTGTGAAGCGCCAATCTGCATTTGCTGTACTTGGACTTTTTATTATGTTGGTAGCTATGAATATTAAGATGGAAAAATATAAAAAGCTTTTTGTACCTTTATTTTTCATAACTATATTACTGCTAATCATCGTTCTTTTTACAGGCTCACTTAACGGCGCAAAAAGCTGGCTCAGGTTTGGTAGTGTTGGTTTCCAGCCAACGGAGCTTGCGAAAATTTCCATCATTCTTTACTTATCTGCACTGATTGTCAAAAAAGGAGACCGCTTTAGAGATCTGCGGACTGGCTACATACCTGTAACAGTCATTGTAGGCTGTGTTGCAGGACTCATCATGCTTCAACCTGATTTAGGCTCCTGCTTCATTTTGGTTGCTACGAGTGGTCTGATTATTTATGCCGGGGGAGCCAGTGTCAAGCATATTACAGCATCAATTGTTCTGCTCGTGCTAGGCGCCTCCATTGTATTTGGTATTGGGTCGTTGTTTGGAGGAGATTCTGGAAACACAGATGGACAAGCTGCTGCCAAGCAAGATTACAAAATCGGACGCTTTCAGGCCTTTCTTAATCCCGAGAAATATAGACAAGGAACGGGATACAATCTGGTACAGTCCTTGCAAGCTATAGGTGAAGGCGGCTTAAACGGGTCAGGATTTGGTAAAGGTATTATCAAGCTTCACTATCTTCCTAATTCATTTAATGATTTTATCTTTTCTGTAATTGGTGAAGAATTCGGATTTATCGGAACAGCCATATTCCTGATGCTATATTTGTATTTCATTTGGCGAGGCATGATCATTGCTCTGCGCTGCCATGATCCGTTCGGAACGTTGGTAGGCACCGGTATCATGGGTTTGATCGCCATTCAGGCCTTCATTAATATCGGCGGTGTAACCCAAACAATTCCAATCACTGGCGTAACGCTTCCATTTATCAGCTTTGGTGGCTCCTCCCTGCTTGTTATGATGTTTTCCATGGGCATTATGCTCAGTATTTCTCGTGAGAACACCAAACAAGCGGTGCAGGAACGCACCACAGGGGTAGCTGTCCGTAATGAAGTACCCAATCGCTTTCAAACTCGTAGAACCAACCGTTTTCGCTAAAAAAAGAACTTCCAAGGACCACTTACAACGGTGGCTTTGGAAGTTCTTTTGGTTATGTATAAAAGACGAGAATTCTTCTGCAAAAATGGCTATACTGTTGATTCACAAAACGAAAACTGGCGATTGTATAACCACCAGTTTTCGTGTTTTTATTCGGGTTATCCTACGGAATTCCCGGCATGTATACAATTGGTTAAAAATGTAGAATTATCGGCCCTTGATTCTATTACACTGCGTCGTCCTTGAACGCCACACCTTCCACTTTTACGTTCACTTCCACGACCCGCAAACCTGTCATACTTTCGACGGCTTCTCGCACATTTTGCTGAAGAATTCGGGACACCTCATGAATAGGTGTTTCGTAGAGTACGATAATACGTAGATCAATGGCAGCTTCCAGCTGTCCAACCTCCACTGATACGCCTTTTTGCACATTTTTACCGCTCAGCCTTTTGGCCCAGCCTTCCGATAAGCCGCCTGACATTGCAGCAATGCCCGGTGTCTCTAATGCGGCCATCCCGGCAATTTTACCTACGACATCGTTGGAAATCTTGATGTTTCCTGCTTCCAGTTGTTGAATTTGCTCTGCCATGACCTATGTCCCCCTTCATCCATCCTTTATTTGTATTGTAAAGCCTCAGCCACTCCAAATGCAAACCCTACGTATGAAAAACAACTTTCGTTTACAACCTATATCATTTTGGGTATATTAATTTAGAAAATCCATACAAGTGACAGCTTTCACCAAACTTGTACACATCTATTGATATCGAGGTGCTCTTCATTGAAAAAATGGTTATCTCCCGCTTTGCTTATAGCGACATTTGCTCTTAGCGCAGTCGCTCATTACACACATTGGAACGCTATAGCCCAATTTGTCATTTGTGCAATTTCTGTTGTATTCGTAGCCGGTTTCCTCGGCAGGGCGACCGAAAGTGTCGCGCATTATGCTGGCCAACGTTTAGGTGGATTCTTAAATGCCACCTTTGGTAACGCAGCCGAACTGATCATCGCCATCTTTCTTGTTAAAGAAGGTCTTTACGATATGGTAAAGGCCAGTCTTACCGGTTCTATCATCGGCAATCTGCTGTTGGTGCTAGGAGCAAGTCTGTTCGCTGGCGGTTTAAAGTACAAAGTACAAAATTTCAATATATCGCTGGCTGGATTAAGTGGTTCTCTGATGATTGTGGCTGTTATTGCCTTGTTCGTTCCAGCTGTCTTTTTGAACACACACGTTATCACGGATAGCGAATCAGATACGCTCAGCCTCATTGTCGCAGGCACGCTCATTGTCGCGTATATTGCGTGGCTTATTTTTTCTATGATTACGCATAAGGACTATTTAGCTGACGTGACCGAACAAAAAGATGAAGAATTACCACATGAGCATGCCCCTGTATGGTCCAGAAACAAATCCATTGCCTATTTGGTACTTGCTACCGTCATGGTCGCTTTTGTCAGCGAATGGCTGGTAGGTACGCTGGAGGTGTTTACGACCCAATTTGGGCTCAGCGAATTGTTCGTAGGTGCCTTCCTCGTCGCTATTATTGGTAATGCAGCCGAACACAGCGCTGCTATTTTACTGGCGATGAAGAATAAAATCGGTGCATCTGTCGAAATTGCTGTCGGCAGCAGTTTGCAAATTGCGTTATTTGTTGCCCCCGTGCTGATTTTTGTCAGTTACTTTATGGGAAACACGATGAATATTGTTTTCACCACAATTGAGCTGGTCGCCATTGCTGTCGCTGTATTTATCGCCAAATCCATCACCCAGGACGGCTCAACCAACTGGTATGAGGGACTCATGCTACTGGTAGTGTATGTATTGTTAGGTGTATCCTTCTTCCTTGTGTAGCTTTTTAAGGTTTTAAAATGTTCATTAGGATGGTGGAAGGGGATGCGCTTTTACCATCCTAAAAGAACATTTTTTAAAAAAAGGCATCAAAAAAAGCATGCTCTCAAGCTCCGCATGCTCTCATCAATTCAACCGTCTTCCTAATTGGCCTTATTATTCATGGCCTCATATAGAATAGCCAGATTGCGTTCCAGCTCACTGACCAGCTGTTTACCTACCATTTCCGGAAGAAGTCCAGCGCGAACCGCAAAATCCACTTCCTTGGAAAATCCGTACATCTGAGTATCCAGCACTTCCTCATAGAGAGGGCAATAACGGGTTGCCAGATTCTCCATCTGTACTTCAATAAGCTTCTTTATTTTATCTGCATCTTCCTGAAGCAGATTAATAGCCTTGATATTCAATTGTTCCTGCAAATCAGATGAAGTCATGGATTCTTCCCCCCTATGTCTCAATGTCGCACAAGACGTCCTATCCTTAATATTAGACCAAATTGCAGGCTAATACAAGAACCTGACAAAAAAAGCATCCCTACAGTTACAGGTAGGGATGCTTTTGCTTCAAGAATAAAGTTAGCTGGCTACAGAAATATGAAGTCCGTGCTTCTCGAACACCTCGATGATCGCTTTCTTAGCTTCCTCCGCATCTGGTCCATGAACGTGTAGTTCATAGCTATGGCTGCTGACTAGGGTCGTAAACAAGCCCAGTATACTTTTCACATCAATATACTTATTTTCGGAATGAAGGACGATGGAAGAGGTGAACTTGCTCGCCGTCTGTGCAATTTCAACAACCGCCGCGTTATTATTGGACATAGAAATCCCTCGCTTTACTGAATTGTCATGTATCGTTACTCATCCATAATGATACATTGAAATCGCTTTCTCAGCAAGAACGGATATCGTTATTTTAAATTCTCTGGGTTTAATGGCTCCAGTTCAGGCAGTACAAAGATGCCGTCTTTACGAATCAAAACATCGTCAAAATAAATTTCACCACCGCCATATTCTGGACGCTGAATCAAAACCAAATCCCAGTGGATCGATGAACGATTACCGTTATCCGCTGTTTCATAAGCTTGACCTGGTGTAAAATGTAAGCTGCCTGCGATTTTCTCGTCAAATAAAATATCCTTCATTGGATGTAAGATGTGCGGATTAAACCCGATGGCAAACTCGCCAATATAACGTGCTCCCTCGTCAGAATCGAGAATATCATTCAGCCGCTTCGTATCGTTACTCGTCGCTTCCACAATCTTACCATTTTCAAAACGGAATTTAACATTTTCAAAAGTAATGCCATTATACAGGGTTTGTGCATTGTAGCTGATCGTTCCGTTAACGGAATCACGTACAGGCGCGCTGTATACTTCGCCATCCGGGATATTACATTGACCTGAACACTTGATAGCTCCAATTTGCTTAATAGAGAAATTCAAATCCGTACCCGGTCCGCTGATCCTTACCTTGTCCGTCCGATTCATCAGGTCTGCCAATGCATCTTGAGCTTTGTCCATTTTTGCATAATCCAGATTACACACATCGAAATAAAAATCTTCGAACGCTTCTGTGCTGATATTCGCCAATTGAGCCATGCTGTCATTCGGATAACGCAGCACTACCCATTTGGTGTGTTTCACACGTTGTTCGCTATGTACCGCATGCTGATAAATGGAATTATACAATTTCATTTTATCTTCCGGCACATCTGACAAATCATTTACATTTTCACCTGCACGAATTCCGATATAGCAGTGCATTTGCTTCATCCGGTTAAGGTCAATCTCAGCCCAGGTCTCAAGCATCTCCTTTGTCGCGTTACGAAGCATGGCGCTCTGTACCTTACGGTCTGTAAGTTGTACAAAAACATTTCCACCTTTTTTACCAACTTCATGAATGATGGCGTTAAGTAAGTCGCGCTCTGTACCAATCATTTCGATTAATACATTTTCTCCAGGCTGCACTTCAACAGAGTAACCTACTAAATTTTCCGCCAGCTTAAGTATTCTAGGATCTTTCATGTAGTGTCTCTCCTTCTCTATTTCATTCTTTTTGAACAATGGTTAATTCAAAATCCATTGTATCACGCCCGCCACGTTACTTGTAGTCCTCAAAAGTAACTCTGGTTGTCAAAGCCTCTTGATGCAGATCTTCATTTTCTCCCTGTCGGGTAATCTGGCATTCGGATGAAAGCTTTAAGGGTAAACCTGTTTGGCGATCTATGGTCAAATGATACACCGTATGCACAATGGATTGCTCCAGCTGGTTGTTCATATCCTCACAACTTTGCGCCCATATTTGGCTCAGCTTCTTTCGCAGCTCTCGATTCGTTCCTGTCTGCTGCGTTTTTAATATCACGATTTGAGGGTTTAACGTATTCATTTCTTTTATTAAACGATCTTTCAACCAGCGCTTTGCCGAAGCAGATTCCGGTTCAATCCTCAACACCCAAGTTCCTCGGGCAGCTCCCGTTTCCATACGAATGCTCTTATTCAGTGTATTTAATTCCTCAAGCTCCTGAATCGGATTGAAGCGATTTAACATACCATTTCCAACCACAGGAGGATAACCGGATGTCAGCGCAACCCATTTCCCACTCTGACGAAGAAAACGTTCCTGTGTAACATCATGCTTGGACTTACCTTGTTTCAGTGCTGCGTAGCCACCTTGCTTACGGAAAGCCTCTGCAGAGCCCCAGTGCATGGTCAATTCATCGTGATTTCTTAGCCTACCACGATATTCAAACTGCTTATTCGTTAGCTGACCATTGTCAGCTCTAATTGCAGTCCGTCCAGTGAACGTTACCATCTCTTTGCCAGCCATTCCTGCAACAGCTCTCTTAAAAATCTGCTCAGGCGTATATTGTCGATCCAGTGCACAACCACTTAACACACCTATTACAAGCAACACACCACAAACCTGCATCATCCATTGCTTTTTCCAATGCATCCCATCATCCGTCCTATCCTGAACATAACTGTACTCATGAGCAATAATCCTGCTTCAAGCCAGTTATGCTACCTGGTTCACTTCATCGCGTTATCCCTATAGTTCAATCATACACACGATATAGCTGCGTTTAGGATTACCTGTCTGCAAAGGGTTATGCAAGACAAAAAGAGAACATTCCCTAAGGAATATTCTCTACACATTGGCTACATGATCAACAACTATTCGATTGCGTCCTTCATTTTTCGCTTCGTACAAGGCCATATCAGCCCTATAAAATAAAGATTCAATACTGATCTGCTCGTCCAGCCAGTTCCATTCAGCAATCCCGCAAGAAACAGTCACCTGAGGCTCAGTTTCATGCTGTACGCGGTAACGTATTTTTTCTGCATATCCGAGCGCTTGCTGCACCCCCAGCTGCGGTAAATAAATGGCAAGCTCCTCGCCGCCCCATCTCGCACATACATCCTCATCGCGAGTCGCCGAACGAACGATATTGCTGACGCTTTTCAAAATTTCGTCACCCGTCTGATGCCCATGCGTATCATTCACCTGTTTGAATTGATCAATATCTACCAAAATAAGAGATCCACAGAAATCCTTTTCCTGATGTTGCTGAATGATTTGGTCCACATAATGACGTACATACAGACCTGTTAACATATCCATATTAGCCAACCGCCGCACCTCAGCGTGCAGCATAGCATTGGTTACCGCCAACCCGATATGAGGGGCTAGCATTTGCAACATTTTGTAATTATCGTAAGAGAAAAAGTGTGGAAGCTTGCTGGACAATAGTATAACCCCTTTAGGAGTACCGCTGGTCTTCATAGGTACAGCCATCAAAGACTGGGAGTGCGTCGCATCCATAAAATGAGAGGATATCTTCCCATCCTTTCTATAGTCCGACACAATCACTGGTTCCCCTGTTAAGCGTATTAGTCCAGCAAATCCATCTTCAAGAGGGTAACTTTCCAGTCTTAAGCTTTCCACATTACTCGACATGACCTTAAAACAGTTTCCATCCTGGTCAAGCTGTACAATACAACAAAAGTCCGCCATGAACATTTTTAATAACTCCTGCACGGCAAATTCAAATATTTCATTTAACTTCAGGCTCTGATTCAAGCGCTGAACCAGTTCATTAATGAGACGCAATTCATGGATAAGTACATTCGATTGCTCAAGCAGCTTCGCATTTTCAAATGCGGTGCCAGCCGTATCCGCCATCATGGCAATCAGCTCTACATCCACTTTTTTCATACTATCCGCGCCCGATGGAAGAATCATATGGAAAACACCGTATACGCCCTGCTTACCACGTAATGGGATGCCGATTTCAGTTATTTCATCTTGTGTACCGACAGGCTCATTCACAGCCATTTGCCCTTTCATAAATGCACGGACGCATACATCTTCGTCCCGTTCATGCAGCAGTAAAGGTTTGACCTGCGGATTGCGACTATGTCGATCCTGACTCATATACAAGGTGATATCTACATGGGGAAACAAATAGGCGATGCTCCCGAATACCTCATCCAGCACGCCTTCTACGTCAATTTTGTCATGCATCCGTTTTACAATCTGAAATAAAATAGAACGGCGTCTACCTTCACGATCGCTTCGATTCCGCATCCCAAGGACATCTTCCATAAATATGTACTCAAACTTCGTGTAAAAGCAGGATTTAAAATGTAAAGCAGCTGATAACAATGTGTCCAGATTTGGGATAGAATGTTGAGCAGGCCGTGTAAAACGAAGAGCGGCAAAGGGCTCGCTCTTGTAATTACGGCATAGTATGGGAACCATATACACAAACGAAAGGCTTCCATCACGAAGTTTGCGCTGGCTCACTTCCATCTCTCTAGATATGCAACAACGTTCGACCAAATCCAAATCCTCGTCATCATCTTCTTTTTTACCAGCAACACGAACACCTATAAAATTAAAAACAGCAGTATATTCTTCGTTAATCCAGGATATACCATTGCCCTGTTGTAACCAACTCCGATATCCTTGGACAAGCAGCTGGTTAATATAGGGGAAATCATAGGGTGTCATATCCATGTTCTGGAGCCAGGCAAAAGAAGTATATCCTTTATCATCAAACAGCGGAGCACCGCTAGCCTGGACCGTTTTACTGTCAAGCATTTGCTGATCCGTTGTTGAAAATTCCGACATATTAAGGCGCTCCTTCACAGCAAAATTAGCTGTACCAAGACAGCGGCTATACACCACTATAGCTCATAATATGATCTATTTTACTCCCAACTCTAGAAATTTGCATCCATTTTCCAGAAATTCGTCCCACTTTTTTAGTTCTAAAGCCCTATCGACAAAATTTGACGTTTTCATTCTTTTTCTCTTCTTGACATTGACCTACTCTTACATGTAGTATATATTATTGAAAAAGACTGTACGGCAGAACTATCTACTGTGCGGATCTTAAATTTTGGGCGTAACAGTTTGTGTCACCCTCATCTTTTTTGTTGCTGACAGGACAGCGGCTGAACTTTTCTGTCAGTAGTGCGTCTCACCTTAATAGGTAGCGCCGAACAAATTGGAGCGCAAAGAGAGCCCCAACTCAAATTTTAATTATGAAGGAGTTAACTCTATAATGGCACGTTACACTGGTCCTAAATTTAAATTGAGCCGTCGTCTCGGTATTTCCCTGAGCGGCACAGGTAAAGAATTGAAACGCCCTTTCCCTCCGGGACAACATGGTGCAAACCAACGGAGAAAAATCAGCAACTACGGTATGCAGCTTCAAGAGAAACAAAAGTTGCGTCACATGTACGGCTTGGGTGAAAAACAATTCCGTACCCTGTTCAACAAAGCTCAACACATGCACGGTATCGCTGGTGAAAACTTTATGTTCTTGCTGGAAAGCCGCCTGGACAACCTTGTATTCCGTCTTGGCTTTGCTAATTCCCGTGCAGGCGCACGTCAATTGGTAGCTCACGGTCACGTTACTGTGAACGGTAAAAAAGTTGACATCGCTTCTTACCAAGTAAGCCCTGGCGACGTGATCGGTCTTCGTGAAAGAAGTCGTTCCCTGTCTTCTATCAAAGAAGCTTTGGAAAACCGCAACCACTTGGTAGCTTACCTGGAGTACAATGACGCAGCTCTGGAAGGTAAATTCATTCGTTTGCCTGAGCGTGGCGAATTGTCCCAAGATATCGATGAAAAACAAATCGTCGAATTCTACAACCGCTAATCCCTGCATTAGCACCAAAAAGCACCCGAATTTATTCGGGTGCTTTTTTTATATTCCTTATGATCGAGCCTGAGAGTTTTATTCAATGGGGATGTATACTTTCATGCTCAAATGATCTGGATAGGAGGAATTCATCACGTCCGTAATTTCAAAATCTGGTCCCTCCCTCCGTTCAAAATTAGAATTAGGAAGCCATGTGCCATAGATAAAGTCTCGTATATTCTGAACCCGTCCATCTGAACCCGAAGCGTCAAACTCAGCATACTTCCCTGCTGGAATCTCCATATATATGAAACCCTCTGCCAGTTCATTTGACTCTTTTTCAACTGCCTCGCCCACCACAAATGAAAATGCACCATTGTCTTCAAATCGACAGGCAACCCCATATGACATTCCCGGTGCGATCTTGTTCGGGATACACATAAAATATTCATTGGCTCCAAAGTGCCCATAAAATCCTGGAATTTCTTTATAGTGCTGCTCATTATTCAGATTTGTTTTATATTCATACCCTATAATTTTGGTCGTTTCGAGCTGCAATATCACTGGCTTGTTCACATCCAAATCCCCCTTCGTATTTTTTTGATAATCCAGAAAATTAATTTTGCTTTGTCCAGGAAGCTCAATATCACTGTTACGATATTTCCCAGGGGTGATCCCAAAATTCTTTTCAAAAGCGCGGGTAAAGGCTTCTTGCGAGTTGTACTGAAACTCAATAGCAATGTCCAACACTTTTTGATTGGATTGTTTTAGCCGTTCAGCCGCCTCGGACAATCTTCTCCTTCTTATATACTGTTGAACCGTAAAACCCGAAATGGCCTGAAAAACCCGCTGGAAATGAAAAGCTGAAAAGCATGCTTGTGAAGCAATCTCGGCAATTTTTAAATCCTCCCGCAGATTCAATTCAATAAACTCAATCGCACACTGAATTCGTTTAAAGTAGTCCATATAATCCTTCCCCACACTCGTAATTGTTCTGATTATCGATCCTACACCCAAATTGTGCAACCCACGTTTTCATTATGTATAACTCTTTACCTACATGTTTGATTATTTGTGCTAAGTTTACCATGACTTTTCACTTGGCAGAAATAAAAAAGCAACGCTGAGATCGAGACAATCTCAGCGCTGCTTTTGATTATATTTTCATTATCCAAGCTTGATTTTAGCAAATTTCCGTTTACCTACCTGCACAATGTCGCCTTCCTTCGGCGTGTATGCTTCGTTCACATCGGTCCATTTCTCTTCGTTAATTTTGACCGAACCCTGCTGAATACTGCGCTTGGCTTCACCGTTAGATGCTGCAAAGCCCAGATGAGTCAGCAACTGGATCACACGAATGCCACCTTCTTCTAACTGATCAGCCGTCAAGGTGAACTCTTCAATATCGTCAGGCAGCGCGCGCTGCTGGAATACGGTCACAAAATGCTGCTTCGCTGCTTCCTCTGCTTCTTCACCATGGTACATGCGCACTAACGTTCCAGCCAGCTTCATTTTGGCATCACGTGGATGCACTGAGCCGTCCTTAACACCTTTCGCCAGCTCTGCCAGCTCCTCGTTGTTGATATCCGTTGCAAGCTCAAAATATTTCAGCATCAGCTCGTCAGGAACGGACATGGATTTTCCGTATATTTCGTTCGGCTCCTCATCAACACCAATGTAGTTCCCCAAGCTTTTACTCATCTTCTGAACTCCATCCAGCCCTTCAAGCAATGGTAAAGTAATAGTAGCCTGTGGCTCAACTCCGTATTCTTTTTGCAGGGTTCTACCCATCAGAAGATTAAACTTCTGATCCGTTCCCCCTAATTCAATATCGCTTTGGAGAGCCACGGAATCCATGCCCTGCATCAGCGGGTAAAAGAACTCATGGATGCTGATCGGCAATCCGTTTTGGTACCTTTTTGTAAAATCATCCCGTTCCAACATACGGGCAACCGTTACTTTGGCCGACAGGGTTACTACATCAGCAAAAGACATTGGCCCTAACCATTCGGAATTGTAAAATACCTTTGTTTTTTCAGGATCGAGAATTTTAAAAATTTGTTCCTTGTATGTTTGGGCATTGCGCTGTACATCTTCCTCAGTCAGTTGCTTACGAGTCTCCGATTTACCTGTCGGATCACCAATTCTGCCTGTAAAATCTCCGATAATCAGTTGTACTTGATGGCCTAATTCCTGGAACTGGCGCAGTTTGTGCATAACAACCGTATGTCCGATGTGAATGTCGGGAGCAGATGGATCAAGGCCCAGCTTAATTTTGAGCGGCTCGCCGTTAACGACCGATTTGATCACCTTACGCTTCAGCTCATCCTCCGGTACAATTTCCGCTACACCCCGCTGTATCACCTCTAGCTGTCGTTCTACCTCTACCTGCTGCTCTGGCTTCAATTCTTCCCACTTCATCCTGTATACCTCCTATTTTTCATCCAAATATTACATATTAGACAAACCAAAAAGCCCCTTTCATCCCAAGGGACGAGAAGGAGCTACTCGCGTTACCACCCTAATTAAAGAAACGTATGTCAAAGACAGACATTTCTTTCACTTCATTCCTATAACGGGCCTACACCCGGTACTGGATTACTATGGTGCTTCGCAAACCTGCAAAAGCTTTCCATTCATCCAGACAGCTCCAGACGGTAATTCAAAGGAGGGACGCTACCGATTCACACCACCCATCGGCTCTCTGTACAACGTGAATCCGCCTTCTACTGAAGTCTTTCTCTGCTTTTCACGATATTTACTTTGACCTATTTATAACACACTGCTTTTATGTAGTCAACGACACCAAAAGACAGGCTTTTTAGCATATGGGTTCATTTTGTAATTTTATGCTATAATAATGGCTGTTATAAAGGAGGAAGACTTAATGGTTGAAGAAAAAAACAATGTATCAGAGCCAAAGCCTTCCCGCTTGCGGACAACCATGCGAAGGCTCGGCCGTGTCATAAAGTGGGTCGTCATCATCGGTTTTATGGGGGCACTATTTGCAGGAGGAGCGGCCGCCGGCTATGTTGCTTCTATTGTAAAAAGCGAACCCGTGCGTTCCAGATCCATGATCCTACAGGAAGTAGATAAGAATGCAATTACAGGCTTCGCTTATTTCAATGATGGCTCTCCCATCGGACAACTCCGGACAGAAGAAGATCGAAGACCTGTCACGTTTAAGGAGATTCCACAACTCGTCATTGACGCAGTCATTGCCATTGAAGATAATCATTTTTACGAGCATAAAGGTGTCGATCTATCGGGAACACTGCGTGCTGTGAAGCAAAAGGCGCTGCATGAATCCGTACAAACCGGGGGTAGTACCCTCACCCAGCAGCTTGCGCGTCGTGTCTTTCTAAATCTCGATCGCACGGATGATCGCAAGGTCAAAGAAATTTTGCTGTCTCTGCGCCTTGAGCGCTTCCTAAGCAAGCAACAAATTATTACGGCCTATCTTAATAAAGTACCTTTTGGTAACGGTTCAAGCGGTTACAACGTCTTTGGCATTAAAGCAGCGGCCAAAGGTATCTTTAATGAGAATGATCTGAACGAGCTTAATATAGCCCAGGCTGCCTATCTGGCAGGTTTGCCACAGCTTCCTTCTTCCTATTCTGCTTACAACGGTAAGGGTGAGTTTAATGAAGCTGGCTTTAAAAGAGCCATCAACCGCCAGCACCTGGTGCTCAGTCGAATGCTGGAGGAGAACAAAATCAATAAAGCACAGTATGATGAAGCGATGGCTTTTGATATCAAAAAATCTCTCGCACCACGTACTGTTAAGGCTTATAACACCTATCCATATCTTATGATAGAAACAGAACGACAAGCTGCGCAGGCACTCATGTCTGTCACCAATCCGGGTCAAGCAGCTAATGCCAGTGCAGATGCCAAAACCAAGGACGATAATGATTTGCTCAAAGAAGCTGAACAGCAGCTTCGCACAGGCGGTTATATGGTGTACACCACCATTGATAAGAGCGTATACAAATCTATGCGTCAAATTGCAGAAAATAAGAATAACTTCTCTGCCACTAGTAAAACCAAGGGTGACGAACAAGCAGCGGCTATTCTGATTCAGCATAAAACAGGCGCCATTCTTGGAATGATGGAAGGTCGGGACTTCCAAAAGGAGCAGATGAATTATGCCACCCAGATGGTTCGTCAGCCGGGTTCGGCAATGAAACCGATTGCTGCCTATCTCCCTGCTTTGGACAGCGGTCTTGTGCAGCCTGGTAGTATCGTGGATGATGCCCCTATTATTTTGAAGGATGGCAGTAATGGGTATCACATTCCGAAAAATTCTAACAACCGCTATCAAGGATTGGTCACGGCGCGTTATGCACTGAATCAATCGCTCAATACGATAGCACTCAAGCTGTTTAACGAAAAAGTAGGGATCAGCAAAGCCTGGGCTTTTGCCAAGAAGCTGGGCATCACCACCTTGGAATCCAGTGATAACAACGCCCAAACGGGTGTACTTGGCGGCTTGGCCCATGGGGTGACCGTCGAGGAGCTTACGAATGCATATGGAGCCATTCCAAATGGCGGTGTGTTTAATGACGCCTATATGATCGAAAAGATTGTGGATTCGCAAGGCAATATTATATACAAGCATCAGCCTAATCCTGTGCAGGCCTTCTCACCGCAAACCGCCTACCTGATGACAGATATGTTGCGTACAGCCGTGTCGGAAGGCACAGGCAGACTGGTGAAGCGGAACTTTGATCAATCCGGCAAGATTCCGATTGCCGGCAAGACAGGCACTACGCAATCCTACACTGATGTTTGGTTCGAGGGCTTTACGCCTGACGTCACACTGGGTGTATGGGTTGGTTACAAGCAACCTGTCAATAAGCTTGAAACGAAAGTCCAAAAAGAGCGGGCTCGCCGCTTATGGGCTCTAATCATGAATGAAGTAACAGCTAAAGATGCTCAGTTGTTCCAAACGGACAGCTTCAAGAGACCTGACGGCATTGTAAGCCGTACAGCATCCGCGTATGGTTCGGACATTTATAACAGTAAGTATCCACCTAAAAACAGTGAAAATGGTGTGAGTCGTGCGAAATATATTACCTACCAAGGTGTGAATTATATTCCACGCGATGGTACACCGGATGATATGTTATATGAACGGACCGTTAGGAAACGGGAAAAGTCAATCTCAGAATTGATTAAAGAGCTTCAGCAAGCCTTTAAGGTGATGAGACGACATAATTCGTTGTCCTACTATCTGCCTCAGGATGCAGATAAGGAAGCTCCTACTCAGATTGATCCACGCAAGGACGATGGAGCAGCTCCTAACGCTCCATCTAGCGTCAACGTAAGCTATAGTGATGGTAAAGCCATAATCAGCTTTAGCCCAAGCGGAAACAGCGACGTCGTAGGATACCGTCTGTATCGTTCTACAGATGGGGGTAGCTTCCAACGGCTTGGCAAGGTCGTTATGGCTGACGGCTCCAAGGTGTTCTCTGACAGCCCTGGGGGCAGCAGCTCTAGCTACTACGTGACCGCCGTTGATGTGGGCGGCCATGAGTCCGGTCCAAGCACGAAAGCAAGCGCAACACCTGTAGTGCCACCTGCAGATTCTGAGTCTCCAGACGTTCCGGGCGAGGGAGATGGAACAGGTGCGCAGCCTACAGAAGTCCCTACTGCCCCTGGACAGCCTCAAGCTAAAGCCGCAGGCTCATCCGTAGCGCTCCAATGGAGCGCAGGTAAGTCGGCGGACGCTATTACAGGCTATAACGTGTATTACAGCGAAAGCGGTGCGGAGCCTTTTACAAATATAGGCTCTACCGCATCTACCAGCTTTGAATATAAGTCGAGGAAAAAGCCAAAAGGCTGGTTTCGTGTCACTTCCATGAATGCCATGGGGGAATCGGCTCCTTCCGGAGCCGTCCGTCCATAACTGAAGACAAGAGCAGAAAGTGATAGGAGTCCCCTTAGCCACTAAGGCTTTGGAGACTCCTTTTTTTTAATTCTAATATACACAGTACTTCAATCCTCTATGGTAGATAAGTCACCTGTAGGAAGGTTAAGCTCCCAGGCTTTCAACACGCGTCTCATAATTTTACCAGAGCGGGTTTTGGGTAACTTTTCCTTAAATTCAATTTCGCGTGGAGCAGCATGGGCAGACAGCCCTTCCTTAACGAAGCGATAGATGTCCTGCTGTAAAGCTTCAGACGGTGCATAGCCTTCACGCAGTGCAACAAAAGCTTTGATAATCTCTCCCCGCACGGTATCTGGTTTTCCAATGACTCCGGCTTCCGCTACAGCAGGATGCTCCAGAAGCTTGCTTTCCACCTCAAAAGGGCCGATTCGCTCTCCAGAGGAGTTAATGACATCATCAATCCTACCCTGAAACCAGAAATATCCGTCCTCATCCATGTAAGCTGAATCACCCGATACATACCAACCGGGAAAGCGGAAATATTCCTGAAACTTGTTCGGATTGTTCCATATACGTTTCATCATGGATGGCCATGGTGTACGGATCGCCAAGTGACCCATTCGGTTAGGAGGCAACACCTGCCCTCTGTCGTCCAAAATAGCAGCTTGAATACCTGGGAGTGGCTTTCCCATCGAACCCGGCTTAATCGGCAGCTCAGGGTAATTACAGATCAACTGTGCTCCTGTTTCCGTCATCCACCAAGTATCATGAATGCGCTGTGTATATACTTGCCATCCCCATCGCACCACTTCGGGATTCAGCGGTTCCCCAACGGATAATACATGCCGCAGACTGCTGAGATCATATTTGGAAACAACCTGCTCCCCTGCGCTCATCAGCATCCGAAACGCTGTAGGAGCACTATACCATATGGTCACTTCGTGACGCTCAATCGTACGGTACCAGTCTTCCGGGCTGAAACGCCCCCCACGAATGACATTCGTCGCTCCATTTAGCCATGGAGCAAAAATACCGTATGACGTTCCCGTGACCCAGCCAGGATCAGCAGTACACCAATACACATCATCTTCCCGCAAATCCAGCACCATTTTGCCAGTATAGTAATGCTGAATCATTGCATTTTGCACATGATACACGCCTTTGGGCTTGCCTGTTGAGCCTGATGTATAGTGAATAATTAATCCATCTTCACGACCCAACCATTCAGGCTCAAGTTCCTCTGAGGACGTAAGCATTTCTGTCTCAAAATCGATAATTCCCTGCTCGCGTTCATCCATATCACCAACCACAAAAATATGCCGTAGCTCAGGAAGCTCCTCACGTTTTACCCGTGACAGAAGCGCAGGTGTGGTCACTAATGCCACTGCCCCACTATCCTCCAATCGATCCTTAACCGCAGTTTCCATAAACGCCTCAAACAAGGGACCGACAACAGCCCCTACCTTTAGAACACCAAGTAAACTAATAACCAGCTCAGGTGAACGTGGCATGAAAATAAACACCCGCTCCCCTTTACCAATACCGTATTTGCGCAGCACATTTCCGAACCTGTTAGAGCTAGCACGAAGCTGAGAGAAGGTGTAGGTTTCATGACGGTTTGCGTCACAATACAATAGTGCCGCTTTCTCACCCCGTCCTTCCTGTACATGTCGATCAATGGCTTCATGTGCCATATTTACCTTGCCTGTTTCATACCACGTAAAATGACGCTCTGCATCCTCCCACTGAAAGTTGTTGTAAGCTTGTTCATACGGACCCATGTTGGATGTGGGAACTACAGTCTGGAGTTCTTCAATCTTCATGCGTTCAGCCTCCTCACAATGGATTAATGAGAAACACGCAGGACAAGATAACGCTTACAAAAATCAATAAAGCAGATAGATTCCTTTGGTTTACTGGTTGATTTAAATTGTGAACATTTTATGTCTAAAACAGTATATCATAGGTCACGATGTGACGACCATCCTTTTCATTTAATTGTTTTTTTGCTATAAGTATGGGATATGAGGAACGAGCTCATGGCGAACAAGGAGGGCGTACGTATGCAGCATTTAAAACTGTACCACTCGGATACGCTGGATCATAACGGACAAACAATCTATGTAGAAGGCCCCGTATCCGCGGATCAACTGCGTTCATTTCAAATGCACAAGCAATTAGATGCCTTTCGCAAACCAAGGGAGCAATTCGACGCGTTGGTGGATATTTCGGAACTGCCAGAAGGCAGAATTATCATTGCCCATAACGGGGAAACCCTTTTGGGATATGTTACTTTTCATTACCCAGATGAGATGGAGCGCTGGTCGGAAGCTGGCATGAAGGATTTACTGGAACTCGGAGCTGTTGAGGTAGCCGATGACTATCGTGGTCTAGGCCTGGGTAGCCGAATGATTCGGATTGCCTTTGAGGATGGACAGCTTGAATCCTATATTATTTTTACGACCGAATACTATTGGCATTGGGATTTAAAAGGCAGCGGTCTCTCCGTATGGGAATACCGCCGCATGATGGAGCGTCTAATGAAAACTGTAGATATGGTCTGGTACGCCACGGATGATCCTGAAATATGCTCACATCCTGCTAACTGTCTGATGGTACGAATGGGAAAGGATGTGCCCCTCGCATCACAAGAGCAGTTTGACCATATCCGATTTGTCCGAAGATTCATGTATTAAAAAAATTATACCATTAGCCCAAATGCTTGAGCATGAACTCCACAATACGATGCGAACGATGTGAAGCTTCTACCGTAAATTCAGCATAATTAACGTGGGCCGATCCATCAGCCTTATCTGACATAGATCGTAGTACAACATAAGGCACAGCGTTCATATGAGCTGTCTGAGCCACAGCCGCACCCTCCATTTCGGTACAAGCGCCGTCCATTTCCTGATGCAATGCAGTCACTAACTCACGATTTGCAACAAATTGATCGCCAGAAAGTACCTTGCCGACAATATACCGATCGCCAAACGATTTGCAGGCTTGCTCAGCTAGACTTACAAGCTCGGGATCAGCCACAAACTCTGAGGTGTCCTGATAAGGAATGACCCCTCTGGCATAACCCAAAGGCGTTACATCCATATCATGCTGCATACATGTTGATGAGATGACAATATCCCCAATGTTTAAATCAGGATGAACCGCCCCTGCCACTCCCGTGAATATAATCTGTTCTACACCAAAATGATCAATCAGGATTTGTGTTGTTACCGCAGCATTAACCTTGCCTACACCGGATTTACAGACGACGACTCTTTGCCCGTGAATGATTCCTGTAGTGTAAGTGATTCCAGCCTTGACCGTCTTACTCGCTTCCGTCATCGCTGCCAGCAGCAATTCAATCTCTTCATCCATAGCACCCATTAATCCATAAAGTCGGCTCATTACGCATCCCTCTATTCTTAGTTTGATGATGATGTCCAGAAGAAGCTTTATATCCACGAAAAAAGCTCCATCAAAGGAGCTTTCATCGAAGGTATATCCTATTCAGCACTGCGTCTAGTCTAAATAATTAACTGACAACCGCAAAATAGTTTCATGCGGCAAAATAACGCGAGGGTTCTCCACGTTTTCCTTTTTCATCAGCTTGGTCAGCAAACGCATCGCTACCGCACCCAAATCGTACATCGGTTGCGCGACGGTTGTCAGCTGAGGACGAACCATAGAGGCCATACGAATATTATCAACACTGATTACCGAAAAATCATCAGGAACTTTCAATCCCTCATCCTGAATACTATGGATCGCACCAATTGCCATTTCATCCGTTGCAGCAAAAATCGCACTTGGCTTCTTCTTCAGGCCGAGAAAATATTTCATGGCTTCAACACCAGATTCATAACGGTAGTTCCCGATTCGCACGAGATCCTCCTGATAATCAATTCCGGCTGCTTCCAATGCTCTCTTGTAACCTTGGAAACGTGCATAGCCGTTTGCAGGGTCTTGAAGCGTACCACTGATCATTGCGATTTGACGGTGTCCATGGCGGATCAACGTGTTTACTGCATCAAAAGCAGCCGCTTCATGGTCAATATCGACCGAAGGATAGCTTCCTTTTTCATCACTCGTTGCACATAGAACGATAGGGACCGCAGCTGTATGGAACGCCTGAATATGCTCGTCCGTTACTGTACCACCCATGAACAGAAGACCATCCACTTGCTTTTCAAGCAATGTGTTGATGACACGAATCTCTTTTTCTTTTCGCTTGTCGGCATTACACAAAATAATATTATAGTGATACATATTCGCTATATCCTCAATACCGCGTGCAATTTCTGCAAAAATTGAGTTCGATATATCCGGTATAACCACGCCGACGGTCGTTGTCTTCTTGCTGGCCAGACCTCTAGCGACCGCATTTGGGCGATATCCCAATTGTTCAATCGCTTCGTACACTTTCTTGCGGGTCTGAGGTTTCACATTAGGATTATTGTTAACTACGCGGGACACTGTGGCCATTGAGACACCAGCTTCGCGAGCTACATCATAGATCGTTACCGTCACATTCCTTCTCTCCATTGCCAATAAATTTTCAACCGAATCCTAGATCAACTAATTAGAACCATGATACGACAAAATACTACTTTATGCAACGACAGCACACATTCTATCTATGTGAGATGATCGTGGAGTGCACGGGCTGTAATATTCGAATGGGATGTATGCCAAACAGCTTCTCCGCCCTTGATTAAAATGGCCTGCGGAGATTCATGCTTCACCTGAAGCCTGTCCGCGGTTTCATTGGACACCGGCCGATCTTCTACTACATAAATGATACCGTATTCAATATTTTCGTTGGGAGCGTCATGCAAATAGGACTCCACTTCCTGATATGCGCCTGCACTTATCGGACAACGTGTGCTATGTTTAAAGAGAAGCAACGGCTTGTCTGATGACGCTTCCAGAGCCGTATCTAATTGTTGAACAGTAGTCATTTTTGTCATCGTCGCCATTGGATATACATTCCTTTCTGTGTCTTGTCGTATGGCCTATTCCCATCGTAACAAAAAGAACATGTAAAATCCAATGGTGACCATGAAAATTTTCATATTTTTTAGTTTTTTGTATTCGTAAATACCGATTCACTGGTAAAACCGGATAATTGGACCAATTTTTTCTCTACATCATTCATCCAATCTTCGTCTCCCAGACTTCTCGCATAGCGATAAAGATCCAGTAAGAGATTAATTCGAAGCTCCATCCGCTCCTCCAAAGCAGATTGCCAATCTACATTGGGATTGTCCGCTTCCTCCAGTACAAGCTTGCGAATGATTTCTGCCAGTTCATTGTTGCGAGCAAAAGAAATTCTCCGCGCCGTAGGTTTGCTCCCTAGACTTTGTAATAGTGCCTTAATGTCCTTCGTCACATGCTGCAAAACCTCACTGGAAAAGCATGACGAGCATGAGAATACAGGGACGTGCAAAATTTCAACCTTGTCCGCATAGATTACCTTTCGCAGTTCCAGTCCCATCGGTTTGCCACATTGACATTGCTTTTGCATTTAACCACCTCATTACGTAGGATCAAACTATACGAGGATCTCATCAGAATCCAAATATATCTATCTACTAGTCTAATAAATATTTGTTAACTCCATTAAATCTATCATACCTTGTTTTATTTCGACTTTGGGACTTCAAATCCTTCCACACGTTGCAGCTATGAACAAATTACCAAAGCTTTGGCGGGTCAGAAAATGACGACAATTGCCGTCAAAGAGCAGACTACTAACATAAGAATCTGCGAAGGAATGGACTTCGGGCGTTCTTTTTCTTAAGATGTAAAAGTACAGATTACAAAACAGAGGTGTCATCATGTGACGCACGAAAGGATGGTTGGATGTCAAGACTTGCCGGAAAAAAGGTTATCGCCCTAGTGGATGAGGAATTCGAGGATCTGGAGCTGTGGTATCCAATTTACCGTGTTCGTGAAGAAGGTGCAGAAGTGCATTTAGCCGGTGCGGAAAAGGGTAAAAAATATATTGGAAAATATGGCGTACCTGCTGAAGCGGAATATGCCTTTGAGGAACTGAATAGCAGTGATTATGACGGGATTCTTGTCCCTGGCGGTTGGGCACCTGATAAACTGCGCCGTTATCCCAAGGTCATTCAACTCGTACAGGAGTTTCATGCTGCTCATAAGCCGATTGGACAAATCTGTCATGCAGGCTGGGTACTGATTTCTGCTAAAATTTTGGATGGTGTTACGGTAACCTCCACACCAGGTATTCGTGATGATATGGAAAATGCAGGAGCTACCTGGAAGGATGAAGCTGTTGTGACGGACGGACATATTGTTTCTGCTCGTCGGCCGCCTGATCTTCCACCTTACGGAAAAGCGTTCTGCGATTTGTTAGCAGATAACACCTAAACCGTAATCACAACAGACTGTCAACAAGATGAAAAAAGAACCTTCAAAACCATGAATGAGGTGGTTTTGAAGGTTCTTTTTCGTCCAAACCATGCTACGCCATTAAGGTTTGCCACGACAAGTCTAACAGTATGGAGTTATTGGCTCCCCCCAAAGGTGTATGCTAATTGCGAAGCTTTGCGGACATTACATATTACTGCCGTCCAGGCCCGGCCGGAGTGCAGCTGACATTAGCTGCAGTCAGCTTGTCTTCAATCGCTGCACCAGTGGACATGCCAAAGCAAACCTGAGCGACCGTCGTTGCCTCAGATGCAGTCGTATTCAGCACACGATGCTTGACCCGCAATAAAGATTGGGGAGACATGCTGAGTTGATGTATCCCCAGTTCCAGCCAAAGCGGAACGGACCGTTCATCTCCAGCCATCTCACCACATACACTCACATCAATTCCTGCTTGATGTGCCGCTTGTGCAGTCATGCGCAGCATTCGAAGTACAGCTGGATGGTATGGATGGTACATATGTGCAATCTGCTCATTCATACGGTCTACAGCCAGCACATACTGAACCAGATCATTCGTTCCGATACTAAAAAAATTGGTTTCAGCTGCCAATAAATCAGCGATCATCGCTGCAGCCGGTACCTCAATCATAATTCCTCGCTGAATGTTCGGATTATAGGCAAGCCCTCTTGCATCCAAATCCGCCATAGCCTCCTTCAAAAGAGCATCTGCCTGGCGGACCTCCTCTACAGATGAGATCATCGGATACATTACCTTGATATTTCCCGTTGCACTGGCTCGCAAAATTGCAGTCAACTGGGTTTTAAACAATTCTTTCCAATCCAGACTGATCCGTATAGCACGGTAACCCAGAAAAGGATTTTCTTCCTCTGGTAGTTGAAGATAGTCCAACGGCTTATCTCCACCGATATCCAATGTACGGATAACTACGGAGTGGTTTCCTGCCTTTTCCGCTATCAGCCGATATACTTCATACTGTTCCTCTTCATCTGGAGCAGATTTGCGATCCATGTATAAAAATTCCGTGCGGAACAGTCCTACACCTTGAGCGCCATGCTTCAAAGCTGCCTCCAGCTCTTTAATCGAACTAATATTGGCCGCCAGCCTCAGGGTGGTTCCATCCTTGGTCACAGCATCTACAGAAGCAAGTACCTGAAGCTGCTCTTTTCTGCGTCGCTGCTCGTCGCGCAAAATTTTATAATGATCAGTTACCGCTTTTTCCGGATTCACATAAACTTTGCCCAGGTCTCCGTCCACAACCATTATGTCTCCCGTTTGAACGGGCAAATTCAGATTGCTCTCCAGTCCTGAAACGAGTGGAATCCCAAGTGCACGGGCCATGATCGCAGAATGCGAAGTTTTACCACCATTCATAGTTACAATCCCTAAAACATAGCTAGGATTCAAGTGTGCCGACTGGGAGGGTGAGAGCTCCTTGGCTACCAGAATATAGGGCTGTGTGTCCTTGGGAAGAGTCACCTCCGGTGCACCCAGCAAATGCTTGAGTAACCGGTTCCCCACATCTTTGATATCGATTGCCCGCTCCTTCATATATTCATCGTCCAGTAAATCAAACATTGTCACAAAATGATCAATGGCTTCCTTCACGGCCACCTCGGCCGCCTTGTACTGACGCTCAATAATTCCACGAATTTCATTCATGAATTCCGGATCTTCCAATATCGCAAGATGAGCATCAAAGATGCTGGATTCTTCTGGCCCCACCATCTCTCGAAACTCATCCTTAATAAACTGGATTTCACTTTTGGATGTGCGTATCCCTTCATACAAACGTTCAAATTCCTTTGCAAGATCTACCGCATCCATTTTTTGATCAGGTAAATCCCACTCCCAGCTCGGCAGGACAAATGCCTTCCCGATTGCCACACCTGCTGCGGCGCCGATGCCTTCTATCATGTTTCTACCCCTCCAACATTCCTGTCATGCAGCACAACGGACATTACCGAGGCCTGACCTTTTTTCACTGTTTTAAACGGAGCAAAGCTCCACGACTTGACGCGATCCGGATTCGTGATGACCATAGGAGTCACCAGCGATGGAGCTTGCTCTCGCAGCGCCTGCAAATCAAATTTGATCAGCAATTGCCCCGGTTCCACCGTATCGCCTGCTTCTACCATAGCAGTAAAATTCCCTTTTAGCTGTGAAGTATCAATCCCTATGTGGAGCAGAACCTCAAGTCCCTCTCGTGTGGAGATGCCTAAAGCGTGCATAGTCGGATACAAGTGCATCACAGTACCATACACTGGAGACACAAGTTCACCACGTTCAGGAACAAAAGCAACACCGTCCCCGACCAGCTTCGTCGCAAAAATTTTGTCAGGCACTTCATGAATCGGTAGCATTTTTCCATGTACAGGAGCGTTGAACAAAATTTGAGGGAGATCACGCTCCATCAGCTTCGCGATTTCCTCACGAATCAGTTCTGAATACGTTCCGAATACAACCTGCAAATTACCCCCACCCAGATTGATAAGCCCAGCCGATCCCAAAGCCTTCATCGCTCCGGTATCAATCAGCCTGTCATTGTGGACGGTCAGCCGCAAACGTGTGATGCAGGCCTCTACCTGCACAATATTTTCCTTCCCGCCAAGTGCTTCCAAAATAAGCGGAGCACTATAAGGAATATTGCCGGCCCAATCCTCCAGAACCGAACCTTCCTCGCGCCCAGGAGTTGGAATACGGAACCGCCGGATAGCCCATCGAAACAGTACATAATACACAAGCCCGTACGCGACTCCCACTGGAATTAACAACCAGGCGTTATGTGAGAGATGAAAATTAAGGACATAATCTATAAAACCCGCCGAATAGGAAAATCCGTGATGAATGTCCAGCTCAAAGGTAAGCCACATGGCCAGCCCAGACATTACTGCATGCACGAGGAACAAATAAGGAGCAGCAAATAAAAAGGCAAACTCAATCTGTTCCGACACTCCAGTAAAAAAGCAAACAAGCGCAGCTGTCAAAAATGTTTTTTGCACCTTTGGCTTCAAATCTTCACGCGCTTCCTGAATGATCGCCAGCGCAATGGCAGGGATCGCAAACATCATAATGGGGAACAACCCGGACATGAAATAGCCCGCTGTCGGATCGCCAGCAAAAAACCGGGGTAAATCTCCCTGTACAACGTTACCAGACGGCGTTTTATATGTACCCAGTTGAAACCAAAAAATATTATTAAGCAGATGGTGAAGACCAAAGGCCGCCAGTAGTCGGTATAGAATACCGTAGATAAACAGTCCAAAGCCGCCCAAGCTCGATTCCAAACCTACTATAAATTGCAGCCCTCTCTGTATGAGTGGGGCAATAATTAGCATGAGTCCTGCAAACACAGCCGAGAAGAGGCCAATAAGCAGCAGAACAAATCGGGTACCCCCAAAAAACTGAAGCACCTCGGGCAATTTGATGCTTTTGAAACGATTATAGGCCACCCCTGAAATGACCCCCAAAATGATACCAATGAGCGTCGCTGGTTGAATGAGTCCGTTTCCAAATCTCAATGTGACCTGATCGTATATAGCCATACCAGCCAATGCTGCCAGTCCCGCCTGACCTGCCTGATTCGACATACCCAGGGCAACACCAACCGCAAATAAATATGGCAAAAAATAAAAAATCCCGTGTCCTGCCGCATTTGCCATATCAGACACCATGGGGAATCCCCATGTCGACCAAGGAAGGCTGCCGAGACTTAGCAATATTGCAGCGGCTGGTAGCACCATCGTCGGGAGCATGACAGCACGACCGAGCTGTTGTAAGGATCCGAGCCAATTCATGGCATTCCTCTCCTTTCTATCCCTGATGGTAAGCCGAATAAATACTTTTGTCAAAGCAATGATTCCATCCTGCAAAAATATTTATTTACGCTACTACAGGTCCAAAGCTTTATCATCACAAGATAACACTATGAATCCGTTTAAATCCATTTCATCAACAAGGCATACATACATTATATGGATTCCCGAGAGGATAATATACTGTACCATATTCCTCATTTCGCACCAAAAACCTTCAACCCTGTGAAGCAAGGGAAGAA
The DNA here is from genome assembly GCF_038593075.1 of Paenibacillus sp. FSL L8-0638. Lineage (NCBI taxonomy): Bacteria > Bacillati > Bacillota > Bacilli > Caryophanales > Paenibacillaceae > Paenibacillus > Paenibacillus sp. FSL L8-0638. Next base: position 3,638,592 of record NZ_CP151960.1, read on the forward strand.
GGTTTTTATTCATCTGCGTATAGCACAGATTACTGATCCATGTTTATCCTTTACGCACAGCCTGGGTCACTGAGTCCTCCACCTTAATGCAACGATCCATAATAACCGTCATTCCATGCTCCTGCGCAATGTCAGCGGCTTCCTGGCTTATAATTCCCTGTTGAAGCCACAAAACCTTAGCTCCAATAGCAGCTGCTTCACGCGCAACCTCTGCACAGTATTCACTGCGGCGGAATACATTGACCAGCTCCACAGGCTCAGGTACTTCAGCAAGACTGGCATAGCAAGTCTCCCCAAGAATCGTTTGCCCTGCCGCCGCAGGATTAACCGGAATAATCCGATATCCCCGTTTCTGCATGGCATAAGAAACCATGTATGAGGTACGGTCCGATTTATCAGACAAACCAACAACCGCAATATTGCCTACTTGTTCCAAAATGCTTTTAATCTCTTCTCTCGACGGATTTTCAAAAGCCATCCTGTTCCCTCCTATTCGTATCTTCGTTTGCTTTTACTTTACCCATTCTACAGAAGCACCAAGCGCCGTTAGATGGTCAAAATACTGCGGATACGATTTGGCAACATGATGTGCATCCTTGATCACTAACGGCTTCTGTGCGCGTAAACCTACAATCGTCAAGGCCATAATAACACGGTGATCAAAATGCGCGTTAATTTCCACGCCACCTTCGACACCCTCCGGTCTGCCATGTACGATAATTTCCGCTTGACGTTCTTCTACCCGAGCTCCAGCCTTGGTCAGCTCATTCAAATAATCGGTAATGCGGTCACACTCCTTATACCGTAAATTCTCCACGTTATAAAAACGGGACGTGCCTTCAGCAAATACAGCCGCAGCCACCATTGCGAGCACAGCGTCTGTTGCAGCATCACCGTCAAATTCAACTGCTTTCAATCGACCATTGCCCTTCACAACGACGGTATCGTTCTCATGTGTCAGTGGTACTTCCATCATGCGCAGCACATCTACGATAGCGCGTTCTCCCTGTTTGCTCTGCTCCTTAAGACGATGGATGGTAACATCGGAATTCGTTACTGCAGCAGCCGCCAGCACCGCTGCACTCCCTGGATAGTCTCCCTGTACCGTATACGTACGTGGCTGATAGGATTGCCGTCCCGGGACACGGAAAAACATATAATCATCGCTTGCATGAATGATAATACCAGCCTCTTGCAATACCTCCAGAGTCTGCCCAATGACCACCTTGGATTTCAAATCATGCAGCACTTCGATTTCACTGTCTTCCTCCAGTAAAGGCGTAAGGAATAGCAGGGCGCTCAAATATTGTGAGCTAACCGAGCCGGACACCTGAATTTTACCGCCTTTCGCCTGACCACCCTGAATACGAATTGGCAACTTACCTTCACGATGGTCTACTTTCACACCCAATTGCCCCAGTGCATCGATTAGATCATCATGTGGTCTTTTGCCCAATGAGTCGGGATATGTATTAACAAATGTAACATCCGGACATAGAGATGCAATACCCATCAAAAAACGGAGCACCGCTCCTGCATTTCCCACATTCAATTCCTTCACAGCTTGAGGATGGCTACCAAAACCTGTAATAACTATTTTTTCATCATCCTCTTCCAGTACTGCACCCAGATCGGCGATACAACGACGCATAGCATCACTGTCTTCACTATGGGCAGGATAATAAATGGTACTTTGTCCCTCAGCAAGTGCCGCAGTGAGCAGATAACGAGTAGTGTAGTTTTTGGAGGACAGGGCCCCAATATCTCCTTGTAAGGAAGGGGTAGGTCTAACGATAACATCCATAATGTACATGCTCCTTTTCGGTTCAACCATCCTATTATACGTTAATTATACAAGTTGTAGCATTCATTTCTCCACCCAAAAAATAAGAAATATTAATCTAGGCCACCCGAGTGAATCCCGTCGGTTATTTAATCTATACCTGCCTTCAGGATTAAGCCGATTGACAGCCTAGAGATAGCTTAGCTATCATACATAGAGTGTGTGTGACATTTTGCACACCTCAAAAACATACGCAGCACCCATTATATATCAGAAAAGAGGTCCGGCCATGACGCAAATCGCCCTGATTGAACCTTCTGAGTTGCGCGCACGTCTGCAAGCAGGAGAGCAATTGCAACTAATTGACGTCCGCGAAGCGGAAGAAGTAGCGGAAGGCATGATTGAAGGTGCCAAGCACATTCCGCTCGGACAGCTTCCGGGTCGTCTTGAAGAAATTGAACGCACCGGTGAAATTATCTTTATTTGCCGGAGCGGTTATCGCAGTGAACGAGCCTGCGAATATCTACAGCAGCTAGGTTATGAAGGCTGTACTAACATGACTGGCGGCATGCTGCAATGGTCACAGGAGCAATAGAATACCTACTTCACAAAAGAGACGGGAACCTTCCCGTCTTTTTTGTTTTAACTCAAAGCTTAGACGCGGTAATGCATTAAAATATTTTGTCCCTATCATAACATAGCGCCAAAAGATTACACAATCCTCTACTGCCATCATAATCGTATCCATAATTATAAATTAAAAAACGGAAGCTTCTTCTACCCATAGGGCAAAAAAGCTTCCGTTGTATTACATAATGCTATTCATGCATATCCATCCGTTCATTAGAACCATTGATGATGAAATACGCCTTCTTTGTCCACACGTTTGAACGTATGGGCACCAAAGTAGTCACGTTGTGCTTGCAACAGATTTGCTGGCAAACGCTCAGTGCGGTAGCTGTCATAGTATGCAAGCGCGCTGGAGAAACCAGGCACTGGAATACCTTGGGATACAGCCACGGAAATCACTTGACGCCATGCATCTTGATACGTTTCAACTACATTTTTGAAGTAAGAATCCAGCAACAGGTTTTTCAAGGCAGGATCGCGGTCATATGCATCCTTGATATTTTGCAGGAATTGCGAGCGGATAATGCAACCGCCGCGGAAGATCATAGCGATTTTTCCGTATTTCAAATCCCAATCATATTCATCGGAAGCTGCTCGCATTTGAGCAAAACCTTGAGCATAGGACACAATTTTACTTGCAAACAGTGCTTTACGTACGCTTTCGATAAATTCTTTCTTGTCGCCGCTGAAGGACTCAGCATTAGGACCGCTCAGCACTTTGCTTGCCGCAATGCGCTCGTCTTTCATAGCAGACAAGAAGCGGGAAAATACAGATTCAGTAATCATGGACAATGGCACACCCAGATCCAAAGCGCTTTGGCTTGTCCATTTACCTGTACCTTTTTGACCTGCAGCATCCAAGATAACATCTACCATTGGCTTACCTGTTTCAGCATCGTACTGGGAGAAGATGTCAGCTGTAATTTCGATCAGGTAGCTGTCCAGTTCCCCTTTATTCCATTCCGTGAAGATTTCATGCAGCTCTTCTGCATTCACGTTTAGGACTGATTTTAACAGGTGATACGCTTCACCGATCAATTGCATGTCACCGTATTCGATACCGTTATGCACCATTTTTACATAGTGACCAGCACCGTCGGGACCAATATATGTACAGCATGGGTCGCCTTCCACTTTAGCAGAGATTGCCGTTAGAATCGGCTCTACCAGTTTATAGGCACTTTCTTGTCCACCCGGCATGATCGCAGGACCATTCAAGGCACCTTCTTCACCACCGGACACGCCTGTACCAATAAAGCGAAGTCCTTTTTCCTCCAGCTCCTTGCTGCGGCGCTGTGTATCAGGGAAGTAGGCATTGCCTCCGTCTATAATAATGTCGCCCTTGTCCAGATGAGGCACAAGCTGTTCAATCGTGGCATCTGTAGCTTTACCGGCTTGAACCATGATCAGGATTTTACGGGGCGATTCCAATGAGTTCACAAATTCTTCAATGGAGAAAGTACCCGTCAGTTTTTTACCTTCTGCTTCTTTGATAAGATCGTGCGTTTTTTCTGGAGAACGATTAAAAACCGAGACAGTGAAGCCTCTGCTCTCAATATTAAGGGCTAAATTCTTACCCATTACCGCCAGGCCGATCACACCAATTTGCTGTTTTGCCATCTGGTTCCTCATCCTTTGCAACATATTTTGTCTTCTATATCGCCGCTTTACCGCATTACACTTTATGTGAATCGGAATACGTGCACTTCTATTTTAACGTTTTTGGTGTAAGAAGTGAACCCCTGTCTATTCACAGATGAAAACACCCCATTTACATGAGGTGTTCAGATGTACTACGCTTCCATCATCAGCAGTTGGTGGGATAGCGTTTGCAGGCGTTCATGGCAATTCCCGATTTCAGCCTTATCTCCATCTGTCATCGCTGTGAACAGCTTCTCCAATGCATCGTCCACTTCCATTTTAAGCAGCAGCAGTCGGGTTTCTCCTTCATTGGAAGCGTACATATCCTCCATTTCCTGTGCTGACAGCACCGGTCCCTTCTGATAAATAACACGCTGCTTAAAGCCTGTAACCTCGACCAGACGAATGACCTCACCAAACAAAATATTTTCTACTAAAATATGATGGTCCTTGACTCTTTTGACAATGGCATGGCCCCGGGTGCTTCCAATCAGCTTCTCCAGCCACTCAGCCAGCTTGGCATCGCGAATTACATAATCTCCAGCCAGCTTGTAGTGTCCTGTGCGCAATTGTTGAAAACGGAGCTTCACCAGCTTGCGCCCGGTTCTCACCGACAAAACCAGATACGACTCATCCTCGCTCCAGTACAGCGAATACCCTTCCGATATCAAATCCTTGATCAGATTATGGATATGCCGACGGCTAAACCGGAGCTCTAGATTGCAATATTCTACCTCACAGCCCTTGTTCACGGCATTCCCTCCTTTTTCAAGTCCGATTCAAGAAGTCCGGCTACAGCAAGCCTGCGGCTTTCCCGCTTGATCTTCCCTTGCTCTATTTTATACTTCATTTTATGTAAGGGTACTTGGTTATTTGACCTATTTTTATGAGTAACAGCGCACAATCCTACTTTTGCCTTATATGCTTGTACCGAGCCTGGCCTAAAGTCGGTCAAGCCCGCTGACATTATGCTATAATCGGACATATTACGCCACACGACATGGCTTAACCCATTTACAGGAGGAAAAGGAATGACATTTAGTGGATTTACTGCAAAGGACTTCGATGTTTTTGAAATACCGGGGTTGGAGCCTCGTATGGAAGTGCTGATTCAGCAGATTCGGCCCAAGCTGGAAGCGATTGGCGAGGAATTAGCTCCATTTCTAACAGACTTATGTGGGGAGCCTATGTATGTTCACGTTGCCAAGCATGCACGACGCAAAGTCAATCCCCCGATAGATACATGGGTAGCCTGGGCGGCAAATAAGCGCGGGTATAAGGCGTTGCCCCATTTCGAGGTAGGTATGTTTGCTTCCCATATTTTCGTCATATTCGCAGTCATTTATGAAAGTCCCAATAAAATAACGTTTGCCCAGGCGCTTGAAGCCAACCTGAGCGATGTGCGCTCTAACATACCGGGCCATTTTTACTGGTCCATGGATCATATGGCTCCAGAAGGTACAGAACAGCAGCACATGGACACTGAAGAGTTTCAAACGATCATCCACAAGCTGCAACAGGTAAAAAAAGCCGAGGTCATGTGTGGGCTCCGTATTGATCGTAATGACCCTCTCGCCAGTGACGGAGCAGCATTGCTGCAGACGGTGCGTTCCACCTTTGAGCATTTGCTGCCGCTGTACCGAATGTCTTTCTCAAAAGAGTAGCCCTCGCTGCTTTTCAAGGCGCTGTTCAGGCCTCCACAGTCTTCCTGCGTGGATTCCGCGCCAGAGCCAAGTGGCAGCCAAACATGAGCAGCATCACGACCCCACTGATGATAAATGGAGCTGTGTGTCCAGCACGGTCCCATAGCACTCCTGAAACGAGCGGGCCTATAACCATGCCGGAGCCTTGAAGTGTTAAAAAAAAGCCCCATACCGTTGCTCGCTCGTTTTCCGGAATCAGTCGGGCAAGAAACGTGTTCCATGCAGGCAAAATGAGCGCATATCCCAAACCAATAAGCGCTACGGATACAAACACCAGCGGAATAGATCGAACGATTGAGAAGAAAAACAGCGTAATTCCGGCTAACAAAAAGCCAACATGTAGAAAATACTCCGTTCCAAGTCGGTCGACCAATTTGCCGCAAGGGATCAGTGCCAGCACAGTCACCCCACCGCCTGCAATCAGGAGCACGCTGTACAGGTTCGGTGAAATCCCAAGGTCCGTCCGAGCGTATAGCGTAAGTACTGGGCTGATCAAACCGATAACAAAAGACTGCAAAAACAGCGCCGGGTAAATTAACGGATTGACGTTAAGCTTTGTTTTGAGTACGCCGATCGTCTCTTGGATTCCCCTTAGAATCCCCCGCTTCTGCTTTATGTACCCATCAGACGACACTAGAGCGCTCTGTTCGAGGTCAACTTTGTCAGCAGACCTTTTCGGTCCTGGCAGCATGAGAGCAACCAACAACAACACAATACTGCATCCTATCAACATCATGAACACCATGCCGTAAGAATGTCCATAGTGGGATATGGCGAAGTTCATAATGAGCGGGCCCAATCCTGTTCCGCCCATAGACGCAATTTCCAGTGTACCCATCGCCGCGCCATTGCTGTTATTAGGCCCGGACATTTCAGTCGTTCCGGTCATAACACAAGGCCAGAGCGGAGAAGTGCCTAGACCGAGCAGCAGACACGCGACGACGAGCCACACAGGCTCTGTCAGTACGCTCAGCATAATAATCGCTACAAGCGTAAACAACAGCGCGGTCGACATCGTTCCCCGGTAGCCGAGTCGTTCAGCCATCCAGCCCGCCGGTGCCCGAAACGCGTTGTCTCCAAAATACTGAAGTGAAAAGGCCAAACCAATAACCCCAGCCGACAAACCAAGCGTTTCTCCCATATATACCGGCAGGATGGATACCAGAAGAGATCCTTTCATAAATTCGACCAGAAATACCAAAACCCATAATTTAGTAAAAAAAGGAGTCCACAACCGCTGCGGAGCTTTTTTTCGTCCTATTTGTCTCATCTAATCCACATCCTCCACCTTCATTTTTTGGCTATAAAGACCGGGTTCTCCGCCTACTCCACTCTTTCGCAAATAAATGCGCCCTCAATCGCTTGCATTCCTACTTTAAACTGCTATACTCAATTTTGTTCTATTATCACTTGCACAGGATTGTCGAAATCCTGCACGAAAGGTTGTGACAACACTAATGAATCAAAGCAACACCCCGCTTTTTACTGCTTTGAAAAAGCATGCTCAGAGCAACCCGGTTCAATTTCACATCCCAGGTCATAAAAAGGGAGTGGGAGCAGATTCGGAATTTCGCGAATTTATGGGGGATAATGCCTTTTCCATAGATATGATCAACATCGCTCCATTGGACGATCTGCATCAGCCTTCAGGCGTCATCGAAGAAGCTCAAAAGCTTGCAGCAGAGGCCTTCGGAGCTGATTATACGTATTACAGTGTACAGGGGACAAGCGGAGCCATCATCACCATGATTATGTCGATTTGCATGCCTGGTGATAAAATTATTGTACCCCGAAACATACACAAATCTATAATGTCTGCCATTATCTTCGCTGGTGCGAAGCCGGTATTCATTTCTCCAGTCAGTGATGAGAATCTCGGTATTCACCACGGGGTTACAACCAAGTCCGTACGCCGGGCATTGGAACGCCACCCTGACGCCAAGGGCGTCCTTGTTATCAACCCGACATATTACGGTGTGTGCGCCGATTTGAAGGAAATTGTAGATCTCGCTCACAGCTATAATGTGCCGGTCCTGGTCGATGAGGCTCATGGAGTACTGATTCATTTTCACTCTGATCTACCGATGTCCGCCATGGAGGCGGGAGCAGACATGTCAGCTACAAGCGTTCACAAGCTGGGTGGTTCCTTGACTCAAAGCTCAATCCTGAATGTAAATACGAAAAACGGATTCGTTAATCCCCAGCGTGTACAAACGATTTTCAGTATGCTGACAACAACGTCGACTTCGTATATTCTGTTGGCTTCGTTAGACACATCCCGACGTAATCTGGCCCTTAACGGTCATGAAATAGCACAACGCGCCCTTGATTTGGCTGAATATTGCCGCTCAGAGGTTAACAAGATTGAAGGGCTATATTGCTTTGGTAGTGAAATTCTCGGCACGGAAGCTACCTACGATTATGATCCAACCAAAATTACGGTTCATATCCGCCATTTGGGCCTTACCGGATACGATGTGGAAAATTGGCTGAGAGATCACTATAATATCGAGGTTGAACTTAGCGATATGTACAATATTCTCTGTTTGGTGACCCCTGGTGATACCAAAGAGGAAATTGAAATTTTGTTGAAAGCTCTGCGTGAGCTGGCTTCTCTGCACTATTCCACAGGTCAGGAGCATGAGCTGGTTGTAAAGATACCAGATATCCCTCAGCTCTCCCTCATTCCAAGAGACGCTTTTTATGGAGATACGGAAATCGTGCCCTTCAAGGAATCTGCTGGTCGCATTATTGCAGAATTCATTTATGTGTATCCACCGGGTATTCCGATCTTACTGCCAGGAGAAGTTATTTCGCAGGACAATATTGATTATATTGTTGATCATGTAGAAGTAGGCCTGCCTGTTAAAGGACCCGAGGACCGAACAGTACATCAGGTGAAGGTTATCGTCGAGACTGACGCTATTTCATAATATTGATCGGACAACACATGCTTACAAAATATATTGATAGTCAAGAAAAAAAGCCTCCATTTGGGGGCTTTTTTCTTAAATAACTATAACAGCTACTACATCCAATTCTATTCGTATTGGGCAACAAGCTCGCTATATGCAGCTTCTACACGTTTCCACTCATCTTCGTCCTCAATATTGTAAAGCACCATTTCTTCGTTTTCTTCTTCCATACGAAGAATAATGCCATCCGCTTCGGGATTGCCTCGCTCAAGCAGAAGAGCATAAACGTGATCTTCTACATCAAAGGTCTCTACCAGCACCATTTCTACATCTTTACCATTTTCATCAGTTAGCGTAAGAACCATTTCTTCATGTTCGTGGTCATGATCGTGGTTGCAGGCTTCACCGTGTTCATGTTTGTGATCACTCATGGAAATACCTACCTTCAAATTGTTTTATTTTCCCCCGTATCGTAACATGATCAAGGGTGCAGGTCAATTTGTGGTATGCCTAATTTATCGCTGTAATGACTTTTTCGGACACCAAGGTATAGCTGCCGTCTTTGCTCTCTTTAATGTAGAAACCAACCCGGTAATTCCCTGCTGTTTTGAAATCATACGTAAAGTCGTTCGTACGGAACCAGAAGTTATCCTTTTGCGCTCCTTTGATATCTTGAGACTGAATATCCTTCACGTTGCCCGAAGGGTCGGTGATCGCTACCTTCACTCCGGAGATATCTGTTTTCAAGGTATCAATTTGACTAAATACATTAAATTTCACTTTATTGCCTTTATTCACGTTACCAAACACAGTATCTCCCTTGAACAGGAACATATGCACGTTAGGCTGGTCGAAAACAACTTTTCCACCGGATGGATCAAAATTTACAAGTCCGTTAAAATCACGGATGGGCACATAGGTCTTCCCATCAATGACAACTGCACCATCTTTTGACACCTCTCCATTAATAATCAACTGCACTTGGTCCTTGGCGGATTCCGCCGAAATGGCGGTCCCTCCCATTATTGAAAAGGCCATCATTAGGGCCATCACTCTTCTCCATTTCATCACTACTAATCCCTCCATCGTCATCTGTTAAAAACCTTCTGTCGTACATTTATACCTAGCTCAGCCGCACAAGTTGCGCTGTGTTTCACAAATTGTCCAAAGTTTTTACATAAGGAGCCAAATCTTTAGTTCCAGCAGCATAGGTGGTAAAATACGACTGTAGAATGTCCTAGTACACAAAGTCTGGAGGATAGATCCATTATGAGCCTAACGATACAAATGCTTGGCACAGGCAGTGCCTTTGCCAAACATTATTACAACAACAACGCGCTGCTGGACAGCGGAGAAGGCAAACTGCTAATCGATTGTGGTACAACCGCTTCGTTAGCATTACACCAAATGCGCGTTCCTTTGCCTGAAATTGACGCCATTTTAATCACACATATTCACGCAGATCATGTCGGAGGTTTGGAGGAATTCGGTTTTCAAATGAACATTCTCCATCGTCGCAAGCCTCTACTTTATATCGCCGAACCCCTAATCCACCCTTTATGGGAGCATACACTCAAGGGCGGGATGTCACAGCAGGGTATGATTGACAAGCTTGAAGATGTATTCGAGGTAAACGTAATAACGCCTGGTGTGCCCACTACATTAGTATCCGGTATCCAGGTGGAGCTGATCCCTACACGGCATATTCCTGGTAAAAACAGTTATTCCTTATTCATAAATGACCGACTTTTTTATAGTGCAGATATGGTTTTTGACCCTGATTTGCTTCATCATCTGGTGCATGAACGAGGATGTCGGAGTATTCTGCATGAGGTTCAATTACAAGGTGCCGGAGAAGTCCATACGACGTTGAACGAGCTGCTAAGCTTGGCGCCATCTCTTCAAGAGCGGATTCATTTGATGCACTATAGTGATGATATGGAACAATTCAGGGATAAAGCTGGCGTCATGTCCTTTCTGGAACAGCAACGATTATATCAACTTGCAGAGTTGGAACGTGCAGAGTAGCATGCTAAATACAGCTTAACAATTAACAAAAAGCCGCCTGGCTATCCTTTGTAGGAAAGCCAGGCGGCTTGCTGTTCTTAAATATAATGCTAATGTTGCGAGTTAAGGTCAGAACAATGGCAGTTGATCCAGGTTATTAGAAGGATCTCCGTCGGCATCTCCCCGAATTCGTTTGCTGCCATCCTTGGCCTTGAAAACGTTAACGCCTGCAATTGAGCCTGTCTCAATCTCATTCAATGCTTGGCTATAATCTAAAATTCGACCGGTAGATGTCTGAAAAGACGTAAGGTCGCCATCCCCATTTTTACGTACTGCTGTAATTTGCTCCCGTTCTGTATTAGCCATGCTGTATCGCTCCTTATCCATAGTATAGTGGAGGAACTTTTACTAGCATGCGCATTGTACAGACTTGTATGCACCTTGCGCTGCCGACTACAACTTTTTGCGCATACGAACATGCGGTATTCCCGCATCGTCAAAAGGCTCATCTGAGATCGTCTCGTAGCCAAGCTTTTCGTAAAACTTCTCGGCTTGACATTGGGCATCTAGCAACGAGTATCTTAACCCCAATTCACGTGCACGTTCCTCCAGTGCTAGCAGTAATACACGTCCATAGCCTGCGGCACGATGCTCCTTGAGAACGGCAATACGTTGCATTTTAGCTGTATCTTCCTCATAGTATGTCAACCGACCAGTGGCCACCATTTCACCATGTTCACAAATTAGCAAATGATGGGCCGTATCTCCCAGCTTGTCATAATGGTCAATTTCTAAATCGAGAGGAACCTTTTGCTCATCGACAAACACTTTGGTACGGATCGATATTGCCTCCTGTAGCTGCTCCTCTGTTGTTACACTTATAATTTCTGCGGCCATCGCCTGTTCCCCCTATCATTAACTCCAAATTTATAAACTCACTAAATTCGAATTATATATATAAATGGTCATGAAGTACAGGCTGACTTCTATTTTTTCACTTTACATATATGGTTAATACATGATATTATCTAATAACCGAAGGACGGTAGCTCAGCGGGAGAGCATTATCTTGACAGGGTAAGGGTCATGGGTTCGATCCCCATCCGTCCTATTCGTCAAAAGCCTTGATATTCAAGGCTTTTTTTGTTTGTCTAGAGATAAATCCAGTTATCCTGTTTTTTAATCAAAATGATACTTATAAGATAAAAAAGCCGCCCGGAAAGATAGGGTCGACTTTTCTGTATACTCAGATCGTTGTAATTTAACAATGCCATTTTTTCTTCAGCAAAGCTTTTCACCTTAATCCTTCTATATATAGAAGAAAAAAAGCAGGACCTCAGCACAATACGCATAGAACTCTTAGATTACGATATAAACTGCCCCGCTCTCACCATCAATCTCCGTCGGGTAAGCAGTCACACATCCAGTATCCGGCTCTTGCACCCGGCCAGTGGAAAGGTCAACTTTCCAGTCATGGAGCGGACAATGGATTGCTGAGCCACATATCATTCCTTCGGATAACCGTCCCCCTTTGTGCGGACAACGATTCTCAAGCGCATGCACGCTGCCATTGCTCAGACGGAATACAGCTATTTCTGTATTATGAATGCGAACTGTCCTTGCTCCACGTCGGTCAATTTCGTTCAAATTAGCTATTCTGATTCTCTTGGTTGTCGTATTGGTCTCCATTTTGTCAGCCCCCTATTCCATTACTGGCTTAAGTTCCGGCAGCTGCACAAAATTTTTGCGCAGCTCTTCGTTGTGAATAATTTCGTGCCACGGATCAGTCGTCGTGCTTAATGTCTCTTCAATTCTGGTCACCAGTTGCTTCCTCGTCTCTGCATCCGAAAGTGCCTGTTTGATGGATTCCACTCCGACCCGTTCCACCCAATGGGCTGTGCGTTCGTTCCAATTGGCCTGCTCACGATAATACTGCAGATAGGCACCGGTCCATTCCATCACTTCATCCTCGGTTTTAACGGTACAAAGTAGTTCAGCTGCCCGAACCTTGATACCGCCGTTACCTCCAACGTAGATCCCCCAGCCACCGTCAATAGCAACGACGCCCAAATCCTTGATCGTCGCTTCAGCGCAGTTACGCGGGCAACCGGACACAGCCAGTTTGACTTTGGATGGAGCATTCAGACGTTCAAATACCTTTTCCAACCGGATGCCCATCCCCATAGCATCCTGAGTGCCAAAGCGGCAAAAGGTATTACCTACACACGTCTTAACCGTTCGCAGCGTCTTTCCATAGGCATATCCAGACGGCATATCCAACTCGGCCCAGATCCCTGGCAAATCCTCTTTTTTCACACCAAGCAGGTCAAGACGTTGGCCACCCGTAAATTTAACCAGAGGCACATTGTATTTCTCCGCGACAGCAGCAATTTTCTTCAGGTCGGCAGGTGAAGTAACTCCTCCATAAATGCGGGGCACGACAGAATAGGTGCCATCTTTTTGTATATTGGCATGGTACCGTTCATTCGTAAATCTGGATTCCTTCTCATCTTCATAATCCAGTGGCCATAGCATACCTAGATAATAATTGAGGGCCGGCCGACATTTAGTGCAACCTTCCGGTTCGTTCCATCCCAGCACATTCATCACTTCTTTGACACTCTTTAATCCCATCTCCCGAATGCCATCAATGATCGCTTCCCGGTCAAGCGTCGTACAACTACAAATACCCTCTTTCATCGTTTCTCCGGCTTCTGCGCCTGCGTATAGCTGTAAGAGTCCCTCCACTAATGGCTTGCAGCCGCCACATGATGCCGATGCTTTTGTGCATGCCTTAATCTCCCCGACACTCCGGCAGCCAGCCGCAACCGCCTCTCCAATGTCACCCTTGGATACACCATTACATCCGCATACAATTTCGTCATCAGGCATCTGCTCCAGCATCATGGAGCCACTAGCTTCTGGTTGACCAGGATTGAAGCCAAGTAATAACTCTTTCTCTCGGCCAACCACCGACTCGCCACTTTTGATCAACGAAAACAGCATGGCTCCGTCAGACGTATCCCCAAACAGAACGGCTCCGATCAGTTTTTCTTCCTTGATTACGATTTTTTTGTAGACGCCACCAATATCATCCTGATACCGCAGGGAACGTGTTCCCGGTTCATCCTTGTAATCCCCTGCTGAAAACACGTCGACACCCGATACCTTCAACCTTGTCGAGGTAACTGAACCACTGTAGCCGGGAGTCTCCATTCCCGCGAGTCGCTGAGCCAGTACACCACCTTGCTCATATAATGGAGCAACCAGCCCGTAAGTGATTCCCCGGTGTTCTGCACATTCTCCAACGGCGTAGATACCGGGGATATTCGTTTCCATGTGATCATTTACGATGATCCCGCGGTTTACAGGGATTCCCGCCGACACCGCCAGTTCAATGTCTGGTTTGATGCCTACCGCCATAACGATCAGATCCGCTTCCAACTCGCTGCCATCGGCAAATTTCAACCCTTCCACGCGGCGACGTCCTGTTATAGCCGCCGTCCGCTTATTGACCAGAAATGTCATTCCCTGCTCTTCCAGCTCGCGCCGTAGCATAAGGGAAGCAGCCTCATCCAGCTGCCGATCCATAATATATCCGTTAATATGGATAACTGTGACGTCCATCCCCAAGTTAAGCAGCCCCCTGGCTGCCTCTAGTCCAAGCAATCCGCCACCGATGACGGCTGCTTTTTTGTGCGTCTTCGCCGTCTCCATCATCGTTTCACAGTCACGAATATCCCGGAAACCGATAACACCATCCTTGTCGGCCCCTGGAAGCGGCAGAATAAAAGCTTTAGACCCCGTTGCCAACAACAACAAATCATAAGAGATGCATACGCCGGAGCGTGATGTCACCTGCTGCTTTTCCGTGTCGATAGCTGTGACAGGATCATCGGTATACAATCGAATATTGTTGTCTTCATACCAACTCCAGTCGTTGATGACAATATCCTGCAAACCAGCCCCTCCCGCCAGAACGGAAGACAGCATGATCCGGTTATAGTTTGGATGGGGCTCGGCCCCGAATACCGTAATCTCATAGCTACCTGGTGCAAGCTTCAGCAAATGTTCGAGAGTGCGTATCCCCGCCATTCCGTTGCCGATCAACACTAACTTTTGGATATTGTTCATCAGGTCACTCCCTTTCCATTTGTATCCTCAAAACATAAAAAGCCCGCTTCACATATGGGGATTCAAAATATCCCCCACATGAGAAAACAGGCTCCATTGCCGTTTCATCGAATACGCCGTTGTATCCATTAGAGTATGGAATTAAAAAGTATTGTAGCTAATATATAATGGTTCAAATGATATGTCAACATTCCTCACGCATTAACTTGTAAAAAATTATATTTTATCACCATGTAACATGTCTATGACGTATAAAATATCACTCCCCTACAAAATTAGGATTGATTTTCAGACCAAAACACGCCAAAATGGTTTAAAAGTCCGTTTTAACTTGATGATGGTGGAAAAATAAAGCAAACGGGTAAAATCCCATGTCATATTTGTTATCAATGAATACCATCCCCATCGCTAACTACCCTTCATATTACAGAGAGGAGGAGCCCGCTTGCGTTCCTTGTTGGTAATTCACTTACATTCTGACCATGTATCTGAGCAGACACACGCCGTTTCCTCATGGCAGGCAGGACCTGAACACCTTTTAGAATCCAACGGATACCTAACTCTGCCTTGCCGCAATGAATCTGAAATCAAACAGCTAATCCTTAATGCAGATGCGGCGGTACTAGACATACCTGTCGGCACGATCAGCATGTGGGGTGGCAGGCTGGAGCAAGCCAAAGCAGTCCCGTTGCTCTGGTGGTGCAGCGCAGAATCAGCGTTATCATCGACAGAGGCTTGTGAAGCTGATGTCACTGTTGATGGCATTCTAACCCCTTCTATGGCAGCCCATGAGCTGAATTGGGCTCTTCATTTTAGTGCCAAACGCTTTTTTGAACGCCAGCACTGGCAAAGTGAACGCAAGCAACTGACCGCTCGATTGGAAGAACGCAAATGGATTGATATGGCGAAAGGAATACTTGGAGAAGTAAACGGTATCCCGGAAGCGGAAGCATATGATGTGCTGCGGAAAAAAGCAATGAACGAACGCAAACGTATCGTTGATGTGGCAATTTCCATCGTCAAAGCACAGCAAATGTTAAAAGCATAAATCTGAAAGGGGCCTGAACATGAATATCATAGAAATATTAAAAGAAGTGGGTCGTGGCAAAAGGGGCGCCCGGGATCTGAATTACGCCGAAGCCGAAGCTGCTGCCGAACTTATTATGACCCAGTCAGCAACCCCTGCTCAAATCGGAGCTTTCTTTGCCGCGGAGCGCATTAAAATGGAGAGTGTTGGCGAGCTGGAAGCATTCGTAAACGTCTGCCGTAAATATACCCATCGCTACCCGATGCATAAAGGTATTGATTTCGCCGGTCCGTATGATGGCAGGAAGTCTTCATTTATTGCCACCTTCGCAACGGCCTTTCTACTCGCCTCATGCGGAATTCCTGTAACGATGCATGGTAGTGCACCCCTCCCTCCCAAATGGGGTGTTACGCTCCCGCTTTTATTGCAGGAAATGGGGGTAACGCCCCGGAACATGACGCGTGAAATCGCCGTTCATGCCGCGAAGCTGACTGGTGTACTGTTCGTAGCCTCCGAACAGTGGTGTGTGCCCCTGCGAGATATGCGGCCCATTCGCGAAGAACTGGGGCTTCGCACAGTGCTGAATACTGCCGAGAAACTGGTTGATTACGGTTCTTCCCCATATATTGTATTCGGCGTTTTCCACAATACTGTGTTCGAAAAGACGGCGAAACTCATACAAAATCTGAATTACCACAGAGCTCTGATCGTCCAAGGGAGCGAAGGATCGGAGGATCTGTTCATCGATCGGCCGACCCGGACTTACCTGCTTGCTAACGGCGAGGTATCATTACAGGTTATTGATCCGGAAATGTACGGACTGGATTCGGTGGTACCAGAGCATAACTGGACCCCCGCTGAACAACTGCGCATTACGGAGGAAGTGCTACAAGGCACAGCTTCTATAGCCTTTTCGAATCAAGTGTTACTCAACAGTGCGGTCCGGCTGTTCGTTGCAGGGCGAGTTGACTCCATAGAGGAAGGTTTGTATACCTGCAAACCGCTGCTAGAAAATGGGCACGCCTGGGGTTTGTATTGTCACTGGCGGGAAGCCATGCTCAGAACAGAAATAAAAACGGGAGCAGACAGATCTGAAACCCGATTGCATTTATAATTACTGGCGTCACGCAGTCTAGTGATTACGAGCCCTAAACTGTCCAACTCAAAAAAGCCAGCTCCCTCACTCATACAAGGGGGCTGGCCTTTTATGCAAAGAAAAAGTCACTTACTCCGTCCTGCTCTAGAACTCCGACCATTCCTCGTTATCTGCACTGGTTGCGGCTGCAGCCAGATGAAGGGGACGGATGCGTACAGCTGCCGTTTTGAAGCCAGGCATCCGACAGAACGGATCAAGATCAGGGCGGGTCGCCCGATTAACATTTTGTATCCCACCCCAATGCATGGGCACGAAGAGCGTATCTTCGCGGATATGTGGTTTGATCCGGCTGCGGACAGTGAAGCTGCCGCGCTGTGATGCTATTTCTACCCACTCCCCGTCCCTGATGTGCCAGCGTCGCGCTGTCCGCGGATGAATTTCCACATAATTCTCAATCTCTCGCGCGGCCAGCGACGGACTTCTGCGCGTTTGTGCACCGGTCAAATAGTGAGCCAGTACACGGCCGTTCGTCAAAATAAGCGGGTACTCCTCTGATATCTCCTCTCCTGCTCCACAGCTTTCAACCACCGTAAAAACAGCCTTTTGATCGGAATGGCCAAAGGTTTCCCGAAACATTGTATCCATACCGGCTCTGTCCGTAGACGGGCATGGCCAATATACTCCTTCTTCACGACGCAGCCTGTCGTATGTGATCCCGTAGTAATCGGAAGGACCGCCCCGGCTGGCGAGCCGCAGTTCTTCAAAGATATGCTCGGCATCCCTGTACGAGAAATAGCCGCCCTTGTTTAGCTTTGCAGCCACCTGACACAAGATGTTCCAGTCATCTCTAGCCTCGCCTGGTGCGGACCTCGCCGCTTCCCGTAGCAGAACGCGGCCCTCCAGATTGGTCATGGTCCCCGTATTCTCCAAATAAGATGTCACAGGCAAAACAACGTCAGCCATCCGCGCGGTTTCCGTGAGAAACATATCCGCCACAACCAGCAGATTCAGCTTTTTGAGGGCTTTCTCCACCAGCCGGACATTCGGGTTAGATACAATAGGATTAGAGCCCATCACGAACAAAGCTTGGATTTGTTTCTGATGGACAAGCTCCATCATTTCATAGGCGGACACCCCCTTTCCTGGCAAACTGCTTGGTTTTACTCCCCATACGGACGCCACATAGGCTCGATCTTCTTCATCCTCAATCGATCTGTAACCAGGAAGCTGGTCAGCCTTTTGGCCGTGCTCTCGTCCCCCTTGCCCGTTTCCCTGACCTGTGATAGCTCCATAACCGCATCCTTCCCTTCCAATCTTGCCAGTGGCCAGCACCAGATTAAGAAATGCACGCACCGCCATATGTCCATCTGTCTGCTGTTCAACACCCCTGGCCGTAAAAACGATGCCCGTCTCCACACTGCCAAAGGCACGTGCTGCCTGCTGGATCATTTCTACTTCAATTCCGCACAACGCAGCCGATTCTCTCAGATCCACACCCTTCAAATGAGTCAACAGCTGGTCATAGCCGTTGGTCCGCTTGCGGATAAACTCTTCATTCGCAAATCCCTCATCCACGATGACCTTTAGCATGGCATTGGCCAGCACAGCATCCGTACCCGGCTTGATTTGCAGGTGCAAATCAGCGGCGGCCGCCGTTGGTGTCGCGCGCGGGTCAATTACGATGACAAAGGCGCCGTTTTCCTTCGCCTGGTGAAAGTAAGGCATTAAGGTCGGCTGGCATTCAGCGATATTTGTACCTGCGAGCACAATACAACGAGCCAACGGAATATCAGCCAGCCTGCAGGTCAGTCCGCGATCAACGCCAAACACTTTACTGCCAGCGGATGCCGCTGCCGACATGCAGAAGCGCCCGTTATAGTCGATATATCGCGTACCTACAGCCACTCTTGCAAATTTGCCGAGTAAATAAGCCGTTTCATTGGAGAGTGAACCTCCACCGTAAATTCCGATTGCATCAGGACCTTGTGTGGACAGTAGCGTAGAGAAACTGCTAGCTATAGTATCCAACGCCTCCTCCCACTTGACGGGAACCAGTTGGCCCTCTTTGCGAATGAGGGGCTGTACCAGCCTTTCCGCATGAGTCGCATGCTGATGCGCATTCATTCCCTTGATGCACAACCTACCCTGCGAGGCTGCATTAGGCTTCCCTTCCGCCTTAAACACTGTACGAATGATACCCGCAAGTGTCTCTGTACCCGTGCTAACGGTCATCTTACATTGCACGCTGCAAAACGGGCACTGCGTATCCATTACTGACGGTACATGTAGCCCAGCTTCCGGTTTGCCTTCTCCTGACTGACACATCAAAGCCACCTCCCTTTCGCCATTTTTCGGAATTTTATCGTCTGCACGATAGATAATTCGCCATAACTCCAACTCAACCCGTCATCCTGTCAGCATTGTGGTCCGCAGACTACCCGCTAGACCACTTCGAAGAGCAGCGTCAAGCACACTTTCCCGTAATGCCAGAACACCAGTCCTTTCAATCCACTCCCACATTTTTTCCCCATACCGGGCACTATGTCGGTATATTTGCAAGCAAGTTGCAGTCAGCAGAACCGCTTCTGTCGGGTCTTCCTCCAATCCAAGCAGCTGCCCCTGGCGAACCGGATGCTCTGCATGGCCACCCGCATAGACCTCCCAGCCTGCTGGAGAACGAGATATTCCAATATCGTGGACAAGTACACCTCCGGGATATGCCGATCCAGGACAAATAGCAACTGTAACTAACGCTGGCAATGCGAGACTTCCCCATAAAGTTGCCAACCGCTCTCTTAGCCAGGCTACTTCTACAAATGCCTGATCCATCAGATCCGACTCAACAAAAGACCGATCCTCGGCATTTAGGTTCGTAAAGCGCAGACCCGCAGAGGGCGCCGCTCCTCCGTACTGCGGTGTGACCTGAACCGCAACGCCAGCCCCTAATGGATTTGTCGCAGATCTGTCGCGCAACCCGAGAGATTCCAAGTAATAAAGTACAGCCGGACGACACAATTCACACCCCTGCTGTCTAGTCCAACCGAGACGGGATACTACTTCATCTGGAGTCTGACAGATTGCGTCCACCATAGCTGTTTTAAGCGAATCATGATCGTAATGCGTACATCCACACACAGGGACAATTTCTTGGGCGGTTGGAGTAACTACAGGTCCGGAATCTGTGGATCGGGACAAACTATTTTTGACCAGTGCAGCCACCAGCGGCCGACAGCCCCCACAGGAACCGGACGCTTTGGTCCGGCTCTTCACCTCTTCCACCGTCTTCAGCTTATCCGTGGCAATCGCTCGCAAAATAGCCCCCTTACTCACGCCGTTGCACGCACATACCGTTTCTTCTTCCGGCAGTGCGGCTGCCGCATCCTCTGCTTTGCTCCGGCTGTTATCCCGGGATGTAAGCTCTGTAGCGGACGCCCCGCGCCGTACCATTCCGAGCAACGAGGTACTTTCCGCCGTATCTCCGTACAAAATGGCGCCAGTAACAGCACCGCCGTGCATCATCACTTTTTTATAAACCTCCAGCATCCCGTTATATTCCATAACTGCTGTCTCGTTTCCCTCATCGCGAATGTCTCCTGCGGAAAACACATGGATCCCCGCTACCTTGAGCTGCGCATACGGAACCGTCCCTTCATAGGGAGCCGTTTCACGACCACAAATAACTTTTGCCAGCACTTTGCCCTGCTCATATAGCGGCGCCACCAGTCCGTATGAAATCCCGCGGTGCTCAGCACATTCGCCGACGGCATAAATACCAGGAATACTCGTGCGCATATAATCATCCACGACAATGGCTCGGTTTACGGTCAGACCGCTATCCTGAGCTAATTCGATATTCGGTCGGATACCAACCGCCAGCACAACCAAATCCGTTTCCAACCTGTTCCCGTCCGCAAACATCAAGCCTTGCGCCCTGTTTCGGCCTATGATGTTGACCGTTTCCTTTGCCAAATGAAACCTCATGCCCTGTTCCTCCAACTTTCGCTGCAGAAGCACAGCTGCCGTCCGGTCAAGCTGACGGTTCATAAGATACTGCGCATTATGAACAACCTCAGTTTCCATCCCTAGATTCAGCAGGCCTTGAGCAGCTTCAAGTCCTAACAGCCCCCCTCCGATAACCGTGGCCTTGCGGTATGTTTTGGCATATCTCGCCATGGTTTCACAATCATTCACATCACGAAAAGCAATTACTCCCTGTTTTCGCACTCCAGGAATGGGCGGGATGAAAGGTAATGAGCCCGTTGCCAATATGAGCATGTCATAAGGTTCTTTCATGCCGGATTCCGTTTCCACCATCCCGGCTGCAACATCAATACGACAGACGCGTTCACCCGCGTACAGGTTTACCCCGTTCTCTTCATACCAGTCCCAGTCATGGGTAACGATATGTTTAAATGAGCTCTCCTCCTGAAGCATTTTGGACAGGAGCACTCGGTTGTACCCGGGACGGGGCTCTGCACCAAATATCGTGATTTGGAACCGCTCTGACTCCAAATTGAGTATTTCCTCCACACATTTGATGCCTGCCATACCATTGCCGACGACGACCAGTTTTTTCATCATGTTAAACCAGCCCCATTCTCCGAATAAAATAAGACAGAAAAAGCCCTTCTCCATTCAATGGAAAAGGGCACCGTTGCCGTAAATGCCGGCACATCGTTGTGCCGATATGTATCTAAGATTACTGAATTGTGAATATCATGTCAATATTCAATACATGAAATCTATATTTTCACCTTTTATTTAATTTTTTCTCTCATTTGTGTTATGTATATTGACATACAATAGATCCTTTTTTATAATTTGAATTAAAATCACTCCAACGTGATCATACCAAGTCGACTCACAATGAAGTGTGTCAACCACGGCAATGAAGCCGCAAACCGTTTCCTAGATACCATGTAGGGGCGATTTGCGGCTTTTCATGTTCAAATTACATTTTGCAGACAAAGAACAACAATTAGAACAGGAGAGATGGAGAATGAACAAAAAAAGTTTCTGGAAAAGCGGACACAAGCCCACCTTATTTGGTTCCTTTCTGTATTTTGATATCAGTTTTATGATATGGGGGATGATCGGACCGTTGGCCGTTGTAATTGCCAATGATTATCCAATGGATCCTGTACAAAAAGCCAATCTTGTCGCTCTACCCATACTCGGTGGTTCCCTGCTGCGGCTCGTGCTCGGATTCATGTCGGATTATATCGGTCCCAAGCTCACAGGACAGATTGGTATGCTTGTCACGATCATCCCGCTCTTGCTCGGCTGGCTGTGGGTTGATTCGCTGGAGCAATTATACGTTGTTGCCCTGCTCCTGGGCGTAGCTGGAGCCTCATTTGCAGCTGCGTTGCCGTTAGCCGGTCAATGGTACCCCAAAGAGCATCAAGGCTTGGCTATGGGAATTGCCGGAGCCGGTAATAGCGGTACCGTCCTTGCGACTTTGTTCGCCAACCGCATTGCTCAACATTTTGGCAGTTGGGAAGCCGTTTTCGGATTGGCCATCCTCCCCATCTTAATCGTCTTCATTCTGTTCAGTATTTTTGCCCGCAACAGCCCTCACCGCCCGGCACCAAAAAATCTGTCGCAATATGCTTCGGTGCTCAAACAGAGGGATGCCTGGGTATTCTGTGCCTTTTATTGCGTGACGTTTGGCGGATTCGTTGGCCTTTCTAATTATTTGACTATTTTCTTCAATACCCAGTATGGCCTCTCCGCGGTACATGCCGCCGATTTTGCAACCGTTTGTGTGATTGCCGGAAGCTTTTTTCGTCCTGTAGGTGGTTTTTTATCCGATCGGATTGGTGGTTCAAGCATGCTAATGTACTTGTATGCGGGGGCCGGGATTATGCTCGCCGGCATTGCGTTTTTACCGCCACTTACCGTGGTAGTTGTGCTGCTGTTCGTAGGCATGATGTGCCTTGGCGCTGGCAACGGCTCTGTATTCCAGCTCGTGCCGCAGCGCTTCGGCAACGAAATCGGGCTCATGACCGGTATCGTCGGCGCTGCTGGTGGCATAGGCGGGTACTTTCTCCCTCTTATACTGGGTCATCTGTACAAATCAACGGGTTCCTATATGCCGGGCTTCATCTGTCTGAGCCTACTTACGTTCTGTGCCTTTACCCTCGTCATCATAATGCAATTGAAATGGCGTAACAGCTGGATGCGACGCTCTGCTACAGTTACTGATGAAGCCGTCAATCGCATTGGAGAATTAAATGCCTGATATTCATTAAATATAAAGCTGCGAAGCATTGAATTGTCCCTCAACCATCCCTATAGCCCAAAAAATGGCTTAACTTCGTTTATATAAAATGAAGTTAAGCTATTTTTCATGCACACTCAATCGAATCACACCTATAAAAACTATGATAAACATCACATTAGATCAATATTTTCCGAAAATATTATGAAAATTAAATGAAATTTTCATTTAAAAAACATTGAAAATCGCTTTCATTTTCATAATTTCTCTTATGTAAACACTTATATAACCATTTTTCACACAACATACTTGTTCACTTGGTTTAAAATAAGGCGTATACTTGTTCACGAATTGTTCAAGGATGAACTAAATGTAATTTTCTAGAAAGAAGGAATTAAAAATGCGTGCTTTTCATTTTACGGAAGACGGATCTATCGAAACCAAATTAACCGGAAAAGATCTACTTGCCAACCCACTGCTGAATAAAGGAGTGGCTTTTACCTTGGAAGAACGGAAACAACTTGGACTTGACGGTCTCCTTCCTCCTACGATATTAACTATTGAAGAGCAGGTTCAACGGGTTTACGAGCAATTTCAGAGCCAACCGGATAATTTGCGTAAAAATGTTGCGTTAAATGATCTTTTTAATCGCAATACGGTCCTTTATTATCGTTTGCTCTCTGAGCACCTAAGCGAAATGCTCCCGATTGTTTATACACCAACAGTAGGCCAGGCTATACAGGAATACAGTCATGAATATCACAAGCCCGGTGGTATGTATTTATCTATTGATAATCTGGCGGGTATCGAAGAGGCTTTTAAGAATTTGAACCTGGACCCTGATGATATCGACCTGATCGTAGCCACAGATTCCGAGAGTATTTTGGGAATCGGGGACTGGGGAGTCGGAGGTATTAATATCTCTATTGGTAAGCTTGCTGTGTATACAGCTGCTGCTGGTATAGATCCTAGCCGGGTGCTGGCAGTTGTTCTTGATGCAGGTACAAACAACGAGAAGCTATTGGAAGATCCTTTATATATGGGGAATCGTCACAAACGTGTACGTGGAGAACAATATGATCAATTTATTGACACTTATGTTCAAGCTGCACTTTCCTTTTTCCCGAATGCCCTGCTGCACTGGGAAGATTTGGGCAATGTCAATGCACGGAACATTATCAATAAATACGGAAATAGTATTTTGACTTTTAATGACGACATTCAAGGTACTGGAGCGGTTACACTCGCAGGTGTGATGTCCGGTGTTCAATTGTCCGGAATCCCACTGAGCAAGCATCGGGTTCTAGTCTTTGGTCCAGGAGCTGCCGGAATCGGCAATGCAGACCAAATTAGCGCCGCCATGATGCTGGAAGGACTGTCAGAAGCAGAAGCAAGACGTAACTTCTGGGCTTATGATTATCGTGGCCTGCTTACCAACGAAACAGAAGGACTTTTTCCATTTCAGGTTCCTTATGCGCGTGATGCTGCAGAATGCCGTGACTGGGAACATGCTGAAGATGGAAAAATCCCTCTGCTTGAAGTCATTCGCCGCGTGAAACCGACGATTATGATTGGTACTTCCGGTGTTAGTGGGGCATTTAGTGAGGAAATCGTTAAAGAAATGGCCAAACATACAGAACGTCCTATAATTATGCCTATGTCCAACCCGACTCCACTTGCAGAAGCAACTCCGCAAGATTTGATCCACTGGACCGAAGGAAAAGCCCTGATTGCAACAGGAAGTCCTTTTGAGCCGGTGATCTATAACAATATTAAGTTTGAAATTGGGCAATCCAACAATGCTTTCGTGTTCCCGGGTCTTGGTCTTGGCGCAATCGTGGTAAAATCCAAAATCATAACAGATAGCATGTTTGCTGCAGCTGCCCATGCAGTAGCTCAAATGGTGGATTTGTCGCAGCCTGGTGCTTCCCTGCTGCCAAAAATCAATGAATTACGCGAAGTATCTGAAGCGGTAGCCGTGGCTGTGGCCAAGGCAGCAGTTCAGGATGGAGTAGCGCGTCATCAACCGGACGATATCGCACAAGCAGTTCGAGATGCGATGTGGGACTGTAAATATAAACCCATCAAACAATATGGTCAGGAAACGGTCCTGGTTTAAAAAATAGCGAACAACATCAAATTTATACTTGCATACGCAAAGTGATTATTTAACTGATGTCCGCCATTTTTGGCGGACATCTTCATTGGAGGCGACATCATGGCTACAGGTCATATTTTTATTATCTTAATTCCTATTTTCTTTGTCATTTTAATTGGTTATTTCGCAGGATTGTTTAAAGCTTTTAACCCCGCTTCTTCTAAGGGATTAAATACACTCGTGACGAAATTTGCTCTACCCGCACATTTGTTTATTGGTATTACGACGACACCAAGAGAGACGTTGATTCAAAAGTGGCCCTTTCTTGTGGCTTTGCTACTTGGTGTAATCGGCTTTTATATTGTATTGCTCATTGTTTATCACTTAATTGCCAAAAAAGGCCTGACTGAATCCTCCATGTTCGCATTGAATTCAACACAGCCTTCTTTTGCATTCATGGGAATTCCGGTTCTGGGCAGCTTGTTCGGAAGTGCGGCAGTCGCCATCCCGATTGCGATTACCGGGATCGTCGTTAATGCCATTCTTGATCCTCTTGCAAGTATTTTGGGAACGGTCGGCCAGCGCAAAACAACAGAATCCGACGGCACTAAAGGCAACTTATTTAAAGTCACTATGAAATCAGTCCTTCATGGACTCAGCGAGCCACTTGCCTGCGTACCTTTGTTTGGTGTCATATTGACTCTATGTGGATTCCACGCTCCGAAACTTTTACAATCCATGTTTGATCAAATCGGCAATGTTACCGCCGGTACAGCCCTATTTGCCATCGGGGTAACCATTGGTATCAAGAAGATTACGTTCAGTCCAAAAGCACTAAGCATCGCTGTGCTGAAAGCCATCGTAATGCCTATTGTTATGCTCGGTATTGCTGTTCTGATAGGACTATCCCATGAAGATGTAAGCAAAGCCGTACTGCTTGTCGCTTTTCCCGGCTCGGCTGTGGCCGCTATGATTGCTACCCGTTATGAAACACTGGAAACGGAAGCTGCATCTGCATTTGTTATTAGCTCAGTCTTATCGCTCATTTCACTACCCTTGCTCATTTCACTTCTTTTATAAGGGACAGAAAAGTTAAGAACCCTCAATGCAATCCAGGTATTTATAGGTGTAAAGCAAACCCGTTTGTCCTCATTTATCTTATTTTTTAAATATTGTCTGAACAATAAAGTGATTTAGTAAGAATTGAGTTGGAAAAACAACATAAATCCAGTTTGCCGACAAGCGGCGGCCCCATCGTTTCATTCACTCGGGGGCCGCCGTTCTTTTTGTATAACCTTCTACTCTCCCTTTTAATAAATACCTAACAATTAGAAAGCAAATTGTCGAAATATATATGGGATAGGTTGTATATGAAACTAAATCGCTAATTCAAAGGAGAAGAAAACGTGAAAAACTTGAAGTGGAGAACTATGTCCTTTTTTGGTAAAAATCTATTAATCTCTTTTCTTAACATCGTATTAATAGGAGCTATTCTCATCACATCCAGCTATATACTTCAAAAGAACATTCTCACCACACAGCTGCAAGACCAAGTTAAGGTATTGACTAAAAAATGGGCAGAAGATGTTGATAAAACAAAAGTACAACAAGCATTGAATGAAAAAGATTATAACGGCTCTGTGCAACAAGATTTACGCAAATTTCTCGATTCTATTCACACACTTTATCCTAACGTTGCCCAAGCTTACATATTCGGCACAGAGCTAACAGAAGGAAATCAAACTTCCATTATTGGCGTTCCCACAAATTTAGTCCAAGCTTTCCAAGACTCGAAGATGAATATTGGGGATATGTACACTCTTCCAGACGAAAATGTACAAGGTGTAAATAAAATGCTTCAATCTAAAGACTCAGCGTTTAGCAGTTTTTATACTGACGATTTTGGTACATGGACGACCATTGTTTACCCAATTACAGATGAAAGCGGTAAAATCACAAGTGCGATATACTTTGACGTAGACGCGAGCTCTGTACCTACCGGACTTCATAAATTGCTTGTATACGGTATTTCATTGCTCATTCTGTTCCTTGCGATCTTCTTAACGATCCAATATTTATTGGTAAAACGCACCCTCTCCCCGATTCGTAGCCTGATGAAGGGCATTGAAGAAGTCAGCGAGGGAAATCTGAATGTAAAAATCAAGACAGGCGAGGACGACCTTGGCATTATCAATCAAAAATTTAATTCTATGATCAAGCGCCTTAACGATACAATGGTGAAAGTACAGGATACGACGCAAGAAGTTACGGGATCTGCCCAGGAATTGTTAAGCATTAGCGAGAAAAACAGTACGAATACGACCGTCATTAACAGCAACATTCAGGAAATAACCCAAGGTCTTGAAGCTCAGGATCATGCAGCACTTGAAAGCTCCAGAGCTATGAATGAAATGTCGACGGTTATCCAAACCATTGCGGAGAGCTCCTCTTCCGTAGCCGATCAAGCTTATTCTATGGAAAAACGCTCCGTTGAAGGCAATCAGGTAGCCCAAAAGCTTTCCGCTCAAATGGACTCCATCTCCACTACAATGGAAAGTACAGCTGATTCCGTTAATGCGCTGCAGAACCGTTCTAACGAAATCAGCAATATCGTCAGCATCATTACAGGCATTGCCAGTCAAACGAATCTGCTTGCACTGAACGCTTCTATTGAAGCTGCCAGAGTCGGTGAAGAAGGCAAAGGTTTTGCAGTCGTAGCGGGAGAAGTGCGTAATTTGGCTGAGCAGTCTCAAGAGTCTGCCAAACAAATCGCAGAGCTTATTGAAGAAATCCAAAAAGAAATTGAGCAAACTGTAAAAGGCATCAGCCTTGGTACAAAAGAAGTTCACGTCGGGCTGGAAGTTACAAAGCAGACAGGCGAAATGTTCTCTGAAATTTTAGATGCGTCCAATAAAGTGTCGTCACAAATCCAGGAGGTATCCAGTGCAACGGAGCAGATCTCGGCCAGCACGCAGGAAATGTCAGCTACCTCTGACGAGCTGTCTTCCACAGTTAGCAAAACAGTGGACAGCAGCAAACAAATTGAACAAACCATTGGAGAACAAGCTGAGTCTATGGCTTCTATTGTCAAAGCTTCTGACAAGCTTACATTGATGTCTGGCGAGCTGGAAGAGCTTATTTCTTTCTTCAAGGTGAACCGAGAAGCCTAATTTTATAACTTCTAAATACCCATAGATAATAGTAAAGAACCTCTAATCTGCATATAATGCGCATCAGAGGTTCTTTGATGTACTCTTACGTACTTCTTAATTTATAAATCCTTCCAAAGCTGAAGTTGGCTTACCGTCAGCCTGCCAAGCACCTTTGTTATAACCCTGATTGTAACCTGGAGTTGCAGCAGGCTCCCAATAAAATACCCCTGTACCTTTACCGCCTCCGATGTTCCGAACCTTCGTTTTGATTGCAGATATAAATGACTTGGAAGCTGCAGGTTCATTATATTCCATCCCGATTTCACTGATGACAATACCTTTGCCGTATTTTGCAATGAGGTTATTGGCATTGGTAATCGTCTGATCCACCTTGCCCTGCCAGTCCGAAGGAGACGGATACAGAGACAGCCCGATGAGATCAAACTGAGCTCCATTATCAATCAGCCCGCCGATATTCCAGTTCAACACGGAATCATTATCTCCATTGGCTAAATGTACGATCGTTTTAGTACTACTGCTTACCGATTTCACAGCATTATTACCTGTATTGACGAGCCAGGCATAGTTTTTCATGTTCACCGAAGCTTTGCCATCTTCCCAGAGCATTCCATTGTTCGTCTCATTACCGATCTGCACCCAGTCCGGTGTTACCCCCTTGCTTTTCATCGTGTCCATAACATAGACCGTATGGGACCAGACTGCATCCATAAGTTGTGTAAATGTGAAATTGCGCCACGCATAAGGTTTGTTCTGTTGCCCTGGATCTGCCCAAGAATCACTATAATGCAGAGTCAGCATAACGCTCATACCTAACTTTTTAGCTCGCTGCGCCAGTTCTGCTGCCTTTTCGGCATTCATGTATCCGCTTGCATAATCTTTCATGTCAGGGTTTACCCACACACGGATACGTACCGAATTGATCTGATAGTCATCATGCAAAATTTGCAGTATATCTCGACGAACACCCTTTTTATCCTTCCAAGTCATACCTTGCGCTTCCATTCCTGCTACCCAGCTTATATCTGCTCCTTTGGCGAAAGCAGGGGCGGCCGAAGCCGCACCCAACCCTACAGAGTCGAACGGATACAATAAGCTGGATAACAAGATCAACATCGCAAATACCATCGTACGGTTACCTGTTTTCATAAGTCATCTCCCATCCGAATTGTATAATTCTCATTGCCTCTGACCAACCTACCAGCTCCCTCACTCGGGAAAAAGACGGAAATCACATTTTAATATCATGTTCTATTTATTGCGCTCTGTCTTTAAAACCTTAACAGCGTAGGCATCCAATTGAACGCTGCCGTCTTCTATCGCATGATTTTCAAGCATATCCGTATAAGTTCGTCCATCCAATGTAATCCTTTGCGGCTCATGCGTGAAATTCAGTATAAAAATATAATCATGAACCCCATCGGTACGAATCGCTGTATTCACTCCATGAGGCAACTTCACATTGAGCGCTTTACTGATTCCTGCATCCTCAATTAAACTTCTGTAAAAATGACTGTGGAACAGTCCGGTGTTGCGTGATGCGATGTAATAAGCCTTTCCCTCTCCCAAACGGTTCACCGTCAAAGCCGGGCGTCCTGCATAAAAGTCTGAGCCGTACACAGCCAGTACCTCTGCACCCTCCGTATGAATGAGATCACACAATTCTACAGCTTCATACTCCCCTTGCAGATCCAGCTCATTGCCTTCAACCGGCAAAATGTGATTACGGTCATGATCATGCAATCCGTCAATCTCTTCCGACCAGATCCCCAGCGTCTTACGAAGCGGTCCCGGAAAGCCTCCAAGAAAGCATAAATCATGTTCATCTACGATACCAGACCAATAGGTTGCTACGAAAACACCACCGTTTTCAACAAACTTCTGTATACGCTCACCCACACCACTGCGGACCATATACAACATCGGAGCTACTAAAAGTTTGTATTTGGAGAAATCTGCATCCATATGAATGACATCTACAGGCACTCCCTGCTCCCAAAGTGCCAAATAATGCGCTTCAGCTGTCTCTTCATATTTCACACCTTTGTTCCGCGGTCCCTGTGAATCGTTGATTCCCCAACGATTCTCCCAGTCAAAAATGACTGCGGCCTCCGCCGGTACAGAAGTACCGATAACCTCCTCCAGTTTTTCCAGCGCATTACCTACATGGGTCACATCCCCGAATACCCGAGTGTGCTCATGTCCGACATGATCGACAACCGCACCATGCAGCTTTTCACTTGAACCGCGGCTTTTCCGCCACTGAAAATATTGAACAGTATCTGACCCGTGTGCCACAGCCTGTAAAGACGATAGCAGATGCATTCCCGGCCGCTTCAGCTTGCTAACGTCTTGCCAGTTCGTCAAGCTCGGTGTACTCTCCATGAGCATCCAAGGCTTGCCTCCCTTGATTGAGCGAATAATATCGTGCATCATGGCCACTTTAGCAGCCTGACGACTATCATCTCCCTCATGGTCATGCCATGTTGGGTAACTATCCCAGGATATAACATCGAGCAGATCAGCAAACTTCCAGTAATTCAATCCTTCAAAAAACTCCATTAAATTGGTTGTGACCGGAATTGCTGGATTTGCAGCCTTGAGCGGCACAATCTCATGTTTGATAAAATCTGCGGTCTGATCGGTCACAAACCGTCTCCAGTCCAAATTCATGGCATGGACCTGTGTTTCACCGTGAGGTGCCGGAGACTCAACTTGGCTCCAATCTGTAATCGTATGACTCCAAAAGGTCGTCCACCATGCGTGATTAAGCTTGTCCAGCGTACCGTATTTATCCTCGACCCAAGCACGAAATGCCCCCTGACAATAATCACAGTGGCAATCTCCACCAAATTCATTGGAAATATGCCAGCCAATCACAGCCGGATGGTTAGCATAACGCTCGGCTAGCTTCGTATTCATGATACGTACTTTTTCCCGGTAAACAGGCGATGTAGCACAGTGATTATGACGAAACCCATGTAGATTACGGACGCGGTTAGCCTCCACACGCAGCACCTCAGGGTATTTTTGTGACATCCAGGCTGGTCTTGCTCCACTAGGAGTAGCCAAAAATGCATAGATTCCATTCTCAGCAAACGAATCCAGAATACGATCCAGCCACTCAAACGTAAATACACCTTCCTCAGGCTCCAATGATACCCATGAGAAAATGCCAACAGACATCACGTTACATTTGGCTAGTTTCATTAGACGGATATCCTCCGCTAACACCTCAGGGTAATGCTGCCATTGCTCCGGGTTATAGTCCGCTCCATGCAGCATACGTGGAATTCGCTCACTAATCGGGGGGTACTTAGTTATGTTTTGATACGTCACTGTAAATCATCTCCTTATTATTTCTATTACTCTTTGACGGAACCTAGCGTCATACCTTTAACAAAATACTTTTGTAAAAATGGATATACAATGAGAATAGGCGCTGCACCAATGAAAATTTGCGCTGCATTAACCGTCGTTTGAGAAAGTAATTCCATCTCCTTTGGACTCATGCTCATGGAACTCATGTCCTTCTGAATAATTACAGTTTGCAGGAACGTCGCGAGCGGATAGTCCTTTGCATTGCTCAAATAGAGTAGACCGTCAAACCAGGAGTTCCAATGAAATACCATACTAAACAGCGCAATCGTCGCAATGGAAGGCATGGATATCGGTAAAAAGATACTAAACAATGTCCGAAAATGTCCTGCTCCGTCGATCAATGCGGCCTCTTCCATCTCTTTGGGAATTCCTCTAAAAAAGTTCAACATAAGGATGACCAGAAATGTGTTGACCGCTCCTGGCAAAACAAGTACCCAGAAGCTATCCATGAGATGGATCTTTTGAATAACCATATAGAATGGAACCAGACCACCGTTAAAAATCATGCTGAACACGAACAACCATGAATATACGTTTCGGCTACGGAACACAGATGTTTCCTTTGAAAGTGGATAAG
Organism: Paenibacillus sp. FSL L8-0638; assembly: GCF_038593075.1. Taxonomy (NCBI): domain Bacteria; kingdom Bacillati; phylum Bacillota; class Bacilli; order Caryophanales; family Paenibacillaceae; genus Paenibacillus; species Paenibacillus sp. FSL L8-0638. Next base: position 3,670,974 of record NZ_CP151960.1, read on the forward strand.
CAGCTAAAAAGGTAATCAGCAGTGTCAAGCCGGTTCCCAATACAGTCCGACAGACAGAAATCCAGATGGAGTGCAGAAAAATCGGGTTATTCATTGTCTTCTTATAGGCTTCTAATGAAAACTGCACTGGCCACAGTCCAACCAGATTGGCATCTGCTGCTGATTTAGCACTAAATGATACCGCCAACACATGAATCAGTGGAACGATACACATGATAGACAACATCACTAGTAAGCAAATATTAAACACATTGAAGATGCGGTATGGCGTTGTTTTATGATACATGACTCTCCCTCTTTCAGCCTCGTGGAATCAGAATATGCGGTAACCTGCCCATTTGTAAGCAAGTCGATAAGATATCAGAATGAGAATCATACTGATAACGGATTTGAACAAGCCGATAGCGGTGGCAAAGCCCATTTCCCCATTGATTAACGCTGTCCGGTAGACGAATGTATCAATAATATCGCCTTTTTGGTAAACCAGTGGATTATAAAGGTTGAAAATCTGGTCAAAACCGGCATTCAGTACATTGCCAAGTGCAAGCGTTCCAACAACGACTACCATCGGAATTAACGAAGGTACAGTGATGTGTAGCGTCTGTCTCCAGCGGCTCGCTCCATCCATTTCAGAAGCCTCATACAACGAAGGATTAATACCCGCCAGTGCAGCGAGAAATACGATGGTGTTGTAGCCGAACTCCTTCCATATATCTGAAACAATGACAGTAAACCGAAACCAGTTATTATCTCCCAGAAAAAAGATAGGCTGGATCCCGAAACTACCGAGAATACGGTTCATAAATCCATCTGTAGCCAACAGGTCAATCAGAATTCCGCCCAAGATGACCCACGACAGAAAGTGTGGTAGATAAACCAGTGTCTGAATGGATCGCTGAAGTCCGACCTTGCGAATTTCATTCAGCAGTATAGCAAAAACAAACGGAACCACCAGATTGAAAAACATCTTTAACACAGCAATAATCAGCGTGTTCCATACAACTTGAAGACTGTCCTCTCGTTGGAACAAAAAACGGAAGTTATCCAGTCCAACCCACTCGGAACCCGTTATGCCTAGCCAAGGCTTGTAATTTTGAAAGGCCATCACGATGCCGCCCATCGGAATGTAGCTGAATACAATTAAGAATATGATGGCTGGCAGCAGCATGATATGAAATGGCCACGTACGTTGCAGACTTCTCATTGCAGTTCCTCCTGTAACTTTCATTCATGGTATACTTCAATTATAAAAGCGTTTTCGCAGTCCCGACAGTTCAAAAAACCAACATACATGGCACAAAAGCAATCATTTTTTTAAGCTCGCCAAACGAATAAAACTTTTTTTCAAATACACCATGATAGCGCATTCATTTCTACTCGATACGGGTGAAGCTGTAGTAAAAAGGCTGCCCACCTCGGGACAGCCTTCGTACTCTGTTACAACATCATTGGTTTTTACTTTTCGACGCTTTTATACCATTCGTTTACTTCATTAGTAATTTGTTCGCCACCAGCTGTTTTCCACGTCTGTACAAAGGTATCAAAAGCAGAGATCGGCTGCTTGCCATAAATAATTTCATTGAAGGTCTGACTTTCAATCTTATCCAGATAGTCCTTTTTAGCCTTCATGGTTGGCGTAGTTGGACCTGTGAACTGATCTTTCATAGAGATATCCTTCTGTTCCATAAGCACTTTGGCAGCTGCGGGAGTACCTTTCCCGTAGTTCACCATTACATCTTTCTCCAGACGGGTCTTCGGTTCTGCGCCGTTAGCTAAACTTAGCAAAGCCTTCATTTGGGCATCAGGTATACGCGCACCATCACGAACCAGCAAATAACGAATAGAGTTTACATAACCGCCTGGTATTTTATCGATAGACATTAGCTTTCCGTCCGCATCCAAATCATAATCGTAGCCCTTAAACAGCCCATTCGACAAATCGCTATCCGGTTTGGCATTAGCATAATGGTCAAACAAATAGTTTTGATAAGTGAAAAAAGCTTCAGGATGCTGCATTTGTTTGTTGATTAGTACAACACCATTGGTGTATTGCGTACCGTGACGCATGGCTTTGTTGTCAGGACCTGCTGGAATCTTAATCGGCTTCCATATGGCACCCGGCGCATTTTTGACTGTATCCTGAAGCGGCCAGCCGCTCATCCAATATGGCCCAGGAATCATGCCGGCTGTTCCTGCGACTGTAGGTTCTGCCGTTTTATTTTCATCCCACAATGCTGCTTCCTGAGGGATATATCCCTTTTTGAGCCACTCGCTCAGCTTTTGCAAACCCGGCTTCATGCCAGGCTGCACGGAGCCATATTCCAAACTGCCATTCGTGCCTTTGTTCCACTGCTGAGGTAGTGTGCCATATGCCCCGAAAATCCAGGACGGGTCACCCATCCAAGTGTTCATGGATGTTTTAAAACCGATACTGAGCGGAACCACTTTGTTCGGAGCCAGTCCGTCCGGATTTTTATTTTTAAAGGTATCCATCACTTTTTCCAGATCATCCATCGTCTCAGGAGCCTTCATACCCAGCTTATCCAACCAATCTTGTCGTACCCACAATACATAATCATGGTTATAGGCGAAATCAAGCACAGGAATACCCATTTTCTTACCATCTCGGCTATACTGATTCCATACATTCGTATCCTGATTCATCGCCTGCTTCCAGGAATCCGAAGCGTACTTGTCAAACAACGGACCAGCCTCTGTAAACATACCGGAATCGATCATGTCCTGTGCCAGTTGCTCATTTTCCGTCCCCAGTACAACGACGTCCGGCATCTCCTGACCTGAGGACATAGCCAAACGCAGCTTCGTAGCAAATGCGCCATTCGTATCCGTGACGGACCAGAGTGATTTGATATTAATACCGAATTTCTCTTTAGCCCATTTGGTCGCAATGTTATTTTCGATAGATTCACCATTTTTAAATTTTAAGGCGGGATCTACACCCCATACCGTGGAAATTGTGACTTCTGGATTGTATTTTTCTTTGTATACGTTTTCAGTTTTAGCTGTGCCGTCCGCATTCCCATCATTTCCCGCACCTGAGCAGCCCACAAGGCCAACTCCTAATACCATAGTTGCGGCGAGCAACGACAACAGCTTTTTCTTCGAATGAACTCGCATATTGTTCCCCCTCTAGAAATCATTTTCTACTCTTTTATTATAGAAGGGATTTTCTTCACAGCCTATGTCACAAAATAAATATTTCTGCACCTTTCCCAACTGATCTTTACTGATTTCGTCTTTACTCGTCCCATCTCTACTGATCTCGAAATTCGTGCGGAGTCATTCCGTAATGCTTTTTGAACATTTTACTGAAATATTGGGGATTCTGGTAGCCTAGTTCCGTCGTAATTTCGTATATTTTTTTGTTGGAATATTTGAGCAAATAAAGAGCCCGCTCCATTCTCATTCGGATAATATAGTCACCCAGACCTTCTCCGGTTTCAGCTTTATAAATTTTAGACAGATAGACTGGATGAAGATAAACCTGATCAGCAATCGTCTTAACAGACAGCTCCTGGCCTTTATCCTGGGAGATGAGCTCCTGAACCTGCTTGACCACATAGCTTTTAGCGCTTTGCTCGCTTGCGGACCATTCAGATTTAAGTTTGTTCATCATGGAAAATATCCACTCTTTGAGGTGGGGGAACGAATGAACCATTTTCTGCGCATGTAACGGATCGAAGCCTACTTGATCCATCTGTGTAATGAAACGTCCTTGTTTGTGCGCTGTATACATAAAGGCGCTCGTCACCGAAATAAACAGCTCATATAAATGCTCGCGTGTATATCCCACCTCTTCCATTTTTCCAAATACACGGCTCACTTTTGCTTCGGCCTCGTCCCATTGCCTGGATTCAAGCAGATGAGTAAGCGTAGGGTGCATATAAAGCCCTTCCAGTGACTTAACTGAGCTGTGTGGCTGTTCTGTCTGTTCTTCTATGAATAGCAGTGTATCCGTCTCCTCTTGATGGTTCCAGTATAAGGATCTAATCGCTGTCTGATATAGCTTAGGCAGCTCCTCTGGAAACTTAAACCAGCCGGTTAATGCGACGTAAATTTCCCCTTTCAAATAATTGCTCACATTTTTTCGAAAGGTCTCAATCGCCGCACGCAAACAACGATTCTGCTCATCCACACTCCGTTCAGGAAATGAATCCCAATTCCCTTCTATTAATACAATTAAGCAGTCATGCGGCGCTTTGCAATGCCAAACGTGAAAATCAGGTGCGAACACTTCCTCGGCAATATTTCCAATCGCATACTCAATTAAGGAGACTGAATGATAGTCCATATCGGAAAAATGCTTCCCTAGCTGAATCAGCAGCATACTGGCAGGATGTCCCGTGCGTAGCTTGATTTCGTACTCGGACATTTTGCTCTCTATTTTTGGTACTGGTAAATCACGCCCGAGTAGCAAATCATGCATCAAATGGGTCCGCAGCACACCAAAATCGTTTCTGCGGCTATATTGTAATTGATGAACCTTGTCAAATGCTTCCCATTCTTCCTTTAGCGAATCCATGGCGGCTGACACACATTTGATAAACTCTTCATCATCCACCGGCTTTAAAATATAATCAAAAGCCTTAAGCTGAAGCGCTTTTTTAGCATATTCAAAATCGGCATAGCCTGTCAGTAACAAACTTCGGATATGCGGCCATCGCTCGTTTACTTCAACAATCAACTCCAGTCCCGTCATACCAGGCATACGAATATCTGTTACCAGAATATCAATATCGTACGCTTCCAGCACATCCACTGCTGCTAATGCGGAAGCCGCTTGATGAACCCTCTCGATGCCTAGCGTCTCCCACGGAATGGTAGCTGCCAGACTTTCTGTTACATAACTCTCATCATCTACTAGTAATATCTGAACCATCTGGTCCCTCCGTTTTAACTATATTCGAATCTGGCGAAGGCTCAATTAAACCATTCGCATGCTCTCCTTCTGTTGAGATCGACCATTTTAATACTGCACGCAATCCTCCCAATGGAGACAAAGAGAACTCCAGTCCGGCATCTTCCCCAAAATGTAATCGCATGCGTTGATGCACATTCCACAAACCGTATCCATGATCCTCTTCCACAGGCTTGTCAAGCGTTGATGTCAGGGCAGCTATAGCCTCTCTACTCAAACCGAGTCCGTTATCATCCACAATCAGGTACATATACGAGCCAACACGCTCAGTCAAAATATGAATTATTCCCTCCTCCGCTTGAGGCTCTATTCCGTGCAGCACCGCATTTTCCACCAGTGGCTGCACTATAAGCGGCGGAATCGGCAGACTGCTGGCCTGCGAAGAAACATGAACTAAGAACGTTAGCCTTGGCATACGCATCTGCTGTATCTTCAGATAATATTGAACAAACTCGACTTCTTCTGACAATGGAACCAAATCCCGCTCCTGTCTTGTCGTATACCGATAATACCTGGATAAATTATGAGCCATAGCCACGACCGCCTCATGATTGCGCAGCTTCGCCATACTTGTGATAAACGAAAAACAATTATAAAAAAAATGCGGATTGATTTGTGACTGGAGCTGCTTTAGTCGCGCTTCCTTGACATGTAGCTGCTCAACATACACCTTCTCAAACAGCTCCTGAATCTGTTCGACCATCAGATTGAATTGACTAGACAGGAAAGCAAACTCGTGACTCCCCCTTAGACTTAATCGAACAGCATAGTCTCCATCCTTTAATCTCCGAAATGCCCGCACAAGCTGAAGAATCGGCACTTGTACCTGTGAATGAAGCAAGTAAGCGCCAATCAAGCCTACCAGCAGCGAGCCAACAACAGTTATATAAAACAGTCGATTCGATGAGTAAATCGGAGACATCATATCGGACAAAGGCATGTAATCAATCAAATACCAACCCGTCGTTTGCGAAAGAACGGCATGAACCAGGTAGCTTTCTTCTCCAATTTTCACAGTCAAATTGTCAACTTCATGGAGTCCCATTTTTTCCAATTTTGAAATCAGCTGTCCAGACAGCTCTTCATTGGCAGTACGATTATAGATCGCTCCTACGCCTTTTTTATAATAAAAAGGCTCCTTGCGTCCATCACCTTTGAAGCGGTCAAGCATATCCTGAATATTACTACTGTCAAATTCAACTTTAATAATCGTGTTAGCGGTTTCTGGATTACCGAGTGAAGAAAACGGGGATAATGTATATAATGAAAATATAAATTGGTCTTTCCCGTATGATCTTTTTTTAGATACCTGCCAGCCGTCTTTTATCAGCTGATTTAGTTTTTTCTGGTTATATAAACCTGCTCCATTCTCCGATACAACCCGTCCCAGCGAAGGAGAATAGATACTCAGTCCGGTTCTCCAATTAGAAGAGCTTTCCTGAAGCCCAAGCTTGGTTTGAATCCGTTTGACAAGGTTAATTCCATCCAGATTGAGAACCTTGTCCTTCAAAAAAATCGCTTGAAAACTGGCTACATCGGGATCATGAATCAGCAGATGCGGCCAGGAGGAAATCATTTCAATATTCGTATTCACCTGGTTTTGAAAAAAAGTCAGCTGATTATAATTAGATTGATTCAGCTCCTCACGTAATACACCTGTCGTTGTCTGATTAGAATAGACATACAGGATCAGCACAGGTATAAGCAATACGATAACGATGGAGACGATTTTAGTATAAAAATTAAATTTAAACATGAGTTCTACACATCCTCTGCACAAGAAACAGGCATACTTAATTGGTATGCCTGAGCCCTGACCTTCGTTGCCGTCAGTACATACACTACATTATCAATGGTTGGCGGTGATAATATGTTTGATGCTAAGCAAATGGAATGGTTTAACCAACTATCCGCTGAAGACTTGGCCATTTTAGGTGCCGGCTTCAATACACTAGGTGATTTTTTTGATTTTCTGGCGTTGGTTAAGGCCAAACAGGAAACAGCGAAAGGAAATAAAAAGTAAATATACTAAACGGCAACTATTTCACAACAAATTTCACACGAGTTCCATCCTCATACTCATCCAATTGATGACTAACCCATGATCCTGCCCCACGATTATCCTTAGGGGCTATGTATTTGACATTTGCACCTTTGCCACCTTCTGAACACATAGCCATCGGCCATTCATCACGATCGTATCCCTTACGAGTGGGAACACCTGTAAGCGAATGCTTGCGATTTAGCTCGGCTCCTTCACGGTCAATTGTGCATACTGGTGATTTTCCCGCCTGAATGGCTTCCTTAATATGCTGCGCCGTTTCAGGGTAACGACCTGACGGGAATTGCAGCGTTACCTGAGCCGCCGAGGAAGGCGGGTTCTCTCCTGTTATTTTCGTAAGAAGATTGCCTCCTTCAAACCAGTACGCTCCCGCAGCTAGCAGAACTAAAGCTATAAAACTTAGCAACTTTTTCTTCAATTTCTCTCTTCCCTTCAAGCTATTCCAATAGATGCCTTCAACTAAGGTGATCCCCGGATTTTATTTTTTGTAACCCCTTACTAACTATAAAAAAAGGTTGAATATTGGACGACAAATAGTATAGAGAGGAGGTTGCACGAATGAACGATGAGATCAAACTGGCCGTGAGCCAAATGCAAGCCGTTGTAGTCCGGTTACTGAATGGAAGTACCGTAATTGGCTGGCCTAAGCTCCTATCAGACCAAGAAACTCAGCAATTCAAGCTCTATGATGACGAACACGTATATACGATTTCTGTTAATGACGTGGATACAGTCGCAAGAGTTATTGTATAAGATACAGGAAGCGACTTAATGAGACATCCAGCGGACAAGCCCAAACAAGGCACACCACAGAAGAAGACTAATCAGAATCCCCCAAAATAAACCTTTAAAAAGCTTCATACCATACTGACAACCTTTCCGACTGGGCTTTTCCCCATTATAACATGTCAGAAAGACAGCTGTCGCAGCTTGCTCTTGCATCATCTTCGTATCATATATTTCAAATTTTAAAATCACAATACAAAGGAAAATAATGAAATTTCCGAAAATTATGCCTGATCACCATTGAAAATGCAATCATGACATAATAAAAGTCACATTTTAATCAAAATTTAATGAAAGTTTTCCGAAAATGATGTATAATTATTGACATAACAAAACGCACGAGGTGATCATCATGGCATTATTAAACAGAGTTCATGAATTAAAATTGCAACTGCCTAACGAGCATCATAGCATTTCCCAATACGTGGAGCATGCATTGCATTCGATTGACAGTTTTGTGGAGCAACATCGTCAATTTATAGCCGCTCAGGCTCTATATGGTGAAAAGATCAATGGTACGGAAGAAAGACTGTTCCGAGACACAATTTCTGAGATTAAAGCCCAACTGGTAGCTACTTTGGAAAAGACAGTTGAAGACTTCGCACACAAAGGCGATAAGCATTGGAAAAATCATTATCAGGACGGCGTAGAATAAGCTGAAAATAACCCCCGGTCTTTGGACCGGGGGTTATTTTGTATAAGTGGATGTGGCAATGTACGTAGCTATTTTAACACTTTGGCAGATGTCGTTACCTTCTTACCGCCATAGACTACTTTAATACTGGAGCTTCCGCTTTCCAAGGTCTTCACCTGACCAGCTGTAACCTGTACGATCGACGGTTTGGAGGATGTCCATACCGCTGAGCTTGTCACATTGGTAGTAGCACCTGAATCATAAACTGCATTCACACTAAGCACTTGAGAGGAGCCTTTAGGCAGCTTCAGGTTTTTATTGCTCAATACCAGTTTGAGCAGCTTAGGTGTGACCTTGATCTCGATGTTAAACGACTTATCCTGATATGTGCCCGTAATCGTTGCGTTTCCAATTCCAACGGCTTTAATGGAAGAGCCTTTTACGATCGCTACGGAAGCATTCGATGTTGTCCATTTCACTTTACTGCTCAGGGTAACTTTTTTACCATCCGTATATATACCGATGACTTTGATGGACTTACTTCCTTTCAAATTCATTTCGGCATTCGAAAAGCTTGGTGTCAATGTAGAAATGGCTCCTTCCACAATGACAGGTACTTTCACATATTTATTCATATACATAGCCTTAATTCCAGAGTTACCGCCATTCACCGCTTTTACTTTACCATTTGCTACTGTAACTGCGGCTGTTGTACCTACCCAGCTTACCTGATTGGTAATATCCAGGATTCCACCACCAGCCATGTGGGCTTTTACTGTCGGAATACTTGCTTCTTGGCCTGCAACCAGTACATATTTTTTCTCAGAAGCCGTCAGCTTGAGCACTTTATATTGCACAGTCACTGGAATATCCAGTTTGAGCGCACCTACCGTTGCTGTCAATGTTGCACTGCCTGGGTTCACTGCAACCAGCTTACCATTTGCTATTTTAACTGCACTTTCACTGCTTAAGCTCCATTTTACATCGGATTGAACTGCTTTTTTTGCTCCATTGACCAAATAAGCAGATATACTCGGAAGAGAAGTTTTGCCTCCTGTTTCGAGAGTCAGACTGGCTTTGCTTGAAACCAGTTTTTCAACCGTCGGAAGTACATTAATCTTTAGAGTCTTGCTCAAACCGTGATAGGACGCTGTAATCGTCGAATTGCCTGCATCCATCGGTGTGATTTTACCTTGCTCGACTGTGGCAACCAGCGGATTGGAGGAAGTCCATTCTGCCGTGTTGGTCACATCTGTTTTGCTGCCAGTCAGGTTGACATCAGTTGCACTAACCTGAATTGGGGAGCTACCCAGAAAGACCGATTTGGACCCAGTTGCACTCAATACTAGCGCCTGAGAAGAAGAACGCACATACACAATCGTTTGTGCTTTAAGTTCATCTTTGCTTGCTTTAATGTAAGTCACGCCTTTGGCAAGTGGACGAACAAGACCATCTTCAACGGTAGCAACAGCCGCATTCGAAGAAGTCCATTCGACACCGGATACATTTTCCGTCCCACCTCCAGTAAGTACACCTTGAGCAGTCAATTGCTTCGATTCCCCGCCAATCGTCAAATTAATGGGACTAGACGGATTTAATTGCAGCTTGCTGTAAGGCGATTTTACTGTAATCGTTGTACTTACCGTTTGCTGCTCATATGTAGCAACAATCTTAATCTGCCCTTTTGACACAGGAGTAATGAGTCCCTTATCTACCTTTAAAATGCTTGAATCCCCAGAGATCCATTCTGCCTTTTGTGTAACATCTTCCTTGCCCTTTTCTGTCAATGACCACACTTTTAATTGAGCGGGGCTTCCACCCAGATTCAATGTAGTCGGATTTTGACTATCCCACTCTACCGTGGAGGTCTTGCTCTCCTCAGCCCGGATCAAACCTGCTGGCCATGCTGCAAATACAAACATCAGCAACGCAAGTAAGAAGGTACTCCGTTTGCTCATACGTTTCATACGTTCCATTCGTTTCTCTCCCTTTGTTTCATTCTATAAAACAGGGTATTATTAACAATCCCATTATCTTTTATCGGTAAGCAGTTAACTAAATTGAACCCTTCATCAAAAAAAGGTGAATTATTACAGTTAAAGTTCTCCACGCAGTGACCTTACCACAAACAAATGCTCTTCCTTAGATAAGGTTTGTCCATCTTCAAGAATTACATCGTGTGCCGAGTGACTAACCAGCTTTACATTATAAGCAATCAGCTGATCCTCTCTCCAAATCGTCACCGCCGACTGAAAATGAATGGCATTATCAAACTGTAACGGAACGCTCATTACATAACCAGTAGCGTTCAGCTTCGCCGGATGGCGGCTTCTACGCTCACGCCCCGGAGGAAACATGGTAATATGCGTAATATTTTCAAAAGGAATAGCCAGCATTTTCGGGCCTAAAATAACACACTTTCGTATCTCATCCCATTTTTCAAGCGTGCCGCGCACCTTCTGGGTATGACCATTGTTGCCGTGATATAAAATGACCTGACGTCCCTTCCATTGACGCATGTCCTCACCTCCAGCGCTAGCGGCTATGAATCTCCCACCGAATCGGTTCCATTCCATGCTCCTGCAAAAATGCATTGGTACGCGAAAAAGGTTTGCTGCCAAAAAAACCTCTGTGAGCCGCCAATGGACTCGGATGAACGGATTTTAGCACCAAATGCTTGCTGGTATTCACGAAGCTTGCTTTTTTCTGAGCATGGCTCCCCCACAAAATAAACACTGCTGGCTGCTCGCGCTCATTAATCGCTTCAATGACAGCATCCGTGAAACGTTCCCAACCTATTCCCTGGTGAGATTGCGGTTGTCCTTCACGAACGGTTAACACGTTGTTCAGCAGCAGCACACCTTGCTCAGCCCAAGGAACGAGGTATCCCTGATTCGGAATGGGAGTACCGATATCATCGCGAAGTTCCTTGTATATATTTAATAGAGACGGCGGCGTTCGCACACCAGGTCTAACAGAAAAGCTTAAACCGTGAGCTTGTCCTTCTCCATGATATGGATCCTGCCCCAATATAACCGCTTTGGTCAGATGAAATGGCGTTAATTTGAGTGCGGAAAACAAGTCTTCTTTTGGAGGATATACCTTATGTAACTTGTACTCTCGGGCTAACGTATACCTTAAATCATTAAAGTATGGCTTTTCGACCTCTTCTCGTAGTACATCATCCCAGTCATTCCCAAACATACTCCTGTCTCCTCTCAATATGTAAATCAGTGAAAACGGTAAGCTTTTTGATCCAAAAAAATAAGCTGAACTCCTCATCCGGAGCCAGCTTATTTATTCGTTACCTGTGTTATATGCCGAAGGACCAGGAAAATATCCTTACGGTAATCAGCTACCGCAGGTCTAAATTCGATTTCCTTATTATAACATTAACGATAATGATGTCAAGTAACTGAAAGCTTAATTCCCTCAGAAGAAAAGCTCTTTATTGCTGTATTTATTACGATTTTGTATGAGTATTCAGGTATTCCAATGCATTATATAACATAACAGCAGCTTCGGCACGTGTAATCTCGCTTTTTGGATAAAACTTTTCATTTGCATCCAAGGTATTGACCTTGTAGACTAGCGAGCGTTGAATGCTACCTTGGTAAGAAGGCTCCAGTTCGCTGTCATCCGCAATATTCGCAGGTGCGATTTTAATCATCGGAAGAGCGCCTGCTTTTTCCATGCCCTGAATCAGCATATGGGTGAACTGTTCCTTAGTCAGAGCTTTGGCAGGATCAATATCCTTTGGAATAACCACACCATTATAATGAGCGTTGATAAAAGCTTCGGCGTACCATGCAGTATCCTTAACATGGGTAAACAGTCTACTGACCTGTGGCTCCTTGTTCAAATCAATGGTGGACAAACTGAGCTGGAGTCCGCCGGAGATCAACTGAATGCCTTGAGCAGCGGTCACTTTAGATGACGGGAGAAACTGCGTATCAGAGATACCTTTGAGCAGACCCTTATCTTTAAGGGATATAATTTCTTCTTTACCGCTTACGTTATCCAAATCCTTAAATTTGTGGTCTGCTGCAGACATTTGACCTCCAACGGAGAAGGACAAAATGGCTACAGTTGTAATGGCTGCAAATGCAACTTTTCTCATACTCATGTTAAATTCCACCTTGTAGTTGAATTAGGCCGCTTGGCCATTAACAACTTCATTGACGTAGTATAAGCTGGAAAGGTTGCAGGCAGACGCTGTTGCTTCTTATGCTACGTGCCTTCCTTTTTAATATAATACCTTCTCCAGACTGTGTGCCAACTCATCATCGGGAAGGGGCTTGCGATGCGTATTCTCTAGGTAGATATATTTCTCTGTTTCTGGCATTAAATATTGTTTGTACCACAGAAACATATCCGGACTGTCTCCCTGAAGACGAAGAAATCTCCGCACAGTGTCCGCATGTGAAATAGTGTTATCCAGATTGGTTAACCAATCTGCCCGGTAGAAATGCTCCCATCTTCCAGTTCCTGCGAGCGATAGCGCTTCTTTACCCATCCGGTAGCTCCAAACAGCATGAGAAGCTTGTATAAATGCTCGTGGATAATCTTTTTCAAGGAACAGCCCATAAGCGCTACATAAGCTTGCCAGTCCACGTGAACCACTTAGATGCAGTTCAATCTGCACAAGCAGTTGATTATACAGCCTGCGACATTCATCTTCAGACAACTGCTTCATGATTCGTAGACACCGCTCTCGCAGTTCAACCCAGTCGGGAATTGCCGACTCGGCTTTTTCCTTGAACCAGCGAACCTGTTCAGGAAAAGGCCTTTCTCCAGTAGCCCAGTACAGCCGTTCATCACTGCCTTCTTTGCCTTGTAGCCAATACCCCATAATTTGCCGAGTCGGATGGTGATAGAATTCCTCCCCTGCCCGATCATCCTTATGCGGGCCATAAACGATAGTACAATGGGAATAATCCCGGTATAATTGGGAAATCTCTTGAAGCTGACTACTGTACAGCCGCCCGATGAAATCAGAAAGCTGCTCTTCGGCATCTACGTTACTATTCGTCCATAAATTTGCTACTAAATCCAGCGTATATACATGCGGCAAAATATTACCTGAATTGACCAGCAGGTACTCGTCCGCCCCTGAGGTAAACGCTGCTGTTAATTCCTCTACAATCAAGCTGGCTGAGGAGGGAAATTGGGTAAGATGGTTCGACGCTTGCAAGTCGTGGAAGGTCACATGGTAATATACTCCATCTTCGCCCCCATCCTGCGCCTCAGGCAATGCTGGTACACGATAATTAAGATTCCCATGGCGCCGAGATACCATTTTACCGTAACCATTGTCCGCCCATACTTTAATCACCCCTTCGGGTACTTCCATATGCCCCTGCTTGTATAACTCGGCAATCTCACCATACATCGCCATACAGCACACAGGATGCTCCACAAATTCACAGATCATATTGTACTGCTTGCGAACCACATACGAGATTAATTGTCCGCGTTTGTCCGGCGTATTAAAGGAAGGATCATCTTCCCAAAAAGGCTTGTCACCCTGCCCGCGAAAAGATAATACCCATACAATCTTCTCTTCCTTTTGCCGTTCAATCGCTTCCTGCCACAGCTGTTCAAACAACTCGGGATGCTCTCTGTAGCTAGCTTGTTTACCCGGAAAGGCGCGCAAAAACATCTCCGCCCCCAACGGTTCAGCATGATGATGTGTGATCCATAAACCCATGTCTGCTGCAAGCTTATGATGGATACCTGTGCGTGGTAAATCGGTTCCGGGAATCACCATATTTCCACCACAGCGCAGTAACGCTTCAAAAACGGGCTTCCACACCTCCTCCGTCGGTGGGTAATCATCCTTCCAGCCAATCAAGCATACCTCATCATTGACAAACCATCCCCGATACCGGACCTTGGACGGTATACTGTCAACATTCTGGCTCGGTATTACTATGGTATCCCGCTTAGGCGGTAGAATCTCCGCCCAGAACCAGAACGGCTCCACACCCAGAGCGAAACGGCTGTAATGAAGCAGTCCATAAATAATTCCTAATTCATCACGGCCAATAATATGGAGTACCGTTCCCTTGCTACCAGCAACAAAACGCAGACAATAGCCCTCTGGCCAATGCGGACAGCTATCTCCTTCCTGTGCATAACGGATTATGATCGAAGGCTCTACTTCTGTTTGCAATGGCTCGCGGCCAAACACTTGCTTATGATCTCGCGCAATCATGTTCCAAGCGTGGGCAATGGGCAGACTTTCATCGGTTTGAAGATTGTATCCGCTTTCAGATGAAATAGTCAGAGGTTCACAGGCTTTCATTTATTGTCATCTCCTATTTTTTTCAACTATGAGGATTCTTCTTGTCTTTATTTTATAGGTTGTCAACATACATATAAAGCTGTACCAACGTAAATATAGCTTTTTTTCGGTAAATCATTTGAGAGTTGAAGCTTCATTTGAGAAAGAAAAAAGTAAGGAACAGGAGAGAAATAAGAAAGACTTGACTGCTACACTAAAAATGTTCCAAAAAACAGACTGCTCTTAAAGATTCAAGCGCAGCAAAAAGGAGACTTGATATGAAATTGAAAAAACGATTTGCCTCTTTGTTCCTGTTGGCATTGATGGCATTTATCCCGGTCCAGGCATATGCTTCTGGGTCCGTTCCAACCACTCCCTCTGGAATCCCGATTTCCGAAATCGAAAACAGAACAGATCAAATTATGAAAAAATATATAGGAACAGCGATTCCTGGTGCTGCGGTTTCCATAGTAAAGGACGGAAAAATTGTTTTTTCAAAAGGTTACGGATACGCAAACATCGAGAAACAAACACCCATGAGTACGGAAACAACCTATATGGAGGCCGGTTCCGTATCGAAATTGTTCACCTGGACGGCAGTAATGCAACTGGTTGAGCAAGGAAAGCTGGATTTGAATACGGACATCCGCACATACTTGCCTGACGGCTTTCTCAAGCCTTCTTTTGATAAGCCTATTACCCTGAAATCACTGATGAGCCACACGGCAGGTTTTGAGGAGCGCCTGGAAAAACTTTTGGTTCATGATCCTGCTGATCTTAGGCCTCTCAAGGAGCATGTCGCACCCGGAAACCAGCCTCAACAGATTTATGAGCCTGGAACAGTGATTGCTTATTCCAACTATGGGACCAACCTGGCCGGTTATATTATAGAACGTGTATCCGGAATGCCTTTTGAAACCTATATTCAGAAACATATATTTGAGCCTCTAGACATGAAACATTCTTACTTTACACAACGGTATGATCTTATTCCAGAGGTTATCGAACATAAAGCAACAGGCTACTCCAAGAAGGATGGAAACTGGGTGGCAAAGCCGAATGTTTTCTTTAATGATGTGCCGGCTGGTGCGTTAAACATTACTTCGGAGGACATGGCTCATTTTATGCTTGCTCATCTGAACATGGACCATTCCTTAAAATATTCGCTGTTCAACAAGAATGAAACCCTGCGAGAAATGCATGAGGCTTCGTATACCCACTATCCCGAGCTTCCGGGGAATGCCCATGGCTTTTGGGAACGGTTCGCGGGAGATTATCGTGTTATCGAGCACGGTGGAAATACAGATTCATTCTCCTCTCTGGTCTCTATCGTGCCGGATCAAAACTTTGGGATCAGTATTCTGACTAATGTGGAAAATGAAATGTCCGGGGCAAGAAGCGAACTCATTGACCTGTTTGTCGGGGGTTCCCACGCTACTCCGCAAGCGGACAGCACGTTGAAGCATAGCGCGGATGTGGAGGGAAAATACCGTTCTGCTCGCGCAGTATCATCTGGTATATTGAAGCTTATACCCGTATTATCCAATGCGGAAGAAGTGGTCACAGCCAACGGCAATGGCGGAATCACTCTGAGTATTCCATCCATGAATATTCATGTTGATTATGTAGAAACCAAACCCTATTTTTTTGAACGCGTGACTCCCGGGAGCACTCCTTATGATCACGCGGGCCTAAACATCAGCCGTCTTTTTTTCTTAACCAATGCCGATGGTAAAGTGACGCAGTTGTCATATGGAGTGATCGATGACCAATTGCCGATATCCTTCCTGCAAACATCCATCTTCAGTTATATTCTGGTCGGGGGATGCGGTATTTGGTTTGCGCTTGGGTCTATTTTCGGTATTATGGGATGGCTGCGGAAGCTCAAGGACGCAAGAAAGCAGAAGAGTGCTTCGCGGCTTCCCTTGCCTGACAGTGTAACCGTAATCCCCTTGCTGGGTCTGCTTGTGATCGTCAATCTCATTGCTTCAAGCATCCAATTGATAGGCGACCCCTATCAGCCTATGTCCAATTTCAATTTCAATATTATCTTTTTCTGGGTACTTGGGCTTGCCTTTGTACCGGCTGCCTATCTTGCTGTAAGAAAATGTAACGTTTCGGAGACTACATTGTTAAGAAAGGTATACACCGCGACGCTGATTCTTTCGTTTTTAGCTATTTCGTTTTTCCTGTATTCCTATAATTTCTATTTTTTCGCATAGATCTACTTAATTTTATCCTTTTTATAGCATGGATAGCCTCCACGACATATTTCGAGTCGAAACATAGAAAAGGCCGTCAATAGACGGTCTTTTTTGTATTCTCTTCTCTATGAACACTCTTATTCATATTTCATAAACTACTAGTGTAGCAAATATGTCTACAGAAAGAGGGTTAATTCAAATGAAACCAAAGAAAAGTGGAAAAGGCGCAGCCCCTGTCCGTAGGACGAAGAATAGACACACTACACAGCCTCTGGACTTGAAGAAAAAAAGAATTTCTCCTACCCAAGCAGTTGTTAGAAACGGTGGATTTGAAAATCAGGATTTAGCACCATGGATTGCAAACGTCAACAACATGACAGGCCAAATTTTTATTACCAATACTAATCCGCACAGCGGTAATCAAGCGGTCAGAATCTCGGCTAACCCGGGGCACAGTGTCTCACTTAGACAAACGATCTCAGATCTGCGTAGACAAAGAAGATACCGTGTGACCTTCTGGGTACGCAATCTAATCAAGCCTTTCGGTGGCCGGCTTCAGGTTAGTCTGGGGGAGCAAACCTACACGATTCAGCTTACTTCGCTACCTTCATCCCAATACGAGAGAGTCTCCCGCACTTTCTCAATCTCAGGAAATTCGGGAACTGTTTCCAGAGATTTAGTGTTCCGTGTTACAGCAGAGGATACCTTCGCCACAATTCTTTTAGATGATGTATCGATATCCTTATTAAGAACATAAATTACTTCGTATTGTAGGCATTTAGTCGTAAGCTCTCGCAAGAGCGACTTGATGGCGCGAATTGATACACCGTAAGCTTGCCAAAACAAAAACGCCTCCCCGTATGTTAACGGTGAGGCAGAAGGATTAATTCCTTACCGCTCTTTTTGCCTTCTACTAAATACAAATTCATTATCCGCCGACCACTAGGTTAGCGGGTAGTATCTTTTATCGTATGTGTTGTCCTGCCTCGTGTCACTATCGTTTATTGTACACTGTAATCTAATTTTCAATACATTCTAGGAAAAGCGAGTTTATTATAAACCGTGATAATTATTTCGAAATTAAAAAAGGATACACAGTATACAATCTTAATGACTCTCTGGTTCTGAATAAGCTTGGACTACTTTTTTATGAGTAGTACCTTAGGTTTAAACTGTTCCATCCGTTCCCGCTCCTCACTATGAATTAACAGGACATGGTTATGAAGAAAAATTCGTGATAATATCTATGTCATAGTAAGTAGATATGAATTAATTGTTTGGAGGGATAATTTTGATTCACCAAAAGTTGACTGAATTAATTGGAAATACTCCTTTGTTAGCACTGTTGAACTACAGCCAAAACCAAAATATTGAGGCAAACGTGGTAGCAAAGTTGGAATATTTCAATCCGGCTGGTAGCGTTAAGGACCGCATTGGATATGCTATGATTAAAGACGCTGAGGAGAAAGGCTTAATCAATAAAGACTCCGTTATTATCGAGCCGACAAGTGGCAATACTGGAATCGGACTTGCATTTGCAGCTGCGGCTCTTGGATATAAACTTATAATTACACTTCCTGAAACGTTTAGTATCGAACGTCGCAAGCTTTTGACTGCGTTCGGTGCTGAGCTTGTGTTAACACCGGGATCCGAGGGGATGAAAGGCGCTATCAAACGTGCTGAACTATTGGCTGCCGAAACACCAAACTCTTTCATACCACAGCAGTTTAGCAATCCTGCCAATCCAGAAATCCACCGCAAAACTACAGCTGTAGAAATCTGGCATGATACGGATGGCGGTGTAGATATTTTTATTGCGGGCGTAGGTACAGGTGGAACTATTTCGGGCGTTGGCCAGGGATTGAAGGAACGAAAACCTTCTGTAAAAGTGATAGCCGTCGAACCGTTCGATTCACCAGTGCTGTCTGGCGGTACTCCAGGTTCACATCAACTACAAGGACTCGGTGCTGGTTTCATTCCAAATAACTTTAATGAAGAATATGTGGATGAGGTTTTCAAAGTTAAAAACGAAGATGCATTTGAAACTGCACGCCTGCTTGCCAAAACAGAAGGGCTGCTTGTTGGTATTTCTTCTGGGGCTGCGGTTTATGCAGCAACACAAATTGCGAAGCTTCCAGAAAACAAAGGCAAGACGATCGTGGTCATATTACCTGATACAGGTGAGCGTTATTTGTCCACTCCGCTTTTCTCAGACGTAGAATAATAACAAAAGAGGCAGGAATCCAGCTGCCTCTTTTGTTAATTTTCCAAGTACACAAGCAAGAGCGCATAGAATTGTTTCATTAACCTGAATTGATTTCTTTCTTCGCTAGCCGTCCATTTTTTTGCACAACAAATGGACCGTTAGCGAAGAAAAAGTTACCTTGGCCCAGCCCGATGTTGTTGTAGCTCATCAGGCTTTTTCTGTAAAAGTGAGCTTCTCCGTAGTAGTTTTGTACCACTCTGTAAGCCTCTTTCTTTAACTTGATGCGGGTGTAACGCATCATCATCAGGAAGTCTTCGATTGCGATATGAGAATTCTGTTTTTTAATTAATGAGCTAAAACACTAGCGTCAAATGCTCCTAGAAAGACTCCGACTGAATTATCGTGGGTAAGGCGGTTGAAAACATTTCTTGTTTGTTGGATAACTTCAGTAGAATATTTACTCCCCTTAGATTTTTGCTAGATACTTGCTGAAAATGATATCCTCCAACTTGATCCAACTAAAATCATCCTCGCCACGAAACAGTTTCACTTCCCTGCGAGCAGTATTTATAGACGTGATTACACCTGTGAGTTCTTCGTCACCGAACGGGCTAAAAACCACTAGTGTTATAGGTTGACGTGTGTTGTAGGACTCTATAAGCGCTTGCTCGATCAACTGGACTTCCTGATCGTCAAGTTCCGGCTTGCCTCTCCGCTGACGGTCTTTCATGAGTCTTAAGTATGCTTCCTTGTGTTCTGGTATGATAATCCTGCTGCTTTCCCATAAGTCGTTACCTTCTAATTTTTTCGACATGTATGTAGCCTCCTGATGTATTATGTAGAAATTATATTCCGAACATACGTTCTAGACAAGGCTTTTTGTCTACCGAATCCAAAACTTTTGTCCTAGAAAAATATTCCTAGGTCTAATAGACTGGACGAAAATACAAAATCAGAGGGATAAAATGAAAATTTTGGAGCATTAAAATTGGCTAACCACCGCATATTCACCTGGTTAGATCAAGTTTTGAATAATGATTAAGTTTCTTTCCCTCAAATCCATCTCCTATATTGTTCCATACGATTGTATCGACATTATTCCATGCATCTTTCGAATTGTCATACCGCTAGTCTCCATAAAATAAGTTTTAGACGGACTTTGAAATTGGAACAGTGACAACCAGTACGAGAAAATAATGTCCTAGACTGTCGCTGTTCCATTGAACTAACGTATCCCGTTAGCGGAATAACATATACGAAATTCTGATATTTTTGTACAATAGTCTTAATGTTTGATTTTCCTTGAAGTCTTTTTTAAATAGAAATTGTAGTCTGGTGCAATGTGTAGGTTAGTAATATTACGTTGTCTATACCTACTATGTATTTCTAAAAATCCATATATCTCTTCTTATTCTCTATATCGAATTTGCGTCTAACCTATTTTACGATTTTGGCGGTAAACCATCTGTTGGCGGGAGTGGTAAAGAAGTCGATAGTAGAGCTTGACCGACCGAATATAAAATACGCCGTCGTTATGCCCCTCGTGAATCTTATCTATCGTTTTATTCTGAATGCGGACATTTGTGCCTCGATTGCATGAAACGACGGTTAATCACAGCAGAAACCGACATCCGCCCTCAAATAAAGGACGCGATGTCGGCTTTAAACTTAACGGCCAAACTCCTTATTGATTATTTTATTGTGAGCAGGCTCCACTTCCGGAGCTACCGAGTTGATGCACGTTACCAAAATATGCTGCCCGCCTAGAGATCCGAAGGCTCTCGATTCAAATCCGAAAGTACCGCCAGCATGCCCCCAGTATGATTGCCCGTCAGCTGTTTTTATTTCATAAATCCCTAGTCCAACTTTACCTATAGGTGAATCTACTGTCGTGAGCATCTGGTCCATTATCTCTTGATTTAGAAGCTTTCCGCCCAACAGCGAACTGAAGAAGGTGGTCAAATCTTTGGTTGTTGAGACTATATCTCCGGCTGCATTTGCCCATGATTGATTCATCTCTGTTAAATCATACAAATGACCCGATCTGTCCATATTATATCCTGTGGCATGCTTACCTGGAATATCGTGACTATTTTCCATTACAAATGTCCCTGTCATCCCGAGCGGTTCGATCAACCGTTTCCTGATCTGCTCCGCATACGTCTCTCCTGTTACCTTCTGAATAATTTGACCGGCTAGTATAGTATTCATGTTCGAATAGTTCCAGCCCTTCCCTGGCGCATATACAGGCGGCTTTGCTAGTCCCATGCTGATAAGCTCGTCGGACGAATAGTAACGGAATGGATTTTGAGGCAAGGTAATATCTCGAAAATCAAGATCAGTATAGCTCGCAAGCCCGCTTGTATGGTTCAATAACTGACGAATCGTAATTTTGTTGCCGTCATACCCATTACCCTTTATGACCCCCGGCAGCCATTTTTCGACCGAATCATCCAGGTTCAATTTTTTCTCCTGAGCCAACTGCAATACAACGGTAGCAGTGAATGTCTTCGTGATGCTTCCAATACGGAATGAAAAATCCGGCTCCACCGGGCGTGGTACTTCGAAACTGGCTGTACCCGTAGCGTAGGACCAGCGTTCCCCATCCTGTAGCCCGCCTGCCACGACACTTGGAACTCTTTTGTTGGTAACTACTTGATCCATGACGCGTTTGACTTCTTCCCGATGCTTTCTTTTCTTTTCTTTCTCGTTGAGTTCTTTTTTGGGTTCTTTTGCGAATTCCGACGATAAAATATTGTCGGTATTTGCAGCTTTATTGATAGCTTGATAAGTTGCCGTCTGACCCTCTGCGTGGACAGTTCCATAGGCCACTGTACCCGCCAATATAGCTATTAAAGTAAGTGCAACTCCTTTTCGAATGGTGAATGATTTCATAACGCATCGCTCCTATTATTTTGAATGTTGTTCTGCTTTACCCCCTCACCTTACCTCTGCTATTGTTAAATCGAACAGTGATAAAACCGTCTAGCTTTTGATGACATCGTACTTGGACTTGTCACATATACCGCATGACAAACTATCAACTGTCTTATATGACGTGCTTGCTAAGCTACGTTCTAACCGCTGTTACCCCACCCTCTTTCGCTTGACGGATCGGGAAGTTATATTGCATGATAGGTCTGAATCATTCGGAATTTGATTTGCAAAAAAATATAAGAAGGTGTGCGTAATTCGTGTTCTCGATAATGAAAAAAAGGGTCTGGTATGATTGGATACTTGTGGCCATACGAACGCTTTGGCTGGTCATTATCGCAAGCGCTGGTTTTGTCGATCCGTCATTAACCGTTGTGTCGCTTTGGGTTGTACTTTCTCTCGCTTTCGTCGTTTATCTCGTTCCATTAATCATCCTCTATAGGAAAGAAGACTGGTATCTCACAATCGAAGTCACGGTAACGGGCTTTTTTTATCTATATTTAGCTTACGCAGCCCCGGGATTGCTTTGGTCTTTTGTTTTACTCGTGATAACTATCGGCTTGACGAGCAGTCGAAGAAACTATGTGTGGACAGGTATCCTTAGCGGAATCGTATTCCCGGTATTGAACGGTTGGATTGCTGATCGTCTCCCGTATGAGTTTATCGTTAGCTGCAGCCTTGGTTTTGCCATCGGCTTCGCGTTTAATATTTTAATTCAGTCCCATAAGCAAGCCCGAATTATTCAAGAGCAAAAGCTGTTGCTGGAGCAGCATATTAAGCGGATTGAGGAACTTACGCTGATGGAGGAGCGCAGCCGGCTGTCACATGAGCTGAATGACACGATTGGCCATACGCTTACCTCGCTCATCGTCGGCGTCGAATCACTGCGATCGTCCGTACCAGATGCGCAAATAGAGAGGATCAATTCGCTTGTCGGAATCGCCCAACACAGTCTGGTTGATATCCGAAAGCATCTGCATCAGCTCTCTCATACTCCGTTGAACCATTCGTTAAGTGAATCGCTGCGGCAATTAACTGAAGATTTTATGAAGTCAACAGGTATAACGGTCAAATTCCGTGTGATCGGCAGTGAGACTCTTGTTATGCAAAAAATAAACAATTGTTTATATCGTTGCCTTCAAGAGTCTCTAACCAACGTGGTTCGGCACGGCAAGGCGAGCATGATATCCGTTCAGTTACATTTCAATAGTCAGCAGCTTCGATTACAGATCGAAGATAACGGCATCGGAATGGAAGAAATCCAATTTGGATCTGGGCTCAATGGAATGAAGGAACGACTTGAACTATTTCACGGCACGGTGTCCGTGCATTCCGAGTCAGGACAAGGAACTTTCGTCATATGTGATATTCCGTTGCAGACAGAGCCTGTACATGATGCAATCCGCCTGCTGATCGTTGATGACCAGGTGATCATTACCGACAGCTTGAAGCAAATTTTGGATCAGCATGCTGATTTTAACGTCGTTGGTACAGCCAGGGACGGGCGCGAAGCATTAGAACATTGTGATCGCTCCCAACCAGATATCGTGCTAATGGATATTCGTATGCAAGGAATGGGCGGGATTGAAGCTTTAGTTGAGATGAAACAACGATGGCCTGATATGAAGGTTGTATTCATGACAACGTTTAAGGATTCCTCGCAGGCAGCAACTGCATTGGAGCGCGGGGCAGAAGGCTACATGCTGAAGTCGATTCATCCGCGGGAGATGAAGGAAGCCTTGAAACTTATTTATAATGGAGGAACCTGGATTGACCAATCGGTCGCTACGCGAGTCTTCGAAGAGATGAAGCGTCAACGTGAGCAGTTGGAGAAAATCGGTTCAAGTCAGGGAAACTACCCGTACGGGCTTACGAAACGCGAGATGGAGATTCTGGAGCAACTGTCGAGCGGTCTGCGCTACAAATCGATTGCCGCCAAGCTATTTTTATCGGAGGGAACGATCCGCAATTACTGCTCGATTCTCTACTCGAAACTCGGCGTCAACAACCGTGAAGAAGCATTAGAAATGGCGCGAATGAAGAATATCGTGTAGCTGGAGAACTTCCCGATGGTACTCACGATATAGGGGTCACGTGCTGTTCTTTCACAAAATGGGCCAGGTTCAACCAGTAGTGGTCGGTTGTTTCCATGCCAACGATGACGTCCTGGAACCCTTGCTCCGTAGCAATCTTTCTGAACCAGCTAACGAACAATTCAAAGCCTTCACGGTCGTTCTCAAACGTAATAGCCTTCCCGAACTCGACTCCGCGGTAGTCTTGTGCCCGGGCGACATGTTTGAATTTAGCGATGTCTACACCGATAATTAAGGTAGAAGAAGTGATTTGATTAATACGTTCATTTTGAGTAGAATTCATCTTGTAGTCTCCTTGGTTTGTTTTTGGATCCAGTCGCTGGCCAGCATCGTGGACCCATTTACATCATACCAAGGAGTCTTTTTCATTCTGAAACCTCTTATTTCAACTTACGCTCATATAAAAACTAAACCTACTTCATTATCAATATAGGGGACAAACTTGATAAATAGTGATTACTTTCTCCGTTGCAACGGCATTTTAAATTGACTGATTATTTATGTATTTGAAAGTTTATCAAGAGTTGGGTAGCAGCAACTCCCTCGTGTAAATCTTCGTTTGTAAAATGAAAATGCTGGCTGTACTGAACCACGACTTGTTCTAAACCAATTTTCCTGATATCGATTCATAATACCCGGCCTGATTTGCAGCGTCCCAATACGATCCACAGCCGGAAAACCTTCGGTCACTGGGAGCTGGATACGGTCGTTTCCAGCCGAGGATAGAGTAAGCTTGCGTCGACACATCGTGGTGGCAAAAACACGTTTTTACCAAGTGATTATATGACGATCGCACGGCATTATCGATAAAGATCGCGTTTGGCTTATTGGCGGCTCAGTATCCGATGTCTGCGATTCGGAGCGCGACCGTGGGGAAAGAATTCGCCTGTCACAGAGAGTTGGAACGACTGTACGGCGTGGGTGTCTATTTCGCCGACCCGTACTCATCCTGGCAACGAGACTCCAACGAGAATGCCAAGTCTTGAGCGTGAATTTATCTCAAAGGGGCATAACTTCGCTCAGGTGACAGATGCTGATCTGGAGCAGGCTCTCGCCCTGATTAACAACCGGCCCCGAAAAACTTAAGATGGAAGTCCTCTCACGAATCGTTACAGGAGGAACTGTTGTACTTGTCTTGACAATCCGTCTATTAAAAAAGGTGAAAGAAAACCATCATTTCACTGGTAATCTTTCACCTTTTACGGTTTAAAGCTTTTTCAGTAGCTTATATAATGAATCTAATTATTCAAACCGTAAATTTCCATCAGTTATTATAAATCCAAATGTTTTATTTAAGGCTTGTAACTCACTCTCATGAACTTCCGTTATTTTGATTATCTTATTGTTATCATCTCTAATCACTTTGAAATCGGACTTCCTTTAGCATCATAGTAAAAGTTATTTGATCTACCTTCATTTTTTATATCCTTATCAACAAACAATCCTTAAAAGAATCGTAATTAAAATCGGCACCTTCACCAGCTTCTTGTACTGAGGTAGATGAACTGAGGCTTGTATCGTGATGATTTTCGATGGCTTGGATTTCAGGTGTACTCGGCGGAATGGGGAGCGCGATGAAGTCCAGCGGCAAGCCGATGAGCAAGACCAGGTATCCATACTCGGTTCAACTAACCCGATCAGGTCCATGAGCGTTCTCCCTCTTGTGCTGCAAAGTCCCGCCAGCCGAGACAAGCTTGTTTTGCGGCAAAATCAAATAAAAAAGTGCAAGAACCGCCAGTAAAGCAGCGCTGATGCTAATGGCAGCGGCATTCGTATACTGGCTGGCTATCCCTCCCCCGATGACCGGGCCAATCATAATACCGAGCCCTTCAATCCCGGAGAGTACTCCCCACCCGGTCCCCTTCTGATCCTCCGGAACAAGGTACGACAGCACCGCATTCCAGGCCGGAAGCACGGCTGAGTAAGACAATCCCAGCATAAAGGCAAACAGCATCGTTAATGCAGGCGGCGGCATGGATACGACTAACAGAGCCAATACGACCGTAAGCGATACGAAACCGGCGAACAGCATTTGCTTGTGCCCCCATCGATCGGCCAGCTTTCCCATCGGGACAAGAAACAGCATCGCGCCGGCCCCGCCTAATATGAGCATTAGCGAATATTGCGGCTGGCTCAGACCAAGATGGTCAGCGGCAAAACCGGGCAGTATCGGCAGCAGCAGTCCCGCGGCGGTCATCTGCAGGACCATGCCTGGCAGCAGCCATTTCAGCTGAACGAGCCTTCTTCGCAGTCCTGCCGCTTGTTCGGCAAAGCTGACATTCTGGAGATGCAAGGGGGTTGTTCTGTTAATCCCGAACGATGCGATGCAGCCGACGGCGAGCAGCGCAACCATCAGCCGGAAGGCAGGTTCGAAGCCATAATCGAAGGTGAGATTGATTGTGACCGGCCCCAGACCGATGCAGGCCAGCCACACGGTGTATATCGCTCCCATCTGGGCCGCCCGCTCCGTAAGTCGGACTTTCTCCAGACAAATGAGCCATATAGGCGACGCCCCCATCCCAAGCATCACGGAACCGGCAACAAGCCCCCAGGCATACGGACTAAAGAACACGGCGGCTAGTCCGGACAGCATCAGGACGAAAGTGGCGGGCAGCAGCCAGCGCAGCGAAAACCTGTCCAGCAAATATCCAGCCACACATTTAATCAGCGTATCGGCTGTATAATGAAGCGAGACGGCAAGACCGACCAAAGCAACGGTTTGCCCCGACTCGTTGACGGCAAAGTTCGGCAGGAACGAGAACAAGAAAGCGCTTCGGACAAACTCTGTGCAAAAAAGCACCGTGAACAGCGTCAGAGTAGAAAGCTTGAACGCGCTCCTCCCGCTCATCATATTTCACTCCTTCTTAAGGGACTTGCCTCAGGAAACAAATGCCGGACAATATGGTCCGCAGCCTCTTTCTGCCTTGCTGCGAGCAGCCCGTTCATCATCGACTGCTTGATCTGCTCAGAGGAGATCATCGCTTGTATCTGCAACACCAGATCATGAATCGTAAAGGCCACGACTGCCGCTCCTTTACGCTGCAAATACAGGGCATTTTCCTTCTCCTGCCCCAGAAACGGATTTAGGATGAAAATTGGAACCCCGGCCTGAATCGTCTCGGATAGTGTAACGCCTCCCGCTTTCGTGACTACGCAGCAGGCGCTGCTCATCAGAACATGCAATTGATCGGTGAAGCCGAATACATCCACTCTTGCATCATCCGCCCAGCTCTCCGCAAGCCTCCGTCTCCATCCTTCCTGCCGGCCGCAAATCACTTGAATGCGGACGCCTGACAAGAGCAGCAGCTTCCCGATGAGCCTCGATAGCGAATGCAATGTGCCGCAGACGTTAGCCATAAGCAGAATCACATGCTCATCTGCTTCTTTAACGGAGCCGGGACCACTCATTGCCGCATCATGAAATGACTCCCTGACCGGAATTCCGGTCACGGTAATACGACTCTCGGGGACGCCCTGCCTGACCATGGCCTCTTTCACGTCGCTGGCAGGGACAAAATAATGATCCGGCTTGGCGAACAGCCATCTTCGGTGAACGTCAAAGTCCGTTATGACAACAGCAGTCCGGGGACGGATCGCAGATAATGCCACGCTGCTTGGCAAGCTGCCGAACGGGAATGTATAAATGATGACTTCCGGCTGGTACTGGAGGATGATTTTCTTGAGCCTGTCGCCGCCAAGACTGTTCATCCAGGCTGCGATCTTTCCCTTCATGGGAAGCTGGTTGGTCAGATGGTAGGTCCATCCGTAATAGGGAATGCCCAGGCTGGCTGCATACAGGCTTTGCCGGTACAGATAGCGGATTATTTTGTTCAGCACAGGATAGGCTTCCCGGAACAAGTCGACAACCGCCACCTGGCAATAACCATTGCGGATCAAGCTTTGCTGCAACACCTTGGACACCTGATGATGACCTTCTCCGTAATCGGCCGTTAAAATTAAAATTTGCGGTTCCTGTCCCACTATTGTCACCTCATTTCCTTTGTCAAGCCATTTCATCCAGACGAACGAATTGCAACTTGCGTCCCTGTAATTGATGCAGTACTTCCTCCAGAGCCCGAAGCATAAAATATGGCGCGTGACGGTCCGCTCCCGGCGAATCTCCGCTGTCATGCAGCAAAATAACAGATCCGTCCGTAATTCCGTTCAGCAGCGTTGCCTTCAGCTTCTTGCGGCAGCTTCTGCTGCGCCAGTCCCCCGCCTTCAAGGACCAGAGTACAATGCGGTACGATTTGGGATGAAAGAAATCGAAAGCGTTCATAAGCCCCCACGGCGGACGATAGTGATCCGGCCTTTTTCCAATTATGGATTCAATAATATCTGCGGTCCGTTTCATATGATCACGCCGCACCGTCCAGGGAAGCATCAGCCAATTGGAGATGTGATTGTAATTGTGGATTCCAATCTGATGTCCTTCACGATCCATTCTTCTGATCAGATCCGGGTGCAGCTCCGCCTGCGAGCCAAGCACGAAGAATGTGGCCTTCACTTGATAATCCTGCAATAAATCCAATAATTCCGGTGTATACCTCGGATGCGGCCCATCGTCGAACGTGAACGCTACCTGGTTCTTGGTCGTTCCCTTACGAAAGGCTCCAAATTTGATCATTCTTGGCAGAAAACTAGGAATTAGCATATACAGACTGATGAAGCCTATGAGCCCAATCAACAAATATTTAATAAGCAACGTCTTTATCCCCCTTAGTGAAAATTAAGCTTAAGCATACTGCTGCAAGGAGCAAACCCATTTTTCTTCCTGTGTATCGCTCTGCATGCTCAGAATTTGCATGACCGCATGTCTGGCGGAATCCTGCTGTCTGCACAGCCCTGCCTTCTCCCTCATTTCTTCCAATTGGGAAGGCTGTTGAACCAGCCGCTGAAGCTGATCCTGCAAATTGTCAATCTGACATAGATACGCTACTCCCGCTTGAATCAAATAATCGGCATTATCCTTTTCCTGCCCCAGCCGTGGCTCCAGCAGCAGCATGGGAAGCTGAAGCGCCAGCGCTTCGGAGGTCGTCAGTCCGCCCGGCTTGGTAATCAATACGTCTGCGGACGCCATCCATTCATGGATTCCCTCCAGGAAGCCTGTCAGTATGACGTTATCCCTGTCTCCCAACGCTTCACGCAGGCGGTACAGCAGCTTCACATTGCGTCCGCATACGATGACAAATTGCACGTTAGGGGGAAAAGAGTCAGATTGCATTTGCTCGATGAAGGATTTATCGATAATCCCGCAGCCGCCACCCATCACCAGCACGACAAAGGCGTCAAGAGCCAAGGCCAGCTTCTCGCGCAGCCGGTCTTTATTGTCATGCTGACTGTAGGATGGGCGAACAGGGATGCCCGTTACAGCGATTTTGTGGTCAGCAACGCCTTTTCTCTGCAGAGCTGCACGCACGCCTTCGGAGCCAACCAGATACAGATCCGTAGACGGATGTATCCAATAGCTGTGATCGGAATGGTCGGTAATGACCGTTGCCGCAGGCAGATCCGTCATCCCTTTTTCCTTAAGCAAGGAAATGGCGGCTGATGCCAGCGGGAACGTGCTGACAATCAACGTCGGCTGTTCCTCATTCAGAAGTTTGAGCAGCCGCTGCAGGCTGGTCGTGAGAAAATGCTTCAGGAAGAAAGTAAGTGTACTGTCCGTCCGGGTCTTCTGATACATATATCCGTATGAGGAAGGAAAATGCTTCACCCATTGCAGGAAGCAATACCGTTCAACCACATGCATGCGGGGATGGATCCATTGCATGAAGTCGACCACCTCTACTCCCTGTTTGTACAGCACCGATGCCTCTAAAATCGCCTTGGCCGCCTGCATATGTCCATCCCCGAGCGCGCCGGACAGAATCAGCAGCTTTTCCCGTTTCATGCTATTCATCAACAATCGCCTCCCTCGTGAAATTTAACTGTGCATGAACAAAACAACCAGCACCGCCGTTAGGAATCCGACCATCCCACCAGCCACACAATCGATCGGATAGTGATAACCCCAATAAACCCGGGATATGGCCACCAACAAGGCCAGACCAATCAAGACAAGCATAATTGCCGGCGATGAGGCCAACATAAAAGGTGTAACCAGGGCGAAAATAGCGGTAGTATGGCCGGATGGGAAGGAATAATCCTTCAACGGGAATTTGCCTACCTTCACCTGCTCCAGCTTGCGGAAAGGCCGGTCTCTGCGCACCTTTCTCTTGATCAGGACAGCAATGATATGGCTAACAGCCAGTGCGATCAAGCTTTGCAGCCCGATTCTGCTGAACTCCCCCTCGGCGAACCATGCCAAGGACACTGCGCAAATGATGGTAAACAAAGCTCCGCCCAAATGGGTAATCCATCCGAACAATCGGTCCATTGCCCGACTGCTCAGCCGCTGGTTGCACCAGAAGAACATCGTTTGATCAATTCGCCTTATCCACTGCATCCTGTTTTCCGCCTCCATTCCCTGTTTTTTCGATTGGTTGATGTTCATCCCTTATCTTCCTCCGCTCGCACAGCTTCCGTATCAAGAACCATATTGCCGCAATCGCAACACCAACGCCCACCAGCGTAATCGTGAGAACTTGGTTCACCATATTCTCTGCCGCGCGGCCATATATATAGAAGAGAAAACCGACTACATAAAACTTCACCGCCCGGCCAATGGCCGCATAGCTGAGCAACTTCCATAACGGATAATTCATGCATCCAGATAAAATCGTAAATATTTTAAATGGGATCGGAGTGAACGATCCGATCAGGATTGCGGCCTCGCCGCGGCGGGCAAATAAGTCGCTTGCCGAATCCAGCCATTTCTTCTTCATTACACCGCCCATAACATGCTTTCCCGACACCTTGCCGATCCCATAACCGATCGGTGTCCCAAGCAGACTTCCTGCAAAGCCAACCGTAGCGAGCCATAAAGCCGACTCCGGTTGCACAGCGCTTAAAGAAAGCTGCAGGAAGAACGCCGGGATGGGGAAAATAATCGCATCGAGCATAGCGTGAATGAAAAGTCCCGTCGCTCCAAAGTTCTGTAAAAATTCCATAATTTTATCCATGAATGCCTATCCCGCCTTTGTTACAGAGCATGATGAAAAATAGGTTGCCTCCGGGCGGTATGGGTTTCCACTCGCTTTGTTCCAACTCCATATCGCCCTCCAGGAACTTACTAACCACGCTCTTAGTTTCTTTTGTTTTAATTAATTGGAGCTTGATTTGGGTAGACATAACTCCTTTGAAACGGACTGTCTCTTCACCGTCATAAATCGGTTCCTCAGCGAGCTGCGGGAGTGAATCAGCATCATCGGTATCAATTTTTCGGTCTTGCGGCCAATCCGCTTCTTGCCTTCAGGGTGCATGACGGATAACAATAATCGTAGATAAGCCGTTGTAATGCGTTGGAACAGATCGGACTTCATCGGTTGTTGTTCGAAACCAAGACCATGTATCAAACCACGATGAAGCAACGTAACGCCGACTAACGCCTTCACCTCTCTGAACTCCGGCTGACTTGCGAATGCCTCGCTGATCTGCTGCATGGATTTCCGTGTAAGCCGGGCCGTCATGAGCGCCGCGCGGTCTGAGTCTTCGGATTTGATCAGCGTCAGAATCGTTTCATTATTGAGATGGAGTTCCCCGACCAGATCGCCTTTATCGATGATGGTGGAGTCCGCACAGACGATACTCTCCCCTCGGTGTTTCTTAATCATGACTTTGCAAATTCCAAAGTGCGATGTATGCGAGCCGCGAAAGCGTGAAATCCAATCGAACCCTCTTTCCCACACCATCCAGGCCGCCTGCATTGAAGATTTGCGTAAACGAAGCAACATTGATCCAATCATCCCTCATTCTTATTTTAATCGACAAATTTTATTGAAATTGTCCAACTGAAATAATATTCCTATGTGAATTCCTTATTTTTGTTACTTTTATGATAGAGGATTTAACCAAAAAAGCATCCGGGCTGAGGTACTGGATGGTGGCCCGTCTTGAGGGGGGGCCTTCACTCAATTTGATGCACATCGCTGATCGCTCAAGTTTAATCTGATATATAAGTGCGACCAAAAATAATTTCGTTACATGCTAGTTGAGATTCATTTGCACTCCTAACAATCCAATCAGGTAATACCGATAAGATGGCTTCTCCTTCTGAAAGTCCGGATGACCCGAATCACATCAGTACGATGCTGATCGGAAACCTTCAATTAAAGCAGTGTGCAGCGCGTGCCGGGAAAATGACGGAAAGTCCCCTCATAGACATCTTCTTCAACAAACCCTGCAACCTAAGGATTCGTCGCCCTCTTACGGCCGAAGCTAAACAATTCATTCAGTTCTGCGTACCACCTGTAAGAAATATACAGCTGAATAAGAACGTGAGTCCAAATCCCTGAAGTAGCGAATCGTTAAAGAGCAGCGTTAGGAATCCGTCTCCAATATAGCTATTATAGTAAGTGCAACTCCTTTTCGAATGGTGAATGATTTCATAACGCAATCGCTCCTATTATTTTAGAATCTTGTTCTGCTTTACCCCCTCATCTTACCTCCGATACTGTTAAATCGAACAGTGATAAAACCGCCAAGCTTTTGATGACATTGACTTGGACCTGTCACATATACCGCATGACAAACTGTCAACTGTCTTATATGACGTGCTTGCTAAACTACGTTCTAACCGCAGTTACCCCACCCTCTGTCGCTTGACGGATCGGGAAGTTATATTGCATGATAGTCTGAATCATTCGGAAATTGAGATGAAGGAAGCCTTGAAACTTATTTATAATGGAGGAATCTGGATCGACCAATCGGTCGCTACGCGAGTTTTCGAAGAGATGAAGCGTCAACGTGAGCAGTTGGAGAAAATCGGTTCAAGTCAGGGAAACTACCCGTACGGGCTTACGAAACGCGAGATGGAGATTCTGGAGCATCTGTTGAGCGGACTGCGCTACAAATCGATCGCCGCCAAGCTATTTTTATCGGAGGGAACGATCCGCAATTACTGCTCGATTCTCTACTCAAAACTCGGCGTCAACAACCGCGAAGAAGCAATAGAAATGGCGCGAATGAAGAATATCGTGTAGCTGGAGAATTTCCCGATGGTACTCACGATATAGGGGGCACCTCACGAAACGGAAAAAATCGTACGCTAAGCAATGCGTTGCAGAAAAAACCGGGCCCTTACAGGGGAATCCGGTTCTCGTCATAGCAGCAAGTGAAGTTGAACTATCGTGTCCCGTTACTTTAACGATGTAATCGAACTGAAGCTAAATGCATTAGATCCAAATATCATTGACTGCTGTTAATTCTGACTCAGTCTCGCCAGTGTTTACTACGCCCCTGGGCTCTACTAACATGATATGATACTCCTGATTAGCAAAAGTTTTGTGTTCGACACCCTTGGTACAATAAACATCTCTTCTTGGGAAATCTTTACTTGGCCATCGCGGAAATCAATGAACATCTCCCCTTCGAGCACGATAAACACCTCGTCGGTATCTTGATGAGGAGACCAATGTATTGATCTTAGATAATTTCTCATTCAGACTATTACTTTATTTTTCAGTCTAGAACTTTAGACACCTACAATAAAGACCGCAAAGGCTTAAGCCCTTACGGTCTAATTTACTTCTGGCATCCTGGGTCCAATTTCACTTTTCTTGTTTCGTTTCGTCCCCGTCCATAGTCGTTGGTGACGAAATCCAGTATTCGGTTGACAGCACCAGAAATGGCCAGGCGGACATTACAGATACCAAGAATGAAGCATCTAACGATTATGTAGATATGCCGCAATGGTATATTAAGGAACTGGTCGCTCATGCTAAAGGCATGAGTAAACTAAGGTTTGAGGCAAAGGCAAATGGGACATGGAAAGGTGGGGATCGCAACTTTGTTTTTCACTCAGGTACAGGGAAACCCTATTACCATACAATGCCGTTCCAGCAGTGGAAAAACTGATGTAAGCGGCACGGCTTCCGTAATGTATCACTTCATGGTCTCCGCCATACAAATGCAACGTATTTGCTTGGCCAGGGAGCATCTATCAAGGAGATTCAACATCGATTGCGACATTCCACATCTCAGGTGTCTTCAGATACCTATGCTCACGTCATCAAGAAGCTTAATCGTAAAACAACAGCACACCTCGATGTCTTCGATCCAAAAGTTCGTCCCCAACTCGTCCCCAGGAGCGAAAAAGGCGCTCGCCCCTTGTGATATGGGTTTTAGATCTCATCCCCTAAAAAAGCAAAAAACCCTTGAGTATCAAGGGCTTCATGCAATAAACTAGTATGCCGAGGACCGGGATCGAACCGGTACGGTAGTCACCTACCGCAGGATTTTAAGTACCTTACGAATAGTTAGCGGTTAAAAACCGCGCTATATCAACGTTTTAGACCGATTATATACGTTAAATTGACGACAAGTACCCGAGGACCTCACCGTTCATTTATGCGTGATGTGATTTCGTAGGCTCCCGCTCCTGTGCGGTTGCTACCGTTATATTATACGGTAAATATTTCTGGTATACAAGCGCCCCTAAACGAAGAAAAAGCGCCCGCCCACGGATCACTACCGTAGACGAGCGCTTTATTATTTTCGGAAGTTTATTTTGATACGCCGAAATTTTGTACACCAGATTTCGAGCCGTCGCGCAGGGCCCTTGGGGGTACGGCCCTCGCAATCTCCACGCAAAAAGACGCTTATTCCTTCGCCTTCGATAGCGTAAATAAGCGTTATTTTCGATCGAATATGCGCTGCCACACGTACCACCCGGCCGCTTTTTATGCAGCGGATATTCACGTACATGTGCACAAAATCCATATTATGCGAATATGTCTGCGCTCGAAACCCGCGCCGTTATGCGGTTCCTACGGCGCTGTATAAACGTACCGTATGCACTGTATATACATTATCAGCGTATAATCCGTATAAACCCCGGAGCTACGCGGCTTTACGCTCGGCACGGCCACCTACTCGCTGGTAGCGTATGCAGTGAAATACGCTGGTTCTCTCGTCCGTTATACACTGCGTATGCAGCCGAAACGTATGGCGGATTCACGCTATACCCGAAAGTTTCAGTAGCTATAAAACTGCGAGACTCCGCGCTCCTACTGGACTCTCAGCTATTAGCACGCTTTCGTATCCGAAAAATTCCGAAGGGGTCACGCGTCAGGAGCTTCGTGTAGGAAAATTCGCTATATCGGTATCATTGTAACACGTTATCCCTCATTAAATCACGCGTCAGCCCTACGTATAATGGACATTCACACGTACTTACGGAAGAACCATTCAATATCCCCCGCAGCCCTTACGCGTACCCTTTCGCGGTTCTCACGCATAAACTCGTCGGCTCGACGTCGCCCCTCACGCTTTAGCTCCCGTTGGAAGTCCGGACGCTCACGATAACGATACAAGGTCATACGCGTAATCCCGAGTCTACGCGCAATATCTTCGTGACTCGGACGCTTGATGTCACATAGTAACGCAATCGCCGCGTAATGAATATCGCTGAGAGGCAGGCGGCGGCTCGGCCGTTTATTCATCGGTGGTTCTCCGTTCCTTCAGCGCTTCAATACGCGCCTTTAACGCTGCTATATCCGTGCCGCCTCCGCTGGTTGCGGTTGTGCTTACCTCGACCTTATCCGACAACATTCCGTGAACCTGTAGCGCGAGCTTCGCCATAGCTGCATTCTTTTCAGTGATCGCGATCTTAGGTATCAGCGCAATAAGTTCCGGCAAGTCGTCGACATTATTACGTACGATTTGGCGCTTGAGTTCCGCTTCGAATATGCTGTCTTGACGCCATTGAGATAGAGCTGACGGAGTTACTCCGCATTCCTCCGCAATCTCTGCGAGTATAGGACGCTCACTAGGCGGAAGCGACAAATATCGTATCGCAGTATAATGTTTCATTTCGAGATTCATATAACGTTCCCCTTTCGTAATAAAAGAGCGAGCCGCAGCCCGCTCGTAGATTATCGCGCTAAGGCAACGGCCAATTGGTGTGCCACTTGCTCGACGTTCGTTTCGTAGTTGAATACCGGATTGTTGATTATAATAGTCGGTGCATTATTTCCGCCATTGCCGCGTTGTTGATCTCGCCATTCGATTGCTTCGTGCTTCGTGAGGACCGCTTCATCACGATGGAGTGTAGCGGGATAACCGTTATAAGGTACGGTGTCGAGTCCGCCGGCGTGCTTATTGCCGAACTTATTTCGACGTTCA
The DNA here is from genome assembly GCF_038593075.1 of Paenibacillus sp. FSL L8-0638. Lineage (NCBI taxonomy): Bacteria > Bacillati > Bacillota > Bacilli > Caryophanales > Paenibacillaceae > Paenibacillus > Paenibacillus sp. FSL L8-0638. Next base: position 3,707,343 of record NZ_CP151960.1, read on the forward strand.
GCGTTATGTGCCGCTAACTGATCGTCCGGAACACCGCCCATCCACGTAGGTAAGTGCTTATTCGTCCAGTCAAAGAACCCGTTCACAGCGTCACTCGATCCGAGAGACTTTGCTCCCCGGCCAATGTAGACGTTAGATGCACCACCACCTGCACCTATTGCAGCCCCTGCGAGCGCACCGCCAGGACCAAACACACCACCAACTATCGCACCGCCACCACCATTAATCACTGCACTAGCGATAGGGTCATTAGCGATCGCTTTCTGTATCCCGTCAATTAATCCAGACCCAAGTTTTAACCCGACACTCACAAACGTTGGTACGGCTGCTTCGAGAGACGATGCCATGAACTGAACGACCTGTGCTGTCAATTTCTCTACAGCGTCTCGTCCCCCACCATTCCACCAATTGGAGAACGCCTTTTCTATCTTTTCGAAGGCGAACGCTACTTTACTTTTAATGTCTGGAAGCTTCGTAAACTCGGGGTTATTAATAAAGTTGTTCTTGAGGAACGTCTTAGCGGTATTGACCGTACGCTCTACCGCTGCGGTAATCTGCGGAGTGTACTTAACGACGAAGTCTGCGGCAGCTTGTGCGAGCTTCTTCAGGATCGGCATCGTCGGAAGCAATGCGGAAATTCTTAAAGTTTCCAGTGCTCCTTCGAATTGTTCTACCGCACCTGCCGCGCTGTCCATCTTCTTAGTTGCGACCTGTAGCGCGGTTACATTCGCCATTTCCTGCTGAAACTTCTTAACGCCAGCCGCGCCTTCTTTAAAGAGGATGTTACCGGCACGAATAGCATCGGACCCGAATATCTGATGCAAGTAGTATTGACGTTGCTCGTTCGTAAGCTTTCCGAATCGATTCTTCAGCAGGTCCGCTACTTGCGCTAGGTCTTTAATCTCGCCCTTATTATCGTAAAATGACGAATGTATCAAGTTGCTCGCCGTCAAGAACTTCTTCGTTTCCTTCGCGGCCTTAGACGTACCCACCTTGAGTCCCGTCTGCGCTGCGACGTACTTCTCGATATCCTTCGTAACCGCTTGGACAGACGTGCCCGTTGACTTGATACCCTTCTTGCTCATAAACGCGAGTGCGTCCGTTGTATTAACGGTCAGCAAGTTAAAATCCTCGAACAAACCGTACGCCTTGTCCGTTGCCGGCACGAGGTTCGATAGCATCGTTTTCAGCGACGTACCAGCGTCTGAGCCTTTCAATCCGTTATTCGCGAATAGACCTAGCGCTGTATTCGCATCCTTAAACGACATCCCTACGCCATCCGCAACGGAACCAACCGCGGCCAACGAGTAACGTAAGTCGTGTACGTCCGTAGCTGACGCATTCGCAGTCCCAGCGAGAATATCAGCCGCTTGCGCAGCGGTTAGACCGTCCTTTTTGAACGAGTTGAGCGCAGTGGACATGACTTCCGCAGCCTCCGCGAGACCGAGACCGCCTGCTGTTGCGAGGTTGAGCGCTGCGTTCAGACCACCCGCTTGGACCTGCGCGGTAGACATGCCCGCCTTTAAAAGCTCTTCGATCCCTTGCGCAGCTTCAAGTGCGGAATATTTCGTTAACGCCCCTTGTTCGAGCGCAAGTTGCTGCATGGCTTTCGTTTGCGCGTCCGTTGCGCCCGTTAACGCCTGTATCGTAGACATTTGCGATTCAAAATCCATCGCTTTTTTAACGGAATCCGCCGCAAAGGATACTCCGGTTACCGCTACGCCAAGACCAGTTGCGGCCGCTCCGAACTTCGTTATGCTGCTAAAAGCCTTGCGCATGGGACGGCTCATATCGTCGACTAGGCGTAAGTGTCCTATCAGATCGAATGAAATTTAGATCGCCGTCCTTTCGATCACACGAACCAGGAGTCCCAACGCCTTGTAAACGGCCATTGCCGGCCCTACTATGCCTTTTCCAGTCCGGACGGCTTCGTCTACGTCGTCGATCGCGGGAAGTAGTTTCTTCATTCGGTAGCCCATCGCTTGTACACGCGCCATGTTTGAAGCTTCAAATTTTGCGGCCACTTCGTTCCATACCGCTGCCTGCTCAGGAAAGCTTTCTGCGAAATCATACAAACCGGGGCGCTTGTACGTTAAGACCGATTCAACCAGTCGGATAACGGGCGTCACGCGCTCCATATCTGTGAGAACGCTGTCCGGTAGTTTAGACTTACTCATTCGTATTCCCCCCTTATCTTTGTTGCGCCGCCTTCGCTTCCTTCGGCCAACTTATAAGTACCAACTGCCAATAGCTTTCGGCTTCACTGGCTCTACTGGTGCAAATAAATAACCACTCCTAGTCCTAAGTGTTTCAATCGCGTCATCAACTCCCCACACCTTGCCGTTATCGTCAATGGATACGCCGGACAAGTCCGCCAGTGTGTACGCGGCGTCGAGTGCATCCGGAAGCACGCCAGCATTTCTTGACACGACCAGAAACTCCGCCCGGACAAGGCGTTTATTTGCGGTCTCTAAAACACCATCGCTCATTACTCCGCCGCCTTTCCTGCCCCAACGCTTAACGTCTGGTTCTCGTCGTCTTTATAAATCCAAGCCAAGTCTTCCTCAGTTTGGCGGATACGGTCCCCCTCTTCGTCCACAAACGGCTTTGGCGTGTATTCTGGATGTTTAACAAAAAACGAATCCGTATCGTTGATATAGCGCGCATAATCCGCCCCGAATATTTCTTCTGCCGCGCTGTTTACGATAACGCTACGGTGAACGCGTGAATCCTCAACGAGCATTTGCGCAATCTCAAGGACTTCGCTGGCCCCGCGAAAATCCTCGCTTTGAAACGGCCTCATCAAACCGTCGTACATCTCGCCGAGTTCTCTACGGACGGAAGTCGTTACCGCCGCAGCGCCAGTGCCTTTTTGGGAGTTACCGTCCCCTGGAGTAGCGAGGACTTTCGTTATGAGCTCCGCAAAGTCGTCACGGACAAGCTTCGCAAGGTACGGGTCATCCAACTTTTCGATGAAGCCGCGCAGCTTATCAAACGCCGACTTCTGCGACGTGGCGAACATTAATTCCGTTTTCAGTGACCGGAAAGCGTTCTCAAATCGGCCAAGTTTCGTCGCATCCGGCTTTCTCGGCGGCGTGTAAATCACCTTTTCGGCTTCCTGGATTGTCTTTTTGATGTTCGTGACGTACTTTTGTCTCATCGTGTGTGTTTTTTGCAAGAATTCAATCGCATGTTTTTGTTTAGCTTCGGCTTTGACCTCCTGCTTGCCCTCTTCGGTGAGGCGGCGGTCCGATTCTATCTGTGAAATTTCAGCGGAGAGTTTCCTTTTATATTCCAGCATCATACCAGTTGAGGATTGTTCAATTTCGCGTGCTCTCTGTAAACTTGCCTTTGCTTTTGCGTAACTCATTTTCATTTCCCCTTTTAGTTTAGTTTGCTTGTACGTCCTTCGCCGCAGGCTTGCAGCCTCTACCCTCCGTTAATACGTAACTCACGTGCAAGCCGACCGGCACCTCCGCCGTATCGAGCGGTTCGCAGTCAGATAGATGGAAGAATACGCGATCCTCACCGGACGAGATGAACCCGTAGCCCCGATCGCTAAAGTACGAAACCACACCGGATTTACGCTTTACTCTTGCCGGCTTAACCGACTCCTTCCGACTGATACCGAGTGACCGACCGATGCTGGCGATCTCGTCGCCGGTACCGACGCCGCCTGTCCACGTTTTTGAGTTAATGAATTTGCTCACGCTGATTCCTCCCCTTCAAACTCTTTAACAAACTGATCCACCGCCCCATTGACGTTTGACACCACAGCAACCGGATAATTCCCGAAAAGGTGACGCCGGTCTTGTACCTCGAAGTACCCGGACCATAGCGCATCAACGGCGCTTTCTAACGGTGTCCTCTCTGCATTAACAGGCCAAGTCCCAGTCAGTGTATCAATGCCGGACGCGTCATAAATCTTGACGATATCCTGGCCGCCCTCTTGCTTATGGATAACTTGCGTACATTGATCGTTCATTTCCGTTTCCCCCTTCGTCTACGTTTCCGTTCCTCTTCCGCGATCATAGGCGCAGCGAATCGAATCCACGCGCGGGATACGGAGTCACCGAATGTAACATTTATACCGTCAGCGAACGTTACGACTGTTTGATACTGCGGATTAACGTTTACTACCTCCTCGCTACTTGTGTACTTAAATACCGACATTGTACGGAATCATCGCCGCGCCAGGCTTTACACCGCTTATCCGCTTTTGACATCGCGTGAAGCAATACGCAGCTCGAATCCGGCTTGTAATACGGACAATATGTAGCCGCATCCTCTCGATCGCTCACTAGCTCACCTCCCGTTTAAAGCGTGCATAATCCGTACTCATTTCCGTGTTTTCGCTTGATTTCAGACGCGCAAAAATAAGCCGAGGGTCATAGTTCCTCCGCTTGTCTAATACGCTATTACCACGCTAATTCAACGTATAGGGTACTACGCTGTCATACGCTGATTGGGCAATTTAACAGCCGCTTGATTGACCGTTTCCGCGCTTCCGGTACACGATACTGAATCGCGATTAACTTGCCGATTCGGAAATACTCGGCCATGATATGAAAACCCGAATAGCTACGCTTGATCTTCTCCATAACGGTAGCATCCTCTGTGTAAGCTGCGAGGTTGTCCGAATCAATCCGCCATATCTTGTTACTCACGGAATGCCTCCTTTTGGGTATGACAAATAAGCCGCCTCGAAGTTCGGGCCGCCTTGGTGATGCGTTTTTAATTGAAGAGAACTTTAATCGCCGCCAGCTTTTCCGCTGAACCTGCGAAGACGATACGCGGATTAACTATAACCCGGCGCTTCCGTTTATCATGGACGTCGGGCACGAGCAGGAAAACGTTCTTGCCGTTGAGCTTAACCGCGTCGAGTGCTTTGCGAAGTTTCTGCGCGTCCTTATACCCGAGTAATGCCGCGAGTCTCTCAACGTCCATCGGCTGCAGCCGGTCTTCCTGCGTCTCTTCAGGATTAAAACATACGATGTTAGTGTTGAAGTTGATAAACGGAAGTACCGCGTAGAGGATCGCTAATTGTTTGACTTCACGCCCTTTACCGTAAGTCTCATACAAGCCGCGTACAGTATTGCGGAACATACAGATATAGCGGTACTCGGAAAGATCGTATGTGTTCTCTTTCTTGATCTCGCCGCGATAGAATATTGACGGGTTCATGTATAAGTCCCCGGTTCCCTCGTCCTCCGAGATGATTGATTCCGCGACCAGCTTCTTGTGTAGTTCGGAGCATCTAACACGGTGCATGCCGAGGAGATTGGCAAGGCCGGCGCGTTTAATGGGCCGCCCGTTGTCGTGCTGGAGCCTGCCGCCGTCGTAGCTCGTATAAGTCCCGAGGAACATTACACGGGCATAATCGGATTGACTAAGCGACGGGAACCGCTCGATAAATGTTTCGCAGCCTTTAAAGAGCGCGAACACAAAACCGCCGTGCTCCTCCGCCCATTGGCTGAGGACTGTGACGTTGCGCGCCCCGCGTGCCTGCGCCTCAGTTGTCCGGATGACTGTGTCAATCGTAGAGGAAAGTCCGGCTTCTGCTAGCAGTTTATCCGCACGCTCCTGCGCTACGATCGCAGCCCCCTTCGTCTTTTGCGGTAGGCTCTTCCAAACTCGATTGGCACGTGATCTTTTATCAGAATTGCTCATGTTACCCCTCCCGGATGAAAAATACCCTGCTTTTCAGTTACAAAATCGGCCAGATACCCTGCTTTTCAGTTACATAACTTTTTGGTGAGTAGAGGCTAAAAACCCACGTCTGGCGCGGCTTCCCTCCGTTTTTATCGACTTTTCGGAGATTCTATCCCTATAGTAAGTCTTATGTTTTTTTTCTTCTTGGACGCGCAGAATACATATGAACATACCATAACACCATACTGCCGCCTCCCTTCGGTCGTTGCCTCACCGCACCCAAAAGACGGCACGGTGAAAATATATCTCTACCATAATCTTTCTCGCGTTTAGAATATGTACAGACGTCCCGGTAGGGGCGGATGTCCGCAGGAGCGTAGCGACGCGGAAGGTAAATCGGATGAACACGTTATATCTACCGTTGCAGCGTCTACTTTCCCGGTAGTAACGTATCCTGGTACATATCGAGTAGGCGCGTTAATTTATCGGACGTAAGTTCGAGTTCCTCAACACAGCGCCTGCGCATCGTTTCATTAATCGGGCGTTCTCCTTTCTCCACGCGCCATAGATGCGATTCGGACACGCCGAGTAAGGCCGCCATTTCCGCAAGGGATAGACGGTAGATCAGCCGCAGCTTTTTGACGGTGGTAAAATCGATAATCATAACGTTAGCCTCCTTTAATTGCGCAAGATTTTTTGCGTGTAGTGTAAATAAAAAGATCGCCGTCATGTCGTCAGGCACTCGACACGAGAGCGATTCTACTTCTACGTATATGTCTTTGAAATTACAAGAAAAACAACCTCAACCTAAAAAAGTTTCCTCATAACAAGAGGATAACTAAAGGCATAAAAAGCAGGGTGAAAGACTGAATGTTCACATAAAATTCACAATTAGAAAGAGATTCGTGAGCGTACCCGCAACGTTCTACTTCCTCAATGTATATAGTCATGAAACCTCTAAAAAAGCAACCATAAAACGGAGGAATCTACGCGGTTCTCTCATATATAGGAGAATGTCGCCACCTAATATTCAACCTTTCGCACGGATTTCCGACGCCCACCCATCATCTCATATCGTTGTTTGGCCGCAACTATAGTTAACAACTTGTCCGGATCGTGCGGACGCTCATAGCTACCGACGTGACTCAACATCCAACGTTCCGACGTCCAATACGGATACTCCAGCCACCCAGATATCGTATTGGCTCATTCGTCTTAATTGTGATATTCCGCCCTGGTTTAACCTTTCGTTGCTTCCGCCGTTGCGCAGTTTTTTGCATCGTTTTACACGTCGGCCCGCAAACCTTTGCGTTCCCCGGTCTTGTGACGTCTCTAAACGGATATCCGCAGACAACACACCATTTTACACGTGGGTCCTCAAACGGTCCGATCATTATGGTATGTATAATAGAAGCGGCTTCCTCTCGCGTCAGCCCTTCCGTTAATGACTTTGCGTACTCGACCGCGCCTTCTCCCGGTTCCATCTCGTACCTCCTCCCGTAAGATAATTGAGCGACAGCCCACAACGGAGCCGCCGCGTTGTAGAACCGATTAATACGTAAAGTAATACTCTCCTCCGGATTTCTCACATAGCTCAATAGCGAGGTCTACGTTAAGATCAAGGCATCCTGTATCAATCTCGGCCACTTTCGTATACTCCTTCTTTCTAATCTCAATCTTCCCGGTGCCGCCGAGTTCTTGGTCAATTAAATAATCTGCGTTCTGAAAGGCTCTGCTTTCCTCGCACACGATCTCGTAAAGTTTAAGAGCGAAGTACATCTCGTATGCTTTTTCAATGATGTTGGAAGATCGTACCGGCTGGCCCATTTCGAAACGACGAAGCGTACTTGTACTAATTCCGAGTTTACAAGAGACTTCTTCGAGCGTGAGTCCATCCGCCTGACGCCGCTCCTTAAAACGCGCCCCCTTCTCCGCCCATTCTCCGGCTTTCTTAGCCACGTACTGCTCTCGTGTCAACAATGCATTTGTCATAATAAAATCGCTCCCTTTTCGTTTGGTTTATATGAGATACGGTTTCCCGCGGTCTACCTAGTTAACCGAATGCGCGTGGTCGTTATGCACACTTACACTACGTTTGTTTCCGGCGGAATGAGTTTCACACAGTTGAGCGTAATGTTTTTCCGTCTTATACTTATACCGACGACGCTTTTCGCGTTTTCGCACACTTTTACGAAAATTCTCCGCCGTCACTTACTTCAACGCCGTCAAACAGCTCGTGACACACTTTTGAGGAAATTTATTTTCGTCCACCATAGTTAACACGTCGGTCGATGGCCGTTTTCGCACATCGGTCCTATATTTGTATCTACAGCGAATCTTGGCCCGGCACAGATTCACGTGAAATTTTTTCCTCGTAATATATAAGGACACGAAATCGCAGAACAGGGCAGGCCCGCACACACAAATTGTGTCTAAATCGTGAACAAATAATTTTTTTCGCAACAAAATGGAACCTACGTTCGCATCCTGCGTATTACTCGATATAACAAACAGACGACCGGTGCCTGAACCGGATTTACCGGCCGATCGTCCGAGGATGAAAAATCTATATTAACTACGCCTGCCTGACGGATATTGCCGTATCCGGACGTAGGAACTATTGAAGGAACCGATCAGCCTACGAGATGTTGGCGCATCTGACGTAGACTGACCGGAGAACTTGCGACGTCGCGAAGTATTCTGAACGTTTGGGACGTTCGCTGTCGGGACCTCTGGATCCCCGTGTTGGTACATACCAACGTTGTACCGATCCGGACGATGTCGTCCGTTTTACCCGCATACGACCTCTCCGATTGGCGTCGGAAAGTACGGACATTTAGCCGCCAATGTTGGCGCAAAGGCAGCCGGGTAATACACGCGCGTCTCCTCCCCGTTATGGCGTTTAGATTCATCGGAGGACTCGCTATCCCTTCTTCTTAACGAGATTTAATTCGATGTCACCGCGGTTATTGAGCCATAAGAGTTCGTCGATTAGAAACGTCAAGCCGTCCATAACCCGGAGCCGGTCGAGCGTTTCTGTGACTACTGCTAATAAGTCGCGCTGAACGTTATTCGCGAGTTGAAGGCCGCCGGAATCCCCGTCGATAAATAAGTGCGTGTGTTCCGGATGGTCGACTTTGCGGACGTGACGAAGCCACAGGATTCCGTCCTCAAGGTGAAAAAAGTAGTGACCGGCGTACAAAACGCCCTCCACGAGCTCATACATATGCGGCATGTCGTACGGGCCATAAGCAAGCGCCGCCCGTTCTAATATTGTTGACTCACCCATACTCAAACGCCTCCATTCGGAAATACGTTGTTAAATGCTACATCTAACTCTTTTAACGTCTCAATTCGTTCGGCCTCGGTGAAGTGCGAACTTTCTAATACGTTGCCGACCGCGAGAACATAGAACCGAAACGCGATCATTAACGCCTCGCCCGTCGTTTCGGAACCAAGCCGATAGTCCGTGAATATTTCCAAGTACGACATTACGTCAACACCTCACGAGCAATTAATACGACTGTGTAGATGAATTTTAGGACTGCGACAATACGCTTGCGATTTTTACGTGATAATACGGTGTTACGCGTAGCTGGCGAATTTACTGTAACGTTCAATCTGGACGCCTCCCTTCCCGACAATGAATCCGAGTTCCTTCATAACGTCCATTGATAGCGTTAAACTACCGAGTGGTGAACGCCGGCTGACTCCGGTTATCTTCCAGAATGTACGCGCCTGTATGACGAGTTCCTGACGTGTGCCGACGTACCGAACTATGTAGTTCCCTGTGATCGGATCGAGTACATAACGGACTTGAGCCGGAGTAACTAGAGGGCGTACAACACGGAAGACTTCCCGTTTCATTTCTGCGTCTAATTCAAAGCCAAGTTCAACGAGCTGTGCCGGAGTGGCTTGGACAATGTCACCGTAGAGATATGGATTAGCTTGCGGTATAATGGAAAAGAATAATTCCGATGTAACGCGGAGTTCTTGACGAGTGCAGCCGCTTCCGACCGTGATGATGACGTTACCTTCGCGACGATTACGGATGAAACCTAACGTGATTGACATATGATTCGCCTCCAAACGGGATTTATAGGATGAATTGCGTGATGCTTCGTTACGGTACGATGTTGCTCGCTGAGTTTATTCGGTTACGTTTTTCGTAATTTTACTATAATTACGTTTTTCGTTATTGTCAACAGCTAAATTACGTTTTTCGTATTTTATATTTCATTGCAGTAAGCTAAAAGAAAGAAGGGAAAATTTTGAGTAATAAGATACTTGTATGTGATTTAAAAAATCTTTTACTTGAGAAGGGGTGGGAGCAGAAAAAGCTTTCCGAGTTAACTGGTATTCGTGAAGCGACAATTTCGGAGTTGGTTAGAAACAAAAATAAAATGTTTTCACGTCAGGTACTAGAGAAAATTATTAATGTTCTCGATATAAATGATATAGCAAAGTTAATTCGTATTGAATACATAACTAATACTGAAGAAAGTGTAGATTAAAGCACAAAAAGGACCGCAGCCCACACACATGGTTAGCAGTCCTTTTCATATTTTATTCAACAAGTTTTTTTAATTTTTCTATGATCTTATTCATTACCATAATTAATAGATCAACACTATAACCTAACATAAAACTCCAGACATTTTTATCGTATACATCGAACACTTGATTTTTCTCCTTGAACAAAAACAATATACATATAAAAGGTATTATCAAGGCAATTACTATTCTAAATAACGGTTCGTCCTGCTTGTTCTGTAGATTACTAGTTACAAAATAGAGCAAAGCTCCCACTATACTAACTACCAAATAGCTTAAATACTTCACAGGGGAAATATTATTAAGAATTAAATATTGAATTATATAAACAAGAGCAATAGCTATAAATCCGAAAAATATACCGCCTTTTCTCCAAAATACAGACTGGTTCACGTCAGTTTCTAACTGTAAGATGTTGTATTTTATTCGCACAAAACCTTGGGGGTCGTTCTCATTCCAAGCAAGAACTTCTTCCTCCAATTTTCTACAACGTTCAATTAGCCCCTGTCTTCTAGCATAGTTGGCAAAACTTATGCTTTTTATGAGATCACTTATTTTTGATATAGCTTCTTCTTTATTGGTAATCATGGTTCTTTACCCCAATCTTGCTAAATGATTAATCCTATAGTACCATATAGTAGGAACTTTTATCCATATAATTTTCGGTTAAACCGTGACTTTTTACTTATTAAGGTGGGAAAATGAACATACGAAAGCTAATTAATAAAGTGTGCAGATTTCTTAATGGTCGTAGGGGAAATATTCAGTTAGGATTATTATTATTTCTTGCAGTTTGCCTTCTAGTAACACTTGTGATTGTTTATTTATTTAAATAATTCGATAAAAGAGGTACGGCTATGAAAGACAATAACACTCGCCAACTGAGGCATGATATCGATTTTCTAACTGCTGCTACTATATCTCAAACAGAGGTACGTGCTTGGCAACAACTTGAACACGTTGGTAACGGAATTGTAGAGCGGATTACTCCGGATTACGTGAAGTTACGAAGCGAGGACGGATCGGGAGCGTATTATGCACGTGTGATGACCGTGTTCGTGCGGGATTAAAATCTTCAATACTAAAATTCTGATAAGGCAGTTGATTCGTATGTTAACTCAGCAAGTACAGGATTTGAAAAAACGCTTGGATAATTTCGAAATAAATTTTAGTTCAACAGCAGCGTCAAATAAAAGGGACATAAGCCATATAAGAGAAGTAATTATTGATGTTTTAGCGGCTTCATCAAGTAAATCGTGGATTGGATTCCATGCAAACCTCTATTTTAAAGAATTTCAAAAACCAAGTTGGGAGAATTCGTTTGATTCTGAATGGGGTTCAATTCACGGTTTTCCAGAAGGATGGATCGAGAGAGACTTAAAAGATATTAAAACATATATTACCAAACGAGCCCCGTATTTTAATATTGGAATAATTGAAAAAAATATTGATTACCAAGTATCAGAAGCAAAGAATTTAAGAAATGATATTCTCTCAGAATTAGTGTTAATTGAGAATAATGAGCGTTACACAAGCGAGCAGAAAGCTATTAAAGATCTTTCTGATTTTTCTTGGGGGTTAACACAAGCTGATGTAATAGACTTAAAAAGACCTAAGCAGGCCGTGACACGAGATAGTTTTGCCTTACACCAAGGAATTATGACTCCTCCTCATGAGTTTTATGATGGGATATTAATATCATGCCTTTCAAAAATAGAACAAGTTGAAGATTTTGTTGCTAAGTGTAAACGCTTGCTGAGACAAATAGAAATCAAATGTAATTACCATGAATCTATAAAGGAAAATAGAGATACGGATAAAGCACTTACTATATTGCTAAACATATTTGATAGATTTCATTTCGTTGCACGTCAATTAAGGCATAGGTACTCTAATAGAGAAACATTAAAAATAACAGACGAGTATGATGTTCAAGATTTATTGCACGCACTTCTTAAAATGAACTTTGATGATATACGACCAGAAGAGTGGAATCCTAGTTATGCAGGCGGTTCAACTCGCTCTGATTTTCTTTTGAAGCCTGAACAAGTTGTACTAGAAATCAAAAAAACGAGACCAAGTATGACTGATAAGGATTTAGGAAACCAACTTATAATCGATGTAGCGAAATACAAACAACATCCTGACTGTAAAGTTCTGATATGTTTTGTTTATGATCCGGAAGGAATTATAGGTAACTCCAAAGGAATGGAAGATGATTTAAACAAGTTGTCTACTGAAAACATGAGAGTATTAACTATTATAAGGCCTTTATGACGAAAAATAGCGCAAGCTCGTCTTGTTTGGACTTGCGCTATTTCACATGAAATTAGCGACTATGGCACTGACTTTGCTTTGAAAACGCGTGATGATTACACTTAATAACTATGTATATACTTGTACCTCTGTCTTTCTTACTACCCTTTGTGTACACCTGCATACACCCCCCCCCCCCAAAAATCCGAGCACACCACACGCAACCGCCGCGATCATAATTACCGGTCCTTGTATATCCCGTCCTTCAACTTTTTTCGTAAGGAATCCGAGAATAACCGCTATCGGAGACGTAACTATGGGGAACCACAACAGCGAGAGTACAACGAACGTCCAACCGAGGAACGCGAGCGCACTTCTCTTTCGTTACCCTTGCCTTTCTGTCGGCGCATCGTTCTTTACGACACCGTTAATCAACCGAATCCCTCCGTATCTCACGTTACGTTTACCTAAATAATACCATTGGACTAGTACGTTGTCACTAAAAGAAAAACGGACCCATCTACGCAGTATCGCGCAAATGAGTCCGCTAAAGTCCGTTACTTCGTATCTTCCGCCTTCTGCTCCGCTTTAAACGTTGAGTACACGCCAGTCCCGATCAACGCGTACGAAACGATGTCTACTCCGATTTGCCACGTTCCGAAGTCGGGCGCCACTCCGTACTTACGTGAGACCGACGACGGTTGCGATGAATAGCGGATTAGTTATTTTTTTCTAATTAACTAATAGCCAATTTAACTATTTAACTAAATAACCAATTTAACTAATTAGTTAATGACAATCAGGACGACATTGTGTAAACTAAAAATGTAACGTATTACAAAAAGCAAAAGGCCGCTAATATCGCAAGACATAGCGCGGCCCTGTTTGATTATTGAATTACGGAAAAATAGCCGTTATCTTTGGACGGATGGTCGGCTATTTTCCGTGTGTCATTACATAAACGAGTGTTGCGAAATTTATCATAATCGACAACGCCTCATATACGGTCATAAGCGGTCACCTCCCCTCAATAAAGAGAGTACCGCTCTTTGCTATGCCTTGCTTGCCTAAATTATACAACACCTCCCTCGCACTGCCTACTATTTTTATAACTCTCATAGAAAAAAAACGCCCACCTCCGAAGAGATGAGCGTTACGCACATACGTTTTATATTTTCGTATTCCGTTTCGCCTTCGTATTCTTAAACAGCCGATCCACCGGACTCGCCTTCGCGTGTTCCGTTTTCAAATCATCGTTTACAAGCGCTACATAACGCCGTGTCATTTCCATTGTAGCGTGACCGAGAGCCCGCTGTGCCGCGAAAGCATTCGCCCCGTTACGCAAGAACTCCAACGCGAAGACATGCCTCAAGTCGTACGGTCGAATATGCGTTCCGATCTTTTTGCAGTATATCTCCATTCGGTCGCCCCACGTATGGCGATTAAGCGGCCGCCCTTCGTACGAACAAAATATCGGAACGTCATCGCCCCATTCAGGCGCACGCGCCGATATCAATTTCCGTAGCGCCTTCGTCGTAGTCTCCGATATAGGAAGCGTCCGGGCAACGCGACCCTTCGCCACCTTCGCCGGCACGTAAATTTCCCGCAAAGATGCGTTAAAATCCTGCGGTATTAGCTTCGTACCCTCTGAAGGGCGGATGCCTGTATCTAGCGTTAATAGGATGAGTGTATAGTCGCGTAGACCAACAAATGTGTTTTGGTTAGGCGCGGCCAACAACGCATTAAGTACGTCTACCTCGACAGAGACCGCTCGGTCTTCTGTCTTACGTTTCTTCATAGTTGCGAGCGGGTTCGTAGATAATTCGCCCTCACTTATACAATAGTTAAAGAACGTGCGCAAGTAAACGAGTCGGTTGTTAAACGTTGGTGGTGCGATGTCTTGCGCTAGATGCTCCATTACCGCGTCTCTCAACGCTTGCTCCGAGTCCCATGCGTTGGGGAACCGCTTGAATAGTAGATTAACGGTTCGATCGTAGTCGTCCAACGTATACTGACCGACTCCGTCCTCTAGCTTCTTATACGCTAGGAACTCCGTGAGAAGCTGACGCCAGTCCGTTCGGTTGCCCGCCGTAGGTTTTATACTTCGTAATCTTGCCAAAACAAAAACGCCTCCTCCGCATGTTAACGGTGAGGCGCTTCGTTGGTCCTGTGTACCTGCGGATTACTCCGTTACAGCTACACAGGACCTCGCGTTATTTTCGTCCATTTAACGCTGATGTGATCGTGGTAAAACGTTGTGATGCCGAGGACCGGGATCGAACCGGTACGGTAGTCACCTACCGCAGGATTTTAAGTCCTGTGCGTCTGCCAATTCCGCCACCCCGGCATAATCTTAGGAACGCTACTCTTTACACATACTTGTTTTACAAGTATCTGAGAAACACAGAAGTGTTCTCGTTATGTAAATGTCGTTCAATTGGGCACCAACATATAATACGATAATTTTATCGGATTGTAAAGTGTTTTTTTAAAAAAAATAATAAAATTTTCTTTTTGTATAACTTATGCACATTTGAATTACACTAATAAACGTCTTTCCAAACTACCAGAAGGGGTGTTACGAATGCGTGAAGGTATGATTCCAGCTGTTCTTGGAACGGTAGTATCGGCTTCAGGCGCTGTGTTGCTGAGCAGTAAGTACAAACTTGCAGCTACAGGCATTCTCGGTTTCGGACTGGCTCATGTTGTTCTGGGAGCGATTGATCTGATTGAGCATCGCTAGTTGTTTGGGAAGTGCCGGGCGGGATTTACTCCCCCCCGGTTTTATTTTTATCAACGTTTAGTCTGGAGTACAAACGTTTATGTAAAGTATAGAAGCTGATGTACCTAATAAAAGGAGCTGTGATGTGCTATGAGAGATAATAACTCTGAAAAGAATCGTACTGACGATCAAATTGAACATAAACAATCCCTGGACAAGCGCGAGCCAGGATTTAATCGCATTCCTGACACCGATGCAGATACACCTGCTGCTACTGATATGATCGATGAAGCCATAGGTCGCGGGATAGACAAGTTACGTAACGATTTCACAAAATAAAGCATGGGTAATAGGACATAGGTTTAAAGTAGCCCTTAATGCATTTGTTTTGATATGTACAGCGATTTCGTAAAATCACTTAAAGATCAGCATGATCCAGCCAATGATCGAGATCCACAGCACGATGCTGATTAAGAGTCCACACATGATACCAAAAGAGAAATTACCTTCATTCTTTGGCATGGTACTGCCAAATTTCAATCTAAGCTTCATTTGATTCCAGTTCATAGAACCCCCTCCTTAAGTTCTATTTCGGAATATGAAGCTCATTTTTGTAGACCTATAGTCATGTTTTTGAAAATAAAAAAGGGTTTTTCGTCCTATCACCCTGATCGCGGAAACAGGATTACAGCTATACCGACCAAACAAATCAATCCACCAATGAAATCGTACAAGTCGGGTGTCTTTTTATCAATCCACCAGCCCCATGCAATGGAAAGAACAATAAAGACACCACCATATGCTGCATATACACGCCCAAAGGAGGAAAATACCTGAAAGGTAGCAATAATTCCATACACAGCTAAAATTACTCCGCCGCAAAGTCCGACATACCATGTCTTCCCTTCCCGCAGCCACTGCCAAATCAAATATCCTCCTCCAATTTCAGCGATGCCAGCCAATATAAAAAGTAAAGCTGCCTTTAGCACCATTTCACATCCCTAATTCTTCAAATTCTTTTTGGTTTTTTTGGACATCTCATTAGAGCACTCGACCTAAAATGATAATCAATGCAATCACACCAACCAGAATCAGCAGGTTGCTGACCTGACGCCATAAGCTAGGCACTCCCTCGGAGTGGAGCTTCCGCTGATTGGCATCAAAGTTCGCTTTTGCTCCTTCAGCATCTGCCGATCTAGAGAATGGTCTGTTTTCTTCATTCATAAGAGTACCTCCTTTTCAATCCACTTTAATCATACCAAAATTTTCCGTCGATTTCGCGTTGCTTTTATGTATATACTTACCACATATTTCTGATTGCATCTTCATATATGTGAAGTGTACCCCCTTATGTCAATATTTCGCTGAATATAAAGTCTGATGTCGAATCAAGGTAGAGTGGGTATTTAGACGTCTTTCATTGCAGGACGGTAGTTATGGTATAATTTAGTCAACTTGTTCAAGATCGTAACCAGTGCTCAATTGTTTACTCAACTTGCAATTAAATTCACATCCAAAAATCCACATTCCGTTTACAACCTGCATATTCTGTTTGTAAACCCAGGAGGAGGATACCGATGTCCCCAATCTTTTTAGCAAGTTTAATGATAATGGGTATATTTTTATTTCAGGCAGCCATCGTTTTCGGCATCATACATTGGATTTCGAAACGCACTCAACGTCCAGCACAAACCAAAATGTATCTCACAATGAGTTTGCTCGTTGTAATTTTAGGCTTCCTTGTATGGGACAACTGGATACACTCACAGGAATTCAATGGATGGGCCATGATTAGTCTGCTGATGATTATTATTAGTGCCTATATACAGATTAGAAAGCAAAAAGAAAAATACTAATCCCATTACCATGCATCAAAGGAGGAGCGCCATGAAATCTCACTCAACACGCTTTTGGTTACAGAGGGTGCTACTGCTAATGCTTGTTTTACTCTTCAGCGGCTCTCAGCAATCGTTCATTGTTGCCGATGCCGCCCCGCCAATTAATGTTCAGGCCTCTGCCAAAGCCAAGCAATTACTTGCCTACCTATCTAATGTACCGGATGGTATGCTAATTTCCGGGCAGCATGATTACTTAGAGGCACCGGATGAACAAAATAACAAGCTACAACAAATCAGCGGACAATACGCAGGGCTTCACGGCTATGAGTTTGGAGGATTAGCCAATCAGTCTCTTACGGCCCTACGAGAGCAACGTCAGCATGTTGTGAATAGTGCTATCCAATGGAGTCGGGGCGGCGGAATCGTAGCTGTTACCTTCCATCAGGCGCTACCGGGCAAACCCAAAACGTGGAAAAACGTACAAGCAAAAATTACTCAAGCTGAATTTAATCGTTACATCACGCCAGGTACCCCGCAATATAAACAACTGATCGCCGATCTGGATGAGGTGGCTCTGTCCCTTAAGACCTTACGAGACGCGGATGTACCTGTTTTATGGAGGCCCTATCATGAAATGAACGGCAACTGGTTTTGGTGGGGAGACAAGCAAAATTACGCTAAGTTGTGGAATTTAATGTATGATCGATTTACTCATGTCCATCATCTGGATAACCTGTTGTGGGTGTGGAGTCCCAATGCCCCAAACGCATATAGCACTCCTTATGATCTTTCCTTCCCAGGTATTAACCGGGTAGATATTCTAGCAGCTGATATCTATAACAATGATTACAAATCCTCTTACTACACCGAATTACTAAAGCTTGCGCAGGGCAAGCCTATGGGAATCGGAGAAAGTAATATTCTGCCGAGTGCGAAGGTGCTGCAAAACCAGCCAGCCTGGGCCTATGCCATGACATGGGGTAAGGAACTGTCGGCAACCAATTCACAAGCAGCAATCAGACATTTTATGAACCAAAATAATATCATTACACGAGACCTTCTTCATGAATCTCTGGACTGAAAGAAAAAAGCTTTCACTTCGCTCTAGAAGCAAAGTGAAAGCTTTTTTATACCAAAATCCAAATAAAGTTCTCTAACTATTCCTGATAACCTCTTCTAGATCAATATCGGCATATGCCTCTTCTCCAAGATGTACGGATACAATGGTGTAGATCCGCTTGGACAGTCTAGACATCAGCCGATCACCCGGTGCTACAGAGTATTCTTCCCGATAATCTCCAATTTTGTGAAAACCACTGGACATATGGATGTACAAGTTGCCCCTACGTGTTTTACCATGCACCAACATCAAATCTCCTCCTGCTGTGTAACCAACCTAATTTCCCTGTTACATGTATATCGGTCAGAACAAGATAGGATATAAGTCCCTGGTATCCTTCTTTCGTTTCACATGTTAGTGCACGTACACGAAACGGGTCTGCCAGTGATGTGACAGACCCGTTTTTGCAAACCCATTTTCGTGATTTAGGAAGAAACTATTCTTGATAGGATTCTGCTATTGCATTCGCTGCAATGATTGCATTGTACACGTCAGCAGGACTAACCGGGAACGGCATGTTGACCATTGTATCATTCGATGCGCAAGCAGCTTCAGCCACTTGGCGCCATTCAGCCTCAACAAATTCCTCTACACCCAAGTCACGAAGTGTCAATGGAAGGCCTACATCCTTAACCAGTTTAATCACGGTTTCCAGTTCTTCTTTCGGTGCATTTTCCAGCACTAGCTGGGTTAACAAACCGAATGTGACTTTCTCACCATGCTGTGCTTTATGAAGCGAAGGAACAGCCGTCATACCATTATGAATGGCGTGTGCTGCTGCCAATCCACCTGATTCTGCACCAACACCGCTCAGATAAATGGTAGCTTCAATCGTATCCTCCACCGCACGAGTATATACTTTACGATCCACAGCACGTTTGGCCTTCACAGCATTTTCCAGCAACGTATCATAACAAAGACGAGCAAGTCCCAGCCCTGTAGTGGAAGGCTTGTTCAGAACCAGGTTATCCCCGTTGGCCTGATAGCAAGCACGAGCTTCAAAATAAGTGGCCAGTGCATCACCGATTCCAGCTGCAAAGAAACGTGCAGGCGCTGCTGCCAGAATGCCTGTATCCGCCAGTACAACGTCTGGATTAGTAGGCAGGAACAGATATTCATCAAAAGAGCCATCTTTTTTGTATATAACCGCAAGCGCGGTACAAGGAGCATCTGTAGAAGCAATCGTTGGGAAAATAACAACAGGCAGCTTTTCATAATAAGCCGTTGCCTTAGCGGTATCCAATGTTTTTCCCCCGCCAATGCCTATGATGATGTTCGAACCATGTTTACGCACCAATTCGCGGTTACGATCAATCTCTTCTTTTGTACATTCATATTGGAATTTCTCGAAGACCACTTGGTTACCAGCTGCTTCAATTGAAGCGCCTGCCTCCTTTTGGGCCCTTTCAAGTATGAACTCATCGCAAATAACAAAGGCTTTATCGCCATAATCCTTAATATAGTCATTTAACGACGAGAGCAGATTTTGTCCAGAAATAAATTTCTTGGGTGAAGTGATGGACCTTACAACGTTTGCCATGTAAATTCCTCCTCAGCTTTGACTCATACTCAAATTAATAACCATTTGGGCATGTGACCCCTTAACTATAAACCTCTTTTCACATTATTAAAAGGCTTATTATGGAATATTTTATGAACAAATTGTGTATCTATTATACTTGAACAGTCGAGCTCCATTCAGAATACAGGATACCCATCATGATACGATCATAACTGTTGCCATCACGAAGAACAGCGGAACGAACTCTACCCTCAAGCTGGAACCCCGCCTTCTCATAAGTTCGGATCGCTTGTGTATTGTACTCAATCACATCCAAGCCGACCCGATTTAAATTGAGCTCATAAAACGCATAACGAAGAATGAGACCTACAGCTTCTGCCCCAAAGCCCTTGCCACGGTACTCCGTATTACCTATACCTATTGCCAGTTGTCCGCTGCGATTATTCCACTCAATCCCGTGGATAGCAACAAATCCGATCAAGACATCATCTGCCAATGTTCTTAATCGAAAATAGACCTCGTTAGATCTGGGAGATCCTTCTGACTCCATCTGTTTCAACGTGTAAGGAAGCGCTAAATCCGTATCTACATTTCGCAGATACTTCGCATCCTCACCCCATTTGAACATCACTTCGGCATCTTCTTCCCTGACTGCGGCCAGCTTTATTCGTTCTCCATAAAATAAATTTTCGATCTTAATGACCCTTCAGCTCCTATTATGAAATCTGTGCTATGTTTTCTGTCATAATTGTCATGCTATCCGATGTCCGCAATATAAGCTCTCCCTTATGAATTCAATGTTTAAATTTTACAAAATAATCAAACATAACACAACCAAATCATTACAATTGTCATTGTGTGATACACAAAAAGACCTTGCAGCTGCAAGGTCTTCGCATAACTAATATTTAAACAACATAGCAACCAGCTGATACCCAGCTCCAATCGTCCAGAACAGCACATAATCACCGCGCCGGATACGACCCGATTCAATACCTTCATATAGAGCAATGAACGGGCTACTGGTTCCTGTGTAACCATATCGATCACCCACATAAATCATTTGGGCATCCTCTAGCTCCAAGTGATCCTGAATCTTTAATACATTTGCCAACGAGAACTGAGACAGACAATAAGCCCGTACATCCTGAGGCGACAGCCCATTCTTTTTTAAAATGCGTTCAAGCAGATCAAATGTAGGAGGCAAGGCCATATTAGCATCGAACGGAAGCCACTGAATATATTTTCCGGGGGCATTCCTTTGGAGTGTTGCCGCTAACCCCTGAGCCGGGTACAAAATTTTATCTATATTGACTGGGTCCGTAAAATACATAGAATCTATAAATCCGGTGTCTTCTTCTGTACGCTCCAAAATAACCGCACATGCAGCATCTCCATAGTTCGCATAAGTAATCTCATCCTCCGGACCGGAAATGAGTGAATTATAATCCGAACCGATAATAAGCGCTGTCCGCACGTCAGGATTAGATAACATCGACCGACTGGCTTGATCGACAGCGACTGTCATCCCTGCACAATTCGCGTTGGAATCCATCACGGCCACATCATGTCTGGCCCCAATCGCATGGTGAACAAACAAGGCATTCATCGGAAACAGTGACTCAGGAACTTGAGTGGAGAACACGATCATATCCACGTCACGGCCTGTCATACCAGCCTGTTCCAGAGCTTTTTGTGCAGCCGCAATTCCCATGGTTAAACCGTTTTCGTTCGGGTCATCAATGATATAACGCTGTCTTCTGCCCATATGCTCCATGAAGCGTCGAATATCCTTGCCCCGCTCGTCAAAATGGCGAACATAGTATTCGTTATCCAACGAATGGGACGGATGGTACACACCCAGTGCTTTTATTTTGATATGGCTCATCAGGCTTCCCCCTTACACATACGTCAGCGCATTATTGTACAACAATATCTACGTTGTTTAATCCTGCTTCGCGTGCTACTCGACCAAGCTGCATTTTAATAATGGTTTGTTGAAGGCTGATACCAAAGATTACTTTGGCAAATCCGGTTTCTTTATAACGTACAAATGAGCCCTTCAATTTTTCCACTTCTCCCGGACCCAAAAGTGCCATCTGGGTACAATCTACCTTGAGTGTAAAGCTGGACGCCTGAATGGATGAGGTTTTGGCTACATAATCTTTTACAAAGCTATCATACTCCTCCTGGCTAAACACTCCATTCACCGCCATATGTACCGTTTTCATGGCTTGATCTACTTCGATAGTGTAAGGATGTTGACTCATTTTAGAAAGACTCCTTTAATTTCATTTTTTTGTCTATTAAGAGTATCGGAATAATAGGTAGAATTTTTAATATTAAATCAGATAAATCACCACTAAAATATTACAAATTTGCGAATATAAAAAACCGTCACTGCTCCTAAAGAAGCAACTGACGGCTAGAATTTGCGTATTCTCATGTAAAATTAATTCGTAAACGTATGGCGACCGAGTGAGATAACAGCCGGGCGACTTTTACTCCATTTGGCTGTGGCAATGGTCGGGTTGTAATAAAACAAGGACCCATTGGTCGGATCAGCACCATTAAGTGCCTGTCTGGCTGCACGGTACGCAGTCTTGTTGGGTTTCAGACGGTATTGTCCATCCTGTACAGCGGTGAATTGGCCAGGCTGCAAAATAACATCCGGGATCGAGCTTGGAAACTCGCCGGACTGAACACGGTTTAATACGACAGCACCGACAGCCACTTGACCTTCAAACGATTCTCCGCGCGCCTCAGAATAAATGATACGAGCCAGTTGATCCAGCGCGGTTACGCGCACCCTACCGAAGGATTTCAGCTTGGCTTGTGTAGCCGCTCCGGCTACTCCATCAGGTGTCAGACCGTTATCGCGTTGAAAACGAGTCACCGCTTTACTGGTCAGAGAACCATAGTACCCAGTAAACCCGGCTTTGAAATAACCGAGCGAATGAAGCTGCTGTTGAAGCTCCAGCACCCGTTCGCTTTGAACCCCTTTCTTCAAAGCTGACGATTGTGCTTGTGCTTGTCCTGGTGCGACTGACAATACAGTACCTAACATACATGCGCAGGACAGGATTAAAATAGATAATTTTTTCATATTCCAGACAACCTCCTCTTTCATGTTCTGTCCGGTGCAACCATTCCGGCCTGTACAACTCAGGGACGTTTATCCGATGATGTTTCTTATGACATAACTTATGCCTAGCTGCAGAAATGACGCGTGGCTACATACGGAATGGGACAATCATGCTTTCACACGTCCGTTGCAGTATACCACAAGCCGCATTTACGTATCATCCGGCTCTGGTCCTAAGACTACCCAAGCAAATAAAACGCCATCCCTAAAGGAATGACGTGTATTAAAAGCAATGGAGCATGTTCTGGACACACTTGAATACGTGACTTTTTTCGCTATTTTTCGCTTTAACTTACCCGGGACCGAAGCCTGATTTCTATGAATTCAAATCACATTTCCGCGCACACATATATGGGCGTATGCATAGGATAGCGTACGATCCTCAAATTTCGAATAACAGAAAGGCTGGAAACGACGCGTGAATTCATATATGGATTACACCTCTCCTACTGTACAATTCACCTATGATTTAAGAGACAATGTTTTGTTTCAGAAGGATGCTCAAAATTCGATCAACGAGCTGTCGATCCAGCAGCTGAATACATTGGCAAATGTATCGCTGCTGGATATTCGCCTCAGCACTGCTAATGTTGTGGAGCCTCACTATCATCAAAATGCCACAGAACTGGTCTACTGCATCTCTGGAGCCGTAACCGTGTCACTGATTAACCCCTTTACCCGCGAGTTACGACATTTTCCGATCACACCTGGCCAAGTGGCTAACGTCCCTCAAGGATGGTGGCATTATCTGGTCGCCACGATGGATAACACTCATTTGTTGACGATTTTTGATGCCCCGACCCCTGAATTTATACTGGGATCTGACATTTTGCGCCTAACGCCAAATAACATTATGGCTCATACTTACTGCCTGGATGAGAATAAGGTTCAGGAAGCGCTCGTCCCTATTAAAAAGCCTGTCATCATCGGTCCTCCCAATGACTGCAAGCAGCAGCCCCCCCGAAAACCTGGGATACATGTGAGGCTTGCTGATGCTTCACCACACTATCAAGCCGTCCCCCAAAGAGATTACGCCTATACTAACGGATATCCTGGCTTCTCTTTTAATCCCTATCAAGAATAGGCTAACTCTAGTCAGGTCTTAAGTTCGAGGGAATACCTTTTCCCTGTATGTTCGCCGTTACCATAAGACCGTCCCTCTCATAAAATGCCAATGTATAAGAGGGGGTGATGGAATGGACGCTTACTACAACTGTTTGAACTGCATGAATAAAAAGGTGCGTATTCTCACCATGGACGGAAAACAGTACGAAGGAACCATTATGGATGTGGATCGTAATAATGTGTACTTAAAAACAGAACGGAACGGACGTGTACAAACGTCTGCCTTTTACCCTGGCTACGGGTATGGGAATCAAATCTTAACATTGAGCCTGTTTACCCTGCTGGCGATTGCGTTAATTTAATCCCTGACCCATTGTCCGTTCCTGTCTATAGATGCCAATGTACCTCAAATGACAGCTGTCCCGCCCGGCACCATTTGTGTAGGGCTTGTACGCTGTTATTTGAGGTGTTTTATCATATGTTCCATCCTCTAAAACACTTAACCCCCCATCAGTTATATACCGATGGGGGGTTAAGCTACTCATTTTAAATTAAACCCATAAAGACTTCGTAATGATAACGAGCAGAATGAACAGTACCAGAATAGCTCCTGTCGATGTCCAAACTCCTGGGTAGCCTCCTACTGAACCGCCGCCACAACCTCTTTCACATTCACTCATGGTCATTGCCTCCTTCAATTCAAGGTACAACATAGCTTATGTATTGAGCTTTCCTATGGACCGGGCTTTTTGGCAATGTTATGAATGTTTTCGCTGATGGGCATTAGCCTACACCTTTCCTAGGCAGGAGCATAGGATAACACAACTAATCTTGAAGGAGTGAAGCAATTGAATTCAAATCAAATGCTCAATTACAACGTTAATCAACCTTTTCCTCACCATCCTACCTCTCACCACGTCGTGGTGCACCCTGTAGATCCATACGTCGTAGAAACATTAAAATCGGTGATCGGCAAGTACGTTGTACTTGAGACAACACGTGGCAGAATTGATGGATGCGTAGTTGATTGTAAGCCCGACCATGTCATTTTAGATGTATATGGGAAAAAATTCTTTGTTCGAATCAGCGAAATCGTATGGATCATGCCCAACTAAACAAATCAGACATTAAAAATCCTCGCAGATCCTGTTCCGGATTCGCGAGGATTGATCATGATATGATTATGCTAATCGAGCTCTCCTCCAAGTGAAGCCCGGAGTTCATCTATCGTTCCGTTGTATTCATCCAAATCCACTTGGCCTCGAATCCCCGGAACACTGCCTGTGCTACTGTACTGCCAAGCCCACCAGTTATTCCAAGCTGGAACCGCGGTCGGCTTTTGCGTAGTGCTGTATCGGGCTACCCACAGTTTATACATAGAAAATGTAGGATCAAACTTGGAAGCAAAGACATTACCCGTGTATACGATCGGCTGACGTCCGGTAAGCCTCTCCATTTCATCCAAAAAGGCATGAGCCACTTCATTAATTTGTGCAGGAGTAAGACCTTTGGGGTTATTTTCATAGTCCATCACAGGGGGCAGATCCAGCCTGCCTCCTGCTGAATCTAGAGCCCTAGCAAAGTTAGCAGCTTCCTGACGAGCTCCATCCGCGGTAGTTGCGTTCAAAAAGTGGTAAGCGCCAACCAAGATGTTAGCCTCTCTGGCACCCTGTACATTTATCAAAAATTGATTATCTTGATATTTTGTGCCCTCTGTAGCTTTAATAAAAGCAAATGTTTTACCTGCCGCTGCCACTTGCTGCCAATCAATATTGCCATTATAGTGTGAGACGTCAATTCCTTGCGCGTGTCCATCGGAAGAAATCACAGGTGCAACAGGTATGGTAGGTATAACGTTCTCGGTAGTTGATGGCTCCTCCGTTTCCTGATCCAATGCTATAACAACCTTACCATCATCTGCATTGAGTATATGAAAAGGTGTGCTGTTATTAAGATCAACCACAATACGTACCGATGCGGGAGTTGTACTAAACATGGAATATCTTACTTGGGAAACATCTGGATCTTCTGTGACTGGAAAACTTCCTTGTCCACTATTGTCAAATGATTGCGATGCTAGAAATTCCTCAGCAAACTTTGTATCCGGTATGTCTACAACAATACGGTCTGCATGAGTCAACGTAGTTACTTTGGGGGTTACTTTTCCATTAACAGCTATAGTCAATTGGTGATTAGCGAAGCTAATTTGGTTTATAGCCGTGCGCGCACTCTCTTTAGGATTACTTACAGCTGGAGTAGCAGAATGATCATGAGTGGACTCGCTATTCCCGCTTGAAGTAGGCAGAGTCGTCAGGAACACGGTTTTAAGCTCATTGTTCCAGACCACATCAACCCCTGTCTGTTCGGATACAAAGCGAAGCGGAACATAAGTCGTCCCCTCTCTAAGCAAAGGCGCTACAGCCAATCCCATTTGATGATCATTAACAGAGGCCATGGGATTGTTGACCTGAAGACTGAGGTTAAGATTTTGCTTATGTATAGTTATGGTCCCTGTCTTGGACTCCCAATTCACGCTATAACCCAATTCCTCTACAATGAGACGGAGTGGAACCAGTATATTCCCCTTTACTTCTTGAATCTGAACACCTTTGCCAACACTTATATCTTTACCGTCTAACTGAAGATGTGAACTCGAAGAGGCAGCGTGACTCTCTCTTGGAAATGCTAGTAGAAACAGAAACAAAAAAGCAAATAAACAAATTTTCTTCATTATGTACCCTACCATTCTCTATATTTTCGCTTATGAAATCCTTGCACTCTATGATTCTCAGGACCTCCATTTTGATAGACGCGAATCATATGTAAAAAGTTACGATTGATTCAGTACATATTTCAGTCTTATCATACAAAAGTACTAAAAAACTCTACCAGCTATACAGCAAGCAGAGCTTTTTCCAGTTTTATTAATCTGGTTTACTAGCAATCTTATCATAAACGAAAACTTCATGTTCAAACCGTTAAAAATGTTAAACCTATAAGAATGATCGAGGTAACAGACAAAACCAGTAGGGGAAGCATTGCTTTCTCCCGCAAAGCCTTAAAGCTCACATTCAGCCCCATGCCTACCATAGCCATCGTTAACATAAAGGTGGTAACTTGAGAAATTCCGTTTGTCAGACTAGATGGAACTACAATATATTTCCCAAAAACATAGCTACCCACAACACTTGTAGCCATAAAGCCGATGAGGAACCAGGGAAACTCCACTTTAGCGTCTGTACGAATTTTCCCGGTTCGTTTCATCCAATACATTAAAACAAAGCTGAGCGGTATGAGTAAGAAAACACGCCCCAGTTTGGCTAATAAGCCCATTGCAAGAGCATCCTGTCCGGCAGGCGCTGCAGCTAAGGCGACATGTGCAATTTCATGTAAACTGACGCCCGACCAGATCCCAAATTGCATATCCGTCAAAGGAAGCCAGGGTCGAAGCACGGTAAACAAAATGGCAAATATCGTACCAACCAAGGCAATGAGTCCTACTCCTATGGCTGTATCCTCATCTTTGGATTTTAACAAGGGAGAAACCGCTGCAATCGCTGCTGCACCGCAAACTCCTGTTCCAATACCAAGAAGAAGCGAAAGCGAAGCATCTGCCTTGAAACGTTTTGCCAGCCAAACCGTAAAAAAGATGGAAAATACAACGGTGCCCACATCACGCAAAAGTAAACCCAGTCCATGATGAATGACAACATCCATATTCAGCTTCAGCCCAAATAGCACAATCGCTCCACGTAGTATTTTCTTTGCTGAAAACTCAACCCCCGAGCGCACAGCTTCAGGGTATCCCCACAACTGTCGGTACAGAATAGCGAGAAACATGGCACAAGCCAATGGACCTACATAATGAAAGCCTGGCAATTCGTTCAGACCGTAGCCTGCCAAAGCAAATAACATCGTGAGGATAATGCCAAATATACGCTGGAATAATCGCCCTCTGTTCGAAAATAATTTGGTATGTTGTGTATGACTATTCATGGTGAACCCCTCCAATTCTACATACATCCAGCTTAATATGTTTTTTGTCATAAGAAAAATAAATCATTATAATTATGATAATAAGTAAATAGATATAATAAATTTGGAGGAATGGGCTTTGGACCAATCTTTAATCGTATTTGTTAGGGTCGCGGAGAAACAAAACTTCACACGAGCTGCCGAGGTATTACACATGACCCAACCTGCGGTAAGTCAGTATATTCAAATGCTGGAACGTAGCGTAGGAACCCGTCTCCTGGAGCGTAGTAATAAATATGTGCGCTTAACCAAAGCAGGTGAAATTGTGTATCATCATGCCCAGGAGATTATCCGACTCCATACACGTATGCAGTACTTGGTGGATGAGCTAATGCATACGGCAAAGGGTAACCTATCTATTGGTGCAAGCTACACGTATGGCGAATATGTGCTGCCGCATGTGATTGCGCAAATGAGAATCCAGTATCCACTCATTCAGCCCTCCATTACCATCGGCAATACATTGGAAATTGAAAAGCTCGTGATCCATAATCAACTGGATGTGGGGATTATCGAAGGAGAATTTCAGCATGACCATCTACACATTGAATCATTTGCTGATGATCGAATGTATATCGTTGTTCCGCAAAATCATCGTTTGGCTGGTAAATCTCAAGTGAATATAAATGAGCTGCATGAGGACATCTGGATTCTGCGGGAAGAAGGCTCTGGAACACGGGAGGCGGCTGAAAAGATGTTTGCACAGCTTCGATTTTATCCTTCTCATATGATGAATTTTGGCAGTACACAGATCATCAAAGAGTCTGTAGAAGCAGGCTTGGGGATTTCTTTGCTGTCCCAATGGGTCATTCAGAAGGAACTTGCTTTGGGAACATTAGAAGTATTGGATATTCTCAATCTCCCGTTCATTCGGAAATTTTCTTTTCTGACCCCTTCTGCGGTATTTGAGACGAAAGCATGCACCGCTTTTTTGGAGATTTTGCGAAGTTATAATGTGAAAAGATAACGTGCATAAACAAAAAAGCACCCATAAAGGTGCTTTCAACATTAATCATTATAATATTTTTTATGAGGAAAGATGATCCATACCATGATATAAGAAATGAGAAAAATCAGCGTAGCTTCCTTGGAACTGTTGCATATCATGAGCAGCAATACCTACAAAATTTCCTGTAAAACCACCGGATAAAAAGCTGATATCCTGCATTTCAAAAAGTCGCTTCCAGGCAGGTCTATCTCCGACTCCATAATAAAATTGCCCGTGGGATGCATGGACTTCCACAGCTAAATGTATAGGAAGATCGTCCTGAAGCGTAATCGCTTGGGGAACTAAAGTAAATGTATTGGCTTCACATCGCATCAAGCGCAGTACCTTCCCTTGTCCTTCCTCATAGCTAATATAGGCGTACAAATAATCTTCTTCATTAAGGTACAGTAGTAGCCCCGCCATCTGCAAATAGCTTGTTGGCTGGTACTCCAGTGCTGTTTCTACCCGGAAATGATGATCTGTTTGCCGAATGGCAAGCACGTGATGCTGGAACAGACTTTGTATGGATTCCCCAGCATGGATTCGAAGGTAGCCCGGGCGCTGACTTAATGAACACCAGCTCTCGTTCGCTAGGATACGCAATGTGTTCCACGTTTTATCTAATATGCTTCCCTCGAAAAAATCCTCGAAAATATTACTCTTTTGCTCTTGGTTAACCGAAATTGTCCCTTGAGGTGCAGGCACCTCCAATTGAGGCGTATGGCCCCCCGCGGTTAATCGCAGCCAGCCTTCATCATTCCAGTACACTTGCTGCAAGGCTGTTTCCCGTCCTAAAATGGCATATTTCCCCTCTACCGGACGTGTGCATAAATGAGCCATGTACCATTCGCCGTCCGGTGTTTGTACAAGACTGCCATGTCCTGCACATTGTAACGGGAAATCCTGTCGATCACGTGATGTAAGCATCGGGTTGTGCGGGTCTACTTCATATGGTCCGGTTATTTGCTTCGAGCGTGCTACGGTAACGGCATGCCCCGTACCCGTTCCGCCTTCCGCTGTAACAAGATAGTAATAACCGTTTTGCTTGTAGATGTGAGGCGCTTCTGTTTTCTTCAAAGGAGTACAATCAAAGATTTTAACAGGCTCCCCAATGAGCTGTTGTTGCTTGCTGTCATACTCCTGCATGACGATGCCGGAAGATTTATTGCTTTCCAACATGCGGTAATCCCACAATGCGTTCAACAGCCATTTGCGTCCGTCCTCATCATGAAATAAAGACGGATCAAATCCGCTACTATTAAGATAAACGGGGTCCGACCACGGTCCTTGGATCGTAGGCGCCATCATCACAAAATTATGAACATCCTTGAACGGACGTTTGGTGCTTTTCACATCCGTATAGAGCAGATAAAAAAGGTCATCCGCATAGCTAAGCTGCGGTGCCCAAATGCTGCAATTTTTAGGATTACCTCTTAAGTCAACCTGATCGGTCAAAATATCTGTGCAGTGCTCCCAATGGGCCAAATCTTTGGACTGGTACACCCGTACTCCAGGCAGCCACTCAAACGATGACACCACAATATAGTAAGTATCTAGGGCTCGTGTAATACACGGATCGGGATTAAAGCCTTTTAATATGGGATTTTGGATCATCATGAAACCTCACTTCTCCTTACTTCCAAAATGTGACTTCAGCAAAAACCTGTTCCTTACTCCATGCTTCTGTTTCCGCTTCAAAACAATCCGCCCACGGAACACGCCGCTTACGTAACGCAGCAACTTCATTGGGTCCGTTATATTCCTGATAACAGACGGTTTTCTCGTTCGCAACATTGTTCCAATTGTCCCAGCCACGTGGGTCAATATGATCGCCCATTTTACAATCGACAAATACGGTCTTGGCATATTCCCGCCACGGACGCCCCAAAAAAACCGGGGTAATATCAGGCTCTGCAGTTAGGTAGCATTGGTTGAATACATAGCCATACGCTTGTCCTTGCGGCGTAGAGGCGGCTGTGACGTAGCTCGTTCGGTTCTTATGATGGCGTAAACTGCGAATTTCGCAATCTTCAAAATACGCGGTAGCCCCACCAAAAATAAAGTCCACCGTACCCTCTATATAACAATGCTGATAGAGCTGCCGATAGTGTCTATGGTGCTCCTTCAAATGGATTCCACCAAACTGGAGTCGTTCTTTCGGTGCAGGAGGTAGAGGGCCTGTAAATAAAGTATCCTGGTGCCCTTTAAAGGTACAGTTTCTAAAGACCGTTTCATCGCAATGAGCGTATACCGCAACGGCCTGCCCAATGGCTTCTCCCTGTCCTGCCGTGTTGGAAATCGTGAGATTTTCCAAGATCAGATGGCTACCGCCTAAAAATAAAGTGGGTGTCGCAAAGGTCCCTATTTCCTCACCCGCTTCATTCCGCTCCTTGGCATACCGATTCATTCGAATCTCTACCTGCCCGATGCCTATAATATGAAGATACGAACGGTAAATTCGCACCTCTTCCTCATAAATACCTGATAAAATAGTTAGCGTTTCCATTTCGTTGGAAGCCGACTGCTCCAATACTGCAATTGCCTCCTGAATCGTATGGAAATCACAAAAGGATTCTTTTCCAACTAGCATGGTTACCCCGATCCTTTCATTTGATTTACAGGTGCTTGGCTAAAAATGTCTGCCACGCCGTGCGCATTTGCAGCGTCTCCATATGTCCACCGCCTGCAATCACAGGCTGCCAATGCTCTGGGTGACCTGCCTGCTGGTAAGCTTCCAGCAACCCTTTTGCCAAATGCTCGACTCCTTCAATAGGACACATCCGGTCATTTTGACCTGTTATACTCATCCGTGGACGAGGTACGATCCGCTTTTGAATATCAAGGGTGGTAAAATGCTTCAGCAAGCCGGGGACATAGGAATAAAAGCCATGATGGTCCAATCCCCGTTTAGCGATTAGCGTATGGGCATCTACCTGTCCACAAATATCAACCGTAACCTGTATCCGTTCATCTAACGCAGCCATCCACCATGCCATGAGTCCGCCCATCGACATACCGATTGTTGCGATACGGGAAGCATCAATGTCTTCACGCTGGCACATATAATCCACCAAACGACGGTTATCATACAGCATCATGCCCCACAGCACTTGGCCCTGCCAGAGCATTTCCTTTACCAGCTCGCTTTCGGTTTTGCCCCCACGTTCATTGAAGCCCCACATGTCAATGCAGCATACGCAGTACCCCATGTCTGTCAGGGTTGTAGCAAACGAGGGCTGCTGCAAGTAAGAGCTGCTATGGAGCAGTTCCTTACGTCCATTCGTATAGTTGCCCCCATGCGAATGGTTAAAAACGACCATTGGAAACGGACCGTTCCCTTGCAAGGGTGTAGCTACATAAGCGGGTACAGATTCGATCCCGTTCAAGTCCAGCAGGAGACACTCCAGTCGGTACCCCTCACGCTCTTCTTCATTCAACAGAGTTGCCGTTATAGGGCGATCTGCCGGAAGGTCTCCCAACAATGCTTGTAATTTATCCACGTTGTACCTCCTTTCATGTCCTCCTAATTCATCCTATTTTGTTCAGAAGGTTGTATCGTTACTTGTTCTATCAGCTTTTCGGGCTGAGCTGTATTCTTCGAATGGCAACGATTGATTTCAACGTCTTCCCCATTCTCAATATAAAAGGCAGGACCTTGATGATTCTCAATCGTCACCTGTTGAAAACGAATATCCCTCACGTTACCTAGATAAAAACCACGGTTGTTCATATCTTCGATCCCTGTCATCATGGCCGGACGACCGGGAATTGCATTTTTAGCCATAGAAATATCAATATTGGAGAATGTAATTTCAGCAATATATTGTTCTGCTAGTCCGTATAAGAATCCAGCAGCCGCATGAACCTGTCGTGCTGTAATATCGGAAAAATGGATTCGTCTAAAGCATGGGGTTTCATCAGTAATCGGATAGGGATTTTTGTCCCACACATATTTGTCTTTGCCCCGAGGGCCGCAGAAATAATACAGATTTAGAATAAATGGACAAATGACATCTTCCATCACAATGTTGCTGACGCGAATATCCTCGATGGTTCCGCCACGTCCTCGTCTGGATTTCAGACGTATGCCCCGATCTGTTTGCTTGAACACGCAATTGCTGATCGTAACATTACGAATATCACCACTCATTTCGCTTCCCAGTACGACTGCGCCATGTCCATGCACCATCGTACAGTTGGTAATCGTAATATTTTCACATGGAATTCGCTCTTGTGTATCTTCGGTTCCTGCTTTGATCGCAATACAATCATCGCCCACATCTATATTGCAGTTGCTAATACGAACATTGGAACAGGATTCAGGATTAATGCCATCCGTATTGGGGGAGTCCGCCGGGTTAAGAATGGACAAATTATCAATCGTAACGTTATAGCAAGCGATGGGGTTCACAGTCCAACTGGGGGAATTTTTTAACATAACATCTTTAATGGTAACCCGCTGACAACGGTCAAAGCTGATTAATTTGGGTCTCGGATACTGTAACTCCTCTGGATGATTCCGGTGCTTTTCCCACCACGGCTGACCATTTCCATCCAGCGTTCCGCTACCTGTAACTGAAATATTCTCAAGATTCTGTCCATAAATGCATGACGCATGCACTTCCCGCTGAACGCCTTCCCATCTGGATTCTACTACAGGGTAATCAGCCAGATCCGTACTGAAGGACAGAATTGCTCCAGGACTTACATGTAGTTCAATGTTATTTTTCAGAAAGATAGCACCTGTCAGATACGTCCCAGACGGAACAACAACGGTTCCTCCTCCAGCATTGCTGGCCGCTTCAATGGCAGCCGCAATCGCTCCCGTAGCCAACGTTGTGCCATCCTGAACTGCTCCATAATCTACAATGTTATACAATTGCATTTCGTTCTCTCCTGTCTTTTTTTGTGAATACGAAAATGATTTATAGACTGGGCTTGAAAATACACTGGAAAACGGAATAGGCGGAATGGTGCTGGACAAGTGTCAGCGATGGTAAGCACCATCCGCCTGCGTAGTGGCAATTCATGTACACTCATGTTCAACCTATATCTTTATTTTTTCGTTTTCTTATACGCTTCCTCATACTCAGCGGTAATCCGTGATCCACCAGAGTTTTTCCAGTTTTCTACGGCTGCTTTAAATCCGGCTTCGTCAAGCTCACCCATAATAAATTTGAAGGAGGCGTCGGTAATGATTTTCTCCAGCTCTGTTCCTTGCTCATTAGCGGTGACTGAATCCAGTGGCACGGTCGGGTCCAGAACAGCAAATTCATTATTTTCTCGGACTAATTCATTAGCCAGTTCCTTTTCTGGATTGGCATCTTTTAAGTTATAAGTCACTTCACTTGGTCTGGAGCTTGAAAACGGCTGAACATCTGCTTGCCACAAATCTGTATTCGTAATTTTGAAGGCTCCATCTTTTTCGATTTTATAATGAGTGCCTTCAATACCACCGGTCATATACATATATACATCTTTGTCAATTAAATCATCTACAAATTGCAGCAGTCTCTTCAACTCAGCTTCAGTCTTAACTTCTGATTTCGGAAATGCCAGCAAACCTCCTACCCCGCTTCCCTCAGACCATACGTGGTATTTGCCATCTCCATTTGAAATCTTGTTAACTGGTACCAGCTTCAGCCCCTTTTGCAGGCCTTGGGACAAGGTTCTGAGATTAGAGATATCGATCATGCCTGTATAAATACCTGCTTTACCTTGTGCAAATTGTTGCTGCTGGTCCGTTTTAGCGGTTACAGCAAAGTCTTTAGAGAGATATCCGTTTTTGTATAACTTATTCGAATACTTTAAGGTCTCCAAATATTGGGGAGTATCAAATTCCGGCGTAAACTTTCCGCTTTCATCTACTTTCCAGCCATTAGGTGTGCCAAAGTAGGAACTTAAAGTTTTGAAGCTGCTGTAGCGTAGATCCGATCTGTCAACAAATCCAGTCGTATCCTTTTTTCCATTCCCATCCGGATCATCTTCTGTAAACGCTCTCGCAACTTCATACAACTCATCCAGTGTCGTCGGCACCTTCAATCCTAAGCGATCCAGCCAATCCTGACGAATGACCAGACCTGCCCGAGCCAGATTCTTCTGGAACGGAACGCCATACAGTACCCCTTCAATGGATGCGGCTTCTCGCACTTCAGGCGGGATCTTCTTCAAGTTTTCATAATCATCCAAATACTTTCCTACATCCCAGAATAGTCCTGATTTCAATGAACTACGCACTGAAGAGTTAGTCATCATCGTCAGCGTCACCATATCAGCCAATTCACCAGAAGCCAGTGCGGTGGTAATTCTCTCTTCTTTGGAAGCATCCGGCACCCAGTTGAACGTGATTTTAGAATTGGTGTATTCTTCAATTTTGCTTTTGATCGTTTCTGTAGGCGGAGAAGCTGTATGCAGTACGTTTAACCAGGTAAATTCCAGTTTGGATTTCGGATCATAGGTTTGGCCGCTTTGATCCTCTCCCCCCTTATCACCACAAGCTGCTAAAAAAACACTCATGACCATAAGTACAGCAAGAAGGCCTGATACTCCCTTTTTCGTCGTGATTCCCTTTTTCATCGTGTTTGCTCCTTTTCTGTTTGTATATTTATGCCATATCTTCCTCTTTCACCAGAACCTCTCGCTCTATTTTGCTGAATACCTGATGCGTCATCCACATCACGAGATAGCCCATAATACTTGCTCCGGCAAAAGTTAGAATTCCTGGGTACAAGCCTAGAATCAATGCAAATAGCACGACAATGGCTACAAAAAGAACAAGCGTGTATTGTAAATACGAAAATCCAATCACGATTGACATCTTGACCTTCAGTCTGATGCCTTTCCAATCATAGTGAGCCAGCAGCGGGAAAATATAGGCCAAAGAGATGAGATACAAAAAGGCTCCAATAAGCGTCACCACACGAACATACCAGGACGAGACGTTGACGATATCCACGTAGAGCACATAGCCCACAAGGCTGTAAAGCCCCCCAATGATGGCTGCTTCTTTAAAGCTTTCTCTAAAGTAACGTACAAACGTCGGGAAAATGGCGACTTCCTCATTGCCCCGAATCCACTGTCTTAAAATACTAAGCATAGCAACGGTTGCAGGCCCAACGCCTATAAAACCCAAGCCCAGAATCGTCGCAACCGTCCAAAGCAAATTAAGGTAGACCAGGCGCAGCAGGCGCATGCACCATTTGTTCATGTTTTCTACAAACCGTACCATTTTGCATCCTTCCCGTCGTCATTAGTAAACGCCGTCTTCACCAAATTTCTTGGCCAGTCGATTGGAGCCCATAATCAGGATTAAACCTACCACACCTTTAAAAAGTCCTACCGTCGTACTAAAACTTAATTGTCCATTCTTTAAGCCCGCAGTATAAATGTAGGTGTCAAAGATTTCGGCAACCTCGCGGTTTAAGGAGTTCAATAGCAGATACATATGCTCAAAGCCCAAATCCAACGTGCTACCGATCTTCAAAATTAACAATGTAATAATGACTGGGCGGATCGCAGGCAAGGTAACGTGCCATGTCTTTCTCAGGCGTCCAGCTCCGTCCATCTCTGCTGCCTCATACAATTGCGTATCTACCACTGTAATCGCAGATAGATAAATGATGGTAGACCAGCCAAGTTCCTTCCAAATCACTTGCCCGATGTAGACTGTTCGCAGCCATTGCGGAGAAGTTAAGAAGCTGATCTTCTCACCACCTAGCGCGGCAATCATTTCATTCAGTACCCCACCGTCTACGGTTAGGAATACATAAGAAATCGAAACAATGATAACCCATGACATAAAGTGCGGGATGTAGATAATGGTTTGGATAATGTTCTTAAAGAACATCTTCCTGACCTCGTTCAGCATAAGCGCCAAAATGATGGGCAATGGAAAAAAGATTACAATGTTCAGTGCAAACAAAACCAGCGTATTACGAAGTAGCATAAAAAACGTAGGCTCGGTAAACAAACGAATAAAATGCTTCATTCCTACCCATGGACTACCCGTGATTCCCTGAAAAGCTTGATAATCCTGAAACGCAATCACCAAGCCCCCCATAGGAAAGTACTTAAAAATAATGAAGTACACCAGTCCGGGTAAAACCATTAAATAGAGCAGCTTGTGTTTCTGCATTCGTAAAAGGCTTTCCGTCGTTCTTTTGTTCTTTTTCATTTTCATGTTTGGTGCGGGGACACTTGAAACTTTCATTAGTTCGACCTCCTTCAAACGTTCCTGTATACGTTTTCAAGAGTATGCGATTTTCAGCATTCCGCATATAATCACCAAATGATAGCGTTTACAAAATTGGGTGTGCAGCCTACTTTTCAACCTTTCACCTTAGCTAATGATTACTACACAACCTAATGATCATTCGCTTTTTTCCAGGCTTAGGGAACACCTCAAGATTTGATTATATACGGAATTCTTTCCTCTTGATAAGGTTGCCATGTAAACGATTACGAGGAGGTCAACCACATTGACACAGCCATTACGAAAACAAAAATTACGAAAAAAAGAATCGCTGGGCAGCCGTATCTTCAACATTGTAAACAGTACACTATTGATTCTCATTGCCCTCACTTGTCTCTTACCTTTTTTGAATATCATCGCCAGCTCTTTTGCCTCAACCGAAGAAGTGATAGCCAAGAAGTTCATTTTATTCCCAGTTACTTTTTCCTTGGATGCCTACCGCTATATTCTGTCGACTCCCACCATTTTTAGAGGTCTCGGGGTTTCGGTCGGCGTAACGATCGTCGGTACAGTTGTAAGTATGATATTTACTGCTTTTATGGCTTATGGATTATCCCGAAGATATCTACTCGGCCGCAATACGATTAACTTCATTGTCGTGTTTTCTATGTTGTTTAGTGGGGGGATGATTCCAACATTCCTGGTTGTAAAAAGCATGGGGCTTATCAATTCGTATTGGTCCTTGATTCTTCCTGTGGCCATTAATGCGTTTAACCTGATTATCATGCGTAACTTCTTTCAGGCGCTGCCAGATGATCTGGAGGAATCAGCCAAGATGGACGGGTGCAACGATTTTGGTATCTTCTTTAAAATTATGTTGCCATTAGCCCTGCCTTCTATTGCCACCATCTCTCTATTCTACGCTGTTGCCTACTGGAATACGTATATGCACGCCATTCTCTATATCAATGATTCTGCCAAATGGCCGATTCAAGTCTTGCTACGTCAAATTGTAATCGTTTCCAGTGGTATGCAGGCAGAAGGAACTGCTGTAGATGTCATTCCGCCTGCACAGACGATTAAGATGGCGGTCATTGTCATTGCGACCGTTCCGATGTTAATCGTGTATCCATTTGTGCAAAAGCACTTTGTCAAAGGAGCTTTGTTAGGAGCGGTTAAAGGTTAATTGGCTTGCTTCATCTTTCGGTAAGCTCCGGGTGTAACCTGTTCCTTTTTCCGAAAAGAGCGGATAAAGTTTTGCGAATTATGATATTGCAGTCGCTCGGCGATTTCTTTAATCGTCATATCTGTCTCAACGAGCCACTTCTTACTCATTTGCAGCCGGTAGCCCATCAGATATTCACTAAACGTCGTTCCGTATTCTTTTTTGAAAATACTGCTTAAATAATTCGGATTGTAATGAAGTCGGTCTCCAATGAGTTCTAATGATAATTCCTGGTCATATTCAGCACGGATAATAGCAGCAATTTTCTCCGAGAGACAGCGGAATTGCTGGTTGGTCTTCTCCTTCATGCTTTTTACCATGGGGAAAATAACTTGCTCTATCAGCATACGTTCTATCTCTTCCGGGTTACGGATGTCCAGCAAACGATGATACAAGGCATGATTGTCTTGCGTCAGCAGCACTTCAATCCCTAATAGTTGCTCTAATTGGATGAGGTTATTCACAAACCGTACCAACAGCACCTCAAAGTTCATGGAATGATTGTTTTTTATCATCATTTCCTCCAATAATGAGTGCACGGTATGATATACCTGCTCTTCGTCCCCTATTCGGATGGCATCAAATAGTTTTGATTCCAATTCCGTAGGATAATGAAGCAGCACCGGACCTGAAATGACCATGGAAATATCTTCATAAAAAATAATCGACTCTTTGCCTAAATTTAAACGGTGATGCAAAGCTTGCTTGCTCATCTCACAGGCTTCTTTACTTTCTAATAAGTTATCATACGCCGTACTAATGCCGATGCTGATGGATACATTCAAATACTCTTTTACGTTTCGAACCAAAAGGGTCGCATCATCCAGGACTTGCTTTCTCATTTCCTGTTCGCTCAACCCTGTCAAAATTAATATGGTGGCCTGAGTGTTATCGTTCAAAATGATGGGGAGCATTCGCTGCTGTTCTGGAATCGTTTCTTCTACGATTTTGTTAATAGCCAGCAGCAAAACATCTTTATCCGAGGGCTCTCGATCTCCCAGATTATCCAGTTGGACTAACAAGGTAATATACATTTGATTCTCGATCTGCGGATAACCCAAGCGTGGCATTTTTCGTGCCAATTCCTCTGCAGAAATACGTTTGCGAAACAGGTTGAGAATCAATTGCGTTTCCAACTGTGGCATTTCGGACTGAATGAGACTTTCCAAGCTTTCCTTCTCGGTAACAATATTGTCAATGGAATTAATAATCCATTCAATTTCATTTTTAGAAGGTTCATTTTTGAAAGCGAAATTAGGATTTTTAGGCAAGCTTCGTTTTATTTGCTGAAATGGCTTTGTAAAGTAAACGGCAATGAAGTACGCCACTACCACCATTAAGAGCGTTAATACAAGTCCCATCATGATGATCCCAAATTTGGTCGTTTGAAAGGCATCTGCAATTTCTTTTTTATCTAATACCGTTAAGTAAGTCCAATTATTATAGGCAGATTTGGCATAAATGACTTGTCGTGCAGGCTGCTGATCCGTTTTCTCCAAAGTTAACATACCTGTGTTGTTCGGCTTCACTGTAGCTTCTGAAATGTGCTGAAGCTGCTGGGTGGACAATAATTGTTCAGCAGGCTGGGTTTCATACATTAAATCGCCTTGCTTATTCAAAATAAAAACAGCCATATGATCCTCGGTTTGAATCGTATGATTTAACGTTTGTAGCGAAATATCCGACAGAGCAATGGCTTGCTTCTTCTTAGAGAATACAGGCAAGGTATTCACAAAACGGATTCCTTTATCTGTTTTAACCCAGAATAGTCCCTTCTCTTGGTGGTCGATATAGGTATTAACCAGCTTCTCCTTTTCTGATTTCGTTAAATAAGACAGGCTTCCATTGGAGATTCTCCAATTCTGATCCAGACTGATGAGTGAATATTCCGTTCCCTCTAATCCCATCGTAGCAATATAATTGAGCTGAGTATTCACATTCCGATACGCTATAAAATCTTTTTCTGTAATGGGATTTTTCACAACATCATTAAAGGAACTGGTCGTGCTATACGTATTAAAAGCATATTCAATCGTTTGAATTTTCTGCTCCAGGCTATTCCTGATCTGTGCCATATAGCTTTGCTTGGTATTGGAAACCCTCTCCACAACGGAGCTAATTGTTGTAAAATAGATGTAGCTGCCAAAACTGGCCACAAATCCTATTCCTAAAACCAGAATCGTAATAAAAATGGTGTAGAACATTCTTCCTTTTTTCATTGCGCTCCCCCTCTGGCTCTTTGCATCACATCAAAATTATAGCGCTTTCATAACA
The DNA here is from genome assembly GCF_038593075.1 of Paenibacillus sp. FSL L8-0638. Lineage (NCBI taxonomy): Bacteria > Bacillati > Bacillota > Bacilli > Caryophanales > Paenibacillaceae > Paenibacillus > Paenibacillus sp. FSL L8-0638. Next base: position 3,747,930 of record NZ_CP151960.1, read on the forward strand.
AGGTTTAAATCATTTTTTTCACGTGTGCATTATTTTTTACATCCGTATCATTCCAATTTAAGTCGATTTTGTTTGGTTGGCGGCAGTTAAAAAGAAATTTGGAGGAATTACTTATGTTACATGTTGTTAGTCCTAAAGAACCGATTGTAAAAGAAGAATTTCCGTCAGAAACTTCCTTTCTCTCCCTCTATCCCGTAGCAGTTCGTGAAGCTCGTCCTTTTATATTGGTATTACCTGGCGGTGGTTACGAGCATTTGGCCTCACATGAAGGAGAGCCTATAGCTCGGTGGTTGAACGATCTAGGTATTCATGCGGGTGTGCTGGAGTATCAAGTCGGTGATTTCGAGATTACTTCCTTGTTGGAGGATGTAGAACATGCTCTGCAATGGATTCGCCAAACACCGCATGACTGGCTGGTCATCCCTGACCAAGTGGGGCTCATCGGTTTTTCAGCAGGCGGTCACTTGGCCTCCATTGTCTCCACTATAGGGACGGTAAAGCCAGATCTTCTGTTGTTGGGATACCCTGTAATTTCATTTTATGAGCCTTATACACATATCGGAAGCCGTACGCATTTTTTAGGGGAACAGCCGACGCTGGAACAGCTTCAAGCCTTTTCATCCGATCGGCAAGTGACTTCAAAGACACCTCCTACTTTGATGTGGACTACAGCCAATGATGGCGCTGTACCGGTAGAAAATAGTCTGTTGTTCGCTTTTTCATTATCCAGGGAACGTATTCCGTTTGAACTGCATGTATTTGAGGAAGGACGACACGGCTTGGGACTGTCAGAGGACAACCATGAATGCCATCAATGGCTCAATCTGGCGGAAACTTGGCTTCAAAAACATGGATATGCTCGGGCGAGACAACAGATGACAACTCGACTGTTTATCGCCGGGGACTCCACTGCAGCTCAAAAAGGGGCTACCGAAAAACCGATGACAGGCTGGGGCGAATACTTGCAAAGCTACTTGGCACCGTCTGTTCATGTGGACAATCGTGCCGTCAATGGGCGAAGCACCAAATCTTTTATAGCAGAAGGCCGATTAGCTGATATTGAGAAAGACATTCAAGCTGGAGACTATCTGTTTATTCAATTTGGACACAATGATGAGAAAAAAGAAGACCCCACTCGCTACACCGATCCTGATGGAGAGTATCGTCAAAACTTAATTCAATACATTCAGTCCGCTAGAGAGCGTGGTGGAATTCCAGTGCTATTGACCTCTGTAAGCCGCCGCCGATTCACCGCAGACGGTGAACCTGATCCGCTGGCTGTAGGAGCCTATCCCGCTGCCATGAGACAAGTAGCCGAGGAAACCCAAACACCGTTGCTCGATATTTTTGAAGCTTCTCAGCGGCTTTATCGTTCCATGGGTGAAAAAGAGTCCCAGCAGCTATTTATGCATTTGCCTGAAAAAGCGCACCCTAATTACCCCGCTGGTGTAACGGATAATACCCATTTTTCTGACAAAGGAGCCAAACAGGTCGCCCAGCTTATAGCGGAAGCCATTCGTCATTGTGCGGAACTGTCTGCATTAAAACAGCGTATGGTAGAAAAGAATCCAGACAGCGGTGAGAGGCTTGCGCACCAACTTGTCAACTGATATCAAGAACTAAATAGATATAAACACGAAAAACGGACTTGGAACTAATCACTCTGACGTCCGTTTTTTATTCGCTTTAGGTCAAAGATTGCCCAGCTATAGAGAATAGTTCAAAAATGCAGTACAATAAAATGAATTTCTTTAATTGTTATATTTTAATTATTTTGTATCTTATAGGACTTTAGAATCGTTTTGTTGTATTATTTTGACAACATTTGTCGAATAAAACGAAGTCAATAATTTTACATGGTATATTTTAGGAGCTCATATCATACATCAGGAGGAATTTTTTATGAATACTAAGAAAATACTATTATCAACAGCTATGTCTTTGGGGCTAATTGGTAGTATCATCGTCCCTAGCGCTTCCGCGGCAGTAGGCCCTTCTCCGGTAATTACGCCAGTTGTACAAGTTAACGGAGTATATTACAGAACGGCTACATTGCCACGAAATTATTCCTATGCGCTGTCAAATTACCCAGGGGATACTTATAAAGTGGCGAGCGGAAATGTCACCGTCTCCGAGTCCGGCGTGGTAACAACTACCACTACAACAAATGCAAGAGTTGAGATTTACGGTGGTAACGGTAAATTGAGAATGGTGTATACCGTTAAGGTAAACTAAGGTTGGAATAAGCGTTCCTGGGAATGCGGAGTCAACGATCATTATCAAAATGGTGATTTGATAGCGAGTTTCTTAGGCACTTTGTTAAGTGATTTCGAGAATATCAAAAGAAGCACTGTCCGTTTATTGGGGCAGTGCTTTTGTTTAATGCAATCGTAATTATTATTCGTACATACACCAGCAGTAGCTAGTTTAAATAATTTGTTTAAGTAAATTAGGCGTTTATCAGTATGAAATATTTTATTGTAAGGTGGTGGTTAATTTTAATGCAAGCTTTTTGGGTTTATTACTATCCTGTCGCTATGCAATTTGATGCCCGTCCCCCTCTATATCCAGAATTAATCAAACAACTTTACTTAGATAAAGAAGTAAATGTTTTTACAAACCAAGGAGTGTTGATTAAAGGAAAAATTACGATGTTTGGGATTCAACCGATGTTGCAATGGGGCGACCTTACGGATATGTATTTATAACAGATCATACGGACCCTTCAAAACCCAAATATTGCAACCTTAAATATACAGACATACAATGGATTGCATTCACCTAAATTTAGGAAGAAAAGCTACATGAACGTAATAGAAATCGAAGTATACAATATTTAACGGTTCCTAATGCCAAAAGTTTTGAGAAAAAAGGTAGATATGATATTGAGTAATGGGTTTATTTACAAAACCGCTTATATTGAAGAAGTTGATATTTCGTCTGGCGCTAATTTTGGATCTGTTAAGTTTTTCCCTCAGGGAGCACTACCAGATGCACCCCAATTTACAACAGCTGATGATATTATAGCGATTGCTGCGGCAGGGCAGCTTGTTATACCTGGCGGAAGTACATCTGGTAGTGGTATGCCTGTCGAGAGTACGCCTGGTAGTGGTATGCCCGGTACTGGTGTGCCTGGTGATGGCTATTACCCAAGAAATTGGTATCCTCAAATGTATCCTTAACAAAATTATAGTTTTTCTTCCCCTTCCCCGTTTTGGGTATGTTATTATCCCGTTGCCTTTCACCTATATTCCTAAAACTATAAATTCTGATTTGCTCCGAAATTGAATAAAACTTTGGAGATGCTTGTTCAGTCACGATATAGTTATTGTAATTATAAAATATGAACAACTACTCTACTATAGAAGAACATGGTGGCAAGACTTCGGTCCACAATAGGTATTCCTCTCAAAAAAAGAACTTTATAAATTTGTTGAGGTGGCAAAAAACAAATGACATAATAATCTTTCGATCCGATCTGTTCCCTATCCCTCGATACCAAAAACGCTGATTCTCATAATTCCCAATACCTTTAGCGACAGTATTCAAAGGCGGTCGGCTGAGAAAAAAAAGAGTATGTGCGACAGCTTTTGTTTTACAAGAGATAAAAAGAGCAGGAAAGGTACCTTCACTGCTCTCTTATTAAATTTATTTAAAACTTCAATCCTGACCAAGAACCAACTTTAGTTTTTCCTCCCGTAGTCTTAAGCCATTTACCCAATAAATTTTTGTGTTGAGATTCAACTTCGATCCATAATTCCTTGTTTACTACCCATATTGCAAATTTTATTCTTGTTACTATGCTTGTAGGGTAAGTACCTTCAACTCTATTTTTGTCTCTATTCAATACAAACTTTTGAACAGGTATTCCGGCAACTTTTGGCGTTACTTCGATTTGGCATTCATGTACCGTGTAACTTACCGACCCTATCGAGATACTAGCTTCTCCCGAATAAAGGAGATTACCTTTACCTCCAGTTATGGCACAATTTTGAGGTGTTGGTGTTGGTGTTGGTGTTGGTGTTGGTGTCCCACCGCCTAACACTTCTAAGCCACTCAATTCATCAGGAAGATAACTTAGATTTCCATAGTTTACTCCTGTTCTGTCACTAATAATATTAATCAACTGGACTCGGTTTGTATTCGAATCATAATCTCCTACTGTGGCGGTAATTGTCCCGGTTATATTTGGTACAGTCGTTCGGATTTTTTTGCCCTTTAGATTTTTTACTTCGGGTAAGGTAATAAGCTGAAGCGATCTGACAGATGAAATAAAATTTTGCTTTCCTTTTTTTCTTAATTGCTGAGCCGGACTTTTTCGGGAAGTTTTCAAACTTCCCACCTTGTTCTTCACAATCACCACTCCTTCGCTGATCAATATGATTGTTAACTACATGCTTAGCTTATAAAGTCATAGTTATAAATGTCCGGGCAATTTTTACTTTATTTATGTCATCAACTTAAAAATACTTCGACAAATGAATAAATAGGTATATAAGGACTTCTACTAATAAGATAGTATTCTTTGTGGAAACAGTGTCCCCCAAGTTATCCTTCCTTTGGAAAAAGGTTCTCATAGATGAATTATTCAATACCATTCTTCCTTTTTCAAAAAGTTTAATTAATTTAATTGATTAATAAGAGGGTCACTTTTAAGTTTCCATCTTGTAAATCACTTTCAGTAGTCCTGTGTCACTCTTTTCCTAATGCTTCTATAAACGACAAAAAAACCCTTGCTAAGCAAGGGTTTTTGAGGAAATGGGCCCTGAGGGACTCGAACCCCCGACCAATCGGTTATGAGCCGACCGCTCTAACCAACTGAGCTAAGGGCCCTCAAAAAAACATGTATATTCACGTCACATATTCATAACAGCAACGTTAATTAATATACAACATTTTCTTGTGTTTCGTCAATAGTCTTTCGAAAATTTTCTTTTTAAAAATTATTTTCGTGTACTTACGGAATAAATCGGACACCATAACGACCTTTGCGCGAGCGGTACACCTCCACTGCGCGGGGATCATTGTAGCCATACATCCAGCCGTCGTGCTCCAACCTTTTTGCCAGACATCCTGCCTGAAATTTAGTCGTGTACAGTCTGCCATAGTAAATCCAATACATCCGAGCTCCCTCTTTTCACATGATGGTAGGAGTTAGTGTAACCGGATCGAATTCGATTTACACGGTCTGGCCATAACAATCTACAATGGTTAGTAACGAGTACGAATCGCTTTAATCATTAGACCTATTGGCCCCTATAGCTCATCTTATTTCCCAAAGGAAGCGGGGTCCTGACGCCAGGAACGCAGCAATTCCATCTCTTCTTCCTGAATGGTTCCTTCTCGCAAGGCAACATTCATCAGGGCTGTATAATTGGACAGGCTTTGCAACTCCACACTTGCTTCTTCAAAGGCTTGAGTTGCTTTGTCTAGCTGGTAGCTGAAAATGGCCAGTACCGCTAGTGGCTGAGCGCCTGCTTGTGCTACGGCCTGTGCTGCTTTAATGGAGCTACCTCCTGTAGAAATAAGATCCTCGATAACCATAACCTTCTGACCTGCGCTAATACGGCCTTCGATTTGGTTCTCTTTCCCATGTCCTTTGGCTTTGTCCCTCACATAGGCCATTGGCAGATTTAGCTTTTGCGCCACCCAGGCTGCATGAGGAATCCCTGCTGTAGCTGTCCCTGCAATGACTTCAGTTTCGGGGTATTGCTCACGAATAAGGGCAGCAAATGAGTCTGCGATCAGCTCGCGCACCTCCGGGTAGGACATGGTCAGGCGATTGTCACAGTAGATTGGCGATTTAATGCCGGATGTCCATGTAAAAGGCTGTTGTGGGCGCAATGCCACCGCCTGAATACGTAACAGATGGGATGCAATTTGCTCAGGTATACTATTGAATGTGGTCATACTTGTATCATCTCCTCAATAATGTGTTCCGCTGCGGCGCGTGGGTCTGCTGCTGCGGTGATAGGACGTCCAACGACAATGTAGCTGCTGCCTTGTGCAATGGCTTGGCCAGGTGTAAGCACACGCGACTGATCTCCTGTAGCACTACCTGCCGGGCGTATGCCAGGAGTTATCGTCTTAAAGTCTGATCCACATACAGCACGAATGGCAGGCACTTCCAAAGGTGAAGCTACCACACCATCCAGTCCCGCCTCACGGGTCAGTTGTGCGTAACGAACCACTGCATCCTGTACCGTACCAGGAATACCTAATTCCTTATTCATGGTCGTCTGATCTGTGCTGGTCAGCTGTGTGACTGCAATAATAAGCGGCATGGAAAGCGAGCTGTCTGCGGAAATAGCTGCTTCTGCACCAGCTTTAGCGGCTGACATCATATTAACGCCCCCAGCAGCATGTACGTTGAACATATCTACACCTAAGCGGGTAATGCTCTCTGCCCCTCCCCGCACCGTGTTAGGGATATCATGCATTTTTACATCCAGAAATACGGAGTATCCTCTGGACTTTAGCTGTTCTACAAAAGCTGGCCCTGCACTATAAAACAGTTGCATACCTACTTTTATATAACAAGGAATCCCTTCTAGCTGCCGAATTAACTGCTCAGCCTGTTGTGCATTGGGATAATCTAACGCAACCATCAGCCGTCCTGCCATCTGCTGAAATGCTCCATTCACCGTTCTCCATCCCCTCTTTACGTCAATTCGGGTGCATTTGCCCGTGATAAAGGACATCCGTCAGCCGAAGCTGATGAATGTCCTTCCCTGTGCTACTTATTTCCTCACATCTATTCGTAACGCATTATTTGCTCAGGACCGGCATGGATTCGGATGTGAAATTGATTGTTTCCAGCATTCTTAGCAAAGCGCGTACTGTATCCAGTGAGGTCATGCAGACAATGCCATTCTCAACTGCTTCGCGGCGGATACGGAATCCATCACGCTCTGGCGTTTTGCCTTTGGTCAACGTATTGAAGACAAAGTTGGCTTCACCCGTACGGATCATATCCAGGATGTTCGGGTTCCCTTCGCTCAGCTTATTGATCGTGTTCACTGGAATGTTGGCTTGCTCCATAGCAGCCGCTGTTCCACCTGTTGCAATAATTTTATAGCCCAGTCTGTAAAAGCCCTGCATCAACTCGACAGCTTCTTCTTTGTCTTTATCTGCCACTGTGATGATTATTGCTCCAGTGGATGGAATTTTCATGCCAGCCCCCACAAGTCCTTTGTACAGTGCTTTGGCATACTGAATATCGCGTCCCATAACTTCACCTGTCGATTTCATTTCCGGGCCCAGCGTCGGCTCTACACGGCGCAGTTTGGCAAAGGAGAATACCGGAACCTTAACCGAGACATAATTACTTTCAGGCCATAGACCTTCTGAATAACCTGCATCTTTAAGCTTACCGCCCAAAATAGCCTGTGTCGCCAGATTTGCCATCGGAATATTTGTTACTTTACTCAAGAAAGGAACCGTCCGCGAGGAGCGAGGATTAACCTCGATTACGTACACCTCGTCTTGATGAATAACAAACTGGATATTTACCAGACCGATGGTCTTCAATTCCTTAGCGATGCTGATTGTAATTTCCACAATTTTTTGTTTCAACTCGGCAGACAAGTGCTGTGGTGGATACACCGCGATAGAGTCACCTGAGTGAACCCCGGCCCGTTCTACATGCTCCATAATGCCTGGTACCAATACTGTCTCGCCGTCGCAGATGGCGTCAACCTCAACTTCTTTACCCAACATATAACGGTCGATGAGCACCGGGTGCTCTGGATTGATTTTAACCGCTTCTTCCATGTACCGCAGCAATTCCGTATCTGAGTACACGATTTCCATAGCGCGTCCGCCCAGAACGTAGGATGGACGTACCAGAACCGGATAGCCCAGCGCCTGTGCGGTTCCTACTGCTTCATCAACTGATGTGACCGTGTTGCCTTTAGGCTGTGCGATAGCCAGACGAGACAAAAGTTGCTCAAACTTCTTCCGGTCTTCCGCTTCATCGATACTTTCCAGACTCGTACCCAAAATATTCACGCCTGCCGCACTCAGTGGAGCTGCGAGATTAATGGCCGTTTGACCCCCGAACTGGACGATAACCCCAATCGGTTTTTCCTGCTCGATAACATTCATTACATCTTCGAAGAAGAGCGGTTCAAAGTAGAGGCGGTCAGATGTGTTAAAGTCCGTAGATACCGTCTCCGGGTTGTTATTGATAATCACTGCTTCGTAGCCCGCTTTTTGAATAGCCCATACCGCATGTACGGTGGAGTAATCAAATTCAATCCCTTGCCCGATCCGAATCGGTCCGGAACCGAGTACGATAACTTTCTCTTTGCTAGATGGAATCACTTCATTTTCCACCTCGTAAGAGGAGTAGTAGTACGGAGTTGTGGCTTCAAACTCGGCTGCGCATGTGTCTACCATTTTGTAGACCGGACGCAGGTTTTGAGCTAGACGGAATTCACGTACCTCACGCTCGGTTGTCATACTGTCGTTTTGGCCCATACTGCGAATCTCGGCGATCGAGCGGTCGGTAAAGCCTTTACGTTTGGCCTGATAGAGTGTTTCGTTGGTCAGCTCAGATTCTCCAGCGATGATGGCTTCGAACTTGATGATTCCCTCTACCTTATCGAGGAACCACCAGTCAATTTTCGTCAAATCTTGAATCTCCTGCTGCTGCCAGCCGCGACGGAACGCCTCAGCTACCAAGAACAACCGCTCATCATCTGCTTTAATCAGACGATCCTTGAGCACGTCATCAGACAGCTGTTCGGCTCCCTTAAGATGCAGACGGTGTACACCGATTTCCAATGACCGTACCGCTTTCTGGATGGACTCTTCGAATGTGCGTCCGATGGCCATGACTTCACCCGTTGCTTTCATTTGCGTGCCCAGCTTGCGGTTGGCAGAAATGAATTTGTCAAATGGCCAGCGTGGTATTTTGCTTACGATGTAGTCCAATGTTGGCTCAAAGCAAGCATACGTCTGTCCCGTTACCGGATTCACAATTTCATCCAACGTGTAACCCAGTGCAATTTTGGCAGCCATTTTAGCAATCGGATATCCGGTTGCCTTGGAAGCGAGCGCCGAGGAGCGGCTTACGCGCGGGTTTACTTCAATGACATAGTATTGATAGCTGTGCGGATCAAGCGCAAACTGTACATTACAACCGCCTTCGATATTGAGGGCGCGGATAATTTTCAGAGAAGCAGAGCGCAGCATTTGGTATTCGCGATCTGACAGCGTCTGACTCGGAGCTACGACAATACTGTCGCCAGTATGCACGCCGACTGGATCAAAGTTCTCCATATTGCAGACAACGATACAGTTATCATTGCCGTCACGCATGACCTCATATTCGACTTCCTTCATACCTGCGATACTCTTTTCCACCAAACATTGTCCGATTGGACTGTATCTCAAGCCAGAGCTGACGGTTTCACGCAGTTCTTCTTCTGTGGAGCAGATACCACCGCCTGTTCCCCCTAGCGTATAAGCCGGGCGAACGATAATTGGATAACCGATTTCGTTAGCAAATTCTAACGATTCTTCCAAGGTTGTTACAATGACACTCTCCGGTACAGGCTGTTCCAACTCGCGCATCAAATCACGGAACAGATCACGATCTTCGGCTTTTTCTATTGAATTCAGTTGAGTTCCCAGCAGCTTGACGTTTTCACGCTCCAGCACTCCGGCGCGAGCCAGTTCCACTGCCATATTCAGACCTGTCTGTCCTCCCAGCGTAGGAAGCAGACCATCTGGACGCTCTTGACGGATAATCTGTGTTACAAAGTCAAGTGTAATCGGCTCGATGTATACTTTGTCTGCCATGTTAGTGTCTGTCATGATGGTTGCCGGATTACTGTTGATCAGTACTACCTCGACGCCTTCTTCTTTGAGCGCTTGACAAGCTTGTGTACCAGCGTAATCAAATTCTGCTGCCTGACCAATGACGATAGGACCGGAACCGATCACAAGTATTTTTTTAAGTTCTGTATTTTTCGGCATATTAGCGCTCTCCTCTCACTGCGGCGGCGATAGCAGCCTGACGCGGTTGCTTTGGATGATTTCTTTTGTGCTCACGGATCATGTCCAGAAAGCGGTCAAACAGGTAACCATTATCGTAAGGTCCTGGTGCAGCCTCTGGATGATATTGCACCGAAAACGCGGGATACTTGGTATGTTTAAGACCTTCAATCGTTTTATCGTTGTTATTAATATGCGTCACTTCAAGCTCAGTACCTTGGATCGAATCCTCATTCACCGTGTAGCCGTGATTTTGTGATGTGATAAAACAGCGTCCGCTCTCCAGTTCTTTCACCGGATGGTTACCACCGCGATGTCCGAATTTCAGCTTTTCCGTATCCGCTCCCGAAGCTAAAGCGAACAACTGGTGTCCCAAGCAAATTCCGAAAATCGGATATTCCCCTAACAATTCAGCTACCGTACGAACGGCATAGGGTACGTCTTTCGGATCCCCAGGGCCGTTAGACAGCTGAATACCGTCCGGGTCCAAGCGGCGAATTTCCTCAGCCGTCGTATCATGCGGAACGACAACCACATCGCAGTCCCGTTTGTTCAGTTCGCGCAAAATGCCGCTTTTTGCACCATAGTCAATTAATACGATCCGCTCTCCGTTGCCAGGACTGCTGTACGGATGAGGTGTAGAAGTCATAGGAACCTGATTGCGCAGTTCTTCAATGGTCAAGTCAGACATCATTTCTTTCAGTTCTTCCAGCGGCTGGGAACCAGTCGTCAAAATGCCCTTCATCGTGCCGTGATGGCGAATAATCCGGGTAAGCATGCGGGTGTCGATGTCGCTAATGCCAATGATGCCATATTCCTTCAGCAAATCGCCCACGCTGTATTGAGCACGCCAGTTACTTGGCGCTGGCTCGTAATGTCTAACAGCAAAGCCATGGACATAAGGCCGTACCGATTCAAAGTCATCACGAGTAATTCCATAGTTGCCAATCAGCGGGTAAGTCATCGTTACGATTTGTCCGCAGTAAGAGGGATCAGTAAGCACCTCTTGATAGCCTGTAATCCCTGTGTTGAAAACGACCTCACCTGTTTTATCACCTTCCGCACCAAATGATGTGCCTGTAAACAGCGTGCCGTCCTGAAGTAACAATCTTGCCTGCATCCCGTCTCACTCCTCTATATTGTTTCCTGCTATAAGGTTCTATTTTTTTAGTGGTTTCTATTTATTTTGCTTCGTCAGCAGACCATACCAGTTTGCCATCTACCCAAGTTTTCACAGGCCAGCCTTTGAGCTTCCAGCCTGTAAACGGAGTGTTGCGTCCTTTGCTGGCAAACGTTTGCGGATCAACTGCCTGCTCCTGCTCCAGATCAATCATGGTGAGGTCAGCTGGAGCCCCTTCTTCCAGGCGTCCCGTATCAAGGCGGAAGACACGCGCTGGATCAGCAGTCATACGACGCACCAGAAAGTCCAGCGTCCACTGTCCGGTAGCTACGAATTTCGTGTACAACAGCGGGAAGGCCGTCTCAAATCCAACGATCCCGAATGGCGCCAGCTCCATCCCCCTTGCCTTCTCTTCCTCACTGTGCGCTGCATGGTCGGTTACGACGATGTCAATCGTACCGTCTTCCAGTCCCTCGATGCATGCCTGCACATCACGTGGGGAGCGTAGCGGAGGATTCATTTTCCAGTTCGCATCCAGCCCAGGGATATCCTCATCTGACAATACCAAGTGGTGCGGGCATACCTCAGCCGTTACCTTGATGCCAAAAGATTTCGCATGGCGGATTAACCGCACTGACTGCTCCGTGCTGACATGGCATACATGATAGTGTGCCCCGGTTGCCTCGGATAGTAAAATGTCCCGTCCGACGTGAATCGCTTCAGATTCGTTCGGAATGCCTTTAAGCCCGTGGCGCTTGGCAAATTCGCCGTCCGTCACTGCCGCTCCTTCAACAAGTGTGTTATCCTCACAGTGTGCAATAACCGGCATATCCAGTGCTTTGGCCCGCGCCATGGCGTCCTTCATCATTTGCGCGCTTTGCACCCCGACACCATCGTCAGTAAAGCCGATGGCACCTGCTGCTTTGAGCGCTTCAAAATCTGTCAGCTCACGACCCAGTTCGTTTTTCGTAATGGCTGCGTAAGGAAGAACCTTGGCAAGCCCGGCTTCCTGTCCCTTTTTCAATACCAGCTGAACTGTGTCCACATTGTCCGTCACTGGACGGGTGTTTGGCATGCAGGCAATCGTCGTAAATCCGCCTTTCACCGCTGCGCGGCTGCCCGTTTCAATCGTTTCTTTATATTCAAAGCCGGGTTCTCTCAGATGCACATGCATGTCGATTAAACCGGGGATGACCAGCTTTCCCTGGGCGTCAACCTTCTCGACTTCGCGCTCCTGCCCAGATGCGCCTTCTTCCATAAGTAGGCTGATTCCAGCATCCGCACTTGCGATAGCCAAAATCTTTCCGTCGGCAATTAGGATAGATTTCAATTCAGCCTCGCCCTGCTCGTTCAATACGCTTGCATTCATAATTAATTGTTTCATCTGAAATATTCCTCCGCTCAGTTTTTTGCAACTTTTCCCTACGATCCTACTGACAGCTTCTACAGCTTCATTGCCCGTTCCATAACCGCCATGCGGATCGGAACCCCGTTTGCCATTTGCGGAAAAATTCGCGATTGTTCGCTTTCCACAACTGCACTATCAATTTCCACATTCCGATTCACTGGAGCTGGATGCATGATAATCGTTCCGGGCTTCAGGTTCGCTGCTCTTTTCTCTGTCAAACCGTACTGCTCTCGGTATTCATCCGCTGAGCGCAACATTCCTTCGGCATGCCGTTCCAGCTGTACCCGAAGCATCATGACCACGTCCGCCTGTAGTGCCTCTTGCATCGGAACATAAGGCGCGTAGGCCGCAAGATCAGGTGCTTGCATATTATCAGGAGCGCAGAAGCTAACCTTGGCTCCAAATTTTTGCAAGGCCCACAGATTTGAGCGGGCGACACGGCTGTGCAGAATGTCTCCTATGATGGATACTCTCAAGTCTTTAAGCTCACCGAAAGTTTTGCGCATGGTGTACAGGTCCAGCAGAGCCTGCGTTGGATGCTCATTGTTGCCGTCCCCCGCATTAACCAGTGGAACACTGACCTTCTCAGCGAGTTCTTGCAGCACTCCGGCTGGCTTTAACCGGATGACTCCTGCATCAATGCCCATGGATTCGAGCGTACGTACTGTATCGTAAATGGACTCCCCTTTTTCCACACTGGAAGCCGCAGCGGAAAAGTTCAAAACCTGAGCGCCCAGCCGCTTCTCTGCCATTTCAAAAGAAAAGCGGGTACGAGTGCTGTTTTCAAAAAACATGTTGGCCGCAAAGCGTGATTGCAGTACTGGAACCAGTTTTTCTGGTTGAGATTCCCAATAATGAGCGCGATCCAGAATGGACTCGATTTCATTTCGGCTAAGTTCCTTTAACCCGAGTAGGCTACGCTCTTTAAGTTGACTGGCTGTGGTGATCATAGCTGTTCCCCCCGGTTCTGAATGATTGTCACTTCGTCCTTACCGTCCGTCTCTTGAAGGGCTACTACGATTTCCTCAGATTTGGAGGTCGGGATGTTCTTGCCGATGTAATCCGGACGAATCGGAAGCTCACGGTGTCCGCGATCCGCTAGCACTGCCAGCTGAATCATTTGCGGTCGTCCGCAGTGCATCAATGCATCCATCGCCGCGCGGATGGTGCGGCCTGTGTACAGCACATCGTCAAAGAGAATGACTTTCTTATCATGAACCGATACGTCAGCAGGATTCATCAAAAGCTCTTTTCCATTTCCTTTAGCTTCGGCTACGCTGTTCCGGTCATCCCGGTAGGCTGTGACGTCCAGCTCTCCCCATGGAATTGGTGCGCCTTCAATCTCAGCAATTTTTTCAGCCAGGCGTTGCGCCAGATGAACTCCGCGTGTTCGAATACCTACTAGCACACAATCGTCAATACCTTTGTTTTTCTCCAAAATTTCATGTGCAATCCGTGTCAATGCCCGACGAATCGCAATTTCATCCATCAGTACATGTGTTTCATTACTCATGCTTCCAGCCTCCTCAGGTGATGTTCCCTTCAGACCTGGTCCCGTGTTCGGATACAAAAAAGACTCCTTGCCCAAGTTTGGCAAGGAGTCTCGTGTGAACAGTCTTCTACTGTTCTCCGATCTCTCGGACACACTGAAGACATACCGCCGCAGCGGATGCACTGATCAGTGATCCATTCACGTTACCTTGCCAGCCTCACGGGACTGATTTAAAGGTGCTATTCAGGATTTCCTTTGTCCTGCTTCTCATAGTGTGAGATGGTTAGCCATCTCTTGGACAAAGTTCATCGCAACTATAAGAAGTATGACAGATTGAAAATCGCGTGTCAACACCCGTTCAACCGGAACCACCGGAAGCACTCTAATAATTATACAACTTCATTGTATAATTATCCATAGTTGTTTTTACCCATACCTTGTCTCACAATAAAAAAACCGCCATTTAGGCGGTTTAACTTAATAATTTATTCAGGTTTGTGAATAGGAATGCAAATTATCATTGTTTTAACGACTACGCAAGGATGCTAACACATCCTCCATATCAGGAGGAATCGGTCTGCTGAATTCCATGTATTCTCCAGTGGATGGGTGCTTAAAGCCCAGTACCGCCGCATGCAGCGCCTGACCATCCATACGAACCCCTTTGCTGCGCCCATACATAGGGTCACCAACCAATGGGTGTCCAATAAATTTCATGTGAACACGAATTTGATGTGTTCGTCCTGTTTCCAATTGAAGTTCAAGGAGGGTATAATTCCCCAATCGTTCAATGACGAGAAAATGGGTGACGGCATGCTTGCTGTTACGTTCCGTCACTGTAAACAATTTGCGATCACCCGAATCACGGCCAATCGGAGCATCTACCGTTCCCTGATCGTGGCTCAAATGACCGTGAACTAAGGCTATATATTTCCGAGTCACACTATGATCCTTAAGCTGTGCTGCAAGTGATGCGTGAGCCTGATCATTTTTAGCCGCCATCAGCAGTCCTGATGTATCCTTATCAATACGGTGAACAATACCAGGACGTAATTCCCCGTTAATGCCCGAAAGATCGTGACAGTGGTACATCAGTGCGTTAACTAATGTTCCCGAAGAGTGTCCCGGTGCAGGATGCACGACCAGACCACGTTGCTTGTTAATAACAATAACGTCCGAGTCCTCGTAAACGACATCCAACGGAATATTCTCTGGAACAATATCTACAGTTTCTGCTTCCGGTACTGATAATACAATCCGGTCTCCTTCAGCCAGCTTGTAGTTCGCCTTAATCGTCGTACCGTTCACCAGCACACGACCATTTCCGATCCACAGCTGTATCTGAGAACGAGACACTTCCTTCATTTCTTCGGCGATATATTTGTCAATACGCGTTTTGGCATCCCCGGAAGCCGCTGTCCATTCCAGAGATTCACCCTCCAGTTCGTCCTCATAAGACAGACCTGCGGCTTCGCCATTTTCATTCACTTCGCTCATGCTATGACTTCCCTTCGATGCTATCATTGCCATTGCCATTTCCCTTTTCCCGACGCGATTCCAGCAATGTATCCAAAATAATCAATGCTACACCGATGACAATTGCCGAATCTGCCACATTAAAAATGGGGAACGTATAGCTTCCAAAATTAAATTGTGCAAAATCAACCACTTCCCCTGAAATAGCTCGATCCAGAAAGTTACCGACTGCTCCCCCCAGCACTAAACTTAGCGCAACAGGAAGTAGCTTTTGTCCAGCCTTAACTGTTTTTCGCAGATACCAGACGATACCAATCACCACTACAATTGTAATCACGATAAAAAGCCAACGTTGACCTTCCAAAATCCCAAAAGCAGCTCCACGATTACGATGGGAGGTGATTAAAAAGAAATTGCCGATGACTGGTATTTGTTCGTACAATTCCATTCGTGTAGCCACCAAATATTTGACTCCCTGATCAATCAAAAAAATTATTAGCGCAATACCAAAATAAATCACAGTCCTTCGTCACTCCGATCCGCTTATATCCGTTGTTGAACCCATTTATTGTAGCATAAGCGTTCTCAGATCGTCCACGAAACCCGCAAGCTATCAAGCACAGACCATCCATAAAATGAACTCCTTCGCATTTGATTAGAATTTCCTATGTAAAAGAGGTCTTCCCGGTGCAAACTACAAGGAGCATACTCGACACAACGCATGCGCATGAAACCTAGAACAAGGAGAGGATTCCATGTCCCCATTGACGGAGCAACAATTGCAGGGTCTGCGTAACGAACTGCTGGAACGCAAAAAGGAAATTGAGCACCGCTTGCAAAACAACGACCATTACGGACTCGGTGATTCACAGCGCGATCAAACCGGTGAGCTTTCTCCCATTGATAATCATCCAGGCGATCTGGCTACCGAAACCTACGAGCGAGCCAAAGATATTTCCTTACTGGAGCATGATGAGTTTCAATTGGAACGTATCAAATCAGCCTTGATGGCAATGGACAAGGGGACCTATGGCATTTGCGCCGCCAGCGGTAAACCTATTCCCTATGAACGCCTACTGGCTGTTCCCTATACCATTTACTGCAAAGAGTACAGTCCCGAAACAGAAGTGTCTAACCGCCGCCCAGTGGAGGAAGAATTTCTCGCTCCCTCGTTCGGCAGAACGAGTCTGGATGAGCGTGATGATCAAAACGGCTTCGACGGTGAAGATGCCTGGCAGATCGTCGAAAATTGGGGTACCTCTAACACCCCAGCCATGGCCGAAAGCGGAGAAATCCACAGTTATGATGATATGGAAATTGAAGCAGACGACGATAATATGGGCTTCGTAGAACCATACGAAAGCTTTGTTGCTACTGACATTTATGGACAAAATGTATCCGTTATTCGCAGTTCCATTTATCAGCGTTATATCGAAGATGGCGAGGGCGAAGGTCTACTGGAGCCGGATACGCACGAAGACGAATCGTGAACTTCAAAGTGGAGATCGCTGCCTAATAGGTAGTAAGCTCCAGCTGTCGTTGTACGATCCGTACAATATCAGCGATATAATCACCGATAATCGGTAAATTTAGCGCACCGAGCACTTGCAGCACATAAATAATGGTAGCGGCAAAAAAAGTAAAACCTAACGCGATGCCGATTCCCCGGGAAACACCTGATATTAGATTTAGCCAGAGTAATCGCCAAGGCTTATTTAGCAGCAAAGCGTAATCTGCAATACGTGTCCGTTCCATCTGCTCTGACACAGCACGTATCAGCTTTTCAACACGACTTAATCGCTCTGTCTGATTACCTATTTTGCTTTTATCTGTGGCTATGGCAGCTCCTTCTCCGTTCATCCCTCGGAGACTCCTCCTCTGTCTACGCCTTGATCGTGCCGTCATATGCACAATCCCCCTTTTCCCATGGCTGCCCTGAACGCAGCAAACGAGCCGAAGCACGTAACGGAGAATACCCGTTTCCGATGCTTAGGCTCGTTTTTATATGCTGCCTGTTATTGTATTATGGGACAGGGGGCTTGTAATTATTCCCCAATATGAACGCCGATGGTTTTACCGTTCACTTCCACATGTTCTGCCGGTTCGGCTTGACCAAATGTCACAGTCGTAACCAATACGTTCTCACGCAATACAGAGTCGAAGCTTTCGATGGCCTGACGCAGCTCTTTATCTACATTCAACGTCAACGCCACATACTTTTCAATCGGCAGATCCAGTTTTTTACGGTAATCCTGTACCGCACGAACCACTTCACGTACCCAGCCCTCTTGCTCCAGCTCCGGTGTAATGTCCGTGTTCAACGCTACCGTTAAGCCATAACCGGAAGCAGAAGCGAAGCCTTCTTTCGCTTTTTTCTCCACCAGCAATTCTTCGGCTGTAACTTGCAGCTCTTCACCTTCTGGAGAAGCGACATTTAACATTCCCTGTTCTACAACAGAACGGGTATCCTCAGCAGACATTCCTTTGAAAAAGTTTTGTAGGAAACCGACATTTTTGCCGTATTTCTTGCCTGCTACTTTCAAATTCAGTTTCAGTGTAAAATCTACAAAGCCACTATCGTCCGTCTCAACATGAATATGCTTCACGTTAATCTCATCTTTGATGATTTCCTCATAGCCACTCAGTTCAAAATCCTGATCCATGGATAGAATCAACTCGGACAACGGTTGACGCGTTTTCAAACCCGTTTCGTTGCGGACGTTACGCGCCAATTCAACGACACGACGTGCCGTTTCCATATCTCGTTCCAATTCCAGATCGATCAAGGATTCATTGGCAGTCGGATAATCATCCAGATGAACACTTTCCCCGTTGCTCAGGTTGAGGTAAATATCCTCTGCAAGCAGTGGTGTAAACGGCGCAAGTAGTTTGGCAGTCGTTAACAGCACTTCAGTCAGTGTACGGTATGCATCCAGCTTATCTTCTGTAAGACCATTGCCCCAGAATCGGTCGCGTGAACGACGGATATACCAGTTGCTCAGCTCATCCACAAACGACTCAATTGCTTTGGATGAGTTCAGGAAGTCATTTACAGCCAGCGCTTTGTCCACTACCAAAATCAGGCTGTTCAGACGGGACAAAATCCAGCGATCCAACTTATGAGCCGATGGTTTGAACGGGTGCTGTGCCGGATCAAATCCGTCGATATCCGCATATAAGGTCAGAAAAGCATGTGTATTCACAAGCGTATCTACCAGCTTCGATTTAGCCTCACCTACGATGCCTTTGGAAAAACGTTTGCTATTCCATGGTGCACTATCGGACAGCAATGCCCAGCGGAAAGCATCTGTACCGTACTCGTCAATCACTTCCCACGGATCAATAACATTACCCTTTGATTTGGACATTTTCTGCCCTTGCTCATCCAGTACATGGCCTGTCGCCATGACAGCTTTATAAGGAGCTTTGCCAGTCAGCATAGTCGAAACCGCAAGCAAGCTATAGAACCAGCCACGAGTCTGGTCAATCCCTTCACAGATCATATCTGCCGGAAATTGCTGTTCGAACGTTTCATTATTTTCAAAAGGATAATGATGCTGTGCAAACGGCATGGAGCCGCTATCAAACCATACGTCGATCACTTCCGGTGTACGAGTCATTTCGTATTTACCGCATTGGCTACGAACCTTAATATCATCTACATATGGTTTGTGCAGCTCGATGTCCGCTGGTACGTCGCCAATCGCACGTTCCCTCAATTCAGCAATACTATGCGGAGCAAACTGTTCTCCAGTTTCCTCACAAACCCAGATGTTTAGCGGTGTACCCCAATAGCGATCACGACTGATGTTCCAATCCACCAGTTCCTCCAAAAACTTGCCAAAACGTCCTTCACGTACATGACCCGGATACCATTCGACTTCGCTGTTGTTGGCAATCAGTTGATCCTTGATCGCAGTTGTTTTGATAAACCAACTGTCCATAGCATAGTACAATAATGGAGTATCGCAACGCCAGCAGAACGGATAGCTATGCTCGTATTTTTCCTTGCTGTACAGCAGGCCTTTTTCGGACAGCATTTTTACAATATCTACATCACAGTCTTTCACAAAACGACCTGCAAAATCAGTGATTTCCTCTACATAGTTACCTTGAAGATCCACCACGTTGATGAATTCAACACCATTTTCACGACATACCCGGTAATCATCCTCACCATGCGCCGGAGCCATATGAACGATACCTGTACCGCTGGAATCTGTTACGAACTTCGCACCCAAAATCTGATTACCCTTCTCAACCTGAAAATACGTAAATGGCGGGGTATACGTTTGGCCAACCAGTTCTGAACCAGATAGCGTGCCAATCACTTCATGCTCGCCTTTAATGACGTCTTCAACCAGATTTTTAGCAACGATGTATACACCATCTTCCTGCTTCACACGTGCGTATTCCAGGTCAGGGTTGACAGCGAGCGCCACGTGACTCGGCAAGGTCCAAGGTGTTGTCGTCCAAGCCAGTACATATTCACCACTGCTATGCAGCTTGAATTTGGCCGTGGCACTCAGATCCTTTACATCTTTGTAGCCCTGCGCTACTTCATGAGAACTTAGCGTTGTCTGACAATCCGGGCAATACGGACTCACACGATGACCACGATACAGCAGATCTTTTTCATGAATGGTCGCCAAAATGTTCCATACGCTCTCGATATAATTATTATCCAATGTAATGTACGGGTTATCGAGGTCTGTCCAGTATCCGATCGCTTCGGTTAGATCACGCCATTGTTGCTCGTACTCAAACACACTCGCCTTACATTTTTTAATAAACTTTTCAACGCCGTATTCTTCAATTTCAGGTTTATGGGAGATCCCCAGTTGCTTCTGTACACCTAGTTCTACCGGCAAGCCATGCGTGTCCCAGCCTGCCTTACGTACGACGCGGTATCCCTTCATTGTCTGATAGCGGCCCACAAAATCCTTAATTACACGGCCCAGCACGTGACCGATATGCGGTTTACCGTTAGCTGTTGGTGGGCCCTCATAAAACACAAAATTCGGCTTTCCTTCACGATTTGTGATAGATTTACGGAATGTGTCCTCCTGCTTCCATTTGCTCAGGATGCGCAGGTCACGGGACCGTGCTTTTTCTTTAACATCCACTCTGTTCATACTGTCATACTCCCTCTCTGCTCATCATTGATTTCCCTAGCATTTCCTAAAAAAAGCAACAAAAAAAGCCCCATCCCTGTAAAGGGACGAGACTGTGCTCGCGTTACCACCCTGATTCCGTAAAAACAGACCATTCTAAAAATACAGTCTCATCACGGCTCTCTGAGCCCCACTCAACTACAGCAGGGCGCCATTATAACGCATGGCAAACGGTGATTGCTTACACACGCCATACATCTTAAGCGCTTCAGCTCACTTCTCCGGGAGGATCTTCGGTCATGTTCTGAACGTTGGCTTGCACCGGAAGGCCAACTCTCTGAGGGACAAATCATGACGTACTCGTTCCCATCAACGAATTAAACATGTTAAATTCATCGAAATTAAATCAGCAACATCGTTGCTTGAATAACAACCATCAGCCGACGAACGGATAATCATTGAATTCAGTATAGTATTTACAGTTATAGCCTGTTTAAAGATAAAAGTCAACCCTAACAACGCCTAATAAAAGCTTGTCAGAAATGAAATTAGTAAATTTCTTTCATCTCACGCTCGCGCTCCAGTACTTCGCGTTCCCGGTTTTCAAGAGCTTCCCAGCCGTCTTGGCTTAACAAGTCAAGCTGTGCTTCCACCAGTGTACGAAACCGTGCTCGGTAAATCGATGCCTGCTTCTTCAGCTCTTCAACCTCCAACGCGATCTTGCGGGATTTGGACAATGCTTCGTTCACAATACGGTCCGCATTTTTTTCCGCTTCCTTCACGATCAGTTGGGATTCTTTCTTGGCGTTGTTACGAACTTCATCTGCGGCTTCCTGCGCTACGATAATCGTCTTACTCAGCGTATCCTCAATGGTCGCGAAATGATCGAGCTTCTCCTGTACGTTCAACAACTCGGTGCTCAGTTCTTTATTTTCACGAATAACGCCCTCGTAATCTTTGATCACCTGATCCAAAAATTCATTAACCTGATCCTCATCATAACCGCGAAGCCGGCGGGCAAATTCCTTGTTATGTATATCCAATGGCGTTAATGGCATGCCGTCCACCTCCTATAAGATTGACAAAAAATACATTTTCCGCGTCACGACGCTCACTATCATCTATCGGTCATCATACCCCGTTTTGTGAATACTGTACAGAGCAAAATCGTTCCAGTTCTTCGCTATAGCTTAATTCTTTCGACAGAAAGCTCGTGATTCCTGCCTACAGCTATACAAACTTACCAATTTTGACACGGAATCTTCCCTTTTTTGTCATCCCGTCTGTTTCAAGCACTTTGAAACGCCCAAAACCCTGCATGGAAATAACGTCTCCAGCTTTAAGTGGAGTGGATGGATTCTCCTCCACCTTCCAATTTACCCTGCACCGTCCCGCCCGAATCGGTGTTAATATTTTACTGCGGCTTAGCTTGTACACATCGCTGGCAATACCGTCCAGACGCAAAGAAGCGACCGTCAGGTCTAGCGTCTCTAATGCAACTTCCTTCGTTCGCAGACTCGCTACAGGTAACAGTTCTGTCCATACATGAACACGGTGTACCTGCTGCAAATGCATCGTCATAAAATCACCGATCTCTGAAGCTACCAATACATGACACCCATCATCCAGTACATGAATATCTCCAATTTTCCCACGTTTGATTCCAAGTCCCAGTAGGGCACCTAGATAATCACCGTGCTCAAGGGTACCTATTTTAAGATCGTCAGATGTGATGGAAAGGACCTGAATCCCCATCTCCTCACCGTCCAAATACGAATAATCGGGCGCAATCAGCGCCCGCTTTCGTTCCGAAGCCATGTATCCGCCATCTACCCTAATCGTGACCTTGTCTTCCTTCGAAGCAAGTGTCTCCAATATGTACTGTTGGCGCGGGTCCAAAAAATCAGTCAGCTTCTGCTCATGATAAGCCCCCGCATGACTGATCCATTCGGAAGCACGATCCACATAATCCCGTTCATCCGGGTGAAAATGCTCATAAATCTCAGTTCGCATAACTCCTCCTAGACGAGCTTACCAATTAAAGAAATCAAACCGTACGACGCAAAACGCAGAGCAATCAGCGCAACGATAGGTGAAATATCAATCATCCCGAAGATTGGCGGTATAAACCTGCGAAAAGGAGACAAATACGGCTCCACAAACTTGGCTAGTAAATCACCAATCACACTCTCTCTGGCATTAGGAAGCCATGACAGTAGAACATATGCAATGATCATGTACGAATAAATCTGAAATAGCCAGTAAATTACCTCGATCAAGAAAAGTTCACCTCATTCTGTTAAGTTCTTGTTCAGTGTCAGCCAGTATTTCCGTAATAGAGCCTTGAATCTCAACCGTATCTGGTGTACACAGAAAAATATTATTCCCGACCTTGGAAATACCACCACCCAGTGCATACACAGTACCACTCAAAAAATCAATAATGCGTAGCGCCTGATCCTTGCGAATTCGTTGCAAATTGACAACGACGGTGCGATGGGAACGGATATGGTCGGCAATTTCCTGTGCTTCATCATAAGAACGCGGCTCATACAGGACAACTTTCACATTTTTCTGTGAATGGATGCTGACAACATTAGTGCCCTTTTGGTTCTTACGTTTATCAAAGCTTGGGGTTTCAATTTCTTGATCTTCCTGCGTATTCATAACCTCTCGCTCTATAACTTCCTCTTCTTCCTGAAGCCCCAGAAAGTTCATGAACTTATTCATTACGCCCAATGGAAATCCTCCTCTCGTCCGACCAGTACGGAACCAAGCCGCAGCCAGGTCGCTCCTTCTTCAACCGCCACTTCAAAATCATTGGACATCCCCATAGACAAGTGAACGATGGGTTCCCTGGTCAAGGCTTGTCCATTTAACCTATCCCGTAATTCACGCAATCCCCGAAACACAGGCCGAGTTTTTTCCGGGTCTTCCTCATGAGGAGCCATCGTCATCAAGCCAATCACGTCCACATGTTCCAGCTCGCGAATTTGTTCCAAAAAGGGGACAACCGCCTCAGAGGACAAGCCATATTTGGACATTTCCCCAGAAATATTGACTTGCACAAAAGCTTTAACTCGCAGTCCCAGAGCAGCTGCCTTCTTATCCAATTCCTGAGCGAGCGATAAGCGGTCAAGCGAATGTATAAATTTAAATTTTCCAATCACATCTTTAACCTTATTCGTTTGGAGATGACCAATAAAATGCCACGTTCCCCGGTCACCAAACTTACTCCATTTATCCGCAGCATCCTGCCAGCGATTTTCGCCCACATGCTCTAAGTCGCTATCCAATACCGATGTCATTGTCGCCGCCGAAACATATTTCGTGACAGCGATCACATTAACTTCATCACGCGAACGTCCGCTTCGGGCACATGCCGCTTCTACACGGGCATTCACTTCTTTAATTCGTTCCTCCAAAGACACGGGAGGACTCACCTCTCTTCCAGACCAATCCAACTCGCCATTCTTCCTGTGACGCCGCCTTCTTTGCGATATGAAAAAAACAAATCGCTACGGCTACTCGTGCATAAGGTAGTACATTCGATATGGCTCGGCAATATTCCTGCTTTCATCATAATGTGTCGATTGCATTGTTTCAAGTCAAGTAGTGTTTTACCGTCGGCTAAGGGGAAGTAAACCGAACCTTCCCATTTATCATTACCCGGGCAATCATGCTCCAAAACCCGAATTTGGTTCATCACGTGCTCATCCACCTCATAGGATTCAGAACCAATGGAAGGACCAATAGCTGCTAGTATATCAGACGGCTGAGATCCATATTCGTTTTGCATGGTCTGTACCATTTTCAATGCGATTTCCGCAACGGTTCCCTTCCAGCCTGCATGCGCCAGCCCAATCACACGGCGCACTGGATCACAAAAATATAAGGGTACACAGTCTGCATAAAAAGACGTCAGCAAAATGCCAGGTACATTCGTCAACAGTCCATCTGTGTCCTGAAAAGCGGATGCACGATCTATAAAGCCCCGCCCGCGGTCAGTAGCCTTGACCACAGCAACATGATGACCATGAACCTGCTCACCGCACGTCCATGCTTCAGCAGCAAAACCAAGTTGCTCTGCAATGAGCCGCCGGTTACGAATGACTTTCTCGGGGTCATCTCCTACATGAAACGCACAGTTCAGACTAGCGTAGGGAACATCACTGACACCTCCATGACGACCTGTAAAACCCGCTGTTAATCCCTGAACCTGTCGTTCCCAGGATTGAATATATAACAACTCCGGTACGGGACGTCCGCCATCTTGCATTGGCATAGCCCCCGTAGCCTCGGTATTCACTACAAATGGTTCCATTCATTCTCACCTCTACTGCCCAGTGTACCAAAAAGCCGCCGCTGTGTCTTCACAACATACTAAATTACGTGTCCCTCTTGTTCAAAAGACCCGTCGATCATTCCGCTCCTGACGTTCGATATACGGCTTTTCCTCCCTTTCATCCGGTGGCTCATGCAATCCCTCCAATCGAACAAGCACAACATCCGAACCAATTTTCACAATGTTGCGCCACGGAATAACCAATTCGCTTCCCCCTCCAAACCAGCCCATGAATCGACTGCTGCCCGGAACCACAATAGCTTCAATTTTCCCTTGTCGTACGTCAATCTCCAGATCACTGATTTGTCCCAGACGTCGTCCATCTACAATGTTAATGACATCCTTGGTTTGAAACTCGGAAATTTTCATGGCTCTTACTGACGTTTCCGGTGCATTCACACGCATCACATCCTTTATTTCACTATATGAGTGGAAGAGCCAAAAAAATGTCCTACAAACGCAAAAACGATCCGCACGGGATCGTTTTTGTCACTGAATCATTCCAGCATTCATTTCATTAGGACTTTACATGTTTTTGCATTTGCTGTATAGCCGACTTCTCTAATCTTGAAACCTGGGCTTGAGAGATACCGATTTCGTCGGCAACCTCCATTTGCGTCTTTCCTTCATAAAAACGCATAGACAATATCATCTTTTCACGCTGGCCCAGGCGATGCATCGCTTCTCGCAGAGCGATTTCCTCAATCCATGAGACGTCTTTATTTCTGTCATCACTGATCTGATCCATCACATAGATTGGGTCGCCCCCGTCGTGATATATCGGCTCGAACAGCGAAACCGGATCCTGAATTGCATCCAACGCGAACACAACATCTTCTTTAGGCACATTCAGTGCCTCTGAAATTTCAAAAATCGTTGGTTCCCGCGAGTTCAGATTCGTCAGACTGTCCCGCACCTGAAGCGCCTTATATGCAATATCCCGTAACGAACGGGATACACGGATCGGATTGTTATCCCGCAAATAACGGCGGATCTCTCCGATAATCATCGGCACCGCGTAAGTGGAGAACTTTACGTTTTGCGAAAGGTCAAAATTATCAATCGCCTTCATTAGGCCGATACATCCTACCTGAAACAAATCGTCCACAAACTCTCCCCGATTGTTAAATCGTTGAATCACACTCAGGACGAGTCGGAGATTGCCGTTGACCAATTTTTCTCTGGCTGATCGTTCATTATTTTGCTGAAGTGATGTGAACAACTCGCGCATTTCTGCATTGGTTAATACCGGCAGTTTGGCGGTATCCACACCGCAAATTTCCACTTTGTTTCGGGTCATCGTGTCTTACCTCCCAAGGAGCAACATTAATGTACATTATCTCCTGAGGGCATTTTTTTATTCGCCGTTTCCATCGCTTCCGGATATACCCATGCATTATACCATTTTATTAAATTCTTTTCGTAAGCGCTTTATTATTCGTTTTTCCAGACGCGAAATATACGATTGCGAGATACCCAACAGGTCAGCAACATCCTTCTGTGTCTTCTCTTCTCCGTCTTGTAAGCCGAAGCGCAGCTCCATAATCAAACGCTCTCGATCCGTCAACTTATCCAGTGCTTTATGCAATAATTTACGGTCTACCTGCTCTTCAATATTACGGTAAATGGTATCATTTTCCGTCCCCATCACATCGGAAAGCAACAACTCGTTACCGTCCCAATCAATATTCAGAGGCTCATCAAAAGAAACTTCCGTTCTTGTTTTACTATTGCGACGCAAATACATCAAAATCTCATTCTCAATGCATCGGGACGCATAGGTGGCAAGTTTGATTTTCTTCTCCGGATCAAAAGTGTTAACCGCTTTGATTAGTCCAATAGCACCGATGGATACGAGATCCTCAATGTTGATTCCCGTATTCTCAAATTTACGGGCAATATATACGACTAACCGCAAATTTCTTTCGATTAGCATCGACCGTACTGCTGCATCTCCAGAAGAAAGCTTTCCCAGCAAATATTCTTCTTCGTCTCTCGTCAGCGGTGGGGGGAGCGCCTCGCTGCCACCAATATAATAAATTTCTTCACTTTTCAGCCCAAGTAAAAATAAAATACGATAATATTGCAGTTGCAACGCTAGCCTAATTTTCATCTTCAATTTCATCTGTTCCCGCATATCATTCTCCCCCTTTTGAAAATAGTGCAATTCCTGCTGTGCTCCGTGCATTTCACCATTGGATATTTCTTGTCGCCTTCAAACATCATTTTGTGTTATGCTCCATCATCCTGATTTTGTAAAATGTTCACTCAAATGTGCATCTCGTTTCTGGTTGGTATCAGCACTGCCCCCTTCTTGTGCCGTCACATCCGGGTGGATGATGGCGCGATACTTCCCCTCTGCCGACAATGTTCCCCCGTCCAAGCCAATCAACACTCGATGATGTACAAAATGTACCCCATTCATCACCACCTCTACCCGGTCTGGTTTAAGGGCAAGCATAAAGGAATGACTGCGGTTAATTCCACGATAGGGGACGAGACGAACACGATCCTGCCAGCTAAACGATTCGTCTCCCAGTTCCATCACCAGTTGGTCAGCATTACCCTCAGAACATTTTTGGAGCCAGGAAGCGGGCAAATACGACTCCCACAATGCTGCCTCCATGACCATCACCGGGGTTCGGGTCAAAGGATCATGGAGCTGATTACCTGTATCCAACAAGCCTGTACACTCAATATGATCCTGCCCAATCCACACCTGCACTTGTCCCAGAAACCCACTCATCCTTTCTGTGCGCTGCTTTGAGGACTGCACAATTCGAAAGAAAAGCATCACTCCGCCAAATGCGCATAAAATAAACCAGAATGCAATTTTCAGTTCAAAAGACATTCCTCCTGAAGCGGTGTACCAGATGCCATTAAACAATTCCCCCGTATTTTGGAGAAAATAATGCATCCCCAAAATGCCACCTGCAGCCACAAAATTAATCATGTAAAAGGCACCCATTGTACGAAGATACTTTTGCATGCTGCCAAATCCAAAAGCCACCAGCAGCATTATGACCGCTAATGCCAGTTTGATCAGGAACGTAAATAAAAAGGACAGTTCCGGCACAAACATCATGACCACGTACATTGCGCCGATTCCAGCTGAAGCCATCAACCTCCACCACACCGGACGGATTTTTCTCATCCAAGCGGTGACCATCAGCAGCACAGCATCAATGAACAAATTGGCCAAAAAAATCAAGTCGATATAAACAACCAAGGCTTCACCCGCCCAGCGTTTGCAGGATAGGCTTAAGTATAGTAGTCATGCTGTTCAAAGTCTGTCTAACGGTGGGGACGGTGACCGACTAATTTTGTCGGAAAGAGGAGAAGCACCTGAACTGCAGGATACGTAAAACAGAAAGAAGCCCGCATCTCCAGGGAGAATGCGGGCAGTCTGAATTGAAACTAGTTATCGTTATTATTATTGCGCGAACGGTTACGTAAAAATGTAGGAATGTCTAATTGATCACTGCTTTGAGTGTTACCAAATGGACGCAAGTTAGGAGAGCCTTTTTCCGCCGATTCGGAAGTAGCCGGGTTAGCTGCCGGTTTACGTCCCGGTGCCGGTTGACTTGGCTTGCCTTCAAAGCCAGTGGCAATGACGGTAACCTTGATCTCTTCTTTCAACTCTTCGTCAATGATAGCACCAAAAATCATGTTTACTTCCGGATCGGAAGCCGATGTTACAATTTCAGCTGCCTCATTAACCTCATACAGAGACAGGTTGTTGCCGCCAGTGATGTTCATAATCACACCACGAGCACCTTCAATGGATGTCTCCAACAACGGGCTCATGATCGCCTTGCGTGCTGCTTCAGCCGCACGATTTTCACCAGTTGCTTCGCCAATCCCCATCAAAGCGGAGCCACGCTCCGTCATGATCGTCTTAACGTCAGCAAAGTCAAGGTTGATTAGACCCGGTACAGCGATCAAATCTGAAATACCTTGTACCGCCTGACGCAGAACATTGTCCGCTTCACGGAATGCTTCCAACATCGGGGTTTTCTTGTCCACAATTTCAAGCAAGCGGTCATTCGGGATTACAATCAAAGTGTCTACTTTTTCTTTTAATCCCTCAATACCAAGTTCAGCTTGATTGGAGCGCTTACGCCCTTCAAACGTGAACGGTCGGGTTACCACGCCTACAGTCAGCGCGCCGCATTCCTTGGCAATTTCAGCAATGACAGGAGCCGCTCCGGTTCCTGTACCGCCACCCATTCCCGCCGTTACGAATACCATATCCGCACCTTTGAGCGTATTCATAATGAGCTCACGCGACTCTTCAGCCGCTTTTTTACCCACATCTGGGTTAGCGCCGGCACCCAGACCGCGGGTCAGCTTATCGCCAATTTGAAGCTTATGCTCAGACTTCGCTAAATGAAGTGCTTGGGCATCTGTATTGACTGTAATGAACTCCACACCCTGAACACCATTTTCGATCATTCGGTTAACCGCATTGCTGCCGCCGCCTCCGACGCCGATCACTTTAATTTGAGCCAAGCTCTCCATTTCAAAATCAAATTCCAACATACTATTCCATCTCCCCCTCAATGTGCATGGATGGCCCGTCCATGATTGGCATAATTAGCAATGAACGTTATATAAATTCACTGAACATATTTTTTAATCGTTCAATCAACCCCTGCTTTTGCTCGCCTTCCGCAACGGGACTACTGCTTTTGGTTCGGTTAGTCGGCTTCTTGGCACTTCCGCCACTGTTGCTAACGCTAGTCGATCTTCCGCGATAGTAACGAATAGCATTATGCAAGATTCCAACCCCGCTCGTGTAGCCCGGATCCCTTACACCGATAAAATCAGGTACGGCGATCCTTACGGAAGCGGCCAGTTCGCTTTGTGCCACCTGAAGTACACCAGGCATGGAGACGGTACCTCCGGTAAGTATATAACCTCCCGGAAGCTCTGTGTAACCCAAGCGCTTAACTTCCGCCTGAATGAGTTGAAAAATTTCCTGCACTCTCGGCTCAATAATAGCAGCCAAATCCTGCTGGTTAAACTCCTTATCCACATTACTGCCGATACGTGTCACTTTAAAGACGACATCGACTGCCGCATCATCATACCATGCGCAGCCGTATTTAAGCTTTACTTTTTCGGCTTGATCGGTAAGGGTTCTCAGTCCGTAGGCAATATCATTGGTTACAAACTCTCCACCAATCGGAAGTGTTGATGTGGCAACAATCGTTCCTTCCTGGAAAATGGCAACATTCGTAGAACCTGCACCAATATCCACCAGAACTGAACCCATCACCTTTTCATCCTTCGAAAGAGACAATTGTCCGGCTCCAAGAGGCAGCAAGACCAGATCTTTAATCCTCAAGCCAGCTTTCTCAACGCAGCGCAACAGATTATGTATCGGGGTCTTGCCTCCAGTAACAATCGTAGCCTCTACTTCGAGACGAACTCCGATCATACCGCGAGGGTCCTGAATGCCTTCAAGGCCATCTACGACGTACTGCTTGGCTACCACGTCAATAATTTCTCTCTCCGGTGGTACGGCAATAACTTCAGCTGCCTTCAGTACACGCTCAATGTCCTCCTCACCGATTTCACGGTCCTCGTTGGACACGGCTACTACGCCATGACTATTTTGCAGGCCAATATGATTGCCTGAAATCCCCACATACACTTCTGTTATTTGAATACCAACCATGCGTTCTGCGTGATCCACGGCGTTACGGATTGATTGCACGGTTTGATCAATGTCTACAATTGCACCTTTGCGAATCCCTTCCGAGTCGGCAGATCCAACTCCAATAATATTAAAGGTTCCATTATTCATTTCCCCAATAATAGCCCGAACTTTGGATGTACCGATGTCCAAACTAACAATGATGTCATTGTTGCTCAAGTCTGTGGCACCTCCTGACTCCAAAATGAATTTCGTTCTTTAAACACACTCTGTACATATTCAACAAACTCCATGCTTTCCCTCTTTTTTCTACAAATTTTTTAGAAGCCAATTTATGGTTGCAGTCACATAAAAATTTGAAGAAAAAAGAAGGAGGCAAGTCTATTACCCATAAAATCAATTCTAGCATTTTTTCACATCACTGAGTAGTATCTTTTTCTTGGCTCTCTTCACTCGTATCTGGTTTGAACGGAACGTAGGAATCCGCCTCCAACATGGTGATCAAACCTGGATCTTCTGTTTCTAGCACCTGATTCAAATAGCTGATTTTAGAATTCAGTAGAGAAACGGTTGTTATAACCTCAAACTGGGAACGTGTGTACATTTTGATGCGGTCCGGAAAAGAAGGAATCGGCGCAGGAATGATTTCCGAAATATCGGCAGTCCATTCCCCCGGAATGCGTGATAAAGCATCACACAGCTTTGCTTTGTACGGATCATCAGATTTCCATTTGGTCAAAATAGGCTTCTCAACGGCTATTCCGCTACTCCCCACGCCCACGCTTGTCCCATTCGCTAGAATAGCACGAAGGCTCCCGTCACTCTGCAACTCGTAAGCGACCGTAGCAAACTCTTTAATGTGAATAGCAATAA
Source organism: Paenibacillus sp. FSL L8-0638 (assembly GCF_038593075.1). Classification (NCBI taxonomy): domain Bacteria; kingdom Bacillati; phylum Bacillota; class Bacilli; order Caryophanales; family Paenibacillaceae; genus Paenibacillus; species Paenibacillus sp. FSL L8-0638. Next base: position 3,779,422 of record NZ_CP151960.1, read on the forward strand.
TACCCGGAAACTGCTTGTCCACTGTGACTTGCTGTATCGATTGAATTTCCCGCAACTTCTCAGAGATGTCAGATGAACTGACTCCGAAATACTGATCTCCAACAGCCAGACCGCTTCGGTTAAGAAGCTGGTCTCGGGTCGAAAATACATTACCATCAAAACGAATTTCAGAAACCCGACTCAACGAAGAACGGAAAAAGAGAACAGCGAGCAATACGATAAACAACAAAATGAGAAGAATAGCAATCTTCCGGCTTGTTCTTTTTTTCGTTCTGTTCTTTTTAAGAACAGGTATTTGAGCATTTGGCATAGCTTCTCTCCACAAAAGCCTTTTGTCCCCCCGTTAATGGAGGGACATTACAGGCATTAATTTACGAAATCCAGTTGCTCCGGCACCGGAGACTGACGGCTCATTCGGGCACCCAGTCCCTGAAAAAGACGCTCGATCCGGTCATACCCCCTGTCAATATGATGAACCTGCTCGACAACGGTACGTCCTTGAGCCGCTAGACCCGCTATGACCAGCGCAGCCCCTGCCCGCAGATCGGTAGCCTCTACCGTAGCCCCGTACAGACGTGAAACTCCTCTTATAAAGGCAGCATTTGCATCAACCGTAATATCAGCACCCATTACATTTAGTTCATCCACATGTTTGAATCGGCTTTCGAAGACGGTCTCTTTCATGACACTGAATCCGTCCGCCAAAGAAAGCAGAACCATGACCTGAGATTGCAAATCCGTCGGAAAAGACGGGTAAGGGGAGGTAACGATCCTCTCCACTGCTTTGGGACGGCTCATACAACTTACGGTCATTATATCATTCAAGATGCCGACTTGAACACCAGCTCGCCTGAGGACATGAATCAGAGCAGACAAGTGGGATGGATTGCAGTGTGTCAACGACACACTTCCTCGTGTAGCTGCAGCTGCGATCATAACCGTTCCAGCAACTATGCGGTCAGGAATGACCTCATACGTACACGGATTGAGGCAACTGACCCCCGTAATTGTAATCGTGTCGGTTCCAGCACCGATAATGCGGGCTCCCATGGCATTCAAGAAGTTTTGTAAATCCTGAATCTCCGGTTCCCTCGCTGCATTGGTGATCGTTGTTCGTCCTTCAGCCAACGCAGCGGCCATCATAATATTTTCCGTTGCACCTACACTCGGGAAATCCATGTGGATGTCCGAGCCGATCAGCTTGTGGGCTCGAAACGTAATTTGCTCGTCTTTTTCCTCTATCTCTGCGCCAAGAGCTTTTAAGCCCTCTAGGTGAAGATCAATTTTGCGCTCGCCTATGGCACAGCCTCCGGGCTGGTAAATAGAAACTTCTCCATATCTGGCGAGCAGCGGTCCCATCAGAAAGATAGATGAGCGCATTTGCTTCATCAAATCTTCCGGAATTTGGAACGTTCGGACGGACGACGTATCCACGTATACCGTTTCCTCTTCATGTCGGCATGTACAGCCGAGTCTTTCAAGGATGTGCAGCATGACCTTAATGTCTAAAAGATGGGGCACATTCCGAATTTCTACCTTACCTTGTGCAAGTAAGCTCGCTGCAAGAATAGGTAGTGCCGCATTTTTTGCCCCATGGATACGTATGGTGCCTGACAGGGGACGGCCTCCCTCAATCACCAATTTGTCCAATGTATCACCTCCGAGTTTACCGCTCACCCACTACGAAAACCTCCGGAACTAGCTTGATGCCGGTTTGAGATGATATTGTACTTTGAATATGCTTCATTAGGGTAAGCACGTCCTCTGCTGTCGCTTGACCGGTATTTACAATGAAATTGGCATGCTGTACAGATACCTCTGCGCCTCCCGCCTTCAAGCCCTTGAGACCTGCGCTCTCAATAAGACGGGCAGCATAGTCTCCTGGAGGATTGCGGAACACGCTTCCTGCACAAGCTAACTGTAGCGGCTGAGTCAGCCGACGGCGGTCTTTAAAAGCCGCAAGCGCTGCTGAAATTTCCTCGCGGTCGCCCCGCTTCATCCGAAACACTGCCTCTGTCACCATTCCACGTTGCTCATGCAACACGGAGTGACGATAGCTGAAATGCATATTCTCGGCATCATACACAGCCAATTCCCCTGTATCCAGCACAATCTCAGCGGACTGGAATATTTGTGACACATCAGACCCATGGGCGCCGGCGTTCATGTAGACAGCCCCACCGACCGATCCTGGGATACCGCCAGCAAATTCAAGACCGGATAGGCCCTGTTTACTGGCCATAACGCACAGTTTGACCAGTGAAACGCCTCCTCCAGCAACGATCTGTTCATCTTCAAAATGAACATAATCAAATCCTGGTCCCAGCTTGATCACAAGTCCCCGTATCCCTTTGTCAGAGACGAGCATGTTGGAGCCCCGCCCCAACTGCATCCAGGGAATTCCGTGCTCGCTAGCCAGCTTCAAAACTCTTGCCAGCTGCTCTTTGGTATCCGGGATGACAAGTGCATCCGCAGGGCCTCCAATCTTCCATGTCGTATATTTGGACAGCGGCTCATGCTCCAGCACTTTTCCGATATCATGCTCCGCTAATAATGGCATCCATTGCTGCATTGTACTGAAACCTCCTTGTTGCTTGCCCCGCATGGTTATAAGGCTCTCACCTGACAACCGGCAGCCTGAGTGATGGTCACAATCTATAGGGTATCCTATGTAAATACCATCCGGTGTGTGACAACCGCCCAACTCTACGCTGCAAACTACCTTTTACGGGCAAGACGTTCCATTTCTTTTACTAAAATATCCGCTGAGTCAGGCTTGCCAAGCGCAGACGCCGACTCCGCCATGCGACTCCGCCATGCCGTATCCTTCATAATTCCCGCTATAGATTGAAACAGGGCCGGGCCACTCAGTTCCTTTTCTACAATCATGACGGATGCGCCTGCCTTTTCAAGGGTACGAGCATTAGCCTCCTGATGGTTATTCGTCACATTAGGTGATGGGATCAGAATGGACGGAATGCCGAGCGATGTAATCTCTGCCAAGAAGGACGCACCTGCGCGATTAACAATTAAAGAAGTACAGGCCAGCACCTCTGGCATATTGTGAATATAGGGAAGCACATGTAGATGATTGGGCAATGAGCCGATCTGATTCCGTATGCTATCCAGCGTTTGCTCATAATAAGATTCACCGGTTACATATACAAAATGGACGTCTTTCAGTTGCGAAAGTTGCGGAGCCATTGCAATCATGGCGTCATTAATGGCCTTCGCTCCCCTGCTGCCACCGACCACAAGGACAACTGAGCTGTCCATCGGAACCCCAATCGTAGCAAATCCCCGATCCCGGTTAGCCAAACGAACTGTTGTAGCACGCGGGTTCCCGGTGTAAAGTACATTTTTAGCTTTGGGAAAAGCTCCTTCTGAGCCTTCAAAGCTAACAGCCACTGTATCCACATAGCGACTCAGAAATGTATTAGTCAGCCCTGGAATTGCATTTTGCTCATGAATAATGCTGGGAATTCCCAACTTGGAAGCTGCATAAACGACGGGGCCACAAACATATCCCCCAGTTCCAATAACGACATCTGGCTTAAATTTCTTTAATAATGCTTTGGATCTGCGAACCCCTTTGAAAAAACGCATGATCGTTTTTATATTTTCCACAGACAAGCTGCGACGAAATCCTGTGATATCAATAGCCTCAAATGGAATTTTTTCCTGAGGGACCAACTTACTTTCGAGTCCTCGTTGACCGCCAATGTATAAAAATTCAGCGTCTGGATCACTCTCTTCGCACTGTCTGGCTACGGCCAACGCCGGATAAATATGCCCTCCGGTGCCGCCGCCGCTCAACACGACGCGCATAAACGTTCACCTCGCATAACGTGATAAATTTAGTAAAATGCCCAGAGCAGTTAGCATTAAGGTCAGAGAAGAACCTCCATAGCTGATTAAGGGCAGTGTTATTCCTGTCACCGGCATTAAACCGATAACGACACCAATATTAATGACGACCTGTACGGCGACCATTGCGACAATACCCACCGCAAGCAAACTACCATAGGTATCCGGAATGGTTATAGCGACACGCATTCCTCTCCACACGAGAACCAAAAAGAGCCCCAGCACCGTCATTCCACCGATAAAGCCAAGCTCCTCCGCCAAAATGGAAAAAATAAAATCAGTCTGCGGCTCAGGAACGTAGCTATATTTTTGTCGACTCATTCCGAGTCCCAAGCCCGCCAGCCCGCCAGGACCAATCGCATATAGCGATTGAATAATTTGATAGCCTGCGCCAAGCGGATCGGACCAAGGGTCCAGAAAAGCTGTGATGCGCTGGAGTCGATAAGGCGCAGCTGCAATCAGTGCAGCAAACCCCGCTGCTCCCGACAGAGCCAGCAGACCGAGATGCTTCATACGCGCGCCTGCCGTAAATACGATGAGCATGGACGCTCCCATCATTACCGTACCTGTGCCCAAATCGGGCTGGAGCATAATAAGCCCAAAAGCCAGTCCCATGAGTCCAAGCGGCGGCAACAGGCCGCGCGTAAAAGAGCTAATATCATAATCAGGACGACTGAGCCAACGAGCGAGAAAAAGAATCATACCCAGCTTCATAAACTCGGAAGGCTGAATGCCGAAAGAGCTAATACCGAGCCAGCTTCGTGCCCCGCCTCTTACTACACCAATGCCGGGAATTAATACGGCAACCAGCAGCGCTAGACAGATCAACAATACGACCTTGGCATATTTCTGCCAGACCCGGTAGTCCGTTCTGGCAGTAAAGTACATCGCTACTAGGCCGAGCCCCGCAAACAGCAATTGTCGCTTAACAAAATAGTAGGAGTCCCCGTACTCGTGAAAAGCGAGGACGGCGCCCGCACTATATACCATAACCATGCCGATGGCTAATAAGCTTACAATACAAACGAAAAGCCATAGATCCGGCGCTGGACGAGACTGCTTCATCAGGAGGCCACCCCTTGCATAAAAGTAGGGGCTTATCCAACCCCCCTACTTACAATTTATGCGCCGCCTCTTTAAAAATACGTCCACGCTCTTCATAGGATCGGAACATATCCCAGCTTGCACAAGCGGGTGAGAGTAATACCACATCTCCCGTCTCAGCAAATTCAGCTGCCTTGTTTACAGCCTCCACGAGCGTAGCGGCGGCATCCTCCCCATTATCGACGACCTTGACATGCTCTATTCCGGCCTGCTTGGCCCGCTCAGCCAGCTTATGCCGTGTCTCACCCAGGAGCACAACGGCTTTCACACCTTCCTGCAAGGAAGGTACGAGCTCTGTATAATCAGAGCCACGATCCAATCCTCCGGCAATGAGTACAATAGGCTGCTTAAAGGAAGATAAGGCCATCATTGTTGCTTTCGAATTGGTTGCTTTCGAATTATTGTAATAAGCTACACCAGCGTGTTCTAAAACATATTCAAGCCGATGTTCTACGCCGCGAAAAGTACTTAATGGTTCCGCCAAATTTGCTGGTTCTGCGCCTGCAGCAATGGCGATTGCGCAGGCAGCAAGAGCATTTTCTACGTTAAAACGACCCGGAAGTCCAATCTCAGCTATGCCTATAATGGGATGCAGCACACCATTTCCATCACGGTATACGATGCTACGTTCAATATCGTCCGTCACATCCGGTATGTATGGCGGATCAGCGAACAACCCTTCCTGCAAACGTTCTGTCATAGAGAACGGAAGCAGCTTCGCTTTTATATAGGGTACGAGCTCCCGGCAGACGGGGTCGTCCCAGTTCACCACCGCAGTATCCGCCGCCGTTTGATTGGCAAATAGACGCGCCTTGGATGCAACGTAGTCCTCCATGCCTCCGTGGTAGTCCAAATGGGTCTCTGCTACATTGAGCAGGCAGGCCACAGCGGGCTTGAAATCCTTTGTTCCTTTTAACTGAAAGCTGCTCAGCTCCACAACCATCCACTCATCCGACTTGGCGTCCACAGCCGCCTCACATAAGGGCGTACCGATATTACCAGCCACGATTGGATTCATGCCGGATGCCTCCAACAGCTTGCCTACCCAAGTGGTCGTGGTCGTCTTTCCGTTGGAGCCAGTAATTCCGATGATCGGAGCTTTACATAGATGGTAGGCGACCTCAACCTCGGTCACAACCTCAATGCCGAGCTCGACAGCTTTCTGTACGGGAGGGGCCGTATAAGGAATGCCTGGATTTTTGACAACCAGCTTCACTCCAGGATGAATCAACCCCTCTGGGTGACCCCCGCATAAAACGGAAATTCCCAAAGCCTCTAATTCAGAAGCTTCGGGACATTGTTCCCTATCTTTTTTATCATTGACTGTCAGCTTCGCTCCGGCCTGGTGCAGCACCTTGGCAACTTGCACGCCGCTTTTGGCCAGACCGATAATGACGACTTCCTGATCTCTATATGCGTCTGGATGGTTCATTGGTCTACAACCCCTTGTTGAGATAAAGTCCGAGTCCTGCCAACAGCAGTCCTACAGCCCAGAATGTAATAACTACGCGCCATTCGGACCAGCCGGACAGCTCGAAATGATGATGAATCGGGCTCATTTTGAAAATACGCTTGCCACGTGTTTTAAAGGAAGCTACCTGCAAGACCACGGACAGCATTTCAATTACGAATACACCGCCGATAATGAGAAACAAAATTTCGCTTTTCGTAACGATGGCAATGGCACCTATGGCGCCGCCGATTCCCAGCGAGCCTGTGTCACCCATAAACACCTTGGCAGGATGAGCATTATATACGAGAAATCCTAGTACAGCGCCAATCATAGCTGCTGAGCATACTGCTGCCGGAAGCGAGGTTGCCTGAATCGCGACAATGGCATAAGCAGCAAAGGCAATGGCACTTGTACCGGACAGCAGCCCGTCCAGCCCATCCGTGAAATTGACAGCGTTGCTAATTGCCAGCATCATGATAATAATGAACGGATAATAGAACCAGCCGCCCCAATCAAATGACCATGACGTTCCAGGGATGCCGATCGCAGTACTATGATCATTGCTAAGCAGAAGCCAGCACATGATCGCGCCAAACAATAATTGTCCAAACAGCTTTTGACGCGCCGTCAGGCCTAACGAGCGTTTGAATACAATTTTGATATAGTCGTCCAAAAAGCCGATCAGCCCAAAGCCGAGTGTAGCAACCAGCAGAACGTAAAAGTCCGTATTTTTGATAGCTGAAAACTTAAGAAAGGTCAGCGTAAAAGCCACCAGAATCACGATACCGCCCATTGTAGGCGTACCTATCTTTTTAAGATGGCTTTGTGGCCCGTCATCCCGGACCTGCTGGCCAAATTTCATTCGCCGCAGCAGCGGAATGAGCAGTGGAGCGGCAATGACCGCCAGTATAAACGATACGACGATCGTCAGCAGTAATAATTGAATATCCATGGGAGTCTCCCTCTCGTCAACATCAGTTCTGTAGCGGACCGTTTTTCAGCGCATCCACAATTTCTTCTAGTCGCATCCCCCTGGATGCCTTAACCAGCACAATATCATTGGCGTGGAGATGAACCCGCAAATGCTGGATCAACTCTTGCTTATCTGTATAAGCGTGCACGTTAACAGCTGGCATCAACCCTTGCGTGCCCTGTGCAATCGAAGTGCCTAACGCACCGTAGGTAAACAGTACCTCTACGTCGTGCTTTGCCGCGAAAATTCCAATTTCCTCATGGAATTGCTTTTCCTCAGGTCCCAGCTCCAGCATGTCACCAAGTACGGCGACTTTACGTCCGTCCGTTTTATACGCAGACAACGTCTGAATTGCAGCCTTCATTGAAGCCGGACTGGCATTATAAGCATCGTTTAGCACAGTAAGTCCATTAGGACAGTTCACGACCTCAATGCGCATGCCCGTCAGTTTTAAAGACGACAACCCTTTACGTATATGGTCTGCATCGACATTGAAATGACGCGCTACCGCCAGTGCTGCCAAACCATTTACAACATTGTGCTGTCCAAGCAAGGGAAGTCGGAAAGCCTCTTTGCCAGATTGGGCTGTTATGAATAAGCTACCTTCTCCATCCGAAGTGATTTCAGTTGGATAGTCATCGTTGCCTGCAGCTAGCCCGAACGTAAATAATTTTAAACCTTCAGGCTTGACCGTTTCAGACTCCGCCAACACTTGTGAAAGCAGTGGTTCATCCCCGTTGTAGATCAGCAAACCACCGGGCTTAAGGCCACTTGTGATTTCCAACTTTGCACGAGCGATTTCCGCACGAGAACCAAGCTGCAGCAAGTGCGATTCGCCTATGTTCGTTATGATAGCTACATCTGGTTGGGCAATATTAGCCAGCAGACGAATCTCTCCACGTCCACTCATGCCCATCTCCAGAATGAGAATATCTGTATCCCGCGGCATGGACAGTACCGTTAAAGGCAAACCGATATGATTGTTATAATTCCCTTCGGTTTTGTGTACTTTAAAAGTCGTGCCCAGCAGAGCGTTTACGATGTCTTTCGTTGTCGTCTTGCCGTTGCTTCCCGTGATCCCAACGACAGAAACGCCAGTTTCGCGTAAGTATGCAGCTGCTAGATGCTGAAGGGCTTCTAACGTATCCTCTACCTCAATAGCGTTCTCAGCCGGAGGTACGCCATGATCCTTTTGCCATAAAAATGCAGCTGCACCTGCCTCACTTACGATCTGCTGCACATAATTATGCCCATCAAATCGTTCGCCCACGAGTGGAACAAACAACCCTTGGCTCTGCGGCCTGCGAGAATCTGTAAAAACGCCTTCGACTATCTGTTCGGCGTCCGCTTCTCCGTGAAGTGTTCCTTCACACATAGATGCAATCTGACCGATTGTTCTTTTCATCACTTGGATAAACCCCTTATCGCTTCTTTGGCTACGATGCGGTCATCGAATTCATGCACCGTTTTTCCGATCAACTGGTAAGTCTCATGACCTTTTCCCGCAATCAATACTACATCGTCAGGGCTTGCCATTTCAACAGCTTTATGAATTGCAGTTCTGCGATCCACGATCAATTCGTATCGTTCTGCGGGTATACCTTCGTCAATCAGCCCTTGTTCGATGTCTTTCAAAATCACTTTCGGGTCCTCTGTTCGCGGATTGTCGGAAGTAATAAACGAATGATCACTGTAACGCGCAGCAATTTTCCCCATCAACGGACGTTTCGTACGATCCCGGTCACCGCCGCATCCAAATACACACCATACTTTACCGACCGCAAATTCCTTTACGGTGCGAAGGACATTTTCCAATCCGTCCGGTGTATGGGCATAGTCTACAATAACAGCAAAGGGCTGACCCGCATCTACAGGCTCTACCCGCCCATCTACGCCTGCGATAGACTCTAGACTCCTCTTGATATCCGCCAGCGAAATTCCCTCCAGCAGAGCTGCGGTAATGGCCGCCAGTGCGTTGTACACATTGAACTTGCCCACCATTCGAAGCTCAATATCGGTATCTCCTTTAAAAGTGGACACATGGAAGAAGGTTCCCTTGGCACCAATAGTGATACGAGATGCCTGCACATCAGATTCCTTTTCCACGCCGTATGTAATCACTTGGGCCGCAGTTTGAGCCTGCAAATAGGAAGAAGCCGGATCGTCTACATTCAGAACAGCATATTTGCTATCTGATGCATCGCGCGAGAAAGCATTTCCCAACCTAGAGAACAAAAGTCCTTTTGCAGCACGGTACTCCTCCATTGTGTTGTGGTAGTCCAGGTGGTCCTGCGTCAGGTTTGTAAATATAGCTGTGCGAAAATCAGTTCCCTTGACGCGACCCTGCTCCAACGCATGTGAGGATACTTCCATGACACAGCATTGAACCCCCTGCTCTGCCATATTTCCCAGATAACGTTGAAGTTCCACCGCTTCGGGCGTAGTGCCAGACATTGGATAAGACTGACCACCGTAACGCATTTGAATCGTACCAATCAGTCCGGTGTTCACCCCGGCGTCCTTCATGATCTTTTCAATCAGATAAGTTATCGTTGTTTTACCGTTGGTTCCGGTTATGCCGATCATGCGCATGCGTCGGCTCGGTGAATCAAACATATAATCCGCCAAAACCGCCATGGCATGTCGTGCATCCTTAACTACAAGCTGCGGAACAGGTACATCCAGTTCCCGTTCAACGACCAAAGCTGCCGCTCCGGACGCAATTGCCTGCTCAGCATAGTCATGTCCGTCCACTGTAAAACCTGGCAGACACAGAAATAAATCTCCCGGTTGCACTCGACGTGAATCCGCCCCGATTCCTCGGCAATCCACTGTACCGTCACCCACGACACGGGAGACGGCCAGCAGTGAAGCCAATTGTTGAAGCTGCATCTTTCATTCCTCCATTGCTCTCTCGTTATTCATAGTATGGTATAAAATGAACCTATCAATCCCCCATGTAAATACGGATCGTTGATCCCCGCTCCAATCTGGAGCCCGGCTTCGGCGCCTGACTCACGACCGTCTTGCCTGACCCAGATTTTACGAGCATAAAGTTCATATTCATATCTTCGTACAAATCAGCTGCAGTAGCACCTACCAGATCAGGTACCGTTTCGATCGGATTTTCTCCATACTTGTACTCTTTGGCAATTTGATTGGTGCGAGGTGGTATTTTTAAGGCAATCAGCGCGTCCTTTAAAATATTTTGCACGATTGGCGCAGCAACAACCCCGCCGAATTGAATGCCCTTCGGGTTATCGACAGCGGTATAGACGACGATTTGCGGATCATCTGCCGGTGCAAAACCAATAAAGGATACAATATGCTCCGAGGAAGAATAACGCCCGTTAATCACCTTTTGTGCTGTCCCCGTTTTACCTCCCACCCGGTAGCCTTCAATAAAAGCAGGACGACCTGTACCTTTAGCAACGACACTTTCCAGCGCTTCCCTTACCTGTCGGGAGGTGTCCTCTGAAATGACCCTACGTACCAGTTCTGGTTCTACTTTTTCCAGCACTTTTCCGGTTCCCGGCTGAACCCAACCTTTTGTAATGTGAGGCTTATAAAGATTACCGCCATTGATTGCCGCTGATACAGCCGTAACCTGCTGGATCGGGGTGACAGACACCCCTTGACCAAAAGCGGTCGTCGCCAGTTCTACAGGACCGACCTGAGGTAGCTTGAACAAAATGCCATTGCCCTCACCAATCATGTCGATCCCCGTTTTGCTGCCGAAGCCGAAATTGCGAATGTACTTGAACAGTGTTTCTTTGCCTAACCGCTGCCCCAATGTTACAAAACCAGGGTTGCAAGAATTCTCCACCACTTGAAGGAAAGTTTGGCTCCCATGTCCGCCTTTCTTCCAGCAACGCAGGCGTGCTCCACCGACTTCAATATATCCCGGATCAAAAAAACGGTCATTTTTGAGATTGACCTTCTTTTCTTCCAAGGCAGCCGCCAATGTAATAATTTTAAAAGTAGACCCAGGTTCATATGTCATCCAGATAGGCAGATTTCGATTGTAGATTTCAGGCGCATATTGCTTGTATAGCGCTGGCTCATAGCTTGGTCGTCCAGCCATGCCTAATATTTCACCCGTCTTGGGGTTCATAGCTATAGACAACGCGGACTTCGCCTGAAATTTGACCATGGCTTGGTCAAGCTCCCGCTCCATAATGGACTGCACAGACTTATCAATGGTTAATTGTAAATTCAGTCCATCCTTCGGTTCAATGTATTTTTCGGAAGAACCTGGCATCAGACGACCACCTGCATCTGATAAATATGCAATACTTCCGTCAATTCCCCGAAGCTTACTGTTTTGCTGCTTCTCTACGCCTGTCAGCCCTTGATTATCAATTCCTGTAAACCCAAGAATATGAGCGGCTAGATCACCATAAGGGTAATAACGTTTGTTGTCTTCAGCAACAACGATACCCGGCAGCTTCAAATCACGAATTTGCTGCGCTTTCTCCATCGTAATTTTTCGTCCGCCGGGCTGAAGTTTTTGGCTTGCTGTTCGTTTGGTAATCAGCTTGAGCACTTTATCCTCACTCATATCCAGCAAGGGCGCCAGCCTGCGTGCCGTTTCTTCCGGCTTCTTAATCTGTACTGGTATCGCCATGACTGTGGGCGAACTGACATTGTAGGTCAGTGCCGTACCCTGCCGATCCAAAATTTCGCCACGCTTGGCGGCAAATGGAATATTGCGGCGCCACGAATCCTCAGCCTTGGCCGAGAGCTCGCCTCCTTTACCCAATTGAACATAGGCGAGCCGGATCGACAAGGCCGCAAACAGTACAAATAATCCCATTAGCCCCCATACCAGCCTTCGCCGCATGGTCACGTTAGATTTTTTCAAACGCGCTCCCTCCGTTCCTCAAATACTCATGACATGTCTTACCTCATGAATATTCAAAAGAACGAACATTAGAACAAGCTATCAGTTATCCTCGCCTTTAATCTCAGCAGCACTTTTCTCATCTGCAACAGCCGATATTCCTCTCTTAGGAGCTCCCGCGTCTGTTCCAGCTTCGGCAGTAGTACCGGATTCGTTTTTATTATCGGCCTCCGTTTTTGTTGCGCTCCCAATCTGGTTAGCTGCAACTCCATTGGTCGAGTCCTGTGTTTCCTCCGGTTTCACTCCGGTCACCGTTTCTTTGGCCGGCTGAAGCATCACACTGACGATTCGCTTTCCATTTACCATTTGCGCCTTTTGAGAGACGACATAACCTTCGCCGCTTACCTGCACACCAACCCTCATAAGGGTTAGAACTTGAAGTGTGTCACGCAACGAAACACCTGTAAAATCAGGAATAGTCATGTTAGCACTATCCTCAGTCAGCAAGTAAATGCGTTGTCCGGGTTTCATTTTGACGCCTGCTTCAGGATACTGGCGAACAATTTTGGAGCCTTTGCCTACCGTTTCATAGGCAATCCCCTGTTTGAGCAATGCGTTTTGCGCATCCTTCTTCACCTGACCCGTTAATTGTGGTACCGTTGGTAAATTCACTGTTTTTACAACAGCGCCACCTGATTTATTCGTTTTAGTTCCCGTTTTTGGAACACCCATATATTGCAACGATTGGGATACGATTTTTTTAAATACAGGCGCTGCTGCTGTACCGCCGCCTACCGATTTGTTAGGTTCGTCCATAACAACCAAAACAGCCATTTTCGGATCATTTACCGGTGCAAAACCTATAAAGGACACGACATCCTTCGAATGGTCATATACTTTTCCAACGACCTTCGTCGCTGTACCTGTTTTACCAGCTACACGATATCCGTCGATATAAGCAAGGCGTCCCGTACCAATTTCCTGGTCAGACACAACCTGCTCCAGATAGCTACTTGTCTGAGCTGCAGATTCCTGAGTAATCACTTGGCGGATTTCCTTTGGCTGAATCGTCTGCACTTCGCCTGTATCTGGGTTTATAATTTCCTTTACCAGATGAGGCTGCATCAGCTTCCCCCCGTTAGCAATTGCCGAGATGGCAGCTACCTGCTGGATTGGCGTCACCTGGACACGTCCGTGTCCATATGAAGCCGTTGCGACCTCGGATTTGTACTGGGTATGGAATGTGATAGCTCCGGTAGACTCACTCGGAAGATCAATACCCGTTTTCACCCCGAAACCAAAGTTATTAATATATTTCTTCAGCCTTTCGCCACCCAACTTATCCAGCCCCAGATGGACAAAGCCGACGTTACTTGAACGCTTGACCCCCTGAAGATAAGTTAACGTTCCCCAGTTACGGCTTACGTCACGAATATCCCAACCTCCGACCCGAATCATACCAGATTGGTAGGATTCATTCGGATTGAATACCTTTTCTTGAACCGCGGCAGCCAAGGTCACAATCTTAAACGTGGAGCCCGGCTCGTAGATGGACTGAGTAGCATTATTACGGAAATATTCCAAAGGTGTACTCCCATATGTATTGGGATTAAAATTCGGGTAGGTCGCCATACCGAGGACATCCATCGTTTTGGGATCAGCCGCTACCACAGTCATCGTTTTCGGATTGTATTTTGCAATAGCTTCCTGCATGGCGTCCTCTATATAATACTGAATCGTATCGTCAATCGTCAGCTTTAAATTTTTACCATTTTGTGCCGGCTCATAGACACTTCCCGATCCTTGAAGAGGAACTCCCTTCCGATCCCGCTGATACAGAAGCTTTCCAGCCGTCCCCGAGAGCTCTTTATTATAATAAGCTTCCAACCCCATACCTGCTGTGCCATCTTTTCTTTGATAGCCAAGAACATGGGAAGCCAGCTTATTTTCTGGATAATAGCGTTTGGATTCTTGAACAGTGTCCACAGCTCCAATTACTTGATACTTATCCTTCAAATACTCTTTGAACGTATCCACTTGTGCCTTGACCTCAGGATCTACCTTCCAGCCTCCATTGCGGATCTCGCGGTTTTTTAAGTAGTTCCCCGCTTTATCCTTTGCAGAAAGATGCCTTCTCAGCTCATCCTCAGGTGTTTTGAGTAATTGGTGTAGCTTAGCTACAACCTCATTCTCCAAATCATACTCCTGAATGATGGTAGGATTGACAACTACCGTATAAGCCGGTGCATCCGTAGCCAATACGTTTCCTTTACGATCCGTAATGGTTCCACGCTTGGGCTGAATCACCTGATCTTTTTCCACTTGAGTAACTACCAGGTTATGCCAGTACTCCCCGCTCACAACTTGAATCCAAAATACCTTAAGTAGCAGAACAAGAAAAAAGAGGGTAATACATCCCCCTATCAGCAGTGTACGAAGCTTTATTCTTTTGACCATAGCTCAAACCTCTCTGCAAAAAAATGTACGTCAGAGCATAGCTTGATGCTATGCCCTTAACTATTTGGCAGCCTGCTTTTCCACACGAATGGGCTCTCTTGTTGGTTCGATATATCCCTGTTCCTTTGCAGTCGGCACGATCTGATTTTCCAGACGCTCCTTTTGAATCTTCAGTTGGGCGATATTGGTCTGTAATTTGGAAATGTCCTTGCTTGCCGTATTAATCGAATAATTGATTTGATAAATGTGAGCGTACCTGCCAATCAACATACCAGCAATGACAATGCACGCTACAAGTGTCAATAGATACAGCAGCTTTTCTCGAATCGGCAGCTCTCTGCGGCGTGTAACGACTTTGGTGGTCTCACGATACCGTTGTTGCTGAACCTGTTCCTGACGGGCTCTTTCTTTTACAGCCAAATTACCGCGTGTATAAGCCATGTCGCCTCTCCTTCTCCATTAAATTTACAATTTTTCGGCAACTCTCAGCTTCGCTGACCGGGACCGTGGATTAAGCTCCAATTCCTGCTCTGACGCCACAATCGGCTTACGATTCACCAGCTTCAGATCGCCTATCATTTTGTCCTCCAAAATAGGCAAATCAGATGGATAGATGCTTTTCGCCAAATACTCCTTGAAAATATGCTTGCATATCCGATCCTCCAGAGAATGGAATGTAATGACCGAAATTCTGCCTCCTGGAGCCAGACATCTTATTGCCTGATGCAAAGTATCTTCTAGTGCACCCAACTCATCATTTACAGCGATCCGCAAAGCCTGGAAACTGCGTTTAGCCGGATGTCCCCCGGTTCTGCGTGCCGCAGCCGGAATTCCTTCTTTGATAATATCGACAAGTTCCCCTGTTGTGTGAATAGGCTTGTTCAATCGACGTTCAATCATGATCTTTGCGATCCGCCGTGAAAACTTCTCTTCTCCGTAATGAAACAAAATACGTGCAATCTCTGCTTCCGACCATTCATTGACAATTTCGTAAGCCGTAAGCGAGCTACTCTGATCCATCCGCATATCAAGCGGCGCATCATGATTGTAACTAAATCCCCGTTCCCCCTCATCGAACTGGGGCGAGGACACACCCAGATCGAACAAAATACCCTGGACCTGCGGGACGCCGTCTTTTTCGGGCAATCCCAATTCAGTCAGCTTGTCCTGCAAGTGGCGGAAGTTAGATTTCACTAATGAAATCTTTCCTTCATAGGCTGACAGCTTCTCTCGCGCATTGTTCAATGCCCAGTCGTCCTGATCAAAGGCAATGAGCCTTCCCTCAGGGCCAAGCTGTGATGCAATGACGGAACTGTGTCCTGCCCCTCCCAACGTGCAGTCCACATAAATCCCGTCCTGCCTGATGTTTAGTGCCTGTGTTGCTTCTTCTTTGAGTACGGTAATGTGGTGAAACAAACGGCTGACCTCCTAAATTACAATTCAAAGTTGAAATCAACCAATTTCTCAGCAATGTCGTTAAATGCTTCCTCTGATTGGTTGAAATATTGCTCCCAAGTGTGCTTGCTCCAAATCTCTACACGGGTGGACACTCCCAATACGACGCACTCTTTAGTAAGCTTGGCGTATTCGCACAAATTCCCCGGTAAATTTACCCTGCCCTGTTTGTCCAATTCGCATTCAGTCGCCCCCGAGAAAAAAAAACGGGTAAACGCCCGCGCATCGGCCTTCATCAGAGGCAGTGCTTTAAGTTTTTTCTCCATGACAGCCCACTCATCCATAGGATACACGAAGAGGCATTGGTCCAGCCCGCGGGTAACCACGAACGAGGCACCGAGAAGTTCACGAAACTTGGCCGGTACAGTAAGCCGACCCTTCTCATCAATGCTATGTTGGAACTCCCCCATAAACATTGGTTTCGTCACCCCTTACCCCATTCTCCCACTTTGGCCCACTTTCCACCACCTAAGCATAATAGATTCGCTTTAAAAAATCAAAGACCTCTTTTTCATTACCAAAAAGTGATAGAAGCTGGATCCATAGCATTATGTCTGTTATTGTAGCCCTGCGTCATAAGATACAAAAAAGCCCCTTATCCCATGAAGCCGGCACCCGACAATATGCATCAGGTTTCGAAACCACACGGAATAAAGGGCTTACTCTCTGTCCATTATGTCAACCTAAACAAACACTTGCATTAAAAACACAACACTTTTGCAGCGAAAATCGTGACGAAAAATCCGCTTACGCGTTCCAGCTGTCCAAATAGATCTTTTGGTCTTCAGTTAACGTGTCAATTTGAATTCCCAGACTATCAAGCTTGAATCGAGCTACCTGCTCATCAATTTCATAAGGTACATTAATAACGGCTTTGCCAAGCTCATTGTAACGATCATTCACGTATTTCAAGCCAAGCGCCTGAAGCGCAAATGTCGTATCCATAATTTCTGCTGGATGACCATCGGCGGCAGCTAGATTCACGAGGCGTCCTTCTGCCAGCAAATACATTTTACGTCCATCTTTAAAGCGATATTCCTCAATATTACGACGCACCGTACGAATGGATTCGGAACGTTTAGCAAGCTCAGGCTTACTAACCTCCACATCAAAATGCCCTGCGTTACACAGCACAGCCCCATCCTTCATCACATCAAAGTGTTCCCCTGTAATTACAGCCTTGTTACCAGTTACTGTAATAAAGAAATCACCCAGTTTGGCAGCCTCTACCATTGGTAACACATGGAAACCATCCATATGGGCTTCTACAGCCTTGATTGGATCAACCTCGGTTACAACAACGTTGGCTCCCAACCCTTTCGCACGCATTGCAACCCCTTTGCCACACCAGCCATAACCTACCACAACCACTGTACTTCCGGCTACAACCAGATTAGTCGTACGAATAATGCCGTCAAAAGCTGACTGTCCTGTACCATAGCGGTTGTCAAACAAATATTTGCAGTAAGCATCATTAACAGCCACCATCGGAAAGTGAAGTTGCCCTTCTTTTTCCAATGCCTTCAAACGAATAATGCCAGTAGTTGTCTCCTCTGCTCCCCCACGGATCGTAGAAATCAGATCAGGCCGTTCGGATTGCAACAGAGTAACCAAGTCACCACCATCATCTATAATGAGATCCGGCTTTGTTTCCAGTGCCTTGATTTGCAAATTTTTGAATTCTTCTGGGTCCGGATTGTATTTAGCTAATACTGTAACGCCATCTTCAACTAATGCGGCGCAAACATCATCTTGTGTGGACAATGGATTACTACCCGTAATAGTTACCTGCGCTCCACCTGCTTGTACCACTTTAGCCAAATAAGCCGTTTTGGCCTCCAGATGTAGACAGATGGTTACCTTCAAACCAGCAAAAGGCTGCTCTTGCTCGAATTGTTGACGTATACGGTTCAATACCGGCATATGTGCTTCTACCCAATCAATTTTCAAATGACCTTCAGGAGCCAATTTAAGATCGTGAACTATGCTATTTTGCAGAGAATGGGAAGTCATACTTTGTTTCCTCCTTCAAATTGGTTAAATTTTATTCCATGATAAATCCTATATAAAACAACAAATTATACATAAATAACACGATGCGTCCCCGTCAAATCCAATGGTACATTCATAATCGTATCCATCAGACTGAGACCATAACGATTCAGAAAATGATAGATCGTATACGCCCGCTCCTGCGGCTGTCCAAATGGGAAAAGCGACCATTCAATACGATCCCACTGGCGAAGTGCTGTTTCATTTTGTCGAAGCAACGCTTCCTGAACTTTTGCCTCCAGATAGGCGATCTGTGACAGAATCTTATCGCGGTTGGTTTCTCCAAGCCGTAGCAAACCTTTTTCAATCAAACCTGTCTGCTGCACAAGCGGTTCGTACATGCGGACAAAAGCTTCCTTTGCCCCGGAAAACTGATCCTGCATTCCAAGCTGATCTTGAGTGGCAATCCATTGCTTTTTCCGTTCCTCAAGTCCGTCTCGAACTTGACCAAAACTTAATTCATACTTAAGCATATGCTTCTCCACACCTGACTCTACCAACGTAAAAGACATTCGTGGCAGCAGTATCGGCATCTGCATCTCCAACACTCCAAAAGCATCCCGTGTAATCGCCCAGTAAGCAATCTCTCCTAGACCCAGCACAGATGCCAGCACCGGAAACAGTGAATCCTGCATTAGAGGACGAGTTAGCACATTGTTACTAAAACGTTCGGGATGTCTATCTATCTCTTCAAGCAGTTCATCCACAGTAAACGCCACCAAACCGTGTCGATCCGTGAATAGACCGGCTTTTTTGAAAAGCAACAAACGTTCATCTTCATGGATATAAAAGAGATTCGCGCCACCTTCATGCACGTCGGCTTGTAAATGATAGCCATAATCTACGATCCGCGTGGCAGTCGTCCGGTAAGCCTGCTCCAACTCATCATTGTGCTGAACCAGCCGCTTAAAAACGGATGCTTCCAGCTTGCGTAGCAAAGGATCTGCTGAATCCAAGAGTACTAATCCATAGCTGCCGAACAAAAGGCCCAGCAACTTGGCAAAGGCTTCACTTAGTCCATATGAATCCGTTAGTCCGTTCTCAATCATGCGCATTATATCAGCCTTATGTTCTGAATCTGGCAAGCTTTGCTCTATATCCGCTATCGCTTGCTTCCACTCAACAGTATCAACTTTAATCGCACTAACCGAAGAACGGCGTTCTAGTTGCTTATTCAGCTTGATTTTGACGGCTTGTGGGTCATTTGCCATTACGTATGTATGATTGACCTCATCCCAGTCATGATCTTCGCCAGCAATCCAGAAGACGGGGATAACCGGACGTCCAAGCCGTTCCTCAGCTTCTCTCGCTGCCTTAATAATTGTAGCGGCTTTGTAAATGACCAGCATCGGACCTGTGAACAGTCCGCTTTGCTGTCCGCCAGCTACTACTAAGGCATCTGGACTATCCAGACGGTCCAATGAAGCACGAACCGCCTCATACGAATTGTATTTCTCATTGTATATACGAAGACATGCTACGACATCCTTACGGTTTAATCGCAGATGCCCCGTCTTATCCAGCCACTTCGCCCGTTGGGCATAAGCATCGGCGTGCAGCACATTATATTCATACAAATCGCTTGCGCGTCCCGTACCCTGTATATAATCTTCTGCCAAAGCCGACCCTCCGCGAAGCGTTTCCGGAATTATTTTCATGGGTCTGCCTCCTGTCTCCACCAAAACCTTACTGCTTGATTGTACCGAAAGCCCATGTCCACGTCAAAGCTTCCTACAAAAAAAACCGCCGAATAACTCGGCGGTTGTTGCATAAAACAAGATCAGGCGTAAGGCTCAGCTACAAAATGTCCTTTGGACACTTCGATGAGCGTGGCATTTTCCAGGTTATAAGCCCCTGTCTTATTGCCAGATGCATCATGAATCGGGCCTGCTTGGTCGCCTGGCATAATAATCCGTTTTTTGTTAGCTTCTACTTCTGGATCAGGAAGTGGGATCGCCGACAAAAGCATTTTCGTATAAGGATGGATCGGATTTGCATACAACTCTGCGCTTTCTGCAAGCTCGACCATTCTACCCATATACATTACAGCTACCCGATCACTGATGTGCTTAACCATCGACAGATCATGCGCAATGAACAGATATGTCAGACCCAAACGTTCTTGAAGCTCTTTTAGCAGGTTGACAACCTGAGCCTGGATAGATACGTCAAGAGCTGAAATCGGCTCATCACAAATGATGAATTTAGGATTAACCGCTAGTGCGCGTGCAATACCGATCCGCTGACGTTGACCACCAGAAAACTCATGCGGATAGCGTGTTGCATGGTCAGGGTTCAAACCAACCAGATCAAGTAACTCTTCAATCCGTTTCTTACGTTCTGCACGGCTACCCGCCATATTGTGAATATCCAGCGCCTCACCAATAATATCAGAAACAGTAAAACGCGGGTTCAATGATGCATACGGATCTTGAAAGATCATCTGCATATCACGGCGCATGGCTTTCATTTTACTCGGTGATAATTTATAAATATCCGTCCCGTTAAAACGTACGCTTCCTGCTGTAGGTTCATACAAGCGCAAAATCGTACGACCCGCTGTAGACTTACCACAGCCGGATTCGCCAACCATACCCAGCGTTTCACCCTCACGAATATAGAAATTCAGGTTGTCCACCGCTTTGAGCACACGGTTTTTGCCAACATTAAAATACTTTTTAAGACCTTCAACCTCAATTAAATTGTTGCTACTCACCATGATCTCACCTCCTATTTCTTCAACTTCGGATCAAGCGCATCACGCAAGCCGTCGCCAAAAAGGTTGAACGCAAGCATAATCAAACTGATCAAACCTGCCGGGAAAAGCATCCGCCACGGGTAATACATCCACCCGGTCAGAGCTGATTCAATCATTGAACCCAGCGATGCCTCCGGATTCGGTACCCCTAAACCGAGGAAGCTCAGGAAAGCTTCGGAAAAAATAGCGGTCGGAACGCTCAACGTCAATGTAACGATGATCGGACCTACTGCATTAGGCAAGAGGTGGCGGAAAAGCAAACGACCTGCTCCAGCACCCATGGAACGGGAAGCAAGTACAAACTCTCTGTTTTTGAGTTGCATCATTTCACCACGTACAATCCACGACATGTTAATCCACCCGGTCACACAAAGCGCAATAATGATTGTAGTGATACTTGGCTCCAGTACAACCAGCAACAGGATCGTAACAAGCAAGTAAGGAATGGAGTACAAGATTTCAGAAAATTTATTCATGATTTCATCAACGCGGCCACCAAAGTAACCCATAATTCCACCATAAATAACACCAATCAGCAAATCAATCAAAGCTGCAGCCAGACCTATCGTCAAGGAAATCCGTGCTCCCATCCATGTACGGACAAACATATCACGTCCAAGATCATCCGTACCGAACCAATGCTCCGCGGAAGGTGGCAGATTCGTGCTGAGTAAATCATTAGAGTAATAATTATAGGGTGACAATATCGGGCCGATTAAAGAAAAAAGCACAATCAGAACTAAAACAATCAAGCTAGTCATTGCAACCTTGTTTTTACGAAGTCGTTCCCAGGCATCGCGCCAAGCAGATAAGCTTTCTCGCTGAATAACTTCAGACTGCTTTTCATCGACACCTATTTTTTGGAAATCTTCCGGTTTCACCTGAAGTTTATCCAAATTCACAGCATTGTCTTTCACAGACATAAAGTTACCCCTCCTTCCCGCCGGACAGCTTAATCCGAGGATCAATAAACCCATACGCGACATCTGTAATAAAACGCGCTAACATAAGCAAAACACCGTAAAAAATCGTTATCCCCATAATCATAGTGTAATCACGGCTTGTGATACTTTCCACAAACACTTTACCAATACCGCCAATCCCGAAAATCCGTTCAATAACCACAGATCCGGTAATAATATTCGCTGTCATTGGACCTACGTAGGTAACAACTGGCAAAATAGCATTCCGCACAACGTGCTTGAACATGATCGTAATGGATTTCAAGCCTTTAGCTTTGGCCGTTTTGATATAATCTGCATGCAGTACTTCTATCATACTGGAACGCGTCAATCGTGCAATAAACGCAATTGGTTGAGCGGACAAAGCCGCAACAGGCAGAACGTAGTCCATTGGGCCCTCAAAACCCATAACATTAAACAATTCCAACTTTTGGGCAAAAAAGAACTGGATTAATGATGCCAAAACGAAGCTGGGAACCGCAATACCTAGAATTGCCAATATCATCGCTACGGTATCAATGAGTCTACGATGGTACAAAGCCGCCAGCATGCCTAGTAAAATACCGACAATAATGGAGACAATAATTGCTACCAGACCTAATTTTAATGATACCATAAAGGTCTGTCCAATAATGTCGCTCACATCTTGATTCAATTTTTTCATAGAAATACCAAAATCACCCGTAACAATATCACCTAAGTATTTAAAATATTGTACATATACAGGCTTATCCAACCCATACTGTTCCATTAATCGGGCTTGAATCTCAGGAGACGTCGCTCTTTCGCTCATAAAAGGGTTACCTGGAATTGCCTTCATCAGAAAGAACGTCGCAGAGATCAGAATGAGCAAAGAAATAAGCATAAATATAAATTTACTGATCAAATAACGCGCCATCGCCCGTTTACACCCCCCATATTTTTTCGACACCATTCGATTCTATAGAAATAGAGTTGGGTTGTCCAATCTACTTATATGCATGGTTAATTTAATCATATTAAGAAGAACCCTCACACACAAAAAAAACGGGATATATATGGCAGTACCCACATATATATCCCGAAGTAACTCTTCAACTTCAGAATCAAGTATCAGCTACTTACTGTGTTATATAAGCTCTTGTAAAATCAATTGCACCACTAAAATCCAAGGCAACGCCTTTTACATTTGGTTTCGTCAAAGAAGTATTAGAGTAGTAATAAATCGGCAGTAAAACCATATCATCCTGAACAAGAAGCTTCTCTGCTTTCGCAAATATTTCCATGCGTTTTCCTGGATCAGTTTCTGTTTTAGCCGCTTTAATCAAACCATCATATTCAGGATTAGAATATCCAGAATTATTGTTGCCATTACCAGTTGTCCAGATATCCAAGAATGTCATCGGATCATTAAAGTCAGCAGACCATCCACCACGAGCAATTTGGAAATTCAACTTGTTACGTGTTTGGATAAATACGCCCCACTCCTGGTTTTGCGTTTTCACATCGATTCCCAGGCTTTTCTTCCACATATCTGCAACTGCCAAAGCAATTTTTTGGTGTCCTTCAGTAGAATTGTAGAGTAGAGTGATTGGAGGGAGTGAAGTTACTCCTTCTTCCTTCATACCTTCTTGAAGCAATTTCTTCGCTTCAGCTACATCTTCTTTGAAATAATCATCTTTATGCTCATTACGGTATTCCTGAGATAAACCTTTAATACCCGGAGGTACAAAGCCGTAAGCAGGAATCTCTCCACCCATCGTTACTCTATCAACAATCGGCTGACGTTGAATCGACATTGCAAATGCTTTACGAATTTTAAGATTATTGAACGGTTTTTCGGTGACGTTAAACAAATAGTAATAGGTGCTTGCTATACCTTTAGCCTGGAATTCATTAGGCATTTCATTTTTCACAGCCATCATTTGGTCTGCAGGAATTTCACCATTAGGTTTACCTGCATAATCAAGTTGTCCACTTCTGTAAGAAGCGAGTTCTGTTGCACCGCTGTTTACAAGGGACATTGTAATTTTCTTCAGTTTAATTTCGTCCTTACCCCAATAATTCTCGCTTTTGGAAACCTCAATCTTTTGACCTGTCTCCCAAGTCGACAATGTGAAAGGCCCGTTAGTGATCATGCTTTCTTTTTTAGTCGCCCATTTATCATTACCTTTAACAGACGGATGCACCGGATAATAGGTGTAGAAAGAAGTCAATCCCAGGAAGTAAGGTGTTGCATGTTCCAGTTCTACCTGTAATGTATGGTCGTCAACTGCTTTGACACCTACATCTTTGAAGTCCGTAACTTTAGTACCTTTAAAAGATTTGGAAGTGCTCAGGTTGTAACCCTCAGCATTTTTGATATAGTACAATTGGTAAGCATATGGAGGTGCAGGAGCCGTGGAAGGATCCAATACCCGTTGCCAAGCAAATACGAAGTCGCTTGCTTTGACTGGGTCGCCATTACTCCATTTTGCAGTATCGCGAAGCTTAAACGTATAGGTTTTGCCGTCATCGGAAATTTTCCAAGATTCAGCTACGCCAGGAATTTCTTTACCATCAGGGCCCATGCGAACAAGACCTTCATACATTGTTTTTAAAACAGTGTTTGCTTGAGTATCTTGAGCCTGTGCCGGATCGAACGTTGGCGGCTCGGATGCAAGGTTAATGCGCAAAATTTGCTTGTCGGCCGGAGCCGGCGTAGTCGAGGTGTTTTCTTGTGCGCCCTTACCATTGGTATCGTTCTTGCTGGAGCCGCAACCTGCGAGCAATGCGCCAACTGCAAGAATGAGTGTCAAAAGGACTAAAAAGCTTTTCCTTTTCATCTAGCGTTTTCCCCCTAGTTCTAAAGTGGTATATGTTTATAGATTATACAACCAGCGGTCAAAAAAATCTACATTACATTTCTTCAAATTGAGCTTTTTTTTCAAAAAAACATGATTAATTCATATTTTTTCACCATTCCATGTCATCTTATATCACATGATGTTGAATATATTCTTAAATATACCAACAACAGTCAACAAAATATACGCCAATGTCATTGCTATAAAAGTTAATCTCCAGACCGCTCTACATAATCTTTTACCATCAACCTTTCCTTTTATTCGATTTTGAGCTCCTCCAATTAAACCCAAGGCCAGTAATAGGAGCAGTAGAATCAAATAAAAACCGAATCGAGATGTAAAAATGACGTTAAAGAGTGCTGCGACGGAAAATATCAGAAAAAGCGTGGTAATATCCATAGAAGTAAGTAACGATTTCTTTTTTTCCATTTTAAGAATGTAGCGACAAACCGCAAACACGATCAAAAACGGAAAAAAGGGAAGAATACTGAAAGTGATAATAGTACCTTGTATAAGACTCAACTGATCACCCCTCTTTTAGCCGCATACCTTCAATTAATTGCCACAATACCTCATGAGTTGGTGCAGTAACCCCAGCCTGATCTGCCATCTGCACCAGTTGTCCGTTAATCGAAGCAACTTCCGTCATGGACTGTGCAAGTACATCAGCTAGCATGGACGAGTGATTTTCTGCCGTTGACCGGCATACATTCATAATTTGCTCCCACCATGCGTTTTCCCAGTGGATACCATGAGCTTCATACACTTGAATGCCTTCATCGTACAACCTGCGCATCATATGTATTCGAATAGGGTGCGAAAGCAGCTCGCCATTACGAACTCGCCATACCGCCGTCAGCGGATTGATTACAGCATTGATCAACAACTTGCGATACATACCGTTCTCGATTTCTTTCGACAAGCAAGCGTCAAATCCTGCTGCAAGCAGCCGATTTAGCACACATTGGTTAAAATTATTGTTCTTCGACTCCTCCCCTTCCTCCGAACAACCTATTTCAGTAACACCCGATCCTGCAAGTACAATAGATGCGACTCCCTGCCTCTTGGCTCCTTCAGTCGTCACAGCAGGGTATACCACAGCTTTAGGCCAAGCCTTTCTAATGCGTTCTATATGACCGATTCCATTCTGCAAGCAAACGATTCCTATATCTCTGTCCATTTGAGCTGCAGGCTGGATCTGTTCTAATACTTCCTCAATCGCCCCCTGTTTGGTCATAAGCATGATCCATCGTGCCGGAGCCTGTGAATTTAACCGTTGCCAATCTGCCAATGGCGCTACCTTCAATTTATCTCCGGACACATGTATTGCCACCTGTCCCTCCTTATCAAACACAGTAATTCCTTCATGAGTAATGACGCGTGCCTGCTCAAGTGTACGTGTCCACAGCCTTACTTTTGTACCCGAGGCAGATAACCTCCCGGCAAACAACAATCCCAGCGAACCCGCTCCAATAATATCAATCACCTTTGTATCGTCTCGCTTCCATCTTTTTTTCTACTATATCATATGCACTCTAAAGAAATACAAAAAACGCCAACTACGGCAAAGCGCTAGTTGACGTTTTATTTCAGAATTGCAGAAGTAATCTTGTTACTCAATGCGCTCCAGATTCCCATTGGCATCCATTTTGAATCTGGATTTAAGCTCTTCCTCACCTTCAGTAATTAGAGCCAAGCGCCGAGCCCGGTCCATAATCTGAATCAGAGCTTTATAATCATCATTCACAACACGATAGTCGGTTTGCACCTCATTCACTTCCTTGGACAGCCGGTCATTAATGGAGCGAAGCTGAGTCAATTCTTCTTCCTTTTCCCGTAAATCTTTCTCCAGCATCTTAATCTGCCGATTCGTTTCCTGGACGGATCCCTTCCATTGACGCAAGAAACGAATTACTGCATCGATAGATAATGTATCCTCACTCGTACCATCCGTTCTGTACCCACCTTCGACTGTATCAAGCGAGGCAAAAGCCGCAACCTGTGATACACCTACCGGGTTCTGCTTGCGGATATAACTGCGCTTCTGGCGCTGTGCTTTGGCAATGCTAATCGCTTCATCATAACGTTTGCGCACGCAACTGTTCCAACGAAAGCCGCATGCTGCAGAGGTTCTTCCTATCTTTTGTCCAACCTCCTCAAACGCAGCAAGCTGCGTTCCACCTTCACGGATATGCCGCAATGTCACCTCCGCCAATATCAAGTCATCTTCCACACTCCATGCATCTTGTCTTATTGCAGTCATGCCTCTAGCCCTCCTAACAACATCCTGAAATAACCGTCTTCATGAACCGATCCTGCCGGTATTTGAATAGGGTATAAAAGCTGTTTATTCATTCCTATGCCTCTCGTAGAGTTCATAGAATCTATTTGATACTAAATTGTATTTCCATTTCTGCAAGAACTCATACGTGAATGTAAACAGTTTCGGGTTTCAAGCATGCTCAGACTGCTGTACAATAAAATGAATGGTTAAAGAAACAGAAAGGATCATATACATTACCATGAGTTTTTTTCGGGAATACATAAAAGGGGAAACCAAATGAACAAACGAATAAAAATCACAATCAGCACCCTGCTGAGCACCATTATGTTGCTAACTTTCATATATGTACGTCCTACTCTAGCCGCTCCCTCCCAAGAAGAAAGTCAGATTTTACAAGATAGCCTGTCGATTGTAGAGATAGACCATGAAATTGAGCGAATCAGTCAGGAGCAACAGACTCTTTTGCAGCGCCAGCAGGAACTGCGAAGTAATCTCACCGTTCAGAAAGAGCAAATGACCATACAACGGAAGCGTGCAGGCTCTGTGCTGCGATCTTATTATATGGGGGAAAGGGACAAGCTGTTAAGTGTGGTGCTAGGGGCAAAAAGTATAAGGCAACTTCTCTCTCTGTACGATTACTACTTGTTATTGATTAGTCACGATCAGGATGTGCTTCAAGAATACGAATCCAATTATCAATCTATGCGAAAAACAGAACAACAAGTCATCCAAGCGTCAATGGAATTGGAGACAGTCAAAACAAACTTACTGGCTCAACGCAAACGCATTGTCCTGCTTCAGTCGCGTGTAAATGACGGCGTTAGCGCCAGTAATGACCCGGATACCCTACGCAAGCTAATTGGCGAAATGACAGCTTATTGGGAGAATGTAGGTGTCTACGAGGTAAATAAACACTTTAAAGCTTTAGCTCAAGCTATGCAGGATTTACCGCAATTCATTCAACAACAACAAGGTGCCATGGTTACAAATGGAAAAGTCATTACGATAAGCATTCGTGAAGAGGACTTTAACCGTTTTTTAAAGTCAGAAAATGAATTGTTTAATCACTTCAACTTTACATTTGCGCAGGATCAAATTATGGTAGAAGGCCAACAAGGAACGATGAAATTAAGGGTAGAAGGTCACTACACGGTAGAGAATGAACCGAAAAATGCAATTTTATTTCATGTGGATCGATTAGTATTTAATGGTCTGGAACTACCTGATACGACCCGCAACAAGCTGGAAAGGGATTTTGATCTGGGTTTCTACCCACAGCAGCTTATTTCCTATGTCAAAGCCACAGAAGTACGCACTTTAGCAGGAATGCTTGAAGTTAAGCTCGAATTAAACTTTAAATAAGCTTTTGCCCACTTTCATTGTTCTGAACTTTTACGTGTACAAAACAAGAGACCCCGGGATATTCCCGAGGTCTTTATTATTGTAATAACGATAGGACTTTATAGCAAATCAGCTGCCAACTGCGCGAGCTTGGAGCGTTCTCCTTTTTCCAACATAATATGCCCGCTAATCCCTTCTTGCTTAAACCGCTCGACCACATAGGTTAAACCGTTGCTGGCTGCATCCAGATAAGGGTGATCAATCTGCTCCGGGTCTCCCATCAAAATGATCTTGCTTCCCTCACCCACCCGAGACACAATCGTTTTAATCTCATGTCGGGATAAATTCTGCGCCTCATCGACTATAATAAATTGCCCAGGTATCGAACGTCCGCGAATATAAGTAAGTGCCTCCACCTGAATACTGCCCAAGCCCATCAAAATTTTGTCGATATCACCTGATTTTTTGGCATCAAACAGATATTCCAGATTGTCGTAGATTGGTTGCATCCATGGACGAAGCTTTTCATCCTTTTCTCCTGGTAAATAACCAATATCCTTGCCCATAGGAACAACAGGTCGAGCAATCAGCAGTTTCTTGAAGCGATGTTCATCCTCTACTTTAAGCAAACCTGCCGCCAGCGCCAGCAACGTTTTGCCCGTACCCGCTTTTCCTGTAATGGTCACGAGAGGGATATCATCATTAAGCAAAAGCTCCAATGCCATCCTCTGTTGAGCATTGCGCGCGCTGATTCCCCATACTGATTCGTTACTTAAGTACAGCGGCTCTAATCGCTCTGCCTCCTGGTTAACTTTCAGCAATGCTGATTTTCCAGTTCCCATTTCATCTTTCAGAATGACAAATTCATGTGGATACAGTGTATAAGGTAGTTCCAGTGACTTGATTAGTAAAAAACGGTTAGAGTAAAATTCATCTATGATGGACGGGTGCACCTGTATTGCCGAGTATCCGGGGTATAGCTCACTTAAATCGCCTGTTCTATCGGAGAGGTAGTCTTCAGTCAGCAGTCCCAATACATCTGCTTTGATCCTGACCAGCACGTCTTTACTGACCAAAACGACCGAACGCGGCTCAGGCTGCTCCTGCTCTTCCAGATGATAATTCAAGGCGACCGCCAAAATCCGGTTATCGTTCGAAACCTCCCCGAACATCTCCTGAACTTTCAAAAAACTTCGGTGGTTCAACTCAACCTTAAGCCTTCCACCTTGGGGAAGTGGAACGCCACTATGCAGATGGCCCACTTCTCTCAACCCGTCCAACAATCGCGATACATTGCGGGCATTCCGTCCAATCTCATCCGCGTTGCGTTTTTTGGAGTCGATTTCTTCCAGAACTACAGCTGGAATAACAACTTCATGTTCTTTGAAGGTAAAAATGGCTTTCGGATCATGCAGCAGCACATTCGTATCCAGCACAAAAATTTTCTTCATTAAATCCCCTCCAAAGCGGCGTGGACAATCTCGTGTTTCATACCTATACCTATTCACCGGGTACCTAATACTTGCTGATTCCCTGAAAAAAGAACCCCAAAGCAGCATAAAACAACGAAAAGTTGTACTGAAGATAGCCTCTGAGCCTGTCCATTTTGAAATTAGACACAAAAGGCCCAGTGATTGCTCACTGGACCTAGACTTGGTTCACTATAACTTTAGACATACCTCAACCCCCTTATGTTATATAAGAGCTTTACTCGCTGCGAGTATAACATAAGCGGGAAGAAAGATACATACTCAGGAATTGGAAGAAGCTGCGGTATTGTCGCTTGCTTTTTTAGCTAACTCCTCTTGTAGCGCTTGTTTGGCCAAATCGAGCTGTTGCTCATCAATGTACACATACGGGCTACGCCATGTTCCTGCTACCGGATTGTATTTCACATTTTGCTTGGAAATATTCCAGTAGGTTTGTACGATATTTTTCATTTGCTGTGACTCAATATCTGTCATCATATTCTTATCAACCGATTTAATAATTGCACTAAACTTGGTCAAAGCGTTAAAGGATTGCATTTGGTCAATTAGAGAATGAAGCACCTGATTTTGTCGACGATTGCGATCAAAATCGTCAGATTCAGCTGTTCTCGGACGACAATTCGATTTGCGGTAGCGAACAAAATCAAGAGCCTGGTCACCGTTCAAATGCTTGGCTCCAGCTGTCAGATTAATATCGGTACCATCTGCACGGTCACGATAACACATGTTTTTATCAACCGTCACATCTACGCCACCCAAATTATCTACTACATCTCTAAAGCCCTGGAAGTTAATAACCGTCACATAATCGATATCAATGTTTAAATATTTGCCGATCATCTTCTTCATCTGTTCTTCAGCAACTTCACCAGATTCTTTTTCTCTAGCCTTAAACACCGGATAATACTCATTCAACTTGCGAGGTTTATATCCATCCATTTCTAGACGCGTATCGCGCGGTAGGGACACGATGGTAGACGATTTAGTATTGGGGTTCAATGTAGCTACCATAATAACGTCGGACAAATAAGTCGGATGATCAGGGCGGTAATCGGTTCCTAGCAATAAGATAGTCAAAGGCTTAGTTTCTGCCAATTGTGTTTTGGGTACTTCCTTGTTGATCCCCGTATTCAAAACTTCCTCTACCTGATTGTAAAGATAGTAGGTATAACCACCTGCTGCTAAAATACCTATAATGAGCAGAAACAAGACAAACTTCATAAACGATCTGAAAAAGCTTTTTTTCTTTTTCGTTTTTTTCGGTTTGGCGGATTTTTTCCCAGTTTGTGTCCGGGGAGGCAATCCGTTCGAAAGATTACTCATGCTTCAACACCTTTTCCTGCGTTTTGAGAAATATAGCTTTCTCCAAGTTTACAATCCTAAAACACACACAGCGGCGCATCCCGTTCCCGGGCGTCGCCGCTGTGGCCAAAGACCAATCCAATCAATTACATATTTGCTTGTGCTGTTTTACGTTGTTTCTCTGCACGCTCGCGTTCACCTTTGTTCAAAATCTTTTTACGCAAACGGATGGCATTAGGTGTAATTTCGCAATACTCGTCATCATTCAGGTATTCGAGCGCCTGCTCCAAAGAGAAGATTACAGGTGTTTTCAGTTTAACTGTATCGTCTTTTGTTGCTGAACGAACGTTTGTCAGTTGTTTTTCTTTACAAATGTTAACGACGATGTCGTTATCACGTGTGTGCTCTCCAACGATCATACCCTCATAGATTTCAGTACCTGGCTCTAGGAACAAAATACCGCGATCTTCTACGCCCAGCATACCATAAAATGTAGAGCTGCCGTTTTCTGTTGACACGAGTACACCCTGATGACGTCCACCTACTTGACCGCCAACAAATGGTCCATAGCTGTCAAACGCATGGTTCATTACGCCATAACCACGAGTCAAAGTCAGGAAGTTTGTAGTGTAGCCGATCAGACCACGTGCAGGGATCAGGAATTCCAAGCGAACTTGTCCGGTGCCGTTATTAATCATGTTAACCATTTCGGCTTTACGGGAGCCCAAACTTTCCATAACTGCGCCCATGCTTTCTTCCGGAATATCAATAAGGAGACGTTCGATTGGCTCCATTTTCTTACCATCAATTTCCTTGACGATAACTTCCGGTTTGGACACTTGCAGTTCGTAACCTTCACGACGCATGTTTTCAATCAGGATACCCAGATGCAACTCACCACGTCCGGATACAATAAAGGCGTCCGGGCTATCCGTTTCATCAACACGTAAGCTGACATCCGTTTCGAGTTCTTTCAGAAGACGCTCACGCAATTTACGGGATGTTACCCACTTACCATCGCGACCTGCGAATGGGCTGTTGTTAACCAAGAAGGTCATTTGCAGTGTCGGCTCATCAATCTTCAGTACAGGCAGCGCTTCAGGATGATTTGGATCAGCAATGGTTTCACCAATGTTGATATCTTTAATTCCCGCAATCGCTACAATGTCACCAGCGCCCGCTTGATCCGTTTCAATACGTTTCAGGCCTTGGAAGCCGAACAGCTTCTCAATACGCGCCGATTTACTACTACCATCACGTTGCATAACTGTGACTGCTTGCCCCTGCTTGATGATACCGCGGTTTACACGACCTACTGCAATTCGGCCAAGGTATTCGTTATAATCCATCAGTGTTACGAGGAATTGAAGAGGCTCATCTACATTCTCAGTTGGAGCCGGAATGTGCTCTACAACTGTTTCGTACAATGCTTGCATGTTATCGTCTTGCTTTTCAGCATCCATGCTGGATGTTCCGTTCAGCGCAGAAGCGTACACAACAGGGAACTCCAGTTGCTCATCATTCGCACCCAGCTCGATGAACAGATCCAGTACTTCGTCAATAACTTCTGCCGGACGAGCCGCCGGACGGTCAATTTTGTTCACTACAACGATAGGCGTCAGATTTTGTTCCAGCGCTTTACGCAGTACGAATTTCGTTTGCGGCATGCAACCTTCGTAAGCATCTACGACAAGCAAAACACCGTCAACCATTTTCATAATCCGTTCCACTTCGCCACCAAAGTCGGCGTGTCCTGGTGTATCTACAATGTTAATCAGATAATCTTTGTAAGTGATAGCTGTATTTTTAGCCAAAATCGTAATACCGCGTTCACGCTCCAGATCGTTGGAGTCCATGGCGCGCTCCTGAACAGCCTCGTGTTCTCTAAATGTTCCGGACTGTTGAAGCAGCTTGTCGACAAGCGTCGTTTTTCCGTGGTCGACGTGGGCAATAATCGCAATATTGCGAATGTTTTCTCTAGCATGCATGGTTTGTATCCATATCCTTTCCGTATATCAAAATAGTGTCTCTATCCTGAAGCAGTGCTGATTCAAGGCTAACAATCGTTCTTTAGGCCCACTCCCTGCCAGCCTTCTATATGTTTCAGGCTTTGTACAGACAGCTTCTCTCTCCGATTCGCGTGAAAACCTTAAAATAAGCGTCAGAAATCATTCCGACGCTCTTATCATATCCATTATATTATAGTTGAAATATGTCATAAAGCAAGACATTATTGCCTGTTCCGTAATTTACCGCCATAAAATCTCATTGCTTGTCGTTTACCATTTGCGTTTGCCACGGTTGTTTACGACCAACCAGATTCCAGCGCCGATCAGTAAAACTGCAATAACATATATGATACCCGTTCTTAACAGGGTAATGACCAATAAAAACACCGATACCAAGCCCAATATCACGCCCCCCGTATATACATTACGAGACAGCGAAATATCATTAATGGCGTACTCCCATAATCCAACCGCCACACCTAGAAGTAACAAAGGCCATAAATAGGCCATAAAATGCCAGCCCCAAATATTGCAGAGCAAAAATAAGAAGCCATAAACCGATAAAATCCCTGCTGGCAGCAACATAAAGGGTGAAACTTTACGCTTCATGTACATTGCATGCAGTACGATTCCAGGTATTAAAAACAGCAAAGGCCAAAAGTTTCGTCCCAAGAAGGAGAACGTCCCCAGTTTCCCCAACAAAATAATCAGTCCTACGGCAACAATGCCCACTCCGATCATACGCTCTTTTCCGGAATTCATCGTGGTCTCCTTTGTTTGCTGAATTTGTTTTTAGGTCGCTTAATGTGATTGTTTTTAAGTATATTTTAGCCGATGTTTTCCAAAAAAACTACGTTCAAATATGATGAGCACGTAGCTGACGATATATTCCTGCAATCACAACTGCTGAGGCTAAGAGTCCTGGTAACCATGCATGTATAAGCTCTCCCGTACCTGCTAACCATACACCCAATCGGGGATCACGCAGTAGCATTTCTCCTGCCGTAAAAGCCAGGATTGCAGATCCGAGCAAAACAAGTACAGGGAACCGGTGAAGCCAGATCGCAATTACGTTGCTGCCCCAGACAACTATCGGAATGCTAATCGCAATACCAATGACAATAATGGCGATATCCCCATCTGCTAGGGCTGCAATAGCTAATACGTTATCTAGACTCATCACAAAGTCCGCTACCAGAATCACCTGTATAGCCTTCCATATGGTTGTTTCTGCTCTGACTCCTACATGATCCTCACTCTCATAAAGCAGCTTAAACGCAATCCATAACAGAAGTAGACCGCCTGCCGCCTGAATAAAGGGTATGCCCAGCAAAATGACAGCTACAAAAGTCAAAACACAGCGCAGGAGGACTGCACCGACTGCCCCCCACCATATAGCTTGACTCCGCTGCCTTGCAGGCAAATTTTTGCTCGCCATGGCTATAACAACCGCATTATCACCGCTTAACACCAAATTAATCATTAATATTTTCAACAGCAAAATGATATGCTCCATGTGTACAAACACCCCCATCCTACTTGTATGCGAAATAGGACGAGGCTATGCTTATAAGCTTTGTCAAATAAGTCATCATTTATTAAAAAATGATGTCAAGTTCGTTGACTAAAGACCTTGAAATCAATAACAAACAGCAATATAATGAATCGTATTTCCGGAAAACGGGTATTAAAATAAACACATACAACGATTTTAGGATGTTTAATCAGGGAGATGAGAACGATTGATATGTCCGGACTTCAGTTCTTTTGGCTACTGCTTAATGTGATATTTATTGATCTTCTGCTCGCAGGGGATAATGCGATTGTAATTGGACTTGCCGCCAGAAAGCTGCCTCCTGCAACGCAAAAAAAAGCGATACTGTACGGCACCGGTGGTGCCCTGCTTATTCGCATAGCAGCCACCATTGTGGTACTCTGGCTGCTTCAAGTACCGTGGTTGTTACTCATCGGGGGGATTATGTTAGTCTGGATTGCGTATAAGTTGCTCGTAGACCAGGAGGACCATACCGAAGTCAAAGCGGGAACAACGTTATGGGGTGCTATCCGCACGATTGTTGTAGCCGATGCGGCTATGGGTCTGGACAATGTGATTGCTGTTGCTGGCGCTGCCCAACAGCATTTGCTACTTGTAGTGCTTGGCCTATTGATTAGCGTGCCGATCGTGGTATGGGGAAGCACTCTTTTTATCAAACTGATCAATAAATTCCCCTGGATTATCTATTTGGGATCGGCTGTACTTGGTTATACGGCCTCTAATATGATTACTGAAGAACGTAAGCTGGAACCTTACTTTACCGAGCACCCTGCGCTGCGCATCTTGTTTATTGCTACAGTTATGGCTGGTATTTTGCTCACGGGATATCTTCAAAATCGCAAAGCAGTGTCCAGTCGAGAAAAAGCTGTTTAAAACGATTCAAAAACTGTTTTAACTAAAATCAAAAAAGGCAGACCCCATAATAACAGTGGGTCTGCCTTTTTGTTTAAAACCAATCTTCCTGTATAACTTCCTCATTACGCCCCTCTATAGCTCCGCCTGCCTCCAGGACAAGCGTTTCCGTTGCAGCCACAGCCTGTTCAATCAAGGCATTTAAATCCCGAATAGAGGCTTCAATCTTTTGAACAACCCACAAATTTGGATTGGTCGTTGGGGATTTAGGAACAAACAATGTGCAGCAATCCTCATATGGAAGGATGGATAAATCGTAGGTGCCAATTTGCTTAGCGATTTCCGTGATCTCCTGCTTATCCATCATGACGAGAGGTCGCAGCAATGGTAATTCTGTTGAACGGCCAATCACATTCATGCTGGATAACGTTTGACTAGCAACTTGACCCAGACTGTCACCCGTCACGAGTGCCAGCGCTCCTTCACGCTCAGCCAGCATCGTTGCAATTCGCAGCATAGACCGTCTCATTAGCGTTATAATCAGATTGTCCTGTCCAGTGCGCGTAAAGGCCGTCTGCACCTCTGTAAACGGTACAAGGTGGATTTTGATCCGCCCTGCATAGCCTGCTAATACCCTTGCCAATTCAATAACCTTTTCTTTCGCACGCTCACTTGTAAACGGGTAGCTATAAAAATGTACACATTCAATTTCCAGTCCTCTACGCATGGAAGACCATCCTGCTACCGGACTGTCGATTCCACCAGACAACAGCAGCATAGCTTTACCGTTCGTTCCTAACGGAAAGCCCCCTACAGCCATAATAACATCGCTGAATATATAGGCCGCCTGCTCTCTGACCTCCACACGCAACTCAATATCTGGTTGATGCACATCGACCCTCAACGCTTGAAACTCTCGCAAAATAGGAGAACCAATTAAATGGTTCATCTCTTGTGAGGAATGAGCAAACTCCTTCCACACTCTGCGGGCATTTACCTTGAAAGTCGTTCCCTCGGCCACATTCAGCTCACGCATCAAAGCTACAGCGGTCTCAATTATAGCACCAAGCTCAACAGGAGCCATTTTGACAGGACTTATTGTCGTGATGCCAAACACTTTTTGTAACACTTGAATGATCTGTTCATAAGGTTCTCCTCCGAGTACCACATAAATCCGTCCAAATTCCTTCCGCAAAGAAGCGCCGGGAAACGGCTTGAGCAGCAGCTTCACGTGATTCAGTACTGCCTTTTCAAAACGAGTTCGATTCTTCCCTTTTAATGTAAATTCACCGAAGCGAAGTAACAGCATATCATAGTGCATTTAACGTTTCCACCTTTCAAGGGATTCCAGCTTGGCTACAGCCTGTTGCAGTGCAAGTATAAGCTCGTCGATATCCTGTTCCGTATGCTCGTCACCGAAGCTGATACGAATGCCGCCAGACGCTTCTGCTTCATTGCGGCCCATCGCCTGCAGCACCCGGCTGGGCTCGGCCAACTTCGAAGAACAAGCCGATTTGGTGGATACGGCCACACCTAGTTGCTCCAGCGTATGCAGCAGCACCTCGGCCTTCATACCCGGATATGAAAAGTGGACAATATGCGGTGCTTCCTCCCCGCTGTTTAGCCGCAGTTGAGGGATTGTCTGCACTTCTGCGACCACCCGTTCTCTCCACTCGGTCATACGTCGTGCTGTTTCTGCTTGTCGTTCGCCCGCTAGTCGTACCGCTTTGGACATACCAACAAGCAGTGGCACATTTTCCGTACCTGCACGAAAACCCTGCTCCTGAGAGCCGCCACTATGCAGTGGGAAAACCTCTACACCTTCCCGAACGAATAGTAGTCCAGCACCTTTAGGTCCACGCAGCTTATGCGCAGAGAGGCTGTACAGATCAGCCTGCCAGCCCAGGATATCAACCGGCAGCTTTCCAAACCCCTGTACACCGTCAATATGAAATAGAACACGGGGGAACTGTTTCTTCAGCGCAGCTCCGATATCATGCACCGGTTGCACCCTTCCCGTCTCATTATTGACATGCATAACACTGACTAAAATCGTATCTTTACGGACAGCGGCACAAACCTGTTCGGCGCTCACATGCCCTTCCGCATCGACAGGTAAAAATGTAACCTCAAAGCCCAGATTTGTCAGTTGTCTGCAAGCTTCATACACAGACGGGTGTTCTGTCGATACAGTAACAATATGCTTGCCTCTGGTCTGATATTGCAAAGCTACTCCCTTAATAGCAAGATTGTTGCTTTCCGTTGCCCCAGATGTGAAGACAATCTCTGATGGATACACTCCCAAAGCCGCAGCACATACTTCGCGCGAACGCTTAAGCAACTTATCCGCATCCTCTCCATACCGATGCATCGAAGATGGATTGCCATAGTGGCGTCTCATGATCTCGGCAACGGTTGTAATCACCTCTTCAAAAGGCGGAGTTGTCGCGGCATAATCAAAATATTTCATTAAACTCCCCTTTCTGCCCTACAACTGCTGCAACAAAAAAAGACCAAAACAGGGAAAGGCCGCTACATTATAGCGACACCCTTTCCCCATATTGACCCTGTTCTGCGGACCTAATCTAATTGAAATTACGCACTTTTTTCGTTATAAGCTATAGGGCTTAGATCGTATATTTTTCACGTGCATTTTGAATCTTGTTAATATATCTTTGCGTTTCCAGCGGAAGCTTATCCAGTACAGACATTAACTGTTCATCACTACTTACACCAAGCCGCTGCACCCGTCCGGGACCTGCATTATATGCAGCCAGCGCCATATTTTCTTGTCCGTTAAAACGTTTAATCTGATAAGACAAATAACGAACTCCAGCATCAATATTTTGTCCAGGATCATACGGGTCACTGACTCCCAGACCTTGAGCCGTAGCATCCATAAGTTGCATAAGCCCTTTGGCCCCGGCCGAAGAAGTGACCGACGGATTGAATGAAGATTCCGTATCAATAACTGCTTTAATCAACGCTGCTGGAACGCCGTATTTCTGACTAGCCTCGTTAATCAAATCATCATATGCCGTAGGTGTTGTAGGTCCGTCTGTTGCTGTGCTGGAAGGAGCGGGATACAATGACGAAGCCGTTCCCCTCGAAGGTCCCAATTGAAGCCAAAGCAAACCATTTTCGTCTCTGGTAACATCACTTGAATTTTCTCGAGTCACAGCACCATCTGTTTCCAACTGACCTACTTGTTCCAGTAATCCGGAAAAAGCGTCCGTTGTCCCCGTCTGGGTTGTAGCACTCATATTATTTAACAGCTGCATGTCTAACATGGACTTGGACACGCGCGGATCAATTTGCATGTGGTGTTCCCAACTTTCTATAGTTGTTATATCCCAAATAGCTTGTCGTTACTGCTATGATACAACTTTTTACTATGTACTTCCATACCTTTTAATGAAAAAAAGCTCCGTTTCTGTCGAAAAGACAGCGGAGCTTTATAGATCAGCTTAAATGTAATTATATCACTAAGATGATTTTTCTCGGATATACAAAAGAAAACTGTACTTTTTCCTCCAGCAAGGTCAGCGAACGAACGGGATAAAAGCAAAATAACTCAATGTCGCCAGCGCCCCAAGACCAATCGACCAAATGCCGGTCGTTTTGCTGCCATTCACATAAGCAAAAAAGCCTAAAACTGCAGCAATAGGCCCCAGTACAATGGACCACATAAACAATGAGGCAATTCCCGCAGCCAGACCAACATAGCCAGAAATACGACCACTATTGTTTATAACTTGCTCTTCACCCTTAACCTCATGTCGAGTCACAACTGAGCCGGGAGCAACCTCTGCTGCATATTCCTCACGATCATTACGGCGCTTGGCAGATCGTTCATGAATGTGACGGGGGTAATCTACACGTTTGCGGCTAACATGCTCTTCATTCTGATGCTTGTCGTTTTCATGATCTTCCATAATAAACTGCACCTCCAAATGCAAAATGAATCGCGTAATAAAATTTACACGGACTTCGGTTTAAAAGTGTGGCAACAGGTTGCGGCTGACGTGTCGGCCTTATCACGTTCTTCTGAACTGAAGCTTTCCCCCGCATATTCTTCTTTAAATTTCTTTCCGGCATGACCATCAACTTCAATCATGATCAAATCTGCCTTGCACAAGTTGTTTTCTCCCCAATAATGACAATTGGCTACGCTACACTTAACGATTGGCTTGGCCTCTTGGCTCATGATCATCACCTCGGATTCATTGTCCCCCCGCTATCCCGCACCTATGCGTTTATGGTATATGGCAGTTGGTGACATACGAAAAAAGCCGCTTCCTTCACCTCCTCCAAAATGGCAGGAAGCAAGTAGAAAACGGCTTGCTTGTCTTGTTTTAGTTTTTGATTAGAAATGATCTTCCCCGTTGAATGCTTTATGCATGAGTACGGCGAGTCTGCATCCGGCGCTGAGTCAAATAGTCACTTTCATAATAAGTCAGATCATCACGCAATTCTTCAAAATTTTTCGTAATGTCCATGATCACTTCGCGAGCGGCTGGCACTGGCGTTTTACGGAAGCGGATAGCATCTTGCCCCGTATACGCATAACGTCCATCCTCTGCGTAAGATTCATTTTTGGGATAAAAAAAGCTGTTCACGCAGTCATGGTAAACGTTATACAATGCCTTTTCCGCAAAATCGACGTCAAAATTGGCACGGCGTAAAGCCACACCCAACTTTTCATAAGATACTTCGGAAAAAACAAGGACATGACGGAGATCCGACAAAAAGCCTTTGTAAAAGAGCACGGACTCCTCATTGCCATCTGCAGCCAGTTGCGGCAGAGCATGCTCATTGAGGAATGTTTCCACCCGTTTCACGGCAGTTTTCAGTCTCTCCTGCGCCGACTCACATAATTTTTGTACGTTGACTGCTGACATCAAGGCAGCTCCCCCTTATTTGTTGCTTGTTCATCAATTTGGTTACCCGAAAATAGTCCCTTCTAACCGAAAGAGCTGTAATTTTCAGTATTTATCCTACCACAAATAAGCATTGAAAGGTATAAAAACATGCCAACCTCCTCACGCTAAACCATAAATTTATGAATACTCAAGGAGGACGGTCCCATGTCTCGGCGAAAATGGTTAAAACCCCTGCTAGGAGCAGCTGCCGGGGTGCTTCTCATCACACTGATGCTGCCTTCCCGTGATCACCGCCATACACCGCAGCCCGAATATACGGCCAAGATGGTGCCACAGCAAGAGAAGCAGCTCAAAAAAGGAATGTTGGCTTTGGACCTGT
This sequence comes from Paenibacillus sp. FSL L8-0638, assembly GCF_038593075.1. NCBI lineage: Bacteria > Bacillati > Bacillota > Bacilli > Caryophanales > Paenibacillaceae > Paenibacillus > Paenibacillus sp. FSL L8-0638. Next base: position 3,820,266 of record NZ_CP151960.1, read on the forward strand.
CCGCTACGGATACCCTCACACGCATGGATGCAAGGCAGGATATTCAGTACGTGATGCGGGAACTTGATGGTAAAACTGCTGATCAGAAAAGGCAATTTACCCGCACGCTACAGCAATCGCACAGTCATCTTCATACGTTACAGTGGATTCACACAAGCGACGGGAATACGAACACCTATACGGGCAGCAAAGCACAAACTCGTCTGCTCAGTCATCCTCAAATTAAAAGCAGCTTGGCTGCGGCTCGCCGTTCCGTCATGCAAAATAAATCCTACGAATCTGCTGCATTTCAGGCTGAAGGCGGTAAATATTTTGTCATGGCAGAACCATCGGCTGACGGAACATGCGGCGTTGCTGCTCTGGTCAGTCAGCAAGTATTGCGTGATGTGGAGAAGCACCAGCGGAAAAATTTGCGTTTGATTCCCTACCCAAAAGAAGGCAGCTACAAAATCGAATCCGTACATCCCGACACATTGCACGATATTACTGTCAAGACGGGCCACGACAACGAAAATGCAAGCCATTATTTTGAAAATGAAATTGTCGTTCGCTTCCGTCATAATCCTGATTCACGACAACTGCAGGAAATTGCAGCAGATTTACACTGTGCGCCAGGCCGCAAGCTTGGTTATACCTATGTATTTCATTCGGATAAGATGAACTTTAAGGAGCTAAAGCAATATTTTTCAAGAAAGTGGAACCCGCTTTATACGGAACCTCACTATATGTATCTAACCAATGAGAGCACACCTATCAAAGCGGACAGCTCTATTCCCAATGATTTGCTCTTTTCCCGCTATCAATGGAATCTGCCGGCAACTGAAACCAACCGAGGTTGGAAATTAAGCAAAGGCAGCAAGGACGTAATTGTCGCTGTCGTAGATACGGGAGTAGATTTGGATCACCCCGACCTAAAAGGTCAAATCCTTTCAGGTCATAACGTGGTAAACCCGTCTGAAAAGCCTTATGATGACGTAGGTCATGGAACGCACGTCGCCGGCATCATTTCTGCCCTCGTGAATAATGGTGAGGGGGTCGCTGGCATGACATGGTACAACAAAGTCATGCCGATCAAGGTACTTGACCAATCCGGCTCCGGTACGACTTACTCGGTTGCAGAAGGTATTATCTGGGCAGCTGATCACGGTGCCAAGGTTATCAATTTAAGTCTGGGCAATTACGCACAAGCTGAATTTTTGCATGATGCGATCAAATACGCCTATGATAAAGATGTCGTATTAATTGCAGCCACAGGCAATGACAATACGGAACGGCCTGGCTATCCAGCAGCGTATCCTGAAGTGTTTGCCGTTTCCGCTACAGATTCTTCTATGCACCGTGCATCCTTTTCTAACTATGGAGATTATGTAGACGTCATGGCTCCAGGTGCAAGTATTGCCAGTACGTACCCAGGGAATCAATATGCTGCACTGTCGGGCACTTCAATGGCCAGTCCCCATGTATCAGCACTTGCTGCCCTGATTCGATCCGTTAACCCCGATCTGACCAACAAAGAGGTTATGGATTTAATGAGAAGCAGCGTAATTGACTTGGGCACACCAGGGCATGACAAATATTTCGGGTATGGTCAAATTGATGTGTATAAAGCGTTGAAAGCAGCACAACGTCCATATGTTCCTTTGCAATTCTATCCACAGCATTTAAGTGACAAGTTAAAATCTATTTTAAAGAAACTGGAAACGTAAGATTCCTTATTGGAAAAAAGCAGCCATGTTGCTCCATGGCTGCTTTTTTGGGCTTTATTAACGCTTGGAACTGCTGCGAACAGGACGCTTGCTATGACTGCGAGTATGACAGCAAGGTTCTCCAGGATCCTTTATACTCACCGGAAATACGTGATGTGGTACAGGTACAATGTGCGTCTGATTAACAATTTCAATTGGATGAACCACAGGCACGACTTGTGGGAAAAATTGATGATTTACAAATTGGATCGGCGGGCACACGATCGGGTCGTAAGGGCAATGACTCATAATGTGCAACTCCTTTCGGTGAATTAGTACAGCATATTAAGAAGGCATGTGCTGCGCTTGGATGTTTACCCCCTAATACAAATATCCCTTATAAAATAGGCTTCCGTTCAACAATGACCGAATGATCAAGCAGTTCGCCCAACAAACGGCACAGTTTGTAAAGACCTGTTTTAAGTGTTTCCTTGTCCGCATACGAAAAGGAAATACGGATATGATTACTGTCCATACCACCTGCATAGCACACTGCACCAGGTAAAAAGGAAACGCCTTCTCGGTCAGCCAGCCGCTCCAATTCTGGAATATCAACATTAGGAGGAAGCTTAATCCACACATTTAAGCCGCCTTCGGGAGCATACCAGCTAACCTCTGGCGGAGCATAGCGCTGGAGCGTATACAATGCGACTGTCAACCGATCCCGCATTTGTTCCCGCAACCAGACAAGATGTCGATCAAGACGGTTCCTGATAAAGGGCAATAGCGCTTTTTGCGTTAATAGAGGGCTCCCCAAATCCGTAGTAGACTTGGCAGCCACCAAACGATCCATTACACTGCCAGTGGCCGCTACACAAGCTATACGGCAGCCGGGAGCAACGGTTTTGCTAAAGCTTTTGATATATATCACATGTCCGGATTGATCATGTGCCTTGATAGAGAGTGGCGGCTTTGTTTTATAGTAGAGGTCAGAAAATGGATCATCCTCAACAATGAGGCAATGATAACTTTGAGCTAGATCCAATAATTGTGTGCGTCTGGCCGTCGTTAAAGTTACTCCGGTAGGATTATGAAAGGTGGGTATCGTGTAGATCAGTTTTGGGGGATGAGTATCACAAAGACGCGTGAGGATATCAATCCGCATGCCCTGCTCATCCATCGGAATCATAATTACTTTGGCACCACGACTGGTAAATACATCAATGGCCCCCGTATATGTAGGAGCCTCCATGTAGACAACATCTCCAGAACCAACAAAAGTACGTGCCACCAGGTCAATGCCCTGTTGGGCACCACTGGTCACGAGCAGCTGTTCTGCAACAGTGCATAGGCCACGTTCGTTCAGGTGATCTACAAACACTTCCCTCAGCGCTAAATCACCTTCAAAAGTACCGTATGCTGCCATTGCATCAGGATTTCCAGAGGATAGACGTTGAGTATCAGCGATGATTTCGCGTGTAGGAAGAAGCTCCGGTTGAATTGCTGCTATATGAAAAGAATAGGGAAACTGTCTGCTATGGTTAAAGTTTCTCCATAACTGTGCGCGTGGCAAATAATCGATCAGCGACATTTGCCATGACAAATCCTGCGCTCCCTCACGTTGAACAGCTACCGAAGGCTCTGCTACATAGCAACCTTTTCCCTGTGTACAGGTAGCCAGATTAATAGACTCCAGCTCAGCATACGCCTTGCTTACAGTTACGGGACTTACCGCAAGCAAACTGGACAAATGACGGACAGAGGGAAGCTTTGTGCCCTGAGGCAACAGTCCAGACTGGATGCGATCTGCTAATGTTTTGGCAATCTGTAAATATAATTTAACACTGCTATTGCGGCTGAGATCAATATGCATCGGAACCGTCCCCTCCAAAAATCAACTGTTACATTTAGACGTTTACTGTTATACTTCATTATCGATATAATACAACAAATTTCATAGTACAGTATAGAACACAGGAGATGATTGGATTGGAACACAAATTTTCGGGTATGGCTCGTACTCAGGGCTCGTCCATGGTAAGGGACATTTTAAAGCTGACACAGGGAACAGATGTGTTATCTCTGGCAGGCGGCCTTCCTGCCGATGCCTTTTTCCCCATCGAAGCTGTTGCTAAAGCCTATGAGCAGGTATTTCGCCTCGGCGGTACTACCGCTCTTCAATACGGCCTAACCGAGGGCTACATTCCTCTACGGGAACGTCTTGCAGCAATCATGTCATCCCAAGGCATCTCCGTCACCAGAGATAACATCATCATGACGACGGGCTCACAGCAGACCATTGATCTGGTTTCGCGTGTATTGCTCGATCCGCAGGATACTGTATTGGTGGAGTCCCCTACTTATTTGGCAGCTCTTCAGGTATTTAATTCCTATGGTGCCAACATTGTAAGTGTAGATACAGACTCTAACGGTATGCGATTAGAAGATCTTGAAGCCAAGATCAAAAAACATCAGCCTAAATTCGTGTATGTCATCCCCACCTTCTCCAACCCGGCAGGAAGTGTTTGGAGTATGGAACGAAGAACAGGCGTTGTTGAACTATGCCGTAAATACGGCACTTTGATTTTTGAAGATGATCCTTACGGACGTCTTAAATTTGACGAAAACCTTAACTTTCCATCCCTTTTCTCAATCGATCAACAGCTAGGTGGAGACGGTCATGTGATGTACACTTCTACATTCTCCAAAACCGTCGCTCCTGGTGTTCGATCTGGTTGGCTGGTAGCTAATCAAGCGATTGTCGTTAAAGTCGCCAATGCCAAACAATCTGCCGATCTGCACTCCAGCAGTATTGATCAACGTGCTTTGAATGAGTTATTGGACTTTTTTGACTTGGACGGACATATTCGTACTGTGTCTGCTGAGTACCATACTCGTATGCTACGTCTCACGTCGCTGATGAAAGAACGCCAATGGGAAGGAATCACCTGGAATGATGCACTTGGCGGTATGTTTATGTGGGTTACTTTACCCGAGGGATTCCGTTCTGATCGGTTGCTGCAACTCGCAATTCAGGAAGGAGTGGCATTTGTGCCTGGACAAGTCTTCTATGCTGACCTAAGTGGCAGCAACCATATGCGAATCAACTTCACGCATACGGATCCTTCCTTGCTTCCAAAAGCAGTTGACCGATTGGATCGGGCACTGAAGATGTACACAGAGGAAAGTGTGGTAAACAGCGTGCGGTGATGGAGTTGGCAGGACACGTACGTGAGGCCGCTTCACGAATCATTTGATTTTCCGATCGCTGTTCCCTCTGATTCGTTTGGAATTTGAATAGTGAGAAGTAAAAATTAGAATGAAGCCCCCATAATTATGCTGGGGGCTTCATTCTAAGAATGCACTATATCTGCGTAAATACGGTATGTTAAAAAGGGTGTGCCATCATTCCCACAGGAATATGACACACCCTTTTTAATTCAATAAATACATTTGGATTAAAGGCTTTCATGCAAACAGGTCATTTACAAAAGTTAAATTCATACATTTTAAGGTGTTGCAGTGAGGAAAGTTTTCCGTAAGCCGGGTTCTGTGCTATTCGTGGTACAGACGGGAACTACCCTCCCACTACAAGCGACAATCATCTATCTAGGCCGAACATTGCTATCCAGCTCCAGCGACCAACCTAGACACGCCTCGGGCTAAGGCTGCTTCGCGAAGAAGCTGTGTCCCATTAGGTCTTGCTCCAGATGGGGTTTACCAGGAACGAAGTCACCAGCGTTCCTCGGGGTCTCTTACACCTCGGTTCCATCCTTGCCTGTGCCGCAAGCGGCCATCGGCGGTCCATTTCTGTGGCACTATCCTTCAACTCGCGCTGACTGGACGTTATCCAGCATCCTGCCCTATGGAGCCCGGACTTTCCTCTCGCGGCTTACGCCACCAGCGATTGTCTGTCAAACTTTCCGAACAACATTACATAGTATACAGGGAACGCGCGCATGATACAACCCTGAAAATATTGTAAAACGTATAGATCTCTGTTTACTTGCCCAAATAAAACGGATGTACCTTTCTCTGCAATGAATCATCCGCCACATAATAAGCAGACCTTCCCACGTATAGCGGGATAGAAAGCTTACTAAAATCAGGAACGTCCTCATCTAGGAACAGTTCATCATCTCGGTAGGTCTGCTGTATTTCACCGACGATCCAATCATGATCTCCATAGGTATGAATATCCACGACTTTACACTCATAAGCAAGATAAGCCTCCAGCAATATAGGCACATTGACTGAAATTCCATCCTCATATGCAATGCCAAACTGCTGAAACTTATCTACATCTTTACCACTAAAGGTACCTACAGCCTGAATCCATTCCGATCTGTGCGCAGGTAGAAACTGAATACCAAAGCCTCCGCTTTTCTCAATCAGTCCGTGAGAATATGTTTCCTTCCTCAGTGAAATGCCATACATGCCCGGTGATGCTCCGATATAGGTATGCCAGCCTGAGGCCATTACATTATTTTCCCCCTCATAGCGGGAAGTAACAACAGCGACCATACCTGGATAGGCATGAATTGCAGAATCAGCTATCAGCGTCCGCATAGAACCTCTCCCTACGAAAAAAATAATAGAACATCTTCATTTTCTCATAGATGTTGATATTTTACAAAAATTGAAAAGGCTCGGTTTCTACCTGAGATACATGTACTTCCGTTGAATAACGACCTTCTGTCAAGCGTTTGCGCATCCATTCTGCGGTTTTAGGCTTCATAATCTTTTCAGCATTATGTCCAGGGTCAATAATAGCAATCCCCGCCATCAGGGCATCGTGAGCCGTATGGTAGTCAATGTCCCCTGTGACCAATACATCAGCACCTTTGAAAAGCGACTTATTCACATAGCGGCTGCCTGAGCCCCCAAGCACGGCTGCCTTTTTGATCATACGGTCCAAGTCGCCCACCACACGTACATGCTCCACGTTGAGGCCATTTTTCACAACATCGACAAACTCCCGTAGCGTGCGAGTTTCCTTAAGCTTGCCCACCCGTCCCAAACCAAAGGAACGGCCCTGCAAATCCATGTGATACAGGTCATAAGCCACCTCTTCATAAGGATGAGCCTTCAGCATCGCTTGAATGACTTTGTTGCGTACAGCCTGCGGTACAATGGTTTCAATACGAACCTCTTCGCTACGTTCCATTTTGCCCGGCTCACCCAAAAACGGCTGTGTGCCTTCACCCGGCACAAAAGTTCCATAGCCGTCAATATTAAAGCTGCAATGGCTGTAGTTGCCGATATGTCCAGCTCCTGCCCCCAGTATGGCATCCAGTACCCGTTGATGATGTGTTTTGGGTACGAAAACAACAAGCTTGAATAATTGCTCGGTGTGAACATCCTCCAGCGTACCTTCACTTTGAATACCCAGTGCTTCTGCCATCCAGTCATTCATGCCGTCCTCAGCTGTATCCAGATTCGTATGACTGATGTAGACAGCAATATCATTCTTGATCAGTTTTTCATACAATCTACCCGCAGGCTGATCTGTGTTCAAAGCTTTAAGTGGGCGGAATATAATCGCATGATGTGCAATAATGAGGTCAGCTTTTATGCGGATTGCCTCTTCGACAACCTCATCATTAACATCCAGGGCTACTAATATGCTTTTGATTTCCTTTTGCAGACTACCCAGCTGAAGCCCGATTCTATCGTCCGGAACTGCCAAGTATTTCGGAGCCAGCTGCTCCATATAGCTAATTACTGTCTGTCCTTTGGCAAACATGCAAGTACCTCCTCTAGCTGTTCAATTTGCTTGCGCAATTGCTCCCGCTTATGCTGTGCGGATTCCTGATCTGACCGTGCCACTTGTGCCAGCACATCCTCAAGCTTGCGAATCTCCAATTTCCATTTATAAAAAAAGATTTCATTCGGTGCTTTGACCAATAGTGGTCCGAGTTGCATCAACAAATCCGGTGTCAGTACCAGCGAACTATCGGGAATTTTCCATGGTTGATACAGCGCATCCTGTTTCAGTGGGCTTACCGAATCAGGTACTGCCGTCAGAATCTCATATATTTTCCCATCTTCTTCCATAATATGTTCACTTGTTAGTACCCATTGATGTTCGATGAGCCAACGGCGTAAGATATCCTCGCCTACGTTAGGCTGTAGAACAAGTTGTTTCACTGAAACAAGCTTGTCTTTCCCTTGCTCTAAAATGGTAGCGATCAAGGCACCACCCATCCCGGCTATCGTAATAACATCAACTTCATCGACCTTAATTACAGCCAAGCCATCTCCCTTTCTAACCGCAATGCGATCCGTGAGACCTGCTTCGGCCACCTGCTTTTGAGCCGCACGCAACGGTCCATCATTGACTTCACCCGCCACAGCTTGCGGTACTCTGCCACTACGCACTGCGGCCACGGGGAGTAGTCCATGATCCGAGCCAATATCCGCAAGTCTGCTCCCGGCAGGAATTTGTTCCATAATATATTGTAATCGTTGAGAAAGTTTCATGACGTCACCCACGTAATCCATTTTTTTCGAGTCCAAAATAAAATTCCAACAACAAATGCTAACTTCAGTATACTGTAAAACACCACATCTCCCGCCGCTTGATGGCGCAGGATAAACGTGTCTGCTTCAGCCATGAATGCTAGCGTCATACCTATAGCGAAATAAACCAAAGCGAGACGCGGAAAGCGGCGATGTACCCACCAGCTTAACCAGATCAACAATACTGCGTGCAAAATCCAAAATGCCTCAAGCATCACTAAAGTTGCTGTAGGCCAGAAGCGGCCTATAAGGATCGCGTACACTAAAAGTAGCCCAGCAATGCCACAGTAATGAAGTAAGCTGTTGCGCAAAGTTAATCCCACAAGACACCATACCACACCGCATAGGCCTACGAGCAAAAGAAACCAAGCCTTAGCTTCACCTTGATGGAGCTGAATGATCCACACACCCGAACCCAGCATAATCGCACTGCCTAAAGTGCTCAACATCGCACTCATACTCTTTTCAGAAGACCGCCAAAATGCGGCCACTCCATAGCAAATCGTAGTAACTGCACTCGCCGAGAATATTTGCATTGCCAACGGAAAAGCGGTAAAATAAAAACCGATCAAACAAATGCAGGAAATAATGACAAAACCAAGAAGCCAGGCGATCCCATGCCCGTGTCTAAGATATGTAAGCAGCCCGGTGTTGTTACGGTTCTGGCTCTGCGACGGATCTTCGTCCTCCCGATACAGGTTAGACAAAAAATCGCAATATTGCTCAGGGAGCAGCCGACTTCGCCGCCAATGCTCAATTTCATGTAACAGTATTGCCCGCTTTTTCTCCTGGTCCAAGCTTCTTCCCCTCCACCAAGACTGCCATGAGATAAAAAAAGACCTCCTGCGCGCTTCAAGCCGCAGAAGGTCCGCAATGTAACGCTTCTATTCGAGGAAATCCTTCAGTCGCTTACTGCGGCTTGGATGGCGCAACTTACGTAGCGCTTTGGCCTCAATCTGACGAATACGTTCACGTGTAACACCAAACACTTTACCCACTTCTTCAAGGGTTCTGGTTCTTCCGTCGTCCAAACCAAAGCGGAGACGCAAAACATTCTCTTCCCGTTCGGTTAACGTATCCAGTACATCCTCGAGCTGTTCCTTCAGAAGTTCATAGGCAGCCGCATCTGCAGGCGCCAACGCTTCTTGATCCTCAATGAAATCCCCCAGATGTGAGTCATCCTCTTCACCAATTGGTGTTTCCAATGAAACCGGTTCTTGGGCAATTTTCATAATTTCCCGTACTTTTTCCACGCTCAGCTCCATCTCGGCAGCCACTTCCTCCGGCGTAGGTTCGCGCCCCAGCTCTTGCAACAGTTGACGCGATACGCGAATCAGCTTGTTGATCGTTTCCACCATATGCACCGGAATACGAATCGTTCTCGCCTGATCGGCTATTGCGCGCGTAATGGCCTGACGAATCCACCAGGTTGCATACGTACTGAATTTAAAGCCTTTTTCGTAATCAAATTTTTCTACTGCCTTAATCAAACCCATATTACCTTCCTGAATCAGATCCAGGAAAAGCATTCCGCGACCAACATAACGTTTGGCAATACTTACAACCAGACGCAAGTTCGCTTCTGCCAACCGGCGCTTAGCTTCTTCATCGCCGTTATTGATCCGTTTGGCAAGCTCCACCTCATCATCAGCAGAAAGCAACGGTACACGACCGATTTCTTTCAAGTACATCCGGACTGGGTCATTAATTTTAATACCGGGAGGCAGGCTCAGATCGTCATCGAAATTAAAATCATCCCCATCATTGTTTTCCGGGTCGTCATTTTGACGCAATCTGGTAACTTCTTCGTCGTTGTCATTCACAACCTCAATCCCCAAGTCACCCAGCTGCTCATAAAACTCATCCATTTGCTCGGGGTCCTGATCAAACGGCGATAGTTTTTCCATGATATCTTTGTAGTTCAGAGAAGAACTTTTTTTACCCAACTCAATCAGTTGATCTTTAACCTGATCCAGTGTTAGTTCTGTCTCCAGTTCAGTATGCTGATCATTCGCCATCTTTCGACTCCCTCCTCCCTAGAAACATCCGACCTCTGTGTGTTCATTGTCTCTCTAGGGCTATAATCTCACTTGCAATTTGTGCTGCGCGCAAAAAGTCACCTAAGCGCTCAGCGGCTCTCATTTCTTCCCTCTTCAAATCCAGTTGCTCCTGCAATGGAAATTTTCGCACTTGATGAATATAATCATCTAAAATGTGCGGTGCCCATACGCCTGGAGCATCCATCATCATGATCGAACTTACGTTCTTCTCCAGTCGGTCGTCTTGCAAAGATGAAATAAAACGGCTTGTATCCGGTAACTTCCCTTGCGCGTAATAGGCATATAGATAAGCAGCAATTGCTGCATGATCCTCAATATTAAAGGCGTCGCCCAGATGCTTTTCTACATACTCTGCAGCTTCTAAATCCTGCATCATCCAGTGAAGCAGTCTGCGTTCAGCCACATGGTAAGCCGGCAACAGATTAGGTGTGGAGACCTGCCCTTTTTTATGCCTACCATTATTCCACCCATTTTCGTTATTATCCCCAAAGTTCTGTTTTTTTTGCAGGGATTGACGTAGTAAATTGCATTCTTGCTTCAAGGTTTCAAAATCCACCTTGACTTCGGCTGACACTTCGCGCAGATACACTTCCCGCTCGGTCGGGGATGACAGAGGTGCAATGACATTTAATGCTTCGCGGGAATACGCGATTCTTCCTTCTTCCTCTTGCAGTATATGGTTTTTTTTCAGATATATAAGCTTAAATTTCACCGTTGAAACAGCACTTTCGATAATTTGGCGCTGGAATCGTTCGCCGCCGTATTGCCGGATAAAATCATCCGGGTCCATACCGTCACTGACCAGCGCTACTTTCACGTGAAGCCCCGCATTTTCCAACAGCGGAAAATTTTTAAGCGCAGCAGCTTGTCCTGCCCGGTCACCATCATAACAAATAATGACCTCGTCGCACAGTCCTTTTAACATCGTAGCATGGTGCTCTGTTAGAGCAGTGCCCATGGCGGCCACCCCATTTTGTACCCCAGCTTCCCATGCCGAGATGACATCACCGTAGCCTTCAAAAAGAACACTTTGGCGAAGCTTACGAATTGAGGTTTTAGCATGATGGAGATTGTACAGCGTTCGGCTCTTGTTGAATAGCTTGGTCTCCGGTGAATTCAAATACTTCGGCTGTCCCTCACCAAGTATACGGCCTGCAAAGGCAATAACTTTTCCGTTGCGATTCCAAATGGGAAACATGATACGATCTCTGAATCGATCCACATATCCATCACCCTCATGCCGGGGAGAAATAAGCCCTCCCTTTTCCATCTCCACGGGATCAAAAGAACGCTTATCCAGAAACTGAACGATCGTATCCCATCGGTTGGGTGCATAGCCAATTTGAAATTGATCAATGATCTTGTCACTGAATCCTCGTGAGCGCAAGTATTCCATAGCTGGTTTGCCGTGCTCCGTATTTTTAAGCAAAAAATGGTACATCTTAGAAGTTAACTCATACGCTTGCAACAGCCTGTCCAACTCAGGATGCTGATGCGATGAATCACGTCCCTGCCATTCGCCGAGCGGGATATGACTTTCTTCTGCCATTGTCCTGACAGCTTCGGGAAAGGATAGTCCTTCGATTTCCATCATAAACTTGATGGCATTGCCTCCCGCGCCGCAGCCGTAGCAGTAAAAAATCTGACGATCCGGTGTCACGGTGAATGAAGGGGTTTTTTCGGAATGAAAAGGACAGAGGCCTTTCATATATTTCCCCTGCTTGGTCAAATGCACGTACTTGCTTACCGTATCTACAATATCATGATGTTGTAAAACTGACTCAATGATATCGTCCGGTATGTTACCTTGTCCGGCACTCATATTAACCACCTTCATCTCTTTAGCACGTAAATATAATTCGATACCGTTACTCATTCTCCTGCAAGCGAAGTAAAAGTTTTGTCAGTTTATGTTGAAAAACTTCACGATCCTCTAATGAAAACGGTTTAGGACCTTTTCCATAACGTCCTTTTTTCCGTTCTTTGGCAGAAGTATGACGTCGGTCAAGCATGAAATCTATCGAATCGTTTCGATACATAGCTCCGCGAAAAGACATCACTTCACAACCTTTTGCCAAGGCAAGTGCAGCAAGACCATAATCATTGGTGGTTACAATATCTCCGCGGCGGATATGATTGGCAATATAGAGATCGGCACTTTGGTCGCTTCGGTCTACTTTAACGACGCTTACACCTTTGCTGCCCTGAATGAGATGATCATATGAAGATACCATAATAACCTCAATATGAAAACGGGAAGCTATCTCCGCAATTTCACTTTTAACAGGACAAGCGTCCCCGTCAACAACGATCCTCACACCCAGTAAAGTTCCGGTTCCCCCCATAAGCATCCCCCATCCGCATTCGAGTAAAATACGGAACGGCTGCAAGATTACTCTTACACCGTTCCGTATATTTATACCCATTTTTTCAAGTTGTTCATACTACCACAACTGACGTTTAAACTACAAGCTTGGAAAAATCGGCAAAACGCTTCAGTTCTGAGTCAATAACAGCCAGCAATGCCAAACGATTATTACGAACAGCGTCATCCTCAGCCATAACCATAACGGAATCAAAGAACGCCGTTACCGCAGGGGTAATGGATGAAACTAGCGCTAACGCCCGTGTCGCATCACCTTCCTGTAAAGCTACGCTGTAAGATTCATAAGCGCTATACCATGCTTCGTAAAGCGTTTTTTCGCCTTGTTCCGTAAACTCACCCGTATTAACTGACTTATGCACTGCTTTAGCAGCCAGATTACCTACACGATTAAAGGACTCAACTGTTGCTTTGAATACCTCACCTGTTTGTACGGCAGTCATTAACGCAGCTCCGCGGTTAACAACGGAAGCAACGTCGTCATATCCAGCTGCAAGCACAGCATCCACAACGTCATAACGAAGTGTCTCAGACAATAGTTTCTTCACGCGTAATCCAAAAAACTCATGTAATTCTTTACGTATTTCATCCGCGGAACGTTTCATATTTCCAAGGTTGCCGTGCACATCGAGCGCGATATTGAACACATCAGACAACGTAGCTGAAAGCTTACGATCCAACAAAATCTGCACAATACCTGCTGCCTGGCGACGAAGCGCGTAAGGGTCCTGTGAACCTGTTGGAATAATACCGATGGAGAAGCAGCCTGTAATAGTATCTATCTTGTCTGCGATACTTACAATCGCTCCAGCATTCGTTGAAGGAACCGTTTCTCCTGCATAACGCGGCTGGTAATGCTCAAACACCGCTCTTGCCACTTCTTCCTTCTCTCCAGCCTTACGAGCATAGTCCTCACCCATCACACCTTGCAGTTCCGGGAACTCATATACCATTTGTGTTACCAGGTCAAATTTACAAATATCCGCTGCTCGACTAACCGATTCCTGTGTATCTGGAGAAACGCGAAGCTTCTCTGCCAGAGCATCAGCAATACGGCGGATCCGGCGCACTTTGTCTCCAACCGTTCCCAGCTCTTCGTGGAAAACGATACTTTCCAGTTTGGAGAGTGCATCTTTAATTTCCAGCTTCTGATCTTCTTCATAAAAGAATTTGGCATCAGACAGCCGCGCACGTAATACTTTTTCATTCCCTTTAGCAATGACTTCCAGCGATTGACTTCCTCCGTTACGTACTGTAACAAAGTATGGCAGTAGCTCCCCTGAGCGATCCAGCACTGGGAAATAGCGTTGATGTTCACGCATGGAAGTAATGAGTACATCCTTCGGAATGTTCAGGAACGCAGGATCAAAACCTCCGAACAGTACTGTTGGGGTTTCCACCAAATACAGCACTTCTTCCAGCAAATCATCTTTTACCGCAATCGTCCAATCTTTTTCGGCAGCCAGCGCTTCAATCTGCTTCACGATAAGCGATTGACGTTCCTCAATGTCCACAATGACATGCTGCTTGCGAAGCACTTCAACATAGTCAGCGGGACTTTCTACTACGGCATCCTGTCCCAGGAAACGATGCCCTCTTGTCACATTTCCTGACTGCACGCCGGCAATCTCCAAATTAACAATATCGTTACCAAACAAGGCAATCAACCAGCGGATCGGACGAACAAATTTAAAGTCATAACTCGCCCAGCGCATAAATTTAGGGAATGTCATGGCATGTAAAATGTGCAATAAACCTTCGGACAGTACATCCGCCGTTGGAACACCTATGCTGCTCTTAGTTGCGTAAATATATTCCACGCCTCCAAGCTCCTTGAACGTAAACTGTTCAGGATCAACACCTTGGCTGCGAGCAAAGCCCAGTGCAGCCTTGCTCCAGTTACCAGCTTCGTCTAGTGCGATTTTGCGGGAAGGACCTTTAACCTCTTCGTTAATATCTTCTTGCTTCTCCGCTACTTCCTTCACAAGTACCGCCAAACGGCGAGGTGTAGCATAAGCCTCTACAGCACCATAAGCAATACGCGAGCTGTCAAGCCACGCCGTCATACGCTGCTTCAACTGCTGAATCGCATTCGGGATAAAACGTGCAGGGACTTCTTCCAATCCGATCTCAAACAATAAATCCTTAGACATTTGCCGTTCCTCCTTTCTTCAACAGCGGGAAGCCCAGCTTCTCGCGCTCCTCCAGATAGGTCGCAGCCACCTGACGCGCCAAATTACGCACTCGTATAATAAACCCAGTCCGTTCCGTCACACTGATCGCTCCGCGAGCGTCCAGCAAGTTGAACGCATGAGAACATTTCAGCACATAATCATAGGCTGGAAATACAAGATGCTGCGCCATCGCTTTATTTGCCTCTTCTTCGTACATATTAAAAAGAGTAAAGAGCATTTTGACGTCAGATACTTCGAACGTATACTTGGAATGCTCAAATTCAGGCTGGTGGAAGACATCTCCGTAGGTGATTCCGTTGACCCACTCCAAATCGAACACATTCTCCTTGTCCTGGATGTAGGAAGCAAGACGCTCCATACCGTACGTGATTTCTACGGCAACCGGACTGGCATCAATACCGCCCACTTGCTGGAAATAGGTGAACTGGGTAATTTCCATACCGTCCAGCCATACTTCCCAACCTAAACCCCACGCTCCCAGCGTCGGTGCTTCCCAGTTGTCTTCAACGAAACGAATATCGTGCTCCAGAGGGTTAATGCCTAAGCGACTCAAACTCTCCAAATACAATTCCTGAATGTTATCCGGTGAAGGCTTCAAAACTACTTGAAACTGATGATGCTGATACAGGCGATTTGGGTTCTCACCATAACGTCCGTCTGACGGACGACGAGAAGGTTCAACATAAGCTACATTCCACGGCTCAGGTCCGATCGAACGTAAATACGTCATCGGGTTCATCGTGCCTGCCCCTTTTTCCGTGTCATACGGCTGTACAATAATACAGTTGTGTTCAGCCCAAAATTGTTGCAGCGTTAAAATCATCTGCTGAAAATTCATTGGTACACACTCCCTTTCCAATTCCCTCAAATGTTGGTGATTTCTTCTCATTTAAGCTCGTATGTACAGGGCTATTTTATCTCAAGAGCCTTGTTAGAGACAGCAAAAAGCCCCCGCCTCTACGCCTGTACAGACGTAGGGACGAGAGCTGACTCCCGCGGTTCCACCCTACTTGATTGCGATCCTATATCACCAATCAGATCGTAATCCTCTTTTCCGTGTCCATTCAGACGCTCCCGAGTGCCTTGTTCACGAAGAATTCCCGCTGGGCTTACACCGTCCCCAACTCGCTATTTACAGAGAATACATCCCGCTACTTTCTCGTTCAATGCATCTGCTCCCGAAGGAGATATATAGTAGGATATTACACGGTTTCAGCAATACAGTCAAGAGAATAGGGCGTTTCACATATCGTACTTGTCGAGCTGATCCAAAAAATTGCGGGATTTTAGCTTGACCTCCAACTGCATATCCATGAACTGACGCATGACATGTTTGATCTCCAGCTTAGTGGAGTCCTTCACGTCAATGTTGCCGAGCCGATTCAAATCCATTCTGGCGAACAAGCGAAGCAACTTCAGTGTACGTGGAGTCACGCTCAATGCAGCTGGATCAAAATGCTTGTAGCTCCGACACAAAACTCCGCCCAGCCTCGGACTGACGAACATATCCTCATCAGCACATTGTTGACCACTTGAAATACATGCATCAAGCTGAGGAGCATATCCGGCCGCCTGCAATATTTTAAATTCATAAATACTCATGACAATCAGCGGATCTTTGCCACTCTCCAGCGCCTCCAAACATGCTTTAAGCTGCCTAAACCAGAATGCGCCTGTTTCCTCCTCCTGTAACACCCGATCGAGTAATTCACAAGCATAAGAAGCGTAAGCTGCCTTAGTAATATCCTCGCGTAATGTATGGTGGGATTGGATGATTTCACCGGCATTCAACGTGCCTAAGCCTGTGTTTCGAAAAAAAACGAATTCGCCGTACGTAAACGGCTGCGTTAAAGCAGCGTGACGGCTTTTGGACTTTTTTGCACCTCTGACCAGCACGCCTGCTTTGCCTCCGCTTTCGGTGCAAAGCGTAATAATTTTGTTCCCCTCACCGTAATCCATGCTGCGGATGACGATTCCTTCCACCCTGTAAAGCATGCCTCTTCCCCCAAACATTCGCGAAGAAGCCAGTGGCTTGTACTATTCACGGACTTCTTCATGCTCGTCCGACTCTCCTTCATCCGTATCTTGCTCCCTTGTCATGGCGCTTTCCCGGTATAACAGATACGCACCGACATCTCCAGTCATCGCAAAATACTTCCACGAAAAATCTCGCAATCGTATTCATCCTTTCTTCGGAAATGACGTTTGCATCTCAAAATTAGGATGATGCGAAGAGGGGGGAAGTATGCGATGAAATAAATGGATTGCTGTAAAAACGCTCCTTATTTCATCGCTGGAAGAAAAGGATAAAAAGAGCAAGAATTTAAGCGCCGCACATACGCGGCGCTTTAAGTGATCAGGAGACTGTTACTATCTCAGCCAAGAGATCGGAACGGCTTTTTTATGATGCTTACTACAACTATACATATTTATTTAATATCAATTTTTTTAGCCTCAATAAACCTTGAACTAAAGTGACATAGAATCGAGTTTTGTTTTTAAGCGTCGCGATGGAAGCCCAGGTCACGAAGAACGCGTTCCTGGTTCCGCCAGTCTTTTTTGACCTTAACCCACAGTTCCAAGAAAATTTTGGAGCCTAGCAGATTTTGGATGTCCTGGCGGGCCTGTTTGCCCACTTCTTTGAGCATGGCTCCCTGTTTGCCGATAATAATCCCCTTCTGGGAGTCACGTTCTACAAAAATAACAGCCATAATATGCACTACACCATTATCCTGCACTTTCATGTCTTCAATCATAACCGCAATAGAATGGGGTACTTCCTCACGTGTCATATGCAGAATTTTTTCCCGCACCAGCTCGGCAATGACAAACTGTTCTGGATGATCGGTAATTTGATCATCCGGATAATATTGCGGACCTTCTGGTAAGTATTTTTGCACCTGCTCCAGCAGGGTGTTTACATTGTTGCCCATTTTGGCCGAGATCGGTACGATTTCAGCAAAGTCGTACAACTTGCGATACTGCTCAATCAGGGGTAACAATGCTTCTGGCTCAATACGATCAATTTTATTCAGCACCAAAATAACTGGCGTTTTTACTTGTTTAAGCTGTTCCGCAATAAAACGGTCGCCACCGCCTAGACCTTCAGCAGCGTCAATAAGAAAAAGTACCGCTTCTACTTCACCCAACGTATTAAAAGCAGTCTGATTCATGTAATCGCCTAATTTTGACTGACGCTTATGAATCCCGGGTGTATCCAAAAATACAATTTGCGTGTCCTCTGTAGTAAATACGCCGTGAATTTTGTTGCGTGTAGTTTGTGGCTTGTCTGACATAATGGCGATCTTCTGCCCAATGACGTGGTTCATCAGTGTTGATTTTCCGACATTAGGTCTGCCAACAATTGCGACAAAGCCTGATTTAAAGTGTTTCTTAGCCATTTCATTTCCTCCAGCGCGATTAAGCACCTATTTTATTTTGGTTTTTCCATTAAAACAGTGAACTAATTAACGTCAACATAGGCCTATAAAACACAAAGATACCAATAATTACAGCAAAAACCGCTGCCAGGAGCACAGCTCCGGCGGCGGTGTCTTTAGCCGCTTTGGCCAGCGGATGAATATCAGGTGAGATGAGATCCACCGCTGCTTCAATAGCGGTGTTGAACAGTTCGGCTACAATGACTATAGCGATAGCCACGCAGACGAATAACCAGTCGAGCCGGGAGATGTGCAGAGTTAAGCCTGCTACAATGACAAGGAGCGCCACGGCCACATGTATCCGCATATTTACTTGCGTACGCAGAGCGTACATCACGCCTTCTGCCGCATAGCGAAAAGTCATTCTCCAAGGCTGACGTCTCATTACCTTGTCAACCCCGCTTGAGCCAGTACAGCTTCCTGTTTGCCCATCATTTCAGCTTCACTCACATCATCTTGATGATCATAGCCTAACAGATGAAGAAAGCCGTGAACAAACAAAAAACCGATTTCACGCTCAATCGAATGTCCGTATTCTTCACTCTGAGCTTGCGCTGTTTGTACAGAGATTATAATATCCCCCAGAACATCAGGTACATCATTCAATGAATTTTCATCATTCGGTTCGTAAATAATTTCAAGCTCTTCATCCAGTGTTTCCTTCATAGCAAAAGACAACACATCGGTGGGACGATCAATTCCCCGATAGTCCCTGTTCAACTCATGAATTTGCTCATCATTAACGAAGGTAAGGGCTACCTCACCGTCAGTGACTCCTTCCACTTTGCCTGCCTCCTCTAATAAGGTGTTCAGCAGCGTAATCAAGGATTCGTTAATTACCATATCGTTTTGTTCATTATTCCAAGCTAATTGAAGGCCCATGCCAACCGCTCCTTTTAATTCTAGTGCTCTAACCGTACTTCATGCACAAGTTATATTAAGCTTTTCCGTTTTCAGACTTGGGTCTTTCCTCCGGATACTCAATACGGGAATGAAAAATCCCCATTACTGTTTCCTTGAGGGTTTGAGCCACGATATCAAGCTCCCGCATGGTCAGCTCGCAGTCGTTAAATTGGTGATCATCAAGACGGCTCTTAATAATTTTCTCAATCATGGATTCAACCTGTTCCACCGTCGGCTTCCGTAAGGAACGAACTGCTGCCTCCACACTATCAGCAATTCCCACCACAGCAGACTCTTTAGACTGAGCCTTCGGTCCCGGATAACGGAAATCATCCTCCGTGAAGTCAGGCTCCACCCCCCGCTCTTCAGCTTCGCGCAACGCCTTGTGATAAAAATAGTGTAAGAATGTCGTTCCGTGGTGCTGCTCGGCAATATCGCGAATGGGCTTGGGCAGCTTGTAATCCAATTGCATTTCCACGCCGTCACGAGCATGGGCGATAATGATGGATTTGCTCAGCTTGGGCTCTATTGTATCATGTGGATTTTCCAACCCATTTTGATTTTCAATGAAGTACGAAGGCCTCTTGGTTTTACCAATATCATGATAATACGAACCAACCCGGCACAACAAGCCGTTTGCCCCTATAGCCTCCGCTGCGGCCTCTGACAGATTACCCACCATTACACTATGATGATACGTTCCCGGTGTCTCCGTAAGCAGCTTGCGGAGCAATGGATGGTTGGGATTCGACAGCTCAACAAGCTTCAGTGCCGACAAGATACCAAAAGTAGACTCAAAAAATGGCATTAGCCCAATAACAAGTATTGCTGTTATCAGACCGCCTGCAAAAGCAAAAGCTACCCCATAGAGCGTCGTCGTTTGAGTCCAATTCCCTTGGTCAATCAGTGCCAGAGAAAAAACAGACAGCGCACCGAACAGGCATACCATAATCGCCCCTTTGAACAGTGTTGAACGCTGGCTGGCTCGATGGGTAGAGAAAATCGCTGCCAGACAGACCACAATAGCAAAAAATCCAAAATTAAAGTCAAAAATTTGTCCCTGACGGACATTCAAAATAACACTTGCCAATATACTGAATATAACGGCACATACAAAAGCCAACGACATATCAAGCAACAGTGTTACGAGCATAGCTCCAAGCGCGATAGGCGCCAGATAGCCAAGATAGGAACGTTCACTGTTCTGCAGTATGGAAATTAACATCATTGCTCCTACTGTAATCACAAAGATTAATACTAGCATGAGCAACTGCGCATTATTATACTTGAAGTTTCGTGTTCGTGATTGAAATTGACGAATATACATAAACAGGCCCAATGCCAGCATCATAGACAACATCAGCAGTCCAAATTGTGGCCAATAATTGATTTTATCCGTGAGCAATTCATTTTCATCAAGCAGTGTATAGATTTCCTGGGTAATAATCTCACCCTTCTTGACGAGTACTTCACCCTGTTTAATGTAAACTGTCGGTGTATCTTCACGAGCCTGTACCTTTGCGTCCTTCGTAGCTGTATCATCATAAAACTTGTTGGCGGTAATCACAAGCCTTGCAAGTTCCTGAACAACCTCCCGTGAAGTACGCTTAGTAAGCGAGCTTGTACTAACCCGCTCAGCTACTTTCGCTCGGGCTGTCTGAGCATCCGTAATTTGATCATTCATCAACCCTGTCACAATCTCACGGGCAACAGGCCGCATTTCAGCAATATCCTCAGATGTAAGGCGCGGAATTTTAATGAATGTCTCCTCTGGAATTCGGTACGTTTGCTCTTTCGTTTTTTCCAGCACTTCATCCAGCAACTTATCTGGGTAGGCATCCGCATTACGGCTGTTATTCACAAAATTTTGTACAAATTCCCGTGCACGTTGCGGAATCTCATCCTTATAAATCGAAATCTTATCTGCTCTGGAGACCTGGTCATCCTGATTGAGCCGTTCAATTCGATCCAAAATACCAGTAATCAGGTTATCGTTGCGAACGGGCACAATGGTATACATGGGCTGCACACGTTCAGCTGATTCCTCTTGAGCCTTCAAAGTCGCCTTACTGTTAGGAAGCTGCATCGGGGCGACAATTTCCTTTTCACTCGGTTGATTTACCCGAATATCATAACGCTCGGGAAGCAGCTTGGACGCAAAGCCTACATAAAAAAGAACCACCAAAAATAAAAACAGAAGATAGCGTGTCGCCACGCTATACTTCCATCCATTCATTCTATGCTGGAACGTTTTCCCTTTAGATAATTCCTTCGAGGTCATCTAAAACAATCCCTCTCCATCATCTTTTTCAAGGCAGCTACACTGCTCATTTTATACTTTTTCTGGTCGTACACGACATACTCGTGATTGAATGACTATCCTTGATTTTCGGCAACTCGGTCATAAGCAACAATAATTTTCTGTACCAGGGAATGACGGACAACATCCTCTTCTGCAAACTGGACAAAGCCTATTTCCTCAATCCCTTGTAAAATCGCATTCGCTTCAATCAGACCGGATTTTTTGCCACGAGGCAAATCAATTTGCGTAACATCGCCGGTAATGACCATTTTGGAGCCGAAGCCAAGTCGAGTCAAAAACATTTTCATTTGCTCGGGTGTAGTGTTTTGCGCTTCGTCCAAAATAATAAAGGAGTCATCCAGCGTACGTCCCCGCATATAAGCCAAAGGTGCAATTTCTATTAATCCGCGCTCCAGTGCCTTTGCAGTCTGCTCTGGGCCCATCACATCGTATAGGGCATCATACAATGGGCGTAAATACGGATCAACCTTTTCCTGTAAATCCCCTGGTAAAAAACCTAAATTTTCACCTGCTTCCACCGCAGGACGAGTCAGTACAATGCGCTTGACTGAACCTTCCTTCAGGGCAGCTACGGCCAGCACTACAGCCAGATAGGTTTTACCAGTACCCGCCGGGCCAATTCCAAATACAATATCGCGTTTCTTAATCGTGGTTACATAGTGCTTTTGTCCAATAGTTTTGACGCGAATCGGTTTACCCCGGAACGTCGTCGTAATTTCACCCTTGAACAAATCGAGCAGCTGATCAGCGCGCAAATCTTTTGCCAGTTCAATCGCATAATGGACATCCCTTTCGGTCAGTATATACCCATTGCGAATTAACTGGAGTAATACGTCGAACAATTGTTCGAGCACTTCCACCTCGTGAGCATTACCAAAAACATTAACTTCTGCCTCACGAGATGCTATTTTTGCGGGAATAGCTGCTTCGATTAATTTCAAAAAGGAATCCTGCGGGCCAAATAACGCCTGTCCTTCTCCCGCATTGTTCAATGCAATTTGTATGCTGCGTTGTTGTTCTGCCAAATAGCCTCATTCTCCTTGGTTATGAACTAACGGAAGTTCTTCCGCAATATCCTGCTCCACTTCAAAAAGCACTTTCATATAAACTTTACCATTCTCTCTCTTCTCATGCAAAATTTTTTGGCTCATTATTTTCGTTCCTTTGCCGTATTTAGCTAAAATATCAGCTCGCGCGCCTTCTAAACCTGACATTTTCGCTTCTGCTTCCGTAAGCTTCTGCTCCTGTATCTTTGTCTCCCTCACACTTTCGGTCATCCAACCCATCGGAAGTTTGTAGGAACGCCATGTTAGCGGATCATGTTCAACTGTTGTTTTATGTGTAGAATAAGGTATTTTCCCATATCCCCACAATTGTATCGCACGGTTGCCTAGGACCAGATACAAGCGGTCATGACTGATACCTGTATACGTGCTGCTACGTTGCACCGTGGGACTGCTAATTTCGTATTCATGCCATACAAGACCCTTAACCTCTCCTTTGGCTACGACCTGCTGTTGGTTCTCCTCATCTCCAAGCGTTCCAGAGATGAGGATGGCTCCTTTTTTGACACGCGTATTTTTATGCACGACAGGACGACCCTGCTCGGCAAAAATTTCAGTGACCACCGCATCTGCCTTACTAATGATATGACGAGGGCTGTAGAGCGGCGCAGGGGTAGGCTGTGAAGCTTCAACAACCTGAATCGTCACCAAAGTACCCTGCTTTTCCACACCGATCCAGGATGCTTCTGGAAGCTTCTGCATGAGCGCACGTGAAAGCTTGTCTTGACTGGATAGACGAAAGCTCCATTGAAATGGATACAGGCCCTCCTGTCGAGCGGCTTTGAGAACGGATTCCGTCGATAGTTTATCATTCCCCTTTACTTCAATGTCCCAGATAAGCGAAGACATCAGCAGAAGACCTATCCAGAACAAAGCCAATCCAGCCAGGAAAAATTTACGTTTGGCAAGTCGTACAGCAGTAAAGGGAAGCCCTTGCCGCTTCAGAACATGCATTTTACAGCCTGTCCTTCTCAAAAGCGGGCGTAGGAGGAAGACGTGCGGCAGCAGAAGGTTCATTTCTGCATGTCTAGTACCCATCGGCCGCACGTTCCAAACAGGTATATGGTGATCGGTGAGTAAATTAATGAAAGCTTCCACACTTTCGCCCTTGATAGCAAGGGTAACCGTACCACGCAGCTTTGCTAAAGCAGGATGTTTCACGAGCCTTCCTCCGTTCCTTCCATTTGGATATCCGTTATATGTCCCTCCACACTTACCTGCTCTGGCAGAATAGACGTAATGACTAGATCATGGCCGGACACCCTCAGCCTGCCTTGCGCAAGTGCAAGTACGAGCTGATCCGGCGTGAAATCCACCACGCCCCGGTGATTCTCCACATAAAGCTGACGGCTGCCGATGAGGGTTAACCGCGGCAGGTCAAATAGAATGTCCTGCGGAAGCTCCAGCGTCTCGCTGGCCCACTTTCGCAGTTTGCGGCTCATCCTGCTCATACGGCGAAATCTCCCTTCCTGTCATCAAAATATTTGTTATCCAACGGCTTAGAGTTGTTTTGATGACAGCACGCTGCTATTTTTTCATCTTCTGTTATTGCCATCCGGTACCCATAGATGTTTCAAGGCAGCTACGCTGCTGGCTTTCCATCTTATATTCTTATTATCAGTGAACACCATTACACCAGCGCCACAGATATCTGTACTGTACATTTTATGATCCAGTCGCGGCATTTATGAGGCTAAACTTACAATTCGTAGTAGCTACTATATTGCAGAGGAACAAGATGTGTCCTTTCAAAATTCAACAAAAAAGACAACCTCGTTTTCATATTGAAAACAAAGGTTGTCTTTTTTTGAATTTCATTAAATGACACGGTTATTTTTCGGTATCTCGATTTAAAAGAGAATTTTTTCTAGAGTATAAGAAGTAAACAGCCATACCAATGACAAGCCAAATAATAAAGCGAATAAATGTCTGGCCATTCAAATTAAGAATGAGCACCCCACATGAAACGATAGCCAGGATCGGGATATACGGAACTCCAGGACATCGGAAGGCCCTTGGCAAATCA
The DNA here is from genome assembly GCF_038593075.1 of Paenibacillus sp. FSL L8-0638. Lineage (NCBI taxonomy): Bacteria > Bacillati > Bacillota > Bacilli > Caryophanales > Paenibacillaceae > Paenibacillus > Paenibacillus sp. FSL L8-0638. Next base: position 3,844,867 of record NZ_CP151960.1, read on the forward strand.
GGTTGTGTTTTTCTCATAACGATGACGGCGACCGAAATCAGAATAAATGCTGACAAGGTTCCAATGTTCACCAAACTTGCTAACTCATCCAGCGGAATCAGTCCACCCATTAATGCAGATAAAGTGCCGAAAAACAACGTGTTAATGTAGGGCGTTTTGTATTTGGAATGAACCTTGGATAATACTTTGGGAACTAAGCCGTCACGTGACATAGCAAACATAATACGAGTTTGACCATAGAGCATTACCAGCATGACCGTTGTCATCCCTAAGATGGCTCCTATATCTACAATACCTGCAACCCAGTTCTGGCCCGCAACCTGCAATACCAATGACACGGGGTGAGAGATACCTTCAAATTGCATAAACGGTACTATACCAGTCATAATCGCGCTAACAATGACATACAAAAACGTACAAATAATGAGTGAGAAAATAATGCCTCGCGGTAAATCAGTAGTGGGATTTTTAGTTTCTTCAGCCGCTGATGAAACAGCATCAAAACCAATAAAAGAAAAAAACACAAGAGCTGCGGCTCCAAACACCCCACTGAACCCAAACGGCATAAACGGTGTCCAGTTATCTGGCTTCACATATCTAAAAGCAACAATGATAAATAATAAAATAACAACAATTTTTACGATTACCATAATGTTGTTTATCCGTTTTGATTCTTTTATCCCTAAATAAAGCAAGAACGTAATACCCATCAAAATTAAAAAAGCTGGGAGATTAAAATAAGTGTTTGGTCTTTCAAAGCCCCCGGTGCGGCAGTGAATTCAAGCGGAATGTGAAGGCCAATTCCATTTAAAAATGATACAAAGTAACCCGACCAACCTGCGGAAACGGCGCTGGCTGCCAGCATGTATTCCAAAATTAAATCCCATCCAATAATAAAGGCCAATAGCTCCCCCATCGTAGCATATGTAAAAGTGTAAACAGAACCGGATACTGGAACGGTGGATGCAAACTCCGCATAAGCCAATGCTGCGAATAAACACGCGAGTCCCGCAATGACAAAAGAAAGAACCAAGCCTGGACCAGCCGTAACTGCTCCTGTACCTGTCAACACAAAAATTCCCGTTCCGATAATGGCTCCAATTCCAAGCATCGTTAAATCAAACGCACCCAGTTCCCTTTTGAGTGCTTTTTCCCCTCGCGTAGCGGCAATCAACTGATCAATGCTCTTCTTTCTAAACAAGCTATTTCCCATCGATCCCATCCTCCTAAAAATTAATTTTTCCATTTTTATGACCTTGTTGTATCACCTCGATATAAGCAAAATTTTAGGTAAATTTGGAGTGAATTTCATAAGTATCTATCATTGAGAACATTATATATAAAAAAGAAAAAATGAAAACTGCTTTCGGAAAGCTCCATTCATATTGTTACATTTGATCATTTTTCAGGAATATATTTTCATAAATGAGACGCTAAATTAGACAAAATGCCATCATTTTAGATGACAACAAATGTGAGAAAGCTAGAGCACACAAGGGATTATCACATTCGTTGTCAGGTAATTAGAGCATTTGTCGTTAATTCACTTTTTATTCCGAGCATGGTTATGTATTCCTAAAGCATCACAAAAAAAGATCCGCCACAGCCAAAGCCGTGACGGATCCACTATCATTTTAACTTCTTCCTCCACCCATGTAGCGCTTGGAACGTGGAGGACCTAATATTTCTGCCCAAATCACACCTCTGCGCAGATCAGCCGTATCCACCGTATTACGGTCTTGCGAAGCTATCTCTGGCGCATCTGTAATTTCCCCTGACTCCCTCGCATTGGATATACGATCGAGACGGGCTAAAACCATTTTTCGTTCTTCTTCCATAGCACGGATCCGATCCTCTAGAGTCGAACCGTTATCTAATGAATCCCGGTTCATTCGTTCTTCCGTTTCCGGCCGATCGCCCATTTCTTCTATGCGACGAGCTTCCATAACCGTCCGTCGTTCATTAGGAAATTGACGTTGCAACTCTCCAGCAATATCCTGCTGACGTTGCTCTTGCCCATGTTCCATTGTGAAGGGTCTGGATGACGTCGAGGGCCCACGAGAACCATGATCGCCACCAAAGGTAGGCATACCTTTTCGCGGCGGTGATTTCCGCCCTGTGCCTTGGATGCTTTTCCCCAAAAAAGACACCAAAGCAAAGCCAATCACGATCAGGATATACAAATGTTCAAAGATCCAGCTGATAAAGTTCATTACTCACCACCTAGCTGCCGTAATTCATCGGCTATGTCCCGTTATTAATCCCGGTTCTTGTTGTCATTCCCTGAGTTCTCATTCGGTTTGCCTAAGGAGCCACGCATTTGCGTATCCGCCTCAATATTTTTCAAATTCATATAGTCCATGACACCAAGCTTCCCGCCGCGTAGTGCTTCAGCCATTGCCAGCGGTACTTCGGATTCGGATTCCACCACGCGTGCTCTCATTTCTACAACACGCGCCTTCATTTCCTGCTCCTGCGCTACAGCCATCGCACGCCGCTCTTCCGCTTTTGCCTGCGCAATACGTTTGTCGGCTTCCGCCTGCTCTGTTTGCAGAAAAGCACCAATATTTTTACCTACATCAACGTCCGCAATATCAATGGACAGGATTTCAAATGCTGTCCCGGCATCCAAACCTTTGGACAATACGGTTCTTGAAATTGAATCCGGGTTCTCCAGCACGTCCTTATGCGAGTTACTGGAACCTACGGTCGTAACAATACCTTCACCGACCCGTGCAATAATCGTTTCTTCTCCAGCACCCCCAACAAGTCGATCAATGTTGGCACGCACGGTAACACGAGCTTTAACCTTCACTTCAATACCATCCTTGGCGACCGCAGCAACAATAGGTGTCTCAATAACACGCGGATTAACGCTCATTTGGACCGCTTGCAGAACATCCCGTCCAGCAAGGTCAATCGCTGCCGCACGTTCAAACTCAAGCGGAATGTTAGCACGCTGCGCAGCAATCAACGCATTGATCACTCGGTCTACATTCCCTCCTGCGAGAAAGTGGCTTTCCAGCTGGTTGATGTTCAAGCCCAGACCCGCCTTGGTTGCCTTAATGAGCGGATTGACAATTCGGCTTGGCGTGACGCGCCGTAAGCGCATAGCTACCAGCGTAATGATGCCAATGCGCACACCCGAAGCCAATGCTGAAATCCACAGCATCACCGGGAAGAAACTAAAAAATACGCTCAATACAATAATCACTACAACGGCAATCAGCAAAACGCTGACAATACCCGATTCGAACACTCGCATCATCCTCCATTAATCTAATTCTTTGTTGTTTGCTTGTTTAGACGCTAGTGTCTGCCTTGACCACAATTCGCCCGCCTTCTACTTTGGATACTATAATCGGCATATCTGTAGCAATAAACTCGCCGTTCGTTACAACATCGACTCGCTCATCAGCGATCAGCACCGTTCCGGCTGGACGAAGTGGAGTCAGACTGACACCCCTTTGACCTAATAGCATTTCCCGGTTCACAACTGAAGAAAAACCTTGTTCAGCCGTTAAACTTTCTTTAAGTATAAAACGGTTCCATATCCCTCGGTCCTTGAATACAACCGCGATGATCGCCACCACGGCAACCGCAGCTGCAAAGGCAATGCCCAAAGATATAAACGCATGCTGCATGTTATATGCTGCCCGAACAACTCCGGCGACAAGGCTGACGGAACCCAAAATGCCCAAAATACCAAAGCTTGGGATGAACATTTCAAGTATAAGCAGAGCCAGACCGATAATAAACAACAACCACGTCTCCGAACCTGCAAAACCAGCGATATAATTGCCGAAAAAATACAAACCAAATCCGAGTATGCCCAAAATTCCCGGTACACCAAAACCGGGTACGATCAACTCAATAACAATACCTGCGATACCGATAAATAAAAGCAACGTCTGTACAATTGGGTTGGTCAATATCTCGGCTGCTTTTTCAGCCCATGTTCGCTCCACATGAATGACATCATCCGTGCTGTAACCCATCCACTGGATAACCTCTTGTTCGGAAGACGCGATGTGATCCGCATAACCCAACTTCAGCGCTTCCTCACTGGTTAAAGAAATGATCTGACCACTTTCCTTATTAAAGTTCATCTCAGGAATAGATATGGTCGTTTTAGAGTCAACCATACCTCTGGCAATATCCGGATTACGTCCGCCAGCTTCTGCGGCAGATGCCATGCTACTCTTCCACCAGGCTATCGTTTTTGGATCTGTGATAGCCTGCCCCCCGCCGTCTACTAACGCTGCTGCTCCGATAATACTCCCCGGTTTCATAACAATCTTGTTTGCGCTCAACGCAATATAGCTACCCGCTGAGGCCGCTTCGCCCCTTATATAGGCTACGGTCGGAATTGGACTGTCTTTAATCAGTTTGCCCAGCTTCTCCGCTGTATCTACCCGTCCACCGGGAGTGTTAATATCCAGTAAAATCAGACCTGCTTTGGAATCTGCTGCTTCTGCAAATCCACGTTCCATAAATTTGCCCAGGCCATGCTCAATTTCCTGATCGACTGGTATAACAAACACAGCTCCACCTTTAGTTTGGGCCGCCGCTGATTCGGAATGAACTAAGGGCAACAGCAAAACGGATACCATAATCCACAACGTTAAAAGGATCCATTTGCGACTGGAGTGGTGATGTTCTCTATGCATTTCTCTCCCCCTTTCGATCTCTCTATGTTACAGCATACCAAACTTTGTTAGACAAACTATACAGTTTTCAGGATTTAATGTGAAATTATTGGGTATATTGCTAATCCTGACGGCTGCCAAATACTTTACGCACCCAACGGACATCACGTTTCACACAATTAACAATAGCGCTTACATAAAAGTATCTTCTCATCATTACATTCTATGGTAGGCAACACATATATAGAAATAACACCCTCTGTAAACAGAGGGTGTTGTGTTTTCCTGTTTGTCGCAGGTTTATTGCAGAAATTGCTGAACCGCTTGGTTCACGAGCTTACCGTCAGCGCGGCCTTTTACCTTAGGCATCAAGGCCGTCATTACTTTCCCCATCTCGGCTTTCGAAGAAGCACCGGTTTCCTGGATGGTCTGCTGTACAATAACTTTAATTTCTTCCTCAGAAAGTTGTTCGGGAAGGTACTGAGCGATGATCTCTATTTCTGCTTTAGTGCTTGTCGCAAGTTCATCACGACCGGCTTTTTCAAATTCATGGAGGGCATCTTTTCGCTGTTTGATCTCACGACTCAGAATATCAAGCACTTCGTTGTCGTCCAAATCCCGTTTCAAATCTATTTCAAGATTTTTAATCGTAGAACGAACCATTCGAATGGTGGAGAGTTTGAACTTGTCCTTACTCTTCATTGCTTGCTTCATATCTTCGTTCAATCGTTCGCTCAAATTCATGATTGCTTAGATCCTCCTAGAACTTTCTCTTACGAGCAGCCTCGGACTTTTTCTTGCGCTTTACGCTTGGCTTTTCATAATGCTTGCGTTTCTTCACCTCAGCCAATACGCCATCCTTAGCAATGGAACGTTTAAAGCGACGAAGTGCAGCATCAATTGTCTCGTTTTTGCGAACTTTAGTTTCAGACACCAGTTTTCCCTCCCTCCGACCAGACCGTCCAAGAGCAATAACACGGTTCATCAAATTTTATTATAGGTGAAACGGAAACCAGGTGTCAACCTATAAGAAAAAATGAATACATAAAGGGCCACTTTTCTCCATTCACATCCGTATTACTGAAAAGACAAGCTCTGTCATTTTTTAAGAATGTGAGTCCGAAATACCTGTCAGGGCACCCAATTTGGCGCCGCCCAGTAAGTGATAATGCAGATGCCCCACCGCTTGTCCACTATCCGGGCCACAGTTGTTAATCAACCGATAACCAGACTCGGCGATTCCTAACTTTTTTGCAACCTCAACCGCAACACGATGAATCTCCGCGATAAGAGGAAGATCCTCCTCCGTCACAGCGTTCATTGAAGGAATATATTTTTTGGGAATAATGAGCACGTGTACTGGCGCCGCAGGCTGGATGTCATGAAATGCGAGCACATTGTCGGTTTCCAACACCTTCTTGCTGGGGATGGTTCCATCCACAATTTTCAAAAACAGATCGTCCATTCAAAACCCTCCTTTGGCAGTGAGCCGATCCTAAGCAAATAGACACAAACACCCCTTGCTCTCGGCATTCAAAGTTATGTATTTCCCACACTGAATAGAAACATATACAGCCATGTTTGGTTATACTTATGTTTCTATATGTATCATAACGGAAAAAGGGTCTTAATACCAGTTTCCCTTGCTAACTTCCTCTATAATGGCTTTCACCCCTCCATCAATTTGATCCAGCTGCGCGCGCGAAATACTTATGCGCAAAAACTTCTCTTGTTCCCTATAGCCTGATAAATAAAAGCCTTTGCCAGCTACAACCTGGATGTTCCTCGCAGAAAGACACTGTACCAAGCGTTCCAAATTCACTGTCCGAGGCAGTTTAAACTGCATATAAACTCCTGAGGTTACAACTGAAGTCTGAACGTATCCGGCCTGATTGTATCGTTCCACGGCCTTGTTCAGAGTACGAATGCGCTCCGAATACAGTTTACATATCGTGTGCTTGTGGCGTTCATACATTCCATTTTTAATATAAATATCAAGCGCCGCCTGAGACAACATAGATGTGTCGACATATCTTTTATAAGCGTTAAACGGCTTTAATAGGACTTCTGGCAATACCGCAACTCCTAATCGCAAGCCGGGGAAAATGATTTTCGAGAAGCTTTTCAAATAAATAACATGGTCCGAATGGTCGTATGCATAAATGGGATCAAAAAGATGATCGGCCCCCAAATCTGCCATATAGTCATCTTCTACGATGTACACATCATATTTGGCGGCTAAGGCAGCTATCGCTTTTCGCTCCTCTGTGTTGTATGAGATTCCTAATGGATTATGATATCTTGACATGGTATAAAAAAACTTGATGCTTTCGTTCTTAAATTGATTCTCCAATTCGTAAAGATCCACACTTTCTGCTGTTCGGACGATGGTACTGACGGGTATGTTCTCTTCCTCCAGAAAGCGCAAATATATATCGTAACTTGGCTGCTCGACCAAAACCTTTTCTTTGCCATTGGGAAACGGCATTTTAGCGAGTATCTCCAATGCCTGCTGAACACCCGAAGTAACGATAATCCGATCCATTTTTGCAAACACCTGAGTATTAGCCAAATGGGAAACCAACGTATGACGCAGTGTTTCCAGTCCTTGCGAATCGCCATAAGTGAATAGATGATATTTGTAGGTATCAATAGCCTGATTCAAACAATGTTGGAAATCCAGATAAGGGAATACATTTAAATCCGGGGAGGCCGAAGCAAAATCAACGGAGTCTTGCATATGACTATGGTGTAAATCGCCCGAATTTTCCACTACATAGTATCCACTTTGCGGTATGGAATAGATGGCGTGTTTCTTTTCAAGTTCAGCATATGCCCGCAGAATCGTGCTTTTGCTGCATCTATATAATTCTGAAGCCTCACGGACCGACGGCAGCTTGTAACCTGATTTATATTGTCCCTCGCGAATTTTAAGCTCTATATCCAATAAAATTGAAACATATTTTTTCACAATATCCACCCACCTGCTCTTTACATACTCATTAAGTGCTCATTTCATTACATGCTTATTCCTCTTATGTTTCTTTACACGCTAGATGTTACCATGCTTTATGGATAAACAGGATACCTCATTTCATTGAACTGTACTGATACAGTTTCAATTATTGGATCATATTGGGGATAGAATATGTGAAAAAGAGGCTGTTTCTTCATGATGGAAGAAACAGCCTTGCATGGTGATGATGTATGGATGCGCCTTAAAGTCACTTGTACTGTACAAGAGCTGTAGGCGGGAGAGAGCAGAGAATTCACTATATCTGGCGACTAAGAAATTAGGATTAGTAATAAGGCAGCAAGCTGATCGCTGTCAAGGCTGCAAGTGGCAGAATCAAACGATTAAAGCGACGGCGTCCGTAGGGGAACCCATATGCATAAGCAGGTACTGGATACGGGTACGGATACGGATACGGATACGGATACGGAGGATAAGACGCATAGCCACCATAAGCACGGGAACCGCAGCCACAATTGTTAGGCGGATACGGGAGATTAACATTGACATTCTCCATCTCGTCTCCACCCATAGGAACGGCTAAGTATATCTTTTCATCATCCACATGCTCTACAATGCCGTCATACATTGTCCCGTCCTTCACCCATACGCATACATAACGATGCATATGCTTTTGACATAGTGTTTTAGCATCCGTCTGTTCCGGTGCTGTAACTTTTTCGGTTGTCATGCTTTTTTCCATGGTTGTTTCCTCCTAGGCTCTTGCATGTATACCGTATGTTATTCAAAAACGGGCTATTTGCTACATCAAATTGGGCGAATTCCGGCTTGCAAAAAAAAAGAAGCACCCCGGGAGCTCTTGGCAGAGCCCCTCTGAACGGACGTATGATGGGAAGATTTCTTCCGCAGCATACGTCCGCCGGGGTGCTGTATGATTAACTTGTCGGCTTGGCTGTATTATAACAATAGTTTGAAACTGTATCTGTGACCTGTATCACATTACTTCAAAAAGTTTCCATAATCACACGTGATCCGCCTCCAGCCTGCTCTGCTGGAAGAACAACCAACTTGCGCGGAAGACGGGCCCGTAGCTCAGGCACATGACTAATCACACCAACAGACAATTGATCGTGGTGCAGCTTTTCCAGTGAGGTGATCACCGTGTCAAGCAGCTCAGGGTCCAACGTTCCAAAGCCTTCATCCAGAAAGAAAAATTGCAGAGGGTACTGGCCCCGCAATTGAATTTGAGCCGACAGCGCAAGCGCAAGCGACAAGGAGGTCAGGAACGTTTCGCCACCGGACAAGGTCGATACCGGACGTTTGACCCCACCGTTGGCATCATCACTAATGACAAAACCACCGCTGGAATCTACCTCTAGCGCGTATCGCTGCTTGGTCAGAAAACGCAGGCGGCGTGAAGCCGATTGACTGACCTGCATGAGCTGCTCCTCAGCAATATATTCAACAAAGGCATTGCCGCGAAAAACAGTCTGGAGCTTGGACATTTTTTCCGCTTCACTACGCAAATGTACACGATTGGACTCCAGCTCCATCCAGCGGACGTGTCGCTGCTGCAAGTCCTCTAAATCACGCTCAGCCTTGGCGCGATTTTGAAGCGCCTCTTCATCGCGTGCACGGCAATCACGTAGCTGTGCAGTGGCCGCTTCCCACTGTTCCTCTGTTACCGTTGCTCCATTCAGCTGCTCTTCGACATGCTTTAAGCGGGAAGACATCTCTTTTTCCCGTTCTCGATGTAAACTCACTTCACGCTCATAGCGTGTGGCTTCTTCCGGTCCCAGGCAGCATTCCATAACCTCTGCTTCCGTAGCAAAAGAGGAGGCTTCCAGACGACTGCCCCAACGGGACTCTGCCATCTGACGTCTTTCTTCTGCCGAGTCGGAGGCCTGCCGGGCAATCAGTGAAACATGAACGGCTTGCTGCTTGCGTTCTTCCGCTTCAGTACGTTGTCGTGCCGCGGCTTCGGCTCCATTTTTCAGCCCCAACAGTCGCGAGGTCGCTTCTTCCAGCAATGAAGCCGCTTGGCCATCTCCAACCCACTTTCGGAGCTGGGCTAGCTTTTCGCGAAGCGAATCATCTTTGCTTTGGAGCCCTGTACGACGGGCAATAATGATTTTGTCTTCCTCGATGATACTCTGCTGTATCTGTTGAACACGCGCCGCCTTTTCTTCGAGGAAGGTCACACTCGTCTCCAGCCGGGACCGCAGCTCTTCCGCGCGCCCATCGCGCTCCTGCATGGCGCGGTAACGCTCCGCGGCTTCGTCCGGAGCGACATCCGTTAGCTGCGCCGCCCATTCGGCGCGCAGCCCCTCGCTGCGCGTGGTGCATGCCTCGCGCTTGCTCTGTGCCTGCGTCAGCGCTACAGCTGCTGCCTCCTGCTCGGCGGCGGCACGGATACGCCGCTGCTGTCCAGCGGCGTCTGCTTCGCGCAGCGCCTGTGCCTCGGCAGGCAGCGCATGCGCACGTGCGGCTAGCTCGGCTGCAGCACGTTCCAACGCCGCGCAGCGCTCCGCCCATGCTGCGGCACCACGCGGCTCTGCTGGCGCTGCCGCAGGCGTGAAAGGCTCGCCCGTGGCGGCAGCGCCGCTGTCTGCGGTGGCGGGCTGCGCCAGCAAGCTGCGTTGCTCGTGCAACTGCTGGCGCAGTGTGAGGCGCAGCTCCTGCAAACCGAGACGCAGGCGTTGCAGCTCATCCGGCACAGCGGCATCCGCGCTATGCGCTGCGGCAACGGCAGGCGCGGGATGATGCAGCGAGCCGCACACTGCGCACGGCTCGCCTTCGCGCAACTCGGCAGCGAGATGCTGAGCGAGACGCCCCAGCTCCTCGGCACGGAGCTCGTGACGCAGCTGTTCTTCCTCGGCAGCCAGTGACGACATATCGGCGGTGATTTCTGCCTCCAGCGTAAGCAATGCCTCAATGCCATCAGCTGCCTGTGCAGCAAGGGCAGAACGCCGTACCTCCGTCTCCTGTGTCTCCTGGTCCGTCAGCTTTAGACGTTCGTCAGCTTGCGCAAGCCGTTTCTCCTGAGTCACGTACTCCAGTTCAGCTTCACGCAATTGCTCATTCGCGATTTCCAGCTGTTGCAACCGTTGCACAGCCTCTTGCAGCATACGCCGCTCATCTGCTCGCACTTCATTTTGCTTTAGCTCGTGTTGAAGCTCTTGCTGTCGCTTCAAGCCTCGCGTCTGTAGCTCTTGTTCCTTTGCGAGTCCTTCTGCATGTTCAGCAAGGATTTGTTCGCTATGCCCAAGCTCGGCCGCCAGACGGTCTCGTTCGGTCCGCAACGCTTCCGTATCACGCTCCAGTTGAAGCGCCTGTTCTAGTTGGTCGATCCGAAGCAATAGCTTTGGTTCTTCGGCACTGAGTGCTTGCCGGGCCTGCTCATCTGCTTGCGCAGACACAAGCGCAGCCTCCTGCGCGGTAGCGGCCAGGACTGCCACTTCTTCAGCAGTCTTTTGCCGTTTTTCCGCTTCAGCAATGGCTTCCTTCCAATCCGTCAGCGCAGGCAGCAATGCCTCGGCTGCAGATGCTTGTCGAAGCTTGTGCTCCAGCAAAGCAATGCCCGGCTCCTGTGCTGCCAACTGCTTCAGCTCTTTCGATCTTTGGCTGAGCTCGATGACTAGCTCACGTGTTTTGTTTAGCGCCTCCGATTCACGTGAGACACGCTCTAGCTCGCGACGCGAAGCTTCTGCATTGGCAATCGCCTCTTTGAGACGCAACTCTACATGTTCAAGTGCTTCAGCACTCGCATCCCCCAGCCCTTGCTGCTCCGCCTCTAATGCTTTCAGTGCGATATCGTTATCTTTCACACGACGGCTTAGCTTCTGTGCAAGTTGATCTCCGTACTTCTCCAGATGGAACAAACGCTGTAGCATCTGTCTGCGTTCACTGCCCTTTAAGGACAAGAATTCCGCAAACTTTCCCTGCGGCAATACGACAGCTCGTGTAAAATCGTCCATTTTCAGGCCGATATACTCCTCCACACAGCGCGTCACATCCTGCACCTTATCGGCAAGCACTTCCTCGCCATCCTCTGTTAACGCAATAAAACGGCTAAGCGTATTATTAACCGATACGCCTCCAGCACGTTTGAAACGTCGTTCTACACGGTAACGACGAGGTCCTTGAGCTGACATTAATTCAAACGTAAAAGCAACAGACAACGTGTCCTCAGCATGATTCATAATGCCTTGTGTACCATTCACTGCCCGCTCCACTTTACCGTACATAGCCAACGTAATGGCATCCAGCAGCGTTGATTTTCCACTACCCGTTGGGCCAAAAATTCCGAACAACCCAGTTTCGGTCAAATCGTCAAAGCGAATTTCCTGCGACTCCCGGTAGCTTTGCAACCCCGCCAGTTTTAGAAGGATTGGTTTCATACGTCCTCCTCCTCAGCGTGATCTCTTGCATCATCCTGTTCCACCAGCTCCAGAAACAACTGCACTAATCCGTCATCTGGCTGTGCTCCGCCTGTCTGCCGCTGATAGAATGCCCGGAACAGCTCATGCACTGGCAGTTCTGATCGTTGGTGCTCCAGCTGTGCGGCAGCCATTTCTGGATACATGGGGCGAATATGAATGATACCTTCACGGCTTTTGCGCAGCCGCTGGATATCTCCCATCGACATCGCTTCATCCAGCGTAATTTCCAGATCAATAAAGGCATCGGCATCCAGTCCTTCATCCAGCCAGCGATATACTTCCTCCAGACCTCCCCGTGCGCGCCACCTCACTAATGGGCGTCCACTGGTAATATATAGTTCCTCGACCTGAGCAGGCTTGCCAGCAACTACGTCAATTAACGTAACCGATTTGGCTTGTCCGGCTTCGGAAAAGCTATAAGCCAGCGGCGAGCCACTGTAACGCATCAGCCCGTCTCCTTTTACATATTGGGGACGATGCAAATGTCCTAGAGCCGTATACTGTGCCCCAATGCTCAAAGCAGACGGATCTACGGTATACGCCCCCCCGACCTGAATCGGGCGTTCCGAGTCCGACTCCAGCCCGCCGAGCACATAAATATGGCTCATCGACAAATTAACGGTGTCAGGCCGAAATACTGTCCCCAGCTGTGACATCAGCAAGCCCACACGGCGACTGTATGCCTCGCGCAAGACTGTTTCATCTCCGTCTTCAGACAATAGCTCGTTCAAACGAGACTCGGAGGGATATGGCAAGGCTGCAATGCATGCCATTTCACCCGTTCGCGGTGTACGAACGCGTACCGCTTCCCCATGGGGCAGTCCCAGCAATGTAATTCCGCGCCCGCTCACCAGTGGTGTGACCGAGGATACCCTTTCCGGCTGATCATGATTGCCCGCAATGACGACTAGTGGTCTTCCTCCAGCCGTAAGACGGGCAGACGTTTCATAAAACAATTGCTCGGCTGCGGCTGAAGGATTGACTGAGTCGTATACGTCTCCAGCCATCATAATCAAATCGGCCTGCTGATCGTCAGCCATTTTCGCTAGTTCTTCCAAAAACGCCTCCTGCTCCTTCAAACGGCTGCGTCCTTCCAACGTGCGACCCAAATGCCAATCACCTGTATGCAAAATCCGCATGTTATTCCTCCTCTCCCTAGCTATATAACTACAGCTGTACACTCTCTCCAGCTTCTAAAAAATACAGCCACTTCTCAGCAACCTTTTTGCCTGTAATTTCTTCGATCACACGGGCATACAGCTCCAATTGAAAACGATATTGGTCTGTTAAATGGGACAGTGTACGATACTCAGATATCCGATCTGTTTTATAATCCACCAGCACGAGTCCTTCGGGAGTTTCAAATAGACAGTCAATAATGCCGTTCATCAGCACTTTATCTCCGTCCTGTCCACCTTCCGAATCTGTTTCTTGTCCTGGTGACATCGATGGTAAGCTGTGGTTCCAGTAATCGTTTGCCCGCATGGTATAAGTAAACGGAAGCTCTCTTTGAACATGCGATGCCCCCAACATTCTGCTACCCAGCTCACTAGTGAAAAAGCGTAATATTTTATTCGTATCTAGCGCCTTTGCATGGACATTCAGTAACATACGCTGATTGAGCAAACGAGCCTTTGTTTCCTCAATAACTTCGGCGCTCATCCCCCCATCTAGTGGCAAATGCAGCATCAACGTATGATAGACCGTTCCTCGTTCCGTTGGAGTCAGTCGCTGATTCCCCATAAACTTAGGTCTGCGCAAGTGTAATTGACTGCCCCCAGTGTGAGAATCCTCCCGATCCTCCGGTAACTCTGCTAGTACGGAGGTAGATAGATTCAACCAGTCGTCCGATCCCATCTCCTGCATTTCCAGCCATCTTTTCATCTCAGTAACCGATGTATTGGCTGCCGTCTTGCCGGCCCGCTCATACGGATAGGTCCAGGAAAGAGCAGCTTCAATGTCCGTTTCACTCTTTTCGTTCAAGTCGATTAGCTCCGCATTTCTCAGTGCTTCTGTCTTCTTTTGGCGCTCTTCGCCCGACACCTCTTCCTCATGATCTGAGTTCACACGAGAGCCGGAAAATGTTTCCGAGGCCACAATTTTAAATAACCAGTCTGTTCCCGGCATATGTTCCAATTTGTGATAGTACCCATCTTGATCACCTGCCGCTTCCCTCAACAAAGTAGCAGAAGGATGCCGAATCAAAGCGGGACCTACCCAGTCCAGATAGCTGCGGCCTGCCGCCAGCATATAGTCTGGTAAGACCGTTTCCGTATGCTCTTTGGCACGTGCCCAACCCGCTGCGCGTGAAGCTAGATCCTTCACGGTTCCGGTCATAATCAGCTTTTCACGCGGCCGTGTAAGCGCCACATATAACACCCGCATTTCCTCAGCCAATAGCTCCAGCTGTGAGCGTCGGCGGATCGCTAAATTGGGCAGCGTAGGGTAGCTGACACGATTTTGTTCCTCCACATATTTAGGACCAAACCCCAACTCCTTGTGCATAAGAAACGGCGCATTGAGATCCTGTTGATTGAACATTTTTGCCGTCCCGGCTATAAACACGATAGGGAATTCAAGTCCTTTACTTTTATGAATGGTCATAATGCGGACAGCTTGATCGGGTTCGGTCCCCCCGCTAATGGATCCTAAATCACCGCCTCGCTCCCGTAGACGGGAAATGAAGGTCAGAAATCGGAACAATCCTCGGTTGGACGTAGAAGTCTCATACTGTCTCGCTCGGTCATATAGCGCCCGCAAATTGCTTTGACGCTGTGAGCCGCCAGGCAGTCCACCGACCCAATCCAGATACCCTGTTTCCTCCAGCACATTCCAAATCAATGCACTTAAGCTACCTTGTCGGGCTTCCTGCCGCCAGGCTTCCAAATTATGCAAAAATGAACGTAGTCGGGCAGACAACGTATTCCCGTTATTTCTATTACCAAAGTCAGATGAAGATAAAGAGTCCTCAGGGAAAAGATCCAACTCCATGATGTCAGCAGTGGTCCCTTTTTCGCTCTCCTTCAGTGGGTCCGCCTCTGCCGCCGCCAGCAATGCGCCATAAAACAATCCATCCGGCTTCTCCAACCGAATTTGTGCCAGTTCATCTTCGGTCAAGCCGACAATCGGCGAACGAAGCACGGATGCAAGCGGGATGTCCTGCTGCGGATTATCAATAATATGCAGCAGAGACAACATTACCTCAACTTCTGTTGCTTTAAAAAAGCCAGTCGTCTGCTCCCCGGAGGCCGGAATGCCCTCAAGCCGCAGTTCCTCTACAATTAGGGGGGCCCACACGCTTGCCGAACGAAGCAAAATGACGATATCGCCGTAGACTGCCGGACGCATCGCTTTTAATCCTCTGTCGTAAATCAACAGTGGTTGTCCGGTATCTCCGGTCAGTTCTTTAATCCGTTGCGCAATCGCACGAGCCTCTAACTGTGCCGTTTCCAGCTCCACAAGTTCAGCCAGCTCACTTTCCTGAAAAACAGATTCGTCCTCCGTTTCGGACAGCTCCGAAGCCTCGGAAAGACCATGGCCACCCTTATCTACTAACAGCAGCTCAGGTGCGTATACAGATGCGGTGTCTTGATCCGACGGGTCGGGATAGGATGCGCCGTGTACCAGCCACGCTCGTTCATCGTACTCAATTTCCGCTACATCCACACTCATAATCTGGCGGAACACCAAATTGACCGCATCGACAACTTCCTCCCGACTGCGGAAATTACGCGCCAAATCAATTAAAAATCCATCTTCCTGCTCCTGCATGCCGTACCGTTCATACTTATTCAAAAACAGACCCGGCTCCGCCAGCCGAAACCGATAAATACTCTGTTTCACGTCGCCCACCATAAAACGGTTACCTGGTTCCTCCCGTGATACCAGCCTAACGATATCTTCCTGTACGGTATTCGTATCCTGATACTCATCTAACAGCACCTCGTCGAATTGCGCCTTGTATTCGAGCGCAGCGTCGGAAGGTAGTAGCTTGTACGGAGTAGAATCGGGATGTCGTAATATTTTCAGACAATAATGTTCCAAATCCCCGAAATCCACCAACCCTTTTGACTGCTTGTGCTGTTGAAAACGTTCCCCGAATACAATCACGGTTTCTACCAATTCGTCCATCAACGGAGCTGCGGCGTGTAGCTCCTCCCAATAGGCTTCTGCTCTCCTGCCAAACAGGGAAGCCTTCATATCTGTAATCATTTTTTTGGCTGCTTCGCGCAGCGTCTTAACCCGTTCCTGCAATGCAGGCTCAGTCTGATCTTTTTTGACCGGCTTGAGCTTACCGAAGGCAGCTGCCTGAAAATGATCATATAGAGATGCCCACGGCTGTGTCTCCAATTCCTGCAGCAATCCCTTCACCATCGCCGTATCCTCTTGCAGCGTCACTGCATAAGGTGCAGGACCGCCGGGCTGCATAGCAGTTTCATGCGCCTGTTCCAGCAAGCTCGCTGCTCCGCGCAATGAAAGTGCAGCATCCGCCAAAATGCTGCGAACCCAAGGCGTCTCTCCGAGAGCCGCTACATCCTGCACACGAAATGCAGCTGCTGTCTCCCGCAGCCAATGCTCCGGCCAAGGATGACTTTGAGAAAAATCATACAGCCGCTGAACAAGCACATACATCGCATCATCAGTGCGTTCTCCACTAAACCAGTCGACTAGTCTGCGGAATGTACTGCCTTCATCATGAGCCTCATATTTCTCTTCGAACAGTTCTTCTAGAAGCTCCTGGCGCAGCAATTCTGTCTCATGCTCATTCATAATCCGAAAACCGGGATCAAGAGGAATGGCCTGATAATGCCTGCGAATGACCTCCATACAAAAAGAATGAAGCGTCGTAATTGAAGCCCGATTCAGCAACGAGAGCTGACGACGTACATGTTCACTTTCCGGTTCCTGCTCCAGTACACGTTCCAACGCCTCACGTATCCGTTGACGCATTTCAGCAGCAGCAGCCTTCGTAAAGGTGGCCACCAGCAACCGATCCACACTGAAGCCAAGCTGGGGATCGACAATTTTACGAATAATACGCTCTACAAGTACCGCGGTTTTACCGGACCCTGCCGCTGCCGCGACCAGCATGTTGTTACCAGATTCCGAAATGGCACGCCACTGGTCATCGCTCCACATACTGCCTTCCGGCTTCGGTATTTCTTTCATGTTTGACGTGCCTATCATTGGTCCATTCCTCCTTTCCCTTCCTGTGTATGACCCAGCAGATTCCAGATCTGATCCTTACCGGGTTTACCCCATTGATTGTAGCCACTGCCCTCCAGACTGTCGTCAAATTGACAAACAGGCTTAAAAGAGCAGAAGGTACATGCCGTCTCTTGCTGGATACGATACGGTTCAATGGCCACATCGCCCTCTGTCATCCGTGTACCAATCGTCCGAATATTATTACGCACCGAAGCTAGCAGGCTGTCCCACTGTTCCGGCGAAGCAACCGAGGCACTGCTATAAAAACTACCGTCTGCTTTCACCGCAACAGGTAAAATAGAAGAATATCCCTTGTCCAATGATGTATCCATCTGTCCAACTACATCCCGATCCGCAAGCAATAATCCTTTCATCTTAAAACGTTTCAAAAGCTCCTGACGGGCCTGTTCTGCGCTAAGACCGTTAGGCGACTGTAACATCGGATTGTGGACGTGAAAATACAGCGTACCCGCCGGATAAGCAGTCTCGCCCAACCATTCCTCCGCCGCATTCAGCAGCACATCCAGGTACGTGAGCATTTGCAAGGACAAGCCATAGTACACTTCATGCAGCTTGAGATCCTTTTGGCTGGACTTGTAATCGATGACACGCAAAAGTAAACCTTTTTCTCCCTCTGCCACATCTACACGGTCGATCCTTCCGACAATTTCCATCACAACACCGTTATCTAACCGGAAGCTTAACGGAGGAAGCTGCTGACCCGGCCCAAAGTCCAACTCCAGCCCAATCGGCTCAAAACTACCTCTTCGCGCATGTTCACCTAAAATCAACGAAGCACGGCTCACGATATCTTTCAATTTGCGCAAAATGTACCCATACCGCTTGGAGCTCATTAGAATCTCGCCTTGCAGACGAGGAGCCAAACGCTCCACTGTACTTTCCGCCTCTTGGCGGCATTCCTCCGTGCTGAGACTGCCCCAGCTGACATTGCGATTACGCAGATTGATCGCCATCTCTCCAAGCGCTGCATGGAATAATTGTCCGATATCTGGGGCTTTCAGGCGATACATTTGACGTTCCTTCAAACGAAGACCATGAGAGGCAAAGTGCGAAAATGGACATGCCACAAAACGTTCCATACGAGATACGCTGGTACGCAACTTACTGCCGTACAGACGGCGGCTCGTTTCCTTCTGCATTTCGGCATGGTTCTCATAAAAAAGTGAGGTCAACAGCTGACGCAGCTTGTCCTTCTCACGCCCTTGCTGGCTGGCATACCAGTTATATACCTCCCACCAAGGAGATAAAATGTCACCGCCACGTCGCCAATTGCGTAATTGCGCAATGAGCTGCGGCAAAGCCTCGGACGGATGAGAAGCATACTCCCATTGCGTCGTCCAAGCATCCCCAGGCAAAGGGTATCCAGCCAGTGGGCGTTCGTCCAGACTAGGAAACAATTGCCGCACATGTCGTACTAACTCAGACGGCAACAATGACTTGCCTTCTTCATCAGTCACGGCATAGCTCATCCACAGGCTTCTACCGGCTGAAGTAAGAGCCGTATAAGCGAGAAAACGTTCGTCCAGCAGACGTCTTGTCATATCCGGCGCCAGCTCTACGCCTCGTTCGTTTAATGCCGTACGCTCCTGCTCATTCAGCACACCGTCCTCATGGAACACAGCCGGCATCACACCTTCGTTCATACCTAGCACAAAAGCATGTTGAATACCGGTCACACGTGTACGATCCGTGTTTCCGACTAGAACCTGATCCAGAGCTGGCGGAACAAGTCCCATACGGAATTCAGCCAATCCCGTTTCCAGCACACCCGCAAACAAAGAGGTATCCAGCCTCTCGTCACCCATCATTTCGACGATTTGATCCAGTAGTTCAAGCACTGCATCCCATACCTGACGATGCTCCTTGGCCTGCTCAGGATTTCCTGCTTCCTCTTCCTGATGAATGAAGGCGTCCAGCTTGTGGCCAATTTCTGCATCCTCCAGTAACAGATATACCGCTTCACACTTCTCAAGTGCAGTTCGTGCCTTGCCCACACGTTTCTCAAACGCACGTAAAGGCGTCACGATCACATCCCGGCACAGCTCCATCAAATCCAACGTTTCATCCCGCCTACGGTTCCGTTCCTGCTCCTCCAGCTCCAGTGACAAGCTGGGTACAGCCTGCCACGGGCGACCATCTGTCCAACGGCTACCTTGTATTCCGCAGGCCAGTACATAGTTTTCCAGACGATCCAGCTCCTCGCGGCTCACCCGACCGTCCAGCGGTAGGAGAAGATCTGTTTTGACCGCACGAAATACATCCTCATATCGCCAGCGTCGCTGCACGATATCCAGTGAAGCCCGAATCAATTCCACTAAGGGATGATGCAATACACTTCTCCGCTGATCCAGAAATACTGGAACCTCATATTGTTTGAATATCGGTTCCACCCATGGCTCATAATCTTCAATATGACGCACAAACAAGGCCATCTCCCGATAACGCGCGCCTTCATCTCGGGCTAAACGACGCATTTCGCGTACAGCCCCTTCCAGCTCTGCACGGCGATTAGCCGCAGTGTACAGTTTTATGCCCTCCGGTTGCTTTTCTGTCCACTGCTCTCGTAGATGCTGCTGACGCATCCGTTGTTCCTGATTCCGTAACCCTGTACGATATTCAAAGTTAGCCTCCAAATACGCCAACGCCGGACGCTCCTTAAATCTCGGCAGCGGATCAGGGCGCAGTAATTGTGTCTGCGTCTCTATCATCAGCTCGTCTGCCATTCCTTTGAGCTTTACATACGTAGCCGCCGAAGGATGAAACAAATCCAGCTCATGCGGAAGCTGTCCGCTCTCGTAGCTGCGGTTGCAAGTCAGCGCCACTGTCAACGAAGAGGCATGCAGCATAAGTTGCTCCACCACCTTATATTCATGTGGTGTAAACCTACGGTAGCCATCCATCCAAATGTCTGCTCCACGCACAAGGGAAGACTCTGCAATCTGTTCTGCCAGCATGCGCAGCGTATCTTCACCGTCAATATATTTAAGCGTCAGCTCTCGTTCAAAATCCTCGTAGATTAGACTGATATCTTTGAGCTTGCCGCGCAAAATCGGAGTTGACTCTCCAGCAGCGTTCATTCGCTCCAGTTGCTCGGGTACAGACCGAGTATCATTTCCGTACTGCTTTAGCTCCGTAAACAATGTATTCAACCGATCCACAAAGCCGAGCTGGTCTCCCGAATCCTTAAACAAACTCAGTTCATCCTTGCGACGACGAATAATTTTATATAAAAGCATCTTCTTGCCTTCTTCCGTTACAGGCACCAGCGCTGAACCCCCAGTTTCCTGCATAACTAAATAGGCAAGACGATGAAATCCCATCACTTGGGCGCGCACCGACCCCTGAATACCGTTTCCGGCTTCTGTAAGTAACGCATGCTCAGAAGCAAATGACGATTGCTCCGGTACAAGTAACAGCATAGGCTTACCTAGCGGCTCCTCGCGTAACATAGACGTCATTTCATTGCGGATTAACGTACTTTTACCACTCCCAGAGCGGCCAATCAACAAACGGACCGACATGATGCGGCCTCCTTTCCAACGAACAACATTCTATTAAACAGTATAGCATATCAGGCAAGAGAGAAAAGAACGTACGTTTGCCATGTTGTAGCAATTCTTTCTCCCTCTAAAAAATAAATCAGTCCCGCAGATTGGCTTGGTGCACGCCTTCTCTACAGGACTGATTTATACCTAAAACGAGTTTATTTTACCTATTTAATCACCAAAAAACGATTGACTTTGACCTTGTATGAAACTTACAGCTGTGTCCGGCTGCGCACCTCAAAGATAGCGAATTTCAAATAATGGCCTTCCTCCACACCCAAAATTTGAGGATGGTCCTTACCAGCTGCTCTCCAGTCTACCAGACGGAGGATTTTGCCGGCATCTGCCGCCGCTTCCTTAATGGTGTCCAAAAACAACTCCGGCCGCATATGGAACGAGCAGCTCGCCGTCACCAGATAGCCACCCTCATTGACAAGCTTCATCCCGTGCAGGTTGATATCTTTATATCCACGTGTAGCTCCTTTGACAGCGTTCTTCGTTTTGGCAAAGGCTGGCGGATCAAGAATGACCACGTCAAAGGTGCGTCCGCCACCCGCTGTCAGCGGCTTAGACGTATCTCCTTTGCCCCCGGCTCGTGCATTGCGTTCCTCTACACCTTTCACCTGATTGCGCAAATATTGAAAAGCATCGTCGACGACAAACTCGACGCGTTCCTCAAAACCGTTCAGCTTGACATTATCCCGCGCACTTTCAATCGCATGCTCAGAAATATCAAGACAAGTTACTTTTTTGGCACCATGTTTACAGGCATTGAGCGTAAAGCTTCCCGTATGTGAAAAACATTCCAATACGGTTGCGCCGTCCCAGAATGGGAATTCAACAACCTTACCACTTTTATTCACTGGCTTCATGACCGTTGTGCCAGCGTCCCCTGAGTCTGTAGTAACTTCTTGTAGCGTAATTCCACTACGTGCTCCCCAACCTGTCATCAACGGTGCTATGGCCGCACGATTTTCACGCTGGTCAAAGAAATAACCCGTCTTCTGGCCCTCTACGATATCAACCTTGATTTGCAGGCCATTTTCCGTCACCACCACATGACGCGGGCAATCACCGTACAAAGGACCCTTCGTTTGTTCCAATCCTTCCAGCTCTCGGATGGATACATCACTGCGCTCATATATACCAACAGGACCCAATACTTCAACGAGCGCATCCCTGATTTCTTCCCTGCGCCGATCCATGCCAAGCGTTAACAACTGCACGACCAACACATCACCAAATCGATCTACAATCAGTCCAGGCAAAAAATCAGCCTCGCCGTACACCAACCGATAAGCGTCTCCCCCGGTCACAAAACGTTCGCGGTGCTCCAGGCATTTGCGAAAGCGTTGGGCAAAAAAGTTTTGATCCATTGCTTCCAGCGGCTCATAGGACATCACACGTACTGTAATTTGTGAAGCCGGATTATAGTAACCTGTCGCCAAATAACGCCCCTGATGGTTAACGATGCTGACCAAATCGCCTGCCTCTGGGTCTCCTTCGATCTTGGCTATTTCGTTTTTAAACACCCAAGGGTGTGCGTGCTCCAGCCTTTTTTTACGGCTGCGTTCTAATATTACTGAAGGCAAAATCCTTCACTCCTATTCTTAAGTTACTCAAAGTATTAAAACGTTTTGTTCGATAGGGGCACGGCTCCGCGATTCATTTGATCTTACGATCGCTGTTGCAACGGGATTCTTGGGATTATGTAACACATTTAAAGGTAAGAATCTCGTTGCAAAGGCGAACGCTGGCGCTTCTCCAGATTCAAATGAACCGCTCCGCTACTGCCCGCCTTTATATCGACGTCACGCTTTTAAAGCTTGCGAAGATACTACAAAATTATCGCTCCGTAAAAAAGAGCTCAGCCATGCTTGTCATGGCTGTCCTCTACAGATCATAGGCTGTTTACATAAGTATTCTAGAAAAGGGGGTTATGCCCGTGTTTATACATGTCATACTCCCGCTGTGCGGCGGACTGTTTATTTTTTTGGGCGGGATGAAGCTGATGGAAGCAGCCCTCCGGCATTTGGCTGGCCCCTTCCTCACACGCTGGCTGAACCGCGCCACCGTTTCCCCTTGGCGGGGTATGCTGTTCAGTTCAGGCATTACCGCCCTGTTGCAAAGCAGCACCGCTGTAACGGTGCTGACGATCGGACTGGTCAACGCCGGGCTGTTGACCTATGGCCGCACGCTCGGCATCATTCTCGGCACCAATATCGGTACCTGTCTCACCACCGAGCTGATGGGGCTCCAGCTTGGCAAGCTGGCTGTTCCGCTGCTCTGCGGCTCACTGCTCTGCTGGAGCGTCGCCGTACTGTGGGGAGAATCCGTCTCCGTTCGCCAGTACGCTTCTGCCGGAGTTTCACCCGGCTCCAATGGGCTTAGCCGTCCGCAGGCTGTACAATATATCAGCCTCGTATTTGCTGGATTTTCGCTGATTCTGGCGGGTATCCGCGTAATGCAAACGGTCGGCCCATGGATTGAGCAGGCCGGACTATTCCGCTGGTTTCTTGATCACGCTGCGGCCAACATGTGGTGGGCCTTCGCTGCTGGTGCCTGCCTGACCGCACTGGTTCACAGTAGTGCAGCCGTTATTGGCATGGCGATCAGCCTTGCCGCTGCGGGTGCCTTGCCAGCCGATGTGGGGATCGCCATCGTCATCGGCTCCAATGTAGGCACCTGCGTAACCGCCCTGAT
This sequence comes from Paenibacillus sp. FSL L8-0638, assembly GCF_038593075.1. Taxonomy (NCBI): domain Bacteria; kingdom Bacillati; phylum Bacillota; class Bacilli; order Caryophanales; family Paenibacillaceae; genus Paenibacillus; species Paenibacillus sp. FSL L8-0638. The sequence continues at coordinate 3,868,409 of NZ_CP151960.1, forward strand.
TGCCGCTGTTGGTGGCAGCGTGTCCGGCAAATTTGTAGCCTGGTCCCATGTGCTGCTGAACGTAGGCGGAGCCTTGCTCTTTATGCCGTTGATCCCTGGGCTAGAAATGGCCGCCGCCTGGATATCTACCGAGCCCGGAGCCAAGGTAGCCCATGCCCAAACCCTGTTTAACGTCATTAGCTCTCTACTGGTCTTGCCTCTGTGCTACCTACCTGTATGGACTCGTTTAGAGGATCGTATATCTCCCCACAGAATCAAACGTTAATTCCTAGCATGGACAGCGCCTTGCTCAAAATGACATCATTATTGTCATATCCGCCCTGGCGCTGGAGAAGCCATGCTTCCTCAGGCTTATGCCATGCAACTCCCTTAATTTCTTCGATTTGTGCCTGTAAATCCCCATCCAGTGCCTCTACAAGATAATAGTGTACTTCTTTATCCACTTCCCCAAATTCCGGATGCTGATACGTATAAGCAATCATATCTACATGCTGGATAATCCGCCCGTTCAACCCTGTTTCCTCGCGAATTTCACGTAAAGCCGTCTGTTCGATTGTTTCTCCCAACTCCATTTTTCCTTTAGCCAAGGATACCTTGCCATATCGGTCAGTAATGAGCTGAATTTCAAGCTGCTCCCCCTGTTTGCGAAACACAACACCGCCTGCTGAAATTTCCTTTTTTGCTGCCATCCTGTAATCTCCCTTCCTTGCGCAACAAGGATTCCGTCCTCTCTGTAAGGAAAGGCGAAATCCTTGTTTGCCATCTCTATTGCCTTTTCAGGCTTTTTTTGTTCTTACAGAGCTGTTTGCAGCCCATTCTCCAGTACGCGAACCAATTGGCCTTCACTTTCATTAATGCCTGCCTTCGTTAGCTTCACGCGGCATACCTTGCCAACCAGATCCTCAGTACCTTCAAACGCCAGTTGAATATAATTGTCACTATATCCATGGAGTATGCCGCTATCTTCGGTCCCTTTCGGCGCAACTTCCGGAATGACCTCCAGTACCTGACCTACAAACTTCTCAGCATACGCCAGTTGCATTTGCTCTGACAGTTGTATCAGCTCATGCACTCGTGCATTTTTCACGTCTTCGTCCACCTGATCCTCCATACGCGCCGCAGGAGTTCCACTACGCTTGGAGTACGGAAACACATGCATTTCTGAAAAACCGATTTTTTTCATCAGCTCATAGCCATTGCGGAACATTTCATCCGTCTCCCCAGGGAAGCCGACAATTACGTCCGTTGTAATCGCAACATCGGGCATTGCTTTGCGAATCATAAGCATTTTGTTATAAAACTCTTCTGTGGTGTACTTACGACGCATCCGTTTCAATACAGTGTCGTCCCCCGCCTGAAGCGGTATGTGAAAATGACGAACCAGCTTGGTGGAACGGTTCAGTACATCAAGCATTTTTTCATCAATCTGGCTGGCTTCAATCGAACTGATGCGGATACGCTCCAGGCCTTCCACCTTCTCCAGATCCCACAGCAGATCAGATAGGTCATAATTATCCATGTCGTCACCATAACCGCCAGTATGGATACCAGTGAGTACTATTTCCTTGTAGCCTGCGTGTACCAGTTGACGCGCCTGTGCAATAATGCTCGCAGCGTCACGACTGCGGGATAGCCCCCGCGACCATGGAATGATGCAGAAGGTACAGAAGTTATTGCACCCATCCTGAATTTTCAAAAAGGCCCGAGTATGATTAGCAAAATCAGGCACATCCATTTCCTCAAATACACGCGTTTTCATAATATTGCGCACGGCGTTCACTGGTTGACGCGTCCCTTGAATTTCCTGCACGAACGGAATGATTTTGTCCCGATCTTGAGTCCCGATAACGAGATCAACGCCAGGAATATCCATAATTTCGGCAGGAGAAGTTTGGGCGTAGCAGCCCGTCACTGCCACAATGGCATCTGGATTGCGGCGAATCGCGCGGCGAATGATCTGACGACTCTTTTTATCACCGGTATTCGTAACGGTACATGTATTAATAAGATAGACATCCGCGGTCTGCTCATCAAAGTCCACCTGTTCATAACCTTCATTTTTAAACAGCTGCCAGATCGCTTCTGTATCATAAAAGTTTACCTTACAGCCCAATGTGTAAAATGCCACTGACGGCATATTAAACCCCTCCCATTTCTCCTGTCTCATATAAAATGCAAGCCAATGCAGCCATTCCTGCGGTCTCAGCACGCAAAATACGTCTTCCCAGTCCTGTAGACTGGGCCCCAGCCTGCTCGGCCTCCAGGCTTTCCGCTTCAGTAAAGCCGCCTTCCGGGCCTACCACCAGCAGAACACGCGGCATGTCCGTCGACGCCCATTGTCCTACCAATGGCTGGATTACATCCCGTAGCTGCTGACCCTGCTCTTTTTCATAACAATAACATATCAAATCATACCCAGCAAAAGAAGCCAGAAGTTCTTTCCACGTCATGGGCGCACTAATTTCTGGAATCCGGTTACGGTGGCTTTGTTCAGCCGCTTCCTTCACAATCTTGCGCCAACGCTCCAGTCGCTTGCCTTCTTTTTTGGCATCATACTGCACGACCGTACGCTCGGACAAAAACGGTACAAACCCGGTTGCTCCGATTTCTGTACATTTTTGCATCACCGTCTCCATCTTGTCTCCTTTAGGAAGACTCTGAGCGATGGTGACCTGCACATGCGGTTCAGAGGTCATCTTCAGCGGCTCAATAATCGTCGCCGTAACATGATCCTGCTCTATCGTATCCAATGCAACCAGTGCTTCCCTAGATACCCCGTCACTGACTATAATTTTGTCACCACTACGGCCCCTCATGACTTTAGCGATATGCCGCGCGTCCTCACCCGCAACAATCACGTGATCTTCTAGAAATTGCTCTGCCGGAATAAAATAACGCTGCATTCTCTCTCACACCTATTCCTGGATTTTGCAAAAATCCTCATTCTAAAAATAACTGTTATCCACTAATGTTCCGTACAAAATCCGAATAAATCACCAAGCAACATCATATCATCTTTTGCGCCTGTATGACCAGTCTGTTCACTCTTCTATTCAAGGTATACCTACCATTCTCGTAAAAAAAGGAGCCCTTAGGCTCCGAATAATCCAGTGATATAAAAAGAGAACTGCAAAAACTGTATATAAATCATCTGGGCCAGCGTGTAAAGAGGTTCAATCGTTACAGCTCGAACCTGCGGAATGACCAGGATAAGCAGAAAAATAAAGATCGACCACTGTTCAAACTGCTGGAGTTTGCGACGTACAGGAGTGGGGGCCACATCTTCCACAATCCGGTATCCATCCAGTGGAGGCAGTGGGATCAAATTAAAGATAAACAAAAACAGATTTAAATTGATCAATGCATTGATAAACAAATAGATTGCTTGAGCTACCCGTTGGTTCTCCATCCCCGGCAATACTTGAAAATGAAGGAGCACGGCATAGATTAAAGTAGTAACAAATGCAAGCAGCAGATTGCTAAGCGGACCCGCAGCCGATACGATAATGCCCATGAGGCGCGGACGACTAAAGTTGTCACGATTAACCGGAACTGGTTTGGCCCAGCCAAAGCCTCCGATCAGCAGCAGTAGCGTACCCAGTAGGTCAATATGCACTGCCGGATTTAAAGTCACGCGCCCAAGTAGCTTGGCTGTAGGGTCACCAAATTTATTGGCATAAAATGCATGTGCAAACTCATGAACCGTGAACGATATGATCACAGCCAGCAAATAAAATGGAAGAACATTTAAATTTACACGAAAAATATTTTGTAAAAAATCCATACTTACCTCTTTCTCGCCACAAACGCCAGCCAATCTTCATCCCGGCTTATTTCGGCAATCTCAAAGCCAGCTGCCTTCAACGCAGTTTCGACAACTTCTTCTTTGTTCTTCCAAATCCCTGAAGCAATATAAATACCACCTGGTTCCAGGGCTTTATATACATCGTCAATGAACAGCAAAATAATCTCTGCTAAAATATTAGCTACCACCAGCTTGACCGGTAACTGGATACCCAGCGTTGGATCACTTGCATTAAGCACGGATAGCAAATCACTTTCTTTAATGGTAATGCGTTCCTCCAGCCCGTTCAGACGCGTATTTTCCCGCGCACTGGATACTGCCACCGGATCCAGATCCAAGGCAAGTACATGCTTCGCTCCCAGCTTTACAGCTCCAATGGCCAAAATACCGGAACCCGTGCCGACATCAATGACTTCTTCCCCGCCCTTAATCACAGATTCCAGCGTTCTCAGACAAAGGGATGTCGTAGGATGCGTTCCAGTCCCGAAGGCCATACCAGGGTCCAGCTCAATGATTTTTTCCTCTTCACTCGCAGGCTCATAGTCCTCCCAAGTAGGTTTAATCGTCAGACGGTCCGACACACGCAAAGGCTTGAAATATTGCTTCCAAGCATTTGCCCAGTCATCCTCATCAACTGTTTTCAGTTCATACTGAACCTCACCAGGGTCAATATCGAAAGTTCTCAATTCTTCGACGCGCGGCTCAATTTGCGAACGAATACTATCCATGTCCACTTCTTCGGCAAAATAGCCTTTGATGATCGCTTGTCCTTCAGGTATGTCGTTCAAAGGTCGATCATACCACTGTCCATAGGACGTATCCCGCGGCTTGTTGAGCGAACCGGATTCTTCAATGGAAACCCCTCCTGCACCTGCTTCGTGCAGAAAATTCGAAATCATTTCGATGGCTTCTTCGGTTGTATGTATTGTAATTTCATTCCACAACATGGTTTTCATTTCCTCCTCATTTCACATGCATACATTACATTGTACTATATACATGCACAGGAGTTCAAAAAAGCTGGTAATCGTCCTTTTCCGATTTCTCCAGCCGGACTTGGAATTGCTACGACGTCTGTATTTATTGATCCTGCTATTTCTGGTGCTGTCAACAACCGCTTAGAGTTAAAAGCCTCGATTGGACTACGTTTCGTCGGTGTCGGCAACATTAGAGTACTTGTACGTATATGGAGAACCGGCAAGGAAATTTATTACGGACTGGAATCCAATGTCTTCGATAACAATATTATTCTTAATGTCGAAACGGTAGACGTTGCGCCTCTGGGCGTGCAAAACTACCAACTAATTATTGAAAATCAAACGCCTGCGACTACTACTTTCGTCGCCGGTCCTCTTGTTTTTAGTGCAACAGCATACAGCGGATAATGAATAGAAAAAGGAAAGAACACAAATAAGACGGGCTATCCCACAAATCATCCTATTGATGGAGATAACCCGTCTTATTAAATTCTACTCATTGTCGTTTATGATACGCTGCTGACGACGGTCAGCTACTTCGCTACGTCGGATCGCTTCCAGATCCTCAGCATCTGCCTGATCTGCTGAGAACTCAACATCTTCATTTTTAGCAGATTGCATGCGTTTGATTTTCTCTGTTTTGGTTAGCACTTTATCAAACCGTTTGTTTTTAGACATCGGTCACTGCCCCTTCCAAACTTTTCACAGCATTCCACCCGCTTGTTCCACGATGGACATTGCCTGATGATGAATGGATTCATCCACCACAGCAGTCAACAAAATATCGCGGCCTGTCGGTCCGCCCTGTCCTCCATCACTCATGCCACTGGCGGACGGATCAGCCGCAGCCAGTATTGCTGGAGTTGCATCTGTAAAGTCCACGCCCTGTGTCAATGAGGACAAGCTGCTAATCTGTCCTGAAAATACAGGCAATCCGGCGTTGCCAGTAGACTGCCGCGGATACCGGCTAAATCGGTCTATCGACACATCGGCTGCCCGGAGAGCTTCCAGTTTTCTAGCAGCTCCCTGTGCTTCCTCAGGACTTTTGAAATACGCCAAAATATTTTTTTCGCCCATCTCAAAATCTCCCTGTGTAGTATTGAGCGCAACTGCTCTTCAAGAGCATAGAGCGTTACGCTTTGTTATATCCTGCTCATTGGCACGATTTTATATTCCGACGGATGCAGACGATATCAAGAACAGTAGGCCAAGACAGTGAACCAGAGTTTGTGAAGAGCATAACTTTTACGGGTGTAAAACAGCTGCTGGAGCTTCACCTGACTTAGCTACTCCTGTCTCCCAAGCAGCGCGAATAACTGCATCCCGTACCTTTTGAACCACCTTCGGATTAAAGACATTCGGTATGATATAAGTTTCACTTAGCTCCTCAGGACAGATCGCATCAGCGATGGCAAGTCCGGCAGCTAGTTTCATTTCCTCATTAATCGTCGTAGCATGGCAATCTAGAGCACCCCGGAAAATTCCCGGGAAGCACAGCACATTGTTAATCTGATTTGGAAAATCGGAGCGGCCAGTAGCGAGCACACGTACATAAGGTGCAGCTACAGCCGGATCGATTTCCGGAATCGGATTCGCCATGGCGAACACAATAGGATCAGTTGCCATGCTCTGTATATCCTCTACAGTCAGTATGTTCGAGCCTGACACACCGATGAATACATCAGCTCCCAAAATCACCTCGGATAAACTCCCACTTAAATTGTGCGGATTAGTCATGTTCGCATACTCTGTCCAATGCGGATTACTGTACTCCACATCACGGTGAATAGCTCCCTGTCGATCAACGCCAATCAGATTGCGCACACCTGCCTTAAGCAGCATACGGGAGCAGGCCATACCCGCTGCACCAATTCCTGCAAATACGACTTTGACATCCTCCATTTTTTTGCCACATACCTTTAATGCATTGACCAGACCCGCTAACACAACGACTGCCGTACCATGTTGATCATCATGAAATACTGGAATGTCCAGTTCCTGCTTCAACCGTCTCTCGATTTCAAAACAACGTGGCGAAGATATATCCTCCAAATTAATGCCGCCAAAAGCAGGAGCAATCATTTTAACAATTTGAACAATTTCATCAGCGTCCTTCGTGTTGAGACAAATCGGAAAGGCGTCGACACCTGCAAATTGTTTGAACAACACCGCTTTACCCTCCATTACAGGCATAGCAGCCTCCGGCCCGATATCTCCTAAGCCCAGTACCGCTGTTCCATCTGATACGACCGCTACAGTATTTTTTTTGATCGTTAATTGATACGCTTTGGCTGGGTCATTGGCGATTTCCATACAAATTTCAGCTACACCCGGCGTATACACTTTGGACAACCCTTCCATCGTTTCAATTGGCTTCTTTGGTAAGGTCTCCATTTTGCCACCTGCGTGTAATTCTCTAATTTCATCTATTAAACTGCTCATATTTTTCTCCATCCTTTCATGTCTCTATTTGGATATGAAACTCAATCCTGTGTATAAAACTCATCAGCTCCATAATTGGAGTAACAAAGTTGCTAAAATGACCGTGCCTGCCCCTCCAATACGTGTTGCAATTTGCGCAAAAGGCATCAGTTCCATCCTATTGGATGCAGACAGAATGGCTACATCTCCCGTGCCCCCTAATCCACCGCGACAACTGGTCACCAAAGCAGCTTCTACGGGATACATGTGAATCCATTTTCCTGTGAAGTATCCTGTAACAATCAATGCAACTACAACAGATGCGCAGGTGATGGCATAAGGAACCGTTAAGATCCCAACCACACTATCCAAAGGTACATACAAAATACCCAATCCCACCATCAAGGGCCATGTCAGACTTGCCGTTATACACTTGTATAAGTGAAAAGCTCCCTGCTCCAATGTGTTCGGCATGATCTGAATGCACTTAATTAATGCCGCCGCCAGAATCATGAGAATCGGACCTGGAATATGGAGATACGGCTCCAACAGCTTACCCACAATAAAGAAAGTACAGGCCAACAGCAGACCTCCTCCCATCAATGGAAAAGAAATCGATTGTTCCAGAATTGCCGGAGCTAACTTGTCTGCATCTTTCTCAAGTTTTAGTAACCTTCCGTTACCTGAAGTTTTTGGATTTTTCTCTGCTAATCTCTTCAGAACACCCGCACCTATGATTGCAACAATGTTCCCGATAATAGCAGCCGGGATAAACTGGGATACGAATACTGCCGAATCCTTGCCCAGCACCAATCCATACGAAATGGACAACGGTAAAATGCCTTCCCCAATCCCACCGGAGATAATCGGAATGATGATGAAAAAAAATGTATGATAGGCACTATAGCCAAAAGCCATACCCACCACCATTCCCACGCCAACAGCTGCAATAGATCCTATAATAATGGGGGCAAAAATTTTGACAATTCCGTTTATCAGCATTTTCCGATCCATACCAAGAATACTCCCGGTTACTAGACATGCGATGTAGAAGTAAAGAAAATTCGAGGTTTTCATAAGCGTGTGTACAGCACCCATCGCAGATGGACTAAACATATTCCAAAATACCATTAACGATGGAACCATAAGAGATAAAATGGCCGGCCCGCCAATATGCTTAAGCAAAGGAAGTTTGGCCCCTAAATCACTGAGCAGTATACCTAAAATCATGATGACGGCAAACCCGCCTAACAGATCGTTCGGAAGTCTTTCAGTGATTGCAGCTGCATAAACAATCAGCGCGATCACGGCATAGAGCGGAAGAGGAATAACCCCCACCTTTACCCTGCCCAGCATTCTCATGCCATCTACAAAATTTTTGCTCCATCTTTGCCCCTTTTGAATGACAGGCTGGTTCGTAGCATTTTCCATAAATCTCCCTCCATAAAGTGAAGAATGATGATCATGTTTCCATTCTACACCTTGGAAAACGCTTTATTTGGTTTTAAAACTAATCATTCACTTTTGTAATTAAAGTAATCGGAAAGAAGGCTTAAATAAAACTATTCATGATGTCTTCTGCCTGTGGCAATATTCGGTATTGGTAAACAGGGCGTCCTATGGTTCCGTATATGGTTTCCATGGAAAGAGCCTCAATCTCTGTCATAAAAGCCAGGTACTTGCGCATAGACACCCTGGATATCCCTGCACTCTCCGCAATATCCTCAGTGGAAAATAGTACCTTATTGTGCCGCTGGATACAATTCCATATCATAGCCAGCGTGGATTTAGTTATGCCTTTGGGCAATCGTGCCAAGTCTTTAGTCAAGCTTTTATGATAAATCAGTCGGTCCAACTCCTCCTGAGAAAGTAGACTACGCTCACGCACGATGCTAATGTGCTCTCGGTACCCCGTGAGGGCCTCCAAAAAACGGTTAAAGTGGAACGGCTTAATTAAGTAATCCACCGCGCCGAAGTTCATTGCTTTTTTGACACTGTTCATGTCACTTGCAGCCGAGATGACAATGACATCTATATTTACACCTGTCTCCCGTATGAATGACAGTAAATCGAGGCCATTGCTTTCCTGCATATACACATCAAGCAATATCAGATCAATGGCCTGTTCAGCTATATATTTCTTCGTCTCTTCCACAGAAGAAGCCCAACCCTCACATCGAAAACCTTCCACCTGCTCCGTATATTTTCGGTTAAATTCCGCAACCATCGGATCATCTTCTACAATCAGGACATTAATCATGTTCATCATTCCCCGCTATAATGTATGGAATCGTAATCTGAAAACAGCACCCTTGCTCGGCTGGGATCAACTTTATACTTCCCTGTAATCTTTTCACGCTTTGCGTCACCAGATAAAGACCCATCCCTCGTGACTCTCCCTTGGTCGAAAAACCTTTTTCAAATATAGCCTTCACAAGCCCTTCCGGTATACCTGGACCATTGTCGCACATGATACAGGTCAGATAACCGTTCTTCTGGCTTTCCTCATAATAAAGTGAAAGGGTAATCCGCTTGTGCTCGAAAGATTCCATCGCCTCCACAGCATTATCAAACAGATTGCCAAGAATAGTAATCAGTTCATGTGTCGTTTGAGTTTGACTGGATTCGGGCAAGTAACTACCTGGAGTCAGTTCAAAACTTACCGCTACCTCTCTGGCCCGGCTTAATTTTCCCAACACAAACCCTGCCATAACCGGGTCCCTAATCTGCCGGGTGATAGAGCCAATTTCCACTTGATGATGCTCGACGGCATCCATAATGTAATGCTCCAGTTTATCATACATTTGCAAGTGCACCATCCCCATAATGACATGCAGCTTGTTCATAAATTCATGAGCCTGCGCACGTAGTGCTTCCGTGTACAGGGACACTCCTGTCAAACGTTCTGCCAGCTGGTTCATTTCGGTTTTATCTCGAAAGGTTACAATTGCTCCCACAATTTCCCCTTTGACCCGTATCGGAACACTGGTAGTCAGCAAAGTTATTCCACCCAGCTCCATTTCCTCATCCATTTGTGGAGTACTCGCTTCCAGGACCTCTTGCAATCGAAAAGCGGATAGATAAACGGTAATTTCCTGTCCGGAGAATGAGAAATCTTCAATCCCCGCTTGTCTAAGTAGACGAATCGCTTCTGCATTCATCAGCATGACGCGACCGAATTCATCTACCGCAATAACTCCTTCCTTGATGGATTGCAGCATAGCGCTGCGTTCCTCCAGCAAGCGTGCGATTTCCGGCGGCTCCAGACCGACCAGCATATTTTTAATTTTACGAGCCAGCACTACCGCACCTCCAGTGCCGATCAATATTCCGATGCCAAGGGCGATAGCAATAAGACGGTTGTTGCCTTCCTGAGCCATCTGTACATCTTGCATGGATATACCAACAACAATCGCCCCTACCTGCTTCCCCGTTGAACTGAACACGGGGGAAAAGGCTCTCATGGACAAGCCCAATGTACCCTTCGCAACGGACACGCTCTCATGGCCATGAAGTGCAGTATACTCGTCTCCGCCGACAAAGGCTTTGCCGATCATCCTAGCATCCGGGTGCGTTTTACGAATTCCCTTCATATCCATAGCCACGATGAACTGGATGTGATTTGCTGCTGAGACCCTCTTCACATACTCCTGCATGGAAAGAGACGAACCCGTCCCTTGCAATTGCTCGACAATAAGCGGCGTATGGGCGAGTGTACGCGCGATGGACATTGCCTTTTCTTCCAGTCCCTTCTCAGTTTCCTGCTCCACTCTCTCCGCAAATAACAGGGTTACAGGCAGAAGCACAAGTGCCATAACTAGACATACTAGCAGTGTAATTAGGCCTCTGAGCTTTAATAGTGGTTTACCCCGACGCAGCTTGAGCTGTACATTTCCGATGGAACTCACCCCTTTCTACTTGATATTAAGTCTCGATAGTTCAACATGCCTATACAAAAATGGTTATGTATGTGTTTACCTGAATATAAAAAAAGGAACTACCCCGCAATTGCGGAATAGTTTCCTTTGATTCATGGTTGAAGCTCCGCGATTTCTAATTGGGCTTAGTCGCCTCGGAAGGCGCGCTTCACACGGTCAAAAAAAGACTGCTCATTCTCATGTGTCTGTTCTCCGCTAAGCGAAGAGAACTGACGCAGCAAGTCCTTTTGTTCCTCACTCAGCTTGCTAGGCGTTATCACAACTACCTTAATATGCTGGTCACCCTGACCAACGCCACGCAGTTTTGGCACACCTTTTCCTTTAAGACGGAAGTAAGTACCTGTTTGCGTACCTGCTGGAACTTTCAACTTCACTTTCTCGGTCAACGTCGGGATCTCGACTTCATCTCCCAATGCTGCCTGTGAGAACGTCAGCGGAATTTCGCAGTATATATCGTCTCCCTCACGCTCAAAGAAGTCGTGCGATTTCACACGGAACACGACGTACAAGTCACCTGCCGGTCCTCCGTTGACACCGCCTTCGCCTTCACCGTTAATACGCATTTGTGCGCCGTCATCCACACCCGCTGGAATGCGAATATGAATTTTACGTTGCTTGCGTACCCGACCGGAACCGCTACAAGTCGTACATTTTTCTTTAATGATTTTACCGGAACCGCCGCAATTAGAGCAGGCGCGTCGATTAACCATACGACCAAACGGTGTATTCTGCACCACTTCTTCCTGTCCGCTGCCGTGGCAGACGGAGCAGGTTTGTGGTTGAGTACCCGCTTTGGCTCCCGTACCGTGACACGTATCACATGTTTCAGTACGTTCAATATGAATGTCGGTTTCTTTACCGAACACCGCTTCCTTGAACTCAATCGTCATCGTATATTGAAGATCGTTCCCACGCTGTGGTGCATTCGGATCACGTCGACCATTGCCGCCGCCACCAAAGAACATATCAAAAATATCACCAAATCCGCCACCGAAGTCGGCACCACCACCGAAGCCGCCTCCCATGCCCTGGTTCGGGTCTACATGTCCGTACTGGTCATATCTTGCCCGCTTCTGACCATCGCTGAGAACATCGTAAGCTTCTTTGACTTCTTTAAATTTAGTTTCCGCGTCCGCAGCCTTGTTCACGTCCGGATGATACTGACGCGCAAGCTTACGGTAAGCCTTTTTGACTTCATCATCCGAAGCGCCCTTCGCGACGCCCAGCACCTCATAATAATCACGCTTATCAGCCAATGTTCCACCCCCATGCCTACAACGTGTCTGCACTACATATAAAAGGAAAGCCAAAGGCACGGGATGACCCGGCTTTGACCTTCCCATCATTTCAAGGCAGTACAACCCGTAATATGCTTATTTATCTTGGAAATAACTATTACCCTTCGGCTAATTGTTATTTATCAAGGCAGCTACGCTGCAATTACTATTCAGTATATCATAACGCATCGGTGTACCGTAAAGCTACCACTACCCGATCCGTAGCTTAGTCTTTCTTCTGGTCTTCGTCAACAACTTCATAGTCCGCGTCAACCACATTGTCACGGCCTTTGCTGTCTGCTGCGCCGTCTTGGCCTTGTTGAGCCTGTGCTTCTTGAGCAGCTTGCTCATACAGCTTTACAGACAATTGCTGAACGATTTCAGTCAGTTCTTCAGTAGCTTTTTTGATATCTTCCAGGTTGTCGGTTTCCAGCGTTTTTTGCAGATTTTCTTTAGCTGCATTTGCTTTTTCGACTTCGCCTGCGTCCGCTTTTTCGCCCAGATCTTTAATCGTTTTGTCTACAGAGTAGATCAGTTGATCCGCAGCGTTTTTCGCTTCTACCAAATCTTTGCGTTTTTTATCTTCTTCCGCATGCAACTCGGCATCCTTCATCATACGTTCTACTTCCTCGTCACTCAAGCCGCTGGAAGATGTGATCGTAATTTTTTGGCTTTTGCCTGTGCCTTTATCTGTAGCGGATACGTTCACGATACCGTTCGCATCCAGATCAAAGGTAACTTCGATTTGCGGTACACCACGTGGTGCTGGAGGGATATCTCCCAATTGGAAGCGACCCAGTGTTTTGTTGCCTGCTGCCATTTCACGTTCACCTTGCAGCACGTGAATTTCTACGCTAGGCTGATTGTCGGCATATGTCGAGAATACCTGCGATTTGCTCGTAGGGATTGTCGTGTTACGATCAATCATTTTAGTAAATACGCCACCTGCGGTTTCAATACCGAGGGACAGTGGAGTTACGTCAAGAAGAACGACGTCTTTCACATCACCAGTCAGTACACCCGCTTGAACTGCCGCGCCCAAAGCTACCACTTCATCAGGGTTTACGCCTTTGTGAGGCTCTTTACCTGTCAGCTTTTTGATTGCTTCTTGTACAGCCGGAATACGTGTGGAACCGCCGACCAGAACGATTTTGTCGATGTCGCTGGCACTCATGCCTGCATCTTTCATCGCTTGACGAGTAGGTCCCAAAGTACGTTCTACCAGACCTTCAGACAATTCTTCAAATTTCGCACGAGTCAGGTTCAACTCCAAATGCTGTGGAACGCCATCAGCTACTGTGATAAACGGCAAAGAAATCGTCGTTGTCAGTACGCCAGACAGTTCTTTTTTCGCTTTTTCCGCTGCGTCTTTCAGACGTTGTACAGCAGCTTTATCTTTGCTCAGGTCAATGCCTTGATCTTTTTTGAACTCATTTACGAGGTAATCAATAATCACTTGGTCAAAGTCATCGCCACCCAGCTTGTTATCGCCGCTTGTTGCTTTAACTTCGAAGAAACCGTCGCCCAGTTCCAGAATGGATACGTCGAATGTACCGCCACCCAGGTCATATACCAGGATCGTTTGGTCTTCGGATTTTTCCATACCATATGCCAATGCAGCTGCTGTTGGCTCATTGACAATCCGCAGAACTTCCAGACCGGCAATTTTACCTGCATCCTTGGTTGCTTGACGTTGACCGTCATTGAAGTAAGCTGGAACAGTGATAACAGCTTGAGAAACGGTTTGTCCCAGGTAAGCTTCAGCATCGGATTTCAGCTTTTGCAAAATCATAGCGGAAATTTCCTGTGCGGAATATTCTTTGCCGTCGATGCTTTCTTTATGATTTGTACCCATGTGACGCTTGATGGACATGATTGTACGATCCGGGTTTGTAATTGCTTGGCGTTTTGCTGTTTCCCCTACAGTACGTTCTCCATCTTTTTTGAAACCAACAACGGAAGGGGTTGTGCGTGCGCCTTCCGGATTTGGAATAACGACTGCTTCGCCGCCCTCCATAACAGCCACACAAGAGTTGGTTGTACCTAAGTCAATACCGATTACTTTGCTCATCGGACAATTCCTCCTTCTGTATATACGAGGCCCGCAGGCCAGAATGGTTGAATCAAAATGATGTATTTCTAATGTCAGAATTTTGAAAAATTCGATTCCAGTCGCTCCAAAGTGCAATATATAGACGAATTTAGATCATTTCGATCTATATATTGTTCATTGAAAGTCGCTTATGGGATTTTTGCAAAATCCTCATGTATATTGAAAAAGCTACATGCTCACTTTTACCATCGCTGGACGAAGCACCTTGTCCTTCAGCATGTACCCTTTTTGTACCTCTTCAACAACAATGCCTTCCTCATGCTCTTCGCTCTCCACCTGCATAATAGCCTGATGGAAGTCAGGATTAAACGGTTGTCCCACCGAATTCATGGCCGTTACTCCTTCTGCCTGAAGCACACTCTCAAACTGGCGGAAAATCATTTCCACGCCTTTGCTGAATGACTCAGACTCCGCTCCTTGCGGTGCTGTTGCCAGCGCACGCTCGAAGTTATCCAAAACAGGCACCAACTCGGTAACCAGCTTCATAGATGCATATTTGGCAAGGTCTTCTTTTTCTTTCAGCGTACGACGGCGAAAATTATCAAAATCCGCCTGAGCGCGTAATAACCGTTGCTGATGCTCTTCCGCCTGAGCGCGAAGCTTATTCAGCTCTGTTTCGCTTTCTTGGTCTTCCAGTGCCGCCGCTTCATTAACCGGCTCTTCCTGCTGGCTAGCTTCGGCGGCTTCCTCTGTGCTTACATTTTGTTGTTTTTCTTCTTGGAACGCTTGTTCTTCCTTCAAAATGTTTCACCTCCTTCAAGTCATAACTACCTTTACAAAAACACGCAACAATGCACCCGCGCAGGATACGAGCCGTATCCCGACGCGGAACATGTAGTACCGCAACCTATGCGGCTTTGTTCTATTTAAACCGCTGCGTTAGCATTGCGGTCAAATCCTTAGACAGGATACCCAAAATATTAATAACTCTCGCATATTCCATCCGTGTCGGACCCAGTATGCCTATAGTGCCCAACGCTTCTCCGTCTACTGCATACGTAGCAGTAATCAGGCTGCAATTGGCAAACGCCTCATGATCATTTTCAGTGCCGATGCGGACTTGAATTTCAGGTGCCCCGACAACAGGTGTCATTAGTTTAAGTAGCGTTGGTGTTTCCTCCAGCAGATCGAGAATATGTTTAACCTTTTCTACATCTTTAAATTCAGGTTGATTAAGCATGTTTGTCGCACCGCTCAAATACAAGCGCTGATCCGATTCATTATCCAGTGCTTTATCCAGCACCTTCATAGCGTCCTCAAAATGAGACACATGCTTCTCCATCTCCTGACCAAGTGCGGTGTAAAGGCGTGATTTAAGCTGATAAATCGGCACACCGACCAGCTTGCTGTTCAGTAAATTCACAACCTTCTCCATCTCGGAAATCGAAATTCCCGGTGGAATATCTACCGTTTTATTCTCCACCTGACCGGTATTGGTCACGATTATCGCCACAGCCGTCGTTTCGTTGAGCGGCAGCAGCTGAAAATGACGCAATGAAGTATGAAAAACCTCCGGCCCAAGCAGGATGGAAGTATAATTGGTCATATGGGACAAAATGCCTGACGCATGCTGGATCACTTGCTCCATTACATTCAGCTTTTCGGCATAAAAGGCTTTCAGTTCCCGCATTTCCATAGGCTTCAGTGTATTCAGTGGTACCAGATGGTCCACATAATAACGATAGCCTTTATGAGACGGGATGCGTCCCGCAGAAGTATGGGGTTGCTCCAGATAGCCCTGTTCCTCCAAATCCGACATTTCATTACGGATCGTGGCCGGGCTGAATCCGACATCCTGCCTTTTGGATATGCTGCGGGAACCCACTGGCTCAGCCGAACGAATGTAGTCATCAATAATCGCATTCAGAATGAGTCTCTGACGTTCGGTTAACAAGCGAATCCCCCCTTGTTGTTTATCCATAATAGCATGATTGTTAAATGGAATCATTAGCACTCGTTCGCGTTGAGTGCTAACCGATAATACAAAAATACCAAACCGACCTGATCATTGTCAAGTCAGATCAGTATTTTCAATAAACAAGATTTATCACAACAGTTTAGTTTACTGGAATGAATCCAGAACGTTTACACTTTTTCACGAAAAACCTCAATATCCAGCGTATAAAAACCGTATTTATGTATAGTGACACAGAAAATAGAAAAATTCGAGACTATGTCTCCATACCATTATAACTTCTTTGTCCTTGAGGAGGAATTAAATTTGAGAACTAATCGCCGCAACCTTTTATACGCATCGATCGCACTTTTACCTACAATTTGTATGTTTCAGATTTTAATCGAGTTGTTTCCGTATACAGGACTAGGAAGAATAGTTGCTTTGCCATTGGTTTTCATCCTGAATGCAGCCCTTATTATTTCAGTCATCCATTTAATTCGTAAATTAAGCCCCCTATGTTGTGCCTTACTCTTGGTTCCTACAATACTTTTAAGCATATGGAATACCATTTTGTTTTACCCTCAAGAATTCAGTCCAAGTATTCCCAAGCAAATAAAATACAGTATATCGGCAATACAACATTACGATGATTTAACACTAGCCGATTGGGAAGGATATACACATAGTCCAAGCAGAAGCGGAGAGTCTGAAAGATATGTTGTCGCCTTGTATAAATATAAACAGCGAGTTCCATTAGACGGCACTGCATATTTTTATAATGATACTGATTATCATAAGGACCATCCCATAAGAAGCCTGAATGGAATACCTTCCGAACTGGAGCCTCATCATCAATTCATTTGGTGGTTGCTCAAAACATATGAGAAATAAACCCGTATTAAACAATGTAGGCTGTATAATATACGCATGATTAGGTCCTGATGAAAAAAAGAACTGACCTCATTATTGACAGGTCAGTTCAGTACTTTTAACACTGCGATTTCATCACAATTGTTTTGTTTACTACAGTGAATGCAGTCGGTCCATACCTTTTCAGGGAAAATCTCTTTGCTTACTACATCAAAACCGTTTTTTATAAAAAAGGAGACCTCGTAGGTCAATGCCATAATTTTAGGAATACGTTGCCGCCGTGCTTCTATCATAAGGCCCTCCACGAGCTTAGAGCCAATACCCATACCTTTGTGTCCCTCAGAGATGCCAAGGGAGCGAATCTCTACCAGGTCAGCGCCCAATTTGCATAAAGAACCACAACCAACAACTTCGCCGTCCACCTCTGCAACAATAAACAGCTCCAGTTGGCGCGTTAGCACTTCCCTCGAACGTGGCAGCATAATCCCCCGCTCTGCATAGCCGCTAATCATTTGATATAAAGGCTCCACATCCTCAGGAACCGCACTTCTGCACAATACATCTTTACACACTGAAGCCATCTTGCTCTCCTCCTACCGCTTGCCGCATATAATGAATAAATATACAACATCACGCATAGAATCGCAATACTCCATTTACCCTGCTGTGACAGAATGGTGTAATAAAATGATGGTCCCAGCTTACGAAGTTGAAACGTGCTGTATTGAAGCCTACAACTTATGAATTTACCGTGATTGAACCAATAAACTCTGCAAATACATCATTTCCGAATAAAATGCCACGTTCACTCAAACGATAACCGTCCTCAATCGATTCGATTAACCCCGCATTGAGCATTTTTCCAAGAGGAGCAGTAAACGTATCCTCCAACGCCTGACCGAATTGAGCTTCAAAGCGAGACTTGGAAACGCCCTCTAGCATTCTCAAACCGACCATAAGAAAATCCTCCATAGCTTCCGCTACTGGCACCTCAAAGCTATCCAGACGTGGCAAACCATTACGACTAGCCTCCACATAAGGGTTAATGCCCTTAATGTTCATATGGCGCTCTCTGCCAACATATCCATGTGCCCCAGCTCCGAGACCGTAATAGTCCTCATTTCGCCAATAGGTCATGTTGTGCTTGCTTCCCAAGCCTGGTTTTGCGAAATTACTAATCTCATACTGTTCATAGCCCGCTTCTTTCATGCGACGCATGAGGAGTAAGTACATTTCCAGTTCGTCATCCTCATGTGGAAGCGGTAGCTGATTTTTCTGGTACAGCGTGTGGAAGAGCGTGTTTTCTTCAACCTTCAAACTGTAGATAGAGTAATGAGGAAGCTCCAACTCTAGCGCTCTACTGACGCTTTCATGCAGCATCTCCACTGTTTGATTCGGCAAACCGAACATCAGGTCAATCGACAGGTTGTCCAAGCCAACCTTACGTGCGTTTTCCAAACTACGATATACGTCATCTGTACTGTGAATACGACCTATGCCTGTGAGTAGCTCATTCTGAAAAGCCTGTACGCCAAAGCTGAGTCGATTGACGCCGCCTTCTTTCATCACAGAGAGTTTTTCAAAATCAGTGGTACCTGGATTAGCTTCCATAGAGAACTCAATATCTTCCGCCCAATGCGGGAAGTAGGTTCGGACGCTCTTCAGGAAATATTCCATTTCCTTCGGATTTAGGGTAGTTGGTGTTCCACCCCCGACAAAAATGGTTTTAATCTCTCCTGGTGGGTGAAGCTTGACTGTATGTTCCATCTCCCGTTCCAGTGCATACAGATATTCCATAACAGGTTGATCCTTGAGCACATAAGAGTTGAAATCACAGTAAAAGCATTTATTCGTGCAAAAAGGTATATGCAGGTAAACCGCTTGAGGCGCGGATGAATGTTCATGTTTTTGTATGGATGCGGTCATGCCGATCCTCCTTGTCAATTCAGGGAATAGTGAAAAAATGCGCCGAGGTCTCGACAACCGCTTCGTGTTCCATTTGATCTTCTGATCGCTGTTACTCCAGATTCAAATGGACCACTCCGCTGCTGCCTACCACCATCGATCATTTTTTTTGTGATGTAGGTGTTGCAGTAAGAGTAAAGCAACTATAGAAGTACGCTAAGATACTGTTGCTATACTATTTTTGCAACCGAAATAACAAACACTCCATCTCTGGATAGCTTGCTCAAATAAATAACGTCCATTCTCCATGCACGGCAAATGCCCCATGAAAGAATGGACGAATACTTCAAACAACTTTACTCATCTATTTTCAGTACCGCCATAAATGCTTCCTGAGGTACTTCTACGTTACCGACCTGCTTCATACGCTTTTTGCCCTCTTTTTGCTTTTCAAGCAGCTTCCGTTTACGAGAAATATCGCCGCCATAACATTTGGCCAAGACGTTTTTACGCATCGCCTTAACGGTTTCACGCGCCACAACCTTTGTTCCTACAGATGCCTGGATCGGCACCTCAAACATTTGACGCGGAATTAGCTCGCGCAGCTTCTCACAGATAATACGTCCGCGATGATAAGCCCGATCTCTATGCACGATGAACGACAGCGCATCGACCTGCTCGCCATTCAACAAAATATCCATTTTCACCAGGTTGGACTGGCGATAGCCTGAAATCTCATAATCAAAGGAAGCATAACCTTTGGTACTCGATTTAAGCTGATCGAAGAAATCATATACGATTTCAGACAGTGGAATTTGATACGTAATGGTTACCCGTGTTGTATCCAGGTATTCCATATTTACGTACTCACCACGTTTGGTTTGACAAAGCTCCATCACCGTACCCACGTAATCATTAGGGACGATAATGCCTGCTTTTACATAGGGCTCTTCCACATGTTCAATCCGTCCGATTTCCGGATAATTCGATGGATTGTCGATCTGGATCGTTTCCCCATTCGTCAACTTTATGCGGTAAATAACACTTGGTGCCGTTGTAATCAGCGGAATGTTAAATTCACGTTCAATCCGTTCCTGGATAACGTCCATATGAAGCAGACCAAGGAAGCCGCAACGGAAGCCAAAACCCAACGCGCTTGATGTTTCCGGCTCAAAACTGAGCGAAGCATCGTTCAGTTGTAGCTTTTCAAGCGCCTCACGCAGATCGTTATACTCCGATGTTTCGATTGGATACAAGCCACAATATACCATCGGATTAATTTTCCGATAACCTGGCATCGGTTCTAATGTTGGATTTTTTGCATCTGTCACTGTATCCCCGACACGCGTATCACCCACATGCTTGATACCGGCAACGATAAAGCCAACATCACCGATGTTCAGCTCGTCCACGATGTTCATACGCGGCATAAAAGCACCAACTTCAATAACCTCAAACGTTTTGTCAGTCGCCATCATTTTAATTTTCGAACCGGCTCGGATACTACCATCCACAACGCGAACATATACGATAACGCCTTTATAAGGATCATAGTGCGAATCGAAAATGAGTGCCTTGAGCGGATTATCCGGATTACCTTGCGGAGCAGGCACACTTCTGACCACCTGTTCCAAAATTTCTTTGATGCCGATTCCAGCTTTGGCTGAGGCATGTACGGTCTCGCTCGTATCCAAGCCGATAACATCCTCGATTTCCTGCTTTACCCGCTCAGGATCAGCACTTGGCAAATCAATCTTGTTAAGCACAGGCAAAATCTCCAGATTGTTGTCCAACGCCAAATATACGTTAGCCAACGTCTGTGCCTCGATTCCCTGCGCGGCGTCTACTACCAGCAAAGCACCTTCACAGGCTGCCAAACTACGGGATACCTCATACGTAAAATCGACGTGTCCCGGTGTATCAATCAAATTCAAAATGTACTCTTCGCCGTCATCGGCCTTATAAGTGAGTCGCACTGCCTGGAGCTTGATCGTAATTCCGCGCTCCCGTTCCAGCTCCATCTGGTCAAGCACTTGCTCCTGCATTTCACGGGAAGTGAGTGCACCGGTATATTCTAGAATCCGGTCAGCCAGCGTGGATTTACCATGGTCTATATGTGCAATGATACTAAAGTTCCGAATTTTACGTTGTCTTGCCAAAATGTCAGTCATGCCTTACCCCCACACAATGCCTAGTGTCAATCAGCTTATTATAGCAGTTGTAAGGGGGGTCAGCAATATTTCTATTCTGTTACTCCATCAAATACAGATACGACCCATCGAATGCCCTGTCTCGACAGGTTTTGAAGCAACCCAGCTGTTTTGTCCGCCATGGTATCCACCGAGGCTTGCTGTCCCTTGACGGCCAGCAGTTCACGCGGTGTCTCCAGGCCCTGAGTATTGACATGTTGCGCAGTCGTCGAATACCATCTGGATGCTTCGAGCTCCGTCTGTTCCTCATTTTCTTCCCTTCCACCAGCTTCATTTATACCCGCTTCCGTTTTCGGCTCAACCTTAACTTCTCCACTTGTGCTATACGTACCGCTATATGCACGAGTGTTAGCTGCGGGTGTGTCCTCAATAATCGTCTGTTCATATCCAACTTTCTGTTGATTTACCGATTGAATCGTATCCCCTCCGTTCCATTCCGGCCCATACACTGAACGCAGACCAGATCCTGCCAGTTGCATACCAAGAAGAATACCTGCCCCCATAAGCAGTATAAATCCAAGTGCTTTCTTACGAAAATGTCCAGACATTACCTTCCCCCCTTACCGCTACCTCATTTAATTGCCGCTGTTGCTCTTTTTTGTACCCGATACATTAGTGCCCGCTTTCTGAGCTTTCTGATCTTCCCAATACACTTCACCGATCATGTCCGCCAAAACGTCCGAGGTCCGTTTCAACTCCTCCTCGGTGTTATCAATACCCCCGATTTCAATTAAAATGCTATGCGAAGACAAGCTTTGATTGTATTCACCGTTGTTGCCTTTGCCACCATCTTTCCCCCATACACCACGTGATACGCCATGATACGATTTTTCCAGCTTTTCATGAATACGAGCAGCAAAAGCTTCATTTTCGCGCCAATTTTTGTTGTCATGTCCGATAATAAAATACACCTTGGCATAAGAAAGTCCATTAATGGTTGCTGTTGTTTTTCCATGACGTTGTGAATCCCGATGGATATCAAGCAAATAAGTTAAACCTTTATTTCCAGCTAAAGCTTCCTTAACCGTTTCGCGTGAATATTTATAGGAATAGTTCCAATTGTAATTTTGAACTGTAGTAGCATAATCCTTGTTTACATGCAGTGTGGATATCCCTTGCTTTTCCAGCCTCTTCTTTACAAAGTCCCCTACCCTTGACACATTCGCTGATTTAGAACCTGAATTGGGATTGGAACTAGTTTTGCTGAGTAGTGGGTTATATGCTTCTCTGGGATGAGAATGGTAGATTAATATGCGCTTGTCCCCTTTGGCCGTATCACCTGGATGATCCTCACGTACCGGATCTGTTTCCGGCGTTGTCGGAATATTCAGCGTGTTAGTCGGTGGGTTCTCAGATGCATCTGAGCCACCAGGAGCATCCGTCGTTCCCTGATCGGGCTGATAATCCGTAGGACCCTCTACCTTGATGTTCCCCGAACCCTTGCGCAGCAAGACAGGTGCTCCTGCAGACATGCCAGGAATCTCACGAGAAATGAGACTTTTGGGATCCTGCGGATTAATGCCTGTAAGCATCTGAAAAACAAAAGGCGACCATTGTTCACCCGACAACGAAGATTGCTGCTTCTTTTGTGCCAAATGAGGTACTTCCATACCTAGCATATCCGCAAAAAAACCGCTGGACACCGAGCCTGCCAATCCTTTCATCGAAGAAACAGGAGATGTTTGTAGACGATTTTCTGCCAATCCCCCTAGCCCCAAAATGACAAATAAAAGCGCCGAGCCCATGATCAGCAGCACAAGCGTATGTCCCATCGCCAAAATTTCGATCCCTTTTCTTCTCCATCTTCCGACGTTCCAGGTCTGAATTTTTTTCATGTGAGCCTTGTCCTCCTTCGTCCCGTCGAAACCCGCTTTATACTTGGAACATAGGGTTCCTATCTGCTGCGGAAATCTCTTATATTTCAACTCTATGAACGGAGAACAATTACTAGAACACAAAAAATCTCTACCACAGGTATATTACCTCCCTTTTTGAAAGAGATTAGATTCCTGTTAAATAGAGACTTTTGTGTGAAATACGATTTTATCAACCCTTGATTAATGCGTATATGCGGCGACATTGCCAGGATCCACAGCTTCGTGCAGAGCAGCGTTCAATCCAGTAGCAATGATGTTCGCGATATCTTCAATAAATTCATCGATTTCTTTAGGAGTCACAATCAGATCATGTCCCAGCGGTTGCAGTACCTCTCTCACCAGCCCAAGTCTCTCAGGTTCTGAAATATCGTCCAGCATCCCCAGGATTGCTTTTGTAGAAGCCTTTTCTTTGGTAAAATGTGTTTTCATCAGTTCAATTACGTTATTGACAATGGTCGAAGCGTAGCATACCGTTGGAACGCCGATAGCGATACACGGAACACCCATAATATCCTTGGTGATACCGCGCCGCTTGTTGCCAATACCTGAACCCGGATGTATCCCGATATCGGCCACCTGAATGGTCGTATTGACACGCTCCAGTGAACGTGACGCCAGTGCGTCAATGGCAATAATCAGTTCTGGCTTTGTGCGATCCACGATGCCTTGAACGATTTCACTGGACTCAATCCCCGTAATACCCAGGACGCCCGGCGCAATTGCGCTCACATCCCGATAGCCCGGGTTGATTTGATCAGGTGTCAGTTCAAAAAATTGACGAGTCACCATCAAATTCTCAACGACAAGCGGACCCAGTGAATCGGGAGTGACGTTCCAGTTGCCCAGACCTACCACCAGTACCTTTGCCGTATTAGAAATCCCTATTTTTTGTATAAAATGCTCCATTTCTTTTGCAAATGCAATAGCTACACGTTGCTGGAGCCCCGTATCGCCTTCACGCAAGCCGGGTACTTCCAGTGTAACGTAATGCCCTTGTACCCGCCCGATACGGTTGGCTCCTTCTTCATTCAGTACATCCAGCCGTGTGATTTTGATTCCGTCATCTTCCTCCACGTTCTCACTTATGCCCGCCAGAGGTACAGGCTGATCCCGTTCGGCCAATTCTCTTGCCTCTAATGCCAAATCCGTGCGTACCGCGTACTTCTGCAAATCCAGATCCATCTTTTGAGCCTCCTTGGATGCCATCTTTGACTATAGTGTGCGAGACACCCAACAGGTTTATGCACATCCATTTTCATCCTGTAATTCGCATCGCCTCAGAATGTTTTCTTATTGCAATTTGAGGTGTGGCATGCTAAAATATTTTAAGTTGTGAAACGTTTGTGTTCATAAGTAATGCCTTTACAGGAGGTGAATGTAATGCCAAACATCAAATCCGCTATCAAACGCGTTAAAACTAGCGACAAACGCCGTGCGTTGAACGCTTCCCAAAAATCCGCGCTTCGTACAGCAGTAAAAGCTGCCGATACAGCGTTGGTAGGTAACGAAGCTGAAACTGCTGCTGCTGCTTTCAAAGTAGCTTCCCAAAAGCTGGACAAGGCTGTAACTAAAGGTCTGATCCACAAAAATGCAGCTGCTCGCAAGAAATCTCGCTTGGCGAAAAAACTTAACGCTCTTACAGCTCAAGCGTAAGCAAGAGCTACTTTCATACGTTAATGAAAAAAACCTGACCAGCCTTGGCTGATCAGGTTTTTTTAGTTTATAACTTTTATTCGTTTACAGCATCAGCGTTCTGCGCTACATAAGCTGACTCTATTAGCAGCACATGAGTGGAATTAGATCGAAGCCCCCGCACCCATTTTCATCAAAAATAGCTCCAGTCCCAGTACCTTGTCAACGACACCTGTTTTCATATGATAATCCAGCTCGCCCAATTCGTAGAGAAGCTGACGTAGCTGCTCAGGGCGGAACCTCCGCGCTTGGTCCCCTGCAACTTTCACTCCATAAGGATGCAAACTAAGCTGACTCGCAATTTGTTGCTGGGAATAGCTTTGACCTGCCAGCTCTTTGACCTGCAACATAATACGGAACTGTCGCGTGATCAAAGCAGCAATCTTGATCGGTTCCTCTTTTTGCTTAAGCAACTCATAAAAAATACTGAGCGCCTTATCCAGCCGCAAATTAGCCAGATCCTCAACCATCGCAAATACGTTTTGCTCTGTGTTACGAGGCACCAGAGATTCTATATCAGCGGATGAGATCGTTCCCTGTGCTCCTGCGTACAAGCAGAGCTTGTCTATCTCGGCAGCCAAAGATTGTAGTCCGGTACCTGTGAATTGAATGAGGCTTTCAGCAGCTCCTGCAGCCAATTGCACTTCTCTTTCTCCTGCACGCTTATGGATCCAAGCCACAAGATCATCTCCACCCATTGGAGCAAAGGCAATAACCGAAGCATCACTTTTTAGCTTTTTGACAATCTTTTTCCGTTCATCCAACTTTTCAGCCTGAACCGTAAAAACGATGACGCTATAGTCAGTCGGGTTATCCATATAAGTCAACAGCGTCTCAAGCCGGTGCTCTATCTTACCGCTATCTTTGCCTGCTGCAAATACACTGGTATCCCGTACAATAATCAGCTTCTTTGGCACAAGAAAAGGCGCTGTTTCCGCCTCCTCCACAACCACCTCAATTGGCGTTTCGGTTAAATCATAAGGAATGATGGCGAAGTCACGATGCTCCTCTTCCACCACTTTCTCTTTAAGCATCTCAACAAACTGCTTCATTTGGTATTTTTCACTACCGTATAGCAAATACACTGGCGAAATGTCGCCTTTGCGAATAGCCTTAGAGGCTGTTTTTACATCCATTTTCCGTTCCCCCCACCCACTGATCGTACCTGACATCCGAGCGGAAGGCAAGTCATGACACAAACGAAGGGACCCTACCTATAGGCAGGATCCCTTCACCACCATCTATATCAACACGGCAGCAGAAAGCTCTAGAAACTTTCGGCCGTCGGGATACGACGTCGGTTCATATAGTTTATTCCCTGTTTTTAAAAGTGTGTCAACTTCGGGAAACTATTTTCCAGTGCTGCGCGGAACGGTGTACGTATATTTACTTGCAGTCCCATCCTGCTCCGTCTCATACATAAAGGTCTGGCTGTCTTCCGACCAGCTTCCTTTGACCCAGGCACCTTTTAGAGTACGGACTTCCAGTGTTGTTCGGTCTACACCGTTATCGGAAAGCTTATACACTTTCAGCTTTTTGCCCTCAATAGCCACCGCATAGCTACCATCAGGCGAGTTGAGCTGATCTGTAGAGGCAGATTGGGCACTATAGTTGGAAGCATTATTGTTGTCCGGAGAGACCAGTGAATTAGATACAAAGCCTTCTTTACGAACCGGGTCTTGTGACACGGATGATTGCTGATCATTAGAAGCCGCATTGCTGCTATCCGTTCCCAAGGCATTGTCCGAATCCTTGGTGATGCTTCTGGAAGTCGCTTCTTTCGACGCTTCATTTGACGCAATTCGATCCTGTACCTTCAAATCCTGACTAAGCGACGAAGATGAATCATTCGTACTTGTGTTACCATTATTATCGTCCTGAGCAGTGCCCGTACCCGCTATGGGTGCTTTTTCCATTTTCGGTTCCAACTGTTCATCAGGAGCAATCGTGGATTGATCAGATTTTTCCTGACTTAGCTGTTTATCCTCAGATTTAGGAGCATCTCCAGCAGACGGATTTTCCTTTGTCACCTGACGATCCGTACGTAGCTGTCCCTGCCCTTCATCCTGACGAGAAGAATGTTCGGCTGGTGCAGACTTCGTCGAATCTTCCTCCCCAGCTCGCTGATCGTCACGTTTCCCAGCATCCCATTTGGAAGAATTCTTTTCATCGTCTGCATTGGTTGCACCTTGTTTACTCAGGCCAGGATCTTTATCCGCAGGTGGCTGAGATGCATCCGTTTCTTGCCCCTGCTCTGACGGCTGCTTTGTAGAATCCGAACCAATGGCTGCATCATGTCCTCCACTGCCATTGGCTGTACCTGGAAGAGTTTCCGTCTGATTCTGCGGATTCGTCACTTCGGGCGACTGGGTAGTAAGTATGCCTTCCGCATCTTGTACTGTTTTAGGCTCGAAGTTAAATACTACAATCCCCAGTACAACAGCAGCGGCAGCCACGCCCATAGCAGCGCGCCCAGCCATTCGATTCCACCAAGGTATAGGCTGGGTACGTTGTCTAGGCACTGGTCCAGGCTCTACAGCCACAGGCTGCATTTCCTGAAGCGCACTTCCCTGCTCTTCACGTGCGCGGTCAATGGCATCAAGCTGAGGCATGATGGAATCCACCAGGCTGAACGCCGGGGAAACCGCAGGCAATTCCTCCAGCTCGCGAGAGAGTGTCTGGAGAATAAGAAATTTTTCCGCACAGTCCGGGCAAGTCGTAATATGGTTCATTAATTGGGACGTCTCTTCTTCGCCCAGCTCATGATCCACATAACGCTGCATCCAATCCATCACCTCTTCCCCACACTTCATCCTGATACACCACCTTTCTGATATTCCTGAAGTAGCCCTTGCAATTGCTGTCTTGCACGATACAAGTATGACTTGACCGTATTTAGCGGCAAATCCAGAGAATCTGCAATCTCGTTATAGGAGAAATCCTGCAAATATCTTAAGACAATTACCGTCCGGTGGTGCTCCGGAAGCTGTTGTATAGCCTCACGAACATCCTGTGCCATGTAAGAGGTCAACACCTCGACCTCCACATTTTGGGGATCGTTGAATATCATGTCGTGCTCGTCAATGGAAACCGAGGGCTTGGTTCTTCTGAATTTGTCGATGCATATATTCGTTACAATGCGTTGGACCCAGGTTTTAAACTGCGCTTTTTCCTCATAAGAGTTAATTTTGGAATAGATCCGTATGAGGGCTTCTTGTGAAGCATCCATGGCGTCCTGCTCATTGTTTAGAATGTAATATGCCGTACGGTACACATGCTGTTCTATCTCTCTTAATAGGGTAATGAGAGCGTCGCGATCGCCCGATTGAGCGGCTCGAATGAGTCCCTGCTCTACCACAAAGGATCCCCCTCTCCCTGCAATATTACAGACGTATCCCTTTTACAAATTGTTGCAGGATAGACGTCTGACACTAATTTTATTTTTTCAACAAAAAAAATTATACCAAAAAGCCCAGAATCCCCAGCGTATCCTCCCTTAGAATAACAGAAAAAGGGAAGGTAGTCACCTTCCCCTAGCTCCTACTACATCTAAATGCTAGCCTATCGAGCTGCAAGATCATATTGTTACTTCTTGGAAATCAAAAAATCCGATATGCATTTTAATTGATAAGTCAGAGCAATCGGATCTTGAAAATAAAAATCTTCGATTGAGTATTGATATACTTTACCTGATTTAACGGCAGAAAGGTTCTTCCACACGCTTTTAGATAAAATATCTTTCCTTGGTCTGCTCCGCCACCTCTAATACCTAACATTAAATAAGAAGAGTAATTGTACCTTTATCACTTTCATATGTACGCGTGGCAGCTTCATCTCCAGTTGATGTGGTCTTGGCAGCAGCCGATTGACCGCTTTCCGTTGTAGTCTCACCCCCACTTGTAGCACATGCGCTCAATACCAGCATGAACGAAATGATGAACAAACAAGCTGAAGCTCTAAATTTAAAATAACTCACACTATTTCCCCTATTAATAATGATTCTCATTTTCATAACTCATTTGATTCTATCAAAGCTTACAGCTACTGTCCATGTAGATTGGATTAAAAGCAAACAACACACTCCTAAGAGTGAGCACCCGTTTTAGTGTGTTGTTGTATTCGTATCTGTTTTGTACTGTTTGCGTTGGTACCGCACACTCAGTTTTCCTTGCTGTGCTCGAATCTGTATCTCTCCCATCGTATCGGTTCGATATATAGCAGAATCAACTGCTGACAAACGTTCCAATACCGCTTCATTCGGATGTCCGTAAGTATTGGTCGCACCGACCGAAATGACAGATACTCTCGGCCGCCAGTAGGATAACCACTCTTCCGAGGTAGAATACTTGCTGCCGTGATGTGCTATTTTCATGACATCTATAGCTTTCCTTGCCCCTCCCGTTGCTCCCTCATCTTTCAAACGGAATGAAGAAGGGGTTAATTCAGCAAGCAACAATGACTCTGCTGCATCATCCATATCTCCTGTGAACAAAAAGGAGGCTCCCTCCATCTCCAATATCATGGCAACAGAGTAATGATTTTGTTCCTTCATAACAGGCAGCTGTTCAGATTCGTTATCCGGTAGCGTAAACGGATAGAGAAAGCGGATTTTCGTAGCCTGGTCTGGTTCCCATTCCATGCTATGATGTGCCCCGTACAGCTTGATCTGCTTATCTAAAGCCGTGTTCAACAGCTTACGGAATGGAGCTTTATCTGTCAGGGTACCATTAAAAAACAAGGTAGATACGGGAATCTGGTCAAGCACAGCTTGTAATCCTCCGGCATGATCATGATCTCCGTGTGTTAAAATGACAGCATCTAGTCGATGCACACCTCGTTGCTTTAGTAAGGGTACAAGCGTATCTTTACCTACCTCGTAGGGATCTGCACGCTTGCGCCAAGCATTTTTCCCTGTTGCAAAGTCCATTGTCCCCCCGCCATCAACCAAGATATGTTTCCCGGCCGGCGTTGTGATTAAAATGCTGTCACCTTGGCCCACATCCAGATATTGAACAATTCCCGTATTCCCCTCACCAGGAGATTGGTAACCTGTATACAATATTCCAAGCCAAGCAATAACACTTAGAGCCAGTGCCAAATGACGATAACCATTCCACTGTCGACGCGCAAATCTCCCTGCTCCCTCAGGTTCAAGAGCCGTATGCAATATAGCCGCCCACTCTGAAGAAGCTGCTAATCCTGTATAGATAGTTGATGAATTGGGAGTAGAGTCCAAGACGGTAATGTCGTTCGTTTTTCTGCGGGATGTCAGCCACGTTGTGAGCCAGTACAAAACACTGTACAAAGCTACGTAATACGCTATGACCCACAGAATGGAGGAAGACGGCCAAATACTCACATAAGCATCATCCACATTCAGCCATTTTACTAGTAAAAAGGTCAAATCGTTCAATTGCTCTGCCGGCCAAGCAAAAATGCGAGCCCCATCCCCCCACAAAAGGGCAACTCCCATCGCCACCGTACCCAATGGAAGCACGATATATGTAATAAGGGGTACAAGCACAAAATTGGCCGCAAATGATAGCAGCGAAAATTGATTAAAGTAGAATACCGTCATTGGAAACGAAACAAGCTGTGCCGTAATTGTAATCGCAACTTCACCGCCGATCAGGAAAGGCCATTTGGCGAAAAACGGCTTCATAAGCGGCATATAAATGAGCAACCCACCTGTCACCAAAAAGGAAAGCTGAAAGCTGACGCTAAGTAGATAATATGGATTCCAAATCAGCATGAGCAGCGCGGATATACTTAGAATATTAAGTCCGTCTTTGAGCAACCCTCGTCGGGCTGCAAACAAGCCGATCATCGCCATAATTCCTGCCCTCACAACAGAGGGAGAAGCACCAGTCAGCAGGACATAAGCCGGAATGAGTATCATCACGACCGTAAGAGATGTCTCGCGGCTAACTCGTAACAGCTTGAGTAGATATAATAGTGTAGCTGCATATACCGCCACATGCATGCCCGATATTGCTAAAATATGCGTTAAACCAAGCTGCGTAAACTCGTTATAGGTTGCTGGGTCCAACTCATCTGTTACCCCAAGTACCAGTCCTTTCATATATCCTGCGTGATGAAGCGATGTAAATGCCAGTTCCATTCTCTGTCCTAGCTGCTCCCTAAGCTGGTCATTCCACCTGAACAAAGTGTAGCGGTTCCATAGTGAAGCATCCTGCTTCTGTAACGAGGCTGCCCCATCGCCTTTGAAAAGCCAGTGGATTTCCTGTGTGTGCAGGTATTCACTGTAATCAAAGCCACCAAAGTTCCCCGCTTTTGCAGGAGCCTTTAAGGTGCCACGCAGTAGGATCGCATCTCCACGTTGCCATGCTGCCGCAAGTTGCTGTTCCTGCTTGGCAGCCAACTTGATATGAACAATGACCTGTTCAGAAATTGGTGCACGATTCTCGTCCTTGTTCGAATGATTTCCGAAGTGATTGATTGAAGTAACTCTCATCTCAAACTGTGTTCGATCACCATCTACCTGTACTTCAGAAGCGATAAACCCTGCTGCTTGAACAGGCATGTCTTCCACCATAGAAGGCGATACATGAAGAGCATCGGGAATACTGCTAACATTATGCATATCATGCCAAAACCAATGAAACCCACCTCCGCTGAATACAAGCCAAAGTAACACCATGTGCCGGATGGGGATTTTCATCAATAAAGCTATAAGCGGAAAGATCAGAGTAATCCCCGCCCAGAGTAACAAAAGCATACGTCCAGAATACAGACATGCTCCCGCACTTCCTGTAATCCAACAAACAGTAAGGGTCAATATAGGTCTAGTTAACACAAGCTTAGCTTGAATACGATCACCTTCCGGTAGCAAACATTGCTTTCTGTTTAAAAACACAAAACAAAAAGAACCTCTGACAAAATAGCATTCGTCAGAGGTTCTTCCTCGTTTACTTTTTAATTCATAACATCCATCAGCGTTTCTTTTGGTGGATGATAGGTCTTCAGCATACGAAAAGCGATGCCCTTTTCCTCCATCATAGCACGAACCTTGTCGGCATCTTTGGGATAAGGTCGGTGGTATACAATCTCCACAATACCGCTGTTCGCCAACATATTGGCACACGTCCAGCATGGCTGGTCGGTGACATATACTGAAGAGCCTTCACGATCAATTCGGTCAGTAAACAGCAGCAGGTTCTGCTCTGCATGAATAGTGCGAATACAACGCTGCTTTTTAACCATTTCCTCGTGCCCATCACGGTGAACGACCTCATACTCCTCTGAAATCATACAACCTGCCTCTGAACAGTCAGGCACCCCCGATGGTGCTCCATTATAGGCCGTCCCCAAGAGCTTTTTACCTTGTACAAGTACGGCTCCAACATGACGCCGCGCACAGCGCGAACGGGTGGATACCATATAAGCGATATCCATGAAGTAGGTGTCCCAGTCCTTGCGTACATCTGCACTCATTTCCATCTCTCCCGTATAAACAAGTTAAAACGCAAACCATATCCGCTACCGTCGTTCTCAGGGCATGTACAATGTAATTATTACATAAGTTACAAGCTGACATACGGCTTCATTTTCGCCAACATTTTAGCTCCGATTCCCTTTACATGATCCAAATCATTCACACGTTTGAACGCCCCGTGCTGATTACGGTAGTTCAAAATAGCCTCGGCTTTTTTAGCCCCAACCCCTGGTAGCTCCATTAACTCGGCAGCAGTCGCCGTGTTGATGTTTACCTTCTTTTCGCCGGAAACGGGTGTAGTAACCGAATCACTTACCGTATTGGTCCTACTCGTCCTTGCACCACTCGAACTGACAATACCTGTGTCTGAGGTCGGATCCGCAACACCTGACTGCTTTACGGCACTCGAATTTCCCGCAATAGAGTTTCCGCTCAGAGCAGCAGATACACCAGTAGATATCTGCACAGTATCACTTTTCACTTTGTAAGCGGCTTCGGCATTCCTACTGCGCTCAACTTTGTCTGAAGGTTCTTTTACAGCAGGCTTTTCCTGGGCATAGTCACTGCTGCGCTGCGACCCATTTGGCTCTGAATCCATCGCCACAGCCTGCTCCACCTTATGGTTAAGTAAAGTCCACTCTTCTTGCGGCTCAGAACGCTGTCCTCCGGCAAATAAAATAAGTCCACTGCCAATTACAGCAAGCGTTATCGCTGTTCCTGTCCATACGCGTTTCATTTCCGTATCGTCCCCTACTCCACATGGATTCGGGAAATTGAGCCGACTGAAAACACCGCCTCTTTCAAACAGAGCAAGTCTGTCCAATTCCCGTTTAGCCGGAGGGTGTAAACAACCTCCATACGGTCTCGCTGTGAGCATTTTTACAATAAAGTGGTACGACCCCGGGCACGATCTAACATGCTCAGACATAAAATTCGTCATGTCGGCCAAGACCAGGCGCATACACTAAGAAGAATGACAGCTGACAGCACAGCGTCTATACCGCAAAGTATGAAAGGAGGACGTTGAACAATGAAAGTTGGATTTATCGGGACTGGCAGCATGGGAAGTCTGCTAATTGAGTCTTTTATTCATTCTAACGCACTCAAGCCGCAGCAAATATCAGCAAGTAATCGAACGCATTCCAAGGTAACCGAGCTAGCCCGTCGTTATCCAGGTTTGCATGCAGTCCAAAGCAACCGTGAAACGGCAGCGGAAAGCGATGTTCTGTTTATCTGTGTGAAGCCGCTGGAATCAAAAGCCGTAACGGATGAAATACGCAACGTCATTACAGAAGAGCAAATCGTCGTATCTATCACAAGCCCGGTGCAGATTCGTATTTTAGAGCATGCACTGAAAGCTAAAGTGTCCAAAATTATCCCCAGTATCACCCACCAAGTAGGCAGCGGAGCCTCACTATGCATCCATGGAAGCCGGATTACAGAGGAGGACCGCTTCCTTCTGGAAGAGCTTATGTCCCACATCAGCAGGCCGATTCGGGTTAAAGAATCTTATACTCGGATCACGTCGGATTTTTCGAGTTGTGGTCCTGCTTTCTTGGCCTTTTTTATGGACCAGTGGATTCAAGCCGCAGTTCAAGCTACAGGTATGGACCGCACGGAGCTATGCGCTCTGGCCGGTGAAATGATCATCGGCACTGGAAAGCTGCTCACGGAAGGCGGGATGACACCAGCCGAGTTACAGGCCAGAGTAGCGGTTCCCGGAGGTATTACCGCCGAAGCTCTCGCACTGTTGGACATCAGCCTGCATAGTGTCTTTCCCGAGCTGATACAGGTAACGCACAACAAATATGAAGAGGACATGCAAAAGATAGATGTCTCCTTCGGCTTAAAGCCAATTAACCGGCAACAATATTAACCAGCTTACCTGGAACAGCAATTACCTTGCGGATCGTTTTGCCGGCCAGTGCCTGCTGAACATTGTCCAACGCCACAGCGAATGCTTCCATCGCTTTAGCATCAAGATCCTTGGCAATCGTTGCACGCTGCACAATTTTACCATTCACTTGCACAACAATTTCCACTTCGGCGTCCACCGTCCATGCTTCATCATAAGCAGGCCAAGCCGCGTAGGTAATGCTATCATTGTGCCCCAGCAGCTGCCACAATTCCTCGGCCAGATGGGGTGCAAGCGGCGACAGCATCTGCACGAAGTTTTCCATTGCTGCACGCGGCAGAAGGTCTGCTTTATATGCATCGTTGGTGAAGATCATCAGCTGGCTGATCGCTGTATTGAAGCGCAGTGCATCCAGATCTTCGGTTACTTTTTTCAGCGTTTTATGCCAAGTACGATTGAACTCATCGCTACCGCCGTCATTTGTAATTTTATCGTTCAGGCTACCATCCTCGGAAACAAACAGGCGCCATACGCGGGACAGAAAACGATGTGCTCCCTCTACCCCATTCTCATTCCATGGCTTGGTCGCTTCCAGCGGCCCCATAAACATCTCATAAATACGCAGCGTATCGGCGCCAAACGTATTGACAATATCATCAGGATTAATGACATTACCGCGTGATTTACTCATTTTTTCATTGTTGTTGCCCAAAATCATACCCTGGTTGACCAGCTTATAAAAAGGCTCTTTCGTTTCCACTACGCCGATATCATACAATACCTTATGCCAGAAACGGGCATACAGCAAGTGAAGAACCGCATGTTCAGCTCCGCCAATATACAAATCAACAGGCATCCATTCACGTTGTTTCTCTTTGGATACAAGCTCTTTGTCATTTTTCGGATCAATAAAGCGCAGGTAATACCAGCAACTTCCTGCCCATTGCGGCATTGTATTCGTCTCGCGACGTGCTTTCATACCTGTCTCAGGATCAATGGTTTCCACCCAATCTGTTGCGTTCGCCAGCGGGGATTCACCTGTACCTGAAGGCTTAATATTGTCCATCTCCGGCAGTACGAGCGGAAGTTGGTCCTCAGGAACCGTTTTGATCGTTCCATCCTCCAGATGAATTACCGGAATCGGCTCGCCCCAATAGCGTTGACGGCTGAACAGCCAGTCACGCAGGCGGTAAGTGACTTTGCCGTGTCCTTTGCCCTCGGCTTCCAGCCATTCAATCATCTTCGGAATCGCTTCCTCGTTGGTAAGTCCATTCAGCGGGCCTGAATTCACGTGCGGTCCATCCTCAGTATATGGCTCATTAGCCACATCTCCACCTTGGACAACCTCAATGATATTCAATCCGAATTGCTTGGCAAATTCCCAGTCACGCGTATCGTGAGCAGGTACAGCCATAATCGCTCCAGTTCCGTAGCCTGCCAGTACATAGTCAGCAATCCAGATCGGCAGCTTTTCGCCGTTCACTGGGTTCACTGCATAAGCTCCTGTGAATACGCCTGTTTTATCCTTGGCCAGATCCGTACGCTCCAGATCGCTTTTACGAGCAGCTTGTTCACGGTACTGTTGTACAGCATCCTTTTGCTCAGGCGTAGTGATAATATCCACCAATTCCTGCTCTGGTGCCAGCACACAGTAGCTTGCGCCGAACAGTGTATCTGGGCGAGTTGTAAATACTGTGAGTTGCTCGTCATAGCCTTCAATTGGAAAACGAACCTCTGCCCCGGTAGACTTACCGATCCAGTTCCGTTGCATATCCTTAATACTCTCAGACCAATCCAGTTCCTCCAGATCATCCAGCAGACGATCCGCGTATTCCGTAATTTTCAGCATCCATTGACGCATTGGTTTACGGACGACCGGATGACCGCCACGCTCACTCTTACCGTCAATAACTTCTTCATTCGCCAGCACCGTTCCCAGCGCTGGGCACCAGTTCACAGGTACTTCAGCTACATATGCAAGGCCGCGCTTGTACAGCTGGATGAAGATCCATTGTGTCCATTTGTAATAATCAGGATCCGTCGTGCTGATTTCACGATCCCAGTCGTAGGAGAAGCCGAGCGATTTGATTTGACGGCGGAAGTTATTTACGTTTTTCACCGTAATTTCGCGTGGATGCTCCCCTGTATCCAGCGCATGCTGCTCCGCAGGCAGACCGAAGGCGTCCCAACCCATCGGATGCAGTACGTTGTAGCCGCGCATTCTTTTATAACGTGAAACAATATCCGTAGCTGTGTAGCCCTCTGGGTGGCCTACATGCAGACCGGCTCCAGATGGGTACGGAAACATATCCAAAGCATAAAACTTCGGTTTGCCCGGTTCTTCCCCGGTGCGGAACGTCTTGTTCTCATCCCAATATTTCTGCCATTTTGGTTCAATACTTTGCGGTTGATAGCCGTGCTTCGGCTGTGTGTCTGTCATTGTCTTTTCCTCCTCAAACGGTATGCAACAAAAAAACCTCTGCATCCCGTAGCGTGTCAGCGCTAGGGACGAGAGGTTATATTCCCGTGGTACCACCCTAGTTAGCAGAAAGCGTTCTTCGCGTTCTACTCCCTTTGCACCTGATAACGGAGGTGATCCGATGCGGGTTAATAACAGGATACAAGCACCAGTATAGGGCGTTCCTGCGTTGGACGCATATCTCCGAGGCGAGTTCACTTTGTGCTGTCAACCGGCTTGCACCACCCGCCGGCTCTCTACATGTCCAGACAAAGCTACTATTCCTCATCAGCGATTGTTTAACCGTTAATAATGGCACTATTATATTGAAAACCGCGAAAAAAGTCAAATAAGGACTACCTTTGGTGTTAAGAACCCTCTCCATACTAATTGTTCATGACACATGCATACGAATGTTTTATAATAATTCCGAGTTAAATCGCTTCAAATTGAGATGAGTTGAGATAAGAAAGGTGAGCTGAGAAATGGCACAGATTAAAATTTACGGAATAAAAGAGACTCTAAATCCAATCAAAAAGCAACTTTCAGAGGTGATTCATTCTGCTGTGATGGATGCGCTCAAATATCCTCCTGACAAGAGGTTTCATCGTTTTTTTCCTATGGATCAGGAAGATTTTATATATGCCGATGGTCGCTCTGGGGCGTACACCATTATTGAAATCAGTATCTTTGAAGGCAGAACGATAGAAGCTAAGAAGCAACTCATTAGCCTGTTATTCCAAAGAATTAACGATCTTTTGGGTATTTCTCCACAGGATCTTGAGATTACTATATTTGAAACACCCAAACAGAACTGGGGCATTCGGGGTGTACCGGGTGATGAGCTTCAGTTGAACTATAAAGTGAATATATAAGTGCAAAAAGACGCCCTTCATGTCATCATGAAAAGCGTCTTTTTTTTCCCATATTCGTTCAATGAATCTTTGCTATTTTACAGCAACATAAAACAGTCTCGCCGCGTCATCTTCTGCTTCTACCCATTCAAAATCCGCATATACCTTCACATCGCGAAAACCCGCTTTGGACAATTCTGCCTTCATCCAGTCTGGGTCATAGGCACGTTGTACATGTATTTCCTCGAAACGCTGGTATAGATCGCGTCCTTCATGTTCTGCTTTCGCAAAGATACTAAGATGATGCTCAATTTCACAACGGGGAGTGTCCAACGCACATGTCCAGATATATGAGATAGAGCGTTCGTCCAGTACGAAAGGCTGCTCTTCATCATAACGTAAAAACGTCTGGGGATGATGCACATCGAACAAAAAGGTTCCGCCAGGCTTCAGACCAGCATGCGTTCTGCGAAAAGTAGAAATGATATCTTCTTCCTCCAACAAGTAATTCAGACAATCGCAAAAAGAAATTACAGAATCCACAGGCTCGGGTAAAATCCATTCTCTCATATCCTGCTGTATCCAGCGAACGCTTCCCTCACGAAACAATCGCTGTCCCTGTGGAGTAGTTTCCATTTTGCGACGGGCTACTGCCAGCATGTCAGAGGATAAGTCGATTCCAGCCACTTCGAACCCAGAGTTAACCAGGGGAATCGTAATTGAACCCGTTCCGCAGCCCAGCTCGGCCACCGTATGCGGCATCCCGTACTGATCCCAAGCCTGCCGTGCAAAGCGCAACCAGTCCGGGTACGGCATGTCCTGCATCAGCTCATCATACACATAGGCAAACTTCCGGTAAGAAGCCATTTTTCATTCCCCATTCCCGTCCTTCGGTTTCGGCATTTTCTCCACCAGGTAGGTCCAGTTTTCCTTTTGTGTAACCATTCCTTCCTTCATCAGCTTGCCCATCGCACGCTTGAAGGCGGATTTACTAATACCAAACCGTTGCTTGATAATATCGGGTGGTGTTGCATCGGAGTAAGGCATGCCGCCGCCCGGACGCTCTTTCAGAAAAGCAATCAATCGATCCGCATCCTCATCACGGCCCACTTCCTTGCGTGGCGACATCGCCAGATTGACCCGACCGTCTTCGCGAACAAGCGTGACCCGTACCTTAACCTCTTCGCCCAAGCGAAGCATCCGGTTGCGTTCCGAGGAGTGAATCATCCCAATCGCGCCAAAACCAAGCACCCCTCCGTCTACCAGAACGAATGTGCCCATTTGAAGCGGCTTGTACACAGTCGCCTGCACCCACGTATTCAGCCACGAATCAGGGGCGTGGAAGCACAACGGAGCCAGTTCCTGTTCCCCTGCCAGCTTAGCCCGCAATCTGCCTTGCTTGTCATGCTCCATAATGGCATACACGTAGTCGCCCACCCGAGGATGCAAATCTCGGTTTTCTGGCAACTCACGAATCGGCAGCAAAAGCTGACGACCCAATCCCATCTCCAGGAAACAACCCAAACGCGGATGCACATCGGCCACCTCAAGCTTAGCCATTTCGCCCAACGACAAGAACGGCTTTTTCATGGTTGCGGCCAAACGGTCCTCTGTATCGTGAAAAATAAATACCTCCAACCGTTCACCAACTTCAATTTCACGTGTCAGTTCCGTATAGTGCAGCAGCACATCCTGCTCACCAACAGTGAGAAAGTAGCCGAAAGGAGATACCTCACGATCCACCATAATGGTGACATAAGTACCGGCGATCAAACTCATACCTTTTCCACAACCTTAGCATCCGACCAGAGTCGTTCAATGTTGTAATATTCGCGCTCGTCGCGATGGAAGACATGCACTACGACATCCCCCAAATCCATTAGAACCCAACGGGCGGAATCCATTCCTTCGATTCCTTTGATAGTTACACCTTCATCATGAGCGCGTTTGCGAATTTCTGTTGCAATCGCCTGTACCTGTGTATCCGAATTACCGTGGCAGATGACAAAATAATCAGCTACTAGTGATATTCCCCGCAAATCCAGTGCGACAATATTCATTGCTTTTTTATCATTTGCGGCATCAACCGCTGTTTGCATTAATTGCTCATTAGTTAGGGTCATTCATGAACCTCCGTTTTCCTCTGTTTTAGTTGTTGAATCAAGTCATTGCGCGACAAGACTGTCAGTGGAAAAATAACCTTTTTCTTCTCCAGCAACAATGAAATTGTGGAGTCAAATCCAGCGACAAGGCCCTGCTCCAAGCTTTTCTTTGCCTGTTTACGGATATGCTCAACCCCGGGAAAATCCCGTCCCGGTTCGATGTAATCAGCGAGACACACGACTTTGTCCAGCAGGCTCATACCTACGCGTCCTGACGTATGCCAGCGGATCGCATTCCTTATTTCAGGATCATCCACTCCGTAATCTCTTGCTGCAACGCAGTATCCTACCTCTGAATGCCAGAGCTGCTTGTCATGTTCCAAAAGCTCCTGATCACATTCGGGATGACTGCGAATCACCTCTTCCATCTGCTGAACAGGCCAATATTTCGCTACATCATGCAAAATAGCCGCCAGTTCGGCCTTATCCGGATCTGCTCCATAGCGCTTTGCAAGCTCCACTGAGGTATGCATAACACCTAGTGTGTGCTTCCAGCGTTTTTCAGGCATTTGACCAGATACGGCTTCCATTAATTGCTCACGGCTGTACTTCATACAAACCGCCCCTTGTAATATAGTCATGCACTCGATCAGGCACAAGATAACGGATAGTGCGCCCTTCCGCAGCACGCTCTCGAATATCCGTGGACGAAATGTCCACCACTGGCATATCTGCCAACAGTACCTTGTCCTGCAAATAATGTGGCAACTCATCCATTGCAAGCTGGAATCCTGGTCGCCGAACACCAATAAAACAAATTCGCTGCGCCAGTTCCTCAATTCCCTGCCAATGAGGCAAGTAGTTCACCATATCCGCACCAATAATAAAATAAAAATCCACAGCAGAATGCAACTCCTGAAGCTCCTTGATCGTGTCAATGGTATAGGATACTCCCCCGCGAAGCACTTCAATATCCAGCACTTCAAAAGCAGGATGACCCGCCACCGCTTCACTCGTCATCTCCAGACGCTCTTTACCGCTCGCCCCCGCCTGATGCTTGTGCGGAGGAATATGAGAAGGCATAAACCATACTTGATCCAGCCCATAGGCATCTCTTGCCGCTTCTCCAGCCAGCAGATGTCCAATATGAATCGGGTCAAATGTACCACCCATAATACCGATTTTCATAATTTTCTCCCCGCATGTTATCCTCTAGGCAACTCAATTTCCTTATGATCACGGGATTCTTTGTACAAAATAATAGTGCTCCCGATGATCTGTACGAGCTCAGAACCTGTCTCCGCGGCCAGTTCTTCCGCAATTTCATGCTTGTCGTCCAAACAGTTGTTCAAAATTTGTACTTTCATCAGCTCACGCTTTTCAATCGCATCGTTGATGTGACGCATAAGATGCTCATTCGTACCGTTTTTGCCTACTTGAAAAACCGGGTCCAAATGATGCGCCATTGAGCGCAGATATCTTTTTTGTTTACCTGTTAACATGTATATTTAACCCCTTCGTCGCCACATATGCAATGCAGCATTTCCATAATTTTAATGTACCCTCTTACTTACGACAGGCTACTCAGCACAGCCGCTCTCATTTGCTCTACAGCAGGGACAACCCCTGTAAAATACTCAAAAGCCACAGCCCCCTGGTACACGAACATGCCCAAGCCCCCATGTACAGTGCAGCCGCGCTGTTCACGGCTTTCCTGTAAAAGTCTCGTTTCCAACGGGTTGTAGATCAAATCACTCACAATGATTCCCTCCGGAATCAAGCTCGTTTCCAGTGGAAGTTCATCCGATAAAGGAGACATTCCCACCGAGGTTGTGTTAATCAACACATTCACTGTGGCGAGCACGCTCTTGGCATCCTCGTTGGAATAACCCCTCACTGGGATCGTTTCCGTCGTCCACTCTAATGCCAGTTGCTCAGCTTTGTCACGTGTTCGGTTCAAAATAATGACCGATTCCGGTTGCTCCTCCAACAGAGCATGAATCACGCCACGAGCAGCCCCTCCGGCTCCAAGCACAGCAATTCTTGCTCCCTTCAACTCGACAGAAGTCTCTTCTTTGAGGGAACGTACGTAGCCAATTCCGTCCGTGTTATACCCCTTAAGCCGTCCATTATCATTTACTATCGTATTGACAGCGCCAATGAGTCTGGCACCTTCATCAATCTCATCCAGATATTTCATAACCTCGACTTTATGGGGAATCGTCACATTGACTCCGCGGAAATGCAAAGCGCGAATCCCCTTCATGGCATCTTTCAGCTGATCCGGTTTTACATGAAGAGGTACAAAATCTCCTTCAATCCCCGCTGCCTGCAAAGCTATTTTATGCATAAGAGGCGATTTGGAGTGCTTGATTGGATCACCCAATACGCCCAATAGTACAAGACCTTGTTCAGTCGCTTCAGACTCCCCGCTGTTCATCGTCGCTCTCCCCCATATTGCAAAATATTAGGCCGCACAAATACATGAATGGCGGCAGGAACCAGTACAGTACCTGTTCCTTGCCGCCCTATAACATGGTTACAGCAACGTTATATCAACGCAGGCCGCAAAAGCACACGGACTCCCCGAGGAGCATGAACCGCAACCAGAGCTCCGTTCTCGCTATTTACCCTGATCCATCCCAAACCGGAAATATAGATGTCCGATGGAGACTTGCGTGGCACGCGGAACTCATGTCTTGTCCATTCCGGCATCTCTGCCAATTGATCGCGTGTTGGCGGAGATAACAATTCCCCGGCATGATCAGCGAACAACTGATCAGCTCGCTCCAGCTTCGTGCGATGTATCTTAAGACCACCGTTAATGTAGCAGGTAAAAGATTGGTGCTGACCGTCGACAAAATCAAATCGGGCCATACCGCCGAAAAACAATGTTTGTCCGGCATCAAGCTGATACGCAGCAGGCTTCAGCGGCTTGTCCGGCATAATAGCGCTCAAGTCCTGACGGGAGACGATCTCACTGAATCGCCAAGGGTATACAATACCCGGAGTATCAATAATGTCCTTGCCGTCGTCGAGCGGAATATTCACCATATCGAGTGTAGTTCCCGGGTAACGGGACGTTGTGAGCTCCTGCTCCATGTCGCTATAATCACGAATCAAACGGTTAATGAGCGTGGATTTACCCACATTTGTCGCTCCAACCACATATACATCGCGGTTACCACGGAGCTCAGATACCACATCCAAAAGACGGTCAAAGCCCTGATTTTTTTTAGCTGAGCACAGTACGATTTCTTCCGTGCGAAGCCCTTGCTCCTTCGCTTGCTTTTGTACCCAGTTACGTACCTTGTTCCAATTCGTTACCTTAGGCAGCAAATCGGTCTTGT
Organism: Paenibacillus sp. FSL L8-0638; assembly: GCF_038593075.1. Classification (NCBI taxonomy): domain Bacteria; kingdom Bacillati; phylum Bacillota; class Bacilli; order Caryophanales; family Paenibacillaceae; genus Paenibacillus; species Paenibacillus sp. FSL L8-0638. The sequence goes on from NZ_CP151960.1 coordinate 3,911,466, forward strand.
TTACAGCCAGTATAACCGGATTAGAGCCTACAAAGCGTTGCAGACCGGAAATCAAGCTGCCTTCAAAATCAAAAATATCTACAATGTGGATAACGAGTGCATCCTTGTCGCCAATCTGGCTGAGCAGCTTCAAGAACTCATCTTGATCCACTGTCACTGAAGACGTCTCATTATAGTTTTTGATTCGGAAACAACGCTGACAAATGACAGGTTCGCGAGTAAGCAATTTTTCAGGAATAAATCCCGGAAGCTCCGGGCTAGTGGTCTGCACGGTTATACCGCAACCACTACATTTGACGGCAGTGCCGCCGTCAGGTCTTTCAGTCATTCTTCTTTTCCTCCTCAAGCCATAAGCCTTTCTTACGTAACCTTGTGAGCGCGATTCGCTCCAACCGCCGATTAAATCGAGTCATGACTCCTTCATCATGAATGGATATCGGTAGCACCAACACCGTATGCAACCCCAGTCGGTTACCTCCCAATACGTCCGTCAACATTTGGTCTCCGACCATAATAGTTTCTTCCGGAGTCAGCCCCATCATACGGATGGCTCTACGAAAAGACGAGTTGGAGGGCTTCCGTGCGGCATGTATAAATTCAATGTCCAAAGGCGTAGCAAACACGGATACACGGTCCATATTGTTGTTAGACACGATGACAAGCTTAAAACCCGCCTGTTTGACCTTCTCAAACCAGGCCACCAGCTCGGGAGTTGCATTCGGCGCTTTTGCGCCGACCAGCGTGTTATCCAGATCCGTAATAATGCCGCGATATCCTTGAGCATATAAGCCTTCAAGATCAATATCAAAGACGGTATTCACCCGTAATTTGGGCATCAGCATTTCAAACAACGTCGGTCACCTCAGTTTCATACGACAAACTATACCATATTACTATGGCTTAGTAAAAAGCTATCCGCAACAAACGGACAGCTTTTTCACTAAATATATAGCTAAAGACTAAAATAGACGTTTTATCCAGCCTTCTTTGTGTAACAGAGAGGCTTGCTTGCGAACCATATGCCAATCTTCTGCGGTTACGGATGAGGGACTATAACGCGCCTGTTCAAATCGTCCAAGCAGCTGATGTAAAATTGAAGCCTGTTCCGGTACTTCTAGCGACCATCTATCAACTGATTCCCTCAGTGTCTCGTGACTGGCGCGGACAAATCCCCTTCTTCGCATGTACCTTAACCAGTGCTCAGTTTCGACGACCACCTTTTCATCCGGAGTCAACGGCTTACCTCTGCGTAAACGCAGCAGGTAAAAGTGAAGGTCTGCCCGATTACGCCAGACGATATAAGCAGCCCACAACAGCAGAATTGCAGCAGCAGAACCTATAATTACAGGATGAATCTTTGAAGCTTCCTCCGGATTAGTCTGCGGGGTCTGCTCAGGCTGTTCCGGTTCAGACTGATCTTTAACCTCTGGGGCTTCTGGAGTCTTTGAATCCTCCTGTTCCGTAAGCAGCGGCATATCAAAGCCAGGCGTTGCTTCTACAGGAACCCAACCGTATTCACCTAAATATACTTCCGCCCAGGAATGAGCATCCGCATTTGTCACGGAGTAAGAGGACATATTTTCGTCACCTTCACCCGTTGTTGCATCATCTGAAAACGTCTGCTGACCAGGTGCATACCCTTTAACCCAACGGGCTGGAACCCCAACGGAGCGAGCCATCATGACTAATGAGGTGGAATAATAATCGCAATAGCCCTCCCGAATCTCAAACAGAAAGGCATCCACAAAATCTCTGCTTCTTTTCCGTGAGAGATCCGGATTGTTCGTATATGCATAATTTTGCTGCAAATACTGCTGTAGTAATCCGACTTTTTCATATGGCGTTTTCGCCGTTGACGTTACGTTCTGAGCCAAATCACGAACCCGCTGTGGCAACTCATCTGGAATTTGTAGATAGGCTTCCTGTTTGTTTTTTCCGTACAACTCATTAAAAGTTTTTGTGCGTAGCTCTTTCTCAGGGATCACAGGGACATGCGATACCAGAGTATACGTTTTAGGATAAGCAGTTCTTCGGGAGGATGGATTCCAAAGCAGTTCCGCCTGTTCCGGCTTCCAACGTAACCCGTCTGCCCGTGAATCTCTGTCCACCGATTGAACACGCTGCACCGAATAAGCGCCAAATAAAACAGGATAGCTTTGGTCGTTTTGCATCGTAATGGTCTGAACGACCTGCTCAGTCGAATGCCGCGTTTCTTGTGTGTTTTCAAGCTCTGCGGTCATTGGAACATCATTTAACGTTTGATCATCGTTGCCCTTGTCACTCCAGCCTGTACCGGAATAGGTTCGTTTCGTTTCCCCCCGCCAATAGCTTCGTTGAGTGGTCGTGATGGTCATGACAGGAGAATAGTCAAAATTAAAACCTCCCCCCAACCGATTATCCTGGCGACTATAACCCGATGCAGTGTTCATCCGCTGATCCAGTGCCCCAGATCCATTGTTGATCCCGGCGGTAGTTGAGCTATTTCTCTGGGTCCACGCTGTATAGGGATCCGTCAAAGCGGGCTGTACCTCGGGCATATTGACACCAGCCATAATAATGAGCGCAAAAATGACCGCAATATTGGCTACTATTTTATATGGATAGCGCCGAATATGCTTCCATCCTTGAGGATAATGCTGCCGAAAATACTGCAGATGCTGCGTCACCAGCCAACCCATACCAGCAAAGACGATCCAAGCAACCTCCTCCCACAGCACAGTTGGCGTGAAGGAATCAAGTACTGCCAGCGCGGCAATGTTAATACCCACAAAAACAAGAATCCGCTGCTTCGTTGTAACGATGAGCGGCACCATTTCAATAACTAGCCAAGCGATGAGGGAAAACCAAATATAAGGTGACATATTGGAAATAAACTGGTCCAGGCGATTGGCTACCCCTCCGAAGGGGATAATGATTGAATAAGACACCAATGTCCGATACAAAATAAAAAACAGCGCCATCGCCTTAACAATAAATTCAATCCAGGGACGAAATGGTAGTACAATCTTCACCAGAGCCAGCATTGTAATGGTCATTAGTACGAGTGCTCTTGTCTCTTCCAACCATAATTCGGAAGCAAAAGAAACCCATTGCATGGCAATAATAATAATCCATAAAAATGTAAAAGCGGGGACCCAGGAACCCTTTAACGATTGTAACCAGCTCTTCATAGTGTCCCTCCCCCCATTACAGCCGGGAGCTCTTCAAGGCTCTCAACATCGTAGCCCTTAATTCCCCTTGCACGAAGCATGCTCATCCATTCTTCAGCTTCTCCCTCAGCAGAACCTTCTCCAATATAGACATGGCACGGAGTCATTCCCCGGGTATCGGCCCAGCGAAGAAGCTCCATCGCCTGATAATCCTTCAGCGGACTAATCAGTATAAAATAACAGCCTTGCGGAAACTGGCGCACACTGCTTTCTACAGCGGATTTCAAGCTACCTTGTGAAGTGGTGTGTATGTCTACCAAGTGATGCATCATTCGTTGTCGTTCCATTGTCTGCTCACTTGGTTGAAAGACGGTGCCTTTCTCTCCAGCTGTGCACAATCCAACCCCCATTCGCTCCCGTCCACCATATTCCAGCAATGAAGCGGTAGAGGATACAGCTAGCTCAAACTGTTCGGCGTTCACATAATGCTTCATGTGTACGTCCAGCACAAGCATCGTTTTGGGAACTGTCTCATGCTCAAATTCCTTGGATTTCCAGCTACCTGTACGCGCCGTCGCATTCCAGTGGATGCGCGAAAACCGATCTCCATATACATAATCCCGTACACCGTTAATTTGTGTCGTTTCACGCCGCGTTCGAGTTTGAACGGTCTGCGGTCCAGACATTCTTGAGCGACGGTCATTCATCTGCCAATACGGAATGAATACCGTTCGGGGCAGCACCCGAAATTCACCGCGTGCGTTCAAGCTGCCTTTGTGCTCCAACAGACCGAAGATGTCCTCACTCACACATTCCGTTTCCTCAAAGTGATAGCTTCCTCGCTCTAAAGCGGGAGTCTGAAATGTAAGCTGACCGCCCCCTTTTAGACTGGGAATGACACTATCCTCAAACGACCAGGACTCACCTGTATGTCGCTTAAGGACCTCACGGACAATGACATAGGGTAACGGAAGAAATCCAGGAATGCTGAGGCTCAGCTTTACATGCACTTGATCTCCTGCATGCAGCAGTTCTCCAAACTCCGAGCCTTGCGAAAGCTGCCGGGAGCCTTGCACACGGCGAACTCCGCTCAAACCAACGATCCATAAATAAACGATTAACAGCGTAACCATAGACAACAGCATGACCGACGTCTTGCCGCCCTGAAACAACAAATATAGCAGGCACACCACCCATATGACCACCAGAAGCCAGATGCGGCCTGACAGCCGGGGAAGCCTGCGCTTCCTTTTGACCATATTCATTCCCTAAGGACGCTCCATTCGTACGGGTACATGTACGTGCCGAAGGACAGCCTCCAGCACGGACTGGGCATTGGAACTATCCAGGCGCGCCTCGGGACGCAGCAACAAACGATGCGTTAGCACATAAGGTGCCAGTGCCTTCACATCATCAGGCAGCACATAGTCACGGTTGTCCAGAAAAGCGTATGCCTTCGCAGCCATTACAAAAGCAAGCGCCGCCCGGGGGCTAGCTCCCAGCAGCACGGATGGATGTTCTCTTGTCGCACGTACGATATCAAGTAAATAGGACGTCACTGCTTTGTCCATATAAATCCCTCTAATTTCCTGCTGGATGTCAGCAATCTGCTCCATATGAGCTACAGCCTCCAGACGATCTGCTGGCTGGCCTGCCTGATGATGGAGCAGCATGTTTCGCTCCGTCTCCATATCAGGATAACCCAAGCTGATTTTGAGCATAAAACGATCTAACTGTGCTTCCGGCAGCATATAAGTGCCTTCAAAATCAATCGGGTTTTGTGTCGCACACAACATAAAAGGATGAGGCAACATATGAGTGTCCCCATCCACCGTCACACTGCGTTCCTCCATAACCTCCAGCAGAGCTGACTGGGTTTTCGTCGTCGCTCGGTTAATTTCGTCCGCCAGCAAAATATTAGTCATCACAGGACCCGGACGGAAATAAAAACGCTCGTCCCGTGGATGAAATATGGATACCCCTGTAATATCACTCGGGAGAATATCAGGATTACATTGAACACGGCGGTAATCACCACGCATGGATTTGGCAAGAGCCTTGATCATTTGCGTTTTTCCCGTACCCGGAACATCCTCGATCAGAATGTGTCCACCCGCCAGCATAGCCGTAAGCAGTAATTTTATTTCAAAGGATTTACCTAATATACATGATTCCAGATTAGAACGGATTGCAGATACAATCTGCACAGATTCTTGACGTACGGGCATAGCTCTGTAAACCTCCTAGATAGCAACCTGTTTCCTATTATTGTACATGAAGGTGGACACAGAGTACACTTAACCCCCTGCCATATTATTCAAGCTCCATCCTTCTTTCGATCTCTCATGTGCAGAACAATCAAAAACCCTTCGGTCATTAGATCCGAAGGGCACATGTATACAATTATTTATCTTACGATGTCAAATCTAAAGTACGCTGCTTTTATATGCTTCCTTTTGGACGAACAAACAAGCATGCCAGAAAAGAGAAAATAATCGCAGAGGAAATCCCTGCACTTGTCAGACTAAAAATCCCTGTAATGACACCCAACCATCCGTCCTTCTCCAATTCGGTTAATGCGCCGTGTACAAGTGAGTTACCAAAACTGGTAATTGGAATGGTCGCACCCGCCCCTGCAAATTTAATAAGCGGATCGTATATCCCAACAGCATCAGCAATTGCACCTGCAACTACCAACGTACTCATCGTATGTGCCGGCGTCATTTTGAACACATCCATCATCAATTGGCCCACGACACAAATGGCACCACCCACTAAAAAAGCCCATAGAAATATCATACTGTTCCTCCCGCCTCAAAAGCTACAGCATGTGCAACACAAGGAATGCTCTCACCCTGCTGTGTAGTCAAAGGAGATAATAACGCTCCAGTCGCCACCACCAGTACCTTTTGTAGCTCTCCTTTTTCGATCCGCTTCAACAAATGCCCGTAGGTTACAACAGCCGAGCAGCCACAACCACTGCCTCCTGAAATGACTTTCTTTTGCTTATTAATGTCGTAAATCAGTAAACCGCAATCATTAAATTCCGTCTGATTCATATCGAACCCATCTTTTTTGAGCAGCTCCTTGGCAATCGGTAGCCCCACAGAGGCTAAATCGCCCGTTACAATGAGGTCATAGTAACTAGGGTCACGGCCAGTATCTCGAAAATGAGACAACAGCGTGTCCGCAGCCGCGGGAGCCATGGCTCCACCCATATTAAAGGGGTCCTTAATGCCCATGTCCATTACACGTCCAATGGTAGCACAATCCACCACCGTCCCTGACTTGGCATGGCCCACTATTGCGGCGCCGGAACCGGTAACAGTATACTGAGCCGTAGGGGGCTTCTGTGATCCGTATTCATTAGGATAGCGGAATTGTTTTTCCACAGTACAATTATGGCTAGTCGTACCCGCCATCACGTAGTCACCGGCCTCTGAGTCCACAATAAGTGCGGCTAAGGCTAAGCTTTCCATTGATGTTGAGCAGGCTCCAAAAACACCCAAATAGGGAATGGCCAGCTTGCTAGCCGAGAAGGAGCTACTGATAATCTGATTCATCAGATCACCACTAATAAAAAACTGCACTTCTTCTTTGTTCAAATTGGCATTAATTAGCGCCAGCTCTGTAGAATGCTCAATCAATCTACGTTCCGCTTTTTCCCACGTTTTCTCGTTGATTTCTATATTGTCATAAATATAATCAAAATCTGTGGACAACGGCCCCTCTCCTTCATCCGGGCCCACAACAGTGGCACTTCCAATGATGCGCGGTCTCGATTCAAACTTCCAGGTTTGTCCTCCCTGTCTTCTCATAAGTGATTGCCTCCCACACCAAGGATGGCATATATAACGCCTACGATAAATGCAGCCACCACCCCGAATACGACAACCGAACCAGCAAGTTTGAACATATTCGCGCCCACTCCGAGCACCAGTCCCTCAGAACGATATTCCAATGCAGCCGAACACATGGAGTTAGCAAAGCCTGTAATTGGCACAGCGGTTCCTGCTCCTGCCCATTGAGCAACCTTATCGTAAACCCCGATACAGGTTAATATGACCGCCAGCAAGATCATCATGGATGAGGTCGGCGGGGCGGCCTCCTTGGCTGATATGTGCATTCCTGCCATAAAAGCCTCTTGAATCGCCTGTCCAATCACACATATCCCGCCTCCAACCAGAAAAGCGCGCACACAATTAGCAAATACTTTTCTCGAGGGCTCATGCTTTTGTGAAATATTCTGATAGTCCTTCTCATTTATGGACAGCGGCGACGTATTGGTACGAAAACCGCGCTGCCCGGATTTAGCTGGCATCATTCACCACCCCTTATCTGTAAGTTTTCGCGCTTGGCGGTTCGAATTGCTTGGGTCTTTTTCATTATGAGCTTTTTGGAGAAATGTTATGTCAGGAAAATGATATCGTGGACATTCCGTACAAATCCATTCATACTAAATACATGACGACCACTGGTTAATTAATAAGGAGTGAGGTATACATCATGGAATCAAAAACATTGGAATTGTTTAAAACCTTAACGGAGTTTCCTTCCATTCCTGGGCATGAACGAGAGTTGCGGGCATGGGTTAAGGAACGGATATCCGGCTATACCGATGAAATCGTGCAAGATCGATTGGGCAGTCTTTTTGGGGTGCTGCGCGGTCAAGAGAGTGGACCACGTGTAATGGTGGCAGGCCATCTGGATGAAGTCGGTTTTATCGTGAATGGTATTACGGAAAATGGAATGATTCGTTTTCAGCCGGTTGGAGGCTGGTGGAGCCAAGCCATCATGTCACAACGTCTTCAAGTATTGACTCCAAAAGGCCCAGTTATCGGTGTAGTTGGCTCTGTCTCGCCTCATTTGCTGGATGAATCGCAACGCAGTAAACCTATGGACATCAAGCATATGTATCTGGATATTGGCGTAGACAGCAGACAGGAAGCTCAGGATCTGGGGATCGTACCAGGAACAGCCATAGCGCCAATCTGTGATTTTACACCACTGGCAAATCCTAAAAAAATCATGGCTAAAGCGTGGGATAACCGCTACGGTGTAGGCTTGGCTATTGAACTGCTTGAAGCGTTACATAAAGAAAAAGACAAGCTTCCCAATACATTGTATGCGGGGGCCACTGTTCAGGAGGAAGTAGGACTGCGCGGTGCACGCACAGCGGCCAATCTGATTCAGCCCGATATTTTCTTTGCACTGGATTGCAGTGCAGCCAATGATATGGGCGGTGACCCGAATGCTTACGGACACCTCGGTAAAGGCGCACTGCTGCGGGTATTTGATCCGGGTATGATTACACACCGCGGAATTGTGGAATACGTGCAAGACATGGCGGAAACTCACAAAATCAAGTATCAATATTTCATCTCCACAGGGGGAACCGATGCCGGCCAAGTGCACTTGAGCGGAATTGGCGTACCATCTACCGTCATAGGCATCTGTGGACGATACATCCATACTTCCTCGTCTATTATTCACACTGATGATTATGATGCAGCCAAAGAGCTGATCATCAAGCTGGTTCAAAACCTGGATCGTACAACGCTGAATACCATTATAGAACGAGCTTAAGGTGTAATAGAGAATCGCTATCTATAAAAAACAGTCAAGAGACTGAAGTGACCCCTTAAAGTTAGACAACTATTTTTATGCAACCAGTTGGGCATGAGCTCGGTATTGTACCGGGCTCATGCCTTTTAATTTTGACTTGATGCGCTTGTGATTGTAGTAATTAATGTATTGCTCTAGTTCTTGCTTGAAGTGATCTACACTTTCAAACTCATTTAGATAAAGAAACTCCGACTTCATGATGCCAAAGAAGTTTTCCATTACAGCGTTATCGTAACAATTTCCTTTACGAGACATGCTTTGGGTAATTCCTTGTTTCTTTAAAGCGTGTTGATACTGCTTCATCTGATAGTGCCAACCTTGATCCGAATGCAGGAGCAGTTTATCCTTTTCGGATAAGCGTTTAAATGCCTCATTCAGCATCTCGGAGACTAAGGAATAAGTGGGGCGAGCCCCTACTGTGTAGGTGATAATTTCACCGTTAAACAAGTCTAAAACAGGGGATACATAAAGCTTTTCTCCAAACAACTTAAATTCCGTAATATCGGTAACCCATTTCTCGTTTGGCTTGCCTGAATGAAAATTACGATCGAGTACATTGGGTGCAACTTTACCCACTGATCCCTTATAGGAACGATATTTCTTCATACGCACTGCCGATTTCAGGCCTAATTCGGCCATAATACGCTGTACTTTCTTATGATTAACTTGATGCCCCCGATTAAATAGTTCGTCACGGATACGACGATAGCCATAGCGACCCTGATGTTCCTCGTAAATAGATTGGATAAGGAGTTTCAGACCTGCGTCCGGATCTGGCCTATCAAACTGTTTGATCCAATAATAAAAGGTGCTACGTTTGACTTCAGCGAGCTTTAGTAATGCAACCACCGGGAAATCATGCCTTAATTCATAGACGACTTGCGCTTTGTCTTGTTTGGTGATTTTTCCTTGTTTTGAACTAAGGCATTCAACTTTTTTAGATAGGCGTTTTCCATACGTAAACGTTCTAATTCAGCTTGTAGAGCCTCCATTGAATCCTTGGCAGGTTCTTGTTTCTTTGTGATGTTTTTATTCTTATCTGTCATGCGTGGACGCCCCTTTTTCTTTGAATTCAGGGCGTCTATTCCATGTTCATTGAATTGACTACGCCATTTCCTAATGACTCCAGGTGAAGAAATTTTGAAAATGACAGCTGCTTCATTCGGAGACGTCCCATTCTCGTTCATGTAGTTGAGTACGTCTAGTTTATATGCCGTGGAGTAAGCTGTATAGGTTTTTTCAAAAGCTTTTACCCCGTGAGATTCGTATTGCCTAATCCACATACGTAAAGCTTCATGATTCATCCCTAATGATTGTGCAATGCTTTTGACTCCCTCAGTACCACGCTGATACCTACGAATGGCCTCCAATTTCAATTTCTCATCTAAACTGAATTTAGGCAAAAAACTGCACCTCCATTGTTAGTCGTGTCTAACAAATGGGGTGCAGTTCAGACACGTACAACGTGCATTGACTGTTTTTTTAATTTAATAGAAACAAAAGATAGAACATTTCAAATCAAATGCTTATAACGAAGCAAAGCAATCACTACAAGTACAGTAGTTAGAGCAATGCAGACGTTTTCTACCTTAGCTCCCTTCCGGGTTCCGGTACTCATCAATTTAAATCGCAGCTTCCATTTGAACGGCGGCAAAGGTTTAATTCCATTATTCGTCAAGGAATCTGCCAGTAAATGCAGCAAGTACGCCATACCTCCAGCCAGCCATATGCTGTCACCGTGCAAACGTGTCGTACCATAAAGCAGCGCAGTCCATGCGACTGTCCCGTATACCGTATGAGTTAACCCCCGGTGTGGGACTAGCGTACAAATGATCAGCAGACACCCAGCGATATAATTCCACGGTGCATATGATTCTCCATACCAGGCGAGGCCGATACCAATTAGAAAGATAATAACCTTGCGCATGGATCGTGAAGGCATAAAAGAAGCACTAATCATCAGCAAAGCCAGAACAAGATTCCATGGCGGCGGAGCCAAACGGGTGAAAAATACCCAACCAGCAGCCCCAATCATTAGAAGCTGTATGAGTCTAAGCATTTTGGTTGGCAGCGCACGGCTCACGAGCATGGAGTTAGGCTCGTCAATATCCGGCAACAATGAACCGACCACAGCAGCTGCCACGGCAGCCGGGGTCACTTCGTATCCACTTAGAGCTAATACCGACAGGGAGACCCCGGTTCCAATAATCAAATGGGCTCTTCCCATCATGGTGCAAAACATCCTTTCGTTGCAGCATACAACAGAGTTCAACATCACTCCATTTGAATCAGCATGATTCGATTGTATACGACAAACAAAAGGAGAACAATAGTTCGCTTATTCTATTTAAAAGACTTCATTCAAAAGTCCTAGTTTAATCGCTCTAAAGTATTTTACTGGCGGTGCATAGAAGACATTCGTCCTTATTATTAACCCCCTCCTCTGTCCTTACTCTCCAGTCAGCCCTGTCCTGTGTTATAAGGATACATCTTCCTGAAATTATCGGCTGCCCTGCAAACTTTCTGCGAAAAAAAGCACCGTTCAACCATTTCCCAAAAAAACAAGACATATGGCCTATGAGTAAGTTGACAAACATCTTCAATATTTTCTTTTTGCCTCAAAGTCCTATTGTACAATTTGAAATATTAGGTAATATAGTGTTTATATTTACTATATGAATCTATTAAATGAATAAGGAGGAAATGATTATGCAAAAAAAATCGACGTTCCGAAAGTTCAAAACCATCGGTCTGACATCGTTGTTAAGTCTTGTATTATTCGCCCTTCCCGCTTCAGCTGCTTGGAATGATACATACACAGGCTACGCCACATATACGGGATCAGGTTACTCTGGAGGGGCATTACTACTTGATCCCATCCCTTCGGATGCCAAAATCACAGCGCTTAACCGCACACAACTGAATTATAATGGAATCAAAGCTGCATTAGCTGGAGCCTATTTGGAAGTTCAAGGTCCCAAAGGGAAAACAACCGTATATGTAACTGATCTTTACCCCGAAGGTCCAAATGGCGCACTCGATCTGTCCCCAAACGCGTTCAACCTGATTGGCAACCAATTAGACGGAAAAATTAATATTTCGTGGAAAGTTGTCAAAGCTCCGGTTAGCGGCAATGTCTCCTACCGTATTAAAGAAGGCAGCAGCCAATGGTGGGCAGCCATTCAAGTACGCAATCATAAATATCCGGTCTTGAAGATGGAAGTCCAACAAAACGGACAATGGCTCAATCTCGAAAAACAGGATTACAACCACTTTTTGGGTACCAACTTAGGAAAACAGCCTCTGAAAATAAGGATTACGGACATTCGTGGTGTCGTGCTCAACGATACCATCCCAGCTCTAGCGGAAAATGGCACAGGCCAAGCCTATATCGTTAAAGGTAACGTTCAATTTCCAGACTGATGAAGTACTGCCTCTCTTTGCTTACGTTATTTCAGGATCGATCCCCTAGGCTAATGGGAGTGTTTTACTTCTAGGCCATTTTCTCCGGGGAAACGGTTTTTCGTAAATCGGTAAAAGTTTCAAACCATGTAAAAAAAGCGCTGATCCAGGTTGGTCCCAGCGCTTTTTCGTGGTTTCGGATTACGAACTTTCTCAGGCCAAACAGGCCGGGTTGGCGACTTATTTCCTAAAATGACGCATTCCCATCCGTTCGCCGCTATTCTTACTGGGCCGTTAAAATCAGCGGTCCGTCCGGCGTGACTGCGATCGTATGCTCATATTGCGCCGACAACTTGCCGTCGGCCGTCCTCGCCGTCCACTGATCGTCGTCGATCGTGATACGAAACGTACCTTCGTTGACCATCGGTTCAATCGTAAACACCATGCCTTCCTTTAACCGAATGCCTTTGCCGGCTACGCCGATATGCTCGTAGCTCGGCTCCTCATGCAGGCTCCGTCCGATCCCGTGGGCCAGCAGATCGCGTACGAGCGAAAACCCGTTCGCTTCCGCATGCTGTTGAATCGCCGACGTTATGTCGCCGAGCCGGCCCCCAGGGAGGGCCCGGGAGATCCCCAGATCCAAGCATTCCTTTGTCACCTTCATTAATTTTTGCGCCTCCGGCCGGATATTGCCCACCGCATAGCACCAGCACGAATCGCCGAACCATCCGCCGTATTCCACGACGATGTCGAGCTTCAGCAAGTCGCCGTCCATAAGCATCTGGTTCGAAGGAATGCCGTGAGCCACCACATCATTGACCGAAATGCAGGTTTCGGCGGGGAAACCGTTGTACCCTTTCGTAAACTGCTTGCCGCCCAGCTTGGTGATGTGTCTGGCAACAAAGTCATTGATTTCCCGGGTGGTGATCCCAGGCTCGATCAGTTTGGCCACCTCGCGGTAGCAGTCCGCAACGATTTGGCTCGCCGGCTTCATCTCTTCGATTTCCCTAGGTGATTTTAAAATAATCATTTTTGTTTGTTCGCTCCTTATCCATTCTATAATTTTAAAAATCGGACGATATCCCTGGCCTCCTCGTGCAACTTTCCGCGGCGAAGCGAAAGCGCGGCGCAACCGACCAAAGCGGCCAGCAGCATTTCCGCGCGCTGTAGCCGATACGACGGCTCCGTCGCGTTTTCGCTGGAAGCGGTAGACCCGTCCGCCACACACCCGGTTTCCAGCAGCGCGGCAAACGGCGCGAGCACCTCCCGGCGAAAGGCCGCCGAGAGCGGGGCCGAGCGCGCTTCAGGCAGCGAGGCAAAGCCCTCACCGGCCAGCTTATGCAGCAGGTACAGGGCGTGGTCCTCCGCCCAAAGCTGCAGCAGCCGGACGCTGGCAGCGGCGACGGGGCCAAGCTCTGCGGCAGCCGAGATCCCGGTGTCTGCCGCATCAGCCAAGCCAAAATGCCCGCCCGCCGGCGCCTCTCCCGAAGCCGAAACGTGCGGGACCTCCGGCGGAACCTTCAGCGGAGCCTCTAACGAGGCCTCCAGCCATCCCCCGGCCCGCTCCAACGCATCCCATAGCAGATCGTAGAGCAAATTGCCCTTATTGCTGTAATAATGGTATACCGTGCCATAGCCGAGTCCCGCCTGCGCGGCCACATCGCGGATTTCCAGTAAAGGCCCCTTATTCAAAAATACATCGGCAGCGGCTTTCCGGATTTGCTCCAGACGCCGCAGTCGAATCTCTTCGTTTTGTTCCTTCGTGCGTGGACTCATCTCGTCCGTTCACCTCTTTTATTTTTGACCTACTCTTATGTCAATATAAAACATCGGTATGCAAATAACAAGAGATTAGCTGGAGGATTTCCAGCTCAACCTAGAAATCGGTACTTGACCAACGGGTTAGCTGCTTAACGAAAAAACATTATTTTTCACAAAGAATCGGTTTGTTCACTGTCTTGTTCACAAGATCACACGTATAATGAATACATAAATAGGGTGTACTTTACAGCTACGTGCACACAGACAGGAGGCCTGTTCAAATGAGCAATTTCAAAAAGCATCATAAGCTTCACAGCAAATTGCTGGTCAGCATTACGTTATGTATTACGCTAACGTTGCTGGTATCCACCACTGTGTATTATTTTTACTATATTCGTGTGGAAAAGGAGCAGGCATTCGAGGCCAATCACAACAGCTTGACGTTGAGAAGCAGAGAGGTTATTAACATGACATCTATCGCTCAATCGTTGGCATTCCAAATGTATCGCAGCAGTACCCTATCCAAGTTGTTGTATTATCCCAAACCTAATGTATATGATGTAACCGCTGCCATGACCGAATTGAACAATTATCTTAACTCCATGCCGTATATCGAATCCATCTACGTGTTTAATCCTAAAAGCGGCACCTTCTACATTGCGTCTTCACAAGGTCAAAACGGGTTATTCAGCAAACATGAACTGGCTGATACAGATATCATTCGCGTACTGGATCATTATCAGGACTATAAACCCTTTACGCCTATTCCACGCACGTATCCGCTGCTGACTGCCTCAGACTCCAGAGCTGGAGTAGAGCAAGCAAGCCCAGATATCGCAGCCTATACGTATTTATGTTATGACGCAATTAACTCGAACGAAGCGATAAATTCGGCTGTGATTGTGAATGTGTCGGCGGCCTGGATGAACAAGGAAATGGCGGCGAATCCAATCTCAGGCGGGACCGCTTATATTTTAGACGATCAGGGCAGGCTGTTGTCTGGTACAACATTGACAGACGAAACTTTGAACGAAAAAGAGCAGCTATGGTTGCATACGAGAGTCAAAAAACAAGAAACAGGCTATTTTGTAGAAGACTTTCATGGTAAAAGATCACTCATTTCCTACACCTCCCCGGACGGACTAGGTTGGCAGTATATTAGTGTCACACCATATGAAAACGTTATCAAAATGGCAAGTGTTATTCGTAATGCGATGTTACTGATAGCCGCCATCATTGCATTGGCAGGATTCGTGGCTTCGTGGCTGCTGTCCAAAATGCTGTATACGCCTATTGGCCAAATCGTTGTGCATATGAATTCACTGGAATCGGAGAAACGAAACAGTATGTACACGATCCGGCAAAACATTTTAAGAAATGTGATTCGGGGAATTCAAAATATCCCTGCCAGTGAAGAACCGGAACGATTGCGCGAGCTTGGGATTACGTTCCAGTTCGACAAAGACTACCGCCTTGTGCTGCTGCGCATAGATGAATATACCCGATGGCAAAGCGAACGTGGACCTGATCTGCTACCCTATAAGTTTGCAATTATGAACATTGCTTCTGAAATATGCGGACAGACGTACCGGGTGGAGACTGTTGATATGGATGAGGACAGTGTACTGCTGATGCTTAACATTCTCGATCCCGCAGAACATACAGACACTGTACTACTAGAAACTTTATTACGCCAAATACGCGAAGCTTGCTTTGAATATTTGAAGCTGAGCGTTTCACTGACTTACAGTGCCATCACGAGTCAACCAGAACGGCTACATTTGCTGTACCGCCAGGTACAAGACGCATCTATGCACCGATTTTTTCAGGGACATGGCTGCATTATTAATGCGCAAAACACTACAGACGAAGATATCCAAAATACTTACGTATATCCAGCCGATAAAGAGAAAAAAATGCTGGATATGCTACTGTCTGGTCATACGGAGGATGCACACAGTATGATCAAAGAATTATTGATGCATATGGAAAAATATCCGTTTTCCTCTGTTCGAGAGGCGATATCCCGGCTCATCATGAGTGTGAATAATGCTGTTCGGCATATCAGTGAGCTCAATGGATTTGCTATAGAATCTAAACCTGAATTACCATCCGCAGATCGGTTAGAGACCGCTGAAAACCTTATTGATCATTATCAATTGGTCTTTGATCATATTCGCTCCAGTCTATCGGAAAAACGAAACACGAAACAGGAACGTTTGGTGCGACAAATTAATGAACGAATGGAGCAGGCCTATACGGATCCCAATTTTTGTCTCAATCAGATTGCGGAAGAGCTGGATATGTCGCCGATCTATGTCAGCAGGCTATATAAGCAACAGACCATGTCTACTGTCGTGGACGTCATCCAACAACTCCGTATTCGCAAGGCATGTGAGTTACTGGAACAGACCGACTGGTCCGTGGCCGACGTAGCAGAACAAACCGGATTTGCGAGCAGCTCTTATTTCCATCGCATGTTCAAACGTAGCTTGGGCGTAACACCGACAGATTTTCGCCGTTCTAGAGCAAATGCGCAATAAGTAAACTGACATCAAAAAAGCAAGCCTCCAACTTTCTGGAGACTTGCTTTTCTTCTTTATCACAATTCTTTATGTTTTATTTAATCCCCTTCTCCTTTACATAAGCTTCCCATTGTTTTGTATACTCGGTTTGAATTTTCTCCAAACCAGCTTGATTTGCCTTTTGCAAGAAGGTCTGCAAGCCTTGATCCACATTATCAATCAGTCCAGCTTGGAGCGGATACAGATATTGCTTCTCAACCTGTTCTAGAGCTGCTTTTTCTGCTTGGTAGGTTGTGTAGTCCTCTGCAAAGCCGGTAAACAGGTCAGGCTTCTGAATTTTATCCAGCTCAGCAAAAATCTTTTTCACACGGTCAAAGCCTGAATCAAACAGCATATATTCCGGGTTACGCCAAGCCCAACTGTTCATACCTTCGCGTGAAAATCCATTAGAACTGCCGCTACCTATCATATGGTAGTAACCATCTTTGACTTCGTAGTTTTTGCCTTCAATACCATATTGCGTGAGCAAGTTATAGCGTTTGTCCGTCACAAGCTTTTCATAAAAAGCTAATGCGCGCGCCGGATTTGGGCTGCTTTTTGGAATTGCAAAGCCGTTATGAATCGGATGCACTGGAGTTGCATAACCTGTCGTCAAAGGGAATGGGTAATACTCGAGCTTCCAGTCCGGGTGAGATGCTTTGAGCTTAATGACCATATCATTAAACCGGGTTGGGTTGTCACCGAAAATACTCGCTGCTTTACCAGAAGTCACTTGATCCTGAAGCGTATCTTTTACGTTTAATACGTTTTTGGGAATGAATCCTTTATCGGCCCAGCGTTTGTAAGTGTTCAGCTCTTCCTTTTGTTCATCCGAGCCCCAATATTTATAAACCTCTGTTGGTTTTTCATATTTAATACCAATGCCATAAGGCAAGGCACCTATACTCTTCGTTACTAATTCGGTATATCGGTCATGCAGATTTCCCTTGATATCGCTGTTCAGAGATACGGTTTTCATATTTGGCTCATGCTGACGTATCCCATCCATATAAGCCTCGTAACTTTTGATATCTGTCGGTTTAGGCAAATTGTACTTCTCTCGTAAATCCTCACGCCATACAAAGCCGTTAGTGACATACTCTTTATACGTGCCAGGCACGGTATAAATTTTGCCTCCGATTTTAACTCCATCCCACATGTCCTGAGGCACAAATTTTTGCAGGGCAGGTGCGGCCTTAGGCAGCAGATCGTCTAGCGGCAGGAATGCGCCCTTCTTGGCATAGGCCTGATACTGCGTCCAATCTGCAGTGAATATCAGGTCGATAGGCTGACCCGAAGACAATAACAGCTTATATTTTTGATCCCAGTCTGTCCACGTCGTATAGTTAAATTTGACGGTGGCATTCAGATCTTTTTCCGCCAACTTATTAATCTCTGCCTCAATGGTAGACAGATCCTTAGGAGCATCACCCAGCATATAAAATTGCAGCTGCACTTTTTGGGATTTATCATCCTCTCCATTTGCTTTTTGTGCGCTGTTTCCGCTACCGCCTCCACATCCGGCTAATAGCCCCATGATGACCATTACTGCAATCAGGATGGACATGCGTTGTTTTCTTTTCTTTGTGAATGTCATGTGAATCCTCCCTTTGAAATGGTAGTCTGTTTAAATAAAACGCTTACAAAAAGTGCTGCTTTGATGGCATACCGTCAGCACGTTATGCCATCTCAGCCCGTTAGTGTCGCTTCAGCCTTTTACCGCGCCAATGGTCAGCCCCTTGACAAAGTAACGCTGAATGAACGGGTACAGCAGCAAAATGGGTCCAGTAACCACGATCGCCATTGCCATTTTCGTCGATTCTGTCGGCATATCACTGGAAAGGGATACGCCAGTACCTGCACCCATTTGAGCGATAAATTGCATGGAGTTAATTACATTATACAGATAATATTGCAACTGGTATTTATGCGGATCGTTAATAAAGAGTGAGGATGAGAACCAGTCATTCCAGTAAGCCAAGGCCAGAAACAGCCCCACAGTGGCAATACCCGGTGTGGATAAAGGCAGTACAATTCGATAGTAAATTTTAAAATCACCTGCACCATCTATTTTAGCGGACTCGAACAGCTCTTCCGGCATGGAAGAACGAATGAAGTTTTTCATTAAAATGATCAGAAACGGAGTCATCAATCCCGGAAAAATAAGCACTGTATACGTATCAAGCAATCCTAAATACTTCGTCAGCATAATGTACCAAGGTACCAACCCGCCCCCGAACAGCGTCGTAAAGTAAATATAGAAGGAAAACGCATTGCGGTATTTAAAATCTTTGCGTGCCAGCACATATCCTGCCATCGTCATCAGGAACAGGCCCAACGTCGTACCTACAACCGTGGTAAAAATCGTCACCCCGTACGCCCTTAACACCTCTTCAGGAAAGGTGAACACCGTCCGGTAACCTTCCAGTGAGAATTGCTGTGGTATAAAGTGATATCCATCCCTGATAATCGATTCATTACTGGTCAGTGAAGCCGAAATAATAAGTAGGAACGGGAGTAAACAAGCAATGGAAGCAATAATGATAATCACATAAGAGATAATTTTAAAAATTCGGGTGTATACATCCTCTTTGATCGCCATCCGTTTGGGTCCTCCTTTCTAGAATAAGGCATACTCGTCGTTCAACTTACGGATGATATAGTTCACGGTCATGATCAGTACAAAGCCGAACAATGATTGGTATACGCCTGCCGCCGAAGCCATACCCACATCAAAAGTCACTTTCAGCGATCGGTACACATAAGTGTCCAAAATATCCGTCGTATTGTACAGCACCCCATTGTTGCCGATTAACTGATAGAAAAGATCAAATTGTCCTTTCATAATACTACCAAGCGCAAACAACAGCAGCACAACGAATGTCGATTTAAGCATAGGAACGGTAATGTACCAGATTCGTTGGAAAATGTTGGCTCCATCCATTTTAGCTGCCTCATAATATTCGTCACTGATACCTGTAATCGCTGCTAGATAGATCACCATACTGTAGCCAAGATTTTTCCATAAATAGAACAGGATAATCAGGAAAATCCATACCCATGGTTTGTTGTATACATCCACGCGTTCACCACCAAGTTGCAGCAGCAGCGTATTCAGAAAACCATTATCATAATTAAATATGTTATACACGATGACACTTAGAATAACGAAAGAAACAAAATAAGGCAGGAACATCACGGATTGAGCGATCTTTTTAAAGTAGCGGCCTCGCAGCTCATTTAGTAAAATAGCGAGAACAATCGCTAACACGTTACCAAGTAAAATAAACGCTGCGTTGTATCCGACCGTATTTAATGTCAGTTTTGTCAGCGTGCCGGATTGCCATAAAAAGCGAAAATTTTGGAGTCCGACGAACTTGGCATCAAACAGGCTGGTATTAAAGTCGAACTGGGTAAATGCATAATAAATACCCACCATAGGAATGTAGGAATTAATGAAGAAAAAAATTAAAGTGGGCAACAACATCAGAAATAATACTCGATTGCGGAACAGTTCATAGAAAAAACCGTGTTTTCTACCCGTTCCCAGCCTCTTACCGTTCAGGCGGGAATCCGCTGTAAGCATTGCAGAATTTTTGGGCATAGGCTGATTCAATGTGAGTCACTCCCCCTCTGTATACGTTGCCGACAGCAAGGTTTGTAGCACTGCCGCCGTATAGCTATATTTTATGTAAGCGCATTCAAAATAAAAAGTGAAGCCTCTCATGCTTCATGAACAAAGGAGTGCCTGAGGAGTGAACAATTCGGATATTTGTGAAGTTTTATGTAATAAGAGGCGTCTGATCGACGCCTTAAACCCATTCACAAAGCATATTTGAACGTTTGAGGCCGTCCTTTACTATCATGTAGCTCGAAGCGCAGTTCACCGTCATTTTTGTTCTGACCGATAAACTTAATACCATCTTCCCTGAATCCGTTCAGTTGCTCAGGAGCTAATCGAAGCAACTCATACACCAACAATGACTGGTGGGTTTTAAGATTAAATAATATTAAAAAGCCCTCATCATTCGATCTGGCAAGAATAAACCCCTCGCCCATGCCTTCCACCGCAAAGCTGTCCTTCAAACGACCGGAAAGCTTCCCCATATTCCATATTTCTTTTACAGAACCATTAGCGTCAATCAGACGAACGGTCTGTCCATCGTTCATGACTGCTTTACCATTATAAAGCTTGATATTGTTGGCATTAAAATTCCAATAATGAGCCTTTGCCTGACGAAGTACCTTTCCTTTCTGGACGAACAGCGTATAAAAATCGTCATTAATCATGGGCTCGCCGTACGCTTGCCATACCGTAACCAAATCTGCATCCTCCGTAACCTTGGTTGAAATGATTTTCGTCATGCCAAAATAATCTTCTTTCAATTTAATATTTGTTGGACTGAGCGCACGGATACGGCCGCCATCCTCTTTGCGGTACAATACTCCGCTGCTTGCATCCAGCAAATAGCCCTTGCTTTCCTCCGATTCCCCAACCAACTGAGGATAGCTTATGCTAGCCATTCGTTCGTTTTTCTTCCATTCGAGCTTGCCTCCGACCACATCACTGATAAATGCCAGAGGAACATAAAGCGTTCCACGAATGCTACTGGCTGAAACGTCGTAAGTAACCTTCCTGTTATGTACAAAACCTATATTGGAGTTAGCCTTTATTCGACCGGAACCCAGACTGGCTATACCATTGGTGAGTGTAAGCGTCTGTGTTTTGGGGTCATAGTCCGTGGCTATTCCTGGCAGAGCAGCATCTGTAATAGGAATCATGACCTGTCCCTTGTTAATGAATGGCTCTCCTTTGGGAAACGACATCATATTTCCGTTAAAATAAACACGGACACTTGCAGTTTCCTGACCTTGCTTTATAGATGCAGAAGTTCCCGCTGCCTGAGCAAACTCTCCATCGTTCAGTCCGATTGCCACACTTGCCAATAAAACAAATGCAACTATTATCCGCTTGGCAGGCTTATACCGTTTGACATTTTGAAGCTGGATCATGCTTGGCCCCCTCCTTATAGATCAAATTCGTTTCAGCCGAACCCGTTTCATTCTTCCTAAATTCGCCGGACAGGTATTAAAATCCTCTAAAAAAGGACCCTGCTACCTGCGCAGAGTCCTTGCTTGTACCATATCCTATTTTCAAGCTTGTCGTACTACTCTCGCTCTGCGATTAACCAGATAAATGCTAAGCCCGATTAAGATCAACCCGATCAGCAGGAAAGCCGTAATCGCTTCGCCCAGCACCAACGAGCTGACAAACACCGAGATCACAGGCACCAAAAACGTATAAGACGCAACCTTGCTCGCATCCCCTGAATTAACAAGTGTGAAATACAGCAACCAGGAAAGTGAAATTCCCAGCACCGTGCCGAATATTAGCCCTGACACATACGGGACATTCCATACGATATCCGACCAGCTTTCCGTCACCGTTCCAGCTCCCGTCAGCACGATGCCTCCCAGTGTACATTGAAATGCAACCAGCCACAGCGAATCCACACGCTGGTTTACTTTTTTCACATATACCGTTCCCAATGCCCAGCTCACGGCTGTAATAATGGCGAGGATTACACCTGCCACAGCCACATGTCCTGAAAATCCACCGACACTGACAGCCGCAACGCCCAAAAATCCGATGACCAATCCAAGCACTTTAAGTCTGGACATCGCTTCCCCTAGCCACATCCATGCAAAAATGCCGACCAGTACAGGCTGGAGATATACCAGCACAGAAAACAAGCCAGAGGGAACGTACATCAATCCCACCGTTTGCAGACCATAAAACAATACTACGTTAAAAATACCTGAAATAGCATACACCCGCCAATTTTCTTTCCAACGAATGCGATTCCATCTCGGTACTAAAATCACTCCCAATAGCAGACCGCCCAGCAGTGTACGTAGTCCTGCAAACAATAGTGGAGGTGTGAATTCCAATGCAACTTTATAAATGGGCCAAGAAATGCCCCACAACACAACCAGTAGCGCGATCATCATCATCCGCTTGGCTGTCGTTAACTCTCCCATGACGCTATCGCTCCTCTATGAAAAAAATCACTAGACTTTATATACTACGCCTACAGAACAACTTTATCAAACAAAAAATATGTATTGGAAAGCTCCAACTTTCATGCCCGCTTGTTCATCGAGGTATGTCTTCGGACAGAGGAATCCAGTCAGTTGCCTATGTTACAATATACCAAAAAGACAGATAAAGCTTATAAGGATAGGAGGTTGTCTGCACTTGATTTATATCATCAAATTTTTGTACAGCTTTGTGCTCCCTCCCGGTTTGTTCATCCTCGTGATGGCAGGGCTCGTGATTTGGCTATGGAAAAGGGCACGTATACCTGCGGTCGTACTGCTTCTTGTCACATTGCTGCTGTATGTTTCCTCGACCAATCTGGCTGGAGATTTGTTAATCAGTAGCCTGGAAAAACAGTACCCACAACCCCGTACTGTTCAAGGCGATGTCATTGTTGTGCTTGGGGGCGGAGCCACACAGGGAACCCCCGACATCAATGGACAAGGCAATCTGCTAGGATCTGCGGCTAATCGACTGCTCACTGCGGTCAGATTGCACGAAGCAACAGGCTTACCCATTCTTTTCTCCGGCGGGCAAGTGTTTGGAGACAGTGGTAATGAAGCAAATATTGCGCAAAGGCAGCTACTAGGACTCGGTATTCCAGCAAAAGACATCCTGATCGAAAACCGTTCCTTGAACACACAGCAAAATGCCGTGTATACATCGCAAATTTTAAAAAAACATCAACTCACTAGACCTGTTCTGGTGACCTCCGCTTTCCATATGCCACGTGCTGCACTGGAATTTCAGCGTGCAGACATGCAGGTCGTAGCTTATCCTACCGACTATCTGGCAAGTGAAAAGCTGTCACTGTATGCTGGCAAACTCTCGCCGTCTGCTGGAGCCATGTCTACAACCGGAACAGCCCTCAAGGAATACTTGGGGATTCTTGCATTAAAGCTTAAATAATGTGATGTCTATATCATATAGCGGCATACAGCACAAACAAGCGTCTTGACTCGCAGGTATAAGCCTGTAAGCTAGCAAGGCGCTTGATCTGCCATTACATATTCTAATCCAAGAAAATATCCGAAATTTGTTCTTCCGATATGACCTTAAAGCCTTCCTTTTTTAACAAAGCCGAGGTTACCCCGTTACCAGCTATTTTACGATTTTCGAATGACCCATTATATATTGCTGCTGATCCGCAGGACGGGCTGTTTTCTTTTAAAACAACATGCGTTGCGTTAACCTCTCTGGCTATATTCAAGGCTTCGTACGCACCCCTAATGTACATATCGCTGACATCGTTGCCTGAAAACTCGACCACCTTGGCTGTGCCGTTCAGCACATCCTCGCCTGTCCCTCCAACAATCTCAGCAGGCTCTCTCGGAGTCACAAAGCCCCCCAAAAGCTCAGGACAGATTGTCACAGCTTTCTTTTCCTCTACCAACTTCTGTATATATACATCCAGGCTATCCGTCCCGTTATATCGTACCTTCATGCCCGCCAAACACGAACTTACCAGAATCATTAGTTCCACCTCATATCGATTGCATTCCTATTAAGTAGTTAAAGTATAAACAAATTTCCTCGTAGAGTCATCGTACGAAAATTTTGACTCGCCTCTACGTCTGCGTTCCGTAAGAGTGATACGTCTTTGCATGTTTTTCAGAGATCGCAAATGCATCAGGATTTCATTTTCTATACAACGGGCTGCAAATGTTGCCAGCTTGGTGCCTTTCCCGGTCTGAAAGCTTTCAATGGCCTTCATCAGGCCGATGGTACCGAAGGGTATGAGACCCTCCAAATATTCATTGTTTTATTCATTTAAGGAAGGTGGAGCGTGTACTCATCCAAAATAACCTGATAAAACAAGCCGGAGGCGAATGTTGGGCAGCCTTCGGCTTATTTTTATATGTTGAGGTTCATCCTGCTCGTAAGTAAGATAAATTTCACTCTTGCTATAAGTCATAATTTAAGATATATTATTAATTAAATAATCATTCATTTAATTAATAAAAGTTTAGTTTAAAGAGAGGGGAATACATTTGGCAAGACCCATCAATGAAGAAAAAAGACTGGAGCGGCGTAAACGTATCCTAGAAGAAGCTGTTGTCCTGTTCGCAGAAAGTGGATATTCTAATACCACAACGGCGATCATTGCGCAGAGTGTGGGAGTGACTCCTGGAACCATTTTTCAATATTTCCCCAGCAAAGAAGCTTTATACTACGCTGCTGTCCTTGAGCCGCTTGCTGATATTCAGGCGAAATCACTTGCTTGTCTACAACAAGAGGGGACGCCGGGCGTATTGATTAAGAGCATGGTGGCAGAACAATTCAACCATATCTACTCCTATATAAATGAATTGCGACTTGTTCAATCTGTCTTAGGACAACGAGTAAAATTCCCCGAACTTACACAGAAGGTCCTTGAAAGTATAAAGGTAATGACAGATGCGATCGAATGCGTCTATGCCAAGGGGCAGTTAATGGGAGAATTCAACAAAAGCTTTTCTCCAGCAATGATCTCTCGTGCCTATATCTCTTTCTTAAATGGAGTGGGCTTAACTCTTGGAGAAAGTATTATTCATCATCCCGAGTGGGAAAATCTGAAGAGGCATGCCTTTTATTTGTTCGCACCCATACAACCTAAAGAAAAACTGGAGGAGTCTGAATGAGTCAAGCATCATTACAACCCGATCTGACATTTAACGTTCGTGTGAAAAAACGAAAGAACATTTTATGGAGCCTTGGAATCGTGCTTTTGCTTGTGATGGCTCTTGTATTTTTTATATCTTATAAAGTAGTAGACACCTTGTTGCACCATCCTAGAGACACTAATGTCAGCTACGGATTGAATATCGATAAAACTCCCTACGAAGAGGTCGAGTTCAAGAGTTTGAAAAATGATAATACGATTAGAGGTTCCTTCTTTCCTGCAAGTGGTCTTTCTGGTAAAGCAAGTAATAAAACGATTATTGTCGTCCATGGATATACGAGCAATCGTTTAGTCAAAGGGCGGACCCAAAAGTTAGTAGAGCACTTCGTTCCGAAAGGCTACAATGTATTGGCATTTGACCTCAGTTCACAAGGTAAGTCCGATGGTGATTTGATTACGCTGGGCCTCAATGAAAAATATGATTTGCTAGGAGCTGTAAGCTATTTAAAATCGAGAGACCATACGGGTGATAACATTGGAGTTATCGGTTTTTCAATGGGTGCTGCTACTTCTTTGCTAGCCGCAAGTGAAAGTGATGACATCAAAGCCGTAATTGCGGATAGTCCTTTTCGTAATGCTGGTCTATTTCTGAGAGAGGGTTTGCCCTTCTTTTCAGGTTTACCTGCGTTTCCATTCAGTTATACATCGACATGGATGGCAAATTGGGCCTTTAAGGTTGATCTTGATTCCATATCTCCTATGGATGCGGTAAAAAAGATGCAAGACAAGCCAGTTATGCTCATTCATGGTACTGGAGATCAGCAAATTAGTTATAAAAATACAGAAATTATTTACGAGTCCTTAAAAGATAACCCAAAAGCAGAAGTATGGTACCCGCAAAATACGGAGCACATCGATGCCATCAACCATTACCCCACTGAATATTTCAAAAGAGTAGATCGCTTTTTGGATGAGTATGTAGGGAAATAAATTCAATCCAAGAGAGCCAACTAGCTGAACGAGTAACCACACTTATAGGAAAATTTCCTAGCGCTTTTCAGCGTAAAGGAGCAAGTAATTGAATTGTATTATGAAAAAGACCTAAAAAGGCCCTGTAAAGGGCCTCAAGCGGGTTCATGTATCTCCTTATCCATTACCCCTTCTGCTTGTAAAATTCATGGTACAGCTTCATTAATGCACGCTTTTCAATCCGGGACACATACGAACGCGAAATCCCCAGCTCTCTGGCAATTTCCCGCTGTGTACGTTCTTCACCTCCGGCTTCCAGGCCGAATCGACCAATAACTACTTCTTTTTCACGCTCATCTAAAATATCCAGGTTGCGATAGATTTTACTCTTCTCGATTTTGAGCTGTACTTTATCTACAATATCGTCCGCCTCGGTGCCGAGGATATCAATCAAAGTAATCTCGTTGCCTTCCTTATCAGTCCCTATAGGATCGTGAAGTGATACGTCTTTGCGTGTTTTTTTCAGGGATCGTAAATGCATCAGGATTTCATTTTCTATACAACGGGCTGCAAATGTTGCCAGCTTGGTGCCTTTCCCGGTCTGAAAGCTTTCGATGGCCTTGATCAGTCCGATGGTGCCGATGGATATAAGGTCCTCCAAATCTTCGCCGGTGTTATCAAATTTTTTCACAATATGGGCCACCAGCCGTAGGTTATGCTCAATGAGTGTGTTACGGGAGTGTGCATTGCCTTCGGCAAAAAGCTTTAGGTGTCGAGCTTCCTCTTTCTCAGTCAATGGCTGCGGAAAGGCGTTGTTTTTCACGTAGGAAACGAGTAGCGTCAATTCCTTGATGAACAGAGCGATAGCGCTAAATAGTCCGGGCACGGATGACACCTCCTGAGGTAGTTGCGAACTTACCGGCCTTTGTTACTTACCGGGCTTGCGATCTGTTTATTGTATGTAGGCAGGTGCCCATCCGTGCCTGTACTCCGAAAACTGCTCCGTAACAATTGCCGGATATCTTGCTGGAGCAACCTCCAATACTCAATTCGAAACGTAGAAATCTCTTCGACACAAATCAACGCGCTCCATGTAGCCAGAGGGAAACACGGGATAGCTTTACATTATTCATCACTTGGTTTCCCATTTTCTTTCAGCAGAGTATTAACTTCTTTCTAAATATGACAATGGGAGTGGAGAATAGACCATTGTATCTCCATCTTCATCACGTTTTAAAACAATAGCAAACTCAGCACCATTACTTTCATCACCTCTTGGCAACGGGAATATCATAGCCGGACAACGCAACTCATAATTATGAGGAAATTCTTTTCGAAAGTTCTCTAAAGCATAATTCAAAATCGCATCTATTTTGTCGGTAAGCACATTAAATCCGCCTATTACAAAATCATTGTATTCTTGGGAAGCGTTGTACTTCTCAAATAATTTTCTTTTATATTCCTCAACAGTACTAAAACAAACTTCCCAATCCAAAGGGAATATGCCATTTCCCAAATAATAAGTGTATATTCTCATATTCAATCCATTTCCTTTCTCTCACCTCATTTAGTTATTTATATTCTAAACATGCAACTCCCCGCCCGCAAATGAGTTTGCTATTATGATGTCAGACCGCTTAAACACTAGTATGCATTCCATGATCAAGGAATATATTCATAGAGAGTTTCATATAAATGATATATATCAACCTTTTCAACACATTCAAAAATTAAACTTAAGGAGGAATTTCAACATGGCAAAATTCAGTCAAAATCCAGACAACTATACTTTTTCCATGGATCCTGTTGTTATAGCAGAGGAAAATGTATCAACCAACGGAGATTCCGAAAATACTTTTCCGAAAAATGTTTTAATTGATAATAATCTCTATTGGGAAAGCAGCTTAAACGGTAAAGGTGGAGAAATCATCTTTAAATTAGATACAGGTAAGACGATCAATGATATTCTTTTAGCTCAGCCATCCTCTCGAGCTTTTATACTTTCATTTTCTTTTCACGGCTCTAGAGACGGAGAAAATTGGTTTAGGTTAGGTGAAGTCGAAACTTTGCCAACCACTGCAAAAACAACCTATCAATTTAGTAATGAGATTCCTTTTTCATATTATAAAATAACTGTACTTTCATCGGGAATGAGTAGTACAACCTCCTATTATGGTTTACGATATGTTCAGCTAAGAACCGCACTCATTAATGGCGTTCCTGCCTACAGAGCATCCAATCTAAACCCCGCTATTGCGGAATAAGTTAGTATACACAAAAAAAGGGGCTGGCCAACGCCGCCCCTTGATTCATTCTATTTCATTTGAAGCATGTTATAAATCATCTCTGCTGCTTCTGCACGTGTGACCTCCTGCTTGGCACGGAAGCTACCATCTGGATATCCTTGTACTAAATTAATTTCGGTTAGACCAAGTACATCCTTTCTGGCCCACTCTACAATTTGAGAGGAATCCGAGTATGCACTGCTTTCTTGCTGTGGTGTAGCTTTGATAATGTTATTCACCATTTTAGCCGCTTGCTCACGGTTAATGACACGATCTGGGCCAAACTCTCTATTACTAAACCCGCGAGCGACCTGATCTTTAATCGCCGTTTTGAGCAGATCCACGTACCACGCCGATGGATTGATATCCTCGAAGCCTAAAGTCACATCCGTTTCGAGCGGTAATTTCAAGGAACGGACCAGCATAGAAGTGAACTCCATACGCGTTACAGGTCTGTTCGGCTCAAATAGCGTGTGGGTTGTTCCCTTTACTACACCCAAATTGGCAAGCACATTTATTTTTTCTTTATTAAATATCCGATCAATGTCACTAAAATGATTTGGCTTCTTCTCAACGGTTGAATCTTGAATGTGCTCTGTTACTATCGGTTCCTTTATAACAGGCTGAATCGGTTTTACACTCTCCGCTCCTCCTGCTCCGCCACCTGCGTCCACAGTATTACCCGTTGTTTTTCCATTCGCTTGTTTTGCCTCTGTGCGTTTTCCTTGACTATTTTCTGCCCAAAGTTGAACTCTATACAACTGCTTCTCTTTAAGTTGTCTCCAGATATAGCCTCGATCCTTACCACGATATAGCTCTGTTCCTCCTTCACTGGAGAGGACGAAAATATCATTCTCATGGTCAGATTCCCAATGGATAATAAACTCACTATTCGTTGTTTCCGTCTTCGAAAACGCAAATGCTGGAGACGGCAGCGTCTCCACTTCACCTTCTGTCTGCTTACCTTCACCACTTGTGTTCAATGGCTTGATGGTAATACGATACAATGTAGAACTATCCAGTCCATCTACTTTAAATTCATGGGTGGCCGTATGACCGATAAGCATCTCGTTTTGGTAGACATTGTAAGCATCTGCACCCGGAGCTTCTTTCCACGTAACAACCAAATCGGTATCTGTTACTTCTTTCACAGTCAATCTATTGTCTGATATCTGACCTGGCAAAGCGCGATACGTAAACGGAGCTATATTACCTGCCCCCGTTGTATTCACGGCCTGTATACCAAACGAGTAAATCATACCAGGCTGGATACCTGAAAGCTTAATATGGGCATCTCTGGTGTTAAAAACTTCCCCCGTATCTTTACGGGTTACAGTATATTGATAAGCGCTCTTGATTTCATCCCAGGTCAGTGAAATCTGGCCAGCCTCAAGTTCTGTAACATTAACATTTTGTACTTCAGGAGGACGTGTCAGCAGCTCACCCAACGCTGGCTGGCTGAAACCACTACTGTTCCCACTGCTCACTTGAAAATCATAGTTTCTCCCACCTGTTAAACCAGATATAACCACACGTGGTTCCGTACTATAATAATCTTGACCGTTGATCGTCACCTTATATTGAATTGCCCCATCAACCGGGGCCCATATCAATGTGGCATCGTGCTCGCGAACATCTACAGTTGCAAGTTGTACAGCCGAAATCGGTAGTGTTAATGCGTTGATAGAAGTATCTTTACCCGTACCACTTCGATTGTAGGCTCGTATTTTAATATTGGCAGACCTGCCCGCTGGCAAGCCCTCAAAAGTATAAGAATGAATACCACGCGCAACCCGCACCTTCGGTTCATCGTTAACATTCAAGATGTATCCTTCAGCCCCCTGCACATCCTGCCACTCAACACCGATAGCATACACATCCTTTGTCACACCCGATAATGTAGTTACTCGATCAGGTAAAGTGATGACTCCCAGATGAGCAAAGTCTCCGAATCCTGTTGCATTTTCAGCGGAAACATTATAACCATACTCTGTTCCCGCCTGAAGATCAGTATCGGTGAATTCTGTATACACATCGTTATAAACCGATACTTCATTACGTTCTAGGGCATAGTAGGTGGCAGTGATTACAGAATTCCACTTCAAGTCGATTCCATCTTCTCTTACAGTTACATTCCGGAATCCGTTCGGGCTGTCTGGTAGGCTTAGAAAAGATACATGCTTTGCTGTACCCTCTCCAGTGTCATTCATAGCTGATACAGAAACATCGTAATATTTACCAGGCTTCATTCCCGTAATTGGATTATACACATCCTGTGTAACCGTATCCTTAAATATGATTTCTCCCGTACTTACGTCTGCTGCTGTAATATTATATCTGTTAGCTGATGAAACTGGCGTAAAGTCAGCCATGATTTCTGTAGAATGACGAGAGACAGGTCGTAACTGGATATGATCAGGAGCATCAGGTAACGTTAATACACGGACTCGATTGGAATACGCATTGCCTCCTACATGATTACTAGAACGCACTTCATATTCGTATTGCCGTCCTCCTTGTAGCCCTCTATCTGTAAAAGAATTTGTCGGATGCGTAACATCCCAAACCTCATTAGTTGTTATATTTCGGACTGTATAGACGTAACCATCATCAAGGCCCGACGGGAGTGTCCACTGCAAATCAGCTTCTGTATTTCGTACAGATGTCACAGAAAGCACTACCGACTGGGGCTGCTTTTGAATACGAAGTGCACTGCTGACTGTTTCATAAGTGTTACCCACCCTGTCTTTGACCTTGGCATGAACATACCATTCACCTTCATCTGAAAGATCCATCTGGATTGTTGCATCGGCTGCAGCATCCCAGTTTTCGGGTGAATCAGGGCTGTTCGTGATTTTATACTGCATTGTGGATGACTCAATCCCCGAATGCTGATCGGCATATCGTATCCTTACAGGAATATGAGTATCTTTCCATTCACGCGAATCCGGCGTCAGTTGGATCGTCGGTGGTTCCAAATCAATATAAGACACCGCGGACACCGGATCGCTTCGATTTCCAGCTGCATCTACAGCTTGTGCAGTCAATTGTATGATCCCTGAACCCTTTAATATTCCCGATGAACCAGACACATAAGCGCCAGAACCTAATTGATATTCATAATGTACTGCTGTAGTATCCGCCGCACCCGATAGAGCAAACTGAACTGGCTTATTGGTATATCGAGTAGGTATCGTCACCTCGGAAAACGTAACTTTTGGAGGCGTTGGCTTGGTTCGATCAATCATAACCGATTGAGTCACGATTGAACTAGACACATCAAGATTATTGATCGTCCGTGCTGATAATTCGTAAATTCCTTCTGCGTTTAATGTAAAAGTACCCTTGTAGGTCAACCACTCCCCAGATGGACTCAAGCGATACTGTGTCATCTTAATTCCATTTATAGGGTCACTTCCTGAATCAATGGTAATATTCACATCACGGTTCGTTGGGCCTGTTTCACTAGTCCGGATGACAGGAGCAGTCGGTCCCTTTTTATCAATAGTGACTTCTTTGCTTACTTCTCGGCTCACATTACCCACGCTGTCAATGGAGCGTGCATGTACCGTGCTTTTACCATCTTTATTCACATGAAACGCTTCACTATAATCCTGCCAATCCTGATTCACAACGCCTGTCATACGAAATTGAGTATGGGCTAGTCCAGAATAATCGTCTACACCCGATTGTAATGAAATCGTATAGTCATTACTATTCCCTGTTGCTTCTATGCTAGGGGGAGTTGGTGGCATCTTGTCTATTCGGATATTCCCGGAAGAAAGGCCACTATACTGGTTATTCACGTCCACTGTTCGGGCATAGATTGTATTTACACCATGGTCATAGACAGTGAAGGACCCAGTGTATTGCTGAAATGCTCCTCCGTTCAGACTATATTCATAGTATTTTAATCCTTCAGGAGCCACATCTCCATCGATCCACACAGTTACAGGCTTTTTGGTCCACCCTGTAACAGCTTGTCCCTCTGAGTCTGCGTGAATCTGGGGTGGTTTAGGCATGAGGTCCGATTTGGGAATAACACGGACCCCAAACTTGGATATTTCATTACTTGTCTGTTGGTTAGTTCCCATCGCTCTGAAATAGCGAACATCCCTTAATGTAATTGAGTCGGTGATATCTATCCATTTTCCCTGGTAATAGCTATCAGCATAGAATTTCCTTACATTAATCCATGTATATAGATTCGTTCCGTTAGGCCTCCAACTGTCGCCTGCGGCGGCATTAGACGTATATATATCGGTATGATAAGACCCCTCAATATAAACAAAAATCTTGTAATCCGAAGCCTTAATAGATCTTCCAATATCAATAAAACGATTTGTCGGCTGTGTAGTCCCATCACATTTATACCTCGCCGAACCCGTGCCAGTGTATACTTCTGTTGCTCCTATCCCACTTCCTGACCAAGAGCCCCAACTGTCTCCCCCACCTGGCAAATTGTTTTGGCAAAAAGGACCTCCAATGATCTCCTGAGCAGCAGCGGATACCCTTTCCGGAAATATGGGAATCATCGTTAATAGTAGGACTACAGCCAAAAATCCATACACCCACTTCCTATACTTCCTTACCTTTCGCTTATTTTTTCGATACATACACTTCTCCTTACTTTATTTTATTTTCAAAGAGTTTTACAAACTCGCTTCGAGTAAAATAGAAAAAGCACCTCAAACGAAGGCGTTAATGCCTAGGTTTGAGGTGCTTCCTCTATATCACGAGTATGTTTTGAAGCTATTATACTTCGTTCCAAGCAGGATGTAAACAGAACTGACAAATTATTTAAGGGTGTTAATGAACTTGAACGCCTAAGCTCCGAAAAAATCCTCGCATATTCTGCATGTAAGAATCCTGAGTAGCGGAAGATTCCTTAAGAAGATTTTGCATGCTGTTCATAAAAGTAGAAGCTGATGTCGTATCCGCTTTGTCAAAGCGATTGTTTAACGGTGTGTTATTTAGCAACTCTGTATTCTGTCCCATACGTTCCTTGTATTTCTCAATCCAATCAGGATGTTGAGGAACCTTTTGCGCAAAATTTAACAGTTGGCCAAGCCCATTTCCTCCACCTTTAATATCATTCATGTACGCCGTATATTTTTGAGGATCGACCTGCTTCATCACTTCTGATAGCTTAACATAATCCTCAGGAGCACCTGACGGACGATCCATTGGAGTCGTGTAGCTAATATCTCCGGTCTCTGGATCAGTGGATCGTGTTAAAGCAATACCAGCGATCTGGTTCATGGTTTCCAGAAATTCTTTGGCCTTGTCGCCTTCCATGTAATGATCGGCAATATACTTGGATTGGGTAACTCCCATCTCCAGCAGCACAGCTCGCTGACTCTCATCGGTTACTGTTCCGTCGACGATAAAATTAGATTCAATCATACTGTACACTGCATTAGACACTTCTTCTGACTGACCTTCCAAAACCCGGTTTAATGAATCATTGATTTGGGTTGTACCGAAATACTTGGCAGCCTGTGATACAATAGCTCCTTCGGCCAACTGTCTGCCGGCTTCACTGATCTCCACGGAGTCTTGAACTACGAATCCCGAGACCTTTTCTTCATGAAGCTGGGATGATGGAACTTGCTTACTTGTCGGATTGATCCGTAAGCTACTCGCATTAAGAATCGCTTGCTGTGCTCTAAGAGGCCCAAAATTCATCCTATTTCCTCCTGTCATGTTTGTAACAGGCAATCTAAGGCGTATGTATAGTGTAATGTGACCCTGTTTCTATATATATCGGACAAAGCATATATGGAATGAATATATACTTTGTCCCAAAAATGAACAAATATTGAAGCAAACTACTTTTGATTCAAATATAAAATACTCAAGCAACAAGTTACCTTAAGGGTTAGCTTAATAACCTATCTATCAACCGCCATAAATACTATAGGCAAAGTGATATACAATATCCGTATCTATAATCGAAGTACCTGACACCTGAGCGGCTACCCCTGATAGATCATAGTAGTGTGTAAAACTGATGGCTCCAGACAGGTATTCCGCTATACTTCCAGTGGAAGATGGCAGGGAAAGAGTCACACTAAAGGCTCCATTCTGGTCCGTATAAGCTGTGCCTGTACGAGTACGATTCCCGCTGCCTTCAGTCCAGTTCTGATTCAACCATGTCACATCAACAGGTGCATTTGCCACTGGATAACCATCAGTTGTCTTAACTACACCCTTCACGGTAAGGTTACTGCGTTGATTAACCCGATAATGACGACCATATGAGTAGTTCGGATAATCATTAGGGCCATTAGCAGAATCATAGCCGGTAATTTCAATTTTGCCAGCCCGAAGCACCGGCTTCAGTGTAAGTGTGTACAAATGATTGGGTGAATACTGATTGGTTGTGTACACTCGCACATAGTAGGTTCCTGTATTTAAGCTAACATTATGGTTCGTTTGCGGCAAAAGCACCATTTGGTTTCCGGTAAGGACTCCGTAGACTTCCGCTTTGTAGCCATAACCGTCCGAAACACTGTCAAGCTTGACGTTCAAAGCGTCATAATTGCGGCTGGCTGGGATCGTAACTTGGTACCAGTCATTATCAATGCCTGAATGAATGGAGCGTGAATTAAGCGATGAACCGCCCGTACTAAAGGTAAAGTTGTAGGCATGGAAAGCACTCTCATCTGGTTCATATGCATCGTAGCTGGAACTTGTATCGACCGTTAGATAGAAAGGATCATTGATACTGGAACCTTTTTTGGCATGGACAGCAATCGCATATGCCTTTTCATTTCCAGAAGCGTTGCGGGTTCCTACGTTTTCAGGAAGTGAGGCAGCCCCCTGTTCATAATTGTTAAAATAAGTACCATAGGTGGATGCGTCAATGGCATTAGGATTAATGTCCCCTGTCGTCATATCAAACTCATATAAGTATAAGTCATAGTCAAGCTGGGCTGAAAATGGACCATCCAACTGGGACTGCAACAGTTCACCAGGCTGCAAATAGATCGGATATAAAAATTGTGTGCCTCCCTCTTGCGTAATCGTGCCGGAATACGTAGCAGAAGAAGCTGTGGCTGAAGCAGCTATTGAGTTTGCTTTCAGCGAAGAAACGGGTTCCCTTTTCAATGAGGTTGTCTCTGGTGTCTTGAAGTTGAGATTTTCTTGCATGACATAAACCGAAGACGTAACGCTGTCTGGCTTGTCTGCCCGCGTCAAACGCTTAATCACGTCTTCATTGTCAGTTGTTAGCTGAATCTCAGATTCTGCTTTAATCGCTTGATCCGATGTAGCCTCCGTACTTTCACTCGCATTCGCAGTCATTCCGAAAGCAAACAGGAGCATCATGCTTAACATCACTGCAATAGCCTTTTTGAACCTCTTCATACTGAAATCCCCTCTCAAATGGTTTAAGGAATTCCCGCTATCCCCGGATAAACCAGGGTGATTTCTAGGCTGTATGGCTCTATCATAAATCATCTTTGATTCTATTGGAATATATTATGCAAAAGATTTTCTGGTTTTAATCTATGAAAACAAGACCATTTTCTTATTCTTGGTGAATAAATATGAAAAGTCGCTCTTTCAGAAATAGAAAGCCTCAGCTAACCATTCAAAAAAAGCGACTCTCATGAATCAAAACTACATTAAAGCATATCTTAATTTCTCAAACTATAAGCAAACAGATAAACAATGTCCGTCGCACTAATCGAAGTTCCATCGACCTGAGCGGCAACTCCTGTAAGATCATAGTAGTGTGTGGAACCAATTTCACTTGTATAATCTACATTTTTTCCTGTCGATTGTGGAAGAGAAAGGGTCACACTGAATTTACCGCTATCATCGGTGTACGTAGAAGCCGTTCTCGTACGGTTACCGCTGCTCTCGCTCCAGTTCTTATCCAGCCATACGACCGTGACAGGAGCATTGGGAACCAGTTGGCCATCTGTTGTTTTCACAACACCGTTCACGATCAGACTGCTGCCTCCATTAATACGATAATGACGACCATAAGAATACGTCGGATAATCATAATAGCCATTGGAGTTATAGCCGGTAATTTCAATTTTGCCAGCTCGAAGCACTTGTTTAATCGATAATGTATACAAATGGTCGGCTGAATACTGACTTGTGCTGTACACTCGTACATAGTAGGTCCCTGTGTTTAAGGTAACATTATGATTCGTTTGTGGCAGAAGCGCCATTTGATTGCCAGTAAGAGCTGCATATACTTCCGCTTTGTACCCATAGCTTTCCGAAGTGCTGTCCAGCTTCACATTTAATACATCATAATTACGGCTGTCCGGTACTGTAACTTGATACCAATCGTTGTCTAAAGCGGAATGGATGGTGCGGAAGTTAATCGAGGAGCCTTTGTCGTTAACAGTTCGCCATATCAAACTCATACAGGTATAAGTCACAGTCAAGCTGGGCTGAAAATGGACCATCCAACTGAGCCTGTAACAATTCACCCGGCTGCAAATAGATCGGATATAAAAACTGTGTGCCTCCCTCTTCTGTAATCGTGCCGGAATATGTAGCAGTAGACGCAGTCGCTGCGGCTTTAGCTGATACTGATTTTGTGCTGGCTTTGAGCGAAGGGGTAACTCTCTTTTTCAATACAGATTTCTGTGGTGTCACCAAGTTAATATTTTCTGTAATGGTGTACACCGAATCTGTGATACTGGCAGGCTTGTCCGCGTGTGTTAATTGTTCAATAACACTTTCCTTATCAGTTGTTAGCTGCACATTGGAAACTATTTGAATCGCTTGATCCGTCTTCACCTCTGGGCTTGCACTCGCGTTCGCCGTCATCCCGAATGAAAGCAGGAGCATTGAGCTTAGTGTAACTGAAATCACCTTTCTGAATCTTTTCATACTGAAATCCCCTCTCAAATGTGTTAAAGAAATTCAGCTATTCCCCAAATATATACAGGAAAATTCTAGGATGTATAGTTCTATCATAAAACAATTCTTGCTTTAATGGTAGATACTGTCTTGGTATTTTTTTAATACTCGGGATTAGTATCATGGAAGGATCCTCTATTTTTCTGCTTTTTCTGTCTATAAAAACCTCGACGAAAAAGGCTCTCCTGATTTAAAAGGGAGCCAGATTAAATAAGATTTGTATCCATACTTGGCGAGAATACGTCATACTCCCTTAAAAAGAGTAACAACGTAAAGTAGTCGTAAAATCTTCAATTGCTCGCGATTTTAATGCGTCGCACCCATGTAGAGTGCGACCCAAAGCATTATCCGCTAAAACGATGGCAGATGATATTTTAATCCGCCGCACTCATATAGAGTGCGACAGCGAAAATGCAGTAATTCATATCCATAGGATATGTTTTCCACACATTGTCGCAAAAACTGATGCCCAATAAGCTTGAATCAGCTATTGACTTTTACGGATAGTTAGCTGCTCCAATACTTTTCGACAATTTTCGAGGTGCGAAGGACCCGGGATTTTCATGTGCTCTTGGGGTTCGCACCAAGTTTATTTATTATATTTTGCAATCCATATACAATGCAACCCATACTATATTTGACCTGCTATATATCCGTGTGGTTATTCCTATCTTCAATCCAGTCAAGCCCTGTTTTATACTTAGAAATGTAATACGTTAGAATATTTTTAGGTACAAGCATACCTCTCCCCTTCAGCCCTCTCAATAGCCTGAGTTAGCGTCATGAAAGGAGCTTCTCTTTTATACTGAATAGCCTTTTCGCTTGTACCACCAGCATTAAGCCATTCCCAATGGATATGGATATCAACCGACTCCAAAAAATAAATAGACAATGCTTCTACGGGATTCATTCCGTATATATGTATAAATACCTCGTCTGAAAGCTGATTATGTTGGAGATATTCATTTTTCATGGTGTAGAGAAGCTTACAGATATCCTCTCTGTTCACATTGATGAGACGACTCACGAATGCATTGCGCCTTTCCACTGAATTCAGTATGATTTGCATAGCATTACGAACATGCCAAGCATCAGGGCCGATACGGAGCATGTTAATTAAATCGTTAGCGGTCAGCGTAGGATCAAATGGGGCTGGCTCCAAAATGCGTGTCCATGTATCGTTATGTCCTTTTTCGAACACCTCGATAGCATCAGAGACGTTTATACCAATGGTTTGCCATTTGCGATTAAGAGCATCCATAATATAATAGTAGTGTAGCTCGTTTTCTCCATTTCCACCTTTTTGCGCCCAAACTGGTCCCATACGTACAATGTCCTTGATTGCTTGTTCATTCACTTTGAATTTTGTAGTCACGGTATCTTCCTCCTTTTGAAATCTGGTAAAATGGCAATAGCAAAGCTAAGGGTATGTTATAGCATCCCTTTAGGATGATAAAAAACCATTTCCTTTTAATGACCTTAGGGTCATAAAATAAATATAACCTTATGGTCATATTTTGTCAACTATATATGGAGGATCATGAATGTTAAAACTTAGAATCAAGCTAAAAGAAGTACTCAAAGAAAAAGGCATAACTCAAAAGCAATTAGAAGAACTATCAGGTGTATCACAAGCAAGAATTTCTAAACTAAGCAGTGGCGATCGACAAGAAGTAAACCTTCTAATGCTTGAGAAAATTGCTCATGCTCTAGATATCAAAGATATATCCGTTTTGTTACAGTTTGAGGAAGAGAAGATCTGATTATTGTACACTCGGTGTACCCTAAAGTTCAGCACCACGAAGCTATTTAATAATCGGGCTTCTCTTCTTCATTTCAAACAAATCCTTTCGTACATCCCCCCTACGCTTTGTCCTCCACATCTACTTTTCTATTTTCAAATATGACAAAGAAAGGCTCGCCTCACTTTGATAGGGAGTCGAACCTTTCAAGTTTCAATCTGCACTCCCTAATAGTTCTCTCTAGTGGCATATTTTAAAAAAGCAGGTCTATTAATTTAATTCCGACATTAATTTACCATAAAAACCCTACCATTCTCTTATTTATACGATATAATAAAATAATATGGATAGTTCTTTTCGACTATAAATCACATCGAATTACCCATAAACATACATAGAAAAATTATTGAAATCATTTTATCGGAGGCATACAGCAATGGTAGGATCAACAACTGAACTATCGACGTTTCATAGCATTGTATACAACAGTCTTGACGGTATCTTGAAAAAAGCAGGTATCAAATCTAACATCAAATCATACGCAATAATAAATCAGGGATCGGAGATCAAGGGTATTGTGAGAATGAGAAAGACCCTCTCTGAAAAGAAGCATGAGAAGACTAAAATTAATCTAGAGACATTAAATAAAGTGGAAGATATTTCAACAGAACTGGATATAGAAATGGAAGATGCTAAGCAGTATACAGAAGATCTATTAGAAAATATAAAAAAGAGTATGTTAATTACTCCTAATTCGGAGTCAATAAGAAGTGAAATAACAATAAATGAGTCTAGTAGTGAATCATTTATTGAACCTATTAATAGCAATTCAAACAGTAAGCTATTAAAGTCAAGGGTTCTCTACACAAACAATTTCACAATAAAATGTGGTAAGGAAATGTTCACTG
The DNA here is from genome assembly GCF_038593075.1 of Paenibacillus sp. FSL L8-0638. Taxonomy (NCBI): domain Bacteria; kingdom Bacillati; phylum Bacillota; class Bacilli; order Caryophanales; family Paenibacillaceae; genus Paenibacillus; species Paenibacillus sp. FSL L8-0638. The sequence continues at coordinate 3,951,465 of NZ_CP151960.1, forward strand.
TTACATATATTCTGGAATTAAGAAATGTTGAAAAAGAAACATATGAGCTTTTTTGCGAATTTCCCGATATATCTTTTTTGAAGATGATATTGAATTATTTTTTTAATGACTATTTCGAAGATAATAAAGGGAAATACTTGAAGATAAATAATAACTCATCGATTGATAGAAAGTATAATGAGGATAGTATTCAATTCATAAGGAGAGTGACAAGATTATTTTATAGTAAAATACAGGTGTTGATGCAAAACGAGACTAATATAACGACTCTGTCGTCTGCTTTTGATCAAGAGGGCAGTAAACAGTTTTACATAAACAATTTTCTTGAAAAAATAGATGACATATCAACAAGAACATATGAGGGCAGTAATCCATTTGGTTGCATTGTATTTTTTAAACGTCACTTACTTGAAATTGAAACTAAGATAATAAAATTTATAATTAGATTTTCTGAGGAAGAATTAGTTTCACTTGATGATTCAAAAAGAATTAGAAAGCTCTTAGAAATAAGTAATTGTAAAAATGATTTGTTTTTAATATCAGATCATGAATATGTTTATGGTCTTGGAGAGATAAATTGGAATAATTTAAATGAAAATAAATTTTTCAAAATTGAATTTAAAGGCCTTTCTAGGTCCACTCTTCAACTAGTCTCTATATTAGAAAGACCATTAGAAAAAGGGTACATTGCAACAGATAATGGAAAAAAGATTTATAAAGCGGAAAAAAAGCTAGAAATTCGATCCTTGAAATTAATTAGCATTATGTTTAAGACCCCTATATTGGGGGATGAAGGGTACAAGCCTGATAGTTTTAATAAAATAATGAGACACCAGTTTTTAGAACAAGAAGAGGTTGTGGATTTAAAGGGTATCAGTCTTTTGCAGGATATCGTAAGCATAGCTACGGAGCAAAAACACGGTACAATGGTTGTTATAACGGAATATAAAACAGCAGTTAGTGAACTAAAGAAACTAAAAAAGCAATCTACCTTAGTAACACCAACATTAATTGATGCTAAATATATTAGATATATCACGTCAATAGATGGTGCTATTTATTTTGATATCAACGGCTATTGTCATGCGATTGGTGTAATATTGGATGGGAAGGCTGCTGAAGACATTGGAGATTCAAGTAGAGGTGCTAGGTATAATTCTGCACTTCGTTATATGCACAAACTAAAAGAATCGAGCAAGAAATGCGTAATTGTAATTATATCTGAAGATGGAATGGTTAATATAATTCCGGAGATTGACAATGAAGAACAGATTCAAACAATATTCCACCAAATAATAGATGCTTTATCTGGAGAATACAATATAGAAGAGCTAGCGGAGCTAGAAGAACAATTTAATTCATATAAGGACATAGACTATCAATTATATTTTAAGATGGCTGAAGTGTGTTTCTCTAAAAAAAATTACAAAAAAGTAATTGAGTATACTGGGCGAGGTCTTTCTTTGTCAGGAAATAATTACATTCCGGTTAATTATTATAGGAAAATGGCAAATTCATATTTTTACTTAGCAAGAACCTATAAATATAAAGATAAGGAGCGTAAAGTTAACTATATTAAAGCTATTAATGTTTATGACAGCTTCATGGATTCATCTAGTAGTGCTGATTTGAATCATCACGATTACAATAACAGAGCGATATCTCTAGAGTCCCTCGGGGATTTAGAGAAGAAGGAAGAAATAAAAAATAGTTATTATTATAAAGCGATGTCCGATTACACCAAAGCCATTGAGGTTAATACACAGAGTAATATCTTATATTCAAATCGTGCTGGTTCTTACTTGAATTTAATGATGTTGGAGGAAGCACTAGAAGATTTAATAGCAGCCGAGCTAATAGAGCATGATGAAGATTATGTAAAAGGAATTTTTGAGATTTTAAATAATAATAATTATTTATTTGAAAATGCTTTAATGAAATTCAATCAAATCAAGAATTCTAGTAACAAGGAAGGCATTGAATTACGTAATAAGTTCAAAGAATATCTTCAAATTCTTCAAGAGAATAATCCTGAAGTTGCAGGGACCTTAGAGAAAAGTTATTTCAATGAATAACTTCTGGTGATACTAGCTCTTTAAGTATAATGTTCTAAAATATGGAATTGGAAGAGAGGTTAGGAGATCTGTCTTCAGGCTTCTACCATCTATTCGTCCATATACCCGATGTAGGGGCTAACCTATAGTAGTATACGCTATCACATCTCCACCTGGGGTGTGCCAAAGAAGACAACCATACTGACCTAAAGAGAATCCGGTGACAGGGGGGGCGACTCCCCTCTCTTTCATATGTAATCTTAGTGAGACCATCTTAAAAGGTGGTCAGGCTGTCGAGAAAGTCTCACAGCCTATTTTATGTTGATGTTGTTTAATACGGCACCGCGTTAATGTTTCATAATATAGGTAACTATCTTATAGATTGGTCATAAAATAAATAGACGGAATCCGCCCCAAACGCTAAGGAACCAGTATAGGTAAAAGTCTCACCATTGGGACGCTTAGGCACATGAAGCAGATTGGTTTGCTCGAACTGGAGCATCTCTTCCAGAGATTCATCATATTCCTTGATGTAACTTTGAGCCTTGTCAGACTGAAAAGCGATATCATCTAAAATTCCGTTAACTTCAGGGTAACTCAGCCCCCAACCACTGGATTGCTTTTCCTCAAAATCGTGGGTGAGCTCTTCCACAGACTTTTTGGCCTCTCCAAAGGAGGAATAAGGATAGATTTTATTATTTTCTAAGAAAAATGCTTTGCGAGCTTCGTAATCTTGTTCATTAGCTGTGTACACCTGCTCCAGTCCGTCCAACGCCATGACTTCCCTCTTCATACGTAGGTACGCTTTATCCCCGGTTGATTTCAGCGTTTCATAGGTAGCTTCCAATTGCTCTTTCTGATGAAGACTAAAATAATTCCAGTCTGCTTCGAATTTGTATTTGCCGTCAATTACATCGAATCCCAGCATATCTTGCTTGGTATATGAGGTATGAAAGTCCTGAGTATTTTCACCCACACAGCCTTCGAAGATTTCTTTTACGGAAACAAAATGCAGCCACTCATCTTGCTCCGGGAATAAAAACTGAAGATTTATCGAGCAAATCGGCAGAAAATGCTTGCGATGATGTTCAAGATCGCTGGCAAATACGTCCTCGTATGCTGGAAAACGTTTGATGAATCTCTCAGGTATGTTCATGGTAGTCCCCCTATATTGTATGGTTTTCCGGCAGCCTTCTAATCTGAAACGTTCCTTCCATGGAAATCACGCTATAGAGTTCATCAAATCCTTCTTCGTAGCTCGGAACCTCCAGTTTACTCATTACATTCTTAATACCAATCTCAGGAATATACTCTTTGCCTGTGCGCTGCTCATTACGCTTAATAGATTCTGCAAAATCGGGCTCAAAATAGTAGCCAATAATTTTAAATCTCTTATTTTTACAAGCATCGATATATTTCTTCCGTTCGATAACAGTGGCATTTGTATTGTCTACAACAAAGCGCTGCATGGTTTCGATGGAGGCCTGCAGATAAATATTTTCCCTATTCCGTGTTTTAAGCATATCAAGGTTTATTCGCATATGTGTTTTGAAGAAATGTTCTTTATAAAATGTCGACTTGCCCGAAGCCTGAATTCCTATAAAAATAACACACTCCAAATCTACACATCCTTGTCCAAGTATACATATTGGTTAATATAATCTCTATTCTGCGAAAAAATCGGTGTCTCATGATCAACATCCCACTTGCTTCTGAGTGCTTCGCCTTTGTTGTACTGTTGTTTGGTAATGCAAATTCCCCGCTTTTGCCAGACCGGAAGATCGTTCCAGTTTATCCCTTTTTCCACAAAAAGCTTGTCTTGGAGCTGGTTTCCGTTCAATCCTACTAGTTCTGAATGCCTGAAATGGGCTTGAGCTACCATAGAAATGCTGTTTTTAGTAGCATCTTGTTGTCTCCATAGGAAGTAGTTTGTAACCTCATCCTGAGGCAAAACCCAAGCTCTCGCATCAAAAGTGGCTAAAGGCTGACCTGGGTAAACCTTTTGGATTTCCTCATTAAATTTGGCTGTAGCCAGAGAAGCAGATATGGACACCATCTTTTGAAGATTATTTTCAAACCAGGGTTTCGTCGTTAATTTGTCATCATTCGTAAGAAGCAGTGAAATTTCATCGCTCTGATGATACACCAGTTTACATCCCATAATGTTATAGGCCAAATATTTACATGTCTCCCATAATGCAAAAATTAGTTTCTCATCAAAAGGTTTCGTCATCCCACGTGTAAAGGTATGAAAATGCGCACCATCAATTCTGATGATTACGGGTAAACGGCGTGGTAGGCTTAATCTATAGGCATTTTCATATTCCTTCATCCTATTTCCAAAATCATTTTTTTTCATAAACTATGTAGGTTCCTTTCATGATCCGTGATTTACGTACGCAGTACAGGGGGACATGGGGTACGGATAGCCAAGCTTTTCTTGAAGAAAAGCCCCTCCTCGTATGTGCAGGAGGACCGAAAACAGCAAAGATTTAATCAGCTTCTTGCCGTCTTTTTTCTGCTGGTCGCTTGGGTTAGGACATCGTTAATTAAATCGAGGATGAAGCCGAACTCTCCAACAATATGGATTCGATGTCGGTTCCGCTTTCTTTTTTATTTTGCAGTAATATTATCTTCAAATACAAAAACGGATATGGCTATATCTTCCTCCACTTTAATATCTGAAAAGAGGTGTAGCAGCCGGGAATCCATGTAATCCTCCAGTTCTTTATTGAAGTGTGTGGGATATATTTTTTGAACCATTTTGGTTCGGGCTGCATGCACCATCTCTTTCCCGGATTCTTCTTGTGCCAGAAACTTTTCGGATGGGGTTAAATTTCCATACAGCATCGTGATGGCCATATTATCTACAAAGGTTGTATGTATGCGCTCCGGGCCTTTCCCAAACAGCTCTTTACGTACTTTTCGAATAATTTCGTTAAAACCCGTTTCCCTTCTCATATCGCACCGCTCTCCTAAAATCTACTAAAATCCCTATTACTATTTCCATCATAACCGATTCCTATCATATAAAACAGAGACTAGCGAAAGTGATTTTTGGAACATGATTTTATCTAAAATTATAAGCGTTTATTAATTTTGAGTAACATTTCCTCTAAAATTCGCTTCTCCTCTTCAGTCAGGGCTTGAACAATTTCGTCCTCCACCTTTTGGAAAGAATCACTAAAAGCTTCAATCAATTCAATAGCTTTTGGTAAAACATAAATATTTTTTTGCCGTTCATTATTGGCTGGGATTTTGCGCTCGATGAATCCTTTTTGCTCAAGACCTTGAAGTATGCTTGTAATGCTGGCTCCGCGCAGATGAAACCGATCTGCAAGATCTTTCTGAATTAAATTATTTTCTTGATTCTCGTAGATATATCTAATCATTTTTCCTTGTTGAGCATTTAATCCCAACTCTTTTATGCTCTCGTCCGCTCTTTTCTTTAACTTAAGACCGATAACCTGAAACAAATCCAGAAAAACCGTATCCTTTTGGGTTTTCATCATCGTACCTCCTCAAATTATTAGAAGTCTAATTGTCAGTAAATAAACTATATAAATCTCTAAACTGTTTGTCAAATGAAAATTAGTTTATTGACAGTTATATAACTAACAGTTAGAATTCTAATTGTTTAAAGATAAACATTAAGGAGGAACGACATGCAGAATGTAACTCAAAGCTCTACGGTAGAAAAAGTTACAGCGATTACGAATGTACGTATTTTCGATGGAGAAAAAGTTATTGAGCCCAGAAATGTTATCATCCAGGGGGAAACCATTATTTCGGTAGGCGGAGACCTTCCGACGCATGCAACGATCATCAATGGGGAAAATGGGACATTATTGCCCGGCCTGATTGATGCGCATGTCCATACTTCAATCGGTGGGTTAAGAGATGCTTTAAAATTCGGCGTCACGACAGAACTCGAAATGAACGGCAGTTTTACAGAAAGAGGGCGCAAAATCCAGTTGAAAAACGTGAATGATGCCGCTGAAGTCCGTTCCGCCGGCACAGCGATCACTGCTCCAGGTGGTCATCCGGATGAATTATTGCAGGATGAGGATGAAATTCCTGAGTTCGTATTAAAGGAATTGGAGAAGTTACCCAAGAAAGACCGGGAAGCTATGCTAGCCGCTTACGCTCACGATCACGAAAAAGTGCCCCAAGTGACGACAGTGGAAGAAGCGATCAAACATGTGCATACCCAAGTGGAGAGTGGCGCCGACTTTATTAAAATCATGATTGAAGAAGGGACGGTCTTGGGTGCCCCTGGACTGCCTATTTTAAGCGACGAGATTTTAAAAGCAGCTGTGGTAGAAGCCCATAAGTTCGATAAAATAGTCATAGCCCACGTCTTGACGGCTCATTCTTCGCAAACCGCCATCGATATTGGAGTCGACGGATTGGGTCACTTATTTCTCGACAGGCCCGAATACACATCTGAGTTGGTGAAATCCATAGCGGATTCAGGCGCATTTGTTATACCGTGCTTAGTATTGAACTCATCCATTCTGGGGAATCCGGCATCAGAATTGGCGAATGATTCACGTGTTTATTCCAAATTAAGTCCGGAATGGATCGATATTTTGAAATCAAGCTTCCATACTTTCCCGCAAGGCAATTTGGAGAATAGCTTTAAAAATGTGATGGATCTTCACCGTGCCGGTGTGGATATTCTGGTCGGGACGGATGTCGCCCCCGTTCCTGTTCCCAATCTTGGCGGCCTTGCTCATGGAGCCAGCGTTCATCATGAAATGCAATTGCTGGTTGAGGCCGGATTTACTCCCATAGAAGCGCTTCAGTCGGCTACCGTGAAACCGGCCCGTTGCTTTGGGCTTAACGATCGCGGCTGTATTGCCGAAGGTTCGCTCGCTGACCTTATACTAGTAAACGGTGATCCGACAACCAACATCTCTGATACTTTGTCGATCAAATCCGTATGGTTCAAAGGTGTGCAACAACTATGTTAATCGGAGCCTATCGAACAGGAACAACTTTCTAATCTCATTTATATGACTTCCATTTTTACTTTGATAGCTTAATCTTGTTGCCAACGCAAAAACACCTCCAAGGTTATCTCCATATCTTACGACATGGGGTTTCCCTTTGAAGGTGTTTTAATTGCAAGGAACATTGTAAAAATGTACAAACAGTGGTCCCAAATAATTTCGCCATGCTCTGTTTGTCATAAAATATACGGCTTACTCGTAGGCACCGATGTTCACAGCGGCTCCCTGTACTCTTGGCTTCCCGTCGATATCCAGTGTTCCAATGATGGCAAGGTCCGTGTTCCCGGCATCGATCGCAGGTGACGAAGACTGCAAATGGAAGTCGCTGTTCGCGGCATTCGCGAATTTAGGATCTGCAAATAGAGAATGCGTATCGTTGCCCGTCCCCGATTTGTACGCGGAGAAACCCGTATACTCCTCATTTTTCCAGATCCAATTTGCATCCGAGCTGCCGCTCGGAGCAAAATATAAATTATAATCCACAACATTGCCGGAATTTTTGGTGTATCCATTGGAGATCAGCATATCCGTGGAGCTGGCCACGAAAATATTGTTTTGGATCACGTTGTTTCGCGTATCATATTGAACCAAAAGCTGACCGCTTCCGTCCTCAAACGTATCGTTCTTGTATAGTGTATTGTTCACGATCTTGCAGTTAACCGTGGAGCCACGCTCCTCATTGTAACCGCCCATGGCAATGCCGGTCAGTCGGTTGTTATATATCACGTTGCTGCGGACCGTAATATTGCTGGTGGCTTTACCGGCGTGCTCGGAGGCAATTTCGACGCCGATATCGTTGTTGTAGCTGTAGTTCTGCTCAATAATACTGTCCTTGCCCCCATCTACATAAATGCCCCCGGCCGAGTTGTCATCGCTCTTGTAAGATGGGTTATTTTGAACTGAATTATTATACACCCGATTGCCCTTCACCAACCCGTTCCGCGCCTGATCGTAAGTCGTATTCGGCGCGGTGCCCTCAAAGCCGATCAAATCAATCCCGATGTTGTCATTATCGTGAATGAGGTTGTCGGTCACCGCAAAGCCATCCACGTTGCCGTTTAAAACGAGCGATTCGCTGGAGCCCAGCACGAGATTGTACAGCTCATTGCCGCTGATCGTAAGGTCGTGAATCGAAGCCGGAGCTTTCGTACCGTAAACAGCGATACCGTGAGCGTCCCGGCCCAGCCGATCTTTGCCGGTCGGAGTGACCGTGTTTTTGATGTCATGGATTTTATTGTTGGATAGATTAATGAAGCCGCCCGAACCGTGGACATAAATACCTACAGGCACCACGTTCTTGGAAGCAGTGGTAAAATTGCGGATTTCAAACCCCTGAACAGTAACGTAATTGACATCGGCCAGTTCGATCAGCCCTTCATTCCCGCTGACCGAAAGTCCGCTGCCATCAATAATGGCGGTCTCTGTCCCATAATTGGTGAACACAATGGGACCTTGCGAAGCGGAGCCAGAGCGGGTAATCTTTACTTTCTGCTTGTACACGCCGCCCCGGACGTAAACCGTGCTGCCCGCAGGAGCCACGTCGGCCGCGTGCTGCAACGTCTTCCACGGCGCATCGTTCGTTCCGGCGTTAGAGTCGCTGCCGCTCGTGGCCACATAATATTCTGTACCGGCCGCGGAAGCGACGGGAGGTTGCACATTTCCGGCCACCAGACCAAGCCCGAAAACCACGGCTAAACCTACCAGAAACATTTGCCCGAATTTCTTCATGTTCCTCATCCCCTTTGTTTTTCTTGTAAATTGTACCATAATTCCACTAAATCTGGTTCTTTGGCATCGGCCATTAGTGAACCTAATGCGCCATACCAAAGAACAGGAGGTCACCGTAATCGCTGTCGAAAGAAACAAGAAACCCTGCGTTTTAGTAATCGCAAGGTTTCTTGGTGATCAAAGCTGCTAACGTTGCCGCAGCTGCCCTATCGGCAGACTACGCATATTCTTACTCCAAACGAACTAATCCTTTACCAGTCGATTAGAAAGCATCAACATGATAAAAGAGAATAAAATGATGACAGCTACCCAGCTCCAAGAGAGTGTCATATTTCCGACCTCGGACGCGGTGTAAATTGCTGTAGGCAGGGTTTGAGTCTGTTCAGGAATATTACCTGCAAGCATCAGCGTAGCACCAAATTCCCCTAACCCTCGGGCAAATCCGAGAATGTATCCTGAAATGAGGGGGCGGTAGGCAAGGGGCATCGTAATGTGGCGAAACACTTGCCATTCGTTGGCACCTTGCGCACGTGCAGCCTGCTCTACCTCCGGGTCTACAGCTTCAAAACCTGCTTTAATGGTGCGGTAAGCCAGTGGAAAAGCAACAACTACGGCCGCCACCACTGCAGCTCCCCATGTAAATACAATCGTCTGCTGAAACAGGCTTTCGAAGGCAGTGCCAATCCAGCTTTTCCTTCCCAGCAAGATGAGCAAAATAAAGCCGACAACAGTGGGAGGCAAAACGAGCGGAAGAAGTAGGACGGTCTCAATCACGCTGGTTCCCCTCCGCGACGTGCAGTTCGCCATCATCCGCGCTACCACAGTAGCTAATAAAAAGACGATGATGCTGGCGACGACAGCGACTTTAACAGATACGATAACCGGAGGAAGAAAAGCTGACCAATCCAACGGGACCCCCTCCTTTATCTGTAAATTCTATTTTCCCGTCATTTCTGTAGGGGCTGAAAATCCATCTTTACTGAACACACTCATAGCTTCATCTGTTCGTAGAAAATCAAGAAACTCGCCTGCTTCCTGGCTGTGTTTGGTTGCTTTTACAATGCCTTCAGGATACAGGATGGGTGCATGCAATTCCTCAGGCACTTCCAGTGCTATGACCATTTTATCGGATGATTTGGCATCCGTCAGATAGACGAGCCCTGCATCGGCGTTGCCTGTTTCAACATAATTTAATACCTGTCTTACGTCCTTGGCGAATACCATCTTAGGTTCCAGCTTGTCCCATAGCCCAGCCTTCGTTAACGATTCTTTAGAATACTGTCCGGCGGGAACGGTAGTAGGCTCCCCAACAGCCACTTTCAGGAAAGAAGGACCCATCAAGTCATTGAGCGTAATGCTTTTGTTATCTGTGCTTTTCGCCTTATCTTGCGGAATAACCACAACCAGTTTATTTTGAAGTAGCACGTTATCCTTTTCCACCAATGAAGCATCGGTTAATGCCTTCATTTGCTTCATGCCTGCCGAAATAAATACGTCAGCGGGTGCGCCTTGCTCAATTTGTTTTTGTAATGTACCAGATGAAGCGTAGTTAAAGGTAAGTTTGATATCTGGGTGCTGTTTCTCATACTGGCCCTTGAGCGTATTCAGACTATCTTGAAGACTCGCAGCGGCAGATACGACTAGTTCTGTCTTGGGTGCGGACTGTGCCGACTGTACAGCAGCCGGAGACGAACACCCAGCCAGAACCCATGCCAACAATCCAGCGAGCGTGAATATGTACCCAAATTTCTTTTTCAACTTGTTCTTCCCCTATCCTATAAATTCCAAATGAGATAACAAAATGTGATAGCGAAAATAAGGAAGCATTGTACATCTCATAACGGGTCGAATCTATTGGGTCAACCCAAATATTTGTGATAAATTGATCTCGCCTCGGCGATGTCCTTCGTGCCATGAATTAAGACGCGACCATCCTGAAAAAGAACGATTCGATGCGTCCCGATAACAACGGATACCAGGTATGGATTATGCTCCACTTTGCCCCCCTGACGGGATAACAAACGTGCCGCTTCATTCAGATCACGTACAGCACCCGAAGCCGGGCGGATTTGAACCGTATCTCGTCCGCACAAGACAGCCGTTTTAGCCTGATGCTCCGATTGTAAAAAAGGATACACTGGGTGCTCACCACACGTTGGACAATCGGCTTTCTTCATGGCGCTGATTTGGATTGCCTGATGCTGATTGTTCCACAGATCGAAAGAAATCAGCTTATTTTGCAAAGCCGAATCGTCCCCTGTGAGCAGCTTCAATGCCTCGGCGCTTTGATAAGCCGCCACCATCTGTACAGCCGGGCTAATCACACCGACCGTATCACAGGTTGCACCGCCGAGCGGTACAGTTCCGAGCAGGCAATGCAGGCACGGTGTCTGCCCCGGCACGATGGTAAAGGTTGTCCCATAACTACCTACACATGCCCCGTAAATCCAGGGTATTCGGTGCTTGACCGCATAATCGTTCATAAGCAAACGTGTATCGAAATTGTCAGTGGCATCTACGATGAGATCCACCCCTGCTGCGATATCGTCGATTTCCTCCAGCGAGACGTCCCGGACTAGCGCACGAATGTCCACGTCCGAATTGATTTGCTGCAATCGCTTCTGCGCGGCCACTGCCTTGGGGATCTGATCACGGGCATCCGCTTCGTCATAGAGCTGTTGGCGCTGCAAATTACTCCAGTCTACATAATCACGGTCTACCAACGTCAGCCGTCCGATGCCCGCTCGCACCAGCATGTCAGCATTGGCAGTGCCTAGTGCGCCGGCCCCCACCATCAGCACGTGCTTACTACGGATATTTTGCTGGCCTGTCGGTCCAATTTTCGAGAATAATTCCTGTCTAGAATAACGGGCATGAGACGTATGCGCATGTGCAGCAACTTCTATTTTCTGGATCTTGTCCATTTCTGACATCGTTGATTTACGCCTCCATACTTATCCATTGATAGCTACAAGTTGATCAGACAAGCTAAAAGTTCAAATGTCCTCGCCCTTATTTGAAAGCTTTGGGGTACTTTGAGGGTTCCAGCCACCCAGCTGATGCCCCTTCCATTCTGAGCCGTCCTCCCACACTTCCTTTTTCCAAATCGGTACGATTTGCTTTAACCGTTCAATGGCATGGCGGCTGGCTTCATAGCAAGTATCGCGGTGTGCAGCTGAGACAGCAATCACCACACTCGTCTCTCCAATTCTTACCGTGCCAAGCCGATGTGTAATCGCAGTACGTGTGGAAGGCCAACGTTCTGCAATTTCGTCACCAATCTGCTTCATCGTGTTCATGGCCATCGGGACATACGCCTCATATTCAAGCAACACCGTTCGCTGACCTTGCGTAAATTCCCGAGTCGTACCATTAAAGGTCAGCGAGGCGCCATGAGAAGGGTCGAGTACCTTTGAGGTTACTTCATCGGCATCAATCGGGTCGTACGTAATGGCAAATAAACCACATTTTGAAACGACCGTCTCCATCCCGGATGCTGACTGATGAAGAGCAATTGCATCTGATGGAAGCACAAGTTCATTTGGAGAAGCCAGCTTTTTATGATGGGTAAAAAAAGAACCTGGCAGTTGTGAAGCCACTTCCGGGTACAGCTCATTCAGCCTTTTTCGAATGTCTGCAATGGTCACCGCTTCCTGTGAAAGTTCTACCGTGATCACATCACCAAGTTGCTCCGCCATATCTGCGAATAGTTGAATACGATATTGCATATGATCTGCCCCCTTGCACCTATTCTATCGAATTCACCTATCCTATTAAATAAAATCTACCCTCCTGAAACCGGAGGAATAATCGCAATCTCATCATGTATACTCACGAGGTCCTCAGGAGCGGCGTAGGCTTGATTTCTGGCAACAAAAGAACCCTGCAACTGAGCTGCTGATTCAGGGAAACGCTCGGATAGCAAGTCTTTTAATGCGGCAACGGTCATCGTTTCTTGCTCAGTAGGCACCATAATTATAGGCCCTCCCATCTGTTCCGCAAGTCCAGCAAATACTTGAATATGATAGTTCATTTAACATCCCCTCCTTTTCAGTACAGTGACTGCCCACCACATATGTACCAAGAAAAACCAACATGAATGAATACCTCGAAAGGTTTTATTCCATGCTGGTTAACTATGACGGTGTACATTGAAGATTATTATATTATATTTTAGATTCGACCAGTTCATCAATCCGTTCGGTATGCGTATATACATTCAGAGAACGACTGCGTATAAAGCCAACGGTCGTAATCCCCAGGTCCTCAGCCAACTCAAGTGCAAGCTCTGTGGGAGCTGACTTGGACAAAACAACTTCACAGCCAATCTTCGCAACCTTCAACAAAATTTCAGACGAAATGCGTCCGCTGAATACTATGATTTTGTCTTGTAATACAATATCATGTTTTAGGCAATGCCCATAGATTTTATCTAGCGCATTGTGTCGGCCGATATCTATTCTGGATAGGATCATCCCGTTTTTATCGCACAGCGCTGCATTATGAACACCACCGGTCTCCTGAAACGTAAGTGCCGAGTTTTGCATTAAATTCATCAAACGGAAACAATCGTCAAAAGACAGCGTAACATGGGTGTCATTCATTCTTTTTGCCACTTTGGCATCATTTATAAAATAAAAGCCCTGTCTACTTTTTCCGCAACAGGAGGTAATGTACCGTTTGGAATGAAAGTTTTGATAAAACTCATTCATTCGACGGGTTTTAATATGAACAAAGCCTTCTTTTTCCTGAACCCAAATATCTTCGATATCATCGTACCGTTGAATGACGCCTTCAGAGGCCAAAAAACCTACTGCCATATCCTCCACATACTCCGGTGTACAAACCATGGTAGCAAATTCCTGCTGATTGATTTTGATGGTCACCGGATGCTCCGTCACCACCGTGTCTTCAAAACGCTTGATCTGACCGTCACGATAACGGAAAATCTCACGTTTTACCTCAGCTGGCTTTTCCATGTGCTCCACTCCCTCATTTCTGACAGGCTGGCTCTTCGGCTCACCCGCCGATGTGTGACATTTCAATTTTAGACGTTGCTTGCTGTGTATGATTCAGTCGTTCCTCTGAATAACGATCGGTACGTTCTCTCCAAACACGCTCAATGTAAGCTCTAATCTCGTCATCGGACTGTTCGGAACGTAGCATCGCGCGAAGCTTGTACCCTTGAGAGGCAAACAGGCACGTGTACAAGGAGCCTTCAGCAGAAATTCTCGCTCGTGTACATGTGGAGCAGAAGGCGTCCGTAACAGACGAAATAATACCGATTTCCCCGTCTCTGTCCTGATACCTGTAGCGCGTCGCCACCTCACCTTTGTACTGGGGTGCGACAGGCTCTAACGGCATATGCTCGTGAATGGCTTCGATGATCTGCTGCTTGGAAACGACCTGATCTAATTTCCAGCCATTGGTGTTGCCTACATCCATAAACTCAACAAAACGTAAAATATGCTTTTTCTTTTGGAAATAGTCGGCCATGGGTACAATATCCTGATCGTTAAAGCCCTTTTGCACGACCATATTTATTTTCACCTGCATCCCTGCTTGATCCGCAGCCTCAATACCATCCAGCACCGCCTTTACACTGCTTCTGCCCCCGTTCATTTGGCGGAACCGATCATCATCGAGCGAATCCAGACTAACCGTCACTCTCTTCAGTCCCGCCTCTCGCAGTGCTGCAGCATATTTAGGCAAAAATACGCCGTTTGTCGTCATTGCAATATCTTCAACCCCATCGAGTTGAGTTAACGAATGAATAAGCGAGGACAAATTTTTCCTCAGCAACGGCTCACCACCAGTAATACGCAGCTTCGTAACGCCCAGCGAGACAAAAATACGGGAAAGGCGTGTGATTTCCTCAAAGGTCAATATTTTTTCTTTTGGCAAAAACGGATAGTCATGGCCAAATATTTCTTCCGGCATACAATATCGGCACCGAAAATTACATCGGTCTATGACGGATATTCTTAAGTCCCGTAACGGACGATTCCATTGATCGTCGCTCCGGTTCGCCATCCTGTTCACCTCAATCCGTCTTCATTAATAAAACTCTTTACCCTTTAAATCGGAACGGTATTTCCGTTCATTTTATACTGAACCAAAAAACCGGCATCACAACAACTTCTTCGCTTATGAATATCGAAGAATCTGCTAAATGCCGGTTAATTTATCTACATCAGGATTTTACGAATCCCACATCATGCGATATAGAAAAATCAAACTAACAAGCGCTGCGACAAATAAAATATACGCGATTCCCACGTACACTCCATTTACGATTGCTCAGAAATAGACTACATTCCTATTGTTAGCAATCCTGGAACGTTTGTCAATGATTTTTCGTTTTCTCAAACGATAATCATTATCAATTAAAAAATTAGTAATGTACCGTTGAACTATCTTAAATTTTACGTTATAGTTACACGAGATAACATGCAGAAAATGACATATCTAAGTTATTCAGAAGTTATTGATATACAGACGGTGCGTACTGTTTGTTATTAATACATATTCAAATGGCGGATTGGCCTCCAGGACCTAGAGCTTGGTCACTACTCCACCATAAACACAAGTGCTGGAACATGAGCACTTGTGTTTATGGTGGAGTTTTTTTATTCCTAATTTTTAAATTTAAAATCTGAAAGGAGCCTGAACCGTGACTGATAGTACGATCAAAATTACATTAAACGGACAGGAACTGAAAACGAAGAGCAGCGCAACGATTCTTGAAGTGATTAACGAAAACAATATCGCCCATCCCCAGCTGTGTTACGTTCCCGAAGTCGATCCGATCCGTACCTGTGACACATGTATCGTGGAAGTGGACGGAAAACTTATGCGTTCTTGCTCGACATTGGCTTCGGATGGAATGAATATTCATTTACATTCGGATCGCGCGAAAGCAGCTCAAACCGAGGCTATGGACCGATTGCTGGAAAATCATCTCCTCTACTGCACCGTATGCGATAATAACAACGGTAATTGTACTTTGCATAATACAGCAGAGCTTATGGAAATTGAACATCAAAAATATCCATATCAACCGAAAGTTGACCCAACAGAAGTAGATATGTCTCATCCCTTCTACCGATATGACCCCAATCAATGTATTGCATGCGGCCAATGCGTAGAGGTATGCCAAAACCTTCAGGTTAATGAAACACTGTCCCTCGACTGGGAGGCTGAACGTCCTCGCGTCATATGGGATGACCGGGTTGCGATTAACGATTCCTCCTGCGTTAGCTGTGGTCAGTGTGTAACCGTCTGTCCATGTAATGCCTTGATGGAGAAATCTATGCTGGGAGAAGCAGGCTTCATGAGTGGCATGAGCAAGGATTTATTAAATCCGATGGTGGATTTAATAAAGGAAGTGGAACCGGGCTATAGTGGGATTTTTGCTATTTCCGAAGCCGAAGCAGCGATGCGCGAAACCCGTACGCAAAAAACGAAAACCGTCTGTACGTTTTGCGGTGTAGGTTGCAGCTTTGAGGTTTGGACCAAAGGTCGCAAAATTTTGAAGGTACAACCTACCTCTGAAGGACCTGTTAACGGCATCTCGACATGCGTAAAAGGTAAATTTGGCTGGGATTTTGTGAACAGCGATCAGCGTCTGACCTCCCCTTTAATTCGTCAAGGTGACGAATTTGTGGAAGCAACCTGGGAAGAAGCACTGAGCCTGATGGCCAGTAAAATGGGAGCTATTCAAGAAACTTACGGTGGCGAAGCACTCGGCTTTATTTCTTCGTCCAAATTTACCAATGAAGAAAACTATTTGATGCAGAAGTTGGCTCGTCAGGTCTTCCAAACGAATAACGTCGATAATTGCTCACGGTATTGCCAATCTCCTGCGTCATGGGGGCTGCAATACACCGGAGGCATCGGTGGGGACAGCGGTACGATTAAAGATATTGCCAAAGCAGGTTTGGTCGTGCTGGTCGGTTGCGCGCCGGGAGAAGGACATCCGGTGCTGGCTACGCGTATCAAACGTGCGCATAAGCTGCACGGTCAAAAGTTAATCTCGGTCGACCTGCGCAAGCATGAAATGGCAGAACGCGCAGATCTGTTCATTCGTCCGAAGCAAGGTACTGATTATGTATGGTTATCCGCTGTAGCCAAATACATCATTGAGCAAAACTGGCATGATGCAAAATTCATTGAAAAGCATGTAAACTTCTATCCTGAATATTTGAAATTGCTAGAGCGATTCACCCTGGACTTTGCCGAACAGGAAACTGGTATTTCCAAAGAGACACTGATTCAGGTAGCGACTATGATTCACGAAGCCGACGGCACTGCCATTTGCTGGGGCATGGGTGTGACGCAAAACATTGCAGGCTCTTATACTTCAATTGCGATTGCCAATCTGCTGCTGGTGACCGGAAACTTTATGCGTCCAGGTGCGGGCGCATATCCGCTTCGCGGACATAACAATGTTCAGGGTGCTGCCGATATGGGTACGATGCCGGATATTTTCCCGGGCTATCAGCCCGTGACAAACGATGTCGTTCGTGCCAAGTTTGAAGCGGCCTACGGCGTACAAATTCCAGGTCAACGCGGACTGGACAACATTCAGATGCTGGAAGCCATTGAAACAGGTAAGCTTAAAGCGATGTATATCGCTGGAGAAGAGATGGCATGGGTGGATGCCGACTCCAACCATACCCAAGAAATGCTGGCGAATTTGGATTTCCTTGTCGTTCAAGATGTATTTCTGAGCAAGACAGCTGAATTCGCTGACGTTATTTTGCCAGCCGTACCTTCACTTGAAAAAGACGGAACCTTTACGAACACCGAACGTCGTGTCCAGCGTTTATACGAAGCACTCCGCCCTATGGGAGACAGTAAACCGGATTGGTGGATTTTCAGCCAATTTGCCAAGCATATGGGATTTGATTGGGATTACAGCCATCCAAGTGAAATTTTTGAGGAAATGGCGTCGCTCACTCCATTTTTCTCCCAATGTAATTATGACGTATTGGAAGGCTGGAACAGCTTCCACTGGGGATCGCCGGATGGTAGCAATACACCGCTG
This sequence comes from Paenibacillus sp. FSL L8-0638, assembly GCF_038593075.1. Classification (NCBI taxonomy): domain Bacteria; kingdom Bacillati; phylum Bacillota; class Bacilli; order Caryophanales; family Paenibacillaceae; genus Paenibacillus; species Paenibacillus sp. FSL L8-0638. The sequence continues at coordinate 3,969,311 of NZ_CP151960.1, forward strand.
CTGCACACCAACGGCTTTAACTTTCCAGATAAAAAAGCGCGTTTGGGACTTTTCGAATATGTACCACCAAAAGAGTACCCTGTTGAATTCGATCTGACCTTAAATAATGGTCGACTGCTCGAACAGTTTCATGAGGGAAATATGACGACCAAATCGGCAGGCATTCAGCTCAAACTCCCAAAAGTATTTGTGGAAGTGTCACCTGAATTGGCTGAGGAGCGCGGAATCCATAATGGATCGCTGGTTCGACTGGAATCCCCTTATGGTGCGGTCAAGCTACGAGTTCTGGTGACAGACCGGGTGCAAGGAACTGAAATTTATGTGCCGATGCACTCTACCAGCCATGATAGTGCGGTCAATCTGTTAACTGGTGGAGCATTCGATGTGGTCACTCGCACACCGGCCTATAAACAAGCCAAAGTAAGGATGCAAATTTTGGAGGTAGACGGTCAAAATCCATTACCACGTATCAATCCGCGTTACAAAAAGCGTCATCCGCAAAATGGGGTTGAAGTGGACCGTAAGTGGAATCGTCCCGGTTACGTCGATTTGGTGGATCAAAAATAAGGAGGTCGAACCGTGGCTAAGCCTATTTCAATTGTGAGAAAACGCATTTTGACAGAAGAAGAACGGCAAAAACAATCGCTAGATCAGCTTACTGCTGATCTGGCGGACAATGGGGCGGCACTGCAGAAGACACTTGAAATCGTACGTGAGCTGCACGATAGTGGTCTTCTCGAAGCAGCCCAGTCTATGCTAAAGGCTAAAGAAAGCATCGCCAAAATCGCTGTAGGACAAGCGACGCGTAAGCCTGTGACGAACAGCATCAATAATCTCATGGGAGCAGCCGGAATGCTGTCTGAGGTGGACCCCGAGCTGATGAAAAAGCTGACAAACAGCGTTACTAATGGCCTGAACGAAGCCAATGAACATCTAAAACAGAATAAAAAGACTCGTCTGCGCGATCTTATGAAAGCGATGAATGATCCAGATGTAAACCGGGCAATGGGATTTGGCATTCATTTTCTCAAAGGAGTGGGAAAAAGTTTGTCAGATAAATAACTTATAGAGCGTGAAGGTTGAAGACTAGTAACAATGACAATAAAAAGAGCTGGCTCCGAAAACGGGGGCAGCTCTTTTTATTTATTTTTTATCCACTTGCAATAGCGTCACCGTTTTAAGAGAAACAGCATCTTTTATTTGCTCCTCTGCGATGACCTTGAGCTTAAGCAAACTGGCAATCTTCGACGTATCCGGCTTGGAAAACAAGCGCCATAGCTGCGGATCAGGCAGTGAATCATACAGCTTTGTATGATCGTATTCCTTACGGTGCTGCTGCACAATCTTGACCCGATAGTTGCCAATTTCCCAATCTGACACTTCCTGCTGCGCACAATGAGCGGTAATGTCATTACGCAAATCAGTCAGTTCACCTTCAATTTCTTTTTGCTTTTGCTTTAACTGATAGTAGCGACGCACTTTGTTTTCCAATCCCATCACGCTCCTCTGCAAACATATATATGTTTGCAGAAGCGTTTTAGGACAAGTTTTGTGATGTTAGGATTGAAGGTATACCTGCAAAAGCATTTCCCGGGTAATGGAAAGATTCATAAGTTGAACCATCACCATCCAAACTTTATTTCAGGATTTTGCAAAATCCTCATTTAGGAACATTCGTCCCTGGATTTACAGGCCCTGCTCCTCGAGATTTCCCCTTACGCTTCATATAATTGGCCCAGTATGCCGTCAGAATAGGTACTAAAATCGAGGTCACAATGACTGAAGCGGCAACTAATGCCGTTGCAGATTGCGCAACAGGCAGGAACTCAGGCTTGATATTGGCGACAATGACTGGGTTCGCTACTGCTGCACCTGCTGTACTGGAAGCTGCAATTCCTGCTGTACCGTTGCCACCACCGATATATTTGTCCGCCAAAATTAGTGGAATACCTGTAACGAGAATGACAAAAATACCCAATAAAATACCAAGCATACCTGTCTGGACAATGACACTCAAGTCAATGGAACAACCAAGTGCAAAACCGAAAAATGGAATTAAGGCTTGCGTTGCGTTCCCAAAATACTTTCGGAAATCATGATCCAGATTGCCCAACATAAAGCCGATCAAAAATGGTAATACCGCCCCCACAAATGTCTGCGGTTCGAAAACGGCCAGTCCGGTGCTACCCAAAATAATCATGGTCACTAATGGACCCGATTCCAGTGACATCAGTACAAATGCTCCCGCCTCTTCCTTGGAGCCATACTGCTGCATAATGGAGGCGTATAACCCGCCGTTCGTCATATCCATAGCCGAGATCAGCGCCAGCACCGACAAACCTGCAAATAGCCCACTTTCTACACCCCCAACAGGCAGCAATCTGGATGCAATGATCGCCACTACCCACGCGACCGCGATTTTAGTCAATACGAGCGTTCCTGATTTACGCAGCACAGTACCCGTCGCTCGCACATCTATAGAAGCCCCCATACAAAAAAACCACACTGCTAAAATGGGTACCGTACCTGTCATCAGCCCCTTGGTAAAAGATCCAAAATAGTCGCCTGCCCATGGAGTAAATGTATGAAAAAGTGCGCCAATAAACAGCGGCACCAGCATAATGCCCCCTGGAATTTTATCAATGTTTTGTTTGATTTTCATAACTTCGTTCAACCCTTTCGTTTTTGCCAATGCAAAAACAAGGCCGTGTCACTTGCGGCTCAAACCGAGCTCGGGAATCAGTCTCGCGAAGGTATCATGACTCTCCTTCAGTTGTCGCGCGAATGCCTCTGCATCCTGGACACGCAATCCCAACCCATGCTTACGCATTTCCTCCCTGAATTCCTCGTCTTTCGTCCCCTTGATCAGTGCATCCGTTAGCGTTTGAGCAACTGCATCCGGTGTATCCTTAGGCACAGCCAGCCCTCTCCAAGTGCCGATAAAATGTACACGCAGCCCAGTGGCTTGCTGTAGTGTCGGCACTTTTGGAAACGCTTCCGAAATAGTGTCTGACTGGATCGCCAGTATGCGAAGTTTCCCTTCGTCCACGTATTTCTTCACTTCTGCGGGACTGACGGGTACAGCATCCACAAATCCGCTCATTAAAGCGGAGACGGCTGGGCCTGCCCCCTCATAAGGGATATGGGTAAAGCGGACTCTGCTTTTCTGCTCCAGCATTGCGGCAGCAAGGTGCCATATGCTCCCTGTGCCTGCATTCCCCATTTTAAGCTTGCCGGGATGGGCCTCAGCATCCTCCAGAAATGCCTCCGCTGTCTTCCATGGTGCATCCGCCCGGACCGTAATAGCGGAAGGGTCCATATTGGTTTGAAGCAGAGGTTTAAATCGCTCATAGGTGAGCGGCAGCAGTCCCAAATGAGGCAACGTAGTCAGCTCAGCGACCAGATACGTTACAGTATAACCGTCCGCCTGCGCCTCAGCCCCTTCCATCAGCCCGACAGAACCGCCTCCTCCCGTTCGATTAACGACGATGATCGGCTGACCGAGATGCTTTTCGGCAGCTTTCGCCAACGCTCTCGCGGTAATATCCGTACCGCCTCCGGCTGCATAAGGAACGACGAGGGTTATTGGCTTCGTAGGAAATATACGGCTGTGATCCTGCAAGGTGCGGTGATCCACATATTCACTGATACTCAAGGCAGAAAGCATAGCTACTCCCGCCGCAACCAGCACATATTTTTGCCATGGCTTTTTCTTCATTACGTTTCCTCTTCTCCAAAAATGGACTGGGCCCGTCATGCGCCCGTTTTCACCTCCAACGTTTTCGGTCTTGTTGTTTGCGTTTACATGAAGTCAATGTACCGCAACGTGGAGGGCTACAGCTATCGCTTAATCTTCGTATTTATCTTCTATTTCGCCAAAGTATCGGCCTTTTGACCGATCTGCATATTCATTGGAAGATTTGCTGATTTGTCTGAATTTCCCTGGGGTCACTTGCTTATGCTTGCGGAATACCCGAATAAAACTGTTCTCATTTCGGTATCCGACCTGCTCTGCAATTTCACTGATTTTCAAATGGGTTTCACATAGTAGAGTGCTTGCCTTTTTTACGCGTAATCCAGTCAAATAATCGTAAACGGTAGTCCCTGTTTCTTCCTTGAACATACTGCTCACCGAGGACACGCTCATGTGAACATGATCCGCAATTTCCTGAAGTCCGATGTTCAAATGCAAATGATGTTCCATATACTCGATCATCTCTTGTACACGCACAAAATCTTTGGACTGAATGCGTCCGTGCCATTTTTCTTCAATATCAGTCAACATAGTGACCAGCAATACCTCAATGTCTTGAAGGTCTAGCGTCAGAATCTGATTCCAGTGGTAATCAGCAAGCTGATCCGGCGGCGTCACACTCTGAGTGGCACACCATTTTAGCAAATCTTCCAGCAATTCATGAACAAACAAGTAGACCTGGGCTGGGGATGTTCTGTGGAGTCGAAGTTCTTCTACCCAGTGGCTGATTAGCTTTACACTTGCACCAGGTTCCTGCGACTCCAGGGCATGAATTATTTCCACACGCCGATTGTCCAACAATGTTGAATCCTGAATTTGCTCCTTTGACTGTTCATCCACTGTATTATCCTTTTTCACACTTAGGCTGCTGTCCATATTCGTGTATGAACGTCCATACCCCTCGTACAAACGCAAATTAAGGGCCTCTTTTCCTTTTATAAAAGATGCCCGTGCCTCTTGAATATCCGTGACCATATGACCAATCCCTATAGAAATGGTCAAAGGAAGATACTCACCGACAACCTGAATCAGTCTATCAACGCTTTTGTGAAGCAAAATACTCTCTTGGAGGGCAGTCTCCGAACCAACTTCAACTTCATTCGAACTCTCGCTGTACTGTAACAGCCCAATAAAACCACTTTCCTCTTCCGGCGAGCATACTGCTTTCCAGTAAGGTTCGAGCATCTCTAGCAAAATATTGTTCAGCGCATACTTGAGCAGCATTTTATCCTCTTCTGGAAAGCTTGCAGCCCACGCAGAATATCGGTCGATGGACACGATCATGACAAACAAAGAATTACCGTCCCAATCGGAAAAATACTGTTCCCATTTCATACGCATTTCCTGTATGCCCATTCTACGCTGGATGACATCTTCCATATATTTGGAACGCAGCTCCGGCAGGCTTCGCTCTACCACCAATGATTTGCGATGAAACTCTCCAACCAGTTTGCTAATCACAGGTTCCAGGTCATACAATCCTCCTTGGCGCGTTCCCTTATTGCCCGAATTCAACAGGCTATTAATTTTTTTCATGGGGCGAAAAGCTGCATAATTGTAATAGTAAACTGCTGAGCACCCAGCCAGTATGGAGATAAAGGCCAGCCACAGCATCATATTGCGCGCCAGCTTTACATTTTTCAGCAGCTTGTCCATCGGAACGAGCGAGACTAGACGCCAGCCCGTTACATCAGAAAAGGTTTGGTTCGCCATATATTCCATATTCCCTATCTCCACATAAGCATAGGGGCTCACATCCAGCTCTTTCAAAACCCTGCCCATATCATTTAAGGGTAAGGACGATCTCAGCTTGGGATAGATCAACTCGCCCTCCAGATCATACACGTATTGCGAGTTGGATAAATGAATATATAGTTTGGAGAAAAAACGGTCGTAATCCAGATTGATTAGCACCGCACCCATGACCTGACCATTCTCTACTATGGGCCTGGCCAGCGAAAGCAGCTCTAACGTCCCCTGCTCACGATCGGTGCCGTACCATCTCCGCTTAATCAACAACGGCTTTTTTTGAATGTCCTGAATCCAGGGAACCCATGTGGTATCCGGTGCCTGCTTCCAATCAGGCATGTAACCATAATTGCTGGATACGAGAGCATGATTGTCCAAAGAAATCACTTCAACCGAATAAATTTCTTCGTGTGAAGAAAGGGTTTTCAAGTATTTCTGAAGCCGATCTATGACGGAGGCGTTATCTTCCAGCGATTTCCTATCCGTTTGGACACGTACAAAAGCCTCTACATCCGGATGATATGCTGCATCCAGCGCCTTGTTATCAGACTCACGAAAAGCCCGATTGGTTACATCCAGATTGATTTGCAATAATTCTATATTGGGTGTGTTCAGCTCGGTATCCAAACCTTCACGGTATCCTGAATACGATAGCAAGCCGATCACGCTAATCACGAGCGACACACACAAAGTGAGCAGTAGAATCAGTCTTGTCTGTTTATTTTTCAGTATCAATCGAAGCTTAAGTCGCAACATTCCCGTAACTTCATCCTTCCGGACTTCGTTGTCCATCTTCCTCTTGCCCATATACGTGGTGACATATTCTCCCTAAATCTATTTGACGTAAGAGTTGGAATTCCCTGCCTATGTAAATCAAACTTAATAAAACTTCATATAAGTACATCATTAAAATAAAAAAAGAAGAAGTCTCCCTGTGTTAGGTAGAACTTCTTCTTTGGCTGCTTATATTCATTATTTAGCAAAAACAGATACTCGCTTCACAGGTTTTAGTTTGTCTTTTCCACCTGAAAACGATCCAGTTCCCGCTGCATTTCCTCGCGAATCTGACGAAGCTCTTTTACCTTCTCAGCCGATTCCTCAAATGAACGCTTCTGCTCTACCGTGGAAGCCGTAATCTCTTCGCTGCCTGCGGCGGATTGCTGAGTGATTGCGCTGATATTTTCGATTGCTTGCTGCACCTGTACGCTCAATTCTCGCGATACATTCATGTCCGTTGATAGCTTGCTGACTTGGCCGGCAATTTGCTGCACCTTGCCACTAATCTCTGTAAACGATTCTCCGGTCGAGGAGGTTGCCTTCTCCTGCTCACGGAACAGCTCCTGACTTTGCGCCACAGAAGTCTTCACTTTATCCATAGCCTGCGTAATACCGTCAACTGCGGTATAAATTTTCTTTACAGCAGACTCTGATTGATTCGCCAGCTTTTTCACTTCATTGGCAACCACAGCAAAACCTTTTCCTGCTTCACCCGCACGTGCAGCCTCAATAGAAGCATTCAAGGACAACAGCGATGTTTGGCTGGCAATTTCGGATACGTATCCAGTCATGGTTGTAATCTCGGCTGCATTAGCTTCCAGCTCCTTGACTGTCTGCTCCACTTCGGACATGGCTGAACGATTTTCTGCAACAATACGCAGTTGATCGCTCATGACCCGCGTACCCTGCTCAATGACACGCAAAGCATCCTCACTATACGCGGTCGATTGAGTGGTCTCCAGCAGATTCGATTCAAACTTTTGTTGCATCTCGTCCACAACACCAACTGTCGACGACAGATCCTCAGCAATTTTCTGACTGCCTATCGCCAGTTCCTCTGTTGACGTGCTAACTTGTGTCACAATTTCCTTCATGGCCTCATTATGGTGATCAATATCCTGAGCCATCAGATCGACACGATTACCCGCCTGATCAATGGAGAGTACAATGCTGCGCAAGTTCCCGATCATTACCCGGAAAGATTCATTGAGCTCGTCCAGCTCATCGCGTCCCTTCGTTTGTGCGAGCTGAACGGTCAGATTCCCCTCGGCAATTTGCTTTGCGGCATCCGTTAACTTGCGTGTTCTAAGGGCAAGCTGCCTGGAGGTGTATGTATTATATAGCCCAACTGCCACCAGAAGTAGAACTGCACCTGCTAAGGCCAATTGCCAAGTAAAACGAATGCTCTTGGTCAAATCTTCTGTGTATTGGTCATAACGTGCCTTGGTCAGCAGATCCAGCATAAATACATCGTTCTGAATCCCCTGAGCGCGCATGGCCTCCCGCTTGGACTCCGGACTGTTTTGGGTACTCATTGCTTTCTCCGTTGCTACTTTCAATTGGCTGAATTTTGTTTTAATCGTATCCAGTCGTTTTTGCTGTTCTTCGGTCTGCATCATGCCCTGTGAAAGCAAAGCAATCGTCTTTTCAGACTGAGTCAGTTGATTTTGCACATCAGCTTTGTTGCTCTCTGTCATGGAAGCAGAATAATTTTGCAACGCCTGTCCCGACTGAATCAAATAGGCATTGAGCTGCTGTACATTCAACATAGCCGGAACCAAATTACTACTTTGCGAGTTAATACGAATTAATTCAAAAATGATATATGCCACTAAAGCCAGACAAGCGATCAAGGAAATCATCGCATTCAGCACCAGTTTACCTTGCAGTTTCATCAGCTTTCATCCTCCGTTTGCGAAAATTTATTGGGTGGGAACAGTAAGTGTGCCGGATTTGATTTTTTCCTTTAAATCATCCAACAACTTTTGCTGATCTGGACTCAGTGTCACGACACGAATAGGCGCTAAACCTACGCCATCTTCTGCAAGACCAAACACCATATCCTTCTCCGTAAATTTTCTTTGATGATCTGCAAAGCCTGTGACTGCTGTATAAATTGCAATGTCTACATTTTTAAACATCGAGGTCACTACCGCCTTTTCCGCAATAAAAAACTGGTCGCTATCGACCCCGATGGCTAATTTTTGCTGTTTTTGCGCTTCCTGTAGCGCACCTACGCCCGTGAGACCTGCGGCTGCAAAGATAACATCAATCTGATCCTGATTAATCATGTCATCTGCAATTTTCGTACCCAGTTCCGGCTTTCCAAAATCTCCTGCATACGTTGCAGTAACTTTGGCATTAGGCTTGACTGATTGCACCCCTGCGCGGTACCCAATTTCAAATTTTTTCAACAGAGGAGATTCCGCACCTCCAAGAAAACCCACCTGTTCGGTGCGACTCGTCAAACCGGCAACGACCCCAGCCATAAAACTGCCCTCTTCTGCTTTGAAGCTAATAGAGGCCACATTCGGTAAATCTGATTTCTCATCCACGATTAAAAATTTACGGTCTGGGTATTTTTTGGCAATGGATTCCATACTGTCCTTCACCATATAACCCAACCCAATGATTAAATCCGCTTTTTCTTGAGCAAGCTGCTCAAAAGCCGCATCATACGTCTTGGTCTCCGTTATTTCCCGGTATTCAAAAACAATCTTCCCCTCATCCCGTGCCTTGACCAAACCTCGAAAAGCCGCGTCGCTGTAAGATTGGTCACCCAGACCAATATCTGACAGTACGATTCCCACCTTAATGGGTTCGGCCTTGGTTTGTACGTCTGATTGCCCACATGCACTTACCAATAATGCAAAGATCGTGACAATGGGAATCCACCTAAAAGTTAATAATAGAGCTCGTTTCTTCATGACATATCACCTCAACATAAAATGCAAATCCCCAACATCTTTATATCGGTTATAAAAGCATATTTTTTCATAAGAGTTTCTGTAAATTCATTGTTAATAGAAGTGTGATAAGTGTGATGTCTTTGTTTATTATGTAAAAAATGTATATTTTGCTTTGTTTTTATTATACGAACTGTCCAAATTCATTTATTTTCGTTTATACCGGAAGAATAAAGTGTAATTTGGAAAACATAGGTACTCTGAAACCATCACCCTATTTCAATCTGAAAGGAGCAACATTTAAAATGACTTCGACCCATTTAATTCCACAACCCAAAACATATGGTCCCTTAGGAAATCTGCCCTTGATCGATACACATGCCCCTGTCCAGTCTCTGGTTAAGCTTGCTAATGAGTACGGTCCCATCTTTCGCATGGATCTGCCTGAAGGAACGAACATTTATATTTCCGATCATAAGCTGGTGGCAGATGCTTGTGATGAATCCCGTTTCGATAAGCAGGTGTGGGCTCCCTTACAAAAAGTACGAGCTTTTGCTGGAGACGGACTATTCACAAGCTGGACTGAGGAACCGAACTGGCGCAAGGCCCACCAAATATTGCTACCAAGCTTTAGCCAGCGGGCTATGAAGGGTTACCACAATATGATGCTTGATCTTGCGGTTCAGCTGGTGCAGAAATGGTCTCGGCTCAATCCAGATGAAAGTGTAGAGGTACCGGAAGATATGACCCGGCTGACTTTGGATACCATCGGATTATGCGGCTTTAATTATCGTTTTAACAGCTTTTACCGCGACCAGCCCCATCCGTTCGTGACCAGTATGACACGCGCACTGGATGAAGCAATGGGTCAGTTGCAACGCCTCAATTTGCAAAACAAGCTGATGTTATCGAAGAAAAAACAGTTTAAACACGACATCGAAACGATGTTCTCTCTGGTGGACAGCATTATTCAAGAACGCAAAACCCTGGGCAACCAAGGTGAAGAGGATTTACTGGCACGTATGCTGGAAGGCAAGGACCCGGAGACAGGTGAAACGCTGGATGATGAAAATATCCGTTATCAGATCATCACCTTCCTCATCGCCGGTCATGAAACGACCAGTGGGCTTTTATCCTTTGCCATTTACTATTTGCTTAAAAATCCACGAACGCTAACCAAAGCCTATGAAGAAGTGGATCGCGTGCTCACCGATTCGCTGCCTTCCTATACTCAGGTGCGTGAGCTCAAGTACATAAGGATGATACTGAATGAAGCTCTGCGGCTATGGCCGACAGCACCCGCCTTCTCGCTCTTCGCCAAAGAAGATACACTGCTCGACGGAACCTATCCGCTTAAAAAGGGCGACAGTGTAAATGTACTCATCCCGAAACTGCACCGTGATACCGAGGCTTGGGGTGAAGATGTTGAGGAATTTAGACCGGAACGCTTTGAGGACCCATCCGCCATTCCACAAGATGCCTATAAACCGTTTGGCAACGGTCAACGGGCCTGTATTGGACAACAGTTTGCCTTACAGGAGGCCACCCTTGTGCTGGGTATGGTACTGAAACATTTTGAGCTGATTGATCATACTCATTATGAGTTGAAAGTCAAAGAGACGCTCACACTCAAGCCTGAGGGCTTCAACCATTCAAGTACGACCGCGTAGCACACAGACTGCCGTCATGCTGCCAGGTGCCGCTCAAGAACTTCATGAACATGAGGAACAAAAAGTTGCAGCTCCTCATGCCGAAAAACATGATACTTCTTTGCTGTCTTTGTACGGCTCGAATCTGGGTACAGCTGAGGGACTTGCGGGTGAACTAGCCGATTTAGGTCGGAATTGGGGTTTTAACAGTAGCATAGCAACTCTGAATGAACATGTGGACCATTTGCCTAAAGAAGGCGTGGTACTTATTACGACTGCATCTTATAACGGACATCCGCCGGATAATGCTGATGCCTTTGTAGAATGGTTGAAGCAGGTAGACGAGGGCCAACTGGCAGGCATAAGGTACGCTGTCTTTGGTTGCGGTGACCGGAATTGGGCCAGCACGTATCAGCGCATTCCAAGGATGATTGATGAGCTAATGGCTGCCAAAGGGGCAAAGCGACTGTATGATCGGGGCGAGGGCGACGCCAGTGGTGACTTCGAGAAGGATTGGGAAGTCTGGAATCGCGGCCTATGGCCGGAATTGCTGAATGCTTTCGGGATAGAGCACAGTGATACAGAACCACAGGACACCAGCAGTCTGAGCATAGAGTTTGTAAGCGACGTACTTAGCGCTCCTCTGGCGGCCAACTATGAGGCAACTACTGCCGTTGTTACCGCGAATCATGAATTGCACGCTGCTGAAAGTGAACGCAGTACACGGCATCTGGAGATCCAATTACCAACCGGATTGTCCTATCGTGAGGGTGATCATCTGGGTGTTTTGCCGCGTAATCCTGCTTCGTTGGCGAATAGAGTAATGCAACGCTTTAAGTTACAGGATCAAGACTACATCGTATTGAGAGGCAGTGACCGGGATGCGGCGCATCTCCCCTTAGATCGGCCTGTCAGCGTAGGAGATTTGCTCACTCTCAGTGTGGAACTGCAAGAACCGGCAACGAGAGCCCAGCTACGGCAACTAGCATCCTTTACAGTGTGTCCACCGCACAAGAAAGAAATCGAAGCTTTGCTAGAGGATGCTACCTTTGATCAAGAGATACGACAGAAGCACGTCACGATGCTGGATATTCTGGAGAAGTATCCAGCCTGCGAGCTGCCATTTGAAAACTTTATCTCGCTGTTACCACCACTCAAGCCTAGGTACTACTCCATCTCAAGCTCTCCGCTTGAATCGGAGAATTCAGCGAGTATAACCGTGGGCGTCGTGCGTGGGCCAGCCCGTAGCGGACAGGGCGAATACCTGGGAATTGCCTCCAACTATTTGGCGCAGCTCCAACCAGATGATCCAATTGTCATTTTTGTGCGTAAGCCTCAGTCGGACTTCCGTTTGCCGGAAGATCCGACGGTGCCTGTCATCATGGTCGGTCCGGGCACTGGAGTGGCACCATTCTACGGATTCCTCCAAACCCGCCATGTACTTAAGGAAAGAGGGGAACAGCTCGGCGAGGCTCACCTATACTATGGCTGCCGTAATCCTAAGCTTGACTATCTGTACAAGCAAGAGCTGCAAGCCTGGGAGCAGGAAGGAATCGTTACGCTTCATACAGCCTTTTCACGTCTGCCCGATCAACCCAAAATATACGTGCAGCATGTCATGAAAGAAGATGCAGACACTCTGATTCACTTGCTTGATGAAGGAGCGCATCTGTATGTATGCGGTGATGGTAGCCGGATGGCTCCCGATGTAGAAAACACCCTTTGTGCTGCTTACGCGGAAGCACACCATACCAGTAAAGAAGAAGCACAGCAATGGTTGGATCGTCTCCAACAAGAAAAACGCTATGCCAAGGATGTCTGGACAGGCATCTAATGATAACAATATAAGAACAAGCAACATGTTAAAAAATAAAAGGGGCTGCTTACTGGCCTTCAAACTCGTCGCCAGTAGTTCAGTCCCTTTTATGATTATCTTTCGCTCCATTTGGAAGCAATCACATCTACTTTACTTTCTAATAGGTCCATAACCTCCTCACGGTGCCTAGCCTTGAATAAATCTATGATGTCGATCAAGTCGTTGCGATCTAATAATTTAACCCCGTTGACAGCAGCAAGTGTTTTACAGGATTCCGTATAACGTCCGGAGGTGATGACGATAGACTTGTCGGCCGCATAATAACGCATAGAGGTGTAAATTTCCTGTACTGCTCCCAAGCCCACCGGATGTTGTACGCCATAACGTTTGGCCTGTATGACAACTCTGACGCCTTCACGGTCTGTAAAAACCAGATCCGCTCCAAAATCCCGGCTACTGGTTGTTTTATAGATGTCCTTATAGCCAAGCGCGGATAATAACCGTTGCAAATAAAGCTCAAATTCCGAGCCATCCTCCATACGATCTATATCCTGAATTCCAATTTTGCGTGGGTCCAGATCACGTAAAATCCGATTTCTGCGACCGCGTATCAGTCCTCTGATGATGAGCGCAAACAACACTAAAAGTACAATGAGCCCTATTCCTAATTCCTTGTATGCCAATAATTTCTCTAGCAACATCCAACTCTCCCTTTTCTACCATAAGCGTAGCCGTATCATCCTTAACAGGGAACTCCCCTATGCACGCTGGCTCCCCTATTACATCTCTCTTTATCACATAACAATAGCCCCGCCAGATTCGACGGGGCTATCTTCGTCTTGCCTCAAAGCTGTCTAAGTTCCATACTCCGCATCATTATTCGCGATTCAGCAAAGATTCTCCGGCAATACCAGGCTGAGTCATTTGGTACGGGTCCAATATAATGTCCAACTCTTCCTCGGTCAGTACATTATACAGCAGGCACAGCTCGCGCACCGATTTCCCAGTCGTAATTGCTTCGCGGGCAATACGTGATACTACCTCATATCCAAGGTGGGGATTGAGTGCTGTAATAATACCTACACTGTTCTCCACATATTCACGGCACCGCTCCACATTTGCTTCAATTCCTTCTACACAATGTATACGGAAAACGTGGAAGCCCTGCTTCATAATTTCCAGCGATTGCAGCAGATTGTAGACAAGCACAGGCTCCATCACGTTCAGCTCCAGCTGGCCCGCCTCTGAAGCCAGGCAGATCGTATGATCATTACCAATGACCTGAAAAGCAATTTGGTTAATGACCTCACACATCACCGGATTTACCTTGCCTGGCATAATGGATGACCCTGGCTGACGAGCAGGCAGACTCAGTTCTCCCAGACCTGCACGAGGTCCGGAAGCCATTAAGCGGATGTCATTTGCCACCTTAGACATATTCATCATACAAATTTTCAAGGCGGCAGACACTTCAGTATAAGCATCCGTATTTTGTGTAGCATCTACAAGATTTTCGTCAGCTTCCACAGGGAAGCCACTGACGTCTGCCAGTACCTCTGCAACACGCTGAATATAACGACGGTCTGCATTCAGGCCAGTACCCACCGCAGTTGCACCCATATTAATCGTTAGCAGGTGCTGCTTGGTCGCACGCACGCGTCCGATATCACGACCCAGCACACGCGCATAAGCCTGAAACTCCTGTCCTAATCGGATTGGCACTGCATCCTGCAAGTGGGTTCTACCCATCTTAATCACACTATCAAACTCATTGGCCTTGCGGGAAAATGCTTCCTGAAGCTCACTCATGGTAGCCAACAGCTTATCAATCATGCTTAATACAGCCAAGTGTACGGCTGTAGGAAAAGCATCGTTCGTCGATTGCGCCATATTAACATGATTATTAGGACTGATCTCCTGATAATCTCCGCGTTGCTTGCCAATCAGCTCCAACGCGCGGTTCGCAATCACTTCATTTGTATTCATATTAATGGACGTGCCTGCGCCGCCCTGAATTGGATCGACGATGAAATGATCATGCAACTGTCCTTGTATAATCTCATCAGCAGCCTGAATAATGGCCTCTGCTTTGGAGCGGTGTAAACGAGTTAGTTCCATATTTACCGTCGCTGCTCCCTTTTTCACGATCGCCATGGCTTTAATCAACTCAGGGTGCAGTCGTTGGCCTGTAATTGGAAAATTTTCTTTTGCCCTCAGCGTTTGTACACCGTAATAGGCATCTAATGGTACTTCCTTGGTACCTAAAAAATCATGCTCCAACCTCATATTCTCTGATTCCTCCGCTGTGTTTGCTACGTTCTTCAATTCAGTACAGCCAAATTGACATAAAAAGACCTGTTCTGATCCCCTCTTCATTATACTTTCCGATTCCCGTGCTTTACCAGTCGAATAAACGCGGAAAAAGGTTATGTAATCCTATGACAAGTTATGATTACCCGTATATACCACGGTTATTCGGCAAATGCTCAGCTATGACTGGAATACGGATTTAATGGCTTATAATAATATCGAGTGGCATGCAGTTGACCATCGGCTGATTGAGCATAACCCGGAATAACACCAGCTTCCACGAACCCGATCGACTCGTATAGTCCATTGGAGGGATCACCCACCCTCGTATCTAGCACCAGTAACGTTCTATCCTGACTTAGTGCCTCTTCTTCCGCTGCCTTCATTAACTGACGTGCGATCCCAAGCCTGCGCCCGGACGGATGTACCATAAGCTTTGCAATTTCCGCACGATGAATAGCGTTAGTTTTTTGAGCCAAATGGAGCTGGACCGTCCCTACAGGTACTTCGTCCTTCTCGGCAATCCACAGAACTACGCCATCCTCAAGTACATTGTTCCAATAAGCTGCTGCTTCCTGATAACCTAATGGAGGTAAGAAACCTATAGATGCACCGTCTGCAACCACGTCGATTAACAGTCGACTCAGTGAATCTGTCAGGGCTTCGTTCAGAACTTGAACAGGGTAAATTCTCACTTCGTTAGACATTGTGATTCCTCCCGGTGAGTTCGATAACATACAATAAAGAAAGTAAACTATCTTTTTAGGATAGCTTACTTTCCATAATACTTTGTTTACTACTTAATCACCCTTACTTCTATTACTGCTCTGCCATATAAAAGAACTCCCACAAATGACCATCCAAATCCTGAAAGCTCCATCCATACATAAAACCATGATCTTGAGGTTCATTCGAGGGCTTGCCGCCTGCTTCCAAAGCCTTGCGAACGATCTCGTTCACCTTTTCTCGGCTCTCCACCGATAGAGCAACAATCGCTTCTGTGCTTTTCGTGGCATCTGAAATTTCCTTTGTAGTGAACTCTTTAAAACGTTCTTCAACCAATAGCATGACAAAAATATGCTCACTAACAACCATGCAGGTTGCATGTTCATCAGTGAACTGAGCGTTAAATTCAAATCCAATTGTAGTGAAAAAATCAATGGAGTGCTGTAGGTTTTTAACTGGTAAATTCACAAAAATTTGTTTAGCTGTTACTCCCACGATGCTTCACCTCTTCATTCTACTTTATCATACGACTTCTCCACAAAAGATAACTTAACTGTCTCACAAAGTCAATCAATCTGACATTTGCAATTAAACTAACAACTCTTACCTTGTCCCTTAGCTTTACACCAAGAATAGGCTTGTACAACAAAATGGCTTCAGATGTTTTTTCATCCTGATCCACTTGATCATCCACTCTTGGATTTAGAAGCTGTTCCCTTCCCCAATTTCTCCATGATTACGCTTACAAACATATCCTATATTTAAGATACCACAAATTAGCCAATTTAGTACTTAAATTATGTAAAAATGAATTCTTCTTGTCGTAGCATAATCAGATCATATTATTGTAAACTTGTTCTAATACAGAAAAAGGTGGCACACACGCTATGGAGCATTTGCTTAACGATCAGGTCAAAAATATTCAAATCAGCGGCATCCGCAAAATCGCAAATAAAGTTGCCGCATTACCCGGAACGCTCTCCTTAACGATTGGACAGCCGGATTTCCCTACCCCTGCGCATATTATGGAAGCTGCCCATCGGGCGATTGATGAAGGCCGGACCACTTATACACCTAATCCGGGACTGCCGGAATTACGAGAAGCCGCAGCAGCGTTTGTAGCCCGTAAATACGGCCTAAATTACCGTGGACAGGATGAGGTTATCGTAACGAACGGAGCCAGTGAAGCGCTGGATATTACCTTACGCACGATTTTGTCACCCGGTGATGAAGTCATTCTACCCGTGCCAATCTACCCAGGGTACGAGCCATTGATCCGTTTGTCAGGCGGCATTCCTGTGTTTGCCGATACCCGCAGTAGCGGATTCAAGCTCACAGCCGAGGTGCTGGAGCCTTATCTGACCGAACGGACAAAAGCAGTCATTCTCGGATATCCTTCGAATCCAACCGGACGAGTGATGAGCCGTGAAGAACTGGAAGCGGTCGCCGATTTACTGAAGGAGCGCGATCTGTTTATCATTTCGGATGAAATATACAGCGAACTGATTTACGATACACCCCACGTGTCCATTGCAGCTCTACCAGGTATGCGTGAGCGCACCATCGTCATTAACGGTCTGTCCAAATCACATTCCATGACGGGATGGCGTATTGGTTTTACACTTGCACCCGCTGAAATTACACAGCACATGGTCAAAGTCCATCAGTACAACGTGACCTGCGCTAGCTCAATTAGCCAATATGCAGCACTCGAAGCCCTGACCGTCGGGGTGGATGATGCACTTCAGATGCGCGAGGAGTACCGCCAACGTCGCGACTATGTACACGGAAGACTGACTGATATGGGAATTCCACTAGAGAAGCCTGAGGGAGCCTTTTATCTTTTCCCTTCCATCGCCCATTTTGGATTAAGCTCGATGGATTTTACCTTGAAGCTGCTGGAAGAGCATGGAGTGGCTGTCGTACCTGGAGATGCCTTTTCTTCCTATGGCGAAGGATACATTCGCTTGTCCTATGCTTACGGACAGGATGTGCTGGAGCAAGGGTTGGATAAAATAGAGAAGTTTGTTAGGGGAATTGTGAGGAGTTAAGGGGGAGAGGAGGCGCTATGCGGTCCATTTGATCTTCCGATCGCCGTTGCGGTGGGATTCTTGAATTGGATAAAACATTTATAGGTAAGAATCCCTCAGCAAAGGCGAACGCTGCCACTTCTCCAGATTCAAATGGCCCGCTTCGCTCAATGCCCGCCTTAAAGTTCCTCATTCCACTAACATGTGTGTAGAGTAAGGGGAGCAGAAGTACAATACTCACCCGCCTCGCGCGGTGAGTAAACAGAATAGGCCTCTGAGGCACCCCTACGGGTGGCTTAGAGGCCTATTCTTCCACTACTCGCACGCGCTATCGGCGTAGGGATTCATGGGTGACTAGCTTTAAGCACGGTGCAGCGGAGGGGGCGGAATGGTGCTGGACAAGCGAAGCGGTCGCCTTTAAATTCCGATTTTCACCTTTATGCGGTAATCATAAAAATCGGAATTTAACAGCGATGGTAAGCACCATCCGCCACCGCAGCGACCTTTAAAGCACCACTCCCTAATCCCAACGCCCCTCCCCTATTTTAAATGCATTTTGAATTGCAGGAACAATTCGTTGTAATGAGCGAGCATGCGCTTGCCCAGATTGTCGTACACTTCCAGCTTATCTGTAATATCGGACGGAGGGTAAAAACGCTCGTCACCAGAGATATCTTTAGGCAGCAATTTCTTTGCATCCTTGTTTGGCGTGGAGTATCCTACAAATTCGGCATTTTGAGCGGCTACATCGGGCTGCATCATGAAATTGATGAACTTATGGGCCGCATCCACATGGGTAGCGGTTTTTGGAATAACTATATTATCAAACCACAGGTTGGAGCCTTCATCCGGCACGATGTAATCGAGCTTATCGTTCTCATCCATGATTTCAGACGCATCACCGGACCAAACAACCCCGGCAGCAGCTTCCTCGTTTGCCAGCAGCATTTTAATCTCGTCACCAACAACCGCTTTGACATTGGGCGCTAATTTCTCCAACTTCGTCAAAGCCTGCTGCAAATGTGCCTCATTCGTGTCATTCAAGGAATAGTGGAGACTGTTCAGCGACATGCCCATAATCTCCCTTGCTCCATCAACCAGCAACAGGTTATTACGTAGCTTCGGGTCCCACAGGCCATCCCAGCTATGAAAATCAATGCCTTTCGTCAGCTCCGGGTTAAACACAATCCCGACTGTACCCCAAAAATACGGAACCGAATATTGGTTATTCGGATCAAACGAAAGGTTTAGATAATGAGCATCTACATGCTTCAAATTCGGCAGCTTGCTATGGTCCAACGGGAGCAACAAGTGCTCCTGCTTCATTTTAGCCAAAGCATATTCTGAAGGAACCGCTACATCAAACGAAGTTCCTCCCTGCTCGATTTTTGTCAGCATCGCCTCATTGGAATCAAATGTCTGATAAATGACAGTAATTCCTGTCTCCTTCTGAAACCGTTCCAGCAGTTCAGGATCAATGTAGTCTCCCCAGTTGTACACCGTCAGTGTGTTGCCACCAGAGTAGCCTTGGCTGGAATTCAGCCATGCCGCTACCCCCATCAGCCCAAACGAGATGATGAAAATGGACAGAAACACGCGCACAAGTGACTTCATCTAGGCACCCCCATTTCTGCCGCAGGCTCTTTTTTACCATTGCGATTCGCCTTGCGCATAATAAAGTAGTAGCCCACCACCAGCAGCACAGTAAATAGGAATATGAGCGTGGATAGCGCATTGATGGACAAGGAAACCCCTTGACGGGCACGTGAGTATATTTCCACCGATAAGGTCGAATAGCCACTACCTGTCACAAAAAAGGTCACCGCAAAATCATCCAGCGAGTACGTTAACGCCATAAAGAAGCCCGCATAAATCCCTGGCTTGATAAAGGGTAGAATCACCTTGGTCAGCACATCCATTCGGCTGGCACCCAAATCACGCGCGGCATCGACCAGAGATGGACTCATTTCCTGCAGCCGCGGCAAAATCATAATGACCGCAATCGGCACACTAAATGCAATATGGGACAATAAAACGGAGTAGAAACCCAGCTTAATCCCGACCATCGTGAACAAAATAAGGAAGGAAGCGCCAATAATGACGTCCGGGTTCACGATCAATACATTATTGAGCGATAGCAGCGTATTTTTGACTCGACGGTTCTGCATCTGATGAATAGCCAGCGCACCCATGATACCAATAATCGTAGCCAACGCAGACGACAGCAAAGCAATCACCAAGGTGTTAATGACAATAATGATCAAGCGAGTGTCTGCAAACACCTCTTTGTAATATTGGAGTGTAAAACCTTCAAACTCATGCATCGTCCCGCCACTGTTGAAGGAATAGTACATCAAATACAAAATAGGTGCGTACAACACGAGAAAAACAATAACCAAATATATATTCCCAAATCGGTTTTTATTTACCATGCCGCACCCTCCGTTTCGTTCCCGAGGTGAGCAGCATAATGATCCCCATCGCCAAAATCAGGAACACGGCGACCGTAGAGCCCATACCCCAATCCTGAGTAACCAGAAAATGCTGCTCTATCGCCGTTCCCAGTGTAATTACACGGTTACCTGCAATCAGGCGGGTAATCATAAACAGCGACAACGCTGGAATAAACACAGCCATGCAACCAGATCGCACACCCGCAAGCGTTAACGGAAAAATAACCCTGCGAAACGCGGTCCACTTGGAGGCTCCCAAATCACGGGCTGCGTCCAGCAATGAAGGGTTTAACCCTTCCAACGCGTTATAGATGGGTAAAATCATAAAAGGCACAAAAATATAAACCGACACAAACACAAAGCTGGAGCTGGTAAATAATAATTGCTGACCTCCCAACCCAACCATACCTAACACCGCATTCACCGGACCATAGGTTCCGAAAATCCCAATAAAAGCATACGTTTTGAGTAACAGGTTAATCCAGGTCGGCAAAATAATGAGCAACAGCCACAGCTGCTTATGCTTGGTGCGTGTGAGTAAATAGGCTGCCGGGTAAGCAACTAACAGTGAAAATACAGTGATCAGAAATGCATACCAAAACGAGCTAAGCGTCATGCTCAAATAAACAGGTGTCAGAAACTGAGCATAGTTGTTGAATGTGAGATGACCACCCACATCAAATAGTGAATAGTAAAACACAAGTACAACCGGCGCCGCCACGAACAGCACAATCCATAAATAGTAAGGCAGCAGATACGCTGCTCTTGTATTACCGGACATGCTGATCCACCTCTTCATAGGCTTCCAGACGCCGATCAAATTCTTCCTCTGTTTCCCCAAACCGCATCACATGGATCGCTTCCGGGTCAAATCGCAGACCGATTTCACTGCCCAGCTCCGCCTTTTTGGTAGAATGCACGAGCCACTCCTGTCCCGAATCATCATAGCAGCTTATTTCATAGTGAACACCACGGAACAATTGGGTATCCACTTTTACACGCAGCTTGCCTTCAACAACACTCGTAATCTCTAGGTCCTCCGGCCGAATCACAATTTCAATGGGTTCGTTCGGACGCAGTCCCCCGTCGACACATTCAAACTGTCGACCGTTAAATTCCACTTGGTAATCCGCAATCATCCGTCCTGGGACAATATTGGATTCGCCGATGAAATCAGCAACAAACCGATTGATCGGCTCATCATAAATATCATTAGGCGTACCACTCTGCTCAATCTTACCTTTGTTCATGACAAAAATTTCGTCCGACATGGCCAGCGCTTCCTCCTGATCATGCGTAACGAAAATAAAGGTAATTCCAAGGCGCTGCTGCATTTCGCGCAAAATGTACTGCATTTCTGTTCGCAGCTTTAAATCCAGTGCAGACAACGGTTCATCCAACAAGAGAACATCAGGCTCATTGACGATAGCCCGTGCGATGGCAACACGCTGACGCTGTCCTCCGGACATCTCAGAAATTTCCCGCTCGCCGTAGCCTTCCAGATTGACAAAGGACAACGCCTGTGTCACCTTCTCCTGGATGTCCTTTTTATTCATCTTTTTGATTCGCAGACCAAAAGCTACATTTTCAAACACATTCAGATGCGGAAATAGCGCATAATCTTGAAAAACCGTATTAACCTGCCGTTCATTGGCTGGTACACGATTAATGAGTTTTCCATTCAAATAAATAGAGCCTTCTGTCGGCTCCGCAAAACCTGCAATCATACGCAGAATCGTCGTTTTACCACAGCCGGAAGGCCCCAGCAGTGTATAAAATTTACCACGCTCAATTTCAAAGCTGACGTCCGCCAGCACTGGGGGATCGTTGTCATATTGCTTGGTCACCCGTTCAAATCGGATGATGGTTTGCTCTCCCATAACACCCTCCTTCAAAAATTCGACTTCATTCCATTTCATTCTTCTCATTAAACATAATTATTCAGGGCGTATCATTTACCCTTGAGACTTCCATGTAAAGTAGTCTGTCAGCACACGAATGGCTACACCAATCGCTTCTTCCGCAGGCTCCAGCTTCGCATGATGCAAACCATAAGGCGTATCCACGCCAAGCCAGAACATCAGACCGGGAATTCGCTCCAGAAAATACCCGAAGTCTTCTCCGGTCATCGCTTCTCCGCATTCAATAAGCTGCACATCCTGCCGGTTACTGACCCAGTTCATAAATTCCTCGGTCACCTGAGCTTCATTGTACACTTGCAAATAATTGGAGCCATAATGAATCTCTGCATGACATTCAAATCCAGCTTCCACACCGCGCACCAGCGCTTCAATCCGCGATTTAACCAGCGCCATCGTATCGGCAGACAACGTTCGGATCGTACCCTCCAACCGAGCGGTTTCTGCGATAATATTCTGCTTCGTGCCTCCGCTAACCTTACCCACAGTAATGACTGCTGCATCCAGTGGATTCACATTACGGGCTACAACCGTTTGTAATTGTCCCACCAGTTGGCAAGCAGCCACTACCATATCATTCGCCTTGTGTGGATACGCAGCATGCCCGCCCGTACCCTTCAGGTCGATGAAAAGCTCCGACGTATTGGCAAATAGGATGCCCGGGCGAGTCGCAATTGTACCGACAGGATATTCAGGTGCAACATGCAGCGCGACAATTTCATCGGGTATCCAGTCTGCCAGCTCTGTGCTGTCCCGCATAGGCAAGGCTCCGCCCGGCCCTTCCTCAGCCGGTTGAAACAATACAACCAGATCATCCTTAATCGGATGGCTTGCAAAGTGAGTAACAATTCCCAATCCAATCGTCATATGTAAATCGTGTCCACAAGCATGCATATAGCCGGGATGGGTCGAACGGAAATCGTAACCTGTCTCTTCTTCAATCGGTAAACCATCCATATCACAACGATATCCATAGCGGCGTTCAGGAGCTGTTCCATGAATGAACACTAACACGCCCGTACGCCATGTACGAATTTCCAACCGCTCCTGAGGGAGCGTTTCCAAATAATTCAGCAAATATTGTTGTGTTTTGTACTCCTCAAAACCCGGTTCGGGAATTTGGTGTAAATCTCTTCGTATTTGGACAAAAGAACGATAGTCGACCGTACTCATTGCTGCCACGCCTCCTCTTTATAGCTCATCAGCTCTTATCGGGCAAAAGAACAAAAGGACAAAAGCCCGGCGCAGCCGCCGAGCCTTGTCCGTTGTGCTTCGTCCCTAAGTTATGCTGTCAGTGCATCATGCTTCTGACAAGGAATCGTTCACCTTTGGTACATAAAAAACTTTTACCTTCTTACAGAACGCGCAGTTCTTTCAAAATCTCAGTTTTAGATTTGGTCTTATCGTCGACCTGTTTGATCACACGTGCAGGTGTACCCGCCACTACGGAGTATTCAGGCACATCTTCAGTTACAACCGCTCCGGCTGCAACAACTGCACCTTTACCAATGCGTACCCCTTCCAGTACAACCGAGTTCGCACCGATCAATACTTCGTCTTCTACGATAACAGGCTGTGCGGACGGTGGCTCAATGACACCCGCCAGGACAACGCCTGCACCGATGTGGCACATGTTGCCTACTTTAACACGACCGCCCAGCACAGCATTCATATCAATCATCGTGCCTTCACCAATGGTGACACCGATGTTAATCACTGCACCCATCATGATGACTGCGTTGTTACCGATGCCAACCATATCACGGATATATGCGCCTGGCTCAATGCGTGCATTAATGCCTTTCAGATCCAACATTGGAACAGCGGAGTTACGGCGGTCATTTTCCACCACATAATCTTCTTCTTTAGCGTTTGCGCTATCCAGTACCGGCTTGATATCAGCCCAATCACCAAATACAACACCACTGTCTCCAGAAATAAAAGCTTGAACATTCTCGCCAAATGATGCGGAAGCCAAAGCTCCTTTTACATATACTTTAACAGGCGTCTTTTTCTTGCTGTTTTTAATCACGTTGATGACTTCTTGTGTATTCATTTCGATGGACATAGTAAATCTAACAACTCCTTCATCGCTTCATACGACTTCGCAAGCCGGAATGATCTTATTCTCTCATCCTTTATAGCACAAAAGTGCAGGTCTCGCAATTATAGATTAGACCCTTATAGCTCTAACCTAGCCCTTAAAATAACCATTTTCAGCGGCATGACTGCCTTAAATTCATGATTGTAAGCCGCCGATCATCCCGCATCAAAGTAGGGTTATTTATTAGCTTGCAGGCTCTCCAGCGATGTATAAATGTAGGATTCTAATCCTTCAGCAGGTTCACCTTGTGGAATGTTCACTTTCACGATGAAACCGCCTGTTTTATTTTCTACAACTATATATTGCTGTGTCATCTTCGAACTGCTCGCTTGTAAGAACAGACGGCTACTGGATAACGCTTCAGGTATGGCTGCTTTGTCCAGCTTTTGCACCTTACCGATGGAAGCTAGATCCTTTTCGCCTTCTTTCTGAAGTTCATCCAGATTAAAATCGGAGGGCAGCTTCGTAATTTCAGCATAATAGTTATCATCTACAGCCAAGGCAACACGGTTTTGATCGGGAAAAAGGGACATCGAATCAAACACATACAGCGAATATCCCTCTCCTTTTGCCAATGTCGCAGTCTGCTTTTCCTTTTTTCCTTCAAGGGCGAGATCAAAAGTTTGAGTCTTTGTGCGTTCTCCGCCTACTGCTTGACCAGAACTTCCGTTTTGATTGCCATCTGTTGCAGCCTCTGTTTTTTGTATTTTCGTTAAAGTCAGTTGCTTCGCCGTCGCGTCGCCCTCTACTGCTTTTTCGTTGTATTCAAACGCTACTGTATCGCCTTCCTTAAGTCCAGCTATTACCGTGTCCAGTCCGTCCCCCAATTGGAAGGATTGGGCTTCGCCATTGGTTTCAATCTCTACCGTATGCGGGTCAGCAGCTCCATTGTATACACCTGTGCCTTTTTTTACCTCCGACTCAGCGACCGGCTCCGGTTTAACCTGCGTCTGCTGTTGCGTTTGCGGTTGGTCTGCCCCTTGAGGTGCGGTGTTATTGGTTTGCGGTTTCGTTCCACAGGCTGACAGAGCCAGCACTGCCACTACAGTCAGTAGTATAATTGAAATTGTGTTTTGTTTTTTCATAAAATCCACCTCCACTATGATAGACGAGCTTGTGCAGCAAAAGTTCTACGCAGCATCTCACTTAAAATCCTACCTCCTGCTCCCGTTTATTATATTCTCAGGATTTTGAAAAATCCTAATACCACGGGAATGTCAGGTACGGTATAATGGGCTGTATTGAACCTAATTTTGAGATACCGATGGAAGGACATAGACGTATTTACTTTCTTCCATACGGATGGAGCTGCCACATGAATCAAGCACACAAGCCGTCGTTTTCCTTTGAATTATTGTACATCATAGGTATTATCGCTATTTCGTTCTCCTCGATCTTCGTAAGATGGTCTGAAGCCGAGGTGTCCGTCATCGCTATGTACCGTTTGTACCTAACCAATCTGATCATGCTGCCTTTGGTCTGGAAGTACCGCACTGAGCTGTTTAGCCTGACCCGCAAGCAGTGGATGCTGATCCTCTGGTCCGGTATTGCGCTGGGGCTGCATTTCTTGCTCTGGATGGGCTCACTGCGACTGACCACCGTTGCAAGCTCTACCGTTATTATGACATTGGAGCCGATCCTTGTCATGCTCGGTTCTTTTTTGTTTTTCCGGACGGGCACGAATCGCGCCATGCTCATCGGAATGGGTATGGCTTTTATCGGCTCGCTGGCCATCGGAGCTGGAGACTTCCATGTCTCAGGACAAGCCCTGCTCGGGGACGCACTGTCCTTCTTGGGTATGGTAGCCGTGTCCATCCATATGCTGATGGGCAAGCATCTGCGCGAGCATTTGAGCGCGTTTGTGTATAATTTTTGGGTTTTTGCCATCGCAGCCACATCACTTGCGCTGTATAATGTGGTCAATGCCATTCCTCTTACCGGATACGCTCCACGGGAATGGGGACTGTTCCTGCTGCTTGCCATTGTGCCTACACTGTTCGGACATTACCTGTTTAACTGGTTGCTCAAATACATTAACGCAACTGCGGTGTCGATGGCGGTACTCGGTGAGCCCGTTATTTCTTCCCTGCTAGCTTGGATGCTGCTCGGGGAAAGGCTGTCTGCCTTACAATTTGGTGCAGGCTTTTTCATCCTGTTCGGGGTATGGATTTTTATCCGATACGGAACGGATTTTAAAAAGAAAGTTGTCCATCAAAGTGAGTTGCCCGACACTGAGCACCCCCTGAAGGCCAGCTCTTAACTTATTTACCCCATTTTCATAAACCATACTCAATGAATTAAATTCACTTCTAAAAAAAGGAAGGCGGAATTCTCTATGAAATCCATCGTATCCAAACGCTGGCTGCTAGCCCGATTGTATGAGCCGGACATGATCATCGCCGACTGCCGTTCCCTGCTCGGACAAGCCGGAGCTGGGCGGACTCAATTTAGTGAAGACCATATACCAGGGGCGGTTCACTTCGATTTGGAAGAAGACCTTACCGCTCCTCTTGGTGAGCATGGGGGTCGCCATCCATTACCTGATGTGGATACACTTGCTGCACGTCTGAGCCGTGCCGGGGTTAACGCATCTTCCCGCATCGTCGCTTATGATGACCAAGGCGGCATGATGGCTTCCCGCTTCTGGTGGCTCCTGCGCTATCTCGGGCATGAGCAGGTATATGTGCTGGAAGAGGGCTACAGCGCTTGGAAAGAAGCGAAGTTCCCCGTTACGGTAGACCAGCCGATTCGCATTCCAAGTACATTCACACCAAATGTACAGCCACAAATGCTCACAAGTATGCAAGAGGTACACCGTGTATCCGAAGATTCTGTTCCTGTTGGCTCCTATATCGGTTTTTCACCTATATTAATCGACTCCAGAGAGCGGCCTCGCTACCTGGGGCTGGAGGAGCCCATTGATCAAGCAGCGGGACATATCCCCGGTGCAGTGAATTTCTTCTGGAAAGAGGTCTTGGACGAAAAAGGCAGCTTTAAGAATGCGGAACAATTGCAGCAGCACTTTGCCGATCTTGATCCAAACGCAGAAATTATCGTGTATTGTGGTTCTGGCGTATCCGCCTGTCCCAATGTACTGGCCCTGAATGAAGCTGGATTTAGTAAGGTCCGTTTATATCCGGGAAGCTGGAGCGACTGGATCAGCTATGAGGAGAATCCGGTGGCGACCGGAGAGGAATAAAAAGTTTCAACGGATATACAGGTTCAAAAGACAAATAAACTGCCTTAAGCGATTTGGCTCATGGCAGTTTATTTGCTTTGTTAAAAAGTACATAAAAAATCAACTTGAGCCGAGTGAAGCGACCTTATATAGAATTCCAAAGCTGATTTTTTTCTACGTCCTGACGATTTGGCGTAAGTTTCTGACTGGTTCCACATCTCCCGAAATTCTTCTACCAGATTGAGATGATAGCCGGTACAAAAATACGCTGTTAACTGGAACTTATTTCGCCTTCGAATAGCATCGCATTGCTCTATGCACTATACGTTCACCTCATCCCATCTATAAATAACATAGCCGAGTTGACATATAACTAGTAATAAATAAATTACGTTTATACATAGATATATTTTAATTTTTTTCTTGTATTTATGTAAATCTACTTCTTCGTTCACTTCTCTTTTCTTTATTTTCTCTCTCCAACTCATTAATCTTGAGAATTCTACTGCGCCTAATACTCCCCATAGCAATGTAAATACTAAAAATACGGCATTTACTAGAGACAATAATATCCCCATTCCTACATCCATTGTTCTTATTGATCTAAAACAAATGTGCACCACTAGTGTCAGACTAAATAATCCCAAGCCTATAATACTTACTATCGGTTTATCTTGCATTCTCATCTTTTTATTCCCTTCGGTTCCAATTACTTATAACGTTTATTCACGATGTCCCACCGCTTAACTGCCACTTGCGGCAGTTAAGCGGTGGGACATGTCTGTTGAATTACTTCCTCGAAATAGCTATCCAATATTTTGAACAACTATATATCTTAATTCATATTCTTTCTGTTGTTTCTCTGCATATATCAGAGTTTCTCTTATAGAACCCCTTTCTAATATATTCAAATCATTAAAATGTTCTATTAAATCTTCTTCAGTAAAGAAGTGAGCATATTTCCCTTTCTTGTATTCATATGTTCCTTCCTCAATTTCCCTACCCACACCATTATTAAAATACAATCAGAAAAACATGTGAAATACATTACACCTAATTCCTTCAAATGCTTCACGCAATTCTGTATCAGTTTTTTTCGGTCTTCTAACAAAAATAAATGTAATAAATCATAACAATATATTCCATCATACCTTTGGCTTGTAGTAAACTCTAATACCGATTCTTGAATAAAATTCGTTTTTAAATCCCATTCTTTTGCTAGATTTATAGCTGAACTAGATATCTCAATTCCATCAACCTGAAAATAAGAAGAGAACGCCTTTGTATTTCTTCCATATCCAGCACCAGGAACCAAAATATCATGTACATTATTTTTTTTGAACAAATCCATAGCTTGGGTTACAGTTTGACTTGGTTCACAACCCCAAATCATTCCTTCTTCAGTAAATCTTTTGTTCCAATAATCCCCCATATTATTCACCCGCCTATATACTCACATTGCTCTTCTTTTAAGCTCATCAATCTGTCTGATATGATGTTGATCATGCCAGATAAAATCTCTTAAATATGATATTACAGTAAACTTCCCATCAGCATATTCTTTAGTAAACCTGTCGTCTTCAAAACTTTCTATACTCTCCAATATCATGTTACGGTACTGAATAGTCATTTTAATTAATTCTTCCTTCGTTTTTGTTTTCCCATATTCAACAGCATCCTGATTAAATTGTTCAAAATCCATATGTGTTAATGTCAAAGGTGAATTGTTTAATATCGGATTTATGGCTGCATCAAAAAAGTATTTATCCCACAGCAGTATATGACTTACGATATCGTGAACTGACCATTTATCTTCGGCAATCTTTATTTGCCAATCCATTTCACGAATCTCAGAAACAAAACATATCCATTCCTTGAACTCCTCTAGTAACTGCGAATTCTCATTCATGGTTTCACACTCCTTTTTTCAAATTATTCATTGTTCCTTTGCCATTCATCTGTTAAAATCGCATGTTGATATGCATTATGCCAAATGGGTTGTCCTTCTTTTCGCATCAACAAGCGCTCCAATAATCTCCACGATGAAGCGTTTTCTGGATTACACATCGTAATAATCCGATGAGCCTTTAACTCTTCAAATCCATATTGCAATACTCTTCTACTTGCCTCAGTAGCATATCCATTCCATAGTATCTTGGGTTGAATATGTATCCTATTTCCCATGTTAAAAACTCAAACGGTACGGTTTGATTAAAGTAAATGTGTCCTATCATTTTATAAGTAATCATGTAGATCATTCCAATCATCAGATCGAAAATTTCTTATAAGTAATCTTTCTGACGCTAAATCTATCATAATTATCGCCTCTAATACGTTTATTTAGCCTTTGCCTGAATTACTTTTACCGATCATTTAAACCCTCTCCATTGAGAATTTTCTGCATACATTTTTCAACCCTTGACTCCCGAGTTTTGGATTGTTTGGGTGCAGAAAAATACATAATAGAACTACTACGACCTGGTATTCTTCATTCATTCTATCTGCTCGTATCCTATCCAGCTCATTTCCTCAATGTTTAATAATTCTTTAAACTCTTCTACTAACTGATGCTTAGATTCCAGTTGTGTATAGTAATTATTATTCAAAATATCGTCTAATTGTTTTATTCGCTCATTATCTAGTTCAAAAAATCTAAATGTTTTTAGATTGCAATTTGTAAACTGTTTTGCTATTTTCTCATTGTATTCATTAGATCTCAGAACTTCTTCAATTAATTCAGTTCTGATTTTGTCCCCTCTAGGGTCGACATATAAAAATTCAATGTGATCTTCCTCTGGATATCTTTCTTCTGCAAGCTTAATAATTGAAGTATCTAATAACACATATGATATATGAAGACTTGCTATCTCTTGTGAATTATAAACTACACGGTATCCCCAACAGTGATCTTCAAAATTATAAAAATATAACACTGGGATTTTTTCTGAGATTTGAAATAGACTTTCTGGAATTTCTTCACTTTCTTCTGTATCTTTGGTTACGAAAACAAACCATTTGTCATTTAAATCCTCCGCGTATATAGGATCATGCTCAAGAATTGCTTCTTTATATTTCAATAGTGATAAGCTTCCTGAAGTCAATTCACTCATTGTTTTGGCCCCTTTTTGTTTTTTAGTCATATTTCAGCTAACGTTCTTGTATTCATGAACCACTAAGGGGTTGTCTGCTGAAATGCCTCTCCGAAATCCACCTCGCAGACCCATACTCCGTAAGGACCGCTGCTTGAATATGATGTTAGGCGATACCCTTGATCTCTTTTGAGTTCCTTAAAATAATCCCTATTACTACTGTATTTTAACTTCTCAAATCGACAACCATCGTGATTGATGAATCAACTTTCCCAACTTCTTTAAATCCGAATCTCTCGTAGAGTTTCATTGCCGCTGCATTGCTCGGATCAACACTGAGGGATAATTTTTTTATATTCCTCTTCCTAGCTTCTTTAAATAATTCATCCATTAAGGCCATTCCGATTTTTCTTCCCCTGTATTCTTTTAACAAAGCCATTCCTAGTTCGGGTACATCATTATCAATAAATCCAAATCCCTTATTATCCTCGTTAAAATATCGAACTGTTATTGATCCGACGGGTTCACCCTCATGGTTCATTGCTATAAATCCAAAATCCCCATCCCTTCCCCAACCTTCAATATACTTTGATATATAAGGGTCTTTTATTATCGCTTTATCGAATGGCTCTTGACCTTCTGGGATAAATAATGATTCATATAACATCTCCCATAAAAATAACACATCATCTTCTATTATTGGTCGAATTCTGTATTGCATCATTGAAGTTACCTCATTTTTAGATTCTCAAAGGTTTCACCTAACGTTTCTGTATTTTCCATAAAAGCTGTAGCTTGAATATTATGTTATGCAATTCCTCCATCCTCTCCGAATCAACGTTCCAAAGATTGGCTTGCTTCTGTTAATTCATCATTTACCTCTAAATATTTCAATGTTTTTTCAATATCGTCGTGGTCCATTGTTTTCGTTATAATTAGATGTTTAATATTAAATCCTGGTGGTTCCATTTCTTTTTTAAAGTGATTTACTAATTTTTGAGGGGTTGTCACCAAACTCCATCGTTCACTTCCATCCGAAAAAGTAAGGGTCACCTCCACCAAATCAAACTCCTTTGGATCATCATCAAACTTCCATCTTTCTAAATAAGGCACTTCTATATTTCCTTCAATAAAATGAGCTTTTGATATCCAAACTGCTTTTCCATGGTTTCCAATAATTCTATACTTGTCCCTATCTTCTTTTTTTACGATGTATTTATTGCCTCGTGTAAGTGCATGAGCATAAACGCCTATACTCATACAAGTTATGATTGGTCCCTCCATCAATTCACTTCCATACCGTATTTAACTTACTGAGGTTTCGCATAACGTTCCTGTATTCATGAACTCCAAAAGGGGGTGTCTGCTGAAATTCCTCTTTGAAATCGACCTATCAGACCAAGGCTCCGTCAGGAGCCGCTGTTTGAATATGATGTTATATGACGGTACTTTGGACTACTTTCAAAATACATTATTTCTTTAAGTATTTTCCCATGTTCTTTTTCGACTTGAATTTTATAATCATTGTTTGTCATCTATGAAGCATCACCTTGAGAGTTATTCATCATACTGTCATATAGCGTCATGTATTCACGAGCATTCACTACCTCAACCAACCGAAAGGAGCGGCTGCGACGCAGTTAGGCAGTAAAGGGTTATCCGGCTGAATATACTCTCCTGCTAATGAATCTACTTCTTCGAAACCGCTACTTTAAACTTCGGTCCGGACCAAGAAGCCATAGCCACACAACGTTGAATATGTTGTTATAGGATAGGGACGCCTACTGATATACTTACTAATATTCTTCAAATTTATATTTTGTTAATTTATTTATTTCAATTACTTGTTCTTTATTAAAATAGCCCATTAGGCAACCTTGATCTAAAATTGAAATATACAATTTCATGGATTGTTCAGTCTTTATTAGTTCGTTAAATTTCTTGAATATCTCCATATCCAACCAATCATCATATACTTTCATTTCCCATCTGATAAGTTCATTCATATATTCAAAAGAGACCCATGCAGTACCATTCTGAATATCTACGTAATCCGTTATATTATTTAAATTAAGTTTTGTCATATTCTCTAATCGTATTATTATTCTTGCATAGTCTCCATGGTCCTCAATACATTCAGTATCTAAATACCAAATTTCCTCAGATACATTTATAAATTCACCATTCACTTCAACTTCTCCACCTAAAGTAAGTAGTAGCAAGTTGTAGGGATCTTCTTCATATTCATTTCTCGAAAATTCTTCCAAAAGTAATTCTTTTTTTAAATCTGCACTCATGAAGATGCCCAATTCAGAAAGTTTGTTTAGTTGATCTTCAAATATTTTCTTCTTCTTAAATAAACCAAACAACTTAAACACCTTCTTTTTATGGTTTGCGTCCCTTTTCTATAACGCTTGTATTCATGAGCTCCGTCAGGGGTTGTCTGCTGAAATGCCTTCTCGAAATCTTTCTCGCAGACTAAGGCACTGTAAAAGTCGCTGCTTGAATATGATATTAAGTGATGCCTTTGCCTTTTACAGTGTACATTATTATTTTTCTATTATTCTAAAAGTATTATTAATAACTCTTTCATAGTTTTCCCATTCAAAATAAAAGGGACCTAGATTTATTGATTTGTTCTCATGCTCCAACTTGAAATCCTTCCATATTACAATTTCTTCTTCCCTGTCAATTTTCACTGAGATATAACCACACTCTTCATCTCCACACCAAGGACATACAAGTATTGGATATCTATGATACATATGCTCATGTGGTTTCTTTAGCAAAAAGTATTGAATTATTTCTTTTTGGTGATCTTCGCTTCCCCATCCTAAGGATGGAACCAGATCGTGCTTCTTAAGCATTTGGTAAAGTGATCTTCCATCAATAATTAAATCTGCAAATTTTCTGTTCTTATTCCCATCTTGCTCTGGGTCAAATTCATCATATCGGCTGGAAAGTTTAGTTTGTAGAGTATTTATCGTTGTCATTGGTTTCTCCTTGTTGATTATCATATATAGATTTCACTTAACGTTGATGTATTCACAAACCCTCACCGACTTAAAGGCCGAAGGCCTGGCGTGATGCGGTTAATCAGTTCAGGGCTATCCCGACAGTCACTTCCTCGCCTAATGCTTCTTGGACCGATGGTCGACTTGCCTCGGCCCTTAGCATAAAATAAATTGTTAGGCGAAGCATTGTAACATCTTTGAATTTTCTTTAATTTTTATTCTGATCTGCTCGCTCTTTTATCTCTTTAATTATTTCTCTATATCTTTCTACATCATATTGAAAATTTAAGCCATGCGTAATCATTATGCTCTTTAGGTCATTAAATTTATGTATTAATTCTTCCAAAAAATAGATTATTTGGTTTCAAGAGAAAGCAAATTTATTAGAAGTCTTAACGAATTGTTCCTTAAAAGGCGATTGCTCAGTTAACCAAAACAATCTATCATCCTCATGACTGACTTCAACATAGTATCCCCCACAACCAAATATACCGCAAGTACAAGTGAACATAGGATACTTTCCTGGACAAATTAATGATTTTAAAAATTCGTCTTCTACAAACACTTCATCTTCGTGCAACTTATTTCCATTTATATATAAAGCTATCCTCCAATCAATAACATGGACCATTCGCCCAGAATGTCTTGTAATATTTTTGTATTCTTTTCTTATGTCAATTTCCATATTTACTGACAGTACATCAAGTTTATTTTCATCTGCTTTTTTCAAGAAAATCTTCATCGCTCTCCCCGAACTTCATTGTATGATCACAATATTTCGCCCAACGTTTCTGTATTCATGAACTCCCTCAGGGATTGTCTATCTGCTCCAGCCTCTTCGAAATCCTTCTGCAGACCAAGGGCACTGCATGACCCGAAGCTTTGAATATTATGTTATATGATTGCCATCATCTTCTATGGAATACCTACAGTCCTTAATTCAGCTTCCATTATTGCAAAGTATACATCCATGGCAATTTAAATAGATATCATGTTTTTCGCATTTGGGATAACCTCTTGGAATTGTAGGGTTATCATCCCCCTCTTCAATTTCTGACCATTCTGTATAATTATTCATGTCAACATCTTCTTTATTGAATGCTTTAATCATTAAGCCAAATTGATTCAAACAATTAACAACCCAATCTTGGCGTGGTTTATAGCTTAATTTCTCCCACCCTAAACCATCTACTGCATTTGAAATAGTATCTAGTATAAAATCTTTCTCGCTTTCAAAGGAGTCTATAGTCCAAGGCATTTCATCAATATCAAAACCAACTGTTCCTATTTCAACTACAGACTGATCCCTTTGTGCTAGCCAAATAATTAATTCTTTTTCTCGATTCGTTTTAGCTATTAGTGATCCACTAATAGCTAAGATTTCAATAAAAACTGAAGTTAATCCATTTGACATACCTATGGGTTCAACTACATCATTTAATTGTTTTGGTAATGAAATGGTGTTCGCCATACTATGCTCCCCACTTTTCAACTTGGTTTATATGGTGATTTTCTCTAACGCTTCTATATTCATGAACCCTGTCAGGGGTTGTCTGCTGAAATTCCTCTTCGATATCCAGCTCGCAGACCAAGGTTCCATAGGAGCTAACGAAACATAACTTCTTCGATTCACTTACAAAATCAGCCCTTTATGATCCTCGCCTTCGAGCTGTTTATAATTCTCAATCAACTATCTATAAGCAATTCTCTTAATCGTAGACAAAATTGCTTCGTATGAAAATGCCAACATTTATTTGTAATCATAATCCCTTAATGATAGTTCTTGAACAATTTTTCTACTGTCCTTTATTCTTAGAATTTGCTTCGGTTTATCATATATCCAACCAAGCTTTATACAATATTCAATTAATATGGATTTTATTAAAGGTCTATATAAGTTAATGTAATAACATTCTTTCCAGTCGAACGAAATTTCAATAAAAGAAGTTTTATACTTCCTTGAATAAGCTCTAAACAATACCTCATAAGGTTTCTCGTCAACAATGCAAATAAATTGATAATGTCTAACAATGATTGGGATTGCTTTTTTTTGAAATACTTTCATCATTCACCTCAACATTACTTTATCAGCAATTATGTCTAATAGCGTTCTTGTGTTCCTGAACCCGAGAAGCTTAAAGAAGCGTAGCGACTGGCTAGCTTCGGTTCTTAGCCTCGCAGGATTGTCTACCTGACTTTCACCTTCAGGAAAACGATGTTATGTGATACCTCTAGTTCTTATTTAATATATTCTTCAATCCTTGTTTAATATTATTTGGTCTCGTCTATTCTAGATTACTCTATTAAAAAAATCTCTGTAGTCTAAAGTCAATTCCTTTTTTAGTTCTATATTGGAAGAAATACACCACATATTATTAGCACTCTCTTCTTAAAATGCTTTTTACATTGATTTACTCAACGTCAATTTTTGTTTAAATCCTTTGTCAGTATTATTTCCAGAGGTTCGTTCTCAAGCATTAAACATCCAGCATCTCTATATCCAAGCTTTCTATAAAAATGTTGAGCTTCTTCATTTGAAAGTGTTGAGGTCATAACCATTTCAAATCCTTTTTGTTTCATTAATTCCTCCCAATAGTGGACAACTTTTTTACCAATACCTGTTCCTCTATACTCCTCATCTATCCATATCATATTCATAAATGGTGTGTTGTCCCAAAAAAATCCGTATCTCATCCAACCTATTTCTTGATTGGATTCTCTGATTATTAGAATTTCATTTTCTTTTATTTTTGGTCTTATCAGTGTCTTATGTATGTGCTTGTCTCTTAACAAGATGTACTCATAATCTGATTCAATCGCAAAATCAATCTTCATTGTAAATCCTCCCTTTCACTCTTTTCTTCGAATATCTTTTTGGTAACACTCAGCACTGATGTCTCATAACGTTTGTACATTACATAAGTTTATAAAGTCTTTTTAAAAATGTATAAGTCACCTTCTTCTCTAACTTTAGTAAACCCACACTTTGAATAGAAGTGATGATTCTTCACACTCCAGCTAGGAGTATCCAGCCACCATTCTGTGCTGTCTGGAAATTCACTTTCAATTTTCTCCATCATCTTCGTTCCGATTCCTTGATTTTTAAAATTCGGATCAATAAAGATCCTTCCTAGATTATGCACTTGATTACATTCTACAAATATCATAGCTCCCCCGATATTTCTCCATTAAAGAGCACCTTGAAATATTCGCAATTTTGCATCATCTCTTCTTGCCAACTTATGGAGTCATATCCTATGGGCCCAACGGTTTCGTTATTATTAAAATGCTTTGATTCATCCTCAAAACTGGCCTTTTGTATTTCAGCAAGTCTTTGCGCATCATTTTTTCCAGCTTTTTCTAATGTCAGCACCAAACATACCTCCATTGTCTTTTTATTTTTTCCAGGGTTGTCTGCTGAAATGCCTCCTCGAACTCCATCCCAGCAGGTCAAGGTTCCGTGAGGATTCTTATGCTTGAATATTATGTTATCAGAAGTTACCGAACTTCTTCACTATGCATTCAAAATCAATCTGTAAATTTTTTATCAGTGAATTTTCTTATATGGTCTTTTTTCATTTTGTAGCTTGATTATTAGTTCATATGCATCTCTTTCGCTTCTCTGAGCTTTTAGCGACTCTTCTTCTGTTATTTCTATTTCTATCATTTGAACCACTATTCCACCAGCATCAAAACTAATGAATATTCCCCCATCTCTTCGAATTATATTAATCCCGTAATTGGCAAAGAGTATATCCACATTATGGGTGCCAGCCTCAAAAAAGCCCAAATTTAGAGACTCAAATGGACGATGTTGGTTCGTCTCCCTCGACACCACAATTCAGCAATTTCCAAAATTGTTCAACCATGACCGATGCCGGATACGGCATCGAACGGGTAATCCACCATTCCAATACCCCCACTGCCGCTGAAATTAAAAATTGCACCGTAATGTCCCTGTTCATATCCTGATCGAGGTTGATCGAATCCAGATGCTCGCACAGACTTTGCCGGAACATTGTCTCTATTTGGTTTCGAAAAACCGTACTTCCCTTGTTCGTCAGCATTATTGAGTAGAATGAAGCATGCTGCTCCAAATATTCAAACGTACGCAGTAGTGCGGTTTTGGAAGGGAGATGAAAGAAGTTATCTTCAGACATACAATTGCGTAGTAACTCTTTAATTTGAGCTTCCATGCATTGATCGCGCAGATCGTACTTATCAGCGAAATGCAAATAAACCGTTCCGCGATTGACATTCGCTTCCTCCGCAATTTGATTGATCGTAATTCTCTCGAATTCCTTTTCTGACATCAGCCTCATAAAAGCATCAATAATGGCTTGCCTCGATTTTTGAATACGCCTGTCCATATCCTTCTCCCCTTTGTACCATCCGAAAAAATGAACATTTCGAAGTCTTCTGTTGAAAAATCAACAACCACGCTTGTTTTAACCATTGAACCCCACATACCGCTCTGATACATTCACTTTATAAAATTTATGTTGATGATTCAACATATGTTCAATTTTAGAGGAGCTGTAATCATGAAATCTATTGTTTTACAATCTTTGGAATGATTTAAATCACATTGAACTAGGAGGGTTTAAAAATTGAAACTTACAGGAAACACGATTTTTATTACAGGCGGCGGTTCGGGAATTGGACGTGCGTTAGCAGAAGCTCTCCACAATCTTGGAAACAAAGTTATTATCGCCGGTCGACGTAAAGAGCGTCTGGAGGAGACGATCAAAGCGAATCCCGGCATGTCCGCAGTGGAATTGAATGTACAAGACCCTGCCAGCATAAAGGCGGCCGCCAAGCAGTTAATCAAAGAATACCCGGATGTTAATGTCTTGATTAACAACGCCGGCATCATACAGTCCGATGACGCGGCGGGCGTGATCGATGAGGATGTTTTGGTTTCGACTGTCACTACAAACTTGCTAGGTCCCATTCGGTTGACTTCTGCATTTATTGAGCATTTGAAGTCCAAAGAAGAAGCGGTTGTCATCAACACGACTTCAATACTCGGATTTGTACCATTAGCAACAACTGCTGTATACTCCGCGACGAAAGCAGCACTTCATACCTATACGCTGTCCCAAAGGTACTTGCTTAAAGACACATCGGTAAAAGTAATAGAAATTGTGCCCCCATGGGTTCAAAGCAACAACGATGAACCACGGGCGATGCCACTTACTTCATTCATTGATGCAACAATAAAGATACTTGGCACGGATACAGACGAAGTTTTGGTGGAAGAAGCGAAAATGTTTCGAAATAACCCTGGCCCGAACGAAAATGTTTTTGTGACCCAGCTTAACGATACGATGAATTCTGAACCTCCAAAGATCCATTGATCCATCTGTAATTTAATTTGCAAAAATTTAGGCGAACATGAAGTAGGCACTCAGCTTCGTCTACTTCATGTTCATTCTATTGCAACTTACTCGCGGAGTAAGAAAAAGCGCCAAGCAGTCATGCCAATGTTTGCCTCTTAAATAATTTCGTTGATTTCACATAACGTAGGTATTCCCGAAGTTCAAGCAGCCCTTTGTTAGGTGATGTCGGGGACATCCTCGATTTACTAAAAAAATATTTTCATGATCTTACTTCATTTAAAAATCTTGTTATTATCGGTAGGTCAGGAGGACATATTTGATTGGGTATCTTGTTTAAATCAAAAAATTGTACATCTTGTACTTCATTTCCATCGCCTCTGATTATTCCACTGTATTCTTTACATATATAAGCTGCAACTACGTTATATACTTCATCTCCATGAGGATATCGATAATAAAGTTCCGGGCCTGAAAATATATCAAGTAATTCTAACTCTTCGGCTTCTAAGCCTACCTCTTCAAAAAGTTCCCGGCTTGCAACCTCCTTCATATTCTCACCAGGCTCCATTGAACCTCCAGGTAATCCCCATAGACCATTGTCAGTTCTTTGTTGCAATAATAATCGTCCCTCATCATCTATGAGAATCACACATGCTCCTGCCATAATTATAGGTCGGGTACCTACTAACTCTCTTAATTCTCTTATGTAATTCAATATCTTCACGCCCCTTCGAGATCCTCCAACAGACCCAGGCTCCGTTAGGAGCCTGCTGCTTGAACATTATGTTATACGATAATTGTGCCATCTCTGATTAAGCCACAAAAATAAGTTTATAGAGTCTTTTTAAAAATGTATAAGTCACCTTCTTCTCTAACCTTAGTAAACCCACACTTTGAATAGAAGTGATGATTTTTCACACTCCAGCTAGGAGTATCCAGCCACCATTCAGTGCTGTCTGGAAATTTACTTTCAATTTTCTCCATCACCTTCGTTCCGATTCCTTGATTTTTAAAATTGGGATCAATAAAGATCCTTCCTAGATTATGCACTTGATTACATTCTACAAATATCATAGCCCCCCCCTATTATTTCTCCATTAAAGAGTACCTTGAAATATTCGCAATTATGCATCATGTCTTCTTGCCAACTTAAGTCATATTCTATTGGCCTAACGGTTTCGTTATTATTAAAATGCTTTGATTCATCCTCAAAACTGGCCTTTTGTATTTCAGCAAGTTTTTGTGCATCATTTTTTCTAGTTTTTTCTAATGTCAGCACCAAACATACCTCCATTATTTTTTTCTTGCACGGGTTTCGTCTAACGATCTTGTATTCACGAATCCTCACCACCTTAAAGGAGAAGAGCGACTGGCTGCAATGCAGCTAAGTGGTGCAGGGTTGTCAGCCTGATACGATTTCTTCGAAATGCCTCCAGCAGACCAAGGGGCATAAGCCTCGAAGCGTGAACATATTGTTATCAGATAATGATTGCCTTCTTCGAGTTACTCTACAACGCATTTCATTAATTACTTTATTTACTTGGTTCTTTACATTTCTTATTGTATTGAATTAAAATAATATCCCTCTTTCTTAGTTAGAAAGTGCTTAGAAAAAGGGAATGTATTTGCGTAAAAAGCTTATTATATACGGTGATAAGTCGAACTATATTATCGCTTATATTCAGGCTCTTCCAAAGTAATAGGATTCGGATTGCTGAGTACCCAATGCACTGCCAGTTCACACAGTCTCGCAGGTTCGTCACTACCATTTCCGTTATGAAGTTCTTTCACTAATGTTACTGCCTCCTTAAGTGAAGCGGGATTTAATGGTGTACCCAAGCTAAAGTAATGTATCGAACTATTGA
This sequence comes from Paenibacillus sp. FSL L8-0638, assembly GCF_038593075.1. Taxonomy (NCBI): domain Bacteria; kingdom Bacillati; phylum Bacillota; class Bacilli; order Caryophanales; family Paenibacillaceae; genus Paenibacillus; species Paenibacillus sp. FSL L8-0638. Next base: position 4,009,992 of record NZ_CP151960.1, read on the forward strand.
GCATTTTACGATATTGGTTATCCCAGTTAATACCACCATTATCTAAAATTTCGTATGACACTTTACCAGTAATACGGATAACCTCACCCTGTACGGTTTGCGCATGTCCCTTTGAAGGAATTAGTAAATTCCAGAGTTCATTATATTGTGCCTGCCATTCTTTTGTTGATACTATTATTGAAGAGACGCCGTCGTGCGTCTTTCGCTTCTCTACTGGGGGAACATCAAATAGCTCATATAGACGTAAAAGTGCCTCATCGGTTTGATTCAAATATTCTTTATTAAAGCCTTCTCTGTGAAATTCAAAGTCATTTCCGATTCGCTTAATAGAATCTTTCATTTCCGGCGTTACAGTTGTTCCAGCGTTAAGCAAAATATCGGCAACTTCCGCCGTATTGACAATATCCGCGTTTTTGCACAATGCCAAAGCTTTCTCTAATGGAGTCTGTCTCATCTTATTTTTTGCGCTGATATTTGCGCCTTTAGTAACCAACGTGTAAACCGCCTTTGGTTTAAATGAACCTGCGGCGGCAAATAAAGGAGTCTCGTTTTGATAATCAACGGCTTCTACATCTGCACCCAAATCAAGCAGCAACTCAGTATTACCACACCAACTCATTGCATGTTTGTGCAAAGGTGTTTTTCCGTAATTGTCTCTAGCATTTATATCAGCACCCTGTTCCACGAGCCAGCGAACCAATTCATTCGGTACTTGGTAAAAGCACAAGGCTGTTGATTTACTATAACCGCCACGGGCATCCAATTCGCATCGGGTAAATACCTCTTTTAGTGCTGATATGTCACCTACATTAATTAGTTCATCAAAATTTTTCGGTAGGTTTTTTTTCTTCTTGCCCATATGTATTTTCTCTCCTTATGTCAGAGTTTATAAATTTTCTTCATCACCATATAAACTCTACATTTTACCATCTTTTTAATTTCTGTAGTATTAATAAAAATTGCGCTCTGAAATCCATCTCGCAGACCAAGGCTCCGAAGGAGCCACTGCTTGAATTTAACGTTATATGACGGATTCACTTCTAAAATCTACTTTCGTCAATGGATAAGGCACGTAGTCCGGGTGGCTCTGCCACTTAACCGGTTGAATGTTTCCGGTGAATCCGCCCTTCCGAAATGCATCTTCCGGGCTAAGGGTCGGGATTGTCCCGGCCAGATGAGTTGAATGCTATGTTAAATAACGTTGACTTTTTTCGAGTTAAGTAATTATTATTCTCGTTTCCATTTATGTGTTTCGAGTAGTTTTCCAGTTTCATAATAATACTTTATTACTTCAAGCATAGGAATTAATTCTATACAAATATTATGCAATAATTGCCTAACTGACCACCAGCAACCAGAAGAATTTCACTGTTTCCCTGTTTATCGCTCATAAGAGTATATATATTACCATCAATTGTAATTGACACTATGAAATATTCCGGTCCGCCTCCAACCAATGCTGAATCTGTATCTGATACCTCAAAAAAAACTAATGTAAATTTATCTCCATCAAGTTTTTTAAAAAAACTTAAAGTGTCTGCCCATGTAGGATTCATAACTATTTCTTCATTGAATGTGGTCCCAATCCATTCATCAATACTAATAGATTTTATCACTTTTTCTTTTCATCCTTTATAGATGGTTTTATTTATTCGGGGGCTTTCATCTAACGATTCTGTATTCACGATCCCAGCGAATGCTCGGGTGTCCTGCAGCTATCTCCTTTTCCAAAATCCTTCTGCCGGGCCGAGGGCGTATGCCCGATGCGTGATACTATGTTATCAGATGGACTATGACAATTTTGAGGGTATCTACAAAATTTCTTTTCCCTTTAATATTTCATTTGAGAACTGGTCCACAGCCAACCACGTCGAAACATCCTCTTTGATATTCTTATTCCAAGCAACTAAAAAATGTACTTGGCATATCTCATTAGAATCAATTAGTGTCATAGGAATTTTAATGCCTTTATCAGAACTTAGGATAAAACCGTGCTTTTCAAAGTCAGAGTTTAAACATAGCGATTTAGGAATCATATCTCCTTGATTTCTTCTTGCCATTAACATATCCCCGTCTTGTGTCCCCAAGTGTAAACGGTATATCTGATTCTCGTATTCGACAGCTTCAAGATCTTCCCCAGTATTAGATCCATAATCTGTCCAACTGTAACCCTCCTTCCAAGAAGCAGAAAAGCTGCACGTACTTATTTGAGTATTCGCATGAGGCTTTATTCTAAAAACTGCTCCCCAACATTCTTCTACTGTCAGATGTAAAGCGAGATTGAGCTTGGGTCTACAGACAACTAGCTCACAATCAAATGAATCATAATAATATTTATATAATGATCCACCATTTTTGAGTTTATAACTTTGTTCTGGATGATAGAAGTGATCAGAGACTGTGAGTGAAAATTCAATTATTCCAAGAGGAGTATGTATTTGTGGCTGTAAGAGATTGTTTTCTTTAATTAAGAGTTGTTCTCCATGAAATAGCTTCATTTTTTCCCTCCTCATAGTCTTTCTAATAACATTCCTGTATGCATGAAACCCAAAGGGGTCGTTCTGCTGAAATCCCCCTTTGAAACCCAACTCGCAGACCTAGGCTCCGAAGGAGACGCAACTTGAATATTATGTTATATGATGGGGATGTCTTCTTCGAATTTTCTACAGTCTATTTTAGTATTCTCCATTGTATTCCATAAAACTGGTTTGTTTAAAGAGTGTAATATGATATGGGGTATAAACATACTTTGAATTTGGACTTAAGACTTCAATAAAACTAATTGCTGCATCTATATAGTCATCTGATGAGAAAACATCTTCATCTAGAAATCCACTTAAGAGTGCTGCATCTCCTTTATATTTCAAACAAAGATAGCCATACCCAGGGTCAACTATAACTAAATTTATTATGTCATCTTCTTCTTGTTCTTTGGAACTATCGAAAAATCTAACTATTATGTCCTTATCTTTGTAATAAATCTCGGTGTCACAGGATAATTTATTATGACTAAACTTCATTGTGCTATTCCCCCCTTTTGGATTTTTTTAGCTGTTTTAAAAACTAATTTTTGCTTCCCTTTCACATAACGTTCTTGTATCTACGAATCCGAGAGGCTTAAGGCGCAAAGTGCCGGTTCCAACGGACTTAGCCTCGCAGGGTTGTGAGCTGATCCCGCTTCTCTCTCTGCTTTCCACTTCTAGTGAATCAAGGGCAACGGCCGCAGCGTAGATGCGATGTTATATGAGGTCAGTTCTTCTTCGAGCCAACTAATAATTATGCTTCCTTGCTAGTTCCCACTTCATGAATAAATTTATATCACTTATAGCATCTAATATTATTCCTTTATGTTCTATATTATTTTTTAATTCTTTCAAAATGATTGGTTTTACTAGTCTTTTATCTAACTGTTTTTTAGTTCTTGCTATATGTGCTAATCCCAATACAGAATTCGCTCTTACATTTGGATTATCATGTTGTGCTGATTTAAGACATATATCTTGAGCAAACTTCCAATTGTGATGATACATTCCAACTGAAAGTGGTAAATATATAAGTTCTTCTACTTCTTGACGAGTTAAAATATCTTTTATTTCCTGATCTGTGTATTCCTTGATATGCTTGTAAATTCGCTCCATAGTACTTGCTCCTAAATATAATCTTTTATACCTAGCTGATTTCACGTAACGTTTCTGAATTCAAGACGTCCGGCGTATGCCGGATATGTTCGGCTGATTCTACTTCATGGCTTCTCAACTTCTGCCGAACCGAGGAGCGAATGCGACGATGCTTGAATGTGATGTTATGCAAAGTACCATTACTTCATTGAATCTACTTAAAAATCCTGTATAATTCACCATCACCATTCTCTCCATTCTTCTGTAATATCTTGATCCTCCTCAATTTATAATCCAGCTAGTCTTGCTGCCTTATCTATAAATTCAGCCAGTTCTTCACGTTCCATCGTTTCAATAAAATAGTCGTTCTTTCCATTCAATTCATTAAACGTAATTACAATTTCTTCTACAGCCTTCATAATACTTTCAGGATGTTTAGTTTCTTGTAATAATATTAATTGGTTTAGATAGTTATTCAGGACTTTATCAGACATTAATAATCTCTCTTCCGTAAAAAGGTCATCTCCGTATTCAACCATTCTTTTGTTCCACAATTGAGTTGGTTTTTCATTAAATAGGTCCTGTAATGTCATTGGGCATATCCATCATTTTCTTATCTTTGTTTTAATAGATTTTTAAATTTGTTGCATAGTATTTCGCATATGAGTTTGCTTACTAACTTGCTTTTCACTTCACTTATCTAATTTTTTCTTTGATTCATCTTTTTTCATCTGTTAGTACACCCTTAATGAAAGACCAAGTACGGTCAACATCTAGTCAGTACAATTGGCTTGGAGGGTTTATTCCCTTCTAAGTCTCAGGTAATAAAAACCCACCTTCGGCTCTTAACCTTTAGGTGATTTTTTACCTTCTCTTGTTGTTATTGATGCATGTTAAAAATGCAAGAATAGATATCCAAAATAGTAACATTAGAGTCACCGCATCTTTTACTTCCATGGTCTCACTTTTCGAAGGATAACCATACCCACCCAAGAGTCAATTGTATCTATATTTTACCTGTGTTTACGCCTGCAAACAAGTGTTCTCATTTATTTTCTTGCATTTTTTCTTTTATTCTATTTGTTGTCCATCATTTCTAGCATATAACGCTTATGTGTTCACGATGTCCCTCTGACTTATGCGAACGAAATGAGCGGCCGCGGTGCGTATGTGTCCGCCTGTCCCTCCCTGGCATTCCTTTTTGCCGGACCAAGGAACCGGCAGGCTCCGATGCGTGGATATGATGTCATCTGATGGATTGGCCATAAAAAAACAGTTCAACTTTCCCTCTATGACATAAGGCAAAGATGAACTGTCTTTAGTTCCTGTTAAAATCTCTATGCGCACAAGTAGCAACTTCTTCTCTCATCAAGCCAACAAAGCCTGAGCGATCTGATCCACAATGCCATTGATGCCTGTGGGTCCATAACAGCCGATCCATGTCGCGGCATCGACCGAGTGTATGTGCTGGCGCTCAACGGTATCAAGCATTCCCCAGACACGTTGCTCTGTCGCGGATATTCCCTCCTGCATGAGTTCATGGCTAAGCAAGAAGTAATGGCTGGCATGTACAGCCGGTAGTCTGTCAACTGAGATGTGATAGGCCGTGTCGGAGGTATCTGCCACAAATAACGGAACAGGCAGACCTAGATCATGGTACAGCACAGCCCCTGTACGATGAGAGGCAGAATGCACGCGAACCAGAGAATCCAGCGGACGGATCAGTGCCACGCTCTTGCCTGCCAGAACGGGAGCAAGTTCTTCGGACAGCAATGTGGTTCGTCGGTGATAATCTGCTATAATACGCGTTGCCTCTTCTCGTTTGCCTGTCAGTTCACCGAACAGAGTCAGAATAGTCTGCCAGTTTTCATTGCGCTTAAACATGAGAACTGGAGCGATCCGGCTTAACTGTTCATAGTGCGGCTCATGTACCTCGGTGCAAATAATTAGATCCGGAGACAGTCGTTCCACTGCAAGCAGGTCGGGGTACTCATATGTTCCGAGTAATTCAGTATTCTGAAGTCCTGCCCTGATTGTTTGAGGGAAATGTAACACTGCATTGCCTAGTCCTACACTACCTGCTGGAGAGAGCCCCAGCGCAAGCAAATGATCGGCATATTGCACATCGAGTACAGCGATACGCTTCGGAGATCCGATAACATAGTATTCCCCTCGCATATGGCATATCACCGAGCCTTGGGCCGACTCATATGAAGAAGCTGTGCGGTTCCGCTGCAAGGAATGGGCATAGTCTATATCTGTTTTCGAAGCGGCATCAAGCCTATAACGCAGCGGAGGGACGCCATAATATTTCTTAAACGCCCTACTGAAATAATACATGTCGCGATAGCCCATTCTGTCAGCAATTTCACCGATGGGAGCATCCGTGTGACGCAGCATCCGCGATGCACTCTCCATGCGCAACTGAATGACATACTCAGTCAGTCCGAGCTGCTTCTCTTGTTTGAATCGTCGCTGCAGCTGTCTTAAGCTGCATCCAGCAAGGGCTGCCAGCTCTTTAAGCTCCAGATTCTGGCGATAATGCGACGCTATATATGAAGCGACAACATCCACCATGTCAGACGCTTCTCCTCCCTGATCACGTTCGTAATCCATGATCAGTTCGTAGATCATGTCCTGAAGCAACGCATTGGCATGAAAACGTTCCATCCCTTCGCCACGACGCCATTTGGCAACGATTTTTTCTGCATTCTCGATCCATTCTGCTTGGGTTACCGAATTTTGCACAAATGAAGTGCGCAACGGATGTTTTCGATATGAAGGCAAAACAAGAGAGGCTCCCTCCATAGAAGAAGCCTTGTACATGATCACGATATAATAAATGTCGTCTGATCTGGCCGTCAGCGTTAAGGATGTCCCCTTAACAACATGACCAGCAAAAAAAGCTCCAATGTGGCAAACCTCACCATTCATTGCAAGCTCTCCTTCCCCTCCGTATGCCAGCAACAATACATTCGAGGTTAATTCCGTTTCGCGAAGAACACTGCCTGTCTGCAAAGTACCGCTATACTCGTCAAGCATCTTGATCGTTGTATCACTCCATAGACTTGTCTGTTCTTGTAGCGGCATTTCTCTCATCTCCTGACAATAGCATCCTTTGCTAGAGTGACTCTCATGACTGGGCTTAACCAATTAACTACAACCAGGCCTGTTAGCAAAGTAAAATTGTTGCTGTTGTCATTTTAATTGAGATTTATTCTCATTGTCAATTTTCGGACATTTTTTGCAATATTCCCCTGACATCTGGTAATAAAAACAACAGGTGGTACGCTTGCTTTTCACGGCTGGAATGCTGTCCTTATTTTTTGTGAACCGGGTGAACGGATTTCTTTTTACACCGAACAAATGTCCGGGCGCTTCTTGCGTCAGATATGAAAAATCTGCCTGGATGTGCTGACTTTCTTGCTCATCATTGTCTACTTCAGGAGTATATAATGGCACAATGCGTATCATGATATTCTCCCAAAGGATACTCATCGAAAGAGGAGCAATCGCAGCAAGCGTCTTTAACAGCGGTGCAAGGTGTAACGCAAATATCTCCTTTACCACCTTTTCCCGCCACACTTCCCTGTCTCCAGTTAGTGCTTCTGCCCGAAGCCCGTTCATAGCTAGAAAAGGAAAATGCGTCCCCCCCTCATTAGCTGTGAGCGTCGGATGATAGAGAAAGCTGTTGTCTAGCCGAAAAGAAACATGCTGATGATGAACGGTCATCGCGGTCAGCAACGGAGCAATCCACAGGTAGCCGATTCGCTTAGCTAACATCGAAGCAGCTACCCTCATGTCAGGCGCACCAATATACTCTTGAAGCCAACTTAAATACTCTCGGCATGCAGCTTCTTCATGTAGTTGACTCAAAGCAATAATACGGACATTATCTTCAGACGGCTCACCAAGCCGAATCGAGTGTTCATCCACCGTTTGCCGCCATAAGTCAGTCGATAGATAATGGTCCATTTTAATTCGATCCCAACAGTGCTTCCGATGCCTGATCTACAATAATATTAATTGCAAGTGGGCCATAATAAGCGATCCAAAGTGTAGAATTAACATCATATGCACGGTTATTCTTGACTGCATCAAGGGATTTCCATACTGAACTGCTATCCAAAGCCTCTGCCTCTGCCGCAAACAACTCATCAGACAGAACAAAATAATGATCTGCACCAATCTCAGGAACTTTCTCCATCGAGATTTCAACGGAGGTATCATCTTTGATCTTCTGGACTAATGCAGGCATTTTTAAGCCCAAATCCTCATACAGAATGCCGGCTGTTCGATGCTCAAGACCATGAACACGAATGCCTTCTTTTCTCGGACGAATAAGTGCTACCGTTTCCTCTCCCAACTTCTCCGACAGCTTCTCCTTCAGTCCTGCAATTTTGTCCTCATAAGCCTTACGCACAGTTTCTGCCTCTGCCTGCTTACCTGTGATCGCAGCCACCGTAGCTAACGTATCTCGCCAATCCTCGTAGAAGTCAAGTACGATTGTGGGTGCTATTTTGCTTACACTCTCATACTCTTTCTCTTGAAAATCAGTCATTAAAATAAGATCCGGGTCCAATGCTACAATCGCTTCCAGATTGGGCTTGTCCCGTGTACCTAAAACCTGTACGTCACCCGGCTTATCGCCTAAATATTCTGGAAATGTGGTATTGCCCTCAGCGATAACACTGCCTGCCGGCTGCTCGCCAACGGCTAGCAATTGATCCAGAAATTTGACATCAAGCACAGCAATTTTCTTTGGCTTCTCGTTAAGCGTATACTGACCCTTCTTATGCGAGATCGTAACCGGGAAAGCTCCGGCAGTCTGAGACGCTTCATTTGAAGGCGTGTCCGTTGGAGTTGTAGCAGACTCATTGCCGCCATTTGTACCTGCTCCGGCACCGCAAGCCGTCAGTACAAGAACAAGGGCCAGCATCCAGCCCATTAAGAATCGTGATTTATGGTCACCATGTGCCATGCTTCCGGCAGCTTGCCTCTTTGTTCCTTTATTCATGGTGAATCCTCCTTATGTATGATAATGATTTTCATTATCGAAATATAAGGCGAGTATAATATATCTCCACATTGCGTTACCATGTACTTTTGCGACATTTCAGTCGGACTAATGCGACATGTAAACCGCTATATCTTCATTTACAATTCTATCAGCTCTTTTACTAATTACTGCATAATCATCGTCTAATGTATCAAGCCAATAAAACCAAGAATCTCCCATTTTTTCTTTCCATTCATTTGGGAGTTCCGTTATTTCTAATCTAGCAACAACTATTTAATCTTCATTTTCTTCAAAAGAATATTTTTCTTTTCATTGATTTCTACCTCTTGCGTCAATGTACATTCCATATCCATTTGTTCCATTGAAACTACAACAGAGGTTTGTATGATAAATTTGTGGGTACTCTTCATTAAATTCTGAATGTGGAAACTCATAAAATGTTCCTTTGGATTCATAAGCCATATTCGGTGAAACATCTATCTTTAATACCCTTTCGTCCGCAGATATTTCTAAAACATTTTGCTTTCTCCTTTTATCAAGTATCTCCTATAACGTTCTTGTATTTATGAACCCGTTAGGGGGTGTCTGCTGAAATTCCTCTCCGAAATTCATCCCGCAGACCAAGGTTCCATCGGAAACATAGTGTGAATATTATGTTAAGTGAAGTTCAACTTTTTTTTGAATAACCTTTTTAAATTTAATGGCTTTATGAACGAGAGAGTTTAAAGTTCTCTAGATCTACATTGAATTTGCCTTTTACCAATATGTCTAATCCCAATAATCCGTTGATATTGTGATATTTAAATGAAGTAAAATCTATGAGTACATCTCTTAAAATAAAATCTCCTACCTGTATTCCCTTGATCCGTTTGGAAAATGCGTGTTCTTTCCCTCCAATTCCGTAACTTGTTATGATTTCGTCATCCATCCCGACCTGAATCCCAATATCATCTACTTCATCCTGTGAAATCAATGTATGGCTTGCTCCTGTGTCAATAACTATGTTATTTATGACTTTCTTTTCTCCATTAAAATGGACTGTTATTTCGGTGAACAACAGCCCATCCCTATATTCAATTTTCATTTATAGATTTCTCCTTAAACCAACATTCTTCCGAACCTTCACAATGACCTGGTCCTTAGAAGTATGATAAACCAAGGTTTTGTCTCGGCTATTCAACAACTCTCTTGTTGCTTCTTCGTCACTTACAGGACCAATCACAGCGACGTCATCTATGATTTCTTTATTTTCTGTCTCTTCGAAATGAAGAATTTCAAACTTTACAAATTGATTCGGGAAGATTTGTTGTACTTCTTGCCACTTCACATTAATCCCTCCTGTCCTTTTATGGTTACATTATATCATTTAATTAGAATTTCACTTAACGTTCCTGTATTCACGACCCTAGCGAATGCTGGGATGTCTGGCCTCTGCCGGACCGAGGGTACATGCCCGGTGCGTGAGTATATTGTTTAAGTAAAGTCACTTATCTTCGAGTTATATTCGTCACGATTTAGAAAAATTCTCAATATAATGTTTCATAAAAATTATATAATTATCATGACTTGAATCAATATTAAATATCTGTCTATCTGTTACACCTTTCTCTCTTACTTCTATTTTTATGTTTCTTTGGTTACGTTTAAACTTGATATCTAGAAAAACTTCTTTTATTAAATCGTGTTCTATTTGACTATCTCCCGGGAAATTAAAAATATGTTTTTCTGTACTTGCATTGAATAGTGCAACAATATCTATAAAGTCTGACACTTGTTCTTTATTTGGAACAACAAATTCATGTTCAACTAAATTCCTTACAGAATTTATTTTATTTAATATTCTAGGAGCAATAATTCCTAAGTTTTTTAAAGTCTCTATCTTCTTAGGTACATTCCATTTTTTTGAATTTCCAAAAAAACCAAATGCAATCATCAAACAATCAATTTGGCAGTCAAGAGATCTCTTTGCATTTGAGAGAGCATTTATTAAACTGTGTTTTTCAGTTCCCGATTCTAAATCAAATTCAGCAAAGGACAAGTATTCTGAAGGCGTAACATCAAATGGTATATCTATTTCTTCATGTCCACGAGAACTCCAATAACTATTATCATTACTTAGAAAATCAATCACCTCAGAAAATTCCATAAGATCAACTCCAATTTAGTATTTAGGTGATTTCACTTAACGTTCTTGTATTCTCGAACCCGAGAACCTTAAGGTCGGCTTGACCGGCCGGGTTCGCTTGCAGACTTAGGTTCGCAGGGTTATCTGCCTGACTTCACTTCCTCGAAATGCCTCGGGCAGATCAAGGCTCCGCCAGGAGCCGCAGCGTGAATATGTTGTTATCTGATGTATCTGCCCCACATCTCCGAATTAAGACAGGACGTCGACCCACATTTAATTACTAATGTTATAATATATTTCAACTGAATATCTATTTACTCGTCAATTTCATTTAATAATTCTTTTTCAATTTCCTTTTCAAGCAAAAAATATCTTCTAATTTCATCCCAGCAATCCGAAAAGATTTCTTGAATCTCTACTTCCTCTACATTGTAATCACTAGAATCTGTATATATTTTAAGTTCATCATTAGCAACGTCGAATTCAGAATTAAATATTGTATCACCCATTGGGTGTAGGCCTGAAATTTTTAAGGATAGCCCCAGAGAAACAGTTATTTCTCTCGTTTTGTCATCTTCGTAAAGAAATGCACTAATGTTGAATTTATCATCACTTCTCTCAAATATAACTTCTTCCTCCCACTCGTACTCCATTAGAAAATCCATAATTTCTTCTAATATCTTTCTTATTTCATTCTTAACCTTACTAATCCTTATACAATACGCCTCTACATCTATTTCTTTCAATCCTTCATAATCATACATTGGAAAATGTCTTCCATCATTCTCGAGACCTCTAAGATGAGCAATTATCAAGTCATTTTCAAAATCAATAATAAGCCTTTCAGGAATAAATATAAAATCAATATAATTATTACTTACTTCAGAATTAGCTCCTGAAACTTCATAAATAATAAATGTATTTGAGCTAGAGACTTCGGCCCATGGTTTTTGAGTTCCTCTTATGTCTGTACTAGATTTAATATAATCCGGAACTATTTTGCCTAAATAATTCTGCAATGATGTACTAGTAATAAATCGTTCACGTTCAACTGCTTCGGGGGCTTCTCCATTTAATGCCTTTATCAGAAAATGTGTCCATATTCCATGTTCTAGTTCTGGACTACCGTATGATTTCTCTCCACGTGAACATGACAGAAACATAGCTCTATAGTTGCTTGATCGCACAAAATCGCTAAACTCTTTGGTATTCATATCAGCAATAAAATCTCTGCTAACTAATTGCTCATCAATATAACTCGCACATGCATCTATAAATATCAAACATTGATTACATCTTGAGTTTCTTAGTGGCTCCATTAATATTCGGTTTAGTGAAACAGTAGTTTCTTGTATATTATTTGGGTGAGTGTCCCACGTTGTTATTTTGTTATATCCTCCATCATAAAATCCATGACCAGCATAATAGAAAATAAATCGATCACTTTCAGTAAGATTTGATATCTCATATTGAAGTTCTTCATTAAGCGCGGATTTTGTCGCATCAACATCAAGCCAAAGCTTAATATTTTCTTGAGGTACTTTAAGATTATTTATAAGCCATTGTTGAAATGCTATTGCATCATTCCTCGCATAATCAACTGTCTTGATTCTAAATTGATAATTTTCCACTGCTATTATTACTGCGAATGTATTCCCATGAAATCCTGAATTCATAAAACACCACCCATGAATCTGAATAATTTCTTCGAGCAACAGGACGTTGCGAATATAATACTTTCACTCTCTCTGGGGCAGATCTTTCAGATAACGTTCTTGTATTCTCGAACCCTCACTGGTTTAAGGAGCGAACGTGCCGGGTCCGACGGACTTAGCCAGTGCAGGGTTGTCCGGCTGCTTCCACTCCCCCAAAATGTCTCTGCCGGACCGAGGGCCGAATGGCCCGATGCGTGAATATTTTGTTATCTGATGCCAATGCCTTCTTGATTAACTTTCAAATGTTGCTTTGACTCGTTTTGAGTTTTTAAAATACAAAATCCATATTGATCCAAAAATAATTGTAGAGATTAAACTTGGGAGTTCATCTATTTTGTTAATTGTGAGAATGAAGTTTAAAAATCCAAATATTATAGTGATTATTTCAATTTGAATTATTATATTTGGTCCTTTCCTTTTCTTCTTCAATATAAGCACTAGAGAAACAATAATTAAGACTTCAGAAAATAAATATATTCCGACAGAAATAGTTCTAGCAAGATTCCAACCAATTGTTCCAACTAACATATAAATATAAAATTCGAAATAAAGACCTATTAAATTACTTATAAGTAGATAAAAAGAATAGATCACAAAGAAAAGCAGCCAGCCTTTAATTCCACTCATACTATTCTGAGATAATTGCATTATTGGCTCCTTAATTTTGTCTTTTATTTGCATTGAGCATTGGTTTCAGATAACGTTGTTGTATTCACGACGCTCCACCACCTTAAAGGAACGAGGTGACTGGCCGTAACGCGGTTGGGTGGTGGGGGTGTGTTCGCCTGAATCCACTTTCAGCTTTGCCTCATCGGGCGAACCGAGGGCCGAAGGGCCCGAAGCGTGAATATTTTGTTATCTGAAGGATCGGTCTGCTTGAACTACTATCAATAACTATTCAACCTTTACTTCAGCAATAAAGAAATTCTCTCCAGGTATTGAATCTCCAGCCATTCTTCTTATCATTGACAATTGACCAACATGTGTCATTGCATCTGATAATGGTCCTTGAATCAGTTTTTCGATAATTCTATCTTTGTTTGGTATTCCATTTGATTTCATTAAATTGTCTAAGTTATGCAGCTCATTAAAAAATGTCTGTACTTCGTCATTCCAGTTTCCTGATTCTTTCTTAAGTTGTACTTGGTTATCAAAAACGGATTGGGCATATCTTATGACATCAGACATGTGTGCCAAAATTTCAATTGGAGTTCTTACACCGTTACCGAGCTCATAATTCGGGTAATTACTTGGAGCATTTAGAATTGCTTTTGAATATCGATACCTGAGAGACGAGAGGTAATGTCTTAAAAAGTAAATTTCATCCATTTTTATTATCCCCTTTTCTAATTCTTCTCTTTTTAAAGGTCTACCGATCTTTCATATAACGTTCCTGTATTCACGACGTCTCAGCGCCTTAAGGCCCGTATAGGGCCGGCTGCCGCTTGCGGCAGTTAGGCGGTGGGATGTGTCCGGTGAATTCACTCCCCCGAAATGCCTCTTCCGGACCAAGTGGCGGACTTGACCCGCCACGCAGCGTTGAATGCGATGTTAACAGATGTCCACGACCTCTTCGAATTACATACGATAAATCTTTATATATTCATTTCTTTAATATGTAATCAATAAATCCTTGTCGTATTTTTTTGCCCTCATAGATTCTTTCCAAAACTCGATCTTCTTTATAGATTAATTTCATATCATTAAACATCGCATCAGCTTCATTGTAATCATAATACGAATGGATAACTGGCTCATTATCTTCAATCTGTTCATATTGGTTATCTCCTAAATCAACACCTTCTCCAACCCGAAAATCCTTAACGGTTAGGAAATTCACAAATAATACTCCATTGGGTTTCAATACCCGTTTCATTTCATTGATTGATTGTTTCACATCTTCTTTTCTCATATGAAACACCGAGTTATATGAATACACAAAACTAATCGACTCGTCACTAAATGATAAAGATCTCATATCACCATGTTGTATATTTAAATTCTGTCCTCTCATTTCTGCAAATCGATTCGCTTTTTGAAACTGTTCAACATTCATTTCTATTCCAATAGTTTTGTATCCATAATGGACAAATAGACTTAATGGAGGGGAATCACCTCCCGCCCCGCAGTCCAATACCGTTCTTTCCATACCGCTTTCATTACATAAAGCTAAAAATCTATACAGTGGTACTTGTCTGAAAAGCTCCACAACAATCGTCTCCTTCGTCTTTTGGTTTTATAGTTTTATTGTTTCGTGGATTTCTGCTAACGTTTCTGTATTCACGACACCCAGCGAATGCTGGGTGTGTCCGACTGTTCCTGCCTCCCAGAAACCCCTCAGCCGGACCGAGGGCGCATGCCCGCAGCGTGAATATTATGTTAAGTTGAAGTTACCGACCTCTTTGAAATTCTATCTAAGTCCTTATTATCTTTACATATGTCCTTACTGAATCAGACTCAGCCTCAATATTTTTATCATTTGTTTTATTTTCAATTATTTGTAGCCCATTAAAACATGCGTTTTCTTTATACCATTCAATTAATTCAAATAGTGGTATACTTTGTTCTACCACACTCGTATCTTCATAATAAGAAGCTAATGTAATTATAAATGTCGGCGCCAGAGCGTCGGCACTTAAGTAAAATACAAATTCCTTATCTGTATAATGCTTTTTAAGATATAACTCTACTTCTTTCTCAAGAAAAGAAAACGCTTCTAATAATTTATCTGATGGTACTCTATCCTTCTTTATAAGCCTATTAAATCCATGAATATAAATAAAATTATGACTTTCTTCAATGCCAATTAGCTTAGGATCATTTGAAAATAAAAAAACTGGCGAAGTTATTATTTTAGTGATTTCTCGGTATGCCTTCTCAGCGTGTTTTTTTAAGTAATCTAGAATCAAGTTCTTACCCTCTCTTTGATAATTTCACTTAACGTTCAGGCATTCACGAACCCTCACTGCCTTAAGCGACCAACGGGAGCGGCCGCGATGCGGTTAGGCAGTGCAGGGTTGTCCGCCTGTTAATCTTCCCTGAAAATCCTCGGGCGGACCAAGAGGCGCGACAGCGACCCGCAGCGTGAATGTTTTGTTATCGGATGTCAATACCTTCCTCGAACCTCTAAAAATCTTGGAGTCAGTTTCGCTTTTGTTTTTATATCTTATAGTTTTCTTGCCTTTATCACAAAAGTTACTGGAAGCATTTTTGCTCTCTTTGCCATATCGCTGTTATCATCCCGCAATTGCATAAACTCATAATCACATTCCTCAATCATTAGCTCAATTACAAACCCAGCTTTTGCAAGTGCGTTTACATAAGTTGACAGCATACGGTCCGCTAACAATAGCTCACCTTCATCAACTGCCACCGGATACCAACCTTCATTAAAGTAACTCTTATTAATTACAAACCTATCATTTTCTGTAGTAACCCATCTGTGTATAGGGTGAGACCAACTGAAAATAAATAGCCCGTCTTTTTTAAGGTAAGAAGATATTCGTCGAAAGGTACCCTCAAGATCGGTGGTCCAACCTATGGCATAAATTGAATAAACATAGTCAAAATAATCCGTCGGGATGCCGCATTCTTCTTCCATGGGAGAACATATCAATTTTGCTGCTATTCCACATGACTTCAAATGTTGCGCTGCCTTTTCAATTTGTCTTTCTGAAATATCCACAGCCCATAGTTCAGATGCGTTTCGTTCCCCTTGATATTGCAAGGATTGACCATTTCCGCAGCCGATCTCCAGCAGTTTTTTTCCTGAGATATCACCAAAGAGCTGGCAATTTTCTTCTGAGATAAATGCTCCATAATAAGGGAGCACGATTGCTTTTAAGAAGTCATTGCCTTTGGTATCCCAATATAGGCTGTTTGTTTTATGAACAACATTCTTTTTTAAGTCTTCCGAGCTGCCGACACCATTTTCCCCGTCAACAATAATGCTTCTTCTATTTAATGAATTCTTGTCCATGAAGGCACCTTCTCTTAGTAGATATTTATATTTGAGCATTTCAGATTTGCATTAATTTCTGATAACGTTTGTGTATCTACGAACCCTCACCACCTTAAGGACCGTAGGTCCGGCCGCGATGCGGTTAGGTGGTGCAGGGTTGTCTGGTGAATAGGCTTCCTCAAAATCCCTCTTGCAGACCAAGGCCGTCAGGACGCAGCGTATATACGATGTTAACTAATGTTCCGGCCTCCTTCGAAATAATCAATACTCTGGTCTTTAAATAGTTCTTTCAATTCCCTTGATGTTTCACTAACAAAGATCTTAATAATTTCTGCTTTAAAATAGATAGGTGCTATATGAGGTTCATTCTTTAGATCTTGCAGCCATCTCACCTTATTATCCCTATACTGATTGACTTCAAGCTGCGTAATGTAAGGATTTATTGTATATCCCTTAGCTTTTAAGAGTTTTGTAAACAGTTTTTCAGTACTTCCCATTGATCTTAAGAGATCAAATTCTACTTGGCTAACTTCAAGGTTATATGTCTTTCTAATATCATTCTTTTCGCCTCTGTAGTTTTCTCAAAATCGAAATAGACGGTATCTGTCCACCTTAAATCTGTATAAATATGTGAAAAGTAACCTATAACAAAGTCCTTCCATTCTGGCCCTGCTTGCTTCAGTAAATATTCCTTGCACTTCTCCATGATCAATTCCTTGGCTGGTAATTTATCGTTATGTACGAGATGAGTCACACCTTTTTCTTCCCTGGATACCTTCCCTCTCATATGAATCGCATCCGGAGCAATACTGCCTAATAAAAAATTGGGTGAGGGGTCATTAATAGAAAGGTTTTCTGAAATTGCAAAGTGTACCATAGGCCAAGGCAAATTAATTCCTCCTTTGATATTTCCTTCAATCATGAACTTGTCGGAATTTCAGTTAACGTTCCTGTATTCATGAACCCCGAAGGGGTTGTCTGCTGAAATGCTTCCCTGAAATCTTCTCGCAGACCAAGGCTCCAAAGGAGCCGCTGCTTGAATATTATGTTATATGACGGAATCGCTTCTTCACTACTGGTTTTCTTCGGGTACATACTCAATTAAATCTGATAATTTGCAGTTAAATGTATCGCATAGCTTGAATAAAGTTTCCAGCTTTGTTGTTTCTATATTCGTTTCCCTATACAACTTGTTGATTGAATTCCGACTTAAGCCCGATTTCGCCATCAATTCTGTTATATCATCTATTCGATGTTCTGCCATGAGTTCTCGTATATTGCACTTGATTACGTTCATCTTTTCCCCTCCATAATTCTATCTTATCTCCCATACCAGCAATCATCAACGAAAAGCGAAGTTTTAACTCTATAACGTCAAATATTCACCTTACAATTAACTTTATAAGGTTATATAATAACTCTGTAGAGTTAATTAGAAGAGGGATAACATATGATTAATAAATTAGAATCATTAACAGAGCCGCTTATAAGAATACGTTTAGAATTACTCTTCGCTGAGCTTCTGGAGTACCATACGGGGTATAATCAGCTTTCTTCGGAGACAGATCGATACTTTAGAACGCTTCGCGAAGCGTTACCCGATCAACTTCAACATACGGTTTTTCTGTACGAAGATGCTCAAATATCTCTCCAATCCATCTTAGAAAGAAGCATCTACATACAAGGTTTCAAAGACGCTCTACAACTCTTTAGTGAATTGAAAAATTCTAACATCTAGAGGATCATATGATCCTCTTTTTCTATTTCTATTATTTCTGATTCTGTCGTATAACGTTCCCGTATTCACGACGTCCGACGAAGTCGGATGTGTCCGGCTGCCTCTACTTCTCCGAAATCCCTCTGCCGGACCAAGGGTCGGGCTTGTCCCGCCCCGCTGCGTTGAATGCAATGTTATCAGATGTTGGGGCCCTCTTCAAAATACCTACATTATCTCTTGTATTATTGTTATTTCCATATCTTCATTCTTTCTTCTAAATTTGAAGTATGTAATTCAAGCTGTATTCCATCTGGATCTAAGAAATTGATTGTCCAACCTAATCCTCTCTGTATAGGGCCTCTCACTATGTGAACCTCATTCTCTTGAAGTACCTTAACAGCATCCATGAAATACTCCTCTTCAATATAAAAAGCTATATGGTCAAATCCTAACTTTCTCTCTATATTCTCAGAGTAATTTTCTTGTTCAACTAGGCAGATCCAAGCAGTTCCCCATTCTAAATATGCATCTTTATTTCCTTTATGTCTAATCATCAATCCAAGAATCTGAGTATAAAAATCCAATGATTTATCCAGATTCTTGACATTAATGGTCAAATGATTGAAACCTTTAACTAACATTGTCTGTGCCTCCTCGAATTACCTAGATGTGGATCTCTGATCTTATATATATTATACTTAAAAGCCCCAATTTCTGATAACGTTTGGCATTCCTGACGTTCAAGCAGCTTAAGTGACCGCAGGAAACAGGTCGTCAGACTTAGCTGGTTGAATGTATCGCCTGAATAATCTTCTTGCAAATCCTCCTAGCGATCAAGGGCGAATGCCCGCAGTAGGAATGTTGTGTTATCGGATGTTCGGGACTTCTTCGATTTAACTAAAGTTTAGTTTTTTTAGAGCTGGTTTAATGTTTTTAGTATTTCTTTAGTTATATCCTCAGATCCGCTAATATTCAGTAATTTAAAATATACACTTCGCAAAAGATTCTTGATGTTCCCTCTAATTGTGTCATATTGTGGATATATTTCTAATCTTTCAATGCCCCCAAGCTGTTGCACCCAATTAATTAAAATATCTTTCATAAGGATATCACGCTTTACAATTTGAATTACTACTTCTGCCATTCTTTCATCTTCATCGTTTATAAAATAATAGTTATTAACACAAGCCTTTTCCCCTATCAACTCTAAAATAACCAATAAATGTTTCTGAGAATAATAAGATGCGGCTGAAATAGAATCTAAACCATCAGCAGCATGTGCAATCGAATGTGCCCATCCCTTATCTAATATATATCCTCTAAAATCCTTCTCAAGTTCAAAATATAATGTCATTCTAGAGTAAATATATTCATATTCATGTTCAGTTAAATAATTAAAAATATCGTTATAATGTAAAGCAAGCGGAATGAACAGGGCTGAAAAAGAACGTGTAAACACTGTATCTTGATCGTTATCACCAATTCCATAGAATAAATGATCATCATCTAAAGTCACGTATAATACTTGTCTGACTAATTCTATACTTAGTTCTTGATTCATTATCCATCTATATAAAGTTCTATAAATGAGCTTATCCCTTAATTCGTCATCAATCGACCCAATGTGTTTAATCATTTCATGAACTACTTGATCTATGTCTGTTCCATTAGGAACTTTATAATTATTATCTCTTACATCTTTTAGAAAGCTTTTAATGCTGTTCATTTATTTCTCCTTATTTTTAGGGTTCCCCCCGAATTTCCGATAACGTTCCTGTATTCACGACCTAGCACATGCTGGGTGTCCGGCGAATGCCGGACCTAGGACGAATGTCCGCAGCGTGAATATTATGTTAAGTTATGTTCCTCTGAATTACCTATCAAATACGTCTTGAAAATATTTATCCATTAATTCTTTATTCTTAAATCTGTCTTTAATATGTTCTTTTGCTCTTAAACAAGCATTTTTATAACCTTCACTTCTCATACTGTCCGCAAGAAAAACCATTTCAATTATTGGATCATTTGGTTCCAACTCGTATGCTTTTGACAGCATGTTTTTCCCCATGCTTTCCCAATGCTCATAGTCTCCAAAATGATGAGGAAACAAAGTGATCATATAACCGAAAATCAATAAAAACTGCGTCTCTTTCGAGAAATTATGTATCCCTTCTTCTGTAATTTCGTTTAATGTCAATTCAATCATTTCATAATCGTTATCATCAAGCCCCTGAGTAACAAACGTATTTCCAGATTCGACACTCAAATACCAGGATATAAAACCTAAATTCAAGCATATACTCAAGTCACGCTTCCCTTTGTCCCACTCTCTTTTCGTTGACAGAAAGGCTTCTTGATAATTTTTTGCAGTCTCAAATTGATTTAATTGATCTCCATTAATCATCCTTTAGCTTCCTTTCAATTTTGCCTCGGAATTTCACTTAACGTTCCCGTATTCACGACTCAGCGTAAGCTGGGTGTCTGGCGAATGCCGGACCAAGGGCGTATGCCCGCAGCGTGAATATATTGTTATCTGCTGTTACTACTTCTTATGAATTAACTCTGGATTATTTCTTTTCTATTTATTTGTTTGTGATAATTCTTCAATGTGTTTTTTAATGATTTCGCCCCCTTCATTTGAACTTAAAAATTCTCTAATTTCGTTCTCCTTTGTCTCTTGTCTCACTATTGAAATAGGTTCTTTTCTCTCGGTTTTAAAACCAATTAACGTTATTGCTATGCCTAAACTAATTAATGTAATTGCATCACCAAAAGCATTCACTTGCTTAACAGATAGATCTATTTTTATATTTGGTAAAACAATAATAGCCAGTACAGCACAACTAAGAAACAAAGAACGTAGACTCGTAAGAAATTTATTTGATTTTAATTTCTTATTTTCCATTATTCTCTCAATCATGAATTCAATGAGATCGCATAGGATAAGAAAAAATGCCGCTATAGATATATATAGCAACCACTTCCCGGTAATATCAATAAGAGGCGTAAGTCTCAATATAGCTAAAAGAACAAATCCAATTCCGACAACTTTAGTGAAGGTTGCGGTCAAAGCTTCTCACTCCCCAGTATATTTTAATTTATTGTAATTGCAGATAACGTTTCTGTATTCATGAACCCCAATGGGGTTGTCTGCTGAAATGCTTCTCCGAAATCCACCTCGCAGACCAAGGCTCCAACGGAGCCGCAGTTTGAATATTATGTTATACGATGGAATCGCTTCTTTGATTAACCAGCATTCATTCTTGATGCTTTAACTAATTGGTCATTCCTCCACTATGTGTTCCAACAAATCCCTTGGTTTACAACCTAAAGCAGTATATAATTTATCAATCACTTCTAAATGATACAAACTCATTAGTATTGAGCTTCGCCATTATAGCGGACGAAATACCCATCATTTTCATTAAATCCTGCTTCTTAATCTTCTGTCGATCAATAATTTTTAAAAAGGTTTGTAACTAATCATCTGACATTCCTTTCACACATCAAGTAAATTTTTCTTTAATTCTTTTCCATCAGACCAAGGAGTGTAAGAGCGCAGTGTGAATGGTATGTCAGACGAAGTCGAGGAAATCTGAGAATTACAGATCCAGAAGATGCATGTTTATTTTAAATGGATCTTTTTTCAAAGAAATAAAATCATCAAGTAGTAAAACAGTCCGAATAAGACATCTTCTTGCTTCTTCTCTATATACTTCTGTATGGACTCCTTTATTTACTAGCCCTACCAATTTATCAATTTGTTCACTGAGCAAATTTGTACTCGCAATGACAACATCAATATTAGTATCACTTCTTCTTTCAACATCTGCATAGGCAAGTAAGCGATTTTTATAGTGAGGCCCTTTCAGCTTTCTTCCTTCGTGTTCTTCATCTGTTGGGGGGAATAGGCTATCGGCAACGTATTCGATAATCCTTCTGCAAGATGCAGTAACTTGAGCATACTGTTCTTCTGTCTCTGCAACATCAAATGTTTTAAATGCAGCCCATAATTTATTTCCCAAATCCGGTGCAGCGTCCGAAAGTCTAGTTACTACTTCATCTGATACAAATGCTAAAAAATTATTACTCCGTTTTTTCCATTCTGCAACTCTTCGTGCATGTTTGAAGTTATGGTATTTATCAAAAATAGAATATTTCCCTTCTAAACTCTCAAACTCAACTCCTATAAACCCACACTTTACCAAAAAATCAAACCAACCATTATCTTTACTTCCTTCATTTATTCCGTCCCAAAAGATATTTATTCTATCATTAATAATTCTGTACTTTGGCGACAGTGATTGAGAGTATAATTCCCAATGTAACTCAGAAACCTCATCGACTTCAATCGCTCCTAAATACGGTGGGTAATCCTTTAGTTCCATATGTAAAAATTCGGCTAAATCAAAATCAATATTCTCAAAGCATATTGCAAATACATTAGAGCTTATAACTTCCTCAATTCTGTCATAATCGAAGTTTCTCCAAATGTTATTGCCGGTAAAAATCCATCCATTAATTACTTCAAAATATTTTTCTTTGTTAAAGTTTCCTATCGTTCCAGAACTCGTTCTTTCGTATTCATATGCAAGATTTAAAAGTAGCAAATCTCCAATAAATATTTTAGTCGAAATATTTAAATTCCTATATTTCAATAAACTTAAAAAAACTTTTTCAAGGAGCGGTATTCCATAAAAACTTGTATTGATCGTGGGATGGTTTGCATTAAAATGAACTGCGATCTTCATCGTCAGGCCCCCAAATTTATTTTTTTCGGTTTCATCAACATTCTTGTATTCAAGAACTCTCACCACCTTAAAGGAGCGTAGCCACTGGCCGCGACGCGGTTAGGTGGTGCAGGGTTGTCCGCTGACTTCGCTCCCCTATAAATATTTCTCGCGGATCGAGGGCCGCATGGCCCGATGCGTGAATGTATTGTTATACGCTGTTGCAGTCTTCTTCCAATTATCAAGCTTGTAGTTCAAAATGATTTTTGATCTCCTTTTCTAACAATAAACATAAAGCACGTAATTTATTTATAAGTTTTTCTTCATTAAAGCTACCATTAATAAACTTTAACTTTCTACTAAACATTATTTTATCATAATAACGATTGATTTTATCTAACTCTGTATTTGACCAGTTCGTCTTTGAGAGATCTACTTCTACAAGCGGGGGTAATGCAATTTCACTGCCATTATTAATCATAACTCTAATTTTCATAGCATCAAAAATCTGCCTTAATCTTTCATCTGCAGTCACGAATACAGGAATTGTATTATTCTTAATAAATTGTTGACTAACTAATGCAGGAAAGGTTAGATCTATTGCTGCATTCCAAAAAGTATGAATCCTATCCTCAATTTTTTTACTCTTAGATTTGTGAAGTAAATTAGTAATAGATGAATTACCACTCATATAAAAGTGAGCAAACAATGTGGTCGAGGTACTAAATAAGTCAACTTCACTCTGAACAAATCTTAAATAGTCAATCATCAAATCGGCATTATTCTCAGACGGATTACTATTCCGAAGTAAAAATAGCTTCATAAGACAAGCATAATTAACAAATAACAGGCCTTGAAATGTACTAACACTTTCTAAGCTGTCAAGCTTTGAAGGACTCTTAAATGTCTGATCTTTAATCGGGGGATCAAATTTAATTAGCTTACTATGCTCCAACATCTCAAAATAATTCATTTCAAAGAGATGTTTAATAGAGTTTTTCATATCATTAAGTTTATCAAAATTAATCTCAAAATTACTTAAGCTTCTACATGCTTCCTCGATACCTAGAGAATAATCTATCAAAACATCATTATTCTCAATATTTCTAAGCAGATCCCTTAATTCATTCCATATAGCCTCTCTCTTAACAATTGAGCTAGGTTCCTTATAAAGGTCTCTCAAATAAATGCAAATATTGGTGTCAGGTATAAGCTCAACTAATTTAATATCAACCTTATTAACAAGATCTTCAAAACTCATTATTTCCTCATGAATATACATTGAGCTAAAAAAGAACTTCATAATTTCTCCTCACTTTTTCAGTAATTGCGTATAACATTCCTATATTCATGAACCCCGAAGGGATTGTCTGCTGAAATGCTTCCCTGAAATCCTTCTCGCAGACCAAGGCTCCAACGGAGCCGCTGCTTGAATATTATGTTATACGATGGAATCACTTCTTCGATTAACCAACATTCATTCTTGATTCTATTCTGTCATTGTTCTGCTATATGTTCCAATAAATCTCCTGGCTGACAACCTAAAGCCGTACATAATTTATCAATCACTTCTAATGACACATATTCGTTCGTATTGAGTTTCGCCATTGTTGCAGACGAGATACCTGTCATTTTCAATAAATCCTGCTTCTTAATCTCCCTGTCGATCAATAATTTTTGAAAAGGTTTATAACTAATCATCTAATATTCCTTTCACACATCAAGTGAATTTTTCTTTAATTATATGAAAGTATATTTTCTTTATCAAAAACATCTTCAACATGCATTGGCTTAATTATTTGTTATGTTAAAATTATATTTAATAACTTGAACTTTTATTCATAAAATCAAATACATTGGATGGTGTTTAAAATGCATAATTCTTTAGAAGTCTTACTTGATTCACTGATTCAGACTCGAATTGAATCTTTATATGGCGAGCTTATCAAAAACAACTCCAGCTACAACCAGTTCTCATCCGAGCGGAATCTCTACTTCAAGCAGTTACATGAAGAAGTACCGGAGAATATACAGAAGACCCTATTCCTTTACGATGATGCTGAGCTTTCTGTTCAAGCTATTTTAGAACGTGAAATTTATTTGCAAGGTTTTAAGGACGCTCTTCACCTGCATAACGAATTACATATATCTTTAGATTGAGAGCCTTCTGGCTCTTTTTCATTTTGATTCTGTCGTATAACGTTCCTGTATTCACGACCCGACGTATGTCGGGTGTCCGGCAAAATGCCGGACCAGGGCCGCATGGCCCACAGCGTGAATATATTGTTATCAGAAGTTCATTCTTTTAAGATTTTTCTATGATTCATTGATCATTTGAACTGTTGATGATCTGATTTAGTAAACTGGTTGCTGATTTTAAATTATTTATTAAGTCTTCGTAAGAACTTACTTCTTGATGCAGTTTACCTTCGTGTATTACAAAGCTACTATATTGATATAATTTTTTTAAAGAGTAGGCCAAGTTTTGATCTAATATGTTCTCTCTAACTAATAAAGAAATCATTCTAGAAATAGATAATCTAGATCTTTCATCAAAAATTTTCGCATAAAGATTAGTTAGAATCTTTTCAAGGATCATTCTTTGTTCTATAACTTCATGAATGTATTTTCTGTTTTGGAATAATTGTTCAAAGCTCACCTCAACTAAGGTATCAGGATCTGATAAGTTAAGTTTATTCTCGTTAACTTGTAACATTCTCTCTGGAAGTTTATTCTTTTCTTCTTTTTGCCCTTTACCATTAATGAGTTTTTCGAGCCAGCTATTTAATGTTGGGGTAATATACGCATACCCAAAAAATAAGGTCAACATTATTATAGTAGAACCAAAAACATTCATATTCGCTTTTTCTGTAAGGAAATTAACTAGAGCCAGTACAAGCATTAAAACTGGAAAAGATAGCAAAACAGTCATTCGTGAGTTTATATTTATTTCATCATCTTCATTGAGTTTATTCTCTAATAAACCAGTTGAATAACTATTTAAGATACCTTCAAGTTCTTTAAGTAATTGAACTCGCATCTCGTTACTTATATGCTCATTTTCATACACTTTTGCATATACCATTTCTATTACTTCAACAGTACTCAATTTTAATGAACTATTTCTAAGTGACTCAAATCCATCTATCACAATCTGCAAATCAACCTCAGAAATAGGAACTCCATTACTAACATGGTTTCTTATTATTAAATTTGTAATCTCATCTCTCAATCGCAATCTTTCTCTTGTATGTTCCTTTCTAGAACGTTGTTCTTGATATACGAAAAAAATTACTGTTAAAAACAACGAAAATATTGTTACTGTATTCACGAAAGAGGTAGAGCTTATAATGCTATTCCAAATGGTTTCCACTATTAAATCTCCTTTTACGAATTGCTGATAACGTTCACTGTATTCACCACCCCGGCGAATGTCGGGGTGTGCGGTTCCTGCCGGACCAAGGGCATATGCCCGATACGTGAATATATTGTTATGTGATGCTTCAACCTTCCTAAAGTTATCTAGAGCCAATTATTTTCTTTAAAGACCTATTCCATACATCTATAATTACTTTCTCACTCAGACTAGGAAAAAGTATTCTAAGAAAGAAAATATGATCTTTTATTTTTTTGTCTGTTAAACTCTCTTCATTATCAATATATTTATGCAGATACTTCTCTGTGATTTCAGTGACTATTAATTCAAGAGAATCTTTATTATGCTCTTTATCTAATTTAGATCTAATTGAAGGCAATATATGAAGAGATAGCGATAAAACTGACCATATATCTTTAATGTTGTTTTCAATACTAGTAATAGCATTTTCTACATTATCTGAACTCGATTCTGCACTAGATGCGCTACTCTCTATGCTATCTAACGTAGGATAAACTGTCTCTTCAAAGTTAGTGAGTGTAGATGCCATTTTACTTGTTTCTTCTACAATTATAGTTCTCGTTTTTTCTAATTGAGTTTCAATTGAAGTTGTTGCATCTCTGAAACTCATAATGAATTTTTCTCTTTCACTTTCCATAAATAAAGATAATAACTCATTGGGATACAATGAGCGCTTTCTTCCATCTGCTCTTATACGATAGGTTCCTCCTTCAGTACAATAGGGTTTATATTCTCCGCCTGGAATTTCAATCACATAAATATTTTTTCCGTCTATTCCATGACTAGTTATATTAAGATTTACAGCTGGCCTGCAGCTTTGTGCTTTATCTAAAATAGTAAGTCTTGCAGAGTCATTGACCTTACAGCCAATAATAGACCCAATTTGCCTACCATCAGAAGCGGCTCCATCTCTTACACCAATAAGGATTACTCCGCCGCTTTTAGAATTGGCAAAGGCAACAATATCTTCTGCTTTTAAGCCTGAAATTGATTCTTTGAACTCAATTTCTTTATTTTCTTCACTATTGATCATTTTTACTATATCTTCTTTGCTGAACAATTATACTATCTCCTTCGTTTCTTAAGTTTCACATAACGTTTTCCCGATTCACGAACCCCGTCAGGGGTTATCTGCCGTAAAGGCAGACCAAGGAACGAAGTGACGCGGTGTGAATCGGAAGTTATAGGATGTCAGTGCCTTCATAGAGAAGCTTATTACAGAAGCTAATTTTTAATAGTTGAATTACAATAAGGATGGGCCAATTGACCATTCTCAACTGAACCATTGCCGCCATCTTGTGCTCTAATTTTATGATCTATTGTTATTGAATTTTTATGCAAATACCCTCCACAAATTGCACATCTTGGTGCTGTTTTTAGGGCTTCAAGAATAAATACATTAGACTTTCTCCCATCTGTAAATCTATTACTATTTACTTCATCTAGTGTCATGATTTCTTTTGACAGATATCCGAACTCTTTTGAATTAACTAGAATAGAATATGCATAGTTTCTCCAATATCTTTATTACTCAATAATAAATCCATAATTGTAATGTAATATTGAGTTATAAATTTTCTTCCGCGTGTAGATTGTCTGTATCGCCTTACAATGATCTGGACTAAATATTCATAATGAATCATTATTTCCTCGAATTTATCTCTTACTTTTGTAAATTCTTCAAACTTATTTTTCTCCTCTAAGTATTTGATAAATCCCAAAATTGAATAGTACGACGCAATTTTATGATTACCCCTCATGTTATAAAAAAATACTACAGGATGAAGTCCTAGAGATGATGGATGCATCGAGTTGACCCTTCTAACAACTTTACGACATTCTTTCAGAAATTCAAGTGTATTTTCTCCAGTTGAATCGACTTCTAAAATATCGTTATCTTTTAGTCCCTTTGCAATATTAATAGTCTCTAGTATGAGATGTTGACCTTGATCCGATAATAACGAGCCACCTATCGGCAAGTCCAAAGTCTTAATAGGACTTTTATATTCTGGTAAAAATAAAATTTCATTTATCTCTTTTGCAATCTTATATATTTCGGTCTGAATGTTTTCCTCAAATTTAGCCCAATAATTATGACCTTTACCACTTCTTACAATCGCCCTAGCTGCAAGACCATTTGCAGATGACCTTGCCTTAATTAGTTTTATTTCAGTGTCACTAATTGGGGTCCCCTGTTGATTTATACGAAAGAAAGATTCCTCTGCTTTTTGAGAATTACCTTCTACCCATTGTAATTGCAGCGCTAGCGATCCCAAACTTTTTGCAAGTTTATTTTTGGTTTCATCATTGGATGATTGTCGTACCAAGCCCTTTAACTCTTTATAACTACCAATAGTATTGTTTATTAATTCTCTAGTTTGATTAGCCGATTTTTTTTGTTCGAGAGGTATTTCATTATCAAAAAACTCTCTGGAAATCGTTCCATCCCCATAATCATCATTGATCCACGCAGCTAGAGCGCTGATTCTATGTGACCCATCAATTACGAATATATAATTCGATAAACTCTTCCATAAAATAATACTTGGTATTAATTCACCTTCAATAAAACTAAGGACTAATTGATGAATCTTTTGGGGGGTCCATTCATTTGTTTCTCTTTGAAAATCAGGTTTTTTTATTGCAGAAAAAAGGAACGAATTATAATCTAAATCAGTGACAGACATAGTTAAGATGTTTCGATTAACCGCTATGCCACTTTCATCTTTAATATCAAAATCTTCCCTCGGAATTAATGCATCAAGAATTACTTTACTGCTCATCTTGACCCTCCTAAATAAAGTTTAATTTTTTTTGGTATTTTCATTGCGCTGATTTCCTATAACGTTCTTGTATTCACGACTCAGCATATGCTGAGTGTCCGGCGAATGCCGGACCAAGGACGAATGTCCGCAGCGTGAATACTATGTTATAGGATGTCAGCACTTCTTTGCAAAACCTATAAAACTACTTATTATTTAAATTGAAGATTCAGGGTATTTTGATAGAAGCAATCTTTCTATTTCTTCAATCAACTCGCAGACTAGCCCGAAACTCTCAAGGCAATAATCATGCGTTAAATACGACTTATATGTAGTTTCATTTTCACCTCTATTGTGTACTGCTAAATCGTCTTTCAGTGAATGAGTAAATTGATTTCTGATTTGCCTTAATTGTTTAATCTCTTTCCAAAAGTCTTTTGGTAGATTAACATTCATATTGCACTCTCTACGTATAAAATCTATATATTTATTGATCACTGGTTTATTTTGAGACGACATAACAAATTCTCCCCCTATTTTATGGGCAAGTAAATCAACTATATTTTTCAAGGTGCTCTCAAGAATGATATAAAGCAAGGAGATTATCGATATATACAAGTATTCAGTAAAGTAATTCTCAATATTATAGTATGATTCTTCTTGAGCATGTCCCATCTCGGCACTAATAGGTTTTGAAAGACTTCTTTCTAAATATTTTTTTCTTGTCTCAATGAATCCTTCAATGAAATCTTTATTTATATTTAAGTAAAACAATAAAGAATTTATTCGATCTTGAAATACTGAAAGTTCAATTTCTGACGAATAAGTTTGATAAAACAATTCTTGTTCTATTACCATTCCATCTACCAATTTATAATCATTCTCACAAATAGAATCCAAAAAATCTAATTGATCTTGCTCGCTCATATTTTCGAAGTCTAGTGTTTGTTTCGACACCTCATCTACATACCTCATCAGCTTACCTCTTTTCAAAAAATTATTAAATTCACGCTGATTTCCTATAACGTTCCTGTATTCACGACCCAGCGCATGCTGGGTGTCCGACGTATGTCGGACCCAGGGCGTATGCCCGCAGCGTGAATATTATGTTAAGCGAAGTTCGATTTTTCTTGTTCAGATCTTTGTTTAATTATTTGTTTTATAGCTTGCTTGGCTTGTATTACTCGAATTCCACATTTTTTTGCTATTAGTTGATCTATATCTGCTGGTAGCTCCCCTTGTGGAAGCAACTCATCGATTTTCTTTAGCATAGAATAAGAAAACTTATAGTTCTTGTACTTAATTCGCTTTATACCTTCTTTAGTATTACATTTTATGATTTCTATTTGATTTCGTTCTTCACATTTTGTGAATTCATCAATTAAGCACTTCATTTGACTAGGGCTGCCACTCATTTTAATAGTATGAATCTTTTCTGAATTATCATAATGATATCTATAAATCACATCTTTGAGATATAAGATTTCTTCGTTGCAAAGAAAAGAGAAGCTTCTATCTAAAACTGGCACGTATTCAGTAGTTAGAGTTCTTAAAACAATTTCTACTGAAAATCTCGGATCTTTACTACTTATATTTTTATCTGTCTTTAATAATTTTTCACATGCACCATATATATATTCTGCAAATAGATTTATGCTTTCAAAAGACTCGACTATATATTTCTTTTCAACTGTAAGCTTGTAGCCTTCAAATTTATATTTTTTTCTATAAATATCATCCGTTTTTCCAATTCGATGAACTAAAATATTTCGTCTATCATGCATTTCTACGATTTTTTTCAGTTTGACCTCAGATAAATTAAAATCGATTTTAAATTTCTTTTTAAAATATTCGCTGACCTTTTGTATTCCTTGATTTTGTATTCTTCTACACTCACTATTAATAATATTTGTATGTAAGCTTGATAGAGAGTCAAAAGAAAGGATCTCCCCTTGGGAGTATTCAATACGTTCATTCGTTTGAAATAAATCTTTACGAGTAGCAAATAATTCTTTTATCAAATCCATAAAAAAATTCTCTAAAATCGAGATTAAACGTATGAAAATTGTCTCTCTCAAAACTTGTGGTAACTCTATTTTCATAAGCTGGTCAAATTCTTGCTTGTTTGAGGAGATAGTTACTCGGAAGTTGTTTCCTTGCTCATAATAGATAGGGTCATTTTCTTTAATAAAACCTGCTTCAATCCTCTCCGAATTCCTTAATTTATTTTGCCAATATGAATTCACAGAGCCTGCGTATAGCAATTCGATTTTATGCATTTCTTCTTTGAAATTTTCGTAGGCTTTCATAGCATTACTCCTAGTAAATTGAATTTTGCTTAACGTTCTTGTATTCAGGACGCTCGGCGAATGCCGAGTGTGTCCAGTTGCTTCTACTTCCCCGAAATTCCCCTGCTGGACCGAGGGCATATGCCCGATGCGTGAATATTATGTTATACGACGGTGAATTGAAACTACTATCTATAAAGATCTTTATACATTTCTAAGTTTTGAATCTCTTGCTCATATCTCTTATAAAGCTGATTTTCTTCATAGTCATTGAGATAACCTAGCATCTCATTCAAACTTTCTATTCTTATCATAACCGACATATCTGCCAGGGCATTTGAGTTTATTATTGTTCTACGGTACTTCTCTAATTCAAGAAATCTTTCAATTAATTCTTTGAACCCGCTTAGCGAATGTTCCTTAAAATCAAATTCTCTATTAAAGTCAATATTTTGAAGTTCATTTTTATAATCATTAATACCTTTTTGACGTATTAATCTTGATGAATCCGCAGCGCGTTGCTGTGGACCAAATCGAAACTGATTTCTCCACTGGATTATGGTATTTTTAGGTACATTAAGTATGCTACTGATTTCAGCTGGGATAAGATCTTTCTCAACACAATACTCATACATTATTTCTTTTAACTCTTTCCCCAGTTCCTTCTCCACTTGTAATTTATAATCATTGTTTGTCATCATATGAAACACTCCTCAAGAGTTATTCTACTCACTGTCGTATAACGTTACTGTATTCACGACCTAGCGCATGCTGGGTGTCCGGCGAATGCCGGACCCAGGACGAATGTCCGTAGTGTGAATATTATGTTAAGTGATGTTGATCATTTTTTGAGTTATTGAATCT
The DNA here is from genome assembly GCF_038593075.1 of Paenibacillus sp. FSL L8-0638. Lineage (NCBI taxonomy): Bacteria > Bacillati > Bacillota > Bacilli > Caryophanales > Paenibacillaceae > Paenibacillus > Paenibacillus sp. FSL L8-0638. Next base: position 4,042,188 of record NZ_CP151960.1, read on the forward strand.
TTTTATCAATAATGAGATTTATTAAAATGCCGATAATACTTGCGAAACAATAATTTTTTTAGTTTCTGAATCCAAATCCAATATCTTTCCATCAAGCCACTTATCAGACTCTAATTTCTCGCTGTGATACGGGCTGCTCTCCCAGTTCTTTTTGGTGTGCAAACTATTAAACTCAACAGCAAAGAACCCTTCCCTTGGTTCATTTAAAATTAACTCATCATAGAACCAACCAGAAATCTTTATCGAATTTAAATCCTTATAGTCTAGTTCAAAGTTAAATCCATAGTGAGTTTCATATCCTTCTTCGTCATATAAGTCATAGGCATTTGAAGATTTAAGCACTTGTACAAGTGGATCAGTAGATTTTAAGAAATACCAGACTATATCAACAAATTCCTTACATCTTTCTTTTTCGGGTGGATCTGCATCATTATGCTCAATGTCATTTCGAATAGTAAGTAAGCTTTTCATCAAATATGGTCTTACTAATCCAAAATCTTCGAGAATCTCTAAGTATCCTTTGTTTCTCCATGAAGGATGAATACTTCTAAGATTATAAGAACGTTCTATCAACTGTAGTCTATGATTTAGTGCTCTTTTTAAATTAGCAATCCCATCTCCTAATTCAAATTCTGTTGTTGCGTTATCTACTAAAGCTCTTGAGTATTCCCACATTTCATAAGGTCGTTCCCATTTATCATCTGGTAAAATAGTAGCCCATTGTGAATAATAGTCCCAATCAAAAATTGTTTTCGAAAGATATATAATGTTTTCCATCAGATGCTCCTCTACTCAATACAATAATGTCTTCTTAAGCTATAGATTTCTCAGCTTATATCTTCCTGCCAATTTCACTTAACGTTCCCATATTTGCGACGCTTGGCGTATGCCAAGTGTGTCCGGCTGTCTCTGCTTCCCCGGAATCCCTCTGCCGGACCGAGGGCGTATGCCCGATGCCTGAATATATTGTTATATGTTGTTAAATTGGCGGACTTCGGAGCATCTACTCCCAAATTTCAATCCCACTCTGCTTCCGCTTAGGAAGCATTCCTCGTCCGCTCTTCGCTCGTAACTTTCAATCCTTGATCCGCATAGGATCTACCTTCCGTTCTTTCCTGCTCTTATCTATCCTTGTTCTTCCAAGCCGAATTTAATGATCTTATAACGTTCCTGTATTCACGACCCGACGCATGTTGGGTGTCCGGCGGATGCCGGACCCAGGGCGTACGCCCGCAGCGTGAATATTATGTTAACTGATGTCAACGACTTCATGGTTAACTTACAAATCACTACCTATATGTGCTCTTGGATTTAATGATATTTATATCTGTTGCCTCGTACCCATAGTAGCTCAATATCTGGTAAATATCTCCCTCTTGTATATCTGATTTAGGGCCTATTATTATTTCGTTAATGATATTCTTCGCATACGCTTTAAAAGATAAGTCAAAAAACGATACAATTCTATTCCTATAAGCTTTAAATTGCAGGCCATTAGGAAATAGCACTGCCATATCGCCACTTAACAATGATTTATCTTCTACTTCATCATACCAATCTTCCCAGTTTGTATATTTATCTAATTCGTCATCAAAAACTATTCGCCATTCTGCCTCTTCCTTGAAAGAGGGATTTTTATATTTTATTGACTCTTGTATAAAGATCCTTGAAGATATTTCATGAAATACATCAATTGCGTAAGTTTCTCTAGAGAAAATTTTTTTTGTATCCCCCTCTGTAATTGCATGCAATACACTTTGTAATATATCTTTTGAATGCTTTCTAATCTTCTCAGAGGAGCTATTATTATTTTTCTCTGGGTACTCAACTTGTAATAACTTTAGACTCTCCTCTTTATTGATTAATGTTTTTAAAGAGTCAATACTAAATCCAATAGATAAGCCATAACCATCGTCTGCGTAACCTCTCCATTGGCTAAGTTTATCGCCTTCTTCAGAGAAACAAGCTACATAAAATAGTTCTTCACTTCTTTCTAACATTTTTTCTTTAATAGATTTAACAATGAGTTCCAAGGATGTGACTTCGTCTAGTCCGTAAATCAATTGTCCTCTAAAAAATGAATGTTCTTTATATTGACGAACTATTTCTTCTCCAATGTACTCAAACAACCATTTTGTTTCTTTATAGTCGTTTGATTTAGAAATATCCGACAATCTTATTGTTTTATTTTTTATAATGTTCAAAAATGTATCATTACTACAGTAGTGATATAATGAATTGCTCATTTAAAACACCTCATTTCGTTGATTTCAGTTAACGTCCCTGTATTCACGACCCAGCGCATGCTGGGTGTCCGACGACTGTCGGACCAAGGGCGCATGCTCGCAGCGTGAATATTATGTTATCTGAAGTGCCGTTCTTTACAGTATTCTTTTCCCTTCTTTAAACCATATTAGTTCAGTTTTTTTGATTTTTTCCATTCCAGTTTCGAATCAATAAATAAGCCCCAATCATATTCCAAATTATTGTATCTTTCTTTATCCGTATAACATTCTAATTTTTTAAAATCAAACCTTCTATCAAGTCTATTTGTCGATTTTTTAATCTCTATTACTAAATAGTTGTCGGTATTCTTTCCTCTCCGGTGGATCACTATATCTGGAAAAGTTGATAACCCCATATATTCTGTGTCGTCATCAACAATGTCTTTAATAAAATCCTTTTTGAGTCTTTTACATTCTGACTCTAGAACATAGATTCTTTTCTGTTTGTTCGCTTCGTCAACATTTCTATTGTATTCACAATCCACATTGTACTCTTGGAATTCTTCTTGAAGATATACCGCTAACTTATGTGCAATTGTTCTTTCATTTAAATCGTGACTTAACAAATGATGATCTTTTTCAAACAGCTTTGAAATAGCTATGTTAATTCCCTTTGTTATTGTTGGATTCATTTTATTACTCCATTTTTATGTTTTAGGCATTACAGATAACGTTTTATTTACGAACTTCCGAAAGAATACTCTCTTTGTCATATTCACGAACTTCGTGAATCCTGCACTTTTCTCCTTATTCCCGCACTTTCTGCGTTTCAATCCTCCAGCTCGCTCATCCGATCCAACGGACTTTGAATCCGCCCAATGTCCCGTCTGCTCACATGTGTACACCGCTCCGTCGTTCGCACACTCTGATGCCCTAGCAGTTCCTGAATATAGCGAAGATCAATCCCATTTTCCAGCAAGTGGGTCGCAAAGGAATGCCTTAGCGAATGGATACTCACCTGTTTGCGAATGCCCGCTTCAGCCAGCGCTTTTTCAAACACTTTCTGCGCTGAACGTTCCGTCAGGTGGCGGCCTTCCCTCTGCCCTGGAAACAGCCAGTCTGCTGGCTGCTCCCACCCTATATACTGCTCGACCACCGCAAAAGCCGCTTCGGATAGCAGCGTTTGCCGATCCTTCCTGCCCTTTCCCTGACGAACTTTCAGTACTTTCCGTTCACGGTCGCAGTCTTCAAGACGCAACCTCACCACTTCGCTTACCCGTCCAACCGTACGCCAATCGTTTTTTCATCCCGATAAAGTAGGTTTATCTTCATCTCACTTGCCTCCTTAGTATATCAGCCGTTCAAAAAATTGGAAATCTAATTTTACACAAAAAAAGGGACTTAAGATGGATATTCATCTTAAGTCCCTGATTCTTTCAGAGTGAATTATTGATCCATTAAGTCCAATTTTCATCATCATAAAGTGTCTTGCCTTTACTTGTCCAGTTCCTCCGTCACATCATCCCATAGCATCGCCGCCACCTACCATGTTACTCAACCTTAAACTGCTTTAATTCGTCTTGCAGCTTAGTGGACAATTGGTTTAATTGTTTGGATAGTTCAGCAACCTGTTCGAAGCTCTCCAATTGTTCCTGCGTGCTGGCGCTGACCTCTTCGGTTGAAGCGGAATTCTCCTCCGTGGTGGAAGAGATGATCTCCAGCGCCTGCAAAATCTCATCTTTGTGCTTGTGGACTTTGGAGGTGTTGGTGCTGATCTGGATCATTCGCAATTTCAAATCTTCCAAATCCTTGTTAATGCTAAAGAACACTTGCTTCGTGTCCTCTACCGATCTCGCATTTTCTTCTGCGATTTTCAGACCATGAACGGTATGCTCAACCGATACGCTGGTTTTTTCTTCGATGACACGGACCTTCTTGTAGATTTCCTGGGTTGCTAGCGCTGTCTGCTCAGCCAGCTTGCGAACCTCTCCGGCAACCACAGCAAACCCTTTGCCCTGTTCTCCGGCACGTGCAGCTTCAATGGAAGCATTGAGCGCCAGCAGGTTGGTCTGTGTTGCAATTTGGTTGACCGTATCCACAATGCCTGAAATCTCGTGACGGCTCAGATCGATATCCTGAATAATAGCCGACATCGCCTGTGTGGAATTATGATTTTCTTCCGCCCATCTGGATAGCTGATCTACTACTGCAAGCCCTTGTCCGCTTTGCTCAGCAGAGATTTGCACCATCGATTCGATGGCTTTGGCATCATTGGCAATTTCGTCAATTTGGCCGGATAAGGCTCCGGTTTTTTGTAAAATGTTATCCGTTTCGATAGATTGGTAGTTCGTTGCATTGGCAATTTCATTAATTGCTGTCGCCGTATCGTTCATCGTGATTGCGGTTCTGGAAGAAATGGATTGCAAATCATTTGATGATTGATTCAAGACTTGAGCTGAGCCGCCCACCATTTGGAGCATGCCTTGAATTTTTTGAACCATATTGTAAATTCCTTGAGAGATTTGCCCAATTTCATTGTTGGAATGCGTATCAAACTGAACAGTCAAATCTCCATTTTCAATCAGCTTGATTTTGGCAAGCAATTTCGGGATTGATCTCAACAGATAGCGGAGCGTTATATAACAAATCACAACCAGCAGAATGGTGGCTGCGGCAAAACCGCCAATAGTAATCCAGGTAAAGGCTTTTAATTCTGCGAGCGCCTCTTGTTCAGAAATAGTTACACCTACGGACCATCCCGTATCTTTACTGGTTGCATACCCGATATAACGACGTTCCCCATTATCATTAATGAGCTGTACTCCGGACTCACCAGCAATCATTTTCTTTCCGATCTCCCCAAGATCACCTGTGCTTTCGTTAATCTTTTCTTTCAGCACTTTATTTTGATCGGGGTGGTACAAAATATCACCTGTTTTGGATGCAAGCATCGAATAACCTGTGCTTCCAAGCGAATAGCTTTGCATAACGGCCGGGATGTCTTTGAAAGCAATATCGACTGCAGCAAATCCGATTAATTGGTTACTGCTATCCTTGATCGGATAGAAAATGCCCATGACCACATTCCCCGTATTGACGTCCTTATAGGGTTCTGAGTAGTACAAACCGTCTGCTTCAACAGCCGGCTTGAAGTACGGACGCGAATGGATATCAAAATCCGGTTTGGAAGCAGCACCATCATTCTGAAGAAAGAAGCCCTTACCAGATATGCCTGCAATCCAGGCGTCGGCAAAAGATGGTTCTTCCTTGACAATCGCTGCCAGAGTCGCTTTGGTTGCCTCAGCATATGGAGAAGTTTTCGCCATCTCTGCTGATTCGGTGGTTTCTATATATTGTCTAAATAAGGTGTTGGTCGACATTTGTTTGACTAGCGAGCCCTTTTCCTTAAATAACGCATCAAATTGACTGACGGTAGCCTGCGTCTTGGTCTGGAGCATGGCCTCTTGCTGCTTGACAAGCATGCTTTGCGTGCTAGCATACATGAACGTCCCCAAGGTTGCAAAGACGACAACGATAATAACTAACAAGACCATGGCCAATGTGTTCGCGATGCTGGATGATCTGAATACGCGCTTCTTCATATTTTGTGACATGCTGCCATCTCCCCGAGGAATATTGAGCGAAAAGCTCTTAGATAATATGTCGGAAGTTCGCAGCTGTTTTAATAGGTTTTTAGTATACACAATTTAAAGTTTTGCACGGGATCTAGGTGTCCATAGGTATACAGGAGATGCGGCGTATTTTCCAGGCTTGATTGCGTCGACGAGCAACTAAACTAGATTAGCTATGAAAAGAACCCTTTAGCCACGGGCGATGAAGAAAAAACTGGAAAATGAACAAAATGGGAACCCAACGAATAGAATACAAGAAAAGTCGTTCAGCGAGAAAAACTCCTATGAACGATTTTTTTCCTTAAAACCAATGTATGTATTTATCAACAGCTGCGGATCAGCTTGAGGCCATTAGTGGAGGAAGGATAGAGATCCAACGAGATGTTAGCCCCTCTATAAGTCTATACCAAAGCGTCGATGAGAGCGGTTAAACCGCCCATTCATGCTTTCTATGCGCAAGTTATAAACCAGACAAAATACTCAGCCCTAGCTCACTTCGTAATCGCCGCAACAATGTTGTTAACCCACGCTTTTGACGAGACAGGATCGCCAAACGTCCATGTCTTGCTATCCAACGCATAGATACGTTTCAAGCTTATCCGGCTTCCAAGCGTTAATCAGTCCGATCTTCGCCAGCATTCCAACGACAACCGAGTTATTCGAAAACATGCGCAGACTTGCCGCATTTTGATAAGTGAACGCCTGTGTCAAACTATAATGAAACTCCACTTGAACGCTCAATAGGAACGTATTCACTTTTCCTTTATCCTTCTAGCACAATGGCAGAGCCAGGTACTCTCCACAGGTAAGAAGCCTGGACAGGGTAAACCGCCGCGCATTGTGCTGACTAATCGCACAAGCGCGGCGATCTCAAAGTCTAGATGAACCGATCAACATTTCTATCAGCGAGTAGATACTGGTTCTCTTTTTATAGATTCACTTGACACCGATTCAGAGATTAAACATAAATTATCTAAGTTCAACATTCCATTTCCCACAAGCTTTGGATCTTCATCTCTAGAGTCTGTCCGCTTGATTAACTGGGCATATATTTCAGGCTCTGTAAAGACTCTGTCGAATTTTTTCTCACATAGATTAATCAAAATTGCAGCAGCACCCGCAACATGTGGACTAGCCATTGACGTTCCATCAAGCGTCGCATAACCACCTCCAGGCCAAGTAGATTGTATGGAAACACCTGGCGCAACCAGGTCTAATTCAAGGTTTGTGTTTGTGAAACAAGGAAACTTGCCATCCAATCCAACTGCGCCTACTTCCATAACTTCGGGATAAGCACCTGGATAACTCAACTCATCATGTCTTACACCACAGTCCCCTCCTAGACCACCTTCATTTCCCGCTGCACAAACAATAAGGATGTCATTCTCAACGGCTTCTTTTATTGCCTGATGCAGCGCAGGATTATCATCTGGTCCCCCAAGCGACATATTAATAACTCTGATTCTTTTACCATTTTTATTCCAGTTTATACAATATCGAATAGCATCTATAATATTCTGATTTGAAGCGCCAAACTCTTCAATCCCTTGTTCCATAAAACGTTGCATTACCTTTAACACAACAAGTTCCGCTTCAGGGGCAACTCCTATAACTCCAGAACCATTCTCAGATGCAGCAATCGTTCCCGCTACATGAGTTCCGTGGCCGCTATAATCTGTAACGTTATCAGTTCTGCCTTCCGATATTACAAAATTGTGCGTATCAATTATACGATTCTTTAAATCGGGATGGTTTACATCACAACCACTGTCAATAACAGCTATTACGACATTCTCTCCTTTGTGACCTTTCTTCCATAATTCAGGGGCCTTGATCATTTTAATCCCTTGTGGGATTTTGTCGGCTTGGTCGGCAGTGGATTCCACAGTAAAAGGTATTAATCGAAAGTCTGACATTGAAATTGGCTCCTTTTTGTGAAGTATAATTTTAAAATAAAGCTATGTTCTAACCTAACAATGTATTTATCAATCTTCTATTTTATAGCCACTTCGGAAACAGTACTGCTATACTTTATCAAGGCTTCCTGGAGCAAGTTTAGCACTTGTACTACTTTGTATCCTTTTCCCCTTCCTAAAGGTTTAAGCAATACCAGGTCTAGATAACCAAATTTCTCACTTGGGTTCAGCTGGTTATTAAAATGGTGATGGTGTGCTACAAATATTTGATTCAACCCTGCCTCAGGAGGTGTCTCTAACAACTGATCCAGATCTCTCTGTACCAGACGTGGCTCAATTTTTATATTTTGCTGGCTAAAAGCAATTTCTGCCGTTTGTCTCGCTCGGTTAATCGGACTCGTGCTGACCGGAAGCTGTATAGGGATTTTTTTTGACGTAAGCAGTTCACCCAGCCTCCAAGCCTGTTCCCGGCCTAGTGTACTTAACATGACATCATTATCATGTGTATTTTCAGGCTGTGCATGTCGAAAATAGAGATTGTATCCTCCCCGGCGAAGTAGTAGAAAAGGATCGGTCACAGAATCTTCAGCATGTAGCAATTTATTTAGCGCCCAGCCTGTTTTGGACATGCCTTGCTGTAGCGGCAATAAGTCTTGCTGTTGCAGCAACCTTTTCATTAAATCGTGACTGCTTTGCGCTGCTATGCTTCCTGTCGCCTCCGTTGTGATCTCCACAATGGAGCTACCAGCGACATTCCAAACCTCTGCGCTTTCCTGTATACCGCTCCATTCCCCTTTATATTTATGGGCTGTGATCGGGCCAAATACACTCGTTTGCGATAGCATTGTAGTGAAATTTAATTTGCCCCATTGTTCCCGTCGCAGCGGTTCCGGTGCATACTTCAGGAAAATATCCTTCCAATCATCGGGATGATTGAGTGCGGATATATTTACTTTCACCTCGTATGAAAGATTCAACGATTGATATTCTCCACTCCAATCGACTTCCTTGCTCAACAAAGGATCATTCAGATCAAAGCCTGATTCCTCTACTAACCGCACAGCTTGTTCTATATTATTGCTCTCGGAAAGTTCCATTCGCTTCTTGTAAGTGATTTCCCATTGATCTTTGCCATGCTTAAGACGTCCGCGCAAAATCCAGCCAGCATGGTACAAATCCAACTCAGGCGTATCCAAAAAGCGAATATCCAGCTGTTGATGTGCTGCCTGATCTAGATGCATAAGATCAACACGCAATTTATGCTCATCTGTCAGTAACTGATTACCATCTAAGAGAAATTTGATCTCATATTGCATTTCTGTTTGTTTCATAGCAGTTCTCCCTTTTCACATATCTCCAGAAGCTTGCAAAAAACTGAAAGTTTTAAGATTTATCCTACTGGAACTGCCTCTTTTATTACCGGAAAAAAAGTTCTTGCATCTTTCGCTCCATCTTGTGTTCGGAATACAGTGATATCAAGTTTCTCTCCATTAAGTTCAACCGGGATATGCTGCCTTCCGTCCAGAAATGCAACCGTACCAAGGGCGAGTAAACCTTCCGCACTTGTGCCAACAAAGAAACCTCCAATATCTTTAAAAAGCTTGGTTTTCTCACCTGATTCCTTCTTTTCTTCCAAAGTATATTTAATCGTTATAACTTCAGCCAGTTTGCTGGCTTCTATTTTATTTACTTCTACATGCTTGATGAATACAATGGAATCCTCTTTTCTCAATTGCACATAGGGACCATCGTTAATTAGATAATGATACCAGAAATGATGCCCTCCCAATTTTCTTCTTCTGCCGCCCTGTTCACCTAAGAACACATGTTCAAAATAAGAGGTGCTTTTTCCTAGGATTAATTTGAACCAAAGTGTTTTTAACATATCCATCCATTCTTCATCTGAACTGCCATCTGCAAGATGTCCGTTGGATTGGGCGTACTCCCTTGCAAGCTGCATGGGCTTAGTTCCAATTGCAAACTGTAGAAACTCATTGACTTCAGCCTGCTCCTCAGGGATGATATCTTCTTTCTTACCTTTTAGCCATTCATAGTTATCATGCAGTTTAATAAATAGATCGTAGGATTTTTGTTTATTTTGCGGAATGTGGGTTTCCTTAAATACGGAAATTTCATTTCTTTCACTTCCAGGGGTTGTAACTTGATCCGGGGTCGGGTCCATATCGACGATAACATAACCTTGTTCCGAATTCTTTTGATTGTCACTCAATCCTTTGATCAAAGGAAGTATACCGTTTTCCTTCATGTCTGCTTCCCAAATTTGTTGAAATATCATAATTTGTCCCTCCAAAATAGATTATTTTTGAACCTGTATCATCTTTTGTATGTATCGTTGTGTCTATGTATAAATATTAATGGTTAAAAAAACAAATTATGTTAATTCATTAATCAAATAGGAAATATTATTTTTGGAAGATGAAACATTGGTTTTACGTGCGGTCTATCAATATTTACGCAACATCATTTGGAGAGATAGATTTTTGGGGGATGAGCAAGAAAGGAGGAGTATAAGGCCGATCGTTGGTGATGCATTCAAAATGAGTGTTACATCAATTTTACTTTACTCAGGCCCACGCCAACATCTGCGCAGGCCTGATATCGTTATATTTTCCAAAAGTTAAGGACTTTTAGATCATTCTCAATCCCTTTCCTATACACAGGACTCCGATAACTGGAATTTGATTCACCTGCGTTAGCCTAGCTGCATCGTTGTGATACACGTATCGTTTTTCTCATATGTAGAGAATTCAGTTTCAGCCGTTTTACCTTCATGATTCACGCTAATGCGGTAGGTTTTATCCCTCGGTAGCCATAGATCAATAAAACCATTGGGTTGTGATTTCATGGCAGCATTCTCCATGATGACATTACCTTCGGAGTCGTGAACGGTCACATTGAATTCTCCGTTTTTTATTTCGCCTTGGCAGCCGGTTAGACTATGAGTTGCACAAGGGTGGGTCTCTTCTACATATGGCGCAATCGAAACAAAAAACTCGTTGTCAGGCAAATTATAAGTTATGGGTTGGGTATTGTCTCCATTAACAATTAACTGACTGGAATTAATGGAAGCGGATTGACCTGTTCCCTTGCCTGCGCTGAAATCATGCACCAATTGCTTGATATCTGTTGTCCCGAGCTTGTCCGTTCCTTCTTTCTGCATATTTCCTGCAATCAGGTACGTGCCCAATGCCGCAACAACCAACCCTGAAGCGACCAAGATTCCTTTTTTCATCTGGAGTTCATCTCCTTGTCCGTTTTTAAACATTATAATGTAGAACGCGCCGTAACGGACAAAATACGGTACTGAAGTCACCAGATATTCACATCTTTGCTTGTTTATCCAGACGTATCTGCGTTACATTAGATGATCACCAAAGAGGGGCAAGGAAGTATGAGCAACTCTACTGTCTCAACGTACAAACACCCCACCACTCCTATGGAGCTATGGGGCACAATTCTTTTTAACGATCCCGGTTCACAATATAATTCATTAAGTGCTTCAGAAAAGCGATATTGCGTGGCACCTCTTTTAATGCTTCCATGGCAAGGCAGTAGTGCTCCCACATTTCTTTACTGGCACCTTCGTAACCAAGGATGGACACGAAATTCGAATTATTGTTATCCGAATCCTGACCCACAGGTTTTCCAAGTAAGAGCGTGTCTCCTTCCACATCAAGCAAATCATCTTTAATCTGAAAAGCAATCCCCATATGATAGGCAAATTTCTGCAAAGCAGCAATCTCCAGCTCCTCGGCCTGTGCGAGCATGGCTGGCATAACGAGACAAGCCTCGAACGCCACTCCTGTTTTGTAAAAGCACATCATATTCAGCTGTTCCAATGTCAAAGCCTTTCCTTTGGAATCCAGATCCATCGCCTGCCCCATACACATATCCTCTGCCTTACGAGCCGAATATTGTATCAAGGCAAGTACAGTCTCAGCATTGAATTGGTTCAGTGACGATTGTTCCCCGATGGCCTTCTGGATCAGATACAGACCAGTTAATTCCGCAGTAGCGCTATTGTGCACCTGATGTAATGTCTGACGTCCTCTACGGGTAGACGCGTTATCCTGGGAAGGCAAATCATCAAAAATCAGGGAGGCTGTATGCATATATTCCAATGATCTTAGAAGAGGCACGATTGCCGAAGCGTCTAAACCATATTCATTCACACCCATGACCCAGGTCAATATAGGACGTATCCTTTTCCCATCCCCCTCAAGACTATAATTGGCAGCATCAATAAGCTGTTCTTTCATGGCCTCGATCCCATGAGGTTTGGTAATCTTCAATTGGTTATTAATCTGGTCACGGACTGTTTTGACCGTATTCATAAAGTCTTCTTTTTCCCTCGAATCGTTCTTCAAATGGGTAATCATCTGGTCCCGAAGCAGCTTATCCAAAAAATCTACATCCTCTGCTTTGCCCACCATCTTCTGGATGAGACGATTAAATTCCGGATTTCCGGATGCAAAAATCCCCATTATTTCATTGTACTTTTCTACACCTACCCGTTCTTTATAACGTTTGAGTCCATTTATTGCACGGTCCAGTATCACCTCGCGAGCCATAGCATCCGAGTCATATACGTTATGGATCAAATTCGAAATGACCGCCCAGTATAGTTCGAAGGGATTGATCAAATCCGATCTTTGATGATGATATTTTAAATAATAGGTATAGGGTGTTACCGCACCGTCCCTCATATCGTCGGCCATATCTGCAAAATCATCAGCAAGCTGGTTATAGATACCATAATAGAATGTTCGTTGCTCAAACCCTCCATCCTCAGGAGCACTAATCACGGAACGGACAATCAAACGGGAAGAAGCAGATTTTAAAATAACGGGTATATAAAGCTCTTCATTGGTGTAATTAGCTCGTGTTAGATCCTTATCCCGGTCGATATCTTGAGAATGAAAGAAAACATAGGACTGCTCGAAAAAGGTTTGCTGTGTGTCTGGCCGCTGATGTGCCTTAATATACTCAAAAGCATCCGAGAGCTCCGAATGGATATAGCGAATGAACTTCATATGATCGCCGGTCCAGTCGCCCAGTTCTGGCACAGATCCGGTAAGAAGCGCGGTACGTATCATATGGGAATATTGTTCTTTCTCTTGAACGGTCAACAGCTGAGAATCGAGAAGATCGTCAATAAAAGGATAGGTCAGCCCATAGGAATACCCAAGCCTGATGGCTTCATCCAGCCTGCGCGAACGTTCAACAGGTAACACGGCTTCGTCCATTTCTTCCATTACATGCAGAATAACCCCAATGATGATTTTAATCAGTTTGCGCTGGGCGTGCTCTGCATCCATTTCCTCAGGAATATGAGAAGATACAGAGTTAAGCTTGTTGATTAGCCAGATTACAGTAGTTTCGATCCCTTCCTTTTGAGACCACCGATACACCCCGGCTAAATTCATAAACTCCGCTTGATCTCTCCTGTTAGCACGGGTGGGTTGAAGCAAATATCTTTTTACGTCAGCAATGACGCGCTGAATCCGGGTCTGTGTGTCGGCAGAATCTAGAGCCTTGCCTAGATCCCTCATGTAAATATAAGAGACACTCCGCTTCAGATAATCATCCAATTTTCCTGTGTAACTCAGCCATTGAATATATCTGTAGTCATCCCGGGTATCCGGCTTTCCCTTATTCCGCGAAAAGAAGGATAACCATGAAGAAGAATGGATATGATTCCTTTTCCATATATGAATATCTTCTGTAAGATAAGTCACATAAGTTTTATCCTTGACCTGATTATAGAGTGATGCAAAATACTGAAGCGCCTTCTGTTCAGCCAACTGATATCCTGTATCGGCTTGAAATTTTTCATTCATATGATGCATTACCTCAACTTCTCATTTTGTTAAACATGGTTGCATTTCTCCCTGAGGGAACGAATTTGGATCATGTTTTTATCTTTATACGGAATAAAGTCTGTGAAGTTACGAATAGATTATATCCTTCTATATATATGCTACAATTTCAGAGTAGAACGAAAATAATGATAAGGAGGCATAACGTTGAGTATTAGTCTAGTTAAAGGACAGAAGGTAGACCTAACCAAAAATAATCCACACTTATCCGTGCTAAAAGTAGGGCTTGGATGGGACCCTATGAGGGGCAGAAACATGGATATTGATGCGTCAGCACTGCTTCTTAATGAGAACGGCAAGCTGACTCAGACGAAAAATCTAGTATATTTCGGAAATAAAAATAGCCCTTGCGGGGCCGTCGTACATAGTGGTGACAACTTAACAGGACATGGTGACGGTGATGATGAAGTCATTACCGTATCCCTCCAACAACTACCACCTGAAGTGCATAGAGTCGTATTTATAGTGAATATATTCCGCTTTTTCAGCTTTGGTAGACGTAAGGATTTCAGTATGGTGGACAATGCTTATATTCGAGTATTGGATACGTCGCAAGATGAAGAGATTCTCCGATACAACTTGACAGAGGACTATAAAGGGATGTGCAGCATCCGTGTAGGTGAAGTATACCGCTATGGAGGAGAGTGGAAATTCGGTGCTATTGGAGAAGGAAGCACCATTACCTCCCTGAATGATCTTGTCAAAACGTATGAATAAGTATTTTTGATGTTAAGGAAAAACCCACGTCTGACGTGGGTTTTTATGCTAACTCTTCAACAGCCACCTGATACAGCAGAGAACCTTCACGGAGCAGCAGACGGTCTTTTCTGAAATCCTGTTCGTGCGGCTGAAGGAACTCTTGCTCGTCATTTAAAAAGCGAATGTGTTGTCCTTTGCTCAAGCTGCCTGGCTTCACATTTTTTTTAAAAACATATTGTCCGTTCTTTCCATACCCGCCGTCGAACAAAAAGTGATACCCATCTGTAGCCATCCCAGAGCAGCCAGAAATGCTCGGATTCATAAACGTAATATTCGTACGATCGCTACCGGAAATGCACCCTAATGAAAAGTCTGAATAGTAATAAAACCAGATTTCCTGTTCGCTAACCACGTTCAAAGCATAGCAATCATGAATGTCTGCCGCTTGGTTCTCATATATTTTGTGTCCCTCTTTATTCCAGGCAACAAGGCCGGAGGACCCCACAGGCTCATTCCAACCATAATTCCCGAATATACCTTCATCAAAATAACTGGTCCAGATCGTACCTTCTTCTGTAACCTGAACACTCTGGATACCGTCTCCAAGCAGTAGTTCATTTATGGTACGGCCTTCATAATCAATGATTTTACCATTTAAATCGTATTGGCCGGTTCCATAATAATGACAACGCGCTCCGACGAGCAGTAGATGATGATGTAGAGGCTGTACATAATGATAGTTAAACTGCTGTCCCTCCACATACACTTCTTCAATATGATCGTCTATAATGAGTATCTTGTAAGTACGTCTCTCTTTAAGAGAGGCAGGCGGGAACATCCCCCGCACTCGTTCCGGGACTTTATCAATTAGCAAAATATACACGCGCCCATCAGGGCCAAATTGGGTTGAAACAATCTCAAACCCTTTAGTATATTTGGAAATATCGACAAATGAATGAAGCTGTTTATTTAGATGTGACAATGTAGTTCCTCCTCTGAAAGATCAGTAAAGTGAAGTATGATTTGTACTGGACTTCATTTTGTCATAACAACATGCTACTGAGGAGGGCGGAAGTATGGCGATATGGATAGTGATCCCAAGAGATGAGGCATCGGCAAAAATATTGGGAACAAAAAAAGCTGGGTTCTGCTTCATAAGAAAAGCAACCCAGCTTGATCTTTATAGATGTCCCTCTTAAAGTGTCTGGCCCTTGTCGGCCTTCTGCCATAAAGCCTCCGTCAGCTCATCAATAGTCTCCTTCATCGCCAGCTTCTCGAGCCAGTGACTCGGGATACCGCTTTGCCCGTAATAAGCTCCTGCAATTTGCCCATACACCGCCCCGGTCGTATCGGCGTCATCCCCCAGATTTACGGCCAGCAGTGCCCCCTCTTCAAACGAAGTCGAATGGTGAAATGCCCACAGCGCAGCCTCAAGGGAACGAATGACATAGCCGGTCCCCTGTATTTCGGGCGGCTCCTTATCCTTGTAAGATCCCTGAATGATTTCTTCAATGGCTGCCGAATAAGCTGGCTGTTCCTGCCGCCGCCACTTATAGCAGATGTCGGCTGATAACATGGATTCTTTGTCCGCTCCCCGCAGACCTGCCACAAGGATTGAAGCAAGCACAGCACAGGCCTCCACACTTTCGACTGCTCCATGGGTGGTTCGCGAGCTCAGCTCGGCGTACATCACTGCCTCTTCCGGACGGTTCGCATAGGCCATGGCAACAGGTGCAAGCCTCATAATCGAGCCATTACCAGCAGTCATGGGGTCAACGGCCCCACTATACGGCTCTCCAGTGGCCTCGAAGCGATGCAGTGCTGCTCTCGTCGCACCACCAATATCAAAGCACGTTCCCGTGCTACTCATATATCCCAGGTGGTACCAATTCGTGTAACGGCGCATTTGGTCTGCTGGATCAAAGCTATCTTTTTGCACCATACTCTCGGCTAAACAGAGCGCCATAGACGTATCGTCCGTCCACTGCCCCGCCTTCAACCCAAATACACCGCCGCCTACGATATCCGTTACAGGTTCAAATGTGCCTGGACTGCTAAATTCTACTGTGGTTCCCAAAGCATCACCCACAGCCAGCCCAACCAGGCATCCCAAAAAACGATCCTTGATCAGTGCCATTTTGATGTACACTCCTTTAATAATTGTTATAGCTAATGCATATATTTCCATATCACTGGAAGGAAGAAAATCTGGTAACGCCATTTATTCGTAGCTTAAGGCTGTACAACCGCTATCTGGATTTAATTCAACGAAAATTCCTGCCTCATGATGGTAAATAAGTGGAAATCGCTCCGTATCTACATATTCGCGCACACCGCTTGAAAGCCACCATACCTGAAGCGGAACCCCTTTCCCCCACAAGAATAATCGGTCGCCAGAAACGGCCATATCCGCTTGGGGATATGGGTAAATCCCGTATTCATCAGGCTTACAATTTAGAGGCGGGATCGCAGGAAACACACGTCGGTACCCTGGCTGAGTCATATCGAATAGGACAACCGCCGGTTCCACTCCTTCCTCTCCCCAATCTTCCTCCTCCAGTAAATCGGCATCCATCTGTCCCCAAACCGCCAATCTATCGGGTCCTGTCCAGCATACTGGCCCATCCCAATCTATGATTTGCCAAAGATGGCGAACTGACGGACCATTCTCCGATTCCCATGAGTTCAGCAGCCAATCCGATAAGGACCAAGTTCGGACTACTCCTAATGGAGCCCATACCCATCCCGTATCCGCAATCCACTTTCCCTCTGGAGAAGCCAGGAGCCTCCCATGAAAATAATCTAGATAATGCTCATCTTTGTTTTCGCTGTTATAAACTGGGGTAGGTCTTGCTGTCAAAAGCCTCCCCGTTTCTACATCCGTCAGATCCAGCCGATTCCATTCCGTCCCATGAACAAGGATACATGCACCGTCTTGATGTACAAAGGCCAGGGGAAACATACTTTTATCGTAGTGGTATTCGTCCCGTGATAATTGCATTTTTTCTTGAGCATGGACTAAATCATACACTGCCGCATGTCGGCCAAATCGATTGGAGATCGCCACGTACTTGCCGTCAGGACTGGTCACCATTTGGACAGGTTGCAGGGGATTAAAATCAGGAATACAAATATGTGTGCATAATTCTGCGCTGCCAGAGCGAAGTTCTAGTCTCCACAGTTCTGCCTGTGTGTTTAGTGCTAGCAGGGTTATGCTTCCCTGAGAGCCACCCTTTAGTGGATGAATGGCCGTAAGACGTCCGATAGTCTGTGGTAAATCGGGTAAAGAAACGTGATGAAATGGCATCATTTAACCCCTTTTAATCTGGATAAATAATAATTTATACCCGTATTTGCGAAGCTGGATTTATCGATAAAAAATCTGATTTCAAGCAATGCAGACAATACTTTCATAAAAACTCCCGGTTTTTTCTTGCAGAATAATTTAAGATATGTAATTTCGCTAGGATTACTTTTGAGAATAAAATAGGAGTAATTCATCAAGATCAAATGGGAGATGAACTGCTCTGTTGGAGATTGATGCTCATTGATACAGTCGATCAGCACCTCTAATACCCTATTTTTATTAGAGTTATAGGCTTGTATAAACATCGTTGCTTCTGCAAACGGCTTGTTGAAATCGTCATACGGAAAATCATATACATCATGACTGCCCAGGATGAAGCTGACCAACTGACCCTGCAAAATTTTTATTTTTCCTAGCGCTGCCCGGGTATCCATATCCATCTCATTTTTGTTAATATGCTCATGCAACATGTCAATTAGAATATGCATATCATACTGTTGTGCGTCTTCCATCCTGTACATCATCTTATTATTTTCAATCGTTAGACGATCATAAATGTCATCCCCTAAACCCAGTTCAAATAAGAGATGGTGAAGAAAAAATAGCCTGTCCTGAGTAAGCGAGAATTCATTCCCTCTCTCTGCTAGATGTGAAACTTGATATTGATAATAAAAACAACATAAGTTTTTTCGGCTATAAACAGCATCTTTATGTATATCAAAAACGTTAAAAATGAGTGCAAGCAATCGAATCAGACGTTCAGCATCCGCTAAGCTTAGAATGGGATGATCCATTTTTGTAAATAGCGACCTGTCAAATAAATCATGCCATCGCACTAAAGAAATATGACTCTGCTCATTTATATTCAGAGTTAATATTCTTAAATTTTGCTCTTGATCAGGATACGAATAAAATAGATATTCATGACTTAAATCAGAAATACGCTCATTAAAGAAGGCTCTTAATTTGTAATCGTATATTTTAGAAAAAGACATTTCTCTCCTCCTTGCAACATTATTTTCGAACTCCTATATTGTAAAATTAATCTGGATCGACTGGCAAGGCGGTATAAATACAGAAACATATGTTCTTCATTTCTATATTATGATATCTTTATGCTAGGAATGAAACGTTATGACGAAGGTCATAGCCTACGATTAGAAAGGAATGAACACCTATGAAACAGCTAAGCGAAGCTCTGACCCGGTTTGTACAACAACAAAACCTGTATAATGCAACCTACGGGCTGTTCCAAGACCACGACATCCAGCCCCGGACGGAGAACCTGACAGATTGCTGGGACAACCGCATACCTATATCCCCTGAGCTTGAGTACCTATATAGCCATTATGAAATGATCGATGCTAAGGCAGCGGGAACACACAAATTAAAAAATGCAGCCGTTGAAATCGGGGATGCTGCTGTTCTCTTTTTTGTCGCACCAGAACATTTATATCGCCAACAGCTGGGCTATCGCTTCATTACATCTGGAGAGCTTGTTCATGAGTCATCTTCGTGGCCCTCCCACCATGTTGTAATTGCCACGTTTAATGATGATCCAGTCATTGTCGATACTAGCGCACCTGCTTCCCCTGTATATGCTGCAATTGAAGGTGGCGCAGCGCAGCAAGTTGCTGACTCTTTAGCTAACTTCTTTACGGCTTTTTCCATCCTGATTGAAGGTGCCTGTACCTTTAAGGGAGAATTGATAGATGAAGATACATACGAAATCAAAGTAGCATATATCGAGCACGTAAAACCATTGCTACATCATTTGTTGGGCGAAAACCAAACCACGTATTTGCTGAATTACCTATCCTTTTGTTAGAAATCCTATTGGTTAAAGAGAGGTGGGGCTTTTTATGATCTATATCGCATTACTGCGGGGCATTAATGTGGGCGGCAATAACAAAATCGAGATGAAGAAGCTCAAGCAAACGTTTGAACATGCAGGTATGGGGCATGTGACAACTTACATTAATTCTGGAAACATTATTTTTTCCAGTCAGGAGCGGCCCAACCAGGAGCTATCACTCATACTGGAACAGGCGATTCTGGAGGATTTTAGCTTACCCATCCGCGTCATCGTCCGTAATATGAAGGAGATTCAGAGCATTATGGAGGCACTGCCGAATGAATGGTCTAATGATACACAGATGAAAAGTGATGTAATGTTCCTGTGGGATGAAATTAACGATATTTCCGTTCTGGACAAGCTTCCTTTGAAACCGAGTATTGGACATGTCATCTATACGACCGGGGCCATTCTGTTTTCTGTCAGCAAAGAACAAGTCACAAAAAGCGGGTTAACAAAATTAGTCGGCACCAAGCTGTATCAGCAAATGACGGTGCGGAATGTGAACACAGCACGGCAGATTTATAAGCTGATGCAAATGGCTGAACAGGAAGAGTTGCAGGATTTGGACGCATAACTGGATTACGAAAGCAATCTAGTAGAGTCTGCTCACTGCCCTCCATACAACAAAAATGAAGCAGATTACAAAACGTGATGCTATATATATCAGTAGAAAGCGTTTAAATTTATAAGTCAAATTCCAGTACTGCAAAAATAATGAATATAATAATAGGCACATTCATCCATCGACTTGCTACGTAAATCAACAATTTTAGGTACTCATAAGCATTGGATGTTTGGTAAACTAGAGAGGGATTTTTACATGAAGTGGGACACATATGCAAACTAAGATCTAAACACTGGATGATGGGGGAGAACGTATGGTGACAAATCTACAAAATCAAAAACAAGTATATATAATCCACGGATACACAGCTTCGCCAACAGATCATTGGTTTCCTTGGTTACAAGACAAATTACAGGAAGACGGGGTTTCGGTAAATATACTAGAAATGCCCAACTCGCAAGCACCCAAGCTTAATGAGTGGATTGAGCATCTACTACAAAATATTAAAGTTCTACATAAAGACACCTATTTTATTGGACATAGCTTGGGTTGTGTATCCATTTTAAGGTACCTGCAGCAAGTAAATATCCCGGAACCACTGGGTGGTGGAATTTTCGTTTCCGGTTTTGCTGACCCAGTGCCAAGCCTACCATCATTAGATGAGTTTACAAATGACCATTTGAGTTATCAGCAAATCATGGATTCACTAGGGGCACGTGTAGTTATAGCTTCAAAGGACGACGCAATTGTCCCCTTTGCACTTAGTAAGAAACTAGCGGAAGATATGCAGGCTGATTTCCACGAACTAGATCATGGGGGGCACTTTTTACAGAGTGACGGTTTTACTACCTTACCGATGGTACATCAAGTGTTAATTGAAATGATGAATGAGAAGCCCCGATGATAAGTTATTTCATCGGGGTTTATTATCATTTGCTTTGGTCTTCTTCTCTTTATTGTTAAGTCTTCATTTTTAAACCCAGTGTGATAATTTCATGCGGCTTTACAGACTGAAGTAACTCATTAGAAGAATCCATTACGATGTCTTCTCCTTGTTCTTCGAGGATATTACTTTTATAAAAATCGTACTGCCGCCGCCCGGGCTTGATAATTAGTTCGGCTATATTATGACTCATATTGTACCAGCGCAACAGTACATCCCCCGACAGCTCATTCATTTTCATAGAGGAAAAGGCAAGCTCCGTGCTTTGCCAATCAAACGGCGCATAATCTGGAGCAACTACACCCGCATGAATCCCAGTTTGTTTTACAATCCAAGGAATTTGGTATTGATAGGCTTCTGTATACGCGCCGGACTGAATACCGTCGCCATCATGTGGAATGATTTCCAGACGGGCGGTGTGCTCACCTAGGCACTGCGCTTCAGGTGTCGGGAACCATCCCCAATCACCCAGCTCGCCAACTGAGCGAAGCAGCGTTACTGCAATCGTGTTACGTCCATCACGCATGATTTCATATTCATTCAACCCGAGATTGGATACGGTCAGACCCGCCTGCTCCCCGCTTACATCCACAAACGCCTGCTGATGCTGTGTATTGCTTGGGTTTTCCCATTCAGGTGCAGGTTCATTGTCCCGGATTGCAATTTCAAACATGGAGTCCACCCGATGCTCAGCAGAAGCTATATCTGTTGGAAACAGAGCACGCAGTCGGTGATCCTTGGCTTGGTTGTTGAAGGTGGTTTCCATGGAAACACCCTTGCTGTTGCGAGATAAAGAAATGACGGTCCGTATCGTCAGCGGAACGGTCTGTCGGGAGCGCTGAGACTTGCGGTACGGATAATAAACCAGCTCTCGCTGCTCTTGCTCCAGCATTTCATCCGCAGAGGCCGGTATTTCCCAATGATGGATAATCTCCATGGATGCCAGATAAGGTGTATCTTCAAGCACACGGATGTCCGCGATCAAATCTTCGGTGGTCAGCGCCTGCTCTCTCTCGGGCTGTCTGAACATATACTCGTTGCCGATATCACCCACATTTTCATATACGCCAAGGTCTTTGTAGCTGCGGCCTGTACGCTTATCCGTCAGGGTAAAAGAGCCGTTATCCGCTATTTTGACGTGAAGCAGAGCATTTTCCATCCTTCGACTGCCATGAAAAAGGGAAGAGGAATCCGTCTCGACATTGCTTCTCAGCCAAGCATAGGTTTTTAAGCCTAGCAGGGGCACACGTTCAACCTCAAAGGTAAGGCGTACCCGACGAGACATGTAAGGCTGGCGGAATCGATCATCCGGCAAATCATAACCGAACTGTAGCCCGAGGTCCTCCACCTTGCATGCCACCGGACACCCTTCACTGTCCACCAGTACGCGTCCGGAAAGATCCACTTTCTTCGCCCGATGAGCAGCCTCCTCAAGCGTGTGTCCTTCATGGAAGTACACACGAACCACTTCGAGTTCTGCCGACACTATACCACTGCGTTCCCAGCCTGACGTATTAAAAATCACGAGCGGCAACGCATCTTCTCCAAAGCGACTGAAGCCCGTCGTATCCACTGCTTGCGCAATGACCTCTATGCTTTCATCCACAATGCTCTCGGCTACATGACGGCTCTTATCGAACCGGGTCACCATCTCACGGTGCACCTCGTCCACACTACAGCCGCAAATACTGTCATGTGGATGGTTCTGCATCAGTGTTTTCCAGGCATAGGTGAACAAATGATGAGGGTAAGCCTGCCCCAACAGATGCGCAAAGGTCGCAAGCGGCTCAGCCACTTTTTCCAGCATCACTTGTCCCAACTGGTTCATCTGTTTCAAATACACCCGGGCAGAAGCCGTATTTACCAGCGTTCCCCAGCCGTCTGTGCGCTGACTGCGAAACTCTCCCTTTACTGACGAGAGTTGCCTTTGGGAAGCCTGTTTCAGAGAAGTCAGATAATCGTTGAAATTGGAATGAACAAACTCGATATCTGGATAAAGCTTCTGTGCCGTACGGATGGCTTCTGGTAAATCAAGCTGTAAAGGCTGATGATCGCAACCGTTCATGAATAGCAGCTCGCCAGTTGATGCATATTTTTGCGCATCATCCAGTTTACGCTTCCAATAAACCTTGGCTTCCACCTCATCTACCGGAACCTCATTGCCATTGGAATACCAGTTGGCAAATAAAATACCGAGTACCTCCGAGCCGTCTGGCCCCGTCCATAACAGTTCCGAAAAGGAGGACTCGTAGCCTTTATCCGATACCGTATTGTTAAACCCTGTCGGCTTTACGCCCCTTCCAAAGAAAACATTCGTTATCCCCGACTGTTGCATGAACTGCGGAGTCTGCCCAGCCAGACCAAACGTATCGGGGAAGTATCCGATCTTGGACGGATTGCCGTAACGTTCGGCATCGCGGTGCCCAATCTGCATATTGCGTACATTGGCTTCGCCGCTGGTCAGAAAAGCATCCTGCAAAATGTACCAGGGTCCGATAAAAATACGACCATTGCGAATATGCTGCTCCAGCCGTTCCTTTTGCTCGGGCCGAACCTGTAGATAATCCTCCACAATGATCGTCTGCCCGTCCAGATAAAAGCTTTTATAATCCGGGTCCTGCTCCAGCTTATCCAGCAGAGAATCCATCAGGCTAATCAGGCGCATATGGTGCTTCTCATAAGGTAAATACCACTCCCGATCCCAGTGGGTATGTGAAATAATATGTGCTGTCGTCTTGCTCCCCGTGTATGTGTCTACTTCCCTGCTTATCGCTTGATTGTTGAATGATGCATCCCTTTGCTCGCTCATTGTATATCCCCTCACCGTATGTCTTGACCTGCCATTGTTCACTGCAGCACTTCAATAGTCACGTCCTCGGGACGATATACCGCTAGCAACTGACCCTCTCGATCCACAGCAAACAAGACAGATCGGCTCCTTGGCAACAGAAAAGCGTAGGATAATCCAGTCTCCTTATCCCGAACACGCACTTGGGTATCCCGGGAAAACTCCGATACGAAAATATACAGGCCCCCTTTCTCGAAATTCAGCTTACGTCCATATAGTCCCGGCTGATCGCCACCGTCTATCCACTCCAGTTCTCGCTCTACCCCGGCGGCAGTGAGGGCGTAGCGATAAAGCTCAGCTATCGGCTCATCCCTGCCATTCAACTCCAGTGGAAGCGGACTCCAGATCAAGCGTCCCTTGCCAAGCGGCAGGTTCACGACTTCATCCCCCATCGTTCCATCCGCTTCCGGTGACAGTTGTTCCTCCTTAGCGACCTCAGCAATTCGCCGCTGTCCGAATGAGACAGGGAAGGTTTTCCCCTCCAGACTCAGTACTTCCTCCCGTTGGACATTCCCCAGTATACGCTGCCCAATAATATCATCAACCCGGTCGGTCACTTTCCAGTAAGGATCAAGCCCCAACGGTCCGGTAACTAGTAAAGTCACCCCGAAGGATTGCACCATTTCCAGAAGATGTTCAAGCGATGTACTGTCGAAATTGTGCGCGCTGGGGATCATAATTAGTTTCGGTAACTGCTGCTTGAGCGATTCCAGATGATACTCGGAGACGGCACGGAACGGCTGCTTGAGATCATAGGACATCACCCGAGTAAGCCGTGTCGTGGCATCAAAGGCAAGTGATCGGTTGGAGAAATCATTGGAATACGGGAATACAACAGCCGTTTCCTCCAGCTTCCGGTCTGTAAACAGATCGCGAATATCATTCATAAAACGCCCAAAATCGTAAGATACCCCTGCTTCCGGCTTCTCGGTCCCATCCGCGCGCAACGCACCGATGTGCGATTCATTGGCATTATCCATATAAAAGTTCGTATTCCAGATCCAATGAATCGCACCCGCTCCGCCAGTCGAAAAGGCATACGCATACTTGCGCTCCAGCATGTCGCGCAGCTCCGCCTCTGAACGCTTGGCTCGACCATCCGGCGTCTCCACATACATCATTCCGGTTTCCTGCACAAGATTCGGTTTGTCTGGTGTTTTGGCGAAAATACCGTCCCACACCAAATGATCATTCAGCCACCATGAATGCACCGTTGTATAATCCACCACAGCCTCATAAAAAAACGGAGACGGCCGCTGAGCACCCAGTGCCTCGTCCTGACCTACAGTTACCAAATGTCCGGGACAAAGCTCCCGAATCGTAGTCGCCAATTGCTCGGCCCACAGATTGTGCATATCCATCGAAAACAGACAGTAATCCAGCCACTTAGCTCCCTTTTTGGCCTGATGCATATCCTGAACGTCGAAGTTTATCTCCTCCGGCTCGGGAATTGTGGCAGATGCAAAACAGGAAAGCTGCTGTGGCGTCATATTCCATGCTTCCTGCAAAGCCTCAATGCTGCCGTGCCGTTGCTTCAGCCATGTGCTGAACGCCTTCTGTTCCCATGAGTCCCTCGCAGAGCGTGGACCATCCGCGAAAATGCGCGACGGATCAAACATGGAAGGCTCGTTAATCAGATCCCAATCCACATGGGTCGTAGCCGTGTGACGGCTGACAATACTACGAATGAACCGCTTTTGTGCTTCCACGCTTTGCGGGTCGAGATAAGGGTTAACCCCTTCCCATGTTTCCGGTGTAAAAGAAAAGAACGTAAACGTCACCTGTAAGCCATGGTTTTTAGCTGTCAGCAGAAAAGCATCAATCGCACGAAGCACCTCTTCCGAGGCGTGTCCGTCTATCTGCATCATATTGCGATAAGCCGTCCATACCCCTGTACGAATCCAGTTGATGCCCGCTTTGGCCATCTGGGCCATATCCCGATCCCAAAGGGCTGCATTGGGCAAAAACAGAAACTTCCGTGCCACATCTGAGGTCATATAGGTCATACCAACAACAGGCAACGGACGCCCGTCCTTTATAAAATAATCCCGACTGCGCATGATGACCTGTCCTTCAGCCAGCAGTTTGGCATCCTGCCCCCAAAAACCCTGTCGCAATATGCGCACTTCACCATCCGATGATTCAGCTCTGCAAATGATCCGATACAGACCACTCAGGATGGAAAAGGCAAGGGGAATACGCACAAAGTTCTGTTCTCTGCCAACCTCAATCTGCAAGCGCTCGCTCCATACCTGCTGACTGTGATCATCCCATATTTGCTCCACCGTCAGGTCAAAGCTCCATATCTCATGATATCTGGTCGTGGCTCCTCCTCGCTGCAATCTTTGGGTTTGAAGTGTCAGTACGGCTCGTTCCCCAGGCTCATAAGCAGCATAGTTTGGTTTGATAGATAGCTCCGTCATCCCCTTGGCGCAAAAACGTGCCCATTGGGCAAGCAACTGCTCACCATCCTGTTCCCAAAAGGAAGCTATCAACGGCACGTGGACAAACATCCAGCGTGCTCCGGCAAACAGACCTCGGGCATGCTCCCATAGCACCACCGGGGCAGCGATATCCCGTCCGTCTGCACTGACACCTTTTAGCAAAGAATAAATTTGCGTATTCATTGGCCCGGCAGAGCCCATCTGGTGTGGCAGATCGCTGCTTTTGGTCGTATGTGGAACGAGGTTCCACGTATCTGTCACCTCAAACAGCGACTCCTGACCACACAACACAGGAATATCCTCTGATGCGACCAGCGAAGCCACCTTCGAGGCATCCACTCGCAGCACCTCATGAATATGCAGCTCCTGATGATATGCAGTCTGTTCAGTCTCAATCCACCAATCTCCATGCTCATCAGCAGGATCGCGGACCGGATGCTTAAAGGGTGCTCCCCCGACGTTAAGCAGCCCTCCTCCCCTGTGGAGAAATGCCACGATTTCGGTCCAGGCGGACTTGGGGAAGTACGGTGCATGCAGATTGACAAAGCAGCCGTTGTCCATATGCTTTAGCGTTTCAGCCAGTTCATCGGCACGTACGACCACCACGTCTGCAACTCCCTGAAATGCCTCGTCTGGCAACAGACTCCCTATAGCAGGAAAACCTTGCTCACTGAAAACAACGATGGATGGGCATACTGTGGATTTATTCATAACAACCCATCCTTCATAGCCTTATACACAAGCTGGGCAAACAGACTATTGGACCAAGCGAACCATTTTCGCGTAAAAACCGTAGGATCATCGGCATGAAAGCCTTCATGCATGTAGCCGGTGTCCCCATCTGTCGCTTCCAGCATCCGAATCATTTCCAGCCTCTCTTCTGCGGTCCTGGCCGTTAACCCTTGCATGGACAGGGCCATATGCCAGATGTAACCGGGCAGCGTGTGCGGACTTCCGATGCCTTTAGCCGCCTTGCCCTCAAAGTAAAACGGGTTTTCCTGACTTAAAGCGAAGCGTCTCGTATTTTGATAAATAGGATCGTCCGCTGTCGTATAGCCCAAATATGGAATGGACATCAACCCCGGCGTACCCGCGTCATCCATCAGGCAGTAGTTGCCAAATCCGTCCGTTTCATAAGCATATATAGGCCCGAATACCGGGTGGCGGTAAATGCCGTACAAGCGAATACCGTGCTCCACCTCAGCCTCCAGCTCCTTCAGCTCGTTCAGAAAGTCCATATCACGAAATACCCACTCCGCAAACTCCTGCATCTGCCGCAAAGCAACCACTGCAAACATATTACCGGGTATATTGTAATGGAAATCGCAAGCATCATCACTGGAACGGAAGCCTGACCAAATCATCCCTGTATAATTTACAGGCATACCGAGTCCCTGATTACGTAAGGAATCGGTAGAAATGCCGTTATTACGTGTAAACCGATACGCAGATTGTTCTTGGTGACGCTGTTCCGTTTTGAACACATCCACTATTTTACGCAGAGCCTCCTTGAATTTTGAATCAAAAATATCGGTAAGCTCCGTTTCCTTCCAGTACATGTAAGCCAGCCGAATGACAAAGCACAGCGAGTCGATCTCAAATTTTCGTTCCCACACCCATGGCGACATTTCCGTCTCATCGGCCGCATTCCAATGCCAGTCATTCGCTGTCTCATTGAACGCATTTGCATACGGGTCTATGAGGACATAATGGATATGGCGCTTAATCAGACCAGCAATGATACGCTGTAAATCAGCATCCTCCCTGGCTAACGGCACATAATGGATGACCTGCTCTACAGAATCCCGCAACCAAAGAGCCGGAATATCACCTGTAATGAGGAACGTTGTCCCATCATCCATTAGTTTGGTCGTCGTCTCCAGTGAATTTGGAAAACAATTTTTAAACAGCTTCAGCAGCTTCGGCCTATGAGCCAGGGCTTGCTCTGCTTCCTTAAATACGTCCTGAACAGCCTGCGGCATGTCAAGATCGGGCATCGGTATTTTGGGAAGTCTGAATTGTTCCAATAGCTTTTTCGCTCCTTTATCAATATCTATTGCAAGCGTATCGTTTTAATTTCATAAGGTGTAAAAGACAATGTGAGACAGCTGCCTTCCAGCTCCAGCGGCTGCACAGGTTCCTCCAACGCATTTGACACGTAGGCTGCATTGAAGGTGTAAGGCCAGGTCAGCTGGATCGTTTCTCGTCCCCCAGAAGATTCGTACAAACGAAGAATCGTCCCCAGTCCATCTTCGGCTGGCTTGATCGCATCTAGCACAACGTGACGGCTATCCAAGTTAATGAACGATCCACTGCTCAGCAGCACTCCGGTGCTGTGCTTTTGCTGTTGTATAACAGGCATATCATGGTTCAGCTCAGCCGCATGACGCAAGGTATGGGCGCTGCGCCAGTCTCCCACATGCGGATAGAGCGAATACGTAAAATCGTGCTCGCCCAGATCGGCATCTTTATCCGGCCATTTGGGTGCACGCAGTAGAGACAGACGGATGGTGCTGTCTTGAATGTCGTAGCCATATTTGCAATCATTGAGCAGACTTACGCCATACCCATGTTCGGAAACATCCGCAAATCGGTGTCCACATACTTCATACTGCGCCTGCTCCCAGCTCGTATTCCGATGGGTCGGCCGCTCCAAAGCACCAAAAGGAATTTCATATGTCGCCTTATCCGTAACCACATCTACAGGAAAGCCAACTTTCAGCAGCTTGTGCGCTTCATTCCAGCTCACATGCGTCTTGAAATCAATTCGCCGCTCATGATGATAAAAGATCATATCCTGTGTCATTTCAGATTGATGGATTCGCCATCGGAAGCGCAGCACATCCTTTGTTTTCCCTTGGAGTACTACTTGTTTTTCCAGCAACTCGGCTACTCCTGCTACCTGTTCCTCATATCGGTCATCCAAATCCCATGCATCCCACAGCGTCGGACGGTCATGGAAAAAATAAAAACGGTTTGCCCGTTCCCCTTGCTTCAAAATTTCACGGTTTGCCGCTTTATCCAGCAGACGAATCATTTCGCCCCGTTCGTTAAATTGCACCTTATAAAATGCTGTCTCCCAGATATCCCCTAGCGATCCAGATATCACAGCTGTTTGCGGCTGCTCACCTGTTTGAGCCTGTTCTCGCTCCAGCCAAATCGTTTTGTAGCCCAGTGCAGGAATGTCTGGAATACGCACCGAAATGCCGCCTTCCTCCACATCGGTATCTAGCCGCTCGGCTTCATCATTAGCGTAGTGGTAGGCATACCATCCCTGTGCCGATTCCGTAGCGATATGGATCACGGCACTACGGCTCCAGCCCAGGCTGTTAAACACAAGATACGGCATTCCTGTCCTTGATCCTTCCGTGTTCACTTGAGCCGCCAGCGTCGTAATTCCCTGTTGAAGCCCGAC
This sequence comes from Paenibacillus sp. FSL L8-0638, assembly GCF_038593075.1. NCBI lineage: Bacteria > Bacillati > Bacillota > Bacilli > Caryophanales > Paenibacillaceae > Paenibacillus > Paenibacillus sp. FSL L8-0638. The sequence goes on from NZ_CP151960.1 coordinate 4,071,940, forward strand.
ATATCCCCATTCGAATATCTGCTGATACTCCTTATCCGAAGTGCCATAAACCTCAGTAATCGCAGAGCCAGGGATAATATCGTGGAACTGATTCAACAAAATCAGCTTCCAGCCCTCATGCAATGCCGAGTAGATTTCCTGCACCTGCTTCGGCTCCAGCTGTGGTAATGCCAGCGTGCTCCACAGTTCTGCCTCGCGGTAGACTCCCTCCGCTTTCCGGTTATTGCGTTTGTTGCGAGCGTGGGTCGTGTAGGTTCCCCGGTGCAACTCAAGGTACAAGTCACCATGCCATTGGGGAAGCTTCGGATGCGCCTCATCTATACCTGCAAAAAACTGTCCAGCCGTGCTGAACTGACTCCCAGGCAGTCCCACCATTAGCGGAGAACGCTCTATATATTCCAGCATTTCACGCGTAACTCCACCGCCGCCGTCTCCATGCCCATAGAGCAACATGTGCTCAGGATGAGCCGATTTTTCACGATAGGACTGCCAATGGTCATGAATGTCCTGTGGCCGTGTATTTTCATTTACGCCATGATTAAGGTAAGACAACATTGAAGTACCATCTATGCCCACCCAGTGGAACAAATCGTAAGGAAACACATTCGTATCATTCCAGCCGAGCTTGGTCGTCATAAAATAGTCTATCTTCCCATGCTTTAAAATCTGCGGCAGGGACGCACAGTAGCCGAACGTATCCGGCAGCCATTCAATATGAGAGGATTTGCCGAATTCCTGTTGGTAAAAACGCTGACCATACAGCATTTGGCGGATGAGTGATTCGCCACTGGGCAGGTTCAAATCAGGCTCTACCCACATCCCCCCAACCAGCTCCCACCGTCCTTCGGCGACTCTTGCTTTGACCCGTTCATACAGCTCTGGATCATTTTCCTTTACAAAAGAGAACAGCAAAGGCTGGCTCTGCGCATATTGATAGGCCGGGTATTCATTCATCAGCGCATCCACCGTTGAGAAGGTTCGGCTTGTTTTCCGTACGGTCTCGCGCATCGGCCACAGCCAGGCAATGTCAATGTGCGACTGTCCTACCATGTGCTCCAAACCTTGCGCATTTCCGCCGATCTCCTGAACCTGACGAATCAGCTCCTTTTCTGTGGCTAAGATCGCTCCCCCTGCTCGAATGGCGTCTTTCTCCAGATTCGCAAAGCAATCCATCACCCCATACAGAGCTTTCAGCAGGCGTATTCTGCGGATATCGCCCTCAGGCAGCAGTAGAGCGGCTTCGCTAATAACGGTAATGGTATACATCAGGCTCTGCACGGGCTTATTGGGCCGTACAAGATAGCTTGTAATAGAAGAAATCGGAGGTTGAATGACAGCCTGCCGATTGAGCGGATCAACGGGTTCGGGTACAGGATCAAACAGCTCAATCTCCAATTCAGGTGAAGACCCGATGAGCTCTGGATTAAGCGTGACATAGGTATGATTGCGATCAAGCCCGTGATAGGAAACACCATTGACCCGCAACAATCCTTCTCCCCCGGACTCAAACACCAATCCAAAAGGCTCTCTCAACCACGTTGTCGGTACATCCAGCCGTGTTCGAAAAAAATAAGTCGTCCCCTGACTGCTGGGGAATCGCTTGAGATCCAGTCCTTCTGATAAAGGTACGGCGTCTTCGTATTGACCAGGTGTTTGGTAAGTGGAGCGTGTAATGTTCCAGCTCTGCAAATCCAGCTTCTCCAGCCATTGGCATTCCGACAATTCCCGAATTAGGCGTTTGATACGTTCCATTATTCATCCTCCCGTACGCTCAACTCGGCACACAGGGTATCTTTGGAGTGCCTGCCTACTTGAATAGAAAATCGTCCTGCCTCAACGACTGGCTGTAGATCAATCCCTATATATTGCAGCTTGTCGGAGCCTACAACAAACTCCACTGTTCGTGTTTCTCCTGGCTTTAATACAAGCTTGCAAAAACCCTTGAGTTCCCTGATTGGACGGGTCACCGAGCTCACCGTGTCCGAGATATACAGCTGTACCACTTCAGCCCCTTCCCGTTCGCCCGTGTTGGTTACATCGACTGTAACCGTAACGGATTCGCCCGCTCGGATCGAATTGGCGCTTAATGTAAGCCTTTCATAGCTAAACGTCGTGTAGCTAAGGCCGTATCCAAACGGATAGCGCGGCTCGACATCGTCCTCCAGATACCGTTTGCCCCGGGAACGTTTGCCATTGTAATATACCGGCAACTGCCCGACATGCTTAGGGATGGATAGGGTCAAACGTCCCGAAGGATTTACGTCCCCAAATAAAATATCCGCGATTGCATGTCCCCCCTCCTGACCGGGATACCATGCTTCCACAATGGCGTGTGCGTGCTTCTCCACCCATGGCTCAGCAATCGGTCGCCCGTTCATATAAACGACGACCAGTTTCTTGCCAAGACTGTAGACTTCCTGCATGAGTTGGAGCTGTACGCCCGCAAGCTCCAATGTCATCCGGTCGATGCCTTCGCCGCATTCCATGTCGTTCCAATCGTGATCCGATACCTTCGATGCGCCGGTTTTCAGATCAATCGTTCCTTCCCCGAAATCGCGGGCGCTGGACCCTCCAACCACCATCACCACTGTATCGGCCTCAGCCGCACATGCCAGTGCGTTTTCGAATCCTTCCCGGGATTCTCCCTTGATCCGGCAGCCAGGTGCATACAGAACGCTGTCCTGATGCTTGCTTAATTTGCTACGGATGCCATCAAGTACAGTTACCACACGGGATCTCTGCTGCGGTGATGTATAATCGCCCAACTGATTGTAGATCTGATCCGCATTCGGGCCGATGACCGCAATACGCTTGGAGGTTTTCGGCAGGGGAAGCGTTCTATTGATGTTTTTAAGTAACACGATCCCTTCGGTCGCAAGCTGACGAGCCAATCGAATATGCTCCTCCCGACCAATTACCTGCTCCGCTCGTTCTGTATCCACATACGGTTTGTCAAACAGACCTAGCCTGAATTTTAACGTGAGCACCCTGCGAACCGCCCGATCCAGCACGCTCATCTCCAGCTTGCCAGCATGAACCGCCTTGACCAGATGACTTCCGAACATTTCCCCGGACATTTCCATATCAATCCCTGCGCGAATCGCCTGCACAGCGGCTTCCGATCCATCCTCGGCCACATCATGTCCGCTCGCCAACATTTCAATCGCGCCACAATCTGTAATGATCAGACCGTCGAATCCCCACGCCTGACGAAGAATATCGTCCAATAGCTCAGCGTTCACTGTACACGGTACACCGTCGATTTCGTTATAGGCTGGCATAACAGATTGCGCCCCTGCTTCCACCGCTTTTTGGAATGGATACAGATCGACCTCCAAAAGCTCACGCCAGCCCATATGCACAGGTCCGGCATTACGTCCGCCTTCCGAGCTGCCATAGCCTGCAAAATGCTTTAATGTGGCAGCTACGCTATGTTCGCTGAGTAAGCTTTCCCCCTGAAGTCCCTCCACTGCGGCAACAGCAAATTCGCCGATGAGATAAGGGTCTTCGCCAAAGCATTCCTCCGTGCGTCCCCAGCGCGGATCACGCACAACATCAAGCACGGGCGAGTACGTGACCGCCCCTCCTTGAGCGCGGGTTTCACTCGCAACCGCGCGGCACATATTGCGGTACAGATCGACATTCCATGTGCTACCGATGGACAGCGGAACCGGAAACACAGTGCCGTCAATCGCCATATGTCCATGAGAGCATTCCTCGCCGATCAGTATGGGGATACCCAGCCGGGAATGCTCTACCGCATAGCGTTGGATCAAGTTCACAGCCTCCGCCCCTTGCTTGGCAGATAAGCCATTCTCCAAGGTCACCCCGGTCCACGGATCAGCGCGAAGCACCCCGTATAAGGAACCGATTCCCCCATTTTGCACCTGCTGCTTGAAATCATGATGTAGGGACAATTCCCCGTCTGTGTGCTCATACACTTGCCAGCCAAAAGGCTGCACAAGCTGTCCCACCTTTTCCTCTATTGTCATCAAACCGATTAAGTGCTCTACCCGTTCTTCGATTGGTTTGCTTTTATCTTTATAAATCAACATGTTCATGTCTCTCCTCCCCTGTTATTCCTTCACAGCCCCAACCGTAAGTCCTTGCACAAAATAACGCTGAAAAAAAGGATAAGCGAATATAATAGGCAGCGTCGCCAGCACCACCATCGCCATCCGCGAAGTGTCCTGCGGAATGGATTGAAGCGCAGCCATACTCATAGAGCTGTTTTGCGAATTTTGCTGGATGAACTGAATGCTGGATTCAATCCGCATCAGCATGGACTGAAGCGGCACCAGATTGGGATTGTCAATATACAACAGGGCATTAAACCAGTCATTCCAGTAACCAAGCGTGCTGAATAAGCCAATAGTCGCAAGTCCCGGTAGAGAGAGTGGAAGCACGATTTTTAAAAAGGTGTAAAACTCGCCGGCCCCATCTATTTTGGCTGATTCGACGATGGCATCTGGCACGCTGGTGCTATAGAATGTGCGCAGGATCATAATATAAAAGGCATTCATAGCCAGCGGTAAAATCAAAGCCCAAATCGTATCCTTGAGCCCGAGCAATTGGGAAACGACCATATAGGTCGGGATCATTCCGCCATTAAAGAGCATGGTTAAAATCGCAAAAATGGAAAAGAATCTCCGGTAACGGAAGCTCTTTCGTGAAATGGCATATGCATATAATGAAATCAGAATGAGACTGATCACCGTACCGATGACCGTTACAGCAATCGTCACCCCATAGGAGCGCAGTAGCGTATCACTGGTACGAAATATGAAACGATAAGCCTCCAGACTCCATTGGGCCGGAAGTAACCGATATCCGTCCCGCGCCAGCGTTTTCTCATCAGTTAAGGAAATAATGACGACGAACAAAAAAGGAAATACACATAAGAACGCGAACACCCCTGCTACCCCATTCAGAACAACATTCCAGCCCCGTGAAATATGATGGAAATCTCGTTTTTTTCTTTCTTTTCCGGAAGCCATAGTCCACACCCCTTTCCCCTTTTTTAAAACAAAGCGCTATCTTTATCTATTTTTCGCACAACATAATTGGATAGGATGACGAGAACGAAGCCAACCACCGACTGATATAAACCTGCGGCTGTGCTCATCCCAATTTCCCCTGTCGTTTTCAACCCGCGATATACATAGGTGTCGATGACGTTCGTTACCGAATATAAGGTGCCAGAGTCTCTTGGAACCTGATAGAACAAACCAAAATCCGCATAAAAAATCCGACCAACCGCAAGCAGCGTCATTATGATAATGATCGGCGAGAGCAAAGGGAGCGTCACATTACGAATTTGCTGCCACTTGCTGGCTCCATCTATCATGGCTGCTTCGTACAAGGATTTATCGATCCCCAAAATCGAAGCCAGATAAACCACACTGTTATAGCCAATCGCCTTCCATAGACTGACCAGTATCAAGATATACGGCCAATAAGTGGCCTCCGAATACCACTGAATCGGCTCGATGCCAAACCCTGCGAGAATTTGATTCAGCATTCCCCGATCCATGCTCAGGAAGCTGAATGCAAAGTAACCCACGATGACCCATGATAGAAAATATGGGAGAAACATGCCTGTCTGGTACAGCTTCGCCAACCGTTTATTAATCAGCTCGGAGAGCAGAATAGCCATAGCTACTGAAAAAACAAGTCCAAGAATAATAAAGACCAGGTTATACAAAAGGGTATTGCGCGTGATGACATAGGCATCATTGTTATTGAACAGAAACTTGAAGTTATCCCACCCCACCCACCTGCTCGTATAAATACTGGCCCAGAATCCTTCCCTGTTAAAACGATATTGCTTGAAAGCAGCCACTGTCCCGACCAGCGGCAGATACGAAAAGAAGAAGAACCAGATAGCGCCGGGCAGCACCATGAACAGCATAACTTTGTTTCTAATCACATTTCTGAAAAATGCGGCCATAGGTATCCCCTCCCAATCTGTAATGAGAAAAGCAACAAAAATAGCTATTGGAAAAAGACCGGGCGTAACTTACACCCGCCCGATCTCGCTTATATTTCACGACCTAAAGTATTATTTGCTATTTTGTGCCTTCCAGGCATCAAGCTGGGATTGCGCTTCCGCCATCACCTTATCCAGCCCAGCCTGCTTGAATTTCTCAATCACTTTCGGGAGATTCGTTTCCGGGTCCAGCGTGCCTGTCATCAGCGAAGCCCAAAATTGCTCTTTGACGTTCTGAACCGCTGCCATCTCCGTAGATACTTTACTGCTGTCAAAGTTGAAGCTCAGGATTGGAGAGTTTTTGCCTTCCGAGTTGAACTTCTTGAATTGCTCCCATTTGTCAGCGGGATCATTCGGATTCAGATACAGCAGCATATTGTTGCCGAGTGAATACGAAGGCATGTCATAGTTTTTGGAATCAGCCAGATTTTCGATGTACTGGCCGTCTGTTTTCTTGTAATGCACTCCTTCAATACCAGAGTCAACCATATTACGTAATACCGGATCTGTATTCAGCAGGTTCAGGAACTGCATCGCCTTTTCAGGGTTTGCCGAGTTAGCCGAAATCGCCATAATGGAACCCTGAACTGACGTATTGGTCACAATGGGGTCACTGGCAGGTGTCGATATCACCGGATAGCCGTAACTTGCAGACCATAAATTATCGGCTAGCGGTTGAGTTTGCGCACGATCCAGAAACCAGTTTCCGGACGTTGTCAAATCATTGGTCGAGCCTGTAGTTGCAGCTTCCGGTGATACGTATCCGGCCTTGTAATATTTATGCATCGTCGTCAGCGCCTGCTTCATTTCAGGCGTTTCCAAGATGTTTACGATCTTATAATCCGTAGTATCCAGTTTGACAGCCATCGGCAGGTTTTGAATGATATAGTCATAGGGAACATAGGGAACATAGTTTTTGTCCATGCCGAATGCCGTTACGCCGGGCTCGTTTTCTTTAATCGTTTTGAGCATAGGCTCCAGGCTATCCAGCGAGCGGACCTTGGAAAGGTCCAGCTTGTATTGGGTCAGCAATTTTTTATTGAACCGCCATACCTCTTGCTGTGGAAGCTCCTTGTTGGCAGGAATACCATAATGATGTCCATCCACCTTGGAGCCTTCCAGAAACGCAGGATCAATCGTCTTTTTAAGATCCTGACCGTACTTGTCAAGCAAGTCGTCCAGTTCCATGAATGCGCCTTTTCTGGCATTTTGTACATAATCAAAGCCACCGGAAGCCGTAAATACAATATCCATTGGCTCTCCCGAAGCCACATTCACCTGCATTTTTTGCGGGTAGTCGCCCCAATCAACCATTTTCATTTTGATCGTGGCGTTTATTTTCTTTTGGGTATACTTGCTAACCTCTTCCATCACCCAATCTACATCTTTTTGAGGTGTACCAATGGTATACCAGATCAGTTCTACCGGCTTTTCCGCTCCCTCATTCGTCGTTTCTCCGCCACCGCTGCTTCCTCCACAAGCACTGAGAATGAGCGTCAACACCATACACATCACCACAACAAACGAGTAGCTTCTTTTGCTTTTACCCATGTATGATCCTCCCTTATGAAATGGAATCTGACCCTGTCGTTTCATTCATTTCTGTTTAACTACGTTAACCTTAACTAATGTAAGCACTTTCATAAAGAAGATAAACTTAATAAACCAAGGTACAAATTAAAGAAATCCATACACACCTGGTATTTATCCCAATCCTTTATAATCGGTTGGAGAAATGCCCACATATTTTCTGAACTGCTTATAAAAATATCCCGTCTCCCAATATCCCACATTCCGCGCAATTTCGTTTACCTTGAGATTGGTGTTTTTAAGCTGCTCCTTGGCTTTTTCAATTCGGTATTGATTGATATATTCAGCAAAGGTTTCGCCTGTTTCCTTATGAAACAATTGACCGAGATAAACGGGATGAAGGTGGTACTGGTATCCTAATATTTTTAATGATAGCTCCTTGGCATAATGAACATGGATATAGGACAGCACCTGACTTACGATAGGGTTTTTCATATCTTGCAGTAGTGAATTCACTGTCTCTGTCGCCACATGCTGAAGCGCGCTCACTAGCTCTGCCAATGTCGTACAACATTTTATCTGGTGAAGCCCCTGCTGAAACCGGTCCGACTCATTGGAATGCTTTATACTCTCCAGCTCCATCTTAAACCGGATCACCAGCTCCAGCGCCATATTCCGCAATTCATCCGGGGTAACCCTTTCAAGATGCTGGATTTGCTCAAAATCACTCTGAATCCGTGCGGTAAGTGCATCTAGGTCTCTTGCTATAATCAGCTTCGCATAATCCTTCCATTCGATGGAACAAGTCTCGCCAGCATTTCCCTCGCCCCCCTCTAGCATCGTATAGTCAATGATCCGGCGGTCATCATATATCACAAAATATTCCAGTGATTTTTTAGCTTCATTATAGCTGCGTGGAGCAGCAGCTAGCGAACCGGCGCTGCCTATCCCGATATAAACTGTTTCTTCCCCGTCCGTCGACCACTGAACAGAAAAATCCTCCAACAGCGTAATCAAATCCTGTCTGCCCTCATCATAATTCGGTAGTGCGGCAATGATTACACTATCCGCATCAACATCGTGAAACAATGTTAAATCGGGCTGGTGCTGAATGTACTGCCTTAACTGTTGATGCACTCCTACCGAATCTCCCTCCGTCCGTAACACGGCTACCGCCATGAAGGGAATATTTAACGAAAAACCTATCAATTCAGCACGTTCCTGGAATTCTGTAGGCGCAATCTGCCCTGTCAGCCAACGGTACAACGTATTTTCCTTGAGAACCTGCACTCCGAACGTCTCATATCGTTGATCCATCCGGAACCTGTCCAGCTTCTCCGTTGTATTGCATAAAGTGGATTCTAGTTCCTCCACATTAATCGGCTTCAGAAGATAATTTTCGATGCCCAGCTTCATGCCTTCCTTCAAGTAATCAAATTCATTAAATCCGCTCAAAATAATCACCTTCAAGTCAGCATGCAGCTTCCTCGCCTCACGAATCAGCCTGAGACCATTCATTGTTGGCATGGAAATGTCCGTAATGAGTACGTCCACGGGTCTGGAGGCCAGCGCTTCCAGTGCCAAAGATCCATTTTCTGCATGTCCGACAACTTCTAGCCCAAAAGAGGTCCAGTTCACAATATCGTATAACCCCTCAATGATAAAAGGCTCATCGTCTACAATAAATACTTTATACATATATGGCATCCATCCCTTCACTGTTGGGGCAACGTACCCGAATCGTCGTTCCCTCACCGCTACGGCTCTCCAGTTCAATCCCGTAATCGGCTCCGTGTAAGAAACGAAGTCGGGTGTGCACACTGCGTAGTCCAAACATTTGTCCGTTTTCCTCCTGGCGTTCCAGTTCCTCCAAAATCTCTTTCAAACGCTCCCCTTCAATGCCCTTCCCATTGTCACGGATCTCAACTAGCAGAACCTCCCCTGTTTCCCGCACATCAATGGTCAGCACATTATCATTCCGGTCGCTTTGGATACCGTGAACAATATAATTCTCAATGATGGGTTGAAGCATCAGCTTCATGACAGAGCGGGTATACAACTCGGGGTCAACTGTAATCGTGTAATTGAACCTTTCCTTGTAGCGTATTCTGAACAACTCAAGATATAATCTGCAAGCCTCCAATTCATCTTTAATCGTGTATATTTTTTTCTGCTGAACCAGGCTTTTGAACAACACCGATAAGCTATAGATCATTTCCCCTACATCCTTGGCTCCCTGGGAAATGGCCCTCATACGTATCACTTCAAGCGTGTTATACAAAAAATGTGGATGAATACGTGCCTGCAAGGCAACCAGCTCCGTTTGCTTTTGCTTGATCTCTGCTTTATACACCCGTTCAATATATAGATTAAGTTCGTCCAGCATATCGTTGAAGCTTCGAGAGATTTGTCCCAGTTCATCCCCTCGGAGGTCTTGGATGCGAGCTGTGAGGTCACCATTTTTCACCTGACGAGTGAATTTAATAATTCGATTCGTTCGTTTAGCGAAGTTAATGACAAAAAAGGCAGGAAACAGCACAGCAAACAGAATACAAACCACACTGATTGTCAAAATCGTATTACGGATACCCCGGTACGATTCCGCCATTTCCTCATTAGGGACAGCGCCAATCACGACATACCCTTCATCCGGAGAAATCAGCTTGTTAATATACATATTTTGCTTCGCCTGAATGATCCCGGCATCGGAATCCACATCGTCATATAGTGATCGGGTCACTTCGACATAAGGGTACGTTTTTCCGTAATAGTTATTCCTTGAATCGAACAGAACGGTTCCATTGGTGGACAGAACGATAATTTCTCCCTTCAGGTTGTTCCCGTAGCTGGCAAGTGCATTGGAGATACTTTTGGAATTTAGAAATACTAGAAGCTGACCGGTATTTTTGAGTGTTTGCTTATTGTTAATGGGGACTTGTAACGAATATAACGAGGGGCTCCACTGATCGACCGCCTTCCGAATCCAGTAATTCGGAGCAGAGACGCTTTTGCTTTCGGCAGCCATCACGTCCGGTACAAAGGAACGCGCTGCATGCACCGGGAATTGCTTGAATTGCTTGTTCTCATTGAAAGTGGACAGATATTGCTGGTCGGCACTGTACAAAATCAAATTGCTGATATCACTATTTTCATCCAACCAGTTTTTAAAATAGGTGAGTACATCTGTTGAATAATCATGACTCTCCATGTACATTTCGTCCATGCGGTGCTGTACATATTCGGAATACGCGTGGTCCATAAAAAAGGAAACATTCATCGAGAGAGCCTCATTCCGGTACATATCTCGCACCATGTTCTGGACGGATTCATGCCGTAGATGGATATAACGGTCAACACTTTCCATAGCTGCTTTCTGGGTATCCAGTTCCCGCCGAACCATAGATTGCGAAATGGATACATACGTGACATATGCAATTGTAATTATGGACAAAATCGCAATACAGGAGAACAACACTAGTATCCTCAGAAACATGTTGTTTTTAAAATAAGCAGTGTATCTAGTACCCCTTTTCATGGTATAAGCCCTCCGGAATCGTTGATGCGTAAATAAAGTATACCATGTCCTTCGCAGGAGATAAGTAAGCGCATTCATAAAAAACGCGATTTTCTTTAATTTAAACGCTATATCTTTAATTTATCCTCTATGTGAAAACCGTTTTATTGATTATCTTTAGGGGGATAAATACTCGTTAGGGGGATGAGCTATGAAACGTAACAAGGTTCACAAGTTCGCTTTAAAATGGGCTGCTTTGGTTTTGACTTCTATCCTGTTAAGTCAAGCCCTCTCTCCATCCGTATATGCAGGTGATACCCTCCCGTATGAAGGAGAAAGCGCCAAAGGGCCGAATCAGCCTTATCAGCATGGATACGCCAGCTCACATATTTTGGACTGGACTCCTACCCAAGATGTCTATGGAGATATGCTTCGCGCCCGTGTCCCACTGCAACAACGAAACAGCCATTTTGCAGCCACACAGGCTCAGCCTGCTTTAAGCCCTGACACACAAATGTTTACACTCAGCGGCGATTATGGAAACGCTTTTTTCGATAGCTATCCTTATACCAATAAATTCAGTCAATACTTGTTTAACTATTGGCAGTATACCGACTATTACGGCTACTGGCATGGCATGCCTACCGCCCATGTCCCCGAAGAATTATACGATCCCCAAAAGGATTGGACGGAAAAATGGTTCGAGTTCGGCATTCTGAACATTCCAAATCCGGGTTATACGAATGCGGCGCACAAAAACGGTGTTCTCTCCATCGCCTGTATTTTTTTCTCGGATAATGACCGTGGACCGCAAACGTATAAGCAAATGCTCGTGCAGGATGCTCAGGGCGGATTTCCGGTAGCCAAAAAATTGATTGAAATGGCGAAATATTATGGCTATGACGGCTACTTCATTAACCAGGAGGAAGCCTCAAAAGGCGTAGCTAAGGAGGACATCCCGCGTTACAAGCAGTTTATGAAATACTTGCGGGATCAGAGCATGTATGTGCAATGGTACGACTCCACGGTAAACGAAACCGGTAAAATCGCTTATCAAAATGAGTTTAATGCTGTGAATAGTCCTTTTGTCAAAGACAAGCAATACGGACAGGTATCCGATTCTATTTTTCTGAATTATTGGTGGGACAAAGCGAAGCTAAAAAGCTCCCGCGACCATGCCAAGCAATTGGGTCTAGACCCTCTTAAAACCGTTTTTGCCGGTATTGAGGGCGGGAACGGTGACTTCGGCAGATGGAAGCAAAAATACGATCTTCGTCTGAATATCGGTGATAGCGGGCAGCCGATGAACAGTATCGCAACGTTGGGAGCAGATTTCACACATAATGCGCTAGATGAAGAGTTTGGTGGGCAGGATACCAATCGCAGAGCTGACAATGCATATCAATGGATGACCTTTATCCGCGACCGTGTCTGGTGGTCTGGTCCAAATCAGAATCCCGTCCGTGCACAAAGAAACTCAAGTGTAGATTTGTCTGATGTAAAAGCTTCGGGCGCAAACTGGGACGGTATCGCGGCATATATCGCCGAACGTTCTGTCATCCGTGGCCCCCATTTTAATACCAGCTTCAATACCGGGCATGGCTTGCAGTATGTGGTGAATGGAGCCATCTCCAATTCGAAGGAATGGTCCAACATTAATATTCAAGATATCCCTGTGACTTGGCAATGGTGGCTCGATACCAAAGGTAAACCGCTCTCGGTTGACTACGACTATGGCCCGAATTACACCAAAGGTACTCGGTTTACCTATCAGCCTGTGGGCGCCTATCAGGGTGGCAGCTCCCTCGTCGTTAACGGAGAGCTGAATTCAGATAACTTTTTACGCCTGTATAAAACCGATCTGTCGGTAAATAAGAATTCAAACTTGTCCATCACGTACAATAAGCCTTCCTCCGATGACAGCTCTGTGCTGAGTATCGGACTTATTTTCAAAGATAACCCCGGCCAAGTCGTAAAAGTCAGCATCCCTAACTCTGGTAAACAAACCACGGGCTGGGTAAGCCACAATTTGGATTTGAGTGCCTATACAGGAAAAAAGATTGCAGCTTTCGGTTTATCTTTTGATAACGCGAATAAAACAATCAAAAACTATCAGATGAATATCGGTCAAATCAAGATAACGGGCGGTTCTGCCCTAAAACCAGCTGCGCCAACGGGATTCAAAATCACCAAGGCTCTGACCGATACGAACGAAATGCTCGTAACCTGGGACCTTGAGGATTACTCCAAAGTTAAACAATACAATCTGTATGAGAACGGTTCCTATATCGGCGGAATTTATGACTCAACCTACTATATTAAATCTCTAAACCATAAAACTGGTGAATTAATGCTTACTGCTGTTGGGGCTGATGGAACGGAAAGCGAACCGGCTCGATTAAGCTACGATCTGAATGCTGCCGTCCGTCACATTAAGGTGGAGACGAAAGAAAACGGGGATGCCACAGTAACGTGGAAAAATCCCTCTAAAGCAGACGGAACGGTTAAATTGACCTTAATCACCGACTATACGGACACCGTATTCCAGAAAACCATTACGGCGGACAATGGCGCTGAAACGGCTACGTTTACCGATCTGCCCACAAATGGTGATCGCTACACCCTACGTATCGCCATCGGCAATCATGAACCTGTAGCCTATACCGGGCAGCTCGCAGACACGATGATAGAGCCTTATGCAAAAGAGAATGTGACAGTCACAGGATCAACCTATACGCTTGCTCTACCCACCTTGAAGGACTGGCACTATTTATATGTATACGAAAACGATGTGCCCAAACTATTTGGTGTAACTTATGTATCAAAAAAGTTTCCTTACATTGTCCGGGGAAGAACAAAATTAAGTGAACTCACTTTTACCCCTACCTCTCGTACCAGCTCGCTAAAGATCGTGCTTGAAGATTACGCTGGCAATCAGGCCACCACATATGTAAGGTAGCTTTGTGCAAGAATTCCATGGCCGTCGATTCGTTGTTCGAACAACTAGCTCAAATTCAGCTATAGGGACATACCCATACGGCACAATAGCGAGAAGGCCCCAATTCAATAGACTTCTCGCTATTGCTATATATTGGGCAGAATCATGCAGGTATCAATACAATGCCCATTTTTCCGTGCATAGCTCCATAAAAGATCGAGCAACCTGTTCACATTCGTCATACCCCAAGCTACCAGAATGAGCAAAAAGAATGGGATATTCATTGTTTCTTTTTTCCTCTCTCATATCAAACATATAGTGGTTTCCGCTACCATCCATCGCAAACGACACGGCACCCGGCATATACTCTGGCAGCTCGTAGGCGAGGTTCATTTCTCTCAAATCTTCAGTATTGAAAAACTGGAAATAACGTTCTCCATTCTGAAATTCACCGCCATTAGAATATTTCAGCAATTCTATGTAACTATCAGGAAATTGTCCTTGGGGCAAATGCCAGCTAACAGGATCTAGCGGTTTATATTGATCATAAAATGGAGACGACTTTGGAAAAGGGTTCACTTGTCTTTGTTGGATTTCGTGAATTTCCTGCTCCGATAGCTTGATGTTCCATGTGCTCAAAAAATTCGCGATTTGTTCACCAGTTGCTTCCGGACATTTTATAAATTGATGTTCAAAGTGAATACTCCACATAATAACCACCCTCCTACCTTGACGTCTCTAAAAGTTTTTTTTGCTACCTTTTTCAACCTTTTCCATCTTTTCTAACCCATTCAGCCACACTTTCATGAGGTTGAAGGTTCTCACGTTTATAGTAAAAAACGGTCTTGAGCTCGTAATCCAAGCTTTCCGCAGCAATGAAAAATCGGGTACCAAACGTTTGATCCTCCATACAAATCACAGGCCCCTCAAGAAATCCGTAAGAGACAGTTTTTAACATTTCCAATTCCTTGTCATTAGCCAGTCTAAAGCATTCAATTGAAAATACACCACCCGGACAGGAAAGAAACGAGACCTCGTAAAATGTAATCTCTATGTTGTGATAATAGCTAAAGTCAAAGCTCCCTGCTAGTACCAGCTTAGGGCGACTTGTATAATCATAAATGTAGTAATGGTCAATGTTATTTTGAGAAAGTATTTCATTCAGCTGCATCAGTTTGGATTGAATGGAATGATTCATGATTTTATGTCCCCCTCCCCACTCGCGGCTATTCCCGATCCGTCACCGCCTGCCACGCTTCTGTTAGTGCTATAGGTGATTTGTGGCTGGTCTCTCCGCCACCTTCCTGAGTCCATAGCGGCGGATAATAAGCAAATACCTCTCCTGGCTGAAGTTGCTCCATATCCGACTGCCAACCATTCCAACGGAATGTCTGGTAGAACAAGCCCAAATCTCCCTCAGCCAACCAGCTCAAGAAACCGGAATAGGCCAGCTCAGTGGATTCCCACTCCAATGCATCCGGTGCAAAATAGTAGATATGACCGCTACGTCCGAATTTCCCTGTATCCAGTCCAAAAAATCCGCCTGCTGCATCATAGGCCACCATCAGCATTCCTTCAAGCGCAGGAACACTTTCCGGTTCTTGAAGCCCGTTCCATGAGGTCAAGCTACCGTAAATTTCAGGCCCACCTGCACCCAGTAAGGTGATCCATCCGTGATCAAATATGATCCCTCCTGTTTCATAGGCAACCGTTCCCAAGTACGATTTGGTGCTCACTTGCAAACGGTAGAGCGAATCTCCCCTAACAGATTCCGATTCTGCCGGTACAATGCGATATGGATTATTCCCTTCTTGCAGAATGTTTCTGACCTCTTCCCATGCATGGTTGTCCTGATCCATTAGCTCATCAACCGTTAACGTATGCATATCCATTCTCCTTCCTGTATTCCGTATCTATCTTTCAACCTGTGAACTGATTTTCGAAAACCTGCGTTTGCTCTAAAATCACCCACTGATTCAGCTCGTCGTAGCCTTGGACAATCGCCGTGATCTCATGCCTCGGATACATCCACTCGGATGGGGCCTTTTCCGCATATGAATGGGTTTCTGCCAATCCGACTGCATTGTGCTGGAAAATATGAATTAGTGTTCCGTGTGGAAAAAAGGCTTCAATATATCCAGTTACCTTAGTCCCAACCAGCAGTGCGGTTTTGACTTGATGCCATTCCTTGTTGGAGGTGTGAAGATTGCTGGACCAGATTTCTTCAAACTCTTTTTTTGTAATTTTTGTATAATAGGGCTCTGTATCATCAATCGCTTTCTCTGCTAACAAGAAATGATATTGCTCGTGCTTACGATTAGAAGCAATAAAAGTACCGTCATCTTGGATCACAATTTGCCGATAGGCTACGCCGTCTGAGTCTATTTCAAAATACCAGGTTCCCATGCCTGGTTCCGGACAATCTTTAAGATATTTCATTCGTACCTCCTAAAAGGATGTATAACCGTGTCATTTCATCTTTCTTTTTCCGCTATAAGTCCTTGTCAAATATGCGAGATATTCCGAACGCGTCAGTCCTCCTGTTTGGCGATTGAACTCATCGTACGAAATGTCTTCCGGGAATCCGAATTCGGCCAGTGCTTTTCGGCGCTCTTCCCGATACAACGGGTTATCCAGCGTGTGGTGCCACTCCCGCTCTTCCCAAGGACCAAAACAGTCTGCAATGACACCTGAATATACACCGTTATTTAACAATTCGCGCGAAGACTTGAACACTGTCTTTTCTTCCGGTTTGGAACTTGTGCCCGTTCCCCAGGACAGTCTATATATTCTTTCTTTACTGCTATCTATGCTACTGCCGTAACCAATCGGAAACACAATATCCTCTTCCGCCAACGCTTTATGCCCTATCCGCTCGTAGGACCCTCGCATAAAGGAATCATCCATGACAATCCAGGTTGTATCAGATAACGGGGCGGCCGTGATGGATTCCAAAGTTATTGAACGGTCACGACTTGTACACAAATACGGACGTACGAACAAAGGCATTGTCATGACACTATTCCATATGCTCTCCTTTGCAAACAACTGATCCTTTTGCATTTGGCGCAAATCTCCGACGACCAGTACATAGCCATCTGTAAAAAGGTCTATTTCCACGCGGAAGATGTCTCCCGGAATGGTTTTATAACGCAGGTTTTTCATATGCTTCAATCGTTCCAGCTTACGATCATAGTCGTTAGGCACAAGCGACGGGTAACGTTGAAGCCAATCGATGATCTCTTCTTTACTATGTAAATGCTCACATCCAGTGATGGGCAATCTCACGCCAGTTTTGCTATTCACAGCAGTAACATAACTAATATTACGATCTCTTCGAATGCCTGCTGAAAAGGACACACCTTCTGCTATGATGCTCGAAACACTTGTATAATTCAGTTTTTTCTCTTTGCCACGAGCCGTTTTAGGCAGAACAAATGCCCGATCACGAGTAAAAATCTCTACATCAGCTTCTCCATAAGCATCCTCTTTGGAAGAAATTCGCTTGCGAATAACATCTCCATCCATACAAATAAAATATCCTTCTTTAATTTCTACTACGTCCCAATGTTCTTCCAGCGTCTCCAGCCCAAAATAGGGTCGTAACGCGTTCGTTAACCAACTATTCATCTGCTCCTCCTGTTCCGAGTACAATTCAGTAGACTTCATTTCTGTTATTCCAGAAATTATAACATAACACGGCATGTAGCTCGTTTATTCATACATTGTTCTAGCTTGGACCAACTCCTCCTGAATCCAGCTACTGCTGGTAGACAGTTGGAGCAAGTCGGCCGCAATCTGTTTAACCTGTTCTTGCAGCACGTGTGGCTGATCTGTTCCTTCCAGAAAGCGACTCATAAAATGAAGAAAAACGTCTACCTTCCTAAGCAGCATTAACACAGGCAAAGCATCAATCTCAGAGTGACTCAAACGAACCTGGCGGCTGAAGCCCCGGCAAAACTCACGAACAGCTGTCGTTTCCTCCGGTTGTCCCAAAAATCCTGATAAAATGACCGCCGGATCCATGACCCGAACGTCCAGCGTACAAAATTCAAAATCAAGCAGTGCAGCCACCTGACTAGGGTCAGAATCCTTTACCAACAAATTGGAAGCGTTCAAATCTCCATGTACAAGCTGATGCGGCAACTCTTCCAATGCATGAAGTGAATCTATAATCTCTTCATATACTTTTCCTATCAAACGCAGCTCCTCATGTAAATCTTTTAGAGGCTCCGGCGGGTTTAAACAAAAGCCTTGGATTACTTCCCGGTTACATAATGGATAGGATTGCTGCAAAGCATAATACGGCCGATAGACTGGAGTCATATCAAGATTGAGTGTTTCAAGTGCAGCAGATAATTCGCCAGCAGCCTCGCCAAAAGAATGGGCAAAGCTAGGATCCTGCTCCGATGGGGATGTGCCTTCTATGTATTCGAACAGACACACATATTTGCCACTATCCTTCTCAACCTGTGCAAGTGTCTCTCCCGTAATCGTTCGGATTGGCATTGGAACCCTGAATGATAGAGAATGCCTGCTCAGTTCCTGCAAAACCGCATGCTCAAATTCGATTTTGTTCCGATCCCTGTGTGTATCGTAGATGCGCAGTACCCCACTTCGCCCACCGCTCTTAACAAAATACGTCGTATTATTCCAACCTCCGGTTCGTCTCTGTATTGTCCCGTCCCACTCCGGCCAGTGCCGTCTTAATACCGCTTCCAAAATGTATCCTCCCTATTAAACATCCGCTTATGAATTTGCCGATATTATAACAAATATAGACGCCCATTAGAATTGGACGTCCTTGTGTATCCTTCATTTCCTCATTTGTTTGTTTCGGATATTCTGCGGGGTGGCACCATACGCTGTTTTAAATTTTTTATAGAAAAAACTCATGCTGTTATATCCGACCTGCTTAAAGATCATTTCGAATGGCAGGTTGGTATTGACTACCAAAGAATAGGCCGCATTAAGTTTAATGTTGGCAATAAGCTGCGTGTAAGTAAGACCGGTTACTTTTTTCAACTTATTACTTAAATACGTACTATTGTAATTAAAATGAGTAGATAATTGCTGGAGGCTTAAATGCTGATAATGCTCTTCCATGTAATTCAGAATAGAAGTAATATTACTTTCCTGCTGGTTTAAGTGAATATTATGCTCGCTTTCCAATACACGGACCAATTCCCCAAATACAATGGGCAAATAAGCCTTGACCAGCTCCATTGAATCCTCTTGCCTGGAAAAATATTCGATCAAGATTCTACTCAATATATATTGAAGGTTTTCATTATGCTGTGACTCAAAAATAATAAAGTGATTATGATGCTGATGCTGGAGGACTGAATTGGCAAGAAACTCGCCGATCAAACTTTTTTTCTTAGATAGCCGCTGTAGAAATAGGGATGAAATCGTTTCTCTTTGCAGGAGGATATTAATCAGTATATCGTTTTCTCCCAAAGGTGCGATGCTGTGCGGTACATCCTTATCGAGGACACACACTTGGCCTTCACAAAGCTCAATTTCTTTACCTGCTATGATTTGGTTGCACTTACCTGAGTAAACATAGTTTAACTCAATAAATTCATGCATGTGCTCCAGCATCGGAGCAAACCTGTTGTGCTTGCTAATATAAATATCATGTTCTCCGAAGAAAAATAAAGCAGGCATTCGATACATATTCTGATTTATATCAAAAAATCGCTCATTTTCCGATTCTTTGGAGAGATCATTAATCACTTGATTGTTTTGCTGTTGTAAAAGCTCAATTTCAGTTTTACTTCTCAGCAACTGATCCAGCTCATGAAGGTTCATAAACACAGACTCCTCCTTCAGACTCCCATTAACTGTGAACTGCCGTCTGTGTTTTGCTTCCCTTTCCTCTAATAGCGATTCCCAGACAGAGGAGCGCAGCAATCATAAATACAATCGCAGAGACGAGAAAGGAAAATGAGGCAGTTTCATTCCCAGACAACACCCCAACTAACTTGATAACATAAGGCGAAGCAAACGCTCCCAAATTGGAGCCTACCATTGCAATCGAAATAGATATCGTCTCACTGCCTTTAGGTACGATTTTAGTTAGTATCGTAAAAATATAAGGAATAAACAGCGCAAAGCTAAAGCCAATGATCAGCATGGCAACCGTAACCATGGTCACATTCTGAGCAAACCACAGCAGGACAAAACCTGTCGCTGTTAATAAACTGGAGATAAAAGGTGCGTAATTTCTGAACCATTTATATATTCTACCGAACAAGAAGCCTGCAATCATAGTTGATAAGGAGAACAGCGTCAAAGCGGTCCCTAAAAACCCTGCGTTAGGCATACTCTTTTCAGCAATCATAATACCTGTTTTGGTATACACAATCATGATAAAGGTCATAAACAGGAAAAGTGCAGCCCCTAATCCAAGTACAGGTAGGGACATTCCCCCGCTCTTGTGGCCCGTTCCTGTCGTGCTCGCTGTAGGCTCCTCACGCTCTGGTTCAGGAATGATAAAAAAGAACAACAGTGCGATAGGAATAGTGATCGCATAGCACAAAAAAGCAAACGGCCAGTCGATTAGGGCAAGCTGTCCTGCCACAAAGGTAGCCAAGCTGCTTCCGAGCCCTTGTACAGCGCTTTGAAAGCCTACCAATTGAGCACGTTCGTCCCCTTCAAAAAAATCACTAATTAAACTGACAGCCAGCGAATTGAACATCCCCAGACCTGCACCTAGCACCAAACGCAACGCGAGAATCCATGTAATGTTCGTAGTGAGCATAGGAAGTATTCCGCCGATGACCACGAGCAAAAGTCCTAGCAGGACTGTATTTTTTTTACCCAAGCGGGAAGAGATCGGGCCACTCAACAGCACAAACAGCATCATCGAGAAAGATGGGATTGTAACTATGCTTTCAATCAGTGAACTGGAGACTCCCGGTAATTGGTTCAGCATCATCGGGATGATAGCTGAAATAGCACTCGCTGATGTCAGGACTAAGGAAATGGACAACAATGCTGTTTTAAACCATATTTTGTTTTTAATATTCATCAAGCTTCTCACCTCTAGTCTATGTTATTTAGCCTCTGGTTGTATTTGTACTGGAACGTATACTGTCCAGATCCGACGGTAAACGTCAATTCATGATCTCCACTCAGTTGGAAAATCGCCTGTTCTCCGGGAGAACCTGATTTCCCGGCCAGCTCTTGTGGCACATTACCAGGCGGATACTGAATCGACGGGTATTGCTTAGTAATGGTCTGTTGTAATGCATCTGGCTCTAGAACGCCCGGAAGCGTAATCTCAGCTGTCGTATTATGTGGTACGTGAACCGTCATCCGCATTTCTTCATTCACGATTTCCCAATGGACAGCAACCTCACCATAAGGTGTCTCCAGCTTGCCATGGGCCGAAGTAAGATTAACAGGCGGTTTGGGTGCTAACCGTGACTTTTTGTAGCCCGCTTCAAGCACATCGATTCCAGCAATATTTTGGTACATAAAGTCTCCAACTGAACCGTACGAATAGTGATTGAACGAGTTCATATCGGTGCTCCAGAACGAGCCGTCCACTTTGATACTGTCCCAATGCTCCCACATGGTCGTTGCTCCCCGTTCAACCTGATAGAGCCAAGAAGGATAATCTTTCTGAAATAAAATTTTATAAGCTATATCTGTATAGCCATTGTCGGATAAAACCAGGCATAGATAGGGTGTGCCTACAAAGCCAGTATCCAGATGCATATCATTTTTTTCTATCAGCCGTACGAGCTCCTGAACCACTTGCTTTTTATATTTTTCTGGTACCAATCCGAAGTGCAAAGCCACAACCTGTGCAGTCTGGGTATTAGAAGTCAGTTTGCCAGCGTCATCAAAATAACGGTTTACAAAAGCGCTTCTAATCCCCTCATGCAAGCTTTGATAGGTGTTGTAATCGGTATACCGATTCAGCAGTTTGGCCGTCTGCGCCAAGATATGAGTCGAATACGCAAAGTATGCAGTCGCTACCAGCATTCCATCGGTCGCTCCAAAATAGCTTCCTTCCTCGCTATCCAGCGCCAGCCAGTCTCCCAGCTGCAAACCAGTATCCCACAGATGTTCCTCGGTCCCCTGGGCACGAATATAATCGACCCATGCTTTCATACTGTCATACTGCTGAGCTAGAATTTGCTTATCTCCATAACATTGATAGATCGTCCACGGACATATAACTGCTGCATCTCCCCATGCGGCTGTCGTTTGGTCCATATTGTCTGCAAAGGTTCCTTTAAGGACATCCGGCACGACAAAAGGCACAGCCCCATTCTCCAGCTGGTTGTAAGCCAAATCTTTCAGCCACTTTCGAAAGAAGGAAGCACTATTCATATTGAAGCTGGCCGTTCTGGCAAAAATCTGTGCATCGCCGGTCCAGCCTAATCGCTCATCACGCTGCGGGCAATCGGTCGGTACATCCAGGAAGTTCCCCTTTTGTCCCCATACAATATTGTGCTGGAGTTGGTTCAGCTTTGGATCGGATGTCTCGAACAAGCCAATTGTCGCCATGTCTGAATGCAAAACAACGCCTGTAAAATCTTCAATGGCTACGCCAGCCGGAAAGCCCTCAAGCTTCACATACTGGAAGCCTTGAAAAGTGAAATGCGGCCTAAATATCTCCGCCCCCTTGCCGCTGCAAATGTACGTAATCTGCTGCGCTGCATCACGAATATTATCTCGGTAAAAGTTCCCTTGCTGATCCAGTACTTCACCATGAACCAGATTCAGAACCGTACCTTCGGGGGCTTCCACTTTAAATTCCAGCCAGCCTACCATATTTTGACCCAAGTTAAGTACTAGTTCGCCTTTAGGAGTCCAAATCAGTTCAACAGGCTTTAATCGGTTCATTACACGGACAGACTCGTTCTCCTGAGCAACCAGATGACTTAACGGAAACGGGACGACCTGCATCATTTTCCGTTCGTTCAAGAAGCGATGTTCGGCTGCCTGCTGCTCCAGTCGAGCATCATAGATTTCACCGTTATAAATATCTGACATCAAAATGGCACAGCTCGTTTCCTCCCAGGAAGAATCAGAGCAAATGAGTTCTGAACGGCCATCTTCATAGCTAATCTTCATTTGAAATAGCAAAGCATTCGTGTTCCCGTAGGTATCCTTGCGCTTTTGCCAGCCTAGATAGCCGCTGTACCAGCCTTCTCCCACCGTTGCTGTGATGCGGTTATGTTGTTCTCGAACGGTAGAAGTCACATCATAGGCTTGCACCTGAACACGATCGTTATAATCTGTCCATCCCGGGGTAAAGTAGGCATCGCCTACTCTTTGTCCATTGAGCTCCAGCTCATACAGACCAAGGCTTGTGGCATAAATGACTGCTTTTTTCACTTTTCCCTCAACTGAAAAACACTTGGAAGCAGCAAAAGGGGCTCTTGTCTGAAACTTTTCATGGATGCTTCGCTCCTGCACTGTAATCCATTGTGCCTTCCAGTCCTGCTCATGAAGCAGCCCCATTTCCCAAAAGCCAATCTCACTCCATTCCGATTCCTCGGGTTCGGTGTCACCCGCTCCCTGAGCCCATACTTTTACCCGGTAATAATATCTTTGTCCTGATTCGAGTGGAGGACCTTCATAGGGAAACAAAATGGATTGTTCCGAATAGGAAAAATGATTCCAGAGCAGCGATTCAAAAACAGGATTTATGGATACCTGCAATTGGAAGCGTTTTTGGAAAACATATATGTTGTCAGATTCAATTTGCCAACTTAATCGAGGCTTTAGACAACCCAGTCCAATCGGATTGTTTACATCTTCACATCTAAGCGCTTTCACTTTTAGCATCTTATGTCCTCCCTGAGATCTTCTTTTGTGTTTCTATACTCAAATTAAAACGCTTCCATTAGTTGTGCGCAATGTTGTATCCCTGCATGTTGTATGCTTGATTTACAGGTGTTGAATGTCCATCCCTCATATCGAATCTTAAAATGGGTCTATTAGAAAAATATGTACGTGTGACAGCACAGTACTCAAAAGGAAACTCTTGTTTTTGTTACATATGGATTGTAGTATTAAGCCGATCAGTGAAAGGAGAATTACAGTAATGGAAACGAACTACAAAAAGCTGCTGGATCAGATGATGGCACCCTATGATAAAATGCTGCAGAGTCTAATAAGTGATCACGCCGATTTTTCGAAGGTTGACTATTTGGAGCAACACAGTGAGGAATATGGAAAAAGTGATGCCAATTATACCAATCGCTTGAAGGTACTTTTGGCTATGTATAATCGTGAGGATCGAGATTCCCCGCATTACGAACCGATTGTGAGAAGGCTGCTCGTTAATGAGATTATAGATAGGGAAACGAACAGTTTTCAGGGGATTGGAGATGCTCTGCATTATGCCGTTTTTTTACTGCAAAAGTATGAGCGTGAACAGGACCAAATTTTGTTCCAGCAGGCCAAGAAAGCCAATTTCGATACATACGCCGGGTTTGATCCTGAGTTGATTTTGGAAACATATTTGTTCAGCAAAGATACAGCTGATCTTGAAGATTGCATCAATATCGCGAGTGAACTCGGGGAAGATGTATACCTATCATTATTTATTGATTTGTGGATCAGAGAGCAGACGGATTGGGACAAAGAAAATTTGCGGACACTCGTTTATCATGAGAGATGGCGCAACCATCCAGAAGGTGAAATTGAAGCCCTCAAAAAGCTGGCTGAAATGGAGAAAATAGAAGAAAATTCTAGTAACTACTGTTCTACTGCATCCAGCTTGGCAGAAAAGCTCATTGAAACAGGACGATGGGATGAAGCTTGGGAAACGATGGCAACCATCATTCCGCTTATTACTAAGGAAAAAGAATGGTTCCTGTACGGACTTGGCCGCAATATAATTACAGCCTGTATCCACATCATCATGCATTTTGGAGCAAAAAGCCGACAGGCTACTTCGTTATGGCAAACGATAAAAGGGGGTCTTCAACCTGCCGCTAACAATATGGGGACCATTCAATATCAGCTTGCTGTATCTGTCAGCAAATTTATGGGTGATACCAAATTGGAGCAAAAGTTACTCAGGATTCGGAAGCAACGTCAATAATCCAGTTGCCATAAGGAGCCTGTCGCATGCAATGTAAAGAACGAGGCATTTGACCCAGCAGCTCGCTTTCCAATTGCCCCTCGAAGCGAGGGGCAGCGAAAATACGGATTGCAGTGCATTGCCTTCCTCTACAGATTTCCGGTCACGATAATACCATCTGCTTGCTTCAAATGCGCTCTGACCCATGCTGTAAAGGAATCGATAAATATGCGTAATTCTGGCTCCTTGGCAGGCCAAGCATCCAATTCTGTTAATATTTCATGCCATACCGACTCTGGAATCGGATTATCCCAGCAGGCATCAAAAGCCTCATACATTTCTCCCGTATCAGGATCGACAAGTGGATATTTGGACTTTAACGCAGACAACACGATATCAAAGTCATCTGCGTAGATGAAGATCATCTCCTCCAGCTTTGGCTCATCTGTATCCCCATAGCGCAGCGGTTCAAAAGTATACCCAATATTGGCTCGTGGACCGCCATAGCGATAGATTAGTGTCTGAATCTCTGTTTTTCCCTTCTTAGTCAACCTCTCTTACTCCCCTCTTCGGCTACAACTCGAACCAATCCGCAGCGCATTTCTCTTCTTCCAGTGTCCTACACATTCCTTCCCTCAACCTCATCGCATCTCCGCCGCCGATATGAAATAGACAATAGATATAAGGTTCATCATCTTCTAACCCTTCAATATTCCTTGCCTCTTCCACTGAAACCTGGAGCGCTTCAGGCCAATCAGAATTATTCTGAAGCAGAACAAAGCCATCCTCATCCCTTTGCATCCGATATCCCTCAATCCTAGGCAATGCTTCAGCTAAGCGTTCCATTAGCGCTTTAATATCCTTAACATCTGCGACCTTAATTCCATACTCCCAACCCATCTGCATTCCTCCAATTTTATGAACTCCTCCTTAATTAGAACCACCCCTAAATTGGGTTTCACCTTCTCATTCACCTCAGGAAATTCACTTGGATTCAGTCATAGTCCGCATATAAGAGGTATTCCATACAATGCCTGCACTGAAATAAATAACCCCGAAACGATCCGTCACGTTCCATGCTTTCTCGTATTCGACTCTTAGCCTCTTTTTCATTATACAAAGCCAAAATAGGCATAAACATCAGGTTGACATCATTTTCTATCCCTCTACTGACAAGCTCCTTCCAGCCCACAAAATCTATAAAAACACAGTAGTCATAATAATAGCCTTACCACTTCCACGATCTTCTCCTTCCGTTACATCCCCCATATCTTGGGACGATGACAATACCGCCGGGTTAAAGCCCCAATTAAGCCGCGTGTAACAATCAGCAGGACTAACAGCAGCCAGCCTTCAGGACATATAAGATGGGCTTAATTCTATGGTCCAATGGACGCCCTTGATTGTAGTGACCTTGACGCATAGTTCACCTGGGAGGCGTAACATGATACGAAGTTTAGACGGTTGGAAAGATATTATCTTTCCCGGAAAGGGAAGCTTCTGAAAGGGGCGGTCTCTTTTTATAAAGGTCGCTCTTTCTTTGTAAAACGAACCCCATCGGTCTCTTTATCGCTGACTAGATTAAAGGGCTTAATTTCCTGACGTGTTATTACGATATATGATGTACAGTCTTTTTACCTTTAGTAACTAGCGCAGTTGTGGGTTGAGTCTGTATATCGATGTCAGGGGGAAATACAGTGAAAACAAAGATAGGATCAATCATGAAGGTGAGATCATTAAGAACGAAGTTAACCATAATGTGCTTAATTATTTTAATTGTACCCACATTCGTGATTGGAATCAGTTCTTATTTTGTTTCCAAGAATGAAATGAATGAATCAGGCAAAGTGGCACTTAAAAATAGTGTGCAAATGGTAATTGGTATGATTAGTTTCCTCAATGGGCAAGTCGAAGCCGGTAATTTAACATTGGAGGAAGCACAGGAAAAACTTCGTATCGAGCTGCTCGGTGTAAAAGATGCTAATAACAAAAGACCGGTAAAGATTAAATATACTGTAGGTAAAACAGGTTATCCGTGGGCAGTCAATCAAGATGCCGTTGCAGTGATGAACCCTTCAAATGAAGGCCAGGGTTTAATAAATGCCGTTTCGGAAGACGGTGTGCATGTGGGAAAAGAGTTTGTAGAAGTCGGTACAAACGGCGGGGGATTCGTCACTTATAAATGGGCTTTACCTGGTACAGATCAAGTGGAGACGAAAATTTCTTATGTTGAAAGGGATCCTTATTGGGGATGGATCATCGGTTCTGGAGCATATTTTAACGAATTTAACAGCGGAGCGACCAAAGTCCTTTATATTGTCCTGATTATTACGACTTCTGCGGTTATTCTGGGAGCAATTATCGTAAGCTTTGTTTCGGGACGTTTTACGAAGCCTATTATCATGATTGCAAAGCGGCTTAACGCAGTTGCAGACGGTGATTTAACAGTCGAAGAAGTCAAAATTCATTCAAAGGATGAGATCGGCGAGCTTGCACAGGACTTCAATCATATGATTAAAAATATTAGATTTCTGATCGGTGAGGTAAACCTGTCCACAAAGCAGGTCGCTGCTTCCTCGAAAGAATTGACCCTTGGAGCAGAGCACACGGGGCAGGCAACGGAGCACATCACCATCGCAATTCAAGAATCGGCGGCTGGTGCGAAGGAGCAGCAACTAATGCTCCAGAAGACAACCAGCTCGCTTGAGGAAATTTCAATAGGTATGCAGCGGATCACGGACAGCTCCTTGACCATTGCTGAATCGTCTGCAGACGCGATGGAAATGGCGAGCCTTGGCGGTACTGCTGTACAACATACGGTGAAGCAAATGGACTTGATTAACCATTCCGTCAATGAAACCGATGCGGTTATGAGAATGCTGGATGAACGCACTCAACAGATCGACACAATGCTGCATGCCATTACGGATATCGCACAGCAGACCAACCTGCTTGCCTTAAATGCTTCGATTGAGGCTGCTCGTGCAGGCGAGGAAGGCCGCGGTTTCTCCGTAGTTGCTGCAGAGGTGAGAAAGCTGGCCGAACAATCGAACCAGTCTTCCGGGCAAATTTCCGGGTTGATTCAGAATATGCGCAAAGATATGGAGCATTCGCTTAAGACCATGGAACGCGTAAAACAGGATGTCGACTCTGGTATTAAAATTGCCAATGAGACAGAGCAGCAGTTTAACAAAATTGTGACATCCACCAATCATATCGCGCAGCAAACAGAAGAGCTCGCAAGCATCACGCAGCAAATAACCGCAAGTGTCCAAGAAATTTCGGCGGGCGGAGAGAACGTATCAAGTCTGGCGCTTCAAGCGGCGGACAACTCGCAGAATATTGCAGCGTCTGCAGAAGAGCAGCTGGCTTCGATGCAGCAGATCACCAGTCTGGCCACGACCTTGTCGGATATGTCACAAAAGTTACAGGATCTAACGGTCAAATTTAAATATTAACGGAATAAATCTTTCCAAAATATTACGCTAAACTGTCATTCATATTATGAGGTCAACCAGTTCTTTTGGGTTGACCCTTTTTGCATTTGTTCTGAGAAATTACTGAAAAGGCTCGCAAATCGTGATCCCCTTCTAGCGATGGGAATTGGGCACGGTTTTTGTCGATTGGTTCAGAATTGGTTCAGAGGCATTTAGTATAGTAAATCAGTAGTGTAAGAAAGAAAAATTATATTAGTAGGTTAGTCATCATGGAGGATCTTAGTAAGTTCATCGTGACACCGGAAATTTATGGAGGAAGTTTATGCGTAAAATCAAGTCTTTTTGTTTATCTTATCTTGCTGTTATCGTCTTATTAGGGACCTGGACATGGAGTTTTTCCGAGAGTGCTGTGTATGCAACCTCCTCACCAGTACCAAGTGTAACGGATGCGGTGTATGCTACTGAAACCACGGTAAAGAGTTGGACAAATCCTTCTAAACAAGGTCAATCCGTAACGTTTAGCATCAAAACCATCTCAACCCCACAAATTACGAAAGATTTAACCGGCTCGGTTATCCTTATGGACGGTACGGATATATTAGATACGCTGACGATGAGGCCAAATGGCATTGCGAATGGATATGCCACTGCGACCTACACCACAAGCGATTTAAGTGTGGGAAGTCATCCGATTACAGCTATTTATAGTGGGGATGCTCGATTTGCTCCCAGCACATCTGAGCCATACATTCAGGTCGTAAATGCATCTACACCTACGACTACACCTTCACTGAGACCTACAGTAACTACAGTACTGAGTTTGCCGAATCCGTCTAGTCACGGCCAAGAAGTAAGGTTTAGCGTGAGGACAACTTCGAACCCACAAACTTCGGGCGATTTAACCGGAACGGTCATCCTTATGGACGGCACGAATATATTAGGTACGCTGACGATGGAGCCAGTGGGCATTTCGAATGGTTATGCCAATGCATACTACACTACAAGCAACTTAAGTGTGGGAAGCCACCCGATTACTGCTATATACAGTGGAGATGTTCGATTCGCGCCGAGTACCTCTGAAGCGTATATACAGGTTGTAAACGGAGATGCAGGCACTGGTGGTACTGGAAGTACGAGCGGAACCGGTGCTACTACTGGTAACGACAGCAGCAGTAGTAATAAAAAAGATAAGAAGGATAACGCGGATAGCAGTGATTCATCTTTTTCCAGTGAAACAACCACATCTTCATCACCATCGGTTTCAACAACGGATGTACCGACTCTGGAAATCATGCCCGTAGAGCAATCCGAGGTTGCGCATGAAAAATATATAACGGGTTATCAGGATGGTACATTCCGACCTGACCAGTCCATTACACGAGCCGAAACCGCCGCGATGATGGCTAGAATCATGAAGTTGGAGACAAAAGAAGGCTCAACCACATACAAAGATGTACCTAACATGTATTGGGCAAAGGATTCGATTATAGCACTTACGACACAGCACCTGATGAATGGATATGCAGACGGAACATTTCGACCAGAGCAACCCATTACCCGTGCAGAAATGGCAGCAATACTCGCATCCTGGAAGCAGCTTAAAGGAACGCAAACCGCAGCGTCTCCCTATACCGATATCGAAAAGCATTGGGCAAGAGATTCCATTGTAGCGCTAGCTAGTGCGGGATGGATTACCAGTTATAACGACAGCAGCTTCCAACCCAATCAATATATAACAAGAGTAGAAACCGTTACAATTTTGAACACCATCTTAAAACGAGGACCCCTGGAAGGAACGACTCAGGTTACATGGAAGGATGTACCAGCAGATTACTGGGCATTCAAAAATATTGAAGAAGCATCTCGTACCCATACTTCAACCATCAATTCAGAGGGTACAGAAACTTTCGTGAAATAAGCACCAAATAAAAAGCTGGCATCCTTTCTATAACAGGGTTCCAGCTTTTTTTCACAAGCGTCCACTTCAAATGTTTTCATTCATTTGATGCTTCGAATGAGAATCGTTATCAATAATAGCAGCTGAATTTAAATGGTTTGACCAGTGCTATTGGAGTAAGCTGTGGAGATATTCGAGGAATCTATTAATCCCAATCCATATAAAACGTTGCTTTCAATTTCCCCTTTTCACATGCTGGGCAACTCAAATGAACAGGCACATTGTTTTCAATGTGTTCCTGCTCCATAACACTCGCGCATCTAGGACAAGCATAAGAGATTTTATACTGTGATGAGTCCGATATCATCTCAATAAACAGTTCATTGCGGATGGCCTGACAGACCGGACATACATATATCGCGTCATAAGCATCATATCTCGTCGAAGGGTTGCCTATGAATTCCCCAATACGTCGTTTAAGGACAGTATCCTGTACAAACGAAGCAATGGATTCCAAACTCATATATAATAAACCAAACCCCACAAATATGTTCTTAGTATAAGCACAGGTATCACAGTCCAGCTTGTACGCTTCCCCCATGTTTATCCTCCCCAACTCTTCATGCGGTTATTGAAGCCTCATTTATCTCTTTACGAGACTTGCTGCATGCGTGACCCGGTTTCTCCCGCCACTCTTGGAAGCATACAGTGCCAAATCCGCTTGATGAACTATCGATTGTTCCGTATCCTCTTGCGTAACCGTTGCCACCCCAATACTCACTGTAATAGCATATTCTCCCCAATCCATCGAGGCCGTCATGGAACGATATTTTTCTGCCGTACGAATGGCTTCCTCTTGATCGTTGCCCGGAAGAATAATGACAAACTCCTCGCCACCATAACGAGCGACAATGTCCCTGTCCCGCGACATAGATTGCAGTAATTCTGCCAGATTCGTAAGCACCAGATCGCCCACCGGATGACCATAAGTATCGTTAATACTTTTGAAACGATCAATATCAATGATCAGCAGCGAGAAAGGTGCTCCAGTCCCTTGAAAAGAGGCTAGACTGACTAATAATTGATCTTGAAAATATCTTCTATTTTTAAGCCCGGTTAACGGGTCGGTTGACGCCATCGTTTCTAGCTGGAGATTGATTCGCACCAATTCCTGCTGTTTGATTTCATATTCTGCGTGCAACTGTTCAAGCTTCTGGTTTGCTTCATTCGTCGCCTGATATAATTCCTGAAGCTTGGTTTTGGTCTGTAGTATATCTTTTTCATGTTCAATTCGCTTACGCATCATTAGCACTACACAATCAATAACCGTTTCTCCGTTTCGTTCCTGACGAACCCCGTTCAGAAGTACAGGCACATCCTGTCGGTCACTTGTCCGAAACGAAAAGTACATCTCATCGACACGCCCGTACAACTGAATATAGGGATAAAAATAAGTATGAAAAAATAGCTTGTTCGTAACAGACATTGTTGTTTCAATCGGCCGTCCGAGCAATTCATTACGGTCATACAGAAGCATGTCCAATAACGTTTGATTTACAGATTGAATGATCCCGGCATCCGATATTGAAAAGTAACCACAAGGAGCTTTATCTAATTGAATATCCATTAAATGACTGCCTTTCTTTCGATATTACACACTAGCTAAATATTCTTTGATTAAATCGCTCGTTTCTCCTGGTTGGCTTAAATGAGGATAATGCCCCTTTGCTCTCATCTGCTGAAGTCTGCTATTTCTAAGATGGGTATGCAAATAATCCCCTACCTCAATCGGAGCAATACTATCATCTGAGCACTGGAGAATAAGTGTAGGAACCGAAGCATGCTGAAGATCAACACGGCAATCTGAAAAAAATGTAACCTCTGCGAATTGCCGTGCAATATGAGGATCTCTTGAACAAAATGCCTTTTCCAATTCTTCGGTTAAGTCCCCTCGCTCGGGATTCTGCATAGCAATGGGCGCCATGTAACTAGCCCAGCCAATAAAGTTCATTTGCATCATATCCAGTAATTCATCAATATCACTCTTATCGAAGCCCCCATAATAAGAAGGCAGGTCATTCACATAGCGTGGAGAAGGACCGAGCATGACAATGCGTTCAAAATATTGAGGGCTGCGGATCGATGCGAGCATTCCGATCATGCTGCTAACGGAGTGTCCGACGAATATGGTATTTCTTAAGTCTAACGCTTCCATAATATCCAGCACATCCTGGGCATACCCTTGCAAGTCACTGTATTTTTTCGAATCATAATACTTTATTTGAGAATCTCCCGAACCAACATAATCAAATAAGACGATTTGGTAGTTGTCGATAAAGCTAGGGACGATATAACGCCACATATCCTGGTCGCATCCAAAGCCGTGAGCAAACACAATCGTCTGGCTACCTGTGCCTAGCACTTTTATATTATTACGTAGGAGAATATCAACGGTCATTGTGAATCACCTCTCTGAGGTAGTATCTGTTCTATGGCTTCTCTTCCCTATTATATCGGAAAAGATTTGATTATGGATAATGACTCTCATTCATAAATCCAGCGTTCAATGATCCCTTTTACCTTGTGCACATGTTGCTGTGATAAGGAACAAATAATAACCAATTCGTTTTTCCCATTTGTATCTAACCAATAGTGAACGTCATCCTCTTCATTAACCGTTTCTTGAATGATTCTGATGGATTTATGACTTATTTTTGATTTAGCCGAAAAAATGGGGTTCATATCCATGACTTTCTGACCATTAGAAAAGGATGTGTTGTAATAAGGAATCACCCAGTTCTCCTTATCCTGATCTTGTACTACATTTAGAAATACACGCACCCAATAATCCTCTAGTTCTGTGTAACTCTGTTCATTCAACTCATTCAAATTCATACATGTAACCACCCATCTTATACACTGGTTGTCTGACGGCTTGCAAGGATTGTTCAATACGCCCTGTTGCTTCCTTGGTGCCCGTAGACATTTTGCGGATTTCTGTAGCGACAACCCCAAAACCTGCTCCTGCGTCACCCACCCGAGCAGCTTCAATCCAGCATTTAATCCAAGCAGGTAATATGTATCCACTTCCTCAAATTTTGATATCAGCCCTACCCTCTATTTCGTCATTTTCACCCCATGTATTTAGTGAAGCAGCGCGTACCGATTAAAATTGGCACGCGCTGATGGTATGACTTTTATGAAACAGGTACTAAGATTTAATCCAGCTGCTCTCCATTGGTTTCGATCACATTCTTATACCAATAAAAGCTCTTCTTTCTGGATCTGGCAAGTGTCCCTTTGCCTTCATTATCCTTATCGACGTATATAAACCCATAACGCTTTTTCATTTCTCCGGTTCCCGCACTGACCAGATCAATACATCCCCATGGCGTATACCCTATTAGGTCCACTCCATCAGCAATTGCTTCTTTCATTTGCTCAATGTGTTGCTTCAGGTAATCAATTCGATAATCATCGTGAATGGAGCCATCTTCTTCCACTGTATCTACGGCGCCAAGACCATTTTCAACAACCATTAACGGGATTTCATATCGGTTATAAATATTATTGAGGGACCATCTCAATCCCTGTGGATCGATCTGCCAATCCCAGGCACTTGCTTTTAAATGAGGATTCTTTAAGCCCATAGATAAATTCCCTCCCACCTTCTCCTGGTTAGGATCGGCACTGACACAAGTAGAAGAATAATAGCTGAAAGTATAGAAATCTACGCAGCCTTCTTTTAAGATGTCCTCATCTCCTTCTTGCATTGTGATCTGAATATTATGATCTCTAAAATAGCGTTTGGCAAATCCCGGATAAGCTCCTCTTACTTGGACATCTGAGCATAGGAAATTACTTAAGTTATCCTTTTGTTGAGCCAGCAGAATATCATCAGGATGACATGTAAGTGGGTAGGAACACATATAAGCAATCATACAACCGATTTTAAAGTCCTTGTTGATTTCATGACCCAGCTTTACAGCCTTTGCACTGGCAATAAATTGATGATGCAACGCCTGATACAGAACCTGCTCATCCTTCACTGTAGCATGGGCTAGCTCTCCATTCCCCTCCGGCATCATAGCTCCAGCCATGAATGCTCCAAATGACAAGGTTAAAATATTGATTTCATTAAAGGTTAACCAGTATTTTACGACATTTTTGTATCTGTTAAAAAGCACTTCACAATATCTCACATAAAAATCTACGACTCTGCGATCTGACCAACCATTATATTTTTGGGTCAAATGAAACGGTGCTTCATAATGTGAGATTGTAACCAAAGGCTCAATATTGTACTTTTTCAATTCTGCGAATACACGATCATAGAACTGCAAGCCTTGCTCATTCGGCTCTGCATCATCTCCGTTAGGAAATATTCTTGACCACGCAATGGACATCCTAAAGACCTTGAATCCCATCTCTGCAAATAAGCGGATATCCTCTTGATAGCGGTGGAAAAAATCAATAGCCTCGTGACTCGGGTAGTTCACTCCTTCTTCCAGCATAGGTGTAATTCTTCGGGAAGTCGTATGCGTTCCAGCCGTAATTACATCAGCAGTGCTTAAGCCTTTACCTTCTTCATTATATCCACCTTCAAATTGGTTGGCAGCCGTTGCACCTCCCCATAAAAATCCTTGTGGAAATTCCAATGTAGTTGTATTTTTCATTGTTTAATTCCTCCTCAACATTAATTAGGATTAGACTACGACGGTCAATAAGTCCTCTTGATACTCAATTGCCTTTTTCTCTGTTTCAATGACATCCAGGTAATTCGTAGTATTGGCAACGATAACAGGTGTGGTCAAAACATAACCAGCCTCTTTTATAGCTTCCATATCAAACTCCATAAGCAGCTCGCCTTTTTTAACAGCATCCCCCTGTTTTACTTTAGGATAAAAATGTTTGCCTTTTAATTTGACCGTATCTTTGCCTACATGGATGAGGACTTCAACACCGTGATCACTTGTAATTCCAATCGCATGACCTGACGAAAATAATGATGTTAATACACCATCTACAGGTGAAACAACCTTACCTTCAGAAGGTTCAATGGCAATCCCTTTACCCAGAGCACCTGTCGAAAAGGCTTCATCTGTTACTTCAGATAAAGACTTCACTTCACCTTTTAATGGACTCATCACCGTCTCTTGTTTTACTAAAACTTCTCCTTTAGCTGCTCCCGAGGTGTTATCTTCCTTTTTAGCTTCTTTCACTTCATCATCTTTAAATCCGCCAAAGAACATAAGCAAGAAGCCTAATACAAAGCTTACCAGGATACCGATAACAGCCCCATAAAATCCACTGTCTATTCCTGACGGACTGATATAGCTCGGGATCGCGAAAATGCCTAAGCCGCCAATGATATAGCCTTTCGTTCCCATCATGCCTATAATACCGCCGCCTACTGCAGATGCTATGCAGCTTAAAATAAATGGTTTCTTACGTGGTAATGTAATCCCGTAAATCGCTGGTTCTGTCACACCAAAAATTCCGGAGATGACAGCTGGAATGGAAAGTGATCTCAGTTTTACATTTTTGGTTTTAAACAAAATTGCCAGTACGACGCCCGTCTGAGCAAAGGAAGCTCCCAGCGTAGCAGCAAGAATCGGATCGAATTTAAGCACGGCTAAGTTGTTCATAGCGATAGGAACAAGTCCCCAGTGTAATCCAAAGATAACAAACACTTGCCAGAAAGCGCCCATGATTATGCCTTCAATAATTGGACTTAAGTTATACACAAAGAGGGTTGCTGCCCCAAGTAGTTGACCTGCCCAAGTCGAGAGAGGTCCAATCACAATCAATGCTAAGGGTACAATAACTAACAATGTGAAAAACGGAACCAAAAATGTTCTCACTACGCTAGGGATTACCTTTTTAAAGAAGTTTTCTATTTTTGAGCCTACATAGGTGGATATGATAATCGGAAGAACGGTTGACGCATAACTCATCAGAATGACCGGAATGCCTAAGAAGGTGATATATACCGGTGACTCAAATATAGTACCGCTAAATAGAGTGTATAGTGGTTTGCCCGAGGCTGTTATCGTGCTAAATGTGGGGTACACAAGCGATGCACCTATAGCCATACCTATGAAAATATTGGCATTGAACTTTTTAGCTGATGTATACCCCAGGAAAATAGGAAAGAAGTAAAACAAACAATCACCTAAAGCATTGAGAATTTGATAGGTACCCGATGTAGTGGTCAGCCAGCCCAAAGCTACAAATAGGGCAGTGAAGCCCTTAATCATACCTGTGGCACTTAAGACACCTAACGTGGGTGTAAATACACCTGAAATAGTATCAATGAATCTATTGAACAAACTCATTTTTTCACCTGATGCTTCTTCTGAATCTCCTGTCTGAAAACCACCCATAGCAGTAACATCAGCATAAACCTCAGGTACATGGTTACCTATAACAACCTGATATTGCCCGCCACTCTTTACCACAGTGACAACACCATCCATATTTTTCAAAACCTCTGTATTGGCTTTACTTTCATCTTTTAGTTTGAAGCGCAAGCGTGTAATACAATGAGTTAGACTATTCACATTTTCTTTGCCGCCGACATTTCTAATGATGTCTTTTGCTAATGTCTCATACTTCATTGTAATTTCCCCTTTAATTGTATTTATAAAAAAAGGCGAAACCAAAATAGATCAAATTCGATCTAGGTTGGTTTCGCCTGCATTACCAGTAACAATCCAAGAGTTATTCAATTTTGTCTTTGGGTCACACGCTGAATATGAATCGTGATATACAGCTTTTCCTCATCTGACAATACCATATCCAAGTATTTCTCAATCTTCAGCATGCAGCCATAAGCCTTTTTGTACTTTGCTTTCACTTGCCTCCATAAAAAATCGTCTTCCAGTTCTACTTTTTCTTTTTTATTTAATCGCTGAAAGAAGAATCTTAAATGTGTAATAAATCGCTCATAACTGATCGAGTGTTCATCTATGGTGGTATTATAAGAGTATTTAATAATATTCAAGATGTCGTGTATTTTTTGAGTTTGCTGAGCAACATCTGCTACCTTGTTGTAGGAGCTGTTTACTTGAGCATTGATTAAATGAAGAGCAATATTACCTGCTTCATCTTCTGACAATCGTTTGCCTGTTTCGTCTTCAATAAACTCCAGTGCTTTTAAGCCAACCGCAAATTCTTTGGGATAAAATTTTTTGATCTCCCAAATTAACGGATTTGCATTTTTAAACCCTTCATCAAACATTTTAAATGCATTGTTCATGTGATCCGTAAGCGAAACATATATATAATCGCTCAATTGTACTTCTAATATGCTTTTTCCATATTCAATGATGTCATAGCATAATGAAACATATTCTGATGGAACATCCTCTAACAATAACTTAAATTTCTCTGAAGCATCTTTATGTTTAAGCACAAAGACCTTTTCAATTAGATGCTCTTCTACTTGTTCGCCTGCACTCTTTTTAAATGCAATACCACGACCCATAACAACAAATTCATCTCTTTTTTGATCTTTGGCTATTATGGCATTGTTATTAAAGATCTTCGTTATGATCATCTAACTGCCCCCCTTATCCCATCAAATTTAAAAAAGGATTTAGATGCTGGGCGAAATTTCAGATAGGTCACAAGACGGTAATAGCCGATCAAACCCTCGTCGTAAATCAAATTCAAATATATTGATTTACAATTTCGTGTTATGAAAACGCATTCATAATAAGAGACAAAGCCTTACGTTTTCCCTGAATGATCTTGAGTGCTCCCAAACCGATCTGATATTCCGTTCTGAAAATGGATATAGTCGGTTAACCACGTCCCATGACATCATTTTTCGGATGTCGATTCGTTGGTCGACGTCATCATCTTTGTTGTTCAGCACTTGTAAGGCTTTATATCACTCACCTTTCTGCGTTATGGCTGGGCAGTTTTTCATATCATGCAGGATATCGCAAAGCATGTATTCTAAAAAGAAAAGGCAAAACCCAACACATGGAAATTAAATTCCATGCCTCGGGTTTTGCCTTTTCAGTAACAATCCCAAAATCATAATAACATCGAATTTAAGTTTTGCCAACAAAAATGTTTGCGCTTTCTTTTTCGGAGCAACCACATCAAATACAACACACTATCATGGTATAAAATGTCAGCCGCCAATGTAGGACATGTTAATCTTTTTTTTGTTGTTGGCTGTCTGCTCCGTACGTTCATCGGAATACCGATCTGTGCGTTGTTCCCATACTGAAGTAATCACATCGAGCAGTTCCTGGTCATTCGCCCCGTTGCGAAGCATCTGGCGTAAATCAAATCCGCCTGAAGCAAACAAACATGTATAAAACTTGCCATCGCACGATAAGCGGGCACGTGTACAAGACGAACAAAACGATTCAGAAACCGAAGTAATAAAACCAATCTGTGCGTCGCTGTCTTTATAACGGTAACGTTTTGCCACTTCTCCAAAGTAATCCCGATCCATCGGCTCCAGCTCGTACGCATTCTTAAGTCGTTCAACAATTTGTTTTTTGGTTAGTACCTTTTTGAAGCTCCATCCGTTGTCATTCCCTACATCCATAAACTCGATAAAGCGAAGGGTTATTCCCTGCTCCTTAAAATAAGCGGCCATCGGCAAAATCTCCGAGTCATTAACGCCTTTTTGAACGACCATATTGACCTTGATTTCAAAGCCGATTTCTCTTGCATATTCGATCTGCTTCAAAATAAAATCAGGCTTAATCCCCCGCCCATTCAACCGCCCAAACAGCTCGGGGTCCAGAGCGTCCAGACTGACATTAAGCCGTCGTAGCCCCGCGTCATAGAGAGGCTTAGCCTGCTGTCCTAGCAGCACACCGTTGGTGGTCAAGCCGATATCTTCCACTCCGTCAATGGACAGGATTTGGGAGACCAGGTCGGGTAGATTCCTGCGCATTAATGGTTCGCCGCCCGTGAGTCGGATCTTTTTTACACCCAGGGATACAAAGAGCTTCGTTAGCCGGTGTATCTCTTCAAACGACAGACATTCATTTTGGGGAAGAAAGGCGTAATCGTCACCGAATATTTCTTTGGGCATGCAATAGGAACAGCGGAAATTGCAGCGGTCCGTAACCGATATACGCAGGTCACGAATCGGCCGCTGCAACGTGTCCTTCAGTGGATGAAAATTCATACGCCCCCTCCTTTCTAGTTGTTTAGCATCGTTATTATTAGCCACCGCTGACTGGGGGAATGAAGGCTGCAATGTCTCCATCCTGTAATACATCCGTAGACAACGCATACTCCTCGTTTATCGCAATTCGCACAGACTCGATCGGCATATCTGGATATTGATCTGTTATCCAATTGGATAAATCGCCTACCGTTTGGCCCGCCAAATCTGCCAATTCTTCTGTTTTTCCCGTCACCTCACGGAGTCCCGCAAAGTAGTACAGCTTAATCATGACTGATCTCCCCCCGGCTTTTTCTTTTGATCTCCGACCCACTGCGTTCCATCTTCCCAAATCTCCCGTTTCCAAATGGGAACTATTTCTTTGATTCGTTCGATCGCATATTCATTCGCCTCATACGCATCCGAACGATGAGGTGAAGAAACGGCAATGACAACGGCAATATCACCGATTTGAAGCTCGCCAATGCGGTGCGCGATTGCCACTCGTGTCCCTTCCCATTTCTGTTCGATTTCGCGACCAATCTCTGTGAGTTTTTTTTGGGCCATAGGGACATAGGCCTCATAAGCAAGGTATAAGGTCCGTACGCCTTGAGTCCATTCTCGTACGTGCCCTGTAAAAATAGTCACCGCTCCTGCTTCCGGCCTTAGGACATAATCCGCATAAGCCTGCGGGATAATGGGCTCCGTCACGATTTCAAATACACTCATCTTTTCCACCTTCCAGCCCCCGGACAATCCACTCTCCGGTGACAGACTCTTTTAAATATTTCTGCTTTTTGTATCTATATCTTATTTAACCGAACAGCTGATGATATAGTTTTTGACCGTTTGCAACACTCCGTACACCGTGTATGAGAAGCCTTCCGTTTTTGAATAAAATCATTCGATGCTTAAAAGCATAAAATTCAACGAAATAAGGGGTTCTTTTTACACGATCTGCTATAAGCCTGCCCATTTTTTCTGCATCATCGAGCGTGATCGGACGTTGTGGGTCTGGAAGAACCTGTACCACGTTCCGTCCGCACAGAGCAGCATACGCCGAGCGACGTGATGCTGTCAGTGCAGGAAACGTAGGATGTTCTCCACAGGTTGGACAATCTTGGTTACGGATGCGGGAAATCCCTATGTCCATCTGCGTGTTCTCCCATAAATCAAATAGATGAACCTTGCGACGCATCTTATCACGTCCGCCGCTCAGCCACTTCATGGCTTCTGCACATTGGAGGGCGGCTGTCACCTGGACTGCGGGTGAGATGATTCCAGCCGTATCGCAGGTCTGATTGATCGCAGGCAGCGATGGCAGAAGGCAGCGTAAACAAGCTGACTCGCCCGGCACGAATGGAAAAACAACGCCTGTGCTTCCAACACAGGCTCCATAAATCCATGGAATTCCTGCCTTCAGTGCAGCATCGTTGATCAGCAGACGAGTTTCGAAATTGTCCGTAGCATCCATCAGCAATATACTCTTGCTGGCAAGTTCTAGAACAAGCTCAGCATCTAAATTATCGAGATATGTGTGCAAGCGCACGTCTTCTCGTATGGCTTTCAGCCTTTTTTCGGCTGCCATAACCTTGGGCTGCATTTCCGCGGCGTCCTGCTCCGTGAACAGCTGCTGACGTTGCAGATTCGACATCTCTACGTAATCCCTGTCAACAAGATGAAGCTCCCCAACGCCCGCTCTTACCAGTGTTTCGGCGATGGCGGAACCCAGTGCCCCGCAACCGATAATGGTGACGACAGCAGCGGATAGATTACGCTGCCCTTCGCCACCAATGGGTCTAAATAAGATCTGTCTGGAATAACGCTCATTCATTAGATTGTGTCCCTTGATAATACAGCCATATGACGAGGATCAGGCTAGCCAGCGCCACTTGGGAGAGCAGCATGAATCCAATGGAGTAATGGCCAGTAGCGGCATGAATCGTCGACAACAAGATCGGAGGGAAAAAGCCACCGAGACCGCCCATCATGGATACAATTCCGTTAACTATACCTGCTTGTTTATTAAAATAAAATGGAACTAGCTTGAAGATGACGCCGTTCCCCACTCCAGCACATACAGCGATCGCCAAGCAGCCTACTGTATAAAGGGTGATCCCTGGTGAAAAAGCCAAAAGAATCGCAGCGACCGTATAAACAGAGAACGTGCCTACCAGCAGGAACAGTGGCTGAAACCGATCCGCCAGCCAGCCACCGATGGGGCGGAAGAAAGTGGCAATCGCAATAAAGCCTGCTGTACGCATCCCTGCATCCACTTTGGTCAGTTCAAAATTTGATACCAGGAAATTCGGCAAGTACACCGTGAACGCTACAAATGAGCCGAATGTAATAAAATAAAAGAGCGAGAAAAACCAAAGCTTCTCATTTTTATAAACCCCTTTGATCTGCTCCATAATGGGCGTCTTCACTTTAGCTTCATGACGGTCCCCAAAGAAGAAATTCAAAACGATAAAAACAAGCAGCAGAATGAGATACAGCTTCACTGTAGAGGCCCAGCCAATTTGAGTAGCCACAATAGGGGCCGAGAAGGTAGTGACGGCTGTTCCCAAGTTTCCTATGCCATACATTCCATTTACAAACCCATGCTTTTCCTTTGGATAATACTTCGGCAGCGAAGTCACCCCAACCGAGAACACAGCTCCTCCAATCCCAAGGAACAAGCCACCGATAATTAAATCCGTCATCGTAGAAGCTTCACTGATATAGTAGACGGGAAACAAAAGTAAAATAAAGCTAACAAGAAAAACGATTCTTGCTCCGAAGATGTTGGCATAATAACCAAGCGGGATGCGCAGAATCGAACCAAGCACGACCGGAATCGCCGTGACCATGGCCAATTTTCCGGGCGGAATAGCAATATCCTCCGTAATGAACGGCATAAGCGAAGAAATGATAACCCATACCATGAATCCAAGAATCAAGTTCAATGTTTGTAACGGCAACTGCATTTTTCTAATCATTTAACTCACCTTTTCAACGTTTTTTCTGTCGAATTATTAAATTGAATTTTCTGTCCCCATTGTAGCCGCTAGCCGATCTGTTCGAATATAGGGGACTCCCCTTTACCCGACAGGGGACTCCCTGAAAATATAAAAAAGCCGCTTCTATAGGAAGCGGCTTGGTCAATTCAAGAGATAAGTGTATTTAATTTGTCACATAACTTGGTCAGATCATTCCGATTGATCTGTTGCTCTGCCATAGGAAAAAGTACGGTTTCTTCTTTTATAAAATGTACAGTCAGCACTTCAAAGGCCTCTCCCGCGTTCTTGGCTGCCTCCTGAATGTCATCAAGGGTGAGCAAACTCAAATCGCCCTCCGTCTGATGAAGAAAATGACCGATATAGCCTTCTATTTCACGATGCTCCTCCTGTATACCGACGAGCGGCCCCTGTTCAAAACCAATGTAGGTTCCTAGTAGAGAAAAGAAGTGTTCTTCTTCCTTTTCAGTATGTTTCTTGAGGGGTACCCTAAAATCAATAATCTGCATTCTCAGCTTTTCCAGTTGCTTGCGGCCTTCTTCCAAATCTAGTACTCTGTTCTGCTCAAACCACAATACAATGGCATGCCATTCATCCATCAGATAGGTTAGATATCGATGCTCATTTTCAAGAATGCGCATGGCAGGTTTGGAAAAGCGCAGTTTCTCATTTTCCAGCACGCGGATTTCCTCCATTCATCGGCTAAAAATCCAGCATTTTTTTCTTTAATGCATATTGGACCAGTTCAGGCCGGCTTCTTAAATTCAGTTTTTCCATGATTTTCGCTTTATTTGCTTCCACCGTCTTGACAGAGATGAACAGCTTTTCCGCAACTTCCTTGTTACCGTAACCTTTTGCGACCAGAGGCAGAATCTCCAGTTCCCGCTTGGACAGGATCTCATACGGATCTTCTGATTGTGACGTCGTATCTTTCTTGATGAACTCACGAACGAGAGAAGTGGCCATTTTAGGATGGATATAAGTCCCACCCCCATAAATGGTTCGTATGGCAAGCAATAGCTCCTCATCTGGAGCATTTTTCAAAACGTATCCTGAAGCACCATTCTTTAAAATATGAAAAAGATATTCTTCATCGTCATGCATGGTCAGAATCAGAATTTTAGTATCAGGATGGTCCTCTTTAATCTTGCCTGTGGCAATCAATCCACTCTCGCCTGGGGGCATGCTAAGGTCCATGATCAGAATATCTGGACGATATTTAGCTACCATTGTATACGCTTCAATGCCGTCTGCAGCCGTTCCGACAACCTCCATATCCGATTGGAAGTTCAAAATCATGGAAAATCCGCTTCGTACAATTGCATGGTCATCCGCTAACACAATTTTGATCACGTCTTTATTCCTCCTCATGTCCAATCGGAATTTTTAGAAATACTTTGGTGCCCTGACCCACATTCGAAAGGACGCCAAAACTTCCGCCTACCAGCTCTGCTCGCTCCTGCATGCCATATAAGCCAAGTCCCGTTCCAATAGGATTGCTCCCCTTTTCAAAGCCAACCCCATCGTCCTCTACAGTCAAACGAAGCGTATGATCATGCTCAGACAAAGAAACTTTAACCAAGTCTACCTGGGCATACTTCAAGGCATTGAGAACAGCCTCTTGGCAGACGCGGTAAATGACCGTTTCCTTTTCACTTCCGTATCGCTTTTGGGGAAGATCCGACACAAATTCAACCACAAGACCAAAGCTTTGCTCAACCCTCTTGAAATGAGAACGAAAGGCCGCTTCAAGCCCAAAATCATCAAGTGTGGCGGGACGTAGTTCCACAGACAGGTTACGAATATCATCCAGCAACCGCGTCATGGATGCTTCGGTCTGCTTCATGTTTTTGATAAGCTGTTCATCATTTGTCATGTATTTTAACACCCGTAGTTCAACAACCGCGCTCATCAATTCCTGGGCGACGCTGTCGTGCAGTTCCCTGGAAAGCCGTTTACGCTCATTTTCTTGCGCTTCAATGACATGCTTCATCATTTTGTTTTGATACAATTTCTCCTGCGTCTGAAATTGCGGAGTCAAGTCCCTCAACATCAACACCCGTGTTCCATGTTCAGAATCAATGGTGTGAAAAGAAGCGGCATAGGGAAGCATTCCGTTGCTCTTTGTTTCCAGATATACCTGAAAAGAAGCGAAATCCTTGGATTCTGGCAT
This sequence comes from Paenibacillus sp. FSL L8-0638, assembly GCF_038593075.1. Taxonomy (NCBI): domain Bacteria; kingdom Bacillati; phylum Bacillota; class Bacilli; order Caryophanales; family Paenibacillaceae; genus Paenibacillus; species Paenibacillus sp. FSL L8-0638. Next base: position 4,116,615 of record NZ_CP151960.1, read on the forward strand.
ATTGAAATAACAATCAAGACAGGTACGGGGCTCCGTTTCGCTTGTATAGCCCCTGCATGTTCCACACAAAGCTTTTTCCTTCCCTTCATAGAGTTGAATGAGAACGTCATCACTCACAATCTCCTCAGCTGCCGGGTTCATAGCTAGGGTGTTCCCTTGCCCATCAAAAAAGAAAATGGCTTCCGTACTGTTCTCAAACAACTTCACCATTAGCGCATTCAAAGAGCCAGTCCCTACAGATAATGTCAATTACATCACTTCCTTCCCGTTCAACTCACCAATTCCCCTATGCGCCAAAGCTTCCAAATCACGCAGCATGGCTTCGGTCATCAGCTCTTCTTCCCGAAATCCACCAAGCAGTACGCCCGCGACGCGAGCATCATTCCATAGGGGAACAGCCCCGAGACTCTTGAGCTTCTCGGATTGAACGATCGGATAGTTAAACAGGTTGTCTGCCCCCACATATTGATAAACAGATGGAATGAAAACGGATTTCCCGGTTTTAAACACGATTCCTGCTATGCCCTTACCGGATTGCAGCACAATCCGTTTAAAGCGATCATTTAAATTACCGGCTGCATTTTTCCATTTAATTACGTATTGATATTCGGCCGGTTCAACCAGAGCAAGCGCCATGAAATCATAACCGAAATGTTCGCGTATTCGCTCAAGCTCCCTTTGATAATCCATCCTATTATTCATCGCTCTCTCCTAATAGAATTAGGAAAGAAGGCAGAGCCCGCTTTCCTAATTCGATTTATGTCTTCTGTAAAGGATATAACTTCTGCGCACATAATTCAACGGAACACTCCACACATGTACAAGCCGGGTAAACGGCCAGAATGCAAAAATAGCAAAGCCCATAAGGATATGAAGCCTGAAAGACATCGGTACATCTCTCATCAGTGTCGGATCAACACGGAATATGAATAAACCGCGGAACCAGACCGAGATCGTCTCCCGATAATCGAATTCCGGCTGTACTGCATTCGTCACGAGAGTCGCGAACATCCCCATGCATACAATGGCCAAAAGCAATACGTTTACTATCAAATCAGACGCCGTACTTAAATGGCGCACATTGCGTATTGTAAATCGACGAGAGGTAAGAATCAACATACCGAGGAACGTCATCGCTCCAAATATTCCACCAATATAAACTGCTCCAATATGATATAGATGATCGTTTACACCCAGTGCATGCATCCAGGTTTTTGGTATGCCCAGACCGGATACATGACCCATAATAACCGGGATAATACCCAGGTGGAATAAGAGACTTCCGATCATCAATTGTTTCTTTTCAATAAACTCACTTGATTTCGCTGTCCAATTGAACTGATCATTTCTGTAGCGGAAAATATGCCCTACAATAAAGACGACCACACACATATAAGGGAAAATAACCCATAAAAACTGCTCTAGCATCATCATTGCGCAGCTGCCTCCTGTTCTACGCATGCTTTAAGCGTTTCGCGCAGTCCCTTGACCAGATGAAAATACGGGCTTTTCATTTTCTCCAGCGCTTTAAGTAAATGATATGTGCCGTCTTCCAGGATCGCGATTGGCATGCGGAAGTTTTCTGTCGTCTTCGGATCTTGCGACCATTCGGCGGCATACAGAAATTCACACATGAGCGGAAGGTAATCTGGTAGCTCACCATCTGGCATTTCAAGACCATACATCTCGTATAGCACCTTTAACTTGACCAACATTTGTCCCCGTTCTTTTGCATCTTCGAATTTGAAGTAAGTCATATATAGTGCACAATTTTTTTGAAAATCAAAGGTTTCTGTATACATTTCCTGAATCTCTTCCATACTGAACTCTTGCATAAGGGACCAGTAGGTGTTCGCATACGTATATGCCGGATGGTTTGGATCAAACGATGCTTCCAGAAAAGCCGGATGAAAATCCAGCTTTTCCGGGTACATGAGTTGTTGGGCGAAAAACCCGAATGATGGCTTGCATTCATACAGCTTCGCTACATTAATCACGCCAAATACCCCCGTAGAAGTTTTCTTCATACATTTCTTTGCCCGTTTTCAAAGGCTCTTCCATCCCCATTGAACTTGCCATACTACAGCCGTCACATCCAGAGCCTGAACCCATATTTCCCATGGTATCGCCGTAACCCGCAGACCCTTGAGCCCGGTACGGATTCGAATATCCTTCTTTATGCGACGTTGGAATGACGAAACGATCCTCATACTTGGCAATCGCCAGAAGCCGATACATCTGCTCAGTCTGCCGAGGTGTCATGCCAATGCGCTCAAGACGGCTTTCATCAAAAGATTGTCCTGTGGATTGAGCACGCATATAAGAGCGCATCATAGCCATTCTTTGCAAGGATTCCTTCACGGTTTGGGTGTCGCCCGCCGTCAGCATATTGGCAAGGTACTGAATAGGGGTACGCATTTCTTCGATAGCCGGAAAAATCATATCGGGATTCTCAATCGAGTCTTTCCCTTCAAAGTAATTCATGATCGGGCTAAGTGGTGGAACATACCAGACCATAGGTAATGTGCGATATTCCGGATGAAGCGGGAATGCCAGCTTGTGCTCAATGGCAAGCTTGTAGACCGGCGAGTTCTGCGCTGCTTCAATCCAGTCCTCCGAGATGCCGTCTTTTCTCGCTTGAGCGATCACTGCCGGATCACTAGGATCCATGAACAGGTCACACTGCGCCTTATAAAGCTCTTTCTCGTCCTGCGTAGAAGCGGCCTCAAGCACCCGATCCGCGTCATACAGCATAACACCGAGGTAGCGAATTCGTCCTGTACATGTCTCGGAGCAGACTGTCGGCAGGCCTGCTTCCACACGTGGGAAACAGAAGGTACATTTTTCCGCTTTGTTCGTCTGCCAGTTAAAGTACACTTTTTTGTATGGGCAGCCCGTCATGCAATACCGCCAGCCGCGACATGCTTCCTGATCCACGAGCACAATTCCGTCCTCGTCCCGTTTGTACATAGCACCTGAAGGACAGGACGCGACACAGCTCGGATTTAAACAATGTTCGCAAAGCCGTGGGAGATAAACCATGAACGACTTCTCAAAGTTAAATTTAATCTCTTCTTCGATTTTCTGAATATTTGGATCAAGCGGACCGGTTACATGCGCACCCGCCAGGTCATCTTCCCAGTTTGGACCCCACTCCAAATCCATTTTTTCACCCGTTACCGCAGAGTGCGCGCGTGCCACAGGTGAATGCTTCTGTTCGCCAGCGTTGGTCAGTTGCTCGTAATTGTAAGTCCAGGGCTCATAATAATCTTTCATTTCCGGCATGTCTGGATTGTAAAAAATCTTACCCAGTGCTATCTTGGACAGCTTGTTGCCTGACTTCAATTCCAATTTCCCTTTGCGGAGCTGCCAGCCGCCTTTATATAATTCCTGATCTTCCCAGCGCTTCGGATAACCGATACCGGGTTTAGTCTCCACATTGTTAAACCACATATATTCCGCACCTTTGCGGTTCGTCCAGGTTGTTTTACATGTCACGCTGCACGTATGGCAGCCAATACATTTATCCAGGTTCATGACCATGGCAATTTGAGCTTTAATCTTCAAGCCAGTTAACCTCCTTCATTTTACGTACCGCAACGTACACATCACGCTGGTTGCCGATTGGACCATAATAGTTGAATCCATAACTAAGCTGAGCATATCCACCGACCATCTGGGTTGGTTTAAGATGAATTCTTGTTGGTGCGTTATGACTACCGCCGCGTGTATCCGTGATTTCAGAGCCTGGCACTTGAATGTGCTTATCCTGAGCATGGTACATGAACATAGTCCCTCTTGGCATCCGATGGCTGACAACGGCCCGGGCGGTTACGACGCCATTACGGTTGTATACCTCTACCCAGTCATTGTCAGCAAGATCGTGCGCCTCTGCGTCTTCATTGTTGATCCATACGGTAGGACCTCCACGAAACAGCGTAAGCATGTGCTGGTTATCCTGGTAGGTGGAGTGAATATTCCATTTACCGTGCGGTGTCAGATAGCGAAGCACGAGTGAATCTTGTCCGCCTTTTATTTCCCGATCCCGAGGACCGAACACCATCGGTGGCAACGTCGGTTTGTAGATCGGCAATGATTCTCCAAATTGTTGGAAAATCTCATGATCAATATAGAAATGCTGTCTTCCCGTCAAAGTACGAAACGGAACGAGACGTTCAATATTCGTTGTAAATGGTGAATAGCGGCGTCCCTTCTTGTTCGATCCAGTGAATACTGGTGTCGGTATAACTTCCCGTGGCTGTGCCGTTATACTTTGGAAAGTGATCCTTTCCGCTGCCCGATCAGCCGAGATGTCTTTAAGTTCAACACCGTGGAGCTCTTCTGCCTGCTCATAAGCCTTTTGCGACACCCGTCCATTAGTCGCGGATGAAAGATGAAGAATTGCATTGGCCACTTGGCGAGCTGTCTGGATTTTTGGCAGTCCGTCTTTAATGGACTCATCGTAATAAACTCCGTTCAACTTTTTCATTTCCTCATATTCTTCTGCTACGGAGAAGCTGACGCCATGCGCACCTGCTTTCCCAGTAGTCAAATTCGGACCGAGTGAGATAAATTTATCGTGAATTTTAGTATAGTCACGTTCGATGATGCTGAAATTTGGCATGGTTTTACCCGGGGTCGCTTCAATCTCACCCTTCGTCCAATCCTTTACAAGACCCATCGGCTGTGAAATTTCACCCACACTGTCGTGTGCGAGCGGCGCGGTCACAAGGTCTTTATATATACCTGGCAGGTACTCTTTCGCCATATTAGAAAAGACTTCGGAAAGCTGGCGGTAAATATCCCAGTCCGCACGGGATTCCCACAGTGGATTAACGGCCGGATTAAACGGGTGTACGAAAGGATGCATATCGGTGGACGACAAATCCGTTTTCTCGTACCAGGTTGCCGCCGGAAGCACGATATCCGCGTACAATGGGGTTGTCGTCATCCGGAAATCAAGTGCAACCATCAGATCAAGCTTTCCTTCCACATCTTCTCTCCAGACGATTTCCTCCGGTTTCTGCTCCTCGTTCGGCCGAGCAAGCAGGGCATCGGATGCTCCGAGTAAATGTTTCATGAAATACTCTTGTCCCTTCGCCGAACTGGAAATCAGATTGGATCGCCAAACAAAGAGTGAACGCGGGAAGTTCTCGGCTGCCCCAGGATCTTCTACAGCGAAGCGTGTCTTACGTGATTTAATCTCTTCCACAGAATGTTTAATGATGTCCTCGTTGGACTTTTTGCCTAATTGCGCTGCCTCTTCGGCGAACAACAGACTATTTTTATTAAACTGTGGATAAGAAGGCAGCCAACCCAGACGCGCTGCGAGCACGTTGTAGTCTGCTGGATGTCTGTAACTGACATCCCCGCCAGTCGGTGACTTCAAGGTGTCTGTTCCACTTTCTTCGTAACGCCACTGCTCTGTTGCAAAGTAGAAAAACGATGTAGCATTTTGCTGTCGAGCCGCCCCTTGCCAGTCTTTTGCAAAGGCAATCGTTGACCAGCCTTCGATTGGACGGAGCTTTTCTTGACCCACATAATGCGCCCAGCCTCCACCGTTTACACCTTGGGAAGCCGTCAACACAACAAGATTCAAGATGGACCGATAGATCGTGTCACTATTGAACCAGTGATTGATACCTGCACCCATAATAATCATGGAGCGCCCTTTGGTATCGATAGCATTTTGGGCAAATTCCCGAGCAATCTGTACCACAACAGACGCCTTCACACCTGTGATCTTCTCCTGCCAGGCAGGGGTATAATGCGAAGCTTCGTCGTAATAATTCTTGGCGTTATGAGAGCTGTCATTGCGTGCGACACCGTACTGGCTCATCATCAAATCGTACACGGTTGCTACGTAACGTTCCGAGCCATCTGCCAAGCGTACTTTTTTAGCCGGAATTACACGTTTGAATGTTCCATTACCCGCGTTATCAAAGTAAGGAAATACGATTTCTTCCCATTGCTCGCCATGACCTTCCACAGAGAGTGCAGGCTCAACTTTTGTTCCGTCTTCCCGCTCCAGAATCAGGTTCCATTTCTTATCCTGCTCCCAGCGCTGTCCCATCGTACCGTTCGGAACCAGCATTTCCCCCGCTGCTTCGTCATATATGACTGGCTTCCAGTCCGCATGCTGCGAAGCATCTCCAAGGTCACTCGCCCGTAGGAAACGTCCACCTTTCCAGGCTCCCTCGTGCGGATCAAGCAGAATCATAAACGGCATATCTGTATATTGTTTGGCATAGTTAATGAACATCGGTTCTTGGCGCTCTTTGTAAAACTCATCCAGAATAACATGTGTCATAGCCTGGGCTACAGCAGCATCTGTACCCGGATGTGGTGCAAGCCAGTTGTCAGCGAACTTCACATTCTCCGCCAAGTCGGGAGCCACTGATACAACTTTTGTCCCCTTATAACGTACTTCCGTCATAAAATGAGCGTCTGGCGTCCGGGTAAGTGGTACATTCGATCCCCACATGATCAGGTAACCCGCATTGTACCAATCAGAAGATTCCGGTACATCCGTCTGCTCACCCCAAATTTGAGGAGATGAAGGCGGAAGATCGGCATACCAGTCATAGAAACTCAACATCTGTCCACCAAGAAGCGAAATGAATCTGGCTCCTGAAGCGTAGCTTATCATTGACATCGCCGGTATTGGCGTAAAGCCCGCGATCCGGTCAGGACCATACTTACGAATGGTATAGATGAGTTGCGCCGAGATCAGACGCAGGACATCGTCCCAAGCGACACGGACATGACCGCCTTTTCCGCGAGCTGCTTTGTAGAGCTTGGCTTTCTCCGGATCTTCCACAATGCTTGCCCATGCTTCCACCGGATTGGCATGTTCCTGGATGGCAGCCTGCCAAAGCCGCAACAGCTTACCGCGCATATAAGGGTATTTCACACGTAATGGACTGTATTCATACCAGGAAAATGTAGCGCCACGCGGGCATCCTCGCGGTTCAAATTCTGGCATATCTACACCGCAGGAAGGATAATCGATCTGTTGATTTTCCCAGGTAATGATGCCGTTTTTCACAAAAACCTTCCAACTACAGGAACCCGTGCAGTTCACTCCGTGAGTCGTCCGAACCACTTTGTCGTGAGACCAACGCTGTCGGTACACGTTTTCCCATTCTCTATTTTTTTCCTCAAGGATTGACCAATTTCCCGAATAGCTTTCGATCGGTTTAAAAAAGTTGAGGTTGTATTTTTTTTTCATCGATGACCAACACTCCTTTTTAGAATAAATCATCCCAACGCAAGTTCCATGGGAAGGTTCATTCGCTTACTCTCATTATGTAATTCATTCATCGCTGTTCCCATTAGGGAATGTCCTATAGCGCTACAGGAAATCCCTCGTTCTATCGAAAGATACAAAAAAGCCTCCCTCTGCTAAAGGGAAGCTTATATGAAGAGATTAATTGTTCTTTTGGCCCGTTAACAGGAGCATGATAAAAGAAATGAGTATGATAGAGCACGTCCAGGCCCAGGCCATAGGAAGATGCCCAGAATCCACCGCAATATAAATGGCCGTCGGAATCGTTTGTGTTTTACCCGGAATATTTCCGGCAATCATCAACGTAGCACCAAATTCGCCCAGGCCGCGGGCAAAACCGAGTATAAAGGCAGCTTTAAAAGAAGGGAAAATTAAAGGAAAGGTGATATACCGGAAAACCTGCCATTCACTTGCACCCATCGAACGTCCCGCGTTTTCCAAGTCCTGGTCAACAGAAGACAATCCCATTTTCAGTGTCCGATAAACAAGAGGAAAAGCCACTACCACCGCTGCTATAACCCCAGCCCACCACGAGAATATAATAGGTTCTCCAAACCATTGCTCCACAAAACGTCCGAACCCGCTTTTTCGTCCTAGTAATATTAGTAGTAAAAAACCAACAACCGTCGGTGGGAGTACCAAGGGCAGCATAAGCACAGTTTCAACAACCGTTTTCCCTTTAAATAAACCTAACCGTGACATGGACCATGCCACAAGCAAGCCTAATATGATTACTAGAACGCTGGATAACAGTGCAACCTGCAACGATAAGCGGATAGGAGGCCAATATTCATTCCAATCTATATCTTGCATGCTCACTTCGGTAGGGTAAATCCATACTTAGCCATAATATTCAGAGATTCTTGTGATTGTAGGTATGCATAAAAGTCTTCGGCTTCTTGAATGTGCTTTGAACCTTTGATAATCCCGATTGGATACTCAACAGGTGAATAGGTTTTGGAATCCACCGCAAAGGCGATTTTTGCCTTTTGTGAAGTTAATGCATCTGTTTTATATACAAATCCGACATCAGCATTCCCAGTTTCCACATATTGCAGCACTTGTCTAACGTCTTTTGCTTGAACCAGCTTGCTCTGTAACGTGTCCCAAAGCTTCGCTTTCGTCAGCGCTTCCTGTGCGTAGTTGCCTGCAGGAACACTTTCAGGAATTCCGATCGCAACTTTCTTCACTTCTCTTTTTGTTAAATCGGTTACACTCGCAATGTTCATCGTCCCATCTGCTGGGATAACCGCGACCAATTCATTCGTCAGCCATGTTTTTTGTTTATTACTCTCTATTAACTGCTGATCTACGAGAGACTTCAAGTTTTTCTTCGAAGCGGACAGAAACAAATCCGACGGCGCTCCTTGCTCAATTTGTTTTTCCAACGCACCAGAGCCACCGAAGTTAAAATTCAATTGGATGCCTGTATGGGTTAATTCGTATGAATGCTGAATTTCTTTGAGCGCATCCGTTAAACTTGCAGCTGCGGATATGGTAAGCTCAACAGTTTCAGCCTTTTTCGAAGAATCCTGGCTGGAGGCCTCGTTGTTCTGGGCCGTGCTGCTACCATTTGAAGCTGATTGTTGCCCCGCACCGCACCCTGAAAGTAATAAAATGATGGAAATAACCAAAACGAAAACAGTGCTACTTTTAATTAATTTATGCAATTGGTTCGGCTCCTCATGTTAGTTCATCATTAATTAATGGGTTTCGCTATTAGCTGTGCCTGTTTCGTACGTTCGATCAATGTACAATTTTCAAGAAGAATATGATTGAAAATATCTGCTTCCAGGTCTTCTAACCGTTTCAATACGAGTCGGTGCGTACCACAAGCTTCCTGCATCGGCTCAAAGCCGTTTGTGATCAAGCGCATTTCCTTCAGGAATTCCACCACCGTTTGATGTTCGTTTTGCAACTTGGACAAAATTGGATTTAACTCATCTGCTCGTTCCATTGTTGATTCTTGTAAAAATGCTTCAATCATCGGAAACACAAGGTCCTCCTCATATTGAATATGTTCCGATATTTCCTGTTTAAGCAAGGTGAACAGTTCATTAACTCGCTTTAGATGCGGATAACGTTCGCCATGAACCCGCGTTAGTTTGGTTACATACGGCGTTAACGATGATAGTTCTTCCCGAAGTTTCGTATGATACTCATTTTGAATATAGGCGATTAGTTCTTTTGGTTCGAGTGAAGGAGGTTGCATTTGCTTATGCTGTGCCTGCTTTTCTTCCACTTCATGTATCTGCGTCAGCAGTTCACCAGCGTGGAGACCTTGATTGGCTGCTGCTTCACGGAGTGATATTTTCCCTCCACAGCAGAAATCAATCCTCAGTTTGCGGAACAGATCTCCCGTTTTGGGTACTGCTTTCACAATGTCCGCCACCCATGTTTCTTCCGTTAACTGGCTCATCTTCCATTCCTCCATCTTACTTCGATTTTATACTTAACTTTCATTCTACGTCTCCCTTAAAGCTGAACCAATCAGGGGGTTCCCTCTTTCATTCGTGGAAAGAGCCTGATTATAAAAAATCAGAAAGCAACTGTTCAGCCGCTTCTTTCCCTTGAGCGATGCAATCTGGAATTCCAACGCCCCCATAGCCGGCACCACATAGAAAAACACCCGGTAAATCCTGTGCGAAGTCCTGTCTGATCTTCGCCATATGCTCTTTGTGTCCAATCGGATATTGCGGCATTGATCGATCACACCTACTGACTTCGGTGAATTCCGGTTCCGCTTCCAGGCCCATTAAATCTTTCAAATCTTTACGCGCGGCATCCACAAGTTGATCGTCTGTCATCTGAATCCACTCCTGTGCACCTGCATGTCCAATGTAGGTCCGTAAAAGCGTATATCCTTCAGGAGCAGTATGGCTCCACTTCGTCGAAGACCAAGTACATGCCGTAATCTTTTTGCCTTCTTTGCGGGGTACTAAAAATCCCGTTCCCTCAAAATTAAGATTAAGATCTGTGTTTTTATAAGCAAGAGCAATATTGGCTACGGAAACATAGTGAATCTTGTGTAACCAGCTAGCGCTTGCAACGCCGGAAAATAATGTAGCCGCTTCAAAAGCTGGAACAGCGCAAATCACCGCATCCGCATCTATTTTTTGCCCATGTTCTAAAATGACCTGATAACCGCTTTCTTTCCTTACTTCAACTACACCTTGCCCCATAACAAAACGTACGGTATCCAGCCTTTCCTTTAGCCGCTCCACGATCGAAGATAATCCTAGCCGATAAGAAAGAAACATACTTTTCTTAGCGATATCCGGCAGGTTGTCTTGTACTGCTGGCTTTCTCCCCGCCCCTTTAGACATACCCTTAATCAGACTTCCATGCTTTTGTTCCATTAGTTTAAATTGAGGGAAGGTTGACATGAGGCTCAGGGAATGTGTATCCCCAGCGTAAATTCCAGACAGCAGAGGTTCCGTAATCTGGTCCAGAACTTCTTTGCCGAGACGCCGTTTGATAAAATCACCTAGAGATTCGTCTGCATCACCTTTCTTTGCCGGAATGATTAAATCCAGGGCTGCCCGTGCTTTTCCCAGCGGAGAAATAAGTCCTGTCCGAATGAAGGGAGTGAGCTTTGTTGGAATGCCCAGAATGAAGCCCATCGGCATCGTATGAAGTTTACCCTTATGCAAAATGCTAGCAGATTTGGCTTTCGGGTTTGTCGATACCAGCTCTGCTTCCAGCCCCAACTCCATAGTCAAATCCAATATTGCCGTCTTTCTGGCCAAGAAAGCATCCGGTCCTTTTTCGATCATAAAATCGTTTTGGCGAACGGTTTGCAGCTTTCCTCCTAGACGTTCACTTTTCTCCACCAGTGTAATCTCCACTTCAAGTTGCCGATCCTCAGCCAGCTTTTTCACATAAAAGGCAGCACTTAAACCGCTTATTCCTCCACCGAGAATAACGACTTTTTTAGAACTTTTCTTCATGAAAACACTTTTCCTCTCCAACCCCGGGTATATAAGCGCAATAAGGGTCACTCTCCAAATAGTCTCCTGTTATTGCAAAAGCCCTTGCTCTGGAGCCCCCACAGACAGCCTTGAATTCACAGACTCCACATTTACCTTTAAGTAGGGACTTATCTCTAAGATTCATCATGATCGGAGAGTTGCGATAAATGTCTGCCAAGCTATCCTTTCGTACATTCCCGCACATAAGAGGCAGGAAACCACTAGGGTATACTTCGCCGATATGACTAATAAAAACAAATCCATCTCCGTCATTTACGCCTTTAGGAGCACGTCCTAAAACATCTGCCCTCTTTTGTCCGTCTGCTACACTGTTCTCACCTGCACTGTGCTTTTGCTGCAGCACGACCCTCCGGTAGTGAGGAGCTTCTGTAGCCTTCACTCCGTACGGCATCTGTTGCTGTATTTGATACAACCATTTCATTACGGCTTCATGCTCATCAGGAGTAATCATATCTTTCTCCATGCCACGTCCAGTTGGAACAAGGAAAAATAAACTCCATAACACGGCCTGCATTTCCTTTACTCTTTCTGCAATTTGCTCCAGATCATGAAGATTGTACCGGGATACCGTAGTGTTCACTTGAATAGGGATGTTCAGTTCCTTTAAATAACCAATTCCTCGCATGGTCGTATCGTAAGAACCCGCTGTACCCCGAAAATGATCGTGAATCTCGGCACATGAACCGTCCAGACTAAATGCCCACCGCGATAATCCAACTTGCTTTGCTTTTTCTACCGCTGTTCGTGTCACTTTAGGAGTGGCACTGGGGGTCATTGAAACCGACAGATTTTTCTCTTCAATTGCATATTGAGCCAGTTCAAACAGATCAGGACGCATTAAAGGATCTCCGCCTGTGAATACAAGCAACGGATGATTCATTTCAGCGATTTGATCTATTAGCTTCTTACCTTCTTCTAGTGTCAGTTGGCGAGGATCAGGTTTGTACTGAGCTTCCGCTCTACAGTGAAGGCACTTTAAAGCACAAGCTCGTGTAACCTCCCAGATGACTATAAACGGGTCAGTATGATAATCACGCGGCGTTTTTAAAGATATCATTGATGTCTCTCCTTTTAGAAATATAAAAACAACACAAAAACATAGAGCATCATTGAAAATCCAATTTCCGCCATGCCAACTTGTTTTGCCTTTAATCCGAGTTTAGGAAGCCATATGGCTCTTATCAAAAAAATTAAAAAAGGAACAAACAGAAATAACTTTAACCAAATGGCAAACAACAAAATCACCACATGATAGATAACGGAAGCATAATGGTAACGTATATTTTTTCTTTCACGAATGATCGTTTTGACATACAAAGCAGTTCCGGTAAAGTAAAGCACCAAAAGCAAGAATAGCTCTGTTGCTACCCTCCAATCCTCTCCTCCCCCCATATAAATAACGGGATATATAAAAGAACAAAAGAGTAGAATTGCAACAATGTCATTGAGTAAAACACGTTCATTTTTCGTTCTCGCAAAATAAATATTAGCCATAAAAAAGAGCAATAAAAGAACTCCATACCAGATCAAGGCAGGCTCAAACCATATCAGTGAAATTAACAAAGGAAGTAATATCACTCCGTATACAACGGCGGGTTTGCGGTATCTTTCACTGCTGCCTGTTTTGATCCATTGGAGGACAGGAAAACTGAATAAGTAGATAAAAAACCAGCACACAAATAGGGGTATATGAATGAGATCCCCTCGAGAAGCAGCTAAACCGAATAAAAATGGAAGAATGAGCATAGCCCAGGCTCCATGTTGATTGGGTATGTATCTGCTCATCCCCCTCAAACCCTTGATCCTTTTTTCACAATCTTTTTTATGTCTGTTATTTCGGTTAATCGATTCATCATCCATTCCCCCAAGATTGAGTTTTATCTTCTAACTTCATTCTAAGTATTATATGAAATTGAACCAATTAGGGAGTTCCCTTTTCCTTAGAGGGGAAAATCCTAACCGGAAAAATAACGCTATTTTCTTATGCTATACTGTACTAAAAAAGGGAACAAAGAAAGGATGAACTGTTATGGGAGGACCTTCTTTACGTCAACTGCATGCTCATCATGCCATTCATCAAGGCGGGCTATCTGGCGCTTTAGATAAGACGAGAGAAGTAGAGGAATTACTCGAAGCAAAAGAATTCCAGGTGGCGCGCCAGGCTGCCGACCACTTGATCGAATATTGGGAAACCCGCATTCTCAGCCATGCTGATGCAGAAGAGGAAGGATTCTATCAGGAAATGGTCGAGAAAAAACCAGAACTGCAGGAGGCTGTCGTCAAACTTACACGAGATCATGATCTGCTCCGAATCATTGTAAAAGAGCTCAAAGCCGGGATCCGTGAAGAAGGGCTTACGCCTGAAGTTCTTCAACAGTTCCACGCGCTTCTGGTTGTCAATGCCATTCATAGTCGGGAAGAAGAACGTTTATTGTTTGAGCAACCGTCATAATCAAGATGTGGCATGACGATTCACATTCTCTATAAAAACGTACCAAAGAAATAGTCCAACGCCTCTTGTGAGTATCCGTCATCTCCTTGCCAGGCTGCTACGGAATAAAAATCATGATTGCCGTGCTGTCGTTTACGAGGCGTGTCCTGTGGGACCAGCAGTCCGGCATATCCCCACACCTCCATGACAACATCACGCTCGTTTTTGCTGGATGGAAACACATCCTTCCAGCGCTTTTCCAATTGACGTGCACTGCTTTGAGCATCACAGTTCTGAACAGCTTCGAGCATGTTATGGAGTATAGCTAGATCCTCATCGGAAACCTGAACATCCTCTTCTTGACTGAACAATTCAAGGTCCATCCAGCAATACAGAAGGTGGTTCAGACGAATACCGCCCCATTTGATTCGTTCAAAATTTAGTACATTCAAATCTTTATTGACGTATTCCTTATCGGACATCAATTTATTAAAATTACAATCCCCACAGCTACTGTAATTGGGCAGGACGACATGCCGCTCCCCATAGGTGTGCAAAGGAAGCCCTGCGGTTAATGCCCAACTCGATAAGGCGCTTCGTAAATGAACCTTTTTCGTGGAAAGACTATGCAAAAATGCTGCTGCCACTCGTTCTTTTGTAGCCTTTTGCTGGTGCAGCTCATGCAGCCTGTTTATAATCTCGTTATGTGTAATGGTGATCGGATCGAACATCAAGCCCTTACTTTTGGCATATTCAAAATCCTCACCCGAAAAAGATCCCCGCTCCTGCTTCCAGCCGCTAGAGGACCAGAATGTGTTCATCAGTATTTTTTTCGCCTTTTTATCCACAACATATCTCCCTTACTCATCCAACACCCTCACCTCCAGCACAAAGCGCAGGGTTGTCGTGTATTTTATGTAAGATCACTATTCATCTTTATACTTAAAAGCAATGGCCGTATTTCCCGACCGGGGGTCAAAATAAGAAGAGATTTTCCCCCAGTTCAGTTCATATTCCATATAGGGGTAAGGCTTTGTTTGACGATAGCTTGGCTTTACGGACAAATGTTGCTGTAACAAACGATCATGCTCCCTTTGCCGCTTTCTCTCCCCTTCCTCAGACCAATTATCCCACGAAGTTGGAAATTCATTGCCCTGGAGCGAAATCTCCACGACAACTAGGCTGGTATCCTTAAAGCATACAGACACAAAAAAATGCCGACGCAGCAAAGAAAGCTGATCGAAATGATACCAGATATACTCATTTCCTAGCTTTCTTACAGAATGAAAATATTTCGAATACCAGTCGGCCTCTAACAACTGATCTTCCGTTAACGATGAGTAAATCGCACGCTCACCATCGACCTGAATGATTCCCGATTCCCAGTCATTCATTGCTGCCACTCCTTCAGCTATTATGCCAATCTCCTACAGTTGCTCTCTGCCCTTATTTGTCCACATGATTGAAAATGGCCTGCCAAGCCCGATCTAGCACGCGCGTATGTAATTGTTTGGCATAAACAGTTCTAACGATGGCGAGAACGATCACACCCACGAATACAACACTGAGCAAAGTAATAGAGGGAACCCAATAGTCAAACATGGCATTCGCCAGCACTTGCAGCAAATGTCGTTCGGGTTGTAAATATTCCATTGCCGCAACGATGCCTGCTGCCAGCAATATGATCACAGATATGATCATAAGTATTACATTGATTACTTTGTATTTAGCAAGCCCTCGCTGAAAAACGCGAGTTCCCGTATATTGCTCCAGCACGATGATCTGCTTGTGAAAATCATGTTCTACCTGCTCTACAGGCAGATCGTGCTCCTGAATAAATGCATGAGCTTTCTTCAGTTCGGATTGAATAAATAAACTACTCTGGATAGCAGATCCCAGCTGACCTAAAACATTCATATCTTTTCACTCCACTTCAATAGTATCTAACTTACGAGTATATAGGGTCATACCGAACATGGCAATGTATGGAAGACAGACTGCTCTCTAAATGAGCCTATTAGTAAAAATCAAAGTAGCCCCGCCAGACTCCGTCATTCTGATGCTTGGCAAAATAAAAGCTGCCTCCATCCACAATATTCAATTGGGCTTTGGCATCCGAAGCAATCTGAAATACAAATTCATAGCCCTCGCCAAAGTCAATGCCCGATTGAATAAAGCTGGGATAGCCACCGATTTTGTGAACCGCATATATTTCCTCTACGATGTCCTCAAAATAGTCGGGTTCCTCCTTGTCCATTTGGTTAATGGCATCGCCGTATTCCTCAGGGATGTCATCACGGTCCCAGACCGGATAATCATTCTCTTTGAGTTCAGGGAACAGCGGAAATGCTTTGATTTGCATAAATGACGGACCAAAATCTTTTTCGACCAAATCCTCTACCGACGTATACTCACGAATACACATATACCCTTCCATGTCCTCATGATCCAGTACATCGGGAGACAGGAAGACTGTCAACAGCTTGATGCTACGCATAGCTTCAGGGACAAAGGGCAAGGCCGGCAAATACAATTGCATGATCGGAGCCATAGCATTCCCCTGTACATCAATGGGTCGTTCCTCCGTTGGCAAAGCCACTGTAACTCTACCAATCCAGCTTTGTTCAAGGGAATCCGACGGTCTACGACCCCCTGTATGAAAAATAGTAGCTTTACGTTTTAGAATCGATCTTAGCTTTTCAATAGCGTTGCTGGACAACGAAATCACTCCTTTCTAATCTAGAATAGAAACAGAACAACATCCTCGCCTGCTTTAAATCCAAACTCTCTTAGTCGATCTTCCATCTCTTGAATCTGATGTAGATAATCTTCCGGCACAGCTGGCAGACCCTGTTCATTCACTAATGTCCCGCCGAGTCTGGTGCGTGCATATTCGGCACTTTTCCACATCGCCTCAAACACCGTTTGCGGCTGCGCGGTTCGCACCCCATCCATACTAAAAATTAAATCTGCAAAGCGCTCCTCTGCGAGTGTACTCAACCAAAAAAAGCCAGGCTCGGTTCCCGTATGTACGCTAAATAGTTCATCATAACCTCCCGTCCCGTGATGGTGTGCATGGAAAATGTCCATATCTCCCCACTCCATTCCGAGACTCAGCATGACATCCCAGATATCCGCTCCACGGTAAGATTGGCCTTGATCCGCTACTAGCCTAAGCATGACAGCGTGTTCCCTTTCACCTTCCTGATCTGTAAATGCTTTAAGTTTTTCCGCTTTTGCACGTGCATGGGCAGCATCCTCTCGAGGAAGCACATGAACAGTTCCCTTCTCCTGAAAACGCGCTGGCAGTGTGTTCATAAAGTCTGCAACCTTGGCTTCATCCAAACAAACTTGCATCTCTACATTATCGAATATATCTATACAAACACAAATTTTATCAAAATGGCATTCGCCTGCTGGTCTGCGCCCCACACTAGTCCACACCTGTAAATCATGAACATGCCCATACACGATATATCCTTTGAGCAATTGCAAAATATCCTCATCTGACAACGTAAAACCACTAAATTCCACATCAATCAGCCAATAGATATTAGCATCAGGCTCCACTTGATGGATTCCTTTTATGGTCTTGACAGGCTCATGTTCCAACTCCACGGCAAGGATGCTCGATACATCCTCACTCCCATGTTCGGGTAAATTCATGAATCTCTCTCCTAACTAGCTGTTTTCACTTTACAGTTTCCTATAATTCTCAATATATATTAAACTATAAATCACCAAGCACAAAATAGTATAAAAACGGTGCTGGGTTGTTGAACTTAACTTTTAGAAATTCAAAGCTTCGAAAGGGGAGAACTCATGATGCAAAAACTTTGGCAAAAAGGCAAGGCTCTATCACTGCCTATTATGGTGTCCGCATCGCTGATATCTGGAGCGCTGTCTGTAAGTCCACCTGCGGCGAATGCGGCTGCAACCAAGGAATTGCTTCAGCTATCCGGTCAGACTACTTACTATGGAGAGGTCGAGAATGGGCAGCCTAACGGACGTGGTACGATCAAATGGAGCGAATATAAGCAGTATTCGGGTGATTTTGTGAATGGCAAGCGATCAGGTACCGGAAAATATACAAATCAATACACGGATGCAGATGGACAGAATCATAAAGTCGTATACAACGGAACATGGAGCAATGACACGATGAGCGGCAAGGGTACGCAGACTGAAAAAGTGACGCAAACGGATCAAACCGTACGTTCGAACGAGATCCAGGTAGGTACTTTTCAGAACAATGGATTACAGAACGGCTACCAAGTGATCCACGCTGTGGCCGATCCAGACTACAGCTTCACTTATAAAAATAGCAATGAAATAATAAATATCTTGCACAGTAATCAAGATCTGGTCCAAAGGTGGCAAAAAGGAGACCTCTTCTCCGTAATTTATAAAAATGGCTCTGTCCAAAAGGAATACTCCATGTTCCCTGAAGAGACTGCTACCAAAGAACGCCAAAGACAAGCGTCCATTAAGTATCTCAAAGGAATGACTGCCAAGGTCACTCCTCACTTGCAGCAGTTTGAAAAGCTGTCCAAGCAGATTCCGCTAAAATAATTAAACCGACGCGAAATATGTATTAGTCTCTACGCAAGAAGGCCTCTCTTTCTAATGGAAAGCTCCATTTGAAAAGAGTGGCTTTTTTCGTTTCGTTATGAATGACTATAAGAACTTCGGATCATACACCTCCTACTATTCTCCCTTATGCACCCTCATGAACTCATACAAATGACTTATTTTTCACTAAAACCCCCTCCTTTTTTTGCTAACCCCCACTGGATTCACTAAAATATAAGTAATTATTTTAATCATCCGAGGTGGACATCATGGCTAAAATTATGGTTCCTCCTGAGAAACTAGAAGCGGTTTCCAGGCAGTTCGCACAGGCACGTGAGCTGGGGGCACAAATTTGCGGACAACTGTCACAGCATATTCAGATGTTGGAAAATAGCTGGGCAGGAACAACACAGCAGCGCTTTTATCAGGATTTTCATAAAGCGCGTGGACAAATGGATGCTTTCACTCAAACTGTCAGTTCTGTCAGCACAGAGCTGCGTTCCATTGCAGTAAAATTCAAGGAAACAGACACCCAAGCAGACACGGGGATTACTAAAGGAGATCACAACGGACAGATCAGCAACAGCGAAGGGGCAACTTCCGGGAAAAAAGGACCCGATCCAGCAGATATAGCCATTAACAGCCTGTCAGAGGCCAACAAATGGCGCGGGCAACTAGGATTTGCCGGAACAGCGATCTATAGCGGTCTGGCTTCCACACTTGTGCTCACCAAAACAGTAGAATTCAAGAGAAGTCTGAAGAATCCCACTCGAGCGGTTATACATAATGCGGCATGGGTGAAAGGCAAGGGTAACAATGCTTTTATGCGTAATTTAGGCAAAAGCCTAAACCGCCAATTCGCCAAACCGGGTATTGTGATGAAGGGTTTAAAGGGCTTCGATCGTTTAGCTGGAAAGCTTCAAATGGGTAAGCTCGGCCTCGGATTCAACAAAGCCAACAGCTTTCCTCAGTGGACACGGAACGTCATCGCCGGGGTGGAAAAAGGACGTTACGGCATAGCCACCCGCCAAATTCCCGGTATGATTGCCAAAAAGCTCTACCCTATTAATGCCACCATGAATATTGTGGGCGAGGGTATCAGTCTGGCTGGAAAATGGAAAAGCGGGAAGCTTACCGGAACGGATGTAGCTGTATCTGCTTCTAACGTAGCGATTAAAACCGCCGCAACTTATGGCGGCGCTGTCGTTTTGGGGTCCATAGGCGGTGCTATCGGTGGTCCGGTCGGCGCAGCCGTCGGGGCATACGTCGGCGGTACAGTGGGAAGCTGGGCAGGCGGAAAAGTCGCCAAATTTGCGGAAAAAGGGATACGCTGGGCCAGCAAATTATTTAAATAATATACACACCTAACAGATGGAGAAGGAGCCTGACTATGGACAAACAAACGGTAATTTTAACGCTTGAGGAACTAGGCTTTGCCTTGACCGCATTGGGCGCAGAAGATATGGCTTCTGGTCTGCTCCAATCTTATTACGGGGAACTAACCGAAGATCGCTGGGAACTACTTTTTCATGCCGCAACGCATAGCCTGATATCCAAGGGTTTGATGGAACAACGGGATGACGAGCAACAACAGCTCGAATTTGATGCGTTCATTGTTGAAATTTTAGCTCATCTGGTACAAAGTCGTCAGATGCTACGTGGCTTTAAGGAGCAACAAGATAAGCAAAATACGTTAACGATACACCATGGAAATGAACGTTTTCTGTATCATTTCTCCAGTAACAATGAACTCCATTTCTTTCGCTGGTCTTCCCCAGAAGACTGGCATCACGACATTGATCAACTGTTCGGCCTGTCTGCTCCGAACTTCAATGCGCACAGCCGATACGTCGATCTGACCGAAGAACAGTGGAATGAGTTAACCTCCTCCAACTTCACCATGCAGCAAATGACAACGTGGAAGCTTCATCAGTCGGCTCAACAAATGATACAAGACTGGCGGGAGGATTTTGATCGTAATCAGTGTAGCCTTGATAATTTGAGCCAAATGGTATACACGGATACGGATGAAAATGGTCCTTCTGTTACAAATCTGCTATTTGTTCTTAAAGGAATGAATGATATGTGGATTGTAAGAAATACAGAACTGGATATGCAGGCCACTCCATGTCTGCGAATTGAAAGTGTGACCGAAGCTGACTGGAGAGAACGAATAACTTATTTCATTCAGGCGTTTGTTCCCGACGAGGCGGTATTCCGTGGATAAAATTGTATATCGAAGATCTTTGGCATTTTGGAAAGCCATGGGCAGCTTGATGTTTGTGCTTATTTGTCTGTT
Source organism: Paenibacillus sp. FSL L8-0638 (assembly GCF_038593075.1). Classification (NCBI taxonomy): domain Bacteria; kingdom Bacillati; phylum Bacillota; class Bacilli; order Caryophanales; family Paenibacillaceae; genus Paenibacillus; species Paenibacillus sp. FSL L8-0638. Next base: position 4,137,197 of record NZ_CP151960.1, read on the forward strand.
TTTGCTGCTGCTCATTTTTATCGACGAAGATATCTCAGCTCTACAAATCTTCTTCTTTATTACGTCCGCCATTGTCGGACTTCCTTTTTTCGGTAGCTATCTCGTGGTTTGTTTGAGCAGAACGCTTCGTAAGGATACCTACCTGTTCATCTTTGACGAGCACAGCATTTCAGATGGTATTCGAACTGTCCCGTGGGCTGCAATCACTAAAGTCGAATTCGAAGGGGCCTCCATCCGCAAATGGCTGCGCCCTCGCTTTCCCGCCTTTATTTTTCATCTGAATGACCACAGCACCTGGGAAGTCAGTACAGACTATGTGTTGAACGATATGGAGCTGAACCAAGCCGGGAAACAACTTCGAACTCTCATTAACCAGCATGGCAAGTCGAAGAAAAAACGTTCCTGAATAGTGCCATTGAATATATCAAAGCTTGTCTCTATCATATGCGGCTACAAGAGCCACAACCAATGCGGCCGAATTGGCCGCAACCAAAAATGGAACACCAAACTGGCTACGGATAAAATGGGCGCGCTCAGCCTGGGAGATAAAGGAGTCTGCCGTCGTAATCAAACCCTTGACGATCTTCCCCTCAATCCTGGTCTCCGCCAGCGCTTCTGTCGCAAAAACAAGCAGCGCTGGATCGAGCCCACCCGCAGACCCGGTATTAATGACAAGCTCTGGGCTAAAACGCTCAATCAGCAGGGCCGTAGTCGAGGCTACGTTCGCTTTGCCAATTCCTGATTGCAGCAAAATAACTTCCTTGTATTCCGGCTTATACTTGAAAAACACCCGTCGCTGCGATGCGCTGCACCGCCTCCAGCAGCCTTTCCTCACTGTTTACCAGACTGACCCGCACATAAGAAGCTCCTGCACGACCAAAGCCTTCTCCAGGAGCGACCGCAACATGCGCCTCGTCCAATAAAAAGTCTGCAAAGGAAGCCGATGTATGCCCCTCCGGCACCTTGAACCAGGCAAAAAAAGACCCTTGGGGAGCAGCTACATCCCAGCCAATACCTCGTAACGCTGCAATGAGAACATTACGGCGCCGCTCATATAACTTCGCGAGCTCCTGTACTGGCTCCTGGGTGCCCAGCAATGCGACAGCTCCCGCATCCTGTACCGCGCCAAAAACAGTGCTGTAGGCATGCGTATGATAATGCTTGAGCGCACCAATAACGGACGCATTTCCAACCGCAAATCCGAAGCGCCATCCAGCCATGTTATACGTTTTGGAAGCTGTATACGTCTCGACGCCATACTCCTTGCCGCCGGGGATTTGCAATAAACTAATCGGCTTATGCCCGTCAAATCCAAGAGCACCGTAAGCAAAATCATTCATAACTGGAAACTGATACCGAGCGGCATAATCCAGCGTCTTCGTCAGAAAGTCTGCAGTAGCTACGGCTCCAGTCGGATTGTTCGGATAATTAATCATGAGCAATTTGACCTGCTCTGCGATTTCCTCCGGCACGGTTGTATAATCAGGCAAGAAACCAAGCTTCTCATCAAGCGGAATCGTATGAATATGGGCTCTTGCCAGCGCAGCAGCGGAATAATATTGGGGATATGCCGGATCGGTGGTCAATAACCAATCACCGGGATTCAGCAGCGCCTGTGGAATCCCCATTACGCCTATGGCTGAGCCGTTGAATATGGCAATCTCCCGGTCAGGATCCAGCTCCACCTGATACTCCCGTTTATAGAACGCGGCGACAGCCTCCAGCGTGCTTTTTTTTCCATGAAAAGGCGGATAGCCCTGATTGATCGGTTGATCAACCGCTTCCTTCAAAGCGCTGATAATATGCGCCGGTGTTGGCTGATCCGGGTTGCCGGCTGCCAGATTAATTACATCTATTCCTTTACTTTTATACAGATTCACTTTGTCATCTATTGCGCTAAAATAGTTGTCAGGCAGAGCCTTGACGAGATCAGAGGATGAAAAAATCACGTTCATATCCACCTTCTATCCATAAGATACAGGCTGACAACGTCAGCCCGCAGAAGATAATGCCCCATATTATTTGAAATAGCTTGGCAACTTGTAGCCTTCATAATCAGGGTTCGAATGGATGTACTTTTGGAATTCATCTGAATGATATCCTTCAATAATGTCTTTGACGAAGGGCTTATCCTTGTTCTTGCTGTCCACAGCGACCACGTTCGTGAACGGATCTGTCATATTTTCAAGCTTTAATGCCGAGGTCAGCTTTATTCCATTCGATACAGCAAAGTTCCCTTGTATAGCCGCAAAATCAACATCCTTCAGTACACGTGGCCCCTGTGCCGGATCGGTAGCAACAAATTGCAGATGATGCGGATTAGAGGTGATGTCGTTCACCGAGGTTTGCAATGGATCGATATTGTCCTTTAACGTAATCCAGCCTACTTCCTTCAAAATATTCAGCGCACGCAGCATATTGACTGGCTCGTTGGGCAGGTTGATTTGGGCTCCCTCACTGATTTCGTCAAGGCTGGTATGCTTGCTGGAGTACAATCCCATCGGAGGAGTCGGAACCTGTACAGCACCAATCAGATCAATATTCTCCCGCTTATTCATAGAATCCAGGTAAAGCGAATGCTGAAACACATTAGCATCAATATCCCCCTTAGCCACGGCTACATTGGGCTGAACACCGTCTGTAAACTCTTTATATGTAATCTTATAGCCTTTCTTCTCCAAATATGGAGCCACACCATTCTTAAACTGATCGCTATATGGACCAGGATTAAAGCTGATATGCAGTGTTTTCTTTTCTTCACCCGCAGCGTTGCCCGACGTATTGTTGCTGCCGCAGCCTGAAATAAAAAGCACGACTGCTCCCAGCAGCAATATAAATGAAATCCATGGTTTCTTCATTTGATGTCTCCCCCTGCTCCTTGATATCATCTACTTTTGGTGAGTTAGAATGTTTACAGTCGCTCAAAATACCAAGTAACTTGATGCGTTTTATAGATATTACAATGATTTTTTATTCACTGTCAACAACATTTAATTACGTATCTTCTGCATAACAAATAAGGGATCACAACAGGCGATCCCCTTGTAGGCAAAAACACTTCACAAGTTTGTAATATTATTCCGTTTCAATCATACCCCCTAGGGGTATAATTGAATATGAAAATAAAACCCTAAAGGAGCTATTAAATATGAGAATGCAATGGGCTTTGCTCGCTGGTACAGTCATGATGATTTTGAGTGGGTGCGGGAACAGTAACGCGCCGAACCAGGAGCATACGGCAAACAGCAGTCAACAGCACGACACATCGGAGATGAACCATTCCACTTCCAGTGAGCTTCCTGTCGGATTAAAAGAAGCTGAAAATCCAGCCTTCAAAGTTGGTAGTCAAGCGACTATACGAGCTGACCATATGGCCGGCATGAATGGGGCTACGGCCACGATTGCGGGTGCTTATACGACTACTGCTTATACAGTCTCCTATACACCAACCACTGGAGGAGAAAAAGTGAATAATCATAAGTGGGTTATTCATGAAGAGATTAAGGATGCAAGTAGTGAGCCCTATGCACCGGGCACAGAGGTTATCCTTGCAGCAGATCATATGAAGGGGATGGATGGGGCTAAGGCTACCATTGATTCCGCCGAGCCAACGACCGTATATATGGTAGACTACACGCCGACTACAGGAGGAGAGCCTGTCAAAAATCATAAATGGGTGACGGAGAGTGAGCTTTCAGCCCATTAGAACTCTTTCATCACAGGTCGCTTGTGATAACAAAAGGGAGCCTGGCATCGGCTCCCTTTATGCGCCTTTATTTGAGGACAAACCTACTTCGCCAAATTCAGCTTGGCCTCCTTGATATCATACAAAGTCCCTTCGTTGGAATCTACAAGCTTTTTCATTTGTTTGTTGGCTAGTCCATTTGCAGGCACGATTGCATTAAAAATAACATCATTTTTCTGTAATTGCTCGTTGATTTCATCTACTGAAAAACGGGCTTTACCCAGGGCTGTATTCTTATCATGAACTGGTGCATCTGTAATGAATATGATTGTTTTGGAATTGGAATTTTTGGGAAATTTACTTATAGCTAACTGAATAGCCTCTAATCCCGATTCCTTCAAATCCCCGCCAGCGGAAGGGCGCAGCATGTTCAAGTTACCTTTTAACTTATTTTTATCGGTCGTAAACTCCAAAAATTCTAAATCTTTATCTGCCTTCAGATTGATATCCCGAAATGCAACGACAGCAAAATGAGAACCTGCTGGAACGGAATCAACAAAGCCTTTCACCTTCTGTCTCACATAATCCAGCGTCCCTGTCATACTACTCGTAACATCTATGACGAACACAATATCCGTAGATTTGGAGAAGGTGGTGGATATCTTTTTCAGAATCGTTGGATTGGATTGTGATACGGAAGCATCTTCATTTTCCTCCATTAATTGTTCACTTTCGCTGGTTGTCAAAACCTGCGGTGGAGCAAGGAAAATCACAACGCTCTGAGCTGCAATATTCCATTTTACCTTCGCACCCAGCGCCTCACTTACAAAGCGAATAGGAACCATTACTTTGCCGTTAATGAGTCTTGGCGCCGCATTGAGACGCACTAATTTTCCGTTGATATAGGCATCCCTGGAGCCTACAGTTAACTTGATCGTTGTATTTCCTTTGGTTGCAGTAACGGTCTTGGTAGCTCCATCCCACTTCACTTTCGCCCCAAGCGCCTCAAAAACGGCACGAAATGGCACCAACATACTTCCGCTAATAGAGGTCGCAGGCTGCTCATATTGTTGCAGTTTACCGTCTATAAACACCTCAACCTGCTGAGCCTTGTTATTATTTATAGGAACAAATTGGGGTACAGACGCTGCCGAATTTCCCGACTGATCGATCATTTTGATATAAAAGTAATATCCACCTGTAGATAAATTCAGGTTACTCAAAGGGTAGCTAAACGTTGTTTCCGGATCGAACTGAATCCGTTTAATTAATTGAGCATCCGCATTTTTGACCATAACATATGAAGTGTACGTGGGTTGAATATTTTTCATCTTCAAACGAACTGAAAATGATGTACTTGAAGAGTTGATTGTAAATGTACCCGGAAAATTTTCTCCAGATGGGATAGACAAAGGGATTTCCGGTGACTCATCAACCGCTTGGTCCACTTTAGGCTCCTCGATCGGCTGGGTTACTTGCGGTTCAATTACTTTCGGTTCATCCACAGGTTGAGCAACTTTGGGTTCACTGGGAGTGGGAATCTCTTTTATATTGGTCTCCACCTCAGGCTGCGTTACTTTCGGCTCCTCCGCAAGTGGAGTTACTGTAGATTCATCGACTGACTGCACAGTTCCTTTCATAGTTATAGCTATAGGAAGTTCTATATGATTTTCTGATCCTGGCCCAGGTGCTGGTCGTGAATCCGCAATCGTAATTGTGGAGTTGGCATAATCGATCGTAAAGTCACCAGAAGGAATTTCAATGTTGTTGCTATACAGACGAATTGGTGTATCAGGCTTAATCGTAAACGGAAGATCAAATTTAAACACTCTGTTTACTCCATTACCATCATCAAGGATAAGCTTAAGCTTATCTCCATCTTTGAATACTGTCGAATTGGCAGCCTGAACACTTTCTGTGCACAAAGTGATCAACCCTACAAATATCGTTAAAAACGAAAGTAGGAACATCATTTTTTTGAGCTTCATTCTTATTTCCCCTTTTAAATCTATATTCTTGTCGGTAAATCATAGCATAGGGTTAGATGAAGTTCATTCCATCTGATTACAGTTATGGATATAGGAACTCACTTTTTCCATCATTCGCGCTCTGTTCAATGTTCATATGTATCTCCTTGGTCCGCTTCTTCAACGTGGCATACGTAATATAGCCGCCTTCAGTGCTTTAGTCCCTTCTTCGCTTTTCAAATAATCCGACGGTGTTTCGTTGCCGAGTGCGGGAACTTTTCGATCCATCCAAATCAGCAAATACTCCCCCATATCGGGCAGCAGCACAATCTGAATCTCCTTGGGAATTTTACTTTTGGCCACTTTTGCTCTTATAGCCGGATCTACCTGTGCATACCGCTCCTGATAGACCTGAACCATATTTGTCCAGTTCTCCGGCTTAAACTCTTTCAAATATATGTCTCTCATCTACGAACCCTCCTTAGGACCTCAGACAACGCTTCTCATGCTGGAGCAACCATTCTTTTCTCCATAGCCCTCCTGCATAGCCCGTTAGTTTCTGATTGGAACCGATAATTCGGTGACATGGAATCACAATGCTCAGCTTATCTTTTCCATTAGCACTGCCTACGGCTCGGATCGCTTTTTCATTTCCAATAGCAAGAGCAATATCTTTATAAGCTGCCGTTTTACCGTACCCCACGGACACCAGCGCATTCCATACTTTTTGCTGAAAATCCGTACCTTCAAAGGCATAAGGAAACGTAAACTCAAAGCGCTCACCTTTAAAATACTCGTCAAGCTGGGTAGTGCATTCCGCTAATACTTGGATTGGAACCTCTTCTATAGCCCTCGTTAAGGGCTCATTCCGATTAGAGAACATAATAGAATAGACAGCCTCATTTGTGCCCTGTATCTCTATCTCTCCAATCGGCGATACATACTTCATTACGTATAGTTCGCTCATAAAAGGATACAACCTCCTTCCTTTTCTATTCCCTACTCAACTTTCTATACTCACTAGGAGAACAATGGTTCAAGCTACGAAACGCCTTATAGAAATGGGAGGGACTTTGGAAGCCCGTCTCATAGCAAATCTCAAGATTCGTAAGATTTGTACTTTTAAGAAGATAGGCTGCCTTATCTACTCTTATTTTTTCCAAATACGTGCGCGGGGTTTCGGCGGTTTCCTGTTTAAAGATCCGATCCAAGTAAAAGGAGCTTATTCCGATATGGTCCGCAATATCCTGCAATACAAGTTTTTCCTTGTAATGATTAACCAAAAAGGTTACCACATTCTGCACAAGTCTGATATACGGCGAATGGTCTGTATGGGGCTGGCATCTTTTGCAAGCACGAAAACCCGCCTTTTCCACTTTGTCCAAATCAAAGTAAAACTCCACATTTATTTTCTTCGGCTTTTTGGATCGACAGGAAGGTCGGCAGTATATGCGGGTTGTTTTCACAGCGGTAAAAAACAACCCGTCATACTTACGATCACACGCTATAATTTTCTCCCACATTTCTTCAAAAGAAAGACTAAGGTTAGCCATGATCGAATGCTCTGTCCTTTCTATAGTTCATATTCATCTAGCTCAAGGATTTTGCAAAATCCTCATATAAATGTGATGTATCTTGTAGCTCTATCAACTGTTCTGCATTCTTTTGCAAAGCAACTATTATCTTATCAGAAAATGCATTTCCAAAGCTAAACCGTTTAACTCCTAACTGCTGAAGCTGGTGGACATTCGTCAGACCCGGCAGGGATAAAACATTAAGCGGAGCATGTATATGAAACACAACTTCCCTGATCTCTTCATCACGCTTTAATCCTGGAACAAAAATTCCGCTCGCACCACTATCCACATACGCTTTGGCCCGCTCTATGGTCTCTGAAAGTGGAGCATTCATCTGCAAATATGTATCCGTTCTTGCGTTTATAAAAAACGCTTGAAACCCACGCACATCCAAGGCCGCTCTAATTTTGGACAATAGGTTACTGTGCAGACCCACTTCTCGAAGTCCCTTTTGCATTTTCAAAGAATCCTCAATATTAATCCCTGTAACTCCCACATCGGCTACCCTTAAAACATGCTCAACAATCGTTGCCGTGTCCTCTCCATATCCTGCTTCAATATCTGCTGACACTGGAATCTGAACATGCTCAACAATCGTCCGAATAATACTTACGTGCTGGTCAAAATCAATAAGCTCTCCATCTGAAAATCCAAACGTATTGGCAATCCCCCAACTCGTCGTACCTATCGCCTTAAAACCTGCTTTCTCCAGAGCCACCGCAGATGGCAGATCCCAGGCGTTCCCTAAAAATAAAAGTTCCTCTGATGTGTGAAGTGCATGAAACTGATGAATTTTGTTCATAAATATAGCCTCCTGATATGTGATGTAACTCATTTTATCAAGAGGCTATCTTTGTTTCGTCCTCATTCTTGCACTTATGGTCTGTAGGAATCTAGGAACAACTAGGTCCATTTATTCACATATAAATCATAATTTTTGAAAAAAACGGTTATTTAAGCTCTATTCAATCCTATGCTTCTTATCTATACTCTTGCTAAATCCATTCGAGTTAGATGGAAATCTACGCTTTTAGCCTTTCACAATTACATTTTATAGGAGGAGTTATATGTATAAAATAAAGTTCCTTATGATCTTGCTAAGCTTTACTGTAGTCGCTTCTTTCTCTAGCTTGTCCGGCTCTTCACCTAGCAAGGCTTTTGCTGAAGAGAATGGGACTCCGGTGCAGAAAACGATCGATTTAAATGAGGGCTTCGACAACTCAAATGAAGCTAGTATACAGCCATTATCCCTTACCAGCGAAGAAGCTACTAGCCAAGCAGCGGTTACAGCTATTGACCATGATGCTAATTTCTCACCTTCAACACTTCAGTTCCTGAAGGCTAATACAGGACTCGACGGTGAGCAGTGGGATAATATTATGAAGCTAGTGAACAAACCAGAGCAAGATTCTTTGAAATGGACTGAATTCTATGGCTATGCTGAAGATATCGGCGATAATCGTGGGTACACCATTGGTATCTTTGGAGCAACAACAGGCGGTTCAAATGATACGGGACCAGATGGCCCGTACTTATTTAAAGCTTTTGATGCTGCTAGTGGAGCTAGCAACCCTTCCATTGCAGGTGGATTAACACGTGCTGGTCTAAAGGGGAAAATGAATGGTTCGATTCTAAAACTCAGCGATAGCGATAGTGTAATCAAGAAGAAGATCAACGCTCTCCAAAACAATGAAGCTTGGAGAGAAGCCATGTGGCGTACGTTCTATGACACCTATATCGAATATAGTGTACAGCAAGCACATAAACGCGGATTTAATACTGCTCTAACGATTGGATCATTTGTCGACACAGCACTCAATCAAGGCGCTACCGGTGATTCAGGTAGTCTTGAAGGAATCCTCTCACGTTCAGGCAGTAGTACGAATGAGAAGAATTTCATGACTAGCTTCTATGCTAAGCGTACATTGGTTGTCGATACCAACGATTATAACCAACCTCCCAATGGTAAGAATCGTGTGAAACAATGGAGTTCTCTCTTAGCTTCTGGCGAAACAGATCTTAAGAACGCAGATGCAGCCGTGATCAAAGCAACGAATTGGGAACTGAAGTAAATACAATATACGTCATTAGGAGGGCATATCGTATGTCCTCCTTTATTTATTTTCATAAATATTGAGTTGGTGTTGACTACTAACAAGGTCCCATTTTCCCAAACAGTTCCTCTCATCATTCAAATATGTGGGTCGCGTGTGCAAATAGAGAGACTGTCCCAAAAGCCCGAAAGTTGCAAGCTCCTGAAACAGTCTTGTAAAATGGTTATGAAGTCGAAATAAGGCCGTTAGATGATTCGGTAGCCAGATGGAAGTCTACCGCTACTGCGGATATTACGGATTTGTTGCAACGTCAAACGTTGATTGGTAGAGATAATAGATTCCACATCATTCCCGCGAATCAGATCATCCAGGTCGGCGATGCTGCGATTGCCTCTAAACACACGGAAGTTACCTCTAAACCGCGTGCCTGTAAAGAGTACCAGTGTAGCATTGCTGCTGGTAGAAAAGAAACGCAGACTTTCGATGCCGTCGAGAATGTTATCGGTATTACGAATGCCTAGGTTTCCTCTGAATACTCTCCTGGAACCCCGAAAATTTTCTTCGTTGTAAACTGTAAGACGTGGATACGTTTGAGATACATATGCTTTGTTGTCCATGTTGTAATTCCTCCTTTCAACTTATCTTATGCCTCACCATCCGATTGGCGCGGGCCTCGCAGCATCCATCTAAAAATGGTTATGTGATTGAATAGAGCGATGCAGACTTGAAAAAGGAACATATGTTCTGTATAATCTAGCTTAGCAATTTGGAAAATCCTGAACTAACGGAGATGCGGACATGGACGATAAATTTATTGAGGAACTACGTGAAATTAGCAGAAACGACAAGCGAAGATCCGAATTTCTTATTAAGGGTATGAAGGAAACACTTCAGGAAAGAAAAGAAAAAAACTTTATCGAAAGATGGATTTGGCGACAAAAAAATAAGAAGCGTATAGCGCGGAAGTTTAAATCCTAGTAGATATAACAACTGAATCTTCATAGCTTCATAGCACTTTACAAGTGCTTAGGTCACAGCTCATTAGGAGGCAGAGTCATGATTGAGCAACTAGTCCCAAACGACGATATATTAAATCAAAATCTATTTTTGGCTGATGAAGTTCGATACCATTTGATCCATCGAATTTGTGAGTCAGAAGGATCAACATGCCTCAAAACGTCCGATAAAAATATGGTCTTTGCTCAATCACCCGGATATAAGGCCTGGTTATGGATCTCACAACAAATCACAGATAATCATAAATTGACCTATATAGAAGAACTCTTACGTTATTTAAAAGGAACCACCCTATCAGGTGTATGTGGTGATGCCGAAACAGTCGAGAAGTTCGCAAATGCTTACGCACAACGTCGTCATGCTGCTCAGGTACATACCCATATGGTCATGGAATCTTATTTCTGTCCTAAATATAAAAAGCCCTCGGGCGTTGAGGGAATGATCCGACAATCCATCCCAGAGGATGTACAATTAGTTGCCCAGTTTCTAGCTGGTTTTTCAGAAGAAGCTTTAGGTAGTTTTATTGATCCGGTTAGTCAAATATCGGTTGCGGAGAAGACCATCGGGACAGGAAATTTGTATCTTTGGATTGTAAATAACATGCCTGTGTCCATGGCTAATATTGCTCACCGCTCGTCGAGACATGCTCGCATTAATGCTGTGTATACCCCGCCTAATTTACGAAAGAAAGGTTTTGCCAGCGGAATGGTATCCGAGCTATGTTCGATTTTGGAAAATGAGCATTTAGTACCCATGCTATATGCAGATTTAAAAAATTCGGTTTCCAATCAAGTTTATAAAAATATCGGCTTTAAGGAAGCCGGCAAAATCACTGATATTACGTTTGAATAAGTCCTCCTACTGCAAGAGAGCATATTATTGTTCATTCAAAATCAAAGAAGGCCACAATGTCACCTTCATCACTGGGCCTCCTTTTCACTTATCTATAAGCTTTACTCCGTAACACCCAATTCCGTGTGGACTGAGGATCTTCGTGAAAGTAAATATACAGCCACAATAGCTATAACGACCCCTGCTGCTCCAAACCAGGTGATGGAAGCCAGCGAAACCTGACCAACAACTACACCACCGATCCCGGCTCCGGCCGCCATGGCAAGCTGCATCGTAGACTGATTGAGACTCAGCATCACACCGGAAGATTCAGGCACAAGAGTGACCAAGTTATATTGTTGAGTAGGTCCAGTTGTCCAGGCAGCGAACGACCAAAGGATCAATAAAGCAAATACTGCGATCAGGGAATGAGCGGCGACAGGAAGTAAAAGCAAGGAAAAGACATGCAACACCATGCCCCCGAATAATGTAAAGGAAATACCCTTTTTATCTGCGCTGTATCCACCGATTTTCGACCCGATCAGGCTGGCAATCCCGAAGGCAAGTAATACTGAGCTTAGCATATTATCCCCTACACCTGATACATTCAGCAAGTACGGTGAAATGTAAGTATACGCGAGGAAATATCCCCCTCCCCAAAAGAAGGTAATCGCCAATCCCAAAGCAACTTCAGGCTTCTTCAGAAGAGCAAATTGCTGTAGTAAGGGAATCGGTTGATCTCCTTTTAAGCGAGGGATTGTCATAGCGATAACGATCAAAGCAATAATCCCTGTCAAAGCGATGCCGAGAAATACGGTTTTCCAGCCATATGCAGAAGATATCATTCTTCCAAGCGGCACCCCGATAATCAGCGAGGCTGTAAAACCCATAGTAACCGTAGCAATAGAACTGGCCTGCTTGCCGGCTGGAGCAATCTTCGCAGCAATGCTCAGTGCTGTAACCACAACCATCCCCGCCCCGAGGGCCATAAGAATACGTGCGGCGATAAACATTCCAAAACCCGGCAGAATAAAGGAGAGGGCATTAGCTACTACAAATAATCCGAGCGAACTCAGGAGCAGCTTGCGTCTGTCCCATTTAGCGGTTACTGCCATCAGAATCGGCGTGCCAATCGCGTAAGCAAGAGAAAAGACTGTAATCAACTGTCCCGCTGCGGACACCGTAATCCCCATGGTTGTCGCAATCTGATCCAAAATGCCTGAGATAATGTATTCGGATGTGCCTACCAAAAAACTAACAATGGCCAAAATATACACTTTCCACGTGCTCTGCATTTTTAAATAACGCCTCTTTTCTCTTAATATTTTATATTTTTATATTTTTACAAATATCGAAATTAAGACTAAAAAAATTTATGTTATCAGGAACGGGGCATATTTCTGTGCTGCTTCCACATCCAAGCTGTAATAAATAAACGTCCCCTCTTTACGGAACGTGAGCAGTCCAGACTCTGCCATTTGCTTCAGATGGTGCGATAGCGTTGAAATAGCTACACTGTTCAGCTTCTCGCCCAGCACAGAGCAGCATTGGCCACTTTCCTCTTTTAGCAGAAGTGCTATCTTGAGACGAGTTGGTTCTCCAAGTGCTTTATATATTTTTACAGCTTGTTGCATTTCCGTTGTGTCTTTCACCCTGTTCGGCTCCCTTCTGTTCCAGTCTTAATTTCGATGTTTGTCGAAATAAAGTTATCACAAACATTTGTAAAAGTAAACCCGTTTATTCTAAAGACACTGCCTTTTTACACTCTGTGGTGTGAATGATGGTCTTTCTCATTATAAATAATCCCCCATCCATAAAAGGAAGGAGGAAAAAATGATCTGAGTGTAAAGGGAGAATCATGGATGCCATAGCATTAATTCGGGCTTGCCGTGGGTCTGACAATAATTTCATTAACATCTACATCCGCTGGCTGCTCCATGGCATACAGAATGGAACGGGCTATGGCATCAGGTGAAATCGAAATACGACGGTACTCTTTCATTCCTTGCCGGGCCTCTTCATCTGAAATACTGTCAGCAAGCTCAGATTCAGTTACTCCCGGCGATACCAGCGTCACGCGAATATCTCCCCCCACCTCCAAGCGCAATCCTTCAGAGATCGCCCGAACCGCATACTTTGTAGCGCAATACACCGCTGCAGTTGGGGTTACACTATACGCGCCAATAGAGGCGATATTGATAAACTGACCAAATCCTTGCTTTTTCATAATCGGAAGCCCTGCCGCAATCCCATGCAAAACGCCTCGTATATTTACATCAATCATGCGATCCCATTCCTCTACCTTCAGGGCCTCTAATTTTGAAAGAGGCATCACTCCCGCATTGTTCAAAATGACATCCACACGCCCAAATGTTTTTTCCGCGTAGTTAATGAACGCTTCCATCTGGTCCCTCTTCGTCACATCCAGTTGCTGATAATCAGCCGATTCACCTTTAGAACGAATCTCGGATGTCAGAGCCTCCAGTCTCTCTGTGCGTCTGGCCCCTAATATCACATGAGCCCCATGGCGAGCAAGTAAACGGGCAGTAGCTTCACCGATCCCACTGCTTGCCCCCGTAATAGCTACGACTTTCCCTTTAATATCCAACATGCTTACTCCTCCTCTAGTTTAAAATGTCACTGAAAAAAGATAAAATAGATTACTTTTTCTCTTCCCTGTAAAAAACCATCCCTGCATGATACAAGACACCATCTTTGAATTCACCATCTGCCGTAAATCCAGTGTCGTCCACATACTCGATATAGTCATCTTCTACGATGATATAGCTTCCTGTATAGGCACTTTGCCTCTGACCACGTGCTTCATCATAACGACCATTAGGCAAGAGTTCCTGACGGATATTTCCGTCTTCAGTTACCCACATCCCTATATAGGGATGCTGCGAAGCGTGTACACTTTTTTCCGTTTTTTTGCTCTCCATGACTATTTCACTCCTTTGCATTTTTATTTTTTTCTCATTTGCTCATTAGGTGTTGTATCTGCATCTTATTATGAGAGGAATGTCCATCGAGCTGGTAGAAGAATCAGAGCAAATTATTGCCTAATCCTCCAAAGACCCTTAATATGTAATAAACTACTGAAAATGAAAACGGGCTACGTTGAAAGAAGGGATGTGTCAAGATGGGGGCAACCAAAATAGAGGGTTCTACCATGGAAAAACAAGCCGAATTGGCAAGGCTTATAGAACGATTTTCAAATCAGGACGGAGTTCTCACTACAGCCATACCTTCGCTTCACTTCGTCCGAAGTTCAAATACAACCGTTCCGGTACATCAAATCCATGAACCTGCCTTATGTATTGTGGCACAAGGCAGAAAAGTCGTGATGCTCGCAGAGGAAAGCTACCATTACGGCACATCCGACTACCTTGTTGTGTCGGTGGATTTGCCGATCTCGGGGCAGGTCATCCAAGCGTCATCAGAAGCTCCTTATTTGTGCCTCCGGCTCAATTTTGATCCGCATCAGGTTTTGGACCTGATCAAGGAATCTGCTTTTCCCACAAGCCCCATGCCTGATTCCAGACGAGGCTTGTATGTAAGTCAAACCAACTCTCTACTGCTGGATGCCGTGGTAAGGCTAGTGCATCTTTTGGAAAACCCGCAAGATGTTCCGGTGCTGGCTCCATTAGTCATTCGTGAGATACTGTATAGGATTTTACAGGGGAATCAGGGGGAATCCTTAAAACAACTGGTCATGGCCGGCAGCCATTCCAACCGGATTGCAGAAGTCATAAAGCGGATTAAGCAGGATTATGATAAGCCGTTGCGTATTGAGGAATTGTCCAAACTAGCGAATATGAGTCCTTCGTCACTACATCGACATTTTAAAGAGGTTACGGCTATGAGCCCCATGCAATATCAAAAACAATTACGTCTACAAGAGTCCCGCCGCCTGTTGTTATCCGAATCAGCGGATGCGGCAGATGTCGGTTTTCAGGTAGGTTACGAGAGTCCCTCACAATTCAGCCGCGAATACGCCCGCTTGTTCGGTCTGCCTCCAATTAGTGATATCAAACGCTTGCGCTCGGATCAGGATCACCAGACCACTTGAGCACGTTGTTAGATGAACATATGAAACCAATGGTCCTACTAACGCTTATCCCATCATAGATGGCAGGATGTAAAAAAACAGCACAAACAGCCGCTCCTCCGGTAGAGACGCGGCTGTTCAATATTTCCTCTATGCATGCATCAATACGGATTATCCAGCTTGACGAACAAAGCTCCAATGACATCCTTCTCTGCCGTAGTAAGCTTTTGTCCTGCCTGCCATTGTTGAATCTCTTTCTTGACTTCCTTGGGTTCTCTATAGCTGAGAGCATACCCGATGCTTCCTATACCTTGTGTGCGGTTAGTTTTATCCATATTTGCCAATGCTCGAGTCATCGCAGTTCTGTCTCTTGTAAACAAATCTCCCATAAGGGCAGCATAGCTTTCGCTTACAGCTCCATCCAAACCTTCAGAAGCTCGGATCACATTTGGAAAACTTTTCGATGGAATAAAAGCTCGCTGCCTATACAAATATTCGATAATTTCCAGGCTTTGATGTTCATTGTTTTCGTTCATCTTTCCCCATTGGATTCCTGCTAAATGGTCCGTTATATGACGTACTTTTGCTTTATCACTGAGGGAAGAATCCTTATAAGAGGACAGCACAAGCTCCTCTTTACTTTGCTGGGTATGCTGCGTATCGGCTGCAGTTTGCTTGGACTCCCCATGGTTTGCTCCGGACGGCGCCACAGTTTCAGCATCTTGTCCCACTGGATGGGGAGTACACCCTATGGTTACAGCCAGCATTAGTGCAGTACAAGCTGCAGAAACGAAACCATTACCTTTTAACATGAATCCACTCTCCTGTCTGAACAAACAATGGTCGTTATAATTGCCCAAAATCCACTCCTATCTTGCTACGCCTGCAACCGTTCATCCAACTAACAATAGGAAGATTCCATCTAAACTTCTACACGTCACGTCCCACCGTAGGCTTACGGATCACAGAAACGCTCGATTCCCTCACGATCAGACGAGGCTCGAATTGCACACGCTCATAATCCCCAGGTGTCTGTTCCTGAATCCGCTTGAGCAGCAGCTCCGCAGCCAATCGTGCCACCTCTTCCCCCATGATGGAAACTGAGCTGATCTGAGGAGTCGTTACCATAGCCCACAGATTGTTATCAATACCAACTACAGCAACCTCATCCGGCACTTTTACGCCCAAATCCTTAAATCGATTGACGATCCCTATCGCCACCATATCATTAACCGCATAAATAGCATCCGGCATATGTTTCAAGCTGTAAAAATAATCGGCAGCACGCAGCCCTGTCTCAAAGGAGAAATCATCGCCAAAATAAACGAGTGAAGGGTCGACATGCTGGAGAGACTGCTCATAAGCAAAGTATCTTTCCTCGATTTTGTCCTTCGCAGCACCTGCATAGGCAATTCTTGTTCTGCCGATTTTAAGCAAATGCTCCATCACGAGTCTTCCCTCTTGCCGGGCCAGACTGACGATATCCGCTTTGACATCTTCGCCCAGCTTCTTGCCATAGTTAATAATGGACACGGGAACGCTAGCTTTGTTAATCAGATCTACCAACATTTTCGGATACGCCAGCGGCATAATGATGAGCCCGTCGACATGCAGCTTCTTGACCTCACGAACTGTTTCAAGCTCCATTCTGGCATTCCCGGCGGTATTGATTTGCACGACACGGTAACCATGCTGCTTGGCGGCCTGCTCTACGGACCAAGCGATTTCCGGAATAATCGCGTTGCGAATGTCCGGCACGGCCAGCGCGATTTGTCGTGTCTGACGCACTTTCAAGCTTTGAGCCGAGGTGTTGGGCGTAAACCCCATCTCTTCAATCACTTGCAAAATCAAGGCTTTCGTTCTCGGGCTGATGCCCTCACTATCATTAATAGCTCTGGAGACAGTCGCAATACCGACTCCTGCCCGCTTGGCTACATCCTCTATAGTTACTTTCTTTTGATCTGTCACGCCCAAAATCCTTTCAAGAACGGAATCGTTTTCTGACTTTCTAAAATAAAGTCTTAATACTGATATTATACCACAGAATGAGTGTCTAAAAATTGAAGTCGTTTTCTTCTTGTCTTTGCTTCACCTGAAAAATCCACAAAATCTCTTTGTATAAAAGAAACGAGCCGAATATAGCACTGTAGTCACAAGTGATTATATTCACAAAAAAATCAAGTGCTTTTTGTATGAATTTGGTTTGACAATGTGTAAAATTTGTGACATATTATTTTTCGGAAACGTTTCCTAATTCATTCACTTTTATAGAGGCAATGATCATATATTCTTCAAGGAGATGACAAACATGCAAGCATTGAGATGGCATGGAGTAAAAGACTTACGATTGGAAAACATTGAGCAGCCCGCCGCTCTGGCAGGAAAAGTAAAAATCAAAGTAGAATGGTGTGGCATTTGCGGAAGTGATCTTCACGAATATGTAGCAGGACCAATCTTTATTCCCCAAGATGCTCAGCATCCATTGACTGGCGAAAAAGCACCGATCGTAATGGGACATGAATTCTCTGGACAAGTCGTCGAAATCGGCGAAGGTGTAACCAAGATTCAGGTTGGCGACCGTGTCGTTGTAGAACCGGTTTTTGCATGTGGAGAATGTGATGCATGTAAACAAGGCAAATATAATCTTTGCGATAAAATGGGCTTCCTCGGTCTGGCAGGCGGCGGCGGTGGATTTTCTGAATATGTCGCAGCTGACGAGCACATGGTTCACAAAATTCCAGAAAGCGTATCTTTTGAGCAAGGCGCATTGGTAGAGCCTTCGGCCGTTGCTTTGTATGCTGTTCGTCAAAGCCAACTGAAAGTCGGCGATAAAGCTGTAGTATTTGGCGCTGGTCCTATCGGATTGCTGGTTATTGAAGCGTTGAAAGCTTCGGGCGCATCTGAGATTTATGCAGTAGAGCTTTCTGAGGAGCGTAAAGCTAAAGCTGAAGAGTTGGGTGCTATTGTGCTTGATCCTAAGACTTATGATGTGGTGCAAGAGCTGCACAAACGGACTAACGGTGGCGTAGATGTAGCCTATGAAGTCACTGGAGTACCTCCTGTGCTGACTCAAGCTATTGAATCCACTAAGATCAGCGGACAAATCATGATCGTCAGCATTTTTGAAAAAGAAGCTCCGATCAAGCCTAACAATATCGTTATGAAGGAACGCAATCTGACGGGTATTATCGGCTACCGTGATGTATTCCCGGCTGTTATCAGCCTGATGGAAAAAGGATATTTCCCAGCCGACAAGCTGGTTACCAAACGCATTAAGCTCGAAGAAGTGATTGAGCAAGGTTTTGAAGGTCTCCTGAAAGAGAAAAATCAGGTTAAAATCCTGGTATCTCCGCAAGCTTAATTTAGAAAATAAACCAGATGTCTGCTCTATGCAGACATCTTTTATTATAAAACCGGGTTGCACGGCAAGAGTCCATACGGAATTAAAAAGACAAAACAGCGCTCTCCTACTGTGGCCTCTGCCGTTAAGTGAGAATAGCGCTGTTTTATTATAATCTAGTTTATTAAGTTACATTACTTAATTACATTACTTAATTACATTACTTAATTACATTTTTCAGAACATCGTCAATCATTTGACTATTTGCAATTGTACCTGTATACAACCAGCTGGAATCCTTGCCAAAATCGTATACATGGCCTTCTTTAACGGCTGGAATTCCCGCCCATACAGGATCTTTTACAATATCTTCTTTACTTACGTTTTTGCTGTTCACGATAAAGACATAATCCGCATCCAGCTCGGCCAGCTTCTCCAGCGATAAATTACTCCAGTTCGCCTTAGCCGTTTTGGAAATCTCCTGTACGACTTGTGGAATCTTGAATCCCAAATCCTTATACAATACATCACCGCTGGATAGATTCTGGTTTACGACATACACGTTTTTATCCGTTACCCACAATGCCGCCGCAGTTTTTTGTCCCACTGTCTGACTCAGCTTGGCTTTAGCCTCTGCTGCTTTTTTGTCGTAGTTGCTCAATGCCTGCTTCGCTTCATTGCTCTTATTTAGCACCTCACCCACGGTCAGCAGCTCTTGACGCCAATCATTGTTCATATTACTGCCTACCACGTAGGTTGGAGCAATTTTAGAGTATTGATTATATTTGTCGCCTTCCACCATGCTCGCACTGTCCATAATGATCAAATCAGGCTTGAAGTTCAGAACCGCCTCAAACGGAAGATCAGAAGCGATGGTAGGAACGTCCTTCAGTTCTTTTTGCAGGTAAGCTTGAACTGAATTTTTACCTACCGACCATTGAGCTATGGGTTTAACACCTAGGGCAACCAGATGATCCTCCAGATAAGAAGCGATCACTCGCTGAGGCTGAGCCGGAATCTTCACCTCATGCCCAAGTGCATCCTTCAGCACCCTTTCCTGTGATGTTGGTTCCGTCGATGTATTATTAGTCCCTTGGGAAGCGCCATCGGTTGCCGTAGGACTGGATGCGCCTGAGCACGCGCTGAGCAGCAGGGTAAAACTAAGTAATAAAATAAATGCCATGGAATGCTTTGCGTTTCTATTCATTTGTAAAATCCCTTCATCATAATTTTGATAATGATTATTATCCTCAATAACAGTATGCAGGGCGCCACTTATCGAATCAATGGAAAATTCGGACATGCTTAATGGATTATCCAGACGAGTTTCTCTCACAAAAGCAGATGAATACAGGCTGTCCCGGTAATGCACCGGGGATACACCCGTATATTTTTTGAATGCCCGGCTAAAGAAATAGACATCCGGGTACCCCACACTGGTAGCGATATCCTGTAAAGTCGCATCCGTTTTCCGCAAAAGCTCCTTCGCCTTGTCCATTCGCAGTTGAATTAAGTACATAATCGGGCTACAATCCGTTTGTTTTTTAAATAACCGGGTCAAATGTCTCGGACTGCATTCCAACAATCCGGCCAAACGTTCCAGCGTTATGGACTCCGCGTAATGATCCTGCATAAATCGAATGGCCTGTGTCACGATATCCCGCGCAGAAGTTCGAGCCTTCGGTTCCTGCAATTGCCGTATACATTCATATGCAAAATCATAGAACCGACCCTGAGCCTGAATCTTGGATAGCGCCTCTTGATCCTGCCATGCGTACTCCAGTAGTTGCAGCTTTTGATACAGTATAACCGGATAAGGCGGTACAAAACCATGCGCTATCGAAGGATGATTATACACCGTATGTCCTGATAGAGAAGTCGCTTTATATAGTACAAGGATATATTCAATCCCACATTGCGAGGGTTTCATATTCAGTTCAAAGCCTTTGCTGCCATGCAGTACGTACCCTGAATGTGGCGTATCCTTCCAATCACCATCCAAACGCACGCTACCCTGCAATACAAATACAAAAGCCTGCGCTGGAAGACGATACGGTTGAAGCAACTCTTCTGCTTCCAGTCGAATATGCCGGACATCCATGACACGGATCGACGAATGGAGCCATAGGGATAGAAGTTTGTTTAACTCATCAGCTTCATATTCCTTGCTCATACCGATATAGGAACCTACCTGCTTTTGCCGATCCTGCTTCACGTATCAAATCCTCCACTTCATAAATATCATACTTTTTTCCCAAACCAACCTCATTATATATCATAAAGACAGAATGATATCGATAATAAAACAATCATCAACGATATCATTCTGCCTCTGTTTCTACATTTTGTCCTCTATCGATTTCAATCTCCCTACCAGATCCTATTTCTTTCATTTCCTAATTGGATATTTTCATGTAGTATAAGTCTAATTGAAGTAAGCCTGTTTGGGCCATGCTGAAGCTATACACTATATGAAGGAGGATTTCATATTGAAATCAAATGAAGCAACTTTGCACAAAAAGCTGCTCCCACGGCATATTACCTTTATGGCTATGGGTGGAGTCATCGGGACGGGTATTTTTAAAGGAAGCACCGAAACGATTAGCTTGGCGGGACCAGGTGTTATTCTATCCTATGCCTTCGCTGGACTCCTGCTCTTGGTCGTTATGGGCGCAATTGCCGAGATGGCTACCGTCTATCCCAACATGAATATGAAGGATTTTATTCGCAAAGCTTTTGGAGAACGACTGTCCTTTATTATCGGCTGGTTGTATTGCTTCATGTGGCTGGCCGTCTGTATCATTGAGGTCATTGCTGCGGGAAGTTTCCTGCAATATTGGTTGCCAGATGTCCCTCTATGGGTACTCAGTCTAGTGAGTGCGGCTTTCATTATTGTCGTCAACATGCTGAGTGTCGGCGGTTTAGGGGAGCTGGAATTTTGGCTTGCGGGTATTAAGATAGCCATGATTATTATCTTCATCGCCTTGGGTGGCTGTATACTGTTCGGGATTATTCACACTGAAACTCCACCTTATCTAAGCAACTATGTGCAGCACGGCGGATTTCTACCCAATGGCTGGTTGGCTATCTTTTCAGCGCTGCTGGTCGTTACCTTTTCATACGGAGGGTCCGAGCTGATTGGACTGACGTTGACGGAGACAGAAAACCCGGAAAAGGTGCTGCCTAAAGTGGTTAAAAGCTTCATTCTTCGCGTTGTTCTGTTCTACACGTTGCCCATTCTCATTATTTGTGGCTTGATTCCCTGGAACCAACTGGATGCGAATACCAGTCCGTTTGTACAGGTATTGTCTTCTGTAGGGCTTCAAGGCTCGGCTCATGTCATGAACTTTATTCTGATCACTGCTGTACTGTCTGCCGCCAATTCGGGGATTTACGGGGCTACACGTATGCTGCATTCGTTGGCGGTCAATGGAGAAGGTCCTAAATCACTCGCTCGCGTATCTTCTAATGGGGTTCCAGTGAATAGTCTCAAATTCTGCGCTGTAGTCCTGATTGTCGGTTCCATGGTTGCTTATATCGCTCAGGACGGGCTGTTCCGTATTTTGATGGCTGTACCTGGCTTTGTCGTGCTGCTCGTCTGGAGCTGCATTTGTCTGTCCCAATTGAAATTGCGCAAATCCTATCCAGTGGAGCCTACTTTCAAGATATGGGGATTCCCTTATGTAACGGCGCTTACAGTAGGATGTCTATGGGTCATTGCGTTCCTGTTCTTGCTTGACCCGCAAAATCGCATCAGCATTAGCGTGTGCGTGGCGTTCATGGCATTTCTGATCATCTGGTCGTTAGTGAAGTTCCGGAGAAAGCAGGCTTAAACAGGTCATGATTCAATCTTATCTGTTTCCAGTTTCATATGCTTTTCTGGCCTTCCCTGTTGCTGCGTTACTGTTTACACTACCATTCCTTATCGTGCAATATCGCAGACATGGCTATATTCACAAGGCTAGAGCGTGGTTGCTTTACTTGATGCTGTTATACTTGATGAACGCCTTCTTTCTGGTCATACTCCCGCTCCCGGCATCACGTCATAATGCAGCCTTGGCTGGGGGAGCGTTGCAGTTGATGCCCTTGCAATTCGTGCAAGACATTATAAGGGAAACATCCGTCTCACCTGCTCATCCCTCCAGTTATGTTCATTTGCTGAAGGAGCGTGCTTTTCTGCAAGTGGTTTTTAACGTGATGATGACCCTGCCTTTCGGTATGTTCTTACGTTATTATTTCCGTGCACGATGGGGATGGTGTCTGATTCTGTCCTTCATCCTGTCCCTCTTCTTTGAGGTGACACAGTTGACAGGACTGTATGGATTTTTTGACCATGCGTATCGCGTGTTCGATGTGGACGATCTGCTGGCTAATACATTGGGCGGTATGCTGGGCTTTCTGCTCGGCGAATGGTTCTCACGCTTCCTTCCCCGTTTGGAACATCTGGACAAGCACTTGGACATTACGACCAAACGGGTGTCCTATACGAGACGAGGAGTAGCCTATTTAGTGGATACTATCCTTTGGGCAGGGTTGCTCAGCATTATGGAGTCCATGCATGTATCTGCTGCTTTCTGGGTTTCCAGTGGAATTTACTTTATGGTGGTTCCTTACCTGACGAATGGACGAACTCCGGGGAAGTGGCTGGTACGCATTCATCTGACAGGGAGAGGAAAAAGAGTTTCCCTGTGGGAGCTCATTAAGCGCTACAGTCTCTTGTATTGGTTGTATTTTGGACTTAATTACGTACTAGGTGGATCTGTACTGGGATCTCATCTGTCTCCTTGGATAAATGTTATGATCAGCCTTGTGCTGTTGGTGATGAACGGATGGTTCTTTTTCCATCTAGTCATACGCCTATTCAAGAAAGCACCGTTATTTTATGAGGAGCTTAGCCATACTTCGCACCAGATTATATGGCCCAAGCGCTACCATCCTACTCAGAATGACCCCGCTGACCCAACACAGACGTCGGGAGCGAATATAGTACAAAAATAACCAGAGGATCGACACGTCATCAAGCCCCGGATCTTCATTGCATCCTGGCGAATAAAAAAACAGGCGAAGCAAAGGGATGTGCCCTTGCTCCGCCTGTTTTTATTTTGCGTATATTTTTATGTTGCATATAGATATAACTTAACTTATTTCCATTGTGCAATTTGATCAATCGGTAAACGTGTGGAAGGATGACCATCGTTGATTCCTTTACCCATGGAAATGAGCATAACAGGGACATAACGATCTTTGTCCAGACCAAAGGCTTCAGCAATTTGATCCTTTTCATAACCGCCAATAGCGTTAGTATCATAACCATGAGCGCGCGCTACCAGCATAAGCTGCATGGATACCAAACCACCGTCGATCAGGACCGTTTCTTTGTTCACAACGGGATCAAGCGCTGCAAAATGGGCTGCTACTTTTTCCTGTTGCATTTCTTTAATGTCTTTGGGCATATAGCCCAATTCTACAGCTTCTCCGAAAATTTGTTCGAAATTATCAAAGTTGTTCAAATCCCCGAACACAGCGATCACTGCCGAAGATGTTTCTACTTGACGTTGGTTGAAACGGGCCAATGGTGCCAGTGTAGCTTTACCTTCAGGGCTGTCAATGACGAGGAAACGCCAAGGTTGCAGGTTAATGGAAGATGGTGCGCGTGTAGCTTCTGTCAAAATCTCAGTCATTTCCTCGCGGCTGATCTTCACGGACGGATCGTATACTTTTACCGAACGGCGTCCCAGGGCGATTTCTTTAAAATCATTCGTTTTTACCGTACTGGATGTGTTCGTATTATTCATTCCAATCTCTCCTTATCCCTCTGTGGGTATAGTAATGTTAAAAAAATGTTGTCAGTCCATATCGGATATATGACTATTCATCACTTGCAGCATATCAGCTAGCTGGTGCCGCTGGGTCTCGTCGAAGCTCTGTAGCAGCTGAGCTACAAACTGTGAGCGCTCCTGCTTAAAGATGACAATGCGTGCACGTCCATAATCGGTCAGGCTTACCAAGGTAACCCTGTTGTCCTCTGGCTTCGTGCGTCGTGTGACCATTTCTGTTGCTTCCAGTTGTTTCAAATGGCGCGTTACGGCTGCAGCATCAATGCCAACCTCTTTTTGCAGCAGAGTTTGACTAATCTCCTGCACTTGATACAACTTGCACAATAGCTGCAATCTGGATGCGCTGACTCCTGCACAACGCTCAAACTTGGAGCTAATCTGCTTGTTCAGCAACAATAGCATGTCAAAAATATACTCAGGCTCGGATGGTGTCTGGGTGATATCAATCTCTCCTCCCTTAAGCATATCGCTGGGCTTCGTGATCCGACCATTGATCTATCAATTATTGATCTATCAAGTAATATACATCCTCATTAAAAATAAATCAAGTCCCTGAGAAAAATAAAGTGCTCTTTGCAAATAAAAGCTGAGCGACTCGCACAAGAGCCGCTCAGCTTCAATTCAACTTTATTATGTTCCGTTGTGCTAAATAATCCCGTGAGACAGCATTGCGTCAGCCACACGTACAAATCCTGCAATATTGGCTCCGACAACCAAATTGCCCGGCACGCCGTATTCCTCAGCCGCCTTCACGCTGTTAGCATAGATATTTTTCATAATATCATGCAGCTTGGCATCTACTTCCTCAAAGGTCCAAGATAGACGCATGCTGTTTTGTGACATTTCGAGCGCCGACACGGCTACTCCACCTGCATTGGCAGCTTTGGCTGGCCCAAACAGAACTCCATTGTCCAAAAACACTTCAATGGCCTGTAACGAGGATGGCATATTGGCACCTTCACCTATAGCTTTTACGCCATTGCTTACCAGTAACTGGGCTGCTTGCTCGTCAATTTCATTTTGTGTGGCGCATGGCAGTGCGATGTCGCATGGGATCGACCAGATCCCCGAACAGCCCTCTGTATAGATTGCGCCTGGACGCTCTTGAGTGTACTCGCTAATCCGCAGACGGTTTACTTCTTTCAGCTGCTTCACCAACTGCAGATCGATACCGTCTGGATCATAGATGTAGCCATTCGAGTCACTACATGCCACGACTGTAGCGCCAAGCTGCTGTGCTTTTTCAATCGCATAAATGGATACGTTACCCGATCCGGACACGACGACGCGTTTTCCTTCGAAAGACGATCCCTGAGCCTGCAACATCTCGTTTACAAAGTACACACAACCGTAGCCGGTCGCTTCTGTACGCGTGAGACTGCCTCCGTAATGAATCCCTTTGCCCGTCAGGACGCCGCCTTCATGTCCTCCGCGAATCCGCTTGTACTGCCCGAACATGTAACCGATCTCGCGACCACCTACACCAATATCCCCTGCCGGAACGTCGGCATCTGGGCCGATATATTTATACAACTCGGTCATGAAGCTTTGTGTAAAACGCATCACTTCGTTATCCGACTTCCCTTTGGGGTCAAAATCCGAGCCGCCTTTACCACCACCGATGGGAAGACCCGTCAATGCATTTTTGAAAATTTGCTCAAAACCCAAAAATTTGACGATACCGAGATATACAGACGGATGGAAGCGAAGTCCACCTTTATAAGGCCCTATCGCACTGTTAAACTGCACACGGAAGCCACGGTTGACCTGTACAACCCCCGCATCGTCCACCCAAGGTACACGGAAGGTAATGACTCGCTCCGGCTCCACTAGCCGTTCCAGAAGCCCCTGCTGCATATACTTAGGATGCTTAGCCAATACCGGAATTAGCGAATCCAATATTTCCTTGACGGCCTGATGGAATTCATTCTCATGAGGATTGCGCGCGATAACCTTCTCAAAAACGGACTGCACATATTCGGCTGCTGCTTGTTGACTCTGCTCTGGACGGATCATGGTCATGATTTAATACACCCCTTTTATAATTAGCCCCTCTGTTAAATGACGGAACGACTTATTCTGCACCTTCGAGAGTGGAACTTTATGTATTCATAAAATTTAGTTAACTATACATGATTTTTTATAATAATACAGCTAATTCGCCTATAAAAAATTTTTGTATCCTTCATTAAATAACTCTATGAACCTCTCATTGCCTGTTAGTTTATTAAAGCTAAATCCCTTGATTTACGGGCTTTTTTCAAGATTTCCAAGGCCCTAACACCTTACTCTATATGGCATTATAATGTGAACAAATTGAAACTAAAACATACAGCACATCTGGAAAATATGGAAATAAAAAAGAGGCTAGCGCGCAGAGCGTAGCCTCTTTTCCCATTCTTTTACACATAAAAGGCTTCAAGCTGACGCACAATTTCTGCTTCGTCATGCTCTACCACCTGCTGATGCTGCGGCTTGGAGAACAATTGTTCAATTGGCGCCGGGAACTCCTGCTTGATGTCCACCAAACGGATCGCTTCATCGAATTTGGCCGGATGTGCTGTTGCAAAGGTCACACATACTTCGTCTGCGCCATTATACGCCTCATACGCGGCAATACCACAAGCTGTATGCGGGTCGAGCAAATAATCGTACTCGGCTTTGTATTTTTTGATCAGCTCCAGACACTGCTCATTCGAAGCACCGAGCGCTTCAAAATCCTGCTGCACCCGTTTTAAATCCTCTGCACCGATCACAATCCGTTCCTCGGTTTTGAGGTTATCCATGTATTCAGATACCTTGGCTGCATCCTCACCGAGGAAGTAATACAGGTATCTTTCGAAGTTGCTCGCCACCTGAATGTCCATCGAAGGACTGTATGTGCTTTTAAAGTCGCCTGGCTTGTATTCGCCTGTCTTCACGAAGCGCTCCAAAATATTATTTTCATTGGTTGCAATGATTAGCTTATGGATCGGCAGACCCATTTTCTTCGCAAGAAAGCCCGAAAAGATATTACCAAAGTTGCCGGATGGCACGCTGATATTGATCTTCTTTGTACCCGCAGACTCCTGCGCCCGGAAATAAGCATAGAAGTAATATACCGTCTGCGCCAAAATACGCACAAAGTTAATCGAGTTAATTGCCCGCAAATGATGTTTACCTTTGAAATCCAGATCGGCAAACAGGTCCTTAATAACTTTTTGACAATCGTCAAAGTTCCCTTTTACAGATAGATTCAGCACGTTCTCATCGTCTACCGTCGTCATTTGCAGTTCTTGTACCTTGCTCACCTTTTGGTGTGGGTGCAAAATACAGATTTTAATGCCTTCCTTGCCACGCACGCCCTGAATCGCTGCCGCCCCGGTATCGCCCGAGGTTGCACCCAAAATGTGAATGATCTCATTCTGCTTTTTGGACACATAGGAATAAAACTCACCCATAAATTGCAGCGCCACATCCTTGAACGCGAACGTAGGCCCGTGGAACAGCTCCAAAATAGACAGGGAATCGTTGATCTTCTTCACTGGCGTAACTTCCGGATGACGGAAGCTCGCATAGCTGCGCTCCACCAGCTGCTCCAAATCCTCACGAGGAATCTCATCATTGATATACAGCGCAAAAACTTCCAGCAGCAGCTCTCTGTAGCTCAATGTAGCCCACTGCTCCAGCGTAGCTGCCGACACGGTCGGAATCTGCTCCGGTACCATTAGTCCTCCGTCGTCAGCTAACCCCATGAGCACGGTATCAATAAATCCCTTGGCTTCTACTCGACCTCTAGTGCTTATATATCTCATATACATCCCCCAATAAAAATTCAATTCGAACCTTTTTTCGAATATATTATTGTCTATAATACCCTGTCGCGGTGCTGTAACCAAGCCTTTTTTTCATATTTCAAAGACTTTCTCCTACTTTACCATACCCTGATGCATCAGGCATCTGTAATCACTAGGCAATCGGAACGTCAGGAACAGGCCGTAAGTGTGAAAAAAGAAGGCTGCTCCAGTGATTAGGAGCCTGAAATCGAGAGTGCAGCCAGCTTGAGCGAAGGGGATGTGCAGCTTCCCGTAAAACGCAAATCGTTGCCAACTTCCTCTACCTGCTGTAGTACGTCAAAGAAGTTGCCCGATACCGTGATCTGATTGACCGCTCTGACCACTTGCCCCTGCTCAATCCAGTAGCCCAGACAAGCCAGCGAAAAATTACCGGACGCCGTATTCGTACCCGCATGCAGCCCTTGCAATTCGACGATCATCACCCCGCGATCCGTCTTGCGAATCATGTCCTCCAACGTAGAGGTGCCTGGTTCCACATATAGATTATGATACGACACGCCAATTTTACCGTTATAGCTGCCTTTGGAAGCATGAGAGGTACTCTGTACCCCTGCCTTGCGGGCCGTCTTGCGGTTATGGAAATACGTCCGCAGTTCTCCATCCTTGATAATCTCGTTGCGGCGTGTCGCACTGCCTTCAGCATCAAACGTACTGCCTGCCGGAACATTCTCCATCAGCGGATCATCAATCAGTGTGATATGTTCGCTTGCCACCTTTTGTCCCAGTTTCCCAGCCAAGCGTGAAAAGCCTTTATCCACCGACTCCGCAGAAAATACCGACGTATACGCAGCCAGCAATTGCGCTGCTGCATCATGACGGAAAATGACTGGATAGTTATCCGATTGGATCGTGTGCGCACCCAGCTTGGAAACGGCCTCTTGTACGGCTTTATGCGCCACATCCGCAATATCGATCTCCTCCACGCTCCGCAGCGAATAATCATGCCAGCCCCCGGTAACGGTCTCGCCATGTTCTGCTGCAATCACATACACATAAGCGGTCGCCAGACTTTTGCGACGATGGCAGTGTAGTCCTTTGGTATTCATAATCAGTACCTCATTCTCACGAACGCTGGCCGAGCAATGTCGAGCCATCACAATCCGTGGGTCTGCGGCAAGCGCTGTACGCTCCATTTCTAGTGCCGCTTCGATCAGAATCTCAGGAGTTGTGTCAGCAAGCGTTGAGGCATAAGCAGGCTGCTCAGGGTAGCTCTCAGAGCCTGCAAACAGCTCATCCTGCTCCTCGCTCTCCAATATGTCCGCGTTACTGCGAGCTTCTTCCAATAAAAAGTCGATCACATCCGGTTCCAGCTTTTCTGTAGAGGCATAGCCCATTTTCCCGTTAATGACACCACGGAAGGAAAGTCCGCCATTCTCAACGATGGTATATTGATCAATTTCTCCCTTCAGTACCTTTACCGAGGTAGAACGTCCATTTACATAGTAGATTTCCATATCCGCATAGCCCATTTCCCGGCCTTTGGCGAACAACGCTTCCTGAAATTGCTGAATATTCATCGCCTATTCCCCCTTTCGTCCACCGACGGTCATCTCGGACACACGAATTGTCGGCTGTCCGCAATTAACCGGAAGACTTCCACTGACCGAGCCGCACATCCCCTGACCATGATCCAGATTGTTGCCGACCATATCAATATTTTGCAGGGTTTCAATCCCTTTGCCGATTAGCGTTGCGCCTTTGACCGGCTCGGCAATTTTGCCGTTGCGAATCATGTATGCCTCTTCGACTGCAAAATTAAACTCGCTCGTCGAGGTATTCACCGAACCACCGCCCAGCGATTTGGCATAGATCCCGTACTCTGTATTCGCAATGATCTCTTCACGGGTAGACTCGCCATTCGCAATAAACGTATTGTTCATACGGGATGCAGGCGCAAATTTATAGGACTGTCTTCGTCCCGATCCTGTCGCAGGTACATCCATCTGGCGCGAACCCATGCGGTCGATCAGATATCCTTTTAAAATGCCGTTCTCAATCAGTACGTTACGCTGTGTCGGCGCTCCCTCGTCATCGATATTGAGCGAGCCCCACGCGTTCTGAATCGTTCCATCATCTATAGCTGTGACCAGCGGTGAAGCCACCTGCTGCCCGATTTTATTGGCAAACACGGAGGTTCCATGCGCCACCGCCGTAGATTCCAGCCCGTGCCCACACGCCTCGTGGAAAAGAACGCCGCCGAAGCCATTTTCAATCACGACAGGCAGTCTGCCGCTAGGCGCATATCCCGCTTTCACCATCGTGGACGCAATCCGGGCGGCGTGTCTGGCATTTTCTTCGATATTCAGATTTTCCAGAAATTCAGTTCCTGCATACGCTCCCGGCCCACGGAATCCGGATTGTCTATGCTCCCCATCCGTCGCAATCGCGCTTATTCTCATGCGTGTATACGTACGGGTATCCTCCACCAGCAGCCCGTTGCTATTGGCGATTAAGACGTTCTGGATCGAATTGCTAATCCCAACAGAGGTTTGCGTGATGGAAGGATCGTATTGGCTTGCCGCCTCATGCGCCCGTCTCATCATGTCGATCTTGGATCGTTTCTGTGAACCGTCAGGAATGATCGCAATCGGATGTTGGTTAGGGATCGCATGAGGATGAAGTGTAATCGTGTGTGCACCTGGTGCTCCACCGCCGCGAATAGCCTTGGCAGCCGATTTGGCCAGTCGGATCAGGCTTTGTTCGCTCATATCACTGGTGTAGGCGTATACC
This sequence comes from Paenibacillus sp. FSL L8-0638, assembly GCF_038593075.1. Classification (NCBI taxonomy): domain Bacteria; kingdom Bacillati; phylum Bacillota; class Bacilli; order Caryophanales; family Paenibacillaceae; genus Paenibacillus; species Paenibacillus sp. FSL L8-0638. Next base: position 4,168,122 of record NZ_CP151960.1, read on the forward strand.
GAAAAATGCTCCTTCATGATCCGAATACCAATCCCAAAATCCCGGCCTGACAGCGCCGTATCCACGACGCCCCCAGTCATGCCCAGTTGTCCATTGGTACGGTCCTCGACGAACACCTCTGCAAAATCCCCGCCCGTCTCCAGCGCGGCTTGCAGCATATCCTGAATCTGTGTTGGATGTATCATCACGTTCCTCCTCGTTTTTGCCATGTTTCATATTGTACGTCTAAGCGATCAAGAACATATGCGGGTTCATGTTTATTTCCCATAACTTTACTATACATGATGTGGGAGTGGGTGTAACTATCTGGGTGGCAGTGTTGGAGGGGCGAGAAGATATGTGCACGGGGATAGAGGGATTGAAATGAGAAAACCCGATCAGACCGTGAAGGGTCATGTCGGGTTAGCTTGAGTTGCTTGATTACTGGTTGGATTGAGCAAGTATGTGCATCTTAGGTCGCTACGTGGACGGATCATTCTTCCGATCGCTGTTGCCCCCAGATTTTTTTGATTATATTTTAACGGTAAAAATCCGGTGAAGGTTATACTTACGAAGCAGCTTTCCTACGGAAAGCTTTCAGCCGAACGCTCCGCTTCTTCAGAACGATTCCGTCCCCTTCGCTGCTACGCTTGGGTTTGCTTCATTTTGTTTGCCAATATACTTTTTTTCAAACGAACTTTAAACAGTTCTCTTCGTAAATCCAGTTCCATGATATGAAGATGATCGGCTGCTTCTTTGACGGTTTCCATGTGAAGTACACTTGCCTTTTGAGAAATAATAGCTAGCGCATCCCAAATAAGCTTTGTACATGTTTTAAGTCTCTCTATGTGTTCGTCTTCCTGCTGTACCAAACTTTCATATTCTTCAGCTGTATTTCCAGATGAGCTTGTATGTTCCACGCTCTTTAGTATCTTGGGTTGGGTGTCCAAGTTATCATCTCCTTTTTATTCAAAGTGTAGCAAAGGATGATGACGGATGTGGTACGTGGATACGTAATAATGGGAGAATAGTAGATAAGGTTATTATGACAACTTAGTGTGCAAGATAAAATAAGACTCTTTGACATTCCAAGATAAGGATTATATCAAACTTAGAAGCTATAAAAGTACAACTAAATGAATAGATATTATTTCAACACCTTAAACCTCATATTTTCAATTACATAAGTATCATTTTTATTAAAAAACATTAGTTCCGTGAGATAATATTATCTGATCTTTCTCGCCAAATGGCTGTACCTTAAAAAAATACCTTCTTCACAAAATAAGCTTCAATTGTAACAATTGAAAAAAGAGCTGCCGAAACAGCTCAAGGGATACATCATAATCACACGCATTATTTTACTTTTTCAAGATTGGTATCCATATTTCACTTTTGAAATTCGGTGAGGTTATATCCTTATTCTCATTCCACAAGATTTCCGGGCCTTCTATTTGTTCATAGTTTGAGGATGGAAACCATTCGGAATAAATACGTCCCCACACATCTTGTAGCGCATCAGGAAATGATCCGATTGCTTCGAATACTGCCCATGTTGAGGCAGCAACTTTAAGTTGTGTTAGGTTATCCGGACACTCCTTTGTTGTTGCAACGCCAATATAGTGATCAAGCTCCCCTTTTTCCTCCATTCTACCTTCAGAAAAGTTCGTGGATGCACTAAGCAACCCCATAGGCTCGATATTAGAAATTCTTTTAAGATTATTGATCGTTTCACCATCTAAACTTTCCCACATCGCAGCAATCTCTGGATTGACTCCGTTGAAAATAATGGGAACTCTTTTTTGGATACCAACGATGCGAAATGCCCCTTTTTCTTCAATTCGATAGTTCATTTCACTTCCCCCTTTAATTGATAACTGGAAAGCCATTCGTGGATATGCTTTAAGTGAACGGCCATTAATTCTGGCTTCAGACGGCGTTAAGCCATGTAAATTTTGAAAAGCTCTTGCAAAAGAATCTGGTGAATTGTACCCGTATTTAATCGCGATATCTATGACCTTTACGTTGCTATCTTTAAGCTCAAATGCTGCAAGAGTGAGGCGTCTGCGGCGGATGTATTCTGATAACGTAGCACCTGCAAGAAAAGAAAACATCCTTTTAAAATGAAATTCAGAGCAGTAAGCCAGCCTTGCTACCTCTTTAAAGTCAATTTCGTTAGTCAGGTTTTCTTCAATATACTTGATTGCTTCATTCATGCTCTTAAGCAAATCCACTATATGACCTCCTTCATCAATAGAATAACAGTAGTTGAATGTATCCATCCGATAATTCCTGCACGATTATGTAGGGTCTATTCTTATTCATAAATTTAGTGCGAAAACATATATAACAGAGCCTATTCACCATATGTATCAGTTTAACCCCCAAAATTTTCCTCGTAAAAAACTTGATATCCTCAATTACATTTGAATCAGCATGTAGCCGATGAAACCATTGAGCTTCACATTCTGGCGTTTGAGTTACTTATCAGTAATAGATGGCTGCAAGCCCTTTTCCAGCAAGCGTTTGGCTGTCACGGAATTTTAAATCTGAAGTATTTTAATTTGTTATGTAATGGTAATATATGTAAAATTAGGTTTCTGTTGTGAGTAAGAAATGTTAGGGCAATTTCATTAAGGGGAACCTGTATAGCTAGCCCTCTAAACTGTAATTATTGGAGTAAAATATCTAGTGCAGTATAAATGAATGGAGGGCAATGTTATATGAAATTATGTAAAAGTATTGTTTTATTTTCTTTGATGTCCTTATTATTGTTTTCGTTAAACATGGGCAACGTAGATGCAAAAGCAACTGTCATTAAGGCTCCGGTGATTCTTAAAATAAACCAATATTACATCTTGTACACATCACCTGACGCGCCATACATCGACGGACAACAACGTTTTATGATTCCATTACGTGCAGTAAGCGAGTTACTTGGGGCGACAGTAAATTACGATGCGCCTAAAAAAACAGCCACAATTTCTTGGGATCACAAGAATATAGAAGTTACAATTAACTCTAACAATGTAACGTATAATGGAAAAAACACAAAAATTGATACTGTACCTGTTTTTAAATAAAAACAAGTTTTTATTCGATTAAAGATAATAAATTCAAAAAAAGTAAAGTGATTCCTATTTAGAGGGCGGCTACGATCCAAATACAATCCCCTTAAGCACGGACATGGATACCAATAAAATTCGCCCACTATCTTATGAGCTAACCTTACCGGGAGCTGGTAGCAGTTCAAAAATGGCAACATTATCTATAACCGCTCGAAATATATCTGGTAAGGATTTGAAATTAGGTAACGAAGACCTTCGACCCACTTTCATTACAGATATAAGCTACCAATATGATAAACAGGATAGAGATCGACCTGCAGTGCAAGTAGGAGCAACTTTTACGCGTACCTGGAACAAAATAGATCTTTCGTCTACAAGTTCTTCCAACAATTTTCAATCCAACCCTCTTAAATATATTGTAGCTGTCGGGAATACTAAAGATTAAATTAGGGGATCTAGAAGACCCTAGACATGTTTAGAACTATAGGAACATCAATTTCCAATAACTTCTCAAGCAAGGCATGCTGATATATTAAAATAAACGATTTTAAATCTATATAAAGGATTATTTAAGCAAAAGCACCCATACTTTACTGGGCGCTACTTGTAGCCCTCTTTGCCTTTGAGAATTATTTTGCGTAATAGAGAAGAACCTAAAGTTTAAACATAATGATGAAATCAGTGAATCTCACAATATGACAACACTACAGAACATGAGATAAGGAATATACTTCAGCTTTTATCGAATATAGCAAGATCATTGAATGAGATAAAAGCTTTTTATGATGAAAAATCTTGAAATAAAATGCTACACTTTCTAAAAATATTCAGCATCTCGCAATTAAGAGGGGCACGCCGCCCCTCTTTACTGTTTTCCCAGACATCTTCCAAGTTATTTGTCATTGTGCAATGCAGTGACAACCCTAAAACAATTTTTTGAATGCAGGAATATTCAAATTACTTTTCAACCCTCGTGCATCAATACTTCCTATCTCGATATATCACTACCACGCACTCTACATGTGTCGAGACGATGGAAAGAATATACTCCCTCTTACCACCTATTATATGCTTTTTTCTACTCTACATTTCCCTCCCGCATCACCTGCTTCCAAAAATACACATAGTAAATACCACAACGAATGGGTCATTCTGTAAACTAAATCTCTCTTTTAACCGATAAATACATATGCTGGATTTAATGATAACATTATATGCTAGCTGGGAATTTCAAAATGAGATTTACCAAAAACAACTACAAGAAGGAGACACACATGGAAAACACCGTGACTTATGGTCATATTGAAGTAATGCCATATGAATTCGTTCGCCTTCACGAACTTAAAATCCTGAAGACATTTAATGATCATGCCCGCATGATTTGCACAGGTATCATTTCGGAAGATAAACGAGAAATGTATGTACGGGCTTCCGATGAAGAAACTCAGGTCAAAGCTTTTGTCACGGATAAAAATGGAAATCGACAACCCTTGTTTCGAGGTATTGCCTTAGATGTGGAGGAAAAAGTCGTTCACGGGGTTCATTACCTAACCGTCGAAGCCATATCTCATACCTACGAGTTAGATATTAAGCGGCATCAACGCTCTTTCCAGAACCCCAAGCTCACCTATACGGGTCTGATCGAAAGTATTGTGTCGGATTACTCCAAAGCCGAAGCTATGGATGTGGTATCCCATAAGAAGCCTATCGGCACCTTTATCATGCAATACGATGAAACCGATTGGCAATTTCTGAAAAGGATGGCTTCCCACTTCTACTCCCCACTCATTCCTGCGGTGGGCTATGGAGTGCCGAAGTTTTATTTTGGCCTGCCTATGGGACTCAGCAAAGGAGAAATACAATCTACCAATTATAAAGTCACTAAACGGGTAGCGGATTATCAAACGGCCTCGGAGAACCATATCCCCGGTGTGCGTGATGCGGATTTTATCCAGTATGAAGTTGAAACGAAAAAGTTGCTAGAGCCTGGCTATGAAGTGACTTTTAAAGGCCACCTTTTGCTGGTCGCTGAGGTGCTAACGGAGATGAAAGACGGAGTGCTGACCCATACCGCCAAGCTGTCACCACGAAGCGGCTTACGTCCTATTAAAGATTACAATCGCTCTATTATCGGCGCTTCCATTCAGGGAAAAGTGCTGAGCGTTCGTCGGGACAAAATCCGTGCCAAGCTCGATATGGATGACCAGCAGGACCCAAATACCGATTACTGGTTCCCCTACTCTACGATTTATGCATCTGCGGATAACACAGGCTGGTATTGTATGCCTGAAGACGGAGACAGCATTCGTATTTATTTTCCAAGCTATAAAGAGGAAGAAGGGTATGCGATCAGCTCGGTTAAAAGAGAACCGCCACATTCGGCAGGGAAATCATCTGGAGCTGCGTCAGCAACCTCAGCGCATTCGACTGTATCTTCTTCGGCTCTGTCCGCAGCAACCCCTGCACCAGATCGAATGGCTGACCCTGCTATTAAGACGTTGCGGACGAAATATGGCAAAGAAATCATGCTAGCCCCGGATCAAATCGTCATCTCAGGTAATGGGATGTCCATTGTAATTAACGATAAAACCGGCATTGATATCGTAAGCGGAAAAAATGTAAACATCAGCGCAGGCTCTGATATCGTACTGGCATCTAGCAGTATCCAGCTTTCCGCTGGAAAAATCGAGTTATCCGGTAAAGGCAACACCATCACGCTGGAGGATACCACTACCTTATCCGGCACGGAAATCAAAATGAATTAATGAAAGGAGGGAATCAGGGAAGTGGATAAACAAGCGGCGCTAAAACAGATTTATGAACATGATTTTGTACCTCTTTTGGAAGAGAACTTACAGGCTCTTGAGTCTGAATTTCAACAAAATAAAACCATCCTCACAGCAGACCTAGTGTCCGCGTTTCGTGAAATGTGTCAGCTCATTAAGAACATGCAGGATAGAAATGAAAAAGCGCCACTCGGTTATATTCATTTCTCTATGTTGCGTACATCTATTTTAGATCAGATGTATCTCTATGTTATCGAAGCTTATTCGGACGAATGGTATTTCGATCAAGTCAACTGCACAGTAACATACGATGCCTCATGGGCCTTCCGTTCTCTAGTTTCCATCATCGATGTACTTGACCAGAAACGAAAACCCTATATCGGTCTACTGAATCGCTCGGATGTAGAACGAATGGTATTGAGCGCATCTCACTATTTTCATCAGTTTGTTGCCACTCTCTTGCGCTTAGCCGTTCACCAGATGATTGAAATGCCAGAGTATCAGTCCATCCAAAAGGCGAAGTGCTTATTCATCAGAACCGGTGAATTCAAGGATCAAAGTGAGCAGGTTTACGTCGAAGACCTCACACCGATACATGAGAATGACCTCAGACAACGATTACTGGACGAAGGCCAGACAGAGCACCCTTTTGAAAATGTAAAAGGCGTTACACTTCGGGATCTGCGAGTTGTGGAGAAAGATCTGCGCTACAGCGATTTTAGTATGGGAGATTTTTCAGGCAGCCAGTTTGTGAACTGCGTATTACTGGGGACATCGTGGAGAAGCACCAAGTTCAGGGGAGCCGACTTTAGTGGATCAATCCTGAGCGATGCAGACTTTTCGGGCAGTGACCTACAGCATGCACGGTTTGACGGAGCTAACGGTAACATTTTTCGGGAAGGCGGCTATCGAACGGGACTATTAGGGGTTCGCTTTACGAACGCCAATCTAGATGGCGCCAACTTGGCAGGAGTTGATTTCGGGGCTCAAGTCAACTTTGAGGGAGCCTCTATGCAAGGAACGATACTTTCTAAAGCAGATCAAGAACATTTCAGACTCAGCCCGTTGCAATTACAGACGGTTCAGTGGGTCGACTAACCCAGGAGGAGACATATTTGCAACGCTATTATGTACTGCTGGAGGATACCCGAATTCTTCATAAAATACAACCTTCCTCCTTACCCAGAAACACGTCCTTTGAAGAATTTCCTCCGGTACAAGTATTAGACATGACCATTCCTGTACATGGGGAGTTTTCGGATTGGTTGTCTGTATCTACAACTTTATTGTCCAACCCAATGAAACGTATCCTGGAGAAATATAATGTGCAAGCCCGCTTCAAACGAGTCTATTTGATCAACCGAAAAGACAACCAATCGGCACTATATTGGATGCCTCATGCCCCGGCCATGGATGTACTTTCCTCTTACGCTGAGTTCGACATACAGGGGCAATATATCAAGCGGCTCGTGTTAGACCATGAGAAAGTTAAAGGAAACCATTTTTTTACGGTGCAAGGCATCAGGGAACCCTTCTTTATCATCAGTATCGAGGTAGCTGAAAGTCTGCTTCGCCGTAATTTGAGTGGATTTAGGCTCCAACCCGTGGAGCTTGCTTAGGAGGAATATGGATGACAACAACGTATTGGGACGAAATCTTTCTAGATCAATTTAACGAACGCAAGTTACAAGAACAGTTACAGGCTGCGGGAGAAGAAGATTGGATGCTGTTATCGGTAGACGAATGCATCAAGGGAATATCTCAGGGAAGCTTGGTGCTACATAACGATCAAAAGATACCAATACAGGCCAGAGCAGCTTTTGCCGATCAAATGACGTTTCCCCTCCCCTACTCTTTCACAGAAACAACAGGATTCGACAAACAAGGAGGTCGGAATCCTCATCGGGTCATCTACCGAGACCAGGCACAAGGAGTTAGTTTGGGCTTACATTGGCGGGAAGAGCCGCTTCATCAGGAGCAAGTGTTATGGATGCAGCAACAACTGGCCCATAGAGCCAAAAAGCTTCAGCCAGACATGCAACTGATTGAAGAAAACCTGTTAGAACTGGAACAGGGACTTATCGCCTGTTATGAAGCTTTATTTATCGTCGATCCTCATCCCTACTATCAAATCGTATTTGTTCGTTCATGGCAAGGACGTGCATTCACAGGAAGTATTCAATTCAAGCTGGAGGACGCTCCGTTATGGCATCCCCTATCATATGCGATCATCCGCTTGATACATTTTGTAGAGCATAATCATGAAATGAGTTAGATAAGGAGGAAAGTCTATGTTTCTGCCGATCATTCTCCAAGCGCTAGTCTCTGGTATGTTAAGTGGCGAATATTCCTTTGTTACACGGGGTGCAACGCTGAAATGCACTCAAGGAACCGATCCTGGTGTCCTCAACATGATGATCGACCATGGCATATACAGTCAAAATGAACCGTTATTGAATGTTGCCGATGCCGTCTGTGGTGCCAATATCAGTAAAGAAGGAGCCTTTGGCTTTTGTAAAGTGACAGGAGACGTTTGTAAACCAACGATTCCGTTTGGTTCCAAATGGAGTGATGGCAAGGAAGATGTCCTCATCGAAGGAGAGCATGCACTGTTAAGTAAATCTACGCTGGTATGCTCTTGTGGGGGCATGATTTCCATTGAGCAAGACGGCCAGGAAGGATAGCTATTTTGTCGTAGAAAGGAATCATTTATGGGAGAAATATCAACAGGTTTACTCACCTATCAGGATATTCGATTCAGTTGGCCTTACGGTTCTGTACGCCTGAAACAAGTGAAGGTAAACCAGCAATTGGGTGATCACGCCAGACTCATCGTGACGGGGCAAATGAACCCCGAGCAGGAAGACACCATCATCCAAAAAAGCAGCAGTGACGATCCCGTTGAATTGTTATTTAAAGATGAAAACGGAAAAAAGCAACCCTTATTCAGAGGACAACTATATCATGTGGAAGTTCAACACGTACATCAAGACATGTATGTCACGATTGAAGCCATATCCCATACCTTTACTTTAGATACACAATTGAAGAATCGCTCCTTTCAGCAAGTCAATCGCAACTATACAGATATCGCACAAGAGGTGCTTTCTGATTATCAAGGTTCGGATATGCTGGATGAAGCTTTTGGCAAGAAGCCAACGGGGCAATTCATCATGCAGTATCAGGAGACGGATTGGACTTTTTTGAAACGTCTGGCTTCTCATGCTGGGGCTGTACTTGTCCCGAATATAACCGCTCATCGCATTCAAGTTTGGATCGGTATTCCTCAAGGACGTCGACAGATTGTTTTAAGAGATGTACCTTTTCGCATGCGACGACAGATTGCCCCGTATTTAAACAATGCCGCGAACGGAAGAGCAAATACTTCCGCAGAAGACTATACCAGCTATACCTTCGAATGGCCTGAAATGCTTCAACTGGGCGATGAAGTCAAGCGTTCTGGTCTTACCTATGTGGTTACCAAGAGAACAGGCATCATGACAAACGGCTTAATGACCTGGTCCTACGAATGTGTCTTGCCACAGGGTATAACCATCGCCAAAACGTATAATGAAACTATTATCGGCGCAGCGATTGAAGGAAAAATTCTAGATGTCAGCCGGAATCAAGTTCGCCTTCATTTGGATATGGATAAGCACCAGAATCCCAAAGATGCCCAGTGGTTTCCCTATTCCGCAGAAGGCAATCAGGTCTGGTATCTGATGCCGGAAAAAGACGCTCAGGTAAAACTGTATTTCCCAAGCGCAAATGAAGACGATGCTATGGTAGTACAGTCCGTACGACTTGACCCTCCATCCGCTCACTCGGCATCTGTTGCTTCTCCCAAAGGAGTAGATTCAGGCTCCATGCAACAGCACCATGAACAGACTATGGCAGATCCGGGAGTCAAATCCTTCCGTAACCCCCAAGGCAAATCTTTTACGCTGGGGGATTCCGAGCTGAATATGAGTGCCAAGGAAGGCATGCTGTATATCTCCATGAATGCTTCCCATGGCGTAAGTCTAAGCAGCACGCAGAGTGTACAGATTCAGGCCAGCGGCCATCTAGGATTAAATGCACAATCCATTACGTTAAAGGGGACAAAAGGATTATATGTAAACACATCATCGGATGCGATTGAGTTAAAGGAGAATGTCAATGCACTCAGCTCCAAAATTGAATTAAAAGCCTCTACACATAAGATGCATTCCCCACTGGCTTCAGCATTTGAAGCACAGGTAGCCGAACACGGATTGGAGCAAGTGAAGCAGAACAGAATGGACGCAAATAGTGATTCTCGCTGGAAGGGTGTAAGAGATGCAGTAACCTTATCCTTTATAGAATTGTTAATAGATGATGTTTTGGGAGAAGGCACTGCCGATAGATTTAAATATGGTGCCGATTACCCTGAAGAACAGAAACGACACCAAATTCAATATACAAAAGATCTTATCCAATTCAATAAATCTTGGGATACTGTTATAGATGATGCAAAGCAAGTTGGACAAAGTTATGTTGATCCTATGGTTAAAGGCGCAGAGACCCTTAGTATGGATAAGCTTACTACCTCAGCCGATGAAAATTATTATGCAGGTGTTTCTCAATATCATGGTGTTACACGCGTAGGGGAAACCATTATCCATATTGCAGAACTAGTTGAAGGAGTTAAAACACTCAAAAATATTGGAAATATAGTCAAGTCTAAAAAAATACCCATTACCGAATTTTCAAGTCAGTCTTCCAAACAATCGAGTATTTCCTCTGCCCCTATAAGTGCTGGGAAGTTTAAGACGAATTCGAGTATTGTCCCTAAACCGATTCAGCCCTTAGGGGGTTGGATAGCACAAATGGGCAAAAAAATGGACAGACAAGGTGCAAGAAAGAGTCCATTCAAGTTTGCACATGATGGTCCAGACCAAAGTCGACTTGATGTTCGTAAATCTACGAATGGACCACATGAGCCAGTAACACCTGAGAGACAAAAACAGATTGATGCGTTAAAATCAGGAGAGTACTCTGGTAAGAGTACTACGCTAGCAGGTGAAGTTAAAAGCTTCACTAAAGAGATACTTGCAACAAAACCTAAAAATTCGCGTGATCCAGCTAAGTGGCTAAAAAAAGGCGGAAAGATTACAATTGATAAGAATGGAACTTGGACCTATATAAATAAAAAAGGGCAAGCTGTAAGTTATCCTGGAGGTTATCCAGATTTCACACCTTATGCACATCCTAAAGTAGAACCTGTTAAGATTGAGATTGCATCACCAACAAATCGTCCAGCAGATTACAAGGCAGCAAACACCGAAGCCCGTTTGAGTAAAGATTCCGATCCGCCAATCTCAGCACAGAATAAGCCTCCTGAGGGTTACACATGGCATCATCATGAAGACGGAAAGACAATGATTCTAGTTGAGGAGAAAATACATGCAGAATTTACTCATAGTGGAGGAGTATCTAAAATAAACGGAAGAAATAGTAAATAAAAATTATAGGAGGATATAAACATGGCACAAATGGAAGGTTCACACCCCCCCCTCACATTAGAGGAAATTGAAAAATTTGAGATAGAGCATGATGTAAAATTTACTGAACAGTATAAGAAGTTCTTACAAGAGTCTAACGGAGGTTATCCCGTACCAAACATGTTTAAAATTTCAGATGAGCAAGGTGAAGATGTTTTAAATGTATTCTATGGTATAGGAGATATGTATAGTAACTTAGAGGATTATTTAGATATATATGAAGACAGACTACCACAAGGATTTATTCCAATTGGAAATGATCCTGGGGGAAATGTGATTTGTTTAGGAACAAATACAGAGTACTATGAGAAAATTTACTTTTGGGATCACGAAGAAGAGTCTGAAGATCCTGATGATATGAGTAATATGTATTTTCTTGCGAATACAATTTACGATTTTCTAGATTTAATGCACGAGGATTCTGAGCAATGATATGATAAGTCGTTTATTGTGGCCAACATAGCAAACACAAATTTATTTATAACATTTAAGAAACGCAAAGGCTTATTCCAACTTGATCTAATGAGTAGGAATAAGCCTTTACATGTTCAAAAACAGTAACTAAGTAACATAGCAAGCCACTTACTTTACAAAACAATGACTTGCCATCCCTCCCCATCAGAGTTAACATACACACACTTCAACCACGGGAGGGAAAACAAGCTATGTCAAATTGGCCAGAATGGTTTCTGGAAGCATTACGCCAGCGGTTTTATCAATTAGAACTCGCCAGTGAACAACAAGTTTCATGTTCATCAGAAGATGTGCATTTATTCACTCAAATGGATCAATTCAAAATGAATCAAAACGAGGATATCCAACGTCTACTATCTGAATGGGAAGAAGCTATAGGTTATCAACTAAGCCAGGATAAGCAATCCATCTACATGGAAGGAGTAAAAGACGGGATTCGATTGATCCTTCCCGTCATACAACCCACAGCTTTTGATCACTTTAGCCTATGATTCTGTTAGTCTAATATTTCATCTATGCTCATTCCACTTTTCAAGGTAAAAACAAAATGCGCTGGTGAGAGAATCGTGATCTTCTCCACCAACGCATTGAATAGGTTATCGTCAAATTGTTCCAGTATATCTTGCCGCGAGCTTAGTACCTGAATGATTTCATCGACTCGTTCCTTGATTTTTGCTTTCTGATCCTCTTCCTCCTCTAATATCAGCATCTGTTGTCGTAGCTTGTTTAGCTCGCTGGAAAGTCTGTTCGTCTCTTCATCATATACAATCTCATCAATCTGATTCCGCAGCTTGAGATTCACTAATTCCTTCAAGTCGGATTTCAATTGCTGCATCTGTCCTTCGATGTTCAATAGTGTTTCTTGCCCTACTTTTCTGGAAAGTACCGATTCAATATTGGCTTTCAGCGTTTTAATGAATCCTTTCTTATTCTTATACATCCGGTTGAACAATCGTACAAATGCAGAATGTAAAACTTGCTCATCAACCGATTTGGCATCACATGCTGCCCTACCTTCATTGACATACGTTTTGCATTGCCATACCACTTTTTTGGATGGATTATTGCTGTTCCAGGTTCGGCGTTTAAAAATGGCCCCACAGCATCCACAATATACTTTGCTACTGAGTGCATATTTACTGGAGTATCTTTTACTCTCCCCCATCACGCTCCCTTTCAGCTTGGCTCTCCGTTCCTTTTCCTTTTGTACCGCTTCAAATAGTTCCTTGGATACAATCGGTTCATGGTTGTCCTCTATAAAATATTGCTGCTCCTGTCCTTTATTTCTTATTCGTTTGTGGGTTAGAAAATCTACCGTTACCGTCTTTTGCTGAAGCAAAGCTCCGTAATATTTCTCATTGGTCAGAATTAAGGTAATGGAGGAATCCCACCAAGTATCCCCACCCGTGACTGTTTTAATGTGATCTCGCATCAATCCTCTAGCTATCGCCTGATAGCTTTTCCCATCCAAATATTCCTCGTATATACGCCGCACAATCTCGGCTTCCTTCTCATTAATGACCAGTTCACCATGTTCATCCTTATCATAGCCGAGGAAGCGGTTCGTGTTACAGAAGACTTTGCCGTTTTGGAATCCACGCAATATTCCCCAACGGCTGTTTTCCGAAATATTCCGACTCTCATCTTGTGCAAGGGAACTCAGGATGGTCAGTAATACTTCACCTGTTGTATCCAGTGTATTAATGTTCTCTCGTTCAAAGAATACAGCCACTCCGAGACTTTTAAGTTCCCGTACATATTTCAATAAATCCAGTGTATTCCTAGCAAATCTCGAAATCGACTTAACCAGAATCAGATCCAGTTTACCGTTTCGAGCATCCTGTATCATCCGATTAAAGTGCGTTCTATTTTTAGTGCTAGTTCCGGTGATCCCTTCATCTGCATAAATATCAGCCATTTCCCATTCCAAGTTGTTTTGAATGTACTTTGTATAATGATTGACTTGATTGGTATAGCTCTCCTTTTGCTCCTCGGAATCTGTACTGACCCGGCAATAGGCAGCGACTTTCTTCTTTTGAATCGATTGAATTCCCTCTACGATATCCAACGTTTTAATGGGAACGATCACGACTTTTTTGGCGGTTGCGGCTTGTGACATAGGTGTTTCTCCTTTCGATATCTTCTTTATACGGTCACATGGTATAATGCTTACGGCACATCATCAAGTCCATTTCTGCCCATGTTATAGCTATTTGAAAGACTTTTTATTCAGCTCATCAATCGCTATAAACTCTTCTTCTGTAATGACATGTTGTAATCTCAATTGCTTCAATAGGCTTAGACTCAGTAGATAATCAATAGATTTTCGTTGCATATGTATGTGCTCCTTTGAAATAAAAATGGCTCACCACGAAGGCAAGCCGATAGATACAAAGCTTAGAATAAACTCTTAAGACTAATGTTCTTTTCTGTGGTAATGCTAGGATCGCTTACTAAAGTGGCAGTCAGTACAAGGGCTTTATTGTCCGCTCCACTACTGCTTCCAGCTTTCACCGTCACACTATTTCCTGTACTCGCTGTTATGCTTCCCATGATCGGAGTTGAACCATCTTGATTCCGTAGGCTCCATTCTACCGACTGGTCGAACACTTCAGTACCATGGTCATAAATATGACTAACGTATGAGGAGCTTTGGCCTGTTTTGAGGATGGGAATACCAGTAATGGCTATCGAATAGATATGCGTTCCCGTTTCGACAACTCTCATTTCAATCGTACTCAGTATCGTAGGGTGATATGTTAATTTTACGGTGATACTTACTTGGCCCAAAGCGATGCCCATAACCCGACCTTGCTGATCTACACTAATCACATTCGGATCACTGGATATATAGGTAATCGCCGGATTGGCTATCTCATTTCCATTATCCGTAGCAGTCACATTCAACTGTATTGTTTCGTTTAGAGGTACATGAGCTATCGTTCCCTGGTGTATATGTAATGCGTATGTATGAGCAATTTCGTACTTCCATCGGTCTGCAATGTTATTTTCCACGTCATCATAAGCTGTATTTATGCTATCTAATGTGCAGCTTAACTGGATGATGCCATTCATCGTGCGATCCATTCCAACTATTTTAAACGGCTGATGAGTCATATAAAATCGTTGACTTAACCTAATACCCCTCGTATCTGCGTTGTCCTGTACAGTAACCATAATGTTTCCATCTGGCATGGAGATAACTTTACCTGTTTCCGTTGAAAACGTTCTGGCTTCTACCACAGCATCAAACCATTTCACTTGTCCATCACAGTTTAAAGCTAGCCGTTGATTACACTTTCTCATTCTGCCTCGACAAGACTGTTCATTTCGATCCACCTGACTAGTAATTAAATAACGTTCATAACGATAATCCACGATATCACCTGTATGTAATGGTGTTGCTGCACGAATAATTTTTTCATCAGTCATTTGAATGATATCCGTCGCATCCCGGATCAGAGCAAGCTGCTTTACACTGTTGATATGCACAAGTTTGCCTTTCTCTCGTAGGAAGAAATCAAGCATCGGCTCTAAGCTCCGTGTCATTTCTCTACCTCTAATGCAAAATCTGCCTTACAGCGATACAGGTACAACTCCACATAATCACTCCATTCCTTCTTATCCAAAATAATAAAGACATCCTTGCCAATTCGAACATAGCCGTTTAATTGCGATAAAGATTCTAATGGACAGAAAGCTCGATATGTCGTCTCTAGTATGTAACCATCTTCAAATGAAAAACTTTTGCGATAAGGTTGTACATCTGCCATCACTGACAGAACAGGGTTGAAATGAGTATCATCCAAAATTTCCAGCTTCGTATCATAGAACATTAATCTGTCCCGACCTTGATTTTAGGTGAAGGAAGAGCAAGCCGGATACTTGTCGGAATGCCTGTTTCATAGGTAGCTGAGCGTTCACCTTCCTGCTTATCTATTAGACCAACCGAATCCCTATTTTTAAATAGATATACAGCATAATCGACCATAACGTCATCATATTCCACTGGTAGTGTTACCACGTTACAATAACCCAGAATATTTCCTCTAGCTTTATTCAAATAGTGGATCAGGATATCATCCTTGGATATATCTATTAGCTCTATGCCCAAAAACCGTTTAAGTAAAATCAATGAATCATTCATGTGCTGTCTCCTGTTCCTCCTTTACCTGCTCCTTCCCGGTACGCTTCATGCTCTTGGTAGCTTGTACTTTCGTTTGGGCTGCTTCTTGCTTAGTCTCATTTGGTTGAGATTCCTCCACTTGCTCATAATGCCCACTAGCCTGTAACCGCAGCATTAACTCCTGATCTGTGACTTCCCATGTGCAGCCTGTCTCTTGATTCAAAAACCACATCTTATCACCCTCCAAAAATGAAATTAAGGGTATCCAAAACGGACACCCTAAACGTGTTTCTTCTATTATAATGTGTTCTCATATCATCCACTTGCAATTAAGATTTATTGGCTGTGAGTACAGTGAGAGCTTCCGGCTTGATACATTTAGCACCGAATACCTGCAAACCTTTCACCGCATCTGAAAATTGCTTCTCTGGTCTGAAGGCTTCCACTGAATCCACTTGACCCGCAAACGATATGGCGCTCTTATGACCCGCAATAATTTTATACTTGGCTCCTCCAGTATTCGGCACATTGTTGGATTTGTAAACCGTCATGCCATCGATATCTCCGACATAGCCTGTGCGAATAACATTCGGGTCTTTCGTGAAACGAGCATCCTTCAAAAGCAAGCCATAGTACCATGCAGGAACCACCACAAATCGTTCCGTTTCAGGCACATTGTTCTCATCCAATAGTACGCCTAAATCAATCAGTAAATCATAGGCTGTATCTTTCGTTGGAATTATAGGCGTTGTATCATTACCGATTGTATTCTCAGCTTTAACCTCCGTATAAAATCCAGCAAGATACTGATCCACCACATTGGCGAGTCCATAGGAGGCTTCCACGATTCCACCATCTAGTAGATTTACATTCGCTTGTGCAGCATCGACATCATCCACCTGAAAATTAAAATACTTCGCCTGGTCGATCACCAACGTTTTTTGCGTAGCATCTAGTTCCTGTGGATTTCCGATACCTGCCGCTTTATCATAATTGCCAATCGTTACCGCTCCAATCGAATTGATTTTCACTGTGGAACCTTGACCTTTAATCTCACCTTCATAATCAGTGTTGACCACATTACCGTACACCAGGTTCTTTTTCAAACTTTCATTTAAACGTGCGCTCCAAATCGTAGGAATAAAATTCTGTACTGACATATCTATTCACCCTATCCTTTTCGTTTATTATTGTTTGTTTTGTAATGCTTCTTTGACTTGATCCCAATGCTGATTAATCTCAGTTGGCGACATGCCTTTGATTGAATCCAATGTAAATGTTCTACCTGTTGAATTCGCAGGAGGTGTATAGCCATCTCCTTTAAGTCGTTGCTCGACTTGCTGTTGAATTGCACCTTCGAGTGATTGTTCCAACACAGCTAAATTTGCTGTCGTCGCTTCTTCATCTGCACCAATAAAAAAATCCACTAACGGGAGTGGAAGTTTCTTTTCGGATGCAATTTTAATCGCTTGGCTGGTTAACCGTTCACGCTGCTTCTCCAGCTTCATATTTTCGACTTCAGTACGTAGTTTTTCAACCTCGATATCTTTCTCATCCTTAGCCGGGAATCGCTTCTTGATCTCAGCATCCACTGCACTTTCCAAATGGTTGGCTTTCCACGTTTCAAGCGATTTAGCTGATCGTTTGTCCACTGTGCTATCGAACCAACTTTTTGCTTGCTGATTAGATTGGATGTATTGCTCTACCCCTTCCACGCTATACGGATTCAAACCCTGAAGATACGTTTGCCATTCCTCATTCGTTTGGTTTTCTTCAATCAACTGCTTCATTTGTTCTAAATTCATTTTCATTAATCTCCTTTATTGCCCATTCGACTCACAGAACCGAACACGCTTATGTATGTATTGAATTGAGCCGTTTAATGTCATGCTCAGGACAGGGATGTAACGCTTTAGAAATCACAAAAACGAGGAAAAGGTACAAACATACCAACTCCCCACTTTTACCTATTTTTCATCCTTTGTTTACATGGCTTTTTGACAGCCTAAAGCGTTACATCAAGCCTATTGTTTGCTTAAACTTCTGAAACGTATATGTATGCTGGAACCGTATAATATTGAATATCATGCTCAGTACAATAATGTAACGTATTAGAAAACGCAAAAGTGATGAAAAGGTACAAGCATGCCAACTTCTCATTTTTGCCTATTTTTAACCCTTTGTTTATAGGGATTTTTCCACCTCTAAAGCGTTACATCAAGCCGTCTTTTTGTCTGAACTTCCGAACACGTATCCTAGTACTTTCTTTTCTCGTTTTACCTCTGCATTTATCACAATATTTCTGACGATTCGAATTTGCCAAAAATGTTCCTCCACAACGTGTACAGCTCACTTTCAGCTTCGCTGTTTTAAATTCAGATTCTACATTCCGCTCAGACTCATATTCTTGCTCCAGCTTCTCATCTATTGGTAGCACTCCATGTTCAAAATAGGTACAACGGGACAAAGAATCATCTTGAGCGAAAAATACACATGGACCATCCTGTAAACAGCAATAGTTTTGAATACCGTGCTTTGCTCCAAGATAGCATGCACAATTATTCTTAACCAACCGCTTGATACTATTTTTATTCCGCATTCGATTTCTCCTTACTCACATCTGCTAATCGTTGCTGCTCCGAATGAAATTTATTGAATTCCAGCTTCGGATTCTCCACAAACGGTAACAGTGTCAGCAATGTTTCCTGTGAGACCACTTCTTTCAGCTTCACAATCATATCAGCCATCCCAACCAAATCTGTCGGCAAATTACGAGTAAACTTCACCGCAATGTCTCGGTAATCATATTGAACGCCTTCTTTAATTTTCAAAAAAGTGAAGAAATTTCGTAAACGTTGCTTGATCGCCTTTTCCATTAACGCTTCACGCATTGCTACTCGATTCTCCAAATTCAATAGCTTATTTCGCAGTGCCAAGGAAGAGGTATTACTGGCCCAGTTTTCATTAAAGTTGACCTGATCCATCATGTCGAAGATTTTGCGTTCAATGTTATCCAACTCATTCTTCACAAAAGAATCGTTTATCTCCTTCGTAAGCCAGCTTACCTTCCCTCCAGCCGGAACTTGAATAATGCCCATCTTCTTCATGTTTAATAGATCTTCAGCTTCCAGCTTTGCATTCTCAATCACAAGATAGGCGTTGCGATGATCTGCGATCTCATTGACCAAATCGGAATTCAGCGCATTATAGGCATCAAATAAAGAAATCACATCCTGGAACCCGCTTTTCCTCTCCGTATTAGCTGGACAGGAGATAAGTGGGACTCTTCCAAAGATATGATTATGTTTGCCGATATATTTTAATTCAGGTGCTTGGTTTTGCTTACTCTGATTGTTTTTATCATCACTGCCGATTGTATAGTGTAGAATTTCATGATCAGTATACACGTCCAAATACACTTGCTTATCAAAACGTTTCGTAAATTTATGTAGTCCTAGTAGTACATTTCGTTCTGCTGTTCCATCTTCCTGTACATAGGCATTCAAAGGGGATAATACGGTGGCTGAAAATTGACCATCGGAGTCGATATAGTTCAACTCAAAGCTCTCGCCAAAAATTTCGGATTGTTTCCGAAGTTGCAAATTATGCTCCTTGTCCCAATGGCTCATATGTACATCTATATTATGTATAGCTTCATCCTGATCCGACTTGGACACATAGTTTACTGGCTTACCGAGCAGATAGCCGACTTCGTTATCTACAAATTTACGTGGGAAATTGAAGATAAGCTTTTGATTGCTTCGACTTTCTTGCATCGCATAGTTCTTAAGAATAGCATGCTGACCATTGTAGTAGTCTGCATATTTCTGTTTGGCTAATGCAATCGAGTGAATTTCATTTAGACATTCTATAATGATTTGTTCGGTTATTTGCATTGTATAGTTCCCCTTAAGATTGGTATAAAAATAACCTCCAAAGGAGGCTATCAGTCTAATCTATATAACTGCATTTCATAATTTGGAGGATTATCTGTAATATACATACTTAAATGCGCTGGATTATATACTTTCTTACGTTTATCTATGAATTTCACGCTATACACTCTATCATCTGTAATTCCTGCGTTTCTAATTATTTGTTTTACTGCATTAATTCTATTTTGATACTGATTCTTAATCCCCCAGGCTATTATCAACCGATAGGCATTCTTTACTTCCTCAAAAATATATTGATCATTCTCCACGAGGTATGCGTTTTTTAAATTAATCTCCAACATTTGGGTATCTTTAGTTATTAAAGAAAATAAGTTGAGTATTACAACCTCGTTACATTCATCTCTAACACCAATATTAGATGCAAGTCGATTTGTCTTGTCAAATAATAACTCATCAGAATAAGTTGGATTTATCATAATAAACACTAATTTTCGTTTGCTTAATTTTGTTCGAGTGGTTGAATATTTTCTTCTTAATACAAATCTATGGAGCTCATCATCTGAAAAAATACTCTCAACTGAAATATTACCGTTATAAGTTTTCATACTAATTTCCTCCTCCAACTGCTAACTCCGGTTGAATATAAAACTTGTTTCTACTACCTTGGATCTCAATGTAATTTTCCCAAACGAATAGTTTCCAATGCTCTCCAATATTTGGCGTGTATACTATAAGATCGGGTGTCATTTTTTCTCTTAGATCTTTAAAATCGCAATAATAAACTTTTCTTCCTTCTAGTCTAACAGCCAAAACGGGTATATCTGCTTCGTCCAATAATTCAACTTGAGCCATCCTCAAATCAAACCATCCACTACCTTTAACATGGATTTTTGAACTTGGAGTGCATACAACAATTCGTTTTCCATTACTCATACCTTCAAACATAATCTGTTTCCTTGTAATATTAGTTAGTTTGCAGTTATATTTAATACTAAGAGTTTCTATAATATTATCTTTATCAGGAACCGTCATATTCAATCCCCCATATACCGTTTTTTTCATCATAACATAGAAACATGCAGACAAAACTTAACAAAAATTTATAACTTATAACTATCTTGAAATTAATCACGATCAAGTGTCGATTGCAGTCATTAAAACAACAAACTCCTATCATAAAATTTCAGACTCTTCACAGACTGAATTAATTGAACAGCCCCATATAAACTATCTGGCGCGTCATCATATGTACAATTTCGATTGTAGTCCTTCACCTGATGATTGTACCTGAGGTTATCTGTATTAAATAGAATATGACCCTTCTTCACTTCCGGCTCCAAGCTCATAATACGTTCATGCTTCTGCCCCTTGGAATGCACACTTTCTACGGGTGTATGTATCTTCGCCTTCCATAGCTCTTCTTCAAACTTTTGCTTCATATAGCTTTGCGCTTGATTGACTTCAAATCCCAGATTATCTACAGGATAAAGCTTCAATTTTTCAATAGCCACTTGGAACAAATCATCCGGCAACAGTTTATAGATATTCCCGTCAATCACATACATTTGCTTCGTCTTTCGGTGCTGACCAATAATTGAAATAGCCGAATAGTCATTTTTCTTCCCTGCTTTAATGGCTGGATCAATATACATCGCCATTTCCATGTCCTCAAACTCAGGCAACCTGTCCCAATACATGAGATTCTGAAATGTGTATTCGTCTGTTGAACGCGGATCGTTTTGTAACTCTTTAAAAAATGATTTTTCACCCATAGCTTGCTTCTTGCACATCAAATAATAATAGTCCAAATACTCGCTCCACAGGATTTTCGTACCCTCTAGCATTTCTTCTTCGTGGGCCATAAAGAAAGACAAAGCCGTATTGATTCTGTCCTCGTCTTGCAAGTTATTATATTGTCGTTCCCACTCTGACCACAGATCATCCCGTTCTGAAAATTGAAGCACGGCTGCTTTACGGACACTTCGCACACCAGGGATTTTACCTTTGAGCAGATCGGCCATAATATCTTCTTCGTTCAAAATCGTTCCACAGATTAGAATATTCGTATCCCTTGTGCCAATAGGCAGAATGACATCCGTAAACGTATTTTTAATTTGTTCTCGCTTGGCTTCGGATCGTGCGGTATCTTCCTTGAGCAAATCATCCATTAAAACTAGCGTAGGACGATGATGCTTATAGTGAATACCTCTTAAGCTACCATCTATGCCACGAATCATAATGCAGGAATCCAGTCCTCCTTTACTCTTTAGCCATATTTCATTGTTGTTCCAGCGGCTCCCTTTACGAATCCCAAAATCCTCAATCAGCATCTGATTGGTTTCCAGCTCATCTTTGATCATATCGAGGAATGGAAGAGCAATTTGTTCTGTCGCAGATATAATCAATGTAAACTGTGATTTATCATATAAAGTAGCATACAACGGAAATAAAAAAGAACTGATCGTTGACTTTCCATGCTCCCTTGGGAGTCCGAAAGCTGTGATCAGTCCTGTATTCGCAAGCATATGTCTTAATTCCGTGAATAGCTCTTTGTGAAACTTGCCAAATACTCGATCAAAATATTTAGGGAAATAGGCCAATGCAAAAAATTCAATGTCCATCTCACCGATAAGCTTTCTTAGTTCAGAGAAAGAGAACGTTTCGATCAGTTGTTTCATTTTGGGCGGCTTGAAATGCTTCTCCATATACTGCTTAAGCAATTCGGTTTGGCGTTGTTGTTCATGGTTTATCGTTTCAATGGTTGCGACTCCTTTTTATTGATTTGATGTATTCATTTCATTGTAAAACTTTAAAAATCACACTCATCTATCGTACTGGTCAACTCAGCCCATCTGGCCGATAGCAACTTCGCATAGTCCAAAGAAAACAATCCATAATGTCCTAAGGAATAACCGTCATTAACTTCTACTAATAATGTTTCTCCTTTATCTGTTAATCCAAAATCCACCGCATACCCTTTAGGAGCAGCTTGGAATTGTGAGACCACATTTTCAACTACCTTATAGTCAAAGTGTGCTCTCCAGTTTCCTTTATACCTTCGAATGTCTAATATCTTCCCATACCGAACAAAGCATCTCCACTCTGCCACAAAATTCACAATGTCTGCACATAATATTTCCGGATCTTCACCATATGTACTGCAGCCGATTAAATCCTTCGTGCTTCTAACGACAACGCCAGTAAACTTTTTATCCTCGACAGGCTTAATAAAAATATTCCAGTTCTCAGGGTTATTTGCTATGACACTTAGTTTAGACTTCCAAATCTTTCTGCCCAAGTAAGCTGTTAACTCTTTCGGATAATCAATTTCAGATGCAACAATGTCATGTATATGGAGTGCTGTTCGTACATCATCCACATAGCTAATTACGATATCTTCTTTGTTATGATCAGTTAGCTTATTTATATTTTCAAAATAACGTATTTCAAATCCCATCTGCTTAAATCCATCAAAAGCTGCATAAAAATTGTGATTTGCAATTTCATGATCAAAACCCTTTCTAATATATACCTTCATAAAGACCTCCTACGCATACATTTCCGATGTGAATCTCTTACTCTTATTCAAACAATACAGTCAGCCCTAAAATAATTTCACCACAAATTCATCGCAAAAACTTCTTCACTCTTTGCTGGCGGCTCCGTTTTCACCGTTGGAAGCCCCCCCCTGCTAAGCAACGATAAGAAGAGTGGCTCATTACCACTCAATATTCGACAAAGCCATTTCCATATCCTGCTGTGTTGTTAGGGTATAGATATTGGTCGTTGCTACATGATCATGTCCAAGGATTTGCTGGATGGTCGTCAATGGAGTCGTCTTTACCAGCTTATAGCCAAGCGTATGCCTCAGCATATGGGGTGTGACCTTCACATTGATCCGATTCCCATACTTGTTCAGAATCAAATTTATCGCATTTCGTTCTAATGCTCCACGCTGCCCCATACATAGATATTCTGATTCTACTTGTGGCCTGACTTCGAGATACCTGCTAATCGCTTTTCGCACATCTTTATTGATCGGTATGGTTCGGAAGGAGTTTCCCTTGCCAAGTACCTTCAATAATCCTTTGCGTTCACTTATTTCAATATTCTTCAGCTTGATACCAATCAATTCGCTTACCCGTATCCCTGTTCCCAGCAACAATTCAATCATACAGATATGCATCCGATTGCCCATACGGTGAATTTCATTCCGTAGCTTCCACAAATCCTTTTCTGCTAACCCTTTGTATTGCCGAACAACCTTGTTCCTGACCGCTTCGATATGTATCTCTTCCTTAATATAGCCTTGTTGGTTCATCCACTGGGCAAATACGTTGATACTGGCGATCTTACGATTGATGGTCAGTATAGCTTGATTGGTGCTTTGCAGATATTTTTTGTATTCCACGCCGTCCAATTCAATCCACTGATCCAGTCCATATTCCGTTTTCCTTTGATACCAGGTTATAAACAGCAATACGTCCCTAATATAACAGGAAACCGTATTTTCGCTTCGATCCTTGCTCCGTAAATGCGCTTCAAACCCTTGAATATACTCCATATTCGCCCCCACCCTTCGCTTTGTGTGTCACATCATACCGTTGATGTGGGGCAAAGTCCACTCCATACATAACTTATCTTATGCACTGAGTTTGGGCAATTTTGGGGCTGATTCAGGGCTGAAACTGGCGTTTATCTATACAAATACTGACGGCATAACGTTATGACTGTGAATCATCCGGTTCTACGTATCCGTCCTCAATCTCGACTGATTCCTCGATAGCTTCATAGTCTGCATCTACTACATCGGCTTCAATCATATCCAAAAATAGCTGCTTCCGTTCTTGTTCCAGTGCCTTCGTATTCACCACCAACTCACGGCGATCATTCCATTCGTTAGGTGCACGGTTCTTTAAGTAGAAGATCATCGCTGTCGGATTGGGAGGCTGATATCGTTTCACTTTCTCGATGCGTGTCTTCTTTTTTCCATTTTTGTCCTCTTCAATAATCGTTTTAATTTCTTCATATTCATATCCCGTAGCAGCTTTCAATAGTGAATTTTCCACGTGGGATATAGGGACAGATCTGCTCCATTTGACTAGTTCAGCCAGCATCGGATGCTTATCTATATACTCGTACCAAGTCGTTTTACCTATATCGAGTTTCTTGATAATGTCCTCCGCATTCACGCCTTCTTCGAACCATTGCTGAATCTCCGCTAATCTAGGATATACATGTGTTTCCCATTTAGTTGGACGCTCCAATGCTTCAGCAAATTTAGGGTGTTTCCTTCTATAATCGCCTAATGTCCAAATATGAATATTTAGCCGTTTCGCAATCTGCTCATCTGTGGCTCCTTCACGTACCCAAACGGGAATATCCTTCAATCTTGGCACAACAAATTGATCATACTTGGTCAGTATCTTTGGTTTATTTCTTTTGGGCTTGTCATTGTTTTTGCTCATTAACTCACCTCCATCACGAAAAAAGGGAACAAGCCATAATAGCCCATTCCCCATATGTATCAGCTTACCCTTCCAATTCAGCCTCGTAGAACAACTCGATATCCTCAATCACCTTCTGAATCAACTCATTGTCCTCCGTAGCTTCCTCAGTTCCCAGCACATTTACCTTTTCGGCTTGCATGCCCTTCAGGAATCGAACCACCATATTCACTTTTACCTTACCCAATTCAATCACCCTTTCGGTTTAGTCAGCACATGATACCTCTGACCTTACCGACTCAGCAACAACTTCTTGGTAGCTCACCTTCACTCCATCTCGAATCAAATATCCATCGCTATTATCGCCAACGTGGGCAATATATCGACTTACAATCACATCTACATATTTGGGATCAAGCTCACTCGTATAGCAAATCCGATCTGTTTCCTCACAAGCAATCAACGTTGAACCTGAACCACCAAATGGATCAAATACGATATCACCAAGTTTACTTGAGTTTTTAATCGGATAGCTAATCAAGGGAATCGGCTTCATCGTGGGATGATACTCATTGCGGAAAGGACGATCAAATTGCCATAATGTCGTCTGCTTACGATCACTATTCCAGTAGTGTCCACCTGTCGGCTTCCAACCATATAATACAGGTTCGTGCATCCAGTGATAATCGGCATGTCCCATTACCATTGCTTGCTTTGCCCATATACAACATTGAGACAGTTTGAATCCGGCTTCAATAAATGCCTTCCTAAAATTCAAACCTTCACTATCTGCGTGGAACACATAAATACTTGCTCCGTCATCAGCTATTTCATACATTCGAGTATAGGCGGCCAATAGGAAATTATAAAACTGGTGATTGTCCATTTTATCGTTCTCTATTTTCAATGCATCCTTGGTTTTACCTGTATAATCCACGTTATAAGGTGGATCAGTTACAATAAGCTGAGCCTTCTTACCATCCATCAATGTTGCGATATCCTGCGGATTAGTCGAGTCACCGCATATGAGCCTATGCTTACCAAGTAGCCAAATGTCACCTTTACGAGTGATCGGATGTTCAGGTAATGCTTCATCTAAATCAAAATCATCTTCCTCATCCACCATTTCTTCATGTAATGTATCCAGCAACTTCTCACACTCGCTCATATCAAATCCAGTTAGAGAAAGATCATAATCAGCTAGTTTTAACTCTTCCAGTTCCTGCGCTAACAATTCAAAATTCCAATCTGCATACTCAGCCGTTTTGTTATCGGCTATTCTGAAAGCTTTGACCTGTTCTGGTGTTAAGTCATCGACTAATATAGTTGGTACTTCCTTTAGTCCAAGCTTCTTAGCTGCTAACAAACGAGTATGACCTGCTATGATTTCATGATTACTGTCAATCAGAATGGGATTTTTAAAACCATAACTCTGAATACTCGTTGCTACATATTCTACAGCTTTCTCATTATTTCTAGCGTTTTTTATGTACGGATTTAACTTTTCTACGTTTACGAATTTGATTTCCAATCCACTTGATCCCCCTTTCTAAACTCGTTTTTAAAAAGACTGCAATCCACATCCAGGTGTAAACCACACCAACTACAGTAATAAATCGTAATATTTCTATGATTATTGCTTGTAACATTAATAGCATTCATATTTCTCCTCTCTAAATGAAAAAGGAACCCTAGCCAGTAGCCAGAGTTCCCGTGTAGCCTAAATTGTAAATCTGCTCAATGTGTCACGTGACACATTTTACTCTTTGTAAGTTCAAGTCCTCAATTCGTGTGGTTTAAAATTTTGAAAATATCAGCCTACATTCAGCAAGATTAATTTCTATATGTAAATCAAAAATTTTAAAACGATATTCCTAGCCAGTTAATAATATGACTTGATTATGTGTATGAATTCTGCTGAATGTATATATAATCTATTTGTGGGATAGGGGAAACTCTCCAAATATTTTCCTTCGTTTCGCTTGAGCTGCACTTCGGACAAATATTTGCTGCCGCTGTTTCCCCTCCCACACCCAACCCCATTGCGGCTTATTAAGTTCACTTTCGCAACTCCAATCATCCCTTTACTCTAAAATTCATGGCTGATGAACAAATATATTCAATCCCATCATAGCCTCCCTACGGGCTGACAAGCCCATGATATAAACCTCATTATTAGGCTGATGTTTCCTATTCTCCGTCAGTTTGTTTCCAACCTTATGACGATCAATTCCTATCTTCACTTCAATTTCTCCAATATAATAGCAGATTTTTAAAAGCTGTTTCCATGTTTCCAGTTTTGAGCACTCCTTATCATATATACACTCCTCACCAGCACATAATATTCGATCAAATATTATTATATGTATTCTCTCAAGAGTTAAAAAAACAGGAAACATGGAAACAAACTCATGATTCTCTATGTAAACAAACTATTTTTCCGTTTCCAATTGTATGCAAAACAGAAAACGAACAGGAAACAGATGCTGCAAACAGGAAACATTATATTTTGATACCAAACCAAAAGGGAACTGAGCTGCCACTTATTGTTTTGGCCTTCTTCCGGTAAATCTTATCCTTAAGTTTTGCATCGAGATGCTTATTAAATTTAGTCGTCGTTTCAAGTTTAAATCCACCTTGTTTACACCATGCAGCATACTTGGCATACAACCTTTTGCATTCAATTCGGCTTTCATCCTGTTTTGAAGCTTCACTTTCAATTTCACATTCTTCATCTATGAACAGCATAATGGTATCCGACTCCATTTGATACGTTTTAACTTGATCCTTAATCGTTTGTGAATACGAAAATCCACCTTGTTGTTCGAGTCGTCTTAAGCCCTCAAGTGCATAATTTAATAGTGTCGATAAAGCGGATGGAGTCGTCAGTTTATAAATTAGTTTCGTATCCTTTTGTTGATCTGTAAATTTACGAGTAAAAGGAAACACCGTCAGCCTTCTAAAAAATCCGTCACTGTTATCACTACTTTTCGGCAACTCATTGGCGCTGAACAACAATTTACAAAACGGCTCAAAGTTAAAGGGATCTTTCCCCTTTTTTTCTGCGTTTAATCCTTCACCACTGGCAAGCACCTTGAGGTTCCCTGTTGAGTTCAATGCATCCGCAGGGATATCTGTAAAGCAATTCAGCACTTTTCCATACAACTCGGCAATCTTAAACCGTGATCTGTCTCCTTCTAAATCCTGAATTTTAACTTTGGATATATTCGCCTTGCCTATCATTGCTTCAATCGTTTTAATCAATACCGATTTCCCGTTGCTTCCCGTACCTGTGAATAAAAATATTTTTTCATATTCCAAGGTGGGAATCAGGAAATAGCCAATCATTTCAAATAAAGTTGCATGCGTATCCTTTTCCAGTACAGATTCGATAAACTGAAGCATGACAGGGTCATTGGCCGTAGGATCATATAGGACAGGAAATTGAATAGTACTCCGTCTATCAGGCGTATGCTCCCTTAACTCTCCCGTTTTCCAATTCAACAAACCGTTTTTCACATTAATATAGTCGTCCAACAGATTCATTTGGGTTCCTGCAATATAACTTTGGGCCTCTATGTAATAACGTGCTTCCTTAATCCGACTATGGCGAAATTCATTATCCAGCAGGGTAACGGATAATTGCTCCAGGTGACGCTCACCATCATTGACATATACGCCCTGATCATATCGATACAAAAACGTACCATCAGAAAAACATTTCATATGCTGATCTAAAATATCTTTGGCATACCAAACAGGTTGAAATTTCTTATGCGTTCCGTGAATCTCAAAGTATTCCATATAATTATGCTCAATTGATTTGGGAGAATTCTCTCCTGCTGACTCATCATCGCGTTTGAACACATCTGGAAAATCCACATAAGATGTAAGCTTAGAATTGCTTTGACTCTGGTAATACTCTTCCTCATGAGCTAACCATTCTTCATATTGTTCGGCAAGCCACTCTTGATATTCAGGATCATTCGCTTTCCGTTCTTCCTCTGCAATCCGTTGTTCAAGTTCCCAATTCTCAAAAAACGCGATCTCCTTCTTGAAATACGCTCGTTCCGAATCGGTCATATATTTTTCGTCCGTGTATGTCCACCACGTTTTGCCACCATTATACGAAAACTCCAACTCATATGGAGAATAATCAAACTGTATCCGATACTGTTTATCGATATCTTCCTTGGTAATCGGCTTCCACATACCATCTATCCAAGCCTCTACTTGTTTGCTATTGCTATTTTTTCGTACAGCCACCCGTTTTCCATTAATGGTGAATTGGTCGGTATAATATTTGTGTTTATCATCGTGTTTTTGTAAAGCTATTGTCATATTGTTATGATCCCCCTTATTAATAGATGTTATCGACTACCTGTTTAAATTCGTTATATTGTTCCATGGCCTTCCTTAATGGAAGTGAATCCTTGAATATAAATACTTTCCGATTGGAATCCTTTAAATCTACTTTTTCATCCATTTTATGAAACCGATTAAACATCAACCATCCTGCCATTCGAGACTGGGTAATGACAATGGTATAGCTATCCATATTTGACCTCCTCACATAAATAAGTGTTTGGAATGTGAAAGGTAAATCTCTTCCACATCCCTCTCTACCGGCTGACAAGCCGCATGGTTATGCTCGAAAGTCTGCCTGGAAAATGATAGAAGCGTTCGTTGTCTTTATAATCTGTTTAATGGTTATCGACTTGTACATATAGCAATTGAGGATGGAATCTCCTGCTTTGCGAGCAATACTCAATCCTTCAGCTACGCCAAGCCAGCCACGGTCATCGAACAGGGTGTATGTCTGACCCACCATTTTCTCAGCTACTTCTTTGGGATTCCATGTCCTCTTTTCGCTGCTTACAAGGAAATTTTATAGTCGATGAGATCACCGAGCTTCGCATCCTGTCGTTTGAGGTACTTGTCAGGGATGCTCATATCCTTGCCTTCAGGCCATTGTAACGTGTAAGCTTCTCGTTTCATCACCGTGGCATAGTTATGGCCTAACCATTCAAAGGTATGTTCATCACTTTCTTTTGCCTGCTGGATATATACTTTATCTTTGTCCTCATAATGAAGCTGTACATTTTGCAGCATTCCTTCACTGGCGACCACCCAACAAAAGGAATAATTTTTATTCGATTTTTTCGCTTTGGAGTCCACGTAAGTCTTCCGCACAGCAGCCGTAGCAAGTAGAGAAGGACAATCGCATATGCTTTCTGCTGCTGCCTTCGTTTCCCGATATAGCTCCGCAAATTTGGCATCCACTTCTTTTCGCAATCGCTTCTGCTTCTCGTCTGATGCGAATGGATTCAGGCTTTGCTTCTCTTGCGTTAGCTCTCTATTTATTTGCAGGAACGTATCATAAGTTGTCTTTAACGCATTGATGGTTTGATCCACATACACTGTATCCAAGTCAGGATTTTGAAAATACTGATAGATATTCTCAAACTGATGTTTCCGAATTTTCCGATCCGTATCGTCTATCATGATTCGATTTATATATTTCTTAAATGAAAACATGGACTCGGCAAGCAGATCTAAAGCCGAGATGTACTGACGATCCTTGTTGTAGGTTTTTCCGTCTTTGAAAAATGTAAATTGTGGCTTCAACGTTCCAAACCGATATTGAATTACATCTGGAATGACAACTTGGTCGAACAGACCCGATTTGGAAGCATCTATACATAGGGCCTGCAAATGCTTCATGATCGCAATCGGAAACTTGTATTGCAATAGCCTACCCTTCGCGTTAGCGATATTTTCAATCGTCGTATTAATATCGGTAATTTCTCCCGTTTTATCTTCAGAGCGAATAATAAAATCAATAACATTTGCCTTGTTCCAATCCTGTGAAGGAGCGGTGGATTTATCTGCATCGTTGACTTGTACCAGTGAATCGATCACATAGTCTGCCACTGATACTTTAGCCTGAGCGGGAAAACGTTCCGCAAAATGCTGCTGAATATTCTCATTCAACAGGTCAATCCGATTTTTACCGTGGTGTTCACTTTTTTCGTTATTAACCTTAAAATTGTACTGCTGAAGGTATTCAATCTGAGTTTCGACCAAATTTAATTCTGTAGACAAAACCAGTAGTTCATCGCCGTCCCTGTCTGCGCCGCCAAGACGATCTGGCTCGGTTCC
Source organism: Paenibacillus sp. FSL L8-0638 (assembly GCF_038593075.1). Classification (NCBI taxonomy): domain Bacteria; kingdom Bacillati; phylum Bacillota; class Bacilli; order Caryophanales; family Paenibacillaceae; genus Paenibacillus; species Paenibacillus sp. FSL L8-0638. Next base: position 4,199,582 of record NZ_CP151960.1, read on the forward strand.
TAAAGGAAGCTGCACAATATTGTCGATATGACGAATAAACTCAGCATCCTCACCTTCATAACCCACGAATGTGGTTCGCGTGATTTCACTGAAGGACATGATCGGATTTCTCGCAAACAGATTCTGACCTAATATCGCACCGCCACAGTAACTCTGCTTGGCAGACAAAAACCCTGTATATTTCCAAGTATGATGATCCGCTGCCGCAGCGTAAGACAAGAACGCTAAAATATCTTGTGTCACATACAGATACTTGGCTTCAACATAAAACTTCCCCAAGCCCATTTCATCTATTTTATGATCGATTACTTCCTTGATCGTTTGCCTAACTTTACGGTCGAATGCCAATTTTTTATTAAGGTGTAGAGCATGAAGGGTATCACTACACTGTTTACCAATTCCATTATCTGAATTTTCCCGATACACCAAGTGCAAAAATGCTTGCAAGTAGCGGAGATCTCCCCAATCCAGCTTCTCTTTGCGATAGATACTTAATGCCTGATATATGAGATCACCCTGCACATGGGATAAGCAAACGATATCTCTGGCTTGAAAATCCAGTGCCAGCAATAACTGATACGATGATTTTCGGTATTGTTCATGCACTGGCTTGGCAATATTGGAGATGCCAATCGCATCATAGCCATACTCGATCAATTTAGACTGGTATGCGGATATTGAGGTAAATAACCAGGCTTTCTCCTCTGAACCGTCTGGCTTTTCTCCGATCACTTGCAGCTTCGCTTTAAAAGTAGACTCGGTAGTTAAAATATCGATCTTGTCTGTATCATGCCATGTTCCGAATATATCCTGAATTCGATTTACGTTATGCTTATGGAAATATCCATGAAAATCTACACAAGGAAAAAAACCTTTGATTGCTGGCAAGCGTAATTGATAACCTGTAATCGTATAGTCTACCTGTAGAAAACGCTCCATCTGCTGGCCTAACTCTTTTGAAACCAAACCCATACCATCAAACACATTTTCCATGACCATATGATTTTTTACTTCAGCTAATTGCAATCCCGTTGACCATGGTGTGATGGGGAATTCTTTTTTCTCATACGGCTCAGTCTGGTCGATAGTCCATACGGGAACCGAAACGCCATCTTTCTTTTCAACTTTCCATGCAGGTTTACTTAGGTGCTCTAAAGACACTCGTCTGCTATTCTCTTTTTCCCAGCGACCAGTCGTTTTGTATTTGTCTCTATCGTTAGGTGCGATAGGAAGTTCGATTTTATGCTCTTTGACCTTTTGGCTGATTTTTTTGCGCTGCTTTTCATAGTGCTTTTCTTCTTCCATATAGGCTTGGAGCTTAGTGTACATGTCCTCTTCTTCAGGTGTACGATGATATGGAAGAATCATCTCTACGCCTTCCGTTACGGGTACTTCTTTATCAGGGAGGATGCAGATGGTTAATTGCTTCATATCTACAGGATAAAGATACACGTCTGTTGTCATTAGGGCATTGCGCGTCAAGTTTTTTGATACGGTACACTTGGTCGGTTCGGTTCCAAGGGAAACATGTGCCTTCAATGCTTCAGCGTATTTCTCCAATACAAATAGCTGACGACATTCTTTGTTTTGAGCACCGGAAAGGACATTATCCAAAAATACATAGGTATGCCGAGCAATCTCTTGACCGTTTGTATTTGAATAGATGGCGGTGAAGCCCTTTTCCAGCAAACGTTTGAGTTTGTCATTGTCCTCATCGCTACGTCCACGTCCCGTTTCGATGGTCATGATAGGGAGAATATTCTTCATTTTTCTGATCGGCTCGCTGTTATTGGATTTTGGATCGGTAGTATTTTGATTGGTTATGTACCCTGGAGTAGCATCGAATTGCTTATTCATTATTTTCTCGTGCAAAATGTAATACATGAAATTTTCACTTGTTTGCTTGGCATCTGCTAAAGTGTAGGCCACCGAAAATTCGCCATTTTGCTCTGTTACATCACCAAGTTGATATTGCCATATGTAGTACTGTCTTTTTTTGATCATACGTTATCCTCCATAACCTTTTTAAAAAACAGAACAAACGTTCTCTTCCATTATATCGAGTATCCGCTCGCTTTAAAAGAGCTTACTTTGAAAAAAAAATCGTTCATGGAGCGAAAGGTAACTCATATTTTAAAAATAATATAATGGGCAAGACAAAAAGACCCAGCTATCAGTTGGCTGGGCCTTACCACTTATTTAGAATTATGACTATCAAGATAATTTATACAATTAAAACGATATCTCATCCATTTCATTTATTCTAAAATCAAAGCAAGGGTTCGATTACTGAACTCTTATATATTTTGTCTAAGGAAGAAAGGCTTGTTCCACAAGATATTTAAGTATCATGGACCCTCAGAAAGGTACCTCTTTAATCTCTAAATTTCAAACGCTGTTATATCTAATATCTTTTCAATTTCATTTATCTTAAATAATATTTTTTTGTGTACCTTTGTCGTATCTTCAGGCATAACACCCACACTATCAAAGGGGAGTAATCCCAGTAAAAATGATCGATATCCGGCTAGATAATTATGGAGCCAAAGCATATTTATTTTCTCTTTAGGATCCATCTTAAAATGTTTTCTTATCTCGTATAAAAAGTTATGGGTATTTTTTTCCTTTGAGTGCTGATAGCAATAAATAATTGAGGAAAGAAAAGCTGTTTTCTTTCTTGACAATCGTATATCAGTTCCAACTACAAATCCGTTTAAAGAAATTTCTTTTTTAGTTTTTATGTTTTTCTTATTATTTAAACGCAGTCCATAAGAATTTAGAATTTTTGTGATTCCATTAGTAAAAATTATCTTATGAACGAATAAATTATTTGAAGAAAAAAGCATATCATCAACATAGCGGCTATACTCAACCCCAAATTTTCTACAATATCTTGAAATTCTAATATCTAGAAATCTGAATAATATATTAGACAGAACAGGTGATGTTACAGCGCCTTGTGGGAGGCTACCACTTAGAGTAACTACTTTTAATATAAAATCAATAAGTGTTAGGTCATCACTAATTTTAATATCATCAATATAATATTCCAGAACTTCTCTTAGCTTATTTTCTTTAATAGATTCAAAGAAGCTCTTAATATCCAATCTTAGATAGAAACTATTATTTAAATGAGGTTTAAGATAATCATAATATGATTTCCCCTTCACATAGCCGTATGCATGGTTTGAAAGTGGAATAAAATCAAAAAAATTATTTTTCAAATGCTTTTGAATTTTAAATACAACATGTTTATTATCAATACATTGTAAAACTCGCTCGGAATCGTCTTTCTTTTTTATAGTTTTCGTGTAATAGGCACCTGATACTGAATCTACAGTTAAAGAGCCTATATAATCAGCTACGCTACCACGGAGTACTTTTTTTTCAAATTTGTCTAAACTCTCAATACGCATTTAATTTCTCCTAGAAGTGTAAGGGTAAGTACATCCTAGATCCTCGAATTAATAAGAGTAGGCCCAATTAGCGTAAATAGATGAGCGCGACAATTAGCAGGCCTAAAACCATGGATTTTCCCTATAACCGCTAATGAAACGTTACAAGAAATTTGGAGTTTCTTGAGATACAAGGGATAAAACAGCTTTTCTTCATGGCATCTATAGTTAAATAATAACTATTTCAGAATTTACTACTTACCCTTCACTTTACATTTATCTTACAGCATTCCATCTAAACAAACAATCACTCTTCCTAATTCCGGAAAACTTTCTTGAAACAAATTTCTATTTAGAAATATGTTTTCAGGTTTTTGTAAATCTAATTTTTTTTCAAAAAACCAATTGAGATATAAAGTTATCCAACCACTGGTCTTATCATCAAAGTCTAGATTAGATTTTTTCAAATCATTACGTATCTCTTTAATAATTTTAAATTTTTTTGCAAATTCTGAGATTTGATTAGCTTTTCTGTCTTCTTTCTCACCACTTAACCAATCTGTTTTACCGAAGAAAATCACCCTAAGTAAGCTGGTTTTCTGATTATCAGTTTGTAAGGAGGAATATAAGCTTTCAAACTTTGAATCCTCCCAATTATACTCTTTAATCCACTCGTAAAACAGTTGATAGTTTGCACTATTAATAATAGCCCCTTCAATAGTTGTTTCAAGTGGCATAAAGTTGTATTGAGCGTAATATTTTTTCATTAAATCAACCAGTTCAACTCTTTCCTCATTTTGTTTAATACAAAGTCCGGTTGAATCTATTTCGAATGTAGTTAATTTCAGCTTATCACTAATTCTGTTTCTAACTCTGAAAGTATCATTAAACTTTTTAGTATAATGATACTTTTCACGATTTACTAAACATTTGTTCTTAATTACATTTAAATAAGCGTTACCTGCTATACTGAATTTTTTTGCTTTTGGAGAGTAATTTAATATCTTATCCATGTCAATTAAAACAAGATATTTAATTTTGGATTTCCTATCATTAGGATTAACTAGTTTAAGCTTATCGTCTTTTCCATCAAAAGAGTATATATCAATCGTCAAAAGTTCGGGAAATAAAGTACACAAATACTCATTTTTAAAAATTTCCAATTCAGTTTCACCTTCTACAAATAAACAAGCTTCCGAGAAAAATAGCTTAGCTTCATTATCTGATAGAAGTTTGTATTTTTTTTGTTTAAAACCGTTAATTCTATTAATCTGAGTTCTATTAAAGATTGGAGTATTTGTGACATGAAATATTTCATATTTCTCGTTTTCAAGTATAATATTTTTTGCAAACGATGGTGAATGAGTAGCAAATATCCATTTTGTTGTTGTATACCTTTTGTATTGCTTTATCCCTCTTACAAATTCTTCTATCCTTTTTAAATGAAGATGTAATTCAGGTTCATCTAACATAATTAACGGATTAGAAAGATATTTATTTTCAAATAATTTTAATATTAAATTAATATACAAACTCATAAATGTGTAAGAATTCATACCATAGGAGCCAATTTTTAATTCGTGAGAATCATAATTAAAATGACTCCCCCCTATTTGAAGTTGTATTATCTGACTTATTTTTTCATAAATATTTGTTTTACGAACTTTTATATTTGATTTTTCAAACTCATTGAGAATGTCCTCAATAACAGTCTGATAGTTATCCTGCTCTGATTCTTCTAAATCAAAGATACCTTTGATGTTATCACTTATAGTAACTTTCTGTCTAAATGGCGCAATCGTCCCAATAACTTTCCATATCAAATCCCAATTGTAAAGATCTATATTTCTTGACTCCAGCAAAAATATAGGAAATCTAACTGAAATGAACGCCCTAAAATCATAATCTTTATTATTCCAAGTTATAGTATTATTATTTCTATTGTATTTTAAAGATAACGTAACTCTATTGTTTATTGAATATTTCTTTGTGTAGCTGCTTATTTTCTCAAATATCTCATTTGTTGGGTCTAAAAAACCAAAAGCAGTATTGACATTCATTTTATAAATTAATTCACTTAAATCATACTCAACAGTAATTTCGATTTCATCATTATATGGATTACTTGTACTAAACATTGACTCATCAAAAAACTCTTTTGTAAGGTTGATATAGAAAAAATTCAATATTCTCATTATATTAGATTTTCCAACATTATTAGTTCCAATAAAACAACTTATGTTTTCTTTTAAATTTAATTCCATAAACTCAATAGACTTACAATTTTTTATTGTCAATTTTGATATAGACATAGATAATCATCCTTTTTCCTCATCAAAAGAGGCATTGAGTTAAATTCGTATCTAAAATATTTTTCTCATTTTCTTCTTTTAAGATATCAACATAACTTACCCAACCTTGTACTTTTAATTTGTATTCGTTTTGTTTAAATATGCTTTCATCCATTGTTATACAAAGGAGCTTTTCAGGTCTTGTCATAGCAACATAAGCTATTTTCAAATGCTTTTCAATTCTCTTCCCTCTCTTTCGTTTAGAATTATTAACGAGGTAATCAATTATATTTTCTACTGTTTTTTCATAATACATTGTTTCAAGATAAAGAGTTGCAGTATGAGTTTGTCCTTTTACTCCATGGACCGTGTCTATTTGTATTTCAATTTCTTTGTTTTTATAAATATTATTTTTTAATGATTTAGCAGAATCTACCTGCTTATCAATACTTGTTTTCGAGTGAAATATTTCTTTTAAGTCCACATTGACACTATAATATCTTCGAATTATGATTAATATTAATTGAGAAAAATACTTTTTAATCTCTTTTTCTTTTTCAATCAGAGTTATAAATTTCACGAAAATACGATGCATTCTATCAAAGAATTGTTGATCTGTCTCTGAAACATGATTTAAGAATGCATTTTTGGAATAGTATCTTCCTTCATTTGTTTTTATGTTAGCGAACCTCATTACTTTTAAAATAACATTTAAAAATCTGTCGTAATAGGCTTTTATTCCATTTTTAGATAAAATTACATCATCTAGTTTTGAAAAATATGACTCTATATTTAAATAATCATTTTTATAATTACGGAAATCATTATTCTTGTCAAAACTCGGATAATAGTCTCTAATCCCAAGTTTATCTTTACCTTTAACCATACCAATAGCCTTGAAAACTGCATTTTTTTCATTCTGCAAACTGTACTTTTTTATTAACTCAGAAAAAATTTGAAGCACACTTTCTACATTATTATCTTTGTAGGTAATAATAATTGGAGGTATATTAGAAGCTTCTTTTCCACGCATACCATATGGGGCGATGGAAACCAAATCTGAAACAGTAGCAATATTATGACTAAATCTTTTGCTGTTTGTGATATAGTATGGCTTATTTGGAATCCAAGCTCCATTATTCTCAATTGAATTGTATATTGCCTGTTGTGGATCACCAAAACATTGAAAAATAGTCTGATCTCTATCAAAAATCCTGGTTAGAATTTGCATCTGTTTATCATTTGTATCCTGCATCTCATCAACAAAAGCATAGGCAAATCGTTCGGTGAAGAGAGTCCTCAATTCGTTCTCATATTGTTCTAAATATTTCAAAGCAAGTTCCATAGCAATTTCGTATCTTAAAATCCCTCTTTCAGTGATCAAAGTATTGAAGGCTCTTATTAATTTTGTTTCGTATTTTTTATCAACTTCTTTATCAAATAAAAAAAGCTTTTGACCTTTGTAAATCAGTTTATCTTCTAAAGAAAATCTCAGATCTGCTATACTCGTTTTATTTCTGTTGCAGAATGCCTCAAGCCCGTTTCTCATATTAATGAAATCAAACATTTTTTCAATCTGAATATTAAATTTATCAGTGTCAATAGTAACTGGCCTTCTTCCGTAAAACTTTATACTAGCAGGAACCGCCAGATATTTATCTATAAAGGATTGAATCGTACCGACAAAATTGGGATAGGACAATAAAGCACTTGCCTTGTCCCCTAACCTTTTTTTTATTTCATCAATTGCAACATTAGTGTGAGTAATAATACATATGCCTTTATTATTTTTTAAAGGTAACTGCCTTGCTAATATAATTAACTTAGCGAGTAAAACTGTAGTTTTTCCACTACCTGGACAAGCAACTATATCTCTACTTTCCATGCATTTAATAACATCAACTCTTTGTGCATCAAAACCACTCGCTATATTCAAAACTTCCGCTGCATGTTCAATGTCTTCATTTGTCACATTTAACTTATTCATTAAGCTAGACTCCTGTCACGTAATCTATAGCATCAACTAAATACTTTAGATAGATATCACTTCTAATAACTTGAATTTCCTCAGTTGTGAAACTACGTTCTTTCAAAATCTCAGAGAAACATTGAGCTACCGCTGCCTTTGAAACATTCTTCTTGAGCACTACATCTCTGACTATATTTGAGGCTAGCATAAAAGGCTCTTTAACATCCCATTCACTTATCTTTTCTTCAGCGTCTGTTAAATATTCGCTTATATCTTTAACTTTTTTTGCTTTTCTTTTCTCTGCTAGAGCCTTATCTTCTGCGATATAATCTATTGCCATCAGAATAGCAGCAAATAATTCTTTTTTTAAACAACTACAAGCTACATCAAATTCAAGAGTCCACTCTTGAGAAACGAAAGTCCTAACATTACCATCACTATATTTAAGTTCTTTATCATTTCTTGTTAATTCGGGCTTTCTATTCGAAAGCAGAATAATAGTATCGGACTCTTTATCGATCTTAGAGACCTTCTCATCACAATCAGTAATAATCGCGACAGGCAGTAACAATTTAGGTTCAGATTCTCTCACAAATATTTTTGAATATCTTATCATTGCGGTACTTCCTACATTAACTATTGAAACTCCATTTTTAGCGAAGGATTTCCCGAGTTTATCTGCGAATGTAGGCAGTAATAAATTTTCTGCGTCTCCCTCGACGATAATAATTCCCTTTGCAAAAAATAAATTTGCTTTAGTAGAGTCTAAGAATCTCTCTAAAAATCTATAGTCTCCACTATGTAATTTAGTATTACCTCTAGCTAAAGAGTAAGCTTGGCCTTCAGCAAAAATAATTAAATTATTCAGCTTTATACTTGAAGCTAATGTAACACTGTGTGTTGTTAGGAGTATCTGCATAGGAGACTTACTATCCTCGGTTAGTTCTTGCAAGTAATCAATGACCCTTATCTGCGCCTGAGGATGTAAATGTGCTTCTATTTCTTCAATCAGTGCAAGATTAATCCCTTCCGTTTTCTCGATTTGTAAAAGCAATAACTCTGCCGCTATATACAATTGATTAAGTGAACCTAAACCTGATTTCGTATTGACAAGTAGAAGATCAATTTTTTCTAGTATCATTTTAAGGTTAACTGCTGCTAACTCAATATTTGATTTTAACAAGTTTTTATTATCAGAAAATTTCAATAAATATGTGTTAATAGATTTCAATATTTTCTTTTCGTCACTAGTCATTTCGTCATAATCGAAGTACTCTTTTATTTTCTGATTAGCATCTTTAATAATCTCAACTAATCTATGTTCATCACCTACCGAGAATTCTGGATGTGCATGCAAAATTTGAGACAATCGTGAATTCCTTCTTGCAGCAAGTTCATTTTCCGCATCTCTTAGGGGCTTAAGATAAATAGTTCTGAGTAAGTCACGTGCCTTGCTATGTAAAATCTGCCCTTCACTATCATTTCCTGCACGTATATCATCAATTAGTACTTTCCCTCTAACATCTCTTTTAGCGCTTAAAAAAACGCGAAGTGTGTATTCTTTATCAATATCAATTGCAATCCATTCCAAAAAATCCTTTGCCTGGTTTATAGTAAAACCTTTAAAAATACATTCAATTTTCAGTTCATTAGATGTACCATGGAAATCCTCTTTTTCTAATCTCGAGTACTCTCTACTTTGAGTTAATAAAACGAACTTGATTGCATCAATTACTGTAGTTTTACCAGCATCATTTTCACCAATGAAAACATTTAGACCTTTATTCAATTTTAGAACTAATCCAGGTTCCCCATTGATTCCTTGACCAAATTTTCTAAAGTTTGCAATTCTCACTTCTGAAAGAAACATATTAAGCTCTCCTCTGCAGTAGATTTATAAAATAATTACCAAAAAGATTCGATTATCTTCAGATATTTTTTCCGAACTACAAACTTGAGTCAATAAGCCTATTGAAATCTGACTAAATATTCTTTATATCTTAAATAATAGCATATTCAAGGAGATATATGGAACCTAAAAAAGGCCCTGCGTAATGCTAAGGGCCTAATTTTTCCTGAGTGTAGAGTTTCACTGAAGATATTATAATTTCGAGTTTTATAAAAGTAGTTTATTGACCTTACCTAACTTATCCTCCCATAGTATCAATTCCACTCACTTCTCTCGTACCTTATGTATGTAAATAAAATATATTCCTGCACTCAACCCTAAAGCAATTTTTTGAATGCAGGAACATATTCAATTTGCTCTTAATCCCTCGTGTATTAATGCTTTTCCTCTCGATATATTACTACCACGCACTCCACATGCCTTGAGTGTACAAAAATGATGACCCTAAGGTCTGGTCGCCCCTTGGCGGAAAATCTATCGTTTTTAGATTAGAGTCTTTATGTCTTTCTTTTTTTATTTTCTACTGAAAGTGTCCCTCCTGATCCATCTGCCCCAAGGCAGTCTTGGTTTTTCTGACTTTCTGACAATCCTGTCAAACATAAAACCAGTAAAATAATTATTGCTCAACTACCCCAAAATCATCCACATAAACATATGCTGTACCAGGATTCTTGTAAGCATACACTGTTGCCCTGGTAGCGCCTGCTCCGGTTGTAAAAGGAATGTTTACCATTGTCCAGGATGTACTGTCAGATGTTGCGGATGCATCCGTTCCTTCAAAGCCATTAACGCCAATCTGAATCCGCTCGCCTATGTCTGCCTTAACCCAGGCGGTACACATATAGCTGGTATTAGGACTTAGCCCCGTAAGTACCTGCTCGATACCATCTTCTCCGGGTCCCAATCTAACACTCTTAGAGCCGCTTCTTGGTACCGATACACTTGCAGCAGTATCTGAATATGTTGCTGCCCATGGTGAGATTATCCCTTTCTCGAAATCAGATTGCCTTACGTTATTAACATAAAGTAAGCTGACACTCTCAAAAACCGGGTCCGGAGGTGAAGAAAAATCATGCCCGGCAGTCCAGTCAGTTCCACCGAACTCATATGCTCCAATATCCGGTGCCGCACCAACATAATCATTCGTGATTCCAGATATTACAACCCCTGCATTAATAGCTGGAGAAGTAGACTGCAACCTGAAATCATATGCTGTGGGATTCACAAATAACGGATTGGTTTCTGAGGTAATATTATTTCCCTCTATATGAGTACCAGGCAGTGTAAAGGCTGTAGTAAAGATATTGTTGAAAATTCTGTCGCCGTACATATCTGACTGAAAATTACTTCCCCAATATCCTACATTTCCGTTACTGTAGGTGGTATTGTTATAAATCAGGTTAAAATTACTGGGTGTATTCAATCTTATCCCTGTGTAGTTTCCCCATACAACATTATGATGCACAGTATAGCCCTTGCTACCGTTATCCAGATAGATACCAGTGCCGGAATAATTCTTTGCCAGATTATCATGGATGTAATTATGATGAATTACCGTCCCTTGCCCATCCCAGGCAAATTCATAGAGTATTCCGCAGTCTTTTGTCAGCTTTCCTGCATTGTACAGATTATTATATTGTATCTGGCTGTTTTGGGTAGGCATAAATATCAGATGACGCCCAGCGTTATATACCGTATTATGACTGATTAGATGGTTTGCCCCCAATAGATAGATTGCCGGAATATCCGCTGCCGAATAATTTGCTTCATGAATAAGATTATTAATTACCTTATTTCCTGTTCCCTCTATACTCACCAGATTACCGGAACTGTAGGTCAAAGTACTGTCTCTAAGCTCATTATTGGTACCGGACATAAATATCCCTGTACTGTATTGTCTGGTAACATCCGAATCATGACTGACATATTCCGCAATCATATTAGAAACTTTACAGTAATTAGAATTAGACATTTTAATGCTGGAGGCAAAGATATTAATTCCGGTAATATTTATGTAAGAGCGGGAACTTAAATCAAATGCATAAGTCCGCTTCTTTGCTTCTACTGTCAAAGTATTCGGATCAACTCCACCAGGTGCCCATAAATAAAGTCTGCCAGTAGTGCTGTCATAATACCATTCTCCCGCACTGTCAAGATCTTTAAGGTTACCAGTAATATAATAGCTGTTACCGCCTGTCGCTGCAGTATCTATTTGATCAAAGGTAATGGAGCCGTCACTTGAGCTGGTAATGGTACTTTTATAAGATTTGTAGCCTGTTCCCGGAACACTCCAAACCGTTTTGCCAACCCAGTATCCAGGTGCCTGAGTTAAGTCTCCATCCTTGATGGTTGTAGTGGAACCGGAATCAACTGTTGCATATGTTAAATTTAAGGGATCAAGTGTTGGTGAATTGGGCCATCTGGCTTCAAATTGCATTTGCTTATTAACAAATATCTGATTTTTTGTTCCAAGGGAACCCTTCATTTCCGCATAATAGATGGATCCGGAGTAATTTTTCCAGCCAGTAACCGGATCGGCACCGGATACCGTTACGTTCTCTCCTGTATAAGCCTCAAAGTTTATGGGTTTTGCAGAAGTTCCGGAAGTATGAAGTGTTACTGTTTCTCGGTATGTACCACCTCGTATGATGCAGGTATCTCCGGCTTTCATGGTATCTGCTGCCTTTTGTATGGTTTTCCATGGATTTGATAGTGTACCGGTTCCAGTGATGTCATTCCCCGTTGTAGAAACATAATATACGGAATTTGCCTTTACAGTTTCCACACCCAGATTAAAAGTAAATACATAAATCATCATAATTACAACTAAAAATCTAAAGCCTGTTCTCTTATTCATAGCTTACCTCCTGGAATGAATTCTATTTTTAGATACGGCTTCTGCGCCTGGGCTTAAGTTCACTGCTAGGTATGTTCTAATATAGAAATTTGTGTATATATAAGCCCTTAATTATTTAATCGACTTATACCGACTTAAAGTTTATGATTCTTTCGGCGAAGCTTCTCCGATACTGAACCCATCCAGCCATTTCATTGACCATGCATGGTATTATTTTCTTTCCGAAATGGGTGCATGTGCATCCAGAGATTAAAGTACGCTATCAAAATGATTTCATCCCTCTGATGGAAGAATCGCGTGAAAAGTATGAGACTTATCCGAAGCATGTAGTTCCTGAATTCGCATATATTACTTTCATTGAAAATGCAGGTGTGAACAACGAGAAGTTGATTGCCCAAGCACCTTACGCGGGCATGACAGATGATATTCGTGCGGGTAAGTTGCAAGCATAGTCAATCAAACGAATTGAACTAAAAAGCCTGAGCCTGTGTCCCATAACGTAAGACAAATTAAAACACCTACCAATCTGGTCATACCCTGTCTACTTGACAGGGGTATGACCAGGTTGGTAGGTGCCCAGCATCTTTTTTAATATTCTCTATAACCATCTAATCTCCATTGGCTATTCTTCTTTCTCTTTTTTATCATGAAGCATCATCTCTAATACAACATATACAAACTGTGCTCCGTCCTTCATGCCCTGCCAGTACAAAGCTTCATTCTCCAATGCTTGCTTGTAATGATGCTTATCCTCCCATTCCGAGAATTCAGGTCTGTTCACAATATCCATCTCAGAAAGTCTCTTCGATTCCTCTGGGCAAGGCATCAGGATCAATATTTACGCTAATTCCCAGTCGGGTCAACAACCAGGTTCTGAATCGCACTTTTACCGCTTCCATTATTCCCCGCAAATACATACATCATTGGTATATGTTTATGCATGAGAACATCCGTATCCGCAACAGGAACAATGTCTCCATTGTTGTATTCTTTTATAATTTGGCCATCCGGCGTTTTATATACAATATAGGTATCGTTCGCTTTCGCATCCAACTTGGCGCGATCTCCTGTAAGTTTAATCAATTTCTCCAGATCTTTAAATTTATCCAAGGTGTTCACCTTCCCTGCATCCGTATTTATTTAAAGTTACCACAGCAAGTTGATTGCACGTCACAGAAGGGAATAACCTTATTGCTTGAGGAATTCTTACAGGTAGCGTACAAAGAAAAGAACACCAAACTAAGGACGCTCTCTTGAATACTCACATTTTCAGTTAAATACATCGGATGTGTCCAACCCCTTTAAATCCAAAAAAAATCGAAACATTTATTTTGTTGTGCCATACCTTATTTCTATAAACTTTTCCCCAGTCGTAAAGGACATAGGAAGCTACAATTAAGCACCTCTATATATCGACTCGACATAGCTTTACTACGGCCTCAACGTGTGTCGAGAGGATGGAACGGATTTACTTGAAATTAACTCGTTCCATTTTAAAAATAATAGTTCAATTTTCTTCTATTTCTTTTTCAGCTAAGCTAGCATGCTCTCTTTTTAGCAAAGAATAATGATATTGATCGCATATCGAACCATCACTAAACCAATAATGCTCTCGATAAGTTCCCTCCAGCTTAAAATGGAATTTTTCAATAATTTTATAGAAGCTTGATTACATGCTGCAACCGTTGCATAAATTTTGTTCAACTCCAAATCCTTACGTTCAAAAATGGTATCTATAAATAGCTCTAGCAATACATTCGCATATCCTTGTTTTCTATGTTTTAGAGGCACATAGTATCCGATCTCTGCACTTTTATTTCGAGAATTATAGTCAAAAAGCTGTATCTTTCCTATCCGCTTATTACTGTTACTTTTATCAACCAAGATATATATTAATTGCCCATTTGCAAGCCTTTTCAGTACATTCTCTTTATAATTGTTATATGGAGGAAGTTCGATTATGGGTCGGCAAGTATGTTGCTCTTTTTCGGTTTCAGTATGACTCCACTCATATAAGTCTGGTAAGTAATCTTCAATATTCCCACCAGTTAAAAGTACAAGTCCTCTTATCATTCTATCACTCCATTATTTTTAAATTTAGATCGTTTGGACAGGCTACCATTTAGGTTTTAGGTAACTGATTTGCCAACACGAAAATGCATCATAATGGCAAACCATGTGGCGTATCACTATATTTCCATATTAACTCATGTTACACTTCCCTCCCGTATCAACTGCTTCCAAAAATACACATAGCAAATCCCCCAACCGATGGGTCATTCTGTAAACTAAATCTCTCTTTTAACCTATAAATACATATGTTGGGTTGTTTATTAAATATCGCCTCTCGTCCCTTTTTAGCGTACAAACCTTGTTATACATATTTATATTGACTCACTGTTATACTCATCTGCGGCTTCTTTAATCAAAAGCAATTTCAAGAAGACGTGCTTTACTTAGAAATACCCATCGCATCTAGAAAGGAGACATGAACTCACTTGAGCGTATTATCAGATGGGATCGGATATGAAAGCCTACGCTTTTATGGTCCCTTTCAGCCATTACACATCGAACAACTTCAAATAACACGCGCCATTAATGATCATGCCTTTTTACATATCAGTGGGATGCTCTCCGAAGAACAGGGAGCGGCTTGTATTGATCAAAATATGGAGCAAGAGCCGATAGTGATTCGTCAGTTGAATGATCAGGGACAATCGCTGAGAAGGCTGTTCCATGGAATTGTTACACGTATGTCCGTACACTGTGTGCGAGGCGTGTATACATTTGAACTGGAGGCCGCTTCCCATTCATACCAGATGGATATTAAACGTAAAAGACGCTCCTATCAAGATATTCACCGCACCTATGATGATCTGGTCACTGCACTGGTTCCAAAATATCAATACGGAGATGCCATTGATACGGTAAGCAACTATGCCAAACTAGAGACATTTGTTTTACAATATGAGGAAACGGATTGGGCGTTTTTAAAACGCCTCGCTTCTCGCTTTGGTTCCGTACTCGTGCCAGAGGTAACCGCAGCCTCACCCAAGGTTTTCTTCGGGATGCCAGAAGGCAAGCAGCATAAGGTGGAGCGAGATGTATTTTATCGAGTACGAAAAACGTTTCATGAGCTGGATGGGAAAAAGCCAGGCGAACGGGCTGGCTCGTATGTCACCTATATGATTGAAAGTCTGCAATACTATGCGCTGGGCGACCTTATCACGTTACCTATCGGGCAAGGAAAAGAACTGGTCGTGGTTCGGGCAGTGACAACCTTAGCAGATGGCTTACTGCGTACCCGTTACGATCTTCAAGCCGAACAGGATATCCGCTATGCCCGGTATGAAAACAATCAGGCCACCGGAATTTCACTGACAGGAACAGTGCTCAAGGTACAGAAGGATTTTGTACAGCTTCAACTGGACATTGACCCGAAGCAAGATCCTGCTAAAGCGTGCTGGTTTCCCGTAGCCACTCGTTATGTCGCGGAAGAACATAGTGGCTGGTACGATATGCCTGAGATCGGGGAACTGGTGGAATTGTATCTGCCTACCCACCGCGAACAGGATGCCTATGTCACGGACTCGCTACGACAACAACGTACGCAAATGGACAGCCAAATGTGAAGGTATGGCAACATGTGCATGGTAGCGGCGTAGAAATGTCTGAGCATGATCTGACCCTATCCACTTCCGATGAATTTTCCATTACACTGCATGAAAGTAGCGGCATTACGATCGACAGTCCGGGGAATGTGCAGATTCAGGGTGGTCACGTGAAACTCGATGCTAGCGAGGAACTTTCACTGGAAGCTGGAACGGCGCTGTATCTAAAAGGCGGAGCCAGCAGCATGGTACTGGATGGTGAGACGGATACCAAAGCTCCAGTGATTTATCAGGAAGGTACGGTGAAAGCTCCTGTTTTCGTGGCTGACCTCCCTCCTGTGCCTGAGCCGCCACTCATGAGCATCAAAGCCTATGAAGCAGCCCAGTCAGCAGCCAAGGATTCATCTAGCAGCCAAGCCTCCACCCCTAAAGCAAAAGTCACCAGTCCAGCAGAGCTTCAACAGGCGAATGCCTTGATGGGTACGGTGTCCAAGCTATTAGGCTCCATTCCTGTGATGGGAAAAGTGGCTGGCGTTGTTGCGGGAGCTTTAGGTGGGCCTGTAACGGGTGTCATTCTGAAAGCAACCGCAATGATCCCCGTTCGGAGCAAGGGAACTCCTACAATTGGAGGCAGTAGCAAGGGGAGCGAAGTTCACCCAATAAAATACTTGGCTGGTTTGGCCATGCAAGGGTTGATTAGTATACACGAGCATGAGAAAGCTAAACAAGCCTATTATAACAAGTGGATTCTAGGAAAAGTGTATACGAGCGCACGTCATATAGCTCATTCCGGCAGCACATTGGAACTGGTACAGAACCTACTTAAAGAATCGAATGCCATGGTTCATGCGTATCAGCAGGTTCCGGAAGAAGTAAGAAAACGCTGGAGAGCCAATTACGACAGCCGCATGGCACAACAGCAGCCTAAACAACAAGTTGAGAAGCCTAAGTCTTGGTGGGATCGTTACCTGGGTTATACGGGTAGTAGTGCGATGATAAAAAGTCAAATAGCCATGGAGCAGGCACATGCATCTGAAAAAGCAGCAAACAGCCTAGTTGAATTATACAAAGGCATAGAGCAGGCTAATAACGAAAGGTATCAAAATGCAGGAAACTCCATTGGTGAATTTTTAGATTATTGGTCATTTGGTATACCTAAAGGATTGTATCAAGCCTACATGGAGCGCGCACGTAATCAAGGTAACTCTGGTAGTGACGCTATCAATTTTGCTACATTTGGAATAACAGAGGCTATACGTGGAGCTGTGACACCTGAAGATCCTTTGTCACCAGACCATTTGTCTAATATCATTAGTGTAGCAGGGTTCCTTGAGGGAGTCGGTTCATTTCTCAAGCCGAAAACTATACTAAATTCACCAGTCAAAGAACCTGTTCATCCAGGTCCTAAAATCATAAATGAAAAAACAGAGTCACCCCGCCCTTCAAATTCAAAACCTAATAAAGCTGAGAAGCCAGGCGAGGCTGCTCAGGGAACGGTAAACAGATTTCCAACTAGTCGAATCGATTCTGTAATGGATCAACATGTTATTGATGAGGTTGCGAAGGCCAGAGGTCGATTGTCCAACAAATACAAAGAAACAGGTAATTTCGCTTATGCAGAAGTGAAGGTATCAGGAGTTGAGAAGCAAGACTTTTATGCCCATAGTAAAATTCATAGCTCTGCTAAAAAGATACCTGGAACTGAAGAGTTCTCTTTCAAACCCGACAATCCAAAATTCAAGGCAACCGAAGCTCCAGATGCAGAAGGAAATATATATATGAGAGATGGGGATACAGAATATAAAATTTTAAATGATGTAGCAGATCAATTAGGTGATAATCACAATGCATCAGGAAATATCAAACTCTTCACTGAAAAAGATACATGTGGAAGCTGTAATGAAATCATCCAACAATTTGACAAAGAATATCCTAACGTTAGAATTGAGGTTATCCATAATGGTGGTGTGACTATTAACCCTAAATAATTGAATAAGGTGGTTCAAAAATGGCTTGGAGTTATGATGAGTTAATTGATAGTATCCTTGAGAATTACCAAGATTATAAAAATGAAGAAATGATGAGTAGTAAAGAAGCAATTGCAAGAACATTCTATGATTTTGAAGGATTGATGAATAGAAGTGAAACAGACAAAGCTTTAATTAATGTCGTTTACGGGGAAATATTATTAACTCTTCCAAGAGTTTTGTATACCGTTAAAAACAATTTAAGCAAAAGATTGTCTGAACTAGATTTTAATTTAATTGAGCAAGAACAAAAATTAACCTTTGAGCAATACAGTGACTTATTTAATCGTAAGAATTTTGTATTACACGAGTTGGAAAATAAGATATTAGACTATTATCCGAGAGTATGTTGGTATTACGATGAATTGACAAATGAAGTTAATGTTTTCTTTAAACAAGTTAACGAAGAAAATGTCTTGGCGGATGAAGTTATTTCTAGTGTATTTCAGCGATTTGAACGTGATTGTAAAAATACATTAAGTGAAAAAATAATTGTGTACACAACACTTGCTGAAAACATATTAGACCAAGGACTATCAAAGATCGATGGGCTACAGCTAATTAAACAAGAATTACAGCAGTTTAACATATCAGATATTTTTGAAGAACAATTGTTAGAAAAAGAAAGACTGGAATTAGAAAAGAGAATTAAAAACGTATTAAGACAATTTTCCTAATAATAGTTTTATAACTCTACTGTTAAGCTACTACAAAATTACCCATAAACTAAACGAAATTTTCCAAAGCTTATTCCAACTTGAAACTATAAGTAGGGATGAGCTTTTTCCTATACCAAAGCAAAGATTCACCCTCTCTATCAGAGTTAACATACACACTCAAACCACAGAGGGGAAATCAAATTGACCAGATTGGTTTAAGGAAGCACTACGCCAGCGAACAACAAGATTCATGTTCATCAATAGATGAGCATCTATTCACCAAAATGAATCTATTCAAACCTATTGATCGCATTATCCTAAAGATTGTTTAGGTTTACATTTTAAAAGCAAGATCGTATAGTTCAACAAGCTAGACACAAAATATCTTAACAAACACTTAAAGCGACTAAAGGAAGGTTTCAAAAATATATTACTACTGAACACAATAGAAGGCTTTAGTAGCGTAGTGTTAAATAGTGAGGAAGAGAATATGAATGAGAAAATTAATTTACTATATAAAATGCGTTTTATGGAAAACGAGGGGGACAATATAGAGGTATTTGAGAATATACTGAATGAAATGTCCCTTGAAGGAACGAATGATATAATTCTCGATCTTTGTACAATCTTCGAAGATGAAGTTGCTGAGCCGTCAGCTAATGATTATCTTATTGAAACTATATTTTATATTGCAAAACGTAATGATTTAGAAGAGGGCTTATACAAATTGGCTTTGGGCACTTCCAAAATGTTGCCCCATGCAGAATTTTGGGCAGAGAGAATCCATCGGACACTTTTAAATTCAAAAGAATTAGTAATTTCTTACGGTAAAGCTTTGGAGAAACTAGAAAATTCAACTAAACAGACAATTAAAGAAATTTTAATGGTGATTAAGAATGATGATCCAGATTTATATTTAGATAAGGTTAATTCTCTATTAGAAAAAATAAGTTGAAAATGGGGATCTAGCTGATTTTACACACGCAGTTAGCCCTATAATAGATTTTTCAAAATAATGTCGTGATCACGATCACGGTTTAGACTGTAAATTTAAGTTAAAATATAAATAATTTAAATTTTATTTCAGCTAAAACCAAAGATACCGTGATGGATCACAAAGAAAAAACAAGGAAGTGTACAAAGATGAAAAGAACTGATTTACCTCTTGTCTATTCTTGTTCTGGATGTTCCTCCGCAGCACAAACCGCTAACATGATCGCTATACAAATGGATCGAGAAAAAGTCGCCGAAATGTCCTGCATCGCTGGTGTTGGTGGTGATGTCAAACCACTTGTCAGAACAGCAAAATCGGGACGTGACATCATTGCAATTGACGGCTGTCCCTTGTCCTGTTGCAAGAGTTGCTTAGCAAGGCATGAAGTTCAACCCAAACACCATTTCCTGCTGTCTGACTTTGACGTACCCAAGATAATAGGAGAAGATCCTAACCCCGATCATTATAGGAATGCTTACACACAAATCTTAGAACAAATTGGACAATAATTCTTAATCAAAATAAAAGTGTGTATCGAATTTTTACTGGTGGCTCCTAACACATCTTTAAGGGCCACCAGTATTATTTTTGTACAAGAAAACATCTTTTTAATAAGGAAAATAATTATCGAATGTTTAAATGAATTTGTCTCACAATTTAAAATACCTGGTACACAAATTCTCAAACCGTCGTTCTAAAGGAGTGGATGTAAGGTATGAAATACTAAATAAAATACAAATAAATACTTGATATATCGCTAATAAACCATAAAGAGACACGAAATACGGTTTTAAATGGAAAGTAAGCCATGATACAGTAAAGTATAAGCGGAATCAGCAGCATTTTTACAAAATAAAAAACATTCAATTTCTTTCCTTATCATATGATAATTTGCTTCTTACCTCTTCCTGAAATGCAGTATCCGTTAATAATTTGTAAAAAAACAAATCCAGCTTCTGCTTGAGCCATATATGATCCACCCCAGAATCATCTTGAATAAACATGGCTAGTTGAATGTCATTTCCTTCCCGATCCGTACAATATAAAGCCTCTGTTAGAACAGAAATGGTAGATCCACCTTTGTTTCCAAACTCTATTAACTTGGAGTTATCTACTTGTCGCTGAATTAGCATTTTTAGATATGGATTTATAGTAGAAGGAACCAACTCCTCCTTGTGTATAAGCTTCATGAGGTAAGCATATTCTTTAGTCGTTGAACGAGGAAGCTTGCGCGATTCCAGCACTTGAAGCTTTCGTACATAATTCTGCCTGGTGTTCCATTTCTGAATACATTCTATTCCCTGATCACGATTTAAAATCTGATGAATTTCAATAGATTTTTTCATATATTCCTCGTAGCTCATCTCACTTATCTTTTGTATCGACTCTTTAAAGCCTATGTTTTCGGTCTCTTGGATATAAGGAGACATGAATCCCGCAGATGAAAAAGGAAAGATTTTATCATGGGAAGAAAGTGAGAGTTTGATAATATTCTCATTTATCTTATCCAAACCCATTTTCGCCATCAGAAATTCTGTATTGGCATTGGAACTATATGCTAACATACCGTGAGTAATATCCCATAACGTAATTTTCCCTTGAACCTCTTTATGGTTTGCGCGAATGGATTTGATCCAGTTATGATGAGCGTTACCATCGGAACCAGGGATATAAAATTTATTTAATTCCTCTAAAGGAACAAGTTCCTGCTCGTCTAATATTTTCGCCACAACTTGGCGAGCAAATTCGATAGCAATGATCACTTTGGCCGTGCTGGCAAGAGGCATTTTAACTTCTGAGTTATAGCTGATTTTCTCCACACCATTTTTGATCATATACAAAGATGCTTTACTCGGATTCTCCTTCAAAAAACTTAGAACATCCATTTCTGTTTTATTATTATTTTGGCGCTTCGCAATGAACAAAAACAGGATACCTATGAACACAAATATTAAAATTATAGCTACTATTAATAAAATTATTTTCATACTTTGCTCCTTAATGGACACGCTTAGACTGAAGTTCACATAAGTCGTCACAGTTCCCCACGGGAATCACTTTTCTTTTAGAAGCTATATAATCATACAAATAACCACCTATACCCATTTTTTGAAAATATTATAAAGGGAACCGCCCACCAAAGATACGGTATCCCTGTACAAATTTGTGCAATAGAGTCATTATCAACTAGAACCTCATTGAAGAACAAATTACCAATGCATTCTATCTTCAATCTTTCCTTAACATCATTTCAGCAGACCGTCACTCTTAATACTTTTAAAAAGTGATTGCCTTTATTCTTCACTAAAGCTTTTGGCCCATTCAGCAACCCTACGACTACTTTCTTCTTCTGACAAATCCTCGATCCTGGTCATAATAGACCATCTTACTCCACAAGGATCCAGTATACTTCCGAATCGATCACCTGATACAAAGTTTGCAACTGGTTCCCTTACTTTTGCTCCTCTTGCTATCGCATTTTCAATGACCTGATCAACATTTATAACGTAAATACCAAAAGAATAACACGCATTGTCTCCATCTGGCGGCAAGACCAATTGATATGTCGGATTCGCTACTCCCAATTGCAAAAAACCATTTCCAAAATCTAATTCAGCATGAACAATAATTTTATTGCCATTCTCATTAGGAAATTCAGTAATATCCTTAACTCTTGCATTGAAAACAGTTGTATAAAACTCTATTGCTTCCGAAGGATTCTTCACTGTAATAAAAGGGGTAATAGATGTAAAGCCGTTGGGTATCCCCTTCTTTGTATATTTACCTGACACTCCCGTATATTCTCTGCTTTCAGTCATTTTGACTCCTCCTTTAAATGATCGTAATAGTTCAGTTTTATGCTTATACCTTCATTGGATTGAATTCATCAACTCATAGTAATATTTGGATGCACGAGTCTTATTTAAACTATACCAGGCTTCTAATGTCTTAGAAGAAAACACACCCAGAGCTTTCAAGACGTGTACGGAGAATTCCAACGGAGCCGTTCCCGATGCAGTGATTAGTTTTCCATCGGTTACAGCAGACTCCATTTTGTAATACTTTTCGCCCGTGTAGGTGGGACAGATCATTTTGAGGTATTCCAGATCATTGCTTGTATGCCAACGTGAATTCAGCAATCCTGCCTGGGCAAGTCCCATGGTAGCACCACAAATCGCCGCAACCCATATCCCTTCCTCTAAACACCTCTCAGCGATTTTTAAAATCGGTTGATGAATGGTTTCTGTCCATGTATCTCCACCGGGTAAAATCAATGTATCTGTGCTTTCAATGCTGCACTCATCCAGTTTGATGTCAGGCAGGATTGTCAATCCGCCCATGGTAGTGACAGGAGTCTTTTCCATTCCCATGATAACTATTTTGGATGGGGCCAGCCCCTTTTTATAATATCTCCCCGAGTTCAGTTCGGCAGTTAAGTAACCAATCTCCCAGTCTGCCATAGTGTCAAACACATACAGATATACCGTACTATTCATTCACAGGTTCTCCTTATTTTATAATTTATCAAGTGATACCAACCCTCGGTAATCCGTGATTATCCTCATTATAAAAAAGCTTCACTGACATCTGCTGTCAGTGAAGCTTTTAACGCTGATAATATTCCATTAACTCCGACGCAACAGCGACAAGCTTTTTCTTCAAACTCTGTGGTTCGATGACTTGAATGGATTTCCCGTAGGTTAGGAGCAAATAAGGGACATATGTATGAAGTGATTTTTCCTCAAGCAAAAAGATGGCTTGATTGGATGTGCGCTCTTTCAGATGATGCCCCAAAAACCAATGCAGACATAAGTCTTCCAATGCCTCTGACCTGCCTTCGATCATTAAAGAAATTAAACCGTCTTTGCCTACTAAATCAGGCAACAGATTTTGCATAAAAAATTCACGAGCCGAAAAAGCCTCAGGACGCTTAAATAGGATTGGAGTACGCTTGATTTGTAGAATCCGATCTGCCCGAAAGCTACGGATCTCATTCCGTAGGTGACAAAAAGCAACAGTATACCATTTACTGTTCCAGTAAACCATTCCATAGGGGTCTATCACCCTATTCTTGGGTTGTTCTTCATGGCTTGTGCGATAATCCATTTCTACAGAAAATTCGTTGGCTACAGCCTGCTCCAATTCTGCCAATATCGGCTGAAGAGAAGGTTCTCCCATGCGATTTATCACTTCAAATCCGGCTAAATGACGGCTAAGTATACTTTCCTGCTCTTGATTCGAATACATTTTCAATTTTGACGTCGCACTGCTTAATGCCTCACTCAAAGGGTATCCAGCTTCTTTTGCAAAAACAGCAGCATGAAGGAGTGCCTTTTTCTCCTCCATATTAAATAGTAAAGGTGCTCTAATAAAATTATTCAGCAAGCTATACCCGCCATTATGGCCCGTGTCGGATATTATAGGCACTCCACTGGCACATAAAGCATCAATATACCGATAAACTGTCCTTATATTCATTTCTAACTTTTCGGATATTTGTTTTGCAGTCATTTTCACACCCGAATTCAGCATCCATAGAATGGCCAGCATATTATCGTTTTTTGGCATAACATGAACCCTCCTCTCTCATTAAAACTCAATCTTTATAAATAACTCTTTGTACTCTTCTTACCACCTATTATATGCTTTTTTCTACTCACAACTCCCCTCCGATATCTCCTGCTTCCAATAATACACATAGTAAATACCACAACGAATGGGGCATTCTGTAAACTAACTCTCTCTTTTAACCGATAAATACATATGCTGGATTTATCATTAACAACATATCTAGCTGAGAATCTCATAATAACATTTACCAAAAACAACTATAGAAGGAGACATCTATGGAAAACACCGTGACGTACGGTCATATCGAAATCATGCCTTACGAATTTGTACGCCTTCATGAACTTAAAATCCTAAAAACAGTCAATGA
Organism: Paenibacillus sp. FSL L8-0638; assembly: GCF_038593075.1. NCBI lineage: Bacteria > Bacillati > Bacillota > Bacilli > Caryophanales > Paenibacillaceae > Paenibacillus > Paenibacillus sp. FSL L8-0638. The sequence continues at coordinate 4,224,233 of NZ_CP151960.1, forward strand.
TCATGCCCGAATGATCTGTACAGGTATCATCTCGGAGAAAAAGCGCGAGCTGTATGTGCGTGCTTCGGATGAGGAAACCCAGGTCAAAGCTTTTGTTACAGACAAAAATGGCAATCGACAGCCCCTTTTTCGAGGCATTGCCTTGGATGTGGAGGAAAAAGTCGTTCACGGGGTCCATTACCTAACCGTCGAAGCCATATCTCATACCTACGAGTTAGATATTAAGCGCCATCAGCGCTCTTTCCAGAATCCTAAACTTACCTATACGGGTCTAATCGAAAGTATTGTATCGGGCTATTCCAAAGCCGAAGCCATGGATGTTGTGTCCCATAAGAAGCCCATCGGTACCTTTATCATGCAATATGATGAAACCGATTGGCAATTTCTGAAACGAATGGCCTCCCACTTCTACTCTCCGCTCATTCCTGCGGTGGGCTATGGGGTTCCCAAGTTTTATTTTGGCCTGCCTATGGGACTCAGCAAAGGAGAAATACAATCTACCAATTATAAAGTCACCAAACGGGTTGCGGATTTTCAAACCGCCTCAGAGAACCATATCCCTGGCGTACGTGATGCTGATTTTATCCAATATGAGGTCGAGACGGAGAAATTACTGGAACCTGGCTACGAAGTGACCTTTCAAGGTCATAAGCTGATCGTAGCTGAGGTGCTAACAGAGATGAAAGACGGGGTGCTGACCCATACCGCCAAGCTGTCACCACGAAGCGGCTTACGTCCAATTAAAGACTACAATCGCTCCATTATCGGCGCTTCCATTCATGGCAAGGTACTGAGCGTTCGTCGGGACAAAGTACGCGCCCAGCTCGATATGGACGATCAGCAAGACCCGAACACGGATTACTGGTTTCCCTACTCTACCATTTATGCATCTGCGGATAACACGGGCTGGTATTGTATGCCTGAGGACGGGGATAGTATCCGTATCTATTTCCCTAGTTATAAGGAAGAAGAAGGGTACGCGATTAGCTCAGTTAAAAGAGAACCGCAGCCTTCCGCGGGAAAATCTTCTGCGACTTCTGGACATGCCACAGCTTCTGCTTTGTCTGCCGGATCAAAGTCTTCTTCAGCCTTGTCCGCAGCAGCTCCTGCCCCAGATCGAATGGCTGACCCTGCCATTAAGACGCTGCGAACCAAATACGGCAAAGAAATCATGCTCGCTCCGGATCAAATCGTTATTTCCGGGAATGGCATGTCTATTGTCATTAACGATAAAACAGGCATTGATATTGTAAGCGGAAAAAATGTGAGCATTAGTGCGGCTTCAGATATTGTTATGAGTTCCGGTAACATCCAGCTTTCCGCCGGAAAAATTGAGCTGTCTGGTAGAGGCAACACGATTACGCTGGATGACAAAACCACCTTCTCCGGCACGGAAATTAAGATGAACTAACGGAAGGTGAGAACTAGCAGATGGATAAACAAGCGGCGTTACACCATTTTAAAGAGCATCATTTTACACCTTTGCTGGACATTCAGTTGGATATGCTGGAAGCCAAGTTTCAGCGCTGCCAAGCTCAACTGATCTTCGACTTCAAAGAATCGTTCAGGGATTTGTGTATACACATTCTGAGCATGCAGCAACAAGGTCAAAAACAACCCATTGGATATATTCACTACTCGTTCTTGCGCACTCAGATGCTGGAGCAATCCTACCTGTATATGGTCGAGGCTTACTCTGCTGAATGGTACGAAGATGATTCCGATTGCAAGTTAACCTATGACGCATCATGGGCTTACGCAGCAATGAATACCATGTTGGAAACCTTGGAGCAGGAACGAAAAATATATATGGGGACGATCACTTCAGTGGACGTTGAACGACTGATGTTGGAATCCGCTCCTTTTTTTCACCAGTTTGTGAACTCCCTCCTGCGCTTAGGGATGGCAGAAGTGGTTCAAATGCCTGAGTATCTCGCCATTTATAAAGCTGATCGTTTAGCTATCCGAACGGGCGAGTACAAGGATATCAGCGAGAATCTATATGTCGAAGATCAGGAAGCACTTCTTGCAGATCATGTGAAAGAGCAATTGATACATTCCAGTGAAGAAGAACCCTATGTTTACGAAAACCTAAAGCGGCTTTCTCTTCCCCACCTTCACCTGATGCAAAAGGATTTGCGCTATAACGATTTTAGCCACAGTGACTTACGGGGAAGCCAGTTTCTCAGCTGCATATTGATCGGAAGCATCTGGCAACGAGCGAATCTGGAAGGAGGCAGCTTTGGGGGATGTCTACTGACCGATACGGATTTTAGATATAGCGATTTGAGAGGTGCTAACTTCAATAGTGCCAGCGGACAGCCGTATCGGGAACATGGAGTTCGGGTGCCAGGGCTATGTGGACTTCGTTTTGAACATGCCAACCTGGATGGGGCCGATTTTACGGATGTACATTCGTTTGAACATGCATATTTTGAGGGGGCTTCGATGCAAGGAACTCTTGTCCCACGAAAGTACCAACAGCATTGGAAACTAAGCGAAGCACAGCTTCAATCTATTGTGTGGACGGAATAAGGAGGAATGTGTATGCGCCATTATTATGTGCTGGTCGATGATCATCGTATTTCCCGAAACATTAAACCGATGAATTTAGACCTTTTTAAAACGCCATTTGTTGGCATGCCTCCGGCTCAGGTTTTAGATGTTCATGCGACAGAAGATGCCGAGTACACGGACTGGCTACCGTTTTCACCCTCACAACCGCTATTTTCCGATTCTATGAAACGGATTCTAGAACTATACAATACACAAGCTCGTTTTAAACAGGTGTATATCGTGAACCGGGAACCTAGCCGTCAAGAATTATATTGGATTTCATCCGTTCCCTCTGTGGATGGCATTTCAGAACAGACTGAATTTTATGCGCACGACCAAACCTTAAAACGACTTGTGCTGGATAGTCAAAAGGTGAATGGACACCATTTTTTTCGACTGTCTAACGTGAGGGAACCTTATTTCATTGTTAGCTTGGAGGCTGCTGAAAGCTTACTGCGGCGGAGTTTGAGTGGTTTTCGGCTACAAAAGTTAGAACTCTTATGAGGAGGTTCAACCTTGACGGAGCATTGGGATGAATTTTTTTTGAAACTGCATCACCAACAAATATTGAAAGAGCAATTAAGTACAGCGGAAAACGATGAAAGCTGGATGATGCTAACTATTGAAGAAGCGATGGAGGGAATTTCAAAAGGCTCGCTAACCCTATCGGATCAACAGGAAATCCGTTTTCAAACCCTTCCTGTCTTTGAAAATCAACTCACCATTTCCCTACCTGACTCTCTTATTCCAGAAGTTCGGGCGGGACAGACAGTAGATCCGTCAAAAAGCTTCGTCGTTCAGGACAAGCTGGACGGAATCCTGTTCGGTCTGCACCAAAGTGGGCAAGAACTGGACCCTTCGCAAATAGAAATCTATCAACAACAAATGATTGAGCAAACGAGTTGTGCTCAACCAAGTATGAAGCTCGTAGATAAAAAGGCCCTTTCTATTCAAGATACCATCATTGGCTGCTATGAAGCTATTTTTCTAGTTTCCCCCTTTCCCTATTATCAGATTGTCTTTGTTCGTTCCTGGCATGGCAAGGCTGTGATCGGAAGTTGCCAATTTAAGCTGGAGGATGCTCCCCTCTGGGTTCCGTTAACCTATGCCATGCTGCACACCGCAACATGGTCGGAGCTTTCTTGATTCTATACCTTTTATTCAAGGAGGTACTTATATGTTTTTACCTTTACTTATTAAAGCTCTGGCTCAAGGTGCACTCAGCGGAGAACATTCTTATGTGGTGAGAGGAGCCAAGTTACAGTGCAGTCAAGGTACAGATCCTGGTGTGCTCAATATGATGTACAGCCACGGTGTCTTCATTAAAGATAAGCCTGTTCTGAACGTAGACGATGCCATCTGTGGAGCCAATATTAGCAAAATCAATGCTTTTGGTCTGTGTAAATTGAAGCAAGGTCTTCCCTGTGAACCGGAGATTGCGTTTGGGTCCAAGTGGACAGGTGGGAAAGAAGACGTATTGGTTGAGGGGGCACCCGCCCTACTCAACAATTCGACCTTAATGTGTAGCTGCCAAGGTGTACAAGAGGCGATATCCTCCTTTTTTGGTGCAGACAGCACGGGATCGGGTGGTGGAGGCATTATCTCCATTACAGATGACGGACAAGATGGCTGATTTTAACAGGCAAGGAGATTAAGGATGAACATCGTAGCGAAAGACCGCTTTACCTATCAGCACTTACATGTCACTTGGCCCTATGGCAAGCTGCGTCTTAATAACGTTCATATGAGTCACGAGCTGGGAGAACATGCTAGACTGGTGATCACGGGTAGTCTAGAAGCCGATCAAGCACACACAATCATTACCAAAGCAAGCAGCGACGACAAAGTCGAACTTTGGTATTCCATTGCTAAAGACCAGAAGCATCCCTTATTCATGGGACAACTGTACTGCATAGATGTTCAACACTTGCATCAAGAGGTCGTGGTGACTCTCGACGTCATTTCTCATAGTTTCAAACTGGATACGCAGCTCAAAAACCGCTCCTTTCAACACATCAATCAAAAGTATGTGGAGATTGTAGATGCGGTGCTGGCCGATTACAAAGGCTCAGATAAGATTGATGAAGCTTTTGGGAAAAAAGCAACAGGTCAATTCATCATGCAGTATCAGGAGACAGATTGGACTTTTTTAAAACGGCTGGCTTCACATGTGGGAGCCCTTCTCGTCCCAAATATCGTTTCACACCATGCGCAAATTTGGATCGGTATTCCGCAAGCCAGACAGCATATTCAATTGAAAGAGGTTCCTTTTACGCTACAACGCAAGATTGCTCCCTATCTGGATCAGGAGGCAAACGGCTGGAGATCTGCCCATATTGCAGACTACACTCGGTATACCTTTGAGTGGGATCAAATGCTGCAACTGGGAGATGAAGTGGAGCGCAATCACGAAACCTACGTCATCACCAAACGTGAAGGACAGTTGATTCGCGGTTTAATGACCTGGTCGTATGAATGCGCATTGTCACAAGGCTTGAAGGTCCCTAAAATCTATAATCGTACCATCATTGGCGCGGCTATTGAAGGAAAAATACTAGATGTCAGCCGGAATCAGGTTCGGCTGCATTTGGATATAGACGATCAGCAGAATCCCAAGGATGCTCAATGGTTCCCCTATTCTGCTGAAGGGAATCAGGTGTGGTATCTAATGCCGGAAAAAGGTGCGCAGGTGAAGCTGTATTTTCCAAGTGCAGACGAAGACGATGCGATGGTCATACAATCGGTTCGAACAAAACCATCCAGCGTTGCTGTCCCTTCATCTCACACAGCTCAAGGCGCCATGGTCGAATCGCCTGCAGAACGCCACCAGCGTAAAACAGCCGATCCAGGGGTCAAATCCTTTGCGAATCCACAGGGAAAAGAAATTTCCTTAGGGAACTCTGAACTGTCGATGAGTGCGCAGGAAGGGTCACTGTACATTTCCATGAATACCCATAACGGTGTCAGCCTGAACAGCACCCAACGTATACAAATTCAAGCCACAGGCAGTCTTAGTCTTTCGGCAGGTAGCATCCTGCTGCAAGGAACCAACGGCTTACACTTGAATACAACAACCGATACACTGGATTTGGAGCAGGAAGTCAACAGCGTGAGTTCTGAGATTCAACTTCAAGCTTCCCTCCATCAATACTACCCAGAACCGATTTTGTCTGACTTTGAGAAGCAAGTCGCTGAAAAGGGAATCCAAGGCGTAATGGGAGCACGCGCCAAGGAAAACGTAGGCGCCACCCTCAAAGGAGAATGGGATGCGGGTTGGGAGTTTGCAAAAGGAATGTGGAATTCGTTTGTCGATATTGCGGATCTTGTAACAGTTCCTCTTGCTTTTCGTTTTATCTTGCCAGAAGGAATCTTGAGACGTAATGAAACCTTCGAAGGTATTCAGCATGGTATAGAATTGGGCGTTGAGAAAGGTACCAAGTATGTGGAAGTTATTAAAAATTCGTCCAGTGTAGGACAGGGATTTAAAGACGTTGGAAATGAAGTAAAAAAAGATGCTAACTTTGTATGGGACGGCATCACAGAACCTATCGTAAAAAAATTGGATAACTTCTTCCCCAACCCCTATACCGATACCAAACAGGAAAGTTACGATGCAGGATATGATAGTATAAAAGCTGCGGAACGTGCAGCAGACATTTATACAGTTCTTAAAGGCGGCACAAAGTTAGTTAAAAATCTTGGAAAGCTGGGTAAAGAAGAAGCCACCTTATCTAAAGGGGCCAAGGAAACCGGAGAAAAGAATGCTGGTAAAGGTGACGCGCCGGGATTATTCGGAGATACAGCAAAAGCCGAATCTGCCCTTGCCAAGGCTGGAGATGGAAAATTCAAAACGAATGCCATCCGTTTTCCTAATAATTTTGAATCATTAGGTAGTTACTTGCAAAGTGTAGCTAGAAAAATGAATATCCGTATAACTAAAAGATCACCGATCCTCGCAACAGATAGAGGTCATTATCGGTTTCATGATCCTGGTCCTGACGTCCCACATTCTAAAGGTTCCGGTGCAAAGATTTCGCCTGAGAGACAAAAACAAATTGATGCGTTAGAATCAGGGGAGTATACGGGTAAGAGTACTAAGGGGCCGGGGAAAGGAGCTGATATTCCGCCTGCCTTCAAACAAACTGAATTCTCCAGTTCTTATGAAGCAAGAATTAGCCAAACCCCTGCGCCAGATAATCCAAAAATCGGTTTCGAAGGAGCACGGGGGGAATCTCAATGCACGTTAAAGCCACCACCAGATCCTCAAATAAAAAAGATATTAGATGAAGCTGGTATTGATGGTATACAATATAAAAATGCTGTTCCCGATCTTTCACCAGTGGCAAAAGCACAAGTAGAAATCGACTATATGCTTGGTGGAAAGAAGACTTATGGAGGGAAAGCTAGACGAGCCAACTTTATTCAATCAGACCAAAAACTAGCTGAACAATTAAATAATTCTCCTGAATCAGCACGCCAATTTGGGATGGAATCTGGTAAGATCAGTGCAAAAGATATAAAGACTTACCGAGAAAAAAACAAATTAACATGGCACGAATTAAATGACGTCAAAACAATGCAACTTGTACCAACAAAAATAAATAGTGCATTTGGGCACCTTGGCGGTGTAGGGGAGATTAACGCAGGAGCATTTGAACCTGGACAATTTGCCACTAAACAAAAGGAGATTTTAAAATGACAGTAAACGATCCAATCTTTGGTGAACTCGAATATAACTATAGTTGGGCTAAGGATACCAGTATTCATTTTTTTGGAAAAGAAACTGAGATTGCATTGATGATAGATGGTGAAGAAGATGGCGAGTTTGATGAAGCTCAATATACGGCATATCAATCTTTAATGCAAAACTGGGAGCAATTGCAGCAAAGCTTCTTGCAACCAATTTTAGACTATTACCAACAAAAGCGACATGAACTTGGTTATGATACTGAACTTAATGAGAATTATCCCTTAGTTGATACAACCGACCAACTTCTTAAAATGATTACTTTGGATGGAATTGTTGTTCCATATGCAGGTATTTATGAAGGTCGAGATATCGGAATACTTTTTGATTGTACATGGGATGTAGAGAATGGATTGGGAATTCGTTTATTAAATGAAAAAGTAACTGAAGTAGGTTACCAGGATGTTGCGATTTGAATAATTGGAGAGGGGCCAACTGGTGCCGAATTAAACACTTAATCATACCATCATTTTCAATGTAACCTTTGTTTTATCTGAGGAAGTTTCGTGAATTGAGAGTTGAACTGTACACACGAAAGTGCTAAAAAAGAATATCCTATTTAACAATACACTGAACAGGTCATTATGGTTAGATACTACCATAATTGGCTTGTTTTTTGTTATTGTCTTAGCACTAGTCCCGTTAGATATTCATAACATCACCAAGCATAATGGGGAAGAACAAAAGGAAACTGGGCAGACGATCCGCGACATTAATTTGAGAGGTGAAATATTTTGAAAATACAGAATGAAAGTATAATTTCCCCTCTTCCAGATAGCAATTTAATTATGCGTGTGGAAGAGAATTTCGAAATTAAGTTTCCTAAAGATTTCAAAGAATTTATATCAAAAAAGAATGGTGCTATTCCAATAACTAGATGCTTTGAGTATAAATCTAATAGTTATGTAGTTGATCGTTTTCTTTGTTTATTGGACAATCCAGGCGAGCATGACAAAGGGATGTATGACATCAGGGTTATTTTCAGTCAGTTAGATGAAAGGATACTTTCCGATGGAGACATAGCATCATAAAACACAACTCTCTTGTAGTTTGATTCATCAACCCAGACCCGCACACAAAAATACACCCCCTAGCATTTGGTCAAGACCCCATTTTATAGACACTGAAAAAAGACCCTAGGCTATAAGCTGCTTCCGATACTCTTTCGGAGGCAGCTTATTTAACTTTCGTTGTGGTCGACATTGGTTGTAAAATCGAATATATTCTTCTATTCTCCTTTGTGCCTCGTCCATATTTCGGATATCATATGGGTAGAGCCCTTCCGTTTTGAGATGCGAGAAGAAGCTCTCCATCGAGGCATTATCATAACAATTGCCTCGGCGAGACATGCTGATCCGGGCGCCAACCTTTGGTAGCATGTCATGGTACGCATGGGACGTGTACTGGAATCCCTGGTCGCTGTGAACGATGAGGCCAGTCACGTCTTTTTGCTGTTTAAAGGCTTGTCGAAACGTCTGTAAAACCAGTTCGTTATCATTTCTATGGCTCATCTGGTACGCGATAATTTCGTTATTGAACAAGTCTTTAATCGCAGACAGATATAGCCAGCAATCCCCCACACGATATTGCGTGATATCTGTGACCCATTTTTGATTAGGCTTGTCCGCCTTGAAATCCTGTTTTAGCAGATTTTTCGCCACACGACCTTTCGTAGAGGAAGCATAGTTGCAGCGATGTTTCTGGCGAATTTGTGAGCGGATTCCCAAGACCTGCATGAGCCGGAGTACCTTTTTATGGTTCATCCAGACTCCATGATCGTGCTGCAAAAATAGTTGAATTTGGCGATAGCCGTAGACCCCGTTATACTGCTCATACACTTTCTTCACAAGTGCTTTCGCGTCCCGATCTCGATCTGCTCCTCTACGCTTTAAGAAGGCGTAATATCCACTTCTGGAGACTTTGAAAAGCGTACACAGTTTGCTAATAGGATAGTCTTTCGCAGCTTTCTCAATGGTTATATATTTGTGTGCTTCATCTCCTGTATCCAGATTTCCAAACACTTTTTTAGCATGTCATTTTCCCGTCTCAGCTTCTGTACATACCTATCCTGGTCGATATACTCCTTACGCCGTCCTCGCTGGTCCATGAGCCCGAATTCACCGAGTTGCTTGTATTTGCGCATCCATTCTTTTAATCGATGTCGATCTGCGATCCCAAACTTCTCCATGAGTCTACGATACGTCCAACCTTCTTCAATATGGAGTCGTATGGCCTCTACCTTGGTTTCAAACGTATACTCGTTAAACTTTGTTCCCTTTTTCGCCGGCATAAAAAATGCACCCCTTAGATTTCATCGGATAAACCAGGGGTTTATTCCAATGTCTATTCTAATGGGTGCACTTCAATTCACCGGACAAACCAAAAGGTTTGTTCCAATGTCTACACTAGGGGGTACTCTTCTAACCTGGGGAATTTGTTTTACCCCTTAACCGACCCGGCTGCGATCCCTTCCACAATCCGGTCACTCATGATGAGGAACACGAGCAAAATGGGCAAAATGCTGATCATCAACGTAGCCCCAATAGCTCCCCAGTCGGTCGTATATTGTCCGATAAAGTTCTGAACGCCAACGGTCAGTGTTTTGTTTTCGTCTGAGCTGATGAACGTATTGACGAAAATAAACTCATTCCAGTTATAGATCATATTAATAATAGATGTCGTTGCCATGACGGGGGTTGTCATGGGCAGTACGATCCGGAAGAACATCCGGTTGACGGAACATCCGTCCATAACGGCCGCTTCTTCCACTTCACGGGGCAAGGCGTAATAGAATCCCAGCAAGATCATCATCGTTGTCGGCAGATTAAAAGCGACATACGACAGAATGATAGAGAGTGAAGTGTCTGTTAAATGCAGTTTGAGAAACATACTGAACAACGGAATCAAGGTGGAATGGACTGGAATCATCAGTCCGACCATAAATAGCCCGAGAACCAGCTGACTTCCTTTCCACCGCATACGCGTAATGGCAAACGTTACAAAGCTGGCTAGCAGCACAGTCACCGCCACAGATATGACCGTAATCCACACACTATTGAAGAAATACCGCCCGATATTGCCGCTGGTCCACACATTCATATAGTTCTCCCAATGTGGCTGGGACGGGAGTGCAAACGGCGGAAGGTTAAACACTTCCTGATTATTTTTAAGTGAGAAAAGCATCAGCCACACCAGTGGTAAAAGCTGCGTCACCGCCAAGATGATTAAAATGATATACAAAGCGGCATAACCGACCCGAGTTAACATTTTGCCGCGGGTAGCGACTCCAAGCGGATAGTTGGCGGCTGCCTGGGTTTTCATATCCGTTCCTCCCTCTTCCTGTCCTTTGTTACCCTCATCTATTTGCATGACCGTATTATGAATACTGGATGGTGTCACTAGTAGCCGTAACCTTGCGGATCAGCCACGTAGCGATCAGACAGATGAGCAGCAGGGCAAAGGCTGTAGCGCTGCCGTATCCAAAATCAAAGCTGCGGAATGCCTGGTGGTACATGTACGAAGCCATCACTTCACTGGCTCCATTCGGCCCACCATCCGTCATGACGTAGATGAGGTCAAAATATTTGAGCGAGCCGACAATCGACAATATGATCGTAACGTTAATCACCTCGCGCAGCAGGGGCAATTTGATACGAGTCGCAATCTGCCAGGCACTGGCCCCGTCGATCCGGGCAGCCTCCATCAGCGTTTCGGGAATGTTTTTCAGCCCGGCATAATAGATCAAGATATAAAAGCCTGCATATTGCCAAATAATCGGAATGAACAAAGCAAACAGCACCAAGGACGGATTAGCTAACCATTCAGGCGGATTGTGGACTCCGACCGACGCCAGTATGGAATTGAACACTCCGTTCGTTGGATGATACATTTTAAGCCACAGCTGTGCGATCGCTACAGATGACAACAGCATGGGTATCAGATAAATTTTCCGCAGCAGATTCGCTCCCTTGATTTTTCCTGACAAAATCATCGCAATGACCAGATAACCGATCAGACTGATGCCTGAAAACAAGGCCAACAGTAGCGAATGCCAGGCACTTTGCCAGAATGCACTGTCTGTGAGCAAATGTTGATAATTGTCCAGCCCCACAAAAGTCATAGAGCCGATTCCATTCCACTGATTCAGGCCGTAATAGCCGGTCAGTACGATGGGCACATAGATCACGGCGAATAACAGCAGTAGAGAAGGCAATACATAGAGAGCAATGACAAGCTTATTGGACATGACCTTTTCCACGGTTGGACCTCCTTAGGTGGTCAATTTCAATTTCCTTTCTCGATGGCAGCCTTATGCTGGTCGGCAAATTGTTGCGGTGTCACCGCTTTACCAAACAACGCCTGAATCATATTCAAATGTACCTGTGCTGCATTCGGCTTCATCTGTACATCGGCGAACAAGGTAATGCTGCTGGCTTGATTCAGTCCGTTCAGCAAATCGACATACAGCTTGGGCAATTTTTCTTTGGAGGTGTCCACTTTCGTCGCCGGAATAACGCCCGCCTGTGTGACCGATTGTTCTCCCCATTTGACTACAAAGTATTCAACGAACGCTTTGGCCTCTTCTTTCACCTTGGAATTCTCAGAAACAAACAAACCTACTCCCGGACCTCCTACCCAACTGTTCTCGTTGCCCTTGCCGCCTGCAACCATCGGGAATTTAAAGAAGCCAATTTGATCTTTAAATGCTTGCGGGATTGCGGGATTGGTCGTAAAATTCGGCAATTCCCAAGTAGCCATCAAATACATAGCTGCCTTGTTGTTCATAAATTCGGATTTTCCCTCATCATTGGACAAGCCGTTAAATCCTTTGTTAAAGGCATTCATATCCACAAGCGTCTGAACTTCGGAGGCCGCCTGAATTAAACCAGGGTCATCGAACGATCCTGAGCCGTCAATCGCTTTTTTCAGCGTTTCGTTACCTGCTATACGGTCCGCCAGATACATGTACCAGAGCGAGCCGGTCCAGCGGTCCTTATTGCCCAATGCAATCGGTGCTACTCCATGATCCGTAAGTGTTTTCACAACCTGCTTAAACTCGTCAAATGTCGTAGGTACCTTCAAGTTGTATTTTTGGAATATGGCTTTGTTGTAATAAATGGGTGTAATATTCAATTCAATCGGAAGCGCATACGTTTTGCCATTCAGCGCATAAGCTTCGGTCGTTCCCGGTACGAATTTGTCCTTCAGCTTGGAACCTTGCAGCAGGTCATCCATCGGCGTAAATAATCCACCTTTAACGTAAGGCTCCATAAAGCCCGCTGCCCAGGTGATACCGATATCCGGCAATTCATTGGAAGCTGACAGCACTTTGAGTTTATTTTTGTATTGTTCATTTTCCAGCACTTCCTGCTGAATGACGACATTCGGATGATCCTTTTGGTATTGATCTATAATCTGAGTCACTAGCTTGCTCTGCTGTGCCGAACTTCCCTCGGGCCACAGGTGCATCATTTTGAGTGTAACCTTTCCCCCGTCTCCACTGGAACCGCCTTGACCATCTTTACCAACACCGCAACCGGATAACACCAGCATGAATGACAGCAGCAGGGTCAACCCAGCAAACCATTTTTGATGTGAGCGCTTACGCAAATCATTTTCGTTGGACATCGTTAGACCTCCGTTTGTTGTATTTATATTTTTGTAACCGTTATCATTTGTAAGTTTAGCACTCTATTCCTGCTTTCAACAGGGTACGCTCATTGGGTATAATTCCACTTTTATTGGGTTTGATCTGCCTACTGTCAGTCGATATTCTCCGGCCCTGTACGCATCTGCTGCCTGTAGCGGCTGGGACTTATCCCCTCGGTCGCTTTGAATACTTTAATAAAATATTTATCTGTTCGGTAGCCTGATCGTTCGCCGATTTGGGCAATCGTCAATTGGGTATGCAGCAGCAGCTCCTTGGCCCGTTGAATCCGCAGCCGATGCAGATATTCGCTGAAGGACAAACCACTTTGCTCCTTGAATAAAACACTAAAATAGCTCGCATTCAGGTGTGAATGCGCGGCAGTCTGCGCCATCGTAATGGATTCGTGAAGATGCTCCGCCATATAGGTGAAGGCACGTCGTACCGGATCACTAAGGGTAGCCGCCTGGAGATCAAGCTCTAGCAGAACAGGGTCAGCCAGCTTGTCCAGCTTCTCGTACCGCTGCCGCTCCTCTTCCAGCCGAAGCGCTTCATTTACTGCATTCAGCAGCTCCTGCTTATCAATCGGTTTGAGCAAATAATTGACGGCTCCCAGACGAAGAGCCTGCTGGACATAATCAAACTCCGCATAGCCTGAGATGACAATGGTCGCTGGTCGTCGTGAATCCCGTTCCAGAGAGCGGATTAAATCCAGCCCACTGAATTCCGGCAACCGGACATCCGTAATCAACAGATGAACCGTCTCTGCACGCAGTATATTTAGTGCTTCCAAACCATTACCGAATGTCACAATCCGGTATTTCCCGGCTGCCCATTGCTCCAGTGTCTGGTGTATCCCCTGACGTGTTCGCTGTTCATCGTCTACAATGACAATGGTTTTGGATGAAACACTCATTCCTACCGCCCTCCATATTCATCAGGAATTTCAAAAGCGACCACCGTTCCTTCCTGCTCAGCACTATGTATCAGCACACCGTCCGTTGGATAAGATGCGCTGTCATAATAGAGAGCGAGCCTGCGCTGCACATTAACCAGTCCCATACCGGTTCCCTTGCTCTCGCAGGCTGCTCCCCCCATCAACGCTGTACGCACAGCTGCAAGTTCTTCCAGTGTCATTCCAGGTCCGTTATCTATGACCGCGATCTTGGTCCACCCCGGTCTGGTCGAAGGAGTGACACTGATTTCAACACGGCCGTTGCCGATGCGATTTTCCACACCATGCAAAATAGCATTCTCTAGAATAGGCTGGATCAGCAGTTTAGGAAGCGGAATTCTGGCTGCCTCTGAAGGCATATGAATTTGCCAGCTCAGACGCTCCCCCAGACGCATCTCCATCAGTTCCAGATAACGACGGATTTGCGCCATTTCTTCCCCGAGGGTCACCCAAGAGTCATGGTGAGCCGGTTCGATAACATAACGAAACAGCCGCGACATGGACACCATCAGCCCGGCAAGCTCCTCCTCTCCCTTCTCCTGCAGCGACCAGTTGAAAGCATCCAGCGTATTAAAAAGAAAATGCGGATTGATCTGCGCCTGCAGAGCTTTAAGCTCGGTCTGGCTTTGTAAAACCTCCTTCTCGCAAATAACTCGGATCAATTCATTGATATCGACAATCATCGTATTGTACTCTGCGTTCAATTCTCGCAGCTCGACGGCTGCTGCCGGTTCTGGATTCAGGGCCAATGCCCCTTCTCGTGAACGACGCATCGCCTGAATCAAGTGACCTATCGGTCTTGTAATCAACGTAGACAACATAAAGGACATGAACAGAAATAGCACGGCACCAAGGCACGCGGAAATGATAAGCGTAGTCCGTAAAACCGTAATTCCGTCTGTGACGACGCTAACCGGAATCAGGATCAGCAGCGACCAGCCCGTCCGCTCCGACTGCTGAACCGCCTTCACATATTCCCGTTCCCCAATATGAACCGTCTGTGTTTTGCTGTGCAGTACACCTGACAAATCCGCCTGGTTCATTGGTTCACCCGACAGCAGCTGGCCTTGACGATCTACAAGCAGCATGGTTTCATCCGCTTCTTCATTGACCGCTGACCTACCATTCAGTCCAAAATAACTTCGCTCCATACGGGTAATCAGGTACCCTCCGCGTGAGAACCAGCGATCCACCAGGCTCACCTGCCGAATTGCCAGCAGTGACCGGGAATCTTCGGGATCAATCCCGATCCAGACCAGTCTTCCTTTCATCTGATTCGCCTCACGGATGTCTGCCTGTCCGATACGTTCCTCCAGACTGCCCTCTCTAATCGGAAACAACATCTTCCCTTCAGCAGTATACAGTTCCAGTGAGCCGACACTCGGCATATATGCCTGATAGCTATGCATCACTTGCAGTAGGGATTGACGCTGTCCAAAATTCACCTTGCCCCCGTTGCGCTCCTCCAGCAAAATATGCTGAACAGACGGGTGATTCGCGACCTGCTCCGTCAAACTGTCCATCTGGCCGATTAATGCATCCAGCCTACCGCTTGCTTGTACCGCAGTTTGACCAATATGTCGCTCGGCACTGTCTTTTAACAGGTGAGACACATTGAGATAAATGAACGCCCCCGCTACACTCATCATAATAAGCATCACCAGTATAAATCCGATAAAAATCTGATTACGTAATGTGTTTAATGGTTGAAACCTTGACCTTGAACGCATGCCTTTCCCCCCTGAACCATCGCAGAAAAGTTGATAATGATAACGCTTTCTATTTTTCCATTCTAGCGCATCGTTCCTCTTTGTTGGCATATTTTTAATTGAGATTAATTAAAATGGGCAGGAATGCTATGAAAATTAAAAGGTCGTAGGGTAAACGAAAAAAATGACTCCCGACAAATGCAGGAGCCATCTACTGACCAGTTAAACTCGAAGCTTCTTTCAAATCACCCAAACTAAGGTACCGTCCAGGCTCCGAAGCTTGTATATAAAATAGGTATCCTATTGGAGCGCAGCCAAAATGCGGTCGCACAGCTCCATCGTTTTCACGTTGTCTCGTCCACTTGAATCAGGCGTCCGTCCTTCTTGGCAGCAGTTCATGAAATGAGCAATTTCACCGACAAAACCGCGCAAGTACAAATCACGGTATCCGCCCGACATCGCGGAAGCTGATGGTGTCAGAACCGTATCATTTTCCGCAAGGGATTTCCAAGGAAGCTCTCTATGACTCTCCGACTTGTGAATGATCAGTGTATTCACCTCATCCGCGTTCGCAAAACCGTGGTCAAAGGTTACCGTAATCCCTTCACTCTCTCGTGTCCATGCTGTCATACCTGCGAAGTATAGGCTGCCCACTACACCATTTTCAAATTTCAAGGCAATGGTATGGGAAATACACTCACCTTTATCGTTCGCAAATCCGGTAACCTGCACCACTTCCCCGAACAAATATCGTACCAGGTCGACCATATGAACCGCCGCCAGCTTCATGAAGTCTTCGCCAGTTTTACAAAACTGGGTACTGTCCACGAGAAATTTTGCCTGAAATGAGCGTGCGGCTCCAAGCGAGCCACCCTCAATCCATTCTTTTAACTTTATGTATACAGGTGCGTAGCGCTTCATGAAACCGACCATCAGGACAACGCCTGCTGCTTCTGCCGCATCTGCAATTTGGGCCGCTTCCTCCGCATTCCAACCCAGTGGCTTGTCTACAAAGACATGTTTTCCAGCCTTAATGCAGTCTAGTACGAGCGAAGGATGATCTGCCGCTTGTGCAATCACGACAACTCCATCACAGTCTTCCTGCTCCAGCATAGCCTTGTAATTGTCATAAGGTGTGCCACTACTTCCAAACCGCTGAAGTGCTGTCTTCGATCTGCTTAAATCTCTAGTCGCAATCGCCTGAATTTCAGCACCTGCCTCAATAACAGCAGGATATATGTTCGTTGAAGCGTGAAAGCCAGCCCCGATAAAACACAGCTTCGCCTTGCTCATGTTAGTCCCTCCCATGTACACACTAAAATAATCCGATCCCATCGTACCCTATTGCCGAAGTATATATACAAAAAAACCTTAACAAAGATAATCCCTTATCCTTGTTAAGGCTCTATCTGTATCACCAGCAACCATCCTTAAAATACATACAATTACAGGGTTCAGAAATTACCTTGTGGATAATGAAGCCCATTTTTGCTCCAGCCACTGGTCAAATTCAGCACCCTTGTCGCCTTCATAGATGTCATAAATATCGACTCTCATCTTGTGCAGCTTCTCGCGAAAATCGTTGTAGGTATGGTCGGCTGGCAAGCTTTTTTTAATCCGCACCAGAATCTTCGTCAGGCCCTTAACAAGCTCACCCTCTTTGCGCACAGGCGGCTGTACATTCTCGCCCCATTCCTGAAGTCTGTGGTAAGCGGCTTCCTGAACGGCATATACCGTATCATGATTCAAACGATGTGTCAGCAAGTCAATCGTCTGCTGGTTCTTCCATGCACCCAGATCATTTACCGCAGCTAGGCGTGTTTTCCAATCGGAGGTTCGGTTTGCAGCTACTTTAAGCTGCTCATATACTTCTGCAAATTCCTGCTGAGTTTCGTTGTTTTCCAAAATTGTCTCATCCTTTTCTAAAAATCACTATATTACTGTTCATCACGATTGCCGTTTGTTAAATATAACATACTTGCCGGTCTTCTTCTAAAAAAAGATAAAAATGAAATGATCGGACGTTACAGGAAATCTGCACGTGCTGGTGTAAATGCATCTAGCAGAATGCCGCCATCCTCCAGTGGGATACAGCCATGAAGAGTATCGGATGGAAAATGGATGCTGTCTCCTTCTTTGACGGTCTGGACTTCCTTTGTTTCGCCATCATCAATCATGAACTTAAAACTTCCCTTTATTACATAAGTGACTTGTTCATGGACATGCTTATGCAACAGGATTTCCCCTGTTTGGGCTTTGGCAAACATCACTTTGACATACATAAGCTGGTCGCTGTGGGCCAGCACTTTCCGGGTGGTATTACTGTCAACGATGTCAATTTGAATATCTTGGTCGTTAAAAAACATGGATCATTCCTCCTCTTTTTAAGCACAAATGATTTAGATGAGTTATTTTGAAAAAATTCATAAATCGGTTTAGTTTAAAACCAGCGAAAAATAAGCCAAAGTACTCCGGAAAGGGTCGTAAAGTCGGGATCGGCGAACGTTACCCCTTCGGCACCCAAAAAAGAAAAGAGCGGCAAGGTGAGAGCTGGCAGCAGACAGAGCAAGAATCCATTAAGACAACTGGAAATAACAGCTCCTCTAAAACCACCGCTGGAATTGCCGAATATCGCGGCTGCACCACCAGCGAGGAAACAGGCCATGATTCCTGGCACAATGACAGGCAATCCGACAAACGGGAAAAGAAAGACGCAGGCAACGCCTGTGAAGAAGCTGACCAAGAAGCCTACCAACGCGGAATTGGGTGATTTATCGAACAGTACCAGAACATCCACACCAGGGATTGCTCCAGGTGCGAACACTTGGGAGAAGCCTTTGAAAGCGGGTACAATTTCAGTTGTGAACAGCTTAACACCCGCTTTTGCGATATACAAGCCGGCAGCAAAAATAGCTGACTGTTCGAGGATAAAGACGATATATTCTTTGCCATCCGATAATTTGCTGACATAATCAGAACCAGCAACCAGTCCAGATACCAGTAAAAGCACAAGCATCGTCAAGGTCGTTGCAACATTGGGGTCGCGCAAAAAACTGATGCGGTCATTAATTTTTACATTTTCGGTGTCATTTTCACGGTTGCCGAACACTTTCCCTAAATAGGTGCCCAGAATGTAAGAGGTCATGGAAGCATGAGCAATCGTATAATCATCCGATTTAATAATGTTTTTGCTAGCATTCCGGAGTAGGTAAGGAAACACCGCCATATAGCTCCCAATGACCAATGAACCGACGATGATCGTAGTCAGCGAACTGAGACCTAGACCTTTCATAACGGCTGTAGCGGCAAAGCTCATAAACAAAATCAAGTGAAGAGACAAATAAATGTACTTGAACTTGGTCAGACGTGCAAGCACGATGTTAAGGATCATGGAAAAGAGCAGAATGAGCGCAGCATCCGCCCCGATCTGATCAATGGTCAGTGCCATAATGGCTTCATTGCTGGGTACGACACCTTTAAGGTTGAACGCATAAGAAAAAATTTGGCTGAAGTTAGTAAGAACGCCTCCTAAAATGCCGCCGCCGACCTTGATCATGGTGAAGCCCATAAAAGAAAGGGTAGTTCCCGTAATGATTTCTGATACTTTCTTCCTCTGGAATATAAGGCCGAGTAATGTCACAATCGCGATAATGATGGATGGCTCCCTGATAATGCTCATAAACATTTCCATAGTGATCTCCGACTTTCTTTTATTATTTTCCATTCTTACTAAATCGATTTAGTAATACTCGAAAAAAATTTCCCTTCCGGGAATGTAAAAAGAAGCAGAATCATTTTTTGTGAATTAAATCACAACTTACTCCATACATTATTCGTTTGAGCTCTATTCCTCCCCTCTCTTCAATCACCATCATCACTAAATTCAGGACAACCATAAATGAAAGGGCATTCATGACTCGAATCATAAGATCATTATAGCTCTTTATTTTCTTTTTACAATAGAATTCATAAAAACGTTTTCAAAAAAAAGAAAAGGACTTATTCAAACATTCAGTTCAGCTTTAGGACCGATTCTCTGTGGTTGATGACCGGATTCATACGGATGATTTCTGACAGCTCCTCATGATCCTGTTCTTTTTGATCAATTTTCTCCAGCAGTAGCCTGGCACTCCTTTTCCCCATTTCAAAACTCGGCTGGGAAACGGTTGTGATCGGCGGATTATAAAAAGACGCAAAGGATACATCATCTATGCCAATCAAGGAAAAGTCATTAGGTATGGTCAGATGATTATTTTTGGCAAAGATCAGCACCTGCTCCAAAATCATGTCATTCGTAGCAATGATTGCGGTGGGCGGGTTCTCCATGTGGAATAGTTGTCCAATCAGATTAGGCATTTCATCCAACCTGCCGCTTTTGATATAGTTTTCATTCACTGGGATGTCATGTTTGCCCAGCGTATTTCGATAACCTGACAGCCGCTCACTTCGTGTGGTGATCGCTTTGTTGCCTAAGGGAAACGTGATAATCCCAATGTTGTTATGACCATGCTCAATAAGTGCTTCAACCGCAAGCTCGCTGGCCTTTTCATTATTAAGCAGTACCGTATCTACGCTGAGTTCATCGATTTTTCGGTCCACAAACACAAAAGGATAGCCATTCTTGACAAGGGAAACATACAATTTCTTGTTCTCTTCCGTCGGGAAAATGATAAGTCCATCCACTTGCCGAGCAATCATCGACTGGACATACTTTTTCTCTTTGAGCGAATCATCATCGGTATTGCAGACAATGACCTGGACATTTTCCAGTTGGCATTCATCTTCAATGGCACGCACGACTTCTGTTGTAAATCTCGATAAAATGGTTGAAGAAATAACCCCCACAATGAAGGTCTTCTTCTGCTTGAGACTACGTGCCACCTCATTGGGTATATAACTGAGATCCTCAATCGCTTGCTCGATCTTCTTCTTGGTGTTTTCACTCATATAGTTGTATCTCTTTTGTAGAAACTGCGAAACTGTACTCTTCGACACCCCGGCACGTTCTGCCACTTCCTTCATCGTTGTTACCATAATTACCCTCCTTTCTTTTTTGCATGTCATGCGTGCTAATTTTCAAATATATATTCTGCAACCTGTATGTAAAGTGAATTTCACTTTATTATATACCTTCTTTTACAGCAGGAAAATATAATAAATAAAGAGTTAGAGCGTGCCTCTACTCATATACAAGCGCGGCCAAAAATACGGGGTGGAAACTCCTTCACGAATCTTTTACAAGAGGAACTTTCCTACTTAGCTTGATAATCCGTTGTTATAAACTATTGATTTCGAACGAAATCTTAGAAATATACGAATTTTATGAACTTGTTTGATGGAAGATTTGAACATAAAATGAAAATGTAATCGGTTACAAATTCTTTTAAATAAAGGAGGAAGCAGAATTATGAAGAAAAAAGGATTAAAAAAAACATTTTTCGTCATTGCCTCCCTCGTAATGGGCTTCACACTGTATGGCTATACACCCGCTTCTGCAGATGCAGCCAGTGTGAAAGGATATTATCACACCCAAGGAAACAAGATTGTAGACGAATCTGGGAAAGAAGCGGCATTTAACGGCCTGAACTGGTTCGGTCTGGAAACTCCTAATTACACCTTGCATGGACTGTGGAGCCGCTCAATGGACGACATGCTGGATCAGGTGAAGAAAGAAGGCTACAATCTGATTCGTCTGCCTTACAGCAATCAGTTATTCGATTCCAGTTCCCGTCCAGACAGTATTGATTATCACAAAAACCCTGATCTGGTCGGTTTAACTCCGATTCAAATTATGGACAAGTTGATCGAAAAAGCTGGACAACGCGGTATTCAGATTATCCTTGACCGTCACCGTCCAAGCTCAGGTGGGCAATCCGAGCTGTGGTACACATCCCAGTACCCTGAGTCTCGCTGGATTAGTGACTGGAAAATGTTAGCTGAACGTTATAAAAACACCCCCACCGTCATTGGTGCGGATTTGCACAACGAGCCACACGGTCAAGCAAGCTGGGGTACAGGCAATGCCTCCACAGACTGGCGTCTGGCGGCACAACGCGCAGGGAATGCGATTCTGTCCGTGAATCCGAATTGGCTGATTCTCGTAGAAGGTGTAGACCACAATGTACAAGGCAACAATAGCCAATACTGGTGGGGTGGCAACCTGACCGGTGTAGCCAACTATCCTGTCGTTCTGGACGTACCGAACCGTGTCGTATATTCTCCACATGATTACGGCCCCGGTGTGTCTTCGCAGCCATGGTTCAACGACCCGGCCTTCCCGTCCAACCTGCCAGCGATCTGGGATCAAACCTGGGGCTACATCAGCAAGCAAAACATAGCTCCGGTACTGGTCGGTGAATTCGGCGGTCGTAATGTTGATTTGTCTACTCCTGAGGGGAAATGGCAAAATGCACTCGTAGACTATATTGGTGCCAACAACCTGTACTTTACGTACTGGTCCCTGAATCCAAATAGCGGCGACACAGGCGGTCTGCTGCTGGATGACTGGACTACCTGGAATCGTCCGAAGCAAGATATGCTGGGTCGAATTATGAAGCCTGTTGTTTCCGTAGCCCAGCAAGCGGAAGCAGCAGCCGAATAGGCACAGGGCTTCAACTTCACTTAATTAAAAAAGCCGATTTTCCTCCTTCAGGCCAGATTATGCTGGGCTATGAAGATGGGGAGAAACGGCTTTTTTTGTTCTTCCAGTTTTACACATTGTAAATTCCCCATTGAATGGGTCATTTTGTAAACTAAATCTCTCTTTCAACCGATAAATACATATGTTGGATTTTAATTTAGAAAGGAAGTATTCATGTGATTATTTGGAAGGGTTTTGGTATTTTAAATATTATTATTCCAGGGATTTTATTTGTTATTGTCGGTAGTTTAGTATCCGCTCTAGGGCTTGACTCCATAGATTCCCGGCTGCCAATGGCTTTTGTGTTCATTGTGTCGGGAGTTATTATCTGGTATTTGGGGAAAGCACTCAACTCCGACTCGGACAAAGTGCTAGTTGATATGGAAACGGGACAACGCTATCGAATGGGAACCCAGCACAGTCTGTTTTTTATCCCTATGCATTATTGGGGCCCTGCCGGTCTAGCGATCGGATTTATTTTAATCGTTGCATCGATATTTATTTAACGTTGATTGTAAACATAAGCTATTCCGAACACCGCAATGCGAGCTAGTTGCTCCCATTGCGGTCTTTTTCCTTCTCGCAGGTCGATTATGCTCAGATACCGCTATGGTTTACCTGTAGGCCAATGGGTTTGGGTCAGGGGAACACCTAGCTCATGCTTCGACCTAGCTGCTCCACCTTGCTCAGCCAATCGTTGCGCTGCTGATCCGATAACTTATTCATAAGATCAATGGTCGTAGAACGCACTGGTTTGACACCACATAGATGCAGCGTGGAATCCTTCATCATCCGATGCCCAGGCTGTCCCTGGAAAAATCGGTAGTACCAGTGCGGACCGTCCATCGTTGTAATGAGGCGAGCTGTTCTTCCTTTTAGAAGCTTGTCAGGCAAGGATTTTCCTTTTTGATACTTAAACGCAAACCCCGGCATAATGGTACGGTCAATGAAGCCTTTCATTAATGCAGGCAAGCTGCCCCACCAGATTGGAAAGACAAAAACAAGATGTTCTGCCCATTTAATCGACTCCTGTGCTTGGATCAAATCAGGTTTCAGCGGCAATTTATTACGATATCCACCTAATAGATTTGGATTAAAATCAAGCTCGGATAACTGCAACAAACGAACCTCTGCTCCTGCAGCCTTCGCTCCTTTTACATAGGATTGAGCCAACGCTTCTCCATAACTGCCAGCGACTGGATTCCCTTGAATCACCAATATTTTTTTAGACATATAAGCCACTTCCTATCTTCACATTATGATTTTAGTTAGAAAACACTAACTTTATATTTAAAAAGAAAAGGTCACTACTGACCTTTACTTAATAAAGCAGTTAAACGTTGTTTGACCTCTACTGCAAATGGAACCAGCTGCTGTGGAAGTTCACCTTCCAGGCTGGACACGGACAAGCGTGTAATGGCTCCAATGATGAGCACACCGGATAGCAGAGCATCCTGCTTCGGCAGTTCACCTTGTTGAATCCCCTGTTCGATGAATTCAGTCAACGCCTCCAGCGGCTGACGCACATTCTGGCTCTGGCTTGCTTCAACATACAGCTCATGATGCTGGGATAGTAGAAGCAAACCATACTGGTCCTCATCATGCATATTCAGCACTTCATCCACCAGTTGATGGAAACGACTAACGAAGTTCCCACTCTGCTTGCGATAGAAGTCAATTAAGGTGGTGTAGCTATTGCAGTACTGCCCAAATACTTCCAAGGCCATCGCATCTTTACTCTTAAAATGCTTATAAATCGCGGCATCCGTCACACCGGCAGCTTCTCCAATTTCTTTGACTGAAATCCCGTCAATTCCTTTGGTTGCAAATAAGCACATCGCTGCCTGCAGAATATCTTTCTTTTTGCTGTCTATATGTGTTTTCTTGTTCATAAAATTATAGTAAGTGATAACTAACTAAAATGCAAATTATATTTTTATGCAGGCTCATTCTGTCTTCATACTTTCATTTGAAATATATTGTATTAAACCTAAATACCATGTTTTTATAAGTGAATGATCATAAATACAATTAATGATACGTGTATCGCCACATTTTATTCATATAAAATAGATATGTAACCGAATAAAACGGGCGCTCGGGCAGGTGGGACTCATTATGCTTAAGGTGCATGCAGTCACCCAGCAGGGAAAAGACTCAGACAGTCTTGGCATATGAGCGACGAGCACATTTCCCCGCTGCAAAAAGTCGTGCACGCCATCCATGACCAAGGCTCCAAGGTCGGTCTTCAGCTTTGGCATGTCGGACGCAAAGGCTCGTTGCCCCAAGAAACAGCTATATCTACCTCTGGGTTGCCTCACCGCGAACAGTATCATCCACTGGCTCGCACACTAAATTGAACAATTTCCACAATAATAGGTGTGCCGGAGGAAATTGCCTCCCCTTCGTTAAGGCGAATCGTCAGCGATTCAGGTGTCAGTCTATACAATGTGCTTTCTTGTATCATTCCATTAATGTATAGATTGGCATAACTGTTGCTTCCGACATTAAACCGCTGAAAGGGCTCCTGTACACCATCTACAGAAAATTGATCCGCCATAATCGTGATTGAAGACTCAATTGTAGCAGGTGCAAAATAAAAATATCGCTCGGCTATGGGTATAATTTCAATATTTGAAATGTCAGCTGCCGGACCGGTTGGGCCTGTTATTCCTTGGGCTCCGGTAGGGCCCGCTATGCCCTGTGCTCCAGTAGGGCCGGGTGCACCTGTTGCACCTGAACTACCTTGGACTCCAGCCGGACCTGGCACTCCTGGCGCTCCCCGTGTTCCTGCTGGACCCTGTATCCCTGGTATTCCTTGGGCTCCCGGTGTTCCCGCAGTTCCCGGTATGCCTTGCGCTCCTGCTAAACCTGGAATACCTTGTATTCCTGTCAACCCACCTTCGCCTTGTACCCCTGTCAAACCGGGAATACCTTGTGCTCCTGCCGAACCCGGTGCTGCTCGCTTTCCCGTCTGGCTCATGCTCCTCCTCCGCTTGGTAGGAGTATTTCTACACCGTCGGTGCATGATTAGCTTTGGATGCTTTTTGACATGGAACCCCGTTTTTGTTCTACCTTTGAATGGATAACTTGTTTTACACTTTTTACGTTTGTTGGTCTTGCAATGTACAGTTCTCTTTCCTTGCCTTCTTAGTGATGAATCGCGTCTCCTCATACCAGCCGTATACACCTCCTTCTCACATGCTGATTTATATATTGTATGCACATCCCCCTTTAGGGTTTTAGGCATTTGTAACCTCCAGATTCCAAGTGTTCGCTTCCATCTATATTTGTAGCAAAATAGGGCCTTCTCCATTTACCCTATTATTTATAGAAAGGTTAATATGCCGTTTCCGAATAGGTTGAAAAATCATTTATTGATTAAGAGCCAACGAATGGCTCATACCAGTAAAGAAAGGAGATGAAAACTATGCCCATCATAAAACCTGTGTACACAGCAGTAGCTACTGCTCCCGTAGCAACTGGTGGTGCCATAAGCACGACTGTAACCCCAGCCGTGACTCGTTTTTTTGCAACAATTACAGCCGGGATGATCGGAGCAACAACAACAACTATTCCTGCTGCAAGCTTCGTAGATGACGCCGACGCTCCAGTAGTTGCTTTACCAACATTAACGGCTACTGATTCTGCTAATTATTATATTAATGGAGTTATTCAGCAGAGCTCCTTATTCACCCTGACCACGGCAAGTCTGGTCATTGCCTCTGTAGATATTACACCAGGTGTCCCCGCTGTCATAGAAATATCTGATTTTAGCGGCACGACCTCCACCATATCAACTCAGCCCACCATCTCTGCCCCTACCGTAACAATTATCACTTAAGACGTTTCATCCTTTTGATTCAAGATGGACTGAACGGTCATTCACGCTGTACATTACCCCATATAAGCTAGAAAAGACCGATTCAGATGTCGATATCTGAATCGGTCTTTTAGTTCAAGATGATTATATAATCGTTTTTAAATGACTGGGTACTGTATGGTTAAGGCAAAATAGCAAAGGAGCGTACCGGAAATCCGGGAGAATCCTGAATGCTCGGAACGATATTATATATGACCGCGCCCGTCGGAGGTACCTTGTCCAAGTTCGTCAGCACCTCAACTTGATACCGATCCTGCTCCAATATGTAATATTCCCCTACCAGCTTGCCAGCTTTGCGATAAGCTACAGAGGAATCGGTATCTAGTGTTTCATGTCCAATGGCAGCCACATTCCGTTCCTCTACCAAGAAGCGTAGCGCTTCCAGCGACCAGCCCGGGCAGTGTGCATCTCCGGCGTCATCATTGTTCGAGAAGGCGTCTGAATCAGGCCAACGCTTGCTCCAATCACTGCGAAAGGCAACAAAGGACTGATCTGCAATGCGTCCATGCTCTTTCTCAAAGTCCAAAATATCCGCAACCGTTAGTTCATAGTCGGAATTGGTTGCAACGGCTGCTGAACGGTCAATAACAACTAGCGGCAAAACCAGCTCCTTCAACGAAAGCTCATGCAAGTAACGTTTGCCCTTCACAAAATGAACGGGTGCGTCAATATGAGTCCCATACTGACCTGGAAAGCAGTATTGTTTTACAAAGAAGCCATCATCGTGGGTAAAAATGGTATCCACCTGAACATTATCGAATACGGGAAAATGAGGGATTTCAGGATAAAAAGCGTGGGACAAATCTACCCACTCTTTTTGCTTCAACAACTTCAAGATATCTGCTAAATGCTCTGCCATGATGCCCATTCCTCCTCAGCTTTATTACAAGCCATTTTACCTGAGGATTCTTCAAAAATCTATAAATCGATCTGCTAAACTAATATAGATTGCAATCGTTAACATTCTGCTAAAAACACAAAAACAATTCCATATATTCATATATACATTTCCTATTCCGTGTGATTGTTAACGTTTTCATTATTACATATACGTATTGATTGGAAAAAGAAGGGGACTATTGAATTATATAAAAAATTCGACAAAAATTTTAGTATGTAACTTTTATTATATTAACAAATACTGGAATGCGAAGTATGATAGAAAATGTAGAAACCACAGGAGCACCCGGGACTCCCTTCGTTCATCTACTCCATTCATCCAATATACGGAGGTATTTTATGAAAAAGAGATTTTCACTCGGAATCGCAGCAGCTCTACTGTTCAGTACTCTGGCTCCTATAGGTGCACCTGCTCATGCAGCCAGCGATATTGGCAAGGAGACGCTCGGCAGCAAAAACGGATGGGCAGCCTTTTCTACAGGCACAACAGGTGGAGCTGCGGCGACTACCTCCAATATTTTCACCGTAACGAATCGCAAACAACTTGTCGATGCCTTAGGCAAAAGCAGCAACACAGCGCCTAAAATCATTTATGTCAAAGGCACGATCAATGCCAACGTCGATGACAATAATAAACCGTTAGGATTGGACGACTACAAGGACCCTAAATATAATTTTGACGCCTACCTCAAAGCGTATGACCCATCCACATGGGGGAAAAAGGCTCCGTCCGGCACATTGGAAAAGGCACGCGAAGCTTCACAAAAAAATCAAGCCAGTCGTGTCGTCATTGATATTCCGTCCAATACAACCATTGTCGGGCTGGGTAGCGACGCCGTCATTAACGGCGCAAACCTCCAGCTAAAAAAAGGGACAGACAACGTCATTATCCGTAATATTGAGTTCCAGGATGCCTATGATTATTTTCCTCAGTGGGACCCAACGGACGGCAGCACAGGCAACTGGAATTCGGAATATGACAGCATTACAATTAACGGCGCCACACATGTATGGGTAGACCACAATACCTTCAATGATGGATCTCACCCCGATAGCCAAAACGGTACGTTTTACGGTCAAGAATACCAGCATCATGATGGACTTCTTGATGTGATTAACCAAGGCGATCTGGTTACGGCTTCTTACAATCACTTTTACGATCATGATAAATCGTCGATTATTGGCAACAGCGACAGCAAAACAGCAGATGAAGGAGCTTTACGTGTAACCTTGCATCACAACTATTATGAAAACACGGTACAACGCACACCACGCGTGCGGTATGGACAAGTCCATCTGTACAACAATTACTATACAGGTGATGTAAAACGCTCCGAATATCCTTCACTATATATATGGGGCGCAGGTAAATCCTCCAAAATCTTCGCCGAAAACAATGTTATTGACGTTGCCGGTTTATCTGCAGCTAAAATCGTGACTGTCTTTGGTGGAACTGCCCTGTCAGATACGGGCACAATCCTGAATGGACAAGCTGTTAATGCAGGCTCCAGTGCGGGTCTTAGCTCCTCTGTAGGCTGGAAACCATCGCTGAACGATAAAATTTCCCCATCCGCCAGTGTGAAGGCAGAAGTCACTTCCCAAGCTGGCTCTGGTAAGCTGTAAACACTGCCCGTTAACACAAATAACCGCAGACGCATACAACCTGCGATTTTACACCAAAAAGGCTGTTTCCTCCGTAGAATGATTCCACACGGAGAGAACAGCCCTTTTTTTTATTTTTCATTTGTTAATTACAAATTATAACGCGCATTAACTGCCGTATTGTTCTACCAAAACCGGCTTTTCAAATGCGTTATCCAGCTTGCGAAGCTTAGCCTTTACCGCATCTGGTGGCTCAACCGCTGGCGCATCTGGATGCAGCAACCATGATTTCACAAAGTGCGTATCGGATAATTGAAAGAGTGGAGGCTCTTTCTCAAAGTCAATTTTCATAGCATAAGAACTGCGAGCTGCAAAAGCATCCCCTACAGGTGGGTGAAGCAGATCCGGAGGTGTTCCCGGGATAGCTGCCAGCTTCTGACCATGGCTGTCCAAACTTGGCATAGAGGCGAGAAGGCCCCATGTATATGGATGTTTCGGGTTGTAGAAAATTTCATTAACCGTACCTGTTTCCACGATTTGTCCTGCGTACATAACAGCAACGCGATCAGCCATCTTCGCCACAACACCGAGGTCATGAGTAATAAAGATGATGGAAGTATCGATCTTTTTCTGAAGATCCTTCATCAGCTCCAAAATTTGAGCTTGAATCGTTACGTCCAACGCAGTCGTCGGCTCATCGGCAATCAGAAGTTTCGGATTAGCAGCCAATGCCATCGCAATGACGACACGTTGACGCATACCACCACTAAATTCATGCGGATATTGGTTAAAACGCTGTTCAGGATGTGGAATACCTACTAGATTCAGCAACTCAATACCCCGCTTGCGAGCAGCATCCTTGGATATTTTTTCATGCTTGAAAAGCACTTCCGTGATCTGCTTGCCCACTTTCATCGTTGGGTTAAGCGAAGTCATTGGGTCCTGAGAAATCAGGCCAATTTCCTTACCACGAATTTTTTGCATCTGCTTTTCCGTTTTATTAATCAGCTCTTGTCCGTCAAACATAATTTGACCCTTTTGATAAATGCCCGGAGGGGTCGGAATCAACTTCATAACAGCTTGTGAGGTTACGCTTTTACCTGAGCCAGATTCGCCCACAATCGCCAGCGTCTCTCCTTTATTGACATGAAAGTTTACGCCACGAATGGCCTGCACTAGTCCCTGGCGGGTCTTGAAAGATATCGTTAAGTCCTTCACTTCCAAAAGGCGGTTCATCTCATCACTCTTTCATTTATTATTCATCACTATTATTGACCACTATCTAAAAAAACGACGTCCATAAGTCAAGGTATATACGATTAATTTTACTCAGTTTAGTACCTACCAGTCAAGCTATATCTCAAATATCACCGAAAAACTCCCATTAGATGTTAGATAAATGAAATGTTTCTCCGAAAAAACGATCATTTTTAACCATTTTTGTACTCATTTATAACATGCGCTGGATATAGCTGAAGCGTGCTCCACCCAATGGCGAACGTGTGCAGAGTAGTTCTCCATTCAACCGGGTAGCAATTTGACGACAAATAGCCAATCCAAGACCTGTGACACCATTCGAGCCCGCATAGAATCTTCCGAACACCTCGGTTGCCTCTTGTTCGGTCAGCCCTTCCCCATCATCATCCACATGCATAACCCATACAACCTCCGGTGTTGTCCCTGTCTCCAAATGAATGACAACCTCCGTAGAGGTATGCCGAACTGCATTTTGCAGCAAATTCAATATCATGCGGAACAATTGCTCGGCCGGAACGGCCACATGCAGACCCTCTCCCTCCACTCGGAGCGAGATAGAACGTTCAGCAGCCACCGGCATCAATAGATGAACAGCATCCTCGGCCATGCTTCTAAGATCAACCAGAGAGACAGGCCATTCTTCATTCAGCGCCTCCAGCCTCGATAGCTGCAGCAGCTTTTCCACCATGTCAATTAACCGCTGGGACTGCACTTTGATGATACTCAGTCCCTCGTCCTGGGATACCACTTGATCCTGTATGGCATATACATAGCCTTGAATCGACATTAACGGTGTCCTTAGCTCGTGAGATACATTTTGTAGAAATTCAATTTGACCGTGATGGTGCTGCTGAATACGGGCGGACATGGAATGAAAGGTGCCGATCAGCTCGCCAATCTCACTTTTATCCGCCTGTGGAAAATCACTATCCTGCGGCTGATTCGGCTCATAGTTGCCAACCGCCTCTTTCAATCGTTTGAGCGGACGCACCAGACGCGAGACCACCATCAGACCAATGACGAGAATCACTAAAAAACCCGCGATGATAGACAGTAATGTGGTTCTCATTAACGGTACATACAGTGCTCTCAAAGAAGATAAGGGTGAGTATACAAAAATACGAAAAGGTTGTCCGGGCAATTCTTCATTCGTAAACAGTACCTTTTTACCTTGAAGCACAGCCACCCCTTCATGTGTAGCGGTCAGATCCTGGGCAGACGGATGAACCGATGCAAAAAATCCCTGGCGGATCAAAAGCAAATGTTCGATCTTTTTGCCTTCCATTCCAGAGACGCTTGAGTCGATGATGTGGTTATCCGTGCTTAAAATAAAGTAATCGGTAGATAAAAGCACGCCCTTGATAACATAGTTAAATTCAGCATTATCCAGTCGATCAAAGCCTCCATCACTCATAATATGGACGGCTTTGCGTGCCTGCTCATGAAGTTTGGATTTGGCTTGATTCACCAGAATGTCGTCGATAAGTCTGATGAATAAGACCACTGTAATACAGACGGTAATAAGCATGGCGATGGACAGGGAAAGCAGTATTTTAGCTCTCATCGTACGCATGATTACAACTCCTGAACCGTTGCTTTATATCCGAAACCCCATACGGTGTTAATGACGAGCGTAGAGTGATATTCAGCTAACTTTTTACGAATCCGTTTGACCAGATCATCCACGACTCTCACATCACCTATAAAATCATAGCTCCACACCTGCTGAATCAGATGTTCCCTGCCAAAAGGTCTTTCCAGATGATTCGCAAGAAACAGCAACAGATCGAATTCACGTGAGGTTAAATTCAGCTCTTGTCCGTCCACTGTGACTTTACGAAAGTCAGCAAAAATACACAGATTGCCCGCATGGCATAGATCTGCGTTTTCTGCCGCTTGCCTATCGTCCGATGCAGACATTCCGGCCTTGCTCAGTCTCAGCATCGCTTTGACCCTTCCTACCAACTCCCTTGGATTAAAGGGCTTGGTCAAAAAATCGCTGCAGCCCAGCTCCAGCCCGTGAATACGGTCGTTTTCTTCTCCACGGGCAGAGATCATTATGATCGGCATTTCCGTAAACTCACGAAGCTGAGTCAGTAGAGAAAGCCCATCAATGCCAGGCATCATAATATCAAGAACGAGACAATCCGGACGGTTCGTACGGATATGCTCTACCAGTGTTTTACCGCTGGAAAAGGAAGTCACCTCGTAGGATTCTTTTTTCAAATATTCAGATATTAATTGCAGAATGAACACATCGTCATCCACTACTACTATTTTTGTCATGACCTTAACCCCTTGCCGTTGTTCTGGATGCTTCCATCCTCTCTTTAAGCTTAACAGAAGCCTAGCAGAATAGACAAAAGACGGGTATACCGTTCCCGGTCCCGTCTTTCTTATCATGAATCGCTGCTGTATATGCCAGGCGAGCTGAGTGCTAACTACGCATCAAACTTATTTCTTGGTTTTTACTACTTTGGCTGCTGCTTTTGGAGCTGTTTTTGCTGGGACTGCTTTTTTTACTGGAGTTTTGTGGGTCACTTTTTTAGCTACGACATGATGTGTACGAGTTTTATGAGATGTTGCTTTGTGTTTAACAACATTATGTTTTTTGGCATGATGTTTAACTGTACGGTGCTGCCCCTTCACTGCTTTTGTTTTGTGGCTTGCCACTTTTTTCGCAACGGATTTTTTGGCAGGGGCTTTCTTCGCTTTGGTTGTTGTTTTATGAGCTGTTACAGCTTTTTTAACCGGTGTTTTTACCACAGGTGTTTTCGTCACAGGTGCTTTTGCCGGTGTTTTGGTAGCCGGTGTCATAACCGCAGGAGCTTTGGTTACTGGTGCAGTGCTCGCTGGAGTCGTTGTTGCTGTAGCGGCGAATGCGCTGCTTGCTCCTCCCAGTACACTTACTACGGTCAATACGGCTGCTGCATTTTTAGTCCATTTTTTCATGATTGAATCACCTCTCCTTTAAAGTATCTTTAGCTTATCAGGAGAATTCGGCATAATTGTGGAGCAAATGTGTGAAAAGTATATGAAAAAGCGTGCAGCTCTGTATTTAGAAAATACATGAGTCTGCACGCTATGAGTTTTACAATAACCGTCTTCACTAGCCAATGGCGATCCAGGAAATAATACCGTAGTTATGCGCGGTTTCGTTCCACTTGGTTACGACGATCACTGCTCCATTCGGCGTCTGAGATTTCAGCGTTGCATGAAAGAGAGGGTGGTTCGTCATCGCTACTAATGTGTAGTCCGGGTTTACAAAAGACTCCCCGAATACAATGGTCACTTCCGTCTCTCCTTCACTACCTTTCAAAAGAAACGGCGCTCTGCCGAACTGCTGCAATGCGGGCTGATTCGCACACGTACGAACCGGAGTGATGCTCAAATGCTCCGGCTTCACTGCGTTCAGCTCCAGCTCACGTGAGCCTACAGTGCCTTCCACCAGATGATGGCCTTCAATACTCTGCTCTGCCACATGATGGCTTTGTACCGCAGCGGCCTGCAGATGCTCTGCTCCCACAGCTCCCGGGCTCAGCACCTCGCTGTCGACGGCCTGAGCTTGCAGATGGTTTCGAGATATACTGTTTGCCTGAAGTCTGTCGCCACTGATACCTTCCTCTGGCAAAAGTCCCGAGAGATGAATATCTGTGGACAGCTGAGCCCGTGTCACTGAGCCCGGTTTTAGGTGATGCGAATCAATAACTTCCTCTCCAATGTGGTGGCTCTCAATAGCCTCCTCAGCCACATGACGGGACTGTACCGTTCCATCTGCCAGCTTGCTGGATGTTACCGCTCCTTCTTGTATAGCATCCTCAACCACCGCCTGCCAGCCTACATGCTGTGGTTGAATAGCCCCTGCTTGCAGATGCTCCGACTGGACTGAATCCAGCGCGATATGCCTGGACTGCACCACGCCTTCTGCCAGTGCGGACCCTTGGATCGCCCCCTCGGCCAAATGCTGAGCGTGTACGGCATGCTCCGTTAAATGCACGGAGTTTATGCTGGCTTCTGCCAAATTCGAAGCACGCACCGCCCGAAGTGCAAGCTTCTCAG
The DNA here is from genome assembly GCF_038593075.1 of Paenibacillus sp. FSL L8-0638. Taxonomy (NCBI): domain Bacteria; kingdom Bacillati; phylum Bacillota; class Bacilli; order Caryophanales; family Paenibacillaceae; genus Paenibacillus; species Paenibacillus sp. FSL L8-0638. Next base: position 4,258,188 of record NZ_CP151960.1, read on the forward strand.
CGTTCACGCTGCCTGCCTGGAGCGCGTGAACCGATATACTCCCCGGCGCAATATGCCGAGTCATCACTGCCGAAGCCTGCAAATGATCAGAGGTGACGGATTCAGGAGCCAGGTGGCTCGACTGGACGGCCTCTTCTGCCAAATGATTGGCTTGCACCGCTTCGTCTGTAATGTGCCACGGCTGGACCGAATGAGGAGATATTTTAGCGGCAGTTACGCCATCATCCGCTAGTTTGTCGGACGTAACGGACTCATTCTGCAAAGCATCGGTCGATATTGCTTGTGAGGCGATATGCACACCTTGAATAGTTCCAAGGTGCAGATGGTGCGGTTGAATAGACTCCGGTGCGATATGCACGGACTTCACCGCCCCCTCTGCCAGCGCTCTGTCCTGTACAACACCGGGTGCCAAATGCCGAGGGTGTACGGCATGCTCAGACAGCTGTGAAGGACCAACACTTCCTTCCGCGAGATTCGTCGCGTGCACCGAGCGTGCCGCCAGTTTTTCCGAGGTGATGCTTTCTGCTTGAAGCGCACGACCTGACACACTGTCCTGGGCCAGATGTCTCGCAAATACCGAGGAAGCCTGCAAATGATCAGAGGTGACGGATTCAGGAGCCAGATGGCTCGACTGGATGGTCTCTTCTGCCAAATGATTGGCTTGCACTGCTTCGTCCGCAATGTGCCACGGTTGTACCGAGTGAGCCGACAGTTTGGCAGCAGTCACACCCTCATTCGCTAATTTATCAGACGTAACGGACTCATCCTGTAATGCATCGGTCGATATCGACAGGGATGCCAGATGCTCGCTCTGAATAGTTCCAGGATGCAGGTGATGCGGCTGGATGGATTCCGGGGCAATGTGTACTGACTTCACTGCCCCCTCGGCTAGCGCTGTATCCTGCACAGCGCCGACTGCCAAATGCTGAGTGTGTACCGACTGTGCAGATAAATGCGAAGGACCGACGCTGTCTTCCGCAAGATTCGTCCCTTGCACCGAGCGTGCTGCCAGCTTTTCCGAAGTGACGCTTTCCGCTTGTAGCGCAAGACCGGATACACTATCCGGCGCCAAATGACTCGCAAGTATCACCGAAGACTGTAAGTGGGCTGAGGTGACAGATTCCGGCGCCAGATGACTCGATTGAACGGCCTCTTCTGCCAAATGATTAGCTTGCACTGCTTCATCTGTAATGTGCCACGGCTGTACCGAGTGAGCCGACAACTTAGTGGCAGTCACACACTCATCGGCCAATTTATCAGATGTCACAGACTCATCCTGTAAAACATCAGTCGATATCGACTGAGATGCCAGATGCTCGCCCTGAATGGTTCCAGGGTGCAAATGGTGTGATTGGATTGATTCTGGAGCGATATGCACGGATTTCACTGCTCCCTCTGCCAACGCTCTATCCTGTACCGCTCCGGCTACCAGATGCCGGCTGTGTACGGAATGTGCAGACAGATGTGACGGTCCGATGCTGCCTTCCGCAAGATTCGTCCCTTGTACCGAGCGCGCTGCCAGCTTTTCCGAGGTGACGCTTTCCGACTGTAGTGCACGACCGGATACACTATCTGGCGCCAGATGACTCGTAAGCACTGAGGAAGCCTGCAAATGGCGAGAGGTAACGGATTCGGAAGCCAGATGGCTTGACTGGATGGATTCTGCTGCCAAATGATTTCCTTGCACTGCTTCGTCTGTAATGTGCCACGGCTGTACCGAGTTGACCGCCAGCTTGGCGGAAGTCACACCCTCATCCACCAATTTATCGGAGGTAACAGACGCATCCTGCAAAGCATCGGTCGATATGGCCTGAGATGCGATATGCTCGCCCTGAATGCTTCCTGTGTGCAGGTGATGTGGCTGGATTGACCCCGCGGTAATGTGTACCGACTTCACTGCTCCCTTTGCCAGCGTTGTATCCTGTACTGCGCCAGTTGCCAAATGCCGGGCGTGCACCGACTGTGCAGACAAATGTGACGGGCCGACGCTGTCTTCCGCAAGATTCGTTCCTTGCACCGAGTGGGCTGCCAGCTTTTCCGAGGTGACGCTTTCCGCTTGTAGCGCACGGCCGGACACACTATCCGGGGCCAGATGGCTCGTGAGCACTGACGAAGACTGCAAGTGGGCTGAAGTGACACTTTCCGGTGCCAGATGGTTCGACTGGATGGATTCTGCTGCCAAATGATTTCCTTGCACTGCTTCGTCTGTAATGTGCCACGACTGTACGGAGTGGGCCGACAGCTTGGCGGCAGTCACGCCCTCATCTGCCAGTTTGTCAGATGTCACAGACTCATCTTGTAAAGCATCGGTCGAAATGGCCTGGGATGCAATATGCTCGCCCTGAATGATTTCAGTATGCAGATGGTGTGGTTGGATCGATTCCGGGGCAATGTGCACGGACTTCACCGCTCCCTCTGCCAGCACTCTATCCTGTACCGCTCCAGCTGCCAAATGCCGCGTGTGTACGGACTGCACAGATAGATGTGAAGGGCCGATACTGCCTTCTGCAAGGTTCATTCCTTGTACCGAGCGGGCTGCCAGCTTTTCCGAGGTTACACTTTCCGCTTGAAGTGCACGACCGGACACACTATCCGGAGCCAAATGTCTCGTTAGCACCGAGGAGGCCTGTAGGTGCACCGAGGTGACCGCTCCAGATGCCAGATGGGTCGAGTCCACAACCGCCACGGCCAAATGGTTGCTTTGTACAGCTTCATCCATAATATGCCCGGACTGCACTGCATGGGCTGACAACTTGGTAGAGGTTACACTTTCCTCTGATAGTTTGGCAGAGGTAACCGCTTCATCCTGTATGGCTTGAGTCGCTATAGCCTGCAATGCAATATGCTCGCCCTGAATGATCCCGCTTTGCAAATGCTCGGATTGGATGGATTCTGCTGCAAGATGCTCAGACTTCACAGCATTCTGGGCTAATATCGTGTCCTCTACTGATCCTGCGGCCAAATGTCTGGTTTGTACGGCCTGTGCAGCCAAATGCCCGGGTCCCACGCTGTTTTCCGCCAGGTTGGAAGCCTGCACAGCCCGAGCCGCTAACTTCTCGGAAGTGACGCTTTCCGACTGAAGGGCATGGCCGGACACACTATCTGGGGCGAGATGTTTGGTTTGGACCGAAGCAGACTGCAAATGGTTGGAGGTGACGGATTCCGGCGCGAGATGATTCGCCTCCACTGCTTCAACAGCCAGATGGTTGCTCAGTACTGCTTTATCCGTAATATGCCATGGCTGCACCGAACGAGCAGACAGCTTGGAGGAAGTGACACTGCCCTCGGCTAGCTTAGGCGCAGTAATCGCCAAATCATTAATTTTATCCGTAGCCACACTTTCCGGCGATAGTTTCAACGAAGTAACGGCATGATCCTGTAAATGGTGGGAGTATACCGCACCACTGGCCAAATGCGCGGTTTGAACAGCGCCTTCGCCTAGTATGTCTGCGGTAACGGACTGTTCTTGCAACGCCGCGGTTCCGACACTGTCTTCCCCAAGATGCTTGCTCTGTACAGAGCTCTTGGCCAAATGGGTTGAATCCACCGATTGAGCCTGTAACGCCTTTCCGCCCACACTGTTGTCGGCAAGGTGGTTTTCACGGATTACTCCCGTTGCAATGTGTACGTGGGTAATGGCTTGAGACGCAACTTTATTTCCGGTTACCGCCCCTGTGCCAATTTTAGTTTCTATAACCGCCTCGTCAGCGATTTTGTCAGACTTAATAGCGCTCGAAGCGATGTGATTTTCCTTGATAGCCTGATTCGCCACATGGTAATCCAGAACTGCACCCTTCCCTATTTTCTCGCTTGTCACAGCCCCGGAATGCAAATGTTGCTCCGTAACCGCCTCTGGTGCAATATGATCTTTCCGAATAATTTCGGATTGAAGATGCACGGAAGAAACTGCCTCTGGAGAAATCTGAGGTCCTTGTATGGCTGCTGTTGCAATATGTCTGGTAAGTACTGCCTCATCGGCAATTTTGTGTGGGAGAATGCTCTGATCCGATATTTTGGATGAAGTGACGGATTGATCAACAATCTGCAATGAGCCTACAGACTGATCTGCCAGTTTATTGGATTGAATACTCCGATCCGCGATATGCCGGGCTGTTACTTGGCCTGTTCCAAGCTGCTCTTCCCCGATGGAGCCAGGACTGAGATGCTTTCTTTCAATCGCTCCTGCCTGAATGTGCGTACTGGTAACTGCCTCAGACTCCAGATGACGCCCGCTGACAACACCTTCCTCCAATTGTTCCCTGCCCACAATTCCGTCGGATAGCTGCTTGCGATTAATCGAACCCGGAGCTAGATGCCGGGCATGAACGGCATGCTCGGTCAGGTGTGCGCTCTCAATGCTGCCTGCCTGGATTTTAGTTCCATCCACAGCCCCATCCCGCAATTTGGAGGTGGTCACAGACTGATCGCCCAGCTTGGAGCTATCAACAGCTTCATTCGCCAAATTGTTCGATTGAATCGTACCGCTGCGAATTTTATCGGAGGTGACCGACTGATCTTGAAGCATATCTGAAGACACGATCCATTGCTTGAAATGACGGCTTTCAATCGAGCCATTGGCAATATGATCGCCGCTGATAATTTTATCCGCCAGCTTTTCTGGAGTGATGCTGCCATCACGAAGTTTTTCACCACTAATAGAGCGATCCTGCAATTTACTGCCTGCCACTGATGCGTCCGACAGATGCTCGACCGTAATGGAGTCGGGAGCAATCTTCGAAGCAGTCACAGCACCGTCAGCTATTTTAATTGTATGAACAGCATAATCTGCTAGAAATTCCGTGTGGATACTCTCTTGTTTCAGCTTGCTGGAATCTATGGAAGCGGGAGCGATCTTTTCACCTGTCACAGCGAAATCACTCAAATCGTCTGTATAGATGAAAGCATTGTTTACATGCGGAGCCTTCTTATTGTTCAAAATTTCTTCCACATCAATTGGATCAGGTTCTGGTTCCGGTTCCGGCTCTGGATCTAGCTCTAGCTCTGGCAGTGGGGGTTCTTCCATCAAAGCTGGAGTCTCCTCTATATCTGCAACCTCAATTTCTTTCTCGTGCAGAGCCTCGACTTCAGGCTCGACAACAGTCTCTAGCTCCGACTCCTCTGTAGTTGGGGGAGGCGGAGAAGCAACTTGATGAAGTCTTGCTTCTGTCTCCCTCTCCGCAGGCAGTGGTTTTGAGCGTTGTATCATACTTAACTCATTCATATCCGGGTCAATTACACGATAGAGCGGCTTTTTGTTTCTGTTGGTTTTTCGGCTCTTGTTCTTCAAGCAGCTCTCTCCCTTCTCATGTTTATCGTTACAGCATCATATGCAGACCCTTAGGCACTTGCCACCCTGTACAGAGATTCACTTTTGGGTAAAAAGGATACTTACTAAAATCCACGTTTGAAAAAAAATAGTTAAAAGTTAAAATAGTAAGGGTGAAGATCGCTACAAGAAGAGAGGAATTACAATAACATGATTATCAAACCAAGAACACGTGGCTTTATCTGCACCACTGCTCATCCGGTGGGCTGTGCCCAACATGTTCAGGAGCAAATTGACTATGTACAGGCCCGTCCTGCTATCCAAGGCCCCCGTAATGTGCTTGTGATCGGGGCATCGGCCGGATATGGGTTGGCTTCTCGAATTACGGCCGCTTTCGGTGCGCGTGCCAATACAATTGGCGTGTACCGTCCTAGCAATGCTACGGCCACACGTACAGCATCAGCAGGCTGGTACAATTCCGCTGCATTTGAAAAAGCTGCTCAGGAAGCTGGGCTTAAATCCTTAAGCGTGACAGGAGATGCCTTCTCGGATGAGGTCAAAGCCAAAACGGTGGAAGCCATTCGCGAAGAACTGGGACAAGTCGATCTGGTGGTTTACAGTGTCGCTTCAGGTCGCCGCACAAATCCCCGCACAGGCGAAACGTTTAATTCCGTACTCAAACCTATTGGTAAGCCTTACACAAACAAGACCGTTAACTTCCACACCGGGGAAGTCAGCAGCGTGACGCTCGAACCCGCAACAGAAGAAGAAGTACAAGCAACTGTAGAGGTTATGGGTGGTGAGGACTGGAAATTGTGGATTGACGCCTTGCGTGAAGGCGGTGTATTGGCTGATACTGCAACGACCTTCTCTTTTTCGTACATCGGTTCAGATATTACACAAGCCATCTACAGAGAGGGCAGTATCGGAAGTGCAAAGGATCATCTGGAGGAGACAGCACATCAGCTGAACGATCAGCTGAAAGTTACAGGCGGACGCGCCTTCGTCGCAGTCACCAAAGGACTCGTTACCCAATCAAGCTCCGCTATCCCTGTCGTTCCTCTGTATATTTCTGCTTTATATAAGGTAATGAAGGAAAAAGGGCTGCATGAAGGGTGCGTAGAACAGAGCTACCGCCTGTTTGCTGAGCGTCTGTACGCACCAGAAACTCCTGTAGATGAAGAAGGACGTATTCGCATTGATGATTGGGAACTGCGCGAAGACGTGCAGGCAGAGGTTGAGAAGATATGGGAGGCGCTGACGACCAACAATATCTACGAATTGTCAGATCTTGAAGGATATCGTCGCGAATTTTTCCAACTGTTCGGCTTTGAGTTCGAAGGTGTGGACTATGATGCTGATATTGATCCCATCATAAATATTCCTAACGTGCGCTAAGTCTTTTAGTGCTGTCCCTATGTTAGAAAAACAAAAAAAGCTGTTCTCCAGCAGAGAAACATTTCGTTCTGCATGGAGGACAGCTTTTGTTTTTAATTAAAAGGGACACTTATGTCCGCTTTGAACTGCAAATGATGCTAACATTGCAATTTTAAATTTCATTTGATATTGTACAGGTAGGCATAGCAAAATCCCTCTTCCTAACAAGAGGGTAAACACAGTTGGACAAGTCCTACCTTGACTGACCGTGATACTATTTGCTCAGCCCATCACACCCATATAAGGAGGTGCACAACATGGCAAAAGACGTTCTGTGTGAAGTCAACTCTTGTACGTACTGGGCCCAAGAGAATAAATGTAGCGCTAGCTCCATTTACATCGTAAGCAACAGACCAGAAGACACTCACAAGTCTGAAGAAACAGACTGCAAAACCTTCGAAGCCAAGTAAATCTTTGATTTCAAGCCTAGCTTTATAATGAAGGAGCCCATGCCCGGGTTCCTTCTTTCTTATGATATTCTAACAAGAATGATAATTATTATCAAGTCCTTTTTCGGTACAGAAAAGCGCTTTTCGCTTGTATACAATCATTTCTCTGCTACTTTATAAATCCACGCTGAAAAGGACACTGCTGTTCTCTCTAAAGACAAAAAAAGAAGCGTCGCTCTGAACGATTCGCTTCTTGTGCTTGACCTTTTGTAATTGTTCCTGCTTGGTCGGCTTCATTCGTATGTGCTGTGAAATCTCGCCATAATGGTCATTCGTTTTGCGGCTCTGTGCCGCGCAATAGATTCCAGCGCGTTTTGCCTTGCTCAGCGCTTTTTGTGTTTGAGTACGTGCCATACGGCTTCACTCTCCTTCATTGGACTCCTTTTATCATAGCATCCAATAGTCAAATCGTGAATGGTTTGTCTGACTCAAGCATTCTTCAATTCATTAAATGTCTGAAAAAATATCCGGATCGCCACTGGAGGCCGCTACAACAAAAACAATAACTAAGATAATGATGATCAGTGTATAAATCAGTGTACCGATAATACTACATACCAATCCAGCAATGGCCATACCTCTGCCTTGCTCGCCATGACGATTAATTTCCTTCAAGGAAAGACTGGACAAAATAATACCCACAATTCCGATAATCAACCCAAGATAGGGAATGACAACAGATAAAATCCCGAGCACCATCGACGCAACAGCTTTACTATTTGTAGGTGGAACTACTGGGGGCTGGTTAAATGGGGCGTTATAATCGTTCGACTCCTGAAAAGGATCGGAAGATCGAGGCTCCTTGTACAAATCACTCATCTGTTAAATTCAACTCCAATACGAAAAATAGCAATTATATAAGTTCTAGGGTACCACAATCTTACAAATCAGGACAGTACTTATTTCGAATTTTTAAATTAGAACGTTAAAAAGAAGAAACATAGCGATATTAGCACTTTTTGAGGTAACTGGGCATACAGTATTTTACCTGTTACAGATCAATTGTGCTCCCTGAGAGCATCCTGCCAAGGAGGTCGGAGCTATGCTATATCGTGCAACATCCCACAGAAAGCGCTCGCCTCACAAACGTTTAAATGCAAACACACTTAGGATAATATCCACTGCCATGCTGCCATTTTACAAAGCTATAGCAACTCGCCGTGCGTTTGCAGTTCAATGGTCACGAGCTGTCGTTCAGGCGAATTTGGATCGGATGAAATCCCTCCTCTGCTCAGTAGCGCCATTTGCCGCCAAACAAGGCTTAGGCACGAATGGCATCGGCTACTTTATTTCCTTTTTAGCTCAGCCACCGATGCTCTATTATACGAATGGAACAACGATTCCACCGGGGACTGTGCAGTTTACATTTGAGCCGAGAGTTCATCGCGCCATCGCAAAAGCCGTTTTTCCGCTGTATCGCGAATTGGCACGTAATCCATGTTTTGCTTCTGCCTTAGCCAAAGCGATCAACAGACAAGACCAGCGTGCAGTTCATGTCATGATCCGTAGTTTGATTCCATCCTCTGCGCTGAAATCCGTACAAATTGAGGATGATGGCTTTGCATTGCTTTTTAAGTATTCCTTTAGTAAGTACCCCTATCGCAATCTGCTCTTTCGGGAGTTCACTTAAAAAGGTTGCTACTAGCGTGCTTGCTTGAGTTCTCCAATGAGCTCTTTTCCCAGTTGTATAGCCATATCTGTCAGCACTCGGATTTCGTCCTTGGATGCATGGTCCAAATGTGTCCCGCAGCAAATGGCAAAATTGCCCGCAAACTCTTTTCGTAAGCGAACTGCAATTTCTTCGGTAATATAAAACTCCTTGTGATTTTGCAATTGCACAGTTTGAATCGGCTCGAGTCTGGCCCCTGCTGTAATCGTTCCCAAATGGGGCTGATCACCGCCAGAAATGAGTACAACGATATCTTCCCCCATAAAATAGGCATCCAGTACAAGACGGATACGTCCGCTTTCTTTTTGCAAATGAATCATAGGATCCTCTCCTGCTAAAAAATATTATTGTGAAACGATTCACTTTATAGAGTTCTACTCATTGTATCGCTTCTTGAACAGTTCGACAATTTAAAAATGGCCCACAGCAGCCTATAAACCGTAGCTTGCTGTGGGCCTTCATTGTTATTCTAAAAGAAGCATTTCCTTTCCTGCTGGCTTTTAACGGATCGTGATCGTATGCACAGTCTTACCGCTTGCGCCATCATTATCCGTCACCGTTAGCTCCACGGTATACGTTCCAGCTGTGGTGAATTTATGCTTCACCTTGGAACCGACCGCCGTATCGCCATCGCCAAAATTCCAGCTGTAGCTGACGATTTCACCATCTACATCACGGGAAGCTTTGGCGTTAAATTGTACATTTTTGTTCTTCTTAGCTGATTCATTAGCCTGAATAATGGCTACTGGCTTCTCATTGGATGTAGGTGGATTCGGATCAGGGTTCTGTCCTCCACCATTGGTTACATACAATCTTCCCGGTGCCTCCGTCTCCACTTCATTTCCCGCTGCATCCCTTACCCGGATCACGATGACTCCGCCTTCCAGGTTCAGAGAAGATGAAGTGAAATAAGTACCTTCATAGTGGCCTGACGAAGTTTCATTTAATGGAATATCGTTGCGGCCCAAAGTGGACAGGTTGAAAGGCAGCTCCACATGGAAGGACGCTTCCAAACCGGATGCACTGTCAAAGGATACTCGTACCGACTGTCCTGGAGTAATACGCACATCCTCAGCAGGACTAATGTTTTCAAGCTTCGGCAGAGCTGTATCGACATACACCGAGCGCGTAACGGTTGTTTCGTTTTCGGCAAGATCCTTGGCCGTCACCGTAATTTGATTTTCACCTTCGTTGATAAGCAATCGCTTGTTAAAGGTACCGTCACTTCCAAATTCGGCTGGCTCGCCGTTAATCGTCAAATCGGTGAGGAATTCGTCATACACCGTACCGGTGACGCTCACGACACCCGCATTCGTACGGGCTCCTTCATCTGGCGAAGTCAGGATCAGACCCGGTTTAGTCTGGTCAAGTGTCACGACCACCGGTTCGGAACGATCCGTTATTTTGCCGTATACCGCTGCTTGAACACTTAGCGGATTAGCACCTGGTTGAAGATCAACCGACAAACTGAACTGGCGATCCTTCACCTTCGTTGTGCCAGCCAGCTCCTTACCGTTAAAGAGCTGAATATCGGCTCCTTCTGCCGGAGAAGTTCCTGTTACGGTAATCGTCTCTTCCTGCGTATAGGTAGCCTTCGTAGGAGTCGTAATCGTTGGAGCATTCACCGGATATCTGACGATAGCCCGGATCATGTAGTTACCCTCCTCCTCAGGTGATTGGCTCCATGTGCCGCTTACACCTTGCCAGCTTCGTAGCGCATTGGGACTGCTTTCATCTGTAGCAAGACCCGGCGACTGTGTGCCTACAGCAGACTGTGTATATACGATGTAGAAGTCACCTTGAACCGTCACCGGCTCTGGAAGCTGCACCGTCGTCCATTGTGTCTCATCCCGTACGGCAGTCCCGTCGAATGGACCAGCCAACAATCGTCCAGGTGCTCCTGCCACACCGGAGGCGTCATAGACAGAATATTGGAATGCCGTTCCTCCCGGATTCGGGAAGGCAGAGTTCCAGAACAAAAGCGATGCTCCTGTCACTTGAGTCACTTCTGACTCAGGTGTCATTCTGACTGCCCAAGAGTTACCTGCCGCATTAAAGGCTCTGGCATTTTCTCCTGTACCATCATCATAGGCAATGCCTCCTTGGAACCCGATAAAAGGTTTCAACATGACATTCGCTGCCACACTACCATTCGGAGGAGCAGTAACGGATACACTGTTGCTATAATAATTTTCGGCTGCAATGGACAAGGTGTATGTTCCTTCCAGCACGTCCAGCGTAAATTCTCCAGCCTCATTCGTTTCTACCGGAGCAATACGTGCATCCTCCACCACCAACACTTTCGCTTTTTGGATCGGTTCACCCGATTGCTTGTCGGTAATGACCCCGTGAATCGTACCGTGAGGTATGGCCTGAAGACTAAAGTTTGCTCTGATGACTTTGTTATTCTCAATCGTGACTGCTTTTGTTTGAGGCACGTAACCGTAGGCTTCAGCCTTCAGCGTATAGTCGCCGGCTACATGGGTGAAGCTGTATTTGCCCGTGGTCGGGTCCGTTTTCACTGAACGTCCGGTTTCCAATACCGTAACCGTAGCGCTGGCTGGAAGACTGTCGAGACCGACACGTCCACGTTCCACCGTTGTTTCTGCCGGCTTCACTTTCTCCTGGAATTCACTCTTTTCAGTACTTGTAATTTTGTACAGCGGGAACTGTTCTTCCGCTTTTTCCAGCTTGATATTCGACTCAGGTACGATGTCCTTAGTCACTGTCGTAGCTGGAATGCCAAGCACACGGAAATCGTCAATATACCAGCCGTTCTTGTTCACACTGTTATCCGATTTCAAACGGAAGCGAATTTGAATTTCATTTCCGGCGTAGCTATCTAGATTGTAATAAACCGGAGCCCACTTTTTCCCGTTCGTATTGTGAGAGAATTTGCCCAGCTCGCTCCACGTGTCACCATTGTTTTTGGACACTTCCACATAACCGTAATCATAGCCAGCCTCAATTTCAAACCAGTGATTGAAGGTCAGTGTTGCGTTGCGTACAGCTTGCAAATTAATTTTTGGAGAAACCAGCGAAAAGTCGGCTCCGTTCTCATAATTGCTATCAAGATCGGTTGCCCACACATTCGGTTTGGACACCGCACTCTCTGGTCCTACTTCCTTAGGAATGCCGCGTTCCCACTCATCTTTGGTACCGGAATGAGTCCAGCCATTATCCGAGCTGCCATCAAAATGATCGCTATACAGCGTATCCGGCACGTCTACTCTCAGAGAAGCCTCATTCGACTTGATTCCTTCATTGCCACTATAATCCTCGGCCGCCACTGCATAATGGTAGGTCGCTCCACCGACCGTGATGGTATCTGTGAATGTCAGTGCTGAGGTTGTACCGACGGAAGCATAATTTTTACCTGACTGGGTAGAACGATACACCTTGTACTGCTTCACATCTTCATCGGAGGAAGCATTCCAGGCCAGCGTGACGTTGCCCACAGTATCTGCTTCAGCAGTCAAATTGCTCGGCGCAGCAGGTGCAACGGTGTCTGGCTCCTGAATCGACAGATCGTCAATATACCAGCCATCTTTCACAACCGTATTGTCACTAGTAAAGTTGAACAGGAGGTATACCTTTTGACCCGCGAATGCCCGCAAATCAAGATATTGTGTTTTCCAGCCGTTGCTGGCGCCGGTAAACGATAATACCTGCTCAAATGCATTCTGATTGTTTGTGGTTGCTACGTACACTTTGCCGAAATCAGAATTGTTTTCAAGATCGTACCAATGCTTGAAGCTGACCAGTGCCCCTTTTGAGCTCTCGGTCAGATCAATCGGAGGAGCCATAAAATAACTGTTGGAGTTGGTCTGATATTGGCCTTCGAGATTGGTCGCGATGACCTTTGTACCCGAATGTGCGCTTTTAGGGCCGCTTGTCGGAGTTCCCCATTTCCAAACACTGCCCTGTCCACCGATATTAATACCGGCAATGTCTTTTTCAAAGTCTTGTGTGTAGCCTGGTTTTACCCCTTTAGAGATTTTCACCTTATATACTTCAGTTTCAAATCCGTTATTACCGTAATCATTTACACGAATATAGTATTCCAGACCAGCGCTATCCACCAAAAAAGTCGGGATGGATGCTTGATATGTACCATCTTTGCTGTCGCCGGAGGTCCGTTCCAACGGAATATATACATAGTTTGACGTACCCGCTGTTTTGGCAAATGCCTCAACGGCTGTCACGCCGACATCATCCGTTACATGAGCAGTCAGAGGTATATCAATACCCTCGAATGCCGCAGCGGGCGGTGTATGCTCGAGAACAGGTGCTTCCAGATCGTCGCCACCCGTTACAACTTTACCAGACACGGAGCCCAGACCCTGCATGACCGAACCGACCGCATCCAGCGCATTAATGACACCATGTCCGTAGCCATTGTTTGGTGAAGTAGGATATGTGCTGTCCGTTCGTGGTGTAGCCGTATTCATCAAAATTTCCTCAAGTTGATCTACGGTAAGCGAATGATTCGCTTGCAGCAACAGCGCTGCAAGGGCCGCAACATGAGGTCCCGCCATAGAAGTACCGTTATATCCGCCTTTATAGGCGCCACCAGCAACAGATGACCGGATATTAACACCCGGCGCGGAAACTTCGGGCTTCACTTCACCATAGGGTGAGGGTCCTAACAATGAGAAGCTGGCCAGATTATCATTGCTATCCGTGGCTCCAGTAGCGAAGGATTCCGGATAGTTCGCCGGATTGGCTACTGAGGCAGGTCCGCCCGGATTGGAAAGAGAGGTGTTGCCTGCAGAGAATTCGGGGAAAATTTGAGCATCCCGCCATGCCTGAACCACAGGCCGGAACCATTCATCAAGACCCGGTCCGCCCCCCCACGAGTTGTTCACTACGTCTGGAGCAAGCTCGGGATGAAGATTCCCTTGGGCATCTTTTGGCGCAAGCAGCCATTGACCGCCATCCAGTATAATTGCATCCGTCGTTTCCGGATTAAAAATCCGAACCGCAATCCACTTCGCGCCAGGGGCAACGCCCACTCGGTTCGTTCCGTTTTCCTCAGAGCCGACCATGGTACCCATTGTATGTGTACCATGGGAATCGTCTTCCTGATCGACCGGAAGCGTTGCGTGACTATGCGGATCGTACCAGCTCAGCTCGGGATTCACGACATTGCCTGCCGCGTCCAGACCCCGCCATTTGCGATGAAGGGCCGGATGTGTATAATCTACACCTGTATCCAGATTGGCAACCACGATTCCGGTTCCGTCGATTCCTTTTTCCCACACTTGTGGTGCGTTAATATGAGATATGTTCCATTCCACCGTAGATGGGTCTACAGCGTTCTTACCTGCATTGCCAGGCTTAGCCGATGTTTTGCCATCGTCCTTCTCCAGCTCTACAGCTTTCTCTACCGATGCAGACTTCGCCGTTGCTGCTGTCGCTGTTGCAGCTGTTTCAGCCGTTTTGGCATTTGCTCCCTCTGCTTGCTTGTCAACTGTCACCTTTTGCAGATAACGCGTTTCATTCGGTAAGACTTTATCGACCTCAGGTAGTTTCGAAATATGATCCAGCACCTCCTTGGTGCTTGTTACAGCCAATGCATTGACAATAAAATAGCTTTTATATTCCTTCACTCCGCCGCTCTCTGATTGCTTGTCCAAGTAATTTTCAAGCCCATATTGGGTTCTTGAAGCGGTTTCACGCAGAGAGCTGATCACATGGCTGCGTGCAGCCATTTTGGCAGCGGAGGGTGTTATTTTCTCAAGTGAGGCCTTTTGGAGAGCATTTTTGGAAACCTTGTTGGTGTCTACCTGTTCTTTTAATTTGACCAGATAGGTAACATAGTTATTCTCCTCAAACTGTTTGGTCAGTTTCGGAGATACCTTCGCGGTCGTGACCTTGTGAGAGGCTGATTTCAGCTCCAGCTTGGAGCCATCCGGTGTGTTATTCGCCAAAGCAGGTTGAACAAAGGAAAAGGCCATTAGTAAAGATAGTCCGATAGACAGTGGTTTCTTGAATCGTTTAGGTTTAATCAATTACTTTTCCACTCCTTTTACTAGGTTTAATGTTTCTGAAATAACCTGTACAGAGTAAGACCTCATGCCTTGCACATCAAACACACGGGTTGCGCAACATGATGTGGTTGGCGACCACCTCCTTCATAGAATATAGAGGCACAAAAATATTTGGCTGTTCATAGATGGCAGTACTTCATAGGTGAGTTTACAATCCCAATAGAAGAGCGATGAAATTCAGTAGAAACCAAGGAGAAAAAGCAGGAGAACTTCGAAGAAAAACATGTTATATCATTACAGTTTATATTAAAAATTGATATATAATCATATATTATGGAATAGTATAAAGTTATCAAAACAGATATACAAGTCATTTTTTTGCATTTTTCTTGAAATTCTATGACTTTTATATTCTTTTATGTACGAAAACCCCTTTTTAGCAGCTACGTAATTAGTGCATTACACGGTTAGCAGGTGTATGCAATCTCTGTACGAGCCGCTCAAAGGGATTTTCGGGGGCTATCTTAATCCTATCTGTTCATTGGAAATCGCTTTTGGGATTTTTGTGAAATCCTCACTTAAGTACGGAGTTCACCGCAGCAAGCGCGTCGATCAGACCATATCCATAACCATTGTTCGGTGAAGTCCGATACTGGCTGTCTGTCAGCGGAGTTGCTGTTTTTGAAATAACATCCTCCAGTTGGTCCACGGTCAAAGATGGTTTGGCCTGAAGCAGTAATGCTGCTAATCCGGCAGTATGCGGGCCTGCCATGGAGGTACCGTTCCATCCCCCCTCATACACTCCGCCCGGTACAGAAGAACGGATGTTTACACCAGGAGCCGAAATTTCAGGCTTCACTTCGCCATAAGGAGAAGGACCGCGCAGCGAGAAGCTAGCCAGCTTGTTGTTAACGTCCGTGGCTCCTGTCGCATAAGCCTCCGGCAGATTTGCCGGATTGGCTACAGACCCAGGTCCGCCTGGATTGGACCGTGTTGTGTTGCCTGCGGAGAACTCAGGGAAAATCTGAGCCGCTCTCCACGCCTTGGTGACTGGACGATACCATTCATCCAGGCCAGGTCCACCGCCCCAAGAGTTATTCACCACATCCGGTGCAAGCTCAGGGTGTTTTTTACCGTTTTTATCTACAGGAGCAAGAATCCATTGTCCACCGTCCAGCAAGATGGAGTCGGTCGTATCTGGATTGAATACTCGAACCGCAATCCATTTGGCGCCAGGGGCAACTCCGATTTCATTCGTACCGTTGCTGTCCGAGCCAACGCTTGTACCCATCGTATGTGTACCATGTCCATTTGAATCAGTTGGCAGCGATGCTCCATCAACCGCATCATACCAGCTCAGCTCTGGATTAACGACCTGACCGGAAGCATTCAGACCACGCCATTTTCTTTTCAGCGCCGGGTGAGTATATTCAACGCCTGTATCCAGATTGGCGACAACAATGCCTTTGCCGTCAATGCCTTTGGCCCAAACCTGTGGTGCTTTGATTTTAGAGATATTCCACTCGACACGGCTTGGCGTTACCGCATCCTTATACACGGATTCTTCCACCGATTTTTGCGCATTCTCTTCCGTCACAGCCGTATCTACAGCGGCCTGATCTGCAACCACTTGGTCAGCTGTAGACTCCTCAACCACGGGCTGGGCATCCTTATCTATTTCTACCTTTTGCAGTTCCCGCTTTTCATCCGGTAAAATTTTGTCGATCTCAGGAAGTGTGGCCAGATTATCCATGACCTCTTTGGTGCTGGTGACCGCAAAAGCGTTCACGATAAAGTAACTCTTGTACTTTTTGACGCTTCCGTTATTAACTTCTTTCTTTAAGTATTCTTCCACGGATTGTTGCGTTTTTTCTGCTGTATCCATGAGAGAGTTCACAACTGTTGTACGTACAGAAAGCTTAGCAGCAGCGGGTGAAATCTGCTCTGCAGAGGCCTTTTGGAAAGCTTGCTTGGCAACTGACTCCGTATCCACCTGATCCTTCAATTTAACCAGATAGGTGACATACTCACTGGCACTGAATTGTTGGTTCAGCTTGGCTGAAACCTTGGCGGAAATGGTTGATCCTCCTGCTGAGGTGGTTGTGCTGGAATCCCCATATACCGGGGAAATTAGAGAAAAAGCAAGAAGAGCGGTAAAACTGACCGACAGCGTCTTTTTGATATTTTTCGACTTAATCAATACTTTCCATCTCCCTTTACTTGGTTTTTTAATTCTCAAGGACAACCTTCCGGACAGCTACGTCAAAAGCTCACAAAATAGCCTCTGGTACTCACCTCCTTTAAAAAATATAGATTCCGCCGGGGTGAAATCCATAGATCATCATTCTGAGGTGAACAACCCTTGGTGCAGACCGTAAAAAACGAGCATCGGGTAGAAACAGGTGGACAAGTTTGAAAATGATAAGTGAAAAAAATGAAGAGAAAGGTAGGATAAGAAATTTAGAAGTAATCGAGGAGGTTAATGTGCAAGTATTAAAATACAATTTAAAACAAAAAAATGAAACATATGGTATCTTTTGAATCTAGTATAGTGTCATAAAATCAGATATTCAAGCATTTTTTTGAATTTTATTCCTTTTTTTCTTGAAGAAAAGAAAAATCTCTTCCATTTTCGAAGCAAATGCAAGTCTTCATTGTGCACTTGGTTTCGGAGATCAGAAGAGATTTTTCGACATTCAGCAACAAACTTAGAAGAGTGTTATCTGCCGCTATTTACAGGTATGGGAACCGAGACGGCTCCATCTGGAAAGGATGATTTGGTTGGCTGCGGTCTGCGGCACAGACTCGTACATTCTCGGAAAGCCATTTGTCTGCATCCACAGCAATGATCCTGATTCACCAGCGCGAGGGCAGCCGTAAGGGCCTCCCCTGTGTGTTCAAAAAAATGCTTTTGTCCAATCATGTCGTAGCATCCAGTTTTCTGTAGTAATGCCAACGGTTGAGGCTGGAGTCCGGAAACAAGCACTGTCCCGCCAGACTTCCGGTATTTCTGAATTAATGCAGTAAAGTTACCTTCTCCCGTCATATCCATAAAAGGGACCTTCCCCATACGTAACAACAAAATCCCTTGTAGGTGATCCGTCCGGCCTCCCACACCTGAGTTTTCCAATACCGAGGCTGCACCGAAAAATAGAGGGCCTTCCACATTGTAAATAGCCACTTGTGGACAATCATGCTGATCTGTGACCATATGCGCGCCTACTTTTTCATGTTTTACAGAAGGATCAGGAAGTACCTTGTCTACTGAAAGTGTACTGCTCATACGTTTAACAAACAATACAACCGCTAGAATCAGGCCTACCTCCACAGCCGTTGTCAGCGTCGTAAAAACCGTCAGCAAAAAGGTGACAACCAGCACAATAGAATCCGCTGTCCTCGTTTTGAGAATGTGCGCAAAATGCTTGCGCTCACTCATATTCCACGCTACTACCATCAGCACCGGAGCCATACTCGCCAACGGAATGTTAGATGCGTAAGGTGCAAAAAGCACCAGAATGAGGAGCACCACGAACCCATGTACGATGCCTGACATAGGAGAAACAGCACCATTACGGATATTTGTGGCGGTGCGGGCAATTGCACCTGTCGCAGGAATACCGCCGAACAGCGGTGTCAGCAAATTAGCAATCCCTTGTCCAACCAGTTCACGATTGCTGCTATGCCGGGCTCCCGTCATACCGTCAGCTACCACCGCTGAAAGCAGAGATTCAATAGCTCCCAGCATTGCAATAACAAGTGCTGGCGGCAAGAGTTTCACGATCAAATCCCACGTCACCGCAGGAATATGTAGCTCAGGCAAAGATGCTGGAATTGCGCCATACGCAGAGCCAATCGTAGCCACCTGCCCTGGAAAAAGTAAAGCTGCCACCAGCGTTGACAAGAGTAGACCAACCAGTGAGCCGGGTATCTTGGGCCATTTTTTAGGCACCAAAATAAGCGCGGCAAGACAGATACAAGCCGTCAGGATACTATACACATTCAGTGAAGGAAGTCGATGGATGAGCTCTGCCATGGAAGGCAGAAAAGTTTCATGCCTCTCTACCCCGCGCAAGCCGAGAAAGTTAGCAATCTGACCACTGAATATCGTCACGGCAATTCCGGCCGTAAAGCCAATCGTTACTGGCTTGGGAATAAACTTGATCAATGCCCCCAGCCTGAGTACACCCATTAAAATGAGCATAATGCCCGCCATAAAACCGGCTATGAGTAAGTTCTCATAACCGTATTGCATGACAATAGCTAGCAAAATCGGAATAAACGCGCCTGTAGGTCCTCCGATCTGGAATTTGGATCCTCCCAGCAGCGAAACCAAAATTCCCGCAACAATGGTCGTATACAGCCCATACTCCGGCTTTACTCCTGATGCAATGGCAAACGCCATACCGAGTGGAATCGCCACAATCGCTACAATACTTCCGGAAATGAGATCCTTTCGCAAAGCCCCTGCGTTATAGCCTTCGAACCTTCCTATCCACTTCATTCCTGTAACCCTTCTTTTCTGTAATAGCATTACTTCTCGTTACGTATACCTTCCAGCAACGAGATAGCTTCGACCAAATGATTGTCAAAAATCCGCCGCGCCACTGCAAGCAGCTCCGTCAAAAGCGGATCACGTAGTGAATACACAACCGATGTACCTTCCTTGAAGCTGTTCACCAAATTTTTGGCTCGTAAAACGGCCAATTGCTGCGATACGGCAGAACCTTCAGAACCGAGCGCAGTCTGCAGCTCGTTCACATTCCGTTCCCCTTCACTCAGCACCTCCAAAATGCGGATGCGCAGAGGGTGAGCCAATGCTTTGAAAAAGTCGGC
The DNA here is from genome assembly GCF_038593075.1 of Paenibacillus sp. FSL L8-0638. Taxonomy (NCBI): domain Bacteria; kingdom Bacillati; phylum Bacillota; class Bacilli; order Caryophanales; family Paenibacillaceae; genus Paenibacillus; species Paenibacillus sp. FSL L8-0638. The sequence goes on from NZ_CP151960.1 coordinate 4,277,835, forward strand.
CTTAAATTTCTGGAGATCTCCTTCCATGCCTGCTCCGTCCCCCTCACAGAATTGTCCTATAAACGATCAACAATATCTGAATATTTGAATATTTAGTACAATAACAGCTTCGGGCCAATTGAACTATGATGTTACTCACACTTCACCATGAGTAAAGTCACATTTTTCCACACTTCTACCTTTCAGGGGTTGACAGCTTCCACAGGTTTCCATTAACATAGCAATTAACTTTAAGAAAAGGGGGCCGACAGACATGACCGAGCTTTACATGATAACGACAGACAGGCAGCATGATACAACCACATATTTGAGTTTTCGTCTCATCGGCCCCGTTCGGGCAACATGATGGGTGATATCACGCTGTCTGACGGCGTGATTAGCCGGGCTTTTTTATTTTTTTATGCTATTGGAAGAACAGGTTATTTTACGTATTTATGATGTGTTGATCATAAAATGTAATAACACTTTCGGTGCAAGAAGCCGTAGACGACAAGTCTGCGGCTTTTTTTGTTTTTTAAATCTTTTTATGCAAGTATTTATGAATTTACTTGAAGAAGGGAACTACCCATTTATATGAATATACAACATACAACCGACTCGTCTTTGCATGAAGGACCATACAGCCATCTGATGAAGCTTCCGGCAGGTGATCTAACCGTCTATGCTTCTCAGCAACTTTTCTCCTCACTGGATTACAAAGTGTTCGAGATGGCTAATAACAATTTACAAATTCCAGGTATCCGCTATATGGGATACACACCAGATGTACATGTAGGCGTCGGAACCTGCATCGGTACGACTGCTGTATGGGGAATGGAGGACGGCTATGTATCTCCCTCCATCGTCGGCAGTGATATTGGCTGCGGCATGCGCGCACACCTGACCAATCTGCACAAGGATGCTTTAAAGGAAACCAAGCTGCGCCGTAAGCTGGTCAAAACCATCGACAAATATTTGCCCATGGAAGCCCACCAGCGCGGGCATTATTCGGATATCCGACTGGAGCATATTGTACGCAAGGGTCTACACGGCTTACCCAACAAATATATTCCGGACAGCTACACTCCTAAGAAATCCACCTCACTCACCCATGTAGAGCACAGTAAGTTCTCCTTTGACGAGGAGGTGCTGAATCTTGTCGAAGACCGTACATGGCACCGGGCTCACCGACAGCTCGGCACACTGGGTGGAGGCAATCATTTCGTCGAAATTCAGGCGATTGAAATCGCGGAGGAAAACCGTGAAACAGCTGAAGCTTGGGGGATGTTCGACGGTCAGGTGGCTGTGATGATTCATTCTGGATCGCGGGCTTGGGGTGGAGCAGTCAGCCAGGCTAGTTCATCTGCCATTTCCAAGACGATGAGCCGTCTCGGACTCGGTACCTCTGACCCGAGACTGGTATTCGCACCGCTGGACCATCCCGAAGCTGCACATTATGTCGATATGATGTATTCGGCGCTGAATTATGCCGTGGTGAACCGACATCTCATCGCATACTCTGTGCGTGAAGCCTTTCGCGATGTCTTTGGTACAAAGTGCGAGTTGCGTACTTTGTACGATCTAATGCACAATTATGCTTGGGAGGAATCCCATCCGGATCACGGTAGTGTGTTTGTGCATCGTAAAGGTGCTACGCGTGCTCTTCCAGCAGGACACCCCGACAATCCGCGGCCTTATCAGGCGACAGGGCATCCGGCCCTGATTCCCGGCTCTATGGGAACAGCCTCTTATATTATGGTAGGCTTACCGGGCGGTCAGGATAACTTCCACTCCATTTGCCATGGAGCAGGCCGTATTCGTTCGCGTTCTGCGACCAAACGACTCGTCAGTGTGGACGATTTTGCAGGGGCCCTGGGTGTAGGGACAGACGACGAAATTGTGGTCAATCAGGCATCACTGGAAAGCATTATCGACGAATCTCCGCAAGCCTACAAAAATGTAGATGATATTATCGAAAGTGTCACCGGGGCAGGACTCGCAGCAGTTGTAGCCAAATGCAAGCCGCTAGCTGCCCTGAAAGGAGCCAAATAATTTGAGTATAGACATCCCAGCTATTTACGAATTTGATGAACGTACAGATGGACGCATTACCGGTTATGCCGCTTATGCCCGTCTGATCGACGGTATCAGTGAAGCACTCTATAACCGCTATGGCGTAAAATACGTGCTGTATGCCAGCGATGATCCGAATATTGAGTATTGGGATCTGCTGGAGGAGGATATTCGTTCAGGCAGTCCCGACCTAGAGCATGTGGCACGGGTCTTCGATCGTTTGGAGGAACGCACCATCCAGTATGACGATGACGGGCCGACTCCTGAATACGGCGTGCATCTATCGATGCGTAATAATGTATTCGCCTATCCCAAGTGGGGCATCGCGCTGGCGCGAGTTCCCTTTTTCCGTGATAATGGCGTGTACAATGAAGATTACGTATTTGCAATAGGCGACCAGGAGCTGCAAGGCTTCCTCGCAGGAGTACGCGGTCGTGAACGTAAGCAGAATATGAAGCGTGTCACCGTGTTTACCGACACAAGCCGTGGACTTTCTCGGCAGGCAGAGCCGATAACCCGTGCAATTACGCGGGATGACGTGATTTTGAAAGCGGAAATCAAACGGGATATTTTCCGATCCCTCGACCAGTTTTTTGAAGCGGATCGTACCTTCTATCAGACTTATAACATTCCTTACAAGCGCGGCATTCTACTATACGGCCATCCGGGTAACGGTAAAACAACACTTGTAAAATCAATTGCCAGCAGTGTACCGGGTCCGGCAGCCTACTGGCAAATAACGGAGTATACAACCAGTGAATCGGTCAAAGAGGTGTTCGAGGCGGCTACTCGCCTGGCTCCGATGGTGCTGGTTATTGAGGACATTGATTCCATGCCTCAGGAGGTTCGTTCCTTTTTCCTGAATACCCTCGACGGCGCTACCTCCAAGGAGGGCATCTTCCTGATCGGAACGACCAATTATCCCGAAAAAATTGACCCAGGTCTGATGAACCGGGCAGGTCGTTTCGACCGTGCCTATGAAATTAGTTTGCCTGACGAAGCGCTGCGACTGGCATACCTTAAGCTGCGCAACTTCCTTGTTTTTGCAGGGGAAACAGGTACGCAGAAGGCAGCAGCCATGACTGACGGGTTTTCGCTGGCACAGCTCGGAGAACTGTATGTCAGCGCTGCTCTGGAGTGGCATGAGCAAGGAAAAGCCGATATTGAGCTGATTATTAAAGGTATGCGAGGCGAGCTCGATAAGAGCCGCAAGCAGGACTGGTTGAAAAATGTGGCCGAAGGACGAGTTGGATTCTTTTGAGTTATCCACTCATTGCCTTATCAAGAAATTTATGTTACATTGATATACAATAAAGTATCGAAAGGGTGACCTTAAGCCAATGATCTACTAATCCTATTCCACCATAGAAAAAATCGTAATCTTACGAATTTTCTGGATAGGATTAGTGTAGGCTTGGGGCATTAACGGTAAGAGCATTGCTTCTATGACGGGAGCAGTGTATCTTCTTGTTCGTATGTCTACCTCCTATCCAGAAACCAATGGATAAGGAGGTTTTTTGCATGAAAAGAATACTTGGAATTCTAATGATTAATATCTTCATCGTTATGGTGGGCGTTGGTTTGATTACCCCTATTCTGCCGGAACTGATCATTGAATTTGGTGCCAGTGGGCGGGCGATCGGTTTATTGGTAGCAGCCTATGGCATAACGCAATTCCTGCTCTCTCCCCTGACCGGACAGCTGTCTGATCGATATGGGAGAAAAGTTTTTATCGTCGTAGGTGTTATTGTTTTTGCTATAGCTAAATTTATCTTTGCTATTGGAGATGAGCTGTGGATGCTGTATACCTCAAGACTTCTGGAAGGAATGGCAGCAGCCCTGATTGTTCCACCCATGATGGCCTATGTAGCGGATATTACAACAACCGAAGAACGCGCCAAAGGGAACAGCCTGCTCGCCGCAGCCATGTCATTCGGATTTGTTATTGGACCTGGACTGGGGGGGCTTCTTGCAGGATATGGAACGAGAGTGCCGCTTTACGCAGCGACAGGTGCTGCTATGGCTGCTGTTATTTTTTCAGTGTTTTGTTTGCCTGAAAGTTTATCGAAAGAGCAAATGAAAGCAGCACGGGCAAGAATGATTCAGAAGGAATCTATTTATAAACAATACGCGAGATCATTGAAGTCAAAATATACAATGCTCTTTGTACTTGTCCTGGTGATGACCTTTGGACTCGCTAATTTTGAATCTGTTCTTGGTTTATATGTAACGAACCGCTTCCAATTCTCGCCGCAAAATATTGCTGTCATTCTGACCGCAGGTGCTGTGATCGGAGTCGGTATGCAAGCATTAGTTGTTGCTAAAATAATCAATAAGTTTGGTGAACAAAGAGTGATCAAAGGATCGCTTCTTTTCACCTCGGTTGCTTATATTTTATTTCTCTTAGCCAAAGATTTCTGGAGTATCTTCCTTGTCACTTCCCTTATTTTCTTTGCCACAGCTATGCTTCGTCCAGCTCTGAATACACAATTATCGAAGATGGCCGGGAATGAGCAAGGATATGTAGCTGGTATGAATAATGCCTATATGAGTGTTGGGAATATTTTAGGCCCTACTCTAGCGGGTTTTTTATTGGATGCAAATCTGTTTGCTCCATTCATAGCAGGCTGCTGTATTCTATTGATTACTTTTTCACTTACACTAAAATTGAAATAAAAGAGGACAACTGATGAGCAAAAGGCAGCTACGGGTGCGAGGCTTTATTTTTGAAATGCCCGGCTGTAGCTGCCTTTTTATTCAGTCTAAACGACTATTTTAATAAATACTGTAATTCCCTTTATTCCGCTTCCCCGCTTAGACGATTCAAAAACTGAATAGCCCGTGGACTGGTGGGCTGCTCCAGAACCTCATGCGGCGTACCCTGCTCAACGATTATGCCCTGATCCATCAAAATCACATGGTCCGCCACCTCGGCTGCAAATTTCATTTCATGGGTGACAATGACCATCGTCATCCCTTCGGCAGCCAGCTGCTTTATAACCTTGAGCACTTCGCCTACCAACTCGGGGTCAAGCGCGGAGGTCGGCTCGTCGAACAATAGTACCTCAGGTTCGACCGCCATTGCCCGGGCAATACCGACACGTTGCTGCTGTCCTCCCGACAACTGATGCGGATAGGATTCCGCTTTATCAGCCAACCCCACTTTTTTAAGCAATTCCAATGCACGTTTGCGCGCCTCGTCCTTGCTCTTTTTCTGAACCGTGACTTGTCCCTCCATCACATTTTGTGCTGCTGTCATATGTGGGAAAAGGTTGTAGGATTGAAACACCATCCCTGTCCGCTTGCGCAGCGCCAAAATATTTTCTTGCCGGAGCTTCGTTCCTCTCGCAAAATTCAGTGCAATATCCCCTACTTGGATCTCTCCTTGGTCAGGAATCTCCAGCAAATTTAAGCAGCGTAAAAACGTTGTTTTACCAGAACCGGAAGGACCGATGATAACAAGCACCTTCCCCTTACCCAACATTACGTCAACACCCTTAAGCACTTCCAGCGAGCCGAACGATTTGTGTATATTCCGAATTTGGATCACCGGTACAATCTCCTTTATCTGACGGAAAAACGGCCTAGTCGCTTCTCCAGGTAATTTTGCAGCACAGTCAATATGGTGCTAAATAGCAGGTAAATAACCCCCGCCTCGGTATACACCAATAGCGGTTCGTATGTGGTAGCTACAATCTGGTTAGCCGTTCTGAACATTTCCACATAGGTGATGGTCGCAGCCAGTGAGGTGTCCTTCACCAAGCTGATGAATGAATTAGCCAACGGAGGTACGGACACACGGGATGCTTGCGGGAGCACGATACGACGCAATACTTGCCAGCGCGTCATCCCCAGTGAGTACCCCGCCTCCCATTGGCCTTCCTGAATGGATATGATAGCCGCACGCATAATTTCAGAGCTATAAGCCCCTACGCTGAGGGTAAAGCCGATCACTGAAGCAATAAACGGGTCCAATGTAATACCCACGGAAGGTAAACCATAGAAAATAATATACAATTGCACCAGCAACGGAGTTCCTCGAATCACCCATACATAGAAGCCGAAAATCAGCTTGAGTATTCTCCATTTGGACAGACGGGCTAACGCTGTAATCAGCGCCAGCACGAGTCCCAGAGCAAAGGAGATAAGCGTGAGCGGAATCGTAAAAGAAACCCCTGCTTTTAGCAGAGGCAATAATGAATCCATAATGATTTGTATTTGGCGATCATCCATTGTACAGACATCCTTTGAAAAGATAGGTTTGAGAAGATTCGGTTCGCCTTGGCGAACGTTTGGTCTTCATTTATTATTTGGATACGTCGGCTCCAAAATATTTCTCGGAAATTTTCAGGTACGTACCGTCAGCCTTCATATCAGCCAACGCTTTGTTTACTTCCTTGATCAAATCTTCGCTGCCTTTATTGAATACAGCTGCGCTGTGTGAAGCATCTGGAGATTCGTCCACCTTTTTGATGGGTGCGTCTGGCTTTTGCTTTTTCAGATCGAGATAGGATAATCCATCATTGACGGTCGCATCCACCCGTTTGGAAGTGAGGAGGTCAATGGCTTGGTTGAATCCCTCTGTTGCCACAATTTCCGCACCGTTGCTTTTCGCGATTTGAGTCAGGTTGCTGGTCAGGGATTGCCCGGACTTTTTCCCTTTTAGATCAGCAAATTTATGGATGTCTGTATTGTCTTCGCTTACGATCAGAACTGCCTTGGAGACAATATACGGATCGGAGAAATCATATTTTTGCTTGCGCTCGTCTGTAATGGATACTTCATTGAACACTGTGTCAAACCGCTTGGAGTTCAACCCTGCGAATATGCCGTCCCATTGCGTCTCGATAAACTCCGGTTGTACACCCAGGCGTTTGCTCACTTCAGTCGCAATATCGACATCGAAGCCCGTCAGTTTACCAGCAGCATCATGGTAGGTAAACGGAGCATAGGTGCCTTCCGTGCCAATTCTTAGCTTGCCGCTTGCTTTTACAGATTCAAGAGTAGCTGTAGCAGTGGTATCTGCTTTTCCATTATTAGATCCGTTTTCTCCGGTAGATGCATTATTGGTACTGGCGCCTTTATCATTGTTACCGCAGGCCGAAACCAGCAATGCCATCACGATGAGTACAATCGGCAAAAAACTAAATTTTTTCATGGTATCCACACTCTTTCCCTTTTTCTTGATAACCTAGCACACGGCTGGTCATTGAATAGTACATCATTCATTTTCACGCGTCAATGCTTTTATCCAATAATCCCTATGAAAAAGGTAAGTTATATATTTTTGTGGCCTAAAGTTATTCTAGGTTGACTCTTTCATTGGCAGGTTATTCATTATAACTCCCCTTACAGCAACTTTTTCTGTACCCTCACGTTTGAGATTTCGTATAATAGGTTTTAATATGCAATTTAGAAATATGTACCGGAGTGTGATCATGGATACCCAGAATTCAACCTTATCCTCTACTTCACCTGAAGGCAGTCCCTCGGCCTGGGCTACCTTCACTTCACCTTTAAAACAATCCAAAGCGTTCACCTTGTTGTGGCTTGGACATTGGATCGCAATGTTGGGGAGCTCAGTCACCACAGTCATTTTGCCACTGGTTATCTATTCCCTAACAGGCTCGACTACTATCATGGGACTGGCGATGACGGTTTATATGCTGCCTAATGTACTTATTCTGCCTTTCGCAGGAATGATTGTGGACAGAATTGACCGAATCCGTCTCCTTCTGTTTACGAATATCGCCCGGTTTGGGCTGATGTTCATTGCGGCCGTGCTGATGTTTACGGGCGGGATGAAATTGCCGTTTCTATTCGTTGGCCTAGCGTTATACGGATTGATGGACGGTATCTTTAATCCCGCTTATTCTGCCTTACGTGCACAGGTGTTCACACCGGACATACGCAATGCAGCCAACGCGCTTAGTCAGATTAGTATACAAGCCGTCCGTCTACTTGGTCCTCCGTTAGGAGGCTTCATTGTATCTTTTTCCTCACCGGGTGTCGGCTTTGGGCTGGATTCTATCGCTTATCTGATATCTTTTGCCTGTTTTTGGATGCTGAGCGCTCATTTGGCCTCCATCATCGGCAAAGGTCAGGTAGATCCAGAACAGCAAGATCAGGGGGGACAGCATTTTCTCAAGGATTTTATCGCAGGTTTTACCATTCTCAAAAGCCATCCTTGGCTATGGATTACGATTCTTGCCTTTTCATTCATTAATATTTGTTATTCAGGCATTATCGCTGTACTCATTCCATGGCTGTTCAAGGTTCATCATGGCTACAATCCAGTCGTATATGGCATTGCGATGGCAAGTAGCGGTATTGGCGCCATGTTGGGGGCCTTTGTGTATGGATCACGCAAGCATTGGAAGCATCGTGGCCTGCTCGCTTACTTAGGAGCTTTTGTCAGCGGTCTTGCTTTACTACTGTTGTCTGTAGTCACTTGGATGCCAGGACTGATTATGAGCATGATGCTCGAAGGGTTTGGCATTATGATATTTGCGATTATCTGGGAGACGAGCCTTCAGGAATTAGTCCCAGCCGAGTCTTTTGGACGTGTAGCTAGTCTGGATCTAATGTTTTCCTTTGCCCTGCTCCCTGTCGGCTATCTGGCAGTAGGTGCTGTGGCGGATAAGCTTGGTGGTATGTTCACCATGGGTATGTTTGCAACCATCGGCATGTGTATTGTGCTGGGCGTTCTGAGTGTTCCTCATATCAGGCGTTTTCAATAGGACAAATTCGTCACTTTTCCTCAAAAAAAAGCTGCTCCCACAGGTTCATTTGCGAACCTTGCGGAAGCAGCTTCTTTCCATTTTAGCCTTGTGCCCCAAAGGGCCAGTCTATTCAATGATTCGTAAAGTTAGCCTCTGCTCCGTCCAACGGAACGGAAGATCAAGCTTACAATCACGACCAGCACAATCGCACCAATTAATGCAGGAACGATGTAGAATGATCCGATTTCAGGACCCCAGTCTCCCAGAATCAAGCTACCCAACCATGCACCGATAAAACCAGCGATGATATTACCTATCACGCCACCCGGAACATCACGACCTGCAATAATTCCTGCCAACCAACCAATAATACCACCAACAATCAATGCCCATAACCAACTCATTTTGCGTCACCTCGTTTAAGTTTTTATCGTTGTGTTCTATTATTAACCACTCGAACTCCTTTTGAACACACAGAATTCAATTGGTTAATATTACCACATAATGAAACACTGATTTAGGGGCTTGATATCATCCTACGTGCCTCTACAACTATTTATACCCCTTGTGTGAAAAGTGTGTCTAATATGCGTTATCCTTGTATTCCTGCTTTTTTTGTGCCATCCTCACATTATGGCTTCATCAATGTCACTTCATGCATAAGTTACAAAAATAACAGATTATTAAGGAGTGACCCCAACTGGAGTGTCGAGTAGGATGTGCCGCGTGCTGTATTGCCATTACGATTTCTTCCCCTATTCCCGGCATGCCAGATGGAAAACCAGCTGGTGTTCCTTGCCCTCAGCTAACTTCCGATTACCGTTGCCGATTGTTTGGCAAACCTGAGCGCCCGGTTGTATGTAGTGGGTTCCATGCTGATGAGGATACGTGCGGAAGCACTAATGAAAGAGCATTTGAGCTGCTGAGAGATCTGGAGGAGTCAACTTTACCAGGTAAAGCTTAAGGAGAAGTTCATTCTATATGAAGGAGAATTTTAATTATGAATGTTATTGAAAAAAGAATTGCCGAATTGAAGCAATATCGGCCCGATCTTACCGCCCCGAAGGATATCGATTTATTCTGGGCCATAACATTGGAAGAAGTCCACACCAAACCTGTACGTGCGTTCAAAGCTCCCGTAGAAACACCATATCCTCATATCCTTGCCTACCGGATTACTTTTGAGGGTGTCGATGATACACCTCTGCATGCCTGGTATGTACGTCCCCGATTTGCCGGAGATCAAAAGCTGCCATGTATCGTTCTGTTTCATGGCTATACAGGCGGAAAAGGCTATCCTGAAGATTATTCCTCCTGGCTTATGCTTGGCTTTGCTGTATTGGCAGTAGATGTACGTGGTCAAGGTGGAGAAACGGGAGACCGTCTGGGTGATGCTCATGGTACGGTTAAAGGCTGGGTAACGAAAGGAATATTGGACAAAGATACCTGCTACTACAAAACGATTACAACTGATGCCCTTAGAGCCGTAGATTGGGTAGCGGAGCAGTCGGATGTCGATTCGGCTAAAATCGCAATCAGTGGCGCCAGTCAGGGCGGCGGACTTTCATTAATGGTGGCTGCGCTCAGCGATAAAGCTGCTATTACAGTAGCGGATATCCCCAATATGTGTCATATGGATTTTGGTATGATGAATTCTACCAGTTCGCTGACGGAAGCAGCTGAATTTGCTAACCGATTTCCGGAGCATTTGGAGCAGGTACTACATACATTAAGTTATTTTGACGTGATGAATCTTGCTCATCGTATTCGTATCCCGATCATGGTATCGGTAGGGTTCAAGGATACTGTGTGTATGCCAGAGACGATTTTCGCCGCTTATAACCGTATTGAATCACCGAAAACGATTGAAATTTATCCGTTTACCGGACATTGGGTTGAAGGCTTTCAAAGACGTAAGACGGTTGAATTTTTAGTGCAGCATTTTTCATAATTCCTCCGGTGCACAAAAAAAGAACACCACGCATCAACCTGCGTAATGTTCTTTTCTGCTGCATCGGGGCCAGTCCCGCTTACGCCAGACAAACTCCTCGACAACTCACACAAAACAAAACTTCTAAGATTACGATGCAGCTCGCTGTTCTGCTGCCGAATCCCCTGTCCATTTTCGCACCCAAACAAAATCCATAATCATCAGACCAAACGGAATGAAGGAGGCAAACATAATAAAAAGAGGCCGCCGTATAGACCAATGCAGTGCTGTTTTCCCATAGATCAAAGCAACGAGGAGCAACAAAAAGCTCACCCGGTATATGTTACCAATTACCATAACCGCCTGGGTCATGCCCGCAGCTTGCAGGGGCTGGTGGGTGAATAGTATCGCCAAATAAGCTATAGCTTGAATCCAGAGCATGAGTCGGACACGCCCTAAAGGTGTTCTTAACACAATTTCAATCCCCTCTCCATTAGCAAGGATGTACTCTCATCCTTTACACATCCTTTATTATAACGAAAAGGTCCCCAAACTCCAACCTATCCATTTTGAATTTTGACCTAATGAGTTGTGTCTGATAGAGTTGTGTAAGAGGTGATTATAAATGCTTAAACTGGGTATACTGGACCAGTCTCATATTCCTGAAGGCGGTACTGCTCAGGATGCATTATCCAATACAACAGATTTAGCCCGCGAAGCTGACCAACTGGGGTACAGCCGTTATTGGGTATCCGAACATCATGCTTCCAAAACACTAGCGCATTCCAGCCCTGAGGTACTGATTGCGCATTTGGCTGCTCACACATCACGCATTCGTGTGGGTTCAGGCGGTATTATGCTGCCACACTATAGCGCGTATAAAGTCGCCGAAAACTTCCGTTTGCTGGAGGCACTCCATCCAGGACGTATCGACCTGGGAATAGGGCGGGCTCCCGGTGGTTTACCGCTTGCTACTCGCGCCCTGCAGGAAGGCAAGTACCAATCTGTCGAACAATATCCACAGCAGATTCTCGATTTAATCGACTACTTCCATGATTCGGTGCCTGACAATCATCGGTTTGCCGGTCTTCATGCCTCCCCGATGATATCGACCGTTCCTGAATTATGGTTGCTCGGCTCCAGCGGAGAGAGCGCCCGATTGGCCGCGATGATGGGGGCCTCCTATGCCTTTGCCCAATTTTTCGGGACTCCAGGCGGTGTAGAAGCTACTGCACGTTACCACGAGCAATTTCAGCCTTCGATCCTGGGTGATAAGCCCCATTCCATGGCGGCAGTTACGGTGGCCTGCGCTAAAACCGAAGAAGAAGCTGAGCAGCTGGCGTCCAGTGCTAGTTTGTATTTCCTTTTGCTCATGCAAGGTAAAGAAATGAGTTCTCTTCCGTCGGTGAAAACAGCAATGTCCTATCCATACACAGAGTTGGATCGTGAGCGGCTGCGTCAGTCCGCAGCATGGCGTGTTGTTGGTACCCCTGAACAGTGTAAGGAACAGCTACTAAGACTGGCTGAGCAGTATCGTACCGATGAGTTACTGGTCGTTTCATCCATTCATGACTTTGATAAACGTGTTCAGTCCTACCGTCTGCTGGCCAAAGCTTTTGATTTGGTATAGACAGCAGTTGAACGGAGGCTGAGCTTCAGAAACATAAAAAACCCCCGCCTGCCTATGATGGCAACAGCGGGGGTTTGTCGTAGAGAAGGGTTCTTTGGAACCAACCCATCTACACTATGGAAGTAATTCAAGCACTACAAAAGTCTAACACCATATGGTACTTTGGTAGTATACACATCGAAACTAAAGTTCCAGTTGTTACCTCCTAAAGTTCCAGTTCGTATATACCAAAGGCGCATATTCTATACTCCAAACCTTGGAAAAATTGCACCCAAAAGTCCCATTCTTTACTCATTCCGATAAAGTTAATAACGGTTATATTCTAAGGTTCCTAAGGTTCTATACCCCAAACCAGCTTACCCTGCTGATATACAGTGCCATGGTCCCAGTCTGCAAATGCTTTTTGGGTAGCACCATAGGAGTAATCGTTGGTCTCATCAAAATTGCTCCAATTTGTAGCATGAATACGGGGTTGAATCTCTCCGCTTTCCCCACCGGGCTGAATCGTTCCGGCTCCATCTGTAAAAGAAATCTCCACATATTTATCAGCCTTGGCCTTTGGATTCGGCAATGTTACAAAAGTTGCTTTTACCTTCTCATTGCCAATCCTGGCCCAGTCTACAAAAAACTGCTGAGCTTGTTTGCTTTCATCTGTGTAATAGTAGCGAATTTTTAGATCACTCAACTTCACAGCTGTTTTCCCTGTATTTTTGATATTAAATTCAGGACGGATTGCGTTATCCTTGGCATTTGTGTCACCGGTGCGATACTGTAGCACAATTCCTTGATCGTTACTGCCTGGTGTACTTCCTCCGTTGTCGTTATCGCCGCCGTTATTACCGCCAGTGTTGCCATCTCCGCCGTTATCCCCACCGTTGTTTCCGCCTCCACCAATGTTGCTGGAGCCTTCCAGAATCGCCTGTTTTACGAATTTGCCAGAAGCGGACAATTGTGAATCAGGCCATCCGCCCTTACGGTCAGCACCAGACATCAGCGCAGCAGAGGTCTCATTTTTATCTGACAGCGACCAGTTAGTCCAACTGATTCCACGGCTAGCCAGAAAATCAGTCCATACTTTGGATTCATTCAGGAACGGACCACCGTTACCCGAAGCATCGCTTGTACCCCACTCGGTAGCAAATATGCCCACGCCTTTGTTCAGCGCATAATCGACCCGATCGCGCAAGTATTGTCCATGCGTGCCCGCATAGAAATGTACGGTATACATTGTATTCTTGTCTGGAAGTGGATGGTCTGCTGCATCATGTACATCCTGACTCCATGTGCCTGTTCCTACAATAATAATATTGTCCGGGTCCTTAGCGCGAATAACCTGAGATACCTCAGACGCATAAGGTCGGATTTGATTGTTCCAGTTCACATTCCCATTCGGCTCATTGGCAAGTTCATAGATTACGTTAGGTAAATGGCCGTACTGAGTTGAAAATTCATTAAAGAAAGCTTTGGCTTCATTTTTATGAATGTTCGGATCGCCATCTGAAAGAATGTGCCAGTCGATAATGACGTACAAGCCCAGTTTCTGTGCTGCCTCAATCGCTTCTTTCACTTTATTTTTCAAAGAAGGATTGGCGATATAACCACCTTCTTCAGTGTACAGTGCAACCCGAAATACGGAAATGCCCCAATCGTCCCGTAACCATTTCATAGAGTCCTGATTTACCAGATCCCCAAACCATTGGACGCCGTGAGAGCTAATACCTTTGAGTTGTACAGGTTTACCGTTTTTATCCACCAATTTACCATTCTTTACTGAAAGTTGTCCGTAACGTTCCACAGGTGTCGTCCCAGCAGCCTCTGCTGTTTGCGTATTCCAGTTGAATCCGTTCGTTAACGTTAATAGTAATACTGCTGTTAGCATCACCGCTACTCTTTTTGCGATCCTTGGCAGGATCCATTGCCCATTCATCATTTACACATTCCTTCCTTTTTATAAAGTAGATAAGACTTATCAGTACGTTGTTCTCCGCTCTTTTGCCCCCTCCTTTATACAACAAGAGGATCAGGTCCAAACATCGATGTCACTTACCTGTATATGGATGATACTACTATTATAGTTAGTTCCATGCTACATTTCGACTTTATAATAGAAAATGAACAGGAAGTCACGGTTTTGGGATGTGTTCTACTTGGTTGGCTACTATGGAGTACTAAAGGGACAAAAGACTCATTTACCAATTGCAAAATTCGGGGAATTTTAGTTATTTTAATAAAAAAAGACCGCTTCCCGTGCCTTGGCTCGGTAGCAGTCTTATAGATGATCTTATATGTGATCGAATAATGTTACAAATATCGTCTTAACGTATGATCTCCCTATTACCCCTTAGCAGTTGCTTGAGGTTCTTTGGTCGTCTGATCTTTCTTCATATCGCCGCCATCCGTCGCTTGCTCTGTCAGTACAGTCTCAGATGAGTTACCTATTACCTTGTCAATAAGTTGCAGCCAAGGTTCTTCACTACCTCCACAGCTCTCAATATCACCGAGCAGGGACTCTAGCGTGGTTCCTTCTTCTGGCAAATCAATAACTAAACTGTCTTCGTCAACTTGGATGGTGCAGCAGGTTTTCATTGTAAATCCCTCGCTTAATTCATATTTGAGCATGCAGTAAGCTAGCTCAGATGGGATGAACTCCCATGGATTCCGGGATAAGCCCTTTGAATCCGTCTGAAATTATAAACCTAATGCACATCAATTGCAATGAACAAACCATGAATTTTCAAGAATTAGCGAGTGCTACAGGCAGGAATGGATATCTAAACGAATTGTTCGCGCCAGTAATTTTGGATTTATAGAGAATCAGTTCAAACATTCAGCAAGCTCCGTGAAAATCACGCCAAGCGCATAAGCCCCCGCGTCTGGATAACCAAGGCTTCTCTCTCCTACCGTTCCGGCACGGCCCATGCGCGCCACGATGTCTTCCGTCTTTTTGGCCCCTAATACAGCGGCTTGAGCACCTCTTACAAAGGCTGTCTTCACGTCAAAATCTAATTTTGCGCTCTCCAACCAGCTATCTGCACATGGCACTAATGCATCAATAAGCGTTTTATCGCCAACAACGGCTCCTCTGCCGAAAGAACGTTCGCCTGTTGATTGTATGCCTTGCACCGCAGCCTGCATCATATCTGCGAATTCGGAAACAGTGAGTTCGGTTCGTTCGCCCGCGGATCGTGCCGCTGCGCGAAATGCTGAGCCCCAGATCGGACCCGAAGCGCCACCGCAGTATTCCATGATGACGAATGCGCATGAATGAAGAAAGGCTCCCATCGTCAAAGAATCTTGATTCAGAATGTCTCTCCATTCCCGTTTCAACTGACGAAATCCCTTAGCAACGCTCATGCCAAAGTCGCCGTCGCCTGCATGAGCGTCAAGATCGCAGAAAGGTACCTCATTCTTGATGATAACCTCACTCATCTTATCGACTAGGTAGGTAAGATTGTTCAACGTAATCTTATTGTTTTCAATAACCGCGAAGGCAGGGTCCGTTTCTACCTCATAGGATACTTGCCGCTTTTCGTCTGCTACAGTTGAAATATCCGTGAATACGACATGATCAACAGGCCCAGCCACCTTGAACGCAGGTGCGTTGCTTTCATGGGAGAGGAGCGTTTTCAGTTCGTTGTCCAGCTTCATGATGGAAACCGAGATACCTGCCATATCGATACTCGTCATATAATTGTTGACAAAAGTGCGATCAATCTTGACCCCCTTCGCTGCTAGTTCGCGAGTGACCGAATGGTTGAAGAGGTACAGTTCTTGCAAAGGAGTACCGCCGAAACCATTGATCAACAAGGCGATTTCTCCGCTGAATCCAGTTTCGATCTGCATGTCTCGAAGGAGATCGGTTACCATTCTGCCTGCCAGCGTATCCGCATTCGTCAGCTTCTCGCGGCTGGTCCCAGGCTCGCCGTGAATGCCGACGCCGTACTCGATTTCATCATGCCCGAGCTCTAATGTTGGCGTGCCCTTCGCCGGCACGGTACACGAAGTCAATGCGAATCCGATACTGCGTACATTCGCAGCGGCTTTCTCGGCTACTGCTTTAACTTCCGCCAGACTCCGGCCCTCTTCCGCCGCTGCACCCGCGATCTTGTGGACGAGTACCGTTCCCGCCACCCCGCGCCGTCCGACCGTATATAGGCTATCTTCTACCGCGATGTCATCTTCAACCTTTACATAGTCCACTTCCAGACCGTCTTCAGTGGCCAGATGGGCGCCGTTTCTAAAGTTCATAATATCGCCGCTGTAATTTTTGATAATCAGCAGCGCACCTTTTTTCCCGGTTGTCGCTCGGATGGCCTGATATACTTGAATTTGTGAGGGAGAGGCGAAGACATCACCGCAGACTGCGGCATCGAGCATCCCTTTGCCAACGAAGCCGGCGTGGGCGGGCTCATGCCCGCTGCCACCGCCGCTGATGAGCGTTACTTTCTCCGCGTTCAATTCCTTTTTCTTGAGCACTTTGTATTTTGGCAGAAATTCCAACTCGGGATGTGCGAGCGCAATACCACTGCACATTTCAAGGACCAAATTTTCCGCACGGTTGATGACCTTTTTCATGCTACTTTACCTCCGCTTTGTACTGGCTCCCGATACGGTTGGCCGCAGCGATTGCCGCTGCAACCTGCTCCATTGTGACCGGAAACGGCATGGAATGAATCGATTCCTCCAGAATGCAGGCCTTTGCAGCTACTTCCATAAGTTCTTCCTGGCTGATATGATCGACGCCGATATCAGCCAAGCAGACCGGTAAACCGACGGCTAAACAGAAATCAAGTACCTGATGTAATTCCTCCGTCGGTGCGTTTTCGAGCACCAGCTGTGCGATCGTGCCAAATGCAACTTTCTCTCCATGATAATAATGATGCGTGCCTTCCAAAATCGTGAGTCCATCATGAATCGCATGGGCCGCCGCAAGTCCACCGCTCTCGAAGCCGAGGCCTGAGAGTAAAATATTAGTTTCAATGATATTTTCGAGTGCTTGCGTAACCTGGTTTTCATCACATGCCGCTTTTGCTTTGGCACCGTCTTTCAACAGCATTTCATAGCATAGCGTTGCAAGTGCAATCGCCGCATTTGTACCTACTGCTGGCGCACACTGTCCTTCGCGTACTCCGTTAGGCAGTCCGGCATTGACCCTGGAGTAAGAACGGGAGGTCGCACGGGCTTCAAAGTAAGTCGACAGTGCATCACCCATACCTGACACAAGGAATCGGGTTGGTGCATTGGCAATTACGGTGGTATCGACTAATACGACACTCGGACTTTGCTTAAAATAGGCGTAATCGTCGAAAGCACCTTCCGGAGTGTACAGAACGGCCGAGTGACTTGTCGGTGCATCCGTCGCAGCAATCGTCGGACAGATGATAAGCGCTTCCCCTTGAGCTACGCATTTCGCCGCGTCGATCGCTTTCCCGCCGCCAAGACCTACGATACAATCGCATCCGTTTGCAGTAGCAATTTCCTGAAGTCTGGACACTTCCTGTCTGGAACACTCACCCATAAAACCGCTTTCAATAAAGGTCACGTTATATTTACCCAAAGTGGAATCAAGTTTATCTTTTACCCGCGCCACGTCGGCAGGATGCGCAATCAGTAAAGCGGATTTGCCGAAGGTGCTCACATAGTAACCCAAATTCAACAATTCGTTTTCACCTTGTACATATTTGCTTGGGCTGATAAAAGCTTTTCTCATCTATAATTCCTCCTTATGATTGTGTTGGCTTCGTTCTGATTAAAACTATAACCGAACTATGTAAACTTTACATTGGAGGAATCAAGGAATATATTATAATCTACAATCGTATTTTTTTGCACTAACGATCACGAATTGCACTTTTTTGTTATCGCTTACAGGATAATTTACTATTAAGGGATGATATCTTGATACGTGAACATTTGAGCATCCAGAAAATCTTTAATTTAAAAAAGTGGGAACAGTTGCAGGATTCATTAGCATCCGTTACCCAATTAGCTATTCTCACCGTCGATTATAAAGGGAATCCCGTAACTAGCCACAGCCAATGCCAATCGTTCTGCAAGAAGGTTCGTCAGAATGAGAATCTTCTTCCCTACTGCCAAAAATGTGACTCTCGCGGTGGACTTGAAGCGGTACGTTCCAACAAACCTTATATTTATCTCTGTCATTATGACATCGTCGACATCGCGGTACCGATCATTATTGACGATAAGTACATTGGCGCCGTCATGGCAGGTCAGGTCCGCTTAGCCGATCCTTCGAGTGCCCTACAGCTGGAGCAAATCCTCACGTCAAAAAATGAAAAACTGTACAGTTCCAAATGGGAGGAACTTAAGAACGACTACGCCGATCTGCCATCCATGACCTATCACGAAATTCAGACGATCTCCAACATGTTATCCTTACTATGTAATTATATTGTTGAAGAAGCGATGAACAAAAATCTTCTCGCGGAAATGTTCGAGAAGGCGTCGGCCACACAGTCCACTCCGCAGTTGTCCGAGATCCTTCCTGGCTACTCGCTGGAGCATATCGAAAACCTTAAGAAAGAAATGAATAATTTCTTAGCAGATGCCTATCTGAATTCCTCAGGAGATGTGGATATTTCGTGCGGAAATCCCGTACTAAAACCCGCCTTCGAATATATCTTTGAGCACAAGGGTGAAACTTTTTCTCTTAAAGCCATGGCTGACTTGTGCCACATTAGCCCAAGCTATTTTAGTCGGCTGTTTGCCAAGGAAACGGGTGAGAACTTTTCCAGCTATCTTTCCCGCCTGAAGATTAAATGGGCGAAGCAGTTGCTCGAAGCTACAGATATTCCTGTATCTCAGATCAGTAGCGAGCTCGGCTTCAATGAGCCGGGGTATTTCATTAAAATATTCAAAAAGTATGAAGGCACAACGCCCGCGGTGTACCGAAAGTATTACAAGGGATAAAACAAACGAAAAACAGATGATTCACGGGTCTAACGTCACCATGATCATCTGTTCATAATTTTCTGCCCAAGCTATATGTTCGTGTGTACTTATCAGGCTGCCTGAGATTGTGTTTTGCGCTCAATCATCATCCCCTATTTATCAGCATTTTATAGAGTGTTTTTTTATCTTTACTGTAGTGTTTCTGACTGATCCTGGGCGTTCGTTTCATTGTGCATGGATTCCGATTTTTTCTTGCGAAATAATTTGGCGAAAAACTTGCCTATTACACCAAACATACCTGCACAAGCAGCACCAATAAGTAGGATAACCTTAATTCCCGCGCCCTTAAAAAAAGCAATGAGTAATGCCAACAAGCCTACTTTTTTAGCTACTGCCAAGCCTGCTCCTCCCAAAATCAATCCGGTCAGGCCGTATTCGGAAATTTTGTCCGTTGAAGCATTAAAATCCTCGTACCGCTCACCTGATTTGACTGTCAGCTTGGGTAATATGTTCTCATTCAAAAACTTCTTATCTGCGTCCAAATGCGCAGGATCGGACACTAATATTGCAGAGATATAACCCTGACGAGTGAGCAAACGAACATTATAATTGATCAGTTTTTCCTTGTTCCCATCCTCCGCCAGCATAGACCAGGTTAGATTATGGGTCCCTTCATTATAAAAAGGCTCGACATCCCAGCCCGTAACATACAAGCGATCACTTTCCGCTTTTTCCTTGTTACTCTCTTCCGTCCCCTCTTTATAACTATCTAGAATGGCATCCGCATCGATATCTTCTTTTTCATCATCCTTGATGTGTCCAAGTTCATCGTATTCAAAAACAACTTCCCAATTTTGATTTTCATCTTTCGGAAATATACTCCCAATTTCCTTGCCAGATGGCTTATCGTGATTCATCTCGCTTGCCTTTGCTGTGTTAGCTGCATCCAAGAAAAGAAGAGATGAGTCTAGTTCAACCGCAGCCATTTTTCCCAAGTCTACCTTTCGGCCGCCCTCAATCCATTTTAATTGTTCATTAGACGAGGCCCACGCGTTACCCCCACTGAGTAACACCAGACTAAGCGCCAACAGCGCTCCAAAAATCGTTTGGCCCCATTTCATTTTGTTACTACATCTGTTATCTAGTCTCTTGTTCAAAACTCATTACCCCTTTATAAATTCCAATATCTCCCGTGTACCCAACCATATTAGTCACTGCTTCATATTTTGTCAATTCACAGTAGCAAAGGGAGTTTCCGAGACTTAATACTCATTTTTATACATATGTATGCAAATATTCTAATCTAATCGAACTGAATTTATAAAATGTGAATGAGCGATAAGAAAACCTCATAAAGGACAAGCACAATTGCGCAATGGCACTACTTCTCCGTTCCAGTTTCCTACTTATGAATTCCTAAACGGGGCTTATTCGTTGATACGACAACCCCATTGACTTCTAACTTAATTTCGAACAATTCATCTAGCATAAAAAATGTCGAATTTCATCAGATTAAGGAATGCATAATTCATCTAACAAGAGACTTTGGTCTTAGTGACTTTTTTCCTGTTTTTAAACATATGTCAACTTTTTTATTTAAAAGAATGTATAGGCTTTCATAAGGTTGATTGATTAGAAATAAGCTAATTATTGAAAAGCTCCCATACAAGTTACTGCTTGTTTTGGGGGCTAGGAGCTATTGACCAATATTTGAATGAACACACAACTGGTCATTCTCTACAAGTAAAAAACTTATTCCTCTCATTTTTCGAGTGAAATAAGTTTTTTTGTTTTTTAAGTATTTGTTTAAGTTTGGTACAACGTTCTACTTGTTGATTGTATTTACAATCCCTTAGTCAAAAAAAGTAAACAAAAACATTACTTTTTTTAAGCAAAGTAAGCAATAAGTTTTCCTTCGTCTGGGTAATCACCATCCCACCCACAAGGAAAACCACCAGCCTTATAGATTCTAAAAATTTGTTCGTAAAAATTTTCAATCTCACCATTTATTGCACGATTTATTGCGCAGTTTCTCAAATCTACTACAACACTTTCAAAAAAATCACTATAAGAGTCCGTTATTTGACTTCTAAGACCATCAGCTATTAATCCAGTTAATTCATCCAAACCACTAGGTTTTTGGGAAGAATCTAATTTATACAACTTCCCTTTAACTTTTCCCATTTCAAGTTGTCTTATATCAGACCAAGTATATTCATCTTCACCGAAAACTTCAGTAATGGCTAGCCTTTTCGCCTCTTCATATTGATTAATTGTAACAATATTTTGAGGCCTCTCTGTTTTTGGAAAATCCATCATAGAATTTGAGAATTGAATAACCTCTTCAACCAAATTACTGTGTATTCCGTACTTCATAACTTATCAAACCACCTTTCCCACAAATCTATTGTTGCGCCCCCACCTCTGTCCCAAACAGGCTCACGACCTAGAAACAAAGGCGAAATTAATTTCGGATTGCTTTAGAGGGTAAGAGAACTAGCCTAAAACTTATCCTTTTATCTGTATAGGTTGACTGGTCGTCACCAAATGGTTTTCTCACACAATAATCCCTACTACGAATAGTTAAACGGCGATTAAAGTAACTTTCTTTGTCTACCTTCATTACTATAGTTGTTGTACTATCCTTATTAAAAGTTCAATTCATGTCCGCCGTCATCTTGCCTAGGTTCCTTTCAGCGGATAGCTGAACTTTATTATACTACCTCTTCTTGTTTTCTAAATAAACATAGAGTATCTAGTGCTTCGAAGATGTTATCTCCGAACCTGAATAATGAATATCCATTTTTTCCGTATACCTTCCCAGATTTCGAAATAAACATTATTAAATTTCCGCGACATGCTTCTCCAACTACAACAAGCGGCTCTTTTACTCGCGCCTCGAATTCCTTGAAGTCTTCTTTTTTATAATAATCCCCTACAGCTTCTTCAGGGCTAAAAATAAAGGTTTCCAAACTTCCATAGGGATGCTTAAATTTTATTCGATTCCACCAAATACGCTTAGTGCATCAATCACTGAATTGAATACTTGATACCCCATTGCTTCTAAAAACTTTACTGTTGCGGTTAAGTCAACCTCATTATTTGGTTTCCATCCTGCTTGTATTAGTATTTCTCTCGCATCATATGATAAGTTATCCATAAGCCTTATCCTATTTATTCAAAAATACTATTCATGAAAATCATTAATAAAATCAAAAAAGTCTTTTTACAGTTTTACATAGCTGGTAGTACTTCTCTTTACCTTTAAAGGTACTTACTAGTATATTTTCTATTTTTGATGCTGACCATAAAAGCTGATTGACCGTCTGAATTTCAGCACAATTTTCAATATGGCCATAGTTGGAAACTTTCATCGTCCTTGTACGGATTATTGGGGGCGTTTTTCGCTTTCTTCCTTGTTCCTTGTGCTATCTTAATTAAGTCAGGATGCAGTTCCGTTACCACTTGGATTGAATTGTCCCTCCCTAGCACCATTATAGCCAAATGTTATTTTAGTTTTTTTACCACCTATCGTCGTTATATCTATTGTAAATCGTTAATAAAATCTAAAAAAGTCCGCTGACAGTTAACACAAGGAGCTTTGTATTTTCCTTGTCCTGTAATAGTGCTGATTAATATACTTTCAACTTTAGCCTCAAAATGTAGCAGTTGAATTACTACTTGTATTTCCGCACAATTTTCAAAACTCTCTTTATGTCCAAGTTTATTTGAAGGCCAGGTGAACAGCTTTTAACATATGACCTTTCCAGTTAATCTATCAATTTCCTACATAATAACAGTGAACTACCCCACCGGTTTGTTGCGAAAAATGAGGTTAATTGATCTCCTCACTCTCCAAATTAGAACGGATAATTTCTCCTATTCTGATTTTGGGTATGCCAAAAAGCTCATTCCTACTCAAAATTCAAGTTGGAATAAGCTTTGGAGAATTTACCAAGTACTCAGTTAGTATAAATTTGCTTTGTAGTAAGTATTGAATAAATACAAACAAAATATTACAAATAATCCCATGATTCAATTTATAGAACTATATCTTGAAATCCGACTTCAGTTATTTCCTCATCCTCAATCTTTACAGCAAGTCCATGTTCTATTTCCCAAGTACAATTAAAAAGCAAACCGATTCTTCTAATACCATTTTTGCGTACTCTTCTAATGATTAATTGAGTAGGCTCAACTAGTTTTCCTAAGTCTTCTATATCTTTTATAACTGGAGCAATTTTATCTGCTTCCTCCTCTCCCACCATATCTCTATAATCCATATAAACTTCTTGGTAATGGTCAAAGATAGATTTCTCAGCTTCTGTCATTATATTATCCATATCGTTTAAAAAATTTATATATGCTTCTTTCTGAGCATCTTGAAATTCACCATCTTCATTTCCATCTATACTTAATATTACCATTCTCTTTTCCCCGAAGATTTTTATTTCCTGTTGTCCACTCCAGTACAAATCGTAAGAGATTTCTCCAAAGAGTTCATGATTAAGTCTATCCATACTATCATTCTCCTAACTTTTCTTTAATATTATGTTCCCCAACTCCACCCAAATGAGTGTATGTACCATTAATTTTACTTGGTACAAGATGCATGCTCTCAAGATCATTAAGTTCATGCCAAGTATATTTATTATCCTCTCTCCAATCAGCGACATCATCTGCAGTCCATTTTTTCTCTGGAGTCGACCATTTCTTTGCTAATAATTCATCAGCTTTAGCAAAGTTTTTCCTTCTGTCACTAGTCATGTTTTGAATCTTAACTTCACCTTTAGAGAAGGGGACAAAATCAGGCATTGCACTTTTATAGTTTACCCCATCAACGCCTGCTTCATCCAGATACTGTTTAACTTCAGGCTTCTCTGAAATAAACTTTGATTCTCCGCGTTCTCCTTCCCACTTACCTTTATTTACAGGTGTTCGTTTAAGTCTATCTTCATAAGAACTATACTTTGGAGTTACATCATACCCTTTTGTTATTTTAGTATCTTTACCTGTTCCATCAACCTTTTTCGCCGCGTTCTCTTCCATTTCCTTCATGACCTTGTTGTAATTCTTCTGCACATCCGTCTGTGGAAGTGGTCCGCTGTCCATCTTATTAACGTGCGGAACTGGCGCTCCGTTGGCTGTGGCCAACTTCCCGGGGCTGAGGCCGTCTGCCATTTTACTCAGCTGCTCATTGAACTTCTGCCCCAGTTTACTGCCGGCCTGCTCCAGCTTGGTTACAGCTTTGCCAAAGCCTGCCCCGACTGCATCTACACCTTTGCTAATCCATTGCGGTGTAACCTTGCTGCCTACCTTTTCCGCGAATCCGCCAATGGCCTTGCCTACTTTGGAATCCAGTACGCCTACGGTGACAAAACCCAATCCCGCGTCCTTTGCTACTGAGCCCCAGTTGATCTTTTCACCACTCAGCACCTGACTCGCTAGATTTTCCGCGGCATTTGTGACACCGCCGATCGCTGCTTTCCTCAGTAAGGTTCCTCCTACACCGAGAGGGCCAAAGATTGCTCCAGATACCGCCCCGATTCCCGCTTCTTTCAAGCCGGTCAGGGCATAGTCGCTGAAGTCGCTCACTTCCCCTCGGGCGATATCTGATGCGGCCAAGCTTGCTACACCCAAGCCACCCGCCAGCAGCGCTCCTCCGGCTACCGCTGCAATGACCACCGTACCCGCTCCAAGCGTCGCTACCGTAATGGCTGCTACCACGGCTACGGCTGCCACAACCGCCAAACCGCCCAAAATATTCATCCCCAGCTTGCCCCAGTTAAACGGTTCAGGGGGTGGCGGCGGTGGAGGTGGCTCGCCTTCCTTCGGTTCATCATCAAACGGCGGGTATGCAGTTCGGTCGCTACCGTCCGCCCAGACGTTTCCTCCCAACACGTGGTATTCGTTTTCTACCGAAAGCCCCGTGCTTCCTCCCGTTTGATACGCCATGACCTGGCTGGTTCCGTCAATAATGATTTTCTTCGGCGTATTCAGAATGATTTCTTGCTCTGCTTCTAACGATAACTTCTTGGGACTAGTTAATTCAATCCCAGTAGCATCGTCCAGACTCATCTGCAATGTCCCACCCGGATCACCCATGATATGGATGCGACCCGGTGCCATTTTCAGCTCACTTCCATGCTCCGTTCCAAAATATCGATCATTAGGATTACTCGTTTTCGCGCAACCGTCTCCATTTGTACGAACCGCACCCAAAATCATTGCTCTGGAACCAGACGCATCTGGAAAGTACAGGCTTGCCTGTGTTCCCACCTTCGGCATACTGTACATCGCACTTCCCGTTGGGGGAGCGAACGGATACCAATGCGGCTCGGATACCCCATCATCCTTATCAATCGCCAGCCGCAGCTTCACTTCCTCTCCCCGTACCGCAATGACCTCTCCTTCCAGTGAAATTCCGATTGTTTTGGGATTGGGGATGAAATCACTGCGAATGCCCTCTGCGCGGGCCAACACATAACTGAATAGCAAATGCCCCTTTTCCATGCGGCTTCGCAATTCAGTTACAATCATTATTTTCTGGCGAAATTGCACCTCGTCTCCAAGAGCATACCGTTCTCCGCTTTCAATCTCGTATTTGAAAAAGTCGGTATCATGTAGCCCGGCTGACGTTCCGCCTGCCCGCTGATAGCCCTTTAAATCCTTACTTGCCGTATATGGCGTATCCTTCCGAATTGTTCGCTGGGTGCCAGCAGGCATGCCGAAATACAGCTTCGGCGATGCGGACTCCCATATGTCGCTGACCACCACTGTATGTAAACGGCTCGCCATCCGTTTCATAAACTCCCAATCGGTTTCATCATACTGTAAAATGGCTTCGCCTACCGACTGCTCTCCGGTCTGGTACAAGACATCACTTCGCTCATAGCCTTGAGCAAGCTTATTCACTAACTGTTTATATGTTTGTTTTTCCTCAGGAAAAGACCGCTTTCTTTTGACAATATCCAGCTCAAATGAGCCACTGATTCCTTCCAGTGTAAGTGTATACACTCCATTATGGTTCTCAACTTCTACCGTATGGACGACACCCTTAAACAAGCTGACTTCCTCTTGTCCATTCTGCGCATACACATGTAGCTGATCCTCTGAGGTCGCATCCAGCGCAGCCGTGGCATGACTCGACTCCTTACAAATGCCTGTGAGTGTAATACGCCCATGCTCACCCGGCTTCCACTCGATCTGAACATCCTTTAAGACCTGAATGGGGTAGGGGGAATCTATTCGAATCTGATCATATCCTATCATGTTTTCAAACCTCCCTTCCAGCTACTCCTCCTGCTGGCCATTCGTATGAAATTCGATAAATCCATGATATAAACAAGTCTGAAATGAAGAGGTCGTCAAGGCTGGCTGGCCTTCCACCTTCGTCTGTTCTTTTGTGTTTTTCCACTTATCCGTCAGCATCGGCAGGCATGGCTTCCCTGAGATTGTAGAGCCATCTTCGGCGATCAGATATATAGTCTCGGCACTCGGCTGTTCCGGACTGTTACAAATACCAAAATGAGGGACATTCTCAGGAAAATAATCTCCTTCATTCATCATGGGTTTACCGTTAACATAAGCCCCGTGGCTGTTCGGCAAATTGATCTTTCGAGGATGGGTCCCGCAAGTGCAACGCATACAAGCCCCCCGTACGACATAATACTCATTGTCTGACATGTGCCCTTTCCCTCCCTATTTCACCTGAATTTGCTCCAAAGCGATCCCGGTATAATCACGCCGCAGTATACTTTCCGCAATGTCCAAACGGACGATGATCATCGGGATAGCACTCTCCTGGATTCTAAATATCTTGTGGCCCCGAATAGCATCTGCACGTAATACCAGCTTTCTAAGCACACTTTGATCTAAATTCCATTCGCTTTCTGGATGTACTGCTGCAAGCCGCTCCACAAAAGGAATATAGTAATTCTTCTGTATCCTCTGTTCGATCTGAGTAAGTATCGTTAATTTCATAGGCATCTCCGGCACATAGGCCTGGACAAGGCGTTTTAAAGCATCTGAAATGAGTGGGATGGGACCTTCTAGATAATCAATAAAAATACTTTCTGCATCTGCCTTCACGTGAAACATCAATGGCTTGACAATATCCTCCGGCTGCAAATCATACAGCTTCCACGGATCAATCGTTTCCATCACCTTTTGTAGCACAGGAACATGGGTATACCGCACATCCTGTTTTAAGAGGAAATAATCCATGAAGATTCCCCCTTTCGTGTCTCAGCTCCCTCACTACGCGTAAAACGGCACAATATTTCGCTATCATCTCGATACTCTCCAGCAAATATCGTGCATACATTTGCTTTTGGCATCCTTTCTAACGAAGGGGAAGCGATAAAAACTGGCATCTGGCTTTTCAAGAACTCTACAGTGAGCAGATGGTATTTGACCGCCTCAATTTGTTGAATTTGTTCAATATCCATCGTCGAGATCTTACGGGCATAATCTGATTTAAGCTTTTCCAGCTTAGTCATACGATTGAACAGAGGCTCGAAAACAAAGTCTGCCGACCATTCCACAGCGCATTCAGTCTCATCCAGAAACCAATTTTCATCATAGGCATCTAGACGATAAACCGCTTTATTTTTCACAACACGAGTTCTGAGCAAGGAGATATAAATATATCGAATATCCCCCTTACGACCTTGCTCGTGCTGAAGGGTAGCGAGCTGGCATAGCGACTCTAGAGCTGTTATAAGCTCGTCTTCAATGGCTTGCTGGCGCGTCAGAAAGTTGTTTTCAATAAGAGCCAAATCATGTATCCATTCCGTAAATACGTGCTTTTCCAGCAAATCCTGCAACGCAGCATCCCGATCCATGAGCTTCATTCAATGTTCACCTTACCCCCGGTTAATCTCACATCGTCCATGATGTCGAGTTTGGCTCCGGATTGAATAAAACTTACGCCTTCTTTCCCCTCCATAATAATTTTCGCTCCCCCTGTAATTTGGATATCTTCCTGAGCAGACAGGGTTATTTTTTTGTTACTATTAATTTCGATCCCGCCTTCATCCGTGAGACGCATGAGCATTTGCCCACTGTTGATAATTTCTACTGCACCAGGCTTGAAAACGACTTGTTTGCCGTATTTGGTGCTGATACTTTTAACCGCAGGATCACTTCTTTTAACAGGATCAGAGGAGGCAAGATCGACAGAACTGGCGGCAAAAGCATGCTGCTCCCGTTCATCCGGAAAGTACAGACGGATTTGATCCCCTGCTTCCGGCATAACATACCAGCCGCTGCCATCAGGAGAAGAATAAACCGTAGAATAGGGAAACCACATAGCCCCGGATGCACTCGAGCCTTGATCAATTTCCAGCTTGATTTTCACTTTTTCTTTGGAAATATCAATTACCTTGCCAAACAGAGAGGCTCCTGAAAGATCATAGGCATAGACGGTTGGGCATTTTAACCCATGTGCATCCCGTAAAATGTAACGATTAACGATCAGATTTCCTTCTGTGGTCGTCTCCGCCCTAGCTATGTAAAGCGTTCTTTTATGAAAAATGACGGAACTACCGAGTTCTAGCACTTTGTTGCTGGTCACTTCATAGCTCAAGCTGTTAGACTCGCCATATTCCGGCAATCCGTTACGGGACATGAGCTTGTGCTCCTTCAAGTCTTTTTTTATGGAATAGTTATGTTCGTTCAGCGATTGAGGGGCACTAGAATGGGGGACACCAATCACATATTTCAGTCCTTGTTGCATCGTAATTGGAATTAAAGCAGCATGTAGCCGAGAAGCAATTCTTTTGACAAAGGCCCAGTCCGTTTCATTATATTGCACTAATAATTCACCGATAGCTGCGCCATGAGAAGCCTCATCAATCACTTCTGCATCAGTATATGAACTTGTAACATGCGAAAACAGTTTGTTATACGACTCTCCTGTTTTTTGGAATGAACGACGTTTAGGGCGAATGTCCATCATTAAGGTTTCACTGCTAGCCTCAATCGTAAGCTCGCGTACTCCGTTTACAGCTTTTACAGCAATATTCGTGACGATTCCCTGAAAAAACCGGATCTCCTTGCCTTCACTTTTTAAGAAGACTTCGATGTGCTCATCTTCATCTGCTTTTTCTACGTATTGATCCAGCTTGTCCTCCGAAACAATTCCACGTATGCAGAAGCTCACATGTTCGTTTAACTGTTTAATGAGATGGATACTTAATACACGCTGAAACTGATAAGGGGCCACCTGTACATCTGCCGTGGTGTAAATGGGGTTACTCATTCATATCCCTCCTTTTCTGCCTCGTCAACCGTTTGAATGGTGCGTATCATCTGTAGGGCGACATCCCGCCATTCAGCATACTGCTTATACGGACAACAAAATGTTCCCATGACCGTCTTTCCTTCCAGCTCAAAGTAGAACATATTGTGGTAGATGGGCTGGTCCAGCGCAGGACTTTTAAAGTCAAAATAGCCAATCTGCTTACCATGTACCTCTTCTATTTTTTCTTCATAAAATACATGGGCAGGATTCATATTTTTCATCATTGCCTTCATGCCAGAAGTGAGCTGTTCCACCCATTCATCTTGTAGCGTCTGGTCCACCCGATTCAGGGTAACATCCACACTGCCCAAATCATTCGTCAAAATCATTTCTGGACGTTGCTCATGAGGATATTTAATCTTTTGCAAATGCTTGGGCATTGGACTAAAGATAGAGGGGACATGCATTTTCAGCCGATCCTTAAAGAAAGACCGCTCTTCAAACACATAGGATTGACCGTCAATGATTATGGGTCCTGCTAAAATATTGTTAGGCCTCTTCAGCTTCTCCATCTCACGGAGCTGATCCAAAATCTTTTCATCCTCATATTTCATAATCCACACTCCTCTACCTGATTTTCTAATCCACAATCATCCGTCCGGCTCCGCCGCCCTGCCAACGGCCTGCTGTTCGTTTTCCACGTCCGGCGCCTTCTAGAATAAGAACTAGCTGTCTATGCAACTGAGCATGAGAATAATCTCTGTATTCCGCACCATTTCGGTTTGCGATGTAATGCTGAATGGACTCCCTGTCTACGGCTTCTGAGTTCAGGCATATGAGGGCAAACATACAATCCATCGGATCGGATGCACCACTTTTAAGCAGCTCGGATGCGAAGTAGCGCATCGTCTCCGGGCGCAATGTACTCTGCTTCAAACCCGCGAAAGGAGCATGGATATCACTCCATGTATTGAATTCCGTTGCCATGTCGGCAAAATCCTGATAATCCGAGCGAAGCACGGCTCCCTCTTTGAGTTTGAATCGGCCTAACTCCATCTTATCCAGACCGATCTCTGCCTCATCCTCCAGCACGATATCTGCATGATGGGCTGTGAAGTCCGGGCGGTCTGTTTGTTCCAAAAAGAGCAGCTTCAACACCGACAGCCGCCCTGTGGCCGCATACGGCACTTCCTGCTCCTGCTCCAGCAGATACAATCTACCCTTGTGCTTCACGATGCCTCTATCAATGGTCAGCGTGTACTCCCCGACAGTTACGTTCATCCCTGTAATGATGCCATCCGAAAAATCCTGATACCGGATATCGAGAAAGCTGCGGGGGTAGTCCCGCAGGTTCTCTAGCATCTCGGTTTTGAGAATACGGCCTTTCTCGAACTTCGGAACGATATGGGTTAACATGTGGTTTCCTCCTCTCTGTGCCGATTTCGGCACAAGTGTCGCCCGGCACCTCAGTAATGACATTGCGTTCGCAACGTTATGCGCCAGCCGGATCGCTCTGCGACGTCATTACTGCTCTTCTTTATTCAAGGGAACGGACAACCGATTCACACCGGGTGCAGGAGCCGGGACAGGCATCTCTGTCAGCGATGGATTTTGCTTAATATACTCAGAGTAGTCCAGCCAATTTTTGTTCACCACATAGGTACGAGCGATTTTGTCATGCAGCGCCTGCTTTTTTTCAGTGAAAGCTGCCATGATATACCCTACAAATATAGTGACTAAGCTAATGATTTTACCCCAGTAGCGGGCGTTGGCCCGTCCGAAAGATATTTTTTCATTATTTTCATCCACAACGACAATCCCCGCAGCCAGCTTGCCGACCGTTCCTCTGCATTTTGATGATTCCATGATGGTGTGGTAAAGCCAATCCAATAAAAGAGGGCCAAAAATAATAATAGCTCCCAAAATTCTCACCGACACATCGTCTAAGTGTGAAACAAACTCCAAAAAATTCGGCATTTTTACGAACGCAGAGACAAACCCTATCGTCACAAACGGCAACGTATCAATCAAACGAATAGTCACAAATAAAATAGTATAATCTAGCAAATGGGCTAAAAATCTTTTCCAAAAACCAGCGTACATCCTGCTGCTCCTCCTGTTTAAAGCCTGCTGTTCATCAGAATCTTTGAATCTGTGTGCCAACCTAAATGTTACATTCCAGCTCCGCGCCCAGCCTGCTCACGAAGGATATAATTCAGCTCGCGTTTGTCCACAACATAGGTACGAGCAATCAGATCGTGGAGAGCCTGTTTTCTCGCCGTAAAGGCTGCCATAATAAAGCCAGCGAACAAAATGATAACTGATAGAA
Source organism: Paenibacillus sp. FSL L8-0638 (assembly GCF_038593075.1). Classification (NCBI taxonomy): domain Bacteria; kingdom Bacillati; phylum Bacillota; class Bacilli; order Caryophanales; family Paenibacillaceae; genus Paenibacillus; species Paenibacillus sp. FSL L8-0638. The sequence goes on from NZ_CP151960.1 coordinate 4,309,656, forward strand.
GCTTACTCCAGTAGCGGGCACTAGCACGTCCAAAGCTGAGCTTGTGATTAAACTCATCTACTACAACGATGCCGAGAGCCAGCTTGCCCACCGTGGCTTTGCATTTGGATGATTCCATAAGCGCATAATATAGCCATATAGCTCCCCAATTCAGCAAGGTCTGTCCTATTATTTTCATGGTAACAATAGAAGACGATCCGTCTGAGAGCAAAGAGCTTTCTGCCGGAGACGGTACCCAATCCCCTAAGGTTCGAATTACCAACCAGATCAATCCAAATATTAAAAATACAAACCATAGAATAAGGCCATCGATGATATAAGCCAAAGTTCGTTTCCAAAAACCTGCATACAGCACGTTATCCCCTCCAAGTGTTGTGTACTTTTCTGTTTTCAGCATTTTGCAAAACCCTTAATTTACTATTTCGTGCCGTCAAAGAAATCCAGCTCGGAGAGATCATTCTCGAAGGCAAAAAAGTGTTTGGGACCCAGATGCAGCAATTCATCTCGGCGAGTAATCGGGACTACATAAAAGCCCCAGCGGCTATCCCCGACAAAAACAAAATATTTCGTTTCCCCATTACGGATGGAGTCCGTATCATCCTGCGGGATATCTCGCCCATACAGCACGGCAATTTCCTCATACGGCATGGGTTCAAAAGCTTCTGGCCGACTACGGTACACATGGCGCTGACGCAGCTTACCGCCGTCGGCCGTCAGGAAGAACTCCACCTCAGCCGCATGAGACGGCCGGGAAATAGAACCGCGTACCCGGTTGCTTTCCAAACTCGCAATCAGCTCCTTTTCGCGCCCCGTATGCGTCCATGCGCTGACTGTGTACGGAATAGCCGGAATGTGATTGGTAATGACAGGCTCAATCGTGCCCATTTTTTTAGCGTTCAGATAGCGGATAGCCCCGCGCAGACAGGCCATTTTCAACTCAGGTACCCGGCTGAGGTCCTCTGCCTTTTGACGAAACTCGATACTACGCCCCGGTACAAATTCCTTGAGTGCTTCGCGAAATACGTCAATCCGGCAGGATTGCCCGGTTAGCTTGATAATCGAATAATCCTGCAAGCGTCCCTCCAGATAAAACTCATCCAGGAACTTGCGCACAATATTGTAGATGTCCGCCTTCAGAAGCTGCTGTATCTCCCGAATGTTAAACACCACATCAGGCAAACCATATTCATCACGAAACCGTCCGTTCTCGATGACTGAAACCAGCCAACGGTCCATCACTGCAATGTTCAGGTCGCTTTCAGCAGATAATACCTGCTCGGATTCGAAGCGGCTGCGCAAGATCCCCGTACGTAGAAAAAATTCCTTTTTCATATTTTCTGCCGCGCTCCACAATAGATGAAAATTACTCAGTACCCGCTGATATTCATCCCGTGTAGCATGCTCATACTGTTTGAACGCGGTAGGCAAGATGGCCTCTGCCTCTCGGTAGCGCTCCTCCAGTCCCGCATATACAGCATCTACACCAAACTCATCCACATGACGGTACAAATCTCCCGAAGGAATGCCGATCAGGGCATCAATATCGGTGTCAGGCAAACGCGTCTCGGCAGCATAATAACCTGCAAATACAATTTTCATAAACTGCATAATCCGATACGTCAGATTATTGCCACCAAAATTGGTATCCCCGTTTTCATATGTTGTGTGAATATCCAGCTTGTAAGCAATACGTCCGTCCTCAATTCGGAATCGGCAGGAAGACAAATCTGTCGTGCCTCCACCACAATCAATGACAAGTGCCTGATATTCTTCACCATCCGCAAAAGTCCCTCGTTCCATCTGGTCTGCCAGCGTGTTGTACAGCACAGCCAACCCTTCGTCCAGGGCATCCTCCGCTTCAATCCGGTAATCAGGCAAAATATCACTAAACATCTCTATAAACTGGGGCTGTAGCTTGACCGGAGCAGAAAAGTGCAGGTTGCGGAACCGACACTTAAATTGCTGCTCGGCTGTAGCAATCACATAACGGATAAAAGCAGCTAAAATATCATTGCGGGAAGCAGTTGCTGTATTCCCCTCGGAATCCATTAATTCCTCGATTCGCTTATAATCGTTGACCCACCGCTTGATCCCCCGCAATACTGTTGCACGGCTGCCTGCCACGTCAGATCCACGTAGTGCATCCTCCCCAAATACATAAAGGATATGTTCTGGATTGGAGCAATCTGCGACGCGAATAGCAGTCGGCAATACTTCGATCCAGTCGCCTTCTGCTCCTTCTGGGCCGGGGAATGACACATAATTGATGGCGTTCAGCCTTACTGTGCTGCTCATACCTGTATCAGGAGCCGTAACGTAGGAGCTATCCAAATAAGCACCTGCTGTGGTGTTCGAGGTGCCAAAATCAATCGCAAGTACCGCATCTGTTGTTTCCGTGCCCCGAATGATCAGCTCTGCCACCGGAACCCGGTGACCTTGAAGCTTCAGCGGCAGCATCGGCTTATCTCCATAGTAGAGGTTATAAAAATATTCTGATTCCTGTCTTCGCAGAAACAGCAGGCTATAACTATGATTGGACGTCTCTCGCAGTTCAGCATCACGATGACGAGAAAGATAATATACGCCTGTTCGTGTCTCATCCTTCACCAAGTTCAAAACACCGCACAGTTCTCCTGTTGCATTCACCAGCAGCACATTAGATGAGCTCAGCCAAGGCAAATCGGATTCAATCCGGTAGTTGTCCATACGACCTGTGCGTACACCCTGATACAGCGTGATTTTGGCGGGAACCCGGATGCCGCTGCTCTCCTGCCGACGGTCGTTCCAGTTTCGCTGTAGTGCCGATTCCATGCGTTCAAAGCCGCCAGGATTCGGCCTTGTGATGAGTAAATGCTCTTCCGCGCTCCGAAATCGCAAAATCACGCGAATCAACTCTTCACGTGCCAGGCGATTGGCAAAGCCCTCGACCAGTCGTTCCTTATCGCATATTCCGCGTAACTGAAAGGTCGTCATTTGCTCCAATTCCGCCCGCGTGTATTTCGCCGTGAAGCGTATGCTTTTTCGATCGGTGAGCGGGTCTAGCAACCTGTATGTATAGGGTCCGTTCATCGTTCACATGTCCTTTCTTAGCCATTTAGCCTTAATAGAGGGCGATAGCGTCTATTTTCATCGTAGGATCTTCCTCTAAAATGCCGAAATGACTTGTCCAATACAATTCCGTCGTAAAACGTGCCGGAAGAAACAAATCCAGAATCAAATCCACTTTAATCCGTGACAATGGTGTCTCCTCTTGGCCGATATAGATGAGTAATTCGTCTTTTTCCTCACAATTGGTGTAAATGATTGAGCGATGAAAGACGCGCCGCATCGTTTCTTTTAGCAGATGTACGGCTTCTCCCGTTTCATACAGGCGCAGCAATCCTTCAGCAATCGCGTCCTGATCCTCACGGTTTAATTGTCCAAAGCCTTCCTTTACCTTCGGGCCAAAAATGCCCTCTGCAATATCACGCTGAACAAACCGGATATGGTACTCCCGCCGATTCATCCCTTGATACAAGTCCATTTCCGCCAGGAAATGCATCATAATATCAAATAGCGATTCTCTCAGCTCTAGATACTCTTCAGCATCCGGTGGAAACAGATCCCGAAAAATAGAATAAAAGCGGTAGTACGGATTGATTTCCACTACCTGCTCCAAATGGGAAGTATTCAACTCTGCCAGACTAAGCTCCATATACGGAGAGTAGCTGACAGCGGGTACGAAGCGGAATTTATCTACATCCAGCCCCTGTTCCCTCGCGCGCATGAGCAAATCCCAGACGTAATTCACACCCATTCTCCTTCACACTTGTACTCCGGAAAATACATCTGCACTTCTGATACTAGAAAGCTCATTAAATCGGATAAAATATACGCAGGCGCGGTGGGCAAAACATCGTCAGAACCACGTCTGAACCCCAAACGCATGATCTGCTTGCCTTCCTCTGTCCGTACGTTATCGCTGACAAACGGATTTAACGGATACGTCTGGGTTTTGGTTAAAAGGTTGCTTACATCATTTCTCCCTGCACCTCCCCAGATGTCTACACGTTCCAGCTCAAGCCCCTGCGCTGCTTCAAACGAGTTTACGATGCGCATGATTTCCGCTTTGGCACGGACAATCACGGCCTGTTTTCCTGCATAGCGGCCCAAAAAGCTGTCCTGTCGCCGATTGGACAATAACGGATAAGTCTGACGACTAAGTCTCGTTGTAACAGGCTTCGTAACCTTCAACACATTCCATTCGCCAGACTTATCACGTGGTGTGACAATCGTCAGTTCCTCTTCTGTACGCTTGATATACCGGATATCGCCTTCAGTCCCGTCAATCAAGTAACCATGCTCAGGACCTGTTTTTCGCAAAGGTAGCACATGCTCATAATTCACACGATCCATAGCGGGTATAGGAAAGCCGCTGTTCTTTAGAGATAGCCTTTCAATGTTCCAAAGCGGAAAAACGTCGCCCTTCTTAAAAACGTCGAATTCCTCCAATGAAATTGTAATTTCATGAATTTCTTCATGGGCGGCCGGCTCGCCGTCTCCACCAATCAATACACAGTCCACAAACTTATAAGCGTACGGGTGATTAATTGTTTTCCACGGCATGCCATTTTGCATAAACGTGTGATATAACTGCTCAATCTCTAAAATATAAGAACGGTTATGCTCCAGACGAAAACGAATCGGATAATTGCCGGTTTCCGTGACCAACATTCCTGAGAAAATTCGCTTGCTGCGCACCAGTGCTGAGATTCGTTCGGTCTCCATCTCAAGGAAAAGCGTAAACAGCGGCATCGATCCGCCTTCGCGTACCACCTCTGCCACATGGCTGATGTCAATCTGCTTTTCCTCCGTATCAGACGGTAACACAGGGTATAAAAATTCATGAATCGGGTCATAGTCCTCACGTGATGTCAATGACACGTACACATCAATCTTTTCTTCCGTATTCTCAATTTCCTCAAATACCCGCCGTTCTAGCTGGCGGGTCATTTCTTCCTGATATTCGACGAGGTTCATAAATACCCCCGCCATCATATTTTTCAATAAACGTCTCTGCTCCAAATCGTCCATCTTGCTCAAACGGTCCTGTACCAGCTCTTTCACGACGTCTCACTCCTTTCGGCTCCAGCTTCATTGAACATGAAAACTTAACTTCCGTTCGCAGCAGCCCGATCTTGGTTCTCTGAATCAGACGCCCCTTCTGCTTTAGAAGCGGAATCAGCAGTTCCTTGTTCTTTGCTGGTGCCCGCCTTGGCCGAAGAGGCATTTCCATCGCCCGTACCGCTATTTTTTGCCGCTGAAGAGACTTCCTTCTTCGCGGGTGTAGTTCCCGCTGAAGCCGTTGGCGTAGCCTTCGTTTGCGATTCTGCAGCAGGGGTTGCAGCAGCGGAAGCTGTAGCATTACTCGCTGCGTCCCCTGCGTCCGTGTCGTTCAACGCTCCGTCAGACAATCCCAATCCAGCAGGAAGCTGACCGTTTTTCTGCTGCTCAGCGCTCTGCTTTTCCTCCGCCTTGGCTATGCTCCGCTCCAATGCCAGAACACTTTCGAGCTTATCGATCTCCTGATAAATTTCCTGTGCCCCGCTATAGGCATCAATGGCTCCTTCATAATCGAGATCCTTCATCATCCGATCTCCTTTAGCCTGAAGCTTGCCAGCTTGAATCTCCTTGAGCTGCTGCTGAATAGCTGTCAATTTATCGTTGGCCTCGGTAATTTTCTTCTCCAGTTCTTTTTGCGCAGACGTATAACCGGATTCCATCGCAGCCTTATTTGCTTTTTTATACAGCTTGAGTGCATTCGTGTAATCGCCGCCCTGAAATTTCAAATCTCCGTCCTTCATCCAGCTCGCCGTCTCAGCATAGCTGTCCAGTTGGTCGATTTTATGCTCAATATCCTTCACATTGAAAGGCGGGTACAGACCAGCGCTTTTCCGTGCTTTCTCGTAGCTGGCTTCAGCTTTGGTAAAGTCCGCCTTTTCCACGTAGCCGTCTCCGTCAACCAGCAATTGAGACAGTTTCTGCTCGGCTGTATACATTCGTTTGTGAATTTTATCGTTAATTTTAACTGCCGCGTTTTTCGCTTCACTGTAGGACTTGAGTGCCTTCGCATAATCTCCTGCCCTGGCATAATCATCCGCGGCCTGAGCCGATTCGACCATCGTTTCCAGCGCAGCCGCCTTGTTCGCTGCCATACGCGCCAGTGTAATCCATGCTCCCCCGCCCACGATTACAAAGGCGAGCAACGCAATCAAAATCCGTTTGATCAGCTTACGGCGGTTTTTAGGCTTTTCCTGAAAAACTTTATTTACATAAATGGCCGCAGCCGTGTAATTATTCACCGTCCGGTGCTGTTTGCTTAGCAGAACCTCTTCCAATGTGTCCGTCAGCATGACCGGGTCCTTCGCTTCCTCCAGCGCCCCCAGCATTTCCGCCAGCTCGACGTCCTCCCACATCCCTGATGTGGCAAGCAGGATTACATCTCCATCTGCAAGCTGGGTCTTTTTGGCGTAATGGGCATGAACTCCATTCGGATTTCCCAAGTATTCCAGCAGATTACCTCGTTCCTCATGTGTGCTGGTCGCTTCGTCTGGAATGCGTCCATCATCTGCCAATGACTGAGCCAGACTATGATCCTTGCTGCGAAAATTAAGCCTTCCATTGCGAAAATGATATAGCCGCACATTACCGCACGAAACGTACACCATTTTGTTGTAGTTGGTCACTACCATCAGCAGACTGGCTTTGAGCCGAACACGACGGCTTTCAAATTGCAGCCATTCCTGCGCTTCACGCAGATCTCTCATCAAGCGCCGCTTGGACATGGAAGGCTTCTCCATGAAATTTTCCAGCACCGTTTTGACAACCATTTCTGCGCTGCGCAGCTCCTGATCCGAATCCAGACCGTCTGCGAGGACATAACAGGCCATGTCGTCCGTCTCCATGAATGCAAAATAGTCCCGGTTGTCTATGTAAGAGCCCGCTTCCGACACAAAGGCGGTACTAAAATCGCTGTTGTCCTTGCGCATCGCTACCCCCGTCTTTCTTGTTTCATCCTATCGCCAAAATAAGTACTGTTGCATTATCCTGACTTTTAAAGCCTTTATCATTAATGGCGTCGATCATGGCATCCGCTGTTTCCTGCGGTGTTCCATCCTTGCGCATAATCTCTTCCAATTCAATCTCCGTCAGCGCCTCCTGAATGCCATCGCTGCACAGCAGCACATGATCGCCCGAATACAGACGAATCGGTGCACTCCCCAGTTCCATGCTCTCAAAGCCCTCATAGCCCAAGTAGTTGACCAGTTGATTGCGCACTGGACTCGTTTTGGCTTCCTCCGAGGTCATTTGTCCAGCAAGCACTCGTTCCTCCAGCAGTGTTTCTGCTGTATGCTTGGAATTGACTGTTTGGAAATGACCATTACGGTAAATCGTAATCAGGCTGTCACCCACCGCTCCGTAATGCAGCTGATATCCGCACACAATGACCGCAGCCAGCGTCGTTCCTCCACCCTGTCCATTCAAATTTTGCAAAATGCCGCGATTGCTTTGAGTTGCCGCTTCTGCAAAATATCCGTTCAAATTCGTTGCATCTTCCAGCTTGGCAAATGCCTTTGTAAAAGTCGTCACAGCCAAGGTACTGGACATACGTCCATTGGCCAGTCCACTAATACCGTCTGCGACAACAGCCAGCGTACCGACAGGTGTCGTCATACTGGAGAAATAATCATCCTGCTCGCTCCGGCTCCCGATCGTTTGACCATTTCCGATTTCAATTCCACTTACGGTACGGCTGCCGGAACTTCGCGTCAGTCGTATACGGATCATGAGAAGAACAGCGAATAGTACCGCAGCTCCACTTACAACAAAATAAGGCTGCATATCGTTACCTCCCTGCACCATTGCCCAATTCCATCCTAGTTTTCGTTATCCCACTCAAAATGGGCGCCACACAGCGGGATAAAGATAAATTTGCTGTGTCCCAGCTGAATCACGTCATAGGCAGCCAGCTCTGCTGGTGAATATACCGCCTCGTTATTGTGGTACGCCAAACCTGATGAATCGCCTGGCAGCAAGTAAAAGTTGCGTTTCTTCGGATCATACACAATGACCGCATGATTTCTGCGAGAAATCGTGTTGTCCCCGATAATGCGGACATGCATTTCTTCTGCGCGTCCAATAAAGTTCTTCTCCGCCATAATGCGATAGTCCTGACCCACTTGTGCTCCTTCGATGCATACCAGCCATCCAGTTACCGGATGAATCCCCACCGTCTCACCCAAATACGGCATTGTTTTGTCATTATCTCCCGCGACGTTTGTTTTCGCTGCTGGCTCCGCGCTCTTGGGTGCAGCTATATTTACTACCGTGTTGCAATAAGGACACGTATTTCCGTGCTTTCGTGTACTGAACATGTGTCCGTTCGGGCATCTTGTCAAACTCATAGTCGGTTCCTTCCCCCATTGTCATGATTGTCTTTTCAGCGATCTGAGAATTTTGCAGCATCCTCATCTATTTAACGAGCACCCTCGTATTGGCAATATATAATAAGTCACCTGAGTAAATCCGGTATGGCTCACCGCTTTCCAACTTCTTGGTTACACTTTCGTTGGCAGACCGCAAGCCTGTACCATTACCGGAATCCACATCCTCTACAAACCAGTCGCTATTCACCCGGTTGAGTACCGCATGTTCCACACTTATCAGGGAGGCATAATCTGTACCTGCCAAATCAATATCCGCCTCCGAACGTGACGTCGTTTTGCCGATTAAGAGCGACGTTTCGCCTTCGATATACCATTCTTTAATGGACTCGCCCTCTTCATCAATCAACACCAGCTTGGCAATCCGCTGACGTTGTGCCCTTGACTTGGCCACAGGTACAACGGACACCAGATTGCGCAGTATGTATACAAGCACGCCGATTCCAATACCTGTCGCGACCACGGTTTTCAAACCGCTGTAGCCTGTACGATTAAACACATAAAAGGCGATCGCCAGCATCAGCCCGAACATGGCAACATCTATGATGAAAACCCATCTGTTCTGCGCCGTTTTCACTGCTTGCTTCCCCCATTTCTATCCTGAAATCATCATTTTTTACGAATACCAAAAAATTGGTTAAACATCGCTGAGGTATCCGTCGGATCACCGGATTTTTTCGTTTTTTTCCCTGGTGAGCCTTCCTTCGTTTTCGGATGAAAACCAAAAAATTGCTCAAAATCAGTTCCTATGTCAGCTGGATTGAATCCTTTGGCTGTCGTACGCGCACCACCGGAAGATGTAGCCCCTCTCCCTCTCTCTTGCTGTTCCCCGCCAGCTCCCTCAGTTTTTCGGATGAGCTCGGCATCGTATGCCTGCCGCAATGCTTCGTCACGCAAGGTATTGTAAGCCTCGTGAATCAGCTTGAACTTGCGCGTTGCTTCCTCGCTTCCCTGGTTGGTATCAGGATGATACTTTTTGGCCAGTTTACGGTAAGCCTGCTTAATCTCTGCCTCCGAAGCATCCCGGCTGACACCGAGCAGCTCATAGTAGTTGGTCATTGTGTGATGTTCCCCTCTCCGAAAAAAATAAATATTAAGAGACCCGTAGGCCTCTTAATATTTATCCACCCTGCACTTGTGTGCCGGGTGAGTGTGTGTTTAAGCTGCACTTAACGTGAAGACGTTAAGCTTAAACCGGATATCCGCCGTCGATTGTAGCCAGCTCGGTTTTGTCTTTCTTTTGTTTGATGTAGAGTGTAAATGCACCTACACCTTCTGTGTCGCCGAAGTGCTCGTTGTAGTCTACAACGAAAGCATTCGGGAAGTGGATTTTACGCACAACTTGATCAGCTGCGATAACTTCCAATGTTACTTTACGGTAGCTGTCTGCTTTTTCAGCAGGAACCAGAGACCACAAAGCCAGTTTCAGCGTGTCATCCGCGCTGTCACCGTCTACTGCTGTGATGATTTTGCCGCTGATGCGCAGCGTGGAGCCTACGTCAGTGGAGCGTGCATTGGAATCGTCCGGTGTATCGGTGTCATAAATAACCGTTTGGATGTTATCCAAGCCCAGCTCAATTGTTTCTTGTCCTTCTACTTTCAATCTGAATCCCATGTGTGTTGCCTCCTTGAAATTAGGTAATATGATGGCGGAAGAAGCAGAGCTTCTTCGCGATTTATGTATAAAGGCGGTTCTGGAAAGAAACGCCTCTAACATCTTTCGTAGGGCTCGGATCATGATTTGACCGAGCTGGTTCCTTTAGTGATCATGACTTCCAGGTTCTTCACATTACCGTTGAAGACCAGGTCGATATGGCACATATTGCTTTTCTCATCAATAATGAAGCTCATATCGTCTCCGTCCTGAATGATCGAGTTAACAGATCCTCTGCTGCTCAGCCACTTGCTCTTCTGGCTGCTCGGATTGTTACTGAAGAAGCGGACGATATTTTCGTGTTTGAAGTCCCCTGTCTGGTAGCGCAGAATACGTTCAATATACGTGCTGACCAGCGTCTTGTAGATGGAGTCAAAACCGTCCTCGGACATCGCCATGCTTCTCGCCTTGTAGACGGTAATCCGGCGGATATCCTTATCCTGGATCTGTGCATTCTCCGACGAGAATACAAAGCCGAAGTTTTTACGGTTGATGGCATCCTTGATCGTGTTAGTGAAACCGGTGATCTCCTTGGCCATCGTCGTTACCGTGCGCAGACTGTTGTCTCCTGCTTCGATGTCGAAGCGTACGCCAGGGAAGTTCTTATTGACCGTTTTGAACGTCTCACGCAGGTATTCAGGACACTGATAGGAAGCGACCAACCCGGCGGCAACGTAGGCTGCACCTACATAAACGCCCTCGATCCACAGCTTGAGAATATCCTCTTTCTCCTTAGAGAGCTGTACACCATCTTCGGTCTGTAGCATTTTGCTGTCGATAATGACACCCGATTTGTCCTTCGGAATAATCGTAAAGTTCGGTACACAAGGAATTGCAAATTCGCTATATTCTCTGCGAACGAGACTGGCGCATTTATCGACATATTTATCGATGCCTGCTGTTGCCATACTGTTGAAAGTCGTTTCTTCACCGGATTCAAAATTAAAGAACATTTGAATTTTGTAATCCTTCACGACTTGCAGCAGCATCGAGAGCGATTCCATAGAATTTCCGCCCTGCTTAACGACCTTCTCGTTGCCCTTGAAGCGTTCACGTGAAACCTTTACCTTACCGGCTGCTTCCAGCTCGACGGATGGAACGATACCGAACCAGATCGTGTCGCTGAATTCATTCTTAGCATTCACAGTGTTCAGGTACGTTTCCAGGCGCGGGATATTGCTGCTTTTTACCAGCATGTCCAGCTTGTTGTTCGCCACCAGCATTGTCGGCAGCATGCCTTTGCTCTTCGTTGCATATTGATCGAAGAACATTTTGACACCGAGAATTTTTTCCACAAGCGGCTTAACCGCCTTTACGAAATCGTCCTTGGCATTTTTATAGAACTCCAGATACGTGTTGTAGTTCTGAACCTCAACTGCTGTATCCACCTTGGTCTGAACAGCTGGCAGTGGCACAAACGTGCGAACTACCAAATCCTTCACATAATCAGAAGGCGTATCTGTGATAGAGTTATAATCTTCTTCGAATACTTGAGAGAGATCGCCAGTGCTGTTCTCATCCAACAACATCAGCTCAGTGCTGTCACTCTTCGGCGCTTCAATAATTTTCAGTTCGCCGCTTTCCCCAATGGAGAGCATGCCCACCTGAATCAGTTCACCGGAGTTTTCCTCTTGCGCGCCACCGAGCAGAAGGCGGGTTTTGATGTCCTCAATTGCCAGTGGGAGCATAGCCATAACGTTGTTGTAGTTTTGACTCGCTTCCTCGAACATGCCATTCAGCTTGTCACCCATGTCAAGTTTCTTCGGGTCACCATCATCCAGCTTGTCGTATTCACCGTACATATAGTGAATTTCTTTGCGGACTTGGCGAATATCATCCATGACCTTTTTCGGTGAAATCATATCCAGCAGATTTTCAAATTTGAAATCTACATTAGTGATTCCTTGACTCCGCTTGGTATCGATGAGCGTAAACAACATTTTCAGAAAGTCATTACTTTGATTTACACGAATTTCAGAAATGCTATCCTCATCAATTCCTTCTGGCTTTTTAAGGGTGTAGACGACTTTTTGATTGGCCGCGTTAAAAAACGAATACACGGTCGGCGAAAACTTATCCAAAAATTCGTCAAAGCTGCGCACCAGAAGGTGCTGATTAATTTCCTTGATCTTCTCATCGCTCAAGCTGTCAATACCCTTCACATCACCTACTATGGTGATCAGGTCCAGCTTTTCCGGGTTAATCTCTTCAAAAAGCATTGTCCGGTTGGTTTGATAAATGATTTCCATCGCTGTCGGCAAATGAATAAAGTATGAGTTATAGGTCCATTGCTCCATATACGGACACGGGATGTCCAATTTGAAACGGACGAATACTCATTTTTAGTTCTTTTGCCTCCTCCCCCCTACTTAACATTTAAATTCGTCAAAGGATTGAGCTTATACCACATTTACGGTACAGGCATGTAACCTCGAAAATCGGTCCGAAGCGTTATTCGGCTTTTAACGGCAAAGCATGCAAATGAGATGTATTTCTAAAATCACAAAGTCAGATAACACAGAAATTTTAAATTTATGATTTCGTATTCCTAACTTCAATCCCAATTTTTGCCGTTGATACGAGAGCTATCATACAAAGCATCCTTCAGTTTTGTCAATTTCTGTAGTCTCAGATTGAAACAGGGCATTTTGACTCATTTTATGCGTGAATACGTAATTTTTATGATATGTTAGACCTGTTTCTTCAGGGAAATATTCACAAATGGAACTCAATTACCGATAGAAGTCCATTGGATATTTCTGATAAGCGTAAAAGAATCAAATTCATGGCTAATGTGAGGTTTATCAGCTGTTTTGATCCTTTATCCCTTATATCCCAAGGATTAGGAGAGTTGATCCCCCATGTTGGCCTCGGCGATGGAGGAGCTTATGTTCAGAATAAGGAAACTAGGAATTATCGTTTTCATGACTTTTGTACTATTTTTACAAATGGGCTTAAATGGGGGCATTTGCACTGTAAATCAGGCTAATGCAGCATCTTTAGGTGCTGTCCCGATCGAGGGTTATGATGCCGTTTTTGTATTGGATACCAGTTATTCCATGAGGGATACCGATCCAGAGGGCATTGCCGCGGAAGTCATCAATATGTTTATGGATTTGAGTGATGCAGACCGCACACGCGTCGGATTCGTTGCCTACAATCACCACGTGGTCGCCTCGAAACCACTAACTTCGATTGCCGTGGCAGCGCAAAAATCCCAGATCCAGCAGGAAATCAGAACACTTAACCGTTCCGGTTATACGGATTTGGGACTTGGGTTGCGCAAAGGCTCGGAGCTACTAGCGGCAGGAGCATCCCAAGGGCGTCAGCCTTTTATGATTCTATTGTCAGATGGAGAGACTGATTTTGGTGCCTCCTCTGGTTCCCGATCCAAAGGTGACTCCAATAACGATGTATCCTCTGTCATCAAATCTGCACAGACCAAAGGATATCCGGTGTACACGATTGGTCTGAACCATGATGGCACAGTGAACCGACAAGAACTCGAACGGATCGCTTCTCAAACGGGTGGAGCTTCTTTTATTACGAGTAGTGCCGAGGATCTGCCGGAAATTCTGAACCGTATTTTCGCCAGTCAAATTCGCTCCAAGCTCGTTCCAATTGCTGCAATTACGACCACTGGCGAGATGCAGGAATTAACTGTAACTCTACCTGATTCCAGTATGGAGGAAGCCAATCTGGTGCTTTTGTCGGAGCATCCCCTTCTGGAAACACAGCTATATTCCAATTCAGAAAATGTCCGCAGGTACAAGTCGAGCCGATATGCGATTTTAAAAATCGAGCATCCACAGGCAGGCAAAGTGAAGTTGAAACTACGGGGCATACGCGGGGATTTGGTGAAAATCAATTTACTTGGCAGCTACCGACTGGAAGCCGAAGCAACCATGGGAGGAAAGCAAGCATCGGCAACTCATGGCGACAAGCCTGTGCAGTTGCTGAAAGGTCAAGCCACACCGTTTCAAGCTCAGCTCCTGTTACCCGACAGTCAAAAGCTTACGGATGAATCCGTATATACGTCTCTCCAAGCCCATATTATTGTTACTCCAAAGGGGGGCACAGCCAAAAAGGTGCCTATGACCTATAAGTCAGGAGCCTTCCATACCGAATATGCGTTCCCTCAAACCGGGGATTATACATGGCAGCTATCTCTGGATAGTCCGCAATGGTACCGTAAGGGAACTGTACATAAAGTTCACGCGGCCAATGCAGCGCCACAGGTCTTAAAAGACCTGACGATTCACCTGGTGAAAGAAGACGGTGATTCCCGTCGAAGTGTATCGGATTTTATTGTTGACCCGAATCATGACAGGCTGAACTATAAGTTGGATTCAGAAGCCTCTGGGGATGCGATCCATGCTGAGATTAACGGTAATGATCTGCTGCTATCCGAGCTCCGCACAGGTGACTCTCAGCTAAAGATTACTGCCACCGATCCGGAAGGAGCATCCAGCAGCGCTACACTAACCGTTACCGTACAATCTCGGTATACAGCCATTAAATGGACAGTAGCCATCAGTATCGTGGTAGCCGCTCTTCTGTATTGGTTCTTGCGGCCGAAGCCGCAGTTTGCCGGAAGAATCGAAGGATATTTTCTCGCTACAGCAAGTGGGCAGGAGATTCCGGTAAAATCTTGGCCGCTCACCTCCTTTCCGGGTCGTAAGGTCAGCTTGCAGGAGTTGTTCCGTACGCTTGACGTTCACGAACCGTTGCCAGAAGCGGAACGGATCCTATTTTCCGCAGGTAAAAAAGGGAGCCTGATCGTGAAACATGATACACGCTGTGCCTTACAGCATGGAAAGATCAGATTAGCTCGCAACAAAAAAGCGGTCATGGAGTACAGTGACAAACTGTACATTACATTCGAGGATGGTGTCACTGAAATCGAGCTGCGATACAAAGCGATTAAACCAAATACTTCAGTGTACACCGACCATATCCAAGCTCCGACAGGATAATGTCCGTCACAACGTAAAAAAAGAGAAGCACCGTCTCTTACGATTAACGAACCGTAAGAGTAGGGCGCTTCCCTTTTTTTATCCAATATTCCGCACGTAGTGCGGCTTTAAACCATCGAAGTGAGCGGCAGCGCTTGTTAGCCTGTACCTCCAGACCACGCCGAATGACATACGGCAGCAGAGAAAGTCCCGCATTTTCAATCTGAATCCGCTCAGCATGATCTGCAAATAATCGGCCTGGCACATCTGGCGGAGGTGTTCCTTTTCGGCAATAATACAGCGTAGCGGCCAAACTATAGATATCCGACACAGGTCCCTGCTGCGAACGATTAGAATAAAATTCCAGCGGAGAATAGCCCGCTGTGGTGAAAATCGGATGCTCTTTGCCTTCAAAATGCACAGCCGAACCAAAATCAATCAGCTTGACGTTGCCATTTTCCCCAATCATAATGTTGCCCGGCTTAATATCCCGATGAATAATTCCTTTGTCATGAATGTACTCCATGGCATCAATTAAAGGTAGCAGCGTATGGTACAAAAAAGTGGGGTCATACGTTGGCGCAGCCTCTTCTTTCATCATTCGATCCAAGGTCTTGCCTGCACAGTATTCCATGACCAGATAGGCAGTTCCATTTTCCTCAAAGTGATCTATATAACCGACAATTCCCGGGTGACTTAACTCCTTCAACATTTGCCCTTCACGCAAAAAATAATGCATAAACTCCACGTATTTGGATTGCATAGAAGCACCGCAAGTGACCGTTTTTCGATCCATCCCCCGCAAAGCCAGTGCGTTCGGAAAAAATTCCTTCACAATGACCTTTTCTCGGTTATCCAACAGCCTTGCCGTATACACGATGGCCAGCTCACTGCGGGACAAGGCGCTTCGAATTTGATATGTATTTCGCAGCTTCGTATTGCGGGCAAGCAGATTCCCGCTTGTATCCACGATCATGACTCGTCCTCCTGTCAGGTTCTTAGCTTATGTCTTTTGTATATATCGGCTTATTACACATCTTTTCATTATACCGTAAAATAGATTATTGGAAAAACAAATAACCTGCCATAATCTCCCACAGAGAAATGATGACAGGTCTTTTGGCATTCATCTGGTTCTTTTTTCTCAAATCGCTTATCCCAGTTTCGTTCCGGGCTTCATGCTGCGCACACTGTTCGTATTTTTCTTCCGTTCACTGCGCAGTTTGCCTTTACCTTGTTCCGGAGTGCGAATGGTGAGGGCAATTAGGAACGATACGACACACAGCACAGCAATCGTAGTAAAGGTAGGGATGAATCCGCCGAGCAAGGCTGCGATAAATGATCCCGCCAGCGCACCGAGGCCAAAGCCTTGATACACAATACCATAGTTTTTGCTTTGATTTTTCAGACCGAAGAAATCAGCTACGATGGCAGGAAAGACTGTAATGTTGCCGCCGAAGCAAAAAGCAATTCCTGCTACACAGGCAAAGAACAAACCATAATTCAGCGGTAATAGACTCAGCACTGTAACTGCAACCGCCGTTGTTAATAGAGCACCCGCTACTACTTTCAGACGACCTACTTTATCCGATAGCGCACCTAAAATGATCCGACCTGCCGTGTTGAAAATAGCGACCATAGCGACCGCATTCGCGGCTGTTGCTACATCTAGGCCGGCCATCCGTACGCCGATATCTTTGACGACTCCAATCAGGTAGAGACCACTCATACAAGCGGTAAAGAACATGACGAACAGCAGGTATGCCTGCTTGGTGCGCAGCATTTCTTTAACGGTGTAGTCCCGCTGTACAACCCCATTTTGTACCGAAGGCTTGTTCACGACTACAGCTTCTTTTACCAGGAAAGAACCACCCACAATCATGATCAGCACGATCATTCCCCAATATAAAAATGCTTGCGATACGCCAACGGACTGAATCAACGAACCATTAATATACTTGAATAAAAGACTGCCTGTTCCATATGCCCCAACCGAAATACCGGAAATAAGTCCTTTTTTCTCAGGAAACCATTTAATCAGATTCGAAAGTGATGTAATATATGCCGTTCCATCCGCAAAACCTACGACAATACCCGCCAAAATGTAAAGCAGGGACAGCGATGTTACCTGCGAACTGAGCATGAGACCTGCTCCTAACACGACACCTGCACACAAAATCAAACGACGTAGTCCCCATTTATCCTGTAGTTTGCCTGCGAATAACGTAGCAAACGCCAGTGCAAAACTGGTAATTGAAAATGTAATGGCAACCGAACTGAGGTTCCAGCCAAAGCGGTCCACCAACGGTTGATTAAATAAACTCCATGTGTAAATGGTTCCTAATCCCATCTGGACAATTATTGTTCCAAGTACGACAAGCCAACGATTTCCGCTGTTTGTTTTCATTTCAATCTCCTCTTTTCATTCCGGCTCTACAGCGTCAATTTGTTATTATGATAACCGGGAATCCAGTACGCTTTGCGCCTGTGGAGGAGCAAGTCTGTAAGGATTCTCTCTACACGGATTATTATAACCCTGCATGTTAGCCAGAAATCGTTTGAGGAATGAAATGCACATATAGCGGAATGAAATGCCTTTAAAGTCGCATAATTTGCCGAAATTCCTTGGCCTTGCTACGGCTTACCGGAATTTCAGCTTCTAGTCCACGCAAACGCAAGAGATACGTATGATTAAACCAAGGTACAATTTCACGGATCTGCGACAGATTCACCGTGTACGATCGGTGACAGCGGAAAAAGTCCTGCTGTGGTAGCCTGGCATGAAATTCCGAAATGCTCATCGGCATCGTATATTCTTCGTGCCTTGTAAAGACACGGGTCACCTTTTCCTGCGCACACGCATAGTAAATATCGTTCGCATCCGTTACAATAATTTTGTCATTTTTCAGCAGATTTATTCGACCCGGCGCAGCAACCGTACTGGCTTCAGCAGCTCGGGGTTGCGCCGTCTGGACAGGTTCCTGTATTGGAACGTTCTGCTGCTCATAAGCATTTTCCAGCTTACGCAGCATAGATGCCATCCGTTTTTCATCATAGGGTTTGAGGATGTAGTCGAACGCCTCCAGTTCAAAAGCCTGCGCCGCATGTTCTTTATAGGCGGTCGTAAAAATAATATAGGGCTTTTTGGCAAATTTGCTAATGTTCTGTGCCAGCAGCATCCCGTCCAATGAAGGAATATTAATGTCCAGAAAGATCGCATCCGTCTCCTGATCTTGCAGAAACCGAAACACATCTAGCCCATCCTCGAAACTATCGGTCACCTCAATGTTGCTATGAGTCTGAATAAGATACTCCAGCTCTTCACGCGCCGGAAGTTCGTCTTCTACAATTATGGCCTTCATAACTTCTCCTTTGGTATGTCAAAATAAACTTCGGTGCCCGGCTCATGCTTCAGAATAATAACTCCTTCGCCGTACATAAGCTTGAGTCGTCTATGCACATTGTACAAGCCGATCTGTTTAGCCGGAACCCGATCATGATACAGGTTATCCACAACATCATCGCGTATACCTACCCCGGTATCTGCCACAGAAATACGCACCTTTTCTCCACGATCCTTTACAGAAATAGTAACTGTACCTGACCCCTTTTTCTTGAGGATTCCGTGATTAATCGCATTCTCAACCAGGGGCTGGATAATAAGACTTGGAATACGCACAGACACCTCATCCATTACATACTCTACCTGAAGCCGGTTGCCGAAGCGTGCTTTTTCGATTTCCACGTAATCAGACACCTGCTGAAGCTCTTTATGAATTTCGATCAAATCATCATTCAGCTCCAAATTATAGCGCAGATAGCCCGATAAATTAATGATCAGCTCTCGTGCCTTATCCGGCTTGGTACGTGTCGTAGAGGCAATGGCGTTCAGCGCGTTAAACAGAAAATGGGGATTAATTTTCGTTTGGAGCGCCTTTAGCTCGGCTTTATTCGCCGCTTCCTTAATTTGCTCCACACGCGACACTTCCATTAACGTGGAAATGATTTGAGACAAGCCAATCGCCATCGTCTGCAACGGATACGTGATTTTATAAGCTTTGCGATAGTAAATCTTCAAGGTGCCAGTTACTTCTCCCCGCTCCTCTAACGGGATAATGAGCAGAGACTGGATTTGGGGTGTTTTATCATCTGCAATATGGTTGCGAATCGTGATTTTACCGCTGCGAATCGTCGATTTAGTCACATCGCTAATGATCTCATCTCCGATGTGATAACGCTCTTCGCCAAAACCGACATAGGCCAGCACATCTCTGGTATCGGTAATCGCTACCGCGTCTGCCTTGATATCTTCTTTTATGATCGAGCAAATGGTATGCAAGGATTCCGCATTAATGGAGCGAAAATAAGGCAACGTCTTATTGGCAATATCCAGTGCCAGCTTGGCCTGTCTGGCCGCGATATTCTCCTTTTCCCCCTCCACACTCTGGATCAACAGAACGATTAAACCGATACTGACTTCTCCGATAATCATCGGTAGACCAATCTTGGAAACGATGTCCACTCCAAGGCTATGGGGTTGTGCCATCACCATAATGAGCAGCATCGTCAACGCTTCGCAGACCATACCTGCGGCGATACCGACCAGCCATCTCTTGGAACGATTGACCCGGCGGCCGATGTATCCTGACACCACACCTGCCAGAATACTCGTAATCAGACACGGAATCGAGGTCACTCCCCCGATATCAATCAGATAACGATGGATACCCGATATAATACCTGTAACGATCCCAACCCAGGGTCCAAACAAAATACCGCCTGCCATAATTGCTATGATTCGAACGTTAACAAGCGAACCTTCAACTTCAATCCCGGTGTAGGTGCCAAACAGTGCAAACATGCAAAAAATCAATGTTAGTATGGCCAGCTCTGCCGGAGAATGACTGTTTTTTTGCAAGGTTTCCTTAAATCGGGGGATACGTGTAATAAAAAATAAACAAATCAGCAACAACGCTGCGCGCTCAAATAGCTGCATCAGCATTTCCAACAAGGCATTCACATGCGTTCCTCCCAAATAAAAACGGATATGCCTACATAGTTGTTATCGTGTACGTCGTTCATACACACCATACCCAAGTATCATCAAGCCACATACAAATAAAATAATAACAAATATATTGTCAGCAAAACCCGGCATATCAGGTTCCAGCATAGACATGCCAGAACCTTTCAATTTAACAGGGACGGAATCCGCAGCCCAATAAACGACGGACATAAAGCGCTCCATTGTATATATCACTCCACTACCTATTAGGCTCAACACGCCGACTAACAAATATTTAAGCTCCATAAGAATTTATCCCCCCTTAATTACAAAGCATTTAAACTGCCACAAATTATACCATCAACTTCCATCTAATTATAGCTTCTAGAAATACGATCTCCATCTCCCCTCCTTCATACATAGTAAAAGAACCGGGTATACCGCTTGATAGCGATAATCCCCGGATCTCTAGTCCGATGGTGAAGCTTGTCGGTTATTTGCTTTTGCTGATTTCGGTAGGACTGTTGTACTCCTTCTGATCATGTACCAGTTCTTTTAATTGGATAATCAACGCCTCCAGCTCACTAAACCCGGTCACCATATTGGAGGTTATATTTCGTTGTTCCTCTACTCCAGCCAAAATTTGTTCTGATGCTGCACTCGCCTGTTCCGTTACACTTGAAAATTCCGTCATCTCTTGAACAACCTGAGATGAGTAATGCTGCATGCTATTCGTGCTGTTTTCCACATCCACGGCCTGCATCAGCACTTTATTGGCATTTTGCAGGATATCCTCCAGTACAATTTCGGTTGAATGTGCCGATTCCATACTTTGCTGTAGCCTGTGCTGTCCCATGTCAAATTGGCTTACGACAGAATCCATCTGAGTTCTCAGTTGAGTCAAAATAGCTTCCATCGCCACCGAGGTGTTCCCTACCATTTCAGCCAAATTACGCACTTCGCCAGCTACGATGGCAAATCCTTTTCCATGCTCTCCCGCTCTGGCGGCCTCAATGGATGCATTTAAGGACAGCAAATTAGTTTGTTTCGAGATTTGAGTAATATCTTTAAGCATGGCAGACATGTTATCACTTTGTACTCTAAACTCGTCCAGTTCTTCTTTGGTACGACTCATGACCTGACCCAAATCCTTAATTTGAGACGTCAATGCAAGCAGTTGACTGCTCCCTCTGTCCCCGACATTTTTCGTATCTTCGGAAAGCTGCTTCAGTTCTCGGGAATGATCAGCTACCTCTCGCACGTGCTGGTCAGATTGGGCCAAGTTATCCGTAACCTCGGTGATATTCGAAGCTTGCATTTCTACCCCTTTGGCTACCTCCTGAAATCCGATAGCGACTTCATTTGTCACGCTGCCCGTCGCATCTACTTGATTTCTGAATCGTTCTGTAAAACTATGCAATCCAGCCACTGCTTGTCTAACTTGCTCAAACAGAAATTCAATTCGTTGCCTTGTAGCATCGATATCTTTATTTTGCTCTTCACTTTTCTTAAACTGCTTTTGATTTAACACCGATACCACTAACAGTAGTAAACCAATGAGTAAAACAATAATAAACTCATGCACATAGCGCAAAGAACCGGTAGCCGGGGGAATTGGGGGCGTACCGATTGTTATTTGCACAAATATATTACAGAGATTTAAGGTCATAGCTACCAGAAAATACCGGTAAGACGGATACAGCAAAAACAAAGAGCAAATTAATATGGTGGTCCCTACCTCGACGTTAGATAAGTTCAAAAATATACACATTAATACGCTAAAAAACGTAGTAATCCACGGAATAAGGCGGATTCCTTTCTTTTTCACATTCAGGATCGTTAAAACTGCCGCGACTACAAATCCTACACCATTAGATACCCACATCGAGGGATTAGATAATGCCGGGACGATGCCGCTCAAGGCCATAATCCAAAAAATAATGATCACCAATTTGTTTCTTTGCCACAACAATTCACTCGTTCTGTCCATGATTGTGTACGCGCTCCTTAGAATATATATTAGGTATTTATAAAATAAAAATGTAAATACCATACTTTATATATCGTCATATCAGAACACGTAGTGAATGAAAATCATGCAAACACTCCACATTCCCTTTAATCGTCAAATTACAACAGGACAACTCTTAAAGGGAAAGAGTATGTAATTGTAAATAAATGAATGCAAAGAATCGCCCCCCTGACAGGGAGCGATTTTGAATTCATTTTTGATGATCTTTGCAATTGGAAAAGGTTCATGTACCACTGATAATATTAGGATTCCTTGTTTTCAGAAGCCTCTTCAGCGCCTTTGGTTGCCGCTGCATCACCTTCCACAGCAGCATTTTCTACTTCAACTGCACGTGGAACGATAATAGAAGCAAGCAGTTCTTCTTCAGGGACGTGCAGTGTTACTCCTTTAGGGAGTTTCAAGTCGCTAGCGCTCAGCTTGTCGCCAACATCCAGCGCGGATACATCCACCTCAATGGTAGATGGCAAATCAGCCGGAAGACCTTCGACCTCAACTTCCGTTTCCTGAACTTGCAGAATACCGCCTGTTTTTGTACCTGCAGGTGTACCCTGATAATCAATAGAAACACGCACGCGAAGCGGTTTGTTTTTGGAGATTTTCAGAAAGTCGGCATGCAACCATTGGTTATCACGCTGTTGATAATCTTTAATAATAACTGGAATGGTTTCTCCACCCTCTACTGTGAGGTTAAACACCTCTGAACGTCCGGTTTTGACTACTTTATTAAATTCCTTGGCATCGACATGTACAGGGGTTCCTTCAAGCTCAGAGCCGTAAACCACAGCTGGAATCCGTCCTTTTAACCTCAATCCACGAATGGCCGAACCCTTCTTCTCTGTTCTCGGCTGGGCGGTCAGTTGAATACTTCCTCCATTAGAACTCATGATATACAACCTCCTTCAGGTTACCTTACAAATGATTTTCCTCCAAGAATCTTGCCTGTTTACCAGTCGTACTACAGGATGTAAGCCAGCTAGCTGGCAAAACTAAACAAGTCCATAATTCTATTTTACCCCTTTTTTCTGAAACTGACACACGTTTGCATAAAAAAATAGCATTTTTCGAAATGATCGAAAAATGCTATTTTTGTGTATATACAGCGACCAAGCACGCAAGTCTAACCGGCCCGATTATCATTTACCAGTAACAAATATTCTTCTCTGCCACTATGAATCAGTACCTGCATCACAGACTGGTTCTGGTCTATATCAATATATCGATCTGCCTCAACATCCTTGGCATCCCAGTGATTAAGCCGGACAATGTAGCCAATTCGCTGTATATCAGGAGCCACCTGAATACGCGCTACTGCACGACCATCATCTAAATCACGGAATTCAACATGTCCGTCGCGGTGCCCTGTTCCCCATACCCACACGTTCCAGCCAGTGTATTGTCGATCTGCACGCTCGTAGATCAGTTCAATCGTGCGAAATGGAGCGACTTCACTACCGTTTCCAAGCTGCACATCTGTCAACGTCATAGCCGTACCTGCAATTTCTTGATCTGTTCCCTCATCCAAGTCTTCTAATTCGTTCTCCGCCTGACGATTAGCCTGATCTTGTTCAGTCACAAAAGAGACTCGCGCAGGTTCTTCCTGATCATATAACACCATCATCGACCAGCGCGATACGGTCACACGATGTCCTACCACTTCATAACGTATCTCATTACCAGCCCCATGTGCGTCTACGACCACATGCCAACGATCCGATTCCGCAGGCAATACTATCGTCTGCTCCGTATCCGAGCCGTTATAAATCACCACAATATGATTCCAGGCATCGCCGTTAGCATGGTGCCTCAAAGCAAAGGCCACCACATGCCCACTGCTTTGCAGCACTTCCATGTGCTGCTCCACCAGCTCACGTTGGTCCATTCGGAATGCTGGGTGGCTGCGTCGCAAAGCAATTAAGCCTTGGTAGTAATCAAACACGGGGCGAAACCTCGCCTTGTTATCCCAATGAATGGCATTGACCACATCTGAGCTCCGGTAACTATTGTGGTCTCCATATTTGGAGCGCAACAGTTCATCCCCTGCATGAATAAAAGGAATACCTTGAGATGTGAGTACCATGCCGTTGGCCAACAGGGACTTGCGCACGGTTTCGTCCTCTAGCAGGTTATTTTCATCCAGTTCCCCATACGGATCTGCTTCGGCAACAGCATGTTCAGGTGTCCTCCCATCCTGTGGCTTCCCCTGCTCCCATTGTGGAAAACGACAGTGCTCCCGCAAATGTCTTACCGTCAAAATTTTATCCCACAGATTGAGATTATCGTGGGCAGTTACATAATTGACGGTCTCCGATGGCTGAGCTGTGAAATCATGAATAGCCCCAAAGGCACCTTTGAGCACCTGCTCCTCCTGATGTTCTGCCCCCGTGGCAAACCCGCTTCCAGTACCGTCGCTATCCCCCTTAATAGCAGAACGGTAGTTGTCGTTAAAAACAGCAAAGCCTTTGTCCCGTTGTGTTCCTTTTAGCGTAAGCAAGGGTTGCGGAGATTCTCCTCCCGTCCAAGGCTCACCATAGATCAGCAGATCCGGACGCACTTCAGAGCGAAGTTCTTGCGTAAGTTGCACCACGGTTGGTGTATCAATCAGACCCATCAGATCAAATCGAAAGCCGTCTATATGATATTCCTCTGCCCAATAGCGTAGTGAATCCTTGATATACTTGCGCACCATCGGACGTTCGGTTGCCACCTCATTGCCTACACCTGATCCATTGGTGAGCTGCCCTTGTTCATCCGTGCGGTAATAATATCCAGGTACAACAGGCTCAAATGGCCCCTGTTCCACCGAATACGTATGGTTGTATACAACGTCCATAATGACACCGATGCCGGCAGAATGCAAAGACTGTACCAGCAGTTTCAGCTCTCGTATACGTGCCTCCGGATCAGCCGGATTGGAAGAATAAGACCCCTCCGGCACATTATAATGCTGGGGATCATAGCCCCAGTTATATTCAGTATCTAATTCCGCAAAGTCATTCACCGTATGAAAATCAGCTACTGGAAGCAAATGAACATGTGTAATGCCCAATTCCAGCAGATGATCCAGCCCGATACTGTTCCCCTCAGGATCCTTCAATCCCGTATACGTAAAGGCCTCAAACCGTCCCTGAGCAGCAGATAAGCCTTTTTTCCCTGTATTAAAATGGGTATCCATCGAAAAATCACGCACATGAACCTCATAGAGAATGGCATCCGTCGGCCGCTTAAGGGTAGGCCCCGCATCCAATTCCCATCCATCCGGGTTGGTTTGAGCCAAATCAATGATCGCTGTACGTTGCCCGTTGGCTGATACCGCTGTGGCATATGGATCGGCAGCATAATGAACAGTGTTGTCCGCCCACTCCAGCCTGTACATGTAATAATATTTGTTCCAGTCACCTTCCAGCTCTATAGACCATACCCCTTGATCATCACGGATCATGAGAAATTCCTGACCCCCGCCGTGCTCCTGAACGTTCCCCTCCTGATCGTACGCCCCCGCATCGCTATACAACGCTATATGGACCTGCTTCGCAGTCGGGGCCCATACCTTGAACTTGCTGCCCGCAGGCGTATAAGTAAGACCCAAATCATAGCCTTTATATATGGGGTATTTTGTGTGCTCAAGCTCCTTAAGCTGATTGAAATCTGACATTTCTGTTCACCACCCATTTCTGTACATCGGCTTACAGCCTCTGTTCATCCATCATTTATGATGTTTATGACTTGTCAATATACCTTAGGATTTTATAAAATCTTCACCTAATAGGCTAACAAAATAAGACAAGCTTGAAAAGCTGGATGATTTAAATAAGGATGACGCTTCCATTTCAACACACACTCCATTTTATGACAATACCATGAACAGGCTACAACTTTTGCCCTCAAGGTATAACAATAATTTCCTAGATTTCATCACTTATCGCTAAAAAAAGTACGTTAAAAAACGTTAGAAAAGTCAGGACAGTCTTCGATTATCCATTTGAAAAATATCATCAGCAATCCGCATGGTAGAACTTCGGTGCGAAACAAGGACAATCGTTTTATCTTGCTGCTGTTCCTTTAACGATTTTAAAATAATGGCCTCGTTCAGGCTGTCCAAATTGCTGGTAGGCTCGTCGAGCAGTAAGAGAGGCGCATCATGGACAAAGGCTCTGGCCAGCCCCAAGCGTTGACGTTCTCCACCAGACAGCCTGTCCCCTAATTCTCCAACTCGGCTGTCATACCCTTGAGGCAAGGTCATAATAAAATCGTGCACGGATGCCTTACGTGCTGCTTCCACCACCTGCTCATGTGTAGCATCAGGCTTTCCGATTTTGATATTAGCTGCAATGGAATCATCAAACAGGAACGTATGCTGGTCTACATAGCTCTGTAAGCCTCTCAAATGTCGGGTCCCAATTTCCTTCAAATCGTGTCCGGATAGCAAAATTTCACCTTGCTGCGGGTCCCTAAATCGCATCAGCAACTTTAGCAGTGTAGACTTGCCAGAGCCGCTTTTACCCTGAATGCCTAAAATCCGCTTATGCGGTATCATGAGACTTACATCATTCAGCACCGTTTGACCATCGTATGCAAAAGTCACCTTGTCTACTCGTGCCCCAGTAAAGGCGACACTCATCCCGTCGATATTTTCCTCTACCTCCGGGGTTTCCTCCAATAGACTCAACACTCGTTCCCCGCTCGCCAGCGTTTGAAGCAAATTGTTAGACAGATTGCTCAGTGCGATGACCGGACCAAATGAACTAAACAGGGCAATGACAGAAATCAGCATACCTGTAAAGTCAACCTGACCATTAGACATACCGTACAATCCAGCCAGCAGCATCAAGAATGAGAATCCAACTACAGCCACATCTGTGATGGCTCTTGTGATGCCTTCATGATGCTTCAAGTCCTTCTGCTTGGCATCCAATTGATCCGTACGACGGTTAATCTCATTCAAACGTTGTTCTCCTTGTCCATATTGCACAATTTCCTTCATCCCCCGTAAGCTGTCCAAAAAATAACTGCTCAGCTTGCCAAAGCTGCTTCGGTATTCCATCCCCTGACGCTTGCCCATACGTGACGTGAGTAGAGGAATAAATAAACCGACAGTTAGGTAAGCAAGCGCAGCAAGCCAGCCTAGCAGAGGCTCATAAGAACCGATAAAAAACACCATGAGCAGTGAGGTGATGATGCCAATCATAACAGGAGCTATCGTATGTGCATAAAATACTTCCAGCAACTCAATATCACTTGTAATGAGTGAGATCAGATTTCCCTTGTCCTTGCCTTCCAATTTGGCTGGAGCGAGTCTTCGCAGGGCTTGAAGCACCTTGTCACGTAGTACAGCCAGCAGCTTGAAAGCGAGATAGTGACCACTCATTTGCTCGCCATAACGGAATACGCCGCGCAGTACGGCGCAAACCACGATCGTCGTCAGCAAAAACGATAGGGTGTAGCCTATCGTGATGCCCGTTGCTGTAAGCAGAGCCAGGGCTCCAAACACTATAATGCCAATAGCACAAACAAAACCAAGCACTCCTGTAACAATCGTGATGAGCAGCACAGGTAAAAGAGGTCCCGCCAATACCAATAATTGGCCCATGATCCGTAATCCGTGTCTACGCATATAGAGCCCCTCCTTTTACAAACTGCTCTACCCGGTGTTGACTGAGATACATCTCCGCATAATGCCCCTGCTGGCTCAACAGCTCATGGTGCGTTCCGAACTCTGCTACCAAACCGTTTTGCAGCACATAGATACAGTCGGATTGGACTACGTTTTCCAGTCTGTGAGAGATAAGAATCACTGTTTTTTGACCTGCCAGCGCATGTATTACCTCCATAATGCCTTCCTCACTTTCACTGTCAATGTTAGAGGTGGCCTCGTCAAAAATGTACACACGACTATCATGTAGCAATGCTCTGGCTAGTGCTAGCCGTTGGCGCTGTCCTCCTGACAGATTTGCTCCCTGCTCTTCCAGTTCTGCTTCCAGACCTCCTTCTGAGAGGATAAAATCATACAGCTTCACTTGTCGCAAAGCTTCCAGCATGTGTTGCTCATCCGCGTGCTCATTGCCCATTTTTAAATTTGCTTCCACGGTGCCTTTAAAAATATAGCTGTTAAAACCGATCCAGGTCATATGACGCATGCGGCTTTCTTCCGAAATATCGGTAAGCTCGGTTCCTCCAATCGTCAGGCTTCCTCGATACCCCTCGTGATGCCCAACAATCAATCCGGCTACCGTACTTTTACCAGAGCCTGATTCCCCAACAATGGATACAAAGCTGCCCTGGGGAATATCCATGGATATATTTCGTAAGGTATCTCTTTCGTCGTAGGCGAAACTCACCTGTTCCAGTCGAATATCTGTGGTTTCTATGCTTTTTTGTCCTTGGATAAGGTCCTCTGTACTCAACATTTGAAATATTTTGTCGCTTGCTGCCATTCCGTTCATGGCGATATGAAAGTAAGAACCCAGAAGACGCAGAGGAATGAAAAATTCTGCCGACAGCAAAACAATGATGATTGCTCCTGCCAAGCCAATTCGTCCAGAAGAATATTCGCTTACCGCGACCAGTACACCCGCAGCGGCACCACCAAATGCGATAAGATCCATAATGGCCACGGAGTTAAGCTGCATAGTCAGCACTTTCATCGTCATTTTGCGAAAATCTTCAGCTGCTGTGTTCATTTCCTGATGTTTATCCTGGTCTGTTCCGTACATTTTGAGTGTAGTCAGACCTTGTACATTCTCCAAAAAGCTGTGGCCCAAATTGACGTAACTACCCCAATATTTCCGAAAAAGCTTCTTAGCCATCCTCATAATGACAATGATCGACACTGGAATTAAGGGAACGCAGATCAATAGTATAATGGCTGCTTTGAAGCTGACAAAAGAGAGGGTAATGAATAACGTTACGGGGGCAAGCAGACTGTAAAATAGCTGAGGCATATATCTACCGAAATAGGTTTCAAGCTGCTCTACCCCTTCTACAGCAACCTGAATAACCCCCGAGGTGGAGGTATGATCTGTATATGCGGGTCCTATCTTCAGCAATTTGCTGTAAATTTGCGAGCGCAGCGTTTTTTTAGCATTTACCGAGGCACGATAGGATAACATACTGGCTGCATAATTGCTCAGGCAGCGAACTGCAATAGCAGCAATAACAATGACCGTCATAGATAGAATCAGCTTGCGAGTCACTTGTCCTTCCCATGCCTGCTGCATAACAAAGGCCATAGACAACACAGCGGCTATACTCCCCAAAAGACCGATCCACTGCACAAGCACACCCCATACGATATATTTTCGAGAATGTTCCACTAGACCGAGCAGACGGCTGTCGACCATTTTAGACTTTTTTTTTGGAGTAGGTGCAGGTGAAGATGAGGGCGTTATTTCTGCTGCAGCGTTTCTCACTGTTCCGATTCGGAATATAAAGTAATAATATTTAAAAAGGATGACCAAGACGATGAGCGTTTTGCCCCACACATTAGGGGTGAAAATAAAGCCTATAATCAGCATCGTTGACGCTAAGCCCAATGTCGTGATTTTCGTAGACAGCTTCAACGACCTTGTTTGAACAAAACTCTCTAGATGCTTTTGGTACAGAGAGGTATTCGAAAACCACTGGTGAATCCTTTCGGACCCCCGCATAAAGAAAAAGGTCGCTAGCAGCAGAAACGGTGTAGTCGGTAGCAACGGTAGCACTACACCAATAACTCCAAGCGCCAAAAATAAAAACCCTAAGGTAATATAGATCGGTTTCACTATAATCCTCCCTAATAGTTATAATAGTAATGATTTCATTTTGTAGATAATGATAATCATTATCAATATAAACAATTTAAGCAGATTGTTATGTGATGTAAATCACGCATATAAAAATCCTCTTGAAGCACATCTCTACAGAACACGCTAGTGTTGATGTGGATGCTTTGTCTTCAAGAGGATTATCGAAATTTAATGTTAGTAATACGTTGTTTTATGAATTTATAATATCATATTGCTCCAATATCTGCCGATGTAACGGGTGGTCTGCGGTTATGGAAGTATAACGCGTCAGCGCCACACCCAGCCCTTCGTTGCGGATCACCTGCTGAAGCTCGACTGCCTCGGGGTCTTCCGTAATATCAAATTTACAGGCAGCAGCCATTCCTAACGCCAGATGATCCGTCGGAATGCCATACTCCTGCGCTTGGAGCGCGGGACGTACAAGACGGTCATTGGGAGACAGCTTGCGTAATGGTGAACGTCCGACCCGAGTAACATCGTCTATTAGATTAGGGTTGCGGAAGCGATCCAAAATTTTAGAGATGTACTTCCTATGCTCCTCTTGATCCAAACCGAAGCGCTTCACAAGCACCGCTCCCGTTTCCTCCAGTGACCCTTGTATCGAATCCACCACCTTGCTATCCTTCATGGCCTCCTGAATGGTAGCATAACCTGCGGTATAACCAAGATAGGCTGCCACGCAATGTCCCGTATTTACCGTGAATAGCTTTCGTTCAATGTAAGGCTCTAGATCCTGCACGTACAGGATACCTTCGATTTCTTCATGCTCAGATGCCATTTGCGAACGATCCACCACCCACTCGTAAAAAGGCTCTACCTGCACATGTAACGGGTCCTCGTGTTGCTGGATCGGCACAATCCGGTCTACGGCAGCATTTGGAAAATACACCGAAGCCTCAGCCTTGGTACGGGTCGCCTCATCCAATAGCGCAAAAACATGCTCTTTCAGTTGGGCGCTGCCTCCGATTGCATTTTCACAGGCAATCACATGCAGCGGCCTTGCTCCTCGCTCTACCCGCCGCTTGATGCCCTCCGCAATGCCTGCTGCAATGTGCTTGAGGATGCTGACACCTACTGCGGTCGTTACCAGATCAGCATGGTCTACCGCATCGGCTACAGCCACTGCATCCTTGCCGTCAATCGCCGTCACATTCGTGACCAGCTCCGTATCCTTTGTATCATTGGCTAACTCTACGGTGTATTGTTTACGACGGCGTAACTCGGATACAAGGGTGTCGTTGACATCTGAAAAGACAACCTCATAGCCTGCACGCGATAGAATCAATCCGATAAAGCCGCGACCGATATTTCCTGCTCCAAAGTGGACGGCTCTCATAGCTCCAGCTCACTTTCGAACAGATCTATAATTTCCTGTGGGGTCACCGCGTTGCGAAGTTTCTCCATGTTTTCTTCCTCTGCACACACCACAGCAATACTCGTCAAAATCTCCATATGATCGCCGCCTTGTGCTGCAATGCCGATTACCATGTATGCTTTTTCTTCCCCAAAATCTACGCCTTGCGGAAACTGGACGATGGAAATGCCTGTGGATTGAATAAGCGTCTTGGATTCCTTGGTGCCATGTGGAATAGCCAGCCCGTTCCCGATATAGGTGGACACGATCTCCTCGCGTTCCAGCATCTTGTCAATGTACTCACTTGAAATATGTCCTGCATCCAGCAGGATTTGTCCAGCCATACGAATCGCCTCATATTTGTCTTTGGCGGTTGCATTCATTTTTACTTTGTCTATCGTCATAATACTCACGGTAGGTTCCTCCCTGTCCCTAATTTACTGTGGAAAAATTCAGCTAGCTCACTCGATATATAATTGACAATATGATCCCTGCTACCGTGTTCCAGTAGCGTAACCATGTCTTCCTGCAAGAGTAATGCACTAATCTCGCTCAATACCTCCAAGCTTTCTCTCGGCAGCTCACGAGGTCCCAACATGAGCAGCACGCATTCTACCTGTTCGCCTGTATCCGCCAACAGCGGCCCTGCCAGCTTATACAAGGTAAGCGAAGGCTTGCGAATATAGTGGCTACGCGTATGAACTAAAGCAATGGAGGTATCAGAGATCACCTGACTACCTTGGCGCTCTCTTTCCATGAGTTGTGCAGCAACCGCAGAAGGCTCTGTAACATTCCCCCGCCCCGCCTCCAACATGCATATAGCCTCTACGGTCGCCGCCATATCCATCTCCTGATTTTCCAGCGGGTACACTTGAAATTGCTGTACAATGTGTACAATTTCATCGAGACTTTTCCGCAGACCGGTAAGCCACTCCATGTCCTGACCGGGCTGAACGACCTGTTCCTGCTGATGGTCATCGGGATGATTGAGTGTAATATGCTGGATAAATTGACGCAGGCGATCACTCTCCTCCTGCGTCAGCAGCGGGCTGATCTTAAGATAGCGATCTGGTTCAAGCGGTAGCTCTACTGTCGAAATGATCAGATCATAATCCTCCTTGGGGATCCGCGCCGCCTCGTACCATGAGGCCCTATCCACAATTTTGATCTGTGGCAGCTCTTTGGCGAGCCTTGTTGCCAGAAGTCTGGATGAACCAATGCCGCTCGTGCAGACTACGATGGCCCGCACCTCCCGCCGCAATTGTCGCAGCCGCTCCAGCGAAGCGCCGAAATGCATGACGAGAAATCCGATCTCTTCATCAGGGACTTTCATTTCTGTCATGTCCGCCGCAGCCTTTTTCACTGAGTCGAATAAGCTGCTGTAATCCTTGCGGATTTGCTGAAGGAGGGGATTACGAATCGACTTGCCTTCCTTCAAACGTTTGAATACCGGAGCCATATGGGCAATCAGACCTTCACGCAGAACACGGTCCTCTTCCAATGGCGTGCCTGTTTCTTCCTCCACACGACGAATCAACTCATGAACCGACTCCAGCAGTACAAGATCATCGAGCGGCAGCAGCCGGGTAGAATGATCCTCGGCATCACGGAACAGCAGCCTGAAATAAGATCGTTCCGGGTCCGGAAAGTTAATATCCAGCGCCGCTGACAATTCTGCGCATATGCGTTCTACCATAGCTGTGCGCAGCATGATATTCTCATCCGAATCTGTTTTTAAATAGGAGAGAAGAGGATCCATAACATACCCGAGTCGTAGACGTGCCAGCGAAACGCAAATCTGAATCAGCAACTCCATATATTTGCTTTCCACCATGTTTTCCAGCCACTTTTCATGGGGCTGCCAGAGGGCCTTTTCCACGATCAGCAAGTTCCCTCTGCCAATCATCTCCAGCAATTTGTCGGAGACACGGGTCACAGAACGAACCGCTCCCTGGCTGGAAAACAGATCAGATTCATCCAAATGTTCGAGGGCCAGCTCGGAAATCGCCCGTCTTTTGTCTATCTCCCGTCCGGTAATCTCGACACCGTATCCCCGTCTGCGGACAAGCACGAGCCCTCGATCTCCGATCCAGTCTTGTAATTCGTCCAGATCATGACTGACCGTAGTTACCGTGACTTTCAGATCTGAAGCCAGCGCCAGCAGCTTGATCGGCTCCCGTGTATCCAGCAGCATGCAGAGAACCACGATCTTTCTCTCCTCAGCCGAATATTCGTCTGGATTCGTATGCAGCAATTGCTTTCGCAGGCATACAAGCTGAGCTGGGTCTGCATCTATACAGATACCAATCCCTGACTTTTTCTCCAGCTTCACCTCATGAGCTGCCAGCCAATGCTCGACTGCGCCCAGTTCCCGATGAACCGTCCTTGTGCTGACATTGATCTTCGTGGCAATTTCTCCGGCTGTAACCTCTTTGGACTGCTCCAGAAGATATTCCACGATGTCACGTTGTCGTTTCGTAATATTCATAAGCGCATACCGTTCCTTCCCAAGCTCATCCCTCCAGCAGGAGACGTACACTGCATACAGTCAGCCTGACTAAGACGGGGATTAAGAATCGGATTTCAGACGTTCAACCAGCGCTTCGTATTCAGGACTCTTCAAAAAATTGTCAATGGAAATGTGCTCAGCTTTCGGAGCTACTGTTTTAGCCCGGTCTGTCAACGTTTTTTGCGTAATGACAATATCCGCATCCTGTGGAATTTCACTGATTGCCGTATTCGTAACTGTTACGCCTACGCCCGCCTGCTTCATTTTTTTGCGTAAAATCGAGGCACCCATCGCGCTTGAACCCATACCTGCATCACAGGAAAAGACAATCTTGTTCACTTCGGATTTATCCTTGAGCGTTCGATCTGCGACAATCTCGGCAGCACGATCAGATTCGTGGTTATCTTCCATTACAGTGGCGTTAGCACTGGCACTCTTGCTTTGATTTTTCATATCTTTCAGGCGAGATGCAGCTTCCTCCAGCCCCTCTTCTTGTTGCTTACCTGTCTTGAGTAACACTGCTGCAACAGCAAAGGATACGACCGCAGCAGCGATCACCCCGCTCAGCATTGGCAAATATCCACCTTTTGGCGTCATTAGAAAATAGGCGATGATACTACCCGGTGAAGGGGCAGCAACCAGTCCGGCACCTGTCAACATGAAACAGAAGGTTCCCACAACACCGCCAGCTATAGCTGCAAGAATCAGAATCGGCTTCATCAAAATATAAGGGAAATAAATTTCATGAATCCCGCCGAAAAAATGAATGATGACTGCGCCAGGAGCTGACGACTTCGCAGAGCCTTTACCGAACAGACAGTAGGCCAGCAAAATACCAAGCCCCGGCCCAGGGTTGGATTCCAGCATGAACAGTACGGATTTGCCTGTTCTTGCAGCTTCC
Source organism: Paenibacillus sp. FSL L8-0638 (assembly GCF_038593075.1). NCBI lineage: Bacteria > Bacillati > Bacillota > Bacilli > Caryophanales > Paenibacillaceae > Paenibacillus > Paenibacillus sp. FSL L8-0638. The sequence continues at coordinate 4,344,330 of NZ_CP151960.1, forward strand.
TCCAACGCAATCGGACTCAATACTCCGTGATTCAGCGCGTTGTTTAAAAATAATACTTTTCCGGGCTCAATAATGAGGTTGACAAGCGGCAATAGCCCCGCGTTCACGAGGAACTGTACCCCTGCCGACAACACTTGACTGATCATTTGTACAACCGGGCCGATCGCCACATGGGCAAGCAGTGCTAGAATGGCACCGATAATCCCGGCCGAAAAATTATTGACCAGCATTTCAAAGCCTGATCTGACTTTGCCTTCAATGGCCTTGTCGAACTTCTTCAATATCCACGCAGCCAGCGGACCAGCTACCATCGCGCCCAGGAACATCGGGATATCGGCTCCTACTATGACACCCATCGTCATGATGGCACCGATCACACCTCCACGCTGTCCGTGAATCATCGTGCCCCCTGTATAACCGATCAGCAGCGGCAACAAATAATTTTTCATCGGATCAACCAACTGTGCAAAACCTTCGTTCGGGAACCATCCGGTCGGAATAAAGAGTGCCGTAATCAACCCCCACGCAATAAAGGCTCCCATATTGGGCATAACCATACCGCTAAGAAAACGGCCAAAACGCTGTACGGCGACACGAGTGCCTCCTTTTGAACTTGGCTTTGCGTCCAATGTACTCATATTCAAATCCTCCTTGTAGGTAAGCATCACTACCTTTTCTTAAAATTCATACTAAATGACAGCGCTATCTTCATCAACGAAATGAAAACGTACTTTCGTCATGAACGTTGATGACAACATTTAAATTTAAATTATCCGGGAAGATATTATACCTGCATAATTCTTCTTAATATGACCTGTAGCTATAGAAATTAGTCGAAAAACCGCGCTGGATTATGTATGATTCCTATATGGGGACAACCCTCTATATCAGAACAACACACGTAATTACGTTTGCAAAAAAAAGACAAAAAAATAGCCGCTACGTCAAATCATAGCGACTATTTTATACAAAAATCGAGCAAACTAACGATGCTCTTATTCAATTAAAAATCAATATAAAATTCCGAATAACACGCTATTATTTCATGCTGCATTGCTCTATTTATTACTCCGAAATCAACTGCTCATACTGATCCGCCGACAGTAGTTTGCCCAATGCTTCCTCCACATCTTTATCCATCTCTACTTCGACCATCCAACCTTTGTCATAAGGAGATTCATTCACTAGCTCAGGTGTACCTTCCAGCGCTTCATTCACTTTTAATATGGTTCCCGTCACCGGAGCAAAAAGGTCGGATACCGTCTTCACCGATTCAATCGTACCGATCTCCGCTCCCTGCTCAATCGTTACTCCCGCCTCAGGTAATTCTACAAAAACAATATCACCCAGTTGATGCTGTGCAAAGTCTGTAATACCAATCCGCACCGTTCCATTCTCTGTCCGCTGAACCCACTCATGTTCGTCTGTATACCAAAGTTGCTGCTTCACTTCACCCATTCTGTTCCCCTCACTTCCATATGAATAAAATCACATTTGCTCACCTGTATTAGACAGGTTAAGATTATGACAATAAGAACACTCATGTCAATAATACTAACAAAAATACTTCATATCACCTCCTATAGCGCTCTATATAAAAATATAATAATTTATAACAAACGCTTACATATCCTTATTTATATATTAAATGTTTGTTCTATTGTTTTTGATGACATTTTTATTGACATTTTGAATGAATTTGCGTATTAATGGGTTATAGCAAATACTTTGGGAAACACCCCGACAACTGCAAACGCGGATGAACGCAGAGGGAGAGACTGCCAAAAAGATTCGCATAGCTGTTGCCGCTTGTGAGACAGTTGTGCACGCGAATCGGATCAAGTTGTTATCTGCAAAGCCAGGTAATATACTGCTGATCCCGAAGGTAGCGCCGAAGGAGTAAGCCTGCATTGCAGGTGAATCTCTCAGGCAAAAGGACCTCTGCCGGACGCATCTCTGGAGAGCATTCGCTATTGGAGCGGATCACCCAAGAGGAAACCCGGTACATACCGGGGTAACTTTCTGGTATCAAGGACAGAGCTGAAAAAAGAGTATAGACTGCTGTCTATACGTTTTTTTCGGCCTGTCTTTTTTGTTTAGCCGATTAAACCGGATAGGAGTGGAAACATGACTAATTTGCGAAAAACACCGCTATATTCGTCCTACGAGACGCAGTCTGGGGTTCGTTGTATTGACTTTGGAGGCTGGGAGCTCCCCGTTCAGTTTAGCGGCATTCAAAAGGAGCATGAGGCCGTCCGGCAACGTGCGGGTTTATTCGATGTATCGCATATGGGTGAGTTTTTGGTTGAAGGCAAAGAGGCCGAAGCTTTTCTACAAAGGGTGACCACGAATGATGTCAGCCAGTTGGAACCAGGTCAGGCACAATATTCACTCCTGTGTTACCCCGATGGAGGTGTAGTAGACGACCTGCTTGTTTACTGCAAAGGACCGGAGCGCTACATGCTCGTTGTGAACGCCTCCAACATTGATAAGGATTGGGATTGGTTACTTCGTCATGTGCCTGCATCCGTTCACATGGAGAATGTGTCTGATGCAATAGCATTGCTGGCATTGCAGGGACCGGAAGCAGCACGTATTGCCGCAGCCGTGGCAGATACGGATATTACGAATCTGGCATCTTTCCACTTTCATGAGAACGTGCCATTGTTCGGAGCAAAAGCACTCGTCTCACGAACCGGATATACGGGCGAAGACGGTTTTGAATTTTACGTACCTGCCGCGGAAGCACCCGCCGTATGGGAGGGTTTGCTTCGTTCCGGTGAGTCGTATGGGCTGATTCCCGCTGGACTTGGTGCTCGGGATACACTACGCTTTGAGGCACGGTTGCCGCTATACGGGCAGGAGTTATCTGCCACGATTTCACCACTCGAAGCCGGTCTAGGATTCTTCGTCAAGCTGAATAAAGGAGATTTTATCGGTAGAGAAGCACTTCAGCGTCAAAAAGAACAAGGGGTTCCTCGTAAATTGATCGGGCTAGAAATGATGGACCGCGGTATCCCACGCGCCCATTATCCGGTATTCGCAGAAGGACAACACATCGGTGAGGTCACAACGGGGACTCAGTCGCCCTCCTTGAAGCGTAATCTGGGCCTCGCCTTGGTGGACAGTCGTTTTAGCGCCCTCTCCACACCGCTGGAGGTTGAGATTCGTGGCAAACGCCTGCGTGCCGAGGTGGTGGCAGCCCCCTTTTATAAGCGCCCACGCTGATCTTAAACTCTTTTCATTTCTATAAAGCAAACATGTCAGATATGAACTTCCGGGTTTCTCATCTCACACTTTTTTATTAGCTCATTTACGGATTTAAAATTTTGCTTTTCGAAAGGAGTCAGAACCTATGAAGCAGCATCGTTATCTCCCTATGACTGAACAGGATCAAACCGAAATGCTGCGTGTGGTCGGTGTATCATCCATTGATGATTTGTTCAGTGACATTCCAGAGGCCATTCGATATCAAGGGGAACTCCCTCTTTCTTCTCGACTCGATGAGAAAGCCTTGACCCGCCACTTGGCCGATCTGGCCGGACACAACGCCAATACAGACACACATGCCAGCTTCCTTGGCGCAGGAATTTATGATCATCATATTCCGTCCGTCATCCAGCACATCATTTCACGCTCGGAATTCTATACAGCCTACACCCCCTATCAGCCGGAAGTAAGCCAAGGCGAGCTACAAGCCATTTTCGAATTTCAGTCGTATATTTGCGAATTGACGGGCATGGCTGTAGCTAATGCCAGCATGTACGACGGAGCGACTGCACTGGCGGAAGCAGGCTCACTGTCCGCCGCAGCTACCCGCCGTAAACAGCTTATCGTATCAAGGTCCGTCCATCCGGAGGCACGTCAGGTATTGGCAGCCTATGCACGCGGATTGGATTTGGACATCGTGGAGATCGGCTGTTCGGACGGCGTAACGGATGCTGATGCGTTAGCGGCGGCCGTATCGGAACAGACCGCGGCTGTTTTGGTCCAAAGCCCCAACTTTTTCGGAGCCGTGGAAAACCTGAAGCCGATGGCTGATCTCATCCATGCGTACAAAGGTCTTTTGGTCGTCAGTGCCAACCCACTGGCACTTGGCTTGCTGGAGACACCCGGCAAACAGGGCGCGGATATTGTGGTAGGAGACGCGCAGCCACTTGGCATCTCCTCTTCTCTCGGCGGTCCGACCTGTGGATACTTTGCCGTTTCTCAGGCACATATGCGCCGTATCCCCGGCCGTATTGTGGGTCAGACCACTGATCGCAATGGTAAACGCGGCTTCGTGCTGACCTTGCAAGCGCGGGAACAGCATATCCGCCGCGAAAAGGCCACGTCAAACATTTGTTCCAATCAAGCATTGCTAGCTTTATCTGCATCTGTATACTTATCTGTTATGGGTAGACAGGGGATCAAGGAAGTAGCCGAGCTAAATTTGCATAAAAGCCGGTATGCCTTAGAGCAATTGCTGAGCTTGAAGGGCGTAACTGCCTCGTTTAACGCACCAACCTTTAACGAGTTTGCCCTTAGACTGCCTGAGGGTACAGATATGAGCAGACTCCAGACCGAGCTGCTAGCTGCTGGATTTATCGCTGGCTACGATTTGGGCCGGGACTATGAGGAACTTGCTGGTCACATGTTGATTGCCGTGACGGAGCAAAGAACCAAAGAAGAGATTGACCAATTTGTGCACACCTTGGGGGGATTGCTATGACACATACCGGACAGGATCAGAAACAAGAGCTGTTAAAGGAACACGATCAAGCGCTCATTTTTGAATTGAGCCGTCCGGGTCGCATCGCCTATTCCCTTCCCGAGTGCGACGTTCCCCGTCGCCCGGTGGCAGAGCTTTTGCCAGACTATGCGCTGCGCAGCGAACCTGCAGCATTACCCGAGGTATACGAAGTAGACGTTATTCGGCATTATACCGCCTTGTCCCGGCGCAATTTTGGCGTGGACAATGGATTTTATCCGCTCGGCTCCTGTACGATGAAATACAATCCGAAGGTGAATGAGGATGTCGCCCGATATACAGGCTTCGCCAAAATCCATCCATATCAGCCCGAGGAGAGCATCCAGGGTGCCATGGAGTTGCTGCATACGCTCCAAAATGATTTGGCTGCGTTAACTGGCATGGATGCCGTCACGCTTCAGCCCGCCGCGGGCGCCCATGGCGAATGGACCGGGCTGATGATGATTCGCTCATACCACGAAGCACGTAGTGAGCGACGTACCAAGGTGCTCGTGCCGGATTCGTCGCACGGAACGAACCCCGCCAGTGCAACCGTCGCAGGCTTCGAAACAGTCACCCTTCCTTCCACCCCTGAGGGGCTAGTGGATCTGGATGCGCTGCGTCAAGCCGTAGGCAACGATACCGCTGCACTCATGCTGACCAACCCGAACACGCTTGGGCTGTTCGAGAAGCAAATCACTGACATTGCTGCCATCGTGCATGACGCGGGGGGTCTGCTCTACTATGACGGGGCGAACTCCAACGCCATCATGGGGATTACCCGTCCCGGAGATATGGGCTTCGATGTAGTGCATCTCAATTTGCACAAAACGATGAGTACCCCGCACGGTGGCGGTGGCCCCGGCGCTGGGCCTGTCGGCGTAATGCAACGGCTCATCCCTTATTTGCCCAAGCCGCTTGTCGTACGGGATCCACAGGGGGTGTACCACTGGGACCGGGAACTGGGAGATTCTATTGGACGGGTTAAAGCCTTTTACGGGAACTTCGGTATTCTCGTCCGTGCCTATGCCTATATCCGTAGCTACGGTCCTGATGGCTTAAAGCGTGTATCGGAATGCGCTGTACTCAATGCCAATTATATGATGCATCGGCTCGCTCCACATTTTGACCTGCCCTACCCTGGACATTGCAAACACGAATTCGTAATGTCGGGGCGAGGCTTGAAAAAATTTGGAGTGCGCACGCTTGATGTAGCCAAACGGCTGCTTGATTTCGGCTACCATCCACCTACAATTTACTTTCCGCTGAATGTAGAGGAGTGCATCATGATCGAGCCCACGGAAACGGAAAGTAAGGAAACACTTGATGCTTTTGTCGACACTATGATTCATATTGCGCGGGAAGCAGAAGAGAACCCTGAGCTGGTGCTCAATGCACCATATACTACTCCAGTCACACGATTGGACGAAACTACCGCAGCCCGCAAACCTGTACTGAATTGCTCATGCAGTTAAAACAAATTCTACTTAAAGCATGCAAAAAAGCCGGTATCTAATTAGATACCGGCTGCTGTATGTACACAGCAATTTTTTGTTGGAAAAAGATATAACCTTTGAAATGTAATACCCTTCCTTAGCCTTCGATGCTTTGAACCAATTCAACAACCTGTTCTGCTGTTTGCATGTCCAGAGCTTTTGTAGCCAGTTTTTCCATGTCCGCACGGGACAACTTGGAAATTTGACTACGTGCTGGCAGAATGGAAGTAGCGCTCATACTGAACTCATCAAGTCCGAGACCCAGCAGCAACGGAATTGCTGTTGTATCTCCTGCCATTTCGCCACACATACCAACCCAACGTCCTTCACGGTGAGCGGCATCAATAACCATTTTCACCAGGCGCAGAATGGATGGATTGTATGGTTGATACAGGTAAGAAACCCGCTCGTTCATGCGATCCGCTGCCATTGTGTATTGAATCAGATCGTTTGTACCGATACTGAAGAAATCTACTTCTTTTGCGAATTGGTCAGCCAATACCGCTGTAGAAGGAATTTCTACCATGATGCCCAGTTGAATTTCTTCGGATACGGATACACCCTCAGCTACCAACTTTTCCTTTTCTTCCAACAAAACAGCTTTAGCTTCACGGAATTCGTTCAGCGTAGCAATCATTGGGAACATGATGCGCAAGTTACCATGCACACTCGCACGCAACAAAGCACGCAATTGAGTGCGGAAAATATCCTGGCGATCCAGACACAGGCGAATAGCACGGAATCCGAGGAACGGATTCATTTCTTTCGGCAGGTCCAGATAAGGAAGTTCTTTGTCACCACCGATATCCAAAGTACGGACTACAACCGGTTTACCTTCCATTCTTTCCAGAACGGTTTTGTACGCTGTATACTGTACTTCTTCGGATGGAAGCTTATCGCGTCCCATGTACAAGAACTCCGTACGGTACAAGCCAACGCCTTCACCACCGTTGTCCAGGACACCAGCTACATCATTAGGCGTACCAATATTGGCTGCCAGTTCGACATGGACACCATCGACAGAAACCGTAGCTTCGCCGCGCAGCTTGCGCCACTCTTCGCGTTGCTTGTCGTATGCCACTTGTTTAGCACGGTATTCTGCAACAATCTCTTCGGTAGGGTTCACGAATACGTGACCATCCAAACCATCAACGATAATCAAATCGCCGCTTTTAGCTTGAGACAATATATTTTTCGTTCCCACAACTGCAGGAATTTCAAGTGAGCGAGCCATAATAGCCGAATGCGAAGTACGTCCGCCGATATTCGTTGCAAAACCTTTAACAAATTCACGGTTCAGCTGAGCTGTGTCGGAAGGTGTCAAATCTTCTGCAAGCACAATCGTTTCTTCGGCAATTTCTGCAGGACTAACAAAATGAACACCAAGCAGGTGATTCAGGATCCGCTTGGTTACATCACGCATGTCCGATGCGCGTTCTTGCAAATAGGCACTTTTCATGTTTTCAAACATGGAGATGAACTGTGTAGCTACTTCATTCAAAGCATAGTCAGCATTAAGCTGCTCGTCTCTGATTTTAGCTTTAACCGGATCGATCAATTCAGGATCATTCAAAATGAGCAGGTGAGATGCAAAAATTTCTGCTTTTTTCTCTCCCAGCTCCTTAAGTGTTTTCTCCTTAATCGATTCCAATTCGGTTTGAGATTGTGCCAAAGCCGCATCCAATCTTGCGATTTCAGCTTCAACATCACCAACCGCGCGTCTCTCTACAGCGTAATTCGGATGCTCCAAGATAAACGCCCGGGCAATGGCTATGCCTGCCGAAGCGGCAATCCCGGAAATCTTAAGCATGAACTTCGCCCAGCCCTTCGTTGACGATTACATTTTCAAGAGCTTTCAGTGCTTCGGCAGCTTCAGCGCCTTCGCAGATAATGTTAATAGTATCGCCTTGTTCCAGACCCAGAGACAATACACCCAGAATGGATTTCAAAGTTACTTTTTTACCGTTAGCTTCGGCAAAAGATTCAGCACCGCTGAATTTGTTAGCTGTATTTACCAGCGCAGTTGCAGGACGTGCATGGATACCGTCTTCATCCGTAATTCTAAAAGTTGTTTGCATAATTTGTTCCTCCCACTTTCCTAAAGATAATATTTGTTTACACGCAGTATACCGAATAATTGATCAGACGGCCTAAGCCGCCTAATCAACTAATCCGAAACACATAGAGTTTATTTTATCGTAATTATACCATCTTCGCCAGCCTTCAATACTCCAGTTTTGTTTAAAGTTACCGAAGAACCTTCAGGAAGGTTAGTAAAAATGACAGGTGAGATGATGGATTTAGCGTTTGCCTTCACGTATTCCAGGTCTACTTTCATAATAGGCTGGCCAGCTGACACAAGATCGCCTTCGTTCACCAAAACGTCAAATCCTTGACCTTTAAGCTTCACTGTATTCACCCCGATATGAACAAGCACTTCTTTACCGCCATCGGATTGGATACCAACCGCATGCTTGCTCGGGAATACATTGAATACTTTGCCGTAAACAGGGGACACAATCGTTCCATCATTCGGCACGACCGCAAAGCCGTCACCTGTCATACGTTCTGCAAATACCGGATCGGGAACCGTCGAGATATCAACCAATTCGCCGTTAACAGGCATTACAATATCTTCTACAATAATGGTTTGTTGTTCTTCTCCAGCTTCCTTCTCCTCTTGTGGAGCAGGTTGCGCCGGAGCTGGTGCAGGTGTACGTCCAGCCATGATATCAGCCATTTGAGTTTTAATGGTGTCGGAACGTGTACCGAAAATTGCCTGTACGTTGTTACCGACTTCAAGGACACCCGATGCGCCAAGTTGTTTCAGACGAGCTTTGTCAACGTTCGATTTCTCATTAACCTCGATCCGAAGACGTGTGATACAAGCATCCAGATGCTTGATATTCGATGAACCGCCGAAAGCTGCCAAAATGTTGTGTGGGAGCTCGTCACTACTACCAGTTGCTGCGCCATCCACATTTTCTGTGGCTTCTTCACGCCCTGGTGTTTTCAAGTTGAATTTCCGTATGATGAATCGGAATCCGAAGTAGTAAATAACTGCCAAAATCAGACCGACGATGATTACATACCACCAAGGCGTACGGGTTGGAATAATCCCGAAAATCAGGAAGTCAATAAATCCGCCTGAGAAGGTCATACCGATTTTGACATGTAAAATTTGCATGGTCATAAATGACAGACCTGCGAATATACAGTGTACTGCAAACAGCAGTGGAGCTACGAACAGGAAGGAAAATTCCAGTGGCTCCGTAATACCTGTCAAGAACGAAGTCAATGCTGCTGAACCCATAATACCTGCTACATATTTTTTGTGTTCTGGTCTTGCTTCATGGTACATCGCAAGCGCTGCTGCTGGCAAACCGAACATCATGAATGGGAATTTACCCACTTGGAACGTACTTGCTGTCAAAGCCACTCCGTCGCGAAGCTGGCTGAAGAAGATCTGCTGGTCACCGTGAACGGTTTGACCTGCTTTGTTAACATATTCACCAAACTCAAACCAGAACGGTGAATACCAAATGTGATGCAAACCAAATGGAATCAGCGCGCGTTCGATAACCCCGAACAGGAACGCCGACAAAGTCGGGTTGGAATACACCATAAAGTGAGATACTGCGTTAAGTCCTTGTTGAACTGGAGGCCAGATCAGAACCAGTGCTAGTCCGACAATAAGTGAGGATACCGCCGTTGCAATTGGAACGAAACGCTTACCCGCGAAAAAGCCCAGATACGAAGGAAGCTCAATTTTGAAAAAGCGGTTGTACATGGCTGCGGCCAGTATACCGATGATTATCCCGCCGAACACCCCGGTTTGAAGCGTTGGAATTCCCAACACGTTCGCATAACCCGGTATTTTTTGAGCAATCAGACCAGGTGTGACACCCACGGCTGTACCCAGAGTAATGTTCATAACGAGGTAACCGATGATGGCAGCCAAACCTGCTACACCTTCACCGCCCGCTAGACCGACGGCTACGCCGACTGCGAACAACAGTGCCAGATTATCAAAAACGATTTGTCCGGCATTCATCATGATCGTCGCAACCGATTGAACCCAGCCCGCATTTAATGCCGGAATGTACTGGAGAAAATCAGGATTGACCAGCATGTTACCGATACCCAATAAAAGCCCCGCAGCTGGCAAAATCGCTACAGGAAGCATTAATGCTTTACCGACACGCTGTAAAACGCCGAAAAGCTTTTTAAACATACCTTCCACATCCTTCTCTGAAATTTAGAACAGAGGCAAAACAACAAAAAAGGCATGAGCCGATTTAAGTATGTTTGAAAACAACCTTGGGATATAGCTTACCCCAGTAGGCTGTAAACAATCATAACTTAAAACAACTCATGCCTGATCGAATCAGTAACACGTTAAATGTTCAGTTGTTGTCTTCCTCATTGCAGAATTGATTATAGCACCCCGCTAAATGCGAGGCAATACTTTTTTATTCCGGTTTTATCACTTTTTGTTGCTACCCCTGCTCTTTGCGTTGAGACAACCGTTGCAGATGCATTGTCAAATAACTAACCTCAGCCGGATAAACAGGTTTACGTAGCCTTTTCTCCATAATCTTCGTCAGTTTCCAGGACAGCATATACATTTCTGGATATTCTTCATTCAAAAGCTTGTCCAATCGATAAATTTCCTGCACAATCTCTCCCCGGCGCACACGTTCAATCGCAAACCTCAGATGAGTCAGCAGTCGAGAATAATCAAGGGATTGGAGAGGAATTCGATAATCCAGTGTCGTCTCGACAACCTGAACCATATCAGCAATCAGACGAGAATCCTTCCTAACCTCGGAAATATGCTGGTTTGTCATGGCGCTATAAATATGCAGGGCCACGAATCCGATTTCATCTTCTCCCAGATCTACATTCATCTTATCCCTGATTAAAGCAACAGCCTGCTCAGCCATCTTGTATTCCTGAGGATATATTTCCCTAGTCTCATACAAAAACGGATTATGAATCGTAATTCCCTGTTTATGACGGTTGATGGAAAAAGCGATATGGTCAGTTAAAGCAATCAGAATGTGCTCATTTAGAGGCTTCTTTGCTTGAAGCTGAACAAGATGAAGCACCTCACCGATGACCTCGATGAGCTTTTCATCCAGCTCAGGAAGCAACCGTTTGTATTGCTCCTGTTCTTCATGGCTTTTTAATATAAATAATTTTTCAACTGAATCCAACGGCATAAGATCGCCGGGTCTGCGATTGAAACCGATTCCTTTTCCAATCACGACAACCTCATCATGCTCGGGGTGCATTCCTATAATCACATTGTTATTCAGCGCTTTGGCCACTTTTAGGCTGCTCACATCCGCACCTCTTTTATCAGAACCTTGATCCTAAGAATTATAGCATGAAGCTCAGAGGAATCCACGTTAAAGTACCAAATATTCGGCTAAAGGTCAATAAAAAGAAAACGCTTTTCATCACATTGCCGGAAAATGCTGTGATGAAAAGCGGTCTTTTGGTTAGGGATAGAAGCTCCCAAAGACTTATCGTTATTCTTTATCTGTTAGTGCTGCCTCCACCGAGGCTGGAAGAGGCTGCTTGTTCGCTTCACCGGAGGACGGCACGGAATGAAGGCCTTTTTTCCCAGTGGTCAGCCCCTTGATTAACTGTTCCACATCAATACCGGATACACTCTTCAGCATCTCGGGCGCCGTAGCCATCAGTTCGGTGACATAATTGCTGACACGCGCTGCTCCTTCTCCTTTTCCTGTATCAACTACGGTGAGTTTATCGATGGACGCAATCGGTTCGGCAATACGTCCAGCCAGCTCAGGCAGCATTTTTACGATAATATCGAGCACGGCAGCCTCTCCAAACTTCTGGAACGCCTCCGCCAGTTTTTCCTTGGCCTCCGCTTCTGCAAGTCCACGCAAACGGATGACATCTGCGTCTGCCGTACCTTTGGCGCGTTCGGCATCCGCTTCTGCTTGCCCGTTTAGACGTTTTTGTTCAGCTGACGCTTTAGCCTGTGTCTCAATCGAGTATTGCAGTGATTCAGCCTCACGCATTTTACGCGATTTATCTGCTTCCGCCGCTTGTTCGACCGCATACCGATCGGCTTCTGCCTTCTTTTTCACTTCCGCATCATATTGCTTTTCACGTACCTGTATTTCCTTGGATTGAAGGTCAATTTCCCGTTCTTTGCGCACCAGCTCGACCTTCATCTGCTCCTCGACGGCAGTCTGCTTGGCACGGGCCTCCTGGATGTGATAAGCCTGATCGGCTTCTGCCTTCGCTGTATCCTGTTCTTTTTTAAACGAAGCCACTTTCAGTTCTTTCTCTTTGGCTGCCTCGGCAATGTTGGTATCTCGCAGCAGTTCGGCCTTCTGGCCTTCCTGTTCCGCACGCGCCTTCTGAATCCGGGCATCCCGCACAGCTTCGGCTTCCGCAATCTCAGCATCCCGTTTCACAGCGGCAATTCTCGGCTTACCAAGCGCATCCAGATATCCGTGCTTATCACGCACATCTTTGATGGTGAATGAAACGATTTGCAAGCCCATTTTTTTTAGATCACGAGCAGCCACGCCCTGTACTTCCTGCGCAAACCGATCCCGATTACGATATACTTCCTCCACTGTCATCGAGCCGAGGATTGCGCGTAAATGCCCTTCCAGCACTTCCTGAGCCTCTCCCCTAAGAGCCTCCAGTGGCTTCCCGATGAACTGCTCGGCTGCTGTAGCCACATCTTCAATAGAACTGCCGACCTTGATGATCGCCACACCATCCGCAATCACGGGAACTCCTTGCTCCGTATACACTTCCGGTGTGGTTACGTCCAGTTTATGGGACAACAGAGAGATGAATTCGGACTGCTGGAAAATAGGCCAAATGAAGGCCCCCCCGCCGCGTACAATTTTAATTTTACGTCCAGAGTCATCCTCGGAAATATTTTTATTTCCCAGAAAAGAACCCGTCACGATCATCCCTTCATCCGGCCCTACTGTTTTGTAGCGGGCCCAAAAAGCGATCCCTAATATGACGATAACGATAACAACAATCCCAGGGACCAACACAATATCTTGCAAATTTGACACTCCCGATCACGCTCCCTTCAAGTTAAGCGAATGCGCCGTCTAGGTGTCCAGGTACGCTACGCGGACGACGCCCTCTGCGACCTCAACCACGACGATACGGGTTCCCGCAGCAAGCGGTTTGTGATCGAAGCTCGATGCTGTATGTATGGTGTTGCCTGCACCCAAGCGGATCATAACCTCCCCGTAACCAACCTCAGGTACAGGAATGGTAACCTCACCAATCCGGCCAGTCAGCTCACGCATGGAGAAGCCGCTGGATACCTCCGAATTCGCCATGGGTTTGATAAACGCAAAGAACACGAGTATTCCGATGACAAACGAAATCCCTAAAGCAAGCGCGACGACCCATCCCGTGCTCAGCCCGGTATACTTTGTCAGCAGTACTCCAGCTCCGCCAAAAGCGGTCATGGCTCCAAGTAAAACGACAGGTCTGAACCAATCAAGGCCCGGCAGCTCCAATGCACCATCCAGCCAACTACCGAGTACATCCCCGATCAGCACACTGACCACGGTAAAGATAGCGCCTCCTGCCAATAGCCACCAAAATATGGTTTCCATGCGACTCCTCCTTCCATGTACCTTTTCAGTCTGGTTTCCAGTCTATAACTATGTTTACGTATTCAACCTAAAAAAGTTTCAAAATTTTCCTCCATATCCCAAATCAAACCCAAAAAAGCACGTTCGTACGTCTAATGACGCACAAACGTGCTTTAAATGATACAAATGTCGTTTTACAGGGATGCTTTGTAAATTTCGACTACATCTTCGCGATTGAGCTTGTTAAAGCCACCAAAAGATCCGAATTTCACAGCTTTATCAGCCATAACATCGATTTTGGACGCATCAATCTCGTAATCAGCCAGACGGCTTGGTGCACCAATCGAGTTCCAGAAATCACGCAACGCCTGAATACCTTCCAGCGCCACTTCTTCATCACTCTTGCCTTCTGGGTTTACATGGAACACATTGACCGCCAGTTGTTTGAAGCGTTCAGGCTTCACATGCAGATTGTGTTTCATCCAGTTCGGGAACAGAATAGCCAGTCCTCCACCATGTGGAATATCATAAACAGCAGACACAGCATGTTCGATATTATGAGTAGCCCAGTCGCCTGTTAGCCCCATGTTCAGGAAGCCGTTCAGCGCCATCGTACCACAATACATAATTGTTTCACGCAGCTCGTAGTTTTCCAGATCGTTGACCAGACCTGGAGCCGCATCCATGACCGTACGCAAAATCGTTTCGCACCAGCCAAGTTGGACCGGAGTATTGGATTCCAGATGGAAATAATGCTCCAGCGTATGTGACATCATATCTACGATTCCGTAAACCGTTTGATTTTGCGGCAGTGAGTATGTGTTCACTGGATCAAGAATAGAAAACGCAGGGAACGCAAATACGCTGCCCCAGCCCAATTTTTCCTGTGTTTTTTCATTTGTAATAACAGAACCCGCATTCATTTCAGAACCAGTGGCTGCCATAGTTAAAACCGTACCTAATGGCAATGCTGCCTGTGGTGCCGCTTTACGCTCTGCAAAATCCCACATGTCGCCATCATATTTTGCACCAACAGCAATGGCTTTGGAACAATCCAGCACACTACCGCCTCCTACAGCCAGAACGAGGTCGATTTGATGTGTTTTACACAATTCCACGCCTTTATGTACTGTAGATAAGCGAGGATTCGGTTCCACACCAGCCAGTTCCGTTACCTCTGCACCGATTTCACCAAGCAAACCTATTACATTATCATACAAGCCGCTGCGCTTAATGCTGCCGCCGCCATATACAAGCAGTACACGTTTACCATATTTAGGAACTTCACGCTTGAGAGCCTCCAATTGTCCTTTACCGAAGATCAATTGTGTAGGATTATAAAATTCGAATGCTTTCATCGCAAACGCTCGCCTCCAATAGTTCTAAAGTTTAATATTAAGAAACTACTCTATTATAACCTTTTCGGTTACAGGAAACAAATCTGCTTTGTTTTCAGAAAAAAACCACACTCCTTGAGGAGCATGGTTCCATGTCATATCTTGGGAGGGTTCTCGTAGTATAGTATGTGCTTCGCAAGCAATTTTATTCTCCCAAAGTATATCCCAATTGTTTCATAAAACGACCAAAGGCCTGCTGTCCGGACGGATTCCGTTTATACACTCCTGCATGCTCTAAAATTTCACTGAATTTCAGTCCAACCTCATTTTGTATGGTACGAACAGCCGTCTCCTTGTCAGGCAAACGACCGAACCGAGTGTTTAACTGGTAAATCCAGTCTGCATGCTTAAACAGCGGATGTCCTTCTTGCTGTACAGCCACAGCCAGTTTGTCATCCCCACACAAAATATCTGCAATTCCATCCAGTTCATCCTTGAGCCGCCCCGGTAATATGGCAAGTCCCATAACTTCGATCAGACCGATATTTTCCTTCTTGATGTGATGCATCTCGCGGTGAGGATGGAAAATACCTTCCGGGTATTCTTCACTCGTTCGGTTGTTGCGCAGTACGAGATCCATCTGATACCTGCCTTCGGAATCACGGCGCACAATCGGCGTCACAGTATTATGCGGAATCGTTTCCCCCTCTTGCTCTGTATGAGAGAGGACATCAGCTACAGGATCACTATAAGCTTTCCAGGCTTCAAAAGCAGCATTTCCCGCTTCCAACAGCGCCTCGGCATCTGTTGACGTAAAACGGATGACCGACATCGGCCAATTTACAATCCCTGCTGTAACCTGCGGGAACGCTTCATTATGGTATACGCCGTCCACACCCGCTTTTTCAATTGGGAATGTATGACGACCACCCTGAAAATGATCATGGGTCAGAATCGATCCGCCGACAATCGGCAGATCCGCATTGGAGCCAATAAAATAATGCGGAAACGCTTTCGTAAAGGCCAGTAATCGGCGCAGTGTATCCTTCGTGAGCTTCATCGGTACATGATTATGATGGAACACGATGCAATGCTCGTTGTAATACACATAGGGTGAATATTGAAAAAACCACGGTTCCCCATTCAATTCCACCGGAATGATACGCAAATTTTGACGGGACGGATGATTTACTCTTCCTGCATATCCGACGTTTTCACGGCATAATTGACACTTGGGATAAACAGGCGGCGGCAAAAGCTTCGCCATCGCAATTTCCTTGGGACTTTTTTCTGGCTTGGACAAATTAATCGTAATTTCCATATCTCCGTAAGATGTCGACTGATTCCAGTACACATTGCTGGCAACCCGATCCATTCGGAT
Organism: Paenibacillus sp. FSL L8-0638; assembly: GCF_038593075.1. Classification (NCBI taxonomy): domain Bacteria; kingdom Bacillati; phylum Bacillota; class Bacilli; order Caryophanales; family Paenibacillaceae; genus Paenibacillus; species Paenibacillus sp. FSL L8-0638. The sequence goes on from NZ_CP151960.1 coordinate 4,360,892, forward strand.
GTAGTTCGAATCGATAGATAATTGATAAAAAGCATCAGTCGCCGCCTCTATGCCACGTTCAGCCTCCGTTTGATGAAAGTCACGGATGACTTCAGATGGTCTCGCCATCAGTAGTCCCATAATTTTGGAATCCAGCAAATCACGATACGTATCTGTGTTTTCGGGGATAAGGCCTATGGCAAAACCATAATCTATCAATACATTAAGCACAGGCTGGAGGGCTTCAGGGGCCATAATGCCCCCTACATCCCTACCTGAATAAGGCTCGGAAAAACCAAACTGATCCAATAACAAATTACGGCTGTAATCTGTGTCTTGCGGACCGATCAAGCCCTTATTTTGTGCGAATGCAACCAGTTGCTCCACCGCATATAGAGCCGACTGCTGTACAGTTTCGTCGATGTCATGGGCCAGATGCCGGGAATGTTCCCGGCCTTGGCCTTTATCTGCAGATTGGCGCTCGCTCATATGTCATCGTCTCCCGTCTATTCGTCGCCGTAGCCGTGAGGGTGCGACTGATGCCATCCCCATGCTCCGCTAATAATATCCTCCAGTTGGGTACGCGCTGGACTCCAGCCCAACACCGAACGAGCCTTGTCAGAAGATGCAACCAATATCGCTGGATCGCCTGCGCGGCGAGGTTCTGTCACAACTGGAATCTCGAGCCCGGTGACCTTGCGTGCTGTCTCAATTACTTCTTTCACAGAGAAGCCCTGTCCGTTGCCCAGATTGAACACGTTGCTGTCATTGCCTTCGCGCAAATAATTTACTGCACGCACATGAGCATCCGCCAGATCACTTACGTGAATGTAATCCCGAACACATGTGCCGTCAGGTGTCGCATAGTCCTCACCAAACACAGCGATGTGTGGACGCTGTTTCAAGGCTGTCTGGAGCACCAATGGGATCAGATGACTTTCTGGTCGGTGATCTTCGCCGATCTTGCCGCTCTCATGCGCACCAGCCGCATTAAAATACCGTAAAGACACATATTTGATGCCTAAAACTTTATCAAACCACGACATCATGCGCTCCATCATCAGCTTTGTTTCACCATACACGTTGGTTGGCTCTGTACGGTCACCCTCTTCAATCGGCACCTTCTCCGGTTCGCCGTAGGTAGCCGCAGTAGAGGAAAATACAATTCGGCGCACTCCGGCATCTTTCATCGCCTCCAACAAGCTCAGCGTGCCAAATACATTGTTGTCGTAATATTTACCAGGATTTTGCATACTTTCTCCAACCAGCGAGTTGGCTGCAAAATGGATAACTGCATCGATACTATTTTCAGAGAACAGTTTGGACAGTAATTCTTTATCCCTCAAATCCCCTTCATACAACTTGCCCCCAAGCAACGCTGCTTTGTGCCCTGTTTGCAAATTATCCAGCACCACAACTTCTTCTCCCAGATTCAACAATTCTGCTACGGTATGTGAACCGATATATCCTGCTCCACCTGTTACTAAAATGGCCATGTTATTCGTCCTCCTTCAGTTCTTTAACTCCGTCTCCTGCCTTGCATACATAAAAGCTGGCTTCCAGCCCTGTGCGGGTCTGATAAGCTTCGCCGACTTCCTTCACAAAACGTTCCACATCGTCCTCATGAACCAACGAAACCGTACAACCTCCAAATCCAGCTCCTGTCATACGAGCACCCAACGTGCCAGGAATGCGTCGGGCTTCTTCAACCATGACGTCCAGCTCCGTGCAGCTGACCTCATACAAATCGCGTAATGAATCATGAGAAGCATTCATTAACTGACCAAAAGCTGCAAGTTCATTCGCCGCGAGAGCATCGACAGAGGCCAATACACGAGCGTTTTCCTCCACCACATGCTGTGCCCGCCGACGCACTGTTTCATCCGTGATGTGGTGCTGAAGCTCTCCGAAACGCGTCTCATCCAGCTGAGCGAGGTATTCCAGTGACGGCTCCTGCTGCTGCAAAATGGACAGTGCTTCGGCACATTGGCTACGACGCTCGTTATAGGCCGAGTCCACCAAACCGCGACGCTTATTTGTATTGCCGATCACCAACTTATAATCTCCCGTACGGAATGGAACTTTGCGGTAATCCAACGTATCGCACATCAGTAGAATTGCATGATCAGCTGCTCCGTTCGCTACAGCGAACTGGTCCATAATGCCGCAATTGACACCAACGTAATTGTTTTCTGCTCGCTGGGACAACAAAGCGATTTCGACCGTATCTGTTTTCTGTTTTTCAATAGTGAGGAACGCGTATCCTGTAACAACCTCAATGGAGGCTGAAGAGGATAATCCAGCACCGTTCGGTATTTCTCCGTGATAGAGCAGGTCATATCCCTTAGACGGATAAACTCCCTTATCAGCTAGCTCTACCAACACGCCCACCGGATAGTCCACCCACTCATCCGTTTTGTTTTTACCTATTTCTCCGCGGGAGATAGATACTTCATACGACAGGTTTGTCGAAGCAAAATGAATCTTATCATCATTACGCGCACGAAGGATCAGCGTCGTTCCAAATTCCAGCGCAGCCGGGAGTACATAACCACCATTATAGTCGATATGCTCTCCAATCAGATTGACACGTCCAGGTGCATGAAATATCCGCAGTTCATTGCTGCTTTCACCATATTTTTTAATAAAATGTTTCTTTAATTCAGTAGAGTTCATATCCGCATCCACCTCGTATACCGTTAGTAAAGGCCACCTGATTTCCCTGTAACATCTTAATCAGGTTGACATCTCTTATGATTTCAGTATAAATGAAAGCGTCACACAATGTAATGCATCCATGTGTTTAAGCTATGGATAAATGTGACTTGGATATGTACAATGTAAGTATACCGCATACGCTAAACTATTCACAAATGCAGGAAGGATGACCCTATTTTGCAAGCGCATTCATATAGTTATGCTGTCGCCTCTAATCCAGTGTTTTATGAAAATAGCCCACTGCATGTGCTTTTTGCAGGAGAGAGCCAAACCAAATCCGGTCATGCCGTAGGGCCGAAAATCTATGATTACTATCTGCTTCACTTTGTAGAATCGGGCAAAGGCATCTTCCGAACGGAACAGCACACATATCAGCTTGAAGTAAACGATTTTTTCCTTATCCATCCTGGTCAGCTGGTGAGCTATACCTCTGATGAAGAGGAACCGTGGCGTTATCGTTGGTCTGCGTTTACTGGACACCATACTGAGCAGGTGGTGCAGGAGGCAGGGCTGCGTGTTCACCAGCCTGTCTTCCATGCTTCCGATCAAAGTCCCATCCCCGGTTATTTGAAGCAAATGCAATTGGCCTTTTATAGCAGAAAATCTAGTTCTCATTTATCAGCCTTGGGCTATTTGTATCTGATTATGGGGGAAGCAGGCAATTACCTGAGCGACTGGACTGATCCGTCCGGGGCGGATTCGCAAATTCAACGTACAGTCAAGCAGATGGTGCAATATATGTCCACTCAGTACGCACATCCCGTTTCCATTGAGCAAATGTCTGAAGGACTTGGTTATAACCGTGCGTATTTGTCCCGGATTTTCAAAAAGGAAACGGGCATCTCCCCCGTCACCTATCTGCTTAAGCTAAGAATTGACAAATCACGTCAACTGCTGCGTGAGCGTCCTGAACTGTCGGTAGAGCAAGTGGCCGCTTCGGTCGGACTAACTGATGCCTTATATTTCTCACGTCAATTCAAGCGCTTCTGTGGCCAGTCTCCAACCGAGTACCGAAGCAAGGTTAAGCAGTATCCACAGTCGTAAAACAGACTTAAACAGCCCGCATCCTTCAAACGGATACGGGCTGTTAATTTATATTGTATAAGAGAACACGAAATTAGGCCGATGACTACAAATTAACTTTCGCCATTAGGCTGTGCCGCCGTCCTGTCAGTTCCCGGCATTCAGAATCGAATCAATCCGATCCAGTTCCTCCTGAGAAAAGTCCAGATTGGATAAGGTAGCAACATTTTCTTCAATTTGGCTTACACGGCTTGCCCCAATCAAGACAGAGGTCAGACGTTCGCCGCGCAGAGCCCAGGCCAGCGAGAATTGAGCCAAACTTTGCCCGCGTGCAGCAGCCATCTGATTCAGGGCGCGTACCTTGCGAAGTGTCTCTGGCGTCACATGGTTCTCATTCAGGAAAACCGATGTACTCGCTGCACGTGAATCCTCAGGAATTCCGTTCAAATATTTATTGGTCAGCAATCCCTGCGCCAGCGGGCAAAAGGCAATGCTGCCTACCCCGTTTTCGTCCAGTACATCTTGTAATCCATTTTCAATCCAGCGGTCAAGCAAGGAGTATTTCGGCTGATGAATCAGAAGCGGTGTTCCCAGTTCCTTCAGAATGCGAGCTGCTTCCGCTGTTTGCTCCGCACTATAATTGGACACACCCACATACAGCGCTTTGCCAGAACGTACGATATGATCCAGTGCTCCCATCGTTTCTTCCAGCGGCGTATCAGGATCAAATCGGTGAGAGTAGAATATATCGACATAGTCCAGCCCCATCCGCTTCAGGCTCTGATCCAGACTAGATATCATATACTTGCGAGATCCCCAGTCTCCATAAGGCCCTGCCCACATATTGTAGCCCGCTTTGGTGGAGATGACCAACTCATCCCGGTACGGTTTCATATCACTGGCTAAAACTTGTCCAAAAAATTCCTCAGCTGATCCCGCAGGAGGGCCATAGTTATTAGCTAAATCAAAATGCGTAATTCCCAGATCAAAGGAGCGGGTAATCATGCTACGGCCATTCTCCGCGTTGTTAATCCCGCCAAAATTGTGCCACAAGCCCAGCGAAATAGCGGGCAGTTTTAGACCTGATCTCCCTGTACGGTTATATTTCATACTTTCATAACGATCTTCGCCAGCTAAATAAACCATGCTATCCCAGCCTCTCTCGAAACATTGTAATGTCCATCACAACATCATCATAGCGCTTTTATCCAGGCGTTGACAAGAAAACGATTACAAACCTAATTGATGAGCAAGTTTTTCCATAACTTTACCGATTGGATCAGTGATTAAAAGATCCGCCTTATGATCATACGAGGTCGGATCTGTATTCAACAGCACCGTATGTTTACCACGAAAATAAGTAATCAAGCCCGCAGCGGGATGTACTGTCAGCGACGTTCCTCCAATTAACAGCAGATCAGCCTGCGAAATAGCCTGAACGGATTGAATAATGGTATCCTGATTCAGCTCCTCCTCGTATAAAACGACATTCGGTTTAATAATTCCTCCATCTATCGGACATTTGGGTACAACCTCAGAGCTGTTCATCACTTCATCTAGACTGTAAAAGCGTCCGCATTCCATACAGTGGTTCCGATGCACTGAGCCGTGAAGTTCCAATACATTCACACTGCCGGCAGCCTGATGTAAACCGTCAATATTTTGGGTCACAACCGCTTTTAGACGGCCTTGTTTTTCCAATGACGCGAGGAAATGATGACAACCGTTCGGCTCCGCATCGGGATGCAGCATTTTGCTGCGATAGAAGTCGAAGAACACCTCAGGATGCTTCACAAAAAATGAACGGCTCAGCATAACCTCAGGGGAATAAGGCAATTTCTCCTCACTTTGATACAGGCCTGCTGCCGAACGAAAATCCGGAATACCGCTTTCCGTCGATGTGCCTGCTCCGCCGAAAAAAACAACATTCTGCGATTGCTGTATCCATTCCGCCAACGTATTAACTTTCATACCCTACGCACCTCCAGTTCTTCATATCTACGAACAACCTTATCCGCATCCAGTAAATGACCAGAACGTTCTGCTTCTGGCGCAAATCCAATAGCGAGCCGCACTCCGGCACGTTTGCCCATCTGCATGTCCCCATTACTGTCTCCGATGACTACCACGTCCGCCGGCGACAATCCTAGTAATGCGCAGGCTTTTTCAGCCATTTCCGGGTCAGGCTTACCGTATGTAACCCTATCGTGTCCGATGACCTCGTCAAAATAGGATGTCAGCCCCATCCACTCCAAATGCTCCTGTGCAGCCTCTGTACTGTCAGAGGTCACAACCGCTAGTTTCAGCCCGGCATGGCGGCTTTGCTCAAGCAACGTCCGCAACCCTGGAAACACCTTCGCTGCCCGATGTCGCCGAATATCAGCCATCGCCGTTTTATTAAAGTCGCGGACAAGCCGCACAGCCTCATTCCACGGTACACCAGCAGTATAAAGCTGCCAAGCCAGTACCCCTGTACTTTCGTCCACCGTCCCCATGGCCAGCGGGCCAGAAGGATCGTAACCGATCACACGCCCCTCCTGATCGTGAACAGTACCTAGAACGGTACCTTTTTCCACCGTAAAACCGGCACCCGCCACGGCAAGATGCTGCTCCATCATATCCAGTATAGAACGAGCCCAGGGGCCCCACAACTGAATAAAATCCAGCAACGTTCCATCTTTATCCAATAGAATACCACGGCATGGGTACCGCTCCCCCTGCACGATCAGCTCAGACATGCAGCATACCTCCTTTACTGATTCTTAGGAGCCACATCCACACTTTCTTTCATCCAGTCCTGTAAAGCCGTTACCGTCTGATTCCATTGCTCGACAGCGCTAATTTTTGCAGGATTATCCCCTTTTTGGGCACCATAACTGCCGAATTGAGCATGATTACCCCCTTCGACTGTAAAATACAGCGTGTTGGCTGGTAAATAAGTTCTACCACTTTGGACATTTTCCATCTGGACGACTCCATCATCACTTCCCAGTAGAGAAATAACAGGCAGATTTTTATCCTTTAAATTTCCTTTGTTATCCGGGTAGGAGGCAAGGAAAAATACACCTTTGACCTGATCAGGATGCGCAGCTGCATATCGAGCCGCCATCACTCCACCTAACGAATGACCTCCAATAACAAACGCTTCTTTCGGATATGCCTTTAGCACTTCATTCGCTAGATCCGGGGAGATCAATGCAAGGTTGAGTGGCATTTTTGCAATAATCACATGATGACCCTTTTCCGCCAGACGGCGTGCCAAAGGCGCATAGCTTTCGGGCTTCACCAACGCCCCTGGATACAAAATGACTCCAGCTCCGCTTCTTTTTACAGGCTCAAAACTAACCCAATGTTCTTGTTCATTTACTTTCACAGCATCCGCTACTTCGGCTAATGCAGCCGCCGCCGTCTCGTCAGGCTGATAAGGCGTAAATACCTTCCATGCTCCCCACCCTGCTATCAGTGCAATAATAATCAGGATGCCTAAGAGAACTTTCCATATTCTCCGAGGACCACGTGTCCCATATGAATTGTATGATCTTCTTGTTCTTCTTCTCATTGTAAAAGTCCCTTTCGCCTTTCGTACCTCGTAATTCGTAATTTGAATATAAAATGTGCCGCTGTATTCTCAGCGTAACTATAGCCTTGTTAGGGTAACATCGTTGCACACACAGGGTCAAATCAGCATACATTTCCAGGTATTAGCCCGTCTTTGTCCGGTGTTCAAGCTTTCGCCACACAATAAGGTTATGATAACGCTTACTATTGTGAATAAAATCACAATGATAAAGTCCAGAGTATCGTACCTTGTTCCTTGTAAAGAATTATTTTTTAAATAGTTTATTCGGCAGAAGCCGCTCGGAGGGAAACACATGACGACAAGCCATGATGTACAAGGGGAAAGCTTCTTTCTCAATTTGCGATTTCTGTTGATCATATGCGTATTTGCAGGAAATGCTCTGGAGCCTCTAGTCGGTTCATTTCATATTGCTCAACAATGGTTCAGCTGGATATTCATGTTTCATATGCCATTGTTTGTACTCGTTACAGGCTACTTTGCCCAAACATCTTTGACCGGATCTGCAGGCCGAAAAGTTCTGCTTCAGATCGGTATGCAATATCTTATTTTTCAATCGCTCTATTCGATCTTGGATGTTGCGCTCTTCCACGTTCCCCATATCCATCATTCGTTCTTTGCTCCTTATTTGCTACTCTGGTTCCTTGCCAGCCATATCTGTTGGAGACTGCTAATGCTGTCTTTTCAGAAAATACCACCTGTCCTCCAATTGGGTATATCCGTGCTGCTCGGTATCCTCGTCGGGTATCTCCCTGTGGATGGTATATGGCTGAGCGTATGCAGAACCTTTGTTTATTTGCCTTACTTTGTAGCAGGTTATCATTTGAATTATGCGGACGTTCGGCGGTTCTTCACAGCTCCAGTCCGCATAATCGCTGGCTTTATATCTCTTCTGCTTATGGTACTGGCGGGAACGTCGTATTTCGACATCCCGGCAGGCTGGCTGTATGGCAATATGACTTACGGTGAATTGGGCCATACCGAATGGTACGCAGGAATTTACCGCATCGGCATTTATGGAGTTCAATGGATAGCATCCATGGCGTTCCTAAGCTTTGTTCCAGCTGTCACAGGACGTATAACCGAGATGGGAAGACGGACACTATATGTCTTTTTACTGCATGGCTTGATCGTCCGTACCGTCGTTGCGAAGGGAGTCTACGAATATATAGACACTCCAGTGGAAGTCATGTTGATTGTAGTGTGTGCTGCTGGTCTGTGCTGTATGTTGACCATGCCTTGGGTTCGAACTGCAACACGACCTCTGATTGAGCCACAGGTAGAGTGGATGCTAAAGCCAGCTCCTTATCCCTTTAGACGGTCCGCGTAATTTTTTTATCCATTTTTTATTTAACATTGAACACGCCACAACCCACTTACAGATCAACATGTAAGCGAGTCTACCCCCTCTTTACTCCACTTGGAGCCTGTTTCATACAGGCGTGACGTGGTAAGTAAAGGATGCGCGCAACAAAAAACAACTTTTTTATTAAGGAGTGATTTGTAATGGCACGTAATCAAAATCAGGGGAAAATGAGTCGCGAAGAGGCAGGTCGTATGGGTGGAGAAGCTACTTCCAAGAAGCACAATAAGGAATTTTATCAGGAGATTGGTAAAAAAGGCGGGGAAGCAACCGCAAACTCTCACGATAAAGAATTTTATCAGGAAATCGGCAAAAAGGGTGGCGATGCTACAGCTGAGTCGCACGACAAAAATTTCTATAGAGACATCGGTCGTAAAGGTGGCAGAAATTAAGGTGTAATGTCCTCTTCCGCCCTCCTTTAACATATAAACAAGCTGAGCCCATCTGCTTTATTGCGGTATGGGCTCTTTCATATTTTCCCTGATACACAAACCTATCAGTATAGATATTTCTAATAGATTCAAATTAAAACCTCTTCTAAATGCAATATATAGAGAAATAAAACTGCTCATGTCTATATATTGTTGATTACAGAACACTTCTTGTATTTTTTCAATATCTTCATATATGTAGAAAAAAGCTCACATCTATGATAGACTCTTTAGAAAACATCTGCGCTATCACGGCGTCCATTGAACGCCATACTATTTTTATACTTTGGGGGGAAACCAGCATCATGACAGCTAAGACGAAAATGCGTTCCGATATGATTAAAAAAGGCTTTGATCGCGCTCCTCACCGCAGCTTGCTGCGCGCAGCGGGTGTCAAGGAAGAAGATTTTGACAAACCGTTTATTGCGGTATGTAACTCGTATATTGATATCGTACCGGGCCACGTCCATTTGCAGGAGTTTGGCAAAATTGTCAAGCAAGCCATTCGTGACGCAGGCGGTGTACCTTTTGAGTTTAACACCATTGGTGTAGATGACGGCATTGCCATGGGCCACATCGGTATGCGTTATTCTCTGCCCAGTCGCGAAATTATAGCTGACTCTCTAGAAACTGTCGTGTCCGCTCACTGGTTTGACGGCATGGTTTGTATTCCTAACTGTGATAAAATTACCCCTGGCATGATGATGGGCGCATTGCGCGTTAACATTCCAACTATTTTCGTCAGCGGCGGTCCTATGAAAGCTGGTAAAGACAAGAACGGACGCTCTATTTCCCTGACCTCCGTCTTCGAAGGCGTAGGTGCATATCAGGCTGGTAAAATCGACGATCAAAGCTTGCTTGAATTAGAACAATATGGCTGTCCGACATGTGGCTCCTGTTCAGGGATGTTCACAGCGAATTCCATGAACTGTCTCGCAGAAGCAATGGGTCTGGCTATGCCGGGTAACGGCACCATTCTCGCAGTAGCAGAAGAACGTAAAGAATTCGTTAAACAATCTGCACGCCAATTGATGGAATTGATTAAGCTGGATCTTAAACCACGTGATATCGTGACTAAAGAAGCTATTGATAATGCATTTGCATTGGATATGGCAATGGGCGGTTCCACAAATACAGTATTGCATACATTGGCACTTGCCCATGAAGCAGAAGTTGACTACCCTATCGAACGTATTAATGAAGTCGCAAACCGCGTACCTCATTTGTCCAAATTGGCACCTGCTTCCGACTATCATATTGAGGATGTTCATAATGCAGGCGGCGTAAGCGCAGTACTGAATGAATTGTTGAAGAAACCGGGCGCACTACATGGAGACTGTATAACTGTAACCGGAAAAACCATTCGTGAAAACGTAGAGGGTCAGGAAATTCTGGATACTAACGTCATCCACAAACTGGACAACCCTTATTCCGAACGTGGCGGTCTGGCTGTATTATTCGGTAATCTGGCACCACAAGGCTCCATCATTAAAGTCGGTGCAGTTGATCCTTCGGTTGGTGGTTATCACAAAGGTCCTGCTATCTGCTTTGATTCACAGGAAGATGCACTGGCAGGTATCGCCAACGGTAAAATTAATGAAGGACACGTGGTTGTTATCCGTTATGAAGGTCCAAAAGGCGGACCTGGTATGCCTGAAATGCTCGCTCCAACTTCACAAATCGTGGGTATGGGGCTTGGTGCTAAGGTTGGCCTGATTACAGACGGGCGCTTCTCAGGTGCTTCCCGTGGTATCTCCATCGGTCATATTTCCCCCGAAGCTGCAGAAGGCGGACCTATCGCTTTTGTTGAGGACGGCGATATCATCGAGCTGGACTTGAACAATCGTAAGATTGAGCTCCAGATTACGGACGAAGAATTTGAACGTCGTCGCGCCAACTGGAAAGGCTTTGAGCCGAAGGTGAAAACGGGTTACCTGGCGCGTTATTCCAAGCTGGTGACGAACGCAAGTAACGGCGGAATTATGAAAATCTAAATGCTTTGCTAAGATAGGACTACTTTATGAACGGCTAAAAAGCCTCTCGATCCCTAACAAAGGATCGAGAGGCTTTTTTATTAGGTCGTCAGGGTTAGCCTATTCAGTCAGCTCGCTGTTGAGTGCATGGACATCATCTCTCTGAGCTGTTTGCTCAAGAGCTTCGTTTGAGCGGTGTGAGTCTCCCTGATGAAAACGTTCAAACAAGGTATCCAGTGGCATCACAATTATTTTCGGTACCATTACATCTTTTTTTTCACTCAATTTCTCTAAGCCCGAAGGATGGATAACACGAAATAACAGCTTAAGATATACAGTGGACACATGCTTAAACAATCCTTTGGGAAGCTCTCGAATTTGAAATCCCAACTTCTCTGGTCCCCGATGAATCATACTTACTGCATAGATCGCCTTTACACCTTTCATTTCAGAATCATGTACAATGCGTTGGGTCAGATCAGGAAGTTGTTTTTTTACAATCCGAATTAATTGAATAGCTAGATGTACCATCGACTTTGCCGTCGAACCCAATTGGAACAACTTTTTATTATCAAAATGAAGTTCGATTACCGGGTCCCCTTTTTTTAGCCACCTGCTGTTCTCCATATTTACATTTGGCCCATGATAGATACGGCGACGATAATAAAAGATCGTATCCTCCTGACTTACGGGACGAAGACGAAACAAAACATGAAATAGACGCTCATACTGAAGCCATCCAAATACCAGCGTTCTTTTATACCAACCCGTACTGGACATCTCGGAGGCAGTAGGTTGATTGACAGACTGACGGCAAAACAATGTATCCACCCGCACGCTGCGTAATTGTCGTTCTTGGGCGACCCTCAGTAGCTTCTCCAGTGCGATTAGCATATTCTGTGGCGCTTCCGCGTCTGCCCCCAATGTCGTACCACAGTCATGGAGCAGCATTACCTCGCCACCCCTTAGCTTTTTAAGCATACTCTCTGCCAATTGTTTCGCTCCAATGCTTGCCTTCCAGTCCCCGAACATGGAAGACCATAATACGATTCGACGACCATTGGTGTTGGAAATATCAAAGAAGTTCACTATCCCCCAAGGTGGGCGATAAAAGGTCGTTCCCTCGCCAGTTACTCGACGAATGACTGACTCTGTCTGGGCAATTTGTCTTCTAACAGTAACAGGCCGCATAAGCCAATTCGATTTGTGCACATAATTATGAATACCGATTAGATGACCTTCATCATGCATGCGTTTCAGAAGCTCAGGGTGTTTTTCTGCATTTATCCCAACAACAAAAAAAGTAGCTTTGGCATCAAAACGCTTCAGTAAATCAAGCAGCTGCGATGTATACACTGGATCAGGGCCATCATCAAAGGTGAGCGCATATTCTTGTTCACTTTTGCCGCGCCTGAACACCCGGAAACCAAATATACGACTAACCAGCGCCGGAATAAAAGCATAAAAAGTTGAAATGTAAAACATCCATAACAGCAAAGTCTGCACGTTTTATCCCCACTTTTCTATTCTGAACTCCCCAAGCAGGCTTCCTGAGGAAAACTCACTTACTTATATGTTATCACAATGACGTAAACATGCCGAGATTTCGCTATTTCATATGGTCAGCATTGAGGTCCAATTTAGTGTACAATAAATAAAAATCTAAAAGGAGTCGTTGTATCCATATGCTTCCATTGTACAAAAAATATTGGCGTACCGTTTTTGATATCGGTTTGATCGTATTAACCGTGTATTTAATTATGTTCGTATCCAGCAAACTGTATCAACTTGCCGCACCTGTGTTCCTTTCGTTCGTCGTGTTCTGGTGCATTGAACCTGCTGCCCGTTATTTTCATCGAAAAGGAATGAAAAAACCTTTTGCCTCCGCACTCTCCGTATTGCTGTTTATCATCCTTTTACTTGCTATTTTTTTCGGATTGGGTCTGATTCTGGTTACGCAATTTACGAAAGTGGCGCAAAACCTCCCACAGTATACTCAGATTATCCAAGCGGAATTCACGCGGTATCTTCATCTTTCTCAAGATAAAATCGCTGCTTTACCTCCGGGTGTTACCGAACGTGTGAATGAATATTTTGCGACTGCCACCACCATTGCTACGAAATGGGCACAGCTAGGCTTATCCTTTTTCATACAGTTCCTCAGTTCTTTCACTGTTTTTATGGGCAACTTTGCCATTGCAATCATTTTAGCGTTCTTTTTAAGTATGGAAATTAATCTTTGGAAGAGCATTGCCCGTAGTAAAACACCCAAGACACTAAAAACTGCTTATCTTTTTCTGAAAAATCACGTACTTAAAGCTATCTCCGCTTTTCTCAAGGCTCAAGCTCTACTGGTAGGGATTACCTTTGTTCTCGTATTTATAGGTTTACTCATTTTGCAAGTGGATAATGCCCTCTCATTGGCGCTCGTGGCAGCTTTGTTTGATATCCTGCCCTTGTTGGGTGTGCCTGTTATTTTTATTCCGTGGGCAGTGTATCTGTTCATCACAGGCAATACCGGCCTGGCTGTAGGCCTGCTTATTGTCATGGCTGTCACGGTGATCGTCCGCCAGCTGGCAGAGCCTAAAATCACTGGTAATTCCATCGGTGTTTCATCTGCCTATCTGATGCTTTCCTTTGCCATTATATCGTTGTCCATCTTTGGACTAGCCGGCTTAATCCTGTCACCCATTCTGATCATTTTGCTCAAGGAATTGTGGCAGCAAGGCTATCTACAGAAATGGATTCGGTTTCCGACAGAGGAATTTGACGAGCCTCCGTTTATCGTAAAAATCCAGGAGGAGGATCGTGAAGCTACTCGTGGTACTCAAGAGGATTGAGCTAACAGATCCATCACTTGACCAAACAGTGCTGTAGCTTGATTTGTAGAATCTGTTGAAGCATTTTGCACAAGGACGGCGACCGCATAACGAGGCCGCTCTATCGGACCATAACCTATAAACCACTGGTGATTTATAGGTTGACCGTTCTTCAAAGCTTGGGCCGTACCTGATTTGCCGGCCAGATTCCATGATTTATTACGCAACGAGGCACCAGTCCCCTGTGTTACAACCTTTTCCATTGCTTCACGAAGCGTGCGAGCCGTCGATGTATGAATCAAGCGGCTACCCTCAGGTGAAGGTGCAGCGTGAGTAGGTAGTTCCAGTAAGGTGCTACCATCTGCATAACTGATGCGTTTGACGAGGCGTGGTGCATGTACTTGACCATCATGCAGCAAGGTGACGATGAGATTGGCAGCTTGGAGAGGCGTCACCAGCACATCACGTTGGCCGATAGCTGTCTGTACACGTACGCCCGGATCAGATGCATTCGTAAGGGAGCCGAATACGGCTCCCTTTTCTTCGTGATCTAGCGGTCTGAATTGAGGCAGCCCTGCAAGATTTTGCTCCTGCCAGCCCACAGTTCGACTCAATCCCAGTGCAGAGGCTGTGGCCTGAATTTGCCCAGGAGTAAGCCGTTCGCCGAGATGAGCGAACACACTATTACAGGACACGGCAAGCCCTTCCTCCAGGTTCAGGGTACCGTGTCCTTCTTTTTTCCAGCAAGCCAAACCGTACCTGCCATAAGTTCCATGACAATGGAATTGTTCCTGTGGTTGAACAACACCTGATTCAAGTGCAGCAGCAGCCGTAACCAGCTTAAAAATGGAACCGGGCGTTATCGCCTTGAGGGCACGATTAGACCAGTCTGTTTTTTGCTGCGGATCAACATGTCCGGGATTATAAAAAGGGCGAGACACCATCGCCAGTACGTCCGCGTTGCCTGCATCGAGCACTACCACCGCCCCTTCTGCCAAATGACTAGATTCCGTCAGCTTTTCAATCTGTTCCTGTATAGGTAGATCAATTGTAGTCTGCACTTGTAAAGGATAGTGACCATTGGATGGAGCACTGACACGCAGCGGTACATGAATCAATGGACGACGCTGTGCATCTACAAATCGGGAGACGAACGTTTCACCGATGCCGCTCAGCAACGGCTCCAGCGTTCTTTCCAGCCCGGCGGCCCCCATCGGCAGTTCACTCGCTCGGTCGGCACGTTCATACAAAAAGCCAAGCCATTGCCTGCCATTGGGCAAATCCCTGTAACGTTTCGCATAAGGTACAAGCTCAATAAGCGAAGGGGCTAACTTCAGCAGCTTGCCTGCTTCGTGCGGATTGATTTGTACGGGCTCTCCGCGCCCATCTCGCCATATGAGCGGGGATTGCAGCCCTTTCCATCGTGTCAGTAGTTGCTTCTTATTCGTACGCAGTAGCTCGGCCAGTTCTTCGCCATGTAAAGCCGCTTTGCCATCTACATCGGGAAAAAGTACTGGCGTCCATACAACTCCGCCAGTCAAGGGTCGCCCATGCCGGTCCGTAAACTGTCCACGTCCAGAGTCGATAGAAATGCCCTCCTGTCGCTGACGTGCTGACATTTCCTTAAGCGAATGCCCCCCATAAACGGACATATGAATGCCCGCTGTCCCCTGAAGCCAAGCCAGTCGGAATAATAAAATCAGCAGTAGCGCCATCACCCCCAAGGCCATATATGCAATTCGACGTTTTCGTATGAAACTGCTACCACGCCTCGGCACACCCATCCTTCTTTCATCTTTTTTCCAGTAGTATGTCCTGTAGTTGAAAAAGAAAACCCACTCAACTTTTAACGTTGAATGGGTTAACCACGGAGATCAGTGACAATCCTGATTCCCATGGTTTAGTTATATCTACACCGTAAACCGCGAAAGCTGTTCCTTCAAGTTCACTGATACTCCTTCCAGCTTATCCGACAAACCTACCAGTTGATTACCAATATTGGCCTGTTCAGTGCTGAGTGAAGCGACTTCCTGTGAAGTGGCCGAGGATTGCTCAGCTACCGCGCTTACATTGGTCATTGCCTCGGACAATGTGGTCTGTGATTCACTCAGATGATGAATGGAGGCGGTGACCGTTCCCAACCGAAGCGCGAACTCTCCCATTTGCTGCTGCACCGATTGGAAAATATCCGTCGTTTCCTGCACGGCTCCCATCTGCTCCCGGAACAGCGGGTACACCTCAGATAATGCCTGTACCGTTTCATTCATCTCATTGACGATGTTATTAGTAATACCCGTAGCTGTGCGAATAGCTTGACGTGATTGTTCAGCCAACTGCCGAACCTCATTGGCTACCACCATAAAACCACGCCCAGCCGTCCCCGCTCGTGCTGCTTCAATCGTCGCATTCAGTGATAGAATATTCGTTTGTTTAGCAATATCCTGTAATACGTCCAGCACCTTAAAGACATCGGAAGTTGTCTTCTTCAGTTCATCTACTTTGCCTACCAGAGCATGCGTAGTTTCTTCCGTAACCTTAGTCTTGCTCAATAGAGTTTTCAGTTGAACTGTCCCTTGTTCACTGGATTGTTCAACTTCTTGTGCGACCAGACTCATTTCATGATTGGAAGCCATAACCGTATCCATTTGCTGAGATATACTCCCGGTTAGTCCGCTGCCACGTTCAGCCTCTGTTGCCAAACTGGCGGCGCCATGAGCAATTTCTTCCGTTGCTGCTGCAATTTCTTTGGCTGAAATGGCTGTCTTCTTCGAGGCATCACCTAGTTCCGTCGCTGTTTTCAGAACCTCCTGAGCTGAGGCATTCGTCTGCTCTACCAGCAATGTAATTTGCTCCATCATGATATCAAAGCTTTCTGACAACTGCCCAATTTCATCCTGAGCCTTATAGTTCGTTCGAATTTGCAAGTTACCTTTGGCGCCTTCGACCATTAAATCCTTCAGGTGTGTCAATGGACGAGCCACGAGGCGCACGATCCACAGGCCAATGAACAATGCAATGAGTGCAGCCACTGCAGCAAATATCCAGGTCGTGGTTAGAATCCTCTTAGCGTCTCTCACCAGCTCAGATACAGGTACTACACCCACGAGAATCCATTTGGAAGTTCCCAGCGTATTATGAACCGTAAGCACATTTTGCTCTTTGCCATCTGCAACCTGCTCCATAATTTGATTTCCTTCAATTCCTTCAAGCTTGGAAACGTAATCCAGCTTTGTCTTTCCTCCTGCCAAGCTCTCATTGTTAGAACCTACAAACTCACCCTTGTCTGTCACAAGGCTAATCATACTGCCTGAGCCCAAATTAACACCTTTCAACTCGTCCTCCACCGCACTGGACTTTAGATCCATAACCAGAACGTAAGTCCCTCCCAACCCAGACATACTGTTCATGGAGCGTGCTAGGCGAAAGGTCTTGCTGCCATTGTCATTCACCTGCGTAGGTAACCAAACAATTCCCTTGTTTTTCAAAATATCCTTAAACCATGCTTCCTGCCGTACATCTTTTTGTGTTCCGGTGCCCATAGCAGCAAACTTGGTTTCTTCCGGGTACAAGTACAATGAATCAATCGCTTTATTCGTAAAAGCAATATTCGTTAATTTCTTGTTTACTTCGCCCATAGCAACAAAAGATGCAAAGGGATTTTTATCTTGCTTTACAGCCTTTTGCAACTGATCACTTAATTCAGTATCAAAAAATACCTGTGTCGATGTGTCTTGAAAGCGCTCTAGAATAATGTCAAGCTTTTCTGAAGTTTGCTGAACGGTCTGCTGATAAGCCGTAGCTGCGTTTTGCTCAATCGTACTTTTAGCCTTGTAGTATGAGAGCATCCCCAAGCTGACCACAAATAACATAATTGCCGCAAAAAAGATCAGAAACAACTTCATTCCAACCGAACGTATCGGATTATAGTTTTTGACCAAATGCATGAAATCTTTACTGTACCTTTCCGGCTTAAGTAAACGCTTTAAATTGTGTGTACCCTTACGAATCGCCTTAGCAAACCAGGGCGCAACCTTCGAAGACACCGCAACCGCTTGTTCCCCTTTATCCGTTGCTTTACTGTCTTTCAAACCCTGCATTTGATCCGTTTTCTTGGGTTGCCTTTTTACTGTATTCCCCTCTTTTTTCCGTAAACCCATTCCTCTCACCTACCACCATATAATTAGTTTCTAATTCCACGTCATCCATTATGTATCTATTATCTATATAACTTCTATCGGAACTATTCGACAAGGAATGTAGCTTTCCTTTGAGCATCAACTAAATTTTGTGAAACTTTTTTCCTAGAAAACTATTCAAAAAAAGGCCTCTCCAACCGATAGGAGAGGCTTTTGATTCTTTCATCTGTGACTTAAGGCTTATTTATTTCTTTTTACGCATCATATCAAAATACGATACGGGCTGATCTACCTTCATTCTAATTCGTTGAAGCGGGTGACGAGCAGCATCCAATTCGTTGCCTTCCTCATCCCAGATCGTTCCGACCGTTTGTTTGAAGAATGTTCCGTTCGGACCGAAAAATTCAATTTCATGACCGGGTTTAAAATGGTTCCGTTGTTGAATAGTTGCGATGCCACTCGCGGCATCGTAGTCCATGACTAGTCCAGCAAAATCATAAGGGACTGCTTTTTCTTCCGGCTCATAAATATGATCCTCATGATCCGGTGTATCGTAGAAAAACCCTGTATTCAGCGGACGATTAGCTGCCTTGTTAATTTCTTCAATCCATTCTGGTTTGAGCACATAATTTTCAGGATCAGCCATATAGGAATCAATCGCTTGACGATAGACATTCACGACCGTAGCCACATAGTGGATAGACTTCATACGTCCCTCTACTTTAAAACTGTCTACACCTACATCAATCAGATCAGGGACATTTTCAATCATACACAGATCCTTGGAACCCATAGAAAAGGCATTATCGCTCTCTTCGAACAGTGGAAGCTGGTTAACACCGAGCTGGAACTGTTTCAGTGCATTGCTCTCCTGTGCCTCTTCCTCAGATATCCAAACCTCACCTGGGCGGGCATCCTCAAACAAATCGTATTTCCAGCGGCAAGACTGACAACATCCCCCACGATTGGAATCACGGTCTGTAAAGTGATTGGACAACACACAGCGACCAGAAAATGAAGAGCACATTGCACCATGGACGAATGCTTCGATTTCGATGTCCACATGCTTTTTAATTTCTTCGATTTCCTCCAGACTGGTCTCACGACCCAGTACCACACGCGGTAGTCCTTCGTTTTTCCAAAACTTTACCGCTTGCCAGTTCAGCGTGGACTGCTGTGTACTCAAATGCACTTCCAATCCAGGAACAGCACGCAATGCCACGGATACAATAGCCGGGTCAGCGACAATAACGGCATGAATTCCTGCCTCGTACAGATTGCGCAAGTATTCCTCGATTCCGGCAATATCTTCATTGTGGGCATAGATATTGGTGGCCACAAGCACCTTAGCACCGTACTTGTTGGCAAATTCTACACCTTCGCGCATTTCTTCAAAACTGAAATTATCGGCGTTCGAACGCAGACCATATTTTTGTCCACCAATATATACAGCATCCGCGCCATAGTGAACGGCAAACTTCAGCTTTTCCAGATTTCCGGCAGGAGCCAACAGCTCCGGCTTATCCAGACGATTCCGTTTACCTATATATTTCCTCGTTTTGGTTATCGTCCCCATGACGTTCCCCCCTCTGTGAATTCAATTCATTTTAAAATTAATAAACCTGCTCTTTATAGAAAAATCCGAAGGAAAGTTCCCGTTCTGGATCTTGAAGACGGCGAACTTCATCCAGCCAGCTTTCATCATAAGCATAAGCATCCGGGTCAGCTGTATAAGTATCTATTGCTTTACGATAAGCACGAACAACCGCCTCATTGTAAGCCGTAGGTTTCAATAAGCCCTCGATCTTAAAGCTATGCACGCCCGCCTCCATTAGAATATGCAGGTCCTCCATGATGCAAAAATCATCTGAACTCATAATATGTGTCCCATTTATATCCTCGTAAATAGGGAACTTCTCTTCTTTCCGCTCTGCTTCAATCAGAAACAAGCCGCGTCCTCTACCCAAATCGCCTTCTACATTACGTCCCTGGTGCAGCATATAACTTTGGACAAGCTTACGCTTGGAGTGATAAATATTGGTCATGCCATGTACCTGAACCTGCGCTTCTATGTTCAACTTTGGTATCATTTCGGTAATTTCATCCATACTCAGCTCACGAGCCAAAATGACCCGGGAAGCCCCCTTTTCACCCCAATAGTTGGCGGTTGCGAAGTTGGTAGAGATCATCTCACCGTTCCAGAACAGCTTCAGATGCGGGGCATACTCCTTCACGGCCATAAGCACTGCGGGATCATTAAACTCAATGGCGTCTATGCCGCATCCAGCTAGGGTCTGCACATATTCGGGAAGGAGCGGCAATAGCTCGTTCGTCATCAAATTCGTCATGGATACATATACCTGTGCCGCATGCTTGCGTGCCTCTTGCACCACTTCACGGATTTGGTCCGGTGTAAAATGTCCCGGCAACCGCATTCCAAAGCGGTCATCTCCAATAAGCAATGCAGTAGCTCCAGCCTCCAGCATATGGCGGGCATCCTCTGGAGAGCTGGCAGTTGCCAGTAGTTCGGGTTTGTAAGCCATAGGCTCACCTCCTAATTTGTCTTACGGTTACTTACCTGAATGTTATGCAAATGTTCTTTATACGTTTTGGCAAACAAATGTTCATGTGTCCCGTCTTTTTTGGTCACATAAAATAAATAATCTGTAGCTTTCGGCTGTAAAGCCGCTATCACTGAGTTCAGACTGGGACTTGCAATCGGTCCTGGTGGAAGTCCCTGATGCAAATACGTATTATACGGACTTTCTACAGCCAGATCCTTGTAATACAGTCGTTCCTTTTGCTTGTCCAGCATATATTGAACCGTAGCATCAATTTCCAGCTTCTTATCCTGTTTTAACCGGTTATAAATGACGCCAGCTACTACAGACCGCTCATCTTCCACAACCACCTCGCGCTCTACCAAAGAAGCAACCGTCAGCAGTTGATGCAGCGTTTCACCCCGCTGTTTCAGCTTGGCATCCAGATCGGAAACAGTCTCCAACCGCTTTTGTGTCTGTTCTAGCATCACCTGTATAATATCTTTGGCCGTGCTGCCCTTTTTCAGCTCATAGGTTTCCGGGAAAAGGTAGCCCTCCAGCGCATAGCGAAGCCCCGCCTGCTTTGGAATGTCCCGCACCAGCGCGACGTCAAAAGCGGACGGATCGTTGGCCAGCTGCAAAAATTGCTGCCGGTCTGCCAGTCCTTCCTTTTGCAGCTTATCAGCCATCTGTCTAATCGTAAAACCTTCCGGGATTGTAAAACGAATCATTTCCTCTTTGACAACATCTCCAGCCGATAACTTAGTAATCAACTGATCAAAGGTTGCGCCAGGCTGCGCCTCATATTTTCCGGCCTGAAATGCGCTTCCTTGCTGTTTGAATTTTACATAAGCCTTAAACACGAGCGCATTACGTATAAGTCCCTTTTGCTCCAGCGTATCTGCGATTGCCGATGTTCCTGTTCCCTGCACCACCGTAAAAGCAACGGGTTGTGTTTGGGGCTGAACAGGCTGCATGGCATTCCAAATATAGAGGGCTACCCCTCCTGCTATAATGATAAGCAGTAGCAACAACGTAAACATCCTCGTCCTTCGCTTCACATCCACCCAACTCCTTCACAGCCAAAAAGGGCGGACTGGTCCGCCCTTTCAGGTTTGATCTCATCGTTATCCAGACTTACAGTTCTTCCGGCAACGTACATTCATCGTACAGTTCGGAAATATCTTCCCATTCATCATCATCTTCAATGGTGGTGATGGAGATTTCGCCGTTTGTGGATGAGCTTACATGGTAAAGTTCATGTTCGCCAACAGCAGCCCCGGGTCTACGCAATACGGCGTACCGTTGCTCCCCTACCTTGAACTCTGCCTCCAATTCCATGCGAATCGCATGGCCCTGTTCATCCTGCAGCTCTACATCGCCGTCGAACGTTTCCTTCAAATCAGAGGTCCAACTCAGGTCTTCACGTGAATAGCTCGTCATTTCCCGTCTTCCTCTTCCTCTTCTTCTACGAATGTATTAAAGGTCTCTTCGACGATTTCCCATTCGGCATCGTCTTGGATCACAAACAATTTAATATCATCGCCTTCTTCCTCGTAACGGAAGGCGTACACATCGGACTCATCAGCTTCAGGGTCCACTGGCGCAACCATCATGTACTTCGCTTCGGAACCATCTACCTCAAACTTCATAATGACCTCGAACTCTTCCTCGTTGCCCTCGTCATCGGCAATATAAATAATTTCCGGCTCTTCTTCCATACCCACTTGATTTTCAGCCATTACGAAATCCCCCTCACCTTGTACTGTGTGCGTCCAAATAGTTTTGCAAGATCAGGCTTGCGGCCAGTTTATCTACCACCTGCTTGCGTTTTTTTCGGCTGACGTCGGCCTCCAGAAGCGTACGCTCCGCCGAACGCGTCGTCAGCCGTTCATCCCAAAGGTGAACGGGTAAACCCAGTAACTCCTTGAGTCGGTTCGCAAACTCGATGCAAATCTCACCGCGTGGACCCACGGTTCCGTTCATGTTTTTCGGCAAGCCAACAACAACCTCGCCGACCTCATTGTCACGAACCAAATTTGCAATTTTACCGAACTCGCTGTCGTCACCGCGTCGTTCTATGACTTCCAATCCTTGGGCGGTCCAGCCGAAGGCATCACTTACGGCGACCCCAATTCGGCGATCCCCGTAATCCAATCCCATTACTTTCATGCCTGTCTCCTAACGATGCTTGGCAAGATAGAAACGAACCAACTCTTCAATCAACTCATCGCGTTCTTTTTTACGTACCAGGCTTCTGGCATTATTGTGCCGTGGCACATAAGCCGGATCACCGGATAGCAAATAGCCGACGATTTGATTGATCGGATTGTATTCTTTTTCTACCAACGCATCATATACGGTCAACAAAATCTCCTGAGCAGAAGCTTCCTTTTCATCTGCCTTGACATTAAATTTGACCGTTTTGTCCATGGAATCCATTGTTGACACCTCGCTTCCACAAAACATGTGTACATGTTTATGCCAGCTTATTCTTTTACATCATACCATAAGCAAAGCCCTACAAGGAAATATCTAAGCCCGTTTTTCCCCAAAAATCTGCAAAAAATATCGAACTTTATCCTTGTGAGGCTGCCGCCACCAGTTCATGCGCACGTTGAAGTGCTTCATCCAGCTTGCTGGCATCCTTACCACCGGCTTGCGCCATGTCAGGTCGTCCGCCACCGCCGCCACCGCATACGGCAGCAATTTCTTTCACGAGCTTGCCTGCATGAAGTCCGGCCTTGGTATGCTCTGCCGGAACTGCTACGACAAAATTAACTTTATCGTCCATTGCAGCGCCGAGCACCAGCACAGCAGCCGGAAGTTTCCCTTTCAGTTCATCAGCAATCGCACGCAACGCGTCCATGCTGGAAGCCTGCACGCGCGCAGCCAGCAGCTGCACCCCGCCTGCTTGCACGACCTGATCGGTCAGCTGGCCTGCCTCAATAACGCTCAGCTTGCTTTGCAGCGATTCATTTTCACGACTAAGGTCTTTAATTTGTTGCTGCAATGATTCGATACGCTTTGGTACCTCAGACAGCTTGGATTTTACAAGTCCAGCCGATACCTTCAACAGCTCTAATTGACCTTCCATATATTCAAAACCAAAACGTCCGGTCACCGCTTCAATACGACGTACACCTGATCCAATGCCGCTCTCGCTGACAAGCTTGAACAAGCCAATTTGCGAAGTATTGCTGACATGACAGCCACCGCATAGTTCAATGCTGTAATCGCCTACTTTAACGACCCGCACGATATCTCCATATTTTTCACCGAACAGCGCCATTGCTCCGAGAGCCTTGGCTTCATCAATCGGTTTCAGTTCAATATTAACGTCCAGTTGGCTCCAGATGGCACGGTTTACACGCAGTTCAATATCCGCCAGTTCTTCTGGTGTAATGCTTCCAAAATGGGAGAAATCAAAACGCAGACGCCCAGGCTCTACCAAAGAACCCGCCTGATTGACATGGTCACCCAGCACTTCTTTAAGCGCTTTGTGAAGCAAATGCGTAGCCGTATGGTTTTTCTCAATTTCTCCACGTGAAGCTTGATCAACTTCAGCTTTCACCGTATCGCCAACGTTCAGCTCACCAGCTTCTACAACAACCTGATGCACATGCTGACCTTGTGGCGCCTTAAACAATCCTTCGACCTTCGCGGTTACCGTACCTCCACGCAGCAAGCCTTGGTCACTGACTTGTCCTCCGCTTTCGGCATAGAAAGGAGTCACATCTAGCACGACCTGGCAAGACTGCCCTTCACTAACAGTGTCCACCAGTACATCTTCATATACAATCGCCACAATTTTAGACTCAGTTACGAGGTCATTATATCCAACAAATTCACTTTTAACCGCCAGATCGGACAAAGCTCCGCCCTGAATCTTCATGCTGGCGCTGTCCTGATGTGCATCACGGGCGCGTTTGCGTTGTTCCTGCATCGCTTCATCAAAGCCTTCACGGTCTACTTTCAAGCCCTGCTCGTCTGCATAATCCTCTGTGAGATCGAATGGGAACCCGTACGTATCATACAGTTTGAAGGCATCTGCTCCACTAATGACATTGCGACCTTCTGCCTTCGCCTGAGCACTGATATCGGACAAAATTGCCAATCCATCTGTCAGTGTTTCATGGAAGCGTTCCTCTTCCGTTTTGATCACTTTGATGATGAAATCACGCTTGTCCACTACCTCAGGGTAATACACACCCATGACATCCCCAACGGTTTCCACCAGCTCAAACATAAATGGACGGTTCATGCCCAGCATTTTGCCATAGCGCACAGCCCGGCGCAGCAAACGGCGGATCACGTAACCGCGTCCTTCATTAGAAGGCAGCACACCGTCACCAATTGCAAAAGCTACGGTGCGAACATGGTCAGCAATAACCTTAAGAGCCACATCACTGTCCACATTTTCGTTATATTTCACTCCTGCCATCGCCGCTGTTTTTTGAATTAGTGGCTGGAAGATATCCGTATCAAAGTTGGAATCCACATTTTGCAAAATGGATGCAAAACGCTCCAATCCAGCCCCTGTATCAATATTTTTGTTTGGAAGCGGCGTATAGCTACCGTCTTTGTTATGGTTGAATTGTGAGAATACGAGGTTCCACACTTCCAGATAACGCTCATTTTCTCCCCCCGGATACATTTCAGGGTCCGTCATGTCGCTACCGTAGGCTTCGCCACGATCATAAAAGATTTCCGTACAAGGTCCACAAGGACCTTCACCGATATCCCAAAAGTTATCTTCCAGTTTGATGATACGTTCGGCAGGAAGTCCAACTTTTTCGTTCCACAGCTTGTACGCTTCCTCATCCTCAGGATACACAGTTACAGCCAGACGTTCCGGATCAAAACCAATCCATTTTGGATCCGTCAGAAACTCCCATGCCCATGTAATGGCTTCTTCCTTAAAATAGTCACCAATGGAAAAGTTACCGAGCATTTCGAAAAAGGTGTGATGGCGGCGCGTTTTACCGACATTCTCAATATCGTTCGTCCGAATACATTTTTGCGAATTGGCGATACGTGGATTTTCTGGCTTCACACGTCCGTCAAAATAAGGCTTAAGCGGTGCCATACCCGCATTAATCCACAGCAGGGAAGGATCTTTATGTGGAACAAGCGGCGCGCTTGGTTCAATCACATGTCCCTTGCTTTCAAAAAACTCCAGCCATTTGGAGCGGATTTCACTAGCTTTCATATAAGTAGCCTCCTAATTATGGTGTCACTGGTTCCTGGCACAGGCCATAAAAAAACAGAAAAACGCCCCTGAACGGATCAGGGACGATTGTATCGCGGTACCACCCTGGTTAACGCCGTCCCCTCTGTACGAAATGCCCATGCGCAAGCTGCACACCAACATTTGCTTAACGGACGATCGATCGCCTTGTTTTCACTGGTAACGGGAGCATCCCGGCGGGTTCAGCCCGCACTTCGAAATGAGCTTTCCCTACTGGATAAACACATTTAAACATACTCAATTCAGTATATCCGTGTCATTTAGCCGTGTCAACGCGATTTCAGACAAGATACATACAGTGTATGGACAAAATCAGATCGTTTTCCGCTTCACGTAATAAGCAAAAAAATGCTGAAGTCCTACCTTTAATACCGCCATCACGGGAACCGCTAAAATCAAGCCGGTAATTCCCGCAATTTCACCACCCACTAGCAGAGCGAAAATAATAGCTATCGGATGCAGATGCAGCGTTCGTCCTACCACCTGGGGAGAAATGACATTGCTCTCCAACACCTGAATACAAGTGTTAACGACCACAACCAAAAGCACCATTTTGAAGGATATTGTAGAAGCCATGATTACTGCCGGAGCGGCTCCCAAAAAGGGGCCCAAATATGGAACGATGTTAAAAACCGCCACCACTCCTGCCAGCAACAGCGCATAAGGCATGCCAATCAGCATATATCCGAGATAAGCCAGCACGCCAATAATGACGCATACCATTAATTGTCCCCTGACATAGTTGCCAAGCGCCTGATCAATTTCCTTAAGTACCGTTACAATCGCCTTACGACGAGAACGTGGGAGGTAAGACACAATCGTCCGCTCGAACACATCAAAATCTTTCAAAATATAAAAAATGAGGAACGGTACAATGAATACATTGAACAGCATGTTGATCATCCCGCCGATGTTATCCATAAAGGTAGAAATTCCTGTTGCCATCCGATTCTCTAGTTGAAAAAACCATTGATTCATACCCGTTCGCACCCCTTGGGGCAAAATGCCGCTATCCATATTCGTCATTAATCCCTGTGCATGCATGGTCAGCTCAGGCAGATGCTCATTCAGCTCATCCAGTTGTTCAATGAACATCGGAATCAGGTTCATCAGAATCACAACGAGACTGGCCAAAAATACAGCATAGATGAGCAGCACAGCTACGCTTCGAGGCACCTTGCGACCGCCCAGCATACTGACAACAGGATTAAGTACATAGGAGATAATCATCGCTACCGCAAACGGAGCAATGATTGTTTTCAGAAATTCATACAAATGAAAAAACAAAGGTCGCAGCAGCCAGATAAAATATAGAATGACAAGTCCCAGCAGCGTCCATATTCCGTATCGGAACAGTCTACTTTTCGTTAATTGCTCCATTTCGTGCCTCCTTACCGGACTAGCCTCCTTTAAGTATATGCCTGTACCTCTGCTTTAATCCTTCCCCTGACTCTGGAGGCCTTACTTGGAAAAACTTTCTATAATGATTATGAAGAAAGAATGAAAACAATTGAAAATGATTAACAAATTCAAATCTATCTGACGATATAAGTACAAAGCACTATATTAAGCTTTCACATTCCTGAAACACCGGGGGGTCGTTACATGAACTTAAAAATCAAGCTTATTCTCCTTTTCACCTGCATTGTTATCGTTGCAGCCGGGCCTTTATCCGTTATTAGCATGACAAGTATCAAAAATCAGGCCAACCGTGACATACAAGAGCTTATGACCAGTAAAGCCACCGAAACCGTCAATCAGCTCGACGGATGGACCAGCGGCAATGCCAAAATTATCGAGACACTGGCTGCAGGTCTGGAATCCAGTGATATTTCATCAGATGCCAAAACCGTATCTCTGAAAGCAGCTTTTCAAAACTATAAAGATCAAAATATTTCCAACATCTACGCAGGCTTTGAAGATGGATCCTACTGGGATGGATCTGGCTGGTTTGAAGCTGGTTATGATCCTCGCGCTCGTCCGTGGTACAAGGATGCCAAAACCAAGGGAGAAATGTATTATTCCTCACCTTACACCGATGCAGGCAGCAATGACTTCACCATTTCTATTGCTAAACCTCTCAAAGATTCCAACGGCTCTATCACCGGGGTAGTCAGCGAGGATATTATGTTAAATGATATGACAAAAATCATTAAAGACATAAACCTGAACGGATTAGGCTACGCATTTCTGATTGACCAGAATGGAGTTGTGGTCGCACACCCAGACAGCAAGCTGGCCGGTAAAAACCTTAAGGATACGCCCGAGTTGGGTTCATCAACTGCGGCCCTGCTGAGCACAGCTTCGGGAAAAACAGACTATACCTATAATGGCAGTGACCGTCAGCTTTATTTTAAAAAGATGCCTAGCACTGGCTGGATTGTAGGGTTGTCCATTTCAAAAGATATTGCTTTTCAGGAGTATTACTCCACTCGTAATCAGTTGATTATTACCGTTGCTATCATCTTGGTCGTTGCTATGCTGCTGGCAATCTGGGCGGCAAACAACTTTATCAAGCCAATTCGGAAGCTTCAAGTGAACGTCAAACGTATAGCTGAAGGCGATATGACAGCTCGTGTGGATATTAAGGGTAAAGATGAAATTGCCAGCCTGGGTACAGATTTTAATATCATGTCTGATAATCTCTCTCACCTGTTGCGCAAGGTATCAGATACTGCAGGCGATGTCAGCTCAGCTTCCCATGATATGCATCAGCACGCTAAGGATACTGGAACCATCGCGTCACAAATCTCCAGCGCAGTTCAGGAACTTGCCCAAGGAGCGAGCGACCAAGCTGAAGCTGTATATTCCGGCTCTGAGAAGCTGACTCACATGACAGGCTCCATCGACCAGATTGGCGAAAGTGTCAAACGGACCCAAACTGCCGTATTCGAAACAGATTCTGCCGTGCTTGCAGGGTATGAAACAGCTGAACGTCAAGCGAAACTGGCCGCCGAGTCCAGACAAACGACGACTGCGGCAGGGGAAGCCGTAGATTCACTCGCGCTAAAAACTCAGGATATTGAGCGGCTGGCCGGGGCCATCCACGATATCGCAGCACAAACAAACCTGCTGGCCCTCAATGCATCTATCGAAGCAGCACGGGCCGGGGAACACGGACGAGGTTTTGCCGTCGTGGCGGGAGAAGTGAGAAAGCTGGCTGAGCAAGCGGGTAGTTCCAGTGACAGTATCATGAGTAAGCTGGAAGAAATTAAGATTGCAGGAGTACAAAGCGCGGAGGAAATGAAGAAGGCTCTTGCTGTAACTGTAGAACAGGAGCACGCTGCCATTGCAACGAGACAGGCGTTTGAGTCCATTCGTGGCGCTTCTCAGCATATGCTTGCCCAAATTGAGGACGTTACAGCCGCCGCAGATGATCTCCGTGTGAATGCCGGGCATATTTCCGACGTCATTTCCAGCGTTGTCGCTGTTTCTGAGCAAAGTGCAGCATCTACAGAGGAAGTGGCCTCCTCTGTGCAAGAACAAGGTCATGCCATGAATAATATTGCTGACCTTTCTGCCAAACTCGATTCTCATGCAGATCTTCTATTGGAAGAGGTCAAACGCTTTAAATTGTAGAACTAACCATCTTCACAATAACGGTATACAAAAGAGGGTGCCCTCAGCCATTATGGCCGTACGGGGCACCCTCTTCGTTGTTTTTTATCAAGCGTTATACAACCTACTAAGCCGTATGTAGATCACACCTCTTAGTAAGCAGCCTGTCCACTTTTGGTGTCCAGCTTAGGAAGAAGCGTGAATTTGCGGCAAGTCCTGTTGTGCCATCTCATCTCCAAAGAATAGGTCGTCCAGCGAACTGAGCGTTCCATCCTCTTCCACTTGGTAGACAGACATTTTTTCACCATTCACCTGAAGTTCGATAAAGCATCCCCAGCAATAAAATTGATGGGAGCCAATTTTGCCGATATCTTTGGAATTACAATTCGGACATCTCAATAAACTCACCCTATCCATTAACAGAATATATGGCTTTTTCCAGACGCTGCTCGCTTAATGGGGGAACCATAACAGCATTTTCCCCGATGGACATCTCTTCGGTGCAGGGCAGCCATTTCCGCCCCTCTATAATATCCGATACAAAACCATCGCTGATTTCCAAGCCTATTATGTTATTGCCCATTTCCTGGTCAAAATAAACATCCGAGATGTGCCCGAGCATAAGCCCTTCCTCTGTTAGCACGGATAGATCCTTCAGTTTACAAGGTCCAAGCAAGTACGTATGTTGTATATCATGGGCCTCCATTTTACGCACAGCCTGCTGATTGCGAATCATGATCGCATCCTCACCGTAAGCAACGATGTCATCCCAAGCAACCATTTTCACGTGAGAAGAAAAAAGTCCTTTTCCTTCCAACTCGATCCCTGAGATTCGCCAATCCGCTGTCACCATAAAGTCATGTATTTTACCAATCTGCTTCCCGTCCTCCACATCGAAAACGGCAAGTCCGATCATATCTTGAAGCTTCATATATAGGGTACCTCCTCATTCTGCAATCTGAACGAAGGTGCGGTCCTTTTCCTACATGCCTGTCAGACCTTGCTTCCGTTCATGCAATGAAATGGAAAACCGCCCCTCCCTTCTTATTAAAATGCGGAGAAATCCCTAGTACCTAGTACGCAGCCGCTTCCATATGGTTTCAATTTTCTTGGCCGTGTATTCCATTTCTTCCGTAGTATTACCCAAACCGAAGCTAAACCGAATCGCTGAATGTAAAACATCTTCCGGAAGATCCATCGCCTGCAATACATGCGATAGCTCTAAAGATCCGGAAGTACAGGCTGATCCGCTTGCGGCTGCGATTCCTTCCATGTCAAGGTTCATCAGCATGGTCTCTGTACCAATGGCCGGAAAGCTAACATTGAGGACATTAGGTAAAGAATGATCCGGGTCACCGTTAATCACAAAATTTTGGCTACCCAGAGTGTCTTCCAACCCTTTAAGCAACGTCTGACGAAGAACCGTATCGCGCGCCCCACGCTCCTCAATGGAAGCATTAGCAAGCGTTGCGGCTTTAGCCAGCCCCGCAATACCGGCGATATTTTCTGTTCCGGCACGGCGTTTCTTTTCCTGAAGTCCCCCATGCATTAGCGGCTGAAGGCGTGTACCTTGGCGGATATACAATGCACCAACCCCTTGCGGTCCGTTAATCTTATGACCAGACACACTCAGTAAGTCAATCGGGAGGTTCCGGCAGTCGATGGATATATGACCGAAAGCTTGAACCGCATCTACATGGAATACAACTCCATGTTCTCTCGCAATCTGCCCTACTTCTGAGATCGGCTGAATGACGCCCACCTCATTGTTGGCATACATCATGCTGATCAAAAAAGTATCTGGTCGAATGGCAGCCTCGATATCCGCAGGGTTCACGCGTCCAAAACCGTTGACTGGGACATAAGTTACCTCATACCCCGCTTTTTCCAGCTCATCACAAGCATGAAGCACTGCATGATGTTCAACCGCAGTTGTAATCATATGCCCGGAAGTACGGCCGTCTGCCGTAGCCGTCCCAAACAGGGCCAGATTATCACTTTCTGTTCCTCCGCTCGTAAAAATAATTTCTTCAGGCTTGCAGCCCAAAGAGGCCGCAACGGCATCCCGAGCAGCGCTGACGGTGCGCTTGGCATCGCGGCCAAAGGCATGAACGCTCGAAGCGTTGCCGAATTGGCCAGTCATGATGTCCATCATAGTCTGCGCAACCTCAGGATGCATAGGAGTCGATGCGGCATGATCCAGATAAATTCTGTTCATGTTATCCACCTCAAATGTAGAACATGTAATTATCCAATTCATCATGTTCTTGGTATGTGATCAAGTCCTTAAGTGTAGTAGAATCCAACACTTCAGCGATGCTGTCACGAATTCGCAGCCAAAGCTGACGTTTTGCCGGATCGTCTTCTTCCGTGAAATCGACCGGAGAAATCGGACCTTCCAGTACACGAATGATGTCTCCCGCTGTTACTCCTGCCGGTTCATTCGCCAAAATATAACCGCCGTAAGCACCACGGATACTTTTTACCAAACCTGCATTACGCAAAGGCGCAATGAGCTGTTCCAGATAATGCTCTGACAGCTGATTTTTTTCGGCAATACTTTTCAAAGAAGTTGGACCTTCGCCAAACCTGGCTGCAAGTTCCATCATAATGGTCAGGCCGTAACGGCCTTTCGTTGATATTTTCAATTGTGCCACCTCACTTATAGTAACAATTCCGTTAAACACGCGGAATAACTGGTGTTGTAAACCTCTCTATTCCGATCCTAACCCTCAGCTTATGTTAACATATTAGGGCAGGTAAAGGGAAACATTACGGTAACAATCTTAAAAAAAGTTGCTTTCGGGCGATTTGGAACAGCTTTAGCCCGTTTTATGTAGCTTTCTTCCATCGTTCGCCGTGTCGTTTGATCGTCCAAACATCGTATCTTATTATCGTTTATGTTACAATAGGTGGGTTCTACAACTATATTGAAAGAATTGGGTGATGACCATGGCTAAAGCCAATCATGAAACCCGTGTCGTCGTCGGGATGTCCGGTGGCGTCGACTCATCCGTTACTGCGCTGCTGCTGAAGGAGCAGGGCTATGACGTAATCGGCATCTTCATGAAAAACTGGGATGACACGGATGAATTTGGCCGTTGTACGGCTGAGGAGGATGCGGAGGATGTGCGCCGTGTCTGCGAACAGATCGACATTCCTTACTATACCGTCAATTTTGAAAAAGAATACTTCGATAAAGTATTCTCTTATTTTCTTGATGAATATAAAGCTGGACGCACACCCAACCCGGATGTCATGTGTAACCGTGAAATTAAATTCGGCGAGTTTCTAAATAAAGCGCTGGATTTGGGAGCAGATTATGTTGCTACTGGACATTATGCACGGGTTGTGGAAGAAGACGGCCACTTTACTTTGCTGCGAGGCGTGGATAGCAACAAGGATCAAACTTATTTCCTGAATGCGTTAAGCCAAAAGCAGCTATCCCGAACCATGTTCCCTATCGGTCATCTGCCGAAACCAGAAGTGCGTAAAATTGCGGAAGCTGCGGGACTGTATACGGCCAAGAAGAAAGACAGCACAGGCGTATGTTTTATCGGCGAGCGTAATTTCAAGGAGTTTCTGAGTGGATATCTACCTGCAAAAGGTGGAGACATGGTGGATATCGCTACTGGTGAAGTCAAAGGACGCCACGATGGTCTGATGTACTATACACTGGGTCAACGTCAAGGCTTGGGCATTGGCGGCTCAGGTTCAGGCGAACCGTGGTTCGTAGCGGATAAGGATCTGGAGAAGAATATTCTGTATGTGGTACAGGGTGATCGTCACCACAGCCTGTATTCTACCAGCCTGATTGCAACAGATGTGAACTGGATTGAAGGCGCAGATACTCGTCCGACCGGCGAATTCCGTTGCACAGCCAAGTTCCGTTATCGCCAACCTGATCAGCAAGTAACTTTACAATGGCTTGCGGATGGGACCGTGCATGTCATATTCGATGTACATCAAAAGGCCATTACGCCTGGACAAGCTGTTGTATTTTACGACGGGGAACGCTGTCTGGGTGGAGGAACCATTGATAAGGTTGAAAAACTTCAGCCTGAAACGGTTTAAATGAAGGCCATTTTGCATTGATATAGCAGGAATTAAAAAAGTCGTCTCTCCAGATTTGGAAGGGGCGACTTTTTTTATGAAAGTTTATTTTAGTTCATGGCTTGTAAAGAATTCATAATCTGCTCTTTATGATGTCTGTCATGCTGGACAAACATTTCTTGCAAAAAATTTCCCATGGTGTATGACCTATTAGGAAATTGACGGATAAACATTGATTCTGAAACCATCTTGAGCTTCACAATCATTCGCCTACGCTCTGCAATAGCTTCATTTAACAAATCATGTGGTTTCATATTTCTGCCGAATGCAACGGACGAATCGTTAAACGCTTGTACATCAGGATGTTCTTGGAGCGTAATTTGTTCCTCATTGATAATCTGTATGAGTGTCTTAGTGAAGCTTTTGTCCCACCCCATAATATGACTGATCATATCTTGTATTGACCATGTACCCACTATGGGTTTACGAAGTAGCTCATCTGAGTACGGAGATAAAGCTGTAAGAAATACAGTCCATTTTTCTAAATCTTC
The DNA here is from genome assembly GCF_038593075.1 of Paenibacillus sp. FSL L8-0638. Taxonomy (NCBI): domain Bacteria; kingdom Bacillati; phylum Bacillota; class Bacilli; order Caryophanales; family Paenibacillaceae; genus Paenibacillus; species Paenibacillus sp. FSL L8-0638. The sequence continues at coordinate 4,394,864 of NZ_CP151960.1, forward strand.
AGAAATCTCAGCTATCGTCGCCAATTGAATTCCTCCTTTAAGGTAAGGAACTTTTGATAACATCCTCATTTGGGTATATGATGTAGACAAGATCATACTTCAATTGAAAAGGAGCGTGCCTTTATGTCTGATTCATTAGGAATGCTGACACCAGGTAAAAAAGTTTCTTTGAAAGAATGGGACCCTAAGGATACAAATAATATCAAAAATAAAGAAGAAATCCGACAGGAAACAGATCAATTGAAGGAACGCTTCACGGAATTACAAAGCAAATTATTTACAGAGAAAAAACAATCCGTTTTGTTTATATTTCAAGGCATGGATTGCAGCGGCAAAGATGGCGTCATCAAACAGGTATTTTCTAATCTGAATCCGGCGGGGGTGACGGTCCACAGCTTCAAATCACCTACGGCTGAGGAATTAAGTCATGATTTCTTGTGGCGTGCTCATAGCGTTACCCCAGGACGTGGATATATTGCAGCATTTAACCGTTCTTATTATGAGGATGTGCTAATTACACGTGTTCACGGACAGATATCCGATAAGCAAGCCAAACGGAATATTAAGCATATCAAGCATTTTGAACAGTTGTTGCTGGATAATGGTGTAAAGGTGGTTAAAATCTTTTTACATATTTCAAAGCAATTTCAGTTAGAAAAGCTGATCGACCGAATTGAAAAGCCTCACAAAAACTGGAAACTTGATCCAAGTGATTTGCAGGAACGGAAATTTTGGAAGCAATATACCCAGTATTATGAGGATGTATTAGAGCTAAGCTCAACCAAACAAGCTCCTTGGTATGTCGTTCCTTCAGACAACCGTTGGTATAGGGATTATACTGTGCTGCGGATTGCCGTCCAAACGCTGGAGGAAATGAAGTTGTCTGATCCTGATCCAAGACCTGAACTCGAATCCCTTTTACCTGAATTGTACAAAGAACGAGATAAAAAATAGCTGTATAGGTACAGCACTAAGCTTCCAAAACCGTATCACGGCTGAGAATGCCTTGAGTCGGGATTGGAAGCTTTTTATTGCATTTTTACGTGTTAATTCAAAAATGTATAAAGCTTAACTGACTCTGTACCCGATAGCCGCAGCTACAACTCCTACCACGACAGAGGAAAGTACATACGTAGCCATGCGTCGGTATTCTTTGCGCTCCATCAGTTGAAGAGATTCATAGCCGAATGTGGAAAAGGTGGTGTAGCTGCCACAAAAACCTGTTCCTAACAGCATCCAGAGTGCAGGAGACAACTGGTGTTGCGTAAACTCACCATAGAGCCAGCCTAGCAGCAATGAACCGCTGACGTTAATGATCCACGTCCCCCACGGGAATACGGTACCCAACCTCTTTCCGGCCCACATACCAAGCCCGTATCTCGCCAGTGTACCCATAATCCCGCCTGCCGCCGCCCACCAGATCATAAGCGTTCCTCCTTCGGAGCAGCCTGCGTCATTTTTGTACCTAGACGGATACCTGTCCATGTCAAAAATAGCCCTCCGCCTACGCTTAGCAGGAGGTACAACACAGCCGTCAGCATACGATCGTGAACTGTGAGGCGTACAGCATCCACTGCAAAAGTGGAAAAGGTGGTAAAGCCCCCTGTAAAGCCTGTTCCGATGGCAAGTCGCAATCGCGGCTTGATCCGCCATGATCGCAAGGTTACCGTAAAGAACCAACCAAGAAACAGGCAGCCGATCCAATTAATTAGCAGCACACCAAGTGGAAAATCCGCACCCGCCGCAGGCAGCAGCGATTGCAGGCCATAACGGGTAGAGGTTCCAAGCGCTCCGCCCGCGGCAACGAATAACATGTCTTTCATTTTTTTATCCCCTTCTTCGCACTTGCACGATCATGGCGTAACGTGACGATATCGTACACACTCTGTATATTAAGTCGCACATATATTAAGACTGTGAATCCCGCCAGCGCTGGTTTTGCCTGATTTTTGACTCATTCCCCTGCTCAGTAGCCTGATAGAAGGTTTGGTCTGCTATCGCATCGGGCAAATATTGCTGCTTCACATAATGATTCGGATAATTATGTGGATATTGGTAGCCAACATGACCGAGCTTTTCCGAGCCTTTGTAGTGTGCGTCACGCAAATGGAGTGGCACCTCAGCCGATTTGATATCGTCCATAGCCGACATGGCCCGTGAAATCGCCGTATATACAGCATTCGATTTGGGGCTTTCCACAGCGAACAAAATAGCCTGTGCAATGTTCAGCTTGGCCTCGGGCCAGCCGTTATTGCGATAGGCTTCAAGCGCACTCACCGCTTGCACCATTGCCTGCGGGTTCGCCAGACCAATGTCCTCGCTGCTTGCCGCGATGAGGCGGCGGATAAAGGTCATCGGGTCCATACCGAGTTTTTCTACGGCGTACAGGAACCAGAACAGCGCGGCATCGCTGGAGCCGCGAATGCTTTTGTGGAAGGCCGACAACACATCATACTGCGTGGATTCATCTGCTTTGACAATCGGGCGGCGAATGGATTCCTCAGCGACTTCCAGTGTCACGTGAATCGTGCCGTCTGCCAGCGGAGGCGTTGTGAGCGCCGCCAGTTCCAGCGCGTTTAAAGCGCGGCGGATATCGCCGTTCGCCATGGAAGCGATGTGAGCCAGTGCAGCTTCATCGACCTGGAGCTGCATGTAGCCAAGCCCTTTGTCCGCATCGCTTAAGGCGCGGCGCATAGCAGCCAGCGAATGTTCCTGCGTTAGCGCTTCAAGCTGGAACAACGTAGAACGGCTCATTAAAGCGCCGTTGACGTAGTGAAAGGGATTTTCAGTCGTGGCGCCAATAAACACGATCGTGCCCTTTTCCACCGCAGGCAGCAGTGCATCCTGACGTGAACTGTTAAAACGATGTACCTCATCGAGAAACAGAATGGTTTTTTTGCCATACATCGATTTATTCGTCTGTGCAAGATCAATGACTTCTCTTACGTCTTTCACAGATGCTTCTACAGCATTCAGACGTACAAAATCGCCTTGCGTGTGTTGCGAGATGATATGTGCCAGCGTTGTTTTTCCGCATCCCGGTGGTCCGTACAACAAAATAGAAGAAACCTGATCTGCCTCTATGGCTCTTCGCAGCAACTTACCTGGACCCACAACATGCTCCTGTCCAATATATTCATCCAGTGAAGTCGGACGCAAGCGATCCGCAAGCAACCGATTGCTTGGCGTTGACTCTTGGGAATATGAAAATAAGTCCATTTCTTTCACTTCCTTATGATTTATGAACGAACACTTTCTTTTATCTTTGAAAACATACTATATTAGGTTCGCTCATAGGGTTGAAAAACATGAAAATTCAAGTCATCTATAATTCTGATACGGTGTAAACCGACTCTTATTCTACCATATCCGTTAACAAGTTGCAGATAGCATGGTCATGGCACAGCTGTAGGTCTTCAAGTCAGTCGCCCATAAAAAAGAAAGAACAGCCTTAGACGAAAGATGATTTCGTGGCTGTTCTTCGACTGGCATGATTTCATAATTTCCATCACTAAGATAAACAGTAAACAAAAAGGAATACAACAACTCAGGCGGTACTTTACAACGCTTTTTCTGTTTACTCCGTCTGTGCCTGTACGTAACTAGGAAGTGAGCCATCATGCAATAGCCACAACTCATGCAGCGCACGGGTACATCCTACATACAGCAGTTTGGCATCCCATGCCCGTTCTCCATAATGCTCATGGTCGGCATCCGCCACAATAACTGCATCGAACTCCAGACCTTTGGATAGGTACACAGGCAGTACCGACAAACCGCCTTCATATTGCTTTTTACCACCGTCAATCAAATTCACATCCATCCCCGCACTTGTGAAAACCTCATGCAGTTCCACAGCCTCTTTTAAGGTACGTGTCAGCACAGAAACAGTACGATACTCCCTGGAGGACAGTTCTTTTAGAGCGGTGAGCAAACTCTGCTCACGTACCGATGAGTCGTAAGATATAGTGCGCACCGGATCGCCACTACGAAATACTGGAACTGCCGTAATACCGCCGCGAACTCCCTGCTCCAAAATCGTGTTTGCAAATTCTATAATTTCCAAGGTTGATCTATAGCTCCGCGTAAGCGCAAAATACCCGGTATGTTCCGGTGCAAAAAGAGAACTCATTTCCTCCCATGCATGTACGCCACGGTATTCATGAATGCCCTGCGATAAATCGCCCAGTATAGTAAAGGAATGTCCTTTGACGAACAAATCCAGCAATGCGATATGAAAAGGTGAAAAATCCTGCGCTTCATCAATGACCACATGGTCAAAACGTTGAGATGATTCTACCTCATGAATCAGCACGTGGAGATACACTAACGCAGTCAGATCTTCTTCACGGATAATCTGTTTTCGCAGATCCGACTGTGTAGCCTTAAAAATAGCAGTCGGCAGAGAAGCCTTCATCTCCGCAGCCGTATCTGCGGGTAACCCTTTAGCTGCTTGAAAAAGCTGCTTGTAGAGCGTCAGTGCGTCGTATTGTGGCCATTTTTTAGCATATGCCTTTTCCCGTGCCCCTGCCTTTTTCTTCCGTTCCTTGAGTGCTGCCGCCGAAGGCGACTTTTTCAGCTCCATTTCAATCCAGCGGTGCACTCTTGCCAGCACACGCTCCTTCCGCTTCGCGAGCGGATAAGGCTTATACTCCTCATTAAACCAATTCAAAATCTCAGCTCGCGGCAGCATCGCTCCATCCCATGGTGAAAAATCCTCCTCGGGAACGGAAATGGGCTCCAGTCGTTCAACAAAAGCTTGAAGTAACTCCATAAAGTGAACTGAACCCTTGAATCTTCCCGGCGCCTCATCCATGGATTCCTCTCTCAGACTGCCACTCTCAAACCAATAAGATAATGTTTCGGCAGGATCAGCCAAAGGTAAATCCAAACCCAACAAGTCCAGCGCCCAGTCTGCAAATGTACTTTGCTGAATATCCCCGACCCCCAGCTCAGGAAGTACATCTGAAATATAGTCGAGAAACATATGGTTGGGTGCGAAAATGACCATTTTGTCCGCTGATACCTGATCCTTGTATTGATACAGCAAAAATGCGAGACGATGCAGCGCTACCGTCGTCTTGCCACTACCCGCTACCCCCTGAATAACGAGGGCTGTATTTTTAGCCGCGCGGATGATCTGATCCTGCTCCGCCTGAATGGTAGATACGATATCCCGTAAACGGTTATCCTTGTTTTCTCCCAAACGATAAACGAGAAACTCATCGGAAACTGCCGGCTCGTCGCTTTCACGATTATACGTATCGGCTACCCGTTCCAGGATTCTTTTCCGAATGACAACGTTGCGCTTCAGATAGACCAAACCCTCAATAGTTCCCTCAGGAGCTTCATAGGACGCGGTTTCTTCACCACCTGTAAACGAATAAAATAAGCTGGCAATCGGTGCACGCCAATCAATCACCAGCGGATACGCTGACGTTTCTTCACGCTCTACTCCAATTTTACCGATATAAAGCGGCTTCCGCTGCCCTCTGCCACGCTCGTCAAAATCCATACGCCCAAAATAAGGCTCCTGCGAGCTTTTGGCCAAAGCCTGACGTTTTTCCTCCCGTGCCGATTCCAGCACTTGCTCTGTAAAATCATGCCCAGTGTACACTGGCGTATTGCGAAGCCGTTCCAATCTCCGATCAATTTCCTCCATAGCAAGCGACAGCCTGTGCTGTTCTTCTTGATAGGCACTTTGAAACTCATTCTCCATTTCAGTTACCTCCTAAGAATATCAAGTCTCGATTTCTGCATCATCCACTTGCTCCGACACAAAAAAAGGAAAGTAAGCGTAACACATTTAACCATAAAAATCCAACCTTATTTCTAATCCCCCTATTTCCCTACTCTTTCACAAAAGTATGGAGCTTTTCGGCACCAGCGAAGCGGGTGATTTGAATCCGAAGAAGCGGAGCGTTCGCCTTTGCCTCTGAATTCCCCCCTGTTCTGAATACAATCAGAGGAATTCAGAGACAACAGCGATCGGAGGATCAAGTCACACGCGAAGCGGCCTCTAATACTCCATACTTCTCTCCCCCATCTCCACAAACTGCTTTTGAGCCAGCTCACGGTACACCTGATGGGACTCTAATAAATCTGTATGAGTTCCTGCACCGGTCACCTTGCCCTTGTCCAACACGATAATCTGGTCGGAGTGAACCACCGTAGACAAACGATGAGCAATGACAATCGTCGTGCGTCCTTCCATCAAGTTCGCTAGGGCCTTCTGTACCTCATGCTCAGAAGAGCTGTCCAGACTAGATGTAGCCTCATCCAGCATGAGGATGTCAGGGCTACGAAGAAGCGCACGCGCAATAGCGATCCGTTGACGCTGGCCTCCGGACAGCTTCATTCCCCGTTCTCCCACCTCAGTGTTGTAGCCCTGAGGTAGATCCATAATAAATGTATCCGCATACGCCATCGTAGCTGCTCGTCTCACTTCTTCCAAGTCAGCTTCGCGCCCCAAGCCATATGTAATGTTATCTCTGACCGTTCCGGTCATCATTGAGCTTTCCTGCGATACATAACCAATTTTGGAGCGCCAGGAGGAAAGTGTATATGACGATATCGGTTCGTCTCCATAACGAATTTCCCCTGTATCTGGCACATAAAAGCGCTCTAACAATGAAAATAAGGTGGATTTCCCACTCCCGCTCGGACCCACGAATGCTGTCGTCCGGTTAGCCGGAATGACCAAGTTTGCATTATGAAGAACCTCTTCACCTTCGGTATAGGAAAAGACAACATCACGAAGTATAATATCTCTGCTCTCTTTTGCCGCTTCCTGCTTCAACTCGAGCGGTTCCTCTTCATGATCTAAAATCGTCTGAATCCGTTCAGTAGCCCCAACCACCTTTTGCAGACGTGAATACAGAGTCGTGAATTGTGCCATCGGTGTGATCACCTGAAATAGCAGCAAAATAAATGCCACCAAATCCCCCGCGGTCAGCACACCCGATGCAACGCGAACACCACCAACCCCCAATATAATGACCAGTACTGCAGTCAACAAGAAGGTAGAAATTGGACCTACAAGGGCCAGGATACGTGACTCTTGCAAACCGAAGCGGAACATCCGGTAAATACGATCCTCACCAGCCTGAGCCTCTCTGCTTTCGGTTCCGTAGGCCTTCACCAGTCTGATTTCGCCGATAACCTGACTTAACACTGAGGTCAGATCTGCCATCTCATCCTGCTGTTTTTTGGAGATGCGGTACATTTTTCTGCCTACCGGAAATAAAATCAGAGCTGTTAGCGGAACAATAGCCATAATAATGAGCGTCATCACCCAATCCAGATAAAATAACAATGCAATACCACCAATAATTGCAATCACATTAGAAATCAAATTGACTAGATACTCCGTAATTAAGTTCATAATCAGGCTTGTATCATTGGTGACGCGACTCATCGTATCTCCTGACCGATTTCGATCAAAGTAAGGGATAGGTAGAGATAAGATTTTATGCCATAAGCGTTTGCGCAAATTAGCCACAATCTTATGCCCAGCATAGTTCAACATATAGATAGAAACTGCCGAAGCCACCGCTTGAATCACAAAAGCGCCAAGCAGACCAACAATGACCATACGGTTTAGTGAAGAAAAGGTCAAGCCATCAATCAACCCTTTAGTCATCATGGGTACGATTAAACCAGCCATGGTCTGAATCAGGGTCAGAATCAGGGCGATGATCAGAATGGCTTTGGGCGGATGCGCACTCGCAATCAATTTGATAAACCGCCCCATGCCAGCCTTATCCGGTCTTTTACCCGGCTTTTCCTTCATCCAGTCCTCCTGCTCTTCTTGGTGTATATGATGTTCTTTTTCCATATACCATCAACCTCGCTTCCTGTCTGACCATTCTTGTTCAAACAACAACACCCGCGCTCTGCGCGGGTATGAACAGTACAATCTATCTTCGAGTTTACTACACCAGAGAATGAAGCACAAAATTTGCCACAAACAGTACAGATATTATATATAATGCGATAGGTACTTCCTTGCCCCGTCCTGCTGCCAGCTTGGCTACGGGGTATGCAATAAAACCAAATGCCATTCCGTCCACAATACTATAAGTAAAGGGCATCATCACCATGATCAGAAATGCAGGAAACGCTTCAGTAAAATCACTGAAATCCATCTCTCGCACATTTTGCACCATTAGCCCCCCAATGATGATCAACACGGGTGCAATGGCACTATCAGGAATATAAGCCAACAGTGGAATAAAGAAAAACGTCGCCCCGAATAAAATAGCAGTTACCAGCGGTGTCATTCCCGAGCGTCCCCCTGCTGCAATACCAGCCGTCGATTCCGCAGCGGCTACCGCCGGACTGCTGCCCAAAATACCGGCAAAGATATTGGTTACAGCCAACACACGCAAGCTGTTTTTAAATAAATCCGGTCTACCAATCATGTTGGTTTGTGCAGTAATCATACCAATATTCTCGAATAGCACAATGAGTAGGAGCAAAAAGACAGCGATCCAGAAAGCTACCGAGACAATGCCTGAAAAGGAAAGCTCTCCAAACAATTGCCCATACTGTCGCACCGTTTCAGAGGTTCGTACCGTGCTTGTAGGCTCTACAGCTCCCAGTATATAAGCAAGCCCAGTTCCCGCCAAAATACTAATTAGTAAACCTCCCTGAACGTTACGCACAAACAATACAATAGCGAGCAGCAACGTTACACAAGCCGTAATTACCTTGGGATCATTAAAATGGCCAATAGCCACAAAAGTCGTCTGATGAGCAATCACGATGCCGCTTTTTTGCAATCCGATAAAGGTTAAAAACAAACCAATGCCTACCGTAATTCCGTGCTGCAAATTATGGGGAATCGCTTGGCTAATCAGCTTGTACAATGATGTAAAGGCCACAATGGCGAATATCACCCCTGTGACGGCAACTACCATCAACGCTTCCTGCCAGCTCAGCTTCATGGAATGTACCAGCGTGTAAGTGAAAAAAGCATTAATTCCCATCCCTGGTACAACGACCATTGGAGATTTCCCACCAAAAGCCATCAGTAGACAGCCGATCATCGATGTAAGCAGTGTCCCGAGCATCGCCCCTTGGAGGGGAATCCCGGCATCTGACAAAATAGTCGCATTAACCATAACAATGTATACCACGGAAAAATAAGAAATGGCCCCAGCGGCTAATTCCTTTTTCCAATGATGCTCGGGCTTGTAACCGAGACTTCTGGACCATAGTCCATCCTTCATACCAAAACCCTCCAGCAAGTTGTTCAATCTGTTTACAGTAAGCTGCACTTTTTCAAAACAAAAAAGAGCTGTAGCAACTGTGACACAAAGGATGTGATGCACAGAACTACAGGTCTTAAAGTGAATACATACTGCTGTAAATCTACGAATGCACTGCCATGCTATTTTTACAACTTACACACCAGCGTGTTCTAATAAATCCTTCACGGCTACACTAACCATGATCAGTCCTGCTACCGGAGGTACAAAGGCATTGCTTGCAGGCGGCTGCTTCGCTTTCCGGATTTCAGGTGCGTTGGCAGGTACAATTTTTTTTGTAATTTCTTCACGTGGCTTCTTTGGTTCCTCATCGGAGAATACAACCTTGACGCCTTTGGTAATGCCTTCCTTACGCAACTTGGTGCGGATGACACGGGCAATCGGGTCCATTCTGGTTTGGGAAATATCCGCTACTTGAAAACGACTTGGATCCATTTTATTCGCAGCGCCCATACTGGAGATCAGCGGAATCCCCCGTTTCAGGCATTCCTTAATCAAATGAATTTTGTAAATAATCGTATCTGAAGCATCCAGCACATAATCCAGTTCGTACTTAAATAACTCCTCATACGTTTCTTCCGTATAAAACATGTTCAGTGCAATCGCTTCACATTCAGGATTAATCAGCTTCACACGCTCTACCATCAGATCCGCCTTTTTTTGACCTACCGTTGTTGTCAACGCATGTATCTGGCGATTAATATTGGTGATATCTACAACATCTTTATCAATCAAAATGATACGTCCAACACCTGTGCGCGCCAGTGCTTCCACTGCAATCGAACCGACACCGCCGATACCCAGCACGGCCACCGTGCTATTTTTCATAACCTCTAGACCTTCAGTTCCGATAGCCAGTTCCGTTCGTGAAAATTGATGCAACAATATGGTATATCCTCCCTCACTGATTTAAACTCTATACTTGAACTCCAGCATACAAACCACGAACCCATTATCCATAAAAGGGTAACGGGTTCACGGCATTCTATAATCTATCCACAAGCCACTCGGTGCGCTTGCAAAGACAAACGTTCATCTTAAGCTTTAGGAGTAACAGGTTTCGGGGCAAGACGGATGTGAAGCTGTTCCAATTGAGCTTGATCCACTTCGCTTGGTGCATCCATAAGCAGGTCTGTCGCACTGGCTGTTTTCGGGAATGCAATGGTTTCACGCAGGTTTGTACGACCTGCAAGCAGCATCACAAGACGGTCAAAGCCGAAGGCAATGCCACCATGTGGAGGCGTACCATATTCAAATGCATCCAGCAAGTAACCGAATTTATCCTTCACTTCTTCAGGCGGCAGGTTGAGCGCTTTGAACATTTTCTCCTGAACTTCACGCTTGAAAATACGCATCGAGCCACCACCCACTTCGTAGCCGTTCAGCACGATATCGTAGGCCTGAGCACGAACTTGACCTGGATCTGTGTCCAAGAGGGCCAGGTCTTCTTCCTTCGGACGAGTGAACGGATGGTGCTCCGCTACATAACGTTTTTGTTCTTCGTCATAGCCAAGAAGCGGGAAGTCTACGACCCAAGCAAATTTAAATTTGTTATCGTCGATGAGGCCCAAATGACGGCCAATTTTCAGACGAAGCGCGCCCAATACATCAGCAACTACCTTTTTATTATCGGCAGAGAAGAGTAACAGATCGCCTTCTTCAGCTCCCGTACGTTCTTTCAAGGCTTCGATTTCTTCCGGTGTGAAAAATTTAACGATAGGCCCCTTGAATTCGCCTTCTTTCACCTGAATCCAAGCCAAGCCCTTTGCTCCATAACGCGCTGCAAAAGGACCTAGGTCATCAATGTCCTTACGGCTCCACGTGCCACATCCCTTGGCATTGAGAACTTTAACTTCCCCGCCCTTTTCAATTACGGAAGCAAATACTTTCACACCACTGGTTGCCACGATATCATTGACATTAATCAACTCCAGACCAAAACGTAGGTCAGGCTTGTCTGATCCGTATTTATCCATCGCTTCTGCATGTGTAATCCGTTGGAACGGTGTTTCCAGTTCTACCCCAACGGTTTCTTTGAACAATTTCACCATAAGACGCTCCATCATAGGCAGCAAATCATCCTGTTGCATGAAGGAGGTCTCAATGTCGACCTGCGTAAATTCAGGCTGACGGTCAGCACGCAAATCTTCATCACGGAAACAACGTGCAATTTGGTAGTAGCGCTCCACGCCACCCACCATCAGCAATTGCTTGTACAGTTGTGGAGATTGCGGCAAGGCGAAAAACTCACCTTCATGTACCCGGCTAGGTACCAGATAATCACGGGCGCCCTCTGGGGAACTTTTTGTCAAAATCGGTGTTTCCACCTCAATGAAATCCTCACCGTCCAGGAAATCACGGAATACTTTTGCTGCTTTGGAACGCAGCTTCAAGGTCTGATGCATTTCCGGACGACGCAAGTCCAGATAACGGTATTTCAAACGCAGTGACTCGTCTACTTCCACGCCATCTTCAATGAAGAACGGAGGTGTTTTGGATGCATTCAATACTTCGATTTCAGTGACACGCACTTCAATTTCACCTGTAGGCAGGTTCGGGTTAATCGTTTCTGCATCCCGTTTGACAATGGTACCAGTAACCTCAAGCACATACTCACTACGAACACGGTCCGCAATTTGCAGTGCGTCACCGGAATATGCCGGATTAAATACGATTTGTACAATTCCGCTACGGTCACGCAGGTCTATAAAAAGTACGCCCCCCAAATCACGACGGGTTTGTACCCAACCGTTCAATGTAACTGTTTCTCCGATATGCGCATGAGTCAATGCGCCGCATTGATGACTCCTTTTCATAATACACACTCCTGTTTATGTTTAGTAGTTAATGCTATATGACAGCCAGAGGGAGACTCCCCCTGACTGATGTTACACATCTTCTTTATCCTAGTTCTTCCACCAGCTGATCCAGCTTAACAGTGCGCTGCTCGCCCGTTTCCATGTTTTTCAGTGCAATTTCACCTTGAACCAGCTCATCTTCACCCAGAATCGCAGTATACCTTGCTTTAAAGCGATCGGCTGATTTCATCTGCGCCTTCATTTTACGACCCAGATAATCTCGTTCTGCGGAAAATCCAGCTTGACGCAATTTGAATAGTTGTTTGGTTACTTCCGTTTCTGCCGCCTCACCCAACGCCACCATATAGATATCTAACGGCTTGGATTCGTTCAGTTTGACACCTTGATGCTCCAAAATCAGCTGGATTCGCTCCAGTCCAATACCAAAACCAATCCCTGGCTGATCCGGTCCGCCCAGATCTCCAACCAATCCGTTGTAGCGGCCGCCTCCACCAATCGTGTCTATGGCACCAATTCCTTCAGCTTTGAATTCGAACGCTGTCAACGTATAATAATCCAGCCCCCGTACCAAGCGCGGGTTAACTGTATATTCCACACCCATGGCATCCAAATTTTGCTTCACTTTCTCAAAATGTGTGCGAGATTCCTCGTCCAAGCTATCCAAAATCGAAGGTGCACCTCCAAATTTGTCCTGGTCATCTTTGCTATCCAGCACTCGCAGCGGATTACGCTCAATGCGTGCTTGGCTCTCCTTGGTCAACGTATCCTTAATTGGCATCAAGAAGTCCACCAGATGCTGCCGATAAGCTGCGCGGCTGGCTGCATTACCGACGGAGTTAATCTCCACCTGTACTCCTTTCAGACCCAGTTCACGGCAGAATTGATACCCGAAAGCAATAACTTCTGCATCCAGTGCCGGATCGACCGCCCCAAATGCTTCAATTCCAAATTGGTGAAACTGGCGCTGACGCCCAGCCTGTGGACGCTCATAACGGAACATTGGACCGATATAATACAGCTTAGTTACATCCGGCTCCCCGTATAGTTTGTTCTCCACATAGGAGCGGACAACCCCTGCTGTTCCTTCCGGACGCAAAGTCATGCTGCGCTTCCCTTTATCCTCAAAAGTATACATTTCCTTTTCCACTACATCCGTCGTTTCACCCACACCTCGAACGAACAAATTCGTTTGTTCGAACATTGGTGTACGAATCTCTCGATAATTAAAGCGGCGGCTAATCTCACGGGCTTTTTCCTCGACCACTTGCCATTTTTCTACACTGCCCGGCAGCAAATCCTGTGTTCCCGTCGGTTTTTGAAAGGCCATTAACGTATCCCCCCATCGTTGTATTTCATATTGTGCTCTTTCTTCTTACTCCACTTTCAATATAAAACAAAAAATCCCTCGTCCTGTTAACATTAACAGGGACGAGGGATTGTCGTTTACAAATCACCCGTGGTACCACCCACATTCCGGAGTTTGTCCAGACAACCAGCATAAAATCACTCATTGCCCGTCAGCAGTATACTGACTCCGCTCATACGTATAACGCCCGTAACGCGCAGTACGGCTATTATGCAGGACCATCCACTGTCGGCACAATTACAATGTACTTTCAGTAGGGTTTCCTCAATTGTTCGCCGCCTGTTCTCGGGGAGGTCATTCATCCGTTCATCAAGGGAATTTTTACAGCCTGGAAATTCCTCTCTGCGCTTGTGGGTTCGGAGTACTTGGTCCCGTCATCAAATCATTTTTCATTATTTTATGATTTTAATGAACCGCTTCGACAAAGTCAAGACATTCTATAGCTTCTCTGCAACTTTGTATCATTGTCACACATGGACACGAAGAGTTTCAACAAATAAAAAAAGCAGTCCTAGGCTTTAAAGCCTAAGACTGCTTCTTTAAGTGTTTTATTCTAACTATACTTCTGTCTGCTCAGCGAAATTCCAGCAATTCTCAAGTCTATCTTCACGTTTTACAACCATGGAACGCCTTCTTAGTAGAGGGTGTAATGGTAAAGCTGCGGTTGTAGCAACATTGAACAAAGGCCCTTCAATTGCTGGGTGGACCGTCTCATGTGGAACCCAGTAACGTTCTTTGGTAAAAGGATAAGACGGCAGATGAAGGCGATGCGGCTTATCCTCCCCGTATAACCTGCTCCAATCAACATGTAAGCCTCCTACCCACAACTGGGCTATACCTTCCATATCACCTGAACCGATGTATGTCTCCAAAATAAAATCCAACTTGTCTGAATCATGAGTCCATACTCTCTCTGGCCCTGTCTCTTCTCCCTGAATAAATTGCTCCATCTTATGAAGCAGCTCATCCACAGAAGAAACAACAAATGAAAGCCGCACAGGCATGGACTCCCGCCCAACTTGTAGCGTGTAGGCCAGTTCCCTTAGTCTTTCATAGCTTGCTCCCCGCTCTGATGAGCTATGAATCTTGAGAAATTGGAGCAGATTATGCACGATCTGCTTAAGGTTTTCCTCTTTCTTGGCTGAAAGTGGAATAATAACCAATGTTTCTGTGCCTGAAAGTGAGCTTGTTCCCTTCGTTTCCGATGGTACATATTCTTCCAGAATAAGATGAGTATTACTTCCACTTGCCCCGAATGAGCTTATACCAGCCCGTCTAGGTAAAGAAGAGCATGCTCCGTTCATTTCGATTTCTGGTGCTACCCATGCTTCATTTTGTTGCTGAATTTGAAAAAATGAATTTTTAAAATCAATATAGGGGTTGATTTCCTTGGCATGCAATGAAGGAAATAGCTCCTTATATTTAAATTGAAGCAGAATCTTAGTTAGTCCTGCAATGCCCGAAGCAGCTTCTAAATGCCCGATATTCGATTTAATAGACCCTATCACACACTGTTGTTTGTTAAGCCCGCACTCACTAAAAGCCAATTCAAGGCCACGCATTTCTATCGGATCCCCTAATGAGGTCCCTGTGCCATGGGCTTCCACATAACCAATAGTTTGAGGATCAACCCCTGATTTCTTAATAGCGTTTGAAATGACTTCCGATTGGGCTACAGGATCCGGTACCGTAGCTCCCGAAGTTTTCCCAGCATGATTTACTGCAGAACCTTTAATGATTCCGTAGATGGAATAACCTTGCTTTTTTGCCTCGGCTAGACTGGTTAAAAGAATTGCTCCAACCCCTTCACCGGGAACGTATCCGTCTCCATCCTTGCCGAAGCTTCGGCATCTGCCGTCAGTCGAGAGAAACTGAGCTTGCTTCAAAAAAAGGTATTTGTGGGGATGAGTAACTAGGTTAACACCACCTGCAACAGCATAGTCACATTCTCCCTGTCTAATGCTCTCACATGCCAAGTGAATAGCAGTAAGAGAAGAAGAACACATTGAGTCTACAGCCATGGATGGCCCATGAAAATTCAGACAATACGAAACCATATTAGCTATTGATGAAGCTGCAATCCCAAATGCTAATGGCGTTCCACGCTGCGTCATCTCCGCACTAAACAGTTCATAGTTATTCCAAAATACCCCTGCAAATACCCCCACACTCTGATCACTGGTGGAGGGATATTGATGATGACTTTTATCAAGCGAGAACCCCGCGTCTTCACAAGCTTCCCAAGCTGTCTGCAAAAACATTCTTGCCTGGGGGTCCATCATTTCCGCTTGTGCAGCTGATATATTAAAAAATAACGGATCAAACTCATCGATTCTGCCCAGGAAGCCGCCGTGATTATAGATCTCTCTAACATCATAAGACAGTTTATTGTCCCGCCAACGCTCGGTAGGAACATTGGAAATACAATCCTTTCCCTCTTTTAAATTAAGATATAATTGCTCTATGTTATCTGCCATAGGATATTTGCCAGATAGCCCCACAATAGCAATGTCATCATGTTGACTTCGCTTTTTCTTAACACTTGATTCAGCTTCCTCTTCCTGATCCGCGTTCATTTCCGTTAACCTAATAGAGATACCTGGATTTATCGTTATATTAGATTTCATCTGCTCCTTGATTGCTTGAACATTGCCATAGAGAACCACTGTATGAGTGCTCCCATTTGCCAATACAGCATCCAGTATATGAAGCCCATTGGACGTAGGCAGTGCTTCGCTTCCTCCCGCTTTATACAGCAAATCCTGCATATCTTCACTGATCCGCATGCCGCCTTCAGACCACAATGGCCAATTCACCGTTATCGTTTGTCCACAGCGCTCTCCCCGTTCTACTCGACCCTGTCGTTCCCATGCAAATGCATCCATCCATCCATTTGCACTTGCATAATCGGCCTGTCCTAAATTTCCGGTAATAGCTGAAGCAGATGAAAAAATGACGAAGTATTCCAGCGCATCATGTTTTGTTGCCTGATCCAGATTCCAGATACCACTGACTTTGGGTCGAAACACCTCATGTGCTTCATCCATTTGTTTATTGATAATAAACTGATCTTTTACGACACCGGCAGCATGAACCACTCCCGTTACAAAACCCCAATGATCACGAATATTTGTCATTATCTTTTCTATAGCAGCCAGATCACCAACATCAGCCTGATAATACCGGACTTCTGCTCCCATTTGAACTAATGAGCGCATTTGCCTATTCTGTGGCTCAGTTAATCCGGATCTTCCAATCAATGCTATCTTAGCCTTACATCTAGCTAAATGATTGGCAACATGAAATCCTAATCCACCAAAACCACCAGTAATTACATATACACCTTGCTCTTTAAAGGGAGAAGCCATTTCCTGAAACTTTTTTTCATACAGTTTATTAACAAAACGTTCAGTAGAATCGGTTGGATACAAAACTGTCCGGGCACCATCTTCGAGATGATGGGCTTCCTGTATTAAAATATCCCTAATTTCCGCTGCCTGCCTTGTAGCCATATGTCTAATCATAATAATTTGACCATGAACTTTGTGATTTTCTAAAGAAGCTGTTTTCAGTAAACCCTCCAATGCATATACAGCTTTATGGTCTTTATCCACATCAGCAACAAGCTGAATCAGGATTTCGGAACTTCCTGATTTCTTAATGTGCGTCTGAATAAGATGAAAAACTTGTTCAAAACAATCCTCAAATTGCTGGATGGACTGTGTACTAACAGAATTAAGGTCTAATATTTTCCATGCATCGTTACTTTGCCGTTCGAACCAGGATAACAGCTTTTTGCTTCCGTTATACATGAGCGTGATATGGAGATATTCAGGATACTGCACTTGGGTTGCCGGTATCGATTCATGGCTCCAGAAACGTTCAAAGAGTAATGCTTGAGGCAAACTAGACTGTGGATCGACAGCAACTTGCGGTCCCTGGTCTGTATGCTCCTCCTTTTTCTCTATGAACGCAGTTCCGCTATGTTCAAATAAAAATTCAGTTAATGCTGTAATGTTAGGGTACTCAAACAAAAGTGTAGGGTATAATGCTCCGCTCACTTTCTCCTCTAAAACCTTTACCAGCTTCAACAATTCAATGGAATCCAATCCAAGCTCATAAAACCCTTGTTGTATTCCAATCTCACTGGCAGATACATGAAGAACCCTTGAAATTTCCTCTTGCAAATAACGTTCAATAGCAGTTTTAAGAGTACGTTCGTTCTGTACTGTGGGCGTATCATAATTGTCCTCGCTCCCCACATTTTCATTGAACGCTTGAGCATAATTTTCAAGTAAATATCCAGTCAGGCTGTCGATTGTGGAAAACTCAAATAGCAAAGTGGGATACATTATCGTGTCTACTCTTTCCTCCAATACTTTAACCAATCGGAGCAGTTCGATAGAATCCAATCCTAATTCGTAAAATCCTGCACACACTTCTATCGTATCTGCATCTACCTTGAGTACCTTGGCAATCTCTTGCCGCAGGAAATTCTCAATAGCGATTTTAGTAGTTAAAGAAGAGTATTCACTTTCTTCTATTCCCACATATTTATCTTTCGAAACAGGTTTTATTTGTTGAACAGATTGCGCTTTATCCTTCTCCTCAGGCAGAGAAACTACAGGTTCCATCAGTTTTTGAATCAGTTGGGCGTCTCGGATACGTTTAACTGAAAAATTGCGAAATTCAACAGCCACCTCACCTGTCTCACTATATACAGTGATATCTCGGGATATGAGATCTGGATTGATCAGTAGACCGTCTACAACTTCTCGTTCCTCTGTATACGTATAGATGGTGCTCGGAAGCCTTTGATAAATACAAAATCGTTCTATTGAAATAGGCATATAGGGCGAACCGTCCTGGTTCACCCAATGTTGCGTTCCATTTTTGGAAAAAGACATTCCTGCCATCGATGCCCCATCCAACAATGCAGCATGCGCATAAAAATAATCGGCATCATTTTTCGCTAGCTCACTTAGCTGGAGCTTCATTACTTCCTGATTGCCCCGTTGATAGACGTTTCCCAGTGTTTTCATAAACGTGAAATGCCGAATTTTACATCTGCGGGCCAATTCATACATCTCCTCCATGTCCCACTGCTCTGTGGCATCATCCGCGAAGGCGGCAATATCGGGGCATGGTTCTATGAAAATATGCTCTATTCTATACATCAAACAATTCATATTAATAACCTCAAATGTATCCACAGCTTCCTCATTCTTTACTTTTATACTGGTCACTTTCACCTCCCAATATCGTTCCTTTGGAATGAAAGCAACTAGAATCTGCTGGTCAAAATACTCGGATGTGATGATAGGCTGCATGAACAGGACATGACGTAATTCGATGGCCTGGGTTCCTAAATAGCAATCTGCCAGTCTATAGATCATATCCAGTAAAGCCACCCCGGGCAACGTGCGTATTTCATGCACTTGATGATCCCGTACAATTAAATTGTTATGAGTTAGCCGCTGTGCATAGGTTTTGGGAGTTGTTCCTTTACTCATTGCAGTTTCCCCTCCCTATAAATCTCAATGGGTTCAAAAAATCCCTGCTTCCATTCTTCCGCTTTCCGCGTGACCGGTTTTATGGACTCCGGAATATCCATTGGCTCTGGCCAATAGCGTCGGCGGTTAAAGCGAATCCCTTCATCATCTGAACTCAATACAGCCTGAAGTGCATGTGGAACACCCTCATTACTTACGATGATATGAGCATTATTCCCTCCAAGCCCAAATGAACTGATACCTGCACGTAAAATTCCCGCTATACCTGTCCACTTCGAATGGCGCTTTACAATATAAAACGGAGAGTCATCAAAATTAAACCGTGGGTTGGGATTGCTGCAATGCAGTGTTGCTGGCAGCTCTCCACTACTCATGGACAGTAAAACCTTGATGAAACTTGCTATCCCTGCTGCACTAATCAGGTGTCCAATATTACTTTTAACACTACCAATTCCGCAAAACTGTTTGTTACCTGTAAACTTTGAGAACACAGTTGTCAATGCTTTTAGTTCAATAGGATCACCGATAAGGGTACCCGTTCCATGGGCTTCCACATAGCTAATAGTCTCAGGATGAATATGGGCATCTGCAATCGCTTTTTCAATAAGTTCCTTCTGGGCCTCCGGGTTTGGAGTAGTGATACCCATGGTATTTCCATCATTATTGAGCGCTGATCCGTCAATGACACCATAGATTTTATTGTTATCCTTGATGGCTTGTTGCAGGCGCTTTAGAACGACTACGCCACATCCTTCGCCCACACCAATACCATTAGCATCGGCACTGAATGCCTTGGAGCGCCCTTCAGGAGATATGATATTAGCGGCTCCCAGAAGTTGGTATATGGTCCCATCCAATATAATGTCCACCCCTCCAGCCAGTGCAATCTCACTCTCACCGTTCAATACGCTTTTGGCCGCCACATGTATTGCGGTTAATGAGCTGGAACAAGCCGTATCTACTATCATATTAGGGCCTTTCAGATTATAGACATGAGCCAAATGGGCAGCAATAAAATTTTGACCAACACCGATAATGGTATCTTTATCGTTTTCTTTCAGCTTTTGATAATATTTATTGGTTCTCGCGCCCACAAATACACCCACTTGCTTATTCCATAAAGCTTCTTTCGTATATCCGGCATCTGCAATCGCACCCGCGCCACACTCCAGAATTTTACGCTGTAACGGATCAATTTGTATGGCAAGGGATGGAGGGATGTTAAAATAATCAGGATCAAAATCCTCAATTTGATCCATAAACCCACCCACACTCTCAATTGCTTTTCCGGCAAACGTTTGTCTAATATGCCCCACCCGTGAGATGGGGGCTTCACGTATACTATCCATACCATTCTTTAGATTAAGCCAAAATTCATATTTATTATGAGCATCCGGAAATTGACAATCAATTCCTATTACAGCTATTTTATCATTTTTATATAAATCGTTTTCTTCCCTGTCTAGGAACGCTATATTCTCTTCTAATAAGGGAGAAACGGGCTTCTGTTCACATTCTGTATTTGTTACTCCCTGTGCTTGACTTTCTATGTTAAAAAAAGTCTCAAGTATATCCGTGTGGTTCTCAGTTAGATAGGCTGTCAAACTTTTCATGGTTGGATACTCCAAAATTACGGACGGATCAAGTGAGACTTCCTTTAATTCATAGTCCATTCTGGTGATGACCTGAGCCAGCAAAATCGAATCCATTCCATATTGTTGAAATGGAGTATCCGGTTTGAATTCGGCTTTGTCAATTCTCAATTCTTTGGCAAAAAGTGAAACCAACCATGATTGTGTCTTTTCCGTAAGATCAATTTTATCCAGATATCCACTTCCTAGATTTTGCATGGGAGCCTGTACTGGCCCTCTCTCCTCTTTCACGAACTCTGTTACCGAGAGTCTCCGCTTCATTAACTGAGTAGGGTCCCATATAACCGGATTTACCCATGCAGGAAGAATGACTCGATAGCGGGAATCTGCCAGAAGGCTGTCCAACATATTCAATCCTTCTTCGTTGGACATACTGAGCAAACCTGCTTGTGTGTATGGTTTACTGGTGACCTCCCCCATCCCTACTTCCCTCCAGCTAGGCCACTGGATACTCATTATCGAACAAGGTCCTGTAACCGACTCAGCAAAATAATCCATATATGCATTGGCCATTGCGTAGTCGCTGATCCCTGCGCCAAGTGCTGGAATAATGGCAGACACTGAAGAAAATAGCACTAAGAAGCGCAGAGGCTCATTTCTGAAATTTTGATACATGACATTTAGACCCAGCACTTTGGGATTCAATACTTGTCCAATCACCTGTGGAGATTTTCTTATAAACGCCAGATTTTCCAAATCAGCCAGACCCGCACAATGAATGACGCCACCAATAGGACCCATAAAACGCTTGACGGTTTCCACCGTAATTCGCATGGCCTCCACGTCTGATAATTCAACCGATAGGACAAATACCTCTACTCCAAGGCGTTCGATACTTTGAATTGCACGTATCTTTGCAGCAGTTGCGCTATCCACAGCCTCAAGTGAATTCCATTGCTCCTTCGGCGGCAGTGGTTCCCTACCCGATAGCATCAGCTTCTTTACACCATAATGCTGTACAAAGTGACGCGCACAGAGTAGGCCTAGTCCTTTCGTTCCCCCTGTCACCCATAAAACATGATTTTCGGGGAATTTCCGTTCATGAACTGGATTGTGCTGTACATTGACTTCATTCAAAAACGCGCAATATCTCTGTCCATCGCGGTAAGACACTTCAGTATCCTCATTGTTGTCCATGTATTCGCAGGCAATTTGCTCTGCAAACAATCTATCAGCCATTCCAGATTGTCCATCCATATGACGTGAGCGGATATAGCTGTACTCGCTTTGCAGCATACGATACAAACCAACGTTCAAAGCTCCTGATAAATTGATTTTTTCATTCTGATAAGATTCCAAGTCTTTTGTAACACAAAGCAACATCAAATTGTTTCTATTCCCATACTCAATAAGCTTTTGCAGCCAGGAAATGTATTCAACTTCCGGCTCCTGAGCATAACCGCACCCAATCAGGTCAATACAGCCCGTATACTTATTCCACATGTGATCCTGCATCAACAGATCATCTTTAATTTCATCTCTACCTAATATTCGCACATCTGAAAAATAAGAAGCCAGACAGGCTGCAAGCTCTCCTGTATCATGAGTGGACAAGATTGCAACTGTACCAACGATATCACTTTTTCCGACAAGCGGACTTGCTGCCCATTGCTTCGTTGTATAAGACAATTTTCGAGTTTCTGATCTGTGATGATCGTCTATACTAGCTTTTCGCGAGTCTGGAGCAATGGTGGCCGCATCTGAGATAGTTTGTTTTTGGGGTACCCAAAATTTTTCCTTGCCAAAAGGATAGGTGGGTAATGAAACTCTAGAATATCCCCCATTTGCAAATAATTGATGGTAATTAAGCCCGTATCCTTGCACATACAATTCAGCTATAGTAGACAAATTTCTAGCGAAAAGAGTTTTATCATTTTCATTTATACATTTCGTAATACATTCATTTCCATGCTGTTTTAATTCCAGATCATCCCTATTCTCAGATCCATTCAGAGCGGAAACATACATATTCGCAGTTCTTCCCGTTTCCAGCCAGTTATCCAGTATATTAGCAAGCTCGCTCGTATGACTTACAATGCATGCCAGCCGATAATCAAGGTGTTTACGGCCCAGTAACAAGGTGTAACTCATATTACCTAAATCCGGCTCTTCCACCTTCTTGCAATAAGCGCTCAACTGATGGGCCTGCTGCTGCAACTGTTCTTCTGTTCGTGCAGACAGAACGATTAAATAACTGGAGACAGGTGCATAATGCCGATTCATTTCAGGAGCTTCTTCAATCACCATATGAGCATTGGTACCGCTGAATCCAAAAGAGCTTATGGCCGCGCAACGTTTTGTATTCCAAGGAACAGACCATTCCTTGAAACTTGTATTTACATAGAAGGGGCTATCGTCCATTTTAATATTCATGTTTCCATGTTGATAATGGAGGGAAGGAACCATTTGCCGATGCTGTAAAGAAAGTAATATTTTCAGCACTCCAGCTATACCAGAAGCATATTGGGTATGACCAAGATTCGATTTAATGGTACCTAACGCACAATAGCTCTTCTTATTGGTGTATCTAGTAAATGCCCGATTCAAGGCCTTATATTCTATAGGATCACCTAACTGTGTGCCTGTCCCATGCGCTTCAACCATTTGTATATTTTCTGGATGAATCCCAAAACGATCGAATACAGTTTGTTCCAAACGTTCCTGAGATTTCGCGCTTGGTGCCGTAATCCCATTAGTAAAACCATCCTGATTGACCGCAGTACCTTTAATGACACCGTATATGTGGTCACCATCGGCAATGGCCTCCTCTAAACGCTTCAGAACAACTACACCTGCTCCTTCGCCTGGCACAAATCCATCTGCTCTATCATCAAAAGCATGGCACCGTCCAGTTGGGGACAACATATTGGCACGATTAGAATACACATAAAAATTGGGAGTTGTCTGAATAAATATGCCGCCCGCCAAGGCCATGTCTATTTCTCTCGTCCAGAGCCCCTGACAGGCCATATGAATCGCTACCAGTGAACTGGAACAAGCCGTATCTACTGCAATCGCTGGTCCATGCAAATCTAGGTAGTAGGAGATTCTGGCAGGGAGAATAGAACTAGCGTTTCCCCAAAAAGCTTGGGCTGGAGGGTTATCGTCGAGCCATTCTGCATAATCGGAAGGACCACAACCTACATAAACGCCACAGTCCTTACCCTGTATCCCCGAACCCGCATATCCAGCATCCTCCAAGGCTTTCCAAGACTCTTCCAGAAAAATACGTTGCTGCGGGTCCATGTATGCAGCTTCCAGTCCTGTAATATTAAAAAATCTGGGATCAAATCGGTCAATATCTTCTATAAAACTACCATAGTTACAATACTCTTTCCCTTGATCGTAATACTGGGATAAATCCCACCGGGATACCTCCTGGATTAAGTCATTTCCATGAACCAAGTGATCCCACAATTCCTCAACCGATGCCGACTGGGCAAAGCGCCCGCTTATACCAATAATGGCGATATCATCTTTTTTATCTTGTATTGGAATTCCTTCAGAAGTCTTTTTATTTAAAATAGAGTCATTTCTGGCAAGTGGACGGGCATTGTCGGTTGCTTTTGTTGTTTTTTCGTTGGCAGATATTCCTTTTCGAGACAAGCCGTCAGTTTGAAACCGGTTGGTCCATGTCCGTGCAACTACATCCTGATGCTGCGACAAAATATAGGAGGACAATTGACGAATGGAACTATAATCAAATAAATCAGTAGTTTCCAATTCAATGCCAAGCGTATGGTTAATCGCTTGAATAAATTGGACTCCCGTAATAGAGTCAATACCGTAATCAGAAAAGGACTCCTCAGAATCTATCATATTAACTTCGACTTTAAGAGTAATGGACAAATGTTGAAGCAAAGTTTCTTTTACAAAATACTGCACATTCTGTTTTGAAGAAGGCGATATCCGAGAAGGGACTGCTGGTGAAAACACTTCCTTATACTGTGACAAGATGTATGCTGTAAGCAAATTAACCGAGCTGTAATCAAACAGATCAGTGCTTTCAAGTTCGATGTGCAATATGCGATTAATGCTCTGCACCAATTGTGTTCCCGTAATAGAATCGACACCGAAATCGGAGAACGAATCATCATGGTCAATTAGGTGAGCCATTACCTTTAAAGATTCTGATAATGTATGGACAATGCATTCTTTCACATATGTTTCGATGTCCATTCCATTCGATTTAAGATTGGTCTGTGTTGGGGCACCAGATGATGGTTGACTTGAAACCGACGTTCTTCCCCTGTCCCGCTTCGTACCTCGAGTGACCTGAACTATACCATCACTTTGCGCACTAATAATCTGCTGCCCAAGCTGGGTTTCTTCCGCTGCCAAAAAGCCAACATGGTGATACCCTTCGATTTCCAATAGTTTTTTCCACTGAGTTGGATATAAGCCTGGACATCCCTGAATACGTACGGCAGGATCTTCATACATCCACCATCCCTCCAACAAACCGAAGGTCAGATGAGTAAAGATGGATTTGTCTGAAATTTCATTTAAGAGAATCAGACCGTTATTAGAGATCAAGCTCTTAGCGTTGCGTAGGGTTCGCCGGATATTCCGGGTAGCATGCAATACGTTAGCCGCAATGACAATGTCATATTTCCCTACCTCAATCCCTTGCTCGGTTACGGCTTCTTCAATATTTAAAACCTCGAATTTCAGAAAAGGATTCTGTTCTCCATAAACTCGTTCCCCATGCTTTAGAAAAGCTTTGGAAATGTCTGTGTAACAATATTCCTCAACATATTGTTGGAATGGCTTTAGTTTATCGAGAACTATTGATGTTGTTCCTCCTGTTCCCGCACCAATTTCCAGAATACGTATTTTTGTTTCTCTATGTTGCTTTAGCCTATGTTCCAAGAAAGCAGTTACCTGATCCGAGAGCATTTCATTAAAATAATCAGCAACCTTGTTATGCTTGTAAATACCTTCGACAAGGTGCATGGAACCTTTGGGAAACATAATATCAGTTGCGGGAACTTTTCCGGTTAAGATTTCTGGTAGTGCTTTTAACGTAGCTTCAACCAGTAGAACCTGGGCTCTCAAATTAGCATCTTTAGTCCAATGCTGTTTGCTTTGTTCCCATTTCCCCCAAACTTCATGAATATCGGATACGGTAGAGACAACGGCCGGATTACGTGTAAAGATATCCAAACTTTCTTTCATCCATAATCTATATATCTCCTTTAATCCATAGCTTGCCCACAAACGATCATCTTCTGGATTTGCGTTCAGCAGCCCCATAGTACGCAACTGAGCCTGTAATATCTGAATTAAAAGTCTATCTACGGCTTTTATTTGTTCTCTGTAAATGTCGAATTGCTCACCATTCTTCATGGTTGTCCTCCTTGTTTTAATGAGTGCATACAATTTGCTTCTCCCAGTTCACTTCCTTGATTCCCAACGGATCTGTCGTTCGCATGACCCCCAACTGGTGCAGCTGTCCCGATACCAGTTGCTCCAATATTCGCATCCCCTCTTCCGTCCGTATGGATTGGATCCCTAGCCGCTCCATCTGCTTGCGGTATCGTTCTCCTGATACTACCCCAACCTGGCCCCAATACCCCCAGTTCACCACCTTCACCTCACACGACCACTCTACGGATAGCTGGTGCGCGAATGCATCCTTAAAGGTACAGCCTGACACATAGTTGCTTTGCCCCGCTGCCTTGGTGAATGCGTTAAAGGAAGAGAAGAACAATACAAAATCCAAGGTTTCTCCTTGAAATGCTCTCGCCAGGTGTACGCTCACATCTACCTTGGCCTGCAGCGATTTACAGAATTCCTCCTCCTCCATCTGTCCCAAACTCCGGTCTGACAGCACAATCGCTGAGTGCACCACACCATGGATATCTCCATACGCCTGACGCACTGTTCGGCACGCTTCTCCTAAGGCGGTCTCGTTCGACGCATCTGCTGCGATATACATCGGCTCAGGTCCGATCCCTGCTAACTGTTCCCGCTTAGCTCGGATGGCTTCATCCTCTGCCCGCCGCCCGATCCATACGATCTGCGCCTGATACGTACGGATCATATATTCACTCCAGACGGTTCCCAATCCCCCCGCTCCACCTATGACTACATACACGCCCCCATGGCGGTAGCGCGTTGGATAACCCGTTTCCATCGTCACAGGGACAAGTTCCTGGCGGTACCATTCTCCTTCCCGGTACACAAGCCCGTCTCCTTCTGCATTGGGCGGCAGGAACAGCAGCTCAGACCATGGCCACTCCACTCCCGCTTCCATATCCGCTAACCGAACCTTCCAATGGCTATATTCCTTGGCCATCGAACCGATAAAACCGTGTACACTCGCGTGGGTCGGATCGACCTCGTCGTACTTATTTACCGGTTGGGCCTGAACCGTAATCACCGTCCATTCCAACGTCCGATGTCCATACCCCAGCTGCAACATACTTTTGACGAGTCGGAATAACTGAATTACCCCATCTTCTTGGCCCTCAATAATCCGCTTCTCTTCTAGGGCCGGGATTTCCGCTTCCGGACCGATCCAGATCACATGGCGGATGCTTCCGCAATCCTCCAGTTTCCCCTGAATGTCCTCCACCGGCTCTCCGGCATGGAGAGCCACAACCTGCGCCTGCGGGTAGTATGCCATCACAGCTTCCCGTCGCTCCCGGCTCCCGCCAATCAAAACTATGTCGCTCTGAGCAGACCCGGAAGGGTCCGCTTCTTCCGTGATCCTACACGGCTCCCATACGGGCGCTACAATCACGTTCTCTGCTGCCACTTCTACTTCAGACGGTGCCAAAGGATACGTCAAAGGCTGCGTTAAAGAACGCGAACCTCCTCCCTGCAGCCGTGAGGTAAATCCGCGTAGACTTACGCATAGCCTGCCTGTGTCATCGTAGACATCCACACTCCGTTTTTGCACCCGCTCTTCCTGTACTCGCTCCCCTTCTTCGCTCATGTGTACCCACATCTGGCTTGTACACGGACCGTACACGGTCAGCTCCCGCAGGCTAAATGGCAGGGCTGGAGCGCCCGCTGTGTTTTCTTGCGGCCCCAGTAGGGTCAGCCCAATGGCTGCCTGCAACGCCCCATCCATCAAGCTGGGATGAAGCACGTAATCGTGGGCTGTTGCCGACACACCAGAAGGTAACGACACTCTCGCCCATACCTGGTCCGCTCCAGCCTGCACGCTTTCCAGCGAGCGCTGGCCTGCTCCATATTCAATCCCCATCGCCGCAAACGCTTCGTAACAGGCGGTAATCGGCACCTCTTGTGCACCCGCAGCCCGGTGCTCCGCCATCCGCTTCGCCATATCCTCCCGCACGCTTTCCACGTTTGTCACCACACGAGCAGTTCCTTGGCTGTACACCACATCTTCCATGGCTCCCGTTGATCCCTTGTAGATTTCATAACCAATGTCACCTTCCTCGCCCGCCATCAGACGGAGCCTTACCTCTACCGGCTGCTCTTCGACTGTGATCGGTTGCATCCAGGTCACTTGCTGTAATTGCAACGTAATCCACTCTCCCGGCTTCACCTCCAGCGCCTGCTCCACCGCTGTTCGTGCCATTTCCAGATAGGCTACCCCTGGCAGCATCTTACGTCCCTGCACTCTGTGATCCGTCAGGAAAAATTCCTCACCGCTAAAAGTGGAACTATACCGCTGCTCCGACAATACCGAAATATTCCGGTGCAGCAACGGATGCAATCGAGAATCCGTATCCTCCCGGCTTCGCCCGGCCGCTTCCTTCCCTTCCGCCTGCGGAACCCAGTACCGATCCCGCGCAAAGGGATATGTGGGTAGGCTGATACGGCGCGGCCGGTTCTCTCCGTATAGCGCCTGCCAGTTCATGCTCAACCCCTTAACCCATAAATCCAACAGCTTGGCATATTTCCCTTTATAAATCCACTGACGGATCGTCTCCTGCATATCCTCATCCGTCTCCAGGGCGGATATCGTTTCCTTATAGCGTTTGACATTTCCGCGAAACCATCTGCCAGCTTTCTGATGCTCCGCATATTCCCTCAGCTGTGCTGCTAAATCCGAGACGGATTCCACGATCAGTCCCAGTCGTTCTTCCATGGCTTCCCGTCCAACCTGTAGGGTATAGGCGATGGACTCCAACCTGTCGTCGCCGTAATCCCCCTGCTCCATCGCTTCAAGCAATTGAAGCACTTGCTCTTGCAACCGCTGCTCATCCTTACCTGACAGAACAATCATCACGGGTGTGCGTGGTGCAGCGCCGAAATGGTCCATACGGTTCTCCTGCGGAATGTATTCCTCCACCAGCACATGTGCATTCGCTCCTCCGGCTCCAAAGGATGAAATGCCTGCAATACGCGGAAAATCCTTTACCGTACCGTTCATTTCAATCTGAGGTCGTTTCCATTCTGCCAGTTCCTGCTGGAGTACGAAAGGAGTATCCTCAAATGGGATCTCCGGATTCTGCGTCTTTGAATGCAGCGTTGGAGCCAATTGACCATGCTTCATTTGCATCAATACTTTGGTTAAAGCCGCAATGCCTGCCGCGCTTTCACAATGTCCGATATTGGACTTAACAGAGCCAAGAGAACAAAATTGCTTGTCAAGGGTAGATTTTTCATAGGCCTGCTTCAAGCCTTCTATTTCAATGGGATCACCTAGGGCTGTTCCTGTACCATGCGCTTCCACATAACTAACGGACCTTGGATGAATTCCAGCACGCTCCAGTGCATCGGAAACAACTTGCGACTGTGCCGCGGGACTAGGCACCGTATAGCCGTTAGTTTTTCCTCCAGAGTTCAACATGCTTCCACGGATAATTCCATAAATATGATCACCGTCTGCTACTGCTCTACGGAGAGGCTTTAGAATGACGGCTCCTACACCTTCACCATCAACAAAACCATCTGCCTTATCACCAAAAGACTTGCATTGTTGGCCTTTACTTAACATATTCATGTCAGTTAATTTCAAGTAGTGGGCGGGATCTACAATCAAATTGACTCCACCTGCAATAGCACAATCGCTAGTTCCACTTCGCAAACTTTCTATCGCCAAATGAAGAGCTGTCAGCGAAGAAGAACAGGCCGTATCTAC
This sequence comes from Paenibacillus sp. FSL L8-0638, assembly GCF_038593075.1. Taxonomy (NCBI): domain Bacteria; kingdom Bacillati; phylum Bacillota; class Bacilli; order Caryophanales; family Paenibacillaceae; genus Paenibacillus; species Paenibacillus sp. FSL L8-0638. Next base: position 4,424,550 of record NZ_CP151960.1, read on the forward strand.
CGCTAGACTAGGCCCTCGGAAATCAAGAGTGTACGAGATTCGATTAGCGACAGACCAGTATGAAGCTCCTGTTGGATAATGTGCATTCATAACCCCGACAAACACTCCGACTCTTTGATGATCACCGAGAGAAGTAGGAGTATACCCTGCATCTTCAATTGTGGTATAAACAGTTTCCAAAAAAACGCGTTCCTGCGGATCCATTAATTCTGCTTCACGGGGGGATATACGAAAAAATAAAGGGTCGAATTTATCAGCATCTTCAATAAATCCACCCCATCTCGTATAAATTGATCCTTTCGTACCTTTCGCTCCCTTGAAATAATCCGCCCAATTCCATCGGTTCTGTGGAATCTCCTGAATACAATTTTTCCCTTTCTGAATATTGTTCCAAAAGTCATTAATATTTTTGGCTTGCGCATAACGTCCGGACAAACCAATTACAGCCACTTCACGGTCAAAATTAGAATTCTCATCTGGCTTAAAATCAAGCTCAGCAGGCAGATATCGATGATTTTGAAAAGCGTTGGCCCGTATTCGTACATTGGGGGAATTTAGGGTTGTATAATTCTGTATAGCCCGCTCCCCCTTCGGTTCCTCTTCAATTCCGACAAGTGTTATTAAATCTGCTTCTCTTGTACGGATAAAATAATCCACCAATTCATGGATCGTTGAGTGCTCAAAAAATAAAGTACTGCTTACATTTTTCATTATTTTTTTGAATTCACTCGTCAATTGAACCACAAGAATAGAATCCAGACCGTAATCGGCTAAAGGCTTCTCACTGTCCAACTGCTCTGGAGGAATTTTAAACACCTTGCCAATTAGCGTTTTAAAGAAGTGTTCACTTTTTTGACGAAACAGGCCTCCGTTCATTTGAGACATATGTGTCGCTACTGGCACCTGGTTCCATCGCTGACATGTGTAAGTCTCTGTCTCTTCGTGTTGCCCGCTCCTAAGCGATATATTTAGCTGCTTTTTTTGACGAATGACGCCATCACTTTCAGCCTGAATAATTTGTTGTCCCAATCGATGTTCCCCTGCCGCAGGAAAAGTTACTGAATGAAATCCTTCATGATGCAGCACTTTCTCCCACATTTCAGGATAAAGCCCCGGGCACCCCGGGATACGTACTGCCGTATCCTCATACATCCACCACCCTTCCAACAAACCAAAAGTCAAATGCGTAAATAGGGTATTAGCGGTAACCTCATTTAAAAGAAGCCATCCATTCCGAGACGTACAAGCTTTTACATTCCTTAATGTGTGTCTTATATTGTGAGTGGCGTGCAGCACATTAGTGGCGATAATCAAATCAAAACCACCTTCATCAATGTTCTGTGCGGCAACAGGCTCTTCAATATTCAAAAGCTTATACGTCATCGGTATTTTTCGTGAGTTGTATTTCTCCTGCGCATGGATGAGGAAAGCTCTAGATACGTCAGTGTAGCAATATTCTTCAATATATTCTTGAAAAGGTTCCAGTCTGCTTAACACCGCCTCGCTGGTCCCCCCGGTGCCCGCCCCGATTTCCAATATGCGAATACGTGCAGACAAGTTTCGATCGATACACCCCGTAACATATGCAACAACTTGATCGGACAAAATATCGTTAAAATAGTCGGCAACAGGATTGTTCTGGTAAACATTCTCCACCAGCTTCATAGATCCATTCGGAAACATAATATCGGTAGCAGGATAAGCCCCGCTCAGAATATCAGACAAATGAAACAACATCGGCTCTAACAGATGAATTCTGGATTGTAAGTCTGGATTGTACAAAATCCATTCCTTCTTTTTTTTGTCCCATTCTTCCACAAGTTCATCTAATGGCATAAAACTAGACTCCTCGTTTCTAGCCAGTATGGCTAAACTTTCGTTTAGCCACTTCATGTACATGCTGTTAATTTTCCCGTTCACACGTATCTCGTTGATTTCCAAATTACAATCCGGGTACACTCCTAATTGTTTTAGCTGGCTACCTAACCATTTCAGAAGGAATGTGTTCATCAAGTTCATCGACTCGCTAAATAAATCCAGACGCTTCGTTATTTTCATGACCATCTCTCCATCTGCTTATTTCCGCCAGACCATTAGGGGCATAGCGGACTTCACATATACCGTCCTTTCGCCGCGTTGCATTATCCATGGAATTTAAAAATCCGTGTGCACCATACCTACATTGTAATGAACTCACCCCAGTTCACTTCCTTGATTCCCAACGGATCTGTCGTTCGCATAACCCCTAACTGGTGCAGCTGTCCCGATACCAATTGTTCCAATATTCGCATGCCCTCTTCCGTCCGTATGGATTGGATTCCTAGTCGTTCCATCTGCTTGCGGTATCGTTCTCCTGATACCACACCGACCTGGCCCCAATACCCCCAGTTCACCACCTTCACCTCACACGACCACTCTACGGATAGCTGGTGCGCGAATGCATCCTTAAAGGTACAGCCTGACACATAGTTGCTTTGCCCCGCTGCCTTGGTGAATGCGTTAAAGGAAGAGAAGAACAATACAAAATCCAAGGTTTCTCCTTGAAATGCTCTCGCCAGGTGTACGCTCACATCTACCTTGGCCTGCAGCGATTTACAGAATTCCTCCTCCTCCATCTGTCCCAAACTCCGGTCTGACAGCACAATCGCTGAGTGCACCACACCATGGATATCTCCATACGCCTGACGCACTGTTCGGCACGCTTCTCCTAAGGCGGTCTCGTTCGACGCATCTGCTGCGATATACATCGGCTCAGGTCCGATCCCTGCTAACTGTTCCCGCTTAGCTCGGATGGCTTCATCCTCTGCCCGCCGCCCGATCCATACGATCTGCGCCTGATACGTACGGATCATATATTCACTCCAGACGGTTCCCAATCCCCCCGCTCCACCTATGACTACATACACGCCCCCATGGCGGTAGCGCGTTGGATAACCCGTTTCCATCGTCACAGGGACAAGTTCCTGGCGGTACCATTCTCCTTCCCGGTACACAAGCCCGTCTCCTTCTGCATTGGGCGGCAGGAACAGCAGCTCAGACCATGGCCACTCCACTCCCGCTTCCATATCCGCTAACCGAACCTTCCAATGGCTATATTCCTTGGCCATCGAACCGATAAAACCGTGTACACTCGCGTGGGTCGGATCGACCTCGTCGTACTTATTTACCGGTTGGGCCTGAACCGTAATCACCGTCCATTCCAACGTCCGATGTCCATACCCCAGCTGCAACATACTTTTGACGAGTCGGAATAACTGGATTACCCCATCTTCTTGGCCCTCAATAATCCGCTTCTCTTCTAGGGCCGGGATTTCCGCTTCCGGACCGATCCAGATCACATGGCGGATGCTTCCGCAATCCTCCAGTTTCCCCTGAATGTCCTCCACCGGCTCTCCGGCATGGAGAGCCACAACCTGCGCCTGCGGGTAGTATGCCATCACAGCTTCCCGTCGCTCCCGGCTCCCGCCAATCAAAACTATGTCGCTCTGAGCAGACCCGGAAGGGTCCGCTTCTTCCGTGATCCTACACGGCTCCCATACGGGCGCTACAATCACGTTCTCTGCTGCCACTTCTACTTCAGACGGTGCCAAAGGATACGTCAAAGGCTGCGTTAAAGAACGCGAACCTCCTCCCTGCAGCCGTGAGGTAAATCCGCGTAGACTTACGCATAGCCTGCCTGTGTCATCGTAGACATCCACACTCCGTTTTTGCACCCGCTCTTCCTGTACTCGCTCCCCTTCTTCGCTCATGTGTACCCACATCTGGCTTGTACACGGACCGTACACGGTCAGCTCCCGCAGGCTAAATGGCAGGGCTGGAGCGCCCGCTGTGTTTTCTTGCGGCCCCAGTAGGGTCAGCCCAATGGCTGCCTGCAACGCCCCATCCATCAAGCTGGGATGAAGCACGTAATCGTGGGCTGTTGCCGACACACCAGAAGGTAACGACACTCTCGCCCATACCTGGTCCGCTCCAGCCTGCACGCTTTCCAGCGAGCGCTGGCCTGCTCCATATTCAATCCCCATCGCCGCAAACGCTTCGTAACAGGCGGTAATCGGCACCTCTTGTGCACCCGCAGCCCGGTGCTCCGCCATCCGCTTCGCCATATCCTCCCGCACGCTTTCCACGTTTGTCACCACACGAGCAGTTCCTTGGCTGTACACCACATCTTCCATGGCTCCCGTTGATCCCTTGTAGATTTCATAACCAATGTCACCTTCCTCGCCCGCCATCAGACGGAGCCTTACCTCTACCGGCTGCTCTTCGACTGTGATCGGTTGCATCCAGGTCACTTGCTGTAATTGCAACGTAATCCACTCTCCCGGCTTCACCTCCAGCGCCTGCTCCACCGCTGTTCGTGCCATTTCCAGATAGGCTACCCCTGGCAGCATCTTACGTCCCTGCACTCTGTGATCCGTCAGGAAAAATTCCTCACCGCTAAAAGTGGAACTATACCGCTGCTCCGACAATACCGAAATATTCCGGTGCAGCAACGGATGCAATCGAGAATCCGTATCCTCCCGGCTTCGCCCGGCCGCTTCCTTCCCTTCCGCCTGCGGAACCCAGTACCGATCCCGCGCAAAGGGATATGTGGGTAGGCTGATACGGCGCGGCCGGTTCTCTCCGTATAGCGCCTGCCAGTTCATGCTCAACCCCTTAACCCATAAATCCAACAGCTTGGCATATTTCCCTTTATAAATCCACTGACGGATCGTCTCCTGCATATCCTCATCCGTCTCCAGGGCGGATATCGTTTCCTTATAGCGTTTGACATTTCCGCGAAACCATCTGCCAGCTTTCTGATGCTCCGCATATTCCCTCAGCTGTGCTGCTAAATCCGAGGCGGATTCCACGATCAGTCCCAGTCGTTCTTCCATGGCTTCCCGTCCAACCTGTAGGGTATAGGCGATGGACTCCAACCTGTCGTCGCCGTAATCCCCCTGCTCCATCGCTTCAAGCAATTGAAGCACTTGCTCTTGCAACCGCTGCTCATCCTTACCTGACAGAACAACCATTACGGGTGTGCGCGGTGTTGCTCCGAAATGCTCCTTACGGTTCTCCTGCGGAATATATTCCTCCACCAGCACATGTGCATTCGCTCCTCCAAAACCAAAGGAACTTATTCCTGCTCGTCTTGGCAGCTCCTTACCCTCATTATCCAACTGAGGCTCCCACTTACAGGTCTCCTGAACGATATAGAAGGGGCTTTCCTCCAGCTCAATATACGGATTCACGGTCTCTAAGTGCAGATTCTTCACAAGCGTTTGATTCTTCATTTGCAACACAACTTTAATTAAACCAACGATGCCAGCCGCCATCTCCAAATGTCCGATATTAGTTTTCACAGTTCCCAATCCGCAATAGCCGGATTTGTCACTACCGTTATGATCCCGATTCTTTAATTCCTGGAAGGCCTGCTTCAGTGCATTGATTTCAATAGGATCTCCTAGAGGCGTACCGCTACCGTGAGCTTCGATATAACCTACTGTATCAGGTCTGATCCCAGCCCTTTGGTACACAGATTTTAATAATTCTGCCTGTGACTTCGGATTAGGCGCGGTCAAAGAGTTGGCTCTTCCTCCATGATTTTCTCCCGTTGCTCTAATAACTGCATAGATATGGTCACCGTCCAGTTCAGCATCCTTCAATTTTTTGAGGAGTATCATACCAACTCCTTCACTTCTGACGTAACCATTCGCTTGGTCCGAAAAGGTCTTACATCTTCCATCCTTGCTGAGCATCCCCGCTTTATGGAAGCTCTTATAATCTTCCGGACTAAGCAGCGTATTAACGCCGCCTGCCACAGCCGTTTCGCAATCACCATTTCTGATCGCCTGAACTGCTCTGTGAACTGCAATCAAAGAACTGGAACAAGCAGTTTCAATAGGCTCACTAGGACCGTGAATATCAAGAAAGTAGCTCATCCTGTTCGGTCCCACGGAGGGCACCTTCCCTGTGGATGAATATCCCTCGACGACTGTACCAGACTTGGTAAGCAGCTCACTGTAGCCAGTTCTTCCTGTGCCTACAAACAATCCCATTCCGGTTCCTGATACTGCTTTAGCCGAATACCCAGCATCTTCTAAAACCTTCCAAACATAGGTCATTAGCAAACGCTGCTGAGGATCCATCAGTTCGGCTTCTCGAGGAGTAATCCCAAAGAACAGGGCATCAAATTCATCCACTCCACTTATAAAACCTCCCCACGGCACCTCCGAATTCACACCTGGATCACAGGTGCCCCATTCCTGGCGTTCACGAGGAATCTTAGTAATACAGTCTTTACCTTGGACAAGATTTTGCCATAACTCATCTACATTTTCGGCCATAGGGAAAATTCCACTTATTCCGATGATAGCCACTGGTTCCAGAACTGCATGTTCTTGTAGGACAGGAGCAACAAATCTGGGGTTCATACGTCTGGAATGAAGGCTTGCTGTTTCTTCCCATTTCCAAGCTCCTAAGTCATTTTTCGTTTCCGATGGTTCTGGCAATGCTTCTCCATACCCTAGTTGCTCTGGCGCCTGCCAATTGAAAAAGTCACGGTGTTCTAGTAACAGATACTTCGCAAATTCCCGAATTCCTGAATATTCAAAAAATAGAGCTGGCGTTATATCCAATTCGTAAGCCTGATTAAGACGATTAGCCAGTTGAGTTAATGAAATAGAGTCAAATCCATATTCTCCCCATTCAGCATCATCATCAATATCCTTAGCATTCACATCCAAAACATTGGATATTGCTTCCGCCAAAATCATAAGCACCTTATGCAGCAGTTTTTCCGTACTATCAGCAGCTGTCGAACGTGGTTGAATCGGCTTGGTCTTCGCTTTTTTTAAGGTAAGCAGTTTATCCCTCATTCGCGAAACCTGACCATATATGCCCATAACCTGTTTTCTCCCTGAAGACATGGCCTGATAAAAAATATCCAATCCGGTTTGAATGCTAATTGACTGCATGCCAGTATTTTGTAGCATGAACTTCTCGGTATCCGTATCCATACGCATACCTCCGTCCCTCCAAAGGGGCCAATCCATTACCAGAGTTTGTCCTTTTCGCTGACAAGAAGTCTCCAATCCGGACCGATATTCAGCGTAGCTGTCCATAAACAAATTGGCCATCGCATAATCAGATTGTCCAGCATTCCCCAAAATCCCGGCAGCAGATGAAAATAGAACAAAAAAGTCTAAATCAAACTCTTGGCTTTCTTCATCCAAATACAATGTGCCAGCAACCTTGGGAGCCATTACCTTCTTTACTTCTTCCGCCTGCTTGTTCAAAATGAAACTGTCGTAGATCGCACCTGCACTGTGGATAATACCATTTAAAGCCCCAAACTCCTCTTTAATGCTTTCCATCAACACACGGACTGATTGACGATCTGTAATATCTGTCCTTTTGTATAAAACTCTAGCCCCGGATGCTTCAAAATCAGTTAGTTTGGACTTCACAAGTTCATTCAGTGGAGATCTCCCAGCGAGAATCACAGTCGGACAGCGAGAGTTTCTTACCATTTCTTCGCAAAAAATAAGTCCCAATCCCCCTGCACCACCGGTAATCAGATATATTCCATTATCCTTCCAAGGCTTCATGGCCTCGGACTGTCTACTAATTTCCTCCCACTCCGAGACCCAACGTCTTTCCTCATGGTAACGAACATGCAGACCCGGTGAGCATTGAGCGTTTTCTGTAATCATTCTAATAAGTTGATCCGCCGTTTCAACTGTACTAACCTCCAGCATTTGTCCTATAATTTTGCTGCTTTCAATTTGCGCGGTTTTGAGCAAGCCTAATAGGCCAGTGAACATATAACGTTCTAGCGGATTGAAAGCTACAATCTGCACTAGCACCTGTCCATTGGCCTGATCTCGAATAATTTTTTGTACTTCTCCCAATGCCTGTAATGCATAATCCTGATATCTATCTACCGCATGTATGGCCTTGGAAAGCAGGGAGACACACACCACATCACGAAGTCCTTTTCGTATTGGTCCTATCCATCTTTCATCAGGTTCACAAAGCAAGACTACGTGCTTGATGCATTCCGTAGTTAGGACTGCCTGTTCAATGGTTTGCTGTTTCCATACAGGTGACAGCATTAATGTAGAAATATCGGGCTTATCCGTTACTTCTTCCTTTAAAATTCTTGAAGTAAGTCCATTCATTCGAATACAGATATTCCCCGCATCATCGCAGATATCGACATCCACTCTTAACAATGAGCTTCCTGCATCATATCCTTCACTGTAACGAATACACGCCCACATGGTAGAAGTGCAGGACTGTAAGATAAGAATTTCTTGTAAGGCAAACGGCAAAAGTGGATTGTTCCCTGTCTGTCGCTGACTAAGCAATCCGATGGTTGCCTGCAATGCTGAATCGACCACACCCGGATGCAGAACATATGCCTTCCCTGAACCACTCGTCACCAGTGGCAGACGCAGTTTCGCTAGAACCTGATCTGTCCCAGCATAGAGCACTTCAATTCCTCGATGTCCTTCACCGTAAGAATAACCCATTTTTTCAAAAGCTTCATAACAAGCTGCCCCCGTCATGCTAGTTTGATTACAGGCTGCTTGCAGACTTGAGATATCCAGTGTTTGTGTTTTGATGTTCGTGCATATTTCGATTCGGCCCTGGCTGTTTACAAAATTATCCGAACCATCCTCAGACTTTCTGTAGATGGTATAACCAATCTCTCCTCCATCCTCCATGTATAATCCGATATGTACTTCAACAGGCAGCGTATCAACCATCACCGGACTGGCCCATACCACATTTTTTAATTTGATGGTAAGTTGATCTGCTGAAGACATGTTTGTCGCCAACTCTGCGGCTTTTCTTGCCATTTCCAAATGTGCCACACCTGGCAGGACTTTATGTCCTCTGATCTGGTGATCAGTCAAAAAGAATTCCTCACCCGTAAATGTGGAGCTGTATCTTTGCTCAGTTAAATCTGATGTATTCCGGTGAAGCAACGGATGAATATAGGCCGATCCTGCCGCTGAGGAATATACGCTGTCCTTTATGTCAGTTCGGGACCGTTCGGATATCCAGTACCGTTCCTTGGCAAACGGATATACTGGAAGACTCATTCTTTTAGGAATGTCCGCTTCGTATATTTGAGTCCAATCGATATCTACTCCCTTTACCCAAAGATCCAGAAGTTTTGTGTACTTTTTCTTCTGAATCCATGCCGATACGGCTTTCTTCATATCCTCATCTGCTAATAGCAACATCACCGACTCTTTATTACGCTTGCTTCTCCCCCTATAAATATCCTTAAAATCTCCTTTTTTCTCATAAAACAACTTGAGTTTTTCTTCCAGTTCCTTGACAGAACCCACCATCAAACCCAAACGTTCCTCCATAGCCTCTCTACCTACTTGAAGGGTATAAGCCACGTTCCGTAAATGATCATCTTGAATTTGCCCTTCTTCTATAAAAGCCAGCAGCTGATGTACCTTTGCAAACAGCCTGTCTTCATTTTTTGCGGATAATACAACGATGGCTTTTTCACCTGAGTTCACATCAAATGAAGCTATGGATTCAACAGGTTCCGTAAATTCCTCCATAATTACATGTGCATTGGCCCCACCCGCTCCAAAAGAGGAGATGCCAGCGATTCTGGGATATTCCTTTCGCTCCCCATCCATCTCCACCACAGGACGGTTCCAATCCGATAATTGCCTTTGAACCACAAATGGAGTGTCTGAAAAAGGAATGTTGGGATTCAATTGTTTCACATGTAAAGTGGGTACAATTTTTCGATATTTCATTTGTAAAATTATTTTAGTCATGCCTGCCATACCAGCAGCCGCTTCCAAATGTCCAATATTACTTTTAACTGAGCCAATTGCACAAAATTGTGATTGCTTCGTAGATGCCCTAAACGCTTGCGTAAGTCCGGTAACTTCAATAGGATCTCCCATGAGAGTTCCAGTTCCATGAGCTTCGATATAACTGATGGCTCGAGCATCTATACCCGCTCTATCCATAGCAGTCCGAATAAGCTCTGCTTGAGCAGATGGATTAGGGACCGTATATCCATTCGTTTTACCGCCGTGATTTATACTTGTTCCACGGATACAGCCATAAATATGATCTTTATCTGCTGTCGCTCTGGACAACGGCTTTAATATAAATACGCCCACTCCCTCTCCGGGGACAAATCCGTTGGCATCCTGCCCGAAGCTTTTACATTTTCCATCCACCGACAGCATGTGCTGTCCGCATAGCTGTACATAGCTGGAAGGATGCAGGTATAGATTAACGGCTCCTGCAATGGCTACTTCACATTGACCATGACGAAGGTGCTCACAAGCTTCATGTATAGCTGTCAAAGATGATGAACACATTGTATCAATCGGCATGCTAGGTCCATTCAAATTCAACAAATAAGACACCCGATTCGCTAACGAACTGAATGATGTATGCGGAAACAAAGTCTCTCCCTGCCTCCACATATCTGGCCCATACAGATTAAATCCTGTTTTGGTAATTCCCGCAAATACACCCACTCTTCCTTGGTGACGTGTCTTCAGTTGCTCGCGTGTATAAGCTGCATCCTCCAGTGCTTCCCAACAAGCTTGTATAAACAAGCGCTCCTGTGGGTCCATGCTCATAGCTTCCCGAGGAGAGATATTAAAAAACAAAGGATCAAAATCAGCAAATCCTCGGACAAATCCCCCCCATTTGCTATAGCTTTTATTTTGAAGAATTGCTTCTTCACGATCCGGATGATAAAAAGAGTCCAGCTCCCATCGTTCCTCATCCAGTTCTGTTATACAGTCTTTTCCACTTACTAAATTGGACCAGAATTCTTGTAGATGATCTGCTTGAGGATAATGACCGCTTATACCGATAATGGCAATTGGATCCACCTCTTTTTCAGTTGACGACGGAATTTCAATTCGGGATTTTCGCTTAGCTCCATGACGCGGCACCAGAACCGGTCCTCTCTGCCGGACATCTTTTGCTGTTTTCAAAGATTCCTCTGGAGCTGCATATGAGGAAGTCAATCCTGTCCACAGTATACAAGCTTCCCGAAAATTAGAAATGAAATAAAGGGCTAATTCTTGTAAAGTCCTACACTCATAAAAGATAGTTTTTGAACATTCCCCGAAAATACGCTCCAGCTTCTGATTTAGCTGCAAGATGAGTATAGAATCAATTCCGTAACTTTCTAATGGTTCAAAGATATCAATACGTTCTTCATCCCATTTTATTTCCTCTGCAAGCAACGACTTGAGCTTAGACACTGTTTTTTCCATTAGCCGTTCATGGTCTACTTCCACTGGCTGTTTTATAATTGCAGCTGCAGACTGCCCATCAATCCCCCTTTTCAAATAATCACCTATTTTTAACCGATTCCCTTTGACCAACATTATTTGTTCCTGACCCAGACTGAATGCTTTATAGAAAGCTCGAATGCCTGTCTCGTTTGAAATGGGGGACATCCCCGTACGCTCTTCCAATATTTTGGCAATGGATTCATCAATCTGCATGCCGCCTTCTCTCCACAGTGGCCAGTTTATAGATTGCGTCCGACCATGCCGAGATCCAAGCTCCCGCAAATCATTCCGGTAGCCTGCATAGGCGTCCAGAAATGCATTTGCTGCAGCATAATCGACCTGACCGGGATTTCCAAGCGCACCAGCCACTGATGAAAACAATATAATAAAGTCCAATTGCATGCCTTTGGTTGCCTCGTCCAAACACAATAATCCTGACACTTTGGGCGCAAGGACAGCTCTAAACTCTTCTGAATTTTTATTGACAATGTAATGATCTTGAATGATCCCGGCACTATGAATAATACCGTTGACATGACCATACTCTCTCTCTATGGTATTTATGAATTCAACTACTCCCTCTTTGTCATTCAAATCCTGGTTTTTATAAATAACATGTGCCCCTAACTTCTGAAGCTCACATATCCACTTCTCCTTATGCTCATCCAGAGGAGAACGACCCATAAGAATGATAGTGGAAGATTGTGTATTCTCCGCAATCTCTCTGGCAAAAATCTTTCCTAACCCTCCAGTACCTCCTGTCACTAAATACAGACCACCATCTCGCCATGGTGTAGCCTGGTCCAACCAATCTTGGATACCTTCGTCCTCTAATATAAATTCCCAATGCATAACCTGCCTTTTCCCATTGATATAACGAATATGACTATCTGACGGACTATTCTTATTTTCTGCAAGTTTTTGAATCAAAAGGCCCTCGTCTTCATTCGTATCCACTTCAATCAGCTGCCCAGATAGTTTTGGATATTCAAGCTGCGCCGTTTTCAATATCCCGGCAAGCCCTGTAAAAAGCCTGCCTTCACCTTCACGGCTAACTATAATTTGAACAAGGATATCCTGATAAGTTCGGTCTTGAATTAACTGCTGGATAGTTTCAAATACCTGAACGGTGTAAGCCTGATACCGCTCTTCTACGGAAGTGTGTTCGGACTGTAGAGAAATACAAGTTGTTCCGTTAAGCTGAACATCTATGAGTTCACACATAGATGGATCCATCTCACAAAGCATGACAACATGCCGAAAATGTACTGACAGCGTTCTCTTCTCTGTGATAGCCTGTTCTTTCCATCTCGGCTCAAGCATCATTGTACTTGTCATGGCCAAAACCCTTTCTATAATTAATTCTTCCAAGAACATAATCAGAATCCGATCTGAATAGCAGGATATTCATTTGACACCGTTACCAGCCCCCTGATACGTATGCATACCTTCCCCTGCTCGTCACACATTTCTACATCCAGTGACGGTATACAATCCTCATTCCCCCTATTGGGAGCATATTGAAGCTTAGCCCACATATTGGATGTGCAGGAATGATAGATGTCAAGTTCTTTTATGGACACAGGATGATAGGATATGTCAGCATGGGAACGTTTATTTCCCATGTGAGTCTGCCATATCGCAGACAATTGGGTAATTGCATGAATCAAATTAGGATGAACCGCATATGACTGTATGGATTCAGACATATTGTGTGGTAATGACAGCCTTACTAGGATCATATCCGCACCTGCGTAAATATCCCCAATTTCCGGCAGGTGATCAACAGACAATAACAGCTGTTGATTGCAATCCATACGCGCGGCCTGTAAATCAACATAATTAAGGTCCATGCTATCTTTCAGACTGGCATAACCTTGACTATATATTTCCATTTCTTGCCCTTGCTTTCCGGCCTGATAAATCTCAAAGCTGATTTCATCGTGATCCTCGGCATAGAGTGCGATGGTTACTTGAATAGTTCCTGTTTGAATTAAAACGGGGCTTCCCCAAACAATATTTTCCAATCGAATATATTTATGCTCTTCCGCTTGGGTTCCGGTTGACCACTTTACTGCCGCTCTTGCCATTTCTACCAAGACCTCTGCAGGAACAATCTTATAGTCGGCCCCCTGTTCTTCCTTCACAAAAAATTCCTGCCCGGTAAAAGCTGTGCAAAACCGCTGCTCCGATAAGATAGAAGTATTTTCATGCAGTAATGGATGTAGACGGGATACACGCTCTTCTTTTGTGATTTCTTCTATTTTTGTGACTGGCACCCAATATCGTTGTTTTTCAAAAGGGTACGTAGGAAGCGATACTCGCTGCGGTCTGGTATGAGAATGCAACAATGTCCACTCAATATCCAGACCTTTCACCCATAACTGGGCAAGCTTTTCCAACTTCTTTTTGCTCAGGAGCAGGTTCATAAACGCAGCTCCCTCTTCTCCCTCTATCAAAACCTGCAAAGAGGAATTACTTAACTTTACATTTCCCGTGTGAACATTTTCTATATTGCTTTTCGCTTGAAGATACAGATCTAGTTTCCCCACCAACTCCCCGATACTTGACGCAACCACAGCTAGTCTTTCCTCCATAGCTTCTCTGCCGATCTGGAGCGTAAAAGCGATGTCACTCATATTGGCTTCAGGTTTTAATAAAAATGTACGAATTTCCTCAATATAGTGACAAAGTGTGTCTTTGTTCTTGGCTGAAAACAAGAAAATTTGTGGTTCATTTGGTTTACGACCATAGCTCTGTTTATATTCTTCTACAACCATATGGGCATTTACCCCACCAAAACCAAAGGAACTTACACCTGCACGTCGAGGAATATCATATCCTGTCTTTTCCCATTTTTTCGTGTTTTCTACAATGTAGAACGGACTATTTTCCAGTTTGATATATGGGTTTTGTTCCTTATAATGTAATGTTTTAAGTAGCTTTTTGTGCTTCAAGCAAAGTACAATTTTGATTAGACCTGCGATACCCGCTGCTGATTCCAAATGACCTATATTTGTTTTTACTGTACCTATCCCGCAATGGGTTTTATCCGTTGGTTGCCGTCCCCAAGCGGTATATAATTCATCAAAAGCTTTTTTCAGTCCGTTAATTTCAATTGGATCGCCCAAAGATGTTCCCGAACCATGTACTTCTATATAGCTCACAGTGGAAGGGTCCACTCTTGATTTCGTCCATGCATCTACGATTAAATCTGCCTGTGCATTTGGATTGGGTGCAGTAAGTGAATTGGCACGGCCTCCATGATTGACCGCTGTTCCTCTAATCACCGCATAAATATGATCACCATCCCGTCTGGCTTGTGAGAGGGGCTTTAGCATCACCGCTGCACTCCCTTCCCCCCGAACATATCCATTCGCTTTCTTGTCAAATGTCTTGCATCTTCCATCTTCAGACAACATTCCGGCTTTGGCCAAAGCAATATATAGATTGGGACTCGCCAATACGTTCACGCCACCAGCAATAGCAACTTCACATTCACCACTACGCAAGCTTTCCACAGCGCGGTGTATAGCAACCAAAGAGCTTGAACAAGCCGTATCAATGGGTTCGCTTGGGCCATGAAAATTCAGTAAATATGAAATACGATTGGTTAGAATGGAGTTAAACAGTCCTGTCGGTGTGTACGCCTGCATTTCTATCTTGTGCTCTTTTAACAAATCGTCATAATCAGAGCTTCCAGCACCAACAAAAATCCCCGTTCTGCTGCCGGACAATACAGAAGCTTTGTAACCTGCATCTTCAATTACTTTCCAAACGGTCTCTAAAAATATTCTCTGACGCGGGTCCATTAATTCTGCTTCGCGGGGGGAAATACCAAAGAAAAAGGCATCAAAAGCATCTATGTCTTTCATAAAACCGCCCCATCTAATATTCGTTTTCCCCATTTCCTTGGTCGGATCGCCATCATATTCCTCCCAATTCCATCGATCTGGCGGAATTTCGGTAATCAGATCTTTTTCTGCCTCCAGATTCAACCAAAATTCGTTAAGATTATCTGACTGAGGCATCTTGCAAGCAACACCAATAATAGCAATCGGTTCATTTGCGTTCTCAAAGGCTTGAGCAGGAATATTCGATGGAATATCCGCTGGTTCTACTACTGCTTCTTTCGCGGATTCATCCGAGTGGAATGAAGAAGTTGAAGAATTGACAGTATATAAAGAAGCCACTCGTTCTGTATAGTTATCTTTTAAATAAGAAACAAAAGAGCCCATATTCACAAATTCATAGAATACAGGCGGAGTCAACTCCAAGTGAAATTTTTGATTGACCCGATTAATAAAATCAGTGGTAGAAATGGAATCAAATCCGTATTCGCTGTAGTCTGTTTCCATTTCGATCATATCTTTATCAACGAATAGAATGTCCGAAGTAATCATTCGGATATCCTCGCACAAGCCACGGTAAATCATCTGTTCATCCGATTCAGAAAGTTGCCCCTTCGCCGAGAATTTCTCCTTAATACTAGAAGTGGAGTTAAACAATTTTATTTTTTTCGACGGATTCTCCTTTAAAACAATCATCTGATCTCCCGACATATGTAACGCATCTTCAAATGCTCTTATCCCTTCTTCAGTGGAGATGGGGAGAATTCCCATGGTATTCTCCATGAAAGCAAGGGTAGGGGCGTCTACTGTCATTCCACCTTCTTTCCAGAGTGGCCAATTTATCAATAAAGACTTTCCACTGCGTCCCTCCATCTGCAATATGCTTGTACGGTGATGAGCATAATAATCCATAAAGGCGTTTGCATATGCATAATCACACTGGCCTGCATTCCCTATGACCGACATAATGGAAGAGAACATTAGGAAAAAGTCCAGCTCTTCATGACGGGTCGCCTCATCCAGCCACACTGTTCCATACAGCTTAGCAGCCAGTACTTCCTCTATTTGATCAATAGACTTCCTCAAAATATACGCATCCCGCAGCACGCCTGCCGCGTGTATCACCCCATGAATATGACCAAATCTCTCTTTCGCCTTGGCAATCATTGCAATGCATTGTTCACGCAACGAAATATCTGCCTGCACATACAGAACACTTGCCCCACACCGTTCCCATTGCTTGATCTTTTGCTCATGTTCGGATGTGAGAGGCGAACGTCCTGCGATAACCAGACGAGCTTTGTACTTACTGGCCAAATATCCAGCGAAAATGGAGCCTAATCCTCCCAATCCTCCGGTAATCATGTAAGTACCTTTCTCCCTCAATGAAATGCTAGATGTACCTAATTCATTGATTAGTGACATATAACGTACAAACCGCTTTTGCTGCTGATAACGAATTTCAACCTCTTCATCATCCACAGAAAATTCACTTAACAATTGATCAAGAGATGCTTCAGCCGACTCACTAAGTTCTACAGTAGCATATATCAATGCAGGATTTTCTTTTCGAAGTGTTCTAGCAAATCCTGATACTGCCGCGTTCTGCGGCTGACCACTTCCTTGATAAACGTAAAGCAACTTACATCTCTTTGGCAAAGTCCCCCTCATTAATGCTTTACTGAGGTAGAACAAAGAATAGATTCCACGCTCAAGTTCGGTTTGCAATTCTTCTTTTTCCGATACAAACCGTTGGTCCGACCAAGCGTAAATAAGGGCTTCGGCGGTCTGCTGGTTTTGTTTTATGGTGCTGAACAACATCTCATAGTGCTTCGGATTCAAAGGGTCTATTTCATAGATATCACCTTGCACAGAGCGATAGGCATCCCCTGGCTGTACAAGTACAGCCTTGATGCCGCGTTTTTTCAAGCTATTCCAAAGGCCGGTATCTGTACCGAAAACGATGACCTGTTCGGGAACTCCTCCGTCGGAATTGGGAAGACATTCTCTCCACAATGGCTGATAGTATGTGGTTGCTCGTTCCGTCGATTTCAAGCTATCTCTGATTTTACGAATCTGCTCAAATCCTTTGTCTGAAGTCATCTTCCCTTCTTTGATCAAATGTAAAATCTCATCTATTGTGAATTGATCGTCTGACACCACGCATCCCCCATCTCCCTTTTGATGTCATCAATTTCCAGTTCACCTTTTTCAAGACTTTGCAGCAGTTGCTTAAGCTTCAAGTCCTCCAATTCGGAAGCATTGTTTACCAATACCTGCTCTTTTCGTCCATTGATCCGAAACGTATTCCGATCAAATGGGTACACTGGCAAGCCAATTTTATGATATGGCTTGTCTTGAAATAATCGGTACCAACGAATAGGTGCACCTTTCAACCACAGCTGAAAAACACCTTGGTAAAACTGCGTAACTGTATCGATTGTTGCTCCAAAATGTATGCCAGGGTCAGCGACCGTATGGTAGCTGTCTATATATACAACCTCCACATCCGCTTGTTGTGACAAATCATGATCTACATTTTCTATCCTGCTGATCCATTCGGGATTCATAGCTACTTTCATTTCATTCTGATAGTATTTTTTCATTAATGGATATTTACGTTCAGGATGAATTTTCATCAAATTATTGTTTATAATTTCAACTGCTCGTTCTACTGTATTGGTTTGTATCATTATTTGCACAAGCGTTTCCTTGGGCAAAATCCCCTCATCTAGTAAGTCCATTATCTCTTCCAATAGTGGTCCAATTATGAATTGTTGCTCTTCCAAATCCCACTTTCTATACAACTTTCTAAGGGAACTTGCAAACACAATCAAGAGTAAATCAGGGTTTACATCCCCAGTCTTTAAAAGCTGCTCATCACACAATATACCGACAATACTGCAGCTTGTCTCTTTTTGGATGACCGATTCCCAATCGTCAATGTACCCTTTAAAGGTGTACTGTACAGGGTATAGCAGCTTGGATTTTTGGATATATGTTTGAAGTCCATTATCATTTGGTGACTTGGATACTGAAGAACCTGACTGTTCTTTTACTCCGTGTTCTGTCAAACTGATTAGATCATGGATATATGCTTCATTACATTGTAATGGCACATAAATTTCACCTATAACTGGCTCCCGAATAGGAATAACAGGACAAGAAAACATTACGTCTTTTAGCTCGCATTTCCCCGTTTTTACAGCTAGTATATCCTCCAGTGTCAGAATGCCACTTATAGCCATCGCAACCCACCAGCCATCATTATGTCCAGTTACGACGGACGGAGTCAGCCCAAGAGATATAAATGAAAAGGCGTATGCATATCCTGTAATTAACTGGTATAGTGATTTTTCTAGCCCAATCCAGGACTCCTGAAAGAAACCACTGCTTATTTTCCTGCCTACATGCAAGCTTCTTAATGTCTTCATGGCGTCATCGATAACCTGCTTGAATAAACTACATTCTACATATAATGGCTCAATATCTGCATAACTTTCCCAAGAGAGATTACTAATGTTCAGTTCCCATGAGCATTTCGTCGCTTTCATTTGTGGCAAATAGTCAGCCAACAGTTTCTCTTTCAATTCTTCTTTATGGTGTACCAGTATGCCACAACGATACTGGAATGCCTCTCTGCCCATTAGCAATACACTGCTTATATCGCTTAAACTGTGAGCTTTAAAATCTTCAGTGGTAACGAATGTCCTCCATGCCTCTTGTAAATTTTCCAATGCCTGAGGAGTCTTTGCAGATAAAACAAAAAATTCACTTCTATTTGTATTGAATACCTCGTCCGTCTCGGCGCCCTGATACTCCTCAAGCAATACATGGCTATTAACACCACCAAAACCAAAAGAACTGACACTGGCACGCAATGGACCGCCTTCCTCAACGGATTCCCAAGATGATAAACCATTTGCAGGGATAAACGGAGAGTTAGCCCAATTCACGATCGGATTTAGAGTCTTAAGATGGAGGGTTTTGGGGATTTTTCTGTGCTTCATCATCATTAACACTTTGATTATACCTGCTAGCCCTGCAGCACTCTCCAAATGGCCGATATTGGTTTTGACAGATCCGATCTTGCAAAATTGCTTCTTATCTGTAAATTCTCGGAACGCCCGTGTCAAACCCTCCAGTTCTATCGGGTCTCCCAATGAAGTGCCTGTTCCATGAGCTTCCACATAATTGACCATTTCGGGACGCAAATCTGCATCTTGATATGCACCTTTGATGACATCTTGCTGTGCCTGTATACGTGGAGCTGTAATCGACTGACTTTTTCCGGAATGATTGACGTCCGAACCTTTGATAATGCCATAGATATGATTTTGGTCTTTAACCGCTTCATCCAAACGCTGTAGCAAAAGAACAGCTACCCCGTCCCCAGGTACATAACCATTAGCATGGAGATCAAAAGCCCTGCACATACCATCAGGGCTTAGCATACGAGATTTTGAAAAAGAGACATATTTCCATGGATGAAGATTTAGATTCACACAGGCAACCAACGCATAGTCGCATTTCCTAAGCCTTAGAGCTTGCTTCGCTTCATGTACTGCAACAAGTGAAGAAGCACAAGCAGCATTGATAGTTTGACTGGCTCCCTGAAAGTCAAACGTATAGGAAATGCGGTTGGATAATAGGCTTTCAAAGTTGCCTAAACATGCATAACTGTCCATTCCATGCTCTGTATCTATCATCTCTTGACGATAATCCGTTGTCATAACACCTGCATAGACGGCAGTTTGTTTATGTTGAAGTGTGGCTAAAGAGATACCCGAATCTTCAATACAATGCCAAGTTTCCTCTAGCATTAATCTTTGCTGAGGATCCATATGAATAGCTTCACGAGGAGATATCTTGAAAAATTGATGATCAAAGTCATAAACATGGTTCAATATACCGCACCACTTACTTATGCTTTGGCCAGACTTGTCCATATCCATTGCATAATAAGTCTTCACATCCCAGCGATCAGGAGGAAGTTCCCGAACAGAGTCTACACCTTCTTCGAGGTTATTCCAAAATTGGTTATAATCATAAGCATCTGGAAAACGGCATGACATACCTACCACCGCGATATCTGCCTTTTTGGATCTCATCCGCCTCACTCTTCCCGATTGAACTTTACTCATAAACTGCTCCATGAAACGCAATAAATCTACGATTCAGTATTTGGGCTGTTTCTGTCATGATCTTGATGCCAATGTCATCTACATGACGATGCTGCCAGCGTTCCCATTTTGTACCTTTAACCCACTGATTAAATGAGCCCAGTGCTGGACCGCATTGGATCTGATAATCGAGTCGATTGTCTGCTTCCCCACTGCAAGCTAAATACGACGAATAAGCAAAATACCACTTGAAAATTAAAGCCATTTTACGCTTGGGGTTTAGTTCCGCTTTTTCAATCTCCTGTTGTGGATAATGTCGTCTAACTTCCTCGTATACTTCATCAAAACTTCGCTTGAAATATTTTTCCTGAATTTGCTTCTGATCCTTATCACTAATCTCTTCCAATGAATTATATTGACGATATAGATCATAGAGCTTGTTAGCCCGTGCTGGAAAGAACACACCTTTTTTTAGAACTTGTACTTTGGCCCCTAATTCAAACATATCTCCTGCCGGAGCATAGGTCGTGTCCTGAATATTGATTTGTTCAAGCATATCTTTGGCATTATTGCTAGTACCTGCCTCCACAGTACATTGATTAATAGAACCGGTAACTATAAAATCGGCACCCAACATAAATGCAGCTGCTGCGGCTTCAGGAGTACCAATACCACCTGCTGCGCCGACCCTCACCTTTTTCTTGTATTCATACTTCTTCATCATATCGTCACGTAACCTCGTGATAGCAGGCATTAATACGTAGGCTACTCCGCCATCTGTATGTCCTCCCGAATCAGCTTCCAGACATAGATCATCCGCCATTGCAACCTGAGCCAGCCTTTTCGCTTGTTCTTGCGTAATTTGACCAGCCTGGATCATTTTCTCCACTAATAAAACAGGGGCCGGACTCAGAAAGTTTTCCGCAACCTCCGGTCTCGATACCTTAGCGAGAACGCGGTTGCGAATCTCTACCGTTCCGTCCGGTTTATCGTATAAACCATTAGCACGATAGCGGATTAGTGACTCTGTTATATTAATAAATGCTGAAACTTCTATTTTACGTATTTCATATTTGAGATAAAGTTCCGTAAGATCTCTTTCTCTATCAAGCTTGCCGGGTGTATGTAAAAAATTCATTCCGTAAGCTTGTCCTTCATCCAACTCCTGCTGAATATATTGAATATCAGATTCAATCTGAGGAATAGACAACCCTCCAGTTCCCAAAAAGCCCATCATACCTGCTTTGCCCATCTTAACTACCATCTCTTTGGATGAAATCCCTTTGAACATAGCTCCGGTCAGATAGGCATATCTGATGCCATAATCCTTTCTAAACTCCTCAGAGCCGAGAAACTCTGGTGTAATCCCAGACACTAGCGGATTAGTAGGTGTCCTAGTGTCATTGGTTAGCTGAATTTGTTCAGACTCTTTATAATTCCATTCTTCCCGAGATAACGTAATGGGAGCAGCTCCCTGTTTGATTTTTTGCGTCAAACTTGTCAAAACATGACCTGGGCCAATTTCTCTGATTTCCACATGATCCAACCCCAAGAGAATCTGCACGGTCTCACACCATTTTACGGAACTTGTCATTTGTCGAACCAGATTTGATTTTAATTCTGACTTAGTGTAGGGTCTGGCACTAAAATTCGATATAACTGGTATTTTTAAATTAGAAAATGCAAACCCATCTAAATAAGCAGCAAATTTATTCCCTGCTTCCTCCATATATCTGGAATGAAAGGCTCCGCTCACAGTAAGTGGGATATAAGTAATGGTAGAAGTCGCCTCAAAAATCAACTTTGCCCGCCCCATATCTTCTTCTAATCCAGAAATCACTACTTGTTGTGGAGAATTCAGATTAGCTATATCTATGCCGTCCAGTCTATTCTGTGTTAAAGTTTGTTGGATATTGTTCATATCCATTCCTATAATGGCTGCCATTTTGCCACCAGCGGCGAGACTCATTAATTCTCCTCTTTTTTTCACCAACTTCAAACCTGTGGCAAAATCGAAGGCACCTCCAGCAAATAATGCATTATACTCCCCCAGACTGTGCCCTGCTACAATTTCGGGAGAAACACCACTTACTTGCAACGTTTTTAGATACATAAGTGCATTAACTGTGTATAAAGCAGGCTGTGTAAATTGCGTTTGTTGCAACTGATTGTACGCATCCACTAAACACAATTCCTCTATGGAATAACCAAGAATGGCATTAGCCTGCCGTGTAAGCTCAGGAAATTCCTCAAATAATCCTTCACCCATTCCTTTACGCTGCGAGCCCTGTCCAGGGAAAACAAATGCTAACATACGCCATTCTCCTTTGAATCAGCATAACGCCGTATAATGTCATCCAATTGATTACAGTCTTTATGAAAGGGTGTCATTATAGACAAAGCTGTTTGTTTTTGATTATATATAGGCAGATTTTTCACAATATTTACCAAGGTACCCGAAGGCCCCATATCAATATAGATGCCTTCCTTTTGTTCGTGTGTTATAGAACTTACTGCCTCAGCGAATCGGATCGGTTTACGGGCAACCTTCCAAAAGTAATCTGGCTCCAGTCGTCCAATAATTTTACCGTATACGCTTGATCCATAAGGAATCACAGGTTTATGTAGGATCTGCTCCTGCACATAGCTCAGGTATGGCTTCTCCGCGGGATCAATACAGGACGAGTGAAACCCATGCGAAACCGCGAGCCGTAAGCAGACAACTTCCTTGCTCTTAAGCAATTGCTCTACACGATCAATATTTCGGGCACTACCTGATACAATAAAATGTGATTGATGATTTACAGCTGCAAGTTCACAAAGCTCACGCAACAACGGATCAGACGAATATATATTCAAATTGTGCAGAATGGCTAGCATTCCTCCTTCAGCACAGGTAGATTCAAGCAGCTCTGCTTGTCGAACGACCGCTTGAAGAGCCGTTTCCATGCTCCATACTCCTGCGGTTACCGTTGCTGCGTATTCTCCCAAGCTTGTTCCAATGACAGCATTCGGCTCAATTCCATGACTCAGAAATATCTTGGTGAGTGAGCATTCGACCATAAAAATCGCAATATGAGTGTATAACGTACGGTCAAAACGTTCTCCCACCCTACGGCCCGGGTCATAAATGATATCCAGTACTGACTCCCCGATAAGTCCGTATACCTGGTCATTTAATGTGTCCATACACACTCGAAACACATCATTATGTTTGTACAGCTGAATTCCCATGTGATAATACTGCGATCCCTGACCCGGATACATAAATACAACTGACTGATTCATACACAACACCACCTCCACTTGCAATGCATATGAAAAAAGTTATGTTCACCTTTTGATGAACATAACTTTACAAAACGGACTTTAGATTATCATAAAAGCTATAATTATTGTTTTCGCTCACATTCAATAATGCAGAATTGATCTGAAGTGGGAATAACACGTGTAATTTGTAAACCGGATCGATGTATCAACACCTCGAATTCCGACTGAGTTCTAACGCCTCCACCCGGAGTGACGGCCAGAAACAGTAAATCCCGAATTACCTCTTCTTTTGTCGGATGCTTATCATCAACAAGCATCTCTATAATAATTAATTTAGAGTCATTTAACATCGCTGAACGTATATTACTGAGTGCGGACAGAACGTGCTCATCATCCCAATCGTTTAACGCTTTGCTGATAATATAGAGATTTCCACCAGCCGGAATCGTTTCAAACATATCTCCACCAATTAACTCACAACGTCCTGTCATATCTACAGAATCTATATATTCCTTTGCTCGCTCGATCGTTGATGGCAAATCATATAAAACCCCGCGACTATTTACATTTTCCTCTAGAATACCAGCCAATATTTGTCCTAGACCACCCGCAACATCCACAATGACATCAAACTCGTCAAATGAATATGAATTCAGTATTGTTGGTAAACTTACTTTTGAATATACTTCCATCGCACGGTTGACCACTTGCTGCTGCTCAATATTTATTTTCCCAGCTTCAAACCATGCGGAATTGTCGAATGCAGGCCTTCCGGTCCGGATGCTGTATCCCAAATTCATCATAGGTTCAATAATAAAATCCCCTAGCAAATAATTTGCAATGGGCTCAATCGATTGAGGGGTTTCCCCTGGTTGCAATGTAGCTCCATACGCAGTTACCTCGTAATTTCCAGATGCATCAACCTTAAGAAGATCCATGGCGACTAATGCTCTTAACAATCTTCGTAAAGAAACTGAGTCTAGCTCCAAATGAGTCGCTAACTCGTCGTTCGTTTTTTTCCCTTGCTGTAAACCTTTAAACACACCCAACTCTGTTGCAGTCTTAATCACAAACGAGAAAAAGTAACTACCAATATACCCCATAACACTAGCCTGTGGCGGTATAGATTGCGGCTTAACCTCAACTTTGTTCACATTTGTTGTTTCCATAGCGATAACTCCTCTCTAGTATTCGCACTTCCAAACATAAAGTCAATTCCACTGTCTGCATGCAATGCAGTAGTATCAAAAACAGGAACGCTGACATCCTTTTGATTAATAAGCAACGGAATCTCTGTGCAGCCCAGTATGACTCCCTGAGCACCTTCAGAGATTAATTTAAGGATAATGCGTTGGAACTTTCTCTTAGCTTCCATGGTAAACAGGCCCAGCACCAATTCGCTGAAAATCACTTGATGTATATAATTGCGATCAGGCTGATCTGGAAGGATAACATCAATCCCTCTTTCTTCCAACTTGCGTTTATAAAATGTTTCTTTCATTGTAAAGTTGGTTCCGATAAGTCCAACCCGCTTAACGCCTGTTTCGGAAACTTTATTTGTAACTGCATCTGTTATATGAAGAAGAGGTATACGAATATGACGTTGTACTTCTTCCGCTACTTGATGAACCGAATTGCAACATATCAGCAGACAATCAGCCCCGGCTCTCTCAACTACGATTGCAGCATTGACTAATATTTCCGTAACATCCTGCATTCGATTAGCATTTACAAGAGACAAAACTTCCTCATTATTCAAGCTGTTTAGAATCAACTTGGCCGAATGAGTTTTTCCAAGCTGCTGATTAACACGCTCATTAATATACTTATAGTAAAATAACGTCGATTCATAGCTTAATCCACCGACTAACCCAATTGTTCTCATCTTCTGTTTCCTCCTTCAATGGTCTATCAGCTTCAACCACTGCACCTCCCTACCCTCGTGTCATATGTATATAAGAGTCGATAATTATCAGCTAAGGTAGCATTCGGTCTGTTGCTTCCCGATAGTTCCCCACTTAAATCCAAGACGGTCAAGTATGAGTTCTGTTCGGTCACATACACGTAAATAATTCAACCATTCAGTATTGCGGAGTAAAAAAAGATTGAGAATGACATTTATGACTTCTTTGCGAGTAGAAGGGTCATTAAACTTTTGAGTTATGATACGTATAAATAATTCATAGTCGACCAGTTCTATTTTTTCATTGATAGATTGTAGTTCTCTCCCCAACTGTCCCCAACTGATTCGATGAGGATTAAATACATGATGGTTTTGATTATGCAGAGCAGGCCGGTCGAATAGAGTAACAATAGCTTTGGCAGCTTGATCCACACCTGTCATATCCAATATTGGTTCATGCAAATCTGGAAACAGACCGATGTTATTCATTGCATTTACAAAAGAATAAAATGCGTTACTCTCCTTGTTAACCATAAACTTTCCTGTTTGAGTGTTATTATTAAGAGAATTTAAGCGATAAATTGTACAACTCAGTCCCCTATCTCTAGCGGTCCTCAACAGTGCTTCAGCTTCCATTTTACTTCTCAGAAAGTGATTATTAATATCCGCTCGAATAGGCCCTACCTCTTCAATATACTCGTCAAACAACTGAATATTACTTCCCGTACCGATGCTCATATTGGACGTAAAGTGGATGTCCTTGATATTCTTGAAAGCAGCAAAATGAAGTATGTGTCGAGTACCATCGATGTTCACTTTTTCAAATTCCGCTGCTGTGCCGTAATGTCTTGTCAGTGATGCCGTATGAATGATACAATCCACGTCCTCAGCCAATTTCTCATATTCTGTAGATTCCAATCCCAGATTCGATAGTGTTACATCACCGCAAACTACAGATACTCTTGCCCATCCTACTTCATGATGTCCTTCTAAAAAATAGTATTGAAATCTTTCTTGGAGATAGTCCTCTGATATTATTCGAGACTCTCCTCTTACTAGAAGGGTAATTCGGGCATTCGATCTGTTGAGAAGCTCCTGTAGAAGATGTGTACCCAAAAAACCTGTACCACCTGTCAATAGAATATGCTTGTAGGACTTTTGCAGCGTGAGATCTCGATCCCGCCAAGCCTCCACTTTTGCTAGGTATGTCCGTAGTGCCTCCTCTCTTGATCCGAGTGACGCAACCATATCCACATCCGTATGAACAGCTGAAGGCTTCATCACCTCAAGCAAATGATGAAAATACCCTGCATGTTCAACCACGTGAAGAGACAGTTGAGCGATAGTCGGATAATCAAATAAGTCGTTAATGGAGATAGTGTATCTGTCACTCAGCAGTGCAACCATTTTGACCCCGGACAAGGAAGTTCCTCCAATTTTAAAAAAATTATCATCAATTCCTATCCGTTCAACTTCAAGCAATTGCTGCCATACTTCAACTAAAGCTCTCTGGATATTATTCATGGGTGCCCGGTAAAGTGTAGCTCCAGACAACTTCAGTTGATCCATGCTTGCCAAAGCAGATTTATCAATTTTTCCATTTACCGTCAGAGGTAGAGCAGACACCTGAGCATAGCGCACCGGAACCATATATTCAGGTACCTTCAGCTTCAAAAAGTCGTATAGGACGTTGAAGCTCAATTTATGATCGCTAATCAAATAAGCGACCAGTTCCCCAACACCATTGGGTCCTGGATTGACAAGCACAACCGCCTCACGAATATCTGGGTGAGAGATTAAAGCGGTTTCAACATCACTGGTTTCAATGCGGTATCCTCTTATTTTGACCTGACTATCAATCCGTCCCAGATACTGAATCTCCCCAGTGGGCAACCAACGTGCCAGATCGCCTGTCTTGTACATTCTTTGTCCCTCATACAACAAGTCTTCAATGAATTTCTCCTCGGTCAACCTTGGATTGTTCACATAGCCCCGCGCCACCCCGGTTCCGGCTATTACCAATTCGCCAATTGCACCGATCAGTTGCAACCGATTCTTTTCATCTACAATGTAGCATCTATAATGATCCAATGGGCGACCAATCGTGACTTGGGAAGCCTGATTCAATACAGCTGATGTCGCCAAACACGTCGCTTCCGTTGGTCCATAGACATTCACAATATAAGCTTTGGTCATTTGTTGAATCTCACGTAAAAAACCTATCTTCAATTCTTGACCGCCAATAAGAAACATTTTGATACGTTGCAGTGCTTTCGCAGACTCCTTGTGAAGCATCATCAGTTGCAGTCGTGAAGGTGTAATCATCATGACATCGATATGATGTTCTTCTACCAAACGCCCCAACTCAGCAGAATCTATATGTTCTCGTTCATTGGCAATAACGACTTGAATTCCCTTGAAAAGACCATACAAGGCCTCGGATATAAATAAATCAAAGGCTATACTGGCAGCATTAAGAATAACTTGAGGGGAAACAGGAGCGATTACTTCATCGATAGCATGTAGGAATCGGACGACAGAATTATGCTCAATTTCAACTCCCTTGGGTTTCCCGGTTGATCCAGATGTAAAAATGATATAGGCCAGCGATCCACCTGAGCTGATCATTAATAAGGGCTCTACTGCCATGACACTAAGATCATCTGTATCTACGCAGAAAACTCTTTCCAGCAATTCACATTTTGGCTTAATTCCCCGTAAAGCTTGCTTGTTAGCAGCTGTTGTTAGTGCAATGCGTACATTCCCTTCCCGAAGAATATCTGTCACACGTTCCAATGGAACAGCCGGGTCAATAGGAACAAACACGCCACTTGCCTTCCAAATCGCTAACATGGCTATATATACATAAGGTGATCTATTCATGTATACGGCAACTGCTTCTTCTGGGAGCAGTTGATGGTTTTTTACGAGATCAAAAGCCAAACGATCAGCCTGATCGTTGAGCTTTTGATACGTCCATTCTTGATGTTCAAAAATTAAAGCGGTTTTCTCAGGCTGTGCTCGAACCTGCTCATTGAATAATTGTTGAAATGTGCAAGCAGTACCGGATTGCAATTCTTGCGGCTTGTTAAATTGATACAGTAACTGATGACGATTGCTCTCAGAAAGAAGTTTAATATCTTCCAGAATTGTTTGCGTATCTTTCAATATGCAGGCATAGTACAGAAACAATGCATCTGTTAGATGCTCTATCGTAGCGGCAGAAAACAATTGGGGAGAGTACTTAATTGTCAAAGATAATACTCCCTCAATCATATCAAAGTCAAAAATGATCTCCGAATGAATTTCATCTATGCTTTCCCTTGACTGAATGGGGTTAAATAACACAAGTGTTTTTATCTGCGGTCTGGTGTCATCCGAGTATACAATTCCAGCTCGCTGCGCTATAGCGTGGAACGATACATCCTGATGCCGGAATGCTTCTGTCATAGTTTCCTTCATTCCGTTGATCCAATCGCGGATCGTCATATCTGGGATAAGTTTGCTACGAAGCAAAACCCATGAGCTACCTGCCCGTTCACTTTCTTTCATTTTTAAAGCAGGTGTCCCCACAACTATATCCCGCAGGCCAGTATAGCGGGATAACAGATATTTTACGCCAGATACCAAAATCATAAAAACACCCAAATGAGAGTGACGGGTCATCTCAAATAATCCAGTCTGTACTTCGCCAGAAAATAGACGAGTATTCAAAACTTTATTCGTCTTCAACTCTTGTCCAGTATAGTCATGAGGGAAGCCAGTCATGTCCAATCTTTTATCCAAAGTACGACTCCAAAATTCCAAGCCAACTCGATCTGCAGGTTGGTTTATTCCTTCTTTAGATATAGTCTCCATTGTTTACCCTCCTACTTGCCGATCCCAGATCAGCCATCTAAAACAAGAATTCAACATCTTCCACTATATTCACATTTTTGTGAAGACAAGGGTGCTTACCGATTGGAATATTCGGTTGACAGATAAGCTGTGCCAAGATTTTCATGAATTCCTTCCCTAGTGTTTGCACGGTTTCTTGCTGGAACAACGAAGTGCTATACTCCCAGTTACATGAAATTCCCTCTACAGTCTCATGTACTTCCAAAGCAAGATCAACCAGAGAAACTCCGTTGTGATACGGATAATTGTATATATCATAAAACTCTGGACTTTTCAGAGAGGTGTACATGTTATGCAGAATAAATGCTACATCAAATAAAGGGTTACGGCTTCTATCTCTGTTCAGCTGTAGCATTGCCACCAAATCTTCAAATGGGTAGTCTTGATGCTCAAAACTTTGCAACGTATTTGTCCTAACCTGATTGATAAATTCATGGAACGTAATCTCTTTGCTGGAACAGTTACGCATGATTATGGTATGAACAAACATGCCAATTACAGGATCAACATCTCTATGAGGTCTTCCCTGTGATACAGAGCCGATGATAATGTCGTTTTGTCCAGTTTGTTTCTCTAACAGTAAATGATAGGCGGCAAGCAGCACAATATATATCGTTGAGTCTGTTTCCTTAGAAAAACGATATATGCTCTCTACTAACTCTGAATTCATTTGCAAACAGATTTGTGAACCTTGATAGGTTTTATGGGCTGGTCTTTCAAAATCTACAGGCAAATTCAATTGAGGGATTGGTGCAGCGCATTTGGATATCCAAAATTGTCGCATCTGTTCCTTCTCTGGAGAATGTTTTCGTTCATTTTGCCATACCACATAATCTCTAAATTGAACTGTAGGCGGCTCCAGCTCCTGATTTGATTTATAGAAGTGGATTAGCTCTTTGAAAAAAATCAATAGCGAAGTGCCATCAGAGATTAGATGATGGAAATCAAATACCAGCGCTTGTTTGCCATTTGTTAATTGAACTAGAGCTCCTCGTGCCAAAGGGGCCGTTCTCCAATTAAACGGGTTCGTGAATTTTTTCATCATCACTTTCAATTCGTCTTCCTCTAATATTGAAGGATACATTTCCATTTCTATTCTCGCATCATCATGAATAATTTGGATCGGCTCTCCATCCATAACATCAAATGACGTCCGTAACGCCTCATGTCTTCTCACAATTCGATCAATAGCTATTTGTAGTCTGTTAAAGTCCATATTTCCGTCCACAATAAGGGCCAAAGGCTTGTTATACATCGTAAAATCAGGATTATACTGCATCATTACAAATATCCTGCTTTGGTCTGACGATAATGGATAATATGGTTTAACAGGGTGCTTTTTTATAGTGCTGAATGAACCAGGTACCATCCCTTCTGTATTCCTCAACAATTCAGTCAGTTGTGCAACAGACGGGTTTTTAAGCACATCCACATCTTTTAGATCGGTATGCAATATAGCATTCAATTCATTCACAATCTTGATAGCTGTAATAGAATCTCCACCTAATTCATAAAAATTGTCCGCCAATTTAATGTGAGAGAAGCCAAGGTATTTTTTAAATAATTCTAATATGATTACCTCTCTTTTCTCCCTTTCAGTGCCAATACTTTTTATGACTGGCGCCGACGAATCTATCCAACAACGCAGCTTTGAAAATGGATATACAGGCAGGCTGATCTTTTGATAATCACTATTTTTGTATATTTCATCCCAAACGAACTCTGCCCCTTGTGCATACAACTGACCAAGCTCGTTCATCGCTTTTTCACGCTCTTCATTTTTTTTCAAATATGTTTCCCTTACTTTCTCAATAACAGGTTGATGATTGTCCAACTCACTATAATATACCGCTGGTACATCCATCAGTTCTAAACTTGTTGTACATAATGCCGTCAGTTTATCTAGCATTTCCTCTTTATTCGAAGCTATAATAGCCAATCGATATCCAAAGTGTTTGCGACCAGCATTTGCGGTATAGCATAAATCACCTAACCGATATCCTTCAGATTGAGTCATCCACTCTTTGTAACTGTTTATTAACTCTAGCAAACTCGATTCGCTCTGAGCCGAAAGAGCCAACATCTCCCAATCTTGGCCTTTTTCCTCTGAGGGTGTCTTCAAGAAATTTTCTAAAATGACATGACAGTTGGCCCCTCCTCTAGAAAAGGAACTGATCCCGCACCGCAAAACTTCTTTTTTTGTCGAGAATTGGATAACATCGCTATAACATTCAGCAGAGTCATCCGGAGTGATATTTGCATCTCCCCATTGCTTGTATGCTCCTGACGGCAGTTCCTTATATTTTAAGGCCATAACAGCTTGCAATAGCCCTGCCAGACCAGAAGCATGATACAACTGTCCTATAGAGGATTTTACAGATCCCAAGAAAAGCTGACTCTGTGTTCCTCTCAAATGTGAAAATGCAGACTGTATCCCCTCTCTTTCCCTGACATATTCCAAGTTATTTTCAATGTTATGTGTTTCTATAAATGAAATAGTTGAAGGATCGATACTTGCATTATTCCATGCTTGTACAAGCAAATCCTTATATGTACTGCTATCTCGTACTCGTCCATGATGATTCGTCGACGAGCCCTTTATAACAGCATGAATGTGATCTCCGTCCAGCATCGCCTTGTTTAAGGGCTTGATCAGGATTGCCATAACTCCTTCTCCATAATCTACTTGAGTATCGCCTGATTGTATTGGAAACAAATTAATGCGGGACGTCCCTATTAGTGCTTGTTCACACTCTCCCGCCCGTATCGATTGGCAAGCCTGATGTACTGCAACTAATGATGAAGCATCTGAAGCGTTGGTTACTACAGTGGGACCATGCCAATCCATGATATAAGCGATCCGACTAGGAATTAACGAAGATAAATTCTCCGTAACACATAGATCACCTAGGACAGGATTAACATCGGCGACCATCTGAGCATATGAATATTCCGGCAGATCACTTTCTCCGTAAAACACACCTGTTCTGGTTCCATACAATGAATCGCCACCGTACCCCGCATCTTCCAGCGTATGCCATACTACTTGCAACAACAAACGAAGAGAAGGGTCTATCACACATGCTTCTTCGAAAGAGATGGAAAAGAAAGGATAATCAAAATAATCAACGTTATACAAAAAGGCTTGGCGTGCAAATGAAATAGCTCTGTTTTCCTCTTTCCCCATGATCCAGTTTAAATAGGAATTCATATCCTGCTGTCGTTTTTCTGATAAATTATTGATAAACTCTTTCCCCTCTTTTTGATGATCCCAGAGCTGATCAATTGTAGCATCAGAGGCAAATATCCCAGATATCCCTATAATAGCGATATCATTTTGTTTTCTATGAGGATTTTCGGAACTCGACATGCACCTCAACATCTCCTTTTACTCAAAATATACGCTTCCTGATCAACCTATAAACATAATAAAAAGGATGCTTAGCATCCTCTGAATATGACCCTATATATTTAGAACTAATTAGAGAAGCCCTCTACATCAACTGTATTAATTTCGAAATGAACATAGCTTCGCCCACTCATCTATTTTTCAATAGACTACACACACAACTGCAATATGACCTCATCGCTACACCAATGTACCGAAGCATCAGTTGGCTTCACTCTGATTTTTTGGGGTAATGTTCATTTGGGCATTTTCCGATACTGAAACAATCTTAATTCCCACATCAATATATTTTTCTGCGCCATTCAGCCTCAAGATAATCCTCGCTCTTTTTTTCCGCGCATCAATCTTTTTTATTCTTTCTTCCTCACCCGTTAGCGGACCGTCACATACAACGGCCCTTGTATTTCTTAGATATAAAGACGAATATCCTATAATTTCATCTTTATCAATAAGTTGGAGAATAGGTCTCATTTCTTCGTCGTCAATTTTTGAGAACGAATAGGACTCAATTCTATCTTCCGGATTCACTCTTATTTCTTTAGACTCTATTTGATGATAACGATGGTTAAAATTATTTAGAAGTCGATAGCATTTAGGAAGCCGCCTAAGATCATTATAAGTTTTTGCATTCATCTCCGTATTTACAAATACATAACCTGGAAAAATCGTTCGACAAACTTCATAGATGTGACCCTGTCTTTTTTCTAACAGCCTACGTTTGGGAACTATCGCATACATTGACGACGGATTGTAGAATTTACGTATCATCGCTCGAACCACATTTTCTTGTCCGGTTTCGACATGCAGCACATACCAGCTCATAATCGCTGTCAATCCCTTCTCAGTAGAGACGCAGAAATATTTCAATTTTAAATATTATATTTATTCCCTTTTATAGTTATATTATGAAGTAGATATTATCAAAAGGAAAAACATTAATCAACAACTAATTTCATACAAATTTCGACACCTATCTATTTTTTATCCAATTAAATCATTTCCTGATATCATACGGTATCATGAATATATAACAGCTTTACACTAATATCATTTGTTGAATTTATGCATTTAATTTTACTATACATAAAAATTATACGAACAGGAAATGGTCCATCACTACCATGAAAAAATCATAAATTGATATAATCAGTATATTTTATGTATTGTGAACCCAAACAAGCTGCCTCCGACCAGATACCGAAGACAGCTTACCGCTTGTTTATTTAATATTATGAAATGAGATTTAAGGAGGCAAACAGAAGCCTCTTCTTAAACATAGGCTCAATTGTTTATAGTGGAAGGCCAGTCTCCAAGAGATTTAATGCTTCAGATAATAATTCAGAAAAATTTTCAGTTGGATTTTCCGCATAATGCAACATAACAGATATGTTAACACCTATGACGGCGCCTGCAAAAGTTCGAATCTGCAAGTCTCCAGGATCTCGTCCCACCCGTTTGGAAACCATCTCAGCAATCATATGCATTGTATCAGTCAAATTATTCAAGGTTGCAGCCCGGAGTTCCGGTACTGACATCACGAGTTGGTTACGCTCACGTGTAGTGGACATTTCGTCGCCGGACATGTCAGACATGGTTGCTAACATAGCATTACGCACAGCTTGAAGTGGAGTTAAATGAGCTGGCTGTTCTTCAAATGCAGATATAAGCAGGGGATCATAGTTATCTGTAACAATCACATCCTCCTTGCTCGAAAAATAGCGAAAAAAGGTGCTTGGTGAAATCTCCGCTGCTTCTGCAATCTGTTCCACAGTAGTTTCGTTATATCCCAGTTCGCTGAATAGGCGTAACGCATGCATTTGAATCGATGCAATGGTTTTTGCTTTTTTTCGCTCCCTCAGCCCAAGATTTTGCTGGTGTTCAAGTGACATTTGTTTCACTCCTCAATAGATTGCTCATTCAAGTTTCACTCCTCATCGAGCAATTTGCTTCAGCATATATTTTTGACCACATGCACACTATTGCCCGATTTTGCGTTTACACTCAGTTTATCATGATCCTTTGTACTTCACGATACCCAGGATTGTATTATTCCTGACTGTAAAGCAATACATCAAAACTTGAAACCACTCCAATATCAGCTTTTATAGGCGAATATGCGGCGTACAGAAGCTGATAGGTTGAATCAGGTTGGTTCTATTGAGAAATTCAAAAAATTTATCTCCTCACCTCGTTAGTACAATTCCCTGCCCACCATCAACAATAACCCTGTCGCCGGTTTTCATTCTTGTAGTAGCATTTCCACATCCTACAACAGCTGGAATGCCTAGCTCTCTGGCTACAATAGCAGCATGAGAGAGTGGTGCTCCTATATCTGTTACAATCGCAGCTGCTTTTGGAAAAAGTGGAGTCCAGCCTACATTCGTTGTCGAGGTCACCAGTATTTCACCAGGAAGGAGCTGGTGTCCATCCTCAGGATTTCTCAGTACACGTACAGTCCCCTCAATTCTACCTGCCGCTCCAGCAACTCCTTCAATGATTTCAGAATGGATAGAGCTATCTAATGGTATATATGGATCATAATAATCTACTCTGCGATTGGGATCCTCCATCCATTGTAAAGGTTCAAATCGCCCACGTATAATCGAGGGGAACGCAGGCAGTTGCTTATATTTTAAATAGTTCACTTTTCTGGTCGAGATTCTCTCCTCAATAACACTTCCTCCTGCAAGCCAGCCCAATATCTCATCTACATATAAAAAAAATACATCTTCTCCTATGCCAATCAACTCGCCTGCTTTCAGCGCGAAAGAGCGATTTAATCTGAAGACACGCGTCCATTCCGAACGAACAGCTTCCCTTAAATGCGGTCCTTCAGATATTTTTGCTATGACACGTTTCAACTTATTTATCTTGTATGGAAAACGCTGCTCCAATCTTCTCCAAACCACTTCATTTTGTTCACGTTGTTTATACAATAAATCGTCAACATTTATTCCAGATTTCTTTGTTTCTTGGATTTGCTTTTCCAGCCAACTCGGTTCTTCTCTTGGATCAGGTATCGATAGCTCAAACTCATGTGGGCCTCGATGCCCATATTCCAATAGATAATCCTCCTGACTCATTTCACCTTTCACGACTGAAGATATACCAACAACAGGTCCCAAGCTGGCCAAACCTGTACTTCCGCTCAGATTAGATAGAAGTACACTAGCATCATCACGTCCAAGCCATTTCTCCAACTTTTCCTTCAATCGAACAAAATTTTGCATCTTGCTACTAGGTCCTTCCAGTGCAATCCACATCGCTTCAATATTTTTAGGCCAAAGCTGCTCACGCCATAATGTAATCAATTCTTCCTTGGACTGGACATTGCCAATTAACTCTTCCGTTTGAGTGCACCAGGCCGCTGTTTCTTTTATGTGCTGTGGTAATAATTTCATCGCTTTTCGGGTCTGTTTAAAAGCATACAGCATCTTGGGGAGCATTATTTTAATAAGCTCTTTCCTAGAAAACGGATATATAGGAATTTGGATTTCATCTGGAATTTCCCCAAAAACATTGCTCATTTTTTTTAATATTGACTTTTTTTTCCATCCAAATGCAAAAAAAACGGACAATGGTACACTCACATTGGAGTATACTCTTCCACAGATATTACCAGACATTAAATAATGACCAGGAATCACATTATGTTCTTCGTCCAAAGCACGAATAATAGACCAGCTTAAGGGAGTAACAACATCTGAAATGGATTCACCTACATTAGTATTCGTCCAAAGAAAATCACCTGATAAAGAATCATTCCATTCAAATGTATCCATATTTCCAGGGCTTAAAGTAGTAACAGGTCGTGCTTGTAAAAAAAAGAGTTGGCCATTGGCAATGGCCCATTCAATATCCTGTGGTTCTCCCATCGCTTTTTCCAGACGGGAAGCATACCAATATAGCTTTTTGATATAAGGAAGTAATTCTTTTGGCCCTTTATATCGACCTGAGGGTTTAAATAAGGAGAAAACACGAGCATTTCCTTTACCAGATACCAGTTGCTCCCCTAACCCGAACACAAAATTTCCAGACATTACTGAACGATTGCCCGTAATAGGGTCTGCTGTAAAAAGAACACCCGAGATTTCAGAAGGAACCATGATTTGGACTACAATCGCCATTTGGTGTGCTTCTTCAAAACCCTTAACTGCACTGTATGCCCGCACCCTCTCACTGTATTGAGAATGGTGAACCACATACAAGGCTTTCAGAACGTCCTCGTTTGTTTGTACTTCTAAGACACTTTCAAACTCTCCTGCAAAAGAAGCTAATGCTGAATCCTCGCTCAAGGCTGAAGACCTTACTGCAAATGAGACATTAGGGTAATCCTTACGAAGCTTTTCCAAATACCTGATCATTTCTTTCCATGTCTTTTCCTTAAGTTTTTCCCCTTGAAAGGCCTGTGGAAAAACAATAAAACCATCAGGAATCGGATAACCAGCTTGAAGCATCCTAGCAAGCATCCCTCCTTTGCCTCCGGTCCATTTCCGCAGCTCAGGAGTTATCTCTGCAAACCATTCTATTTCATTACCCATTTTGACACTTCCTAACTTTTTCAGTTGTAATATTTCGGTCCCGTAATTGGAAGTGGGTATATTATTGATTAGGTTTTTATTATTTCGGGACTTAGTATCTTTTTACACTTTATACAAAAAGAAAGTCAATGTCAAATTAAATAATCTTTCATTTTTTTCTGTATCCTGTATCGTTAGCTTCATAGCAATTTACTGTACAAATAAGTCCTATAAAAAGAAAATAACCTGCGGAAACGGTCCGCAGGTTCAAAAGATATATCAAAAGGGGGTCATGCTGTTATTATAAACAACGAATATTAAGGAATGATGTTTTGAATATTACAATTGTATTACAGTCACTCTTTTGTAGTTAGATTCCTCAAGTATCGTCAATCTGGTATCGCGCGCTCAGCTTTAATCCAACTGCGATACATATCCACGATTGGAGCGTAGCTTATAAATGACCTCATCATAATCGGCATCATTCACCTTTGCTGATAATACATACCGCAATTCATCTTGATCACCGTTAATATACACATCTGTTGCACGGAGCAACCCTCCGTCATGATTCGTTGTTCCGCTCCGATCTTCATCCAGATCCCTTTGGGCTGAGCCAGAGTTAATCTGGTCATCCTTCGCATCTGGTAAAATATTCTCGCCAT
Organism: Paenibacillus sp. FSL L8-0638; assembly: GCF_038593075.1. Taxonomy (NCBI): domain Bacteria; kingdom Bacillati; phylum Bacillota; class Bacilli; order Caryophanales; family Paenibacillaceae; genus Paenibacillus; species Paenibacillus sp. FSL L8-0638. Next base: position 4,462,479 of record NZ_CP151960.1, read on the forward strand.
AAGCACCCGCCGCAGGGATTGCCGCACCCGCTGAGCCTCCTGTGCTCACAGAGCCAGTATTGTTATAAGGGACCAACGGAATTAAAACCCTCGTCTCCCGACCGAGCGTCTCATCCAGAGCACCTACTTCCAAATGTTCAGTTCTATAAGCCTGAAGCGAAGCTCTAGCGCCCTCAGCTTCATCTTCTGTGCGAAAATAAGCCTGAATCTGTTTAGCCATATCAAATCCTCCTCATTTGGGAATTGTACTGGCATAAATCTAGGAAGCATTCACGGAAATTACAATGCCTTTAACAACTCACGCACAAAAGCGGGCTCATCCTTAGGGGTCCGAGACGTAATAAAGTTACCGTCCACAACCGCCTCTCGATCCTCAAAATGAGCACCCGCATTAATCAAGTCATCTTTCAATGGAGGATAAGCTGTAATCGTCCGGCCTTGTAACAAATCGGCACTCGCCAAAATTTGTGGCCCGTGACAGATAGCGCCAATCGTTTTTTTGGACTCATTAATTTCAGTTACAAATTTCAGAACATTTGCATCCAAACGTAGATTTTCCGGAGATGATCCACCAGGAATAACAACTGCATCATAATCACTTGATTTCACATCTGCAATGGCTTTTTCAATGGTGTAGCTTGCTTTGCCTTGCTTACCGCTCACTTTCTCACCTTGTTTTAGCCCAATAATATCCGCCTCATGTCCAGCCTTTTTTAATTCATCATAAGGTACCTTCATTTCGGAATCTTAAAATTGGTCAGCCAATAAAAATGCAATTTTACTCATGAATGTTCAGATCTCCTTTCCGGTTACCCTCGATACAAGTTTAAAATTAAGTTTATTTTTCTACCACGATTTGTTATTACCCGCTTGATCTATTTTTATAACAATTCGCAGCGGCGGAAAAGAAAAAGGAGCCTTTCGGCTCCTCCACTAATTCAATGCTACATATTTTATTTTTGGCCACTTTATGCTACTTTCGGGTGGCACCTCATTAACGCTCCATTTAACCCAATGTTACCTGCGCGGCAAAGCGCCGCGTCCTGGCTTGTCGATGGCTGTTGCAACATGCTGTAATAACGTATCAGCATTACGAGTAAGGCTGATTGCCTCCTGCATACTACCGGGAAAAAGCAGCATAGTGCTTCGATGCCCGTCCATTTTTGGGGTTTGACGCATAGCTTCGTCTCTCCTGTCACCCTTAGGCTATCCGCCTGGCTAATCACCAATCGGGATGACATTATGGTCCCTCTGAACAGCTATTTTATTCTACTCAGATCACGCCATGAACGCATAGCTACGAACGTTCGCTATCCAAAATCAGTGTCACTGGGCCCCAGTTCGTCAATGAAATATCCATCATAGCCCCAAAAATTCCCGTTTCTACTTCCAGGCCCTTGGCTCGAAGCTGACTGTTGAAGAAATCATACAGCTTCTCCGCTTCCTCAGGTTTGGCCGCCCCCATAAAGTTAGGCCTTCTTCCTTTACGGCAGTCACCATACAACGTAAATTGAGAGACAGACAAAATGGCTCCACCGACATCCAGAACGCTGTCATTCATTTTGCCTTCAGCATCATCAAATATACGCAATCCCGCCGTTTTATCCGCCAAATAAACGGCATCGGCTGCTATATCTCCCTGACCAATACCAACCAGCAGCATTAATCCGGTTCCAATCTTGCCAACCACCTTTTGATTCACCGTTACCTGAGCGTCTTTACAGCGCTGAATAATGATCTTCATCGACTATCCGATATCTCCTTTAACCTTCCCTTTTAAAAGGTGCTCACAGCCGTACTACGGCTCTTTTAGCAGCCTATGGGTCTTTCTACCCAAGATGTGTTACAAAGGCTATAAACCTATCCGTACGCTTCATAAGGTTATTGCATAATCCGATGCACGGTGTATACATCCTTCACCCGTTTAATCCGTTCGACAACAGAATGTAAATGATCCGTGTTGCGAATGAGAATCGTGATGTGAATCATCACCATTTTATTTTTATCTGTACGACCTGTAACGGCCGAGAAGCTGGTTTTGTTCTCAGAAATGGCCTGAAGCACTTCATTCAGCAAACCGTTGCGATCATGGCCCGTAATCTCAATATCGACACTGTAATTGACTTCCGCTGCTTCTTCCCACTCTACTTCAATCACACGCGCCTGGTCTTCGCCCGTACCCGAAGGAATATTCGGGCAATCCGTCCGGTGAACGGATACGCCGCGTCCACGTGTTACATAGCCAATGATGTCATCTCCCGGTACGGGATTACAACATCGTGCAAAACGAACGAGTAAATTATCGACGCCTCTGACGCTGACACCGTTGGTCGGTGTTTTTTTCCGTTCGCCCTGCGGCTTGTACTCCTTGACCTCGGTCGTCAATTCGATCAACCGTGCCTCTTCTTGTTCCTTACGCAGCTTCTCTGTCAAACGTGTACAGACCTGCGCTGCGGTTATACCACCAAAACCAATCGCAGACAGCATATCTTCGGAATCGTTAAAAGAGAACTTCTGTGCCACTTCCTGAAGCTTGTCGTCGCTCATCCATACCGATGGCTCGATATCGCGTTTTCTTAGCTCACGTTCCAGATTTTCACGGCCTTTTTCAACATTCTCCTCACGCTTTTCTTTCTTGAACCATTGTTTGATTTTACTGCGCGCGTGAGAGGACTGAGCAATTTTGAGCCAGTCCTGACTAGGTCCATAAGAATGTTTGGACGTCATAATTTCGACAATATCCCCAGTTTTAAGCCGATAATCCAAAGGTACGATTCTTCCATTTACCTTAGAGCCAATCGTTCTATTGCCAACTTCGGTATGAATACGGAAAGCAAAGTCCAGCGGAACGGATCCGGCTGGCAACTCAATGACCTCTCCCTTAGGAGTAAACACAAACACAAGGTCTGAGAAAAAGTCCATTTTGAGCGATTCCACAAATTCCGACGCATCCTTCGCTTCATTTTGCAGCTCCAGGATTTCTCGAAAAAAGGTGATTTTATCCTCAAAGTTAGTGTTGTTTGCTCCGTTGCCTTCTTTATAGGCCCAATGGGCCGCAATCCCGAATTCAGCGGTACGGTGCATATCCACTGTGCGAATTTGCACCTCGGTAGGCTCCCCGTTAGGACCTACTACTGTCGTATGAAGGGACTGATACATATTGGCCTTAGGCATAGCGATATAATCCTTAAACCGCCCCGGCATCGGCTTCCACAACGTATGGATAATCCCCAGTGTGGCGTAACAGTCTTTAATGTTATCCACAATAATTCGAATCGCCAGCAAATCATATATTTCATTGAACTGCTTGTTCTTCGTCGTCATTTTTTTAAACACACTGTAAATATGTTTAGGGCGTCCGGACAGATCAGCCTGAATGCCCATCTCTTCCAGCTTTTCTCTGATACGCTGTATGACATTATCAATAAACTGCTCCCGCTCTGCCCGCTTCTTATGCATCAAATTAGCGATGCGATAATACTGCTGAGGATTCAGATAGCGCAGAGCAATATCTTCCATTTCCCACTTAATGGCTGAAATACCCAGTCGGTTTGCAACCGGACAGAAAATCTCTAACGTTTCATAAGCAATCCGACGCTGGCTTTCCTCTGACTGATATTTCAAGGTACGCATGTTGTGCAGACGATCTGCTAACTTAATGACAATGACACGAATGTCCTGTGCCATAGCAATAAACATTTTTCGATAATTTTCGTTCTGTTGTTCTTCCTTGGAACGGAACTGGATACGCTCCAGCTTCGTCAGACCATCGACAAGCATCGCACATGTATCGCCAAAATGCTCGCGAATCTGCGCCAAAGACACCGTCGTATCCTCCACAACGTCATGTAAAAGAGCGGCGATAATGGAGATGGTATCCATCTGCATATTAACGACGATATCAGCAACCGCAAGCGGATGCAAAATATAAGGTTCACCGGACTTACGAGTCTGGCCGGAATGGGCCTGTTCGGCAAAATCATAGGCGTCCCTGATGCGGATAAGATCTGCTTCTCTGGTATAGGCCCCGGCCTTTTTAAGTAATTGCTCTATCCCCATTCTGCTCTATTCCGTGTCCTTTCTATGCAAAATGGAACCCGCCGATCAATGTCGCGCAAAGGTTCCCTTTTAAAAGTGATTTCTTACAATTATGACGGTTAGCACGTCACACGTCAACTATTACAGGTTTGGCATTGTAGCATTATTCTGTCGCACATGGATAAGTAAAATGAGGATTGTTGACGAATTGAAACGAATTATATTGAAAAAATTACGAAAAGTAATTAATGTATATAAGAATAATTGAAAGTACTAAGGAGTGAACTGCGTTGCAACGCGAAATTCAAGTTAATGAAAAGCTTCCAGCAGGACCTGGGTTCCTACTCAGCGTACAGCATTTGTTTGCCATGTTTGGCAGTACCGTGCTGGTGCCGAATATTTTCGGCGTCGATCCCGGCATGATTTTGCTAATGAACGGTATTGGCACATTGTTGTACATATGGATCTGCCGTGGCAAAATTCCTGCCTATCTCGGCTCCAGCTTCGCTTTTATCGCTCCCGTCAGTCTTGTGCTTAAAAACAATCCCGGCGGCAACGGCTATGCTATGGCCCTCGGTGCTTTCATCATTACAGGTATTATTTTCTGCCTCGTCGCACTGGTGATCAAATATGCCGGAACCCGTTGGCTGGACGTCGTATTTCCTCCAGCTGTTATGGGCTCCATCGTAGCCTTAATCGGTCTGGAGCTGGTTCCGGTTGCAGCAGGCATGGCAGGCATTATCAATGCCGATCCTACTAAAGCTTGGACTCCAGATCCCAAAACGATTACTCTTTCGCTCGTTACACTCGGGGTTACTGTTCTGGGTGCGGTGTTGTTTCGTGGGTTTGCCAAAATCATTCATATTCTGATCGGTATCGTAGTGGGCTATGTGCTTGCTTATTTTATGGGCATGGTCAATACACAGGCCATCGCAGACGCTCCTTTTTTCGGACATCCTGCAATTACCACTCCAGTTTTTAATACCTCTGCTATGCTGACGATTCTTCCTGTTGCTCTGGTCGTCATCGTAGAGCATATTGGTCACTTACTTGTGACTAGCAACATTGTCGGGCGTGAGTTGTCCAAAGATCCTGGTCTCCACCGCTCTCTGCTGGGTAACGGTATTTCCACCGTCATTTCGGGTTTTGTCGGTTCTACGCCTAATACGACTTATGGTGAAAATATTGGTGTCATGGCATTAACTAAAGTGTACTCTGTATGGGTTATTGGCGGAGCGGCTATCATTGCCATCCTGCTGTCCTTTTCAGGCACGTTCTCAGCGATTGTTTCTAATATTCCAGCTCCAGTTATGGGTGGCGTATCCTTACTATTATTCGGTGTCATCGCTGCCTCCGGTCTAAGGATCTTCGTTGAGCAAAAGGTTGATTTCGCCAAGCCAACTAACATGCTGCTTGCGACCATCGTGCTTGTTGTCGGAATCAGTGGTACTACGCTCACTTGGGGCGCTGTGACCTTGAAAGGTATGGCATTGGCTACAATCATCGGCATCATCCTCAGCTTGTTCTTCAAGCTGATTGACGTGCTCGGCTGGTCCAACGATAAATCACAGGAACCTTTAACCGAGAAAACACCAGATTGATATCTGTTTTTAACTTTACCGCCGCTCCATGAGGTCACGGATCAACATGCTTGAGCTGTTAAGATAAGCGTGTAAGGATCCATCTCTCATGGTGTCGGCGTTTTTTTATGCACGGCCTTTTATCACCACTTTAGTTGCAATATCCACTTTAACCTTGATAAGGAACAAGCTGCATTTTTCATCGACATTTTTAATTTTTTTCATACCTATTTCCAACAAAGAAACAAAATAGTCCGATGGAGCAACTCTTTAGATAAAGAGATGTTCCATCGGACTATTTAGGCAATCCATACATAATTATTTCCCGGGAAACCCGGGTTTCGAAATACTTAATACGTAATCAGGGTGAATACATCTACGTCGGGCAGCTTCGCCCGACCGTTTAGATCAGACAGCTCGATAAGAAAAGCAGCCCCTGCCACATTGCCACCAAGCTGGCGTACCAAGTTCACGGATGTAGCAATAGTTCCACCTGTAGCAAGCAGGTCATCAGCAATCAAAACATTTTGGCCTGGCTCTATAGCATCCTTATGCATCGCCAGCGTATCTTTACCATACTCCAAACCGTATGCTTCCTCAATGGTTTCTCCAGGGAGCTTGCCACTTTTACGGATCGGAATAAAACCAACGCCAAGCGCATAAGCCAGAGGCGCACCGATAACGAATCCACGTGCTTCTGGACCTGCAATCAAATCAATTTTTAAATCCGATACCAATTCCTTCATATCGTTGATAGCCTTGCGGTACAGTTCACCATTTTTCATTAGGGTTGTAATGTCTTTAAAACTAATCCCTGGTTGTGGAAAATCGGAAATCACCCGAATATATTCTTTGTAGTCCAACTTAGTTCCTCCTACTGTAAACTTCAAATTAGTATAAGCATTTTACAAAATTGCAAAGCAGTATCTCAAGATGCACCCTTCATAAGCGACATGATCCAGCTCGTCATCTGGGTGGTGTCCGCATCCAGCAAATACCGCTCCATCTCAGCCATATTATATAATTCCTGATAGCGCGGAGAAGCTGTTAAATCCCGCTTGGGCGGATTGGACACAAAACGGAATTGACCATCTGTACGTGTCATAAACTCAAGCTCTTCGAAGATGTCCAGTACTTTGGATAACATGCGTACTGAACAGGAACACTGTCGGCTAAGAGCAGGCAGCATTGCCTTTTCATCAATAGGCTGTGTTCCCATTCGGGAAAGCACAACGTAGATACGCTTGAATAGCTCTCTGTCAGGACTTACGAGTCGACCGCCACGCTCACTGACCGAATGAAGGAGAAATACATTCTCTACATTCTCAAAGGTAGACCATAATGCCTGAAACTGATCCGGTGTATCCGGTGGCTCCAGTACGAATACCGACTTCACAGAGTGCTGTGCATCTCTTTGACCATCACTGGGAATAACGCTGCCGTCTTTATCGTATAACCATAAGGATTCAGCGTCCACGGAGCCCGATGGACGAAGCCTAGATGACGGGTGGATCAACACCGCAACGTCTTTCTTTCTTTCCTCTATGCGTGGATGAAAGATCTTCAGTCCCCGCTCTAATTCGGCAAAAGGGTCCGACACTCCACGATAATCAAAAATTTGCGGTGCCTGCACTCGAATGTCCTGCATCATGAGTTGGAGAGACTTTTTACCGTTCCATTCGTTAATTGACAATTCACCCAGCAGATCTATCTCCGTTTGTTGCTGTAAAAAATCAGCCAAATCGCCACGACGGAAGGCAATCGCGTCCAGCGATAAACCGTTCTGCTCCAGCAGGAGCTTCACATGATTTTTCTCACGTCCCATTTTACGAGCCTCGCGCAATTGCAGACCCTGTAATACGAATCGTGGAGATGGATTCCCCATACCAAAAGGCTGAAGCAACTCCAGTTCTTCAACCACTTGCAAAGATACCTCGTCCAAACGACAGACCATATCAGCCTCAGCTACAGGAATGAGATCGTCTGGTGTCAAAATGGAACCCGCATAGCGGTTCAGCTTCTCTTCAAACAATTCCAGATTGTCACGGGACAGCGTCATACCCGCAGCCGAAGGATGACCACCAAAATGCTCCATAAGCTCATGGCTGTCCGTAAGAGCACTGTAAATATCCAATGCAGGAATAGAACGGGCGGAACCTTTGCACATGCCTGTCTCAGCATCTATACCCAGAATAATGGTCGGTCGATAATAGCGATCCAATAGCTTGGATGCCACAATTCCGACAACGCCGACATTCCAGCCTTCACCAGCCAACACAATAACTGACGGTAGCTTGCCTCCATTCAGTTTGGATGCCAATTGTTGCTCGGCTTGCTCCACGATACGTTCAACCACCTGTTGACGCTCACGATTGAGCAGGTCCAGCGCATGCGCAAGTTGGTCTGCTTCTTCCTCTTTTTCTGTCGTTAGCAAAGAAACGGCTCGTCCTGCATGATCCAGGCGCCCGCTGGCATTAATCCGCGGAGCCAAGGCAAATGCGATGTTGACTGAAGTCACTGTAGATATATCTACGCCCGCTACATGGAGCAACGCACGAATCCCCGGAAATGCAGAGTTTCTCATGGATTGAATCCCTCTGCGTACCATCGTCCGATTTTCACCATGTAGTGGCATCAGATCGGCTACCGTGCCGATAGCGGCGATTTCAAACCATTCCTCTGGCACTTCACCCAACAGCGCCTGAGCGAGCTTCAGGGCAACACCAACACCTGCAAGACCTTTAAATGGGTATGGGCAACCGGGGAGCTTCGGATTAATCAAAGTATATGCCTCGGGAAGTACTGCAGGCGGCTCATGATGGTCCGTCACAATAACGTCTATCCCCAAGGAAGTTGCATAAGCAATTTGCTCTACTGCACTAATTCCCGTATCTACCGTAATGACCAGTGTAACTCCCTGCTGATGTGCCCAATCAAGGGCATGGTTATGCAGACCATATCCCTCGTTAGAACGATGGGGAATATAAATATCATAGGAAGCCTTTAGAAAACGCATGAGCTGAATCATCAATGATGTACTGGATACGCCGTCCGCATCATAATCTCCATAGATTAATATATGCTCGCCTCGTTCCAGAGCCTGACGAATTCTCGGCACAGCCTCTTCCATACCAAGAAGCAAAAAAGGGTCGTGTACATCGTCCACACTTCCGTACAAAAAGCGGTTTGCTTCCCCGGCGGTAGTGACGCCCCGGTTCACTAAAAGCCGGGACAACAATGGTGAAATCCCCAGTTCTTCTGTCAACAGCTGAGCCGCTTCCAGGTTAGCCTCTGGGGTCTTCCATCTGTACTGCGAATGAAGCAATCCTATTCACCTTTCTTTCATAGTCGTCCTGCCCTATTGAAGCAACGACGACACATCATTATCTGGCAGTTCATGATTGGATTTGTAAGGATATCCGGCTTGATAAGAAATGAACTGCATTTGTACATGGGTCACCTGTGGAAAACGGGCTAACAGTAGATTTTTGGCTCGATCGGCGATTTCCTGCGCTTCCTGTACCGTAATCCGCGGGTTCACACTTATCGTTACATCCACTGTTATGAAATGGCCTGTTTCCTGGGCATGTAAGTGCTCAACCGTTACAATACCATACACCCGTTGAATCGTCTCCATAAAGCGTCGGGAGTCTTCCTCCTGCAAGGGCTGTGCAGGAACCTGGTAAGCGGTATTTATTACCATCAAATATCCTTTGCGAAGCACCAGACAGGCTACCAGCAAAGCTGCGGTTGGATCAAGATATAATAATGCAGGCCATTCCATTGCTTCGCCAGTCATTGCACCGATCATGCCGATCAATGCAATCAACGATGCATACAGCGAGTAACGTTCATGGTTAGCGTACCGATCTGCTTCCGCTTTATGACCATGTTTAATCGAATAGCGATATTGAAACTGAAATAACGCCTCTCTCAACACCAACGCAATAAATACGGTAATTAATGCATACAGACCGGGAGCCTGCGGTTCCGAACTGCTTAATGAACGAACCGCCGAGATAGCTAGCTGAAGACCACTCATCAGCACTAAAATAGCCAGCACTACAGATATGACCGTCCTAACTTTTTCACCGTTCCGCAACCGTGCCAGCATTCCGTGCCCTGTAGCACCCTTGGAAAACAGAAGCTCCTGCAAACGGGAAGCACTATCCGCAGCCGTGTGCAGTGCATCCCCCAACAACGCCTTGCTGTTTGCCGCATAACCGACGGTTCCCTTTAGAACAGCCAGCGCGAGATTACCTACAATTCCGCTCAACGCCGCAGTTTCCAATGATCGGCTGCGTTCGCTATTCACAACGTTTCCCCCTCAATCCTGAACTAACCCTTTCCCAATAAAGCTCCATTCTAAAATAACCGAATTTCTCAAAACAAAAAACCATTCACATTTAAGTGTCCACTATTGTGCCTTACTCAAGGTAAATCTCAAAACCTTAGAAAACCGCGCCCAAGCAGACGCGGCTTTCTCTTTAATTTATACTACTGGTATTTGCGTAACTTAAGACTTTGCAGTTTTGACCGCGCCCCCGCCGGCTGTCGGAGACTTTTGTTTTCCTTTCAAAGCTACCCACAGCGGACTGGCAATGAAAATGGAGGAATAAGCACCAAACAACAAACCAATAACCATCGCAAGTGAGAACATACGGATCGATTCGCCGCCAAATATGAACAAACATAAGGAGGCAATAAATACCGTAAACACGGTTGCAAGTGAACGAGTCATTGTCTGCGCAATACTGTGATCAACTACCTGCTCTAAGTCGTCCCTAGACTTCTTCTTCGCAAATCGTAGATTTTCCCGTATACGGTCAAAAATAACGACAGTGTCATTAATGGAGAAACCGACAATCGTCAGAATTGCAGTAATAAAGGTCAAATCCACCTCAAGACGGAAAATCGAGAAAATACTGATGACGAGGAAGGCATCATGCAACAACGAAACAATTGCTGCAACGGCAAACCGCCATTCAAAACGGATTGAGATATAAATAGCGATAGCCACAGAAGCCAATAAAATCGCCCATAACGCATTTCGTTCTAGTTCTTGCGCCATTTCCGTATCCACTGTATTGACCTCAAAGGAGGCCTTCGGATCCAGCTCTTTATTAAAAGAAGTCTTAAAGTTATTCACTTGCTGATCCGTCAAAACCTGCGAGAAGCGAATACCGAAGCGTTCTTTACCCTGCGTATAATCGACCTCTTTGCCAATCTCCTGCTTGTTCAGCAAAGTCTGGATCTGTTCTTGTGTAACTACTTTAGTCAGATTGACATCCACATTGGAACCGGAACGGAAATCCACCCCGTAATTCAGACCAAATATCGATAAACTCAGAATACCAAGCAGTGTGATAATAATCGAGAACGTGTAAAACCACTTGCTCATCTTAATATATTTCAAGTTCCAATTAAAGCGCACTGATATCACTCTCCTTCACACCAAAATACTTGGCCTTCTTCACAACATCCGCTTTAACCAGCAGATTGAGTAAGAAGCGGGAGAAGAAGATATTCGTCAAAATACTGGTGACAATATCAACGATGAGCACCAAAGCGAATCCTCGAACGGAGCCTGTTCCCAGACCAAACATAACCGCTGCCGCTATAATTGTCGTAACATTGGCATCCATAACGGTACGGAACGAAGCCTTACTACCTGCAATGACAGAAGAACGAATCGTTTTGCCTGACTTGATTTCTTCTTTAATCCGTTCATACGTAATGATATTGGCATCTACCGCCATCCCGATCCCGAGCACGAAGGCTGCAATACCCGGAAGCGTAAGCACGAATCCACCCAAATAAAAGATGGCAAGCACCACCCAGGTATGAACGATGAGACAGAAACTGGCGACTAATCCCGGTACACGGAACATCGCAATCATAAATACCAGAATAATGATCGAGCCGATCAACCCAGCACGAATCGTCTGATCTAGTGACAATTGGCCCAGCGTAGCACCTACACTCTGAGAATATTTTTCCGTCAGTTTGAGCGGAAGGGCACCCAGATTAATCGTATCCGCCAGTTTATTCGCTTCATCACGAGTGTAACTACCTGTGATTGACGCGCTACCGTCCGTTAATTCCCCACGTACTGTAGGTGCAGACAGCAATTCCTGATCGAGGAAAATAGCCAATTCTTTATTCAGAAGTCGCTTTGTGATTTCTGCAAATTTAGCTTTATCCTTCACTTTGATACTAATCTCAGGTTGGTTCAGCTGATCATAGCCGACAACAGCGCCATTCTCCACAAAATCATTACCGCGGAGCTCAATTTTGCTGTATTGGCCTGGCTTTTTAGCATCCGCTGCCGTTGCACTGCGGAAGGTCAACTCGGCAGGCTTTTTCAGCATAGAGCGGACTTCTGCTTCATTAGAGACACCAGCAAGCCGCACACGAATACGGTTGGTACCCTCTGTTGTTACTTCCGGCTCAGTTGTACCAAGCGCGTTTATCCGTCTCTCCAGACTTTGAGCTGTTTGTATAAGAGACTGGCTGGTTACACTCTGCCCGGCTTCCAAAGGCTGGGCTTCATATAAAATTTCAAAGCCTCCCTTTAAATCGAGGCCTAATTTTAAACTGTTCAGTAGGCCCGGGCTTGTCCCGATCATAACACCAGTAGTTATGAGCACGACCACGATGAAACTTAGAATTCTCTTCATTCCGTCCCATGTTCCCCTTTCATTCTCAATATTCCTATTATAGCTACCCCTCAAAAAGCAGTCAATTTGAACGCAAAAAAAGACCCCTTTCTATTCGAAAGTGGAGCCCCGTAATGCGGACATCGTCAAATAGTTCATAAAGCTCGTCGCTTTAAGGGAAAGTATATCATTAACGAGCTTGTGCAGCGGAGGGATACCCTCCTTTTCATATTTATGGCTGACGCAATTCCACACGTCCTTACTTGTGACATGCTCATAGCCTACGAGAATCAACTCGTCCGCCTTACTTTGACAGAGCATCTCAATTGCGTCATCCCAATCCTGCTCATCCAGCTCTTCCATACCCACGATGGCCGTTCCTCCTCCCAGCGACTACCGGTTCCGCAGATCAGCAATTAGCGGGGTTATTGACTGCTTTGTAGAACATTTCTGTCCTGATCCTGGAAAACCCTTCTTTTCGTTGAAAATAGCCTTAAATCAACAATATATGCATTCATTTCGCTCGTCAATAGCAGAATTCACCACTCCCCCTCTTGTTACCTAAATCACTTTGTTTCTGAACGGAAAAGCTTGTCATGAACATGGACAGGTCCAGCATATCTTCTAAAGTAATGCATAGACGCAGAATTACATTTTGGGGAAGAGGGAGTTGCGATTGAAAAAGCAGACTTTCATCCATGGAGCAATCATTTTATTGGCAGCGGGAATTATTAACCGGATACTTGGTTTTATTCCCCGAATCGCACTCCCGCGTATCATCGGCCCCGAAGGAGTTGGCTTGTACCAACAGGGGTATCCCTTTTTTATCGTTCTGGTGACGCTTATTACAGGGGGGATCCCTCTTGCGGTAGCCAAGCTTGTAGCCGAAGCTGAAACGGCTGGACAGCCCGAAATGTCGCGGCGTATTTTGCACACCAGCCTGCGCTTCACCATTACACTCAGTCTGATCGCCATGGTGCTTTGTCTTGTGTTCGCGCCTTGGATCACAAGCCATCTTCTGACCGACAGCCGCGTGTATCATACATTCGTGAGCATGAGCCCAATGATTGTCATTGTAGCTGTTTCTTCAGCTTATAGGGGCTATTTTCAGGGAAAGCAAAATATGATTCCTTCCGCTAGTTCCTCGATTGCGGAGACCGTTATGCGCATTTTTTGTGTCATTTGGTTTGCTTACTTGTTACTTCCCCATGGGGTAGCCTACGCTGCTGCAGGTGCCATGCTCGGTGCTCTGGCGGGCGAATTCATTGGCATGATTGTGCTTCTTTGGCAATACGTGTGTAACCAGCGAAAAGATCGCATCCTTCAGCCGAATTCGCCTGGCCCTTCCTCTGAGGTTCATCCCGAGCAATCATCTGTTTTGTCACGTCTTATGTCTATATCCGTTCCCGTGACTGCTGGAAGGCTTGTCGGTTCCTTATCCTATTTGCTCGAATCTATCTTGTGCATGCGCAGTCTTGCCGTAGCAGGCATTGCAACTGGCGTGGCAACCGCACAATATGGAGCCATGCAGGGCATGGTCATTCCTGTGTTATTACTACCTGGGGTTCTGACCAGTTCATTAGCTGTTTCACTCGTTCCTTCGTTATCCGAAGCAGCGGCTAAGGGGCATATTATAGCCATTCACAAACGTCTACATCAATCGCTTCGGCTCGCTTTGGTTGCAGGAGCCCCATTTGCCGTGATCATGTATGTATTGGCAGAACCTCTGTGTCTGCTACTCTACAATAATGGCGATATTGCAGGAATGCTTAAGCTCATGGCACCTTTTGCTCTTTTTATGTACATTCAGGCCCCGCTTCAGGCAGCACTTCAAGCGTTAGACCGTCCTGGAAGTGCCTTATTAAATACCTTTATCGGAGCCGTTATCAAAATTGTGCTGATCGTCTGGCTTGCTTCCCAACCTCAGTACGGTATCTACGGAGCTGTCATCGCCATTTGTATTAACAGTGCCATTGTTACTCTCCTTCATGGCTTCAGTGTCAGCAGGCTACTTCGCTTCCGCGTACGTTTGCTCGATTTCTGGAAGACCGGGATAGGCATGATCATCATGGCAGCAGCAGTGTTATATACCTACAGACATTTAACGATGTTCGACCAAATGTGGCTCCAATTTATTTTTGCCGCAGGCTTGGGAATTATTCTGTACCTTTTCCTGATGACCTTGATCAAAATGATTGATTGGGACAACCTTACACGCATTCCAATCCTGAGAAGGTGGTTTAAAGCATAAGAAATCTAATCCGAAGATTTTCCATAGGCCGGTGGTGTAATGTACACATCACCTCTATGGTTAACCGAGCATAAAAAAACATCCTTAAAATCTTTGTGTCCCTTCGCTTGAATTTGATTTTTAAGCCAAAACCGGTTCATATCCATCCGTTCCAAATTTCGATCCAGCACCTTACCATCCATGATTAATGGAATAGGCAGTCCCTCATATCTAAACTTTCCACCGATTTGTGGAGAAGGATGGACTTTATTCACCTGTAGCTCTTTGTTTGCCAAATCTGTTCCGTTTAATTCCTGCTTCATTTTTTCGTGTTCCACTCCATCGTTATCATCCTTACCTATAACCGTTAGCTTACCTGTCGTTTCCAAAATAACATATTCAACTTCGTCCAGACTTTCTATATTTTGTTCACGAAGTTGTAACAGCAAGTCATCCAAATTGTAACGTTGTTTCACCATTTCGTCCTTGTTTAATTGTCCATTAGAGTACAATACACTGGGCCTACCATCAAATAGTAAGCGCAGTCGCCGACTTTTCAGGCTGAAATAGGAAATCCCAATTTGCAAAATTAACAGCACTCCTAAAGGAATCAATCCTTCGTAAAGTGGACGTTTTATGTCCTCCAGGCTGAATACAGCGATTTCCGCAATCATAATGGATATGACAAGATCGAAAACAGACAATTTGCCGATCTCCCTTTTACCCATCAAGCGCATCACTAAATATACAATAAAATACATGAGCAGCGTCCGAAAAATATGAGCAAAAATATCGTGACTCAATATGTTCGCCTCCTCCCCTGTACTTGCAATAAGACATGAGTCGTTCATTGTACACGTATTCTGACCGTTCCTCAAATGGCTCATTCAAAAAACAAAAGGCTAAATTATTGAAATAAAGAGAAAGACTGCTTGCGACTTGGTACTAAGCCGTGAGGCTTGGCCATAGAATGATAATAGTTCAAACCTTGGTACAGGAGGAATTATCAATGGAGCTCATTCGCCGCTGGTGTTCGTTTCGTCTGGCCCATCCTATTTTATCCGGCTTATTCTATGCTTTTGCATGGATGCTGCTTGGCGCATTGATTCTTTCACTACTCTTGTGGCTGACACAGATGCAGGAACAGGACTTATCATTGTATACGTACATCGTCCATGCATTCGCCATGCTATCTGGCGGCTTCGTCGCCGGTAAAAGATCCACAAACAAAGGCTGGTATCAAGGCGGTATTACAGGCATCCTGTATGGACTAATCGTTCTTCTGGTCGGTTTTCTGGCATTGGATGCGGGCATGAACGGCAAGGACCTGTTACACTTAGGTTTCGCGTTTGTCATAGGCGCAGGTGGTGGGATGTTTGGCATTAATCTCAACAAGTAATCACAATGTTTGTATCCATGTAATAAAACAACACAAAAAAACCGAGCCTCCTCAAAGGCTCGGTTTTTGCATAACGGTCACCAGCATTTTACGATTTGGAAACAACTTCCTCAGATGCCGTGTCTTTTGCAATCGCGTTGCTGATTGCACTGCGGTCAAAGGTCAGCTTCGTGACATCATTCACACGCAAAACTACTACATCATCCGTAATCTCCATAATTGTACCGTGAAGACCTCCGATTGTAATTACTTTATCTCCCTTTTTCAAAGCTTGAAGCATCGTTTGACGCTGCTTTTGTTTTTTCTGATTCGGGCGAATCAGCAAGAAATAGAAGATTACAAACATCAGAGCCAGTGGCCAGATCATTTGGAAAAGTCCGCCAGTTCCACCGGGTGCAGTAGCGGCTGTAGCAAAATGAAACATGTTAAATCCCCCTTTCGTATACTCTCCCTAAAACTTAAAAGCCTTTATCATTATCATGAAGACCGTACTGCTCAAAAAATTCATCTCGGAAATCAAGCAGCCTGTCATCCATAATCGCTTGTCTGACATTACGCATCAATTGTATTAAGAAATGCAAGTTATGATACGTTGTCAGTCGGAGCCCGAAGGTTTCATCCGCTTTAATCAAATGTCGCAAGTAAGCACGTGAATAATTGCGACAAGTATAACAATCACAAGCGGGATCGAGCGGGCCAAAATCACTTGCATATTGGGCATTGCGAACGACAAGACGACCTTGGCTGGTCATCGTTGTCCCGTTGCGAGCAATTCGCGTTGGAAGTACACAATCGAACATATCCACACCACGGATAGAGCCTTCAATCAAAGCATCAGGCGAACCCACGCCCATCAAATAACGTGGCTTGTTGGTAGGAAGCAGAGGAACCGTATAATCGAGCACTTCATACATCAAATGTTTCGGTTCACCTACGCTCAGTCCACCAATAGCATACCCCGGGAAATCCATGGAAGTCAAATCCGCAGCGCTTTGCTTGCGCAGATCTTCATGCATGCCTCCCTGAACAATGGCAAACAGACCTTGATCATGAGGACGCGCGTGTGCCTCTAGACAACGCTCAGCCCAACGGCTGGTGCGTTCCAGTGACTTTTTAACATACTCATATTCAGCCGGAAACGGCGGGCATTCATCGAAGGCCATCATAATATCTGAGCCAAGCGAGTTTTGAATTTCCATCGCCACTTCTGGTGAAAGAAACTTCTTATCTCCATTTAAATGAGAGCGAAAATGAACACCCTCCTCTGAAATTTTACGCATTTCACTTAAAGAAAACACCTGGAATCCGCCGCTGTCTGTTAAAATAGGACGATCCCAATTCATAAACTTGTGCAGTCCACCCGCTTCACGAATAATATCGTGGCCCGGACGAAGAAACAAATGGTACGTGTTACTCAAAATAATTTGAGCATCCATCGCTTTCAGTTCCTCAGGACTCATCGTTTTAACAGTCGCCTGAGTTCCCACAGGCATAAAGGTTGGTGTCTCAATAACTCCGTGAGGAGTGTGTACACGCCCGAGACGGGCTCCCGATTGCTTGCAGGTTTTGATATGTTCGTATCTTATTGCTGGTGCCATATTTTCTCTACCATCCTTAATTAATAAATGAACATTGCATCCCCGAAGCTGAAAAACCGATATTTTCGGTCAATCGCCTCCTGGTAAGCATGCATAATATTCTCCCTGCCCGCCAGTGCGCTGACCAGCATAACCAAGGTGGATTTGGGCAAATGAAAATTCGTAATCATCGCATCCACCACACGGAATTCATAGCCTGGATAAATAAAAATCTGTGTCCAGCCACTACTGGCCTCTAATACTCCATCACCAAATTTATTACCCACCGTCTCCAGCGTCCGGCAACTGGTCGTCCCCACCGCCACGACTCTTCCACCGCGCGCCTTGGTTTCATTGAGCACATCGGCTGTTTCCTGTGACAATGAATAGTATTCTTCATGCATTACATGCTCTTCAATCGTATCCACAGACATCGGTCTGAACGTCCCTAAGCCAACATGAAGTGTGATAAAGGCAACGGTAACGCCCTTCTTTTTAATCTGGTCCAGCAATTCTTCTGTAAAGTGCAGCCCTGCCGTTGGAGCCGCAGCCGAACCTTCATGCCGAGCATAAACGGTCTGATAGCGCTCACGGTCATCCAGTTGTTCCTTGATATACGGCGGAAGCGGCATTTGGCCCAATCGGTCCAATATCTCCTGGAAAATACCGTCATATGAAAATGTCAGTACCCTTCCGCCCATATCTCCTTCTTCCTCAATTACTGCTTTCAGCTCATCACCGAAAACGATAACAGCACCCTTTTTCAGCTTTTTACCGGGTTTCACCAATGCTTCCCATCGGTCCCCTTGCAGTTGCTTAAGCAACAAAACCTCAGCCTTAGCTCCCGTGTCTTCCTTGATGCCAAACAAGCGTGCAGGAATCACTCTCGTATCGTTTAATACCAACGTATCCCCTGGTTGGAGATACTGCACAATATCCGAAAACGTATGATGGCCCACTTCACCGTTATTTTTGTTTAACGTCAGTAATCTGGAAGCGCTCCGATCAAGCAAAGGCGTCTGTGCAATTAATGTTTCAGGCAGTTCAAAATCGTAGTCGTTTACGTTCATATATTGGTCAGTCCTTAACTATATCCACATTTTTATAATAGTGTTGCAAAATTTTCTTGTAATCATACCCCTGCTCGGCCAAACCATTGGCACCCCATTGGGATAAGCCCAAACCATGACCATTTCCTTTACCTGTAAAAATAAAGCTTTGTGTTTTGTCAATGACTCGTGCATGACGATCTTCATTCATGACGATCACCCCGTTACCACTTGAAGTACTGCTGCCAGATGCGGACAGGATTTGAGTGCCTTGTGTACCACTTACATGAGAAGTAGCCCCATCAGCGCCTAATACAGTATAACTTCCGGTACTCGCAATATCAAACAGTGTGCTCGGGAGTCCGCCCATTGCTGAGCGAAACATATCCGGATACTTCACTTTCAAAGGGGATCCGTTCGCTTCAACCTCCAACACTCGCCCTGATGGACCACGTTTGGTGACATCGAGGTGATTAATAGAGGAAGGCACTGTACCCGTTACTTTCCCTTGCAGGGATTTAGCAAGCTGAGCTGACGTAAAGGGCCCCCTCACCCATGCATAGTCTCCGGACTGAGGCACCTTTTCTAATACAATGATCTCTTCACCCGGCTGCGCCTTGGCTATTGGTGTAACCGTCGATTGAATTTGGGGAATAGAACGCACATTTGTATTTTCCGCAGTGACGGTGATTTTGTCTAACCCCGCTTCTGTGACACCCTCCAGTTCCTTAGCATTATCCTCACGAATATACCCTGTCTTGCCACTGGAGAGAAGTACATGATACCATTCCTGTGCTCCTTTTTGCGCCGAAGTATCCCCCGAGCTGTCTACGCTGGCAAAGGCTTCGCCACCACTGTTCCACACCTCGGAAGCATCTGCTGTCACACCGCCCGCATTAGATGAAAATACAGCTTCGACCACTTTGCCGCCACTTTTAATGACTTCACCAGCTGTTGCATCTACAGCCTCATTGACATTGGCATGTTCCGAGCTCTTACCGTTGTAAGCCTGGCTTAACGTGCCGTCTACCACATTGCCGATCTGAAACCGATTGCCTTGGGCAAGCGCGTAGCTACGAGCCGCTACCGCTTGAGCCTTGAGCGCTTCATCTGGCCATGAGGAATAGACCTCTGCTCCTACCACGGAATACAAATACTGCTCCAAAGGAACTTCGTTCACAAGCGCCAGCTGACCTGACGTCATGCCAATCTCCATCTCGCCGCGATATATACGCTGTGATCTTTCCATCACTTGTATTCCATCATTACCACCGCTGACAATTACCTTGCTATTATCAGAACCACTTAGCATGTAATGAGACATCACCTGCGAGCCAGTCGTGACTCCTGCTTCCTGTCTTATAATGAGGCCGGTTTGAGTAGCATTAACTTTAGACAGCGTGAGTCTCGGTTGCTTGCTCTCCAACTCAGTTTTCAAAGCCAACAGCTTGCTGTCATTACTTTCTTCTCCAACCCACACAGCATACTGACCTCTTGATTGAATCACAGTAAAAGCATCAAAGCCCGCCGCAGCAATTGTCGTTCGAACGAGATTAGCTTCCTGCTCGCTTCCGTAGCTTCCAGTGGACCAATGCTTGTTTCCCTTCACCTCGGCCTGCGCTCCGGTTGCCGAGGAAATCCGCTGTACAGCAGCCTGCGCAGACTGTTCACTAGCATATATTCCCGCGTACACTTGATACACAGAGCTACCATTTTTTGAACCGATAAAAACCGTAGGTTTATCATTAGTCTTTTGCAGGGCTTGCGCCGCTTTTATCGCCGCTGCTTCATTTCCTTCAAGTACCTTCACCCGATAGCTGTCTACACTAAAACGAGCTGTACTGTCTGGCAGTCCCATCCAAGTTTGAAAGCTGCCTCCACTGTTCTGTCCAACACTCAGACCTCCTGATGATTTCAAGGTTACAGCGGGGACTGTCGCTTTATATTTGCTACCTAGATCCGCAAAAATCACTACACGAATATCCTCTTGGGCGGCGGCAGCATGAACGCCCGAAGACCAAGGTATGCACACTGTAGCTAATACCATAATCGCTGCTGCTCGTTTGGCCCGGCCCATCCATGCACCGAAAATACTTTCTCGGTTAAATGCTTTTCCACTCATTTCTGGCTCCCCCAATCTAGCTGCCTAGCACTTATATTTGCGTAATTTATCGGGCTCTCGATCCTTGTCTGTCCCTTTAAATACATCGGCGGAATAAGCCAAAATGTAAACCCGCCAAAATCTTACTTATACTCTCATTTCCTCAGTCATCCATCAGCCGATATCGTATTCACCATACTTGCATGTAACCATGCAATGATTTTTTTTAAAAGTGCATCATGTTTCCTAATCACCGTGGATCCGTTGGCATGGGGATTCCAAGGTGGGCATATGCCGCCGGAGTCACTGTTCGTCCCCGAGGTGTTCTTTGTAAAAGACCAATTTGTAACAAATAGGGTTCATACACGTCCTCAATAGTCTGACTCTCTTCACCAATGGTTGCAGCAATTGTGTCCAATCCTACAGGTCCGCCCCGGAATGAATGAATCATGGCCTTAAGCATTTTATGATCAATTTCATCCAGCCCGAGAGGATCTATTTGAAGTCTCTTTAGCGCCTCTGCAGCCAACTCAGAATGAATAATTCCGTCTCCGGCAACCTGGGCAAAATCACGCACCCTTTTTAATAGTCGGTTGGCAATACGCGGTGTCCCCCGTGAACGCAATGCGATTTCCTCCGCCGCATCCCCGACAATTTCAATCTCCATAATATCCGCGTTCCTAGACACAATGTAAGCCAGCTCGTCTGTCGTATAAAACTCTAATCGACTAATAACACCAAACCGGTCACGCAATGGCGCAGAGAGCAGCCCAGCGCGCGTAGTGGCCCCTATAAGAGTAAAGGGTGGCAAATCCAGACGGACCGAGCGTGCACTCGGGCCTTTACCAATCATAATATCCAGCGCAAAATCCTCCATCGCCGGATACATGACTTCTTCCACCGTACGATGAAGGCGATGAATCTCATCAATGAACAAAACATCACCCTCTTGAAGATTGGTCAGCAATGCTGCCAAATCTCCCGGTCTTTCAATTGCAGGACCTGAAGTTGTACGCAGATTAACCCCCAACTCATTGGCGATAATGTTAGCAAGAGTTGTTTTACCCAACCCCGGCGGTCCGTACAACAGTACATGGTCCAACGCTTCTTTACGCATTTTGGCCGCTTCGATATATACTTTCAGATTTTCCTTAACCTGATTTTGCCCGATATATTCATTTAGATAACGGGGGCGAAGGCTTAGCTCCGCCGTCTGGTCTTCCATCATCAAATTGGCGGAAATAATCCGGTCATCCATATTCCATCGCTCCTCTTTTCACCAGACACTTGTTAACGGACATCCGCGTCCTATCCGGCAAACAACAGTTGCAAAGCCCGCTTCATCAAAATATCGGCAGATTCATCAGGTTTTGCATCTTTCTTCATTCTGCTCCATACCTTATCCAACTCAGTATCAGTATAACCGAGGGCCTTGAGCGCCTCACGGGCCTCGCCCCAATATGAACCTTCGCCTTCTTCTACGACAGGCTCAGCAAACAATC
Organism: Paenibacillus sp. FSL L8-0638; assembly: GCF_038593075.1. Lineage (NCBI taxonomy): Bacteria > Bacillati > Bacillota > Bacilli > Caryophanales > Paenibacillaceae > Paenibacillus > Paenibacillus sp. FSL L8-0638. The sequence continues at coordinate 4,484,614 of NZ_CP151960.1, forward strand.
CAGTTGCCATCCCCAACGAGCCAATACCGTCCAGCTTGTCTTTCAAATCCAGAATCATACGTTGTGCCGTCTTTTTACCGATCCCCGGTAACTTGGTGAGAAATGTGATATTCTCCTGATAAATCGCCGTTACCACATGAGCAGGCGTACCGCCTCCTAAAATACCAAGCGCAACACGCGGTCCAATACCAGATACATCAATCAGTTTACGGAATAGCTGCTGCTCCTCACGGGTCGCAAAACCGAACAGTAAAATAGCATCTTCCCTTACATGATGGTGAATATAAATAACCACTGGACCTTCAGTTTTGGCGAACGCGTAAGGATTCGGACAAAATACCCGGTACCCTACACCCTGTACATCTAAAACGACATATTCATTTTCCAAATGGGCCACAGAACCACGCAAGAAATCTATCATTTTCGCAATACCTCATTTAATTTTGAATTTAGTCCATAGGAGTGCGCATGACAAATAGCCACCGCCAAAGCATCCGCTACATCGTCCGGTTTCGGCACAGTTTGAAGCTTTAGAAACATTCTAACCATTTCTTGTACCTGTTTCTTCTCAGCCTTACCATACCCTACAATAGCCTGCTTTACCTGCATCGGCGTGTATTCACCTATAGGCAAATTACGTTGTTTTGCAGCCAGTACCAGCACCCCACGTGCCTGACTTACAGACATAGCGGTTGTAACGTTGCGATTAAAAAAGAGCTTTTCCAGTGCTACTGCATCAGGCTTATATTTATCTATTAATTGCAACATGCCTTCATACACATGAAGCAGCCTTTCTTCTTCCGGTGTATGAGCCTCCGTCTGGATGCAGCCATACTGCACAGGCACCACTTTACTGCCAATCTTGTCTACAAACCCGAAGCCCACAATAGCAATACCCGGATCAATTCCTAGAAAACGCAAAAAAATCTCTCCTCTATCGCTCAATCATGGCGTAACTAACCAATAGTCACGTTATCCTGAATATACTCAAAAGCCAAATACCATATAAAGCGAACATATGTGTCGTTCTTTTCATTATAACAAAACTTTGTATCTAATAGAGGAAAAAATTTAAACATGAGTAAAAACATAAAAAGAGACGCTTCAAGCCTCACCTCATGGGCAAAGCCTAACGTCTCGCAGTTGTAATCAATAGTGCTGTTTTAATACCCTTTGTGTTCGCTCCACGGCAAAGTCACTAAAAGTGGAAATTACACTGTTATACTCATTTATATCCTGTACACGGATTCCCTGCTGAAGTTGTTTATACACCCCTTCTGGCAAGGCCGTCTCCATGGAACCCACATCCAATTGAAAAAAAGTGCGGATAACTTTTTCTCTTTTAGGCAGTCCTTCATACAATGTAAGCTGGCCGTCAGTGCTCAAACCCATGTATCCACGCTCTTTGCATGACTCTGACAAGTCTTCCACCCTGCGTTCCAGCCACACCTCTCCTTTGGTATTAAGTCGTCCCTTCCAATCGGGATGTTGCTTCAGTAAGGTCTCTAGCTGCTGTGAACTTAGCGTTCCCAAGGAAAGTGTTTCCGTACCACATACGTAGGTGGTTAACAGACGGGTCTTCCTGCTTATACCGGAAGCACGAATACTTTGTAATAGTTGCATATGTGAGGAGTGATCTTCAGTTGGACCCAGATGTGAAGCCTCCTCCATGCCCTCCTCTGCCATGACGGTAGTAGCGAGTGGCTGTGACAACATAGCCTGCATATAATTCGAAAACAGAATACCCAACCCTGCCAGCAAACAAGCCGCACCAAAAATGCTACAGGCCCACACTGTTCTTCTCCACTGTTTCCAGCGCCGTTTCATCTGTTTTTTCCAACTTAATCGCTTCACAGTAATCCCTTCCGTCCCACTTTTTGTGTTAGTGTGACCTGGCGATTACTGATTTATACAAAAAGATAATTAATATAACAAAAAAGCCGCTGCTTCCAGCGACTTTCCTTTTGAATCGGGATGACACGATTTGAACATGCGACCCCCTGGTCCCAAACCAGGTGCTCTACCAAGCTGAGCTACATCCCGAAATACATGCCGGTGAGAGGACTCGAACCTCCACGGTTTCCCTCACGATTTTGAGTCGCGCGCGTCTGCCAATTCCGCCACACCGGCTTATGAAGTTAATGGCGCGCCCTGAGAGATTCGAACTCCCGGCCTTTTGATTCGTAGTCAAACGCTCTATCCAGCTGAGCTAAGGGCGCAAATATGGAGCGGACGACGGGAATCGAACCCGCGACCCTCGCCTTGGCAAGGCGATGCTCTACCGCTGAGCCACGTCCGCAATATTATTATATCCATGACATATAAGTTCATGAATGGTGAGCCATGAAGGACTCGAACCTTCGACACCCTGATTAAAAGTCAGGTGCTCTACCAACTGAGCTAATGGCTCCCAACAGGGTAATATAACTTTGTAAAAATGGCGGAACTGACGGGATTCGAACCCGCGATCTCCTGCGTGACAGGCAGGCATGTTAGGCCTCTACACCACAGTTCCATAGCAGTTTACATTCAAAATATAATTGGTTGCGGGGGCAGGATTTGAACCTGCGACCTTCGGGTTATGAGCCCGACGAGCTACCGAACTGCTCCACCCCGCGATAATATTAGGGACTTCTATTTAAATAAATGGTGGAGGCTGAGGGGCTCGAACCCCCGACCCTCTGCTTGTAAGGCAGATGCTCTCCCAGCTGAGCTAAGCCTCCATACTACTTATGACCCGTAGGGGATTCGAACCCCTGTTACCTCCGTGAAAGGGAGGTGTCTTAACCCCTTGACCAACGGGCCATACAATAAAATAATTATGGCGGAGAGAGAGGGATTCGAACCCTCGAGACGCTTTTGGCGCCTACACGATTTCCAATCGTGCTCCTTCGGCCAACTCGGACACCTCTCCATATGGCTCCCCGAACAGGACTCGAACCTGTGACAACTCGATTAACAGTCGAGTGCTCTACCAACTGAGCTATCAGGGAATAACATTCATAAAGCTCTGCTTGGCGACGTCCTACTCTCCCAGGACCCTGCGGTCCAAGTACCATCGGCGCTGGAGGGCTTAACGGTCGTGTTCGGGATGGGTACGTGTGGAACCCCTCCGCTATCGCCACCAAACATGAATTTGCTATGCAAATTCTATCGTACGGTTATTCAGTTCATCACATATCGTGTGAATGAATAGCCATTCGCTTGTCGTATGTCTCTTGTACATACGTTCAAGGTTACACCCTGAAAACTGGATCCGAAACTCATTTGCGTTTTATTCTTAGGATAAGCCCTCGACCGATTAGTATTGGTCAGCTCCATGCATTACTGCACTTCCACCCCCAACCTATCTACCTCGTCGTCTTCAAGGGGTCTTACTAATTGGGAAATCTCATCTTGAGGGGGGCTTCACGCTTAGATGCTTTCAGCGCTTATCCCTTCCGTACATAGCTACCCAGCGGTGCTCCTGGCGGAACAACTGGTACACCAGCGGTACGTCCATCCCGGTCCTCTCGTACTAAGGACAGCTCCTCTCAAATTTCCTACGCCCACGACAGATAGGGACCGAACTGTCTCACGACGTTCTGAACCCAGCTCGCGTACCGCTTTAATGGGCGAACAGCCCAACCCTTGGGACCTACTTCAGCCCCAGGATGCGATGAGCCGACATCGAGGTGCCAAACCTCCCCGTCGATGTGGACTCTTGGGGGAGATAAGCCTGTTATCCCCAGGGTAGCTTTTATCCGTTGAGCGATGGCCCTTCCATGCGGTACCACCGGATCACTAAGCCCGACTTTCGTCCCTGCTCGACTTGTAGGTCTCGCAGTCAAGCTCCCTTCTGCCTTTGCACTCTTCGAATGATTTCCAACCATTCTGAGGGAACCTTGGGGCGCCTCCGTTACTCTTTAGGAGGCGACCGCCCCAGTCAAACTGCCCACCTGACACTGTCCTCGCACCGGATTACGGTACCAAGTTAGAACCTAGATACGATCAGGGTGGTATCCCAAGGATGCCTCCCTTCAAGCTGGCGCTCAAAGTTCTACGGCTCCCACCTATCCTGTACAGATCGTACCCAAATTCAATATCAAGCTGCAGTAAAGCTCCATGGGGTCTTTCCGTCTTGTCGCGGGTAACCTGCATCTTCACAGGTATTAAAATTTCACCGGATCTCTCGTTGAGACAGCGCCCAAGTCGTTACGCCATTCGTGCGGGTCAGAATTTACCTGACAAGGAATTTCGCTACCTTAGGACCGTTATAGTTACGGCCGCCGTTTACTGGGGCTTCGGTTCATAGCTTCGCCCGAAGGCTTACCACTCCCCTTAACCTTCCAGCACCGGGCAGGCGTCAGCCCGTATACTTCGCCTTGCGGCTTCGCACAGACCTGTGTTTTTGCTAAACAGTCGCTTGGGCCTTTTCACTGCGGCCCCCTCGGGCTATTCACCCTACCGAGGCACCCCTTCTCCCGAAGTTACGGGGTCATTTTGCCGAGTTCCTTAACGAGAGTTCTTCCGCGCGCCTTAGAATTCTCTTCTCGCCTACCTGTGTCGGTTTGCGGTACGGGCACCTTCTCCTGGCTAGAGGCTTTTCTTGGCAGTCTGAGATCATGACCTTCGCTACTATAATTTTCGCTCCCCATCACAGCCCAGCCTTAACAATGTGCGGATTTGCCTACACATCAGCCTCACTGCTTAGACGGACATCCATCCGTCCGCGTCACTACCCTACTGCGTCACCCCATCGCTCATAGCGGATTACGGTGGTACAGGAATTTCGACCTGTTGTCCTTCGACTACGCCTATCGGCCTCGCCTTAGGTCCCGACTTACCCTGAGCGGACGAACCTTCCTCAGGAACCCTTAGGCTTTCGGCGGATCTGATTCTCACAGATCTTTTCGTTACTCATACCGGCATTCTCACTTGAATGCAGTCCAGCGCTCCTTACGGTACACCTTCAACCCGCATTCAACGCTCCCCTACCCCTGATGCAATGCATCAAGCCATAGCTTCGGTGGTGTGTTTAGCCCCGTTACATTTTCGGCGCAGAGTCACTCGACCAGTGAGCTATTACGCACTCTTTCAATGGTGGCTGCTTCTAAGCCAACATCCTGGTTGTCTGTGCAACTCCACATCCTTTCCCACTTAACACACACTTGGGGACCTTAGCTGATGGTCTGGGCTGTTTCCCTTTCGACAATGGATCTTAGCACTCACTGTCTGACTCCCGGAACTAAATCTATGGCATTCGGAGTTTGACTGAGCTTGGTAACCCTTGCGGGCCCCGCACCCAATCAGTGCTCTACCTCCACGATTCTTCTTTCCGAGGCTAGCCCTAAAGCTATTTCGGGGAGAACCAGCTATCTCCGGGTTCGATTGGAATTTCTCCGCTACCCCCACCTCATCCCCGCATTTTTCAACATGCGTGGGTTCGGGCCTCCAGTGCGTGTTACCGCACCTTCACCCTGGACAGGGGTAGATCACCCGGTTTCGGGTCTACGTCCACGTACTCAAGTCGCCCTATTCAGACTCGCTTTCGCTGCGGCTTCAGCTCTTCACCTTAACCTTGCACGGGAACGTAACTCGCCGGTTCATTCTACAAAAGGCACGCCATCACCCATAAATAGGGCTCTGACTTCTTGTAAGCACACGGTTTCAGGATCTATTTCACTCCCCTTCCGGGGTGCTTTTCACCTTTCCCTCACGGTACTGCTTCACTATCGGTCGCCAGGGAGTATTTAGCCTTGGCAGATGGTCCTGCCGGATTCATACGGGGTTTCACGTGCCCCGCACTACTCGGGATCCGTCTCGGAGAGAACCAGTTTTGAACTACAGGGCTTTTACCTTCTCTGGCGGGCCTTTCCAGACCTCTTCATCTAACCGGTTCCTTTGTAACTCCATGTGAGACGTCCCACAACCCCAAGGAGCAAGCTCCTTGGTTTGGGCTAATCCGCGTTCGCTCGCCGCTACTGACGGAATCACTATTGTTTTCTCTTCCTCAGGGTACTTAGATGTTTCAGTTCCCCTGGTCTGCCTCTATTCTGCCTATGTATTCAGCAGAAAGTGACTGTCGATGAAGACAGCCGGGTTTCCCCATTCGGACATCCCCGGATCAAAGCTTGCTTACAGCTCCCCGAGGCTTTATCGTTGTTCGCCACGTCCTTCGTCGGCTCCTGGCGCCTAGGCATCCTCCGTGTGCTCTTTGTAGCTTAACCTAGACTTTTCTTTGATAAAAGAAAATGTCGATGTTCGATAAAGAATGATTTTTGCCAAAGGCAAAAGATCTTTCCTTACCTGCTACCTTTATTTCACTTGTTTACACAAGATCAGCTTAAAGGAATATTCTAAAACGCAATTTCGTTTCGGTATCCAGTTTTCAAGGTGCAATTCGCTTCTTCGAAGCGAAACCCGATGAATATTTCGGTTCTACACGGATGTGTGAATGAAGTATTCGTCGAAGCTTGAGAGTTTGAGCTCTCAAAACTGAGCAACGAGTGAGTAAGTTTAGGATATTCATTTCATTCACACGAACGTGATGAACCGAATTGAATATCCGGTCGCAGGTACATGTACCTGCTAATTTGAATGTTTCCATCGCAGGAAACGATTCTCCATAGAAAGGAGGTGATCCAGCCGCACCTTCCGATACGGCTACCTTGTTACGACTTCACCCCAATCATCTACCCCACCTTCGGCGGCTGGCTCCCTTGCGGGTTACCCCACCGACTTCGGGTGTTGTAAACTCTCGTGGTGTGACGGGCGGTGTGTACAAGACCCGGGAACGTATTCACCGCGGCATGCTGATCCGCGATTACTAGCAATTCCGACTTCATGTAGGCGAGTTGCAGCCTACAATCCGAACTGAGACCGGCTTTTCTAGGATTGGCTCCACCTCGCGGTTTCGCTTCCCGTTGTACCGGCCATTGTAGTACGTGTGTAGCCCAGGTCATAAGGGGCATGATGATTTGACGTCATCCCCACCTTCCTCCGGTTTGTCACCGGCAGTCTGCTTAGAGTGCCCAGCTTGACCTGCTGGCAACTAAGCATAAGGGTTGCGCTCGTTGCGGGACTTAACCCAACATCTCACGACACGAGCTGACGACAACCATGCACCACCTGTCTCCTCTGTCCCGAAGGAAAGGTCTATCTCTAGACCGGTCAGAGGGATGTCAAGACCTGGTAAGGTTCTTCGCGTTGCTTCGAATTAAACCACATACTCCACTGCTTGTGCGGGTCCCCGTCAATTCCTTTGAGTTTCAGTCTTGCGACCGTACTCCCCAGGCGGAATGCTTAATGTGTTAACTTCGGCACCAAGGGTATCGAAACCCCTAACACCTAGCATTCATCGTTTACGGCGTGGACTACCAGGGTATCTAATCCTGTTTGCTCCCCACGCTTTCGCGCCTCAGCGTCAGTTACAGCCCAGAGAGTCGCCTTCGCCACTGGTGTTCCTCCACATCTCTACGCATTTCACCGCTACACGTGGAATTCCACTCTCCTCTTCTGCACTCAAGCTCCCCAGTTTCCAGTGCGACCCGAAGTTGAGCCTCGGGATTAAACACCAGACTTAAAGAGCCGCCTGCGCGCGCTTTACGCCCAATAATTCCGGACAACGCTTGCCCCCTACGTATTACCGCGGCTGCTGGCACGTAGTTAGCCGGGGCTTTCTTCTCAGGTACCGTCACTCTTGTAGCAGTTACTCTACAAGACGTTCTTCCCTGGCAACAGAGCTTTACGATCCGAAAACCTTCATCACTCACGCGGCGTTGCTCCGTCAGGCTTTCGCCCATTGCGGAAGATTCCCTACTGCTGCCTCCCGTAGGAGTCTGGGCCGTGTCTCAGTCCCAGTGTGGCCGATCACCCTCTCAGGTCGGCTACGCATCGTCGCCTTGGTAGGCCTTTACCCCACCAACTAGCTAATGCGCCGCAGGCCCATCCACAAGTGACAGATTGCTCCGTCTTTCCTCCTTCGCCCATGCAGGAAAAGGATGTATCGGGTATTAGCTACCGTTTCCGGTAGTTATCCCTGTCTTGTGGGCAGGTTGCCTACGTGTTACTCACCCGTCCGCCGCTAGATTGTTTAGAAGCAAGCTTCTAAACAATCCCGCTCGACTTGCATGTATTAGGCACGCCGCCAGCGTTCGTCCTGAGCCAGGATCAAACTCTCCATTAAAGACCAGCCGAAGCTGGTTTACAGAAAGAGCGATAAGCTCATGTTGAAACTGACGAGATAAAAAAATATCTCTTGTTTGATTTTGCGAACAAAATCGTTTTACTCACTCGTTGTTCAGTTTTCAAAGATCAAACCTGCATCATATCTCACTTTGTTTCACCACCGCATCTCAGCGGCGACTTAAATAATATATCATGTTTTCCGCGTCTTTGCAACACTTTTTTTAAGAGAATTTTATAATCAACTCTGCTTTGTTTTCGTGTTGCTAACTATCTTGTAAAAGACAGCTATAAGAATATACCACATATATAAGCTTAGTAGCAACACCTTTTTTTAGAAATTATTTTCTCATCTTTAAAATCACTGCATTTAAATAAAGAGACCATTATTCCCTCAAGCAGAATAACAGTCTCTTTAACATTCATTTCTTTCTCTTAATGACTAATAAAGCCGGGGCACTACTAGGAGTCTCTCTTCTTTTACTTTTTACTTTTAGCCACGTCAGTCCCTAATCCATGGATTTTTACGCGAACGAGCACTATAGGATGAGGAACGAGTTTCTCCTCCAGTTGAATTACGGGATTTTTGCTTCTTATTAGTAGCATTTTTACTGGAAACCTTGACTTTGGACGTCTCTTCTTTAGATGTGATGCCAGAGCTGTCTTTTGATTTACCTTTACTCACGCTACGATCCTTTGTTTTAGAAGAAGAATCAATTTCATTTTGGGATGCTATAGTCAGATTGTTACCTACCTCCTGCGTTCCTGGAATTGCTGGTGCCGACTGGACGTTCTCTTCCCGGCATCCACAGTCTGGCATAAACATATAGGGTGTTGTATATCCCTCTAATGGATACATAGGTGCATTCCCATGCGCAAACGGATGATAAGGGGAATTCGCAGATTGTTGTCCTTGTAGTTGGCTATAGTCCGATACGTGTCCAGCCGCAGGCAAACCATATGGAGGTCCTCCCCATGCCTGGCTCCATTGGCTGCTCTGGACTGTACTCTCTGAATACTGCGGCGGATGCCCTTGGTGGATAAATGGAGGATAGACAGGATAGGATGCATTTTCAGACGCTTCATGGCTCGGATAATATCCGGGGGCGCAGCAATCTGAATAGGCAGGATAAGGTGTTGGATGGGCATTTATAATTGGTGTCTGCACAGGCCCCCAGCACCATGGATGCTCACAGTCATGATGATAGTCCTGATCAGAAACTACAGTAGGAGAGGCATATTCTGCTAAGGAGGTATTTATAGGCGCTTGAGGAGACCCAATCCCCGGATACCACGAGTTCGGCATTGCATTTATTTGTGGGCTATAATCAAATGTCGGCTGTTGTATCGACCACTCGGAATTTACCATCGGCTCCGATTTTGTGCAGCCGCAAAACTTTTCAGCTACAGGTTGCTTCACAACAGTTGTAGGAAGCTGTGGCTTAGATGCAATCGGTTGGGTAACCATAGGTTGCATTTGAGGTGGAGCAGGTGGTGTAACTATGGGCTGCATTTGAGGTGGAGCGGGATTTACGGGTGCCATAGGAACTTCAGGCAGTTTTAATTCAGGAAGCTTAGGAGGATTCACTGTTTCTTTCGGCTGTGTCATCTCCTCTTTAGGGCTAGGCATATTCTCCGGCTCAGGCTGTGTCAACTCTGCCTTGGGCTGGGTAAGTTCTTGCTTAGTGGGGGATTCAGATTTAGGTTGTGTCATCTCTTCTTTGACTGCGGTATTTTTTTTATTCTCAGTAAAATCAGAATTCTCTTCTTTGTAGTGTGGAATATTAACTGTTTCTCCAACCAGTAGTGCGTTCGGGTTTTTAAGCTGGGAATTGGCATCAATAATTAGCTTGAGCGGTACATTCCACGCCTTGGACAACTTCCACAATGAATCTCCTTGCTTAACCTTGTGTTGATATACCGTTGACGGCTGTGTTTCCATCGTGACAGGCTCTGTTGGAATTTTAATTTTCTCGCCGATACTCAACTGATTAGGGTCTGCCAATTGGGGATTGGCGGCAATAACTTTCTCCAGCGTCACATTATACTTCTGTGCCAGCAAGTACAGAGTGTCACCTTTTTTGACGATGTGTATTTTCACAGGTCACAAACCTCCTAGACTTTCGTTCGGGCGGGATAAACGCCCGGCTTCTGTTATTACATCCTATGCACCTCCCGGGCGAATGACCCCATACAAACAAAAAAATCCTTTTAACTGAATACTCTCGCGAGCAGTTCAATTAAAAGGATTCGGTTTTATTTTAGTCCTGCCACACTTTGTAGCCATCCTGATCCACGATCTTCCGGAACTCAGCCAGGAGCTCCAAAGTTACTGGGCCAGCAACGCCAGAGCCGATCGTACGACCATCCACTTCATAAGCTGCAATAACTTCTGCCGCAGTTCCTGTAAAAAACACCTCGTCCGCAACGTATACATCATGCAGTGTAAAAGGTTGTTCCTTAAGGGAGTACCCAAGCTTAGCACACAAATCGATAATAGCATTACGAGTGATCCCTTCAAGCGCCCCCAAATAGCAAGGAGGTGTATACAACACTCCGTTTTTGACAATGAAAATGTTGTCTGCAGAGCCTTCCGTCACATACCCTTGGGAATTGAGCATAATAGCCTCACCTACACCAGCATAGTTAGACTGGATCTTCACGAGGATATTGTTGAGATAGTTCAATGATTTAATCTTCGGATTCAAAGCATCCGGGATGTTGCGACGCTGAGAGACAGAAATTGTCTTCAGGCCAGTCAAGTAAGCTTCTTCCGGGTAAATGGCGAGCTGCTCCACGATAATGATGACACTCGCCTTCGCACAACGAAGAGGATCTAAACCTAGATTTCCTGCACCTCGGGATACAATCAGACGGATATATCCGTTACGCATTTCGTTAAGACGAATCGTTTCAGCCATTGCTTCCAACATTTCATCAGGAGACAACGGAATGTTTAACTGAATGGATTTCGCAGAATCATACAGACGCTCCAAGTGCTCCTTACATTTAAAAATATTCCCGTTATAGATACGAATGCCCTCAAATATACCGTCTCCGTACAAGAATCCATGATCATATACGGAAACCTTTGCGTTTTCCTTAGTCACATGCTGCCCATCCAGATAGATCCATTGTTCTGCCATTAAAACCACACCTCCGATTAATGTTCCTTTAAAATAGGTTCGATCGCTGCTTCAACATACTTGTAGCTTGGATAAGAGCCAAGAACACGTACATGGCACCCCAAAGCCTCGATCTCTGCAAAGGCTGCCGGAAGCAGCACGGAATGCAGAGATTCCAAAACTTCAATGTAAAAATAATAATTCCCCAATTGCTTTTTGGTCGGACGCGATTCAATACGGGACAGATTTAACCTGCGCCATGCAAATGCGGATAAAACCTGATGCAGCGCTCCCGGGAAATCCTGCGGCGGCGTGACCAAAATACTGGTTCGCTGACCTTCAGGCGTACCCGGGAGACTTATAGGTTGATGACCGATCAAGACAAAGCGGGTAAAGTTGTTATCGTGATCCGTCACTTTGCTGGCCAAAATATCCAATCCGTGTTTGGCAGCCGCAAGCTTGGTTCCGAGAGCGGTCCAGCCTTTACCGGGGTTATGTTTAACAATTTCGACGGCTTCTGCCGTACTTCCTGCACTCTCCAACTCGGCCTGAGGAGCGGAAGCCTGTATGAATTCTTTACACTGGGGAAGCGCCACAGGATGAGACATAATTTTGACCACTTTGCTCAAATCTAGCTTGTCCAAATCATTCGTAAATTCACTGCGATGACCAATAAGATTTTGAATTGAAGGATATACCCATTCCGCCTGCATTTGAATGTCTACTTCATGTACAAGCCAATCCATATGCAAACTTACAGAGCCATCAATCGTATTTTCAATGGGAATTACACTATAGTCTGCCTGACCCTTGTCTACTGCCTGAAATACGTCCGCGATATGTTTGTAAAAAAGGAATTCATGGGACGTATCTCCTAACAAATACTTAATCGCTTCATGAGAAACAGTCCCCTCAGGAAGAAGTGCAATTCGTTTCATATCGTAAGTTCCCCTTTAATCATATCCATAAAAGGGAGAGTATTCCCTTCTGTATATACTTTAACTCCTTCATTCTCAGGGCGCAATTTTAAAACAGAAGCAGTGATCCCCTCTTTGTTCATGGTATCCGTTAAATACTGCTCCAGCTCTGCTTTCCGATTTTCCCGCCGATCTGTCAATGCCAGCAACGTTGGTCCAGCCCCACTTAGAGCCACACCCAAAGCACCATAATGGTGCGCATCCTGCAAGATCTCTGTCATACCTGGCACAAGTGCCGCGCGGTAAGGCTGATGAAGCTGATCACGCATCGCTTCGGCGATTAAGTCGGTTCGCCCTGATGCCAATGCTGCTACCAGCATGGAAGCATGACTTATATTATATACAGCATCCTTCAATGATACTTGTGCGGGTAGAACCTCTCTGGCTTTCGACGTGGACAGCTGAAAATCTGGAATAACTACCATAACCTCCAGATTAGTATCCGGTTCAAGTCGTAAATGCCTAGCACGCTCACCGTCCCACATCGCTGTAATAATACCGCCAAACAGAGAAGCTCCAACATTATCCGGATGTTTTTCAATGGCGCTTGCCATATCGAACAATTTGGAATCCGGCAGAGGCGAGCCAATCAACGTATTAGCAGCGACCAAGGCGCCCACAATGGCAGAAGCACTGCTGCCCAAACCACGGGTAAGTGGAATATCCGAGTACATCGAAATATCGAGCTCAGGGACAGATGCATCTGCTTCCCGAAAAACCATTTGTGCTACCTTGTAAATCAGATTGGTTTTATCTTGGGGAACACCATTCATTTCATCTCCGTATAAATGAAAAGCCGTCTGTTCGGCCTCCTTCATTTCAATCCATGCATATAAGGACAATGCCATGCCCAATGTATCAAAGCCCGGACCCAAGTTGGCCGTACTCGCAGGCACACGCACTCTTGCTGTTTTTAAAACGGTCATACAGACAATTCCTCCTGCTTTTATTGACTATCCCTCTACTCGATATACGCTCTTGATGCGACGGATGACGTCCAAAGTTTCAAAATGCTCTAAAACCTTTTTCATACTTGCTTTACTGGCTAAATGAGTCACGATAATAATTTCAGCATCGGGATTAACCTCATTCGGTTGCTGCACAACAGATGCCAGACTGACATCAAATTCAGCAAATACTTGCGTAATCCGTGCCAACACCCCTGCTTTATCATCCACATGCAGAAGCACGAAATTTTTGAAATACACATCTTCGTCGTTACTAATTTTTTTAGGGTTGTAAGGAACGATGGCTTTAAGCCCATTGACACCAAGTTTGAGATTTTTCACTACAGCTACTAAATCAGCTACAACCGATGTTGCCGTTGGCATTTCACCTGCACCCGCACCATAAAACATGGTTTCACCCACTGCTTCACCATGCACATACACCGCGTTGAATACCCCGTTCACCGAAGCCAATGGATGCTGCTTGCGTACCATGGTCGGCTGAACGTTAATCGTAAATTCATCACCCTGACGCTCTGCAATGCCGAGCAATTTCATTTCATATCCTAGTTTTTTAGCAAAAGCAATATCTTCACTGGTTACCTTTGAAATGCCGCTGACACTTACATCCTTGAGCTCTACATTAGAGCGGAAACCCAGCGTGCCGAGAATTGCCATTTTACGGGCTGCATCCAGTCCTTCCACGTCTGAGGTCGGATCGGATTCAGCATACCCAAGCTCCTGCGCTTCCTTAAGAACTTCCTCGTACGAGGCCCCTTCCTGACTCATTTTTGTTAAAATAAAGTTTGTCGTACCGTTCACAATCCCCATAATGCGGGTAATACGGTCGGAGGAGAAACCTTCAATTAGTGTACGAATGATCGGGATACCGCCTGCCACACTAGCTTCATAAAAAATATCACACTGCTTTTCCTGCGCCTTTGCTAATACTTCAGAACCGTGCAAAGCCATTAAGTCCTTGTTAGCTGTTACGATGTGTTTACCCCGCTCCAGCGCTTCAAGAATGTACTCCTTCGTCTGATTAACGCCGCCCATGACTTCGATAATTACATCAATTTCAGGGTCCCGAATAACTTCCCATGGGTCCTCAGTAAGCTTGCTCGTCTCCACTTCAATGGAACGATATTTTTCTATGTTTTTTACAGCTATTTTTTCAATGATGATCGGTGAACCGACTTGTCTGCTCAAGTCTTCCTGATTGCCTTCTACGATTCGAACGACTCCCGTTCCTACCGTCCCCAAACCTAACAATCCTACTTTAACCGGTTTCATCCATTCCCCTCCTGAAAACTTTTATCTAATGAACTGTATTGCCTTAACCTTGCCCAATCAGGCGAACACGTTTGACTCCAGAAATATCTTCCAATCCCTCCAGTAGAACACCCAACTCTTCACTGAGTCTGGACATTTCTACCGAGATGACTACGTTGGCTCTGCCTTGCAGTGGAATACTTTGCTGGATCGTCAGCACATTGCCTCCGAAATCTGCTACTCTGCCAAGCACCCTGGACAACATTCCGGATTGATGCTCCAAATCAATAGAGATATTAACAATTCGCTCACGCTCCAGCTGGTTAACCAAATGTATGCCATCCTTATATTTATAAAAGGCGCTTCGGCTTAGCCCAACTTGCTCCACGGCATCATGCACGGTTTTAACATCTCCTGAAGCCAGCAGCAGTTTCACCTGTATGGTCTTAACAATAGCTTCAGGCAAAATATCTTCCCGTACCAAGTAATAGCGCTCTTTCAAGAACGTCCTCTCCTCAAAGACTTATGTTTTTGTATAGAGGACATTATATCGAAACTCATGAAAATCGGCAAGCAAACAATGCAAAAAACGGCTACTGCCTTCTATAGAGTTTCCTATAGTACAGTAACCGTTCAGGTTTTAGACCTTAATTTGAAATTTAGTAGTAGCTGCTGCCTTCAACAAATTCGAACTCGAAATCAGCAATGCGTACAGATGTACCATCTTTGGCACCACGCTTGCGTAACTCAGCATCCACACCCATGTGGCGTAACGTTCTTGCTAATTTCAAAATGGCATCATGCGAGTTCAATTGCATGCGCTTCATCATGCGCTCAATTTTAGGGCTCTGCACCACAAATGTGTCGTTTTCACGCACAATTGTAAAGCCCTCGTCTTCTGCTGTATCCAGCTTAAATACCTTACGTTCATTGACTTCTGCTACTTCCTCAACAACCGGCTCGTCCGGTATTTGATCCAGCAAATCAGCAGCCCGGTAGAGCAGTTCCTTCACACCTTGACGTGTCAGTGAGGAAATAGGCATGATTTCAAGATCAGGACGTATAGAAGCAATCTGCTCTTTGAAGTGAGCCAGGTTTTCTTCCGCTTCCGGCATATCCATTTTATTGGCCGCCACAATTTGCGGACGCTCAGCCAATGCTGCATTATATTGCTTCAATTCGTCATTAATTTTAGTCCAATCTTCAAACGGGTCACGTCCTTCGGAGCCCGCCATATCCACAACATGGATAATAATACGCGTCCGCTCAATGTGCCGTAGAAATTCATGTCCCAGCCCAATACCTTCATGAGCTCCTTCAATTAAACCAGGCAAATCCGCCATCACAAAGTTACGATGATCACCCACATCTACAACGCCCAAATTTGGAGTAATCGTTGTAAAGTGGTATGCCCCAATTTTCGGTTTCGCGGAAGATACAACCGACAACAAGGTAGACTTTCCTACACTAGGGAATCCGACCAAACCTACGTCGGCCATCACTTTTAACTCAAGCGTGATATAACGTTCTTGTCCCTCTGCGCCGTTCTCAGCCAACTCAGGCGCTGGATTACTCGGCGTAGCAAAACGGATGTTCCCGCGTCCTCCGCGTCCTCCTTTAGCTACGACGACTTGTTGACCATGACGTGTCATATCTGCTACTACTTCACCAGTATCATCATCTATGATGACCGTTCCCGGTGGTATACGTACGATCATGTGCTCCGCATTGGCTCCGTGTTGACTTTTGTTACGACCTTTCACTCCACGCTGGGCTTTAAAATGCCGTTGGTACCGAAAATCCATCAAGGTACGCAAACCCTCATCTACACGGAAAATTACATCTCCACCGTTCCCTCCGTCACCACCACCTGGGCCACCTTCAGGAACGTATTTCTCACGACGAAACGCAATTAATCCGTCTCCGCCGTCTCCGCCTTTAACAAAAATCTTCGCTTTATCTACAAACATGGTTACACCTTCCTTATGTCTGGCACTGCATCCGAATTTGAAACATTTCGCCCGTAGGGAGCTTCTCTGTTCGAATGCGTTCACTTCCGGGTACGGATCTGACCCGCTTAAGGATATTCAAATCCGCAGGTATGTCACTTCCTTCAAAACGGACGATAACATCATTCTGATCCATACCGAAATAAAGTGTCAATCTGCGCACTTCTCCCCAGGACGACCGGCCCCCGCCATATTGATACGCACGCACCGTTTCTATGACGGCCGAGGCAAGCGACTCGCCGTCTTCGGGAGACATGACAGCGTCTAACTTTAACTGCTCCTCAACCTGTACCGACAACTGTAAATTACCGGCGTTCACGCGAAAAGACTGTAAATAAAACACCAGTGAGGGAATACCCAACTTAGATATTTTACTGTCTTCCGCCACGCGCCCTTTTATTGTTTCCACATAAGCAACAGATTTATCATGCTTATTCATGCGAATATATCCATAAAGCACCTGCAAGTCATTCATCCAGTCATGCCGATGATGGTTAAGCATTGCAATCGCTGTACGCTCAAAAGAACGCAAAGCAGCTTTCCGCTCATACTCAACCTGTCTATTCGCATACCACATACCAAAGCATGCAGCAACTATAGACCATACTGCTAATAAGATAATCGTTAATACTTCGGGATAGAGCAGTGAAAAAACCAAAGGAATCAGAATGGAACCCAACGCCAGATAAGGCGCTCTTATCCGCTGGAACATGGCTTCTCTCCGTTCTGCGATAATTAAATGGATTATTAAAGAACCTTAATCCAGTATAGCACAGACTAACTTTCCAGTTCATTACCATCATGCAAAAAAGCCTCCGACAAAAGTGCCGGAGGCTTTTCAGCGTGTCTAAGCCGCTATTAAGCTTCTACAGTAGCTGCTACTGGAGCAACGTCGATTGGGTAGATGCTCACCTTTTTGCGATCACGGCCCCAACGTTCGAACTTCACAACGCCGTCCACTTTCGCGAACAGAGTGTCGTCCTTACCGATGCCCACGTTCGTGCCCGGGTGAATTTTCGTTCCACGTTGACGAACCAGGATGCTACCGCCGGTAACTGCTTGACCGTCAGCACGTTTCACTCCAAGACGTTTCGATTTACTGTCACGTCCGTTTTTTGTGGAACCTACACCTTTTTTCGATGCGAATAATTGAAGATCCAATGTCAATTTCAACATGATGTCTACCTCCTTCTTTGATTATTTTCTATTTGAATATACTTACCGTATGATTCAGCAATACTTGTCAGCATAATCACCATGGACTCCAACAACAGTTGAACCTGTGCGTTCGCATCATGATAACTTTCAGGAGAAAGATACGCGCTTAAAAAGCCGTTTTCCATTTCCGTTTCCATCTCAACGTCCGTAAGAGCTCCAATCGAATTGACAGTTCCTACTGTTACCGCCGAAACGCCAGCACATACGATATCCTCGCCAGATTTAGCGAAATTTGCATGTCCTTTAACGGAAAACCCCTGTATGCTGCCATCCTCCAGTCGTGTAATACGCACGATAATCACTTATCGCACCCTCTTACGCTTGGATTTTTTCAATCGTCACTTTCGTGTACGGTTGACGATGACCTTGCTTCACATGGTAGTTCTTTTTAGGTTTGTATTTGTATACGATGACCTTTTGACCTTGACCATGCTTCTCAACTTTAGCTGTTACAGAAGCTCCAGAAAGAAGCGGTGTACCTGCTGTCAAGCCATTGTCGCCGGACACTGCCAGAACACGATCGAACGTTACAGTTTCACCATCATTAGCTTCCAACTTCTCGATGAACAATACGTCGCCCTCTTGAACTTTGTATTGCTTACCACCTGTTTCGATAATTGCGTACATTTGCTTGCACCTCCTTATGTCTCAGACTCGCCTAATAGCAGGTGGCAGATTCCCTTAAGATACTGCACTTCAGTACCTGATTGGAGCGGTTACAGCATGTGCAGCCAATCTTACGCATCACACATACTAAATGATTGTAGCACAAGCTTTATACACATTCAACCTTTAGTTTTAAAATGATTTTGGATTACGCATCGCTCTACACGAGCGTCTTTTCCTCACGCACTTTTTTGCGGGTCATTTCCAGCAAACCTAACCGCGTCCAACCGACAACATAAGATTTGGTCCGATCCTTCTTCAATCTTGCTTCCAGCACAGAGGATACTTCCCGACGGTTCTCCTCTTGTTCCATGTCAATAAAATCAATGATGATGATACCACCAATATCACGAACACGTACCAGGCGAGCAATCTCTTCAGCTGCTTCAATGTTAGTCCGGGTCACCGTCTCTTCCAGATTACTGCCTCCCGTAAACTTTCCCGTATTCACATCAATGACGGTTAATGCCTCTGTATGATCAATGACGATGTATCCACCGCCCTGCAGCCATACCTTTCGCGCAAAATCGCGTTCCAGCTGCTCATGAATGCCATAAGCTTTAAAAATCGTTTCTTCTGCACCACGAAATATACTTACATGAGCTTTCGCAGGACCAATCTGTTGCAGCATGATTTCTGCATCCTTTGCTTGCTCTTCACTGTCAATAACCAGTTCATCCTGTTCAGGTGTAAACACATCCCGAATCAATCGCTGAACAATACTTAAATCCCGGTGTAATTCGCACGGAGCAGAATATTCACTAGCTTTACGCTGAATAGCCGTCCACTGCTTACGCAGTTGATTCAGATCATTTTCAATCGCCTCTATACTCATGTCCTCCGAAACGGTACGGATTATGAGTCCTTCCTCACTTGTGCGTAGCTGCTCTCCCATTGCTTTCAAACGGGTACGTTCGCCCTCACGTTCGATCTTCTTGGATACGGCTACATAATCAGCACGGGGCATATATACGATCCAGCGACCCGGAAGTGAAAAATGAGTGGTGACCCTGGCTCCTTTGCTACCAACTGCCTCTTTTAATACCTGTACTACAATTTCCTGCCCCACCTTTAACACTTCAGAAATGGATGGCTTTACCTCCGGCTGCTTGTCCAAATGAGCATGAAGTACGTCATCTACGTACAAAAAGGCATTCTTTCGCTGTCCAATGTCAACAAAGGCGGCTTGCATACCTGGTAGCACATTGACCACCCTCGCTTTGAAAAAAGAACCTAGAATCCCCCGTTTTCGCGGTAGTTCAGCCGCATATTCAACCAATCGTCCCTCTTCCAACAGCGCCATTTGGGTCATCTGCTGCTGGCATTGTACAATCATTTGCTTCATGGTTTTTCAACCTCTCTGGATACAGCCTCTTCCTTAACTCATAAAACATTATTTGGGCTTGGGTTCTCCACCATCTGGCGGGCGTGTCGCAAAATAAGAGCGAATAAGACGTTGCTCCGGCAGTACGGCTACAATTCGTCCCTGTTCATTCATAACATAAACCATATGATACCGATCTCTTCTGAAAAGACGCAAAATAGGCTCCAAATGTTTCATTGGCAGGGATACAATAGGTAAGGCAATACTTCCCTTAGCTATTTCGCGGTAAAAAAGCTCGTCCCTCCCCAGCAAAAACCGTATAAAACGGTAAGGAATATTCCGATAATCCACAATATTAGAATAAAGCAAAAAAATCCCTACCGCCAGCAGATTTAAATGCATAGGCCCATTTTGCCTTAACAACGGTGAAATACCATACATACAAAATAGCAGACTCGTTACGATACTGGCCCTAAAGGTCCACACTAATGTGCGGTGATAAGAAAAGGATAAGCTAATCATTGCCTGCAATATTTTCCCACCATCAAGTGGTAAAATGGGCAGCAAATTAAACAGTGCAATAACTGCATTCCCCTGAATTATATAATTTACATAATCATACTCCGGTCCACTCACATTTTTGAACCATAAAAGGATGATGATCATGATTCCGTTTTGCAGGGGCCCCGCTAGCGCAATGACAATCTCCTTCCACGCATTGAGCTTCCCCTGATCCTCAATGACCGCAACTCCTCCAAAGGGTAACATCTGTATGGAAAGCACCCGCGCGCCTAACAACGAAGCAGCTGTCGCATGACCTAGCTCATGAATAAACACCAATGTAAATAAAGTGATGATCTCGATAAAATGTCCCGTTATTATAGAGGTCAGCATAACCAATACAAACAGTGGATGTAGTGATAAGGTCACCCCTCGGACATTAATCAAGGGCTACCACTTCCGACGGGTCAATGTAGTGATCCCCTCTCTGAACTGCCAAAAATAAAGTTGCCGCCTCGCTGCCGCTGTGACTTGCTGGCAGTACACCGACCTCATCTCCCTCCTGAACCCAGTCGTTCACTTTTAAGGTAGAGCGGGAAAGCCTTCCGTAAGTTGCTGTGATACCGCCAGTGTGTCGAACTGTAACCGAAATCCCGCTTTTGGGATGATTTAATATGTCTAATACTCGTCCTGCATCTATACTTTTAACAGCGATTGCCCCGTTGTCAGTGACATTCGGCGTAATTTCTACCCCTTTCAGGCTCAGTACAAAAGGCTGTGTTATAGTGCCTTCGATCGGTGGAGAGCCCTTTCGATTTGCGGCTACCTTGTGCGTCTCATGCTCCTCGCCAAAAATCGGCAAAAAGGAAGGAGCTCCGTCAAAATAAGTTTCATACCATTGTCCGACGGCTGCAAAATCCATATCCTTATTCAAGGCATCCGCAATAAACATTCTCAAATTCACTGCATAGGGAATATCCCAACGAAACATTCCCCATACCATTCCAAATAACACCGTTGCTATGACTGATCTTCGCCAAAAGGAAGTCCAAAAAGACGGACCACGATTCGCCCCAAAAGATTGCTGCCAGTGTTGCCGCTCATTTTTCCACTCCGTTTCTGGGTCTCTGGGCGAGTTGGCACTGACTATAGACATCGACCTCATATCTTTATCCCCGTGCCTGTACTGATATATGCCAGAGGGATACGTCTCCGCTTTGCTTCCCGCGATTAGCTGCTGTATACGTTCTTCTCTGCGCTGCTTGATTCCGGAATTTTTATTCATCCTGTTCAGCCCCCTCAGCGAGGTATGTTTGATACATCTTATGAGGACGGGCTTCAACTTATGTTGTCCCGTTCGGGAATAAGTACCTAAAAATCAAAAAAAACCGGCGCTAACGCACCGGATTTGTTTTGTATTTATAATATTTATGTAGTGACCCTAAATTTTGTGAAGCCGTATTATAGGAATTAAAAAAGACAAACCAAAAACACTTAAATAAGATTATTACTTATTTAAGTGTCTAGTATTACAAATGAATACTACTACAGCTCCTACCTTAGAACCAATGGAAAATCACTTAGGAAGTGTGGAAGCAATTTACCAGCCATAACTTCCGGTTTTCCTCATCCACCCATACCAAAAAACTTCTTAAAACGTGTCATCACGCTTTTCTTCTGGTCTAGCTGCATGAGGGGCACTGTATCGCCCAAAATCCGTCTCGCAATGTTACGGTAAGCAATCGCGGCCTGTGAATCTGGATTCATAACGGTAGGCTCCCCTGTATTAGCTGCTTTAATTACCATTTCATCATCCGGCACAATCCCAATAAGGTCTATGCTAAGCACTTGTAAAATCCCGTCAATATCCAACATATCTCCGGATTTAACCATGCTATTGCGAATGCGGTTAACCACCAACTTGGGTGATATCACATGTGAGCTTTCCAGTAAACCAATTACCCGGTCTGCATCGCGTACGGCTGCATTTTCCGGAGTAGTCACAACAATAGCCTGATCCGCCCCAGCAATGGCATTTTTAAAGCCTTGTTCAATACCCGCAGGGCAATCGATCAATATATATTCAAAATCCTTTTTAAGCTCCAAAATAATATCCTTAACCTGCTCCGGCGTAACAGCACTCTTGTCCTTGGTTTGAGCGGCTGGCAGCATATACAGCTCCTCAAAACGCTTGTCCTTAACCAGTGCCTGATTTAAACGGCAACGACCTTCCGCTACATCAACAAGGTCGTAAATAATTCGGTTTTCCAGACCCATCACAACGTCTAGATTACGCAAACCGATATCCGTATCCACCAAACATACCTTTTTGCCGAGCAGTGCAAGCGCTGTTCCTATATTGGCTGACGTCGTCGTTTTGCCGACGCCGCCTTTTCCTGAAGTGACGACGATAGCCTCTCCCATGTGCTACACCCCTTTGAACACGTTAAAATCGCGGCCCAGACGCACAATATTGCTCATTTTATCTATTTGCATAGCGCCATCCTTGAGATACGCAAATTCCATACCGGATTCACGTGTCTCCCATTCGTCTGGTGGACGGCTGATCATTTCGGAAATTCGCAGCTGTGTCGGTGCAAAATAGGAAGCCGCTATAATCGCTTCACTATTTCCCTCCATCCCTGCATGCGCCATGCCTCGCAGAGCGCCGAGGACATAAATATCACCAGTACATGTTATAATTCCACCCGGGTTTACATCTCCCAAAAAGAGTAGGTTCCCATTGTGATGAAGCACTTGACCAGATCGGATAATCCCTGTCACCGTGTGAATAGGGGGCTTTCCCTGCACTTCCACAGGCAGTCCAGGTGTTTCTACAGACCTGATGAGCAGATTCCCCTTTTGCTTCAAAATCTCCAGAATACTTTCCTTCTGTTCCTCTGTCACTTCTCGGCTTCCCAGCTTAATATCCACATGAATGATCGGGCCTGTTAAAATATTTTGATGACTGTGCTCCAGCTTAAAACGCAGCTCACCCAGCAAATTCTCAAACTCGCATTGATCGTCCAGCAGGAATACCAGGCCATCTTTGATGCCTTTAATCGTGACATGATTCGATTTCA
This sequence comes from Paenibacillus sp. FSL L8-0638, assembly GCF_038593075.1. Lineage (NCBI taxonomy): Bacteria > Bacillati > Bacillota > Bacilli > Caryophanales > Paenibacillaceae > Paenibacillus > Paenibacillus sp. FSL L8-0638. Next base: position 4,507,902 of record NZ_CP151960.1, read on the forward strand.
CCGCCATTAGCCTGTCCCTCCTATCTCAATCATTTCGTCCCCGGGACGTCAAATCCCTGCTAACCCGGACAAAATGTGTGTAAAAAGACCTAGACAGCCTCTTCCTTTTTCACACGGGTACCCAAACGCTGCAACTGCTTGCGAACTGGGACATAAATGATGAGGGCGAACAGAAAATGGATAAATAAATCAGGAATTATATACTGAGCAAGTGCCCAATTGAAAGTCTGATGATTCAGCTGGAACAGCTGGTCAATGGCAAAAAGCATAGAATCCAAGAGGAAACTACCAATCAACACGGCTGCCATCATAATGGGCATCTGCGCACGTCGAGCTGTAAAAACAAGCCCCAATAAGTATGCAGACAACCCCATTGCAAAAGAATAAGGCCCAATGATAAACCCATAGAACACTACATCATGAATAAGTCCAAAAACAATACCTAGCACCAATGCTGTATGACGGCTGTAATACACAGACACAAACAAGATCACGACATACACAAAATTCGGAACCATTCTTGAATGCCAACTATCCGGAAGAAGCCATGGAAGAATCGTCCCTTCAGCTATAAACAGTACAAACAGCAGCAGTATTAGAACCTGACCGCGCATCTTCATTATTCCGGTACCTCAGGAGTGTAGAGGATGAGCAGTTCTTTCCAATCCACAAAGCTGGCTGCCGGTTTAATAATCGCTGTCCGTGTTTTGCCAAACTCCCCAACCTGAATCTTCTCTACCGTTCCAACCATTAGGTTTTTGCGGAATTTACCACCTGCGCCAGATGTAATAATCTGATCACCCTTTGCGATTGGATCTTTTTCCTCAATGCGAGTCATTTGAAATCTGTTCGTACCCGGATCATAGCTTTCAATCATACCAAACGATTGATTTTCCTTGCCCAAGACTGTCGCTGCAATAGCATAAGAATTCGGATTTTTAGGATCCAATGTAGTCAATAGGGTAACGGTGGACGTAAAATTCCCCGTTTGACTAATGACTCCTACAAATCCTTCAAGCGAACTGACTTCCTGACCAACCTTCGCTCCGTCCTTCTCACCAATATCGATCACAAGCGTTTTGGAATCATTGCTGACGCTGTTCACTTGAGCAACACGATAATCATAATTATTTTTCGCCTTTTGCGTTTGGGTGAACTTCAGTTCATTCTGCAGTCTGGCATTTGTTTCAACATAATTATGGGTCTGAATTTGGTCACGAGTCAGCTTTGCCACAGCAATTTTTAACCGTTCATTTTCTTCGTAGATACTGCGCATATTCCCGATATCTTCAAAGAAGCCCGCTATTGCAGAAGCGGGCCTGTAAAAGATACCTTGCACAAAGCCAATCGAATCTCTGGCGAACTTCTCGGGCCAGGTTAAGGAATTCCTCTGTCCAAGTGTAATCCCCATAAGGGCAATAAACAGAACGATTCCAATCAATAGAACAAATAGTCTTTTATTGCCAAACAGCTTAAACAGTTCCTACACCCCCGATTCAACGTTTGGAACGGACGGCAGAACTGCTGCGCGATTTGAACAAATGAATATTTTCCAACGCTCTGCCTGTACCGATTGCCACACAATCTAGAGGATTTTCTGCTACGATCACCGGCATTCCGGTTTCACCTGCCAACAGCTTGTCCAGGTTACGTAGAAGTGCTCCACCGCCAGTAAGTACAATACCTCTATCCATGATATCCGCTGCCAATTCGGGAGGGCATTTTTCCAGTGTTACTTTAACCGCATCCACGATTGCATTGACTGTATCCGATAATGCTTCACTAATTTCATCAGAAGTAATCGTGATTGTCTTCGGCAAACCTGTTACCAGATCACGTCCACGGATTTCCGAGGTTTCCACTTGCTCTAATGGCATAGCTGAACCCACTTCCATTTTCAGTTGCTCTGAAGTCCGTTCACCAATCATCAGATTGTATTGGCGCTTCACGTATTGGATGATGGACTCGTCCATTTCATCGCCAGCGACACGCACGGAGCGGCTTGTTACAATCCCACCCAGGGAAATGACTGCCACCTCGGTTGTACCTCCACCGATATCGACAACCATACTGCCTGTAGGCTCCCATACAGGAAGATCAGCGCCAATTGCTGCTGCAAACGGCTCTTCTATCGTATATGCCTCTCTTGCGCCTGCTTGCTTCGTCGCATCTTCAACAGCACGCTGCTCCACCGCAGTAATGCCCGAAGGCACACAAACCATCACGTTCGGATGGCGTGGAAACAAAGAGCGTTGGGCTTGCGCCTGACGGATAAAATATTTGATCATCGTTGCTGTCGTATCAAAATCAGCAATGACACCGTCCTTCATCGGACGAATCGCACGGATATTTCCCGGTGTGCGACCGATCATTTTTTTCGCAGATTCACCAACAGCCTCAATGGTTTTTGTATCTGTACGCAAAGCGACTACAGATGGTTCACGAACCACAATTCCTTTACCTCTTACGTATACAAGCGTGTTTGCCGTCCCCAAATCTATTCCCAAATCTTTTGTAAAGCCACCCAGCATGATGTAATCTCCTTTTCTCTTCCCTGAAATCTGTTATCCAATGTATAAGCGGTTTATTCAGGCCGGATTATCCGGTCGTGTTTAAATGTTTGATTTAAATATTATATTATATCAGACCTTGTTCCTTCAAACTTACAAAGGTCCCGTCCCCGATCACTATATGATCAAGCACGTCGATACCCACGATGTTGCCCGCTTCCATCAGGCGGCGAGTCAACTGGACATCTTCCGGGCTTGGCTTCGGATCACCGCTCGGATGGTTATGAGCGCAAATTATTGAAGCACTGCTGCATTTGATTGCTGCCCGAAATACTTCACGTGGATGCACGATGGCAGAATTCAGGCTACCCATAGATAGTGTTTCCTGAGCAATGACATGATTTTTAGTGTTAAGGAACAAGCATACAAAATGCTCTTTCTGCAAATAACGAAGCTGCTCAAACAACAGATCTGCCACATCCCGCGGGCAACTAATCACCGGGGTCTCCAAATGGCGAGACAAAGCTAATCGACGCCCCAGTTCGATACCCGCTTTTAGCTGTATCGCTTTAGCATCCCCAATGCCCTTAATCTGGGTCAACTCGTTCAAGCTCATATCCACCAGTTGACGCAAATTTCCTGCCTGCTGCAAAATACGCTGCGCTAAATGCACCGAAGACTCATTTTGCGTTCCTGTACGCAGCAATATTGCCAGCAATTCCGCGTTGCTTAAGGCATCCGCCCCATATGTCATCATGCGCTCTCTTGGTCGTTCTTCATGGGGGAGGTCGCGAAGCATCAGTATTGGCGACTCCAGCATATGTTTATCCCCTTTATGGACGCAACACATTCACTCCAAAATCGGACAGCATGTCCGACAGCAAGGAAAGCGGCAATCCTACGACGTTAAAATAACAACCCTGAATAGATTCCACCAGCGTAGCACCCATGCCTTGAATGCCATACGCTCCTGCCTTGTCAGACGGTTCACCAGTATTCACGTATGCCACAATTTGCTCTTGACTCAGAGGCTTCATTGTAACCTCCGTTTGGCGATGTCTGACAAGCACTTCGCCGGTTCCGGTATGTATGCAGGCTACCCCGGTGTACACGCGGTGTGTCCTTCCCTGCAATGCAGTCAGCATGCGAACTGCGTCCGCATGGTCGGCTGGCTTGCCCAATACCGAACCATCCAGCACGACAATGGTATCACTGCCAATCACCAGTCCGGCTTCCTTCGACTGAGTGACGGTGTTCACGACCGCTTGGGCTTTGCGTGCCGCAAGGGTCTCCACGATTTGCTGAGGCGTCCAGCTCTCAGGCGTGCTCTCATCCGCATGACTTGGCACCACCTCAAAGGGGAGTCTCAAAAATGCGAGCAATTCCTTCCTTCTTGGTGAAGTCGATGCCAAAATAATGCGGGGCGTAATTTTCCCGTCCATAAGGGAAGCTCCTTTTCATCAGTTAGAGCCTGCGGTACAGCCAGAACGCGGCAATGATGCCGATCAGACTAAGCAGGCTCAATTCAAAATTTATTGTTATGTTGTAGCTGATAATATCCAGGTCCGCTCTCGGCGACCAAGATATCCTAGTGGGGTGGGTCAGAAAAGAAAGGAATTTGATCGATTGAAGGGCTTTGGCAATCCATGCACCCAAGAGCCAACCGAGCAACAAAAACAGTATAAGCATTCCTACATTTTTTTTCATCCTGATCTTCCCTCGCCATTTTTTGACACCTTCATTATTATACGGTGATTTGTACTGCAATACAAACAGAAATCCGGCATGGGGAACTATTTCCAGTTCCTTGCCGGAAAATATGGTTAGCCTATTGTTTTATGAATTGGATAAATTCCCTCTCACGCAAAACATATTCCATCATGGAGGACTGAATCTCCCAAATGTGTTCCTTGGCAGTATTCTTATTATATTCCCCAAGTGCAGAGATCGCGCTGTTCATCGCCTTTTCAAGTGAGGTTGCGGAGGCAACCGCTTCCTTCGGAAGACCACTGGGAAGTACAGTGATATTTTGTGTCCACTGCTGATGCAGGTCGTTCAGCTCCTTCATGTCGGAGGCTGGCACCGTATTCGGACCTCCTTCTCCGAGCAAGTTTGAGGAAAGTCCGCTCAACTTACCCACCAATGAGCTACTTAACTGAAAAAAGCTAGTGAGTTTATCACCTTCGCCTCCGTAAGCCGCTTTTTCAAATCCAGGCAATTCAAGCTCACGAACATACAATTCGACTCCTTGTGTTTTCAACTGATTGCTGAGCAACTTGGCTTGCTCCCTATCCGGTGATATTCCTGCATATACCCGGTTTTGGTCCTCGGTATCCCCTCCTGCTGCAATACCTGCCTTTAATAGTTCTTCTTTTGCTTGTAAGGCCCGTTCTGGGGTGCTGAAAACCCCATATTGCAACAAATAGTAGGTTTGAGGTGGTACCTGAGCCTCTATGACAGTGACAGGGACAGAATTCTCTTTTGCAGATATTGCATCCACACCAACAGATTCTTTAAAGACCGGTACAGCCTCCTCTACTGAAGGATCTGATCCCGGAACCATGCCTCCTCCGTTAAACAGTAACAACATAATATATCCAAACATGCCTCCGGTCACCAGTGCGCTGGCTACAGAGCCAACCAGTTTCCATCTAGAAGGGTGGGGCGGACGTCTTCTGTACTCTTGACCAGAATGATAAGCTTCCTCATCCTCTTCCAGGCTATCCGGTAGAACTTCCGCATCTGACCAGGAAGCCGCCGAACGACCAAAGGGGTCATCCCATCCCTCTTGTACTCTTAAAGTCGGAGCAAAGCGCCGACTTGAAATGCGTTTATTCAGATCCTCAGGCTCATTGAGCTCTGCTTCTTGCGTAGTTTCAGTATTTTTCTTCATTCCTCTAATCCGTTCCGTTTCTTTTTGCGGGTTATCAGCTTGATGAAGCTTATCTTTTTGATATAACTCCTTATCTCTAATCGTTTCACGCTGTTCGTTCGTAATCGATTCGTTTTTGTACGGAAGCACCTGTAGCTTATCCTCCCGGCTTGTCTCCGGCAACTGTTGGTCGAACCGGAATGTCATCTTGGTCTTGTTCATGGATGCACTCCCTCCTTGTCCCATACTTCCTCATAGTCTGTTGTATGAGTCAAGCTAAGAATATATGCCCCAGCATTACAAAAAAAGGTATCCCGAACACAGTCGTGTTCGGAATACCTTTGAATAAATGTAATTCATTGGCGTAACAGCTCATTATATACGTATTACACTTGCTGTCCGCGAAGATGGCGCGCTAACGCGTCACCTGCTTTCCAGATATCTCCCGCTCCCATCGTCAGCACAAGATCACCCGGCTGTAATCGATCTTTCAACTCCTCGATCACAGCTTCTTTGGTCGGCAAATAGATTGCATTAGCATTGCTGTTTTGGACGATTAAATCCACGAGCTTGGAAGAATGCACGCCTTCAATCTGTTTTTCTCCCGCTGGTGAGTAAATATCGGTAATGATGACTTCACTAGCCTCGCTAAACGCGCGGCTGAACGCATCGAGCAGGAAAAAGGTGCGGCTATAGCGTTGCGGCTGGAATACAGCAATAATACGCTTGCCCGTCGCTCTCGCTGCGCTAATCGTAGCCTCAATCTCTGTTGGGTGATGCGCATAGTCATCAATAATCAGTATGTCATTGCTTTCACCTAGTACTTGAAACCGACGCTTCGCTCCGTGAAATTCCACAATTGTAGCAGCGATTTGATCGAATGGAATCCCTGCTTCCAAACATGAAATTACAGTCGCCATCGCATTATACATGTTATGTTTACCCGGCACTGATAGTTCGATTGTTCCGAGTGCTGTTCCCTTACGGCTCATAGTGAAGCTTAATCGACGGTCACCTAATTGGATATCTGTCGCCATATAATCCGCTTCATGCTCCACTCCATAAGTAATGACCCGAGTCTGGAGTTGAGGCAGCATTTCCCGGATGTTCTGATCATCTGCGCATACAATAGCCGCTCCATCCGGTCGAATTTGACTCAAAAACTGTACATAAGCACTTTTCAGACGATTAAAGTCGCCATCGTAATTTTCCAAATGATCTGCTTCAATATTGGTTACGATGCCTTGCCAAGGATGATATTGCAGGAAAGAACCATCACTCTCATCCGCCTCAGCAACGACAAACTCGCTTTTACCTGCTTTGGCATTCGTCCCCAAATTCGTGATTTCGCCGCCAATAATATACGTTGGATCAACGTTACATCTCTCCATAACCAGAGCGATCATGGAAGAGGTTGTCGTTTTACCGTGCGCACCCGCAACAGCTATTCCCTTACGTTCGTTAAGCAAGCGAGCCAGCATCTGCGAACGGTGCAGAGTTGGAATATTCAATTCCTCCGCTGCCACCCGCTCCACATTGTCACGTGACAATGCTGTTGAATAGACGACGATATCCGCGCCTGCAATATGCTCAGGCGTGTGTCCAATATATATTTTTGCACCTTTTGCCGCCAGTTTTTCTGTCAGCTCCTGTGATGCCACATCTGAGCCAGTCACGGTATAACCCATCTCCAGCATGACCCGAGCAATCGCACTCATCCCGTAGCCGCCGATACCGATAAAATGAACATGTTCCGAAGTAATCAACAAATTTCACCAACCTTTTTCCGAATCGGTTTGATACATAAGGGTAGCCCGTACATCCGCAATAAGGTACAGCGTGCCGGACACCACCCCCAGATCTTCCGCTTCCGTATGTGATTGAAACAGGCCAAGAGCCTTTTTCCAGTCACCTTCTACAATTATTTTTAAATCCGTTTTGGCATAAGACGGCCGCAGCTTCTCCACGAGATGAGCCAATTCAGCGGCATTCATTTTGCGCCGAAAATCGGGCTCGGTCAGGATAAGCGTATCCACTAGTGGCAGTATATGCTGCAAGTATGCTTCATGATGCTTGTTTGACAGCATCCCCATCATTAAAACCAATTTTTTGTACGAATACACTTGAGGAAGACTCTTGGCCAGCGTCTGTGCTCCTTCTGGATTATGAGCCCCGTCAAGAACAATTCTCGGTGATGTACTGACTTGTTCGAGACGCCCTGCCCAGGCAGTTTGCCTAAAGCCCTCCAGCAGTTCTGCATCATCCAACACAAAAGCCATATACTGACGTAGGACCTCAAGTGCCATCATAGCTCCTGCCGCATTAGAACATTGGTGCTCGCCTAACAACGTGATGTCAATTTCCATATGTCGGAAGGGCCCCGCGAATGAAAAGGTTTGAGCTGTTTCATCTCCGTTTAGCCGTTCATACGTAAATTGTTCTCCTGCCAGGTACAAGGTAGCTCCTTGCTTTGTCGCCGTTTCACGTATGACCTGAATAGCCTCGGGTTGGGAAACACAACTGACGACAGGTACACCCGGTTTGATGATACCGGCTTTTTCCCTTGCAATCTGTTCGAGCGTATCTCCCAAAATATCCGTATGGTCATAGCCGACATTTGTAATAACCGAGAGGATTGGATTCACGATATTAGTTACATCCATCCTTCCCCCGAGACCTGTCTCCCATACCACAACATCTGGGAAAGATACCGTAGCATAGTATAAAATAGCCAACGCTGTCGATACCTCAAACATTGTAGGTGATCCCAATTCACTATCTGCGATTTCTTTCACCAACGGATACAAGCGATTGGCAAGCAAAACCAGCGTTTCATCGGGAATATCGGTCCCATTGAATTGAAAGCGGTTCGTAAATCGGGTGATGTACGGAGACGTAAAAGTCCCGACATCGTACCCACATTTCAGTAGCACAGAGGTCAGAAAGGCACAAGTCGAGCCTTTACCGTTGGTTCCCGCAATATGCACAAATTTCAGATGTCGTTGCGGATCACCCAATTTACTCATTAGTTGTTCAATTCGTTCCAGTCCAGGTCTGATACCAAACGGAATCAAGCCGTTAATCCATTCCACTGCCTCATCATAGCTTTGTAAAGGAGCCGTATCTCCGCCCCTGATCGTATCTGACATCCTCTTCACCTTCAGGTCATTTTATTGTGAGTGAAATTATCCCTTGAGTTCTTCAATACGTGCGATAACTTTAGCGCGCTTATCTGAGTAATCGGCTTGCTTGGCCTTCTCTTCCTCGATGACTTTAGCTGGTGCCTTCGCCACAAAGCCTTGGTTAGATAACTTTTTCTCCACGCGCTCCACTTCACTGTTCAAATGCTGAAGTTCTTTTTCCAGTCTGCTGATTTCCTGGGCAATATCAAGCAGTCCGGCCAGCGGCAGGTACAGCTCTGCGCCGCTAACTATAGATGTCATCGCTTTATCTGGAACGGTGAACTCTAATCCCGCGTCGAATTCAGACGTATTACAGAATCTACGCACATATTCCCCATTGCGGTTAATGATATCGAGAACGGCTTGATCGCCGGGTTTTATGAGCAACTCAATTTTTTTACTCATCGGCACATTGACTTCAGCACGGATATTGCGCACAGCGCGAATTACGTCGATCAGCAAATTCATTTCTGCAACTGCATCCTTATCCTCAAAAGCCGGATCATAAACAGGCCAAGCGGCCAGTGTAATCGTTTCTCCCTCATGTGGAAGATGCTGCCATATTTCCTCAGAGATAAACGGCATGAACGGATGAATCATGCGCAGCGTCCGGTCCAATACATATGCAAGTACGGACTGCGTTTTCTTTTTCGCATCTGCGTTGTCGCCATATAGGGAAAGCTTCGCAAACTCAATGTACCAGTCGCACAAATCATCCCAAATAAAGTTATACAGAAGGCGGCCTGTCTCGCCAAATTCATAAGCATCTATTAGACGCGTGATGTCGCGTGAAGTTTCGTTTAGACGATGCAGAATCCAACGATCAGCGGTGCTCAGGTCACCAATAATGTCTATATCTGCCGAAGTGACGCCTTCCAGATTCATCAGCGCAAAGCGTGACGCATTCCAGATTTTATTGGCAAAGTTGCGGGCCTGCTCCACCCGCTCCCAGCGGAAACGAAGGTCTTGCCCAGGCGTGCTACTGGTGGAAATCATATAACGCATGGCATCGGTACCATATTGGTCAATCACGTCGAGCGGATCAACACCGTTGCCGAGGGATTTGGACATTTTTCTACCGTCCGCATCACGAACCAACCCGTGCATAAGTACGTCCTTGAACGGAATCTCTTCCGTAAACTCGAGTGCTGTAAAAATCATACGCGATACCCAGAAATAAATAATGTCATAGCCTGTAACCAAGACATTAGTCGGATAGTAACGTTTGAGGTCCTCTGTCTGCTCAGGCCAGCCCAGTGTCGAAAACGGCCACAAAGCCGAGCTGAACCAAGTATCCAGCACATCCTCATCCTGTTTTAGCTTTCTGCCAGCATACTCAGGCAAAGTTGTAGGGTCCTCCGCCGATACAATAACTTCTCCGGTATCCTCATCGTACCAAGCCGGAATACGGTGTCCCCACCATAATTGACGGGAAATACACCAGTCACGCACATTTTCAATCCAATGCAGATAAGTACGTTCAAAGCGATCCGGTACAAAGTTTACCCCGTTGCCAGCCTTCTGCACTTCAATGGCTTTAGCTGCCAGAGGCTTCATTTCCACAAACCATTGTGTAGACAGATAAGGTTCTACAACTACACCAGTACGCTCGCTGTGGCCTACTTGATGTACGTGCTCTTCAATACGAATCAGTACGCCCTGCTCTTTCAGATCAGTGACGATTTGCTTACGGCAATCGCTACGATCAAGGCCCTGATATTTGCCTGCTTCGGCATTCATCGTTCCCGTTTCGTCCATCACCGTAATTTGTGGCAGCTGGTGACGTTGTCCCATTTCAAAGTCATTCGGGTCGTGAGCCGGTGTAATTTTAACCGCGCCGCTACCGAAATCTTTATCAACATAATCATCCGCAATGACCGGAATTTCCCGTCCGATGATTGGGAGCACAAGCGTTTTGCCGATCATTTGCTTGTAGCGTTCATCTTCCGGGTGTACAGCTACAGCTGTATCGCCCAGCATCGTTTCAGGACGTGTAGTGGCTACCGTAATAAATCCGCTACCGTCTTTCAGTGGATATTGCAGGTGATACAGATTTCCGTTCACCTCTTTGTATTCCACCTCAATGTCCGATAATGCAGTACGTGCAGCAGGGTCCCAGTTTATGATGCGTTTACCGCGATAAATCAGACCCTTCTTGTACAGTTTAACGAATACCTCGCGTACCGCTTGGGACAGTCCCTCATCCAGCGTAAAACGCTCACGAGAATAATCGAGAGAAAAGCCCATCTTTTCCCATTGGTTATGGATATTATCTAGATAAAGATCCTTCCACTCCCACACTTTCTCCAAAAACTTCTCGCGGCCCAAATCATAACGTGTCAGGCCTTCTTCACGCAGCTTTTGCTCTACCTTTGTTTGGGTAGCAATACCCGCATGGTCTGCCCCTGGCAGCCACAAGGCATCATAGCCCTGCATCCGCTTGGCGCGAATAATAATATCCTGCAAAGTAAAGTCAAGAGCATGTCCAATATGCAACATACCTGTAACATTCGGTGGTGGAATAACGATTGTAAAAGGCTCTGCCTCTGGATGTTGCCCAGCGCGGAAATAGCCCTTCTCCATCCACGTTTTGTACCATTTTTGTTCTGCTGATTTTGGATCGTACGTTGTTGGCATTTCCAAGGTTGTCTTGTTGTCTTGTTCTGACATATCAGGATACCTCCATGATTTTTCAATTGGCAAATAAAAAAGCCCTTCATCCTCAAAGGACGAAAGGCTGTTCTCTCGCGGTACCACCTTTGTTTCACCCCTAGTGTATGTATCCACTGATCCATTACACATGGTGTGACACTTTATGCAGATAACGGTTGCGGACCGGCCTTATTCTACCGTGAACCTCTTATCTTCCGTAGGAATGAAATGAGGAACCGTTCAAACAGGCGACTCCCGGGTGACTTCGGCCAGTAGCTTCCTGCGGAACCTCACAGCGCTGCAATTCCACTCTCTGAAGGGCTTGCTGCCTACTCTTCCCGATCTCAGTCTTTCAATAACTATACCACATCATACATTTCCCATTGACTATAGTCAACACCCGCTGTGCATTTTTCAGCAACCGGATCAAGGGATGTACAATACCTGTCCTTCTTCCACATGATGCTCCGCCAATCTGTTATACAGTTGAAGCTCACGCGTGCTGAGCTGATAACGGTCAGCTATGGTTTCCAGTGTATCCTCGCGCTGTACTATGCATAACCGCACCTTACGAAAAGGTGTTTCATCTTGTGTATGAAAAAAAAGGTTCTTCCACTTGGCATTCTCCCGCTCTTCTTCGGCTTTCTGATCCTGATCCTGTGGCTCCTGCTCCAATTGCTGCTGGTATTCCGCTTCTTTCACCGAACGGCTGGATTGGAGCAATGATGAGTAGACAACCGGGTCTGGCTCGTCTGCCCCTTCATCCTTTTTACTGTTAAGCGCCACACGCATCTCTGGCTTATCCTCAGTAAAAGTGTCATGGGCCTCGTGATTCACCTGTTCTGACGCTTCAGGCCTGAAGTCGAAGCTATCTACTTGACTTGCTTCCAACTGTGGCTCCAGATAGACCTCGGACTCCGTAGCAGGATGCGGTTCAGACAGCAAAGGGTCATAATTTACATTAGGAGATGCGGAAGATACTTTGGACTCATTTCCCCCTGCCCATGCTTCCTTTTGCTGAAATCCCCACACTTCCGGAGACCCATGCTCATGTTTGACCTCGGGAGAGTTGTCTTCAACTGCTTTGCCCGTCCAAGGCTCATAGAATCGGTTAGGATCTACTGCTGGCTCATAAGCTTGCTGTTCCGACGATGATTGCTGTTCCCCATGGTCCTCAGACAGCTGTTCCCAGGAAACGGACTCCTGTTGTACTGGCACACTGTAGGAGGTTTCAGGATCTGTAACGTAATCAGAGGTCGAATCATTGGTAGAATAGGCCTCTGCCTGACGATACTCTTCATCGGCGGAAAGGGATTGAACCGGATGCTCAGGTGCATGCACTACGGTAAATTCCTCATCCAACCAGACCGCCGTCTCTTCCGCGTGCGAGCTTTCCACACCATGCAAAGAAAGAACGCCTGTAATGTTTAGACTACGTAAAGAAAGCAGGTCCACATCAAAATTTTCAATCTCGACAGAGATATCTTCCAATCTCCCTACGCGGTTTAGCGGAATGGTAATTTCCACAGGGATCAAATGATGAAGCTCGCTCGTGAACTGTTCAGGTGTGCGGTACACGCCCTCCAGCAGCAAATGCCCTCGCAAAGCGGCATGGTCGCCGTGGGTTACAACCTGAATGCGTGGCAGAAGCTCGATTTCCTCCAACTCAGCAATCCCGGCAGCTTCCTCCGTCAAATGAATGCGTTCATAAATATCAAAACGCAAGCCTTGCGGCTGATCATTCTGTTGTTTGTTCAAGGATGGCATCCTCCTTTGGGCAGTCTCCGCACATCCTCTGACTTCTGGTCAGGCGCACGGAAACTCCATATTGCAAACCGTTTCTAGGTTCAAGTATATGCGCCAAAATAGAAGGCATGCCATCTTTTATAGCTGTTTGTGCAGCTTTTGAAAATCATCCGGCCAAGCATCCTCAACAGTAATCGTTTCGCCACTCAGCGGATGACAGAAGGTAAGACGCTCTCCGTGTAGCGCCTGCCTGCCAAAATCAGTAGCACGCCCCCCGTATAATACATCCCCAAGCAACGGGTAGCCAGCATGACTAAGATGTACGCGAATCTGGTGCGTCCGTCCTGTCTCCAGCGTCAGATATACGAGACTCACTGCACTTGAACCGCTTCCCCATACTTCCCCGAGTTCAATATGGGTAACCGCCTTCTGCCCAGTCGGAGATACACGACGGCGCTGCTTATGATGCCTGTCCTTGCCAATCGGCCAATCCAACGTTCGCAGCGATGGAGGTACTTTCCCTCGTACCAAAGCTACATACCGGCGGTCGATATCCTTAGCTCTCATTTGCTCGTCCAGCTTGAGCAACGCAAACTCATTTTTGGCATATAGCACTGGGCCCGTCGTATCCACATCCAGACGATGTACATGCCGTACCACCGCATGAATGCCATTCATCTCATAGTAGGATGCGACAGCATGATCCAACGTCAGCGGACCATCCTGCACACCACCGTCCGGATGTACTGCCATACCTGCTGGTTTATGTACTACCAGACAAAAATCATCTTCATACAGTACCTTCAAATCATACCAGCGAGGGGTGATGCCAAGGTTCATTACAGGAAAAAGGGCCAGCCGCAGCCGGTCCCCTGTAAGTTCAATCTCTTTATCATGGCGCAGTCTGCGCCACAGCTTTTCCGGTAATTCCAAACGATTCAGCAACCACTGATCTACAGCATCAGCGCTGTTTTTTTCCCCGTCTGTGATTTCCCGTCCTGGCGTGACTTCCAGCCAGGGTCCTCTTCTTTTCCAGCCACCTTGCCAGCTCATAGACGTTTGAGCGCGCGATAGTTCGCCTCAATGGTGGCATCAATATCCTCTACCGTATGCACGCCCGATACAAACATACCCTCAAATTGAGATGGTGCTACACTGACTCCCTCATTCACCATTTCAGTAAAGTAACGACGGAAGTGGTCCTGATTACTCGTTTTAGCTGTATCAAAATTGACAACCTTTTCTTCTGTAAAAAATGGACAAACCATGGAACCCACGCGATTGATCGTGACAGGGATACCTAGCTCGTTCGCATTACGTTCGAATCCGGCTTGAAGTCGTGCTGCCCGCTCTTCCAAGCGATCGTATACTTCTGGCGTCAGCAATTTAAGTGTCGAATAACCTGCTGCCATAGCCAGCGGATTTCCGCTAAGCGTACCCGCTTGATAAATGGGCCCCGATGGAGCAATCTGCTCCAGAATATCGCGACGTCCGCCGTAAGCACCTACAGGGAGTCCACCACCAATCACTTTACCCAAACAGGTAAGATCCGGTGTCACACCAAAGCGACCTTGAGCCGAATGAAGTCCAACCCGGAATCCAGTCATCACTTCATCAAAAATCAGCAGACTTCCGTACTGCTGGGTTACCTCACGCAAACCTTCCAAAAATCCAGGCTGTGGCGGTACAACTCCCATATTGCCTGCTACTGGCTCGACAATAATTGCGGCAATCTCTTCGCCAAATTTCTCAAAAGCTAGCTTCACCGAAGCTAAATCATTATAAGGGACAGTGATTGTATGGGTGGCCACAACTTCAGGCACACCGGGACTATCGGGCAAGCCTAATGTGGCAACACCAGAGCCTGCTTTAATCAGCAAGCTGTCCGCATGACCGTGATATGATCCCTCAAATTTAAGAATTTTACTACGGCTCGTAAATCCGCGTGCGAGTCGAATCGCACTCATAGTCGCCTCAGTTCCGGAGTTAACCATACGTACAATGTCCATAGAAGGAACACGCTCACATACGAGCTTGGCCATTTCGGTTTCTGCCAACGTTGGTGCGCCGAAGCTGGTTCCTTTTACAACAGCAGCCTGTAAAGCTTTAACCACTTCGGGATGTGCATGGCCCATAATAAGCGGTCCCCATGAACATACATAGTCTAAATAGGATTGACCATCAATATCATATACGCGCGATCCTTCGCCATGGTCGATATACACAGGTGTAATCCCAACAGATTTAAAAGCCCGTACCGGGCTGTTTACGCCACCCGGAATGTATTGTTTTGCCTCATCAAAGGCTACTTTGGAGTTCGTATCCCTGCGCACTGTTCGTTGTTCGTCGATCATTCTGACCACTCCTATCTTCTGAAAATAGACTTATTGCTTCAACCATCTTGCCGCATCCTTGGCCGAATAGGTAATAATCATATCTGCACCCGCACGCTTCATACTTGTCAAAATCTCTAGCACCATTGCTTTTTCATCAATCCAGCCTTGAAGTGCCGCTGCCTTGACCATGGCATATTCACCACTAACGTTGTAAGCCACCATAGGCAGATCAAATTGATCCTTAATCGTGCGCATTACGTCAAGATAAGAAAGGGAAGGCTTCACCATCAGCATATCTGCCCCCTCCAGCACATCAGATTCTGCTTCTCGCAATGCTTCACGTGCATTAGCAGGATCCATCTGATAGGATTTGCGGTCACCAAACTGCGGCGCAGAATCTGCGGCCTCCCGGAAAGGACCGTAAAAAGCAGACGCATATTTGACGGAATACGACATAATTGGAATATGTGAAAAGCCTTCTAGATCCAACCCCTGCCGAATCGCCTGTACAAAACCGTCCATCATATTAGATGGCGCGATAATATCTGCACCAGCTCTGGCCTGAGATACAGCTGTACGTACCAGCACCTCCAGAGATTCATCATTCAATACCTCACCGCATACCTCACCATCATGCTCATGCATGTGCACCATACCGCAGTGTCCATGGTCCGTAAACTCACACAAACAAGTGTCAGCCACAACCAGCAGTTCGGGATAACGCGACTTGATCAGACGAGTAGCTTCCTGAACAATACCATCGTCCACAAAAGCCGAAGTCCCTACGCTGTCTTTGGTTTCTGGGATGCCAAATAGGAGCACAGCGGGAATGCCGAGCTCACTAATCTCTTTCAGTTCTTCCTCCAGCCGATCCAGAGAAAAACGGTATACACCTGGCATAGAGATAATTTCCTGTTTCACCCCAGTGCCAAATGTTACGTAGATCGGTTGGATAAAATCAGCGGGATTCAATACGGTCTCACGCACCATACTGCGGATTGCAGCCGACTGGCGCAAACGGCGATGTCTGGTAAAAGGAACACTCATGATTACAAACCTCCATATTTTATACATTCATTAGTAAAAACAAAAAAATTATAATGTCATAACAGTACTTGAACGTTTCCACTCACACAACGATTGGATCAGACTTTCAATGGTCGCCTTCTCTGACATAAAACTTACAGTCAAGCCGGCTTGGGTAG
This sequence comes from Paenibacillus sp. FSL L8-0638, assembly GCF_038593075.1. Taxonomy (NCBI): domain Bacteria; kingdom Bacillati; phylum Bacillota; class Bacilli; order Caryophanales; family Paenibacillaceae; genus Paenibacillus; species Paenibacillus sp. FSL L8-0638. The sequence continues at coordinate 4,524,405 of NZ_CP151960.1, forward strand.
CTGTCTCACCGGTCAAAGGACCTATCACAGCAATCGTAACTCCCTCCAGCAGCGACACTGGATCATGGATCCCCATTTGTCTGAGGGCTTCTAAGAAAAAGGTTACAGTTGAGGAACTGGTAAACGTAATCGCATGAATGGCACGCTCCTCAAGCAGCTTGAGAAGTTCATCATCCTGTGTGTTGGCTGCTAGCACCGTTTGATACAAATCAGCCTCGGTCACATGAAGTCCCATCTCCCTCAGCTTTTCTGGCAGCCACGGCCGAGCTAGATCACCTCTTGGGAGAAATACGTTCTGCCCTGCCTGCAAATCCTGCTCCAATCCTTCGAGCAAGCCTTCTGCCTGAAAAGGGCCCTCGATCTGTTCTGCCACAATTCCGTGTGTCCGAAGCGCGGCTGCTGTAGCCGGTCCGACTGCGGCAATACGCGCTTTGAACAGCATACGTACGTCCTTGCCCTGTTCCTTTAAGTGCGTGAAAAAGTATTCCACTCCATTAACGCTGGTAAAAAACACCCAATCATATTCTGGCAGTCGCGCAAATGCCTCTTTAATTTCCTGTTTGGTTGGCTCGTCCGAAGGGGCGACCGTCTGAATAACTGGAAATTCATAAGGCTCGCCACCAAGCTCCTCTATCCGATGGACCAGACTGCTGGCCTGCGCACGCGCGCGAGTAACCAAAATTCGCTTGCCAAACAAAGGCATGTCCTCAGCCCATTTTAACTGTTCACGTTGATTGACCACTTCTCCGACAACGATGACGGCGGGAGGCTGAAAATTCGCAGCCTTCACCTTAGCTTCAATATCCGCAAGCGTACCCACCAGCGTATCCTGCTCGGCGCGGGTTCCCCAGCGGATCAAGGCAACAGGAGTATTTGATGGCTTGCCGTGTTTTATCAGCTGTTCACTGATATAGCCAATCTTTGCTACACCCATCATAAAGATCAGTGTGCCCGTTGCGTTCGTCACTTTATCCCAATGAATACTTTTGTCGAGTTTATCCGGACTTTCATGACCTGTAATGATAGATAGCGATGAGGCCATATCCCGGTGTGTGACTGGAATACCCGCATAGGCGGGCACACTGATTGCTGATGTGATGCCGGGTATAATTTCATAGGAAATACCATGTTTACGCAGTAGCCCGGCTTCCTCGCCGACTCGTCCAAATATAGTGGGGTCTCCCCCTTTAAGACGAACAACTGTTTTTCCTTCCAAGGCCAAATCCACCAACAGCTGATTAATTTCCTCTTGCTTCATGGTGTGACGATCTGGCAACTTGCCAACATATATTTTTTGGGCCCCTGGCTTCATCAATCCCAAGAGGCGCGGGCTTGCCAGTCTGTCGTACACAATGACATCGCCCAATTGAATGCATTCCCAACCCTTGACCGTAATTAATCTTGCGTCTCCGGGTCCTGCACCTACCAAATATACTTTTCCTGCCATGCTATCATCCCCTCACCTGCGCCAGAATCTGTTCTGCTCCTTTGGCTATCAAACTGGCCGCCACCGCTTCTCCCAGCTTTTGCGGATCATTTCCCTGGAGCGTTTCCTTCAAAATAACCTCGCCATCTGGCGAGCCTACCATGCCCGTGAGGCTGATTTCTTGACCAGCCCAGACGGCATGAGCCCCGATCGGCACTTGGCAACCCCCATTTAACACGCCCAGAAAGGTACGTTCTGCCGCAACGGTAGCCGAGGTATCCCGGTCGTTGTAAAGGCGCAGCAAGGCCAAGAGTTCTTCATCGCTCGCACGACATTCAATACCCAGCGCTCCCTGCCCAACCGCCGGCAAACAGTCTGCTTCCGGTATATAGGACGTAATTCGATCTTTCCAGCCCATCCGGTGCAAGCCTGCTGCCGCCAAAATGATAGCGTCAAAACCTTCCGTCTCCAGCTTTTTCAGACGGGAATCAATATTACCACGCACAGGCTCCAATTGTAGATCAGGTCGCATGGACTTGATTTGACTGGCTCTACGCAGGCTGCTCGTGCCCACCTTTGCCCCTTGAGGCAAATCCTCCAGGCTCTCGGCGCCCAATGTGATCAGGCAATCACGTGGATCCTCACGACGCGGTACAGCGCCGTTGACAAGCCCTTCCGGCAATTCGGAAGGCATATCCTTCATACTATGTACTGCCATATCAATCTCACCAGCCAGCATGGCCTGTTCAATCTCTTTGACAAAAAGCCCTTTGCCACCCACTTTGGACAAGGTTACATCCAATATTCGATCACCCTTGGTCAGGATTTTCTTTACGACAAATTGCAAATCCATTCCATGCTCCGCGCATAGCGCGTTCAAATCTTCAATGACATGCCCGGTCTGAGTTAACGCCAGCGCACTCTGTCTGCTGCCTACCACAATTGTTCGCATGTTATTCCTCCTGATTTTGCGCAATCCACAGGTCTATTTCTTGTTCGGTCCAAGCCATAAATTCATGACGGCGTATTTGATCCAAAATTCCGCTACTCGCCAAGCGCCTCAGTAGTTTGGTCCTTTGCTGTGGGGAACTTATCTTACGTTTGATGATCTGTCGCATATCGTGCATGAAATCCAGATAAGGCTCATATTCGCTACCGAACAACGTATCCAAGGCTGATGTAATATCAGCGGTCACAGCGGGGCCTGCCCCTTCTGTAGAAATACTAATCGTCAGTCTCCCTCGTCGGATGATGCCCGGCGTTATAAAATCTCCCTCTTCCGAGCGATCCGCCACATTTACCAGTATACCCCTTTGTCTGGCCTCATGCGCAACCTTATTATTCACTTCTCTCTGGTTCGTAGCGGCATATACAAGAAAGGCTCCCTGGAGGTCACCCTCGCGATATACGCGATTTACCCAGTGGAGCTGCTTGTGATCGGCCAGAACCTGTAAATCCGACGTTATATTCGGGCTAATGACGGTAATGAACGCCCCACTTTCCATCATCCCCTTTACCTTTCGTTCCGCAATCCTACCGCCACCTACAATACAACAGATCTTATTCTTACAATTCAACGAAATCGGGACAAAATGCTGCAAATGGCTTTTCACTCTCCCGTCCACTGATGAAATACAGACCAGGAATTCAGCAAAAAATTAAGAATCAATAGCGTGTAGCCCACCAATGCCCACTTTGCCATCACAAGCCCTGAACGCTGATTCAATCTTTTGCTCACTAAAAATATAATATACACACACAAGGCAATCGCTGTCATCAGCACCTTGGTATCTAGCAAGAGAAGCCAGCGTTCCTCAGCAATAATAGAAATAACGGCAACTACAATAGAGACTCCCAGCAAAGGAGTACCAATCAACAGCGCCATATGCGTATACCGATCCATCATTTCCAGACTCGGCAGGCGTCTGATCGTGTCATTCCATTTCTTTACTTTCAATTTACGATGCAAAAACAGATATAACCCCGAAAATACAGCCGCTACCGTCATCGCTACAAAACCAAGATTAGCCAGCGCAATATGAATCAGGAGCAGCCCATGCACGGTATGCCAATTTCCAAGCGGGTTGTCGAGAGGCTCCATCCATATATTGTTGAGCACCAGCACTGCAAAACTAATAATATTAAGCAGCAATACCGCAAATTCGGAACGCTGATAACGTGTCAAAATCAAAGAAATCAGCACTAAAATAACTGAGAACAGAAATAGAAAATCGTAGGTCACGAAAATAGGAAGGTGCCCTTCATTCCAGGTTCTTATCCCCATATAAGCAAGCTGGAGCACCAGAACGACAACAAGAAGCCCTGTACCTGTCCGTTTAGCATTCGCATTGCGACGAATCCCATCCGAGAATACAAACAGAAGGCTCAGGGCAAAAACATAAATCATTGAATCATATATAAGCATGCCTGAAGCCACGTCTGTTCACCCACTTTTACAGGCTGGCCGGCGCAAACGACGCTGGCAAAGCCTGAGCTTGAACGGTTTTCTCATGAACACCGGCTTCCGGTTTTATTAACGCAGATGCATCGCTTTTATCTACTTTCTGAGCGGCGTCATCCAAACGATCCTCCAGAGCAAAAATGTGGCTAAACATGTCCAGGGCCTCATTTCCCTGTTTTTGGACAGCCAGTTCCTTTACCCGATTGATCGGATCATGCATCATCTGGTTCAGCATACTCTTCGTCAAACGGCTAATCACTTTGCGTTGCCGTTCATCCAGCTCGGGAAGCTTATTGAACAAGCTTTCCAACGTATCCTGGTGTACAGACTCCGCTTTTTCCTGTAATGCACGAATCACCGGACGCACTCCCATCGTTTTCAACCATTGATAAAACTCGCTAAGCTCATCTTCGATCATATGCTCGATTTTTGTAGCTTCGGTACGGCGCATTTCCAAATTGCTCTCCACGATCCCTTCCAGATCATCAATATCGTACAGGAAAACATTCTGTAATTCACCAATAGCCGGGTCGAGATCACGCGGAACCGCAATATCAATCATAAACAAAGGACGGGACTGTCGACGTTTCATACTTGCTTCAACCCGAGTCCGATCCAGAATATACCCTTGGGCACCTGTCGAGCTAATAACAATATCCACGTCCGCCAACCGATTCATGCCTTCCTCCATCGTAACCGGCGTTCCATGGAACTTGGAGGCAAGGTCTTCCGCACGGGACAAGGTTCGGTTGGCTACAATAACCTCGGCTGCTCCGCCGCTGTACAAATGCTTAACGGTAAGCTCGCTCATTTTACCAGCACCGAGAATCAGTACCTTTTTATCGGTAAACATCCCGAAAATCCGTTTGCCCAGCTCAACTGCTGCATAGCTGACAGATACGGCACTTTCTCCAATAGATGTCTCTGAATGGGCACGCTTGCCCAATGTGACGGCCTGCTTAAACAACATATTAAACCACGTTGCCGTAATTTTCTGGGATTGAGCCTGAAGAAAAGCGTTCTTTACCTGTCCCAAAATTTGTGTTTCTCCGATTACCATAGAATCAAGACCACAAGTCACACGGAACAAATGCCGAATCGCCTGCTCGTCCTCATATATATATAAGTGTTGTGTAAATTGATCACGCGGAATGCCAAACCATTGCTCCATAAAACTGCGTATAAAATAGCCGCACATGTGAAGGCGGTCCACTACAACATATATTTCAGTCCGATTGCAGGTTGCGACAACTACGCCCTCCAACACACTTTTGGTAAGTTTGAGTTGCTCCAGCGCTTTTGGCAAATCTTGTTCTGCAAATGTAAAACGCTCTCTGACTTCCACAGGCGCCGTACGATAATTCAACCCAACAACGACGATGTGCATTGCAAATTCACCTGCCTAAACTGTAATAAGAATAACCACTGTTATCATAAACTATGTTAATTATATCACAGAAGTCCGAATCTCCTCCGGCTGTTTTATGAATTGTTTATGAAAATTGAATAGCTTTCATGAAACCAGCACGTTCTGTATGATTTGATTTAGTGTAGACCACTTTTAAAACAAATAACCATGGAAATGTTCCATGGTTATAATATAGGACGCACAAATGGCTCCATAAAAAACGATTTACACTAACTCAGCCAGCTTGCACTCTGGTGATTCCACCTGAAGTTCTCCCAAGCCGCGAATCAGCTTTTTCGCATATGTTTTTTTCGGTTTTAGAACGGATACCAGGTAATCAATAGCCAGCTGCGGATCGACAGTCTCACCGCAAGTATAACAATCAATAGCGGCAAACCCTCTCTCAGGATACGTATGAATAGAGAGATGACTCTCCGACAACAGTACAAGCACGGTAGCTCCCTGTGGTTCGAACTGCTTGGATTGAACGGACATCACCGTTGCTCCGCAAGCTTCAGCTGCTTCAACTAATTGAGCCTCCAAAAACTGCGCATCATTCAGTAATTCAAACTCAACACCCCAAGTATCTACGGCAACGTGTCTTCCGAAAGTTGAGTACTCCAATTCCATCTTTCGGTTCCCCCTTCCTAGGAATAAAATGTTTGGAAAAATTTCATCCGCTAGGACCTACGTCATTCACTTCCCGAGGGAATAACCTCTCGCAACATTCAATGTCCTGAGTGAATCCTGGTTCCTATATTTCATTTTCAACGAGATTAAAAATAACATCTATGTGCAGCAAATGCAATCATTTTTTCGGAATAAAAAAGCCTATTTCGGTAAAGAAAGGGACTACACGGCATAACGATTCATTCCATATATTCATGCCTTATTAAGCTTCCAGTGCAAATAATTTTGAGCAACTCATTCGAAGCTTGTGGTCAATCTGTTCCAACTCCGAGAAAGTACGCGCCAAATTCCGCTGGTCAAGCAACGAATTAATGAGATGATATACGTCAGATATTTCATTTTCGACGTTCTGATGCTGAAAAAGCTGTTGCAATTCCTGCACCGTATTTTTATATTCGAATACCAGCCTGGAGCCTCCGGCATTCTTCTCCATAATTTTACGAACCGTACCTTCATTATAAAAATACACCATAGTGAATCCTTGATACATTCGGTAAACGATGCCTTCGCCCTTAAAACGAACAAAAAGTTTGCGTATAAACAGGGTTAGTTGCGGATGAATTAAGCGACAAGTCAATTCACACACAAACGCTCCCTCTTTGGCTTCAAAAAACAAATGAACTTCCTCACCCGCACTATGCTCCAGAACGATTTCCTGTCTTCCGTTATCTAGAACTTTAATATAGTAATGCACCTGGGGATCATCCACTGCCCGCAAAAATTCGTCCATTTGGGTTTCCGACAAGGTCAAAGTGGTTTTAACATACTCTGTGGCTAACCGCTGAGCCATACCCATCTCCTCAATTCTCTCCTGAACCTATAAGTTTAAGCTTTAAATTTATTATACATCAGACCTAAAACGCTTTTCTTGCACATCAAATTATAAATTCCCGCCATACATCGGAAATAAACGGAAAATGATGGGGTTGAGACTGCATTATCCCCCATATACTCACTTTTCGGCTTAAAATCCACGAGTTCTTTTTGTTATTATATATTATTCCCACCTATTTAGTAAGTTTATTTTCTTGAAGCCCGAACCATGAAAAAAGGACGTCCTCAAGGACGTCCCTAACCTTACAATTCCGTCTGCTCTTCTTCGTCATTCTCTATATAGCTGGAGATGACAGACCACAGCTCTTCCTTGCCCATACCTTCTTCGGATGAAAAGGGGATAAACAATCCCCCGGGAAGTATTCCGAGTTCCTGCTTGATTACCTTGTAATGCTTTTCTCGCCGCGTTTTAGGGATTTTATCTGCCTTCGTGCCTACAACACATACGGGAAGCCCGTTATGACGCAGCCAATCATACATCATGATATCGTCCTTGGACGGCGGATGGCGCAAATCTACCATTTGAAGCACCAGTTTGAGTGGCTCACGCTCCAGCAAATAAGACTCAATCATCTGCCCCCAAGCCTTGCGGGACGTTTTGGATACTTTGGCGTAACCGTAACCGGGAAAATCGACAAAATAGAGATCATCATTAATCCGGTAATAATTGAGTTGCTGGGTTTTACCTGGCGTAGAACTGGTACGCGCCAAATTTTTACGGTTAATCAACCGATTAATCAATGAAGACTTTCCTACATTGGAGCGCCCCGCCAGAGCAATCTCTGGCAAAGCGTCCACAGGAAACTGATCGGGACCAACCGCACTTATTATAAATTCTGCTTTTGTTACTTTCATTGTGTCCTTAATTCCTCTCTAATGTACCCTTGCCTGCTCAACCAAAGCATGCTTTAGCACCTGATCCATATGGGCAACGGGGACAAATTCAACATCCTGCCGGATACTGTCGGGGATATCCTTCAAATCCCGTTCATTATCTTTGGGAAGCAGAATTTTTTTGTAGCCTGCCCGGTGGGCAGCCAGCGACTTCTCTTTTAAACCACCAATCGGCAATACACGGCCGCGCAGAGTAATTTCGCCCGTCATAGCCACATCCTTGGATACATGACGGTTGGTCAAAGCTGAAATTAACGCGGTAGCAATAGTAATTCCCGCAGATGGACCATCCTTCGGAATCGCACCCTCAGGAATATGAATGTGGATATCATTTTTCTCATAAAAGTCCAGTTCAATGCCCAGATCAACTGCTTTGGAACGGGTGTAGCTGAATGCCGCCTGTGCAGATTCCTTCATAACGTCTCCCAGTTTACCCGTAAGAATCAGTTTACCGCTACCAGGTACGACCGTCACTTCAATCATCAGTGTTTCACCACCGACCTCTGTCCATGCCAAGCCTGTAACCGTACCGATCTGATCCTCCAGTTCTGCAACACCGTAACGGAATTTAGCGATACCCAGATAATCCTTCAGATTATCCGGTGTGATTTGAATTGGTCCTTCGCCACCAGATACAACGGACTTCGCCGCCTTGCGGCACAGAGAAGCCATTTGCTGCTCAAGATTCCGCACACCGGATTCACGCGTATATTCGCGAATGACACGCAGTAGCGTATCCTCCCCGATAACCAGTTGTTCCTCGTCCAAGCCATGCTCTCTCTTCTGCTTGGGCAATAGGTACCGATTGGCAATTTCCAGCTTCTCCAGTTCGGTGTAGCCAGGAATATAGAGTGTCTCCATGCGGTCCATTAGCGGACGCGGGATGTTGTGTGCAGCATTGGCTGTCGTTACAAACATCACATTGGACAGGTCAAACGGCAGCTCAACAAAATGGTCACTGAACGTATTGTTTTGTTCAGGATCAAGCACTTCGAGCAATGCCGCCGATGGATCTCCTCGAAAATCGGAAGCCATTTTATCAATCTCATCCAGCAAAAATACTGGATTAGACGTTCCTGCGGTCTTCATCCCCTGAATGATCCGCCCCGGCATCGCACCAACATAAGTCCGACGGTGACCACGGATTTCCGCTTCATCCCGCACACCTCCGAGAGAGATGCGGACAAATTCCCGACCCATGGATTTGGCAATCGAACGGGCCAACGAGGTCTTGCCGACCCCTGGCGGACCCACGAGACACAGAATCGGTCCCTTAATGGTCTTCACCAGCTTGCGTACAGCCAAATACTCCAATACACGCTCCTTGGGTTTATCCAATCCGTAGTGGTCGTTATTAAGTACCTCTTCAGCTTTGACGATATCCAGATCATCATCGGTAAACTTGTTCCATGGCAAGCTTAACAACCAATCCACATAATTACGGATGACGCCACCCTCGGCAGAGCTTGCCGGCATTTTTTCCAGACGATCGATTTCCTTTTCGACCTTCTCCTTCACCGTAACAGGCAACTCCAGTTCACTTAGCTGGTTGCGCAGTTCTTCAACTTCTCCCGCGCGACCTTCCTTCTCGCCAAGTTCCTTCTGAATTGCCTTCATTTGTTCACGCAGATAATACTCCTTCTGCGTCTTTTCCATCTGCTTCTTCACACGCTGGTTGATTTTACGTTCCAGCTCCAGTACTTCACGCTCATTGTTCAAAATATCCAGAAGCTTCTCCAGACGCTGAGTAACGTCGATCGTCTCCAGTATATCCTGCTTTTCCTTAATTTTGAGCGTCAAATGACTTGTGATTACGTCTGCTAGCCGTCCCGGCTCCTCAATATCCGATACCGCAGCGAGAGTCTCCGGTGTTACCTTTTTGGACAAGTTGATATAATGCTCGAACTGAGTTAATACAGTGCGCATTAGCGCATCCGTCTCAGGCTGTACGTTTTCTGCCTCGTGCAGCTCCTTCGCCATTACCTCGTAATATTCTTCATTGTCCGTATATTGAATAATCTCGGCCCGTTCCAGCCCTTCCACCAATACTCGAATGGTTCCATTAGGAAGTTTGAGCATCTGGCGTACCTTGGCTACCGTGCCGACTCGAAAGATGTCCTCTTGTGTAGGTTCTTCAATATTTACTTCTGATTGAGAACACAGGAGAATCAAATTGTCTTCAACCATCGCTTTTTCCAAAGCCTTGACCGATTTTTCCCGGCCCACATCGAGATGCAGAACCATACTCGGGTAGACCAGAAGCCCTCTTAAAGGCAGCAAAGGAAAACGACGACCTTTTGTCTTGGTGGGTCCCATCGCTTTCGCACCTCCAGTGATTCTCAGGTTCCGGATTTTACAATCCTCAAGTTGTTATCTTTCATATTTTATCAAATGTTTTATGAAAAAACCAATGAAAGGGTGGTTCATCAGCAAGATCCTGTATCTGATATCGTCCCGTTATGCGTTCCATCAGCCTGTAACAAGGAAGATTGGGATGGGCGAAAAGTCTCAATTGGCGCATGTACAGGCGAATCCGACGTTATCTCTTCCCCGAACACATGTCGGAACACTTCGGTAACCGACTGTACGGGAATCACTTTTAAACCCTCAATGCTGTCAAAAAGAGCTTGCCAGTTGTCCTGCGGAATGATCACTTTTTTGGCTCCTGCCTGAAAAGCGGCTTCAACCTTGGCTAATACACCACCAATCGGTTTGACACGACCATGGATGCTAATTTCGCCAGTCATTGCAATTTCATGATCCACCGGAATTCCCCGCATCGCGGAAGCAATGGCTGTTGCCATCGCAATTCCTGCGGACGGGCCATCTACCGGCGTACCCCCAGGGAAATTGATATGCAAATCGTAATTCGACGGAGACAATCCGAGCGTACGCAAAACGGTTAGAACATTTTCTACAGAACCTTTAGCCATGCTCTTACGGCGCAGTGTACGGGACCCGCCTCCGATTTCTTCCTCATCCACAACCCCCGTAATATTATAGCTGCCCTTTCCCTCAGGAACCGGAACTGCTGTAACTTCAATTTCAAGCAGCATCCCCATGTTCGGGCCATATACAGCTAATCCGTTAACGAATCCGATTTGCGGCAAGCCTGGTATTTTTCGGTCAGGACGCGGTTGAATTTGACTACTGCCCGCTACCCATTCGACGTCGGAAGCATTGAGACATTCCCTTTTCTCGGTAAGTGCCAAACCAGCAGCCAGCTGGATCATATTGACCGCCTCCCGACCGTTCGTTGCGTAACGCTGTACAACTTCTACCGCCTCAGGACAAGGGCAAAAGCCTAGCTTGTGGACAGCATCCTCTGCAATACGAGCAATCTCCTGTGGCTGCAAGGCACGGAAATAAATCTCCATGCACCGGGAGCGAATCGCAGGTGGCAGTTCATGCGGCGAACGGGTCGTCGCACCCACCAAACGAAAATCGGCTGGCAAACCGTTTTGGAAAATATCGTGGATATAAGCAGGAGTATTCGAATCTTCCGAGTTGTAATACGCACTCTCCAAAAATACCTTGCGATCCTCCAGTACTTTCAAGAGTTTATTCATCTGCGTTGGATGCAGCTCACCAATCTCATCAATGAACAGCATCCCCCCATGCGCCTTCGTCACAGCTCCGGGTTTAGGTTGTGGGATACCCGCTACCCCCATCGCTCCTGCCCCTTGATAGATTGGATCATGCACTGAACCTATCAGCGGGTCCGCAATACCGCGCTCATCAAAGCGGGCCGTCGTAGCATCAATCTCCGTGAATTTGGCATCTCCCTTGAACGGAGAGGACAGATTCTTCTTAGCCTCTTCCAGCACCACGCGTGCAGCAGCTGTCTTCCCTACACCCGGCGGGCCATAAATAATGACATGCTGCGGATTCGCACTACATAACGCAGCCTTGAGCGCGCGCAGTCCATCCTTCTGACCCACGATATCCTGTAATGTGGCAGGACGTGTGCGTTCAGCCAACGGCTTGGTAAGTGAAATAGAACGCAATTTGCGTAGCTTATCCAATTCCTTGCGGGATTCCCGATCCACCGCACTACGGTTCGTTTTCTGGCTCCGCAGGAGGTTCCAGAAATACAGACCAATAACAATCCCGAAAAACATTTGCACCAATAACAAAATCATAGTCAAGTCCATCGTATTTCCTCCGTTTCTCATCTCAGCAATTTTAAAAATGCCGCTCTATGAAAAACAGTATTTCCTTTTCCGCGATAGCTAAACGGCGGTCTTTCAAAAGATCAGAGAGAAATACAAAAACACCGCGAAGAACAGTTCTGTAGCAGAGCTGCTCTCCACGGCATTTTAAATGATGACAATAGATTATGACTATGCCTCTTTATAATAACTGCTTTTTGCCTACACCTTCTCGGCGGTATGACGTTCTTCACGTCCAGGTATTTTCCCTGTTTCCTCATATGCTTTGACGATGATATCAATTTCTTTTTTCAATTCATCGACCATATCAGCCTCAGGTACTTTGCGAATCATTTTTCCATAACGGAACAAAAGGCCTTCACCGCGCGCTCCGGCAATTCCAATATCAGCTTCCTTCGCTTCACCCGGGCCATTTACTGCACAACCCAGTACTGATACTTTAATCGGTACCTTGAGTTTTGCAATGTATTCCTCCACCTCGTTGGCAATAGAGAACAGATCTATATCCAGACGTCCGCAAGTCGGACAAGAAATCAGTGTAGCTGCGTTTGTGATCAATCCAAACGTTTTGAGCAACTCACGTGCTACCTTTACTTCTTCCACTGGATCAGCACTGAGCGAAATACGCATTGTCGAGCCGATGCCTGATGCTAGCAAAGCGCCCATACCTGCCGCGCTTTTAACTGTACCCGTAAAGAGTGTACCCGCTTCGGTAATACCCAGATGGAGCGGATACTTAATAATTTCAGCGGCCTTCGTATAAGCAGCAATCGCCATAGGAACATCAGACGCCTTCAGTGACACGATAATGTCATGGAAATCAAGTTCTTCCAGTATCCCGATATGATACAGCGCACTTTCTACCATCGCTTCTGGCGTAGGGTAGCCATACTTATCAAGTAAATGCTGTTCCAATGACCCGGCATTCACGCCAATTCGAATCGGAATCCCTTTTTCCTTACATGCCTTCACGACAGCTTCTACTTTTTCACGTCGTCCTATGTTACCTGGATTAATGCGAACTTTATCAATCCCATTTTCAATTGCCAGTAGAGCCAGCTTGTGATTAAAGTGAATATCTGCAACTAGCGGAATATGAATCCGTTTTTTAATTTCCTTAATGGCTGCGGCAGCTTCCTCATTGTTGACGGTAACCCGCACCAGTTGACATCCGGCTTCTTCCAAGCGAAGAATCTCGGCTACAGTTGCTTCCACATCTGCTGTTTTAGTTGTACACATGCTTTGGATGATGACTTCATTGCTGCCGCCAATCGTCAGATTCCCGACTTTAACGGGACGTGTGTCTTGTCTTAAGAACATGTACTTTTCTCTCCCATTAACGCCAAACCTCCACCCCTTAAAACCTCATACAGGTTTAGTGAAGTGGAGATCCGGCTTCTCATGTTTTAGAGATCGCGAAGTATCAATCCTTAGGCGCTCTCTTCTTGTTTTTTATCCTTATCTGTACCACCGAGTTCCGGTGCGATTTTGTCTTTTACAACCTGCTCATTGATGACGCAAGTAGTCACATCCTCACGGGAAGGAACCTCATACATTACGTCCAGCATAATACCTTCGATGATCGCACGAAGGCCACGGGCACCCGTGTTACGCTTGATCGCTTCACGAGCAATGGCTTCCAGAGCATCTTGCTTAAACTCCAGTTGCACATTATCCAGCTCAAGCAGCTTCTGGTATTGCTTGGTTAACGCATTTTTCGGTTCGGACAGAATACGAACCAATGTGTTCTCATCAAGCGGCTCCAGCGTAGAAATTACTGGCAAGCGTCCTACAAATTCCGGGATCAGACCGAATTTCAAAAGATCCTCAGGCAATACCATTGAAGTATATTCGCCTGGTTTCAGGTCTTTTTGTTCGCTGGTAGCGTTGAAGCCGATAACCTTTTTACCGATACGGCGTTTGATCATTTGCTCCAGACCATCAAAGGCACCACCGCAAATGAACAGGATATTCGTGGTGTCAATTTGAATAAACTCTTGATGTGGATGCTTGCGACCGCCTTGAGGTGGTACAGAAGCAACCGTGCCTTCCAAAATTTTAAGCAACGCCTGCTGTACACCTTCACCCGAAACGTCACGCGTAATGGACGGGTTTTCGGATTTGCGGGCTACTTTATCAATTTCGTCAATGTAGATAATGCCGCGTTCGGCTTTTTCTACATCATAATCGGCAGCTTGAATCAGTTTCAGCAAAATATTTTCAACGTCTTCACCCACATAACCTGCTTCCGTAAGGGAAGTGGCATCTGCGATAGCAAAAGGAACGTTCAAAATTTTAGCCATGGTTTGCGCAAGCAACGTTTTACCCGAACCTGTAGGTCCAAGCATCAAGATGTTACTTTTTTGCAGTTCCACATCATCAATTTTGTTTTGAGTATTAATTCGTTTGTAGTGATTATATACCGCTACAGACAACGATTTTTTCGCTTGATCCTGACCAATAACATATTGGTCCAGAATGTCACGGATTTGCATTGGTTTCGGAATGTCTTTCAGATCTACTTCTTCTTCATGACCCAATTCCTCTTCTACAATCTCCGTACACAACTCAATGCATTCGTCACATATATATACGCCCGGTCCAGCAACAAGCTTGCGAACCTGATCCTGAGATTTACCGCAGAAAGAACATTTCAATTGTCCTTTTTCATCATTAAATTTAAACATAGAGCCACCCCTTTACAGATTAATCGGTTTAGACAACACCTGGTCAATGATACCGTATGCTTTTGCCTCTTCCGCTTCCATGAAGAAATCCCGGTCAGTATCACGTTCGATTTTTTCGAGGGGCTGACCTGTACGCTCTACATAGATTTGATTCAGCTTAGCACGTGTTTTGATAATCCAGTCCGCATGAATCAGCATATCGGAGGCTTGCCCCTGAATGCCACCAAGTGGCTGATGAATCATGACTTCACTGTTGGTAAGCGCGTATCTCTTGCCTGGCGCACCCGCTGTGAGCAGCAACGAACCCATACTTGCAGCCATGCCTACACAGATCGTCGATACGTCCGGTTTAATGAATTGCATTGTATCATATATACCCATGCCCGCAGTTACAGAACCGCCTGGCGAGTTAATGTACAAATTAATATCCTTCTCTGGATCTTCCGCAGAAAGGAACAATAGCTGTGCAATGACGAGATTGGCGACATCGTCATCAATCGGGCCACTTAGGAAAATAATACGATCCTTAAGCAACCGCGAGTAAATATCGTAAGATCGTTCTCCTCGATTCGTTTGTTCCACAACCATAGGGACGAGACTCATCACGACCAACCTCTTTTCTTTATTAAAATGAACACCTGTATTCATCCGCTTCCTTATGTCCCATTAAAACGGAAGCAGCAAGCATGAAACGTGAACACCTTACAAAATATTTTAACATGTTCAGAGTCTCGTGTCATATTTGCATGCGCTCATATATGCAGTGCGGGCTATTTACAGTACACCCTGCCGAGACCTTCTCATATTTAACCATGTTTCGTATGTATGTGCAAATATACGGTAGTGACTTATGTAAAACAAGAAAACACGACTCACAGCACTTTCCATAAACGACTAAAATTTGGGTTATCAAAGGTAAAAATAAGGCACGTAACTTTCACTACGTGCCTTATCCCTATCTAATTACTACGTTGCAGCTTGTTACAGCATACTCCGTATATTTTATCGTCTGAATTACTCAGCAGCTTCAACTGGCGCTTCTACTTCTTTGCTGTTTTCCACCAACAAAGCAATGGTTTTGCGCAGTGAAATTTCTTCTTTCAGGTTAGCGAACGAGCCGTTACCTTCCAGAATGCTACGGATTTCTTCAACTGAACGTTTGTAAGCTTCAGCCATGTTTTTCAGTTCTTCATCAATTTCCGCTTCGGAAACTTCGATGTTTTCTGCTTTAGCCACTTGCTCCAGCACGAGGTTGTTACGTACGCGCTTCTCAGCATCAGCTTTCATTTGCTCTTCCAGGTCTTCCTTGCTTTGACCAGAGAATCCAAGGAACATTTCAAGGTTCATACCTTGGCTACGCAAACGGTTGTCGAAATCGCGAACCATGTTTTGCACTTCGCTCTTCACCATTGCTTCAGGAATGTCGATTGTTGCATTCTCAGCAACTTTCTCCACTACAGCACCCTCGCGGGCTGCTTTAGCTTCGTTTTCCTTACGATCCAACAATTGCTTTTTCAAGTCTTCCTTGAATTCAGCCAGTGTGTCAAATTCGCTTACATCTTTAGCGAATTCATCGTCCAGTTCAGGAAGAACTTTGCGTTTCAGTTCGTGAACTTTCACTTTGAATACCGCTTGTTTGCCAGCGAGGTCAGCAGAATGGTAGTTCTCAGGGAACGTTACTTCAACGTCCTTGGAATCGCCAGTGTGCAAACCAACCACTTGCTCTTCAAAACCAGGGATGAATGTGTTAGATCCCAGTTCCAAAGAATACTTCTCAGCTTGTCCGCCTTCGAATGGTACACCGTCCACGGAACCGTCGAAGTCAATAATAGCTGTATCACCGGATTGAGCAGCATCTTCATCAACGACAACCAGTTCAGCATGACGTTGTTGCAGGCGCTCCAGTTCTTGAGCCAGTTCTTCGTCGCTTACTTCGAGTTTGCTTACAGGCACTTCTACGCCTTTGTAATCGCCCAAAGTCACTTCAGGTTTAACAGTAACCTTTGCTTTGAACTTGAAAGATTCGCCTTTAGCAAATTGATCAATTTCAACGTCAGGGCTGTCAACCGGGAAGATGTCCGTTTGCTCTACAGCTTGGCTGTAAGCTTCTGGCAACAGGATGTCAATTGCATCTTGGTACAGACTTTCAATACCATAGCGTTTTTCAAAGATAGGACGTGGTACTTTACCTTTACGGAATCCTGGTACACTTACTTGTTTTGCCACTTTATTAAAAGCTTTGTCGAGTGCAGCGGCTACACGATCCGCGTCAACCTCAACTTCAAGAACCCCAAGGTTCTTCTCTATTTTCTCCCAAGTTGCTTTCATTTTATGCTTTCCCCTCCAACAAAATCTTCACTTAGTTTTCATTACAATCAACGCACACAAAATAACCACTATAGTATATCTAACATTACTGTCTTTTTCAAGAGCAGCCCTTTGAATGCTTCACAGGTAAACGTTTCCGGTCACTAAGGAGTGTGCATTCCCGCCGCTACGAATAGTCGCATCGACCGATACGCCTGCTCAAAACGGAAGCGCAACGCATCTGTAATGCCATATATAGCACGGGTTTCTTCCTCATTATTATTACCGTTCAAACTTTCCGAAACGGTCTGATGGAGTGCTGCAGCCCAAATATCCGGCATTCCGTCCTCTTCCACCAACATGGATCTATAATCATTCGTACCGTATACTGCCATCACAAACTGTGACCACAGCTCCTGTGCAAAATAGAATAGTGTAGGCTCGTGCACCTCAGTCTGATCAGCCACCCGTTCCAAAATACGCATAATCGACTCTGGAAAATCACCAGGCTGTAACGGAACCGTTTCAATGTCGATTTCCGCTTGTTCATCACCCCGTCTAATTTCTATCGTCCCTTCCATTCCGCGTCGTCGCATTGTCTGTAGAACACGGAATTGAAGTAAAGGATGGATTTCCCGTTCCGTAATCCAGCGAAGCAAGGCATCGTCGATTTCTGGCAGTTCCAGATAGGACAACTGCTCCAACGCTAAAATCGTCTGTTCGGATAAGGGTTCATCCATAGCCATCCGCAACAGCTTGTTGCCGTAGCCCGCATCCTGCTCCTGCTTAAAGCGTGCATGACGGCGAGCTAACTCTACTTCACTGACCTCTTCTTCCACAGCGTCCGTTACCGCCCCGCTGTCAGCGTACTGTGGAAATGCAGCTTCCAGCCATTGTAATAGAGCGTTCCATTCATCGTATTGCTTCTGCTCCTGTCCCTGACACTGCATTAAAAAACGCAGCATCGCCATCGCCTCTCCGTAACGTTCATTTTCAAGCATCACAGTAAGTTGAATTTGATAATAGTCCAGTGTCTTCGGAAACAATACAATATTATTTTCTTTTGTCGTCACCTTGGAGTCCTTTATTCAAGGCACCCCCTCTCCTTCGCAAGCTCAAGTATTTGTAGATTATATGAGAAACAGTAGCCGAAGTCCAACCACTCGTCTTACACATATTCACCTGTATTCTAACATACCCTTTTATAAGGCAAAAAAAACTACGTCTACTCAGAATTTATGCTGTATAAAGCCTAAATAAACGATATATGCAAAATAAGACTTGAATTTCTTTTATCCATATGATATATTAATATTCGCTTGAATTTTATGTCCCAGTAGCTCAGCTGGATAGAGCAACGGCCTTCTAAGCCGTCGGTCGGGGGTTCGAATCCCTCCTGGGACGTCATAGCAAAAAGCCTCCATAATGGAGGCTTTTTTTGTTCTCATGAGATAACCCACAGGGGAACGTGGGGCTATCGGCATCGTTAGCCTATACTTCGCAGTCAACCATAGAGAGAGCATCTCTCTTGATAAATTACATCAAAAAAAGCTTCCGCAAGGGAGCTTTTTTTCATGATAAATAATGTAGAAAGAATAGTCTGCCACGCTACTTTAGGCGCTGGTTTCAAGTCACTACTCTTTCAATAAAACGCAGATATTGCTATCATCTATCATGTTACACCATTTTAAAGTAAAGGAGGTTGGCTGACTCCCTTGACTACGAATAAACTCCAAAAGTCGCGGGAAATTCATCGTTTTGTTGCCACTTTGCTTTCTATATTAGGTACTGGATTGGGTATGTTTTATCTCGCCATTCCTTCCTATATGATTGGAGGAGCGGCTCTGATCATCACACAGGGAATTCTGATCTATTTTACATTATTTTCTCTCGGATACCTGCTTATTATTTCGGGACCGCTGGCCATTATTCTCCACATTTCAGGCATTATTTTTACAGTACGATCTTTTCAAATTACAAGCAATGTGGATAGCGCGCCGACAAGTGCATCGTTGCCTTCCAAATGGCGCATGTTGCTCAGTCTCGCTGTGGGAGCTACACTTCTACTTCTTGCAGTCACAATGAAATACGTAGATATTATAGAGCCTTTTACACAAACAGGTGAAAATAAACGCAACGTAGCCGCAGAATCAGAGCAATATCTGGAGCAGAAATACGGAGAGGACTTTCAAATTCAAAATATTAGCTATCATAGTATTCCCTTCACTGAATATACCATGGAGGCGATCTCTAATCGTCATCCTTCCGTCCTCTTTAACATGACCAAGCGTCCTTATGAGGATGTCCCATTTAGAGAAAAATATCTTAACGCCCTTTGGGAGAGCCAACTGGACATGAAGCTCAAACCTGTTATACAGAAGCTATACAATGATGCAGCCGCTGTTCATTCTGGGGTGCAAGAAGGGGAAACAGATAAAATGATCAAAGAATACGACGATTTTAAACTGAATCCCGAAGCGGTCGGCGATCAATATATTCGTATAATTGTATTCGAGGATCTAACTGACTCAGGATTGTCATTGGAAAAAGAACGGGTATTACAAACTGCAAAAGTTCTCAAAACAGTGTTGGCCGGAAATAAAGCTTCATTAGACATCGAATACTTCCCTTCGGCTATGAATACCAAACGAAACCTTAAGGCAATAGAACTAAACGATTATATGTTTGGTCAGGACCATTTTGATGAAAAGACCTATGAAGTCCAGATAGAAGACATTTATAAGCTTATGTCAACAAAGGATATACAAATCACATCGCTTGACCGCGTGAAGTAGCAAGGAGATTAATCAAATGAAATTAATATCTTGGAATGTAAATGGCTTAAGAGCCTGTGTGACCAAAGGGTTTTATACTTATTTAAAAGAAACGAATGCCGATATTTTTTGCGTACAGGAAACGAAGCTTCAAGAAGGGCAAATCCTCATGGAGAACATGGAGGAATACACACAATACTGGAATTATGCTGAGAAAAAAGGATATTCCGGCACGGCTATTTTCACCAAAATCAAGCCGCTCTCTGTGCATTATGGACTTGAAGAAAATGAAGAACCGGAGGGCCGAACCATCACTTTGGAATTCGAAAAATTTTATCTCGTCAATGTGTACACACCGAATACCAAACGCGACTTATCCCGACTGCCCTACAGACTGGAATGGGAAGACCGTTTTCGCAGCTACCTGCAACAACTGGATGCTTTGAAGCCTGTCATCGTGTGTGGAGACTTGAACGTAGCTCATCAGGAGATCGATCTCAAAAACGCCAAAGCTAACTACGGAAATGCCGGTTTTACGCCTGAGGAACGGGAACGCATGTCACAGCTGCTAGACGCCGGATTTATAGATACCTTCAGAACCTTTTATCCTGACCGGACGGATGTTTATTCCTGGTGGTCCTACATGCCAAAGGTGAGAGAAAGGAATATTGGCTGGCGGATCGATTACTTCCTCGTCTCGGAGAGACTTCGTTCGCTATTGATGGATGCGAACATTGATTGTCATATTACAGGCAGTGACCACTGTCCTGTGATATTGGAGTTGCAAGATATTTCAGCATAAGTCCCCTGCCCTGACACAAGGATTTATGAAACTTTAAAAAGCGGTCATGCTCTGTTATTGCAGCATGACCGCTTTAATGAATGGAGCTATGTCCCCAAATATACCTCGATACGGGAAATCAACCGCTCTCTCACATCTTGTGCCTCTTTATTATCTAATATAGCCTGACTTATCGTCTTCTTTTCGCCACTAGCGTAATGCAGTACATACTGGGTCACTATGCATTCCGGTGCATAAGTATCCTTGCGATCCGTATTAAAATAAGTCACCTGACAGCTTCCGAGAAAACAGAAAGATAGCTCACCTGTAGCTGTGAAAAGCCAGCCTGGCAGCTTGGGCTCCAGCTTCAAGGATAGGCCCCCATGATCATAACCAAACGGCTGCCCGCCCGTCATCATCCATATCCACATATGGATAAATTCTGCCGTAGATCCGCTCAGCCTCGCGATATATCCCGTTCCATGCAAACTTGCATCAGGATTAGCACTGCTAGCAATAAAGGAGCTGTTCTCCAGCGTGCTTCTTCCGTAGACCTCTGGGTCCATAAAAGGCGGCAACGCTTTTTTGATGTCTGAAAAAAATTCAGTGTATAGACCCGCCCTTAAGCATTCAAGTAGATATTTATATTCCATATGCATAAATATAGATTCATTTTCCAGCCAACCCGGCGTAAAAGCTCTGGAACGACCGAGTTCAAACGGCTGCCCCGCCAGACTTTCATTCACCTTATACATGCCCAGCTTCCTGTCGTAAAGCCCGCTCTGCCTGATTTGCCGATACAGCTTCTGCCCATTTACATTGTCGCCTACCACTCTCATAGCCCGGGTCGGTCCCTCTAGGAAATATGGTGTATCTTTACGTTCGAAGGAATGTATGTTTACGAGCTTGCCCCCGCAGTCATCCTCCTGTACCTCGAATTCTCTGGCTTCATAATAAAAGAAGGTTGGGTATATCCCCTCACCGATAAGCAGAGCCTTATCCATCCCCTGTTGGAGTTTACGTTCAACCTGGCGCAAAAACACCAGTACATCTTCAAACGATAGTGGTGTTTCTGTTCCTTCAAATCCAAAACGAATCGATTCGCGGTACGCTTCTCTAGCATCCGAAATCCGTGACCAGAAGCTGTAATCCTTGCTTTCATCCCTGCTTTCATCCCTGTAATCAGCCTCATCAGAATCGTAGTAGTATCTCTCCATTGTGAGCCTCAGCTGTTGGATCAACTTAGCAACTTCTCGCGGCAACCGTAGTACAGCATCGCCCGAAAGCTTCACCTGTGCATGTATTAAAAATCTTACGAGTCGCTGTAATTCACACAGTTCACTGAATCCAGAAGCAAACAGCCCCGGAAGTCCGTTCATGGAATCATTCCATCCCGGCTTGCCCGCCTCCATCTCAATTCCCAAGCCCTCTGGGTCCAGCGTGGACAGCTTGATGGCTGCCAATGACAGCAGCTTTTCATATAAATTGGACTTATAAATCTCTCCGCTTCCATGTTCGGTTCGAACCCAATGAACATCGCGATCCCGGGCGTGCAGCTGAGCTTCTTTCTCCTTGCTCTCTACGACCGCCCCGTACTGACGGATACGTCCGTCCTTCATCTGCACGTATTTGTTTCGACGTGGCTGTACCCATGCCGGACTGTCGTAATACATGTACTCTCGGGTCGCGAGCAAAAGTTTCTCTTGTTTGTCTGGATAGATACTTAGATAACTTTCGATTAAATCCATGTTATATGTCCAATGGTCGATCCAGAAACCTTCACCAAAATCAGCCTCATAGCATTGTTCGGAATGCTTGAGAGCTTCGGTTACAAACGTCTCAACCGTTTGCTTTAGCGCGATGTTGTCATGAATGATATGTTGAATCAGCTCACCCGGGGTGAACGACGTTTGAAAAAAAGCACGCAAAGACGAATGATCTGCCACCTCCACCTGTCCCAGCAACGGTTCCAGCTCTCGTATTTGAAAGCTGCACCCCTTTACAACAAGCGGATTATAGCCGTCTGGCTGAATCAGGCTCATAAACAAACGGATATTGAAATCTCCTACGCCGGGGTTAAACCACACATCATTTCTTCGGTTCTGGTTTGCATCACGAAAATTACCATTTCCTTGAGAATAATATCCCGTCTGTAGCTTAAAGAAATTATAGTCCCGTTCCAGATCCCCATGCTTGCGTGAAAATACATGATATACAAATGGTTGCTCGGTGCCGTTGTCCAGCAATAGTGGATAACCACCACGTAACAGGTTATCCAGATAGTTCTGACGGCAGTATTCGTCAAATAACGGAATGGATGTCCGCGTTGCCATTTCATCCGTCAACTCTTCGATCAACGCTTTGGCTTCCTCCGCCTTCCGCTCGATATAGGGTATGGTCGCAATTTCCGTAATCCGTTCATTGATAGAGTGAATATCATTCACATGTCCGATAATCGTACAGTGATTGATGGCAGTACCTGCCGTCAACCGAGCTGCATAACCACTAAATCCACATGGCACTTTATTTGTCGTCACAGGCTGCTGTGAAACCAAGTCTTCGACGCGTGTTTGGATAAAGCGATCCGGGAAGGTCAGTGCCGTATTTTCACCAAATATTATGGACGGATCGACAATTGGACTCAATAGCCTGGTCTTGCCCTCCTCCTCCACAAAGCTGTACATAAAATGTCCCGCTTCAATTTGATGAATCTCACTTGTATCCGCTGTACTTCCACGTACCTTATAGTAAGGAATGCTATTGTTGAGATTATACACATCCATCCAGCTTTTCAGTGTATGTCCAAGCTCCTTGTATGCCGCATTCTCAATACCGAAGGGCAGCACGGCAGGCATGCCGTCCAGCACCTCCAGTTCAAGCTCTTGAGCGGAATGATTGACAATCTCCACCTTGCGCACCAAAGCAGCGTAACTTTCATGAGGAAGCGTGAAATATTGCACACGTACCTCAAGCCCTGTGTCTGGATTAGAGCTGTGTATTTCCAGCATATGACGGGATATCAGCATTTTTTGCTGTTCACGCTCCACAGGATGCACAGCCGAAAATGGCTCCACATAGCTCCACTCCCCCTGCATCTTCACCTTTAAAAACGTTCGAAAGCCATGTATCGGCACGAGACTATAGCTGCGGTTGGCCGGAAAAAACTCCATGATAGCTCCATTCTTATCCTCCACACCAAAGCTCGCAATTCCTTGTCCACGATTAACATAATACGCCCACAGAGGAATTCCCTGAACACCAGCAATACCGGGTAGAAAACTGGAAAAGGGCTTGGCCTGCGCAAAATTCTCAATCACAAAACGTCCTTGATCGTCAAAATAATACTGCTGCATCGTGCACCCCTTTCTTTTTAAAACCCGTTATTCGCCATCACTTGCTTGAACCACAGCGCACTTTGTTTGGGTGTCCGTTCCTGCGTATCGTAATTGATGTGTATAATCCCAAAACGTTTGCTGTATCCCCAGGCCCATTCAAAGTTATCGAGGAATGACCAGACAAAGTAGCCCTTAAGCTGACCTCCCTCCCCAATAAAGCGATGGCATGCCTTTAAATGTTCCTCAATGTAATGCTGACGCCCAATGTCTTCAATCTTTCCATTCACCAGTTCGTCCTTCATCGCTGCTCCGTTTTCTGTAATCAGGATGGGTAATCCTCTGGTAAAATCCTTCTCAATCCGTGTCAGCAGCTTATAAAAAGATTCAGGGTGGATCTCCCAACCCATATCCGTTATCGGTTCCTCTACGGAAACCTGCTCGACTTGAAGCAACGAAGCGTCTGTAGTCGCTCGAATGATGCTGCGGGCGTAATAGTTGATGCCCAAAAAATCCCCTGGCTGCTGAATCAGCTCCATATCACCAGGCTGTACAAAATCCAATCCATTCAAGTGCTCCCCGTACCATTCCACCATATCCTCAGGGTATTTCCCGTTAAACAATGGCTCGGCAAACCAACGATTAATAAAGCCATCCCGCCGGACAGCAGCGGCTACATCCTCGGGGTGTTCAGAGGCTGCATCGACATGCTCCATGTTCAGCGTAATACCGATTTTGCCCGTCAGGCCCTTTTCCTTGTGTAAGTTCATGGCTATCCCGTGACACATCAGAATATGATGAGCGGCAGTAAAGGCTTCCCTCCAGTTCTCATGGCCGGGGGCATGCTCTCCTGTGCCATAGCCCAAAATAGAGGCACAGTAGGGCTCATTTATCGTATTCCACCAGCTTATACGCTGTCCAAATCGATCCAAGATTACAGAAGCATACGTTTTAAAATGTTGGATAATCTCTCGCTGCGTCCAACCGCCTTCGTCCTCAATCCACTGCGGTAGATCCCAATGATAAAGCGTCAGCATTGGAATTAGCCCGGCCGACTCAATCTCATCCAGTAGACGCTCATAGAAGAGCAACCCCTGTTCGTTAACCACGCCGGGTGCGGGAATAATGCGCGGCCAGGCCACGGAAAAACGGTAATGTAAAAAGCCAAGTTGCTTCATTAATTGCACGTCTTCCTTAAAGCGGTGAAAATGGTCACAAGCCACATCTCCGCAGTCCCCTCCGATCACCTTTCCAGGTGCTCGACAGAAAGTATCCCAAATAGAAGGCGTTCTTCCTTCCTCATCCACGCCACCTTCAATTTGATAAGAAGAGGTCGAAGTTCCCCACATAAACGTGGTGGGGAATGTATAGGTATTATCATTCATACTCGGTATCATCCTTTCAGGAATCAAGACTTCACAGCTCCGGCCATTGCACCGCCGACAATAAAGCGCTGGAGGAAAATATACAAAATCACGAGCGGTAATGTAACAATCAGAATGCCGCAAGCGAGCAGCGGCCAGTTGTTCATGTATTGCCCGTAGAAGGAGAACAATCCCTTGGTTACTGGCTGATACGCCGGATCAGACAAATAAATAGTAGGACCTATAATGTCATTCCACGCCCCAATCGCTGTCAAAATAATGCCTGTTGCCAGCACCGGCTTCATCAGCGGGACAAGAATCGTAAACAAATATCGTGAATATCCGCACCCGTCCATTGCAGCCGCTTCATCCAGCTCTCGGGAGACAGACTTGATATATCCCACAAACATCAGGAAAGCGATGCCGGTACCTGTTGTTTTCAGCAAAATAAAACCAAGCTGGGTATTGTAAAGTCCCAGACTATTAATGAGAGCAAATTGCGGAATCAGCGGATTCGGGAGATACATGGATATCAGGAAAAACACATAAAAGAAGGTGCTAAACTTAACGTATCCCCGCGCCAGCGGAAAAGCCGCAAACACGGATATAATCAGTGTTAATAACGTAGATACGCCTGTATACAAAATGCTGTTCCACATGTATTGAGAGAAGTTTCCTTTTTCCCAAGCATCCATGAAATTCTCCAAGCGTATGCTCTTGGCTAGAGCTACAGGGTCCATCAGATACTCACTTTGAGTCTTCATCGATACATTAAAAAGGTAGAAAAGCGGGAATACATACAACGAAAGCATGAGCAGTACGATGATGTAGCTAACTATTTTGGCTCCTTTGCTACTGCTCATTACATTTCCACCTCTCTTCTACGTAAGTAATACAGGGCAATCATCGATACCGTAAACACGAACACGAACTGGATCATAGCAACTGCGGAAGCAAGGCCGTAATCTGACGTCCCAGTACCAAAGGCTGTTGCATATACATCAAACGCAAGTGTCGTCGTGTGAATTTGCCACCTGTCAGCACATAAATAATGTCAAAGGTCTGCAATGCGCCGATAATGGACAGCAGCATATTGACGGTAAAGGACGGTGCAATCATCGGAAAGGTAATATTTTTGAACGCTTTCCATCCAGAGGCACCGTCCATATACCCTGCTTCATATAAGTCACTGGGGATGGATTGGAGTCCGGCTAAGAAAATAGTCATCGAGTAACCCATGTACATCCAAATTTGCACAAAAATAATCAATTCAAATGCAATATCGTAATCCCCGAAGAAGTTGGAGCTAGTTCCAAAAAAGTTCATCAAGGCTTGCGCAGGACCCCCAAGCGGATTGGCAAGCAGCTGCCAGATCAGGCCGGATACCGTTACCCCGAGCACAACGGGTAGGAAAAATACAGAGCGATATAATACATCCCCTTTGAGCTTCTTATTAATAAGGATGGCCATGAACAGCCCCACTGCATTTTGAATCACAACCACCGCTACGGCAAAATATAAGGAGCGGCCAATGGAAGCGATACGATCTCCAGAATCGGAGGAGGTGAAAAAGGTCGTGTAATTCTCGAATCCAATAAAATTCCACGTCTGTCCCGGAACCCCGGTAGCATCTGTAAAGGAAAAAAGCACGGTTACCATAGAAGGTCCAAAACCAAGAAGTAAATAGAGAAGCACCGGAATACTCAGCAAAAGATAGGGCATTATCCGGGCCGCACCCTTTCCGAAGGGATACATGGGTCTCACACCTTTTCACATTATTATGGGAGCTTTACAGTTGCCTATTTGTTTCCCTGTAAAATCTATAGATTTATTTAGGGGCCGCCGCATCCCAGTCTGCCTGAGATTTCTGGGCAAGCTCCAAAGGCGTTTTTAACGGACCAGCAGGCGCCAAAAATTCTGCGTGTACGCTGGCTTCCTTAATGTACTGTCCAACATTCTTACGATTGATAAACATCTGATCCCAAGAGAGCTTAAAGTTTTCTAGTGAAGGCTGGATTTCATTAACAAAGTCGCTGCTTATCTTCACATCAAATTGTGTTGGCAAAAATCCAGCAGCGTTCACAAAATCCGTGTAGTTCTGCTTCTCGGAGAGCATTTCAAGCCATTTGATCGCATAATCCTTGTTTGGCGACTTCTCCAATACCATCCAGGTCATATCATACTTGCCTGCAAGGTTTTTATTTTTGGCCGGATCGTTACTGCCTGGAATCGGGAAATAACCAAATTTCAGCTCTGGATTGGCTGTCTGGATCGTAGTTGCATCCCACGTACCATCCGCAATCATAGCTACACGCCCTGAAGCAAACAGACTTGGCAAGGTTCCATAGTCAATCCCCATAAATCCACCAATGGCGTTGTTCATCAAAACTTGTGTTTTTTCCAGCACTTCAAGCTGGACGGGGTCTGTCAGCTTCGTCTTACCTGTCCACAACCCTTTGATATATTCCAGCTGATCATCATGGATAGAGGCTTGAAGCCCTTGGACAGCAAGGTTAATAGGCCATACATCCTTACCGCCAAAACCAAGCGGTTCTACGCCATTACCCTTGAGTACCTTTATCACATTCACCAGTTCGTCCCATGTCGTCGGCACAGCAAGATTATATTTTTCAAAAATCTCTTTGTTGTAAAACAGACCTGTCAGGGCCACCTTTCCCATGTTTACACCGTATACTTTGTCGTTATAGGTCATAGCATTTTTGACATCTGTAGGATTATAGTTTTTGATAAAAGCTTGATCCGACAGATCTGCAATGAGTCCTCCCTCAATCCACTGCTTCCACATCGGATCAGCTGCTCCCTTAGACCATTCCTGCGGTGCGCCTACGAAGCTGAATTTCAGAGGAATAATGTCTGCATCACCGGTTGAACCAGCATTCATACGCGTTTGCATCAGTTGATCATAAGTCGAGTCAGCAGGAACCGTCGTATACTCCACCTGAACATCGGGATACTTCTCTTCAAACTTTTTATTAAATTCCTTTATATAGTTATTAATATTTTCCTGCTGCCAATGAATAATCTTTAACGTGACCTTTCTATTCCCGTTCTGTCCAGCTTCACCACCTTTGCCGCAAGCGGCCAACACCATTATTAAAGCGGTTACAATAAGTAAAGAAAAACACTTTTTCAGCATTGCAAAATTCCCCCTGTAATCTTAGAATAAATGCACTTACCTTTACGAAATCGGTTTAGTTAATTACAGCTACTATTATGTATCGGATAGCCTGTATTTGTAAATAGAGATTTGTAAATTATCAAATAAAACAAAAATCACCGTTATTACTCCTTAAAATATTAGGAACCATCCTTTATTAGCACGGTTGACTCACTTCTATGAGGTAGCATAGAATACGAGTAATCATTAAGTTTGAAAAACAAAGTCAATTTAACTAAATCAGTTTAGTTGCGGAGGATTCCATGAATATAAAAACAATAGCTAGCATGGCAGGCGTTTCAGTAGCAACGGTTTCGAAAATCATTAACAATTACACAGACATCAGTGAGGAAACCCGGCAGCGGGTACTTAAAATCATGGAGGAAACAGGCTATAGACCCTCCTCCTCGGCTAAAACGCTTGCTACCAAAAAATCTAATCTGGTAGGCGTTATATTTGCTGGCAAGCTGAATGTTGATTTTAGTCATCCTTTTTTTGTAGATATCATTAATGTCTTCAAAAAACAGATTGGCTTGCTCGGTTACGATCTGCTGTTTTTTTCAAATGAGAAATTTCTGGATAATGGAGAGGACTATTTGGCACGCTCGAAATATTTTTCAGTGGACGGATGCATTATTATTGCTGGAGATGAAGTGGAGAAGAGTGTTTTTGATCTCGATGCCAGCCCTATCCCCTGTATCGGTGTCGATATTGAACTAACCGGAGCCAGTTCTTGCTACATTATGTCCGACAATCAGAAGATTTCAATGAAGGTTGTTGAGCACTTTTACATGAATGGATACCGCGACATGGGTTTTATAGGCATTGAACGCCCCTCCTTGGTTATTAAAGAGAGAGAGGAGGCCTTTATCGCTTCACTAAAACGGTTTAGTCTTGATGTTAGACCTGAATGGGTCGTGTATGGTAAGGACTACGCGGCAGAAGATGGATACCAGGTCGCGAAGGCGTGGATACAGCAAGGAAATTTACCAAAAGCTATTTTTGCGGCGACCGACCTGCTTGCCTTTGGTGCCATACGTGCTTTCAAGGAAAGCGGCTTGAGGGTACCCGAGGATATTGCTGTAGTGGGATGTGATGATATAGAAGCCTGTCGTTATACCGAACCTCCACTGACGACTGTTAAGCAAGACAAGCAAAAAATAGGCCGTCTAGCTGCTATGGTGCTGTTTGACCTGATGAATAAACAAATGGATACCAAATGTATTAAAGTCGAGCCGGAACTGGTCATTCGTAGTTCCTGCGGAGCCGGCCAACATTGGAACCATACGAAGGTCAAAGGTTAGCTCATGCCTTAAAAAAGATGACTCCTGATAAGATTCAGAAGTCATCTTTTTGCAGTTTAATATTCAGAGACCCATCGCTTAATCATTACTTGTAGGCCATCGTCGCATTCACAGCCTTTTTCCAGCCTTCATACAAGCCTGCACGTGTTGATTCATCCATATTCGGGGCAAAAGAGGTTTCCACCCTCACCCGCTTACGAAGTTCATCCGTACTCTTCCAATATCCAATAGCCAAACCTGCCAGACATGCAGCCCCCAGTGCCGTCGTCTCATGGATCACTGGCCGCTCCACTGTCGCATCCAAAATATCGCTCTGGAATTGCATCAGAAAATTGTTCAATACAGCTCCTCCATCCACCCGCAGCGTCTTCACCGCAATACCTGAATCGATCTCCATGGCTGTAAGCACATCTTTGGTCTGATAAGCGAGTGACTCCAATGTGGCGCGGATAAAATGCTCCTTCGTGGTTCCTCGTGTCAGGCCGAACATCGCTCCGCGCACCTCGCTATCCCAGTAGGGGCTCCCCAGTCCGACAAAAGCGGGGACAAGATACACTCCTTCCGTAGACGAAACACGAGCGGCATAAGGCTCACTGTCCTTCGCTTCACGGAACATACGCAGCCCGTCTCGCAGCCACTGGATCGCCGACCCCGCTACAAACACACTCCCCTCGAGTGCGTATTGCACTTTGCCTTCCTCCAGTCCCCAAGCGATGGTCGTAATCAGGCCGTGTTTAGATTCAACAGGCTGATCCCCCGTATTCATTAGCATAAAGCAGCCTGTGCCGTAAGTATTTTTGATCATCCCTTTTTCGTAACATGCCTGACCGAACAAGGCTGCTTGCTGGTCACCTGCTGCACCGGCGATCGGTACATTCTGACCGAAGAAATGATAATCCACGGTGTGCGCATATACCTCAGAAGAAGGTCTTACCTCAGGCAGCATGATTTTCGGAACACCCAGAATGTCCAGCAGCTCTTCGTCCCACTTTAGCTCATAAATGTTGTACATGAGCGTCCTGGCTGCATTCGAGTAGTCCGTCACATGTGCCTTTCCGCCGGATAGTTTCCAGATCAGCCACGAGTCAATCGTACCGAATAACAGGTCACCTCGTTCCGCCTTTTCCCTCGCGCCCTCTACATGGTCCAGTATCCACTTTACTTTAGTGCCTGAAAAATACGGGTCGATCAGCAGCCCTGTTTTGCTGTGAAACAGTTCCTCGTGCCCTTGTCGCTTCAATTCTTCACAGATGTCCGAGGTTTGGCGTGATTGCCATACGAGTACATTATATACGGGCACTCCTGTATTTTTGTCCCACACAGCCACCGATTCTCGCTGATTGGTAATGCCGATGGCAGCCACTTGATTTGCTTTTACACCGGATTCGGAAAGACAGGAGGCAATGACTCCGAGAATAGAGCTCCAGATTTCATTCGCATTCTGCTCTACCCAGCCGGGATGAGGAAAATATTGCGGAAATTCTCGCTGAGCCGAGTACACTACATCTCCCTCGCTATTGAACAAAATCGCTCTTGAGCTTGTCGTTCCCTGATCTAGTGACAAAATATATTTTCCCATTGTTCATCTCTCCCCGTGTAAATCCATCGTTTTTACGCTGTAAGTTTGTGATCCGTTTTATGATTTTTATAAGTACGACTCATACGGAAGATAATCAAGAGTACAATCACGATGATCCCTAGTAAAATCCAGAAAGCCGGAGTCACACTCCCCTTAAAAACAGCCTGATAAAACAGCCCTGCGAAAGATCCACCCAACAGCGGCCCTACAATGGGCACCCAGGCATATTTCCAGTTGGATGCTCCCTTACCGGGAATCGGTAGTAAATAATGCATCAGACGCGGCCCAAAATCTCTCGCTGGATTGATGGCATAGCCCGTTGTGCCTCCAAAGGATAAACCGATACTGACAACCAAAAAACCCACAATCAGCGGTTTTAAGCCCCCTGTAAATGAATTGGCACCAAATGACTGCAGAGCAAGCACAAAGATGAAAGTACCTATCATTTCACTAAGCACGTTGGCAAACGGATGATCAATAGCCGGTCCTGTCGCAAATACACTGAGTTTGGTTGCTGTGTCCTCCGTCTCTTTCCAGTGAGGCCAATAATGCAAAACGACGATGATCGCACCCGCCATGGCCCCAAGAAGCTGAGCCACAATATACCCGGGAACATCCCGCCATGGAAAAACACCCTGAAATGCCAATGCCAGTGTTACTGCCGGATTCAAATGCGCTCCGCTGATTTCACCCACTGCATACACCCCAACAGCAACCGCGAGCCCCCATCCCATTCCAATCACAATCCAGCCGGAAGCGTGAGCAAATGACTTTTTCAGGGACACCCCTGCGCACACCCCGCCACCTAGGGCAATAAGAATCATTGTCCCTATGAATTCGGCTGCGTATGGCGACATACAACCTACCTCCTCAATAGATCACCCGATTTTGATCGCTTTCATCGCACAAAAAAAGAAAAGCCATCACAAACCAACCCTGTGCTGTACCATGGGATGTCTGTGTGGCTCTCTTGTCTCCGTCACGATTATTAACTTAAATTTGATACTATATAAGCATGTAAGCGATGTCAACTGCGGATTTACGTCATTTCATAGCTTAAAATAATCGTTGACCATGTTAGATACCCCGATTTATGATGTAAAAAAATGGGCACAAGTAAGGATTTCAGGATGAATACGACACTCCCAAACTCGATGAAGAAGGGAAGAATGTTATGCTGAAATTTCTGCAAAAAATCGGCAAGTCGTTAATGCTTCCAGTAGCCACTCTACCCGCCGCAGGGATTTTGCAAGGATTAGCTCTGATTAATTATGAAACGGATATACCGTTTGGTCCCGTAGTTGGCGGATTTCTGAATCATTATGTCACTCCTTTTCTGAACGAGGGGGCGGGGGCTATCTTCGGTAACCTGGCGCTCATTTTCTCCATTGGTGTTGCCATTGGTCTGGCAGGCGACGCAGTAGCCGCATTATCGGCAGTCATTGCCTATATGGTGTTGACCCGTATTTTGGCGGCAGTGCCGGGTATATTTATATATATCCCAGACGACGTCAAGCTGGACATGGGCGTATTGGGTGGTGTTTTTATCGGTGGATGGTCTGCTTTTCTGTTTAAAAAATATCATAATATACAGCTCCCGGATTGGCTTGGCTTCTTCTCGGGCAAACGTTTTGTCCCCATGATTACCGCCTTCACGACCATGATTCTGGCCATTCTGTTCGGAATGATCTGGAGTCCGATCCAAGATGGGATTGCAGCCTTCGGCAACTGGATTGTCGGCTTTGGCGGAATCGGTTCAATGGTATTCATGATTGCCAATCGGCTGCTGATCCCACTCGGTTTGCATCATGTGTTGAACTCGATCGCTTGGTTTCAAATTGGTGACTACACCAATGCTGCCGGTGAGGTCGTTCATGGTGACCTGACGCGTTTTTTCGCAGGCGATACATCGGCGGGTATATTCATGTCTGGCTTCTTCCCCATTATGATGTTCGCTCTGCCAGCAGCAGCCCTCGCATTCATTCATACGGCTAAGCCGGAAAAACGTAAAGCCGTCGCTTCCATTTTCATCGGTTCTGCGCTGGCATCGTTCCTGACCGGAATTACCGAGCCCCTCGAATTTTCGTTTATGTTCATTGCACCATTGCTTTACGGCGTTCATGCTCTGCTGACAGGCCTGAGCGGCCTGGTCGTATACCTATTGGATGTCAAACTGGGCTTTTCCTTTTCAGCAGGACTCATTGACTATTTGGTCAATATGAAACTCTCCACTCACCCATTGCGAATGATCCCGGTCGGGCTTGTCTTCGCCCTCATCTATTACTTTCTGTTCCGATTTATCATTCTCAAATTCAACCTAAAAACTCCTGGGCGTGAAGATGATGAAGAAGACAGTCTCCTGTCTGAGGCTAACGAATCTGTACCCAATGAAAAAGCAAACGCTACATCCGACACTCCGTCCAGTCAGGCAGGCAGGGTACTAACCTATCTCGGCGGTTCGGACAATATCCTAAGCATTGATGCCTGCATCACACGACTGCGTCTTGTCGTCAAAGACGACAAAGTAGTTAACGATCAAGCTCTCAGGCAGCTCGGAGCGTCGGGAATCATCAGGCTTGGTAACGGTACCCTGCAGGTTATTTTCGGGACTCGGTCCGAAATTCTGAAAGATGAAATACTGCGGTTGATGTCATGAACTGAATCCCTAACTTAAGTACGTGCGTTCTTCATATAACAGACGCACGTGCTTTTTTTTATGGATAAACGTTTCAATTTTTTTGTTTTTGGTTAAGGCAATGCACATAAATGGGTAACAGCTTCATATGATGGAGCTAAACCATTTACAACTTGTTTAGCAGGCAGATTATCTCAGACAGCAAGGAGGGAAATGATGTGAAGACAGTACAATGGTTGGTATTATGTCTTACTTTTCTCACTATGTTCAGTGCTTGTAGTGGACCCTCGTTCTCTGAAAGTCAATCATCTGAAACTAATTTGTCAAACGAAAAAAAGATAACGCTTACATTATGGTATTGGAACCGCTCCATTGATGATGAACTACTCGCCCAAGCGGAAAAACACTTTCCCAACATTGAATTAAAAACTCAAAAAATAGGTGGTGACTTCAAAGCTAAACTGAAGACAACGCTCGCAGCTCGTTCTGGTGAACCAGACATCGTAGCTCTGAACGACTGGATGGTGGAGCTATTTCCTAGTGCGGATCGTTTTTATGATTTAAGGGAACTCGGAGCAGACCGCCTAAAAGATCAATATTTGGAATGGAAATGGAATCAGGGGATCACTCCTGATGGTAAAATGATTGCATTTCCCATGGATACTGGGCCTACTGCCCTCTTCTATCGAAGCGATCTATTTGAGCAAGCAGGCTTGCCTAGTGATCCTGAAAAGGTTAGTGCCTCGATCCGCACATGGGATGATTACATGGCAGCCGGAGAACAACTTCAGCAGAAATTCGGAAGCCGTTCGTTTTTGGCTGATAATATTGTAAACGTTTACAATCAAGTGCTCGCTCAGCATACAAACCTCTACTTCAAGCCGGATGGCAGCTATATTGGCAATCAATCTCCTGACATCCGTCTGGGCTGGAAAACCGCTGTCGATTTCCACAAGAAGCATCTGCTCGCCAATGCGGATGGCTGGAATCCCGAATGGAACGCTTCGGTCAATAACGGCAAAATTGCCTCTTTTGTAGGGGCTGTTTGGATGAAGCAAGTTCTCACAGAGGCCGCGCCGGATACAGCTGGCAAATGGAGAGTCGCCCGTGCTCCTGGAGGAGACGGCAACCTGGGTGGTTCGTTCATTTCTATCCTCAAATCCAGCAAACATCCCAAAGAAGCCTTTGAAGTCCTGACCTGGCTGCAAAACCCGGAACACCAGTTGGAAGCCTACCACAAAATCGGACTGTTCCCGTCCACTCCCGGCGTCTTTGACGATCCTATCATGGGGACACCCGAGCCTTTCTTTGGGGGTCAGGCCACCGGACTCATCTTCGCCGCCTCCGCACGTCATGTGAAAAGCAGCTATTTCGGCGAGCGCTACCCTGTCATCCACGGCATTGTGACCCGTCGCCTTGCTAATGTTGCCAAGCAGGATGCTAATCCTGATGCATTATGGACGGAAACCATGGAACGAATCGAACGGGAATTACAGCGATAAAAAAACAAAATTCAAAAAAGGCGTGTGGACAATATGCTGAGAGAAATCTGGAAGCACCGTGCCGTTTATGCTGCGATCTCGCCGTTTTATCTGCTGTTTGGCATCTTTGGACTGTTTCCGATTGGTTTTTCATTATACCTGGCGTTTCACAAATGGGACGGAATCGGAGACATGACCTACAACGGCTGGGGCAACTTTCGCTACCTTGTAACAGATCATGAATTTTGGCAGGCTGTAGGCAACACCTTTGTGATCTGGGTGTATGCAACAATTCCAATGCTATTCTTCGCACTGATTATTGCCTTTCTGCTTTATGCCCCATTTGTGAAAATGCGCACCTTATGGCGAGTTGGATTCTTCCTGCCCAATGTGACGTCTATTGTGGCTGTCGCCATCATCTTTGGTGCCTTATTTGCCAACAATTTCGGATTTCTCAACTACCTTCTACAACTCTTGGGGCTGCCCATGGTTCAATGGCTGAATGTGCCATGGGGTATCCAAATTGCCATTTCTTCAATGGTCGTATGGAGATGGATGGGCTATAACGCAATCATCTATCTGGCCGGACTCCAGAGTATTCCGCATGTGCTGTATGAGGCCGCCAAAATAGACGGAGCAACCGGAGCGCAAGCTTTTTTCCGCATCACTATCCCCATGCTGCGCCCAGTCATTCTGTTTACGGTCATTACGTCCACCATCGGCGGTATGCAACTCTTCACCGAGCCACAGGTCCTGGTCGGTAATGACGGGGGGGCCGGGGCAAGTGGCATGACCATCGTTTTATACCTGTACCGCGAGTCGTTCATTAACAACTATTTTGGATATGGTGCAGCCGTCGGATGGGGTATGTTCCTCATCATTGCTCTATTCTCCATCATCAACTGGAAACTCGTTCAAGGTAAAAAATAACGATGGGAAGGAGCTTCACAACATGATGCAGACACGTGCAAAATCCTTTGTTTTATATGCCGGATTGTTGGTGGGAATCATCCTGTCGATGTTTCCATTTTACTGGCTGATCGTTATGGCAACCCGTACAACTTCAGACATCTATCGTTTTCCACCGCAATTGTGGTTTGGCGGCCACTTCTTGGATAACATAACGAGAGTATTGCAGCAGATTAATTTTGCCGGAGCCTTTTTTAATACCCTTTTTGTAGCCGGTTCTGTTACCTTATTGGTTCTGTTTTTCGATTCACTGGCAGGTTTTGCATTTGCCAAGTTTGATTTTCCGGGCAAAAAAGTGCTATTTATCGTTCTGCTAGCTACAATGATGGTCCCTTCACAACTTTCGCTTGTCCCCTCCTTTGTCATGATGGCCACCTTTGGGTGGGTAGGTACGTTCAAAGCGCTTATTATCCCGGGGATGGTAAATGCCTTCGGCATTTTCTGGATTCGTCAATATGCGGAAGAATCCATTCCAAAGGAGCTGCTGGATGCGGGGCGGATGGACGGATGCAGCTTTTTTCGGCTGTACTTGAATGTAGCACTGCCTATTCTACGTCCTGCGTTCGCTTTTCTCGGCGCGTTTACCTTTATAGGAGCCTGGAATGATTATTTATGGCCGCTAATCGTCTTAACCGATGAACGTAAATTCACGCTCCAGATTGCACTGTCACAATTGAACGGGATTTACAATACGGATTATGCGATGGTCATTGCGGGTACCCTGCTTGCTGTACTGCCACTTATTATTTTGTTTCTTTTCATTAGCCGCCAGTTTATTTCCGATCTTGCCGCTGGAGCGGTCAAAGATTAGATTCACTTGAATTCCTTTATTCATTTCATGTATAATAGTTAATCGTCATTTCAAATAGCTTACATGATGAGGTTAGGTATACAACAGCAATCAGGTTAAGCGATTTACGATTTGAACATGAACTATGAACTGAGGGGAACTTTCCAGATGAACAAATTCACATATTATAACCCCACCAAATTAATTTTTGGAGACAATCAAATTGAAGAACTGCAGCAGGAACTGTTGAATTACGGCAAAAATATTTTGCTGATATATGGAGGCGGAAGTGTCAAACGAAATGGTCTATATGACCAGGTATTAAACGCGTTACAGCCGCTACATCTCAACATTCATGAATTGTCGGGCGTAGAACCGAATCCGCGGTTGTCCACCGTTAAGAAGGGCATCGACATTTGCCGAAACAAAAAAATCGACTTCTTACTTGCAGTAGGCGGCGGAAGCGTTATTGATTGCACCAAAGCCATCGCAGCAGGGGCTGAATATGACGGCGATGTGTGGGATATTATCAACAAAAAGCACATGCCTACCCAGGCTCTGCCATTCGGTACCATCCTCACACTCGCCGCTACCGGTTCAGAAATGAATCCAGATTCTGTTATCACCAACTGGGAAACAAACGAAAAATACGTATGGGGCAGCGCGGTGACGCATCCGAAATTCTCAA
This sequence comes from Paenibacillus sp. FSL L8-0638, assembly GCF_038593075.1. Classification (NCBI taxonomy): domain Bacteria; kingdom Bacillati; phylum Bacillota; class Bacilli; order Caryophanales; family Paenibacillaceae; genus Paenibacillus; species Paenibacillus sp. FSL L8-0638. The sequence goes on from NZ_CP151960.1 coordinate 4,562,159, forward strand.
TTCTGGACCCAAAAAACACCTTCTCTGTGCCACGTGATCAGACGGTATATGGCATGGTGGATATGATGAGCCATGTATTTGAACAGTATTTTCACAATGTAAAAAATACACCGTTGCAAGATCGTATGTGCTTTTCCGTGCTGCAAACCGTAATCGAAACTGCACCTAAGCTGTTGGAGGATTTGCACAACTACGAGCATCGCGAAACGATTTTATATGCCGGAACGATTGCTCTTAACGGAACACTGCAAATGGGCTACTTCGGGGACTGGGCTTCGCATACGATTGAACATGCATTATCTGCTGTATATGATATTCCTCATGCTGGCGGTCTGGCGATCCTATTCCCCAACTGGATGAGACATACGGTGGATCAGGATGCTGCACGCATGAAACGGCTGATGCTCAGCATGTTTGACTTAGACACCGTAGATAAAACAGATAGAGAAATCGCTTTGGAGGGTATTGACCGTCTTAGTGCATTCTGGACAAGTCTCGGTGCCCCTTCCACCCTGGCCGATTACAATATTAATGATGAGCAATTGGAAAAAATCGCAACCATTGCAGCCCGTGAAATGGAATATGGAGGCTTCGGTAATTATAAAAAGCTGAATCAAGAAGATATTTTAGCTATTTTACGCGCATCGTTATAACAATTAAAAGGGAGTGTCCTCAAGCCTGTGATGGCTGAGGGCACTCCCTTTTGAAATTTATGAATTAACCGTGTGTCCCTTTTCTTCTACTTGGATAGCTGCCCCTACACTGGCACCTGCAAGAATGCCCTTTTTCTTACTAGAATTCAGAGAATCCATATAGGTTCGGGTTTCTGCAACGACAATTCCTGATAAGCCGAGCAGTGCAATCAGGTTCGGGAAAGCCATCATTGCGTTAAAGATATCTGCCAGCAGCCAAATCGCATCCAGTTTAATGAACGCGCCCCCGCCAACGAGTAGAATGAACAGATAACGGTATGGCTTAATCCACTTGACGCCAAGTAAGTATTCAACACAGCGTTCCCCGTAATAGTTCCAGCCGAGCATGGTGGTGAACGCGAACATAATCAGAATAATTGTGAGCAGTTCTGCCCCCAGCGGGAATGCGCTGGAAAATGCTTGCTGAGTCATCAGGCCCGCATCGGTAGGCCCGCTCCATACACCGCTAACCAGTAGCGTCAACCCGGTCATCACACAAATAACCATCGTATCAATAAACACGCCTGTCATGGAAATCAGCCCTTGCTCCGCAGGCCATTTGGTTTTGGCAGCTGCGGCTGCAATCGGTGCGCTCCCCAATCCGGCCTCATTGGCAAAAATACCTCTGGCTACCCCACTTCGCATCGCCAGCATAATCGTAGCTCCGGCAAATCCGCCCGTTGCAGATGTAGTTGAAAATGCCGAATGGAGCACCAGCGCAATTGCGGCAGGAAGCTGGTCAGCAAACCGAATCAGTACGATGAGACAGATCAGTACGTACAAGCCTGTTTTAAAAGGAACGACCTTCGTCGATACCTTGGCAATGCTTTTGAGTCCTCCAATAGTAACCAGTCCAGTAAGGATAGCTATAATCAATGCCGTTACAATGGGCGGAACGCCAAAACTGTTTTCCGTCGAAGATACAATCGCTTTGACCTGCGGAAACGTTCCAATCCCGAACAACGCTACCAGCATGCCCGAAAAAGCAAACAGCATCGCCAGCGGTTTAAAACGACGTCCTAGACCTTTCTCAATATAATACATCGGGCCGCCGGAAAATTGTCCATTCCGATCCTTCACCCGGTATTTTACTGCAAGTACACCTTCCGCATATTTCGTCGCCATCCCAAAAAAGGCTGCAACGACCATCCAGAACAAGGCACCCGGCCCGCCCAGCTTAATGGCTGTCGCTACGCCGACAATACTTCCTGTGCCAACTGTAGCCGCTAGCGCCGTACTCAAAGCCGCAAAACTACTTACATCCCCGCTGCCTTCATTCGGGGCCTTACCGATCAGCTTGATCGCCAGGGGCAGGCGGAATACCTGCAACATTTTCAGACGTATGGTCAGCCACAACCCCGTTCCCATGACAAGAATGATGAGAGGCGCCCCCCATATCCAACTGCTAATCGCTTCTAACACATGTACCAAATTCATTTCAACCCGCTCCTCCAGCATATTAGAAAACAAAAAAGAGTCAAATCAGCTGATTCGACTCCTGGAGAGGTTAAAGGCACGAAAAAATACAACCATCATGTGCAGGTTTCTGCCTCTAATAGCTCATAAAAAAGCCTAGGGCATTCCCTGTCACAGGTTATTCGCGTCTCTGTCCTTTTGCCTGAGAGTTTAAGCAGATGTTCTCTGCGGTGCACCTTCGGCGCCCAATTAAGGGTCTCTCCAGAGTTCTGTCCGTTTACGGTCCCCGCTTGTGGCTGTAAACAGCCTAAGCACCTGAGAGTTTTGCCCCTTCGGTCGGAACTTTCGTTCCATCTCCCGCAAACATCAACCAGACATATGAAATTTTTATTCATTATACAGAAAACTTTCAGCTTATTACAAGTGAAAAGTTTGTGAAGCCCTCTGAAATATTATTATTGAGTCTATCAAAAAAGCGGGTACAGCAGATCGCATCCTTAGGATGTCCTCTGCTATACCCGCCCGAGACGATATGAAATTACAATTCTTCACCATTGGTTGCTATCACATTTTTATACCAGTTAAAAGAGTCTTTTTTGGAGCGTTTGAGCGTTCCGTTTCCGTCATCATCCAGATCAACGTAAATAAATCCGTAGCGCTTGGACATTTCGGAAGTAGACATGCTCACGAGGTCGATAGGGCCCCAGCTGGTGTAACCAATCAGATCAACACCGTCGGCAATCGCTTCCTTCATTTGGGCAATATGCTGACGCAAGTAATCAATGCGATATGTGTCATGCACAGAGCCATCTTCCTCCACCTTATCATATGCACCCAAGCCATTTTCCACGATGAACAGCGGCTTTTGATAGCGATCATAAAACGTATTCAGTGTAACACGCAGGCCGATCGGATCGATCTGCCATCCCCAGTCGGAGGACTGCAGATACGGGTTTTTCACGCCACCAATCAGGTTTCCTGCTGCTTTCTCGCCTTCTGGACCTGCCGATACATCGTCATGGTATAAAGACCTCTTTCCGTATATAAGATTTTTACTTTGGCCTAAGTAATCCCATCAAATGCTGCAAATGTGAATCCATACCTAACGGTAACCGTTCTCCTTTGAAATGCATTGACAGATGCTTTAAAATAGACGTAATGCCCTCATAAGCATCCTAATCGTTGTAACGCGTTTCATGTCAAGTATTTTTTCTTATGTGAGGAGAAGCTCCATGTCGAATCTTGATCAAATTGCAAAACTGGCGGGCTTTTCTAAGGCTACGGTATCCAGAGTATTAAATCAGTCCCCCCATGTCAGTCATGAAACAAGAGCTAAGATTTTGAAAATCATGCAGGAATTAGATTATGTTCCTAATCGGAATGCCATTTCCCTATCCAAGGGTCAGACGCTTCAGATTGGTATCATCACTTCAACGATTAATGAAATTGTTCTTGCTTTTCTGGACAGCTTTGTAGAAATCGCCGGACAATATGAATTCCAGACCATTATTTATACTTCGGGAGAAGACAAAAAGAAAGAGCTTCAAGCTTTTGAAGATTTAAAAAGAAAAAGAGTCGACGCGCTGGTCATCATTTCCTGCGTGAATGACACTGATTTTTTGAGTACCTATTGTAAATATGGCCCAATCGTGGCCTGGCAACGAATGGAGCATACCGATATTCGCTCCGTGGCAATGGATCAATATGAAGGTTACATGCTAGCACTAAAGCATTTGATACAAAAAGGCTATACTCGTATAGCCAATGCTTTTGGCCGTCCGAGCAGCATCAATACCCATAGCAGACAACGAGCCTATGAACAGATCATGAGTGAGCACAATCTGCCAGTGTTGCAACACTGGAATCACTCTTCAATTTATAATATCCGTGATGGCGAACAGGTCGTACGGGATTTGTTACAGCATCGGGGGGAATTCCCAGAGGCTATTTTATGTGCTAACGATTATGTAGCCGTGGGCATTCTCTGCGAAGCACGCAGACAACGGCTGAACGTACCGGGAGATCTGGCGATTGTTGGGTTTGATAACACGGAGCTGTCGCATACGTTGGGGATTACAACGATTCAAAATCCCATCATGGCTCAAGCACAAAATGCCTTTTTCATGCTTTCCCCCCAGCTGATTGGACGCCAAATGGAGCTTCATTCGCTAGAGTACAGCCTCATTGAACGTACGACCACATAAGGTAACGCTTTACTTGCAAATTAGGCAAAAGGGCCTTGATATAAAATGTTTTTTGTCGAAACAGAATAAAAAATGTTGAAATCGCTTTTTTTTGTGCTACAATAGCACTATATCGAAGGATTGTGACCGGTGATGCGGGCAATGCCTGAGTTCAATTGAGTACTATTGCTAACAATAGTATTGAATTGTGCTTAGGCATTTTTTATTGGTAAAGGATGGGAGGGGGAACTTCAATGATTATTGAGAAGGTGCTCAATAACAACGTCCTATTGACTAAAAACGATAAAGGCAAAGAGGTCATCGTGATGGGAAGAGGTATTTCCTTCAAAAAGGTGGCTGGCGATCAAGTCGATGATGATAAAATAGATAAGATTTTCATGTTAAATGAAAACGAGTTCACGGCCAAACTAACCGAGCTGCTGAACGATATTCCTGTATCTCATCTGGAGGTCGTGAATGAAATCGTAACCCATGCAACAGAAGTGTTGGATACGGAGTTAAGCGATAATATTTATTTAACGTTGACCGACCATATTCATTTTGCCATACAACGGCAAGAAAAAGGACTGGCACTCCAAAACGCGATGCTGTATGAAATTAAACGCTTTTACAAAAAGGAATTTGCAGTTGGACTGGATGCTCTCCAAAAAATTGAAAATACGCTCGGAGTAAAATTGGGCGAAGATGAAGCGGGATTTATTGCATTGCATATGGTGAATGCACGGATTGACGGTAACGAAATGAAATCTACACTGAAAATGACCGAGATTGTCCAACATATATTGAACATTATTACGTACCATTACGGGATTGTGCTGGATGAGTCTTCTTTTAGCTATTCGAGATTTTTGACACATTTGCAATATTTTGCGATGCGAGTGATTCGTAAAGAAGTCATTCACAGTGGTGAAGAATTTTTGTACAACCAGGTGAAGCAGACGTATACCGAAGCTTTTGCTTGTGCCCAAAAGATCAATGAGTATCTGGAAAAAACATACGATCAATATTTAAGCAAGGATGAATACGTATATCTAACTATCCATATTCATCGGGTTACTGAGCGTAATAACATATAAGACTAACAACTTCATACCCCTCATCGTTCATGGATTGTGACTGGTAAGGCAGGCAAAACCTAAACTGATGGTGAAATCGACGTTCCCTTATAGGAAGAGTGCGCAGTTTTCACCACGAGTTTAGGTTTTTCTTGTTTACAAGGTTAAAAAGATGCATGCCGGCGCATCTTAGCAACAAATGTAAACAGTAAACCCTATCAGTAGCAAGAATAACCCATAAGGAGTTCTAAATATGAGTGATAAAGAACTATCTAAAAAAATAGTGACTCTCGTTGGCGGCGAAGAGAATGTCAATTCCGTATTCCATTGCGCTACACGCTTGAGATTTAAATTAAAAGATCGCACAAAAGCAGACAAAGCTGCACTGGAAGCAACACCTGGTGTCATTACAGTGGTGGAAAGCAGCGGCCAGTTCCAAGTGGTCATCGGCAACAATGTAGGTCAAGTATTTGAGCATATGATGGCAGAAACGAATTTGCAGGATGCAGACAATCCTAATGCCAAAAAGGAAGAATCCTCCGAAAAAACAAATGTTCTTGGCAAAGCGGTCGATATCATTTCCAGCATTTTCTCACCTCTCTTGGGTGCTCTTGCCGGAGCAGGTTTGCTCAAAGGGATTATGGCCTTAATTGCGTCGCTTCATTGGATTGATACTACAAGCGGTACGTATCTCATTTTGAACGCCGCTTCGGACAGCGTATTTTATTTCTTGCCTATATTCCTGGCTATTACTTCGTCCCGTAAATTTAAGACAAATGCCTTTGTATCGGTCGCAGTTGCTGGAGCACTCGTGTACCCGGATGTTATTGCAGCGGTGGACCATCCGGCAAAACTGGCTTTTCTCGGGATTCCAATCATTCTGATAAAATACAGTTCCAGCGTAATCCCAATTATTCTCGCGGTCTGGGTACAGTCCTATGTGGAACGTTGGTTTAATTCCTTTGTTCATCAATCGGTTAAAAACATTATCGTCCCTATGCTATCACTGCTAGTTGTTGTTCCGTTGACGTTTTTGGCCTTTGGTCCAGTCGGTAACCTGATCAGTCAAGGCTTGGCGAACGGTTTTACATGGGTATACAATTTAAGCCCATTGATCGCCGGAGCCGTTGCTGGTGCATTCTGGCAAGTGTTTGTTATTTTCGGTGTACATTGGGGCTTCGTTCCTATTATGCTGTCCAATATTCAAACATTGGGTTATGACACGATGCTTCCAATGCTTACAGCAGCCGTACTTTCTCAAGCCGGTGCAACACTGGGGGTATTCCTGAAATCTAGAAATACTCAAATGAAGGCTTTGGCTGGTTCCTCTACACTGGCGGCTGTATTCGGGATTACAGAACCAACGATTTATGGTGTAACTTTGAAATTGAAAAAACCTTTCATTTATGCTTGCATATCTGGTGGTATTGGGGGCGCTATTATCGCTTCTGGCGGAGCGACTGCAAAATCCTTCTCCCTGCCTAGTTTACTGGCGCTGCCAACTTATTTTGGAGCTGGGTTCTTGTGGGTAGTCATCGGTTTGCTCGTTGCCTTTGTACTCGCAGTTGTGTTGGTTATGATTTTGGGCTTTGATGATCCAAAAGAAGAAACTGCAAAAACAGAAGCTGCGCCTATAAAGAAAGAAGTGACAATCGAGAAAGAAATTCTCGTAAGCCCACTGCAAGGTAAAGTATTGCCTTTGGAACAATCTTCTGATGTTGCTTTTGCTTCAGGTGCTATGGGGAAAGGAATCCTTATTGATCCTACAGAGGGTGTGCTGACATCTCCTGTCAATGGAACGATTACGACCGTATTCCCAACCGGACATGCCATCGGTATTACTTCCAATGACGGAGCAGAAATTCTGATTCACGTTGGTGTGAATACAGTGAAGCTGAAAGGACAATTCTTTGACAAGCGCGTCAAAGAGGGTGATGTGGTGAAGCAAGGGCAATTGTTGCTCGAATTTGATATCGAACAAATTAAGGCGGCAGGCTATACAACGACTACGCCGATTATCGTAACAAATTCCGCTCAATACCTGGACGTATTGAACACAATGGAAACTGAAGTGAAGCGTGAGGATTATTTGTTGACTGTTGTGGTCTAACATTTAATTTTCAGACTAGGGCATTTTGCATAAATCCCAGGAGCATTTTCAAATCAGCAGTATATAGATCGAAAACGCTTTAGTTCGTCTATACTGTACTTACAAGCGTTGGGAATCGAATTATGCAAAATGCTGACTAAAGAAGCTTTCCCAATGGAAAGCTTCTTTTTTATACATAATGAGACAAGTGTTACAGTGAAAAATGGAAATATCATTTATTGTAAGCGTAAGAATGTAAAAAAAGGAGGATCTCTGTGAAAAAAGGATATATCGCCGGGTTAAGTGTCATTGTGTTGCTTGTCATTGCTATCGCTATTTCAGCTGTAGTTAAATTTCAGGATCTGGAGCAGGTTGTTCAACAAAAAGACAAAGAAATCCAAGCGAGCAAAAGCAATTACCCCGAAATATATGACCACTTGAATGCGGTTACAGTTGATGGTTTTAAGCGTTTGATTCAACAGGATCAAAGTGTATTTGTCTATATCGGCAGACCGAGTTGTGGCGACTGCAATCGGTTTGAGCCTAACTTTAACAAGATGATCGAACAGTATAATCTAGGCTCTAAAATTACTTTTTTGAACGTTCACAAAATCCATAAGGACAAGCTCCAATGGAATAAATTCAAAGAGGATTACAACGTTAAATACACCCCCACTATTGCAGAATTCAGGAACGGCAAGCTGGTTGATAAAATAGAATGGACGCCCAAAAGAGACCTCAGTACGGACGCTGTAAAAGAGTGGCTGACTTCCAAGAAAATTATTATTTTATAAGTCTCTTTTCTATTCAATTCATTACAAACACAGAGAACTGTTTATGCAAAAAAAGGTATTCATTCGTATAACGCATGAATACCTTTTTAGGAATGCACAGGCATCTAAGCTCTAATAAAAAATAGTTCCTACTACTCTTCACTGCCTTCTGATAAACCTCGTTCGTATCTATCAGTCCCTATATTGTAGACACTTCATAGAGTATGGTCGTCAATCGAATCAGGAAATTCATATCGGATAATATCCGTTTCGGATACGATATGTCCGATTTGTGACTCAATGAATTCTAAATCTCCTTCTACTGCCCCTATAAAATGCTTTGTACCGGGTTCAATGACGATGACCTCACCGGGGCTGACCGTCTGTATCACGCCATTGATAGAGACACTCCCGGTTCCAGAAACTATAGTCCAAACTTCTTTACGAAACTGATGCTCATGATAGCTGATAAATCTCCCGTTTGAAATGACCACGCGTTTGGTCACTGTCTGCAATCCACTTGCTGCCGCTTGATGGGATAACACCGTTTGCTTTCCCCAGAAGCGCTCCTCAAAACGTGGTCCGATTTCAATTTCCGCCACCATATCCTTAATTCCTGTGGATGACTGCCGATCCGTAACCAGCACGCCATCCGGCCCGGCAACGACAATAATGCCCGGGACATTCCAGATGCTAACCGGAATCTCCAGTTCGTTGATGATATGCGAGTCATGTGAAGCTTCTGAAATATATCCTGGACCACTCAGCTTCGAACTTACTTCTCTCACCAACGAATCCCATGTGCCCAAGTCTCTCCACTCTCCATGATATGGAAGCACGGAGAGCTTATGAGTATGCTCTACTACCGCAATATCGAAGCTAGTTTTAGGCAAGTCTGCATAATTTGTCGAAAGAGATTCATAGTCGGATGGTATACCCATTTGCTTCAGAATATCCAATAAAAAGCCCAGTCTAAAAGCAAACACCCCGCAATTCCATAAGGCCCCTTCACGGATCAACGCTTCTGAACGAATCAGATCCGGCTTTTCTACAAATGAACTAACCCTATAATATGGCTGGTCAAGTGAAGGAGAGGCTGAAGGCACAATATATCCGTATTTATCAGAGGGTTCCGTCGGAGCAGCCCCCATTAATGCGATATGGCTTCCTGATTGCTCTAATATGGAAGGAAGCCTGCGCAGATGCTCAAAAAATTCATCTCCCGCATACCCGTCCACAGGCATGACCCCTACGATCTCTTCGAGTGATGCACCTGCAACGTCATGCAAGTAGGCCGTAGCCAGGGAAATGGCCGGGAAAGTATCTCGCTGAGTCGGCTCCTCAATCACTACAGCATCTCCGCCAATTTGTCCTCGAATCAGCTCGGCCTGAGTTCCACTCGTTGAAAAATAGGCCTCATCTGCCAAATTCGCTTCATCTAATTGTCTCCATATTCGTTGCAGCATACTTTCGGGCCGTTCGTCGTGACGTAGTATGGAAAGAAACTGCTTGGGGCGGTTCACATTGGATAAGGGCCATAGACGTTTACCCGAACCTCCAGATAATAAAATCATTCGCAAAGATGCAACCTTCTTCCTGTAAATTAATATTTTTCTTTCATTATAGGACTGTTCGATTTTCGCATTTCTGCCGAATACATAAGTATGTATTATCGTGGCAAATACATGATTATGCAATGCTATTGTATCTTTGTCTGTACAGGAGATGTCAGTCATGTCCATAAAAATACTCATCATTGAAGAGGAAAAAAGTTTGGCAGATATGATTACTCTTCATCTTCAAGAAGAAGGTTATCATACCGAACTTATCAATGACTCTAAACTTGCAATTCCTACACTCATGCGTTTTAAGCCTGATATTATTGTGACCGCTCTGATGTTTTCCGGTAGAGTTGAATGTACGCTGGTCGGCCAAATTCGTCAATTCACGACGGTACCTATGCTGGTCATCTCTAATAACACCCTGCTGAACATAAGGATCCAGGCTTTGGATGATGGAGCGGATGACTTTTTATGCAAGCCCTTCAGTCTGAGAGAGTTGAACGCCCGTATGAAAGCTCTGCTGCGCCGCTGTGGTCGCAACATGCCTGTTGAATCGCCAACCGTTACGCAAAGGCTTAAAAAGGTAAGAGTGTGGGTAAATGATTATCGTCACAGCCTGCTAGTTGATGATCAGGAAATTGAAGTTACTCAAATCGAATTTTCCATTATAAAAGAAATGTCCTGCTATCCAGGGAAAGTCTTTACCCGCAGCGAGCTGATGGATCGGATCAAAGGCGGAGATGGCGCTTATCTGGATCGCACTATCGATGTACATATCTCCAGCCTCCGCAAAAAAATTGAGCGTGATCCTAAAAATCCTCAGCATATCCGTACCGTCTGGGGCAGAGGCTACAAATATGAGATGTAGCCGTATCATGGCTACCCATTTCCCCACTGAGCAGCTTGCTTTTTATGGAAGGTTTCGCTTCTTCCATCGCCGATAAGGAAGAAAACAAGCTGCTCCACCCAGTATCCCTATGAGGAACAGTCCCCATCCGAAACGGTAGGCGGAAGCCAGAATAACGACGACTTTCCCGTTCCCGTTACCATTGGTAATGAATCCGGTAGTTACTCCATTCACAGACAGACGGGCTCGCTGATTTTCGCCACCCAGCCTGAACTCCCATAGTGGATTGGGTGATTCGGTCTCCCGGATCAGCACCTGCTGATGCGTCGGATTATATAGCGTAAAACTACGTTCCATGGAATTCTCACGAGTAGCCTGAATGCTTTCCGAAGCATGTGGTGCCATAAAAAAGGTATCCATATCCGTTCCCTCAAACAACGTAAATTGATCCACTGTAATCATGGCTTGATAAGGGATAATGGAATATTCCTTCATTTGAAATAAGCCTGACTGCTTCTTGTGCGCATGCGCTAAAATTTGAAACTGCATCATGGCGGTTCCTGCCGGTGCCTTCACAATTTGATCATAATGATTCCATTGTTCCTTATCTCTCTCCTCCACCTCATCAATATAGGAGGTTTGAAGAACCTGGGACGCTTTATTCAAAAATATGACCTTCATGTGCCGACTTCCAACTTGTTCGGATCGCGCATCCAACTGCACGGCATACTCTTGCAGCGGCTCGGCCTTCATTTTCTTGGACGCATAAATATTCCAGTCACAGGAATAGCTAGGTGCGTAACGGATAGAGAGCCCTTCGTCCATGATTGATAGCTTCGTCTGGCCAGGTCGTATATCCGCTACACATCCGACATCCGTCGTGCTCAATGATTCCTTCGTATCCTCCCCCGGCATCACCGTCACTTCCTGCCCGCCCATTCGATGAATATCTCCAAAACGGCTCAATGAAGGCACCTGACTATCCAGGACAAGGGTTAAGCGATACTTTCCCTTGGTTAGGAACAGATTTTTAAATTCGACTCGGCCATAGTCGTTCAGCAGACCGGGAATTTGTATGATTTTCTTGGCAAAACCATCCTGATCGGGCACCGTTTCAATAACCTGCTTTTCAGATAAAGAGGTAGCGGGTAACCGCTTATACGACTCTTCCGTACGAATCGTTCTGGTCAGCACCTCTCCCGTCTCTTCATTCACCCACTTCATCGTTAATGACCCATGGTATCCTGCAGGTAGATTAGCCAAAATAGCTGTGGCATAGGTTCCCGTTTTGGCGACTTCCACATCCCTGCTTAACGTCCCCTTCTGATAGCTGATCCCCCGCCCCATACTAAGTCTTGGTAAAGCACGCTCCGTCTGCACATTCCCTTGGGCGTTAAAATCGTTCTCTGCCTCCAAGGTGAAAAAGAGCTTGCCCCGCTTCAATGCCTGCTCCACTGGAAAAGATAACTGATCTAGCTGATCCACAGGCACAATCGCAAATTGATTGATCGCATTAAAACCTTGCAGGTTATTAACCGTGACTGGAGTATCTCCTTTTGGAAAAACATGTTCCCCCAGATCGACCCATTGAAATTGGTTTAAACCATCATCCTGGGTCTTGATACTAACCACTTTGTCCGGTAGCGTGACTTGTAATTTCCCGCCTGCCTTATTCATAAACACTCTGGCATATACATGCGAGGTTTGAGGTTGATCCAGTTTTTTGTGCATCGTAAACGTGTTAGGCTTACTGTATTGCCCCAAATCACGTAGCTGGATATCATGAATCCACCAGTAATTTTTTTGCTGTGGGCGCTGCAGGGTTAACAAATCCATTCGCATCCAATAGCTGCCGGGCGGCGACACGTATTCCCCGTAAAATTTCACACTGTCAAAATTATATCCCTCCGAAGGCGCCACGACATAGCTAACCCCCAGTTCACGCATTTGCTTATCATAAAATCTCATTTTCACATGCATTTTGTTTGTCCCACGACCGGAAACAGTAATTTGGAACTGATACGGATTATTTTCCTTGGCTTCCAGCAAACCCGATCGAGCGACCTGCCATATATTACTCGGGTCACCCTTCATAATTTCGCCGTGCAGAGTTGGCACATCATTCAATTCCTCACGGGGATTAGCCTGCACACTGAACAACTGCGGGTTATCCGGCTTGAAGAAGGTTTCGGTCCGCAACATGGAATCAAAGTCCACAACCGTCTTCCCTTCGATGCTGCTCATCTGATACGGGGCCACATCCAGCTTCTTACTGGCAAAGGTGACCGCAATCCCTGCATCCATTTCCATATCGAACGGAAAGTTCCGTATATTTTGGGAGGATAAATACCATAACCAATCGTTGGTCGAGGCAAAGGTTTTGGACCATTTTAAAAAGGCATTACCATCCTCAATGGCATCAAAAGGCCGTAAGTAATCCTCTGCTGGAAGCTGTGACAATAGCAAGTCATTAAAGGACGCCGCTTCCACATAATCCCCTTTGTTAATCGTCTGGATGGTTTTTAGCTCAGGCTTTAACGCACTGAACAGCACTCCAAAGCGGCTAAAATCAAAACCAGGCAGATGGCTGTAGCTCTCCAGTCGGCTAAAACCGTAAGGTGTTACAATTTTACTCGCAAGGATGTTCATATAGGGCGGTGTCTGGTCGAGATTGAATATGGAAAATAGCCCGTTCTGGTACGTACGTTTCAGCCCGGTCTGACCTTCCAGCTGAGAGAGGTGGAAATCCTGACGCTTCTCCTGTCCCACATATTCATCATGGTAGACCAACTGGTTGACACCAAAGGTAGAGAACAGCCAACCTAATCGGGAGCTTAATCCGTTGTCCATGACATACTGTAGAAAATTCATATAGTATGTAATACCGGGATCATTGCCCTCATGATGAAAGATCGTATTTTTAGGAGAAGAGTATACCTGAAAATCTCCCGTTGCCTTTTCGTTTGCGGTCTTCCCTTTATTCCATTTGGGCGTGGCTACTCCGTTATAGCTCTGAATCATATTGTCAGCAATCGGAAAGTATAATGCCTTGCTATCGAAACGATCCGGATCAGTCAGCTTTTCAGCCATTTGACCATAAGCCTCTGGCACTTGTACTGGCTTGTAGTACCCCTCAATGAACTGAGTGCGCAAGGGAGCAAAATATACCCCCAGGCACAGGACGACGATAACGACCGCCAGCTTTTTATATACACGCTGTAGCGGCGAGGATCCGAACCATTCCATAAATTGAATGACACCAAAGGTCAGCAACACCCCGAAGTTAAGGGCAATCAGTCCAATAAATTTGTTAGGATCACGGAAAACCGAACCAATCACAGGGGTTTTCGTAACCAGAATGACAAACCACTTGGCAATCGATGGGAACGTCGTCCCGGTAGCTGCAACCAGAAACAGCAGCGTAAGTAGCGAGAAGATCAGAATGATCGGATTTTTATGTGAACGTGTCACCATCGCATACCCGATCAATAGCAACAAAAATCCCCCTCCTACATAAAACATGACAGGCAGTGAGGACAAGGAAAACATGGGCCACCAATAGCTCAGTAAATAACCCACATTATTTAAACTGCTGTTGCGGCTGAACAGAGACAACGTATCCACGACATTGATATTATGCTGAGACGCTTGAGCGTCCATCAACATGCTACCGACATATAGAGACAACCAATAAAAACTGAGCAGACCGAAAAACATGCCAAAAATGATCCCTTTACGCAAAAAATTGCCGTATAACGGCTGCAAATAGGTGCGACCAGCCTTACGGTGGGTCCAGGTCAGCTTGATCAATAGCAACATGGTGAACAAGCCCAAATAAATCATGCCGAAGAAAAAATAGTGAATTGCCGCAGCACTAACGGTGAATACCGCAGCCAACAGAAACAGGTCGATCCAGTTCCGCTGATACAACTTGTGGGGATGATAGTTTTTAATTTGTTGAATTTGAAACTTGGGGTCCACCGCACTGAAAAAGAATCGCAGCATTAACGGAAATAAACTATATCCACAGAGCAAATAAATATGCTGAATGCGGAAAATAACCCACGGATTCAGCGCATAAAACAACGAGCCGACCATGATGGCAAAAATACGGGTCTTCGTAAAGCTTGGTGAATAATACACGCTAACCAATCGCTTGGCAAAGGCATACATCGAAAATGCCGAAACAAATAACAAGCCTGTAATAAACGACTTGAGCAAGACCGGTCCGCTTTCGTCAAATAAGAGTGACAGTCCATAGAAGGGCAAGATGTACAGGATACGTGGAGCATTGAACAAGGTCGAGGTAGACCATCGCTCGTTCCATACCCCGGTTATTTCCTCCAGATACCGATGAGAGGTGGCTCCAAAAGCAATGTCGCTAAACACAATTTGCCCTGGTCCATAGATGGGTGCAAGATATGCAACAATCGCAATCAGCATCAACATCATTGCCGCCATATCGTAACGATAGCGAAATATCCATTTTTTCATGCTTGTCCCCCTCTCTTGAACTTCTCGTATATCTGTCGGTTATCTTGGGCCTATCTTCTCAAACGAACGATTGCCTGCAAGCCCTGATCGGTATTACGCAGCTTTAAACGGCCGCCTATGGTCTTCAGGTATGCATCCATATGGTACAGGCTGAACGCATGCTCCTGCGAGTTTTGGGAATAGTCTGGCTGGAAATAGCTCCAACGCATTTTATCATCAATCCCGCCGCCTGTGTCCTCAATGATAATAACAATTTCTCCTTCTTCCAGCCGTGAACTAACCTTAAGCACTTGAGATTGTCGCTTGAACCGCAGACCTGTTCGGTCCTGTTCCTGATCCTCAGGCAGTTCTCCGCCTTGGCGTCCCATGGCCTGCACTGCATTTTCCAGCAGTCCCTGAATCGTTTTGTACAGCATGGGTGCTTGTGCTGCAATCGATGGAACAGGCTCTTGCCGCAAGATCACTTGAATGTTCTTCATGTTCAATGAACGGTTCGCCCATTTCAGCGACTCAGACAATATTTCATTCATATCTGTAAAGCTAATTCCACTATTATCATGCATCTTCTCTTCCAGCTCATCGCGCAAGCTACGAACTCCCATCAGTAACTCTCCCAGTGAGGATTCCTGTCTGAGGCGACCCTGGATAAAATTTTCATTCAACTCGCGAAAATACTCCAGTTCCTCATGAGAGGCTCCTTTTCCCTGACTGGAAGCCGCTTCAAAGCGGTTTGCTAGATCATGATAAAATCCCAGCAGCTTCAAATCATCACCGCCTGTGAGACGGCTAGTCTGCTCTTGCAGCTCTTGCAGTTGCTGCTCAATCGTCTGCATTAACGGCAAATAATACGTGTCCTGCTGCTGTCGCATATCTTCATCTCGCCGTTGATCACGCACCTGGTTGTTCACGATGGCATCCTTTACAATCCTTTTGCGGAATTGTACGAGCATGGCCCACAGAATGAACAATATTAGAACCATGACCATCCACAACTGTCTGCGGAAGGAGCTGATTCGCTGTGCTGTATCCTCGCTGACATCCTTAACCGATATGTAAAGGGCTTCTTCCCCAATGCGGCTAAATCCTATCCCGTATTTTTCACCGTCATCTTCAATGACACCTGTATTGCCCTCCAGCAGCCTACGAGTGACGCCCGTGATGTCCGTTCGGTTAATATCCGGATTACTTCGGGAAGCTACGACCTTAAATTGACCGTTATAAAATAAAGTCTCATACTGGTTAACCGGTTTACTTTTAATAATTCCGCTGAGCATATCAGCGTCAACCTTGCGCACCATAAAACCGCCCATCTGCGCTCCTTGAATCCTGCATGCGATATACTGGGCAGGCTGATGGTCCTCTGTCACAAAAGAGCTTACTGCACAACCATTTTGCAGCCACTTAATCTGCTGGACCGCACTTTTCATCTCACGATTATCTCGTCCGACCATCACATGATACTGTTCATCTAGCACATAAAAGGCCCCGCTTTCACGCTTAAACCCCTCAGGATACTGGCGTGTTCCCTGATTCAGCATATCTCTGCCCAGACTGGATGACAGCTCCTTCAATTCAGCCTGCCATGCGGCATAACGCTCGGTAATGCTGCTAGAAAGTTCCTGTACCTCATACTGGAGCTGTTCGTTCTGAATCTCCGCCAAGTGAACACTGAATTGTCGCACGACAAACCATTGAAGCACAGCGGCCAAGAACACGGTCACACCCAGTACGATCAGGTACAGGATCAGCTTTTGCCAACCTGGTTTCAACAAAGCCCATTGTTTCATGCTTCCCTGTCCCCTCCATTTTGTTCACGACGGCTCAAAATAGCCTGCATCAGGCATTCCAGCTCGTAGCTGACCAGCGGTAGCCGTGCGCACAGCAAACGGGGAGTGCGGCGCTGGAGGGCAGCAAACCTCGCAGCGGTTTCCGTTGCCCCGTCCGTCAGTAGGATCAACTCGCATGTTTTTGCGATATATAAGCGATCCAACTCTTCCTCGCCGTATTCTCGCAGATCAACAACGTAAATATCATGACGATCGTCCATATGCTGAAGTGCGCTGGAGACAACCAGGGTCACCCCTGTATGCCGTGCAGCATGATACTGATGAAGGAGACGCATACCTTTTTCCCAGAGGGCATGCTCAGCCGAATCAAATCGTTCACAAAAAAGACGCAACGCCCGTTCTGTATTGACATCTTTCAAAAATGCCAAAACGCTGATATTATACATGTAGTTCCTCATTTCTTACTTCCTGATTGGAGTTGCGCAGTTCTTATGACACCCCAAAACATTCTATTTGTTGACGACAGCCCTATGGTTCTGTCCCTGCTTGAACGGACCTTGACGCAAGAAGCATTCACCTTACATACCGCTCACACGCCCAAAGAAGCCCTACAAGTGCTGGAACAGCACCCGATTGATGTGGTCGTTTCCGATCTGCTCATGCCTGGTCTGGATGGGATTACCTTCCTTCGCATGATTAAGAAAGATTATCCACATATCGTACGAATCATTTTGTCTGGTCACCTGCATACGCAGTCCATTTTATCGGCGATTAATCAAGTCGGTGTGTTCCGTTTTTTGACGAAACCGCTGGAGCTGGATGATGATACGCTAAAAAAAATACTGTATGAGGCGCTTGATCAAGCCAAACTCAATCGAAACAGCCTGCATGCAGCAGACCAGAACGTAGCTTCCGACCTGTCAGTATTTATAGACAGCATTTTGAATGCTCCGTACCGACCCTATGTTCTGCTGAATGAACAAGATATCGTAACCGCTGTACACATTGCACTTGCTGAGCTGTATCCTGTTGGCCGCTCACTACGTCATCCTGACGGGGAAGGTATTCAGTTAACCACGCATTCATTATACATACCGTATGAGGAGTCGGAATCTTCCGATCCCGACCTGTACACGCTGGATACGCTGACCCTCGGACATTCATCGTTACGCCTTATCCGCCTTAGCGAGATCGCCTGAGTGACGGGTGCCGCCCTTTAACACGGCGGCTACCCCAATCACAGTTAGGCATACATACATCCACAACATCCCCATCGTCAGCAACGGGTGACGGATATAGTTTTTCAAATTCCCCCACGTATACAGCACCGGACGGAAGAAATACCAACGTTCCAGTGCCTTTCGTAATCCGCCCTCTTCAGATGACATCGTACGATCCATCACTGAAAAGTAGTAGGCTTTTTTACGTAATACATCGTGCAGATAGACCTGTTTTTCATCATGATATACCCGTGTAAATACCGCCCGGCGAATGACTCCACCAGACTCTATATAACGTAAGGTCGGCTGTATTTCTTCAAAAGCAATCTGCTCCGCATTAAACCCGCCCGTCGATTCATAAGCGCTCATTCGCCAGAAGCGTGCCGCTTCAATGGAGCGTTTTCCCAAGGTCTCACCCGCGTTATTAATCACATTTCGCTCAAAAACTTTCACTTTGGAAAAAAAATTGTCCGCTTCCGAATACGCCTCCTCCGGAACGACCAAAGCGCCAATATCCTGATGATCGTCAAAAAAGTCGATGCTCTGCTGAATCAGATGTTCGGCTAAAATCATATCGGAATCCAATACAAATATGTATTCGGCACCCAAGCGTTTCGCTTCCTCAACCGCTCTAACCCTAGCGACTCCCCGCTCCCCATGGGGAAGCTCCAATACCGTTACGGGTACTGCGCTCCCTTCCGACAGCATACGAATCGTCTCGACGGTCCGGTCATTGGAGCCATCATCAGCAATTACAATATGCAGATCCTTGTAATTTTGCCCCATACAGCTTCGCAAACAAGGCTCTATCGTCCGTTCATTGTTGTACGTGGAGAAGAGAATGACCACTTTGTCCACTCTGTTCCGCCTCCTCTACCCAATCTTCCATCAACTGCTCAAACGCAGCAGCCGTATGATCAAAATGGAATCTTAACGCATATTCATACGCCCGCTCACGGATGGCCATGTAATCTTCGCCGCCCTTCGCTGCTCTTTCCATTTGTTCAGATAATCCCCGGATGTCGCCGTGAAAGCATAGATACCCGCTCTTCCCAAAATCCGTTGCATCCACCAGACCCGGTGAATTGCTGACAATGCTGGGCGTTCCAACCGCTGCCGCTTCGGTAATTGTCAACCCCCAACCTTCACGCAAGGAAGGAAACACCAGCGCGTGGGCACGACTCATCAGCTCCAGCTTATGCTCTGCTGAAACAAATCCGTAAAAGGTAATATCGGCTTGCGATTGCCCCTGTTCATCCGGTTCTCCGTATGTTAATCCATACCGTTTCATAATCGGCAACAATTGTTCTGCCACATAGGTTTTATCGGTTTTTCCGGCAATCCATAACATAGCCTGAGGGAACTTTTCCTTGAGCTGCCCAAAGGCCTCAACGACCAGATCAATGCCTTTATATTTGACGAAGCGCCCAGCGTACATGAAGGTCGGATTAGGTTCCTTCGTTAAAAATTGTTCGCGCGGCCAATGATCAAACTCAATGCCTTCCGGTAAAAGATGAACACGATCCGGGTGAAAGCCCAGCTTAAGTAGATCATATCGAGTAGACGGAGATACCGTAAGCGTCCGATCCTTACGAGCCAGCTTAAGCATCAAGGGTTCTATATGAAACCCAATAACATTTAGCGGGAATTTGGCGTTCTCAAACCATATTTCCCTTGTTAGCTGATGTATGAAAAAAATCCGCTTGGATGCCTCCACCCAAAATCGGGTAAAGAATTGATGCGTATTCGCCTGGTTAATCACATAGTCGATCTTCCTTCGATGACGACGGTAATAGCGCATCGCATAATAAATAACACTGTATATGTTTCCTTTTCGAATGTACGTAATACCGTCAATAATTTCATGCTCAGGCATCCCCTCGAATTGGGGTGAAAAATGAATGAACTGGAAGCGGCCTTGCTGTGAGCGTTTAAGCATTTCGTGGGTGAAAATTTCTGCTCCTCCGCTTTTAGGTGAACGTATGTCACGCCAGGACAGCAATAGAACTACGGTTTTACCGTCCTGTTCATGTATGGTATTCATGGGGTAAATCCCCCTTTATCTTTATTTTGAACAAATGCACATAGGCGTCTATCACAAAGTAGAGAGCCATAGCTCCGTAAACCATGAACTCAGAAAGCAAGAAATCTACCGGCTCTGTGTGGGCAATATGAAAGGCTACTAATAAAGCCGCGGCTCCTGCCATCAGACTGAACATAAATTTGCGTCTGCCCACCAATACGTGCACATGCACAAAAAACAGCACGATGGAAAATAACCAGTACACCCATCCCCCCCATGGAATATAGGCCTCGGCTGATTGGTAAGAGGCTCCGAATAATATGGGTATAGAGGATGGGAACACAAAGGTCGTGCCCACATATACACAGATCGCAGCTACAGCCATTAATCCGGCATAGACGGCAATCAACTTGCCCAAAGCTTGGCGGTCATGCCCCTGCGCACCGAGCTTTGGAATAAAGGCAGCAATTAGGCTATACGAAACGTAATAGACCAACTGGCTGTACTTCAGCGCAATGGCATAGCTGCTGGCCTGCTCGGGAAAGTAATGCTGTACATACAACATGTCGATAGAGATACAAAACAAAATAAATAAATTGGTCATAAGGCTATCAGTGAAATCCTGACCCAATGATTTCCATAGCCCAGAAGGGATATGTTCTCCACTGGTTGTGAATAGGGACAAGCCACGAGCCGAAACGATCCAGCCATGGAGCAGCGACAGCAACATTCCCCCACAGCTCGCCAACAGTAGAGCTTCCAGCTTTAACCCCAGTGCAGCCAGAACAAAAAACAAGCTCAGCTTCCCCAATACTTCAATGTAATAGTTCACATTGAGCGCCAACATGCGTTCCCTACCCTGTAAATCTCCACGGCACGAACTCACCAAAATATGTAGGCCGATCAAGCCATACAGCATGATTAGCGGGGCGGAATCGACGACTAAAAGCGAGCGCAATAACGGATGAAACATGAGTAAAATAATCATGGCAAGCACAGTTAGCACCAAAGGTGCTTTTAGTAATAGAGAACCGAGCGGTAAGCTACGTAGCGCAAGCATCTTGTCACCCTTGGATACCAGCTTGGCGGTCAATAGCTGGATGGATAAGCCCAAAACGGACAACAGTGCAAAGAGGGCCAGCAACGCATTCGCTTGACCATAAGCTTGTCCGGTAAGATACCAGCTCGCTGTAATGTGGAAGAAAAAATTAAACCCGTTAAGCAGCACATTAAAGAGAGGAAACATTAACGAACGCAATCGGTTGTTCACGTTGTTATCTCACCCGCCGATCCAGTCGCCAAATATCAATGATAGAGCGCAAAAAACGAATGGAATCCTTCCAGACATGGATGTGCGATCCATCGCGGTCAATACATTTGACGGGTAATTGCAGCACACGAAGCTGGAGTCGCTTGGCAATAAACATCATTTCTAGATCCAGCGCCAATCCGAGCTGTTCCTTTAAATGCGGAAACATCCGTTTCACTGCAACCGAACTCATCACTTTAAGCCCAGTCTGGGAATCCACCACACCTGTGGGTAAAAAAGGACGGGAAATGACCCGCTTACCAAAGCTGACAACAGATCGCAATAAAGACCGATTCTCGGCGGTCATATCCTTGGTTCCGATCACGACATCATAATAGCCCTGCTGAACAACATTAATCATTCTGGCAATATCCTCAATAAAAAAGGAGTCGTCCGCGTCCACAAATACGTAGTAATCCGCACCAATGGTCCGCATCCCTTCCAGATACGTCCCTGCCTTACGTGTATTGCGTCCCAATTCCCTTGTTTGAAGCAGCGGACTAAGATTCTGATTAATCCGGTTTACGGATAAGTCCGTTGCTGCCTCCAGCGCTTTAATCAAGGCATGGGTGCCATCGTGGCTACCATCATCAATGAGATAAATCGAACCTTCAATAATATGGCTACGGATAAAGGCTTGCAGTCGTTCAGCAAAGGTTTTGACATGAACAAAACGTTGCTCTTCGTTATATACAGACAAGATAAATGCAATATGTTGGCTTTTGGTCGAATACTCGGGATAGAGCAAGCTTTGTATTTCCGAAAGCATTTCTTCGGTGTCATTGGCTTGCCAAAATAGCAGCCGCAAACGGCCTACTCCGGTGATTTGCACCATATGCTGATCACTGAACGGAAATGTTACATCCGTCACCAGTAACAATGGCATTTGCGGAAATTGGCTGCGGATCTGATTGGCTTTCCGCACCGCCTGCCCCGGCTCCCTATAATCAATCAAGCAGCAACATGCGTTCTCGTAGACTGAAGCTGCCTCCGTGTCCTTGCACTGTATATATTGGTAAAAACAAATTACATTGGGATAATCAATAGCCCTGTCATTATCGCTAAAAATGGCTATAGGTCCCTGCACACAAACCTCTCCTTTTCCTCCGAATAGTTCTATTTTGTTGAAAAAGAATTAAAAATGTTTGTTTATAGGGGTTAAATTAATGTCCAAATACTTCATATTTTCTTAACAAAATAGCTGACACTCCATGATATATAAGGGAATAAGAGAAGAAAAACTGATTTTCATATTTGATAAAAACAGAGTATTTAGACCTGATTCATTAGAACCAAAATTCTCAGCATTAGTTAGCGAATCCATATCGAAAATTAGTTCTTTTAGATCAATAGAAAGAAATGAATATGGTTATTTTGTCATATAGAAATAAACGAATAAAACAAATTGGCACGTCCATACTATGGATAACATGTCATCTTTCGTTATGAATAGTTATGTAAATGAACAGAAGGAAGGTCTTTCTATGGAAGCATTTTATGTCAATCGCGATGGGTCATTATCTACTCCTTTACGGGGGAAGGATGTGTTGGCAAATCCCCTTTTGAACAAAGGCGTTGCTTTTACAGAAGAAGAACGCAAAGAACTGGGTTTGGATGGAATCCTTCCTCCAACCGTCCTTTCATTGGAGAAACAGAGCGTACGAGCATATCAGCAATTTCTCGCACAACCTACCATGCTACGTAAAAATGCTTCTCTCAACGACCTCCACAACCGAAATGTCGTCCTCTACTATCGGCTACTAACCGATCATTTAAGTGAAATGCTACCCGTAGTCTATACACCGACCGTCGGAACCGCGATTCAAGAATATAGTCACGAGTACAACCGCCCTGGGGGCGTATATTTGTCGATAGATAACCCGAACGGTATTGGACAAGCGTTTTATAATTCCGGTTTGAGTGGTGAAGATGTGGATCTGATCGTCGTAACGGATTCCGAAAGTATTTTGGGCATCGGAGACTGGGGTGTCGGGGGGATTAACATTGCTATCGGTAAGCTTG
The DNA here is from genome assembly GCF_038593075.1 of Paenibacillus sp. FSL L8-0638. Lineage (NCBI taxonomy): Bacteria > Bacillati > Bacillota > Bacilli > Caryophanales > Paenibacillaceae > Paenibacillus > Paenibacillus sp. FSL L8-0638. Next base: position 4,585,652 of record NZ_CP151960.1, read on the forward strand.
CTGTGTATACAGCTGCGGCTGGCATTCATCCCGGGCGAGTGCTGCCCATTGTACTGGATGTGGGCACGAATAATGAAAAGCTGCTGAATGATCCGCTGTACATCGGAAACCGCCACAAACGGGTTCGCGGAGAAGCCTATAACCAGTTTATTGATACTTTTATCAGCAAAACGTCAGCTCAATTCCCGAAGGCGCTTTTACATTGGGAAGATGTGGGTAGCGTAAATGCCCGCCATATTATAAGAAAATATGGGCAAAGCATTCTCACCTTCAACGATGATATACAAGGCACAGGAGCGGTAACCTTGGCTGCGATTCTTTCGGCGGTAGGTGTCACCAAGATTCCGCTGCGTGAGCAAAAAGTAGTTGTCTTTGGCCCGGGGGCAGCAGGAATCGGCAACGCTGACCAAATTCGGGGAGCCATGATCGCGGATGGTCTTTTGGAGGAGGATTCATTCAAGCCATTTTGGGCTTTTGATTACCGCGGGCTGTTAACGGACGATATGGAAGATGTCCTGGATTATCAGAAACCGTATGTACGTAAAAAAGAAGAGGTCAGCTCATGGACGCGGTCGGATGACGGAAAAATACCACTGCTGGAGGTCATCCGTCAGGTGAAGCCTACTCTATTGATCGGAACTTCCGGTGTAGCCGGTGCCTTTTCAGAAGAGATTATCAAGGAAATGGCCAAGCATGTAGAACGCCCGATCATCATGCCCATGTCCAATCCTACAAACCTTGCCGAAGCGGTACCCGAGGATTTAATCCGGTGGACCGATGGCAAAGCATTGATCGCTACCGGAAGTCCTTTTGAGCCCGTCACCTATAACGGTACTGAATTTGAAATTGGACAGGCGAACAATGCCTTTGTTTTCCCGGGACTAGGTCTGGGTGCGATCGTAGTTAAAGCCAAAAGGATTACCCCTGCGATGTTTTCAGCCGCAGCAGATGCCGTTGCCAATGGCGTGGATTCGAATAAGCCTGGCGGTGCGCTGCTCCCTCATATCCGAAAATTACGTGATGTTTCGTACGCTGTTGCTGTTGCGGTTGCGAAAGCTGCGATTCAGGATCAGGTAGCCCAAGCACACATTTCAAATGTGGAACAAGCTATACGAGATGCAATGTGGAAACCGGAATATACGAAGGTCAAAGCAGTAGAAAGTGTAATTCATCATCCTCACTAATGCACCGTTTAGGGAAGAATATTGCCTTGTTCAGACAGGCAGAATACGTCAGTTTAAGCAAGGAGAATCGATCTATGAGTGTCGGACATATCTTGTATATTTTGGTGCCGATTTTTTTCGTAATTATTTTAGGGTGGTTAGCGGGGCATTACAAAAGCTTTGATGCCTCTTCCTCCAAGGCCTTAAATGCGCTCGTTACCAAATTTGCACTGCCTGCGCATCTATTCATCGGTATCACGACAACGGACAGGAAAGCACTCATCGAGCAATGGCCATTCCTGCTGGCACTGTTCATTGGCATTGTCGGCTTTTTTGCCGTTCTCCTTCTACTGTCCCGCTTTGCGGGGAAGCAGTCAGTGAAGGATGCCGCTATGTTTGCTTTGAACTCAGCACAGCCTACCTTTGCTTTTATGGGTATTCCGGTGCTTGGAGCCATCTACGGTTCCTCTGCTGTCGCCATTCCGATTGCGCTCACGGGAATTGTAGTCAATGCCGTCCTTGACCCGGCGGCTACTATTATAGCTACCGTAGCCAGCCGGAATTCAGGCAAAGAACGGAACGGTCACCTCGGAAGGTTAATCTGGGACTCCATTCTTCATGGATTAAAAGAACCGCTGGCGCTGGTTCCACTGATTGGTGTAATTTTGACCTTGTTCGGCTTCCATTCACCGGATTTGTTGAACAAATCGTTGAATCAAATCGGAGACATTACGTCCGGGGCCGCTTTATTCGCTGTCGGAGTGACCATTGGCGTACGCAACATTAGTTTTAGTGTAAGTGCCTTTGCCATCGCATTGTTAAAAACAATTGTGCAGCCTTTATTAATGCTGCTGATCGCCTACCTGTGCGGTCTGTCGTCTGCAGATACTGTGAAGGCAGTTCTGCTCGTTTCCTTCCCGGGTTCAGCAGTCGCTGCTATGATCGCCACCCGTTTCGAAAGCCTGGAATCAGAAACAGCCTCCTCCTTTGTCATCAGTGCTGTCATATCGCTCGTTACACTCCCAGTTCTGATTTCTCTTTTGGTATAAATGCTGATTAATTAGACAGTGAAGCCTGCCGCAAACTCCTTCGTGTAGACGGAACTGACCTTCTCCAGCACTTTTTTCCCCTCGAAAGCGAACTTCAGCTCTATCACTTGATCTTTGACCAGAGAGACGTATGTTTGACATAGCGTATGAACGAATGTACAGTAATAGTCAAAAGAATAGAAGTCCACTAGGGGAGCCACTATGGCTGAGACAAGAACGTATCTTGGACCCTTTGAACCTGATCTAGTTCGCACTAGCGTAGGAAAGTGGAGCCTTTATATATAAGGTTTCAAGCGTTTTTTTTGCGCATTGGGCCTATTGTTGAAGCCGCTCCAGTTTTCCGGGGCGGCTTTTTAGCGTTGTTCCAGAATTGTATCCTTACAGGACTTCTTGCTCTTCAATTTAATGGAGGTGGGGAAATTGAGTTTTACACAAGAACTCCGTCGGCAGGCGGACGGCATTTTTCAAGCGATTTTTGAGCATCCCTTTGTGAGAGGTATTGCTGAAGGAAGTTTGACAAGGGGACAGCTGATTCACTATGTAAAACAGGACTTTGAATATTTGAACGCCTACATGCGGATATATGGTATCGCAATCTCCAAATGCACGAATCGGGAGGACATGGCTGTATTTAATGAACAAATCTCTTTTATTCTCCACAGCGAGGTTCATCCGCATCAAAATTTCTGTGCTGTCGCAGGGGTGACCTATGAAGAGTTGCAGGGATATCCACTCGCTCCGTCGGCCCATCACTATATCCGTCACATGCTGACGGTTGCGCATGAGGGCAGCCTGGGTGAGATCTTGGCTGTGCTGCTGCCATGTATGTGGACGTATGCCCAGATTGGCCGCAGGCTACTGGATGAAGTAAAGCCGGATGAGTCCCATCCGTTCTATGAATGGATGGGCTTCTATGGAGACCAGCTTAATGATACAACACTCAAGTTCCGAGAACGTGTAGATGCTTGGGCGGAAGGCGCAACGGCTGCTGAGCGGGAGCGGATGATTGAGCATTTTATACTGAGCTGCCAGTTGGAATATAAGTTCTGGGACATGGCTTATAAGCAGGAAGAATGGCCGGTCCAGATGCAGGCAACGGTCTTGGAATAGTCAGCCTGTCAATTCGATGCGTGAAGTACGGTTAATGTCCTGTTGAACCACCAACTATAGAGAGGATAATCATGATGAGTACATGGGAAAAAAGTTATTCGGATCTCCTAACGAAGGTACAAAATAGCAAACCCCTCGTTCACAATATCACCAATGTGGTAGTCACCAACTTTACGGCCAACGGCCTGTATGCATTGGGCGCCTCCCCGGTGATGGCCTATGCACCCGAGGAAGTAGCAGACATGGCAAAAATAGCGGGAGCCGTCGTATTAAACATCGGTACGCTGAACCGCGAACTGGTGGATGCCATGATCATTGCTGGACAATCAGCAAATGCACACGGTGTCCCGGTCCTGCTAGATCCGGTCGGTGCGGGAGCAACGAGCTTTAGAACTGAGTCGGCACTGCGAATCCTGAGAGAAGTCAAAATCTCATTGGTGCGGGGCAATGCAGCCGAAGTCGCGCATCTTGTTGGAGAAGCCCGTGAGATTAAAGGCGTAGATGCTGGTGACAGTGCTGACAGCGGCAATGTCGATCTGGCAATTCGGGCTGCTCGAACGCTCAATACTATGGTTGTCATTACTGGAAAAGAGGACGTCATCACCGATGGGGCCGAAGCACGAATGATTAGCGGCGGAGACGCACTGCTCACGAAGGTAACCGGAGCAGGCTGCCTGCTGACCTCTGTGTTAGGTGCCTTTGCAGCTGTTGAACCCAACTTGCTGCTCGCAGGTACGGCAGGCTTGGCATTTTACGGTGCAGCAGCTTCCCGAGCCGCAGCACGTACCGCAGAACTGGGGCCCGGAAGCTTCCAGATTGCCTTTCTCGACGAGCTCGCCAAACTACATACAGGTTCGCTGGAGGGGCATGTCACTGTCCGTGAAGCCGGAACAACCACAGCAGGTGGTGCGCGATGACAGACACTCGTGTACCCAGAGCACTGACGATTGCCGGTTCGGACAGTGGCGGCGGGGCCGGGATTCAGGCCGATCTCAAAACCTTTCAAGAGCTTGGCGTATACGGCATGTCGGCTATTACGGCCGTTACCGTACAGAATACTTTAGGGGTCCACGGCGTATATCCGCTGCCACAGGAAGCAACAGCGGAACAGATCGAAGCTGTAGGATTAGACCTTGGAGTGGATGCCCTGAAGACTGGCATGCTGTTTAATGCAGGTATCATCCGTCTTGTGAGCGAGCAGATCCGAAAGTTCGGCTGGAAAAAGGTCGTCGTCGATCCCGTGATGATTGCCAAGGGAGGCGCTGAGCTGCTGCAACTGGAAGCGGTGCAGGCTTTGAAGGACGACTTGCTCCCCTTGGCCCTGGTCGTTACACCAAATATTCCGGAGGCGGAAGCCCTGACAGGGATCAGCATCCGTACGATGGAGGATCGCCGCGAGGCTGCAAGACATATTAGCAGTATGGGATCAGAATTCGTTGTGATCAAGGGTGGCCACGCTGACGAGAGCGAGAGCAGCGAACAGATTGTTGACCTGCTCTTTGACGGAACCGCCTTTACAGAGCTGAGCGGCAAGCGAGTACGGACTGTCCATACACACGGAACTGGGTGCACCTTCTCGGCAGCAATTACCGCAGAATTAGGGAAAGGGATGTCTGTACCGGAGGCTATCTCGAATGGCAAAGCCTTCATCCAGGCGGCGATTGAGGAATCTTTGCAGCTTGGACAGGGACATGGGCCCACCAATCATTGGGCCTTCCGTCGTCGTCAGGAGATGCTTCTATGAGCGGCAGAATGTTGTCAGAGGTGGTGCGCCGCCAGCTACAGATGTACCTGGTGCTTGGAAGCGTGAATTGCCTAGCGGAACCAGGCTGGGTCGTGCAGGAGGCTCTGGCTGGCGGGGCAACCATGGTCCAATTCCGGGAAAAAGGCCATGGCGCATTAACGGGTATCCCTATGTTCGAACTTGCGCGCCAGCTACAGGAACTGTGCCGCCACGCTGGTGTCCCCTTCATCATCAATGACGATGTGGAGCTGGCTCTTGAAATCGACGCTGACGGTGTTCACATCGGTCAGGACGATGAATCTGCCGAAACCGTCCGCGAGCGAATCGGAAATCGAATTCTAGGCGTCTCCGCCCATACCATTAAGGAAGCACGTCGAGCCATTCTGCAAGGTGCTGATTATCTCGGCGTCGGGCCAATCTATCCCACCCTCTCGAAGGATGATGCCCATGCTGTACATGGGCCAGCAATTTTATATGAGATGCGTAAAGCGGGAATTGATGTGCCAATTGTTGGGATCGGAGGTATTACAGTCGACCGTGTTGAGGAAGTCGCACGTGCAGGTGCAGATGGTGTAGCGGTGATTTCAGCCGTGACACAGACAAAGCAGGTTAGAGGTACGGTCAAGGAATTCAAAAAAAATATGGTCTCATTTCTCAATGATCCGATCTACATGTTTGATAATGATTCAACAGATCATCCAGCTTTTTAGATTGTTCTATTACTTTGGGATGTGTTAAAAATCCATACTTTTTCTGGACCTGATACAGTTTCTTCCTAGCTCGTTCGACACAAAGTAAAGTCACACCTTGGTTCATCAGCATGATCCCTCCTATATGTCATATTTTATAACAAAAAGACGTTTTTTGGATTTTCAAATAATGCGCCTAACAAAAAAAGAACATCCCCAAAAGTTTGCATAAACAAAGATATCCCTAAATCCACGTTAAAAGGACCTCTGTTCCACTAATAAGTGGAACAGAGGTCCTTTTCATAAAGAAATCCAATGTTTATTGAGGCATACCAATCAATCTGACCTAGAGATTAGCCTTATTTTGTTTAATTTCATTGTTCTCTTTCTCGGAAATAAGTAATCCTAGCAGGTATATCCTCTGTACGATACTCCAATTAACAGAACTCCACCAGCAATAGAAATCAGAATAACTAGCAGCCGTTTAAGCACCTCCAATTTGTACTTGAGGTGTTATTCTTTGATTTTGGTTATGCGACTGAACAGGCATTGTGAAAATAAACAAGAAACTAGCTGCGATGACCAGCAGAATCATTTTTTTCAACATTGTCTAACCACACCTTTTCTAATAGTTTGAAATACTCTTCCCTTGTTTCGGGAAGCGCATGTGCTTGAAAATGTGCAAAAAGTCCCGTACAGTTTATAAAATAAGTCTCATTATTTAATATATGGGCTTTTACCAATGCATATATTAAGTGTTTAAAGCCATCGTTGTACATTCCCCGCTTCAAATAGTAATAAGCTAGTTCGTAACCAAACCATGCAAAATAATCCGGCATCACTTGTTGGGTGTACATATCAGTAGATTGTGATAGCAGAGCAAAAGAATTAATCTCCACTTCAAAACGTGAAAGGACATCATTGATATCTATTGCATATCGGTTAGCAGCTATCATAACGTTCAGCAACTTGGATAACTTTTCATTCTCGGTAGTGATTGATGTGGATGCAATATATTCAACATAATGAGGAAGCACTTTCCTATCTCCAGATAGGAGTCTATTTACAAAAATATTACCTTCTGCCCAATGCTTGAACAAGTTGACCCAGTGTTGGGTTTCCTGGTCTGACTCGATCACCCAACCTAAATCTGCGTAGGCATTTGTAAATTGTAATGCTTGCTGATAATCGCCTTGGGCCTCACAGACACTCGCACACAATAAATCAGCATAGGTAATGTACACAAACATCGGGCGACTCAGCCTCTCTTCAGCCTCCTCCCACTCTCGCTTTTTCTGTTGATGTTTCAAAGAATATTGGATCTCCGCTTTGGCTCTCATTTTTCGAGCAGTTGCATCGAGCTTGTCCCATTCACGCAGAGAACGATACACATTCGCCAAGTCTTTTAACGCATCGAGTTGATCTATTTCATTCAGACGTTCGACAAAGGGTTCAAATCGTGTAGCCGCCTTGAGATTTCGGATCTGATTGTTCCCCACCTGAATGGTAAACAGACGATACTGACAGATAGCCAAGCGTTCAGAGTGCTGATACTTCTCTCCTTCCGCAATCCCTTCGTAGAGCAACAATGCAGCATTGTGCTGACCTTGTGCGAATAGTTTTTCTGCTGCATCAAATAACTTTGGAGAATATAGAAGGTTATTCATAATATGTCCTACTACAAGCTGGATAGCATCCAACTTGTCCAGTTCCGCACAGCGAAACAACAACGGCTCAATTCGCCTCCAATCCGGGGAACGCTCAATGATGTAGTTATCTATGTATAGTTCGTAAAAAAAACCTTCTGGTAGCCCCATAGCCCAAGTAATTCGATCTAGCTGATGTATAGCAACAGGACGATGCTTGGCAATCCAATTATTAAGTGTTCTTTGATGGACACCTGATCGTTCGGCAAATTGTGCCAGCGTCAAATCATTTTCCCCTAAATAATCCTCTAACTTCGCCAAAATCGTAGGTGTATGTCCCAAGTCATAACCACCCTTCATACAAAAAATCCAAATTTTATACTTTCACCTCAAATTATTCACCAAGCATTAACATATGTCAACATTTTTCTTCCATTATTCCTACTATATAAACTTGAATATGGTAATTAATAACCACTGACATGAAATCCCTTTCAGAATTCAGGTGGTCGCTCGCTCTACTAATTTGAATTCCAGATGATGTATCGTTTCTTCCAGCCCTTCGAGGGCATTTCGAATCATAATGAACGCATTCTCAGCTTGCTTGTCTATCGGGTAATGAATCGTAGTTAAATCAAGCAAATGCGAGATTTCGGTGTTATCAAAGCCTACTACTGCAAAATCACTCGGTACAGAAACACCTAGCCTACGCGCTTCAGTCAAAAGACCTGCTGCCAAATAATCGGTAGAACAGGCGAAGGCGTCCGGCCTGTCTGTTGGTGCTCGTTCTGCCCACCAATGAGCTATTTGTTCACCAGCTTCTATTGAATTTAAATCATAAAAATGCGGGAAGGCCTCAGCGTCCAAATCATATTTTTCGCAAAAGTCATGATAAGCTCGAATGCGTTCTTTTGTATTCAACCCCCGCATGCTGCCGTACACATTCACAATTTTCCGATATCCTCGGGCGTACAAATGTTCCAATGCCAGCGTATAACCCTGATACTGATCCATAAATACAGACGGGATTGCCTCAATGTTTACACGCTGCCAGGTCACAATCGGACCATATTTTGTATAATGCTCAATCACACTCCACTCATTAACGCGAATCATACAGACCAAGGCGTCCAGTTGCTTTCTCCGCAACATTTCCAGCGCTTCAAGCTCCTGTTCCTTCTCCCCATTGGTAATAAACAGCGCTATATTAAAGCCATGCTCCTGGGCATACATTGTAAATCCGCGCACAAATAAACCCAATGAATCATTAAAAGAAAGTGAAATAATCCCTATGAGCTTGGTCATCCCTTTTTTTAAAGATACCGCATTGAGGTTAGGAACATAATCCAGTCGATCTATGACCTCCTGCACACGCTGTCTTGTCGGTTCACTTACGTACGGATGGTTGTTAATGACACGGGACACCGTAGCCGAGGATACCCCCGCCAGCTTTGCAATTTCATGAATATTCGCCATTTTCTCACCTCGTTCTTTCTATTTTAGCATGTTCGTGTTTAGCATGTTCGTAGTGTCCGCCCTATAATTGTCACCTTCCCAAAATAAGTTTTTTAAAAGCGCTTGACCTGTAATGCATTACAGGGATTACAGTGAATTTGTGCTTAAGAAAGCGGTTTACAAAACATACTTAGGAGGCACTAACTATGAAAAAAGGCATAAAGATTGCAACCATTGGCGGAGGCTCCAGCTATACACCAGAACTAGTAGAAGGCTTCATCAAACGTTATGCAGAGCTTCCCATTCGGGAATTGTGGCTGGTAGATATTGAGGCAGGTCGTGAAAAACTGGATATCGTAGGCGCCATGGCCAAACGGATGGTAAAAGCCGCAGGCATTGATTGTGAGGTACATTTGACCCTGGATCGCCGGGAAGCGTTGAAGGACGCTGATTTTGTAACGACCCAATTTCGGGTAGGCTTGCTGGAAGCGCGGATTAAGGATGAAAGTATTCCGTTAAAGCACGGCATGATCGGTCAGGAAACTAATGGGGCCGGTGGGATGTTCAAAGCTTTTCGTACCATCCCTGTTATCCTCAGTATCGTCGAAGATATGAAAGAACTGTGTCCGAATGCATGGTTAATTAATTTTACCAATCCTGCGGGTATGGTCACCGAAGCCGTGCTTCGTTATGGTCAGTGGGATAAAGTCATTGGATTATGTAATGTTCCAATCGGCGCGGTCAAGAGTGCATCGGCTGTGCTGGACAAACCGGAAGAAGAGCTATTCTTTAAATTTGCAGGGATTAACCACCTTCATTGGCACAAAGTTTATGACAAAACCGGAGCTGAATTAACAGAGCAAGTCATTGAAGGACTGTACGCTCCTGGCGCAAAACCGGAGAAGGTTGTTGAAAATATTAAGAATATGCGCTTCCTGTATGATCAAGTTCGTCAATTGAAAATGCTGCCTTGTCCATACCATCGGTATTATTACATGACGGATAACATGCTGAAGGAAGAATTAGAGGAAGCCAAAAACGAAGGAACTCGGGGACAAGTCGTCAAACGTTTGGAAGAAAGCCTGTTCGAACTGTATAAAGATCCAAATCTGGATTATAAACCGGAGGAGCTATCCAAACGTGGCGGAGCGCATTACAGTGATGCAGCCTGTGAGATCATTAATTCCATTTATAACAACAAAGGCACATTGATGGTGGTTAGTATACGTAACAATGGTGCGATTGATGATGTTCCTTATGATAGCGCCATCGAAGTAACCAGTGTCATTCGCGCTCATGGTGCCGAACCTGTCAACTTTGGCAAATTTCCACCTGCACAGCGGGGCTTGCTACAAGTGATGAAGGCAATGGAAGAGCTGACGATTGAAGCGGCAGTCACCGGTGACTATGCAACAGCACTGCAGGCCTTCACCCTGAATCCGCTCGTACCAAGCGGGGACATTGCTCAAACCGTGCTGGATGAATTACTGGAAGCACACAAAGAGCATCTGCCGCAGTTCTTTGCTCATAAGGAGAAGGTGACGGTATAAAAAGGTAGGTCGCTATCATCCTGCTGGAACACAAAAAGGCTTCCTACATGTAGGAAGCTCTTTTTGCTAGACGTCCCAGGAGGGATTCGAACCCCCGACCGACGGCTTAGAAGGCCGTTGCTCTATCCAGCTGAGCTACTGGGACAAGATGGTGATCAATAAAACCTTATGTATTCAGCGCATTGATTATTATATCACATTTCGGGCAACTGTCAAAAGCATTTTTTCATGATGTAGGGAAGTGGGCTGCAAAAGGAATCATTTGGACGCTAACGGGGTATTATGTACAAAGAACCATGCATAAAGGAGGGGTTAATCTGTGAGAGGTCTTTTGTCGTCACTTTGTTATTTCAGCATTTTCTTCGCACCTTTTCTAGTGCCTGTCATTGTGTGGATTGCAGTACGGGACGAATATGTTCAGGGTCATGCAAAAAAAGCTATTTTATCGCATATTTTCCCCATTATTGCGGCGATTCCGCTAGTGTATTTTATTATAACGGCGAATCATGCAGGTTCAGTGATCGGGTTTGTACTGCTATTCGTAGTGGTCTATCTCGGGGTTTTTGTGTATAACATCTACAAAGGGATTATGACGCTGCGTGAAGCGGCTTAGTTCAAAAGAAGCCTCCTATATTCCGCAAATTTGGCGGGATACAGAGGCTTCTTTAGGGTTATTTTTGATGAGTTGCTGTTGCTATTTAGTTCGATGGCTATGGCTGCTTATTTATTCCCAAAGCGTTTAGGGCTTCTACGTACCTCATGTCTTACGTTTTTCTCCAGTACTTCTTCTGCAAACTCATTGTTATGAATATAACTGCTGCCTTTATTTTTCTTATAATTCGCTTTGCCGTCTATGATTTCCCCCTCCTTTCACGCTGATCCGGCGATGGCGCCGGAGCCCAAATCAACAGAAGCCGAGGCATAGCACACCATATCCTCATGCCCCGAACTCCTTGGCGAACTCTGTACTGAGTTGCCCATAGGAGAGCAATTCTTTTTTGAACTTCTCTCGCTCCTCACCAGCAGTAATGTGTGTAGAATCGGTAAAAGCCTTGTCTGTCACTTCCTCAAATGCCGAATGCAGGTTATTGTCGTACCAATCCAGCTCCAGATCGGCGTCATTGCGGATGATCCGTACCATGTCGTAGTCATGCTGACCATCCGTCTGATCCTTGGCCGTAATATAGACCAGCAGTTCCGGGTCATCCGCGGCACCGGGCCGCACTTCTACCTCAGCGCAGCGCACTCCGTCAAGTTCAGTAAAGCGGCGGATTTTGGCATCCTTGATGTAGTACATGGTCTTCCTCCTTCCTTGCGAGTAGACGGGTTGCCCCATCAGTAGTTTTCGGAACGGACAGACATTTTATGCTTCTTTTCGGCATATATACTGTTGAACTGGGGATTTAGTTTTTGATTCATTCCAACACTGGATGAACACGACAAAGAGAGGATGAACAGACATGTGCGGAATTACAGGTTTCATACAGTGGAACGGAGACTTAATGCATCAATCTGAGCTGCTGCTGAATATGACACAAACGCTCTCCGATCGCGGACCAGATGCTGCGGGTACCTGGATATCCAATCCGTGTGCCTTCGGACACCGAAGACTGAGCGTTATGGACCCGGAAAATGGCGCTCAACCCATGATCCGGCAGCTGGAGGATATCACTTATACGATTGTATATAACGGGGAAATATATAACGCGCCTGAGCTGAAAAAAGAGCTGCAACAGCGCGGGCATTTTTTCCGTTCACAATGCGACACGGAGGTGCTGCTCGAATCCTATATCGAATGGGGCCCCGAATGTGTGGATCGGTTAAACGGCATTTTTGCGTTTGCGGTCTGGGATAGTGAGCGGGAGCAGGTGTTTCTGGCACGGGATCGGCTGGGAGTAAAGCCGTTATTTTATAGCCAGACCGAAGAAGTATTCGTATTTGGCTCAGAACCCAAAGCACTGCTTCAGCATCCAGCGGTAGAAGCAGCAGTGGACGCCGAGGGATTGGCCGAAATCTTTATCATCGGGCCTGCACGTACCCCCGGACACGGCGTCTATTCGTCTATGAAGGAGCTACGCCCCGGGCATACGCTAACTTACAGCCGCGACGGCGTGCGCATTCAAGCCTACTGGACACTGGAAAGCATTGCGCATGAGGATAACACCGAAGAAACGGCGCTTAAGGTACGAGAACTGTTGCTGGATACGGTGGAGCGGCAGCTCATTTCGGATGTTCCGGTGTGCACCTTATTGTCTGGCGGGCTGGATTCAAGTGCTCTATCTGCATTAGCTGTCGATTATTACAAACGTACCGGGCAGGGACAAGTTCATACGTATTCGGTCGATTATGTGGATAACGACAAGCATTTTAAAGCCCATGCGTTTCAACCCGGAGCCGATGCCCCCTGGATTCAGCGGATGGTGGATGAATTAGGGACAAATCATCACTGGATTGAATTCGATACGCCAGAAGTCGTAGCAGCTCTGAACAACTCCACGCTAACGCGGGATTTACCTGGAATGGCGGACGTGGATTCGTCGCTGTATCTCTTTTGCCGGGAGATTAAAAAAGGGGCTACGGTCGCTATTTCCGGCGAGGCTGCGGATGAAGTTTTTGGCGGATATCCATGGTTCCACCGGGAGGATATGCTGAATTCGGGTACATTCCCGTGGGCAGTTGCACCCGACATGAGAGCCAGTCTGTTGTCTCCCGAAGTGCGGGACTGGATCAAGCCGCTGGAGTATTTGAACGACCGCTACTCCGAAGCGGTCGGAGAAGTGCCGAAGCTACCGGGGGAAACAGGAAAAGCTGCGCAAATGCGCGTTATGTCCTATTTGAACATCACCCGCTTTATGCCTACTCTACTGGACCGCAAGGATCGGATGAGTATGGGAGCCGGACTCGAAGTGCGGGTACCGTATTGCGATCATCGATTGGTGCAATATGTATGGAACATTCCGTGGAGCATCAAGATGACAGGCGGACGTGAAAAAGGTATTTTGCGCAAGGCGCTTGAGGGTGTACTGCCGGATGATGTGCTGTATCGCAAAAAAAGTCCATATCCAAAAACGCATAACCCTTCCTACCTTGAGGCTGTGAAAAAGCAGGCGCTGCAGCTGCTGGATGACTCCTCTTCCCCACTGCTCAAGCTGATTGATGCGCAAAAGGTACGCGATATTGCCGCCTCACCGGAGGCATCCACCAATCTGCCTTGGTTTGGTCAGCTGATGTCGGGTCCCCAGTTGTTTGCCTATTTGGCCCAAGTGGATAACTGGTTGCGCACTTACAAGGTTGCGATTCGATAAGCTAAAAATACCAAAAAGGCTATCCGCAGCTCATGACTGACGGATAGCCTTTTTTCGTTATGTGAATGGGGGATGATTTCGCCCCTGCTACCAAGCTATGCCTGTGGATTACCCAGCTTTGTTGCCAAATTACGCAGAGCTATCCCTCGGTGACTGATAGCCTGCTTTTGTTCCAACGTCAGCTCGGCCATTGTCTTCTCATACTCTGGCAAATAAAACAGCGGATCATACCCGAACCCACCGCTGCCGGCGGTTTCAGTAGTAATCCAGCCTTCCACGGAACCTGTCGATTCCAGCGTCTCGCCAGTCTGCGGATTATACAGAATCAAGGTACAGACGAATTGAGCCGGGCTTAGCAAAGGCTGTCCCGTATCATCACCCAGCTGCTTCGATTCCAGAACGTCGAGCAGCTTGATATTGTTTTCGTGATCGCTGGCACCTTCTCCAGCATAACGGGCAGAGTATACCCCCGGTGCACCGTCCAGCAAGTCCACGCAGAGGCCGGAATCATCGGCCAGCACGGGCAATCCGAGCACATCTCCAACCGCTTTAGCTTTTTTCAGTGCATTTTCGGCAAAGGTTTTGCCATCTTCAACGACATCAGGAATGTCGGGGTAATCGTACATGCTTCTGACTTCCTTGCCAAACGGCGCAAAAGCATGCGCAAATTCCCGCACTTTTCCTTTATTTTTCGTAGCGACAATGATGACCGGGCCATCCAGCTGCATTAGGCGCCAGCTCCTGTACGTCCAGCACCGATCTTATCAGCAATCGGTCCAAGTACTTCTTTTTGGCGCTCAATCATTTGCAGAATCCCTTGTTCGCCCAAGCTAAGCAGTTGATCCAATTCGTTACGGTCAAATGGGCTTTCTTCACCTGTACCTTGCAGCTCGACATATTTTCCACTGCCAGTCATGACAAGATTCATGTCCACTTTGGCCTTAGAATCCTCTTCATAATTCAGATCCAGCAACGCTTTTTCACCAACAACCCCTACGCTGACGGAAGCCAGAAAATCGGTAATTGGAAAAACAGGCAGCTTGTGCTGGGTAGCAATTTTATTGACCGCAATCGCCAACGCTACGAAAGAACCGGTAATTGAGGTTGTGCGTGTTCCGCCGTCCGCCTGAATGACGTCACAATCCAACGTAATCGTCCGTTCACCAAGCGCCTGCAAATTGACCACCGAACGCAACGCTCTTCCAATCAGACGCTGAATTTCCATGGTACGGCCTGTCAGCTTGCCACGCGCAGCTTCACGCTGATTACGGCTATGAGTCGCACGCGGAAGCATGGAATACTCTGCGGTTACCCAGCCTTTTCCTTGTCCCTTCATAAAGGGGGGGACGCGTTCTTCTACAGTAGCCGTGCAAATGACTTTCGTCTCGCCAACCTCTATAAAAACAGAACCCTCCGCGTATTTATTTACTCCTGCTGTCAATTTCATCGGGCGCAGCTCATCACCGTTTCGTCCGTTAGATCTACTCATGCTTTTTCCTCCTACGTCGTATGCAACCTGTTCTTATATGTTTATTTTACCAAAGTGTGCAGGCAAAAGCACCCCAAGGACGATTTCCGCCCTTAAAGAGGTTGTTCAAAAAGTCGTCTTTCCATGACGAAGCTAATCAAGAAGCGGATTCAACGTCGAATCTTGAATTCAGCCGGGCCTTCCGTTGCTCACGTAGATCTGTCTACGCTCCGCTACTCAGTCCCTAGCTTCATCCAATCTTCTCGGTCCTGAAAAGCCGACTTTTGAACACGCACTTAAAGAGGAATTTCGTTAATGTGCTGCGGCTTGGCTACAGGCTCTCCGTAATTTTGATTATTTTGTCCAATCACGCTTTTTTCACCATTCAGTTCAATCCGAATTTTTGTTTTGACTGCATCATCTGAATTGTCTGCCGCTGTCAGCACAACCGATTCCAAAAATTCAGCAGGCACGGCTTCTCCCTTAGCAAACATATCATCCGAGAGCGATACCGTAATGACGTTGTCTTTGGAGCGTTCTACTGATTTCAGTGCCGTCTCTCCTGTCATCACTTCTTGTAACCCATCTTTGGTCTGC
Organism: Paenibacillus sp. FSL L8-0638; assembly: GCF_038593075.1. Classification (NCBI taxonomy): domain Bacteria; kingdom Bacillati; phylum Bacillota; class Bacilli; order Caryophanales; family Paenibacillaceae; genus Paenibacillus; species Paenibacillus sp. FSL L8-0638. The sequence goes on from NZ_CP151960.1 coordinate 4,601,428, forward strand.
GGCCCTTGAATCAATTGATGAAGTGCTGACTGGACACGATCTTTTTCAGGGCTGACCAACCGTGTTACAGGTACATAGTATTGAACTCCAGCAGGAGAAGATGAAGAGAAATACACAGTGACTGGACTGGAATCCAGTGGTGTTACGCCATGACCAATCTCCAAGTTAATACCTACTGCACGTGTCAACGGATGATCCAGCGGTGTGCCGCCAACAGGCATTTCGTTCAGCTTTTTGCCCTCCACCCAGATCTGTACGCTCTCAATATCAGGACGGTCGGTCAGGGTCCAGGTCAAGCTCTCCATTAATTTTCGTTCATCCTGTGGCTTATAGTTGGCGAAAGATTTGTTGAATTCGACAACAGCCAGCTTGTTGTTCTTGTCCACCGTCACACTTTTCACTTCCGTACCTTGGGGGATTACACCTTTAAATCCCTCTGGTAATAATCCGGCATATGGCCCGCCCTCAACTAATGTTTCCAGTGCTGATTTGGCATCTGCCTGTACATCCCCTGTAGCCATCGGTAAAGATACCGGGGCCAGCAAACCGTTATGATCTTGCAAAAAAACAGCCCTCAGTTGCCCTGTACTGGCAGGTGCTTTTCCGGTTACAGCCTTAATCATGGACTGCTCTGTCGTGGACGGCGGGGGGTCGATGGATGCCGATTCGTTGCCGAAAAGGCTGCAGCCTGACAACAACAGGGGTAGGGATAGCAGTCCAGCTACAGAGGTCATACGCCATGGGTGTTTTATATTCATAAGTGAAGTTCCTCCCTAACAATTTTGTACAGATTGTACTAATATGTATACAAGCCTCGCGTAAAAAATAACTACTTTTTCAGCAAACTGGACACACTGGTCATAATTGCAGTAGAAATCAGGATCTATACGAGGAGGGTAACTTCAATTTTATGGACAAGAAAAAAGTACCTTACAGCCTGAACAGTAAAAAGGTAGCTGATGCCACCCGCGAGTGGCTGCACAAGCGTGGCGTTAACATGACTGAAATCGCAGAACTGGTCATGCTTTTACAGAAAAAATATTACCCAACCCTAACGATGGAAGAATGTATGGAGAATGTGGACAAGGTACTGATGAAGCGCGAGGTTCAAAATGCCGTGCTCACGGGCATCCAACTGGATATCCTTGCAGAACAGGGCGCTCTTCTTCCCCCATTGCAGGACATGATTGAAAATGATGAGGGATTATACGGGGTGGATGAAATTCTGGCCTTTTCCATTGTAAATGTGTACGGCAGCATTGGATTCACCAATTACGGTTATGTCGATAAACTCAAACCAGGTGTGCTGGAACGCCTGAATGATAAAAGCCTCGGGCCGATCCATACGTTCCTGGACGACATTGTGGGCGCTATCGCAGCTTCGGCCAGCAGCCGTATCGCCCATCGCAAACAGGCAGAGCGTGAGCAGGAGCTTGGGGAAGAAAGCGCACCGAATACAACACGTTAAACAACATGCTAAATAACAAACAACGCGTGGGAATATAACAGATATATAAGGGTTAGAGGAGAACTAGACATGGCAAACATTACTGAAGGGTATGCATTCCGTACGATGCAGGCTAATGATTATGATCAAGCCATTGAGCTGTGGAATGGCTTAGACGGATTGGGATTAAGCGAGGCCGACTCACCGGAGCGAATTGCACGCTTTTTACAACGGAACGAAGGACTTAGCTTTGTCTGTGAGTACAACGGAAACATCATAGGCACGATTTTAGCGGGCCACGATAGTCGCAGGGGGTTTCTGTATCATCTGGGTGTAGCTGCAGCACATCGTGGTCAAGGGATCGCGCCCAGATTGGTGGATAAAGCGTTATCTGCTTTGCTGAGAGAAGGCATTGATAAATGTCATCTGTTTGTGATGGAGCATAACGCAGGGGGTCAACGCTTCTGGTCAGCTAATGGCTGGGAGAAACGGGATGGAATTTTACTATATTCCCGAGGACTAGAATAGGATCTAAGCGCTTGATCTATACAAATAGGAACACCGGGTCTGATTCAAGTCGAGCTATAAACGATCAGACCCGGTGCATAATACTCACAGCTTATTCATTAGCAATTCTAACCTTTCAAGCTCAGATTACCTTCATTCATAAATTACAATCCATTTTGTGGACGCAGTGCACGTTCTACAATTCCCAGCGTGGATTGACGAGAGAAGAGCCGGGACACCTGAGCTACCCAATAGTTTTGGCGACCGGAAATGATGTGACTACGCCCCTTTTCAAATGCTCTCAACGCGTTCTTCACCACGGTTTGGGGAGTTTCCCTAATTCCAATTGACGCTTCACTTGCGCCAACAATATCAAAAAACGGCGTTTCTGTTGAGCCTGGACAAAGGGCCAGAACTTTAAGCCCCCGTTTCCGGTTTTCGGCCCATAGCGCTTCAGTAAAAGAAAGCACAAATGCTTTGGTTGCTCCATATACGGCCATATAAGGATCGGGCTGAAATGCGGCTGTGGAAGAAACATTGATGAGCCCCCCATCCCGCTTACGCAATAAATCAGGCATAAATGCATGTGTGATGTCGACTAAAGCAGCCACATTGAGCATCACTTCCTCATGCTGTCGTTCTCCTGAAACCTGCTCAAAGTATCCATAGGTGGCAAAACCGGCGTTGTTAATCAGGAGATCTACCTTTAGTTGTTGCTTTTGAACCTCCTGATGCAATGCTGGTGGTGCTCCTGGTGTGGAAAGATCCATCGCAATCACCGTTGCTTTTACGTTATATTTAGCTGAAAGTTCTTTAGCCAGCGTCTCTAATTTGGTTTCATTGCGTGCTACCAAAATGAGATTACATTTCTTAGCTGCGAGCGAATAGGCAAAGGCCTCGCCAATACCGGATGAAGCTCCTGTGATCAGGGCTGTTTTGTTTGCGTACATAAACATGATGATAACCTCCATAGTATCATAGTTTTATTTAAGAAACATTGTTACCACTACTCTATAATGAACTGAAGTCATCTACTATGACGACCTCAGTACACTTCATATTTACGATGGGGATGAGGATGTTTTAAATGCTACAAGCGTATTTTTCAGTGTAAATGCATACACCCCTTGAGCCATATCTACATCTGAAAAATGACCTGCAAACTGAAGATGTATGACTCCATGTAAAGCAGACCAAAACATCCGGACAACCAGCAACGGATCATACTCTTTCAATACTCCCTGCTCCATAGCGTGTATGACGGTTTGCAGAATTCGTGACAGTGCCGTTGTGGTCCCCTCCAAGCTCTGTTCATCCGGCTTGAAATCAGATAGTGCCCCGCCAAACATCATTTTATAATAGGCTGAATGGAGCTGTGCAAATTCCCAGTACGCCCAGCATAGAGCTTCCAGATCAGCGAGTACGCTTTCGGTAACAGGTACTTGCTGAAAGGTTTCAGCCAATAGCCGACATCCATCCAGGTACATCTCATTGGCAAGACCATCCTTACTGCCAAAAATATTGTAAATGATCTTGGTGGAACAGCTTAATTTCTGCGCAACTCGCCGTACGGTCACAGCCTCAGGCCCTTCTTCCACAAGAAGGATACATGCGGCATCGATGACATTTTTACGTAGCAATTGCTGCTGCTGTAGCTTCACTTCCGAATAGGTTTTATAGGGATGCGATGGCTCGGACATGATTGAATGCACTTCCTTTTGCTTGAGGATTTTGCAAAATCCTGGCTTATTAAAAACTGTTGCTTGTTGCTACTATAATAAATTAAAGAACTACACAAGACTTTCAGGGAAACAGTGTTTCCGTTAAGAACCATAGTATTCTAAGCCTGAGTATTTGTCAAATAAAAAAAGAAACACAATAAGTAGATACACTTACCGCGCTCTGGTTGATTGCTTAAAAATGAAGCTATGTTTGGTGTTCCACAATCAGTAGGCAATGCCTACCCGTGTACGTATAAATTCGTAACTCTTGCATTGCCGATAAGTAAAATCAGCCGTATCCGCGGTGGTAATTTGTGAGCCACCTTCAGGCAAAAAATCTTTTTCCACGCGATAAATACCTGTCCGCGCTCCATCCGGTAGATAGGTTGGACATACGATTGTCCAGTCTAGTGCCGATTCACGCAGTAATTCGTACACTCGCCGATGTTCCTGGGCCGCACGAGTGCTGCGTCGTCGGGTATCGTAGGACTCGTAACGATACAGGTCCGGTTCGGTCCGGCTTTGCAAAATTCCTGCCGTTCCTACCGTAATGAGCCGAGAAATGGACTGTTCCTGCATGAGCCGGATCAGCAGGGCTATATTAACGGATAAGGTAGTCGTTCCATCCGTATTCAGCGCACTGATCACAGTCGTCGCCCCACCCTTCAGCGCCTGTGCTACGTCCTCTCCATTAGTGGCATCGCCTTGTACGATTTGCAGCTGATTCCCATATCCAGGTATGTAATTCTCCAACTTGTCCGGTGAACGAACAAGGACCGTAACGGTATGACCGTCCGCTAACGCATAATCTAATATATACCGTCCTACGCGTCCGGTAGCTCCCAGCAGCAGCAAATTCATAAAGTCCTCTTTTCCGGCATGCATGCCGCTTGTCATGTTGTTTCGTTATGTCACTTGTTGGTCAACTTTCCGTGACTATTGACGGCAAAAGGGATAGAAGCGCGTGATTGGGTTCGTCTCGCTCATAGAGGCCCGTTCACGGCGCACCAGCTCCACCAGATGAGCCAGCGTCTCGGACATGGCAAACCTTAGCTGGTGAATACCCAGCTTGCCACCGAACATGGCAATGCACAGCTCATAGGCTGTGCTTCCCTCCGGTTGGATCAGCTGCTGAAATTTCTCCAGTCGTTCTTCATGATGTGCCAGCAACGCTTGCGTCCGCTCCCGAAAATAACCAAACGGATTGCGGTGCCCCGGATATGCCCACGCTACCTCCAGCTTACCTAGACGCTGCAAGCCGTCTACATAAGACTTCAACGGCTGGGCATCACTGCCCGGCAGCAGACTGATGTTAGGAGAAATCTGCGGCAAAACTGCGTCACCGCAGAGGATAACACCGCTATTCGGGTCATATAAGGACATATGTCCGGGCGCATGCCCTCCCGTCTCGACGGGCAGCCAACTGCGTCCACCCCATTCCAGACGAGCGTCTATGCCGGTAGGAATAACGGTAATCTCAGGCTGTGGATTCACTTGCAAATAAGCCTGCCGCATATGTAATTCCAAGGCCGGCACTTGCTCCAAAGGAAAGCCATGCTGGACAAAAAAGCTGGGAAGCCTGTTCTCCATAGCGACCGTCAATTCTGGAGCGTTCCACATCATCATCGCTTCCTTATGGCTTCGGGCTGACATATGTACACGAGCCTGACTTTGCTGCTGCATCCAGCCCGCCAATCCGTAATGATCGGGGTGATGATGAGTGACCACAATGTCCGAAATATCCCCAAAGGACATTCCCAGCTGGTGGAAGACATGCGCCCATTCTGCCTCGGTGTCCATATTGCGCGGCCCCGGGTCTACAATCGTAAAACCGTGCTCTCCCTTGAGCACATAGCTATTCACCCAGCGCAGCGGAAAGGACATGGATATTTTGACCTGAAAGCCTCCATCTATTCGCTCACACGGTGTAAGCTCTGGCATTTTCATGGCTTCCACCCGCCTTTCTGTTTCAAGCCCGCACGCCGACAAAAATCATTCGAGGCGAAGCATCTTCAATATATTGATCTTCATTATAGCTTCCGTGTACCTGCTCTACAGATAGTCCGGCTTGCTCTAGCAATCCACGAAACTTCTCATATGGATATAGCTTCACTCGTTCATGATACACGCGCGCAGGTTCTCCCTCAGTAGGAGTCGTGCCCAGAGCAGAGGCTGCCTCAGTGCCCGTAACGGATGCAGCTAACCGAATCGCAATTTGCTTTTTCACAAATCCATCTTCAATGACCCGATGCTCCTCAATCCAATTCCCTTCATCCTCCCGCGACGAATGCGGTACCAAATGAGCGGCTACGTAAGCAGGGTTCAAATAATCTATGATAAAGCGTCCTCCCGGCTTCAACAGCCGATATATTTCCTTTAGCACTTTAAGCTGCTCCTCATCCTGTTCAAAATAACCAAAGGAGGTGAACAAATTCATCACCGCGTCATAGCTTTCATCCAGCGGCACCTCTCTCATATCCCCTTGATGCCAACTTACCCGCCCTTCGGAATCAGCTGCACGAGCCTCTCTCAGCAGCACATTGGAAAGGTCCACACCTGTCACCTGATAACCTGCATCTGCGAGCGCAAGCGAATGACGTCCCATCCCACAGCATAAATCTAATACGCTGGAGCCTTGCGGTAATTTGAGCCAGGAGATCATTTTTTGCACTTCCTGATAGGCTCCCTGAAAGTCGCGATGCTTGTATACCAATAAATAATCTTCCCCAAAGCTTTGCTCGTACCATTCTGCCATATCGTTTCTCCTCCATGAACTCATTTCGCTCTATTACATACTATATTAGCTTTTTCAAACTGGAAACTCAAAAGCATTACGAATAAGGGTTTTGCAAAATCCTGAATAAGGAAACATGTTACAATAACCGTATTTGAGCTTAAATATTCATAGGAACTTCATACCAACTTCATGTGATTCACCCCATTTTATCATTAAAATGATTCATGGGAACGCCTTTAGAAGTTTTCATGAAGGAAAGGAGCGGGGAAATTATGATTCAAATTGGACTTACGGGTTGGGGCGATCACGATGACTTGTATCCAACGGGTACCAAAGCTAACCAAAAACTAAGTATCTATGGAAGCCATTTTCCGGTAGTAGAAATGGATAGCTCTTTCTATGCGGTGCAGCCCACAGATCGTATGGCACGCTGGGCGGCGGAAACCCCTGACTCTTTTTCATTTCTCGTCAAAGCCTACCAAGGCATGACTGGACATACCCGCGGCAAGCAGCCTTACTTCAAAACAATAGATGCCATGTACGAGGCACTGCATGCATCGATACAGCCCCTTCACGAAGCGGGCAAGCTCAAAGCCGTGCTGTTTCAGTACCCGCCCTGGTTCGACTGTACACGTGAGAATGTCGCTGTACTGCGAGACACGAAAAATAGGATGGGAGAGGTCCCATCCGTACTTGAATTCAGACATCAAAGCTGGTTCACACCCGATTTTCGGAAACAAACGCTGGCATTCATGCGTGAAGAAGGCTGGATACACAGCGTATGCGACGAGCCGCAGGCAGGACCAGGGTCGGTTCCCATTGTGCCGTTGGCTACAGACGGTAATCTGACAGTCGTACGTCTCCACGGGCGGAACATATCGGGCTGGAATCAAAGCTCTGCACCGAATTGGCGGGAGGTTCGTTATCTGTATCGGTACAATGAACAAGAGTTGACCGAATGGAGAGACAGGTTGCTGGAGCTGGAGCAGCAAAGCCGCGAGGTGTGTGTTATTTTCAACAACAACTCAGGTGGAGACGCCGCTGCTAATGCCAAGCAGCTCATGACCATGCTTGGCATGGACCCTAAACCTTTTCCCCCTCGCAAGCCACACGAAGAGGATAACGGGCCGGAACAGCTTGAACTATTTTGAGGAACGGGCTGAGGGTGGGGAGTTGGAAATAGCCTCCTTGAGCTTGCGTGCATTATCCAGTAAATGCGGGTCGTCAGGTAAATAGCGTAAAGCGGTTTGGTTATGCTCATACGAAGCGTCCAGCTGACCTACATGGGCAAAGCAATGGCTGAGCCGCACATGAGGTAACCAGGAGTAGCATGGTAGTGGAACAGGTCGCATACCCGGAAGGTGATGCTGTTGCTCCAATGCCTTTTCGTACCAGTACGCGGCAGTGCTCCATTCGTTTCTTGTGAAAAACCAGTCACCGATCATGCAACACAAATCTGATTGCGGCACACCGTATCGAAAGGAACGTAACAGACGATCCAGCTGTTGCTCCGGCTTCCCAAGGTGAAGATAGCATTCAGCCGACCGCGCACAAGCGGTAATCCGATCCTCACGGTAGCCGCTTGGCTCCTCCAACAGATGGTTGAACGCCTCTGCCGCCTCGGCATATTCTTTACGGTCAAAACATTCATTGGCGTGCAAATACAGCAGACGCCCCTCCAGCTTGCCGCTTTCGCTGATCCACCGGGCGAGAATACGTTGGTTACGGAGCGTATGGTCTTGCATTCGGCGGTGAGTTATTGCCACATCTGAATGAACGATTTGCCCCTGAGGTATCACCAGATCCTCATGCAGACGCCCTTCCCAGCGGTATTGTCGCTCACGCTTCACGAGACGGATACGGCGTGAGGTGAACAACAGTTCACCCTGCTCCCCCTCTGCCAAATGAAGTGGCATCACCACTGCGTCGATATCCTTAGACAAACGCTGCTTCAAGGCACGCAGGCGCTCACGATCCGGCTCCAGCAGCACATCGTCCGCATCCAGCCACATGACGTAGGAACACGTCGCCTTGTCAAACGATTCATTACGGGCGGCTGCAAAATCATCCCTCCATTCAAACGTATATAGCCGATCCGTATAGCGGGCCGCTATCGACTTCGTCTGATCCGTCGATCCCGTGTCCACAATGATGATTTCATCCATCAGGTCTGCGACCGAATCCAGACAGCGTGCCAGTGTCTGCTCCTCGTTTTTTACGATCATGCACAAGCTGATAGTCATTGGATGCTCAGTCATGACTTCACGTCATCCCCTTTACCTTTGGCTGATTCTCCCGTGGTTTTTCCGTTAGACTCGCCATCAGTATATGCACCTCTCCTTTCAGCCTGCGTCTTGTCTATCTGTTCGGCACGTGCATACCTTTGCAACGGCAAAAGTTGTTCCTCCATATGCCGGATTCGCTGTACCGCCTTGTCGAGTGCAGCCTTTCGCTGATTCATTTTGCGAACATGCTGCTGCTCCACCAGTCGAAACTGCTCCTCGTCCAGTTTCATCCACTCATTCAGATGCTCTACCTTTGGTTTGGCCTCACGCAGTTCTTTCGACTTCTTGCGGCCGGCAAAGCACAAATATTTGTGATGCACCTCCAGCGCTTGTTCATCAAAATAAGGATACAACACACGGGAGAGGCTCCCGGCATAGTAAGTCCGCTTGTGATCATGAAACGGATGGTATCCATAAGGTACAGATAAGACGAGCGTTCCCTTTTTATTCAACAAGCGATAAGCATGAGCCAGCAGAGTGTCGGGGTGCGCAAAATGTTCCAAAATCTCGCCTAAAATAATGGTGTCAAATCCACCGGGAGGGCGCTCAAATTGTGAAATGTCCTTTAGCTGAAAGTGGACTCTTCCCCGGACGGGTGCTGATTCCTGACGAAGTTCTTTTTTTGCATAAGAAATACTGTCCTCTTCCAAATCAATGGCCGTTACCTCAAAACCTTCCCGCGCAAGCAAAATGGAAGTTATGCCCTGACTGCACCCAACATCCAGCACCGTATGACCCTGTACATGGCGGCAAATCCAGTGAATTCTATTGCGGGTGGCTTCATGAGATTCCTCCGAATTAATCTGCCCGTAATAACGTTCGTTTACCTGATCACGGTTAGCCAACAGCGGCGCCCCCTCCGGGATGCCCCAAGATCACGACATGTCCACCTGTGCAATGTGCAGTCGCATTACGTGTATCGAAGACCAGCGGGGCATGGTCGACCAACTGTTGGTAGTTCACCACAGAATGATCTGTCGTAATGACTACGATATCTGCACTTTCCCATAGCTGGGCATTTGCCGTCCGAGATGAGATTTCTTCACCGTTCAGCTTAAAGCTCGATACGTACGGGTCGGTAAAGCTCACCGAAGCTCCCATTTTTATTAGATGTTCAAACAGGACAAGAGCCGGGGATTCGCGAACATCATCAATGTCCTTTTTGTAGGCCACACCTGCCAGAATGATGTTGGCTTTGTTTATGGCTTTGCCTTTCTGAGCAAGCATGGATTCAATTCGCTCTGCGATGTACAGCGGCATACGCCGATTCATGCGATCTGCCAAGTCCACGAATTCCAGTGGAAAACCATGCTGCTCGGATTTCCATGACAAGTATAGCGGATCAACCGGGATACAGTGCCCCCCGATGCCAGGTCCCGGATAAAAAGGCATATAGCCGAATGGCTTGGTGGCCGCTGCATCCAGTACCTCCCATATATTGATGCCAATTTTCTCACAGGCGGCTGTCAGCTCATTGACCATTCCAATGTTAACGCTGCGGAACGTATTCTCGAACAGCTTGGCGGCTTCCGCCACGGTCGTCGAGCTTACCGGAACGATCTGGTCCAAAAAGGACCCATAAAACCCTACTCCCACTGCCAGACAATCCGGCGTGCAACCGCCGATCACCTTGGGTGTGTTGCGAATGTTAAAATGGACGCTACCCGGATCCACACGTTCCGGCGAGAAGCACACATAGAAATCCTTACCTACCGTCCAGCCCCTGCGCTGCTCTATCACCGGTCGAATCAGTTCCTCGGTCGTTCCCGGATAGGTGGTGCTTTCCAGAATCAACAGTGTTTGTCTACGCAAATGAGGTATAGCCTGATCAATAGCCGTTTCGATATAGGACGTATCCGGCTGGTGTCCGTCCGTCAGCGGCGTAGGCACGCAGATCACGACGATATCCGCTTGCTCCAGTACCTTGATATCCGTAACCGGATGCAATTGCTGTCCAATCAGACCTTCTAATGCATCATCACTAATGTCTATGATGTACGACTTTCCTTGAAGCAGCTTGGCTACTTTGACGGGATCGGAATCCACACCATATACATCATAACCAGCCTTTGCCATTTCCACTGCCATGGGCAGCCCTACATAACCGAGGCCGATTACCGCAACCTTTATAGTTCCTTTAGTTATTTTTTCCATAAGCTGCAAAATACCCACCTCTTTCATCATTACTCCATGCCTCGCAGTAGCTCAGCAATTCCAGCGCGATCCATTAACTCATCGTCCGAGCGATATTGATCGAAGCTCACTCGTTCCAATCCACCGTATTGGCTCAGTAAGCGCTTGTCTGCTTGCTGGGGAAGAATAACAAAATAGCGATCATCATAGCGATACGTATGCGGCACCTCATAGGGCGAAATCAGCACCTCATGCAGCTTTTCTCCACCACGTATACCAATCTCCTTTACTTTCAACGCAGGCTGCCCCGCCTGTTCTTTCATCACTTCTGCTAGATCTGCAATATTGCAGCCCTTCATTTTCATCACTAGCGTCTCTCCCCCAACCGCCGTGACAGAAGCCTTCAGCAGCAAGCCAATCGCCTCTCCGAGCGTGAGGAAAAAGCGTGTCATATCTGGGCTCGTCAGCGTTAAATCCTGCCCATCCGCGATCTGGCGCTTGAACAGGGGCACGACACTTCCACTCGTCCCCAACACGTTGCCGCCGCGTATACACACAAAGCGAGTACGCTCACTTAAAGTGTTGGCGCGGATCATCAGTCTTTCACCTATCGCCTTCGTCATGCCATATACATTCACCGGATCTACCGCCTTGTCTGTAGAGACATCAATTACCTTGGCGACTCCCTGCTCAATGCTGGCCCGGATCACGTTTTCCGTACCGTGTACGTTCGTCTTGAAAGCCTCTTCTGGCTGTCTCTCACACACAGGGACATGCTTTAATGCCGCCAAATGGAATACATAGTCCACTCCGCGACATGCCTCCTGCAATGCCTGAAGATCTCGAATATCTCCAATCATGAAATTCAGGCGAGGATCCGATAGAAATTGCCGCTGCATGGCAATCTGTGCAAATTCACCGCGTGAGAAAATACGAATCTCCGCCGGGTCCTCCTTCAGTAATTCAGCGGTTAGGCGTTGCCCCCAAGATCCCGTTCCTCCGGTCACCAGCAGTTTTTTTCCTTTGAACAATATAATCTCCTCCTGACCGTTACGAATTGGCAATGCCTGTTCCCAGAAATTCTGCCAGCACAGCATTCATTTCATTCTCTGACAGCCGATCCTTCGCTGGCACTTTTTTCACCGAAGTATTGGCAGCATGAATGACGTTCACATAGTTGCGAAGTGGAATGACCTCATGCGGCAGCTCCGTTACATATCCGTGCGTACCCTTTCCAGGAATGACCACACGGTAATCATTCAGAAAATCTTCCACTTGATAGCGAAACACATAAAAAGAAGGCGAACGGTGAAACACCGGTGCCATCTGCCCCTCAACCGCATCCCACAGGTAACCCATCTGGTTCACCAGCGCAACCGTCTCCGGTTGAAACTTGTAATCATGCAACTGTTGTACAAAGGACTGGTGATACAAATCGTCGGAATCTATTCGAGCAATGAGCAGTTCGTCCGCACCTTCGATGTACGCATGGATACGACGTTTACTTTCGATGCTCGTACCAAAACGGATGTGGTCGGGAATGGGCTCATGTCGGGCCAGCTCCTCTTCCACGATGTCACTGCATCCGCCCGCCAGCTTGACGACAGATAGGAAATCCGCATTTGTCTGACTGAGTAAACTACGCAGCGTAAAGGTTCTGAATATATTCAGTCGCTCGCTGATCCACTCACGTGTCAGGCGGTTGGGATTCATCCCATAGTTATTAAAATTAATTTCAATTACAACCTTGCGATTCATTGATCTTCCTCCCTTTCAACCGTCTTCTCTCAAGTTATGAAGACGCTCCTGAAACGGCACGTACAGATACAACGAATCTTGTAAAAATAGGTAGAATCCAAAAAGAATAGCCGTTCATACAAAAACCTTTTCGCTTTCGACATATGATAGAATACAAAGTTTTTTACTCCATCTGAAAAGTTGAACAAGCAGGAACGACAGGGAGGAAACATGATATGACGAATCCAAAGTATCTGGAGATGGACGAGGTACTGAAGCATTTGAAGCTAGCACTCGATCAGCACCAGTCCTTTTCGCTCATTCGTATTGGAGATGGTGAAAATTTGGTGTTGGCGCAGGATACCGTCTGGCCGATGGAAAAGGTGTTACAGGAACGTTGGGCGGTCAAAGCTAATCTCGGTCAAAAGGGACTGTTTCTACCAAATACGGAACTACGGGACGCCGTGGCTGAGGCAGTGAGCAAAGCCAGCATTACTGGCATTTTGCCATATGATGACGAATCTATTAAAGCACCATCCTATATGAAGCGGGAGCTGACCGATCAGGTCTTTGCTCACTATGCTCTTTCCCCCCCGCTGACCTGCCACGCCTGCCTGAATCGGTATTTGGCTGGGACACCCGCTTTCTGGGACATGCTGAAAAATCGACGCATTCTGCTGGTCACCCGGACGGCCGCTGAAGTAAGGCCTGTTCTTGAGGCTGATCCGTACAAGCTGCATATTGCGCACACGCTGGCATTTCATCAATATGAACAAATGCCTGAAACACTCCAATGGATCGCAGCACACAAAGATGACTTTGACATTGCCCTGTTCTCTTGTGGTGTCAATGCAGTCGTGTTAGCACAAAAAACAGCAGAAATCACTGGCAAAGTAGGTATAGACTTCGGCAAGGCGACTAATATCGTCATGTTCGGCAAAGCTAATTAATAGATAAAATAATATTTGTGAAAAAATATACTTAGCAAGTAATCTTTGCTCCGTATATCGAAAAGGCACTAGCAATTTCAATTTTGCTGGTGCCTTTTTGATATCATATGTGGTTCTAAAGCGTGATCAAAAAGGATAATCCATATAAAGCTTTGAGCCCTTGCTTGTTTAGAAATAGAATTTGAGATTTCCTGTCACTTCTTTTACAATATTACAGAAACTAGCATTCATTAAAAACCATGAGGAGGGTGTTGAAATGTCACATAACAAGAAATTGAAGACATACCCACTTACAAAAGCAAAGCATATAAAGGTTCATGGTCGAACTACGCAAACACGTACACCGCTTACTCTATTTTGGACAGGCAGTGGCATTGAATTGAATATCAAAGGCTCAGAGCTGTGGATTGAAATTGAGGCCGATTACCAGGTGTATGAGCCCTGGATCAGTATTGTCATCAATGGTGTCCCGATGAGTCGCCTGATGGTGACTGCAGGACGGCATTGGATCTGTCTTTTGAGAGGGTTAAACCCTGATACAGTCAAAAATGTCCGTGTGGTCAAGGATGTCCAGCCTATGAGTTCGGACCCGCACTGCTTGTTGCAAATTCATGCCCTGAAGGTTGACGGAGAATTGCTACCGGTCACTGATAAGCCCCTCAAGGTGGAATTTATCGGTGACAGCATTACCTCAGGAGAAGGAACGATTGGAGCGAAGGACGAGACAGACTGGGTTCCCATGCTGTTCACAGCACTACGCAATTATACAGCCATAACAGCCGAAGCACTGAATGCGGACTACCGAGTGTTTTCACAAAGCGGCTGGGGTGTCCTAACGGGCTGGGATAATAATCCGGATACGAACATACCGGCATATTATGAACAGATATGTGGTGTGCTGACCGGTGAGAGAAATGAAGCATTAGGGGCATTTTCAGATCATGATTTTACCTCATGGCAGCCGGACGTGGTCGTAGTGAATTTGGGGACTAATGACGGGGGAGCCTTTTATTCTCCTGCATGGACGGACCCAGCAAGCGGTAAAGTGTACAAGCAACGCTTGAACGAGGACGGCACATTCAATGAAGAAGATTTACAAGCTTTTGAAAGCGCTATCGAATGTTTTCTTGTCAAGCTTCGGAATTGCAATCCTGCGGCTCATATTGTATGGGCCTATGGGATGCTGGGTACTCCTATGATGCCCTCAATCTACCGAGCAGTAGATGCATACAAGAAAAGAACGAGGGATGGGAATGTGTCTGTATTCCAACTGCCTAACACGACGGAAGAAACGATAGGGTCTCGCAGCCATCCCGGGCTCCCAGCCCATACCAAAGCGGCAGATGAGTTGACAGTGTATTTGCGAGAGATTCTTAAGAAATAGAATCCGAGAAGCACGATCAACTTTGTAGAACACGCTCATAAAGGAAATTACAACAACTAGGTCATTTGTGCTCTGGGTGTTGTTGATAATTATAGCCACGAGTCTGTAGCAGCTGTCTGTCTATGCTCGTGGCTAGTTAAGCTTCTGCGCAGCGGCCTATCCTAGGAGAACCACGAACAGGCAGCGAGTATTTACTAAAGAAATATTCACCTGATATATTTACAGAAACGGAGTCGAAGCGATGCCCGTGAATACCTCTGGACCATTACGAACAGTGGTCGAAACACCAGAAATATAAGAAGAATATACTGTTTGTATTGCCAATGGAGCGGATAGATCCTGTGCATTAAAAGCTTGCGTTTCATTAGATCCGGTCACGCCCAGTACCCCCTCGGCGCGGTAGACTACCTCGCTCGGATCATAGTCGGCTCCACGCACGATTTCAACTGCATACGTATCGCCAAGCTCACCGATTAGACCAATGGAACCACTAAAAGTCACAATCGGACCTGGCACAAGAAAGGTTCGCAGAGTAATCAAACCGAATCGCTCCGGTATATGACCCAGTTGAATATCGGGACCTTCACCTGTCTTTGATGAATTGGTGGAGCTTCTCATATCCAGAAAAAAACCCATACCTTATCCCTCCAAATTGCAAGATACTCCATGTTATGCAAGAAATTCTTTGGCGTATTGGACAAATTAGTAATAAATCTATCAATTCAGCTCAAAATAACCGATAGTAAATACATATGATATAAGCTTTAGAAATGAATATATAGATAGAAAGCAGGGGTTAGATGAAACGACTGAAAACATTAACACTACGCAAGAAATTGACCGCAGCATTCCTTCTGGTCATGCTTGTTCCTAGTATTATTGTAAGTTCTTTTTCTTATCAAGCAGCATATAACCAGACGGACCGCCAATTACTTGATAGTGCGACAACTAGCGTTACTGCATCCGATCGTGCAGTTACTCAAACGATTCAAGCCAAAATCGCGGATCTCGAATATTACTCTACAACGATGACGGCTAGTGATAACAGTGCTGAAGCAGATGATGCCATTCTAAAAAGATTACAAGTTTATTTGAAAATGCACGCGGAAGCTGTTGATATGTTTGTAGGAACCCCCGAAGGTAAGCTCATTATTGGCAAAGCCGTAGGCTCCACAAACGATCCTCGTGAGCGCCCGTGGTACAAACAGGCCCTGGAGAAACCCGGTCAAACCGTAATCAGCCCTGTTGGACTCAATACGGCTAAGATCCCCGTTGTGTATATTTCACGTACACTTCCCGACAACAGCGGTGTTCTCGGCCTTTCCCTGAACCTGAAAAATTTGAAAGAAATCACAAATTTAAAAATCGGACAAAATGGCTATATTATGATATTAGATGGTACCAAACGTATCGTTACCCACCCGACAGAAGTCAGCGGAAGTACCAAAATGGGAGAAACGATCCCCAAACTGTTTGACTCTAAGGAAGGCAGCTTTAATTACGATCTTAATGGCGTAGATAAACACCTGATTTTCAAAACCAATGCGCTGACAGGCTGGAAAATTGCCGGCACAATGGACAAAGCAGAAACCAGTGCCTCCGCCCAACCGATTCTTATCACGACGATCGTAGTGTTGGTGATTGCAGCTATCATCATTGGTGTGCTCGCAATGTGGCTAATCAGCAGTATACTTAAGCCTATCCAAAGATTGCGTAATTCTATGGATGCCATCAGCCAAGGTAATCTTTCGATTAACGTGGCTACGACCAGTGCAGATGAAATTGGTGAATTATCAAGATATTTTCAACAAATGGTAGATAACCTGCGTAACATGATTAGAGAAATTCAAGCGATGACTGGCAATTTGTCGGCATCCTCGCAAGAGCTTGCAGCAGGTGCAGAACAAACGACCCGGGCTATCGAGCATGTGACCATAGCCATTCAAGATGTGGCTGCTGGCAGCGAACGCCAAGTGGGCAGTGCTAAAGCTAATCAGACACGGGTTAGCGGCATGGCAACAGACATCACCGCTATGACCGAAACTATGGCTGAAATGACTACTTACTCCGCACAGGCCATTCAGGCGTCGGATGCAGGCAGTGAGCATATCGGCAACAGCGTCGTTTCCATTGATGGCATTCGCACTACCGTGGAAGAACTGGACACCATTATCGGTGCTTTGAATGATCGATCTGGACGAATCGGAACGATTGTTACTGTCATTACGGAAATTGCCAGCCAGACTAATCTGCTCGCATTGAACGCTTCTATTGAAGCGGCACGCGCAGGGGAGCATGGTAAAGGTTTTGCTGTCGTGGCCACAGAGGTCCGCAAGCTGGCTGAAAACTCAGCTCATTCCGCACAACAAATTCGTGAACAGATTCAAGGGATACAGAGCGGTGTATCTGAAGCCCTGACCGCTATGGAATCCGCCAAGGAACGCGTAAGCGAAGGTATCAATTCCATTGACCTATCCGGTCGCTCCTTCTCCCGCATCCGTAGAGCGGTAGCCAAATCAGCGAAGCAGCTGGATAACGTCGCAGCTTCTACCGCTGGAGTCGCAGATGGAACAAGTACAGTCGTCAGCAGCATGGAGGAAATTACACGCATCGCTGAAGAAGCGGCATCCCATACGGAGACCGTGTCCGCAGCCGCAGAGGAGCAGCTCGCCTCCATGGAAGAGATCGGTTCGTCTGCCGCAGATTTGACCCGTTTGGCAGAACAGCTTCAAGATTTACTGACACAATTCCAATTGGATGAAACAAAATAACCGTTCCAACCGATAAATATAGAGAAAGAGTCTTCACAATGAAGGAGGGTTGGAACATGGATATCGCAGCATTATCAACAGGTATGAGTCAGGCCAGCTTAGCCCAAGCCGTAAGTGTGAAGGTATTAAGTATGGCTAAAGATCAGGCTAGTGAACAAGGACAGGCCTTAGTGCAGATGATGGAAAAAAGCGTACAGCCTCATCTTGGCGGTCAACTGGACATTCGCGCGTAGATACATGCATATGCTTGGTTAAGGGCGATTCTACTCAGGTCTGGACAGACCCGGGTAGAATCGTTTTTTTATCTCCCAATTTTTCGTTCAGCACAAAACGTAGTAAACTAGACATATCGTCCACGACCTCGGTTCGGAGGATAGCGCAACATTCACACGATTTACATTGAAAAAGGAGGATACATAGTTTATGAGTTATTCTGAATATTTTAAAAAAGCCAGAGAGCAACAACTGGGCGAGTTACAGGAGTGGTTGTCCATTCCAAGTATCTCAGCATTATCGGAGCACAAAAAGGACATTAACCAAGCAGCTGATTGGCTGGCTGCCAAACTGACTGCTGCCGGTCTGGAAAACGTTGAGATCATTCCGACCAAAGGGCACCCGCTGGTATATGCGGATCATTTGCACGCACCTGGTAAACCAACGATCCTCGTGTATGGACACTATGATGTACAACCCGTAGACCCGCTTCACCTGTGGGAAACGCCACCGTTTGAGCCATCCATCCGTGATGGAAAATTGTATGCGCGCGGAGCGACAGATGATAAAGGACAGGTTTTCTTGCACATTAAGGCAGTTGAGGCCATTTTGAAGCAAGAAGGCAAATTGCCACTGAACATCAAATTCTGTATTGAAGGCGAAGAAGAAGTATCCAGTCCGAACTTGCTTGAGTTTTTGCAAACTAGAGCTGAACGTCTGGCAGCCGATGCTGTACTGGTGTCCGACACTTCCTTGATCGAAAAAGGAAAGCCTGCCATTTGCACAGGTTTGCGTGGACTATGTTCACTGGAAGTCGCCATTCACACGGCGAACACAGATCTACATTCCGGTTCTTTCGGTGGCGGCGTGCCGAATGCCCTGCATGCTCTGGTGTCCTTGCTGGCAACCCTGCATAATGACAAAGGCAGTGTAAGCGTCGAAGGATTCTACGATGATGTTGCTCCATTATCGGCAGAGATGAGAGAAGAATTCATGAAGCAAGGCTTCAATGAGAGCAAGCTGCAACAAGATCTTGCACTTGATTCCCTCTATGGTGAAGAAGGATTCAGCTTCGTTGAGCGTGTTGGGGCTCGTCCGACACTGGAACTGAACGGCGTATACGGCGGCTTCCAAGGGGAAGGTACGAAAACGGTCATTCCGAAAGAAGCTCACGCTAAAATTACGTGCCGCTTGGTGGCTAACCAGAATCCGCAAGACATTCTGGACAAAATCGAGCGCCATTTGCGCGCCCATGTTCAGGCAGGAGCTACCCTGGATATTCAACAGGGCGAAAAAGCGAACGCCTTTAACATCGACCCGTCACACGCGTTTCTGCAAGCGGCGGCCGATGCTTTTGAGAAGGTATACGGTGTGCGTGCCCTCTTTACCAAGGATGGGGGCTCCATCCCAATCGTGGAGACCTTCTCCCGTGTGCTGACTGCCCCAGTCGTGCTGATGGGTTTCGGCTTGCCAGATGAGAACCTGCATGCGCCCAACGAGCATTTCAACTTGGACAATTTTGACAAGGGTCTGCTGACGATTGTGGAGTTTTTGAAATCGGTGTAAGTAAACTAAAAAGCATTCACAGCATGGAACCATCCTTGCTTCGTGAATGCTTTTTTTTCGTTAGTTCTGTCGCTTAAGAAAAACGGGTATAGCGCAACAGATGAGCCAGCCGATTGAGCCGTTCTATCTCCCGATCCAACTCATGCAGCGGCTGTCCAGCCAAAGCAGCGTTTGCTCTCAGATCCCGTAGCGGGTTCATTTTCCGACCCATGAGTTTCAGCACCGTGGCCTTCCCCATGTTATTCACCACCACATATTGTGTTAGCGGGTCAAGCTCAATCCACAATACATGATGCTGTTGGAAAAACGACAATAGTTGCTTTTTTAACGCCTCCAGCTCAGAAAGGTCACCTGTGATTTGCGGATGATGATGAAAAGCCACATAGCCCATCACCCGCAGGTCACTTATGATTTGTTCCAAATGAAGCGTTTCGTGTATGTACACATTGTTCGTGCTCATGCGGTTTCTTGCACCATTCGTATGATCTTCCCGGATGACGTTCACCACCTGACTATCGTTTATATCAAGCTTTATCTTTCCCCTTTTCCAATAGCTGCACAAGCCAGCAACCTCCAAACCACAATGCTCCTACAGCAAAAAAAACGGTATACACCGTATATAACGTGGTCAGTTCAAACAAGCTATTGTACCGATTAACCAAGATCCCCCACAAGCATAGCAGAAAATTGCTACCATTTTGCTGATGAAAGCGATGCTTGTAGATCCGTTGAATCAAAACAGCCACAAATCCTATCAACAAAACGTGATTCAGCAAAATACTCCACATTTCCATAAGCCCCCTTTTTCACTATAGCGCAATGGCTTTGAAAAGTCAGGACGTACACAAACCTTGCGAACAAAAAAACAACCGGCTTATACGCCAGTTGTTTCCCGTTCCACAAAATACTTATTGGTCATATAATGGGCCTTACCTCTGGAAGTATCCACCATTCCCTTTTTGTTGTCGAGAAAAACAATCTCCCGGCATTTGGTGCAGTACCACTTGGTCCGCTTAAAGGGAGATTCTGTAACATACGATGTACCACATTTGCAATCTACTTTAATTAAAGTTTCTGTTGATTTGTAAGCCTGGGACAACTCTTTTAGGCCAGTATCCGGTTGTTGAATGGGGATAATAACCTCCTGATAGCTTGAATACTGATTATGCACTTTAAAATCAGCCACCAGTTCCGCATGCAGTCCAAAGTACTCTTTGCCAATCTCGGTTACAAATTTCTTACCGATTCTGTAACACTCAAGCCATTCCTGTATCTGTTGATTAGACAAAGGCACTGTGCCCTTGATACCACTATTTAATGTGTAAGTCATGATGTATAAAGTATCATCTTGTCTATGTCCGTACATGAGAAGCCTCCTTATAATACACTTGATAATGTACTACAAAGCGCAAAAAACATCAATTTTATTATTTGCCAAAAGACTTATATCATTTGGGTAGGCACACAAGAATTGTGAGTATATGGTTAGAAAGCAACTGACAATCTGTCAGTTGCTTTGTCTTTCCACATAGTATTTGTTGGTCATGTACCACGCCTTGCCTTTATCCGTATCCACCATGCCCTTTTTACGATCCAGGAACACAATGTTATTACACTCCTTGCATGACCACTTGGTTCTTTTATGCGGTGACTCTTCTATATAGGAAGCACCACATTTACATTCTACCTGAATTAATGTTTTATACTGGCTGTACGCCTCTACCAGTGGGTCCAGCTCTACAGCTTTGTGTTCCCTTACAGGCTGTATTATGAATATGTGTTCTCTCTGCTCCGAGTATTCATTATGTACCTTGAAATCTGCTACCAACTCAGGGTTTAAACCAAAATACTGTTTTCCCACAACCGTTACAAACTTGCTGCCAATTCGATATGCTTTGATCCATTCCTGCACCTGCTTACTGGTTAGGTCGACAGTTCCCTTTATACCGCTGTTCAGCGTATAAGTCATCAAGTGTTGGTTGGGTGTCATATGTCTTAACATTCACCTCCGATCAAGAATATACCACAGGTAGCTCTAGGCAAAAGCTACTTCCTGCTACCTGAAGCAACGAGCTTTTTCTGCCTTGTGATTCTTCTTCAATCCATCTTCCATCCTGTCGTCATGCTGAATACTGTTTTTGTAGGGATTTATATTCTTAGACTATCACCGAATGCATTTCTAGCCTTGTATAACTTTGTGGTAATTCTTCTGATTTGATCACTTCTGTTAGTTTACCATGATCTCCAATGGTAGTTTCTTCCTTCTATATATAGTACATCATTTACACGCAATTTCCCACATATTTCAGCGGTTTAATCGTTTTACTTTTTTATATACCACAAAACAAAAGCCTTCCCGACCACCCTTCATTGTCGAAGGATCATCGAGAAGACTTTGTACCCCGCAAGGAACGAGAGGTCAGATTTTTAATTCGCCAAGCCTGATTAATTCCACGACCGCCTGTGAACGACCTTTTACGTTCAGTTTCTGCATTACATTGGAAATATGGTTTCGGACCGTTTTTTCGCTAATAAATAGCTGTCCGGCGATGTCACGTGTTGTTTTGTCCTGCACGAGCAGTTCAAATACTTCACGTTCACGGTGAGTTAACAAAAACTTGTTTTTATGGTCGTTACCCTTCGTCAATTTCACCCCTCCTTGCTCGGGTTTTGTGTGGTGTAACAAGGTTAAGGGATACAGTCAACACATTTTATGTCATGCGCTTAGGTATGGTTCAATATGCGGATAAAAATGGGCATAGGCACCCTACTAACTCCCTTCGATGGAGGGTTGGACTCTGCGTCTAATTTATGTATTGACAGGCATATGGGTCAGCCTTATGATAAGAAAAACCGCGACTGATAATCATTATCAAAATGATAATTTGATATAGATATCGCAACAGACTATGGTTCAAGGCCAGTTTGGCCAGAAAGGGTGTTCATTGATTATGAAACTACGTTATGCCGTACCGGCCGGAGTGCTGGTCTCTTCTATTCTGTTTGCAGGTTGCGGACAAACCGGAACTGCTACTCAGCAGCCTGCTGCAACGACCAAAGATGCAGGAGCCACAACACAGACAACGACTCCTGCCGCTTCTGCTCCCAATTTTGATCAAGCGGTAGCAGCTTACCGCACCTATGCCATCGAGCAATGCGATACGTTTGTGAAGAAGACAGAAGAATTCACGAACGCGGTCAAAGCTGGCGAGCTGGATAAAGCCAAGGCGCTGTATGCTCCTGCACGTATGTACTATGAACGGATTGAACCGATTGCAGAAGCGCTGGGTGATCTTGACCCGAATATTGATGCACGTGACGGTGATGTGGATGCAGCGGATTGGCGCGGCTTTCATCGGATTGAAAAAACATTATGGGAAGAAAACACAACCAAAGGAATGGACGAGTTCTCCGACCGACTGCTGAGTGATGCCAAGCTGCTACGCGCCAAAGTAGAAACAGTTAATATTGACGCCAGCCTGATGGTAACGGGTGCAGTCGAGTTGTTGAATGAAGTATCTACCTCGAAGGTGACGGGTGAAGAAGAACGATATTCCCATACAGATTTGTACGACTTTGCAGCCAATGTAGAGGGCGCACAAAAGATATATGACATTTTGAAAACAGATCTGAACCAAAAAGATGCCGCGTTGGAAAAACAAATCGGTGAGCGCTTTACGGCCTTACAACAGGAGTTGGCTCCTTTCAAGGACGGAGAAGGCTATGTATCGTATACAAAACTGAAACCGGAAGAAGTTAAAAAGCTGAGCCAAAACCTCGATGCCTTGGCAGAACCGTTGTCCCAAATGGGGAAATTGTTAGGAGTGTAATGATATGAAAGGCTTTAAGCGGCAAAAAGGGCAAGAAAAGCCGCAGTATGCGGAATCCCATAATGAACATGCCGATCTGGCAAAAAAGGATGCGAAGCTAGTGGATGATGAGTCGTCAGGAAAAAGCAAATCCGTATCACGCCGAGACCTATTGAAGCTGGCCGGGGTAGGTGGACTAGGCCTCCTGCTTGGCGGCGGGGGCGTGGGAGCCGTGCTGTCAGCCGGTCAACGTCTCGAAAGCATGATGACGGATGCGGACACCAAAGATGTAATCCCTTTTTACGGTAAGCATCAGGCAGGTATTGTGACTCCGGCACAGGATTTCATCTGCTTCGCCGCTTTCGATCTAACAACCAGCGACAAGGAACAGGTGCGTAGCCTCTTCAAAGCCTGGACAGAAGCAAGCGCTACAATGACTTCTGGCGTGCTCCTTGGCAACGATAATGAAAACCTCAACCTCCCTCCGTCCGATACGGGCGAGGCGGCAGGATTATCGCCATCCCGCACGACGATCACCTTTGGTGTGGGCCCATCTTTTTTTGATGGACGATATGGCCTGACAGGGCTTAAACCTGCCGGGTTCCGTGAGCTGCCCCGTTTTCAAGGGGATGCCCTGGAGGAGCAATGGTGCGGTGGCGATATCGGAGTGCAGGTATGTGCCAATGACTTGCAGGTTGCTTTCCATGCCCTGCGTAATTTGGCGCGTATCGCCAGAGGAACGGCGGTGCTTCGCTGGACGCAGGAAGGCTTTCAGCGGACTGCACAAGCTGATCCTGCGGGAAGCACACCACGCAATTTGCTGGGCTTCAAGGACGGTACGGGGAACCCGGACACCTCCAAGGCAGACGAGATGAATCGGCTGGTGTGGACACAGACCAGTGACGGACCAGCATGGATGGGCGACGGCAGCTATATGGCTGTACGCCGCGTACGCATGCGGGTAGAGGTGTGGGATCGCTCAACATTGGGCGACCAGGAGGATACTTTTGGACGTCATCGCAGCAGCGGGGCCCCACTCGGTAAGGTCAAGGAGTTCGACAAGCTTGATCTGGCGGCCAAAAATCCGGAAGGCAAGCCAGTTACGCCTCCTACCTCTCATGTGGCTTTGGCTCATGGGGACGGGAGCATTAACATTTTGCGGAGGTCTTATTCGTATTCAAGCGGATTGGACAAGCAAACTGGACAGCTGGATGCCGGGCTGCTGTTCATCAGCTACCAGCGTGATCTGTTCAAGCAGTTCGTTCATATTCAGGAGAAGCTTGCACGCAATGACAAACTGAACGAATACATTGTACACAAAGGCAGTGCGGTGTTCGCCTGCTTCCCGGGTGTATCGCAAGGCGGCTACATCGGGGATACGTTATTTTAGCAGCAGGCAAGGAAGGGGATTTATATGAATCGGCTCAATAAAAGCTTGGGATGGGTGTTTGTGCTGGTGGCAGCACTGCTGCTGACCGTAACTCCGTTCCTATCCGGCTCCGGGTCGGTCGCTTTTGCACAAACAGATACCAAAGCTGTTACCAATGATCAGCTAATGCCTGTGGTGGGCGGAGCACTGGTGGAGGCAGGACAAGCCCAATGGACGGAAGCCTCCAAGGATCTGAAAGAATTCCGCACGCTGTGGGAGACCGCCAAAACGAATGGCGGAGATTCAGCTCACATCACAGCTGTAGATCAAGCACTCACCGATGCGGAGCAGACACTCGCCAGTGGCGGCGGGGAACCAGCGAAAGCTGCCTTATCCGTGCTGGCGCGCTCGGTCAATGAGTACGTCACTGCTGCCGAAGGGGACAAACCAGCCCCGGCTGGAGCTAAAGCAGCGGAAAAACTGCTTCCTATGGCGAAGGGCAGTCTGGCTGCCATGCAAAAAGGCGATTGGGCTGCCGCCCGGGTGGATTACGACCGAATCGTCAAAGCCTGGTATCAGGTAGAAACACCGATTCGTTTGGACAATTTTCCGGTATACAGTTCGCTCGAAACTAAAATCAGTCTCATTCGCATCTCCATGCAAGCTGAGCCCATTCGCCAAGAACAGGCTCTCAGGGAAATGCAGGAATTAACGACTCTGTTGTCTGATTATAGTCAGGGCAAATCTGTGAACACAGGTCAAGGAACGAATACAGGCAATACGGCTACCGGAACGACGAATGGTTCGACAGCTTCCTTGGGCGATGCAGTCACCTTGCTCGAATCCGCACGCCAAGATGCTGTAGCTAATCAATCAGAGCAAGCGGCTGACAAGGTAGTGCAGTTTATCGCTCTGTGGCCTTCTGTCGAAGGACATGTACAAATTTCTGATCCGACGTCTTACACTGCGATTGAAAATGAAATGACCGAGGCTTCCGGATATCTGCTGTCTTCTCCACCGAATACAGACAAAGCCATACAGACTCTTGATCAGATGCTGGACAGGCTCCGTCCGTTGACGGAAGAACGTTCTTACACTGCGTGGGATGCCGCACTGATTTTGCTGCGTGAGGGTCTGGAGGCCATCCTCGTGCTCGCAGCTCTGCTGGCGTATGCCAAAAAAAGCGGCGAAGCCGTGGCTGGACGATGGATATGGGCAGGAGCTGGAACGGGGCTGGTGCTGAGCGGAATTCTGGCGGTGCTGTTCACCACACTAGTGGCAGCAGCCGCATCGGGCAGCATGCGTGAACTGCTGGAGGGTGTCACCGGGCTGGTGGCGGTCGTGCTGATGCTGACCGTTGGTAGCTGGCTGCATAGCAAATCCAATGCTGCCGCGTGGAACCGCTTTGTGGAAAACAGCGTGGGCAACGCGTTAGCACGGGGAAGCCTGTGGTCGCTATTTGCGGTTTCTGCGCTCGCAATTCTGCGTGAAGGAGCCGAGACAGCTATCTTTTATATCGGTATGGCTCCAGCCATCGAAACCTCGCAATTGCTGATCGGCATCAGCTCGGCGACGTTTATTCTGGTCATTCTGGCATTTGCAATCATTAAATTTAGTGTACGGTTGCCGATTCGCGCCTTTTTCCTGACTGCCACTGTACTGATTTACTATCTCGTATTCCGGTTTTTGGGCGAAAGTATTCATTCGCTTCAGGTGGCTGGCAAGCTTTCGGGGCACACTGCCTCCTCGCTTCCGTCCATTAGCTGGCTGGGAATGTATCCAACTTGGGAAACCTTTGTCCCACAAATCGCTGTACTGATCTTTATGGTATGGCAGCTTGTGCGTCAGGAAATGCGCAGCTCCAAGCAACATTAAGTCGATACTACCCTACTCATCATGTAAAAAAACGCCAAATCACAGGTCCGATTTGTATCGGTTCCCATGGGTTTGGCGTTTTTTTTACATACTTACAACACATCCTCAGGCAACGGAATCATGCGCTGATGACGCAGCAGGTCTGTGCGGTCACCGTGTTCACGAATGACATGCACCTCCCCACGAAAATCAAGCAGCTCCGCCGGGGTAGCATGTCCCAGAAATTGTAGTGGACTATAGCTTAATCCATAGGCTCCTGCATTCGGAAAAGCAATATAATCGCCCTCGTAAATCGGAGGAAGCTGCGCTTTTTTCACAATACAATCCTCGGGTGTACAAAGTGGACCGACAATGCTTACCGTCTCCAGCTCCATGGATGCTTCTTCCAAAGGCCCTCCTGTTCGGTTTGCAACCTCTTCTAATGATTGTTCGACAGCAACAGCCGTTTGAGCAGAAGCGTCTCCCTGCTCCATCCGTAGGGTTGCTTCCAACTCTCGTTCTTTGGGTTCTTTCGATTCTCCCACTTGCCTGCGCATAATTCGTACCGGGTAGTTGTCCCTAATGCGGCGTCCTCGAAAAGTAGCTGCGGCGTAGTGATTCATGCCACCATCAGCCACGACAAACTTCTCTCCCTTGGATTCCTTTGTATACAATGCTCGGCAGACATACATGCCCGATTGAGCAACCAGATACCTGCCGCTTTCGATGATTAGCTTAACCCCGGGCATGCGGGTTCGGGTCTGCTCCGCGAGTGCGTTCAGTCCGTCAATGACGTGATCCATATCGAGCGGCTCCTCATGAGCAAAATAAGGTACGCCAAACCCGCCGCCCAAATTGATCGTATGCATTGCCACACCATACTGAGCCTGTACCCGTTCTGCCAACTGCAGCGTATTCGCAAATGAAGCTAAAATCTGATCCGATTTCAGCATTTGCGTACCTGTATATACCTGAATACCTTGAAAATGGACGTGTGGGCAATCTTCCAGCACCTTAAAAAAGTGATCCAGCTGCCCTTCATCCACTCCAAAGGGGCGCGGAACGCCGCCCATTTTAATCGTTGCTCCAGACAGATCGTTATCAGGATTGATGCGAACCGCTGCCCTGACAAGCTGGCCCGCTTGGGCCGCAATGCCCTCCAGCAGACGCAGCTCCCTCACCGATTCGACATGAATACAGCCGATTCCATAGTCTATCGCCTCGTTCAGCTCGGCTACTGTTTTTCCCGGTCCGGCGTACAGCACGTCTTCCGCAGCATACCCGGCCTCCATAGCGACGAACATTTCTCCGGCCGAAGCAATCTCAACACCACAACCTAACGAGCGCAGCAACCCAGCCAAGGCTACGTTACCATTAGCCTTGAGCGCATAATGTACACGCACGTCCGGGTGCAATCGGGATAGCAACGAGCTGACGTGGGCATGCAGCGCGTCCCCGTCATAATAGTAAAATGGCGTCGGATGCTCGCCGAAACGCTCCAGTAAGGCTTCGTCCTTTTTATCCATCTACTGAATTCCCCTCCTCTCTTTGCCTTGATACTCCGTATTTTGCATCATTTGCTTCCCTCCGCTCGAAAACACAATCATACTCATACTGCATAAATCGTCTCGCCCGAGCGTGCTGCTTCATGAATGGCTGCCAGCAGTCTGACGCGTTCAGCAGCCTCGCGAAATGGAATGGGCTCCGCTTCTCCCCGGATGATGCTACAAAAGGTATTCAACTGATTAACATAATAGTTCATAGGCTCGAAAACCGTTTTGGTATGCGAAGATGTCTGTGATAACACAGGCAGTGCGTCCATATCTGTTATATTCGGTATGCTATCCTTCTTTATTTCCGTCCTGAGTGTCATTTTATAAAAGCCTAAATTTGCCCGAAAGCAGTCCTTCAAGGTGACCACTGCCGAATCAAAGGTCAGTACATGAGCACAGCGATAGGGCCGCTCGAATGAAAAGAGGGCAGATGCCTCCAATCCACTCGGATAACGGGCTTGCGCACGAAATGTCCAGTCACAACCATGCGGACCATCGAAATCCGATTGACTGTGGAATTCCGCCTGATCTAATCCAACGACGGCCTGGAGCAATTGGAGCCAGTACACGCCCAGATCCCAAAAGCATCCCCCACCCTGCTCCGGACGGGATCTGTAATTGTCCGCATGCCCTTCTTTTGCCGGAATACATAGACTCGTCTCTATGGAGCATAAACGACCATAACGCCCCGATTCTACGATCCTCCGCAGCTCATGCTGCCACGGATGGTGCTGCACCATGACACCCTCCAGCAGGTGAACGTTACTCTGCTCGACTATAGCTGCCAAGGGTGCCAGATCGGCCGTATTCAGGCATAACGGCTTTTCCACCAGCACATGCTTATGGGCCCGTAGTGCTTTGTCAATCCACTCGGCATGTAAGTCGTTGCTGAGCGCAATATATACAGCATCGATCTCCGGGTCCTTTAGCATATCCTCAGCATGCCGATAAACGACACTGACGCCAAAACGATCTGCCATTTCTCCTGCCTTGGCAACCGTGCGGTTCGCAAGCGCGGTCACGCGTGCCCCTGCAACATGTCGGATCGGTTCCAGCAACGCACGGGGAGCAATGGCAGAACAGCCAATGATCCCAAAGCGAATATCTCGCATCGCAGGCTCTTGCGCAGCCGCCGCAGCGTTCATGACCCCTGCTCCATTCCCGGTGAGCCTGCTGACATTTGGATGCTATTCACATAGGACTCTATATAACGCGGCGTTCGACTGCGCAGCTCTACGATCCTGCGATGCATATCCTCCAGTATCTGAGCACTGCCATCATAGGTTTGTATCCACGTATCGTACCGCATACCAAGTCCCAGCCGTTCCCATAGATCGGCATTATGCTTTTCATGCACACCAAATGGCTCCAGCATAATGAGTGGAGTGGCTGTAGCGAACGAATCGGTTAGGCTGCCACCTCCTGGCTTGCTGACAATGGCCTGAACATGACAGGCTTGGTCCAGCATGTTATGGTAATCCGGTCCGACCTGATACACGGTCTTCTCGCCCTTTTTCACCTCTCCGAAAGGCGGAAATGTATGCTCCCCGGCTTCATTACGCTGCCATGTCCTCCACTGCGGATCCATCTGAAAATAGCGTATACTGTCCCGCTGTTCATCCGGTTGATCCTGATCATACAGCAGCAGATCCAGCTCCCAGCCCGCTTCTTCCAACCGTCCAACCTTGTCACGGTAGGTGCCCATCCCCCAACCGCCGCCATGTACGAATAAGCGGGATTGCCGTTCTTCAAACGGAACATACTCCACAGCCGGAACATCAATATAGTGGCTGACTCTATTGTTATCATTTTCAAAAAAGGTCGTTTCTCCACAGCCATCTGCAAAATGCGGATTATGCTTGGCTAGATTCTTCCAAGATGGAGAAGGTGTCGAATCCATGTACACGATGTCCACATGCACCGACTCCGGTTCTCTGCGCTTACGATACTCCTCCAGTACATACATCCAATGACCGGATAAGCATATAAAATACCGCCGATCCTCCTCCATCCATTGGTTCAACAGCACTTCCATCGCAGCGAGATCCAGTGAATTACGCATATCCTGCGGAACCTTCTGAGACATTAAGGCCACCGCAAAATTGTCATGGTAAGCTTTGCGACTTTTGTCGACCTTGAGACGGGCCGATTCTGGCAGCACATTTTCAAATACATGAATCGCCGCATCCACGCCCAGCCTGCGAAGACCCGCTTGCAGCAGCAAGCCAGGGGTATAAAAGCCCAATCCGAAACCGGAACATAAAATCGTTACCTTCATAAGCTTATCGGTACTCCTACGCATGCTCATACGCCTCCCGTTTAATTCAGCACTGTAAAATGATGCTCTGCCAAAAAACGCTCCAGCTTTGTAGTCAATCGCATTTTTTCCTCATCGCTCGCGGCAACCAGTTCCAAATAAAGGCGCCCCTTGCCTCGTGCCCGTTCGCTTCCAGCGGTTTCTTTTTCACCATTCAAGTCCGGCTTAGCCGTGCCATTCCCTTCTGATCCGCCACCGCTGGCCCCAATTCCGCTCACACGAACCTGCTTGGCAGATGATCTGCCTCCGCGCCCGGTTGCATTTTTGCTTGGCGTGCTTGTATGGCCCACAATCTTGTTCTCGCCATCTCGTCCGCCTGTGTTCACATATAACGTATTGGCACTCAGAGGCATGACACCTTCTTCACGTTCACCTGTGAACAGCAATCCTTCACCTTTCAGCCCCTCCAGCAGTTCTTCATAGGATAGACTGCCATCATGGGACAGTGAATAATTCGTCAGCGTGCCACGCATATTTTTCCCGGCCAGAAAGGTATCGAGCTGATGCTTGATCAAGCTCATCGACTTTCTGGCATTAATTTCGATAATAGGCTCCAGCTTCCCACCGCGAAGTGTCATGGAATCAATGCAAACATCGCCGTAATAACCATCCTGATACAATTGCCGCCCCACGTCCTGCATTAAGCTAAAATAGCCCTCGCGCTCCAGCCGCTCCAAAAACGCCCCGTCCGGCGACAAGGATTCCCGATAGGAGAATTGTGTGTTAGCCAGCCATTGTACAGATATGATATCGACACTTCCATTATCACCAATCGTAAATTGGCATGAAAAATCCTGCTCTTTCTCCAGAAAAGGCTCCAAAAGGAAAAGCACCTGTTTGCCTTTGCGCTCCTGTCCACGTAAATACGATACGATCCGGTCCAGCATTTGTGTCGAGGTAATGTGCAGGTTTCCTTTGCCCGATACGCCAAAATCATCCTTGATTAAAAAGCTTCCATCCCGCAGTAGCTTACGCCCCGCCTCAGCGACATCTGCAAACGAAGTCACAATATAGCCCGGGTTGCGCAGGCCAAGACTGCGTTTCAGATCAGAGGAATACGTTTTGGCATTTACCTTACGAATCGTTTCCAGCGGCGGCTGATGTAGCGTTATCCCCCAAGCACGTGCAGCCTCCTCCACATGCGGCAAACCCGCAAACGGGCTAAGCACACAGCCTTCCAGTTGAGGAAACCCCTCTCCAGTATCGGCCTTGCGACTGCCCAGCAGTTCAAATACCGATGCGGTCGATACGTTGCCTGCACGCTCCATGCCATCGGTCAAATCCCGTTCGTTGACAACCGGATGAAAGCCCAATTGCGCGATATACTGACGATGTACGGGCGAAATGGCATAACGGGTCAATAACGCATCTCCCGGCTGGCAAAAGCTGAACAGCAGTTCATCCATGGCTGCTACAATCGCAGAAGAAGCCCGGTCAGGCAGTGCTGGCAGAGAAGCTAACTGGGCATCCCGCCAATAAGCCTCCGCTTCGAACGTTCCCATATACAAATGACGCTGATTCGGTATCGCATTCATATGATTCGCTTCCTTTCCTGCTTCATTATTGGCCTACTACACGGTAGCGCTACTGGCTCGCGCTCGTATAATCACGTAGAGCAAACTGCCATATCAGGCGGATGATCGCCAGCAGCCAGAGAGGTGCGAGAAATGCCCATACCACCAACCCGGTATCCATTTTGCCGAGAATGAACATGGGCGGAAAATTACAAATGACAAACACCGGAAGCACGAACAAACCGATACGCTGAATCAGATTACTGTACACGGCCATCGGCACATAGTTTGTCTCGAAAATGCTGTTGGACAGCTCCGTAACGCCGTTCGTGCGGATAATCCAGAAGGCCAGCAGTTGGGGGAGCAAAAATACGGAGTATGCCGTTAGCACTCCGCATCCGAGCAGCACAGAGAACCCTCCTGCGGTTTCAAAATTAAACGGCAATCCGAGTCGATACCAGCCGACCCCCGTCATAATTCCGCCGCCAATTACATTTGGCACGGTATAGCCCAGTTCAAATTGACGCAGTGTCACCATAAATTGCAGCGATACGGGTTTGGTCATGAGCACATCCAGCGAGCCGGTACGAATTTTGTCAGGCAGGCTTGTAAAATTACTGTAGAACAATCCACTATAAAATCCGCTCATCATCGTAAACACGCCGATATATAACAATATGGCGTCAGGAGACCAGCCGTTAATGTCCGTCCCGGCGCGGTATGGTACCGATGCGTACAGCAGCTTGATGAGTAAATAAGCCGTTTCAACCAGAAATGCAGTTATAAAATTAATGCGGTATTCCATCTGCGACATGACGGAAAACTGGACAAACTTCCAGTACAGTCTGATGTAGCGCCTAACGTTTCGGAAAACATTTTTCATGTTACCCCCCCACCGAGACAAAGCGTTTGACCCCGGCTTGCCACACCCAGCGTGATAGGGCCGCCAGCGCTACAATCCAGAGCCATTGTACGCCAATGCCTTTAGCGGCTTCCAGTACAGTCAGCTTGCCCGTCAACGCATTCACCGGAAAAAATACGGTGTAGCTGAACGGTAGCAGACTGAACAGACGGGCCAAAACATCTCCAAAAATCGTCAGCGGAAACACGGTACCGCTAGCTACGTAAATGACAAGCGACAGCGTATAAAATAGTCCCGCCGATTCCGTCACCCAAAAGGCTATGCCGCTCAGCGCATAATAGACCACAAAATTAAGCACAAGCGCTCCCGGCAACGCCAATATGTAAAGCAAGATGTACGATAGCCCGAAGCTGATTTGTCCTTCCATGCTAAGACATAACAGCAAAATAGCAGCCGCCAGCAGCACGACCGCGGACTGTATGACTTTGCCTCCGATAAACCGGCAAAAACGGTAAGCGAAATAATGCACAGGCTGTACCATGAATTTTGCCAGTCCACCTTCTTTGATATCTGTAGCAATTTCGTATTCAAAGCCCGTAGCAATCAGTTTTCCAGTGACTCCCGCCATGACCACATACACTAGCATTTCTGGCAGAGAATAACCCAGCACTCTTGCTTGTCCCGAAGAACCAAATACAGCTAGCCAGAGAAAAATTTGCGTCATGATGGGCAGCATAAATCCCGCCATTTGGAGCCAATAATTAGCCCGATACTCCATTTCATTTTGCATGCCGAGCTGGAGTACCTTCACATATTTGTTATTTCGCATCGGCCAGCCTGCCCCCATCATACAAATTGGCTATCCCCTCTTCCAGCGGGACGTCCTCAATCGTAAAATCAACGACAGGCAGTGCGTCCAAAATCTTTTTGGACCAAGCCAAGGTATCTTCTGCATCCAGCTCGAATACCGCCTCCAGCTCCGAGTTGGAGCGAAGTTTGCCGAGGCTCGCCAACGTTAGGTTGGATACAGGGGTCTCCAGTCGAACCTTGAGCAATTTACGGGCACCGATGACCTCGTTCACCTTGTGTAAGTCTCCGTCATAGACCAATCTGCCCCCGCTGATAATGATGGATCTACTGCACAAATCCTCAATATCCTTCATATAGTGGCTTGTCAGCAGGATGGTCGTTCGGTGCGTGCGGTTATAGGCTTTGAAAAACTCTCGAATCCGCCGCTGAGAAACAAGGTCCAGTCCGATGGTCGGCTCATCCAGCAAAATGACCCGTGGACGATGCAGCAGCGCAGCGATCAGTTCCATTTTCATACGCTCACCGAGAGACAGCCGCCGAACCTGCACATGAAGCTGCTCCTCCACCCCAAGCAAAGTGACCAGTTCATCCAGTGCCTCTTTATAACGGTTTTCATCGATTTCATAGATAAGCTTGTTCAGCTCGAATGACTCGCTTGCAGGCAAATCCCACCAGAGCTGGTTTTTCTGTCCCATTACAATGGAAAACTGACGTTTAAACTCTTTTTGTCGTTTCCACGGGGTAAAGCCGAGTACCGATGCCTCCCCGTCCGTGGGATGGAGAATGCCAGACAGCATTTTGAGCGTCGTTGTTTTGCCTGCCCCGTTTGGACCGAGAAATCCGACAATTTCCCCTTCCTCAATGCTAAAGCTGACATTTTGCACAGCCTCTTTGGTCAGCTGCTCACGCCTGAACAAGTTTTGCAACGATTTGCGCACGCCCGGCTCCTTTTTGTAGTACGTAAATGTTTTCGACAATTGGTTTAATGTAATGGACGGCAATTAATTCCCCTCCTCTTTCCTCTGTGCAGGACACCTGGATGAACGGTCTGATACGACCGAATGCTTGGACTACTCGGCTGCTTGCTCTGCTAAAATCATCAGTTCCTCCAGCATATGCCGCTGTCTTTCAATTAAATGCAAAGCTCGTTCCGTAATCTCAGGCATCCGATGCTTGCGCAGTTGAAGCCCTGTTTTGTAAATATGCAGATTAAGCTTGTGCCAATCCGCGTACAGCCCCTGTGCCAATTCAATTACATGCTGTGTTTGTGGCCCCAGCGTGGCTTGGTGCAGCAGGCAATAATCAGCTGTATAATCCGTCAAATGAAGAGCACTGCCCAATCGCAGATTGTAATAGATTTCATGACAGTACGTCCGAAAATCCTGATCCTCCATGTCTGCCAACAGACGGAAGTCATCAACAAATGCCCGGTACCCCTCATCTCCCCGCTTGACCTGCTTGCCTGTTACAGCTTTCCCCGTTTGACTGACCGACTCATTAGACGTAGGTACGCCTCTCCAGATGGCTTCGTGTCCAGTCAAATACTGTCGAATATGATGAGCACACGCAGCATGCATCTCACTTGGCGAAAGCGGGGCAGGCTGCTCCACCAGCCATGCATACTCAATAATGCCCTGCATCAGATCGTCGAGCCGGGCTGAGCCCACATAAGTCATGGCATGTCCCGAGGAATCGAGCAGGAAGCTATCATTCACCTGTGCTGTCCGTTCTTGCAAGTCCAATCCGCACAACTCTATCACGTGGCCCCTTGGGTAATTTTTCACATATACATCGTGATAGGTTAAAGCGGTGCTCGACGTATGCAGCATGGTACCGTAGCCCGATGTGAGTACCCGCAACAGGTCGGTTTCATCACTGACACCAGCGACCCACGGTTCCACCCGAATAACAGGTCCACCACTGGCTGCCATTTCTTGAAGCTGCTCCGGATATTTCTCAGGCCCGAAGCGCTTCAAATCTCCACCATACTCTGCGCACATACTCCCACACAGCATGAATAGCTCGGATTCGGCCATGGTCACCCCGTACCTCCGCAGTGAGGTACGCAGGGAAGAATATACACAATGCTTCCCTGGAAGAGCGTTTGCCACTTCTTCTGCACCATAGTCCACAACGGAATTTTGACGAGTCTCCATATCGGATCCCTGCATCAATCTTGTCTTTTCGGCGCCCTTATGCATATTTGCTCAGCAGACGCTCAATGCCTTGCAGTGTAGATAGATGCTCCAGCACTAGATCGTCGTCCTCCATCGTAATATCAAGCTCATTTTCCAACTCTACAATTAATTCCACAGCGGATAAGGAATTCAGCCCCAAGGTTCGCAAATCTTGATCCGGAGTCAACTGTTCCAGCTCGCCCGGAGCCAGCTTCAAAATCTTTTCCAGCAAGGGTACTACATGGTATACATCTGTTTTCATTCTTGATTCCCTCCCATTTATGAGCATCCTAATCCAGCAATGATACCTTCCAATTTGTGCGCATACGCATCAGCTTCCTGCCAGCTGTCTGCCAAAATAAGTGTGAAAATCCGGTTCACATAGCCCCGCTTCACAGGGATACCAGACAATGTACCCGCCGTATACACAAACACCCCTTCTGGACGTTCGGGCGTATAGAGCAAGCCTTCCTCCGCGAGCAGCCCGCACAAGCGGCTGTAGGTGAGAGGTGTAGCGGTAACGTTGCGATAATAACGGGATAATGTTTTGTGCTGCTCTCCCAAGACGGATGACAGGAACGAAATATAGGTAGACAACGTAAACCTACCGTTAATCTCAATGACTGGAACCAGCAAACCTTCTTCGTCAACAAAACCGTCAATAGAGGCCATTCCTGTGTATCCAATAGAATAGAGATACGTACCCAGCTGATAGGCGCAGCGTCTCACTTCTTCCTCCAGCGCATCTCCGATCTCAGCCGGCACTTGAGATCCGATATATACGGTGCCGTCCACATTTTGCCTTTTTAGCGAAAACATCGTCACACCACCGCCCTCGTCAATGCAGAGCTGGTAGTTCAGATCCATCTGCTTATTGTGCCAGCGCTCCACCAGCCAGCCGCCGGATGATGGCGACGAGCCGCCAAAGCGCCTCATCACACTCAGCAGCGTGTCCAGCTTGGACAGCTCGTCCAGCATATACATGCCTTGTCCCGAGGCACCGTGCGGCTGCTTGATAATCAGCTTCACAGGTCCATCCGATAAGTCAGCCAGTCTGGCGCACTCCCTGCGGATCGCCGATTCGTCTGTACATACAGCGCCTTCGCTGACAGCAAAACCAAGCTTTTGCGCGGTCAGGCGGCTGAATATCTTATCATTCACCTGAGCACTGACCGCGGATGGAGCGCCGATCAGCTCCAGCCCGCAAAGCTCCGCAATCGCTTCCTCCTGCGGTGTGACCGCATAGGGGACGAGCCACGCTTTGGCTCCGCCGCTGCTGTGGCCTGTATCTGCAACCGTACGCAGTCGTGCCAAAAGCGCCTCATCCGCCAGCACCAGCTCTGAAATCGGCGTTAGCGGATCAGAAGGCTCTGGCACCTCAATACGCGGCAGGCTAAAGCCCAACCGTTGAAGCATGTCCAGAAACGCCTCATCCGGATATTCCCGAAGTACAATGACATCCTGACTTCGACATAGCAGAAGATTCATTTCCTCCATCCGGTTTACGACCTGCTGTTCATCTCGGTCTACCATGCCCCCCTTGCGGGGGGATGGATGCCATACTTGCTCTGCACCGATATTAAACAGCCAAATCAGGACTCCATGGTCCCGTTCATGCGCAAGCGCTTCCACAAGGTTAATTGTTTTAGTCGTCACGACTTATCATCATCCCTCTCTCTTCCATCCAGTAACAAACAACATTCATAGAAAGCTAAATGTATTTCAGAGAGCCTGCCCCGTGCAGATACAATACGCTGCATTTGGAGCACACCGGAGTCAATCCTTCATGATTAATCTTTTGACGGGTTTTCTCATACGCATCCGAGTTCCATATCTCCTTCAGACTGTGCTCACGCATGCTTCCAATCGTGAACTCACTGAAAAATTTGCAAGGCATGACCTTCCCGTCTGGTAAAATATCTGTTCTGGAGGTGAGCGCCAAACAATGATTGGAACAACGGCTGACCATTTCCTCACCATGTATAAATTTATCAATTTCCTCATAATCCAAACCGGGCTGATAGCGCACGCGAATGTTCCATACTCGCTCATTGATCCGCTGTAGTTCCTGCATCAGAGGATCGATGTTATCCGGGTTGATTTTATATTTGAAAGCATGCCAGCTACTAATATTTTTTTCTTCGAGTTGTCGGAGCCAAGAAAAATTACGTGTAAAATATTCATCCATTTTGAGGGAGGTTTCTTTGGAAATGTACCAGGGGAACGTCAGCAGCACCAGATCCAGCCTTTTGTCCTCCAGCATTTGCAGAAATTCGTACATCCGTCCGATCATGTTATCGTTAATGACCGCATGGACAGTTACCCGTCCCTTGTACAATCCCTGGTCGCGCAGTTCAATCAGCTTATCCATCTGCCGCATTGTTTTTTGAAAGGTGCCTTTACCGCGAATTAGGTCGTGTTCTCTTTCAAAACCTTCAATCGCTATTAATAACTCCAGATTTTCGGACAAATCCAAAATCCGGTCCAAATATTTATCAATAAGTAATCCATTTGTACAAAAGGTCATTTCGCGCCGATCTTCCGCCAGCACGTCCAAAATTTCATCAAAACGCCGATGAAACATTGGTTCGCCGCCCCACATGTACAGTCTGGACTTGGCTTCCTTGGTTTCGCTCAAAATTTGCCGGAGCATGTCTGGAGCAAGATCCATGTTTTGTTCTTCTTTATCCATTTGGTGATGGTAGCCTTCCTCGTTCCATTCAAAGCAGTGCGTACATCTCAGGTTGCAGCGGTTAGTCAGCTTAATGCCGATCGTCTGGGGCATGTCCGTTTTGAAAGCAGGGTCCTGTGTGGCGTTACGGTAAGATACAGAAGCGTTTTTCAGGTTACGCTTGATGAGCTTGAACGCTTTCTCATCAATCAGCACATTGCTTTTGGGCTGCATGCTAACACCTCGTTTAATGGATTTTCAGGCACATGTACCTAGCTGTACGTCAGACCGTCTCCATTCCCTCCAGATGCGGCGCTTGTTCCGCATCGCTGATCCCCTGAATGTAGCTGCAAAACGCATCTACCGAGCTCAAATGCTCCAGTTCAAAGGAATCAAAATCAATCTCCACATCAAATGCATCCTCCACTTGCAGCATGAAATGAACCAACTGCAACGAATCCAGTCCCGCATCATGAATAATGTCCGAATGTCCATCCAGCTTTGCGACCAGTTCAGGATCTTCCTTGACTGCGCTGATCATTTCAATCACTTGGCTTTGCATAGCAAACTCCTCCTTGTGAATGAGATTCTGTTCGTTCCACCCAACGATGCCCTCTGCAAAGAAAGCTCCTAGAAAAATTCCTTCACTGGAACTTTATTCAATTATACTCCTCCAATGAAGAGACAAGTCAATAGGTTGTTTTGTAAGTAAAACTCGCAATATGTAAATTAATGTATGATAACTTCTACAATTTTCGCTGGCTATTTTTTCGCAAAATTTAATAAAAATTCTTCTCACATCTCTTGCATGAGCAGCAGAATTATTTTACAATACACATGAAAATATTTTTCTTTATATCCCACTTATATACGATACTTATTTTCATACAAACTCTACAGCCAAAGGAGTATAGCTCATGTCCCCCATTCTTCATACATTAGCCCATAGACTGGAGCAGCTTCCCGTACAGGAGCGCAAGCTGGCGGAATCCATCCTGCAATCCCCGGAAGATGTGTTGCATCTGGGTATTCGGGAGCTGTCAGAGCGTTGTGGTGTGAGTGCAGCGACCGTTACGCGGTTTTGCAAATCACTACATTTTAAAGGCTATCCCGATTTCAAAATGAAGCTGGCCGCCGAGTTGTCCCATTCCAACCGTAATGGTGAAGAATCCTATCAGGATATTGTCGCCGGAAATTCACTTTCCCGAATCGTGCAAGCTATTCAGGCGAACCACACCGCATCCATTGCGGACACGACCCGACTGCTGGATTACGACAAGCTGGAGCAGGCTATTGCATGGCTGTCAGCCACGAGCCGCATTGATCTCTATGGGATGGCGACATCGTCGATTGTGGCGCAGGATTTTTACCAGAAGCTCATCCGTATTGGCAAGAACAGCACTGCCTTTGCAGATTCACATATGCAGATCACCTCTGCCTCCTCGCTCGGAGCGGAAGATGTCGCTTTTGCCGTCTCTTATTCAGGGGAAACCCAGGAGACCATTGCGGCTCTACGCTGCGCCAAGGAACAGGGGGCCAAGACATTATCCTTGACCTCCTTCGGAAACAATACGCTGGCAGGCCTTGCGGATATTGCGCTATTTTCCTCTTCATTGGAGGAAGGAATGCGACGTGGGGATATGGCCTCCCGCATCGCCCAGCTTCATATCATAGATATTCTGTTTACAGGTATGGTGAGCGCGGATTTTGACAAATATATTCCGAGATTGGAAGGTTCATATCAACAAGTGAGCAAGCTCAAAAAACAACCGGGAGGTCACTAAGATGAACATACGCATTTTGAACAGCCGTGAAGACCTGAACGCTACTGCCGCCGCTGTGATCGCCAGCTTGCTGCAATCCAAACCACAGGCCATGCTTGGCCTGGCCACCGGTAGTACGCCGATTGGCATTTACCGACATCTTGCAGATATGTACCGCAAGGGACAGGTCAGTTTTGCACGAGCCTATTCCGTGAATCTTGATGAGTATGTTGGTCTTTCCCCAGAACATCCGCAGAGCTATCGAAGCTTTATGAATGAGCACTTGTTCCAGCATATCGATATTCCGATATCCCACACACGTGTCCCTGACGGGAATGCACTGGATCTGGCAGCAGAATGTGCAGCGCACGAGCAGGCTATTCTGGATCATGGCCCCGTGGATCTGCAATTGCTTGGCATTGGTCATAATGGACATATCGGCTTTAACGAACCCGGTCACAGCTTGGCTGGAGCCACACATGTTGTAGATTTAAAAGAAAGTACGCGTTCGGCGAATGCTCGATTTTTTGGCGATATAGATGCTGTACCCAGGCAAGCAGTTACGATGGGAGTAGGCACGATTCTTAAGGCGAAGCAAATTATACTGGTGGCTTTTGGTGCGGATAAGGCTGACATTATAAAGCAGGCTTTAACTGGACCCGTCACGACAGCGTGTCCGGCTTCCCTGCTGCAATGCCACCCCAACGTACTTATTTTATTAGATCAGGAGGCAGGAGGATGGTTCAATTGAAGTCAGATGAAATGAGTGGTACCGTACCCCAGCTACTATATGGACAAGTCGTCGTTGGGAATGACATCATTGAAAAAGGGGTTGTCGTCATTGAGGGGCAATCCATTGTATACGCTGGTTCAGAAGCGAATTTGCCCGCCGATTGGACAGCGTTAGTCTTCGCAAATCAGGAAGAAAGCGCAGCGAAAACCGCCAAAATTGTGCGTTTGGAAAGAGGCTATCTGCTGCCAGGCTTTATTGATATTCATGTTCACGGCGGGGACGGTGAGGACTTTATGGACTCCGATCCGAGGGTGCTGGATACGATCACCTCCTTTCACGGTTCACAAGGTACGACAGCTATGCTGGCTACCACGATGACCGCGCCCAAGGAACAGATTGATCGGGTATTGAGTGAAGTTTACGCATACATGGCACTACCTATGCCCTATGCTCAGTTGGAGGGCGTACATTTGGAAGGACCGTTCATCAGTCCGAAGTGGCCGGGAGCGCAAAACCCGGAACATATCGTGCCACCGAATCTCTCATGGGTAGCAGAATGGGAGCAGCGCTACCCGGGCCTTGTTCGCCAGCTCACGCTTGCGCCCGAACGGGAAGGAGCGCTGGAACTGATTGCATGGCTGCGCAGCCATGGCATTACCGCAGCTCTCGGTCATACGGATGCTACGTATGAAGAGGTTGAACAGGCAGCGACGGCAGGGCTGAACCATGCGGTGCATGCGTTTAATGCTATGACTCCGTTGCATCATCGCAAGCCGGGAGCCGCTGGAGCCGTACTCGCTGATCCGCGCATTGAAGCAGAAATCATCGCGGACGGCATTCATGTGCATCCCGCCGCCATTTCCCTGCTCGCTAAGTTAAAGCAGGATCATAATCTCATTCTCATCACCGATGCCATGTCTGCTACTGGTCTCGAAGACGGGAAATATACACTCGGCGATTTGCCAGTGATTGTGCAGGGCGGTGTAGCACGACTGGAGGATGGCGTCACTTTGGCTGGAAGCACACTAACGATGATTGAAGGCTTCCGCTACTTGGTTCAACATGTCGGTGTGAGTATTCCCGCAGCATCACAAATGGCCAGCCTGAATCCGGCTCGATCCTTGCACATTGCTGATCGGACAGGTTCGCTTGAAGCAGGTAAACAAGCAGACATCCTGTTACTGGATGGAGACTTAAAGCTGCAAGGCGTATGGATTAAAGGATTGCGCAAATAATTCAGTTATAGTTATCATTCCCCAAAACTAAAGAGCTATCCACCAGCGTATTCGCTGAGATGGATAGCTCTTTCTTTGGCATTGTACACTTATAGGGTTTGAATTAGCGATGATTCATCGGTGCGGGCGTATGATTTTGTGGACGTGTCGGTGTTGTATTATCCATTGGGCGGTTTGTATCAGCCGCCGAAGTTGGGAATACACGTTCAATTACATCCGCCATACCATTGCTCAAGCCTCTAATCGGATGACCATTTTGCACACTGTGTGTAAAGTCAGTGGCTTGTTTGACAAAGTCCGGG
The DNA here is from genome assembly GCF_038593075.1 of Paenibacillus sp. FSL L8-0638. Taxonomy (NCBI): domain Bacteria; kingdom Bacillati; phylum Bacillota; class Bacilli; order Caryophanales; family Paenibacillaceae; genus Paenibacillus; species Paenibacillus sp. FSL L8-0638. The sequence goes on from NZ_CP151960.1 coordinate 4,643,848, forward strand.
TTAGCGGATACATGTACCTGTTCAATCGAAGGTGCAAATTGCTTAACTTTATTCGCGATACGGCTCTTGACTGCATCACTTGGTTCATATGCAGTTCTTGCTCCCTCGATTGTGGTGTTTCCGTTATCTGTGCGATTGTTGTTGTCCGTTAAGCCACGCAACATACCGTACGAGCCTGTACCCATCGTACCGAACAAACCATCATCACGACGAGCAGGTGTTCCATTCCCGGTAAGTCCATTCCCGGTAACTCCATTGTCTGTCATTCCAGGCGTCGTAGTATCCGTAGTACGGTTCCCTCTAGTGCCATTAACGCCATTCACACTCGGTACATTACCGTTACGTCCAATACTATTAGCACTTGGAGTACCGTCAATACTTGGAGCACCAACACCTGTTCCGTTGGTTTGGTCTTTCAAGGAAACGGCGACATAGGCATGTCGTTCACCGACCAGCACTGTCGCAGACTTTACATCCGGCATCTCAGATATACGTTTGGACAAATTGCGATCGACTTGCAGATTACGGACTGGATGTCCAGTTCGGTTGCCATTTTCATTCAATGACATCCCGTCCATACCATTCGACTTAACCCCATAACGATTCACACCATCCATACCATTACGGTTCACACCATCCATATGATGTGTGCTTTGCGCGTTATAGCGTGTACTGTTCGTACGAACGTTATGATCGGCATTTCCGCACCCGGTCAAAGCAGCCATACTGGCGAGTAAAGCAGCAGAAATCGTAAAACTGATGACCTTCTTAGTTCCTGGCATGAACTCATCCTCCATACATTATAAAATGTGTGACGAGATTATCATGCGCTATGAATCATAGGGATATCCTGACTAAAAAATGACTAAAAAAATAAAATTTTAATGTAAATATGAAATACAATTGATGATTTACCACAAGATGGCATGTATAATAAGCTTGAAAAATACTTTATTTTACAAAGGAGGATTTTCAGTTTGAAAAAGATCACTGTTTTAATGCTCATTTTTTTGTTATCAATAACTCTTGTCCCCGTCGGCGCTTTTGCAGGTTCCACTACCCCCCAACCCCCGAAAGATCCCGCTGGAAGCTGGGTAGAAGGCCCACCACCTAATCGCGTTGATCCTACCAAGCCAGCACTTTTGTTCGTACATGGTTTGAACAGTAGTGCTGAAGTCTGGACCAAGAATAATAACGATATGCTTCAGCGTGCACGTGACGCCGGATACCAGACAGCCACCATTAATCTGTACGATACAAATGGCACCTCCCAAGATATGTGGGACAATGGTAAGCTTCTGGCCGACAAAATTAAGGTCATCAGTAATCACTTTGGAAAAAAACTTATCGTTATCGCCCACAGCAAAGGTGGAGTGGATACTCAAACCGCTCTCGTATATAACGGAGCCGCTCCCTATGTACAACGTGTCATCACCCTCAGCAGTCCTCATCATGGCTCACAACTTGCAGATCTCGCCTACAGTAGCTGGGCCGGATGGCTGGCAGATATCGTCGGCTCACAAAATCCTGGTACCTCCACTTTACAAACATCTTATATGAAGTATTTCCGATCCAAGACCGATGCACTCAGTAATGCGACTACAATTCCATTCTTCACGTTTGCTGGTGATAACTGGTCTGGCGGCACTGCTTCCTACATAATGGGCGGACTTTACCTCTCATCCTTTGGTAAGAATGATGGAGTGGTCACAGTCGACAACGCTAAGCTTCCCGGCGGACGTGTAGTTAAAGTCGGATCTTGGGATCATGCCAAGGTTCGTACTGGCTCCTACGTTTTCTCCCTGATCCAACCCTACCTCCAAGCAAACACTCCAGCATTGAATCAGGAAACTGAAGCACTTTCAGCATCTTCCCTGACTGCTTCTGCTGTACAAGCCACCTATAGCGAGATCGACAATTCATACTTTATTCGAGGCGGCGATTATAATGGACATGCCTCAGAAACCCTCACTGTTGAAAATGGTGTCAAATCCATTGATCTGGACTGGATCAGCGATAAACGTGTGAGTAAGCTGGAACTAACCAAGCCTGACGGTACTAGTGAAATTATTAATCTGAAAGCAGGCTATGATGACGATATTTTTGCTGGTGCCTGGCATCATAACGCCGTCATTCAAAATCCAAAACCGGGCACCTATAAACTGAACGTCACAGTTCCTGATCAAGGAGCGTATCTCCTGATTGCACGTTACCAGGCTGTTCAAGTTCCTGAACTGAAATACAATCTGAATGCAGTGGGTCCGAAGCTAAACCTGAAAACACAGGATTCCCCGGACAGCGTGACACAAGTCACCTACCAAGTTCAATATTATGGTGATCCGCAGCAAGGAGTCACTTCTGCACCTAAAGGTTTGACGGCACAGCAAAAAACGGTTAAACCTAACGGGCAAATTGAGCTATCCAAAGCGGACAAGCCCGGCATCTATTCTGTAACCTATGAAATTAGCGGCACCACAGAGGCAGGTTATCCGTACCGCCGTACAGCTGTTCAATCCATTTATATTGATGCAGACGGCAACAAGTATGTCGACTAAATAAATCTACAGCCTAAAAAGCCTGTGAATCCCTATTAAGTTGGGGCATTTGCAGGCTTTTTTTCATTGTGTTCAATCTGTTGTCTGATTCCTCAGCTTATGAAGCCAATAGTAGCGGTGTAAATCCATAATAAAATGAAAAAGAACAAATGCCAGCATCGAGTATACACTGATCAATACTGTGGCAACTAATTGTTGTGTAGCAAATCCGAGGGAAACATTAGCTATCAGATAACCTGCCCCAGTAAATGTGGTGATCGTCACTACAGACTCACGCTTGTTTTTTTCCTTAAACTTTGGTTTCTTCTTATGATTTGAAGGATCTTTGAATTTCGCCAAATTATATTTTATAAAGTAATACAAGGCGACTCCATAAAGGGCAAAGGAACCTATAAAATACCATGAAGTATCCAGACCCAACATGCCATAAGCAAACTTTTGTGTCATGATCATGAAGCCAATAGAACAAATCAAACCAAATACACCACGGAATAAAATGTAATTCAACTGCAATTTGCGTGGCAGGATGACCAGTACAAGGGCCCATATGTTTATCATAACAATCGGTGGCAACAATACATAAACGTAAACTGCAATGTATGGATTCCCCACTAAGGGGATAACCAGAAACAGATCTAACAGTAATAAAACAAGAATGATGACATTGGAACGAATACTGTTGACTGGGTACATCTTCATACTTTTCTCAAAAGAAGCCCTGTTATCACTCATAAACTTATAAGCCCTCCGTTAAATAAGTAAACCTATGGATAAGGATAGCCAAGGCTATATCCATTGTCCACTTTTCTATGGAACTGTTTTTAACTCTTGTCGCAGTTCTTCTATAAAATCAGTCACAATGCTTTGGACAGCATCTTCACGGGACATACGAATATATCGACTGGTCTTTTGAATGTCTTCCTCGAACAATTGAAGTATCCTATACATGGCCTCCTGATCTCCACTTTGTACTAATTTTAGCAATTGGACGAACTCAGCATCCGAAATAACTCTTTGAGCATTTTCTTTTTCCATTTATTCACCGCCTGTTGGGATAGCTTTAACTCTTTTGCAATCTGTGCTTCGGTTTTATCTAGTATGTAAAGGTCAAAGATGATCATTTTTCCGATCTCAGAAGATAGAGAGTTGATAAGCTGTAGTGTGTACATATGAGAGTTTGAAGATTCTGTAAAAGATGGGGCGCTGACGGCTTCGTTCTTTTCCATTACAAATTCATGATTGGTTTGTACCCGAGCACGATACTGGATTCTCCAGGCAATGCGGTACAGCTTCTTTCGATATTGTTCTACCAATGTTAGCTGAGACTGATCCATTGTAAATCACCCTTTCTCTTTGGATTTGACTTTTTCTAATCCTCATACTATAGGGTAATTTCCAAACCTATTTTACAACCATAATCAGAACACTTGTTCTTATTTATTATACTATTTTTACAATCAGTTGTATATGGTTCTTTTAATTTACCTTCCTTTATATACGGCTAAAAAGGAGGGAATACATTGCAAATGGATGATGCTCTTTCTCTGGTTACCAACGTAGGCTTTCCGGCTGGACTTTGTTTTATTTTGTTGCGGCACATCCTGCACACGATGGAGGAAAAGCTGGACAAGCTGGATCTCTCACTTCATGAGCTGATTCAGGTTATCCAAGAATTAAACGACACTAACAATTCTTCTTCCAAAAGCAGCAAACCTGACGAATAACAAACACAAAGAAGCTCCAGACGACGATCATCCGCCGTTGGAGCCTCTTTGTGCAGCTAATTTAATTACTAATGGTTATTTTCCAGCCTGAGCTTGGTCGTGGGCATTCTGTTCAGTACGGTTCACGTCAGATACTGACAGACCATAAGCCCAGTTACTTTGTGGCGGTACAACCCATACGGTATCTGGATCATCTTTAAGCGTCCAGCCCTGATAGACCAGCTGGGAATCATCCTTACCCAGCGATACACTTAGCGTAAAGCGGTGGACAGGCTTGCTCAGCTCAGAGGCTTTGCGCAAGGCCTGACTGCTAGTCAGGTTTTTGATCTGCTGCGAGAGGGAAGTCGCCGTGTCACTGGCTACTGACTTTCCGTTCAGCGTCCAAGATGTGGAGGCACTGTCTCCGGTCCCGCTGTTACCGGAGGATTTGAGCATCCATGAAGCATTTTGGCCTTCCCACTCTATTCCGCTCAGCTTGGTATCGTCCCAATCGAACGGCGTTGTATCTATAAAGTCTTCAGCACCCAGCAATAACCCTGAAAGAGTATCTATAGGTACAGAAGCTATCTCTTTTCGGTCTGATAATACATAAACAGCATCTCCGGAAGGCAACGTTTCACCGAAAGCAAAGGTACGAACGTCACCCTGCTTGGTCTTTATCTCAATCTGATCATGGGTAGCGGAGATCCCATATTTGGCTACGTCTGTAGGGGAAGATTCCACCACTTCACCCAACTTTACATTTTGAATCGCCGCTAGCCAATTGTCTATTGTATATTGGTTTAGCGGGTAGGTCCGTGGCTTGCTCATACTCCATTGGCCATCATGTTGTTCAAGTTCCACCGACTTGCCGTCCTTTCCAGTGATTGCGAAAGACGTAATATTCTCTTGCGTAAGCTGAATCAGCTGACGAGCAGCCGGCGCTTGTTCATGAAAAAAGTTTTGGCTCTTTGCATAGATTATACCCGCTCCCAATACAACTAACAGCAGCACTGTGGGTATCCATTTTCTCATGCTCTTCTTCGCCTCCACCATAATAAGATTCCGATGACCGCGAACAGCAACGGCAATCCGATGACAGATATGGTCAATATCGTTTTCGCTTGTGCAGGAGTCAAGTAAGCTACCTTATAATCCTGCTCCTGACGAGGACGAATAGTGAGCCCATCAGAATGCTCCTGCACATAATTCAGACTGTTCAGCACAAAGTCTCGATTGCCTCCTGTGCCGATCTCAGTGTCGCTTAAGAGGGCAGACGTTCCGAGAATAACGGCTTTGGGCTTGCCGTCTTTCCCTTCTACCGCATAACCGAGATCCAGCGGCCCCTGCGGGTCCTTGTCATCCTTCTGTGTTTCGTTGTTCAGCAGACCTTGGATATTCGTTTCACCATAGCTAGCTCCAGAAGATTTCATCAAAAGCGTCGTCTTCCAATCCTTCTGCTCTCCTGCCTGCAAAGCAATAGACAATGAAAGAACAGGGTACAGATTGGAAGCCGCCAACTTATCGGTGATCGCATGACTGCCGAAGGTAGGAACCGTCCATAGCGGTCCAAGTGTATTCGTCTGTTCTTGATCCACCACGATGGCATGAGTGTCCTTCACTCCATAATCAGCCGCTAATGCATCAAGGTTTTTCCAATCGGACCCCATGTTCGGGTGAAAGCCTAGTGCCATAAAAAGCTTTCCGCCACCATTCAGATACGTACGAATACTCTTCAGTTCTGTTGCACTGATATCACGTTCTGGTCCAACAATAGCCAATACAGACGCATCTTTGGATACACTACCCGCCTGATTGAGCTGAACTTCCTCTGTTTTCACATTATCTTGTGACAGTGAGCTACTTAATTCAGTCATTTGGGACAATGGGATTTCCTCATGTCCAGTTAGAAAGGCCACTTTTCCTTGACGGGTAGATGATAATCCCAACAATCCACTCGTCAGCTTTTCTTCCCCCGTAAATTGGTATGCCCCTTCACCACTCCCCTGAGCTTGCGTAAATAGACTCCCAATATCTATAACCCGTTTCTTCTCCCCCTGCACCAACACAATAGACGCTGCAGTAACACCATATTGCTTGGCCAGTATCGGTTCCTGATTCAGATCGTATTGCTCGACCTTGAGCTTGCTGTTACGCTTGGCGTATTCATTCAGCATATCCGTAACATCCCGGTTCAGCTTCTGATTTTGCGAGGTGGATACGGTAAAGGCAATCAATCGTACGTCTTCCTTTATATCCTGGATGGTCGTCAACGTTTGGTCAGACAGCGTATACTGCTTCCCTGCCGTCAGATCCAGTTGAAAGCCACCCAGCGAACGCAGAAATAACGTCAATAAAATAAAAATCCCTACAGCAGCAATCGATAGTACCACACTATTGGTATGACCCAGCCATTTTTTCATATTCATTACCTCCACCGTTTCCGTTCAACCACTTGGATGCTGAATAACAAAAAGAGTACCGCCACCGTCACGTAGTACATCACATCGGCTCCATTCAGCAATCCTTTGGTGAAACTGTCAAACCGTGCGGTTAGTGAAAAAGGTTCCAGCCATTGCTGTACCGCCGCAGATGCACCCGTCTGTCCACCAAACGAATCCAGCATCCAGAACACAAGTAAAATAATAAAACTGACGACCGCCGACATCATCTGATGCTGTGAAAGCGTCGAAGCGAATAAGCCGATCGCCATCATGGCTGCGCCAAGCATAAACAGACCGATCACAGATGTTAATACCAGCGTCCAATCCAGCGACCCATAAAAGGACATCACGACCGGATACGCTAGACTACACAGCACTAATATGAGCAACATGCCCAACGACGCCAAAAATTTACCCACGATCATTTCCGTCACACTCACAGGTGAGGTAAGCAGCAGTTCATCCGTACCTTGCCTGAATTCCTCCGCAACCAGCCTCATCGTGAGTAATGGGACGACGAACACCAGCATGGACAAGGTGTCGCCGAGTACCAGCCGATAGTCCAGAATGCTAGGCTGATACATCACAAAATTGGTATAAAAAAGTAACCCCGTCAGCAGCATGTACACTGCAAGCGCAAAATACGTTGTTGGTGTCCACAGATAGGCTTGCAGCTCTTTTTGACAGACCGCGAACAAACGCCTCATGACCGATTACCTCCTGTATGCTTATCTTCTTCAGTCTTATCGTTGCTGGACGCAGCTTCTCCATGCTCCACCGTGATGGCCGTAGGTGCTGTAGTTTCCGAGGAATGTAGGTCTTGTACTGCTGGATCGCCGACCTGGCCTTCTCCCGTCTCGCGGGTCGTTAACTGCTGGAAGATATTTTCCAAGCTAAGGCTTTCTTTTTTCATCTCCAAAATCGGAAGCTTCGCATCAGACAGCACATAAAATAGTTCTTCGCGAAAATCCTCACCGGAGGCTCCTGTGAGTAGCAATCCGGTCAGTTCTGGCTCTGCGGCAGTCAGCTTCGTGTTCGCTGGAGGCTGCGTGGTCGCCATAGATTCAACCTCTACTTTTCCCCAAGTACGCAGGACATCCAGCACCTGTTCACGCTTGCCTTTAACCTCCACCTTCACCTTGAATCCATCTTCCATCGAACCGCCGAGCGCGTCAGGGCGCCCATCCATGACCAGTTTGCCTTCATGGATGATGAGAACACGATTGCATAACGCATCTACCTCAGGCAATATATGCGTACTTAGCAATACCGTATGATTTTCGCCAATCTCCTGAATGAGCTGACGAATCTCCAAAATCTGATTGGGGTCCAAACCTGAGGTCGGTTCATCGAGCACCAGTAAATCCGGGTTATGAATAATCGCACCTGCCAGTCCCAAGCGCTGTTTATACCCTTTTGACAAACTGCGGACTAATTGTTTTTCCCGCCCATTCAGTCCCAGTCGGGACATCATCTCCGAAATACGCAGCTTCTGCTCTCTCGCAGGCACGTCACGAATACTAGCTACAAACTTCAAATAGGATCTTACGGACATATCCTCATACAAAGGGGGCGTCTCCGGCAGATAACCGATTTTGGAACGAGCTTGTCTGCCCTTATCCTGAATCGGGATACCATCAATCGTAATCACTCCCTCGTTGGGTTGAAGATACCCTGTAATCATGCGCATGGTTGTCGTTTTACCCGCACCATTCGGCCCCAGGAAACCAACAATTTCACCGCGCTGCATTTCAAAATCCAGCTTATGTACACCCCGGTTGCCCTCATACCACTTGCTTACCTGCTGCACTTTGAGCACATGTTCCACCCTTTCCTTTATCGTAATCTTTTCCCTGCTACTCCCCTACTTCCCTCCCACCTAAAATGTTGCATCAGTAGCGGGTAGCAGCGAAGCGGAGGATTTGAAGCTGGAGAAGCGCCAGCGATCAGAAGCCCAAAACCTTCGCGGAGCGGTCTCCCCGCACCTCATGCTACACTTTTAAATTCTAATGATAATCCCCCACATATAACTCCAGCTTAACACCACTTAAATAGAAGCTTAAAATATTGTGTCTGAAATGTGAACACGAAATTACACATCTACCCTCGTAAACTTGTACGGTTCGCTAAGGTATGGATTCGCATCTGGCTATCATTACAACGTAGAAGGGAGTGTATAAAAGCGATGAGTGTATTGTTTACCAATCTAGTTTCTAACGGCGACTTCGAGATCGGATCAACCCTTTTTTGGAGCTCTATCAATGTAACTGTCACTAACTTATCTGTAAAAAGACAAACTTTTATAGTGCGATTCTGGCAGGAGGCGCAGTAGATGCATCTCTTTCCCAGGTCGTTTTTGCTGCACCAGGCGAAAGCTATACGTTAAGTCTTTCAACTGCAAAAATAGGAAGCCTGTCCAGTCCTCAAGTTAACACCTTTCTGTATTACTATGACGCAACCTTTAGCTTCCTTGGCACGGGGCTTACTACCTATTTGAGTGCAGGTACATTGCCAGACGCTGTGAACGGGACATGGCAAAGCCTATATTATAGGCCATTCTCTATCGACAAAGCCGCCCAGCAAGTTATGACTTTGCCATCCTTGCCCTGCCGCGATTGTGGCAGGGCTTCTATAATCAGACCTCTTTTGAATCTAACTTTATGTATTTGAATGGGTAGATCATTTTGCCTTTGCACGTAACTATTCGTTTGAGCAAGCTACGCAGGAGTACATTCTCTGGCTGGATGCCGATGATATTTTGAAGGAACAGGACGCCGTCAAGCTGCTTGAGCTGAAGCAAACCCTTGATTCCTCAGCCACACCAATCGTGGATTCCGTGTCTATGAATTATCATTATGCCTTTGATGATCATGGCAATGTCACCCTACATTTTCGTCGAAACCGCTTAGTTAGAAGGTCAGCCGGGTTCCCTTGGCACGGAGCCGTACATGAGTACCTCGCCGTAAACGGGAATATTCAACATGCCGATATCGCCATAACTCACACTAGAACACACACGGTCTCTCCAGGACGAAACCTGCGAATCTATGAGAAATTGCTCGCCCAAGGTCATACCTTCTCTCCTCGTGACCTCTACTATTACGCTAACGAGTTAAGAGACAATAAAAGATATGAGCAGGCTGGGCAGAGGACGCGATTAGTGCATGTAACAAAATGGCTGATTGTCTACAACAGCTTGGCAAGCTGGAGCAAAGCATTACGGCGGCTCTCCATAGTTTGACCTTCGATACGCCCAGGGCTGATCTGTGCTGTCAGATGGGTCATTATTTTTTGCATAAAAATGAGATCTCCAAAGCTATTTACTGGTACGACATGGCTACCACTCTGAATCCTCCCGACACGATGGGCCCGGTACAAGACGCGTACCAAACGTGGTTTCCTCATATCCAGCTATGCATTTGCCATTTTCGGATGAAGGATTACACACGTGCAAATTGGCACAACGAGCAAGCTGCCATTTACATTCCCAACGACCCGCACGTCCTGCATAATCGACAGTTCTTCAGCTCAATCCTGAATCCTCCCCAATAAAAATGTCCCCCACACTCCCCCCTTAATCTTTAAGTAAGTCAGAGGAGGAGCAAGCGGAATGCAACAATCGAATCGGTACAAAATAGCTGTCTATGCCATTAGCAAAAATGAAGCCCGATTCGCCAAACGCTGGATGCACACCATGCGTGAAGCCGATGTTGTCATTGTAGCGGACACCGGCTCTACAGACGATACTGTTTCCCTGCTACGCGAAGCGGGTGCAGAGGTGCATCGTATAGAGGTAACTCCTTGGCGTTTTGACAAAGCTCGCAATGAGTCCCTACGGCTGGTCCCTGATGATATAGATATTTGTGTCTGTACGGATCTGGACGAAGTCTGGGAGGAGGATTGGCGGTCGCGGCTGGAACGCAACTAGAAGGAAGGAACTACCCGGATGCTATATGCCTTTACACATGGACAGCCTGGGCAAGATACCGTTTATACATGGTTCTGGAAAGAAAAAATACACACTCGTCACGGGTACCGCTGGGTACGCCCGGTTCACGAGGTGCTTGAATATATCGGAGAGGGTAAAGAACGCAGCATCCGATCAGACCAGCTCCGCTTGTATCATGATCCCGATCCGCACAAGTCCTGCAGCCAATACCTTCCACTGTTGGAGCAGTCTGTGCGCGAGTTTCCCGCGGATGACCGCAACATGCATTACTTGGGGCGGGAATATATGTATCATGGCCGTTGGGACGAGTGCATTGCTACGCTGCAACAACATCTTGCCATGCCGCAGGCGCGCTGGGCAGATGAACGCAGCGCTTCGATGCGCTTTATTTCTAGAGCCTATAAAGCAAGTGAACAATGGCAGGAGGCAACACGTTGGTTATACCGGGCTATTGCGGAAGCCCCGTATTTATGTGAACCTTACACGGAAATGGCCCAGCTTGCCTATCATACGCGGAACTGGCCTGCCGTCTATCATATGGTTGAAGAAGCGCTGCGAATTTCAACACGACCGGATACGTACATGCAAGAGGGATTTTGCTGGGACGCTACACTGTATGATCTCGGTGCCCTCGCTTGCTACGAGTTAGGCCTTTTACACAAAGCATGTGAATTTGCGAAAGAAGCAACAGAACGCTCCCCGGAAGATTCTCGCCTTAGTCATAATTATGCGCTAATTCAATCCAGGCTTCCATAGAAACCCACACCCCGTCCTGTTGGTTGAATAACTTGGTATTAGAGCTTGTGGTTGGCAAAGGAGGTTATTGAGATCAAAGTTCTATTTACTTTTTATATACCCAGCGGCGGCGTGGAAACCTTGAACCGTCAACGCTGTAAAGCGCTCATTCAGGACGGGATTGAATGTCATCTTCTCTATTATCAGCACGGTACAGGGATGCAAAACCTGCACGGCGATATCCCGGTGTTCATGACTTCCTCCGAAGAAGAAATTCGAATGCTGATAATGACGCATTGCTATGATACCATCATTGTCTCATCGGATTATCCTATGCTTCCCAGACTGCGAATGTTGGGTTATCAGGGGAAATTAATCTATGAATCGCAAGGCTTTGGCCCACAAGAGGAAGCGGCATGGGTAGTCGCGGATGCGGCTCCGTATCTTCAAAATTACACCGATGCAGTACTCCTACCAGATACGACTCATTTAGTGAATCTTTTCTCCACCATGTGTCCGTGGATTAATCGTTTTGTATTCCCAAATGTACTGGATACCCGCGTATTTAATTATGTACCTAATACTCCTCCGGCTAGTCCGGTCATTGCATGGGTTGGACGGTTGGAGCCCAACAAGAACTGGAGGCATTTTGTCGATATTTCTTACTGGATGCTGCAAAACCGTGCGGATCTTCGAATCTGGATGTTTTATGATGACACCTTGTCTCAGCCGGAGGATAAAATACAATTTGAGAACATGCTTGCTCAGCTTGGCATGTCCACGATTATCGAGCGTTTTAAAAGCGTGCCTCATGCCAAAATGCCCCTATATTACTCCATGATTGGCGACTCAGGCGGCTACCTGCTATCGACCTCGCTGGTGGAGGGCTTTGGCTATGCGGTAGCTGAGGCGATGGCCTGTCGTTGCCCGGTATTAAGCTCTGATTCAGACGGAGTACGAGCATTCATTGACCACAACGAAACCGGTAAATTTTATCAGCAGGGAGACATCTTGCAGGCGATACTGCAAGGACTAGACCTGATGAACAACGTACCTCAACGCGAATCTATCCGCAAAAAAGGACTGGCGCGAATCGTTAACCTGTTGGCACCGGATAAATATGTGCGTTCCTTCAGACAGATGATGAACACGCTAGGTGTGTGGTAATTAAAAAAATAGCTGACGACAACCCTTTTTATATACGGGGCATCGTCAGCTTTATCTTGCCTTTTTTATTCTTGAATATTGGAATCTACCTGATCTTCAATATTGGACATTTCCAAATTCTCGTCATTCGTTGAAATCTTCCTCTGTTAAATCCATATTTACGCTCGCAGCGGCTCGACTGCCGTCGGCGGCCGCAAAAATCAACTGAGAAGGCATGAAGTACGATGAATCCCCAGCAGCATATACACCAGGTATGGAGGTTCTCCCCGCTTCATCCGTCTTGATCCCGCCCGACTCCGTTCTTTCACAGCCCAAATGTTCTCCAAACGGTGCACTTTGTACAAACTGGGGAGTCACGAAGCCACCGATCCTCGGGACTTGAATGCCATCCGTAAAGCGCACGTGCTCAAGCTTTCCATTGTGACCGATGAACGCCGCAACAGGTTGCTCCATTACTACTATCCCCTTGGATTGAAGCCGTTCTTTTTGCTCGTCCGACAGGGATGCATGACCGTTCGTACAGACGATCAAATCCTTGCTCCAATTAAGGAGTAGTTTGGCTGTATGAAATATAGCCGCCGATTCAGAGACGAGGACAAGCGGTTGATCCCGCAACTCCCAGCCGTCGCAATAAGGGCAATTAAATAAACTTTTTCCGTATAACGGATAAAAACCTTCGACCTCGGGGAATATCTCCTTTACGCCCGTCGCCAATATCAATTTTCGCGCTTGAACGCGAAGGCCTGACGAATCAAGCACCTCAAATCCAGATTCGTTTTTTGTAATCGAAACAACCTCGGTTTGCAGATGACGGACAGACGGATAACGCAACACTTCCTCATAAGCTACACGGCGGAACTCGGCCGGCGTTACGCCATCTCTTGTAATAAAACCGTGCGACGCATGCGTAACCGCATTTCTGGGCCGATTATTATCAATCAAAGCCACACTTCTTCTGGCCCTGCCAAGCACGAGGGCTGCATTCAATCCGGCGGGCCCTCCGCCAATAATAGCGCAATCGTACATCACAACACCCAACTCCTTTTAAAAGATATTAAAGACTCTTTATATCTCCAATAAAACAAAAAAAAACGCTTTACATAACTGGCAAACACTCTCTTTCTATATAAAGTCGCTACCTTTTAAACTTGCGTTTGCTTTTGTGCCAAATCGACCAATTTCGTATTTTTTAGATGTCGTTCCATTTTCTCCTCTGCTTCCCTCATTACAGCTTGAATCAGGCACTCAGAACCGTGGACGAAATCACATTCAAACAAAGAATTGGTTCCTTCAATGGCATGGATAATATCCAAAAAGGTAATGTCATCTTTATGACGGGATAGGCGATAGCCTCCATTGGCTCCAGAAACGGATTCGATCATTCCAGCCTTCACAAGCCTCGTCAAAATTTTTGAAAGATAAGTTGGTGAAACATTTTGGGATTCGGCCAGTTGCTGAACACCTACCGGCTTAACCGACGAATCAGTAACGAGCATGAGCATAGTGTGCAGAGCATAATTCGTTGCTTTTGTAAATTTCATAACTACACCTCAATCAAAGACTTATTGTATCTACTATATCGCTGAATCTGCGAGTGTGTCAAGATCATCTAGGATTCACGCTGTTGTCAACCCTTCTTTTGGTTACGCTCTAACCGTTGTATACTGTTCATCAGAAACAGCTAAGAAAGGGGGCTCGTTGTGCGTATTTTTGATATTCTTCGTATATTGGTTGCTGAACAGATGGTCAAAGGAGAACACTTGGCAAATGCATTGAAGGTATCTTCTCGAACGATACGAACGGATTTAAAGGAATTGGGTGCGCTGTTGTCAAAGCATGGAGCAGCAGTTAAACCCCTTAAAGGAACAGGCTACAAGTTAGAGATTCGGGACGAACAAGCATTTCATCATCTGCTGAAGCAATTAAAGGATGATGAAAATAATGTGCCCTATCCATTAGCGAGTTCTTCTGAAGCTAGAAATCGTTTTTTAATGAAAAAGCTATTGCTTACCAACGCATATGTCAAACTTGATGATTTAGCCGAAATGCTGTATGTTAGTCGATCTACTTTACAGAATGACCTCAAAGAACTGCGCAAGCTGCTGGCAACTTACGGACTATCTCTGGAGAATAAACCCTATCATGGTATTCGAGTCAAAGGAAATGAGGCCAAGCTGCGTTATTGCATTTCCGACTATATATTCAGTAGGACAGATGAAATAGGCGAGCAGCAGATGTCCCACCCTCCTCTGATCTCTAACGAAGAGATGGAATTCATAAGAGAAGTGATTCTGGATCGTATTGAGTTCCATGATATTCAGTTGTCGGACATTGCCCTGAACAATCTGGTCATTCATATTGCTATAGCATGTAAGCGAATTCGCGAAGAAAGGTATGTGTCGTATTATCCGCAAGAGATGAAAAAAATCGAAGCACAAAAAGAGTTTAGGGTGGCGACTGAGATCGTATCCGCCTTGGAACAAAACATGAAGCCCTCCTTTCCACTTGTTGAAGTTGCGTACATTGCTGTTCACCTGTTGGGTGTAAGGACCGTCGTTAGTGCACGTATGGATGAAGTGGAGATTAAAAAGATCATTGATAAAGATATCTACGAACTGACTATCGAAATACTAGACCAAATTGATCAGCAGTTGAAAATGAACATTCATAACGATCAAGAACTGCTAATTGCATTTTGCCTTCACCTCAAACCGGTGATCAACCGTTATCATTATGGAATGAATTTGCGTAATCCTATGCTGGATGAAATCAAAGCCAATTACCCGCTTGCCTTTGAAGCAGGTATCATTGCTGCGGAGGTCATCAAGCAGCGGCTTCATATACACATCGAGGAAAATGAAATTGGGTATTTAGCCATTCATATCGGAGTCGCGATGGAAAGAAAGAAAATGGAGGACGCGCCCAAAAAGTGTATGATCGTATGTGCTTCTGGACTCGGCAGCGCTAAGCTGCTGTATTACAAGCTTCAATCGGTCTTCGGTTCAAGGTTAGATATCGTGGGAACCACTGAATTTTATAAGCTGAGACAAATGCCGTTGGATACACTGGACTTTGTCATTAGCACGATTCCCATTTCAGAACCGCTTTCTATCCCCATGATCCATGTGAATACATTTTTGGGCAGTTCCGATATTACGAAAATTGAGCAAGCCATTTCTGAGGCCAGACTTCCTGCTGTGCAGTATGTACGAAAAAAATTGGTCTTTCTTCAGCAGAAGTTTGAGAACAAACTCCAAGTGCTTGAATTTATAGCCGAAAAAATACACGAAGCAGATCTTGTAAAAGGCCCCCTGCTGCAATCTGTAATAGAGCGTGAAGCCGTTTCCCCCACTTCATTTGGCAACTTTGTCGCGATCCCGCATCCGATGGAACCTTTCGCAGATTCCACGTTTTGGGCCATCTGTACATTACAAAAAGCAATCGATTGGAATGGCAAGCCGGTACAGTTTATTTGTATGCTCTGTATACAGCGCACCAAATCAGAAGATTTACAGACTATGTATCATATTTTGCTTGAAATTTTAAATAATGAACAGCTCGTCCAGCAGCTTATTCGCTGCAAATCGTATACAGAATTCATAGAAGTGTTGCACAAAAATGGTTGAACATGAGGAGTATGAAGAACGATTGATTTCCGTTAAGAAGAGGAAATAATGTGCGTTATGTTGAAAGCGATTCCAAATTATAATAGCCATATGAACGAGATGATTGAAAGGAGAGAGGATCACGTGAATCATGATGAATCTACAGAGCACGACGTGAACATGGAGGACATGGATGATACAGAGATTGTATTCCAAATTATATTATACGCAGGGAATGCACGCAGCTCCGCCATGGAGGCGATTGAGCTTGCAAAGGCGGGGAAATTTCGTGAAGCCAAAGAAGAATTAGCCTCAGCAAAAAAAGAACTGGTGTCCTCCCACAAGATTCAAACCAGAATCATCCGTAAGGAAGCAGCGGGTGAAAAAACAGAGATGTCTGTCATGATGGTACATGCTCAAGATCATTTGATGAATGCCATCACCATTCGCGATATGGCCTCAGAGTTTGTAGACCTGTATGAACGCATGGATCAATTCGTACCGAAATCGTAGAGGGAGGGACGCTATCCCATGGCATTCAAAGACAAACTGGTTGACGGCCTCACATCGGTAGCAAATGCAATCAACAATTTTAAATATATTATAGCGATCAAATCAGCTTTTATCACATTGATGCCCGTTATTATTGTCGGTGCCTTTGCTGTACTGATTTCCAATATGGTCATGGACCCAGTCAATGGTTTGGCCCATTTTAGGCCATTCTCATTCCTGGCTGAGTACAAACCGATTTTCTCAGGCATTAACTATGCCAGCTTGAATATCCTTACCATTCTGGCTGTTTTCATGATTGGTCTGGAGCTAGGAAAAATTAATGGTGAGAAAAATCTTTTCCCCGGTTTGCTTGCTTTAATCTGTTTTATCTCTGTGACACCAACCACGATAGAGTTGATGGTTAACGGTGACATGCAAAAAGTAACAGACGTCATAGCCCGTCAATTTACGGATACCAAGAGCTTGTTTTTAGGGATTTTCATAAGCATCCTGTCCGTCGAGCTATACAGCAAACTGGGTAAGTCCGACAAGCTAAAAATCAAAATGCCTGAAAGTGTTCCCAGCAATGTGGCCGTTTCTTTCTCCGCACTCATTCCTACCATTATTACGGTGACTGTCTTCTCCATGTTTGGATTCTTTTTTCATAAGTTTACGGGACTCTATCTGTACGATGCTGTCTATAATGTGGTGCAAAAACCTCTGGAGGCCGTAGTACAGGGACTGCCAGGTATACTGGTGCTGATGCTGGTTGCGCAAATCTTCTGGGTGATCGGTATCCACGGAAACCAAATGGTAAAGCCCATTCGTGAACCCCTGCTGCTTGGCGCGATTACTGTCAACATGACTGCTTATGAGCAAGGACTGCCCATTCCGAACATTATTACGATGCCTTTCTGGGACGTATACATGAGTATCGGTGGTTCAGGGATTACGCTAGCCCTCTTGATTTGTATTATGATCGCTTCCAAGCGTGAAGATATGAAGGAAATAACAAAGCTTTCGCTCGGCCCAGGTCTGTTTAATATTAATGAGCCTGTCATTTTCGGACTTCCGATTATGTTGAATCCATTGATGGCTATCCCTTTCATTATTACTCCGCTCATCACAGGAACGATTGGTTACTTCTCGACGTTGCTTGGATTTGCAGGTAAAGCCGTCGTCATGGTTCCATGGACTACTCCGCCTATTATTAATGCCTACCTGTCTACAGGTGGAAGCATTGGAGCCGTCGTCACTCAGATCATTTGCATTGTGGTAGCGATTATCATTTATTTCCCGTTCGTCAAAATTGCCAACAAGCGAACGACTGAATAATGCGCTACTATAGAAATACACTAATTAATTGAAAACGCATTCTTTATACAATGAAAAGGAGAAACATGTCATGGCTAAACATACGATACAAATTCCATCGAATTTCATCATGGGTGCAGCGGCTTCCGCCTGGCAGACAGAGGGATGGAGCGGTAAAAAAGAAGGTCAGGACTCATTCCTGGACCAATGGTACAAAAATGACCGCTATGTCTGGCACAATGGATATGGACCCGCGGTTGCAACCGACTTTTATAATCGCTATACCGAAGATATTGCGCTGATGAAGCAGATTGGCTTAACCCATTATCGTACTTCTATTAATTGGTCCCGCTTCTTAACGGATTATGAGAATGTAGTGGTGGATGAAACGTATGCGGATTATATGGGTCGGGTCATTGATGAGCTGATTGCGAGCGGAGTCGAGCCGATGATTTGTCTGGAACACTATGAGGTACCCGCCTACCTGCTGGACAAATATGAGGGCTGGTCTTCCAAGCATGTAGTAGAGCTGTTTGTAAAATATGCGGAAAAAGTGTTTGAACGGTACGGGGATCGGGTCAAGCACTGGTTTACGTTTAATGAGCCCATTGTTGTACAAACTCGTGTCTATCTAGATGCCCTTCGCTATCCCTATGAACAAAATACGCGGAAGTGGATGCAATGGAACTATAACAAAACGCTGGCTACCGCGAAGTGTGTACAGCTTTTCAAAGTCAAAAATTATAGTGAGAACGGGGCTAAAATAGGGGTAATTCTGAATCCCGAAGTGACTTATGCCCGCTCCAGTGCCCCTCATGACCAGTATGCAGCACATGTGTATGATCTATTTTACAATCGAGTATTTCTGGACCCGCTTATTAAAGGCGAATACCCGCAAGAATTGTTCGAGCTCATGAGCAAGCATGATATTGCCTTTGAAGCTACGGCGGAGGAACTGGCCTTGATTAAGGAAAATACCGTTGACTACGTTGGAATCAATCTCTATTATCCCCACCGGGTCAAAGCGCAGAGTAAAGCGTGGAACGAAAACATTCCTTTTCACCCCTCTTACTACTACGAGCATTTCGACCTTCCGGGTAAAAGAATGAACAAGTCACGGGGCTGGGAGATTTATCCTAAAATTATTTACGATATGGGAATGCGCATTAAGAACGAATATCACAATATCGAGTGGTTTGTTGCGGAAAATGGCATGGGGATTGAAAATGAAGCTGCTTTTAAAAATGAGGAACACATCATTCAGGACGACTATCGTATTGACTTTATAACTGAGCATTTATACTACACGCTACAAGCTGTAGAAGCAGGTTCCAACTGTACAGGTTATATGCTGTGGGCCTTCATAGACAACGTTTCTCCTATGAATGCTTTTAAAAATCGCTATGGACTGGTGGAAATTAACCTGGAAAATGATCGAAGTCGGCATTTGAAGAAATCCGGCTACTGGTATCAAGCTGTTATCAAGGAACGCTTGTTTGTTGCTAATCTGGATGAAGAGTATAAGTAGTTAAAATAAATTTCTGGAGGCGCTCTTGATATGAAAAAAATCATTCTGGCATGCTCTGCGGGGATGTCGACATCCATTCTGGTTTCCAAGATGAAAAAAGAAGCCGCAGCAAGATCCATAGAATTGAACATCGAAGCGATCCCCGAAAGCACCATTAAAGAAGAGCTGGAAGGCATGACAGATCCTGTGATTGCTATTTTACTCGGACCTCAGGTGCGGATGCGTAAAAAGCCAGTAACTGAAATTGCAGCTCCCTATGGCATCCCTGTAGATGTTATTGACACGTTGGCTTACGGTAGAGGAAACGGTGCGGCTGTCCTCGATCAAGCCTTCAAGCTGGCTGGTGAGAACCTATAATTTCTGTTCAAACTGAAAAGAGGCTGAGAGTTCCCTCAGTCTCTTTTTTTTGATCCTCGCGCTCGTTAGCCCTAGATGCCTTCTTTGTCTGTGCCCATACTGCTCACGTACGTTTCCTTTAGACCGGCAGAGATCCCGTATAGCGGTTCCCAATGAAGCCAATGTCTGGCGACTGCGTTGCTCAGACAGCTATGGTGAATGTCTCCCGCCCGCGCTGGTGAATACACAGGCCGCACAGACGAACCGTGCAGCTTTAGTAAATCGTAGGCCAGCCGATTGATGGACGTCGTTCGTCCCGTACTTACATGCACTGTGCGTTGATCCGCTGCATGTATAGCCGCCATATTGGCTCGGACTACATCCTTGACGTACACAAAGTCACGGGTTTGCGTCCCGTCGCCGTGAATGAGCAAGGGGCTGCCTTTTTTCAGCCGGTCCATAAAAATAGCGACTACACCGCCCTCTCCCTTCGCAGCCTGGCCGGGGCCATACACATTTCCGTAACGCAAAATCGTGTAGTTCAAGCCATACAAGCGATAAAAAAGACGAATATACGATTCTGCGGTCAGCTTGGACAGCCCATAGCCTGAAATAGGCTCCACGGGATCGTCTTCCTGAATACATTGCTTTTGCAGCTCTCCGTATACGCCGGATGTGGAGGCAAATATGATTTTCGATACACCCGCTTCACGACAAGCCTGCAACAAATGAATCGTCCCCAGCACATTCACATCCGCATCCTCGTCGGGGTGATGGATGGATTGCTGCACATCAGCCTGTGCAGCCAAATGAAACACAATGTCCGGGCTTTCCCGAATCAGCAGCGTCCTGGCTTCAGAGCTGCGAATATCTGCAATATGCATGACCGCGCGCGGATCTACATTTGCAGCATTCCCGGTCGTCAGATTATCCAGCACATGTACTCTGATGCCCGAGTCAGCAAGCGCACGTACCAGCTGGGAACCAATAAACCCTGCTCCCCCGGTGACCAAAGCCTTCACTAGTGCCCCTCCTTTCAAACCTGAACGGGTCGGCGCTTGGGCCTTACCAGCAACTACGGAGACAGATGCATCCCTCACGTTGTTATGACAGCATGACAGGCCCATATGTGCTCCCCTCTTCACATTATTTTATGCGTTGCTCCATAGCTTGGCGCAGGCGCAAGCACACACAGGAACCAAAAACGATCATTTCACACGCATGAGTGCTCACATAAAAATTCAAACTGTTATATATGACTACCTTGCAATGAATAATACATGGGTGAATGGTCGTGTCGACAGATAGACATTGCTCATATAGTAAATTACCTATCCAAAGGAGGTGACAATCATACCCGAGAAGTGCATAGGGTATGTAGCCCGTGAGCGTAAAGTCTAAGGTTATGTTATTCTCACATATTTGCCATCCGGCTCGAATGTCGGGTGCCGAGAAATGGCTACTTTTTTTAGCTAAAACCCTTAGCGAGCAATATGAGGTTGTGCTGGTTGTTCCCTGTTGCGGCATGCTGTCAATAGAAGCAGAAACTAAGGGGATACGTATAGCCATTCAAGATTCTCCACTGCTATGGTCTTTGTATGAATCATCGCCAGCTATGCATCAGGAATTTGCAAAACAAGAATCTTCTAATTACTACCAATCCCTATTAACACTTCTGCACGTTCACAGACCGGATTGGGTGATGGTTAACACATCGGTTAATGCATTGCCTGCGGCTGCGGCAAAAAAAGCAGGCATTCCCGTTGTTTGGATAATAGACGAAATCTTGTATCCAGGTGTACATCAGATTGATGCAGTACGGATGGTAAATCATTATGCAGATTGGATTATCGGTATATCGGAAGCAGTACTTGCACCTTTTAAGGGTTCAATAGTTAATAATAAAAATAGGCTTATATATCCTTCCTGGAATGATGCTGAATTGCACCCTGAAAGGTGGGAGGAAAATCGTCGTTGTCTGAGGGGAGCCCATAATATCGGCGACCACGAAACGCTAATAGGACTCATAAGCGGAATGATCTCCGTCCATAAAGGAATTGATCAATTTATCTATATGGCCGATATGCTAATGTCACACTTTCCTCAAGTGAAATTTCTTATTGCCGGAAGTCCAGAAATAACAGAATACTTCAATAAATGCAAAGCATTGGCGTATTCAACATTAGATCCATCTCGCATTATATTTCATTCGTTCGAAAGCCACATTGAACAATTATACCCTGCGCTTGATATCGTAGTCGTACCTAGCATGATTGATGAAGGCTTTGGAATGACTGCTCTTGAAGGGATGATATTCGGCAAACCAGTAGTTGCTTATGACTCAGCAGGACTTGGTGAGCTACTCAAAAATACGGGTAATGAGAAGTTTTTAGTGCCTAAAGGTGATGTGGGCGGACTTTGGCAAATAGTTGTTGACCTCCTTCAAAATAAAGAGCGCATGTTGGAAATAGGAACTAAAAATCGCGAGGCATCCATAGAATCTTTCGGCATAGATATATTCCAAAATCGGTTTAATAACTTGCTTCAGGAAATTGACGCTGCCGTTTATGGTTTGAACCAGCAATAAAAAAGTTCAATCCAGGTATTCCGAACGTTCTCTTTTAGGATTTTCACCAATTAGATCATAACGTATATCTGTGCACTCTAATCTAAAAAAGGGGCAGTTACATTAATGAGATGTAAATTGCCTCTTTTTCCTTTAAATAAATTCCCCAAAATGAAGTACCACGGGCAATCGTCCACAATTATGAATTCGTTTTAACATACCGTATGGTGGGGAGAAAGCACATGAAGATTGCGGGGTGAGGAAACGTGGAATCGTTGCCGAAAGTGAGTGTCATCATTCCCTTTTTCAACTGTCCGTACGTAGATCAGGCTGTAGCCAGCGTCTTAAATCAAACTTATCCGAATATCGAAATTATTGTTGTAGATGATGGGTCAACTATGCACCAGGAACGTTTGATCCCTTATATGGATCGCATTTATTATCTAGGAAAGATGAACGGCGGCACGGCAACCGCGCTCAATTATGGTATACAAATGTCCACCGGAAAGTATACTGCTTGGCTTAGTTCAGACGATATGTTTTATTCGACCAAAATTGAACGTCAAGTGAATTTTATGGAGCAACATCAAGCTGAGGTCAGTTTCACTGATTATCATGTCATTAACAAAGCAAACGAGGTAATATGTCGCAATGCAACTGCCAAATTTACGACAGTACGTTCCTTTATTGAGGCATTTTCTTCCTACTGCCCGTTAAATGGCTGTACGGTGATGATGAAAAAGGATTATGTTCGTAACATTGGATACTTCAATGAGAAGCTGTTATACACTCATGATTATGATTTTTGGATTCGTGTAGTATTGAACCATACAGAATTTAACTATTTAGATGAGCCTCTCACTGCCTACCGTCGTCATGAACAAATGGGTACGGTCCAGCATTACCAAGCTATTGTACAGGAATTAGAAACCATCAGACAGACATATCAGAACCAATTACAAGTGGTTCTGAATACTCTTTAAGGAGAGAATTTTATGCTGGTCAGTATCGTTATCCTTACGTTAAACAACTGGAAACTAACAGAACGGTGTCTGGATAGCATCGTGCGCTACACTACCATTCCTTACGAATTGATCTGTATTGACAATGGATCGACAGACGGTACTCAACATCAACTACGTCGTCGGGAGAATGTACGTTTAATTGAGAATGAAACTAACCGTGGATTTGCAGCAGCTTGTAATCAAGGTATTAAGGCATCTATAGGGGATACTATTCTCCTGCTCAATAATGACACGATGGTATCTCACCATTGGCTGGAAAATTTAATTCATGCACTTTTTAGCTCAGCGGATATTGGCATTGTCGGTCCTGTGTCCAATATGGTGATGCCAATGCAACGCCTTCCCATGTCCTATTCAACCACAGAGACATATCATGAATTCAGCAAAAATTTTAATGTCACTAATCCCTCACTTTGGCGGGATGCAACGGCTTTAAGCGGATTTTGTATGTTGTTCCGTCGTCAATTGATAAGTCAGATCGGGTATTTAGACGAAGCATTCCCGGGAGGTGGCTATGAAGATATTGATTTCGGGTATCGGACACTAAAAAAGGGATTAAGGCTCCTCATCGCAGGAGACAGTCATGTCCATCATGAGGGTAACGCAAGTTTTACACATAATTCAATCGATATAGTTGAATGGGGACAGAGAAATCGCCGAATATTTCTAAGAAAATGGAATTTTAACCCTGAACGCCTCATTTATACATTAGATGAATACTTTTTCCCCGGACAGTTTGCTGCGGGGCATCCGCACCATCGACCTAAGGATTCTTCCTTACCTAATGGAATACTCATTCGAGATTCCAAAGGAAATATTTATCAAATCGAGAAAGGACTGAAGCGGCCTGTCGAGTCGCTTGATACTTTTCATGCTCTTCATTTTCGTCTTGATCGGGTAATCCAGCTGTCGGATACCACGGTGACCAGCATCCCCGACGGCAAGCCGTTACTGCATAATGGCCAACTTCGAGAGCATTTCCCAGCGGTTTACATCGCCAGAGATCCCATGAACGGTATACACCTGATCAGCCATGGTCTGCGCTATCCCTTCCGCGATTTCGAATCGTTCCGTTTGCTGGGCTATGAGGTCAACGAATCGATTCCTCTTTCATTCGCGCAGCTGGAGACTTTCCCTATTGGTCCACCTATTGATACCAATGTTTTCGAAGAGCATGAGCTGATCGATTACCGGTTGTATATGGGCCCGGATCACGGACTATATTATGCAGAGGGCGGATGGTTGCGACCCATTCCCAGTAAAAGAGAGCTCCATGTGTTCAGGTGGCATACACAGCCTCCTATTCCCCTTCCGACGGATGTATTTAACCGAAGCCCACAAGGTCCAATGATCGTGGCTTTATGATGATTAAACTACAGGCTGGTTCTTTATAGAACCAGCCTGTAGTTTAATCATCTTTTCGCGACATACAGCGGTAATAAAAGTCGATGGGCAATGTTAATTGCGGGTATTGGACAAGCCGGGATTCCTTAATTTGTACTAAACCCCTCTATATATTAACACACTCTATTACTACTCTTTCTTCATATATTGGTATTACAAGGAGGTGAAAAATATGGCTATTTTTTCGTTAGGAGCCGTTGAAAACCTTAATCCAGATGGTAGTTTCCATTCGAGCTCTGTTACACTACGTATCACTAATACAACAGCTTTTCCACTCATTCCCATTGTTGTTACTGCTTATAGCGCACCTGGTAGTGCACCAACAGGTACAGTGGCAGTACCGTATTTTACAACCACATTTGCCTTAGGTGCACCAAGGGCAGTAGTCACACTTACGATTCCTACTGTAGTGCCAGCATATCAGATCAACGTTTCATCTCCAGCCTTAGCCCCCGCAATTATCAGTGATATCTCGATTGCGGCCCAAGGAAGAGACGCTGCTGGCAATTTCGTACCAGAGCATGCCTTCCCATTCGGCGATTGGGCAGTTATTGCTACTGTATAACGGATTGAATCATGACAAAGGTATTGTTTTCCTAACTAACATGGTCTCTCCCTATCATCATTAGTAATTTGTAATTGGCCTGTGAATCTGCGTGCTTTATACAGGCACTGCAGATCACAGGCTGAAAATTTTTCAATATTCTGATTTGTACTACATAGCTGCAAATCTGTTCAGCAGCTCAGTTAAGCTGGTTCTGTAGCGTGCCTGAGTAATTAAGTATTCCTGTTCAATGACGTGTCGATGCTTTTTCGTTCCCATCTCATCATGCCAGCGGTAGTTTACCAGCAGTTCGTTTAAAAAAGGAAACTCGTATCCTGCCAGTATAACTCTGTACCACATATCCAAATCGTGGGTATACGTCAGCAGCTCATTGAACAACCCTATCTGCGTAAACAGCTCTTTTTTGAACATAACCGTGCATCCGTTTACCGGGTTACCTTTCAGAAAAAAACGGTAAAATTCCTGTATCGACGGAAGTACCGGTCCCGCCTGGTATCTTGTGATTTGGCTGTATTCATTGATTAAGTTGAAGTTGGTGTGAGAAATATGTGCACCTTGCTCCAGCATAAAGGAAACCTGATTGTTAATTTTATCCTTGTGGAAGGTATCATCCGAGCTGAGCCACGCAATGTATTCACCGTTGGCATGTCGGATGCCGTGATTAAGTGCACTGGCTGTTCCACCGTTTAATTTACCTAAATAATAGATATATTTACGGTAAGGATGAAGCATTTCAGTATGTGTGGTTGAACCATCATCGACGACAATGATTTCAAGCGGGCCGTAGGTTTGCTCCAGTGCGCTTTGCAGTGCCTGATCGACGTACCTGCAGTTATAAAACGGAATTACAATCGTTACACTCGGTCTCATCTCGTTTCTTCCTTTCTCGCTCGACTGTAGCCAATCATATCCTTCAGTGATTGCCCTAACGGAATGGTTGGCATCCAGCCCAGCTCCTCTAGTTCCTTTGCCTGATATACATCCGTGGACGCCTCTTCTGTCACATCTCCCCATTGTATGGCAACAGGGGTGTCTGCCAACGCAATCATACGTTCTACGATATCCCCCAACTGCATCATCTTGCCTGAGCAAACAGGGTATACACGCCCCGGAACACCTCGCTCCAGTAGCACGCTATACGCTCGGACAGCATCGCGCACGTCCAGAAAATCTCGCAGCGCATGCCGTGAAGAAACGTGAAACGGAGTCGGTGCAGAAACGGAAGCAAGGGCAGGGGGCTCTACATTCTGCACGTCTCGCACGCTCTGCTCGGTCCGTGCGATATAGCCTGCCAACAGTGCACAGAAACCGGTGGAGGGACCCGGGCCGATCAGATTGCAGGGCTCCGCCAGCATGACGGATTGATCGAACAGCGCACCCCACGAAAGCGCGACTGCCTCTTGAAGGCTTTTGCTGAGGCTGTACGGGTGCGGAGGATAATACGGAGCCTGCAAAACCGTCTTTAGGCGAGAACCCGCCACTACAATTCGGACTTTGGGGAAAGAGCGCAGTACATCCAGCAGATACAATGTGGACAGTACATTGGATTCCATGTATAACAATGGACTCTGCCAAGACTCAGGAACGGAATTTTTGCCACCAAGGTGGAGCACATAATCCGGAGCAATTTGTCGAATCACTTCGCCCAGACGTTTCTTGTCGAGCAAGTCGCACACATAAGGGATAATACAGCCACGTGTGCCCGCTTCCAGGCTTGAATCGCCATCATTTCCAGCCTGTGAGGTCAATTCTGTAGCAGAAGCGGCAGTGCGAGTCAGCGCTGCCACCTCCCAGCCGAGGCTTGCAAAATAGCGGCAGGCATGCATCCCGGTATAGCCCGCCGCTCCGGTAATGACTATGACAGGCCGACGTTGTTCCGCTGTGCTTCTGTCCATTCCAGCAGCTCCTTCAGCATGATGCTGTAGTGAGGAACATCGTAGAGCAGATCGGCCCGGGTAGAACGAAGCGTCCGATCTTGCACCGGCTCATCTTTCGGCACGATCCGAATATCCTCCCTCTTCCAGATGTCTTTGAACAGCAGTAGCAAATCATGTTTACTGATCGGTTCGGGGTGAACCAGATGAATGAGTCCGTCTAGCGGCTCATTCATAAGCACCTGTATCGCTTTAGCCAATTCCAGTGTCGTGACTCCGTTCCAAAAGACACGGCGATATCCGGCAACATCTCCGCTCTGCTGCAAAAACCAGTGCAGCAGACCAATGCCTTCCCTCCGAATTTCCGGACCGATAATAGAGGTACGAATAGTCAGATGCCCTGCCGCCTTTACTTCTCCGAGTATTTTCGTCACAGCATAGGCGTTTGTCCCGTCAGGCTGATCCGTCTCCTTGTACAAACCAGGAGCACGCTTTCCCTCGAATACACAATCCGTGCTGATATGAATGAGTCGGGCACCGATGCTGTCCGCCGTCCGCCGGAGAAGATGCGGCAACAGTCCATTGATTTGGTATGCTGTAATCTGATCCTTCCCGGCATACTGATTCAGCACACCCACCGCGTTGATGATGACGTCTGGCCGCACACTGCGAACCAACTGCTTCACCATAAAGCTGTCCCTTACATCCAGCAGCAGACCGCCTTTATTTTCGGGATCACGGGTGGTATAGAAGACGTTATGCCCGCCCTGATTTTGAAAATAATCGACCAGGACATGGCCCGCCATGCCGTTACCACCCAAAATAAGCAGCTTCATTTAATGAACCCCCCGCTCCGGAGGATAGTTCGAATTTCCTCTTTTGACATCAGATTAAACTCCGAGCTAAAGCTGCTGAATGATACCGGAGGACACTGACTATAACGGTCTCTTAATTGGGGGATGTTCAGCGTTGGGAGAATGACCAAATATTGCTCGTCATACACAACCGTTGTCAGGCTTTCAAAGTTACTCATCAAAATCTCATGAATTTTTTCGCCGGGACGGACACCTTGCTCTACAATTTCTACGTTTTCCACGCCCGAATCTTCAATGAGCACCTCAGCCAAATCCAAAATGCGACAGGTTGGCATGGTCATGATAAAAATTTCCCCGCCGACACTTTCCACCGAAGCTTTGAACAGAAGACTGATCGCATCACGCAGGGTCAGGAAAAAACGGGTCATTTTCATATCCGTAATAGAAACCTTCCCCTTTTGGCGAATCTGGTTTTGAAACAGATGCACCACGCTTCCGTTTGTGCCCAATACATTACCGCCTCGCACCGTCACGAACCGTGTATCACTATTCAGCAGATTGGCGTAGACAATCAGTTTTTCTCCAATCGCCTTGGTCATACCGTAAAAATTGGACGGATTCGCGGCTTTGTCAGTCGATATATAAATGACTTTCTTTACGTGATTGACGACAGCGGCCTCAATCACGTTTTGGGTGCCTACGACATTGGTTTTGAGTGCTTCATAGGGCTGATCCTCGCAGACAGGTACGTGCTTGAGAGCCGCCAAATGAAACACATAGTCCACACCCTGACAAGCGGTAACCAGCGCGTCCTTATCCCGGATATCTCCAATACAGAAGCTGAGCCGTTCATCCTCAAACTGCCTGTTCATGGCAACCTGACTCGATTCTCCACGTGAATAGATAATGACCTCTTTGGGGTTACGCGGCAGTAACTGGGTAACCAGCTCATGCCCCCAAGAGCCGGTACCGCCGGTAACCAAGATACGTTGGTTTTCAAACATGCCGTTTCCCTCCAAGCAAAAATTTGACTACCTTATCCGATACATCTTCCGCCAGATAGCCTGCGGGACACTGCCACTTATGGTTCATCCCGGTCATTATAGCTACCGCATTTGCTATAACCTCGCCATCAAGACCGGACACGATATTGCTGCCGCAATCTACCGTTTCCGGCCGTTCGGTCGTGCGACGCATCGTGACCGTCGGTACCCCCATGACACAGCATTCTTCCTGTACGGTGCCGCTGTCCGTCAAAGCGCAGCGGGCATGCCGCTCCAGCAGAACGAAGTCAAAAAAGCCGAACGGCTCGTGAAATTCTACCAGCGGATCAAGCTGGATCGGCGGGTGGCTTGCGATCCGAGCGGCGGTGCGGGGATGGATACTGCAAATGACCCGCTGCCCGAACTGCCGGGCTACCCGGTTAAGACCATCCAAAATAGCCAGCAAATGCGGTGGATGGTCGACATTTTCAGCTCTGTGGGCAGTGACCAGGAAATATTCCCCCGGCGAAAGTCCCAACTTTTTCAAAATCCCACTGCCGGATACCTCTTTCTCATAGTGCTGCATTACTTCGTAGATCGGATTTCCAGTCAGTATAATTCGCTGGCTTGGAAAGCCTTCGCGTAGCAGATGCTGCTTGCTTTGCTCCGTATAAGGCATATTAATAGTAGATATCGCGTCAATGACGCGCCGGTTCTTCTCCTCTGGTACATCCAGATCATAACAGCGGTTCCCCGCCTCCATATGCACGACCGGATAACCCATACGTTCCGCAAGTAAGGCACATAAAGCGCTGTTCGTATCACCGAGCAATAGCACATGATCGGGGCGTTCCTTGTTTAAAATATCCTCCATCTGCGAGTACATGGCGGACAACTGTTTGCCCAGTGTCCCCGCTTTCTCCTGAAGTACATAATCCGGGGCACGCAGTCCCAGCTCGCGAAAGAACTGCCCGCTCAGGCTTTCGGTGTAATTTTGGCCCGTATGCACAAGCACATGTTCATCTGCATGGCGGTCCAGCTTCGGAATGATCAGG
The DNA here is from genome assembly GCF_038593075.1 of Paenibacillus sp. FSL L8-0638. NCBI lineage: Bacteria > Bacillati > Bacillota > Bacilli > Caryophanales > Paenibacillaceae > Paenibacillus > Paenibacillus sp. FSL L8-0638. The sequence goes on from NZ_CP151960.1 coordinate 4,673,963, forward strand.
CTGAGTCGTATAATCTCCGGTCTTGTGCCGAGCACGGTCAATATTTTCATGGTTTTGGAACCCACCTTTGCTGTCGTTGTTTCACTGAATTGTGGCGTTCAATGAATGATAGCCATCCAGCAGACTGGCTGTGCTCCAGCTTAACGTTCATCTCAACGGTCCGGCGTAGGTTCACCCGGACCGTTGTTTTGTATGCTGTCCAGCCTTGAGTGTGACTCGCTTCGGTTTGTGCGCGTTGTGTCGCCGTGACTGGTGCTTGATTTTCCGCTTGAGCTTCTGTCTGGACTTGGTTTTCGGATAAAGTCCCTTCGACAACGGGAACCCGTGAATTTTCTTAAGGCAACTCTTACCGCCGCTTCTCTTATACCTGCGATTCCGAAGTCTGGTACGCCTGCGGCTCTTTGGCCATCTCGCCCGAATACTACGCTTGCCGCGGGGCAATTCGGGTGGTGACTCAGGTAAAGGGGGTGCTGGTTGTGGCAAGCCCTGAATGGCTGCATATTCGATTGGCGGCAGACCCAGCACAGGCAGCTGACACACCACCGATTCGGGAAATTCTCGAATCGTGCTGGTATAACCCTCCGGTATAGCGGTAACCTGGCGCAGCCCTTCGCCTTCCCTCGTCCATACAGGTCCACCCGGCTGCTGAATCAACGGGAACCAATGCGGATGATGACATACCCATTGACTGACCATGAGGTGCATACCGCTTCGATAGGAATCAGGTCCGTATACACGTGTAGCTGCACTGTTGTTACGGACACCAATCCGTTCCACTTCCTCGGGATGATCGAGCAGATAGCCCACTTTTTGCGCCAGCATGTCGCTGTTGCCCGGCTCTACCAAAAAATCTGTATTTCCGGTCGCCTCCATCAATTCCACAAGTCCACCCTGCGCAAAGGCTACCACGGGCTTACCGTAAACTAGCCCTTCCAGGGCGGTCAGACCAAAGCCTTCTTCCACCATACTTGGGATCACAACAATATCCATTGCGCTATAGGCCATTGACACGGATTCCTCGAATGAATTGAACTGGAAGCGGCGGCTATAACGAGATTGGCGGATTAAAGAGACACATTTTACGTAATATTCCGAGTCTACCGAGCTGCCGATGATCCAGAAACGACACCGCGAATTGGTTTCGCACAGCTTTAGAGCCATTTGGACAAAAGGTAACAGCCCTTTGGCTTCGTAGATAAAGGAAGAAATATAACCAATGCAAATATGAAAATCTCGCAGCCCCAGTTTTTCACGTTTCCTTTTCCGTTCCAGCACATGCTCTCTGGGAGACGGCATATCCATATCCCGGCAGGGAGACAACACCGTATGCGGACGCGTCAGTCCCCCACCATGCAAAGGACGCATTACAGCTTGCGAAATGCCGATGACCCATTGGCTATTGCGCTCAATGATAGAAACAGAAACTGGCGTATGCGCATTCTGGTTAATGACCTCGGTTATTTTCCAGATCACCGGAATGTTGAGCTCTTGGGCAGCCATTGCAGGCATGACGTTCACACAGGTATTAACCAGCACCACATCAGGTCGAGCATGCCGAAGCATCTGGAACAACGGTGCATACGCCACATGGGTCCGCAAATTCTCCGCATCCTGCGCCAATCCCTCATATGGGGTATACATGCCATGCAGCATGAACAGATTCTGTGTCAGAACGGTGATTCCGCGCTTGCGGGCCATTGAGGTCAGCCGCCCTTCACCAGGCGTTACGAGAATACAATCGAAGTACGTACGCATATCTAGACAAAATTGCAATAGCAGCTTCTCTGCCCCCGTAATACTGCGGACGTTGCTAACATGGCTGAATAACATCATTTTCGGCTTGATCGGAGTTCACCTCCTTTAAAATAGCAACCACCGGACGTGTGAATCACCTTATGGAAATATGACCGACAACAGTTGGTCAATCCGGTGACCATACGTGTGCTCCCGCAGGGTTCGTTCCAGAGCACGCAGAGCAATCTCACGACGCTCCTTTTCATGCGTCAAATAAAACTCAACCTTCTCCAGCAGTTCCTGCTGAGAACTGTAAGTTTCAATCTCTTCCCCTGGCTTGTAAAAACGAGCCAGATCATCTCTTGTATCCGTCAGTTGCAACGTGCCACTGGCAGAAATTTCAAACGTACGCGGATTGGGCGAAGCCCCCGGAATTTTCAGTGAGTTGTTGTTCACCGAATCATCCTGATGGGAACGATGAAGATTAATTACGATTTTGCTGCCGTTGTACGAATCATTGGTCTCGCCCGGAGACATCCAGCGGCCCAGCTCAATTTTGTCGCCATACGACTGATAATCTGGGAGACGATCCCACCATATTCCGTTGATTTTAATGTTACGAGCCATGAGCTGCGGCATAATCGGATTGAAGAAATAGATGCGGTTCCAGTAAGCTGAGCCTGTAAACCCAATCTCACGTCGTACCGAAGCGGGCGAGCTGAGGGGGAAATAGTGAGTCAGAAATGCTCCAAAGGGCAAATAGTGCACAGACGTGCAACCCAACTGACGGTACAGCTCCATGCAGTTCATTTCTAAGGTGAACACATAATCATAATTCGTCACAATTTTGGTCGTCGTATCGGTGTAATAGGGATCGTCCGTCAACCATATGGCGGTGGGGATGCCCAACTGGCGTACCGCAGTAACCTGCTCCAACGGAAGATCCATTCCATCCAGTGCTAGCATCAGATTCGGACGGAGCTGAGCGGCAATATCTCCTACCGGCTGACGTGGGTCTGTTACGGTAACCTGAGCCGTCATGCTTTGCAACGTGGTAATGACCGCCTCATCCAGCGGAGAATACGGAAGGCCTTTGCCTGAGACGACATACAGTACATGGATTTGTCGAAAAGGGAAAACTGCTTTCATCCGCGCAACAATTGCGTTAGCACGGCCGCGCAGATATCCTTCGTCGTATCCGTCATGCAATCCCGCAGTTCTCCCCTTTTCCCAGGAGGCTGCCGCCGTCTGGTGAACAGCCGGGTCATACGGTCCTGTCGTAGATATCGTCATCACTCTCACTCCTCACTGTTTATGGTGTTTACTTTAGGCCATCGCCTTGTCCAGCAATTCTTCCATACGATTCGAGTACCTATGCTTTTGCATGGTTGTGTGCAGTGCGCGCCAGGCTATACGTTCGCGTTCCCAGTCATGCTTGAGATAGTAGTCCAGCTTCACTTTCAGTTCCTCTGCTCCTGAGAAGGTCTCAATGTCATAGCCTGGTTGGTAATAACGGCTCAGATCCTTCCGCACATCCGTCATTTGAAGCGTGCCGCAAGCAGAAATTTCATATGTCCGAGGATTGATGGACTCCGCTGAAAGCTGGTGTGTATTCCGATTATCCAGTCCGGGGTCTGTCGGGCGGTGCATATTGATGACAATTTTGGAGCCGTTATAATATTGAGCGGTCTCTTCCGGCTCCATAAAACCCGGACGGATAAAGCGTTCCAGCACATCCCGCCGGGTCAGCCGATCCCAGTGTCCACCTACGATCAGCACTCTTTTGTCCGCCAAGAAGGGAGCAAGGTGGTCGAACAGCTTCACACGGTTCCAGAAGGCATTTCCTATGAAGCAAATGTCATGCTGATGCTCCCGCTCTACCCGCCGGGGATAAAAGATACGAGCTGACGCAGCCAGCGGCAAATAGTGAACCCTCGTTACTCCCTGATCGCGATAAAACGGCAGACAAGAATTTTCATGCGTAAATACGACATCGTAGGATTGACAGATCAACGCCGTATCCTCCGTAAAGTAGGGATCATCTACAAACCATATGGCCGTCCGAATGCCCAGGGCTCGTATTTGTTGTATCTGCTCCAGATGATCCGCCGGAAAAACATGCAGTCCGTTCATGACCAGTACGAGGTCTGGACGGTGAGCCTCAGCGTCAGCCAGCATCGTGGCAGGCGTACCGATGGCACACGAGCTACATATTTGGCTCAATGCTTCTTGCACACCTGTGTCTATAGCTGCGAAACCTTGCGGAATATACAACACTTTTAACTGGCGAACAGCAGGTTGTATTGCCACGACCTGTGACAGAGCAGCCGTGCAACCGCCCATTCTGCGTCCTTCCCGATAGCCGCATCGGTATGCTTCGCGTTCATTTCCGCTTTGTTGATCATTCACATCCTTCACCCTGTCCTGTTGTAGGATAAACTTCTGTCACTCCTAAACTATATGCACAGGGGTCAAACGCATCATGGACGACTGCCACTGCCCGGACAAAATTGGCGTTTGCCCGTCCAACTGTCGAAACGCAAATAACCCCGAAGCTGCTAGGCTTCGGGGGGTTAACCGTAATAGATGATTTTCATAGTTTACTGTGCCTTATAAGCGACCTGGTGGCCATCTTCATAACCTTTGGCAAAGCCTGAATTGAAACCCTCGTTGTAAGCTGCATCATACCCCTGCTGAAATGCCTGCGGATCATGCTCCAATGCAACAGTCCCGGGCTGTGGATTCTCCGCAGAAGGGACTGCCACCGGGTTAGCTTGAGGTTTTTTTCGCCGCCGCAAAAGAGGATGTCTTCTACGTGCAGAATGATGTCCTCTTTTACGGCGTCTTAGAGCAAGCAGACGTCTTCTTCTCCGTTTTAATCTGCGAATGCTGGAACGCCGGGCATCTTTACGTCTTTTGCGGGCTTTTTCCCGAGTGGCGCGTTCCCACCTTGTGCTCATTTTCATTCCTCCTTTGCTTTCTCGTGGTGGTTTCATTTTTCTGAACAGGCACATGGAGCCACGGCTTCGTCGGTTTTCCATATACCTGTCGTCTTAATGGAATACCCGCCAACATTTGCGTGATTTCGCCCTGGTAGTTGCTTAGTATACGAATGGTTTCTTCCAGACGGGTAGCCGACATATCCGCATGGGGCGTCAAGTCCGCAAGACTGGTCAGCATCCGGGCAACGGCGTGCTGGCTGGCAGCAATAGACTCCATTATATCCAGCTTGATCTCACGTTCACGCCTCATGCTCATTAGTTCATATCCCCCGAGCCCATGCCTCCCATCATCCCTTCCATGCCGCCACCCTGCTGCTCATCCTGATCCAGCAATGCTTTGAGATTGCTGCAAAGACCAGTCTGAAGCCGCGTTAATCCCTCCAGCATTTCCACCATTTGCTCGTGAATCTCCAAAGGTCGCCCCAGCTGTTCTTCATCGGTGTCAAAGGCGTGGGGCGCCAGATGGTTCAGCGCCCAATTACGCACTTTTTCTGCCTCGACCGCCTTGGCCTCCAGGATCATAGACACATTCCGCTGCATTTTGGAGGCCGCGTCCAGCATGTGAATCATTGCTTGTTCCCTACTCATGTGTTCACTCCCTGCCCTCGGTTGTTACGTTACTCCTCTTCCGGGTATGCCGTTTCCTTCACGACACGAACGAGCATTTCAGCCATTGCTTCCTGAAGATCGGCAATGCCGTTCAGATAGGCCACAATGCTTTTGTTTACTTGTCCCGAGCTGTCGAGAATGCCCGGAATTCCGTCAAAACGCGGCTCCTCATCTGGCAGTTCATGTATGATCTGCGCCATGCGCACAACCACCTGCCGTTCCGCATCCAACAACCTCGACATCTGCTGCTGCGAGTGCGAAATGTGGATCAGCAAATCATCTAACTCGTTATGCATAAGCCCCTCCTTTATGTGCTCCGCCGTGCGGAACGCACGAATTACCTACGGGCTTTCCGCTACTACAGCGTATGCCGCAGCGAGTAGTCGGTTCCGCCTAAAAGCGCCTATTCGATCATCACAAATGCCCTCGCAACACTGGTGGAGCAATAATAGGCTGCTTCTCCGTCAATGCCGACAATTCTTCGGAGGACAAAAATTGAATTGGATAGTCCTCAGCCCGCCAGCTCATCACAGCGTAGAGGGTAAGGAATGGTCTTTTCCAGCCGTTGCCGATTTGGTACAGTTGCCCACCTTCAGCATACAGTAACTCAATCCAGCGCTTACGTTGAGCGGGGATATGAAGTGTGGGCAACATGGACATGTTCCCCAGCTCAGGAGCCGCCAGCACAGGCAAGGGTTCCTCTGGCGACTCAGCTACAGGTGCATCAGTGCTGCCGGAAACTGTGACCTCCGGCTTCCCTACCAAGGGAAGTGCCAACAAGTCCAGCTGAGACAATCTGACAGGGCGCACGTTTTCACCTCCCGCAGCACTGACTCCATGCAGATACCGCCTTCTTCCCGGCTCTAACCGAAATACTACACCGGACGGTCCCTGAACAACCGCTCCGATGGGGTAAAAGCTTGCCGCTGATACGTGTGTTTCCTTACCTGTTGAGATCTGGCCGTCCGTCTCCGCTGTACTGAATTTCAGGTTGTGGAACAGCTTATCCGCATCCCCCCACTTTTGTACAAAAAAGGATCGGTTCCGGCTGCTTTCCTCCATTGAACCGCTTGTTTCGGTCGTTAGAGGAAAACCATACACCGTATCCCGATCTCTTTCTTCATAATGGATAAAAGCATCTCCGGCAATTGCCATACGTATCCCCAACAAACGCACACGCAGTAGCCAATCTGCATGGGCTTCCTCAATACTGTGGCAGCCTTCGTCCCAGTAGCCCGTTTTTTTCAGTGTCTCTCTGCGCAGCAATAAACAAAATCCAGCCAAGCTTTCGGTCTCTCGCCATGCATCCGGTTTGGGAACATTGAAGGTCATGGCAAATTGACGTGCTCCATTTTCGTTCATATCAGGAACCTCAATCTGCTGTTCTTTGAATGGACCATTCGTTACAGGCCCAACAACACCAATACACGGATCGCTGTGTAAACACCCTAACAACCGATCCAACCAGCCGGGGGTCACCATGGAGTTTTGATCCAGTACCACAATAGTAGTGCCTTTTGCCATCATCAGCCCCTGATTCAGGCTACCTATCATTTGCACATCCTTTTTTAACAGCGCATAACGCACAGCGATGCTTTTACGGAGCAAATAGGTGGATGTCCCGTCCGTCGAGCCGCAGTCCACTACAATAATTTCGTGAGGATGGCTCGTATTCTCCTCAATACGGTGAATGCATGCACGGAGCTGTTGAAGCTGATTGCAGGACGGAATGATAATACTGACGCCTTCAAAAACCTTGCCGAACGAAGCCTGACCCAACCTGTTACCTTGCTCCTGGCCCCTTTTATATCCTGACCAGTAGCCTTTCTTTCCGAGCCGCTTGCTGTGTTTCCTTTGCATATTCAGGCGTTTCATGCCGTTCACTCCTCCGGGTGGCATTATGCCTATACTATATGCCTGGCCCGGTAGGATGGTGTTTCATTGAGATCAAGGTAGAAGTCCTTTCATTTTCAATCCAGCTTCCTGAAGGGAATCGAAGGTTCCTGCGTCGCTCCAATAACGCCGTAAAATATCATATTCCAGCTTGCCTTCAGCGGCATAACAGTTGTTAACATCCGTGATCTCAAGCTCACCACGTGCCGAAGGTGTAATTTGCCGGATCTTATCGAACACGGCAGTATCGTACATATAGATACCCGTAACGCAATATTTGGATTGGGGATGCTGCGGCTTTTCTTCAATCCGCGTAATGCTCTCCGGGCGCTCAGGATCAAACACGGGTACCCCGTAACGACGGGCATCTGCCACCTTTTTCAACAACACTCTGGCGCTCCCCGGGGGCTGTTGCTTGAATCGTTCGATCACAGGTCCCAAGTCTTCCTTGAACAAATTATCACCTAACAAAACAGTGAATTTTTCTTCTGCCTGCATATAGCTTCTTGCTAGTTCGAGTGCTTCTGCAATGCCGCCCGCTTTTTCTTGAATCCGGTATGTCAGTTGAACACCATACTCACTACCGCTGCCCAAAAAATCGGTGTACATTCCGGCCGATTGTTTACCAATAATAATTAGCATATCGGTAATCCCCGCCTGTCGCAGCCTTTCGATACCATATACGATCATGGGATACTTGCCGACCGGAAGCAGATGCTTGTTGAGTAATGTAGTCAACGGATGAAGGCGCGACCCAGTTCCTCCTGCGAGAATAACCCCTTTCATATCTTCCTTCCTCCTTCGACAGCATATTCAGTGCATGCAACCCCAGCGTTTCCAGTTTCGATAAACATTCTGGGATCTATGCTCCATTTCTCTATAAACAAACGATAGTTCCGCTCGATCAGCTCTTCAATCCAGGAAGTCTCCGAGCGTGAGAAGCTCGCATTCCCCTCGTGATAGACAAAACAGTCGTTGCACATGAGCAGCTTGTAGCCATGCACGCGTGCGCGCAGACAATAATCGTCATCCTCATAATGTCCGGGGCTGAACCGTTCATCCAGCAATCCGATCCGTTCCATCAGATCACGCCGGAACAACAAACAAAATCCGACCAACCGCTTAACCTCCTGCCACCTGGAGGGATTACTTGCATTATTCTGCTCCGCATATCTCAGACAGCTGGCCAAATCTCCTTCTAATCCGTGAATCTGCTGAATACCGCTGACGCAATTCGTCACCGGCCCCACCAATCCCACTATGCTTTCGCTCTGCAATGCAGCCAACATATTCGATAGCCATCCCCGCGTAACCGTCACATCATTGTTTAAAATAACGAACTGATCACCCGAAGCCAGCCGGAGCCCCATATTACATGCTGCTGGAAAGCCCCTGTTTTCAGGAAGACGTATGCTGATCAGCCGCTCGGATGCGCAAAAATCATCCGTTCCGTCATTCGAAGCGTTGTCCACAACAATGATTTCATACGGTACATCTATCGTATGTGTCCGAATCGCCTCAATACACGGCTTTAACAGATGCAGGCCGTTATAAGTCGGAATAATGATGCTCGTCAGACTCATTGTGCATTCCTCCCTTTGGCAACGTCTACCCGTGTTGGAACAGGCCCGAGTGGGGAATACCCGGCTACCTGAAACACCGCCGTCAGTGCCTCTGCATGATCACCGACGATCAACTGTTCCATAGCGTTCCCTTTGCCAACATTGAAGGTCCGCTTACGGTTCGTTTTAATGACATCGACAGCATGTACTGCCGCCACGATCATGCCATGCAGAATTGCCATGGCGTGGGCTTTTGGCGGTACGGCAAGCACGGCTGAGCTAAGCTGATCCAGTAAACGCCGAGATAATGCATGCGGTACGGCGGTCAATGAGCTTGCTCCCAAATCCGGCCTGCGCAGTACGCGATTCAGGAATGCTTTGCACCGTGTCACGCTGTCTTGCTGGGCATAGGGGGGCAAATGTCTGCCCAGATCATTAAGCGCGACATCCGTTCCCTGATCCACCGCGTGGAGAAAAGGCAGCAAATCAGATGCTGGAATCGGCAAATCTCCGTCCACGAACAGCACAATATCAGCCTGCGTCATACGCGCGCCTACTGCACGGCCAACATCATGCCCCAGTCGATCGGGCACGTTGACGAGAGTCACATTAGGATGATGTTTGGCTACGGTGGAGCGCGTGCCGTCCGTGCAGCCGTTCAATACGACAATGATATCCGTAAGCGGAAGTTTTTCCAGCTCGCTCAGCACCCGGTCAATCGTAGCCTCCTCATTACAGGCGCTGACCACGGCCGCTGCGGTTCCCTGTAACACAATATCTCCCGGAACTTCACGTTCCACAGGTGGAGTCACTTCGGTCATTCCTGTTGCCCGAGGTGTGGGCTTTCTCACCCTACGGCTATGCATTGAAGTCGTCGTTCCTCGTTTTCGCTGAACACGTCTGATCCCCCAGCTCGGTTCTTCACGCTTCCCTCTGCGATACGGTCTACTCACAGTTTCACCTCGTCTCTGATCCGTTTGCGCTCCAAATCCGTAAAGCCCGCACGCGTTCCCAGATGCGATGTAAGCCAGGCAATGGCATCCAGATGATCCTGAACAATTACACCTGCCAGCGGGTCCTTGCCGTTCTGTTTTTTACGTGTCGCATTTATTTTACCGACAGCTATCCCATATACAGTCACCACTCGTAACCCGGAAGCGATGGACATAGCTTGAAATAAGGGAGGTTTCTCCAAGGGCTTTGGACCTATTTTATTTAGAGCCTTTTGACTAATGGCGTGTGGAATGCCAGTCATAGATGCTCCCCCTAAATCAGCACGATTCGACAAGATATTCAATACATGCTTTGCCTCCACTACAGGATGTACGGGCGTACGATTCACAGGTCCATGGTAATCATTCAGCACCACATCCGCCCCTGCACATATGGCGTGTATAAACGGTCGGAGTCTAACGCAGGGAATGACGATGTCCCCATCCAGGAAAAGCAGGATCTGTCCAGATGCCGCCTCCGCTCCAACACGACGGCCAACATCATGTCCGAGCGGTTCCGGGAAAGAAAGTACACGAGCTCCCGCCGCTGCTGCCACCTTCGCCGTTCTATCGTGTGATCCGTTCTCAACGACGATAACCTCTGTATGTGGATGGACACGGCGCGCCTCGCGAATCACAGCTCCGATTGTTTTTTGCTCATTCATGGCCGGAATAATGACAGATACGAAAAACTTTCCCACTGATGACGGTCCAGATGGTCGCTCTTCGCCGATCTGTGCCCCTCTCTCCGTGTCGAGTACCTCCCTCATGGCAGGGGTCTTATGCATGTTCGGCATTCGTAACGGCAGCCACATCTTAGAATGATAGTATGCGCCGGAATGCCGCCTCCGTTTGATCTTGTATCCAGCTCTTCCCTGCTTCTTCATGCTCCCGTCTCACCTCCCTTCCTGCTGTATAGATGGACAGCATGATTAGGACAGTTCAACATAACCTATGCGGTCCAAAAGCAGTGTGTAACGGCAAGCGTGGAGTCTTTTCGACATAGCAATTTTCGACTTTATTTTACATAACTTATTAATCCTATTAAATAAGTGAGTTATTAGGGTCTAAAGATTCATTTTGGATAAATTTGTGACATAGATCTTCTCGTCCGTCATTCTCTGTGCTAATATCAGAGCCAGATGATGGGAGTTCAAAAAATCAACATTAGTTTTTTTTGCATAAGTCATTTTTTCCATTATCCACCATTTTTCTATTTTCTTTATATACGACAGGAAAGGAGGAGTTTGTCACCTTTTTAGGCCACATGCTTCATACTGCAGTACCCTCTTTTCACGTACGCTTCATGAAAAACACTTCGGTATTTCTCTTCATGTTCCATTTTCTTCTATTCCAGACGACAACACGACCCACATAAATGGCGCAATGCCTTATTCAAGACAGGATGATTCATCCTGACATTAATCGAGGAGAGTGAATTTTTAATGAAAAAAGTATGGGTTTCGCTTCTTGGAGGAGCTATGTTGTTAGGGTCTGTCGCGTCTGGTGCATCAGCGGAGAGTTCCGTTTCGGGGCCAACTCAGCTTACACCGACCTTTCACGCCGAGCAATGGAAAGCCCCTTCCTCGGTATCGGGTGACGACATTGTATGGAGCTATTTGAATCGGCAAAAGAAATCGTTATTGGGTGCGGACGACTCTAGTGTACGTGAACAATTCCGAATCGTTGATCGCACAAGCGACAAGTCCGGTGTGAGCCATTATCGGCTGAAACAGTATGTAAACGGGATTCCCGTATATGGAGCTGAACAGACTATTCATGTGGGCAAATCTGGTGAGGTCACCTCTTACTTAGGAGCGGTGGTTAGTGAGGATCAGCAAGCTGAAGCTACGCAAGGTACAACTCCAAAAATCAGCGCTTCTGAAGCGGTCTACACTGCATATAAAGAAGCAGCTGCACGAATTGAAGCCCTCCCTACCTCCGACGATACCATCTCTAAAGATGCTGAGGAGCAAACCAGTGTAAGCAAAGACACTTACTCCGAAGCAGCTAACAACGGAAAAACGATATCAACCGATAAGGACGAGCTGAGTCTTGATAAAGCATCTGTCCTGAAAGATAGCAAAATTGAAGCGGTGGAGACAGAAAAAAGTTCCATTGCCAAAATCGCTAATCTGCAGCCAGAAGTAGATCCTAAAGCCGATCTGTACTTCTATCCTAAAGGGGATGACCTGCAGCTGGTTTATGTAACAGAAGTCAATGTTTTAGAACCTGCCCCACTGCGTACTCGCTACATTATTGATGCCAATGATGGCAGCATCGTATTCCAGTATGACATCATTAATGAAGCGACAGGCACAGGTAAAGGTGTGCTTGGTGATACCAAGTCATTCACCACGGCTGCTTCGGGCAGTAGCTACCAGTTAAAGGATACAACACGCGGTAACGGTATCGTGACTTACACGGCCTCCAACCGTCAAAGCATCCCAGGTACCCTCCTGACCGATGCCGATAATGTATGGAATGATCCAGCTGGCGTGGATGCCCATGCGTATGCTGCCAAAACATATGATTACTATAAGTCCAAATTCGGACGCAACAGTATTGACGGACGCGGGCTGCAACTCCGTTCGACAGTCCATTACGGTAGCCGCTACAACAATGCCTTCTGGAATGGCTCCCAAATGACTTATGGAGATGGAGACGGTAGCACATTTATCGCCTTCAGCGGGGACCCCGATGTAGTGGGGCATGAACTTACGCACGGTGTCACAGAGTATACTTCGAATTTGGAATATTACGGAGAGTCCGGTGCATTGAATGAAGCTTTCTCGGACGTCATCGGCAATGACATTCAGCGTAAAAACTGGCTTGTAGGCGATGATATTTATACGCCAAACATTGCAGGCGATGCTCTGCGCTCTATGTCCAATCCTACGCTGTATGATCAACCAGATCACTATTCCGACTTGTATAAAGGCAGCTCCGATAACGGTGGCGTTCATACGAACAGTGGTATTATCAATAAAGCCTACTATCTGCTGGCAGAAGGTGGTACTTTCCATGGTGTAACTGTAAATGGAATTGGTCGCGATGCAGCGGTCCAAATTTACTACAGCGCCTTTACGAATTACCTGACTTCTTCTTCCGACTTCTCCAACGCACGCGCTGCTGTGATCCAAGCGGCAAATGATCTGTACGGCGCGAACTCGGCACAAGCAACTGCAGCTGCCAAATCTTTTGATGCTGTAGGCGTAAACTAAATCATATACGCTATAATCCTCATATTCTCGTCCATAGACCGTTGCCGTTGTGCAACTGTCATGTGGCCCTACTCATACAATGGACGAAAAAATAGGGGTGCAGTGTACAAGTCTGCGCCCCTTCCCCCCTTATTTATGGCGTCCCCTCAAAGGGGCGCCCTTTTCATATTCATAGAGTCCCTCCGATCATTTTCGACTAAATAAGACAAATAAACAGTAAATCAGGGACTAAAGATTCATTTTGGGGTATTTTGTAAAATTAATCTTCTCGTTCGACAACCTCTGTGCTAATATCAGAGCCGAGACGATGAGATTACAAAAAAATAAACCTTAATATTTTACATAAGGTAATTTTTTTATCCAGCCTCTTCACGTTTCAAAGGAGCAACAAGACTTACATATATGACCCGAGGCTTCTGCAAACAGGGTGTTTTTTACCCCAACATTAATTAGGGAGAGTGAGTATGAATTGAAAAAAGTATGGGTTTCACTTCTAGGAGGAGCTATGTTATTAGGATCTATAGCGCCTGGAGCCTCCGCAGCTGAAAATTCTGTTCCCGATCCGACTCAGTTTACGCCAACATTCCAAACGGTGAACTGGAAGTCTCCTTCAACGGTAACAGGCGACAATCTGGTCTGGAGCTTTTTAAATCGACAACAAAAAACATTATTGAGTCTGGACGATACCTACATCGGTTCCCATGTGCGCGAGCAATTTCGTATCGTGGATCGCACCAGTGACAAATTTGGTACAAAGCATTATCGGTTAAAACAATATGTAGACGGAATTCCCGTATTTGGAGCCGAACAGACCCTTCATGTGAACAAATCTGGCTTAATCACCTCTTATTTGGGAGCTGTCATTTCAGAAGATCAACAAGCCAATGCCAAAGAAAATACAACTCCAAAAATCAGTGCTACTGAGGCTGTATATACCGCTTATAAAGATGCAGCTATACGGGTTCAGTCTCTCCCTTCCTCCGCCCCAATCGTTCCTGAACCTTACGAGGGTACAAGTAGTGTAAGTAAAGACACTTACGGAACAGCATCTAACAATGAATTTTCAATCTCTGTTGATAAGGACTCCTTGGATTTGGATAAAGCAGCTGAACTGGAGAACAGTACATTGGAAGTGGTAGAGCCTGCATCCTCTATTCCCAAGATTGCCAATCTGGAACCAAGCGTGGACCCTACAGCAGAACTGTACATCTATCCCGATGGAGACTCAACACGTCTCGTCTATGTAACCGAAGTTAATACTCTACAGCCCACTCTGCTGCGCACACGTTACTTTATTGACGCTAATGACGGAAAAATCGTATTCAAGTATGACATTCTTAACGAAGTAATCGGCACAGGGCGCGGTGTATTCGGCGATACCAAAACATTTGAAACCACAGCCTCGAGCAAGAAGTATCAACTAAAGGATACGACTCGTGGTAAAGGAATCCTAACTTATAACGTCCACAACACCGAGACGCTCCCCGGCACCCTGTATACAGATTCCGATAACGTATGGGAGGATCCGGCTGCGGTGGATGCCCACGCTTACGCTATCCGCACTTACGATTATTACAAGGATAGATTTGGACGCGACAGCATTGACGGGCATGGCATGGCTATCGCTTCGGCAGTCCATTACGGCGCAAAAAACTACAATAATGCCCACTGGGGTGGCACTCACATGCTTTACGGAGACGGAGACGGCACGTTATTTGCCCCTTTTAGCAGCGATCTTGAAATTGTTGCCCATGAGCTGACACACGGTGTAACCGAGCATTCATCAGGGCTCGTGTATTTCGCTGAATCTGGTGCATTAAGTGAAGCCATCTCAGATATTATAGGCAACGACATTGAGCGTACCAATTGGGATTTCGGCAAAGTCGCTTATACTCCTAATATTAAGGGCGACGCCATTCGCTCCCTTTCCGATCCTGCCAAATACGGTCAAGTCGATCACTACAGCAATCTCTATCCTGATCCTAACAACGAGGATTATGGTGGAGCCCATATTAATAGTGGCATTATTAATAAAGCCTACTATCTACTGGCACAAGGAGGCACCTTCCATGGTGTCAAGGTAGATGGAATCGGACGTGATGCAGCCGTATATATTTATTATAATGCCTTCACCAATTATCTGACTTCTACGTCTAACTTCTCCACCGCGCGTGCCGCTGTTATCCAAGCGGCCAAAGATAGTTATGGTGAAAATTCAATAGCCGTAACCTCTGCTATGAAGTCTTTTGACGCTGTAGGTGTGAGATAAGTGAAATAATACAAACTTCCCCGATATTACAAGTCTACCCCCTTCCCTCTTATGTATACGGCGTCCCACTATGGGACGCCTTTTTTCTACTATAAAGTTGATTATGGGCACTTATATTCCTGGCTTCTTATTATCGCCCCATCGCAATCCAAAGGACCAACCCTTCACATATCGGTCCCGAGTGTATGCGTTCCACAGTAAGTACTGCCGAATACCTCTGACGTTGTGTGACGGATACCATCACTCCCGGTATACTCGCATTGGCAGTGATTACATATTGTGTATCTATAAATGGCTTCTCAAATACAACGCTCACTTCGCCCCTATCTGCCCGTGCGGGGAGGTGAAAAGAAATGCTCCCATATTGAGGTGAAGCTATATGATCGTCAGAAGCCTCGTCACTGGTCGCTGATCCATCGTGAATGGCATTCAAGTCTAATTCTTCTTTCTCCGTATCGAAGGCTAGATCGATATCTTGCTCAGGCAAGATCACACGCTGCTTTGGGCGGTGTCTTCCTTCCGCAATGTGAATACTGGTTATGGAACAATCCAGTAATGAATCTTGCTCTGCCTGATCTTCCGTCGTAATAGACGGTTTATCGTTATCCATCCTGCATTCCGTATCTGACTCAGGCACAGACAACAGCAGTACAGATGCTCGATTCATCTGCATCGCTTCCTCTAGCGTTTTGGGAAGCTTATGCTTCTTCCACGCCGCTTCCTCTACAGCTTGAACGGAGGTATCCTTCTCTACAGGGGCAGGAACCGTTGCCGTTCCGCGCTGGCTCGGTCTAGGACTGCCGGAAGTCGAAGCCGCTTTTTCCTTGTTAACACGGCGGGAGGGAACCGCATTGGAAGGGTTACGCCGCGCTGTTCTTTTATCCTTAGGGCTATGGTTCGTACGATGGTTCATGGTGACCGCTCCTTTGGCACAGGAGTGAACCAGCGGTCGCTCCGCTTCATTCACCCGGCTGGGTATCATGGCTAATGCCTATAAGATAACCTATGCGCGTAACAGCGCCTACGTCACTCCGTTGCGCAGTCCGTTATAATTTGTGCCCAGCGTTGTGCTGAGTGCTGCCACAAAAATCGTCTCCGTACCTCGCCAAGTCCGGCTTCTCCCATCCGTCGTCGCAAGTCAGGTTGCTGGAGCAGCCTGATGATGGCATCGGCCATTTCCTGCTCACCGTGAGACGGATACACAAGCCAGCCTGTCTCGCCATGTTGTACTACCTCTGGAATACCGCCGATTCGTGAAGCGACCACCGGCACTCCTGCTGCCATAGCTTCCAGATTGACCAGCCCGAAGGCCTCATCCTTCACTGAAGGAACAACAGTCACATCGGCTAGCTGATATAGTGAGGCCAATGCTGGATGCGGAACATAGTCAAGGAATTGCATATGCTTCCCCAACCTTAGTTTACGCATCTGCCGATGCAACGACGCCGTGTACGGCGTGAGGCGGTCATGCCCGTAATAGGCACTACCTGCAATGAGTAGCAGTACGTCCGGGCAGGTGCGGACGACATGCCGCAGGGCCCTCAGTAGGCGGTGAACGCCCTTCCCTGGCATCAGTCTGCCCGCAAATAATACGATTTGGCGGCCTGACCAGCCGAAATCATCCAATCGCGCCGACCTGGCCGCTTCTGCTGCTGGAGTCCACCGTGGCAGGAAATCGCCAGGATGGATACCCAGCTTGTTTACGACGATGCGTTCCCTGACTGCGTCGGAACAGTCAGAAGCTACGATTGCCCCCAAATACGCACTGTTCACAATAATGCGATCCATCGATGCCAGTAGCCTACCCATGTCCTTCCGTTCAAGGTGAGGCTCCCGGATGAACGTGGTCGAATGCAAAGTCAGCACAACTCGGCTATTGGGCAAAGCCTCGCGAATGGCATACGCAACTGCCGGGCGGTTGTGTACATCTACTACCGCTGGTGACCATCTCTTTAAATCGGCAATCACCTCAGAAATATAACCTGCTCCCCGCATAAAACGCATACAGGGAATTCCGTCGACATCGCCATGATCCGATGCCTCTGCTCCCTTTATGCCATAGATCTGCGCCTGAAGCTCATGACTAGCCAGCGGTACCATGCGGGCAATTACCCGCTCCACAGAACTGCTGCGGGGCGAAGGTATAACAAAGGAGCCCGGTGTAACAACTGCTACCTTCGGCCTCTGCATCACCACACCTACTTTCTGACCTTATTCCAACACTCTGCAACACTCATCTTGTATCATATCGTCTGCCTCCCTGAAAGGTGCCTCGCTTCTAACTTTGGGCTTACCGCAAGGCTAGCGTCCATGCCTGGCCGATCTTTGATACATATGATGGACTACAATCACAGTATGATCAGTTGGAGTGACTACAAGGAGGGCGGACATACTCATGTTGCATGTCGGCGTCATGCTCAACCCGGCAACCTACCGGGGCATTCCCGCCATGAGGACGCGATATGAATCCATCGCCAATTACGAGGACGCCGGGTTAAGCTACGAGCTCATCCCCTGCTTTCTTCGTCTGGAGGATATTCATATAGCGACCGGAACATGCCGGGCTTTTGTTAAACACGGCAACGAGTATCGGCAAATGACTCTTCCGTTGCCGCCGGTCATCCACAATCGGACTCTCTATCGGCAAAATGAAAATGCTAGAGATATCAACAAGCTTGTACAAAAGGGATACTATATTTTTAATGAACAAAACCGTTTCCCCAAAGACCATATACATGCAATTCTGCAGGAAGACCCTCTGCTACGCATCCACCTCCCCAAAACCTTGCAAGGCAACCTTTCCTCCATCCATACCTTAATGAAAGAAACCGGAGATGTTGTCATTAAACCCAGTAGCGGTAGCGTGGGTAGAGGAATTATGCGTCTGCGGCATTCCCGCGGAGGCTGGACTTTGCAATGTGCACATCCTTCTATACCTGAGCGTTGGTCCACACTACGTTTGCATGTCGGAGAACTCCCGTTATTTCTACACAAACGACTGCTGCATGTGCCTCATATCGTACAGGAAACCATACCGCTTGCTTTGTACAACAATCGTCCGTTTGATATCCGTGTGACGGTTCAGCGCGGATATGGCGGTATCTGGGGTGTGACAGGCATGTTCGCTAAAATTGCTCCTTCCCACACCTTTGTCTCCAATGTGGCACAGGGGGGTACGGCCCGTTCCTTACTGGAGGTGTTATCACAAACAGAGACGGTTCAGACTTCGAACGCAGTCCGGCTGATGAATGAACTAGAGCGGCTCTCGTTACAAATCGTGCACCGACTGGCACAAACCCTTCCTCGTCTCGCCGATGTCGGTCTGGATCTGGGAATTACCCATGAAGGCAAGATTGTTTTTATCGAATGCAACGGTCGTGACCAGCGCTATGGCTTCAGCCAGGCTGGCATGCATAATGTCTGGAAAGAAACATACACTCAGCCGATGGCTTACGCTCGTTGGCTTCTCGAACGGATGCCTTCGTCAGATACCGAACGTTCACCAGGCCGTCCACTGTATTGATTTACGTCACATTCTGTGTCAATATAGTTCAGAGCGGCCGGACAGGTTCCGGCCAAGACGGCTCGGAAATGAACAAGGGGGATCTGTAATGGCAAAACAGTGGCTGCGGCTCATGACGGAGCTATCATCGCGCAAGTGGGTGTGCCGGATTGTGGGCTCCTTCGCGCAAAGCGGTGCAAGCCGACTTTTTATCCCCACCTTTATACGTACGTACCAGATCCAGACGCATGAGGCTGAACAGGAATGGAAGGAATACCGTTCTCTGAACGCCTATTTTACACGCAAATTAAAAGCGGGCATGCGCCCGATTGATACGAACGCCGAGGTGATGACCAGTCCGGTGGATGCACGGATTACTTTCACTGGCCCAATTACGTCCGGCACTCTTTTGAATGTCAAAGGGCAGGACTATACGCTGGAAGAGCTTCTTAACCGCTCTCCGCGTCTTGAAAAATACACACACGGTTATGCTTTTGTACTCTATCTCAGCCCGACGGATTATCATCGCATTCATGCACCAGTATCCGGTACGCTGGTAGAAAAAGAGCATCTGCGCGGCAAGGTATACCCAGTGAATGACTTCGGCTTGCAGCATATGCGAGCAGTTCTTAGCCGCAATGAACGACAGATTACGTACATCGCCCACGAATATGGTGAGGTGGCGGTCGTCAAGGTTGGCGCAATGAATGTGAGTAGCATCAAATATACGGATGATAAAGCCGTCTCATGGACAAAAGGAGACGATCTCGCCTATTTCGAATTTGGGTCAACCGTCGTTTTGCTAACTGAGAACGGTACGTTTGAGCCAGACCCCGCATTGAAGCTGGGGGATGTGGTGAAAATGGGACAACGTCTGGGTTGCTTTCGACATGATCCCAAAGCATAAGTGAATGTATCATAACAGGATTATAGCTACACATATGAGCATTGGGATCGAATGATATAAATTGCTCATATAAAAAAGGACCCGGCGTAATGGCTCGGGTCCTTTTTTTGGAATTTATCCTTTATATTTGTCATGCCTTACTCCCATTATGCCTAAATCCGAAACAGCTTGTCCACCGTCCATTGCATTAGCGAATCTCAGACGGACTTTTCCCCGTGTACTGCTTGAATTGGCGGCTGAAAAAAAAGATGTCACGATACCCCAAAGCCTCTGCCACCTCGGTCACATTCATTCCCGCATGCAGCAATAGATGCTGTGCACGCTCAATCCGCATGCTGATAATATGAGATTGCGCAGAAACACCTAGCAGCTCCTTGAATTTAATCGAAAAATAACGCGGTGACAGCCCTGCCCGTGCAGCTAAATCCTCGACGCGATGAGGAAGTCCCGGATGCTGACGCACGTAGTTGGCCGTTTCCCGAATGACCTCGGTGAGCTGGTTACTGGCCTGTTGCTCCTGCGGCTCCTTACGGTCCGCACGCAGCAGATGAATCATCAGTTGTTTCAGAATCAGCTTGCCTTCCTCGTCAGCTCCGTAAGCACGCTCCAGGCGCAGTCGAACGTACCTGGCAAGCATATGCTCTACCTCGAACGTTTCCTCCAGCATACGGTAGCTTGCAGGGATTAGCTTTGGTTGTTCGATGAGATCAAAATGAATATAGGTAAGTATGAGCGGCTTTTGCGGGTTATGTGTGGCACGGGTATCATCCCCCGGCTTGAACAGGAAGCAACTCCCCTTGCTCACCGGATACGATGTTCCGTTTAAGACCACTGTTCCTTCTCCGCTCCATACATAAAATAAATCATAGTTTGGCATCGGCTTCTCGCGTACCTGCCATTTCCAGCCCGGCTCGCACACAATTTTGGCGAAGGCCGACAACAGGATAAACGATGACGCAGATGTATCCAGCAAAATCTGCACCTCCTCTTGTTAATCTTTGGTTGTCCTCTATCCCGTTAATTTATAATATAAGCTCAGCGCCTTCATTAAGCAAAAAAATGCGTTTTTATGCTCCCAGATGCTTTTGCGTGACGCTTACCGTGTGTGATGCTATAATATGTAATCAAAATGACTTGGAAGGATGAAACGGGAATGAATCCACTGGCAGCGCAGTTAAACCAAAACATTCAGACAGGCAACGAGCATGTATATCAAATGCTTTCTCTTTTAGGGAAAGAAATTTATTTCCCAAAAGAGGGGATTTTGAGTCAATCCGCAGAAGCCGGGAAGCTTGCTAAAAAGTACAACGCCACGATTGGTATTGCTACGGAAGGCAATGGTCCTATGCATTTGGAGGTCATTCAGGAGAAGCTGTCCGCTTACAATCCCAAGGATTTATACCCTTACGCTCCCCCTGCGGGCAAACCTGAACTTCGTAGTGTATGGCGTGACAAAATGCTGAAGGAAAACCCTTCATTGGCTGGAAAAGGTTATGGCCTTCCCGTAGTTACGAACGCGCTGACCCATGGTTTGAGCATCGTTGCCGACCTGTTCACGGATGAAGGGGACGCTGTCATTTACCCAGACAAAAACTGGGAAAACTATGAGCTGACTTTCGGTATTCGCCGTCATGGACGTTTGGTGAATTTCCCGTTGTTCACAGAGGATCAACGTTTTAATAGTGAAGGATTACGCGAGGCGCTACTGGCACAGAAAGAATACGGCAAAGCAATCGTTGTGCTGAACTTCCCGAATAACCCGACGGGCTACACACCGGGAGTCGAAGAGGGTAAAGCGATTGTTGCTGCCATTCAGGAAGCCGCAGAAGCAGGCATCAATGTCGTAGTTGTGACGGATGACGCTTATTTTGGTCTGTTCTTCGAGGACTCCCTGCATGAATCACTATTCGGTCAGTTAGCTGGACTTCATCCGAGAATTCTACCCGTCAAAATTGACGGAGCTACCAAAGAAGAATTCGTTTGGGGCTTCCGTGTCGGGTTTATTACCTTTGCTTCGGAACATCAGGATGTACTGAGCGCACTGGAACAAAAAACATTAGGGATTATTCGGGCAACGATTTCGAGCGGTCCTCACCCATCTCAAACCTTCGTCCTGGATGCCCTCAAATCACCCGATTTTGAACAACAGAAAAATGAAAAGTTCCAAATTATGAAGGGGCGGGCTAATAAAGTCAAAGCGTTGCTCGATAGTGGAAAATACGGAGATGTATGGAGCTACTATCCTTTCAATTCGGGTTATTTTATGTGCCTTAAGCTGAACGGCTTGTCCGCTGAACGACTGCGCACACATTTGCTGGAACAATATGGGGTAGGAACAATTGCGCTGGGTGAATATGATCTCCGAATCGCATTCTCATGTATCGAGGAAGAGTATCTGGAAGACCTGTATGACATTGTTTACCGTGGCGCACAAGATTTGTTGAACGCATAATATGTAACAGATTCAATATAGCATCATTAGCGGTATGCCGGATGTTGTGGCATACCGCTTTTTAATGGGCTGAACCATTGTAAGTCACACTTCGAAACAAACTATCCTTCAGCAGCGAGCATTGATTCTTGTGCGAGTGGCAGCAGGATGACTACCTCCGTTCCGACTCCGGGCTCACTCTCATAGTGTATACTTCCGTTCATGGCTTCAATGATTCGAAAGGAGACGACCGTTCCCAGTCCCGTTCCTACCTCTTTGGTTGAAAAAAACAAAGTACCCACTCGCTCCAGATGCTCCTGACTCATGCCTTTTCCTGTATCCCTAATATGCAGACATGCCTTCTCTTCCTGAATCGCCAGCTTTATGTATACCCTGCCTCCATCATCCGCAGCTTCGATCGCATTTTTCGTCACATGTATTAACGCCTGTAACAGCTGATTACGATCCATATGTACGTATATTTCATTCCTTAGCTCAGTATACAGTCTTACGCCTTGCTTGGTCGCCATCGGTTTCAAAAGCAAAACAATCTGTTGAACCATGCCAGACAGATCCATCAGCTCTGTGTTCCCAATTTGCGGTCTGGATAAGTTCAGATAGTCGCTAATAATTCTTTCAGCCCGATCGACCTCTGCTAGTGCCAAAGCAATATATCTGCGATTTTTCCCTTCTAGCCCTGACTGAACCATTTGCAAGAACCCTTTAATAACGGTCAATGGATTCCGTACTTCATGAGCCATAGAGGCAGCCAGTTCACCTAACGTATTCAGATGCTCAGCATATTTAATCTTTCTTCTCATGTCTTCCCGTTCCAAACTAAACTCCATCCAGAAAGAGGAGGCTCCAATGCTTAGGAATTGAATCATACCGAACCAGAGTATTGCCCGGATCAGCTCGATCTCATCCTTATCTAGCCTTCCATTGACCCAGGAATGTATTAACAGAAATATAAACATGGCAATACTGGTCCATATACTCATTAGCATATTCATGCCCACCCGAAGCAATATACTATTGAGCTGCATAAATTTTTTTCTCACCAAGAGAGGCCCCAAATAACACAACATCATGCTGGGAAAACTCACCACTATAGACTCAGGATCTATATACATACGAGCCATCACCATCAACGTTATATTCAGAAGCCCTGCCCTAGGACCAAAATATAAAACAGAAAGGATCAGAGGAACATATCGGAGATCCCAAAATAGTCCATACCAAATATACGAAAACATAAGGCAAAGCACAGAAGACACACCCAGCACCCCTCCCATAAGCAACGGGGTATGTTTCATATGCCGATGATCTGACAAAGCGCTATATACCAATAACGGTACAAACACAAGAAATATGTTCACGAGCAGCTTATCTATCAGCATCTCGTCTTTCCCACTTTCCAAGTGATAATGATTACGTACTTCTTCTATTCTCGACAATACGTGTCTTTTCCTCTCTCCTCCCCTATATCTGATGAAAAATATAAGGCGATTCGGCAACATACCTGAGCAATGGCCCACGCAATCTGAAAATCCACTTCATAAGATACGATGTATCCTTTATCACAATGACCGAGAGGAGAATGAGCATGGGAGCAGAAGAAACAAGAGGCGGTTACGGTGGTTACGGCGCATTCACAAGCACAGGAACAATTCTGGTACTGTTCATTTTATTAGTTATCATCAGCAAGACGATCTTTATATAAGCTGACAGATATCTGCACCCACGGCTATGATAGCAGTACAAAAAAGGCTAATTCGCAAGCAGCAAGTGCTGCCTGCGAATTAGCCTTTACTTTATTCACATAGATATAAGTTACACTTCTTCCTCATCCTGACCGTCCAAACGCCATTTTTTGGCTTGAGCGCCTCGTAACAGGAACACTACTGCAACTCCCCCAAGCAACGTGAGCAGTGTAGACAGTAGATCTTCCGTTCCTTTTGCCAGAAAAGGAAGCCACAGAACCACAGCAGCCGGCAACGTCAACCGAACAACAAAGTCGAGAAAAGACGCACGACGACTATGCGCAGGAATCGGATACAACTGAAGCCATAACGAATCCTTATGATACTGCCTTAGTGAAGTGACCTGTACACCAATGAGGAATATGAAAAATAAATATACTGCAATACCAATCCAACTAGCATGGGTGATATATATAATTAACAACCCCAGGATCCCGAGTCGAATGACAATACCTGCTGGCTCTGTGCGCAGGAATGTCTTAAACAGCAGGTAACGATACGCTCCCCTTCTGTTCCAAGGTATGTTACCTCCCAACCAGGATAGCCAACGGCGCGGCGTCACTCTCTGCGTAAGGGCGGGCACATCGACAAACCAGCCCAAAGTGCGCATCACCCGAGCAGCCTGCATACCCTCTGTACGAATCAGCTTTTCCCAAGCCACTAGCAGCTTGACCGGAAAACGCAGAACAAGCACGTACACCACACCGACCAATATGATAAATGGTACGCTGTGTAGTGGAGGCTGCCATAGCCATGCGGCTACCATCAGCACAGCCAACACCCACCGAAGCAGACGATAGCCTATACTCCCGCCAATCGATACCATACGAAGCTCTTGCCAGCCGCCGTAGCTGAATAGCAGCTTTAATAGCACGAACAGTAGCAGGGTCAGTAGCAACGGCTTAGGCGCGGAATCACTGCGAATATACAGCGGCCACACGATAATAGACAGCAATAGCAAACCGAATATTTTATACACCACACCCCGAATCCGGCTGGCCTTAAAATAATAGTGCATTGCGTGCTCCTGTGGACGGAGAAAAACAATATCCGCTGCGTTTAAATACGTACGAAAGCTCGCATGAGCAATCGGAATAGCCACAATAAGCATGATCCAGCGGATGGGCAAATCCGGTGGAGTATGCATTAGTAGCGACGTGTACCATGCGGCAAAGGCAATCAGTGCAAAGCCGAACACCACCGCCAGACCGCTCTGAATGACATAGCCCAGATAAGGCAACACCTGTCCCCAGAACGCTACACGTCTTTCTTTATGCAGACGTTGCAAATCCATGCTCATTCCCTGCCCTGTACCAGCTCATAAAATGCATCTTCCAGCGGCATGCCCGGCTTACCCGCCTGTGCTGTCACTTCGTCCAGCGTACCCTGCGCAATGATGGCACCCTGATGAAGTACAATGAAACGATCGCAATAATTTTCAATCGTGGACAAAATATGAGAACTGAGTAGAATGGACGAACCCGAACGCTTCATCTCTAACATAAAGTCAAGCAGGGAACGAATACCAAGCGGGTCCAAACCCAAAAAAGGTTCATCTATGACATACAACGGCGGTCCCGCTAAAAATG
Organism: Paenibacillus sp. FSL L8-0638; assembly: GCF_038593075.1. Classification (NCBI taxonomy): domain Bacteria; kingdom Bacillati; phylum Bacillota; class Bacilli; order Caryophanales; family Paenibacillaceae; genus Paenibacillus; species Paenibacillus sp. FSL L8-0638. Next base: position 4,699,440 of record NZ_CP151960.1, read on the forward strand.
CACACATAATCATCACTTTCTGGCGCATCCCTTTAGACAGGTGCATCGACATACTTCCACTTTTATCCCGCATACGGAACAAGTCCAGCATTTGATCACTGCGTGTGCGGAAATCTGCTTCGCTAACTCCGTACGCTCTGGCCGTGAATTCCATATGCTCCATCACCGTCATTTCAGGATATAGCTCTGGAGATTCAGGTACAAAAGCAATGGCTCCCTGATATTCCTCGGGATTTTCATCCTGCTTATGCCCCTGCACACGAATTTCTCCGGCCTGCGGTGTCATCAGGCCCAAAATATGCTTCATGGTCGTACTTTTCCCGGCCCCGTTCAGACCAATCAGTCCTACCATTTCGCCCGGTTTCACATCCAGCGAAATCTGATGCAGCACCGGGCGCTTGGCGCTATATCCGCCGGTCAGTCCGTTAATTTGCAACACAGGCTGTTGTTCCATGGCTCCCCCTCTTCTCCCTTACTCGTTCGGTTTTGATCCTTTTTCCTTCAGCCATCTTGGTGCACCCTTGTTTTTGCGATCACGCTCGCGCTGTGCTTTTCCTGCTTTGAACAAGGCTGCTCCTTTGCTCTTGCCTGGAGCTGAACCGTTCGCGGAATTCCTGCCAGGACGTCCATTTTCGGCACGAACAGGTGCCTTTCGGTCCTCCGCCGATGCTCCGTTAGATAAGGATCTAGCCTCGGAGGGTCTTACAGGTGCACGCTTGGCATCCGCCGGACGCGGCACGACTACTCGACCTCCATGCAACGCACGCTCTGCGATGTCAATGCCCAGTTCACGGGAGAACTTACGCATGATGAACGTTTCACGGTCGGTGACAACCGATGCCACCAATCCTTTGCGTCCCATCCGTCCTGTCCGTCCTGCACGGTGAACATAAGCTTGACTATCCGTAGCCGGATCAAAATGAATAACCATTTCAAGGCCCTCAATATCCAGACCACGGGCTGCCACATCCGAAGCGACCAGCACTTTGAGCTTGTCCTCGCGGAATCGGGCCAACACATTGCTACGCGTGACTTTATCCGCATCTCCATACAAGGATGCCGTAGTCAGCCCCATATGCTTGAGCTTGGCCTCAATCTCCCCGATGGCATTGGTTGTATTCACGAACACCAGCGCTTTTCTCGGATTAAAATGACGTACCAGACGGCGCAGCATATCCACCTTATCCCGTTCTTCGGATACAAAGTAATAGTGTTCCAATCCACTGGCCGTCTTCTGGTCGGGATCAATCCCAATTTCTACGTATTCACGCATCTCCCGTTTCGCCAGCGACTGAATCTCGTCGTTCAGCGTTGCGGACAGGAATACCAATTGACGATCGCGTTGGGCCGTGCCCAATATATTGGTTACATCGCCTGCTCCGCCGAGCTGGAACATCTGATCCACCTCATCGATGACAATGGCTGTAATATTGTGCATTTTCAACTTTTTTGAAGCGATGAGTTCCCGTACACGTCCTGGTGTGCCCACGACAAGCTGTGGATGATCTTTGAGCTTTTCGATTTGACGTTTGATAGCCGCCCCACCAATCAGACCGAGTACACGGATTCCGCGATGCTCTCCGTAGCGTTGACCCTCACGTACAATTTGCATAGCGAGCTCCTGGCTTGGAGCCAGTATCAGCTTTTGCGTAGCCTTTTTCTGTGGATCAATCGCTTGTAACAGTGGCAATAAATAAGCCAGTGTCTTGCCTGTGCCAGTTTGTGAGCGCGCCAATACATGCTTTCCCTTCATTATTTCCGGTATAGCCTCTGCCTGAACTGGCGAAGGCTGTGTAATTTCATGCTCAGTCAGTTTGTCCAACAGATCTTGTTCAACGCCGAGCGTTTCAAAATTCAATGTCATGAAAAGGTCCAACCCCTATACGTAAATTCGTTACTCTCCATTATATGCGAAAATAGCCCTGTTACCAAATCACAAAAATAAAAGATGTCCCTCACCATAGCTAATGGCTTACGGGACATCTTTTATTTCTTATTCATCACACCATGACCCAGCCTATCGGTCAGTCTGGGAGCTAACTGATAAAGCTTGAGAAAAGGAGATACCCACCGTGGCAGATTAACCTCCTCCTTGCGAAGCTCCATCGCTCTTACAATATGCCGTGCCACCTTATCAGGTTGTAGCATAAACCAGCTTACATTTCGAACATATCCTCCTGAAGGATCTGCCAACTCAAAAAACGGTGTGTCGATCGGCCCGGGGTTAATCGTCGTTACAGTCACTCCACTCCCGCGCAGCTCTTGCCGGAGCGCATTGCTGAAACCGAGCAAAGCATGCTTCGTCGCCGTGTAAGAAGACGATTTGGCTGTTCCGATTTTCCCGGCCATTGATGCTACATTGACAATCTGTCCAAGGCCCCGCTCTGTCATTTGTGGCAGAAACGCCTTGATGCAGCGAACAACACCCATGTAGTTCACGTCCATCATTTGTTCAAACTCCGTCAGGTCGGTTTCATTAAAATACTCAAATTTTCCGTAGCCCGCATTGTTAAGCAATATATCGACCCGTCCGTACTGTCCCAATACTCGTGCTGCAACAGCCTCTACCTGCTCCTGGCGGGTGACGTCCAGTTGAATAAGCTCATGTCTGCCCCTGATTCCCGCAGATACTTGCTTCAGTCGCTCCTGCGAGCGTGCTGTTAAAATAGGAATCGCGCCCTTTTCGCTTAACAACTGAGCGCAAAGGGCGCCAATCCCACTGGATGCACCTGTAATCACAACTATCTTGTCCTGTAGTATACTCACGCTCATCCCTCCACATTAAAGAAACTTGCTCCTTTAATATTAAGAGATCATCACCTGAATATCCAGCTCACCGATTCCTTCCACCGTGAGCGGAATATAAAGGGCACGCTGAGGCACAAAAGTGGTCAAGTTTTCTGATTTCATGACCTGCGGAGGCGTAATATCCACGACAATTCCCTGACTGGACAAAATCGTACTGGCATTACCACTAATCATATTGCCCAATTCTGAAATTGCGCTTTTTCCCATCTCATCAATTTCAGTCAACACAAATCCGCCCATCATCGCTGATACCATACGTAGCGCCACCTGTTCATTCAGGCCGAACACAATATTTCCGCTAAGCTGTCCGGTCATCCCGATCATAATCCAGATGTGGTCGTCCACCAGCTCGACATTTTTCACACCAAGATTTCCGGATGAAGGAGATACTTGGATCAATTGTTCAATGACCCGTCGCGCCGACTCCAAAAAAGGATTTATCACTTCTGCCTTCACGATCAAAGCGCCCCTTTACGATGGGCTTTTAGACACACAACAAAAGTCCCATTTAAATTAGAATTTTTTAATTAAATATTACTGTAAAACGAATCGATCCTCATTAAAATGCTCTCTATATCACTTATCGACAGCTACCCGGTAATTTTTTATAGCTAAACCACAAAAAATGTGAATAATGTCCTATATCTTTACTTCTTACCGGTTTTAGATTGATTATTTTTGAAGGATATCAGGACTTTAGTCTTTATTTCCCAATATACCACACTTTAAGGTGCTCTGCTTCGATTCATTGCCCTTCCTGCTCGAATAACCTATAATTTAATGAAATAAAGCATAACGACGGTTTTACATATGAACCTATGGATTGGCTAAAAATATTCATTCTATACAGCTGCGATAAGATTAAGAAAAGAGAGGAGGAACTTCATGAACATCAGTCAACTCGAAACACTTATCATGATTTCCAAAACGATGAGCTTCCGCAAAGCCGGAGAACTTCTCAATTTGACGCAGCCGGCGGTGTCCGCCCAAATTAAAAGTCTAGAGGATGAGTTCAAAACCATCCTGATTGACCGCAACCAGCCTGTCACCCTGACCGACCGGGGAGCTGTTTTTTTGGAACATGCCGAGCGCATATTAGAGGTTGTTGAGGAATTAAGACAAAAATTGTACGATCTAAACGAAACACCACAGGGTCACATTGCGCTGGGTACCACAACATCCATCGCTATTCAAATTTTACCGCGCGTGCTTTCCTACTTTCAGGATCAGTTCCCTCTCATCAAAACCTCCATTCAATCCATGGCTTCCTCCATGATTTATCAGCAGGTGGAGAACGGACTTATTGATGTTGGCATCGGCTATCTGATCGAACGTAATCCTAATTTAAGCACTTCGGTTCTGTATTACGATTCCTTTGAGCTAGTCGTGTCTCCTACTCATCCGCTGGCTTCACAACCACATGCTACCATTGAAGCCCTTCGGGAAATTCCGCTGATTCTGCTCTCTCCCGATACGGTGGGACGAAAATTCGTAGACGATGTATTTAAAAAGCACCAAATCGTGCCTCATGTCGTGATTGAGTTGTCCAGCAGTGAGGAAGTCAAACGGATGGTCGAAATTAATCTCGGTGCGGCCATTATTTCCAGACTATCGGTCACTTCTGAACTGCGTGCAGGCACATTAAAAATGATCCATATTCCTGAGCTGGAAGTTAGTCATCCGGTAGGAGTGATTTATAAATCCGGCCGATATCTAAACTCAGCCATGCAGCAATTTTTAAGTGATCTGAAGGGGATGCCGGAGACGAATTTCACCAGTTCTGAATAACGTAATTCGCTATGAACAACATACGCAATATAAACCCTGATTACGAAAGGAAGACAGGCTATGAAATTTGATCTGCACACCCATCATTTCCGCTGCGGTCATGCAGACGGAAACATTCGAGATTACATTGAAGCAGGCATTCAGTCGGGGTTACAAGCGATTGGTATTTCGGACCATTCCCCTTTCCTGGGCAGCGAACAGGATCAGGCTTTTCCTAAAATTTATATGGCCAAATCACAGCTTGCTGAATACGTAGAAGAGGTACAACAGCTTAAAAAAGAATACGAAGGCCGTATTGACGTGCTCCTCGGATTGGAAACGGATTATTTTCCTGATTTTGCTGAATTATATCGTTCCACTCTAGCTCCTTATCCATTTGATTATCTCATTGGGTCGATTCACAATGTCGAAGGGGACAGCATTTTTAACCGTAACCGTTGGAACAAATTAAGCGACGCTCGTAAAATCGAGGTCAAACAAGCCTACTATGCGCTCATTCAGGAATCTGCGCGAAGCGGCATGTTTCAGATTTTAGGTCATATTGACGCAATGAAGGGGAACTTTCCAGCCTTTTCAGACATTCCTGCTGATGTAGCCATTGATGAAACCTTGCAGGTAATTGCGGAATCCAATGTGGCGATTGAAATTAACACTTCGGGTAAAACCAAACTGAGTGGCGGATGGTACCCGTCTGCTTCTATTTTAGAAAGAGCGCACCATTTTGGTGTGGAGGTTACTTTTGGTTCGGATGCCCATAAACCTTCGCGGGTAGGCGATGACTGGGAAGAAGTAAAGGCAATGCTGAAGGATATCGGCTTCCGGGAATGGGTCTATTTTAAAGAAAAACGTAAAATTTCTGTGGCGCTTTAAAATTTAGGGTAGGGATTGCCGCTCCGCAAATCATTTGATCATACGAACGCTGCTGCAATGGGATTGTTGGGAACTTTAAATTATAAGGTAATATCCCATTGCAAAGGCGAACGCTTAGCAAGATTATGACATCTATGTGTGAGGAGAATTACATATGCACTTGGAAGATCCTATGGACAAGCTCAAAAAGCTAAAGCATGACATCACGCGATTTATGCTCATTTATAAATTTGCGCTCGACGAAATGGAAACCAAGATTGAAATATTAAAGCAGGAATTTCAAGCATTACACGATTACAGCCCTATTGAGCATACCAAATCACGCCTTAAATCTCCTGAGAGCATCATGAATAAAATGATTCGTAAAAATAGCGAGTTATCGCTGGATGCTATCAAAGATCATATCAAGGATATCGCCGGCTTGCGTATTACTTGCTCTTTTATTTCTGATATTTATGATGTCAGTAACATGCTTCAGAGACAAAGTGACTTGAAGGTACTGGAAATTAAGGATTACATCAAGAACCCCAAGCCGAACGGTTACCAGAGCCTGCATTTGCTGGTTCAAGTTCCTGTATTCATGTCGGATTGTGAGGAGCTAGTCTGCGTAGAGGTGCAAATTCGAACCATTGCGATGGATTTCTGGGCCAGCCTGGAGCATAAAATCTTTTATAAGTACAACCAGTCCGTTCCCGAAAGTCTGACACGTGAATTAAAGAACGCAGCAGACTCCGCTAATGCGCTAGATCTCCAAATGGAGCGACTGCATCGTGAAATTAAGGAGATTAAAGACGCTAGAGGTGAAGAGGACTCCATGGAGGAGCTTCGGAAGATTATGATTAATAATCAGCAAATTACGGTGCCGGCCAATTTCTTGAAGCTTCTAGGAGAGTAAGATTAGGCGGTGCTCCACCGCTATGCGATTGATTGGTTCAACGAATCGCATGCTTGTTCAAAAATGAAAGAATAGAATCATTGATTAAGATCGGCTTCTCTCTAAGCATGTGCGGTCGATGACTACAACCCGGAACAATTAGATAACGTGAGTCTTGGGCCCTTGAGCATAATTCCAGGAGTTGCTCTTCTGTGGCGAAATCGTCATGTTCACCCGCGATAAATAATGCAGGGCACGTAATGCTACTTAACTCACTACGTGTCAATTGCGGATATTGGCGCCAATCCTGTGCGCTCTGACGCATAAATTCTTGCCAGTTCCCCTGATGTGCCTCCTCATGCCGTTCCATCATTTGATGGATCATTTCATAACGTTCGTTTTTGATGAGCCACTCTGGTTCAAATTCATCTGCCCCCTCAGGACATGCGACTCCACTACAGCCTATGGTCGTAACGGTGGCGAACATTTGAGGGTGCTTCACCGCACAGTATAAAGCCACATTGCCTCCGCAGCTGTACCCAATAACATGGGCATTGGAAATATGTAGCGCCTCCATAAAATCAATTACATCTTCTGCGAGTTGAGGGGTGCTCCATTCCAGGCTATCACATTTTGTTCTGCCATGACCCCGGTGGTCGGGAAAATAACATGTATACTTTTGCTGAAAATCAAGTAATTGAGATGAAAAAGCTAGAATTCCTCTTGAATAATGACTGTGCAAAAATATGACGGGTTCTCCTGCCCCCATTTTTTCGTAATACATTTCTAAATCCTGAATCTCTACGTATGGCATATGATCCTCCTTTTTTTCATTGCGTCCTGTATCTTTTACATTCATTAGTCCGTCTATCTTAATATAAATGAAAACCATTCTAGGAGGAGTGATGTAAGTATGAAAAAGATACTTGTACTGGGTGGAACGCGTTTTTTTGGCAAGAGACTGGTGGAACGTCTGCTAGAGAGTTCCGAGAACTCCGTTACCATCCTCACACGGGGCCAAGCAAGCGATTCGTTTGGTGACCGCGTTCAGCGGATTTGTGCAGACCGTACCGACCCGCAAGCGCTCGCTGAGGCCGTAGGTGAGCAAGTGTGGGACGTTGTTTATGATAATATTTGCTTTTCCCCAGATGAAGCCAGCGAAGCCTGCCGCATTTTTGATGCTATAGCCAAGAGGTATATTGTGACCTCCAGCCTATCCGTCTATGATTCGAGCCCGGAAGTGCTGACAGAGAGCATCTTTGACCCTCAGGCTTACCCGGTTCGCAAGGGCGGGAAGGACGATTTTACATATCGGGAGGCTAAACGGCAGGCAGAAGCAGTTTTTATGCAGCAAGCTACATTTCCTGTAGTTGCTGTTCGTTTTCCGATTGTATTGGGGACTGACGATTATACGAAAAGGCTTCACTTTCATATCGAACATGTTCGTGAAGGAATAGAATTCGGAGTCCCTAATTCCGCAGCACAAATCTCATTTATTCGTTCCGATGAAGCCGCAGATTTTCTGTTTTGGCTTGGTCACACTCCTTTAACAGGGCCTGTAAATGCTTGCTCCGACGGTACAGTGAGGATTGGAGAGATCATTTCGATCATTGAGCAGGTAACTGGAAAACAAGCTGTGATGAAAGAAAAAACAGCAGACGAGCACATGTCTCCATTTGGTATTACACAATCGTGGTACATGGATACGTCCAAAGCCCAGTCAGAGGGGTACTCATTTCTCTCCCTAAATGAATGGCTTCCAGAGCTGGTAACCAGCCTGAACCGTTCCTAAAAATCATAAAAAAAAGGGGACCCGAAGCTTCGGGTCCCTGCAATATATATGATTCAAAGGGGGTCATGTTTATGTTGTACCCACTCTATGTTAAAGTAACTTTGCAGTTATGTTTCATTTTTGTAACAAAATGAAACATAACTGAGCCCAGGCAAGGCAAGAAGACCACTCGCCGCCACAGAAATAGAGAATGCCCTACTATAGGATAATAAAAAAAGAGGACCCGAATCATCGGGTCCAGCAACATATATTATTCAAAAGGGGGTCATGTCTGTATTGTACCCGTCCTGTGTTAGAGTTGTTTTGCAGTTATATTTCATCTTTGTAACAAAATATTCCAATGTTATTTCTACGCATAATCCCCTTGGGTCAGCGAAAATACCAATACACTCGGCACCTCTCCTGAGGGATCATAGGCACCAATGGTACGCAGCAGACGCATCTTATTTTTAATAAGCACGCGCATGGAAGCCTGATTATCCTCTTGGCAACGACTTTCGATCCGCTGGAGCTTCAAAGATCCGAAACCAAAATTCAGCATTTCTCCTACCACTTCTGTACCCAGCCCCTGTCCCCAAAAAGGACGATCCAGAATATAGCCCAATTGTGCCTCCCCCGTTCTTTCATTCCATTGCTGAAAAGAGACGATACCGAGCAACGGTGAAGAGGTAAGCTCATTGGATTCACTAAGTAGATTGCTTTCTCCTGTATTTCTCGGATGCCATTCCACCGCAAAATGCAGAGAATCCAGAGAATCAGCAGATATTTTAATTTGCGCAACCAGACGCCGCATTCGTGCATGGACTGGCTTGCGAATTCGATTCACATATTGGATCACCAATGGATCGGATAGGATCCGTTCCAGCGCGGGATAATCCTCCGTTTTTAGCTGGCGCAATCGGACTCGGCGGGTGTAAAGCTCCGGTAGCCCAAGACGAAGCATTTCTCTGGTCAGCACAATGTTCCCTCCTGCGGATGGATTGGCTTTTAGAAATGAATGTTTCCATACTTAATCCAGGTCCTGAATCCCGCGGTAAATTCCTGTACGCAGCTCTCGAATATAATACGGCAAAGAAGGCACATCAGCTTCCTCCGCTTGTTTTACCGCCAGTTCTATATCATAAGGTACACGTACAAAATGAATGGAGAAGGACGTAGGCTGCTCCTCTCCCATCTCCCCCTCTAAAATGCAGTAGGAAGCCTGCGTAACATCCAACGGATTCCCGACACTGCCGACGTTAAAAAGTGTTTTCCCCTGAAAATGCTGGATAAAAGCATTGTGCACATCACCATATCCCACAACATCCGGAGCAAAAGCAACTTTTCCATTTTCTTCTGCTAACGGATCGAACATGGCAAGCCGTTTTTCCGGCTCATCCCATGGCTGCACACGGTGATACACACTTTGCGGCGAGGCATGCACCAGACGGATACGGCGTCCGCTCATTCTGAAATCATAATGAAACGGTAACTGTGCCAAATACTGCACTCGTTCTGCCCCCAAGCGCTCGGCTTGCCAGCTAAAATTGAGATCATCCGTAATACTGACCAGCTCATCCCAATTCCCCCGCACGACCACTTCACAACGTTGACGGACAGCATCCAGAACCTCGCTCGGGCTAGGCCCTTTGCCGATCAGATCCCCCAAACAAAACACACGGCTAATGCCTCGGGAAGCAATATCCTCCAGCACCGCCTCACAGGCAGGCCAATTGCCATGAATATCTGAAATGACAGCAATACGATCCATCTGAACCTCACTCCTTTGTCCGAAACGACTACATCTCTACACTACATTCAAGCCATCTTTATGTAGTTCCAAACTATATGACGAAGATGAAAAAAAATCATGGCCTATTGGCCGGATTTTAGTGTAATGACACTAAGCTCCGGTCTGCACAGCACCCGTATTGGCAAATGTGTCATACCAATGCCTCGGCTGACATACAGTGGCATTCTATCCGTTCCCACATGAAATAATCCCTGAATGTACTTGCGTCCACCCGGAGGCGGCATCGGTGCTCCAATGACAGGCAAACGTACCTGTCCCCCATGTGTATGTCCTGACAATTGAAGATCAAAGGACATTTGTGCCGCCACATCTGCATAGTCCGGCTCATGCATCAGTAGCAGCTTGCACATCTCATCAGGCAGTCCGTGGATGGCACGCTGCGGATTGGGCTTGCCCATGATGTTATCCTCCAAGCCGACAATGGCCACACGTTGTCCCGCGCGCTCTACAACCGCATGCTCATTTCTCAGCAGTGTAAATCCGGTTTTTGGATATAGCTCCTGAACGCCGGCGGGTAAGCCTCTATAATCATGATTGCCCAGAATAGCAAACTTACCAAGGGTAGCGTGCATGGAAGCCATAACTGGAACAGCAGCCTTCATGGATACTGCATAGTCATCCACAATATCGCCTGTAAAACAGAGCAAATCTGGCTTCAGACCTGCTATCCGGTCCGCAAGCTCGCGTAGATCCTGCTCATCCATGTGAAAACCCAAGTGCACATCACTAAAATGTACGACCCTGATTCCGTCAAAAGCAGACGGAAGACGAGGGATAGACAAGTTGAAGCGTGTAATTTCCAAATGATTAGGCTCCCATAAGGAAGCATATCCTCCAGCCAGAAGCGCGGTTCCGGCTGTGGCTAAAGCCGCTTTTTTCAAAAAATGGCGGCGCGAAGGATTGGCTGGTTCATTTGAAACGGAACGCCGCGAAGAACCGGGAGGGATAGCGGCCCCCTGATGCGGGCCATCCTGACTCTCGCGGCGGGTGTGCGGCGTCTTCTCCATATGCGTTCCCCCTTGCGATCTATTCCTTGATCTCACTTATTCGAATTCTTACCGTCCAGAAGCTTTAGCGATGGGTGGACAACCACTGCTCCGCATAGTCGACCAAATCACGTTGCCTCGCGAAAAAACATGAAGCCTCCCCAATGTTCACCCGCGTAAAAGCTGAGGGACAGTCCCGTTCAAAATCAAGTCCCAGCTTCTCAAAGTCATCTGAGGTAATATTAAAATCCTGAAAAGATACCCACGCTTTTGCTCCATCCACCATCATAGGAGCTTGATGGGTGATCACTTCACGTCCATTGTAGGCTGTTCGATATTCCGCCAAATGCAAGGACGTGTTGCTGTCATGTCCGCAGCCCAACAGCACTACATAGGCATCTGCCTCGTACAGCTTCGCCAAGGGCGAATGCTCACCCAGTCCAAAGTCGAGCTCATGAGCTGCCAGTAATTCCGAAGCTGTGGGTCCACGTGCCGCCAGAGAAACATGCGGATGCCCGCTGCGCTTGGTTCCCGGCAGGCCACGGAACGTTTCTACAATGACGCCCATCCCTCCGGTCAGCGTCCAGGCCGGATCATAAGCGGGCATTTCCTCGCGTACCAGTTCCCACCATGACTCATCCAGAGGCGGGTTCATCCAAGTCGAGGGATCAGTCAAGTCATGTGACTGTGTCGGCATCACCAGCGTCCCTTCCGGGCCAACTGCTTCGGTTAGTGCGGCAAGAATGACCGAGGCCCCGCCTGGAACAAAGCGTCCAAAGCTGCGCATCGACGAGTGAACAAGCAATGTCATGCCGCTCCGAACCCCCAGATCCTCTAATCCCTTCAATACATCCGACCTAGTGACAGGTCGATTCGTTATCGGTTGCACAGTCACCTGTCCAGCCTCCTTTTCTCCAAAAACGATACACAATACCATAATTATACCATAACTGCTATCCCGCGCTCCTTCCTCCATGTTACCCTCCATCATTCCTGAGCGCAAAAAACAGGCTTTCTCCAGTTTGAGAAAAAGCCTGTTTGGGCATAACCTATTCGCTGTCTAGTGCTATACAGTCAGCCAGCGCTTGAACATATGCTTGGTCGTTTCCTTGTTCATTTCGGCAATAGAAGTGGTCAACGGAATGCCTTTCGGGCAAGAGCGTACGCAGTTTTGTGAGTTCCCGCACCCTTCCAGCCCGTCGTCCGTCATCAACGCCTCCAGCCGCTCTTCCTGATTCATTTCCCCTGTCGGATGGCTGTTAAACAGGCGAACCTGAGATATCGCCGCAGGTCCGATGAACGTCGTCTTCTCGTTGACGTTCGGGCAAGCTTCCAGACAGACACCACAGGTCATGCACTTGGACAGCTCATACGCCCACTGACGCTTCTTCTCTGCCATCCTAGGACCAGGTCCCAGATCGTAGGTACCGTCAATCGGAATCCACGCTTTGACCTTCTTGAGCGCATTAAACATCCGGCTGCGGTCGATGACCAAATCCCGAACTACCGGGAACGTGTTCATCGGCGCGATCGTAATCGGCTGCTCCAGCTTATCGACGAGCGCTGCACAGGCCTGACGCGGCTTGCCGTTAATCACCATGGAGCATGCTCCGCATACTTCCTCCAGGCAATTCGACTCCCAGCACACCGGAGCCGTCTCTTTACCGTGGCTGTCCACCGGATTACGCTGAATTTCCATCAGCGCGCTAATCACATTCATCCCCGGACGATAAGCCAATTCGAATTCTTCCGTATAGGGACTGGCTTTAGGATCAGCTTGACGGGTCACAACGAACTTCACTGTTTTATTCGACTTCACTGCTTGCTCCGACATCTAATACACTCCCTTCCGTTATTTGTTCTTGGAATAATCCCGAATGCGTGGCTTGATCAGCGAAACATCCACCGCTTCATACGAGATTTGTGGTCCTTCCGGTGTCCAGTCCGCAATCGTCGTTTTCAGGAAATCCTCATCGTTGCGATCTGGAAAGTCTGGTTTGTAATGGGCCCCACGGCTTTCGTTGCGCAGCAGCGCACCTTTAGTCATCGCTTCAGCCAGCTCCATCATATTCCACAGTTGCCGTGTAAACGCCGCACCCGCATTGTTCCAGCGCGAAGCGTCATTGATGTTAATGTTAGAATAACGCTCCTTCAGCTCCTTGATCTTGTGGATCGTAGCTTCCAGCTTGTCATTATAACGAACCACAGTCATGTTGTTCGTCATCCACTCGCCCAGCTCTTTATGAAGAACATAGGCATTTTCTTTTCCGTCCATATGCAAAATACGCTCATACTTCTCCGTCTGCTGATTGACTGCGGCATCAAATACGGAGGACGCTGTATCCTGTGCAGATTTTTTCAAGCCTTTGATATATTCCACAGCCTTAGGTCCAGCCACCATCCCGCCGTAAATGGCTGAGAGCAACGAGTTCGCACCCAAACGGTTCGCCCCGTGGTATTGGAATTCACACTCACCAGCCGCGAACAGGCCCGGTATATTGGTCATCTGATTGTAATCGACCCACATGCCGCCCATTGAATAATGAACAGCCGGGAATATTTTCATCGGAATTTTGCGCGGATCATCACCGACGAATTTTTCATAAATTTCAATAATGCCGCCCAGTTTTACATCCAGCTCTTTCGGGTCCTTGTGGGACAGATCGAGGTAGACCATGTTCTCGCCATTAATACCCAGTCCATCATCAACGCATACACTGAATATTTCACGTGTCGCAATATCGCGAGGGACCAGATTTCCGTAAGCTGGATACTTTTCTTCGAGGAAATACCATGGCTTACCGTCCTTATACGTCCAAATACGACCGCCCTCTCCCCGTGCCGACTCGGACATGAGACGCAGCTTGTCATCACCTGGTATAGCCGTCGGATGAATCTGGATAAACTCACCGTTCGCATAGCGTACGCCTTGCTGATACACCGCACCGGCAGCTGTGCCCGTATTAATGACGGAATTCGTGGTTTTACCGAAAATAATCCCGGGCCCACCAGATGCCAAAATAACTGCATCCGCCGCAAAAGTCTTCACTTCCATCGTACGCAAATCCTGCCCGCAAATCCCTCGACAGATGCCTTCATCGTCCAGTACAGCCTGTAAAAACTCCCAGTTTTCATACTTGGTCACCAAACCCGCAGATTCCCAGCGCCGTACCTGCTCATCGAGAGCGTACAGAAGCTGCTGTCCTGTCGTCGCACCAGCAAAGGCGGTCCGATGATGCTGGGTACCGCCGAAGCGGCGGAAGTCCAGCAGTCCTTCCGGTGTCCGGTTAAACATGACGCCCATGCGGTCCATGAGATGAATGATCCCCGGAGCCGCTTCGCACATCGCTTTTACCGGAGGCTGGTTGGCCAGAAAATCCCCGCCATAGACCGAATCATCAAAGTGAATCCAGGGGGAGTCTCCCTCACCCTTGGTATTTACCGCACCATTGATGCCACCTTGAGCACAAACGGAGTGGGACCTTTTGACCGGAACCAAAGAAAATAAATGAACGTGAACTCCCGCCTCTGCCGCCTTGATCGTAGCCATTAGACCTGCCAGACCGCCGCCCACGACAATAATGTTGGATGCTGCCATTTCTGCTCACTCCTTTTTTTCAGGATTTTTAACCAAATCCCCTTTTACGTTTGAAAATAGAATTTCAACACAATGTATAATGGATATGACTCATTTACAGTAGTTGTTTAAAAGTACTGCATTGCACCAAGGCAGTTGCTATTTCCTGAAATTCCGCGCTGCGGAATGCAAGCAGGGAAGCGATGAAGCCGATAGACACCACCACGAACAGGGTCATACAGATATAAGAAGATACTTTTTGCGCACGTGGTCCCACGGTAATCCCCCAACTGACCATAAATGCCCACAGTCCGTTAGCAAAGTGAAAGGATGCCGAAACGACACTGATTAGATACAAAATGAAATAAACCGGGTTCGTCACGATGCCATGCATGACCCCGCCTAGCTCCTCATGAGTTACATTACCCAGAGCCACCTGAAAGCGTGTGTCGTATACGTGCCAGATAATAAATACAAACGTAATGACGCCGGAAATACGCTGGAACAGAAAGCGCCAGTTACGTGAATAGCCGAACCTTTTGACATTCGGATCAGCCTGATAAGCGATATACAAGCCATAAATTCCGTGGAACAGTAATGGCAAGTAGATGAATAACGTTTCTAGTACAATAACCAGCGGCAAACCATTCAGGAAGGCCACGCTGCGATTAAATCCTTCCTTGCCACCCTCCACCGCTGTGAAGTTCGTCACCAAATGCTCAACAAAAAATAGAGCCAACGGAATGACGCCAAGAAGCGAATGCAGCTTTCTGGAATAAAATCCTCTCATCTAGGTCATGCTCCCTTCTCCCAATAATAGCGTTTTCAATAGTAATATAACATATAAAATGACAGTTCCCGACAGGAAATGTCCAACAAGGTGTCCCTTATTAGGAAAAACAAAAGTGTGAACATCTTGTGTCGCTTTCATGTTACTCCTTTTCGGCTTATAATGGAATTGCAATATACGTATTAATTATTATGTCTTTTTTGCATATAGAGAGGAAGTGGATGATTTGTTTGAGGATTTGAACGCTTTTGCCGTCATTGTCGAGCAGTCCAGCCTGAATAAAGCCTCCAAACTGCTGAATCTGTCCCAACCCGCCCTGTCCCGCAAAATTGCCAAGCTGGAGGAAGAGCTGGGTGTGAATCTCTTTGATCGTCGGGGCAAACGGCTCGAAATTACGTCCACTGGCCGATTTGTTTATACATTCGCACTAGAGCAACGGCAACGTCAGCTTCGCTTCTTACAAAAGCTCTCCCAGCACAAAAATGAAGCCCAGAGTATGCTTACACTCGGCGCAAGTCTCACGACACTCCAAACAACGCTGCCTACCCTTGTCGAAGCTTTTATGAGCAAGCATCCTCAAACCGAGCTGAAGCTGCTCACCGGTAAAACCCACGAAATCGTCGCCTTTGTACGTGACAAAAAAGCAGACGCCGGTATTGTCGGGTCTGCCATTCATGAAGTCGGACTGCGTTGCATTCCGCTATTTGACGATCATTTGGAGCTCGTTGTTCCCATTGGACATGAATTAACCGTTAAGACAGGAACGGCCTCGATGAAAGATCTGCAAGGATTGCCGATGATTATTTTCTCCAAAGGAACCTGGTACCGCAGTCTGACGGATGACTTGTTCCAGCGCAGCGGCATCATGCCGGATATCCGCATGGAAATCGACTCCTTCGAGGCGATTGTACGCCTGCTTCCAACCTGTAAGGCTTCCGCCTTGCTACCCAAATCCTATTTGCGTAGCGAACTGCTGCGGGATAATGGACTCACTGCATTGTACTTGCCCGATTTGAAGGAGACACGCCGAACGACCTCCCTCATTTACTCGGAGACGACCGATCTCGGTCCGACAGCACGACGCTGGATTAGCGAGACACGTGCGTCGTTTGCAGGCTATCGTATGGTGTAGAGAGTTTAGCCCTCTTCATTGACATTAACAACCTCATCCTCAAAGCGGCCGATATTGTCATTTGAGCCGATGATGACCATAATATCGTCTGCTTTTAGCCGATCCATAGCCGTCGGTGCGATCAAGATACCGTTCGCCGTATGAAGCGCCACGACACTACAGCCAAAGCGGGTGCGAGCATTTAGTTCTGCAAGCGTTTTGCCGTTCAGACATGCAGGTACATTGAGTTCCACAATACTGTATTCCTTAGACAACTCCAAATAATCGAGCAAATTAGGCGTGACTAGCTGGTGAGCCACACGGATACCCATGTCCCGTTCTGGATAAATAATCCGATCCACACCGAGCTTTTCTAACGCACGCCCGTGCAGCACAGATATGGCTTTGGCTACGACCTTTTTCACACCCAGCTCCTTCAGCAAAATGGCGGTCAGGATGCTTACCTGGATGTCATCACCAATAGCAACAATGCCGCAATCGAAATTACGGATGCCCAGTGATCGCAATGAGTCTTCATCGGTAGCGTCCGCCACGACAGTATGTGTCAACATCTCACTCATACTGTCCACAACATCCTCATTCCGGTCAATGCCTAGCACCTCGCACCCCATATCCACCAATTGCAAAGCTAGGCTTGAGCCAAACCGCCCCAAGCCAATAACTACAAACTGCTGCGTTTTCATGTCTACTCGAAAACTCCCTTATCCTATAATCATTTTACCTTCCGGATGACGATATAATTCTTTACCCTTTTTCGGCCCCAGTGCATAAGCTAGCGTGAGTGGCCCCAGTCTACCTGCAAACATCGTCAGGGTAATCACCAGCTTGCCTATGACTGTCAAATCAGGTGTAAGCCCCATCGACAGCCCCACCGTACCAAACGCAGACACCGTCTCGAACAAGATCATCAGAAAATGATGATCTTCGGTTGCTGACAAAATCATCGTCACCCCGATCACGAACAGCAGCCCCAGCAGTGTAATGGTCAAAGCCTTGTAAATTCGTCCCTGCGCAAGTCGATACCTGAACAGCACAATATCTTCCCGCCCCCGCAGCATCGAAATCACTGCTCCAATGAGCAGCGCGAATGTTGTGGTCTTAATCCCGCCTCCAGTGGAGCCAGGAGAAGCCCCGATAAACATGAGTATGATGATAAAAAACTGCGTAGCCTGCCGCAAGCCTGCAATGTCCAGTGTATTGGCACCTGCGGTACGGGGAGTAACAGACTGGAATAAAGATCCCAGCAGTTTACCACCCCAATCAAGCGAGCCAAGGGTCTTTGGATTCGTAAACTCAAACACAAAAATCACGAGCGTGCCGACTACAATCAGAGCGCCCGTCATGCTGAGTACCACCTTGGTATGCAAGGACAGTCTCTTACGCTTGCGATATTCTGCCAGGTCCGACATCACTACAAAACCAATGCCGCCTGAAATAATCAAAAACATGGCTGTAAAATTAACAATCGGATCATATACATAACCTGTTAGGCTGCGAAAGTGCCCGAATAAGTCAAAACCAGCATTGTTAAACATGGAGATGGCATGCCAAATCCCAAAATAAATCGCCCTGCCTACAGGCATATCAAACGACCAGCGAATCGCAAATATTACAGCACATATGCCCTCAATGACCAGCGAGTACAACAGCACCTTACGGATCAATCCGACAATTCCTTCGACAGAGGTCTGATTCATCGCTTCCTGTAAAATGAGGCGCTCCCGCAAGGAAATCCGACGTTTGAACACCAGCGCGATTAAGGTAGCCATGGTCATAAAGCCCAGACCGCCGATCTGAATGAGCGCCACGATAACAACTTGACCAAAGGTTGTAAAAAAGGTCCCCGTATCCTTTACGACAAGCCCTGTAACACAGGTCGCGGAAGCGGCAGTAAACAAAGCGTCTACAAACGCAAGTGGCTTTCCTGTTGTATTGGAGATCGGCAGCATTAACAATAAACTACCTATTAGAATGATAATGGCAAAGCCCGCAACGAATATCTGCGGTGGAGAAAGCCGGAGCCAGCCTGCATTGGGATTCATCTATTCATCACTTCTCTCCTAATTCTTAAAACTATAAAAACAGTGATTTAATACGGTGTAAGCTTGCTACGCGTTCCATTTGATCTTCCGATCGTCGTTGCCCCTGAATTTTTTGATTTTTCCAAACCTTAGTTAACTATAATTAGCATTCCCTGAATACAGGAAGAATGCATGTCAAGCACTACTCGGTCCCCTGTGCTATTGGCGGGCAGTAGCGAAGGGGGCAGAATTGTTCTGAAGAAGCGAAGCGTTTGCCTTTATCTCCGGATTTTAACCATTAAAGGGGGTATACAATCAAAAAATCCGGGGATAACAGCAATCGGAAGAATAATCTGCACCCGCAGCGGTCTATCTAACCAATCCAAACACTTTTATACGCACAAAAAAAGACACCGGAAAACCGAGTGCCTGACTTGGTTCCTGCTCATAGCCTACGAGGTTAGCTGACGGATTAGGGCAGCACAGTATGCCCTATTTACACTTCCGATCCACCAGTGATCGGCTGTAAAATTCACCCCAGTAACATGGTTCCCCCGTTTTCCCATAGAAATTCGGCTCAACTGTATATCATTACCTATGTATTTTATAGGCATTGCCTCAAGATTATAATCCTTCTATATCCAGATCACAAAACCGATTTCGTCGAAAAAACGTGAAATTGGCTTTATTTTGCGAATGGGCATCGTTTAATCGCAGCTTATCTTATTTTATTGGAACTTTAAAGTGCTTTCACTCTATTTTCATGAATATCGCTGGTCTGTTGGCGGGAACCTGTGCAGTATGATATCTTTAATGGATGTTCTTATTTACAGATTAAGGAGGAAACTCATGAATCCTATCGGGAAACCGGTCGTGCTCACGGCCAACTTCAAAAAATTAGGCTTGCTGGGCGGGATTGGCCTGATTTGCTTTTTTATCTTTCAATTGCTTATTCCCTCGCTTAGCAATCCAAGTCCAGAATCAGTAATGAATGCAAAGGTCATCAGCAAACAAGAAGCGGTCATACACGCATTGGACTTCGCCCGCTCCGAGCTGGGATATACTGAATCACAGCCAGAGGAGCCTCTGGTGACCTATCAGGCCGAAACAGATTTGTACGGTTATTTATCTAGAGAAAAACTGCTTCAACAGTACGACCGTACATGGAAGAAAAATTACCCTTACGAAACCTTTCGGGTCGATCTGCCTGAATCCTCAGCGAAGAGCAAGCTGCAAATTCATGTAGATTTATCCACTGGGAAGGTCGTTAGTTTTAAACGGATCACCTCCAGCACCAATTACACGCAGGCTGATATTTCTACGGATGAACAAGCACGTAACAGGCTTGTACGTGTGGCTGAGGACGGCATGACGCTTGAAGCCAAGGAGCAGGCGGCCGCTGTATGGGTGAAGCGCTTTGGCTTTAAGCCGGCGGATTTAAAGCTCGCGACCACTGAACAAGAAGGCGGATTAAAGTATACCGTAGACGATAAAAAAATTGGCGCCTCGGTACTTACACTGGCTTTTACTTTTGAAGACGGTGATGTTCGCTCCTTCACTCAAAGCTTTTCGGCCCCGTCATCCTATACCGATTATATCGAAAAGCAAACATTTTGGGCGAATTGGATGACCTATGCGGGTTATGCCCTATTTAGCTTTGTGCTGGGTGTACTTGCCATTGTGTATGCGTCACTCACCCGACGACATACTTCATTTGTACGTGGCATTGTTCTGTCCGTTGTATACTTTATTGCTAGTATAGCTGGGACCATGAACATGCTGCCTTTATTGCAAGCAGAAGCAGGCGGTAAGGGCATGCTTATATTTCTTATGGTTTTCCAGATTGGTGTTACCTTCTTCATGGCTGTAGCGCTCTACTTCTCCTTGGTCGGCGGTGACGGACTTATGCGTCAGGTTGGACTGAATGCATGGCCACGTGCGAAAGAACCGGGCTACGGGCTGTACGTGCTTCGCAGTATGTATGTTGGCTACTTGTGGGCCTTTATTTTACTCGGGGTACAATCCATCTTATTCTTTATACTGGAGCGCACATTTAATACATTTTCCACCACAGATGCCACGCAATCCCCTTACAATATGGCTTATCCATGGCTACTGCCGATTATGGCCTGGATGGCAGGTATTGGAGAAGAGACTGTCTACCGTCTGTTTGGTATTCCGATGGTCAAAAAAATAGTGAAAAACACTTTTGTTGCTTGTCTGATCACCACGCTGATTTGGGCACTGGGACATACACTTTATCCGATCTATCCGGTGATTTCCAGACCTATTGAGCTGACTTTTCTTGGTTTGCTGTTCAGTTTTGTGTTCCTGCGTTACGGCTTTATTGCCGCCATGTTCAGCCACGTTATTTTTGACAGCATTCTAATGGGACTTAGTGTGATGAGTCTGGGAGACACTGTGAATGTGAGCGCTGGTCTATTCTGGATCTTACTTCCAGCCATCGTGGGTTACATCATTTATTGGTTTAGTCCTAAAAAACCAAATCGAATGATGTTTGAACCTATACAAAAAGAGGAGCCGTATTCTACGACTCCTCCTCCCGAAGGGCAGCTATAATCTGACGCGCAAGCTTATCCCCAATAGAGAGAGGCCGGAAGTCTTCGACACTGGCCTCTCTTATTTTTTTGAGTGATCCAAAATGCTTAAGCAGTAACTTACGCCGTTTTTCGCCAATGCCTGGAATAGAGTCCAGCCGGGAAGTTACCATAGATTTGCCGCGTTGCTCGCGGTGGAACGTAATGGCAAAACGGTGAACCTCGTCCTGAATTCGTTGCAGCAGATAAAATTCTTCGCTATTGCGTGCAAGTGTCACGGCCTCAGAGGACTCTCCCACTAATAGTTGGGAAGTTCTATGTTTGGCATCCTTCACCAGACCACACACAGGAATGAACAAACCCAGCTCATTTTGCAGTACATCGGTCGCCGCCTTAATTTGTCCACGTCCACCATCCACAACGATCAAGTCGGGACGTTCCAGATTTTCCTTAAGCATACGTTCATATCGACGCCGGATAACCTCACGCATCGTTTCATAATCATCGGGTCCCTGCACAGAACGAATCTTATATTTTCGATACTCCTTCTTGGCAGGCTTGCCATCAATAAACACGATCATGGCGGAGACTGGATCGGAACCCTGGATGTTGGAGTTATCAAATGCCTCCACCCGGTGCAAGCTATCCAGCCCAATGGCACGTCCGAGATTGCTTGCAGCTTTGGATGTCCGTTCCTCATCCCGCTCGATCAGCTTAAACTTCTCATCCAAAGCTACACGTGCATTTTCCGTCGCCATGCCTGTCATTTGCTTTTTCAGTCCACGCTGCGGTACAAGTACCTTTACATCCAACCATTCAGCCAGAGCGAGAGCCGCCGTACTCGGGTCCTCCAGTCCACCGGATAGTTGAGTTTCTATTTCCTTTATCTCGGCATCTTGGTCACCAGCTTGATCTTGATTCGTTGCCGCTGCATAAGTTGCCCGTTCTTCAGCCACCAGTAGTGAGTCAGCAGAATGCTCTGTCTCCGTTTGTATCGCATTCTCATCTGTCTGTCCGGTAACATCGGCTGTAGGTGCACTGTAGAGTGCAGTTTCTGCCGCAACCGGTTGATCGACATTAGCCAGTTCCGCCTGCATCAGCTTAGGAGAATCCGGCAGCAATATTTCCTGCGGCACTGCTGGGTTGTCACTATAATATTGCGTCACATAGGACATAAAATCACTGTAAGCCTCACCGTAGAAAGGAAAAGTCGACATATGGCGCTCGATCATTTTACCTTTGCGGACATATAGGATCTGTACACACATCCAGCCCTTATCTACTGAAAAACCGAATACATCTCGATCTTTCGCATCCGATGTGGTGATTTTCTGCTTTTCCATCATCGCGTCGATGCTGATAATCTGATCTCGCAACTCCTTGGCCCGCTCAAAGTACAATTCCTCTGCGGCCTCCTGCATTTTACGCTGAAGATCCTTTTTAATTTCCTCATGTCCCCCGCTCAAAAAGGAACCAATTTCCTGACCAATCTGGTCATACGTTTCCTTTTCGACCTCTTTCACACAAGGCCCCAAACATTGATGCATGTGATAATACAGACACACTTCCTTGGGCATCACACCACACTTACGTAACGGATACATACGGTCCAGCAACTTCTTCGTCTGATGTGCCGCGTAGGAATTGGGGTACGGTCCAAAATATTTTGCTTTATCTTTCAGAACGCGACGGGTCACCTCTAGCTTGGGGTGTGCCTCGTTCGTAATTTTCAAATACGGAAAGGTTTTATCATCCTTCAATAGCACGTTATAACGCGGCTGGTACTTTTTAATGAGATTGCACTCCAAAATGAGCGCCTCCATATTACTGCCTGTAACGATATATTCAAAATCACGGATATCCGAAACCAGTCGCTGCGTCTTGCCGTTATGGCTACCTGTAAAATAGGAACGGACCCGGTTTTTCAACACTTTGGCCTTGCCGACATAAATAATGGTGCCTTCGCTATTCTTCATCAGATAACAGCCTGATGCATCCGGCAGTAACGCTAATTTGTGCCGTATGTTCTCCAGCGCCTTCTCCTGATTCTGCAAGTCCTCCGCATAAGGTTTCATTTGCCCGGTTCCTCCTTCCATTCTTAATGATGACTCAACTAACTACTTATAATATATAGGAATAATACACAAAAACGCCCCCGGTATTTACAACCGGAGGCATTGACCTTTCATGGCCGCTCCACCAAGCCCCCGCGGGAGCATGGGTCACATGCGATGATTATTGGTGTTTAGTAAGCATGCTTTTCAGCGCTTCTTTGGAGTTCAGACCTACCACTTTATCAACAGGCTGTCCGTCTTTGAAAACGATCAAGGTCGGAATACTCATCACGCCGAAACGGGAAGCAGACTCTGGATTTTCATCCACGTTCACCTTCGCGATTTTGACGCTGTCGCCAACTTCTGTGGACAGATCCTCCAGAATAGGAGCGATCATTTTGCAAGGACCGCACCATGGCGCCCAAAAATCAACCAAAACGGTTCCTGTGCCTTCGACTTCTGCGTTGAAGGATTGATCGGACACGTTAACAATTGCCATTGTATGTTCCTCCTTTATAGAAAAGTCAAGATTATTATAACCTGTAATGTCTGTTTCGACACCTTTTAATTATATCACAATAGTCTTTTAATTGTAAGATATCGAAATAGCAGACGGATAAACGCTTACCCCCGCTGATTTTTTCCCTTTACGGTAATGACATCTACAAAAGGACGAATCCGGTCCATCAAGCGTTGTCCTTTGTACATTTCCTCTCCATCCTTGCTCGTAAAGCTGAGATGCTTCTCCAGCCCCTGCAACGAATAATTAGAAGTATAAAAGGTAGGTTTGCGGTTCATTCGGTAATTCAAAATAGAGCCCATCACGTGGTCCCGTACCCACGGGCTTAAATTTTCGGCACCAATATCGTCAAATACGAGCAGATCACAGTTTTTGAGCATTTCGGTCGTTTCCTTCAGTTTCTGCCCGTCCTGAATCATGGACTTTAAGTCCTCCACAAAATCAGGCATATACACGATCACACCGTTCAGACCCGACAGGGCCAACTCGTGCAATAAATAGCCCATCAAAAAAGTTTTACCCGTACCAAACGTACCTTCCAGATACAGTCCTTTTTTGGATAGACCCTGACTTTTCGTTTCTTCAATGTAACGGAATAGCTGTGTGACGGCAGGCATGCGTTGTGAATCTTTGCGCGCAATTTCAAGGGCGTTATATCCCTCCAGAAGTGCGCGTTCATCCACATAGAAGCTTTTAATTCGCTCACGCACCCGTTGCTCATGTTGGGAAGCAATCTGCTTCGCACATGGGGTCCGAATGTCTACAATTTCAGCAGTCCCATTCGGATATTCCACGCCCAGCTTGCAAAAGTGGCCCTGAAAATCGTTAGGACACCGTTCCAGTCCCGGACAATTGTCGCAATTTCGACGATCTCGGGCATACTGAAAGAGCATGCTCATGTTGAGTCGCAATTGTGTTTCGTCCACATCAGGATGCGCAGCACAAAACTCCTGCACGAGCGGATCATTTAGAACCTGATCGGCTACATTGCGAGTGCGCTGGTGAAACGAAGGGTTCTGCATCTGCTGCAGCAAATCGCCCAGTGATTCCAAGAACGCTCCTCCTTTCTTAAAAAGTGCAGAGTTATGGATACCTTAAAATCTACCTACACCTTTTTCTGTTTACCGGATTGCATTCGTTCGGCCAGACGCAGCAGTTCATCCAATTCTTCCTCAGATACAGACTCCTCGGAAGGTTGATCTTGAACGATTGGAATGGATGGCTTGGCTGGCCCGTTATTTTTGGCATACGCGCGGGATCGGCCGCCGGAAGGAGAAGCAGAGGACTGTTTTCCTTTTACCTTAGCTTGATCCCTTATATATTGAACGGCTTTCTCGTAAGTGTTTACCTGCTTAAGCAGCATGTTGGAAGCAACGGCCTCGACAAAGTTGCGGTTAATCCGCTGATCGCTCCCAGATACGAGCAGTGACATCAAATAATGGATCAGCACGTTGATGACTTCACCGGGCAGCTTATAACTGATATCAATCTTCTCGAATATATCCAGCAGGTTACCGGGAACCGTGCCGGGGAAAAAGGTTTGCAGCAAACGACGATAAGGCTCGTTGCGCAACATCATATTATATTGGTGAATGTCACACTTGGCTGTGAATTGTGGTGGAACCTCCACATAAAATTCCATTTCCACAGCCTGTTCTGCAGGCGGCTCTTCAGATGTGGAAGTTTCCTTCTGGCGCAAGGCGACCACTTTGGCGGCCTGTACCTGCTGCTCCTCCTGACGCTTCCGATCCTGTCTGGAGTGCTGACTAGCTCGAAGCTGAAGCTCGTCGAGTAACAAGTCGCCTGCTTCGGTAAAAATACCATCCTCATCCAGCAAGCGACTAATATCCTGTACAGAGAGATCAAATTTGCGAACAACGTAATTGACCATGCCTAACTGCTCGTGCTCAAACCGAAGACGCTCCACGTGCTTACGATTGGCAGATTCACGCGGAAAACGGAGAATGATATCCGCATAATTCAATGCTTCCTCCGATTCTGATGCTAGTGCTCCAGTCTGACGGCTAGTGGACACCTCGGACAGCGCCTGCTCCAGTTCATAATCTATAACATGGGTATTCAATTCAAATAACTCGTAGAAAGGAATCGAAATATTCTCTTTATTATAGGAAGATTGCGACCATTCGCTAGATTCTCTGCTCCACAATGATTCTCTCAGAGAAAGCACTGCAAACTTACCGATTTTATCTCTCAACAAAAGGGTGAGATGCTGCGTTCTGAAAAATTCAGCAGGTGCGAGCGGCGGCTGCATCTCATATTCATACATATAGTCGTCCGTTTCGGGTGCATACAGCCTGGACGTCTGTAACAGACCGACGGCCTCCAGTTTGGAGGTCTGTTCAATCAAATACTTGCGTCCCTTCTCACTCGGCTCCAGTCCCAGTGTCAGAAAAAGGCGACGCTGCTGTTCCAACGGCGAATAACCAATTTGTCCGACTGGCACATGCTGAAACAACAGTCGATACAGACTGACCGCAAATGCGCCTACCATCGGCTGATAGACGCTTCCCAGCATCAATTCATCCAGTGCGCTCAAGCCAAATTCCCGATAAACGCAGTAGCGGTGGTTCTCAGTATAGTGCAGCAGGTTTTTCATCCGCATTCCAACATTCTTCCTTTCCTGACATAACGGTCTCCAAGATGTTTTTCTATTCTATCATACTTGCCTTCTGGTGGGACCAACAAAATAAGGGCAATTGTTCTCCTTTTTGGCAGCCGTATTCGTCTGAGTTCTACTTTTTACGAGAATACTAACTATTTTATGACTTTGTGACCTGCATCATGGTAAAAATAAAATTCTTCACACTTCTTTCATTGGTGAAAAGCTTTATTTTGAGCTACAATATAATGGTTAAGCATCACGTATTGGATACAGGAAAGATATAAGGAAGTACACATATTTCGGCTAAGCCGATTATCATTTACAGATCGTAAAGGAGTGTAGATCGTGAGTCAACATCAACCTCAACAAACCCCAGCAACACCTAACGAAGTAGCCTCCACACTGGAAGGCTGGTATGCGCTTCACGATTTTCGGTCCATCAACTGGACAGCATGGAAGACCGCAGACGATGAAGAGCGCGCCGGAGCACTGGACGAGCTTCAAGAGTTTATGAAGGAATGGAACGTTACCGAGGAAGCGGGTCTGGGCAGCTCAGCTGTCTATACTGTAGTCGGACAAAAGGCTGATTTTGTCATGATGCACCTGCGCGAAACGCTGGAAGACCTCAATAAACTGGAAAATGATTTTAACAAAACAACCTTCGCCAAATATACAACTAAAACCTACTCTTATGTGAGTGTGGTGGAACTGAGTAATTATTTGAGCAAAGATGAAGATCCTATGCAAAATCCACAAATTGTCGCACGCTTGAAGCCTGTATTAAATAAAGCCCGTTATATTTGCTTCTATCCAATGAACAAAAAACGTGACCTGGACGATAACTGGTACATGCTTTCGATGGACGAGCGTCGCACCTTGATGCGCAGCCACGGTTTAATTGGACGCAGCTATGCTGGCAAAGTAAAACAAATCATTTCCGGTTCCGTCGGCTTTGACGATTGGGAATGGGGCGTAACACTGTTCTCCGATGACGCACTTCAGTTCAAAAAGCTAATCTACGAAATGCGTTTTGATGAAGTCAGTGCCCGTTACGGTGAATTCGGCTCCTTCTATGTTGGCAGCGTGTTGAATGAAGAGACATTTGAAGACATGTTGAAGCTGTAAAGCACAACCGTCAGTACCATATCGCAGCATACAATTAAGGATTCCGCGAACTCCCACTTTCGGGACGACGGAATCCTTTTTTTATTGCATCACAGGCTCGACCCCTACGGATGTATCCTCACTTTTCGCCAGCTTTCTTTTCTCCAAAGCGATCTGAATAAAGATAACAAGCAGCAGACCACTTAATAGGATCAAAAAGCCGCCAAGCTCAGGAATAAAATACTTCAGGCTCCCACCTTTGAAGCCCATCCCTCTCAAAAACTTGAAATGCCAGGTCAATGGAAGAATATTACTAATATATTGCAGCGATGTAGGCAGCATAGCTACTGGCAATTGAGCGCCGCTCAGTAAAAACGAAGGCAGTATAATTAGCATGAGGCGTGGGGAAGCTTTTCCCGGATTCGCCGCATTCCACCCTAAAGCCATCGCAAACAAACTCAACGTAATCGTGTACAGGAGAAATGGAATACTGAGCTGCCATACATTCGCTTCAAAGCGCAGTCCGCCAATTTGCTTAAGTAAACCAATGGACAGGTAAAAGGAAACACATCCTACTAACGCATACGGCAACACCCTAAGAATCAAACCATACGAAAACTGAAGCTCCTCTTTTAATCTTCCTTGCTCCCGCAATCGCGGGACAATTGTCAGTACAGTAGCACCCATCAGTGAAATCATGACCGTATTAATGAACCCCATAACCGAGGTCATTAAAGTAGCATTGGTGGGATTATACAGCATACGCTGCTGAAGCAGCATATTGGAAGTAAGCCCAGTAACCTGGCTGTCACTCATTCCCATCCCCTTTAATCCACTACCAGCCAGCATCGCATTTTCCGTTGCCATGATCTCTGTGACTGCCGAGCGTAGATTTCCAGTAGCCTGACCTACCGTATTATCTACATAAAAACCGATGTTGCTCTGAACTCCTTTAATCCTATTTTCCTCCAACCCAGCTGGAAGGTAAATCACCGCAAAAAACTTTTCATTATATAAAAGTAAATTCGGATCGGCTTCATTCTCTTGCACATGGCGTACATCAATATACTGCGATGCATCCAATTTATTAATAAGCTGTCGGCTATAACTGCTATGATCTAAATCGACTACAGCTACAGAGGCATCGTTAAGCTGATTATTTTTAAAAACAAATCCAAAGGCTACAGCTACTACGATAGGAACGAGCAGCATGATAAAAACCATCTTGCCGCTGATCATCAGCTTCCATTCTTCTATAAACGCCTTCATTTCGTCACAACCTCTACCGTCATTCCAGGCAATAATTCAGATGTTCGCTGTACATCCACCCGCACTTGGAAGGAGCTTATATCCGACAGACCTTTGTCCCGACTCATTCTCATGTTGGTATACTGAGGGGCAGAAGTAATGTACCTCACCTTGCCTTGGACATCTTTATCTAAAGCTACAACGTGCGAAGTCACATTTCCCCCAGCTTTAAACTGTGATATGGAATCCTCGCCCACATAAATATCGTAGTATAGCTGATTGGTTTCAATAACGGCGCCCGTTGCCCCCGTAGAAACGATCTCTCCCATTTTAGGTACAATACGCGACACCTTACCATCTGTGGATGCCTTCAGCACCATACGTCCACGCTGCAATTCCAAAGTTTTGAGTTGAACACTTAATGCCTGCTTTTGTTGAGCCAGAAGATCCACATTGTATTCGCTATTCTTAACATCTTTTCGTGTTTGCGAGGTTTGAGTCAAGGCTTCCTTGGCTTTTTCTGTTTTGATACGAGCCTGCTGGCGTTCCTCAGCAGTTGCGCCAGCCTCCATTTTATCCAAAGCGGTTTGCTGCTGAGCGATCCCATTTTTAGCAATGTCTGATTGTTTGCTAGCCGCTATAATCTGGTTTTTGGCAATTTCAACCTGATCTTTAGCTGTATCTAACGCGATTTGGGCATTATCCAGTTGGTTTTTGGCGTTATCCAGTTCTGCTTTGGTTCCAGCTCCAGCATCATATAACGCTTTGATACGATTGTAATTCACATTAGCCAAGTCCAGAGCATGTTGTCTGGATGATACTGCTTTTTGCGCGATTTCCGCATTCCTTTTGGCTGTCTCTACTCCTGTCAGAGCTGCGTCCAACGATTGCTGTGCTGCTTCAATAGCCAGCTTTTGTCTTAGGATATCCTCCGCACGTGTTCCTTGATTTAATAAGGACTCTCCTGCTTGCGCGGCTTGAATGTCCAATTGTCCCTGTTTTTCTGAAGTTGAAATTTTCTCCGACTGATTTTGCAGCCCGTCTTTAGCCTGTTTTATTTTCACATCAGCCTGTGCGATATCCGTTTTTAATTTCTCAATTTGCAAATCAAGGTCTACAGGATCGAGGGTCATGAGCACATCCCCTTTTTTCACCTGTTGTTCTTCCTTCACCTCAATCGTGTTTACTCTTCCCCCTACGCCCTGAAAAGCAACATTTACGGTATCTGCCGTAAGCAGTGTGTTTTTTTGTTGGGCTGCCATACTCACAGCATCCTTGCCGCTCATTGCCATCAGCGTACCTCCCGTACCTAATGCAACAACAAGTAGCACGTACACAATGATCTTTTTATTCATTGCAATAAACTCTCCTTCATGATGATTTAGCCAATGATAGTTAAAAAATAATAGTCAAAAACAAATAAGGAACCTGATAGTACGACATCTAACTATTTAAGCCGGGAAATTTGATTATTCCCGTTTTATCCGTTCAAGTCCTGAAGAAAACTTATTTAATAACGTAGCAAATAGAATATGATCTTCCTTTGTAAATTCATTCATTAAATCCGAAAAAAGCTGGATGAACATCGGAATTTTTTCCGTCATTAACTGTTTTCCTTCATCAGTCAAGGAGATCGCGGTCATACGTCGATCCGTCAGCGTACTTCTTCGGATGATGCCGTCCCGTTCCAGCTTATCAATTACGCTGGTTACTGTTGAACGAGTAACCCCTGAATATTCAGCCAGCTCTGATGGAGTCAATGCACGTTCATGTAAAAACAATGGCATTAAAATTTTCAGGTTGCCTACTGATAGCCCATATTCCGAGAGTCTGGAAGACACTCCATTGTACACTTCATGTGCTGCCTGCACGAAAAGTACCCACGTATTCAACGATTGGGAGTCCACATTTGGAAACTTTTCAGTCAATAAATGTATTCTCTTGGGATCGGCATTGATTTTAAAATCAGAATTCAATGTGAAGCTCCCCCTCTGTAATTAGTAATCATACTATACGTCGTCAAATAGTTATGAGTCAATACCTTTTTTTTATTCATCTAAATAAAAAAGGCCTCCAAGCTCCTTTCAAGGAGTCATGGAAACCTTCTGGCCTTAGAAAAACCGTCCTTTTTTCAGTACCAGTGGAATTCCGCCTATGATGAACAGATAGCGGAGATCGACAATTTTTTTCAATTGTGCGGCCACCCAACCTTTTATTTTGCGCTTGCCCACCACGGCGACGGCTTCGCCTTTTCCTAGAGAAGCAACCGTCCCTTTGTTGGAAAATACGAACTTGTGCAACTCCTTTTTGCGGAGAGTAGCGGCTAGATTCTTGGCACAAAGCACCCCTTGCTGCATCGCAATTTGGGCCGTCGGTGGATAGGGGCGTCCTTCAGGATTAAACATCAGGGAGCTGTCCCCGATAATAAAAATGTCATCATGACCCGGTGCACGCAGAAAATCGTCGATTTTCACCCTTCCGCGCATCACTTCGAATCCGGCTTTCTCGATTAATCCGTTCCCACGGATTCCTCCCGTCCAGACCACGGTGCAGGCTTCGATTTTCTCACCCTCACCAACGATTACACCATCCTGTAAGCATTCCTTAATCGGAATTCCAATGCGGAAGGTGACCCCTTTTCGCTTAAGGACATCCATCGCATACTCCACCAGCTCAGGATCGAACCCTGGCAGTGCCGTAGGAGCCGCCTCGACGTTAATGATTTGAATCCGGTTAAAGTCGATGTCATACGCTCTAGCGAGCTGTGGCAAACGATCCGCCAACTCCGCTACAAACTCAATCCCGCTAAAACCAGCGCCTCCTACGACGAAATTAAGGCGACCTGGCTTACCGTCATTTTTATACAGGGCCAGTTGGTATTCAATATGCTCACGAATCAGGCGAACCGAGTTAATGCTGCGAATCGTCAGCGCGAACTTATCCATCCCAGGAATACCGAATGTTTCTGGCTCCCCGCCTAGTCCGATGACCAAATAATCGTAGGACAGCGAGCCATCCTCCAGCACGATTTTTTTCTCCTTTGGTATGATTTCCTTAACCGTTCCTTTGACTAAATCCACCTTGAACTCATCGATTAGCTGCGCAATCGGAATCCTTGAATGTTCAATCGTATCTGTACCTGCCGCAGGCATATGAAGATGTGTCGTAATATAGTGGTAATCATGACGGTTGATCAGCGTGACATCCGCCTCATTGTGCTTGAGCTCCTTTTGCAATTGCTGAGCCGTCAATATACCGCCATATCCGGCGCCCACAATGACAATTTTGGGAATACTGCTCATGCTTCTACCCCTTCCGATATACATAATTATTCAAAGCTGTTCTCTCAAAACGGTTAATTTACACTCACAAAAAAGTCTTCATCAAATATTAATAGCTTTAACTTTGCAAGCGGAACCTGGCAGTTTATAATGATAAACAGTGAATCATGCGTTCGGCGGCTATCTGAACCTCTATGCGGCTGATTCAATAATTACAAATCCCATACTATCCCTTTCGGAGGTGTTTTTAGAGTGACAACTCAATCCACAGGCGCGGACATCCGCGATCTGATCATTATTGGAGGTGGTCCAGCCGGTATTTTCGCCGCTTTTTACGGAGGAATGCGTCAGGCATCCGTCACCTTAATTGAAAGTATGCCCCAACTGGGCGGCCAGCTTGCAGCCCTTTATCCTGAAAAATATATTTATGACGTCGCTGGCTTTCCTAAAGTAACTGCACAGGAACTAGTCAACAATTTGGTTCAACAAATGAACCACTTTAATCCAGAAGTGCAGCTAGAAGAGAAAGTCGTATCGTTAGAGAAAAAAGAAGAACGCCACTTCATCGTAAAAACAGACAAAGGTGGCGAGTATCATGGTAAGGCGGTTATTATTACCGCTGGTGTTGGTGCTTTCGAGCCGCGCAGACTGGAGCTTCCAGGTGCCGAACGTTTTGAAAAAACGAACCTGCATTACTTTGTCAGCGACCTGAGCAAATTTGCAGGCCGAAAAGTGCTAATCAGTGGTGGTGGTGACTCTGCTGTAGACTGGGCACTTATGCTGGAACCGATTGCAGAACAGGTTACATTGATTCACCGCCGTGACAAATTCCGTGCGCATGAACACAGTGTCGAAAACCTCCTCGCTTCCAAAGTAAACGTGATTACACCAACGGAAATTACAGAATTGCATGGAGAAGACACGATTACGAAAGTCACTCTTGCTCATGTAAAAACCAAAGAAACACAGGAAATCGAAGTGGACGATGTGATCGTTAACTTTGGATTTGTATCCACACTTGGCCCGATTGCTGAATGGGGAATTGAAATCGAAAGTAATTCCATCGTGGTCGATTCTCGCCAGGAAACCAATATTCCCGGCATTTTCGCCGCAGGGGATATTACAACCTATCCAGGCAAGCTCAAGCTGATTGCGGTCGGCTTTGGTGAAGCCCCTACGGCAGTCAACAACGCCAAGGTCTATGTAGATCCAGATGCCAAGTTGTCTCCTGGTCACAGCAGTAACATGAAAATGTAGTTTAGTTTAGACTATGACAAAAAAGGGTATTTTACTCCAAATTTGAATGTTTGGAGTGAAATACCCTTTTTTACGGTGTGCCTATTCGTTGCAGTGATTGTCCGTAAAGCCATTCGAACCCTGAATGACTTTACAGTCGCAGTACGAGAGCTTGTCCGGTCTAATGAAGGACTACGGCTGTATTCATCTCTAGATTTCTTTTGTGAATTTCAGCCAGCAACAGTGCAATGAAGTCACATTCAAGTTTAAGCTCGATTGCCATCTGATAGGAATCCAAAAGCATCTCATCCGTCAGCATAGCCATCCTCGACACAACCTTTCCTTTTATTTCAAAATCTATTCTATCAAAATACCAAAAACGGAACAAGCGTTCTGTTATCCACAGCCAATTGTGGAAATCCTGTGTATAAATTGTTGGTAAGTGTCGTTAACCCTTATATGTGACAGGGGATAATGTGGACAATATTTATACACAGAATTTTGAAGCTTGAACACACAAAAAATATTTTTATTATTTATACAAATATATTATATTTAGCGTCTTGTTAATAGATTAAATTGGAATTTTTTTGAAGAAAACAGAAATTTATTGAGGTCTTGTATTAACCTCTAAAATCCATACCCTTCCATTCTGATCAAGCCCGTAATCAAATCCTAGTTGTCCAATCCCAGGAAACCTTTTTTCCAGCACAGGAATACAGCGCTGTGTAAGTTCAATGATCTCTCGCCGCTTTCGCGTAGCAAGCCGCCGGGGATATATCATTCGAAGCGCCTCTGTTCCCTTCAGCAAAGTTCCCCCTCTGCACAGATTCGTAATGACCAGTCCGGGACGAGCATGACGTGCAACTACCGCACGAAAATCCCATCTCTGCCCTTCCTTCACAACTTTGACTCGATAGTCGACAGGTCTACCTTGAATACTTGCCAGTTGGATCCCTTGTTGAATGAGATATGGGCGTTGGATTCGGAGCTTATGGATTCCGATTACAAGTGCTCTAAAATGACTGAACCGGTGCGTGTGCTCCATACGCGTGCAGGTGTATCCCCTACGCTCCTTTGCCACACGCATGACTCCGATTCCTCCGCCTCCTTTCACAGGTTTTATAAACACAAAAGCATGCCGCCGCAGCATCATGCGCAATTGATCTTCACTATATAGACAGGTTTCCGGTATATAAACGGCGGTATGTGGATGGTGGAGCAGCGCCTTCGTCTTTAGCCATTTGCTTGCAAGTTGTCTCATCTAACCCTCTCCTTTCGCCGTCAGGTATACTTATACATACTCAACAGGAATGTTCTATTCTTGGATGATTGTCCGCGGCATGTGTCTATTTCGACAAGATCATGGCGAACGGTAGCTTGCACCGAATATCACTGGTACAATGACAATAATCTACTACCATTTGCACGGAACAGCGGAAATTACCGCCAAATCGTTTTTTCAACAAGGAGGTCAACTCATGAATAGCAAAATTGGCATCATGGACATTGGTTCAAACTCCATACGTCTGGTGATCTATGAAATGACAGAGACAGGAGCCTATCGCATTGTGCAGGAATGCAAAGAAGCTGCCCGACTGAGCGAAAAGGTTGGGGCCAACGGCCGTATGGAACGGGAGGCGATTCGAAGCATCGCTCCGTTGCTGCGCCAATTTATGGCGGTATGTCATATGCACGGGGTTGTCCGTATGCGTGCAGCAGCAACAGCAGCCATCCGCAATGCCACGAATTCGGACGAAATCGTCCAATGGATTGCGGAGGAGACAAATTTAACACTGGAAATACTGAGCGGAGAGCAAGAGGGCTATGCCGGTTTTCTGGGTGTAGTGAACACTATGAATGTGAGTGATGGAATCATCATTGACATCGGGGGTGGCAGTACCGAAATTACGCTGTTCCGCGATCGAAAGCGACTACATACTGTGTCATTTCCCTTTGGCGCCGTCAATATGAACTGGCGCTTTGGACGTGAGGTCAAGAATGGCGAATGGTCTCCTCAGCAGATTGAGGAAATGGAGAGCTTTGTCCGTTCTTCACTGCAAAATCATGATTGGATCTTCTCCAATCCGGATCTGCCATTCATCGGGCTAGGTGGGACCCTGCGTACTTTGGCTAAAATCAATCAGAAGCGGCAGGATTACTCACTTCCTGTGACGCACCATTACGAAATGACGATAGAAGATGTCGATTACTTCTATGGCAGTCTGCCCCATCTTCCCTATGAAAAACGCAAAAAAACAGCCGGCCTGTCCAAGGACAGAGCCGACATCATTGTACCGGGGCTTATTATATTGAAAACGATATTTGAAGCTGCTCAAGGCTCCGCGTATCTGGTCAGTGGAGCGGGTCTGCGAGACGGCCTATTTCATGAGCTGGTCAACGCGGAACAGCCCGTGGTAGCTAATCCGCTTATCACATCCATTCGCAATATCCTTTCGTTTGCTGTCCCGGTTAGCGAAGCGCATGTCAAGCGGGTTAACGAGTACGCCGTCCGGCTCTATGACACATTAGCTAGCGGAACCTCAGCTGCTATGGACAAACGCTTGTTACTGACCGCGGCAACTCTTTACAAAACGGGGGCTGCCTTGAATTACTATCATTTCCGGCAGAATTCCGTGTTCTGGATCTTACATGCAGGCATTGGCGGTTTATCCCATAGGGAAACGGCGCTAGCCGCGTTGATCGCGGATTATCATCCCAAGAACCGAACCCCTCGTTTGCTACGCACACATGCGGATATTTTGGAGCCTTCCGACGAGGAACGTGTACATCGGCTCGGCTCACTGCTCCAGCTCGCGATTGGCATGGATCGGAGTGAGTCCGGAATGATCACCAGCATCCATCCCACTACAGGGGATGATGCACTGCATCTTCGCCTGGAAAGCAAGAGTGAACCCATACTAGAACAACGGGAGCTAGAATCCGTTGCTAAGGATTTCCAAAAAGCGTGGAACCTTACATTGTCGTGGTCCATTCTACCTTCTTCCAATTTCTAACCTTCATCGCTTCAGATTGGCTCCTGATGGGAGCCTCTTTGTCGTTTCTGGACACAAATTGATAGCTGCCGTTAGGCAAAAGCTGGCGTGCCTTCACATTATCTTTTAAGGATAAATGCAGAATATCTGCCAGCATTTCTTTGATCCCGTCATCATAAATTGGGCACATCAGTTCAATTCGGCGGGTCAAATTGCGAGTCATCCAATCCGCACTGGACAGAAATAACTCGGAATTCCCTCCATTTTCAAAATAAAACAATCTGGAATGCTCCAGGAAGCGGTCCACAATACTGATGACACGTATGTTCTCGCTGAATCCTTCCACACCGGGACGCAAACAACAAACCCCTCTAATGATAAGATCAATCTTCACACCTGCTTGGGAAGCCGCATATAGTTCATCGATCATCTCCTGATTGGATAAGGAGTTGATCTTGGCAATAATCCGGGCGGGCTTACCTGCCAATGCTTGCTCTGCTTCCCTACGGATGAGTTCAAACAGCTTGTTCTTCATTCCCGTTGGAGCCACCGTAAAAGCTTGCAAAGTCTTGAGCGCAGAAAATCCCGTGATTTCATTAAACAGTTCGGAGGCATCCTCGCCAAGTACTGGATCCGACGTAAACAATCCGATATCCGTATACACGCGCGCCGTGCTTTCATTATAATTGCCTGTACCTACATGCACATATCGTTTGAGCGCGTTGCGCTCATGGCGTATGACAAGAATGATTTTGGCGTGCGTCTTCAAGCCAACCAACCCATACACTACGTGACAGCCTGCTTTTTCAAGCGTACGCGCCCAGGCAATATTACGTTCCTCGTCAAAACGGGCTTTCAGCTCCACCACCACTGTTACCTGCTTGCCCGATTCGGCCGCACGTGCCAATGCCGGAATCAGCTTCGATTCCCCGTTGACACGGTACAGGGTCATTTTGATTGCCATCACATCCGGGTCCTCTGATGCCTCAATGATAAAATCAGTTACCGCATCGAATGATTCATACGGGTGGTACACGAGCACGTCCCGTTTGCGAAGTACGTTGAAAATATCCTCTTGCGGGGGGAGTTCTTCCGGATACAGTGGTTTGATTACCGGAAATTTCAAATGCGAATACCCCTCCAAATGATCGGCAAAAGACGACAAAAACGTCAGATCCAACGGCCCGTCCACCTCAAACACATGGTCGAACAGCTTGAATTCGCGTTGAAGCTCCATCAGGGCATAGGGATGAATCCCTTTTTCTACTTCCAATCTTACTGGCGCGCCCCGTCGTCTTCGACGCAGCTCTTTTTCAATCTCTTCGAGCAAATCTTCGATTTCTTCTTCATTAATGGACAAATCGGAGTTACGTGTCACACGAAAGGCATGAACGGCCTCTGGGACATACCCAGTGAACAGCGTTTGGATATGATGCTTGATCAGTTCCTCAATTAAAATAAATGATTTCTTCTTGCTATTGGAACGTAACGGCACTGTAACCACACGTGGAATATTCGAAGGCACCTGCACAATGGCAAAAAGCGGTTTATCCTCCTCCGTATCCCCCGGACGTCTCAAAACGACCGCTAAATATACGTATTTATTGTGAACGAGTGGAAAAGGACGGCTCTGATCGACCGCCATCGGCGTGAGCACCGGAAATATAATTTCATGAAAATATGCATCCAGCGACTTGCGCTGTGTCGTATTCAAGTCTTCATATTCGAGTAGTAAAAGACCTTTTTTCGTCAAGAGGCGAGAAATATCACGATAGGTCCGGTATTGTTCCGATACCATCGAGACAGTACGCTTGATCAGGCGTTTGTACAAACCGGAGGGGGTATATCCCGTAAAATCCTTTTGCATAAAACCCGCCTTGATTTTCTCGCGCGTCTCTGCAACACGAACAGCCATAAACTCATCCAAATTGCTAGATACAATCGCCAAAAATTTGGCTCTCTCCAGCAACGGTGTATCTGCATCCTGAGCTTCCTGAAGCACACGGCGATTAAATTCAATCCAGCTTAAATCTCGGTTAAAGTAACG
This sequence comes from Paenibacillus sp. FSL L8-0638, assembly GCF_038593075.1. Taxonomy (NCBI): domain Bacteria; kingdom Bacillati; phylum Bacillota; class Bacilli; order Caryophanales; family Paenibacillaceae; genus Paenibacillus; species Paenibacillus sp. FSL L8-0638. Next base: position 4,737,537 of record NZ_CP151960.1, read on the forward strand.
TTCTGACCCGGCTTTATCCTTATTCTGACTCTCTATCAACATATGGCCTCCATCAATTCATGCAGTATAGTTACCCTTTATTGTACTATTAGATGAAACGCACTAGCATCACAGTAGTGTAAACGCAATGTAAAATGTGTGTAAACACAAACTGGATACTTGAAAAGGTCATTCGGATGCTTTACAAAAATAGCATTAAGCGGTACAGTGTTTACGTCTGTTTCATAGAGTAGATTGAAGAACCGTTTCTTTTTCAGCTGTTTATGTTCGTTATGATGTGTAGTAACCACTTAGAAGCCACGTTCAATTGCTGATTTTTAAATGGCATGATATAGGGAGGATTTACGTTATGGAACCCAAGAAAACGCCACGCGTACTGCAAAAAAACATCGAATTTTTCACCGCAGCGCTGTCTCAACACCTCGTTTCGGTCTGGCAAGAGGACCCTACAGGTGTATACTGTGAGATTGGCTGTGGATATATCGAGTTATTCAGTAGCGAGATGATTCGGGTGCGCAATCAAGATGGAACCCCAAGCCATTATGACCGCAATATTACCATGTTTCAGCTAATCACAAAGGATCAGCCGATATAATTATTATATGCTATGCCTGCGCTGTTCTTCCAGATTAGAATTGCTTTATGTTTACAACTACCGATTTTCATATCTGCTGAATCTTGCAGTTTTTTCAAAAAGCGCCTCAGAGCGCTTTTTTTGTCGACTTTTTTTGAACATCGTTTTGAAAAGCAGTATGATAAGGGAGCATATTACCTAAATTTAAAGGGGAATCAACCGATGGAGCATACAATATCAGATGGTCGCATCCTGGTTATGACCGCGGTTGAAGGCGAACGGGAAGCTGTACTGCGGGGCCTAAAAGGCGACACCCGTTTTGTGGTCGAGCTGGCTGGCGTGGGCGCACCGTCCGCAGCGGCTTCAACCGCGCTAGCACTGGCGGCGGCTGGCGACTACCGTCTGGTCATCAGCGCCGGAATTGGTGGCGGCTTCGTGGAGGTCGCTGCACTGGAGAGCGTCGTTGTTGCTGACGCGATCATTGCCGTCGACCTGGGGGCCGAGACGGCAGAGGGCTTCAGCAGCGTGGACGAGCTGGGGTTCGGCTCAAACAAAATTGCCGTGAACGTTGCCATCGCGCAGCGATTCGTTCAGGCGTTGCGTGCCGCTGGACAGACGGCTGTCGCGGGGCCGATCCTGACCGTCTCTACGGCCACCGGTACGGCGGCAACAGCGGAACGGCTGGCCAAACGCGTTCCTGGAGCTGCTGCCGAAGCGATGGAAGGCTACGGCGTAGCCGTGGCAGCAAATAGGCTGGAGCTGCCGACGATGGAAATCCGCACGATTTCCAATGCTGTCGGTCCACGTGACCGTGCAGCCTGGCGAATCAAAGAGGCTTTGCAAGCGTTGGAAGCCGCATTTTCTACATTAACGGAGGTTATATAGATGCAAATTGCTTTTTCACCTTGTCCCAACGACACTTTTGTCTTCCATGCCCTGGCGCATGGTTTGATTCCGGGCGCACCCGCGCTGGACATTACATTCGCCGATATCGACATCACCAACAATCTGGCGATCACACCAGACGGACTGGATATCATGAAAATTTCGTATGCTGCACTCCCTTGGGTACTGGATGAATATGCCCTGCTGCCTTGTGGGGGCGCACTGGGCCGGGGTTGTGGGCCACTCGTGCTGACCAAGGAAGGTTCCACCGTCAAAGGCCCGGAAGCCCTGTCCGGCAAGCGTGTAGCCGTTCCGAGTGAACGTTCCACTGCCTATCTGCTGTTCCGCCTGTGGGCGGCCAAGCATGTGCCTGGGGGTGTCGGCGAGATCGTCGTGATGCCGTTCGACCAAATCATGCCTGCTGTCCGTGACGGGGAGATAGATGCCGGACTAGTTATTCATGAAGCACGGTTCACGTATCCGTCCTACGGGCTTAGTAAGCAAGTCGATCTGGGGAACTGGTGGGAAGAAGATACAGGGCTGCCGATCCCGCTCGGAGCTATTATTGCCCGCCGTACGCTGGATCTGGATGCTATCACAAACTGGATACGCGCCTCTGTCGAATACGCTTGGCAGCATCCCGAAGCTTCGCGTGAATATGTATTGTCTCATGCACAGGAGCTTTCACCCGATGTTGCCCAATCGCATATCGACCTGTACGTTAACGATTTTACCGCCAATCTGGGCGACAGCGGATATGCCGCCATCGAAGCTTTGCTCGGTCGTGCCGCGCAGGAAGGGCTGGTACCTTCGTTTGATTTAGCCCAACTGCGTCCTACATCCACAACAACACGTTAAAAGGGATAGACATGCCTTGCATGTTTTCCTACTGAATAGAGTAGTTTAAACATATAAAACCTCCCGAACGAGCACATGGCCTAGCCATGCGCCCCATTCGGGAGGTTTTATCATTTCATATGGCGAATCTTCATTCGACTCGCTTGATCCCTATACTTAGTTCTGTTCCTGCTCCACAACCTCGGTCTTAAATACGTTATCCAGTTTGGTACCCAATCTTTTGACCAGCGGCACCTTGATATCCCGGCTCAGCTCCTTGAAAAAAGCGTCCATGTCACAATTAATCTTATCCAACACGACCTTCACGGTACCCTCTTCCAAGATCTGCTCATTCAGATCCTCCGGTACGGTAACCGAGATATCATACTTCTTGCTTAACGTTTTAATGTAGCGGGTAAAGATTTCGATAAGCTCCTCATTGTTGAACTTCTCAACTGCAACTTGCCCTTTGTTGGTAAATTTCAAATTCACTCTCACGTTAGCATTTCCCCTTTTCCTTTTGACCATTTATTTTGGATAAACGTTGAACCTTTCAGAGGCTCTTCAAAGAAAGGGCCTTACCGGTCGTTTTAGACTCTTGTCCTTTGATATACTAAGTATAACACATTAAGGCCGTTTTCATTTCCCAACTTGTCGTTTTATGATAAAAAATGATAAAATTTGCGCATTTTCAGCATAAATTCTTTCTTTTCATGCCAATCATTAGGAATATCCCCTACACAAATACACAAAAAAACGCCTATCTCGCAAAAGAAAGACGTTTCCGTATAGATGCCTAAGTGGTATGCATTTACAGAGGTTTCGTACATTCCCAACCATGTGAACGATACTCACGCACAGCGTCTCGTATATCCTCAATATCATCAGAATGCAGCAAAACGGCAGGTAGAATAACCCAATATTCATTCTCCGCTAGATCAATAAATACGTCCTCGACATCGTAATATTGCATATCGCCAAATGCTGTATCCCTGATCTTCTGTCCAACTAAAGGTGTAAACGGAGAATCAAATGTTTTCATCACCTTCGTATATTCCTTCACGCCCGTTGCCGAGATCTGCTGTGAAATAATGACGCTCAATGCTGTTACCTCCCTGACCTAATAATGCTCATTATACCCTTCTCTCAGACCCTCTACAAAACCTTGCGTAAAAAAAATCATAAAAATCAATAGACCGATGCCAATAGCAACGGAGCTGATTACAATAATGAAGATGCCCTGCGTGTTTCTTTGTTCCATTCGTTTCGTCAAAATTCCAAAAACCAAACCTAAGACACCCAACAATCCTCCAAAGACAAAAAAACTAAATATGAACCCCAAACCTGCAAAAATCCAGCCAAAGAAAGCGAGCAGCCATCCCTGCTGCTGCGGCTCGCTCTGTTTCATCTGCCAGCGTTCCCTCGCTGTAGGTGTGTATCTGTCCATTCCTTAACTCCCCCGCTTCATCTGTAAAACCCAACATCGGAATACATTAGGTTCCTCCTATTGCTGACCGGTGAGTTTAAAAGTGCCGCCTTCCCGCTTCCCAAGCGGATAATTTTGAACCGTCATTTCCACCCTCGTATTCTTATCCCATACCGGAAGCTTGTCAGATGTACCGTACTCTTTCATAGCTACGTTTATGACTTCCTCCGCCTTCTTCGTCAATACAGCTGAGGACATATTATATTTACCATAACCTTGATAAGCACCGCCAAAACCAAGATTAGGTTGATTGTTCACATTCAGTAGCACACCCTTCAACGTGCCATCCTCTGTTACATCAAAAGTCACCTTTTCCAATACAAAATCATCGGTAACGACAGATGTCTGCTCTAACATATGCGTTATGGCTGACAGGTTAGCTGTTAATCTAACTCGTCCCAGTAGCGCCTCTGTATCGTTGTGTTGCTTCGTTAACGCTTGTGTTGTTTTATTTAGTAAAGCGTTCGCACTAGTTAAAGTATTGACCTTCGTATTCAGATTATAATTCCACACCGCCAAGGCTATACATCCTAGTACAGCTACTCCTGAAATGACTGTTGCTACAACTGCGAGCTTACGAACAGAATGTGCTTGCGGCTCCACAGACTGAGCATGACTGCTTAATTCTCCCATACCAAACTTCCTCTCTACTTATATAGTCATATTTTACTATTCCCTTCTCTGATAATCTAGTATATTTTTCCTAATTCCATATTTCTATGCATTTGTACAGGAATTCGTTTCATCAGCCCTGGAGTTTCGGTTCTTTCGTTTTCCAGGAGATGCTGTATTTACCAGATACACACTGCCTGCAATCAGCACCAGCCCCACCACAAACGTCAAAGTAAGCGATTCCTTGAGCATTACCATACTAAAGACTGTGGACAACACCGGAATCATAAACGTATATGAGCCGACGGTTCCCGCATCTCCGTTGTCGATCAGTTTAAAATAAATTATCCAGCCCATCGCAATCACGAATATCGAAATAAACAATAAAATTGCGATAAAGGAGGTTGTCCAGTGAATATCGCTCCATTTCTCGGTCGTAAATCCAATCCCATTGAGTATAATCCCTCCCAAAACGAGCTGCATCGTCACCGCCCAAATGGAGTCCAGCTGCTGACTTTTTTTCTTCATATAAATCGTTCCGAGCGCCCAGCACAGTCCTGAAGCTAGCCCCAACACAATGCCCAGTACCGACAAATGCCCTGCCATCCCACCAGAGCTAATCACGATCACCCCGCCAAAACCTAGTACCAGTCCAATCACCTTCAGGGGAAACATGCGCTCCCCCAACCACATCCAAGAGAATAATCCCAACAGGATTGGCTGAAGGAATACTAAAGTGGAAAATAACCCAGCAGGCAAATAACGCAGCCCTACCGTCTGCAAGCCATAATAGCCTGCAATATTAAATATGGCCAGCACAAGATAAGTCCACGCATTCTGTCTAAAACGCAAGGTTTCCCGGTGACGTATAGCGAACAATAGCAGAATCACACCACCCAGCAGGGTACGGATTCCTGAAAAAAATATCGGCGGCGTATCTGGCAAAGCCAGCTTGGTCAACGGCCAGTTGATCCCCCATACCATCACTAATATCAAGACAAGCCACAACGTAGCTTTAGGTGTTAATTTTTTCATAGATGTCTTCTCTCCCTTAGATTTTTCATCGCTCATTGCTACCGACTAAAATCTGAATAGCCGTTTGCAAAGTTTTGCTTTACTAGCGTATACTGTGGTCACTAATAAATAAAATGAATGTTTTCAATAAGGGAGATAACTTTTCACTTATGACCATTACTCAGATTATGATCTTCGTTCGTGTAGCTGAAACGCTAAACTTCACCCAAACTGCCCATGAGCTGCATATGACGCAGCCCGCGGTCAGCCATGCCATCGCCAGCATCGAAAACGAGCTGGGTGTCCAGCTATTGCTGCGCGACCGAAAAAAAGGAGTGCTGCTGACAAATATCGGGCACAAGGTACTGCTGCAATTCCGTATGATGCTGCAAAGCATGGAAAAGGTACAGCAGCAGGTGGCTGCTGAAAAAGGTCTAGACGTGGGCACGATCACGATCGGTGCCTTTCCTTCTGCCTCAGCCTATTTTCTGCCCCCGATTATTCATCATATTCGTCAGCATTATCCGAACCTTGTTTTCGATCTACATGAAGGCTCCACGAATGAAGTCAAGGAGTGGGTGCATACCAGAGAAATCGAAGTCGGTATCATCCTGTTACCAGACCCTCAGGTAGATATCATCCCATTATGTCAGGATGACATGGTTATTCTCCTGCCAGACGGTCACCCTCTACAATCGCACAATAAAATTGCCATCCGTGACTTGAATGAGCAGGATATGATCTTTTGTAAAGGTGGACATGAGGTCGCCATTATGGAAGGTTTTGAACGCGAACAAAGTCAGTTGCAGGCACAATTCATTACTCACAATGTCAGCACCTTGGTCAGCATGGTTCGACAAGGACTGGGTATGGGCATTGTTTCTTCACTCGCCTTGTCCACGTTTCCCCATGATCTGACCGTCAAGGAGACTTCACCTCTGATCACACGTCAAATCGGTATCGCTGTACCGTCCCTGCATAATGCTTCTCTGGCTGTACAGTTATTTGTGCGGACCGCGCAGGAGCTGTTTACGGATATGAAGCAGTAGAACCCGGTGATTTTTCTTGTTTTAATATGGTGTACTAGAAAAATAAAAAGGAGTTTTCCATAAACGGAAAACTCCTTCGCACATTAGGCTATTTATTGCTACAGCTTGTTCAATGTCGGACCAAACCTCCGACTACATCATCCCATCGCCAAGAAACCTCATGTCCATGGAGATGCAGCCCCCCAAACCACTCATCGATCCCTTGAACTGCAATGCGGTCCGCTGATCCATTCAGTACCTCTTTACCCAACTCTGTAAGAATTACCTTTCGGTTCAGAAAATCCGGAATTTGTCTGAAATCCAAGCCAGCCTCATCCCCGTCAATCATCAGCAAAGGATGTTCGCCTTGCGCCAAAGCACGAATAAATTTCCAGTATTCGAGATCACCCATGCCAAGCACATGCAGAACGTCAGTTACCTGACGAAACAATTCCAATGCCGTATTCACTTCATTATGAACAGCCTGAAGCGTGGTCTGTTCCACAATGCCAAGACCATTCTGCTCCGAGGGCAGCCGCTTGAGATGCGCTGTGAAAGCTTCATAGGCAAAAGGCAGGCCGGATGCTGCCAATTCTGTCTTCTTGTCTTCCAGCAGATTAGCCATTTGAACAGGATCAGGAGAAGCATACGCCTGCCAAAGCTCGCTTCCGAGTTCCATTTCTTGCCGCCCAATAGTCCGCCAGGTACCGGATAATGTCTGAAGCTGTGCCGGAGTGAGCTGTCCCAAGCCATGAAAGCGTTCGATTCCCGGAAACTCCCCAATGCAGAGCAGGCTCAGCTTCGTGCGGCCCAGTTTCTGTCTTTTGAACCAGTGGAGCAGATAGGCGAGCATGCTCTGATCAAACAGGTCATGCTCAAACCACAATACGACTTCATCATACTTAATAAACTCACGAAGTTTCTGCTCCTGTTCCTCACAACCCATAATATATTCGCTGGTCGGAATACCCATCGATTCTTCTAGGACCCTGGCCCGCAATGCCCGTTCTTCCGCCCCTGCTGGATTTAAAAATATCGGTCCTGCCGGATATACCTCTCTCCATACAAGCACATCACCCTGTACAACACCCTGCTTCAACATCTCGCCTACAACATCACCGTTAACAATATGTAGCATGTTTTGCCCTCCCTCATACAAATGATTGAACACAGAAACGAGATCAGCTACCGGGAGTGTACCTTTCAGCTTTCGGCGAGCATCGTGTAGCCGCTTCTTAAGCGTCGGGACCGGAGTACCCAGATAATCCGAAATCTCCTGAAGAGAGTAGCCGTAAAAATAAAATAGCCGCAGAGGCACACGCAGCTTGGCAGACAGCGCCTTCACCGATTGTTGAAGAACTTGGCTCTCCTCCCTAAGCTCTGCAATTTCTGCTACACCCGGTACACCTCCCGATACCTGCACAGCCTCATCCAGAGGAAGCACCGAATGATGCTTGCGCCGCAGCATTCGCTGGCACTGTCTTACCACAATGGTCTTGAACCAGCCTGGAAAAGCGGACGGGGTCTGCAGCTTCTCCAGATTCTGATAAGCCTCCATGAACGCATCCTGCACGGCATCTTCCGCAAGATGGACATCCTTCAGCATGTCATAGGACACCGCATAGGCCATCCCGCGAAAATGCAGCATTAGCTGCCCGAACGCTTCTGCATCCCCTTGCCGTGCCTTTTCAACCCACTCCCTCATACGTCCCTAGCCTCTTTTCTTTCGTGTTCTTAGTCTTAAGTGCCAACTCCGTGGAGGAAGGTTACAAATCAGCTAGTTTCCAACAGAAATATATCATCCTTTATTTTTTACGAGGTTAAGTTCAATATGACTTCGACCATGTAGCCATAGCAGTTCGTCCTGTAAAAACGTCAATCCATCCTTACTACGCAAACGCTCGATCAGTTCTGTAACGACTTCCATTATCCCACGCTGTACATTCTTCGCTAGTTGGAGGCCCCCACTTTCCCCATCCACATAAAGATGTGGATGGTCCGGTTGTTCTACCTTTCGTACATGTCGCAGACACAATATCCCATGTTCAAGATAAAAGAAATAACTACGATCATACAGAACTCCCTCAATTAATTCATACATATGAGGATCATCATCAAGTCCATATGTCATGGTAGCCCTTTTTAAACTAACTGGATTGCTCATATATTCTTTCACTCCCTCAGAATTCAAATTGTAAGTTCCTATATTGAAATTTTAGTGAAGTAAAACTCTAATTAAAATAATGTGAATTTTTTATTTGATAAGTCCTGAATGTTTGTATGCAATACTGTAATTTATGTATAAGAAGTCGTTCATTAAATACATTCGCAATATGGTATATATATTAAATTAACTTCTATTTTGTTAATGAGGTACTTATACTATATGTTTTGAATTCTTATAATCAAATTGGAGAGTGATGCAATGAATTTTATAAAATCTATTTATACAAAACAAAACGTAAATAGCTCAGTACTCTTTTTTGCATTTTTAGTTTTATATAGTGTTTTTTCTAAGATTGAAATTAAACCCGTAGTTCTTTTGCTTTTTACAGTTGCATTTGCCTTTTTTAATGCCCTGAGTAAATTTGTCCAATCCACACGTAGTGATAATGATCCTAAGTAAGTAATCTCTACATATTAAAAAAGACCTCCAGGACGAATATAGTACGTGACTATACCGTTCTGGAGGTCTTGATTTACATTTTCGAATTGTTAACACCCCATCATGCAGGTTTGCAGACAATTCATTTCATTGTACCCTTTTAAACTACCTTAACAAGGCTCTTCGTTCGGTTTCCCGGCATCTGTAGCTGTACGGAAGCTTGAACCGCAGCCGCATGTAGCTACGGCATTCGGGTTATGAATCGTGAAGCCGCCTGACATTCCAGACTCTTCAAAGTCGATTTCCAGACCGTCCAGGTAGCGGATGCTTTCCTTTTCCACTACAATCTTCATATCCTGTACGTTCATATATATATCCTGATCCGTCTCGTTGTCGTCAAAGCCCATTGCATACGAGAATCCGGTGCAACCACCTGGCGTAACACCCAGACGTAAAAACATATTCGGCGTTTCCTGCTGCTCCAGCATATCCTTCAAACGCTCAGCAGCGGAATCGGTGATGTTAATCATAGCTCCATCCTCCTCTTTTACTTCATGTTCTCCTTCAGTATACTCCACTATTTGCAGGTGCTCAAGTCATGGAATGTCCTTCCCTTACAGGCTTCAAGACCTGTTTTTCTATTCGTTTGTATTGAACACCGGTGGTGTGAGGTTTATAATAGGTGAAGAGTGTGTAAAAGAAACTGTCGGAAATTTGTCATTTCAAAGGCGATATTTTGAGATATTCATCATTGTAGCCTGGCATTGTAACATTTTTCACATATCGTATATCCGCGCTGCCGGATTCTTACCGACGGAACGGGACATCCTGTGCGCATCAAGCGCTTGTGCCGCTGATTTGGCGGACAGCCTCGCACAGAGCAACTTGAAGGAGGAATAGGCATGTCCACATTAGTTACACCTTTTACAGACCGCAGAATGGCGGAAATTGTAGAAAAGGTACAGAACGGGATTCGTTTGAACCTTGAAGATGGTATATATTTGTATGAAACTGACGATATCCTCACACTGGGTCAGTTGGCTAACGAAGCTAATTTACGCAAGAATGGAAAAAAGGTTTATTTTATCGAAAACATGAGCCTGTACTTCACCAATGTATGCGAAGCGCGCTGCGCGTTCTGCAATTTCCGCAAGGATCAGGGGGAGGACGGCTCTTATACGTTGTCCGGGCAGGAAATGATTGATTATGTAGAGCAACACATCCATCCGGGAGTAAGAGAATTCCATATCGTCGGTGGTCATAATAATCATGTGCCTTTCCAATACTATGTAGACTCATTGAAGGCTCTGAATGAAAAATATCCCCACGTTACACTGAAAGCTTACACAGCAGCGGAAATTGACTTTTTCACACGCATAAGCGGCTTGAGTATTAAAGAAGTGCTCCAGGAGCTGCAAAAGGCTGGACTTCAATCCCTGACTGGTGGTGGCGCAGAAATCTTGTCCGACGAATATCGGAAGAAGATGCGTGTTACGAAAGCCAACGTGGACCGCTATCTCGAAGTACATCGCACGGCCCACAATCTCGGCATGAAAACTCATACGACTATGCTGTACGGTTCGGTCGAATCGTATCAGGATCGTATTGAACATATGCTGCAAATTCGTGAATTGCAGGATGAAACGAATGGATTTATGGTATTTATTCCACTGTCCATGCAGCCGAAAAGCAAAAACGCCAACATCATGCGTCGTAACTCCGCTTACGAGGATCTCAAAACCATTGCGATCAGCCGCCTGATGCTGGACAATATCGACCATGTCAAAGCTTACTTCATTAATATTGGCCCGCAATTGACACAGGTCGCTCTCACCTTTGGCGCATCAGACGTCCATGGCACGATTGTGCGCGAGCAGATCAGCCACGCCGCAGGTGCTTTGACCCCTGCCGGATTGACCCGTAAAGAGCTGATATGGCTGGTCAAAGGTGCAGGACGCATACCTGTAGAACGGGACACCTTCTATAACGAAATCGAAGTTTTCGAATAAATGTAATATCGGATTCAAATTTCCCGCGAGCATTTCATCCCCATTACTCACACCATGCAGCATCTGCTGCCTCGGAATACGCTGGTCTGCCTGCCAAAGGCAGGCCCGATTCTCGGGTTTTATAACAACAAAAACTTGTGTTAGATCGACGAGACACCAGACCATTTGCCGGGGACACGGTAGCGAAAGGAAGGCGAATTTTGATGAAAAATTTCGTTATTCTGGGGGGCGGCTATGGCGGCCTTACCATTGCCAAAGAATTGCTGGATAAACACATTCCCGACGATGTTCAAGTTATTTTAGTGGATCGAATGCCCTTTCAGGGATTGAAAACAGAGTACTATGCCCTCGCGGCAGGTACGGTATCTGATTTTGATTTGCGGGTGCATTTTCCAGATGAGCAACGTCTTATTCGCAAATACGGAGAGGTCACCTCGATGGATCTGGAGAATAAAATGGTCCATTTTCAAGACGGTGAACCCTTGCCCTATGACCAGCTTGTCATTGCGTTGGGTTGTACCGACCGCTTTCACAATACACCGGGGGCTGAAGAACACAGCTGTACGATCCAGTCGTTTAACCATACCCGCCAAACCTATCTGCGCTTGAACGAAATCAAGCCATATGGGCATGTTCATATTGTAGGCGGCGGTCTTAGTGGTGTTGAGATTGCAGCGGAGTTACGTGAAAGCCGCACGGATTTGAATATTACCATTATGGATCGGGGCGAGCGGGTGCTTTCAGCATTCCCGCAACGTTTGTCTGCCTATGTACATGCTTGGTTCAAGGAGCATCAGGTTAATGCCCTAAATCATGTTGCGGTTTCTCGTATTGAGCCGGGGGCTATTTATAACCGTGACGAGCAAATTGTAACGGATGCAGTGGTATGGACGGCCGGGATTCAGCCAGTAAAAATCGTGCAGGATTTAGCTGTCCCTAAAGACCCTCAGGGTCGTATCGTGCTCAACGATTACTACCAAATACCAGATCATCCAGAGGTATATGTGGTCGGAGACTGTGCGAGCCTTCCCTACTCTCCAAGCGCTCAGGCAGCAGAGGTGCAAGGGGAACAAATCGCACATATTGTACGTGATCTATGGAAAGGTCAAACGCCTCACCCGCATCCTTTAAAGCTGCGCGGTACATTAGGCGCACTTGGCAAGAAGGCCGGGTTCGGCTATGGCTTTATGGGCAGCACTTCATTGCGCGGACGTGTACCACGCCTGCTTAAAAGCGGTGTGCTCTGGAAGTCCAAACGCCATTTTGGCTGATCATGCTAAACAAACAAAGAAGACCCGCTCCCAGAGCAGGTCTTCTTTGTTTATTGCGTATATGGGGTAACAGAGCATTATATTTCAATCCAAGTCTAGGTTATCCCATGCTTCAGCTTCCTTAATTTTGTTCATAATCACTTCGTACAGAAGCTCTGCTGAATCTGCGGATACAATCTCACCATTGACCATCGCATAGGGTTCCGCGTTACACTGACCGCAATTGCTTAGGCAGCCGTATTCAATCACATCATAATCTGGATTCTGTTCCAGCTTGGACATGATTTCATCAGTGCCCCAATGCATATTACTGGTGCAAAACTCAATAATAGGTCTTAACATTTTTTCACCTGCTTTGGATGACGGGCATTTTAATTTGGCCCGCTTTGTAATATAATAATAAAGGTATAGGAAAGGAGTTGAATTCTAATGAGCGAAACACAAAGCGTTCAAATGTATGATGAAGTAGCAGATGTACTGGATAAGCTCCGTCCGTTCCTGCAACGCGATGGCGGCGACGTTGAGCTGGTTGACGTAGAAGACGGCATCGTTAAGCTGAAGCTGGTAGGCGCTTGCGGCAGTTGCCCAAGTTCCACAATCACGCTGAAAGCAGGGATTGAACGCGCTCTTCTCGAAGAAGTCGACGGCGTCCAAGAAGTGGTACAAGTATTTTAATGCTTGATGCATAATGATCATGAGAGTCTTGACTTCGGTAACGAAGCTCAAGACTCTTTTTTGTGTTACAGCGTCTGAGGGATCACTCAAGCTTATATGGTTGGCCGAATGGGGTCCAATCCTCCCGATACATCCATAATATTGCCTGTTATAAAATCCGAATGCTCCTCACATAAATAGGCGATCACTCGCGCAATGTCCTCCCCGCTCCCCGGACGTCCACGCGGTGTCTCTTTATCCTGCATGCCGATGACATCGGCGATTGACATTTCCTTATTTGCTCCTCGAATATCCCCTGGACAGATCATATTGACCGTGATGCCATAAGGAGCCTCCTCCACAGCCAGTGACTTCGTAAAAGACACCAGCCCCACCTTGGCGGCTGCGTAGACGGCGCGATGCGGCCAAGCCCTCGCTTCTCCAGCATGACCAAAGCCAAAATGAATAATACGTCCCCATTGCTGGCTACGCATATGAGGCAATACCAAATGATCCAGCAACATGGTACCGACCAGATTCCCTTGTATCATGGTATGAATCTCAGCTACACTGTAATCCGCAAACAGGCGGCGTTCCCGGATGAACGGTCCAGCATTATTCACCATAATATCGACTCCGCCTAGCCGATCCTGGACTTCACCAATCAGCCTCGTGATATCTTTCTGAACAGTGATATCCCCTTGTAAAGACAGGCAGCGTACTCCCTTAGACTCAATCACCCGCTTAAGCGCTTCGGCTTCTGCTTGGCTATGCACATAATTCAGCGCAATATTACAGCCTTCATTCGCCAGACGCAGAGCGGTCGTTTTACCTAAACCTTTGGCACTACCCGTTATGAATGCGACTTTATCTCTCAACAATTTTCCTCCTGTTCACAGAGAACGGTCACCCCCAAGTATAAAATATTTAAGCTTCCCCTACAACTCTATCCAAAAGAAACCCCAGTCCTCTTGTTCAAGAGAATCTGGGGTTTGCGTGCAATGCGTTCTCGTTCCCTACTTAAAATGCCGGGATAATTGCGCCTTGGTATTTATCTTCAATGAATTTTTTAGTTTCTGGGGATTGCAAAGCTTTAAGCAGCTTCTGAATCGCTTCAGAATCTTTATTATCAGGACGAGCTACCAGAACGTTAGCATATGGAGAATCTTTATCTTCCAGTGCCAGTGCATCCTTCGTCGGGTTCAGCTTAGCTTCCAAAGCGTAGTTCGTGTTAATCAACGCAATATCCACTTCAGGCAACTGACGTGGCAGCATAGCCGCTTCCAGCTCCTTGAATTTCAGGTTTTTCTTATTTTCAGTAATATCTTTTACCGTAGCTTCAATGTTGCTTGCGTCTTTCAGCTTGATCAGACCTTGTTTTTCCAACAACAGCAAAGCACGGCCTCCGTTTGTTGCATCGTTCGGAATGGCTACCGTTGCGCCATCTGGGAGTTCATCAAGCTTTTTATATTTTTGGGAGTAGATGCCGAAAGGCTCCAGGTGAACCGCGCCCACAGAAACCAAATTCATTTTGCGCTCTTTGTTCATCACATCCAGGTAAGGTACATGTTGATAGAAGTTAGCATCCAGCTGCTTGTCAAACAATTGAACGTTCGGCTGTACATAGTCGTTAAACTGAACGACTTGGAGACGAACCCCTTCTTTTTCCAACTGAGGTTTGATTGCTTCCAAAATTTCCGCATGCGGCACAGGAGAAGCTCCAACTTTCAGCTCCACTTCACGTGGTGATCCGCCTGTGTTTTCGGCCGCATTGTTTGTATCCGATGTTGTGCTCTTTGTGCCGCAAGCAGCCAGCACCGCAATTAATGTCAAGCTTAATACAGCCAATACCCATTTCTTCATGTTATTACCCCTCCAATAATTTGTAATATTCAGGAGCAGACGTCCTGATCAATAAGGATATCTATATGTTTTCCCTATTTTCGAGTATAATGCCGCACGAGACGGTCTCCCGCCATTTGCAGCAATTGAACCAATACGACCATCAGCACGACCGCAACGATCATTACAGCCGTTTCATAACGATAATAGCCGTAGTTGATAGCCAGTGTACCCAGTCCACCGCCCCCGATCATCCCGGACATTGCCGTGTAGGATACGAGTGTAACGACGGTAATGGTTAATGCGGCTAGCAGTCCCGGAAGTGCCTCACGTAACAGCACACGCCGGATAATTTGTCCTGTCGAGGCCCCCATTGCTTGTGCGGCTTCAATGACACCCTTGTCCACTTCACGCAGAGACGTTTCGACAAGACGTGCGAAGAATGGAGCAGCCCCGATAACCAATGGTGGAATGGTTCCCAACACCCCGGTCGAGGTACCTACCAGCGATCGTGTAAAAGGAATAAGTGCAACGATCAAAATGATAAATGGCACGGAACGTAAAATGTTAACGATGAATGATAATACAATGTATATCACCTTCATCAGAGTCAACGAGGAGCGGCTCGCCAGAAACAATAATATGCCGAGCGGCAAACCAATAATGAGGGTGAACAATGCGGATGCACCGAGCATCTGAAGGGTTTCCAGCGTAGAATTCCCTAGCTCTTCCCAACTCACTTGTGAAAAATCAAGTTCGCTCATTGTCCGATCACCTCCACATCAAGTCCTTGCCCAGACACTTCGCGCAGCGTATGCTCTATATCCTCATGATTTCCTTCAAAACGAACGATTAGCTGACCATAGGGTACATTTTTAATGGTAGATATGGTTCCCTGCAAGATCGCAAAATCAACCCCAGTGCTTCGAGCCGTACGCGACAAAATCGCATCATATGTTTTGCTGCCCAAGAAGGAGATACGTACCACCTGCGCCGACTCGCCGCCACCTGCTGCCGCAATCGCTGCCTGCAACTCCTCAGGATGTTCTGACTCCCGCTGGATAAAGTCCTTGGTTACCTGGTGCTGTGGCTTCAAAAATACCTCAGCCACCGGACCTTGCTCCACGATGTCACCCTGATGAATGACGCCAACTTTATCACAAATGCTTTGAATGACATGCATTTCATGTGTAATGAGCACGATGGTTAAATTAAAGCGCTGATTAATATCCAGCAGCAATTTCAGGATAGACCCCGTCGTCTGTGGATCAAGCGCTGAAGTCGCTTCGTCACACAGCAATACATGAGGATCACTAGCCAACGCCCGCGCAATTCCTACCCGCTGTTTCTGTCCACCTGAGAGCTGTGACGGATACTTTCCACTGTGTTCCTCGAGACCCACCAATTCCAGCAGTTCACGGACCTTCTTGTCCAACTTCTGCTTGGGCGTGTTTACCAGCCGCAACGGAAATGCAATATTGTCATATACCGTCGCCGAAGACAACAAATTAAAATGCTGAAAAATCATTCCGATTTTTCGGCGCTGCATTTGTAACTGGGATTGACTCACAGTAGTGAGGTTTACCCCGTCTACCCATACTTCACCTGAAGTAGGGCGTTCCAATAAATTAATACAGCGGATCAATGTACTTTTCCCTGCCCCGGAGTGACCAATCACTCCGAATATTTCTCCACGCTTTATGGAAAGATTCAACCCTGACAGCGCATTAACGCGTCGGTTGCCTTTGCCATAATGCTTGGTTAACTGCTTAAGCTCTATCAACGTGCTGCGACCCCCTTCACTTCTTCCTTACCCTTTTAACCAGTTGTCATCTCTCAGGATTGTATAAAATCGCTATTTATTTATACAAAAAAGAGCCCCTTTCACAGAATGAAAAGGGCCCCACCTTGCGATCCTTTTCTCATCTGCCAAAATCGCTATAACTCTAGCGGTTTTGTAGGAATTAGCACCATCATGTTCCCTCCCAGTGTGTTACACCGGGAAAAAACGGGTTGCCGGGCTTCATCGGGCCAGTCCCTCCACCTCTCTGGATAAGAAAAATATGTTAAACTCCAGCTTTAGCTGTCCGTTAAGTTTATATAAAAAAACATAATTCAAGCATTTTTCTGAAACTAGGTTTCAGTATAGATAGTTTACATTGCTTTGTCAAAGGATATTTTCTATCATATTTTTGGGCGTACTGCCCGGTTCTCCCATTGTTTCGCAGTATAAGTAAAGGCGATTGACAACGACCGACACACCATTTCCAAGCCCTGCTGCAAATCTTCCAAATGGTGATCGAGGTCCTCCAGTTGGATTTTTCCATACAAAGCTCGGTGTCGTTGCCAGAGATCATCCTGCATTTCCGTATTCATATAGTGTATCTCCGTATTCCGCCGCTTACGCAGCCGATTGATGGCATCCTTGTATGTATCCTTGATATCATTTAAATTATCGGTCAATACAGGATGCATTTTGAGATACTTGAACTGCCGCAACACGGTAAAATACGAATAATGCGCCTTATACTGCCCTGTTTTTAAATCATACAGATCATTCAGCCAGTTGCCCAGCTTATCCAAAATGGAAAATACCCTCACAAACCCATCCTTATAAAAGAAAACATACAATGCATAATCGGATTTTTCATCCTCACTCATATCTTCAGCATATCCGGCTTTCACTTTCATACGGAAAAAGGCGGCAGCATGATGGCTCTGCTCCAGTTCATCCAGAGATGACATTAGACCACGTGTCAAAATATCCGCCTTCCGAAAGTCGTGGGTCGGATCTCCACCAGCCTGAATTTGCCGCTCCAGCAGGTTTAACATATCTGACATGCTATTCATGGCATCTAGCAGGATGCCCTTGTTCACACGTGGCGGCTCACCCAGTAGCTTGCGTATCATGCTTACGCCTCCTTATAAATGTAAAATCCGGCTGTAGGTTTAATTAGGGCGTCAAGCGAAATAACTTGTCCATCGTTGATCTACAAGCTTAACAATATCCTCACGCGGTAACACCTCATCCGGATATCCCGGCTTCATACGCGCATCCACTACAATCGGCAACTTATAGTTCAGATGATGCAAACGCACTTCGCTGTCCGCGTACATATCCGTAGCCGGGTTAAAGCGAGTGAATACCGTCCACAGGAACGAGGCTTGAGAGCGAACGACTTCCTTGGCATCGTCCACAATGAAAACGAGCGGCCACTCTTGCTCACCCGCAGCTAATCGCTCCAAAACACGTGCCGCCAGCTCTGGCTCTTGCTCAAAAGACGCACCCGATACGACGAGGCAACCTCCGCAATAGGGTTCAATTTCACGAATCCCCGGCAGATCGCCTCCCTCATAGGCACGAGGCAATTCACGTACAGGCTCACCTATTCCCATCAGGATCGCCTTACTGCCATGATTCAGCTTGCGGCCTGTGTAATCGAGTGTATCGTGTGACGTGTGATTGAAAATAAATAAATCCCTTGCTGGATTAAATCGCTCCAGAATGGTTTCCAGCAGCAGGTTAAAGTCAGATAAATCAATGACTCGATCCGTCAGCATCAGGAACTTGGTCAACGATAATTGACCTTGACCCAAAATAGTAAAACCGGATACAAGCGCTTCACGGGAGTAGCTTTCACGTACGACTGCCGCTGCCAGCGCATGTACGCCCGTTTCCGCATACGCCCACAGGGACTTGACGGAAGGCATCACAAGCGGATAGGCAGGCGACAGCAGACGTTGCAAAAACTCACCGAGATAGTAGTCTTCTTGCCGAGGCTTACCTACAATGGTTGCCGGATAAATGGCATCCTTGCGGTGATGCATATGTTTGACATGAAATACAGGGAAATCATGCTGTAATGAATAATATCCAAAATGATCACCAAACGGGCCTTCTGGACGGCGTTCATGAGGTGGCACATAACCACTGATTGCAAATTCTGCTTCTGCTGGAATCCGATGACCCCCAAGCGGGTCCTCTGTCATGGGCAGCTTGCCTCCCATAATAAGCGAAGCCAGCAACAGCTCAGGCAAGTTTTCCGGTGCTGGAGCAATGGCAGACGCAATCAGGGCAGGCGGGCCACCGATGATAATCGTCGTAGGCAACGGCTCATTACGCAGCTCTGCTTCATGATAATGGAAACCGCCGCCTTTATGAATTTGCCAGTGAATGCCCGTCGTCTGATCATCGTAAATCTGAATGCGGTACATCCCCAGATTATGATCCTTGGGCTGACCTGGCTTCTCGGTATACACGAGTGGAAGGGTAATAAACGGCCCTCCATCCTCATGCCAACTGGTCACTTTAGGCAGTGGTGCCAACGGAGCCTCTGTACGTCGAACTCCCAATACAGGGGCCTCGCTATGAGATACTGTTTTTAGCCCTACTTTTAGCATGTCCTTAATCAGGCCACGTTCATTCCACAATGCTTTGGGTGTAGGTGGAAACAATGTTTTGGTTGCTCCTACAATCGCATCCATCAGTTGCTCTGGGCGCGGGCCAAAAGCCATGTCCACACGGCGATTCGTGCCAAACAGATTACTGGCTACAGGAAATGGGGTTCCTTTTACATTCGTGAACAGCAGTGCCGGTCCTTCTTCCTCAATGACTCTTCGATGAATCTCAGCCAGCTCCAAGTAAGGATCGACAGGTGCCTCTATAATTTTAAGATGATTTTCTTTACGCAGCGCTTCAATAAATTGGCGCAAATTCTGGTAGATCAACTGGACGATTCCTCCTAAGCAAATCAAGCCCTCGAGAAACTCGTGGGCCTGGTTTGTTTCTTATATGCTATTATACGTGTTTAAACGCCACTTGGGCAAAAATCCGCTTCACTATGATCTATGAAATGCTTAGGTACGTTGGGCTTGGGTCGGAACAAGCTTGCGATCCGGTGACAATTGCCATACACGATAGCTCAGATAAGCCAAGATGGAGAACAACGATGCAATCACCAGCATATGCCCCAGCACGATAAACATGTAGATTTCAGGTCTGTTGACGTACAACAAGATAATTCCAATCACCACTTGAAGCAGGATTAACAAGACCGATACGACACCCAATATACGGATATCCCGGTGATTCGGGTGATAACGGTATGAGTAGTGACCCACAGCCAAAATAATGACAAACAGCAGACCGGCTGAAATCTGATGAAGCAGCAGTGGAGATATGAACCCCCCAATATTTACAACCTTCTGGATGACCGAGTGACTAAGCAACGCCCCTGAATAGACAGCAATATAGGTATAGATCGTCGATAGCCATATAAAATTACGAAAGCCCCGACTGACAGGCCCAGGAATCAGACGCGGAGTGTGGCGTGAGTCCGCATGCTCCTGCCAGGCCCCTAGCGTCATCATAGTCGCACTGGCAAAAGCGATAAGCGCAAAGCCAAAATGCAGTCCCATGACTGCAGCCGATTGGGAGAAGATAACAGCCAACGCCCCCATTGCACCTTGTATGATCACAAACAAGAGCGTGAGCAGCGAGAATAGCTGTAAATCCTTCCGATGCTTCATAAACAGCAAAAAGCCAACAAATGAGGCGATAGAAAGAATCCCGGCCATGGCACTGACGGAGCGGTGAGAGAACTCAATAAGGGATGCGATCGTATGTGCCGGAACCAGCTTACCATTGCACAGCGGGAATTCCCGGCCACAGCCGAGACCCGAATCCGTCCGCGTCACAACACCTCCACCGAAGGTAGCCAAAAACATGACAATACATGTTACGAGTGCCAGCCATTTTAATATTCTAATTTTGTTATTCAAATTCACCCGTATCCTTCCAAATATAATATTTATTCACTTTATATGTTGTGAAATGATCACTTATAGTAATTATAACTGATATATCGTTCCTTGACATACGAGCTTTGTTGACAAAATGTGAACGTGTTCGTGAGAAAGCCGCCCCCTTGAAAGGAAGCGGCTTTCTGAATGTCTTGATGTTTAAAATTCAATTTGGAACCTTCATGTATGCATGTACAGCATTCATTATTTTGCCAAGCTCGCATGGACTTCAACAGCCCGATCCAAAAATTGCTCAATCTCCTCGCGGGATTTGCGCAGTCTGTTCACCAGACGTACCAGTTCTCGCCCTTCACTGTAAGCGATAAAGCTAGGAATCCCCAATACATTCTGCTCTTGACTGACGCTTTCGGCCTGTTCTACATCAATCTCAATTAATGTAAGCTTATCTGCATATTGTTGTTCCACATCAGGCATGAACGGATCAATGAAATGACAATCCCCACACCAGTCCGCCTTAAATACAGCCACCGTAACGCCCGGAGTGGATATTGCCTTATTAAAGTCTTCATGAGAGACGATTTTTTGCATGGATGATTCCTCCTTAAATTCTTTTTGTGCTGAAGAGATTGCACTTTCTATTGTAACGCCAAGTGAAACTTTTGCACACTCCCCCATTCTGCCTACATACCGATTGGAAGCCCTCTCATTGAGGCATACTAAAGATATACTTAAGAATCCACATAAGCGACGACATCCTAACAGCATACCCAACATACTTAGCAGGATACGGGGATGCTTGCAGTTGGAAAGGAGGTTATTTAGTCATGTCTCTTACCGAATGGCTCCACACAGCATCTCGACAGCTTCAAGGAGGGCTAAAGTTACTGAGTTCCGTTCCCCGTGTTGCAGAGGAAGCTTGGGAAGGCAAACGGGCAGCCTGGACCGAATCCCGCAAATTACGCTACCCTTTGCGTGAACTAGCGTGGGATTATCATACAGCACAGGCCGCTATGAATGAAGCTGAAGCTTTAATGCTGGTGAACGGACCCGCTACGCGTCCCTCTTCTCTGAATATGCCCTTATGCGAAACAGACTGTGAGCTGCTGGAGCGGATCAAGAACGATACAGCACAGGAGAATCGCAGCAACGTTACCCGCACTGCTGCTTACCTTGAATGCTATCGTGGCTACCCGGAGTTACACTGGGCATTACTGGCCCACCTGGTTTCTCGTAATGGCGGCTATCATATGACCGATCTGAAAGGGGGGCTGATTGGCAACCTGTTCGGCGAACAGGAAAAGGAATGGCTGTATCGGCTACTGGAGCGCTGTAACGCCCTTATTTTTCAAGACGCTTATCCGCAGTTGCAACTTTACATGCACAGCCGTCATTTAGGTCGGAGTTGCTTTCATTTGTTGCCTTATTTTCACGTTTCGCCATTCATGAAGCCCTTTTGGGAACGCTTCTGGGCTTGGCGGGATAGCTCTCTGTTGACCGTTGCGCTCATCATTAATGAACAAAACTATATTGAAGGACGTGTGGTAAAAGATCCGTATTTTCAAAAATTTGTGACACACAAGCCCGGCTTTTATTTGCATGACTGGCTCCAGCTTAATCAGGTTATATTTCCACTTGGGCTGAACGGTGGACTTGCTGGACTAGTGATGGAGCGTTTCGGTCATCTGGACGAGCGGATCGGCTTTGGCAAAAGTCTCTATGCTATGCTCTTCGGCCATGAGCAGGTGCTGGATCAGGTATCAGCATTCGCTAACAGTGTGCCGCATACCGGTTCACGTAGCGACTATTGGCCCGGATTGTTCACACCGAATGAACAAAAAGCGTTGCACTCTCCAGATGAAAGTGCAACGCTTTTAGCACATGAATGGCTACTGCCAGGACAACGTCTGTACAGCCCGGAGCTGAACGCCGTCTGGTCCGATACAGCTTATGATCCAATCCCCCGGTATGACTGGTTTCAGGACGGATCCACACTTGGGCATCTAAGCGAACCAAGGCGACCGCTGTTATTTGCCATGCGCCACGAACATCGCCATGGCATACAAAAAACAGCAATGGCCCGCGTTGCCCATAACAGCCTGCAACCTTTCCACTGAAAGACTCGAGGACTCTTTTAGCCTCGCTGTCCTGTGGACTCACGCTGTAGGCGCATTAACGGACGTAGTACCTTTTGCAACATACGTGGGTAGTTGCCCAGCTCGTCCCTGCGCAATACGCGCAATACAACCAGCAACAGCAAGTAGCATACCAGTACAGTCGCTCCGGCAATGCAGCATGCGATGAAGAAGGCTACACGCGCAGGCATCAGATGCACCAGCAGAATACAGGCTTCATTTACACCGTATCCGACAGCTCCCGAGACGACGACTGCGGTTAAGAACCCTGCCCAGCGACGGCCCATGATGGAAAAGGAGACAATCCCTTTAAGCACACGCAAATTCAGCAATGTGATCACGAGGAAACATAATCCGGTTGCGGCAATGATCCCGTAAATCCCAAGCCAACCAGCCAGCAGCCAGCTCGCTGCAAACTTGACGACGATCCCGACCATGACATTCACCATTGAAATACGCGGCTTCCCCATACCGATCAGTATTGAATTAGAAGTCATCATCGTAATCTGGAATATCGTTCCGAGTGTCAGAACAGCGATGATACCACTGCCTCCAAGCGAGCTGAACAGTAAACCATTAATAGAATAGGCGGTCACACATAAAGCCAGCACAATCGGCATTCCAGTCAAAATAGAGATACGCAAAGCCAGCGTCATCTGATTTTGTAAATGCTGCTCATCCTTACGAGCAAATGCCGCTGAAATGATCGGAATAAGCGATTGGCTGAGCGCAATGGCCAAAATCGGCGGAATCCCCGCCACACTCTGTGCCCGAGAGCCTAGATAACCCAACTGAGTAGTCGCCTGATCCAATCCGACTTGACCAGATAGCAGTCTCACCACAATCGACGTATCAATAAAGTTAACCGCCGGAACCGTCAGAGACGACAATACAATCGGAATGGAAAGCTTGAAAATATCTTTGTAAATGCGCATCATCGGTAGCGCGGAGCTTTCCTCTTGGAATTGATCTTGACGATCCTGGCGATCCTGACGACGCAATTTCACCGTATAGTACAACATGACCGCCAGAGCGCCAAGACTTCCCATGACACCCCCAAAGGAGGCCCCAGCTGCAACCTCGCGATCTCCATAACCCAGCTTCAAAATAATAAAAGCGAGTATAATAGCGGTCGCTACCCGTGCAACCTGCTCCACAATTTGTGAAATACCGCCTGCGGTCATATTACCGCGCCCTTGGAAGTATCCACGCATCATAGCAATGGCAGGGAACAGTAGTAATGCTGGTGCCAAAGCCTGAATGGCCAAAGCGGATTGCGGAACCCCTGCTACATGCTCGGCAAAATAAGGCGCTCCAAAATACAGCAGTGCTGTAATGATAATGCCTGCCGCGGCCGCGAATATCAAAGCCGCACGATACACACGTCGCGCTTCCGAAGGCCGATCCAACGCATAACGTTCTGAAACCATTTTGCTCAATGTGCTTGGAATGCCGGCCGTAGCCACCGTGAGCAGCATCAAGTAAGCGTTGTTCGCAATGGTAAACGAGGCGTTCCCGACGGAACCGAGCAAATGCTCCAATGGAACACGCTGTACCAGACCAAGCACTCTGGCCACCAAGGCGGCAGCAGCTAAAATAAGCGTACCTTTAAGGAATGTTTCTTTATTGGACAAAATGCGTTCCCTTCTTTCTTGCTGTTCACACGCATGCAAAAGCCCCGCACAAACAGTCATGGCCTGAGCCATCACCGGTGCGGAGCCGCATGTCGATTCTGTCTCTGCAAAACATAATAAATGATAACGAATCTCGGGTCATAGCACCCAAATCAAGAATACAATAATCATGGCGAGCTGCAAAATCACTTTCATCACGGTGCTGGTAAAAAGGCCTAATACAGAGCCAAAGCCCACTTTTATAGCTCGGTCCAGTGGGGCTTTGCTTATCAGCTCACCTAGCACAGCGCCAATAAATGGTCCCAAAATCAGACCAAATGCCGGAATAATGAAGGGACCAATAATAATCCCGATGGTACTCAGTATCGCCGACAGGCGCGAGCCGCCAAATCGCTTAACTCCCCACGCATTCACAGCATAATCCGCAACAAAAAGGGCAACGACGATTAGTGTTTGTATAATCCAAAACAATGCATTGTATGGAGCAAACGAGAAAAACCAGCCGTATACAAAAAATGCAAAATAGATGGCGAGCGCCCCCGGCAATACGGGATATACCGCCCCGGCCATGCCCACAATGAATAGCACAATAACAACAATCCAGCCTACAACGTCCATGGGCCTCCTCCTTCTCGTCCATTCATCCTGCTAGCTGCATCATTCGTTTTATTACACAAGCACATAATCACGAATCACTTCTACAATGCCGTCGTCATTGTTCGAAGCCACGACCAAATCAGCGGCTTCTTTAACCGTATCCTGAGCATTCCCCATTGCTACGCCCAGTCCAACCGCTTGAATCACTGCCAGATCATTCAGACTGTCGCCAACGGCAACCACCTGCTCCAGAGTAATGCCAAGCAGATCGCACACTTCAGCGATGCCACTGGCTTTGGATATACCAGCCGGGTTAATTTCCAGATTTGTCATCGAAGAATTGGAAATCTCAAGTCCACCCATGTCCTGAAGCTGAAGCAAAATTTGGTGACGAATTTCGTCATTTTCCGTATTATAACCGAATTTGAGCCACTCCTGTGTGTCCAATGTATCCGGCCAACGATCCCTATTATATAATTCCTCCGTTGAGTAAGCCCAGAACCAAGAGCCTGTTTCTACGGCAATCTGGTGCATCTTGCGAACGAGCTCCTTATCAAGTAAATACCGGCGCCACAACTCGTGGGGTGATTTCCACACCTCACTGCCGTTTACGGTTACCATGGGTGTCTCCAGGCCGAGTTGCTGACCGTAAGGCAGAGCATGCATGGCAGCACGTCCGGTGGATAAGCATACATGAATCCCTTCCTGAATCGCCTTGTTAATCCAGTTAATCGTTTCCAGGGAAATTTCATGATTATCATTCAGTAAAGTTCCATCCATGTCGAGCGCAAGCAGTTTGTATTTATATTGGTTTTCTCCCATAGTCTCTCTTCCTCCTGTATGTCCCTTATGTCCAACGACATTTTACCATGAAAAAGAGAAGCCCACAAAAGTATTCAAGTCCTTACTTGGCTGCCAGAGGCTTTTTAGGAGTACCATCTAGCCCATAAACTTCGTCATACGCATCGAATATTTTACGCGCAACCGGTCCCGCGCTCGTCGCGCCAAAGCCCCCTTCAGGAATGATGACCGCTACCGCCAGCTTCGGATGTTGACGTGGAGCAAAAGCGATGAACACCCCATTATCTTTAACCGTACGTCCCACCACCTGCTCAGAAGTCCCTGTTTTACGGGCATAGTCATAAGGAAATCCGTTAAAGGCTTTAACATCGGTAGCCATACCCCGAATCACTGTATTCCAGTACGTATCTGAAAAAGCGACCTCATTCAGCACCTTCGGCTTAAATTCACGTACAAGATTCCCCTGATCATCTACAATTTTGTTGACCAAATGAGGCTGCATGCGCTTACCCTTTGTTGCCAGCACAGTCGTATACTGAGCCAGTTGCATGGCCGTATACTTTCCCTGCTGACCAAAGGATGCCTGTACCAAACGTGTCAGTGCACTTTCATGCTTGCTCGTATACTCAAGTCTGCCTGCCCACTCGCCCGGCAGATCTACTTCTGTCGGTACGCCTAATCCAAATTCCTTCATATATTTGTCCCATACGTCAATTCCCTGATGCACCCCTGCATTACTTCCGTATTTGCCATACATTGGCTTGCCGATCATATCTACCATAAACGTATTCGACGAGACCTCAATTGCCCTGCTAGGTGTCAATGAACCATACACATGTCCGCCAGAATTCCCAACCCGGCTGGAGCGATTTTTACCGTAGTACGCACTTCCCGTATCCTGATAAGTCTGTCCGGGGGAAAACAGGTTTTCCTTCAACCCGATCAGCACGGTCAGCGGTTTAATGGTTGAACCCAGAAGCACCGAGGATTCTGGATGTGGACCCGCTTTTCCGCTAGGTACAGATTTAATTGTTCCATTTCCCATTTTGTGCTGAATTTCGTCATATACCGAAGGTGAGGTACTTCCACTTTTCCATACATTAGAGTCATAATCCGGCATACTGGCCATTGCCACGATATTTCCGGTCTCTATCTCCATCGCTACAGCGAAGCCAGTGGTTGCGTCTTGATGAAGCTTCCCCGATACGGCATGAGTATGAAGCCAGCGAAGCTGATCCATAATGGCCTGTTCGGTTTTCTGCTGAATTTCCTTGTTGATGGTGGAATACAGATGATGTCCTTTTTCAGGAGGAGTAATGGATTCAATGCCCTCCGGCATGCTGCGAGGATTGACCTCTACCGTTTTATATCCGTTTTTTCCTCTCAGCTCGTCCTGGTACTGAAGCTCCAAGCCATCATATCCGACCGTTTCACTTTCCGAATAAACCTGTGCCGGTTTTAAAACCTCCGAATTCGCTTCATAGAGCTCTTTATATTTGGGCCGGTTCGTTCGAGCTCCTTTGAACTTGTACATATATCCAATCGTTTGTACCGCCACCCGATCCGGGTCATAATGACGTACACTTTCTTCTACAACCTCTACACCAGGGAACTCTGTCCGATGTTCCAGAAAATAAGCAATTTCCTCCCGACTCAAGTCGGATTTGACCAAACGTGGGGTAAATCCCCTATATTGATTATAGTCCGGGTCCAGTCTCTTTTTTATTTCCTCTGCATTAAGCTGCTCTCCTTCGGTACGACCCAGTTCGTTTAATTTGGCAGCAAGCTTGGCAGCAAAAGCATTAAGCTCAGGGAGCAGCTTTTCCCCCGGCTTGCGATCTTTCTCCGTACGTTTGCTATAATCCTTAGATAAAGTTACATACAAGGACTGTACTGAAGTCGAATACGCCAGCTTAACCGTACCTGTGGAGTCATAAATCGTGCCGCGACTCGGGGCTAACGGGACATTTTTCGTATTTACGGATTGCTGCTGGCCTTTCAGCTCCTCCGATTGTACAAACTGCAATACAGCTAGTCTGGTAATGATCAGGGCAAACAGCACAAAAGCACTAAAAAACAGCAGGTTGGTTCGTAAAACCGTCCGTTTTTTTCGTGACTCTTCATTCTCTTCAACATTTTTCTTTTTAAATGAAAACTTTTTATCCAAACTTCCTCTGTCCATATTAGCTGGTCATTACTCCTTTCAGTTAGGTTTTTATATTCCTGATCCTACCATATCCAAAGCCATAAACAATGAATTTCAAGATGACAATTTTGTAAGAAAACGTAGAAAAAGCATAAAAAAGCTTCCCTCAGCCCAAAGGCTAAGAGAAGCTTTTATGAAATGATATCGTATAAAATGATTATGGCTGTTTGGTAGTGTTAGGATCGGTTGCTGTGGCATCCTTTTTCTTAGGCACCCCGTCCAGACCGTACACTTCGTCGTAAGCATCAAAGATTTTACGCGCCACAGGTCCGGCGCTCCAAGCTCCGAAGCCTCCTTCAGGTATGACAACGGCTACGGCCAGCTTAGGATTCTGGCGTGGTGCAAAGGCGATAAATACCCCGTTATCTTTCAGTTCTCTGCCTACACTCTGCTGTGATGTCCCCGTTTTACGAGCAAAGTCATAAGGGAAACCCTTAAATGCGCTGACATCTGTTGCCATCCCGCGTATAACCTCATTCCAGTAGGCATCTGGAAATTTCACCTCATTTAGAACCTTCGGCTTAAATGTTTGAACTACATTGCCGTTGGTATCTTTAATTTGGCTGACCAAATGCGGCTCTATCCGTTTGCCCTTAGTAGCAATCATCGTTGTGTACTGGGCAAGTTGCATAGGTGTATATTTACCTTGTTGACCAAAGGAAGCATATGCCAGTTTGGAGAGGGCTGACTCGTCTTTTTTCGTATATTCTAAAAGCCCCTTGAACTCACCGGGCAAATCTACTCCAGTAGAAACACCTAATCCAAACTCCTTCATATAACGATCCCATACGTTAACGCCCTGGTCTTCTGTAGCATTATTTCTGTATTTATTATATAAGCGCTTGCCAACCATATCGACCATGAAAGCATTAGAGGAATGACGTATAGCGGTAGCCGGGTCCATTGAACCGTACACATGACCAGATGAGTTCCGCACCCGTGCAGAGTTATTACGTCCGAAATAGGCTGCTCCTGTGTCTTGATAATACGTATTTGTTGTAAACAGTCCTTCTTCCAATCCAATAAGAACAGACAGCGGTTTAATAGTTGATCCGAGAAGCACGGTAGAATCTGGGTGCTGTCCAGATTGGCCTGAGCCAACATTCTTAATTGTAGCGTTTTGATACACATGTTTTATTTCTTCATATTTGTCTTTTGAAATCGTACCCGTTTGCCAATAATTCGCATCATAATCCGGCATACTAGCCATCGCCACCACATTTCCTGTATCCACTTCCATTGCCACAGCAAAGCCTGTTTTAGCATAAGGATGAGTCCTGCCAGATACAGCGTGTGTATGAAGCCATCTCAATTGATCCATGATAGCATTTTCAGTCTTCACCTGAATTTCTTTGTTAATCGTGGAATAGACATTATCCCCTTTTTGCGGAGGTGTAACAGAATCTACGCCTTCAGGCATATTACGCGGATCAATCGGGACCGTTTTATAACCATTTTTCCCTCGTAATTGTTCCTGATATTGATATTCCAGCCCATCAAAACCAACAGATTCGTTATCCATATAAATGAGGCCCGGGTCATCTTCAGCTGACATGGATTTTTGAATATTCTTATATTTATCCAACGTTTCACGTGCACTTTTGTAGCTTTTAATATAACCGACCGTTTGAACAGCTACTGTATCAGGATCATAATGGCGTACGGTTTCCTCGACCACATCTATTCCGGGAAACTCGCTCTTATGCTGCATAAAATAGGCGACTTCTTCTTTGCTGAGATTCGTTTTAATCAGACGAGGCGTAAAGCCGCTAAGCCGTTGATAGTTCCGGTCCATAGCATCCATAATTTGTTCTGCTGTCATTTTTGGCTCGTTTTTATCGCCATATTCAGCAAACCGATTAGCCAGCTTTTGCGTCATATTTTCCAACTCAGGCAACAATTTTTTATCTGGATTACGCTTTTCTTCCACGCTGTCACTATAGTTCTTGGAGAGCGTGATATACAGCGATTGTACAGGTGTCGAATACGCCAGCCTGTTCTGTCCGGTTGAATCATAAATCGTTCCGCGAATCGGCGTAAGTGGTACATTTTTGGTAACATTACTGGCCTCCTGCTGCTTAAGCTGAGGTCCATCCACGAATTGAAGTATCGCCAATCTTACAATGATGACTGTAAATATAATGAACGAGCTGAAAAAGAACAGATTGATCCGAAAGCTGAATCTTTTTCGATCAGACGTCCCATTGTCTGTTCCCTGCTCGTTGTCTATCTTTCTCATGTGCCCTTTTCCACTCCTTCTTAAATCACTTTATCCTTAATATGTGTTTGGGCAAAACCGGGCGGGTTAAACCAGTCTCCACTTTGTGCCCAGGTCGGGTCTAGCGGTACCCACTGATCCTGTCCGCTCAAATATACCTCATTCCAAGCATGGGACCCGTATCCTCCCTGTCCGTTGTACCCAAGGCCTGTTACAACCTTGACCTGTAGCCCCTGCGAACGAGCCATCATTGAGTAAAGGCGGGCATAATCAATGCACACTCCTTTACGTGTATCAAACGTATCTCTGGGAGTCTGTTCATGCCAGTCACCACGTTGCTCATAGGCTTCGACCTTACTGTAATCATAGCTAATACGGGTGCCTACCCATTCATACAACGCTCTAGCTTTTTGCTCGTCACCGCTAGCCCCTTCTGTAATCTTGGCCGCTGCCTGAACGATATCGCTTGGAATGTCCCGGTCGATTATTTCATATTTGCGCTGCATGATACCATTCAATTCCTTGGTAACAGCTTGCGTAAATACGGGCAGCTTATCCTTAATCAGAGTCCCGGACAACGGCTCAATGACCGATTGCGCACCTTGCTTATAAATCGGCGAAGCTTGTACGTAGCTGCTAAACCCGCTGTCTGGGTACAGACTAACGCCTATGAACAGCAGGGCTATGATCATCATGGCGCGAGCTCCACCAATAAGAGTACCTATTCCGGCCCCTGCCACCCTGCTGAAAAAGCCCGATTTTTTTGGATGCTCATGGAGGGAGGAATCTGACTTGCCACCTACCATCAACACATAAATGGCACGCAGTATAAACTGGGCAATAGCATAACTGAGCATGAACAATACGGCGAACCGCAGCAGCGGAAAACCCTCTATCCCCGCCACAAGCGTATAATAAAATTGCTCAATCCCACTTAGTTTTCGCTGTGGCAAATGCTCCATGTAAGCTGCCAGCCATTGTTGCACCTTCGGTGAAAGCCACATGGCTAATCCGAGCGAGCACAAAATACCCGCTACAGTCAGTATGCCATCCACAATAAGACTAAACAGCGCCCCTACAGATCTGGAAGCTCCTCGTCTCCAGCCCTGAATCAACGACAGCAGTACAATGACAATTAAAAACACCGTCACGCCATTCCAATGAAGAATAGGCTCCAGCCAGGATGGTTTCATTGTGTTCCTCCTGTCTCTACGGCGACTGTGGCGACTGTGTTACAGCCGAGCCTTTCGCACCTTCGATATATTTCTTGACGGTATCGCCCATACTCCACTCGCCCAGCGACATCCCCTGAAACCATACCTTGACCTTGTCACCATCAAATGGACCTTTCACTTCCAAGTTGGAGCTGGTTACCGAAAACGTACCATCCGCGTTGGATGTGTATTGGGCATCCCGTCCCTCTTTGATCATCATGTTCAAGGCCTCACTCTGAACCTTGTTAATCGCATCATCCTTTGCCTGAGTAACGACCTTGCCGACCTGTTCAAAGGAAATGCCACTGTAGATAAGCAAGCCTGCAATTACGACGATGACAATCAGCCATTTTATGAGAGTTCTTACAACCTTCAATATGACTAACAATAGGACAAGCCCAATTAATATATACAGCCAATTATCTTGAACAATCTGCCAATTATGTTCCAAAAACTCTGTCCAGACGCCCTTATCCATTTCGCTACACTCCCG
Organism: Paenibacillus sp. FSL L8-0638; assembly: GCF_038593075.1. Lineage (NCBI taxonomy): Bacteria > Bacillati > Bacillota > Bacilli > Caryophanales > Paenibacillaceae > Paenibacillus > Paenibacillus sp. FSL L8-0638. Next base: position 4,769,412 of record NZ_CP151960.1, read on the forward strand.
TTTTCAACTACATGATTCGAATTGCAAAATTGTCTCTGTAATTATACATGATTACGCAATGTCCTGTCAGCTTAGGTCTTATACATACCTTGTCTTTCAATTCTTGTCCATACAAAGTGGTCTATGTTCGTCCAATCCAGCGTACAACTTAGGAAGGGCCAATACAAAGTAACATGAAAGAATACAAAGTAACATGAAAGTTTACATTAGGGAAAGGGGGTCATTCACATGAAAACAGCCCTCTGGCTGTATCTCTTTTTGTTCATTGCCTTTTTTGATCTGCATGCGCAATATCCTATTTTGACGCCATTCGCCATCTCTCTGGGGGCAGCTCCTACCTTTATCGGTTGGATGATGGGGATTTACTCTCTGACTCACCTGCCTGGAAATTTGATGGCAGGTCCCAAAGTCGACAAACACGGCAGTCGCCGATATATTATGTTCAGCCTGACAGCTGCAGGCCTGATCCTGATCATTCAATCGTACATCCATACACCGTGGGAATTACTTTTTCTGCGTGCGATTAGTGGCTATGTGTTGGCTTTTTTATCTCCAGCCTGTCTGGCCATGCTGGCGCAACTGTCTGATCATCCGGTTACGCAGGGTAAATATATGTCGGGGCATGGTGTCGTCCATACGTTGGCCTCTGTTCTGTCTCCAGCCGCAGGCGCATTTATCGTAGCCAGTTTTGGCTTTAGCGAGACATTTAGTTCCCTTGGCATCATTCTTGTAATCACGGGGCTTATGGCTTATTTCACCTTACCCAAAAAAGCACCCGCTCCGCAGGCCCAATTATCTGATGGTCATACGACACCTGCTCCACTCTCGGCAGCACAGACGCGGTTACCATTCAATTGGCGTTACCTGCTTTTACCTTTTGTTTTGGCGTGCGCACAAGGCATTTTATTTTATGAGATCCCATTACGGAATAACGGTTCTGCGTCCATGATGTCCACCGGATTGCTCTTTTCCATCATCAGTTTGGGAGCACTCTGTACGCTTAGTTTGCTTTTTCTGAACAAATATTCACCGATGGTCAGGCTACTCTGTGGCATTATTCTGATGTCTTTAAGCTTCTATGCACTCGCCACCACGCCCGAAGCGACAATAGGCATCATCCTGTTTATTTTGGGAACAGCCAAAGGCATCATTTTTCCAGCGCTGGCCTCTCTCTTCATACGAATTGGAGGTGCTCGATTGGGCAAAACCTTTGCCCTGCAATCCATTGCAACGTCAATCGGCTCCTTTGCCGGGCCTGTACTGGCGGGTCAGCTTCCGGATCACATATCCCCTTTTTTTATCGCATTTCTGATTCTGATGGCTGGCCTGCTATTCGTTCCCGTTAAGCGCATATCTCCGACACCGCCACTGTCTGCCACAGGACCTTATCATTCCTAGCTAGTCTGAGGCAGTGGGTATGCTAAAATGCTATCTTTAAAGCCCAAAATGCCGTTCCAGAGGGCAGATGCACAGTACACTATCCCCCTATCCACATAGACTATTTTGACTGAACATTCACTAATAAAGGGAGGTGCAGCCTGTGAGCCACTGTCATCCTGTAAGCCCTTGCCCTGTTTTTGGAACTTCAACTGGCACCATTCTTGTTCTTTATATTCTGCTCGTCATCATTCTCCGTACTTGCTGGTTTTAATGTCTAAATTGCCCTAACATGTTGCCCCTTGTACCCATGCCTGCCACTTCTGGCAGGCTGTTTTGTTATTTTTTGCATGAGAACCCTATTTGGAGCTACACTATACTCATATTCTTCATTTCCCGGGGAATTTCGAGCATATGTATCAGACAAGGGGTGAGCTTAAATGGCGATAACCGTGATCGTCGAAGGGAAAAATGACCGCAGCAAACTTCGCCGATTACTTGACCCGGAGGTTCACATTTTATGCACCTTCGGCACACTAAACTCTATAAAACTGGAATCCCTCCACAAGCGAGCCAAGCACGACGAAATATATTTATTTATGGACAATGACAGCTCAGGGAAAAAAATAAGGGGTGTGCTTGCAGACTCTTTTCCAGATGCCTACCATATGTATACCCGCAAAGGATACGCTGGCGTAGAAGGGACTCCAGACGAATATGTGATCGCTCAATTGGAAAAAGCAGGATTGGAAGAATACATTATATACCCGCCACCTGTTCTTTAGTCTTGAATAACAAAAAAAGCTGTCCTCAGGCCGCTTTCATGCCTGTTGGACAGCTATATGGTGTACTATAAAATGCCTCTAAAATGACATTAGAATTTATGAACCGTATCGACGATCATCAGCAAGAAGCTGAGTGTCAGATGGTTAATGGAAAAGAAAAATACTTTTTTGGCCCAGGAATCCGTTTCTTCTTCCTTAATCGTAAAACCTTTAAAGGCATAGAATGCCCACAGCACGGACAGTAACACGGACACGATCATAAAAATCATACCGGCATATCCATAAGCATACATAAGGATGGGTACCGGAATCAGCAATACAATATAAGGAATCATCTGAATCTTGGTCCGATGGATACCTTTTACGACTGGCAACAACGGAAATCCTGCTGCGCGATATTCCTCAACTCTGCGAATAGCAAGTGCCCAGAAGTGAGGCGGCTGCCATAAAAACAGGAGAGCGAATAAAAGCCAAGCGCCCATATCAATACGACCCGAAGCGGCAACATAACCAATTACAGGAGGCATTGCACCAGAAATACCACCGATGGATGTGCTCCATGTAGATGAACGTTTCAACCAAAGTGTATAAATACCGACGTAAACGAACATACCAAGTAATCCCAGTAACCCTGCCTTTACACCAGAGAAGAAGAATAGAACAGCTAACCCGACAACACCCAAAATAATAGCGTATGACAACACCGTTGTAGGGGTCAGACGCCCTGTTGGCAGTGAGCGATTACGTGTACGCTCCATTTTCAAATCCAGCTCACGGTCAAAATAGTTGTTAAAAACACATGAAGATGCCATAACCAGCATTGTACCTAAAAGTGTAAGAATTAGCTTTATATAGTCAACGTCCCATTGCGATGCTAACCAAAAACCACCAAAGGCTGCAACCAGATTGGTACGAAGGATGCCTGGCTTGGTAACTGTAATAAAATCTTTCCAAGTGCCCGCTTTGCCGGGTGGTTTAGATTTTACAGAATAGGTAGCCGCATCCGAAGAAGTCTTATAACTTATATTATCCATTGTGAGTAACTCCCCCTTAGAGATGTATGAATTCGGGAGTAAGTTGAACTCCGATATAAATTTTATCATATACCTACCCCAAAAAGTTTGACAGAAAACGCACAAAACGTTCACAATTCCGATGGCAAATCGCCCCTGCTGATCGTTTACAGTAAATTTGGGTAGTAATAAGTACAGGAAACAATACAAAAGGAGCGACAGATATGGATACAGCCACACACTTTGTCATGGGAATCGGATTGGCCGGGCTGGCCTACACTGATCCTGTCGTCGCCGGAGATCCAAAGTTGGCCGCAGTCGTACTGCTCGCTACAGTCGTAGGATCACAAGCTCCGGATTTTGACACTTTGCTTCGGTTGAAAAATAACGCAGCCTACATTCGCAATCACCGTGGACTGTCGCACTCAATTCCGTTCTGGTTGATATGGATCTTGTCCATAACAGGACTGATTTGCCTGATCTTCAGAGATGTGCCCCCAGGTCATGTAGCATTATGGGTAACGATTGCCGTCTGCCTGCATGTATTCACAGATTTATTTAATACGTACGGAACACAGGCATTCCGACCGTTTACAAACAAGTGGATATCTTGGAATATCATCCATATTTTCGATCCCTTTATTTTTGGCACCCATGTTGCTGCGATAATGCTGTGGATCATCGGATTGGTTCCGCCCGCTCCCTTATTTATTACGCTGTACGTTATTATTGGCCTATATTACATTTGGCGAACCTGGAGCCATTTTATAACCAGAAAAGCGGTACGTGATATGGACAACGAGCGTCAGGAGGGCGACATCTATTATATCATTCCCACCGTATCGTGGAACCGGTGGCATGTGGTAAAAGCTCATCAGAATGGAAGTTATGATATTGGCGGATTAAATGGCACACACTTATTTTGGACGAAACATGCGATTCCATCCACACATCCTGCCGTAGAAGCATCCAAATCCTATCGCGATGTGCAGGCATTTCGCTATTTTTCCTCCTTTGCCGTTGCCGAGGTGGAAGAACTGGAATGGGGCTACATTGTGCGATGGGGTGACGTCAGGTATCGACACCGGAGGCAATATCCATTCGTGGCTGTGGTCGCGATGGATAAGCAGTTCGGGCTGATCAACAGTTATATCGGATGGCTCAGTGACGAAAAGATGCAAAAACGCCTTTCCCTGCATACGAATTAAAATCTGCTTACAAGCTAACAACCAGCCGTATGAACAAGAGACAGCAAGTTCCCCCTTAATCTGGGAGCTTGCTGTTTTTTTGGCCATTCGCGCCAAAAATCACATCTCATGAAAGCGCCCTCTTGACGAAGCGGACTTGCGTGATTCACAATGGTCATAAGCCATGCGTAAAAAAAATCCGGAGCATGATCGCTCCGGATTTTCTTCATGACAGTTGCTCATAATACAGCTTCCAAGATGGAGTGTTTATGTGTATTACTGCAAACGGCTGCTGCCCGACAAGGATTGTTCTGCTTGTTGGACTAGCTTTTTCGTAATATATCCCCCAAGAGAACCTGTTTCGCGGGAAACAACATTACCGAAGTAACCGTCCTGAGGGATGGTGATGCCAAGTTCTTGAGCTGCCTCATATTTTAATTGTTGTAAAGCGGCGTTGGCCTGCGGTACTTGCAGGTTGTTTGAACGACGTCTGCTCATATTTGAATCTCCTTTCAGTTCTTTGTGAGTGAGGTTCATTGCAAGCTTGCAAGATTATTATGGCTCGCTTACAACTACTTATTCCTGAAATTCAACATTCGAACACTGGAGGTTTTTACCAATGAGCAAAGGTTTATCCCTATGGTTCGCCGTTTCATCCATTGTCCTGCTGACGGCAGCCGCTATAGCCATCAGTTATTCCGCATGGCTTGCCATTCTACTGGGGCTATTATCTGTCGGCAATATCGGCTGGGGTTTCGTGGTCAAAGCCCGACAACGCCGCTCCTAATCCAATCCTATAAAAGGCCTAATTCGTTTCGCCTCAATATGCTTTAGCGTAGACGTGGCAGAAAGCCCATGCGCTCTTTGACCGCAGACAGCGTGACTTCAGCAGCTTCTTGTGCACGCTCTGCGGATTGGGCCAAAATATGTCCAATTTCACCGGATTCCCGGATATCGCGATAGCGCTGCTGAATCGGTTCAAGCATAGCCACAACCGTCTCTGCCAGTTCTTTTTTAAATGTCCCGTACATTTGGCCTTCATAACGATCCTGCACTTCTTGGAGCGACAAACCGGAACACTGGCTGTAAATGCTCATTAGATTACTAATTTCAGGTTTATTGGCCAGATCATATCTAACCTCACTGCCAGAATCGGTCGTAGCGCGGCTGATTTTCTTGCGTATGACTTTCGGTTCGTCCAGTAGCGCAATAAAACTGCCTGCATTCGGATTACTCTTGCTCATTTTTTTGGATGCATCATCCAGGGACATAATTCTCGCCCCTACTTCAGGGATATACGGCTCGGGAATTGTAAAATAATCTCCATAACGATGATTAAAGCGGCCCGCCAAGTCCCGTGTCAGCTCCAGATGCTGTTTCTGATCTTCGCCCACCGGGACGAGATCAGCGTTGTAGAGCAAAATGTCAGCTGCCATCAACGACGGATATACGAACAACCCTGCTCCTACGGAATCCTTGCCAGCAGCCTTGTCCTTAAACTGAGTCATACGTTCCAGCTCGCCCATATTCGTCAGTGTTGTCATCAACCATCCCAGCTCAGCGTGCTGAGGAACATGGGATTGTAAAAAGACGTTGGATTTCTCTGGGTTAATACCGGCTGCAATAAATAATGCCGCTACCGCCTCCGACTGCTCGCGTAATTGAGCTGGTTCCTGCGGTACGGTAATCGCATGAAGATCTGGAACCATAAAGTAACATTGGTGATCCTCTTGCAATTTGACAAAGTTTTTCATTGCGCCGATGTAATTGCCCAAAGTAAGTTGTCCGCTAGGCTGAATACCTGAAAGTACAGTTTTCATATTCTTCCTCCTTGTTATTTCAAAATTAGAACGCAAAAAGGCCCCGCATCCTCAAGGGACGCGAGACCGTGGTACCACCCTTATTCATTGCCGTCAGCCTATTACTTGTCGGAGCTATGCTCCGTGGCTGCCTGCAATCTTAAAGCTCCGTTAACGGGGAGCAATCGGCCGTCATACTGAGGACAGTAAACTCCTGTTCTGTGCGGCACTCCAAGGTCCATTCAGCAGTGCAGGCTCACCGGTTCCCATCCACCACCGGCTTTCTGAAGAGCTTATGCGAAAGCTTACTTGTCCTCATCATCGCGTTATCCATGTCATTACTTTCTAAACTACATTAATGATAATTCCGCATAATGTTATTGTCAAATGACGATTGTGCCCTACGATCAAAAATCTGTTATCATAATGACACGAAGCTTCAACCGATTATAGTGGACAAAGGAGCATGGATATGAAACAAGTGACCAAAGAACACTGGAACGGTTACGACACGTATGTTTTACATAGTGGTGAACTGGAAGTTACGATGATCCCTCGCCTCGGGAATAATATTATCTCAGTGCGTGATCTGAAGCTCGACAGGGATATCGTACGTCGGCCCGGTGAGGAAGAATTGGCTTTTTATTTACAAAAGCCTTATCATTTTGGCTTGCCCATTTTGATTCCTCCTGGCCGAATTCGCAAAGGACAATTTGAGTTTGACGGTGTTCCTTACCAGTTCGACCGAAATACAGCCAATGACAATCATATACACGGTCTGCATCGTAATCAATCCTGGCGCTGCAGTGATATTGAAGAGGATGAAGAAGGTTGCAGTGTCACTACCGAGCTTTTGACAGAAAGTGATCCGCACTGGATGGAACAATTCCCCATTCCTTTGCGTCTGGAGATGACGTATCGCTTGCAGGGTGCTATATTAAGTCAAACACTGCGCGTAACCAATTTGGGTGAAAAAGCAGCCCCATTTGGCTTGGGATATCACACTTGGTTTATGGTGGACGGAGAACCTGAGCGCTGGCGCCTAAAGCTACCTGTAAACGGCGTATATGAACAGGATGCTGAACAGCTACCTACAGGTATCATTACTTCGTTGAATGACTTGGAACAGCTCTCTTCGGGTCTTTCTCTGAAAGGAACTAATCTAGATACGTTGCTGCGGGCAACGGAAGGCCCTGCTGTAGCTCTTTTGACTCGTGACGACGGTTATCAAATCAGCTACACAGCAGATGAGCAATACTTTAAGTATTGGGTGTTATACACCAAAGGTGAATGCGATCAGTATCTTTGCATTGAGCCTTATACCTGGCTGTCAGATGCTCCTAATTTACCTGATCCTGTTGAAGGAGGCGGGCTGATCCGTCTGGAGCCTAAGCAATCCATCGACCTCAAAACTCAGATTCATATCATATATCCGTAATTTCCCTCTAGTCACTTTCCTTCCTTCGGCGCATATTTTCATAACTCTGTCGCATACTAACCTCATCACAGCCGAAGGAGGTGACTACACATGAATGAAGCTAATCAAGGCAGAAGTCGTCGCAGTAACAACCTAGTTGTTCCTCAAGCCAACAACGCACTGCAACAATTGAAATATGAAGCTGCACAAGAGCTGGGCATCACCATTCCGGCAGATGGTTACTACGGTGACATGCCATCCCGTGAAGCTGGTTCTCTGGGAGGCTATATCACTAAACGCTTGGTACAGCTGGCCGAACAGCAATTATCAGGACGTTCAGGTCAATAAGCGTCATTATTCCACATGAGCATTCCGTTCATCGTAATTTACCAAAATGCGTTATAACGGGCATATAACATAGGCGGTCTTCCCTAGGAAGGCCGCCTTTTCTCTTTTTTAAATTAGGATTTTGCAAAATCCTCATATTGATGATTATTCCGAATTAGCCGCTCGGTATGTAGGCTTGTTGTAGCGGATCATGAGATTCGCCATGTTGTAGTTGGACTCCAGTGTTGCATCTACCAAAATCGTTCCTTGTCTTATGGCAAAATCGAAAGCAATCTCACCATGAGTCCAGCTACGCTTATGATTTAGCGTTTCTAGGGCCATACGCCGAAAATCCTCCCGATGCTTTGCTGATAACCCCGGTTCTACTGCTGCAAACGTGCCACCCTTACCTGCAAGCGGATTATGGCGAATCCCAAACTTCCCAACTACATTGTTACGTATTTGTACAAATACGATGCCTGACGACAAACCCGCCAGTTCATTATCCAGTTCTTTTAAAACGATATCCATCTGCCTTGCCAACGACAATTGACCTACTTCATCCATTACAAAAACCCTCCTATGTACCTTATCCAAAAATAATTAATAGGTCTTACGGCTCAATTATATGCGAAGATTTTTAACCTTACAATCAAAACCAACATAATTGGGTATTTATAACTATTTTCTAGGTATATCCATCATTTTAAATTTCGCCAACAGGTAATATTAATTACATTTCGACATTTTGCGACTTTGTTCATCATCTTCTGCAAAAATTACAAAAAAGGCCTCCCTTATAGGAGACCTTTCAAAAGTGTAAATCCGTTATTTTGTCATTTGTAAAAATTGCTCAATATCCTGAACAGTAACTTGCGCAGCATTACGCCAGAAGTCAGCCTGTGTTAAATCGGTACCTAAGTGCTTGGAAGCCAATTCTTCGACTGTCATGCGACCTGTATCACGCAGCAAGGCATCATATTGGTCGGCGAAGCCGTCAGGGTTTTCCTTCGCAAAAGCGTAAATTCCTGCACTGAACATATACCCGAATGTGTACGGGAAGTTGTAGAAAGGAGTGTCCGTAATATAGAAATGCAGCTTGGATGCCCAAAAATGAGGATGAGCCTCATCCAGGATACCACTAAACGCTTCACGCTGCGCTTGTTCCATCAACTCGCTTAATTGTTGTGCTCCTACGACTCCTTTTTTCCGCAACTCGTAAAAACGGGTTTCAAATAGGAAACGGGCATGAATGTTCATAAAGAAGGCTACACCACGCTGAATTTTATCCTCCAGCAAAGCTACCTTCTCCTGACCCTCGGCAGCTTCCAGCAAAGCATCTGATACAATAAGTTCTGCCAGCGTCGACGCCGTCTCAGCTACGTTCATGGCATAATTTTGATTCAATGGGTGCAATTCATTCATCACATGCTGGTGATAACCGTGTCCGAGCTCATGGGCCAGTGTCGAAACGTTGGATGGTGATCCGGCATAGGTCATAAAAATACGGGTCTCTTTGCTTAGACGCAGAGATGTACAGAAACCACCCGGACGTTTGCCAGGACGATCCTCTGCTTCAATCCAACTTTTCTCAAAAGCCATTTGGGCAAAGTCAGCCATTCTCGAGCTAAACTTACCAAATTGCTCAACAATCGTTACAGCAGCATCGTCGTAAGGGATTTTAGTGGTTGATGTTCCCAGCGGAGCTTCAACGTCATGCCAGGACAGCTTCTCTAAGCCCAGCAGCTTTGCTTTTCGCTCCAAGTATTTAACTACAATAGGCTTCGTTTCATTAATAACCTGCCACATCGTATCCAGCGTTTGTGCGGACATACGGCTGATTTCCAGCGGTTCCTTAAGCACATCTGTCCAGCCTCGTTTTTCATATAGCTTCAGACGGAAGCCTGCCAAATGATTCAATGTATCCGCGCAATAGTCCTCTACCTGAGTCCATGCCTCTTCCCAACGTGCAAACACATCTTTACGTACGCTGCGATCTGCTTCATCCAGCTTATTAGCTGCCTGACCTACAGACAGGTTTACGATCTCGCCATTTTCTGGTACAGGGATCGTCATATTTTTGACAATGGTATCATAGAAGTCGCCCCATCCATGGTAGCCATCCACTGCCAGATCCAATGCAAGGCTTTCCAGCTCAGGAGCCATTTTTTCACGTGCTTCGTTCCGATATTCGTTCAGGACAAAAGAAATCGGCTGGATAGCTTCGCGCTCCATCCATTTCTGCCAAATGTCTTCACTGGTTTGTGCCAGCAAGTTCTGGAAAGATACTAAAGCACTTTTCCCTTGGGCATACAGCGTGTTGACACGCGCCCCCAGTTGAACAGCCAGCTTGTCGTGCTGGTTTTGAGCAGTTAGACAAGAGACAAAGGAACCCGCCTGCGACGCGCCATTAAACAGCTCCTGGATGCTACTCAATACACTATCTAGACGCTCGGTATCCAATACCGTTTGTGGTACTTTAGCTGCTTTAAGCTGGGACTGCAGCTGTTGGACCTTGCTTTCCAATTCTTCCAAAAATGCATGGAATGAGGCAGAGGAAGACCCTCCGCTAAAAATAGATTCCAGATCCCATGTTTGCTTTAACGGTGTTTTCATAATAGTTCCACCTTTCTTTTTTGGCGAATTCATGTGGTTTCATATACAATAAAGCTACATCGTGATAGTAAATCACTACAATTGGGAGGAAAACAGAATGAGACCCTTACAAATTTCGCCGGAAACGGCTGTGAAATTATCCGAAAAGCTCGGTATTCCGCTGGAACACCTTATGCATACACCCCAGCACATTTTGATGCAAAAGCTGGCCGAACTGGCTAAAGAAGAAACCGCTGACCCGAACGGCGGAGAATCGGACAAATCATGATCCCTTTTCATAAAACCTGGCCTTATGACATCGTCATGGGAGACGTTTATGTACAGTCTTGTCCGTTTTGCGACCAGGATAATGTATTGCTGCCCCTGAAGCCTAAAGAGCTTAAGCTCATACACGAAGGTATGAAAAAGCTGCTTGTGTTTCCATGTTGCCATAACAAGGTTACTTTAGTGGATTGTGATGACGATTATTTGCTGTCAGATACCACATTGCGTCATCATTAATTCATGAGTTGTAAGAGAATATAACCCGTTTTACAAACAAGGTGTGAACCATGAGCCTAAATCGGCCATAGTGCACACCTTTATTTCTTCAGGAGGAGCTTGCGTCTTGCATTTCCTCCGGCAGTTGGAAATTTTTAGCCATCATTTGTTCTCGCAGTACAGACCACTGTTCGCGGGAAGCCCGGATCATGGCTGCATCCATAATCTTTTTGTCATTAATGACACGCGAAAACCAGCGTACCGCTTCGTTAAAGTTCCCTGTACGTCGATGCAATTCACCAATCAGATACAGCAGTTTGGCATTATTCGCCCCGACACCCTCCAGCTCATAAACCCGAACGTAAGAATCCAGACTAAATTTGAGAAAGCGAAGCTCCTGCTCCTCATTTCCCTGGTATCTGTACATCCATGCGATATGCTGTAATAGACTGGCTACTACGCGTTCCTTTTCTCCGATGACCTGGGCACAGAGTAAACCCAGTTTATACGTTTCTAATGCCTCTTCCCAGCTACGATGCCCGCCATATTCGCGAGACTGCCAGCGATTACCGATTTTATCTCTAAAAATCTTGGTTTGCTGATCGCTTAACTGAACGGTAGAGTGCTCTGTCGAGGTAAACCCACAATGAGGACAGACCCTTACGACATAAAAATCCGGATTTTCATTCTTATAATAAGCACAAAAATCTGAATCTGTACGAATGGCCTTCTTTAGGCTTGGTCTGACACGAGATGTCTGAAATTCTTCTTCACAATGTGTGCAGGTGATTTTAATCTGATATAACGGTTCAAGTTCCAATGTTTTTACAACCCTCTCCAAAATTCGGCAATCCCCGCAAGCTTACGGGGTATTTACAAAATGATGCGCAGGACCAGACAAACGGTTAAGTATGATGGAACGAAGCGGCTCCTCAATGCCCGTATCCGTTAACGCACCTGCCATACAAGACAACCATGCCTCTGCTCGCTCCTCCGTTACGGGAAACTTCATATGTCTCGCACGTAACATCGGATGACCATATGCATCAGAAAAAAGGGACGGTCCTCCAAAAAACTGGCTCAGGAACATAAACTGCTTTTCCTTAACCGGTTCCATGTCTTTAGGAAACAGGGGACTTAACAACGGATCTTTATAAACTCTCGGGTAGAAGGCCTCAATAATAGCACGAATACCTTCCGCGCCCCCAAGGTTGTCATAAATGCTCAGGCTAGGGTTCACTTTTCCTCCAACTTTCTGTGCTATGGTAATAAATATACACCCGTATTATAACAAAAAACAAAAAATGACGCTAAAAATAAGCGTCATTTTATCAATTTAACATATGAAGAGGATGTGCTTCGTTGCACATAGCTTCGTCATTCTATAAATACAATTAATAACTCCGCCAATCCTCTTCACCGGAATGGACGAGAGAGGCACGAATAACATACACAAAAGCACATACGAACAGACCGGCAACGATACTCATCCTGATCACTCCATCCTTAAGGTTATGGATCGTTGTTTTCCTATTTTAACATACTATTTACAAAAATACAGCAACAAATGTAACCGTTTTCTTTGTTTTTTTTGTACTCTTTGTCCATCCCCGACATAGGTATAATAGTACAACTCCAAAGGAGGGGCCTCTATGTCGCTATACCGTCGTTACTCGCTTCCTCTGCTCATCCTTTCACTGCTATTCCTATTTATACTTATGGCTGTATACCCGCAATCTTCTCTGAATGCTGGGCTTCGGGGGCTTGCCATCTGGTGGGACGTGCTGTTTCCGTCTTTATTCCCATTTTTCGTTATTTCCGAGCTTCTCCTCGGTTTCGGAATTGTTCATTTCATAGGTGCGCTGTTGGATCCGCTGATGCAGCCTCTATTCCGTGTACCTGGCTGTGGAGGTTTTGTCGCTGCGGTCAGCTGTGCATCCGGTTACCCGATTGGAGCTAAACTAACAGCCAAGCTGTGGGAGCAAAAATGGATCACACGCATTGAAGGAGAGCGTTTGGTCGCATTTACGACTTCCTCTGATCCGATATTCTTGATCGGTGCGGTTTCCGTTGGCTTCTTCCATCAACCAGAAATTGCACTCGTACTGGGCGCGGCTCATTATGGTGGTGTGCTCATCATCGGGCTACTTATGCGCTTCCACGGTTCCCGTTCAGGGGAAACAGATACTCGCAGCGACCGCCCTCAACCTATTCCAAAAGCCTGGTCGAAGTCCACAAATACAATAGCTGCAGGTCGCAATAGACAGCCTGGACCCCTACGCCAAGCATTATACGCCATGCATACAGCTCGTTTGGAAGATGGTCGTCCATTGGGTGAGTTACTCCGTCAGGCGATTACTTCCTCCCTACGCCTTATTATTGTCGTAGGAGGGCTAGTTGTATTCTTCTGCGTCATTTTAGAAGCTTTGACGAACTCCGGTTTAATGAGAGGGCTTCATCTGCTTACGGCAAACCTCTTGACTGCATGTGGTCTTCCTTCTACGTTAACGGAGTCCATCGTGGGTGGTATTTTCGAAGTCACTTTAGGAGCGCAGGCCGCAGGTAAAGCCACGGCAGCGATACCATTCAAGGTAGCCGCAGCCGCTTTTGTGCTCTCCTGGGGCGGGCTATCGGTTCATGCGCAGGTTGCAAGTATTTTAAATATGACGGATCTTCGTTATATGCCATTTTTGTTGGCCCGGGCTGCGCACGGCTTCATCTCGGCACTGCTCGCTCTCGTGTTATGGCAGCCTCTGATGGGACAGGGAAGCTCTCCAGTCTTTTTTCCAATATACGACATCGTATGGTCCCCTGGCTTCTCGTCCGCCATGCTGTTGCAAAGTCTGCTTTTTCTTGGCTTTATACTGGCTGGAATGCTTAGTCTCTCATGGTTGAGTGTGGGTACACGTCGCTTATACGTACGTTTGAGAAGAACACACAGGCAATGAACGATTGTGTTCTTGCTCATAATTGATTATGATCGATATATACCCATGACAAAGGAGCTTTTCATCTTGAGATATTATGTTCTGGATCGCGGGGATCAGCACTCCATGGACTTGAGTCAGCAATTTCACCGTCTTGCCCAAGAAAAGAATTTCAAGCTGGATGCCGAATCGCCGGAAATCGTCGTGTCTATTGGAGGCGATGGTACAATGCTTCATGCGTTTCATACCTTCATCGACCGCATTCCGGATATTGCCTTTGTTGGTGTACATACCGGTCATCTAGGCTTTTACGCCGATTGGCGTGCGGACGAGCTGGAGGAGCTAATCCACCTGATGAGCCAAAGCGGATCTGAGGGATCGCTTAACCCGAGAATCGTTAAGTATCCACTGATTGAGTTGGAAATTCACAAGAAGTCAGGCAATGCTTCTTTTATTGCCTTGAATGAGTTTACGTTAAAAGGGGTGGATGGCACTGTCGTTGCCCAAGTAGATATTAACGATATCACCTTTGAAATGTTTCGCGGTGACGGTATATGTGTTTCTACCCCCTCAGGGACGACCGCCTATAATAAAGCACTTGGCGGAGCTATGGTTCACCCCACCATTGAAGCATTGCAATTGACTGAGATCGCTTCCATTAATAACCGCGTATATCGGACACTGGGATCGCCATTGCTACTGCCCAAACATCATCATTGTGATATTTTTTCACGGAAAGATCAGCGTCTTTTATTGACAGTAGATCACCTGAACTTTCCTGTGGATGACTTAATCTCTGTTCGATGTCAGGTCGCAAGTCAGAAGATCAGCTTCGCTCGTTACCGTCCTTTCCCATTTTGGGATCGAGTACGCAACGCCTTTCTTAATTAGAACCTGTAAAAGAGCCGACTCTGGCTCTTTTTTTACAAACAAAACGGTTCCTGAAAATTCAGGAACCGTTTTGTTGTGGAGCAGTAAATGTTTTATTCTTTTTACTACCCTCAGTTTTTTCGGCTTTAGCAGCTGGATGGGTCTGACGCTGGCCCTCAGGTTCACGTGAGACACGAACTTGCCGTCCCTCCCGGTTTTCCTTTGGTTGACGCTCATAGCGTGGTCCACGCGATTCCTTTTTATCGAAATTCCCTTGCTGATTGCGCTGTCTACGCGGTTCGCGGGTTTGCTGCCCTTCACCCGGATTGCGTCCATCCTTTGCTTCACGTGGTTCTCTTGGCTGGCGCGAATCACGTGCTTCACGTGGCTCACGTTGCCGATTTCCTTCACGTCCTTCTCTGGATGAACGACTTTCACGAGCTTCACGCGGCTGTCGCTCACGTACTTCCTGGGCATCCTTCGGTTCCCGACGTTGCAACTCGCGTGGTTCTCGGAATTCTCGTGGCTGCTCCACTCGCGATTCCTCCGTAGCTGTGGAATCCTGTTGTGGTTGCGGCCACTCCTGTTCTCCAGCTGTATGTTGCAATACTTCTTGCTGCTCTTCGGTTTCTAACGTTCCCGCTTGTTCCCTTTGAGCATCTACCAACTGCTGAATATCTGGAGCAACGATTTCATCATTGACGCCGTTTTTATTAACCACTTCACGGCTTTTTTGCAGCACAAAATAGGCACAGCCAAAATTGCAGTATTCATTAATGTAATCGTCCAGTACCCCTATAGATGTATCCTTATTTGCTTTGGGATGGCCGTCTCGATAAAAGCCCTTCAGACGCAGCTGATTGTAACCCCAATCACCAATAATGTAATCATAGCGATCCAGCACTTCACTATACCGATCACGAAACGCTTCGGGATTCCATCCGTTCTTGTGATCCTGCAACAATTCATAGTTTTTACCACCGATTTGAAACAAGCTATTCTGACCGCCTTTCCCGGATCAAGCCTGCGAAAGGGCGCTTTCTTCCTTATGCTGAGCGGCTGACTTCACCTGCTCATGCGCTTGGTAGGAGCTGCGGACCAACGGTCCAGATTCAACGTGGCTGAATCCCCGCTGTAATCCCTCTTCCTTTAACTTCGCAAAATCTTCCGGTGGATAATATTTTTGCACATATAAATGTTTCTCGGACGGCTGCAAATATTGACCAATTGTCAGAATGTCACAATCGACTTTACGCAGATCATCCATGGCTTGTAAGATCTCGTCCCACTCTTCTCCGACACCTAGCATGATGCTTGATTTCGTTGGAATAGCCGGATTTAATTGCTTCGCACGTTGAAGCAGCTCCAGAGAGCGACGGTATTTCGCTTTAGCCCGAACCTTGTCGGACATGCGCTCCACCGTTTCAATATTATGATTCAGAATATCTGGTTTGGCATCCATGACGATTCGCAGCGATTCAATATCGCCCATAAAATCGGGAATCAATACTTCTACACTGCACAAAGGTAACCGGCCGCGAATCGCACGAACCGTTTCTGCAAATATAGTAGCGCCCCCATCTTTTAAATCGTCGCGAGCCACACTGGTTACGACACAGTGCTTCAAATTCATGTTCCCAGCCGCTTCCGCGACGCGATCAGGCTCCTGCAAGTCAAGTTCCGTAGGCAATCCCGTATTTACTGCGCAAAAACGACACGCACGCGTACAAATATCACCCAAAATCATAAATGTAGCTGTCCTATTGGCCCAGCATTCATATATATTAGGGCATCGTGCCTCCTCACATACGGTATGTAATGTCTTGGAACGCATCATGCTCTTGATTTCTTGATAGTTATCGCCTGTCGTAAGTTTAATACGAATCCAGTCGGGCTTAGCTTCCTTCTCTTTTCTAGACAATGGCATAGACCTTCTTTCTGATAAGCTTAAGCTGTCATTGTCATACATTATAACATGAAAGCCATGGAAAAACCTCCATTCATTGTTCCCTTTTTGATATGACATTGATGCCGAAAAAAGTAAACTTTTTATATGGATAAAAGCGGCGGATATGGCTCAATCTAAACAAAAGCGCCCTATTCACGCTATTGAATAGGGTCTAGAATTTACTGGGCGGTTAAGCCCTTCTATAGGAGGTCGGTTCACGTGCCTTACCCTACGCGGACAGCCCGCGCTGTTCGTCTGTTATCGCTGCTGATATGCGCTGCTACACTGACAACGGCCTGTCCGCTTCCTGCCCATGCCTTTGCCAATCACTTACAATCCTCGTCCGCCGGAAGCAGCCTGACAGTTAATGTAGATGCTGAACATGCACAGTCTTCAATGTATATTTCCAGGCTTGCTTTATATCGTTCCATCGAAGCCCTGACAGGAGTCCCTTGGTACAGGCTGGCCGCCATCGACCAGTATGAACGTACACTTACGGTGGCCCATCCCAAAGATCGCAAGCATGCAGAACGGACCATAGGTATTTTCGTTACGGGACCGATCTGGTCCGGTTTGATGAACCCTGATTCGGAGGATCAAAATCCACGTTCCATAGAACTATTTTCCGGGCTGGGACAAGACGGTTCGGGTGATGGAATTGCTGACCGTAATAATGACAAGGATCTGCTGTTCAGCATCGCATCTTATCTCGGAAAGTATGGAAACAACGAGGATGAATTTGGTATTGCTGTTTGGGAATATTACCATAACAGCCGCGCAGTTCAAAGAGTTCAGCAGTTTGCCAAGCTGTATCGGACGTATGGCAAGCTGGATCTGATTAGCCAAGCTTTCCCCCTTCCTTTAGGCAGCATTTATAGCTACCGCAGCACATGGGGAAGCCGTCGCAGCTGGGGGGGCTACCGTATACATGAAGGAACTGACCTGTTTGCTGGCTACGGAGTTCCAGTTCGCAGTACGTGCTACGGTGTAGTTGAAATGAAGGGCTGGAATCCCTTTGGAGGATGGCGCATCGGAATCCGAGATCTCAACAACCGCTATCACTACTATGCGCACCTTTCCGGCTTTGACAAAACCGTCCACAACGGAGACGTCGTTACACCTGGCCAGACGGTTGGCTGGGTCGGAAGCTCGGGCTATGGAAAACCCGGTACCCAAGGCAAGTTTCCACCGCATCTGCACTATGGTATATATCGGGACAATGGCTGGGCAGATTGGTCCTTTGACCCGTATCCGTTATTAAGACAGTGGGAGCAGTCCGAACGCAAAGCGCTCAAAACAGGAAAGACAAAAGGGACCTCCTCATAGGGTCCCTTTTATTTTTCCAGAGCAACTCACGCCACTCCACTCTGCTCTATGGCGTTGGGGGCTGACTAGAGGAGTTTGGGTCTTCCTGTACCTCTGGAACATTTACTATGCTGGAATCTATAGCGCCGCTACTCTCTATGGAATGGGGAGGCAACGCCAACTGCGGAGCGGCTGCACCATTTTTACCTACTGGTTTTCCCTGATTGTCATAGTAGTACATCGGAACGTTGCCCACCACCAGCAAATAAGAAACGGGGATTTCCGTCTCCACAATCTGAGGTTGCATCTCAAACGGTATAACCACAGACACTTCCGTCGTAATCCGAATATACACTTCAACCAAGATCATGTTTATGCCCGCATCCTGTTGCCGCGTATTTAAATCCACCTTGATCGCTCCATGCGGCTCCACCTTTAGAGGAATCTTGGGGCCATAAGCTGCCAACAATGGACTGCCCAATGCCTGACCAATCGGAACGCTCTCATCAAAATGGCTCATGCTGTCCATCGTTGCCTTAACTGCTTTGAGCGTGTCTGACGTAATTTTCATATGCTCTGCATAATTCAGAACAAAGCCGGAGGTTCTTCCTTGTGCATCCGTTCTCCATTCGATCAAATTATCAGCTGTCTTCCCCTGCTCTACCTGTGCTGTAATTGCTGAATTAATAGCCTCCGTCGCCATTTGTTTGACCCGCACTTTTGCCAGATGCATCATAGGCGGCTTCAAATGCTGCTCCACATAAGCAGCCACCTGTATGATTCCTACCAGCAGCGCCAGTGCCACAATAAAAAAAAACCTACGTCTGCCGCGTCGCCTTCTGTTGGGTGCGCTGTGCCATTGCGGTCTTCTCATCATCCGATCCCCCCGCAGCGTTGAACTTACCCTACAAGGATATGCGAGTTGTACACGAAAAAGAAGCCGCCCGTCCGGCAGCTCCTCTAGATGGAACAAATATAAAGTGCACTCATTATTTGAAAATATGGTCAATCTTTTCGGTATCAGCCTGACTCAATTTGACATTTAGCGTCTTCAGATTCGCCAGCACCTGCTCCGGCCCCTTTGCCCCTGGAATGAGGGCATCAATCGAATCGCGGGTCAAATACCATGCGAGCACAACATGAGCAACCTCTGCATCCAACGCATTGGCAATCTCCCGTACCTGCTCCACTTTGGCCAAATTACGAGCAAATGCTTCTCCCTGAAACAGTGGATTATTCGCTCTGATGTCCGAGAAGGTCATGTCTTTCGTATACTTACCACCCAGCAATCCCGAAGCTAGCGGGAAATAAGGCACAAACGAAATGCCATTTTCCTTGGTATAAGGCAGCAGATCCTTCTCAGCTTCCCGTTGAAACAAATTATATTGGGATTGGAGCACATCTACATAACCGTCGCTATTCGCATCCTTAAGTTGTTCAATGGAAAAGTTAGATACGCCAATAGCCTTGATTTTGCCTTCGTCCTTAAGCTTCTTCAGTTCTCCGACTGCTTCTGCCTTCGGCGTAGCTTCAT
Source organism: Paenibacillus sp. FSL L8-0638 (assembly GCF_038593075.1). Classification (NCBI taxonomy): domain Bacteria; kingdom Bacillati; phylum Bacillota; class Bacilli; order Caryophanales; family Paenibacillaceae; genus Paenibacillus; species Paenibacillus sp. FSL L8-0638. The sequence continues at coordinate 4,788,997 of NZ_CP151960.1, forward strand.
CGGGGAAATGGATATAGAACAGATCGATATAATCGGTCTGCAATCTTTTCAGACTAGATTCGACGGATTCTCGTAAAAAAGCAGGCGAGTTGTCAAAAACAATCTCTCCGTTCACAAATTTGTGTGCACCCTTCGTGGCAATAACAGCTTTATCACGCTGACCACGCTCTTTCAATACCTCACCAATTAATCGTTCCGAGTGCTCAGGTCCATAAATAAAAGCCGTATCCAGAAAGTTGATGCCATTGTCCAAAGCTGTGCGAACGACTTCTTTGCCCGTTTCATTGTTCAAATCGGAAAAGAGATTATGTCCTCCCACCTTATTTGCACCCAAACCGATTGGTTTTACATATAAATCTGTTTTACCAAGACGCACTTGCTCTGCCAATTCACGTCATCTCCTTTTCGAAAGTTACTTCCATTTTATTATTAAATTCCAAAAAAGGCAAAGTGCGTACCTGGCTGCTGAGCCCCATCCTATTTTCTTTTTCGCTTCATACTACGAATGGTCGTTTTCGTTGCCTGATCCACCCGGTATGATTCTGTAATTTTCTGCAGAGCTTTATTGAAAGTAAAATCATCCAATGTATTATGACTTAAATACGCCATCGTTGCCTCAGGCAGCTTGATATAACATATCGATATCGCCCATGCTACCGCCATTTGTACATAATAATCCTCACGATGGGTCTGATCCAGCAAAGTAAGCACCCGGTTCATATACTGTTCCTCAATATAAAAATTCAGAAGCATAACCACACCAAACCGAATTTCATATTCTTTCTTGGAGAGCAGGTAGGGTTGAATAAACTCCCACACTCGTTCTTTATGTTGCTTCGTGATCTTCAATCCGGCACAGAAACTGTCACATACAGACCAATTATCAATTTTAGGAACAAACTTGGCGGTATAACTCAAAACTTCCTCTATATCCGTTTTTACAGAACCAATCACCATGCCTTGCAGCATGACTTCTTCGAAGTGTTCACTTTCAGCGGTCTCCAGGTAGAGTCGCCAATCTCCTTTGGCAATATCTTGAGCTAGCTTACGCAGCACCGGCAGACGTACCCCCAGCACATTATTAATCGTCGGAAGCAATGCAGCCGTAAATTTCTGAAAATCCACATCCACATATGACAGTATCTGTTCCCTAATTGTTTTCTCCATCGTTTCCACTCCCTGATTTTTAACGAAATGAAATACTCCACAAATAAATAGAGGCCACCGAACCATAAGGCGAATAGACTCGGCGGTACTCCTCAAATTGCTGCTTGGTCAATGTATCTAGATGGTACAGCTTCATCATTCCCCGTCGAATAGCCATATCGCCCCAACTGACGACATCTGGACGCTCCATGCAATTAATCAGCATCATTTCAGCCGTCCAAGGTCCTATCCCTTGCAGCGAGGACAATTTCTGGATCACCTGTGCATCGGAAAGCTCATATAATTCCTGTAAATCCAACAGGCCCTGCTCGATCGTCTGGGCTATATTAAGGATACACTTGGCTTTTTTCATGGTGATACCACAGCTTTGAATATCTAAAGCCGTTTGAACGACTATATTTTGTGGAGTGATCACGCCTAACTTCTCCTGCATCCTTGCCCATATGGTTTGAACCGCCTTGGCCGATATAAGCTGTCCCACAATCGCATGAACGAGCGCAGCAAACAGGTCGGGAATGATCACCCGCTCTACCTTGCCCATTTGCGTCATCGCTGCACCAAGTACGTTGTCTACGTTTTTTAGATAATTGATTTCCTTTTCCCCATAGTCAAAGTTTTTGGTCATTACAGTTTGCATTCGTTCTCCCGTTGCCCCCTTATATGTTTCACTCTTGATTCAATGGCATAGACTGCTGTTGCATCAAGGTTCGAATCCTTCTTTGCTCACGTAGAGCTGTTCTTTCGGGAAAACATGGAGAAAACGTTCATAAACCGTCTTATAGGCAGCAGGATGATACCATTCTTCCAGCCCCAATGACTCGTACAGCGCACCTATTTTTAAGCTACGCGTTCGTCTCCCCCCACTGCCATCTCCCATAAAATAATCATCAATACAGACACGGTTGACCAGAGGCAAAAGCTTGTCTGCAAAATGTTCACTGCTTGGAAGCATCGGAGCAATCGTAGCTTGCGTCGGTACACCTGCCTCCTTTAAGAGATGCAGCGTTTGGAGACGAGCCTGGATGGGAGGAGCTTCCGGGGTAAAATGTTTGCGTATATCTTCTCGATCTGTTTCTACAGTCATACTTACACGAACACGATCCCCCAATCGGAGCAGTAAATCGGTATCCCGCCGTACCAGTGGACTGCGCGTCTGTAAAAAGAGAAAATCTGGTGGCTCATCCACCATCACCTCCAGCAGAGACCGGGTCACCTCTTCCTTGTACTCAGCAGGCTGATAAGGATCTGTGCTTGACGACATGAAAATCGTGACTTTACCTTTGGATTTGGCTCTACGAAGTTCCTTGCGAAGAATATCTGCCGCCTGATTTTTAACATCCACCCATGTCCCCCACGCTTCCTTCCGAAATGTGGAGACTGGTAATTGGCGTACATAGCAATATGAGCAACCAAAGGTACAACCTGTATATGGGTTCAACGAGTGTGTATACCCTGACAAGAAGCCGGTCCCTTTATTCAGAAGTGTCTTTGGGGATTTGTAATACTCATTTTTCATACTGAACCAATGCCACTCTTTCCTTTTCGAGCTGCAAAAGCTTAACCTTCATGTCCAAACCACCGCGATATCCGGTCATAGCTCCATTTTTACCAATGACCCGATGACAAGGGACCGTAACCAAAATCGGATTAGCACCGATGGCGGCCCCCACCGCACGAACAGAGGCTGGTTTTTGAATAGCGTTGGCAATATCTGAATAGGATAGTGTTTCCCCATACGGAATATCACACAACGCATTCCAAACCGCCAGCTGGAATGCAGTCCCATGAAAGTCAAAGGGCAATGTAAATTGGGTGCGCTCCCCTTGGAAATATTCAATCAGCTCCTTGGCATAGGGCTGTAAAGCAGCATCCTCTTCAACTAAAGGGCTACCGGGAAATCGACTTCCTGCCCATGAAAACAATTCCTCTACAGGATGATTGGGCGAGCCCACATAACATAATCCTTCCGATGTAGCTGCAATATATAAATTCCAATCCTCATGTGTCAACAATGACCAATAGATCGTTTTATTCATTTGATGTGCCATGCTGTGTACCTCCATTTTATGTTGCTTTCGATTTGAGTTGGCGATATTGCAATGGGGTGTAGCCTGTATTCTTTTTAAATAACGTAATAAAGTAAGGTGCATTGGACAGACCTACGTTCTCCCCCACTTCCGCAACAGATATATCTGAGCAGATGAGCAGCTCCTTCGCTTGTTCCAACCTGGTCTGCTGTATATATTCCATCGGGGTTAGATGCATGACCCGCTTGAAGGTACGATGTAAATGATACGGACTTCCATGACTTATCTCAGCTAGGATGTGCAATGTTAAGTCCTTCATATAGTTAGAATTCACGTATTCTGTAACCCGTGCGATCCATTCATGATCAGGCAATCGTTGTCCTGTCGGTTTACATCTTTTGCATGGACGGAAATGCTCAGCCAATGCCTGCTCTGCTGTTTTAAATAGACGGATGTTCTCTCTTTTGGGAGGTCGGGATTTGCAGGAGGGGCGACAAAATATTCCCGTTGTCTTCACAGCGTACAAAAATACACCGTCATAAGACTTGTCGTTTTCTACAATAGCTCTCCACTTGTCGTCTGCTATGGATAAATCGGATATTTTCATTCAAATCACCCCTCTGATACAAATGTGGCCTCCCACATATCTATGGCAGGATTATTCAAAATCCCTCTGTCTAAATTATAAACTAAATAGTGAACATATGTACCCTTCTTGGAATGTAAAGGCAAGATAACGAAAAAAAGATGACTCCCCGCGGAGCCACCTTTGATCTTACTTATCTATCTTATTAGGCCTGAAGCTTGCTTGGTTTGGCAGTGATCGTCAACTCATCTGAAGGAGACTGATATTCCTTTGACCAATACTCGGCATTTGAAATACCTACCTTCTTCGGGTCAAATACCGGGTCCAGCCCTTGCCTCCGCTGCTGTTCGTAATCCTTAAGCACCAGAAGAGCAGGCTTGGCCAACAGAATCATAGCAATCAGATTCACCCAGAGCATAATACCGACGCCCATGTCTCCCAGTGTCCACGCCAACGCAGATTCCTTGACGACCGTTCCATAGAACGTCGAACCCAGAATAACCAGCTTTAGGACGAACATGGGCCATTTGGCTTTACGGTCGGCAACCAGGTAGGCCATATTCGTTTCTGCGATGTAATAATACGCGATAATGGTCGTAAATGCGAAAAAGAACAGGGTAATGGACAGCAGACTCGATCCAAAACCGGGAAATACCGATTCAATAGCAGCCTGTGTATATTGGGTTCCCTCTTCAACACCCGGGAGATGTTGCACAATAAAATCGCCACCAGGTCCCTTCACGTTGTACATACCTGTGAATAAGACCATAAAAGCCGTAGATGTACAGACTAAAAAGGTATCTACATAGACGGAAAACGCCTGAACTAACCCCTGTTTTGCTGGATGGGACACTTCTGCGGCGGCTGCCGGGTGCGCACCAGAGCCTTGTCCGGCTTCGTTGGAATAAATCCCCCGCTTTACACCCCAAGCAATCGCCGTCCCTGCCATACCGCCGAACACAGAATCCACGCCAAAGGCACTACGAAAGATCAGCGAAAATACATCGGGAAGCGCAGTAATGTTCGTCATCATAATGTAGAAAGAGACGAGAATGTAACCAAGTGCCATAAACGGAATGACAACCTGAGCGACATTGGCAATTCTTTTTACACCACCAAAAATGATAAGCGCCAGCAACACGACTACTAGAATCCCCGAAACCTTCATATCCATGCCAAACGAGCTATGAAAAGCTACGGCAATGGAGTTCGATTGAGTTCCCGGCATCAGTAAACACATCGCGACCAACGCAGCAACCGCAAAAATGACGGCAAACCATTTTAAGCCTGTCCCTTTTTCAATATAAAAGGCCGGACCACCTCGGTACTGACCATCTCGCTTTACCTTATATACCTGAGCCAATGTGGATTCAACAAACGCAGTAGCCGACCCGATAAAGGCCATGACCCACATCCAAAATATCGCCCCGGGTCCACCCATACCGACTGCCAATGCAATCCCCGCAATATTTCCCGTCCCTACACGCCCTGATAACGCCATCGTAAAGGCCTGAAAGGAGGATACACCTGCCTCGGAACTTTTCCCTTTAAATACTAGGCGGATCATCTCTTTGAAATGCCTGATTTGTAGGAATCGAGTCATGATCGAAAATAATAGCCCCACGCCCAAACAGACATATACCACAGGATTGCTCCAAATGACGCCGTTTACTACCTCTGCCCACTGCTCTAACATTCCTTGTATTTCCCCCTGATCAATCAATTAATTTTCTTGTCTATGTTTTCAGAAAATTTGCATAATTACAAAAAAATTATAAATTAGTTTTTCCCCCCATACAAGTTAATTTAATTGACATATTGTCAATTACAAGTGGGCTTACCAGCTACATAAAATGACGACAAAAAAGCTCTGATGATCCGGGAATATAGATCATCAGAGCCTTGTCCTTAAGACATTTAGGCAATGCTTTCTTTCTCATTCAGAGCGCTAGACAGTTTCAACAGCGGGGCCTGCTCCGTTACCTCTCCTTGAGCGATTGGAAGGACTTCAGTATATTCGGAAGAATTCGTAATGATAACTGGCGTAATCGTAGGATAACCCTCTGCCCTGATTTGCTCAACATCAAACTCAAGCAGTAGGTCCCCAGCTTTCACCTGATCGCCTTCTTTGATATGGGACGTAAAATGTTTACCGTCCAGCTTGACCGTATCTACTCCGACGTGAATCAGAACTTCTGCGCCATGATGCGAAACAACTGCAAGCGCATGTTTTTTCTTGAACGCCACGGTGATGGTTCCATCGAACGGGGCTACGACTCTGCCCGTTGTCGGTTGGATGGCGATACCTTTACCCATAGCTTCCGAAGCAAATGCTGGATCGGGAACCTCCGACAGAGCGACCACCGTTCCTTCAATCGGGCTTAGTACCTCTTCATTAGAAACTGCAACTGTAGATGTCGATTCTTTAGCCGAATTGTTAGTAGTTTCCTCTTCTTCAACTGGATCTTCAAAACCTAAAATATAAGTCAAGATGGCCGACACCAGGAATGAAACGGTAATCCCTAAAATCAATCCTGGGAAGCCTTGTCCGCCAGGACCGTAAAAGATCGGCAAGGTCAGCAATCCAGGTGCGCCGGAGGCAAATGCTTGCGTTCCCGCTTGACCGATAATGGCACCACCGACAGCACCACCGATAATACCTGCAATAAACGGACGTTTCAACGGCAGCGTAACCCCATAAACTGCTGGCTCCGTGATGCCGAACAAAGCGGTAAGTGTAGCGGAACCCGCTAGTGTTTTCAGCTTTTTATTTTTCGTTTTCAGCATAACACCGAACGAAGCGCCGGTTTGAGCAAAGATGGAAGCCGCAGCGGAAGGCTTGATCCCGTCTCTGCCATTAACAGCAATATTATTAATAAATACAGGTACAAGACCCCAGTGAACACCGAAAATAACGAGCAACTGCCAGCAAGCACCAAGAATTGCTCCAGCCAGCAGCGGACTAAAGCTGAACGCAGCAACGAGCGCGGTAGCGATTGCGTTGCCCACATACACCCCGACTGGACCAAAAACCATCAGGGTCAGAGGAAGCATAATTACAAGTAGAATCAAAGGTGTAATAAAGTTTTTGACACTCTCATGGATCACGCGATTGCACCATTTTTCCAGCTTACTCATGACGATAACGGCTAAAATAATCGGAATAACGGTAGATGAATAACTCATCATCACAATAGGAATACCGAAAAAGTCTGTAGGTGTACCTTCTGTTTTCAACGTGACAATGGTCGGGTAAAGCAGCCCTCCGGCGATGGTCAGAGCAACAAAGATATTACCTCCGAATTTCCGTGCCGTTGTAACCGCTAACAAGAGCGGCAGGAAATAAAACAAGCTGTCAGCCGCAGCATACAAAATCATATAGGTAGTGTCTTTCGGAACCAACCAGCCGAGGTTACTCGCAATCAGCAGTAGACCTTTCAAAATACCGGACCCCGCCATAACTCCGAGCAACGGTGCAAAAATACTGGAAATTACGTCGATTACAGCGCCAAACCCTTTCTTGCCTTTAGCTGAATGATCTTCTTTTCCAGTTTCATTTAAAATGTTGGATACTTGGCCGATGGCATTATATACCTCTGGTACTTTGTTGCCGACCACAACCTGGAACTGGCCACCGCTCTGCTTGACCGTAATAATTCCATCAGTTTTCTCCAGCTTTGCCTTGTCTGCTTTCGCCTCATCTTTTAGTACAAAACGCAGGCGCGTGGCGCAGTGTACGAGCGATACTACATTTTTTTCGCCGCCTACCAGGTGCACAATTTCTTTAGCCAGTTGTTCATAACTCATGATGGACACCTCCATGTTCTAAGGGGCTTTTTACCATATTTAGGCACACAAAAAACCTAAGCCTTGAAAAATGGTGGGCACTTGAGTCCCGCAATTTTTCATGACTTAGGTTTTGCCTGCATAACCAGTAACAATCCCAGTTAAAACTTATTAAATTCCTGTTACTCACATAATACATTCAACCTACCATATTTGTCAACAAAAACATTTTAATATATATTTTTGATTCTTTTTTACTAAAAAAGTTCAACTTATCTGTTCACCACTCGTTCAATATGCACAGTCAAATACAGCTTTTCTTCGTTCGTCAATTCGTGATTGTATTCTTTTTTTACAAAGGTTCCAATTTTCTCAGTACAAGCGGCTGCTTCCTTGTGCTTTTCCTTAATCATGTCATACAAATGGTCATAGTTATTTTCATAGTGATTTCCCTTAAATACGCGCTGGGCAAAAAATTTCAGATGCGTAATAAAGCGGAAATAACTCAAAGAATCCTCGTCAAAATCAACCTTAAAATGGTACTTTGCGATATTGATAATTTGCTGGATAAACTTCGTGATACTCATGGTTGTAATGACTTCCTCGTTCATTTCAGCATTTACGATGTGAAGGGCAATATAAGCTGCTTCATCCACAGGCAGTTCAATATCAAGCTTTTGTTTGATTTGTTCCAGCGTTTTCAGACCTATCGCAAATTCTTCTTTGTATAGCTGCTTGATTTCCCACAACAACGCGTTTTTGATTTCCAATCCTTCCCGGTATCTTTCAACAGCGAAATTGATATGATCGGTCAGCGAAACATAAATATTTTCGTTCAGCTTTCTATTCAGATTATGCTTGGCGTCATTTATGACTTCCTCTACAATCATGATCAAATCAAGCGGTACCTCACGTAACAGCATTTTAAAGTTATCGGACGTCTGTTTGTTTTTCAGAGCAAATACCTTCTGAATTCTGGTTTCGTCTACTTTGTCTCCAGGCTTTTTCTTAAAAGCAATCCCCCGACCCATCACCACGAGTTCGGTACCGTCCGTCTGGTAGACGCTGATTACATTGTTGTTAATGACCTTTGCTATGTTCATCTTGATCCCCCGTTCCATATGCCAGCAAGAGCCACACTTGCTCCATCCTCTTTATTGTAAACAGAAAAAAACCGAAGCACGCCAAATAAACAAGACTGTAACATCTTCTTATTTGTGGCTTAGGTTTTGCCTGCTACGCAGTAACAATCCTAAAAATGATGGAATTGCGTCAAGTATAGCCCGAAGAGGAACGATTGTCAACGCTTTCAATGAAGAAACGAAGATCGGAAATCCCCGTGGGCCCGGGATGTCCGATCCTATTACTTGTGGTACGATTATTCGCCCAGATTTTCTCCGTCGGAATGAATTACGTTTTTGTACCAGTGGAAGCTTTTCTTTTTAATCCGTTTCAACGAACCTCCGCCTTCGTTGTCGCGGTCCACATAAATATAACCGTAACGTTTTTTCATCTCTCCTGAGGAAGCGCTGACAATGTCAATAGGTCCCCAACTTGTGTAACCGATAATTTCGACTCCGTCTTGAAGAGCCTCACCCATTTCGGCAATATGCCGCTTGAGATAGTCGATCCGGTAATCGTCGTTAACTTCTCCTTCAGGCGAAACCACATCATTGGCCCCAAAACCGTTTTCCACTACGAACAGAGGCTTTTGGTAACGATCATGCAATTGGTTGGCTGTGATGCGGAATCCTTTGGGATCGATCGTCCAGCCCCATTCGGACTTATCCAAATATGGATTGGCTACGGAGCCGAATACATTACCACTGGTCATATTCTTGACGATTTCCGGGTCTGTGCTGGTCGTCCGGCTTGAATAATAGCTGAATCCGATATAGTCAACGGTGTGATCTTTCAGAATGGCTGCGTCGCCTGATTCCATCTCAATGTTTAATCCATGATCCTTAAAGAAGCGCTTCGCATAACCAGGATATTCGCCGCGTGACTGAACATCAATGAAGAAGTAGGACTCGCGGTCTTTTTCCATGCCCTGATATACATCTTCGGGATTACACGTATACGGATAGAAGCTGCCGGCAGCAAGCATACAGCCAATCTTCGCATCTGGGATAATCTCGTGACACGCTTTTACAGCCAGCGCACTTGCAACAAGCTGATGATGTGCAGCCTGGTACTGAATTTGTTTAACGTTTTCACCTTCTTGAAAAACAAGACCGGCGCCGAGAAACGGCAAATGGAGAAGCATGTTAATCTCGTTAAATGTCATCCAGTACTTCACTTTATCCTTATAGCGGGTGAATACTGTTTTGGCATAGGTTTCAAACAGACCTACCAGCTTCCGGCTCCGCCAGCTTCCATACTTCTCGACCAGATCCACTGGCACGTCAAAATGAGCGAGAGTAACGACTGGCTGAATGCCATGTTTATGCAACTCGTCGAACAAATCATCGTAGAATTGCAAACCTGCTTCATTGGGAGTAGCGTCTTCTCCTGTTGGAAAAATACGAGCCCAGGCAATGGAAACACGCAGCGCCTTAAATCCCATTTCTGCAAATAGCGCGATATCCTCACGATAGTGATGATAGAAATCAATGGCTTGGTGGGAAGGATAGAATTCGCTTTCAAGTGGAGTCAGTGAAGGAACATTCCCTTTCATTATGCTTCTTCTCTTCTCTCCGGTAGGCAGCAGATCCACCAGACTCAATCCTTTACCATCTTCCAAATAAGCGCCCTCAGCCTGATTGGCAGCAAGAGCACCGCCCCATAAAAAGTCTTTAGGGAAAATATAACTGGACATAAACATTCTCCTTCCAAATGTGTGATAAAAGGGGTAGCGAAGGGTGACAGACAATAAAAAAACCCAAACCAGCCTGTGTACACTTACCGTGTAAACAAGCCAATTCAGGTTATGCCCTATCGGTAACATCCCATGAAAAGGTTATACGTATTTGTTTGAAACTCTAACAAAGATTTGGGAACCTGTCAAATTCATTTGATATAATAACACGCAGCCCCTGTGGGTTATATCATACAACAGCATGATTTCAAATGCCTATTGGGTAATGAATTGAACCATGAAGGAAACCCCAGATAAACGACTTTACGAAAGATACCTGGCTGTTCGTCTTTGTCTGGAAGGGCACGTGTTTTCGAAGATCGCTGATCTACTCAGTCGCTATTTTAAGATATTTTGTTGCAAGAAATTTAGAAAATCCCTTTGCATAGAGCCAAGAGGAATAATTTTTTTGATTATCTTGAACCTCCAATGCTGTCCTTTACTGTTAAATGACCATATTGCAGAAGACAGATATATGGAATGATATTTTTGTTCTTGTAAATCAGCTACTTCAAATTCAACTTTCTGTACTACTTTAGTGGAAAATAGATTGAGGAAAAGGATAATAATTTTATCATTATTTAGGAGTAATATAGCTCGACTTGTCCAAGCCGAAAGGCTTTGAGGAGTTTGTTAATGAATATCATAATCAAATACCTTTCTATTTGGATGTTCAAATGAAATAACATTTCAAAGAGTATCTTCCAAAATATTCAAAACTCGAATTATTTCCAGTTGTTAATCCGTTTCATAAACTGGCCGACATGAAGCTTAATCTTATAAAACCTCTAAAAAAACACGTTATTCGCCACATTGGATTTAAGCCACAGCCATAGCCCCTCTACTGGATTTAGGTTGGGACTATAGGGCGGAAGAAAGACCAGGTGCAGGCGTAGATGTTCCTATCTCATTTGACAATATAATTAGTCTCATTTAATGTTATGAACCACATCTGGTGCCTCTTTTATCTGATATAACAAAGGAGGATAACCATTTCGAAATACCAGAACATCAGGCACATGTAACCAAAATTTTTTCTCTAATTTTTTTGTTTTATATGGGATAGGGACTTCAACGGGTTGAACATAGTAATATAATGTTGAAACATCCACCTCTAGAAAATAATAAAATAAACACTCATTCAATGAGTGGTACTCGACAGTACGCTTCATCTTTCTACTGTGAAAACTTCCGATGATGTGAGGCCTTTGCCAGCTGATTTTATTATCTACTCTCCGTTTTGGTGAGAATTCTTGGTCTTCTTGTAGCCAGTTTTTATTATTCTACATTAAAGATTCCATGTAGAAAACCTCCCTTCCTGGTAATCAATATTACCAACCTCCAAAGCGTAAATCACTCGGCTATAATGCAATGCTAAGTTTGACTTCTGGCCCACAGTCCGTTATCAGATATGGTTGCTCGACAAGAAACACCGTGCTGAAAATGCGGTTTTCCTCTTTAGGAATATATCCCCTTCTCCTTTCGGGTAACAAATTAATTAGCTGATCTAGTTTTTATCTTTTCATAAATAAAATTATGAATAGAGATTTTCACATGTAACCTCTAAAAAAACGACACTACATATTTTCTGCAGCGTCGTCTCGTTAGTGTTATTTTTAATTGTTGTTTCAAAGTGTCTTATGGCAGTTATTAACCACATATAGCTTGAATTAAAAACGTCCTCAGAATATCTAAAGTAATTTAACGATACGGATTCAATTCAGACAATAATCTTTCTTATCTTTTAATAATTCATGCCTTTTATTTTCTTATAGAGCACAGTGTAAATGTATCCGGTAGATATATTTTTAGCTTCGCGGTATTGATCAATTTCTGTCATGAAGAACAAGTCCTTGCACTTCTCCGAGTATTCTTCGAATCGTGTAGGTCCCGCCATAGCTCTAATGAACTTCTTTGCCCATTAGACGTCCTTGCATTTTTTTCAGCCGCTCCAGAGCTCCTTCTTCATCAATGGCCATGTCGTACATTTGGTGGGCAAGCTGGAACCCTTGATCACTGACCAGGGCTTGTTTCCATGGACGGGATATAATGGAGTGGGACAGATGTCTCGTTGAACGCGGTGCCTGCATGATCATCTCCGCAAGCTCCCATGCGCGAGGAAGAAGCTTTTCCCGGGGCAGGACTTCACTAACGATGCCCAGGTCCAAGGCGGTTTGACCATTGATATTCTTGCCGGTGTATGCGTAATATGCTGCTTTCTTGAAACCGATCATGTTCTGCAGTGTGAGCAGCATTCCATCTCCGGGAGGTGTGCCTCCCAGATAATGAGGATCAAAAAAGTCCGCGTCTTCAGTACAAATGGTAATATCGCAGAGAGTTGCGAGTTCACAGTGCGTTCCCGGCCCGTTGATCGCCCCGATGGTGGGGATGTCAATGCAGAATATCAAATTTTCAAGCAGTCTCAGCGATTCATGATACTGTTCGAGCTTCTTTTGCTTCGGCCAGTCCATAAATTTTGTATTCCAGACCTCAGGGTCCCCTATTACCCATTTATCCCCTGTTCCTGAAATAATCATTACCTCGTTCTCAGGGTCGCGGCCAATATCTGACCATGCATGGGACCATGCCGTATGGGCTTCCCAAGAATGCTTGTACGGCCCTCCGTCGGTATGCAACCGTACTTCGATGATTCCGTCACGGCGGGTCATTAATAGAAATTCCTTGTATTTCTCCGAGTACTCTTCAAATTTGGTTGGTCCAATCATACGTCTCTCTGTCATTTCAATTCCTCCTGGTTTTGTTGAGATATTATCTATTACTTTCAAGCCAATCTCTGGCGAAAGCAGCGTAAGCCGCAGCCCCTTTGTACAGCACCTCATCCGAGAACATCGTCTTTGGATGGTGCACAGGGTAACCATAGCCTTCCTCGGTATTGCCTGCGTTAAGAAATACTGAGGTACTTGGCACCGCTTGTGAGACAAATGCGAAGTCTTCCGATCCCATTAATTTCCCGCCGGGTATCAATTGGGTTATACCGATTAAGGAACTGGCGCCAAAAGTGTTTGCAATCGTAGTTCTCATTTGACGGTTAAGCCCGCTGTCCGTTTTCACCTCAGGACATCCCCTGGTATAGATCACATCCACCTTTGCCTGAAAAGTTTCTCCGATACCTGCAGAAATGTCGTGGATACGGGTTTCCATTTTGTCCCGCAATGCGGCGTTAAATGTGCGTACGCTTCCTTTCATTCTGGCCGTATCGGGAATCACGTTGTTTGTACTTCCGCCTTCCATCACGCCAATGGTAAGGACGGCACTCTCAACTGGCGGAGTTTCACGGCTGAGAATACCCTGCAGCGCCAGATGAAGATGAGCAGCCACATTTAACGGATCGACCGCGGCACTCGGCATTGCTCCATGTGCACCCCTTCCGCGGATGATGATTTCGAACCAATCAGAGGAAGCTGAGATAGCTCCACCGGCCTCAGGCACTACAAATTGCCCGATAGGAATTGGCATTCCGGTCAACACATGAAGCATCATGGCTGCATCCACCTTAGGATTGTCAAGAATCCCATTCTCAAGCATCATCTTTGCCCCGTGCAGAGTCTCTTCACCCGACTGAAACATAAGCTTAACCGTCCCGCGAAGCTGCTCTTCGTTGGCCTTCAGGATCTCCGCAGCTCCGAGCAGCATGGAAGTATGCAAGTCATGACCGCATGCATGCATGTTTCCGTTCAACGACGCAAAAGAAAGCTCCGTTTCTTCTTGAATGGGCAGCCCATCCATATCCGCACGGATAAGAATCACCTTCCCGGCATGTTGTCCGCCGATCGTAACCATTAGACCTGACTCTCCTACGGGAGTAGGCTCAAGCCCCATCGACTCCAACATCTCTTTTACGTAGGCAGTTGTCCTCGGCAAACTTAAATCAAGTTCCGGAACCGCATGAAGATGATGCCTGTGCTTGACCAATTTGTCCTGCAGCTGATGGGCCATACTCAAAAAATCTCCAGCTTCTTCAATCACAATAAACATCTCCCAAAGCACAAATTGAATGAACGTAAGAACAGAGTAAACATTCCCTCCTTCATATTTTAAGACTTTTTAAGAACACTTTTATCGTACTTTTAAATCCATTCGCTGTCAAGAGAAAATAAGACATTTTAAGAACATTATTTTAGAGGCTGCCGGAACATTGAAATATCACATTTATTGTGATATAACTCTTTTGATTGAACTGTTTATGAAAGGAATCTATCATGAAAATCAAGCTGGGTATTATCACGCCTGAGACCCATATGGACTATTTCCGCGCCATTGAAGAAGAAATGCGGCCCCTATGTCAGTTCAGGTTTCTTACAATCGGTAACTTCCGGGAAACAACAGACATCTATCTCAAAAACTTAGATTCGGTGGATGGATTTGTGATCAGTGGCAGGATGCTTTTCGAGTCAATCGATAAGGAATGCCTGGATGAAAAAGTACCTGTTCACATTTTGCAGGATGATGAAAACCTGCTTTACAGGGAACTTTTCCGGCTGCTGGTTACAGAACCTGGGCTTGATATATCCCGGATCTATGTGGATTATGCGTATATAATCAAGTCTTTCAGCGAATTCCAGCAATACCTGACTCATGAGGGAAAGCCCATTGACAGCGGTGATCTGCTCGAACGGGTGGAGACAATGCTGGAGAACCATATCACTCTGTGGGAAGACAAGAAAATAGACTTGTCCATCACCGCGTTCGGCCACTTTGTTCCAGAACTCAAAAAGCACGGAGTCAGATATATCTTAATCCGGCCCACTTTGGAAAACGTTAAAGAGACCATAAGAGAGATCATCAACGAGATCACCATCCTCAAGCTTAAGAGTCAGAGGGCAGTTGTCGCATACTTATCGACCAAAACGGCGGATCCGCTATCTGAAGAGCAGCTTCATGAGCTAAAGGTCCTTGTCGGCAGGTTTCTGCGCAGCGTGAATCTGGCAGACACGGCCCAAATTTCGGAAGGCTTTGTCAGACTATACACCACCTACGGAAATTTCATGAAAATCACCACTAACGCGCATAACTGCACCCTACTGGAGTATCTGGAAGAGCGCATAAGCGACAAGGTGAAGATCGGGTGGGGCTCGGGACATGAATATTTTCAAGCTAACATTAACGCCACCAAAGCTCACAGACAGGCGGAAGCCTTTACGGGCAGCTGCAGCTTTTTTATAAACGAGGATCAGAAGGTTATCGGCCCAATGCGGAGCATGAATGTCATACAGTTCTCTGAACAGGGGGACCCGGAAATCATCGCGTTAGCCAAAACTATCGGAATAAACAACATCAACTTGCAAAAAATCATGTCCTATGCAGAAATCATGAGAACAAATAAATTATCCTCTGAGGATGTTGCTGGCTGCCTGTCCATGACCGTCAGAGGTGCAAACCGTATCCTTAACAAAATTGAAGAAAGTAAATACGTACAAACGGTATTTGAAAAACGAGACAACAGTAAAGGGCGACCCAAAAAATACTACGAACTGTTGTTTCTTGACAAAGAAGGGCGCAAATTAAGCAGATGACACTCATTGTTACGTTTGCCATTTCGACTTTAAATTAATGGCAAAAAAGGCACATTTTCAAAACTGAAAACGTGCCTTTTTTTTGAGCTTGATTTACCAAGCCAAATCACTTCCTGGCCGGACGACCAGCTCTGCATATGCTGCCCCCTCATCTGCGAACATCCTAAAAACATTATTTAACTCGAATTTGTTTCTTTAACAACATGATTTGTCCGATATGATATGCATTATGAATACTTAAATTAGAAACAACTCCCCACCAAGGAGCATTAAAATATTCTGAAAGTTGTTTTGTGAGCTTTGATTCATCTGTTTCTTCTAAAATAACTCTCCAATTGCTAAATACATTATCAAGTCTATTTAATGTTTCCTTCCAGCCTAAATCATTCAATTGATCTTGAGTCAAAGAAAATGTCTCATCATTGTTAATAGCATTATTTAATATAAATTCTCCTGCCTTAAAACGCTCAAGCCATGTTTCATTCCAATAAATAAGATGATTCACTATGGACCATATGGTTTGTTTATTGTCATTCTCAGTAACTGCTTCCGTTGCTGTTAGATCATCCAGTATATCCGCAAGAGGAATGAACCAACTCTTATCGTTATAACATGCAGTTAATTGATCTATTAAAATTGATTTATAGGTCATCAAATGCTCCTCATCTCTTAATCGATTTAGGGTTCTTTCGGATAACGTTCCTATATTCACGACTCAGCGAATGCCGGACCCAGGACGAAAGTCCGCAGCATGAATATTATGTTAGATGTAACGGCCTACTTTGAATTACCTTCAGTCGTTCTTACAAAAAAAGAACACCAAGCCACTTCTACACTTGATGCTCTTCTATCCATTTTTGTATGTTCTCTTCTGTGAATTCACCTTCTGCAGTCTTCAATCCCAATTCAACTAATTCTTCTTGCTCGTACTTTACAGAAATCTCATTTAAACGTAGTAAAAGCAGCATTGTTGCTACCCCTATTCGTTTATTCCCATCAATAAATCCATGATTCTTTATTAAAGCAAATGTAATGACAGATATTTTCTTTATACTTCCTTCGTAAAGTTCCTGTCCATCGAAAGTTGCTTCTGCTTTCTTCAGAGCACTTTCAATTAGTCCAAGATCTCTAACTCCATCGGAGCCACTAGTTGCCTTAATAATCTTAGTATGGAATTCAAGAATTTGTCCCAGACTAAGACTCTTCATTTAGCTAACTCCCTAAGTGCCTCAATATTTTCATTCACAATATCGTCCATGATCGACTCCATTTGCTTATTGCTACGATTCTTTAGGAATTCAACGAAATCAATCACTTCAATTTTCTTGTCATCAGGCAATGCCAAAAAGTCTTGAATAAGTTTCTCTTCAATGCTCACTATGCATACCTCCTGCACTCTTTGTTCTTTATTATACACTAAAGTCTGAAGGGAACTAACATCTGCTTCCTATGTTTGTTTGGTGTTGCTGGTATTTCAGATAACATTTCTGTATTCACGACCCAGCGTATGCTGGGTGTCTGCAGCTCCCACTCCCATAAAACCCCTCTGCCAGGCCCAGGGGCATGCCCGCCGCGTGAATATTATGTTATACGATGGGCATTTCATCACTGAATATACTCATCAAAATTTCTCGAATATATACTAGTTGAATAACTGCAATCTTGCTTGCAGGATCGAGTGATCTTAATGACAGATCGTATTCCCTACAATCAAAATACACAGAACCACTTCTCAAACTAATCTTGTATGCTTCTGGGATTTCACTTACTCCTCTTAGCAGATTCAATTTCTCCTCTCTACTTCTTGGATCATCTGGATCCCATTCTGTTATTAATGGGAGAGTTCCATGCGTAACTTTATTCCTAAGATTTTTAACTTTCTTCAAATTATCAATTACATCTTTATTATAAACTTTTTGTTTTTCTAAATAGGTAATCAGATTGTTAAATGTAAATTTATCGCTCAATGAAAATGGATCTTCTATCAGTTCGCTATACATAACTGTATTCTTACTTATGGTTATGTTCACTTTCTGTTCAACAGTAATTCTTTTCACACGATCACAAAGAACTCCAAACATAGCTTCACTACTGACTATAATTGAAGAAATTGATAAGTTATTTAGGTAACACATATAGCTTTCGAATAGCCTTATTAGAAACTCTTCACCATACTCAAAAGTTTTGATTCTTTCATATACACGCTCTAATTCAAAAGAATTTAAATTAATGACTTGTCTTCTTTCCTCTTTATTCATTCTTCCTCCCACTATAAATTAATATTTTCTTGGATTGTCAACAGTAAATCAAACAACTTTTTTAAGGGCTGCATGACGATACTGAATAGGCGTCATATAGCCTAAAGTTCCATGAATTCGATGTTTGTTAAACCAGTTGACGTAATCGTATAATTCCAGTTCCAAATGACGAAGGCTCTGGAAGTTCATCTGGTGAATGAACTCTGTTTTCATGATTTTATAGGTGGCTTCGGCGACGGCGTTGTCATATGGACAGCCTTTCATGCTGAGTGAACGGCCAATATCAAACGTTTTCAAAAGCTCATCCATCTTTTGATTTTTAAACTCACTGCTACGGTCGGTATGAAACCACTGAATTTGACGCAAATCACCTTGTACCGTTGCAAAAGCGCGGGAAATCAGAACAGCATCCTTGTTTGGACCTGCACTATGGCCAATGATCTCTCGATTGAACAAATCAATCAGCACACAAATGTAATGCCATCGATTCTGGATCTTCACATAAGTCAGATCGCTGACGATGAAGCGTTTGGCTTCCTCCTGCTCGAACTCACGATCCAGAACATTTGCCGTAACGGCTTCATTACATGCCGTTTTATGGGGCTTATATTGCGCCACGGTGTACGTGGAAACCAGTCCTTGTTCTTGCATGATTCGACCGATTCTACGTCTGGAAACAACCATGCCGCGCTCCAGAAGTTTGACTTTAAGTTTTCGAGTGCCATAGGCTCTTCGATTCTTGTGGAAAATATCCACAACGGCTTCCACTAGGTCATTGTCGTTTGTCTGTTCCTTGGCTTCGTGATAGAACGTGCTTCTTGCGAGTTGCAGGACGTCACACATTGCTGATACCGAGTATTTATCCCGATTATTCTGGATGATAGCTACTTTCGTCCCATGATCAGCTCGGCTTGCTTTAAAATGTCGACCTCCATTTTAAGGCGCTCATTTTCTTTGCGTAATGCGAGAAGTTCGTTTTCTTCGGGTGAACGGTTGTCCTTCTCCTTGAAGGAGCCCGTTGTCTGAGCTTGTTTAATCCAGCGATCTAGAGCCGATGCGGTGAGGCCATATTCCTCCACCAAATCTGCTCTGGGCTTCCCATTCTCGTATAATTGCACCATTTGCTTCTTGAAATCTACTGTAAACGTACGTCGTTGTTTCGGCATTGTAGAGATCCGCTCCTTAGGATGATAGGTTTATTCTACAAGCCCTCATTTTTATTGTCCAACTAAGTGTAGCCAATCCAGTTTTTGAACTGAAGAATCGTCAGCTTTTGAAAAATAAGTTTTCGACTGAACAATTAATATAAAGCAGCGGCAGACCAAGACTTGATAAATAAAGCCTTAGACTGCCGCTGTTGTCATTCAACTAACAACCACCTATTCTGAATTATCAGCTACCAATAACTTTTCGATTCCATCCTCTTGTAAGTGTCGGATTAGACAAATGCACAATCAGCTGGACATCCCAGGTTCTCGAAAACTGTGCGCGCAGCAGAATCTACTGGCAGGAAAACCTCAATTTGCGGATATAAGCGGCCGCCTGCGGAAATCGAAACCTGTCTGTAGCGTACGGGAATAAGGTCTCCGGAGCTTTCCATTCTGGCTAGAATTGTTTGTATTTGATCAACATTTCCCCCTACATCCGGCACACTCAGATATTCGCACGCGTTATATTTCTGAACTCTATCCAGCAATTTTTGATACCACGCATCATAACGCGAGAGCATGTGCTCACTCTTAAAGGCTTGTATTCCGTTTATGATGTGCTCCTCCCACTGCTTAAACGACGCCTTGTCAAACGTGGAGCGGGACCGGATAGGAAAACCAGAATTAAAATGTAAATCGACCCTATTCATTAAACCGTTATATGAACGGTCGAGAGGGATTTCGAACAATTGATGAAACGGCTCATTTAATCCCTTGATGTCCTGAGTATGTGTTACGACCATGGCGGGAAAAGGAATACTCCTCATCGTTTGCTGAGCCCACTCTAATGCACGCTCCAACGACCGTCCATACAATTCGGTCTGAATTGGAAGAAAACCGGCTGCCAAAAGCAAATCGTTACGCTCGTTGGATGTACACTCAAGATATTCTGCAATATTTATTATCGTCTGGCGGGTCGGTATGCGGCGGGTACGTCCAACCAGCAAATTTTTATACGAAGGAAAAGCCTCGTCGTTTAGCTCTTGTTGAGTAAATCGTTTCAAGGACGGTTGAGGTTGATCGACAAGCTTTTGCTGGCGTTTTATCCGCAGGGCTTCAATTTCTCCCATTACGATTCTATGTCTGGAATTCTCCGTATCTATATCCATCTTCTCTTCCCTTCTCTTATGAAGTGTAGTTCTGCACTTGGGCCGAACCTTTATTTAAAGTATACTCCTCATTGAAATGAAGGTCATCTAATGACCATAACCAACATGGAGGAAAACCGATATGATTCGTACTATTGTTGTTGATCCGCATGCCCCGTCTCTTTTGGCCTTCAAGGAAGTTGACGCCCCGCAGCCTAAGCCATGGGAAGCGCTTGTGCAAGTGAAGGCCGTCTCACTCAACCGCGGTGAAGTGAGTGACGCTAAAAATCAGGAAATATCTAGCCGTCCTGGCTGGGATTTCGCCGGGATTGTCATCGAGCCGGCAGAGAACGGCGCAGGACCGCAAAAAGGGGCCAGGGTTGTTGGTTTGCTCCCGATGGGAGCCTGGAGCGAGCAAGTGGCTGCTCCCGTATCGTTGTTGGCCGAAATCCCAGACAAACTCACTTTTACGGAGGCGGCCACCCTCCCCGTAGCAGGGCTCACGGCTCTTTATGCACTTCGAAAAGGCGGCATGCTGCTTGGCAAACGGATTTTCATTACAGGCTCTAGCGGCGGAGTTGGGTTATTCGCCCATCAGCTTGCAGTCCAATCCGGCGCATACGTTGTAGGTACGGCAAGCACGGAAGAGAAGGCTGAGCTTGTTCGGGAGGTCGGATCCGACGAAGTGATCATTGGATATTCCGCAATTTCATCAGCCAGCAAATTTGGGCCGTACGATCTGATCATCGATTCAGTAGGCGGCAATGCACTGGCGGCGTTGCTGCCGCAGCTAGCGCCCCAAGGGATTTGCGTTGCGGTAGGATTTTCCTCTTCAAATACCGCAATGATCGATATGAAGAATATGGTGACCAGCGGAGGAAGAACCTTGTACAGCTTCTTTTTAGGTGAGGAACTCACTCGTCAATCAGCCGCCGACGATCTGAGTTTGCTGGCCCGGCTGGTCACAGATGAGCGGTTAATCCCACGAATCCAAGTGGAGGCGCCTTGGACCGAAATTGACACCGTTGCCCGTAATCTTATGGAACGGAAATTCTCGGGCAAAGCCGTGCTTCACTTAGATTGATTATATAAGTTTGCAACTATAATCCCAGGAATCTAAAAACGAATCTGAAAAAGAAACGGCAGTAGTACACCCCTACTCGTTTGAGTGGGAGTACCGCTGCCTTTCAATGAACCCGGCTATTTGACCTTTATATTTCGTATAGTAATCCATCCAGCTTTAATATCAACACAGTTATTCCTCTGCCCTCAGTGGCACCGCTTTAAGAATGTTCATTTTCTCTCACTATTCTGCCAGTTGGCTTAATGAAATGCTCACCAGTCTAGTACTTTATTTTTCAGTCTAACACTTTATTTTCTTCGGACAATATCAATTTAATATTTCTCAGAATTAATCAACAAATGAGATAAATGATGGGTACCGTTTCGCCTCAGCTTAACAATACAATCTAAAGACAGGTTTGCTAATTATCTAAATATCCTCGAAAGCTAAAGACAAACTTTGCCTGAGTATCGACGGATGTAATCCTCCAAAAAGCAGAAAGAGATTTGAATGGGAATAGCAATTTCCCAAAAACGGGTTATCATTTCACCTCCCATCTATAACGTAAAAACAGCCCCGAAATAGAAAGCTTTTCATCGGGACTGTTTAGGTTAGATATTAAATTGTCCTGTAGGTAAGAATATATATAACAAAATTTTATTGTAGCGGAGAAGAGGTTATTTTCCCTTTAGATAATTTTTGTCTTACTTCTTGTTATAAAAAATTCACTGTCCTTTTTCACCATAAAATAAGAAAACTTAGATTAATCATTAACAGATAATTTTGTATTTGGTTAGCCTTAATTCCCGGTTTTA
Organism: Paenibacillus sp. FSL L8-0638; assembly: GCF_038593075.1. Classification (NCBI taxonomy): domain Bacteria; kingdom Bacillati; phylum Bacillota; class Bacilli; order Caryophanales; family Paenibacillaceae; genus Paenibacillus; species Paenibacillus sp. FSL L8-0638. Next base: position 4,811,386 of record NZ_CP151960.1, read on the forward strand.
TTGGGTTTTCGGGGACATTGACTGTCTCATTTAGATGGTATAAACAGTCTCATTCGATAATATAATTAGTCTCAATTGATGTTATAAACCACAGTTATTATTTAATGTTTACAGTTCCGTTGTCTCATCGCCTCAAATAATAGCACCGTAGAAGCCATCGCTGCGTTCAGTGATTCCGCTTGCCCCTGCATCGGAATGAATACCGACTCATCCACCATGCGCGCGGTAGCAGCAGAAATACCTTGGCCTTCGTTTCCGATCACAAGCCAAGTGGAAGCACGCAAATCTATGGCATAGCATGACAAGCTCGCATCCAGCGAGGTGCTGAGCAAGCGGGCACCTTTACTTTTGGCCTGCGGCAAAAGCTCCTCCAGACTGCCTTCAATCACCGGCAGGTGAAACAACGATCCCATCGTGGAGCGGATCGTTTTGGGATTGTACAGGTCGGCGCAGCCATGACCCAATATTACGCCTGCGGCTCCAGCAGCGTCCGCGCTACGGATGATGGTGCCTACATTGCCGGGGTCCTGCACCCCGTCCAGCACCATTACCAGTGCGTCCGGCTGCTCCAGCAATGCCGGGAATGCGCTGCGCTCCTCCTTACGCACGATGGCAAAGACCGACTGCGGCGTCTTCGTATCGGTGCATTTTGCAATGACCGCCGCTGACACGGGAACCCATTCCACCGGCTGGTCGGCTGGATCCAGGCCATTCAGCTCGGCGGGAATGCCCTTGTCCAAATCATAGGCGACGGTTTCGACAGCCGCGTCCGAACGCAGCGCTTCCTGCACCAGATGAATACCCTCGACAATATATTTATGCTGCCGTGTGCGATGCTTTTTCTCCAGCAGTTGCGCCCACTCTTTTACACGCGCATTATTCGGTGAAATGATTTCCATTCGTTTAACCTTCCGTTTCTTTGTCCGTTTCAATAAAAATAAATGATGCATCACTTGCACTTGAACACAAGCCCTCATTAGGCTGCAAATGCCAGCTCCAGCTTGGTCAGGTCATCCTTGTGACCCACAATGACCAGTATATCACCCGGCTCCAGACGATCTTCGGCATAAGGTGAAATGTTCATTTCCTGATTTCTGCGAATCGCCATCACATTGCAGCCGAAGCGTGCACGTATGTCTAACTCTTTCAGGTTTTTTCCAATCATGGAATCGGCGGCTCTCATCTCCAAAATACTGTAGTCCTTGGACAGCTCGATATAATCCAAAATGTTGGGAGAGGTCAAATGATGGGCTACCCTTAACCCCATATCTCGTTCAGGATAAACGACTTTATCTGCACCTATCTTTTGCAACACTTTTCCATGCAGCTCATTTTGTGCCTTGACCACAAGAGCTGGTACGCCCATGTCCTTGAGAATCAATGTCGTCAGAATACTGGCCTGTATATCTTCGCCAATCGCAACTACGATTACGTCAAAATTACGGATACCCAGCGCTCGCAGCGCTTCCTCATCCGTCGAGTCGGCAGACACCGCATGCGTCACAATATTCGACATTTCCTGTGTACGCTGCTCGTCCGAGTCAATAGCCAGCACATCAAAACCCATCTCACTCAGCGCACTGGCAACACTGGAACCAAAACGTCCCATGCCAATGACCGCATACTGTTTTTTTGCCATTCCTTCTTTACCTCCCGATCACCATACTGTCCGTCATAGTATAGCATATCATGCTACAAACATAAATTTTGACATACTTATGCCAAATGCTTCTCCATGTATACTGGACAACAGCCCAAGCCATAATACATTCGATCACTACTACAACATACGGGAGGTACACATGCCCATTACAATGGATTTACGACAAGCAATTGTTCACAAAGTACACGGCAAATCAGAAGCTGATCTTACGGATATGATTATTGGGTCAGTGGACGGACCTGAAGCCGCTCTGCCTGGATTGGGTGTCATTCTTGAAATCGCTTGGAAGCATATGAGCCCAAACCAACAGCACGATTTCGTCCATTTGGCACATGAACAAATCGATAAAATCAAACCCGTGCCTTTAACCTAACTCTAGCTATTTAACTTTTTGTTCCAATTTAATTGTGCTCATTATTTTACCCGTATTCGAAAATGAGAATAGTCCACTCACATTCACATCGAGTGGACTATTCGTTGTATACACTAAATGACTGAGATCAAACTGTTCTGCTTATTCAATCTTACGGAGCCATTTCTAGAAACTTAGCTGTCGGGTTTTTCTCCATAGCCGTACGCATGGCATACTCGTTTTCGAACAAGGCGACATAATTGCCCTTCTTATCCTTTACCAGCGTAGAGTTAATACGGAACTTGCTCGGGTCAATCTGCTCATCCACAATCCAACGTGCAAATTGGAATGGCATACGCTGAAGCTGTACATCAACTCCATACTCACCCTTCATGCGGTACTCAAATACTTCAAATTGCAGTTGGCCGACAACACCTAATAGCGTATCGTCAAAGCTTACCGTACGGAAAACCTGAATCATACCTTCCTCGGTCAACTGGTCAATACCCTTCAGATACTGTTTGTGCTTCAAGGCATTTTTCACCGTTACCTTGGCAAAAATCTCAGGCGAGAAGGTCGGCAATTCATCAAACACAACCTCGCTACCTTGGCTGAGTGAATCACCAATACGGAAAATACCCGGGTCAAACAATCCAATAATATCGCCAGGAAAAGCCTCCTCGACAATATCACGGTCCTGTGCCAGGAACTGCTGTGGCTGAGACAGCTTAATCTCCTTGCCCATACGTACATGCTTAACACTCATCCCGCGTTGAAACTTACCAGATACAATACGCAAAAATGCAATACGGTCACGGTGAGCCGGGTTCATGTTCGCCTGAATTTTAAATACATAGCCAGTAAACTTTTCGTTTGTTGGCTCAATTTCCCCAGCTGTACTACGGCGTGGCTCCGGTTTAGGAGCAAGCTGAAGGAAGTTTTCCAAAAATGTTTGTACACCAAAATTATTAATCGCACTGCCGAAGAATACCGGTGTTAATTCTCCGCGCTGTACTTTCTCCATGTCAAAAGGGTCACCCGCGACATCAAGCAACTCCAAGTCTTGGCATAATTGGTCATGCAAATATTCGCCCGCCATCTCACGAATGATCGGATCATTGTAATCTTCCACTTTTTGTACTTTAATCGTGGAATGGTCATCTCCCTGAAACAGCTCGACCTGATTTTTGACACGGTCATAGACACCGCACAGCTCGCGTCCTGTACCAATCGGCCAATTCATAGGCACCGAACGGATGCCAAGTACCTGCTCCAACTCCTCCATCAAATCAAAAGGACTGCGTCCCTCACGATCCAGTTTGTTAATGAAGGTGAAAATCGGAATTCCACGCTTCGCACAAACTTGAAACAGCTTAATCGTTTGCGCTTCCACACCTTTCGCTACGTCAATCAGCATGACTGCACTATCTGCTGCTGTTAATGTACGATACGTGTCTTCACTGAAATCCTGGTGACCTGGCGTGTCCAGAATGTTGATGCGGTGACCATTATAATCAAATTGCATCACTGAGGATGTTACAGAGATCCCCCGCTGTTTTTCAATCTCCATCCAGTCACTCGTGGCGTGTTTGCTTGCTTTACGCGCTTTAACTGAACCAGCAAGACGAATCGCGCCCCCGAACAGCAGCAGCTTTTCCGTCAGTGTCGTTTTACCCGCATCCGGGTGAGAAATAATCGCAAACGTACGCCGTTTGTCGACTTCCTGTTGAAGTATATCTGTTGTTTTACTCATTTCACATATCCCTTCATGATCAAATCCATTGCATTCCTGCTCAAGCTATTCATAAAAAGGCCATGATGCACGCCTGTTTTCATAAAATCATCGGCTCTATCGGCTCATTGCCGTTAGCCCCATTATTCGGCGTACCCCGTTACCATATTCATTATAAATACGATCTATTTACATGTTTTAGCCTGCCTTTAACTTATAATCAGTTGCAAACTGAAAACCTGAGACTAAGCTATTATAGCACACTCCGAACGCAAAGCATCCCCTTACGTCCTAAACAGGACATAGGGGGATACAGGACAAAACGGGATTACTGAACGCCGCCTACTCGCCAGATGACATTATCTTCATCCTGACCGCTAACCGGCCACCACTTGAAGCCATCCTGCTCCAATAGCTTGTGTGCACCTTCCGGTCCCCATGAGCCTGCAGCATAGGTTTCCAGCGTATCCGGGGTCTGCTGCCATGCTTTGGCGATTCGATCGACGAATCCCCATGCCGTGGCAACCTCATCCCAACGCGTGAAGTACGTCGAATCACCCTCAATGGCATCCATCAGCAACCGTTCATAAGCCTCCGGTGAGTTGATACCCACCATACAGCTTTGGCAAAAATCCATAGCCAATGGCTCAATATCTGATTCCGAGCCAGGTTTCTTGGCATTAATTTTAATGTAAATGCCCTCCATTGGATTGACCCGAATGACGAGCAAGTTCGGTTCCAGCTTATGCTTTTGACCGAGGTACACGTTCGTTGGCATGCTCTTAAATTCCACAACAATCTCCGTTGTTTTTACAGGGAGACGTTTGCCCGTACGAATATAGAACGGTACGCCAGCCCAACGGAAATTATCAACAAACACGCGTGAAGCAAAATAAGTCTCTGTGTTTGACTGTGGATCAACCTTGTCTTCTTGGCGATATCCCGGCAACTGCTGACCGCGATAACTGCCTTCGATGTATTGACCACGCACCACATTGGTTTTCACATCGTCAGACGTTTCAAAAGGGCGCAGCGAACGCAGCACTTTCACCTTTTCATCACGGATATCCTCAGGCAACAAACGACTAGGTGGCTCCATCGCAATCATCGTTAGCATTTGCAGCATATGGTTCTGTCCCATATCCCGCAAGGCGCCGGAATGATCGTAGTAACCTCCGCGTTCCTCCACCCCTACCGTTTCACTAAGCGTAATTTGCACATTGGCAATATGCTTATTATTCCACAGTGGTTCAAAGAACGCGTTCGCGAAGCGGATCACCTCAATATTTTGTACCATTTCCTTGCCAAGATAGTGATCAATCCGATAAATTTCTTCTTCGGCAAATACTTCTCGTATTTCAACGTTCAATTCTTGTGCAGATTCGAGGTTATAACCGAATGGCTTCTCAATGACAAGACGATTCCACCCTTTGCCATCCATCATGCCGCCATCTTTCAAACTCTTAGACACGCTTCCGAATAATTCAGGAGCCAAGGCCAAATAAAACAACCGATTTCCCGGTATGTTAAACTTGCTTTCTATAGACTCCGTCTGCTGTCTCAACTCATGGAACCCTTCGACATTGTTGATATCAAGCGATTTATATTCAAAATGCTCGGCAAATGCCTGCCAATCTTGATCATTTTCTGCTTTGTAGCGACTAAACTCCTGTATGGAAGCGTACAGGTCATTACGGAATTCTTCCTCTGTGCGAGGACGCCTTGCTACGCCAATAACGGCAAAATCCTCAGCAAGCTTGCCTTCGCGGTACAAGCTGTAAATAGCAGGAAAAAGCTTGCGACGAGCCAAATCGCCCGTAGCGCCAAAAATAAACAGAACTGCGCCTTGCGTCACAACAGATTCTTTAGCAGGTATGTCAGCCATGTAGTACCTCATTCTTCCCATGTCAAGATTCCGCAATCCACAATCCCCGAAATCCGCATGTAGTATTGTGTATATTTATACAAGATCATACTTGATTTTCGAAAAACATGGAACTAAAGATTTGATGATATTTTAGCATATCCTCCATGGATAAGCTATCCGATGAATCATCAATTTACCTTATAAGTCAGTATTCAATCGTGATGAGCGGAAAACCGAGCGTTATACGTGTATCCTGTTGCTCCTTATCTTCATGTACAGCCATCTGCATCTGGACCTGATGCTCACCGCTTTGAATCATTAACGGCAGCTCTGGAGCTTCATAGGATATAGCCACAGTAGTCGCATCCGTATATCTTTCTTTGGCCTGCATGGAGATGTTCCCTGTTAAGCTCGCTTCTGTCAGTTTCAACAGTTGATCTTTGGATTCCTTTGCATGCAGCGAACGCTGAAGGGCCGTGTTCCACTGCGCTTGAATCCCCATAGACTTTAATTGCTCAGCACAGAGTTTATGAAGCTGAATCAACTGCTCACGTCCTGCATCGTTGCTCTCCAGTTGAACGACTACATACCATTGCCCAGTTTGACGTTCCATTACATTTAAGCGGATTTTTAGATCCTCACTATTACGAACAGAACGATAAACCGTGTGTCCATTTTCCACGAGTTTGTTTACTGTGGGTATATTCAGCTGATCAGCTATCTGTGCCGCTACATCTGCCGGCTCTTCATGGTTAGAAATCCAATCGCCTTGCCACTTCACAACCAGCTTATCCAGCGTACCCGGGGCCTGGTCCGAGATGGTTAACAATGAGCGTAAAGCCGTTTCTGCCTCGCGGGAATCATATCGGTTTGTCTGAAGGGTTCCGTAACGCCAGCCAGCCAGTACCAGCACCGTTCCTAATACCAAAATCGTAATAATCCCTTTTCTAATCAACTCTGCTTTTAGCATTATCGTTCCTCCCGCTCCACACAACCATCCGATTCCCACACCTACGCTCTGGATACTTTCTTTTTCGGCTGGTTTGAAATCTATGAATCTATCAATAGCATTCCCGTTGTCAGAGGTTTTATACACACAGCAATACGGCAAAGCCCTTCTAAAATATTCATCTGCCTACTGGGTGTTCGACCATACATCGTAGGCACCATAAGAATAGACTATGATCACAATGCATCTTACACCAAAAGAGGTGAAATCATGTTTCCGATTTATCCTGTAAATGAAGCCAGTGTGGCACCTCATGGTGGACGTCTGGTCTGTGCCGTTATGCGTGATGGTACACGACACATCGGCATCTTAAGTGGGTGTAGCAAAGGCAAGCTGATGTTGAACGGATATCCACCCTCCTTTCCTGGCAGTCTCTATGCCGGGAGCTACAGTAACAAAGGAAAACAAACCCCTAAAAAGATTTCCTCTAAAAAGAAAAAAAGGAATCCTAAAAACAAAGTTCGTACCTCTGCCAAACTAAATGCCTTAATTAAGCCGCCCAATGCACCTCTGAGTCCATCCTTTCCTTATGACGCAGGCGGATTTGCTGGAAATGGCTATAGTAGTTATGGAAATGGCAGAGCAGGCTATCGCGGTGGGTACGGCGGATATGGATACGGTGCAGGGCTTGCACTAGATCTGGCTTTAATCGCCTTTTTATTCCTCCTGATCTAAACACCTTGTTATAGAACACAAAAAACCGGAGAACTATTATCGTCTCCGGTTCTTTGTATTCGTTTATTCTACATTCTACTCTGCTAATCCGTTCTTATAGGCATAGATCGCCGCCTGTGTACGGTCTTCCACTCCTAATTTAGCGAGAAGGTTCGTGACATGGAATTTTACCGTCTTAATCCCGATAATCAGCTCGTCTGCGATATCCTGATTAGACTTCCCTTGTGCCAACAGGCGAAGTACCTCCATCTCACGATCAGTCAGCTCCGTATGGGCGGGCGCTTCAGCCTGTGGCTGGCGGAATCGATTCATCATCTTGGAGGCCACCTGTGACTCTAGTACGGACTGTCCACGTGCAGCTGCACGGATCGCATCCGCTATTTCGGAAGCGCGAGACGTTTTAAGCAAATAGCTGAATGCCCCTGCCTCAATGACCGGATACATTTTCTCATCGTCCAAATAACTCGTCAGCACAATCACCTTTGTCTCTGGAAGCAGACGAGTTACCTGGCGTGTCGTTTCGATGCCATCCATGCCATCCATGACCAGATCCATCAAAATCACATTTGGCTTGTATTCAGAAGCCAACCGTATGCCTTCTTCTCCGCTTCCGGCCTCGCCGACCACTTCAATACCTTCTTCCGTCCCCAGCACCGCCGCAAGACCAATCCGTACCATTTCATGGTCGTCTACCAGCAGTACGCTAATCGGTAATTCCGTTTCCATGATCATCGTTCCTTCCGCTTTCATCATTAATAACTGGCACGGACACCTCAATCCGTGTACCTTTTCCCGGAGCCGTTATATACTGAATAGCCCCTCCAATTTCACTGACCCGCTCCTGCATGGTGGATAATCCATATGAAGTCTGCTTTTTCTCATCCAGTTCAAAACCAATACCGTTATCCCGAATCGTCAGCCTGATGGAATCCGGGCGTTGCACGATACGAATTTCCATGCGGGTTGCTTTGGCATGGCGCAATGTATTAGACATCGCTTCCTGAACAATACGAAACAAGTGGTTCTCAATGCCTTTAACCAACTGTACTCCGCTTTCAATCTCAAAATCAATCTCCATGGGTACCTTTGCCTGCAACTCCTGTACCAAATCACGCAACCCCTGCTCAAGCCTTTTCCCTTCCAGATAGACAGGCCGTAGATGAAGTAGTAACGCCCGCATTTCAGATTGTGCCACAGAAGACATTTCTTCAATTAGTGCAACTTGACGCTGTGCTTTATCAAAATCCTTATCCAGCGTCCTCCCCACAGCCGTCGCGGTCATTGAAATAGCAAATAATTGCTGTGATACGGCATCATGCAACTCTCTGGCCAGCCGCTGCCGCTCCTCCACAATCGCAGTCATCCGTGCCTGTTCCGCCAACTGAGCATTATCCGTGGATAAGCGTTGTAAAGACGTAACTTGTTCCTGCCATTTACGTCCAATCCGTTCCAGCTGCTCTCCCAGTCTACCAAGTTCATCATGCCCTAGGGGCGGCAACTCACGTGCAGGGGTTCCCTTTTCCCACATCAGCAACGTCTCTCTCAACATTTCCAGTCTGCTTTTAAAGCGGTAGCTCTCATAAAATCCGTACATTGCCCCTGTACCAATCAACACCAGTATAACGGCTCCTGCAACTTTCAATATCATTCCCCAGGTTGGAAACGACTTCACATATCCATATGTATACAGCATATAAAAGACAACTACGCCTACAACAACACACAGGAGGATACCTTGACCCATACTGCGGGTTACCATGTTGGACGTTTTTTTATGATTCATCCCGGCTCCTCCTGATTCAATAAAATCGGACGCGGACATCGCCCGCCAAGTACGAAACGACAAACTTCACTTTATATTCACTCTGCTCAAAATGGGGAGACTTCCAAACCAGTCGATTGAGCATCCCCGCCTCATGATCCCGGTCAAACTGAATCTGTCCGAACAGGACGAACATCTCCACCTCTACACCGTAATTATCCGGTAGCGTGATATCAATGTCACCGAAGATCCCTTGTAAAAATATGACGGACTCACGTTCCTCTGGTAGAGCCAACGTCAGATCGGCATCCACATCGCCAACCACATGCCATATGCTTGTGCTACGCAGGCTCCACGGCACTTCATCCCATTTATGATTCGATATAAAATTGTGCTTGAATATGGAGCTTTGACCTTTATGCAGCTTCCTTGAACGTGAATAGAATATAGCTAATGATGCTAGTGTAACTACCACAAACAGGAACAAATGATCCAGCACTAGCAATCCAGCACCAATCGCGAGCATCGTGTAACCCTTTTTGATTTTGGAATTGCGGATCTTATATATTCCGGCTAACATTAGAATCAGTGCAACCACGGAGAGGAACCCAATCCACTGACCGAATAAAATGATAATCCCGATGCCAATCCCTGCCAGTGCCAAGGCTGATTTTCTTCTCTCCATGCTGCACCCCCTTTTTGTTTATACAGGACGGAAAAGCCATAGTGGCGCAACATTCCGCCATATGGCTTTCCCAAACCATACAGATTAGGCACGATCATCGACCAATGTCCATTCCATACAGCATATCATAATGTCTTGTTTCCGAGTAGTCAGTCCTTCTTCATATCGACTGGTTTAGCACCTGTCTGAATTTTGGACTTAAGCTGTTGAAGCTGCTCATCCACTTTAAACTGTTTTTCAGCCTCAGCCGGATTAGTATATGCTTCTCCTGGAGCTTGACGGTATGGAGCACGCAGTACGTCAGCTTCAGCTTCCATTTGCATGATTTTTTCTTCCATACGGTGGAAGCCCAATGAAGCAGACCCACTTTCAATCGTATGCAAACTATTGATTTGAGACATTTGCTTTTTGGCTTTCGCCATTTGAGCACGGGATACTAACTCATTGCGCTTGTTGCGCATTTTATAGAACTCATCTTTCATGTCGTGAAGCTGTTGTACTAATTCTTTTGCTTGAAGCTCAGCTTGTGTATGCAAGTCGCGGTATTCGTCCTGCTTTTGCACAAAATAAATCTTCTCTCCCAACAGCTTGCGCGCTACTTCTTCCTGACCATTTCGCAATGCGGATTCGGCTTGCTTCTCACGCTCATTGGATACACGTACCGCTTCCTCTAAACGCTGTTTCATACGTCGTTCATTCGCCATTTGCTTGGCAACCGTTACCTCAGCCTCGTGAATTTCCGCCTCCATATCGCGCAGATATTGATTCAACATAATAATCGGATCTTCCACTTTATCCAACACTTCATTCACCGATGCTCTTGTCATATCCTTCATTCTTTTAAAGATCCCCATTATTTACGATCTCCCTTCTCAAATTGCTCTACTTTTTTGCGTAACTCTGCCAATTCTTTTTTCATTGCCTTTTTCTCAATATCTTCCATCATGGAATCCAAGTCATTGTTCTGACCTGTGTTAAATTTGGATGGGTTGCGGGCATCTTGACCAAAAAACGGGTTCGAATTGCCATATGCACCGCCCTGATTGTAACCAGTTCCCTGCCCATACTGCGATCTTGTATTGTTACTGCCATAATAGCGTGGATCCTGTTGATGGTAGGGCCCGCTGTCAGGGCCAAATCCTCCATCGAAAGGAGATCTCGGCTCCTTGGAGATAACCAGTGCCGCAATCACATAAATCATAAATGTGGTTCCTGCTGTAATAAAGAAACTGATCACAACCAGAATACGAATCCATGTTGAGTCCATTCCTGTTGCGTCAGAAAGACCGCCACATACACCTGTTATTACTCTATCCCGGCTTGATCTGTAAATTCGGGTCATTATCAATTTACTCCTTCCCGCTGTTGTTCAGCTTGCTTTTCAGTCTCGCCCACTCTTGTTCGAGCAGCGATCCACCGCCTTGGGCATCCTGTGCATGGTCGCCCTCGCCCCGACGTAAATCACGCAGACTCATCGTTTCTGCTTCCATATCGGCTACCCGGTCCTCCAAGCGGTTGAACATTCGGGGAACATTTCGTCCGCCGTATGTACCAGCCCGTTCGTTCATTTGCTGCTGGAGTCTCAACGTCTGTACACGTGCCGCATAATACTGACGCTTGCTGTGTACCGTTTGATATTCTGTCTTTAACGTATCTAGCTGTTGTTCTAGCTCACGTAGTGATTCACGGCTCTGCTCCCACAGTTCTCTATACTGCTCTTCTTTTTCTGCATATAGCATTTTCTCCTGTAGGGCCAGCTTCGCAATATGTTCTTCATCAGCCTTCAAAGCCAGTAGCGCCTGTTCCTCCCGTTTGGTCTGCATGGACAATGCATGATCCAACTGCTGCTTCATCTGTCTTGTATGCATCGCATACTGTTGATGGAGTTTTTCCGCTTCGGCAATTTCCTGGCGGGTATTATACAAGAACTGGTCAATCAGTTGCACTGGGTCTTGGCTTTGTTCCAAATGCTCATTGAAGGTTGCTACTGTGATATCGCGCATTCTTCGAAAAACACTCATTTGCATCTGCTCCTTTCACAATTCGTATCCCCATAATCAAAACTTCGTTACTGCAATATTTCTTCATTCGCTAAACTGCTAAAATCAGTAACGTCTTCTGCGGTCACTCAGCAGGGAAACACCAAATATGATCAACCCGATTGCCAGTAGTGGTCCCAGAAGCCAGGACAGTTTGCCGAGCAAAATCAGTACCCCAAGTACAAGTACGATCCAGCCGAAGAGCGCATTTCCTTTTTTCACACCGTAGTAGCCTAGCATAACCATAGCTATCGGAATTAAGTAACCAATCAGATGTCCTAAAAAGTGACCGAAAAACGGAGTAAACTTACCGAGCAGCATAATCGAACCCAACACGATCAGTACAATGGCTAACCCATTCCCTTTGTTAACTCTCATCATCTCTCACCGCCTTTCACTGTGTCTTGCTTATGTCCTTATTGTACGCTGAACAAGCGTTTGACAAAACGGACCCCAGACGGTTTTTGAACCTAGACCTAAGTCGGGGATGAGTATAGACCTGCGGCTATCCTCCTCTATGCTGTTCTGCTGCACGGGCTATCGAATGTTGCTCACCCGCTTGCTTGGAACGTAGTGAAAGGACGAGACAAGCCAGTAACGCTATAGCTGCAACCATATAAGGCAGATTAATATGAACATCGAACAACAGTCCTGCAATTAATGGTCCAATCACATTACCCAAGCTCGTATAGGATGAGTTCATGCCTGCCACAAAGCCTTGCTCATCTCCGGCCTGCCGCGATAGAGAAGTACTTACTGCCGGGCGAAGGATATCCATAGCCAGAAAAATGATGAAGGTCGTCAGCATAATCATCATGTACTGTTCAGCAAATAGGGTTAGGAAGATGAACAGGCCCCCAATAGCCAAGCAGAGATGAATTACTTTTTTCTCTCCAAAACGATTAATGATCCATCCAAATATAGTTGCTTGGACAACTGCTCCCAAAATGGAGCCTGTCGTTATGATGATGGCAATATCCATCGGTGTGAAACCATATTTATGGTCAACAAACAGTCCAAATACGGTTTCGAAGTTCGCTAACCCAAAAGCAACGACAAATACAATGAGTAAACCCATGAAATATGGAGATTGATATGACTTGGCAAATTGCTGCAAAAGATTTTCTTTTTGACGTGGAAGCTCTCTATTATATTGTTGCTTTTCCTTGCTTAAAGACTCAGGCAGCACTAACAGAGACAAGATAGCTGCTATTCCCGCAGCTCCAGCTGCCGCAAAGAAGGGAATGCGTATTCCATATGTGGCAAGCAATCCGCCAATCCCTGGCCCGATTATGAAGCCTGTGTTGATCGCCGCATTGATCATGCCCATTCCCTTGCCTCTTTCTTCGAACGAGGTCACGTCAGCGACATAGGCCATTATAGAAGGAGTCAGCAACGCTGCCCCTGCTCCACCCATGATTCGTGCTATGAACAGGGTAGGAATGGAATGAGCCAGTCCAAAAACAAGCTCTGATAACATGAAGATGAACATCCCAGAAACAATCAATTTTTTACGTCCATAACGATCAGACAACTTTCCTGACAATGGTGATAATAAAAGCTGAGTCAACGCAAAAGCTGCAACCATCAGTCCCATCGAAGAACCATTCATCCCTAGCTCACTTATAAATTTAGGTAATACAGGGACAACTAAGCCAATCCCCATGAACGCCAAAAAAATGTTAAGCATCAATAACAGCATTGCTCCTCGATTTCTTGTGAGTATAGACATATTTCCACCCTTCCTTTTCCGTATCTCTTTATTCGATATCAGGTAAACTTCATTATCCCTTTTCAAAAAACAATTGAAACTAAAAATGTTTTCTTAGTTTTCATATAAAAAAGTGGCCTCTTCAAATATGCAGCATATTGTTGAGGCTATTTTTTAATTTTCGACCAAACCGAACAACAAAATATCTACAATAGAATAAGTAGCTTCCTCTACCGTCACACTGTTATCCAGAAAGAAACGCTGATCAAGCGTTAAATTTACAGATTCAATAATAAGCTTCATGATCAGAGCCTCATTTTTGTTCACAATAATTCCTTCTCGGATGCCTTCCTGAATTAATGTTCTAATCGGAGACCAATCATTTAAATCGGCATGTACCCTTTTCCATTGTTCAGGATAATACTTTTTCATCTGGTCCAATATCCTTAAATCGTAAAACTTATAATACAGAGGCATGACCCTAATCGACTGCTTAATCTTGTCTAACAAAGATAACTCATTATTTTGGATAATCTGCTCAGTTTTTCGAATCATATCATCATTTGTACGCTCAATAAGTGTTTCTAAAATAAGCGTCTTAGACGAAAAGTTTTCATACAACGTACGCTTGCTAATAGCGAGTCTTTTCGCAAGATCATCCATCGTAAATTTCAATCCATTTTCATGAACTTCATCTACAAAAGCCTCCAAAATTCTTTCCTGCATATTCGTCCTCATTTCTTTCGCGCTCGGTAAACTAGAAAAGTTTTTTCAGTACCATCATCTTACGATAAGATCAAAGCGCTGGTCAAATCCATGTTAACCTTGTTGCCAAAATCATGAATATATAATAAAAAGGGTGATAAAATGCCTTTAAGCATTTTATCACCCTTTTGTGTATGGGCGAGAGGACTAGAACCTCCACGGTTTCCCACTCGATACCGAATACAATATTGATAATACCTTGTTTAATGAAGGATAATAAGCGCTGCTCGTCGATTTCGACCCGCAAGGTAATCTGTCGATGTACTTTGGTATTGAGCAGCGGGATCAACTTCCGTAGCTATGGTCTGCGACAGGACTAACTCAGTTGCTCAGTATCAAGGAATTTAGAACACTTGTACAACTTCTTTAATATCATCAATTTCCTCAAGAATTGCGCGCTCAATAGCAACCTTTAACGTAATCGTAGCACTTGGGCAACCATTGCAAGCTCCCAAAAATCTTAATTTTGCTATACCGTTCTCAACTTCGACCAGTTCAGCATCTCCACCGTCACGCAGTAAGAAAGGACGTAGTTTGAGAAGAACTTCCGATACTTCATCGAATAAAACTCCATTTTCATCCATTATGTCAATTCCTCCCATCTTTTTACCAACCGTCAATTCATACCTTTTTTCACCCTAGATCGTCTGAGTGATCCTTTGCTTTTTGCCTAAGAGTGACCTCTTGATCCGAAAGTTCTCTTATAAGCGTAAGAATAGAGTCTAAAGGTATCATCACACCACAACTTGCGCTCAATCCTGACAGCATATTGAAGCAGAACTGAAGTTTTCGTATCTCTCGGGTAATTTGAGCTAGTTCTGAATCGTCCGAATTATTTTTCTTCATTACTAGCACCTCTTTAGAGAATGATAAAGGTTTGATCTATTAAATTAATGAATCAACCGATGCTTCCTTCCATCTCAAATTGAATCAACCGATTCATTTCAACGGCATATTCCATTGGCAATTCTTTGGTAAACGGTTCAATAAAGCCCATTACAATCATTTGTGTAGCATCTTGTTCTGTAAGCCCGCGGCTCATTAAGTAAAACAATTGTTCCTCGGACACTTTGGATACTGTTGCCTCGTGCTCCAAAGTAATCTGATCGTTTTTAATTTCATTGTACGGAATCGTATCTGATGTTGACATGTTGTCCAATATCAACGTATCGCACTTAATATTGGACTTGGACCCTGCGGAATCGCGGCTGAAGCTGGACAGCCCTCGGTAGTTTACTTTTCCGCCCTGCTTGCTGATGGATTTGGATATAATCGTAGATGTTGTCTCGGGAGCAAGGTGAATTACCTTCGCGCCAGCATCTTGATGCTGATCTTTACCGGCTACGGCAATAGACAGGATGGACCCCTTGGCTCCCCGTCCTTTCAATAATACTGCCGGATACTTCATTGTTACCTTGGAGCCGATGTTGCCGTCCACCCATTCCATTGTGGCATTTTCTTCTGCCACAGCCCTTTGGGTTACCAAGTTGTAGATATTAGGAGCCCAATTCTGAATGGTCGTGTAACGGACACGGGAATCTTTCCGGCAAATAATTTCAATAACTCCACTATGCAGAGAACTGGTACTATAAATAGGTGCTGTACATCCTTCAACATAATGGACAAAGCTGCCCTCTTCGGCAATAATTAATGTCCGCTCGAATTGACCCATATTTTCAGAATTAATACGGAAATAACCTTGTATAGGAACCTCGCACTGAACACCCTTCGGAATGTATACAAAGCTACCGCCTGACCAAACCGCACTATTAAGCGCCGCAAATTTATTGTCGGCGGGAGGGATAATCGTCCCAAAATGTTGCTTAAACACTTCGGGGTATTGCTTTAATGCACTATCCGTATCAAGGAAAATAACGCCCTGATCCTCCAGCTCTTTCCGCATGCTGTGATAAACTACTTCCGACTCATATTGAGCGGATACGCCCGCCAGGAACTTTTGCTCCGCTTCAGGGATTCCCAGCTTGTCAAAGGTTGCTTTGATCTCGGAAGGAACCTCCTCCCAGGTCTTTCCCTGTTTTTCAGAAGGGCGAACGTAATACTGGATGTCATCAAGATTTAGCCCGGTCAAATCCGCTCCCCATTCAGGCATCGGCATTTTGTAGAATTGATTCAAAGCTTTCAACCGAAAATTGAGCATCCACTCCGGCTCTTCCTTGATCCGGGAAATTTCCCGGACAATCTCTTCCGTCAGACCTTTTCCAGATTGAAAAATAGACTGATGCTTGTCGCGAAACCCATATTTATATTCGCCCATATCTGGTGCTTTTTTAGCCATTAGTATCACTCCTTTTTAACCTTTCAAGATTCATTTTGATATGCTATGATCTGCCGAGCTTGCTTTCCACTAAATCTTTTAGGCGACTGCGAACACCTTCCAGCGGGATCTCCGAAATGACAGGAGCGAGAAATCCGAAAATAACAAGATGTTCGGCTTCACTCCGTGATATCCCGCGCGACATCAGATAATAGATTTGCTCTGCATTTACTTGCCCCACGGATGCAGCATGACCCGCGGTTACATCATCCTCATCTATCAGCAGGATCGGATTGGCATCGCCGCGAGCTTTAGGACTTAGCATAAGCACGCGTTCTGTTTGCTGACCATCACAATGGGTTGCACCTTTTTCAATCTTTGTAATGCCGTTGATAATGGCCGTAGCTTCTTCAAGCATGACTGCACGCGTAATCATCTGGCTTACCGAGCTTCTGCCAAAATGCTGAGCTTGAGTTGTATAGCTCGATTTTTGATTGCCCGTGTCAATAGCAATCACCTTATTGTCGGAGACCGCCCCGTTGCCTTGTAGCAAAGTCTTGGTATCGCTGGCGGTATAACCATTGTTCATCTCACCGATAATCCATTCCACACCCCCATCAGCAAGAACGACCGCCCGTCGCTGGGTGAAATCTATTGTAGTTGCAGCAAGCTGATGAACCGAAGCTACTTGCACCTTTGAGCCCGCCCCCGCGAAGACCTCCGTCACACCGTTATGCAATACCTTGACATCATCACCACTCGATACACAATTATCCACATAAGTGATCTTGCTGTTGCTCCCTGCCACAATTAAGACGTGAGGAGCAAAACACACATCGCTTGTATCGTTAAGAAAGATCGCTTGAATAGGTGCTTCAACCTCTACACCGTCTGGGACATATAGAAAAACGCCACCACTCCATAAGGCACTGTGTGCAGCAGATAAACGATGTTCTTCTGGCTTTACTGCCTGAAAGAGATAACGTTGAACCAGCTCCTCATGCTCTTTTGCCGCAGTATGCAGATCCGTTAAAATGACTCCCTGGGCGGCTAAGCTCTCGGACAATTTCGTATACACTACATCCGAGTTGAACTGAACGATTAGTCCGCCTTTCACCGGAGAAGCAACCAAACCTCGAACAACCTCCGGCGCTTCCTCCAAACTAGACCACGCATTCTCAGCTTTGTAATCTCCACTTTCGTAGATATCCCATTTTTCAAGATTGATTTTCTCCACTTTAGGCAACTCCAGCGTCCCTGCCAGTTCGAGTGCGTGAACGCGGCGTTCAATCAGCCAACGAGGTTCATCCTTAGCGCTTGACCATGCGCGTAAATCGTCCACATTCATTGAAACTCTAGCTTGTATATCCACGTGCTGTTCCTCCTCTCCGGCTTTTAAGCTTCCCTTACCGTCTCATCCGTAATCCCAAGTTCCTCCTTCACCCAATCGTACCCTTCAGCCTCCAAACGGTGGGCAAGCTCCGGACCGCCAGATTTAACTATCCGGCCTTGCATCATGACATGCACAAAATCCGGGGTAATATAATTCAACAGTCGTTGATAATGGGTGATGATTAAAAAGCCTCTATCCGGGCTGCGCATCTCATTTACGCCATTGGCCACAATACGCAGTGCATCAATATCAAGCCCTGAGTCCACTTCATCCAGGATCACAAACTTGGGTTCAAGTAGCATCATTTGCAAAATCTCATTCCGCTTTTTTTCACCGCCAGAGAATCCCTCATTCAAATAACGATGCACAAATTCCGGGTTCATCTCCAGCCCCTTCATTTTGCTCTCCATTTCACGGATAAAACGGATTAAGGATATCTCATCGCCTTCTTCACGCCGTGCATTGATGGCACTTCTGAGAAAATCCGAGTTGGTCACGCCAGCAATTTCACTTGGGTATTGCATAGCGAGGAACAAGCCTGCCTGGGCACGCTCATCCACCTCCATCTCCAGAAGGTCTTCATTGTCCAATGTCACCTTACCGCCAGTAACCTCATATTTGGGATGGCCCATTAAAGCTGAAGCCAATGTGCTTTTTCCCGTCCCATTAGGCCCCATAATCGCATGAATCTCTCCGCCATGAATCTCCAGTGTGAGCCCTTTTAAAATTTCTTTCCCTTCAATCTTGGATCTTAATTCCTCAATCTTTAATGTCGTCATTTATCGTAAACTTCCCTTCGGAGTATTCTTCGGCACGCGCCACCAAATCACTCATAAATTTTCCAATAGTCTGCAGCTCAACCTCTGAATAGGATTCAATGAATTGGTAAAACCTTTCTTCTTTTTCTTTGTGCATTTCTTTATGCAAATGATAAACGTGTCTTCCCTTATCCGTTAAACTAAAGTAAATCTCCTTACGATTGCTGTTCAGTTGACTTCTCATAATGAAGCCCATTTCCAGCAGCTTTGCACTAATTTTAGTAATGCTAGCTTTGGACAACCCCATCTTCTCCACAATCCCGGTATGATTTATCGGTTCATAATCACCAATGCAATCAATAACATGCACACTAGTAATATTGTTGGAGAGCATGTCAATCTGGTACTTTTTGGCCTGTTGCCGAAACGAGTTAAATTCTTGTTCAGTATACAGCTCATTCAGATGTAGCATTTTAATATATTGCTCGTAAAGGTGACCTTTAAAATGATTTTGAAACTCCAATTTCCCAATCTCCCCTCTCTTGTAGTAGTTGCAGACCAAGTTCAGTGTCCCCATTAGATTTTTTTGTTCACTAGTAAACAAAATTATATTAACACAATTGATATTGATAATCAATATCAATTGTGTTTAATGTGACGCAATTTTGGAGGCGCTTTTCATGGGTTTGTTGTCATTGTCATAGGCCTCATGCTGTGTTTTGACTAGGGCACGTCCCGGAAATGGTTTTGAATACCTCTGATCAATCCTGCTTGGCGGGGGTTGAACAATGGAACCAATTCGGCAGCACCTGGATGGATCTGGTAACCGAAGCCAAGTCCAATACCGTTGCCTATGAACGTCATGGTACACCTGCCACAGACCGGGGTCGCTACCATAAAAAGAGGGCAAAGGTGGTGCTTGGCCGAGCTGTTTTAAAGCCGTATCGCCGCGTTTGAGTACGCTATCGTGAGCATGTATGGCAATGAATAATCCGTCAGTTACCTGTGTCTGGATATGTTATGGGGCCAAAGAGTAACCAAAAACTGTGGTTATTGCTGGTGAATCCGAACAGGCGATGCTCCATTCTAGCCAGCACCGATCTGACACTGGAGGCGACCTAGATCATCGGACATTATACCGCCCGGTTCAAAAACAAATGTACCTTCTGGGCGCTAAAGCAATCCATCGGCGGATTCAGCTACCACTTTTGTAGCAAATCCATTCCGAAGCTCAACCGGTATTTGAAAAAGGATCGGGTTCACCCTCTGGAGTTGTTGGAAGAGGAGAAAGCGCAACGGGACATCCGCCTAACTGTAAAGATGAGAATGGTAAACGATAACCAAAATGGATCCCTACGGGGCTTAAGATAAAAGGAACCAAGAAAAGAGCCGAAATCTTGCTTCAGGAAGCCAGGAAGAATTCTCATATGGAAGGACAAGCACTCGCGGTTGAAAACGAAGATATGCTGTAAGAGTAAAGCGGCTACTCCATCCGGTAATCTGCCACTGGTGGACACGTTCTATGAGCTTCTGATTCGTATGAAGGAATAACAGGAATCCTATCGCTTATCTTCTGACAATTCTTATTGTCTTGAATACCTGGAGTATATTTATGTAGATGTATTAGGGGTAAGCATGAAAGAAGTTCAGGAATGGTTAGGCCACAGCGATTATGCAACAACGGCAAATATTTATTCGCATTTGGAATACAACTCAAAGGTGTCTTCAGCTCAAGCAATGAGTGGGGTACTAAAGCTCAAATAAAAAAAGCTCACTAGAGAATGTCTCTAATGAACTCTTTTAGTTAATACCGGCGAGAGGACTCGAACCTCCACGGTTTCCCACTCGATTTTGAGTCGAGCGCGTCTGCCATTCCGCCACGCCGGCGTATTCAATTATGGAGGCGCCACCCAGATTTGAACTGGGGAATAAAGCTTTTGCAGAGCTTTGCCTTACCACTTGGCTATGGCGCCAGAGTGTAACAAAGCGGACGACGGGAATCGAACCCGCGACCCTCGCCTTGGCAAGGCGATGCTCTACCGCTGAGCCACGTCCGCATAAAGATGGCTGGGGATATAGGATTTGAACCTATGCATGACGGAGTCAAAGTCCGTTGCCTTACCGCTTGGCTAATCCCCAATAAGTAAAGGGCGGCCGATGGGGCTTGAACCCACGAATGCCGGAGTCACAGTCCGGTGCGTTAACCACTTCGCCACGACCGCCGCAAGTAATGAATAATTGGCAGGGGCAGCAGGAATTGAACCCACACCAACGGTTTTGGAGACCGTTGTTCTACCTTTAAACTATGCCCCTATAAAACTGGTGGAGGATGATGGATTCGAACCACCGAACCCGTAAGGGAGCAGATTTACAGTCTGATGCGTTTGGCCACTTCGCTAATCCTCCAAAAATGGTGCCGGCGAGAGGACTTGAACCCCCAACCTACTGATTACAAGTCAGTTGCTCTACCAGTTGAGCTACACCGGCACATAAAATATTCAATTAAAAGTGGCTCGGGACGGAATCGAACCGCCGACACGAGGATTTTCAGTCCTCTGCTCTACCGACTGAGCTACCGAGCCTTAGAATAAGGCTCTTCATTACACGTTATAATACTAATGGCGGAACTGACGGGATTCGAACCCGCGATCTCCTGCGTGACAGGCAGGCATGTTAGGCCTCTACACCACAGTTCCATAATAATTTTTAATTGGTTGCGGGGGCAGGATTTGAACCTGCGACCTTCGGGTTATGAGCCCGACGAGCTACCGAACTGCTCCACCCCGCGACAATAATAAATATTAAATTTTCAAATGGTGGAGGCTGAGGGGCTCGAACCCCCGACCCTCTGCTTGTAAGGCAGATGCTCTCCCAGCTGAGCTAAGCCTCCATACCGAAACACTTTTCATATTATACCATAATAAACTTTTTATTGCAAGTTTTTTTATAATATTTTTATGACCCGTAGGGGATTCGAACCCCTGTTACCTCCGTGAAAGGGAGGTGTCTTAACCCCTTGACCAACGGGCCATGCTACAAATGAATTATGGCGGAGAGAGAGGGATTCGAACCCTCGAGACGCTTTTGGCGCCTACACGATTTCCAATCGTGCTCCTTCGGCCAACTCGGACACCTCTCCATATGGCTCCCCGAACAGGACTCGAACCTGTGACAACTCGATTAACAGTCGAGTGCTCTACCAACTGAGCTATCAGGGAATATTAAGCATTTGTTTCAAGGTTACACCCTGAAAACTGGATCCGAAACTTATTGCGTTTTATCTTAGGATAAGCCCTCGACCGATTAGTATTGGTCAGCTCCATGCATTACTGCACTTCCACCCCCAACCTATCTACCTCGTCGTCTTCAAGGGGTCTTACTAATTGGGAAATCTCATCTTGAGGGGGGCTTCACGCTTAGATGCTTTCAGCGCTTATCCCTTCCGTACATAGCTACCCAGCGGTGCTCCTGGCGGAACAACTGGTACACCAGCGGTACGTCCATCCCGGTCCTCTCGTACTAAGGACAGCTCCTCTCAAATTTCCTACGCCCACGACAGATAGGGACCGAACTGTCTCACGACGTTCTGAACCCAGCTCGCGTACCGCTTTAATGGGCGAACAGCCCAACCCTTGGGACCTACTTCAGCCCCAGGATGCGATGAGCCGACATCGAGGTGCCAAACCTCCCCGTCGATGTGGACTCTTGGGGGAGATAAGCCTGTTATCCCCAGGGTAGCTTTTATCCGTTGAGCGATGGCCCTTCCATGCGGTACCACCGGATCACTAAGCCCGACTTTCGTCCCTGCTCGACTTGTAGGTCTCGCAGTCAAGCTCCCTTCTGCCTTTGCACTCTTCGAATGATTTCCAACCATTCTGAGGGAACCTTGGGGCGCCTCCGTTACTCTTTAGGAGGCGACCGCCCCAGTCAAACTGCCCACCTGACACTGTCCTCGCACCGGTTCACGGTACCAAGTTAGAACCTAGATACGATCAGGGTGGTATCCCAAGGATGCCTCCCTTCAAGCTGGCGCTCAAAGTTCTACGGCTCCCACCTATCCTGTACAGATCGTACCCAAATTCAATATCAAGCTGCAGTAAAGCTCCATGGGGTCTTTCCGTCTTGTCGCGGGTAACCTGCATCTTCACAGGTATTAAAATTTCACCGGATCTCTCGTTGAGACAGCGCCCAAGTCGTTACGCCATTCGTGCGGGTCAGAATTTACCTGACAAGGAATTTCGCTACCTTAGGACCGTTATAGTTACGGCCGCCGTTTACTGGGGCTTCGGTTCATAGCTTCGCCCGAAGGCTTACCACTCCCCTTAACCTTCCAGCACCGGGCAGGCGTCAGCCCGTATACTTCGCCTTGCGGCTTCGCACAGACCTGTGTTTTTGCTAAACAGTCGCTTGGGCCTTTTCACTGCGGCCCCCTCGGGCTATTCACCCTACCGAGGCACCCCTTCTCCCGAAGTTACGGGGTCATTTTGCCGAGTTCCTTAACGAGAGTTCTTCCGCGCGCCTTAGAATTCTCTTCTCGCCTACCTGTGTCGGTTTGCGGTACGGGCACCTTCTCCTGGCTAGAGGCTTTTCTTGGCAGTCTGAGATCATGACCTTCGCTACTACAATTTTCGCTCCCCATCACAGCCCAGCCTTAACGATGTGCGGATTTGCCTACACACCAGCCTCACTGCTTAGACGGACATCCATCCGTCCGCGTCACTACCCTACTGCGTCACCCCATCGCTCATAACGGATTACGGTGGTACAGGAATTTCGACCTGTTGTCCTTCGACTACGCCTATCGGCCTCGCCTTAGGTCCCGACTTACCCTGAGCGGACGAACCTTCCTCAGGAACCCTTAGGCTTTCGGCGGATCTGATTCTCACAGATCTTTTCGTTACTCATACCGGCATTCTCACTTGAATGCAGTCCAGCGCTCCTTACGGTACACCTTCAACCCGCATTCAACGCTCCCCTACCCCTGATGCAATGCATCAAGCCATAGCTTCGGTGGTGTGTTTAGCCCCGTTACATTTTCGGCGCAGAGTCACTCGACCAGTGAGCTATTACGCACTCTTTCAATGGTGGCTGCTTCTAAGCCAACATCCTGGTTGTCTGTGCAACTCCACATCCTTTCCCACTTAACACACACTTGGGGACCTTAGCTGATGGTCTGGGCTGTTTCCCTTTCGACAATGGATCTTAGCACTCACTGTCTGACTCCCGGAACTAAATCTATGGCATTCGGAGTTTGACTGAGCTTGGTAACCCTTGCGGGCCCCGCACCCAATCAGTGCTCTACCTCCACGATTCTTCTTTCCGAGGCTAGCCCTAAAGCTATTTCGGGGAGAACCAGCTATCTCCGGGTTCGATTGGAATTTCTCCGCTACCCCCACCTCATCCCCGCATTTTTCAACATGCGTGGGTTCGGGCCTCCAGTGCGTGTTACCGCACCTTCACCCTGGACAGGGGTAGATCACCCGGTTTCGGGTCTACGTCCACGTACTAAAGATCGCCCTATTCAGACTCGCTTTCGCTGCGGCTTCAGCTCTTCACCTTAACCTTGCACGGGAACGTAACTCGCCGGTTCATTCTACAAAAGGCACGCCATCACCCATAGATCGGGCTCTGACTTCTTGTAAGCACACGGTTTCAGGATCTATTTCACTCCCCTTCCGGGGTGCTTTTCACCTTTCCCTCACGGTACTGCTTCACTATCGGTCGCCAGGGAGTATTTAGCCTTGGCAGATGGTCCTGCCGGATTCATACGGGGTTTCACGTGCCCCGCACTACTCGGGATCCGTCTCGGAGGGAACAAGTTTTGAACTACAGGGCTTTTACCTTCTCTGGCGGGCCTTTCCAGACCTCTTCATCTAACCGGTTCCTTTGTAACTCCATGTGAGACGTCCCACAACCCCAAGGAGCAAGCTCCTTGGTTTGGGCTAATCCGCGTTCGCTCGCCGCTACTGACGGAATCACTATTGTTTTCTCTTCCTCAGGGTACTTAGATGTTTCAGTTCCCCTGGTCTGCCTCTATTCTGCCTATGTATTCAGCAGAAAGTGACTGTCGATGAAGACAGCCGGGTTTCCCCATTCGGACATCCCCGGATCAAAGCTTGCTTACAGCTCCCCGAGGCCTTATCGTTGTTCGCCACGTCCTTCGTCGGCTCCTGGCGCCTAGGCATCCTCCGTGTGCTCTTTGTAGCTTAACCTAGTATTTACATCGTAAATACGATTTGCTTTGAATTTCGGTTCAACACTTACGTGTGAATGAAATTCAAGGCAGCTACCTTTATTTCACTTGTTTACACAAGATCAGCTTAAAGGAATATTCTAAAACGCAATTTCGTTTCGGTATCCAGTTTTCAAGGTGCAATTCGCTTCATCGAAGCGAAACCCGATGAATATTTCGGTTCCACACGAATGTGTGAATGAAGTATTCGTCGAAGCTTGAGAGTTTGAACTCTCAAAACTGAGCAACGAGTGAGTAAGTTTAGGATATTCATTTCATTCACACGAACGTGATGAACCGAATTGAATATCCGGTCGCAGGTACATGTACCTGCTAATTTGAATGTTTCCATCGCAGGAAACGATTCTCCATAGAAAGGAGGTGATCCAGCCGCACCTTCCGATACGGCTACCTTGTTACGACTTCACCCCAATCATCTACCCCACCTTCGGCGGCTGGCTCCCTTGCGGGTTACCCCACCGACTTCGGGTGTTGTAAACTCTCGTGGTGTGACGGGCGGTGTGTACAAGACCCGGGAACGTATTCACCGCGGCATGCTGATCCGCGATTACTAGCAATTCCGACTTCATGTAGGCGAGTTGCAGCCTACAATCCGAACTGAGACCGGCTTTTCTAGGATTGGCTCCACCTCGCGGCTTCGCTTCCCGTTGTACCGGCCATTGTAGTACGTGTGTAGCCCAGGTCATAAGGGGCATGATGATTTGACGTCATCCCCACCTTCCTCCGGTTTGTCACCGGCAGTCTGCTTAGAGTGCCCAGCTTGACCTGCTGGCAACTAAGCATAAGGGTTGCGCTCGTTGCGGGACTTAACCCAACATCTCACGACACGAGCTGACGACAACCATGCACCACCTGTCTCCTCTGTCCCGAAGGAAAGGTCTATCTCTAGACCGGTCAGAGGGATGTCAAGACCTGGTAAGGTTCTTCGCGTTGCTTCGAATTAAACCACATACTCCACTGCTTGTGCGGGTCCCCGTCAATTCCTTTGAGTTTCAGTCTTGCGACCGTACTCCCCAGGCGGAATGCTTAATGTGTTAACTTCGGCACCAAGGGTATCGAAACCCCTAACACCTAGCATTCATCGTTTACGGCGTGGACTACCAGGGTATCTAATCCTGTTTGCTCCCCACGCTTTCGCGCCTCAGCGTCAGTTACAGCCCAGAGAGTCGCCTTCGCCACTGGTGTTCCTCCACATCTCTACGCATTTCACCGCTACACGTGGAATTCCACTCTCCTCTTCTGCACTCAAGCTCCCCAGTTTCCAGTGCGACCCGAAGTTGAGCCTCGGGATTAAACACCAGACTTAAAGAGCCGCCTGCGCGCGCTTTACGCCCAATAATTCCGGACAACGCTTGCCCCCTACGTATTACCGCGGCTGCTGGCACGTAGTTAGCCGGGGCTTTCTTCTCAGGTACCGTCACTCTTGTAGCAGTTACTCTACAAGACGTTCTTCCCTGGCAACAGAGCTTTACGATCCGAAAACCTTCATCACTCACGCGGCGTTGCTCCGTCAGGCTTTCGCCCATTGCGGAAGATTCCCTACTGCTGCCTCCCGTAGGAGTCTGGGCCGTGTCTCAGTCCCAGTGTGGCCGATCACCCTCTCAGGTCGGCTACGCATCGTCGCCTTGGTAGGCCTTTACCCCACCAACTAGCTAATGCGCCGCAGGCCCATCCACAAGTGACAGATTGCTCCGTCTTTCCTCCTTCACCCATGCAGGAAAAGGATGTATCGGGTATTAGCTACCGTTTCCGGTAGTTATCCCTGTCTTGTGGGCAGGTTGCCTACGTGTTACTCACCCGTCCGCCGCTAGGTTATGTAGAAGCAAGCTTCTACATAACCCCGCTCGACTTGCATGTATTAGGCACGCCGCCAGCGTTCGTCCTGAGCCAGGATCAAACTCTCCATTAAAGACCAACCGAAGTTGGTTTATAGAAAGAGCGATAAGCTCATTTTGAAACTGACGAGATAAAAGATATCTCTTGTTTGATTTTGCAAGCAAAATCGTTTTACTCACTCGTTGTTCAGTTTTCAAAGATCAAACCTACATAACATCTTACTTTGTTTCACCACCGCGTCTCAGCGGCGACTTAAATAATGTAACACATAACCTCATTTTTCGTCAAGTTTTTTTTTGAAAACTTATTTTTTCCGCTTGATGCAACACGTTTATCCTGCTTTAAACAGTTCAAAACTATTCATGCTGCTTAATGGGGCGAGTTATAACTTATCACATATTTTATATACTCGTCAACCTAAATTAATAATTTATATTTTTTAACTATTTATAAATACTAGATCATGTGCAAAAAAAGGAAGAAAAGTCGGTTTAACAACCTTTCTTCCTGACAAATCAACCCCTGTACATCAAATAAGGGAGTAACGCAGTTCACGATTTTGCCCGCGATCCCTAAAATCCCCGGCAGCTGTTTCTCTAATAAGTGAACGATATACCAGTTTACGGAGCACGACGGTAAGATCCAATTGGAGATTCTTTAGCTCAGGATGGTTAATAAGTTCATTTATAGACCAAGGTTCCCGTCTGCTGCCTAATATACGGAATAGCGGAGAGGAGCACTCCTCCATTTTTGACATAACTGAAAATTCACAAGCAAGCAGTACTAGTTCAACCCGTTGTTCCAAGGTTTCCGTACTTAATGTGAGTTCGTTATACAGTTTGTCAATTGTTCGATCCAGAGGCTGTACCTGAACCCATAAGTGAACCTTTGGATAAATCCCCCGTTCAATGAGTTCAATAGATGCCCAATGATCCAATGCTTTCAGAACACTTTGATAAGCGTCAATGATCCGCCCTTCTCGCACCGCTCTTTTACCATGAACGTAATTGACCAGAAAGCGGGAGAACTCATGAAATCGCTTCTGCTCCCGCAGTGGATCGTTAAAATCAACAATTTCCTGTCTTAAAAAGCGAACCCTGTCATCCCTTTCCCAGACAATACGCCCTTCTAGCACATAATCTATAATGTTGGCTTGTTCACCAGCGATAATCCATTCCTTCAGACAACTGAGCGTTGCGTACAACACTTGGCATCTTAAACCATTCATAAATAAGTGTTGAATAGAACGGACTGGCTTGGTGCCTTCTCCAATAATTAGAATGAGTTCATCAAAGTCATACAACATCGAACCGTGAAAATACTCTCCCGGTTTTCTGTACGAAATAATACCTATCGAATCCTCCTGCAACAATTCATCATATATCAGGTTTAATTTGGTTAGCTGCACTTCTCCCTCCATACCTGCAAGGCGGCTATGACCGCAAATTGGATATTTGGATACATGTGATCATTTCTACATAAATAAGAAACTTCCTTCTTCAATTGTAAATTTTTTATCTTATTCACTTATTTTTTTCAGTGTTATCCAAGCGTCTTTATCTGCAAAGCTTCGATTCCACACACCAATTCCTCCGAGCTTCAGCGATTTGGCAAGTTCTACTCTTGCCTTCAGAGATACCTGATCCTCCAGCCAAATCTTTTTGACTACGCCGTCTTCTGTATACTCGACATAATTCTGGCCTTCGGAAGCTCTAAACTTGGGATTCAACTTAAATTGGGCTATGATATTGGCTGCTGACTCCATACCAAGTGATTTGGAGGTGACCTTAATCTTCCCTTCTTTGGGAGTCTCGGACCACACGCGAGTATATAACGGAATACCTAAAACCACTTTTTGAGACGGCACTTCATCTTCCCGAATAATTCGCTTAATTGACGCTTCCGTCCATGGTAACGAGGCGACGGAACCAGCTTTTGGACTAGCCGCCCAATGCTCATCATACGCCATTACCATGATATAATCTGTTATAGTCCCCAATGCCTTTCGATCCAAAAAAACAGACCACATCTCACTTTGAGATTTAGGCGTAACATCAATGGACAGTATCAAATCATGTTCCCGAGCCATCGGTTTAAGTTCACGCAAAAATTGGGTGACATTGGGACCATCCTTTGTATGAACATTTTCAAAGTCGATATTAATACCGTCCAGATCATTTTCTTGAGCAAGTGAAATCATCTGATCTACAATCGATTTTCGACGTTCGAAGGTAGACAAAGCTTCTGTTGTTAGTTCGGGATTAAAACTGTTGCTCAACAACCCCCAAACCTCCATACCCTTGCGATGTGCCCAGCTGACATAGGCAGGATCCGCCTTGCTTTCTACAGTGCCCTCATGATCGACGACACTGAACCACGTAGGGCTCACCACATTTACTCCAGGCATAGGATCAAACTTGGAAGGATCGGGCTTGCGATTATAGACGGCTTCCCAAGCGAGATTCACTGGTCTACCCTCCCAATGCTTCTCCGAGATGGACAAATCGTCCTTAACCGAAGGAATCACAAGCTCTTCTCCTTCAGCGATATGGTCTGATTTAATGTATCCTGCATAGCCATTGTCTAACTGCACAAAACACCAATCACCCTGTTGGGACCAGATACGTACTTTCGTCTCCTGAGGTACATCTGTCAAAATAAAAGATAGGCTAGAGGCTTCTTTACGTAAGGCAATTCTAGCATCCTGTTGCCCATCCTTCTTTTCTACATTACCCAGCCTGACCTTCTCGCCGGCCTTCATCAAGATAACGGCACCCGTTACAGAGTCTTCGTGTATAGAAACGCCGTATACTTCACGTACAGCTTCTATCGGGATATATACCTCTCCACTGATCACCTGAGGGGCTGCGCTCAGCGCATATGTTTTACCATTCAATTCCCCTTGTGCCTTCGAAACCTTCATATAGAGCAAGCTTTGTCTCGTCGCCATAATGACGGTTTGGCTGTCATCCTCATAGCGAACCGAAGGATCAATTTGACTTTGCACCAATTTAAGCGGCATCAGCATGTTCTTGCCGGAGCTTTGAGCTTCATACCCAGTCAACTTGCCCTGCATAAAAATAGGACGGACACTGCCCTGCCAATCGGGTTTCTCATGAAGGGGATTACCAAACCATACGACAGTAATTGCGCATATAATCGCTGCAAATAATAGTAGGCTTGCCGCTCCTTTGAATCGTGAACGTTTACGGCGGCGTCTGGAATGATTTCTGGCCAATATTGAACCTCCATTGTATGAACTTTGAATTCCGTATTTTGTAACCTCAACAGATTACTTGAAACAAAAGTAAAGTGATTTAAACAAAAAAACGCGGTAAATCCCCGCTTACGGGGAATTGCTCACGTTTCCAATCCATTACAATATATACATACCGTACAAAAAACTCTATTCCTTGTTTCGTTACGTTTGTTTGTTACTACAAGTTTTGCATACTCCGTGTAACTCCATACGATGCCCATGTACTTCGAAGCCTGTTTCCAACGCAGCATGACGTTCCACATCAGCCAAATAGGGATAACTGAAATCTTCAATTTTTCCGCATTTTTCGCAAATGATGTGATAGTGCTCCGAAATATTGGCATCATAACGACTGGCGTTATCTCCATAGGTCAACTCATGTACCATACCCGCTTCTATAAACATCTTTAAGTTATTATAAACCGTAGCCACACTCATACTTGGAAACTTGGACTCAAGCGCTCGATATATTTCATCTGCAGTCGGATGCCCCATGGTTTCCATCAAATAGTTTAATATGGCATGACGCTGGGGTGTTATGCGTACACCTGTCTTCTTTAGAAGTTCCAAAGCATGCTGGACGCGTGCTGCCATATATGTCCACCGCCTTATCCCTTACTTACGATCCTATCAATTACCACGCATCTATTTATAACTTACTTCTAAACCTACTCACATTGTACGGTCTACTCAAGTTTCTTGTCAACGCGCCGTATTGTCGCCGGATGTTCCTATAGAGGTATCTGTCTCGGGAGCTCCAGATTCAGCCGGAGAGATTTCAGATGTATCGGGCGCAGTCGTACCCCCGGAATCTTCCAAGTTGGGTAACGACGGCATCAGTAACTTTTTAATGGTTAAATTACTGTTGCCCTCTACGTTGATCGCATACTTGCCTGTCCCGTTTTGGCCTGAAATACTTTTACTGTCTATTTTAAATGGAAAATCGGATTGAAGATTACCATAACTGCTTGAACCCTCTAACTGAAAATCTCCATTCGACGGAAGATCCAATACGATATCACCGACAGCACTGTATATTTTCCAATCTCCGCCCACCTGTTCGCTATGCACTTTGATAGAGCCATTAAGCGAATTTGCATTCAGCTTGGCTGTAGAATTCAGCACATTCATGTCCCCATTCTGAGTATCTACGGTGATATCCCCTTCCGAACGAGCAAGCTGAATATCACCTACCATGGTGTGTAGTGTCACAGCTCCTTCAATATCTCCTGCCTGCATATCGCCACGGTTCGTGCGCACATCTACATCTCCAGAAATCCGATGCAATTTAACCTGACCGTTCAGCGTGCCTCCCTTGACATTGCCGATAGCGTCATTAACGGTGAGATTTCCATTACCGCTCTCGAGCCGAATGCTGTCAATAGCATCAACTCCATTCAAGGTAATATTCCCGTTGGAGGTTCTAATCTGCATATTGAACCGTCGGTCCTCCGGCACGGTGATCAGCATGTTCACACGGGGCTGACGTTTGCTTGATGCTCCGTATGACTGTGCCTCCGGACGAATCTGGATAGTCTTGCCGTCGGTAGAAGTCAGTGAAGAAGCTTGAGCAATCTTGTCCGCTTCGGCAGCAGGCGCTTGATCCACCCATAGAGTCCCTCGTACCTCTATATTGGACACAGGTCGTCTGATCAGTGTTACATCACCATTAACCGAATCAACTATTAAATCGGACGTCTGCATAGTTACAGGTACCAGCACACCACCCATATCATACCGATTCTCTTTAGCCTGGCTAAAATCCATTGAGGCTGACGTCAGATTGAGACTGACCCGGTTCCACAGATACATATAATGATTTTGCTGGGTCACGATAAAAACCGAGGCTACCACTACCAAAGCGGACAGAATCCCCTTTAGGTCAGGTCTGAATCGCCTTCCGTTGTCAGACTTGCCTTCTTTCCGAAAGTACACAGCAAAAAAAATTAGATACTCCAGTCCCCAAAGCACGAAGATTACGGGCCACCAAACGAGGAGTTGAAGCATATATTCAGTATTTTGAAACACATCTACAATAAGCAAAATGCCTACAGCCATCAACAGAAGCGAAGAGGTGTAGCGCCCGACTCTTATTTTACGGTGCACGCCAGCTTCACCCTCTTTCTTTCAACTTTTTACGCTTAAAGGTCAGAAAGGCTTCCCTTAGAAAAAGGAATAAACCGATCATCATTAATAAAATAGCCAGCGTAAGGAATCCATAATCCTCAAAGAAATTGCTCAACCAGCGAGGTTTCATGCGAAACAAAATCATAAGCCCACCGCCTGCCACCATCAGCACAGCAAAAGCAAAGCCTCTCTCCCACGTATAAAAAGGACTACTTTGCTGGCCTCTAGCATCCATTCGTACATAACGATCAGGCTTACGTCGATAGCGAACCATATAATCTGCAGACTGTAAGACATCATATACATTATAAAAATATAAAACAGGTATGAACAATCCAAGCAAAATAAGTAATGGAATGTTGATCCTTAAGCCGTCAGAGGAAACATACAGCATCGCAAAAATATCTAGCAGGAGCAATACAATAAAACTAAGCCCCCTGATAAACAGTCCTAAAAAAAGATGTCCCAGTCCGGGTAACAATGCCGCCATGATAATGGCAATCACTTTGCGAAATTTAGCATATTTTAGACGCTTCCCCTGTCTGGGTTGTTCCCGCTGTTCCGATGCTTGTAGCTGTCCAGCCTCTCCAGACGGTAACGGTTGTTCCGAGTTCATGCCATCCTCCCCTTTGAATCCCATACGTGGTTCCGCTGAAAAACACTTCAATGCTTACATAGTACCCCAATCAGATTTAAGAGTAACTGTTAAAAAAAGGTATCCTATTACTCAACAGAGACTGCAGCTATATCTTCCCATTGTCGTAAATCTGCTGCAATACGTACAGGATTAAAATCATGACGGGCCAGCACCTCTAGGGAAACCTCCATACTCTGCCGATCTGGGTGTAATTCGTGAAATGGGACATTTTCATGTTCCTTAATCATTATTTTACGTATTTCCACTTTTTCTTGCTCTAAATAAGTCGAAATCTGATCCAGCAATCCGTGAGAGGCCAATCCGTACAATGTAATAAGATGGCGCTTGCGTCCACGCATATACCGAAGTTCAACTTTGTTAAACACCCATAAATTTAAAAATACGAGCACTGTCGCCGCTATAGATGGGAAATAAAAGCCTGCTCCGACCCCAAGGCCAATAGCAGCCACGACCCAAATGGAAGCCGCAGTCGTTAGTCCGGTAATGGATTTACCTGTGAACATAATCGTTCCTGCACCCAAAAAGCCTACGCCAGTGATCACAGCGGTAGCCAAACGAGCGGGATCTATGCGTACATTAGCTTCTTTAATAAAATCGGCAAAGCCGTAAATGGAGAGTAGCATAATCAGCGTCGAACCAAGGCTGACCATAATATGAGTCCTCAAACCAGCTGCGTGATTGGAACGCTCGCGTTCAAACCCAATGAATCCACCGAGAAGCATGGACAGTAAAAGCCGTAAAATGATATGTGAATCGTCTATAATCCACGGATTATTCATTCGAGTCTCTCCTCCCGGTTATGTCGTGCTTCCCACTCCGGGTGCGCGGTTTGTGGGTTATGTGCATTTTTAATGTCAATTTGATATCTCAATGCTATTCCACCTTATGCAGATGGTAGGTAGTTAATTCCACGCCTGGAGCGACCTCAGCCGCAGATACGGGGCGAAAGCCATGTTTTCGATATAATGCCACCGCAGGAGTATTTAGAGTTCCTGTAGAGACGATAAACAACGGGATATTTTGATATTCATTCAAAACATGCTTCATTAAAGAATCTGCAATGCCTTTACGAAAATGATCTGGGTGAACCATCATACGTGTAAGGGTAAGCGAATCGGGCGATTCAGACTGCACAGCCAGTGCTCCTAGCAATTCACCGTCCTCCAGCCACCCATAAAAAGACTCTCCACAGCTTCTCAGCGTATCCAATGTATCCATCAGTGGAGGAATTTCATCAAACCCAATCAGCTCAGCTTCCAGCCTATAGGCAACATGCTGTAGACGCCATATCTGACTGACGATATCATCATCTTCCAATGAACATAGGGTAACCATGCTGTTTTCCCTCCTAAGGAAACTCATAAAATGCCATCAGGTTCTAAAGCTTGTTCGCGCCAACCATTCTTAGAAGCTATGCAAAAGGGGCCTGTCCCTAAAAGACAAGCCCCTGTCAAATCCATGCCATTAGCGGTTCAGCACTTCCGTCAGCAACTTATTAGCAAGGCCAGGGTTTGCCTTCCCCTTGCTCTCCTTCATCACTTGACCGACTAGGAAGCCGATGGCCTTTTGCTTGCCAGCTTTGTAATCCTCAACTGATTGCGGGTTAGCTGCTACAACTTGTTCGACAATTGTAAGGATCGCACCCTCATCACTGATTTGTACAAGCCCTTTTTCTTCAACAATTTGCTGTGGCAGTTTATCACTTTCCAGCATTTCCTTGAAGACCGTTTTAGCGATTTTGCTATTGATCGTTCCCTTCTCCAGCAGTCCGATCATTTCACCCAAGCCCCGACCGGTCAATTTAACCTGCGACAGTTCCACACCGGCACTGTTCAAATAACCGAGTAGATCCCCCATAATCCAGTTGGATACTGCTTTGGCATCCTTGGTGAATTGAAGGCTATCCTCGAACAAATCGGCCAATGGCTTGGAGGACGTAATCACCTGGGCATCATACTCAGGTAATCCATATTCCGAAGTGTAGCGTGCTTTACGCTGGTCAGGCAATTCAGGAATCGAAGCACGGATGCGCTCTTTCCATTCCTCATCTATATGCAGTGTAACAAGATCCGGGTCTGGGAAATAACGATAGTCATGGGCCTGTTCTTTACCACGCATGGATAAAGTTTTACCTTGTGCTTCATCCCAACGACGTGTCTCCTGTACAATTGTTCCGCCTTCGTCCAGCGTCTGCTCCTGCCGGAACTGCTCATATTCCAGTCCGCGCTGTACGCCACGGAAGGAGTTCATGTTTTTCAGTTCCGCTTTAGTTCCTAGCTCTTTTTGTCCATGCGGACGAAGACTGATATTCGCGTCGCAGCGAAGTGATCCTTCCTCCATCTTCACATCGGATACGTCACAATACTGCATAATGGCACGTATTTTTTCCAGATAGGCCTTGGCTTCTTCCGGCGAAGATATTTCCGGTTCCGAAACGATCTCGACCAATGGTGTGCCGACCCGATTAAAATCGACCAAAGATGCGTAGCCACCATCAACATGTGTTAATTTCCCTGCGTCCTCTTCCAGATGCAGTCGAGTAATACCGATACGCTTTGTCTCACCATTCACTTCAATATCAATCCAGCCATTTTCGCCAATGGGTTGATCGTATTGTGAGATTTGGTAGGCCTTAGGTGAATCGGGGTAAAAATAGTTCTTGCGGTCAAACTTGCTCACATCAGCAATGGTGCAATTCAGCGCCATTGCTGCTTTCATCGCATAATCAACGGCCTGACGGTTCAATACCGGCAATACCCCTGGATGACCGAGACAGACCGGACATGTATGAGAGTTGGGTGGTGCTCCGAAGGATGTCGAGCATCCACAGAATATTTTAGACTTCGTATGCAATTCCACGTGCACTTCAAGTCCGATGACCGTCTCATACTTGGATGTAGTTGTAGACATGAATAGGTTCCCTCCTTTTTGGCAAATTACAGCTGCGGACGCTGCTTGTGAAATTCGGTATTTTGTTCAAAAGCATGAGCTACGCGTAGCACGGAAGACTCGTCAAAGGCTTTTCCGATGATTTGTAGTCCGACTGGCATTCCATCCGCTAGACCACACGGAATGCTGATGGCTGGCACACCAGCCAAGCTCACCGGAATCGTCAAAATATCGTTCAAATACATTGTTAATGGATCGTCCACTTGCGAGCCGATTTTGAAAGCAGTTGTCGGTGCAGTAGGTCCGATAATCACATCATATTGTTCAAATACACGATCAAAATCCTGTTTAATCAGTGTGCGCACTTTTTGAGCTTTCAAATAATAAGCATCGTAGTACCCAGAGCTGAGCGCATAGGTACCTAGCATAATCCGACGCTTCACCTCAGGGCCAAAACCCTGCGTACGGGACTGATGGTATAGATCAAGCAGGTTGTCTGGATTGTCAGAACGCACACCATAGCGCACGCCGTCAAAACGGGCCAGATTGGATGACGCTTCGGATGAAGCCAGCAGATAATATGTAGCTACCGCATATTCTGTGTGAGGGAGAGATACTTCTTCCCAAACAGCACCCAGTCCTTCCAACGTTTTCAGTGCATCCAGCACCTTCTCCTTGACCTGAGGATCGACGCCCTCACCAAGATACTCTTTAGGCACAGCGATACGAAGTCCTTTTACATCTCCTGTTAAAGCGTTCAAATAATCAGGAATGTCTACATTTGCAGAAGTGGAGTCCTTCTGGTCATAGCCTGCAATGGCTTGTAGGACATAGGCCGAATCCTGAACATTTTTAGTAATGGGTCCAATTTGGTCTAAAGAGGAGGCAAAAGCCACCAGTCCAAAACGGGATACTAGACCATAGGTTGGTTTCAGGCCAACTACTCCGCAGTAAGAAGCGGGCTGGCGAATGGAACCCCCTGTATCCGAGCCGAGCGTGAAATAAGCCTCACCCGCTGCAACAGCCGCAGCCGAGCCGCCACTGGAACCACCGGGAACACGTTCTAAATCCCAAGGGTTACGTGCAGGGAAAAAGCTGGAGTTCTCGTTAGAGCCGCCCATGGCGAATTCGTCCATGTTCATTTTACCGAGTGTCACGGTTTGCGCTGCACGTAACTTGCTAACAACTGTAGCATCGTAGACGGGATCAAAATTTTTCAAAAACTGACTGCCACATGTTGTACGCAGCCCCTCTGTCACAATATTATCCTTAATGCCAACTGGCAGACCAAACAACAACCCTCTTTCCTCCCCGGAAATCAGTTGATCATCCAGCTGACGTGCGGATGCACGGGCCTGTTCCTCGTCAACGGTAATATAAGCTCTGATCTTGTCTTCCCGCGCACCAATTGTCTCCAGAGCGTGTCCTACCAGATCACTCACGGAAATTTCCTTTTGATGCAGCTTGTTATGTATCTCGGGCAATGTGTTATTGAACAAGCTCAATTTGCATCCTCCTTTCAAATATGAGATCTATTCCAGAACAGCAGGAACCTTAAACTGTCCGTCTTCTTCTTCAGGTGCATTGCGCATCACTTGCTCATGTGTCAAACTTTCGCGAACTTCGTCGTCTCGCATGACATTGCTGACGTGCAGCACATGAGTGGTCGGCTTTACCTGCTCCGTATCCAGCTCATTCAGCTTCTCCGCATAATGGAGAATGGCGTTTAATTGTCCTGTCATCGTTTCTTCCTCAGCCGCGGTCAGATTCAACCTGGACAGCTTGGCTACATGACGGACATCTTCCGTGGAAATGTTCATACAAAACCCTCCTCATGTATATGAGGATTTTGCAAAAAATTCAATAAGCGACTGAAATCGAATTTTGCAAAATCCTGATATTAAAAAATGCTGCACCGAACTTTGAAATAACGTTTTTAATTATAGGATAGAACCCTTTACAATTCAATCTTTGACGCGGTACAGAAGCAAACTGCACTTTGATGAGGTAAATGTTGCTAAAAGAATATAAAAAAAGCACCTTTCGGTGCTCTTTCGTGAAAACTATAGGAGCTGAGATTGTGCCCTTTATATATTCTTAAAAAGAATCGACCGTAGCCGACTCCTATATCCAAGCACGCAAATTGACTTGTCTGATAAAATCAGCCTGTGACAACAACTCCGCCGCGGTTTCTTCTTCCTCAGTCTCTACCGAATCAATACCACCGTTCATCACATGCATGAACAGTTGCTCATTATGGGTAGCAAGGGCGTAATCTATCAGCGCTTCACGCTCAATCCGCTCGGCTTCCAGCTTGAGAATACTCTCTTCCAGCTCGATGTCTCCGGATGGTACAAAAAAATTGCGGTTCACCTTCGGTACGCGAATGACATAGTCAAAAGCATTGTCCGCATTACGGTCGTAAGCAATGATATAACCATGTTCGCCCACAGGAAGATTCTGCTCAAAAGCATCCGCGACGATCATAATTCTAGCTCCTAAATGATGCATCGTTAGCCCCCCCGTTTGTCTGAACTTATCTGCTAAGTCTACTAAAAAAAAAGTAGCTTGTCTATATCATCTATGTATCTTCATAATCGACCGTCTCCACGTCCCAACCTGTGTTCATCCAGCCTCACATGCCAGTTTTGTGTAGAGATTCCGCCCCGTCGTTTCACCTTTTTCCAAGTTATGATCTTCGGCTCGGAATCTGCCACAGAATCTTCAATATCTATTACATTGGGAACACGGAAACTACCTCCAATCTCACGTTGTACCCCATATATATGTTTTCTTTTCATTCTTGCTCCCCCTTGTGATCTGACGGCCTCATGCCTCTTTATCCTCTTAATGGGCAAAAAAAAGAACGCAAACCGGGATTCATCCACAGCTTGCGTGCTTCGCGAGTTTAGTATGTAACTTCAATAAATTTATGTTAACAAAAATAAAAACCTTTGTCTATACATAATTTATAATTTGTTGTCGAAATGGGGCAAAACCTGTCACACCTTTGATTTTGCCCCTACTGAAAACATTCATCACATTTACCGGATATACGGATTGTTAGCTTTCTCA
Source organism: Paenibacillus sp. FSL L8-0638 (assembly GCF_038593075.1). NCBI lineage: Bacteria > Bacillati > Bacillota > Bacilli > Caryophanales > Paenibacillaceae > Paenibacillus > Paenibacillus sp. FSL L8-0638. The sequence continues at coordinate 4,850,169 of NZ_CP151960.1, forward strand.
TAACCGATGGACGTTTTGGGACCGTGACCGGAATAGACTGTAACGTCATCTCCGAGTGGAAACAATTTGTTCTGAATAGAATCGTATAGATCCCGTTCGCGGCCGCCCGTCAGATCCGTGCGTCCAACGCCCTGACGAAATAGCACATCCCCGGAAAAAAGATCTTTGCCGCATAAAAAGCTGACACTTCCGGGTGAATGGCCCGGTGTATGGAAAACCCGGAACGTGTGACCGATCAAGTTCAATTGTTGACCTTCTGCCAAGTCATATTCGGCTGGTTCCGTCGAGATCGGAGGGGATGCCTCTGGCCACATCAAGGAGCCATTCAGCTTAGGAGATGTAAGCCAGTCTTGCTCCAAGGCGTGCAGATAAACCGGGCAGCCTTTGACATTGCGAATCTCCTCTACTCCTCCGATATGGTCAAAATGGGCATGCGTCAGCAGGATAGCTTCAATGGTCAGTGGCTCAATGGCTCTCAGCAAAGGACCCGGATTCATCCCTGGATCAATAATAACAGCGCGCTTCGGATCATCTCCTTGAAGCAAATAAGCATTCGTCTGGAGCGGGCCGAGATTAAAGCTGCGAATAGATAATGTCATAAGTTAAAATCCCGAGATCAGCTCGCGTAATTCCTGAACAATTACAGGATGGACCTCGGTTCCCTCCCCATATTTTTCAGCCATTTCTTTACGAGCAACTGCGATTTTTTCTTGATAATCATCGGCTTCCCGATCTGGATTTTCACGTTTGAATGCGATCATAATTTGTTGGACATGTGCAGGGCGTGGTCCCCAGTGGCCAAGTACATGACCTCCCGTATCCGCAAAAATCACAATCGGCACAGCACGTCCGCCCATTGTCAGGAAGTCGTCCATCAGCGCCTGATGATTTTCCAGAATCAATACTTCAGTTGGAATACCGCTATTCTCCAACGCGCGGAACACAACTGGCACATTGCGTACTACATCCCCACACCAGTCGGCAGCCAATATAAGCACACGCAGATCATCACGATGGTTCAGGCTTTCAAAAAACTCCCGATCCTCTTCGCTGCTCCACACAAACTGATCGTATCCAGAGCGGAAGGCTTCTTTGTTCTTTTCCATGCCCTCCATAAATTGTTCAGGACTCAAACCCTTTCCGAAATATTGCGATACGTTAGTACGGCTCATGTTATACACTTCCTTTTTTGTTTTTGGCTACAATCCATTTGATAACAAAATAAATGATCAAGAGCGCAAGAGCAACCAGCAAAATCGGTTTGATGTAAGGTGCTGCCACTTCGTCAATTTGTTCCCACTTGTCTCCCAACAGCATACCTAAATATATAAACAAAACAGACCAAGGTATAATCGCCAGCGTTGTCAAAATAATAAAGCGCCATACGTTCATTCGAGCCAACCCGGCAGGGATTGAGATCGCGTGACGAACAACAGGGATAAAGCGAGCTGTAAAAATGACCCCTGTGCCATATTTATTGAACCAGGCTTCAGCGTGGTCAACATGACTTTTTTTAATGAGTATGTATTTCCCATACTTATCTAAAACGGGTCTGCCGCCATAGCGTCCAATCCAGTAAATGAACAGCTGGGCCAGCACCCCGCCAATCGTTCCAAACACGACTGCGCCAAAAAAATTAATATGACCCGAGGACACTAAAAAACCGCCATAAGCGAGGACTATTTCACTTGGAATGACCTCCACCATCAAGCCTAGCATAATACCAAAATACCCAAGACTACGAATGATCTCAAACAAATAATTAATGATACTAGATATTTGGTCCATCTCTCTTCCCACTCCCTGCCTGTTTCTCTATTTTCATTTAGTGTATCACAGCGGCAGAACAAGTCGCCACTTCGTCCAAAAAGGGAAGTCAGTGACCCCGGATCCTCTGCCCGCATAAGTTGTGAGAGAGAGGAGGGGGTACAATATGCCTCCCGGCAAATTCCCCAAACATGACAATTCACAATCCCGATTACCCACGGCTCGTGGTATCCGCCGCGCATGTACCAAAGAGTTGTATCGAACCTGCAAACGTCTGCCTGTTCACATTGCCCCTGATCTGGTCAAGCAGGGCGAAGAACTATACTGCCGCAAGGTCGTCGGACACCTTATCTGGATTGCGGAAAACCATAGTAATCGCAAACTACTGTGCGACTGGTGGGATGAAGATGTCAGCGAGGAGCTCGCGGCATTGTGGAAGGTGGATCGCGATGTCTTGTGCACCGCTTTTAGAAATGCCTATGGCGGATAGATGTTTGCGTACTGCAACCATGAACTGTGAACTACAAAAAAGTGGAGCCACCCCGCAGTGGCTCCACTTTTACTATATTCCTAGCTATGTGTCTGCTTTTTCCCCGCTCCTTCGGGAAGCAAGTCCGCACAAGCGCGTTCCAAATAAGGATCAGCATGAATAAAATCCCGAAATGCTGTGTATTCACGCCACAGAACGGATTGTTCTCCCGCTTGCCCTTTGACGGCACGAATCAGAATATTTTTAGGTGTATGCTCCATGTCGATAAATTCCAATAGCTGTGTCCGATATCCCATCATATCCAGCAGTTTGGCCCGGATTCCATCCGTTGCCAGTGCAGAAAAACGCTCCTTTAAAATGCCGTGGGAAAGCAACGGCTCCAATACCGGATTTTCCAGTTGGTTAAACAGCTCATGCTGGCAACACGGAACCGACAAAATGACGGAAGCACCCCAGCGAACAGCCTTTTCCAGCGCCGCATCTGTTGCAGTATCACAAGCGTGCAAGGTAACAACCATATCCACCTGTTCCAGTTCGTTATAGTCTGCGATATCACCGACCAGAAACTCCAACTGTCGATATTGCAGCTTTTGAGCCAGAACATTACAGGTTTCAATGACATCTGCCTTCAAGTCCAAACCAACGATCTGCAATGGTCGCTTTTGCTGTACAGCCAAATAATGATACAACGCAAAGGTCAAATACGATTTGCCACAGCCAAAATCCACAATCGTCAATGGGCGGCCTACCGGAAGGCTAGGTAATACATCCTGCACCATTTCGAGAAACCGGTTAATTTGACGAAACTTATCATACTTGCGGGCCAGTACCTTACCATCCTCATTCATAATCCCCAGCTCAATCAGGAAAGGAATTCGTTCCCCTTCTTCGAGCACATATTGCTTTTTGCGATTATGAGACAGGTCGGCTTTACTTTTGCTCGGTGACTTTGTCAGAATGGATACTTTATATTTTTTACTGATCAGCACTTGGTAGTCTGCATCCTTGGCGCATAAAAGTCCTTGGCGGAACGTGTCCTCAAACAAGGCAGTCATACGCTCATTAGCTTCGTCAGGGGTCAGATTTTCATGAATGACTTTGTTGCTGTAATGAAAAGCAAACTGGTAATGCAGCTTGTTTTTCAATTCTACAGGTTTGATTTGTACTTTAGTAAAAGAAGCATCCTCCCGTTTGCGAAGCTGACTCAGCGTCGCTGTTATAAGGGATCCTCCCGTGGTCAATTGGTATATAAGTTCGCGCAGTGAATCCAAAAGGTACATCTCACTTTCTTTCATGTAATTGGGTGATCTCGGTCAAACCCTCGGTGACTTCCTGGCGTGAAATTCCACCCAGCTCCAGCTCTGCATTGGTCTTATCCAGTAATTGACTATAAAACGTCTCCGCTTCCGCTAGCAGCTCTGGCTGCTCCCATGCCAATCCAAACCAGACATCGGCGGCTTCGTCCAACCTGTTTTCTCGCTCGTAATGAACAGCCAGCAGCTTGCTGGTTTCAGGGGGGAGCTCATATTCGCGCACCAGCTTCACGATACACGCTATTCGTTCAGGCAGGACCTGCAGATCACGAGTCGCGCCATTCGTATCGCTGTACAAATATAAATGAAGAGATTTCATCAAGATTCGTATACCTTCGTCTGTTCTGCTGGTTTCCAGGTAAATCGCGGCTTCTTCCTCCAAAATGCGAGCCACCTGCTGAAGCTTATCCGCTTCAATTCCAGGGCCCAATCGGAAAAGCTCAATAATTTGTTCCGGCGGCAATCGTCTGAGCAGATCTGAACGAAGACGAAACTGCTTGTTGAGCAGGTCATCTAGCTGTTTCAGCGCTTCGATGTGTTTATTTTCGCGCCTAAGACCGAGCACCGATGCTACTGCGGATGTCAATTCTTCCATCATACTGAGCAAATAGTCTTTTCTAAGCAAGCCGTTCCCTTCCTTTCATCCCGATGCCTAGACAACCAGAAACTTCTGTCTTCTGATTGTATGACATCCTTGTCTAAAAGCCAAATGCCACCGCCATGCCGCAATTTCATTTAACACAATTACAAATACTTTATAGCATCAAAGATTCGACACTCAGAAATCACGTATGGCACGTAACATTCCGTTAGTACAGTGTTTTGTAGCCGATCATGGACTAACGAAATAGAGTATTTGAAAATTTGATATTGATTCTCCGTTAGTCTCGTGTTATTTTTGTTTCATGAGAAACAAAAATAATCGTTATTATTATTTATTGATTCATATAATAAAATAAAATATTTATTTTCACTCGAAACAAAATTATGCATTGATATTTTACAGGGGAGGATGTTTAAGTATGGGAAAAAAATTCAGTTCGATACTACCGGAATATAAAGAGTTCATACAGCGACAGCATATTTTCTTTGTAGGATCAGCACCGATATCCGAGACGGGGCATGTGAATATTTCCCCCAAGGGATATGATTCCTTTCGTATTTTGTCAGATCAGGAGGTAGCCTATCTCGACTTGTCGGGAAGTGGCAACGAAACAAGTGCGCACATTATAGAGAACGGACGGGTAACCATCATGTTCTGTGCATTTGAAGGCGAGCCCAGTGTATTAAGACTCTATGGTACTGGCACAGTCGTGTTGCCCAATACAAAGCGTTGGAATGAGCTGTATCCTCTCTTTAATCCACTTCCTGGAGCAAGACAAATCATAGTAGTTGATGTTCATATGGTGCAGGATTCATGTGGTTTTGCAGTTCCCTTCATGACTTACACGAGCGAACGGGAAAAGCTGAAGGACGTGGCGATTCAGATGGGCGAAGAAGTACTTAAAAAGTATGCATACGAGAAAAGTTTAGAGAGTATTGATGGTTTGCCGACGGCGTTTGCCTTGAACAAAAATAATATGACTTAGGTATTCTGCACATTAACCGATATGATACAACAAGTCAGCAAAATTCAAATAAACTGAATGTATAGTGACCACATCTAAAAACAATTTGCATACAAGAAACCGGAACCTTCTGATGATCACATCAAAGGGTTCCGGTTTTTGGGCTTACCTTAGTCTACTTTTTCAAGTTTTGCTCCAAAAACGCCAAGATAGCATTAGCTAATATCTCCGGTGCCTCAAACAGGCTCATGTGACCTGCTTCCGGCAGGGTAACCTGAGTTACTCCGGCCCGATCTGTTGTAAACGTCCGCGCTGGAGGAACCGCCTGATCCTGCTCCCCCGCTACTAAAAGGGCCGGCAAGGCAGAAGCTGACAACACATCCCGTCGGTCAGGACGCTCGCGCATAGCCAATGATGCTCCTACAGCTCCTTGCGGAGGTGTTTTGTAGCCAATTTCTTTGACTTTAAGTAATTGGCTGGACATCGACTCCACATGATCAGGAGCAAACAGTCCCGGTACGAGTCCATCTACAAAAGTGGTAATCCCCTCCGTTTGGATGGTGGATACAGCCTTGTTACGCTTTTCTTTACCTTCGTCCGTATCTGCAAAAGCTGTGGAATGAATCAGTCCAAATGCTGTAAGGTGCTCTGCATGTCTCTGCACTGCCGAAAGGGCTAAATAGCCTCCTAGGGAGTGACCAAACCAGGCAGCCTGAGGGATGTCCAATTGTTCTTGAAGTTTAAGCACATCATCTGCCATTTGACCAATCGTATAGGCTCCTAGTGGAGCATCGCTGCGTCCGTGTCCACGCAAGTCTGGAACAATACAACGATAGCTTGGGGACAGCAAGGGAACAACCTCATCCCAATAGGAGGAGCTTCCGCAAAATCCGTGCAATAGAATGATCGGATCTCCTTTTCCCTGTTCGGCATAGCAGATCGTCGTTCCTTCGCATAATACCTTTTCCATGTGGAACCCTTCCTTCTCTGTATATAATCTATTGGATCTGAATATATTAGTGAGTAGAACATGCTGATGTATATTATTAAGCAGACGATCAATATCTGAAACGGTAACCCTCTGGAAAATCTTGCGAAGCTGTTTTTAAGCCAAATTCACAAGCCGCCGCATTAGCAATATGCGCAGCCATTGTCATGACTAAGTGAAGCGAAGTCATTTGGAGTGTCCAATAGGGTTTGGGACTGCGCTCATTCACAATCGCTGCAACACTATAATGACCCACAGACGGCAGAGACAGCCCTACCGATCGCGCAGGAGTTAGCGGTTCACACGCAATAAGAAACATTCCCGTTGAGCCGTGCTGTCCAAGACAAGCATCTATGGCGATCACATGATGATCTTGGGGAATGCACTCCAAGTATGGAACCAGATGATCCGCATCACAGGGCTCCGACATTGTCCCAATCACGTGCGGAAAACCTTGCTCCTTGAGCATGGTGCCTACCAGTGGCCCCAGTGAATCACCCGACGAGCGATCTGTACCGATACAAACAAAAGTCAACTTATCTATAGCATGCTGATGATGAATTTCTCGGAAAAACGGCGCGAGTCCATCTCGATCTGTTTTCTTTACATTATGTTCTAAGGACGAGCGTCCGGGTGCGGAAGCTCGATTATACAAAGACAACTTTGTCCATCCTCCTTGATTCGGTTGTATATTGGTAATCTGGCTTTCAGTACATTCTACAACAAAAACATGATACAATACAGGCAACTTCCCCTGTTATGAAAGGATGGAAATTAACGATGGATTTGTCTGTACCGTCTCATGCCAACATTGAGTATATGATTGAGGGCATTAAAACCAAGCTCCGTATGGCGAGTGGTGCTGCTATGCAAGCTTCCGCTTTCTCGCTGGAGCAATACGAGGACATCCATGATGTCTATGATATGGTGATAAACAAGCCTAACCTGAGCATTTCCGAGGTTGAAGCTATTGTTTCTGAACTGGGTAGATTGCGTAAGTCCTCCTGAATCAGCCTATAGGAATACAGCTTAGCTGTATTACAACCTATCATCATGAGCAACAGCCTTCATGCCAGTGGCCCTGTCACCGTAAATAAAGCTCGTATCTCCGCTCGCTTCAACAGACGCGCAACGGGGATACGAGCTTTATTTTTCGATTGCATATACGCATTTTCATACACTTCTTCACTCAAGGATGCTTCAAGGTAAATCTGCTAACACCAGTTCAGATATATCCTCATTACCTGTAGCTAGTACCTTTAATGTACAACTTTTTTGAATTCGTGCAGCATCACCAGGCCCTAACTGAAAATCTCCATCCTGGCACGTAACTTCCACATGACCGCTAACTACATAAATGTGGGTGCGGCGCTCCTCTTGCTGCGGATATTCAAGCTGCTGGCCTTTTTCCAATCTGCTCAGGTACAGATTTATATCCTGCGCGATGGATAACGTTCCCTCCACTTCTGAACCAGACACAACAGGCTGAAGCCGATTTAGGCGTTCACTGTGCTTGAATCTTTGCACCTGATAAGAAGGCTGAATGCCAGGGCTCTCGGGTAAAAACCACATCTGTAAAAAGCGAACCGGTCTTTCATCCCCAGTATTTCGCTCTTCATGTTCAATCCCGGTGCCTGCACTCAGAACCTGAATCGAGCCGCTTTTTAAATCCTGCTCATGTCCCAAACTGTCGCTATGATGCAATTGGCCTTCAATTACATAAGTGACGATTTCCAAATCGTGATGCGGATGTCTTTTGAAGCCTTGCTGCGGTTCAAGTTTGTTATCATTATGGGCTAGCATACAACCAAAATGGGCATTGCTCGGATCTTCATAATCGGCAAATGAAAAGCTAAACTCACTATGAATCCATCCTTTATTTGAGGTATGTCTTTCTGCCGATGTCACTATTTTAATCATCCTTAACACCTCCATGGATTACAGTTCCGTAAAGCAGCCTTGCTTCGTGATGATTATTCCACTTTCGGCCCTGGCATTACAAACACTGTGATACGATCCCTTTACCCCGGGCTTAAATGCCTCAATCAGCCTGTCGTCTCCGTCGAGTTTTGCTCTTAAGTTCATTATTAGTTAAGTTAATAGTACGAAAAATTAAATCTATTACAGCCATAAGGAGGAGATTTATTACATATGCTATCCCATAAACCCCAACCATCCCGGTTCCTACCAAGCTATTTGCGTCGTAGTCTGTATGCATCTATTATCATGATCGCTGTGATGCTTCTCATCGCCTACTCTGTGCAATGGATTGGCACGGCTCCTTTTCTATATTGGGATGAGCGTATACAGGATGCTATTTTTCCAGACACAGCAGCTACTCATGACCAATTGCTAACCATCGCTATATTCATTACGTCTTTCGGTTCATTCAGCATGTCGTTAATTATCGCCCTCGGTGCTGCTACCTTATGCTGGGTCTTTCTTCGTTCAAAAGCTTATTCCTTTGCGATCCTAAGCAGCTTTACGGCGATGTGGGTGCTGAATACGCTCATTAAAGAAATTCTGCAACGGGAACGCCCGTCACTTCAACATTTGGTTGAAGCCGGGGGCTACAGTTTTCCCAGCGGTCATGCGATGATTTCCATGGGATTTTACGGCATGATATTTGCCATCTGGGCTATAGAACGAAAGATTCGTGAGCGTTCGCTCTTCCTCCCGTGCGTTCTTGGTGCACTGCTCATTATATTGATTGGACTAAGCCGTATATATTTAGGAGTTCACTTTCCTACAGATATTGTGGGTGGTTATATTGCAGGCATCATTTGGCTGGCGTTTACCGTTCCTATGATCTATTGGCGAGCGAAAATGCAGCTTTCTTCTCCCCCCCGCCCATAACGTCCGATTCGGCTTTTTGTTTCACTCCGGGTCATGACGTTTATATACGAAGTAAGCAAGGCACAGCAATATCGAAGCTCAGCATTTATCAAAAACGTTATCGTTTGTGAACTTAGGATAAGGGAGGCGATCCTTGTGTGGGGAATTGTACTAAGTATTGTAATGGCCATTATTATCGGATTGATTGGCGATGCACTAGCTGGACATGAAATGCCTGGCGGCATTGCAGGCTCTATGATTGCTGGATTTGTAGGAGCTTGGCTAGGTGTCATGCTGTTGGGAGACTGGGGCCCGGTCATCGGAGATTTTGCAGTCATTCCAGCCATACTTGGAACCGCATTGTTCGTATTCTTGCTCGGACTTGTGTCCAGGCTATTGAGAAGGGCTACCTAACATTTATATATATTTTTATTCTATAAAAGGAGTGATATATCATGAGTAACATTGACAATCAAAATATGGCAAGCACTTCAGGTTTTGCAAAGGGTTTATTCATTGGAGGTTTGATTGGTGCTGCGGCAGCCCTGCTGTTCGCTCCAAAGCCGGGTCGCGATTTACGTAGTGATCTGTCCGAAAAAATGACTGTTGTCTCCGATAAAACGAAGGATGTCGCATCTGTAGTTAGCAGCAAAGCGACAGATTTGGCCAAAACCGTTTCCACTAAAACAGCAGATGTAGCCAAAACGGTATCCGAGAGTAAAGACAACATCATATCCAGCGTAACCAAAGCTTCTGCCGATGTCGCTAATGAAGCGGCCAAAGCGGATAAAGAAGTTATGGATGCAACCGCTCAAGCAGCCAAGGACACTCAAAAACAATTAAATGCAAATTCCTAATAGGAACACATTCCGATTACAACCAAACTAATATCCAAACACTGAACAGCCAGCATGCAAGAAGCTGGCTGTTTTTAAATGATAGAAAGGCTGGGATGACAATGAACAAACCAAACTCCTATGGAGATGATCTTGCTCGGAACAACAAGAGAACCTTTCACCCCCTCCAGGCTCAAGATCAGCCAGATGAGGTTTCATCCAAGCAGACCTCTTCTACTCATCATCATGTTAAAACACATGATCAGGAGAGAGACTTTGATGTAAATGAGCATCCTTTTGAACTTCGCCATGAGGTCAAGCGGCTTAACAAACGCCTAGATCAAATCGCAGATACATTGGAAAAAGCAGAATTCAAAGATATTATAGAGAACTACTCCAGCACGAAAAGGAGAATTATGAGCAACCTGACCGCAGGGATTGCACGTGGTCTCGGTCTTACGCTGGGTACAGTGGTCATACTCGCCTTGCTCGCTTGGTTGCTCAGTTTCCTAGTACAGTTAAATCTTCCGGTCATCGGAGATTTCATCGCCGAATTATTAGGATATATCAAAATGAGCCAAGGTACTAAGTAATTGTCCCTATCTCATTTAAAAACGATCCATCGTAACCGATATAGACTCCCCAAAGAGCCTCCTGTTACGATGGATCGTTTTTTATTTGTAAATTATAACAGCCGTAATCAGCCGCTACAATTTGTTGCGCTTGTTAGTTTTCAATAAGTCACCTGTCCACCCCTTCATCATCAGCCAGCCGTACATTCCCGCCATACTTAGCAATGTGGCAATAATCACGGCGGTAAAACCCCAGCCTGTTTTAATCCAAGGCAGATTTTCAAAGTTCATGCCCCAAATGGCCCCCACTACAGTGGCAGGTGTAAAAACGGCGGTCACAATGGTGAGCGTCTTCGTAATCTCATTGCCCCTAAAAGCGGAAATGGCCTCGTCAATAGAGATCAGGGTGTCGATTTCCTTTTCATAATGCAGGAAAAGTCCTTCCATCCGAGTCACACGGTAAAGTAACTGCTTAAAAAAGCGATTCTCCTCCAGTTTATCCAAATATGCCTCCCGAGAAGCCGTTACCAGCTCTGAAAAAGGAATGAACATATTGCTCCAATACAACAGCTCGAAACGTGCATTCAATATAGAATCCATCAGTGTACGGGCATTTCTTTTCTCCATGTCCTCTTCCAGTCTTCTCAGGTTGATCTCGAACTTATCCATACCTGTATGAAAATAATGAAGCACGGCTCTCGCCAATACAAACATGCCGTCAGCTGCATCCTCACACTGTTCCAGCATTTTTTGGCGTTCCGCGGTGTGCATAATTTCACGGGTATTTTGATCCAAATTTAACGTCACCAACTTCTGGTTTAGAACCAGAAAATAAAACTTGTTGCAATTGCGTTGACTATCGATTTCCTCTTGAACGGAGTAGATCAGCGACCCGTACATTAAGGGCTGATTGCCATCTGGAAAGCGCACAGATATAAAGCTGGATGGAATGTCCTCTACCTTGTCCAGCCATTCTGTGGCTTCTGGGAGCTTCTCCTTCAAGTGCTGTATGACCGAATCTTGCCAATTCCCAGCACTGATGTCCCACCATTCCCATCCTCCACGAAAGGAAGAAATCTGTTCAAATGCTGTCATGGATTCCAACCTTCCTCCCAACCTTTTTCGCTTTATAAAAAGGACACGTTTCCCCAAATCGGAATAACGTGTCCTTACGATGTGACATCAAATATGTTAAACCAAGAATTCCGCGTTTTTCTCATGAAATAGAGGAATTAGACATAATCTGCTTCAGCTTTTCCGTAGCCCGCTTCTGAATACGGGAAACGCTCATCTGTGATACGCCCAACGTCTGGGCAATCGCACGTTGAGATTGACCGTCCTGAAATGCCAGAAGAAGCACCTTCTGTTCCTGCTCCTTCAGTTGGCTTAAAGCCTGCTGCAAATCCATTCGTTTTTCCACAGTGTCATAATCGTTAGCATCCGAGCTAATGAGCTCGCCTAACGTAGCTGCACTCTCTTCCTGGGATAAAGGCGAGTCCAGTGAAACATAGTGATAGCACTCACGACCAGCAAGCACCTCGATCGTTTCTTCCACGGTTAGATCCAAATAGGTCGCAATCTCGTCCACATTGGGTGAGCGTTCCAACTTAACGGTCAGTTCATCAATAGCATGTTGAACAAGCGCACCCTTTTCCTTAATGCGGCGAGGAACCTGGATGTACCAGGATTTGTCGCGCAAATAATTTTTCATATGTCCCAGCATACTTTTCATAGCGTACGGTTCAAATGGGATACCCAAGCTGATATCGTATTGCTGAAGCAGACGTATCAAAGCCATCTGACCGGTCTGATATAAATCCTCGTATAAGTCCGGACGGTTACGGGAGATTTTCCCGGCAGCCATCTTGACCATCGGCTCATACTTGCGGATCAGCACGGTAGCAATCTCGTTATCCTTGGTTTGCTGGTACTCCCAGATTAGACCAACGGCTTCATCCATCGACTCCGGGGGAGTTACCTTTTCATTCATACTCTTTCCTCACTTCTGGTCAAGCGCTTTACCAGCACCACTTCGGTGCCTTTTCCTGTCTCATTCAAGATATGGACATCGTCCATAAGCGCCTGCATGAGATAAAAGCCTAATCCGCCTATCTGTGCATCATTCAACTCCTTGTCATGTAAGGATGCGATACGGGACGGGTCCTCCACGCGTTCAAAGCTCTCCCCTTCATCTTTGACACGAATGGACAACGAAACTTCATCAAATTCGAATGTCACTTCCACGACTCCCCCCTCATGACCATATGCATAAAGGACAGAGTTATTACAGGCTTCCGATACAGCCACTTTCATGTCTTCAATATCCTCATAAGAGAATCCCATTTTCGCGGCAATACCGTATAAATTTAATCTTACAATATCAACAAAGTCAGCAGTTGCCGGCAAATTAAGAACTACTTTTTGAATTTGAGCGTTCATTTCTTTTTCTTTCCTTTCCTATTGGGAATTCTCCTGGGGGACAAAGAATTTGGCAATACCAGTCATATCAAATAGCTTTTGAATTTGAGGCGGTACCTCTTGAACAGCAAAGCGAGACTCTATCCCATGCCTTGCTTTTAAAATGGATAACAAGATTCCAATACCTGTGCTATCAATGTATTTAAGGTCTCTCAAGTTAATAATCAAATCTTGGCTGGATTCCCCCACCAAAGGCTCCATCACCAGACGAAAATCAGGTGCTACCGAAAGATCCAACTCTCCACTCAGATAAACGGTATTTACGCCATCGGTTGTTTCCGTAATTGCATTAAACTTCTCATTTTTATTTGTATTCATAGGCCTACTCTCCCAAAAAAAGATTTCCCTACATACTAACCCATTATACGAGCGTTTGAATCACGGTATAACTTTTTAAACACTACCAAATGCCACCATCTAAGCTTCATTGATCTGATCTTTACCCGGTTGCATTGGAAAATGGTCCGGAGAATGCCGTAGCAATGCCTGTTTTACACTGCTGATTTTAACGGGCTTACTAATATAATCGTTCATCCCCGCTTCAATACATCGAGGCTGAATACCCTCCATGACGTTAGCCGTCATGGCGATAATGGCAGGTTGCGATCTTCCCGCCAATTGTTCACGCACTCTCCCTGTGCACTCCAGACCGTCCATCACAGGCATCTGCAAGTCCATAAAGATATAGTCATAGTCCTGATTAGCCGTGACCATATCAAGCGCCTGCTGTCCATCTGCTGCCACATCTGAAGCCAGACCGAGCTTATCCAGTATATTAACCATCAGCTTCTGGTTAATCGGATGATCATCAACGACCAGTACAGGTCTACGACTTGGAGATTCCTGATGTGGAATTTCCCAATCGTGACTGGACTCCCCCTCCAGTTCATTTTCCTGAGCAAAGCCAAGCTTCATTGTGAAATGAAACGTCACGCCCTGTTCTCCGCTCGTATCTACACGGATATCTCCGCCCATCATATTCACTAAGGTTTTACAAATGGCGAGTCCTAACCCGGTTCCACCATATTTACGCGTCATTGAAGAATCCAGTTGGGAAAAGGGCTGAAACAACCTTCCAACCTTAGCCGGATCAATACCAATGCCTGTATCCTTCACAGAAAACTCAACGGTAAGTCCATTATCGCTTTGCTCTTTGACAGATGCGAAGACATACACCCCGCCCCGGTCTGTAAATTTGACAGCATTGGATATCAGGTTAATCAGTACTTGACGCAATCTTCCCATATCTCCATATAACACAGGAGGCATCTGTTCATCGAGAAAATAAACCAGTTCCAAGTTCTTTCGGTTCACTTCTACCGTAAATAGGCTGAAAACTTCCTTGATACAGGAAACCAGATCAAAAGGATATTCCTCTACCTCCATTTTGCCTGACTCCAGCTTAGTGAAGTCCAGAATATCATTAATGACTGCTACCAGTGCGTCTGCACTACGACGGATGATATCGGCATATTCCTGTTGGTCGCTTTGCAGCTCCGTCTCCATCAGCAAATCAATCATTCCAATGACGCCGTTCATAGGTGTGCGGATCTCATGGCTCATCATCGCCAGAAATTCCGTTTTGGCATTGGCAGCAATCTCTGCTGCCTCCTTGGCGGCAATCAGTTCGCTGTTCATCTTCTCCAGCTGCTGGGTCTTCTGATGAAGCAGGTGGGACTGTGTCTTCAAACGCTTGTTTGTCAGATACATTTGCACGAAACCTTCAATTTTGGACTTGAGAATTTGAGGGATGAACGGCTTCACCATATAATCAATACCGCCCGCTGAATACCCCGCAAATAAATGCTCCGCTTCCTTGCTGTTAGCTGAAATGAAGATAATCGGAATATCCTTCGTTTTCTCTCTGGCCTTGATTAGCTTTGCGGTCTCAATACCATCCATACCCGGCATCTGCACATCCAGGACTACGAGTGCAAATTCATCTTTTAATAGACATCGCAGCGCTTCTTCCCCGGATGTGGCCTTTACCAGATTATATTGTTCACTCTCTAGCACCGCCTCAAGAGCGAGCAGGTTCTCAGGTCTGTCATCTACCAGCAATATATGAATCGGTTCATGAAGCCCCATGGAATCCTCCTAAGCATCTCTATTTAATCTTCCGGTATATTTTTTCTATCCGGTCCAGCGGCTCGTAGGAATCACTATAATCGGTAAAATGTATGGATTCCTTGGCCCCAAGCACCAACACGCCAAAATGACTTAAGCTATCATAAAACAACCCATGTACATGGTTGCGAAGTTCGTCGTTAAAATAGATCATGACATTCCGGCAAAAAATAACATTGAACTCGTTAAAGGACCGGTCTGTCGCTAAGTTGTGCTCCGCAAAAATAATATTTTTCCGTAAAAAAGGATGAAACATCACTGAATCATACTTGGCTGTATAATATTCAGAGAACGATTGTGTGCCCCCGGACTCCAAATAATTTTTGGTATACAGCTTCATTCGGTCGATCCCGTATACGCCTTCCTTCGCCTGCTGTAAAGACAGGTTATTCATATCCGTCGCATAAATGCGGGCCTTATCATATAAGCCTTCCTCATGCAGCAAGATCGCCATAGAATATACTTCCTCACCCGTGGAGCAACCTGCATGCCATATTCGAATGTACGGATACGTTCGCAAAATAGGAATGATTTTCTGTCTGAAATTCAGAAACAGCTCCGGGTCACGGAACATCTCGGTCACCGGAATGGAAAGGCTCTGTACCAGCCTATCGAAGGCGCTGCGATCATGCAGCACCTTCTCCTGAAGTCCTGATATCGTGCTTACATTCTCGGACTGCGCATGATAATAAACACGCCGCTTAATCGAAGGCAGAGCGTAGTTACGGAAATCGTAGCCGTACAGCCGATGTATACCTTCCAGCAACAGCTCAATCTCAATCAATTCCCGCTCAGCATCATTCGATTTCACTTCATTAGCAGCATTATCCGCCATATCCTTAGATGTCATAATCTCTCTCCAATTCCTAAATAGGTTTTGCCTGTGCCGCTCCCATCATGTGTCGATTTATATTACCCATTTTTTTGGGTTACGAATACAACCACACCCGCATTAATGATAAAAGTTGTTCGGTTTGAATCGGTTTTTTCACATAATCGGACGCGCCTGCCTCAATACACTTGGAACGGTCATCCTTCATGGCCTTGGCTGTTAGGGCAATAATAGGCATCTTCTCGAATTGTGGCATTAGCCGGATACGTCGCATCGCTTCATATCCATCCATTTCCGGCATCATCATATCCATCAGCACCAGATCAAAATCAGGTGTCTGTTCCAGCAGTTCCAGTGCTTCTCTTCCATTTTCCGCAAAGGTAACATCCATACGATAGCTTTCCAGCACACTGGACAGAGCAAATACATTGCGAATATCATCGTCTACCAACAATATTTTTTTACCTTCAAACAGCTCTTCCTTGTTGTATAGCTTTTGCAAAATTTTGCGTTTGTCCTCAGGAAGATTCGCCTCTACACGATGCAAGAACAGCGTTGTTTCGTCCAAAAGCCGTTCCGGCGATTTAACATCTTTAATAATAATAGACTCTGCATATTTGCGAAGTTGCGTTTCTTCTTTGTTATCCAGATCTTTGCCTGTATAAATAATGATCGGCAGATCAGCTAGCTGCTCGTTCTCTCGAATACGATCCAGCAGCTCAAAACCAGTCATGTCGCTCAGCATCAGATCCAGTACCATGCAGTCATACCGCTGAGTGGCCAGCTCA
Source organism: Paenibacillus sp. FSL L8-0638 (assembly GCF_038593075.1). NCBI lineage: Bacteria > Bacillati > Bacillota > Bacilli > Caryophanales > Paenibacillaceae > Paenibacillus > Paenibacillus sp. FSL L8-0638. The sequence continues at coordinate 4,866,763 of NZ_CP151960.1, forward strand.
TTCAGTGCTTCCTGACCTGTCGATACCGCCGTAATGGCAACATCATCATGATCGATCAGCTCAATAATGGATTTACGCTGATTATCGTCATCTTCAACCACAAGAAGACGTTTGACCATTTGGTCTGTATACGATTTTATATGTGAAAATGCCTTATCCAGACTTTCCTTCGAGGAAGGCTTTTTGAGATAGGCAATCGCGCCCATCATTAGGCCCTGCTTCACATCATCTATGACTGAAATAACATGCACTGGAATATGACGTGTCGATGAATTTCCTTTTAGCTCGCCTAAAATGGACCAGCCATCCATCACAGGTAATTGAATATCTAATATAATAGCGTCCGGCAAATAAGACTGAGCCATGTTGAGCCCATCGTCTCCTTGGAGAGCGATCAGTGCCTTAAAGCCCCGGCTACGGGCCATATCGTACAAAATATTAGCAAAATTAATATCATCCTCAACAATCAGCAACACTTTATCCTGCGAGGTAATCTCGTTTCGGTCGTCCCCTGGATGTATAATGTCCTCCGCTTTGTTTTTCGAAGGCATCTGATATAATGGCAACTGTTTAGCAGGCATAATTATGGGAAGGTCCGTTTCTGCCGAGGCTGCAACATTCTCAAAATCCGAATTCACATCCGTGCCGTTAAATTCCTCTCTCGAATGAGAAGCCATATCCTCAGCCGTTGGCGTTTGTTCCGGCAAATACAGTGTGAAGCAACTGCCCTGTCCCTGCTCGGATTCCACCGTAATCACACCGCCCAACAATCTGGAAAGCTCGCGGCTGATCGACAGACCTAGTCCTGTCCCCCCATATTTCCGGCTGGTTGTACCGTCTACCTGCTGGAAGGCTTCGAAGATCAGATCCGTTTTATCGGAAGCAATCCCAATGCCCGTATCATGCACAGATAGAGCCAGATAGGATCTTCGTGGATTTAGCAGACCCGGAAGCTGTTCTCCATTTGCCCGAGATACACTGAAACGAATAGATCCTTCCGTGGTGAACTTGAATGCATTGGACAACAAATTACGTAAAATTTGTTTGAGACGATAACCGTCACTGATAATGGCATCTGGCAAGTTCTCTTCGATCTCGGTATGCAGTTGAAGCCCACGTTGGGCTGCGACCGGAGCAAAATTCTGCTCCACAAACAGTTCCAGTTCCTTCAAGTGGACCGCTTCATGGTTAATATCCATTTTTCCAGCGTCCACTTTGGATAAATCCAGAATTTCATCAATCATTTTCAGCAAATCCGCGCCTGACATGTAAATGGTTTGTGCATATTCCACCTGCTTCGGCTTGAGATTGCCTTCCTTGTTCTCAGACAAGAGCTGAGAAAGAATGAGCAAGCTATTTAGCGGAGTACGCAGCTCATGAGACATATTGGCCAAAAACTCGGATTTGTATTTGCTTGTGATTCCTAGCTGCATGGCCTGTTGTTCCAACTGAGCTCGTGCATGTTCAATCTCGTCGTTCTTTTCTTCCACTTCTCGTACCTGTTCTTCTAGCGCTCTGGTTTTGGCAATCAGTTCAGTATTAAAATGCTCCAATTCTTCCTGTTGACGCTGTAACAATTCCTCTGAACGCTTGAGTTCCTCTGTTTGCTCCTCCAAATTCTCGTTGGAGCGCTTGAGTTCCTCTTGCTGAGTTTGTAGCTCCTCGGACTGGCATTGCAATTCCTCAGTAAGTGCCTGGGACTCGCGCAGCAATTGCTCTACACGCATCCGTCCCTTGATATTGTTCAGAATAATCCCCATGCTCTCTACTAATTGAGCAAACAGCTTCGTTTCCAGATCACTGAAGCGATCCAGTGACGCTATTTCTATAGCACCGATGCACTCATCTTCGAACAAAATAGGGAAAATCATAATTCCCACTGGCTTACTTTCTCCTAAGGCAGAGCCTATGGACAAATATCCGTCAGGAGCCTCTGTAATCAAGATCGGCTTACGATCCAAAACACATTGTCCGAGCAACCCTTCGCCTACCTGGATAACGTCTCTAATCGAATTTTCGCCAGTCACCTTTGCATAGGAGCCGTATAACTTAAATCGGTTGTCTTCTACATCTTTTCCTTGCAAATAAATGGCTCCATAACTGCCTCCCAAGATGGGCGTAAACTCACTAATGAACATCTGAGCAACCTGCTCCAGTGAATTTACGCCACGGAACAACTCAGTCACCCGAGCAGTATTGGCATTAAGCCAAGTTTGGTCCTTCTGCGTTTGAAGGACGGAATGTTCAAATTTCCGCTTTTCTTCCAAGTCTCCGGCCATTTGTTGAAATACACGAGCGACCTCACCGATTTCATCTTTGGAGGCAACACTCATTCGGCTGATGGCCCTGTACTTTCCCTTGCCAAAACCATTAATCATGAGATTCACGACATTTAGACCTTTGGCAATGCTTGGGAGCACCCACAAAATAACCAGTAAGCCCATGATCAGGCCGGCGGCCATCAGAATTGTGGTAATCTGCACAGATTCTTCATACGCCAAATTGGCTTGCTTCATGTCGCTATCAATTTCCCGATCCTGAAAAACGGCAAGGGCATTAATACTATCCATCGCCTCCTCTTGGGCAGGCAAACCAGTACTATTGCGGAAAGCGTTAGCCTCATCAATACGATCTTGCCCCAACAAAGAGACCAGTCTTTGTTCGTAACTTAAAAATTCATTCCACGCGACGGCTACCCGATCAACCTGCTGTTGCTCTTCACTGGTGCCGGAATTCGTTTGCAGACTAGCCAGCACTTTCGTTCCAGTAGCCGAAATATCGTCCAGCTCGCGTTTGGCCTCACTAACGGAGGAACCTGGATTCAAGATCAGATTGGCCATCACTTTGGCCATATCGTTCACCTGCCCGCGAATAGCTGTTGTTTTCCGGACTTTCATATATCGATCCTGATAAACCTGATTCAACTGCTCATTCAGGCTCCCCATCCGGTCATAGCTGATTAGTGTCAGCACAAGGAGGATCGCCATAAGCGATCCAAAGCCAATCAGCAGTTTATTTCTGATTTTCATGCAAGCTCTCTCCCTCTTTCAACGAAATCCAGATCAGGCATTTATCATCATCACGATCTTGTGGCGCCTCTTTATGAAAAAAAGCATCCAGCATCGCTTCCTCATTCCATTCTTCGTATTTACGCAGACACTCAGTCAGATACTCCAACTGCTCCTCATATTCACCTTCCACCGCCTCCAGCAAGCCATCCGTATACAAAGCGATATGCCCTGTTCCTTCATAATGAATCGTGTGCATTTCTGCATCAATCTTATCAAATAAACCAACCGGGCTGCATGCACGGTCAAATTTGGTAATGCTACCATCCTGGTTGAACAGCAAACCGGGAGGATGTCCCGCATTTACATAGTCAATTCGCCGTGCACGGGTATCAATCACCATATAAATCGCCGTAAAATAATACTGTACCAGCTGTTTGCCCAGATCCAGTTGATTAAAACGACGATTCAGCTCTTGTATGACCTTCTCAGGCTCCACATACGTGGTCACCGTGTCCTTAAGTACAGATGCAATGAACATGCAGAACAGCGAAGAAGAAATGCCATGTCCCATCATATCCAGCAAAATGATGGCATATCGCCCCTCCCCTAACGGATACCAAGAATATAAATCCCCTGCCAGTTCAAAGGAAGGCTGATAGAGCGCATTTACTTGCAGCACCGGGTCCTGAATGGCAGGACTAAGTACCGCTTGCTGCACCATCGCGGCCAGCTTCAACTCATCCTGAATTCGCTGATCCCGATCCTTATGCCAGTCCTTCTCCAATTTGAGACGCAAGGCAGATCGGATTCGCGCCATTAGCTCTACCTTGTTGATCGGCTTCGTGACGTAATCGACGGCTCCCACATCCAGAGCTTCAGCCAATTTTTTAGAATCACCTACAGCCGTTACCATAATAATCGGGATATCTTTTAAATGCTCATATTCCTGCACAATACTGCAAGCTTCAATGCCGTCCATTTCAGGCATCATCATATCCAGCAGCACCAGATCAATATCTGAAGGACGGGGCCTGAGACTAATGGTACGATCGCCTATTCCCAGATGCTCTAACATTTCTGCGGCCGAGTTAGCAGAGATCACATCCCGATAATTTTCTTTTTTTAGTATCTCACGAATAATAATGATATTCGTCGGGTTATCGTCAACAATTAGAATTCTCATTGGCTTCTCCTTATCTGTAACTCATGTATTATACTATACCTACTTAAACGGCAACACCCTTGTTGATTAGTAGTAGTGTTTCCGTAAGAAGGCATTCCAAAAACATAGATAAGGAATGAGGCTGAACCCCATTCCTTATCTATGTTTTTGGAGGACCCGCGAAACACTTGTGCTGCGGTCAACTTCCTCTTTTTCTAATCTAATGTCACGCTGCTCTTATGGTGAACAGCAATATCACGCTTTTTTAGCAATGACCAGCACTTTCCCCTGATCCAGTTCTTTTTCATAAAAATCAGCTTCCGTATCTGTAAATCCCAAGGAAGTAATTTTAGCGCGAAGCTCATCGCCGCGGGATCGGAACAAGTTGGCTAATGAATCGAAAACGCCCTCTTCCTTAATCCCGATTTCCTTGGCATCCACCGTATCGGCAATACGATCTGTCCGATCCTGATCATGAGCGAGCACGAACACATCCTCATAACGATAGCCTGTGTTACGCAACTCATTTACTGCTTCAACGGCTTGTACACCGTTATCTACCACTTTGGCATAAGATTTATGATTGGTCTGATTCATGTTTCTCACGCTCCTTTAAGGATTGACTTCCCTGACTATTACACTTCACATATCCATTTGAAACTTCCATGTTATGTCATGCCTTAAAAAAATCAATTACCATTCCGTTTCATCAAAAAACTCAACATACTTAGGTTTATCAGACGTCTCATCCATAAACACTTTGATTGCACGTTGTCCGCGTACATATACCTCTCCGTCTTCCGCCGTGAATTGCGAGCCACCCAGCGCCTGATCGAGCGTTTTCCGTTGCAGCGGCAGCCACTTATCATTCACCTTGATTCGACCGGCAGCAGGATCTACATGCACATAAGAAACGACGTCCTCACGCATACCTACCACAACATCTGGATATTGGTATTCTGTAGAAAGCAGCAACTTATCCTTTTTGACTCGCTGTGGCTTGCCCAGCTTTTTCAATACATCAGCACGTGTATCATCCAAAGATATGCCATTTAAGGTATGAAAATCTGCTGGTACAGCATGTGGAGCGGGTATCGTCTGCACAGTCCTAACCACATGCCCCGCTATTTGCGGGGAAACGGTTTGCTGAACCGTATCCTGTCCGGAAAAGGGAGTGAGCAAACCAGCAGCTAGTAATAACGTCTTCATCATAAATCTCACCCTTTCAATGAATTTCCTGTAGTTTACGGTTCAGCCACTATGCTACTGACGCATTTTCTGCCACACCCCAGCAGCGATGTCTACATAACCCAACCAGTTTTTACCTGGCTTGGCCGCAGGCTCTTCATAAGTCGCATTGTAGCTCTGAACCGTCCGCTCCGTTGCGGTCAAAGGTCTATTCGATGTCGTTGCCTTGATCGCGTGATCCGTTCTGGAAGTATTACTCGCAGCGCTATGCGATTTCTGAAACCGTGTCATTAACGCTGTTGAAGCCTGCTTGGCAGCCAACGTCACTTCGCTGAGTACCTCCCCCAAATTTCTAACCGATTCCATCACTGGCTCCACTTGCTTCAATTTATGATCAACATCTGCGGTGATGTCATTCGCATGTCGAACCGTTTGTTTTACTTCATAACTCAGTTCATCAATCGTTTTTTGTACATCCTGCAAGGTTTGAGTCACCTTATCCAAAGAGCCTTGTGCTGCTTTCAACGTTTTAATGAGGAAAATAACGAGAACTGCAAATGCGATAGCAATAATAAAAATGCTGACCTGTGTTAACATAGCGTAACCTCTCTTTCGTCTTTCACGATGATGTTTATGATTACTGCATAGTTACCCTTTAGATTCAGACACGAAACAACGTCCAGGCTGGCTTCTTCTCCGCTCCAAACGTTATGATTCACGGACTCTCACACCGTTTAAAACAACGTATAACGATGGCACAGCCACAAATATTCTAAAGAAGTCTCCATCATCTGCAACCATGCTCTATCGGGGCGTGAGTATGCCACATTATATACAATTAAAGGAGGATAAAGAACATGCTAAAATGGTCCGCTTTATTCTTAATTTTTGCTGTGATCGCCGGTATCTTAGGTTTTTTTGGTATCGTCGTGTCCGTAGCTGCTACAATCGCTAAAATATTATTTGTGATATTTCTGGTGTTGTTCGTCATTTCACTCTTTACCAGAAGAAAACGGGTTTCATAGTTATCGGATGCTAGCTGCATAAAAGCAATATTCTAAATGTCTATAAAAAAAGGATGTTCCCACCCTGGTCAACAGGGCTGTGGAACATCCTTTTTTGATGCAGCTTTTTAACAGTTAGCGGCGCTTTTATTGAATCACGCTGCCCCCAAACAGGAAACGGTCCTGCCAAGGCTTGCTGAAATCCGTAACTTTTACACCGCCACCCGCTACAGAAAACGTATGGAGAAGCTTGTTGTCTCCCAAATATACAGCTACGTGTGTAATCGTTTGGGAGGAGTTATCCAAGGACGTGTACGCCCCGGAAGATGCATTATAATTTGTAAAGAAGAGCAAATCGCCACGCTTCAGCGTAGTCATGTCCGTATTCGGCTGACTGTTTTGCTTGATCCACTCACCCTGTGAACGAGAATCTGCCGGAAGCTGGATACCTACAGCCTGACGGAAAATTTGACGGGTAAATGCCGAGCAATCAAAAGTAGCCGTACTGCTACGATCCGAACCATATTCATATGGAGTTCCGAGATAAGTCATCCCCGTGTTAATAACCTGCTCTATTGCAGCCGCTACATCACCGGAAAACATGTTCATAGTTGACGCAGGAGATGCTGTCACAGGTATTGCGGTAGTATCAGGAGTGGTTGTCACCGGAGCAGACACAGGCTGCTGCACAACAACGCCCTCACCAATACGAATATACTGTGGAGACGAGCTGACATAGCCCACCGTACCATCAGTTTTGGTAACCTTGAACCAATAAGCATTACTTGGATCGGTAATCGTAACGACATCCCCTGCATTCAAATAGCCCAAAACCTCGGAAGAAGTGGATGCCTCCGCCCGCAAACGAACGGACGTTTGAATCGTGGCTTTCGTTTGACCGGCAGAACTATTCACTGAGGCCACTGCCTCTTTAGCTGAAACATTTTTAACTGACTCTGTGGCTTCCGATTTACGAGTGGTAGACGGGGTGACAGCAGCAGCGACGCTGGTAGCGCCAACCTTTATGTACTTGTCGGAGCTGCTAGTGTATCCGGTTACTCCATCAGAAGTCTTGATCTTATACCAATAGCTGTTGGTTTTCTCCAATACCGTTACGGCCTCTCCCTGCTTCATAAAGCTGACTACATCCCCTGTAGTCGAAGGACCGGATCTAAGCTTTACAGCCGCCTGAATAACCGCCTTCTGTCCCGTGGATGCTGTTGATGCCGCTGCGTCAACCTGACCCGGCGCCACATGAATTGCTGCCAACAGCGCGGCTGACGTCATGAGCATTCCCATCACGCGTCTTCTCAATGTTGCACCTCCTGGCTGTTTTTACGAATTTGAAGAGCATATCCAATTCCGACGAATATAGCCGGACATGCCTTCATTATAGTAAAAGCAGCAGGAAGAGAGATATAATCCAAACGTCACAAAAGGAAGCGTATACGCCTTTTACATATAGGTCTAAAGTCACTTTTAATACTAACTATTTAATAATTAATCTATAATTTGGGTTCTACATGGACATGGACATGCATCGTATTATGAACCTCTTGTAGGCGTTCCTCAATCCGGTCGCTGATCCGATGCCCTTCAATCAGGCTGAGTTGCGGATTCACCTCAATGACCACATCCACCAGTGCATGATTGCCGTGTACACGTGCCTTAACGTCCCGAATCCCCTCTACTCCAGGTATACGGGCAATCGTACTTCGTAAGTCAGACAGTTCTTGCTCATCAAATCCATCGGTCAAGCTGTGTGTGGAATCCTTAAAAATATCCCACGCTGTTTTACAAATGATGAATCCTACCGCGATCGCAGCTATAGTATCCAGCCAGGCTAGCCCGAATTGTGCGCCGATAATGCCAACTGCTGCCCCAACACTGACAAGTGCATCCGATAGATTATCCTTGGCTGCTGCCAGCAAAGCCTTATTGTTAATTTGCCGTGCCAGCCTGTTATTGTACAGGTACACTCCCAGCATAATCACGGCACAAATCACAGCTACACCCGCGGAGGTGATATCCGGTATTTGCTTTCCGCCCTTGAAAATGCTGCCGATCCCATCAATAAGCACCTGCAAACCGACGACAGCCATAATAAAGGACGCCAGCAGAGCAGCGATCGTTTCGGCCCGAAAATGTCCATAGGCATGGTCAGAGTCCGGTGGCTTTTGGGAAATTCTCAGTCCAACCAGTACAGCAACCGACACTACAATATCGGTGACATTATTGAAGCCATCCGCCCGCAATGCGCTAGAAGCAAATATATACCCGCTAATCAGCTTAAAGGCGGACAGCAAGAGATAAGCAGCAATGCTTACCCACGCCCCACGCTCACCTTTTCGGATTTCATCATAGACATTTACCACAACGTAGGACACTCCTTCAAATATATAGTTCCCAGCAGAACGATCTCACCGGCCCAAAAATAAAAATAGCAGCATCGCTGCCTTGAACCCTCAACATTAACTTTTCAAACAAGCAGCGTAGCTATCCTGAAAATAACAATTCACCTTTGGGTAACTGTTATTTTCAGGATAGCAGACGAACTTTGTGTGGGTCTAGAGAAACAGTCTTTCCGCTCTGCATCGCTGTAGGAACAACGAAAAAGTATTGCCAGGCCCCATTCCTGTAGGTTACACAAAACATTTTTTCCTTCACACAAAAAACAGACGTTTTCTCTCCCGCCCCACCCCAGCGATGTGTTATCATTGTTGCCCTTGTCCCTTCTTTTAAAAACGTATAAAATGAGGACACAGCCGCGTTTTTCTTCAATCCAACATGATTGACATGAATCTGGCGGCAACAGGAGGAATTTATTCATGAGCGATGCCAATGAACCACGTAAAGTTAATCTCGCAGATGCCATTCGGGAAAAGCTGGCACAAAAAAAACAGCAGTCCGGCGCTTCACAGCAGGGCGGCTTTCAAGGCGGTTCCACCAAAACACTGAAAAGCCAAAATACGAAGAAGCCGAACAACCAACGCCGTCGTACAGGCGGATCATAAGCCACCTCATAGCCTTTATAGGGTACCAAAGGTCTGGCGAGGTCTATCTTACCTCACGGCCAGAACCAAGTAAGCATGGGCATGGCACAAAAACGAAAAAGAGGAGTCTCCCTGCCATCTCAATGGCCTAAAGGAGCTCCTCTTTCGTTTATCTAGTTGTTGAAGATAGCCGGTTGGAATTTTAGCCGATTTCTACCGGATACATACGTTCACGCAATTTCGCGATTTCTTCATTTTCCAAGTATTCATCATAGCTCATCGTACGGTCGATTACGCCGTTTGGTGTAATTTCCACGATGCGGTTCGCAATCGTTTGAATAAACTGATGGTCATGAGATGTGAACAATATAGTACCGTCAAAATCAATCAGACCATTGTTCAGCGCTGTAATGGACTCCAAATCCAAGTGGTTGGTCGGTTCTTCCAGCAACAGCACATTGGCACCGTTCAGCATCATTTTCGCCAGCATACAGCGAACCTTTTCGCCCCCGGACAGTACACTTGCTTTCTTAAGTGCTTCTTCACCAGAGAAAAGCATACGTCCCAAGAAGCCACGCAGGAACGTTTCGTCCTGATCCTTGGAATATTGACGGAGCCATTCCACAAGATTCATGTCCACACCTTCAAAATAGGTGGAATTATCTTTCGGGAAATAAGCTTGGCTAGTTGTAATCCCCCAAGAAAATTCTCCGCTGTCTGCTTCGATCTCGTTCATCAATACTTGGAAGAGCGTCGATTTAGGCAAACCGTTCGGCCCGACAAACGCGATTTTATCGCCTTTGTTCACAACCAGACTGAACTCATTCAGCACTTGCTCGCCTTCAACGGTTTTACTGAGGCGGTCTACTGTCAAGAGTTGTTTGCCTGCTTCGCGTTCAGGCTTGAAGTTCAGGAAAGGATATTTACGGTTCGATGGACGGATGTCGTCCAGCGTAATTTTATCCAGTTGTTTTTTACGTGAAGTAGCTTGTTTGGACTTGGAAGCATTCGCGGAAAAGCGCTGAATAAAGGCTTGCAGTTCCTTGATCTTCTCTTCCTTTTTCTTGTTGGCATCACGCGTCAAGGCAAGCGCAAGCTGGCTGGACTCATACCAGAAGTCGTAGTTGCCGACGTACATCTGGATTTTGCCAAAATCAATATCCGCAATATGCGTACATACCTTGTTCAGGAAGTGACGATCATGGGATACGACGATGACGGTGCCTTCATAGTCCATCAAGAAATTTTCCAGCCATTGAATGGATTCGAGGTCCAAATGGTTGGTAGGCTCATCAAGCAGCAAATTGTTCGGACGACCAAACAACGCTTGAGCCAGGAGAACACGTACCTTGTCATTACCACTCAGCTCAGACATGTTCTTGTCATGCAGGTCGCGGGGAATACCAAGACCGATCAGCAAGGAAGCTGCATCCGGCTCAGCATCCCAACCGTTCAGCTCCGCAAATTCGCCTTCCAGTTCACCGGCACGCAGGCCGTCTGCTTCAGTAAATTCTGTTTTGGCATACAACGCATCTTTTTCCTTCATGATTTCATACAGACGCGTATGACCCATAATAACGGTTTCCAGAACCGGGAATTCATCGTATTCATAATGGTTCTGCTTGAGCACTGCCATCCGTTCGCCCGGTGTCATGTGAACCTCGCCTGAATTGGCTTCGATTTCACCGGAAAGAATTTTCAAAAAAGTGGATTTGCCCGCGCCATTCGCCCCAATCAGGCCGTAGCAGTTCCCAGGAGTAAATTTGATATTTACGTCTTCAAAAAGTGGGCGTTTCCCATAACGAAGCGTTACGCCGCTTGTACTGATCATATAAGCATACCATCCTTATCATTAGTAAAGTGCTAAACACAAAATTACCGACGGCAATAGTATAACACACAAAAGATCGGATTCGAACCGTAGTATAAGCATAACCGTCCCTGAATCTCATCCAATATCTTATAAATAAAATAAAAAATGCTTCTGTCTCCACGGTTGTAACCTGACAAAACACATGGACCAGAACCATTTTCATATTTTAAATTCGTTGAAATGCCGTGAGGACAAACGTGTTATTCAGTCGCAGCATTAATGTTCCGTATGCTTGTAAATGTCAGGAAGCCCCGACTCCTATCGGAATGAGATACATGCCCGCTTCATCATCCTGTTTGATTACGACCTCCACATCATAAACCGTCTGGATCAGTTCAGATGTAACGACCTCTGTAGGTGGGCCGTTCGCTATAATACGCCCTTCCTTCATGGCAATCATTACACCGCTATACCGAATAGCCTGATTGATATCATGCAGCACCATCACGATTGTCAGTCCATGTTCCTGGTTTAACTGCCGAATGAGCTCTAAAATTTCAATCTGGTAGTACATATCCAAATAGGTGGTCGGCTCATCCAAAAATAAAATTGGCGTCCTCTGTGCCAAGGCCATTGCAATCCATACACGCTGCCGTTCTCCTCCTGAGAGCTGATCCAACGTGCGAGTTCTACGTTCGTTCAGGTTAGTACAGGCTATCGCCCACTCAATCGCCTCCTCATCCTCGTCACGCCTCGCTGTGAACATGTTCTTATGCGGCAACCTGCCGAAGCTTACGAGCTTTTCTACAGTCAAGTCGGAAGGTGCCTCGTTCTGCTGATGGACTACCGCCAATTGACGGGCCAGCTCCTTGGGCTTGTAGTGGGCTATCTCTTTGCCGTCCAGAATCACCTGGCCCAAGCGGGGAACAGCATTGTTGGACATCACGCTGAGCAGCGTCGATTTGCCGCACCCGTTGGGACCAATAATGGTCGTAATCCGTCCCGACTCAATAACAGCATGAATAGCGTGCAGACGATCTGTTTTCCGATCATATGAGAAGGTTATATCCTTAATGTCCATAGGTGCGATCCGCCTTTCTGATCAGGAATATCAGGAACGGCCCGCCAATGACGGCCATAATAATAGAAGCCGGGATTTCATTGGGAGCAAGCACCGTCCGCCCCAGTGTATCCGCGAGCAGCAGCAACAAGCCACCGCATAAGGCTGAAAATGGAACCAACCACTTATGATCCGAGCCAACTAGGTAGCGGGCACAATGCGGAACGAGCAAGCCGATAAAGGCAATCACTCCTGCGATGGCTGTAGCCGTTGCTGCAAGCAGCACTGCAATCACAGAAATCAAAAGTCGTGCGCGCATTACATTGAATCCCAGATTTTTAGCTGTTTTATCTTGAAGGGACAAGAAATTGCACCAAGAGAACACGAGCATGGCCAAAATTAGTCCAATCCCGCCATAGGTCACAATAACCTCGACATCTACCCATTTTTTCATAGACAAGGTTGAAGTAGTAACCTGGTTAATGCTGGTGACCGCATAACTGCCTCGATAATTAAATGACTGACCTAAACCAGAAAAAATGGCATTCACAGCTACCCCGATCAGAATGAGACGAATCGGATGCAAGCCGGATCTCCATGAAAATCCATAAACCATTAAACAAGCTATCGCACCGCCAATAAATGAAAAGAACGGCATCCAGAAATAAAGCATTGGAAAGACCGTCACCGCAATCAGCGAGATCAATGCTGCTCCCGAAGAAATGCCGATAACTCCGGCATCTGCCAGCGGGTTTTTCATAACAGCTTGCAGCAAGACACCCGCCACTGCAAGTGATGCACCTGCCATCACGGCTACGATAATTCTCGGTAGTCTCAGGTCCTTGACCACATTCACCTGATCATCTGTACCTGTCCACAATCCGGTCACCAACTGACTCAAATCCACCTTGAGACTACCTGTCATCGCTGAATATAACATGACGCCGACGAGCAAGACCATTACAACAATAAGACTCCAACCTTTTTTGGACATGTCATCAGCTTCCTTTAATTCGAAGGATACAGCATTTTCATCAGCTCATCTAGCGCCGAGTTTGCCGCTAGATTCCCTGTTGTGCCAAACAACGGTTCAGGCAGATCATAGACATGCCCATTTTTCACAGCGTTGAAATGCTTCCAGATATCGTTGGTTTTGAACTCTTCATCGAACATTTTCACTACTTCATCCGGCATCCCGTGTGCAGCGCGCAAAATGATATCAGGGTTGGATTGCTGCAAGGCTTCGGTATTGTGGGCAATGAACTCCACCTTCTCGCCCTGAACCACATTTGTTCCGCCTGCAATTTTAACCAGATCCCCAATATAGGAATGCTCGGTAGCCACCAGATAGCTTCCCGGTACTCCCAGCAAAATCAATACTTTAGGAGATTTCTTCCCTTTGATCTTTTGTTGAATCTCAGTTACTTTGGCATCCAACGCTCCATTAATCTCTTTGGCCTTATCGGCTTTGCCAAACGTGTCTCCCAGCTTTTGAATTTCTTTTTGCATATTCGCGAGACTTTCAAAATTCAAAAATTTGGCATTGATGTTCAAATCTTTAAATTTAGGCTCCAGATCATATTTCAGTGTCGTCACCGACAGTACATCCGTCGGCTTCAATGACATCACTTTTTCCATGTCGGGACTCATCGGATTACCCACATCAGGCACATCCTTGTATCGGTCAGGCAGCACTTTCGTGCTTGTCGGCTTACCAGCCAAATCCAGGCCCAGCGCATCCGTGATTTCCGCAATGGCTACTGTAGTCGCCACAATACGAGGAGCTTGAGCTTTACCGTCAGACGACTTTCCGGTTGCATCAGATGTTGCCGCTGATTTCGAACCATCGCTCTGATTCTGTTCAGCCTGTCCTCCTCCCGAACATCCGGCCAGCAACAAGATCACGATGCCGATTAACATATACAAACAAAACGATCTTCCTTGAGCCCATGCTATATATCGTTTCATGAAAATCCAGTCACCTCAATTCAAAATATAGAACTGCATTAGGAACCCTAACTTTTCGGGTATCAGGATTTAGCAAAATTCGACTCCAGTCGCTCCAAAGTGCAATATATAGACGAACTAGACTGTTTGATCTACATATTGTTCACTAGAAGTCGCTTATTGGATTTTTGCAAATTCCTCGGGTATGTAAATGCTGACAAGTCTTGACGCCGAGGCACCAAGACTTGCTCGCATACAAACTTTGCTGTTATTCGGGCTTCATTGACGTCACAACCTGAGGCTACTTCGCTTTCAGGCTTGCTTCATCAAATTGGAACTGAACTGTATACCAGTGATCATACGGCACTCCGCCAAGAACCAAGCCAGGCACAATAACGTGTGTGTAAGCACTGATTTTCTGGGACAAGTCCCCTACCTCGAATTGAACAACACGTGTATCGCCGGATGTCGAGATCACTTCTACATCTTTCAGGGTACCGTTTTGCTCCACTTGTAAAGTTGGCATCCAAGAACTATTTTTCAATGTCACTTGGATATAGCGCTTGTCTCCCTTTTCAATCAGTGTGGCTGGCTTGTCGAGATAACCGTCCATAACGGAAGCTTCACTCGTTTTGTCTTTAAATACGTTGTAATTAATCGTGTATTGCTTCTCGGAAGCCATTTGAACCGGTTGCTCAACTACTGGTTTGGTTTCAGCTACAGATGCAGTTGTTTCTGCTGCCTTGTCCGTAGAAGCTACTATCGGTTCAGTAGGGGTTACGGTTGTAGCTGTATTGACTCCCTCACCTTTGAGCGATGCACGGTCAAATTGAATCTGACCGCCGAATTTCTCATTTAGAATGTATTTCTCAGGCAGATATACCTGTGTGTACACACTCAACTTTTTATCCAGATCAGGCACTTCGAATGCGATTGTGTGCGTGTCACCTTTAGTGTCCGAACCCATAATCGTCGGATTGGCATAACGGCCTTCAAAATCCGTTTGGAATAGCTTCAAAGCCTGGTTGTTCGTAACGGTTACATGAGCCTGAACCTTACCGTTTTTCACAATCAACTTCGCTAGACTCTGTACAAAAGGAGCCACTAGAGAATCCTTATCCGTTCCGTTCGCCAGCACACGGAAGTTCGCAGTGTACTCTCCATCGGCCAAGTTATTTTTCCCCTGTTCTACTTCGTCTGCTTTGGTTTCGTTGTGATAAGATACATTACTGGTATCGAATTTAAATTCAAAATCATATACCTTTTCTACTCGATCCTCCACCTTGAAAACCATCGGAGCGCTACTTGCCACTTTAGGAGCTTCGTAGACAACCAGTTGGCCTTTTACATTGCTCTTAAAGTCACTTACGCTAAAACGAACATGCTTCGTATTGCTTGCTGCATCTTCCTGGGTCACTTCTGCGTCTTGGTAGTCCCCGCTTGCGTTGTCCCAAATACGCAGCGCCTTCACTTCATTGCTGTTTTGCAGCTTCAGACCTACAAACCGTTTGTCGCCTTCCACGATCAATTGCGCCGGTTCGTCAGTGATGAAGCGTTGAGCCTGTGAATCTGCTGCTGTTGAGCCATCTGACAAAACAATACTGAATTTCAAAGCATATTTACCATTGGCAAGCTTGTCAAAATCCAGTTTAATCATAGGATCAGCCGCCCCTGAAGAGGTAGGCTCAACAAAGCTTCGAATGGTAGCAGGCTCGAATTGGAACTGCACATCATACACGTGATCATATGGGATGCCACTCAAATCCAATCCAGGTACGATGACATGCGTGTTCACTGTCACTTTATCCGACAGATTTGGCACTTCAAATTGTACTGTTCTTGTATTTGCGGAGCTCGATTGATCGACAACCTGAGCCTCTGCACCATTTACTTTGAACGTTTTGATCCAGCTGCTCTTGTCCATTTTGATCTGAATGATATTTTTACCAGACTGTTTTAACAGTGTGGCTGGCTTTTGCATATATCCATCCATCACAGATATTTCATTGCTTCCGTTTTTGAGTACGGAGAAATCAATGCTGTATCTGCCATTTTCAACTGGAGTTGTGGTTCCGTTATCCGGTCCTTTAGCTGTAATGCTGCTGCGGTCAAATTGCAGACGAAGCTTATGATCCATCTCATAAACCCCACCTGGATAGGTCGTGCTCACATGTACCTGTGCATTCAGAATAGCATCCAAATCGGCCACTTTGAATTTCACAACACGTGTATTAGCATTCTTGTCCTCACTAACGATATCTGCATCCGTAAGTGTCCCGCTTTGTTCTGTTTTAAACTCTGTCACGGTGGTGCTGTCTTTGATGGTAAAGGAAGCTTCATACTTGCCTTTCGATACCGTCAGTGTGGCCGGAGACAATAAATATTGCGCCATGGCCGATTTTTGATCTTTGGTTGCGTGCAGCGCATCGAAATTGATTGAATACGTTCCATCAGCTAAATTCTTTCCGGGCGTGCCTGGTGTGCCTGGCGTCCCAGGGTCAACCGGGGTTGTTGCCGCTCCTAATTGAAGATCGACATCATAGGTTTCTACATAGTTCAGCTCAGGCCAGTTGATGCTTACCCATGCATTCAGTTTGGCAGGCACTTCCTTAACCTCAAATTCGATGACACGTGTATTCGCCGTTTGATCTTCACTTACTACGGTCGTGTTGGTCAATACTCCATTTTGTTCTACTCTAAAGCCGTCAATTTGTTTGCTGTTTTTCAAAGTGAACTGTACATATTTCTTGCCTTTACGTTCAACCAGAGTACCCGGCTTTTCTGTATATCCATCCATCATGGACTTTTCACTTGAACCGTCTTTTAACAGCGTGAAGTCCAGATTTGACGTTACTGGAGTTGAACCGTTGTCCGTTCTCGAGATACTGTTTTTATCGAACTGAAGACGAAGTTTATGATCCATCTCATAAACCCCACCTGGATAGGTCGTGCTCACATGTACCTGCGCATTCAAAATCGCGTCCAAATCCGCTACTTTGAATTTCACAATACGTGTATTGGTGGTCTTGTCCACACTTACAATATCTGCATCCGTCAACGTTCCATTTTGTTCAGTTTTGAATTCCGTCACTGTAGTGCTGTCTTTAATGGTGAAGGAAACTTCTTTTTGTCCCTTCGCTACCGTCAAAGTTGCCGGAGACAACAGATACTGTGCCATGGCTGATGGCTGATCTTTTGTGGCGTGCAGGGTATTAAAATTAATAGAATACGTTCCATCCGCCAAATCTGATGGGGCGGGTGCAGAAGACATCTGAAGATCTACATTATAAGTATGCACGTAGCCCAGCTCAGGCCAGTTGATGCTCACCCATGCGTTGAGCTTGGCAGGCAGTTCTTTCACTTCAAACTCGATCACTCGTGTATTCGCAGTTTGATCTTCACTTACAACAGAAGTGTCGGTTAACACCCCATTTTGCTCTACCTTAAAACCATCAATCTGTTTGCTGTTCTTTAATGTAAACTGGGCATATTGTTTACCTCCACGCTCAATTAGTGAGCCTGGTTTCTCCGTATACCCATCCATCATAGACTTTTCATTGGTTCCATCTTTCAAAAGGGTAAAGTCCAAATCAGAAAGTTTTTCTCCTGCATTAGGAGGCGTCACCGGTGGTGTTACAGGTGGAACCGTTGGATTCTCCGTTGAGTTTTTAAGTCTCAAGCTGGAAGGATCAAACTCAATCCATTCCTTCACTGAACGATCTGGATCGGTATCTACATACCACGGAGAACTGCTATTAAATCCAAACTCCGTATTTACATTTTGATGAAAATCATAAACATCGAAGCTTACAGTCCCGGAAGCTTTCCCAGAATCCACCTCTATTTTTGCGGGAACTGTTTCCCCGTTTTGTTCTACTAAAAATTTCGATAGCCCTTGAGTTTCCGCAAACTTAAATGAAAAATGGTATTTTCCATCCTTAATGATCAAATCTCCAGGATAGGTATAGTTTGTTTTGAAACTCGAATCTCTGGTGTTACCGCTGACTGTCTTTCTTAAAGGTTTGTAATCAATCAGGTATTCTCCATCTGCATAGGTCGCATCTGTGGTAGTTACAGCATTGGTAGGCTCAGCATATGTGCTAGGTACTTCTACCGGCATCTCATAAGTAGCATAAGTAGCACTAGTGACTGTAGTGCTTGAATCGGGCAAATTTTGGGAAGTGGAATCAACTTCAGGGGTTGCTCCTACGTATGGTGAAAATAAAGAAAACAACATTAGAATAGCAGCGAATGTCGTAATGTATTTGTTAAATCGGCTTTTCAAGGTGATGTATCCCCCTACTTAAAATATACTCATTTGGAGCATTGAAAGTAAGCTCCAAATGAGTATTCAATTCAAAATTATATTTTCAAAAAGAAGCCTTAGATATCGCTGTCGTCGAATTGGAATTGAACAACATAGTCGTGATCGTACGGAATACCACCAGTGTATTCTGCAGGCACACTTACATGCAGTTTAACGTTCAATTTTTGAGACGGGCTAGTTACAGGGAATTCGACTATTCTTGTATCCCCTGATGTGCTTACCACAGTCGCATTCACATACTGACCGTTTTGTTGAGTTTTGAATTCAGTAACCCATGCACTCTTGGTAATAGCTACTCGCACTTTATATTGACCATTCGTAACAATCAGTGTGGCTGGTTTTTTCACATAACCATTTGTATCCATGTAAGATGGCTGAGTGGTTCCATCTTTATAAACGGTATAAGGCAATTGATACGTTCCATTAGGCAAAGCCGCATTCGCCTTATTGGTAGAAAATGGAGCTAGTACCACAAAAACAAGCGCTGCCATCAGTACAGTAAGCATTACTTTTTTCAAAGACAATTTCTCCATACGATTCATAATCATGTTCATGTTCTTAATCTCCTTTACGTTTTATTTTGGATTAGATTTCGTCGAATTGCAGTTGTACATCATACTTGCCTGTGTAGCCGATTACTGGGATTGTGATTTCAGCGTAAGCATTCACTTTTGCATTCAGATCAGCAACCTCGAATTCCACTACACGAGTGTTGCTAGCAGTATCTGTGCTCACTACAGTCGCATCTTGCAGAACGCCATTTTGCTCTACTTTGAACGTTGTAATCAGATTGCTGCTTTTCACAGTCAGACGAACGACATTTTTGCCGTTAGCTACCGTAACCTGAGCAGGCTTCGTCAGGTAGCTATCCAATCGAGAAGTCTCATTGGTTTGATCCTTCAGAACGGTGTAGTCTACGTTGTACGTGCCGTCGGCTGCTGCCGCTTTAGCTGAGAATGGAGCAACAAGTGCAAAAACAAGCGCTGTCATGATCAATGCTACGAATACCTTCTTAAAAGAAAATTGCTCAAAGCGATTCATTACCATATTCATATCTACACACACTCCTCCATTTTTTATGCTTGAATTTGTGTTGATTTTATGAACGATAGAGATGGCTTGAATTTACTTCTTGGAAGATTTAGTTGATTTTGCTGACTGGACGGCTGCTACTTTTTTGACACTTTTGGAATCAAAAGCGAAGCGGATCGTATAGTCATGATCGTAGTTATACGCAGGGACAGTAACATGGATTTTAGAGATTAGCGGGCTGTTCACACTCGTAATTGGAAATTGTACGGTGCGGGTATCGGTTTTGGCATCCTTATGGATGACCTTGGTATCGATGATTTTGCCTTTGTAATCTACTTTAAACCCAGTTGTCCATTCGCTATGATTCAGCTTAATTTGCATGGTCATTTGACCTTTTTTCACATACAACTTAGCTGGTTTTTCAAAATAATCATTAGCCATGGACACCGAATCATTTTCTGCCTTGAGGATATTGTATTTGAGCGTGTATGTACCATCCGCCAATTTTGGAGAAGCCGCAGTGGCTCCTACAGATGACGAAGTTGGCCAAAAGTTCAGCACACTCACCAGCAGAAACACAGCAATAATTGCAGAATACCCCTTCTTCATTTTGACAGCAGTCCCTCCCCACGAGAATAAACTAATTGATTATCATTCTCAATTGGTAATTTAAAAAAAATAGCTCTTTTCGAGCTTGTCTCCCCACCTCTCTATTCCATAATTTCGCAAAATAAAGTAAACCCATCACCAATATATCTTACACTTTTCGAAAATGTCAATATGTATTTTCGTGTACGCAATCCCTTGATATATGCTATTTTTTAAGAAAAATTTGTAGTTCCTTCTTCTTTAATTCGAATATATCCCTTTTATTTTTAGTTCAAAATTTATTTAAAAATTTTGTTTTTTCAATTGACATTGCCCAGTGATATTCATTATCATTCTCTTATATATAATTGAAAATGATTATCATTATTGTTTAACTCGAAAATTGCAGGAGGAATAACATGAAATCTTATATGTTGTGGTCGTCCGCAGTGCTTTTATTGGCAGTTACCGGATGTAGTAATGGTGCCTCGACCACAGATCATAAACCAACCAGTGCCTCCGTATCTGCCACTTCTGGCACGACAAGCAGTGCAGCCATCCAAGTTACTGATTTTTCAAAACGGACGTTGGCGTTTCAAAAGGTTCCTCAACATATCGTTGCGCTCAGCAATGGCGATCTGGATATTATATACGCATTGGGCGGGACAGCCGTAGGAAGACCCAACTCCAATGGACCTGTCGTCGTACCTGCTGCTGAGAACGTTCAGCAAATAGGCTCCACTCATGAAGTAGATTTGGAGAAAATTACGATGCTCAAACCGGATGTCGTGCTAGGCAATTATCCTATGAATGAAAAAGACATTCCAGCCATTGAAGGAGTAGGTTCACAGCTGCTGCTGACTGGTGCCAATTCAGTTCAGGATATCCAGACACAAATTACACTGTTCGGACAATTACTACAAAAGCAAGCCGAGGCCGTAAAGCTGAACCAGCAAATTGACCAACAAGTAACCAAGCTACAAAAGGAAACCGCTTCTGCCTCCAAACCGAAGGTGTTGCTCGTCTACGGAGCCCCGGCTACGTACATGGCGGCACTGCCGAATTCACTGAGTGGAAACATTCTGGAAGCTGCGGGTGGCTCTAACATCGCCGCTGATTTTCCGGGCCTGCAAAATTTCCCGCAATATGCGCAGCTGAACACAGAACGCATCATACAGGCTGACCCTGACTACATCTTCATCATGACTCATGGCAATACAGAAGATGTTAAAGCTGCATTTATAAAGGAAATGCAGGAAAATGCAGCTTGGAACGGAATCCGAGCAGTCAAAAACAATCAGGTCGAGGTTTTACCTTCAGATCTGTTCGGTACGAATCCGGGCACACGGGTCACTAAAGCGCTGGATTTGATGCATCAAAAGCTGTATCCGGCGAAATAGGCGATGGCGATGAACAAACTACAGCGCGCCAGAAGACGCACCATCGCCTGGATTACCCTTCCGATTCTACTGCTGGCCGTCTCTGTGTACGGTCTGGCCTACGGTTCGGTGTCGATTCCACTTCAAGAAATCAATCATGTTTTGCTACATAATAATGAATCTACATATCGCACGATCCTGATGGATCTCCGGCTACCCAGAGTATTAGTAGGTTTACTGGTAGGAGCTTGTCTTGCAGCTTCCGGAGCACTTCTTCAAGGTGTCATGAAAAATCCATTGGCTGACCCTGGCATTATTGGTGTATCGGCTGGAGGTGGACTTGCCGCCGTCATTACGATGGTGATGCTTCCCCAGCTCAGTTACCTTCTTCCGATAACCGCCTTTTTGGGAGCCTTTCTGAGCGCAATCGTCATTTATCTGCTGGCTTGGGACCGAGGGGCGTCGCCTGTCAAAATTGTGCTGGCTGGCGTTGCGATCAATGCGCTGCTGGGCGCACTCACCAACGGCGTAATGGTCATGTTCAGCGACCGCGTACAGGCCGTTCTTCCTTGGCTATCCGGCGGATTAAACGGAAGAAGCTGGCATCATCTGGAGTTCATGGCGCCTTACGCCATCATTGGATTAATCGCCTCTTTCTTTGCGATTAAACCTGCTAATTTACTGCTACTGGGCGACGATTCAGCACAGCTGCTGGGCCAGCGAGTAGAGCTTCAACGTATGCTCATTATCCTGCTTTCTGCCCTGCTCGCCGGTACAGCAGTCAGTGTAGCCGGGTTGATCGGCTTTGTAGGACTGGTCGTTCCCCATGTCATACGGCTGCTAATCGGGGAAGATTATCGTTTCCTCCTTCCCCTTTCCATTGTGGGCGGCGGAACGCTGGTTGTTCTCGCAGATACGGTGGCGCGATCCTGGTTTGACCCGATCGAACTGCCTGTAGGTATTTTGCTGGCCGTCATTGGGGCACCGTTCTTCTTAATCTTACTCAAGAAACGGGGGAATTTCGGATGACAGCCATTCAGGGTGAGCATATCTCCTTACAACGTGGGTATTTCAAGCTGGTCGATGTGAATATCACCTTGCCTGCTGGTCAGCTCACCGCGATCGTCGGGCCGAACGGTTCAGGCAAATCCACGCTTTTGCGGATTATGACCCGGTTGCTCAAGCAGGATCAAGGTCAGGTTTCCGTATTGGGCAAGCCCGTGCAGGAATACAAGCGGCGTGATCTTGCCCAGACGATTACAATGCTACCGCAAATGAAGGATATGCTGCCGTTATTGACGGTCCGCGAGCTGGTCGCTTACGGAAGATCTCCTCATGCCAAGGGCTTGAGGGTACGCCATACCGGACAGGACCAGCAAATCGTGGACCATGTCATGAAGATCACGGGTATCCAGCCCTATGCGGATCGGATGTTCCATACTCTATCGGGAGGTGAACAACAAAAAGCGCGAATTGCAATGGCCTTGGCCCAACAAACGGGTATTCTTTTGCTCGATGAACCGACCACTTTTCTGGATATCGCCCACCAATTTGAAGTTATGGATATGCTGCGGCGTATCAATCACGAGTCCGGCTTGACGATTGTTATGGTACTACATGATTTGCAGCAAGCTGCGGCCTATTGTCATCATATCATTGCGCTTAAAAAGGGACGAATCGCCGTTGTCGGCGAACCCCATGAGATTTTGACGTCTGCTTTTCTTCGCGACATTTATGAAATGAACGCTACCATCAAATTTGAGGATGGCTATCCGGTTATTATACCGACCATACCACATCATTCAGGAGGAATTTAATATGGTTATCGTAACAAATACATCTAAAATCACACCGGGCAATGCACATCTACTCATCGAAAGATTTAACAAAGAAGGAAAAGTTGAAAAAATGGAAGGCTTTCTCGGTCTGGAAGTGCTGCTGACTGAAAACACGGAGGATTATGAGGAAGTAACGATCAGTACACGCTGGAAAGAAAAAGAGAACTTCCAAGGCTGGACGAAAAGCGAAGCATTCCGCGAATCCCATAGCCATCGTCAAATTCCGGACTATATTATTGAAAATAAAATCACGTTCTATGAAGTTAAAATCGTTCGTCATCCCATCGCCAACAGCGATTCCTCTTTGGCAAGTGATTCCGAAGCAGTTTAACCCTGCATTATAGCTAAAAACCAAAAAAGGCGGCTCGGCAGGCAAAATTAATTGTCCGCCGAGCCGCTTTGTTTATCAGGATTTTGCAAAATCCTCTTATATAAGGATGATGTCGAATCTCTCAGATTGTAGTTGAGCAGCGACGTCCAATTTTCAGCGTCTCTCCGTGCCCTAGAACATGAATGCGTTCCTTCGCAATACCCATACGCTCACGCTCCGCTTCGAGACGATCCAGCGCCTCTCTTGGCGTATCATCCGCTAGTTTGAAGGCTCCGTAGTGCATCGGAATCATCTGATCTGCGCCGCAATCTACAAACCCTTGCAATGCCTCCTCCGGTGTCACGTGCTGCGAGGTCATGAACCATTCCGGTTCATACGCGCCAATCGGCATAAAGGTCAGGTCAATGGCAAAGCGCTCGCCAATCTCCTTAAACCCACGAAAATATCCAGTGTCTCCCACAAAATACAATGTCGGTGTATGCTCTGAATCTGTATTCGAATGAGAATGAGATTTCGTGACGGACGTGGCAGAGCCAATCACCTGCTGCTCATTTTGCAGAACGTATCCACCCCAATGCGAAGTGTTGGTATCAAACGGCGTGCGTCGTGTCCAATGCTGGGCTGGAACAAACGTAAACCGTACCCCTCCTACCGTAAAATGCTCCCACCATTGCAGCTCATGACAGTTACGAAAACCTTTGCGGATCATTTTCGCCTTTAACCCCGAGGGTACAAGCATCAGCGTATCTGCACGATATAATTTCCGTAAGGATTCTAAATGTAAATGATCATAGTGTGAATGAGACAGCAGAATGATGTCTAGTGGTGGTACATCCTGGATGCGAATGCCGGGCGGGGCCAACCTTTTATCAAAAGCCATACGCTCTGCCCACACCGGATCGGTGATGATATTCAGCCCAAGATACTGGATGAAAAAGGTGGAATGTCCCACCCAGGTGGCTGTCGCCATCTCCCGATTGCTATGCAGAAACTCCAGCTCCGGGGGATGGTTTGGCACAACGAACGTATAATCCTTTATTTTGCTGCGTCGCTCTTGCCGCCATTGTCTGAATTGCTTGATGGTTTTATCGGTATTTACATGATCCATATTGTTAAAACGAACTTTGGGCATGATGCAGCTCCCTCCCTGATGAACCCGTTCTCCAAAAAACGCAGCGGTTCAATTTAACTATATATTGTCATTCGAGTGTGAACATAAAATGATGCAACATCCTGATCTATGTAAAGTATAATTCAATCACGTCTGTAAAGGAAATTCTGCGATAATACAGCAAAAACAGACCTCCCGGATCAATCAGGAAGGCCTGTTCCACCTGTTGTTGTCAATCTTGTGGATTTTTAAAGCGTGCCGAATAAATAAACAAAAACACAATCGCCACGACGATAATGATAGGTGACTCATACATAATCGTAAAATGCTCGAAAGCAGCCACTCTAACTCACCCTTTCTTCCCTTCATGTCCGCGCACATATTTTGCATCGAACAGAAACAATCTTAATATCAGGATCAGCGAAGGGATCAGCACCAGCAGACCCGCAACAAACGCCGTAATCAACGCATACGCCATCGTAGAATTTGTAAAGCTATCGTACACATTAATGTAGGGATACAGAACATACGGGAGATGCGAGCGGCCGTAGCCATACCAGGCAAATGCAAATTGCAGCATCACCAATATGAACGAAACCCCTAGATGCCGCCGCTGCCATACCAGATAAACTGCTCCCGCAAAGCATATGAAGGATGCGACAAACATCCAGGCTATGTTCAGCATATTGGTAAAATGATCCGGATTTTGTTTGTTAATCTGAAAAAATGCAAACAAACTCGCCAAAATCGTAGGAGCACTCCAGAGCAACGCGTACCCTCGTACGATTTCGAAAGCGACCTTGTCCCCTGCCCTTTTGGCATAAAAGCACAAAAACATCGCCGATATATACAATACACTCACCAGTGCCAGAATAATAACCGCCCACGTGTAGGGATTGCTTAATAGCTGACCCCAATGCAGATGAACACCTGTGCTGTTTTCTACAATAATGCCGCCTTCCGATATAGCGAGGACCGTCGACAGTGCCGCCGGAATCAGTAACCCTGTCGCACCGTACAACGCCATGTAGACGATATTATTGGTGCCGGAATGCCCATACGTATTGTATGCATAATACACTCCCCGGATGGCAAGAAGCACAATCGCAATACTGCCGGGAACGAGTAACGCCGTACCATAGTAATATGCCGCATCCGGGAAGAACCCGTTTAATCCCACCACAAAAAAGATGAGAAATACGTTTGTTACCTCCCACACCGGGGATAGATACCGTTGAATGATATTGTGGATTTTGTTCTGGTGGCCTGTTAACACACTGTAAAAGCTGAAAAAACCTGCACCAAAATCAATAGATGCTATAAGCAAATATCCGAACAGGAACGTCCACAAAATGGCGATACCTACAATTTCATAGCTCACTTGCCATCAGCCCCTTCCAGGCCGAGCTGTCTTATCTCTTCCACCGCATCCTTATTGCGGAATAGCTTGCTGAGTACCTTAATGGCCGAGAAGCACAACACCAGATACAAAATAACAAACAACACCAGCATCCACCCGACACTCGTAGAAGTGGTTGCTGCTTCGGACACCTTCATATATCCGCGTAAAATCCACGGCTGTCTACCGACCTCCGCGAACATCCATCCGAGCTCAATAGCTACCATCGCCATCGGCCCTACCAGAATGAGCGCCAACAGCAGCCATCTGGGGTATGGTTTGCGACCTGGCAAACGCTTGCGGATCAGATACAACAGCGGAATGACGAGAATCAGCACCCCTGTGGTGATTTTGAGGTCAAACATATAATGGATAGACAGGGGCGGACGCTCATCTACGGGATAATCATTTAAACCCTTGACCTCCGTACTGGGCAGGTTCCCGGCCAACACACTAAGTGCATAAGGCACTTTCAGCGCATATTTGATTTCACCGTTCTTATCCATGTATCCGCCATATACGAAGGGCGCGTGCGTCATCGTATCAAAATGCCATTCGGCGGCAGCCAGCTTCTCCGGCTGATATTTGGCCAGAAATTTACCGGATGCATCTCCAATCATCACAGTACTGATGGCAAACACAATGGTACAGGTGGCAGTCAGCTTCAGCGCTTTTTTGAAATAAGGGTGATTACGTCCCCGCAGCATACTGTAAGCAGCCAATCCCATCAGCACCCCAGCGCTCAATGTATACGAGGAAGCCAGTACATGAGAAACTTTGGTCGGCGTAGCCGGATTTAGCATGGCCTCGATGGGATGAATATTTGTCATGACTCCATTTTTGAGTGTAAAGCCTTGAGGTTGGTTCATGAACGAGTTCACAGTCGTAATAAAAACCGCTGATGCAGATGAGGCAATCGCTACCGGGATGAGCAGCATCAGGTGAAAATATTTGCTTTTAAACCGATCCCAGGTATACAAATAGATGCCCAGGAATATAGCTTCGATGAAAAAAGCAAACGTCTCCAAAAACAGGGGCAGCGCAATCGCTTGTCCAGCCACCCGCATAAAGGTGGGCCAAAGCAAGCTGAGCTGCAGACCAATGGCGGTGCCTGTAACGACACCCACGGCAACGGTAATGACAAACCCTCGCGCCCACCGTCGGGCCAGCAGGGTGTAATGTGGATCACCGGTTCGCAGTCCTCGCCATTCTGCTAGTGCAATCATTAAGGGGACGCCAACGCCGATAGACGCAAATACGATATGAACAAACAGGGTAATTCCGGTCAGCATCCGGCTTAGCAATACAGGGTCCAGTGAAGACAAATGGGTTTCACTCCTTCATTTCACATTTTAAACTTCGTGGATCACTCTGGATTACCAACTAAGGAGTCAAGCGAGCTATGCTTTTAATTACGGCATATAGCATAATGGCCGCAATTACTATACATACAATAATGAGCGTTCTTTCCTGCTTGCGGAACATCGGAACGCCTCCTTCACTTATCTATTGGCGCATTTTGGTAACCTATTCACAGTTTGGTTCATTCTTCCGAGTTTTAACCCTACTTCTGCATTGAATGTAGCCGTATTTCTTTTTAGATATTGTCTTATGCATTTCAATACGTTATATTGATATATAGTTAGATAACCTAATTATATGAAAAGAGTGAACTTGTGCCACCAAAACAAAGTAAGCGGGACACCGTCCAGCAACCCCTTCCCCGTCTGGGTCCAGAACCTTATCTGGAGTTAATGGATCAAACTGCCCTTGCAGAAACGGACCGACAACTTGCCCGCATTGGTCTCTTCCTGCTATGGACAGGTGATAATGTGCTCGACGCGGTAGATTTGGATTTAGCCGCTTACGGACTGACAGAGAGTAAGCTAGATTTATTGTTGCTATTGACATTGCACCAATCCCAGGCTCAGATGAGCCCCTCTATGATTGCCGACCGCCTAGGCATCCGTCGTGCATCTGTTACATCCCTCCTGGACTGGACAGAGCAACGAGGATGGATTATCAGAGAACATAATTCTACAGATCGACGCAAAATTCATGTACGCATTACAGAAGCGGGGACTCATCTTGTACAGCAGGTGCTTCCTGTATTTTGGTCTTCCTGTGCTTCTCTAGCGAGTATTTTGGAGCCAGAGGAGCAGGTCGTTTTTTCGCGGATTATAGAAAAAATCCATCATCATATGGAAAACAGATTGGGGGTGGGCAGATAAATTTTTTTAAACATATAATTAGGTTATCTAATATAATTAATTGCGCGTATCAACAAGCTGCTTATTTTATGATCAAGGAGTGTTCAATTGATGAGTAAATTACGAACCAATCATACCGTTATACAGAAAGAAAATGTGGCTCTCCCTTATGCATGGATGACTGTAATCCTATGCTGGTCAGCGGTTGCCGTTATGTCCAGCCTGTATGTGACGATCCCTTTGGTCCCTCTTTTTGCTAAAGTGTTTGGAAAAACGCTTGCTGAAGCAGCCCTACCGGGCAGTATCTTTTCCTTAGGCTTTGCGGCGGGATGTCTTGTTTATGGTGGATTGTCTGACCGCTTTGGACGAAAGCAGGTTATCGTCATCGGACTGCTCGCATTAACGATTATTTCGTTATCCATCAGCTTAACCAGTCAATATTCTGTATTAGTTACACTGCGCTTGCTTCAGGGTTTAGCTGCGGCCACCTTTTCTCCCGTTGCTCTTGCATACGCTGTCGATATGTTCCCGACCGAAAAACGGGTAACGGCTATCGGTTTTATCAGCACCGGTTTTCTAGTAGCAGGTATCGCTGGTCAGGTATTTAGTATTGTCATTAGCGAACAAATGGGGTGGAATACGGTATTTCGGATGCTAGGCATTTTGTATGCAATTACCTTCCTAATCGTCCTTTTTTTCCTACCTAAAACCCCCTCCCCTCAACGAGGTGTTCGCATTTGGGCAGCTTTCAGTCAGTTGGGGACCGTTCTGCGCTCGTATCCTTTATGGTTAAGCTACACGGTTGCTTTTGTTCTCCTGATGTCCTTTGTAAGCATGTATACGGTTTTGGGTAGCTATCTTGGCGGCCCTGAATTTGGCCTGAATAGCCGACAGATGCTTTATGTCAGATCCGCTGGTATCATCGGCATGCTCCTTTCACCATTCGCCGGAAAGCTAGCCCAGAAATACGGTGTGCACCTTATATTACGTACAGCTCTTATTCTTTCCATTCTGAGTTTGGCGCTGATGGGAATGACACACTCTCTTATGACTATCGTGGTGTTGAGTGTATGCTTTGTCAGCGGCATTGCCCTGAGTGTTCCTTCACTCATAGCAATCGTCGGCCAGCTCGGCGGTGCAGCGAGGGCTATAGCTGTCTCACTATATACCTTCATCCTGTTTGCCGGTACAAGTCTAGCTCCTATGCTCTCCATTCGTTTGATGGGGAATGGCGGCAATCAGATGACTACATTTATGCTGCTGGCGGCAGTTCTGTCTGTGGGATTTATCGCCTCCCTGCTCATTCGCAGCCACCAGAACGATCCGCTGAAGCGGAATGCATAAACAGCATCAAACTATAAACCGAACTTAAAAGATACATAGTGCCACTGCGCATTCGGATGGTGCTTCCCATCGCCCCCGGATTTCTAAAATAAAGCCTATGATTAGGGTAGAAATCCGGGGACAAAAGCGACCGCTACGCTTGTACAGCACCATTCCGCCTACTCCGTTTCATGTTAATTTTTCGAGTTCGGCTTATATAGCATCCTGTTTTTATTAAAAAAACCTCCATATTCATCAGCCATGTTTATATGAATCATCGTGATATATGTCATTGCATTTTCCTGCGAAACGCGAACTTCTCTTTGGAGACATTCGCAGAATGAGTTACAATACAGATAAGCTATATATGGAGAACTTTTGAACAGGAGGCTGTACTGAGCTATGAAAATAACATCTATCGAGCCAACTCCCAGTCCAAACACCATGATGCTGCATCTGGATGAGCGACTGGAAGCGGGTATCCGCAGAACATATACACGGGACAATGAGCGTTCCGCTCCCCCATTTATCCGGCGCATGCTGGGCATTGAAGGAGTCAAAAGCGTGTTTCACACGACCGATTTTGTAGCCCTTGACCGCAAAGGGAATGCAGATTGGTCTACTATTCTGGGTCAAGTCCGAGATCAGCTAGGCGAGGAAGGCGCTGACGCCAATTGGGATTTGCCAGAGGAAACCTCTGGAGAAGCGTTTGGCGAGGCACAGGTCTTTGTGCAATTTTTTCGCGGCCTTCCTATGCAAATTCGAGTCAAGGCAGGGCAGCAGGAGGAACGAATCTCCTTGTCCGACCGCTTTGTGCAAGCCGTTACCCGTGTAGCGAGCGCAACGCTGATTAAGGAACGCAAGCTGAGTGATTACGGCGTCCGCTATGGTGAACTGCCGGACATTGCACGTGAGGTTGAGCAGGAACTGGAGGCAGCCTTTCCACAAGAGCGGCTGGAGCAGATTATCCAACAAGCGATTGCCCACGGTGCAAACAACAGCGAATTCGTGGAGGAACGCCGCGAGTGGAGTGATTCCGAGCTGGAGCAGGCCCTGCAGCACGGGGATTGGCGCACACGCTACGCTGCGCTGGATCGGCTGGAACCGACGCCCGAGCATTTGCCGCTTATCCGGCAAGCGCTGCATGACGACAAAATGCAGCTGCGGCGGCTGGGCGTCGTCTATCTGGGCGATATTCGCTCACCGGAGGCGATGGAACTGCTAGCCGAGGCGCTGCGCGATCCTTCAGCGGCAGTACGCCGCACCGCAGGCGACACGTTGTCGGACATCGGCGATCCGGTCGCTACCAGTGCAATGATCGGAGCCCTGTCGGATAGCAGCAAGTTGGTACGCTGGCGGGCGGCACGTTTTTTATACGAGGTGGGAACCGAGGATGCCCGTGATGCGTTGGAGAAGGCGGTCGATGATCCAGAATTCGAGGTCAGTCTGCAGGCTAAAATGGCGCTGGAACGCATCGAATCAGGCGAACAAGCCGCGGGCACAGTTTGGCAGCAGATGGCCAAGCGGAACTCTTAATTTAAGATTCTACGAGTGATTTTCAAAAAATTGTCGATTGTCAGAAGATGTACAGGTACGATATACTGTAATTCGCTATACAATAAAATATCATGTCATACACCTCATCAACCCTGTTTTATGATGAGGTAGAGGTCGCGGATGTAATCGGTACACCGGAGGAGACGATAAGAGCCGTCTGAGATTCCAGTGGAAAGGTACACCCGCCGAAGTATGCGGAGCTGACTCTTTGTAAATACTCCGAATGCTGGGGCTGCTAACCGAAAGGAGCAGAACTGTCACACGCTGTCCTAACACAGACACGTGTGTTGAGCTATCTTGTTATAGAAGAAGGTATGGTGCGGAATGCATAGACAAAACCGCAGGCGTATTCCCTGCGGTTTTTTGATTTATATACTCCCCCTCCTTCTAGCTCTTGCCCTGACATGAAATACAATTTCATGAAGGAGTGTTTGAACGTGCAACACAAAGCAACACCTGACGGAACCTTGCGTAAAAGTCTCAAAGCCCGCCATATGACGATGATCGCCCTCGGCGGCTCTATCGGAACAGGCCTGTTCCTCGCCAGTGGAGGCGCAGTTGCCGAAGCTGGACCCGGTGGTGCCCTGCTGGCTTATGCAGCAGTTGGCCTCATGGTCTACTTCCTTATGACCAGCCTCGGTGAGTTGGCTACATTTATGCCTGAATCCGGCTCTTTTAACACCTATGCAGGTCGCTTCGTCGATCCGGCTTTTGGTTTTGCCATGGGCTGGAACTTCTGGTACAACTGGGCGGTGACGATTGCTGCCGAATTGGCAGCAGCGACCGTGCTGATCAAATACTGGTTCCCGGAAAGTCACTCTGCCTGGTGGAGTCTGTTATTCCTGGCCGTAATCTTCGCACTGAACGCGTTGACCGTCAAAGGCTACGGTGAGTCTGAATACTGGTTCGCCATGATTAAAATTGTGACTGTGGTCATCTTTTTGACTGTAGGTGTGCTGATGATCTTCGGCATTATGGGTGGTCCTGCGGTCGGCTTTGCCAACTTCACGGTAGGAGACGCCCCGTTCCATGGTGGATTCTTTGCTGTACTGGGCGTATTCATGGCAGCGGGCTTTTCCTTTCAGGGAACGGAGCTGATTGGGGTAGCCGCTGGAGAGAGCGAAAATCCGCGTGAAAATGTGCCGCGCGCCATCCGTCAAATCTTTTGGCGCATCCTGTTCTTTTATATTCTCGCAATTCTCGTGATTGGATTGATCATTCCGTACACCAATCCGAATCTGCTGCGGGGAGATATCAGTGATATCGGGGTCAGCCCGTTCACGCTCGTATTTGAAAAAGCAGGGCTTGCGATTGCTGCCTCTGTTATGAACGCCGTTATTTTGACTTCCGTATTGTCGGCAGGTAACTCGGGTATGTACGCGGCCACTCGGGTACTGTACGCTTTGGCACGAGAAGGTAAAGCCCCGCGTTTCCTCGGACGTATCAATAGACGCGGCATTCCTATGAACGCGCTGCTGATCACAACCGCTGTCGGTATGCTAGCCTTTCTCGCCTCCCTGTATGGAGACGGTGTAGTCTATAACTGGCTGCTGAATGCTTCTGGAATGTGCGGATTTATTACGTGGGTCGGGATTGCAGTTAGCCATTATCGTTTCCGCCGTGCCTTTAATGCACAGGGTCACAGTCTGAGTGAGCTTCCATACAAAGCCCGTTGGTTCCCATTTGGCCCGTTGTTCGCCTTCGCTCTGTGTATCATTGTCATTATCGGGCAAGGGGCGGATGCCTTCACCGGACAGGAGATTGACTGGAAAACGATGATCGCTACGTACATGAGTGTGCCGCTGTTCCTTCTGCTGTGGCTCGGCTACAAATGGACCAAACGTACTAAAATCGTTCCATTAAAAGAATGTGATTTGAGCCCGGATGCTTCTTCGGATAAATAATAGAAGACATTAAAAAAAGCCCGTCTCCACATATCAGGGAGAACACGCTGGTAAACCTGGTCCAAGACCGTTTATCCGCATGTTCACCTGAATATGCCCGGAGACGGGCTTTTTCTTTTTCTGTTTATTTGGAAGAAGCAGCTACTTCAGCTGATAAAGACATAGATAAGGCACGACGACTAAAAATACCGTATATGACAGCAATCAGCGTCAACCCTGCTGAAAACAAGTACAAATTAACGATACCCAGATGATCTGCAATCCAGCCCATTAAAAGCAGCGAAATACAAAACGTCAGGCTTGTCAGCGTAGCCTGGGCGGACAGCACCTTAGGCAAATCATGTACAGACACACTCATTTGCATCATCGTGCGGCGGGATACGACGGACATTTCCGCAGGTAGTCCCATCAACAGCACGATAAGCAGCGTTAGTGGCGGTAATGTGTTCAGTGCATACCAAGCTGTCAGCAGCCCATAGCCTGCCATCCCCGCCAACATGGCGGGCAGCAGTCTGCGCTGCAAATACTTGACGCAGGCGAGGACCACGATACCGCCGCCAATCGCTCCTGCAAAATACGCTGCATTGATGTATCCCCACCATGCCTCACTTTTGTGCAAAACCTGCTGAGCGAAAGCAAGCGTGAACGCGCCTACCCAAACCGAACCCCCTAGAAGGTCAATCATATCCATGAAAATAAGAGCTTTCAGTCTGCGACTGGCTCCGATGAGGCTCCAGCCTTCACGCAGTATCTCCTTTTTACGCTTTGGAGGTAATTCGGGGCTCTCTGACTCATGGCCAAGCAGCGTATCTTCCAAATGCATAGGAGGCATGTCATGATGCCCTTGCCCGGGCTCAGTACCAGCTTCGGAAACCGAAACATCTCCACCTCGCACCCTTGTTCCAGGTTGCAGTAAATAATGGACTTTGCCCTCTAGTGGATCTCGAATCAAGCTGGTGAAGATCATTGCTACCATATACAATCCGCCAGCCACCAGCAGTGTTTTTTCCGAGCCTAGCATGGCTACGAGCACACCACTAAGCCCCCACCCCGCTAATTGCACCGTCTGATCGCTGACCGATACCAGACTGTTTGCCCGCATGAGTCCTTCCCCGGACGCAAGGCGAGGAATCAGCGCATTACGTGCAGGCGTGGTCCAGCCGTCCAGAAAGGACATGGCTGCCACCAACGTAAACACAATCACCCATATCGGCTCCGTGCCCGCTGACCACAAGTGGCCCAGCAGAATAGCGAAGAAAACCAGTTGTCCGAACTGAGAAACGAATAAAATAAAAGGAAGCTGGAATCGGGCCAAAATGAGCGGTGCTAAAAAGCCGCTGATCATCTGTGCTCCCATTCGCAGCAACGGAACGAGCACCGAAGAGAAGATGGAGTCCGTTTCATGAAAAACCAGAGACACAAGTGCCATAATGTAAAGAATGTCGGCCGCATTAGACATGGTCTGCGTGCCAAGCAAATAGGTAAAGGAACGCCTGTGCATATAAATAAAATACTCCTTTGTTAATGTAGCTTTTCACAGCAGATGATTAGGTCCATTTCAGGGTTACCCGAAGATTGCCGGTACTTCCGAGATCCGTAATCTGATAAGAAATGGATTTTAAGCCGAGTTGATATAAGGACTGTAAATCCTCCTTGAGACTTCGCTCTGTTCCCTGATAGGCGAAGGTAAGCGTCGTCCCTCCCTTATTTACAATCTTACGCACCTGTTCCTTGATGTCGGCGGATGATTTAACCAGACCCTTACCATCTTGCAGCGGATATTCGAGGGTATTGTACAGTTTTTGATACACAGCAGCCTTTGATCCTCCGGCAGCTACCAGTGCTGATAAGGTTTCCCGATACGATGTATTCGCCTGAGGATACGGTTTCACCCATGAGTGATCCCGCCGCATTTCGGTATCCGTCAGCAGATAATATGAAGTGCTTACTTCGTTCGCGCGATCTGGGGTTGGATCATCCCATGTCGTATCCATGTGATACCATCGACCATCTAATAAAACAAGATTCCATGCATGCAGCTGGCCCCCTGCTCTTCCTTCCACAATCCGGTTCGTAATGCCTGCACGTTCCAGCATTTTATAGGCCAGCAGTGAATAACCCTGACATACCGTGCTTCCCGTTTTCAGGCCATCGTAGGCTGTGTACTTTTGCTGTGCTTCATCATACTTCAGGCGAACGACGATCCAATCATGGATGGCCTTCACCTTCTCATGATCCGTCATTCCCTTCGTAATAATATCCCCCAGCACCGCTTTAACTGTGCTATCCACATAAGCTGTCTGTTCCTTCGTCTCCCGGTAGCTTAAACGAATCGTAACCTGAGCGGAGGTCGTTGTGCCTGTATAGCTGAATGCGTAGCTTTTGATCGTATAATTCACATACGGATCGCTCTCCATGGCCTGTTGGATGGCCGTCTGTAGTTGCTGCTTGAGACCGTTCACTCGCCCTTGATATGTAAAGGTCAGCGTTTCACTCCGCGTAGCCATTGCCTGTAAAAGCTTGTTCTGAAGCTGCTGCGATGATACCGATGGAGCCGGCTTGATCGACGCCGCATACACATTGCTGCCCCACTCCACAGCCTGCGGAAGCAACACAGCCAGCGCTGCACCCGCAACCAGACATTTTACAAGCCTAACCCCGATTTTTCTGTTCATACAGAGCGTTCCTGCCCTTCTTAGCATAGTTATAAACAGCTCTATCTTACCATAAAAACAGTTGCCCCAAACGCTCTAGTTTTGTCGGTTGCAGACGAGTAATGGGACAGTCAAAAAGACAGGTTGCGACACACATACTCGGCGATATAACAGATGGGAGCAAGGGGCAAACATGTCGTTCGCAGCGAATTTTATCACAGCAATCTAGGTTCCCTCATGATATGGTACTGGCATCGGAAGTAAATGATATTGATTCTCATTCTAGATCAGAAAGGCTGAACACCATGCCAGAATGTATTTCACTTCTTCGTACGCCACTAGGTCAGACTGTGCGTTTGCAATCCCTTGACCCTCTTCATCCCTCATTGCGCCGCCGCTTGACAGACATGGGCATCAACGAAGGTTCCATCATACGCTTAAAAAAAATCAGTTTATTGGGCGGTCCTATCGTCATTGAATGCAACGGCCAACTGGTCGGCCTCCGTCAAAATCAAGTGAAACAACTGGAGGTCGTTCCGACATGGACATGATCGCTCTATTTGGCAATCCCAATACAGGAAAAACCTCATTATTCAACAAGCTGACTCGTACGTATGCAGAAGTAGGAAACTGGTCCGGCGTCACCGTGGAAAAGAAAACAGGGCTCCTGCGTGACAAGTCTGCCGTATTGGTGGATTTGCCAGGTGCCTACTCTTTACTCCCTCTTTCGTTGGATGAAGGTGTCGCAACCCGATATTTGCTGGAAGAGCCGCCTGCGGCCCTGATCAATATCGTGGATGCCTCCCAGCTCCAGCGTAATCTGTATCTGACCGTACAACTACTGGAATATGGCCGTCCCCTTGTACTTGGCTTAAACATGACTGACGTAGCTGATGCCACGGGTCTTCGCGTAAACAAGGAATTGTTGGCTGATCAATTGAACGTTCCCATCATTCCTATGGTGGCGCGCACAGGTAGTGGAAGTAAGCAAATGCTCGCATCTCTTCGAGAAGTAAGACATGCATCCAATACTTTTCAACTAGATTACGGCCCAGCCGTCGAAGCGGCTATTCATGATATTTGCAACTTACTGCCGGATGCATCTGTACCGCAACTCCGGTGGGCCGCACTGCAATGTCTGGAAGGCAATCCTGTCGTCATGGAATGGATGACGGATGAGGTGCAGCGTGAACAAGTAACTGCGCGTATTCGCCGTTGCGAAGAAGACCTGCTCAGTGAAGCCTATGCCATCACGCCTGCTCAGCATATTCGTTCTGTACGAACAGCATGGATTGCTGATCTGTGTACCAAGGCACTCGACACCTCCAAGCTCAAGCCGCACAGCCTAACGGATAGGCTGGATGCACTATTAACTCACCGGTATCTGGGGATTCCGATCTTTTTGCTGCTGATGTACGCTACCTTCAAGTTCACCTTCGATTGGGCGGGTACGATCCTTTCAGATATGCTGGACGGATTTTTTTCAGGGACACTCAGCAGTTGGATTTCTGAATTACTCGTTCACTTGAACGCGTCTGCCTTTACGCAAAGTCTAGTCGTGGACGGCATCGTGGCTGGAGTCGGGGGTGTGCTTGTTTTTCTGCCTCAAATTGCTATTTTATTTCTGATTATCTCGGTGATCGAGGACTCCGGGTATATGGCACGGGTCACGATACTAATGGATCGTCTGATGCAAGCTGTGGGCTTGAACGGGAAAAGCTTCATTCCCTTCATCATCGGATTTGGCTGCAATGTCCCTGCGATTATGGCGGCACGCACCATTGAACAGCCCAGAGAACGTCTCATTACCACGTTGCTGGTGCCCTTTATGTCGTGTTCGGCCCGCCTGCCGGTATATGCGTTGTTTGCGGGTGTGTTTTTCCCAACACATGCGGCAAGCATCATCATGCTGATGTATGTGTTGGGAATCGTCGTTTCGCTTATACTTGCCAAAATTTTTTCCAAAGTATCCATTTTATCGGGTGAACCCTCCCTCTTCATCGTGGAACTTCCTCCCTATCGAGTGCCGCAGGCTCTTACACTATTCCGCAGCACATGGGAGAAGGTTAAAGGCTTCGTCCGTAAAGCCGGAACCATTATTCTTGCAGGTTCCGTTGGCATCTGGCTCTTGTCCAATTTCGGTCCGCAGGGCTTCGGGGTAGAAATGGATGACAGCCTGCTTGCCACCGTTGGAGGTTGGTTCGCTCCATTACTAGCCCCTCTCGGTTTTGGCACCTGGCAAGCAGGTGCATCCCTGCTCACGGGCTTTATGGCCAAGGAGGTTATCGTATCAACGATGAATATCATTTACCACGTTCCTGATATGCAGGGACTTGAACTACAAGTCAGACATGCCTTTACACCGCTTGCCTCTCTTAGCTTTATGGTGTTCATTCTGTTGTATGTTCCGTGTCTGGCTACGGTAGCGGTCATTCGTAAAGAAACCCTTTCATGGCGTTGGACCGCATTTTCTGTGATCTATCCTTTGGCCGTTGCATATATCATTGCCGTCTTGATCTATCAGTGTGGCAGATTATTAGGTTGGGGCTAAGTCAGGCCCTACAGTAAATAAAAGGAAGTGAATTCCATGATCAATATCATCATTTTATTGGCGATCCTCGGTTATAGTGCGTGGGTGCTGGTACGATTTTTGCGAAAAAGCCGTCAAGGAGCCTGTGCGGGGTGTTCGTCGAGCAAGTCATGTCCGGGTTGTGCAGCCAGCTCTATGCATGAAGATTATGCGAAAATCAAGAAAAGTATTTAATTCCAACTTATCATTACATGAAAAAAGCGGCTTCGGGGGTTTCTTACACCCGAAGCCGCTTCTTATTTACGCTTAAAGCTCACCACATTCAGCGATATACTGCCAAATGCTCATTAAGCTCTCGCGTGTGCAAGTAAACTTCACGATACAGCTCGTATAGGCCTTCATACTGTGCCACACGGTCCGGATTCGGCGAATATCTCGCTGCTTCACGCAGAAATGCTTCAGCACACGCTTGCAGAGATTCAAACCAGCCACTACCATAAGCAGCCAGCATGGCCGCCCCCAAGGCAGGTCCCTGCTCGCTTTCCAGCTTGATGATATCCGCGTTAAAAATATCTGCCTGCATTTGCAGCCATGCCTCATTACGCGCACCGCCGCCGATGGAAATGACTTCATTCACCGTTTTGCCCGTCCCTCTAAGAATATCTATAGATTCCTTGAGCGAAAACGTTATTCCTTCCAGTACCGCTCGTGTAAAATGCGCAAGCTTATGTCCCGCATCCATCCCGATAAAGCTGCCTCGAATGGTTGCATCCGGATGAGGTGTACGTTCGCCAACGATATAAGGCGTGAACAGCAGCCCTTGGCTGCCCGGCTCAATAGAATTCACATCTGCCAATAGTGCATCAAAAGAATGCTCTGGTGCAAAGGTATCCTTAAACCAAGTCAAGCTGTATCCGGCCGCGAGCGTAACCCCCATAATATAATAAGCATCCTGCTCACTATGATTAAAAAAATGCGCCCGCCCCTGCACATCAATATCCTTGCGTTCCTCATAGGAAAGTACAACCCCTGAGGTGCCAATGCTGCACAGGGTGCGGCCTTCGCTCAAAATGCCAGCGCCAATCGCGCCACATGCGTTGTCCGCACCACCTGCAAAGACCTTCGTTTCAGGCGAAAGCCCGCTCTGCTCCGCAATCTCCGGCAGTAGCGTACCCGTCTGATCAAAGGATTCCACCAGTGGCGGGAACAGCGATAACGGTAGATCAAACGCGGCAGCGATCTCTTCGCTCCACTGCTTGTTCGCAATATCCAGCAGCAGCGTGCCCGCCGCATCCGAATACTCCGTCGCCAGCTCTCCTGTCAGACAGTAGCGCACATAATCCTTGGGTAGCATAAAATGTGCCGCACGGGCCAGCACGTCTGGCTCATGCTCCTGCACCCACAGCAGCTTGGGCAGCGTGAAGCCTTCCAGCGCGCGATTACGTGCGATATTCAGCAGCTCCGATCCGAGCTGTTCTTCAATACGACGGCATTGTGCTGTTGTACGCGTGTCATTCCACAGAATAGCCGGACGAAGCACTTGGCCTTCCTTGTCAGTCAGCACAAGCCCGTGCATCTGTCCCGAAAAGCTAATACCGTCTACGGCATCTGTGCCGCCGATTCCGGCCTTCTCCACAAGCTGTTTCAGTGATGCTAACGTGCCACTGACCCAGTCCTCAGGATGCTGTTCGCTATATCCTGCCTTCGGCTGATGGAGCGGGTAAGACTGAGAGGTTTCATAAGCCACCTGCCCTTTGCGGTTAACCAGCACCGTTTTGACCGCGCTGGTACCCAAATCTACGCCGATGACATAGCGCTCCTGCTCCTGATTTAGCTTCTCCTGCATTGGAGTACCT
Source organism: Paenibacillus sp. FSL L8-0638 (assembly GCF_038593075.1). Taxonomy (NCBI): domain Bacteria; kingdom Bacillati; phylum Bacillota; class Bacilli; order Caryophanales; family Paenibacillaceae; genus Paenibacillus; species Paenibacillus sp. FSL L8-0638. The sequence continues at coordinate 4,906,980 of NZ_CP151960.1, forward strand.
CCTTCCCTGTTATCGTGCAGCTTCTATTACATATATAGAATTCTGGTATTAGTCAGCCAAAATGTATTGATTTAATGTTGCTTTCAGATATTCCTGGCGACCTGATACGTTTTTGCGTGGTGTTTCGTTCGCCAGAGCATATTCAGCCAGAGAAGCAAGCGTTGCTTTTCCGGATACGATGTCTGCTCCAATACCTTCTTTAAAGCTGCTGTAGCGCTTCTCAATAAAGTCCTCAAACACACGATCCTCGATCAGTTTGGCAGCTACCTTCAGCCCCTTCGCATACGTATCCATACCTGCGATGTGCGCGAGGAACAAGTCTTCTGGCTCAAACGATGCTCTGCGTACCTTGGCATCAAAGTTGATACCACCACGGCCCAAGCCTTCATTTTGCAGCACTTCATACATCGTCAGGGTCGCATCATACAGATCAACCGGGAATTCGTCCGTATCCCAGCCCAGCAGCAAATCTCCCTGATTTGCATCCAGTGATCCCAGCATGCCGTTAATCCGTGCTACACGCACTTCATGATCAAAAGTATGACCCGCCAAGGTGGCATGATTAGCTTCCAGATTAAGCTTGAAATGCTGATCCAGATCATATTTTTGCAGGAAAGCAATCGTCGTCGCCGCATCAAAATCATACTGATGCTTCGTTGGCTCCTTCGGTTTTGGCTCAATCAGGAACTGAGCGTCAAAGCCAATTTCACGCGCATAGTCTACGGCCATATGGAACATACGTCCCAAATTGTCCTGCTCCAGCTTCAAATCCGTGTTCAGCAGTGTTTCGTAGCCTTCACGGCCTCCCCAGAAAACATAGTTATCTGCGCCCAGACGTTTGCCCACTTCTAATCCTTTTTTAATCTGAGCAGCTGCGTGTGCGTATACATCTGCATTGCAAGTCGAGGCAGCCCCATGCAAATAACGTGGATGGCTAAACATGTTCGCCGTGTTCCACAGCAATTTTTTCCCCGTAGCTTTCATATGTTCCTCAATCAGATCCACGATGGTATCCAGATTGCTGTAAAATTCCTTCAATGACGCGCCTTCTGGTGCAATATCCACATCGTGGAAAGCAAAGTAAGGTAAATTTAGCTTATCCAGCAGCTCAAAGGCAGCTTCCACACGAGCCTTCGCCAGATCCAGCCCAGTAAACTTGGACCACGGACGTTCCGCTGTTTCTACACCAAAAGGATCGGAGCCGCCTGCAACCAGTGTATGCCAATAGGCCATACTAAAACGCAAATGCTCTTCCATCGTTTTTCCCGCTACAATTTCCTGTGGATTATAAAATTTGAACGCAAAAGGATTGTCGGATTGCTTGCCCTCAAAGTTAATTTTAGATACCTGTTCGAAATAAGCCATTATAAGTTCCTCCTTTATAGTAAACGTTTACAAAAACGATTCTAGCACAGCCAAAAGACTTTGTCTATTGCTTAAACTAAGTTTGTTTTTATGATATAATATCAGGAATTACACCAACAGGAAGTGAATGAACCATGAATGTCACTGGCGATCAGGCGCTTGTCAAAAAGCTGAATAAATCCATTGTGCTGGAGCGTATTCGCCTTCATGCTCCGCTATCCCGGGCACAGTTATCCAGTCAAACTGGATTAAACAAGGCAACCGTTTCCAATCTGGTGGCAGAGCTCATTACCGATGGACTTGTGTATGAGACAGGATTAGGGGAATCCAGCGGCGGGCGTAAGCCTTTAATGCTGCTGTTCAATAGCCGTGCAGGCTTTGTACTCGGTATTGAGGTCAGCGTACAGTACATCAAGGGCGCTCTGACCGATCTGGCAGGTACCATTGAAACGGAGCTTACCTTTTCTCTAACCCAGCATGATCCCGCCTTTGTTATGGAACAGATTCGAAAGCTCGTTCAGGAGCTTATGCAGGTCACTCCTCCCTCCCCTCATGGTATTGTCGGCATTGGGCTGGGGGTACCGGGTATGGTGGATGAGACCGGAACCGTGCTGTTCGCACCCAATCTGGGCTGGGAAGAGGTTCCGTTACGGCAGCAGCTTGAGGCTGAGCTAGGTCTGCCCGTCGTAGTAGATAACGAAGCCAACGTCGGCGCGCAGGGCGAGTTGTACTATGGTATGGACGGCGATCACCGACAGCTAGTGCGGGATCTGGTCTACATCAGTGCAGGGTCCGGAATTGGGGCCGGGATTATCATTGACGGTAAGCCGTATCAAGGAGCTTGGGGGTACGCAGGAGAGACGGGTCATATGACCATTGATTGGAACGGACGGCTCTGCTCCTGCGGTAGTCGCGGCTGCTGGGAGCTGTATGCTTCGGAGAAGGCGTATGTAACATCCACATTGAAACTGCCTGCACATAATACAGCGGAATTACTGCCGTTTGCTCGGCAAGGTGAAGCGAGTACATTAAGCGTACTTAATGATATTGGACGATATTTGGGTGTGGGTATTACCAACATTGTGAACAGCCTTAACCCCGGGATGCTTATCATTGGCGGTCCACTGGCGGAAGCCAGACCTTGGTTGGAGCAAAGTATGCGTGAAGTGATTGACGAACGCGCCTTGCCCTATCACCGTCGGCAACTACAGATTCGTTTCTCCACGCTTGGCAGCCGTTCGACGATGCTAGGCGCCGCCTATGCAGCAACCGCTCCTTTTCTCGGGCGAGTACGTGTGTCCTTATAAGTAAAAAGACACCCATTGCAGTATTAGCTGCGATGGGTGCCTTTTCTTAACCATATAACGATCATAGGACCGTCGTCTGTTGTTAGGTTGGATTAAGCGTTCAACACTTTTTCAAACTTGGTTTTGTTCATACCGGAAATACGTTCTTCCCCGATCAAAGTCAATGGAACGGCACGAATGCCCATATCCCAAACCTCTTGAGCAAAAGCTTCATTGGTTTCAATGTTGCGTTCTTCGTACTCCACGCCTTTTTCACTCAAATAGCTTTTTACTTGACGACAATGCGGGCAGTTTGTAGATGTGTATACGATTGCTTTTTCCATGAATATCACCTCATCATTTATTTTGTTAATCATATTTATTCAATATTGCGAGAATCATTACAGGGCCAGTGCGCTGTGCTCCAAGCTTTCGATGTACTTCTCGCTGTCCATAGCGGCCATGCAGCCACTACCTGCTGCAGTAATCGCTTGTCTGTAACGTGTATCTTGTACGTCGCCACAAGCGAATACGCCAGGCACGTTTGTTTCGGAAGTACCCGGATTTACGACGATATAACCGTTCGCATCCGTTGTAATTTGCCCTTCGAGGAAGCCCGTATTCGGATGATGACCAATTGCCACGAATACGCCGCTAACTGTAATGATCTCCTCTTCGCCTGTTGCATTATTCAGCACTTTCAGGCCAGTGACTCCATTCTCGTCAGCGATCACTTCTACAGGAGTACGATTAAGCGCCCATTCAATTTTGTTGTTCGCACGAGCACGATCCTGCATAATTTTGGAGGCACGCATTTCTTCACGACGATGCACCAACGTTACCTTGGAGGCAAAACGAGTCAGGAAATTGGCTTCTTCCAATGCAGAGTCTCCACCGCCGATGACAACAATTTCTTTGCCACGGAAAAAGAAGCCATCGCATGTTGCGCAAGTACTTACGCCACGTCCGATATTATCCTGTTCACCGGGAATACCCAGATATTTGGCAGTCGCCCCTGTGGAAATAATCAGCGTATCAGTAACCAGTTCACCCAAACCTTCTACATCTAATGTAAATGGACGAGCAGTTGTATCTACTTTATTTACCCAGCCTGTGCGGAATTCAGCGCCAAAACGCTCCGCTTGCTTACGCATATTATCCATCAAATCGGGTCCCATGATTCCTTCAGGAAAGCCTGGGAAATTTTCGACTTCTGTAGTCGTGGTTAATTGTCCGCCTGGCTGTGGTCCTTCGATCACCAGTGGGTTCATATTGGCACGTGCCAGATAAATTGCAGCGGTCAAACCGGCAGGACCGGTACCTATAATAATGGACTTGTACATATCTTGGTTCCTCCTAAAATATCATAAGTATTATATAACGAGTTTTCGGAACCGGGCGCTGGGCAGCTGCATATACTTCTAAAAGTAATTCTGCCAGAAGCTTATCCCAAAATGTGGACACCCGGATATTACAAAAACGAATCACTTGTTTTACAGCTTCTTATGACTTAGACTGATTCTAAATCCTAATTTCATTATGCGGAAAGAGCTGTAAACAGTCAAATGAAGTTTTCATGAAGCGAAGCTTAAAGATAAATCAGGTATGGAGGGATTATCCCGATTATGAATGACGTTTTTGTAGGTAGCTTTATTTCTGCCCTGTCCACTGGACTCGGCGCCGTGCCCATACTGTTTATGCGCAATATCACACATCGGCTTCGCGATGTTCTGTTGGCTTATGCCGCAGGAATTATGACCTCTGCCTCCGTGTATAACCTCATTCCCGAAGCGATCCAGCATTCCAATTGGTTCGTGCTGACTGCGGGAATTCTGCTCGGCTGCCTCGTATTACTGGTGATGGAGATGTACATTCCCCATGCGGATTTGGAGGACCCAGATTCCAAGACCTTTCAACTGGAGTCCAAATCTTTTCTCATCATCGCAGCTATTACATTGCACAATTTGCCGGAAGGACTCTCTGTTGGGGTCAGCTATGCGAGTGAGACTCACAATCTCGGCAATCTGATCGCCTTCTCTATCGGCCTGCAAAATGCCCCGGAAGGCTTTATCGTAGCGTTGTTCCTTGTGAATCAAAACATCGGCCGTTTCAAGGCCTTGGGCATTGCTACCCTCACCGGAGCTGTGGAAATCATTACGAGTCTGATCGGCTTTTATTTGAGTAGCTGGGTGAACGGACTGGTACCTTACGGCCTTGCTTTTGCCGCCGGAGCCATGATGTTTATCGTCTACAAGGAACTGATTCCCGAGAGTCACGGGGATGGCAACCAGCGGATCGCCACATTCTCTTTTATTCTCGGCTTAATTACGATGATTGGGCTAACCGAATGGCTATAGCCGAGCAACACAAAAAGGCTGCCTTCTGCCTGTAATCCAGACAGATAAGCAGCCTTTTTGGCGTGTTCACATGGAGATACCTCATTTTTTTTGGTTCATGGAGCGCAATGCTTCACGATACTGCTCGTCCTCACTTTTGTGAGTCTCCTTCTCTCCATTGGATATTTGGGAACGTCTATCCTTTCCTTCGTCCTTTTTGGCAAAACCACGTAAAGCCGCACGATAATCCTGATCTCCGTAAGCATCTTTGATATTCTCGCGATCCTTTTCTACCTTCTTATCCGTCTGGATATCAGGCACCTTGTGTTGTTCCTCCGCATAATGTTCTTCGACGTCGATATCCCTATGCGGCATCTCTCGCGTAGGATCTTTCCATTCACGCGCCTCGGGTTCCACCTGCACAGGATAAGGACGTTTGCTTCTTTGCCGTGAATCCTCTTCGGTAGAGCGAGTCTTGGGAGAGGACTTGCGCGTCATCTTCGTATTAAATACGAGCAAAAAAATAAAGGCAACCGCAGCTACTACGATAAAAGCAATGGTCATCGGTAGCCTCCTATTCTCTTTCAGCGCTACGGTACCGTTCCGCTATTTCAGCGACCCGTTTGCCCAAAGAGCGACCTAGTGCAAGATCATCACCCGTTGGAAGATTAGGTGGTCCATTAGGGTCTGTCTCCACTGGACATGTTACCCCTACGCCGTAATAGGAGCCGTATAATGCATTTTCCGTTATATTAGCGGGCAGTCCTACAATAATCATGCCTTGATGAAGCATCGGAGTAATCAAATTCAGAAGTGTGGATTCCAATCCACCATGAACGGTAGCGGTTGTACAAAACACAGCGCCGATTTTATCCACTAGTTTGCCCTGCGCCCATAGATACCCCAGCTTATCAATCCAGCTTTTCAGACCGCTGCTGATGGTACCAAAATGGCCCGGACAGCCCCATATGATCGCGTCCACACTTACTAGCTCATTCACATCGGCCTCATGCACATGCTTTAACAGCACTTCCGTGTGTTCAAGGTGTGCTCCTTCTGCAATCGAGCGAGCGAGACGTTCGGTATGCCCATTTTCACTGTCATATACAATCATAATCCTGGTCGTCATTATGCGCATCATCCTTTGTCAGCAAAATCATCCTTTTCGCATGCGCTCTTAACCTTGCCCAAAGTCCATCTGAATATTATGAATCGTTTGACGCATACTTTGAAAATCCAAGAACTAGGGAGGCATGTTACACATGAATTCACGCGCCATATTAGTCAACCTGCTAGTTATTATTATTATTCTGGCAGGAGGTGGAGCCGCTGCCTATTACTACAATCAATCCGCCAACTACATAAAAACCGATAATGCCCAAGTGAGCGGACAAGCGGTTAGCGTTGCCTCTCCAAGCGCGGGCAAGCTCACAGGCTGGAATGCTGAAGTTGGTAAAACCTACACCGCTGGAAGCACGCTGGGTAATGTAGAAGGAGGCGGAAGTCGAATTAGCGTTACGATTCCCACCGATGGTACCATCGTGCAGCAATCTGCGGTCAATAACTCAATTGTTGGGGCAGGCACGCCTTTAGCGAAGGCTTTTGATCTAAACAATTTATGGATTACCGCCAATATAGACGAAACGGCTGTACAGGATCTTCAGGTAGGACAGACGGTTGATGTATATATTGATGCTTACCCGGATACGTCTCTGAGCGGTAAACTCGAAAAAATCGGCCTGGCAACCGCATCAACTTTTTCATTACTGCCCACTTCCAATACCACTGCCAACTATACCAAGGTGACGCAGGTCGTGCCTGTCAATATTTCCATTCAAGGTTACAAGGGGCTGGGTATTATCCCGGGAATGAGTGCGACTATCAGAGTTCACAAGTAGGAGGCTGTCATGGATCAAAAAATGTCCGTCGGACGTATTCTGTCCGTGCTGCTGCTAGGCGCCTTCATTTCGATTTTAAATCAAACGCTGCTTAACGTGGCCATTCCACACTTGATGAATGATTTCAATGTGTCTGCCACAACCGTTCAATGGCTTTCCACCGGATATATGCTAACCAACGGGATTTTGATTCCTATCACTGCTTTTCTGATTGAGTCATTCGGAACACGCGCACTGTTCATCTCCGCGATGGGGTTATTTACTGCCGGGTCTGTCGTCTGTGCTGCCAGTACCGGCTTTGCGCCTATGCTGGTTGGACGTGTTATCCAGGCCAGCGGAGCAGGCATCATCATGCCTGTGGTGATGAACGTGTTCCTGACTGTGTTTCCTCCAGAAAAACGGGGCGCTGCCATGGGTACTATGGGAATCGCCATGATGTTTGCCCCGGCGATTGGACCGACTTTATCCGGCTATATTGTGGAGCATTACAGCTGGCGGCTGCTATTTTTACTCGTTATTCCGCTGGCGGTCATTGATGTTCTGTTTGCCATACGCTGGCTCAAAAATGTATCCAAGCTAACGAAACCGAACTTTGACCTATTGGGAACCATCTTCTCCACCCTTGGGTTTGGCTTCCTGTTGTATGGCTTTAGTTCGGCTGGAGACAAAGGCTGGAGTAGCAATACGGTAATCCTTACACTCGCTGCCGGGGTGGTGTTTATTGTATTGTTTATCGTGCGCGAGCTAAATATGATACAGCCGATGCTGGAGTTCCGTGTGTTTAAATATGATATTTTTACTGTATCAACCTTAGTTGGGGCTACCGTCAACATGACGATGTTTGGCGGGATGCTGCTGCTACCGATCTATTTGCAAAATATACGCGGCTTTACACCGCTGCAATCCGGTCTGCTGCTGTTGCCGGGTGCACTGCTGATGGGTGTGATGTCACCCATATCAGGGGCAGTATTTGACCGTATAGGCGCAAGGCCGTTGGCGATCATTGGGCTGATCATTACGGCAGTCACAACATGGGAATTCAGTCTGCTAACCGACGCCACCACCTACGGACATATTATGATCATCTATACGATTCGCAGCTTCGGAATGTCATTGCTGATGATGTCCGTCCAGACGGAAGGGCTAAACCAGTTGCCTCCCCATCTCGGTAGCCATGGTACAGCCATGTCCAATACAGTACGGCAAATTGCCGGGTCTATCGGTACCGCTTGGCTCATTACTGTAATGAGCAGCCGAACCACGATTCATGTAGCGGATTATGCGAATGTCGCTACCACCGCCAATGTTCCTTTAACCGAAGGGGTAGCACAGTTGGGACAAACCCTCGCGCAAACGGCGGGCATTTCAACAGAAAGTGGTTCATCGTTGGCGCTACAACAGGTGTACCGAAGTGCCGTTACAGAATCGACGATCCATGGCATTAATGATGCCTTTATCATTGCTACAGGGATTGCGTTGGCAGGGCTATTGTTTTCCTTGTTCTTACGACGGTCTACGCCACGACGAAGATAGACGTACAGCGTTGCGAGGCTGCAAAAGAAGGAGCATTCACCCCTTGAGTTTTTAAGAGGAAGAATGCTCCTTCTTGTTTGTCTTCTTGTGATTATTAGCCCTATGACCGTAATAAGCGCAGGCCATTCAAAATAACCAGTAATGTGCTACCTTCATGCCCAATAACCCCAAATGGCAGGGCTATATCTTGCACAAAGTTGCTGATCACAAGCAGCAAAATGACACTTACCGCAAAGATCATATTTTGTTTAACCACCCGCTGCGCCTTGCGGGCCAGTGCTATCGTCGGAGCGATCTCCTCGATTCCATCGTTCATCAGCACCACGTCTGCGACCTCTAGCGCTGCTCCGCTGCCGTGCATCCCCATGCCTAGTCCTACGGTTGCCGCTGTCAATGCAGGAGCGTCGTTCACACCGTCGCCGACCATGACGACATGCCCGTACTGCTCCCGCAGCATGCGAATATGGCTGACTTTGTCCTCCGGCATTAAGCCAGCATATACGGCGTCGACTCCTGCCTGCGCCGCGATCACAGCGGCCGTTTCTGGACGGTCCCCGGTTAGCATGACGACCCGGATACCCTGCGCTTGCAGTCGTTTCACGGACTCTTGGGCCTGCGGACGCAGCTCGTCGCGTAGTGCTAGCATTCCGGCAATCCGATCATTCGCGAGGATGATGGATACGGTTTTGCCCTCAGCTTCCAGCCGGGCCCGACTCTCCATCCACTTTGGCTCTGCCAGAGAACCAGGTTCATCCAGTATATTTGTACGCCCAATTTTCCACTTCACCCCGCCTATGATGCCTTCCATTCCCCATCCGGTGAGTGCTTGCACTTCTTCGGTTGGAAGAAGATCTCTCTGTCCCAAATCAGCTTCGGCTTTGGCTACAATCGCTCGCGCCAGCGGATGCAAAGAATAGCTTTCAATTGTGGCGACCATATGCAATAGCTCATCGGCATCGTATTCTGCGGCGGTAATCCAATCCGTGACGACAGGTGACCCCATCGTTAACGTGCCTGTTTTGTCAAAAGCAACAACAGAAGTCAATGCCATATTCTCCACATGTGCACCACCTTTGAACAGGATGCCCCGTCGGGCACGGTTGGAAATGGCCGATAGCATTACTGGCATAATGGATGATACGAGCGCACAGGGGGAGGCCACGACGAGGAACACCATAGCCTTGTAAAACGCTGCTGCCCACGTCCAGCCTAATGCTATGGGTGCACCGGCAATGACGATCAGCGTGACAGCAACAACAATTCGAGCGTACACCGATTCGAACGTTTTAATAAAACGCTGGGAATCAGGAACTTCGGTCTGAGCCTCTTCCACCATACGAATGATTTTTGAAAATAAAGTGTTCTCTGAGGACTGACTAACCTCTACATATAGCACCCCTTCTCCATTAATGGTGCCCGCATATACTTCGTCACCTTCCACCTTATTTACCGGAATAGATTCACCGGTAATCGATGCCTGATTCACTGCCGAAACGCCCTTAGAGATTCGGCCGTCCGCCGGAATCAGTTCGCCCGGCTTCACCAGCAGCAGGTCGCCTGGCAACAGCTGCTCAATGCCGACCGTTTCGGTCCCCTCGCGAGACAAGCGCAAAGCCGTTTCCGGCTTCAACGCCATAAGCTCAGAAATATCCTTACTACTACGCTCAGTGGTATAGCTCTCCAGCGCACCGCTGAGTGCAAAAATAAAGATCAGCATGGCTCCTTCATTCCAATAGCCAATGGCCGCAGCTCCTAGGGAGGCAGCAATCATGAGCAGGTTAACATCCAGATCATGTTCTCGGATCAGTGTTTCGACTCCTTCCCTGGCTTTGGACCAGCCCCCAAGGGCATAGGACACCACATACAGAATGACCGATAGCCATTGCCACCAATGTGAGACTCCCCATGCCATCAGCATCAGCAATCCACTACCTAGAGCAGCTTGCATCTCCTTGTTTTTCAGCATACTTTTAAGCTGAAATTGCGGCTTACGATTCGGACCGGGTCGTCCGCTGCCACTGTTTTTTGAAAGGGTTCGGTTAGAGGGAGACAATGTATCTTGTAATCGTTGAACAGCTTGCATCATGTCACGTTCCTTTCCATATTTTGTCCCTTGTACTAGCATCTCATTGAGAATGATATCCATTGTTAAGTGCCCTAAAATAGCACATGCTGCTTCGGGAAGCCCGAAGCAGCATGTTTAGCAAATGAGAATGATAATCATTTTTGCATCTATACAATTATTTTGGTTTAGCGAAACTTTTGTTTTATTATATACCTTTTCTTTTCCACTTGTAAACCAGCAATGGTCTAAATAAAAAAAGATACCCGCGCAAATACCGCAGGTATCTTCCATATTTAGAGCATCCGATTCAGGATTTGCAAAATTCGATTCCAGTCGCTCCAAAGTGCAATATATAGACGAACTAGACCATTTCGATCTATATTTTGTTCCTTGAAAATCGCTTATTGGATTTTTGCAAAATCCTCTATTACATGAATTCAGGTTATCTTCAGGCTAAAGGAAACTTCCACGCATGGTTGTGTGCAGTCCTAGAAGTGTGCTGACGATCTGCGGGCTGTTGCAGTCCCAAACGCGCAGCTGCAAGGCGTGCGGCGGGAACTGCCGTGTCCGGGCAAATGACCCCCGTCAGCTCATTCTCCCAGATCGAAATCCCATCCAGAGACTGGTTAATTTCATCTATTGCTACCCATAAAGGAAGCTCGGGCTTTACACGTCGAACAGCTTCCATTATGCATTTTATCGTATCACTAGTATTCTCATGACCATCGACACCGGGTGGAATCAACTGATCTTCAGTCCTGATATCATCGGATGGAGTTGGTATGACTTCTAAAATGACCGTATCGGCAAAACGTGTCAGATCTGCAGCTTGAGCCACCTGCTTGGTCTGTCGTGCACCCATTTTGGATATGTTATTGGGGTTGGCTGACTCCTCCGACCGTGCGGCTTCCTTGTTCCATGTTGGGCTTATGTTAGGCACCAAAGACGGGGCAACTGTCAAAAGCACGCCTACCCGATATGGAATGCACCGAAGACGTCCGCATAAGGTCTGCTCCGCAACGCCGTCAATCCAGTCTCGGGTTGCCCGGAATTCGTCCACGTCAGCCGGATTGCGTACCATAATCTCCAGCTTGGGTTCTCCCCCCTGCCGCACGCTCCGCAACGCCGCACGCAGTAATGCCTCCAGCTGCATATCTTGCAAGCTGCCAATACCCACTGCATTGTTCTGCTCCATTAGGGCAACAGTGAGTGGCGATCCGTTCAGAGACTCGAATAAACCTTCATACTCTGTTTCCAGCAAGCTGATAATCCGGCGGGACAAATGCTCACACAATCCAGGCAGGCCAGATGCCTGGTTAAAGGTTTTGTACGTGTCAGATGCACGAGAGCCGGGAATAAGGATGGGGTCGGGCTCCCCGTCAGGGGCATGAATCGTCTGTCCAGACTCAGCTACGTCCAGATAGGCATAGCATAATTCCCCCACGCGGCCAGAGGCCTGTGACAAGGGGCCATGCAGAAGACTATAACCGTCGAAACTGCCTATTTCTGATGCTGTCTCTGTACTTATACGACTCATACTTGTAGGAGCATCGGCATAAATCCGTATGAAGGTACGTCTGTATTCATCGCTCCATTTTAGGAGTGTACCCATTGCTTGCCCAATATCGTTGCCGCTATTCAGCATCGTTTCCCCAAGTAATTCGGGATTCGCAGCCATCAAAGCCTCCGCTCGGCTGATTACGCCCTGCTCAGCTAAACCAACCAGCCAGCCCAACGGATCTTCCTCCTGCGTAGCAGATACTTCATGGCTGCCTGCCCTTAGCGTCTCCATAGCCAACCTCTGTGCAGCAGTCTCCATACCCGACTCTGGATCTTTGAGATCCCGGCTGTTTTTGCCGCCCAACAGCTCTGCGAATACATGCATCAGTTTAGCCTCCATGCTATTAATCCATCCTTTCTTCCGTCAGCAAGTTGGCACACACGAATTTGAGTACCTCTCCAATTAAGGAAAACGCTTACTCATAATGGAGCAACCGAATCTTACATGGGCCTTACTTGTAAAGCCCCTACCTTAACGTATTAGGCACGTCACACATTTATACATCTGAGCAGCTACCCTACAACCTACAAGTAATCTCTATACTGCTGGTACAAGACCACTCGAAAAAGGAACCTATAAAATAAACACCCCCGGTTTTCACAGGATGCCTACATCCGATGTTAACCCGGGGGTACTTATTTTTTACTCGTAAGAACGAACCTTCAATACACGCATCACATTCAATACGGCTAGCAATGTTACGCCTACATCGGAAAATACAGCCTCCCACATCGTAGCAATACCGAATGCTCCCAGCGTAAGAAACACAGCTTTGACACCTAGTGCAAATATGATGTTTTGCCATACGATACGACGCGTGTGCTTGGCGATATGGATGGCCGTAACCAGCCTTGAAGGCTCGTCGTTCATGATTACGATATCTGCCGCCTCAATCGCAGCGTCCGAACCCAAGCCACCCATCGCTACACCGACATCTGCCAGCGCCAGTACGGGTGTATCATTGATTCCATCGCCCACGAACAAAATTTTGTCGCTCGTTTTTTTACTTGCAGACAACTGCTCGATGGCTTCGGCTTTGTGCTGAGGTAACAGCTCTGCCCTTACTTCATCCAAACCCAGCTGTCGTCCTACAGCCTCGGCAACTGTCCGATTGTCACCCGTCAGCATGATGGTTTTCACCACACCCAACTTTTTCAGTGAAGTAACCGTTTGGGCTGCGTCTTCCTTAACCTCATCTGAAATCAGAATGCACCCGGCATACGTTCCGTCTACCGCCACATGTACGACCGTTCCTTCATCCAGCATCCCTGCTTGCTGCGCCACATTAAAAGCAACATGTTCCCGCTCCATCAGCTTGGCGTTCCCGGCCGATACCAGACGACCATCTATTTGTGCCTGAATCCCGTGACCGGATATTTCACTATACTGCTGAACCCGTTCTGCTCTGAGTTCTTTACCGTAGGATTCACGCAAAGATGCAGCAATAGGATGTGTCGAATGCAGCTCCGCCAAAGCGGCGGTTTCGAGCAGGGTTTCGTTTGTAAAATCTCCGGCAGGATAAATCCCTGTTACACGGAAAACACCTTTGGTGAGTGTGCCTGTTTTATCAAAAACAGCGTATTTTACATGATTCAGAGCTTCAAGATAATTCCCACCCTTGATCAGAATACCTGAACGGGAGGCTGCCCCGATTCCCCCAAAGAAGCCCAGTGGAATAGATACTACCAGCGCACATGGACAAGAAATAACGAGGAAAACAAGCGCACGGTACACCCAATCTGCAAATTGTGCACCTGGCACAACAAGCGGTGGAACAACCGCCAACAACAGCGCTACAATAACCACTACGGGAGTATAGTATCTGGAAAATTTCGTGATAAACTTTTCAGTCGGCGCTTTTTTGGCACTCGCATTTTGCACTAATTCCAAAATTTTAGAGACCGCGGATTCACTAAACTCTTTGCTAACCTCTACCGTTAGAAGCCCGTTCGTATTGATAAATCCACTCAACACGCTACTTCCCGGCTCCACAGTACGAGGCACCGATTCACCAGTCAACGCAGAGGTATCCACATGCGATTTACCATCTACAACTTTACCGTCCAGCGGGATCTTCTCGCCTGGCTTAATCACAATCAAATCCCCAATGCGAACGTCTTCTGGAGACACTCTCCGTACGGACTCAGCCGTCTTCAGGTTCGCATAGTCCGGTCTAATATCCATCAGATCACTGATGGATTTACGTGAACGGTTAACTGCAACGCCTTGAAACAGTTCTCCGATTTGATAAAAGAACATGACAGCTACGCCTTCCGGGTATTCCCCAATCGCAAATGCACCAACAGTAGCCAGCGTCATCAGGAAGTATTCGTCAAAGGCCATTCCACGTACCAGACTGCGTGCAGCCTGCAAGACAACATCACCGCCAACGATGATATATGCCAGTAAAAATAAGGCCAGCTTGCCTACACCTTCGACAGGTAACCACCAGGCAACAGCCGCAACGACCGCACCAATAGCCAAACGCGCAATCATGCGGCGCATACCGTCCGTACCGTGATCATGCGTATGCCCAGCGTGGCTATCATCTCCATGCGAATGTGAATGAGCATGGGTGGATTCACCATGTTTGTGCTCTGCATGGTGGTTGTGATGCTCGTGTGTATGTCCTTCACCTTCATCATTATGCTCATGACCGCATGCACAATCCTCTACGCTATCTGATTGTACTGCACCAGCATGGCTTCGACTGTCTTCATGTAGGTGGCCACGGGCACTTTTTACCACCATCCGAACATGTGGCTCAAGTCTATGAACCTTCCGTTCCGTCTGGCGAAAAACCTCTTCTTTTTGATCCGAACTTGTGGTCATCGTCAACGTTTTCGTAACAAAATTGACCGAGCAATCCATGACCCCTTCTATTTTACTGACTCCATTTTCAATCTTGAGCGCACAGTTGGCGCAATCCAAACCTTCCAAAATCCATTCATGCCGTTCCGTTCTTTTTAGAGCATCCATAATCTTTGGCCTCCAATTAACTATATATGAGCAACTGTTCATATATTATTTATTAAGGTCATTATATTCAGGATCAGGGTCAAAAGTCAATGACATCTAGCCCTTTTTAACAAAAAAATCGACTTCAACGGACAAACGCCAAAAGAGCGCCAATCGCTTGGCGCCCTCTGTTGTTTTATCCCAAAAGATTATTGATGTGATATGTGTTGATGGGTTTGCAAAAAGATCTGCTCCACATGATTATCATCCAGTGAATAAAACACCGTTTTGCCTTCTTTGCGTCGTTTGACAATACGCAGGTTGCGCAAATAACGAAGCTGGTGGGATACCGCAGATTGTCCCATATTGAGCACCTGGGTCAGATCATGAACACACAGTTCTTTTTGTGCCAGGGCATAAATCAGCTTGATTCGTGTCGGGTCACCCAATGCTTTAAACAGCTCCGACATTTTGTATGCGATGGAATCCTCAACAAGGGAAGATTTTATGCGCTCGATTTCCTGATCTGAACCGTGACAAGCCGGCTCGCAATCCAAAGCTTCCGTTTCAGAATTCATCCTTTTCACCCCGTGTATTTCGACTTGATGCTCCTATTATAGCAAATTCGTAGAGTTTACGAATAGCTTATATTACAGCTTGCCCTGTAACAGAAGACTTCCAAGTCTCAAATGCTTGCCTAACGCTATAGCTTTACAGTACATAAAGCTTAATTCAGCGTCTTTAATACTTCATCACTGTAAGGAATAATTTCTTCTATTTGTTGATCACGTAACTTCACCGCAAACGCTGGATCAACCAGCAAAGCACGTCCAACCGCAACCAGATCAGCTTCCTCTCGTTCTACTTGCCCCACGAGTTGTTCTAATCTTGCCTCTACACTACTGGATTGTTCGGTTTGACGATTATTATTTTTTTCAAAATCACTCAAAAACGCCTTCTCCAAGCCAATGGAGCCTACAGTAATAACTGGCTTACCTGTTATCTTTTTCGTCCAAGCTGCCAGGTTTAGATCGGACCCTTCAAATTCCGGTTCCCAAAAACGGCGGCTTGAGCAATGGAATACATCCACTCCTGCCTTCACTAATGGAGCGAGAAACTGTTCAAGTTCCTGAGGTGTCTGTGCCAGCTTTTCTTCATAGTGGTACATCTTCCACTGGGAGAATCGCAGTATAATTGGGAAATCCGGCCCTACTGCACGACGACAAGCCTCAATGACCTCCACCGCAAATCGAGTACGCTGGACCAAATTGCCTCCATATTGATCGGTACGCTTATTCGTTTTGTCCCAGAAAAACTGATCAATTAAATAGCCATGTGCTCCATGGAGCTCAATACCGTCAAAACCCACTCGCTGGGCATCGGCAGCGGCCTGAGCATAGGCTGCGATAATATCAGCAATCTCGGTCTCGGTCAACGGCTCAACTACCTTTTCACCGGCAGGAGAAATACCGGACGGACCGACAGGCAATGCCTCGGGATTCGGTTGGTTATCCGCACCTATTTGGCGAGCTGTACCCACATGCCAGAGCTGCGGTATAATCTTGCCACCTACCGCATGAACCTCCTCGACTACCTTGGCCCACCCCTTTAATCCCTCACCATAAAAATTAGGAATGCTGGTGTGCTCTACAGCTGCGGGATGATTAATAGCAGTTCCCTCCGTAATAATCAAACCAACTGCATTTTCTGCACGGCGACGATAATACGCGGCTACATCAGACCCTGGAATACCTTGAGGAGAAAAGTTCCGTGTCATAGGCGCCATAACAATCCGATTGGGAAGAGTTAAATTACCTGCCTTAAAAGGTTTAAACAGTAATTCTGTGTTCATTACTTTTTCCTCCGCTCTCCACTAGTATTATCGTTTTCACTCTACTGTTATACAATTCCATTTTACACATATGTAAACTTGAGTTCAAGAAGCCACAGTTTTAATTTTAATAAGCTACACAAAAAAAGAAGAAGCGGTTCTAAGTCCGCTCCTTCTTTCCTAATTAGTTTGTACTTGTGTGATTTTTAGTGTGCTACCATGTTGTATTCCATAATCCATACTGAACCACCAACGACGGTCAACAGGATCACTACACCAAGAATCAAGGTCATAACATTCCAACGTGGTCCATTGCTTTCACGGATGTGCATGAAGAAGAAAAGCTGAACCAGAAATTGCAGCACTGCCGCGGCTAAAATAACAACCATGGTCGAAGTGCGGCTCAACATATGATTCATCACCACGAAGAGAGGAATGATGGTCAGTACGATGGACAGAATAAACCCGATAACATAGGATTTCACTGAACCGTGAGAATCATCATGACCATGCGAACCCGCTCCTGATTGATGCTGTGCCATCTACATCACCCCCATCAAATAGACGACTGTCAGCAAGAAGATCCAGACAGCGTCCAAAAAGTGCCAGTACAAGCTCAATGCCGAAACTTTCCCCTTCGTCTCTGGTGTAAGCCCGCGTTTTTTCAACTGGAACATGAGTCCAATCATCCAAACCAGACCTAACGAAACGTGAAGTCCGTGCGTTCCGACTAGAGTGAAGAATGCCGACAAGAACGCACTGGTTCCAAAATTGGCTCCTTCGTGTACCATTTCAACAAACTCGTAAACTTCAAAACCGATAAAACCAAGACCCAGGATCGCTGTTACGATTAACCAGCTGATTAATCCCTTCATGCTTCCTTTGTTCATAGCCAACACAGCCAGACCACTTGTGAAGCTGCTCGTGAGCAAGAGGAACGTTTCAATAATAACGCCCGTCATGTTAAACAGCTCTGCGCCACCTGGTCCTCCGGCCGTGTTATTCCGAAGGACAACGAAGGTTGCGAACAAGGTACTGAACAGGATTACGTCCGTTACGAGGAAGATCCAAAAACCAAGCATCTTCAGCTCTTGCGGATCGTGATGCCCGTGGTCATGATCATGGCTGTGATGTGCTGCAGCTTGTGCCATTATACAGACCCCCTTATTGCCGCTTCCGTGCGTTTTACTTCATCCGCAGGGATATAGTAGTCGCCATCGTAGGAGAAGAACGAACGGCAAATCATACAAATTGCCACACCGATCAGCCCTGGAATATAGAAGAACGACCATCCGAATACGAACCCGAAACCTGCAATGAAAAAGAATACCGACATAATGAATGGAATCGCCGAGTTTTTCGGCATATGAATCGCTTCAATTGGCGGTTGCTTTCTGAAAATACCTTTTGCACGTTTATCTTTTTCTGCCCACCAGTCATCACGTTCTTCTACTTGTGGAATGGTAGCAAAATTGTATTCCGGTGCAGGTGAAGGAATCGACCATTCCAACGTATGGCCACCCCAAGGGTCGCCTGTTGTATCCTTCAGCTTGCGGTAATTCTTGATGCCCAGAAGAATTTGAAGAACCTGGAACAAGAACCCAATCCCCATCAGGAATGCCCCAACGGTCGAAACGAGGTTAAGCGGCTGCCAGCCGGTATCCCAGCCATAAGTGCTCAGACGACGCGTCATACCCATCAGACCGAGAGAATATTGTGGAATAAAACATACATAGAAACCGATGTTCCAGAACCAGAAAGCCCATTTACCAGGCGTTTCAGGCAATGTGAAACCGAACATTTTAGGCCACCAATAGTACAGACCTGCCAAGTAACCGAACACTACACCACCAATCAGAGCGGAGTGAAAGTGAGCGATCAAGAAGTAACTGTTATGGAACTGGAAGTCAGCAGGCGCTACAGACAACATGACGCCCGTTAAACCAGCAATCAAGAAGTTCGGAATAAAAGCAATTGACCACATCATAGGGGTTTTGAATGTAATCTTACCCCGATACATCGTGAACAGCCAGTTAAATACTTTAACCCCTGTCGGTATAGCGATAACCATCGTCGAAATCGCAAAGAATGCATTAACATCTGCGCCTGATCCCATCGTGAAGAAGTGATGCGCCCAGGTGAAGAAGGACAGGATCGCAATCATGAACATAGCGTAAACCATGGATTTGTAGCCAAACAATTTCTTTTTGGAGAATACACTGATGACCTCGGAATAAATACCGAAGGCAGGCAAAACTACAATGTATACCTCAGGGTGACCCCACATCCAGATCAAGTTGATATACATCATCGGGTTACCGCCGAAATCAAGTGTAAAGAAGTGCCCTCCTCCAAAGCGGTCAAGGAACAGCAATGCCAAAGTAACCGTCAGAATGGGGAATGCGAAAATGATAATAACACATGACGAAAATACGGACCACGTAAAGACAGGCATTTTCATCCAAGTCATACCAGGTGCACGCATTTTAATAATGGTCACAATAAAGTTAATCCCCGTAGCCAATGAACCTATACCAGAAATCTGAATACCCCAGATATAGAAGTTCTGACCGACGCCTGGACTAAATTGCAGTTCTGAAAGCGGTGGATAACTCAACCACCCTGCATCTGGCGAACCGCCGATAACAAAGGACAAGTTGAACAACATCGCTCCCATAAAGAAAAGCCAAAAGCTCAATGCGTTCAGGAAAGGAAACGCAACGTCGCGCGCACCAATTTGAAGGGGTACGGCGATATTAAACAAACCAAACATCAACGGCATCGCCATAAACAGGATCATGATCGTGCCGTGAGTTGTGAAAATCTGATTGTAATGCTCAGGATGCAGAAGTGTCACATCCGGTGTAGCCAGTTGAACACGCATCAATAATGCATCCACGCCTCCGCGGAATAACATCAAGATGGCCGCAAGAATATACATAATACCGACTTTTTTATGGTCAACAGTAGTCAACCAGTTTTTCCAAAGCCAGCCCCATTTTTTGAAATAAGTGAGCACAAACACGATCCCGATCGTCGCTAATGCGATGGAGACGTCCGCTCCATAGATCATTGGGTCTCCAGTAACGAAGAAAGTGGATGCAAACTCTTTTATTTTGTCAAGCATTGGGGGCCTCCTTCCTTATAATCATTTAATTGTGTCCGCTCATATTCATATGACTCATGTCCATTCCAGCATGATCTTCTGTGCCGGACTTGGTTGAATCTTCTGTGGATGTAGCTCCGCCATGTCCAGCATGGGGGTTAGGAGCCCCTTCCACTACATACTTGTTGACAATCTCTTTGAACAAGCCATCTGGAATCGAAGAATACTCATCAGGCTGGGACAAACCTGGTTTTGCAAGCGCCAAATAGCCGTCTTTCGTCAGCGGCTTAGACTGCTTCTTGATGTCAGCGACCCAGTTTTTATACTCTTCATCCGACTGGACCTCTACATCAAAACGCATTTGTCCAAAATGCTCACCGCTAAAGTTTGCACCCGAACCAAAGTAAGTTCCTTCGTGATCGGCCTGCAAATGCAGTTTCATAGCCATGCCTGACATGGTGTAGATTTGTCCGCCCAATTGCGGAATCCAGAACGAGTTCATCGGTGCGTCAGCAGTCAGTTCAAAACGGACTGGAACACCTTTAGGAATGTGAACTTGGTTAACTGTAGCTATACCTTCCTCTGGGTACATAAAGAGCCATTTCCAGTCCAGTGAAGTCACTTGAATGGTTACTGGCTTTTGCGTACTTGCCAACGGCTTGGAAGGCTCCAGCAAGTAGGTATATCTTGCAGTAATAACCGCAATAATACAGATAACGATAATTGGAATAGCCCACCATGTGGTCTCCAGCTTTTTGCTGTCATCCCAGTGGGGTTGGTACTTCACCTTGTTTGTCGGTGTATCACGATACCGCCAAATGATGAAGAAAGTCAAAATCATGACCGGTACAATTATTAGCGCAGACAATGCCGTTGTAAGAATGATCAGCTCTTTTTGTGCTTGCCCAATGGGTCCTTTCGGATCGAAAACAACGTATTTTCCGCCAGCATAAAAACACGTCCAAATGAGCAATGCTACCGTGAGCACGGTCAAAACCAACGCAATAATCGCTTTTGGTTTTTTGTTCATGTTGTTCCCCTCTCCTTAAATAATAAATTACTCAAAACTTAACGAACTCCTGTAATGTTGCCCCTATATAAGATAGCAGAAAAGCGGCCACTTTTTTTATTGTTAACAGAATTGTCGATTATTTGTCCGATTTTTGTGAAAAATATCTCTAAAAATAAAATTTCTCTTGCAAATTCAAAATATATTATAATTCAAAGATGACATATTAAAAACGTTATTTGTGTATCTTAAAGAAGTTATATTAAAGAAAAAAGTGGGACTCCCTACAGTTATCATCCTACACTGCTCGAAGCCCCACGTTGTTGTTTTCAGTATATATTTGCTTTAAATCATTTTTAATTTTATTAACTGCGTCCGTTTTCCTGGTCTTCCTTCTTGCGTGCAATGACAAATGATTTCCCAACGAGAAAAATAAAAATCCCGGCAACAACGCAGCCAATGCCTGTCATTAAATATATATTTCGATCAGTCAAATTTCCTATATCAAGCAAAATAAGGATAATACCTGCAATACAAGCGATCAAAGCGATAACAGATACCGTACGGCTCATCTGCCCGTCAGTTGATCCTGATTTCCTAAAATTTGCAGCCATCCCCTCCACTCCCTTCGGTCCAAAATAATTTTAACGCCCTCGTTCGGTATTTTTGTCAGTATGCACACATCTTGCTTCTTTATTCCCTTTGGTCTCTACATACCTGAAACAACCCTCTGCATATCCTGACTATTATTACCCCGGAAGACCCAGTATTCAAACAAAAGGGAATGAAGACAGATCCGTCTTTGCTATATTTTTTTAAAAAAATTGCTCTTCGTTTAACGTTTGGTCTCCAACCAGTTATTACTTACTATATTTCGATACCAATAGTAACTTTCCTTCGGGGTGCGGACCTGTGTGCGAAAATCGACATGAATCATGCCAAATCTCATATTATATCCCTCTGCCCACTCAAAATTGTCCATAAGTGACCATGCCATATATCCTTTGACATGAAGGCCGTCATGAATCGCCCGGTGTACCTGCACCAAATGCTGCTGCATATACGAAATGCGACGGTCATCCTGAACCTTGCCATTCACGACATCATCGTTGATACAAGCCCCATTCTCTGTGATATAAATATCGAGGTTACCGTATTTTTGCAAATAATGCAGTACCTCGTACAGCCCCCGCGACTCCACTGGCCAGCCGATATCTGTTACAGGTAGCCCCATATTGATTTCTTCAGATTGAAGAAACCCGGCTTCAGGATTAAAGCGATTAACCGACATACTATAGTAATTGATACCGATCATATCAATAGGCTCGCCAATAATGTCCATATCCCCATCCTGAATAGGCACGGTAGCTCCCTGCTCCGCAAACCAGTCTACCAAAAACTGAGGATACGAGCCTTGATAAATAGGTTGAAGAAACCAGTCACTGTGCAGGGAAATGGTGCGCGCACAAGCGGCTTTATCTTCCTCAGATGTACTGTAAGGGACAGCCCATGAGACATTGGGAGCGATACCGATCTGGCCACTGGTGCCCAGCTCGCGGAAGCGGCGCACAGAAAGACCATGTGCAACTAGCAGATGATGTCCTACATCAATGGCTGTCTGAAGATTTGTCAGACCTGGGGCATGAACACCCAGCATATTGGATAAAAAGGCAATGCACCACGGTTCATTGAATGTTAGCCAATGGTGTATTTTACCGTGGAACTCGCGGAACATCGTTTCTGCAAACTGGACAAATGCTTGAATCGTACGACGATTCTCCCATCCTCCGGTATCCTGAAGCGCTTGAGGCAGATCCCAATGGTACAGTGTACAAAACGGCTCAATCCCGTTTTCGTTCAACAAATCGACTACGCGATGATAATAGTCCAATCCTTCTTGATTGACTTCACCGTCACCATTGGGAAATATACGCGGCCAGGACACGGAAAAGCGGTATGTACGAATGCCTAGCTCCTTCATTAGGCGGATATCTTCCTCGTAGCGATGATAGCTGTCACAAGCTACATTGCCGTTATCACCGTTGAATACTTTGCCAGGCGTATGGGCAAAGGTATCCCAGATCGACAAGCCTCTCCCATCCTCCTCATAAGCTCCTTCGATTTGATAGGCTGCCGTCGCGGTGCCCCACATAAAGTCCTGCGGAAATTGAAAAATGGTCATATTGTCTATTCCTCTCCTTCAATTATAATCGTATGCCCGTTCGTTATTTCCTGCTCTTTGGTAAAAATCCATGACAAAATAAATCCTCCGTGCTCAGGATCAGGCAGAGCCTGACGAGCATCTGCGCTAAATGGATGTGCACTGCGAATCGTGCAGCTTCCTGCTGAGATGGATGTGGCCAGTTCTGCACGGACAAGCCGGGAACCGGACCATTCCATGCCGACCGTCATCCCGCCATGTCCCTTCAATCCACTGACCCGTCCCTCCGACCATGCCGTTGGCAGGGCAGGCAGTAACGTCAGCTCTCCCGGACGGCTTTGTAGCAGCATTTCTGCGATCCCCGCCGTCGCACCAAAATTACCGTCGATCTGAAAAGGCGGGTGAGCGTCAAATAAATTAGGATAGGTCGATCGCGACAGTAACGTGCGAACATACTGATGTGCGGCGTCGCCATCTTCCAGTCGAGCGTACAGATTAATCAACCAGGCACAGCTCCATCCGGTATGCCCACCACCGTGATCAAGCCGTCGACGCAACGATATGCGAGCCGCCTCAGCTAGCTCCGGGGTATCACGGATGTGAATTTGTCGACCAGGATATAACCCATATAGATGCGAAACATGTCGATGCCCAGGCTCCGCTTCCTCAAAATCGACAAACCATTCCTGTAGCTGACCGTGGCGACCAATTTGATAGGACATTAATCTGTCTCGTGTCTCCTCGCAGCGGTTGCGGAACTCATCGTCTAGTTCCAGCAGATCCGCAGCTTGAATGCAGTTACCCAACAGCTCTCGAATCAGCGTCATATCCATGGTAGAGCCCATAGATATACTGCAATCCTCGCCATCCGTCGTTTTGAATTTATTTTCAGGTGATGTGGATGGGGACGTCACAAGCTGACCCTCCGGGCCTTCTACGAGCCAGTCCATGCAAAAGGCTGCCGCCCCCTTCATGAGCGGATAAGCTTGTTCTGCCAAATAGGCTATATCCAAGGTAAACAGATAGCGCTCCCATAGGTGAGCAGTTAGCCATACACCTCCAAGCGGCCAAAATGCCCAGCTGGCATGGCCCCCTGAAGGTCCGGCGTATCTCCACACATCTACATTGTGATGAGCCGCCCATCCTTGAGCACCATAATGGATGGAGGCTACCCTCCGTCCCGTACGAGCCACTTCTCCAATCATGTGCAGCAAGGGTTCATGGCACTCGGCAAGATTGCATACCTCTGCGGGCCAATAGTTCATCTGAGTATTAATATTGGTTGTATAATTACTATTCCACGGCGGCTGCACCCGGTCATTCCAGATGCCCTGAAGATTGGCAGGCTGACTCCCCGGACGCGAGCTACCCATGAGCAAATAGCGGCCATATTGAAATAACAGCACTTCCAGCCCCAGGTCGGCCTGACCTTTCTGATAACGTTCTAATCGCAAATCGGTCGGTAGAACGAATTCGTCGGTTAGAGTATCACCTCCCAGTTCTAATGCAACGCGGTCAAACAGCTTTCGGTGATCCTGTTCATGGCGTTGCCGCACCTGCTCAGTTCCCAGCGAAATTACTCCGTCTAAAATGACTTGACATGCTTCTGCTGACTCCGTTGCATCACTATTCGGCATGGTGTGAAATCCCCGAAATCCAGTAGCTGCTGCCAAATACACCGTGATTTTATCCGCGCCTGAGATGATCAGCGCACCATCAGTGCCCTTCGTCAAGGATCCTCCCTCGGGAATAACCCTCGCCTGAACTGCAAAAGCCATCCCCAAATCATTTTCATAAACGACAGACTGTGGATGATCACCGTGATAATTAGATTCCACATGACTGGACGCTCGTCCAGTCAATGTCATAAAGTCCCCGGATGGCTCCTCGGATGGATCATCCTCTTTATCGCTATCCCATTTGGATGAATCACCAAAATGTACATCCTCTCCAACCTCGTCTTCACAAGGATGGGGGGAAGTGATGCGCACGGATGCTTGGATCTTCCCAAGCTTATTCGCAGTCAGTGACACCATGATGATTCCATCTGGCGCACTGGCGATAACTTCACGGGTATAGCGGACTCCATCACTCTGAAAAGTGACCGCTGCGGTTCCGGTCAGCAAATCCAGTTTCCGTTCATAATGTGCAATTTCCCCTAGGCCGTCCTGCGTAATCCACAAATCTCCCAAAGGCTGATAGGCTTCCGTATCGCGACCTAGCATATTCGTATTAATCAGTTGTTCCGCTTCCTTGTATTTTCCATCTGCAATCAACTTTCTGGCAGGCTGCAAATATCGCAATACATCATACTGAACGCCATCTCTGGGAAACCCGGACCAGAGCGTATCCTCGTTTAATTGCAAATGCTCCTCTCTGATTCCGCCAAATACCATAGCTCCCAGCCTTCCATTGCCGACTGGCAATGCTTCCTCCCATACCTCAGCAGGCTGGCGATACCATAAACGCAGGGACTGTGGCCTTTCGCCTTTCGTCACATCAAACCCTCCCCCATCAAGATCAAACAGAGCGCTAATCCCGTATGGACCTTAAGGACAAGCGCTCTGTCATTCCGGCATTCAAAATTTCGTTAAAAGCAGTCAGCTATTTAGAAGCCTTACCGCTCCATAACTCCACTCTGTCCTTCACCAGTTGCGTGTATTGCTGTTCCATTTGGACAGCTCCGGCGGCATCCAGTTCTTTAATCATGTTGTCGTATACCGTATCAAAATTGGAAGCTGGTGCTAAAATAGCTTCGGGTATACGTTTGCGGATAATGTCGGTCGTTTTTTTGAATGTAACGTTATAGTTGGATTCATTGTCTGTTGTCAGGTTATAGGCTGCGCCCCAAGGCTTTACATCAAATTCTTTCTTGTCTGGGAACAGATCTTTCCACGTTTTTACGCCATATGCTTTAAGGGATTCTTTCTCCGGCTTCGAATAAGCCGCGATAATTTGCTCCGGGAATTTGGCAGTATAGTAGTTACCCGTAGGGTCCTTCACGCCGTCACCATAGTGTCCGCTGATGAGCGTGTACAAATCTATACCCGTGGATTTGCTGAAGTTGGTTGCATTGTTCGTTTTTTGCTCCAGCACATCAGCCGGAATGATGCGTTTGCCATCTTTGATCTCATAATGCTTGCCCTCGATCCCCCAGTTCACTAGCACCTGTCCTTCATCGGAAGCTAAATAATCAAGGAATTTTATAGCCCGCACCGGGTCCTTGCAATTTTCCGTAATACCTACACCATAACCGGACACGAAGCCCATATCCTGAAAGGAACGATCCTTGTATTCCTCCGAAAGTGTAACTGGAAAATGCGCGTAGCTGGCATCAGCCTTACCTGACGCTTTTAATGCATTTTCAGCATCCTGATACCCCCACTCCTGGTCAATCAGACCGAGGACACGGCCGCTGGCAATTTTGGATTTGTATTGATCACTTTTTTGCACAAACGAATCTTTATCGAGCAGCCCTTCATTGTACATGTGGTTCAACCAACGAAAATATTCCTTTTCTTCTGGACGTTTGTAATGAAGTTTGGCTTCAAATGTTTTGGGATCAATAAAATATTCACCATCATCCGGCGCTCCAGTCGTCTGGAAGGCAGGATTCGTTACGGTAATCATAATTCTCCAGTCATCTGCATCCAGCGTGAGTGGGATTGTTTTTTTGCCATTGATCGTCGGATGCTTGGCAGTATAGGTTTTGAGTACGTTTTCATAATCCTGTAGCGTTCTTACCTTTGGATAACCTAACTCCTTGAGCACCTTATGCTGAATTTCAAATCCCCCTGTCGCGTCAAAACTTTCCTGTCCCACACCTGCATACGTAGGAAGGACATAGATGGATTGATCCTTATTACTGTATTTCAAACGATCCATATAGGGTCCATATAGCTTTTTGAGATTAGGTGCGTGATCGTTGATCAGATCTGTCAGATCAATCATGGCCCCCGCATCCACAAGCTTATTAATATTCGCTTTAGGAGAAACCAAGTCCGGGTATTCTCCACTTGCTGCCATCAAAGCAATTCGGTCATCTCCACCTCCACCGCTGACATCAAATTCCGCATTCAAGGTTACACCTGTTTTCTTGGTGATTTCCTTGCCTATTTCATCCTTCATTCCGTTCCATTGTGGGCTTGTATCTGCTCCGAAGAAGCTAAACGTAATCGGGTCTGTACCGCTGGATGTGCTCTCCTTCGCTGCTTTATCGCTTCCCCCACAACCTGCGAGTGCGGTAAGTGACACCGCGAGCAAAGGAATCAGTGCAAATCTGGACCAGTGTTTTTTCATGTATAAATCCTCCTATATTCTTATGATGACTTCTCCTGCAAATAACTACTATTTACTGCCAGAATCCTGGCTTTTATGATTTCACTGCCCCCAGCGTCATACCGCCTACAAAATACTTTTGCAAGAACGGATACACCATCAGGATGGGGAGCGTAACCGTAATCGTGATTGCCATTTTGATCGACTCTGGTGAAATTTGAGCCATTTGTTTAGCCATGTCGTTGCTATTCGTCATACTGGAGCCGCCTTGCTGCGTGCTTTGCAGTATTTTCATCAGCTCATACTGTAACGTCGTCCATTGCGACGCCCCACCGTTGTATAAATACGTATCAAACCAAGCATTCCACTGACCTACTGCCAGAAAAAGAGCAATCGTTGCCAATACTGGTTTGCACAGCGGCAAAATAATTCTCCAGTAAATCGTAAAATCATTTGCTCCATCGAGTTTGGCAGACTCCTGCAACGCATACGGCAAACCATCCATAAAGGAACGAATGACAAACACGTTAAATGCACTGATTAAGCCTGGAAAAATGTACACCCAAAACGAACCTAGCAGATGCAAATCCCGCATCAAAATAAACACGGGCACCATCCCGCCGGAAAAATACATCGTCAACGCCAAAAACGTAGAAATAAACTTACGAGCACGAAACTCGACCCGACTTAATGTAAAAGCAAGCATAGATGCGCAGATCAATCCGAGTACCGTCCCGACCAAAGTACGAAGAATAGATATTTGCAGTCCCTGAAGAAGGCCATCGTACTGGAAAATCGTTTTGTAATTTTCGAGCGTAAATTGGCGGGGCCATATATAAATACCACCACGAACCGTGTCCGTTGAATTGTTCAGGGAAATCGCAAGTACGTTCAGAAACGGGTACAGCGTCAACACCACGATCAGAGCCATGAGGATATAGTTAAATAGGTCAAACAGCTTCTCAGACCGGGTAGCATTAAATGCCTTATTCGTCATTTCGCTTCTCCCTCCCTACATGATGCTTTCTTTGGTCAGTTTTTTGAATATACCGTTCGCGGTAAACAACAGCAGAATGCTAACCAGCGAGTTGAAAATACCAATTGCCGTCCCGTAAGAGAAGCGACCCAAATTAATCCCGTAATTGAGCGCGTACAGATCCAGCACCTCGGAATAATCCGTCACAAGACTATTGCCAAGCAAGAACTGCTTTTCAAAACCGTTGCTCACCAGATGTCCAATCGCCATAATGAACAGAATGGCAATCGTCGAGCGGATACCCGGCAGTGTAATATGCCACATCTGTCTCCAACGACTCGCTCCATCCACGCGCGATGCTTCATACTGTTCTTGATCAATTCCGGTGATTGCAGCTAAATAAATAATCGTATTCCAACCTGTCTCCTTCCATATGTCGGAAGCGGTTACAATATACCAGAACCAGCTCCCCTTTGCCATGAACTGAATCGGTTCATCCACAATATGAAGCGCTACCAATACATCGTTGACAATGCCTCCGTCAATGGACAGCATTTTGGTGACCAAGCCGGCCACAACTACCCAGGATACAAAATGCGGGAGGTAGGATATTGTCTGCACAAACCGTTTGAACAGCATACCACGCAGCTCATTTAACAGAATTGCAAAGAAGATCGGTACGACAAAACCAAATACAATCCCCATCATGCTCATCGCTAGCGTATTGCGTAATACCAGATAAAATCGTTCATCCTGAAATAGCTCAATAAAGTTATCCAGCCCTACCCATTTCTGGTCCGTAAAAGATTTGGCTGGCTTATAATTTTGAAACGCCATCGTCCAGCCCCAAAGCGGAAGATAGCTGAAAACAAACACCCATATGACGAAAGGAATGGACATAAAATAAAGATACTTTTGCTGCTTCACACTGTCCCACAAGCCTCTTTTACCACGTTCAGGCTTCGGACCGCGAGCCTTGCGTGGTCTTCCCCGATTGGATTCAGGAATCACAGCACCATTATTGGAAGCGGTTTCAGTTGAAGATCCCATAACAAGCTCCTCCTCATCTCTAGATACTATTATCATACTTTGCTGGCTTGGAAGCGGATACCCGACGAATTAGGAGAAAAATCAGTTCAAAATTAGATATATGGGATGAAAAAAATTACATTCGTGCCACTACGCATGCGGATGGTGCTTCCCATCGCTGTTGTCCCCGGATTTCTTGAATAAGCACACAAAGGTAGAAAGCCGGGACAGTTTATGCTTGCGATGCGAGCTTTCCTACAGAAAGCTTTAAGGCGACCGCTTCCCTTGTCCAGCACCATTCCGCCTGTTCCGTTCTAATGTAAATTCCCTGAAAGAAGTCTTGTAAAAAACAAAAGATCAGCAATGTAAGCTGATCAGAGGTAAAGGGTAAAGGGTAAAGGATAAAGCATAATGCAAACAGGATAATGCATACTGCACCACAGGTGGAGGATGGTATATACACACTGTCGCAATTAACCTAATGATTGATTGAAGGAAAAAAAGCTTTCTGGCATCAATGTGCCAGAAAGCTTTTTTGATTTATTTTACTGTGATCGTCCCGTAGTACATGTACATACCGCAATTGTACTCATATACGCCTGGTTTCAAGTCCTGGACGGTAAAATAATTATTTTCGTGATCCAGGTAAACGTCCATTCCGATCTTCAACGACTGCACTTCATCAATGCAAGTGAAGGATGTCATTTTCTTGAAATTGATTTTGGTTGGAACGCCGGCTTTCACTTCAATATTTTTAGGATAGAAACCGTCCCCTTTTACACCCACTGTAACAATCTCATATTTAGTTTTGTCTGGCTCTTCCTGAGCTTGTTTAGGTTGAACGGCCGGAAACGACGACACGCTCCCCTGAAAATAAAACAAGACAAACCCGCCCATGCTCAGGGCTACAAAACCAATCAGCATCAAATGCCAATGCTTAGAGATAAGTGTTTTCATTCATATCAGCCCCTCCAGTTGAATGTCTACATGTGACGCATCAACTTTAACCAGTATATAAAAGTTAATCAAAATTTTAAATACCTCATTTCACAGGCTCGGATGATCCAGCTCATACAGGCTACGGTATCGGGGCTGCTCCTGCCATAGCTGCTCATGACTGCCGCGCATGGAAATGGTGCCCTGTTCCATAAAGATCACCTCGTCCATATGCTCCATCCCCGTCAGATGATGCGTGATCCAGATCAATGTTTTGCCCTTCAGCACACGAAACATCGTCTGCATGAGCTCATGCTCTGTCAGCGGGTCAAGCCCCACTGTCGGCTCATCCAGCAAAACAATCGGGTGATTTTGCAGCAAAATCCGCGCCAGTGCAATTCGCTGTTTTTCTCCACCGGAAAAACGAAGGCCCGTCTCATGCATTCGGGTATCGTAGCCCTCCGGCAAAGAATCAATTAGAGTTCCAAGCCCTACCTGCTCCGTCACTGCACGCACCTCATCCAGCGTAGCATCGGGTCGTCCCAGCCGAATATTGTTCGCTACCGTTGTATCGAATAAATACGGCTGCTGGTTCAGCACCGCAAATAGATTGGAGTATGCTCCACCTGTGTATACGGGAATCCCTGCGACAGTGACGCTCCCTTCATCAGGCTGCAATGCTCCCTGAATCAGATTCAGTAGCGTGGACTTGCCCGCACCACTGCGACCAAGCAATGCAACCTTGCCCCCCTGCGGTACGTGCAAGGAGATATCACGCACGCTCCATTCCTGCGTTGCCGCATAGCGGTAGCTTACGTTGTTCAGCAGCAGGTCTCCTCCGTGGCCCAATCCCAGAGCGGCAGCCTGCTCATCTATAGTGTCAGCTGTGCCGCCTGCTGCTGTGTGTCCTGCATCCACAGTAACCAGAAGCGATGATGACACAGGTGTAGGTGTGTCTTTCTCCGAATCCTTCAACCGTCGAAGGGAATCCTGATACTCCGGTGCATGCACCACTGCTTCTCCAGCGCGAACGAAGGCATCCAGCAACGGAAAAGCCACAAGGGCAAAGGATGCCAGCCATGTGGCTTCTATACGATTCTGTGCTACTAGGCCTCCGGCCCACACAGTCATAATCACAATCCCACCGCCTACAACGCATTGTGCCATCCAATGAGAACGCCACTCGCCCCGGCGAAGTGAATTTTCCATCACGGCAGCCCTATTGTGCCGTTGTGTAAAGGTACTCAGGAAATGCCCAGTCCGTCCGCTCAGCACCAGATCACTCATGCCGAACAGAGCATCCGTCAGGTCCTGATAGGCTTTACTCCGTTCCTGCTTGAACATTCGCCGTTTGGCGAGTGAGGTCCATAGTGAGATAGCTGGGGCAATAAAAAGCAAAAATCCTCCATATAGCGCCATAAGCAAGGCAAAGGTTCCGTCCATCCGTCCGAGCGCCGAGATGCCTGCTGCATAAATCAGCAAAGCCGATAGCGCAGGCAGAACTAGCTTCAGATAGATGTTTTGAAGCTGCTCAATATCCTCTGCCAGCAACCCCAATAAATCCCCTGTACGGAATTTGCTGCGGATCATCAGCGCCTGCGGTTCTACTGCCCGATATAAGCGTACCCGCATACGGGACACCAGACGCAGTGCGGCATCATGTCCTACCAAGCGTTCCAGGTACTGAATAACCGCTTTACTAAAACCAAATGTTCGCACAAGCACAATTGGAACGTACACCATTAATATATTTTCCGGTTTTAAGGCCGAACGGGTAATCAGATGACCGGACGTAAAAAGCAACGCGCCCGCACATCCAATGGCCAGCGCGCCCAAAAGAGCAGCTAGCAGAAAGGCCCAAAAATATTGTCTCAGATACGTCACAAACCAGCCTTGTCTGCTATTATCCGTTACTCTCATATCGTCCGTTCCCTCCTTCCGACATCCCCGTCAGCAATCGGTAATATGCCCCCTTACGGGCAATCAATTGCTGATGGGAACCTACTTCTTCCAAACGACCTTGATTCATCATCCAGACACAGTCCATATCTGGCATCCAATGTAGCCGGTGGGTGGCAAGAAACACTTTTTTGTGTTTCAAAACCGATAAAATCGTCTGTTTTAGCTCCCACTCTGTCTCAATATCCAGATGCGCCGTAGGCTCATCCAATAAAATGACCGGACGGTTACTGAGCAACGCCCGCGCCAATGCAATCCGCTGCGCCTGTCCTCCGCTCAACGTCCTACCCGCTTCACCAATGGGCTCATTCATTCCACCCGGAAGACCGTCTACCAGTTCACGCAGTCCAACCGCGTCAACCGCCCACTCCACCTGCTGGTTGGATGCCTCCGGTTCATAAAAACGGATATTATCTGCCAGAGAAGCGCTAAACAGGTATGGATGCTGTGGAATATACGCAATATGCCGTTGCCATTCAGCTTTTGCATCCCCAGCCAATCTGCATCCATTCAGGAGCAGTTCGCCCGAAGTGGGATCAGCAAAACCGCCAAGCAGACTAAGCAGCGTCGTTTTACCTGCACCGCTAGCTCCAACGATGCCGATCATGTTCATGTACGATTCAACATTGGCAGACACATGTTCAAGCCGAGCCGAACCGTCTTCATTAAGGAGGCACACATCGGACAGCTCGAGAATGTCCTGTCCCGTGATGTCCAATCCTTTATCGTTAGCTGCCAGTTTATTCGGCTCGGTCGCATCATCTTCTTTACTGAGAATGGAGCGGATTGCTCCCCAAGCCTCCTTACCATCCAGTGAAGCATGATAGTCTGATCCCAACTGGCGTATGGGCATAAAATATTCTGGGGCCAGAATAAGCACCGCAAGCGCTGCCTCCAAACCCACCGAGCCACTAATCAGGCGCAAACCCAAGCCTACCGCCACAAATGCGACCGATAGCATACTAAAAAAATCAAGGGCAAATGAGGAAAGAAACGCTACCCGCAGCGTGCGCATCGTTGCCGTGCGGTATTGGTCGCTGACCTTCCCAACTGTTTCCCCATGCTCTTGGCTACGACCCAAAAACCTTAGTGTCTGAAGTCCACGCAGCGAATCCGTGAAATGATGAGATAACAGACGATAGGAACGCCACTGCTTGTCTGCCTGCTTCCGCGCCGCCAAGCCGAGTAAAATAAAGAAGCCTACCAGAATCGGCATCGTAGTCGTCAAAATCACACCTGAAATGACGTCCAATGTGAAAACATACACAAGTACAAGTATAGTGACAGCCATCATGTCAATCATACGAGGAATGGACAGTTCCAAATACGTGCGAAAACGATCCATGCCGTCCAGCGCCAGCGTCACCAACTTGCCGCTACCTTCCTGCGCTGCAAAACCCGGCCCCCGTTCGAACAAACGTGCAAGCAGACGCTCCCGTAAGGAAGCGCCTGAAGCTTCAGCAAAACGGCCTGCTGTCCGGCGTTGCAGCCAGATCGCCGTATGCCTCGTTGCAAAAGCAGCGAAAAACAACGCCAGCGACGGCCAAGCCATCACCAGCGGATTTTGTTCAAACAAAATCGTAACAGCCTTTGCCAAGAAGACTGCTTGTGCAATCACTGCGGCCCCCTGGAGCAGGGAAAGGGCAGCCAGTAGCAGCATCACTGGCCGAATGCCCTTTAATTCAAACCATGCCTTATCCATTAGTATTCCAAATGATCCTTCTCACTGAGACGCTTATGGAAAACAAAATAGCTCCACGCCTGATAAGCCAGCACAAAGGGTAAAAGCGTTGCTGCAACAATCGTCATGGCTTTCAGTGTGTAATGACTGGAGCTTGCATTATAAATCGTCAAATCAAAAGCACTATTAATCGAGCTCACCATAAATCTTGGGAACAAACCGACGAATAACGAAACGAAGGTCAGTAAAATCACTGCACCTGTCATCCCGAAGGCCCATCCTTCGCGGCGCTGCTTCAGGAAGTACCACGTCAGCACATAGGCGACAATTCCGACTGCTACCGCAGCATACATAAAGGGACCGCGACGCGCAAATAAATCCGTTGCAAAATAAGTCCATACCACCATGCCAGCGAGTAAAATGCCCAATACCGGAAGAAATTTGGATGCCATCACGCGAGCACGATCCCGTACTTCTCCAATCGTCCGCAGAGAAATAAACGTCAGTCCGTGCATTAGGCACATTCCGACCACTGTCAGTCCAATCCATACGGTATATCCATTGAATACATCGGAAAATCCAGCTTTCAAATCCATGTTTTGCTGAATAGGTACACCTTTCACCAAAGCCGCAAAAGCCATACCGAACAGCATCGGCGGTAGAAAGCTGCCAATCAGAATGCAGGCATCCCACGTTCCTGTCCACCATTTCCCTTCAGCCTTGCCGCGGAACTCAAAAGAAACTCCACGCAAGATCAAACCTAGCAAAATAAACACAAATACGAGATAATATCCGCTGAACATAGTCGCATAAAAATGCGGAAAAGCGGCAAACATTGCACCTGCTGCTGTAATCAGCCACACTTCGTTGGCATCCCAGAATGGACCAATCGTATTGATCATCAAACGTTTTTGTTGGTCATTACGCGGCACCAATCCTGTGGCCATTCCTACGCCAAAATCAAAGCCCTCCAGAAAAAAGAAGCCGGTAAACAGCACAGCGATCAATAAGAACCATAAATCATTTAGCGACAATGGTGTCACCCCCTTGAGCAAAAGGATCATGAATTACCGTTTGCTGATGTGGCTCAATATCTGGACCTTTGCGAGCCGTACGGTAAAACAGAAACGCCAGCACACCTGTTAAAATTAAATACAATGTGGTAAATGAGATGAACGAGAATAGCACTTCTCCTGCCACAACTGTAGGCGAAA
This sequence comes from Paenibacillus sp. FSL L8-0638, assembly GCF_038593075.1. Taxonomy (NCBI): domain Bacteria; kingdom Bacillati; phylum Bacillota; class Bacilli; order Caryophanales; family Paenibacillaceae; genus Paenibacillus; species Paenibacillus sp. FSL L8-0638. The sequence goes on from NZ_CP151960.1 coordinate 4,942,162, forward strand.
CAGAATCTTTCGTTTGAAGCAAACCAAATACCGTCCACGGTTGGCGGCCTATTTCAGTCATGATCCAACCTGAAGTATTCCCAATGAATGGAAGGGATATCCCCCATATCATAAGACGGAAGAACCAGCGATGTGAACCTTCCAGCTTTTTACGGAACGTCAGGTAAGCCCCGTATAAGGCAAGTGCAATCATGCCACATCCCGCTGCAATCATAATGCGGAAGCTCCAAAACGTGGTACGTACTGGCGGGATATAATCGCCCGGACCATACGTTTTTTCATATTGGGCTTGCAGCTCATTCATACCAGGCACAGAGCCGGTAAATTTACTATAGGATAGAAAACTCAAAGCAAAAGGAACTTTAATCTCAAAGGTATTCCCCTTGTTTCCAGGATCAATCCATGCGATAACGGTCCAAGGAGCGGGGTCACCGCTGTTCTCCCATAAGCCCTCACTGGCAGCCATCTTCATCGGTTGTGTTTTCACCAAATATTGAGCCTGTCCATGACCAAACAAAGGAATAGCAATGGCACTGATTAAGGCAACAATAATACTCAATTTAAAAGAAGGTTTAAAAAAGTCCATATTCTTTTTGTGCATCAGCTTCCATGCACTGATACCCGCGATCAGAAATGCCCCCGTTGCAAAAGCAGCAAACAATGTATGTGGAAATTCCCATAACAGTTGTTCGTTCGTTAACAAAGCGGCAAAATCTTTCATTTCTGCACGTCCATTTTGAATCTCATATCCTACTGGACGTTGCATGAATGAATTAGCAGCTAGAATCCACAATGCCGATAACATCGTACCGATCGATACCAACCACATACAAATTAGATGGACCGTTTTGGACAATCTTTCCCAACCGAACACCCATAATCCGATAAAGGTCGATTCTAGGAAAAATGCAAGCAGTGCTTCAATTGCCAGCGGCGTACCGAATACATCACCCACAAAACGGGAAAAGTCCGACCAGTTCATCCCGAACTGGAATTCTTGCAAAATCCCGGTGACTACGCCCAGTGCAAAGTTAATCAGCAGAAACGTTCCCCAGAATTGAGCCATTTTTTTGTACAAGTCATTTTTCTTGATAACATACATAGTCTCCATAATTGCCACCAATAACGACAATCCAATGGAGATCGGCACATAAACAAAGTGAAGAATCGTTGTGGTTGCAAACTGCAACCGTGCCAAATCCAATACGTCCATGATGTTGCTCCTCCCCCTACACTTCTCTTAACATTGATTTATAGTGTCTGTAATCTGAAGTCTTCTACATTTGTGATAGTATTCACATTCTTACATATGCAGCGGTCACTTTTTTAGAAAATGACTCACTCAACTACCTTCACTATGGTTATCATGATCCGGCTTCAGATTATCCCCATTATATAGAATAAATTTAAATGAAATAGAATCGAAAATGTGAACATCGTGTCAAAGCTGTGTCATAATGATGGCGATTTGATGAAAACGACCTAAACTCCATAATAAATGTGACATTTTCGATTGATCTATCTGTTTTTTCACCATAAAAAAGAGCCCCTCTTCGTTCGGAGGTTGTACCTCCGACATCTGCAAGAGAGACTTCATAGCGTTATACCTAGGGATTCTATCAACAGCCATCTGTTCCTCCGTTCTTTTGAACCCGATTACGATAGGAGGAAGGTGACATTCCAGCATACTTTTTAAATTTACTATGAAAATAATCTGCGTTCGCATACCCTACGCGTTCCGCCACCTGGTGTACCTTAATTCCTTGTGCAAGCAACTCCCTTGCTCGCTCAATCCTCACCTTATCCAGGTAGGCATTAAAGGCCTCGCCAGTATGACTTTTGAACAATTTGCCCAAATAGCCACTATTGTAATTAAACATATCTGCCAGTAACTCCAATCGCAAATTTTCATCATAATGACTATGAATAAAGTCAATCATTTGTTTCATGATGATGTCCTTGCCACCGGAATCAGTCTGTCCAATCCATTGCAACACATGCTCCAGCGAGTGATCCACCAGCTCGCCCAATGTGGAATAAGCATATACATCGGTTATAAAGCTGGAGTGCTCCTCCAGCACGGTTCGGCTGTGATCCTGTCCGGCTGCATACTTGTTCAACGCCAGTGTGAATGTTTGGGCGAACGCCGCCTTGATTGCGGATTCTGTGCGATAAATCCGTGGAAATTGGACTTCCATTTCCTTAATGACACGGGTTGCAGCTTCACTATTAGCCATATCTAGCGCATAGTACAGCTTTTCTGCATAACGTATGGGATCATCTGTGGTACTATCAGACGCTCCACTCATTTCAGTCTCGACTGTCTCCAATTCGTGTAGGTCTCCAGGAAGCATGACTCTTTCTGCCCGGAACAAAAACGTACGCTCCAATAATCGTAGTGCCTGCTCAAAAGATCTGGGAATGTCGCTAAGACTGGCTACAGGATCACCGGCAGCCACATAAATTTCCGTAGCCCACGCCTTTAGCTCCTGTCGCCAAGCAGCTAGTAACTGAACAGCATCTCTCTCCGTTTTTAACGTGGCGGGAAGCAAAAGACCCATATATATTCCAGCCTCAAACACGATACCTCTTCCTTGCTCATGGCACATTTCTGTTAGTCGCTGCTTTGCTGCCGACTGCCGGGCTTGCCGATCCCAGTCAGGTATACGTAAATCCAGCAGAATAACCTGATAGCTACTCCAGTCCAAGGCTGGTAACGCTGGCTGTTGTCCATATTTTCCGTTACCGCTTTGATGTTCAACTTGCTTGGATGCTCTGTGCAGAGAATCGCTGCTTTCCACAGCATTACGAGCATGCTCTCGATAAACCGGAAACAATAGTGCTTCGATCCAATTACGCTCATGGGAAGGCGGACTTCCCCATTTGCCGTCTTCTTTCTCGTCCTCAATGTTTTGCCGTACCCGTTTCAACTCTGACGTCATTTCTTCCTCATCAACTGGCTTCAGTAGATAGCCATCTACTCCGAAGCCCATGGCTTGCCGTGCATAATCAAAGTCTGCATATCCGCTTAATATGAGAAAATGATACGGCTCCCCGTTCTTTTCACGTATACTACGTATAACCTCCAGTCCACTCATCCCGGGCATACGAATATCTACAATGACTAGCTCCGGCCGATGCTCTCCGAACTTATCCAGAGCCTCGCGTCCATTCCCTGCCGTATCGACAATACGGAAGCCACAATCCCCCCAGTCAATAATGGAGGACAATCCTTCACGAATCGCTGGCTCGTCATCTACAATCATCGCTTTATACATTCGACTCTTCCTCCCTTGGTATGGAAAAGTATACGGTTGTTCCTACTTGTAATGCGCTTTCAATATGCAATCCATAACGTTCACCATACATCAATGTCAGACGTTGATGTACATTACGCAGGCCAATACTGCTCCCTTCCGGCTCATCCGTCCCCCTGATCCGAGCTAGCAGACGGGTCAGTTGCCCAGCTTCCATGCCAATCCCATCATCTTCTACTTTAATTTTCAACTCTCTTTGTTCTATTGCAATATTTACCTTCACGGTAACCGGCTCTTCCTTATTTTCCAGTCCATGAATGACCGCATTTTCCACCAGCGGTTGTATGATTAAGGGAGGAATCGACATGTCCGTCGCATCTTCTTCCAAATTCACTTCATAGATCAAGCGATTTCCAAATCTGAATTGCTGAATTTGCAAATAGGATCGCACCATATCCAGCTCCTGTAGTACCGTCGTTTTACCACTGCCAATCTCCAGATTCCGGCGCATCAGCCTGCCAAGCAAACGCACCGTCGTTGCAATTTCCGCTTCCCCATTCAGATGTGCTTTCATTCGAATAGATTCTAATGCATTAAACAGAAAGTGTGGATTAATTTGGCTGGCCATCATTTTTAACTTGATATCCTTTTGTGCCAATTCCAGCCTGTTGTTGTGCTCACTCGTCTCATAGACCTGCGCCATGAGTTGGCGAATACTACTCACCATATAGTTGAAACGGCGGGATAAATCCCCGATTTCGTCCCTTCCCTCCACACTCGATACCACATGAAAATCGCCCGCGGCTACCTTACCCAGCTCATAGCTCAACCGCTGTAGGCGTTTGGTAATCAGCCAGGAAATGATGGTGATCAGAATCAGTGCCATAATCAGCACTGCAAGGACACATAAAGCACCAATCAGACTGATTCGATTGGCTCCCTGTACAATATGCTCCGTTGAAAACACTGAAATAATCGTAAATCCGCTCACACTGGAGGCGGGCAGCAGCTCATCCACGATGATGTTGGAGGGTATTCCGTTGATTTTCGCTTCATATATCCCCTTACCCGCACGCTGGACATCAAAGCCCAAATGTAAATCGCCCAACGTCTGCCCCACCGACTGCGGACGAGTAGCTGCGACCACAATCCCGTTACGATCCGCAATCAATGTTTCAAAAGGCTCCTTGCTCAGCATATGATTCAACTCGGTCTGGCTCAGCGATATCATCAGAACTCCCTTGGTATTGTATTCGGGAAATGGAATTTGCCGTACCAGGCTTAAGCGATTAACCGGGTTATCCTCCTTATCCTGAATGTAAAACCAGTTAATCGCCGTCCCCTTCAAAGCCGTCTGGAACCACTGCTGCCGCTCAATGTTAGAGTCCACTGGAATAAACTCCAGATTATTGACAAGCGTCGGATTGTACGAATAGAACCGGATGGTAGCAACTTCTCTATATTGCTGAGTATACTCATTAAAATCCTTGTATTGATGATACGCATTCATCAGCTCTACCATACCCGGATACCGTCGGTTCGCCATCTCCCTCAGCCTTTTATCGAACATGAGCCCATTTGAAATATCCGTTGGCACACGCAGTAAATTTGCCGTCTGGCTCTTGATCTTTTCCACATTGTTTACCGTCTGGGCAATTGCACTATTCAATGCCTGCTCTCGCAAATAAAAAGTAACGCAGCCGCCAACCACCAGCACCGGAATCATGACAATTAGTACGTAGGAGAACAGCAGCTTATTCCGCATACGCATATTACTCATCAGAAGCCATACTCCACGATTCATGCCATCCCTCCTACAAGATAAGCGCTTACATTTTTTGCGTGTTTTCACATTCTCCATCTCGACCTATATGTATGTATCCAGTTTAATGCTTCGTAACCTCTATATCTATATTTTTTGCAAAATTTAAAAAATGTGGCGAACAGAGTCACCACACTTTACGATTCCTAAACTATTTACGTACAAAAGGTTCGATATGCACTCCCTGCGGCAGCTTGTGCGGATCTTCCGGGTTGATACGGTCATAGAACATAATACCATCCAAATGGTCCATTTCATGCTGTACAACAATCGCTGCATAACCTTTGAAAGTCAATAGCTCCTGTGTTCCGTCTGGTAAAGTAGCTTTAATACGAATTTTTTCGTAACGCGGTACATATCCGGCTACGTACCGATCTACCGACAAGCACCCCTCACCCTGTTCCAAATAAATCATGGACGTGGAGTGGCTGACCAACTTCGGATTAAACAACGCATACTCTACCGTTTTGTCTCCATCTTCATAATAAATAGCGCACATTCTTTTGTTCAAACCCACCTGGTTTGCAGATAACCCCACACCCGGGCGCAGTTCATAGCGGGTAGCCAGCTCTTCATTTTGGCTATTTTTCAGATAATCCAGCATCCATTGCATCTGTTGAAGATCCTCTTCAGATAGTGGCAAGCATACCGGATCAACCTTCGTACGCAAAATAGACTCCCCTTCACGCACGATATCCTTCGTGAGAAGCATGTCCATCGATTGATTACTCATTCGTCAGCCTCGATTCATTAAAATAAATATATTTTCATGTGATGTACTGCCATGTAATATGTGATGCGGTGCAAAAACTGTGGGATTTCCCGGTTTTCTGCAAGTTTTATCCCATAAATTATATCTATTCATGAAATGAATTGTCAAAATAAAGCGACGTTTTTTGGGGGGAAATTGGCGCAATAAAGACCTCTACGGGGGCGTCCTACTCTTTTAGATTAAGTCATTAAATATTCACTGCCTTTATTATTTATCACATTAAATGATTTTGTCTCTATATAAAAGCCTCCTAAATCATTTCAATGATCAGGAGGCTTTTGAAAATAATTTTTCTTACTATTAAGATGGCTGCTCCAACGCACTTGGAGCTTCACTAAACAGCTTCGCCTTTGGATTCGGCTGTGTCCAGGTATTATAATATTGCGAGTTCTTGCCGTAGGAATTGTCAATGACAACGTGCGGCATATCAAGCAGACAGGCCAGAATGTGACCGTGCAGTCGTGAAGTGCGAACCTCGCGGTAAGAGCTGAACAGGGTAACCGCTTTGTTCATAAGATGGTCTGTGTACTTGTACCAGAATGTACGCGTAGGCAACGGGCCACCGATTTTCTTATCCAGTCGGTAAAACTTCTGGAAATAGACAATTCCTTTCACTTCCAGCGGAGTGAACAAAGTATCCCAGTCCAGACGGTGAGCGGCATCTGCCTCGTCATCGAACTTCTTTTGTCCACCCACCGTTTCAATATCAGTCCGCAAGAAATACAATACATCCTTCACGGTTTCCGTAGTCGGCTTCAATGGCCAGAGCTGGTGCGCCATATCAGGACATAGTGTGATACTGCACTGGTTCAGCTTGTCCTTAGCCCACTGATAAGAGCGTGTATCCCGCACAAACATATGTAGATCCGGGTGAGCATTAAACAGGGCAGCGACCTCATTCGCCTTCTGTTCAGATTGAAAGTGAATCGTTTGCGGCATAATCACAATTCGGTGGTCAGGAAAATCGCGAACGATGCGTTCACGCAAATTTTGGTGATTTGAATAGAGATCGCCGAAGTTGCCGCCGCCGTGGCACACGATAATCCAGTCGCCTGGAATTTGAAGCTGATCGGGAATATCCATAGCGCTATAACGGGCACGGACACGGATACCATTATCCTTGAAGAACGCCTCGGTGCCTTTCATGATGAGTACATCCCCACCGTTATTATAGACGGGATAGTCGACATAAATGATATTCGAACCTTGGGGGACTACGTCGAGAATGACGCTCAGCTTATTTTTCAGTTTAGCCATGGGATGCAAATTCGGCATCTTTCAGTTCTCCCTTCCTGCGCTTCTTTTGTATTGTCTGAATGACGAATGTAATATCACTTTTATCAAAAATGATCCGTGATAGCGGAACATTGAAAAACATGGGGAACGAGAACAGTGAGAACGCCAACCGAACACAAGCGCCTACAAGCAAAGCAATCGCAATGCCATCCAGACCGAAGATCGGTGTACAAATAAAAAACAGACCAACGGTGATCGCATAGGCTACAATTTGCCGGAACAATACCAGTCCCGGACGCCCCAGCGCGTTAAAGGCCGAAGCCAGAATCCATGAGCCGCCACCAATGATACATTCCAGTGACAGCAGGTAGAACGTTAGCGATGCTTCCAGAAAAGCGGGGCCGTACAGCAAACCCAGCATGTATCGTCCAATGAAGAGAGCAGGCACAATGACGATTAGCATCGCAGCCATAGAGATGCGAAAAGCACGTCCTACCGTTTCGACAATCTTGCTGTGCTCCATCCCTGTCACCTTTGGAAAGGTAACGTTAGTGACGGCATTTTGCACTACATTGAACACACGAGACAAGGCGTAGACGACAGAGTACAGGCCGAACGCTTTGGGTGATAGCAGTGCCACAATAACGATTTTGTCCGTTTGTGTGGACAGCGTCCCCATCAGCTCCATCCCGTAAACCCTCGCTCCATAGCTATAATAAGGACGAAGCACTTGGCGGCTGGTAAATGGGCGGAAAGCACGCAAATTCATATACTTGCGCAAACGGAGGAACGCCCACACTAGTGCAAGGAAACTCGCGGCAAAATTCACTGCTCCTGCCAGCTGCACATTGAGCAAGCCCATCAGCCACAGTGTCACCAGACCGATGAAATTCAGTAACGGGTAGTAAAACAACAGACCATTATATACGCTAAACCGATCCAGCCCTTGCGACAATGCTGTCGTCAGCGCTGTAAGCACTGCCAGTGGTATGGCTGCCGCACAATAAAGCTGGGACAGTTGGATGATGTCCGCACCATAACCATTCAGCCACAGCGGCATGCATATCCAGGCCACAGCTCCCGCCAACAAGCTGGCAGGCAACTGAATCCAGAGCGACAACGCCAGCAATTCTTCCGTCGTGCCTGTTTTCTTCTTGATGTTATAAATTAACGACGTTGGTAACCCGAAGCTCAGCACACTGCCGATCAGCGTAGGCCAGAACAGAACTGCCGCCAGTTCTCCTTTCCCCTCTACTCCGAGCATACGTGCGGTCAGGATGGAAGTCAGGGTCGTAACGATTAGCACAAAAAAATTGTTAAAGCTCGTGCGCATGATCGTTTTGGCGAGACTGTCACCCGTGAATACTTTCCTTGCTGCTGTCCATGTGCTCATGTTACGTCCAACTCCTGTTCCTTATTAAGCCTCTCGTCTCTATGCTCGCATCGCGTCTTTTGACGCACCTCCATCAGCCTACCGTTTTTTTGGAATTGCGTTCAGGCAACTGCCCCCCGTCAACAGGCTCCTTCGGACTTGAAAAGATCGCTTTCAACGCTCTTCTATAGCCTTGAATGGCAGTATGATTTTTCTTGGGCTTTTCTCTCAAAATCTGATACAACGTCGTCCAGTATAGCGCTGCATAACCAATCGGCCCAGATCCCTCTTCACGCAGTAGATGAATATGATTCATCACCCGCATATAAGTAACCTGCTCCATATTGTCGCGTGAGGACGGCGATTCGTGATGAAGCAGCGTAAGCGCCGGGTTAATGTATAACGGACCGCTTTTCATTGCGATGCGCGAAAGTAATAAATCCTCGCCTACGCTATAGCTTTGTAACCAAGGTACCGGCTCCAGACTGCGAATCGCCTCACGTCGAAATGACATATTGCAGCCATGAAAAAACTGGGTTCTAAACGTCTTCTTGGCCTTATGCCAGTTATACATCGAGCCGGACTGACCGCTGAGGGACAACCTCCCTTTTGACAAAGACTGCTGGAATGACAGCAAGCATCGAATCGTTCCCATGAAGCTGTTACTCATTCCCTGTGCAATACCGCCGACACCAGCAGCCTGCGGGTAAGCCTCATAGGTACGCATCAACTCACTTAAATAGTTGCTCGGCAACTCAACATCATCGTCAAGGAACAAAATAATGTCACCCTGCGCAAGTTCAGCTGTCTTTACACGAGATAACCATAATCCCGGCTGCTCCTTGCGATGATATCGGTAGGTAATTCCCGCTCTGCCCAACTGACGCTCATAGCGTTCCAGCACATGCTTCGGCAGTTCTCCGTCGTCAATAATCCATAGCTCGGTTTCACATGCCTCCGGTGCTCCCCCAATGGCAATTGAATTGATGCATCGGGTCAGATCGTCAACCCGATTTCGGGTGCACAGAGCAATGGACAAGCTTAACATCATACTCCCCCTTTATCCTGTCAATGTGTAAAAAAACAGATTACTGAACCGCCGGGCCTAAATATTCGTTATATTTTTGCTTGCGCGGGTTCAGAATGAACAACACCCCCTGCTTGTATCCATCTGCGGCATTAAAATTGCGACGCAGCGTTTCTTTGAGCATCAAGTAGGATAAGGTCCATAAAAGGGCTCCATACTGAATCACTCCAGCCTTTTTCAAAGCAAGAAAATAATAGTGGTTAATCGCTGTAGCCTTGGCTACTTTGCCCGCCTTATCGCGCGAGCTTGGAGATTCATGATGAATGATGGTTAAGTCAGGATTGATAACCAATTTGCCGTAACGGCTCGCTAACTGGCACATGTACAAATCATCAGCCACAGCATAACTGGTCATCCACGGATACGGCTTCATGTCCCGAAGCGCATCCCTCCGAAAGGACATATTGCAGCCATGGAAAAATTCTGTATCGAAAACCTCTGTTGCTTCGCCCCAACGCAGCAAAGAACCTGCCAGACTACTAGGCGAGAGCTTGCCGAGGGATGAAGACATCTGAAATGTCAAAACGCCCAGCAGCTTTCCTGCCCGGCTCGAATGTAATCCCTTTGCAATCCCTCCAACACCCACAATCGTTTTATCCTGATCATAGGTATCGAGCAAGCGCCGGATATAGAGTTTATCGTCCAGTTCTGCATCATCGTCAAAATACAGCACAATATCATACCGCACAAGGGACAAGGCCTCATAGCGAGATAACCAAACGCCGGGACGACTTTTTTTATAATATTTCAAAACGCTTTGAGGCAATCCGGATACCATGTGACGGTACTGCTCGATCTGTTGGTCGGAAATATCGCCGTCATCAACAATCAGCAGTTCTACAGCCGTATGCTCCAATTGCTGCTGTACTGCAATAGATTGTATACAGCGTGTCAGGTCTTCGATCCGGTTGCGGGTACAAATGATGATGGAGACATCGGACATGCCATTACCTCCTGTTGTGTGTATCCAGATGCTTTGGAAGAGATATTCAAAGTTTTTCCAATTGCTGGATTATATATGTTTATTGTATCTTTGACAGCGTTTTAGTGTATATACCTCTTTTGTATACTTTTTCAGTCTCCAAAAGGGTAGACAATCCTCTAAAAAGAGTAAAAAAATAGGATTGGCTTCTAGTGCCAATCCTGATTTACCCTTGGAAGTCCAGAAACAACGTCGCATTCACATACCGACGTGCCATGGACAAAAAATAACTATTTTGCACCGCTACTGCTGCCACCAGCAAAGTATTACGCACTGCTTCACACTGGTTAGGGGTCAAATGCTGTAAACGACTGGTGTATTGATCAGCCGCCTGAACCAGCAACTCCTCTGTCGCACCTTCCTGACGCTGCTGTACTGTAACGGAATCTCCGTTATCCTTTACATAGCCTGCACCAGCAACATCGAGCAGTTGGTCTCCATTCGCATCCAGCTCCTCAAACAAAGTTGAGTAGGCAGCGTACAAATCGACCGGCTGAATCAGATCGTCCGTATCATCTTCGGGCTGTTGGAACAGGATATGAAATAGCTGACGAATGGATTCAAAATCAAGACATGATTTTAAATCTTCTACAATGAGCAATATAGCTGCCTGGTTGACCGAGTATTTTTTGCCGATCTTCGGAGCGCCGAGAAATTCCTTGAAGTCGCGTTTGACCCAATTTTGCATAGATGCTAGTGACACATGGCTATACTCGACTAGTTGCCCCAGGGAAACAATCTCTTGCAGCGAAAAGGCTGCGCTGTGCTTACCCTTGATGATTTTATCTAGCACAGGTGTCACATCGGTGTATAAAAATGTCGGCATCGCGCTCCCGGAGCGGGCGAGATGGCTATGAGTGCGCCTCCAGGCGTCCTGCAGAACGGCCAAAGGCTGCAATTCGCGGCGACCTTCCATGGCCAGCAGCAAATGGGCCATATCACGACGAGTAAGGGTAAAAGACTCCATCTGCTTTCCTCCCTTTATTACATTTCAAGTTCATTTGAACTCATCATACGCCCTCAAACTAGGCTTGTAAAGTGAAGCAATGAGACGTGCGGGTTCTATTATGCCTTATTTTCTGTGTAAATTGGAGGTAGGCGACCTGCTACGATTCCATATGAACCTTGTATATTTTCTTTTAAGTTCTTAAAATAAGTTCAAGTGAACTTAAAATGGAGTTCCTTAAAAAAATTGAACGAAAAAGGGATGAGTGAAAATTATATGGGTATAGGTGTCAGTCTATTTTTGTTTGCGGTGTTGATTTTATTTAGTGCTTTCTTCGTGGCTACCGAGTTTGCGATTATTAAAATCCGTTCCAGCCGGGTCGATCAGCTGGTTGTGGAGAACCGTAAAAACGCACTGGCGCTACAAAAGGTCGTCAATAATCTGGACGGCTACTTGTCCGCCTGTCAGCTTGGTATTACGATTACAGCGTTGGGACTCGGCTGGCTCGGTGAACCGACCGTAGTCAAATTGCTGGAGCCTCTCTTTCAACAGCTCAACATCAATGGGGATTTTTCACATATCCTGGCCTTTATTATTTCATTCGTCATTGTAACTTACCTGCACGTGGTGATCGGCGAACTGGCTCCCAAAACATTGGCGATCCGCAAAGCGGAAGCTGTCAGTTTGTTAACCTCTCCAGTCATCGTGTGGTTTAACCGGATTATGTATCCGTTTATTTGGCTCCTTAACGGCTCGGCCAATCGTCTGGTTCGTCTGTTTGGTCTTCAACCGGCTAGTGAGCATGAAGAAGCGCACTCTCAGGAAGAAATTCAGATCATTTTGTCCGAAAGCGTGGAAAGTGGTAAGATCAATAACACCGAATATGGCTACGTAAATCGTATCTTTGCTTTTGACGAGACCGTTGCCAAGGAAATTATGGTGCCACGTACAGATATGGTATGCTTGTTTACGAATCGCTCGCTACAAGAAAACATGCTGACTATTCACGAAGAGCAGTATACCCGTTTTCCGGTGGCGACAGATAGCAAGGATCAGATCATTGGTATGATTAATACCAAACAGCTATTCCTTGAGTATGACCGCAATCCCGAGCTTGTTTTCGACAGCCTGATTCAACCGATCTTGACCGTTCCGGAAGTAATCCCCGTCAACACACTGCTGAAACGTATGCAGAAGGAGCAGGTTCATATCGCTCTCCTGGTCGATGAATACGGTGGAACCTCCGGTCTCATTACCATCGAGGACATTTTGGAGGAGATTGTTGGCGAAATTCGAGACGAATTTGATAAGGATGAACGGAAGGAAATCGAGAAACTGACGGAGAACAGTTATTTGATGGATGGTAAAGTGATGCTTTCCGATCTGAGCGATCTGACTGGCTTGACATTGGACGATGAAGACGTGGATACTGTCGGAGGGTGGGTGTATAGCCGGGTTCCGGAACCTAGACAGGGCAAGGAATTCATAGAAGAAGATGTGAAATTTATCATTCGTGAAATGGGTAAAAATCGTATTCGTCGGGTGGAGATTATTTTACACCACACATCCCCCGCATCTGAATTGGAAGCAGAATCGGACACTTCTTCCCGGGAATGAACCGTGTGACCTGAGCGTTTATCTTTGCACTTGACACTTGTGTTCACTCCTACTGAAATGACATATTTCCAGGGCAAACGGCTTAGGTCGTTTGCCCTGCACGCGTGTAAGGAGGAGCTAGTAAAGTGGATATTTTATCTTCTATTATTATGGGAATTATTGAAGGGCTGACAGAGTTTTTGCCGGTCTCTTCGACGGGTCACATGATCCTTACGGCTGATCTTCTAGGATTAAACACAGAGAACGATACGGTCAAAACGTTTGAGGTTATCGTGCAATTAGGTGCTGTGCTGGCAGTCGTCGTATTATACTGGCGCAGATTCCTGAGCCTGTTTGATTTCAGACGCAAAATCTCGAGTCAGCCACGTCTAAACCTGCTACATATTATTTTAGCCATGATCCCAGCTGGGCTAATTGGCGTACTGTTCCGTGATGTAATTAAGCAATACCTGTTTGGTCCTGAAACGGTTCTCTATAGTTTGGTCATCGGAGGCCTGTTGATGATTGCGGCCGAGAAATTTCATCCGCCCATTAGATCACATACGTTGGATGAGATCACGTACAAACAGGCTTTTACCATCGGTGTGTTCCAAGTCCTAGCTCTATGGCCAGGCTTCTCCCGTTCAGGCTCAACCATGTCTGGGGGCCTATTCGCACGTGTAAGTCATACGGCAGCCGCGGAATTTACATTCCTCGTATCGGTTCCGGTCATGCTGGGTGCATCGGGTATTGATATGATTAAAAGTATGGATCATCTGTCTATGAGTGATTTTCCGGTGTTCGCAGCAGGCTTTATTACTTCCTTTATCGTCGGGATGCTGGCGATCAAAACATTCCTCGGTCTGCTCAAACGCTTGAGTCTGACTACGTTCGCCATTTACCGCTTCGTGCTGGCGGCTGTGTTCTTTTTCATTATTTTATAAGCCATTGTTTGGTACCGATAACCACTAACTAAAAAGGGATATCCATAGGATCTGAATGATCAGCCTTGGATATCCCTTTTACTATTTTGCAGAAAGGATAGATCGTACTGAACGATCCCTATCATGCGTTCTGATTATTGTTTGGATTCCAGCGTAGTCAAATATTCCGAGATTTGAGCTGGCGTTTTAGCGTATTTGCTGTGCAAATGAGCAATTTTTTCGCCATTTCGGAACACGAGCAGACTCGGAATGCCGCGCACTTGATTTTCGTCGGCAATCGGCTGAAATTTCTCTGCATCAAGCGCAAAGAAACGCTTATCCGCGTTTTCCTCAATAATGCCGTCCATAAATTTATCCAGTGTCTTGCAATCTGGACACCAAGTTGTATCAAATTTCACGACGGTCAGACCGTCACCGTTAATTAAATCCTGATATTGCTGCTGAGATTCGATGCGTTCCATTCGTTAGTCCCTCCTAGGTTGTATTTACAAAACATCTCCATATTCACATATGGAATTATATAAACGGAAGCTTATTCTTATATTGTAATGGTTCTTTAATAAATTGCAACTGGGATAGGTACATGTTTGACACTTGTCCCATCATTGCCCGGATCAGCGGTATTGCGCATCATAACGATTGGCTCGGCTAATTTGCTGTAGCGCCTGCCGCTCTTCTTGAGTTAGCGGTGCAATATCTGCAGCAGAAATATTATGCTCCAATTGTCTCAAAGAGCTTGCACCCGGGATCACAGCAGCGACAGTCGGATGTGAAAGGCTATAACGGATCGCTGTCTGACCCATACTACGGTCCGCCCCTGCAAATGCCTTTAATTGCTTACGCACGTCCAGTAGCTCTGCTTCTTCGTAGTCCAGATACCCCTTGGCTATCTTCCCTTCCCCTTCGTCAGCCAATACACCACTGGCCACTGGCCCACGTGCAATCACGCTGATTCCCCGCTCCTGAAGCAAAGACAGTACCTCTTCCTCTGCACGCCGATCCAGTAAACTATACTGATTCATAACACTAACGATATTCGAGCGTTTGACATATTCACGGATGACGTGCGGGCGAATGGAGGAAATACCATAATAACGGATGACGCCCTCCCGTTGTAGTTGCTCAAAAGCCTCTATCGTTTCGTCCATCGGATCGTCAATTGTCCCTCCGTGCAGCTGATACAGGTCGATATAGTCCGTTCCAAGGCGGCGCAGGCTCTCTTTAACAGCAGACAGAATATATTTCTTGGATGGGTCCCATCCCCAGCCCTCCTGCCCCGGTAGACGCCGATTGCCGACCTTGGTCGCCAGGATGACATCCTGTCGCCGTCCACGGATCGCTGCACCCACAATTTCTTCATTGCGCCCGTGCTGGTACAAATCGGCCGTATCCAACAGGTTTACGCCCCTGTCTAGCGCTTCATGAATCAAGTAAACACCTTGCTGCTCCTCCGTACCGACCGACATACATCCCAGGCCAATCTCACCTACCAGCAAATCTGATGATCCTAGGCGGTTTCTTTTCATTTATGCTCCCCTCACTTCCAATAACGTATAACTTTAAATTTTCAATATTTCTCTATTATACGAAAAAAATATACAAAAAAAACAACCCCAAAGGCATAGAGACTCCACGCTCTCCAATCCTTTGAGGTTGTTGTATACGACTCGTAATTAATTCATGCTATCCAAACAACCATTGGACAGCCTTAGGAAATTGACGCTGAAAACAATCTACTCGATGCACTGCATCCTGATCCAGCTCAAGAAGCACATCTTTTGCATCCAGTCCCTGTGTCCGCAGCAACTCGTGTGCCTGGAGGGTGAGCGGAACCATATCTTTTTGTACATTCGTCTTCCCTTCACCTTCACGGGTCCCGACAGATATATAAAAGCGTTGTGTCCCATCCCTCACAGTTGCACATGATGCAGATTGCATATAATCAATCATACCCGGATACCAATACGAGCCTGAGATGGAACCGACGCGTCCGAAAACGTCCTTATACTTGAAGGCGGCATACATGGAAATTAATCCGCCCAATGAGGCGCCGATAATGCCCGTATGCTCCGTTCCAGTATGCACTGGATATTTTGCCTCGACGTATGGCATTACTTTTGTAACCACAAACGCCAGATAGGCATCTCCACCACCACCAAAAGTAGGTCTTCCTTCTACTAAAGCAGCTGCCTTCCAAGGCGTATAATCATCCAGCCGATTTACGGGCTTAATACCTACCAGCACCACACGGGGCAGCTCCTCCGCAGAAAAACCTCTTTCCAGCTCATCTAATCCGCTTAGAAATAAAGAGCTACCATCCTGCACATACAGCACAGGATACAACTCATTATGATTCACGGAGACGGGAGGTGTATAGACGTGCACAAGATACCCATCTAATGAAATTTCATCTACATGACCTTTCATCCTACACAGTCCCCCATGATGTAAATGTATGCATTACAATGCAGCATCTATTTCCTTGATCATTTCAGATACAGATTCCAGACCGTTACCTGACAGGTACCAGTAGTTAGGATCAAGGTATATAATATGACCGTTTTTAAATGCATTGGTTTTCTTCACCAGTTCATTCTCAATGGTTTGTTTACCTGTAACCTGCTCCTTGCCTTCTTCGACCACTACTGCTCCACGGTCAACGACAAAAATATAATCCGGATTTTTTTGCTGTACATATTCAAAAGAAACCTTTTGTCCATGCGTGGATACTTTAATGCCAGGATCTACAGGGGTTACGCCAAAAGCATCATGAATGATACCGAAACGGGATTGTGTGCCATATGCGCTCAGGCTTCCTTCATTTGTCAGCACGATCAGTCCTTTAGCTTTGCTCGCTACAGCCTTGTCATGTACGGCCTTGATGGAGCTATCAATCGCAGCCAGTTCCTGCTTGGCAGCATCCTCTTTGTCGAAGATTTGCCCCAATGTTTCAACGTTTTTCTTAAAGGAATGGATATAATCCTTGGTGTCTACCGCCATCGAAATGGTCGGTGCAATTTTGCTCAACTCTTTATATGCATCAGCTTGTCTGCCGCCGATGATGATCAGTTCAGGAGAAAGATCACTGATTTTCTCGTAATCCGGTTCAAACAGCGTGCCCGCACTTGCATATTTGGAATCTTTATATTTGCTCAAATACGTAGGAAGATCCTGCTGCGCCACTGCCGCAACGTCAACACCCAGCTTATCGAGCGTATCCAATGAACCAAAATCAAAGACAACAACATTTTTGGGGTTAACTTTGACTTGAACCGGGTTTTCATCGAGTGCATGTTTGACCGAGATGGTTTTGGATTCAGTGGTTGCAGTCGAGGAGCCCTCACCTGTCGCTTCCGGTGTTACCGGAGCCGCTTTACCACAAGCCGACACGATCAGCACCAGTGCAAGCATCAATGTTAAAAACATCATATTTTTCTTCATTCTACATTCCCCCTAAGTGAAATACACACAAATTTTATGATCACCGATCTGTTGAATCGGAATATCCATATCGTACAATTCCTTCAATACCTGGCTATCGATCATCTCGTCAGCCGTTCCTTGTTTTAGCAATCTGCCATCCTTCATCCCCACAATATAGTCTGAGTAGCAGGAGGCAAAGTTAATGTCGTGAAGCACCACCAGAATCGTTTTGCCCAAATCATCCACTAAATTGCGCAGTGTCTTCATAATCTGAACCGAATGCTTCATGTCCAGATTGTTCAGCGGCTCATCCAACAGAATGTATTCTGTGTCCTGAGCCAAAATCATGGCAATAAAAGCCCGCTGTCGCTGTCCTCCACTAAGCAAATCAATATACTTGTCCTTCATATCCTCCAGTCCCATGTAGGCCATAGACTGCTCCACCATTTTGCGATCCTCGCTGTTCAATCTGCCTTTGGAATACGGAAAACGACCGAAGCTGACTAGTTCCTTCACGGTTAAACGGATGTTGACATCATTCGTCTGTTTTAAAATCGATATCTTCCGAGCTAGCTCCTCACTTTTCGTCAGGCTCACGGCCTGCCCGTCAATGAGGATTTCCCCCTCATCACTGTCAGTCAGGCGACTGATCATCGACAACAAGGTGCTTTTTCCAGCGCCGTTAGGTCCAATAAAGGAGGTAATCGTGCCTTTAGGTACAGTGACAGATACCTGATCCACCACATTTTTATTCCCGTAGCGTTTGGTTACGTTTTTGACTTCTACCATGACTTATTCTCCCGCAGCAAAAGGTACAGGAAGTACACCCCCCCGATAAAGTTAATAATGACGCTGACTGTTGTCGATAAGTCGAATACTCTTTCTGCCAGCAGTTGGCATCCTGCCAACGCAATAACACTGACACAGATAGAGGCCGGAATAATATAACGATGCTGATAGGTTTTCATCACCTGATAAGCCACATTGGCCACAATTAATCCGAGAAACGTAATCGGCCCGACAAGCGCTGTAGAAATGGAAATGAGAATCGCTACGATAATTAGCAGCCTTTTGATAATAAAACCATAAGGGAGACCTAAATTAATCGCATGCTCTCGTCCGAGCGACAGCACGTCCAGATACTTGATGAATCTCCACGCATAAGCAAATACGAGCAAAAGCACGAATACAGAAAGCCATAACAGTTCGGTGTTTACATTACTAAAGCTGGCAAAGCTCTTGTCCTGGATTTTCGCAAATTCGTTCGGATCAATCAGTACCTCCATAAAGGTAGACAGACTGTTGAATAATGTGCCGAATACCAGGCCAATCAGCAAAAGTACATAAATCCCACGTCCATCTTTGCGGAAAATTAATTTGTATAGCAGTCCTGCGAACAGCACCATCAGCCCCACTGACAGCAAAAAGTTCAATTCTTTGCTGGTCGAAATCAACGGGACGGAGCCAAATGCAAAAATAATCGTCGTCTGAATCAGCATATACAGCGAATCCAGCCCGATAATACCCGGAGTCAAAATCTTATTATTCGTAACCGTCTGGAAAATAACGGTTGCAAAAGCAATGGAGCCACCTGTCAGAATGAAAGCTGCGATCTTTTTCAATCGTCGTGGCAGCGCGTAATGCCAGGTATGCGGAAGATCTATAAACACGAAAGCAGCAATCAACACAAGCGCGGCAGCGGCTAATATGCCGATTTTTAATTTAGGATTCATAAGCCCTTCTCCTCAGCAGCAAATACAAGAACAACGCGCTCCCGATCACACCCACCGTAAGCCCTACAGAAATTTTATACGGATAAATGATCACCCGTCCCAAAATGTCGCAAAACAGCACAAAGACGGCGCCCAAGATCGCTGTATGGGCCAGGCTTTTTTTCAGATTATCCCCCATATACATACTGACGAGATTAGGTACAACCAGCCCCAAAAAGGGAATTGTCCCGACCGTTAAGATGACAACAGAGGAAACCAAAGCCACGATCACTAACCCGACATTGACGGTGCGCTTGTAATGAACTCCCAAATTCGCCGCAAAATCCTCGCCCATGCCTGCAATTGTGAAACGATTCGCATATATGTACGCCAGTGCAACCAAAGGAACACTAAGATACAGCATCTCGTAGCGACCACTCATAATTAGAGAAAAATCCCCCTGCATCCACGAAGAAATGCCCTGGATCAGATTGTATTTGTAAGCAAAAAAGGTTGTTACCGAATTTAAAATGCCTCCAAACATCAAACCGACCAGCGGGATAAATACCGGGTCCTTGAAACGGATTTTATCCAGTATCTTCATAAAAATCAGTGTTCCTCCTAGAGCAAATCCAAAAGCCGTCAGCATCTTCGTCCAAAATCCTGCCGCTCCAAACACCATAATAGCCATCAGCACACCCAATCGTGCCGCATCCATCGTCCCTGCAGTGGTGGGAGAAACAAATCGGTTCCGGGTAAGCTGCTGCATAATGAGCCCGCAGATACTCATACTCGCCCCTGCGATAATGATACTGATCAAACGAGGGAATCTGCTAATCAGGAGTACCTGCGCCTGATCGTTGGTTAAGTGGAACAAATCAAGTGGAGTTACATCATGAACACCAATAAAAACCGAGGCGAAAGCCAGTACCAGAAAAGCCAGTATTAAATAACGCAATTTCATCTCTAACTAAGGGAGCCTGTCCAATAACCTGTACCAAGCTTCGGCCCTGTCCTCCCCTCCAATAATGATAATGATTATCAAAATCAACTAGCATAAATTATATCAGTGATATTGTATCTGTCAAATTCTTTGAAAAGTGTACAATTAAAAAACTACGGAAACTTTTTGATCGCAAATTTTTAAATAAGAAGTAGTGCTATTTTAATCTTTATAATGCTGATATTGCTATGTAAATGAAAAAGAAGAAGTATCTCTACCTCTTCTTTTCGTGGTTATTGTTAACTTTTTTAGCTTCTCAGAATTAAATTTAGTTACTCACTACCACCATGGAGAATTATGTGCGCTACAGTGAGAGCCTTCATTACAATCTGTATGACATGAACCACCACAATTCTCTTGCACTTCCATATCAAAATCTGCGTTCACCAAAACCTCAAGCTTTTCCATGATTACCTCACCTCCTTTCACTCCTAAAATACCACTGAAATTACCCTGGATTTTCCCATTGTAAAAAAACAGTTCTTTTTTTGTAAAATTAACCACTTTTCAGAAACCAGCATTTTATTATTTCAGTGATATCTTCACCCTTGTATGAAGAGTTTCCGAACAGTCCAGATAAACAATGAGCAAATCAGAGCAATATCCTGTAAACTGGAAATAGAATATTCCTATGAACTATGACCCTCTTTAACATCTTACTGTGCACTGCTTTCGAAACTCGAACCTAGGCAAACGCTTATCAAAAATAGGAGGCAAATGATGAATCACATACTAATCGTCGAGGATGATATCGCCTTGAGTAACGGTATTATTCTTGCCCTTAAAGAACCTAACAACGTATTTACGCAAACATATGACATTGCTGCTGCAAAAGAACAATTGAACGTCACTGCCTTTGACCTAATGATTCTTGATGTGAATTTGCCGGATGGAAGTGGACTCGACCTTTTAACCCATATACGAAAAAAAACAACTATACCCGTCATCGTTCTGACTGCGAATGATATGGAAACAGATGTCGTCACTGGTTTTGAGCTGGGTGCTGACGACTATATCACCAAGCCCTTCAGTCTTATGGTACTGAGAGCAAGAGTTGGCGTTCAGCTAAAGAAATCCAGATACTCGCTTGCAGACTCCATTCATCTCGACAATTTTTCTTTTTCATTCGAGAGAATGGAATTTATTAAGAATGGTACACCTATTGAACTAAGTAAAACGGAGCAAAAATTGTTGCGCATCCTAATCAACAATCGAGGAAATACCGTTTCGCGTGATCATTTGATAGACAGCATCTGGACTGACGGGGCTGAATATGTAGGTGAAAATGCCTTGTCAGTTACGATAAAAAGGCTACGTGACAAGCTCGAGGATTATCCTTCTTCCCCACAATATATTAAAACGGTTTATGGGCTGGGCTACACATGGGCGTTGAAATGACAACACTCCTATATATATGTATTGGAATTACCGTTGTTGCTGTATGCACCGCTGTAAGTGCTATTATGCTTTATCGCAGGAGCATCCATAAAACAATGAAAACCATTGAGAACATGCTGGATGCCGCGATAAATGGCAGCTTCTCAGAGGATGTCTTTGATGAATCCGTTCTTTCTTCAATAGAAGCTAATTTTGTGAGATTTATTTCCATTTGTTCCGTTTCCTCCAAAAACCTGCTTGCTGAAAAGAATAAAATAAATGAGCTGATTTCCGATATTTCACACCAAACGAAAACACCATTGGCCAACATCCTGCTTTATTCCCAACTACTTAGCGAATACGAACTATCACAGGATACCTCCACTTGTGTGAAAGCTCTATCAACACAGGCCGAAAAGCTTAACTTCCTAATCCAGGCATTGTTGAAAACATCGCGGCTTGAAACGGGGATTATCACGGTAGCGCCAAGACGAGAATCTGTTCATAAGCTCCTTGATGCTGCACTGGAGCAAATAACGCCAAAAGCAGATGCCAAAGGGATTTCGGTTATTAGGGAGGACACCGTTATTCATGCTTATTTTGACCTAAAGTGGACCAGTGAAGCTGTCTATAACATTATGGATAACGCTATAAAATATACAGAGACAGGCGGAAACATGGATATAAAAGTGATGGCATACGAATTGTTTTGTCGAATTGATATTACCGATAGCGGCATAGGCATTGCAGAAGAAGAACAAGGTAAAATCTTTACCCGCTTCTATCGCTCCCCCACGGTTAACTCGCAGGAGGGCGTCGGGATTGGACTGTTTTTAGCTAGAGAAATCATCGCTGCAGAGGGGGGTTACATCAAGGTACAATCACGCTACGGCCGTGGTTCTACCTTCTCTATTTTTCTTTCTATGGATACTTAATTCTTTCAATACCGTTAGATTTCAGAAAGATTGTAGAAAGATCAGTGTGTTAATGTCTGTACTGTAGATGACTACGATCCAGACATTTTTTTGTGGAGGAGAACGTAATATGGCTCTATTGAAAACTCAGGCATTAAGGAAGCATTACGGGAACGGAGATACTGCTGTTCATGCCTTAGACGGCGTGAATCTGGAGGTGGAAAGTGGAGAATTTGTCGCTATTGTTGGTACGTCCGGGAGCGGCAAATCTACCCTTCTCCATATGCTGGGTGGACTTGATCGTCCAACCAGCGGAAACGTTACGATTGACGGCAAAGATATTTCTTCACTGAAAGACGAAGAATTGACCATTTTTCGCAGACGAAAGATTGGCTTCGTGTTTCAAAATTACAACCTGGTACCTGTCTTGAATGTCTACGAAAATATTGTGCTTCCTATTGAACTGGACGGTAAAGAACCAGACAAAGCCCACATAGATAAAATAGTACATACCTTGGGCCTTGACCACAAAATGAATAATCTGCCAAACAATCTTTCTGGTGGACAACAGCAACGTGTAGCTATTGCCAGAGCACTGGCAGCCAAGCCCGCCATTATCTTGGCAGATGAACCCACCGGAAATCTGGACAGTAAAACGAGTCTGGATGTGATGGGACTGATCAAAGTATCCAGCCAGCAGTTTCGCCAAACGATGGTAATGATTACTCATAACGAGGAAATTGCGCAAATGGCAGACCGCATCATCCGCATTGAGGACGGTAAAATAGTAGGTGGTGCGACCCGATGATCAAAATAAAAAACAGTAAGGCGGTTCGTAATTTATCAGATAAAAGTTTTAAAGCCAATAAATTCCGCAATATTATTGCGATTATCGCTATTTCCTTAACCACTTTGTTATTTACATCTCTATTTACTATGGGGCTTGGCACGATGGATAGCTTCCAACAGGCAACGATGCGACAGGCTGGTGGGGCAGGGCAGGGTTATCTCAAATATATCAACGATGAGGAATTTAATCACATCAAAGACCACCCTCTTATTAAAGAGATAGCGTATAGCCGCGTGTTAAGTGAAAAGGTGACGAACGAGCAATTTTTAAAGCGCCATGCGGAGTTCTGGTATCATGACGATGTAGGGCTGAAGCTAGGATTGATTGAGCTAGAAAAAGGCCACAAGCCAGTGGCGGAAAATGAGGTTATCGCGGACTCGAAGACCCTACAGTTACTGGGTACTCCCCTGAAAGAGGGCGCCACATTGTCCTTGAAGCTTGAGGTTCACGGCAAAATGGTACAGCGTGAATTTATCCTCTCCGGCTGGTGGAAGAGTGACCCCGCCGCCATGATAGACAGAGGTCAAATTTATGCTTCTAAAGCTTATGTGGATGCACATGCCGAAGAATTACGCTACACATATAAGCAGGATCATGATATGACCGGAACCATCAATGCAACTATCATGTTCGGTAACAGCTCGAATATGCGGGAAAATCTTAATAAAGTGATTACAGAAAGCGGTTATTCCCTTGACAAAAATGCACCGAACTACATTGCAAGTTCTGTGAACTGGGCGTATCTTTCCAACACTTTCAGTTCGAACCCTGAAGCCGTCTTCCCCCTAGCCACTGGTCTGTTACTGATCATGCTTACTGGCTACTTGATCATCTATAATATTTTCCAAATCTCGGTGATGCGTGATATTCGTTTCTACGGTCTTCTAAAAACCATTGGCACAACCAGCAGGCAAATCAGCAGAATTATCCGCAGACAGGCATTATTTCTTTCCTTGATCGGGGTTCCTATCGGCTTGCTCGCAGGTTTTTTAGTCGGCAGATCGCTTATCCCTCTGCTGCTTATGAACACTTCTATGCACGCAAATGCTGAGGTAACTACATCCCCCAGCCCATGGATTTTTATCGGCTCCGCTTTGTTTGCAGTCATGACAGTTATGATCAGTGCATATAAGCCTAGTAGAATTGCGGCGACTGTGTCTCCGATCGAGGCAGTAAGATACGTAGACGGAACTACCAAAAAGGATAAGAAAAAACTAAAAAAATCTACTAACGGTGCTAAAATGCCGCTGATGGCTCGAACCAACTTAGGCCGCAATAAGAAGCGGACTATTTTGGTGCTGCTTAGCCTTTCTCTAGGTCTAGTGCTACTGAATACTACTTTTACATTATCCCAAAGTCTGGATATGAATAAGTATGTGTCTAAAAGTCATGACACTGACTTTCTGATTGCACATGCTGATTATTTTCAAGAACATTTCACGGGCCCTGACAATGCAACGACAGAAAGCTATATTCAGGCCGTCCAGGCACAACCCGGTTTTGAAGAAGGTGGACGATTGTACAGTGGCGGCAATTTATTCACTGTCGAGTATAAAGAGAACAAAGAGGGGAAGAAGCTGTACGGGGAAATCGTCACTCCTGACGCTCGCGGCAACTTATCTGCACCAGTGTATGGGCTTGAAGATCTCCCCCTTCACCGACTACAATTAATTGATGGTGAGCTTGATTATGGCAAGCTAGCTTCAGGAAAGTATATTTTGGAAGGAATCAGGTTAGACAATTACGATCATCCTGAAATGGAACTATCCGTATACAAAGTAGGTGAAAAGGTTACTCTTCATAACTATATGGACACAGCAAATGCCCAGGAGTATACTAGCCATGAATTCACAGTGCTTGGTCATGTTGGCGTAAAATCATCCAATTCTGGTGTAGCCGTTGCTAGTTATACTGACTTCTATCTCCCGGCGGATATCTACAAAACGCTTGTGAAGAAGCCTGTGGTGATGAGTTATGCCTTTAATGTATCCGATAGTAAAGAAAAAACGATGGAGAGCTTCTTAAAGAACTATACCGAAATAAAGGAGCCCACGATGCATTATAAATCCAAATTCACCTCAATTGCCGAGCTTTCAGGTATGCAAAAAACAATTTTGATGATCGGCGGTACGCTCAGTATTATTATTGGGGTGATTGGCATTATTAATTTTGCAAACGCGCTTCTAACTAGTATTCTGACCCGCCATCAAGAATTTGCTATACTACAAAGTATCGGCATGACCAACAAACAATTAAAAACAATGCTTGTTTATGAGGGGATGTACTATGTGCTCGGCACCAGCATATGCTCCATCTTATTAGGAAGCCTATTTTCCGTCCTGATTGCGAGACCCTTGAGTAGTCAAATATGGTTTATGAGTTATAAATTTATTATCTGGCCGCTGATCCTCGTGCTGCCTGTTCTGCTCGCTCTTGGGATATGTCTTCCTCTCGCTATTTATTCTCTGAGCGACAGGAAAACTATCGTAGAACGACTGCGAACAGAAGAATAAATCCCCCTGTAAAGAAAATGACCTGGTCAAAACTTCTGGCTGGGTCATTTCTTGGTTATTCAACAGTGCATTAATACCTGCTCCCTGAACCATGAGCAAATAAGAGCGATATCCTGTAAAATAGAAATAGAGAATTGGCCGGCTCTCATTTACATTTTTATTGTGAGCGGTTGTTAGAGCTCGGGGTTCAATGACTTGGTTAACCAAAATACAAGAGGAGAATGATGAATTACATACTAATCGTCGAGGACGATATCGCCTTGAGTAACGGTATTGTTCTTGCTCTTAAAGAATCTAACAACCTATTTACGCAAACGTATGACATAGCTACTGTAAAAGAACAATTGAACGTCACTGCCTTTGACCTAATGATTCTTGATGTAAATTTGCCGGATGGAAGTGGACTCGACCTTTTAACCCATATACGTAAAAAAACAACTGTACCAGTCGTTGTTCTGACTGCGAATGATATGGAAACAGATATTGTCACTGGGTTCGAACTGGGCGCTGTCGACTATATCACTAAACCTTTTAGTTTGATGGTGCTGAGGGCCAAAGTAGATATTCAGCTAAAAAGAGCTAGGTATCCGCTTACAGATTTCTTTCAGCTTGACAATTTTTCCTTTTCATTTGAGAGGATGGCATTTATTAAGAATGGCACATCCATTGAACTAAGTAAAACTGAGCAAAAATTGTTGCGCATCCTAATCGATAATCAAGCAATACTGTATCTCGCGATCGCTTGATTGACAGCATATGGACGACTGATGGAGCTGAGTATGTAGGTAAAAATGCCTTGGCGGTTACAGTAAAAAGGCTGCGGGACAAATTGGAGGATTCCCCCTCCTCTCCCGGATACATTAAAACAGTTTATGGGCTGGGATATAACATGGGCGGTGAAGTGATATGACAATACTTAACCATGTGTATATAGGAATTGCTGCTACCTTTGCTGCCGCGGCTGTCGTTCTTCTATATCGTAAAAACATACATAAAACCATGACAGCCATCGAAATAATGATTGATGATGCAATTAATGGGAAATTTGCGGAGCATGCTTTTGACGAATCCGTGTTATCCTCTGTAGAAGACAGGCTTGCGCAATTTCTTTCTATTTGCTCTGTCTCCTCCACAAATCTGCTGGTAGAGAAGAATAAGATAAACAAGCTCATTTCTGACATCTCCCACCAAACGAAGACTCCTGTTGCCACATCCTCCTCTACGCACAACTGCTTAGTGAGCATGATTTACCTGAGGATATCTCTTCTTGTATAAAAGCTTTGGCTTCACGAGCAGAAAAACTTAATTTCCTGACCAATACGTTGGTGAAAACATCGCGACTAGAAGTGGGTATTATCACGGTATCGCCAAGGCAGGAATCTGTTCAAGAGCTCCTGCACGTTGCACGGGAGCAAATGATGCCGAAGGCAGATACCAAAGGCATCTCTATTGTTATGGAGAATACAACGATTCATACTTGCTTTGATCTGAAATGGACGGCTGAAGCCGTCTACAATATTATGGACAATGCTGTGAAATATACAGAAACCGGCGGGAGCATCACCATAAAAGTGATCGCATATGATTTGTTTTGCCGGATCGATATTACCGACAGTGGTATAGGGATTGCAGAAGACGAACTGAGTAAAATCTTTATGCGTTTCTCTCGCTACCCTACCGTAAGCTCACAGGAGGGTGTCGGGATCGGACTGTTTTTGGCTAGAGAAATCATCACTGCTCAAGGTGGCTACATCAAGGTACAGTCACGCTGCGGCAGTGGCTCTACCTTCTCCCTTTTTCTTCCCATTTGTCAAATAGTTCTTTCCATACTTTCAGATTTCAGAAAGGCTGTAGAAGGATTGATATGGATAGTCTGTATTGCAGGGCGCCACAATACAGACTTAACCGTTCGATAAACGGAGGCATACGATTGATGGCAAGGATAAATTCCACTGTAAGACAAAGATTGACCATCTTCCACAGGCGAAAAATCGGCTTCGTTTTCTAAAATCATAATCTAATACCTGCCTTGAATGTCTGCGAAAAATATTGTGCTCCTATCGAAAAAAACTACTATAATCTGGAACATAAAAGCTTTAAAATTGGTAAAGCCCATAGCCTCTAACTGCCTTGGCTGAATTATTATTTACAGCACTGTCACTATAGGTCTTACTGCTGTAGAAAATATGCGGAAAACGAACATACGGCGGAACGGTGACGAAAATCATGCCGCACTCAAACAAATCAATGATGAGAATTTTAACCACGTAAAAATCACCCGTTGATCAAATATAGACGAGGAATTTGTGAGGCCTGATTTTATCCTATCTGTTTCGGGAAAGAGATCCAAAACTACATCTAGTATCTTGCATTCCCGCGAAATTATAACGAGGTTTGCCTGAAAAGCCTATAGGTACGCGCTTATCTCAAGATATTATCACCAATATACTCCATTCTGCGTTACCGCAAGCTGTCCGGAAATATTTCGGACATGTCAACGATTCAAAAGCTCATGGCGGACATGGACTTTTTCGCATACAAAAAGATCAAGCTGGTCATGGACCGAGGCTTCTACAGTGAAGCGAACATCAACGCGCTGTACCGGCATCATCTGAAATTTCTGATTGGTGTCAACGCCACGCTGTAATACGTGCAACAGGAACTGGAAAGTGCCAGAGCGCACCTTCGCCATTGGGAGAACTTTCAGGCCGACTATCATTTGTACGCCTACACGACTCCGCTCGCCTGGCAGTATATAGCCAGGAGCGACCGGTCCTACAAAGGTGATGTGCTGAAAAGCGAGCGCAGAGCGTACCTGCACCTGTATTTCAACAAAGAAAAAGAAACGGAGGACGCCTACAAATTAAACCGTCTGCTCACCAGGCTGAAAACCGAACTGGAAAGCGGGAAACGCGACCCGGCACATGAGAAAACGTATGCCAAACGTTGGCGTTGTACCGCAACAAGGATGTCATTGAAAAAGCATTTGGCAATTTGAAAGATCGCTTGAATTCCGTCGCATGGAGGTATCCTCTGAGCGGAGTCTAGATGGGAAATTGTTTGTTGAATTTGTTGCCCTGATCTTTCTATCCGATCTCAAGAAAGTCATGCAGGAAAAGAAATTATTTCAGCGTTATACCATGCAGGGGCTGCTGGATGAATTGGACGTGATTGAATGTTACCAGCGCCCCGGACACGACCTACAGTTTGGCGAGATCAAGAAACGTCAGTTGGAACTTTATACTGCCTTGGACGTCCCGCTCCAACCTCGTTATAATTTGGCCGGGAACTTAGTAGTATGTAAAATCAAGAGAAAACATTCACTTCCAGAGCCTATGTAGACGCACTGCAAAGTATTACGGAGAGAACGCTTATCCCCTTGAGGAAGACTCGTCGAATTATCATGTATCACAATGTAAACTGTTCCTATCTTCGACAGACCTGGTATGGATACGAGAACGATCATAGCGCTAATTTTTTCTTTGCTGATAATCATCCTTATCGACTACTTTACCATCTACAATTGAGTGAAGCTTCACGGATACCAATTAGCTCCATGAATTTCGCTATTGACAATTGTGCAGACTCCAAACGATAGGGAACAAGCCCTCATGACGGCAGCAGCACAGAACATGAAAGAGGGTGTCCTACCGGAATCGCCTAGAAAAATAGAGCACTACTCTACTCTCCCAGATATGATGCAAAAGAAAGTGCCCTCGTCTTAAAAGACGAGGGCACTAGACAAAATCATTCTTTAAGTGCCTTGCAAGGTATTAGAGCTACAATGTCCATTGGGTTCGAGACAATCATAATTGCAATGATTAGGATTACATTGTACTTCCATATCAAAATCTACATTTTCTAAAATCTCGATTTTTTCCATGTTAATTTCACCTCCTTTCACTATTAAAATATCATTAAAAATACCTCTGAATTTTCTATTGTAAAAATCAGTATGCTATTTGGCATAATTAGCGGATTAGACCGAGATCCCCCTTCAAGTTATCCAAATCGCCCGAACAACTTCAGAAACAGAAAACAATCGTCATTTGGCCTCGTGATAACGCTCTACTCCGTCTCCAAAACCGGATTCATCTATTAGATTCGAGATATTACTTGCCGGTTGATGACACCTCAGTGTCGTTCCAGGTAAGAACATCCGTCGAGAATGTTTCGGGATTTTGGAGGTAAAGCAATTAGAGTGATTACTGTTTAATAGCTGATTCAGATCTTATCCAATGTAATTCTTATTTCATTAATTAGGTTACATATTTCTCTTGTATCCAGATTTCCAAACACTTGTTAGCATGTCGCTTACCCGTTTCAGCTTCTGCACATAGCTCTCCTGATTAATATCCGCTGAACCATTAGCCTGAATTCACCGTGTTGCTGGTGTTTGTGCATCCATCCTTTTAATTGATGTCGACCTGTAAATCGATGAACTCTATCTTAATTTTAACCGTATACTCATTAAATTTTGCTGGAATAAGAAATGTGGAGAGCTGGACTGTCAAAGTTTCAATTTTCTCTGTGATCCTCTCATCTCTTTTTGCTTTTATAATATCAATACCATTAACATCCCTTCATATCCTGCAAGTGTAAATATCTTTTGATATAACAAATATTTCAGACAGAGTCTGTCCCTCCTACATTTCCCAACACCCATTACAATCTGATCTTTCTACTCTCACTCAAATAATCTTTCAATTCTGTTAGATTTCAGAAAGATTGTAGAAAGAAAGAGGTATTATAATAAAATTTGTGTTGTAAGCAATTACGATGCAGATATTTTTATTGGGAGGAAAGCAAAAAAATGAAGATATTAGAAACCAGAGGGCTAAGAAAAACTTACGGTAACGGGGATACCGCTGTTCATGCCTTAGATGGTGTGAATCTGGAGGTGGAAAGCGGTGAATTTGTCGCTATCGTTGGTACATCCGGTAGCGGGAAGTCCACCCTTCTGCATATGCTTGGTGGGCTGGATCGGCCTACAAGCGGAAACGTAACCGTTGACGGCAAGGATATCTATTCTCTAAAAAATGAAGAATTGACCATTTTCCGCCGAAGAAAGATTGGCTTCGTGTTTCAAAATTATAATCTAGTTCCAGTATTAAATGTCTATGAGAATATCGTGCTCCCCATTGAACTGGATGGGAAACAACCAGACAAAGCCTATCTGACCCAAATTACAAATACACTGGGGCTTGAGAACAAATTAAATAATCTACCGGGTAATCTTTCGGGAGGACAGCAGCAACGGGTAGCCATTGCGAGAGCACTGGCGGCGAAACCAGCCATTATTTTGGCCGACGAACCTACTGGCAACCTGGACAGTAAGACCAGTCTGGATGTCATAGGATTGATCAAGGTATCCAGCCAACAGTTCGCCCAAACGATGGTGATGATTACTCATAATGAAGAAATCGCGCAGATGGCAGATCGCATCATCCGCATTGAGGACGGTAAAATAGTAGGTGGTGCGACTAGATGATCAAAGTAAAAAACAGTAAGGCGGTTCGTAATTTATCAGATAAAAGTTTTAAAGCGAATAAAACCCGCAATATTATTGCGATTATCGCTATTGCCTTAACCACTTTGTTATTTACATCTCTGTTTACTATGGGGATTGGCGCGATAGAAAGTCTCCAGCAGGCAACGATGCGGCAGTCCGGGGGAACTGCGCATGCTTCACTTAAATATATCAGCGATGAGGAATTTAATCAGGTCAAAGACCACCCTCTTATTAAGGAGATAGCATATAACCGCTTGTTAAGTGGAAAGGTAACAAACGAGCAATTTTTAAAGCGCAAAACGGAGTTCTGGTATTATGACGATGTAGGGCTAAAGCTAGGATTGATTGAGCTAGAAAAAGGCCACAAACCGGTGGCAGAAAATGAGGTTATCGCGGACTCTAGCACCTTACAGTTCCTGGGTATTCCCCTGAAAGAGGGCGCCACATTGTCCTTGAAGCTTGAGGTTCACGGCAAAATGGTACAGCGTGAATTTATCCTCTCCGGCTGGTGGAAGAGTGACCCCGCCGTCGTGTTAGACAGAGGTCAAATTTATGCTTCTAAAGCTTATGTGGATGCACATGCCGAAGAATTACGCTACACATATAAGCAGGATCATGATATGACCGGAGCCATCAATGCAGGTATCATGTTCGATAACAGCTCGAACATCCAGGGAAAACTTGATCAAGTGATTACAGAAAGTGGTTATTCCCTTGACAAAAATGCACCGAACTTCATTGAAACTTCTATGAACTGGGCGTATCTTTCCAACACTTTCAGTTCGGACCCTGAAACCATCTTTGTCCTAGCTGGTGGTCTGTTACTGATCATGCTTACTGGCTATTTGATCATCTATAATATTTTCCAAATCTCGGTGATGCGTGATATTCGTTTCTACGGTCTTCTAAAAACCATCGGCACAAGCAGTAGTCAACTCCGTAGGCTCATTCATAGACAGGCATTATTTCTTTCCTTGATCGGGGTTCCCATCGGCTTGCTCGGGGGTTTTGGGGTCGGCAAATCGCTTATCCCTCTGCTGCTTATGAACAATTATAGGCACGCAAATGCTGAGGTAACCCTATCCCCCAGCCCATGGATTTTTATCGGCTCAGCTCTGTTTGCAGTCGTGACAGTTATGATCAGCATTTATAAGCCTATTAGGGTTGCAGCGACTGTGTCTCCAATCGAGGCTGTAAGATACGTAGACGGAGATACCAAAAAGGGTAAGAAAAAACTGAAAAAATCAACTAACGGTGCTAAAATGCCGCTGATGGCTCGAGCCAACTTAGAGCGCAATAAGAAGCGGACCACTTTAGTGCTGCTTAGCCTTTCTCTAGGTCTAATGCTACTGAATACTACTTTTACATTATCCCAAAGTCTGGATATGGATAACTTTGTGTCAAAAAACAATGATACTGACTTTCTGATTGCACATGCTGATTATTTTCAAGAATATTTCACAGGCCCTGACAATGCAACGACGGAAAGCTATATTCAGACCGTACAGACACAACCCGGTTTTGAAGAAGGTGGACGATTGTACAGTGGCAGCAATTTATTCACTGTCGAGCATAAAGAGAACAAAGAGGGGATGAAGTTGTACGGGGAAATCGTCACTCCTGACGCTCGTGGCAACTTATCTACAGTAGTGTATGGGCTTGAAGATCTCCCCCTTCACCGACTAAAATTAATTGATGGTGAGCTTGATTATGACAAGCTAGCTTCGGGAAAGTATATTTTGGAAGGGATCATATTAGACAATTACGATAATCCTGACATGGAACTATCCGTATACAAAGTAGGTGAAAAGGTTACTCTTCATAACTATATGGGCACAGCAAATGCCCAGGAGTATACTAGCCATGAATTCACAGTGCTTGGTCATGTTGGCGTAAAATCAACCAATTCTGGTGTAGCCGTTCCTACTTATACTAACTTATATCTCCCGGCGGATATCTATAAAACGCTTGTGAAGAAGCCTGTGGTGATGAGTTATGCCTTTAATGTATCCGATAGTAAAGAAAAAACGATGGAGAGCTTCTTAAAGAACTATACCGAAATAAAGGAGCCCACGATGCATTATAAATCCAAATTCACCTCAATTGCAGAGCTTTCAGGTATGCAAAAAACAATTTTGATGATCGGCGGTACGCTCAGTATTATTATTGGGGTGATTGGCATTATTAATTTTGCAAACACGCTTCTAACTAGCATTCTGACCCGCCATCAAGAATTTGCTATACTACAAAGCATCGGCATGACCAACAAACAATTAAAAACAATGCTTGTTTATGAGGGGATGTACTATGTGCTCGGCACCAGCTTATGCTCCATCTTATTAGGAAGCCTATTTTCCATCTTGATTGTGAGACCCTTGAGTGCCCAAATATGGTTTATGAGTTATAGATTTATTATCTGGCCGCTGATCCTCGTGCTACTTGTTCTGCTCGTGCTTGGGATCTGTCTTCCTCTCGCTATTTATTCTCTGAGCAACAAGAAAACTATCGTAGAACGACTGCGAACAGCAGAATAAATATCCCTGTAAAGAAATGACCTAGCAAAAACTTCTGGCTAGGTCATTTCTTAGTTACTCACCTCTATAGTTTGTACTCGTTCCTTAACCTCCCTGAAATTAATTGGATCGGCTACACTCTTCTAGACAGAAAAATTGTGGTCTAATATAGTAGACTACAGACCAACCTAGAAGGAGCAAACGGATCATGACTAAAAAAGAAAGACGTACCTTTAGCGCTGAATTTAAAGCGCAGATGGTTCAGCTCTATCAAAGTGGCAAAGCACGAAAGGATATCATTCAAGAATATGATTTGAATCCTTCATCGTTGGATAAATGGGTGAAACAGAGTTCCACATCTGGATCCTTCAAAGAGAAAGACAACCGGACTCCAGAGGAATTAGAACTGCTCGAACTTCGAAAACAGAACAAGCAACTGCTCATGGAGAATGACATATTAAAGCAAGCCGCGCTGATCATGGGACGAAAGTAAATGTCATTCGCCAGAATAAACATAAATACTCGGTATCAGCAATGTGCGACGTCCTAAAACTCCCGAGAAGCACCTATTATTATGAAGAAAACAAAGTAGAAGTGACATCGGAGGGTGAGCTTCCCTCCCTGATTATGGACATTTTTCAAAGCAGCCGTCAAAACTACGGTACGCGTAAGATCAAAAAAGCGTTACACCAGCAAGGCTCTACGGTATCCAGGCGGAGTATTGGACGAATCATGAAGGAATACGGGTTGGTTTCCTCGTATACGGTTGCTCAGTACAAGCCTCATCCCACGAGATGCAATGAAGCCAAGCAAGCGAATGTACTGTACCGGAAATTTGAACAAGAGCAAGCGTTGTCTGTCGTCGTAAGCGATCTGACGTACGTCCGAGTGGGTTCATATTGGAACTACGTATGCTTCTTTGTAGATCTGTTTAACCGCGAGATTATTGGCTACAGTGCAGGCCCTCACAAGGATGCCAAGCTGGTTTACCGTGCTTTGGCTTCAATTAAGGGCAACCTGAATGACATTCAACTCTTCCATACCGACCGAGGCAATGAATTCAAGAATAAGCTCATCGACGATGCGCTAAAGGCTTTTCAGATTGAGCGTTCTTTGAGCATGAAAGGCTGTCCCTATGACAATGCCGTTGCGGAAGCTACTTTTAAAATTTTCAAAACGGAATTTGTGAAGAAACGTCATTTTGAAAGTCTTGCTGAGCTAACCACAGAATTACATGACTATGTACACTGGTTTAACCATATTCGGATTCACGGTTCTCTGGATTACTTGAGTCTAGCTGAGTTCAAGCAGAGACACCACAAAAAAATTGTCTAGTTTAGTGTTTACAATCCAAATTATAATAATGAGAAAACAGAGAAAATGCATACGTACCACCTTCAATTTGAACTCTGGTGTGTATATTCTAAACTTTTGTCCTTTGAAGGTCATGACACCCCCCTTTGGAAAATAGTTCGAGATCACATCATACATGTGCTCTTTTAACACTCTCTACCCAAAGGGGATAATATCACCGCTCCCATCTGAGGATGGACTACTTTTTTCGATTCACAGATTCCTTTTATCCAATTCAGAACCCATACTGTGACTAAAAACCAAAGTTTTTGCAGGACTCTCCTTAGAAAATACAATTTCTTTAGAGTCAAATATAGTGACTCTAAACCCAAAATACGATTATGAAGCTACGAATAAATAGCATAATAAATTAGTGATTAGAAAGAAGAAGCTCAAAGTTTTTTAATATATATTCATACTCCTTCACTATTGAATAGTGTATCCTTTGAGTTGCACAAAATACGGGTGATGATTCATAATGATTTCCAGTTTGGATTTTATTAATAATTTTACACATTTTGCTGCGACAATTATTATACATAGCACACTTTGTACAAGCCCCTTGATCTTTTTGGTTGATTACATCTAAATTGGATAAACGCTGTTCAATTATATCGGAAAATACATCCCCCATGGAAAATTCTTCGTGGCCTACTGCAAGAATACAAGGATAAATATTCCCAGCACTAGAAATATGAAAGCTGCTATGACATCCATCACACGTCCCTTTTGGCCGAAAATATGCGTTTTTGAAATTATATAAAAAATACTGTGCTTTGGTGATATCCTTATTCACCATATATGAAAATATTTCGTTAAGATTCTTTTGATAAACTTTCATAAGTTCTTTATTCCAATTCGGATTACTTTCATCTAGCGCAAAGCTGACAGTCGGATACCCTTTTTCAAAAAGGAAAATATAATTGTCAGCAAAATATGAAACATTATTAGGTGTCACAGTCATTCTCACTCGGAAAAAATGTGATTGATGATTAATGTAGTCAAGAGTTTCAATCACTCGATTGAAACTTCCTTTCCCATTTCTGTATACTCTGTTGATATCGTGGCTTTCTTGCTTCCCATCCAAACTAACTGTTAATTGGATATTTTCAGAAACATAATCAAGTATTTCTTGATTATAAATGGTGCCATTCGTTGTCATTCTAAAAGAAATTTCGCCATGAATTTTTTGCTTTAGCTCTTCTACTAGATAACGAATGATCGGATAATTAAGTAATGGTTCTCCCCCATGTAATGCTATGCGTATTTTATCTTTATGACCGGAAGGATTTGCAGCAAGCTTTTTTTGCGTAAAATCAATAGCTTTCGCAGCCGTTTCCCTACTCATCATTTTTGGTACTTTACTAACATAACAATATTTACATTTCAAGTTACAATCTTCAGTTACCCAATATGTGAAGTTCATGGCATTACTCTCCTTATATAAAGATTTAGCCGTTCCAAACTAGTTCTTGAAGTTGTTTCTTTTGTTTTTGACAAATGGTATCGAACAACTCTTGGTTTTGATGCAAATAGTAGATGTTGCTAATGCAGTGATGGCAAAATAAATTAACGTTGCAGTTCTTACAGGGTTCAAATTCCCATGGTCTTACACATCCGATTTTATTGTGATCTGCTTTTTGATTGCCTTTAGCCATTAATTCAATTAAATTATTATCAAATACATTTCCTAAAACAAAATCATCAGAATCCATCAACCCTCCACAAGGATAAATCTTTCCATTTCCTCCAATAAATATTTCTCTTTTTCCTGGTGAACAAAGTCGACAGGTAACATCTTGAGAGGTCAGATCATCTACAAATGGCTTTTCGGGAAAAATCTCTTCACTATTCTCTCCTGCCCTTCCAGCGGATGTTAGGATTCTTACAATAGGTTTAACACCTAATTTTCCACACAAATCCAGGAATTTATCTTCACCTCCATCAAAAGTATATTTTGTAATAACCATTGATAATGCGATTTTTTTTAGCCCTTTACTTTGCATTAGTTTTATACTTTTTATAACTCTACTAAAAACACCTTTGCCTCTAATTTGATCGCAAGTTTCTTCATCATAACCGTCCAGACTAAGGGAAACATTATCTACATACCTAATCAATTGTTCCACATTTTTTGGGGTTATAAAAAGGCCATTGGTAGAGAGCAAAACGGCTCCGTTGAAGGTTTGTTTTATGTACGCCAAAAGCTCCATGATATCTAATCGCATCATAGGCTCTCCACCCGTAACATTGATAGCTTGGGGTTTAAGTACGACGATCTGATCAATGATTTCTTTCACTTTTTCAGTTGTTAGTGCATCGGTAAAATGAGCATCCGCTGAAGCGCTGCAATGTTTACAGTGTAAATTACATCTATTTGTTAATCCTAGATAAACAACATCTAAGACCTCCCCATGAATATTTTTTAATTGTTCTTCGGTTAGAATACATTTGATATTTACTAATTCATAAAAGAGACTTGTTAAATTATGAATAACGTCAGCATGTTGAGAACTTTTGGTAGGATCTAACAATGACTCAATTTCCCCTTTATTAACCATATCCTTCAGCACAAGATAATAAGATTTAGAGGTTTTCAAAAAAGCTCCTGATTTTGTATTCGCGATAATGACTTGATGATTATGAAATAGTTCACGTGAGTAAGGATTTAAAACATACACCATGATTTTTTCTCCTCTCATACATCCCAAATTCATTTTCCATTCTATTAAATAGATCATGAATTGTTCTGATATTTATTGTTATGTCATAATCTAATGTTTTAATGCCATAAATTGATAATAATTAGAGTTAAATAACAATGGATTCTTTAGAGTATCTGAGGTTGCGCTAAATCCGTAAAAACGTATACATAGATGTATTTCACGACATTAAAGAGGTCATTTATACCATAAATATAATTACTAGATATTCAATAGTAGAATGAGAAGTAGCTTCTTTTATATATTTGTATCAGAAGGGTGGAATGGAAATTTATGCTTAGAAAATATAATTGGATTTTTAAAGAAGTTCATAAATTTTATCTTTTTATTGTACTTATTTTAGTTTTTCAAGCTTTAGATACAATACTTAGCATGATAATTCCCCAATACATAAGTAAAATTGTTGACTCTGGATTAATATCCAAAGACCTCTCCTTAATTGTGAAGTTTATAGGAATAGCAACAGGCTTATTTATTCTATCTCACCTATGCAGTTTACTTTGTGAATTCATTTTTGCCGAATTAGGTAAAAGAATCTCTTATACTATGAAAAAAAAGTTGTTAGAAAAGTTTTTTGTTTTGCCAGGTGAGACCATTACTTCAAACAACGATAAGCTATTTTCCCTGTTTATTAACGACATTGGAATCATCGAAAGATTAGTATCCCACGGTATCCCTATGCTAATATCAAACTTACTTTTTCTAATTGTTATTTGTGTTGTATTGCTTTTTTTCAACTACAAATTATTTACACTTGTATTTTTAATCATGCTTTTAACAATGATTAGTCAAATATTCTTTAATAAAAGGATTACTCAAAAGACAAAAGCAGTCATGAATGCTTATGATGACTCTATTTCTTATATTAGGCATACGCTTGGAACACTTCTGTATTCTATTGGAATGGATATAAAAGACTATATTTTGGGAAGGTACATGCCTTTAGAGGAAAAGTCACTTGAAGCTTATAGACAGAGAAGCAATACAATTATCGTAGCTTCCACTGTCCCTTCTGTCATTACCTCTATTGGAAGTGTATTGCTTTTGGGGATGGGTACAATTTTAGTAATGAAAGGCCAAACAAGTATGGGAGTACTGACGGTATTTGTTTATTATTCAAATCAGATCATAAGTCCTATCAAAAGTGTTACAAACTATGTGGCCGCTTGGAAGCAGGCAAAAGTATCAATCGAAAGAATTGAGTCGATTATAAGAGCTGAAGAGGTGAAATAAAATGGACATAGAATTTAAAAATGTAAGTTATAGCTATAACGGTTTGGAAAAAGCGCTATTCGATGTCTCGTTCTCTGTTCATGGAAATCATATTTTTTGCCTTTCAGGACGCAACGGGGCAGGAAAAAGCACACTATTAAAATTACTCACCAAGATTAATTGTAATTATACAGGTGATATCTTAGTGAACGAAAAGGAAATGAGAGAATGGAAACGTAAAGATATTATCAGCAAAATAGGCATATGCTTCCAGGAACCCGTCATGTATGTAGATACGATCTTTAACAATATAACTTTGGGGCAACCAGGCATCCCTATGAGGCAACTGAATTCATATATTGAATTATTGGATACCAAGAAATTTATCGAAGAAAGTAAAAAAGATCAAATAATCGGTAAAAACTTTTCTTTATCAGGAGGGCAACAGCAATTAATTTCGATACTGCGGAATATCTATACTAATAAAGAAGTATTAATTTTTGATGAACCCACTTCAAATTTAGATGGTGTTGTAAAAAAGAACTTTATTGATCTATTAGATGATCTAAAGTACAACCATACCATTATATTAATTACACATGATAGTGAACTAGGGAGTAAATATGAACAAATATTGTTGTAATGCAGGAGCAGGACGTAGCTGCATAAGCGTCTACGCCCTTTCACGAATTCGATTCCTATTCTAAGTCCCATAAAATAATATTGACGCAAAACCGGTCTTCCACGGTCCTTATATCCAGGATTCCTGAGTTTTCTTTTACAATCTGCTTGACACTTTTCAATCCAAAACCGTGATTTTTTCTATTCTTTTTATTACTTATAAAATTACTATTTACAAACAGCGGATTAAACGTATTGGAAATCTCTATATAAAGTTGCTTTGCATGATATTTTATTTTTATATCCATTGTTTTCTTACCTTCAGTTACCTTGTCACAGCCCTCTATTGCATTATCCAGCAAATTACCAAATACAACGGCTATAATATTATTATTTAGAGAAAATTTTTCTGGAAGAAAACTATCAATGCTCACTACAATGCTTTTTTTAGTAGCCAAATTTATTTTCTCGGTGAGTACGTAATTAAGTACATTGTTCGGTGAATATTTCTGAGTTTCAGTACATTTAATATCTGAGAGAATTTCTTCTATAAACCCCTCTGCTGCCTCAACATTATTTTCTTTCAGCAATCCTTTTAAGGTCAACAGTTCATTTCTCATATCATGCCTGATTCTCCGAATTTCTTTTTGCGATTTCTCCAGATTATCATAGTGTTTATTTTCTGCTTTAAGATTGAAGTTTAATAATTCCTGCTCTATCATTTCGCCGTACATTCGGCTTAATTGTTCATAAATAATTAACATGATGATATTGATTGATAAAACACCAATCATAGAAATTACACTTAACCACTCATTTGGGTTCTTACCTGATCTTAAAATCAAATCAAAATGACTGCACAACATGCAAAGAGTTATGATAGGAACTGCAAACAAACACATGTATAAATAATGCAGAGTAGTTTCTCTTTTATAAACATCTATTTTAAAAAGTAAAGGGACCCATAAAAAAAAGAAAAATTTACTGATTTCTGAGAGGAGAGCACCCGCTTCGTAATAATAAGATACATTATCTGATGTAAGGAGTACATTTGGAAAACAAGCATTCATGATGGCGCAACATACTCCTACAGATAAGATTTCAATTGCAATTACAACTGTACCCCAACACAGTTTTGTTGTTATATGATTTTTTGGGTAAAAACAAAGTATAGTGAACACTGGAACAACATTTAGCATAACATCAAATGTTGTTTTCAAAAAGTACATACCGACTACTGTCAGACCTATTAATGCAATCGTAAACAGCCAGATTTTCTCCGTCGAAAGTCCCTTTTTAGTAAATAAAACTTTATTCAGAAATCTACTTATAATGAAAATATCAAAAGAATTTAGTATAAAATCAAACATGACTCTTTCCAATTAGAATCTCTTCCTCATATAATTCATCATTTTTTGTTTAAAATCTTTTTTATACTTTCTACTGATCGGTAGTTCCAAATAAGTTTCCTGAATTTCACCATTTACGATCCGTTTCATCATAATATTTTCGCATTTTATTCCCACAACGTATTTCAGGTTAATGATATACGAAGCATGAATCTGAGTGAAAGCCATCGGATCAAGTTGAGCAAGTATTTGTGAAGTTGTCTGATTACACTTATATTCTTTTGTCTCTGTATAAATATGAGCAGCCCTTCCACTTTTCTCAAAGTACATAATTTCATCTTCGTTTATAATGAGCTTATTTCGTTCATAGCTAAACTCAAAATAACTATGTGAACTATGTAAATAGTGATCAGCTCTTTGAAGAACCTCAAAAAGGGTTTCTTTATTCACAGGTTTCAGTATGTAATCAAAGGTTTGTACTTTAAATACATCTGGCATGTATTCGTCATAATTGGTTACAAAGATAATTACAGCTTTATTGTCAAACTCTCTTACCTTTTTGGCTAAACTAATGCCATCCATATCCGCCATCTCAATATCAAGCAGATAAATATTGTATTCCGTTTTATTCTTAGCTACATATTGCAGCAACTTTTGCCCACTTCCAAAAGTATCTACTTCTACTTTAGTAAAGGGATATTCTAACGTAAACCTCTCCACCCGGGCCAGTTCTACATTTGTATCATCACACAGAGCAATGTTTAACATCCAATCACATCCCTACATACATTAATTATTCTTAATTGTAAAGTATCGTGTATAAGTTAACTTATGAACTTCACATCAATGAATTAATTCTCAGTTGCAAGGAACAATATGATTTCCGGTCATGCCCAGCACAATTCCAATCCCCTCTTTGCTAGGTTTATTATGGAGTTTCAAAGTTGACCTTATTTATTATATAGCGCTTACTAATTACATATATAGTATACCATTTCAAGTTTTCTATAATCAACTCTTTTTTCTAAATAAATACATTTTTATATTTTTATTTAAATACTAAAAATATAGATTTCAAACAGCTTAATTTGATTAAATACCTAGCTCCTCCAAGTATTTCAACAATGCAGCGAGAGAACATACATTTAATATATGTATATTGTGATAATCGTTTAAGGTATGATTCAACTCTTTTTCTAATCTATTCCAAAAATAATCAAAATTTTTAAAAGTTATTCCCGTCAACTCACAAATAAAAGGAACTTTATATAAAGTATGGATGTCAATTTCAAGATTAGTGGTTTCATAAATCGCCTTTTCTATATACCTGCCAAATTTTTTTACTAAGTTACTATCCATGTCAGCATCAAGGATAGGTTTAAATTCAGGTACTGTCACCTCATATTCCAAAGCACTGCGTTCAAGAATATCATTAACCTCTGAAAACGTGATATCTTCATTATAAATGACAGAGTTCGTCACCTCAGAAGAGATCAGTTGCATACTTCTCCCAACACAAAGAGCATTCGCTTTAGAGGTACCTTTAAAAAAGGCAAATCGTTCGGCAAGTGTATAGACAAAAATTGGAGCTTCATCAAATACGGCTTGGATCTCTTTATTTTTTGAAAACAAAAATGACTCAATTGAACAAAACATTTGTCCATTTACACCAATCACGGTTGGCAAACTAGCTGGATAACTACGTTGACTGCCATTTTTTACTGATACAAATACAAGTTTATTTTGATCCACTAACTGCTGTGTAATTTGGTTAAGTTGCTGATAGTATCCTTCTGAAGTGACCGAAATGCTTATGCATATATACTTAATATTCAGATTAAGGCATTTTTCCAACGCCATCTTCAAGAGCCTAGTACTTGTTTTCCCTTCTTCATTTGCTATTTTTATGATGTAAAATTGAGCCTCACTAAAAACTTGCATAATCGTATCTGCCACAGATGTTCCATGCCCATGGTCATCCTGAAAATCATTATCCTCGATAATTTCGTTTCCTGAAAATTGAAATCTCACTCCATCTATAACATGTTTACTTAAACTACGATTCGTCATGTCCATTCCAGTATCAATTATG
This sequence comes from Paenibacillus sp. FSL L8-0638, assembly GCF_038593075.1. Classification (NCBI taxonomy): domain Bacteria; kingdom Bacillati; phylum Bacillota; class Bacilli; order Caryophanales; family Paenibacillaceae; genus Paenibacillus; species Paenibacillus sp. FSL L8-0638. The sequence goes on from NZ_CP151960.1 coordinate 4,985,343, forward strand.
ACTACTTGTTTGTTGTTAAACATAGTCTTCACCTATCCTATCAAATTTATAGAATGCTATATATAAATTAGCACTTTAGTTTGATATAGAATGTGTAAGTGATAAAATAACCAATTTAATGCTATAAAAAGCAAATTTCCGATAAAAATGTATTAAAATTTCAATGCTGACCATTTATAATTACGAGTTACTAGAGTATTCAGCAAGACGAAAAATGACACAATATGCGCTGATTATTACAGTAATATTTCTACATAGATCAACTGTAGTAACCTTATTCATAGATTAACTACAACAACTTAAGAATACAGGCTATCTGGAAGCAATTAATCTCAATAGTCTGTTAAGACTCCGTATAAATATTTTAAGAAGGTGATAATCAAAATAATATTATATGTCCGTAAAATTAGTATCAGGCAAAAAATTAATTTGGAGGTTTCTTATGATAAAAAACCGAAAATTTCTACCGTTCAAAATAGCTTTTATATTCTGTATGTGTTTGACAAGCTTTTTCATTGCTAATGATACTAACTATGCTGCAGAACATAAGAATTTTACGACTATAGAACAAAATAAAAATATTCCGACTGTTGAAGAATACGAGAATGATGTAAAAGATTTACCTAGACTTAATGCGAATGAAACCATGGACAAATTCAACTCGGGAGAAGGTTTTTACTTTTATATTGGTAGACCTAGCTGCTCCGATTGTCGTGAATTCTCTCCCATTTTAAAAGAATTTTCTGTCCGTATATCACAACCCATCTATTATTACAATCTGGATGGTGGGGACTGGAAACCAGTCATTCGGCAATTTCTTAGAGATCACATCAATTTACAAGCTACTCCAACACTAGCATATATTAAAGATGGAAAAGTCGTTGCCCAACAAGTTGATACTGGACCAAATGCGGATGAATTGCTAACTATTTTTGCCAATTGTCCTCAGTAACCTTTCGCATTTCAAAACGATCCAAATCATTGAAACTTTGACTCGCAAGATGGAGTTCTTTAAAAAAGGCGTCCCTCTTGCGAGTCTTCTATACTTTATAATTTAATCACAGTTCCCACTCTTCCCGTAAAAGCCCCATTCGGATCGAATCATAATACTCTCCATCATAATATCTGCACTTGCGAAGCCTGGCTTCGAGGGTCATGCCCAGTTTCTCCCCAACCTTCATCATCCGATGGTTTCCTGACCAGGTTGTAAAGCCCACTCTTACTAGAGGTAATGTATTAAACAAATGCGTGATCCACAGTCGAAGCACCCTCGTACCGTACCCACCGCTCCAATACCGCGAATCAAAGATACCTATCCCCATTTCAAGCCATTGGGAAGGCTGATGCTCCCAATAGTAGCTAACCGATCCAATGACCTTACCCTCCACTTCAATGATCCAAAAGTCATCTTGCCCGATTCGCTTTTCCTTCTCTTTTAAATACTCCTCAAAAGAAAGTGGCTTATGTTCATAATAAGGTGCATCCCACTGCTTCCATTCCGGTGCTTCTTCCTTAAAAGTTAACGTCCAAAGAGCCGGCAGGTCTTCTTCTGTAACAGGCCTAATCGTTAAATCCTTATCCGTATACATTGAGTACACTCCTTTTATAATAAAATCATTCTATCTACTTTGGGCTATATTGAGCTTTATTGTATCTGCTTTTGCATTATTTCGAAATTCTAGTTTTGTCCGTCTTCCAAGCAAAGTCATAATTTAAGTTGACAAACAATCAAAAATAATATATCTTAATATCAAGATAATAAATATAAAGAAAAGTTTTTCGACTGTTTATTTTGTTTAGAAAAACCTAATCATATAAAAACCAAGGAGGATAATGACATGAAACTATTAGGATTGCATCACGTTTCGGCGATTACAGCAGCAGCGGCTAAAAATGTTGATTTTTATACTCAGGTAATGGGACTTCGGTTGATCAAGAAAACGGTGAACCAAGATGATGTTAGTGTGTATCACCTTTTTTACGGAGATGAGCGTGGAACTGCGGGTACGGAAGTCACTTTCTTTGAAATTCCACATGCGGGACAAACTCGTACAGGAAATAACAGCATTTCAGCACTCTCCCTACGGGTACCGAACGACAAGGCACTGGATTACTGGAAAAACCGCTTCGAGCAGCTGGATGTAAAACATGGCGAAATTACGGATCAAGCGGGACGCCTGGCACTTTCGTTTGAGGATTTTGAAGGACAACGCTTCTTCCTCGTTTCAGATGAGCATGATCACGGAATGCGTGGCGGCACGCCTTGGGAGAAAAGCCCTGTCCCTGCCGAATACGGCATTGTAGGACTTGGACCGGTTCATCTGACTATTCCCAAAGCGGAGAATACTATTCTCATTCTTGAACAGGTTATGGGCTTCCGCAAAAAGGGCTCCTATCCTTCCCCTGTTGCTGGACAACCGGATGTGGTCATCTATGAAACGGGTGAAGGCGGTACAGGAACTGAGGTGCATCTGGAAGAGCGCAACGATCTGCCACAAGAGCGACCAGGACGCGGCAGTGTGCATCATGTAGCTTTCCGTGTTGAAACCGAGGAAGAGCTCAAACAATGGGTAGAGCGTATTGGTCAGCTGCAAATTTCCAACTCTGGTTTTGTAGATCGCTTTTATTTCCGTTCCTTGTACTTCCGTGAGCCGAACGGCATTCTGTTTGAATTGGCTACCGATGGACCAGGGTTTGACACCGATGAGGAATTGGAGTTTCTGGGCGAATCCCTATCACTGCCTCCATTTTTGGAGTCGCGCCGTGCTTCGATTGAGGCTAATCTCAAACCACTCAACACCAAACATGAATAAGGTATATTTGCTCTAAAATCACACAAAGCCGGGACTCCTACATCATGTAGAGGTTCCCGGCTTTTTTTCGTGCAACCGTCCTGCTTTCACCTAAAAAAACATGTCATCTGCAAGCTTTTCAGCTTTAACTGGTAAGCGAAATGCCCTTTTTAGTTAGCTTACAGCTTTTTATCATCCACACTGTTCAGCCATGCTTCGATTTCTCCGATTACAGAGGCGATACAGCCATCTTGGAACGGCGAGATCAGTCCAGCCAGCTCAACCAATCCGGTAAAGGATCGACTTCCCCCAGCACGACACAGCTTCAAATAATCTTCCCACGCCGCTGTCCGGTCGATACTCATGCGTTTCCAGAATTGGAACGCGCACAGTTGCGCGAGTGTATAGTCAATGTAGTAGAACGGAGATTGGAAAATATGCCCCTGTTTGTGCCAGAATCCGCCCTGCTCCAGATACTCGTTGCCTTCATAATCCAGATGCGGTTTATACTTACGTTCAATGGAGCGCCATGCGCTTTTACGTTCGGCTGGGGTCCAGTCCGGATGTTCGTATACGGCATGCTGGAATTCATCCACGGCTACGCCGTAAGGCACGAACAGCAACGATGAAGATAGATGTTCAAAGTGATATTTGTCCGTATCTTCCTCGAAGAACAGATTCATCCAGGGCCATGCGAAAAACTCCATACTCATAGAGTGGATCTCAGCCGCCTCCATGGTTGGCCAATGGTACTCGGGAATTTCAAAATGTCGGCTTTCATAGACCTGGAAGGCATGACCTGCTTCATGCGTCAATACGTCGATATCACCGGACGTACCATTGAAATTGGAGAAAATAAACGGCGTGCCATATTCGCTCAAAAATGTACAATAGCCTCCACTTTGTTTTCCCTTTTTGCTGATCAAATCCATCAATCCACGTTCAATCATAAAGCTGAAAAATTCATGTGTTTCCGCTGAAAGTTCCTCATACATACGTGCTCCATTACGAATGATCCACTCCGGGTCACCTTTTGGCGTAGGATTGCCTGACAGGAAGTTGAAGCCTTCATCGTAATAGCGAAGCTGATCTACTCCAATCCGTTCGCGCTGGCGCTCCTTCAGCTTGGTTGCCAAAGGAACGATGTGCTTCAGCACCTGCTCGCGGAAATTGGCTACCATCTCGGCATTGTAATCTGTACGTCCTAAGCGGGCATAGCCCAATTCTACGAAGTTGTCATAGCCCAGCTTGTGTGCCATGCGCGTACGTACCTTGACCAATTCATCATAAATTCGATCCAGCTCGTCCTCATGCTCACTCATAAATTGATACTTGGCCTCGGAGGCCTGTTTGCGTGTCTCGCGGTTGGTTGCCATTTCAAATGGCAGGAGCTGTGACAATGTGCGTTCTTCCCCCTCGAACGGGATCTTCGCTGAGGCAATTAATTGGGCATATTCCGAAGTCAGCTTATTCTCCTGCTGCAAATCCTCAATAATATCCGGATGGAACGACTTGAGGGCTACCTCGGCAATACTGAAAAGCTGGCTGCCCCATTGACTCTCCAACTCGTTGCGGAATGGAGAATCCACCAATGCCCGGTAGTAATCGGTTACATACTCCTGAATAACCGGCATGAAATCATCAGCGTACTCTTGCTCCGCTTTGTAAAAGGCGTCCTCCGTATTAATGGAGTGCCGAACTTCCACCAATTGCAATTGCGTTTCCACATTACTGCGCAGCTTATTAATCGCATGAATCACTTCATTTTGACGTTCTACGCTGTCCGCTTCACGAAACTGCTGCAACAGCGTTTTAAACCGCTGTTCAATTTCAGGTTGCTCTGGTCGGCTGTAAGCCATTTGGCTGAATAATGTCATTGCTTCGGTTCCTCCTTAAATGTAATAAATCTGATGCCTATTATACAGTACGATTAGACCAAACTGGAAGCTGAAATTCCAATAAAATACAACCTCAAAAGCCGCAATACATAGTATTGCGGCTTTTGAGCCTAATCTAACTTATATATCATAGATGTCGCTGCCTAAAGCAACCTAAATATATATACAGCCTGGTGGGGATTTATAAGCCTCCCCAAAGTCGCAGACCTTCATGCTTTATTGATTTTGCAAACGATGTGCCGCATGCAGGGTTGGACCGACGAATTCATTCAGCTTGAAGCTACCTTCAATGGCCTGTGTAATGAATTTCTTGGCCTGATCCACTGCTTCACGTACAGTCAGCCCTTGTGCCAAACCAGCCGTTATCGCTGCCGAAGTGGTGCAGCCTGCACCGTGGGTAAAGTTTGTTTTTACAACATCGGCTTCAAACCAGTCAAAAGTGATTCCGTCATATAGCAGATCCATCGCTTTACCTGCACGAATTTTGCCACGGTCCTTGATCAGTACATGCTTAGCTCCACGCTCATGGATAATCGCAGCCGCTTCCTGCATCTGCTCCAGTGTCGTGATCGGTCCATTCTTCGCCAGTTGCGAAGCCTCGAACAAGTTCGGTGTTACCAGGTCAGCGCCAGGGATCAACAATTCCAGCATCGCCTCTGTATTTTCCGGCTGAAGCACTTCATCCGTGCCTTTGCAGACCATGACCGGGTCAATTACGATCCGCTTCAGATCATGCTTTTTCAAATGGCTGGCTACCAGCTCGATAATATCAACCGAGCCTAGCATGCCGGTTTTCATCGCATCAAAGCCGATACCTTCCAATACAGTACGCAGCTGCGCTTCTACCACATCCAACGCAACAGGATATACAAGATGGTCCCAGGTTTTAGGCCCCATCGCTACTACGGTTGTCAATACGGTCATACCATATACGCCAAGCTCCTGAAAGGTTTTCAGGTCTGCCTGAATACCCGCTCCACCGCTTGTGTCGGAGCCGGCTATCGTTAATGTTTTGGGAATCGTCATTTGTTCATGCTCTCCTTCACTTTCTGTGCTGCATTTATCCTAATCCCGCTTGCGAAACTTGTCAACGCGCAAAACGATCCTCTCTATGCTAAAAGTCACAAGCGACGGCAGCAGCTAAAAAACGAGAACATCCCCTTTTAAAACGGGAATATCCTCGCAATAACGTGTTATATGAAGAATTTGAATGAAATTTAGAATTATAAATATCCGCCGGTACTGTGATCATAGGCATGATTCTTTTCATTTGCACGTACGCCCAGGCATAGGCTTTGATACAATTGCTGCTGTTCCGGTGTAGCAAAATTCCGATGCTGCTCAAATAAAGCCATACAACCAATGATATGTTCGGTATAGCTATTATCAACAGACAGTTGCAAGCAATGCAGTGTTTGTCCCACTCCCTCGGGGTAATCGCCTTTTCGGAAATAATATTCTGCAAACACCTTACAAAAGGATGCAAAACGAAATGCATTAAAGTGCTTGCGATAATGAGTGTCCCATCGTTCCGGTGCAAGCTCCCAGAAGTTCTTGAGTTGCTGACTAAACAGTCCCAGTTCGGCATCCACGAAATAACCGAACCGGTTCGCCGATTCGAGCAGGGTGTTCAAGCCTTCCAATGTCTCATCCGGATGCTCGCGCAGGTAAGTAATATATTCATAGATTGCAGAAGTGTTGCCCATTTTAATTTCAATACAAAGTCGGTTGCCCTGTGCATATACACGATGCAGGTTGACCACTTTCCAGCCTTCTTCGTCTAAACCCTCAAACCAGCTCAAATCTGCATAACCTTCAATCCATTGCTTGGATTCCTCATATCTACCCTGAAACTCATAGCAACTGGCCTTGAGCAGATGCCCCTGAGCATAGTAATAAACGAGCGGCTTAAGCAGCTCCAGGTGCTCATCTCCGAAACGGTTCCGATTGCGATACAATGCCTGCGCCAGCTCTCTTAGCTCGTCCGCATACATTTCCATCTCGGACCATTGCATTTTTAAAGCAAACACTTGAGATAGCATATGTAAGCCTTCCAGTGCGTAAATTTCCGGTAGACGACTACGGTACAAATGGAATTGTACAGCAGCCTTCAAGTTCCGTTGGTTATCCTTAATCTGAATCTGGAATATACGGAAATAGCTGATCGCCAATCGTTCAGAGTGGGTATACTTCTCACTTTCGATGACACAATCATACAGAAGCATGGAAGCTTCATATCTGCCATCCTCAAACATCGCTTCTGCGGTCTCAAAAATAGCAGGAACGTTCGATAAATCGTCCATCAAATAGGCAAGTACACTGCGTATACACTCCAGCTTGTTCAACTCTGAACAACGCAGGAGAAACGGACGCAACCTCCTCCAGTGCGGCAAGGAATGAATAAAACATTCATCAACATACATCTCGAACAAAGATCCTTCTTCCAATCCCATGGCCTCGGTAATCAGATCAAGCTGATTGACTGAGATCGGCCGTGGCGGGTTCCGATTAAGTATACCGCTAAGTGTACCCGGATTTACCTTGGAAGCATCTGCAAAACACTGCATTGAAATGCCTTCAGTTTGAATATACTTTTCTATTTCTGCGCGGATCGTGGTGTTTTTTTCCAAAGGGACACCCCCTCAAACGAATGATGGTGACTTTTTCATTACCTTTTAAACCAAAATTTGTTTAATCAAAGTATATGTCTATTTATACGAGAGGTCAATAACTTTAAACACGACTCAGGACATATAAAATCACGAGTTTTGTACGATTTTAAATCTGTTTTATGAAAAAAGACCGTCCTCTGCGGGACAGTCTATTTCTATTATTTTGATGCTGTGGACTTATAGGACAAAAACTAGTTAGCAGTTCTACCGTGAACGTCCGAAATCGACGGCAAACTTAGCGTACCCTTCTACCGTTAACCCTTCATAAAGCAACTCCGAATAGGCATTAGCGGCATCCGTTGCTTGTGGTGAGGTCAGGAACGTCACATGCGGACGCCCTGACCATGGGGCGAGGGACCAATGGCCGTCAGCTTTTGGCGTCAACGTCTTCATATGCCGCACGTATTCGGTCAGCACATGACGGTTTTCATCCGGTGAAGCAAGTATAATTCGCTCTCCACCCGGATTGACCAGCGCAGAGGAAAACGCGCGATAGTTATTCGTAACAACCAGATAATGTCGCTGCATATCCATCGGTTCGCCATCAAAAGACATCTGAATGATTCTGTGTGCATCTGGGTCCTTTAGGCCCCCGTCAGCATCATATCTGGCTGGCTGTGTTACATCAATCTGATACCTGATACCGTCGATGATATCGAAATTAAAGCTTGGAAAATCAGAATTAATCAGCCCTTGCTCTTGTTCTGCTGAAGGATCAATTTGCTGGAATTGTCCAGCAGACCACTCCAGCCATTCCCGGATTTCCGTTCCGGTCAGTCGAACGACATGCAGCGTATTCGGAAAATTGTACAGATCGGCGATATGCTTGATCGCCAACGTTCCCGCTGGAATATGGGTATAGTACGATGGGCCATATCTGCCGCCTGTTTTAAAAGGAGCTGCTGCCGACAGAACGGGCAATCCTTCGTACTCGCTCCCTTGCATCTGCTGCTTCACATACCACATTTGCGCGTCATTCACGAGCTGAACCGAAGCATCATCCATCACCTGAGCAAAAAAACTGTTCACCGCCACCGTCGTCTGACCTACAGGTGCACGAATATACTCTAGTGTTCCGGCGTGCTCTTCTGCTACCGCCTGCTGAATGGCAGTATCCGGTTGTACCAGCGCCTCCTTACGTATCGGATCATACACCGGGCGTACCTCGGCAGCAGATGCAACCACCTGCCACTTTCCTCCACTAAAGGTCAACTCCAGATCAATGATCCCCAGATGATCCCCCCAAAAGCCCGGCTCCACTGCTGGAATATCATGGATGGCACCTCGCTCTAGATCAACACCTGTTTTCCCCATAAACGAAGGTCCAGGGAATACTTTATGGGCATGACCAAACACAATGGCGTCAATCCCTTCCACCCTGCTCAGATGCAGCACCGCATTTTCCATATCAAGTGTTTCGGGAATATCTTCGAAGCCAGCATGGGGCATAGCAATGATGAGATCGGCTCCCGCTGCCTTCATTTCTGGAATAAACCATCTTGCTGTTTCCAGCATATCTTTGACAATGATTTTCCCCTCCAGCCACGCCTTGTCCCATTGCATAATTTGCGGAGGGACAAAGCCGATGACCCCTACCTTCAACAGATGCTTACCACCTGCTTCATCCTCTACCGTCTTATCCAGCAATAGATAAGGTGTAAAGTAGTTTTGTTCTTGTTCTCCCGTTATATAAATGTTGGCATTCACATATGGAAATTGCGCTCCTCGAAGGCAAGTCTGCAAGTATTCCAGTCCGTAGTTAAATTCATGATTCCCGATATTGCCCACCTCGTACCCAAGCAGATTCATGGCTTTATAGGCGGGATGCACCGCGCTTGGGTCCTGTTGGAGTCGCTGTACAGCATAATCTCCCATTGGATTCCCCTGAATCACATCTCCGTTATCCAGCAGCAGGTGATTGGGTACCTCCGCCCGGGCTATTTGAATCAAGCTGGCTGTTTGCGCCAGACCGTAATGCAGCGTTTCCTGATCCGTATAATAATCGTAATTCCACAAGCTGACATGCAAATCGGTTGTAACCATAATACGGAATTTCACTCTCACAGGACCTACATTTTCATGGCCTGCCTTTTCGTTAATATCCAAAATATCCAATCTTGTTCTCTCCCTCAGCTTCGGTCATAGAGCTTGAACAAGTCTAACAGAGCACTGTTAAGAGAATGTTAATATGATAAATTTTACATCATTTTTACCAAAGTCAGGAGTGGTTTTTACCCTAGCAGCGGGACTAGCTGTTAAGATTTGGTTTGTCACAGCATTTACAGGTTTTTAATTTTATTTTCGTTATTACGATGTTTAGGGGGAAATTATTTTGTTCAAAAAAGCACTGACCTTGTGCATGACCTTCACACTGGCAGCGGGTCTAGCCGCTTGTGGCTCCAATGCAAGCAATAACAACAGCGCGTCCACTCCGGGTACAGATGGTTCTAAAAACGAAAGCACAGCCTATGTTCCTAAGGAGTTAAAGGTACAGTTCGTTCCTTCTCAAAATGCAGATACGCTCGAAGCCAAAGCCAAACCGCTCGAAAATCTACTGGGTGACAAGCTTGGAATCCCGGTGAAAGTAACCGTATCTCCCGACTACAATACGATTGTGGAAGCCATGTCTTCCAAACAGGTAGATGTAGGATTCCTTCCGCCGAATGCTTATGTACTGGCCCACGATAACCGTAAAGCAGCCGACTTGCTGTTGCAAGCTCAACGCTACGGCATTGAAGATGCTACAGGCAAGGACACGACTGAAAAAGTAAACTTTTATAAAGCCATGATCGTGGTGAAAAAGGATTCTCCGATTCAAAGCCTAGCTGATCTGAAAGGCAAGAAGGTTGGCTGGCAAAATGTAACCTCCTCCGCAGGCTACGTGTACCCTGCAGCAGAGCTGAAAAAAGCTGGCGTGGACCCAGACACGGATGTGCAGGGTGTAACAATCAAAGGCCACGATGCTGCTATTCTGGCGTTGCTGAACGGTCAGGTTGATGCGGTAGCTGTTTTCCAAGATGCACGTAACACGGTGAAGAAGGAAATCCCGGATGTATTTGAAAAAACTCGCGTCATTCATTACACAGCTAAAATTCCAAATGACACCGTCAGCGTACGTTCTGATATGGATCAAGCGTGGAGAGACAAAATCAGCCAAGCCTTTATTGACATTGCCAAAGACCCAGCAGGCGGCGAAATCATTAAAGAGATTTACACCCATGTAGGTTATGAAAAGGGCGACGATAAAAACTTCGACTCCGTGCGTGAATACGCCGAAGCTGTTGGTCAAGCAGTTAAGTAATCGGAGCAAGCAAGGTACTGTAATGAAGTAACAGCTACGAAACAGGCTTTACGAATGACAGGGCAGCACCGTCCATGTATTCATGGCGGTGTTGTTTTCATTCCACCCCATCGGGGGAGAAAGTTGGGAGCATATGATCGAATTCCGTAACGTATCGAAAACATACCCGAACGGCACCAAAGGGTTGAACAATATTAATTTGACGATTCAGGAGGGAGAAATGGTCGTCATCGTCGGCTTATCCGGTGCAGGTAAGTCTACCCTGTTGCGTTCCATTAACCGACTGCATGACATTACGTCCGGCGACATTGTCGTGGGTGGCAGGTCTGTCACGTCTGCTGGAAGCAGCGAGCTGCGGCGCATTCGCCGTGACATCGGCATGATCTTTCAAAGCTTCAATCTGGTTAAGCGTTCGACGGTGCTCCGCAATGTACTTTCCGGCCGTGTCGGCTATCATTCGACGCTGCGAACCATTCTCGGCCTCTTCCCGAAGGAGGATGTCGAGCTGGCACTAACAGCGCTGGAGCGCGTGAACATCCGCGAAAAAGCCTACAGCCGGGCAGATGAACTGTCCGGTGGCCAACAGCAGCGCGTATCCATCGCCCGCGCTCTGGCGCAGGAGGCTAAAATCATTCTGGCGGACGAGCCTGTCGCGTCGCTGGATCCGCTGACCACCCGCCAGGTGATGGATGACCTCCAGCGGATCAACCGTGAAATGCAGATTACGACCATCGTCAATCTGCATTTCATTGATCTCGCGCGCGAATATGCAACGCGGATCATCGGATTGCGCGCCGGAGAAGTGGTCTTTGACGGCACACCGAAGGAGGCTACGGATGAGGCCTTTGCGGAAATATACGGCCGGGCCATCAAGCATGATGAGCTGCTGGGAGTGGGATCATGAAGCCCGACTCTACTGCCCAGCCGCTCTCTTCGACGCAACCGTCACCGCATGCTGGACCGCCGCTGCCAAGTAAGCCGCCCGCAGGGCCACCGCTGCCAGGACGTTACAAGCGTTATGCCACCTGGATGATTTTTATCGTGGTGCTGGTAGCCTGCTCCATTCATACGGATGCAACACCTTACCAATTGATCGTCGGCTTGCCGGAGATGGGCAAATTGTTGGGCGAAATGTTTCCACCCGACTGGAGCTACCTGCCTACCATCTGGAAACCGATGCTGGAAACAATCCAGATCGCCATTGTTGGCACGACACTGGGAGCCATATTGGCGATCCCTGTCGCGTTGCTGTGTGCCTATAATGTAATGCCGCGCAAGCTGATTTCACTGCCGATGCGCACGATCCTGAATCTAGTACGGACGATTCCCGATTTGCTGTTCGCCTCGATCTTTGTGGCGGTGTTCGGCATCGGGCCGTTTGCAGGGATGCTCGCCCTGCTCTTCTTCTCCTTTGGCATTATAGCCAAGCTGACCTTTGAGGCGATTGAAGCCATTGATCCCGGACCACTGGAGGCCATGACCGCTGTTGGCGCGAGCCGCATTCAGGTCATCGCCTTTGGTGTCGTTCCGCAAGCTCTGCCTTATTTTGTATCGTACTTGCTGTATACCTTTGAGGTTAATGTGCGCGCGGCTTCCGTTCTGGGCCTGGTTGGCGCTGGCGGTATCGGTCTGTTGCTTGACCGTTCCCTAGGGCTGTTCCGATATGATCGGGCAAGCATCATTATTCTACTGACCCTCGTCATCGTCCTTGCGATTGATTACGGCAGTAACCTGCTACGGAGGAAATTATTATGAATGATCCTACGCTTCGCAGACCTATTGGCTCCCGCCTGCGCCTATGGGCGATAGCTATTCTGCTAATCATCATTTACATTTGGGCTTTTCGCGGGATGCAGTTTGAAGGATTACAGGGAACGGCCAAAAGTGTCTCTGTCGCTATATTGGACGGCTTCCTTCACCCCGACTGGTCGTTCGTCTACATCCCTGAGGGAGAGGATTTGCTGCGCGGATTGCTGGATACGCTGGTCATTTCAGTGCTTGGAACCTTCGTGTCCGCATTTGTCTGCCTTCCGTTCGCCTTTTGGGCGTCCAGTAATATGACCCGTCTGCGTCCCTTATCGGGTAGCGGGAAATTTGTGCTTAGTGTCATCCGGGTATTTCCCGAAATGATCGTCGCCATCTTGTTTATCAAAGCCGTTGGACCCGGTTCATTTGCGGGTGTGCTTGCCCTCGGCATTCACTCCATCGGCATGCTGGCGAAGCTTTTCTCGGAAACGATCGAAAGTGTCGATCACGGGCCCCAGGAAGCTTTGATCGCGTGCGGTGCCAACCGTTGGCAGGTGATTTTCTTCGCCGTGCTACCGCAGGTGATTCCACAGTTTCTTTCGTATTCGCTTTATCGTTTTGAAATTAACATCCGTTCCGCTACCACGCTCGGTCTGGTCGGTGCAGGCGGTATCGGTACTCCACTACTATTTGCACTCCAAATGCGCAACTGGAACCGTGTAGGCGTTATCTTGCTCGGTATTGTAGTCCTGATCATTTTGACGGATCTGATTTCCGGCTGGCTGCGCAAACGGATCGTATAATTAGAATTCTAAACACCCAAAAAGCCTCTCCTGTGTAAAAAGGGACACGTTATGCTCCCATTCACTCGGAAGAGGCTTTTGCCGTTCAACATCTCTCTGCCAATTCATCTATGATCCGTCGGACTTCCTCAGCCGTATTGTAAAAATGCGGAGCCACACGGATAACATCCTTTCGTGCTGAAACGATCATATTTTGGCTTCTCAATCGCCTCTCTACAGCCGACACGTCGGCTACTTCAACAGCGAGCAGGCTTGGTAATGTGCCTCCCCTGTAAGGTACACGTATGTGTAACCCTTTGCGCCGTCCATATTCAACGGAAAAATCCAACAACTCACTCATATAGGCCTGAATATTCGTGACTCCAATCTCCAGCAGCAGCTTTAAGGCCACATTGGCGGCAAAAATGCTAATGAAAGAAGGCAATCCCGTCTCAAAGCGTCGGGCTCCCGCCGCTGGAACCGGGTGAGCAATATCAAACCGGGAAGCGGGCTCCTGCCCAAGCCAGCCCGTAAGACGGGGCTTGAAGCGGTCTATTCGATCCTTGCTTACATAAAGAAAAGCCACGCCCGGAATTCCCAGCATATATTTGCGGGCTCCCGCGACCAAAATATCTACGCCCATTGCCTTTACATCCACTGGAATGATCCCTGCAGACTGATAGGCATCCACAAACAGCAACGCCTGATTTCGGTGAGCTATATCTGCAATGGATTTTAAATCCTGCTGAAATCCGTTGGTATAGTTCACTTGTGACACCATAACGAGCGCAGTTTTCTCCGTAACATGCTCCTCATACTGTTCTATTATCACTTCTCCCTCGATGGAGGGGATACAACAGATGTGATCACGGAACATCTCCTGTGCCTGCCAGATGTGTCCCACTGTCGGGAAGTCGGTGTCCGCATACACAATGCCTTCTTTTCCCGATACATAAGGAAGGGCTGTGGCCACCCCGGCAATCGCCTCAGAGGCTGAGGAGAGGACCGCAATTTCGTCAGTCTCCGCCCCGATAAGCTTGGCAAAATGCCCTCTGGCCTCCTCCAAACGTGCCATAGACAGCTCGCCGTTATGACCGTGTTGCAGCAAACTTCGATGATATTCCTCAATGGCAGCAGAAACCGGCCTCGACACAGCCCCCTGCGAACAACTCCCTACATGGATATGTGAGGACAGCACTGGAAACAGCTGACGGTAGGACTGAAACGGATGTTTCATTTTTCCCTTCGCTCCTCCTGGGCACACCAACGTGCCTTGATATGATCATTTTATTATCCATATCAGCCACCTTAGAACAAGGGCCTCTCTTCCCATCTTCTCGCCGTTAACAGACGATAGACGCAAAGAGAGGCCCTGAGGGATCATATACAAAATCATAAATTAATGCACGCGTTTGCGTCCAAACCAGCTTTTAAGCACCAAGGTTGCCAGAGCAAGTAACAATAATAACGAGGCCACCGCAAAAGATGCCGAGAACTGATATTCGTTATACAAAATTTCCACATGCAGCGGCAGTGTGTTCGTCTCTCCCCGGATATGTCCAGAGACAACGGAGACCGCACCAAACTCACCCATGGCTCGTGCATTACACAAAATGATGCCATACAGCAGACCCCACTTGATGTTCGGCAGCGTCACTTTCCAGAAAATACGCCAACCGCGCGCGCCCAGCGTGACCGCTGCTTCTTCCTCTTGCTGTCCCTGATCTTCCATCATTGGAATGAGTTCTCGCGCCACAAATGGAAAGGTGATGAACAGCGTCGCTAAAATAATACCAGGCAAAGCAAATATAATTTTAATATCATGCTCGTCCAGCCACGGTCCAAGCCAGCCCTGTGCACCAAACACTAATACATACATCAGTCCTCCGACGACAGGAGAGATGGCAAAGGGTAAATCAATCAAGGTGACCAGTAAGCCTTTGCCGCGAAATTGAAATTTCGTGATCAGCCAAGCGGCAGCTACACCAAATACCGTATTCAGCGGTACCGTTATCGCTGCCACCAGCAGCGTCAACCGCAATGCAGACATGGCATCTGGGTCCCGTAACGCTTCGACGTAGACGCCCCATCCTTGCTTGAGTGCTTCGGTAAGCACAACGATTAGCGGCAATACCAGTACCCAGAGCAAAGCTAAAAAAGCAGCACCAATCAGCGTCCACTTTACCCAAGGGGCTTCGGTTGTAACCCTGTTGGGCGGTGCGGATGAAGGCACTGGTGCAGGAGCAAGCTCCCGCCCAGTTATTGCTTGTGACATGGTGTATCCCTCCTTAGAACGCGGGTATTATGCGTAGCTATGCATATTAACGTTAAATAGTTATATTAACAGTTGCGTTTAGGCAGTTACGTTAAACTGCACGGCGCCGTGACCAGCGCTGAATGCTGTTAATCACGAGTAACAGCACGAATGAAATCACCAACAGCATCAACGCTACCGCCGTAGCTCCTGCATAGTCATTTTGCTCCAGCTTGGACATTATGAGCAGTGGAGCAATTTCCGTCTTCATCGGCATATTGCCAGAGATGAAGACGACAGAGCCGTACTCGCCAATGCCACGGGCAAAGGCGAGCGCAAAACCCGTCAGCAGCGGTGGCACCAGCTCCGGCACAATAACGCTGCAGAAGATACGCCATCTGCCAGCTCCCAGCGTAGCAGCGACCTCCTCCTCGTCCTTGTCCAGTTCCTCCAGCACCGGCTGAACTGTCCGTACGACGAACGGAATACCAATAAACATCAATGCTAGCGTAATCCCCGTCTGTGAGTACGCCATCCTCCATCCAAGCGGTTCGAACAACGAACCGATCCAGCCGTTCTGTGCATATAGGGCAGTCAGAGCAACCCCCGCTACCGCAGTAGGCAAAGCAAAGGGCAGATCAATCACCGCATCAAAAATTCGTTTCCCCGGAAACTCATAACGTACCAGCACCCAGGCTATCAGTAATCCGAGAAACAGGTCGATCAGCGCCGCAGCCGCGGCACACAAAAAGCTAACCTTGTAGGAAGCCAGCACCCTGACATCAGTCGCCACGTCCCAAAATTTTTCCCACGTCAGTCCAGTTGAATTCAGAAGCAGTGCCGATAAAGGCACCAGCACCACCAGACTGAGATACAGCACACTATAACCCATTGTTAACCCGAACCCGGGAAGTACGCGTTTTCGGGTGGCTTGCACTTGACTCATGTTCTGTTCATCCCTCTCTGAATCCATTCACTATGACACTCGAGGCTACCGATCCAATCGCCTACACAGTCCACCTATTTTATGAACTGCCGGGTACATAAATCTGGTCAAAAATGCCCTTGTCGCTGAAATGCTTCTGCTGCGTCTCCTTCCATGTCCCGAATACATCCTTCAAGGTTACGAGCTCCAATTCAGGAAATTGATCCTTAAACTTTGCCGTCACACTCTCCAATGTTGGGCGATAATAATTTTCAGCAGCAATGGTCTGCCCTTCTTCACTGTACAAATATTTCAGGTACGCGTCCGCCACCTCGCGTGTACCTTTTTTATCTACCACCTTATCGACTACTGCTACCGGAGGTTCAGCCAAAATACTAATCGACGGATACACGATATCAAATTTATCCGCACCCAGCTCCTTCACCGAGAGCAGTGCTTCATTTTCCCATGCAATCAGCACATCGCCAATTCCACGCTCTACGAAAGTCGTTGTCGCTCCACGTGCTCCGCTATCCAACACCGGCACATGCTTATACAGCTCCTGTACAAACTGCTGGGCCTTGGCTTCATCATTATTGTTCTTCTTGAGCGCATAAGCCCAGGCTGCAAGATAGTTCCAACGTGCTCCACCCGAAGTTTTAGGATTCGGTGTAATGACTTGCACATCGCCACGGATTAAATCGTCCCAGTCCTTAATCCCTTTCGGGTTCCCTTTGCGTACCAATAACACGATGGTTGAAGTGTACGGGGCGCTGTTATGCTCATATTTACTTTGCCATCCCTCTTGAACGAGTCCTTTTTCCTGTAGCGCATCAATATCATAGCCCAGAGCCAGAGTGACCACGTCCGCATCCAGCCCGTCCTGCACAGAACGACTTTGCTTGCCAGATCCTCCGTGAGATTGCTTAATCGTAACCTTCTGTCCTTTCTCCTTCTCCCAATGAGCGGCAAATGCTTTATTATATGCCTCATACAGCTCACGGGTCGGATCATAAGAAACATTGAGCAACTCCACGGCAGCAGAGCTACCATCTGCCTCCGTCCCTCCCTTGCTTGCCCCGCAAGCGCTTAGCATCATCGTTAAAACCAAAGATAGTCCGAGAATAAGTCCACTTTTCCATTGCCTCTTCATCAAGACACCCCGAATTCTATGTAATTTGTATTCATTTACGCCTGTTATTTACAGACATAATTAAAAAAAGAGCGGAGAATTCCCTGATGCAGCCCTGTTAGGTCAAACCTGTCGTGTGGACAGTGTCTGCCTGCTGTTCCTAGAGGTTCTCCGCCAAAATGGCGAGATCAAACTTTAATTCTTTAATTCCTACCTGTTTAATGAGTTATACGGATATAATACGAGAGTTTAGGAGTGATGTCAAACCTTTTTTTGGTATGCATTATCTGTACTTTTCTTTCTTTAAGGGGGGGCAGTCAGAAACATTGTATATGTTTCCGACCGTTTAGAGGTCATTTACACACGGGGTACGACTTAGTTGGCAACCGTTTCAAGATTAATCGAAAAGACTCCAAAAAGCTTCGGATTGTCCGTAGCCCTTCTCAACCACAGTTCACCTGATCCCACCATGACTCCCTGATAATTAACAAACAAATCATCTGTCTTTTGATTCACAAGCGCCTCGCGAATCGCGTCCGTAAAAATCTGATCATACTTGGCAATAAAATCTTTCTTATTCGGAATCGTTAACGACTTTTCACTATCATTAACACGCAGAGGGTACAAAATATAATCGGCAACTTTCTCCTTGTCATTGTCGGCAACTGCCTTCTGCAGCGCTTTGAACGTGTTCAAAAACGCTTTAGGATCTTGAATACCTGCTACCTCAAATGGATTTTTCGATGGATTGGAGGCTGCCGGAGAAGAAGAAGTATCCGATGAAGCAGCTGGAGCCGAAGGAGCTGACTTTTGTGCATCAGTATCGCTGTTTTCTGCACTCTCGCTCTCTTTCGCTGCTTTGTCATTTTGGGCTGAACCGCTACGATTACCACCGGCTCCATTCTCGATCACGCTTGTACTGCTTCCAGTATCAATGGTTTCAGCATTCTTATCCTGACCACAGCCAGTAAGTGCTACAAAAGTAAGTGTAAGTAAAATAGCTGTGAGTGACAGCCTCCGTGACATCTTTTGATTACCGAATTCATGGTTTATGGGCACAACGGGTCATCCTTTCTGCTTTCTGCTCTGACCTATTCTGTTCATTAAGTCTTCAACCGTTCTATTGTAACATAAGTAGACTAATGACCGCATGTCGTGCCCTTTCTGGAAGGAGCTTACAGTGTAATATATGCGAAGGTTTTAACGATTCCTTGCGATCCATCGTCCGTACTTACTTTCAAAATCAGCTCTTTTAAGGAGTCATTTGCTGCTTCATCCTGCCCCTCTGGCTTTACAAACAGCAGATCATGGCGTTCTCCTGGCTGCAACGTTCGACTGGAAAATCCGCTCGTTGTACCTTGCAAGTCCGATCCATTCGAACTGTTGAGCTTGTATTGTATGGGCTGCTTTCCAACATTCTTGATACTGATGTACAGCTTGCGCCCCTCTTCAAATTTAAAGTTCGTTTCGCCTTGTCCTTCAAAATGCATTCTTTGATCATGTACGATACGCTTCGCTGTGCCTCCCTGCTCATTCTGCACGCTTAGCGGCATTGCTGGATGCGTCACACTCGACGTTGATGTAGTATATATGTGTGTGTCGGAAAACTAGCAAAAGTGGCATAACCCACAATTGCCCCTGCAACCCCCATCCAAACCCATTTCTCCACCATTTGATTTCCTCCTTTTCTTATCTATCCTTCAGTCGTCACTGTGATTGCACAGATGGAACGGCTTATCTTCTATAAGGAAGCGATCAAGCCAAGTCATTTTATATATAAAATCGGGTGCCGATTCGATGAATCCGTTCACAATGTCCAAAGAGCGTAGATTTTTCTGGTTTTGTATTTCAGGAGGCAACGTACGGATTCCGCTATACTGGATATCCAGATACCCCAGTTGTTGCAGCTCTCCGATTTCAGGAGGCAAATGCCGGAATGCCAGCTCCTCTTTGGGAATTACTTTGACATCTGGTGCCGGGCGATCATAGCATCCACAGCTGATCCTCAGGTTTTTGAGTTGAGTCAGCTTGGCAATGTCAGCGGGTAGCTCTTCCAAATCAGCTACTTGTATCGTTAGTGACTCCAACGATTCCAATTCGAACAAAGCATGCGGTAGTGTTCGTATATCCTGCTCGAAAATGGTCAGATGTTTCAGGGAATACAATTCTCTAATCCGTTCCGGTATCTCCCTCAAGCCAAACCGCATAATCTCTACTCGATCCGGTTGATGCCGAATAGCATCCTCCAGAAAAACATCTATATTCTGATGATATTCAGGTTTGTGAATAAACACACCGGGGATAAGCTTCTCCAATCATCCGCTTCTTCTTTAGCCATGTTTAGTCTACCTATTCGTTCGTGAGCTATGTTAATGATCCAATCCTCTCCATCCGCATTCTGGAAGCACAAATCCTCGGGTAATTGGGGATGTACCCAGGAAAACAAACTGGACGCCGCCTGCTTTAATAGTCCCCCTGCCTCGGGCGCACACTGGTATCGGTAAAATGTTCCTTGTGTCAGTCTTTCATAGGCTGCTCCCCGGACATCGCTGTATAATCTGAACATGTCTCTCCCCCTCTGTGCTGCCCTCGGCCTTACAATAAAAAAAGCCGAACTCATATCTATTATGAGTCCAGCTGTCATATTTTTCAAACTTGATCAAAGACACCCAATACGACTTTATGAATAGGGCTTATCGTTTACTCTGTCACTGTTCCGTAGATTAGCACTGGCGCTTCCGCATGATCTGCAATACGAATGTTCGCATAGATTTTCTCCAGCACTTGAGCTACGTCTTCACGGTTCGCATGGATGGTAACCAGTGAATCGCCTTTTTGAACAGCATCCCCGACCTTTTTGTTCAGCATCAAGCCGACAGCCAGATCAATCTCGGATTCTTTGGTCGCACGTCCTGCTCCAAGCAACATCGCTGCGGTACCGATTTCGTCAGCCACGATTTCAGCTACCACACCGTCCTGCTTCGCAGGCACCTCAATAAGATACTGTGCTTGTGGCAAGCGTTCAGGATGATCCACCACAGAAGCGTCACCGCCCTGATTCGCAATAAACTCTTTGAATTTTTCCAGTGCTTTGCCATTACGAATGACTTCTTTGAGCTTCTCTTCGGCGTTTTCGAGGGAATCTGCCTTCCCTGCCAAAAATACCATCTGACTGCCCAAAGCCATACACAGCTCTTCCAGATCTTTCGGTCCTTCGCCGCGCAGCGTATCAATTGCTTCTTTTACTTCCAGTGAGTTCCCGATGGCCAGACCCAGCGGCTGACTCATATCGGAAATGACTGCCATCGTTTTGCGACCCACATTGTTACCGATGCTCACCATGGCATGTGCCAGTGCTTTGGCATCATCTACAGTTTTCATAAATGCGCCTGCACCTGTTTTTACATCGAGTACGATAGCATCGGAGCCGGCAGCGATTTTCTTACTCATAATCGAGCTGGCAATCAGCGGGATCGAGTTGACCGTCGCCGTAACATCACGCAAGGCATACAATTTTTTATCCGCAGGTGTCAGGTTGCCGCTTTGTCCGATGACCGCAATTTTGCTGCGATTCACCAAATCCACAAATTCGTCCTTGCTGATTTCGACGTGGAAGCCTTCAATAGCTTCCAGCTTGTCGATTGTTCCTCCGGTATGTCCGAGGCCGCGGCCTGACATTTTGGCTACCGGAATGTCCAAGGCCGCTACGAGCGGAGCCAGTACCAGCGTTGTCGTATCACCCACACCGCCAGTGGAATGCTTATCGACCTTTACACCTTCAATCGCGGACAGATCAATGGTATCACCCGAATGAACCATCGCCATCGTCAGATCAGCGCGTTCGCGTTCAGTCATATCTTTGAAGAAAATGGACATCGCCAATGCACTGACTTGATAATCGGGAATTTCACCCTGAGTGTAGCCTTGGATAATAAAATTAATTTCCTCCGTACTCAGTTCTTTTCCGTCACGTTTTTTCTCAATCAAGTCTACCATTCTCATATGTCATTTCTCCTCACTGTGCGTATGATCGTTTACAGAGATACTGCTGTATCCAGTGCAACTTCCATCATTTCTTTAAAGGTTGTTTGCCGTTCTTCTGCGGTCGTTTCTTCCCCCGTCAGCAAATGATCGCTTACCGTCAGAATCGTCAATGCGTTTACGCCAAACTTGGCTGCCAGCGTGTATAAAGCCGAAGTTTCCATCTCTACACCCAGCACGCCGTATTCCATCAGCTTTTGTACCACTGATTTGTCATCACGGTAGAAGCTGTCTGAGCTGAATACATTGCCGACGTGCATGTTCAAGCCTTTGGCAACACCGCGATCATAAGCGCCCTTCAATAGATCGAAGCTGGCAATCGGCGAGTAGTCGTAGCCACCAAAAATATGGCGATTCATACCGGAATCCGTACAGGATGCTTGTGCCAAAATGACGTCACGAACGTGCACATGCTCCTTCATTCCGCCGCATGTACCCACGCGGAACAGGTTTTTCACACCGTATTCGCTAATCAGTTCGTTGACATAAATACTGATAGACGGCAGCCCCATCCCGGTTCCCTGTACAGATAGGCGTTTGCCTTGGTACGTACCCGTGAATCCGAGCATTCCGCGAACCTCGTTGTAGCAGGTCACGTCCTCCAGATACGTTTCAGCAATAAATTTTGCCCGTAGCGGGTCTCCTGGCAGCAAAATCGTTTCTGCAATTTCTCCGGGTTTGGCTCCAATGTGTACACTCATGTTTTTTATTCCTCCGTCCCATTTGTCCATGCTTGTATCGTTATTTGTATCGTTACTAGTAATCTTGCTTGTACTCTTGCTGGTCTTTGACTACTGAAGCTCTGCCAAAAAGCTCGTTCCGTGTTCAGGCAGTTTTACACCAAAGTTATCCGCTACAGTCGCCCCAATATCAGCAAAGGTTTTACGAACCGCAAGCTCCTTGCCCCCAGCTGTAAAACGCGGGGAATATGCCAGCAAAGGTACATATTCGCGGGTGTGATCCGTTCCCCGATACGTCGGGTCATTCCCATGATCTGCAGTGATGATCAGCAGATCGTCATCGGTCATTTTGGCAAAAACCTCTGGCAAACGCGCATCGTAATCGTCCAAAGCTTGACCATAACCCTGCGGATCACGACGGTGACCGTATACAGCGTCAAAGTCCACCAAATTCAGAAAGCTTAATCCGGTGAAATCCTCATCGAGCGTAGCCACCAGCTTATCCATGCCGTCCATATTGGACACTGTACGCACCGCCTTCGTCACACCCTCACCGTCATAAATGTCGGAAATTTTACCCAAGGCGATCACATCCAGACCTGCATCCTTCAGCTCGTTCATGGTGGTGCGACCAAACGGCTTGAGCGCATAATCATGTCGATTGGAGGTACGGGAGAAGTTCCCTGCCTCGCCTACGAACGGACGTGCAATAATGCGACCCAGCATGTACGGATCTTCCAGCGTGATTTTACGGCAGAACTCGCAAATCTCATAGAGTTCCTTCAAAGGTACAACTTCCTCATGCGCCGCAATTTGCAGCACAGAGTCCGCCGAGGTATAGATGATGAGCGCTCCAGTTTTCACGTGTTCTTCGCCCAGCTCATCAATGATTTCTGTTCCGCTAGCAGGCTTATTGCCAATCACTTTGCGACCTGTGTGCTCCTCAATGCGTTGAATCAGCTCATCCGGGAACCCATCGGGAAATACACGGAAAGGAACTGCAATATTCAAACCCATTATTTCCCAATGACCCGTCATCGTATCCTTACCATTGGACGCTTCCTGCATCTTAGTGTAATACGCGAGCGGCTTGTCGGCCGCTGCCACTCCTTCTATGGAACGAATATTGGACAGACCGAGCTTACCCATATTCGGCATCTTCAGACCACCGCGTTCGCGGGCAATATGACCGAGCGTATCTACATCGTAATCATCAAACTGGGCAGCATCCGGCGCTTCGCCGATACCAACCGAGTCCATAACCACCAAGTGAATCCGTTTGAATTTAGACATTATAAAAATCCTTTCCTGACTCGCTGTTTTTTTTACAAAAACAACCCTGCAATCGTTGCCGACAGCACGCTAACCAGCGTTGCCCCGTACAACAGCTTCAGACCAAAGCGGGCCACCACATTTCCCTGTTTTTCATGCAACCCCTTCACCGCCCCGGAAATGATACCGATGGATGAGAAGTTAGCAAAGGATACGAGGAATACCGATACGATCCCGACCGTGCGCTCTGACAAGCCTGTTTGCTTGGTCAGATCCAGCATGGCCACAAATTCGTTGGATACGAGTTTGGTAGCCATAATGCTGCCCGCCTGAACGGCTTCGTTCCACGGAATACCCATGACAAAAGCGAAAGGCGCAAACACATATCCAAGCAACGCCTGGAAGCTGATTCCAAACAACCAAGAGAAAATCCCGTTAACCATGGCAATCAGTGCCACAAAACCGATCAGCATCGCAGCTACCGTAATAGCGACCTTGAAACCGTCCATAATATACTCTCCGAGCATTTCGAAGAAGGACTGCTTCTCTTCCTCCTGAACCTCCAGTAAATCGTCTTCCTTCTCAATCTTATACGGATTAATAATAGATGCGATAATAAAGCCGCCGAACAGGTTCAATACCAAAGCTGTGACCACATATTTGGGGTTTAACATTTGCATGTAAGCTCCCACAATCGACATGGACACCGTAGACATCGCAGACGCACACAGCGTATACAACCGATGTTTTGGCAGCAGACCAATTTGCTTCTTAACGGAAATAAACACCTCGGATTGACCCAAGATAGCCGAAGCTACAGCGTTGTAGGATTCCAGTTTACCCATTCCGTTTACTTTGCTCAAGACAAGCCCGATATATTTAATAATAAAAGGCAACACTTTTACATATTGCAAAATACCAATCAGCGCGGATATGAACACGATTGGCAGCAGTACACCGATAAAGAACGGTGCTGCTCCTTCATTCGCAATTCCGCCAAAAACGAAGTTAATCCCTTCCATAGCATAATCAATCAGACTTTTAAACCCTTTTGCAAAACCTTTGACTAGAATTTCACCAATCCCTGTATTCAGCAATACAAAAGCTAGCGCCGCCTGCAACACAACCATAACCACCAGCGGACGATACCTGATTTTGCGCTTGTCACTGCTGGCAACGTAAGTAAGTGCAAATACAACAAGCAGTCCCACCAGAGCGATTACATATTTCATTTCAATTCCCCCTCATTACATTAAGCGCTTACATTGCCCACAAAAAGAATGCGCCCCAAAGAGGCATTCTTTTTTTTTAATTCCCCAGATCCGCAGGTCGAAAGGCACCCGGTAGTAATTGATCCACCGTCCACTCTTCCGTGTTGCCATGAAGGTTTGTCAGATAAATTTTGGTATCTTGATGAGCAAATTCGGAAATGACCTGACGACAGGCCCCACATGGAGACACAGGTCCTTCCGTATCAGCTACAACCGCAATCGAATCAATTTTCCGGCAGCCTTCGGATACCATTTTAAAAATCGCTGTCCGCTCTGCACAATTGCATAAGCCGTAGGAGGCATTTTCCACATTACATCCGTGATAAATCGTGCCATCGCTTCCGAGAACCGCAGCACCCACTTGAAAATTCGAATACGGAACATATGCCTGGTTACGCGCCTCAAGCGCTTTCTGAATCAATTGATCCTTCATTGCGAATCCCTCCATGACTTTAAAATGAACTTAGTAGGAAGATGTAGACTGCTCGCCCTCGATGATTTTCACACCGGAACTTGCACCGATCCGATTTGCGCCAGCTTCTACTAATTTTTGCACGTCTTCCAGACTGCGTACACCGCCTGAAGCCTTGACACCAATCTCAGGTCCTACCGTTTTGCGCATCAAAGCCACATCTTCCGCAGTAGCTCCACCTGTTGAGAAGCCTGTCGAGGTTTTTACAAAATTCGCCCCCGCTTTGACGGACAGCTCACATGCCAGTACCTTCTCTTCGTCAGTCAGCAGGCAGGTCTCGATAATCACTTTTACCAGTGTACCAGCAGCTGCTTCCACGACCGCACGGATGTCCTGCTCGACGAGCTGTACATCACGTTCCTTCAAAGCGCCTATGTTAATAACCATATCAATTTCAGTCGCTCCGTTAGCAATAGCATCTTTCGTTTCAAATGCTTTCGTTGCGGACGTGCTCGCTCCCAGCGGGAAACCGATAACTGTACAGATGGCTACGCCTGTGCCTGCGAGCTGTTCTGCTGCATAAGTTACCCACGCCGGGTTCACACATACAGAAGCAAACTGATATTTTTTTGCCTCGGCAGTCAATTTCGTAATTTCATCCTTCGTCGCATCTGCACGCAACAATGTATGGTCGATTAATGCTGCAATGTTCATATCTAAAAGCTCCTTCATTAGATAAATAGTTGAAGACAAAAGTCCTTTATTTCTCTGTGATGAGATCATCATAGCACGGCTTTGAACATATGTAAAACACATTTTGAAATTATGTTCACGCTTGTACATAAGGCGTTCACCTACCATTCATATTACCCTGTAGGCACACGCTATAACCGTGTATTTTGCTGGATGGAGGCGACTTGCTCTATTGTAAAAGTGCTTGTGCCGTAAACTGATCCGTCACCAAGATATTCGCATACTTGCCACGCAGCGATGCCCGAATGGCCTCCACTTTGCGCTGGCCTCCAGCGACGAGAATGGACTTCTCCTTCTTTCGCAAATCAGGCAAATCAATCCCAACGGTACGGCTGTTAATTTCCTGACTGCATATGTTGCCCTCAGCGTCAAAAAAGCGTGAGCAAATATCGCCCTTGCCAATTCTTTGCAGTAGCTTCTGCTCTTCCCCGTTAAAATAACCCAATCGGAACAGCAACGCATCCTCCTTGACCGTCCCCACCGTAAACACCGCGATGTTCGCCTGCTTGCCAAGTTCGATGATACGCTGGATATGCCGATCCTCCTCGACCATTTTCTTAACGGCGTGACTGTCGAAAATTACAGGCAGCGGCAAATACCTTGCTATGGTATGAAAGGCTTCTGCGAACAAATTCACGGTTTCCACAGCATATGTGTTGACATGTGAATGGCTCACGCCTCCCTTGAGCTGAACCACCTCAACTCCCTTGACCTGCTTTTGTTGGAGATGAAGCGCCACGGCATGCATGGTTGTTCCCCATGTCACTCCAATAATATCAGCATCCTGTACCGTTTCATGCAAATAATCGGCTGCTTTTTTGCTAATATGCTTCTTGATCTCCTGATATTCATTTAACGGCGAATAACAGACTAACACAGTATCCAGTCCGTATTTCTTCTTCACCTGCTCTCCGAGCGCGTCCATATCCTCCATCGGGTCCACAATACTAATCCGCACGTATCCTTGTTCCTTGGCAGCCTGAAGTAACCGCGATACCGTAGGACGCGAAACCCCGAGTCTGACCGCGATATCTTGCTGGCTGTAGTCGTTTAGATAGTATAATCTGGCTGCTTCGATACTTAATCGCTGCTTTTCATGATCCACTCTACCTCAACCCGCTTATCTTAAAATGTAGTGCCATCGGACACAGCCTTAGTTCCAATTACCAATATGAAGGGAAACTTAAGCCACGCCTTGGCCGATGGTTGTTATTTTGGAAGATTTAACTGCTCGTTTGTGATATTCTGTGAGTAACTACAACCATTTTACCGCATCCTCAACTTTATCGTTCCATCTGTCAAAACGCAATAGTTAACCCATTTTACCGCTCAATCACAACCTGTGATGGCTCATCTGAATAGATAAGGAGAATTGTTATGTCTGAATTTATTGTGTGCAGTCTAGCGGACAAAAAGTTCGCTTTAAACTTTGTGGAAGTAGAAGAAGTCATGAATGCCAAGAAGGGAACTCCGCTTCCCTTTTCCGAAGCATGGCATGAAGGAATGGTGACTATTCGCGGCAATGTATTTACGATCCTTAATTTACGCAAAAAACTGCTTCTTCCTGCATCCAGCGATTCCTCCGAGGACAAAATGATTTTGCTCAGCCGTGCGAAGATTGCTCTGCTTGTCGATCAGGTGGAGGACACGGCTTCTGCCGAGGACAGTCAGCTACAAAGCAATGAGGAAGAGTGGCAACGCGAGTTGTTCCCTACCGTGATGGAGCATCAGGGTACCCTCATTCCGGTGATCGATATGGACGCTTTTCTCGCATCCACCAAGACGAACTAAAACGCAAAATACTCCCGAACCTTGAGGCTGGCTTGCACTCATCGTTCGGGAGTATTTTCAGTTATTGGAGTCCCTGCCCCTCTTTCATGTGAACCAGCGTGTTCAGCTGCTCCAGCAACGTATTCCCGCCAGTTAGCGAAATCGTGCCAATCTTCTCGCAGATTTTTTCCATGAATTCTAGCTCTTTGAGACGATAGAGAGTGGCGTTCTCGT
Organism: Paenibacillus sp. FSL L8-0638; assembly: GCF_038593075.1. NCBI lineage: Bacteria > Bacillati > Bacillota > Bacilli > Caryophanales > Paenibacillaceae > Paenibacillus > Paenibacillus sp. FSL L8-0638. The sequence continues at coordinate 5,013,278 of NZ_CP151960.1, forward strand.
CCATCAGCTTGGCCGTATTGAGCAGACTACGAGTGGATGCCGTCTCTTCACGTCGTGTGATGAGGTTGGCCTGTGCCTTCTTCTCTGCCAACAGCACCGTATTCAGAATATCCTTGATATCCCCCGGCAAAATAATATCCTTCACCCCTGCTGACGTAAAAGTCACTCCATATTCGTCGCTCTGCTCATTCAGTCGAGTCAAAACATATACCGCAATCTCCTGCTTCATTTTCAGCAAATCATCCAGCTTCATCGTACCAACGTATTCGCGTAACAACAGTTGAAGCATAATGTACATTTGCTCCTCGTATGCCCGGAATTCTAAAGCCCGCAATGGGTCGATGATACGGTACTGACAGACGAAGTTGAGGCGCAGCGTAATTTTGTCCTCTGTCATGATTTCCTGTCCCATCAAGTCCATTTGCTGTTGTCGCATATCTATCGTTTTGATCTCTGTATTCACCGTGGACATCCAGAAATAATATTTACCCGGTTTCAGCTCACCCTGCAACACATTATCGTAATACAAAAATCCTAATTCATAGCTGCCCACCTGAAGTGCCTTCCAGAAGCCCGGTGTCTTGGACAAGAATGCTTGCCCCAATGCCTTATCAATTGCAGGCTGCCGAGTATCTGCACGAACAAAACGATGTTCCTTGAGCATGTTCCAATAAGCATATTTCCCAGCCGTCAGCAGCTCCACAAACCGATTATCCTCATAATGCAGCACATATTCATGGTCCTCTACATCGATGACATTCAATTGCTCAAGCAATAGGGGATCTGTCAAAAACAAACGAATATCATGGTCAGGTACAAAAAATGGTTCGGCTACATTCAAAATTTCAACTGCTTCCTGCTGAAATGTCTTCAATAGGTAAGTTCCTGGTTGCAACAACTTGTGGTAGCTTCCTTTTTTGAACAGCAATCCGCGCTCATCGGATTTAATCGTTATCTTCTTAAACATCGTATCACTCCTAGTATTTAAAATCCTCAACTTAAAAGAGTGTTTTTTTCTACGTGTGGCGCTCCGCGATCCATTTGATCTTCCGATCGCTGTTGCCCCTGAATTTTTGGATTTGATGAACCCCTTATAGGGTTAAAATTCAGGGGCAAAGGCGAACGCTTCGCTTCTTCAGATTCAAATGGACCGCTCCGTAGCTGCCCGCCTTAAAATTAACACACTTTTAAAAATGAGGATTTTTTATTTTTTTTAGTAGGGTTAGGACCCTTGCAGAGCATCCCTCCGATGTGGACGGCGGGGTCAAGCTTGAGGAAAAAGAAAGATACCGCCTGTTTTCGTGTTCTAGGGATGGGATTCATCAGCCCAACATCGACTGTGAATCTGTATCCCCGAAGCCTCGAGCCCTGTTGGTGCTTGCTCTCTCCGGTATCCGCTGGCCACATAGCCATCGCCCCGGTATCTGTCATCAAGACCAGACATGGGATGCTCTTATCCGGGTCTTTTCATTGTTTTTATTCGATCATTCGAATACTCTACCAGAAGTCGCGTGGAAGGCGATTGGGAATCGAACCCTAATTGTTGGTGGATACGCAAGTTTACAGGATACCTGACCCCATCAGGGCAGGCACTGCGGGACCTTTGGAAATCCGCGCCTCGGTAATATCTTCCTGTATCAGCCTTTATCATTATCGCGTAATCTAGAACTCGCGAACATGGCGAAAGTATTACGACCCTATAAAAAACGAAAAAGACACAGGAGAAGCATATGTGCTTCCCTCGTGTCTTTCTTTCTATAGTTAACTAGTCGCGTTCGTATCTTAGGCCTGATCCACTAGGATGTTTTTTCGAAAACGGGATCAGCGCCTGGTGTTGGAAGTTCTGGAAGTTCTGGAACGTCTGTCGTTGTTGAGGCAATCTGCTGGTGTGTATAGCTGAATGGAGGGGTCTCGTATTGCAATCCCGCCTTTTCATAGGTAAACCAATAGCTGACACCCTTCCCGATATCGAGGTCTGTTACCCGCTGCTCCCAGACACCGCCGTTGTTGGTCATTCGGTAATTGAGCTGTTGTCCACCCGTTAAAGTGTAATGCACGTCAACATAGGCCGAGGCTGTTTTAGGTGTAAATTGAAGCAATGCTTCACGATCGCTGACAAAACGAGCTCCTGCTTTATAATCCTCCGTTTCTCCGCCACCCTCATTACCGCCAGATGCTGCCTCCGTAGTTACCGATACAGCATGGCTTGCTGCAGATAGGTTACCAGCTGCATCGCGAGCCTTAACGGTAAAGCTGTAAGTGGAAGCTGCATTTAGCCCTGTCATTGAAGCGGAAATACCGCTTATCTCTGCCGCCTGTGCCCCGTCCTTATAAACGATATACCCCGTAACGCCAACATTGTCTGTAGCTGCATCCCACTCCAGAGTGACTGTCGAAGCCGTTTTGGTCGTAACTCGTACATTCGTCGGGATGGACGGAGCCTCCGTATCAGGTTGCGGATTGCCACCGCCGCTTCCATTTCCGGTATTAAAGCTGTTCGGCTGCACGGTAATACTGTGCCCATCTGAGAAGGTTACCGTTTTGACCTGGTTTGTAAAGTTGTAGGCCACATAAGTTTTTACACCGTTTTTTTGAAATACGGCATAAATAGGTGAATTAGCGGTGATGCTGCGGTCGATGTTTCCTAAAGTATCCAAATTGTAGATCCAGTGGTAGGCATTCGCCTTGGAATTCCCAGCTTCCGGTGTCATCGTCGCTACGCGTGCACTGAATTTGGCCTTGGCATCGGACGGGTCTGAAATCGCCCTGTACATATACACAATATCTTCCCACGGACTGAAATTCCCTCCGCTTTTTTGCAGCAGATTGCTAAAATTTTTAGCCGCATATTCCGGATATTGTGTCAGGTACAAGGAAGCCGAGGTAATTGGCAGCCAGTTGATACCGTGCACCTCTGCGGGATTATTGGTCCACCAGGTTGCATCCCCCACCGTTTTACCACCCCAGATCATACTGGCCGTCGCGCTTTGCATCCCTGCAGGGGTGTTTGTGCCATGCACATCAAACCAGTATTCGTTAATCGCATTCATTTCCGTTGTATATAGATAAATGCCGAGATCACGAGTTTGAGTATTTCCCGTCGCCTCGCCCCATAAAATAAGACCGGCCCAAGCATTCATCGCCTCCGAGGAGGATTCATTGTTGTTGCCGTCGCCAAATTTGGCATGGCCGGAAGCCCAAGTGTGTCCGGCATAGGGATCAAAATTACGCAAATACGGAAATTTCGAATCAGACCTGTCGATATTTGTGATGTCGCGAATGAGCAGTTGTACCATTTGTCCCCATTGGGATTCAGATGCCCAGTTCTTGTCTACACGCGCAATTTCGGCCGCAGCCTTAATAAAGTATCCATAATGGAAATGATGGTCATTTAACTCTATTGCACTGCCAAAGCTGTCGGGATAACCGATCAATGTCCCCCAATGGTTGTTATACACAAATAGACTGGAGCTTTTCAGATTCCCCGAGCTGTCACTAGCCTTAAACCAGTCCTGCAAACGACTTTTGATCTCATTGCGGAACTGGGTCGCTGCTGTGGTATTGCCAGCCTGGTCGGCAATCGGCGCCAGCGCTGCCAGCTTGCCCAGACGTTTTCCAGTCCAGTACGTATCTCTATCACCGGAGTAGACTTCTGCTTTCGCTTCGTTTATATAATTGTTGAGCGTATTTTTATCGTAGGACCCCAAGTCGGGCAAGGAAGGTAATACTCCTGTAAATTTCATTTTCGTTTGAAAAGACGCACCCTCTGCTGTTTTCATCAGACCGCGTACGGAATTGTACGTATAGCCCAGCAGAGGTCGTGGTGAATTTTTCCACTGATGCGGGTATAAGGCAAAAATAGTGCCGCTTTGTGAGCCTTCCTTCGCTGTTGTTGCAACAGTAAAGGTGGTCGTTACCTCGGAAGAAGCTTCGTTGTAGCTGTACTGCGCTTTGGAGTTTGTAACGAAAGAATAGGCGTATTGTTGAAATTTGTCCAATGTCGCGGTTGTTTTGTCAGGCAAAGCCGCCACTGTAAAATAGCTTTTCCCGTTCAATTGATTGATCAGCGTACTCGTCCCGAGACCAGACCAGGTGCTGCCAGACGGGCCAAACAGACCATAGTGTGAGCCATTGACCGTAATGCCAAGCACAGAGGAACTAGCTGACCCAGACCAAACCTCTGGCACCCCATTAAATGAAAGCTTGGGATTGCCACCGCCAAACTCAAAAAATACATAGGGGGAGCCGTGTCCGTAGGTAACACTCATTTTGTTGCTGCCGCTTTGAAATAAGGATTTGACAAACCAATCACTGAAACCATCCACCTTGGCATCCGGAAATGAAGCGCTTACAGAATGGCCGATGGTAAAATCATTCACATCATCCATCCAGCCCGCGATGTATCCCGGATTGACCGTAATTTTCCCACTCGGGTTAAAGATGCGTAAACCGTTTTGCTGATTTTTCAAGGCAAGTGGATGCGGATATTGAGCCTCAGAGTACGGTACCCAGGCCAGGCTGCTCCACCAGTCATTGGTAGGCATTGGGCTGGTTACATTCGCTGTTTTGTAAATCTCGTTTTGCGGTGTTGCTGCTCCGGCAGGTAGTGTGGTTGAATATGAGCCTGTGCCTTGTGTGACCTCACCCGAAAAGGCTTTAGTAGAAACCGGTGCAGCTAAAAACATCATACTGGCACTTAACAAGCATAATATCATTTTTTTCACAACCTACATCCTCCTTTGAATTCTCAAATCCCTTTCACCGCAAGGTTTTTCCCTTTTCTTCCAAGCTGAATTCAACTTCATTGTGCTTGATCCCAATTTCCAGGTCAATCCTTTCATTTCTATATTTCAACTAAACGAGGCGAAAGTCCCTAAAAAACACAAAAGAAACCAGTACGAAAAACCCGAATATGCGTAATTATGTTATACAAACTAATAGACTAATAGAATTCTCTTCACCCTATAAGACATTCACCCTATGAGTTATTCATCCCATTAACCATTCACCCTAATAAACGTTTAGCATATAAAAAAGAATCCTCCAGGCCTTTTAGCCCTTCAGATTCTCTGTTCTTTTAAGTATATAACTTTTGAGTATTCGGAAAAAGAGTGACTTTGCGGTGGGCAGCAGCGGAGCGAAGGGGTTGAATCTGGAGAAGCGGAAGCGTTCGCCTTTGCAGTGGGATTCTTACCTTTAAATCTCTCATACAATCCGAAGAATCCCACTGCAACAGCGATCGGAAGATCAACCCCTTCGCGGAGCGTCCTTCTCCACCCGAAAACAACTCACTCATTTTCCCCGCTCAAAATACCCTTCTATTTTCCAATCTACACCAACCTGTGTCACGCTCAAATCATGCAATGCCACCGCATCGCTCATCGCAGACACGCCTTCTCCCCCGAGAAATCCCGGGGCTGCACGTCCTCCAACCAGCTTCGGCGCCATATACAGCACCAGCTTGTCTGCCAGCCCTTGCTGCACGAACGAAGCGTTCACCTCGGCTCCGCCTTCCACGAACACCGATGACACCTCCGCTGCCCCCAGAATATCCAACATTTGCGGCAGGTTAACCCGATCGCTGTTTTCATTCTGTGTCGGATATACTTTTACACCCAGCTGTTCCAGCTGGCTTCGCTTGCCTTCATCGTAGGCCCGTCCTGTGAATATCCAGGTCGGAGCCTCCCCATCTGTAATGACACGAGCATCCAATGGAATTCGAAGCTTACTATCCAGAATGATACGAATCGGATTCCGTCCTTCTGGTAGACGAGTCGTAAGCTGAGGATTATCATGAATCACGGTCTGTACACCGACCAGGATTCCTACATGCTCGTGACGAAGACGATGCACATCCTCCCGTGCAGCCTCAGATGTGATCCACTTGCTTTCAGAGGTTCGAGTTGCAATTTTACCGTCCAGCGTTACTGCCGATTTGATCGTAATAAAAGGACACTTGTTCACGATATATTGATTGAACACTTCATTCATACGGATGGATTCCTGCTCACATACGCCGACAATGACCTCAATGCCCGCATCTTTCAAAATCTGTACCCCTCTGCCGGAAACCAGCGGGTTTGGGTCCAGCGCTGCAATCACCACTCGACGAATACCAGCCTTCACAATCGCTTCCGCGCACGGGCCTGTCCGGCCGTGATGGGAACACGGCTCCAGCGTTACGTAAATCGTCGCTCCCTGAGCGTGTTCACCCGCCATACGCAACGCATGAATCTCGGCATGTGGCTCGCCGGGCTTCAGATGAGCGCCGATCCCAACGATACGGCCGTTGTTGACAATGACTGATCCGACGAGCGGATTCGGTTCTGTTTGCCCTTTAGCACTTCTGGCATTTTCCAGTGCCAGGCGCATATATTTTTCGTGAGTGGTCATAGAACCTCCCTGAGATCGGAATCCCGCAAATGGCCGGATCGTTCTACTTTTGTATTCAAATACCGTTCATTATATTGCGACACATCGCCCCAGAGCGGCATACGACCCGCCACATTCATACCCGATTTCTTTAAGGCATCCAGCTTTTTAGGGTTGTTTGTAATCAGAGTTACTGGCTTTTGTCTCAGGTGACGGAGCACACTAATGGCATCTGCATAATTGCGTGTATCATCTTCAAAACCCAATTGATGATTGGCTTCGACGGTATCCATGCCTTCTTCCTGCAGAATATAAGCCATTGCTTTACTAAACAAACCAATTCCGCGGCCTTCATGGTTAGCCAGATAGAATAATGCACCCGTTCCATGTTCCACGATCATTTTCATGGACTGGTGGAGTTGAAATCCGCAATCACAACGCTTGCTACCAAAAATATCTCCAGTATGGCAAATACTATGCATGCGAACTAATGCATTTTCCGACTGCTCGAGATCGCCGTACACCAAAACGCTTGACTGTTGTCCCTCTGCCAAATCCAGTGTGGACAATCGCTTCACAATCGTCTCAGCGGTGGCATTCAGTAAGTCCTGACGATCTTCCTCATCCCGTACAGGCAACCAGCAGTACCACTGAAAAACAACCGTTTCCCCTTCCAAATTAACTGGCAGCTTGATCGGTCCAACCAAAATCGTCGAAGATTGTTCTCCACGAACGGTTTGAATTTTATCGTTAAGTAGCGTAGCTACATCTTTTTGGTTCATCTCTTTGCACCATCCTTTATATAAGCTCTATATAGAAAATGCCTAATTCTTCAAAGGCTAATCGTTATTGTTAGGGTCATAAATTATTGAACTCTGTGTAAGAAATGTTCATGAAACGTGGATTCCATCGTCAGTTGCCGTTCCTGAAGCTCGGTGACAGCCTGCCGTCGTCCGTCTTCGAACGCCTTTAGGTCTCCTGCGGTATAGCTCTTCTGTCGTAAACGAAGAAGCTCACTGGCTAGCACATCGGCATCCTTCAAAGCTGCGTTCAAGCCAAAAGCTCCGGTAGGTGTCATGGTATGCGCCGCATCTCCAATAAGGACCAGTCCGTTCTGCGTCCAGGTGTCACTACGACTGCTGAAAATATCCAACGGTACGAAGTCCTTCCATGAACGAATATGATCATGCACACTATGCTTCAAATCTGGAAAAGCCTCTGTAAACCGTTGTATAAATGGTTCAAAGGATTGCTTAAACAGGGTTGGAAAGCTACCCTCCTCCACATTCCAGCCAATTTGAATATAGCCCTCAGCCTGCGAGAATAAAGCCAATTGTCCTCCGTTGACCCATGCCAGACGAGTGACGGGCTCCCACCCAGCAGGTGCCGTGATTTTCGTCCATAGCAGATCATAGCCGTGTCGAATGTTCGTCACAGGCATCTGCGCCAGCTTGCGCACAGTCGAATAGCGACCATCTGCCCCTACAATCAACGAACTGTGAATCGTGATCTCATGACCGTTCTTATCGCGGGCGATCAAGCCCGTGTAGCCCTGCTCGCTGTTACCTTCCAACGCAGTCACAGTTGTACCCGCCAGGTAACGGAAGGACTCGTAGGTTGACGCCTGTTTGAGCAAAGCCTCCAAAAATCGAGGCTGTGGAATATGAACCCCCACATTACCATCTACTGATACTGGCTTGACCGTCTTCACTCGCCGCTGATGCCCCCAATATTCGATCCTTGTGGAGGCGAGAACATAGTTCTCATGAATTTGTTCGAGCAGCTTATGCCTTTGGATTACTTCCTGACCCTCATCATTCAAGATTTCACCGCGAAAGGCCTTTCCCGCTATGCTCTGCCGCTCAATCAATATCGTGGATACACCCTGCGCCGCCAGTAAACAGGACAACAAAGTCCCTGCGGGTCCCCCTCCAACTACGCACACTTCACATTCCAGCTTCATCCGACTTCCCCCTACGCCCAAACCATCACCATAACGATTAGTTCGTACCTGTTCATTTAATTACATCATTAATAATATCAAAAATAATATCAAATTAAGTTCAAATTTTAAGTATTCATATTTTAAGCTCCGTGTCGAAACTAACAAGTTACTTTATGTAACAAAGTATATTTATATCATTCCATTTCGTCAAGTAATAAATTTATGTAAAGTAAAATCATTTACTTTTAACAGTGAATCGTTAATAATAGGAGCATGAGGTGATCACATGAACATTCCGCAGATGTGTCCACGGTTTGAAAGGGCTATGGAACTACTGAGTAAGCGTTGGACGGTATTGATCGTATTTCAACTAACGAATGGTCCGCAACGTTTCGTCGCTATTGAGAATTCAATTCCTAATTTAAGTGGAAAGGTCCTTTCGGACCGTTTGAAAGAGCTGGAGGAAGAAGGAATCATACAACGTATGGTTTATCCTGAGAAGCCCGTACGGATTGAATACTCTCTTACGGATAAAGGACGCGATTTAGCTCCTTTGTTTGACCATATCGGTACTTGGGCTACACGCTGGATTGAGGTTCTACCAGCACTTGAACAGCAATGATTCTTATTGAAGCAGCTTCACGGCTACCGCTATTGTTCCTAGACTAATATGATAAAAACACAGACTGCTAACATGCCAAAGAACGCCTTTGCTCTAAGTACAATTGTACTCATAGTGCAAGGCGTTCTATTTTTCATATGAAGGAACTTTAAACGTTTCCCTCACCGCTGCGCTGCATCTCCTCACGAATGGATTGCACCCGTTTTTTCCCCCAGTCATACATCATCTCCACAATGGGTAAAATCGTCATCCCCAGCTCGGTCATCGAATACTCCACCTTTGGAGGTACCTCGGGATACACTTCCCGGTGCACAATACCGTCCTCCATCAACTCCCGCAGCTGATTGGTCAGCACTTTATGCGACAGCTTTGGAAACAGCCTTTGCAGGTCACTGAAACGGTGCGGCCCTTCTACGCCCAAATGCCATAAAATAACGACCTTCCACTTTCCGCTTAACACCGACAGGGTCAGTTCCTTTTCGCAGTTATAGTCCCCGTTGACGATCTTCTCCCGTATTTCTTCTCTTAGTGTATCAGACATATATAATTAACTCCTTCTAAATCATCATGGTCTTGCCCTCTAATAGTAACCTTTAGGTAACCTCCGTACTTGAAAGTGCATTCTTCACAGCCTGACGAAGCCATCCTACAATAGTAGATAATGTTACACATTCAAGGAGGAATAAAGTATGAGTAAAAAAGCTCTTTTTATTATACCCCCAGAGCGCTTTAATGAGGATGAATTGTTTAAACCGAAGGAAGCGCTGGAACAAGCAGGCGTTACCGTGATGTTAGCTAGTACAAAAACAGGCGAAATCATCGGTGACTACAACGGTAAAGCAACCGCTAATCTTATTTTTACAGACGCTGTGCTGGCTGATTATGATGTGGTGTCTGTGATCGGCGGCTCAGGAACGAATGACCATCTGTGGAATAACGCGGATCTCCAAGCTGTGCTGAAACAAACCCATGAGCAAAAAACTTTATTGGCTGGCATCTGCGCAGGCTCTGTAGCCGTGGCTCAAACCGGACTACTCTCTGGTAGAACGGCTACATGCTATCCAGTGGATGTACAAAAGGATCAGCTTCAAGTGCATCAAGCCGAATATCTCGCTCAGCATGTCGTTGCGCATAGCGACATTATTACAGCCGATGGCCCAGATGGTGCACAGGAATTCGGCGCAGCCCTCGTTCAAGCTCTGCAATAAGCACATTCTCGAAGTTCCAGATGGCACTTTAAACAGCACTCCAACAAGCCGCATCACGTCCTTTCTATTGTATGGGACCTGATGTGGCTTTTTTGTGTCATTTTCATGCTTAAGTGATTAATTTAATTGTATGGTCCTGGATTTTCGTGTTAGCTTTAAACAATCGACGTTTAGCATAGGAGGCTTATATGCCGTGTTTATGAAAGGCAAAATACATTTACATCAGGTAACGTCCGAATCGTTGCGACTGGGCGCCTTACTATCATTAGTAGGGGGCTTTTTGGACACATATACCTTTGTTGGAAGAGGCGGTGTTTTCGCCAACGCACAGACAGGCAATATCGTGCTGCTGGCTGTCAAAGTCATTCAGGGGCACTGGATTCAGGCGTTATCCTATATCCCGCCCCTGATCGCCTTTTCACTGGGGGTTTTTGTTGCTGAAGGGATTAAAAGAAAATCAACCCACCGTTTAACTCCGGACTGGACCCGCGCAATTCTTTTACTGGAAATTGCGATTTTTTTCATCGTGGGATTGATTCCGCAAGGAGTTCCCAATACGGTAGTGGTGGTGATCGTCTCGTTCGTCGCTTCCGTGCAAATGACTTCCTTCCGCAAGCTCATTGATGTGCCGTACACCTCCACGGTCAGCACCGGTAACCTCCGATCAGCTATCGAGGCTGTGTATGTCGCCGTAACGACCAAGGACACGAACGCTGCCATTCGAGCGATGCGTTATGGTGTCATCCTGGCCGCCTTCTTGGTAGGAGCCTTGCTGGGGGGATTTCTTACTTTGACAATTGGGGATAAAGCCGTTTGGGGCGCTGTTGTTGCACTTATTTTTTCTTTTATTTTATTTACAGAAAAGGAAAAGTGGAAGCTTCCCCTACGCCACTAATCCTCCATTACATCAGCCCTGAACGAACTGGCGCTGGGCCGTTTCAAAGAAATTCAAAAGGTCTTCACGGGACGGGAATGCAGCCTGAGCTGATTGGTTGCTACCGCCCCCCTTACCGTGAAATGCCCCCAGATTCTCTTTCAAAAATGCTCCGCAGCTAACAGACTGGGTGCCGTTATGTGCCAGAAGGATTTTGTTTTCTGCTGTTGTGGCAAATAGAACAAGCAAATCATGCTCAGCTGTCAGCTTGGTAGCCAATTGCTGCATGTCCTGAAGGGATTTTTGTTCGAATACATGAGCAAGAACATGCCCCTGCACAGCAGATAGCAACTCTTTCGCCTGGTACGAAGCATTTTCCTCTTGTAGGAGCTCCACTTGCGCCTTAAGCTGTTTATGCTCCTGCTCCCACTTTTCGAATCGGGTCAAAATATCTTTTCGCCCGGTATTGAACTTCGTAGATAACACGTCCAATATCTGAACACTATCGTTAAAATCCTGGAGTGCGCGAGCGCCACATTTGAAATGGATTCTTGCCATCCCCTTCTGCTTCTCCCATTTTAAGCATTTAATGATCCCAATTTCCCCGGTCTGAGCTACATGTGTGCCACCGCAAGCATTATATTCAATGCCCTCGATCTCGACAATCCGAATATTTTCTGTCACTTTGGGCGTTTTCACAAGCGGAATGTCCTTCAATTGCTCACGGGTTACAAAATAACTTTTTATGCTGCGATTACTATAGATTTGCTGATTTACTTCCTGCTCGATTGCCGATAGCTGCGCAGGCGTTATATCCGAACAGTTCACATCAATCGTGTCATATTCTTGTCCCAGATGAAAGCTTTCCGTACGGGCACCCAACAACTCTAGACAAACCGCTGACAGCAAGTGCTGCCCGCTATGCTGCTGCATATGATCAAATCTGCGCTCCCAATCCAATCGGCAGGCTACTTTCCGATCCTCCGGCAAACGCTCTACCTGATGCCAAATATCCCCTTCTTCGAGAACAACATCTAATACACGGACGCCCTGAATTGTTCCTGTATCACAAGGCTGGCCTCCACCATGCGGATAAAAAGCCGTTTCCTCCAGCGTAACCAAATATTTTCCGTCTCTTTCCATGCTCTGTGTAATATAAGTGTCCCACTCCGTAAGATGCGGAGCAGTGTAGTATAATTTTGTCGTCATTCCAGGTTCCTCACTTTTGGGTTTTTGGTCTCGTGCGATATTCACTTATTATCAAGCACTTCATTGTAAATATCAATGTAGGGAAAAGCTTGAACCATTCTAGCCGCGTGGGTCTCATTCTCGATAATACCAATGTACAATCTATTACTTCGATTCGTACAGCTATGCAGGAAATTAGCGTTTCCGAGAATATGGAACTGTCTGTTCCAGCTATGTTGAAAACCGGGATGAACGCAGACCAGGCCCAAGGGGCCCTCAATGGTATCGCCTTGGAAGTGCGTTCCCTGTTTAACCCAACGAATGACTATCAGAATACGACGATACTTGCCTTCACTTGTATGTTCTCTTTTATGATACTGAATATAAATAGCTTACCTCTGGTCGCTAGACTCCGGGTTTCCAAAAGGCTGGCTGTTGAGTTGCAAAATCCATTCAACATCCTGCTGCGTATGCTTCCTTATACGCTGTTTTCGACGGCTGGCTTAATCTTCTCTCTCGGGATGCTTAAAGTGTTTGGGGGAGGCCGTTTCGAGGCCAATCCGATTTTCTTTATAATTCCAGTTGTCCTGTATGTATTCGGTACCGTTTGTATCAATGTCCTGGTTGCGTGGGGCGCTGCACATCCGGGAATAGCCATCGGCAGAATGGTGATGATACTCATGCCTGCTTTTGTTTTGTCAGGGGCTGTTCTTTCCAGATCACTGTTTCCACCTTTAGCGATTCAAATCGGTGATTTCTTCCCCTTCGTGTGGATGTACAAATTCCTGCGCACCATGGGTCTGCGTGGTGCACCTTTGCAAGAGATGCTTCCCGAACTCGGTTCTCTGTTACTATATGTTGGCGTACTCTCCATGCTGGTTATTGCCAGAGCTCTGTGGGAAAAACAGAAGCTGGCCAAGCAAACTGCGAGTTCTGCTTTTGAAAAGGGATTACCACATCCCGTTGTTCCAGCAAGCTCAACTGGCGGCGGGCTATCTATGCAAGGGGCACCGTCAGCACCTATGCACGAGCCTATAAAAGGATAGGGGCTCGTCTGTAAAATAAAAAAGGGTTAAGTGCCATCTAATGAGCCTTAACCCTTTTTCAATAATCAGGATTTAACAAATCCTCAACAATATGAAATTCTCATTGTTATCAGAATAAAATTCACTTATATGCCCGACCTAATTGATAAGCGTGCCCCAGTAAACCTTCAATGTATTCTTTCGACTCGGACAAAGTATCATAGAAGAACTCCACCTTGGACTCTCTTACTCTTGCGTAACCAGCAATGGCTTTATTCAAATAATTAGTAACCAAATCGTGATATTCATACTTGATCAGATGTTCTTTAGTCCCTCCCGCCAAGCACATCCACAGAACCTGCTTTGTCGTGAACTCCTGAAGTAAACCTATGTTCCACACTTTATCCAGGTACCCTTTTAGCATGGACGGGACACTATACCACCATAGTGGAAACACAAAGACCAGAGCATCCGCAGCCACTATTCTATCCATCTCTTTCCGTGTTTCAGGAGCATATTGTTTATGGGGCGTATTCCAATCCAGCTCATCTGCAGCGCTGTACACCGGATTGTATCCATCCCGATCCAAGTCCAAAATATCTACCTCGTGCTTATTCTCTTTCAATCCCTCTACAAAACGATTCATGACCGCAAGGGTAAGTGAATCTTCTCTAGGATGCGTGACGACCAATAGAACTTTCATGTATCCGTAACCTTCTTTCTCCTCATAATTAGTGAACCCTGTCTACAGATGCTATTATGGATGTTATACATTAAAGTGTGAAGTACGCACTTCAATGTACTGTAGGTACTTTAAGGTTCCTTAGTGCCTTTTGTACTACAGATCAGAGAGGGGGAAAGTCTATGGAAGACAAAGCCAAAACCTATATGCTTGGGATCGAGGCAACTTTGGAGGTCATCAGTGGAAAGTGGAAAGGCATTATCCTGCACCATTTAACCAGCGGCAGAAAACGTACATACGAACTTCGTCAACTCATTCCGAAAATCACCCAAAAAGTGCTCACTCAACAGCTTAGAGAGCTTGAAAAGGATGGAATCATCCACCGCATCATTTATAACCAAGTTCCACCCAAAGTGGAGTACGAGCTTAGTGAATATGGCTGGGATTTTAAAGATTTGCTTGATCGTTTTTGCTTATGGGGAGAAGATCATTTGGATAGGATCTATGGAGATAAAACAAAGGTGCTGGAAGAGTATTCTGTGAAGGAAAAAAACGCCAAACAAGCACCACCTCATTAAGGAGGCGTGCTTGTTTGAAATACTATACCTAAGATGTGCACCTTGTTTATTCACCAGTCTCCGAAAATTTTCGAATACGAGCCCCTAAGGAATTATGAAATGATTAACCATAAATATAAGCCCAGTAGGGTCATAAAAAGTGTAGGAATGGTTAAGACAATGCCTGTCTTAAAATAAGTCCCCCAAGAAATTTTCACGTTTTTCGAACGAAGCACATGCAGCCACAACAACGTGGCTAATGAACCGATCGGAGTTATTTTCGGCCCCAGATCAGAACCAATGACGTTAGCATAAATCAACGCCTCTTTGACCATACCGGTTGTATGGGTGGCATCAATGGCAAGCGCATTAATCATGACCGTAGGCATGTTATTCATGACCGACGAGATAATCGCCGCAATAAAACCCATGCCCATGGTGGCCACAAACATACCTTGGTCGGCAACCGCTTGAATCACATGGGCCAGCAGATCCGTCAAACCGGCATTACGTAGACCATACACCACAACATACATTCCGATAGAGAAAAATACGATGGCCCATGGAGCGCCCTTGATGACTTCTTTCATCGGCACTGCAGGGCTTCTACGCGCCATTAATAAGAAAAGGATAGCAATAATACCAGCCACCATCGAAACGGGAATATTAAAAAATTCGCATGCAAAGTAGCCAACGAACAAAACCGCGAGAACGATCCAGGACATACGGAACATCTTTGGATCTTTAATCGCTTCCGCAGGCCTGATTAATTGTGTCGCATCAAACGTTTTAGGAATCCTTTTGCGAAAAAAAAGATACAGTACCCCTATACTGGCTCCTAAAGAAAATAAATTAGGTACAATCATGCGACTCGCATATTCCATAAAAGTAATCCCAAAGAAATCGGCTGACACAATGTTGACCAAGTTGCTGACCACAAGCGGAAGCGACGTCGTGTCTGAAATAAAACCGCTCGCTATGATAAAAGGAAAAACCATTTTCTCATCCAATTTAAGTGCCCGAACCATCGCCAGTACAATCGGTGTCAGTATTAAGGCCGCACCGTCATTTGCAAAAAAGGCAGAAACAACGGCGCCAAGAATGGTCACATAAACAAACATCCGAGTTCCGCTTCCTCGCGCAGCTCGTGCCATGTGAAGCGCCGCCCATTCGAAAAAGCCGATTTTATCAAGCACCAACGAAATCAGAATAATGGCTACAAAAGCCAGTGTCGCATTCCAGACAATATGAGTAACTTCCCAAACATCATGCAAATCGACTACACCCACCAGCAAGGCAAGTATGGCACCGCCGCAGGCAGACCAGCCGATAGACAGATTTCTAGGCTGCCAGATCACCAACACTAAAGTAGCTAAAAATATAATGCATGCCAACAAAATCAATGTTTTAAACCTCCATTACATTACCTTATAAACATATACTTATATTAAAAACACCGTTTATCCCCAAGGATATAAACGGAACAGCCTTTAGGATGAACAAGCTGAGGAATCCGGTCCACAAAAGGCGATCGGCTCCTCTTTATTCAGCCCTTTAAAAATCTGCTTAGAGTCTGGCATACGCTCAAGAACAGCTTGAATATGCGGCTTATCGTCTACATTTAAGGAATAGTATACCCACTGACTTCGTCGTTCTTCTTTTACAATCCCTTGCGACTTTAATTTTCTCAAATGTTGGCTAATTGCTGGCTGCGACATATCAAAGATATCTACAAATTCGCACACACACCATTCTCTTTCTCTTAGCAGGGAAAGCATGGCCAACCGGGTTTTATCCCCCAGTAGCTTTAAATGATCGGCTACATAACCAAGTTGCTCCAATGTGTGCCCCCCTTCCGCTTATATAACTACATGCTTATATGCTAATGGATTTCAATCTTAATATCAAGAACGATTAATACTTATTCGTTTACCAATTGCAGAATCCAGTCTTTTATATCAACGATTCGCAGTGTTTTGGGGCGTGTATTCGTTCCGGAAATAATTAATGGGACAAGGGAATCCTTTTCATGCAGCGATCCATGAGCACCTCCACCGATGTGGGTGGGAGAACTTTCACCGACGAGTTCATATCCGGGTTGGACCGTGACAACAACATATCTTCCTTCATGGGAATTCATTGCCCCGTGAAGTCTCGCCAAAACGTCTGGATATTTTCCATATTGGATCCGGTTGTTGTTTATCGTAATATCCACA
The DNA here is from genome assembly GCF_038593075.1 of Paenibacillus sp. FSL L8-0638. Taxonomy (NCBI): domain Bacteria; kingdom Bacillati; phylum Bacillota; class Bacilli; order Caryophanales; family Paenibacillaceae; genus Paenibacillus; species Paenibacillus sp. FSL L8-0638. The sequence goes on from NZ_CP151960.1 coordinate 5,029,967, forward strand.
AGGTCCTCTTCGCCCGACAAGGTCCACGATTGTCCATATTCATCGGTCAATTTCCCACCGGGACGATAAGAAAACAGGCCACCATTTTTCCCCTTTGTAACATGAATATGGTTTGTACCATCTTTCATAGCGATAATGTCGAGCTTGTTCTCCTTTTGTAAAGACTTCACCACATCGGATAGCTCTACGTTATCGTTTATTGCATAGATATAGGCCATCCGTTCATTAGCGGCAATCACGATTTGGTCATCACTTCTTACGGGTTGATTTAATTTTGCAATGCGGCAATGACTCAAAAGAGGCCTTAAATCAACAGTTGCTGCCTGTCGATCATCATAAACCGCACTTTGTCCACTGTCACCCATGACAATCCATATCGCATTGTTTATAGCCTGCTCCCACGACCCATATGCGTTCAACACGGTTTGCAGCGCTTGATCCGCTTGTTCGATTCCTTTCAGTTGGGCTGGGCCCTTTCTATGCGCCAAATTATCATTCTCTGGGAAGTATGTGATGGTTACGTCTGGAAGTTTTTTCTGAGTGATTAAAAAAGCGGTATCCTTTGCGGAAAATTCGTTGTTCATCCCAAATTTTTTCCACACAGGAGTATTCCAGCTATTTTTCGGATTCAATTGTGCTAGAGCTGCATAGGATAACCATTTAGGCCCTGTTACTATCATTTTTTCTGGTACTCTACTGCTATTCGCTATGAAGTCAGGCACTTTGAGGGCATGTTTCGTTCTTCCTCTAAAAACAATAGCATTGATGGACGCGGATTCTTTCCCTTTGTCAGCCAATTCCTCATGGATGGTTTTCGTTTTTTTGTTCAGATGAACTTGGTTTAATTGGTAAATGGCATCTAAAAATACTTGCAGTTGGTCTATCTTTAGGGCTTCTTTGGCACCATTTCCGTAGAAAATCATGCGTTTCCTTAAGTCGCTGTACCACACAAGTCCGGGCACATGATGTTGATCTGCATACGTCCCCGTTAATAAGGTACTGTCGATGGTCACAGACATCGTGGGAAATGAACTCACTACATGCGGGAAATATTGCCCTTGATTAAGGAGATATTGCATTGCCGGAGCACGGCCTTCTTGAATTGCTTCTTGCAAAGGCTTATCCATTAAAGAATCAATCAAGATCACAATGACAGGTTTTTTGCCCATTTGATTTACTGTGATAGGTGGCTTCACACTTTGTTGTTTTAGCTGTTGACTGGAGTCCGCTCTACACCCCAAGACCAACAACAATAAACCTAGCACTAGTGCTATGGTAACTTTATTTTTCATGCCCATGTATGTGTCCCTTTCTTAGAAAAACTTGATCCTCTTATTTTTTTCTTGTACTAAAAAAATTATTCCTGCATTGGATCATCGGGACAAAGGTATCTCATACAAGCAATTAAAGATACACCTCCATGAATTTTTTGGATCTAATAGGCCAAATTTAAGATCAAACCATTCAGGGAGGGAACATAACCATGACGACTACAAACATAAACGAATACTCCATGCATTATATGGATTCCGGTGAAGGAATGGCCATCCTATTCATTCACCCTCCAGTACTCACAAGCTTAAATTTCACAAACCAAATCCAAGGACTCTCGCCTCATTTTCGAACTATAGCTTTTGATATCAGAGGACACGGTAAAAGTCAGCCTTCCGAGCAAACGGTTACTTACCCTCTCATTGTCAAGGATATTAAACATTTGATGGACCGGATGAGCCTTGATAAAGTATTTCTGTGTGGATATTCTACCGGAGGCTCGATAGTACTTGAATTCCTCTTGACTTATCCAGATCGGGCATGGGGAGGCATTGTTATCAGTGGAATGTCAGAAGTAAACGAAGGGCGACTAAGAAACAAAATTTCTTTGGGCATTGCTCTTTCCAAAATCGGTGCAGTCGGTACACTTGCCCTTTCTATTGCTTGGTCACAAACGAAACAGCTATCTTTGTTCCGTAAGTTATTCAGCGATGCGAAGCAGGGAAATCCCAGGAATGTCGAGCAATATTATCGATACAGCTTGAAGTACAACTGCACCTCACAGCTCGGGGAAATCCAGCTTCCCGTCCTGCTTGTTTACGGTGAAGAAGATAAGCACTTTCATCCCTATGCCAAAATATTGCATCAACAATTACGAAATAGTGAGCTGGTTTTCCTTAAGAAAGCTGATCATCGCCTTCCTACGAAGGCCGCCGGATCATTGAATGAACTGATCAAGCAGTTTGTAAACCGCTTTAGCCTTTAAGGCACATCCTACGGGGAAAATCGTATACACATCTACTTCCCACTACCGATATTGTATCTTAGTCTGTGTATGACCTTGCATATGAGCTGCTCATCAAAGTGAAAAAAATTATATAATATTTTACACTATGTAAATATACAAATTATGCTAAAGTCATATGTAGTTTAGATGGGATAGGTATGTATTATTCTGCTTCTAAATCTGAAGGGGTGTAAAAATGAAATGCTAAAGCGTATTCAAAATCTTTTCGTTATCCCTAACTACCCGCTATTCATGATCTGTATGTTATTACAAGGTATGGCTATATCCATCAGCGCGCCTTTTTTGGCTGTATATTTTACAAGTACACTTGGCGTATCTGTGGGAACCTTTGGTGTATTTACAGCTGTGACTTTGATTTGTGGCATATGGATAAGCTCTCTGATTGCCAAACGTTCTGATACCGGATTAGATCGCAAACAAATTTTGGTGATTTGTACGTTATTTAATGCCGTAGCCTTTGCAGGATATCTTGTAATCCAAAATTTTTATGTGCTTTTTGTTTATATGACGATCTTTACGGCCATTGGTGCTCCTGGGATGCCGCAGTTATTTGCCAGTGCACGTGAAGCAGTAAATCGCAGTAAATCTGCGGATCACGCCTTTGCTAATTCAACGCTTCGGTCTATGTTTTCTCTTGGCTTTATTACCGGGCCGCTTTTTGGTTCCTTTTTGATTGCACATACGGGCTTTAAGGGTATCTTTATGGGAACGACCTCTATTTTTGTTCTCATTGCTGTGCTTCTATTCTTTTTTATCAAGCAGCCTCCCGCTCAACTTAAACATAACAATCAACTTTCACTTCATCACATTACATTACATAAAAATATTGAGATTCTGATTCCCTTTTCCGTTCTTACTCTGCTCTATACGTCTCACTGGATGAATAATTTGAATATTTCCTTGTTCATCATTCACAATTTACAAGGCGACACGAGTGACGTTGCTCTAGTATCCAGTATTTGCGCAATTGTAGAAATCCCCTTGATGCTCATGCTAGGCGTACTAGCAGCTAAATACTCCAACCGTTTGCTTATATTTTTAGGGGCATTAACAGGAGTTGCCTACTATCTCCTTGTCCTTATGTCTACGGAGATGTGGCAGCTATTCGTGGGGCAGCTTCTTCTAGCCTTTTTTGTTGCAGTGATTTCTGCCATTGGCATTAGTTACATGCAGGATTTGTTGCCCTCTCTTCCAGGGTACGCATCGACGCTATATTCCAATGCGACAACCATCGGAAGACTGGTGGGGAGCTTGATGGGCGGATTAACCGCTCAATGGATGGGTTACCGAAACACCTATTGGGTATGTTTGGCCCTGATCATCTGCTCCCTTGGTCTTCTGGCGATTTCAAAGAAACTAGAGTTTGAAAAATCTGCTACTTTAAAAGAAAGGAATCACAGTATATAGACTGCCGCTTATTTTTCTATGGTGGAGAAATGGCTCATGATTGTATCTGCCGCATGTCTGTACCCACCAGCCTGGCGTAATGATTCGCCGATCACATGAGCCTGCTCTTTATAGGTTGGATGACTCAATACCTCTAATAAGGCAGCTCTCAAACTAGCGGGTGTAAGCTCATTTTTATCCACAACAACACCCGCTCCCAGTTCCTGCACCCGACTAGCTACGATGGGCTGATCCGATGTTAAAGGAATCATGACCTGCGGCACATTGTAATACAGAGCTTCGCTTGTACTGTTCATCCCCGCATGTGTAACAAAAGCATCCACATGCTGGAGCATTTCCAATTGAGGAATATAAGGCTTGATTATAAAATTGTCAGGGATACACGAGGCCAATGGCTCCATGTCTGTATAATTGCCTGAAGACAGCACAAACTGCACAGGCAAATCGCGAAATGCTGCAAAACAAAGCTTATAAAATTCCAAGTCTTTATTCAAAATAGTACCCATTGAAATGTACACCGCCTGTGGATGCAGAACACGAAGTTGTTCGAACGGGAAGGAAGGAGCATCTTTACGCGGTACAATAGAAGGACCTGTAAAAATAAAACTGTGATCCAGTTTTTCGGCTTGCGGTTGAAAATAGCGGCTTGTATAAACAATTCTTAAGTGTCCGCCATGAGGAGCAATCTCTTCTATAGCCGGAGCGTCAACCTGAAGCTCATTAGCTAGTTGATGCGTTATTTGCATCGTAGCCGTGTATAACTTTTTTACCTCCGGATCATTGTCATTCATGCCTTGCCCCGATCCCAATGGCTCTACGAAAGCAAAAGAAGCGATAGAGCATACAGCAGGAATTCCTAGCTTCTCAGCAATAATCGTGCCTCCCCAACCCATCAAAGAATCATAGATTAAATAATCATAGGTTCTGTTTTCAATAACTCTCAAAACCTCTGGAATAATCGGAAGAATCATACCTTTTACCATCATGTATACAAATTGATAATGATGTTTGTATTCTGCTGGCTTTAAATCAGAGTCTTTGGAAAAAGCATCATCCACAAAAGGGTAGGTGATCATCTGTGCTCCTGTCTGTTGAATTCTCGTACGATATTCTTCCGTACACACATAGTCAACATCCTCCCCACTGTCTACCAACCTTTTCACTAATCCTAGTGTCGGATTAACATGGCCTTCAGCAGGCGTGATCACTACTAACACACGTGCCATACGTTACACCTCCAAAATCAAAAATAAATTACAATTTGAAATAAATACACTTTAAACATAGCGAACATTTACCATATAAACAAGTATTTTCAATACCTAAAAATTAAATATGTATCCTCTACTCAAACGATAGAAATAAGCGAGGCTGAACGCTAGAAGCGTTTGCCCCGCTTAACCATTGAACATTAAATTTAAAGACGCCAATCCCAATGATCTGTCCCGCTCAGAACAGCTTCGACGGTGTACTGGCTTGCTTCATCGGCGGTAAGCTGTTTGGCCCAAGGTACACGCCCGCTACTTCCTGCACCTGGCCCAAAGTTGTCAAACTCTCCAAATCTTGCGGTCTGCTCATTGGATTCCTTGCCCCAATTGTTCCAGCCGCCCGGCTTGATATGGTCATCCATATAGGTCTTCAAAAAAATAACATGAGCATAAGGGCGCCATGGCCGTCCAAGATCCACCTTGCCTGTCAAGCCATTTTCTGTTGTCAGGCGACATTGAATAAATACAAAGCCCGGCTTGTTCTCTTCTGTTGAAGCTGCTGTCACATATCCAGCACGCAGGCTGTGTATGATCGAGTTATCAAACACAGCGGGTGCATTGCCAAATATAAAATCTACACTACCACTGATGTAGCTGTCCTTGAAATACTGTCTGCCACGGTTCACAAGCAACGTATCCTGTAGGCCGGTAATTTTGACATTGTGATACTTACCACGATCGCCTTCGGCATATAACGCTACAGCCTGCACCTGCCCGGTTCCTTCTGTATTGGCAACCGTGACATTCTCCAACACAAAATCGGGACTTTGCACACGCATGGTATAGCTGTTGCTTGTTCCTAATTCTTTTCCGTCCACCACCGTTTTGGCCGTATCATCAAAAGCAATGATCGTTTTGTCTCGATCTTCTCCGATAATACTCAGATTTTTTTTGGATGAATTTACCCTTATTTTCTCACGATACGTACCGTTTTTGAGATGGATAACTGTCCTTGTATTGCTATTGTCAGGGACTGCGTCAATAGCTGCCTGGAGAGATGTAAAGTCAGCAGGGCCATAGGTCGCTACCACCACACTAGTGGGATGAGTTCCCCCTGAGTCTGTCAGGTTGCGGATGGTGACATGGCTGAATTCCGACGTATTGTAATTCCATACATCGTTTTGTGGTTTGGATGCATCGCTAGCCAACCCGAATAATAGCGGCTGATTATTCGGCACATCTATAACCGTTTCACCAACCTTCTCCCAGTTCGTCACACCATCTGCGGATACCCAGCCGGTAACCTTTGGTCCTTGTCGTACCAGACGAACCGAATATGGCGTTGCAATAAACGTCTCCATTGACGCACGTTTCGTCTTACCCTCCGTTTGATCACGACTGATAAGAATACCCTGTTTGCCATATTTAACAAATGCTAAAGACATAAAGGCCATTTTTGATCCAGGCTTCAGCGATTCACGAATCATTACACCCGCTTCGGCATTATCATCCACCGGGGTAATTTGTTCCACACGGGCTGTAATTTCAGTGTTATCTTCCCATTTTTGATAAGCATAATGGAAAATATCTGCCTTACCGTCAACGTCTCCCGCTGACTTCAGTCGTATGCTGCTGCCGCTTGCATCTTCTTTTAAGACCTGAGTATGCCCTTTTATATAACCACTGTGGCCCTCAGAGCCAATCTCTTCGCTGAGCCAACTTCCCGACGGCGCAGTCGTATTGACGTGAATGGTAACAGGATTGGAAAATGCAGCATTCCCCTTGCGGTCGGTCACCCGTACAATAATATAATGGGTACCGTCTGTTACATGATTCCAATCGAGATGATAAGGTGCGGTCTCTACTTTACCAACAAGTTTGCCGTCAATGATAAATTCAACGTGAGCAATACCATCTTTGTCCTTGGCTGTTGCTGTTATGGTCGCATCCCGGCCTGCTTCCAAAATATCGTTATGCTTTAGTGAACGTCCGTTTGCATCCGACACCTGAACGACGGCCTCTGGATTATTCACCTCATTTCCATTCGACAGCTTCTCAATAAGATCATTTAAATAGACCTCCAGATTCGTATAACCCTTGGCAAAATGAGCATACGCCCCTGTGCCGGCAAGCCCCTGACCGTTACGATCATCTGCATTATTGGGGTCCAGCCCATGGGCACGTTCCCATTCATCCGGCATTCCATCATGGTCACTGTCAGAAAGCTCCGTCGTCGTTACGTTAGAATCGTCATAAATCCACCCTGCTTCACGCGGAGAGTTAATAAATGCACCCGTTCCATTCTTCACATCATTCATAATTCGGGCGTCCACCGCATCTCTTCTTGGCAGCGTGGCTCCTGAGCCGGCAAGCACCTCCGTATATGCGGTTTGTGCATCTGTCGCTTGATATGGACCGTACGCATCTGGTGAGATTCCGTTGTCGTATTCCCCTCTGACTTCAATCGGCTCCGCCAAACGGGTGGACGGATCAATAATGGACCCAATGGATGTGCCAAGCTGCCAGTTGTCTTTCGTAACCGAGTCATTGCCGTACATATAGTTACCACCAATAAAGATGCGTGTTTTATATTTTTTACTACCCACGTCTACAAAAATTTGACCGCGAACGTCCTCATATGTGTTAGGGCCATACTTATAATAGTTATTTAGCACATTATACGATCCTTCACCACCGCCGTATGAGGAGAAAAATCCCCAGTTATAAATGACATTATTGGTCATTTCCACAGCGTCGATTTGTTTTTTATCGGTTGGAAAACGCGGATTACGGCTTGCATTGTGAGCCAACAAGTTATGATGATAGGTGGAATTTCGTCCACCCCATATGCCGCCATAGCCGTGGCGACCTTTCTGGTGCGTAGTCATTAGCATACTTTCGGACGCAATGGACCATTGTACCGTTGTATTGACGTTGTCATACAAGCTCAGTACCTCATCCACCGACCAGCTAAAGGAACAGTGATCAATCATTATGTTTTTATGGTATCTGGCTCCCAATGCGTCATCCTCACTGGGGTAACGGTCGGTCAATCGGAAACGCAGGTAACGGAGAATGACGTTATCTGCTTCAACCCCTGTTGTGTAATCGCTTACAGTTATACCGTCGCCAGGAGCTGTCTGACCCGCAACCGTCAGGTTGTTTCCCAAGATTTTAAGTGGCTCCTTGAGATGAATCGTTCCACCCACCCGGAATACGACCGTCCGATTATCGGAGCTGACCGCTGCGCGAAAAGATCCGGGTATGATCTGCTCCCCTTTGCCGTAGTCTGCCAGCGTGGTAACCTCATACACTTCACCTCCGCGTCCACCGGTAACATATTTACCGCCACCCTCAGCCCCCGGAAACGCCGGAATATCCGTCGCCACTTTTGCCCCCTTTGCGTTCTCTGTTCCTACCGCAGTCTCCGCTTGGATTAGTGGCGGGCACAAGGTCAACAACAATGAACCCACAACCACGTTACATAGCACCTTTTTCCATGTACGCTGCTTGCTCATATTCTGTTTCCTCCCTAAGATTTTCTTCCACATCAGCGCATATTTTTATAAAAACACGATCCGAGACGTTCAGAAGCGCCTTCACCTCCTTTCATCAATCTTTTCTGCTTTTATCATTGGCAGGTTGTCATATATACTGTTGATGTATGAATGCGCTTACTTATCTTAATTTGTAAAGGAAGAAGCACATGAATGAAGTGAAAGAAGATAAATATGTCATTGGCGAACAACAATTCTCCATTCATCACATCTATCGTACCGGTTTCACAGTTATGCCCCGGCCTCATGTCCACGAGAACTATGAGCTGTATCTCTTACTGCGAGGCGAACGCATCTATTTTATGAATGGCAAGGTATACACCGCTCGCAAGGGGGATCTGATATTCATCCTTCCTCACGACTTGCACTCTACCGCCAGTACGCAATTGCAGGAAACAGAGCGCATTTTGATTCATTTTTCTCCGACGTTTCTCCCACAGCAGGATCATGACATTCTTGACCTGCCGCCATACCAGCAATCCGCGTTACTTCGCTTACCTGCGAGAGAGCAAGTGGAGGTTGAACGTTTATTCCTACAGATGAATACCGAATGCAGGAATAAGCAGCCTCTGCATGACCGTTGCGTACAGCATTTACTGCTGGAAATGCTTATCCTGGTGCACCGATCGGAAGCAATCGAGCGTAGTGAACCTGTCTCCTCTCATCCCATGCATCAGAAAATCACGGAAATTTCTTCTTTTATTCAGGATCATTACAATAAACCGTTAACTCTCGAACAAGTGGCTGCCTGCTTTTTCATTAGTCCAGCTTACCTAAGCCGTATCTTTCTAAAGTTGACTGGTTTTCATTTCAGCGAATACATCCGCGTAGTGCGGGTCAGGGCGGCCCAAACCAGACTTCGAACCACCAAAGACAAAATCCAGCATATTGCAGAGGATGTCGGGTTCGGTCATGCTTCCCACTTTAATAAAATCTTCAAAAAAATAACTGGGCTCTCTCCTCTTCAGTACCGCAAGCAGGTTCGGTAGATATTCAGTGTAAAGAATTAAACGCCAATTTTATACCTCCGCTCTTGTCTTGTTTTTCCATTTTTATATCCACTTGCTCTTTCATGGAACTTAAGACAAGCCAAAAAACCATACTTCGCTGCAATGCGTGCACCGAAGTATGGCTTTTACATAGTCATTCTCCATCTTTAAAATTATAAATTACTCTTTCTATGACTTTTATTGCAATGCTTTAATATCCTGAATCAGCATTTCAACATTTTCTTTCTTCGTAGCCCAACTGGTACAGAATCGAACTGCACTATGTGTATCATCAACCTTTTCCCAAAAGGAGTAAGTATATTTTTCACTCAATGCTTTTAGTATAGAATCTGGTAAAATAGGAAACTGCTGATTGGTTGTAGAACGGTATTGAAAAGAAAAACCTTGCTCAGATAATCCGTTTTGAAGCAGCATGGCCATGTCTATCGCATGTTTGGATATTTCAAAATATAATCCGTCTTCAAACAAGGTTTCGAACTGAATGCCCAACATTCTCCCCTTCGCCAGCAGTCCTCCCTTTTGCTTGATCATATATCTGAAGTCTTTTTTTAATGTATCATTTAGGATGACTACCGCTTCTCCCATCAAAGCTCCAACTTTTGTCCCGCCAATATAAAGTACATCGCAAAGCTGTGCTAGATCTGCTAAAGATGCATCGCTATCTTCGGCCACCAAGCCATAGCCTAATCTGGCTCCATCTATGAACAATGGTAAACCACATTCTTGACAGACTCTACTTAATGCTTCCAGCTCTGATTTGCTATAGATCGTTCCATTTTCAGTAGGTTGGGAAATATAAACCATCCCGGGCTGTACACTATGTTCCGGAGCGGCATCATTCCAGTGAGCGTCATACAAATCTTGTACCTGTTCGGCCCGGATCTTCCCATCTCCGCTTGGCAAAGTAAGTATTTTATGTCCAGTAGCTTCAATCGCTCCGGTTTCATGAACGGCCACATGTCCAGAAACTGCCGCAACGACGCCTTGATGCGGACGCAGAATAGAAGAAATGACAGTCGTATTGGTCTGTGTACCTCCAACCAAAAAGTGTACATCCGCATTTGGGGAGTCACATGCTTCTTTAATATATGCTCTGGCTTTTTCACAATGATCGTCCACACCATAACCTGGAGTTTGTTCATCATTAGTCTCCAGTAGTCGCTTTAATATGCGTTCATGAGCACCTTCGGTATAGTCGCATTCAAATCGTATCATTCTGTATCCTCTCCAAATCATCCAATTTCTTCTGAATTAACAACATAGAAGCATGTAATTCTTTTATCTCTTCTTCTGAAAGTCCTTGAACTAATTTTAGAATTTGTTCATCAGACCTTTCATTCAGTTGGTTAAAGAACGCCTTTCCTTTAGGAGTCAAACGAATCAGATTTGTTCTATTATCCAACGTTGAATTTTCCTTAACAAGAAAGCCCTCTTTGCAAAATTTAGCAATGATCCTACTCATATAGCTGCGATCAATTTTAAGAGATTCGACTAGAGTATTCGCTATACATGGCTCGATCAACCCGATCTCTATAATGACACGGGCCTCGGTAAAGGAATATCCGCTATCCAGCACATGTCTATCCAAAACACCCAGTATATTCGTATAGAACCGATTAAAACGCCTCATATCCGCTATGATATTAGCATCTATATTGACCATAACTCCCCCTATTTAGTGGACTTTTGCAACAATTATAGTAAAGATTTTTGTGGACTATGTCAATGAAATAAAAAACCGTACATTAAGACTCTAACGCCTAATGTACGATCCTGTATTATATATTTACCTACAAGGTCAATGAACTATCGCTATTTATAGCCTTTTCCTTCTTATGCTTCCGTTTCAGCTTCAGATGAGCTACGACCATATACAGCGTCGGAACTACAAACAATGTTAAAATAGTTGAAAAAATCAGTCCGAAAATAATGGTTGTTGCCAACGGTTTGAACAAGATCTCCCCTATTGTGGCAATAGGAATCATACCCACAATCGCAGTTAGCGAAGTAAGCAAGATCGGACGGAAACGGGCAGAGCATGCCATTAGAATGGCGTCTGTTAAATCAGCGCCTTCACGCCGTGCATCTTCAATAAACTCTATCAACACGATACCGTTACGCACGACGATACCAGCAAGTGAAATGATACCCATAATACTCATGAATCCAATGGGCATCCCTGAAATAAAGCTTCCAAGGATTCCCCCTGCCGCTGCCAGATAAACGGTAGTCATAATAATGAGCGGTGTGGACACCGAGTAAAACTGCATGGTGATCAAGAGGAGAATAAGGAAAATAACAATAACAGCTAATTTGCCCAAGTCCTTAAACATATCAGACTGCGCAGATGTTTCCCCTCCCATCTCCCAGGTGTAGCCTGGTTCAAACTGGGTATTTGTAAGTTTGCTACGGATATCATTAGTGAGTTCTGTAGCCGTACGCCCATTTCCATTGGCTGAGATCGTTACCGTCCGTTCCAGATCATAACGGTGGATTTGTTGGATGGAAAAGTCCGGTTTCATCGTGGCTAATTGGGATAAAGGTATTTGCTCCCTTGCCGCATTGTTCACACTTAATTGTTGGAATAATACCTCAGGATCTTGGTTTGGTTTGTTCATGTATATATTGACATCAAGCAATTCCTTACCCGTATCAAAATCCGTTACATTCACCCCGTCACCCATTAATAGCAAAGTACGCGTTAAATCGGAATAGCTAACCTGATATTTATCCAAGGCTTGCTGATTGATTTGGAAATTCAGATTATAGCTTTGCATACCCATATTATCGGTCACATCTACAGCTCCGGGGGTCCCCGCAACCATTTCTTTGACTTTAGTTGTCATGTTTTGCAGCTTATCAATGTCTTCTCCTTTAATACGGATAGACACCGCACTGCCGACCGGAATACCTAATTGGGGAACACGAATGCTGATTAATGCAGATGGATATTTTGCTTGTAGTGTATGGGTCCAGTTATCTACTGTTTTTTTGAGATCAAATAGCCCCTCTTTTCCAACGACAGCAATTTGGCCGTTGACCGCTCCCCCAGAGCCATGACCGCCTGCAACATCACTATACAGCTGAGGCGCTCCTCCACCTGCCGTTGCCGCCAGCCGCTCTGTTTCTGGCTGTTTTTTGACCCAGCTCCCAATCTCGTTTACAACTTGATTGGTTGCCTGCAACGACGTTCCTTCTGGCATCGTTACGCTAATCGTGGCATCCGCTTGATCGGAATCCGGAAATAATTCAATGGGAACAACAGCAAGTAGTCCATAAGCTGCTGTACCCATCATAAGACCAATAAGCGCTGTTAACAGTGGACGTCGCAGTATTCTAGGCATCCAGTTTTTAGAGTACACATTGGATAGAGATTGTATTTGATTCCCCAGAAGTCCAGGTGGCTTAACTGTTTTACTACTCTCTTTTCCTTTACGACGTTGATCGTACCATTGACGGAAAATAGGAATAATTGTTAACGACATAATCATGGAAGCCAGCATCGTTAACGAAATAACGGTAGGTATCGGTTTAATAAAGTCACCAATAGTGCCCGGCAGGAATAAAAGCGGGGCAAATGCCGCAACCGTAGCTAGCGTAGCTGTAATGATCGATAAGGATACCTCTTTCGTCCCTTTAATGGCCGCCTCCGTAGCATCTTCCCCAAATTCAGAGCGTCGGCGTTCAATGTTGTCATTGACCACGACGGCATCATCAACCAATATCCCTAATACGATAATTAATCCGATGACTGAAATTTGATTCAGCGTGATTCCTGTTGTGGGTAAGAAAATAAAGCCGATGGCGATGGAAACAGGAATGGCCAAGGCCACAAATGCAGAAGTCAGCAAATTTAAACCTAATGTACATATAACAATGACCGATATAATAGCGATGATCATCTCTTTGGTCAGGTTTCCAAACATTTCATCGACTCGATCATTTTGCGCAAAAAGTAGCTCAAAATGTACATTCTTCGGCAAACCGCTCACAAGTTCATTGATTTTGGCTGTAGTCGCCTTAGATACCGTTGGCACGTCTGTGCCTGTATCTCCGCTCACACTGATCGAAATAGCAGGCTTGTTATTCACATACGTATAACTAGCTGCTTTTTTAAAAACAAGTGAGGCTGTCCCTACATCTTTCAGAGATATCGGGAATCCATCGTCATTGCTTGAAATCTGGACGTTATTTAGAATGGATGGATCGGTAGAGGCATTTACCGTCAGCTGATAAGTACGCTCATTGAAATCCATACTTCCTGTAGGAACTCTTTCATTCTCATTTTTGATTGCTTGAACAACCTGCTCCCAGGAGATGTTATATTGTTGCATCTTTTGTGTGTCTAAACTAATTCGTACTTCTTGATCTGGTATTCCTTGAATATTAACTTGCGAAACACCCGAGACCGTTTTTAATTGATCTTTCCATTTGTTCATCAATTCATTTAACGCGTATAAATTCTCAATTTTATCAGAAGTAATCGCGTATGAACCAATGAAAGAGCTTGTCATGCTATCATTAATAATGGGCTGCATCGCATCTGCTGGAAGCTCAGACTGTGCATCCTGTACCTTTGTACGAAGATCAGCCCATACCTTTGTCGGGTCCGCATCCTCAAAAGCTTCTACTGTTATACTGGATTGCCCTTTAGATGAAGTGGAAGAAATTGTTTTAACACCTTGTACGGCTTTAATTTTCTGTTCCATGACCTTAGTAATGGTTTGCTCGATTTTTTCGGGTGAGGCGCCCGGATAGATGGTTGTAACACTGGCTGACAAGGGAATAACATCGGGCTGCTCTTGTTTAGGTAACGATGTAAAATTGTAGAGCCCTAGCACAATGCACATGGCGAAGAAAATGAGTGTAATTTTTTGCTTTTTAACGATATATTTAATCATTCGGACGACTCCTCCGATTTCCCAGGTACACCATTCCCAAGTAAATCACCATTAAATAAGGTTCCTGCTCCTTGCGTAACGATTTGATCGCCTGCCTGTAGCCCAGAGACCACTTCGAGCTGATTATTAGTCACTTTCCCCAGTTTAATCGGTGTTTTGACAGCTTTTCCATTTACAGCTTTAAAGACATAAGGATCATTTCCCGTACTAATTACGGCCTCTACGGGCACTAAAAGCGCTTCGTTTTGATTTATGCTTTTAGATGCGCTGATGACTTGACCAGGCTTCCAATTCAGTTCGGGATTGGGAATGCTAACTTCCACATTGATGCTTCCCGTTTTGGAGTTAGTCGATGGATAGATCTGGGTGACGGTTCCTGTTCTCATTTCATCGTAGAGAGATATATTAACTTTTTGGTTTTTCTTCCACGATAAGATTTCACTGTCCGGTACGGGGAGGAGTACTTTTAAAGTCTTGATATTTCCGACAACAAATGCCTCACTTCCACTGGAGCCCAGTTGACCATCAGATATTTTTTTTTCAATCACAACACCAGTGATCGGGGAGGTTAAAGTCGCTTTTTTCAGTGACAAGGATGACTGTTCATAAGCAGCCAATGCATCCTCATAGGTAGCCTGTGCCTGAGCTTTACTGGCTAGCCCTTGTTGTATAGTAGCCCTAGCCGATTCCAGCCCTGCTCTGGCCTGATCTACGCCGGCCGAAGCTTGTGCACGCTGTTCCTGGGATGCCCCTGCAAGCAAAAGAGACAATTTCTCTTGCGCATCACTTAAGCTTTTTTGTGCGTTTGCTAATTCCAGCTGCGCATTCTCATTTTCCGTTAAAGATACCGCACCTGCCTGGAATAGACTTTGGGACCGTGCGGCATCCGCTTTCTTCTTGTTATAATTATTAGTTGCTACAGTAACCGCATTTTGAGACTGTGCTATCTCCTGCTTTTTGGCGCCATTGTTCAATTCCTGCAATTTCGATTGGGCCGCATTGACCTGGGATTGCGAACTATGGATGCCCGCTTGTGCCGATTGGACAGAAGCCTCCGCTTGGCTAACACCAGCCTTTGCCTTTTCCATGGTTGCCTTTGCCCGATCCAGCTGCAACTGGTAATTGGATGTATCTAGCTTCGCAAGGACACTCCCTTTTTCTACTGAATCCCCAACCTCAACCATAGTGCTCAATATACGTCCATCCGCTTCAAAGGAAACATTTGCCTCATTACTTGCCTGCAAAGTCCCCGCCAAATTAAAATCATTGGCCAAAGGTTTCATTGCAAGTTTCTCTACTTTCACCGGGTGACTGGCTTGTGTTACGGGGTTCTCCGTTGCACTGGAGCAACCGGAAGCCACGATAGCTAATGCAACCCCTGCAATCATTATCCTGATTCCTTTTTTCTTCAACTTCATGTCATCCTCCCTGATTCTCTCTTCTAAAGGTGCTATCAGCAACCCGTGGGTCAAGTAAACTTTTTCATCCTTTTTTCATGTTATAACAATGAACAAACAAAAAAATCGTACAAAGGGGCAAGCACCTTATGTACGACTGGGCAAATAAATAACATATTTTCAGTTATTATTTCTAAAGCTGTAAAATACCACGTTCCAACGAAACGGCAACGGCTTCGGATCTGGAATCAACACCAAGCTTGTTATAAATATTCGTTAAATGTGCCTTTACGGTACGCTCGGAAATTCCCATATCAAACGCAATTTCCTTACTTTTAAAACCATGTGCAACAGACTTTAATATATGCCTTTCCTTATCCGTCAGAACTAAGTTGCTTTCGTGTGACTCTATCTTGGCTTCTCTCTTATTCGTGGCAGCGAATACCCTGGCTGTTATTTCAGGCTGAAGCAGCGTTTCTCCCCTTAGCGCTGACTCAATCGTGCGAAATAAGTTTTCTCGACTGGTATCTTTTAGTAAATATCCTTTTGCTCCCAAAGAGAGTCCCTTAATCATTAAGTCATCTTCGTTATACGTAGTCAGGATAATGACTGGTGTTTCATTTTGTTTTTCTCTGAGGGCTTTCATGGTTTCCAAACCACTCATTTGTGGCATATATAAATCCAAAAGGATGACATCCGGCTGAAGTTCTTCGATCAATTTAAGAGCCGTTACACCTTCTCCGGCTTCACCAATAACTTCATAACTGTCATTGGTCTCCAACACCAGCTTTAATCCCTCTCTAACTACCCAATGATCGTCGACGATTAAAATCTTGTATTTCATGATAGGTCTCCTTTAGTAAGAGGCGCCTCTATTTTTATAGTTGTACCTTCTTGAAATATACTGCTGATATTGATTTTTCCACCCAGCATCCGTACACGTTCATGTATACCTATTATTCCGTAATGCCCTGTTTGCTTGGCAATAATATCCGTATCAAATCCTTTTCCATCATCACGAATCTCGATTTCAATCTTGCCTTCGTTATCCAAAATACTTATCCATACAGTATTCGCATGTGAATGCTTCGCTACGTTGGTTAAACACTCGCTTATAATAAACAATCCATGTTCGAACACCAGTCTGGGAACCGAAGCTTTAATTTTGATGTTGCGTATTACACGAATGCTCGTAGCCATTGTAAATCGCTGTATTTCTTCCTCCACGGCTTCTGCAAAATCAACTTCCGAGATGGTTTTTGAACGCAGATTGTCTATAGCTCGCCTTGAATCAGACAATGTTCTTCTCACTTGTGACATCGATTGTTGGACGATCTCCTGAGCTCTTTGCGTACTTCCTTTTGTCAGATGAGCATCAATGGCTTCAAGTTGCATGATTAGCCCAGCAAGCCCTTGAGCCAGCGTATCATGAAGATCACGGGCCATACGTTGTCGTTCGTTAGCAATTGTAAGTTCTTCGACCTTTTGATGTGCGATTTCAAGTTCTTTAAGAACGTTTTGCGTTCGGATTCGTGCTTTGACTTGTTTGAGAAAAAGAACGGCATAAGCTACTATAACAACTGCAATGAGAAAAAATAGCGGGATGAACAACACAAATTGCTTGCCGTCATTATGCCAGACCACAGCCACACAAAAAATTACATAGGAGATCAAAAATACAAGAATAACCTTAAGCGGCTTATAATAAATACCTATACTCTGCCCCACCAAAACGGGCATTAACCCAACCAGTACTATGGAGAAACTTTCAGGTAGAAGAAATGCACTTGTAAAGATCAATCCTCCTTGTACAACAAAATAAGCCCATGAATAATATTTTGCAACTCTATGAGCATGCAAGTACAAGAGGATGTGCAATATGATGATTATAGTGAATAAGACACTTTGTAGCAGATTTAGACCATTAGACAAATGTTGAAGAATGACAGACTCACTATAAATTATAAAAATCCATATTATGGTTAATACTTTCGAAATGTCCTTGGTCTCAACTTCACCTTCACTTTCACTTATTCCCGGATCTAGATTTTGAACCTGTACATTGTATTCATCGTTCATAATTCCCTCCTACAATTCTGAATTTGGCTTTTCAACTTAGTAGAGACCATGCCGCTATGAGCAGCTAATCCATTTAGTTTGAACAGTAATCATGTATATATTATTTTACAAAAAAACAAACAGAAAAAAACGTACTCATGGGCAATATCATTTGTACGTTTGGGCATTGAATACTTTTTGTTCGATTCCATCCAATTATGGCGTCATATAAAAAAGCACGCAGCAGGTTATCCTGTGCGCGCTTCGCCATTCTCTATTTCTCCTCCAACTCATCTGGTACATCGTATTTATTGATATGTGAAGTCATTGCTGCAACAGCTTCGCTGGCATCCGTCGTGGCCGGTACTTCTCTGACCACATCATCCGTCTGATCACGAAAGTTCAAACGATCTGCCTCAATCTCTTTCTGTTGGTTCGGTTTCATTTTTCACGTCGCTCCTTTCTATTCAAGGGTCTGATCTCGTTCTGTTAACGCGTACAAAGGCACTTCCCGTTCTTCTTCCGGGTTGTTCAGCGCATAGATCCGTGCCGTCTCACGCTGTTCATTCACATGCTGAATATAAATGGGTAGCCCATCACACAACACATTCGCCATTATGGAAGAGGACGCTATTTCTTGCGCTCTTTGAACATTCACTTAGAAAAAACCTCCCTTGCTAAGTAGAGTTCCCCCTTACTATGCACGAGGTAAATATTTGTTATACATATTTCATGCCAACATGTTTTTCATGATCTTGAAAGGATATCATTTGAAAAAATAAATATTATTGTTATTATGGATTGAGAGGTTCAGTGAAAACTGCAATCTTAATTGTAGAGAAAAGGAGTAATGATGAATGTTAAACATATTAATGGTTAACTTTCCGGCAGAAGGACATGTGAACCCTACGATTGGGATGACGCAAGCCTTTGCAGCACGAGGGGACCAAGTACATTACATTACAACTGAGAAATACAAGGACAGACTCGAAGCAGTTGGAGCGAAGGTTCACCTGCATTCTGATCTGGTCAGGACCGCTTCTATTGATTCCAATACTCCGGATGGGTTGAGTGCATTTATGAAAATTCATATTCAGACTTCGCTGGACATATTAGCAATTACTCAGCAACTGTCTAAAAGCATTGATTTTGACTTTGTATTCTATGATAGATTCGGAGCTGGCGAGTTAGTTAGAGACTATTTGAAAATCCCTGGTATTGCTTCCTCCCCATCTTTTCTGATTTCACAGAATCGGATGGCTACCAATCTCTTTCGCTTTAATGAAAAAGAGCCGTTTCAACTTGATGAACATGCCACGACCTCACTGCAGCTCATGAAAGAAAGGTTCGGTGTTGCTCCCGAAAATATGGTTCAATTTATGAGCAATACAGGGGCTTTGAATATTGTATATACCAGTCGATATTTCCAACCAGACGGTGAACAGTATGGTGACGAGAATCTCTTTATTGGTCCCAGCTTTCCAGAACGCAAAGGGGAAAATTCATTTCCACTGGACAGACTAGAGGATAAAAAGGTTTTGTATATTTCGATGGGAACTGTTCTGGACCACACTGAAGACTTTTTTAACACCTGTATTGAAGCTTTTTCCGATTTTGAAGGTATCGTCGTGATTGCAGCTGGCGAGAAAGCTGACTTTACGAAAATCAATCCGGCGCCAGAGCACTTTATCATCTCGCCCTATGTTCCCCAATTGGAGGTATTACGTCATTCGGATGTATTTATTACTCATGGTGGAATGAATAGTGTAAATGAAGGAATTCACTTTAACGTACCCTTGGTTGTACTGCCGCAGGACAAGGATCAGCCCATGGTCGCGCAGCGGTTAACAGAACTTCAAGCTGGCTATCGAATAACCAAAGACCACATCAATGTACAATCGTTAAGAGATGCCGTACATGAGGTACTGTCGAACGCAACGTATAAAGAGGGCGTACAAAAAATAAATGATAGCTTCCAGCAATCTGGCGGTACAGAAGAAGCCCTCGCAAAAATTGATGCCTATCTTCAAAATAAGCTTGTGTAAATCACACGATTACAATTCTACAAAAAAACAGGAGCCCTGACCATCAAGGGTCGGGTTCCTGTTTGTCATGCATTTCTATGTGGAGATATCCCACTTCTGAAACGAAGCCATCGTACACTTTCCGCTCGCGAACGCTCGAATGCCTGTAGATTCTGCTCCCGGATACACTCTTCCTGTGAGGACGTATTCACCGTCGCCGATGAATATTTCCACCGAGCTTTTATCGACAAAAATCCGAAGCTCCAGACGGCCCTCGTTTAAGTTTAAAGGCACTCTTCGCTCTCCGCCCGGGCCTATACCGGCACGCTCACGGTTAAAACGGAACAGACCGTCATCAGGACGATACGAGAGTACAGTCTCCTCTTCGTCGCCCACTCGCAGCTTCAAGCCGAATTCATTGGTGTTACTGGCTTCGAACTCAAATACCGCCTTCAGTTCGTAGCTATCTCCGAACGTTTCCATGATCTGCTCGCCTGTCAGCAAGATATCCCGCTGTTCGAACAGATTGCATCGGTAATTTTCCACCTCTTCAAGCGGACGGAACAGCAATCTGTCGTGGTCGATAACCGCTTCCCGCGGAAGACTCATTGCACCCGCCCAATGGTGCCCCTGCTGGGTCGGCATCTCCGACTCCCACATATCCATCCATCCGATGACGATTCGCCGCCCTTTATCATCCAAGGTTGACTGCGGGGCATAGAAATCGAATCCGTGATCTACCTGAGCATACTGCTCTGCCGTAAATGTTCCAGCCTCCGCATTGAAATCACCTATACCGTACATGGTGGAATGCAGATTACGGTATGCTTCTCCCTGAGCAGGCATGCGCTGCGGAGACAGCATAAATACGTGCCGACCGCCAAGCGGGAACAAATCCGGACACTCCCAATTATCGCCGAAACGTCCGTCACTCACGGCTAGTACATTGACATACGTCCAGCTTTTCAGGTCTTCAGATCGGTAAAGCAGTACAAGCCCGTTCCCTTGGGCATCATTAGAGCCAAGAACGACGTAGTATTGATCTTCGTGCCTGAACACCTTAGGGTCACGGAAGTCTTTACGGCTGATCGTGTCCGGTACGGCGTCATAACCGATGACCGGATTGCCCTCCCACTTTTCGAATGTCACCCCGTCCTCCGATACTGCAATCCCTTGTGACTGCTTGTAATCCTGATCCTTGTCAGGCCCGGTTACAACATGTCCGGTATACATCAGGACAAGCTTCCCGTCCTGCTCAATCGCACTGCCAGAGAAGCAGCCATCCTGGTCGAACTCGCCGTCCGGTGCCAAAGCGACCGGTAGATAATCCCACTTCATAAGATCGCGGCTGACTGCATGTCCCCAGTGCATCGGTCCCCATACTGATTTATACGGGTAATGTTGATAGAACAAGTGATACTGCCCGCTATATTGAATGAAGCCGTTCGGATCATTCATCCAGCCGAATTCAGCCATTAAATGGTAGTTCAGCCGATAATCCGGCCGAAGCATATGCTTCGATTGGGAAATAAATTGATCTGCACGCTCTCTCGTATACGTTCTAGTCTGTTTGATAAGGCATCCTACTCCTACAATTATTTAATCGAACCTTGCATAACACCCTGAATAATATACTTCTGGGCGAACAGATAGATGATAATGATCGGAAATATCGTCAGTACCAAACTTGCCATCAATGGACCATAATCCACTGTATAGGTTCCATAAAAGTTATACGTGGACAACGGAAGTGTCCTTTGCTCCGGATCGACCAGAATGAGGGAAGGCAGCAGAAAATCATTCCAGATCCACAGCACATTGAGAATGGAAATGGTGGCAGTCGTGGGCATCAGTACCGGAAACACGATCCGGAAGAATGTTTGAACCCGCGTGCAGCCGTCAATTAGCGCCGCTTCCTCCAGTTCTTTTGGAATACTCTTTACGAAACCATGATAAATGAAGACGGCCAGCGAGCTACCAAAACCGATATACATATAAATCAGCGACCACTTACTGTTCAGCAGATCAAGTGACCCGTAGATTTTCACCAATGGAATCATGATAGCCTGGAATGGAATGATCATGGATGCAACCATCAGCATAAATGTATATTGGTTGAACTTGGTGTTGTTTCTGACAAAATAATGAGCCGTCATCGCCGCAAACAGCGATATAAACAGAACGCTTAACACCGTTATGACCAATGAGTTGGTGAAGGCAGCGATGTAATTCATTTTATCAAATGCATTCATATAATTGACCATACTGAAGCTCTCTGGAAGCGATAACGGATTTGAGGTGATGGCCATGTTTTCTTTGAACGAATTGATCAGCAGAAAGACGAACGGTACGATGAACAATATGAGTATGACTGTCAGCACAATGAATTTGATTACGGAGGAAGCAACTCTTTTTCTTGTCATTACGCCTCCACCTCCAACTTCTTACTAAAATAAACCTGAAGCAGAGTGATGAGAGCAACCATCAGGAACAACACGAATGCTTCTGCTTGCCCCACACCATAATCACGGGAAAGGAATGCCTTTTCATACACATGCATCGACACCATTTGAGTACTGCTGAACGGCCCACCTTTCGTGAGCGCAAGGTTCACGTCATAGACCATAAATCCGCGTTGCAGGGACAAAAATATACATACGATGAAAGAAGGAACCATCAAGGGCAGCACCATTTTCCGCAGTCTGGTCCAACTGTTTGCCCCATCAATGCTTGCGGCCTCCATAATATCATTCGGCACACCCGTCAATCCCGCGATGTAAATGACCATCATGTAACCCGCGTTCTGCCACACCGTTACAATCACGAGTGCCCAGAACGCTTTGTCGGGATCAGCCAGCCAAGTCGTGCTGAGCGACTGTATACTGGCATGTTGTCCCAAATAGACAAGCACGTTGTTGAATATAAACTGCCAGATAAAACCGAGTACAATGCCCCCGACAAGGTTGGGCAGGAAAAATCCTGCCCGGAAAATACTCTGCCCTTTTAACCCTTTAGTCAGCACATAAGCCAGCATAAAAGCGATCACATTGATAAGAACAACGGTATAAAACACATACTTGAGCGTCAAGCCGAATGACTTCCAAAACTCGATATCTCTAAAAACAGCCAGATAGTTTTGGATGCCTACCAGCGATAGTGTGGTGGAAATACCATCCCAGTTTGTGAACGTCAGATAGATGCCATACAAAAATGGAATAATCATTACCGTTATGAAGGCAAACAAGGTTGGGCCCGTAAACAGTAGCCGCGTCCGCAGCCGGTTCCATACTCCTTTTTCCGTAATCATGATGATCCCTTCCTTTGTTTCGGGTTTCTCTCTCTATTCCAGGTAATTTGAAAACAACCTTATTTAACGGTTTTCCAGTAGTTTTCGATTTCTTTAACCAGTGTTGCACGATCTCCCTGTTTCGCCAGATACTTTTGCATGGAAGATCCTGTCTTAGACCAGTGGTCCGCAGGCAGCATGCTCATCGACTGCTCTGACTTGCCTTTTGCAATATAATCCTGGATGGACTTGCCAAGCGGGTCGGCCGCAGGCAGTGTAATATTTTTGAACGCCGGGATAATGTTCGCTTGGTTCACGAGGAAATCCTGGCCTTTCTCATCATATACGATCCAGTTCAGGAACTTCTTCGCCGCATCTTGCTGTTCCGGAGTAGTCTTCTCCTTGTCAATAACAATGCGCTTGGATACAGCGGACGAAATCTCCTGATTGCCGTAGTCATCGGCATTGTTACTGATGGGTACAGGCAAGAAACCATATTCTTTGTTAGCCGTATCAAAACTGTTGATTTGCGGCCATGCCCAGTTGCCCATGAACCAAATGCCAACTTCACCTTTGCCGAGCAGCTCCGGTCCGCGTTCATAAGCTCCTGCTAGCGGAGAAGCCTGATCGATGTTGTATTTCATCATGAGGTCGAATGTATCCATAAGTCCGTTAAATACAGGATTATTAGCCAAGCTAGCCTGGCCCGTTTTTAGTGACGCCATGAATTTGTCCACTTCAGCCATGTCTTTGTTCTGGCCTGCATAAGCAAGAGGCAAATAATGAGCGCCCAGAGACCAGTCCATTGGTGAAATCACCAATGCTTTCTTACCAGATGCCTCAATTTGCTGAAACAGTTTTTCAAGGTCATTTCGGGTTTTAATTGTGGTAGGATCAAAGCTTCCGCCTACCGCTTTATCTACAACGGCTTTGTTGTAAATGAATCCGTAGCCTTCAACAGCCAGCGGAAACGCATAATTTTTGCCGTCAACCGTCGTAGCTGTGGTAGCGTTTTCAACTGTGTCCTTATTCCACTTTTCTCCGCTCAGATCGAGGATACGGTCCTTGAACTTCTCCACATCACCTGTATCTAGCATGATCATGGTCGGCGGGTTTCCGGATGCGTACAAAGCGGAGGCACGCTCAAAAGGCGACCCACCAGTCGGAACCGGCTGGATTTCAACAGTAATACCCGGATTGTCTTTCTGGAAGGCCTTAGCGGCTTCCTCCAGCTGTGGAAGGATTTCGCCTTTGGAGTTCAAAAGCGTAATCTTCACATTTTTCGAATCCCCTGATCCCCCTCCAGAAGCCGAATTACCTTCTCCACCGGAGCCACCACATGCAGACACCACCATAACTAAAAGAAGCAGCATTACCATCCATTGAACTCTTTTGAATTTACTCACTGTTGTCATCCCCTTATTTATATAATGGCTCTGAACACTTAAATAAAACGCTTACAAACGGATTATATGTCAAAGGTTTAACCTGTGTCAATCGTTTGACATGTTATTCCCTTAGCATGTACTAAAAAAAATCTGTTCCCCTTGTTAGAGGAACAGATTTTCATTCAGGTCGTTGCACGCTCAATTAGTTCAACAGGCAACAGATTGACAGGTTGTACCTGCTCCCCCTCCGCCTGCCTGCGGATCAGCTCGACCGCCAGCCTGCCGATCTCTGCAATCGGCTGTCTTACCGATGTAAGTTCTGGCGTCAGCCAGGAAGCAACGCTTACATCATCGAAGCCTACAATACGCACATTCTCTGGCACATGCCTTCCAGCGCGAATATATTCCTTCAGCGCGAAAGCAGCAATAATATCACTTGTTGCGAATACCCCATCCACATCCGGATGTTCATGAACGAGTTTTGAAATGATCCGCTCGTACTCCTTCTGGTCGAACACATTCAAGTCTGTTTGAACAATCACATGCTGGACATTATGCTTACCCACCACATCCCGGAATGCTTTGGTCCGCTCATTGGACAGCATGTTCAGCTCCAGATTTCCGCAGATATGGGCAATTTTCCGGCAGCCTTTGCGAATGAGCAGCTCCGTAGCCAGCTCGCCTCCGCGATAATTATCCGAGGATATGTAAGGAATATACGGGTCAATCTGCCTATCAAACGTCACGATCGGTGAATTCAAATGTCGGTACTCTTCTACTTCTAATGTATGGCTACCCATAATGATGCCATCCACCCGGTTCCGCTTCAACATATCAATATACACTTTCTCTTTCACGGGATCCATATGTGAATTGCACAGCAGGACCTTGCAGCCATGCTGATAGGCGTAATACTCAACCTGATTGGCAAGCTCACTGAAGAAAGGATGCGAGACATTGGGAATAATAAGGCCAATAATATTGGACTGCTTACGTAGCAGAGATCGTGCTATTTCATTTGGTTGATAATTAAGTTCCTCCATTGCGTCGAACACTTTTTTGCGTGTAGTTTCGCTGATATATCCCCGGTTATTCATTACACGGGATACGGTAGTGACCGACACGCCCGCTTTTAATGCTACATCATGAATTGTCGCCATATGAACCTCTTCCCGTACAAAATAAATACATACAAACTATACTCTCTCCCCATCATTTCAACAACTTTACTTAACGGAAGGCCTCATAATGGCCGTCAATCTTACACTAGTCATTTCTATAAGATAATACGACAGCCTATCCAATTGGAAAGGCTGTCGGTAGCTGAAAGTATTAACATCATTCTGATTGTGCGTCCGTCGGTGCATTAATGTATGTATCTGTAAGCACATCAGTCGGTGCAGCCACAGGCACATCATCCGTTGCTGATTCACTGTTCTGGAGTAGTGCTCTCGGATAGGTCCGTGCACGCTCATAGTACCAGTCAAACAAGAAGCGGGCCATCGCCTGACGTCGGTTATCGCCATCCCACTTTAACCCGGCTGTTGGGTCCGCAAATGAACTCCTTGCTCCAGCTTCCAGCAGAAAGCCATTCATGTGTGCGGTCATGCTGACATTACCGGCTGCTGTAAAAATGGACTTCGTGTTTTGCCCAAATCCATTATTAGAGCCGTTAAACAAATTCCAGTACTCCGAATCGCCGGGCTGTGTTTTGAACCAGGTAAATTCTGTGATATTTATTGGATAGGCTTGAGCTGCCGCCTTAATGTTGGAATCCCATTGCGATTGTAGCTTGTCCTTGTTATCATGCGCTCCGTAGCCCGGATACCAGTGGACAGCATAGCCGTAGTTGTTCAATGGATCTATCAGCGGGTGTTTTGCCGCCGGGCTGTAAAATTGGTTGTATCCAAGTCCTGCAGCCCAGATGACATTATCCGCTCCTTTACTTCGAATCGTGGAAATGATAGAGTTTTGGAATCTTCTCAGATCATTCCAATGGTCAACAAAATCATTTTCGCCAGGATAGCCTCCCCAATGCCCATTCGCATATGACTTAATAGGCTCGTTGATCAGTTCAAACATGACGTTATCCGCGCTATTAATAGCCGGCTGCGAGGCAAGATACCCCCATATTTGATTGAATTTGTCCAGATTGGATTGTGTTGTAGCCTGGTCGTTAGCCAAAGTGAAATCAAGACCAAGGGTAACATAAATGCCCTTTGTTTTCGCATAATTGATGTATGGAATAATCACATTTTGTGTAGCTGCTTGTAAACCTGAGAAATTGTATGACCCTGCGGCCACATCTCCCATATCCTGGCGGTCAATAAACAATCGGACCTGATTCATATACCAGCCGTGGTTGCTTCCATACTTCGGTCTGGTGTCTGCAAAGGTGTCAGTGATATCCTTCAAATAAGCCAAAATTGCTGCATGACGATTGTTACCATTTAAATTGAGATAATAATTACTATTTTGATAGGTCCAGTATGCCCCCGACGGCTGATGCCAGCCACTTAAAACAACAGGTTTTCCGCTGCTGTTCACCAATTGATTGCCCCTGACATGGAGCTTTCCCATAGGCATACCTGACCATGCATCTATATGTTGGCCAAAGACCGGTGTTAAAGGCAATAAGAATACAAGTATCAGAACTATTTTACATACCATACCTAATTTTTTCAAAGAAAGGCCTCCTCTTCAAAAATTTAATTGACTATTATGCCAAAAGAATAAAATGGTATAAACATGTAGTGGCTCCGCTTCCTGAGTCTACCCCATTTCAAAATCGTCATTTCCCCCCTTAATAGAATATTTTAATCCTGATTTTCATTTATTGTATATAATTGTATATCTTACATTTCCAAACCACAACTTGATAAAATTTAGTTTTTTTTAAATTATGCCTCAAGTGTTAAGTTTGCTATTGTGGACGACTCCATTTCAAACTACAATGAAGATGCCAAATTTGGAATCGTTTTATTTTTTCGGTAAGATGGTCAATACTTGAAATAATGTATCATTGTCATCCATTTCTTTCATGTTTGGTCAATCTTTTATGGAGGTGTAAAATGAAGAAGAAATCTTGGTTCACTTTAATGGTCACGGGCATTGTCTCTCTGTTTTTTTCGGTAAGCGTTTATGCGGGGAATGTTTTTTGGGAACCACTTAATGGTTTCAATTCGGGTGCATGGCAAAAGGCGGATGGATATTCCAATGGGAACATGTTTAATTGCACTTGGCGTGCCAATAATGTCAATTTTACGAACGATGGCAAAATGAAGCTTGGCTTAACGAGTTCTGCGTACAATAAGTTTGACTGCGGAGAGTATCGATCGACGAACACTTACAGATACGGCTTATACGAGGTCAGTATGAAGCCTGCTAAAAATACAGGGATCGTATCTTCCTTTTTTACGTATACGGGGCCTACTGATGGCACGCAATGGGATGAAATAGATATTGAATTTTTAGGCAAAGACACGACAAAAGTACAATTCAACTATTATACAAACGGTGTCGGTGGTCACGAGAAGGTTGTTGATCTGGGCTTTGATGCATCAAGAGGCTTTCACACCTATGCTTTCGATTGGCAGCCAGGATACATTAAGTGGTATGTTGACGGGGTTCTAAAGCATACGGCAACTACGAACATACCGAGCACGCCAGGCAAGATTATGATGAATTTATGGAATGGCACTGGCGTTGACGACTGGCTAGGTTCGTATAATGGAGCGAATCCGCTATACGCTGAATATGATTGGGTAAAATACACGAGCAATTAGTCCATAGTATAAAAGCAGCCCTGTAGTGGCTGCTTTTTTTGATGATGCATTGATTTAGCCATGTTCCGGCCATGAAGAAGATTGCTAGAAGTCTATACAAAGCTGGCGATCACCGATGCGCAGCTTGAATATAATCAGTGGTGAGGATTCTGACAATCGTCGTCTTGCCCGCGCCGTTGGAGCCAGGCAGGGCGAAAATCTCACCTCGCTTCACTAAAAATTCGACGCCTTTTAGGACTTCTGTGTCCTTGAAAGACTTTCGCATCCCGATATCCCCCTTTTACTTTGTCTTATCCGTAACCTTTTTCATGGCCTTGTTACCTTCTTGGTCAACAGATTCTTGATAGATGTCAGCGTAAGTTTTTGAATCTTTGATTAGATCGTCGCAGAATGCCGCTACGTCACTGCCTGTCACTTCGAGCACGCCTTTCCCCAAGGCCGCGCCCTCTTCAAAAAGATCGATGATTCCCGAGAGTAAACCTGTCCCGTCGGTTAGCTCAACAGGGCCGACCTTAAAGAGATATTTTTGGATCTCTTTATAAACAATCTGATAATCTTGCGGCAGCGCTTTGACACGCGTCACGTGCGCTCGCCACTCTTTTTTGCCTTCGATGATATCTCGTATTCTCATTTTATCCTCCTCCTATTTACCTAATCTTTTAGCGATATTATTGTTTAGTTGCTCGCGCCACTTGTCGCGAAAAGACTTTGCCCCTTCTTCGCCGGTCAGCGCTGAACAAAAGCCTTTGATGTCGTCACCCAAAACCTCTTGGACACTCTGACCGTCCGCCGCCGTTTCTTCTAGCAGACCAAGCACACCGTCAAGAATTGGCATTAGGTTGCGACCGGTGAAATCTGAGTGCTGCCAAAGATTGGCATTCATTTTTTCCCATGCCGCTTGATAATCAGCTGGCAGCTTTTTGACTCGGGATTCAAAAGTTTTGAATTCTTTAGTCATGTCGCTGCCGGTGAGTTTTTCCCAAAAATTCATTATTTTTTCTCCTTTAACTCGTTAATTTTTGATGATACGAACTCCCATTTTTCCCAGAACTTCCGCAGTTCCTCGCGTCCCGCGTCGTTGATCGCAAAAAACTTTCGCGGCGGTCCCATTTCGGAGGGCTTCTTGGTGATCTCCACCAACTTGTTTTTTTCAAGCCGGATCAGGATGGTGTACACCGTTCCCTCCACAACATCTGTGAAGCCGAGGGCGTTTAGCCGCCGCGTGATTTCGTAGCCATAGGTTTCTTTGCGGCTTATAATTTCAAGGACACAGCCCTCAAGCACGCCTTTGAGCAATTCCGTTAGGTTTTCCAGCACAATCACTCCTTGCTATTCTGTATAACAGGTATGCAGTGTTACTTACTACCGCTATAAAGTATCACGCAGTAGATGAATTGTCAATAGCGTTATCTCTAACACGGATTTTACATTTTCAACTATCCTACCCGTTAGCGTAATAAGGCTGCCATTCAATCCACGGCAACCTCATGGTTTAGTTTATTGAGCTGCCTCAACAAAGACCTCTTCTTTTGCTTCCCGTTTTACGGCTCAATCAGTGTTTAGACAATCATTTTATATATTTGAAATTTGCAACTTTCCCTCTAAGCCTTCCTCATCCTGGTCCGTTCCTCTTCCACCATGAGCCCCTTCTAAAGGAAATCTTTATGCATAGGTATACTCCGGTCCCAATCGTTCGATAACTCGATCCAACTGTCTGGTTAGATAAGGCGAAACGTCACCAATGCCAGCCACTGCTTCTAACAAGGTAAATGGTTGCCCACCCCACGGGCCTTGTGGATCAAAGACTTGTCTACCGATTCGCAAGCCTCCTGTTTCCTTGAAGATGTTCAATCGTTCCAATCCTTCAATAAGCAGTCCAACCGGCAGCGTTTTGTTCCTACGTCGGGACCATTCTGCCAAGAAGGACATGCCGCGTAATATATCATATTCAAAAAACCTCGGAAAGCAAGGCTTCAGCCAATCCATATCGATGACGCTTCTATTTTGTTTAGAACATACAAGACGATGCTCAATTAAATATCGTGCGCCTTCATCTAAGAAAACGGCTTCCTGTTCAGTAAATTCACGGTCTGTATGCCATAAGATAGCTTCAAGCGGAGGAAGTGTTGAAACAATAGAGCTCTTTTTAGAATGAGTATAAGCCTCAGGGTCGCAGTTCAGACCGCCATCAGGTAACTGATGCTTTAAGAGCCATTCGCGAATCCAAGGCAGCTCCTTGTCCAAATCACAGCCATACGCCATTAGAATCATATAGTATACGGCAAGTTCACAATGGCAGCAATCCATCTTCATCTTATCACTTTCACTTGTTGGATGGTCATCGGCGGATATGATGAAGGTCGGCCAGACCTGAGTTTCGAGTAAATATTTTGCTCCGACAATAGCAGACTCGGGAATGAGTTTCACCTCTCCCATTTCATAAAGAGCAGCCATATGCCACCAAGCTCCATCCCATTTTCGACGGCTGCACTCGCCGTGAGTCATTCCCAAATGCGGAGTAGATTCAAGGAACTGTATAGATTCTTCGATTGCTAAACGAATATTTTGATTTGTTTCCATCTGGGTATCTCCTTTTTGATTACCTCTACTTCACGCTTCAGTTAAGCAACGCCTCACCTCGTATACCCTTACACTCTTAAAAAATTCGATATGTTATTAAACTATCCTGCCCGCTAGCTTAATGAAGCATCGGCAGTCTAATACTTTATTTTCTCAGTCTAAAACATTATTTTCTTCTGACATCAGCAACTAAAAAACGGTCATCCTAAACTAGGACAACCGGTTTAAAAGATCAGAACCAATTATAATGTAACTGAACAGTTCAACAATAAATAAGTTTGAATTTTTAGAACTCAACTTTATTGTGTTTTTTCGCTTATGACTCAACTTTATTGTATTTAATTACGTGAACCAAATTTGTTGATTTTACTGCGTTTGCCAGAGCACGTGATAAACACGAAAAATAAAAAGTCTGAAACCACCACAAATTACCATAAAAAGAAAGTTGGAAACTTGTACTATTACGATAATATAATTTTCATAACTATTTCCTCAATATACTGAATGTCGCATATAACGTGCTTAAATGGTCCATTTTCTTTTTCAAAGAATTATCTCTAATAATCTGTCCATCTTTAGTCCATTCTCCATATATTTGAACTAACCGCCCTGTAGTTCGTGAGAGTTCAAGAAGTGCTGTCTTCAGATGCTCTTTTTGAACTAAAGTTAGGTTATTATCCATTTTTATTTTATTAAATTCTTCTATCAAATCTCTTACTAATTCATTATTCACTTCTTTCAATGAAGCCATTATATCTCTAGCTAGTTTATTAATTCTCTTTTTTTATTCGAATGCTAGCTTGATTTTACTTAATTCTTTAAATAGTGAACTTATGGAAGGTAGATTACTATTCCAGCCTCCTGATTCTAATACTGAAAAAAACGTTTCGGCATAATACCAAAAGTCTTCTCCAAGAGCTTCACGTCTCCTTTTTTTCCTGTAGTCTTCGTGTGCCTTTTGTTGTTCTTCTGGTGTCATAGTCAAAAGATTAAACTCGTCTGCAACGATCGGCCATTACTTCTTTTCGTTTTTCGGATTTCTGTTGTGTTTTGTCGGTTTTTCAGTAAATTGAAATCGTTACTCAGCGGCACTTGACGTCAGATTCCTGTGGTGAATTTTTCCCTTTCATTTGGAAAAAAACACCCGGCAGGATGCGTACCGAGAAAAATACGGCATACACCCAAGCCGGGTAAGGGATTAGAAAATAATATCAATGGCCTCTAGCACATCTTGCTCCTGTTCGGATTGCCCGTTCAGGGAAATATCCTTCAACAGCACCGAAGGCTGTTCGCAAATTTGGGTGATGATCACGAGCAGGTCCTGAGCGAAATTGTCGATCAGATTGCGCGTAAACAACTTGGTAGCATACTCAAACTGCCCGTTCATTCCCTCATCCAGCAACGAAATGACCAAGGTAAGATCAAATTGGGAAACCGTATGAGTTTCCGGATAAGATTCGATCTTGATATCCCCGAAGCTTTGAACGTTATCTTCCTTGGTTTCCAGAACAAACATGACATCGAATACAGGATTGCGGCTTTGATCTCGCGGCGCCTGCAGCTTTTTCACAAGCTCCTCGAACGGATAATCCTGGTGGTCGTAGGCCCCCAGCATCGTTTCTTTGACTTCGTTCAAGTAAGCGAGGAACGTCTTCTCCCCGGACGGATAATGGCGAATCGCCAAAGTGTTGACAAACATTCCGATGAGCGGCTCCAGGTCGGCATGTGTGCGGCCCGAAACCGGCATGCCTACAATGAAGTCTTCTTGTCCCGAGTACTTGCTGAGCAGGATTGAATAGGCCGCCAATAACACCATATAAAGGGTGGCGCCGTTCTCATCGGCGATGCGCTGCAAGCTGTCGGTCATCTGCTTGTCGATGCTGAAAGGCAGCACATCTCCCTCAAAGCTGCGAGCGGTAGGTCTGACAAAGTCCGTAGGCAGTTCAAGCGTCGGCAGTTCGCCTTCCAGCACGTCCAGCCAGTAGGCTTCCTGACGTTTCAGCCGCTCTTTTACAGGTTCGGACTGCTGCCAAGCAGCGAATTCCTTGTATTGAATCCGAAGCGGTTCCATAGTCTCGCCGTTATACAGGCGCAGCAGCTCTTCGACCAAGATTCCCATCGACATGCCATCCGTGACGATATGATGAATGTCCAGCATGAGCAGATGCCGTTGCGCTTCCCATTCGACTAAGCCCACACGCAGCAGCGGCGGCCGCTCCAAATCAAAGACGCGCACAAAGCCGTCTACGATGCTCTTCGTTTCACTTTCCGTCGCTTTTGTATACTCGACGGCAAACTTCAAGTCCGGATAAATCCGTTGTACCGGTTCGCCGTCGACCATTTCGAAGCCGGTTCGCAAAATTTCGTGACGAGCTATCAATCCTTTGAGCGCCGCCTCGAATTGATTCCGTTCCAAGCGCCCGACGAGAACCGTCATGCCGGACATGTTGTAGCTAAGCTCGGCGCCTTCCATCTGCTGCTGGATGTATAGCCGTTTTTGCACGGAGGAAAGCGGATAGTAATCCCTCTTATCCAGAACCGGAATGGAGAGGTGTTCCTGCCGCTCCAATTGGCTGATCGCTTCGGCCATCGCTTCGATGGTCGAGTGCCGGAACACATCGCGCAGCGGCAGGTCCACGCTCAGCTCCTTGTGCACCTTGCTGACCAGCGTCGTCGCCCGCAGGGAGTGCCCGCCGAGGTCGAAGAAGTTGTCCGTCACGCCAATCGTGACCGACCCGAGCACGTCCTGCCAGATGGCGACCAGTTTCGCCTCCAGTTCGGTGCGCGGCGCCACGTATTCGCGGCCTGCGCTTGCTCCCCCTTCCGGCGCTGGCAGCGCCTTCCGGTCGATTTTCCCGTTCGGCGTCAGAGGCAGGCGCTCCAGCTCGACGAAGTACGACGGGATCATGTACCCCGGCAACTCGCTGGAGATCGCCCGTTTCAGGTCCGCCGCCGTCAAGCCTTCTTCCGCTGTATAATAAGCGCACAAAGCTTTTTGACCTTCTTGATCTTCCCTGACGACGACGACCGCTTCCTTCACGCCACCTACACTCAGCAGCTTCGCTTCGACTTCGCCCGTCTCAATCCGGTACCCCCGGATTTTCGCCTGGTTGTCGATCCGGCCGATGAAGTCCACGTTCCCGTCCTCCATCCACCGCGCCAAGTCTCCCGTGCGGTACAGCCGCTCGCCCGCGGCGAACGGGCTGTCTACAAACTTCTCTTCTGTCAGCTCCGGACGGTTCAAGTACCCGCGCGCCACTCCGACTCCGCCGATAACCAGCTCGCCCAGCACTCCGACCGGCACCGGGTTCAGATGCGCGTCCACGATGTAGAATTTCGCATTCAGCCACGCTTTGCCGATCGGCACATGGCCTGTCTGCGGCAGCTTCGCCAGCGGCTCGTCGTAGAAACTGGAGTCGATCGCCGCTTCCGTCACGCCGTATGCGTTGATGATTCGGAACAACGAGCCGAAGCGTTCCTGCAAGGTCCGGTAATCCGCCACGCTGCAGCTGTCCGAGCTCGTGATCAACAGCTCCATCCAGCTCATATCTAGCCGCTGCTCGTGCACGTACTCCAGGAACGGCACGATCAGCGCCGGCGTCGATTCGAAGATGGTGACCCGCTCCCGCTCCATCCAGTGGTGCAGACGAGACGGATCGATCCGGTCGTCCTTCGGCACAATCACCATCGTGCCTCCGTTGTACAGCGTCCGCGCGATATCTCCCACGAACACGTCAAACGAGAAGCTTGCGAGCTGCAGCAGCCGCACCGGGAACTGATCCAACCGGTATTCCCGCCGGTAGCCCGCCGCCGTGTTCACCAGGCTGCGGTGCTCGATCATCACGCCCTTCGGCTTGCCCGTCGTTCCCGACGTGTAGATCACGTATGCCAGGTCCTCTGGACGGGCTTCATGAAAGCTGTCGGCATTCGCCCGCTCGTCGCTGTACGACGCTTCGTCGTCGAGGTACAGCACCGCCGCCAGCGCCAGCTCCTCTTCGCCGAGCCAGGCTTCGGCACGTTCTCGCAGCGGCGTTTGCGTCAGCAGCACCTTCGCTCCGCTGTCTTCGAGCATGAACCGCACGCGCTCCGCCGGGTAATCCGGGTCGAGCGGCACATACGCCCCGCCCGCTTTCCAGACGGCCAGCACGGCCACCAGCAAGTCCACCGAGCGCTCGGCCAGAATGCCGACGATCGTCTCCCGGCCGATGCCGCTTGCGCGCAGCGTGGCCGCCAAGCGGTTCGCCCGCTCGTTCAGCTCCGCATACGTCAGCCGCTCGTTCTCGTACACGACGGCCGCCTCTTCCGGCGTGCGCTCTGCCTGTTCCTCAAACAGCCGGTGGAATGCGACTGCAGGAGCCGCTTCCGGCTGCGCCGGGTTAAACGCGCCGAGAATTTGCTCTTTTTCCGCCGCCGTCAAAATGCCCAGCTCGGCAATAGTCGCCGACGGGTTGCGGAGAATGGATTCAAGCAGTTGCAAGTAGTGGGCGGCCAATTTCTCCACCGTTTCGGTTTTATAAAGAGCAGTGGCATATTCAAACAGATATTCCAAGCCTTCCTCGATCTCCGTGACGTCCAAGCTGAGATCGAATTTAGAAACAATTTCTTCGCTGGCATACGTCGACAAATGGAGTCCGGGAAGCTGCATTTCCAAATTCTCTGTATTCTGCAAAGCAAACATCGTATCGAACAGCGGATTGCGGGATAAATCGCGAGCCACGTTCACTTTATCCACCAGTTCCTCAAACGGATAATTCTGATGTTCAAAAGCGCCCAGCGTCGTCTCCTTGATTTCCTTCAAGTAGTCAAGGAACGTCTTACCGGCAGCCGGATAACTGCGGATGGCCAGGGTATTGACGAACATCCCGATCAGCGGCTGAACGTCGCTGTGATTTCTTCCCGCAATCGGCGTACCGACCACCACGTCTTCTTGCCCTGTATATTTATGCAATAATATTGTATAACCAGCAAGCAGAACCATGTAAAGCGTTGCGCCGTTCTCGGCTGCAAGCCGTTTCAGACCCTCGCTTTTCTCGCTATGCATAAACAATTGCAGCGTACGGCCCTCGTAGCTCTGCATAGCCGGGCGCGGATAGTCCGTCGGCAATTCCAAAACCGGCAGCTCTCCGCGGAACATGTCGAGCCAGTAGGCTTCCTGCTTGGCAAGCTGAGCTTTCTGCTCGTCCGATTGCTGCCATACCGCATAATCTTTGTACTGAATGCGGAGCGGCTCCAACTGCTCCCCGCTGTACAAGCGGACGAACTCTTCGATCAGTACGTCAATCGAAACGCCGTCAGATACGATATGATGCGTATCGAACATTAAAATGTGCCGGTCCGGCGCCAGTTCGGCAAGGCCTACCCGCAGAAGTGGCGGCTTCGCTAGATCAAACGGACGAACGAATTGGCGCACCGTTTCTTCCGCCTGCTCCCCGCTGATCTGCACATATTCCACCTGGAAGGCGGCTTCTTCGTAAATCCGCTGAACCGCTTCGCCTTTTACCATCTCAAAACCGGTACGCAGCGTTTCATGACGAGCTACGAGCCCGCGGAACGCTTCTTCAAACCGCTGCCGGTCGAGCTCCCCTTCGAGCAGCATAGCTCCCGGTATGTTGTAGCTCAGCTCGGCTCCTTCCAGCTGATTCAAGATATAGAGACGTTTCTGAGCAGAAGAGAGCGGATAATACTCGCTAGGTTCCGCAGCCGGAATAGCTGTGAACGAGCCGATCTCCAGCCGCTCCATAGCCGCGGCCATTTCCTCAACCGTCGAGTAGCGGAATACGTCGCGAAGCGGGAATTCAACGCCTAGCTCCTTATGCATTTTGCTGACAAGCGTCGTCGCCCGCAGGGAGTGGCCGCCGATGTCGAAGAAGTTGTCCGTTACGCCTACCGCCTTCTCCCGAACAAGCACATCCTGCCAAATGGCGGCCAGCTTCGCCTCAAGTTCGGTGCGCGGCGCCACGTATTCGCGGCCTCCGCCTGCTCCCCCTTCCGGTGCCGGCAACGCCTTCCGGTCGATCTTTCCGTTCGGCGTCAGAGGCAGGCGCTCCAGCTCCACGAAGTATGACGGGATCATGTACCCCGGCAGCTCGCTGGCAATCGCCCGCTTCAGGTCCGCCGCCGTCAAACCTTCTTCCGCTGTATAATAAGCGCCCAAAGCTTTCTGACCTTCTTGATCTTCCCTGACGACGACGACCGCTTCCTTCACGCCACCTACACTCAGCAGCTTCGCTTCGACTTCGCCCGTCTCAATCCGGTACCCCCGGATTTTCGCCTGGTTGTCGATCCGGCCGATGAAGTCCACGTTCCCGTCCTCCATCCACCGCGCCAAGTCTCCCGTGCGGTACAGCCGCTCGCCCGCGGCGAACGGGCTGTCTACGAACTTCTCTTCTGTCAGCTCCGGACGGTTCAAGTACCCGCGCGCCACTCCGACTCCGCCGATAACCAACTCGCCCAGCACCCCGACCGGCACCGGGTTCAGATGCGCGTCCACGATGTAGAATTTCGCATTCAGCCACGCTTTGCCGATCGGCACATTGCCTGTCTGCGGCAGCTTCATCAGCGGCTCGTCGTAGAAACTTGAGTCGATCGCCGCTTCCGTCACGCCGTATGCGTTGATGATCCGGAACAACGAGCCGAAGCGTTCCTGCAAGGTCCGGTAATCCGCCAC
Source organism: Paenibacillus sp. FSL L8-0638 (assembly GCF_038593075.1). Taxonomy (NCBI): domain Bacteria; kingdom Bacillati; phylum Bacillota; class Bacilli; order Caryophanales; family Paenibacillaceae; genus Paenibacillus; species Paenibacillus sp. FSL L8-0638. The sequence continues at coordinate 5,067,534 of NZ_CP151960.1, forward strand.
GCTGCAGCTGTCCGAGCTCGTGATCAACAGCTCCATCCAGCTCATATCCAGCCGCTGCTCGTGCACGTACTCCAGGAACGGCACGATCAGCGCCGGCGTCGATTCGAAGATGGTGGCCCGTTCCCGCTCCATCCAGTGGTGCAGACGAGACGGATCGATCCGGTCGTCCTTCGGCACAATCACCATCGTGCCTCCGTTGTACAGCGTCCGCGCGATATCTCCCACGAACACGTCGAACGAGAAGCTTGCGAGCTGCAGCAGCCGCACCGGGAACTGATCTAACCGGTATTCCCGCCGGTAGCCCGCCGCCGTGTTCACCAGGCTGCGGTGCTCGATCATCACGCCCTTCGGCTTGCCCGTCGTTCCCGACGTGTAGATCACGTACGCCAGATCCTCCGGACGGGCTTCATGGAAGCTGTCGGCATTCGTCCGCTCCTCGCTGTACGAAGTTTCGTCGTCGAGGTACAGCACCGCCACCAGCGCCAGCTCCTCTTCGCCGAGCCAGGCTTCGGCGCGCTCTCGCAGCGCCGTTTGCGTCAGCAGCACCTTCGCTCCGCTGTCTTCGAGCATGAACCGCACGCGCTCCGCCGGATAATCCGGGTCGAGCGGCACATACGCCCCGCCCGCTTTCCAGACGGCCAGCACGGCCACCAGCAAGTCCACCGAACGCTCGCCGAGAATGCCGACGATCGTCTCCCGGCCGATGCCGCTTGCGCGCAGCGTAGCCGCCAAGCGATTCGCCCGCTCGTTCAGCTCCGCATACGTCAGCCGGTCGTTCTCGTACACGACAGCTGCCGCTTCCGGCGTGCGTTCCGCCTGTTCCTCAAACAGCCGGTGGAACGCGGCCGCAGGAGCCGCTTCCGGCTGCGCCGGGTTAAACGCGCCGAGAATTTGCTCTTTTTCCGCCGCCGTCAAAAGCTCCAACTGATTCACGCGGATGTTCGGGTTAGCCGCAACCTTCTCCAGTGCCCGGGCAAAATGACCGTGGATCAGCCTGATGTCTTCCTCTCTGAACGTCAGCGCATTATACGTAAACCGCAGCAAAATATGCTCTTCCGGAATGACGGTAATGTCCAGGTCGTAGTTCGTTTGCTCCGGCGACTGGATATTAGCGATTTTCAGCGCTTCTTGGTCTCCGCCGACGACCTGCTCAATCTGTTCTTCCATCGGATAATTTTCAAAGACCATGATATGGTTGATCAAGTCGCGCTTTTGCTCGCTCAGCGACTGAATTTCGAACAGCGGGAACGTTTCGTAAGCTCCCGATGCCAGCGCTTGGTCCTGGGTTTTTCTCAAGATATCGGCTACCGTCTCCTCGGCTTTGCCTTGAATACGGACCGGGATCGTATTAATAAACAGGCCGATCATGCTTTCGATGCCCGGAATTTCCACCGGACGCCCGGATACGACGGATCCGAATACGACATCCTCGCTGTTGTTGTATACCTGTAGAACCAGTCCCCATACGGTCTGCATGAACGTATTGAGCGTCACCTGCTGCTGGCGCGCCACCCGCTCGATTTGCCCGGTCAGTTCCTTGCTGAGTTCCACATCGATTTCAGCTGCTTCAAAAGCGCCCTGCTTCAGCTGCGTTTTCTCCTGGGGCAGCTTGGTCTGCTGATCGTAACCCGCCAAATACTCGGACCAGTAACGCGAAGCTTTCGCGGCATCTTGAGCTTCCAGCCATTCGATATACCGGGAGTACGAGGTAACCGGAGGAAGCTCCAGCGTCCGCTTCTCGTGGAACGCGAAGTAGGTGTCGAACACTTCCTTGATCATGAAGGACATGCACCAGCCGTCCATCAAAATGTGATGGTGACTCCAGATCACATGGTAGGACTGGTCGCCCGTGCGCAAAACTGTCACACGCATAAGAGAGCCTCGGGCCAAATCGAACTTGTTCGCTTTATCCGCGCTGACAAAATCGGCTATCGTCTTCGCCGGGTCTTCATCGCTTACCGAGCGAATATCTTCGAAGTACACTTCACACTTCCGCTCGCGGAATACCACTTGAATCGGCTCGTCTCTCCAGCCGGTAATAAAGTTGGTCCGCAGCGCCTCATTCCGCTGCACCAGCGTATCCAATCCTTGAGTGAAGGCTTCGACATTCAGGCTTCCGTATAGATCAAAGGTCACCTGTTCGAAGTAAGCTTCCGAATCGGCATCCAGCAGGCTGTGGAACAACATCCCTTTTTGCAGCGGAGTCAAGGTGTATACATTCTCCAGTTCGCCGAGCGCCGCCGTATGTTCGGCCAGCCGCTCCAGTTCCTCCAACGTCACATCTTGAAGCAGTACGTCGCTAGGCGTAAGCTCCGGCCGCTCTTTCGATACGCAATGACTGATGACTTCACGCAAGCTCGATTGAAGCAGGGTGCCTAGGCGCTCTACCGTTTCCCGTTTATACTGGGTTTCCCCATAACGGATCGTGAGTTCCAGCACTCCTTCCGACACCATACCGTTGATATCGAGGACAAAATCCATCACTGCATTCGGGCTTGAATCGGAGCCCGGGCTGAACGGAGACGGCTGCGAGTCGCTGCTTTCGTAATCCTGGTCGAACTGACCCAAATAGTTAAAGCTGATCTCCGGCTCCAAAGCGAAGCGCTCGCCGTCACGCGACGCCGACAAATAACGCAGGATGCCGTAGCCGATTCCTTTGTTCGGAATGCGGCGCAAGCTTTCCTTAACCTGTTTCACCTGATGACCGAGCGCCTGGGCGTGACCCGGCTCCAGAACGACAGGGAATTGGCTTGTAAACCAGCCGACTGTGCGCGTAATGTCCACAGCCGGCAAAATATCTTCCCGGCCGTGGCCTTCGAGATTCACCAGCACGCGTTCCCGGCCGCTCCAAGCTTGTACCGCGAGGCCAAGCGCAGCAAGCAGCAAATCGTTCATTTCCGTATGATAAGCACGGTGTCCCTGCTTCAGCAGCTGTTCGGTTTCCTCTGCCGTCCAGCGAACGGTCACGAGCCCGCTGTCCTTCAGCTTGGATCTGCCTTGTTCAAAATCCTTCGGAAGCGGCTCATAGGTCAATTGCTCGATATGTTGCCAATACTCTCTCTCGCTTTCCATCGCCGGACCGTTCGCATAATCAGCGAGCTGTTTCGCCCACGTTTGGAATGAATCCGTTTTGAGCGGCAGACGGATCGGCTGCCCTTGCAGCGCCTGCTCATAGCCGGCAGCAAAATCCTCAAGCAGAACCCGCCAGGATACGCCGTCTACGACCAAGTGATGGATCGCGATGAGCAGGTGGTCGCCGTCGTCGCAGCGGAACAAGCCGAGCTTCACCAGCGGACCGTTTTCCAGATCGATGCTCGCTTGAATGTCATTCGCCTTAGCCTCTACCGCTTCTTTCACGTCGCCGACTCCTTTGAAATCGACAACTTCCAGATCGAACAGCGCTTCGTTCTCCCCGGTGCCGCGGTTCCAGGCGGTATAGCCGTTCTCGGTTTGGCGGTAAACCGTACGGAGAGCATCGTGATGCACGACAAGCTGACGCACCGCTTGGCGTAAAGCTTCTTCGTCAAAGCCTTGCTTGGAGAACTGCATGAACGCCTGGTTGCTGTGATGTACGTCAGCCGGATTTTGTTCAAAGAACCAGCGCTGAATCGGGGTCAAGATGACCTCTCCCGTCACTTCGGCCTGGCTTGCCGTTCTCTCCGCCGTTTGCAGCTGCAAACTAAGGGCGGAAATCGTCGGGTAATGGAACAAATCTTTCATGACCAGCTTGTACCCCGTTTGCAAAAGACGGGACGATACCTGCAAGGCCTTGATCGAATCGCCGCCGAGCGCAAAGAAATTGTCCATCGTGCCGACCTGATCCACGCCCAGCACCGACTGCCAGACCGACGCAAGTGCTTGCTCGGCAGGAGTACGAGGCGCCGTGTATGCAGCCTCGACACGAATGCTTCCTTCCGGCACAGGCAGCGCTTTACGGTCGATCTTCCCGTTCGGCGTAAGCGGCATTTGATCCAGGCGCATGATGCGCGCAGGCACCATATGGGAAGGCAGCGCGGCGTCCAGATGGGCCACAAGCCTTTCCAGATCGAAGCTGGAATCCGCTACGACATACCCGCACAAATATTTCTGCCCCCGCTCGTCCGTCCGGTCGATGACAAGCGCTTGACGCACGCCGGCAAAATTTTTCATGGCCGCTTCAATTTCACCAAGCTCGATCCGATAGCCGCGAATTTTAACCTGGTTGTCGATCCGGCCGATGAAGTCCACGTTGCCGTCCGGCATCCAGCACGCCAGGTCGCCCGTCCGGTACAGCCGCTCCCCAGCAGCGAATGGGCTGTCTACGAATTTCTCCGCCGTCAAATCCTGGCGGTTCAAGTAACCGCGGGCCACACCCGCTCCGCCGATAACCAGCTCGCCCAACACCCCGATCGGCACCGGCTTCAGATTCGCATCCACGATGTAGAACTTGGCGTTCAGCCACGCTTTCCCGATCGGCACGCTGCCCGTCTTCGGCAGCTTCTCCAGCGGCTCGTCATAGAAGCTCGAGTCAATCGCCGCTTCCGTTACGCCATAGCTGTTAATAATACGGAACTGCGAGCCGAAGCGCTCCTGCAAGGTGCGGTAATCCGCTACGCTGCACGCATCCGAGCTTGTGATCAGCAGCTGCATCGAGCTGAGGTCCAGACCCTCGGCATGCACATGCTCCATGAACGGCACGATCAGCGCCGGAGTCGATTCGAACACCGTCACGGCGTAGTCGCGAATCCAGCCGTAGAGGCGGGTTGGATCAATCCGGTCGTCCTTCGGCACGATGACCATGGTGCCGCCGTTGTACAGCGTCCGCGCAATGTCGCCGACGAACACGTCGAACGAGAAGCTCGCGAGCTGCAGCAGCCGGATCGGGAACTGATCCAGGCGGTATTCCCGCCGGTAGCCCGCCGCCGTGTTCACCAGGCTGCGGTGCTCGATCATCACGCCCTTCGGCTTGCCCGTCGTACCAGAGGTGTAGATGACGTAAGCCAAATCGCGCGGCTTGTTCACATTCGCCGGATTCGATGCGAGATCCGCCGCTAGTACGTTCTTCTCGGCTTCTGCCGTGGCGGACGTTTCGGCAGAAGCCGTTTCCGCTTGCGCCAAAGCCTCCGCCTCTGCGCCTGCTTCGCCCACAGCCGCTTCCGCTGCTCCGAGGCTGTACGTCGCGGCGTCGTCAAGCGCAAGCACCGTTTGCAGCACTATAGCTCCGTCGCGGCGCCAAGCTTCCGCCTGCTCCAGCAGGCGGGTCTGCGTGAGCAGCACCGACGCCCCGCTGTCCGCGAGCATATACTCGATCCGCTCCGCCGGATAGTCCGGGTCGAGCGGCACATAAGCGCCGCCCGCTTTCCATACGGCGAGCACCCCGATCAACAGTTCTGCCGAACGGCCGGCCAGAATGCCGACCACCTGCTCCGGCTTTACCCCGCGCGCCCGCAGTGCATACGCTAGACGATTGGCTTTGGCGTTCAGCTCCGCATACGTCAGCTTGCTGTCTTCGTAGACAACCGCCAGCGCTCCCGGAGTGCGCTCCGCCTGCTCCTCGAACAGCTCGTGGAACGTTCTCTCTCTCCACGACTCATCCGCTTCCAAACCTGTACCCTCTGCGGCGGGTTGCTTCGCAAGAGCCGAAGACGACACGTCAAACCCGACCAGCAAATCATGCTTTTCGCTGTCCGGCAAGATATCCAAATCTGAAATCCGCGCACCCGGCTGAGCCAGGATCGACGCCAAAAGCTGCTCGTAATGACCCGCCAGCCGTTCCATCGTTTCCTGTCTAAACAACGAGGTAGCGTACTCGATCTTGCAAACCAGCTCGTTATCGGCTTCCACGATATCAAAGCTAAGATCAAACTTTGCCGTCTTTTCCTCGATGTCGAACAGCGACCATTGCAAGCCTTCCAGGGTTAAATCCAAGCTTTCGTGTTTTTGCAAAGAAAACATGGTGTCAAACAGAGGATTCCGGCTTAAATCCCGGCTCACCTGAAGAACTTCCACCAGCTCCTCGAACGGATATTCCTGGTGCTCGTAGGCTCCAAGCGTCGTTTCCTTCACTTCCTGCAAGTAATCCATGAACGTCCGCTCCGCCGCCGGACCCAAGCGAAGGGCCAGTGTATTGACGAACATTCCGATAATCGGCTGCAGGTCGGCGTGAGAACGGGCGGCAATCGGAGTGCCGACCACTATATCTTCCTGTCCCGCGTATTTATGAAGCAATACGGAGTACGCAGCCAGCAGAAGCATGTATAGCGTCGCCCCCGAATCGCCGGCAAGCCGTTTGAGAGCTTCACTTTTCTCCGCATCCAGCGTAAACGTGAGCGTTTGACCGTCAAACTGCTGGACGGCCGGGCGGGAGAAGTCGAGAGGCAGCTCAAGAACCGGAAGCTCGGAGCTGAATACCTCGCGCCAGTATTCCTCCTGCCGTTTGATGCGCTGGCGCTGCTCCTCGGATTGCTGCCAAACGGCGTAATCCTTGTATTGAATCCGCAGCTCCGGCAATTCTTCCCCATTGTAAAGCCGCACGAATTCGCGCAGCAGCACGTCCATGGAAAGGCCGTCGGAACCAATATGATGAATATCCAGCGCGAGCAGGAATTTCTTTTTCTCCAGTTCGATCAGCAGGGCGCGCAGCAAAGGCGGCTGGGTCAAGTCAAAAGGCTGAATGAAGCCTTCAAGAATGGCCGCAACCTGATCTTCGCTTGCTTGAAGCTTCTCGACCTTGAAAGCTACGAGCGGATGAATACGCTGAACCGGCTCCCCATTCACGATTTCAAAACCGGTGCGCAGCATATCGTGCCGGGCCACCAAAGTAGTCAGCGCCTTTTCCACTTTGGCCTCGTTCAAAGCCCCTTCCAATTGCAAGGCGCTTGGGAGGTTGTAATTCAGCTCCGAGCTATCCAGCTGGTGCAGGACGTACAGCCTTTTTTGCGCGGAGGAAACCGGATAGTACGCTTTCTCTTCCGCTTTCGGAATCGAGCTGTGCCGCGTTTCTTCCAAGCTGGCAATAGCTCCGGCCATCGACTCTACCGTCGTATAGCGGAACACATCGCGCAGCGGAAGTTCGACGTTCATTTCCTTCTGAATCTTGCTGACAAGGTTCGTCGCCCGCAAGGAGTGGCCTCCGAGCTCGAAGAAATTGTCCAGGACTCCAATGCCCGAGTAGCCAAGCACTTCCTCCCAGATCTTCACAAGCTGGGACTCCGTCCGGTTACGCGGCGCTACGTATTCGACGCCCGTTTGTAAGCCGCCTTGCGGCTCCGGCAGCGCTTTGCGGTCCACTTTGCCGTTGGTCGTCAGCGGCATGCGCTCCAGCTGCACGAAGTACGACGGGATCATGTACCCCGGAATTTCCTGAGCCAGCGAGGTTCTCATTTCGCTGACCGTCAGCGTTCGGTCCGCCACAAAGTAGGCGACAAGCGCCTTCTCGCCCTCGCCGTCCTGACGGGCGAGCACCACCGCTTCTTCCACGCCCTCGACGTTCAGAAGCTGCGTCTCGATTTCGTCCAGCTCGATCCGGTACCCGCGGATTTTGACCTGGTGGTCGATACGGCCCAGGTATTCGATGTTGCCGTCCGGCAGCCAAGTCGCCAAGTCGCCCGAGCGGTACAGCTTCTCCCCCTCCGCAAACGGGGATTCGACGAACTTCTCCGCCGTCAGATCCGGGCGGTTCAGGTATCCTCTCGCAAGGCCTTCCCCGGCCACGTACATTTCGCCCGCTACACCGATCGGCACAGGGCGGCGGTTTTCATCCAGGACGTACACCCTCAGCGTCGGGATCGGCTTGCCGATATTGCTCTTCGCCGCCTCCATTTCGACCCACGTGATTTCCTTATACGTCACGTGAACCGTCGTCTCGGTAATGCCGTACATATTGATCAGCTTCGTCTCCGGGTACTTCGTCTTGAAGCCCTTGAGCTGCAGCGGACTCAGCGCTTCGCCCCCAAAGATGACGTTGCGAATCCGCAAATCGTACGGATGGTCCGCCAAGACCTCACGCAGCAGCTGGTAGAAGTACGTTGGCGTCTGGTTCAAAATGGTAACCTGTTCGCGGCCCAGCAGCGCCAGGAAATCGGCTGGACTTTTCGCTGTGAGCGGCGGTACGATGACCAGCTTGCCTCCGTTCAGCAGCGCTCCGTACATTTCCCAGACAGAGAAATCGAAGCAGAACGAGTGGAACAGCGTCCACGTGTCGGACGGCCCGAAGTCGAACAGGTTCTTGTCGTTGAACAGGAGGCGCACGACGTTCTTATGTTCGATCAGCGTTCCTTTCGGTCTGCCGGTCGTTCCCGACGTGTAGATGACATATGCCAGGTTGACCGGCCCGGAAATCGGCTCCAGGTTCGAAGCATCCAGCGCATCGGCGGAGTCCGCCCCTCTGTCGCCCCAAACGTAATCGTCCAATTCGAGGCGCGTTCCTGCGAAGTCGGTCTTCTCGTGCAGATGCTTTTGAATCAGCAATAACGGCGCGCCCGAATCCTCGATCATGAAGCGGATACGCTCCTCCGGGTAGTCGGGATCGACAGGCACGTATGCTCCGCCCGCTTTGAGAATCGCCAGAATGCCGACGACCATATCGAGCGAGCGTTCGGCCAGAATCGCTACCAGTTGGTCCGCTTCTACTCCCGTCTCCCGCAGCTTCCGCGCAAGGCGGTTGGATCGCTCGTTCAGCTCACGGTAGGTCAGGTGCCGCTCGTTCATGACGGCGGCCACGTTATCCGGGTAAAGCTCCGTCTGTTTTTCGAACAAGCCGTGAATCGTCTGCTGCCGCGGGTAGTCCGCCTCCGAATCGTTGAAACCGCGCACCAGCTCACGGATTTCCTCCTCCTTGAGCATTTCCAGCGAGGCAATATCCCCGTCCGGCGCTGCTGCGATGGTTTCAAGCAGCTTGTCATAATGTCTGGCGAACCGCTCCGCGGTCTCCTGTTTATACAAAGCCGTAGCGTACTCTAACCGGCATTCGAGCTGACCGTCCAGCTCCGAAATATCCAGGAGCAGCTCGAACTTGGATGTTCGGTTTTCCAGCGGATAAAATGATTGCTCCAGCCCCTCGATGACAATTTGCTCGTTCTCCGTATTTTGTAGGGCGAAGAACGTGTCAAAGAGCGGATTCCGGCCGGTCGCGCGCGGAATGTGAAGACTTTCTACCAAGTCTTCGAACAAATAATTTTGGTGTTCGAAAGCCCCGAGCGTGATGTCCTTGATTTCTTCCAGGTACGAAAGGTACGGCTTGGAACGCTCCGGACGGCTGCGAATGGCCAGCGTGTTGATAAACATCCCTACGATCGGCTGCACTTCTTCCTGCGTTCTTCCGGCAATCGGCGTTCCTACGATCAGATCTTCCTGACCCGAATATTTATGCATAAGGATGGTGTAAGCCGACAGCAGCACCATGTACAGGGTCGTCCCTGTCCGTGCCGCCAGCTCTTTCAGCTTCTCCGTCCGATCTTTCTCGATATAAAACTTCACGGTTCGGCCGTCAAAGCTTTGCACCGCAGGCCGCGGGAAGTCCGTCGGTAGCTCCAAGACCGGCAGCTCGCCCGACAGCTGTTCCAGCCAATACTCCTTCTGCGGCTGGAGCATCTGCCCGTAAGCTTCGGAATGCTGCCAAACGGCATAATCTTTGTATTGAATGCGCAGCGGGGCCAGCTCCTCGCCCCGATACAGGCGGCTGAACTCATCGAAGAGCAGCGCTGTCGAAATGCCGTCCGAGACGATATGGTGCATATCGAACAGCAGAATGTGGCGATCCTCGGCGACTTCGATCAGGCCGATGCGGAGAAGTGGCGGCTTGGTCAGATCAAACGGGTGATAGTAAGCTTCCACCACTTGCTCCACTTCCCGCTCGCTCGCCTGGAAATAATCTACAGCAAACTCCACCTCGTCATAGATGCGCTGGACAAGCTCGCCTTGAACCTGCTCGATTCCGGTACGCAGCGTCTCATGGCGCTGAATCAGCGCCCGGAACGCGTGCTCGACGCGCGTGCGGTCCAGCTTGCCTTCGAGAAGAAGCGCCGCCGACATATTGTAGCTACGCTCGGCCCCGTCAAGCTGGCGCAGGACGTACAGACGCTTTTGCTCGGATGAAACCGGATAGTACTCGGCCTCAGCCGCCTTTGTAATCTCATACGTCTCCTGCTGCCTTAAACCGCCGATTCTTTGGGCCAACTGTTCGATCGTGGTGTAGCGGAAAACTTCCCGCAGCGGAACCTCGACTTGCAGCTCTTTCCGAATCTTGGAAACCAGCGTGGAGGCCCGCAAGGAATGACCACCCAAGTCAAAGAAATCGTCTTGGACTCCAACTCGCGCAATACCCAGCACCTGCTGCCAAATGAGAGCAAGTCTTGTTTCCAGCGTTGTGCGAGGAGCCACATACTCACGGCCTGCTTCTACCTCTCCGGTCGGTTCAGGCAGCGCCTTACGGTCAATTTTGCCGTTCGGCGTGAGCGGAAGCTTATCAAGAGACACCAGCCGGGCCGGGACCATATGGGCCGGCAGCTCTTGCTTCAATTGGGACAGCAGATCGCTCAGTTGCAAGGAAGCATCCGCCGCCACGTAGCCGCACAAATACTTTTGCCCCTGCTCATCCATCCGGTCGGTCACCACAGCCTGCTTGACGCCCGGGAAACGCAGCAGGGCCGTTTCAATTTCGCCGAGTTCGATCCGGAACCCGCGAATTTTCACCTGATAGTCGATCCGGCCGATGAAGTCGACGTTGCCGTCTTCCAGCCAGCGGGCCAAATCGCCTGTCCGGTACAGACGTTCGCCCGGCACAAACGGGCTGTCCACAAACTTCTCGGCGGTTAGGTCCGGACGGTTCCAGTACCCGCGTGCCACCCCGGCGCCGCCGATGACAAGCTCGCCCGGAACCCCTACAGGAACCGGCTTTAACGCGGCATCGACAATGTAAAACCGGGCGTTCAGCCAAGCTTTGCCGATCGGCACATGACCCGACGGCGGCAGCTTATCCAGCGGCTCACCGTAAAAGCTGCTGTCAATGGCCGCTTCGGTAACGCCATAGCTGTTGATGATGCGGAATTGTCCGCCGAATCTTTCCTGCAGCAATCGGTAATCGGTGACACTGCAAGCATCCGAGCTGGTAATCAGCAACTGCATGGAGCTAACGTCCAGCCCTTCTTCATAAATATGCTGCATGAACGGCAGGATGAGCGCAGGCGTCGATTCGAATACCGTAATGTTTTGGTCCCGAATCCAGCCGTATAAGAGGTTCGGATCAATCCGGTCATCCTTCGGCACAATCACCATCGTGCCTCCGTTATACAGCGTCCGCGCGATGTCTCCGACGAACACGTCAAACGAGAAGCTGGCCAGCTGCAGTAGCCGCACCGGAAACTGATCCAACCGGTACTCGCGACGGTACGCATCCGCCGTATTCACGAGACTACCGTGCTCAATCATGACGCCTTTCGGGCGTCCCGTCGTACCCGAGGTATAAATCACATAAGCCAAGTCTTGCGGGGCGCTGCCGGCAGATTCAAATTCCACGGCTAAGGCATCCCCGTTATAAATCTGTTCATCGTCCATGGCATAGACAGCTTGAAGCTTCAGCCGGTCATCGGCCAACCAACCTCTGGCCCGCTCCAACAGATGACGCTGCGTAAGCAGCACCGATGCATCGCTATCGCTGAGCATGTACTCAATCCGCTCCGCCGGATAATCGGGGTCCAGCGGTACATAGGCTCCGCCGGCTTTCCAAACGGCGAGCACCCCAACCAGCAGTTCCACTGAACGCTCCGCCCAGATCCCCGTAATCGTCTCCCTTCCCACGCCCTGTTCGCGAAGGAGAGAAGCCAACCGCTCGGCGCGTTTGTTCAATTCGCCGTAGGTCAGCTGTTTGTCCATGTAGACGACTGCCGGATGATCCGGAATTTCCCGGGCAAACTTTTCAACATACCGATGAAACGCTTCTCCCTCGCTCAGCCCTGCCACCGGCGGGTTAAAAACGTTGAGAATGCGGTGTCTCTCCTCATCGCTCAGCAGAGAAATCTCGCGTATCGGCAGTTCGGGAGTCTGAAGAAACTGGTCCAGAACGGTTACATACTGTTCCATGATCCGATCAATCTCGGCCGTCTCGAACAGGCCGGTACGATAGGAAGCATGGAGAATTACATGGCCTTCATTCAGCATATGGTCGAAGCGCAGCAGCAAATCGTCCATCTCGTGCCTAGCGAAGTGAGCCTCCAGGCGTACCTTGATTTCTTCGTACTCCACGATTTTCAAAGGCAGATATTCCAGAGACGTACGGAACAGCCCCGAAAGATCGTTGCGGCCGTGTTGTTCGCGTAAATCCTGGATCAATTGGTTATAAGGGTATTTCTGATACCGCAGATCTGCCGTATTCTCCTTGGAAACCGTTTGGATCAAGGAAAGCACGTGTCTGTCTGGATTCAGACGAATCCGCGTAGCCACGGTGCTGACGAACATGCCGATCGTTTCTTTTTCCTTCTTGCTGGTGCGATTGGCGAAAACCGTGCCGACCGGAACATCGGTGCTGTCGGTCAGCTTGTACAATAAAACGTACATGGCGGACAGAAATAACGTATATAAGCTGACCTGATATTGTTCGCTGAAGGCCAGAATGCGTTCATACCGGGAACCGTCCAAAGTGATGGACAGTTTATTGGAATCGCTGCCGATCGAGAATGGCGGATACGATTTAATGCCGGTCGTTTCAGGCAAAGTGTTGTACTTTGTCAGCCAGTATTCCTTGCCTTTTTGATAACGCTGCGATTGCTCATATTCACGCTCCGAGGAAATATAATCCAGGTAGGAAGGGACCTGGTAACTGCTGGAGATGCCTTTGCGCAGTTCCAGGTATTTTTCCATCACCGCATGCAGCAAAGCATTGACGGACAAGCCGTCGGCGATAATATGATTTACCGTCAAATTGAGCCATACTTGGCCGTTCGCAAAATGGATAATCGTAAATTGGTAGAGGTGTTCGTCGAACACGCTGGCCGGTTTTTCGCTTACTTCTTTCACCCAAGCATAGAATTGTTCGGTTGTGCCTATTTCGAGGCGGCTTATCCTAGCTTGGACATTCTCCGGCTCTTCGAACCACTGCGTTGGATTTTGCAAATCCCCGCTAATGCGGATTCGGAAAACGTCATAGGTTTTGACGATCTCTGCCGCCGCTTGCTCCAGAAGCTGTGTGTTGATCTCGCCCGTAATCTGGTAGGTCGCGGAAAGCATCGTGATTGACGTTCCCGGATTCATAATTTCCATGAACCATATTCGGCGCTGGGCTTGCGTTAGTCCATATTGCTCGTTGGTATTCTCTCTCACATCGACACACTCCCGGTTTAGAGATTCTTTATAGATAGGCTTTGTACCTAGATGTCACTTAGTCACTCTTAGAAGAACCGCGCAGGCCATTCCCGGAACGCTCCTTCGGACTCTTCCTCCTTTTTCGTGTCTACGTTTTCTGGTAACTACCGGTTATAAAGTCATACCTTGGATTACTAAAAGACTCTGTCGCATTCGCAAGCAGGAAGCCGCTCGCCGTAAAGCGGGTCTAGCCGTACAGCCGGGCGTAATAACCCCCGAGCGCCAGCAGGTCCTGATGGCGGCCCCGCTCGACGACCGTCCCTTGGTTCATGACGGTAATCAAATCCGCATGTTCCACGGTGCTGAGACGGTGGGCGATCAGAATGGTGGTGCGCCCCTTCATCAATACGTTCAGGGCCTGCTGTACCCAATGCTGGGATTCGTTATCCAGCGCGGAAGTCGCTTCGTCCAGCAGCAGAATCGGGGCGTTTTTGAGAATCGCCCGGGCGATCGCAATTCGCTGCCTTTGTCCGCCCGACAACGACGCTCCTCTCTCTCCCACCGGCATTTTATATTGTTCAGGAAGTTCCTGAATGAAATGGTGAGCGTACGCCGCTTTGGCCGCTTCGATCACTTCTTCATCCGTTGCATCCGGGTTGCCGTAGCGGATGTTTTCCTCAATCGTGCCGGTAAACAAGAACGGCTCCTGCGGAACGTATGCAATCTGCCTGCGGATTTCGTCCAGCGTGTAATGGCCGAACGGTTTGCCTTGGAGCAGGATTTCTCCGCTGTCCACAGGATAAAAGCCGAGCAGCAGCTTGATCAGCGTACTTTTGCCGCTGCCGCTGGCCCCCACGATAGCGGCGACCTGGCCGGGAAACACCTGCATGGAGATGTCGACAAGCACCTTTTTATCCGCCTGATAGGAAAATTCCACATCGCGAAACTCCACCGCAGCCTCCGACACGAGCTCGCTATGAGGAGATCCCAAACGCTCCGGTTCCTCTTCCTCTCTTAGTACCTCTTGAATCCGATGAGCGCCCGCGAGCGAATTTTGGGTCATCGACAGAACCATCCCCAAGTTCAACAAGGCGTGCGTCAGATTCACTTGCAGAACCGCCAGGGCGGCGACGCTTCCCATTCCCATCAGTCCGTAGGCATAAAGAAGACTGCCGATGACGATGATGCCGCAGAACGTGACGTAGCTGATAAAATGATTCACCGCAGCCTGCATGCCGTTCTTCTGCGCGGTTTGCCGAAGCGTCTGCGTCATTTGTTCGTTCAACGCCTCGTACTGGCCGTAAATCGTGCGGATGCGGAACAGCTTCACAATTTGAATGCCGCCCATAAAATCTTTGAATTTTTCGGTCATTTTACCGAGCGTTTGCAAGCCTTGTTCGGACAAAGCGCGAATATCCCGCGCAAATTTCAGACTGACCACGGAGGACAGCAGCAGAATGACGAAGGATACGCCGGCAAAACGCCAATCGATCAACACCATGGAGACAATGGAGCCGATGCAAAAGACAACTTGAAGCAGCAAAACGAAGTAAACCTGCGAGAATGTAAACTCAACGGTCGTTACGTCGTTGTTCACCCGCGACAGCAAGTCCCCATGGTGCGTCTGCTCCAGGAATCTCGGCCGCACCCGGCACAGCTTGTCATAAAGACGTTCGCGGATATTCAGCACAGTCAGCTCGACACTGCGCTGGTATAAGTAAATGAACCAGGGAGAAATCACATTTTCCAGGAACAAGGCCGCGCCCAAAATAATAAAGGCTTCCACCATCAGGGACGTATCTCGGGACACGGCGAAATCAACCAAGTTATGTACGACCAAGCTGAAGGCGATCAGGAACAATGTCTGGGTGAGCGCCGTCACGGCCAGGCCAATGGCGTACTGGGTTTTGCGCTTGCGGTTCATAAACATCAGCAAGTAGCCGAGTTCTTTCACTTGCGAGAGCCATCCGCCCTTTTTCATGTGTACGCCACCTCCCTGCGTTCGGCAGACTCAGTAAATTCCTGATAGTACGACTGGGCGTACAGTCCCTTCATCTTCAACAATTGTTCATGAGTGCCCTTTTCAACAATACTCCCCTGTTCCATGACCCAAATTTCGTCGGCGTTTTGTACTGTAGAAAGCCGGTGGGCAATAACCATCGTCGTTCTCTGCTTCATCAATACGCCCAGCGCTTCCTGAACCGCGCTTTCCGACTCCGGATCAAGAGCCGACGTTGGCTCGTCCAGCAGCAGAACGGGAGCATCCTTCAGAAAAGCCCGGGCCATTGCAATGCGCTGGCGCTGCCCGCCGGACAAAAAGCCTCCGCGCTCTCCGACATACGTCTGGTAGCCGTCGGGCAGCTGCATAATGAAGGAATGCGCCTGAGCGGCTTTGGCGGCTTCGATAATCTCGTCCATCGACGCTACTTCCCGCCCGTAGCCGATATTTTCAGCGATCGTGCCGCTAAACAAATATGAATCCTGGGTTACCACGGAAAAATGCGACCGAAGCTGCTCCGGATCGGCGCCGTGGATCAGGCTGCCGAACACGCGGATCTCGCCCTGGTCCTCCGGAAGCGGATAAAAGCCGTATACAAGCTTAAACACCGTGCTCTTCCCTCCGCCGCTCGCTCCGACAAGCGCGATCGTCTTCCCTTCCGGCACCGAGAAGCTAACATTCCGCAGGATCGGGGATCTCTCCTCATACCCGAAGGTTACGTTTTGAAACTCGATGGGGGCGGCGCTCGCTTTCGGAAGCGAACGGCCATTTTCCGTTTCGGTCGGCTGCTCGACGATTTCGGAGACCCTTCTCAGGGCACCGGTCATTTCGAACGTCCGCGTGATGAGCTCGGGAATATGCTCCAGCGGCTCCAGACACAGATTCAGCAAGTACAGGAAGGCGATCAGCTCTCCCGCGCCTAGCTGCCCTTTGTAGATCAAATAGCTTCCGTAACTGACGGCGAAAATGATCGGGCTGATCATCAGCGTCGAAAGCAGCGGGTTGACCCAGGCTTCCCGCTTTTTCACGGCCAGCTTTTTTTGGGCCGTCAATTGCAGCAGCACTTGGTAGGAGCGAGATAACATGCCGGATAGCAGGTAGCTTTTTACAATAGGCATACCCCCAAGCGTATCCTGGAGGTTGACGTTCATTCGGCCCATGTTCGCCTGGGCTTCCTCCGTCAACCGCTCCAACTGCTTGCCGATCCATTGGGAAGCCAGCAGCGCTACAGGAAATAACAGCAGGCTGTACAGCATCAGCTCCCATTGGAGGTAGATCAAATAAGCGAAACAGCCGATGAACAACAGCGGATGATAAAACCACTGGGCGAGGTCCCGAATCATAAACTGCTGGATGAGCTGCAGGTCGTTGTTGATCCGCGACAATACGTCGCCAGAGTGCTGCTTTTCCAAATAGGAGACCGGGAGTTTGCCGATATGACGCATGACATGGTTGCGGATATCCTGCACCGCAGAGGCGCTGCTTCGCTCCACGCCGAAGCTCATGAAAAACTTCGCCGGCACACCGATCAAGATGACCACAAAGACCGCGTACACGATTTGCAGAACGATTGGCCCCGCCCCCTTCTCGGCCTGGGTGGTCAGCTGCTCGATCAAACTTCCCGTCCATATCTCAATAACGGCGGCGGCAATCGCGGACAAGACACCGACGATCATCCAGCCTTTGTGACGGCTTACATAGGACATCAACCAGCGGAACGCTTTCCAGGCGGCGTAAGCGGTTTGGCGCTTGGAAGGCGCCGCTGTGCCTTGTTCTAGAACAGACGGCTGGCGGTCAGCTTCCATGCAGTACCCCGGCCTCCGCTTCGATCTGCCGCTTGACTTGCTCTAAGATGTCCCGGATGACGACGGCCGTTTCTTCCACGCGCGCGAGTTCCAGCAATTCCTCGTGCGCGCCCTCCAGCCGGTAATCGGCGTAAGCTTGCGTCGTTGCCCCCCGCCAGGAAGGCAATTGGTGCTCCAGGCGGAACGCTTCGCTGTCCTTCGCAATCATTTCGTAAATCCGGGCCGGGATCGTGCCGGAATTAATAAGCTGCGCTTCGTACGCCAAGGTCGCTTTGACCTTCCGATGAACCCGCTCCCGCACGAGCGGGTTGCTCATTAATTCCTTCTCTTCTTCGTCGAAATCAGCAAGCGTTTCTTCAAGCTCTTTCTCCGACGTTTCGGAAGGCGTCAGCGTGTCCTTAATCCACGAGTCCACCATGAGCACGTCCGTTACGGAATACCCTCTTTTCTCCATCGTTTTGGCTACCTCGAACGTCAGGTTGCCTCCGAAGCAGTAGCCGAGCAGCACGTAAGGTCCTTCCGGCTGGATACGGACGATCTCGTCCACATAACGGTTCAGCATGGCCTCGTAATCGACGGCATCGTCGATAAAATCAATGCCGTAGAGCACGAACCGGCCGTCGAGCCTGCTTGCGAGCTCTCGGTAACCGATGCCGAAGCCGCTGCCCGGAGGGAAACAGAACACGTTCAGATCTCCTGCTTTATTCAGCTTAATGAAGGAGTCTCCCCCTTTATCCAGGCCCAGATCCCCCTCGTCGAAAGCCATGGCTTCAACTGTTAGATTGTGGAATTGGCGGTTCAGCGGTATCTCGATGTCCGTTTCATCGTAAACGGCTTGAACGAGCCTCATCAGACTTAACGAATTGCCACCCAACTCAAAAAAGTTATCCTTTACGCCGACCTGCGGAACGCCAAGCGTATCCTGCCAGACGCGGGCGATCTTCATTTCGAGCAGCGTTCTCGGCGCGACATATTCCGCTCCTCCGTCCGCGGCTTCCTCCGGCGCGGGCAGCGCTTTGCGGTCGATTTTCCCGTTCGGGGTCAGCGGCATCCGCGAAAGCTGCACGAGGTGCGAAGGAATCATATACCCCGGAAGCTGCTTGGCGAGCTCCTCCTTGAGTTCATTCGCCGCCAACCTCGTTTCCGCGACGTAATAAGCGACAAGCTGCTTATGGCCGTTCGCGTCGTCGCGGTCGAGCACCTTGGCTTCTTGCACGGCGGCGATCTTCAGTAGCTGCGTCTCGATTTCGTCCAACTCGATCCGGTACCCGCGGATTTTCACCTGGTGGTCGATCCGGCCCAGGTATTCGATGTTGCCGTCCGGCAGCCAAGCCGCCAAGTCACCCGAGCGGTACAGTTTCTCCCCCTCCGCAAACGGGGAATCGACGAACTTCTCCGCCGTCAGATCCGGACGGTTCAGGTATCCTCTCGCAAGGCCTTCCCCGGCCACGTACATTTCGCCCGCTACGCCAATCGGCACAGGGCGGCGGTTTTCATCAAGGATGTACACCCTCAGCGTCGGGATCGGCTTGCCGATATTGCTCTTCGCCGCCTCCATTTCGACCCACGTGATTTCCTTATACGTCACGTGAACCGTCGTCTCGGTAATGCCGTACATATTGATCAGCTTCGTCTCCGGGTACTTCGTCTTGAAGCCCTTGAGCTGCAGCGGACTCAGCGCTTCGCCCCCGAAGATGACGTTGCGAATCCGCAGATCGTACGGATGGTCCGCCAAGACCTTACGCAGCAGCTGGTAGAAGTACGTTGGCGTCTGGTTCAAAATCGTGACCTGTTCGCGGCCCAGCAGCGCCAGGAAATCGGCCGGATTTTTCGCCGTGAGCGGCGGTACGATGACCAGCTTGCCTCCATACAGCAGCGCTCCGTACATTTCCCAGACGGAGAAATCGAAGCAGAACGAGTGGAACAGCGTCCACGTGTCGGACGGCCCGAAGTCGAACAGGTTCTTGTCGTTGAACAGGAGGCGCACGACGTTCTTATGCTCGATCAGCGTTCCTTTCGGTCTGCCGGTCGTTCCCGACGTGTAGATGACATATGCCAGGTTGCCCGGCCCGGAAATCGACTCCAGGTTCGAAGCGTCCAGCGCATCGGCGGAGTCCGCCCCTCTGTCGCCCCAAACGTAATCGTCCAATTCGAGGCGCGTTCCTGCGAAGTCGGTCTTCTCGTGCAGATGCTTTTGAATCAGCAATAACGGCGCGCCCGAATCCTCGATCATGAAGCGGATGCGCTCCTCCGGGTAGTCCGGATCGACAGGCACGTATGCTCCGCCCGCTTTGAGAATCGCCAGAATGCCGACGACCATATCAAGCGAGCGTTCGGCCAGAATCGCTACCAACTGGTCCGCTTCTACTCCCGTCTCCCGCAGATTCCGTGCAAGGCGGTTGGATCGCTCGTTCAGCTCGCGGTAGGTCAGCTGCCGCTCGTTCATGACGGCGGCCACGTTGTCCGGGTAAAGCTCCGCCTGTTCTTCGAACAAGCCGTAAATCGTTTTCCCCCGCTCGAACTCGGTTTCGGTGTCATTAAATCGCTTCAGCAGCGTCTCCCTCTCGTCTGGGGACAGCACATCGGCTTGTCCGAGCTCCAGATCCGGCTGAAATAAAAGCACGGACAGCAGCCGAACAAGATGGTCGGCCGCCTGTTCCACAAATGCCCGCTCGTACCGCTGCCCGTCAAAGCTTATTTCCAGCTCGATGGAGTGGTTTTGGCGGTCGAAGCGAAAAACCGTATCGGCCGCCACCCGGTTACCCAGCGGTCCCGGATGAATCGGGGCGAAGGATGCGACGGTGTTGACGACCGGAAGGCCGTCTCCCGTATAGTCCAGATGGAGCGGCTCCACCATTTTCCGAAAAGGCAGGTGCTGATGCTCCAGCGCCTCGCCGATGGAGGCTTTGATGCCCCCGAGCAGCGTTTTCAGCGTAGTCTGGCAGCTTACGGACGTCTTGATCACCAAGATGTCATGCGGCGGCGGAGTCCCGTCGGGGTCTGCGCTATAAGAAGGCATGCCGACCAGCACTTGGTCCCGCCCGGTATATTTGAACAGCAGGCTTTTTACTCCTGCCAAAACAATCATGTACAAAGCCAAATCCGAACCGTTGGCGAGGCTAATGATTCTCTCCGAGAGTTCACTCGGCAGAGTACGGTGAAGCAAGCCCGGCTCGGCCGCAGCTTCCCCGTCGGCGGATAATTTGGAGGATTGACTGTAGGGAAGGAAGCTCAGGCTGTCATCGGCGTCAAACTTGCCGCTCCAGTACCGTTCTTCCTTTTCAAACAAAGATTTCATTTGTACCTCCCCTAAAAATGAAGTGACCGCATGCCCCGGCGCAGGTCCGAAAAAGCTTGCTTTCGGCCTGCGCGTTTACGGGCTTGGACGTTGTTCGCCGTCTTCCTTGGGATGCGCGCCGCTTTCGCTTGACGGCGGAGGCGCGCTTGTAGGATTAGAACGCGAATTCGATCGTATCGACGGCACTCTTTGCGCCTGCCGCCGGTTTATGACATTCAATCCGGCTTAACTCGAGTTGTGGATTTTCCGCAATTTGAGACAGTACCCGCAGGTAATCCTCGGTCAAGGTGCGGATCATCGCTTTTTTGAACAGCTTGGTGGCGTAGAAGAAGCCCCCGCTCAGCGCCCCGTTGTTTTCATACATAAACAGCGTCAGATCGAACTTCGCTTCTTCCAAATGGTCAAGCTCGTAAGTCTTCAGGCTGACCCCTTCCAGCTCGGCGTCTCGTTCTTCGATATTTTGCAAGTCGAAAACGGCATCGAACAGCGGGAAGCGGCCCGGCTCCCGCTTCACATTCAAACGCTCCACGAGCTCCTCGAATGGATAATCCTGGTTCTCGAAAGCACCCAAAGCCGTTTCCTTCACTTCTTCCAGGTAGGACAAGAACGTTTTGTCGCCCGACGGACGATTGCGGATCGCCAGCGTATTGACAAACATCCCGATGACCGGTTCCAAATCGGCGTTCGTTCTTCCCGCCACCGGGGTACCCACGACCAAGTCCTCCTGCCCGCTGTACTTGGACAGCAGCACGGTATAAGCCGCAAGCAGCACCATGAACAGCGTGCTTTCACGCTCGGCCGCCAATTCGCGCAGCCGCGCAGAGAGAGAAGCTTCGACGTCGAACTCCAGATGCGAGCCTTCGTAGCTGCGAGCCGCAGACCGTTCGTAGTCCATCGGCAGGTCCGCCGTCGGCAACTCGCCTTCGAAGGTTTGCAGCCAGTACGCTTCCTGCCGCCCGATCCGCTCTCGGTGGGCCTTCGACTGCTGCCAAACGGCATAATCCTTGTATTGAATGCGCAGTGGCGGCAGTTCTTCCCCGGCGTAGAAACTCGAGAACTCATCGATCACAATCGCCATCGATACGCCGTCGGACACCATATGGTGCATGTCGAAAAGGAGAATATGCAGGTTCGGCTCCAGCTCGATGACCCCGGCGCGCAGCAGCGGCGGCTTGCCGAGATCAAACGGACGAACGAAGCTGCGGACGATCTGCTCGATTTGAGCCGCATCCTCTTTATCCGCTTGATGATGCTCGATAGCAAAATCAACCTGCGGGTAAATCCGCTGAACCGCTTCGCCCTTCACGATTTCAAAACCGGTGCGCAGCGATTCATGCCGTGTTATCAATTTCCGCAAGGCGGCTTCCAACCGGTCTAAATCAAACTCGCCTTCCACCTGCACCAACTCCGGCATGTTGTAAAGCTGATCCGCTCCATCCAGCGTGTGCTGAATGAACAGCCGTTTCTGCGCGGAGGATAGAGGGTAGTACTCTCTCTCCTCCGCTTGAGGAATGGCCTCATGTTCCCGCCGTTCCATCCGGGCGATCGCCTCGGCCATCGCCGCAATCGTCGAGTGACGGAATACGTCGCGCAGCGGCAGGTTGACGTTTAATTCCTTAAATACCTTACCCGCCAGCGTCGTCGCTCGCAGGGAGTGGCCGCCGATGTCGAAGAAGTTGTCGTGAACGCCAATCTCCTTCACAAGCCCCAGCACCTCCTGCCAAATCGCCGCCAGCTTCGTTTCCAGCTCATTGCGCGGTGCGACGTACTCCGTTCCGCTTCCCGCTTCCCCTTCCGGCGCCGGCAGCGCCTTCCGGTCAATCTTTCCGTTCGCCGTCAGAGGCAGGCGCTCCATCTCCACGAAGTACGACGGGATCATGTAGCCCGGCAGCTCCTGCGCCAGCGCGCCGCGCAGATCGTTCACTGCCAGCTCCGCTCCGGTATCCGGCGTGTAATACGCGCACAGCGCTTTCTGCCCGTTCGCGTCACTTCGAACCAGCACCACCGCTTCGCGCACGCCTTCCACCCGCAGCAGCTGCGACTCGATCTCGCCCGTCTCGATCCGGTAGCCCCGGATTTTCGCCTGGTTGTCGATCCGGCCGATGAAGTCCACGTTGCCGTCCTCCATCCACCGCGCCAAGTCTCCCGTGCGGTACAGTCGCTCGCCCGCGGCGAACGGGCCGTCTACAAACTTCTCTTCCGTCAGCTCCGGACGGTTCAAGTACCCGCGCGCTACTCCGACTCCGCCGATGACCAGCTCGCCCAGCACCCCGACCGGCACCGGGTTCAGATGCGCGTCCACGATGTAGAATTTCGCATTCAGCCACGCTTTGCCGATCGGCACATGGCCTGTCTGCGGCAGCTTCGCCAGCTCCTCGTCGTAGAAGCTGGAGTCGATCGCCGCTTCCGTCACGCCGTATGCGTTGATGATCCGGAACAACGAGCCGAAGCGTTCCTGCAAGGTCCGGTAATCCCCCACGCTGCAGCTGTCCGAGCTCGTGATCAACAGCTCCATCCAGCTCATATCCAGCCGCTGCTCGTGCACGTACTCCAGGAACGGCACGATCAGCGCCGGCGTCGATTCGAAGATGGTGACCCGTTCCCGCTCCATCCAGTGGTGCAGACGAGACGGATCGATCCGGTCGTCCTTCGGCACAATCACCATCGTGCCTCCGTTGTACAGCGTCCGCGCGATATCTCCCACGAACACGTCGAACGAGAAGCTTGCGAGCTGCAGCAGCCGCACCGGGAACTGATCTAACCGGTATTCCCGCCGGTAGCCCGCCGCCGTGTTCACCAGGCTGCGGTGCTCGATCATCACGCCCTTCGGCTTGCCCGTCGTTCCCGACGTATAGATCACGTACGCCAGATCCTCCGGACGGGCTTCATGGAAGCTGTCGGTGCCAACATGCTGATGGCTCTCATCGCCGTCGTCCACAGCATCCGTCAGCTTGCCGGAGACTATGCCCGAGCCAATCGGCGCATTCGCCCGCTCCTCGCTGTACGACGCTTCGTCGTCCAGGTACAGCACCGCCGCCAGCGCCAGCTCCTCTTCGCCGAGCCAGGCTTCGGCGCGCTCTCGCAGCGCCGTTTGCGTCAGCAGCACCTTCGCTCCGCTGTCTTCGAGCATGAACCGCACGCGCTCCGCCGGGTAATCCGGGTCGAGCGGCACATACGCCCCGCCCGCTTTCCAGACGGCCAGCACGGCCACCAGCAAGTCCACCGAACGCTCGGCGAGAATGCCGACGATCGTCTCCCGGCCGATGCCGCTTGCGCGCAGCGTAGCCGCCAAGCGGTTCGCCCGCTCGTTCAGCTCCGCATACGTCAGCCGGTCGTTCTCGTACACGACGGCCGCCTCTTCCGGCGTGCGCTCCGCCTGTTCCTCAAACAGCCGGTGGAACGCGGCCACAGGAGCCGCTTCCGGCTGCGCCGGGTTGAACGCGCCGAGAATTTGTTCTTTTTCCTCTGCCGTCAGCAAGTTCAGCTCGGCAATCTTCGCATCCGGACGGCTTACGATCGTTTCGAGCAGCTGCTCGTAATGTTTCGCCAGCCGTTCGATCGTCTCCCTTTTGTAGAGAGCCGTCGCATATTCGAAGCTGTAATCCAAGCCGCCGTTCTCCTCGCCCACATCCAAGCTGATATCAAACTTCGCGGTATCCAATACGCTCGGATAAGGAATCAGGCGAAGCCCTTCCAGCTCAAATTCCTCGTTTTCCGTATTCTGCATCGTAAACAGCGTGTCGAAGAGCGGATTGCGGCTTAAATCACGGGTGACTTGCACCTTGTCCACCAATTCTTCGAACGGATAGTTTTGATGCTCGAAGGCATGGAGGGTCGTTTCTTTGACTTCGTTCAGGTATGACAGGAATGTCTTCTCCGAAGCCGGATAACTGCGGATAGCCAGCGTGTTTAAGAAAATCCCGATCAACGGCTGCACATCTCCATGATTCCTTCCGGCAATCGGCGTACCGACGATCACGTCTTCCTGACCTGAATATTTATGCAGAAGGACGTTATACGCCGCAAGCAGCACCATAAACAGCGTCGTGCCCGTTTCCGAGGCCAGCTGCTTCAGGCCGTCGGTTTTCGAAGCGTCGAAGAAAAACTCCAGCGTTTGGCCTTCGTAGCTCTGCACGGCCGGACGCGGATAGTCGGTCGGCATTTCCAGCACCGGCAGCTCGCCTTGGAACATGTCCAGCCAGTACGCCTCCTGACGCTGAAGCCGTTCTTTCTGCTCCTGCGAATGCTGCCAAACGGTGTAGTCTTTGTACTGAATGCGCAGAGGCTCCAATTGCTCGCCGCCGTACAAGCGGACGAATTCTTCAACAAAGATTTCCATCGAGACGCCATCGGAAATAATATGATGCATGTCGTACATTAGAATATGACGTTCCGGAGCCAGCTCGACAAGGCCTACCCTCAGCAGCGGAGGCTTCGCCAAGTCAAACGGACGGACGAAACGGCGAACCATCTCTTCGGCCTCTTGCTCATCCACTCGATAGAACTCCACGGCAACATTCACGTCCTGGTAAATCCGCTGCGATGCTTCGCCATCCACCATTTCGAACCCGGTGCGCAGCGTTTCATGCCGCGCCACGAGCTTACGGAACGCTTCTTCGAACCTTGCCCGGTCCAAAGCACCCTCCAGCAGCGTCGCTTCCGGCATGTTGTAGCTAAGCTCCGCGCCTTCCAGTTGATTCAGGATAAAGAGACGTTTTTGAGCAAAAGATTGCGGGTACACCTCTCGGTCATCCGCCACCGGAATGGCAACGAATGTCTGCTCATCCAGCCGGGAAATGGCGGCCGCCATGCTCTCAATGGTGGAATGGCGAAACACGTCGCGCAGCGGCAGATCCACGCTCAATTCTTTATGAATCTTGCTGACCAGCGTCGTCGCCCGCAGGGAGTGGCCACCGATGTCGAAGAAGTTGTCGTGAACGCCAATCTCCTTCACAAGCCCCAGCACCTCCTGCCAAATCGACGCCAGCTTCGTTTCCAGCTCATTGCGCGGTGCGACGTACTCCGTTCCGCTTCCCGCTTCCCCTTCCGGCGCTGGCAGCGCCTTCCGGTCAATCTTTCCGTTCGGCGTCAGAGGCAGGCGCTCCATCTCCACGAAGTACGACGGGATCATGTAGCCCGGCAGCTCCTGCGCCAGCGCGCCGCGCAGATCGTTCACTGCCAGCTCCGCTCCCGTATCCGGTGTGTAATACGCGCACAGCGCTTTCTGCCCGTTCGCGTCACTCCGAACCAGCACCACCGCTTCGCGCACACCTTCCACCCGCAGCAGCTGCGACTCGATCTCGCCCGTCTCAATCCGGTAGCCCCGGATTTTCGCCTGGTTGTCGATCCGGCCGATGAAGTCCACGTTGCCGTCTTCCATCCACCGCGCCAAGTCTCCCGTGCGGTACAACCGCTCGCCCGCGGCGAACGGGCTGTCTACGAACTTCTCTTCTGTCAGCCCCGGACGGTTCAAGTACCCGCGAGCTACCCCGACTCCGCCGATAACCAGCTCGCCCAGCACCCCGACCGGCACCGGATTCAGGTGCGCATCCACGATGTAGAATTTCGCATTCAGCCACGCTCTGCCGATCGGCACATGGCCTGTCTGCGGCAGCTTCGTCAGCGGCTCGTCGTAGAAACTTGAGTCGATCGCCGCTTCCGTCACGCCGTATGCGTTGATGATCCGGAACAACGAGCCGAAGCGTTCCTGCAAGGTCCGGTAATCCGCCACGCTGCAGCTGTCCGAGCTCGTGATCAACAGCTCCATCCAGCTCATATCCAGCCGCTGCTCGTGCACGTACTCCAGGAACGGCACGATCAGCGCCGGCGTCGATTCGAAGATGGTGACCCGTTCCCGCTCTATCCAGTGGTGCAGACGAGACGGATCGATCCGGTCGTCCTTCGGCACAATCACCATCGTGCCTCCGTTGTACAGCGTCCGCGCGATATCTCCCACGAACACGTCGAACGAGAAGCTTGCGAGCTGCAGCAGCCGCACCGGGAACTGATCTAACCGGTATTCCCGCCGGTAGCCCGCCGCCGTGTTCACCAGGCTGCGGTGCTCGATCATCACGCCCTTCGGCTTGCCCGTCGTTCCCGACGTGTAGATCACGTACGCCAGGTCCTCTGGACGGGCTTCATGGAAGCTGTCGGCATTCGCCCGCTCCTCGCTGTACGACGCTTCGTCGTCCAGGTACAGCACCGCCGCCAGCGCCAGCTCCTCTTCGCCGAGCCAGGCTTCGGCACGCTCTCGCAGCGCCGTTTGCGTCAGCAGCACCTTCGCTCCGCTGTCTTCAAGCATGAACCGCACGCGGTCCGCTGGATAATCCGGGTCGAGTGGCACATACGCCCCGCCCGCTTTCCAGACGGCCAGCACGGCCACCAGCAAGTCCACCGAACGCTCGGCCAGAATGCCGACGATCGTCTCCTGGCCGATGCCGTTTGCGCGCAGCGTAGCCGCCAAGCGATTCGCCCGCTCGTTCAGCTCCGCATACGTCAGCCGGTCGTTCTCGTACACGACGGCCGCCGCTTCCGGCGTGCGCTCCGCCTGTTCCTCGAACAGCCGGTGGAACGCCGCCACAGGAGCCGCTTCCGGCTGCGCCGGGTTGAACGCGCCGAGAATTTGCTCTTTTTCCTCTGCCGTCAACAAGTTCAGCTCGGCAATCTTCGCATCCGGACGGCTTACGATCGCCGCAAGCAAATGTCCGAAATGAGTCGACAGCCGCCGGATCGTGCTTTCTTTATAAAGAGCCGTTGCGAATTCAAAGCTGCACTCCAGGCCGCCGTTTTCTTCCGTAACATCCACACTCAGGTCGAACTTGGCCGTGCCGTATTCGCTAGGGTACGGGGACAATTTCAGCCCTTCCAGCCCAAACTCTTTGTCCTCCAAGTTTTGCAGGGAGAACATCGTGTCAAACAGCGGGTTGCGGCTCAAATCCCGGCTGACCTGCACTTTATCGACGAGCTCTTCGAACGGATAATTCTGATGCTCGTAAGCGCCTAAGGTCGTTTCTTTCACTTCTTCCAGATACGACAGGAAGGTCTTCTCCGAAGCCGGATAATTGCGGAGCGCCAGCGTATTAACGAACATTCCGATCAAAGGCTGCGTGTCTCCGTGCGTTCTGCCCGCAATCGACGTTCCGACGATCAAATCGTCCTGACCTGTGTATTTATGCAAAAGCACGGTATATGCCGCAAGCAGCACCATATACAGCGTCGTTCCTCTTTGAGCGGCCAGCTGCTTCAAGCCTTCGTTCGTTGCCTCGTCCACGAAGGACGTCAGCGTTTGTCCCTCAAAGCTCTGCACGGCAGGACGCGGATAGTCCGTTGGCATTTCCAGAACCGGCAGTTCACCCCGGTAACGGTCCAGCCAGTAAGCTTCCTCGCGTTTCAACTGCGCTTTTTGCTCATCCGACTGCTGCCATACCGCATAGTCCTTGTATTGAATGCGCAAAGGCTCTAATGACTCGCCGCCGTACAGACGAACGAGTTCCTCGACTAACACGTCCATCGAAACCCCGTCGGAGACGATATGGTGCATGTCGAACATCAGCAAATAACGTTCGGCTGCCAGCTCTACAAGCTCCGCCCGCAGCAGCGGAGGCTTCGCCAAGTCGAAAGGCCGGATGAAGGCCTGCACGACTTCAGGCGCTTCTTCCTCGCTCGCACGACGGTACTCGACGGCAAAGTCGACGCTCTCGTAAATGCGCTGTACTGCTTCGCCTTGTACAATCTCAAAGCCGGTTCGCAGCGTTTCGTGCCGTGCGATCAGTCCGCGGAAAGCCTTCTCCAGGAGGCTCCGGTCAATTGATCCTTCCAGCAGCAGCACGCCCGGCATGTTGTAGCTCTGATCGGCCCCTTCCAGTTGATTCAGGATAAACAGCCGCTTCTGAGCTGAGGAAAGCGGATAATATGCTCTTGCGCCTGCCAGCGGAATCGACGAGAACGACTGCTCTCCGATCCGGGAGATGGCGAGAGCCATCTCCTCGATCGTCGAGTAGCGGAATACGTCGCGTAGAGGCAGCTCAACGTTCAGCTCCTGATGCACCTTGCTCACCAGTGTCGTCGCCCGCAGGGAATGGCCGCCCAGGTCGAAGAAATTGTCCAGGACTCCAATGCCGGAGTAGCCCAGTACTTCCTCCCAGATCTTCACAAGCTGGGACTCCGTCCGGTTACGCGGCGCTACGTATTCGACGCCCGTTTGTATGCCGCCTTGCGGCTCCGGCAGCGCTTTGCGGTCCACTTTGCCGTTGGTCGTCAGCGGCATGCGCTCCAACTGCACGAAGTACGACGGGATCATGTACCCCGGCATTCCCTGGGCCAGTGAGGTTCTCATTTCGCTGACCGTCAGCGTTCGGTCCGCCACAAAGTAGGCAACAAGCGCCTTCTCGCCCTCGCCGTCCTGACGGGCGAGCACCACCGCTTCTTCCACGCCCTCGACGTTCAGAAGCTGCGTCTCGATTTCGTCCAGCTCGATCCGGTACCCGCGGATCTTCACCTGATGATCGATCCGGCCCAGGTATTCGATGTTGCCGTCCGGTAGCCAAGCCGCCAAGTCGCCCGAGCGGTACAGTTTCTCCCCCTCCGCAAACGGGGAATCGACGAACTTCTCCGCCGTCAGATCCGGACGGTTCAGGTATCCTCTCGCAAGGCCTTCCCCGGCCACGTACATTTCGCCCGCTACGCCGATCGGCACAGGGCGGCGGTTTTCATCCAGGACGTACACGCTCAGCGTCGGGATCGACTTGCCGATATTGCTCTTCGCCGCCTCCATTTCGACCCACGTGATTTCCTTATATGTAACGTGAACCGTCGTCTCGGTAATGCCGTACATATTGATCAGCTTCGTCTCCGGGTACTTCGTCTTGAAGCCCTTGAGCTGCAGCGGACTCAGCGCTTCGCCCCCGAAGATGACGTTGCGAATCCGCAGATCGTACGGATGGTCCGCCAAGACCTCACGCAGTAGCTGGTAGAAGTACGTTGGCGTCTGGTTCAAAATCGTGACCTGTTCGCGGCCCAGCAGCGCCAGGAAATCGGCTGGACTTTTCGCTGTGAGCGGCGGTACGATGACCAGCTTGCCTCCGTACAGCAGCGCTCCGTACATTTCCCAGACAGAGAAATCGAAGCAGAACGAGTGGAACAGCGTCCACGTATCAGACGGCCCGAAGTCGAACAGGTTCTTGTCGTTGAACAGGAGGCGCACGACGTTCTTATGCTCGATCAGCGTTCCTTTCGGTCTGCCGGTCGTTCCCGACGTGTAGATGACATATGCCAGGTTGCCCGGCCCGGAAATCGGCTCCAGGTTCGAAGCGTCCAGCGCATCGGCGGAGTCCGCCCCTCTGTCGCCCCAAACGTAATCGTCCAATTCGAGGCGCGTTCCTGCGAAGTCGGTCTTCTCGTGCAGATGCTTTTGAATCAGCAATAACGGCGCGCCCGAATCCTCGATCATGAAGCGGATGCGCTCCTCCGGGTAGTCGGGATCGACAGGCACGTAGGCTCCGCCCGCTTTGAGAATCGCCAGAATGCCGACGACCATATCGAGCGAGCGTTCGGCCAGAATCGCTACCAGTTGGTCCGCTTCTACTCCCGTCTCCCGCAGCTTCCGCGCAAGGCGGTTGGATCGCTCGTTCAGCTCGCGGTAAGCCAGCTGCCGCTCGTTCATGACGGCGGCCACGTTGTCCGGGTAAAGCTCCGCCTGCTCTTCGAACAATTGAACGAGCGTCTTCTCGCGCGGAAATTCCGTGGTGGTGTCGTTAAAACGTCCGAGAAGGTCGGCCTTTTCCGCCTCCGTCACAAGTTCCAGCTCGCCCACTGTAATTTCCGGGTTATCCGTCACCTGCTCCAGCAGATGGACGAGATGCCCCTTGAGCCGCTCGATGCTGTCTTTATCGAACACTTCGGCGTTAAAGTCGAACCGAATTTCGATCTCGACTCCCGGCACCACGGTCACGTTGAAGTTATAGTTCGTCTGCTCCTCCATCTGAACGTCAGCGATCGTCAGGTCGCCGTGCTGCTGGTCGCCCGCCTGCTCCATCTGCTCGTCCACCGGATAGTTCTCGAAAGCGATGATATGGTTGATCAGGTTCTGCTTTTGCACACTGCGGGCTTGAATTTCATACAACGGATAGTAATCATAACGCCCGGATTCCAGCGCCCACTCTTGGAGCTTCGCCATCAGGTCGGCGAACACGGTGTCCGCTTCGCTCGTGACGCGGACCGGCACCGTATTGATGAACAGCCCGATCATGGACTCGATACCCGGGATTTCCGCCGGTCTTCCGGCCACGACGCTGCCGAATACGGCATCGTTTGTTCCGTTATATTTTTGCAGCATCACGCCCCAAGCGGCTTGCAGCAGCGTATTGACCGTAACCAGGCGCTGTTTCGCCACCCGGTCCATCCGCTCGCTCAAGTCCTTGCCCAGCTCGGCGGTGACGTGATCAGCCGTAAATCTGCCGTTCGGCGCCGGTTCCTTTTGTCCCGGGAGTACGGTTTGCCCTTCATAACCTGCCAGGAATGCCGTCCAATAGCCGGATGCCGCCTGATCGTCCTGTTTCTCCAACCATTCGATGTAAGCGCCATAATCCGATCCCTTATCTCCCGCTGGCTGCTTGCCGGATGCCAAGGCCGAGTACGTCCCAAACAGCTCCTGCGTCAGCTGCGGCAGGCACCAGCCGTCCATCAAAATATGCTGGAAACTCCACAGCACATGATAGCTTTGCTCTTCGGTGCGCAGGATCGTAACCCGAACGAGCGCGTCATGTTCCAGGTCGAAGCCGCGAAGCTTGTCATCCTCGGCTTTTTTATCCAAGTACGCTTGTTTCTCGTCCGCCTGTAAATGAAGCAGCTCTTCATATTCAAAGCCGACCGGCTTGTCGCGGTATATGATTTGCAGCGGCTCGCCCGCCGGTCCTTGCACAAAATTCGCCCGCAGCACCAAATGACGTTTCGCAAGTTCCGTCCAGCTCCTCTCGAAAAGCTGGACGTCGAGTACTCCCCTCATCGTAAATCGCGTCTGCTCGAAGTAAGCGGCCGTTTGCCGGTCAAGCGCGCTGTGGAACCACATGCCCTTCTGCATCGGCGTAAGCGAGTAAATATTTTCGATTTCCCCGAGATGGTCCGAGCGCTGGGCGATTTGCTCTAGTTCGGCGATGGTCAAGCCTTTAAATTGCACGTCGCTAGGCGTCAATTCGGTATTTTTTTTGCCTGCGCAGTGGATAATGAGCTCTCGTAGACTTTGCTCAAGCCGCTGAGCGAAGGCTTCCATCGTTACCTTGTGATACTGCTTCCGGCTGTAGCTAAGATCAAGCGATAAAGCGCCGTCCAGCACCATGCCGTTGATATCCAGCACAAAGCTGCGGGCCTGCCGGTCGCTGGCCGGACTGCCGCCGGAATAAGAAGATATACCGATCTCGTCCTGGTTGACATCATCGTCGAACTGGCCGAGGTAATTAAAATTAATTTCCGGCTCTGCGCCCCAAACAAAGCCATCCTCCGATTTGGAGAGATAGCGGCATATGCCGTACCCAAGCCCTTTGTTCGGAATGCGGCGCAAACTTTCCTTGACCTGTTTAATCTGATAGGCCAAATCCCGGTCGGTTTCCGGCTCTAGGACGACCGGAAACTTGGTCGTAAACCATCCGACTGTGCGCGTGATGTCGATATCCGTTCCGATCGGTTCGCGTCCGTGTCCTTCGAGATTGATCCGCACCCGTTCGTGTCCCGTCCACTTGCGAACGGCTATGCCGAGCGCCGTTACCAAAATATCGTTCATTTCGGTGTTGTAGGCCCGGTGAACCCGCTTCAGCAGCAGCTCCGTTTCTTCGGGAGTCAAACGGACGAACAGCGATTCGCTGTCCTGCTGCGTCGTAACGTCCGCCTCCAGATCCTTCGGCACGGCCGGAACCGCAATTTGTTCCACGGCCTGCCAATAGGCCCGTTCCTTCGCCATCTCCGGGCTTTGCGCGTAAGCGGCCAGCTGCTCGGACCAAGTGCGGTACGCATCCGTTTTGGCCGGGAAACGAATTTCCTCGCTTTTGCCGGCCTGCTCGTAACCCAGAGCGAAATCCTCCATCAAAATGCGCCAAGACACGCCGTCCACCACGGCATGATGAACCGCGAGCAGCAAATGATCGCCGTCCGCGCACCGGAACAGTCCCGCCCTCAAGAGGGGCCCGTTCTCCAGATCGATGCCCGCTTGAATGTCCGTTGCCTTCGCTTCCACAGCCTGCGAGGTATTCTCCGCATCCTTGAAGTCGAACACGTCCAGCGTGAACAGCCCGCCTTCCTGAATTGCACGGTTCCGCGCGCTAAACCCTTGTTCCGTCTTGCGGAACACCATCCGTAAGATGTCATGATGCTCGGCCAACTTTTGCAGCACCTGACGTACCATCTCTTCGTCGAAGCGTTCCTTCCGGTACAGCATCACCGACTGGTTGAAATGATGCGGGTCCGCAAAGGAGCTCTCGAAAAACCAATGCTGAATCGGCGTCAGCGCCGTTTCACCCGTTATTTCGCCTTGATCGATGGTACGTCCGATCGGTTTCACATGCAGGCTGAGCTGTGAGATAGTCGGATATTTGAACAAATCCCGAATTTCCAGCTTGTACCCGGCTTGATGAAGCCGCGAAGATACTTGAATGGACTTGATCGAGTCTCCGCCCAGCTCGAAGAAATGATCCGTTACCCCTACGCGATCGGCGTTCAATACCGCCTGCCACACATCGGCAAGCGTCCGCTCCGCTTCATTGCGGGGAGCTACGTACGCGCCGCCGGTCAATGCATTTCCTTCCGGGGCGGGCAAAGCCTTGCGGTCGATTTTGTCGTTCGGCGTGAGCGGCATCCGCGGAAGCTGAACAAAATGCGCCGGAATCATGTAATTCGGCAATTTTTGCGCCAGCTCGCTTCTCAGCTCGCCGAGCGTAAGCGGGCGGCCCGCGACCAGGTAAGCGCACAGTTCTTGCCCGCTTTTGCCTTCCCGCGCGATTACGATCGTCTCCTGCACGGAGTCGATCTTCAGAAGCTGCTCTTCAATCTCGCCGATCTCGATCCGGAATCCACGGATTTTCACCTGATGGTCAATCCGGCCCAAGTACTCAATATTTCCGTCCGGCAGCCAGCGGGCCAAGTCGCCCGTCCGGTACAGTCTCTCTCCGGGCTCAAACGGGTGTTCGATGAATTTCTCCGCCGTCAGATCCGGCCGGTTCCAATATCCCCGGGCGAGGCCGACGCCCGCGATGCATAATTCTCCCTCCACTCCGATAGGCGCCAGCTGATTCTGTGCGCCCAGTATATACAAGCGATGGTTCCAGATCGGACGTCCGATCGGTATCGCTCTGCGTTCGGTGTCATACGTAGACGCCGCCCACACGGATGTGGCGATCGAGGCTTCCGTCGGACCGTACGCGTTATAGTACTGTACCTTGTCTTTCCACTGCTGCACGAATTCGGCTGAAACGGCGGAGCCCGCCGTGATGAGCCTGCTCAGACTCGGCAGGCGGTCTGAATTCAAATAAGCCGCATAAGTTGGCGGCAAAGTGGCGATCGTAATTGCATGCTCGTTCATGAAACGTTCGAACAGCTGATCATCCAAAACCGTCTCGGTTGACGGTATATATAAGGTCGCCCCGAAATACAGGGCGTTGAACATCTCCCAGCACGACGCATCGAACGATAGGCTGGCGAATTGCAGCACTCGATCCTGTTCGGTCGTGTGAAGCGTATGGGCAAACGTCAGTTTCAGGCTGACCAGCCCGCGATGCTCCAGCATGACCCCTTTGGGTTTGCCCGTCGTACCTGATGTATAGATGACATAAGCCAGATCGTTCGGACCACTGGCCGGCTCCAGGTTCGAGCCATCGTCGCTGTAGGCCTGCTCGTCATCCAGCGCCACCACGGTCCCTTCGAACGGCACCTGCAGCAGCAGCTCCCTTTGAGTCAGCAGCAACTGCGCGTTCGAGTTCTCCAGAATGTAGCGGATCCGTTCTTCCGGGTATTCCGGGTCGATCGGCACGTAGGCACCGCCAGCTTTCAGAACCGCCAGAATGCCAACGACCGTCTCCAGCGATCTTCTGGCCATCAAGCCTACCAGCTGATTGGGCAGCACGCCGACCGATCGCAGCGTCCGCGCCAGCCGGTTCGCCCGTTCATTCAGCTCCGCGTACGAAAGCCGCCGCCCCTCAAAGACAACCGCCGTCGCTTCGGGCACCCGCTTCGCCTGCTCCTCCACGAGCTGATGAATCGTCCGATCACGGGGATAGTCCTTCTCGGTATCGTTAAAGCTTTGCAGCAATTGAAATTTCTCGTCCTCCGACAGCATGTCCGCCCGCACGATGTCCAGCTCCAACTCGTGAAGCCCCACGGCCAGCAGACGATTCAGATGGCCGACGACCCGAGTCATGAACTCGGAGTCATATAAGTGCTCGTTATATGACAGCGCTAGCTGTATCGTCCCGCCGGTTAAGCTGAATTCAAAGGAACAATCCGTGACCACGTTTTGCCCGATTTCGTCCAGATGCAGCTCCTTAAGGGATACTAGCGTATGGATGACGGGTATCCCGTCTGCATATTGCAGGTCCAGCTTCTCCGCCATTTTCAAGAACGGAATATGTTGGTGCTGAATCGCTTCCGGCAAGGAAGTCCTCAGCTCGCTCAGAAGCGTTTTAAAAGTCGCACCCGCCGAAAGCGAGTTTTTCAAAATGACCGTATGATTAACGGATCGGCGCGTCTCCGTCGGTTTCCGTACAACCGGCATGCCGACCAGAATGTCAGAAGCGCCTGTATATTTATGCAAGAGCGACTGAACACCGGCGAGCAAAATCATAAAAGTGGCCAGCGGAGCGCCCTTGCTCATTTGAAGGACGCGCTGCGCCACTTCCTCCGAAAGCGAACCGCCGACGGTTGTCATAATGGGCGCCAGGGAGCTTGGAGCTTTGCTGTAAGGCAGCCGCGTCAAGGTATAATCGTCGCTACCGAATTTTTCGTTCCAAAACAACGTTTCTTTTTCAAAAGCCATCTGGATCGTTCCCCTCTCTTTATCGGCAAAAGCAATCCGGCGGAGCATATGCCGCAGCAACGCTCCAGCCTCGCTCCCCGCCTTTTCAAACATGTGACAACAATGTCAAAGGCTTTCGCCAGGTCACCGCTTCGCTTACCCGGTTGATCGCATGCGGCAATCCTCTGCCTAGCAGCTGTCCCGCTCGGCTCCCATGCGTGAAAGACAACAAAGAGCATCGTTCTACGCAAGAGATGCGCCTGCTTCCGGCTCCTCTGCTTCAATATGCTTGCTGCGGACGAGCCGCCCGAAGACGGGCTTTGGTTTAACATTGGGTTCGGAATTGGATTTGGGGGTGGACAAGGGATGTTCCTCCCATCGATGTAAGACTTGCTGTAGGGTTCCGGCCGGCCAGCAGAAAGTCGGCCGTACCTCCGGATTCGGCACCGGAGCTGCCTTTGTCGAAGCCTATGTTTAAGGGATATTGATACACTCTATGTATGATTTGTGTATTCCCCCGCCTGGTGTGGATAAGTAAAGATCCGACTGCGGGGTAATGAGCCTTTCCTGACGATTAGATGTGACGATGGTGCTGCATGAGGCTCAAAGGATGCTCCGTATGGCATGAACGGGACAGCCCTTGGATTGGCGGTGAATTCCAGCTTTTCAAAAACGCTCACGCGCTTCATCTTCCATCGGAATTGGGATAAGGTTGGCTTCATCCTTTCTGAACCTTCTGACGTCATGGAGCAACATATTCTCGTCTGTCATTTTCCACAATTTCGGTCTCCGCATGCCAGCTTGCTGGGTTGCCAGCGGACTGGTCTCTCGCGGCACAGCTTGGACAGGTATAAAAACCATCCAATTCTATTTTCTATCATAATTGGAAGGTTGACCTAGGTAGAATTATATCAAAATTTCCAATAATGTATAGTAAAACTTTAGTTAAATTGGGTCTTCCCAACATAAAGTGTTAATATTTTGCCTAAAAAGAGCGAATGGAGAAGAAACGCTGGGAATGGTTTGCCATCAATCGAGGAATTCGACGCGTGTCGACATTCAGGCGGGGTGCCGGCCAATTTGGGAGATCTTCCCTGTATACATTCTCTGCTGGTGCTCCGAATCCTTGCGCTTGCGTCTATTTTCTAAAATAATCATGGATTGTAGAGTAGGCTGTATTAGATGAGTCATATCCAGTACCCACTTGGTAAACCAAATAATTTATCTTGTTCTCTTGTAACTTTCGCAAATGGTTTTTCACTTTGTTGAAAAGCATAATAGAGATTATCTTCGAGACTATTTATATGGTGATTTGACAACTTATCGTTGTTTTTAGCATTATGAAGCCATTCGACATTCCTGAATAAATTGTAGTTTATCTGCCTTTCCGTAATAAGTGCCCACTCTATCTTTTGGTCTTTAAAGAACTCTTTTTCAATCTGTAATTTCTCTACAACTCGTTTTGTCAACTTGTTAGAAGGTTTGATAGAATGTGCAATAAATTTTATACTTTCTTCTTGTTTTACTGTAAGTAACATATCTGTAGTCATAATGATGGGAAGCTTATTCTTGGGGTCAGTTGGATGTTTAATGCCTAACTTTTATGCAATATAGAGGGTTTTATCTAGGGGTAATAAAGGAATTTGTTCGCGAATATCAATCACTTGCTCTGACCACTTCCATTTGGCAATGATGTGCCAATTCAAAGTGTTCAGACAGATAATGGTGAAGTCGACCACTTTTCCAACCAAGAATTCGAGTAACTATCCCTATTGAAGGTACATCATGTACCTTCAACCAAGGTTTATATTCCGAAAAAGTGGCCTTGACCTCTTCCTTCTTTGATTTTCCGTTGAATAGATGCTATAGAGTTACTTGATCGAATTTTGCTCATTATTCACCTTCTTTTTAGAACTACTAAATCAGAGTAAAGTTCAGTTATCTTTTTCTACTCCTAAGATATATTTTAGTTTTACTTCAAAATACAAATGTAGAATATAACAACTCACAGCTTTATACAATAGCAAAGTAATATTTTTAGCCATATTTTACTTCGTAGCCTATTCATAGGCTACTCGTAGGGTACAGTAGGGTATGAATAAGCTATAATATGGGCTATAAGTAAGTATAATTAGTAAGCAGATGGGTCGGGTAAAAGCTATTTGATTTTCTCAATAGAGATGAATTCATGAATACTTTGGAACAGCGATGTAAAAATTCGAGACTACTCCATGAATGGATACAAAAGGAAATTTCTAATAAGATCGGGGTAACTAAACAGGTTGTTTCTAATTGGGAGCGAAACGTAGCACGCCTGAAATTAATCATTTAATATCTTTAGCAAAGGTTTTTGACGTTACAACTGATTATTTACTTTGTATTGCTAATCGAATGACGTTCCCTACTGTGTGGGCTCAATTGATACAGGCGTATCTCCAAAGATTAACCACTCTATATGGCAATTGAAGTTTTCTTTAATTGCTATAATTATATCAAGAGAGGGTCTGTATTTATCTTGCTCCAGCTCACTCAACGTTCCTTGAGAAATGCCAATTATACTTGCAAACTTTATTTAATTTAAGTTGTTTGTTTTTCTAATAGTTCGAATTCGTTGGCCTATTGTAGACATAATTGCCCTCCTAAGCTAAAAAGATCCCGATATATTATCGGGATCTTTTTAGATGTTTGTAAAATGACTAGTGCCAGACTTTTTTTACTGGTTCCACCTTTTTTATCACCAGACATTTATGTACATACAATAAAGTTGTGTACTGAAGTCCAGTATTTTTAATTAATTCATTAAAAAAATAGTACTAATAATATTATTTAAGTACTTATTTTAATTTCATATTATATTAAAATGTGCGTCCGTTTTTATATTTTCTAATGTCTCTTCAGAATACAATTTTTCTAATAGAAGTTCTAAACCTGGATCTTCGTACTTTTTAAGCTCTTTTTCTATCCAGTAAAGGTGGCACATGAAATTTCTTTCATGTCTCAAAGGATATATCTTCTCATACAGGAGTTCCTTAAATTTTGCTTCCCCACAACAGAAGATCACTGGATTTTCCCGGTGCTGGTCTGTGTCAATGATGCAGCCAACTGAATGTTATTGCAGACAAAAACCGCTCCTGCATCTGCAGGAGCCATTCTCTGAACGGACACAATTATCTTTTGTGCATTCCTTTGCGCTGACGATAGGAGCTACTATGTTTTCTCCCCGCTTTGGAATACTGAATGAGGTATATCCCGTCAATTTCATTTGTTTAAAGATACGTTATTTTTTTATTATTACAGAAAGATCCCCTTCAAAAATTTTTTGAGTCGTATGATTAAAAGTAGATAAATTCACAGTTACAATTCCTGTATTCTTTCGGTTATCTTCTAGATTAATGACTTCAACAACTACATGTAACTCATCATCAGGGTATACAGGTTTTATAAATCGGATATTGTCCATAGCAGTACCAGCCACTACATCTTCACCGTATAAACCACACTCTACCCATAGTTTAAATGTTAGGGCTAATGTTTGGATTCCTGAAGCTATAATTCCTCCAAACATGCCTTCCTGAGTTTTCTTCTCATCCAAATGCATGTACTGAGGGTCAAATTCAGATGCGAATTCCATAATTTTTTCTTTGGTTACTTTTATAGAATCAGTCTCAAACCGCTGCCCTACAAAGAATTCATTAAACTTCATATTACACCCCTCGAAACGGATACTTTTACATAATGACTTCCGCAAAATTTAATTGTCAATAAGAAATTTATTCTCTAGCTAGTATGTTTTTTGGAGCTTTTTGGCTTGGTCAATTCGAAGCTATGATGCACCATATCGTGAATTTCATCTTCTGGTAGATCACCATCTAATATTACTGTATTCCAATGTTCCTTGTTCATGTGATAACCAGGCTTTACCTCTTCAAACGCTTTTCGCAAAAAATCAGCATGATCAGGGTTGCATTTTAGGTTGACGCAAAGATGCTCATCATGATTGTATATCAAGGCAAAAATTTTTTTGTTCCCTTGATGTCTCATCGCAGTCCATCCGTCTCCAAAAGGGTGATCTTCATATGAACTTGGGTATGATAAGCAATGCTCCATAATTTCTTCTATTGTCATGACGAATTACCTCGATTTCTATTGGATCATCTATTCATTAAACGCAATTAGGTTTCTTTGTGGCTTGCATACCATGCTGAAATTTCTCCCATCCGTTGTTTAAATTTCATTTCAGATCCTTGTATAGTGGGGTGGTAATATTCCCGTCCAATGAGAGAATCTGGCATGGTCTGCATCATTGTTAATTTTTCTTGAGTATCATGGGCATATTTATAACCTTTCCCGTAATTCAGTTCTTTCATCAATTTAGTCGGAGCATTTCGTAACTGTAAGGGAACAGGTTCATTTACGGAATGCAAGGCGTCTTTTTTGGCAGCTCTATAGGCCAAATAAGCTGCGTTGGACTTCGGGGCCAAGGTGAGATAAATGACAGCTTGGGTTAGATGTACATCGCACTCTGGCATACCAATGAACTGACAAGCCTGGAAAACAGCTACTGCTATCTCCAAAGCTCGGTTATCTGCTAAACCAACGTCTTCACTTGCAAATCTGACCAATCTTCGAGCAATAAATAATGGATCTTCTCCGGACTCCAACATGCGCGATAACCAGTAAATTGCAGCATTAACATCACTATTTCTCATCGACTTATGCAAAGCAGATATGATGTTATAATGTTCCTCACCATTTTTGTCATATAATAATGACTTGCGATTTAATATTTGTACTAAATCATTTTTATTCACTACAATGGCTCCATCTGACTTTTTTCCGTGTAATACAGCCATTTCTAGTGTGTTTAAAGCTACTCTGGCATCTCCATCGCAATATTCAGCAATCGCTGATAAAACGCCGTCTTCGATCTCGATTGATTGATTATTAAACCCTTTTGGGTTCGCTAATGCTTTCTGCAATAGCTCTAAAATATCTGCATGATTGAGCGGATGAAGCACAAACACTTTACTACGAGAAAGCAAGGCTGAATTCACTTCAAACGATGGATTTTCGGTTGTTGCTCCAATCAATATAATGCTTCCTTTTTCCACATAAGGCAGAAAGGCATCCTGCTGTGCTTTGTTAAAACGATGAATTTCATCAATAAATAGAAGTGTTTTCTCGCCTAATTGCCTGTTTCCTTCAGCTTCTTTCATGACACTACGAATATCTTTGATACCGCTAGTCACAGCGCTAAAATCAATAAATTTAGATTGGGTTTGATTGGCGATTATTTTAGCTAACGTTGTCTTTCCCACTCCTGGTGGCCCCCAAAAAATCATAGACGAAACTTGATCATTCTCAATCATTTCACGTAATACTTTTCCGGGTTCAAGCAAATGTTTTTGACCTACAAATTCTTCTAAATTTTGTGGACGTACCCGATTTGCTAAAGGCCGTCCCTGATCATACTCGTCATCAAATAAAGATCCTTGGATCATAAAATCACTTCCTCAAACAACATATTTTAAAAGAGTTCATAAGATGACATTATATATAACTACAATTAGTGTTTTATTCAATATGAAAGGTAGTAGACACTCGAGTAAGTTAATAATTTCAAAGATGCTGCTGTCGAAATTCTGCAGGCGTACAACCTGTTTCACGTTTGAAAAATTTACTAAAGTGTGTGGCTTCCTTGAAGTTAAGCTTTTCCGCAATGTCACTAATAGAATAGTCCGTATGCATCAGCAGACGTTTTGCTTCAAGATTAATCCGGGCCGAAATGAAAGCCTTTGCACTTATTCCAACTGCTGCCATAGTTGCTCGAGTTAGAGTTTTTTCCGTGCAGTTTAGACGAGTAGCGTATTCACTGACATGGCTCAACTTAGCGAAGTATTTCTCAACGAGTTTCTGGAAGCTTATAAAACGCAGCGATGTTTGAGAATCTATTGTTTCATTCATCCGTTTGCATTTATGAAGAATACTGAGCCAAGTTACAAATGCGTAGAGTTGGTAACGCAACAACATATGAATATCTTCTTCTGTCCCTTCAATCAACAAGTCTTCGATCATTCGTTCGATAGAAGCGATGCTACGACGCAACTCATTATGATTTAAATTTAGAATGCTTGGTAGCCTTTCAAAATCAAAAGCTAGTTTAAGCTCATTTAATGTTGATGTGTTAGGTATAAGAAACTCCGAACGAAACAAAATAATCCAACCATCCCAATTCTCATCATGTCCGAAATTATGAACCTGACCTGGGTATATGGCAAGAAAGGTTCCTGTGCTGCAGGAAATCGGCTCAAAATCGACCCATTGTATACACTCACCTTGAGTAGCACATATAAGCATATAGAATTCATATCTATAAGTTACACTCATCCTTTCTTTGGGTGTCCGTTGTTTAAGATCAGAGACTCGAAAAATTTCTACATCGTATGGATAAGGTAGTACAGGTTGATATTTAAGACGTTCTATATTTATTTTCTGCTTTGATATGCGAACCACTACATAAACCTCCTTTACTTAAAATGTAGAATGTCCGAAAAGTATCATTTATTTTCCCGGTTTTGCCTTTATCATTTGTGTTGAATGACCTAAAATGATCATATCACTTCCAACATCTAAAAAAAAGGAGCAAAAAAATGAGTGTAAATATCAAAGAAGTAGCTGAAACTGTATTGAATATAGAACGCGCCAATAATGAACGGTGGAATCAAGGAGACTGCTATGGATACCTGGATAGTTACAGTGATGATATTTCATACTTCGATCCTGTGGCTGAAAAACTTATTGTAGGTAATTCAACGGTGAGAGAACATATTTTGTCACGCTATAAAAATCCTAATATAATTCGGAGTGAATATCTCAATCCAGATGTCGCTGTCAGTGAAGCTGGTGATTTGGCAGTGTTGAGTTATAATTTACACAATTACGTAGCAGGAGAAGATGGACAAGAAGAACTTCAAAAAAGTTGGAATACTACTGAAGTTTTTCGTTTAATTAATGGCGAATGGCGCACAGTACATTCCCATTGGTCTTTTGTCCGTCATCCTGGGATTTTATCGGGTCTTGATGCGTTCTAAATACACACACCTTTTACTATAATTAATTAAAACTCCCTTTATCAGTTGAACTGGTGGAGGGAGTTTCTGTTCATTCGGAATTTCATTTATGTAAATATTTAAAATGAAGGGGTATCTAACATGCAGATTGATAATACGATGGCAAAAAAAATTTTGAGCGAAACCAAAGGAGCATCTACTGTTGGATTTACTCACTCTTTGAATCCTTACAGTGGTTGTGCTTTTGGATGTAGTTATTGCTATGTTAGAGAAATGCCCATTCAAAAATATAAAGATATTCCTTGGGGAGAATGGATTGATATTAAACTTAACGCTGTTGAAAACTACAGTAAAGAAATTAATAGTCTTCGCCGAAGAAATAAACCTATCAATATATTCATGTCTACTGCTACAGATCCATACCAACCCATGGAGCGTAAGGTTGAGATCACAAGAAAAATATTAACGGAGATGATTGAATCTCCACCAGATTTCCTTCAAATCCAAACAAGAAGTCCTCTGGTGGTTAGAGACCTCGATATACTTTTAGAATTACAACAACGTTGTGAGTTATTAGTTTCTATGACTATTGAAACAGACCGAGAAGATGTAAAGCGACTTTTTGCACCTTTAGCTCCAGGGATCA
Source organism: Paenibacillus sp. FSL L8-0638 (assembly GCF_038593075.1). Lineage (NCBI taxonomy): Bacteria > Bacillati > Bacillota > Bacilli > Caryophanales > Paenibacillaceae > Paenibacillus > Paenibacillus sp. FSL L8-0638. The sequence goes on from NZ_CP151960.1 coordinate 5,110,619, forward strand.
ACCAGCGCTTAAAGGCTCTTAGAAATGTCCATGCAGCAGGAATTGCTACACAGGCATCCATTTCTCCTCTTTTGCCCTTCACGCCAGATTTCCCCAAAAGATTACAAGGGATTGTTGATCGAATATATATTGATTCGCTGAACATTGGAGATGGTTTAAAGGGGAAGCGATCCGAGCAATTGGGTATGCCTTTGTTGTTTCAGCGAAATGGGTTTTCTAAATGGTATCAGCCTGATATTCATTTTAAAACGAACAACTATTTTAATAAATATTTTGACGAAAAGATTATATTCTTATCTTCTAGTAGAGAGTATCCTCTAAAGGGGAAAATATGTACAATTGATTAATCTGCAAGGAAATGGGACAGTAATATTCTCTATTAGGAGATTCAATTGATGAAAACTCAATATGTTTTACATACAAAAAGAGCAACTAAACTGGCTGCTCTTTTTGTATGTGAAATAATGAAATTGATGGAATTTACGTCCATATTGGAGTTTCGACGCTTCACGGTGATGCGAATCCCCATTACGGGACGGGAAAAAGAGCTACGATTTATCGGTTCGTGAGCAACCAATTTTCCATTTTCTACACGAAAGTCATCAATACGAACACTCGGGATGCCGTACACGTCATCGACGGTTTGCTCCACCATGAAACGGACTTGGCCATCGAGGTGCTTTATACGGATACAGCCGGTTCACCGATTAAGTCTTTGGTTTAATGAATTTGCGCAGATTTCGCTAACAGGAAAGGATTCAAAAGCTTTTGACTTGTTATGCAATTCATATTCGCTCTGATTGAAACCTAAGCAGTCACCCTCTGAATTTAATAAAAAGCCCGATGATACGTGCTCATCGGGCTTTTGTTAAATACTTACTAAGAAGAAATATTCTTGTTATCTGTCATTAATAATAGTACACAACTTTAATGTCTAGTACACAACTTTATTGTCTGTACACACAACATTAATGTGTACAGACAATAAAGTTGTGTACTAGCTCTTGCCCAAATATTCTGCAAGCCGCATTTCTGTATCCGCTTTGACTTTGCTCCAGAACTTTGATTCCGCGCCTTCTCATTTCCTGGCGTACACGGTACTGTTCCTTTGATACACGATCCTGCATCGTCCTCATGTGTAGCTCGAACAGAGGGCCAAGCTTAAAATTTGATTCCTTTATCTTCTTGATATTCAGCTCCAGTATCGTCAACAAAAAGGGCAGCTCCACGTACTCAATAACAAGTTGCAATTCTTTCACATTGTCTGCCTCTATGTAAATTCACACCATTCTCTTGAATTATTTGCTATTATTAGGGGTGAAAAGGAGTGAAATCATTGAAAAGTACAGGTATGACACGTCCCTTAGATGCGCTAGGTCGTATTGTCATTCCCAAAGAAATGCGGAGAGTGCTAGATTACGAGATAGACGATCCCATTGAATTCTTCCTTGATGAAGAGGCGGGTATTCTTTGCCTTCGGAAGTATATTGGAGTTGCTTGCATGCTGTGCGGATCATTGGAGGGCTTAACTTACTTTAGAGACTCATTTATGTGTGTAAACTGCATTCGCGAGCTGAAGAGTCATCCAGGTTCCAGTAAATTACCTTCTCCCTATCCAGCAGCTGCAGATCATGTTTATCCGAAAACTAAAAAAAGAATGTATCAATCCGCACCGCAAATGCTTGATAAGCTTAGAAGGCTTATTGAATCAGATCCAAACGCCTCCCAAAAAGAATATGCTAAACAACTTGGTATATCGCAAGGGCGTGTTTCGCAACTTAAAAAATTACTGTAGACAGCAGAATTGAAAAAGGCTCCCTATTTTAAGGAGCCTTCAGATTTTATAGGAGCTACTTTCAAGCCAGCGTGATAACTGCTGCTCGCCGATCTGTTTATTGGCCACTGGATGGCCATATTAAACGATCGATGCGGTTCAGCTCCATGCCATTTATAATTAAATTACTATTTTCGTTCATTCTTCGTTTGTATTGTTCTTCCGGCAGCTAATATATACTGCAAAGGGTCATTTATTTTGAGATACGACAGACTTTGAGACACGCTGCCTTCCGGATTAACTTTTGGACGTTTTCGATCCGGGAGATCTATAGACGCGAAGTCTGCATCCATATCCACCGTTTGATTAAAATAGCCAATGATGTGCAAATCTTCTTTCCCTTCTCTAATCGTAGAGCCTGTCCGATTTAATCCACTCACCGTAATACTCCCTCTGGTTTCGCCTGCTGAGTTTTTCTCTTCCACAAGCTTGAAATTTTGAATATCCAGTGCAGAAGGATTGTCAAGAATGAATCTTCCTTGGTCCAGTTCTATTACTCTTTGAAAAGTCTTGCTTTGGTCAAAAGCCGGATTTTTTAAAATCACTTTGTTGTTCCTGTACTCAAACGGGATATTCATACTTCTCAGTAATACTCCAAGCGGAATGACAAAGGCATCCTGAATCACTTCGGGCTGAGTGTCCATCTGTGCTGGAGTATTGTTCAGTTTATATGTTTTTGCTCCCTTTTGAAACACAATTTCATTTGAACTCCACCTGATTTTTGCTTCCTGAAGTTTACCGTTATAATCAACTTTCGCGCCAAGAAGCTCGGCAACGGAACGAAGCGGAACCATGAGACGTTTTTCTTCATTAACGTAGGGACCAATCGGTGCGCAGTACAAAACATCATAATCATTCACTTTGAGCAAAGAGGTTCCTTTGACATGAATAGAGTGATTAATCGGTGCTGCATTAGCGTTATAAGAAGAGGTTCCAAATATAGCACTCACAAGAACTGCAAGAGATAATACAGCCGTTCTATAAAAATATTTTCGTTTCATTTTTTTACCCCCCGTTCATATAACGAAGCAAGGTCTTTTTTTGTTGCAAACATTTACGGAACTCTAATATTTACAGTTTCTTCACCAGAATTAATAAATGAAGCTGTAACTTGCGAACTCGGTACATTGCAGTATCCTGCAGTTTGTGACGATGTAGTCCACGGAGAATTATTTGTTGAGCTTGTGCCAATATAAGAATTGTACCAGTGAACTCCGTTAATAAACGATCCAGAATGTGGAGAACCTACTTTAGACGCTATAGTTGTCAATCGTTTAATAGATTGATTATAGCCACTAGTATTCCAACCCCTAACATCTCTTACCACAGTGGTATCTTTTTGAGAACTACCTACCATGGAACCCGCTGCATATAAAGCGACTTTATCAGACGTTGGAACATAAAATTTCAAAAATATATTTTGGCCCGATTCAAAGAGTGGACCATATGAATAGCCATTCTGTCTTATGAACATTGCCCAGTTATCGTTTGTAGGCTGATGGAAAAAACCCGCATCAACCTCATTTGCTGCAATTCCACCTGTATAAATGTGGGCTGTATCACCATTTCCTCCAGGTTTATTCTCATCATGCATTTGCCCTCTATTTTGAGAAGGTAGATATACATATCCAGAAAACCATGAGTATCCGGTATTTGATTGAACCTTTCTATATGGTCCATCAGAAGAAGCACATGAAACATTTTGAGTTGAGAAAGATTGTGTAAGATCGCATGTTTGCTTTGGAGCAGCGATAGTTTGTCCTTCTTTAGTTTTAAATAAATTTTCTCCTATTTGCTCTGCATTTGACCATTGCTTCAATAATTCAGGCTTGTTTGCAAAAATCTCTCCATCATCTCGAATGTATACTACATTGGTTCTTTCTTCAGCAGGTATGTCTTTCATTACATCTAAAATGATAGCTCTATCAGTACCGGTGATATGGGGATCAATAAAAGTTTTAGAGTCTAGCAATTCGGGCTCAACACCATACTTTCCAATTTCAGTGGCCTTATAAGTATCATCTGAGACAGAAGCCGGCTTAGCTAATTCCTGATTCGAAACGCCTTCCGCACCCGTAAAACACGGAAAGACTGTCATTGCAAGCAAAGGGACCACTAACATTGTTTTTTTTATTTTACCATTAAAACTAAAAAATTTCATTCTTCTTCCATCCTCTCTTTTTTTACACAAATATACCTTACGCGTTTCTGGAATAAATGTACACTACAACCATGTAAAATTTTTGTATTTTTTTGTAGTGTGACACTCTTCCTCTCATGAAAAATACATCAGTTTCATATTGTTCTTATGACATACCTTATCCTCCTTTTTGCCATACACATTAAACAAATGACATTTAATCGAAGAATCATTTGTTACTTTACATTTCTTTATAAAAGTTGGAATATCTCTGGTAATTATTGCCACCTCTAATAAATCCAAAGATTTTTTTCAATAGGACACTAAAAAAGATAAAAAAGTATTACGGCAACGACACAAATAGCCCGGTGGGTGCAACCCCCCGAGCCAATTTTTGACAAAATTCAAGTAACAAGCTATATGTACTGTTGTCGTGCGAATATTCGTAAAAGATTCTGGTCAATCCTTTCGACCCTTGTTTGGGTTTTGTCCCCCTTGATCACATTTTATTTCTCAGATTCTCGAAGAAACAGGTCATATGCAGCCATGAGGTCATGCACTTCCTCCAAGGTCAATTTATTCTTCTGTCTACTTTCTCCTATCCATCCTATGATATATCGCCAGCAACCATAGCCTTCTCTGTGCCTGTGCCATCAGGTATTATGCTGCGGAGCTGATTCAAAACATAATCTACTCTCTCCATCCCCACTCACCACCAATTAGATTATTTATTTCTTGTTATAAATTGGATAAAGCTCTGTTGTATTCCTTTACACCCGTCTCTCAAATTTTGATAGGCTGAAAAATAGAACGAATGGGATTTGGAACGGATAATGAACAGATACCCACGAAGTAGCTACTCCTAAGCTAAAAAGGATCAGACGTGTCGTGCTCTGGCCCGTTATCAATGTCGTGCCTTGACCGATCGAAACATCGTATCACTTCCCCGGGTCAACCTCTACCCCTTCTGCCTGCTGCAGTAGTTTCTACCCTGCTCGGTAACGTAGCAAACATGCTTCTAGGGACGCTTTCTGCAGGTGTTGTAGAAGCTGCTACTACAATGTTTGTACGCGTATAAAATTATTTACATTTTATGACTTGAGAAAATGTATACAAATTCGGATTCATTGGACCTATTCAAAAGTATCCACTTGAGGTGGTATTCTTTTACACTTCCAATTGTACTGTACATTTTGGTGATTTATAACTTTTTTTCAGTCAAACCGCATCTTGACCCTTCCTTTTCCGCTAATTGGCCTACCCGCATACCGATTCGTAGTGACAATAAATTTCAAATGAATTATTGCAAATACATTCGGTTAGAATACTTGTGGAAACAACCAATTCGATCCTGTCGAATTGAGAACCCTTCAAAGTTAAGATTCTGCAAATACCGCGATAACCGGTACTTTAGCGGTAGACCGCGGCATTCCACTGAGATGATGGGTGACTTTTCCATACCATTGCAGTAGAAAAACGACATTAAAATAACAATTATTGGGAGCGAACAATGAATAAAACAGCTGAAGTGATCAGGCATCCCCCATTTAACCCAATACACAGTGGGCTATATAACCCGGATGAATTATATAAGAACTTTGATCCCCATAACACGCTCAGCGTGTCAGTGACCCCGGATTTTCAAAACCTTATATATTTCCATCAAAAAGGACTCACCGCCGTCTCGGACCCTTACGCCGCTATGATGGAAGCCTTGCATGACGCTTCAGTCGGGCTTGGACTGAGGTCATTTTTGGCCAACGAGATGCTATCCGGGAGACGTCCTGTTTCCATTATGGGGGGGCACAAGGAGCCGCGCGGCAGCGAGACATACTGCAAGGTTGCACACATTGCCCAGAAGCTTTCTGAATCCGGCTTTATCGTCGTTAGCGGCGGCGGACCTGGTTGTATGGAAGCAACGCATCTGGGGGCGCTTTATGCCGGACGCTCCGCAGATCAGCTTACTTCCGCCATCAAAAGATTGCATGAAGCATATGCCGATTTTCCGGTAGACATGCAGTACATCCTCGAACACAAAGAAAATATGTGGACTATCAATGAAGACTTAATGAGCAAACTCCACGCATGGATGCTCCCTGCTTGGGAGATTGCCCAGGAGCTTAAGAACCAACTCACCCCCATCAATAACAGTTTGGCTGTACCAACCTGGCATTATGGACACGAACCGTTCACACCGCTTGCAACCCACGTAGCAAAGTACTTTCTCAACAGTACACGGGAAGACGTCCTTCTATCATTGGCATCTTGCGGTATTGTTTTTTCCGAGGGGAGGGCGGGTACGATTCAAGAGGTGTTCCAGGATGCTGCGCAAATTTTTTACCGCGGCAAGAAAGACAACCTCCCCAACCCGATTACATCAATGTTATTTCTGGATCGTAATTTCTGGGAGGTCCCTGAAGTCCCCGATGGAAAAGTACACGTTCCCGTGATGGACTTGCTCAAACAGCTCTTCGTTGTTTCAAAAAACATGACCGAGGAGCAATTCAAACGCTATATCCGTCTTGTTGATGATGCTGATGAAGTGGTGAAGATCATTATTGAAAATGCGCCGTCCGCTGACCAGGTTGTGCATAAGCTCTCCAGGTTTGGCATCAAAGATATCAACCTGTAGTTCATGGCTGATTAAATACCATAAGGATGAGGAGGAATCTGGTTGAGGCTAGCTTCTTACAATGTCGAAAATCTCTTTGAACGGGCCAAGATACTAAATCAGACCGAATGGGGAATTGGAGCTGATCCGGATCATAGGCTCTTCTCCGGCCAAAAAGTATTGGAAGAGGTTGCAAAACTTAATGCGCTTGTAGCTCAGCAGATCTACAGTCCATCCGATAAAGTTGAGATTGCGCGCTTAATGGAGGCACTTGGACTCAAAGAAAGAGATGAGTCAGATTTTGTTATCCTGCGCAGGAATCGGGGAAAACTTGTTTCCAGAAAGTATGGTGCCTTAAAGGTCGTGGCGAACGGCCGCGATGATTGGATTGGATGGTTTGAGTTAACGACGGAAGCGATAAACGAGCACGCTACGCAGAACACTGCGAGGGTAATCCGAAACATTGACGCCCAAATCATGGTGGTGGTAGAGGCTGAGAATAGGCCCTCACTTGTAATGTTTAACGAACAAATACTTTATCCCATTGCCAACTGGCTTTATGATCATGCGCTCTTGATCGATGGGAATGACAGCCGCGGTATCGATGTCGGACTTTTTACACGGGCACCGTATGCAGTGGATTTTATGCGAAGCCATGTTGATGATAGGGTGGATGGTAAGCTAGTGTTTAACCGTGATTGCGCAGAATACCACATTCCGCTGCCGGAAAATCGAAGCCTGGTCATTTTGGCTAACCATTTCAAGAGCAAAGCAAATGACGATAAAGCACTTAGAAAGAAGCAGGCGAAGCGGGTCCGCGAAATTTATGAGCATCTGCGTGCTTCAAATATAGATCTGATTGCCGTGATGGGGGATCTTAACGATACTCCGGATAGTGACCCTCTTGCCCCACTTCTACAGGACGGTTCCGATCTTAAAGACGCCAGTGAGATCGAAGGTTTTGATTTTGCCGGCAGACCTGGCACTTGGGGTGACGGTGACGCCAAGGACAAAATTGACTATATCCTGATGTCGCCTGCGCTATTCCGGCTCGCCCGGGGCGGAGGCATTTACCGTGAGGGCGTTTGGGGCGGGAAGGACGGAACTCTGTTTCCTCATCTTCCTGAAATTACGAACGCGGCGCAGGCTGCATCTGACCATGCCGCAATCTACGTAGATCTGGACATTTAGATTAGCGTGAAATTGGCGCACCAGCAAATTTTCGGCCGGTTGTATGGGTTTCCCGTGACCTGTCGTTTTCCATTCTCACGCGGCACTGGAGCCCCTCACACTGCATTGACTCGTTTATGATTCACGCGTTGTTCTTTTCGAAGGAGCGCCGTGATTTTCCGGTACCTTTCTACTGATAGCTAACTCGTGTTGCCAACTCAAAAACACCTCAAAGGTTATCTCCATATCTTGCGACATGGTTTCATTCTCTTGAAGGTGTTTTGATTTGTCTCACGTTTTGGGGTCAGTCCCCCCGTCTCATCGGGCTTTTTATTAAATACTTATTAAGAAGAGATATTCTTGTTATCCGTCATTAATAATTAGTACACAACTTTAATGTCTAGTACATGAATTTATTGTCTGTACACATATGTAAGATAATGTTATTTATAGAATTACCGTCCAGATTAGAACTTCGAAGCTTCACGGTGATGCCAATCCCCATTACGGGACGGGAAAAGGAGCTAGGATTTATCGGTTGGCGACCAATTTTCCATTTTCTACATGAAAATCATCAATACGAACACTCGGGATGCCGTACACGTCATCGACGGTTTGCTCCACCATGAAACGGACTTGGCCATCGAGGTGCATTATACGGATACAGCCGGTTCACCGATTAAGTCTTTGGTCTAATGAATTTGCGCAGATTTCGCTAACAGGAAAGGATTCAAAAGCTTTTGACTTGTTATGCAATTCATATTCGCTCTGATTGAAACCTAAGCAGTCACCCTCTGAATTTAATAAAAAGCCCGATGATACGTGCTCATCGGGCTTTTGTTAAATACTTACTAAGAAGAAATATTCTTGTTATCTGTCATTAATAATAGTACACAACTTTAATGTCTAGTACATGACTTTATTGTCTGTACACACAACATTAATTTAGAATTTTACTAAAGCTTATTCTACGGTAACGCTTTTCGCCAGGTTACGTGGTTTATCAACATCATGACCCAGCGCAAGAGAAGCGTAGTAAGCCAACAGTTGGAGAGAAACAACCGAAATTGCAGCAGACAGAATTGGAAGTGTCTTCGGAATGGCAAATACCTGATCCACGGACTTCAACAACTCAACTGCGTGCTCTTCGTACGTAATCGCAAGAACATCTGCACCACGAGCCTTGACTTCCTTAATGTTGCTCACGGTTTTCTCCAACACGGATTCCTGTGTTACCAAAGCGATAACTGGAATTCCCTCTTCGATCAATGCCAGTGTACCATGCTTCAGCTCACCCGCAGCATATGCCTCGGAATGAATGTAGGAGATTTCCTTGAGCTTCAGAGAGCCTTCCTGTACTACAGCATAGTCCTGACCGCGACCAATAAAGAACAGGTGCTTGTGGCTTGCAATTTGCTCAGCATAGGATTTGATCGCATCTGCTTTACCCAGCATCTCTTCCACTTGCTCTGGCAGAGATTCCATAGCAGCCAGCACATGGGCTACTTGCTCATCCGTTTGTGTGCCACGCACTTGAGCGAGATACAAACCAAACAGATAGAACGCAATCAACTGCGAAGAATAGGCTTTAGTCGAGGCTACGGCAATTTCCGGTCCTGCCAGTGTAACCAACACATCATCTGCATCACGAGCGATGGAGCTACCGACTACGTTTGTAATCGCCAGTACATGAGCGCCGTTTGCTTGTGCTTCACGCAGTGCTGCCAACGTGTCAGCAGTTTCACCGGATTGGCTCACCACGATCACCAATGTCTCTGGTGTTACGATAGGTGAACGATAACGATATTCGGAAGCCACATCATTCTCTACCGGTATACGAGCCAGACTTTCAATAACGGTACGGCCAATCAAACCTGCATTGTAAGCTGTACCACACGCAACAATTTGAATGTTGCGGATATTTTTAATTTGTTCTTCTGTCAGCTTCAGCTCAGGAAGAACAACTTTTTTAGTATCTTTATCGATACGGCCCAACATTGTGTCACGATAAGCCTTAGGCTGCTCGTGAATTTCTTTCAGCATGAAATGCTCATAGCCGCCTTTTTCCGCTGTCACAGCATCCCATTCGACATGAATCATTTCCCGAGAAATAAATTGACCTTCGATTGTCATTAAATCGACAGCATCACTGGTCAAAACAGCCATTTCGCCATCGTTTAAAATAAATACATTGCGTGTATATTTCAGAATAGCCGGAATGTCGGAACCGATAAAGTTCTCGCCTTCTCCCACACCAATAACCAGCGGACTAGCTTGACGAACAGCAACCAGTTTATTAGGCTCATGCTCTGTCAGCACACCCAGTGCAAAAGCACCACGCATAAAGGTAATTGCTTTTTGTACTGCTTTAACGATATCCCCTTTATATTCACGCGCAACCAGATGGGAAATAACTTCGGTGTCCGTTTCGGAAATAAAGGTATGACCTTCGCTGATCAGCTGCTCCTTCAGCTCCAGATAGTTCTCAATAATTCCGTTGTGAACTACAGAGAACTTTTGGCTCTCATCCAAATGTGGATGGGAGTTTTCATCAGAAGGCTTACCGTGCGTTGCCCAACGTGTATGTCCGATGCCTGCATGGCCTACCAACGGCGTACCATCCAGTTTAGCTTCCAGATTCGCCAGACGACCTTTAGCCTTGGCTACTTGCAATCCTGAATCAGTAAACACGGCAATACCCGCAGAGTCATAACCGCGATACTCCAGCTTCTTCAATCCGTCAATCAATACCTCTTGCGTATTCTGATTACCAATATATCCTACAATGCCACACATATTCGTTATCCTCCCGATCATCATTTCACAAGACGACTCATCACAGGACTAACGTGTGCGGTAGATTGTGGAATAAAGTTCATTCATCTATGAAGTTGTCAATGATAACTATAGAATTTACAGGCATCTCTTCACGAATGTAACGAAATTCCCAAACCGCGCACGCCAATGATGATGGCCGCACATTCATGAAATGAATCTTATAATTTAGGTTATAAAATAATAAAGGCATCTACCGGTGCGTTGTGTAAACAGTTGCCTGTTCATTTTCCGCTGCCGGTTTACGGCTTGATGCTTCACCGGAAGGTCCCCGCCGAATGTTTCGAACACCTTCACCTCGTCAGCTTGTTTTGTCGTGAACCGATCTGCAAGCAACTTTATTTCAACTGAATCCGTTGCTTCTCCACCAAGTTCCCCCGCACAAAATCAAGCTCTGGCGCTTGTATTACGTTACCCTACAACCCTCGCTTTCTCTATCTGAGTCACAGCATCCCTATATTATATTCAGCTAAGTATCATTTGGCAATGACACTTTATTCATAATTACACCATGAAGGCAATAAATCGCTAGTAAATAACCGCAAACGCCGTTGCCTGCTTCTTTTTCACAGGCAACCGACGTTTACAAAATTTTAAACTAATTCTTTCTTCACGACATCTACGATCTGACCGACAAATTGCTCCAGCTCATCTTTATCCGGGCCTTCGGCCATCACACGAATGAGCGATTCTGTGCCTGAAGCACGAACCAGTACACGCCCATTATCGCCCAATTGTTGTTCCACCTGCTCAATTGCTTCTGCAATAGCAGGATTCCCCTCGTAATTGCGTTTGTCCTGCACACGCACATTTACGAGCACTTGCGGATACTGTTTCATGAGCGATTTTAGCTCACTCATTTTCTTGCCGGAAGCTTTCAAGGTATCTACCAGTTGAATCCCGGTCAGCATGCCATCGCCTGTCGTATTGTGATCCAGGAAAATAACGTGACCAGACTGCTCACCGCCCAGATTAAATCCACCCCGACGCATTTCTTCCATCACATAACGGTCCCCAACCGCAGTTTTTGCAGTCTTGAGTGCCAGCTTTTCAGTAGCTTTATAAAAACCGATATTACTCATCACTGTCGATACAATAGTGCTGTCCTTGAGTTTTCCAGCGCGGTTCATTGCATCTCCGCAAATGCAGAGAATATAGTCGCCGTCTACCTCTTCCCCGTTCTCATCAATTGCGATCAGACGGTCGGCATCGCCGTCAAAGGCCAGACCAATATCCGCTTTCAAGCGGCGCACTTCCTCTTTCAGCTTTTCAGGATGAGTCGAGCCGCAATGATCATTGATGTTCAAACCGTTAGGCTCGGCACCGATGGTGTGCACCTCAGCTCCCAATTCTGCAAAAAGCTTCGGCGCCAGCTCATAAGCTGCTCCGTTTGCACAATCCAGTACAATTTTTATTCCTTCAAAAGAATGGCTAATTGTTGTTTTCAAGAACTCCAGATAATCGTAACGGGAATGCTCGTCTACAACAACCGTTCCCAATCCGCCGCCAATCGGACGAGGCAGTTGGTCTTCTTTTGCATCCATGAGCTCTTCAATTTTCAATTCCGTTTCGTCTGTCAATTTAAAACCGTCACCGCCAAAAAACTTAATGCCGTTATCTTCAACTGGATTGTGTGATGCTGAGATCATTACACCAGCGTCAGCTTTCAATTGACGTGTGAGATATGCCACCCCAGGCGTCGAAACAATACCTAGGCGAACCACATTAGCTCCAATGGACAGCAAACCGGCTACAAGAGCCGATTCCAGCATCAGACCGGATATCCGTGTATCCATACCAATAACAACTGTCGGTTTCTCTACATTACCTGCTAAAACATATCCGCCGCAGCGGCCAATGCTATATGCCAGTTCGGCTGTAAGTTCCTGATTAGCAACGCCTCGTACACCATCTGTACCAAAATATTTCCCCATGTAAAATGACTCCCTTTTTTTGTCTAATAAATCATGATTATTTACTACAGATAAAACATGTTATGGCTGACTGTTCTCCGGGGTTCCATTCGCAGAAGAATCTGCGCCGTTATGAGGATTTGTTTTATCCTCCGCAGCTGCGTTGTCCCCGGTCTTAGCGTCAGAGTTTCCACTTTGATTGCCTTGCCCCTCCTGTGGCCTCTCCTGCCCCTTTTCACCACTACCAGAGGGGTTTGATTCATTCTCACTATTCGGATTCGTTACAGCAGGCGTAGAAGGGCTCTCAATGTTGATCGTTGCCTTTAGTTGGCTGACATTCCCGGCTTGCGTAATATATTTAGGCAAGCCTACTTTCAGAGTTACCTCGTGTTGACCAGCCGCGAGGCCACTTACATCTGCCACCAAACTAATATCATCATTGGTTAAATTGTTTACCAGATCCTGCGGGCCCTTCACAGTAACATCCATCGTCTTGCCTGCGGGCGCTGTAACAGTCGCAGTCGCTCCATCTCCTGCACCTTGTAAAACGATTGGGATGCCTGGCAGCGTCCGTTCCGTATCTGTGACTTCATTGGAAGGAACAACAGTCACCTGAATTTGTATGGACCCTGGCTCGATTTTATCAGAACCTGAGGGGGCTGCCAAATTAGCTTGAACTGTACGAGTCCCCGCTTCCGTAAATTGGCTTAAATCCAATGTAGCCGTGACGTAAGAGCTAAGACTGCTCAATACATCCTGCGATGCATATACCGCCGCTTCCTTCACGTTTGCATTCACTTTAGAAAGCACCAGTCCGTCTGGCAACTCTCCGGAATAGACAATCTTAACAGGCACAGACTTCGCCTGCTGAGTTACCGGAATTTCAACGGACACAGTGGATGGCTCAATGACCGCTCCCGTAAGTTCCTGTCCCTTTTTATTATAAGCCTTCAGTTTTACACGCTTCTGTTCAAACTTTTCTGAGATGCCATCCGTATTAACAGCCCCCTGAACGGCAGTGACGGTACTCAACTGGCTTTTGGGCAAGGTAACCTTCACGGTTTGAGGAGCAATTACAGGCTTACCAAGCTGCAGTCCCCCCTCTGGATTTCCTTTAGGAACTATAGATACATTAAATGATTTCGTTTGTTTTTCCTCAATCGTCACTGTAACACGGTTAGGAGTCATAGATACCAACTCCACTCCATCCGGCAAGTCCGGTTCAAGTGACAATGTTTTAGTACCTGCTCCTAAGCCGTTTAAGTTGAGCTTTGCCTGATAATTATCCGCGAAAAAAGAAGTCAGCACAGAGCGCTGTCCTCTGACCTCCATCTTAACATGATCAGTATCCATGGTTGACAATACATATTTTGAATCATCCAGACCACTGGCCTGAATGGCTACATTATCAATCACTTTATTATTATAAGAAACGGTCAACGTAGATGAAGGTGTACCTGTATCTAGATGGACCATTCCCCACAGCAGGACAGCAACCGCAAGCGCCAATATCTTGGAAATCGTATTATTGTTAATCCATTTGTCCATCATGAATTTCCACGGCCTCCCCTCCGATTCCAGAATGAGCCGCGTTTTTCCTTCAAAGACGGTGTTGGCCGCAACTCCTCATACAGCTTGGAGATTAGGGATTCTTCCTTAATGTCGCGCACGACCTGTCCATTAATGGCCAAAGAAATTTGTCCTGTTTCCTCCGATACCACGACAGTTACGGCATCCGTTACCTCACTCACCCCAATCGCAGCCCGGTGACGGGTTCCCAGCTCCTTGCTAATGAACGGATTTTCCGATAATGGTAAATAACAGGCCGCAGAAGCAATCTGTTTATTTTGAATAATCACCGCACCATCATGCAGAGGTGTATTAGGAATGAAGATGTTAATTAGCAGTTCAGAACTGACTACGGCCTGTGTCTTGATACCAGACTCCGTATATTCGTTTAGCCCTGTCTCGCGCTCAAATACGACCAAAGCTCCTATTTTCCTACGTGATAAATAATTCAGCGCCTTAATCATTTCTCCGATTAACTTGTTAATCTCTTCATCATCCGCAGACGAACGCCCAAATAATTTGCCACGCCCCAATTGCTCCAGTGCACGACGCAACTCAGGCTGAAAAATAATAAAGATAGCCACCACACCAAAGGTGAACATCTGATTCATCAACCACTTGAGCGTATACAAATCAAACCAGGTGCTAACCGCCCAAATGACAACCAGAAACAGAATCCCTTTCAACAATTGAACTGCACGCGTTCCGCGAACAAGTAAAATAAGCTGATACATAATATAGGTTACGATCAAAATGTCGATAATATCTTTAATGGACTCTTTCCAAGTCAGGTCCGCAAAATAATCCAACATGCGCATGCCCCCGCAATTTTCTGTAGTGAGTGGGTGTAATATGTACACAGTGTGCTCTCTCTATCTAGGTTATAACGATCAGGCTCACGTTGCAAGCTGTGTGACAAAAGAACCGCCAAAATCAGTAAAATACAGTACAATTCGCCAGCTTCATATACAAAAAAACGCCTTTTCCAGCGGAAAGAGGCGCTCGATATCGTCCTTGCCATTTCAAGCTTCTTTTATGGAGAAGAAGGTCCCCCGAATAAATCAGTAACCTTGTACCAAATCCAATCCAAGGTTTGATCAATACTTTTAACCTGTCCTGCAATATGGGCGGTGGACGCTTGATAATAAGAACCATCAATTACAGTGACATTTCCTTCCACTTCACCGTATACACGGGCTTCACCATTTTGCACTGTTAAATCTCCGGCAATGGATTTCCCCTCAGGCACAATCACAGTATCTCCCTGAATAACAACTTGATCCAGATGACTTCCTTTGACTACCAATTGATGGTCCGTGCCAGAAAAGCTGGCCATGCTTGAGCATATAACAATAAGGAAGAAGGCGGCGGCTGTTACAGCGGGATGCCTTTTCACCCAGGTCAGCATAGGCACCGCAGTCTGTCTTTTATGCGGCGGCAAAGCATTCATAATGCGAAATGTCAGCTCATCCGATACACACGGCACTTGATGATAGCGTGTACCGTAAAGCATCGCATCCGTCCGCTCCAGCTCTTTAAAACGCATGCGGCATTCCGGGCAGTCTAACAAGTGCTGTTCCAACTCATGTTTGTCCTGCTCAGACAGGTCGCCATCTAGATAGTCATGCATAAAAGAGACGGCTTGTTTGCAATCCATATGAGCCAATCCTTTCTAATATTCTTCCGTGTTTCTCAACATAACATGCTCCGGCTTAGAAACTTTGCTCATCTTACATACGTTACAACGAGCATTATGTTTCATAAAAACATCTACGCAGACTCTTTTCCTAGAATCTATGCGCATGATCTATAGCTTGTGCTCCAGTTTTTTGCGCAGAAAATCCCGTCCCCTGTGTACTCTTGTCTTAATAGTGGTGACTGGGAGATTGAGCACATCGCTGATTTCCTGTAAGGAAAGCTCCTGCAAGTACCGTAAAACCATAATCGTTCTGTATTTATCCGGAAGGCTGTCGATGGCGTCATGAATCAAGGCCTGTGTTTCAGACAGAAGCGTGCTCCCCTCAGGGGTAAGCTCTTCACTGGCGAGCATGGCGTACCCATCGACACCTTCCTGATCATTCATTTCAGCATCAAGTGAGTATGTAGGTTTTCTCCTTCGCAGACGATCAATGCACAGATTTGTAGCAATTCGATAAATCCAAGTTGAGAATTTCTGTCCATGATCGTATTTTTCCAAATTACGATACACACGCAAAAAAGTTTCCTGCACCAGATCCTCCGCCTCATGGCGATTACCTAGCATCCGGTAGGAAAGATGAAAAATCCGATCTTTATATAACTCGACTAACTCCGCAAAAGCTCGCTGATCGCCTTTCTGTACCAGCCTTACCAAGCGGCTTTCCATATTATCCACTCTATACTCCCCCAGACTTGCTGATGGGTTACTTATTATATGTTTATGATTATTCATCGTAGTTTAATTTTATCCGGAAATCAACTGTAGTATTGTTACTAACTGCAAGCACGCCTGCCATCAATATACAAACAGCACAATCGGGCACCCCATGAGTACCCGATTGCCTGTATTCGTACAACCGCACTATATCAGCCCGTATTTCTCAAGCCTGCGGCAATTCCGTTAATCGTCAACAATACCTCACGTAGCATCTCCGTATCATCACCGTTCTGATCCCGCAACTCCCGTAGCTCACTTAGCAATTGAACCTGCAAGTAACTTAACGGATCGACATAAGGATTACGCAAGCGGATAGATTCCTGAATAACCGGCACGTCGTCCAAAATCTCGGATTGTCCGGTTATTTTCAAAATCAACTCAGATGTCAGCTTAAACTCCGCTGAAATCTGCCCGAAAATACGCTGCCGGGCCTCTTCGTTATCTGACATCCCAGCGTACTCTTCTGCAATCAGTAAATCGGCTTTAGCGATTGCCATTTGCAGTGTATCAATAAGTGACCGGAAGAAAGCAGAGTCCCTAAACATCGTTTGCAGCACTTTAAGGTTATCCTCATTGTTTTGATAGAAGCTTTGCAAACCTGTTCCAGCCGCATACCATGCAGGTAACAAGTAACGGCTTTGTGTCCATGCAAAAACCCATGGAATGGCGCGCAAGTCCTCAAAACGTTCGCTGTTCTTACGCTTGGACGGACGAGATCCAATGTTGAGCTCGCCCACCTCAGGCAACGGTGTAGATTCTTTGAAGAAGTTGAAGAAATCTGGATCTCGGAAAATCAAATCTTGATACTTATCCAGTGATACTTGGGAAATGCGGGCGATAATCTCCTCCCAGCTCTCCTCAAACACTTCCTTCTTGCCGGAACGATGATATGCTACAGCCGTAATCAGCGCCGATGTTGCCTGCTCCAAGCTCCGGTACGCGATACCTCTGAGCGAGTATCGGGATGATAGTACTTCACCTTGCTCCGTAATCTTGATTCCGCCTCCAATCGTATGAGGAGGTTGAGCCAAAATACTGCGATTAAGTGGCATTCCTCCACGACCCAGCGCACCTCCACGACCGTGGAAAAACTTCACTTTTACGCCAAACTCATTAACTACTTCCGTAATGCTGTTCATAGCGACCCGAAGTTCCCAGTTCGCTGTAACCACACCGCCATCTTTATTGCTGTCCGAGTATCCCAGCATAATCTCCTGAAGCTGGTCCATCGCAGCCACAGATTGTCGATATACAGGCAAGTTCATCAATCTTCTCATAATATCAGGTGCAGCGTGCAGATCATCTATCGTTTCGAACAAAGGGACAGATTGCAGCGTACAGATAACAGTGCCATCCTTCTCGATGCGGAACAGGCCTACCTCTTTGGATAAGACCATAACCTCCAGTAAGTCACTGGCTCCCTGAGTCATACTGATCAAGTAGCTTGTAATGGACTGCTTGCCGAATTCCTCCTGAGCTAAATAAATCGTGCGATATACGTCAAGACATTCCTGTGTGCTATCGCTATATTTTAAATAAGGTGAAGTAATCGGACGAGGTTCATTCAGCAGCTTTTCCAGCAGATTAATTTTTTCTTCTTCTGACAGCTTACTGTAATCCGACACAATATTCATTTTAGAAAGAATTTCAGTCATCGCATTTTCATGTTCCTGACTATGCTGACGCACATCCAGCGTAGCTGTATGGAATCCAAACAACTCTACCTGGCGAATCATCTTTTGAATATACGTATTTGCCACATAATCGGCAAAATGATGACGCAGACTGTGGTCAATAACATTTAGGTCTGCAATGAGCTCTTCCGCAGAATTATAACGCTCATTGGTGCCCTGTTTGCTTTCATCCAGGATGTTGTTCACTTTAGCAATCATATATGCCAGTTTAATGCGATAAGGCTCTTTTTCGTTATGCCATACTTCCATCTTTTTAAGTGTAATGTGAGTACGGTCTTCTTCAATAGAAGCCAGCAGATCATCGGAAACTCGCACAATGCTGGTGCTGAAACTCAAGTAACCCATGAGTTCCTTTAACGTGTGCTGATATTCTCTCAAAGCCAACTTGCGCTGCATACGTAACGTTTCCCAAGTCACATGAGATGTCACAGACGGATTGCCGTCCCGGTCTCCACCGATCCAGGAGCCAAATCTCAGATAAGTGGGTATGTGCCATTTTTGTTCGGGATAATATTTGTCTAAACATCGTTCCAATTCTTGGTATACATCTGGCAGTACATGAAACAAGGTCTCGTGAAAATAATACATTCCATTTCTTACTTCATCTAATACAGTTGGCTTGCGATCACGCAGCTCATCTGTCTGCCACAGCGTAATTACTTCGTTTAGCAGATTCTCCCGTACCTGTTCCCGCTCACGCAAGGTAAGCATCGGATTATCCAGCAGCATGACGTCCTCGGAAATGCGCTTATGGATATCAAGTATTACTCGTCGTGTCGCTTCTGTAGGATGTGCGGTCATGACCAGCTCCAAAGAGAGCTCATTCAGCAAGTTACTAACGTCCTCAGCGGAGAAGCCCCCTTGTTTAAGCTCCTGAACGGAACTTTCAATGGAACCAGGTTGAACATCTTCACCAGCCGAATGCTCATAATCCCGCTTACGACGAATACGATGGTTTTGCTCAGCGATATTCACCAACTGAAAATAAATCGCAAACGCGCGAATAACCTGGTGACGAATATCCGTATCCAGTCCGCTGACCATTTGTTTGAAATTCTCATACAACTCCGGCTGATACCCGGCACGTAACGATTTACTTGTCTCACGTATTTTCTCCACGATATCCAAAAGTTCGTTGCCACCCTGATGAACCAATACCTCACCAAGAATATTCCCTAGAAAACGAACGTCCCGCCGCAGCAGATTGTTGGATTGGTTTTTGTTAGCGGTTAACGTAAGCTCAGTCATGCTTTTCCCCCCATCTGATCTGTTCCACACCATATACAGTTGTAGAAAAGGTACGTATACACACGAAATTTGACACTTTCTTAACATCATACAATAAAACCGCATGAAAAGCTGCAAAATTTACAGTAAAAAATCATGTTTTTGAAATACTTCTTTTGAGAAAATATTGGATTGTTATGAAAAAAGATGAAATTAATAAAAAGAATTGATATATACACTAGTGATGCGTGAAACATTATGCACAGTCTCTTATAAAGAGTGTGTTTTTAAAGGTACAAATTCATGCAACATGATGTGTATATGTTTATTATTTGTTGACAAAGTCAACTCCATTAGCCTTCTATCCACAAGGATATACACAAATCAGCCATTTTCTCAGTGTTCCTAAGGTATTTCCTCTTAAACACTTCACTTTTTACCCACATAAATAAAGGGAAATGTGCACAACCCAAGAGCAACTGTTGAGTTATCACCATGAATTCGTACCATAATAGCTATAGGATTCCTACATTCAAAGGATTTGATCACGAAATTAGCCTTACTGCAGAAGAATGAGGTCGTTAGAGGAGGAAATTCGAGATCTAGGTGTCAAAAGTAACAAGAGCCTATGTACAATATACACAAGTCATCCCCAACTGTGCATGACAGGAGACATATTTGCATTGGCCTATATACATAGAAGTAAATGTAATGTGGACAAAATAAAAAGAAGCCTTTCGGCTTCTAGGTAATCGGTAAGCGGGTGATGGGAATCGAACCCACGCTATCAGCTTGGAAGGCTGAAGTTCTACCATTGAACTACACCCGCAAATTAGTATCGGGATGACACGATTTGAACATGCGACCCCCTGGTCCCAAACCAGGTGCTCTACCAAGCTGAGCTACATCCCGATATTATACTTTTTTAAATATGGCGCGCCCTGAGAGATTCGAACTCCCGGCCTTTTGATTCGTAGTCAAACGCTCTATCCAGCTGAGCTAAGGGCGCAAATATGGAGCGGACGACGGGAATCGAACCCGCGACCCTCGCCTTGGCAAGGCGATGCTCTACCGCTGAGCCACGTCCGCAAAAACAAGATGCGCGTGGAGGGACTTGAACCCCCACGTCAAAGACGCTAGATCCTAAGTCTAGTGCGTCTGCCAATTCCGCCACACGCGCATGTAATACAATGGTGAGCCATGAAGGACTCGAACCTTCGACACCCTGATTAAAAGTCAGGTGCTCTACCAACTGAGCTAATGGCTCTTAATGGCTGGGGATATAGGATTTGAACCTATGCATGACGGAGTCAAAGTCCGTTGCCTTACCGCTTGGCTAATCCCCAATATGCATATGATTCACAATTCCCCAAGATTTCATCCAGGTAAGAGGATGAAAAATGGTGGAGGCTGAGGGGATCGAACCCCCGACCCTCTGCTTGTAAGGCAGATGCTCTCCCAGCTGAGCTAAGCCTCCATACTACCCTATGACCCGTAGGGGATTCGAACCCCTGTTACCTCCGTGAAAGGGAGGTGTCTTAACCCCTTGACCAACGGGCCATCCTATAACAAGCTCTCAACCGGGTTCGAACCGGTGACCTCATCCTTACCATGGATGCACTCTACCTGCTGAGCTATGAGAGCAAATGGCTCCCCGAACAGGACTCGAACCTGTGACAACTCGATTAACAGTCGAGTGCTCTACCAACTGAGCTATCAGGGAATAATAATCATAAAGCTCTGCTTGGCGACGTCCTACTCTCCCAGGACCCTGCGGTCCAAGTACCATCGGCGCTGGAGGGCTTAACGGTCGTGTTCGGGATGGGTACGTGTGGAACCCCTCCGCTATCGCCACCAAACATGAATTTGCTATGCAAATTCTATCGTACGGTTATTCGGTTCATCACTTATCGTGTGAACGAATAGCCATGCGCTTGTTGTATGTCACTTGTACATACGTTCAAGGTTACACCCTGAAAACTGGATCCGAAACTTATTTGCGTTTTATCTTTAGGATAAGCCCTCGACCGATTAGTATTGGTCAGCTCCATGCATTACTGCACTTCCACCCCCAACCTATCTACCTCGTCGTCTTCAAGGGGTCTTACTAATTGGGAAATCTCATCTTGAGGGGGGCTTCACGCTTAGATGCTTTCAGCGCTTATCCCTTCCGTACATAGCTACCCAGCGGTGCTCCTGGCGGAACAACTGGTACACCAGCGGTACGTCCATCCCGGTCCTCTCGTACTAAGGACAGCTCCTCTCAAATTTCCTACGCCCACGACAGATAGGGACCGAACTGTCTCACGACGTTCTGAACCCAGCTCGCGTACCGCTTTAATGGGCGAACAGCCCAACCCTTGGGACCTACTTCAGCCCCAGGATGCGATGAGCCGACATCGAGGTGCCAAACCTCCCCGTCGATGTGGACTCTTGGGGGAGATAAGCCTGTTATCCCCAGGGTAGCTTTTATCCGTTGAGCGATGGCCCTTCCATGCGGTACCACCGGATCACTAAGCCCGACTTTCGTCCCTGCTCGACTTGTAGGTCTCGCAGTCAAGCTCCCTTCTGCCTTTGCACTCTTCGAATGATTTCCAACCATTCTGAGGGAACCTTGGGGCGCCTCCGTTACTCTTTAGGAGGCGACCGCCCCAGTCAAACTGCCCACCTGACACTGTCCTCGCACCGGATCACGGTACCAAGTTAGAACCTAGATACGATCAGGGTGGTATCCCAAGGATGCCTCCCTTCAAGCTGGCGCTCAAAGTTCTACGGCTCCCACCTATCCTGTACAGATCGTACCCAAATTCAATATCAAGCTGCAGTAAAGCTCCATGGGGTCTTTCCGTCTTGTCGCGGGTAACCTGCATCTTCACAGGTATTAAAATTTCACCGGATCTCTCGTTGAGACAGCGCCCAAGTCGTTACGCCATTCGTGCGGGTCAGAATTTACCTGACAAGGAATTTCGCTACCTTAGGACCGTTATAGTTACGGCCGCCGTTTACTGGGGCTTCGGTTCATAGCTTCGCCCGAAGGCTTACCACTCCCCTTAACCTTCCAGCACCGGGCAGGCGTCAGCCCGTATACTTCGCCTTGCGGCTTCGCACAGACCTGTGTTTTTGCTAAACAGTCGCTTGGGCCTTTTCACTGCGGCCCCCTCGGGCTATTCACCCTACCGAGGCACCCCTTCTCCCGAAGTTACGGGGTCATTTTGCCGAGTTCCTTAACGAGAGTTCTTCCGCGCGCCTTAGAATTCTCTTCTCGCCTACCTGTGTCGGTTTGCGGTACGGGCACCTTCTCCTGGCTAGAGGCTTTTCTTGGCAGTCTGAGATCATGACCTTCGCTACTACAATTTTCGCTCCCCATCACAGCCCAGCCTTAACGATGTGCGGATTTGCCTACACACCAGCCTCACTGCTTAGACGGACATCCATCAGTCCGCGTCACTACCCTACTGCGTCACCCCATCGCTCATAACGGATTACGGTGGTACAGGAATTTCGACCTGTTGTCCTTCGACTACGCCTATCGGCCTCGCCTTAGGTCCCGACTTACCCTGAGCGGACGAACCTTCCTCAGGAACCCTTAGGCTTTCGGCGGATCTGATTCTCACAGATCTTTTCGTTACTCATACCGGCATTCTCACTTGAATGCAGTCCAGCGCTCCTTACGGTACACCTTCAACCCGCATTCAACGCTCCCCTACCCCTGATGCATTGCATCAAGCCATAGCTTCGGTGGTGTGTTTAGCCCCGTTACATTTTCGGCGCAGAGTCACTCGACCAGTGAGCTATTACGCACTCTTTCAATGGTGGCTGCTTCTAAGCCAACATCCTGGTTGTCTGTGCAACTCCACATCCTTTCCCACTTAACACACACTTGGGGACCTTAGCTGATGGTCTGGGCTGTTTCCCTTTCGACAATGGATCTTAGCACTCACTGTCTGACTCCCGGAACTAAATCTATGGCATTCGGAGTTTGACTGAGCTTGGTAACCCTTGCGGGCCCCGCACCCAATCAGTGCTCTACCTCCACGATTCTTCTTTCCGAGGCTAGCCCTAAAGCTATTTCGGGGAGAACCAGCTATCTCCGGGTTCGATTGGAATTTCTCCGCTACCCCCACCTCATCCCCGCATTTTTCAACATGCGTGGGTTCGGGCCTCCAGTGCGTGTTACCGCACCTTCACCCTGGACAGGGGTAGATCACCCGGTTTCGGGTCTACGTCCACGTACTCATTCGCCCTATTCAGACTCGCTTTCGCTGCGGCTTCAGCTCTTCACCTTAACCTTGCACGGGAACGTAACTCGCCGGTTCATTCTACAAAAGGCACGCCATCACCCATAGATCGGGCTCTGACTTCTTGTAAGCACACGGTTTCAGGATCTATTTCACTCCCCTTCCGGGGTGCTTTTCACCTTTCCCTCACGGTACTGCTTCACTATCGGTCGCCAGGGAGTATTTAGCCTTGGCAGATGGTCCTGCCGGATTCATACGGGGTTTCACGTGCCCCGCACTACTCGGGATCCGTCTCGGAGAGAACAAGTTTTGAACTACAGGGCTTTTACCTTCTCTGGCGGGCCTTTCCAGACCTCTTCATCTAACCGGTTCCTTTGTAACTCCATGTGAGACGTCCCACAACCCCAAGGAGCAAGCTCCTTGGTTTGGGCTAATCCGCGTTCGCTCGCCGCTACTGACGGAATCACTATTGTTTTCTCTTCCTCAGGGTACTTAGATGTTTCAGTTCCCCTGGTCTGCCTCTCACTCACCTATGAATTCAGTGAGTAGTGACTGTCGATGAAGACAGCCGGGTTTCCCCATTCGGACATCCCCGGATCAAAGCTTGCTTACAGCTCCCCGAGGCCTTATCGTTGTTCGCCACGTCCTTCGTCGGCTCCTGGCGCCTAGGCATCCTCCGTGTGCTCTTTGTAGCTTAACCTAGACTTTTCTTTCAAAGAAAGAAAATGTCGATGT
>NZ_CP151960.1:5137500-5202500 GCF_038593075.1 Paenibacillus sp. FSL L8-0638
TTTTTAAGATTTGCAAGAGTTTTTTTAATTTCTTTTTTTTGGGCAAATTCTTTAAAAAGGAACGAAAATTAATTTACCATGAATATTGAATAGAGTCAATACTTTTTTTGATATCAGAAAGTATAAGCTTTTAAAAATAGTTTACTTCCTGATATCTGATGTAGTTTCTACCTTTTCATTGTTTAGTTTGTGGGACTCGCCCTCTGCGAGCATATTTTGATAGTTCCTTGGCGGGTGCAAAACGGGCATACATGCGGAAGACTGTTTTATATCGAAGTGCGATTGCGTAGCGAATATCTTGATCCAATCGAGTATCGCTCATATCAAGCAGCATTTCATCTAGCTCCTTACGAAGAACGTAGTCAAGTTCCTTGCATTCTTTTTCGTTAAACAGCATTCCCAACATATGACCATACTCCCTTATCAGCAGATTATAAAGTACTTATATTTGCTCAACTATTGTTCCAATCTTTACCTGTTTTTAAACTCAACTGCTAAGGTTTCAAACTTACCCCGATTAAACTTTAGCTTCTCTTTAGGCTCTCCCCTTTGTTATGTTCAATTTTCAGGAAATATATAAATAATTGGCCATAATATTTTATTGTGACAATAAACGATAAGTTATGCCACTCTCAATAGCAGCTGCTATAAGCAGTAAGATGACAGACCATAGGGAGATCCTCAACGTTTGTTTCATAAATACATCCCACGATGGGCCAGTTCCTTTGCGCTTTAGCCCTATGCTTGTACCTATAGTAGCCATTATGTTGATTCCAAACTTCAATCCAAAGGCACAGGTGATAATCAAAACAGGCAATTCAATCACACCGTGAGGCAGTAACCCTTTTACAACAACTTCATACATACTTCTTCCTATATCTGTCTGCAAGTGTACTACGAACCCTAATACCATACCGTTCACAATCAAAAATATAAACGGTACGATTCCAAATACAGCCCCCATAAATATAACCAGCACACATTTAATTGCATTATTGAAAAAGATAAATACAAAAAAACTCCATTGTGGATGCTCAGAATTCTGCAAGCGCTCCGCTACTTCTCCCAGCCCCTCCATTTGTTGCGCCAGTATGGATTGAATAGTGCCTGAACTTAACCATCCCACTATAATACTTGCGCAGAAAAGAAGTGCAGAGATTAAAATTAACCGTCTTGTCGTGTGTAAATCGTGAAGAAATGCTTTTAGTCCCATTTGATAATTCCTCCTATTAGTCTAATGGAATAATTGACAACCCCTGGCATAGCTTTAAGTAAACAAGCACTTCTAGGATGAAAGGAGCGTTATTAACCATGAATTCTTTTTTCTATGTATTAAACGGTAAAAAAATCAAACGATTCTTAATCGTAATGGCTGCAGCCGTCTTTACCGTTGGAGTCATTTATGTAGAAACCGATAATGTTACGGTTTTTTCCGAGGAAGCACCAACCGCTATTTATAGTGTACCCACGGACAAAAAGTTGATCGCTCTCACCTTTGATATTAGTTGGGGGGATAAGCGTACTGCCCCCATCTTAAAAGTCCTTGAGGATAAAAAAGTGACCAAGTCCACCTTTTTCCTTTCTGCCCCTTGGAGTAAAACACATCCAGAGCTTGTGAATCAGATTAAAGAAAGTGGATTTGAAATCGGCAGTCATGGCCATAAACATGAAAATTATAGTAGCTTAAGCGATGAAGATATTCGTAAGCAGATTTCAATTGCTCATACCACATTAACCGAACTGACGGGACAGTCCCCGAAGTTGATCCGTATGCCTAATGGCGACTTTGATAAAAGGGTCCTTCAGGTTGCCGGCACTTTAGGCTACAAAACCATTCAGTGGGATACAGATTCCCTGGACTGGAAAAACCCTGGTACTCAGGTCATAATCGACCGTGTTGTAAATAAAGCGCATCCTGGCGATATCGTCCTTCTGCATGCCAGTGATTCCTGTAAACAAACGCATGAAGCCTTGCCCGTCATTATCGACAAGTTGCGTGCACAGGGCTATGAATTCGTGACTGTATCTGAACTGCTTCAACAGGGTACAGTAAAAGGCAAAGAGGTACGCGATCAGGCACTGGGTCTTTAAGGAGTTATTTTACATCGTTCTCAGCTAAAAACCAAAAGCAAATCGACATATTTCTCCCCATTCATCCGCATACTATCCACATTCATGATGAAGGAGGAATACGGCCATGAATTGGACTCGTTTGCGATTTGTTAGCACGGTATGCGTACTGGGCGTTGCACTGAGTGGATGCGGCTCGGATCAGGGTTCTGCGCCCCCCCAGAACAGTTATAAAGAGATGAAAACGATGGTTGTCGATATCCTGAAAAGTGATGACGGAAAAAAAGCGGTAGAGGAAGCTTTAACTGGGGAAAACAGTTCATCCAAAGAAGGACAATCCGGTCAAAGCAGTGAAGAGGGTGGATCTGGTGGTGGGGCTGGTGGCAGCATGGGAATGAAAATGCTTATGCCCATGCAATCGGCTGAACAGATGAAGATCGCAGTCAAAGATACTTTGATATCACCTGAATATAAAAAAGAAATCGAAAAGATTATGACTGATCCGCGTTTTGCCGGAGAATTTGCCAAAGCCATCAACAGCCAAAGCAAACAGCTTCATATGCAACTTATAAAAGACCCTTCTTATCAAAAATCAATTGAAGCAATGCTCAAGTCGCCAGAATTAACCAAAATGTATATGGACTTAACTAAAACCCCTGAATATCGCAAACAATCTATGACAGTCATGCATGATGCCATGCAAAATCCGATTTTCCGACTTGAGGTTATGAATTTACTCAAAACCGTCGTACAAGAGGAGCTTCAACCCAAGGTTGAGAAAAAAAGTGGTGAGCAAGGCGGTGCAGGCGGCGATAAGCAAGGTGGTGGGGGCGGCGAAGGTGGGGGCGAAGGAGAACAAGGAGGAAGCCAATAATAAAAAGGCTGGTTTAAAAACCAGCCTTTTTTCTTTATTCAGATTCCGTGTGCAAGAACGTAATCTGAGCAGCAATATCATTGTAAATGGTACCCGTGGCAGACTCAGATTTATATACAGATGGAGAAAAGTCGGCCTCTGACGGATGATTATCTGGAATACCCAGCGGAATTTGAGCAAGAAGTTTTGTATGAAGAGTGTCTGCCAGCATAGCCCCTCCTCCTCGCCCAAAAACATAGTCCTTTTCTCCAGTGGAGGACACATAATAAGACATGTTCTCCACAACACCGATGACCTTATGATCCGTTTGAAGCGCCATTGCGCCTGCACGTGCAGCTACAAAAGCCGCCGTCGCATGTGGAGTAGTAACAATGATTTCTTCACTCTGCGGAATCATTTGATGTACGTCAAGCGCTACATCGCCAGTGCCTGGTGGTAAATCGAGAATCATATAGTCAAGCTTTCCCCATTCGACATCACTAAAAAACTGTCTGAGCATTCTCCCTAGCATGGGACCTCTCCAGATTACCGGGTTATTCTCTCTGACAAAGAAGCCCATAGACATGATTTTGATACCAAATCGCTCCACTGGCTGGATGATACCCTCTTCGACAGAAGGTACATCCTCTACTCCAATCATATCTGGCACACTGAATCCATAGATATCCGCATCAATTAAACCCACACGCTTCCCCTGTCTAGCTAAAGCTGCAGCCAAATTTACAGCTACTGTCGATTTTCCGACACCACCTTTTCCGCTTGCAATAGCAATAAACCGGACGCCAGATGCTGGGTTAAGCAGCTCATGTTCTTCCATACCGACAGCATGTCCTTTGGTCAAAACCGGGTCAGCGGCGTCCTCGGTATTCTCCCCAGCTTGAATTGCGGACTTTTCATGCTCAGATGCCTCACGAATACGAATATGGACGTGGCTTAATCCCGCCTCTTCTAAAGTCTGCCGGATTTCCCGCTCCAGTTCTGCAAGCGTCTCTTCCTGGTTATTCAGACTAATAGCGGTCAAGGATACACGATCCTCTTTAACAACCACATCCCGAATAAAATGGAGATCGACTAGACGGCGTCCTGTATAAGGCTCCCGTACTTGTTGAAGTAACTCTATAACTTGCTCTCTTGATTGCATGATTTATCAGCACCTCTGCTTTGATGAATTTACGGAGTGGTAAACACTTACAGTATACCACTATCTGGCCTCAGGTGCTGGTGAGATCCCCTTTTCCCCGGCACAGTAACGCAAAATCCCCTTATATATGGACGCCGCCACCTGTCTTTGATAGTTCACGTCACTTAGTCGTCTGGCCTCCTCTGGATGGGACAAAAATCCGACTTCAACAAGGGCTGATGGCATTTTGAGAGCTTTCAATAAATAAACTGTGTTCACGGTCTTAGCCACTCTGTCCGTATTTTCCAAGTTGCGTTTGATCTCTTCCTGAATTAAAGACGCCAAATTCTCGTTATCTGCATGGTTAGGTACGTAAAAGGTCTGGGCTCCACTCCAACGGCTCGACGGGATACTGTTCATATGAATACTTAGAAAGAGGTCTGCTTTCTGCTCCTCAATTATACGCACACGCTGCTTCAAATCCTCCGTTTTTCTTCTGGAATAACCTTTCGTTTCTTGCTGCGCCAGGTCGCGGTCATCCTCACGTGTCATGACAACAACAGCACCTGCTTGCTGTAAATAATCCCGCAAATAAAAAGCGATTGCCAGATTAATATCCTTTTCAATAATCCCTTCTTTGCTAACCGCCCCTCCATCAGGCCCTCCGTGTCCAGCATCTATGGCAATTACTTTACCTGTAAGGGGTAAACTCCAATGGGTCCAAGCTCTCGAAGCAGGTATCTCATACAATGCCAGTGTAATAAATAGAACGGCGAGACAACAGCCAAACAGCATTTTTTGCAACGTCCGATAGCGAATCCACAGTGTAACCTCGTTTTTACGATTATTTTTTTGCATAACAAAACGCCTCCGTCCTATACAGATACTAATAATCTATATGGGACGAGGCGTGTAGATAGTACAACTCAGGCATGAACAAATTCCTTCATACCTTCAATCAGCACTTGAGCGACTTCCGGTCGTGTAAATTCAGGTGGCGGGCAAACCCCAGAGCGCAACAATTCCCGTACCTTGGTGCCCGAGAGCGTTAAATGATGCTCCTTGGGATGTGGGCATGTTTTACTTGAAGCCATGTTTCCACATCGGGTGCAATAAAAGCTGTGTTCAAAGAACAATGGAGTAATCCCCAGCTTTTCAGGTGTAAAGTGGCTGAAAATTTCCTGTGCCTCGTAGGTACCATAATAGTCTCCTACACCAGCATGATCCCTTCCAACAATAAAATGGGTGCAGCCATAGTTCTTTCGCACAATAGCATGAAAAATGGCCTCTCTAGGGCCCGCGTATCGCATGGCAGCAGGAAATACCCCCAGAAAAGTCCGATCAGCCGGATAATAATTGTCCAGCAGCACCAAATAGCTCTTCATACGCACATCTGCCGGAACGTCATCTGACTTGGTTTCACCAACGAGTGGGTTTAGAAACAATGCATCCACAATCTCCATCGCGCTTTTTTGGATGTACTCATGTGCTCGGTGTACCGGATTTCGTGTTTGAAAACCGACCACTGTTTTCCAACCTTTTTCTGCAAAATAGTCGCGTGTCTGTGATGGTGTATAGTAAAACTCACTAAATTGTGTGGGCTCCGGCCGATTCAGCACTTGCACAGATCCACCAACATACGTAGCAGGTCGATCTAACAGTTTGTTTACGCCAGGATGAGCCGGGTCATCCGTCTTGAATACTCTTCTGGCTTCCTCAGCCTGATCTACCTGATAAATACTTTCAATATTAAGTACAGCATAAATGGTACCGTCTGTTTCCCCCACTAAAGCCACCTGCTGACCTAATTTCAATTCACTGGCTATACTTTCTGCAACTGCAAGAGTAATGGGAATACTCCAGACTGTACCATCGGCAAGACGCATATCTGTTACCACTGACCTATAGTCAGATTCATTCATAAACCCCGTCAAAGGAGAGAAAGCCCCCACTCCAATTAAATCCAGATCAGAAATGGTCCATGAGTTTACACGGATAGGAAACAATTCCCTCGCAGTCTGCAAAAGCGCTTTTTGTTCCGGGCCTGTAATGATTTTATCAACAAGTGTTCCGCCATGCGGAAGAATTGCAGTCATAATGCACTTCCCTTCTTCTTCATAAATATGACTCATAGCTACCTGAATATCATTTTATTGATGGAGCCCGCATTCCGTTTTCTCATTGCCAGACCAACGACCTGCACGAGGATCTTCACCTGGTAGGACCTCACGGGTACATTGCTCACAACCGATACTTGGATAATTGCGGTCATGCAATGGATTATACAGCACTTCATGAGTGCGGATATAGTTCCATACATCCTCGGATGTCCAGCTTGCCAAGGGGTTAAATTTAACGAGTCCAAACTTTTCATCATACTCTATCTTTTTTGAATTCGCACGGGTAGGGGCCTGATCGCGGCGAATACCGGTAATCCATGCATCGTATTGCGACAAAATGCGTGTCAGCGGCTCAACTTTGCGTATACCACAACATGTGTTAGGATCTGTTTTCCACAGTTCCTCTCCATGTTTAGCCGCTTGCTCTTCGGGAGTAATTAAGGGAGAGACTCTAACAAAATCCAAGTTATACCTGGCCTTCATCTGATCTCGCGTATCGTAAGTTTCTTGAAAATGAAAGTCGGTGTCCAAGTAAAAAATGTCGGTGGAAGGGCTAATTTTTTGAAGCATGTCTACTAGTACTACATCTTCTGCTCCGAAGCTACAAGCAAAGGTAAGATTGGGAAATGTAAGAACAGCATACTGGATAATTTCCTCTGGCGTAGCATCTTCCAGTTCAATTGCCTTGACTCTAATCAACGCTTCTTTCTCCAATAAATTCATTATCAATGCGCCTCCATATGAAGATTCATAAATAGTGTCACTCCAATACCGACTAAACTAATAAGATTAAATACAGTATAAAACTTTCTTAATCATTGTCAATCCAAGGCAAAATGTCCTGATGCAAGCATTTATCCACCCAAACTTGTAGGAATGTTGTTCTGTCAGCATTCTTTAATGCTTTCTTGCGTATCCAACCAAGTTCATTGACTTTATATAAAATATTCTTATACCAAACATTTGAGAATGGTCCATAGGCTCTTTGGTTACTAAAGGTAACTATTGTAGCTGAAAGTATGCTTAAATTAGGGACTTTTTCCGTCAAGAAAGATGGTTTGTTCTCCACCCTGTCGAAGACAAAGATGTACTAACAGTACGCTTTTTAAAAAAGGCCTTTCTTATACAACAACATATGGAAGTAGTTTGGTCCTTGAAGGAATATTCCCTATGGTGACTTTGGAAGAGCAAACCGAACGTACGGATAAGCATTTTTTTGAAAATCTATCATGCTACGTAAAATCACTTGGTTGAATGATTTGATAGCCAAAATGTTTTTTTGTACTTAACGTCTGCTTGCGGATTTTCTGAGTAAAATGCTTTAGAGTCAACTAGGAGCAGCGTATCCTAATCCTGTGCCCAGTGCGAGGCAGCCATCGGTAATACTGAACAGCTTTGGGTTACTTGATCATGCAAAACTATCTATAGAAGATAACAAGCATCGTTTCTGAATCTAAGATTATCGAAGGGCGCCAACTGAGGGATTTGAAAATACCTTTAGCTTCAGAATTCTTATTTTGCATCCAAAAGATGAAGTTCGTATGTGGATAAGTTCAGAAGAGGGTATAAGCGAAATAGCATTTACCCGAATTTTTAGCCAGATGAAACCACTATACTATTCTGGAGCTCTGGCGTTAGCGATACCTTCATTGTGGAAATTATAAAAGAAATGACTCCGCGCTGAATTCTTATTATGCCTCTATCCAATCCTATAGCGCTTGTAGAGGCAATTACCGAACAATTGATCCACTGGACACAAACAAGGCTCTTATCGCTCTGGAAGTCTTTTTAAAGCCTGTCATCAATGAGGAGCGATTTTATGAGGGTAAACAGTCGGACAATACAATAGTGCTCCTGGTTATAGTTTAGGGCGATTGCTGTGTAGACGATTTCCATTACCAGTAACATGTACATCGCCGTTACAATTGCAGCAGCCTAGGCAGCGGACATTGCTAGGCTAAGGATCGTCCTGCTGCCCAGTGCACACAAATAAAAAGAGGTATTCCTTGCCCTATCCCTAGCCGCGCCCAAAACAGCTCTACAAGAGGCATAGACAACCCCTCCAGAACATATCAAGGAGATCTTTACATAAACAGGTGATAGCAAAGTATCCTCACGAAACAGCACTTAGCAAAGAATATTAAGACCAGGCTAAACTAAATAGCCGGACAATATATTTAGTCACAGGTTATAAACATTACAGAATAAACTACGTTGAAATAGCAAACTGTATTTGTGTATAACAATATCATCTTCAATTCCTTCGTGGATAACTTCTCGTTTTCCGTGCATTTGCATGCGGTTATTTATGTATTCGCTGAAACATGCCGAAACTCATAGCTTTAAACTAGGTCTACTTATCCACATGTGGGTAATGATTAGGAAATTAAAAAAAGAACCCTTTCCATAAGGAAAAGGTTCTTCTGTATTCGAAATATTAACGTTTCGAGAACTGTGGTGCACGACGAGCAGCTTTGAGACCGTATTTTTTACGTTCTTTCATACGTGGGTCACGAGTCAAGAAGCCTGCTTTTTTCAAAGCTGGACGGAATTCCGGATCTGCTTTCAACAGAGCACGGGAAATACCGTGGCGAATTGCGCCGGCTTGACCAGAGATACCACCACCATGAGCGATAACGAGTACGTCATAGCTACCAACTGTTTCTGTCAGGTTCAGTGGTTGTTTTACGATCAGTTTGAGAGTTTCCAAACCGAAATATTCATTAATATCACGCTTATTGATGACAATGCGTCCTTCACCCGGTACGAGACGAACACGAGCTACCGAATGTTTACGACGACCTGTCCCATAGTATTGTACTTGTGCCATGAAACTGTCCTCCCTTTTAATTATCCGCGAAGTTCGTAAACTTCAGGTTTTTGTGCTGCATGTGGATGCTCAGTGCCTCTGTAAGCTTTAAGTCTCAGCTTCATTTTCTCGCCTTGACGAGTTTTAGGAAGCATACCGTGAACAGCCAATTCCAACATGCGCTCAGGCTTGTTCTTAACCATTTCTTGTGCAACCGTTACTTTCAGACCACCCGGATGCAGGGAGTGACGGTAGTATTTCTTGTTCTCCATTTTTTTACCGGTCAATACGATTTTTTCCGCATTGATTACAACAACAAAATCACCTGTGTCCACATGTGGTGTAAACTGTGGCTTGTGTTTGCCGCGAATCAACGCAGCCGCTTCGCTTGCCAGACGACCGAGCGTTTTGCCTTCGGCATCAATGATGTGCCAGTTGCGCTCAACTTCATTTGGCTTCGCCATATACGTAGTACGCATGAAAAGTATCCTCCTTAAGTTCGTTAACAGAAATCATCATTTATCTTCGTTCGTTAAGTTGCTGCATTATTGATGGATTAGATGTTACTTTAAAGTGATTATCTTAATTGGGGCTGTGGGAAAGCCATTAAGAAAACACAACTTTTATATTACAGGATAACCATCAATTCCGCAAGAGTAAAATCAATGTTTTTTGATGTTTTCGTCGTACTCTACATTCCAGAGAGTTAAAGCCTGTCCGACGGCCGTAGGTCCAGCCTTTGAACGATTTTTCGCCTCCAAAATGGAAGGAATATCATCCGACGATTTTTTGCCTTCTCCCACTTCCAGCAAAGTCCCCATAATAATCCGAACCATGTGCTGCAAAAATCCGCTACCTGTAATATAAGTATGGATAATTCCCTGATCATCCGAGCCCGGACGTGAAAAGGAATGGTCTACTGTCATATAGGCTTCGTAAATAGTGCGAACATGATTCGTCTTTTGGGAACGTCGAGATGCGAACGAAGTATAATCAAAGGTGCCAACTAAATGAGCCAACCCTTCCTCCATCGCTCTTACATCCAGACTCGTTGGATGATGGGCCTGTGTACGACGGTGAAAGATGTCCGGAAACCGGTTCGCATTAATACTGTACCGATATGTCTTCCGCTTCGCCATGCGGCGTGCATGAAAGGACAATGGCACCTCTCTCGCATCCGTAACGATGATATCACGAGGCAACCAGGCATTAAGTGCGAGACACCAGCGCTGTATTGGAATCGGCGATTCAGTGTGAAAATTGAATACCTGCCCGTATGCATGTACACCTGCATCTGTACGGCCTGAGCCTGTAATTTTAAGACGCTCGCCCGTCAATGAGTAGATAGCATGTTCAAGGCAGTCCTGAATGGTGTTACCGTTAGGCTGCGTCTGAAAGCCATCATAGTGGGTTCCGTCATAGTTCACCTTCATGCACAAGTTCCGCATGCTTCTCACACCTTTATAGGGGTATTCTCTGGCCTTACAAGGAATAACCGAACATAACAAAGGAGAAGTCCCTCAAGGACTCCTCCAAGAGAAAAAAAGGGTTGTTCAGAATCAAGCCGATTCTGTCCACCCTTCCCTCATCTTCGCCTGTTTACGCGCGGTCAACCAATTCCAGATATACCATTGGAGCGGCGTCGCCACGACGAGGTCCCAATTTCAAGATACGAGTGTATCCACCTGGACGCTCAGTGTAACGTGTAGCCAATTCGCTAAACAGCTTTTGGATTGCATCCTGCTCACCATCCAAAGTTTCACGGCGAACGAACGCAGCCACTTGACGACGTGCGTGCAGATCTCCTTTTTTCGCTTTGGTGATCAGTTTTTCAGCAATAGAACGAACTTCTTTTGCTTTAGCCTCAGTAGTTTGGATACGCTCATACAAGAACAGATCGGTTACCAAATCACGAAACAAAGCTTTACGGGCACTGGAGTTACGGCCCAATTTTTGGTATGCCATGTAATTTCCCCTCCTTCACAAAAACGTTGCTGTACTATTCTTCCGTACGAAGTCCTAAACCAAGTTCCTCGAGCTTCTCTTGTACTTCTTCCAAAGATTTGCGACCCAAGTTACGGACCTTCATCATATCTTCTTCAGATTTAGTCGTGAGTTCTTGTACCGTATTGATACCAGCGCGCTTAAGGCAGTTATAGGAACGGACGGAGAGATCCAGCTCTTCGATCGTCATTTCAAGAACTTTTTCTTTCTTGTCTTCTTCTTTTTCAACCATAATTTCAGCATCTTTAGCCTCGTCCGTGAGACCCACGAACAACATCACATGCTCGGTCAAAATTTTGGCTCCAAGGCTCACTGCTTCCTCGGGACGAATACTTCCGTCAGTCCAAACCTCAAGTGTCAGCTTGTCATAATTCGTAACCTGGCCGACACGCGTATTTTCTACGCCGTAGTTCACGCGTGCAATCGGAGTGTAGATGGAGTCGACGGGAATGACGCCGATCGGCTGGTCATCACGTTTGTTCCGATCCTGCTTAACGTAACCGCGACCGCGATTGGCAAAAATACGCATGTGAAGTCTCGAACCCGGTCCGAGCGTAGCAATGTGAAGATCCGGATTAAGAATTTCCACATCACTATCCGCACGGATATCTCCTGCCGTTACAACTCCTTCGCCTTCCGCATCGATTTCGAGTACTTTCTCTTCATCCGAGTGGATTTTAAGCGATAAAGCTTTCAAGTTCAGAATGATCTCCGTTACGTCTTCCTTCACACCGGGAACCGTTGCAAACTCGTGCAGAACCCCATCGATTTGAACCGATGTGACTGCTGCCCCCGGTAACGAGGATAACAGAATACGGCGAAGCGAGTTTCCCAGCGTCGTACCGTATCCGCGTTCCAGCGGTTCTACTACGAATTTTCCATAGGTGCCATCATCATTGACGTCAACCGTCTCAATTTTCGGCTTTTCGATTTCTATCACTGCAATATCCCTCCTTCAAAACGTCGCTCCTATATGAAACATTCACCTTATCCATAGTCTATCATGCAGTATACCTAAACATCCATTCTTGGCAGTTTGTGCCGGATCTATACTACACGCAGAGGAGAAATCTCATTAGACGCGACGACGTTTTGGAGGACGGCATCCGTTATGAGGTACCGGAGTTACGTCTTTGATCAGGTTAACTTCCAAACCAGCAGCTTGCAAAGAGCGGATTGCTGCTTCGCGACCTGCACCAGGTCCTTTAACCATGACTTCGACAGTTTTCATGCCGTGTTCCATAGCAGCTTTAGCAGCAGTTTCTGCGGCCATTTGCGCTGCGAATGGAGTAGATTTACGGGAACCACGGAATCCCATGCCGCCTGAGCTGGCCCAAGAGATTGCGTTACCGTGTGGATCTGTGATCGTAACGATCGTGTTGTTGAACGTGGAACGGATGTGTGCCACGCCAGTCTCGATATTTTTACGGTCACGGCGTTTTGTACGTACAACTTTTTTCGGTTTAGCCATTGAATGTTATCCTCCCTTCTTATTTCTTTTTGTTCGCTACAGTCCGACGAGGACCTTTACGGGTACGAGCATTAGTTTTAGTACGTTGTCCGCGAACAGGCAACCCACGACGGTGACGAACACCACGGTAGCAGCCAATCTCAGTCAGACGTTTAATATTCAAGGAAATTTCACGACGCAGATCGCCTTCTACTTTAACTTCTTTGTCGATCGTTTCACGTAATTTGCTCACTTCATCTTCAGTCAAATCACGAACACGCGTGTTTGCACTGATGCCTGTTTCCTTCAAGATTTTCTGAGAAGTCGTTTTACCGATTCCGAAAATGTAAGTCAAGGCGATCTCAACGCGTTTGTCACGTGGCAAATCCACACCAGCTATACGAGCCATTTTACGCTACACCCCCTTCTATTAACCTTGTTTTTGTTTGTGTTTCGGATTTTCGCAAATAACCATTACATTCCCTTTGCGGCGAATGACTTTGCATTTTTCGCAAATAGGTTTTACAGAAGGTCTTACCTTCATGTTGATTACCTCCTCCAAGCTTTACCCTGGTAAAACTCGCTTCGTGAACATTCACATCGTTTTGCCGAGCAAAACAAGTTTTTTTAAATGATATACGTTTAATAAAAACCTGCATGAATTACTTGCGGTACGTTATACGGCCTTTGGTTAAATCGTAAGGCGATAACTGTACAACCACCTTGTCGCCTGTCAAAATACGGATAAAGTGCATCCGCAGCTTTCCGGAAACATGAGCAAGAATTTGATGACCGTTCTCCAGCTCTACCTTGAACGTAGCGTTCGGCAGTGGCTCGATTACCGTACCTTCAACCTCAATGACATCTTCTTTGGCCAAAGTCAGTCTCCTTTCTCTTCAGCTTGGTATTCGGACGAATCCAGGAAAGTTTTCACTGCATGGCGCAGCTTTCCATTCGTCACCCGACCGCTTTCGTTTAAACTGTTTACAATCTCGCTACTAATCTTTGGCTGAGGCACCAAATGAAGAACATTTTTCTTCTTCGCTTGATCAAACTTTCGTTTATCCCCATCCGCAATATATACAAACCTGCTATCTGCTACTGAAACGACAACCGCAAACTGTCCGGCACCTCTGCCTTTCAGAATCTTCACCAGCTGACCGATTTGCAGGTTTCCTTGCTGAATCATTCCAATCACCTACGCACTCAGTTTCGTGAAAATGTCCATGCCGCCCGTTTCGCACGTCACCGCTTGCTCGTTATGAGCACATGAGGTTACGTTCATCGTAACGACCGTCCAGTTGTCTTCCAGCGTCCCTACATGGTGAGAACCTATTTGAATCATAGATTCAATAGCCAGCACAATGCCGGTTTTCAGCCTCGGCCCCTGTTCAGGAATACCACGGTTTGGATTCTCAATATATTGCCGAATGGCATGCGACATTGTAAACTGGCGAGTTTTCGCGATGATATCGCCTTTGTTTAACTTGCGTTTGCCGGGAAATCCGTGCACCAGTTGTTCGTTGACTGAAGCGCAAATGCTAGCAGGAAAACCGTTATAACCTTTAAAAGACGGCACAGCTCCCTGACTGCGAATATACCGATCAGCTAAATGATCAAGTTCACCGGTCGTAATACCGGGCTCGATGTGTCCTGCCAAGAAATGTTCCGTTTCCGTAACTATTCTCTCAGCTTTCCTCATAAAGCTTGATTCCGTCCCCGACTTGCAAATGATCATTACAGCTAACCCCGCAACAAGGACACGATATTTTGGGAAACCACATCAATATCCTGTTCTCCGTCAATATGACGCAGAAGATTCTGGTTCTCATAAAACGTGAGGAGTGGTGCTGTTTTATTACTATATTCGTCAAGTCGTGTTCTTACGCTATCTTCATTATCGTCAGGACGCTGATAGAGTTCCCCACCGTCTTTGTCGCAAATGCCTTCAACCTTAGGAGGATTAAAGACAATATGATAGCTAGTTCCGCAGCTTTTACAAACCCGCCGTCCTGTGATTCGTGCCAACAAGTTGTCACTATCCACTTTCAAGTTGATGACGTCATCTAGCTTCGTATCCAAACGACCCAAAATTTGATCCAAGGCTTCAGCCTGAGCCAAAGTTCTTGGAAAACCGTCCAGCAAGAACCCTTTCTTGCAATCTGGCTGTTGTAGCCGTTCTTCAACAATGCCGATTGTTACGTCATCCGGAACAAGTTCACCCTTGTCGATATATTCTTTAGCTTTAATGCCAATAGGTGTTCCCTGTTTCATCGCTAGGCGAAAAGCATCACCTGTCGAGATATGAGGAATGCCGAATTCCTTCACAATGACATCTGCTTGTGTACCTTTACCAGCCCCCGGAGGGCCCATGATCAAAATATTCACAATCTGTCACTCCTCAAGACGACCCCTACACAAGAAACAGCACAAAAGGTGCCGGTAAGCATGCGAACATCCTAAGCCGGTACCTATTGCCTATTTGTTGATGAAGCCTTTGTAATGGCGTTTGATCAGTTGGCTTTCGATTTGCTTCATTGTATCCAATGCTACACCAATGATGATGAGCAATGAAGTACCGCCAATTTGCACGGAACGAGGCAAGCCCGAAAGCGAACCGAAGAATACCGGCAAAACGGATATGACTGCCAGAAACAAAGCTCCTGTCATTGTCAAACGTGACATTACTCGTGTCAAGTATTTCTCCG
This sequence comes from Paenibacillus sp. FSL L8-0638, assembly GCF_038593075.1. Lineage (NCBI taxonomy): Bacteria > Bacillati > Bacillota > Bacilli > Caryophanales > Paenibacillaceae > Paenibacillus > Paenibacillus sp. FSL L8-0638. The sequence goes on from NZ_CP151960.1 coordinate 5,152,656, forward strand.
TGGCTTTACCCGGACGAATTCCCGGAATATAACCGCCGTTTTTCTTCATATTGTCGGCCATTTGCTGCGGATTCATCTGTACAAAGGTATAGAAGAATGTGAAACCGATAATCATTACGACATACAAAACCATGCCCAGCGGCTTGTCATAATACAAGTAAGTGGTAACCCACTTAGCCCAAACATGATCTGCCCAGAAACTCGCAATAATTGTCGGGAATTGCAGCAATGATACCGCAAAGATTACCGGAATAACGCCTGCCGCATTAATTTTCATCGGAATATGCGTATTCTGGCCACCGTACATTTTGTTGCCAACTACACGTTTCGCGTATTGTACCGGGATTTTCCGAATACCTTGCTGGATGTAGATAACACCAACAATAATCAGAACAATCACCAGAGCAATTATAATTGCCTTCAGAATATTCATAAACAGCTGATCCGCCTGAATAAACTGAGATTCTACAACCGTCCGAATATGTCTTGGAATACCCGCCGCAATCCCTGCGAAGATAACAATAGAGATACCATTGCCGATTCCCTTTTCGGTAATTTGCTCACCGAGCCACATAAGGAACGTAGTTCCTGCTGTAAGCACAATGGCAATGACCAGATAATCTGCAAAAGTGGCTCCTGGAATCATCGCTGCACCGTACAGTCGATTAAAGCCAATCGACGTTCCGAATGCTTGAATCAGGCCAAGTATTACCGTACCATAACGCGTAATTTGAGCCAACTTCTTTTTACCATGCTCTCCTTGTTTAGCCCATTCCGCAAGTTTCGGAATCACGTCCATTGACAGCAACTGTACAATGATGGACGCTGTAATATATGGCATAATCCCGAGGGCAAAGATCGAAAACTGATACAATGCGCCCCCTGAGAAGGTGTTAAGGAGTCCAAACAACTCGCTTCCTGCTTGATCCTGAGAAGTAAAGACTTGCTTGTTCACGCCGGGAACCGGCACGAAGGAGCCAATACGATATACAAAGAGTATAAACAGGGTGAACAGGATTCGGGTTCTAAGATCCTCAACCCGCCATATATTTTTCAGGGTCTTGAACATTAGATCACCTCGGTTTTACCGCCGGCAGCTTCAATTTTCTCTACCGCAGATTGAGAGAACTTGTTCGCTTTAACTGTCAATTTCACAGTGATTTCACCGTTACCCAGAATTTTAATTCCGGATTTGGCGTTTTTCACAATGCCATTGTTCAGCAAAAACTCAGGGCTTACTTCTGTACCCGCTGCAAAACTGTTCAAATCTTCGATATTCAAAACCGCATACTCTTTACGAGTAGGATTTACGAAACCGCGTTTAGGCAAGCGACGATACAGTGGGTTTTGACCACCCTCGAAGCCCGGACGTACACCACCGCCGGAACGAGCGTTTTGACCTTTATGACCACGACCAGAAGTTTTACCCGTACCACTACTAGGACCACGACCCAAACGTTTACGTTCTTTGCGGGAGCCTGGAGCTGGGGAAAGCTCATGTAACTTCATCGTTCGTTGCACCTCCTTGATTATTGTTAAAATACTTTATTTCTTAAGCCTCAATTTCTTTAACAGAAACCAAATGGCTAACTTGATTAATCATCCCGCGAATAGCTGCATTGTCGGGTTGAACTACTTTATGGTTGATTTTACGCAAGCCGAGCGTTTTAACAGTCGTTCTCTGATTACCAGGACGGCCGATCAACGAACGAACGAGGGTAATTTCTAATTTCGCCATGATATTCCCTCCTTAGCCCAGCAGCTCTTCGATGGATTTGCCGCGCAATTTTGCAACTTCTTCAGCGCGTTTCAAACGGGACAAACCTTCCAAAGTCGCATTGACCATATTCATGGAATTCGAAGAACCCAAAGATTTTGTCAAGATATCACCTACACCAGCAAGTTCCAGTACAGCACGAACCGGACCGCCAGCGATAACTCCAGTACCTTCCGATGCCGGTTTCAACAGAACCCGGCCAGCACCGAACTTACCTGTAACAAGGTGAGGAATTGTTGTTCCTACGAGTGGAACGTGAACCAGGTTTTTCTTAGCATCTTCAATACCTTTGCGAATTGCATCAGGTACTTCGCCAGCTTTACCGATTCCAGCGCCTACCCAGCCGTTGCCGTCGCCCACTACTACCAGAGCACTGAAGCTGAAACGGCGTCCGCCTTTGACAACTTTAGCTACACGATTAATATTTACTACTCTTTCAGTCAGTTCCAAAGTATTCGGATCTACACGCAAGTCGTTAACCTCCTTTTGAGAAATGTCTTAGAATTCAAGGCCTGCTTCGCGAGCTGCATCAGCCAAAGCTTGAATCCGTCCATGATACAAGTATCCACCACGGTCAAATACGATGTTAGCATGACCTTTTTCTTTCGCACGTTTAGCAACGAGTTCGCCAACCTTACGAGCTGCTTCTACACTACCGCCGTTTTTGATTTCGCTGCTCAGTTCTTTATCCATAGTGGATGCAGATACCAATGTTACACCAGCTACATCATCAATCAGTTGTGCGTAGATATGCTTGGAAGAGCGGAATACGTTCAAACGAGGACGTACAGCCGTACCTTCGATTTTCTTACGTACACGCAGATGTCTTCTGACACGTGCTTTATTTTTATCTTGTTTTGTAATCATCTCAAGTTTTCACTCCCTTCAGTTTGCCTTTTAAAACTTTATACTAAGACGCACTGGGTAAAAAAGAAGTACGAAGTCTTTCCAGCAGAAAGACCGCACAAAGTCGGTAAGAAACTTATTTCTTCTTACCGGCTTTACCTTCTTTACGGATGATGCGCTCGCCTTCGTATTTAATCCCTTTACCTTTGTACGGTTCAGGTTCACGAACGGAACGAATTTTAGCAGCGTAGGCACCTACACGCTCTTTATCAATTCCGCGAACGATGATTTTAGTGTTCGAAGGAACTTCGAATTCGATGCCCGCTTCCGGTGTGATTTCAACCGGATGAGAATATCCAACGTTCAGAACGATTTTATCTCCGGATTTGCTTGCACGATATCCGACCCCAACCAGCTCCAGAGATTTTGAAAATCCTTCAGTTACACCACTTACCATGTTGCTGACAACGCTGCGGGTTGTTCCATGCAAAGAGCGGTGAAGTTTGTTGTCCGAAGGACGAACTACATTAATTTCATTGTTTTCCACAGTAACGGACATGTCTTTATGAAGCTCACGAGTCAATGTTCCTTTAGGACCTTTAACTGTGATCGCTGTGTTGTTCAAAGTCACGTCAACACCACTTGGTACTGTGATTGGTTTACGACCAATACGGGACATATCTGTTGCACCTCCTATCTTTTAAACGTTATCTTACCAAACGTAGCAAACAACTTCTCCGCCGGCTTTAGACTGACGTGCTTCTTTGTCGGTCATGATGCCTTTGGATGTTGAAATGATTGCGATCCCGAGTCCACCCAGTACGCGTGGAATCTCATTGCTCTTCGTGTAAACGCGAAGACCTGGTTTACTGATTCTTTTCAAACCTGTGATAACACGCTCGTTGTTCGCACCGTATTTCAAGAAAATACGGATGATCCCTTGTTTGCTATCTTCAACAAATTCCGCATCACGAATGAATCCTTCACGTTTCAGGATGTCGGCGATTTGTTTTTTCATTGTAGATGCAGGCATTTCTACTGTTTCGTGACGAACTGTGTTCGCGTTACGAATACGAGTAAGCATATCTGCAATTGGATCAGACATAGTCATTGTGTATAAACCTCCTTCCCAAACAGGACTTTTTACCAGCTTGCTTTTTTCACGCCAGGAATCTGGCCTTTATAAGCTAATTCACGGAAGCAAATTCTGCAGATCTTAAACTTTTGCAGTACCGAATGTGGACGACCACAACGCTCGCAACGAGTGTAAGCACGAACTTTAAACTTTGGTGCGCGTTGTTGTTTGACTTTCATCGAAGTTTTTGCCACTTAGCCTGACACCTCCTAAATAGTTTCGGAGAACAGGGTGTCTTTAAAATCAGACGCCCGAAACGTTATGCCAACATTATTTTGCGAAAGGCATGCCCAGCTGAGTCAGAAGCTCACGGGACTCTTCGTCAGTTTTGGCAGTCGTTACGATAACGATGTCCATACCACGAACTTTATCAACTTGATCATACTCGATTTCCGGGAAGATCAACTGTTCTTTCAGACCAAGCGTGTAGTTACCACGTCCGTCAAAAGCTTTTGTCGATACACCATGGAAGTCACGTACGCGAGGAAGAGTAATGTTGAACAATTTGTCCAAGAAATAATACATACGCTCGCCACGAAGTGTTACCTTTACACCAATTGGCATGTTTTCACGCAATTTAAAACCTGCGATAGATTTTTTCGCGCGAGTGATTACTGGCTTTTGACCAGCGATCAGCTGCATGTCGTTGAGAGCTGAATCAAGCACTTTGGAGTTTTGGACTGCGTCGCCAACACCCATGTTGATTACAACTTTCTCGATTTTAGGCACTTGCATCACTGTTGTATAGTTGAACTTCTGCATCAAAGCAGGAGTGATTTCTTTCAAGAAACGTTCTTTCATTCTTGTTGTAGCCATGAATCATATACCTCCTTTCTTTAAAAAATAATTAGTCGATCACTTCGCCAGAACGTTTTGCAATGCGCACTTTTTTTCCGTTGTCCAAAACTTTGTAACCAACACGGGTTACTTTTCCGCTCTTCGGATCAATGTGCATAACGTTGGAAACGTGAATCGGAGCTTCTTTCTCGATGATGCCGCCTTGTGGATTCAGCTGATTAGGCTTTTGGTGTTTTTTAATCATGTTAACACCTTCCACAAGCACACGGTTTTGACGAGGGTAAGCAGCGATAACGCGACCTTTTTTACCTTTATCTTTACCTGTAATCACCAGAACAGTGTCGTCTTTTTTGACGTGCAGCTTGTTGTTATGGGATTCCAGAACTTTTTTCACTTTTGGCATTTCGTACACCTCCTACGGGCACATTTTAAGGTGAGTTTAGATCACTTCCGGAGCCAAGGAAACGATTTTCATGAAGTCCTTGTCACGAAGTTCGCGAGCAACTGGTCCGAAAATACGAGTACCACGTGGGCTCTTGTCTTCTTTAACGACCACTGCTGCGTTCTCGTCAAATCCGATGTAGGAACCGTCTTTACGGCGGATAGAACGTTTAGTACGAACAACAACCGCTCTTACTACATCACCCTTTTTGACAACGCCGCCTGGTGTTGCTTGTTTTACGGAACAAACGATCAGGTCACCAATTTGAGCTGTACGACGTCCCGTACCACCGAGCACACGGATACACATCAGTTCCTTCGCGCCGGAATTGTCAGCTACAGTCAAACGTGTAAATGGTTGAATCATTTATTTATCCTCCTTTCGGAAAAACTACACTACATTAGATTATAACAGCTTTTTCAACGATTTCGACCAGTCTCCAGTTTTTGTCTTTGGACAAAGGGCGAGTTTCCATGATTTTAACAGTATCACCGATTTGTGCAGTGTTGTTTTCATCATGAGCTTTGAATTTCTTAGTTACTTTAATGCGTTTATGGTAGAGATCATGTTTTTTGTAAGTTTCTACAGCAATCACAATCGTTTTATCCATTTTGTCGCTGACTACTTTACCGACTAATACTTTACGGGCATTACGTTCGCTCATTGTTGGCCTCCTTCCTAATTACAGGCGGATTTTCCACCCGGTCTGATATCTTAGCTAATCCCAAGTTCTCTTTCACGGATCACAGTTTTAGCACGAGCAATTTCCTTACGCACAGCGCCGATCCGAGTCGGGTTATCAAGCTGACCGGTAGCGAGTTGAAAACGAAGGTTGAAAAGTTCTTCTTTAAAACCGGAGATCTTTTGTTCGATTTCAGCAGTGGTTAGGTTGCGGAATTCACTAGCCTTCATTTGCTTCACCACCCAATTCTTCACGTTTCACAAACTTAGTTTTGATTGGCAGTTTGTGAGCGGCAAGACGCATTGCTTCACGAGCAATCTCTTCCGGAACACCAGCAAGTTCAAACATAATCTTGCCTGGTTTCACTACTGCAACCCATTTTTCTACGTTACCTTTACCACTACCCATACGAACCTCAAGAGGCTTCTGAGTAATTGGTTTATCAGGGAAAATTTTAATCCAAACCTTACCACCACGTTTGATGTAACGAGTCATCGCAATACGAGCAGCTTCGATTTGACGGTTAGTAATCCATGCAGGTTCAGTAGCTTGCAAACCGTACTCACCAAAGTTCAGTGTAGTACCGCCTTTTGCACGACCCTTCATATGACCACGTTGTTGTTTACGATGTTTTACGCGTTTTGGTACCAACATGATTAGTTGCCTCCTTCCTGAGGAGCTTGTTTCTTAGCTGGAGGAAGAACCTCTCCACGATAGATCCATACTTTTACGCCAAGACGGCCGTAAGTAGTATGAGCTTCCGCTGTACCATAGTCAATGTCGGCACGAAGCGTATGCAGTGGAACAGTTCCTTCGCTGTACCCTTCGGAACGAGCGATTTCGGCACCGCCAAGACGTCCGCCTACTTGAGTTTTAATTCCTTTTGCTCCGGAACGCATAGTTCTTTGAATCGCTTGTTTCAAAGCACGACGGAAAGAAACACGACGTTCCAATTGTTGTGCAATGCTTTCAGCAACCAAAATTGCGTCCAGTTCAGGATTTTTAATTTCAGAAATATTGATGTGCACCTTTTTACCGCCTGCGATTTTAGTAATTTCATTACGCAGATTTTCAACTTCGGAACCACCCTTACCGATAACCATACCTGGTTTCGCAGTGTGAATCGTTACGTTGACACGGTTAGCTGCTCTCTCGATTTCAACACGGGATACAGCGGAGTCTTTCAATCTTTTTTTCAGATGTTCACGAATTCTAACGTCTTCCAGCAAAAGATCACCGAAATCTTTGCCTGCATACCATTTGGATTCCCAATCACGGATAATACCGATTCGGAGTCCGACGGGATTTACCTTTTGGCCCACACGTTTTCCCTCCTTATTTTTCAGATACCACCAGAGTAATATGACTGGTGCGTTTGTTGATGCGGCTTGCACGACCCATTGCACGCGGGCGGAATCGTTTCATTGTAGGACCTTGGTTTACAAAAACCTGAGATACTACCAATTTATTTACGTCCAAAGAGTAGTTGTGATCTGCATTTGCAATCGCAGAATTCAGCAATTTCTCAACGACTGGAGAAGCGGACTTTGGAGTGTGACGAAGAATTGCGATCGCCTCACCAACCTGCTTACCGCGAATCAAATCGATAACAAGTTTCACTTTGCGAGCAGAAATCCGTACGGATTTAGCATGTGCTTTTGCTTCCATTGAGTTTACCTCCTCTCAAACACTACGCTGTGTTGATTATCTTCTTGTTTTCTTATCGTCATCCGTATGGCCTTTGTACGTACGTGTTGGAGCGAATTCGCCCAATTTGTGTCCGACCATATCTTCCGTTACGTATACTGGCACGTGTTTACGACCATCGTATACACCAAACGTATGTCCGATAAATTGCGGGAAAATCGTAGAGCGACGGGACCAAGTTTTGATTACCACTTTTTTCTCCGACTCGTTCAAAACCTCTACTTTTTTCAACAGGTAACCATCAATGAATGGTCCTTTTTTGAGACTGCGACCCATTTATGAATCCTCCCTTCGTTAAAACGTAGTCGTTCCTTAATATGTTAACGTGCGACTTAAGCGCACGTTTTATTACTTAGTACGACGACGAACGATGTACTTATCAGATGCTTTACCTTTTTTACGTGTCTTGTAACCAAGGGTTGGTTTACCCCATGGAGACATTGGAGATTTACGTCCGATTGGAGCGCGACCTTCACCACCACCGTGTGGGTGATCGTTAGGGTTCATTACAACACCGCGAACTTCAGGACGTTGTCCCAACCAGCGACTACGACCAGCTTTACCGATTTTCACCAGTTCGTGGTCTTCGTTACCTACAGAACCGATTGTCGCGCGGCAAACTTTCAGAATGCGGCGAACTTCACCAGAAGTCAAACGAATTGTAACATACTTTTCTTCTTTACCAAGAAGTTGGGCTTCCGTACCAGCGGCACGAACGAGTTGGCCACCTTTACCCGGTTTCAATTCGATGTTGTGGATAACCGTACCTACTGGAATGTTTTCCAATGGCAAAGAGTTACCGATTTTGATATCGGAACCTGCACCGGATACCACTTCGTCTCCTACTTTCAGACCTTTAGGAGCGATGATGTAACGTTTTTCACCATCCACATAGTGGATAAGTGCGATGTTGGACGTACGGTTTGGATCATATTCGATCGTAGCAACGCGGCCCGGTATTCCATCTTTGTTACGTTTGAAGTCAATAATACGGTACTTACGTTTGTGTCCGCCGCCTTGATGACGAACTGTAATTTTACCTTGGTTATTGCGTCCAGCTTGCTTGCTCAGAGGTGCCAGCAACGATTTCTCGGGCTGATTAGTTGTAATCTCCTCGAAAGTAGATACAGACATAGCACGTCTGGCCGGGGACGTTGGTTTATACTTTTTAATTGGCACTGAGTTTCCCTCCTTACTTTACAGATTCAATTATACCGTTTCAAAAAACTCAAGCGGCTTACTGTCTTTGCTCAGCGTTACGAACGCTTTCTTCCACTCGCTCGTATAGCCGGAATGACGTCCGTAGCGTTTTGGTTTTGCAGGAACACGAAGCGTATTTACGCTACTTACTTTCACGTTAAAAATGGCTTCGATTGCTTTTTTAACTTCGACTTTGTTAGAACGAATGTCAACCTCGAAAACGTATTTCAAGTCATTCATCATACCAGCCGTACGTTCGGTGATAACCGGACGTTTGATAATATCACGAGGATCCTTCATTACGCGAGCACCTCCTCTACCTTCTGAACTGCTTCCTTCGTAATGATCAGTTTGTCGTGTCCGAGCACATCAAGAACATTAATGCCATCTGCGGCTACAAACTTCACACCAGGAATATTACGAGCGGAAAGTGCTACATTATCATCATAGCTAGGAGCTACGATCAATGCTTTACGATCAGCTTTAAGGTTATTCAAAATGGCTGCGAATTCTTTCGTTTTAGGTCCGTTCAGTGTAAGAGCGTCCAATACGATAATTTCATTCTCAATCACTTTGGATGACAACGCCGATTTGATCGCCAGACGACGAACTTTTTTAGGCAATTTGTAAGCATAGCTACGTGGAGTCGGACCGAATACAGTACCGCCACCAACCCATTGTGGTGCACGGATCGAACCTTGACGAGCGCGGCCAGTACCTTTTTGTTTCCAAGGTTTACGTCCGCCACCACGTACTTCAGAACGTCCCTTTACTTTGTGAGTACCTTGACGCAGGGAAGCCAATTGCATAACAACAGCGTCATGAAGAACGTGCTTATTCGGCTCGATACCGAACACTGCGTCGTTCAATTCAATTTCACCAACTTGGCTGCCGCTAATATTAAATAGTGCTACTTTTGGCATTTCGTGTTCCTCCTTTCTTCAGTTGTTTATTTTTTCACCGTTTCTAATACTTTAACGAAGCTATTTTTAGGTCCTGGAATGGAACCTTTCACGAGCAATACATTACGTTCTGTATCGATCTTAACAACTTCAAGACGTTGGATCGTTACCGTTTCATGCCCCATGTGTCCTGGCAGGTGTTTACCTTTAGGAACGCGGTTAGCTTGAATGGAACCCATAGAACCTGGACCTCTGTGGTAACGCGAGCCGTGTGCCATTGGTCCGCGGCTTTGTCCCCAACGTTTGATAACGCCGGCAAAACCTTTACCTTTAGAAATACCTGTTACGTCAACGAACTCGCCTTCTGTGAAGACATCAGCCTTCAGTTCTTGGCCAACCTCGTACGCAGCAAGGTCGATGCCACGAAGTTCACGAACGTAGCGCTTAGGTGCAGTATTTGCTTTTTTCGCATGTCCTGCTTCAGGTTTGTTGGATCTTTTTTCTTTTTTATCAGAGAAACCGAGTTGGATAGCTTCGTATCCATCGTTTTCCAGATCTTTCTTTTGCAGAACAACACAAGGACCTGCTTCGATAACCGTAACAGCAAGTACGTTACCTTCAGGGGTAAACACTTGAGTCATTCCGAGTTTTTTTCCTAAGATACCTTTCATGTTGACACCTCATTTCTTTTCCTAATTACATATTACAATTTAATTTCGATATCTACACCGGACGGCAGGTCCAAGCGCATCAAGGCATCCACAGTTTGTGGAGTCGGGTTAACAATGTCGATCAAACGCTTGTGTGTGCGCATTTCGAACTGTTCCCGGGAATCCTTGTACTTGTGTACCGCACGGAGAATAGTAATGATTTGTTTTTCAGTTGGCAGCGGAATTGGCCCGGATACACCTGCGCCCGAACGTTTTGCTGTTTCAACAATTTTCTCAGCGGATTGATCAAGAATTCTATGATCGTAAGCTTTCAAACGGATACGAATTTTTTGCTTTGCCATTTTAGTCCCTCCTTCTATCGCCCAATTTGGTATCGGACATACTCCGTGAAAATTTTCCGACAGCCCTCCCATGGCAAAGGGGCCGGGTGTGTCAGTAACCTCTCACATCATCGCACAGTCACAAACAACATTAGTTATTATATCGAATAGTTCTGCCTATTGCAAGCAAAAACGAAAAAACAATGCATCTTATTTTCAAAAGATACAATTGTGCTCGCAGCTCGCGATTTTTTTTCAAGAGAAAAGCCCCCGCACCAGGGCAGGGGCTCGTTTAGCTTCGTTCCAATACAACGTTACTCGTTCCAGTACACTGTTACTCTATTTAAAGGCAAAAGCCTTCTTATTTGGAGATTGTTGCTACGGCACCAGCGCCAACTGTACGTCCGCCTTCACGAATAGAGAACTTAGTTCCTTCTTCGATAGCGATCGGGTTGATCAGTTGAACAGTAACCGTGATGTTATCACCAGGCATTACCATTTCGGAACCTTCTGGCAAAGTAATGATTCCAGTTACGTCAGTTGTACGGAAGTAGAACTGTGGACGGTAACCAGTGAAGAAAGGTTTGTGACGTCCGCCTTCTTCTTTAGTCAAAACGTAGATTTGAGCAGAAAATTCTGTATGTGGGTTAACAGAACCTGGTTTAGCCAATACTTGGCCGCGCTCGATTTGTGCACGATCTACACCGCGAAGCAGTGCGCCGATGTTGTCACCAGCTTGAGCGGAATCAAGCAATTTACGGAACATTTCTACGCCTGTTACTACGGATTTACGGGATTCTTCTTGAATACCGATGATTTCGATTTCGTCGCCCACTTTAACTGTACCACGCTCTACACGGCCTGTAGCAACTGTACCACGACCAGTGATGGAGAATACGTCCTCGACAGGCATAAGGAAAGGCTTGTCAGTGTCGCGTTCTGGAGTTGGGATGTAAGTGTCGATTGTTTCGAACATTTCAACGATTTTCTTAGCCCAGTCGCCATCTGGGTTTTGCAGTGCTTCACGAGCGGAACCACGAGTGATTGGAGTGTCGTCGCCTGGGAAGTCATACTCGCTCAGCAGGTCGCGAACTTCCATTTCAACCAATTCCAGCAACTCTTCGTCTTCAACCATGTCGCATTTGTTCAAGAATACAACGATGTAAGGAACACCAACTTGGCGGGACAACAGGATGTGCTCGCGAGTTTGCGGCATTGGGCCGTCAGCTGCGGATACAACCAGAATCGCTCCGTCCATTTGTGCAGCGCCAGTGATCATGTTTTTAACATAGTCGGCGTGACCTGGGCAGTCAACGTGTGCATAGTGACGGTTAGGTGTTTCATACTCCACGTGTGCAGTGGAGATTGTGATACCGCGTTCGCGCTCTTCTGGAGCTTTATCGATTTGATCGAATGCTACAGCAGCACCACCGTAAGTTTTGGACAATACAGTTGTGATTGCAGCAGTCAAAGTAGTTTTACCATGATCGACGTGACCAATAGTACCGATATTAACGTGCGGTTTGTTACGCTCAAACTTAGCCTTTGCCATTTGAACAATTCCTCCTCAATAACTTGTTTTATTTTAGGCTGCCGGATGCCCTTTTGGTAAAACCCAGAGCATACCGGTCAGCTGATACATTGTATTACTCGCCGCCTTTGGTTTTGGCAACGATCTCTTCAGCAATGCTCTTCGGAACTTCTTCATAATGAGAAAGTTCCATGGAGAACACACCGCGTCCTTGTGTACCGGAGCGAAGTGTAGTCGAGTATCCGAACATTTCGGACAAAGGCACCTTCGCACGAATGATTTGAGCTCCACTGCGGGAATCCATACCTTCAATCCGACCACGACGGGAGTTCAACATACCCATTACGTCACCCATATATTCCTCAGGAACCGTTACTTCAACTTTCATAATCGGCTCGAGCAATACTGGTTTACATTTGTCTTTCGCTGCTTTCAGCGCCATTGATCCGGCAATTTTAAATGCCATTTCATTGGAATCGACATCATGGTATGATCCGTCCACGATTGTAGCTTTAACGTCCACAAGCGGGAAGCCTGCGATAACTCCGTTTTTCATTTGTTCCTCAATACCAGCAAGAGCAGGAGCGATGTACTCTCTAGGAACAGAGCCGCCGACTACCTTACTTTCGAATTGACTACCAGTACCTGGCTCAAGCGGTTCGAACTCAACCCATACGTGACCATATTGACCACGACCACCGGACTGACGAACGAATTTACCTTCGACACGTGCTGGAGCACGGAACGTTTCACGGTAAGCAACCTGTGGTTTACCCACATTTGTTTCTACCTTGAACTCACGACGCATACGGTCAATGATGATGTCCAAGTGAAGCTCACCCATACCCGCCAAGATGGTTTGACCTGTTTCTTCGTTAGTATGAGCGCGAAGAGTTGGATCCTCTTCAGTCAACTTACCGAGAGCTACAGACATTTTATCTTGGTCAGCTTTGGTTTTAGGCTCAACCGCGATTTCGATAACCGGATCAGGGAAGTTCATGGACTCGAGAATAACAGGACTCTTCTCATCACACAGTGTATCACCTGTACCTGTATCTTTCAAACCTACGGCAGCCGCAATATCACCAGAGTAAACTACAGTGATTTCTTGACGACTGTTCGCATGCATTTGAAGAATACGTCCGATACGTTCGCGTTTACCTTTTGTTGCATTCAATACGTAAGAACCGGATTGAAGAACACCGGAGTATACGCGGAAGAATGTCAACTTACCAACGTAAGGATCCGTCATGATTTTGAATGCCAATGCGGAGAATGGCTCTTCATCGGAAGAGTGACGTTCAACTTCCGTACCGTCTTCCAAATGCCCTTGAATACTTGGCACATCAATAGGAGCCGGCAAATAGTCGAGAACAGCATCCAACATCAGCTGAACACCTTTATTGCGGTAAGAAGATCCACAGATAACTGGGAAGATTTTAACTTCTACAACACCTTTACGGAGAGCGGCTTTAATTTCGGCAACCGAAATTTCTTCGCCTTCCAGGTATTTCATTGTCAATTCTTCGTCCAGTTCAGCAACCTTCTCGATCAATTCATTACGAAGTTCTTCAACTTGATCTTTGAATTCCGCAGGAACTTCTACTTCTTCGATATCTTGACCAAGATCATCTTTGTACATATGAGCTTTTTGTTCAACGATATCGATAATACCAGTAAAATCATTTTCTGCGCCGATTGGCAATTGAATCGCAACTGCGTTCGCTTGAAGGCGATCACGCATGTCAGAGACAACATTCAGGAAGTCGGCACCAATGATATCCATTTTGTTTACATATGCGATCCGTGGAACGCCGTAGCGATCAGCCTGTCTCCATACGGTTTCGGACTGAGGCTCAACGCCTTCTTTCGCACTGAAAACACCAACTGCTCCGTCCAATACACGAAGGGAACGTTCAACTTCAACAGTGAAGTCAACGTGCCCCGGGGTGTCGATGATATTGACGCGGTGACCTTTCCAGGCAGCGGTCGTCGCAGCGGAAGTAATCGTGATTCCGCGCTCTTGTTCTTGTTCCATCCAGTCCATTGTCGCAGCGCCTTCGTGAACTTCACCGATTTTGTGCGTACGGCCTGTGTAGAACAAGATCCGCTCTGTTGTTGTGGTTTTACCCGCGTCAATATGAGCCATGATCCCGATATTACGTGTATTTTTCAAGGAGAACTCTCTTGCCATGAAATGGGTCTCCCTTCAAAATTGAAGTTATTTTTTTGAGCTGAATCCTACCAACGATAGTGAGCAAACGCTTTGTTCGCTTCAGCCATTTTGTGCGTGTCTTCACGTTTTTTCACGGAAGCGCCTGTGTTGTTGGAAGCATCGATAATTTCAGCCGCCAAACGCTCTTCCATGGTTTTCTCACCGCGGTTGCGGGAGTAGTTTACGAGCCAACGTAATCCCAGGGACGTACGTCTTTCTGGTTTTACCTCGATTGGTACTTGGTAGTTTGCACCGCCGACACGGCGTGCTTTAACTTCCAGGACTGGCATGATATTCTTGATAGCTGCTTCAAAAACTTCCATCGGGTCATTCCCCGTACGTTCTTGGATAAGCTTGAACGCATTGTACAGAATGCTTTGAGCAACGCCTCGTTTTCCGTCGAGCATGATGCGATTGATCAAGCGGGTAACCAACTTGCTGTTGTATACCGGATCTGGCAACACGTCTCTTTTGGTAACTGGACCTTTGCGTGGCATGGATATCCCCCTTTCTTACATGTTAAACCGACATACGCGGTTTATATTCATTAGGATTTTTTAGCTTTAGGGCGTTTTGCGCCGTATTTGGAACGAGCTTGCATGCGGTTGTTTACGCCTGCAGTATCCAAAGCACCGCGAACGATATGGTAACGCACACCCGGAAGGTCTTTTACACGACCGCCGCGAATCAGCACTACGCTGTGTTCTTGAAGGTTATGTCCAATACCTGGAATGTAAGCAGTCACCTCTACACGGTTCGTCAAGCGAACACGAGCATATTTACGAAGTGCGGAGTTTGGTTTTTTCGGAGTCATAGTACCTACACGAGTGCACACTCCGCGTTTTTGCGGGGCACTGATGTCGGTAGCTTCACGTTTCAAGGCATTAAAACCTTTTTGCAAAGCCGGTGATTTCGATTTCTCGATTTTGGCTTGACGTCCTTTACGAACCAGTTGGTTAATAGTTGGCATGTTGGTTGCCACCCCCTTCCTCAATTTTTGCTGTTACTTTACAAACCTTATCTAAGCCCACAGACCCAGGCGGTTCATAAAAGAACAAATGAAAAGTCTTTGCCGCCAAGAATAACGATTCCTTAGACAAAAACGTTCCTTACCCTATTGTTTTACGATAGCAGCCATTGCGGCTCCCACTTCAATCCCACATGCAGCTCCGAGATTTTTCATTGTGTCTACGAGAGTCACTTTGACTCCTTGCTTGTTGCACAAAGCAATGATGTTGGAAGTGAGACGCTGATCTGCGTCTTCTGCCACATATACTTCTGAGGCAAAGCCCAATTCTACCATACGAATGGTTTGTTTGGTACCGATTTTGACATGAGCATCTTGCAGTCCCTGTTCTTTAGACATATCTCATTCCTCCGAAAAGACCCAATAGCATATAGGCTGCTCACGCACCTTTGCTATATTAGCATTGACTATAAGTAATGTCAAGACAAATATAAACCATAATTCATTTAAACAGAATAACACGATTCATTTTTGAAAAAAGCACCGGAGCACCGTCTACTGCAGCTTTTATGCAAAGCTTATGTCAGCGGTGTTCCGGTAATCATACTATTTTTGTATTACTCTGCCGAAATTGGTTCGAGCTCCTCAGATGGAGACTGCCCCTCTTCCGGCTGGGCAAATTTCACGCTACGGTAACGGTTCATACCTGTTCCCGCAGGAATCAATTTACCAATAATTACGTTCTCTTTCAGTCCAAGCAGCTGATCAACCTTGCCTTTAATAGCTGCATCAGTCAGGACACGAGTAGTTTCCTGGAAGGATGCTGCTGACAAGAAGGAGTCAGTTTCCAGAGATGCCTTGGTAATACCGAGCAGTACT
This sequence comes from Paenibacillus sp. FSL L8-0638, assembly GCF_038593075.1. Taxonomy (NCBI): domain Bacteria; kingdom Bacillati; phylum Bacillota; class Bacilli; order Caryophanales; family Paenibacillaceae; genus Paenibacillus; species Paenibacillus sp. FSL L8-0638. Next base: position 5,168,728 of record NZ_CP151960.1, read on the forward strand.
GGCTTAGCTACCGCTGGTTCTTGGCCGCTGAGAATCGCTATCTTGTTCGCATTTTCATACTCATGGACATCAACAAAGGAGCCTGGAAGTAAGATTGTGTCGCCCGCATCAATGATACGGATTTTACGCAACATTTGACGAATCATAACTTCTACGTGCTTGTCGTTGATTTCTACGCCCTGGTTCCGGTATACGCGTTGAACTTCCTGAAGGATATAGTTCTGTACCCCGCGAATACCTTTAATACGCAGCATTTCTTTAGGATCAATTGAACCATCCGTCAGTTCGTCCCCAGCTTCAACAGTCATACCTTCGCTTACGCGCAGGCGGGAACCATACGTTACTGAGTATGTTTTCGTTTCAGCTTCACCCTGAATGTCGATCTCACGGCGGTCTTTACCTTCACGAACTTCTTTAACTGTACCGTCAATTTCACTAATCGTTGCCTGACCTTTAGGATTACGCGCTTCAAAAAGCTCCTGGATACGAGGCAAACCTTGTGTAATATCGTCACCCGCTACGCCGCCTGTGTGGAACGTACGCATAGTAAGCTGTGTTCCCGGCTCACCGATGGATTGTGCAGCGATGATACCAACTGCTTCACCAATCTCAACGTGTTTACCAGTCGCCAGATTGCGACCGTAACATTTCTTGCAGACGCCATGTTTAGCACGGCAACTTAATACAGAACGTATTTGAACTTTGTGTACGCCAGCTTTAACAATCGCTTCAGCTTTGTCGGAGTCAATCAATTCGTTACGTCTAGCCAAAATCTCGCCAGTCTCAGGATGACGTACCGTTTCAAAGCAATAGCGACCTTCCAGACGGTCATAGAGATCTTCAATTACTTCTTTACCATCCTGGATACGACTTACTGTGAAGCCTTTATCCGTTCCGCAGTCTTCTTCGCGCACGATAACATCCTGTGCGACATCTACGAGACGACGAGTCAGGTAACCCGAGTCAGCCGTACGAAGGGCAGTATCCGCCAAACCTTTACGCGCTCCGTGAGTGGAGATGAAGTACTCGAGTACTGTCAGACCTTCACGGAAGTTTGATTTGATGGGGAGTTCGATAATACGTCCGGATGGATTCGCCATCAGACCACGCATACCGCCGAGCTGAGTAATCTGTGATTTGTTACCCCGCGCTTTGGAGTCCACCATCATCATGATGGAGTTGTAGCGATCCATGGACTTCATCAATACTTCAGTAATATCATCTTTCGCTTTAGACCAAATATCGATAATCCGGTCATAGCGTTCTTCATTCGTAATCAGACCACGACGGTACTGATTCGTTACAACTTGCGCTTTGTCTTCGGATCCCTTAAGAATCTCTTGTTTTTCCACCGGCACGATTACGTCCGATACAGCAACCGTTACCCCTGCACGAGTGGAATACGTAAAGCCAAGCTGCTTGATTTTATCCAGAATTACAGCTGTTTCTGTTGTATGGTAAGTCTCAAAACAACGGGCAATGATATTACCAAGGTAATCCTTGCCTACCCCGCTAGCTTGCGGAGCGTTTTGAATGGCTTCTGTAAGATTTACACCCTTCTCGTAAACAAAGAACTCCTCCGCAGTACCATAAAGCAGGTTCGCACGGGTAGCATCATTGATGTACGGGAAGCTTGCCGGGAAAATTTCATTAAAGATAATTTTACCAACCGTTGTGATCAACATCGCTTCCTGTTGTTTTTCCGTAAAGCTCGTTTTATTCAAAGCTTTAACCGGAATAGCTACACGAGCATGAAGTCCAGCTGTACCACGTTGGTAAGCCGATATAGCTTCATTCATGTTGCGAAGGATCATATTACTTCCTTCTTCTTCTTTGTTATCCATAGTCAGATAGAAAGAACCAAGAACCATATCCTGGGAAGGTGTAACAACTGGCTTGCCGTCTTTCGGATTCAAAATGTTGCCGGATGCTAGCATAAGCAAACGAGCTTCAGCTTGGGCTTCCGCAGACAACGGAACGTGAACAGCCATTTGGTCACCGTCAAAGTCGGCATTATATGCAGTACATACGAGCGGATGCAGACGAATCGCACGACCTTCAACCAAAATCGGTTCGAACGCCTGGATACCGAGTCTATGCAACGTAGGGGCACGGTTCAGAAGAACCGGATGCTCCTTGATTACTTCTTCCAGCACATCCCATACTTCTGCACTCACACGCTCTACTTTACGCTTCGCGCTCTTGATATTGTGCGCCAAACCTTTGTTCACCAGTTCTTTCATAACAAAAGGTTTGAACAGTTCCAGCGCCATTTCTTTTGGCAAACCGCATTGATACATTTTCAAGTACGGACCTACAACGATAACGGAACGACCAGAGTAGTCAACACGTTTTCCGAGCAAGTTTTGACGGAAACGTCCTTGTTTACCTTTCAGCATGTGGCTGAGGGATTTCAAAGGACGGTTACCTGGACCTGTAACAGGACGACCACGACGACCATTATCAATCAAGGCGTCAACAGCTTCCTGCAACATCCGTTTTTCATTTTGTACGATAATATCTGGCGCACCTAGATCTAACAGACGTTTCAGACGGTTATTACGGTTAATAACACGACGATACAAGTCGTTAAGGTCAGAGGTAGCGAAACGACCACCATCCAACTGTACCATTGGACGAAGCTCAGGAGGAATAACAGGAAGTACGTCCATGATCATCCAATCCGGTTGGTTGCCTGAGTTACGGAAGGCCTCAATAACTTCAAGGCGTTTGATCGCACGGTTACGACGTTGTCCTTGAGCTGTACGCAGCTCTTCTTTCAAAAATTCTAACTCTTTGTCTATATCCAAATCTTGAAGAAGCTTTTTAACCGCTTCAGCACCCATACCTGCCTGGAAGCCATAGCCGTATTTCTCACGGTAGCTACGGTATTCTTTTTCGGACAGGAGTTGTTTTTTCTCCAAAGGCGTATCTCCTGGATCGGTTACAACATAAGATGCGAAGTAAATAATCTCTTCCAGAGATCTTGGAGACATATCAAGAGCAAGACCCATACGACTTGGAATGCCTTTGAAGTACCAAATGTGCGATACAGGAGCAGCCAACTCAATATGGCCCATACGCTCACGGCGAACCTTAGCGCGAGTAACTTCTACTCCGCAACGGTCACAGACAACACCTTTATAGCGTACACGTTTGTACTTACCGCAATGACATTCCCAGTCTTTCGTAGGTCCGAAAATTTTCTCGCAAAATAGTCCTTCTTTTTCCGGTTTAAGCGTACGATAGTTAATCGTCTCCGGTTTTTTGACTTCTCCGCGGGACCAAGAACGAATCTTTTCGGGGGAAGCAAGCCCGATTTTCATATATTCGAAATTGTTAACGTCCAACAAGGAGCAACCCTCCTTAACCAAATCCTGAGTTTTTAGGTTTGATACCGCCCAGCAGCACCGGGCGGTATCAAGAAACCTGATCCATCCTAGAATGGATCAAGGTATATAACAAAGCTGATATGAGTCAGTTAGCAGTCAAACTACTCTACGCCAACCTCAGAGCCTTCCAGATTCAAACTCAGCTTATCGCCGCTTGTGTCATCCTCATCATCAAGCTCTCTCATTTCGATCTCTTGTTCGTCTTCAGACAGAATCTTCACGTCCATACCCAAGCTTTGCAGCTCTTTGATCAAGACCTTAAATGATTCTGGAACACCCGGTTCAGGTACATTTTCACCTTTGACAATGGATTCGTAAGTTTTAACACGTCCAACCACATCATCGGATTTCACAGTCAAAATTTCCTGAAGCGTGTACGCCGCGCCGTAGGCTTCCAATGCCCATACTTCCATCTCCCCGAAGCGCTGTCCACCGAATTGAGCTTTACCACCCAATGGTTGCTGCGTAACGAGAGAGTAAGGACCTGTAGAACGAGCATGGATTTTATCATCGACCATGTGCGCCAGTTTGATCATGTGCATGACACCGACAGTAACTTCACGTTCAAAACGATCACCCGTACGTCCGTCATACAACACAGTCTTACCATTACGCTGCATGCCTGCCTCTTCCATTGTATCGAACACGTCATACTCCTTGGCACCATCGAATACTGGAGTTGCCACATGAATACCAAGACGCATTGCAGCCATACCCAGATGGACTTCAAGCACCTGTCCGATGTTCATCCGTGAAGGTACCCCCAGCGGGTTCAGAACGACCTGTACTGGTGTGCCATCCGGCAGGAACGGCATATCTTCTTCAGGCAAAATACGGGCAACGACACCCTTGTTACCGTGACGTCCAGCCATTTTATCGCCTTCGGAGATTTTACGTTTTTGAGCAATATATACACGAACCAACTGATTTACACCTGGTGGCAGTTCATCACCATTTTCACGTGTAAACACCTTTACATCTACAACAATCCCATCTGTTCCGTGAGGAACTCTCAAAGAAGTATCACGAACCTCGCGTGCCTTCTCACCAAAGATTGCGTGTAAGAGACGTTCTTCAGCTGTCAATTCAGTCACACCTTTAGGTGTAACTTTACCAACAAGAATGTCACCTGCACCGATTTCGGCACCAATACGAATGATTCCACGCTCATCCAAGTTGCGAAGCGCCTCTTCACCGACATTTGGAATGTCACGAGTGATTTCTTCAGGTCCAAGTTTCGTGTCACGAGCCTCGGATTCGTATTCCTCAATATGGATCGAGGTGTATACATCCTCCTTGACCAGTTTCTCACTCAGCAGGATCGCATCCTCGTAGTTGTAACCTTCCCAAGTCATGAAGGCAACGACAACGTTACGTCCCAACGCCAACTCACCCATCTCCGTAGATGGACCATCTGCAAGAATATCGCCAACTTTGACAATATCTCCTCTGTTCACAATCGGACGTTGGTTAATGCAAGTTCCTTGGTTAGATCGCATAAATTTGTGTAATTTATACTTAACAATATCGCCCTTCACTTCAGCACCATCTACAGTTTCGATACGACGCAACCAAATTTCGTTAGCCGAAGAACGTTCGATAACTCCGTTGTATTTGGACACAACGCAAACACCAGAATCTTTTGCAGACTTGTGCTCCATTCCTGTTCCGACCAATGGAGACTTTGGAATCAAAAGTGGGACAGCCTGACGTTGCATGTTGGAACCCATCAATGCGCGGTTAGAGTCATCATTCTCCAGAAACGGAATCAGTGCTGTCGCAACTGATACGACCTGTTTAGGTGATACGTCCATGTAATCGACACGGCTACTAGCCATTGGAATAATGTTATCAGACTGTTTGTTATAACGGACAATGACGACCTCATCCTTAAAGGTGTTTTCCTCCGTCAATTCCGCGTTCGCCTGAGCTACGATGTAGTTATCTTCTTCATCAGCAGTCAGGTAATCAATCTGGTCTGTAACTTTTCCGGTTTTCGGATCTACCCAACGATAAGGAGCTTCGATAAATCCGTACTCGTTGATACGTGCAAATGTGGACAAAGAGTTGATCAAACCAATGTTTGGTCCCTCTGGTGTCTCGATAGGACACATACGGCCGTAGTGACTTGGATGGACGTCACGCACTTCCATGCCTGCGCGTTCACGCGTCAAACCGCCGGGTCCGAGTGCGGACAGACGACGTTTGTGCGTTAATTCAGCAAGCGGGTTTGTCTGATCCATAAACTGTGACAGCTGCGAGCTACCAAAAAACTCTTTAATCGAAGCAATTACTGGACGTATGTTAATCAACGCTTGTGGCGTAATTACATTAGCATCCTGAATCGACATTCTTTCACGCACCACGCGTTCCATACGGGATAAACCGATACGGAACTGGTTTTGGAGCAACTCACCTACAGAACGTAAGCGACGGTTACCCAAATGGTCAATATCGTCCGTACTTCCGATACCGTGAAGCAAGTTAATAAAATAACTGATGGAGGAAATAATATCGGCAGGCGTAATATTCTTAACCGATTTATCAATATTTCCGTTAGCAATCAGTTTTACTACTTTACCGTCCTCAATTGGCGAGAATACATCAATCGTTTGAAGTGGAATATCATTGCTTTCCAGCACGCCGCTAGCAACATGATACGTGCGGTGTCCTACTGATTCCTCCAGTTGGGCCAAAATCTCGTCCAACAGGCGACGATCCACCATTTGTCCTGCTTCAGCGATAATTTCACCAGTTGTTGTATCAATCAATGTCTCAGCAAGACGTTGATTGAACAGACGGTTTTTGATGTGAAGCTTTTTATTGATTTTGTAACGGCCTACGTTGGCCAGATCATAACGTTTTGGATCAAAGAAGCGTGCAACAAGCAAGCTCTTTGCGTTATCCAGTGTAGGTGGCTCACCCGGGCGAAGACGCTCATAAATTTCAATCAGCGCTTTCTCCGTGGAATCCGTATTGTCTTTATCAAGTGTGTTGCGGATATATTCGTCATTGCCGAGCAAATCCAGAATCTCAGCATCAGTGCCAAAGCCAAGTGCACGCAGCAACACCGTAACCGGAATTTTACGGGTACGGTCAATCCGGACATAGATAATATCCTTCGCATCCATCTCCAGTTCGAGCCAAGCCCCCCGGTTAGGAATTACCGTTGCGGTGTATGTTGTTTTCGCATTCTTGTCGACTTTTGTGCTGAAATAGACGCTGGGAGAGCGAACCAACTGGCTGACAATAACCCGTTCCGCACCGTTAATAATAAACGTACCCGTTTCAGTCATCAGCGGGAAGTCTCCCATGAATACTTCCTGCTCTTTCACTTCCCCGGTCTCTTTATTAATAAGCCGGACTTTTACCCGAAGCGGTGCTGCATACGTAACGTCGCGTTCCTTTGCGTCGTCAACGGTATATTTGGGTTCTCCGAGAGAATAGTCGATAAACTCCAAAATCAGATTTCCAGTGAAATCTTGAATTGGTGAAATATCCCGAAACATTTCCCGTAATCCTTCCTCCAAAAACCAATCATAGGATTTTTGTTGGATCTCAATCAGGTTCGGAACCTCGAGTACCTCATTAATACGTGCATAACTGCGCCGAGTGCGTCGACCATATTGAACAAGATGTCCTGCCAACTTAAACTCACCCCTCATGTCTACTCACTTTAAAAATACATTGCGAACCTCTGTTTGTGACCTTATAATAAGACACATACAGAAGATTCAATCTTACAAATACAGAAAAGCCCTTACTCGAATGCATTCGAAAAAAGAGCAACGTATCTGCAGAATCCTCTTACCGGAAGATCTTCATCACTTGTAGATTTGCCCAAAATGGTTGTATTATACGTAATAGTGATAAATACTATACCTACTACGCATAAATCTATTGACATTTCAACAAACTAAAGCCATGGAGGGCATCCTAATACTGACATTTTATAATGATATCACAGACCAGGATTCAAGTCAATGGTCCTATTGCATTTTCTTAAAAACTTTTTTTGGCCTTCAAAATTCGATAGCCTTTATCCTTTGTAACTTCCTCCACATGACCGAAAAGACTCTCTATCTTAGCACTCGCCGAAGGGGCCCCCTGCTTTTTCTGAATGACTACCCACAAAGCTCCACCCTCATTTAAATGCTCATAAGCAAGTTCAAAAATGGTATGCACTGTTTCTTTTCCTGCACGTATAGGAGGATTCGTCAAAATCACGTCAAAACGTTCATTCTTCACTTCCGCAAACAAATCGCTTTGCTTAATGGTGACATTCTTAACCCCATTACGTTCCGCATTCTCTATCGCTAGTTGAACGGCTCGCTCATTAATATCAACCATTGTGACGTGTCCTTCTGGGACAAGCGCGGCTGCCGCCAAACCAATCGGCCCGTAACCGCATCCTACATCCAATACCGAGGCTTGTGCAGGAAGCTGCATCGCTTCAATCAGCACGCGACTCCCATAATCAATGCCCTGCTTCGAAAAAACGCCTGAATCGCTGACAAAACGGTATGACCGCCCCCGCAGCACTGTTTCCAGGCTCCGTCTTTCATGCGCCGTCTCTGGCCGCTTGGAGTAGTAATGATCAGCCATTCATGCCCACCTCTTTCGGTTGTACTACCATCATAGCCTTTACAATTACCTTTCAGACATGCTGGCACTACCGTTTTACAGCAACAAACCCCTTGAAGATCACCTCAAGGGGTTTGTTTTAGTTCATTGTCTGCTAGAAAGCAGTCAATTATTTCACTTCTACAGAAGCGCCTGCTTCTTCCAATTTTGCTTTAATGGATTCAGCTTCTTCTTTAGCGATTTTTTCTTTCAGTGGTTTTGGAGCGTTGTCAACCAGTTCTTTTGCTTCTTTCAGGCCAAGACCTGTGATTTCGCGAACTGCTTTGATAACGTTGATTTTGGAACCGCCAGCGCTTGTCAAGATTACGTCGAACTCGGATTGCTCAGCTTCAGCTGCGCCACCTGCTGCGCCACCTGCTACAGCTACTGGAGCTGCTGCAGTTACGCCGAATTCTTCTTCGATTGCTTTCACGAGATCGTTCAGTTCCAATACGGACATACCTTTAATTGCTTCCAAGATTTGCTCTTTACTCATGGTTGAACCTCCATTTAAATTCGTATTTTTTTGTTCTCAACTGCTATACAGCAGGTTTAATCCCTAACTTATGCGCTTTGCTCTTCTTTTTCTGCAACAGCTTTAACTGCAAGCGCGAAGTTGCGCACAGGAGCTTGAAGCACGCTGAGGAGCATGGAAAGGAGACCTTCGCGGGATGGCAGTTCTGCCAGTGCTTTGATTTCCTCAACACCGATAACGCGACCTTCTACAACTGCACCTTTCAGTTCCAGTGCATTGTTCTTCTTAGCGAAATCGTTCAAGATTTTAGCTGCAGACACTGCATCATCTTTGCCGAACGCGATTGCAGTAGGACCTGTCAATACTGCGTCCAGTTCAGTCAATTCTGCTGCCGCAGTTGCACGGCGGAGCAGTGTGTTTTTCAGCACTTGAAATTCGATTCCGGCTTCGCGAAGCTGCTTACGCAGCTCAGTTACTTGGGCAACATTCAGACCGCGATAGTCTGCAACCACAGTCGTTACGCTCTCACGTAATTTTGCAGCTACAACTTCAACAGCTTCTTGTTTTGCTTGAATCACCTTTGCATTTGCCAAACTGTACACCTCCTGATCAATTTATCCGCTTTGTTCGAGGCACCCGATCTGGTGATCTCACAAAGCTTGCTTTCATAAGCATGAAAAAAGCCTCCGTAGAGTACGAAGGCTTGATAAATCTACATGGACGGGACAAGCCCGTCACATGAAACGTTCTATCATAACACCTCGGTAGGAAATTAAGCCCTAAGGCACCTACTGTCTACGGTAAGCATATTCAACTTTAATGGTCAGTCACAAGGACTCACAACTTTTATAGAATAACAATTTTGATTGAACATGTCAATCAAAATATTATCTGTAAACAGATGCGTTCACACGTGCACTTGGTCCCATAGTCGAAGAAATAGCGATGTTTTTCAGGTATACACCTTTAGCAGCCGCTGGCTTCGCACGGTTCAAGGCTTCAACCAAGGCTTTAAGGTTCTCGTTCAGCTGTTCAGCACTGAAGGAAGCTTTGCCGATTGGTGCATGAATTTGACCGGCTTTGTCGAGACGGTATTCGATTTTACCGGCTTTAATTTCTTGAACAGCCTTGGCAACGTCGAAAGTAACTGTGCCTGCTTTAGGGTTAGGCATCAAACCTTTACCACCGAGCAAACGACCCAGTTTACCAACCTCACTCATCATATCAGGTGTCGCAACGCAGACGTCGAATTCAAACCAGCCTTGTTGGATTTTGTTGATCATATCTTGATCGCCAACAAAATCAGCGCCAGCAGCTTCCGCTTCTTTCACTTTGTCACCTTTTGCAAATACCAGAACGCGTTGTGTTTTACCCGTACCATGCGGCAGGACAACAACACCACGAACAGCCTGGTCTTGTTTACGGGAATCTACGCCCAGACGAACTGCAGCTTCAACGGTTTCGTCGAATTTAGCAGTCGCAGCCTTTTTCACCAGTTCAACGGCTTCTAAAGGCTCGTAAGTTGCTTCGCTGTCAATCAGCTTAGCAGCTTCCAGGTACTTCTTACCATGTTTAGCCATAATGTTTTCCTCCTTATGTGGTATTAGCGGATATTCCTCCCACACTTGCCGGACAGTCAAACTGCCGGCACACGTAGATTAATAAAATTAATCTACGATGGTGATACCCATGCTGCGAGCAGTACCTTCAACCATACGCATTGCCGATTCTACGGAAGCTGCGTTAAGGTCAGGCATTTTTTGCTCTGCAATTTGACGAACAGCAGCGCGATTTACAGTTGCAACTTTCGTTTTATTCGGTTCACCGGAACCTTTTTCGATTTTAGCAGCAACTTTCAACAGAACAGCAGCCGGTGGAGTTTTGGTGATGAACGTAAAAGAACGATCCTCAAATACCGAAATTTCAACCGGAATAATCAGGCCTGCTTGATCAGCAGTACGAGCATTGAACTCTTTACAGAATGCCATGATGTTGACACCTGCTTGACCCAAAGCTGGACCTACTGGAGGCGCTGGATTAGCTTTCCCTGCAGGAATCTGCAGTTTTACCATTTTAATTACCTTTTTTGCCATGGATGACACCTCCTTGACTCAATAGTGGTAGACGGACCTATCGATCCTCCCACAAGAAACCTGTAAGAAAAATCTATATTTTCTCCACTTGAGTATAATCCAACTCAAGCGGGGTTTCCCGTCCAAACATGTTGACGTGAACTTTAAGCTTGCTCTTCTCAACCAAAATTTCTTCCACGGAGCCCACAAAATTCGCAAAAGGACCAACTTTAATTCGCACGGATTCCTTAACATCGAATTCAATCTTCGGTTTCGGCTCTACCATGCCCATATGCTTCAGAATCTGTTCAACTTCTTCTGGAAGCAATGGCGTCGGTTTGGAACCCGAGCCTGTTGACCCTACAAATCCCGTAACACCTGGTGTGTTGCGTACAACATACCAAGAGTCGTCGGTTTGGACCATTTCGACTAAGACATAACCAGGGTAGACTTTACGCATAACGGTTTTTTTCTTACCGTCCTTGGTTACCAGTTCTTCTTCCATAGGAACAAGAACACGGAATATCTTGTCTTCCATGCCCATGGACTCAACGCGTTTTTCCAAATTGGCTTTGACTTTGTTCTCATACCCTGAATAGGTATGAACGACGTACCATCTTTTTTCCATATCAAGCCACCTGGAACCCTTCCTAGATAATCGCTTCGATCACAGCGGAAATGCCGATGTCGAGAACCCAAAAATAAATCGTGACGAACGCAATTGTCCCTATGACAATCAGCGTATAGTTGGTCAGTTCTTTACGATTGGGCCAGCGAACCTTCTTGAGTTCAGCCCAGCTTTCAGAGAAAAAGGAAAACAGAGACTTGAAACTGCGTTTCACGCCGACTACACCTCCAAAAACTATCTGGTTTCCCGATGAGAAGTCTGTTCGTTACAGGACTTACAGAATTTCTTCATCTCCATGCGGTCGGGGTGATTACGCTTGTTTTTCGTCGTTGTGTAATTTCTTTGTTTGCATGTTGTACAAGCCAAAGTAATAATTACCCGCATGATGTGCACCTCCCGAAGACATCCAACACCGGAAGTCTCATAATTGATCCTAAAAAAAACCGCGAATTTAGGCCTACCTAAAACACTTTATCACACGGGGTTTTCCATGTCAACGAATGTTTGCATACAATTCGCAGTCCCGACTGTGGTGCATTTTAACATCTGTGCATCCTTTAAAACTGTTCTCTGAAAAGCCGCTTCAAAAATCAAGGCGATATCTATTATTCGTCTTTTTTAGTATAAATCATTTGTAACACTTATAAACCTGCATAGCCTACCTATAACGAATAAAAAAAGACTCGGACTCGAGCCTTTTTCCCTGTCAGCCTCTACTTTCAACTATCTCTTACTTCCAGATACTTTTCAAGTTTACGCTTGACCCGTTGCAGCGCGTTATCAATGGATTTCACATGGCGGTCAAGATCCTCTGCAATCTCCTGATACGAACGTCCGTCCAGATACAACATAAGTACCTTGCGTTCCAGTTCGCTCAGAATCTCGGACATCTTGTCCTCAAGGCCCACAAATTCTTCCTGATTGATGATCAGCTCTTCAGGGTCACTTACTTGTGTTCCGCAAATCACATCGAGCAACGTCCGGTCTGACTCTTCATCATAGATGGGCTTGTCCAGAGACACGTAAGAGTTCAGAGGAATGTGCTTTTGTCGTGTAGCCGTCTTAATTGCCGTAATAATCTGTCGTGTAATGCACAACTCGGCGAAAGCCTTGAACGAAGCAAGCTTGTCTCCCTTAAAATCACGAATGGATTTGTAGAGACCAATCATGCCCTCCTGAATAATATCCTCGCGATCAGCACCAATCAGGAAGTAGGATCTGGCCTTGGCCCGCACAAAGTTCCGGTATTTGTTGATCAGAAACTCCAGCGCTTCCCCATCACCTTCATGGACTGCTCCGACAATGTCTTCATCATTTTTGTAATCAAACTTTGACAACATGATATCCTTGAGGTCCACACTCACTAACAATCCCTCCGGCTGCAACGCAAGGTACCCGTTACTCTCTCAAATATACGACAAGTATACGCGATGTAACCTGATACCGTCAACCACAACAACCTAAAAAAGAAGAGCGCTAACAAAATTGTCAATGGTTTCAAAATGGAGTGACGTCCAATTATTGGTTTATTCTCTTCTCCATCGTTCAAACAACTTTCGAAGCTCCGGGCTCAGTTTGGCATCTAGCGAGTTACGGGACAATTTAGCACTATCCTGCTGGATTCGCTTCTGCACTTCCCTTTCGGATTCCTCAATCTCGATCAGTAATTCTCGCGCCGACACCCTAAGTGCACCTTGCCCAAATGCGACATGTTGCTCTACCTGATCGCTTGTCGCTACGTAAATACTTCTTCTTTTACTGCTCAGCTCCCGAACCAATCGCTCGATGCACTCATCAGCAGTTTCTTTTTCTCTGGTAAAATAAATCTGGACTTTGCTCTGAGCAAAAGTTTTACCTAATCCTGGCACCCTGTAAGCATCAAATACGACGATGACTCTTCTGCCGGAATACGCCTGATGATCCGCCAGTCGTTCAAGAAGTCTGTCCCTCGCTTCCTGCATACCAGATTGTACCAGTGCGGAAAGTTCGGGCCAGGCTCCAATCATGTTGTAACCGTCCACAAGCAGAACATCCCGCGTGTCAGCCATATCATTAGCCCCGTGCCTGTCGTCCGCGCAATACTTCGTACATGACAACACCTGCAGCTACAGAAGCATTAAGGGAATTAATTTGCCCCGCCATTGGCAGCTTGACGAGTACATCGCATTTCTCACGAATCAAACGGCCCATACCTTTATTTTCGTTACCAATGACAATGGCTACTGGTCCCGTGAATACTCCATTCCCAAAGACAGGGTCTGTCGCTGTAACATCCGTGCCAACTACCCATACACCTTCTTCTTTAAGACGATCAATGGTTTGTCCCAGATTGTTTACACGCGCCACCGGAACGTACTCCACAGCACCTGCCGATGTTTTGGACACCGTTACAGTTACAGCTGCAGAACGCCTTTTCGGCACAATAACACCATGCGCTCCAGTACAGTCCGCTGTACGAAGGATGGAGCCCAAATTATGAGGGTCTTCAATCTCATCCAGCAAAATCAAAAACGGCTCTTCTCCCTTATCACGAGCAGTTGCGAGCAATTCTTCCACTTCAACATAGGCAAAAGGCGCAGCTTGCGCGACCACTCCCTGATGTTGAATGCCCGGAACCATTTGATCCAGCTTACGCTTGTCCACCTGCAAAACAATAATTCCTGCTTTTTTCGCCTCAGCTGTAATCGGCAGTGTCAAATGTTTTTGCGCATTATCCGCAATCCAAATTTTATTTATTGTTCTGCCTGAACGCAATGCCTCCGTTACCGAATGCTTACCGGCAATCCATTCTTCTTCCATCTCTAGCTTCCTCCCGGGAAACGGCTGATACTTGTTCCATCCAGTCCATTCCCATTTATGATTTTTCTGTATTTTCCATTTGTGCAATTCCGTACGTAATCAACTCTCTTAATCTGTCCAAATGTCCATCACAATAAAGAGATCCAATCAACCCCTCCAGTGCAGTGGCGTGCCGATACTCAAGCACATCAGCATTTTTGGGTAAACTTCCTGATTTAGCATTTCTTCCTTGTCGGACAATATCGCGTTCTTCTTCCGTCAGTACATTTTCCAATAGCCCTAACATGCGACTCTGCGCCTTGGCGGAGACTAGCCCTGTGGCTCGCCGATGCAGATGATTTGGACGCAGGTTAGGCTGTGACAACAAATATTGCCGGACAGCTACCTCGTACACTGCATCACCAATGTAAGCTAGTGCAATGGGAGGCATCAAACGTGCTGGCTTGGACGCAGGGTACGGGAACCAGTTCCCCGTACCTTCCGATGCTCCTGAGTTCAGTGGCTTTTCATTCATTTTCGCCGCCACCGCATCCCCTGCGCCGTATCTTCAAGCACAATGCCTTTTGCAGCCAACAGATCGCGAATTTCGTCAGCTCTACCCCAATTTTTGGTCTTACGAGCTTCGACACGTTCTGCAATTAACTGCTCAATTTCGTCATCCAGCAACTCTTCACTCGGCTCCGAATAAATGCGAAGCACGTTATTCATCGAATGAAAGGTATGCAATACAGCTTGTAATTCTGCCTGATGTACGACATCTCGTTGCAACAAATGGTTTGCTTCGCTAACCCAATCGAATACAGCAGTAATCGCATCAGGTGTGTTGAAATCATCATTCATTTTTTCGCCAAACTGCTGCAAAATTCCGTCGAGCTTCGTTTGCAGTTCCGTCGATACTCCCTCATTACCTTTCAGTGCATTAGCTAAACGATGCTTCACATTGGCAACTGCATTGGCGATCCGTTCGACACTGTTCTCCGCCTGACTCATAGTCTCTTGGTTGTAGTTTAACGGATTTCGGTAATGCGTCGACAACATAAAATAACGTATAGCCTCAGGCTTGTGATGAGCGCGTAAATCTTTAACTAAAATACCATTACCGAGTGATTTCGACATTTTTTCATTATCTATGCGAATATATCCGTTATGCATCCAGTAGCGAGATAATGGCTTACCTGTAATCACTTCGGATTGTGCGCATTCACATTCATGATGCGGAAATTGCAGATCCTGTCCGCCCCCATGAATATCCAGTGTATCCCCCAAATAATGGCGAGCCATAGCAGAGCATTCGATATGCCAGCCTGGTCGTCCATTTCCCCAAGGGCTCGACCAATGAATTTCGCCCGGCTTCGCTGCCTTCCAGAGTACAAAGTCCTCGGCATTTTCCTTGCGTTCATCCACATTGATACGAATTCCGAACTGAAGCTCTTCCAGATTTTGACCTGACAGTTGTCCGTAATCTTTGAACTTTTTGGTCCGATAGAACACGTCGCCATCATTCTCATAGGCATAGTCTTTGTCTACCAATTCCTTAATAAAATCAATAATCAGATCCATGCTCTCTGTTACACGAGGGTTCATACTGGCAGCAGGAACATTCAATCCTGTCAGATCCTCATGGTAGGCAGCAATAAATTTCTCAGCAACTGCCGAAACATTCATGTCAAGTTCCCGAGCTTTGCGGATTAGTTTATCATCGACATCCGTAAAATTCACCACATAGTTTACATCATAGCCCAAGTACTCCAGGTAGCTACGCACCACATCAAATACAATTACAGGTCGTGCATTGCCAATATGAATGTAATCATACACGGTAGGACCGCATACATACATTTTAACCTTTCCAGGCTCCAGTGGCACAAAAGGCTCCCGACTCCTCGTCATTGTATTATAAATTTGAAGCGGCATTGTTATGTTCCTCCCTCATGAAAATCATTTTTCTAATGTATTCTCTTGGGCCACCTGATGTTTCTGAGCGGATGCCCCATCCTTCAAATCAGACATTTCTGCACGCAAACGTTCTATTTCCCGTTGAAGCTCTCGCATAGAATCCACAACCGGATCAGGCAACTGATGACTAAGTCGGTCTGGACGCCTACCATCCTGTCTGACAACTCGCCCCGGGATGCCCACCACCGTACTGTTTGGTGGAACTTCTTTGAGCACAACCGAGTTAGAGCCAATGTTGGATTGTGCCCCAATCGTGAAAGAGCCTAATATCTTCGCACCAGAGCCGATAACAACATTATTCCCAATGGTCGGATGGCGCTTACCTTTCTCTTTCCCAGTCCCGCCGAGTGTGACCCCCTGATACAATACGACATCGTCGCCAATCTCACAGGTTTCCCCGATGACAACTCCCATGCCATGGTCAATGAACAGCCGATCTCCGATACGAGCGCCAGGATGAATTTCAATGCCTGTCATAAACCTTGATACCTGGGATATAACACGGGCTAGAGTACACCAGTTTCGCAAATAAAACCAATGTGCAATTCGGTGTGCCCAAAGGGCATGAACGCCGGAATACGTAAAAATGACCTCCAGCTTACTTCGGGCGGCCGGATCATTATCCAAAACAGTCTGAATGTCGGATTTGAAATGTCTGAACATGTCGCCCTCCTTATTCCATTCATATCCTTGCCACATCATCACAACACTTCACGTTCCGCCAATTTTCGCATCCATCAGCACTCTTCGACATTTTTCGATCTATAACGAGTCCGAGTCTGATAAAAAAGAAAAAGCGCCTCCGCAGCCTAAGCTGCAGAGACGCATGAACGTGGTCCCACTCTGCTTCGAACATACCTGCTGCATAAAAAGCAGAGTAGTCCGTCTTTGGCGTCCTGTAACGGGAACGACTCGGCACGCCCTTGTCACATCAGCATTTGACGCTAATGAGGGTTCGGGCGCACGGCTCCCAGGCGCATTTCCTCCGCAGGTCAACTGGACGGCTCTCAGCCTGGGGTTTCCCCTCGACCGTCCTCTCTGGCAGATGCCCTTATGCAGTGTACTTCTCCTGTTCGCAGCCTTTACACGTAAATATCAATCCGTATCAATGGAGTCATTATAGCGAAAAGACAACAAATTGACAAGAAATATCAGCCTTTAATTTGTGCCTTGAGACGATCCAGTACCTTGTCACGTCCAAGCAAAAAGATAGTTTCATTCAGATCCCGTCCATGCGTTTGGCCTGTAAGAGCCACACGAATCGGCATGAATAATTGTTTTCCCTTAAAACCGGTTTCCTTTTGAACTTCTTTGATCAGCTTAGCCATTTGTGGAGCTGTAAATTCCTCACTCGTTTCAACTTTACCTGCAAAAGCTCTAAGTACCTCAGGAACCTGCTCTTCGGCCAATACAGCTGCTGCTTCAGCATCCAGTTCCAGATGTGAACGGAAAAACAACTCAGACAACGTTACAATATCGGACGCAGATGTCATCTGTTCCTGGTATAAGCGAACAAGGGCCTTAGCCCAATCCAGTTGTTCCGCAGACAGCTCAGTAGGCAACAGCCCCGCTGTCTGGAGATGTGGAATCGCCATGCTGGCAATTCGCTCAGGATCAGCCTTTTTAATATAGTGATTGTTCAAATAAGCAAGCTTATTTGTATCAAACACAGCTGGACTTTTGGACAAACGATTAGGATCGAAAATCGAAATCAGTTGTTCCCGATCATAGATCTCTTCTTCGCCTTCTGGGGACCAACCCAGCAGTGCGATGAAGTTGAATATAGCTTCTGGCAAATAGCCCAACTTGTCATACTGCTCCATAAACTGAATAATGGATTCGTTACGTTTACTGAGCTTTTTGTGATCCTCACCTACAATCAGCGTCATATGGCCGAAGCGTGGCGGTTCCCACCCGAGAGCTTCAAAGATCATCAACTGCCGCGGTGTATTGGAAACATGGTCTTCGCCCCGTAGTACATGCGATATTTTCATCAAATAATCGTCAACTGCTACAGCGAAGTTATATGTCGGAATACCGTCTTTTTTGACAATAACAAAATCGCCGCTTTCCTTGGAATTGAACGTAATTTGTCCTTTAACGATATCGTCAAACGTATATTCACGATCTTCCGGTACACGAAAACGAATACTTGGTACACGGCCCTCTGCTTCAAATGCCTGGCACTGTTCTTCTGTTAGATCACGATGTTTTCCAGAATAGCGCGGTGTCTCCCCACGTGCCGTCTGCTCTTCACGCTCGCGCTCCAGCTCTTCTTCAGTGCAGTAACAGCGGTAAGCCAAACCACGATCCAGTAAATCCTGCCAGTATGTTTTATATATGTCCAAGCGTTCAGTCTGACGATAAGGTCCAAACTCTCCTCCCACGTCTACGCTCTCATCCCAGTCCATACCCAACCATTTCAAATATTTAAGTTGGCTTTCTTCTCCGCCCTCAATATTGCGCTTCACATCTGTGTCTTCGATACGAATAATAAATTTCCCACCTTGATTGCGGGCAAACAAATAATTAAATAATGCCGTTCTGGCATTTCCAATGTGCAGATGCCCTGTAGGGCTTGGTGCATAACGTACACGAACTTCCGTGCTCATATAATCTCCTCCAAATTGAATTACTCAAGATGATAGCATTTACTTGATAAGACAGACAACCGATTGAGCCGCGATTCCTTCACCCCGGCCGGGAAACCCAAGTTGCTCTGTCGTGGTCGCCTTGACGTTCACCTGGGATAGCTCCTCTGCTTCCAGCGCCCGAGCGATGACTTCATTCATCTGCGGAATATACGATGCCATTTTGGGCTTTTGTGCGATAATCGTAGAATCAATATTCCCCAAGCGATATCCTCGCTCTTTAGCTAGCCCCCACACATGCTCCAGTAGCTTAAGACTGTCGGCATCCTTAAATTCTGGGTCATTATCTGGAAAATGCTTCCCGATATCTCCCAAGCCAAGCGCGCCCAGGATAGCATCGCTAATGGCATGCAGCAGTACGTCTGCATCGGAATGGCCCAATAAACCTTTTTCATACGGAATATTCACACCTCCGATGATGCATGGCCTTCCTTCCACCAGCTGGTGGACGTCAAATCCTTGTCCCACTCTGATCATTTGATATCCTCTCCCTCTGTTTTCACCCATAGCGCCGCCATATCCAAATCCTCCGGTGTAGTAATTTTGATGTTCTTGTAGCTGCCTTGAACGACAGTAACCGGAATGCCTAGCCGCTCTATCAGCATAGAATCATCTGTTCCCAAGAATCCCGACCGCTCCGCTTCCTCATAAGCTCGCAGCAGATCGGAAAGACGAAAAGTCTGTGGCGTTTGAATACTCCACAGACTTCGGCGATCCGGCGTTGCTGTAATGATACCATCCCCGTTCACTTGCTTGACCGTATCCTTTACAGGTACTGCCGCTACAGAAGCACCAGTACGCTGGGCTGCCTCAAGACATGAACGTACAAGCTCAGGTTGAATGAGTGGACGCACACCATCATGCACCATCACCCAATCCGCTTGCAAGTGGCGCAGACCGCGATAGACCGAATGCTGGCGTTCACTGCCACCAGCCACCACCCGTACATTTTTACCGATTTTGAATTGATGAATCCAATCTCGGCAGCGTTCCACATCCCCTGTCCCAGTCACCATCACCATTTCATCCACTTCGGGCATAGCTGCGAATATTTCAAGTGTATGTATGAAGATGGGCTTGTCCCGCAAAAGCAGAAATTGCTTGCTCTCCTGCGTCCCCATACGGGAGCCGCGCCCTGCTGCCACAATGACAACTCCTACCCGATTGTTCATTCAAATAACTCCTGCCCTGATCGCACTTGGACGATCCGTATGATAACACATCTACTTCATCATACCGCGTTTATTGAGCTTTTTCCAATAATTTCGGTTTGGCAAAGATCATACGTCCGGCCGAGGTCTGAAGTACACTCGTGACCAGCACCTCCATAAGAGAGCCAATATAGTCACGTCCGCCTTCCACAACAATCATCGTACCATCATCCAGATAGGCTACACCCTGCCCATGCTCCTTGCCGTCTTTAATAATCTGCACCATAATTTCCTCACCGGGCAGTACGACAGGCTTCACTGCATTCGCCAAATCGTTAATATTCAGCACTGATACACCTTGCAGTTCGCATACTTTATTCAGGTTAAAATCGTTAGTTACAACTTTACCCTGTAACACCTTTGCCAGCTTGACCAACTTACTGTCAACCTCTGAAATTTCCTCAAAATCACCTTCGTAAATGAGCACATTCACATCCAGCTCTTTTTGGATTTTATTCAAAATATCCAGGCCCCGTCGTCCACGATTACGCTTAAGTAAATCTGATGAATCTGCAATATGCTGAAGCTCCTCTAACACAAATTCAGGAATCACAATCGTTCCTTCAATAAAACCCGTCTTGCAGATATCCGCAATACGCCCATCTATAATGACGCTGGTGTCCAAAATTTTATGTTCCTCCAGCTTGCGTTCATCTGCACCCGTTCCCCGACCAAAAAAACCAGAACTCCAAAAGGATGACAGCTCGTCCCGCTTTTCTAGTCCAACCATCAATCCCACATATCCACATATCACGGTAACAGCCGTCTGGATAAGTTGACCCGGGGCCCCCAACCATGAAAAAAGCGGATAGACTGCTAAGGAAAGTATCAATCCCACCGCTAAACCAATCACACCTGCCATCATCTCGTTCATCGGAATTCGTACCAAGCCTTCAATGCCCTGTTGCAACCGGTTCGCCACGGATGCTCCTGCGAATGAGCACCCGGCCATAAATAACACTGCTCCCGCCATCATCCAAACAACCATTCCCGGTAAAGACCCATCACTCAACCATTCTGGCATCCACGATACAATGCCCCCTACCCGCTGGTATAACGTATAGCCAAACCATGCTCCGCACAATCCTGTAAAAGTTAAAATAGCCTTTCTCCACATTGAATCTCTATACCTCCTTTATTTTCTTTTCATTAGTCTGCTATTTATTGGATACATAGCATTTCTCTTACCAGTATGATCCATTTCCCACATAACTAACCCTGTGTTTTCACTTTTTATGCATAAAAAAAAGCATTTATCTCCTTGAAATGATTCAAGGAAATAAATGCTTATACTTGCTTGATACTACCGCTGTGAATGACGATATTGATCGTCCTGTTCTTCCTGACTGGAACGATCCCGATCACGCCCACGTCTGCGTGATAGCTTACGAATGTTCAGCTTCATACCATACAATGCATACAGCACCAGTGGCACAAAAATCAGCTTCGACAGCTGGTCAGGGAATTTAACAGCCAACACCACCGCTGCAATTACGACCCATGGAGCCACCCAAATTGCTTTTTTCGGGAGGCCAACCTTTTTAAAATTTGGATATTTCATGGAGCTGACCATCAAATAAGAGACCAGCAACATGGCAATCGACATGTATAACAAAGAAATATCGTTATGGAATAAGGACAAAGTGGCTAATACGCCACCTGCTGCCGGAATTGGTAGACCCGTAAAATAACCTGGTACACCAGGACGTACGTTAAATCGAGCCAAACGCAACGCTCCGCACATCGGGAAAATGGCAGTAACCGTCCAAGCGAGAGCCGAATTCGCATCATGAAAAGCAACCATGTACATAATAACTGCGGGTGCAACACCAAAAGATATCATATCTGATAAGGAGTCCAGTTCTTTACCGAATTCGCTTTGGGCATTCAGGACCCGGGCCATTCTTCCATCCAGTCCGTCCAACAACATGGCGACAATAACCATAATAGCGGCAAGACTGTATTTTCCGTCTACAGCCAATAAAATGGCGATCATTCCGAGAAACAAGTTACCTAAGGTACACAAGTTCGGAATTGATTTGGTAATCATCTCTTCACCTCAATGTATGAATTGTTCCATTATAATCCTTTCACTGTATTACATTTACATTTGCCTGTCAATGAAAACTTGTTCCTGCAAACGTTTAAGACCTTCTTTAATCGTACGCGCACGAACCTCTCCAATACCATCCACTTCATCCAGTTCTTCTATCGTTGCTGTGATGACATGTGGAAAACGTCCAAACCGCTCTACCAGATTATGAATAATCACATTCGGCAAACGCGGTATCTTGTTCAGTACCCGATAGCCGCGTGCAGCAATATACTCCTCTGATGTCGCAGCTGAAGAAGGGTAGCCTAGTAAACGTACAATATGATTCACATCCAACAATTCGTCGTCCGTAGAACGTTTGAGTCCCAATATAATTTCACGAATCTTTTCGTCGCTATCGTCTTTGGCATAATCCTTATACAACAACCATGCTTCTTCCTCAATATTGCTGACAAGCTCTTCCATCTGCATACTAATCAGACGACCCTCATTTCCGAGCTCGTTAATAAATCGTTTGATCTCCATTTTGATGCGCAGCACCATTTCGATCCGTTGGATGACATTAACGACCTCCGGCATGGTAACCAGCTCTTCAAATTCAGATGCTGTCAAATTCGTAGAGGCTTGCCCCAACACGGATCTATATTTTTCTAACGTCTGAATAGCCTGATTGGCTTTCGTTAAAATAACCCCGATTTCCTTGAGCGCATACCGTAATGTCCCCTGATACAAGGTAATAATATTACGCCGCTGGGAAATAGACACCACTAGTTTACCAGTTTGCTTAGCAACTCGTTCTGCCGTCCGGTGCCGAATTCCTGTTTCAATCGACGAAATCGAGGAGTCAGGAATCAGTTGCGTATTAGCATATAAAATTCGTTTTAAATCCTCGCTTAATATGATTGCGCCGTCCATTTTAGCCAACTCATACAAATAGTTCGGCGAAAAATCACAATTAATGGAGAAACCGCCATCCACGACTTCCATAACTTCTGGGCTATAGCCAACGACCAGAAGAGCACCCGTTTTGGCACGCAAAACGTTTTCTAATCCGTCGCGAAAGGGAGTTCCCGGTGCCACAAGCCGCAGCAAATCGTTCATTTTATCCAGTTGGCTCGCTTCTTTCATTCTCAATGCCCCCTAATCTAATGCGGCTGCCAGTGCATCTGCTACCGTTCCTACTCCTATAATTTGTATCCCTTTCGGATGTGTCCAGCCCTTCAAGCTTTTCTCTGGCATGATCACCCGTTTGAAACCTAGTTTCTCCGCTTCTCGTACTCGCTGTTCTGCTCGGGATACCGCACGCACCTCACCTGTCAGTCCCACCTCGCCAAAAATCACATCGTACGGCTTGGTAGGAGCATCTCTAAAGCTGGAAGCAATACTCACAGCTATAGCCAAATCCACCGCCGGTTCATCCAACTTTACACCTCCGGCTACGTTGAGATAAGCGTCCTGGTTTTGCAAAAACATGCCCATCCGCTTTTCTAGCACGGCTATGATTAATCCCATTCGATGATGATCGACTCCTGTGCCCATCCGGCGTGGAGATGGAAAATGCGTAGCTGCAATCAATGCTTGCAGTTCAACCAATACAGGCCGGGTTCCTTCCATACTGGCTACAACAGTAGAACCCGCCACCCCTAGTGGGCGTTCAGACAGAAACAACTCGGAAGGATTGGATACCTCACGCAAACCGCTTTCAGCCATTTCAAAAATGCCAATTTCATTTGTAGAACCAAAACGATTTTTAACTGCACGCAAAAGCCGATACGTATGATGACGCTCTCCTTCAAAATAAAGCACACAATCAACCATATGTTCCAACAAACGCGGACCTGCAATGGCACCTTCCTTGGTCACATGCCCTACCAGTACCGTAGCAATACCTAGCCCCTTGGCAATTCGCATAAAGCGTGAAGTACATTCCCGCACCTGAGCCACACTACCTGGTGCACTCGTCACCTCAGGCAAATATACAGTCTGTATCGAGTCGATGACCAAAAATTCCGGCTTCAAGCTGTCCACCGCTTCTTCAATCGTCTCCAAATTCGTCTCACATAATACGTATAGGCTGGGGGACAAGGCACCGAGTCGATCTGCACGTAGTTTCGTTTGACGGACAGATTCCTCACCAGACACGTACAGCACCTTTAAACCAGTTAAAGCCAGTTCATTAGATGTTTGCAGCATAAGCGTAGATTTACCGATTCCCGGATCACCGCCCACCAAAACGAGTGAACCCGGCACCACACCTCCACCGAGTACTCGATTCAATTCGCCAATTCCCGTCAAAATTCGTGTTTCTTTGCCACTCTCCACCTCTATAATAGGGAGTGGCTTGTCTTTTGTGCTATGAGTAAGAAGGGAAGACCCCATTCCTTGAGTTTTTACAACGCTTTCCGTTTCTTCGACCATGGAATTCCATGCCTGGCATCCAGGACATTTTCCGTACCATTTGGGCGATTCATAACCACATTCCGTACAGGAAAACTTAGTTTTCACTTTAGCCATACTTTGTTCCTTGGCTCCTTATTGACGACGATGATGTCAAATTTATGTTCATACAGCCCAGAAAGAGCTGTAACAATAAAAGTTTACCATTGAAGCTTGGCGGACGTAAAGCAATATCACAAACTTTCCCAAAGCATTTACCCAACCTTTTCACCGTGTTTTATACACAAAAAGGGCGCCTTCGCAATAGCTTTCCAGCCTGCGAGACACCCTTTTCTACTATTTATTTAGTAAACCGCTTTAGGACTTGGCAGATACATTATCCTTTTTGGTTACAGTCAATGCACCGTTCTCCTCATCAATGAAGAGAGAGTCACCTTTAGTAATGTTGCCAGTCAACAATTCCTCGGACAGGCGATCTTCAATATGCTTCTGGATTGCACGACGCAATGGACGCGCACCATACGCTGGATCAAAGCCTTCCTTCGCAAGGAATTTTTTAGCGTTGTCTGTCAACTCGAAGTCCACCTCATACTCATTCAGGCGTTTACGCAGCTCCTCAGACATGAGTGACACAATTTCAGCAATATGTTTTTCTTCGAGAGAATGGAAAACGATAATTTCATCAATCCGGTTCAAGAACTCAGGACGGAAGCTTTTCTTCAATTCATCCATCACTTTGCCCTTCATATTATCGTAATCCGCCCCAGCGTCTACTACAGCTGTAAAACCAAGCGTGGAGTTACGTTTAATCGCCTGTGCACCAACATTAGATGTTAGGATGATGAGGGTGTTACGGAAATCGACGACACGACCTTTGGAATCTGTTAGACGACCATCTTCCAAAACTTGCAGAAGAATATTGAATACTTCTGGGTGTGCCTTTTCAATTTCATCCAGCAACACAACAGAGTATGGCTTACGACGTACCTTCTCGGTCAGTTGACCGCCTTCCTCATATCCAACGTACCCTGGAGGCGCTCCTACCAGACGAGACGTGGAGTGTTTCTCCATATATTCGGACATATCAATACGGATAACCGCATTTTCATCTCCAAACATGGATTCAGCCAAGGCGCGTGCCAACTCTGTTTTACCAACCCCAGTTGGACCGAGGAAAATAAAGGACCCAATTGGACGCTTCGGATCTTTCAGTCCGGCACGTGCCCGGCGAATCGCCCGGCTTACTGCCTTAACTGCTTCGTCCTGTCCGATTACCCGCTCATGCAGCAACTCTTCCATATTCAACAAGCGGTGTGTTTCTTCCTCTTTCAGCTTGCTGACTGGAACACCTGTCCAGATTGCAACGACTTGAGCGATATCCTCTGGTGTAACTTCAGAATCTGTACGACCCTGTTGTTCTTTCCATTGGTTTTTCGTCACGTCTAGCTCTTCACGGATTTTTTGCTCTGTATCACGCAACGCTGCCGCTTTTTCAAACTCCTGACTTTGTACCGCTGAATCCTTTTCCTTCCGGATATCTTCCAGACGGTTTTCCAGCTGTTTCAGGTTTGGCGGTACAGTGTAAGAATTCAGTCTTACTTTGGAGCCCGCTTCATCAATAAGGTCAATAGCCTTATCTGGCAGGAAGCGATCAGTGATATAACGATCTGACAATTTTACGGCCGCTTCAATAGCTTCATCTGTGATCTTTACACGGTGATGCGCTTCGTAACGGTCACGCAGACCATACAAGATTTGAATCGCCTCTTCTGGAGAAGGTTGATCCACTGTAATTGGTTGAAAACGACGCTCCAAGGCAGCATCTTTCTCAATATATTTGCGGTATTCATCCAGGGTGGTCGCACCGATGCATTGTAGCTCGCCACGTGCCAGAGCAGGTTTCAGGATGTTGGACGCATCAATTGCGCCTTCCGCTCCACCAGCACCAATCAACGTATGCAGCTCATCAATGAACAACACGATATTTCCCGCTTGACGAATCTCGTCCATAATTTTTTTCAAACGATCCTCGAATTCGCCACGATACTTGGTGCCTGCTACCACAGAGCCCATATCCAGTGTCATTACGCGCTTGTCACGCAACGTTTCGGGAATTTCATTCGCTATGATTTTTTGAGCCAATCCTTCGGCAATCGCCGTTTTACCTACCCCAGGCTCACCAATCAGAACCGGATTGTTCTTTGTACGGCGGCTGAGCACCTGAATTACGCGTTCAATTTCCTTGCTACGCCCAATAACAGGGTCCAGGTTGTTTTCCTTCGCAGATGCCGTCAGATCGCGTGCCAGACTGTCCAGAGTTGGCGTGCTGACATTAGCTGGAGCACCGTGATGGCTGGAAACAGCCTCGCTGCTGCCGAGCAATTGAAGCACTTGCTGACGTGCTTTGTTCAGACTGATGCCCAGGTTATTCAGTACACGTGCTGCTACGCCTTCGCCTTCACGAATAAGACCAAGCAAAATATGCTCTGTACCTACATACGTATGGCCCAGTTTGCGGGCTTCATCCATAGACAGTTCTATGACTTTTTTGGCACGTGGAGTATAGGCAATGTTCGTCGGTTGCTCTTGACCGCGTCCAATCAACGTTTCCACTTCATCCTGGATTTTTTCCAGTCCCAGGCCCAAACCGATTAAGGCTTTCGCTGCTATTCCTTCACCTTCACGAATGAGGCCTAGCAAAATGTGCTCTGTACCAATGTTGTTGTGTCCCAATCGAACTGCTTCTTCCTGAGCCAAAGCAAGCACTTTCTGTGCACGTTCCGTAAATCTTCCAAACATCATATATCCTGCACCTCCACAGTGTGTATTTCAGATCATTTTATATATTAAAGGGTTGTGCCTAATTTTTGCCGGATCAGCTTCGCCCGGTACATATCGCGCTCTTCGGTATTCATTTTATCCCCAAAGCTTTTTTGCAGGAACCCGGGTTGTGTCATCACATTCAGCTCATTCATCGCTGCGGTGGAAGGACGCTCCAAAATCCCCAAATCTACGCCAAGACGTACATCAGACAGCCGCTGTGCAGCCTCCTTGGAATCCAATACTGCTGCATACGACAAAATACCGAATGAACGCATCACCCGATCTGTAATTCGCAGCATAGATTCATTCATTAGCCTTTCTCTGGCAGAACGCTCGTGCTCAATAATTTGTAGCACCACGCCATGTAGATTCTCAATAATCTCCGCTTCGGTTTGTCCCAATGTAATCTGATTAGACACCTGAAACAAATTTCCGACCGCTTCGCTGCCTTCACCGTAAATGCCGCGAACTGTAAGACCTACCTGTGAAACAGCAGACAATATACGATTGATTTGATGAGTCATGACTAATGCGGGCAAATGCATCATCACCGAAGCTCTCATACCTGTGCCGACATTCGTCGGACAACTGGTTAGAAAACCTCTCCGATCATCAAATGCATAATCAACATGCGCTTCAAATGCATCATCAATAACCATAGCGCGTTCCCAAGCTTCTCTAACCTGACATCCCGGATATAAGCACTGGATACGCAGATGATCCTCTTCGTTTATCATAACACTAACCGATTCATCATCGCTAATTAAGACAGCACCGTTACGAGATTCGTTCGCCAAATTAGGACTAATCAAATGCTTCTCAACCAGCACCTGCTTGTCGATCTCATCCAACTCGGATATTTTCAACGTATGAAAAGTACCAAAACCGCCTAAATCATCATACTGAAGGATATCCGTCAAGCGCTGAAGTGCTTCTTCCGACTGCTGATTGGTAGCAAGCATGGGAAAAGGCAGATGCTGCAAGTTACGCGCAATTCTTACCCGGCTGCTAATGACAATCTCCGAATCCGCAGCATCACCACGCATCCAGTCACTTAGCGGCTTCTCCGTAAACCGAATATTGGGCATTACGCATCCCTCCTACTCTTCACAAACTTTACTCTTCAGTCATTTCTTTTTCAAGCTCTCTGATTTGATCCCTAAGCTCAGCAGCTGATTCAAACTCTTCCTGTACAATATGCTGTTGCATCTCTTTTTTCAAATCGTCAATTTGCCGTTTAACCTTCAGTCGGCCACCAGTGCGAACCGGAACTTTACCAACATGATTCGTACTGCCATGCACACGCTTGAACAGAGGGTCCAGACGATTATCAAAATATTGATAGCACGACGGGCATCCGAAACGTCCCAGCTTACTAAACTGTGCATAGGTCATGCCACAATCCTTGCATTGCAGGTTCTGCGGACCACTGTGGCCTGGAGACTGGCTCTTTGTACTGGAGTCAAGATCCAACATCCCCGACAGCAAGCTATGAATTGAAAAGCCGTTAGGTGTTCCAGGGATCATCTCCCCTTTTTCCTTCGCACACGTCTCACAAATATGAAACTCTGTCTTTTCGCCATTCACAATTTTGGTGAAATGCAAAGTTGCCGGCCGCATATTACATTCTTGGCACAGCATAAAAGCACCTCCTTCAATGTCAGGATTTAATACCCACCCTACATCCAAACATTAGTCTCTATTCACACACTATTTGGTCGCCAGCAATGAGATCAGCATAGCCTTAAGCAATCTTGCTCGCAGTTGATCACGATAGGGAAGCTTCAGTAATAATGTATCCCTCGATAAAGCAGCCTTCATTAGATTAGCTTCCCTTTTGCTTAAAAAATGGGCTTCCTCTAACTGATAAATCAGTCCTTCTGCTGCTGATTGGCTAATTTCCTCCCCGATGCTCTGATGAAGATGTGTATGGATGGCATGCTGTGCGGGTAGCTGAATTCGCTGAATACGAATGTAGCCTCCACCACCGCGTTTACTTTCCACCACATAGCCTTTTTCCAGCGTAAACCGGGTGCTAATTACATAATTAATTTGCGACGGCACGCAGGAAAAGCGGTCAGCCAGATCATTACGCTGAATCTCCACTAAACCTTGGGGACTTTCCAGCAATATACTCTTCAAATATTGTTCAATAATATCGGAAACATTGCGCATTTCATCATCCTCCACTAACGGAAACGCAAGTATTCAAGTACATTTCACGCTCCACAGAGTCCGCCGTATATTGAACTTAACCAAACGGTAAAGTCACGAATCTAAGCTGTATTTAGGCTATTGCCTGTTCTACATCCATTGAAATGTACCGTTTTGTCTCTAGTGTGGCCTTTATTTGCGATTAATCATACACTTCTCTTATGTTCATAAGAGTCAGCTCCTAACTATACGCAAATCATTTCAATCCTCGTTTGCTTCTTTACTATCGAAATTACTTCATACGGCCAATCCATCAGCATAATACTTCTACAGAATCACACTAGGTTTGATTGACTTTGACTTTCTTTGACTATATTCACATTATAGCACATTATCCATTTTTGCCAAGGGGTCAATACCATTTTTCGCAATCTAATTATGTTTTATACAATACCATAAAAAAACTCTTCCCATTACAGAAAGAGTTTTGAAAATAATGATAACCACACAAGTTATATTCTCTGAAAGATGAGCTTAAAAGATCTAAATAGGCCTTTATCAGAAAAAATCCAATAAAAACGTTTGATTTACTGGTATTACGCGTTTAAGGGCAGACACAGACTCACTACTCCCTTCAATCCGCTCCCACTTATACAGATCATCAGCCTGCTGATAGCCAAGCATCAGAGTCGTCAGTGACTGAATCCCAAGTTTCAAGTCAGCTACTATGGCGTTTTCAGATGAATTGCTTATATCCACTCTCTCCAGATGTCCTTGCCCCTCCGTAGTAATCGTTAATCTCCATAATCCATCATTCCATGGAGCATACCGATCTGTCAGATTTAAGGTTAAACTTGTTTCCTCTTCAAGCTGTTCAAAAGGGTATCTTTCTACAAAAGCAGCTGCATCCACAATACGTCCCATAAAATAAGGCACAGTTTCCTGTTGAATCCGTGGATCATCGAGTAAAAATGGCAAATTGTCATCTGCTGGAACGTAAATAAATTTACCTTGGGTTATCATTGAGTCATGGTTTGCAAAATAAGTCCATAAAGCCCGACGAGCGGTCTCATTTTCATATACCAACTCATCACAATTCAACTGTTTATCTTCAATCTTGTATAGTGCATATCCCTGAGGATCGCCTGTTTCTGAGTAATATACCGCAGTTCGATAGTTCTCATTTAAAATCCGCTCTTGCCACCATTCCTTATCTCGTACCAGCGTGCCATTATAACGAGATGCATACGCTTGATACACTTGGTCCAGTTCTGAAATATCCTTGATATCGCGTTTGACTGTACCTTCTGTTTTAAGTTTTGCAGGGAATTTATCAATGGGAATGACGTATTTTTTGTACTCTGTATACGTTTCCCATCCAAATTTACGATAGAAGGCAAAGGAGAATGGATGCAAAAAAGAAAGACTTTGTCCCGCAGACTTCATCTCTTCAAGTGCATGCGTCAATAAACGTGATACCATGCCTCCGCGACGTTTTTCTGGCCATGTTGCCACACCAGCAATGCCCCCCATATCAAAAACCTGACCGTTTATGTATACCTGTAGCGGTAACAAAGTCAGTTTAGCATTTAAGTCATGTCCGTCGAATATTCCCCATGTTTGTTCTGGTTTGAATTTCTTCTTGGCCTTTTCCAGATCCTCTAGGGACATTGTAAACTGAAAAGCATATTGAGATAATTCAATAGCCGCTTCAAATTCCTCACGCTGTAATTGTCTGATCTCCATATCTTCATCACCTCGCTCGTATACTTGGACATCCATAAAAAAGATTACACACTTAGAGTGTGGCAAACCCCATTCTCTCTGTCAACCTTAGAAGCAGGTGGCCATCTAAAAATGCATAAAAAAAGGATGATAATCTCATTGAGATTATCATCCTTTTCACTTTTGCTTGGCGACGTCCTACTCTCCCAGGACCCTGCGGTCCAAGTACCATCGGCGCTGGAGGGCTTAACGGTCGTGTTCGGGATGGGTACGTGTGGAACCCCTCCGCTATCGCCACCAAACATGAATTTGCTATGCAAATTCTTCCGTACGGTTATTCGCTTTATCGCTTATCGTGTGAACGAATAGCCATGCGCTTGTTGTATGTCACTTGTACATATGTTCAAGGTTACACCCTGAAAACTGGATCCGAAACTCATCTGCGTTTTTTCTTTAGGATAAGCCCTCGACCGATTAGTATTGGTCAGCTCCATGCATTACTGCACTTCCACCCCCAACCTATCTACCTCGTCGTCTTCAAGGGGTCTTACATACTGGGAAATCTCATCTTGAGGGGGGCTTCACGCTTAGATGCTTTCAGCGCTTATCCCTTCCGTACATAGCTACCCAGCGGTGCTCCTGGCGGAACAACTGGTACACCAGCGGTACGTCCATCCCGGTCCTCTCGTACTAAGGACAGCTCCTCTCAAATTTCCTACGCCCACGACAGATAGGGACCGAACTGTCTCACGACGTTCTGAACCCAGCTCGCGTACCGCTTTAATGGGCGAACAGCCCAACCCTTGGGACCTACTTCAGCCCCAGGATGCGATGAGCCGACATCGAGGTGCCAAACCTCCCCGTCGATGTGGACTCTTGGGGGAGATAAGCCTGTTATCCCCAGGGTAGCTTTTATCCGTTGAGCGATGGCCCTTCCATGCGGTACCACCGGATCACTAAGCCCGACTTTCGTCCCTGCTCGACTTGTAGGTCTCGCAGTCAAGCTCCCTTCTGCCTTTGCACTCTTCGAATGATTTCCAACCATTCTGAGGGAACCTTGGGGCGCCTCCGTTACTCTTTAGGAGGCGACCGCCCCAGTCAAACTGCCCACCTGACACTGTCCTCGCACCGGATTACGGTACCAAGTTAGAACCTAGATACGATCAGGGTGGTATCCCAAGGATGCCTCCCTTCAAGCTGGCGCTCAAAGTTCTACGGCTCCCACCTATCCTGTACAGATCGTACCCAAATTCAATATCAAGCTGCAGTAAAGCTCCATGGGGTCTTTCCGTCTTGTCGCGGGTAACCTGCATCTTCACAGGTATTAAAATTTCACCGGATCTCTCGTTGAGACAGCGCCCAAGTCGTTACGCCATTCGTGCGGGTCAGAATTTACCTGACAAGGAATTTCGCTACCTTAGGACCGTTATAGTTACGGCCGCCGTTTACTGGGGCTTCGGTTCATAGCTTCGCCCGAAGGCTTACCACTCCCCTTAACCTTCCAGCACCGGGCAGGCGTCAGCCCGTATACTTCGCCTTGCGGCTTCGCACAGACCTGTGTTTTTGCTAAACAGTCGCTTGGGCCTTTTCACTGCGGCCCCCTCGGGCTATTCACCCTACCGAGGCACCCCTTCTCCCGAAGTTACGGGGTCATTTTGCCGAGTTCCTTAACGAGAGTTCTTCCGCGCGCCTTAGAATTCTCTTCTCGCCTACCTGTGTCGGTTTGCGGTACGGGCACCTTCTCCTGGCTAGAGGCTTTTCTTGGCAGTCTGAGATCATGACCTTCGCTACTACAATTTTCGCTCCCCATCACAGCCCAGCCTTACGATGTGCGGATTTGCCTACACATCAGCCTCACTGCTTAGACGGACATCCATCCGTCCGCGTCACTACCCTACTGCGTCACCCCATCGCTCATAACGGATTACGGTGGTACAGGAATTTCGACCTGTTGTCCTTCGACTACGCCTATCGGCCTCGCCTTAGGTCCCGACTTACCCTGAGCGGACGAACCTTCCTCAGGAACCCTTAGGCTTTCGGCGGATCTGATTCTCACAGATCTTTTCGTTACTCATACCGGCATTCTCACTTGAATGCAGTCCAGCGCTCCTTACGGTACACCTTCAACCCGCATTCAACGCTCCCCTACCCCTGATGCAATGCATCAAGCCATAGCTTCGGTGGTGTGTTTAGCCCCGTTACATTTTCGGCGCAGAGTCACTCGACCAGTGAGCTATTACGCACTCTTTCAATGGTGGCTGCTTCTAAGCCAACATCCTGGTTGTCTGTGCAACTCCACATCCTTTCCCACTTAACACACACTTGGGGACCTTAGCTGATGGTCTGGGCTGTTTCCCTTTCGACAATGGATCTTAGCACTCACTGTCTGACTCCCGGAACTAAATCTATGGCATTCGGAGTTTGACTGAGCTTGGTAACCCTTGCGGGCCCCGCACCCAATCAGTGCTCTACCTCCACGATTCTTCTTTCCGAGGCTAGCCCTAAAGCTATTTCGGGGAGAACCAGCTATCTCCGGGTTCGATTGGAATTTCTCCGCTACCCCCACCTCATCCCCGCATTTTTCAACATGCGTGGGTTCGGGCCTCCAGTGCGTGTTACCGCACCTTCACCCTGGACAGGGGTAGATCACCCGGTTTCGGGTCTACGTCCACGTACTCATTCGCCCTATTCAGACTCGCTTTCGCTGCGGCTTCAGCTCTTCACCTTAACCTTGCACGGGAACGTAACTCGCCGGTTCATTCTACAAAAGGCACGCCATCACCCGTGATTTTTCCAAAGGAAAATATCATAGGG
>NZ_CP151960.1:5205000-5896093 GCF_038593075.1 Paenibacillus sp. FSL L8-0638
ATGTATTAGGCACGCCGCCAGCGTTCGTCCTGAGCCAGGATCAAACTCTCCATTAAAGACCAACCGAAGTTGGTTTATAGAAAGAGCGATAAGCTCATTTTTAATGCTAGCGATTCTTCTTTATAAAAGAAGAAATCTTTATTTCATCATCCATTTGTTCAGTTTTCAAAGAACTTGTCTGTTCTCGTTCGTTCAACGAGCCAGGAATTAGATCATATCATGTTAGTTACTTTCTTGTCAAATCTTTTTTTCGATTATCTTTTCAGCAACCTCGCTTCAAGAAATGATACTCTCAAAGCAACGTCTAATAATATATCATGCCTAAAGTTATTTAGCAAGCATTTATTTATATCTATTTTATTTCCTACTATACAACAGATAATAAGGCAGCCACCCCGCCCCAGAGCGGAATGACTGCACTCATTGCAAAACTATTATTCTTGTTCCAGCAGTCTGATAAATTCATCCTCATCTTCTATGGTGTCAATTCCGAGCTGTTGGGCCTTTGCCAGCTTACTCCCAGCCTTTTCACCAGCTATGACTAGATCCGTCTTTTTCGATACAGACCCCGCAACTTTGGCTCCCAGTGCCTCCAGCTTGGATGCAGCTTCGTCACGCGTAAGCTGATGCAAGGTACCTGTAAGCACGACCGTTTTGCCGCTGAAAAAGCTGTCTGTCTTCTTCTCCTGCGGAGCTTCAGGGGCCTGAGCTTTCACCCCTAGAGACAGCATCTTTTCAATTCCCGCCTGAGTAAATGGATCTGCAAAGAAAGCAACAATGCTTTCGGCTACAATCCCGCCCACATCCGGTAGTTCTATCAGTTCTTCCACCGTAGCGGACATCGTCTTGTGCAAATCACGGTAGTGTTCAGCCAACATGCGTGTTGTTGCTTTACCGGTATTCGGTATACCCAGAGCATAAAGGAAAGAAGCCAAATCTCTCTCTTTACTCTTTTCAAGTGCCGCCAAGAGGTTACTGGCCTTTTTCTCACCAAACCGCTCCAGCTTCACAAGATCATCATATTGGAGTGTATACAAATCCGCAGGCTCGCGCACTTCCAGTTCGTCATGCAGCTGTATGGCCGTTTTGTCACTGAATGTCTCAATATCCATAGCATCACGTGAAGCAAAATGGGAAATACGAGCTACAATTTGTGGTTTACACCCCAGCTTATTGTCGCAAAACAAATGGGCACCTCGCTGCTGTAACGGAAACCCGCAGGCTGGACAATGATCTGGTACGACAATTTCCTCCCCGTCGTTCTCAGACGTTACCTTTCCTAATATCTCCGGAATGACATCGTTTGAGCGACGGATAAACACACGTGCACCCAAAGCAAACTTCAGGTTTTTGCGCTCGATGTCACCAGCATTGTTCAGTGTACAATTTTGTACAGTGACTCCCGCCAGCTCTACCGGCTCTACCCTTGCGAGTGGGGTGATTTTACCGGTTCGTCCTACATTCCACTCAACCGAGTTAAGCACCGTTGTCGTTTCCTCGGCTTCGAACTTATATGCCACCGCCCAGCGCGGGAATTTATCGGTATACCCGAGAGCCTCACGTGTGCGCATATCTGTAATTTTCAATACTGCCCCATCAATGAGGTAATCCAATCCGGCACGAGATTTTTCAATCTCAATCAGTTGCTCCATTACATCTTCAAAATTATCAAAGTAAGTCAGGTAAGGGTTTACCTTAAAATGATTTTCACGCAGGAAAGTCATCATTTCCTGGTGGCTGTTAAACTGGATACGGTCTGCATATCCCACATTGTAGAAAAATGCATTCAAGCGCCGCTCTGCTGTCACTTTGGGATTCAAGTTGCGCAAAGCACCAGCTGCGGCGTTGCGTGCATTTTTAAGAGGGTCCACGGCAGTCTCATTATATTTGGACAATACAGAGAGATTCATGATCCCTTCTCCCTGTACTTCAATGGTTCCATTTCGAAAAGGAATTGTAAGTGGCACAGATTTAATGGTCTTCACCTGTGCCAGTATTCCCTCACCCACCACGCCATTACCGCGGGTAGAAGCCTGTACAAGCTGTCCATCTGTATACGTCAGGTTCAGCGTCAGTCCATCGAATTTAAGTTCTATCGCATAGCCTGGAGATGGCAAAGGTTTCTCCGGGTTCTTGGTATTGTAATCATTAACCAGTTTCACAACACGCGCGTTCCATGCACGCAGCTGTTCCATATTCTGAGCTTTATCAAGGCTCCATAATGGGGCAAGGTGGCGATGCGGTGTGAAACCTTTGAGTAACTCCCCACCCACACGCTGTGTCGGCGAATCCGGTAGCACAAGACCGCTCGTCTGTTCGAGCGCTACCAGCTCGTCATAAAGCACATCATATTCTTTGTCGCTGATCTTGGGTTCATCCAGTGTGTAGTAATGATAGTTATATGTGTTCAGTTCAGCAACAAGCTGCTCCATTCTGTGCATTGGGTTCATGCAGGCGTATCCCTCCGGGAACTTCATCAGGGCAGAGGCCTAAGCCAAACTGCCACTCATGAGGTTCGAGATTTAATGATGTTTGAGATTTATTCTACTTTTGTAATAGGTGCAAAGCCAGCCAGCAGTCGTTTAACCCCTACCGGAGCCGGGAAAGCAATTTGAAGTTCCATATCATTGCCAGTCCCTTTTACAGCTACAATGGTTCCAATTCCCCATTTGCCATGCTGCACCTTGTCTCCAGCAGCAAAAATGGAGGGGCCTCCTGCCGAAGCAGCCGGAGTCGGTTTCGCGGATGAAGATGTCGTTACGGTTACGCGGGGTGACGCGGAAGCGGACGAACCACTGCGGCTCATCGTATCAAACGAGCGTTCTCCACCAAAGTTGCTGCCACTACCTTTATTCAGTCCGCGCCCACCATAAGATCCGCCTACATTGCCTGAACGGCGGTAGCGGTCACGTTTGATGATCGTATCCTCTTTTAACTCGTCTGGAATCTCTTCGAGAAAGCGGGAAGGCGGGTTAGCCGTGGTGCGTCCAAACAAAGTGCGCATCTGTGCACATGTAAGGAACAGTTGCTCCTCTGCACGGGTTATGCCGACATACGCCAATCTGCGCTCTTCTTCCAGTTCTTCGTTATCCAGAAAGGCACGACTATGAGGGAACACTCCCTCCTCCATACCGACAATAAATACAATGGGAAACTCCAGACCTTTGGCGCTATGCATGGTCATCAATACAACCGCATCGCTTTGCTCTTCTTCGTCGTCATTCATGGAATCAATATCAGCAATCAGCGCAAGGTCGGTCAGGAAGGAGACGAGTGACTTGTCTTCCGCACCTTTTTCAAATTCCATGGTTACCGACAGGAACTCATCAATATTCTCCAAACGCGAGCGTGACTCGAGTGTATTCTCGTTCTGCAGTTCCAATCGATATTGGGTGGTTTCCAGCATTTTTTCTGTTAACTCGGTAACCGACAGGTAGTCTACCATACGACTTAAACCTTCGATCATATCGTAAAACTCTACCAACGCATTGCGCGTACGTCCTGCAAAGCCCAAATCATCTACCACTTGAAGGACACGGAAAATCGAAACTCCACGTTCCGCTGCAGCTGCCTGCAATTTGCCGACAGTTGTGTCTCCGATGCTTCGTTTTGGCACATTAATGATTCGGATCAAACTGATGTCGTCGTCAGGATTGGAGAGCAGGCGAAGATACGCCAGCAAATCCTTAATTTCCTTCCGATCATAGAACTTGATACCGCCCACGATCTGATAAGGAATATCTGATTTAATCAGAATTTCCTCGACAACCCGAGACTGAGCATTCGTACGGTACAAAATGGCATGATGGCTATAGGTTTTGCCCGCTTTAATATTCTTATGAATTTCTGAAGCGATAAAGTAGCCCTCATCATGTTCAGAATCAGCACGGTAAACCTTAATCTTGGCGCCGCCTTCTTTGTCAGTCCATAGTTTTTTCGGCTTGCGGCCTGTATTTTGACCAATGACTTCATTGGCAGCATTGAGAATATTCGAGGTGGACCGGTAGTTCTGCTCCAGCAAAATGGTACGCGCTTCCGGGTAGTCCTCTTCAAAATTCAAAATGTTGCTAATATCGGCACCTCGCCACCGATAGATGGATTGGTCACTGTCACCTACTACGCAAATCCGGTGATGCTTGTCGGCCAGCATTTTGCACAGCATGTACTGCGCACGGTTTGTATCCTGATATTCATCAACATGAATGTATTGAAATTTCTTCTGGTAGAAGTCCAGTACCTCAGGTACTTCTTTAAACAGCTGAATCGTTGCCATGATCAAATCATCAAAATCAAGAGAGTTGTTGTTTTTGAGCCGCTGTTGGTACTTGGTATATACCTTCGCCACAATCCCTTCAAAATAGTCGCCAATCTTGCGCTCATACATTTCGGGAGTGACCAGTTCATTTTTTGCCGTACTCATCATAGACTGAACCGCTTTGGGTTCAAATTTTTTGGTGTCTATATTCAGATCCTTCATGCAGCTCCGAATGACAGACAATTGATCCGTAGAATCCAAAATGCTGAAATTCGAGGTAAATCCAATCCGCTCGATATCCCGACGTAAAATACGCACACACATCGAGTGGAAGGTGGATACCCACACATCTCTTCCCTGTGGGCCAATCAGCTTGGATACGCGATCCTGCATCTCACGCGCGGCCTTGTTCGTAAAGGTAATCGCCAAAATGCCCCATGGAGCCGTCTTGCGGGTTGCGATGAGGTAGGCTATTCGGTGCGTGAGCACCCGTGTTTTACCACTGCCTGCGCCAGCCATAATCAGCAGCGGACCATCTACCGCCTCCACAGC
The DNA here is from genome assembly GCF_038593075.1 of Paenibacillus sp. FSL L8-0638. NCBI lineage: Bacteria > Bacillati > Bacillota > Bacilli > Caryophanales > Paenibacillaceae > Paenibacillus > Paenibacillus sp. FSL L8-0638. The sequence continues at coordinate 5,209,808 of NZ_CP151960.1, forward strand.
CTGACGCTGAGGCGGATTAAGGCGAGCTACCGCCTCGTGTATATCTATTGATTGCATGCGTGCATGCTCCTTTCCCTGAGCTTCCATAAAATCACGTTCTATACTTCCAATTTCACAGCTACCGTCTCCAGCGCTTTCGCCAAGTCACGATAAATGATGTTTCCTACTACAATGGTGTCACAAACGGCAGCCGCTTGTAACGCGGTAGATTTATCCACGATTCCTCCCCCGTATAGGACACGAGAGTGCTCTGTACTGCGATGTATTTTTTGCACCAGCTCCATATCCCCAAAAGCACCGCTATATTCCACATATACAATCGGCAGATGCATGAGCTTGTCAGCAATCTGTGCATATGAGGTGGCAGATGAAGTATCCAGCGAAGTATCTGCTCCGGTAAGCTTAGCGACTGTAGAATCACCGTTCAAAACAATATATCCTTCCGTCACAAGCAAATCCCAAGGGATCATATAACCAAACTGTTCAATCGCACGTTGGTGCTGTCCTAGAATCCAATTACTGTCAGCGGTATTCAGTACCATAGGAATCATATATAGATCAAACCCTGGTACTACAGCTTCCAGATCGGACACCTCAAGCACACACGGCACCTCATAACGTCGAACCCTCGACAGCAAATCCACCGTATTTTCGTAGGTAATACCTGATGAACCTCCTACCATAATCGCATCCGTACCAGACATACACACGGCGTCAAGTGCCTCATCATCCAGTTCCTTTTCAGGATCAAGCTTAAACACATGCCTCCATGATTGAATTGAATCTGCCAACACACATTCCTCCAGCATCCATTGCTTTTGTCATGATCCAGTCGAACCGAATTCCAATATCCAAAAGCGTTCTATGCTAAGTCTATGACAGTGCTTAAAAGGTGTCAATGTTCGTATCAAATGGGAACACCCCGTTCAGACAGCTTAGGGGCGTAGCGCATACAACCAACTGCGTTTACTAAGTTCTTTTTCCGTTAAAATATCTGTATAGAAACCTTGCACACCCATCTGTTCATACTCAGCCGCATCCTTCAACTCATTAATGGTATTTACGTAGCATACCGCTCCGGCCTGACGCAAACTTTCCACTAGAGCACCACTCACCCGATTCTCTGGTAAAGTTACTGCCGTTATATCATTTTGTTGTACAAATCGAATGATTTGGTCATCTTTATCCTCTGTGGCGTAGAGCGTATAAATAACGGATGGATAGGGATAAATACTCCGCAACATTTGCAGCATTTCTTCATTATAAATTTGGGGAACAATACGAGACAAAAGCTCGGGGTTTTTCTCCTGTGCCTGACGGGTCAGTTGTGCAAACAACTGTTTGATCTGGGCAGGGTCCTGTTCTTTCGTATCGGTCACAATATAAGCATCCGGGTATGTTTCCAATAAATCCAATACATCCTTCCAATCTACTGGGGTATAAGAACCGTGTATGGGGGTGTTCTTGAATTGATGATAGCTCCAAGGTTTTCCTCCCTGTTCTGTAGCAACTGCGTGTTCCTGTTGCATTTGCTCTGTAAAAGATTCTGTCCATTCATGGCGCGCCACCAATTGTCCATCCGAAGTAAACATCAGGTCGACCTCGAATACGCGGCTGCCTTTTTTATAATTTTCCACAAACGCTTCACGCGCATTAGTATAGGCCAAACCATTAACGGCTCCCATGGCATGCGAAATTACGCGGTGCGTGGTAAAGTCAGTCTGTTCTTCTGTAGATTGCCCTTTGTAAGCCAGTAAAAATGTGCCGGTTAACATTAAAAGAATGACCGCAGCAATCAGTCGTTTCATAGGGTGTCACATCCTTTTCGTACAGGTCAATACCCCACATACGCATGCTCAAAACAACTGCCAGACGCAAAAGCACCCTCCGGCTAAACCGAAGGGTGCTTCTGTATTAATACGCGTTCTTGAAACCGTTGCGAATCGTGCGGAAAATAATTTTAATATCAAATAAGAGCGACCAGTTCTCAATATAGAAGATGTCATGCTTAATCCGTTCCTCAATAGATGTATCTCCACGCAACCCGTTGCTCTGTGCCCAGCCTGTGATTCCGGGACGAACATGATGCTTCACCATGTATTTTGGAATTTCCTCACGGAACTGATCCACATAATAGGGCCGCTCTGGGCGTGGACCAACGACACTCATATCACCCAGCAGAACGTTGAAAAACTGCGGCAGCTCGTCGAGACTCGTTTTACGAATAAAAGTACCAAAACGTGTGCGTCTTGGGTCATTAGCAGTCGTCCAGCCCGTATCTTCAGTTCCAGGTGGTAACACCTTCATCGAACGAAATTTGTACATTCGGAAGGTGCGACGATTCAAGCCTACCCGCTCCTGCTTAAAAATGATTGGCCCTCTGGATGTAATCATCACACCAATCGCTACTGCTAGCATGATCGGAGAGGTCAGGAGAATCGCGAATAAAGAGAATAAAATATCGAATAGGCGCTTAAACAATCGATTCCCCGCTACATCCAGTGGAATATCCCGCACATTGATCATCGGCATACCTGCAAAGTTATCAAAGTACGGGCGAGCCGGCAAATAATCGAAAAAGTCGGGGATTATAAGCGTGCGCACTCCAGCCTTTTCACACATGTTGATAATCTTGGGGTACTTATCATGAGCATCCAGCGGCAGCGCCAGAATGACCTCGTCAATCATCAGACGCGACAGCGTAGCCTCCAATTGATCTAAGCCTCCAAGAATCGGGCGGAAATGCGCCTCTTCCTCTTCACTCCAATGCCGCTTATCATCCAGAAAACCCACTACCTCGTATCCCAGATCAGGATATTGTCCAAGATTATGATAAAATCGTTGACCTAGAGTACCCGCCCCGAGAATAAGCATGAATTGCTTGTTGTACCCTTTTTGACGGAGAGCTTTAAGAATTTGCTTCAAAAAGAACCGGTAAAACAAAATAAGCAGCACGTTTCCAACCATATAGATTGCCAGATAGGACCGCGAAATGTCGATTTGTTTCACGAAGAACATCACACTCAACAGCACGAACAGGCCAACGATATGAATCTGGGTGACTCGGAATACGTCGTCTGCAAATCGTTTTTTGCGTTTGGGCGAATAGAGCGAGAATAACATCCCCAGCACTACGGCAATCAGGCCGTAGATTAAGCTCCAGCCTCCATATACTTGAATAGGAAGCGGTTCTGTATAGGTAATCCATTCACTTTCAAATTTGAAAAACCAAGCGATCAGAAAGGACAACTGAATGACCGCGAAATCCGCCACAATATATAATTGGGTTAAAAAACGCTGATTTCTGCGTATCATGCTTTCACCTCAGTATGAGATTGTTCCCCGCCGTCCGGCTTGACCGGTACGGACAACTTATTTTTTAGGAAAGCCATTCCAAATTTCACGGCAATCCCCGCATATACAGCCATATTGGTGATCCAACTGTATTGCTGTTTATAATGCTTACGATGAAATACCCACATAGCTCTATGAAACTCATAAATAATTTTCAAAGGACGACGGCGAGCGCTGCCCCCTTTGATATGAATAATATATGTGCGCGGGTAGTAGTAAATGCCCCACCCGGCTTGCTTAATCCGATAACACCAGTCAATGTCCTCACCATACATAAAAAAGGTTTCGTCCAAGCCGCCGACCTGGTCAATCGTCTCCCGGCGTACTAGCATAAAAGCACCTACCAGTACATCTACTGGATACTCATCATCCGGGCTTAGATGCCCAAGCTGATATTGATTGTACTTCGGGTTATCCGGGTAACGCTTCGACCAGCCGAAAGCGTAGTAAAAAGAAGCTGACGGCGTTGGAAATCCACGCTTGCATGCCTTATCCAGCGAACCATCCGGCAGGATGACCTTACAGCCCGATGCTCCCATTTCAGGATGCGTATCCATAAACGGAATCATCGTATCCAGTGTGTCCGGCTGCACCAGCGTATCGGAATTCAACAGCAATATATAACGTCCGCCGGCTACTTCCATCCCCTGATTGTTTGCCTTGGCAAAACCTGTATTATCCTCATTGGCTATCAACATAATCTCCGGGTATGCAGCACGAATAGCCTCAACAGATCCGTCACTGGAGTGATTATCAATAACAATCACTTCATATCGGTATTGCGTCTTGGACGCATACACCGACTGCAAACAATCCAGCGTCAATTGACACGTATTATAGTTGACGACCAGTATGCTTACATCCATATTTAAAACGCTCCTGACAAATTCAGTAATCTATTCTACTATCGCCTATTATAGCATACCGCGCAGACCACGGGGCGCAAAAAAGCACATAACTTGTAACCTTACATAGTTTAGAAGGATTATGCAAAATTCGATTCCTGTCACTCCAAAGCGCAAATATAGACAAACGAAATCATTTCGATCTATATATTGTTCATTGGAAGTCGTTTATTAGATTTTTGTAAAATCCTCGGTTGAGGTCTAAAATTCATCGTGGTAAGATATACATGGAAAAAGGGCTGGTGCCAGCCAGCCCCTGCGCAACCAACGCTCCAAGAGCGGACGGTTTTGGAACAATCAGGCCGAAAATAGACCCTTCCTTGCGGGGGCGGTCTATTTTCGTTTGTTAAACTCTAACAGTGTGACGATTAACGCCCCGAACGTCAGCATTAAACTGAGCGCCTCAAACACTGTCACAGGCTTCACCCCCCTTCTCGGGAGAGTTAGCCGACCGCCCTTGCCAGCTCTATCGGTTGCACGTTTCAATTATACTATATTTTTCCATAAAGGAACACGCATTCGATGGTATTTTATCTAGTATTCATTTGCACCTTTGACTATTTGACGCTTATATATGGAAAAAAGTTTCAATATTTTTCTTTCCATCCCCCTATAACTTCCTCATTATGAAAACCAACTTATAAATCCAGTTGTCCAACCGTGACTGCCTGTAAAATGGAGACTGCCAAATATATTTCATACGAGAAAATACGCCCTTTTGGTAGCTGTCCAAGAATTGATCCATATCTTTATACATTTGAGGAGATATGTCTTGTCCATAAAGCTGAATAAATTGCTGGGCTTGTTTGCTTAAAATATAGCGATTTTTTCCTTTTGCAAATCTACTTAGTCTTTTCCTCCACTTGCTAACCCAGCCATCGGTAGAACCTCCCAGCACATTGTTTTGATGCTGCCGATACCAAATGGACGGCTTGGGGTCAAAAACAACCTCACCAAAAGAGGAAGTGCATAAGTAAATCCACCAGTCATGCATAATAATATTATCCAAAGAATCTGGGATTCTCTTTTTCACGAGCTGAAGTGTTTCTTTATTGATCACCATGGTACAACCTACACATACATTCTCAATCAGAGCATTATAGAAGGATACAGGTCGGGGGATGTCAGCTGGCCATACTTTGAGTGGTTCCAATGTTTGAGAGACCATTCGTGTAGCAGAACAGTACATCAGTGGCCGGCTCCCATCCTGATTCCTGAGATGAGCCACAGCCTGAGCAAGTTTGTTCGGCATCCACACATCATCCTGATCACAAAAAGCGTAATAGTCGAATGTCTCAGACGATCTTTGAATCAGATCAAAAAAGCTTTTAATAACCCCTACATTGCTCTCAAGGCATAAAATAATCTGTTGAGGATAACGTTGCTTCAACGCTCTCAACTTGGCAACCGTATCATCTGTCGAGCCATCATCACGAATTAGAATCTGAATTTCTACGTCTTTTTGATTGATGAGACTTTCTATTTGCTCATCTAAATAAGCTGCTCCATTATATGTAGACAATAAAATTTGTATGTTAGGTCTGTTCAGAGTAATGACCTCCTTCTTTTAAAATGTGTAATAGAGGGACAATATGTTCCATCTGCTTATACATTATAATGCTCATTGTCCTTAATCAACATAGGCCTTAATATAATAAAATCTCCCAATCATGAACTGATGGGAGATTGTTGATATTTATTATAAGGTTTTATTTACTTGGGTTTACTAAGATACTCCCGCAAAAAATCACGCAATCCCTCACGCCAGTCGCGCAAATCATTCAATCCATTGGTTCGAATCGCTATATGCTCCATAACAGAGTTACGTGGCCGCGCTGCCGGTCTGGGGAATTGTTCTGTGCTGCACGGCTCCAATTTCGCTGTGATCTTGGCATCTAATATTTCCGCCGCATCCTGTAAAATAGCTTGCGTAAATTCATACCAGGTACAGGAGCCACTATTGGATGCATGGTATACGCCATACTTCTCCGTTTGAATCAATTCCGCCAAAAAACGTGCCAGATCCACCGTATAGGTAGGTGAACCCTTCTGATCATTCACCACCTGGAGGAGTGGCTTCTCCTGTCCAAGCTTCAGCATCGTTTTAACAAAATTGTTTCCGTGCAATCCATATACCCAAGATGTACGAACAATAAAATACCTAGAGGAAAGTGTTTGGGTCAATACCTCCCCCGCCCGTTTGGACTTTCCGTAGATACTCTGCGGATTGGTATTATCGTACTCATGATATGGCTGCTTTGCCGTTCCATCGAACACATAATCTGTGCTGATATAAACCAGCCTGGCTCCAACCTTTTCCGCAGCCAGCGCCATATTACGTGTACCTACCGCGTTGACTTGATAAGCCCCCTCTACATCGGTCTCCGCTTCATCCACAGCCGTATAAGCTGCACAGTGGATTACGGCATCAGGTTGATATTGCCCTACAATTTTCACAGCCTGCTGCAAATCCGTGATATCCAATTGTTCCCGATCGTAACCAAGGACATCATGTCCTTGCTCTTGAAAAACCTTTACTACGTCTTTACCAAGTTGCCCGGATGCTCCAGTGACCAATACTTTCATTCTACGCATCCCCCAAGCGGGAACCGTACTGCTTTGCATAGTATTGTTGATATTCGCCAGATTGGATGCGAGTCCACCATTCTTCGTTGTCCAAATACCAGCGAATCGTCTCTTTAATGCCGGTTTCAAAAGAATGCTTTGGCTTCCAGCCCAGCTCATTCATGGTCTTTGTAGGATCAATGCCATAGCGGCGGTCATGACCTGGACGATCCTGCACATACGAAATCAGAGATTCTGGCTTGCCCAGCTCCTCCAATACCGTTTTGACGATATGCACATTTGTCCGCTCGTTATTTCCCCCGATATTGTATACTTCACCCAGTTTACCCTGATGAATGACCAGATCAATGGCGCTGCAATGATCCTCTACATACAACCAGTCGCGAATGTTCAAGCCATCCCCGTATACAGGTAGCTGTTGGTCGCTCAATGCACGTGAGATCATTAGCGGGATTAGTTTTTCAGGAAACTGGTATGGACCGTAGTTGTTAGAACACCGCGTGATATTCACTGGTAAACCGAAGGTTTCATGATATGCACGAACTAGCAGATCGCCGCCTGCCTTGGATGCAGAATAAGGACTATTGGGTTGCAACGGAGTTTCCTCCGTAAACAATCCTGTTTCTCCCAAAGATCCATACACCTCATCTGTTGATACCTGTACAAACTTGGTCACGTTATATTTCTTGGCTGCATCCAGTAGCACTTGCGTACCCAATACGTTTGTTTTCACAAACACTTCCGGTTCCAGAATACTCCGATCCACATGTGACTCCGCTGCAAAATTAACCACCACATCAATTCCCTGCTGCATCAGCTGGTCAATCGCATGTGCGTCGGTAATATCTGCTTTGATGAAGCTATGCTTGGGGTTATTTTCAATGGATTTCAAATTTTCTAGGTTACCTGCATAGGTAAGAGCATCTATATTTACAATTTCATAATCTGGATGCTGTTTTAACATATACAATACAAAGTTACTGCCTATAAATCCGGCCCCGCCGGTGACAAGAAGTTTCATACAAGCCTCCTAAAATACATTCCGATATATACATAACATGCACTTAAACTAAGAAGGAACCGTCAGCAATGGATAATACTCTTACTTTGTCGTTCCGTATCTATTCGAAATTAATCTCCGCGTTTGCTAATACAGGGTGCTTCTGATCCTTTTCCGAAAGAATTGCATGGGAAGTGGGCCAATCAATCCCAAGTGCCGGATCATTCCAGAGTATACCACGATCATTCTCAGGTGAATAATACTCATCTACCTTATAAAACACCTGGGTATTAGACATAAGCGTACAGAATCCGTGAGCAAAACCTTTAGGGACCAGTAATTGACGTTTATTGTGTTCACTCAAAATCACCCCAACCCATTGACCGAATGTCGGGGAACTTTTACGAATATCCAGAATCACATCATAGATGGCTCCTGAGATCACACGAATGAGTTTTGTTTGTGCTTTTGGCTCTAGCTGATAATGCAAGCCACGAATAACTCCAGTCTCTACAGATAATGACTCATTATCCTGAATGAAAGCATGATTAATACCGTTTTCTTTCATAATCTGCTCATTGTAGCTCTCCATAAAATAACCACGATGATCACCATGGACCATGGGTTCAATAACCTTCGCACCTTCTAGTTTCAAAGGGATTACCTTCATAAGTCCGTATCCTCCCTTTAAATCTTTAATTTTCCAAATTCTTCACCAAACACTATATCCTTGGCCAATTCATTAGCACGCGCAAGAGATGGGTGAGTCCCCGCATCCGTCCACCATCCTTGAAGAATATCATATGTCAATGTTCCATAAGTAATATATGCATTGTTAACGTCAGTTATCTCAAGTTCTCCACGAGCTGAAGGTTCAAGCGTTTTTACAATTTCAAAGACACTATGATCGAACATATAAATACCTGTTACAGCGTAATTACTTTTGGGATCTTTGGGTTTTTCTTCTATAGACATAATCCGTTCCCCTTGAAGTTCAGCCACTCCAAAACGGTGTGGGTCTTGTACCTGTTGAAGGAGAATTTTGGCCCCTGTAATTTGATTGCGGAAATTGTTCACAAATGGGGCAATGTCGTCTTCAAATACATTATCGCCTAAAATAACAACCATTTGATCATTACCTACAAATTGTTCAGCCAAATCAAGAGCTTGTGCGATCCCACCTGCCTCATCCTGAACTTTATAAGTGAATGTTACGCCCATTTCACGCCCACTGCCAAGGAGGTTTACAACATCTCCCATATGTTCCTTACCTGTTACGATAAGAATATCATGGATGTCAGCTTTCTTGAGCTTGGATACAGAATGGAAAATCATTGGATACTTACCAACCGGTAATAAATGCTTATTGGTTACTTTGGTTAAGGGGTATAGACGTGAGCCAGTACCTCCCGCAAGAATTATCCCTTTCATAATAAAACCTCCATTAATTGGCTCTAATAATTAATCTCGATAAAACAAAAGTAATTGGAATGGTAACAATCGTAACTATTAACGGAACAAAAATTTCTGGAATGTGAAAAATTCTAACCAAGGCAAATAGCATTAACAAGTTAATCAAATACTGTACAATATATACAATTGGATATTTGATAAAGCTCCTTAAAGAAATCTTTTGCTTAAAAACAAACAAAGCATTTAACAAAAAAGATATAACAATTCCGCACACATATGAAATGCTATAAGAAATCTTATAATCTACGAAATCAATAAGAGCTAAATAAATACCATAGGTTGCCAGTGTATTTAATCCCCCGCTAATTAGAAATTTAAGAAACTCTTTATTCGTAAGTTTCATCCACAATAAATGCAGGGCGCTCTCTACTCTCATCAAGAATCCTCCATAGGTACTCTCCAATTATGCCGAGCATAATCATAATGATACCTAATAAAAATGTAATCAGTGTAATAATTGTAGTCCAACCTTGAAGTTCGATCAATCCTACAAGCGCGTTGATAATTATAAAAACACCATATAAAAAACTTAAAACAGCCGTAACAAAACCTATTGCTGACATAAAACGAATAGGTGCATATGAGAAGCTAACAAATGAATCAACAAATAATTTAACCTTTTTAGATAACGTCCATTTAGACGTTCCCAATTTTCTTTCCCGCCTCACATAAGAAACCATTTCCCTCTCATGACCAAGCCAGTAGATCAGACTCATAACATTAGTGTTTTTTTCTCTTATGTGTAAAACTTCACGCACCACTTGTTTATCGATCAGTAAAAAATCAAAGCCACCTTTAGGATAGTCTTTTAAAGCCAATTTTTCCAACAGGTAATAGTACGTATTGGAGAAGAACTTTTGCGATAAAGATTCCTCCCTATCTTCCCTAGTTGCCAAAACTACTTTTTTACCTAATTTCCAATGCTTAATCATTTCTTTGAACAACTCTGGCGGATCCTGCAAGTCTGCTGCAATAACACCTACGCAGTCCCCCGTAGCATAGTTCAAACCAGCTTGTATGGCAGACATGGAGCCGAAATTCCTGCTCAGTTTAATAACTTTTATTCTGGGATCTTGCTTCCTAGCCTCCAACAACAACTTTAAAGAATCATCTTTGGAACCATCATCAACAAAAACAAATTCTAAATCGCATCCTACCAAATGTTCTTGTAGTCCAATAAGTCTATGAATTGTATGAGGTATATTTAACTCATTAAAGTACACAGGAACTACAATAGAAAATTTAATTTGGTTGGTAGTCATTAATAGCCTCCACAACACACTTAGCATCATCCATAGTCATAACCGGACTTAACGGAATACTTATAATTTCAGAGTGTATTTGCTCTGAGATAGGAAAACTTAAATTTGACCATTCACTATAAGCTTGTTGTCGATGCGGAGGAATGGGGTAATGAATCATGGTTTGAATTTCTTTACCGCGTAGAAATTCAGCAAAGCTTTCTCTATTCTTAACTCTAACAACAAAAACATGCCAAACATGAGACAACTCTTTCTCTTCGATTTGAGGCAGAGTAATATATGGATTATCAATATTACTCAAATAGTACAATGCTGTCTCTCTTCTCAACTGATTGTCACGATCTAGGTACTTCAATTTTTCTCGAAGTATAGGAGCCTGAAATTCATCCAAGCGACTATTATAACCTTTTACGATATTTTCATATTTTTTCTCAGAGCCATAATTACGAAGTGCATATAATTTTTTATAAACTGCTTTATCATTTGTTGTTATTGCTCCCGCATCGCCTAAAGCACCTAAATTTTTCCCTGGGTAAAAACTGAATGCAGCTGCATCACCTAAATTCCCAGCACGAATGCCGTCATAAATTGCACCGTGTGATTGAGCGCAATCTTCAATAATTCTTAAATTGTACTTTTCTGCTAAGGCACGAATAGGTTTCATATTACATATCTGCCCATACAAATGAACTACTAATATTGCTTTCGTTCTATTAGTAATTGATTCCTCGATTTTATCGGGGTCGATATTATATGTCTTAAGATTAGGTTCAACCAGAACTGGAATAGCCCCATTAGCAGAAATTGAAAGAATCGATGCAATGTAGGTATTTGAAGGTACAATAACTTCATCTTCTGGACCAATATCATAAGCACGCATAATTAATTCTAATGCATCAAGTCCATTAGCTACCCCAACGCAATATTCAGTCCCACAATAGTCCCCGAAATCACGTTCAAATGCTTTAACTTCTTCTCCAAGAATATACCATCCGGAATGCAGAACCTTCTTCATGCTTTCCAGAATAGCTTCCTCGTGTTGCAAATTTATTTTTTTCAGATCAAGGAAAGGTATCATGATATTCACTCACTTTGTATGTTTATTGAAATTTCTCCATTAAATAAGTGATACTGAGAATCACATTTAGAACAATAATAAACTTCATTCAAATTTTCTCCACAATTACAAATATACCCACGAAATTTTGCTGGGTTTCCATACCACAAGGTATTATTTGGGATATTGGAAGTTACGACCGAACCTGCCCCTACCATGGCATATTTTCCAATTTTATTACCAGCAATAATTGTAGCGTTGGCTCCGATAGAGCAGCCATCTTCCAGATATGTGTTTAGAAATTTATCTGGGTACTGCTTGGAGCGGGGCTTCATATCATTCGTAAATGTTACATTAGGGCCAACAAACACATTATCTTTTATTCGAACACCGTCCCATATGTACACCCCAGATTTAATTGTAACACTGTTACCTATAGTCACATCATTCTCAATAAATGTATGATCATTTATATTACAATTATTCCCTACTACAGCACCAGGTAAAACATGAGCAAAAGCCCAAATTCGTGTATTGTCACCTATTTTATCGGTCTCTACTATTGCCATTTCATGGACATAATAATTTTTCATGAACCATACACCTCTAAAAATATAGAATAGTCTCTAATATAGTCCGCTACATCATATAAATGGGATGCAAGCACCAAAAGTACACAGTCAGAAGAAAAATCATACATTTCATGCCAGTCATTAGGTTCTAATATTAGTAACTTAGCAGGATTATCTAATACTACATCTATTTTTCTTTTAGTATTATCAAGGTATACTTTACAACTGCCCGCTACAGCTACTAAAGCCTGTCGTGTTTTATAATGAGCATGAAAACCACGTCTAATATCTGGTCTTGTTCCATAAATATAAAAGACTCTTTTAATCTCAAAAGGCACATCCTTATGTTCTTCAATAACAGCAAGCATACCTCTTTCATCGCCTAATTCGCTAATTTCTATTAATTGACTTGTGTACTCATAAGATGAACTACTCATTTCCCCCTCCATTAACACATTTATAAACTTAACCAGTTAATCCTACCTGTTTGATAGTCCAGCAAGAATGACAACACAAAAAATACAAAAATGATTATTAAAAATGAAACACCGTACAAACCAATAATTATACTCCTCCTTTTTAATTCAATGCCCTTATTGTTAACTAACTTCACCATCTTATAAGCACCAGTACCACAAAAAGGGAGCAATATTAAAAACACTGGATATCCAAATCTTGATTCAACTACGGTTGTTCCAATAAAAAGTAGATACACAAGACAGGAAACAAGTAAAGAAACGGCAATAAACTTAGTTTTCTTTGTCTTTTTTCTGTATTTAAGAAAGCTAACTATGCCATATGCTGCTAGAATCCAAAAAATATAAAGAAATATAGAACCAAGAATCCTACTCATGGGGTAAAAATCCCTGATATAGGTATCTACATATCCCCAATCTAATACTCCAAATATATGTGAACTATATGCAACTAAAAATGCCGGAAAATTGTAAACCACTAAATCAAATATGTTCGCCTCAGAGCCTACTGAAAATGGCGTTTTAAAAATCAACTGAGGGTTTTCATTAGGAATAATTAAAGTCCCATATTTCAAGTATGTTGCTGCAAGTTTACTTTGAAATTCATAAAGATTCTGATGCACCAGAACAGTCCAATGGTTATATTGATTCACATTATTGTAAAGTTGCGGTATAAAAATTATACTGGATATAACGGCTGCTAGTATAAGCTTCGATAAATTTAAATCATTAAGCATTTTTTTTCTGTAAAGGAATAAAATAAAAATAATTGGAATTAGAATTGCCGAGGCTGGTCTAACCATGACCGCCGCATAACTTAACAAAAAAACTATAAAATAAGAACTAATTTTCCGGTAATCATTAAAAATCATATGTAGTACCGAGAGAACAATAAAACATGATGCGAGTGAATCCGTTAAAAATAACGTTGTCGACTGAATTAAATAAGGATTGAGAAATCCAAAAGTCAGTATAACATAATAGATCAAATTATTTTTAGTTGTTCTATAGAAATAAGAGCTCACAGTAAAAATGGTGTAAATATATAGCAAAAATTGAAGTATACTGATTGTTATCTTTGCATTATCAATGTTCCCATTCGTGAATATTCTAGCAAAAGTTATGAATAGAGGATATAAATAAGTCCTTAAAGGTTCATCTATACTAAAGAGTCCTTTATCTAAAATCATTTGACTAATAGTAATGTATCCCGTTTCATCATAATAATTAACATTATAATTTTGAAGTAAGTAATAAATGAAAATCGATGTAGATATTAATATTAGAACAACTAACGGTACAATCTTATGTTTATTCAAAGAGAACAAAAATTCCAACTCCTATAATACTTAATAACTCAACTTTCGCAGCATGAAATCGGCAAACAAGCCTTGATATAACTGGGTAAAGCGGAGATCCATTGCTGGAGTTGACACTGAATCAGAGCCGACAGCTTTTAGCCTGCTTTCTTAGCGATTTCGTTGACCAGGTCGAGCAGTTTTTGTAAGGCGATCATCCAGTCTAACGCACCTACTTCGTCGCATAGCAAATAAAACAAGCCGCCCAATGAACGGGCGTCCGTACTTTTCCGATGTTGCCAGACCAGTAAAATATATCGTGAGAACACAATCGTCGTGTGACTGATTAGTAAGTCATAGGAACGACCCTGGAATTCTTTCTGTAAGCGAAGCAGTGATTGGGTGCACTTGAAGAAGACCTCGATATCCCAGCGGATCCCGTAAATCCGAATGATGTCTTCTACGGTAAGCGAAAGATCCGTTGTCAGAATCGCGAGCCATTCTTTCTTTTGGCTGCGATGGCGGACGAACACCACATGAACCGGAATGCCACAAGCCAGTTCGGTGCGAATCAACCGGAGAACTTGGCGCTTGTTGCTCTCCACAGGAGGCGCAACGCTATACAATGCTTTGAGCGACAGGCTCCGGCCCTGAATCCGGAAACGTTTCTTGTCGTTCTTGAGCATGCCGATCACATCGAGTCCGCGGGCGACGACTTCGCCAATGAGCGGAGCGTGCGTGAACCAGCTGTCCATCAAGACATAGGAAGCGGTCACTCAAGCTTCGAGGACTCGATCCAGCATGGATGCGGTGACCTGTGGAGCTGGCAGAAGCGCTTTCTGACGGCGTTTATAGCCGAAGATACGTTTGTCGATGTTCTCGTGGATGCCGTTAATGGAAGACTCGTTTGAGCTTAGCAGCGCAAAATTCAGCGGCAGAAAGGTATGCCCATCCGACCAGCCCATCGTCAGCATACGAAATCCTTTAAAATAAGTACCGGTGGTATGATCTCGAAATCGGGCGAGCAACTCCACCGATTTGCTGCGGTTGCGTTCGAACATGGAGTCATCGACGATGAAAACCGAATCCCGATCAGCCGACGTCAGGGCGCTGACCTTCTACACGGTGGCGACGCTGAACATCGTCAGAAAGCGACGCCACGCAAAACCAGCATGGTTGAGAAAACGATACACCGCATCCTTGCCGGGAAGCGATTCGTCCTGACGACTCTCCAGCAAACGAAACCAGTTCTTCTGATAAAACAGAAGGACGAAAACAAGCTGGAACAGCCGAGCACAGCTAAAGCCAAATCGTTTACGAAATCCCGCTTGGTGCAGATACTTCAAGACATTCAGTTCTTGAAATGCAGCCTTCAATTCTTTGGGTAGTTGATTTAGGTCGGGTTGATGATCTATCATGATAGAAGACACCTCTTTTGTCTGGTAGTGATTGCTCGTCACTCTCACTTTACCAAACCAAGCGGTGTTTTTCTATTTTGCAAGAAGGGTATTCGAATCCCTCAGAGCCCAGTTGCTACAAAGGTTCGAGTTGATTTTTGCTCTGCGAAAGTTGAGTTAATAATACCTAATCAATTCTTAAACTGTATTTTACTTTTTTAAGCTAATAATAAAACTCAAGTTTGTTCCTAACATTGGATCATTTTGTAGTGTGAAATAGAAATTAAGTATAATATTCGATATAAGAGATCTGTCGATAATAATTTCATTACCGACAGGCTCTCTCGTCCAAGGCAACATTAAAATGCACAAATAATATAATCCATATTTACCAGTTAATAAATAATTAAGGTATAATTCTCATCTCTATTAACAATCATTTTATAAAATCAATGCTTTTTAACACTACAGATGAATTAATAGGAGGATCAAATCTTATAGCTCCAACATTCTGCATTGCAATAGGTTTTTTACACAAAATAATATTCGATCCTTTTTTGAGCGAAATATAACTACTATACTTTTCTTCGCTATAATCTTCATTTTTCTGGGACAAAAAAACTTGCATTTCCCCAGTCGTATCAGACTCAATATTTATTCTGATATAATCAAATGAACTATAATCTATTTCTTTAGATAAAGGAAAAGATATATGTGGGTCAATATGCCCCGCTTTTAACATCGTTGTATCATTTTCATCTTTAGAAATCGATAAATCAAAATAACTTGGGATGTCCTTATCAGCATTAATTTTATAAATTGATTTTCCAGTAATCTCGACATCCTTTTCATTATTAGTTAAATCCAATTTCCACTTCTCTTTATCATCAGAAAATTTTACAATTATTAGGTTGTCAGACAATGCTACGGAACCTGTATAAGGCCAAACAGGCATATTGGTTGAAAGTTTAAGAGCTTTTTGTATTTGACTATTGTTGGGTCTAACAAAATCATACCCTAATGATTTCATAAAGGTCCATTTTCTCTTTTCCCTTCCCCCATCCCATTCAAAAAATGAGTACCCTAATACCTCTTGCTTTATGACATTTTGTCTCAATTGCTGAATATGACTTCCCACGAATACAACTGGCTGGGATGGTGCCTCTCCCAAATTCAAATTTAAAATTGCATGCCCAATTTCATTAGCCAACCTCACATCATCTTGATATCTATTATAATCACTGTAAAATAATTGTGATAGCGAAAGAGACTGGTTTATAGAGACCAACACAACTAATATCAAGAGAATATTCTTTAAAAATATTTTATTAATAATCAGGTATACTAACAGCCATACTGAAGAAATAAATAACCCGAGTACCAAATTCGATCTTATTGGGATTGGAGATCCTAGCATAATTGACATTAAAAATGGCATGCTGAACAAACATAATAATGTTAAAAACAAATATAATGCCATACAGTTAGCTTTTTTAAAAATGAAATTTACCAGAAACCATAGCGAAACGGATATACAAGCAATTAATGTAGGTAGTATAATCTGGCTACCATAAATGACCTTCCCCAAAGCAAGGTTTTTGAAATAAACCAAAAGAGTTGCTACTATGTAATTCGGATCCTGTTTTCCCCAAACAAAAAAATTATCGATATAGCCTGAGGATGGGACAAATAGCCCTACCAGTTTATCTATCAGATAATATAAAATATATCCCGTTACTAAAGTTAGGATATACTTAAGTAGTATCACAATAAACTCTCTAAAACTTAAGCTTGTATCTGATTTTTGAATAGATAAAATATATAAACATGTGATTACCAAGACACCACAAACAAAAACTGGCAAGAAGGACTGATATATAGAGATAGAGAACATAATTAATAATATTCCCAATAACAAGTATAATCTATTTTTTTTTAAAAGAACCCATTTTACGACTAATAATGTCGCTAAAGATATCGCTATCCACCCTATTCCTAGTTCGAAGCTCATCATAGAGAATCCTATATTCTCCGAGTACGCAGGAAATGTTAGAAAAAGTATTGCAAAAATAAAACCTGCTACATCAATTCGCTGATTTTGTGTTTTAAAAACAAAACCATTGAAGGTATATGCCCAAACTAAACTGCTGAGAGCAAGAGAAGTTACTGCAAGAAAAGTACTGGTTACTGAATTGACCTGCCAATATTGGAATAGTTCTTTGATCAAAACAATCCCAAAACGTCCTTGAGATCCCCAAGCCCCAACTATAGATTCAGGTTGTGAAAAGAGTGCAACTTCTTCATCTATAGAAAGTGTAAAATTCGTTAGGGGGAAGCCATATGCCAAAAAAATCGTCAAAGCAATTATAATACAAAACAACTTATTCTTCTTTATATATTCCTTGAATTCTTGGAACTCCTCACTTAGATCAGCAAGACCTTTTCTTAGTTCATACATTATATTGCTCCCATCATGGTATTATTCTACCGATCATTAATTCAAATATATAAAGTTACGCTTGTTCAAAGTTTATTACTTTTTTATGATATTGAAAAACAAATTAGCTTCTTCCCCATTTTCAAAGAACCTTTATTACACCAGCTTAGCTCCAACCTTTTCCGCAGCCAGTGCCATATTACGTGTGCCTGCTGCGTTGACTTGATAAGTCCCGTCTACATCAGTTTCCGCTGCATCCCCAGCCGTATACGCTACACAATGATTACGGCATCAGGTTGATATTGTCCTACAATCTTCATGGTCTGCTGCAAATCCGTGATATCCAATTGTTCCCGATCGTAACCTAGGACATCATGTCCTTGCTCTTGAAAAACCTTTACTACGTCTTTACCAAGTTGACCGGATGCTCCAGTAACCAATACCTTCATTCTACGCATCCCCCAAGCGGGAACCGTACTGCTTTGCATAGTATTGTTGATATTCGCCAGATTGAATGCGACTCCACCATTCTTCGTTGTCTAAATACCAGCGAATCGTTTCTTTAATGCCGGTTTCAAAAGAGTGCTTTGGCTTCCAGCCCAACTCATTCATCGTCTTCGTTGGATCAATACCATAACGGCGGTCATGACCTGGACGATCCTGCACATACGAAATCAGAGATTCTGGCTTGCCCAGCTCCTCCAATACCGTTTTGACGATATGCACATTTGTCCGCTCGTTATTTCCCCCGATATTGTATACTTCACCCAGTTTACCCTGATGAATGACCAGATCAATGGCGCTGCAATGATCCTCTACATACAACCAGTCGCGAATGTTCAAGCCATCCCCGTATACTGGTAGCTGTTGATCACTCAGTGCACGAGAGATCATTAGCGGGATCAATTTTTCAGGAAACTGGTATGGACCATAGTTGTTAGAACAACGCGTGATATTCACTGGTAAACCGAAGGTTTCATGATATGCACGAACTAGCAGATCGCCACCTGCCTTGGAAACAGAATAAGGACTATTAGGCTGCAACGGAGTTTCCTCCGTAAACAATCCTGTTTCCCCCAGAGAACCGTACACCTCATCTGTTGATACCTGTACAAACTTGGCCACGTTATATTTCTTGGCTGCATCCAGTAGCACTTGCGTACCTAATACGTTTGTTTTCACAAACACTTCCGGTTCCAAAATACTCCGATCCACATGTGACTCCGCTGCAAAATTCACCACCACATCAATCCCCTGCTGCATCAGCTGGTCAATCGCTTGTGCGTCGGTAATATCTGCTTTGATGAAGCTATGTTTGGGGTTATTTTCAATGGATTTCAAATTTTCCAGGTTACCTGCATAGGTAAGAGCATCTATATTTACAATTTCATAATCTGGATGGTGTTTTAACATATACAATACAAAGTTACTACCTATAAATCCGGCCCCGCCGGTGACAAGAAGTTTCATGAGCTACCTCCCACTTTAAAGTAATGTTACCCCTGTTTTTTCAATCTCATTCGCAAGATTTCAACCTCAACGAATTGAAGAAGAACCTGAAGATGGGGTCGTTAAAGTCCTAACAACCTCTACTTCATTATAAGCGCCTCTTTCATATTTGGAATCTGTTCATGGCTGAACGCTTACCAGTATAATGAATGGCGCTTTTTTGCTCGAAGCTCAAATCACTTCAATACAGGTATGGTTTCATTTAAAAATTAAGAACTTACTCAAAAAATAATTAAGCACAATGACCAGAATATTGACCCATATTTTAGCCACTCCATCATCAATATGAAATAAATAGACAAGCAGTATCATACCGCCCAAATCGATAGCGTACGATGCAATACGAGCCGTAAAAAAAAGCAAAAGCTCTCTAAAGACGTGATTGTTACTCTTAAAAACATATTTTTTGTTTGTAATGAAAGCAAACAACACGGAAACTATCCATGCTATGGATGTCGCTATTCGAAAATCTATAATAAATAAATGGGTTAATAAGAAGTATACAAAGATATTTACCAGCGTGGTCAGCACACCAAAAAAAATATAATTAACGGTTTCTTTAATGTTTCTCATCATTCACCTTAATACCAAAATAAGGTTCTCTGCCAGGAATCACTTTATGATTGTTGTATTCATTAACGAAATATAGAGGTCTCCTTTTGGTTTCATTAAATACGCGTCCCAAATATTCTCCTATTATTCCAAGAGATATAAGTTGAATGCCTCCGATAAACAAAATGACGGTCATTAAAGAAGGGTAACCCTCAATAGGATTACCAAAAATAAGTGTCTTCACAATAACCCACACCATATATACAAAAGCAAATATCGAAATTAAAGAGCCGATTGCGGCAGACATTCGCAACGGCGTGATCGTGAATGAAGTGATGCCTTCGATTGCCAAATCAAACAATTTAAAATAGTTCCATTTGGTTTCACCGGCAAATCTGGCGTCACGATCAAATCGTATCTCCTTTTTATTAAAACCAATCCAGCTGAACATACCTTTCGTATATCTTTGCGTTTCCCGCAACAGCTTTAAGGCTTCAATACAGCAACGATCCAGCAATCTAAAATCTCCCGTATCCTGCTGCAACGGAACTTTCGTTACTTTTTGTAAAATTTTATAAAAAACAGAGGAGGTGCGTTTTTTTAACCAGGTTTCACCTTCTCGGCTGTTTCTTCTGGCAAATACATCATCATATCCCTGTTCCCAAAATTCAATCATTTGAGGAATAAGTTCTGGTGGATCTTGAAGATCAGCATCAATAATGATGATTGCATCTCCTTTTGCGTAATCGAATCCAGCCATCATTGCAATTTCTTTACCAAAGTTTCTTGAGAGATCAATTAATGATACTCGTCGATCCTGTTTTCTTAACTCCTTAATAATGTTTACGGTGTTATCTCTACTACCATCATTAACAAAAAGAATTTCAAAATTATAATTCGAGAGATTGGCAATTACTGCAGTCAGCCTTTTATGCAATTGGTGAAGAACCTCTTCCTCATTGAAGGCTGGTACTAAAATTGTAATTAACTTCACTTGCATCAAACCCCTAATCAACCGTTTTCATACTTCTCTTGATTGCATAAAATAAAATACTGTAAAACAGTTGAAAATTAATTACCATCTGTTTATTCAAATATTGATGCGTCTTTAAGCAACGGATTATGAGTATCTTTTTCGGATAGAACTGGAGATTCAATAGGCCAGTCAATCCCTAAGTCCGGATCATTCCAAGCAATCCCGCGATCATGTTCAGGAGAATAGTATTCGTCCACCTTATAAAGGACCTGCGTATTGGGCACCAGCGTACAAAAGCCATGTGCGAATCCTTTTGGGGCCAACAGCTGGCGCTTATTGTATTCACTTAAAATAAATCCCTGCCACTGACCAAAGGTTGGGGAATTTTTACGAATATCAACAATAACATCGTAAATGGCCCCGGATATTACCCGAACCAATTTAGTCTGTGCCTTGGGGTTGAGTTGATAATGTAACCCCCTCAACACGCCGGGCTCAGCAGACAACGATTGGTTATCCTGAATGAAATGATGTGTAATACCAAGATCATGCATGATTTTTTCATTATAACTTTCCATGAAAAAACCTCGATGATCTCCGTGCACTACAGGATCGAGCAGCTTGGCTCCTTGTAAATGCAAAGATATAGCTTTCATATGATCCTCCTATAGCTTCAGCTTCCCAAATTCTTCACCGAATGCAATGTCTTTTGCCAGTTCATTTGCTTTGGCAAGAGAAGCATGCGTACCAGCGTCTGTCCACCAGCCTTGCAAAATATCAAAGGAAAGCTCGCCGCGTTGAATATAAGCATTATTAACGTCGGTAATCTCCAGTTCGCCACGTTTCGAAGGCTTCAACGTTTTTACGATATCAAATACATTACTGTCAAACATGTAAATACCGGTTACCGCATACTCGCTCTTCGGAATCTGAGGTTTCTCCTCGATGGAAACGATACGTGCCCCGTCCAGTTCGGCCACACCATAACGCTGCGGATCATGAACCTGTTGTAGCAATAACTTTGCACCCTTTTGCTGTACACAGAAATTTTCCACAAATGGTGTAATATCATCAGCAAAAACATTATCGCCCAAGATAACAACCATTTGGTCCTCGCCTACAAAATGCTCAGCCAGATCAAGCGCCTGCGCGATTCCGCCGGCTTCATCCTGCACCTTGTATGTAAAGCTGACACCCATTTCACGTCCACTACCCAGAAGGTTAACTACGTCGCCCATATGATCTTTACCCGTAACAATAAGAATATCGTTAATTCCGGCCTGTTTCAGCTTGTGAACAGAGTAAAAAATCATTGGATATTTACCCACAGGCAGCAGATGTTTATTTGTTACTTTGGTTAAGGGGTAGAGGCGAGAGCCCGTACCTCCTGCAAGAATTATACCTTTCATCAAAAATCCTCCCGATTTTCTGTTAGTTATATCATTTATTTAATAGAAATATTCTGATAGTAGTTGATTGTTTCTTTCAAGCCTTGATATAAAGTGAACTGACTTGTCCAGCCAAGAATGGATTGCGCCTGTTGATTGCTTAATGAGCTGTATTTAATATCGCCTATACGCTCCTGCATATATTTAGCAGAAGCATCGATCTCCAGTATGTTACACATCATTTCAAACAATTCTTTCACCGAAATTTCTGTTTGTGTGCTGATATTTGTAATGCAATTTTCCCCTTTGGTAAGAGCCGCAATATTGGCGCTCACGATATCTTTGACATAAATGAAATCACGAGTTTGAGCACCATCACCGTGAATTCGAACCTCCTTGCCAGCAAGAAGGTTATCCAGGAAAATTGAAATCACACCGCCTTCTCCTTTAGGATCCTGCCGTTCGCCGTAAGCATTGCTGTAACGCAAAATCGTATATTTAAGACCATGAAGATTGGAGTACAACTGAATATAATATTCAGGTGTTAACTTGGACAGGCCATAAGGTGACAGCGGAGAAAGCTTGGCAATCTCCTTTACAGGAAGTTCTTCTGGATAGCCATACACTGCTGCTGAAGAAGCATAGATAATTTTTTGTACTCCAGTCTTATAGCAACAATCCAAGATATTAATCGTCCCGCTAATATTGATTGATGCGTCCTGTGAAGGATCAGCAACCGAATGCGACACACTAATCTGGGCAGCATGATGTATTAGAATCTGCGGCTTGAATTTCTCAAACACTTCCAATAACTCTTCACTGCGAATATCCACATTATAAAAAATAGCCGCAGGATTAATATTTTCTTGCTTTCCAGTGGACAAATTATCAACAATGCATACTACATGTTGTTCAGCAATCAATCTGTCAACAATATGAGAAGCGATAAATCCAGCTCCTCCGGTCACTAATATTCTCATACCTCTACCTTTCCAGTACTATGATTTTTGTAATACAGTTCTTCCAATGTATCAATGCTCGGCTCCCATCTCCATTCTTCTGCTGTCTTTCTACCATTGGCAGTCAGACGCTGTCTAAGCTCAGTATCTTCGATAAGCTTTTTAACAGCTTGCTTTGCGCCTTCAACATCCCCGATCTCCACGACCAGTGCGTTATAATTATCGACAATATACTCATCATAACCGGTCACATCTGCAACTACGCAAGTTCCTCCACAAGCCATCATTTCCAGAGGTGGACCAAAAAATCCTTCGACCCTACTCAGTTTAACGAGGATATCACAGCTGGAATAGATTTGATTCATCTGGCCCATCGGCACCTTTTCAAAGAATACGTCGCATTTCCATTCTTTTTTCGGTTTCCCCGCTGAACTTACACACCACACTTCACAATCCAGATCATTAATAGCATTAAAGGCATCTTCCATCCCTTTAAATGGAATATCGATCGGTCCTTCAAGCAGTACCCTTACTTTATCGCCTTTTTTGGTAATTGGATCCGTTTGGAAAATAATATTCTCATCCAATCCATTAGGAACATAGGTAGCGTCGTGACCAAACTTTTCTTTCAACCATTTTTGAATCCATTTTGCTTCCGTCATATATTCATAATCGAATTTATATGAATCCCATGCCTTTTGACTTTCAAAAGACCCGGCAGGATAAAAGCGGCTCTCATCGGATTGAACAAAATATACTTTTCTCTTTGCAGGAATATCAGCAATGGTATAAGCAGTGCTCCAACCTGTTGCAACAAGAATATCCAAATTAGTCGGTGCTTCATCAATACCGATTATCTCAACTTTTTGGTTCGGAAACCAGTTGATCTCTCGATGAATATCCTCAGTAATAAGCAGCACATCATATCCACGATTTAACAAACGGTTTGCGTGCTGACACACTACTGCGATACCACCTGATATGCCGCATCCTGGAATAAGATAGGCAATCTTAGGCTTCATTACTACAATGTTTTTGTGCTCTTCCAGCATCAGATCAAACCAGTGATTATCGTCGTCTTTAAACGAAAGTTCCAGGTTATTGCCATGTAATCTAAGATTAGTTAACATCAAAGGAATTGATTTGAACTTATATCCTTTATACGCCATTCTGAGCCATAATTCGTGGTCCTCGCGATAGCGCATATTTGTTTTTAGTCCACCTACGGCTCTGACAGCATCCAACCGCAACATTACGGTACTTTGGCAAGGGACACACATTTTGAGCAATTCATCATATCCGCAATCTGGACTTAATACTTCCTGCCCATTCTTAATATCAATCATGCGTGATCCGTCCACAAGAGCACGCCAGCCTCCATAAACGACATCCGCTTTAAAGTCATTAATATAATTCAAAGAAATTTCCAGGCGATTCGATTCTGCAATATCATCGCTATCCTGAAAAGCCAGAAATTCTCCGCGCGCCTCACGAATGGCTTTGTTTCGTCCACGTACCGCGTTTCCGCTGTTGTTATAATATTTAAAAATGCGAACTTTCTCGTGATCTTTATACTCATCTACAATTTTCAGCGTTTCATCTGGAGAACCATCACAAACGATGATCAGTTCAAAGTTTTGATACGTTTGATTCAAAATCGAATCTATACTTTGTCGTAACACATCTGTTCGGTCATATACAGGAATGACTACACTGATGCGAGGAATATCTCCAACTTCTTGTTCCACATAATTATTTACGGGGATAGGAGCGGGAAGTAGCTGATTCCGATTGGTCAATTTTTTGATCGCCCATTTTGGATTAGCTATGCCTTTTTTGACCCAGCCTCTATATTTTTTGACTTTGGTAATCAATTTCCAGGAACGAGAACTATAAATGCTTACCAGTTCCTTATCTTTTTCCCTTGTGAGTTCAAGCAAGTATTTTGTATTGTTTTCTTTTTGATCCAGCTGATTAAGGAATCCTTCTCTTTCAAATTCCAGATCTTGAATTTGAATGTCTTTGCTGGTCGCCATCTGTGTCAAAGAAACAATTTCACGATTTAAATTCGCTTCAGATATTTCCAATTCAGATTTTAATTGGTCCTGCTGCTTCACTGCCTCGTCTCGTTCTTGCATAAGTTTTGCTTGCTCAGCTTGCATCTCTGTCAGGCTTTCACTCAATCTGACTTCATTGGCCTCATTGACTTTTTTAACTTCCAGCAAATACTTTAAGTTTTTCTCTTTTTGTACAATCTCTTTTCCAGCAAAAGAATATCCTTCTATGAGATACTCCATAATTTGCGGATCGATCGTAACGATACTATCTCTTTTTTGCTCGCCAAGCTTATACAGCTCAAAATACTGTTCCGCAATCGTTCTAATGTCATGGAATTGAACAGCAAGTTCTAGATTGGCTTCAATAATCTCAGGCGTGTAGAATTTTTGAATTAATTCAATAATTTGATCAGCAGTGTACTTTTCACTGTTTACTCTTCCAGAAAAATTCTTCTGACGGAAATCATAATAAGTATCCGGAGTTACAATACCGTCGCCTCCATTATAATCAAACACAAGAGGAAGTCTACCACAACTCATGGCTTCCAGTATGCCGCGTCCCAATGAAACAACCACATCGGAATTCAGAATTTCCTCTTCCACATCCCACACATTGTTGTGTGATTGACCAATAATGTTAAGCTTCATGCTTGCTTTGTTGGCTGCTTCTTCCAAAACCTCTTTAACATCAGGAGTATAGCGGTTAGACAACAACAAGATGGTTTCGGGTTTTTCGTAAACCGGGGTACTAGGACGGAACCGGGTTTGATCGATTCCATTACGGATAATGGATATTTGATCTTCTTGAATGTCCCAGTTTTGAATCAGATGTTGTTGTACCTCTTCACTAACAGCTACATACTTGACAATTGAGGGAATAAAGACCGGCTTCTCTTGCCATGGAATAATGCCATGCGAAGTGAATACCATAGGTACAGAGGGATATTTATAATAAACGGAGATGGCTTCTGCACGATGCTGGGCATGGATAATGTCAACATCATCAGGTAAAGAAGCAATTTCGTCTGTGACAAACACACCGATCTCGGTATATTTGTCTGCTACCTGACCAATTCGAGTGGAATAAAGAAAGATTTCATGGTTTTGTCGTAAAAATTCTTTGACAAGGCTGTAAGTGAAGGTTTCCGTCCCTCCACTGTATTGTAAATCATGAAGAGTAAATAAAATTCTCATTTGACCAGGCGCTCCTATCAAAATAAAAGATTATATTCAAAGTTCTACAGGTTTATATAAAAAATCAAGTGGATAATAATGGTCCCTATCTTGCAGATAATCTTTATATTTCTCTAGCATAACTTCCCATTCATTTTCAGGCCATGAATAGGAATGGGATTGTCGAGTATATAAAAGCTCATGATTCACCAGCTTTACGTGACCAGAATGAATATTGACACGCAGGCAATAATCCACAATGGTCAAATCGGTAGTATAGGCTTCATCAAAATCTCCATAATATTTGTAGGCATCTTTTTTCAACAGGAACAATTCAGGACTGATTGCCGTAATATTTTGCGCGATTTTGAGTCGACCGAAATAACCAAAAAAGCTAGAGTTAATATTATGATACAGATTTATGATCCCTTTTTGGTTAACTGCAAGTCCATAACTGCTGATTTTATTTTTCTTGTTCAAAATTTTAGGAGCTATAACAGCTGACTCGGTTGCGATGGCTTCCGAAATTAGAATCTTGTACCAATCATCAGCCAGTGAGCGAATATCCGCATTTAAAATGATAGCATGATCAGCATTGCTTGTTTTTAATAAACCATTTAATGCTTCAGCAACATTTTTATCACCACAGTCATACACTTTATAGTATGAGGACTGCTCGGCAATGCTGTCTGCATCTTTATGAAATGGAGTGAAATTCATCATCACTACATCAAACATTCGGTATTCGGAAGAGATATTCAGACTGGCATAGTACTCTTTTACAGACTGTGTATTTTCCCAATTGCCCAGACAAAACAAAGCCGCTGTCTGCATCTCATTTAAAACTGGAGTTATATTAAAAGCGCCATGAAATGCGCCTTCATTCACTATCAATGATTCGTTTCGGTTTGACACATAGTTCTGCAGAGCGTCTTTCCCGGCCTGCAGGGCGTAAGACTTGGCTGAATAGCTGGCAGCTGTGGAATTTTCGCTGATTCGCCAATGATACAAAACTTTTGGGATATGATGGATACACACTGCTCGTTCAGTCAATCTTAAAATAAAATCGTAATCCTGGCTTCCATCGAATTGACTATTAAATAGTCCCGTGCTTTGAAGTAATGAGGCTTTAAAAACCAAAAAATGACAAATATAATTATAGCTTAGCAATGTATCTGGAGACCAGTCCGGTTTTTTGTGGACACTGATATGTTGCAAGGTATTACCGACAATTTTGTCTTCATCGGAATAAATAACGTCTGCACCGTATCTGTTAATAGCATCTACACATTCATATAATGCGTCTGGCGTCAACAAGTCGTCATGATCAAGCAACCCTATATATTCTCCCGTTGCCATTGCCAGTGCGCGATTTGTATTTTCAGAGATTCCATAATTAGTTTCCGAGCAAGCATGGACTATTTTATCACTTTTGGACATAAAATGGTTTATTACTTTCTCGACATCGCCCTCTGTACTCCCGCCATTATATAGACACAACTCAAAATTGGAATAGGTCTGGTTCAGTACAGAGTCAACCATCTGCTCCAAAAACAGGGGGTTTGTATTGTAAACAGGGACGACTATACTGATTTTGGGTTGGATGTTGAATATTTTGTTTTTCTGCTCTTCAAGCTGCTGTTCAGTCAACGGCACAAAAGGAGGCTCTGAAAAAGATAGATGAAACCATTTTTCATGAGCCTTGTTGATAAAGCTTTTTATGCCTTTATCGCGAACCAGGTGAATTGCACGCATGATTACTCGGAACTTATTAATCATAATTGTCCCCTACTTATTTTTTATGAATCGTAATAATTCAAACAGAATAATATTCAGAAAACTAAAGAAAAGACCGTTAATTATAATATCCTTAATAGTAAATTGGTTCTGGTAAATAAGTTTACCTACCAGACTGCCTTCCTGGTGCTGTCCCGCAAATGACAGGTTTCCGTCCGCCAGGCTGGTGTTGTCCTTCCAAAAGGTTACTGCTTGGGAAGTTTCACTTGCATTGGAGCTTATCCTCAAAATATACATCTTGTCTTTTGAATTCTCAACAGGATCGAAGGACAACTCGCTATAGGCATTATCTTTGGCCTGAACGTTATTGAATTTTGCCTGTCTTATTAGTTGTTTTGTATCTGCTTCATATAGAGATAACAGCGTTTCACTGTCATTTTGTCTGTTAAATGTAGAAAAAAACAGTTCGACTTTAGCAAGACCATCCTGTTTGGCAGAAAAGGACTGTTCAATTACTTTGCCATGTGTAATCCCGCCAAAGTTTGCATTCAGATTTGTGCCCAAATTGATCGTCTTGAGCTTAAACACCTCCGGAGCAAATAGATTGCTATTTTTGATAGCAGATACTGAAGATACAAAAGCAAACGTGACAATTATTACAATAACAAAACGCAACATCTTTCTAATCATCATACACCACCCAAAATAACCAAATTATACCAATAAAATATCATTTCAGTATCTCCCATTCGTGCTTACATCTAAAATATCCTTCCCCTATAGGCATTCCGCGTAGATTTTTCTTGGATAATACTCTAAATTCGGATACATAGTCATTACGATCATAAGGATACATAACCATTTCATCAGAGATATGAACGGAAATGAAATATCGCCCATCTAAAAAGTCATTATTCTCCACTTTGATTTTAAATACAGAATATGGATGCTCTAATTTTATATCATCACGAACAGTATTAAACAGAGTGACAATGTCGCCTTTCTCATTATAAACAATCAATCCCACACCGTATTTCAAGCCGGATTCTCTGAAACCAAGTTCTATTGTGAATAAAATATCCTCTCCGGTAACCACTACGTTTTTATTAATTTGAAAGTTTTTCACAAAAATCTTATTTTTAGCTTTACGGGCAAGCACATCAGTAAGTTCTTCTGCATCAGTAGTCATTACAATTTCTTTTGCTTCTTTTTGTTCGATAAAATATTTGTATTTTTCGCAAATTTCATCTGCCGGTCCCTCTTCTCTCAGTATGCCTTTTTCAATCCAGACTGCATGACTGCAAAAGTTACGGATTGCGCTTAGGCTGTGACTCACAAACAGAATGGTAGCTCCGCTTTGTACCATTCCCTTCATTTTCTCATAACATTTCTCCTGAAAAAACATATCCCCAACAGCCAGCGCCTCGTCCACAATTAATATATCCGGCTCAACATTGATGGCTACCGCAAAAGCCAACCTGGCAAACATACCGCTTGAATAAGTTTTTACAGGCTGGTTAACAAAATCCCCAATATCAGCAAAATCGAGAATTTCCTGCAACTTCTCATCAATTTCATCCTTGCTCAAATTCATCATGGTTCCATTCAAATAAATATTTTCAATGCCAGTGAGCTCCTGGTTAAACCCTGCACCCAGTTCCAAAAGTGCGGATATTTTACCATGAACGGTTACTGTACCATTCGTTGGATTCAATAGACCAGTAATTATTTTCAGAATGGTGGATTTACCGGAACCATTTGTACCAAGTATCCCAACAATCTCCTTTTTTCTAACTTTAAATGAGACATTGTCAAGAGCAGCGTAATCGTTATGATATTTTTTTTTCATCGGATGCAATGCTTCTTTAAGCCGGTCAGCTGGCTTGGCATATAATTTGTATATTTTGCTAACATTTTTTACATCAATTACAACTTCAGCACTCATCTTAACACTCCATCCTTATAAAACGTCAGCAAAATGAGGTTTTAATTTTTTGTACAACAATACTCCAACCAGAAAAATAATAAAGGAAACACACCAGAAGTACAGCGTCATCTCGGGCTTTTGCCAGAACCAGACTTCAGTTACCAGCGAGTCCCTGTATCCTTCAATAATGTAATACAAAGGGTTCAGTTTCAATAAAGTCAAATATTTAGCAGGAAACAAAGAGGGTTGCCACAAAATAGGTGACAGCCATACTCCAAACTGCAATATGATAGCCACAATTTGATTCAAATCCCGAAAAAAAATAACGCAAGAAGCAGTAATGTAAGACAAACCCAGCAACAAAAAGCACAGTGCAAAAAGATAATAAAGAAGTTGCACAATATAAATTGTTGGCTCATAACCATATAAGAAATACACATACAATAAAAAAGCCATGAAAAATACGTGTACAAACAGGGCCGAAATAATTTTAATGCTTGGCAAAATGCTGACTTTAAACACAACTTTTTTTACCAGATAACTGTATTCAATTAAGCTGTTGGTCGAGTTGCCAAGGGTTTCGGAAAAAAAGAACCATGGAATAAGACCACACATCAACCATAAAATATACGGGATATTGTTGAGCGGAACTACACGGAATCCAATTTGGAAAATGAACCAGTATACAAGAATTGTTATCATAGGCTGGACAAAAGCCCACAAAATTCCTAATTGAGAACTGGCATATTTAACCCAAAAATCATTTTTAGCCAGTTTTAAAACAAGGGCTTTGGAATTATAAAATTCTTTAAAAAGAGTTAAAATCTTTATCACTTCTTTCGCATGATATCATCCAATTATCTATAGTTGGACATTATATAATGTAAGGACCTTGCCAATATTCCCCTTTTCATTATAAAGACCAATATCTTTTTTTTTGAAAGACTTTATTTTGGAAGTAGCTGTGTGAGTCCAAAATCCATCTTGTGTTGCAGCGCCCAATTCAAAGTCCCAGTTGGCGTAACCGAACTTAACACGCTCCGCAGGCAAATTTCTGATCTCTGAATCTGCAGGATACGCGTGTATAAACAGACGCATTCTATGCAGCATTTGATAGTCTGAAACTGTAAGGCGTGTTATTGCCTGTAGTTCCTCAGGACTAAATTGATTGAGTTTGAACTCATCCATCGTAATATTGTCACTCAATTTAAAAGGTTCTTTCAGTAAAGCCTTACCGCTTGTTTCGATATCATTACTTGGCTCAATTTTTCCTGCAAGCTCTTCTTTGTTTAAATTAAGCGCGTTTCCTTTTCGCCCGTCAGCGACTGAATAAAATCCCATTTCTACATTTTGATAATTCCCAAGATTCCCATCAATCTCACGAACGAAATATGTGGTCCCGTTAATGTTATTCACTACAGGTTCTGTATCCCAATTATCATATCCAAACTCTTGGCGATCTTCCTGCAGCAGCGAAATATCATTATTTAAAGGAAAAGCATTAATAAAAAATCTTAAATTGCTCATATCATTAACATTAGTATCGTTTCTAAAAATGAATAATAAGTATTCTTTATTATCCTCCTTAATCAGCTTGATGTCATTAATGGTTATGCTTTTGTAAAAATAAAAGTTTTTGTCGTCAAGAATGGACGGTAAGCTGTAAAGAGCATCCTTGTTTTCCAAAGCATCCAATACGGCCTGATCCTCGGCAATTACGCTGCTTAAACCGTAATACTTGTTGAAATAGTACGCAAATTGCATATCCTCAATATCTCTGACAAATACGTATCTATTGCCATCTGTAAATAGCGGTAGAATAATGTCATAATTGTTTTTGTTTTTGTTTTCGTTCACGGTCGCAATTCGAGCTGTATTCTCCCGATTTAATTGCACATAGCCTTTGAAAGCCGAAACCATGGATATTAGCATCACTACCGTAAAAACAACAACTATCGCCGCTTGTACTCTTGAGAATTTCAATTCAATATTCAGGTTTTCGATTAAAAACAAGCAAGCCACGATTAAAAAAACCGCTCCCCCATAAGAAGCTCTGATAGGGAAAATAGGAGAAACAATCATAATAAAAAAGCTCATAAAGCCAGCAAACATAAAAAGGATCGCAAAATAGACATTTTCCTTTTTCAATTTCCAAGCTTTGAAATAGATCAGTGCAAAAATGTTAATAACCAGCAGAATAGTCAGAACAAGCAGCAAATATTTTTGCTCGATCAATGCTCCTTCAAGATCATGCGCATAATCTTTCAATCTCTGCAGTAATGGTGCATGATAATTGATCGCTTCAGATCGTTTATTATTGCCCGGAGCAACAATCATAATTGCAAATCCAAGAAAGACGCCTATACCGCCTGTATAGAACCATTTGGGTAATTTTTTTGATTTGATCCATTTTAAATACACATATAAAATTGCCACCAGCATACATGCAATTGAACCAGTATTTTCATTAGTCATACCGGCCAAAAAACCAAGCAAGACCATACATACACCATTCAGACGATTATCTTTCAGCATTGGCTTTTCTACGGCAAGATAGCGGTAAGGGAATAAAAAAAGCATAATAAATACAGTAGTCCATAAGTAGTTGACAGAGCCAATTAACCAGATTGAAGTTTCCCCGAAGTTTGGCAGACCAAACCAGCACAAAATTACTACGGCAAGCAAAGATCCAACATCTTGTACACGGTTCATCATTCTTAAACGCACAAAATACAAAATCGTTCCAATCAGTAGCACCATCATGATAGCATTCATGATATTAAAGATCGGTTTTCCCAGTAGCAAAAAAAGCTGGCCGAAAAAGTGTGCAACTAACCGACCACCCCAGGTAAAATAATGTATATGCAAGGATTGGAAGATATCCATTAAACTTGTTACTTTGGTATCCGTTGCGAAAATAAAGCTATATGCAAAGTCATCCGCAAACAACGGTTCCATCATATTTAATGCATAAAAATAAGTGAGTAACAAGATCCCAACTATACCTGAGACCCAAACGTACTTTTTTGACATAATATTTATTTCACCCTTTAGATAAAAGTGTCTCACCTAGGAGGACAAACATGATGGCATGCTCCTTCTAGGTCATTAACATCTGTATTTCAAGCCTGTCGATTAACCGAAATATATAATTAAACGACATCTGCTCAAGGCAGATAGAATTATACATCTACATCAATGTCGACGACTAAAAATCGTTTCGTATGAGTGAAGCTCTTCTGAAGGAGCGTTCGCTTAGTGTACTTCAACTTCAACCAAAACTCGCCCTTGTCTTGAAAATGTCGCTCTTTGCCGATTCGACTCGCAATGCAATTTCGTATCATTCCTCAGTCAAGTTTCCCACCGTTTCACAAAAGAATCCTAATTGTTTTTGGTATCCTTCTATCCCCTCTCCTCTGTAGCAAAAGTATTTTCAGATCCCTTAGGGCTAAAAACAGATATAGTTTAAAAGACGATTTAGAACTCGTCTTGTACTATTAAATTATGGCTTATATGAAAAATAATTAGCATAATAATCGCAAGTTTCTTCCCAATGCTGAATTTACAGGGATTTCCCATAATGTTTTCAATAAAAAAAGGTAACTCTACTACTGTCCTCAGTATATGAAGGCTCTCTCGAATCCAACCCAATATATTTAATACTCGCATTTGGTCTCCCTAACATAACAATATCTCGTCTTCAGGCTCGAAATATTCTCTGAAGTTGAGGAGTTTGCTCATGGGTGCATAAGGCTGCTGATCCTCCTTGTTATATAGGCATCAGACAGTTGAATTTTACCTATATCAACGTTTTGAGAATCATTTGAGTTTTAAATTCTTTTATTCCTTCTATATATCGCTCATCAGCGTCGGCACAAAATATCCATTCAGGAGAATAACGTGAAGATAACTGAAGAAGATTATCACGGTGTTCTGTTTCACTTTTTAATCGTTCCTCAGGTGTTTTCTCCCAATTAAAGTTTCTAATTACTGCAATAACCTTCTTATGATTCTTTAAAATTTCAAAAATATTATCCCTACTTGCGTCATCATAGCATATAATTCCATCAGCAAATTCACTCAAATGATCTAATGCATCTTGGAGAATCAGAGATTCATTTCTTATCCGCAGCATTGCTAAAAGCTTGTAATTTTCAGTTTTTTTATAATCGAAATAATATATTCTTTTCTTTTTTAAAATTTTATAAAACCAATTTAATAATCTCATAAACATTTGCTCATCATCATTTCCACATACAACTGGA
This sequence comes from Paenibacillus sp. FSL L8-0638, assembly GCF_038593075.1. Lineage (NCBI taxonomy): Bacteria > Bacillati > Bacillota > Bacilli > Caryophanales > Paenibacillaceae > Paenibacillus > Paenibacillus sp. FSL L8-0638. Next base: position 5,244,168 of record NZ_CP151960.1, read on the forward strand.
ATATCGGCTTTATTCCTTTTTGTATCTATCTGTAAATTAGCCATACAATTTTTCCTAATTGTAATAAAAAAGGATACTCATCAGAAACAAATACGGTTACAAAGCATTTTCCTTTAACAAAATAAATCTTTGGGTATAGTAAGCAAGTTAGTACTATTTAAGCTGATCAATATAAATATCATTTCGTATCGTACTGTATTAGATAGAGTTACTATGCTTCCACTTGAGCTATGAATAATAACCCTAGCCCAAAAATAATTTTCGCCACAGAGATTAAAATCATAAATGGTTCCTAAGTAAGGTCCAATGTATTTGTACTTAAGTTATATTCCCCCCTGTTCAAAGCAGGTGGGTTTAGTGAACTTCCTAAAACTCATCTTCAATCTTGAAGATCCGCTCTTTTTCTAACAAAATTGATTTGCAATGTAGACCCGTATTATTTCTTCCGTCAAATTCCCCACCGTTACACAAAAGTATCCCCGTTGCCAGGAGGAATACGGGGTTACAAAATAGACTTGTACGCCATGACTGGGCTTCAGACTCTCATAACCGGCAAATTCTTTACCTCAGTCTGCCGTTACCATTTGGCCCAAAAAAAGAGTGCCGAGAAGAACCCTTTCGCTAAGCGGACAGCATAGCGCCAACGATAGATGGTTTTAAAGTACACTACACGGGTGTAGGCTTTCTAGCTCACTGTGTTAGACTATGCTAAGATATGTGTAGCTCATATTGGGTTCTCCTTTGTGAATGTGCGTGTAGGGACTTTCATTTTAAAAATATCCGGTCACGAGCCCATTTTCTATTTATTTACAGAAGGTGTCGCAATTCATTTCAAAATCCATCTTGCACTGATCTATGTTGATAAAAACTATTAACTGTACAGTTGTAATAATTGTTATGTTAAAATACTAGCATTACCTACAAGAAAAGGAGATTGTAAACCTTGTCGAATCCAGTATACGGGAAACAGGCCAAAACGTCGACCCGTGACGATAAAAGGCCGGCTATGTTTTGGGTGTTAATTGTTGGCATGATTCTGTTTTTAGCTTGGGCCCCCTTCCAGGCTGCACTTTTTAATGGGCAAATGCTCGATTTTGAGAAGCCTTTATATTGGGCTTTGATCATCAGCACGATTCTATTGATTTTAGGAATCGTAACCTATTATAAGAAATTCAAATTGGAAGATCAAAGAGACTGGTTGGCGGTGCTTGTTATCTTACTTCCGCTGACGTTCGTGCTTTCATTGATTTCTGCTGCTTCTCATTATCTCGCAATGAACATGGTGGTAGTGCAGTGCATCTATGCCTCGTTCTTCATCATTACATTGTACGCCTTGCGAGATCGGTTGAGCAACCAGATCATCCAAACCGCGATTATGACCGTAGCTTATATTATTATAGGCTTCGGCCTCATCAACTGGTTTGGACAGTGGGTATTGGCCGGACGACTCGTGGATTGGTTCTCATCAATGGTAAGCAGTAATCGCTACGTTGATGCCATAAAAATAGATACTAATGGTCCGCGTCTCACATCCGTCTTCCAGTACGCGAATACATATGCGGCATTCTTGATGGCATTTTTGTTCGCAGCCGTTTTTTGTCTGATGAGGTCAAAGACGTGGTATGGAAAAGCAACTCACGCCTTTATGCTGGTGCCTATTCTGGTATCGCTGTTCCTGACTCTATCGCGTGGTGGTCTTATTATGCTGCCTGTTGTATTTGTCCTGTTACTTCTGTTTTTCAAACCTGCACGGCAAATCTTGTGGATTTTGCATTGCGCCATTGCCGGAGTGGCTTCACTTGTTATTTTGAGCCCTATTACAAATTGGGGATTACAGCTTATTCAAACCTACAACGGTGCAGAAGCTGCCAAGGCCTGGGGACTGCTCATTGCGGCTTCTGCTGTGACTGCTCTTGTTTTATGGCTCGTACAAAGCTTCCTAAGCCCTCGTCTGGAAAAAGGACTGCAAGGTCTGGCTTCACGAAAACTCTCTAATCTGTGGCTGCCTGTTGGCTCTGTGGTCGTGATTGGTGTAATTGCGTTCCTGCTCATTGGTACAGGACTACGAAGTTTTCTACCAGCCAATGTGGAGACACGTCTGGAAAATATCAACTTCCAACAGCATAGTGTGCTGGAACGTATAACCTTTTATCGCGATGCTTCCAAGCTAATTGCTGATTATCCATTGATTGGCGCAGGTGGTGGCGGTTGGGCTACGCTGTATGGAAAATATCAAGACTATGGCTACACAAGCGCACAGGCACATAACTTTTTTATGCAGTATCTGGTAGAGGCCGGTATTCTTGGATTCATTATTTTTATGGCGTTTATCCTTTATATTTTCTATAAATACATTAAAGGTTACATCAAGAGCGATGAGGAAAATCGGGATAGCCACTTCCTTTACCTGATCTTGGCGATGTCCATTTTGCTCCATAGTCTATTGGACTTTAATATGAGTTATGTGTTCATGGGTATACTCGTGTTTATTGGACTCGGGGGTATGGCTGCAGCAATGGATGCACAACCTGTAAAACGCTTGGCGATGAAGCCAGAAGGTTTCCGTCCGATTTATAGTATCGTCATTGGTGTTCTCAGTATTGTGCTTCTGTTTGTAGGGCTGCGCTTTTTACAAGCCAGCAATGCTGCCTGGGAAGCAAAAGCGCTGGAAAGCAGCAATTCGTTCGAACAACGACAAGCTGCTTATAATAAGGACTTGAATCTGCGCCCAACTCATATTGATTCAATTGTTGGTTTGTCTAGTATGTATTATCAGGTCTATAAGCAAACCAAACGCGAAGAGTTCTATACAGGCGGTATGACCATTGTTGATCTGGGGCTGCAGGCAGAACCGTATAATAGAAATATGCTGTTTATCAAAATGCGCCTTGAGCAAGCCAAAGGAAACAATGATAAGGCATTTGCCATTTTAGAAAATAACCGTACTAACTTCAACTGGGATCTGGATTGGCACAATTTGTTGATTACTCAGGCATTTGAATTTGGTAATAAAGCTCGTTTGGCGAAGGATACAGTTCATGAGAAGAAATATTTTGCTGCCGGGATGAGTGCTTATCAGCGTATTCTGGATGGCATGGCTCATTTGAAGACTTTGCCTCCTACGCAGTTCACAGGCCGATCTTGGGAAATCACGCCATCGATTGCGTTGAATACAGGTAAGATTCAATTTGTATCTGGTAAGTCTGCAGAGGCTGCCAACATCCTGAAAAATGGCCTGAAGGATGATTTGAACGATGCTACGAATCGTGAGGTCGCCCGTTACTACATCGCTGCTTTGCAAAAGCAGGGCCAAGACGATAAAGCTTTGTATGAAAAGCTAATTATTATCGACCCGAAGGAGAAAGAGCAAATTGCTCAGTTAAAATCGGAGAAATAGTAAAAAAAAAGAGACTATCAGATGATGTTATATTCATCCGGTAGTCTCTTTTTTATTTTGATAAAGTGAGGTTAGGTGAGATGTCTATTTTTGCTGATCAATCTCTTTAATAACCTGTCTCATATAAGCCAGTACTTCATCCTTGATTTCGTTATGCTGTAGAGCATAATGGATCGTTGTTTCAATGAATCCCAGTTTCTCACCAACATCATGGCGATTCCCGTCAAATTCGTAGGCCAGGATCGGATTCTTTTCTCCCAGTTTGGACAATGCGTCCGTCAGTTGAATTTCCCCGCCTACTCCTGCGGATTGCTGACCCAGGATATCAAAAATGTCAGGCGTCAAGATATAACGTCCCATGATCGCCAAGTTGGAGTTGGTTTCTTCCTTCTTTGGCTTTTCCACTAATCGTTCCGCCTCAGAGATTTTGGAAGTAAGTGCATGACCTTCAACAATCCCGTAACGATGTACCTCGTTCCAATCCACTTGTTTTACACCTACAACAGAACGCTGATACTCATCGAACACGTCAATCATCTGTTTGAGGCACGGATTCTCAGACTCAACGATGTCATCCCCTAAAAGGACGGCAAAAGGTTCATCACCGATAAACTTACGTGCACACCATATGGCATGCCCCAACCCTTTAGGTTCCTTTTGACGAATATAGTGGATATCTGCCATCTCTGATGGTTTACGCACTTCATTGAGCAGGTTCCATTTTTCCTTCGCAGTCAAATTATGCTCCAGCTCAAAGGAGTAGTCAAAATGATCCTCAATCGCCCTTTTGCCTTTACCAGTAACGATAATGATATCCTCTATACCAGATGCAACAGCCTCTTCAATAATATATTGAATTGTTGGTTTGTCTACAATGGGAAGCATCTCTTTAGGCATCGCTTTCGTAGCAGGAAGGAACCGAGTTCCTAATCCCGCAGCAGGAATAATCGCTTTACGGATTTTCATAGGTTAAACTCCTTTGTCATCAATATAACGGTAAGATATATTGTCTATGATTATAACAGGAAGGTCAATTATTGTAATAGATTAAAGAAGAAGACATCTTCCCTCAAAGAGAACATGTCTTCCAATCACTAGCTTTCTATATAAATATATTATGCTGCCGGAATCTTTCTGGCTCCCGAACAAATATATAGTTATTTACTTCACCAGCTGCCCACGTGTAACACCCAACTGATTCGTTGCTTTCAGCGTCTTCCATACTTGTGTTCCGCTGATTTCTCCGCGCAGGGCACGGTTATAGAGATCAATAACCTCATGCACTTGCTCCGGTGTCTCCTCCAAAAATTCCACGCGGTAACGGGACACACCCAGTTCTAGGAAGTTGGACAGGTATTCCGCGCCGGATTGCTCAATCGCGTTGTATACCGTGTTGCGGCAGCCTTCGTCCACACGGACCGGATGAGACATACCAATTCGATCACGCAGGGATGCGCGATGGTCCTCACACGGACGTCCACAGTTCGTGTAGTCGGTGCCTTCACTCATAAAGGTACAATATACGCAATGTTCAGTATGGAACATTGGCATATGCTGCTGGATCACGATCTCCAGCTTATCGGTACGCGTGCGTCTGAGCATATCAACCATTTGCTGGATGTTCAGATCGTACGAAGGCGTGACCAGGTCGCAGCCGGAATCCAGGAACAGATCAGCCGCTTTGTGGTTGGCGATATTCAGCGAGAAGTCACCAATCAATTGCGGATGGTGTGCGTCCGGGTTCTCCAACCGATGTCGCAAGTAGAAATACAATGCCCCTGGATTGCGTACCAGCACAGCATCCGGCTTTAGGCGCAGGATGTTGTTGTGGTAGCCATTTTCACCCGGCATGTGAATACGCGGGGTCGCCAGCGCAATTCGGCGGCCTGCAGCGTGCACAGCCTCTACGGCTGCCGGGAATTGCTTGATGAACTCGAAGTCGGCGTAAATGAATTCCACGCCAGCCTCGAGCGCAGCCTCCACCTGAGGGAGGCTGCGGCACAACGCGGTCAGCTCTGCCTGACCGCGTGCCACAGACGATGCCGGAGTCGATGCATCGTCATACACCTCGACCGCCCTCTTCGTGTACACGGGCGGTTTGGGGCGCTCGCCCGCGAGCAGTTCCACCGCCTGACGGCGGATACCGTTCAGCTCGCGCATCGGCACGATGACGTCCCCATGCAGATGGACGTCCAGCTCTTCCAGCTGGAACACCGTTCCGCCCAGTCGGCCGAACTGCTCTTCGAGCAGTTCGTGCGTCATCGGACGCTTCTGGGCAATTTCAAGTTCCAGCTCGGAGTCCACGCGGACCGTTGTGCCTTTCTGCACGTCGGTCCACCATGTCGACAGCGGTTGTCCTGGGGAGCCGCTGACCCGCACATGTACTGGGAAGACCCGGTACGGCTTGTCCGTGTCGTACGACTGGCGCAGACGCTTGTCCAGCGCCGGGTCGTTGGTCTTCCAAATGCGATCGCCCACGTGTACACGGCGCAGATCGACATCGTTGCGTCCCGCTACAATGTCAATGATCCAGCCTTCTCCGGCTTCGCCTTCAATCTTCACGCCCTTGCGACGGATATCGTATACGCGTCCGCCTTCTTCTTTTTGCGTGGGATCTCCCGCATCGAACACAATACCATCGCCACGCTTGAGTGGTGCATCAATACGGCACACTACGCCATCACGAAGGATTTGTTCCACTCGGCCCAGATACACCCCCCGGCTTTTCGGGAACGTCCCGTCAACCAGCTTCTTGTTATTGGTTCCTTCGAGAAAACCGTGCGTAAAGCCGCGTGAAAAGCTCTGCTGCAGCTCGCGGATATCTTCTTTGCTGGTCTTGGACGTATCGCCATCAAAATACTTATCAATGGCCTTGCGGTACTTGCTGACCACATTTGCCACATATTCAGGTGTTTTCAGTCGACCTTCAATTTTAAAAGAAACAACACCCGCGTCGATCAGTTCAGGCATCAAGTCAATCGCTGCTAGATCCTTAGGTGACAGTAGATACGTCACATCCGCCATTGGTTTCTGCTCTCCATCCACCATCAGATCGTAAGGCAAACGACATGCCTGTGCACACTCACCACGGTTAGCAGAGCGGCCGCCCCACATTTCTGAAGTCAGGCATTGGCCAGAATAAGATACGCATAATGCGCCATGTACGAATACCTCCATTGGAAGTCTCGCCTGATCGCCTATTTTTTGAATCTGTTTCAAGTTGTTTTCGCGTCCAAGCACGACCCGTTCCATATTGTACGGCTTTGTAAACTCTACCGCTTCCGGCGAGGTAATCGTCATTTGGGTAGAACCATGAATCGGAAAATCCGGTGAAATGTCGCGGATCATTTTCACCAGGCCCATATCCTGGACAATTAAAGCATCGACTCCAGCATCAATACAGGCATCGACCAGCTCCTTAGCGTCCTCCAACTCGTTTTCAAATACCAATATATTGAATGTTAAAAAACCTTTAACCCCATAGCTATGCAAAAACGCCATAATTTCAGGCAGTTCCTCCATGCGGAAATTATTCGCCCGTGCCCGTGCGTTGAACTTTTCCACCCCAAAAAAGATCGCATCAGCCCCGTTTGCCACCGCCGCACGCATACAATCCCAGTCACCGGCTGGTGCCAGAAGCTCAACATCTTCTCTTCGTACTACTGATTTCATCTTTGTCCTCCCTATATGGAGAAATAACTGATTAACCTTGAGTTAAACGTTATTTTCCAGAGCAGCGATGCTGCTTATTTTATAGCCCTATGAATTATCATCCTATCCGATCATCCCCACTCTGAACCACTGGCTCGAGGGATAAATGGCATCCAACTCAAAAAATCCGCATCACGAACATTTGCGGCATAGTTATTCTTATCTTGTAACTAATCTAGTGTACCAGACTGCGCCCCAAGCTTCTACACTTTCCAAGCGATTCCTCATAAAAATCCTCTTACTAAAAAAAACACCCCCATTCCCGTCAAACGGTACTTTGGAGGTGAAGAATCATATAAAACAAGAGGAACAACGAAGTAATCAGTACTATCGAGCAGGAAGCCAAATAGTGATGAAGACTAGGCAATTTAGAGCGCTAGTAAGCTACACCAGCCTTTTTAGAATACGGTATCCTCGTTGACGCTAACAACGTACCAGACAATGAATCCGAGAAAAGGGGTTCGTATTCGCTGATCTAAGTACCGTAAATATCTGCCTTCGCTCTTCCCTGCTTACCTCACTCATCAAAAGATTGGTGGTCTTATGGCGGCGCCAGCGAAGCGGGCCATTTGAATCCGTAGAAGCGTCAGCGTTCGCCTTTGACCCGGGATTCTTACATATTAAATCCTTATACAATCCAAGAATCCCGGGTCAACAGCGATCGTAGGATCAAATGGCACGCGTAGCGCTCTCACCATAACTCGCTAATCTCTTACCTACACCCTCTTACTTCACAAAATTAAACGAATTTAACGTCGAGTCCAGTGCGTTAGACTGAATAGCCGTGTTGTTCGCATCATTCAATGTCGTTGTCACGGTATACGTTTTTCCGTCACGTTCTAAAACCAATTGGTGGCCTGTGTAGCCAATACCTTCCTCGATACGATGGAATGTAAAGGACACTGCCGGAACACCAGCAAATGTTACGTCCTTAACTTCCTCAACTTTGAGGTTTTTGTAGTTCTTTGCTTGCTTATCGTAGAAGTCCTTGAGCTGGGATACCGTTAGTTCAAATGATTGGTCGTTGTCGATTTTGATGGAAAAACGTCCTCCGGTAAACTGGTACTCTACATCGCCCAATTCAAATTGATCGCTAATCGCGGTCCAATATCGTGGGATATTCACTGTATATTCATAGGCTTTTGACGTCTTTTTGACCGTTTTCGTTTTGTCTGTCAAATAGTCGTCTTCTTCCAACTGTCCAAAGTTACTCGCTACGGTTTGAAAATCGATTTGAAGCGAGGAAATGAGCGCGTTGAACTGATCATTTCCTTTGCTTACTTTTTCAGGCACTGCGTATTCAGCCAAGTAGCGGTATCCATTTTGCTGAATCAGCACATTGTACTCTTTGACCCATCCATCGCCAAAATTATAGCGGTACTCCTGTACTAACCCTTGAACGCCTGCAACCTCCAGCGGATACGTCTTCTGTGCCTCATAAGCCGTGGACACAAATGAATCGCTCAGCCATTTTTGCAGTTGCTGGCCCCAGTTCTCCAACTTTCCATCCGCTGGAGCCGAGGTTATTTTCATGCGGAAGCTCGATCCATCATTACTTTCATATTGCATCCGTTGATCGTCCATTTTCCAGCCTGCGGGTATGCTGAGTGACACACCGTAGTCTGGATTCCCGGCCTCGCGTGTGCCTCCTACGACAGTGGACAAATCTTTAATACTTTTATCCTGCGCATTAAAAGAGGTCTTGAAGGAATTTAAAAGTCCTGCATACTGGGCCAGATCTTTATAATTCGTTGCTTTAGCATCGGAAAAATAAACTACATACAATCGTCCGTTGTCATAGTACTGACGATTTTCCCACAGCACGCCGTCCCCATCCTTCGTAATGACACGAGCATAAGGTACCTTCGCTTTCGGGAAGGATTTTCGATCGATCACAGTTTCTCCCGTTTCCTTGGCTGCCTGCACCAATTGTTGCAGCAGATCGTCCGCATTCAGTGGAACCGGCTGTGACGCTGTGTGCACTTCCATATAGTACGCACTGTTCTCGTCCATAAATGTGGAAATACTCTCATCTCCACCTCCCTGACCGATGACGAGCCCTGTTGGATAGTTCATAGACCAGTCATAGTAACTGTTCCCGATCTGTGTCTTACCCTCATCATTATCAATGTTCGGTGTCTCTTCAGCTACCGTGCCTGCCTCTTCTTGTGCTTCCATCCGAATAATGATTCCGGCACCATTCTTCTCCAACTTACCGCCAAGCCCTTCTGCTACTTGACGCAGAGGCACCATGAGAATACCTGATGACATTTCCGGTGGAGCTGGAAGTGTCACCTTGTGACCTCTCACCCACGCTGTACGGCTACCCACGGTTAGCGATACAACATGAGTTCCGCTGGTGATTTTAACCACATTATCTTCAGCCAATCGAATTTTGCTGTTAAACGCCTTTTTAAATACACCAGCTGGAACCATCAGTGCACCACTTCTGGAATAGGGCTTCGTAATATTGGCATTTTGGCCGTTTACGATGGCTGTATTGCTGCCGCTTTGCAGACGCAATTCCAACATGTTTTTATCTTGATCTGCTGCAACTGCTGGCAAAGCGGAAAGCAGAAGGGACAATGCGACAGCGCCGACCCCCAGCTTACGCATCATTTTTCTTTGAATATGCTTCACAGTAAATCTCCCTTTAGCTTTATTTTATAGATTCAAGAACCGTTATTGTTCACTTTCCAGTAGTTGCCCCTTGAGCTGGCTCCGATGTTTCCTTAGAAGGCGCTATACCACCATCTTCAGCGGCTTCCGAACCGTTCGAATCTTCACTATCTTCTCCAGACTGAATGGACTCATAGATTTCACCATTATCCTGTGTCAGTACCAGCTTGCGCTTCACAATATCACCGTCCGACTGCATAAGTACACTCACCGTTTGACCTGGTTGATAGTTTTTAAGCAGCTCATTGACATCAATAGCGGAAGCTACACGCTTACCGTTAATACTATACAGCTCATCGCCTTCCTTGATTTTGGCCTGAACGGCATTGGCTGAAGTAATTTTCGTAACTTTCAAAGGATCCTCGGTAGGTAATCCGACGATAGCTGACCAGCTCTCTTCCAGCCCTAGACCAAGACTAGCGCGCCGAACCTCTCCGTATTTGAAAAATTGGCCGATGACATATTTCACCGTATCCGACGGAATCGAAAAGCCCATATTTTCAATGCCGACCGCCGAGAATTTCATCGTATTGATCCCAATGACCTCACCCTTGAGATTGACCAGCGGACCGCCGCTGTTACCAGGATTGATCGCGGTATCACTTTGGATCAAACGATAAGCAGCGTTGACACCACGGTTCAGCCCGCTAACAACACCTGAGGTTGCCGAATTACGAAGTGAAAAGGATATAGGCGTACCAATAGCCACTACCTGCTCACCTACCTGTAGACTGTTCGTTGAAGCTGCCAGGGTAGCGGGTTTGAGGCCGCTTGCCTTGATTTTGACTAATGCCAAGTCACTGATCGGATCGCTGTAGCTGTCGGTGATTCCGTAAGATTTTCCGTCCGAGGTTACGACCACGGCATCACCTAATCCTTCGATAACATGCGCATTCGTCACAATCCATCCATCTGTACGAATGATGACACCCGTGCCGTGAGCCAGGTTGTATCGATCTCCTCCTGCTACGGTCTCTCCCGTGTCTGAACGGCCAATGATACCGACCACAGAAGGAGATACATTTTTAACCACCTGCGGCACACGACCGGCCGATAACGTATATGTACCATTTGCGCTGTTATATGCGCCGCTGGTTCCTAATGCCTTATTCATATCGCTTACGTTAACATAGACCCCACCATTAATGACTTTGGCCTTTAACGCAGTCCCACTGCTGGCTGCACCTGCCGTACCAGAAACACATAGAGCGCTGCCCAAAGCCAGAACAACTGCCCTTTTCCCCATCTTACGCATATACTCACCATTTCCTCTCTTACATGACCCTGTTCTATCAGTTAGTCCAAATCTACCATAGAGGGGACACGTATACAATCGCTTTAAGCCCTATCTTTTTCTAAAAGGCGTCGTTTGCTACTTCCCTGTCCTCTCATGCTATTTATATTATAAATTTTCCAAATCCTTATATCAAAAAAATAAGCAAAACCGATAAATAATCGTTATACCGTTTAGGTCATTCCTTCGTTTACGGGCATAACCAACTATGATACCATCACATTATATCTTAGTTTTATTGTCGGAAATAAAGAATAAAATCGTGAGTCCTCTATCCAAAATACTAAAGTTTAAATAAGCACATGAAGGAGGTTAAAAGGATGGCCTACGAACCAATCTGGAACGCTCATCCCGATAAGCTTAACAAGTTCGAGTTAGTCAAGCTGGAAAAGGACGGTCTCGACGTTATCCGTACCATTATCGAAAACTATGCCAATGAGGGCTATGACTCGATCTCTGCGGACGATATGGACCGTTTCAAATGGGCTGGGGTATATCAGCAAAAGCCCAAGGATGGTCATTTCATGATGCGAGTCCGCATCAACACAGGGATCATGACTTCAGCACAAGCACATGCACTGGCAGACATATCCGCGCTATACGGACGCGGTCTTGTGGACGTCACCACTCGCCAGGCGATTCAATTCCACTGGCTGACAGTCGAAAGCTTGCCCGATATTTTTGAAAGACTGGAAAAAGTCAACTTGTATTCCTTCGAAGCCTGTGGAGACTGCCCGCGTACCATTGTCGGTAATCCGCTGGCTGGTATTGATCCCAATGAATTGGTGGATACCCAAGAGATTGTAGATGAAGTAAACCGTTTTTTCTTATTAAATCGAGACTTCTCCAATCTGCCGCGTAAGTACAAAATGTCTATCTCCGGTAATACGTACAACAATGCACAGGCTGAAATTAACGACCTGTCCTTCACTCCGGCCACCAAGATCCTCGACGGAAAAGAAGTGATCGGCTTCCATGTGATGGTTGGTGGAGGTTTGTCCGCCAAGCCGCATATGGCACAGTCTCTGGATTTGTTTGTTCGTCCTGAGGAAGTACTGAAGGTTGCTATTGCTGTCACCACCATTTTCCGCGATTACGGCTATCGGGAAAAGCGGCACCATGCCCGCTTGAAATTCCTCGTTACCGATTGGGGCTCAGACAAATTTCTGGCTAAGCTCACCGAGTACATCGGTGAAATGCCCGGACGAGGTGAAGACAAAACGATTGGCTGGCAAGCCGCCTATTTTGACGGTGTGCACCCTCAAGCCCAAAAAGGCCTGAACTATGTCGGTCTGAACGTGCCTGTCGGTCGCCTTAGTGCTGACGAGTTGCATGAACTGGCCGAACTGGCTGACCGCTATGGCGATGGTCAGATTCGTACCACGATGTCGCAAAATATTTTGCTGAGCGGCGTGCCGGATGAGCAAGTGGATGAACTACTGGAAGCCCCCGTGCTGCAACGCCTGACACCACGACCCAAGCATTTTATGAGTCGTACGGTATCGTGCACAGGAAATGAGTTTTGCAATCTGGCGATTGTGGAAACGAAAAAACGGGCGGTTGACGTTGCCGAGTATTTGGATCAGCACGTACAATTGGATGAAAAAGTGCGCATTCATTTTATCGGTTGTCCAAATTCCTGCGGTCAAAAGCATATTGCGGACATCGGTCTGCAAGGCTCGCTCATAAAGACACCGGAAGGTTTGGTCGACGCGTTCGACATCGCTGTCGGCGGAGCGCTTGGAGCAGGAGCCCAGTTTAACAAGGCGCTCAAAGGTCGCGTACGTGGGGATCAGGTTGGACCTGTACTGGCGGAGCTCATTCTGTTCTACAAAGAAAACAGGAGCGCTGGCGAAAGCTTTTACGCATATGTACAGCGTGTAGGTATTCCGACTTTCCAGGAAAAGCTGTCTGCCATTTTACAGTCCAGCCACGTTGCATCTTAAATATAGGGTCTATTAACAGCCTGCTTGTATCCCATATACAAGCAGGCTGTTTCTTATCGCCATACAGCCCCGCAATATCGTCTCTCTCACTTTTCACAAAAAAAGACACCGGATTACTCCGGTATCAATATTTTCGCAAAATCAAGCACTGTCGGTTTATGAGCGCCTGTTGTAGATGTCACCACCGCGTAGCCTGAAGGTATCTTATATATCAATCCCGTATCATACCGGATGCCGAAGGAATTGTCCTCCTTATAATGAGTCCTCGTTTCCCACACCTTCGTACCGTTTTCTTTCAAGCCTGTAATGGTGATGCCATGCATCTTCGTAGTTTTCCCCAGTGGATCATATTGATCACTGAACTGGACATACAGCTGCTCCTCAGGCAGATACACCTGGTCAGCCCCGTAGTCCTCTGTATTGCTAAATAATTGCAGACTATTACTTAGCACCTGTGTACGCTTGCTGTTTCCTTTAAGCCCTGTTACAGCAATATAACCGCTCGGCAACTCACGTACTGCGGCAATTTCTTTACCTGATCCCAAGTCCAGATGGATGTCACGAATATCGCGACCATATACATCTGCTTGTACCCCCACGGGACCATCTGAGCTGTTCAAAAGCACATAATATCCATTGTGACTGCCGACCAGCCAACCCGAGGTCACTCCGGCCGTCGTTCGATTCCATTGTATATCGCCAGTTTCAGTGTATTTGAGTACAGTGAAGGACTGTTCCGCAAGGTTTAGATAGGAGACCAGGAAACCGTCATCCTCCAGTGGCTCCAAGCCAACCTGAGAATCCTGCCCATGAGATATCAAGCCATCTGTGGGTAATGTTTTGGACCACAAGGTGTTTCCATCCTCGCCCAATCGTGAAGCCTGCAACTCTCGTATTCCGTTCGGTTTTGTATATTCAATCAGAAACAGCAAGCCACCATCCGACGTCTCCCGCTGGACTCCCCTGCTGCTTGTTCCAGGCTGTACGTTCAGATCCTGCTGATGTTTCCATACAGCCTCCACAGAACTGTCCAGCTTGCCATATGTGACGTGTACTACACTTGCTTCTGTATCGTCCTCGACGTTCAGTGTTAAAAACCCACCATTTGCTGTGGGTTGAATGTAATTGTCAGCGTTTCCTAAATCCTTAATACTGCCAATGGCCGCACTTGTTTCGATTTCGGCTTGTTTGGGCACAAACGCCTCGGACACCTCGGAGGCATAGGACGGTGCAGCACTATATCCCATCAAGCATGCCGCCAAAGCAGCTCCTGCTGCCCATGTATACACACGTGTACGTAAAACTCTACTTTGCTTAACCTTCAAGCGTTCCAGCTCCCTTCATGACTTCCTCAGAGATGTTGTATGAACCTTAGATGTGATAAAACTAGAGACGGTTTCGCTTCAACTTGTAATGGTGTCACGTGGGCACGGAACTTTGTATGATGCTATGACGATTTATATATTTACCTCTTCAAGTCCGAGCCTAAACATCCAAAACTCCAAAATTTAGAGACTACTCAGAGACTTTCTGTCGATGAATATACGTATAGATTTATTATTCCAGCGCTTGGTAAACTACGTGTCACATGCTTTAACGCAGGAATTTGATAAAAGTTTTCCTTTTTTACAAAAAAAATAAAACCCTGCCAAGGCGAAGGCATAAATACAGTAGTTCGTATTCTGCCTTCCTGCCTGTGCAGGGCTTTTAAAGCGTACGTTAAACGGTATCTATAGATCGACTGTCTGAAGCGCTTGGCTACGCTCTGTATCCCGTTCAAGGATCGGCTTTAAGTATCGACCTGTATAGGATTCTTCGACTTTCACAAGTTGCTCCGGTGTCCCGGTAGCCAAGATCGTTCCACCGCCACTTCCGCCTTCCGGCCCCAAATCAATCAGATAATCGGCTGTTTTAATCACATCCAGATTATGCTCAATGACCAGCACCGTTTCTCCTGAATCAACCAAACGATGCAGCACCGTCAACAATCGATCAATATCGTGAACATGCAGACCCGTTGTCGGCTCGTCTAAAATATAAATGGTTTTGCCTGTGCTGCGACGATACAATTCGGAGGCCAACTTCACACGCTGTGCTTCACCGCCAGACAAGGTAGTCGCAGGCTGACCCAGCTTGATATACCCCAAACCTACATCCATCAGCGTCTGGATCTTGCGATGAATCTTCGGAATATTTTCAAAAAACTCCGTCGCATCCTCTACCGTCATCTCCAGCACATCGGCAATACTTTTTCCTTTGTATTTAACCTCCAGGGTCTCCCGGTTGTAACGCTTGCCTTTGCACACTTCACATGGAACATACACATCCGGCAGAAAATGCATCTCAATCTTGATGATGCCGTCGCCTCTACAAGCTTCACAACGACCTCCCTTAACGTTAAAGCTAAAGCGGCCTTTCTTGTAGCCTCGTACTTTGGCCTCGTTCGTCTGCGAGAATAAGTCACGGATATCATCAAATACACCAGTATACGTTGCAGGATTGGAACGCGGTGTACGGCCAATTGGCGATTGATCGATCTCAACAACCTTTTCGATATGTTCTAGCCCGCGAATTTCTTTATGCTGCCCTGGACGTACTCTCGCCCGGTTCAGATCACGCGCCAACGTTTTGTACAAAATCTCGTTAACCAGCGTCGATTTTCCAGAGCCGGATACACCAGTAACAGCTGAGAAAACACCCAACGGAATTTTGACATTCACATTTTTGAGATTGTTCTCCTTGGCTCCGCGAATCTCCAGCCACTTATCAGCAGGCTTGCGCCGCTCGGTATTGACCGGAATGAACTTGCGTCCGCTCAAATACTGCCCGGTTAAGGAATTCGGGTCTTCCATGACTTCCTGCGGGGTCCCCTGCGACATGATCATCCCACCGTGGATTCCAGCTCCCGGCCCGATATCAATGATATAGTCCGCCGCCATCATCGTATCTTCGTCATGCTCCACCACGATCAAGGTATTGCCAAGATTCCGCATATGCTCCAAAGCACTAATCAGACGATCATTATCCCGCTGATGCAGCCCGATACTAGGCTCGTCCAAAATATAAAGCACACCCATCAGACTGGATCCGATCTGTGTCGCCAACCGGATACGCTGTGCCTCACCGCCTGACAACGTGCCTGCCGCACGGCTTAAAGTCAGGTATTCCAGACCCACGTTAACGAGGAATCCCAGTCGGCTGTTAATTTCTTTTAAAATGAGATTGGCAATCGACTTCTCCTTCTCACTCAGCTCCAGTGTATGGAAAAAGTCCGAAGCTTCACCGATAGACAGGGCTGTTACATAAGCAATATTGCGCTCTTGAATGGTTACCGACAGGCTTTCTTTTTTCAGTCGATGTCCCTTACAGGTGTTACATGGCTTTGCACTCATAAAGCCTTCAATAAATTCACGTATGCCCTCAGAAGCCGTATCACGATACCGACGCTCCAGGTTGGGGATAATCCCCTCAAAGGTCACATAGGCTTCCTTACGTTGACCAAAATCATTTTCATAGCGGAAACGGATCTTCTGCTCACCCGTTCCATGTAAAATGAGGTTCATTTGTTCTGTCGTCAATTGACTAACAGGAATGTCCTGTGGAATACCGTAGTGCTCGCATACTGACTGTAAAAATTGAGGATAATAAGTGGAAGTTCCCCCACTCCAAGCCTGAAACGCCCCATCTTCCACACTTTTTTCAGGATCGGGAATGAGCAAATCAGGGTCAACCACCATTTTAACTCCTAACCCATCGCAATCCGGGCAAGCGCCGAACGGACTATTAAAGGAAAACATTCTTGGAGACAGTTCATCTATGCTGAATCCACAAATAGGACATGCAAAGTTGGAGCTGAACCGCAACTCCTCTTGCCCCATAATGTCTACAAGCAACTGCCCGCCTGAAAGATTCAATGCCGTCTCAATAGAGTCAGACAGACGCGCACGCACATCTTCCTTGACTACGATGCGGTCTACGACCACTTCAATCGAGTGCTTCTTATTCTTTTCCAACTCAATCTTCTCAGATAATTCACGCAGTTCGCCATTCACACGTACCCGCACAAAGCCCTGCTTGGCTATATCCGTGAACAGTGTTTTATGCTCACCTTTGCGGCCGGAAACCAATGGAGCTAGGATTTGCAGTCGTGTCTTCTCAGGATACTGCAAAATGCGGTCTACCATCTGTTCAACGGTCTGTGAAGTGATTTCAATGCCATGTTCAGGACAATGAGGATGACCCACCCGAGCAAACAACAACCGCAGGTAGTCATAGATTTCTGTCACCGTTCCGACGGTAGAACGCGGATTCCGACTTGTCGTTTTTTGGTCAATGGAAATGGCAGGAGACAGACCGTCAATCGAATCAACGTCCGGCTTCTCCATTTGCCCGAGGAATTGACGGGCATACGCAGATAAAGATTCCACATACCGCCGTTGCCCTTCCGCATAGATCGTATCGAAAGCCAGTGACGATTTACCAGAGCCGCTAAGCCCTGTCAGGACGACGAACTTGTCCCGTGGAATCGTCACGTCAATATTTTTGAGATTATGCGCGCGTGCGCCTTTGATGATGATGCTTTCATTCGCCAAATGTTTCATCTCCTTAGCCGTAGTTCACGTCATGCTATATCGCATTGGATTATCCCATGGAAGTGATATATCGCAAAGAGAACGACCACATAGGCCGCCCTCACTATTTTTAAAAGCAAAGCAATCAAACATTTTATTTTCATATGTTTTGCTTCTAGCTTATTCTCAATGTTTAATCAGCTCGCAACTCCAGCAAAGCATCACGCAGCTCGGCTGCCCGCTCGAACTGTAGGTTCTTGGCGGCGTCTTTCATCTCTGCTTCCAGACGCTGAATGAGTGATTGGCGCTCCTTCTTGGAAAGTTTACCCGTCTCATTAGGAAGGTAATCATTCTTCGATTCTGCCACCTTAGTTGCTTCAATAACATCACGAATCTTTTTACGTATGGTTTGCGGGGTAATCCCATGTTCTTCATTATACTGAATTTGAATCGCACGCCGACGTTCCGTTTCCTTTATCGCTTTATCCATAGAATCGGTAATCTTATCGCCGTACATAATAACACGACCGTCACTGTTCCGTGCTGCCCGTCCGATTGTCTGTATCAGAGAGCGCTCAGAACGCAGGAAGCCTTCTTTGTCTGCATCCAAAATCGTGACCAGAGATACTTCCGGCAAATCAAGACCCTCCCGCAACAGGTTAATCCCGATTAGCACGTCGAAGGTCCCTAGACGAAGATCCCGCAAAATAGCCATCCGCTCCAACGTCTTAATCTCGGAGTGCATATACCGGACCTTGATGCCTACTTCTTTTAAATAGTCAGTCAAATCTTCGGACATCTTCTTCGTAAGTGTGGTCACCAGCACCCGTTCTTCACGTTCTATGCGAAGCCGTATTTCATTAATAAGATCGTCAATCTGCCCCTTGCTCGGACGCACCTCAATAATCGGATCAAGAAGCCCGGTAGGACGAATAATCTGCTGCACCATCGTTTCGCACTTCTCCATCTCATAGGGTCCTGGAGTAGCTGATACATAGATAATCTGACTTACCTTGTCCTCAAACTCTTCAAACTTCAACGGGCGATTATCCAATGCAGACGGCAAACGAAAACCATGATCCACCAGTACATTCTTACGTGCTTGGTCACCGTTATACATGGCACGAATCTGCGGCAATGTAACATGGGACTCATCAATGACGATCAGCATATCATCCGGGAAATAATCCATTAGCGTATATGGTGTTGCTCCTCGCTCGCGGAATGTCAGTGGACCTGAATAATTCTCCACACCGGAACAAAAACCAACCTCTTTCATCATCTCGATATCATAGCGGGTACGTTGTTCCAAACGTTGCGCCTCTAACAGCTTCCCTTGCTCCTTCAACTCCGCTAACCGCTCTTCAAGCTCACGCTCAATGTTGACCAATGCTACCTTCATCGTATCCTCATGAGTAACAAAGTGAGATGCCGGGAAAATAGCAATATGATCACGTTCACCGATCAATTCACCCGTAAGCACATTAATCTCGGTAATTCGTTCAATTTCATCCCCGAATAGTTCTACACGTATAGCATGTTCCCCATGGGAAGCCGGGAATATCTCAACAACATCCCCCCGTACACGGAAAGTACCCCGCACGAAGTTGATATCGTTCCGCTGATATTGAATATCGACCAAGCGGGACAAAATCTGATTGCGGGGTTTCTCCATGCCAACTCTAAGCGAAAGTAGCAGGCTTGAATATTCTTTCGGGGAACCCAAACCATAAATGCAGGAGACACTCGCTACAATAATAACGTCACGACGCTCAAACAGAGAGCTTGTCGCTGAGTGGCGAAGTTTATCAATCTCCTCATTGATGCTGGAATCCTTCTCAATATACGTATCGGAAGACGGGATGTATGCTTCCGGTTGATAGTAATCATAGTAGCTGACAAAATAATCGACGGAGTTATTCGGAAAGAATTCTTTAAACTCACTCGCCAGTTGAGCAGCCAAAGTCTTATTATGTGCAATAACCAGCGTAGGCCGATTTAACTTGGCAATGGTTTGTGCGATGGTAAACGTCTTACCTGTTCCCGTAGCACCCAATAGCGTTTGATGCTTCTTTCCTTCTGCAATTCCCTCTACCAATTCAAAAATGGCCTGGGGCTGATCGCCTTGAGGTTGGAATTCCGACTGAATTTCAAAAGTCTTATCGCTAACAACGATATCACTCATTGCCCTGCATCACCCTTATCGTCTAAAATGGAAACATCATGATTTTACACCAGTCGAGCTTTAACGTCTTTACCTGTAACTCTATGTCGATATTTCCCGAGCAATGATACTTGGGAAATATGGTTGGATAAGAATGTTTGTTCCCGTATTATACCTCTTTCTTACCGCGGATGCAAACGATAAGTCTTGAATAGGAGTGAATTAAATTTTGGATATCACCATCGTATTGGGCATCATCGCAGGAATCATAGCATTAATCGGTGGCTTCTTATGGGAAGGCGGCGAATTTACCGGGCTGCTTCAAGGTACATCGGCTCTCATTGTATTTGGGGGAACTTTCGCCGCAGTTGTGATCAGCTACCCCGCTTCCAAGCTGAAGACGATCCCCACCGCTCTACGGATGGCATTTAGCCGTGAGGACAATCCTACGGAGCAATATATAGAAGATTTGGTTTCCATGGCTGCCACCTCACGCCGATCCGGTGTACTTGCGCTAGAGCGTATTTCATCAGAGCATCCGAATGCATTTTTGCGCGAAGGTCTTCAATTGGTCATCGACGGCACCGAGCAGGAACAGATCAAACAGATTTTAGAGCTTGAGTTAGATGCCATTGAACACAAACATGAAGGGTACGC
This sequence comes from Paenibacillus sp. FSL L8-0638, assembly GCF_038593075.1. Lineage (NCBI taxonomy): Bacteria > Bacillati > Bacillota > Bacilli > Caryophanales > Paenibacillaceae > Paenibacillus > Paenibacillus sp. FSL L8-0638. The sequence continues at coordinate 5,264,587 of NZ_CP151960.1, forward strand.
CAAAATATTTGAATCCGCAGGCGGTTATGCCCCTACGATGGGGATTATCGGTACTGTTATGGGCCTGATCCATGTATTGGGCAGCCTGACCGAGCCTACTGCGCTTGGTCCGTCCATTGCTGTTGCTTTTATCGCAACCCTATACGGCGTTGCTAGCGCTAATCTGATCTTTCTGCCCATCGCATCCAAAATAAGAGCAGCCAGTGAGAGTGAAATTATCACGATGGATTTGCTGCTGCAAGGTATTCTGGCTATCCAAAACGGAGAGAATCCAAAGCTTGTACGCAAAAAGTTGGAGTTCTTTATCCGCTCAGAGCAAAATATAGATCGCAAACCGCCTCGTCGCTCACGCACTGAGGACGCATCTCCAAAGGAGGACTTCCATGAGAACGCGCGGTAAGCGCCGTGGGGGTCAAGGAGGCGGCGGAGACCATCGTGACCGCTGGATGATTACCTATGCCGATCTAATCACCCTGCTGCTCATATTTTTCGTTGTGATGTATGCCATGAGTAGTTTGGATGCTAAAAAATACGATGTCGTTGTTCAATCCCTCCAGGATACGTTCCACAAGGGAGATTCTATTTTGGAGCAAGGCTCGGGCATTACAGGTACTGCCGATCGTTATACCAGCAAGAATCCACCCACGACCAAGCAACCAGCAGCCGATAAAAAGGAAGCCGGATCGACAAAGCTTACCGAACGTGAACAAGCATTCCGCACGCAGGAAAAAGAGCTGCAAAATTTAATGGGTGTCATTCAAGAATATATTACGGACAACAAACTGGAAAATCAGATTTTTGTGTCAGATCAGCCGCGTGGTATTGTCATTACGCTGAATGACCGCTTTTTATTCGATCAAGGTAGAGCTGCACTCAAGCAAGGCTCTGCCAACACACTATCCAAGTTGGCCAGTCTATTTCGAGATTTGAAAACACCGATTAGCATTGAGGGCCATACGGACAACATTCCGTTTACGCGCTCCTCGAACTCATCGACGTATAAGGACAACTGGGAGCTTTCCGGCGCACGGGCACTGTCTGTACTCCGATTCTTTCTCGACAGAGAGCAACTTTCACCCTCAGGATTTCAGTATGCAGGTTATGCAGATACCCGACCGGTTGGTGACAATAGCACCGAAGCTGGACGACAAAAAAACCGCCGTGTCGAAATTACCGTACTACGCCAACTTCAACAGTAAAACCCAAAAACCTCCTGATTCACGTAATAACGTGAATCGGGAGGTTTTTTTGATACATATTCATCATTAATACATGGCTTCCGCCTGATGTAGACGCAGAACAATAAACCGTACGAACAACGTGGATAAGAGCAGCGTACGAGATGCAATAGAGATTATTTTGTTTATTCTATATCCCACTATGTATTAGAAGCCCTGGTGAAGTTAGATTCTATCTTGTCATGATACTTGAAGATTAGTAAGATAGGACAAGCTCGTGTTGCTTCTCTTGTATTTGTGAACTTTGGGGGATGCTCTGTTGTCTACGATAGCTATATTTCCAATCGCTGTATTTATTAAGGAGTCGATCTAACTCCATGGACTTGATTAACACACGCCGATCCTTCAATCCCACCTCATTCGCCAAATCATTTAATTCCTTCCGCTTTTCTTCGATGCATTCCTCCAATTGTTTCCATTTCACATCAATAAACCTCCTGTTCGGTGTGGTATTTACATTAGTTTACAAGCTGATACCTTCCCTACAGGTTAAAAATATAATAAAACCCAATTCATCCCTTTAACGGGATGAATCAAAAAAGCCAATCCAAAGGAATTGGCTTAGAAGCATAATTTCTAATTCTACTAATGTCCATTTCCATGCCCATAAGTGCTATAATTCCCATTTCCATGCCCGAATATATCCAAATTAGTATTGACTGTTTTTCCAAAACTAACAAAATTAATTAGACTTAGCGCCAACAAGGAGAACATCGTTAATTTTTTCATCATCTAATATCTCCTCCATTATAAATTCATAATTCTTTCTATGCTGAGATGTGGAGTCTTTTCTGAATTTTTCGAACAAAGCAACACATTCTACAAACTTTGTTTTATTATTAATATTTTTGTAAAATTTTAGACTTTCTAAAATAGAATCAAGACCTTGACCGATTTTTTCATTACCAAAATAGTAAATTGCCAGTTTATAATGTAAATCAGCATATCTGTCCACAGTTGGCGCTAGCTGATAATATCCACTATCCAAAAAGAAACTATCATTAAAATCTCTAATTTCCTCTGAGAAATCGGAAAGTATCGCATCAATACTAAATTTATATTTAATGGCAGACTCAACAATAGTAAGTAAACCAGGCAATACTTCAAGGGGATTTTTCTTAAGAAAATTAACATACGAAGGTAAACTCCCCTTTTTACCCATTAGAACCTTTAAGTTAAGTTTATTTGCTTCTGCCCATAATTTGAGAAGTTCAACTTCTTCTAACCCTAATTCATCTAGTCCTTCAAACCAGCCTAAATCAGCGTAACCTTCAATGTATTCCATTGCTTTTTCATACATTCCTTGTAGTTCCAAAGCATTGCCTTTAAGTAAATAACCTTGTCCATAGTAAACAACAAGCGGCCTTTCGGTCTCTAATTGCCTATACTTATTTATGTTTTTTCGCTTCTGAATTTCATTTTTATATATAGTTGTTGCTAAGTTTCGTAGCTCGTCAGCATACCTTTCCACCTCTTTCCATTGGCGAAGACTAAAGTAGATATTAGCCAACTTCAACAAAGCATCTAAATGATAATTTTCAGGAAGTCGGTTACGATAGGGGATGAATCTTAAAACCGCTTCCAAGTTCCTCTCTAAATCTTTACCTATCGAAGCTATAAACAATTTATAATGACTAATTGCCAACCTCTCTGAATGTTGATACTTCTCATTTTCAATGACACATTCATAGAAAGGAATTGCCTCTTGTAACTTCCCTTCTTCATAAAGCTCCTCTGCCAAAGCAAAGATTGTTGGAATGTGGTTAAGATCCTCCATTAAGCGTGAAAGCACTTTCTCAACACATCGCAGGTTTCCCACTTCGACACAACGAATCAGGAACGGCTTGACCCTTTTCCAATGTGGTCTTCCATCATAAAAACATTCATCCACATACAGATCATATAACCAGCCCTCTGGATAATTAAAGGCTTTGGTAATCAAGTCCATTTGTCTTACAGATATAGGTTTAGGTGGATTTCCGTTAAGCATCGCACTAAATATACCCCGATTAAGCCCCGTAGCTTGTCCAAAACTATTAAACGTGTAGCCACCAAGTTTTAATTCTTTCTCAATTTCCGAACGAATCGTGGTTGCATTTTCCAATAAAAACACCCCCGGCATATTCAGATGATTTTAAAAAATCACCCTCCTCGACAATCAATTACAATATACTAGAAATTATATGAATAAATTGGATGATGGTCAACCCCTTTTCTACACTGTTTTATTATATTATGGAATTTAGTGTTATTAAAATAGTTCTCACAAGAACTAAATGTCGAATAATTAAGGCAATTTAATTACCTCCACGCTTAATCTAGCTTTGTCTACACTCATACTATAGGAGTGTGGATGTCTATGGAAACAACGAAACTATTAGGAACAAAAATCCGTCAATTTCGAAAATTGCGGGGTATTACACAAGAACAGTTAGCAGAAGCATCCGATTCAACAGGTTCCTACATAGGGAAGTTGGAACGCGGTGAAGTCAATGTGCAGATCAAAACATTAGAAAAAATAGCAGAGGCGCTGAACACAAACGTATTTGCATTTTTTAACTTTAATCCATATGAAGAACTCAAAAGCCAGCCTTGGATTTGGGAATGCGTTCATATCCTTTCCCAGCAGAGTGAAGCGGAACAAAATAAAGCTTATCGCATTTTGAAGGAACTTTTCTCGTCAGAGAGTGAGTTTTTGGAGAGCAATTCCGGCACCCCTGATACAAATGAGGAATAGTAAATTTAAATCAATTAACATGCACGAAAAATTAAAAGAGCTGTGTGATCTTCTACTCTAGGTAGAGAAACATAGCCCTTTTTTTGCTCTAAGAGGTCATTTGCCTCATACTATTTCCCACTGCTTGTATCACTTTTTTATATTCCGTTCGTTGTTCTTCGGTCGAGTGATCCTTATATTTCTCAAACAATAGCGTGATGGACTTGATAAAGTAATTCTTATCGTTTAACTCTGAGGAGGCTTTTAAACTAATCAGCATACTGTCTATTGCCTCGGTATAGCTTCCTTTACTGAAATAGTATCGACTAAGCTCAAGAAAAAAACGAGAATATGTCAACAGATCATTATTTGTATGATAATACGAAATATTTGTACGTAGCTCCCTAAATTCTTTAATATTCTCAGCAAAAAGAACCAGAGTATCGTCTACTAAGTAACTGTAATGATTGGCCGATTCTATAATAGTCAATAGCCCAAGTAATATTTCCTGAGGATTATTTCTAATAAGTTCGACATAGGCAGGCAAACTAGCCGTATCCCCCATCAGAATTTCTAAATTCAAACGGTTTGCTATTCCCCATATTTCGAATTTCTGTGCCTCTATCATTCCAATCTCATCTAGACCTTCAAATCCAGTTAGATTTTCATAATAAGGTATGAACTTCATAGCTGCTTCATATAGTCCTTGTTTTTCTAAGGAATTTCCCTGCATTAAATAGGCTTGACCATAATAAACGATTAGATGTCTTTCTGTATTTAAACGTATAACTTCACGATTCCTCGCCCTCGCTTGAGCCTGATGCCAATAAATGCTTTTGACTAGTACCTCAAGTTCCTTCGCATAGTGTATAGCCGCCTCATAATCATAAAATTGGAAATATGCATTAGTCAATTTTAACAACGCATCTAGTTGGTAATTCTCGGGAAGATTCCTCCGAAACGGTGCAAACTTTATAGTTGCTTGCCGATTATTGTCCAAATCAGTATTCAGAGAATAACAAAACAAACGATACTGGCAAAGTGCCAGCCGTTCCGAGTGGTAATACCTCTCATTTTCAATTACACACTCATAAAAGGGGACAGACTCCCTTTCCTTGCCTGCTTCGTGTAGTTCTTCTGCAAACCTGAATATCGTCGGTACATAGGACAAGTCCTCGGTTAGTCTTGACAATACCTTTTTAATACAGTCTTCCCTACCTAAATCTACACAACGCAATAAAAAAGGCTTAATCCGTTTCCAATGCCCTTTTCCCTCGTAAAAGCATTCATCTATGTATAACTCATACAACCAGCCTTCGGGATACCCTAATGCCTTAGTGATCAAGTCCATCTGCCGAACCGAGATCGGCTTGGGTGGATTGCTGTTAAGCATGGTGCTAAATATACCACGGTTAATTCCAGATACTTTACTGAAGCTGCTAAATGTATATCCCCTTTGCTTTAGTTCTGTCTCTATCTTTGAGCGGATCGTAGGTGTATGTTTCATTCCAATCCCTCTCTTTCTACTTAAAAAATTATATTTTCCGTCTCTTATAGCATTATAAGGTAATTTTAATTCGTGATTTCTTAAACTTGAATATAATAATCAAACATATCTCTTGGAGGGTTTTTGTACAAAAAAATGAGCAGGTGGGATACTAAATCCCCTGCTCATTTCAACGATGGACGCCCGTCTTAATTAGCTGTCGGTTCGGTTCCCCAAACAAGTACGCCATTATGATACAACGTAGCTTTCGTATGATCGGCGAATGAAGTCTGCGTGCCTTTATACGAGTAATCGTCACTTTCGTTATAGTTCGACCAGTCTGTTTTATGAATACGGGTTTGAATTTCGCCCGTGCTTCCTCCAGGTGCTAACACGCCTGCATTCGGGTTAAAGCTGACTTCCAAATAATAATCAGCGCCCGTTACGGCCTTATCCATTTTGACCAGCTTACCATTCAGCTTCGAGCAGCTCAGCGTCGCATAGTCGCAGTTGAATGTCTGCGCGCGGTCGCCGTCGATCGTGTAGTAGTAGCGAATTTTCAACTCGTTGATCGGTACGGAGGCTGTACCTTTGTTTACAATTTGGAAATGCGGGTTCAAGTGATTGTCGTTCACATTTGTATCCGCTGTGCGATACTGGAGCACCAGTCCCGTTGTCGGCTGCTGAGTATCCGCTTTCGGTGCTGCGCTAACCGTGTTCGAAATCGTTTGACCTGCATCGTTCTTCGCTACGACTTGGTAATAGTACGTCGTGTCTGCTGTTACGGCTGTGTCGGTGTAGCTGCTTTCGTATACATCGCTCGCTACGGTGGCGAACGCGCCGTTTTCAGCCGTCGAACGCTTCACTTCATAGCTTGCGGCATTCGCCGATGCTGTCCAGCTCAACGCTACTTTCGCCGTTTCGCCCGCTGCCTTCAGTGTGAAGCTACCCGGTACAGGCGGTTGCTCGGTAATGCCATACGTTTTTAAGTTAGTCGGGAGCTTTTCAAGCGTAATGACGTTTGGATGGTTATACACTTTTTTCAGATGCTCAAGGCTGTTTTGTTTGCCGTCTCTCAGGAAATCCCCATACCATGTAGCGAACCAGCTCCAATGGGCTTGATATGCCTTCATCAGATCAGGGTCCGGGATAGGTCCGTTTTCGCTCATGGCAACTAACTTTTTGTCCTTGCCCAATGTAACAAGGTCTTCGTATTTTGCAATTTGCGGGCTGTAGTCGCCTGCTTGCGGATAAGAGTCAAAGCTCAAAATATCCACATACTCGTCTCCCGGATACCAATCCGGAGCAACAGAATTCCATACCCAGATCAGATTGTTCAATTTGTGCACATTCGTCAAACGATCGTGCATCAAAACATACAACTTTTTAACAGGCTCAGGACCTTTAGCGCCCCACCAGAACCATTTGCCTTCCGCTTCGTGCAAAGGACGGAACAGGACGGGAACTTTCGCATCCTGCAACTTCTTCAATTGCCCTGCAATCACATCGATGTCGCGAATAAGCAATGTATAATCTTCGGACTCTGGATGATTCATCGCATATTCGATATCGAATGTAGTTGAATCGGCATAAAAGCCTCTCCACCATTCTTTTCCCTGCGTATCGATCAGACCTTTCGGCGCGTTCCAATGCCATGCAAAGGTAACAATGCCCCCTTGCTTATCCCATGCAATCGCCTTTTCCGTCTCTGTGGAACTAAGACCGTGTTCCGTTCTGCTTGGCGAATAGTCGATCAGGTCAAGCGCTGCAATTGCCGGTTTTTTACCTACATTGGCTTGAAGCCAATCAATTTCGTTTATCTCCTCCTGACCAGAGAGCATATTCTTCCCGTATTGATCAACCAGGTAGTTCATCAATGCTCTTGCTTCTACCGTCGCATTCGGATTAATGAGCGTTTTGGTTACCGCATGCGGTGGACGGTCAGTAGCTGGCTCCAGCTTGACATAGTCGATATCATACCAGCCCCAGCCTGTTTCAAAACCGATCGTATTGGCCCCTGCATTCAACAGAACCTTACCACCGGACGTCTCTTTAAAATCAGCCGTTTTCCAAAGTACCAGCTCGCCAGACGCTTTGCCGTTTAAAGAGAAGTTCGTGCGTTTGTCATCATGAGGAGAACGGTAGCCGATTGTAAGATTGTACAAGCCTGCCGCCTCTGCCTGGATCATCATCGTCAGGGAATCCCCCGGATTGTGGAAATTAGTTACATAACCAGTACCTGAGAAGCCGGTTCCGCTGGATTCCACAATGGTTCCCTTCAGCGTGCCATCTTCGGCTTCATAGCGATCCGATTCATCTGCAGGCTTCCGCGGAACCGCTTTCAAAACATTGGATTCGCTCGTTCCCGCCTTTGTTTGTGCGGTTATTTTATAATAATAAGAAGTGCCGTTCGTTACGTTCGTATCCGTATAAGACGTTTCGACCAAGTTGGATGCTACAGCAGTAAAAGGACCTTTTTCATACGTAGCCCGCTGTACACTGTACCCTACAGCTCCGCTGGAAGCGTCCCAGGACAAATCGACTTTCCCATCGCCAGTCTCAGCTCTCAGCGCAAAGTTTTCGGGACCTTCCACAGGTGTATCATTGCCAACAGTCAGCACGATGTGATAAGCCGTCAAAGGCGGTATTGTATAGGTAAAGTGGTTGCCTGAAATTTGCGTGATTGGTGCGGATTCCTTAATTTGCGAGCTATTTTTGTCGAAGCCCCATACTTTACCGGAACCGTAAGCCGTCTCGCCGGAAAGATCAAATTGGGCGTCGAAAGCACTGTCCATGCTTTTATTCATGACAACGAGGTGCAGTTGTTTGTAGGATGCATCCGTTACGGAGGCATGCACCGAGCTATTAACAATATCCGATGTTTGCGCATGAACGCTGATATCACCGAAAGTAGAGCTTTTTCCATCATAATTACGGTAAAGCTTGTAAGCGGCACTAACGTAGTTGTTGGCACCCTCCTTTAACTTCCAGTAGTTTGCCATATAAACGTCGTTTTTGCCCAAGATGCCCAGCACATCGGTCATAGCGATACCGCCGGAAATATCATTTTCGCCGCCATAGCTATACTCGGTCAAAGCCAGCTTGGTTCCTGGGTAATACTTATCCACCGACTGCTTTAATCGAGGTAGTATAGGCAAGAATTCGCTGTTCCATTGAGCGATCCAGCTATCTTCCTTGTAGGTCGGATCCCATAAAGTACGAGGCGCCTGCATTCTGGCTTTCTTCGTCTCGTCATTGCCTACCTCATTCGTAATTCGTATGCCTCCCCCCATCGCTTCGGGATACCAGTGCACATCGAAAACATCCAGCAATCTCTTGCCTTCAGCTTGCGAACTGAGGCGCATTTGATCGAGGTAATAGTCCACGAACCAGCTGTAGTTGCCTTTTACAGAGTTCCAATCAGGTGCGGTTTGAAGATCTGTATAGGCGCCAAAACCGTAAAGAACGGGTCCGAAAATTTCCGCACCCGCGTCAACTGCTTTAACAGCTTTGGATAAACTTACCGACCGCTCTACCAACTCTTTGGCTCCAACCTTTTCACCATGAATGCGCGGATGCGTATGCGACCAGAGAGCGGGTTCATTGTCGAGTGCATATCCTTTCACGCCCGTCTTTGTTGAAGCAACGCCGTACTTTTTCACTAAAAAGTTGACGAATTCATCCGCATAAACCTGATTGTCATTCAGATCAGGCTGTAGTTGGAACGGCGCATTTTTAGCGTTTACGACCTGATTCCAACGAGCAGAAGGGGCCTTTTCACTTTCCTGCACACTTCCGTTTCCATCCTTGGCCACATAACCTGCCATCGGCAGCGTGACTAAAGAATATGCGCCCTGCTTCAGCGATTGATCGTGAAACGAGGTTGCCACCGCACCTGGCTTTTCACATTCGGCTTTTGTCAAACCGGCGTTGTCGCATAAATAGCTATCGCTGGACTGCATCCAGTCGCTTCCTGCATTGGACATATTGTTTTCCCAGTTATATCCGGTCATTCGATTGCCACCAAGTCGTCTGGCAGTCAGATTCTCATCGCCTGCCAATTCCTGATTCGTACCGTAAATATAAGGGCTAATCGGCTTACGATCCTTGGATGTATCGACTTTAATGGTAACGGTCTTTGCCGTTTGACCGTGAACTACAGCTGGAGTCGGTAGAGCCCCCCCTACTATAATCGTGCATGCCATGACGACAGGCAGCCATTTGGAACGTTTGGACCAAATACTACTACTATTTTTCTCCTTCATGCCGCTTTCCTCCTTTAAGTTTGAAAAGAGCGGCACCCATACGAGTGCCGCTCTATCAGGCTTTAAGGCTCCTGATCCCAAACGAGTTTATCGTTCTGGTACAGCGTCATATCCCTGCTTGAAATGTTCCAGCCGAAGACAACACCCTCTTTCTTTGAAACTGGATTTATAATATTACCTTAACACAAAGGTATATTGACATTTTTAACTATTGTTTTAATTAGCTAGTATTAATTTCTTAAATAACCATATTGCTTGAGTATCCCAATAGCTCTTGCTTATCCACACTCGTCTTTCCTACCGTACTTTATCCTTTTGAATAAGCTTATAATAGATGCGCGCAGGCTCTGATTCTCCAGTGGATAAAATGTATTCTGCCAAAGGTGCGCACAGCTTTTGGAGGTAAAAGGAGTATAGTAGCTCGGCCGTGTCAAAATGAATTTTCAACACCTGCTTCATCAAACCTTCGAATTTGGAGTAATCCAGTTCTTCCGGGGTAATATCAAACGGGTACTCAGGAAAGGTTTTTTTCTGAATTTCAACAAACTGCTCCCTAAGCTTCGGTTGATTGCCTGAACGAGCAGCCGAGAAATTCATCATAAAAAAAGATACAAAGTCCGTCTCACGATCACTTAACTTATAGTACTCACACCAACGCATGAATATCAGTGGTTTTACCATATATAAATCTCCTTTAACAAAAGTTCAGATTTATCATGAATCTTACAAAAATCTAGTGGGTTCCATCTTATGTAATATATAGGTTAAGCCCCATTTTAAAATATGATTCCTTAAATGAATTTTGCTTTTTAACATATCCCCTCCTTATATATCTATGAAAGTGCACAACAAAAAAAGACCGTTTCAGTATCTTAATGACGCTGACCAAGTCTTCTCATAATCATCCGTATCTTCGCATTCGTATTTATTCTAATCTTCTACATAGCTGCAAGGTTACAGGCTGCACGTGAACACATAAGCGGGCGGGACATTGCAGTTTACCTTTTTAATCTGAATGTCAGCAAAAAAGGTGCGGAAAAAATTGTGTTTGACCTTGCTGTACTGGAACGTAATAAATTTGCCTTCCTGGCCCAAAACCTCAGCCGTTTGTCCCAAAATAAGGCTAGATAACGCGCCTGGCAGGCTGGTGAAAGGGAGCCCTGATACGACATAATCCACTTTTGGAACCTCATACTGTCGTATATACTGCGCTACATGCTCAGCCGATCCATGAATGATGTGTACCTTCTCCAAGTGTCCGTACTTGCTTTGTAGTGTTTTGTAAAACGATTCATTAGCTTCAATCACTAAAAGTAGCGTTTCTGGACGCTTGTTCAAAATCAGCTCTTGCGTAAACACACCGGTCCCTGCACCATATTCAATAATGCACGATGCTTTGTCAAAGTAAATCGGTGTGGCAATTTGTTTGGCCAACTGTCTTGAGCTGGGTATAACAGCGCCTACGCTGCGTGGATGCCTGATGTACTCTCGAATAAAGTGAATCGCGTTCATCTTTTCCTCTCCCTGCTTGACACACATGATAGACATTCGGTTCATCAACGCTTCTTATTACATATTCATTGTATACCGATCAGAATATTGATTTCAAGCAGGCTACTGTCGGCATATAAAAAGAGCGTAGCCTTATTCGACTCTAATCAAATAATGACTACCCTCTTATTGTAACATCTATTTGTTCATGGTATCCAACTGTGTACCCTCTGCCTGCGATGCCTGTCCAGCTTTACGTCGTCGAGCGCCTATATGCATGGCAACAATCCGATAGATGGAGGCCGGCTGTAGGGATACGGACCAGCTCGCGTCTGCATCCGGTGCAAGCACGACCCCTAGCTGGTGATGATCGCCATCGTACATGCCTCGCTGCACAAACTTGCTCTCGCCTTGCAGATTGCGTACCTCCAGCTTGCAAAAAGCAGAGTTGATCCGCAAGGCCTGGTGTAACTCGGCACGGGTATTCACAATAACTCCATTCACGCGGTAAATGGCCTCGCCCGGCAATATGCCCATGGCTGTCGCCGGACTGTCTGGCAGCACAGCGAGCACCCGCATCCCTTGCTCTGGATGGACAAACATCGGACTAAGACGACTTTCCTCTATATTACCATACCATATCAGCGCCTCATGAGCCAGAAAAGAGAATAACGCTGCTAACAATATCAGCGGACTCCACCATGCCGCCAGCAAGCTCAACAGAAGTAAAGCCACACTGTACAGGAGCAAGCGGTTCGAAGTGAGTACCGCCTTCTGTCGTGGTAGCTGGCCTAGCGTCACGCTGCTGAAGCCCATCAGGACTGGTAAGGCTGCCAGCATATACCCGGTTCCGGCATCGCCGCCGAACAAAGGTGTCCAGGGAAGCGTGAATCCCCCCTGAGTCGGTACCAGCAATAACAACGGAATGGGCCAGAGGTCTTCCATACGATAACCGCCAACCAATCTTCCCCGTTTGCCCTCGACAAACAGCGGAGTGGCAGCTTCCACCCCTTGCCAGCGAACCAACAGCGCCTCAGCCACATGCAGCACGGCGACCAACACCAACAGTGCTGGAATATCCAATCCGCGGATAGCTGCTACTGATGTTCCGAGCGCTCCCCCAGGTTGCCAGCCACTGGCCACATTTAGGAAAAATTGAACCACACCTAGCAGACCTACCGAATAAGCGAGACACAGGTAACGGACGCGTACCAGCATGAGCAGTAATGTCGCTACCCACAGGCACACGATGGAAGCCGGGTTCAGATGCACGCTGACGAACATTCCCAGAGCGGATAGCGCCATTCCAGCAAGCAAACCACTCCATACGACACGCCAGGTCTCTGAGGCCCAGCTATGCATTTTAGTATGAAATAGCTTGCGCTCCAGCAGCATTTGCCGACGATAACCAAGTGCGACAATAAGTATTGAGATATAATAAAACGGCTGCATAAGCAGGTATAAGCAAGCATTCAAGACGCCCCATCCCCATTGTAATGCCCATTCCAAGTCCATTCACACTCCCTTATGCCCCTGGCCCGCTGTATAGCGGATCACGTACACTTCATATCCATTTATTCTATATGAAATTGCCAACGTAGGGAAGACAAACCGACAGACTGCAAATAAATCCCAATATAAAAGGAGGCTGTTTCCAGCCCCCTTGTTGTAGCCTCACTATTATTTCGCTACGCTTGTCTTCATTTCCTTCCGAATCTCTTCAATCCCCTGCTTGAGTTGATTATCATTTTTCGGATCACGAATTTTCTCAATCAGCTTGGCTTCCATCGCTGCTGCTGTCTTCGCATCAATGATGCCACTAGCCGTCAGCTTCGCTTGTTTTTGAAAAGCAATAACAGAGCTTTCAGTTACTTTGTCAAAATAGCCATCCTCGCGGCCTGGTTTGTAACCCAAACCTTGCAGAATGATTTGCGCATTTTTCACATCACTGCTATTCATATTGTATTTCAGGGACTTTTCTTTATTCAGCGGTGCTGCTGTGAAGTATTCAGGCTGTTCGACCGCAATATTCGGCTTAATCCCTTTTTTATGAATCCACGTTCCATTTGGCGTTAACCATTTGGCAATCGTGATTTTGAGCAGGCTACCGTCACCCATTTGCTTGTCATAGCTGGTTTGTACAGTACCTTTACCAAAGGAGTTTTCCCCGATCAACACAGCACCTGCTGATTGCTGGAGAGCACCTGCCAGAATTTCGGACGCACTTGCGCTACCTTTATTCATTAGCAAAGTCACAGGATAATTTTTGTGTGAACCTTTGGATTTCTCTTCTTCACGCTTCTGATTCTTGTCTTCCACTTGTACAATCGTTTTGCCGGAAGGTACAAATTGCTGTGCAATCTCAATGACAACGGAAAGCACGCCGCCCGGGTTATTACGCACGTCAATGACGAGCCCTTTTAGCCCTTGCTTCTCGAGCTTCGCCAACTCTTCCTTGAATCGTTCTGCTGTATTCAAGGAGAACTGGGTGATCGTGATGACGCCTACACCGTCGCTTTCCATATGAGCTGTTACAGTTTCCATATCAATATTGTCACGGGTAATCGTGTATTCGAGCGGATCAGGAGAGCCACTGCGCTGAATTTTGACTTTCGCCTGACTGCCTTTAGGTCCACGGATTTTGGAAACGGCCTTGTTCAGATCCAATCCGTCCAGTGTTTCACCATTAACAGACAAAATAATATCCTTAGAGCGTAGCCCTGCCTTTTCAGCCGGCGAGCCTTTAATTGGTGTGACTACAACTACTTTTCCGTTTTCAGCCGCTACTTCAGCTCCGATCCCGGTAAAAGAGCCTTCTATAGATTGCTCGAACTGTTGTGCAGTTTCTTTACCCATATAAGAGGAATACGGGTCGCCGAGCGACTCCATCATACCATTGATGGCGCCATCCACCAGCTTGGTACGATCCACATCCTGATAATATTGTCCCTGAATCAGGTCCATCGCCGTCTCGATTTTGCGGATATCACTTCTGGAGGTAGAACTGCTACCTGTCACACTCGCCAGCAGTCCTTCGCCCAGAGCGCTGTTCCCTACTGTAGTCGTTCCAGTATAGGCAAAAGTGAGCAGACTGCCACCAAGCAGCCCGATCACCATCAAGAGTATCGCTGTACTTTTTTTCAACATCTAATCGTCCACCGCCTTCTCATTATCTTGTATCCTATTGCCTTACAACGCATATCCATCCACGAAGTATACGTCTAGCTTGTACGGAATATGTTAATTGTATCCTACTCCGTGTCTCAATGCACATGTTCTTCATCGGATATTAACCATTACAGCAAAGCCCTATCTACAACCGTAATGGCTATAAATAGGGCTTACCTTATTTACTATAAATAGTTCATCGGATTTACAGGTTTGTTATTTTCGCGCACCTCAAAATGACAGTGAGGTCCTGTGGAATTGCCCGTCGAACCAACTTCTGCAATTTTTTGACCACGTTTCACAGTCTGCCCCGTATGAACCACCGTACCGCCATTGCGAATGTGTCCGTATAGGGTCCATAGTCCGTCTCCATGGTCAATTACAACTGTGTTTCCATAACCACTCCACCACTCGGCAACAATGACAACACCGTCTTCAGCTGCATGAATATCAGTTCCCTGCGGAGCCGCCATATCAATACCTGTGTGGCCTTTAAGTTTGCCAGTAATCGGATGTACCCGCATGCCAAAAGTAGATGAGAGTCTGTAATGAGATACAGGTAAAGCCAAGGTACCTGATCCCCCCGTATACGTACTGGCTGCCGCATGGCTGGAATTCGAGGCAGCGCCTGAGGAAGAAGATGCATATCGTTTGGCTTCAGCCGCACGTGCAGCCGCTCTGGCGCGTGCGGCTTTGGCAGCCTGCTCCGCTCTGAGCTTGTTCTTCTCCTGCACCAGACCCACACGTTTATTCGCGAGGGCTACCAGCATGTCATTTTGCTCTTCACTGATTTCATCTGACTCCGCAATATCATGATCGTAATTAGAAATCAGTCTTTGCTTCTCTTTCTCCTTCGAATCCAGTTCTGCTTTGGCGCCCTGCTTGAGCGCATACAGCTTCTTGGCATTTTTATATTCCGTATCCAGCTGCTTCTTCTTACTTACGACCAGAGCCTTGTCCTTTTTATGCTCGTCCAACAGGATTTGATCCTGCTCCACGATCGTTTTCAGGGAATCTACCCGGCTAAGAAAGTCACTAAAACTGGACGAAGACATAAGCACGTCCATATATGAGACGGTTCCATCCGTATACATCAAACGCACACGATTTTCCAGCATTTTTTCCCGTGACTGGATACGATCAATGGCCTCAGCTAAATCTTTTTTAGTCGCACGCAGATTATCTTCCGTTTGATCAATCTGAACCGCAACACGAGTCAGCTGATCACTGACACTGTTAATCTGAGCAAGCACAATTTTTAGGTTTTGCACGGTTTTATTTTTGTAATGTTGGGCATACTGTTTATCTTGAGCAGCCTTTTCCTGTTGTTGCTTGGCAGATTGGGCCTGCTTTTCCAATTTGTTCAGCTGCGAATTGATCTCACTCATGCTTTTGGCATATCCGTCAGAAGGCTGGATTAGCAATGCGGCTACCAAGGTAGCGGCCAACACAGATCCTGTTTTTTTCAACTTGCACTCCCCATCCTTTATCGCAAAATAACACCGGGCTTCCCCGTTCTATTAAATCGACCACGACGTCCATCCAGCGCTTCTTATACTTTTAAGAACTTGCGCATGGACAGGGTACTGCCAACAATTCCGACCAGCATCCCCAAAATAATCAGCAATGCACTCAACTGAATCCAAATGCCTTCAAGTGGCATAAGCTTCAACATATTCAGAGCTATATCACCCTGTACGGCTGTGAGCAAACGCTGATAGCCAGTAAATAAAATACCTACGGTAATCAAGGAACCAATGAGACCGATAAGCGCACCTTCGATAAAAAACGGCCAGCGTATAAAAAAGTTGGTCGCACCGACCAGCTTCATAATGCCAATCTCTCTGCGTCGTGCCAATATGGTCACGCGAATCGTATTCGAGATGAGGAACATGGACATGATCGCCAGTCCGGCGACGAATATAAAGCCTACATTACGAATGAGCTTCGTAATCGTAAAGAGCGTCTCTACGGTGCCTTTTCCATAACGAACCTTTAAAATCGGCTTCTCTGGATGCAACGTATTCAGCTTCTCAATCTTTTCGGCCACAAATGGAACCGTTGTTGGTTCAATAACTTCTACTACAATTTTGTCCGGTAACGGATTGCTGTCCTTATCAAAACCCTCCAGCAGCTCCTTGCCACTGTCTCCCAGATCTTTGCGCAGCTCCTCCAAACCCTGAGCTTTAGTCACAAAGGTTGTTTTGCTGATTTCTGGCATCGCCGCAATTTCCTTTTGCAGTGTTTCGCGCATGTTCTGCTCTACATTCAGCTCCAGAAATACGTTAACCTCCACCTGACTATCTGCCTGATCAGCCAGGGAATTGACGTTGAGCACCAGCATGATAAATACGCCCAATATGAGCAGTGACACAATAATCGAGGTGACGGATGCCACGGACATCCAGCCATTGCGGAATATGTTTTTGAAACCTTCCCGCACATGACGTAAGAAGGTATTAAAAGTCATATCCGTACTCCCCTCTTACCTGATCCCTTACGATGTTGCCATTTTCAATGGCAATTACACGTTTACGCATGGAGTTCACGATGTCCTTATTGTGGGTCGCCATTACAATAGTCGTGCCTCGAAAATTAATTTCGTCCAGCAACTGCATGATCTCCCACGATGTTTCGGGGTCCAGATTTCCCGTAGGTTCATCGGCAATGATCACGGAAGGATTGTTTACGATGGCCCGTGCAATCGCTACACGCTGTTGCTCCCCACCGGAAAGCTGGGCAGGCTCACGATTCATTTTTGTTTTCAAGCCAACCAGTTCAAGCACTTCGGGTACCCGTTTGCGAATCAGCTTCTTGGGAGCTTCAATAACTTCCATAGCAAAAGCCACATTCTCATAAGCCGTCAAACGCGGCAAAAGCCGGAAATCCTGAAAAATGACTCCGATGTTACGACGAACGTAGGGAATTTTACGCTGCTTGAGCTTCCCGATATTAAAACCATTGACTGAAATTTGCCCCTTGGTAGGTACTTCTTCTCTATAAATAAGCTTCATAAAAGTCGATTTCCCCGCTCCAGACGGACCGACTACGTATACAAATTCATTACGGTCAATTCTAACCGATACTCCTTGAAGTGCGTGGGTTCCGTTAGTATAGGTCTTCCACACATCCTGCATTTCAATCACTCGATCACTTCCCGCTGCTTAATCATATTACGCATAACCTAATAT
Organism: Paenibacillus sp. FSL L8-0638; assembly: GCF_038593075.1. NCBI lineage: Bacteria > Bacillati > Bacillota > Bacilli > Caryophanales > Paenibacillaceae > Paenibacillus > Paenibacillus sp. FSL L8-0638. The sequence continues at coordinate 5,282,142 of NZ_CP151960.1, forward strand.
CCATTCGACATATTCCATGCATTTCCTTTAAAAACTTCTCTATTTCATCATACCGTTTATCATTGTAACAAATTTGTTACCTAAATAGTACCGAAAGTTTTCTGCTTTCGGCACATATATATGAATATCATGGCACACGAATCGCTATCAAGCTTATCAGACAGGAGACATCTGCACTATGAAAAAAATTCATTTATCTGTCATTTGGATATGGTCTGGTGTTCTGGCGCTGGCCATGTTGTGGGGAGGACTTCATCTGTACGCCGACAGACAAACACTGCCGGAGGGAGTGAGAGTCGGAGGAGTCAACGTAGGAAGCATGTATAAAACAACCGCTCTCCAGCTGGTGGATAAAAAACTGGCTGCATTAAAGCAGCGCCCACTGCTTCTGACGGACAGTGACAGCAGTGCACAGGATATAAAAATTACACTCGGGGAAGCAGGAATTCATTATAAAGCGGAGGCATTTCGGAATGCCGTGAAGGCACTCAGTTCGGAGCATCTATGGACTCGTGTGCAGACACGTTTTAGCTTCGAGAAGGAATGGTCTATCACATCTTTCCGACAGGAGGAGATATTAAGGGCCCAATTCGGAGCCGATTGGGAGGAGCAACGATATGGCATGCCTATCAATGCTGTGCGACAGATTGACGGGAATGATCAGGTTCGTTATATTCCGGGGCGCTCTGCCCGACGCCTAGATTGGCCCAGATTGGACGCCGCACTAGATAAGGCGCTGCCCAAGGATTTTACCGCTTCGGAAGAGCCCGTACGAGCGGAATTACCTTTCCGTCAGCTGGAACCGAAAATTTCGGTGGACAGTCTACGTAACGAAGGGATTGAGCGCAAAATTGTCCAGTTCTCCACCAGTCTCGGCAGTAGCTCGGAAGGACGCGTCTATAACGTTAATTCAGCGGCAAGCACCGTTGATGGTTTAATTCTCAAGCCGGGTGACATTTTTGACTACGGCCAATTGATTACCAAGGCTGAGCGCACTCATGGCTTTCGTGAAGCTCCAGTGATCGTGAACGGTCGGTTGGAGTCCGGCATAGGCGGCGGGATTTGTCAGGTATCCAGCACGGTGTATAATGCAGCACTGCGAGTCGGTTTGGACATTGTCGAGCGCCGCAACCATTCTTTGCCAGTCAGCTACCTGCCCAAAGGTCAGGATGCGACTTTTGCTACAGGATCCATTAATTTTCGTTTTAGAAACAATACAGGCAAGCATTTACTACTTCGTGCGGCTGTCCAAAACCGAACGCTTACTGTTAAATTTTTCGGTACATTTCCGTCCAATATTTCGTATGAACTGGAATCCCATACGGTTCGCGTACTTCCCATACCGGAGAAAAGACTCCGTAATGACTCACTTTCCCCCGGCTTCTATCAAGTACTTCGGCAGGGCAAAGAAGGGTATGTGGTAGAAACATTCCGGGTAAAAAAGGTAGACGGAAAAATCGTAGATCGCACCCGAATCAGCCGCGATACGTATCGAGCGCAGCAACGCATTATAGCTAGTTATGGCGGTGGCACATCGTCTGAGCCACAAACACGTGAACCCGAGAAGTCTATTGTCGAGGACGGTATAAGCGAATAAACGAAAAATCCCCCTTCCACTGTCGGCTGGACTTGTTCCAGACAGAGTGAAAGGGGGATTTTAGCTATAAATTACTCGCTGCGTTTACCCAAAACAGAAATTTCTACAGGCTCACTTTCATTGCCGTCTGCATCTTCAGCTTTGATAACCAGTCTAACTGTCGCTTTTTGAGTAAGCACACTGATACTAAATGTGCCGTTATCTTTGGCTACTGCACTGCCGATAGGCAGATCGTTGGAATAGGCAGTAACTGTGGAACCAGCTTTAGCTGTCCCTGTAATTGTACCTTCACCATCATGCACATCGTTGACTTTCAGTGTACTCGAAGCAGCATCCGCTTCAGCGGCTGTGTCTGTAGTGTTAGCTGTAGTCGTATCGGTATTTGTAGTTGTCTCTGTTGTTGTAGAGTTATCCGTAGTAGTCGTAGTCGTGTTGTCTGTGCTTGTACTTGTGCTGCTATCTTCTGTTTCGCTGCCAGAAGTAGTCGACGTGTTACCATAAGTGGAATCTGTCACGTTGCTGTATGTGGAATCCGTTACCGTTCCACCAGGAGTCGTCGTCAGATTATCAACAGGGCTCAGGTTGTAGCCGGAAGCAGCGTCCAGAATAGCAATTGCCTCTGCACGAGTCAGCGACTTCAGTGGCTGAAATTTACCATCCGGATAACCGTTGATGATTTTTTGCTCCGCAGCTGCCGCTACACTTTTCTTTGCCCAAGATCCAATTTTGTCGGAGTCAATAAATTTAGTAACATCTGCTGCGTTACCCGCAGTGAGTCCAATAGCTTTGCCTACGATAGCCGCAGCCTCTTGACGTGTTACCTTACCATTTGGTTTGAGCTTGTTACCTGCATAGCCGCTTATGTAACCTGCATTCACGGCACTTGTCAGCTCGTTGTATGCCCAGTGAGAAGCTGGTACATCTGTGAACGTTCTGCCTCCATTACCGTTTACTTTTACACTGCCCGCATACGTTACGTCTGTCACAGCTGGAGTATCCTGCGTGAACGTACCCAAGCTGCGGTTCAGAAGAACAATAAATTCTGCACGTGTGATTGCCGCATCCGGTTTTACCGCGCCGTCCAATTGTCCTGTGGCTGACCAGCGTTGCACCTGATCTCCTGCCCAATGTCCATTTGTAGTTTGAGGAGCAGCTGCCGCTGCGCTGAATGCGCTAAGAATAAGACCTGTACTCAATACACCTGTAACTGTATTTCTTAACTTTTTTCCCATGCTATAAATTCCTCCTCTGATTGGATTCATCATTCTTTTTTAAACACTTTACCAGAAATCAAACCCAAATAACCCCCAAATTAAAAAAATCGTCCCATATAACCATACCCCCTCCTAATGTAGGATAAATAAGAAACGGGACTTAATACCTAGTCACTCACTTGGATATGTATATTTAGACAGGCTAAGGTATACTGAATGAATACTCAGTCATATGCTGAACACCGCAATGAGGTCACAAACCCCTAGGAAAAGAGGTCTTCTTATGGCTCTTATTCAATGTCAGTTTTATTCGGAAGTTCTTGGTCTGAGCACATCCATGAATGTTATTCTTCCTCAGGCAACCCGTTCACAAATTGGACTAGAGGGCAAGCAAGGAACCGGGCCACATCCGACGCTGTATTTGCTGCATGGCCTATCGGACGATGATTCAACCTGGTTGCGTCGAACCTCCATTGAACGCTACGTGGCCTCATTGGGCCTGGCTGTCGTTATGCCCCAAGTACATCGGAGTTTCTATACGAATATGGAGCAAGGAGCGGCTTATTGGACCTTTATCAGTGAAGAATTGCCGGCTTTGGCACGTTCATTCTTTCCTCTATCCGACAAGCGTGAGGATAATTTTGTAGCCGGACTTTCTATGGGTGGATATGGTGCTTTCAAACTGGCACTCCAGCATTCAGAGCGGTTTGCAGCCGCTGCCAGTCTTTCGGGAGTCATGGATTTACACGCATTACGCACCGATCCTATGCAAAATGCGATGAGTCCAACGGAATGGCTTAACATTTTTGGGCCAGATGAAATACGCGGAACAGATCACGACTTGCTAGAGTTGCTACAACGTCATGCCACCGCGGGGATCTCACTCCCCCAACTCTATCAATGCTGCGGTACGGAGGATTTCTTATATAAGGGGAATCAGACTTTTCGTGAAACATGTAGTACCGTCGGGGTTCCGCTGACCTACGAAGAAGGTCCTGGAGCTCATGAATGGGGATACTGGGACGCGAAAATTCAGGATGTTCTGGCATGGCTACCGCTCAAAGAGCACTAAACAGGTTAAAAAATCCCCGCAGCTTCCCTCATCGCACCATGGCGAAGGGATAGGCTCGGGGATTTATTATATCCACATTAGGGATTTGTTGTGATCTCCGTTGATGGAGACCCTTTAGTTAGTGACTTGAGTAGCACCTTGTACAAGCGCCACTCACCGTTAAACTCACGTTCGAGCTGAACCCAAGGAGCGCCTTTTTCATACAAATTCGGATATACCATATTGATTTTACTCAGTGGCATGCCTGACATAATCTTAGGTAAAAGGATATAATCCACATGGTTGTCCTGCGGATAACTTAATGCCTTATTGAACGAATAATCACTGGTGATCAGGAAGCGTTTGGGATGTTGGCTGTAAACAATCATGGTGTAGGCTGAAGCCGAATCGGTCATAATGGTAGACTTCGGCAGATGCTCATCCAACCAAACGGCAATCCTACGATCTGACTCCTGTCTCACATAGTTCACATTACCTGTCCGTGTGAGAAAGCTGTTCTCATCCGGTGCAATATCCGGGCGAGTCAACGCATAGGAAAGTAATCCAGCGGTAAGCAGCAGACTGACGGATACCAGGCCAAAGGCTGCCCTCCGCCATCGTCCCTGAAGCTGGCTCAACTCATAAGGCAACCAGGCTACGGTAATTGGGAATACATACATAAAATAACGAAACCACCCGTACGAGGATTGTCTCATCATAAGTAAAAATTGCAAGCCCGGCACAGACAGGAACAATAACAAAATAATCAGGGTTCCCCATCGGAATAAGCGCCCACTCAACAGACGAATGAACAGAATAGCAAACAATGGTACAGAATACCAGATGGTTTTAGAAGCAATAAACTTCAAGGCTACCAGCGGATTGGAGAAAATTTCTACAAATTTATCATCATTCAGCAACTCTGCCGATTGAGCCGTGTTCGAATACTCTGAATTCAGGAAATAAAAAGCATTTCCCATAATGAGATAGTTAAAGAAAATCCACAACAACCCGGAAAAGACCACAGGCAGCAGAAGAAGCAGCCAGGTTGCCTCGACCTTGTGCAGTTTTTCTCGCAAGGCCAGCTCACGTCTGCCCATGTTTCGATGTAGAAACATGATCGCCAATACCACTCCACCCGCCATTGCCACGCCCAGAGGAACCGCTTCATAGCGAGTCCAGAACGCCATGGCAAGCGCTAATCCAGAAACAATCAGACTTGCCGTCATGCGGTCCTTGAGCCACAATGCAAACTCAATCACCGTCATCATAATGAAATATATGTATAGCGAATCACTCAGCCCATTGGCACCAAACAGTAAAATAAACGGATTCAGTGCATACAACAAAGCCAGCAGCAAGCTCATACTAGAGCTAAGCCCTGTTCTGACACCCGCCCGATATAGCAACATAGCGGTCAAAGCAGAAAAGGTAGCACTTAAAATAACAGCAGCCAATCCATAGGTGGCTAATGCCGGAAAGATTGGATACAGCAGTAGAATCACCATTTCCAGAAGACTGGGTAGTGGATTCCAGATAAATCCGATGGCGCCCAGATGCGGGTCGCGGCTGTACAGCACATAAAATGCGTTAGCTACGCGACTGAGCGCGTCTGTGTGCATATATCCCAGAACATAGCTGAAATAGATGCCCGCAGACAACTCCAATGCAAGTATAAATACAAACAGACCTATAGCCATCCATCTGCTTGCAGACCATTTGCGAAAGGACATTCCTCTCGTTCCCCCTCAAACTTCTTGCGGTGATACAGCTGTAGCCCACTCACACCCTACAGCTGTATTCTTCCCTCCGCTACGATGCACTAAAATATAATAATTATTTCGATTCTTCATGCTCTATTTTGTACAGTCGCCACTGCCCGTCAAAGTCATGTACCAACGAGGCCCACGGCGCTCCCTTTTCGAACAAATCAGGATAGCTCCGGTTTACCTGATCCAGCGGTACCCCATCCACCAAGCGCGTGACCAAGACATAATCCACCTTGGAAGCAGGCAGATCTATTAAAGATTCCCCAAAATCATAATCACTCGTAATCATAAATTTCTTCGGAATTTTGCTGCTCAAAATGATCGGATAGGCGGCATAAGAATCTGTCAAAATAAGAGATGAACCATAATACTCATCCAGCCACGGCGCTATTTTCCGCTCAATAATTTGACGTTCGTAGCTTTCATTACCACTATGCGTCAAATAGCTGTGTTCATCTGCTGCAATCGCGGGGTTCGTCAGTGCGTAGGATAACAAGCCTGCTGTTACCAACATTCCTGCTGTTACCAGAGAGATTCCGATCCCCCTCATTTTTCCCTTCAATAAACTTAGCTCATACGGCAACCAGGCAACCGTAATCGGGAATACATACATAAAATATCGGAACCAGCCAAACGAAGAATGCTTAAGCATCAGTAAAAGCTGAAGCCCGGGTACCGATAAAAAGATAGCCAGCAGCGTTAACGTGCTCCAACTCCACAGACGTTTGTCCAATAGGCGTATAAGCAAAATGGCAATTAACGGAGCCGCATACCATAAGGTTCGTTGCCCGACAAACTTTAGCATCAGCACAGGGTGAGCAAACATTTCTACAAAGCGCTGATCCTCCAGCAAAGCCGCTGATTGTGTGGAATTGGAATATTGCGAGCGTAAAAAGTAAAGCGGGTCGCCCATGATAATCCAGTTAAAAAAGAGCCACAACAAACCGGAAAAAACAAGTGGCAACAACAATAGAAGCCATGTCGCTTCCACCTTGTACAGGCGCTCTTTTAAAGACAATTCCATTCTAACCATCTCTCTGTTTGTACGCCACCGATGCAGAGAAAAAATCGTCAGTAATACGCCCAAAGCCAGCGCAACCCCCAGGGGAACTGCTTCGTAGCGAACCCAAAATGCCAATGCAAGCGCAAAACCGGATACGATCAAATTCGCCGCCTTGCGATCCTTCAACCACATACAAAATCGACTCACTGTCAACAGGATAAAAAAGATATATGGCGAGTCACTCAAGCCGTTGAAGCCAAACAGAAACATAAATGGATTCAGTGAAAATAATAGCGCAATCAGCAAGCTGGTTGCACCGTGAAGCCCCAACTGTTTGCCCGTCGCATACAATAATGCCGCGCTCGCCCCTGCAAACAGGCTGCTCACAATCACTGCCGCCAGCCCGTGGGAAGCGAGTACTGGAAATAAAGGATAAAACAACAGCACAATCAGTTCCATCAAACTGGGCAGGGGATTCCATACAAACCCGATAGCACCCAAGTGTGGATCACGACTGTATAGCACATAAAATGCGTTAGCCACTCGACTGAGCGCATCGGTATGCATATAACCAAGATACCATGCAAAATACACGCCCACGGCCAGTTCAAGAGCAGTAATACAAGCAAACAATGATAGAAATTTTCCGCGTTTTCTTAAAATCATGAAACCTCTTTCTGACGCTGTTGCGGAACGGAGAAGATCCAGTAGCGGTTCCAGAAATAATTATGAACAGGCACGATGATGGTAGTTAGTACTTCACCGATCAGATACGACCAACCGATCCAGTGAATGGTCACGTACATCAGGGCGGCATTTAAGAGTAAGCCACAGGTACAGACCAATAAATATTTAAGAAACTGGGTGCGACTTCCCTCACCGGTAGGCTCGAACGTCCAGTTTCGGTTCAGCACATAGGAAACGAGCAGCGTAACCACGAATCCTACTGTAGTAGCCATTACTGCAGGTACCGTAAACAGCTCCACCAGCAGCACAAGTACACCAACATGGATACCTGTACCTAGCAGTCCCACAATGCCGTATTTAATGATTGGATACTTTAGATATGAACGTCTGATCATGTTGATTAAACTCCCTGTCCACCCACAATCGGTCAGCATTCGCCCGTTTGTCTGCAATTAGATAACGGGGTCTGGCTTTAACTTCGTGATATATGGCGGCAATATATTCTCCTACTACTCCGATCGACAGCATGAGTACACTGCCGATAATCAAGAGCAGCAAAATGACAGTGGTAAAACCGGTCACAGCGTCACCCATTAATTTACGCATTAAGGTCTGAATCCCCAATACGACTGAAATCAGCATAAAAATGAGGCCCATCAGACTTACAACCCGCAATGGTACTGTCGAAAACGAAACGATCGCTTCTGCTGCCAGTCGAGTCAGCCCTAACGGACTCCAGCGGCTTGGACCCTCTTCGCGTGGAGCCACTCGGAATGAAATCTGGGTTTTACGGAAACCGAGCCAGGCCGTCATTCCGCGAAAAAACGGCATCCGCTCTGGCATCGCCATCCAGGCATCCACCACTCGTCGATCCAGTAGCTTATAATCGGAGGCATCCTTGAGATTAAAGCCCGTCAAGCGGTTCAAGGTCGCGTAGAACAAAGAAGCTCCAAGCTTTTTGCCCACCGACTCTTCTCCCCGGAATTCTTTCACACATTCGACCAAATCATAACCTTCATTTTGCCATAAACGCACCATTTCTCCAATCATCTCAGGAGGGTGCTGCAAATCACCGTCCATGACAATGATTGCATCGCCAGAGGCATTTTCCAGACCTGCGCACAACGCCAGTTCCTTACCGAAGTTCCGACTCAACCGGAGCGCGAGCAAAGAGGGCATTCGATGGGATAATTCAGACAATTTAAGCCACGTATCGTCCTTGGAACCATCATCTACAATGATGAGTTCATAGCGTGAGGTGACAACAGACAGTACCCCATCAATCACCTTAAGTGAACGCTCAAGATGCGAGCTTTCATTGTACATGGGAATGACGACGGATAAAAAAGGTGTTTTTGTCTCCATTCTTGCTCCTTCTTTCTTCATATTCAGGAGGACTGTGCCGGGGTATCATCCAAGTCGTGCATATCGGTCAGACCATGTGTCGTCTTTTCCCAATAGAACGGCTTGGTAATGAGCTGCCAAGCTGCTTTCACCGCAGCTATACTCATTAGTACCCAATATAACGGCGAGAGTAGCCCATATTTGACCATCGCGTATGAAAATGTTCGTTCACCGCGCTCTTCCAGTTCCCCGATGACCCAATACATTCCGGCCACGTTACTGAATACGAACAGAAAGTTACCGATATAAAATTCCGCACTGGCCAGGTAATACACATATCCCGGGAACAGCTTGGGAATAAAGGACAATTCCCAGCCAAACCATAAAATAAGCAAGCCCCAAAAAATCGGATTCAGCAACGGCAACATCGGAGTTGCCAAAATCATCACCTGAAAGCCGAAAAAACCTTTCCAGCCCACTTCGCGCACCAGCTTCACCGGATTGCGCATATGAACCAGCCACGTCTGCATATAGCCCTTGATCCAGCGTGACCGCTGACGAATCCAGTTGCCCACGCGGCTGTTAGCTTCCTCCCATGTGCGGGAATCGACAATAGCAGTTTTGTAGCCGCCTTTATACAGACGTATGCCCAGATCGGCATCCTCGGTTACATTATAGGGGTCCCACGCATTAATATCTTTCAATACAGATACCCGAAAATGATTGGATGTGCCACCTAAAGGAATTGGGGTATCTAACTGCATAATACCCGGCAGCAGTAGCTCGAACCACATACTGTATTCTTGAGTGAACCAGCGGGTCAGCAAATTTTGTGTACTATTAAAATAGTTGAGCTTCGCCTGAATACACGCATAATGCTCAGGGAGTGAATCGAACGCTGCAATGACCTTTTTAAGCTGATCAGCGTCGGGACGATCCTCAGCATCGTAAATCACGACAAACTCGCCACGTGCCCGAATAAGTCCATAATTACATGCCTTCGGCTTGGTTTTCGGCAAACCGTCTGGAACGACCAGTGTCGTGTAATAGGCCGGCAGCTTCATTTCCCGAAGTAGCTCGATCGTCTCAATGTCATCCTCTTCAATCAGCAGCCGCACGTCCAGCTTGGACTTGGGATAATCCAGCTGCTCCAAATTTCGCAACAACATCGGAAGCACGCCCGCTTCCTTATACATAGGTACAAGAATGGTATAGATCGGCAGTTTCTTTTCATCCATGGCGTCAACCTCTTCCTTCGTAAAACGAAGCTGCGCCCCACGCCGGGAACCAAGATAAATAATGCCAAATTTAAATAGCGTCATCGCAAAATAAAACAGCTGAATCATCATATTGATGATCAACACCGTTTTCCAACTGTTCCAGAAGAGACCGAGCAGTGTAATCATACCCATGGCTGCGAACACCCAAAGTTGCCCCTTTGTAAAAGTCGTCCGCGCCGAATTGTGCGGTTCTTTTTCCAACAGCCCGGTTGTGCTCTCCTGCATCATTTCTTCACCGTAGATTTTACCCCAGAGCTGCTCCATCTCTTCCTTCGTAGCAAGCACCTGCTCTACCGGCATACCCAGAATTTCCTCCAGCTTCAAGCGTCGCTCTTCTGGCAGCGGATCGCTGACCGCCACAATATATCGGTTCATATATTGATGGATAACGACCACGCCATAAGCCATTGCCACTTGCTCGGGTAGTTTGTACGCCGCATCCAGCGCGAGTTCCTCACCAATACGCCCGATTCGGTTCTGTGTAGCAATCGCGCGGTACAAATCCGCAGGTTCCAGCATTTGCAATGACAGCAAGATGTCGCCCAGCAGCCCGCCGCTCTTCGCCTGGAACTCCAGTGCGCGTTCCAGTTGTTCCGGTAATATATAGCCGGAACGAACCAGCATATCGCCTAGGCGCTCCTTGGACTCGTCGCCGCCAACCTGTTCCTGTAGCTGCTCGGCTGTAATGAAGCCCATTTCTACAAGAATATCGCCCAGCCTACCACCGTAGCGCTTCTGGTTGCGGATGGCATCTGTCAGCTGATCGCGGGTGATCATCCCGTTCTCCACCAGTTGATCCCCCAGACGGGCCTTGCCGTTTCGGCCGCTCCGCGTTCCTGTTGCGGCCTCTTCGCCTTCCGTACCAGGGATACTGGAAGCAGTGACCATAGCAGCTCCTGCTGCTGTCTGTTCCTGGCCAGATGCATATTGGACTTGAGCCTCCTGCGCCTGTCCATCCTGTATCCCTTCATCCAGCAATTGTTCCACAGCTGCTGCTGTATCATTGGCGTTCCGTATAGCCTGGATACGAAGTTCTGTATCCTGAAGTCGCCGTTCCAACTCTTCGATATGAAAATCAAGCTTGTACAGCACCGGAGCCTGCTCTGACCGCTGAGCCTCTAGCTGTTGTTGCAGTTGTTCGATTCGCTGACGCTCTTCTTTTATTCTTCTCTTGGTTTGGCGAATTGAAACTCCTCCAACCTGCCACCTAAGCTTGTCACCCATGAATTCCCGCCCTTTCAATCCAGCGCCGCTCTTCCGCAAGCGCATCTGCAAGCAGCTGCTTTAACTCCGCATCCCGATGCTTTTTCCGTTCCAGCGCCGCGTGAAAAAGTTCCCGCTCCTCGCGCAGTAACTCCTCCGCTTGTATCCGTTCCTCATGCAATGAAGATATCAGTTGATCGGCTTCAGAAGCGCGATAACCGATCCAAGCGCTCTTTAACTGACGCGCCGTCCTTTTAGTTCTCATAATACCTCCCTGAATCATCCCGACTCTGTCTTTTGCTACGTCACTACTTTAAAGCATATACATGCCGTTCTCACAAAACCAGGACATACCTCTGTTCTCATTCAAGCCCTTCATTTACACATTTATGAAATTTACTTGACCAAAAGAGCCCCTAGTAACTTGACATTTATTTATTGAATATAGTTCTTGTCCTATTGAATTGGTAATTCAATGAAAAACTTAGTGCTATTCTACCATAATCATCGTAGACGTAGTATACAAAAATGTAAATTCTAGAAACTTTCACACTAGCGTAGTAATAGGTATTTAGAACTATAAATTAATGCCCCAAAAAGCACAAAAGACACCGCGAACGGTGCCTTAGAATCTTTGATTGCTAATTCCTTAAAATTTAATTTTACACAGTATCCCGCTACTGTGCAAGAGAATAATATCTTTCTTTACTGATTAATTTTTCGGCTTGTGCCCTTCAAACCATGTTGATGTATTCGCCAGGAGCTGTTCACTGCGCCCAATGGCTGCCTGTACCTGACCGGTAGCGGTTCCACCATATACATTCCGTGCATTCACTACCGCTTCCGGTTGAAGTACCTCATAGATACGCTCATCAAACAGATCCGAAAACTGCTGAAATTCGTCCAGTGTCAGATCAAGCAAATACTTTCCATGCTGGATGCAATACAGTACGGTTTTGCCAATGACCTCATGCGCCTGACGGAACGGAAGCCCTTTGCCGACCAAGAAGTCCGCAATATCCGTTGCATTGGAGAAGTCCTGGTTGACCGCTTGACGCATGCGATCCTTGTTCACCTTCATCGTGGCGATCATCGGTGCGAACAGTTGCAAGGCTCCTTCCAGCGTGGCAACGGTATCGAACATCCCTTCCTTGTCTTCCTGCATGTCCTTGTTGTATGCCAGCGGCAAGGATTTCAATACAGTCAACAAGCCCACGAGGTTTCCATAGACACGTCCGGTTTTACCACGTACCAACTCCGGTACGTCCGGATTTTTCTTCTGCGGCATAATGCTGCTGCCTGTACAAAAAGCATCATCCAGCTCGACAAAACCAAACTCCGTGCTGCTCCATAGCACCAATTCTTCGCTCAGACGAGACAAATGCGTCATAATCAGCGAGGCGCCAGCCAGGAACTCTACGATAAAATCCCGATCGCTGACGGCATCGAGGCTATTTTCATATACGCCATCAAATCCCAGTTGCTCGGCTACAAAATGACGGTCGATCGGAAAAGTGGTCCCAGCCAAAGCACCCGCGCCGAGCGGCAACACGTTAATCCGCTTGTAGCTGTCTTTGAGTCGGTCAATATCACGCTCCAGCATAGACACATACGCCAGCAGATGATGTGCAAATAAAATAGGCTGCGCACGCTGCAAGTGTGTGTATCCAGGTACAATCGTGTCCAGATTATCCTTTGCTTGGCCGATTAATGCAGATTGTACATCATGCAGCATACCCACCAGCGATACCACACGTCCACGCAAATACAGGTGCATATCCGTTGCTACCTGATCGTTACGGCTACGCCCAGTGTGTAGTTTACCCCCCACTGGACCAATAGCCTCGATTAGATTTTTTTCGATATTCATGTGAATATCCTCATCCGAAACGGAATATTCAATTTCCCCACAGCGGATACGCTCCAGAACGGTGTGCAGTCCTTCCTTGATCGTGTCTGCATCCTCCTGAGGAATAATTCCACATTTCCCTAGCATGGCCACATGAGCCAAACTGCCTTGAATATCTTCTTCCGCCAACGCCTGATCAAACCCGATAGAAGCCGTATATTCCTCTACCAGCTTGTTCGTTTGCTTCGTAAACCGTCCGCCCCATAGCTTACTCATTGTATGATCCCCTCTCTGCAATACAAGCCGCCCTCGTCGTTTGGACAAGAACGGCCCGCATCCCGTACATTTTTTAGGTTACATCATTATTTATGATTTTGTGTTACACCCGCATTGACCTTCAAACGCAGAGCATTCAAGCGGATAAAGCCTGTTGCATCGCCTTGATCGTAGGCTTGTGTCGGATCGGCTTCCATGGTCGCAATGTCCGGGTTGTACAAGCTAACCGGACTTTTAACGCCTGCGCCGATAATGTTGCCTTTGTACAGCTTCACACGCACGGTACCACTGACATTTTTCTGACTCTCATGAACCAGAGCCTGCAAAGCGACACGTTCCGGTGCGAACCAGAAACCGTTGTAAACCAAGGTAGCATAACGGGTAATCAGACTATCACGCAGATTCATAACCTCGCGATCCATCGTGATGGATTCCATTTTGCGGTGAGCTGTGAACAGAATCGTACCGCCCGGCGTCTCATAGACTCCCCGGCTTTTCATACCAACAAAACGGTTTTCCACCATATCCACGCGTCCGATACCATGCTTGCCGCCGAGCTCATTCAGTTTTTCCATCACTTGCAGTGGATTTAGCCGTTCTCCATTCAAAGCGACGCAGTTGCCTGCTTCAAATTCCAACTCCAAATATTCGGCTTCATCAGGAGCGTCCTCAGGCGCGTTGCTGAGCAAGAACATTTCTTTATTTTCAGGAGCACTTGGATCAAACCAAGGGTCCTCCAGCACGCCGCTTTCATAGCTGATATGCAGCAGATTACGGTCCATGGAGTATGGCTTGGCTGCAGAAGCAGTTACCGGAATGTCGTGTTTTTCCGCATAGGCAATCATTTCTGCACGGCCCGGGAACTGATTGCGGAACTCTTCCAGCCGCCAAGGTGCAATCACCTTGATATCCGGCGTCAACGCCGCCGCGTTCAGCTCGAAGCGTACCTGATCGTTACCTTTGCCTGTTGCCCCGTGAGCAATGGCTGTTGCTCCCTCGGCAATCGCAATATCGACCATCCGCTTAGCGATCAATGGACGTGCAATACTCGTTCCGAGCAAATATTGCCCTTCATATAAAGCACCCGCCTGAAACATCGGATAGATAAAATCCTTGGCGAATTCATCACGCAGATCATCAATGTACACTTTGGAAGCCCCTGTAGCGAGTGCTTTTTCCTCCAAACCGTCCAGTTCTTCTTTTTGACCAATATCTGCGGTGAAAGCGATGATTTCAGCATCATAAGTTTCTTTGAGCCATTTCAGAATAACCGACGTATCCAGACCGCCGGAATATGCGAGTACGATTTTTTCTTTTGCCATTGTTAAAGTCCTCCCCGAATGCTTACCTTTATCTTCTTTACCTATCAATACCTATCAATCTTATGCCATTAAAGCAACTAACAGCGCTTTTTGCGCATGCAGACGATTCTCTGCTTCATCAAAGATGACCGAATTCGGACCATCGATTACGCCTGCGCTCACTTCTTCCCCACGATGCGCAGGGAGACAATGCAGGAATAAATAATCCGGCTTTGCAAGCTTGACCAGCTCTTCATTCACCTGAAAGTCGGCAAAAGCAAGCTCCCGCTCCTTCTGCTCTTCCTCAAACCCCATGCTCGCCCACACATCTGTGTAGATCGCATCCGCATCTTGTACCGCTTCCTGCGGATTTTGGGTTATAACGATTTCACTACCTGTCTGTTTGGCAATTTCACGGGAAGCTGCGACCACACTCGGGTCAGGCTCGTATCCAGCTGGACTTGCAATCGACACATGCACTCCAAGCTTCGCTCCCCCAATCAAGAGAGAATGAGCCATATTGTTACCGTCTCCGATATAAGCCAATTTGAGCCCTTTTAGCTTACCCTTTTGCTCATACAAGGTTTGATAATCAGCTAGCACTTGGCACGGATGCGCCAAATCACTCAATCCATTGATCACAGGAACGGACGCATAATGTGCCAACTCTACGACATTATCGTGTCCAAAGGTACGAATCATAATGCCATCCAGATACCGTGACATGACTTGGGCCATGTCGCTAATCGGTTCGCCGCGTCCCAGTTGAATGTCATTTTTGCTGAGGAAAAGGGCATGCCCGCCCAATTGATACATACCGACCTCGAAAGATACCCGTGTACGTGTAGAGGATTTCTCGAAAATCAGTCCGAGCGTTTTCCCTTTTAGCGGCTGATAGGTTTCCCTGTTTTTATGCTTACGCTTAATTTCAACAGCGAGATCAATTAAATACTGGATTTCTTCTGGCGAGTAATCGTCCAGCTCCAGGAAGTCCCGTCCTTTCAAATTCATCTGCTGCAGTGCGCCGCCCTGGCTCATGCTATCGTCTCCTTTTACACTCTAGTCTAGGATAATTTAACCTTTACACTAAGCCACATGCTCCCGAATCAATTCAGCAATCCATGTTACAGCCTGATCTATTTCGTTTTTCGTTACATACAAGTTAGGCAACAGACGAATCACGTTTGGTCCTGCTGTAATGAACAGAATGCCCTTCTTCTGTCCTGCCAAAACAAGCTCCGCTACCGGTTCTACACACTCAATGCCGACCATCAGACCTTTTCCACGAATATCCTTTACAAAAGAACTATCACCAAGCTGCTTTTGCAGACTATGGAAGAGGTAATCTCCCATCTCAGCTGCACGTTCTGGCAGCTTGTCATCAATAATCGTTTCAATAGTAGCTTGAACCGCTGCCATAGCAAGTGGCGTACCTCCAAAGGTAGAACCATGACTGCCCGCTGTGAACGCTTCACGCAAATATCCTTTACCTAGCATCGCACCCACAGAGAACCCACTGCCCAGTCCTTTCGCCAATGTAAAGATATCCGGCTCTATACCATAATGCTCAAAGGAAAACAGCTTGCCCGTCCGGCCCATACCTGTTTGCACCTCATCAATGATCAGCAGCAAACCATGCTCGCGGCACAGCTTTGTGATTACATCTACGAAAGCAGGGTCTACCGGATACATGCCGCCTTCGGCTTGCACCATTTCCAGCATAATTGCCGCTGTATTCTCATTGATGGCTGCTTCGAGCGCAGCCTGATCATGAAGCGGAACGCTTTTGAATCCGGCGGGAAGCGGTAAAAAGCCTTCTTTCACTTTGTCCTGACCCGTAGCGGTCAAGGTTGCCAGCGTCCGTCCGTGAAAGGATTGCGTGAACGTAATAATTTCGTAGCGACCGGTCTGCTTTACCTTCTGGTGGTAACGACGCGCCAGCTTAATTGCAGCTTCGTTCGCTTCGGCCCCGCTGTTGCAGAAGAACACAGCATCTGCGCTGCTATGGGCTGTCAGCAAGGCAGCTGCCCGTTCCTGCCCCGGTATATGAAACAGATTGGATACATGCCACAATTCATCGATCTGTTTTTTCAATCGTTCAGCTACTGCTTGAGGCGCATGGCCCAGATTAGTAACGGCGATGCCTGACATGAAATCCAGATAACGCTTGCCCTGATCGTCCCACAGCCAGCTTCCTTGCCCTTTCACCAGGGTGAGCGGGTATCTTGCGTAGTTTGGAAAAAGAGAGCTATTTGTCTGCGCTTTTGCCGACACCTTTTCCGTTTGCACTTCGCTTCCATCCGTACTTGGCATTTCCACGCTCACCAGCGTATTCGGTTCCTTACTCATTATGTTCACGCTCCTTTATCGTTTGGTTATATAGGTCGAGCTATATATATTACAATTACTGCATACGCACGATGCGTGTTCCAATCGATTCTCCGCCTAGCACACGACTTAGTACCTGCGGTTCGCTACCGTTCACAATGACGACTTCCTTCACTTTGCCGTGGATACAGGCAATAGCCGCTCTCACTTTCGGGATCATACCCCCATATATTTCACCTGTGCTGATCATATCCTCAATCTCCTGTACGGTGATAGAGTCCAGCACTTTCTTTTCTCCGCCATACTTCTTCAATATGCCTGGTACATCTGTAACGACGATCATCCGACTGACCCCCAGATGAGAGGCTACCGCACCCGCAGCTGTATCCGCATTAATGTTGTAACGCTGACCAGTACGATCAATCCCGATGGGGGCAATAACAGGCATATAGTCCATATCCAGGACACCTGTAATAATCGAGGCTTGAACAGATGTTACCTCTCCGACCCAACCGACCTCAGCAGCATTCGACACAGGCTTGGCTTCGATTAAATAACCATCACTGCCTGACAACCCCAACGCTCTGCCCCCATGCAGCCCTATTCTACGTACAATCTGCTTGTTAATGCTACCCGCCAGTACCATCTCCACGACATCCAGCACGGGTTCGGTCGTTTTGCGTAATCCATGAATGAACTCTGTTTCGATCCCCAGCTTCGCCAAGTTGTCGGAGATCGCAGGGCCACCGCCATGTACAATGACAGGTTGAAGACCTTCCGACTGCAAACGCGCCAAATCTTCAAAAAAGGAATCAGGTAACGCAGCCAGCGTACTTCCTCCACATTTCATCACAAAATTACGACGTGCCACTCCCGCATGATTCGCTTGATCCGCGTGTTCCACTGCCGATTGCATATCATCTCTCCTTTTCTTCTCTGCATATCCGTGCAATTTTCAAATGATGCTGGACTTATATCCGCTCTTTGCTTCTATTAAATACTATCCTTAATTTAATCCGTATTTTATTCTGGTATCTATGTCCGATAAGCTGCGTTAATCCGCACATAATCATAGGTTAGATCGCAGCCCCACGCTGTAGCGGTTCCGTCCCCGTGATGCAAGTCAACAATAATTTGCACCGTATCTCCCCGCAAATAGGCTAGCGCCTCTTCTTCATCAAAAGCGACCGGACTTGATTGGCTTAGCACAACAATATCACCCAAGCGAATATCTACCGTTTCTGGATTAACTGGCTCTCCAGCACGCCCTACGGCCGCAATAATCCGTCCCCAATTCGCATCTGCTCCGAAGACGGCTGACTTGACCAGACTGGACCCAACCACCGTCTTGGCTATCGCTTGAGCGGACGCATCGCTTACCGCTCCGCTTACAGACACCTCTACTAGCTTCGTAGCACCCTCTCCATCGCGAGCAATTGCCTTCGCCAGTTCTCGGCAGATATAGGTGAACGCCTCGGCAAAAGCGTCCCAATCGGGATGCCCTACGTGCAGTTCACGGTTGCCAGCCAGTCCGCTGGCCATGGCGATTAGCATATCGTTCGTGCTCGTATCCCCATCCACCGTAATCATATTAAAGCTAGCATCCGTTGCCTGCTTTAATAGTTGATGAAGCGCCGTCTGTTCGATTACTGCATCACAGGTCATAAAAGCGAGCATCGTTGCCATATTCGGATGTATCATGCCCGATCCCTTGGCCGCCCCGGCGATGTGTATGGTCACACCGTCCACTTCAATCGCCACACACGCTTCCTTTTTAACCAAATCCGTTGTCAGAATGGCTTGCGTAAATTGCTCTGCTCCATCGTTTGCCCCGTTCATACGGTCAGGTAAGGAGGATATACCGCCAAGCACACAATCCATTTTCAAATGCTCGCCGATCACGCCTGTCGAGGCGACGGCTACATTGCTCTCAGCAACACCCAGTTCATGAGCCGCAGCCGAACGCATAGCGTAGGCATCCTTCTCTCCTTGTTGTCCCGTGCAGGCATTGGCGTTTCCGCTGTTCACCACTACTGCCTGCAATCGACCATCTGCCAAGCTCTCGCGGGTCACCTTCAGCGGTGCAGCCTGAAACACATTGGTGGTGTACACCGCAGCAGCTGTCGCTTCTACCTCGCAACGAATCGCGCCCATATCGTTGCGGTTCGAATTTTTTAGCCCGCAGTGTAATCCTCCGGCTGTAAAACCACGCGGAGTTACGATGTTACCCCCGTTTACTACTGTAAACTCTACTTTGCCCATAATTATGTGCCCTCGTTCGCAACATATTCGATGAATGGCAGCTGTTTGTATTCCAAATGCTCGCTCGCTGCCGCTATCCGTATCCATGTTGCAGTTACTTGCTACTTACGGATATACCGGTATGAAGCCCAGCCCGAGGTTCTCCTCCCATCCCATCATCAAATTTAAATTCTGAATCGCCTGCCCTGCGGCACCCTTCACAACATTATCAATGACAGAAATAATCGTAAGGCGCCCGGTTCGGGTATCTGCTGCAAAACCGATGTCACAGTAATTCGAACCCATTACTTCCTTCGTTGCTGGCCATATACCTTCGCCACGTACACGGACAAAAGGATGGCCTTTATAATAATCCCGGTATAACCCGATAAGATCTTGATCTGTATGATCACCCTTCAGCGTGACATAAATCGTGCTCATAATTCCTCGGGTCATGGGAACAAGTTGTGTTGTAAACGTAATCGTAACGTCCTCGCCCACAATATCACCCAGCACCTGTTCGATCTCAGGGATGTGCTGGTGCTTATTCACCTTATAAGCCTTAAAATTCTCGTTCATTTCCGCATAGTGCGAAACGAGGCTTGTTCCCCTACCCGAGCCGGATACCCCGGATTTGGCATCCACAATCAGCGACCGATGGTCGATCCAATCCGCTTTCAGCGCAGGAATAATCCCCAGTAATGTTGCAGTCGGATAACAGCCCGGATTTGAAATAAAAGAAACGCCCGCCAGCTTTTCTGCATACACCTCACTGAGTCCGTATACCGCTTGCTTGAGATATTCGGGTGAAGCCGCAGGCTTTTTATACCAAGCTTCATACATTTCCCCGCTTCGGAGCCTAAAGTCCCCGGAAAGGTCAATGACCTTCAGTCCGGCATCAAGAAGCTGCGGCACTAACTTGGTACTAACGCCCGATGGCGTAGCAGTGAAAACCAGATCGGCCTTAGCAGCAATTTCGTGGACTTCGACACCGTCCAAATCCTGCACTACAATGTCCGTCAGATGTGGAAATCCGTCACTGATTGGGACACCCGCGCTGGACGAAGAAATAACAGATACAATCTCTACTTGCGGATGATGAACCAAAAAACGAATCAGCTCCACCCCGCCATACCCGGTGGAACCGACAATTGCCACTTTTAACTTGCTGCTCACAGACCTTCCTCCATTCCGTTCGTATGAAATATGTATTATTATACGACTCTATTTATATAAATACAACACCTCATGTCATGTTATTCCCCCTAATTTAAAATATGCGCTCCTGTCTATTCTTTTGACGGACAAGCTGTACGAGCTATAATAAAGGGAATAAAAAATGGACAGCGAACTTTTTGAATACAGCTTGCCATTTTGCATAAAGAATAAGGGGGATATTCCCTTTACATGATCTCACTTATTGGAGTTCATCTCGATTGGTCATTTGCTGCACTTTATGGACTTGTTGAACATGAAGGGAGTACATGTAGCACTACATACAAGAGGAAATCACATGGGCTGCATCTAGTGAATCTGCTCAGAGGAACCGCTGAAGCGGATAATTGGGGTCGAAAATAAACCTATACGTTAGGGGTGTTACAGATCGAAACATATACAGCGAATATCGTTATAGATGCAAAAGCAAAGTTAGGCGAGGGTCCCAGCTGGGATCAGCGGTTTCAACGTTTATTTTGGGTCGATATTAAAGGCCTTCAATTGCATATCTACGATCCTTCTACATGCACAGATCGTACAATAAATGTTGGTGAACATATTGGTGCAGTTGTACCTTATCTCAAAAATAAAGTGATCGTAGCGCTGATTAGCGGTCTATATTGTTTAGATATTGAGACAGGGGCCAAAGTATTAATTCATGATCCTGAGGAAGGTAGACTAGGTAATCGTTTTAATGATGGAAAATGCGATCCTGCCGGACGTTTTTTAGCAGGAACCATGAGTCTAAATGGCGAACATGCGCAAGGAGCATTGTATAGTCTGAACACTAAAGGCCATGTCTCCTTACTGATTGATAAAGCTTCCATATCTAATGGATTAGCCTGGAGCGCAGATCATCGTACAATGTATTACATTGATACTCCAACATTGGAGGTCGTCTCCTTCGATTACGATGTGGTGCAAGGAACTATTAGGAATAAGCAACTGGTGGCTAGATTGGATGAAAGTGAAGGGTATCCAGATGGCATGACAATCGATGCAGAGGGCATGTTGTGGGTCGCGAGATGGGGTGGTAAACGTGTCTCCCGTATCCATCCTGCTCATGGAGAAGTAATTGCTGAGGTATCACTTCCCGTCAATTGTGTGACTTCGTGCGCTTTTGGCGGTGAACAGCTGGATGAGTTATATATTACGACTGCTCAAGATGATGATAGTGCCGATCAACCATTAGCAGGCGGCCTATTTATGGTCAAAACAGGGGTAAAAGGAACGCCTACCTCGTATTTTAATCAAGGACAAACGGCAAATTGGCTTGAACGATTAGTAAAATGAATCTAGTAAAGCATGCTGAAGAGAGAAGAGCCTACTATATTAGTGGGCTCTCCTGCATGGATTCAGTTAAGAGCATGCCTCCAGAAGGCCCTCTTTGTTTCAGCTTTCCTTCTTAAACCCTTCACCCAATACCTCACGAGTATTACTTATTATCACAAAAGCTTCCGGGTCTACCAAGCGGACGAGCGTTTTAAGGCGAGTTACCTCGTTTTGTCCGACTACAACCATAAGCACAGGACGTTCTTCGTTCGTGTAACCGCCCCGTCCTGCCAGCTCTGTCAATCCTCGGTCCAAATCCTGCAAAATAGCCTGCGTGATCGTTTCTTTCTGATTGGATATGATGTAAGCCACTTTGGAGTAGCCCAATCCCATTTCCACGGCATCAATGACCTTGCCCGTTACAAACAAGCCGATCAACGCGTACAACGCCCGTTCTGGCGAGAGGGTAAAACCAGCCAGTGTAATCACCGTGCCATCCATCAACATGACACAGAGAGAAAGACTAAAACCCGTATATTTTTGAATAATCTGCGCCAAAATAGCCAGTCCACCCGTCGAGCCCCTGCCCCGAAACACGGTACCTAAACCCAATCCTACTCCGATTCCACCATATAGCGAAGCCAGCAACGGATTGGTTGTCGGAACTGCCCAATCCTTCGTAACATAAACGAATAGCGGCAGCATAATACTTCCCAGCAGAGAACGCAAACCGTATTTTTTCCCTAACAGCAGGACCCCTGCTATAAATAATGGAATATTCATTCCCCACTGCGTATAGGCTGGTTCCAGGCCAAACAGCTCCTCGCCCAAGATAGACAAGCCCGATACCCCCCCGGATGCAATCCGGTTTGGGAGCAAGAACATGTTAAAGGTCAGCGCTGTAATGAAAGAGCCGAGTATAATCAGCAAAATATCGGTCACGTTGCGTGCGGGTCCGCTGGCGGCAATCAGAGGCTTGCGTCGTCTTCGGCGAGCAGCGGGAGGATTCAATTGAGGCATCATTCGTGTTCTCCTTTAATTAAAAAATACCATTACACAAAAATTCCTACAGTCTGCAGGCACATGGTCTGCGGACTGTAGGAAAACGTACAGGCTATTATTCTGCGTCCAGCTTAATTTGGCTGCGCAGGTAACCATCGATGAAGGGATCGAGATCGCCATCCATGACAGCTCCTACGTTGCCAGTTTCCACGCTAGTACGGTGATCCTTAACCATGCTGTATGGATGGAACACGTAGGAGCGAATTTGACTGCCCCATGCAATATCGGACTGTTCTCCGCGGATTTCATCCAAATGCTGACGCTGCTCTTCGATCTTACGCTCGTAGAGCTTGGAACGGAGCATCGTCATGGCACGCTCTCGGTTCTTGATCTGGGAACGTTCATTTTGACAAGTCACGACAATACCGGAAGGTAAATGCGTAATCCGAACGGCTGAATCGGTCGTATTAATATGCTGACCGCCCGCACCACTGGCCCGGTACGTATCAATTTTAAGATCTTCCGTGCGGATCTCAACGTCCACATCATCCGCAATTTCAGGCACCACATCACAGGATACGAACGATGTATGCCGACGGCCGGAGGAATCAAATGGAGAGATACGAACAAGCCGATGCACGCCTTTCTCCGCTTTCAAATAACCATAGGCATTATAACCTTTGATCAATAGGGTTACGCTCTTAATCCCTGCTTCATCACCCGCTAGATAATCCAGGGTCTCTACCTTAAAGCCCCGTTTTTCAGCCCAGCGCGTATACATCCGTAGCAACATTTGTCCCCAGTCTTGGGACTCCGTTCCGCCTGCTCCCGGATGCAACTCCAGGATGGCATTAAGTTTGTCATACGGCTGATTCAAAAGCAATTGCAACTCAAACTCCTGAAGCTTGCTCAGCAGAGAACTGACACTGTTCTCGATTTCTCCAGCCAGTGTTTCATCGCCTTCCTCATCAGCCAGCTCAGCCATCATGCCAGCGTCTTCGTATTCCTGACGAAGCTGTTCATAGCTGTCTACTGAAGACTTAACAGCGTTCATTTCTGTAATTACACCTTGGGCTTTATCATTATCATCCCAAAAGTCAGGTGCAGCCATCTTTACTTCAAAGTTTGCGATCATTTCCTGTTTGAGATCTAAGTCAAAGAGACCCCCTAAGGTTTGTTAGTTTCTTGCCTATTTCTCGCAAATCATGCTTTACACTTGGATCAATCATGCTGTCATTCTCCTTTTAATATATGGTTAGGGGAAGTAAAAGCGTTGTGAGTTACGGCTGGTGGGTAGGCGCTGCGCGAATGATTTGATCTTACGATCGCTGTTGCAGCGAGATGCCCTTGATTGGATTAACACACTCAAAGGTGGGCATCTCACTGCAAAGGCGAACGCTGACGCTTCTCCAGATTCAAATCCTCCGCTTCGCTACCAACCGCCGTAAAGTCAAACGACTTATAGATAATCGGCTCAGGTATGTGAGCCGAGTCAAGAGCTGAATTAACTGACAAGCAAGCTAAGACCCGCTTGCTTGTCATAATTGTTTTCAAAAAATTTAAGAGCAATTAACCATCATCGATATCAAACCGATCCTCCAACAAAAACGCTATAAGCTGAAAACATCAGTGCATCCCCTGTATGGCACAAAATGGCCGACGGTCAGTGGTTGAACTGCCGCCTGCCATTATATGCACTGCAGGGAATAGTGTATCTCAAGATCTCTCCCTTAATTTCAATCCGTTATTTTCTACGCGGACGCGAAGGAGCGGATTTCTTTTTAGGAGCCGCAGGTTCACCACTCGTCGAGATTTTGTCTTCGTCGATGACAGCCTGACGCTCTTGATTGGATTCAATTTGTGCTTTCATGATGTATGTCGCTACTTCCTCTTGGATGCTAGCAATCATAGCATGGAACATTTCGAAGCCTTCAAATTGATACTCGCGCAGAGGATCGGTACCGCCGTAAGCACGCAAGTGAATACCTTGACGCAATTGATCCATAGCATCAATATGGTCCATCCATTTGCTATCGACCGCACGCAGTACGATAACTTTCTCGAACTCGCGTACCATATCTTCGCCAATCATTTCTTCACGGCTGTGGTATCTGTTGGTAACTTTTTCGAAGATCATATCCA
Organism: Paenibacillus sp. FSL L8-0638; assembly: GCF_038593075.1. Lineage (NCBI taxonomy): Bacteria > Bacillati > Bacillota > Bacilli > Caryophanales > Paenibacillaceae > Paenibacillus > Paenibacillus sp. FSL L8-0638. Next base: position 5,306,916 of record NZ_CP151960.1, read on the forward strand.
CGATCTCCTCTTTTTCCTTGCCCCACAGGTCGTCACGTGTAAGTGTATTTTCCTCAAGCAGGTTGTTATTCACATACTCTGCTACTTCTTCAAGTTCCCAGTTTTCAGGAATGTCATCACCGCAATGAGCTTCCACTACACGCTCAATGACAGGCTTGATCATGTCAAACACAATTTCCTTGATGTTCTCTGATTCCAGCACCTCACGGCGTTGTTTGTAAATAATAGCACGCTGCTGGTTCATTACATCATCATACTGGAGAACGACTTTACGCTGATCAAAGTTGTTGCCTTCGACGCGTTTTTGAGCTGATTCGATAGCACGTGTAATCATACGGCTCTCGATAGGTTGGTCTTCCTCGAAGCCCAAGCGCTCCATCATATTCAGTACATTGTCCGCACCAAAACGCTTCATTAACTCATCGCCCAGCGATAAGTAAAACTGTGTGGAGCCCGGATCACCCTGACGTCCTGCACGTCCGCGGAGCTGATTATCAATACGACGGGATTCATGACGTTCTGTACCGATGATGTGCAAACCACCGAGTTCTGATACGCCTTCACCCAGCACGATGTCAGTACCACGTCCGGCCATGTTGGTAGCGATGGTAACTGCGCCTGCTTCACCTGCACGGGAAATAATCTCAGCTTCCTCAGCATGATACTTGGCGTTAAGCACTTTGTGACGAACGCCTTTGCGTTTCAGCATTTCAGAAAGAAGCTCCGAGTTTTCAATAGAAACCGTACCTACTAATATCGGCTGGTTCTTTTTGTTACGCTCCAGGATTTCATCTACCACAGCATGGAATTTGCCTTTCACGCTCTTGTACACTATGTCAGGCATATCTACACGCTGGTTAGGCTTATTCGTCGGAATTTGGAGCACTTCCAGACCATATATTTTTTTGAATTCTTCTTCTTCTGTTTTAGCTGTACCCGTCATACCCGCCAATTTGCGGTACATACGGAAATAGTTTTGGAATGTAATTGTCGCCAATGTCATGCTTTCATTTTGTACAATGATGTTTTCCTTTGCTTCAATAGCTTGGTGCAAACCATCACTGTAACGACGTCCAGCCATCAAACGACCTGTAAACTCATCGACAATTAGGACTTCACCGTCAGCCACGACATAGTCCACATCCAAACGCATAATAGCATTAGCTTTCAATGCCTGTACAATGTGGTGATTGATTGTAACACTTTCCTGATCGTACAAGTTTTCAAGACCAAAGAAATTTTCAGCTTTGGATACGCCGTTTTCGGTCAAAGCAACCGACTTCACCTTAATATCCAGAGTGTAATCTTCTTCAACATTCAGGCTCTTCACAAAACGGTCAGCCGCAAAATACAGCTCGGTCGATTTCTGAGCTTGTCCTGAAATAATCAATGGTGTACGAGCTTCATCGACGAGAATGGAATCCACTTCATCAATGATACAGAAGTACAACGGACGTTGTACCATCTGCTCTTTGTAAAGCACCATGTTATCGCGCAGATAATCGAATCCGAACTCGTTGTTTGTACCGTATGTGATGTCACAAGCATATGCTGCCTGCTTGGCGGCATGATCCATGTTGGCCAAATTAAGCCCTACGGACATTCCTAGGAAGTTATAAATTTGTCCCATTTCTCCGCTGTCACGTTGCGCCAAATAGTCATTGACCGTAACCACGTGCACGCCTTTGCCCAACAGAGCATTCAAATAAACCGGCAGTGTTCCTACCAGTGTTTTACCTTCACCGGTTTTCATTTCGGCAATTTTACCTTCATGCAGCGCAATACCGCCGAGCATCTGTACGTCATAATGACGTTTACCCAGCACCCGTTTGGACGCTTCGCGAACAGTAGCAAAAGCTTCTGGCAAAATTTCTTCAGCCGTAGTCCCTTGTTCGACCCGAGCTTTAAATTCCACCGTCTTCGCTTGCAACTCCTCATCCGAGAGCTTTTCGAAATCCGGCTCTATCTTATTGATCAGTTCAACCGTCTTCATTAAACGCTTGACATCACGTTCATTGGTATCTCCGAAGATTTTCTTAACAATTCCTAGCATGGTTTACCCCTTTCGCGCAAAACAATTAATAGAATCAATTTCACAATAAGAAAGGGTCCATGATGAAATTGATTCCCGATATGTTTGACAGGCCCGGCTGTACCAGCCCATCGTGCGATGTTCTTTGCATAAATTGTAACAGTTTGTAGGACATGCCGCAACACAAGCAGCCTCCAGATTTGCATCCGGTTAAAGATACCAAAACAATTGACGCACGAAATACACAACTTGATTACACTTATCCAAGCTTAAATTTCCTTACTTTCACAAAAAAAACATATAAAAGAGCCTTATCCCGCCAGGTTCGCAAGGATAAGGCTCGTGTTGTTTTCATTTTCCTAATATCCATGAAGCATGCTTCAATCGAAATCGTTCTATTCATTTTAAAATGTGAAAAGTTCCTACTTCACAGGCTATTGCCGTTCGATCAGACCGTATTTACCATCATTGCGCTTGTAAACTACGTTAACTTCTTCGTTGTCAATATTGGAAAACACAAAGAAATTATGTCCAACCATGTTCATTTGAAGAATAGCTTCTTCCACATCCATAGGTTTCAATAAGAAACGCTTGGTGCGGACAACTTCCAGCTCATCCAGTTCTGCATCTTCAGCAACAGCCACGCCACCTGCCGGATCTTCCACAAAAAGGGTTTTCAAACTGCCTTCTTGACGGAATTTTCGGTTTAGCTTGGTTTTGTGCTTGCGAATTTGCCGTTCAAGCTTGTCTACCACGGCATCAATGGATGCATACATGTCATCGCTCTCGTCTTCGGCACGGAGTACAAGCCCCGGCAAAGGAATGGTTACTTCTACAGTGTGCAAATCTCTGGTTGTGCTTAACGTTACACTTCCATCAGACGTCGGGGGTGCATCGAAATACTTTTCAAGTCTGCTGAATTTCTTATCAACGTAGTCCTTCAAAGCGTCGGTAACCTCGATCTGTTGACCTCGTACTGTTAAGTTCATAGGGCACGCCTCCTTTGCCCCTTCAGTATAGCACATATGTTAACGCCAAGTAAAAAAAGAGGCCGAATTTCGAATCTATTTTACAAAATTCTTCTTTTTTCGCTAAAACGCTTCCCATAACGTCATTCTTTGAAAACAGGTATGTTTAAAATCGACTTGCATACATATGTGAATAATGAGTGCATATACGAATATTGCTCCGCTGACGTCATGACAAACAACTATTTTGGGCTTCATGCTAAGCGATTTTATCAAAAAAGGGGGTGTCCCTTTCCCGCTGAACAGGTACATGGACTTGTGCGGTATGCAAGGCCTGGTTACAACCCAGACAATTTATACGAAAGGATTATTACACCCAGCCTAGCTGGCTCTTCCTATACGGAGATCTCAAGATAACGGATTTGGAAGAGATGGAAAGTAGGAAGCTAATCCATGGCTTTTATTCAGCGTTACGTAACGAACCAGACGGGGGCTGTCACCTTTATAGGGAATACACTTGGGCTGGCACGCTCTAATTCGGTAGGAGTGCCGGGAACAGTGACCAGCATTGGCGCGTTCATCACAACCAATACAGCCTCTCGCTTCGGCACGTATCCATTCGGCACGACTTCTACCTTTACCAGTAACTCATCGACAGCATTTCTTGTGCTCCCTGCGGGCAGTACGGTGCTGTATGCTGAGCTTATTTGGGGAGGAAGTTATGCCAACGGCAGCACCAATGTATTGTCCAGCGCCAGTAACCCGGTCACATTTCAGACACCTGCTTTATCTACCACGGTCAGCCCTGAATCTGCAACATCAGTCAACGTCACCAGTCTCAGTACCTATGTGAGAACAGCGAATGTCACAAATCTGGTCATTCAAGGCGGTGCAGGGGCATACACGGTCGGAAATGTGACGGGCACCATCACGGTTCCGGATTCCACCAACACCAACCATGCTGGCTGGACGCTTGCCGTAGTGTACAATAACCCATCTCTGCCCTTCCGTAACCTGTCGCTGCGTGTAGGTGGTGAAGGGGTCAGTACCGCTACAGGCTCGGTCAATGTGGTGGTGAGTGGCTTTGCCACGCCCGTACAGGGGACTTTACGCGGCAGGGCGCTGATTAGCGCCCAAGAGGGTGACGTGGACATCACTGGTGACCGTGCGTTGTTTGGACCTACCACATCCAGTTTGACTGCGCTGTCTGGGCCTAATAATTTTTCGACTAATTTTTTCGCTTCGCAAATAAACGGAGATGACGGTACATTAGTCACGACCGGGACCTTCGGTACAACTAATGCTGTAAATGGGGCACCTGGGACGCAGGTAATCGGCGGACGGCAAGGCTGGGACATTACCAATGTCGATATTTCCTCCACGCTGCTCAACAGTCAAACCACAGGTGTTCTCCAGCTGACAACCAATGGCGACATTTACACTGTAAATGCCAATGCCATTCAAATTGATATCAATGCTCCGCTGGTGACCCTGACCAAAACTGCCAGCTCTACAGGCTTGGTTATTGGCGATACAGTTACCTATACGGTTAACATTTCGAATACGGGGCTCGTCAGTGCTTCCAACACAGTACTTACCGATACCATACCAGCCGGGGCTACCTTCGTACCTGGCAGTGTTGTTGTCGCGGGCACAGCCCAGCCAACGGCCAATCCCGCTACAGGTATCACAGTGGGCAGTGTAGCTCCTGCTTCCACGGTGACCATTACATTCCGTGCAACCGTCACTTCATTGCCAGCAAACACCCAGCTGGGTAATCAGGCATCCGCATCCTTTTCCTTCCAAACTGTACCTGGAGGGCCTGTCATTTCTGGCAACGTTCCGTCCAACACTGCCAGTACACCGATCTACCAGCCCGTCATTGGGATTGTTAAAAGTGCCAATACAACGGCTGCTACAGTCGGAGATACGATTACTTACACGTTTCAAATATCCAACACGGGTAACATTGCAGCCTCAACTACTGTAAGCGACAATATTCCGGACGGCTCTGTATTCCTTCCCAACACCGTCTCGATTAATGGCATTGCAGCTCCCGGTGCAAGCCCGGTTTCCGGCATCCCGACTCCAGCCATACCACCAGGACAATCGGCAACTGTCACTTTCCAAGTGCTGGTATCTTCCATCCCTGCAACCGTACTGCTGGTTGATCAGGCCGAGGTAGACTATCGCTTTAATGCACCAAATGGGCGAGAGGCAGGCGGTTTCCGTTTATCCAACATTGTTGAGGTTGCCGTGTCACCGCTAGACATCACATTAAGTAAAAGCGTAAGCTCACCTTTCGCCACTACTGGCGAAACCTTGACGTATGAACTCGTGATCTTCAACGAGGATACAAATACCGTGCAAGATGCCCGTTTGCTGGATACTTTGCCAGAAGACATCGAGTTTATTACAGGTTCAGTTCAGATTAATGGATCTACGGTAACAGAAAGCGATCCCGGCACCGGTATACCTTTGCCACCGTTAGAAGCGAATTCCAAGACTGTCATATCCTTTGATGTCCGTATCACAGCGACAGAACAGCCAGGACCACGTACGAATCAGGCACGCTTGTTACTCTCAAATGGTGAAGAAGCGAGTGCCGTTTTGTCCAATGCTGTCACCATTGCCTTACTTCAGCCTGTAGTGAAACTGACGAAAATAGCCAGCACGGAGAGCGTACAGCCAGGTCAAAGCATCACCTATTCCATCATTGCAGAAAATACTGGGAATATCGGTGCATTTGGCTTGTTAACGGACTCACTGCCATCGGAGCTTTCTTTTGTTTCTGGCTCTGTTTCGGTTAATGGAATCCCTCAATATGGCGTCAGTCCAGGGCAAGGCATTGCCCTAGGCACCATCGCACCAGGAGAAAAAACGACTACCGTCTTCTCCGCGCTTGTCGTTCGTGCCTCCGAGTCTGGCACACTGGTGAATCAAGCTTCGCTGGCTTACTCCTACCAGCTGCCGGACGGACGAAGCACGAATCTGGTAACTGCTTCACCTTCTGTCTCGGTTAAAGTAGCCCCTACTGCTAAAGGAGCCTTGTCAGCCGTGCTACGCACAACAGTGTCTACTATCGCATTAGGCGATGCTGTGCCTTATCAGTTGACTCTTGTTAATGATGGAGGCTCGGTCATTACCGATGTAGTGTTAGCCGATTACGTACCGAATGGAACCATCCATAAACCCGGATAGCTTGAGAATTAGCGGTTCTCCACCTGCTTCTAGCAAGCCGGGTGAACCATTATTTATCGGCAGCTTGCAGGCAGGACAGACAATTGATGTATCCTACAGCGTGAACGTTCAGTCTCTGCCTCTCGGAGGACGTCTAAACAATAGCGTGCGGCTTCAATATGCTGGCAGTGACGGTGCTAGCGAGGTTACCAGCAATACCGTGACTATAGCTGTTTTCGATCCACAGCTTGCCGCAAGTATCTCCACGGAAAATACGGAGGCCATCGCAGGAGAAAATCTTACCTATACGGTACTGCTCAACAACTTTGGAAACGTAACATCCGAAGTTACACTTCAAAATTTCATTCCTGCCGGGACTCTATTGATTCCTGACAGCATACAGTTGAACGGTTAATCACTGTCGGGAGCCGATCCTGCTGTCGGTGTTAGCCTTGGGGTAGTGGAACCTGGACAGTCATTGACACTGACTTATCAAGTGACCGTATTAGAGACGCCTCCATCCGGCTACATCGCAAATCAAGCTGCCTTGGCCTACTCGTTTACGTTACCTGGAGGAAGAGTCGTATCGGGGACATTGAATACCAATACCGTTACGATCCCAGTTGTATTCCCACTGCTCGAATTAGTTAAAAAGGTGAGTACCACGGATGCCTCTGTAGGCGACACACTCACCTTCACCATACAGATTACTAACAAAGGGGGAATCCCAGCGCAGTATCCGCTGTTCACGGACCCATTGCCGCATGGACTCATTTATGTACCCAACAGCCTGACTATTCAAGAAAAAGCACAGCCAGGCGCTAATCCTGCCGCAGGTATCACGCTCCCGGATATTGCAGCAGGGGAGACGCTTACCCTTACGTTACAGGCACAAATCCGTGAAGCACCTGCAGATGGAATATTCAGCAACCAGGCCACCATCGAATATACCTCACGTCGTAGTGGAGGAGAGACCATTCAGGAAACCTCCCAGACCAACACCGTCGGCGTGACCGTTATTGCAGCCATCCCTAAACTTACGCTTAGCTCCAGCGCTTTGCGTGTCGGACAAGAAGATACCCTGTCCTTTACGGTCCATGTGGAAAACATCGGAAATACCCCACTGGAAGAGCTCTTGCTCACTGCACCATTTGCAGCCGAAGATTTCATTTTGCTACGAACTGTCACCGTGAATTCTGTGCCACTTCCGCATCCTAACCTGCTCCAAGGTATTCCATTAGGTCGGCTTGATCCAAACCACAAAGCAGTCGTCGTATTCTCTTTCGACATCGAGTCCGCGCTCCGCGCGTATCTGATTGCCCAGGTCATCCTGCGCTATCAATTCCGTTATACAGACGGAAGCGTAGAGAAACAATCTGCCTCTTCCAATACCATTTTTGTGGAAATGGCTGACTTTGATGGTTCTCTAGAGTAAACGTTCTATTGTTTTGAGCTCCTTACCACTGGGTAAGGGGCTTTTCTATGTAATTAGAAAATACAAAAAAAGCCCTGGAATATATTCCAAGGCAGTTGCTAGCGTGTTATCCATTGCTAACCATCTTACCAATTATGTAGGTCGGCTATGCCGGGGATGATTATAATTTGGTTACGTTAGCGGCTTGTGGTCCACGTGCGCCTTCGACAATGTCGAACTCCACGTCTTGTCCTTCTTCAAGTGTTTTGAAGCCTTCTGTTTGAATTGCGGAAAAATGTACAAATACGTCGCCGCCGTCAGCCGTTTCAATGAAACCATAACCTTTTTCTGCGTTAAACCATTTTACTTTACCTTGCATGCACTAACATTCCCTTCGTCATCAAATGAAGTGAAGCTCTCGCCCACATTTTCGACTATACCACCCAAACTTATCCATTGTCAATTGGAATTGATAATGTTTTCATACATTTATTTGCCATCAATATCCTCCTGCTAATACAGTTGAATATCGTTACACTGAATTCTTAATGATTGTATAGAGGTTATAATATAGTAATAACCCGCTTCCCTGTATGCTGAAACAGGTTAAGCGGGTTAGGGAAAATATTTTTATTTTCGGCGATCCATCAAAATGGCATCAGAAGAATAGGCGGTTTCGTAGGCATTGCGCTGAACTTTGGCCATGTTACGCTGTTGAAGCCAGTCGGCTGCTTCTCCTTTTAAGAAATTCATTCTGCTTATGATGGCAGTATCATTACCTAAAAGATTCTTTATACGATCGGTCTGTCCTACGTCTGCAGCACTTAGCTTAAGAAGGTCCTCTAGTTCATTCACTAGCAACTGACGACTTTCAACAAATCTCACCATCTCTTCATAAGATGTTATATTCAGTCGATTCATTAAATCAGCAGTAAGGTTCTCCAATTGGCCGATAAGCTCATCCATGGTTGGATCCTATCGCTGTATCCGCAACGCTAGTCGTCAACTTACTTGCCTGTAACCAGGTTTCGCGTAATTCGGTGAGATATCCTAGAGCTTCATTGGCTGGATCTGCACTTTTTTTTATGTTGGCTTGAATTAAAAGATAATTCATGTATTCATAGAGAGCAAACAAGCTTTTAGAAATATCGTAGGAGTGATCCAACGTCGACATAAGCTCACTAATGATGGTCTGTGCTTTACCAAGGTTTAGGTTAACCTTTTGATAGTCCTTAGAGTCTAAAGCAACCAGCCCTGCCTTAACAAAACGAATGGCTCCATCATATAACATAACTACAAGTTGAGAAGGAGTAGAGGTTTGAACCGAAGACTGCCGATATTTTTCATAAGGAGATGTAATCAATCCGCTCATCCTTTACTATCTATTTTAACAAACCTGTCAGACTAGACGACTGGGATTGGTATTTATTCATTGCTTCTTCCATGGCTGAGAATTGTTTGTAATAGCGTGTTTCCATATCACTAAGCCGGCTTTTCATGTCAGAAATTCGTTTATTGTAATCCGCAAGCTGTTTGCCCATAATGCTTTCTGTTTTAAATATACTATTTACATCAGAACTATACTTGGATGTACCTGCCTTCTTAGCTAGTAAGTCCAATGTTCCGTTCATTTCGTCACTGATTTTACTGTATATCCCTGGAGTAGCGCCGTCTGCACTACCCTGAAAAATATTCATGACTTTTTGAGGGTCGCTCTGTAAAGCAACCTTGAGCTTCTCCTCATTGATATATATTTTTCCATTTTCATAGTATTGTCCAGTTGTAATGCCTATTGCGCTTAGATCACCGAGACTTCCTGTAATCACTGAACGCATCGAGGAGACTGCAGAGGATAGGATATTATCGTTTTTGAGAAGGCCACTTTTAGCCTTTTGTTCCCAAAGTGTAATATCATTCTCTTTCATGTCTTTCTTTTGTTCATCTGTAAGTGGCTGATAATCACGGTATTTTTCCTCTTTAACTTTCGAACCAAAGGTATTGAGTAAGTCATTGTAATTTTGAACGAAATTTTTGATCGTATCTAGCGCTTTAGCTGGATCTGTTTGAGTTTGAATTCTCGCAAGATCTGTAGATGTGTTCGTTGATAAAAGGGTGAGCGTGATACCATTGACAGTAAGAGAATTGTTATTAGTGGTAAATTCCTTAAAACTTGAACCACCGTCCGTACTAATTTTTACTGTTCCTGCTGTAGCGTTTTGTATTGTACCCATGCCCAATAATGTTTTCAAAGTACCTGAACCATCTGTAAGATTCGTTCCATAATCTTTTGATGTGATGGAAAATTTACCGGATACTTCATCAAAACTCGCATTAACCTTCATATCGGCATCCGTACTAATTGTATTAATAACATTAGCTATAGTTTTGTCGCTAGAAAAGGTTAAAGATTTCCCATTAATGGTGACTGTATAATCTGCAGCACCTGTACTGGTGGATAGATCTCCAATTTTTGTTGTTAGCGTAGCATCTGCACTAGAGCTAGTCGATAACTTACTTCCACTTGTCATATTCGACTTTTGCGCGAGACTTGTAACTTGTACAGCCATCGCCGCACCGCTCGCATTAGCACTTGCGTCTGCTTTGATTGCGGTCGTATTTCCCGATACAACCGCCTGTTGTGTATTCATCGCTGATGATAACTTAAACTCCGAAAGCTTAGTTCTGAAATCAACAATTTTGCTGTTTAACTCTCTATAACTGTCCCGTGTCCATTCCAAGATTTGTTTCTGTTGATTCAACTTGTTTAATGGGGCTTTTTTGGCAGTCATTAAATTTGTGACCATACTGTCAATATCCATCCCCGAAAATCCGTTAATACGCATTATATAATTACCTCCTTAAGCTTTTTCGTCTACTAGGATTCCTGCTATTTCCATCATTTTCGCAACAAGATCAAGTGTTTTTTCAGGAGGAATTTCACGTATCAATTCACCTGTATCCTTATTGAGAACTTTAACCAAAATCTGATGCGTCTTTTCGTGTACACTCATTTCCAAGGTTGTTGTAGGGCCCTGGAGAGCCTTAACGGCTCGATCTATCGCCTTAATAAGCTGTTCGTCCCCAAGCGAAATGCTAACTCCTTGCTGTTCAAGCCTACTTAAATCAATCCCGGTTTTTGCTGCCCGCAGAAGCATGCTGCTCTGAGTAACATCTGAATCACTTAGTTGACTTCTCGTACTCGACGTGGAACTTGCCGCATTGGTAGAAAGTGAAAACTGTAGATTCATCGTTCATCCCCCGATGGAATTATTTATTATATTTATCGGTTAGTGAGGTTGAAGATTGAATAGGATATCCATTCATACAGAGAAATCATTTTTATGAATTCACTTCCTGGATTCAGGATATATATGACAATCTCTTAGCAGTCCCCGCTCTTTAAAACTAAAAAAATGTCATACCTGCTGAGTATACCAATTCTCAATATCGACAAGTTTGATTTTAAGTTCTTTTTGTTTAACTACCTTTATAATCTCATCAAGATAATTCGAATTCGTTACTATAATTGTTGACAGTCCCTTATTGCTTAAGCTTTCTATCCCAACTATCTCATGCCCTGTTCCAGGCAAATAATTACCTACTTTATTTGGATTGACATCTATTACACAATCAATAAATTTTAACTCAGGATCAATTAAATTTAACAATGTTACGCCCTTAGCCCCCGCCCCCCAAACAGCAGTTTTTCCTAATTTAGAATATTCAGAAAACTGCTTCAGCGCTCTTCGTTTCCACTCGACTTCGTTTTGGGTAAAATCAATGCTGCTTGTGTCACTACATTCTGAGTAATTTGTATTTTGTGCGTTTCTCGCGCCTTCTACTGGCCTAGCTTCTACCCACATGTATTGACCATTAAAAATATGTTCTATACTTAATACATCAAATCCAGCCAATTCAAATACTTTAGAAATCGAATATTTATTAAAATAAGAACAATGCTCGTAAAAAAAATCAAACATTATCTTATTATTAAAAATCCAGTCAACACATGGCGTCTCAAAAAATACCCTAGCATTTGGAGAATGTACTAGTGTCTTTCTTAAAGACTTGAGCAATATTAAAGGATTAGGAATATGTTCAATAACATGCCGACACAGAATAGCATCTGCATTAATGTGAACACTCTCTTCATCGTATAGTCTCTTCTCGAATCTTAATCTGCCATTGAGGTCCACCTCAGGTCCAATGTAGCTTGGATCAAATCCATATCCATAATTATCGCCGGCCTCAACTAATTTTTTTAGAAAAAAACCTTTTCCGCAACCAATTTCTACTATATTCATGTTACATACGCCTTTTTTAGTAACAAGCGTATTCACTAGATCATTTAAATAATCATCAAAATAAGAAGAGTATGACTGTGTATTCTCATAAGCACTATTATAAATAACTTTGTTTGCATCAAAGATGCAATTATAAACAAAACCACAATCTATACACCTGACGATCTCTAAATCGCCTTTTGGAATCTGTTTCGCATCTTCCGAGGTATTAATCAACAAATTTTGATATACAGGGATGTTTTTACGAGTTAAAACTGCTGCTATATTTGTTGATTTACATATTGGACAGCTAATATTATCCACCTTACTTGCCCCCATTAAGATTAAATTGCCACCACTGGACAGTTTCATGTAATCCTTCTTCTAAAGTAAATAAAGGATTCCAATCCGTACTTCCTTTCAGCTTCGTTATATCCGCTAAAACAATTTTAGGTTCATCCACTGAAGTTGGGATAGCTCCTAGATGGACTAATTCCTTATGACCAATAATATCAGCAATTTTATAGATAATCTCCGATAGGCGTATTGGCGTGCCTGAACCAATGTTAACAGGGCCACTTACTTCACTGTCTAAGAGCTTCACCACCGCTCGTGCTACATCTTTAACATACAAATAATCACGAATTTGCTGTCCGTGAGAGCAATTTGCTTTCAATCCCCCTAACATAGCTGAGATTATAGAAGGAACTAATCGTAGCTTATGTTCACGAGGACCATACACATAAAAAATCCGGGCCCATGAACTTGAGATTTCGTAATGTTTTGAATATGACATCAACATATGATTTAATGAATTTTTAGTTGATCCATATACAGTATTATAATCTAAGGGGGTATCATACTCTTTGCATACTCCATAACTCAAGTCGTACTCCGCACAGGAGCCTACTCCTACAATTCTTTTTCCGCCAACAGAACGGAACATATCAAATAGAGACAGACTCGCCTTTACCCATTTAAGGTTTGCAGAAGAATTCCAGTATTGACCTGGTGTAGTATCCCATGCTAAATGCAGTAGGTGTGTAGGGAAATTGACTAAAGAGAATATTTCCTCAAGCTGGTCATTATCGAGTAAATTTGCTTCCAACCAAGTAATTTTCGATGTGTTAATTTTATTGTTAATATTTGAGGTAATTGCATATATATCCCATCCTCTAAGCTCCAGTTCATCTATAACATGACTCCCTATAAAACCATTAGCACCAGTTACAATTATCCGACTCATTTATTAATACTTCCATATCCTAAATCCTTTTTTGATATAATTCTCTCATCTATTTGAGGCCAGGTTATATCAAGCTCCGAATCATTCCACCTTACACCTCTTGCGTATTCTTCATTGTAAACTTGACCCATTTGGTAAAAAACCTCGGTATCATCAGACAAAGTTTGGAATCCATGCGCCAGACCTTTTGGAATGTAGAGCATCTTGTAATTCTTCTCGGATAGTTCTATGCCGAACCACTGTTTAAACGTGGGGGAATCTGATCTTAAATCAACGATGACATCATATATAGATCCCTTTGTGCAACGGACCAATTTTATTTCTTCATATGGAGATGCTTGATAATGCAATCCTCGCAGTGTCCCTTTTCGGCGATTATAAGAAACATTACATTGGACAAATTCACATTCCAAACCGTGTGATTTAAACTCTTCTTGACACCATGTTCTAGCAAAGTGTCCCCTCGAATCAATTAAAAGCTCCGGTTCTATTAAAAAAGCCCCCGATAACTCCGTTTCTATAAACCTCATCCTTGCATTCCCCCTGTTTATTAGTCAGATATACATTTCAAATAACCGCCAGGAGCAACTGTAATTAAAAGTTTATTTTCTATACTCGCATCTACAGTAAAACGCTTATTCTCTTGTAAAAATTGTCTAACTGCACTTTTGGGACTATTTCCTTTTTTCCAAGGGCGGTTTCCAAAAAAATGATCTGGCATATCCTCTACAATGGTATCTAATACAACCAGATAGCTCTCTTTTGTAACAAAAGGAGAATACACCTCTAGCTCTCTCAAAACATGCTCATGGGTATGATTAGAATCCAATATGACAAGGACAGATTTGCGTTTTGAGATGATCTCACGGACTTCCTTGATGACTTCAACACTAGTTGAATCGCCTTCAATCAGAAAAACATTATCCGAAAATGGGTGATTCTCTATTGCATCACGATTATGAGGTCTTATATCAATATCTATACCTATCACTATGCCATCGTTGCCAATTAACTTTTGTAATGAGGAATGAAAAATAATTGATCCCCCACGTGCTATACCTGTTTCAATAATTACATCAGGCTTCACACTCCAAATCATTTCTTGCAGGGCGATGATGTCCTGAGGAAATTGAATGATCGGCATCCCCAACCATGTAAAATTGTAAGTATAGTTATATTGGGCTTGTTGGAGAATAAAATCATGTGCCGTTCTTTTCAAATTTGTATCTGCTGCTTGCCGTTTAACATTTTCTCTCTTTTCCAACTCAAAATTTCCTCTATCCATATCCACACATCCCTTTTATTTATTCAACAACGTTTATCTCAGGTATTGGTACAATCCATTTACCTCCCCATTCACGAATGAAGGATGTTTGCTTCATAATTTCGTCCTTCAAATTCCATGGGAGAATAAATACATAGTCAGGCTTTGTTAATTTAAGTAGCTCAGGAGAACTAACAGGAATTCTAGAACCCGGAAGAAAAGTCCCCTGCTTGTAAGGACTTCGATCTACTGTATAATCCAAATAATCACAATCAATGCCACAATAATTTATTAAGGTGTTGCCTTTAGCCGGAGCACCATACCCAACAACAACCTTTTCATTGGTTTTTAATTGAATAAGGAAATTTGTGATCTTCCTTTTTAATTGGACCACTCTTAATTGGAACTTTTTATACATCTCAATATCGGTAATCCCAAACTGCAATTCTTTTTCAAGTAATTCATGTACAGATGATTGTATAGAAGTTTCTTTGTTCTCTACATGACTTGCATAAATTCGAATAGAACCACCATGAGTCTCTAAGTGCTCAACATCATAGATCGAAAGTTCATGGTTAGCGAACAGTTTTAGGACCGTAGTAAAAGAAAAATAAGAATAGTGTTCATGATATATCGTATCGAATTGATTATTCTCTATGAGCTGAAGCAAATGAGGGAACTCCATCGTAATAGTACCGTTGGACTTTAGTAAAATTTTCATTCCGGCAACAAAATCATTTAAGTCAGGGACATGCGCAAGTACGTTATTCCCAAGAAGTAAATCTGCCATCTTACCTTCCTGCTTCAAAGACTCAGCTATAGATTTTCCAAAAAAATTCATTGAAGTTTCGATGCCCTTTTCAATAGCAACTTTTGCAACATTCACGGCTGGTTCAATTCCAAGAACAGAAATTCCTTTTTCTTTAAAATATTGAAGTAAATAGCCATCATTGCTAGCAATTTCGATTACTTTTGTATCACTAGTATAATGAAATCTATCTATTATATGTTCAACATAATCTTGGCAGTGACGTAGCCAGCTATCTGAGAAACTACTAAAATAGGCATAATCACTGAATATATGTTCAGGGGTTTCAAATTCGTGCACTTGAACCAAAAAACAGTGTTCACAAACATACGTTCTCAGCGGGTAAACATGCTCCATTTGATCTGTTGATTTAACATACGAATTTGCCATTGGAGAAACTCCCAGATCCAAAAAAACAGTGTTGAGTTCTTCACCACAAAAACGACAGCTATTCATGATGGCTATGCTCCTTTATGATCTCTTCAAAATACGATATTTGATTTACTGTTACTCGACGCATATCCTCACCTTGAATGTAAGCTCGAGTCCAATCCACAACCCAATCTATGCTTGTATCAACAGATAAGAGAGAAGACCATCCTAGCTTCAACTTTGCTTTTGAGCAGTCCAATCTTAGATAATTGGCTTCATGTGGATGGTTACCTTTATCATCATATTGGATATTTAAAGATTCACCCCATGCATTTTCAAACAACCGAAGCAATGTTTCTACTGATACAGCTTCTTGGTCCCCAGGACCGATGTTCCATGAATCACCATACTCTTTACCATCAAACCACATTCTTTCTGCCAATAGTAAGTACCCGTACAGCGGTTCTAAAACATGTTGCCAGGGTCTAACTGAACGCGGATTCCGGATAAAGATGATTTTATTACTTACAATTGAGCGGATGATATCAGGCACCAAACGGTCTTCTGCCCAATCTCCTCCCCCTATTACATTACCAGCACGTACGCTAGCCACCGAAGGTCCGTCGCTAAAAAAGGAGCTTCGATACGAGGTTGTAATTAATTCCGCACAACCTTTACTTGCACTATAGGGATCACTGCCACCGAGTGGTTCGTTCTCCCTATAACCCCATATCCACTCTTTATTGTCATAGCATTTATCGCTCGTAACGTTAATGATAACTCGGAGACTGTCTACTGAGCGAGCAGCCTCAAACAAATTGGCAGTTCCTATAATATTGGTTGAGAATGTCTCCAAAGGATCGAGATACGATTTTCGCACTAGAGACTGAGCCGCCATATGAAAAATAATTTCCGGTTCAAACGAACATATAAGTTGCTTCAATTGGTTAAAGTCCCGAATATCTCCGTATGTTGTTTGCATGCCACTTCCTACTTCAGCCTGACTAAATAGATTGGGAGAAGTCGGGGGTTCCATTGAGAACCCCATTACTTCTGCCCCCAGTTTTTGCAACCAGATCGAAATCCAACTTCCTTTAAATCCAGTATGCCCGGTTATCAAAACTTTTTTACCCTTCCAAAATGGCATTACGAATCCCACACTTTCCACGGAGCTTCTTTCTTTTCCCACATCTCCTCAAGCTTTACCTTATCTCTTAATGTATCCATAGGTTGCCAGAAACCATGATGTTTAAATGCCGATAACTGATTACCTTGGGCGAGCTCCTCTAACGGTCCTGCCTCCCAAATCACGCTATCATCCTTAATAAGACTGAATACTTCTGGTTCCAAGACAAAGTATCCTCCATTTATCCAGCTTCCGTCGCCTTGTGGTTTTTCCTCGAAACTAGTTATTCTATTTTGCAGTATATCTAATGCTCCAAATCGTCCTGGGGGTTGTACACCGGTTAGAGTAGCTTGTGTTCCTGATCTACGGTGGAAATTAATAAGTTCAGTAATATTGACATTAGAGACCCCATCTCCGTAAGTAAAACAAAAGGTTTCATTCCCTATATATTTTTGTATCCTTTTAAGGCGTCCACCCGTCATTGTTTCAAGTCCGGTATCTATTAATGTTACTCTCCATGGCTCACTATTATTATTGTGAATCTCCATGTTGTTACCTCTCATGTCAAAAGTGACATCAGACATGTGCAAATAGTAATTGGCGAAATACTCCTTAATCAGATATCCTTTGTAGCCAAGACAAATGACAAAATCATTGATTCCGTAATAGGAATAGATTTTCATAATATGCCAAAGGATCGGGTGGCCGCCAATCTCAATCATAGGTTTTGGCTTTAAATGAGTCTCCTCACTGATTCTGGTTCCATATCCTCCTGCTAGAATAACCGCCTTCATCCTAGTCCACATCCTATCTTGTTGAGAAAATAAAATTGATTTGTAGGACAATGTTTACCAGCCGGTAATCTTCCTAAATATATTTGCTGCCCCGTATACATCCGTAACATTAAAATCACTCAGGTTTAAGTTTAGCCCTCCATTGTATGTGAACCCTTTTTGAAACTTCCTTGGCGTTTTACCCGATATTCCAAAACCAGATTTCTCAATATAATTCTTTACGAACCATTCTTTAAGTCCCCGATCATCTTCTAAGCTGGAGTAAATGATTTGTAGATATTTTTGAAAATCCTCATCGGTAACATCAAGACTTTCAACACAAATTTGTATCATCTTTTGTCTGTTCAAATTATAATCTGCACTAAAATCCCCTAATAACTGTTTTACGTTTAGAAAGGATTCAGCAATAGGAGCTAATACGTTAGGTATATCAGGCACAATTTTAAAGCGGCTAGTTCCCAGTTTATTGTTTAGCTTATTAAAATCCTTCTGAATATCCTTGGATTCTTTATCTTTATTCCCATGTAGCGCTGCAATTCCATTACTTTTCCCAGAAGCGCCTCCTATGCTCATAGGGACGTCTATTGCAATGAAATGCTCCTGTATACATGCCAAAGCGAATCCTGAATAGACATCTGGAATAGTTCCTGCAAATACTGTCCCCGTGATTGTTTTCAGTTTATCAATCAAATCGCGATGAACCACCGCGTTGCAGTACAGCATAGGTAAGGAATTATACGGGATATTAAAATCCACAACATTGTTAATTATATCTTTGCTCTTAATTACCGTTCGATTAATGCTTCCTGTTATAGTCTTAGGAATATTAAAATAATTTTCAACACCATCAAGTTTTACATCAGGCCAGCCATAGAAGACGTAGTCCCACTTCAATATTTTCGTATCCAGGGTGTCTAAAAGAATATCTAAGGTACTAAGTGCATGAAGTAGTAAACCATCATCTGAACCCAGTACAATAATGTACTCTCCTTTTGCCTTTGAGATAGCAAAATTAAAATTTTCTGTCATTGCTAACTCTTGTTCGGTCCGAAAATATTTAATTTTATCATTATTGATACTGGCAACCAAATTACAAGTTGAGTCATTACTACTGTTGTCGCTTACCACGATTTCATAATTGTCAAATTCCTGATCAAGACAGGTTTTGAGGGTATATTCTAAAGTCATGTGATTATTTCTGGTTGGAATAACAATACTAAATTTTAGATGTTCCCGGAACATTGTAACCTTTTTGGCGTACTTTCTACTCTCTATAATTCGTCCTTCTTCTATTAAGGAGTTCGCCATATTATGATAAAGTGTCGGACTGCTGTTTAAAATATTGTTATTATGATTCAGAAGTTTATCGTATATCAAAATAGATTGATTGTAGTACCCATTCTCATAATAGTAATTACCGAGAATATAGTTATACTCGAATAAGTCCCCTTTTTCCAACTCACTTATCATATTTCTAAGTTCCCTAAACCACTTTGCAATATGAAGTAGCCTGCTCTTAAGAAGGTTACCCCGATCATTCCGGATCAAAAACTCTATTTCTGCTTTATCAATTTCTGTAAGTTTAGAATCATTTATAATCGTTTCTGCACATTCATTAATGCGATTTGCTTCTACTGAAGCAAAAATATAGTTTTTGAGAGTAGAAGCCGTCTGCAGTTCATCGTAAGCACGTTTGGCTAATCCGTAAAACTTGTCTGTCTCTGTCCCAGCAAATGTAAGCGCGTATAAAGATGATAGGGTAGGGTTTGGCTTATTCTTCAATAGCCCTTCATATCTCTCTCGAATTATTCCAATTTCAAGATTATCTGCACGCCCATTAATCATCAACAATAACTCTTTACTTTTAGAACTCCATGAATTCAGACTAAGAGATTTACCTGAGAATATATTATTTTCACGATCGTTCTCAGAGTTGTCGCCATTTTCAATTAAATAAACATTTTTATAAATCCCAAGTCTATTAACCAAGTATGATCCAGCATCGTTGGTCGTTATAATATTGGATTTCTCCAAGAGAACCGCATGATCTTCAATATTATTCTTTTCCTTTATATATAGAGTTTCCAACTCTTCTTCATCAGGACAATCATAAATAATTTTGAAGCTGCCCGTAAGTTTATTTAAAACTGCTGCGTGTGCTGGCAAACAACAAATAATTACTATTTCCTCATCGGATAGATCAATTAAACCTTGAATCATATCCAGATAGTTATCTGAGAGAAATCCGCCATTATGATAGACGGAAATAGGAATATGAACATTCAAAAAACCCAATCGACGCATATTATGTTGACTGTATTTCATCATTTCACTGGTTTCCAAGGTTGGTCTCTCTATAGAGACATCAATAAGCGGTTGAATATACTCCACTTGAAATGCTAATCTCGATAGGGATTGAGCAATCAACTGGGGCCTGTTCATAACCTCACTCCACTCTTGAGAGCCTAAAACGATGAATTTCTTTTCCGTTGTGTCATCCATCATTTTCAACTTCTTTATGGTACTTTTTATACTACTAATCTGTTGGAAATCATCAGTTATTTTCATGACCATCCAATAAAGATTAATTGCTGTACGAAACTCCCCCCTAACCTCGTAAAGATAACCTAGGTTGTATAAAATATCTTTGTTTTTATTATCTAAATCTACACCCTTCCATAGTAAATCCTCCGCTTCGTCATATTTCCCCTCTATAAATAGAATAATGGCTTTCATGCTCCATATATCAGCATCATAAGGGGCGAGGGTTTCAAATTGACGTATAAGATCTTTTGATTGTTCGATTTCTCCGTTGTTTATTAATAATTCTATATTCTCTTTAAATATTTTTTTTTGTTGCTCCATCTCTTTATTATTCGACATAAATTCATCTCCATCGGATCTTAATACTTGCCTTATACCATTGAAAATCCCTTGACCCAAGTAGCTAGAGGGAATTTACGCTTTATCTCTTCCTTTATCACACGCATACCCTGTACATTCTCACTGACTTCATACAGGTCATAGCACCTTTCATATGATGAGTAATCAGGCTTTATCTCCAGCAACTTGTTATAAAATAGTTGGGCATCTTGCAAATAACCCGATTTCAGGCAAATATCTCCTAGCAGACTAACTAAAGAAGAACTATTAGGTTTCTTTTCAAAACACTTCACAAGAATATCAATTGCCACCTCATGAAAACCGTAAGATGTCAAAACCTCACCTAATTTTTGTTTTATTCTGTCACTTTCGCTTGTTATTAACACCAAGGAAATACTCTCAAATATCTCAAACTCCTGTAAAACTATCAGATGAGAGATTACCTTTAGTATCATCTCCTCCAAATTAGTAGTCATTGACAGTTTGGTTAGATTTCCACCAAAAAGTATACTCTTGAACATTTTTCTTTCATTAACACTTAAATTTAAGATCATTTGAGCAGAATTATACAATCCTTCGTCCTGAAGGATAATTGCAAGAAGAACCACGTCCAATGCATTTTCTTGATCAAGAGGAACTTTACCCCAGTATTGTTTAGACTCCTCATATTTTTTATCAAAGAGGAGGGCAACCGCTTTGATTTTATCTTCAACAGTCAAATTATAAGTAATTAGATACTCATTAAGTAGGGGGTGACGTAATGAGTACATAGATTCCATAAGCCATCGTAACTCCTCAACATTCGATACATTGTATATATCATTTATATTGAATTTCACATCGTTGAAAGGAATATTACTTTTCAGTATGACATCAAAATAATGATTTAGTCCTGGGACAAAAAGCTTCTTATGTTGAATCACTTGTATGATCTCATCGTAACTCTTTGCCATTTCACCTTTTTTGTAATACAGCAGGGACAAATAATAGTGAGCCCCATACCCCCCTGCTCCCTCTGTAACTGTTATCCCCTTGTCACCCATGATTAAGCATTTACGAAATGCGAGTTCTGCATCTTTAAAATAACCAGCTTCGAAATAAATTTTACCTTGTGCATAACGCAAGTCCACTGTATTTGGGAATATCTCAACTGCATCTTCTAAAACTCTCAAACCTTCCTCATAGTTGCCTAAATAACTCAGGCATGTTGCTATTTTAGTTAAAAGTTCTGGAGTATAAGATTTATTTTTACTGAGTGGGTATGATCTTTGATAGAACTCTATCGCCTTTTTATAGTTACCCAGGGAGTAGTATACGTTTCCTGTGTTAAACAAATTGTAGCCATTTGGATTTTCAGCGACTTCTTTTAACATAATAGGCAGGTTTCTGGATAGCTTATCTTTTTCCGCCACAGTTTCATTCATATAACCAGTATGGAGAATAACAAACTCTGCCATTTCAGTTGAATACTCATAATTCTCGTTCATAGTATCTAGATGCTCGTGTAGACGATTTTTATATTTTAACTGTGGTTTATTTACAAACAATCGAATTGCAGTATGTGTATGCGCCCAACCAAAAGATAGCAAATTTCTGATTCTTGTTAAGTAATAATCCTTACCTGACTCGACAACTTTTTTTAAGTCCGCATCCGACTCCAAGTACTCATCTGCATCCAGAACAAGAATATAATCAGATTCAGCATATTCTAATGAATGATTACGGGCTGCTGCGAAATCATCGTCCCACTGATAGGAATATACTTTCTCTGTATATTTCCTCGCCATTTCCATCGTTGAATCTGTTGAGCCAGTATCTAATATAATGATTTCATCGACTTTGTTTACAACACTACTTAAACATCTATCTAATACTTTCTCTTCATTTTTGACGATCATGCACAAAGAAATAGTTTTGTTCATGGTAAAACTCCTTTTGTAGTAAGTGCCTTATACAACTTTTATCGGCTGTTTCTTAAGTCTTCATTAGCTTTGAAAAAGGAGTTCTCACTAACAAAAAAAGGAATCCCACTTATGGGACTCCTTTTTGACGCCAGTAAAAATTAACGAAGTAATTGCAGAACACCTTGAGGCTGTTGGTTAGCCTGAGCCAACATAGCTTGAGCAGCTTGTGCAAGAATGTTGTTCTTCGTTTGGTTCATCATTTCTTTTGCCATATCTACGTCGCGAATACGGGATTCAGCTGCAGACAGGTTTTCGGAAGAAGTATTCAGGTTGTTGATTGTGTGCTCCAGACGGTTTTGGTTCGCACCCAGTTTAGCACGCTCACCAGAAACTGTTTCGATTGCAGCGTTGATTGTGGAGATAGCTGCGTCGGCTGCAGTTTGAGTAGAGATATCGATACCGCTTGTAGCAGATTGTGCAACACCCAGAGTACTGGCATCCATAGAACCAATGGACAAGCTAATGTTTTGACCTGTGTTAGCACCAATGTGGAATACTACACCAGTAGCAGAACCATCCAACAATTTCTTAGTATTGAACTCAGTAGTGCTGGAGATTCTTGTGATCTCTTTGGAGAGTTCATCAACTTCTTTTTGAAGAGCGCCGCGGTCTATAGTAGTGTTAGTATCGTTAGCGGATTGAACAGACAATTCACGCATACGTTGAAGGATGCTGTGAGTTTCGTTCAATGCACCCTCAGCTGTTTGGATCAAGGAGATACCATCTTGAGCGTTCTTGGAAGCCATATCCAAACCACGAATTTGACCGCGCATTTTCTCGGAAATTGCCAGACCTGCAGCGTCGTCACCAGCGCGGTTGATACGCAGACCAGAAGACAATTTCTCGATAGCTTTGTTAGTGTTGCCTGTGTTGACAGCCAATTGACGGTGCGTGTTCATTGCAGCGATATTGTGATTGATAATCATTTTAAATTTCCTCCCTGAAGGTAAATGTCCCACATCCATGTGGTTTATTGTTGTTACAGCTATCCGTTGAAGTCGGCCGCCCCTCCGCAATAGCTTGTACTATATATATCGACATTCTCGTCGATCTTTTAATAGCATTTTAGGATTTTTTTTATTTTTCGTTATTTTTATTTATCATCTTGCGCAAAGCATCCAAATTTGACTGCGTATGGGCAGCAGATTCACGGTTAGATTCTTGAATGGATAAATAGATTTCCTTGCGAAAAATATCCATTTGTTTGGGCGCTGAAATCCCTATACGGACGGTGTCCCCCTCTACTCCAAGCACCGTGACCTCAATATGATCCTGAATGATAATAGACTCGCCTTTCTTACGCGAAAGTACCAGCATGATTATTCACCTTCCTTTGAACGGATGGTTTCGTCTTTCTTAATGGACTTCAGTGAATGCTTAGTCTGATACGAAGACTGGTGCAACACAACCTGCTTGGCTTGCCTATTATCGGGATTGAATACCAAAGGTGCCAATAGATTGATCGTCGAGTTCTCTACCTGCTCATGTAATGTTAATATGCTGCGTACGACTAAATTAGATTCAATCTTCAGTTCTTCCGTTTCACTATCAGGTAATTCAAACTCATAGTTAGGATAAAAAATAAAAGGGTCCACTAAGACAAAAGATAGTTCTTTCTGCTGAAGGGACTGGAGATAGTAAAAGGGTGCCTCATCATGATCAAGCAACACAAATTCGGTCGTCTCCTCAAATCCCGGAATTCCTTTTTCAAAACGATATACTTCTTTTTCATTAACTTCAATGTCACCCCAAATAGATGTGGATATAATCACTAATATTCCTCCAATATTTAATCAGATATATACATTTTATTATAAAAAAAAGGCTATAGACGGCTTGAACAACCTCTATAACCTTAACTTATTTTACATCGCGACATCAATTTCAGGTGGAATATAGGCCACTGATGGATACTGCTGCATATAAATCTCCAGTTCCCCCCGAGTATACTCAATTTCTGGACGATTAACGGTCACATGCATTTCCGATACAGCAGGTGTATAGGCAATATCAGGTGCACGCGTTTCAACATGAATATCGACATTATCCATAGATGCTGGACCCCTAAATTCAGGAAGCACATGCGTTTCAGTATCCTCTCCAAAAACATTGGCTATAGTATTCCCAGGAATGTAAATATCCGCCATTCGGTTACCTTGTTCAACTTTATGCGCAAGAGCTTGTAAAAAAATCTGTGGCACCCCTGAATAAATTCGATTATTCATCTCAAGGTAATTGCCACCGTTATAGGCAGAGAAGGCTGCACTTTGATCTATGGTCAGCTGTGGCTTATATTGGTGAATTTCCAGTTGAGCACGGCGTGTCGTTAATTCCATATCAGCCGAAGGCTGCCGAATCGAATACTGCCCAGGGTCTGCGTCAATATGCAGGATAGCCGGAGTTTGCCGGATCTGAAGTGTCGGAATGATGGCCATCTATCCACCTCCTTAGACTATCTTAAGAAATCAACTAATGATGCGGATATTATTTTCGCTCCCGCTGACAAAGAAGCATTATATATATTCTCTTGGATCTTGGAATTCATTAAAAGCTCAGCGTAATCCGCATCTTCCGTTTTTGATTGCAAATCCGTTAAGTTTACTTTCAGATCGCTCAAACGGCTTTGCATTAGCTCCACACGGTTGGATTTAGCTCCCATTTCCGACCGGACTTTCAGCATTTTATCCACACGTGAATCAATATTAGCTAGTTGATCCCCACTTGCTTTAATATCACCACTTGCCAAAGCTGCAGATAGCTGATTAAAAATAGTAAATAAATTATCGGCATCCGTGCTTGTTCCTACGACTTCATTACCTGTAACGTTAATGGGCAAAGCTACATTTTCACCCACTATAAAGTTAACATTTCCTGTATCCGTAGCAATGGATGCTGCTCCAGACGTATCATGCGTATTATCAGCATTCAAAGGGAGATCATAAGGCTTCTTGTCATAGGTCTGACCATTGAATATATATTTCCCGTTCAATTGGCTGTTCACAACATCAATCATTTGTTCCTTAAGCTGACCAATTTCTTTATTGATGCTGTCCAGCGCAGATTGTGGATTAGTTCCCGTAGAGGCCTGTACTGTAAGTTCACGTACTCTTTGCATGATTTGGCCTGCCTGATCCATGACCGTATCATTAAAATCAAGCCAAGACACTGCGCTGTCCACATTCCGTTGGTATTGTTCATTTGAAGACAATTCAGATCGGTACCTTAAGGAATACGTAATGCCTACAGGATCATCAGAGGGCTTGTTCAGCTTACGACCAGTCGACATCTGGTTCTGCGTATTATTCATACGCTCAGAATTTCGATTCAAATTCAGCAAAAGCTGTGAGCTTAGCATATTGTTAGTAACTCGCATAATTATATCCCTCCGTAATTAAATACCCTTGTATAAAACACAAGATATTTAATCCCCATTCTTATCTTCCCACTACACCTGTGGAGTTAATTAATTTATCCAATAATTGATCGAATGTGGTCATAAACCGAGCAGCGGCGCTGTAGGCATGCTGAAACTTGATCATATTGGACATTTCTTCATCCAGTGAAACACCACTCACAGACTGGCGCATAGTTTCAACCTGAGATACGAGGGCTGTTGAGTTTTGTGTCTGTCTTGTTGCCTCTTGAGCCTCTATACCCAACTGACCAATCATAGAACTGAAAAAGCTATCAATAGTAGCCTTGTTCCCTGTAGAAACAGAAGTGAAATTATTTAATTTCAAATTGGACATGAGGGATGCCAATGTATTATTGCCTTTAACCAATTCCTCAGTAGGAGCAGTGCCTGTTACACGAAGGGATGCTGCAATGGCGTTAGGATTATCTACTATAGCAGTATTTAACGTAATGTTGCCTGCCGTTATCGTCCCGCCATTATTTGAAGCTACAAAAAAAGGTTTACCTGCAACCATATTACCGTTAGCATCTTTTTCCTCTTGGGTATAACCCAATTGATGCAAACCATTAAGACCTTTAACCGTAACTGTTAAATCCGATTGAAGTGTGCGATTGGTCCCTGTATAAGTCACTCCGTTCAGTACAGTACCTTCTGGCAATACTGAGCCTTTGGGTAGCGTTACAGAAATATCACCGTTTGCCAATGTATTAGCGAGATTATCCATTTGTGCAGTATAATCTGCTACAAATTGATCTCTGGAAATGATCATTCCATGTACTTCGCCTCCTTGCAAATCATTGGAAGCAAAAGCAGCTTGTAAAAAAGCGCCGTTAATACCAGTAGTCGGTGCAAACCCAGTTACTAATGCTTGACCACCCATATTAACGTTGTAGCCTTGATCAGTATCAGTTACCGTTACATTAACGATCTTCGAAATTTTATCGACGATCAAATCACGCTGGTCACGTAGATCATTAGCGTTATCTCCCAAGCCTTCAATTTTAGTAATTGATTGATTCAGGTCCGCTATGGAGTTCACATAACTTTGTAGCTCGCTAGACTTAGCCTCCACATTTGAGGTTAAATCCGCAGATAGATTGCTTAACTGTTTACTCATATGATTCATTGCATCAGTCAACGCAAGCGCATTTTCTTTAACAATAGTTCGTGCGGTTACACTTTCTGGGTCTTTACTTAAATCAGACCAAGATTTATAAAAGTTATCCAAAACCTTGCGAATCCCTGTATCAGACGGCTCATTCATAATCTGTTGTAGCTTATCAAGTGTGTTACTTCTAATTGTCCAACTACCCAGCTCAGTATTTTCTCCGCGGTACTGACTGTCCAAGAACTTCTCACGAATGCGTTCAATAGCATCAAATTCAACACCTGTTCCCAACTGACCAGGCACATTAGAACGGTTAATACCATATGCCTCCATAGGTATAGAAGCTCTCATCTTAACCGTTTGCCGTGTATAGCCTTCTGTATTGGCATTAGCTATATTGTGTCCTGTTGTATTTAAAGCTGCCGTTTGTGTAAAAAGGCTTCTTTTAGCTGTTTCTATGGAATGAAATGTGGATGGCACTCTATTTTCCTCCTCGGATCAAGCCTTAGTGTCGAACAATCCAGGTCGTGCAGGTTGATTACTTTTCTGATCTGGATGCATATAAGTCATCTCCTGATTAGGACGACCTACAAGTAGATCTAACGAGTAATCAATAAACACCAACGATTGCTCGATGAGCTTTTGATTGATTGCATTAATTTCCTTTAATTCTGAGAGAGTGTGGGATAAGCGGCTCTGGACACTGAGGAGTTTGTTCTTATCTTCAGGATCAAAAACAAGGCGTGCCAGCTCGGTTATAGTCAAGTTAAGCTGAGACTTAATACCACGTTCACGAAGAAGCTCAAACGAAAACTCCATACGAGCTTCCTCTAGCTGTTCCACCTGTTTAAGGAGTCTGGATTCCTGATTCAAATGCTGAACCAGGCTATCCATATCATTTTCCATAACAATTTTTTTCTTACTTTTAGCTAATTCTAATAAGATAAGATGCTTTTGATCTAGCTGCTCCAGCACATCAATCAAACGCTCTAAAGGCATATTCCTTCACCTAGCTTTCGGAAGACTGCTTGAAGTAAGGTAACAGCTTATCTGCAATTTTATCGGCATCTACACGATAGGTTCCCGAAGCTACTTGTTGCTTAAGCTCCTGAATTTTCTTAACACGATCTGCATCACTGCTGCGGTTCAGCATTTCCATCGCTTCCGGAGAAATCGAGACCTCGTCCTTGCGGCGAGACTTCTTAAGCTCCTCTTGACGTCCTGTTTCAATATTTCGTTGGTATGGATTAATAGCTCCGATGCGGTTGGTCTCGTTAATTTTCATAACTTCCACCTTCCTTAGTTATTTGATATGGTCAGAATGTATCAGACGACATAGCGTCGAACATGGTTCGTATTATGCCTCACTTCTTTATTTTGTGCATGGTTGCTAAAAATAAAAAAACCGATAAGCTCTATAAAGATTATCGGCGGTATTTGAAACTTTTTGAATAGCTGAATGTGTTTTTAATTCCCCTGTACTACTTTCCACGAAGTTTATCAATCGCGCTGTAGGTACCTGAGCCCATATTATTACTTTGATCCTGATTACTACTTTCGGATACAGCCTGATGCAGGTCTTTAGTCAGACGTGTTCGACAAGAATCGCACATATGTCCTGCACGAATCGGTATCCCACATACCTCGCAAGGATACGTCATATTAGGTGCATTAGCAATGGAAATACGTCCCTCACGTATAAATGTCGTGATTTGCTTTACGGATACCTCAGTAGCCTCCGAAAGCTCATGCATATGAATGCCCTTATTTTCACGTATATGTTTGACACAGCGTTCGTATTCGATTTCAATTTCTTTAATACAGTTCTGGCAGATTCCCCTGACGTTCATAATAAACAGCTTTCCACAGCGAGGACAGTTATCCAAATTCATCCTCTGTAACGCCCCTTTCCAATTTCCGATCTTTAAATTACTTCTATCCTTACATTACCTTATAATGAAGAGCCTCGTCTAGCAAATATTTCAAAAAGGGATTTTCAGATTTTACACAATCGCACATCTTATAAGTTATCATAATAAGAGTATAAGAGAGAAAGATCCATCAGTGAAATTTTATTAACATCTATATGCATCAATATGCAATGACATAAAATAAAGAAGCTCATGGAAGCTAATGTTCAGCCTATTGCATGTGTCTATTTATCGTCAAACATTGCTCCCTACTTTAGATAGAAAATAAAATAAGCGCCATTCCAGTTATTTTCGGGAATAGCGCTTCATTAATACAATTAAAATAGCTATATGAATATGAGTAAATGTAGAAATTAATTATCAAGATGAGGGAAAAACCGGGCGAAACAATCCTCAGAAGAATTCATGTTCACCTGTGCCCCGAATGACATCAAGGAAATCCTGTAAATCCGGGGGAACGGCGCCCATACGAATGCTCCGCACATGGAGTGTGGGTATTCATAAATCTCATGGATCTAACATCATCTCAACTTATAACCTATCTGAAATCAAGCTAGATGCACCAATGGAAATTTACAGCCAAAAAAAACAAGCTATTTCACAAATAATTATTCAAAAAGCATTGTTTTAATAGAGGCCTTCCCGTATACTATAGTCAAACGCTTGGTTTAAAAAACACACTTCATTATACATTTATAATGATAATTATTTATTTGTTTTTGTTTGCGGCACTTGCAGTTCTTGACCTACTTTAACCAAGTTATTGATTTTAACCAGTTCTTCAACAGTCACACCGTATTTTTCAGCAATAGAAGTCAATGTGTCGCCCTCTTGAACATTTACTGTGATTGTATTTACAGTTGCTGGTGTTTCAGTTGTAGTCGTTGCTGGTTTTGTGGTTGTTGCTTGATTGTTGTTCTCAGTGGCTGGTTGAGCTGGTGTTGTAGTTGCTGCTTTTTCAGTAGTTTCAGTTTTGAAAAACTTAGCTTCAAATGCTTTTTGTGCTGCTTCTTGCTGCTCTCTCATGATTTGGTCTTCCAATTGTTGTTTTTCGTAATCGGAGCCAGATTTTGCCATTACTTGACCTGTTGCAAGTGGACTCAACAAAGATACTGCACCCAAACTTACTGCCAACATGCTAGATACTGCTACTTTTTTCATAACGTTTTTCATGATTTGTTCTCTCCTCTTTTTAACTTTAAATTTTAATTAACTGCTTTACTACTGAGCGAGACACTCCCAATGTCCGCTCTTTAGTCATTAGCTAATCACTTATTACCAATCATGTTAGCTATCAACAGATAGAAATTGTACTCCTCTTTTCCAAAAAAATCAACCTCTAAATTGAAATATTCTGTTTTCATCCCTCACTTCCTTACTTTTTGTTTGTCTCTATATTTTTATTATATACCTCTCTCTAGCTTGTTGTCAAATTCTGCTGATTGTACGCCTTAAAAGACTTTTTGCTCTATCATTTAACCCTTCTTTCAAGAGAATTATAACCTTTTTTCATAGTTTCAAGCGAAATTTCATGGGGAATACCAGATATTTAGACTTATGATCTTGCTAAGGTCAGGCAAAAAATAGTCAAATGTATTCCTTGCTCTAATGCCTTTTCTCTCAAAACACGTGCACACGCCTGCAATGTGCTCCCCGTTGTATAAATATCATCAACAAGCAAAACGGTAACGGAAAGCTTATTTTCCGTAACACATTGAGATTTAGCTTTTAAAATAAAAGACTTCAGCAAATTTGTCATATTGGGGTGAACAGAAAACGCATTATTCATTGTGTTCATGCGTTCCTTTTTTGATTTAAAGCTTTGTTTGCCTGTATCTTGTGGACGAGCAAGTAAAGATAGGAAGGGGAGCTTATTCCGCTTAGCAATCTCTTCTGCCAAGATCCGAGCCTGATTGAAGCCTCGCTCTGTCAGCCTCTTCTCACTTACCGGAACACAGGTCACTACATCCACACTCCACAAAGATCGCTTGAAACGAGAATGTTTAAGACCTGCAAACTCATACCTCATCGCCTGATAGGCTCGATTCATGATCTCACCCAGCAGGGAACCATACTTTTCATTCCCGCGATATTTGAACTGCCCGATCCATTCTCTCATCATTGGCGTATAGCTGGTTGCACTCCGATTGCACACATAGTAACGTACTAATCGGTCAAGCCTTACGCAATCCGGGCAAGACGTTGGACGTCCACAATAAACACAACGAATATCGTAAACCCAAGGAATTTGAAGTGAACAAGAAGTACAAATCCCGGGGAATTCGGAAAAACGACCTGTGAGAGTGCCGCAAGCCATACATGCTTGGGACTGGCGATGGAATAACCAATTCAAAAATAGACGGGTTGTTGGAATCATCCCCATATCAGAATGCACCTTTCTTGGTAGCTTACGTACCGACATTGTTTCAGGTTTCACATTTCCAAAAAAACTTTTTTTATTTAATGCATTTAGTGCTTCGCCTCCTTCAGGTATCCTCTTTTCCGAGCCAGTTCATTCATACGTTTAATCTGTCTAATTGCTCTTTTTTGACCTCGTGTCCATTGGGGGGATGTAAAAATAACAACTCCACATGGGTCATCCTTGGACCTGCCCGCGCGACCAGCCATTTGGACAAGAGAGGCTTCATCAAAAAGACTACTGTCCGCGTCTAATACGTACACATCACTCCGTGGAACAGTTACCCCTCGCTCCAAAATAGTCGTTGTAACCAGAACACGTATTTCAGTAGCTCGAAATAAGCGTACTTTAGCGGTTCTTTCTTCATCCTGTGAGGAGGTGCCCGCAATAGGTACATCAGGCAATTGTTTAATCAGCAGCTTCACAAGTCCCTGAATATGTGAGATTCGTGTTACAAACAGGAAAACCTGTGCCCCACGTTGTATGGATACGCGTAGGCGTTGAATAAAGGATGCGGGAAGCCGACCTTTTTGCAGCCATTGTTGCACTGAAGCAGTCCCCAAACGAAATGGGACAGGTAGAGGATGACGATGAAAACGAACGGGAACCTTGGCGTGTGGCAGCAGACCGCGTGCAGCCTCTTTCTGCAAGGATTGCGGTGGTGTAGCAGACAAATAGATAAACTTTCCCTTCGGCTTACATACTGCTCGTGCAGCAAAGGCAAGCATAGGATCATTGTGATAAGGAAACGCGTCAATCTCATCAATCACAACCAAATCAAAAGCTTGACGATAACGCAATAGCTGATGTGTCGTTGCCAGTGTCAGCTGTCCCCTTTGCCAGCGTTCTGCGCTTCCCCCATAGAGCGTCACCATGCTCACATCGGGAAAAGCAATGGCCAAACGAGGGGCTAACTCCAGTACCACGTCGCGGCGTGGTGTTGCCACAAGTGCCGTTCCTCTGTGGTCTAGCACATATTGCAAGAGCGGAAACATCATTTCCGTCTTGCCTGCGCCCGTTACGGCCCAGAGCAAAAAACGCTCTACCTTAGTACCAGGCACCTGCCGATCAGCGTTGTACCTCGCATCTTCGCCAGGTTTCAGCGAAGGCTGCCTGCTACGGGCAAGGTTGTTGCCCTGCGAAGCGGTAGCATCTGATGTCCGGCACGCAACCATGTCGCGTCGGAACAACGCCCGGAGTCCACGGCCTTCCGGGCGAAAATGTCCCCGCACTCCCCCGTGCGGTGTGGCTAAAAAGCGCAGCGCCGCTTCGGCGGCGGCACGCTGCGCTGGGCTTAGCCCCCAGCGGTCGAGTTCCGTCGCCGGGGCTATGCCTGCTGTGCACGGCAGCGCGGGTTTCGCTGCACCGCGCAGCAGCAGCGAGCATTCACGGCTGCGTCCAAGTGCGAGACATGTCTCGCAGTAGGCGCACGCCTTACGGCCGCACGATGCGCAGCTCGTGCGGTGCACTATCCCGCTGCCACAACGGTTGCAGCGGAGTTCATGCGTACGCGCGGCAGACCAGCGCGTGCGAGGTGCTGGATCGAGGCCAGTAGCAAAGCTGAGTCGGCCTTGCAGATATGCAAGTTGTGCAGCGGATCGCCAAGCACGCTCCAAACCTGGCGCTGCCTCTGCCAGTAGCGCTTCGACTTCTGGAACGAGTAACTGGCGTCCTGACAACAAATTAGCCAGCTCATTCGCTTGTCGTGTTAAACACTCCCTCTCCAATCCATCAATTCCCGTGATTAGACTCCTTTTTTGAATAGAACGTAAACCTCCCTTTGTTTCTCGTCTCTCATCCCCACTTTCTGTGCGAGAAGTCCAACCTTGTACATGATCCCAAATGCATATATTCTCTACTCCTCCAGATAAAATTCGTTCTCCGTCAAAAGGTTCAAGAGTCAGTTCACTTTTTAGCTGTGCGATAATATAAGCCCACCACTGCCGTTTCCCCCATCGCTCCATACCTACTAATTCCTTAAATGTTTCACACAGCTTTGTTCCCCAGGACAAGGGGAGCTCATCTTCTAATAACACCCACCTTTCGACAACATTCCCCTGCCCCTCATCTTGATTCATCCACCATGTCATATCTACTCGAATATCCACAGATAATCGGAGATTCCAATTCCCCTTATACCTCACTGCGTATACTGCAATTTTCACCTTCCCCTTCTCCCCCATTCATGACTTTTTGGGTTCTTATCACCCCAGAGAACAGCAAAAAAGCACACTTCTGTGGCTAATAGCCTGAAGTGTGCTTCACATCAAGTAGATCTCAACGATATCCCTGTTGTCTTGCCTATGCAACTGTTTATAAACATTTATATCTATATCCGATTTTGACCACGATGTCCACAATCCCCTGTCGCTAAGGAACAAGCGGAGCGTCCGCCAACGATTTGACTGTTCTAAGATCAATAACAACCTGCTTTTCACCGCCTGACTTCGGTAAAACCGGGTTCCCCGGTGAAAAACGACTTGAAATGACTGAAACATCCATATGACTATAGCGCACTAGCCGTGTCAGAATCGGTAGCGTATCATCCATAGATTCATCATCCAGTACCGTCACATGTAGCGGCCTCCGGTGCAGCCAGGCAAGTATGTTCAACGAACGCATCACCCATTCCACACGATCTCCGTCATTGGACGTAATCACAATATAGCGAATCGCGCGATGACCTGGAGATATCGCGCATGAATCTTCGCCATTGTAATAAGCCTGAACCGCCTGTCGTATATACATAAGATGCACGACAGCGGCCCCCACACCGTATATAAGCAATATCCAAACCAAGTGAGCCGTCACGAGGGTTCCACCTCCTCCTATAGCGACAATATATGCCGTATAACAGGAAGAGGTGTCACGGTTATGTACTGGGTTTCTGTATGAGCGGACATATCGCCCGGAGTGAAAGGCGGTACAGCATTCATATCTATTAGCAGCTGCATCGTCTAATGCATGAAAAAACTACACTTTACAGCGTAACCCATCCATATTTGATTGAGTTAATAACCGCTTGTGTACGGTCATCAACCTCCATTTTTTGCAAAATACTGCTGACATGGTTTTTGACCGTTTTCTCACTAATGAATAAATATTCACCGATCATCTTGTTGCTCTTACCTTCAGCCATCAGACGCAATACTTCAGCTTCACGACGGGTCAATGGATTATTTTCACCTGCGACAAACTTCACGCCGGCTTCCTTCGTATGACCTTCAGCCATAGCCCCTGTTTCATTCAAGTAGGTCATCCGGCGGAGTTGCTGAATGAGCTTACCTGTTACCTTCGGATGGATAAACGCATAGCCTTCATGAACCGAACGAATAGCATTAATGAGGGACTCGGCCTCCATATCCTTTAACAGATAACCATTGGCTCCCTTGCGCAACGTCTCAAATACATAGCTTTCATCATCATGAATGGATAAAATGATCACTTTGACATCCGGGAACATCTCACGCAGTTTTTCGGTTGCCTCTACACCATTTTCGATTGGCATATTAATGTCCATCAGAACAATATCCGGTTTCTCTACGTTACAGAATTCCAACACTTGAATACCATCGCCACATTCTCCGATGACCTCAATGTCGTCCTCCATATTCAAAATACGTTTAAGTCCTTCACGGAACAACTGATGATCGTCCGCTAAGAGAACTTTAATGGGTGCATTGCTAATTTCCTGATTTTCCATGTTGTTACTCCTTTCCCTTTTCCACGTTGGTTGGGATATGAATCACTATCTTGGTGCCTTGATTCTCAGCTGATTCGATCTCCATTCTCCCCTCGAGCAGTTCAACCCTTTCCCGCATACCAATCAGACCAAAATGCCCATGATCTTTGCTTTTTTGCTGAAAAAGCTCTGGCTTAAAGCCCAAACCATTATCCTGCACCACGATTTTTACAAGCTGCGCCTGATAGGTAATCTCAACAAGCACATAGGTAGGATAAGCATGCTTGGCAGCATTGGTCAAAGCTTCCTGGATCAGACGGTAAATGGCTGCTTCCATCGCGGAAGAGAGACGGTGTTCCTTGCCCCTTGTTTCAAAAAGCGATCTAATCTTCGTTTTTTCTTCAAAATCCTGCACATATTTCCGGAGCGTCGGAATAAGTCCCAGGTCATCCAGGGCCATAGGACGCAAATTGAAAATGACCTTTCGCATTTCCTCAAGACTGGAGCGAACCTGTTTCTTCAAGTCTACTATTTCGTCCTGAACCATCTTAAATTCCTGCTTGGCGATCATTCTTTCCACAATTTCCGTCCTAAGCACTAGATGCGCAAGGAGCTGCGCAGGTCCATCGTGAATTTCACGGGATATGCGTTTGCGCTCCTCTTCCTGAGCCAAAATAATTTTCAGACCAATAAACTGCCGGTTTTTAGCCGATTCGATGATCCGCGTCACTTGTCCCAATTCGCCCGACAAATATTCCAGCACGACTCCCATCTGCGAACCGATGGTTTCGGCGCGCTCGACAGAAGCCTCGACACTTTTGGCCCGCTTTTGAAGATCATCCCTTCTGGCTTTGAGATACATTTCCTTCTCGCGGAAAATCATCACATCGAGTTGTAGCTGTGTTGCCTTCTCATAAGCCTGCTTGATATCCTCTTCCGAATAACGAACGAAGTCACGGCTGACCTCAGTCAACCGAATGCGGGACCGCCGATAGTTCATTTCCAGCTGGTCCACCTTTTCGATCGTTTCTGCTGTTTCCTTCAAGACGCTCTGGAGCTCCTGATTTAACGTGACCAGCTCGGTCCGGGCCGTGTCCAATATTTCGAACATCTGATATTTGCTGTTCTCCATCACCTGGATGGCATTTTTAATGACTCGGTCTATGATATCGGCTTGAAAGTCCACAAATGTTCTACTCCAATCCTAGCATTTCAAGTATATATCATACCATATCATGATTGAAGGGTGATGGTCTTCGTTTCTTGTTCCCATTTTACAGTCATTCCTAACTGCTCAGACACGAGTCTCAACGGGACTAAAGTCCTACCCCCTAGCACAACGGGTGCAACATCAGTACTTTGACGCTTCCCGTTCAGAACAACTTCTTTTTTCCCTACGGTCAAATCCATCAGCACACCACCGCGCATAACGGTGATCCGTTGATCGCCCGCATTCCATTTTGCTTGTCCGCCAAATGCGTCCAGCACATACTTAATCGGAACATACGTTGAACCATCGCGAGTCATCGGAGCTGCATCAATTGTTGTAGGTGTTCCGTTTACTGTCATTGAGTTTTGTCCGATCGTCATTTGAGCTGTTCCCTTTTTAAGTCCTTCTGTGCCGACCGTTCCCGGTGTATTAAAAGAAATATTATCAAAAGCAACATTGCCTGTTTTAGCACGTTCGTCCTGACCTTCCGCCACATTGACCACATAAAGACGTTTCAGCTTCGCTGGATACGAAATATTCAAACCGCTCATATCTGCATTAATGGTTTTCCAACCGTTCCAGTCGATCACTTTAGCGAGATCAATATATGCTGTTTTGCCTTGGGCATCCTCTAGCTCCGCACGCAGCCAGTTCAGACTCTTATCCCCTCTGACATCAATTGAGATGGAAGTAGCCGCCTGTTCAAGCGTTTTCCCGGACGTGCCGTTCAATTGGGCGTAAGCATACATTTTACCACTGCCATTTGTCATATCGTAGTTCAGTTCCAGCACTTTGGAATTGGCATGGTCGCCATCTCCTTGTACAACAGCCACTGTGCCGGTAACACCTTCCACATTCGAAGTAAAGTCAACCGGATACGAAACATTTTCGAAGTTCTCCCAATTGTTTGTACTTGCTCCGCCAGCAGACAAGAAGACGACAGCGCTGAAACCATCATAGCGACCGATGGCATAGCCCGTTTTCACGCCTGCATCCACCGTATTTACTGTAAGTTGATTGTCCTTAACGCTTCCCTTAAAGCCAATGAACTCCCATTTGAGCGCATCTGACGTAATGCTGACACTCTGTCCATCTTTTGTCTTTGCCGTTACCGGTACAGCGATTTTAGCTCCAGCGGTAAGCGAGCCAGTTCCACTTCCTGCGGTGAGTGATGAAATTTCATCTGCTCCAAGCACGGTGACCTTAGTTGTAGCGCTGGCTGAGCCACTGGATGCCGTTAAAGTAGCCGTTCCCGGTTTGGCTCCCTTCACAACGCCGCCGCTCACTGACACAACAGCCGGGTTGCTGGACTTCCACGTCACTTGTACTTTTGAGGTATCGAATGGATTGTAGTAGTTGTCATAGCCTTTGAAGGAATAGCTTCCGGTCTGACCAATCAGCAGCGTTTTATTGCCCTTGATGGTGAAACCTTTAAGCGTTCCTTTAGGAGCATTGGTATATACCCCCACTCCATTTACGATACTACGTTGCTCTGTACCATATTCCGTATTGAACGTAAGTCCCGCTGTCGTATCTCCCAAATCACGAGTCACCATGGTCGTAGAACCGCCCCCATCGAGGTTCATACCCTTCCAGACGCCAATATCTTTCATCAGCGTTTGCAGCTCGCTCAGGGATACACCAACACTGTTCCCATTCTTCTCAACGGCAATGACATAAGCGTAACGCTTGTCACGGGAATATCCCAAAGCTGTACGCGCACGCGTCCCGCCTATGCTTGTTGTGCTCCGGGAAAAAGAGGTTTTCTGACCGTCATTTACTAATATGGTATGTCCACCAATCATCATCTGAAGGTTGGAAGGATCTACTTCACTCCCTGTCGATTTAACACGAAGGCGATAGCTCGTTTCTACGGTCTGTCCCACGGTCAGATGCGCTTTGGCATAATCAGCCGCTTTACCGTGAGTACGTAAAATATAGCCATCCTGCGGAACGGTCATATTCAATGTAGCATTGTCGGAGACTTGCGTAACCACACCATTTTGTACCAATACCTCGGTAGGCGTTGTCGAACTGTTTTTGGGCCGCTCAATTGCTTTCCAAGCAGATGTATAAATATACATAGCATTAGAGTGACTATAACTGCCCCCACTCGTCTCAGGCGAATACGAAGCCTTGTTCATCCCCGCCAAAGAGAAAGACGACCCGTCTCCAGCTTTTACTGTTCCTTCAAAAGTAAACTGCTCCACCATCGGAGAACCATCTTTGGTTACAGCAAAGGCATACATGCCCGTTAAATCAGATGGAGTAGACATCAACACACCCTTGGATACTTGTCCACCGATCGGAGCTCCCTCGCTTGAGGTATTAAAATAATCCCCGTTTACACCAGCAACCGCTCCAGTCTCTTTTGCCATGCCGCCTGTGCTCTGCCGGGTCGTAAACTGTCCATTCTTCCCCGTCATGACATCCAGCTTAACGTACGGGTTTTGCAAGTCTACTCGAATGATATCAGCCAGCGCTGTTCCTTTGGAGCCTTTAAAACGATATTTCAATAATGTTGCACCCGAAGTAATGATCTCTTCTCCCAATTTTACAGTTGAACCAGAGGCTGCACTTGCGATTGGAGCAGACATCCAGCCATTCAAGGGGATTAGAGCCCCAGTTCCAGCAACCGGACCGACCCATAATACCCCTGCCAGTGTTAACACGGCCCATCTTTTAGCGATTCCTCTGCCATTAACTTTCACTTCACTCTGTTTCTTATTACTTAAAAACATTTGGATAATAGCTCCCATCTTCAGTGTATTCAAACGGATTTATTCCGCACGTGTACTCTATCAATAAACAAAAAAATCCTCTTATGTTAATAGACTTATTATATAGGCAAAAGTTACGAAAATCCCGTCAACTAATTCATAAAATCTAAAACGATGAATTGACGAATGCAATATCGGCGCACTATAATACATTTGAACTTATTAGTTCAAATAATACTGATTAGTTCACAAGTCCAATTATGACCCTATCGGAAGGATTGATAATCATGAATAAACAACGGGCCATCATCATACTCACTTTATCCCTGTGCATCGCAATCGCCGGATGTTCTACAGAAAAAAAAGATGCCGCTCTAGGTTCATCTGCACAGCCAACCGTTGTGCGCACCGCAATCGTCAAATCCACGCCACTTCATGCGGCCTATAACTTGTCAGGCACTCTTCAGGCTTATGAGGAGAACACACTGGCTTTCCAAAATGGAGGCACTGTAGCCAGTGCATATCTCACTGTCGGTACTGCTGTACAGAAGGGCGCCGTTATTGCTAGTCTGGATGATACTGACTACAAGCTTCAGGTGGCACAGGCGACAGCCTCCATTTTGGAGGCACAGGCTGGTATTGATAACGCACAGGCTAATTTACAGGCTGCTACCTCCGCGATTCAATCCGCCGATGCCGGCATTACAGGAGCTCGCGCGAATGTTAACAAGGTCAATAAAGGCGCACGTGCTCAAGAGAAACAACAAGCGCAAGCTACTGTAGATAAGGCACAAAGCGCTTATAACAAGGCCAAGACGGATAGCGAGCGTACACAGAAGCTGTTTGAGGCAGGCGCTGCTACCGCATCAGATAATGAAAATGCTCGCCTGAATGCTACCGCAGCCCTGAAAGACCTGGAACAAGCCAAGGAATCCCTGTCCCTTTTGCTGGAAGGGGCCACAGCCGAAGATCATCAATCCGCCCAAGCTTCCTTTCAAGATGCGCTTGCAGGTAAAAGCAAAGCCCTAGCGGCCAGTGAACAGGCTGCGGCTTCCCAAAAACAAGCTCATGCCAACTACGAAAAAGCCCTTGTTGCCAAGGGGCAGGCAGAACTTGCACTTTCACGCACACGTCTAATCTCTCCTGTGAACGGTGTAATCTTAGACAAAATCGTGAATACAGGTGATTTGGTCGCGTCAGGGCAAGCCGTCTATCGCATAGGCTCCATCGACCGCCTCAAAGTACTACTTCCTGTACCAGACAGTGAAATTAAGGATTGGAAAAAGGGTCAACAAGTAGAAGTTGCGCTCTATGAAGAGACCCGTCAAGGTACGGTGTCTAACGTCTATCCTTCAACCAGCACCGACACAGGAAGGGTTAACGTAGAGATTGTTATAAACAATCCACAGCGAGACTGGTTACCCGGTCAGGTCATTAAAGCTGCTCAACAGGTGACCGACAAGAATGGGATTCTCGTTCCTGCCGAAGCAGTCATTAACACGGGAAGCAAGCCTTTTATTTTCAAAGACATTCAAGGAAAAGCTGTTAAAACCCCTGTGGAGCTTGGTAATCAGGTTGTAGATAATCAGTTGCAAATCGTATCGGGACTTCGTGAAGGCGAACGTATTATCGTTAAAGGGGCAGAAAACCTGTTTGATGGAAATGCGATTCAGTCGGAGGAAGGCGGACGCCCATGATTGAGTACATCGTAAAAAAACGAAAAATTACATTGCTGTTTTTTGTCATGCTGATTTTGGTCGGAATCTTCGGCTTTTTCCAGTTACCACAGCAGGAAATGCCGGATGTCACCATACAGAATGCTATGGTAACAACAGTCTACCCTGGTGCTTCACCACAAAAAGTAGAACAAACCGTAACTAAAGAGCTGGAGAAACGCATTAAGGAAGTTGAAGGTGTTAAAACGATTAGTTCGACTTCTGGTAACGGATTCTCCTCTATTTTAATCGAATCCAAAAACGGAGTTAATCCTCAAACGGTTTGGGATGATATGCGTAAAAAAGTGCAAGATGCACAAGCTGATCTTCCTCAAGGCGTTGAAGTACCTGTTGTAAATGACAAACTAACCAGCTCTTTTATCGGCTCCTATGCCCTGACGGCTGACTCTTCCGCACCGCTGTATAAACTAAATGATTTAACAACGACTTGGAAAGATCAGCTCAATACCATTTCTGGCGTATCTAGCGTCAAATTCAATGGTCTCCCTGATCAAGAAGTACGTGTCCATATTGACAATCAGAAACTTCAGCAATACCAGCTTTCGTGGGGACAAGTGGCTCAAGCGGTTCAGGCTCAAATTGATCGGGTCCCTACTGGTAATATTGAATACAACGGACGTACCTATCAACTTATTGTTCGCGAGACCGAAAAAGCTGATGAATTGAATCAGGTCCTTTTGACACGCACCAAAGAGGGTAATCCTGTTTATTTGAGAGATGTCGGCACAACGGAGCTGGCCCATCCTAATACAGAATACTTTGCCTATGTAGAGGGTAAACCGGCCATTACGCTAAGTATTGGAGCAGAAACAGGCACAGACATCCCTTCTATGAGCGAAAAGGTCAATACCAAGCTCAAAGAACTGGAGAAAACACTTCCCGCAGGTGTTCACTTTCAAACTCTTTTTGCACAAAAGGATCAGGTAAGCCATATCTTTGACGACTTAAAGCGTGAAACGATTCTTGCGATTGTGGCCGTTATTCTCGTTTGTATGTTGGGGCTGAATTTGCTCACCTCTGCATTTGTTGCACTGGCCATTCCTATTTCGGTTTCGATTGCCATTATCTTTTTGCCTATGTTCGGCATCACTCTAAATCAGATTTCCGTTGTCGGTCTGATCATCGTACTCGGCATACTCGTGGATGATGCCGTAGTTGTAAATGATAATATTGAGCGTAGACTTACGGAATTAGGAGAATCACCCTCAGTCGCAGCTGTAAAAGGTACCAAAGAGGTCATGCTTTCTATTTTGGTTGCAACTCTGGCTACCATCTCAGCTTTCGCGCCATTGTTGTTTCTTCCTGGAAATGTAGGTGCCTTTATTAAACCTATTCCTGCTATTGTCTCCCTGACCATGCTTGCCTCTATGATCATGTCGCTCACCATCATCCCTATTTTTCGAGAATGGTATGAGAAGCGCAGACAGGCTCGTCACCCTCAGGGTAAATCTAAACCAGCAGGCTTGCTCGGCCAGCAGATTCATTCTTTAAACAAGCTCTATTCACAAAAACTGATGCCTAAGGTCATTCAGCGTCCCTTGTTGACAGCCATGGTCGGACTCATGCTTGGAACAGCCGCCTATGGATTAGTTCCCTTTACCTCAGTTGAACTTTTTCCTGAGTCGGAAGATCCTCATGTTGCACTAAATGTAAAAATGCCTGTAGGCA
Source organism: Paenibacillus sp. FSL L8-0638 (assembly GCF_038593075.1). NCBI lineage: Bacteria > Bacillati > Bacillota > Bacilli > Caryophanales > Paenibacillaceae > Paenibacillus > Paenibacillus sp. FSL L8-0638. The sequence goes on from NZ_CP151960.1 coordinate 5,349,139, forward strand.
CTTCAATTGCGGAAACCAACCAGGTCGTTAAAGACCTTGCAGGCTGGGTGAAAAAGCAACCTGAAACTTCCAAGGTCGTCTACAGCACTGGAGGGACTGCCCCACAACTGTTTAGTGACATTAATAGTTCGGGTGGAAATATTAGTTATAACGAAACGGTGGGGCAGATTGCTGTCGTCGGCAAAGAAAACGTATTCGATCTCAATACGACAGTTGATGCTTGGGAACAACATGTTAAGAAATCCTACCCTGGAGTTACAGTTACGATGTATGTTCCTCGTCTCGGGATTCCAGTGGGTAAGCCCGTTTCTATTCGTATCTCAGGTCAGGATCTGAATGAACTGCAAACTCTTGCCCAAAAGGCAAAGGAGCAGATCGCGACAGTAGAGGGCACAACAGGCATCGTTGATGATATAGGAATTGAACGATATGCACTGGAGCTTGAGGTCAACAAACAAGCGATGGATCAATACCTGGTAAGTTACACAGATTTGACTCGCACCCTGCTTCTATTAAAAGAAGGAGCCCAAGTCAGCCAATTTGATACTGGAAACAGTCTGGTGGATATTAAAATGTATTTGAATCACAGCGACGAGGAGCCAAGTAAGCTTTTCCAACAATTAAGTGTAGTTAATGCAGCTGGTAAGCAAATTCCATTAAACCAGCTTGTCCAGATTAAGCCGTCATTTGCTATTCAGCAAATCAAGCATTACAATATGGAGCGGACGATTACGGTGGAAGCCGATTTGAACGGACGAACTGCAAGCGAAGCGATGGTTGATGTTGAAAGTAAGCTGGCGCAAATGAAGTTCCCAGAAGGCTACAAATGGGAGGTTGGTGGGGAAACCTCTGACCAATCGACCATATTCAAGGACTTAGGACAGCTGGCTATCGTTGTAGTCTTGCTCATTTTACTCTTGATTACTATGCAATTTTATTCTCTCTCCATTCCTATTATTATTATGACGACCGTGTACCTGGCAGCAGCCGGCGGGATTATTGGTATTTTCTTGACTGATATGCCTATCGGTTTTATGAGCATCATGGGAATCATTGCACTCGCGGGCATTGTTGTGCGGAATGGGATTGTGTTAATTGAATTTATCGAGGATGCACGACATGAAGGAATGGAATTGAAGGAAGCCGTAATACAGGCGGCCGCCGCTCGCTTCAGACCGATTTTATTGACATCCTTGGCCGCCATTGTAGGTATGATTCCGTTGGCACTATTGGGAAGCCTGCTCTTTAAGCCACTGGCGTTTACCGTCATTTTCGGTTTGTTATTCTCGACCTTGTTAACCTTGTTTGTCGTGCCGTCCTTGTATATGATCATGGCCAAATACAAGATGCGCCGTCAACTCAAAAGACAGCAGCACACAGTTATCACACGTGGACAACCTTTGTGATGTATGAAGTGAATTCGCATATTGTCGAGTTGGTCGGTCCCTAGGGGGAAGTAAGTATGGAAAGTAAAAAAAATGATATTTTACAGGCCGCCATTCGGCTGTTCTCCAGAAAAGGCTATTATTCAACATCTGTTGAAGAAATCGCCAAAGAAAGTGGGATGGCGAAGGCATCCTTCTATAAATATTTTCAGGGAAAAGAAGAACTTCCTCTAGAAATGTGTATCATTCTGGAAAATAACATTGAACAAGACATCCGGGCTCTCTACAGTAAACCTGATCTTTCTAAGCACGATAAACTGCACGGTTTTATTGTACTTTACTTGAAAAATCTCGTTGAAAACAAAGTGTATCTCATGATGGATCTTCCTGAGCCTTCCATGCTTATTTTCCAGAATGAACAACTTAATTACGCATTCGAGAATCATGAATATAAATTGTACAAATGGGTTCGCGACTGCCTGATTGATATTTTTGGACCGAGCATTGAAGATCATGCATGGGACGTGACCTTTGTACTTAAAAGCATTGTGTTTGAATATATTCGCTTCTTTGCCGATCGAATGAATGATGAAACGATTGAACATCTAACACAGTTTATTATCTTCTTATCCAGTTCCTTGGCAACCAGTCTGAACAATGCTGATTCAGCTCCACATTTGTTCTGGAGCAAGCAAGGCTGGTTACCCGAAAGTGCTCTAAGTAATCCCTTTGATCAAGGCCGTCAAATTAACAGCCTTCTCCACTCTATGGAAGACAGTATACTGCTGTCTTCTTGGAGTTCAGAGGAGAAACAGGAGTGTCAGCAAATCTACGCTCATTTAAAGGAAGAGGCTCTGAAATCGAACCCTCAGAAAGGCCTCCTGAAAGCCCTTTTTGCGTATTTGGAGCAGTACAAGGAACTGCAAAAGGTTTGTCGTTTACTTAAAAATTTATTGGACCATGCTCCGATATCCGAGTAGTCACTCAGCATTCGGTACATCAGAGCAAATTCGTACTTAACAGCGAAATACAACCCAAAAAGACTGTTCATGCAAAGCATGAAACAGTCTTTTTGGGTTGTTGCTTTTATTTTGATAACATCCGAGGAATTACAGCCCCGCTTGTTCTTTTAGAATCTCAGCTTTATCTACGCTCTCCCATGGTACATCCAAATCTGTACGTCCAAAGTGACCGTAGGCAGCAGTTTGCTTATAAATTGGACGACGTAGATCCAACATGCGAATAATACCTGTTGGGCGCAAATCAAAGTTATTTCGGATCAATTCAACCAGCTTCTCATCACTCACTTTACCCGTACCGTATGTATCGACGTTAATCGAAACAGGCGTAGCTACACCGATGGCATAAGCAAGCTGAATTTCCACTTTGTCTGCCAATCCAGCTGCTACGAGGTTTTTCGCTACATAACGAGCAGCGTAAGCAGCGGAACGGTCCACTTTGGTCGGATCTTTACCGGAGAATGCTCCCCCGCCGTGACGTGCATAACCACCATACGTATCCACAATAATTTTACGACCTGTCAGACCTGCATCTCCTTGAGGACCACCGATAACAAAGCGTCCTGTCGGATTAATGTAATACTTGGTTTGCTCATCCAATAATTCGGCAGGAACAACTGGCAAAATAACCTTTTCTTTGATGTCTGCTTGAATTTGCTCCAAAGTAGTATCCTCCGCATGCTGCGTAGAAACTACAATAGCATCAATACGAACAGGTTTACCATTTTCATACTCTACCGTTACTTGGGTTTTACCGTCAGGACGAAGGTAATTCAGCGTTCCATCCTTACGCACTTCAGACAAGCGCCGTGCAATACGGTGAGACATAGCGATAGGTAAAGGCATCAACTCCGGCGTCTCGTTCGTAGCAAAACCAAACATCAATCCTTGATCTCCAGCCCCAATGTTTTCCGTTTCTTTATCTACTTCAGCAGGATCACGGCTTTCCAAGGCAGCATTAACCCCTTGAGCGATGTCCGGCGACTGTTCATTCAAAGAAGTCAATACAGCGCAAGTATTATAGTCGAAACCGTATTTCGCACGTGTATAGCCAATTTCCTTAATCGTATTACGTACAATGGATGGAATATCCACGTACTCCGATTTGGAACTGATTTCACCAATGACGAGAACGAGACCAGTAGCTACCGATACTTCACATGCTACCCGTGCATTAGGGTCATTAGCCAGAAAGGCATCCAATACAGCATCGGATATCTGATCACAGATTTTATCCGGATGGCCTTCTGTTACAGACTCGGACGTGAACAAATGACGGCCTTTTACAGACATGAATTTCAACCTCCCACAATTAAAATACATGAGGATTTAATAAAAAAATCCTGACATGGTAATGGCATTATTCAGATACCTTCAAGCCATCAAATGGCGGTAGGTATCTTGTTACACCTGATTAATAAAAAATGAACCTTCTCCGGTAGGAAAAGGTTGCGTACAAGCCTCAAATGCCATGATATCCTATTTAAAACAAGGTGTCAATTCGTGTCACCCAATGACAACATTCGAAATTAGGGTAAGTCTACATGCAAACCATTTTTGATTCACATGTTAATTACCCCAGATTTTACGCTACTATATGTTCAAAAACTGTAGAAATTATTGCAACTTACAATGTACCATATTCAGATAAGCTACGTTCAGCAGATTGTATCAGTCGCTTAGTAATTTCACCACCAACCGAACCGTTCTGTCTTGAAGTTAAATCACGCCATGCTACATTCCCGCCCCCCGCAAACTCCCCCAATTCTGCAGCAAATTCACTGTCAGCCTTAGGTTGTATATGTGTATATTGGGGATTATAAACAGGTAGCCCAAACTCAGCAGCGATTTCATACTTCAAATCATCTAACCTGGCACGACTTTCGGGAATTAATCGTCTTTGACCTCTTGACGCCATCGTATACACCCTCCACTAAATGTATTGTCTATCATGGGGTTAGTGTGCAGCGATTAGGTTCAACTTAGCCAAGAACAATTTGCTATCCCAAACAGTATTTAAGAAAAAGAGCCGCCAAAAGCTGCTTAAATACAAAACAGTTTACTGAACAGTATAACCGCCTCGTACCATAACGACCAGACCAAACTTCTGACCTTCTTTTACTTGAATACCTCTTCCTTCTCTAGGAAACGATAATAAATGATTTTTTTCGACAGCCTGATTATGAACAATTTCCGTTCCAGAAGTAATATCAATAGCTCCACTGGCATCCATACTATACACAACAGCATAACCATTACGTAAAATAAATTCCGAGCCTGCTTTGGCAATCAGTTTTTGACCAGGCTTTACATCAACAACCTTTAAAACCTCTGTCTGCTCTGGTGTGGAAGTTTTTCCTGCACTAGAAGTTCCTGACGCCGTTGTGTTAGAGGTAGCGTTTGTCGCTGGAGTAGTCGAACTAGTCGTTTTACTACTCGTGTTACTTGCGGGAACTCCACCTTTGATTGCCTGGGCAATTTTTTGGTCAACATAGCTTTTGGTTACGACTGGATCATCAGCTGTACCAGGTTGTCCAGAACTGGAGGCACCGTTAACTGAATTGTTCATCAAGGAGCCTGCTACAATTCCTCCCCCAAGTAAAGCTGCAGCCAACGATACTTTATAGCGTGATTTCATGAAGTCCTCCTACAGTAGGTTATAGCAAGTATAGTTAAGTTTTAATTATTGCGCGCTTGCTCCAGTGGAACCTTGCATAGCCCAAGGCTTATTGAAAGCCACCTTCAAAGTATCAATACTTGAAACTATATCTTCCGCCTGTTGCTCAGCAGTAGTTACTTTCAAATTAGCTTCATAAACCTGAAGCTCTGTAGCCAACCCAACATCAAATTGCTTCTTAGCCATATCAGCCGCACTTCTAGCACTCACTAAGCCTGCTTGAATCTGTGAATATTGACTTTCCAATGCTTTGATATTGTTATAAATTGTTCTTACAGCTTCTTCGAGTTGTCTCTTTGTGCCTTCTGTAGCATATTGAGCTTTTTCAACATTTAGTTGTTCAGCTTCATAAGGGGTATTTCCTGGAGTATTGAAGTTGTAAAGCTTCAAGCTCAATTCAGCCAAATCCACTTTTTGCTCACTCAACCAAATAGCAGTACTGCTAGTAAGTACTTGGCTTACTTTTGTCTCTACATTATCTTTAAATTCAGAATAGACAGGCTTATCCTTCAGTTCATAACGTTGCTCTGGTTTGTAACCAATCACTTGGTTCAAAGATACATATGCACTATCTAAATCTTTTTTTGCCTTCTCTAAAGCAGCTTGATTTTGAGTCAACTGATTAGTCGCTTGCGTGACCTCATAATCACTCGACATTTGATTATCTCTTTTAATTTGTGCAACTTTAAGCTTGCGCTCTGCATCTTCAATATTCAAAGCAGCCAGCTTAACGGCATTTTGCTTTTGAAGGAGCTTATTGTAAAGATCTTTTACATTATATTCAATACTTTCTTTGGTCATTTCCAGATTCTTCTTGGTAGCCTCATAATTAAGGTTCGTTTGGGCATAACCTTTGTAAGCTTTATCTTGACCCTCATTACCTGCTTCTGCTGGAACAAAGTCAATATTTTTGCCTGTCTCTTTTAAAATTTTTCCTGCCTGATCAATACTCACTTCTCCTGTTTTCACTGAAGTACTATCAGCAATAGCCAGTTTGACTGCATCGTCATAGGTCAAGGAGTTATTATAGTAAGTATCATAAGTAACTTTGGTCACAGGAGCTGCAAGTGGCTTACTAGACAAGCTATTGGTGTCAGTAGCACTACCACTACCTTGATTCGAAATGGTCACTGTTCGTGTAGTCTGATCCCAATTTACTTTGGCGCCTAATGATTGGCTCACAAAACGTAAAGGAACGAGCACTTGACCCTTTTGTATTTGAGTTGCTGCATCGAGCTGTACCGGCTTACTGTTTTTATAAGCAAGTTTGGAGCCAATATTTAAAGTTAATGTATCGTCATTTTTAGATGCTGTTACTTTTTTAGCCTTGCTGTCCCACTCCACTTGCGCTCCCAAGCTTTCAAAAACACCACGAAGAGGCACCAAGGTTGTATTTTGACTGACTATCGGAGACTGTGTATATTGCTGAGTCACACCGTTAATAATAACCTTTATATCACCTGACTGAGCTCCTGCAAGATTAGCAAACGCAGATGTAAGAACCAATGTGGATAGTAATGCCATTCCAAAACGTTTCATAATTTCTCTCCTTTGTCAATAAGACTAATAAAAGAAAAGGGCTCCGAAAGGAACCCTCTTCTCATCTAATTCAGTTAACTCAAAAGAGTTGCTCTTAAATTAGTTGTTGTTTTCAACAGTTACTGTTTTAGCAGTTGCATCATAGTTGATGGATGCATCCAGCGCTCTGCTCACCCAGAAGATAGGCAGTACAGTACGGTTTTTGTTAGTTACAGCTTTAACGTCCATACGAATCACAGAACCGTTAACAGTCAACAGGTTAGTGTTCAGTTTGATTTGAGCAACGCGGTCACCTTTAATCAGGGTAACTGTGGAAGTTGCTTTGTCAAACAGGATGTTTTGTGGGGATACACCCAAAGCTTCAGCTGCATAACGTACTGGCAAGTAAGTGCGTCCGTTTTGAGCATAAGCAGCTACATCAGCTGTTTTAGATTCGCCGTTCACAGTGTAGGAAGTGCTTCCCAGTGTGAAGACAGCTTTAGTTTTAGTAGCACCTGGAGCTGGAGTTCCAACAGTTGCGATTGCTACTTCAGCAGCTGCAGTGTTGTTGTCTTTCCAGTTTTGAGTGTTGTCAGTTGCGCCTTTGTATGCAGTGTAAGAAACTGCGCTACCTTTCAGCTTAGCAACGATGTCGCCTTGAGCTACAGTACGGTCAACAGTCAGCTTAGGAGCAGAGATTGTGATTGTACTTGGAGTAGCAGATTCGCTGTCGATGTAGAAGCTCAGACGGCCTTTGTTGCTTTCGCCGTAAGTATCAGTAGATACGCTCTTCACTTTAACGTCACCAGCTGTAACTTTTACTTCTGGAGTAGAAGCAAAACGTACGCCTGTTGGCAATTCCAAGATTACTTCACGGCTACCATCTTTCTTAACGAAAGCTTCTTTAGCAGCTTCAGTGATTGTGATATCGCCAACTTGTTGGTCACCCAGACCGATTGTCAGGGTTGGTTTGGAAGCAGCAGCCAGAGTAACTGCTTGTTTCACAGTTGCAACCTTAACATTACCGCTCAGACCTTGGCTACCAGCAACTTCAACGTTCAGATCACCGGAGAAACCAGGTTGCGTAGCAACTTCAACGTTTCTCAGTTTCAAAGTACCAGCGTCAGTTGTGCTGTTAGGGTTGTTGAAAGTCAGTTTCAAAGTACGTTTGTCAGAGTCAGTGTAAGATACCTCTGCTCCACCCAATCCGTTAGTATTTTCCATAGAACCAGCGAAGCTGTTTCCTGGGTTGTTACTCTTGAAAGTTTCCTGCCAACGAGCACCTTCAGGCAGACGCAAAGTTACAGTACGTCCTTTTACAAAGGATTTAGCAACAGTTTCTTTAATTACGATGTCGCCAACTTTTTGTTCGTCATGTCCAGCAAGAATAGTTGTTGGGGTAGCTACAGTAACACCACCACCGATTTCGCCATAGTTACCAACAACAAGAGAGCTAACATCAGTTGTTGCATTACCAGAAACGCTAACAGTAACATCGCCTTGTTTAGCATTTGTTTCATCATCTACATGGAATTTAACTGGCAATTGGAAAGAATTTTGTTTGGAGCTTTTCACAGTATCTTTCAATCTTACAGTAAGAGTATCATCAATTGGGTTAGCATCAATGTCAGCAGCTTTTATATCACCAAAAAGAATTGCTGCTGTACCAGCAGCATCCCATTTAAAACCACTTGGCAATTTCAACTTGATATAGTTACTACCTGTCAAAGAACCTGCAGTTTCCTCTTTAATTTTCAATGTTGCAGTGAAGTTATCTTCACTGGAAACTGTATCGTTTGCAGCAAGAGAAACTTGACCGGAAGAAACAACGTTTGCGATTGTAATTTCACCACTAGTCAAACCACTATTGGAAGCAGCATCAATAGCTGCTTTAACTGGACCGTTACTTGGACCAGCTACATTAATTCTACTGAAGTTCAAGAAGAGAGTAATATCATCACTGATGTTAGTGTCACCAGTAAAACTAATTTTAGCGGAGTTTACGTTAACTGGTTTACCATCAGTGTCATAATTGTTGATGATTGGAGCAACTGTAATACCAGTGTCCTTATTTCCATCAAAGTCAGCGTATACACCCAAACCATAGGTAGCATCACTTACAGAACCAATTTGAGTATCACCTTTTTTTGTACCTATAACATCAGCAATTTTAGCAACATTACTACTGTTAAAGTAGAAACCTTTAGGCAAAGTAACAGTAAAAGAAGAACCATCTTTTACAGAAGCTTTGCTCACTGTAATTTTCACTCTGCCATCAAGATTAACAAAATTCTCAGCGCTACCACTAATAGTAGGAGTGTTAATAGTTGTGAAGCTAGAAGATGCATGGATAGCAGTTGGTGCAGTCAATGCTGCGATTGGAGCTGCTACACCAGCAACCAATGTTGCTGTTGCCAGCACGTTGATCATTTTTTTATTAAACTTTGTCATAACCTTTTTTTCTCCTCCTTGAATATAACCAGAAATATTATTTTTGTCTTTTTGTCGGATCTTGTCACTCATCAGTCGTTACACCTCCTTTCCGAGCTTTATGAGAACCCTTATAAAATGATATCTGTGACAATATCACAGAAGCTTGGAATCTAGTTGAAAGAAAGCGTCCATTTATGACGTACTCCAGTATTATACAATGTGATAACAATGCAGTAAAGATTTTTTTTAGCGAATTTTGTCTTTACGCTTTTGTACCCCTTTGTTTCATACTCACCCAATTAGACGTAGCATGGGTTCAAAAAGTTGCGTCTGTTTCAAAAAAAAATTTTATTTTTTTTGATTATGTATTCCGCTTCCCACAGTCATAATTATACTATTGAACCTGTTCCTCCGTCATCCTACAACTTTTACCTTATCAACCTTAAATGTACAAGGGTTATTTTCGTACATTTAAGTCGGTCTTTAATGGAGTATATTCGTTAAGAATTATCCATAGAATATCTAAAGTACATAAAGTCTATAGATTCCCTTGAAATCTAATACTCTAATACACTTTAAGTAGTAGGAATGACGGAGTAACAGTGATTTACCGTAAATATAGCCGTGACAAATTACTTCACTACATTAATCTTCGCGCCATCCGTAAGCAGACTAACGCCCTTAACGACCACATTTTGTCCTTCAGCAAGCCCCTTGGTTACCTCAACCTGTTTGGCACTTTCCTGGCCTGTCTGCACCTCTACCCGCTTAGCCACTGTTCCTTCCACTACATAAGCATACTTTTTCCCTGCCTGCTCCGTAATGGCATCCTGCGATACCAAAATGTTTTTAGGAGCTTCTGATTTCATGTATACAGTTACAACCATCCCTGATTTTAATTCGCCAGAACCATTAGGAACTGATATCTCGACAGGGTACGCCTTCAGATCATTATCCATTACCGGATTGACAGCCGATACTTTGGCCTCAATTCGCTTATTTAACGAGTCCACGCCTACAGTCACAGATGAACCCACCTGCATCTTAAGAAGCTCAGATTCAGAAACGTTAACTTTAGCAATAATAGGATTGGTATTCGCTATTGTAGCAACCGCGGATTGTGCACTAACCATTTGCCCCTGGGTTCCTGTTACTACCGATATCGTACCGGAAATAGGAGCTTTGACCACAGTATCCACCAGTTGGCTACGCGCTGTGTCTAAACTGGACTTAGCTTGATTGACAGAAGCACGAGCTACGTCAATGCCCGTTTTCTGTTGGGCAAGACGTAATGATTTTTGAGCATTGCTATATGTTGTTTGTGCACTTTGCTTGGACGTTTGTGCATTGTGAAGTGTGATCTGTGCATTCTCCACTGCAGTTAAAGCCCTTCTATGCGCTATTTGAGACTGCTCTAACTCAGATTGAGATAGAGCGCCCGCACTAAACAACTGTTGGTTGCGGTTGAGCGTATTTTGAGCATCACGCACGGAACTCTGAGCATCGACCAGACTGGTCTGAGCTTGGGTGATGGTGTTGTCTTGCTGGACAAGCGCACTTTTGGCTTGATCCACGCTGGATTCTGCCTGCTGTACCGATTGCGCTGCACCTGACTCTGCTTGTTTTAAATTGGCCAGGGCAACTTGGTAAGACTCCTGGGATTGCTTAATCGAGTCCTGCAAGTCCTTTTGGTCTATAGTAAACAATGTGTCGCCTTTATTTACTTTTTGGCCCACTGTAAGGTTAATACTTTGAATTTTACCACTAATTTTCGGAGACACCTGAGCTGTCTCTTTGGGAGCAAAGCTTCCAATAATACCTGTTGAATCGTTAATACTACCTTTAGCCACTTTTGCTACTTGAACTGGAATGGCTTGCTGCGCCGTAGTCGGTGCGGCAGGGGCCTCTCCCCCACCGCAACCCGCTAATGCAACTGATAAAAGCAAAGTTGTAGCAATCAGAGCACTTTTTTTATTCATTATGTTTCTCCACCTCACCTTATATATGAACACTTTTTTGTAGTTTCGCTTCTTTTTTTAATTCTCTCTTCGCTTGTCTTTTTAATTTCCGATTCTTACGTTTTTGTATCATATTATCCATGATGACGTAGACTACCGGAATAAGAATCAATGTAATAACAGCTGCGAAGGATAACCCGAATACAACAACAACTGCCATCGGTGCTTGTGTTTCGTTACCCTCTCCTGTAGCGAATGCCATTGGGATCAAAGCTAGTACAGTAGCCAGCGTGGTCATCAAAATCGGACGCAACCGCTCAGACGCTCCATGAATAATAGCTTCATCCCGATCTTGGCCGTCTTTTCGGAGCTGAATTATAAAGTCAATCATAACTATGGCATTGTTGACGACCAAACCGACGAGCATGATGTAACCCGTCAAAGCTGAAACGCTGAGACTCGCCCCGGTTACAGCTAAACCGATAAGCACACCAATTACCGTAGGTGGAACGGAAAACATAATAACAAACGGTGTGAGCAGAGATTCAAACTGTCCTGCCATAACCATATAAATCAGAACTATAGATAGCAGAATAGCTATCCCTAAGTTTATAAAAGACTCCATCATTTGTTCAGTTTGCCCGCCACCCGTATCTGCACTGTAGCCTTCTGGGAAGTGAGTACTCTTCAAAAGAGCATCTATTTTCTGTTTGACGGTTAGAATGTCCCCTGTTCCATCAATATCAGCTGTAATCTGCACTTGACGCGTTTGGTCTTCACGAGTAACAGTATCGGGTACAGTCCGTTTATCAATACTTACTACGGAAGACAAAGGTACATCAATACCTTGTGGAGTGGTAATCCGCAAGGCTTGTAGATTTGACAAATCGTGGCGATTTTGCTCTGGCAATGATATCTTCACATCAATCTGATCTTCACCTGTACGATAGCTTGTGGCGACTGATCCATTAAAAGAAGTATTCACTGCAGATAAGATTTGAGTTGCTGATAAGCCATATCGACTCGCAAGCTCCCGATTAACGGTAATCTCATATTCTTCGCGAACGGCACTCAAGCTACTTTTCACATTGACCGTACCCGGTATTTTTTTCACGTCCGCAACGAGATTGTCCGAGAGTTCTCTCAGGACGTCAATATCGTCACCTTTTAGATTAATGTTAACAGCCGCACCACTTGAAAGGCCTGTTGTAGACGTCAGTGTAATCTCTGCATCCGGAATACTATCAAATTTCTTACGAAGGACCTCAACTACACCATCTGTTGGCTGATGTCCATCCTTCAGCGTTACGCTTAGATCCGCCGAATTAGTTGGAGTTGCACCTGAAAAGGCAGAATTGCCACCAGATCCAACAGTCACTGTCATTTTGTCCAGATCAGGAACTTTCAAAATTTCTTTTTCTATATCTTGAACAACCTTTTCCGTTTCTTCCAAGACCGTTCCATTAGGAAGTTTCACGTTAATTGTGAATTCCCCAGTATCGGATGCTGGGATAAATTCAGCCTTAACGAAAGGAACTAGAGCCCCAGCTGCCACAAACATTAATAAAGTAATAATTAACACAGATTTTCTATGGTTAATTCCCCACTTCAGTATACGGCGATACCCACTCTTAAATTTCTCGAAGCCAATATTAAACCACACAATAGGGTTAATACCTTTATAAGTACGTGATGAGTATATGGATTCATCTGGTATAGTAGGTAACCAACGCGAGCCGAGCATTGGCACAATCAGAAGAGATACAACCAAGGCTGCAATGTGAGAGAAAATAACTGTTAACGCCAACGGTTTAAATAGAACTCCCGCAATTCCGTCAACAAAAACAACTGGTAAAAATACTACAATCTGCGCAAGTGCAGACGCCATAACGGCATTACCCACCTGTTTGGAGCCATCAATAGCCCCTTGTAGCATGCTTTTCCCTTCATGTCGTTGTCTAAAAATATTCTCAATAATAACAACAGCAAAGTCGACAAACGATCCTAACCCCAGAAGCAAACCGCTCAATGAAATAACATTAATGGTTTGTCCGGTGAAATACATCATCATAAACGTAGCTACGAAGGAAATTGGAATAACGATAGCAGCAATAATGGTAGAACGTATACTGTTCAAAAATAAAAGTAATACAATGGCTGCGATAATAAGCCCCAATATAGCATGCTCTACTAGTGAGTGTACGGAGTCGCTAATCGGTTTCGAAGCATCTGTTACCATCTCTAATTGAGTTCCCTGAGGCAATTCCTTCCGTATCGAATCTAAACTATCCTTTACAGAATTGGCGATTGAGAGGGTATTCCCCCCTGTGGCTTTCGTAACAGAAATATTGACACTTGGCTTTCCATTAAAAGTAGAAATGGTTGTAACATCATCCAAGGAATCTTCAACTGTCGCAATGTCCTTTAGCTTAACGCTCCCCTTCCCTACTGGAATTGGCGTTTCACCCATTTCTGAAACAGCTTTATATTCACCCTGAACCCGAAGTTGGATTTCTGTATTGCCTCGGTATACTGAACCAGCAGAACCAGCTACGTTATTAGACGATAGCGCTTGGCTGATTTGATCCAGCGTAATACCATAGCTTTGAAGCTTGGCTTGATCTACAGTAATCTTCACAAGCCGTTCTTGCCCACCTGACATGCTGACTGAAGCTACTCCCGCAATTCTTTCAAGTCGCGGCTGAATAATATCCTTAGCAATAGGCTTCAGCTTGTTAACATCCTGGTCCCCTGTAAAGGAGAGTGTAATAACCGGCGTTGCATTGAGATCCAATTTAAGTACGCGCGGCGAATTTGCCGCCTTTGGAAGAGATCCTCGAACTCCATCAATTTTGTCTCGCATGTCGAGGGTTGCTTGATTTATATCTACTCCCCAATTAAATTGAATGATGACCATAGATGATCCTTCTGAAGATTCGGACTGGATCGTATCTACATTCTCAATAGAAGCCAGACTCTTTTCAATAGGTTTGGTCACCAATTCCTCAACTTCCGTTGGTGTCGAGTTCGGAATACTGGTCGCTACCACAGCGATAGGCAACTTCATATCCGGCATCTGCTCGACAGGAAGCCTTAACGCAAAAATACCGCCCCCGATTAGCAAAGCAATAATTAACATAAATACTGTTACAGGACGGCGTATTGAAAACTGAGACATCTCATCACTCCCCACTCACTTCTCTATGTAATATTTAAGCACACACATCCACTACTACGATGAAATAGGCGTAAAGTTTCAGATAAATGTGCAAAAAAACATATAAAAAAATAATAAACACATTTTGAGATAAAAGCTTAAAAAAAAGCAATTAATTACAGACGTTTAAGCTAAATCCAAAATAAAAAACGTTGTAAGGCTAATCCAAAGTTTTTACCTCATTGATATTATGGCATAGGCCCTTAATTCCAGTCAAATAGCTGATTTATAAAAAACATCCCTCTCATGTATATGAAAGGGAATTTCCATTTCGCATGGAGGGATGTTTAATAATTTCAGGTGTTTTGTTGATTAGATTTTAGGAAGCAGCTTTTTATCAGCCATAACTTTAGCTACAATAATGGCTGCATCTCCACGCAAGGTCAGAGAAGTAGGATTAAACATATATCCTTTTTTCAGATCGCTTGCATCAACAGGTGAACCCGTAATAAAGCCTTTCTTGGCAATAGCCAACACAGATGCCTGCGCATAGTAATCAATTTTGTCCGCATCTTTAAAGGTTTTAGAAAGATTCTTCATGATCTTGTCATGATCTGTTTCAAGCTTCAAATTCAATGCCTTAGCGATAATGACTGCTGCATCTTGGCGTGTGATTACATCTTCCGGCATAAAGATTCTTGGTTGCGAACCTTTGACGATACCGGCGCGTGCAGCTGTTTCAATATAACGATAATCATAGAGCGCATCTGCTGATATCGTATTTGGAATAGACACGTCGTCAAAATGCTTCGCTCCACTGAAATTAAGCGGAATTTGCAGACCTTTGACAATCATCGACGTGAATTCGCCTCTTTTAATGTAGCTGTCAGGTCCAAAGCTATTAATTGGATCCATTGGATTCATGACACCTTTAGCCAAAATGGCTTCGATGTAATCTCTGGCGTATTTGTGCTTAATGACATCACTATACGTTTCTCCAACTTTAGCAACTACATAGTAACCGAAACGATCAAACGGTACTTTAATGGTGTGTTTCTTCGGATCCACCACACCACCAATGTTCTGCCAGTCTTTAAGATCAGAATCAAAATAGAACACCGACATTTGTTTCCCTGCATCCTGAGCAATACTGCTATCATACGTCAGCGTCAATGTAGCACGCTTGGAAGGTACTAACTCGTTAGATGGGTCACGCCAGTAGAAGTTTTTGATCTTGCTGCTGTCATTTTGCGACTTGTTAGCCAATTGATAAGGATCAGCACCATATGTCACTGGATCGTAAGCATCCGTTTTGATATCATCTGCGGTACCTGGGTCAATCCAGAATACTGGACTGGACTTGGTAAAACGACTTGGGAAATCCCGGTTGAAGTATCTACTTCCGTCTGCAATCAAGCTCCGCATATCGGACAATGCTTTTTCAGTTTCAAATTCATGACGGTCTACCACACCATCTTCGCTATTTGCTATCGCAAAGTACAAAGTATGCCCAGAGAAAACCTGGTTTTTGAATTGCTGTGGTTGATCGTAATCCCGGCGAATTAGACTCGTTCCCTTCGCAAAAGCAAGTGTAAGATTACCATCGAACACTTTGTGCGATGTTTTCATCGCTTCCATGTACTGCTCGCCAGGAATATTTGTAGGCACATATTTAACAGTAATGGTTTGTTTTAGTTTTTCCTTGCCTACTGTAACCACTACGTCAATTTTATTATCTTTGTTGGCTTTTAGACCTGTTACGATGGCTTTGTAAGTTGATGGGTAATCAACGGTACCATCATAGTCAGAATCAAATCCTTCTTGAACCGCTTTTTCCTTACCTACCATAACACTATCTGCGTTACCTGCGTTCACAACAACTTGCACAAAGTTTTGATTCACGATTCTCTTTTCAGGGAGCGGACGCAAAATATCAAAAGATGTAGATTGACCTGATACTTGCAGTCGGAAAGTAGCAAATGGTCCGCTCTTGCCGCTATTGTACAAGGTAATGTTATAAGCTACTGGTGTTCCATCTTGCGAAATAGTTTGGTTTTTCAACACAAAGCTGAAATACTTTTTGTCCGGATGGTAGTACACAAGCAGGTCTTTTAAATCTTTATTAGTAAATTTATCTGTAGTAGAACCGGAATTGTATGTTGTCTTAGCATCTTCTGCTGAGAAAAACTCGTTACTCAACGTCCAGTTGAATTCACTGTCATCCGATCCCTTAATCTCCAAAATATATTGATCTTTATTGGCAATATCACTTAACGAACCATTTACCTGATCTGCTTTACCCAAATCGGCAATACTGAAAGTACCAAATACATTGATATTTTTCAGAGATGTATTGTAGTTAGTATCATCCACTTTGGTGAAATTAGCATCTTTTGATTTCGGAGCAATTTCGCTATACTTCGGTGTATTGCTCAAGCCGCTAACTGGTGTAAAAGGGATGATTCCTTGTGTATTTGGAACAGGAATTACTGGAATATTCGTCTGTGTAAAGTTTACTTTTACCGTATTGCTGTACTCAATACCTGGCTTGTACACAAACTTGATTTCATTATTCCCGTTCGCCAAGGCATTGGCTGCGGCTGTCTCTGAGGAAGCAGCAAGCTTGAAGTCCGCTCCTGAACCATCCAGATCAACCAATACATTATTAACATACAGGAATACATTTCGGTTACTTCCAGTGTAATGAATATCCGCTGCGTTGCTCACATCAAGCAATTTACCTTTAAAGTAGCCCAGTTGAGTCAATTTATAGGTATTCAAGTTTGAGCTGGATGTATTTAACGGAATTTGTTGCCCATCATAAATCGTATCGTATTTCATGAACGGACCCTGCAACAGATTCACCGTTGCTTTAATTAATTTGGTCGAGTCGCCATTCAGGTAAAAATTCAGTACGTTTTGTCCTTCTTTAGGCAAAGTGTCTACATAAGCAACGATTTTCTTCACTTGTGTTGACTTACCATTGATTGTACGAATTACATCTTGCGACCCTACAGTATGAACCGTTACTCCGGAAAGCTCACTAATCGAAGTAGGTGCACCATTAACAACGATAAACTCCATACCTACAGGTACAGATGCAGCATCTGTAGTCTTGTTCTTCATAGAGCTACCTGTTAATTTCAGAGCTTCATCTATGGCAGCTGCTTGATCAGACCCGCTTCCCTTAATTCTGCTCAACAATTGATTATTAAAATCAGGAAGATAGTTTACATCATCAATATACGGCTGAGTACTGCTGCGCAATGTAAATTGAACAGCTGATGGAGCTGGAGGTGTACTGCTATCCGTATAGGTTATCCCCAGGGATGCCCTGGTCAAATGATCAATAACAGCTTCTGAAGGTACAGTCACCTGAAATGGATATACTTTATAACCATTTGATGTAACCACATTTGCAGTATCAATTGTGGCATCAACTCCAGTCGCACTACCCACAGCGCTACCATTGTTACTCACATCGGTAAAACGCGCATTAATTGTGGCTACTCCTGGATCGGTTGGACCGCCTGGCACCAAAACATTACCTTTTAAAACCACACCACTTGTAGACGATACGGTAAAGTCTGGTGAAGTGGTCAGATCGGCAGAAACATTCCCATCCTTGTTCAAGGTCAAATCAGAGAATTCCGGTTTTCCCGTATAAATCGTAATTTCACGTGTAACTGTAAGAGCCTGAGTTCCGTTATTCACTTTAATATTCACTATATTTTTACCTGGACTGAGTACAACACTACCTGTTAGTTTATAGCCAGTGTAAGAGGATACATTATACGTATTACTGCTTTTTGCAGACGTAAGCGTTACACTGTCGGCATTAGGCGCCGTACCTTGAATGACTACTTTAACATCATCCGTACCGCTATTGCGAGCGTCTGTTAACACAGCTGTCTGGTTCTCTACTAATTGCTCTGTTTCACCATTCAGCGTAGCAGACAGATCATAAACCTTGGGTCCATCCTGGTACTCTACGTAAATAGAATCCTTCATCTCAGCCGAGTTTTGGCTACTTTGGAATGTAATTCGGTTCAAACCAGGAAACAGTTTGATGTCTGTAATTTGAAGTGTAGAGCCACTGACCGTAATTCCGCCTTTTTGACTCTCATTTTTATTCACCACATTAAGGGTCGTTCCATTTTTAGAGAGCTGGAATACACTATATGATATCGTGCTTCCGTTCACTCCGTTAATCGTACCGTTAACTGTAATACGGTCGGTGTTCACCGATCTGGCCGAATCCGCATCATACTTCTCATTTGGAAAAATGAAATAAGTTCCTGTCGCAGCATGAGCCGTACCTACCAGGGCCGCCGGCACCAAGCCAATGATGAGACCAACCGTCAGCAACATGGATAGCAATCGTTTCAAATCATTGTCCTCCTTTGATTCTGTCGCACCTTGGGGTACGTAATCATTCAATACTTTTTTTATCGGTAGTAAACATACAAAAAATTAGTAAATTCTCAAAAAAGGAGGGAGTTTTTTTACAGCAAACATCAAAAAAGCCTTCAAACCCGCGGTATTCCGCCAAGCTTGAAGGCTTACTTTTAAATTAAAATTATAATTTCGAACGCGTTTGGGAATCTGGCTTAGCCAACAACCGAATCAGTGTGTTAATAACTGGACGTTTGGTTTTGCCAACAAGACCAATAACCTCTGCACCGATCTGTAGGAAGAACATCATAATACAAATCACGACAAAGGTGACCCAGTTCGCTTCATTAAGCGCAGCAGACGATTGAATCACGGCCAATACACCGAAAAATGCAGCAATACCGTAGATAATCAACACCGTCTGTCTGTGACTGAAACCTAGTTCGCGTAAGCAGTGATGCAAATGACCTTTATCCGGAGAGAAAATCGGTTTTTTCTGCAACTTGCGACGAATGATAGCAAAGAATGTATCTGACAATGGTACACCGATAATAATCAATGGCGTAATAAAAGATACGATAGCAATTTGCTTGAAACCAAGCATGGATAGCATGGCCAGACAGAAACCTAAAAATAATGACCCTGTATCACCCATAAATATTTTTGCAGGATGAAAGTTAAAAAATAAGAATCCGATAATACTGCCCAGCAGCACAAGACAAAGCATAGCTACCATGTAATTGCCCATCAACATCGACATCACAAAGATAGTTCCAATCGCAATGCCTGAGACACCTGCAGCCAGTCCATCCAGACCGTCAATCAAATTGATGGCATTCGTTACACCTACGATCCAAAAAATCGTAAGTGGAATGGAAATCCAGCTTTCCAAAGATGAGTATGCATCCTGAAAAGGTACATTTACAAAATCTACACGAATATCAAAAGCAAACACGACCATACACGCAACGGCAATTTGAGCCAAAAATTTCAATTTTGCATTGAGATCGAAACGATCATCGAGAGCACCAATCAGTGTAATCAGCGTACCGCCAATCAGAAAGGCTGCGATAAAGTTAATATCCCGAGAGGACAGCATTCCGTCAGGCACAAAAGGTAACACCGCCAATAAGGACAACAGAAATGCCAAGAAAATCCCCAATCCGCCAAGACGCGGCATAATTCGGGTATGTACTTTTCGGGCATTCGGTACATCGACGGCTCCAACCTTCACAGCGAATTTCTTGACGAGCGGAGTCAGTAACAGCGCAAGTCCCAGTGCCATGATGAACCCAATAATATAGATCAATAACATTTGATCATTCGACCCCCAATTTTAAAGCAATCCCTTTTCAGATGTAACCGCATTGAATTATACTCTGATCAAAAATAAATACCAAGCTTCATATTCTGGCAAATTAGCGGGTTTTGGAGGCAGATTCAAGCTATTTATCACACTTTTGTGACGTTTTCTTTTTCGCGCATCACTTTCGCGGCGAATTTCGGCAGCGCAAGCATTCTTTTGTAACGGCTTGGCTCTTTGAGGAGTCTATATAACCATTCAGCCCGTAGCTTTTGAAACAATTTAGGTGCGCGTTTGGTTCTGCCTGATATAACATCGAAGCTGCCGCCAACCCCCATCATCACCGGTACACCCAACTTTTCCTTATATTTACCAATCCAGGGTTCCTGTGTGTCCGCTCCACGTGCTACAAACAATAAATCAGGATTTGCTTCACGAATAGCTGCAATTACGGCTTCATCCTCTTTTGGTCCAAAAAAACCATCACGCTTGCCACAAACCGTAATTGCGGGATAAAGCTCATGTACCCGCTTTGCGGTCGCTTGAATCACCTCAGATGTTGATCCCAGTAAATAAACCTTCCAATGATAGTTTTCGCCAGCTGCAAGTAATTCATGTAACAAGTCAAAGCCCGCTACACGCTCAGGTACAGGATGTCCTACATAGTTTGCAGCCCACACTACGCCGGTCCCATCCGGGACAATCAGCTCCGCCTGTTTCATCACGTTCATGTACACTGGATCTTCCAATGCTGCCATTACCATTATCGGATTGGCAGTGATCACTTGATGGGGCCGGCGAGACTCCACTGCTTGAATTAATACATTTAATGTATCTTTCATATTAAGCCTTGATACCGGAACACCGAAAATCGGGACGGTAGGCACATTCGTAACCTTATCAACTGTCACTGTATCCATCATCCTTTGCGACACAAGTAATTAACGATATGCTGCGCCGGTAAGCGAGCCTCACTTTTTAACAAAGCAATGGCCGCTCCCTGGCTCTCGATCCATTGACTTCGCTGATCCAGCAACCGCATAGACTCATTAGCCAGTTTTTGTCCATCCAGTGCCTCTGTAGTGCCTACAGGCTGGCTACCGACACGGCTGAGGAAATGATCAATTTTAGGATCATAGGATATCCCCAACGGAGGCACCTGATGGGATGCTGCATAGATCAAGCTGTGTAATCGCATCCCGATCATCAAACTGCAACGACTGACTTCCAAAAGCATCTGTTGAGGATCGGTGACTTGATCACACATGCTTACAATGCTTCCCGTCCCCCTAATATCCCCCAACAAATCCATTACCATCCTTGAAGCCTGCTCGTCATCAGGCAGATGGAAAGGTAAAAAGCGTAAGTGTACACGGCGCTCAGCAGCTAATTTTTTTAAGCCCTCCGCGATAGCCTTCAAATCGCGGCGTTCCTTATCCCAGTAACGTACAGATACGCCAACGATCGGAGGTTGATCCTGATCAGTCTCAGTTGCTGCTTTATGCAGCTCGGAACCTGGGGGCAATGGAAGCCCCATTACCGGATCAGGAACAACTTCGACAACCGGGTTCTTTAGTTTCATAGTATCCAGTAGTGCGGCAGACTGCTCATCTCTTACAGAAACATATTCACAGCGCTGAAACACAGAACGGATCATAGGATAAAATATCTTCCGTTGTACCGGGCCAATGCCCTGAGCATATACAAATGTCGGCTTTCCAGCCCATTGGGCCAGTTTCAGAATCGCCAGATAATACGGAATACTTTTAGGACTTGTTGCATCCTGGAGCAGACTCCCGCCGCCACTTATTAGCCCATCGCTGTTTTTAATCGCTCTACGAACTTCCCCCAAACTCATCCGCGGTACAGCTTCTACTCCGTACATTTTCTGTGTCCAAGCAGGGTCAGAAGATAGAACAACAGGCTTGACCGTGATACCCGCCTGACGGCTCTCCTCCTCTAAAGCTGTCAAAATCGACTTGAGCACCGCCTCATCCCCACTATTGTGAAAGCCGTAATAACCCGAGATGATTATCGTTTGAGCTGTGGTGACCATTTCTTCCAACACCCTTCCAGCACTTGCCACACGACAATTGCGATGATTCCCAGCACCAGACCGAAGCCCAATCCTAACAGCCCGCGACTAAGCGACAGTGCCGCTGGAGAGTGAATGTGAGCAAAGGTATCCACCATAGAGGCTTGACCAATAGCAGCTATAATCAGCAAATAGATTGCTTTGCGATATTTCAAACTCAGGAACGCTCCTGCAATAAACAGTGGGTGAGCCATCAAAAATTCCTTATTGCGTGGACGTACACCAAACGCATTTTCAAGGAAGTTCCGGAATGCCAGCTCCGTATTCGACACTGTGCCCGCATTTCCAGTACGAGTCAAATAGTAATAACCTGCGGCTGCGATAACAGCCAGTGCGATCACCCACAATACAGTAATCGGCGTACGTAGCAGCTTGGAAATTTCCTCTCGTATAGAAACGCCACGATAAAAGAAAATATATATCGCTGCCAAGAAGATCGGCAGAATGTGAAGCAAGCTTACACCTCTGAATTGGTTCAGCACAAGGCTGTAAGCAATACTATTCAACAGAGCAATAACAAATGGTACTGCAGCCAGCGACAAAATCGCTGTCCGTACGTACAGTATAAGCGTTTGAACCAAACGCTGACCTGCAGAAAGTTCAGCCCCCTGTTCACGTTTAATTCTAATCGTGTGAACAGCAATGATCATTGCAACCGTTGGTCCGCTAATCGCCGCGAGTAGGGCTAGACCTTGCTCCATCAAGCTGGAGTTCAAAACATAAAGTCCTGCTGAACCTACCAAACCGAGTGCAAATGCCAGCAAAGTCAATGCCGGGACGAAATAGGACACCATAATGGAGAAGAATGCCAGTGCACCTAGTACGACAATCATTTTCAGATAGCGCTGAATGGACGAATCGACTACTTGGAATGGTTCAGCCTGTCCGAGTTCAAACCCCTTTTTCTCCATCCGTTGTACAGCGTTACCCGGCTTGTCCAAGCTGTGGATCAGGTTATCTACCGAATCCTTCACCTTGGCTTCAGCAATACTACGGCTAGGCGCGGTATTCAGATACAACATGCGAATATTACGATCCTTGGTAGCCAGAGCAAAACGATCGGCCAACGTTTCCACATCGAGCGTTGCATCTTTATCGCTCAATGAGTATAAACGCACAACGTTATAGTGGATATCGTAAGCGAGCTTATTGAAGCCTGCTTGCGGTTTTTTTAAGTTTTCGATAGCAGCTAGGCCAATATCGTATTTGTTCAGCAATTTAGCAAATGCCGCTAAGCTATGATCTTTCTCGTTATCGGTGAAGCCTTTGACTGAATCACCTTCAAACAAAATGCGTTTTACACCATTCTGCTGAAAGGAAGCAAGCATCTCTTCTGTCAACTCCTGGTTGTAAGGAAGACTGTCGCTCATCCGTGGAACAATAAAAAATCCTTTGCTCCGAAGCTGCTTCATCGCAATCGGGTCAGGCTGCATGGGCTTGAGGTACGCATCCTCTGGAGATGTTTCCACAACTAACCCTTCCTGTCCCTGATAAGTCCAAGGTTTTACATTGATGTCCAGGCTTGTAAACGTACGTAAAATTAACGGCTTTAATGCCTCCGCATTTTCTTTGTCAGCAAAAACAATATACGTAAAATTCTCATTTGCAGGTGAAAGCCGTTTTTCCATATCGGCAACGTTCTGAGTCGTATAGGTTACGACACGGCCCGCTTTACGAAAATCATCCAACGTACTTTCATACATCGCCATGCTGTTCACACCCGCTTGCTGTAAGCGGTCAAGCTGCTCATTCAGATAGTCCTGCGGATGAGCCTGATACGAGGCTGCCTCCGTCAAATCCCGATAATCGAATACAATCTCTACTTTTTTACTCGAGGATTCTGTCTTCACACGATCGGCGATGACTGGAATGGAAGCCAGCAAGCCGACAGCCACCAAAATCCATAACCATTTTCGAGAAGCCGTATTCCAATACTGCCATTTCTGATACACCAAAGAACCTCCTTAATATTCGGGATTTTGCAAAATTCAATGCTGCCCACCTTGTCGTACTCAACCTTTTGGTAGGTCACTCATTGAATTTTGCAAAATCCTCCGTTGCCGGAATAAGCCTATTTTTCCAAAGCCTCTTCCAGGTTATTCTGCAATACAGAAATGACCTCCACGGCGTACTGCCCTTTGCCGTGAGAGGTCACCGATTACTATATCTTATCCAATTACCTTAACCTATTCTATTATAAAGGGATTTTTCTCAAGCGTCTACGCGAGCCATAACAGCATCGACCAGGTGGCTGATTCTTTGCTCCGCGTCTGACAGCGAGGAACCGCGTACCGCAAAGTATACTTTGATTTTCGGCTCTGTTCCCGAAGGGCGCAGGCAAAACCACGAACCGTCCTCCAGTAAGAATTTGAGTACATTTTCCTGTGGAAGACCGTCCAGACCTTGTGAGTAGTCCAGTACCTTATCTACCTTCACGCCTGCAATCTCTTGAGGCGCGTTGCTACGCCAATCGGTCATTTTGCCCTGAATCTGTGCCACTCCATCCTTACCCTTAAGAGTACGAGACTCCAGCTTCTCAAGGAAGTAGCCAAACTGCTCGTACAGCTCTTGTAAAACATCATAGAGCGTCTTACCTTGTGTGCTGTAATAAGCAGCAGCTTCAGCGATCAGCATAGCCGCCAAGACAGCATCCTTATCGCGAGCATAATTCCCTGCCAAATAACCATAGCTCTCTTCATAGCCAAACAAGTAGGTATACTCGCCAGTTTGATCAAACTGGTTCATTTTCTCGCCAATATACTTGAAGCCAGTTAGCGTGTTAAACACGGTTGCTCCAAAATGTTCGGCAATAACTGCACCCATTTCGCTGGTTACGATGGTTTTGATAACAGCCCCATTATTCGGAAGCTTGCCCGTTTCTTTCAGCTGATTCAATAAGTAGTAAACCATGATCGCACCAGACTGATTACCGGACAATACTACATATTCGCCATCACGGTTTTTCACAACTGCACCCATACGGTCAGCATCAGGGTCTGTTCCGATCAACAGATCTGCACCAATTTTCTCACCTAGCGCAATTGCCAGTTTAAACGCATCGCGTTCTTCCGGGTTTGGCGACTTAACAGTCGAAAATTCAGCATCTGGCAGCTCTTGCTCAGGTACAATATGCACCTGTTCAAAGCCGATTTTCTCCAGTACACGAAGAACCGGTACATTTCCAGTGCCATGGAGAGGCGTAAACACAACTTTGAAGTTTTTGCCTGGTCCGGCTGCAATCAGCTCACGGTTCACACTCACACTGGCTACCGTATCTACAAACGCTTCATCTTCCTCTTCTCCAAGCCAAACCAACAATCCCTGTGCCTCTGCTTCCTCACGTGTCAGACTGCGAATGTCAGCAAAAGAAGGAACCTCACGGATATAACTAATTACCTGTTCAGCCTGATCAGGAACAAGCTGACCCCCTTCATCGTTGTATACCTTGTATCCATTATACTCAGGAGGATTGTGACTGGCTGTTACAACGATCCCTCCACTGGCTCCCAAATGACGTACACTAAACGAAAGCTGTGGCGTTGGACGCAAGGAAGGGAACAATTTAGCCACGATACCATTGCCCGCCAGCACCAAAGCTGCATCCAGTGCAAACTCTGGTGAAAAATGACGCGAATCATGTGCAATGACAACCGAAGGTTTGCCTTCTTTACCAGCATGCTGTTCTAAAATATAGCGAGCCAACCCTTGAGTCGCACGTCCGATGACGTAACGGTTCATCCGGTTACTCCCTGCTCCGATCACTCCACGCAGACCGCCTGTGCCAAATTCCAGCTCTTTGTAAAAGCGATCCTCCAGTTCCTGCTCGTTGCCTTCCAATGCGCGCAACTCCTGTTTGGTTTCTTCATCAATATAAGGGTCTTGCAGCCAGCTCTCAATGCCTTCTAATGCTTTTTTACTCAACTGCGTCATACGGAATTTCCCCTCTCCATTTTTGGTTTATCAAAACAGGATTTCTATGTACACTTGCACTCGGTTCAGACCTCGTGCTTATGTCGGCAGAGCTTTATTTATTGGGGAGGGTCAGATAAAGCAAACATAATTTCGCCCTCAGCTACTACCGTATCGCCTACTTTAGCCGTAGCTTTCCCTTTGCCAAATGCGCCTTTGGAACGAGTGATTTCCACTTCAAGCGTCAACGTATCCCCAGGAACCACCTGTCCTCGGAAACGGAAACCATCCAATCCTGCCAAGAACCCGATTTTGCCACGATTGCTCTCTAGGTGCAGTAATGCGACTGCCCCAACTTGAGCCAGTGCTTCGGTAATCAACACACCAGGCATAACGGGATACCCCGGAAAATGTCCAATGAAATGAGGCTCATTCATCGTTACATTTTTAATACCTACTGCTCTTTTCCCTTCCTCCAGCTCAATAATACGATCCACCAATAAAAATGGCGCTCGATGTGGGATAATCTCCTGAATTTGATTAACATCCAATTGCAATTTGTCCATTTACCTTAATAACTCCTCCCGCTTGCAGGTCTGACTCTGTATCAATCATGAGTTACTGCAAGCATAATATTACCCCGCCTACGCTGTATAAAAACAGCTCTTGGCGGCAACAATGTTAGATATCCTTCACCTACTGCAGAAGTGGAGGTTGAGATAAGGGGCTTTTTCCGCCGGTTATGCAACCTGAGGCGCGAAGAAGCCCTTTTGCCCGTGCTTGGTTTTACCCCGCAGTGTTATAAACTTCCCCATCATTATACAGTTATCAGATGCAAAAAGAAAATTACGCGGAAGTACCATATTGAGTGCTCCTAATATGGTGTAAAGCGGGAATTCATTTGAGCTAAAGGGAGGGGCTACGGGGATGGATCATTCTTCCGATCGCTGTTAACCTCGGATTTTCCATTGTATAAGAATCAAGGGTAAAATCCGAGGTTAAAGGCGAACGCTATCGCTTCTTCAGAACGATTCCATCCCCTCCGCCGAGTTACTTTTAGCTCAAAAGGAAAGCCTCGCTTCAATAATGCTGGCTTGTCGGGAAAGACGAGACAAAGTCGCAGCCCCTTGCGATGGCCTTAATTGGCTGCAATTCATACGCGGTACGCTGGAGGATCCTGCCTAAAGGCATAACAAAACCCTGCGCCACTGGCACAGGGTTTTGTTATTCTATACTCCCCACACAAATTGCGGGTGGTTTATTTTAATAAGAGTGGCACTAATGGCGGGTAGCAGCGGAGCGAAGGATTTGAATCTGGAGAAGTGCGAGCGTTCGCCTTTGCAACGGGATTTTCACATCTAAAAACTTAATAATTAGGAAAATCGCGTTGCAACAGCGATCGTAAGATCAAATCATTCGCGGAGCGGTCTTTTCCCGCCACCCCACTCTTTTAAAGTAAACTTAAGGCGCAAAAATAAGATCAATGACATGCTGCCAGGTTTTCCATTCAAATACGCCTGACAACCCTTGCTTACCTACAATTACATATCCTGCAATTAAGCCGCCTAACAGCGATAACAGGAGCAGCAACGGAACTATGAAATAACGAGCAGTACGCCAGCGGGACTTCGTCTTTACAGGCACCGGACGGGAATCAGATTGTTCTTCTTTCATCACCAAATCCTTAAGCCCTCAGATTGTTGGCCATGTTCATCATCGTATCGCTAGAAGTTAATGCCCGTGCCGCCATTTGATACATCCGCTGAACTTGCATCATATCCGTCATTTCGCCCGCTAAATCCACATTAGATTCCTCGAGATAACCGGAACGCACAGATACGTCCGCTGGAACAGCACCTGCCACACCTGCAGCTCCGAATACATTTGCCTCTGTTACACCATTCAACAACACGAACAGGTTATCATCCCGCTGTTCCAGTCCTTCTGGACGCTGTACATCCATTAGCTTGATTCTCTGACCAACTGTCGGATCCCCAGTTCCATTAGCACGAATCAGCAGTTCGCCATCCGAGTTAATAGCCACCTTGGAACCCGCTGGAGCAGTCACAGGAACATCATTGTTATCCAGCACGGAGTAGCCTTCAGCAGTGGTCAACATCATCGTCGCACTGTCATTGGGATCAGGAATAAAATGAAAGCTACCATCACGGGTCCAGGCTTTTTGCCCATTTCCCTGAACTTCAAACATGGCATTACCCTGGATCGCCAGATCAGTAGGAAGTCCCGTCTCCTTGAGCGGACCTTGCTCCATATTTTTCATGATTGCGGCCGTTTTAACTCCGTAGCCCAAATTATAACCGAGCGGCATGGCCCGTCCATTTTGGAGATACGTTGAAGGCTGTTGTTTCACATTGGCCAATACATCTTCAAAGGAACCCTGTTTACTCTTATAACCAACTGTATTGACATTAGCAATATTATCGGCAATTAAATCCAAACGCTGCTGCACACTGGCCATAGATACCATTGCACCAATCATGGAGTTGTTCATCACTTACCCCCTGTTATACACGGCCTACTTCATTAACGGCCTTGTCCAAGCTTTTATCATAAAATTGAATTACCTTCTGATTCGCTTCATACGCTCTTAACGCAGCCATCATATCCACCATTGACTGTGAAGCATCTACATTAGATACCTCCAGGTAACCTTGACGAACGGATACAGCATCATTAGCGGTCATCATTCTAGCTGTAGCACCATCAGTATCATTCAGACGGAAATTCCCATTACCCTCACGAACGAGCTGGTACGGACGATCAATGACACTAATACCGAGCGTCGTACCCAATGTCTGGTTGGACTGGCTATCTACCAATTCGCCCCGCTCATTTACTTTAAGCTCTGAGACAGCCCCGGTCAATTGAATTGGGTTTCCATTCGTATCCAGCACCGCTGAGCCAGTCGATGAAAGCAATGCTCCCGCTCCATTTACTTGAAAATGCCCATCACGTGTATAACGAACATTACCATTACTGTCCCGCACCGAAAAAAACGCTTCTGGACGGTAGGTGACTTCACCGTTAGCATTGATGAATTTTCCCGCCTGATCAAAAGCCATAGGTTGACCAGTAGCTGGGTCGTTCACATTAATATTGGACTGTATCGCAAAATCCGTCACTTGTCCACTGTCCTTTAATGCTCCCTGAATGTAAGGGGAGAGGCTTTCCTCAGCAAAAACGCCAGTATTGAGCTTGCCGACCGTACGGTCCGGGTTATCAGGGTTACCACCCGTCATGGATATAAGCATTTCGGGGAAAGAACGCTGAACACTGTTCTCCTGTTTGTATCCCGTCGTATTCATATTAGCAATATTTTGCGTCACGGTGTCATGGCGTCGTTGTTGTGTCATCAATCCGGCGGCCGCAGTATATAAACCTCTCAACATGTAACGTGCACCCCAATCCTATACTCTGCTAAAATCATATGCTCGCGCGGAGGCACGAAGGCCAAAATGCTAGGCAACCTGCCTGACCGCACACGAGTCTCTTATAGTCACTATCGGCAGATTAGAACTTTTTCTTAACCACATGATCCAAATTATCCAGCATAATTCCTGTACCTTTAACAACACAATGCATCGGATCTTCGGCAACCAGTACGGGAACGCGCAGTTCTTCAGCAAGTAGCTCGTCCAATCCGCTAAGCAAGGCACCGCCACCAGTCAAAATAACACCACGGTCAATAATATCAGCTGACAGTTCCGGTGGGGTCTGCTCCAATACAAACTTGGCCGCAGCAACAATCGCTGACACAGGATCTCTAAGTGCATCCTGCACTTCATCTGCAGATATACTTAACGTTTTGGGCAATCCGGATACCATATCCCGTCCACGGATGTCCATCTCTGCACGACGTCCACTCGGATGCACAGTTCCGATAGCAATCTTGATATCTTCAGCCGTACGTTCTCCGATCAGAAGCTTGTACTTCGTTTTTACATATTTCATGATGGCTGTATCAAATTTGTCCCCTGCCATTTTAATGGAAGAAGCTGTTACGACATCCCCCATAGAGAGGACTGCAACATCAGTCGTTCCACCACCAATATCCACTACCATGTTGCCGCTAGGCTCAAAAATATCCATTCCTGCTCCGATGGCAGCCGCTTTTGGCTCTTCCTCCAAAAATACTTCCTTGGCCCCGCTACGTTCCGCCGCTTCACGAATCGCTTTTTGCTCCACTGAGGTAATGTTCGTTGGCGCACAAATTAGAATACGAGGGTGGCTGTACCAGCTTTTTCCCCCCACCCGATTGATAAAATATTTTAACATCGCTTCTGTTACTTCAAAATCGGCGATGACACCATCACGTAATGGACGGATGGCTATGATATTACCAGGAGTACGTCCCACCATACGGCGCGCTTCCTCTCCGACAGCCAGGACTCTTTTTGTATCGCTTTCTATCGCGACAACGGAAGGTTCGTCAAGAACAACCCCCTTCCCTTTGACGTGGATAAGCACGTTGGCCGTACCGAGGTCGATACCGATATCATTACTGAACATATTAAAAAGGCCCCCAAAGTGATATTTTAAAAAGCTAAGATTCGACAAGAAGCGGCAAATATATGTATAAACCTACGGTTACATGTCATTTTTCGTCTTGTACCATCTTTTAACATATCATACTTCAGGGGGTTGATTCAATGGCTTTGCAGCCAATTCACTATATATTTTTAGGACTTGCCGGAAACGAGAATCTCCCTTCGTTTGCCACTCGTTTTTTTGTACTTAATTTTCGTGGCTTCTCCCCCCCGCAGATGGCGGATGGATTTATGGTATTCAAGAATGTGCTTCACCTGATCGGCAAGATCCGGGTTGATTTCAGGCAGCCGTTCGGTCAGATCTTTATGCACCGTGCTCTTGGAGACACCAAATTCCTTGGCAATCGTACGGACCGTATTCCTTGTTTCCACGATACAGCGACCGATTTTGATGGTCCGTTCCTTGATGTAATCGTGCACGCTCCCGCCTCCCTACTGTGGATAGTTTGGTACATTATATGAGGAGCGTGCCTATATATTCGCGGTTTGGCGGGAAGACATGCTTCGGAAGGCCTATTTATTTGGCAAAAGCAGCTTATGTTTACCTTATGCACAAAAACTACACAAGAAAAAAGCAGGGAATATGGATTCCCCGCTTTGCATGCAAAGCCATGACCAGATTTATTTTTTAGGAAGCAGACCTGCTGGATTCACAGGCTTGTCATCCTGATACACTTCAAAATGCAAATGTGTTTTCAAATCCTTTTCAAGCTCGTTACGACCCGCTGAAGCAATCACATCGTTTTGTTTCACTTGATCGCCTTCTTTTACTTTCAGATCACTCAAGCTTTGGTACACCGTTTTGAGATTATTATCATGCGTAATTTCTACGACATTACCTACCAGCGGATGTTGTTCCACACGAGATACTTTGCCACTCAGGGCGGCTCTTACTTCAAACGCCTGATCGTCAGTCCGGGAAAGATCAATCCCAGTGTTAGCGGTAAATGTTTTATCGTACTCTACCATAGCTGCCGCCTGCTCATCAGCGGTCGCATTCTCATCAAAGAACGGCTTTACGACCTGTACTGCGCCAGCATCTGCCACTGGCCATGCGATATTTTCCGACTGGGCAACGACTTCCACGCTTTCTGGCTGTTGTCCGTTAACATCGGTATTCACTGCACTTGTGCTTTGTACCGATGGACTAGCTGGGTCAGGTTTGAAAGACTTCTGGCTGGCATCCTGATAGACCCACACTAAAGTTAGTATAATGGCTGCTGCGGCAATGTAGGCTGCCGGGTATGCCCACCTTTTGGACAACAGCTTTTTCCACGAAGACGGCCGTGAAGCTCTTCCACCCTGAAAGGTTTTGGGTGTTTCTTCATGGTTTTGGTTCTGGTTTTTATTTTGTTCATTCATTTGCTCATCACCTCAGTAACCAGTGTTACCGGGTGCAACTCTTTTATACTTCAAAGTTTCGAAATATTTACTAACTTAGAATACGAGAGGCTTGCGCAAAAGAAATGCCAGTATAATAGTGAAGGAGTATTTGAGTGGCAGTATGACCTTCTTTGGCCATTCCATTGGCTCCCCACTGACTCATACCAACACCATGACCATAGCCATAGGTTGTTATAGCAATCCGGTCCCCTTCAGCCTTCCACGTAAACTCAGCCGAACGCAACCCCAGTTTGTTACGGATCTCCGGTCCTGTAAAGATTGAGCCACCAACTTCAATCTTCTTGATGCGATGTCCTTCTGTCTTGGAGAGTATACGAATTTCTGGCATACTTCCTCCTCCAGTAGAGGCGGCAATTGCAGTACGACTTAACCCCAATCTATCGAACACGCTTTGACGACTCAGTGTGACGGTTTCTGAATAACGCGGGGCCAACTGCTTGTCCCATGGACTTGATACGCTTCGTAAATAGGGCACTGCCTTCGCCCACACATCCTCTGAATTTTCGGTGTAGCCATTGCTAGTAGAAAAAAAAGATGCCGTAATGGGCTTGCCTTCATATACCATGATCGTATCCTTGGTGTCTCGTACGGCCTGCTGAATTTTAGCCAGCTCTGCGGATTTACCAGAATGCCCCCATTCTCTAGTAAGTTTAGCTTTGGAGATATAAGCCTGATGTTTAACAGTATCCGTCACATCTGCTCCCGCAGGGGCACCGCTAGTGTCATCAGCCAGCAAGCGCCGGGCAATGAAGGTACGCGCGGCAATGGCCTGCGCTTTCAGTGCCTCACCCTCGAAGCTGGGCGGCATTTCGGCGGCTACTACGCCGACAATGTATTGCTCCAGCGGTAACGTCTCCGTGCGACCGGTGGACGTGACATACACACGCACGTCCGGCTCTGCCGCCACCGGTACGCTGCGTGTTGGAGCAGCGGGTACCGCTGGCATCGGCGGGACGCCCGGTAAGCGCGTGACGGGCGTCTCACCCTTTGCCGTCACGCTAGGCGCAGCCGGTACTGCCGTGCGGCTGCTTGGCGGCACCGGCTGCGCCGTCTGGCGAGGCCACGCCATTAGCGCGGGCACAGCCATGGCAAGCACCAGCACCCCTGCCATGGCGGCGAATGGCAGCCATGGGCGGCGGCTGCCCCAGCGTGGGGCACGCCCGGCGGAAGGACGCAGGTGCGGCAGCGGGCTTGCAGCGCGTGCGTCATGGGCCGCTACTCCAGCGATAGGCAGAGCCGTATCAACGGATTTAACAGCGGAAGGCACGACTGTTGTACGCCGATTGGGCTTGACGCCAGTCGGCAATGTACCTCTTGCGTCCGGCTGCTGTTGCATAAGCTTATTTTTCTGTAACAAGGTAGCTATAGAGCCAGTGTCTTCCTCCGCAAATGAAGCCTGGCGATGTTCCTTAGGATGATGAATGGGTATACGGATGCGAACCTGTGAATCTTTCATAGGCTGAAACCTCCATCAAAGGGCTAAGTGTCCGGCTGGAAGTATAGATATACTCCAGCAGATATTTTCAATCATATGAAGTCGTCCACTTTGATAGAACCATTTTAAGAGAACTGAAAGAATGAAAAAGACTGGCTATAAACAATAAAAAGAACCAAGTCCTTTCGGACTTGGTTCTTCGTTGTTTAAGAATATACGTATGCAACATGAAGCTACATGCGTTAAAGCTTAGGCGAGGGAAGGCTGAATCTTCTTAAACAGATTCCCAGACGCCTCTTCCGGCATTACGCGCTCTGTACTGGGTGAATGATCCAGTTTGGACTCTTCCACGGTCACTCTGTAAATGTCCGCTCCCAATCCGGTCAGCTTCTCAGCCAAATGAACGTAACCACGATCGATGTGATGTACACCAGATACTTCCGTTGTACCTTCTGCAATGAGTCCGGTCAGAATTAACGCAGCACCTGCACGCAAATCTGTAGAGGTTACTTTCGCACCTGTCAGCTTAGCATTACCCGTTACAATGGCAGAACGGCCTTCGACCTTAATCTCCGCATTCATGAGATGAAATTCATCCACATGCATGAAACGATTTTCAAACACGGTTTCCGTAATAATGCTCGTTCCTTCAGCGGCAAGCTGAAGTGCCATCATCTGTGACTGCATATCGGTAGGAAAACCTGGATAAGGCAACGTTTTAACATCAACGGCTTTTAACGGCTTATCTGCAATGACACGAATTCCGTTCTCATCAGGTTGAATGGTTACACCCATTTCTTCCATCTTGGAAATAACCGGACCCAAATGATCGGATATTGCGCCTTCTACATATACGTTCCCGCCTGTGATCGCAGCAGCAACCATATAAGTACCTGCTTCTACCCGGTCGGGAATGACGGTATGTTTTACACCATGCAGCTTCTCAACGCCTTCAATACGAATAACGCCCGTGCCCGCACCGCGTACTTTGGCACCCATTCCATTCAGGAAATTTGCGAGATCAACAATCTCAGGTTCCTTAGCAGCATTCTCGATGGTAGTTACGCCCTCAGCAAGAGTAGCGGCCATCATAATATTCTCGGTTGCCCCTACGCTGGCTACATCCAAATAAACTTTAGCTCCACGCAGACGCCCGTTACTTTTAGCTTCAATAAAACCTTGGCCCAGGCTAATTTCCGCGCCCAATGCCTCAAAACCCTTCAAATGCTGATCAATGGGTCGCGTTCCGATTGCGCATCCGCCTGGAAGCGAGATTCTTGTACGTCCCAAACGCGTAAGCAGCGGTCCCATAACCAAGAATGAAGCGCGCATTTTCCTAACCCACTCGTAAGGGGCTTCACAGGAAATTATCTTCCGCGCGTCAACACGAATGACCTCATCTTGGTATGTAACGCCTGCTCCTAAGGACTCCAGCACTTTGTTAATGGTCATCACATCGTCTAGAGGAGGTGCATCAATAATAACACTTTCTCCTTCTTCTCCTAACAGAGAAGCGGCGATGATCGGCAGAACTGAGTTTTTGGCTCCGCTGACTTTGACACTCCCGGTCAATCTGTTGCCACCGCGGACGATAAATTTGCTCATCTATGGTTCCCTCCGCGCGTCATTTCTCTTTTCCATTCTGGAAAAAAAGAACATATTCCGCTATTTTCATGCCTTGCTTTTTCATTACATAAAAAAACAAGATTTTACTAATACCCTAACTGCCATCATACCACTGATTAAAACAAGTATACAAGCGTTTTTTTGTACTTGACGACCATTGTACTCTAACTAATTCAGCCAGCTATACATGTATGGTTCTTTTGTTTACCATTGTTAACAATATGACGCGATGTTATTCGACAATTCCCGCAGAGACGCAGTCATAAGGTCATATAACCCGCCTACTTCATGTTAAAACAAATTCTAGAGCATCTGGCTCCAAGAGATGTAGCTCAACAGGAACCCCGAAACCAACTGTCCCAAAATAATAGCAAGAAACAAGTGCAGCAATCTGCCCTGCGGTCCTTTGGGTTGTCGGATTAACAAATCCAGCTTTAAGCTCTGTAAAGCCCACCAAGCTAATGCTATACAGATGAGCGATACGATCATAGAGATCAGCGCGGTCATACTCGCCGATTGACTTAGCTGTTCTGCCAATTGCTGTTTCCCGTTCAACCATAA
This sequence comes from Paenibacillus sp. FSL L8-0638, assembly GCF_038593075.1. NCBI lineage: Bacteria > Bacillati > Bacillota > Bacilli > Caryophanales > Paenibacillaceae > Paenibacillus > Paenibacillus sp. FSL L8-0638. The sequence goes on from NZ_CP151960.1 coordinate 5,384,582, forward strand.
TTCCCCCCATCTGCGTCACAGACTTCTTTATAATACTCGGCGAACGCCTAATATGCCAGTGCTATTTCTGTTTTTAGGACATTTATTTCGACAAAATGTGATTAATCACTTCTGTTTCGTGAATTTAAAAGGTACTAAATACCTAGCAGCCAGGCAAGAAATAGGACTGTACATTTGGTAATAACAGCTAAAAAAAGAGTCCGATCACAGTGATCGAAGGAAGCAAGGTTCCTCCTCACCCTCTACCGGACATTTTCTGGCAGAAGTTATGAATTGGTCTCCTTGTCGTTCCATCCGTATACTATGCCGAACCCTTTTAAAATTCCACTTAAACTCCAATATTAATTCTTATTGGTTCTGATGCTTGTAGCATTTAGACGGTTAAGCGCCCGTTGCAGAGCTACTTCCGCCCGATGATGATCTATCTGTTCCTGCTTGCTCTGGAGCCGCAGTTCTGCCCGCTCCCTTGCCGCACGGGCACGCTCCACATCAATTTCTTCGGAACGTTCCGCGCTCTCAGCCAAAATGACCACTTTATCCTTGCGGACTTCAAGAAAGCCCCCATTGACCGCGATCACTTCGGTTTGACCACCGATTTTAATGCGTATCGGTGCAATCTTCAAGGGAGTGACCAAGGGAAGGTGTCCGGGCAAAATCCCAAGATCGCCTTCCGAGCCGCGAACACTGATGCTGTTTACCTGTTCTGTATAGACCAGGCGCTCCGGCGTCACAATCTCTAGTAAATACGTGCTCACTTGAATCCCTCCTGGAAGCTGTCCGCAGACAGCTCACTTCGTAAGGCTCGGCTAATCTTTGCCTGTATGTTTACAGCGTTTTAGCTTTTTCAACTGCTTCTTCGATGGCTCCTACAAAAAGGAAGGCCGCTTCTGGAAGGTGGTCATACTTGCCTTCCAAAATTTCTTTGAAGCTTCGTACAGTTTCTTTAACCGGCACATATTTACCCGGGAAGCCGTTAAATGTTTCGGCAACGTGGAAAGGTTGAGAAAGGAAACGCTGGATTTTACGTGCACGTGCTACCAACATTTTATCTTCTTCACTCAGCTCATCCATACCCAGGATGGCAATGATATCCTGAAGCTCATTGTAGCGGGCCAAAATTTGTTTTACCCCTTGCGCTACATTGTAATGCTCTTCACCCACAACGTCTGGAGCCAAAATCCGGGAGCTTGATGCAAGTGGATCAACCGCCGGGTAAATACCCATTTCGGAAATTTTACGTTCCAGATTCGTTGTAGCATCCAAATGGGCAAACGTTGTAGCAGGAGCCGGGTCAGTGTAGTCATCCGCAGGCACGTAGATCGCCTGAATGGAAGTAACGGAACCTTTTTTAGTAGAAGTAATCCGTTCTTGCAATTGACCCATTTCAGTAGCCAGCGTAGGCTGGTAACCTACTGCTGAAGGCATACGTCCCAACAGGGCAGAAACCTCAGAACCCGCTTGGGTAAAGCGGAAAATGTTATCAATAAAGAGCAACACGTCACGGCCTTCTTGGTCACGGAAGTATTCCGCCATCGTCAGACCTGTGAGAGCTACACGCAAACGTGCACCCGGAGGCTCGTTCATTTGTCCGAACACCATCGCTGTTTTGTTGATAACGCCGGAATCTCTCATTTCATGGTACAAGTCATTTCCTTCACGTGTGCGTTCACCTACACCCGCAAATACAGAAATACCACCATGCTCCTGAGCGATATTGTTAATCAATTCTTGAATGGTTACGGTTTTACCTACACCAGCACCACCAAACAATCCGACTTTACCACCTTTGGCATAAGGAGCCAGCAAGTCAATAACTTTAATACCGGTTTCGAGCATCTCTGCTTGAGTTGTCAGCTCATCGAAAGAAGGAGCTTGACGGTGAATCGGATTTCTTGCTGTTTCACTCATATCAGCACCATTATCAATTGGCGTTCCAAGTACGTTAAATACGCGTCCAAGAGTTGCTTCGCCGACAGGTACTGAAATAGGTGCTCCCAGATCTATGGCTTCAGCTCCACGAACCAAACCATCTGTGGAAGACATGGCAATACAACGCACACGGTTGTCACCTAGATGTTTTGAAGCTTCGAGCGTCAGGTCAATTTTGACTCCGCTCTCCAGCACAGTCCCAATATGAATGGCATTCAGGATTTCCGGAAGCTGTCCACGTTCAAACTCAACGTCGACAACCGGACCCATGATGCTCACTACGCGTCCTTTGTTCATCTTTTGGTTTCCCTCCTACAAGCTTGCACAGCCGCAAATCCGAACCACTCTGATTTGTTTTGCGCCCGCAATTTATCATAATAGTGTAGACTCTGCTATAAAACAGTCGCTATAAGCCTGATTAAGACTGAGCACTTGCCCCTGCAACGATTTCCGTAATTTCCTGGGTAATAGCCGCTTGACGAGCACGGTTATAGGTCAAGGAAAGCTCACCAATTAACTTGGAAGCATTCTTCGTAGCAGATCCCATTGCCGTCATCTTCGCTCCCAGTTCACTAGCTTTACCATCCAGCAAAGCGCCGTAAATGAGCGTTTCCGCGTAACGTGGCAGCAATACTTCCAGCACTCCTTCTGGTGAAGGCTCATACTCATAGTTAATTGAGGATGAAGCTGTAGCTGAATCCGGTGTCGCCATTGGTAACAGACGGTCAACTGTTGGAATTTGAGTCAATGCGTTGACAAAGCGGTTATAGCATAGATAAAGCTCATCAAATTCTTTAAGTTCAAAGCCTTGTACAGCCTTGCTTGCAATCGTTTTGATATCTGCAAAAGCAGGTGTATCCGACAGATCTGTTACCGATTCAGCGATAGGAAATTCACGACGTCTAAAATAATCCCGTCCTTTTCGCCCAATGATGAAAATCACAAATTCATCCTGTGAACGGTGACGTTCAGAAATCGTCTGCGTAACCTGTCGTAAAATATTGGCGTTATAACCACCAGCCAGACCACGATCAGATGTAATGATGAGATAAGCAGTCTTTTTAACCGGACGCGTTTCCAGCATTGGATGCTTGATGTTATTCGCTCCAGAAGCAATGCTACTCACAACTTCCTTAAGCTTTTCCGAGTATGGACGAGCCGACTCCGCTTTCTCCTGAGCTTTTCTCAGCTTGGATGCAGCGACCATTTCCATCGCTTTCGTGATCTGCTTCGTACTCTGCACACTTTTAATCTGACGTTTAATCTCGCGCATACCTTTTGCCATGATTTCACCACCTTCAAGCTTTGGCAAAGCCAAAGCTAACTTCGTAAGATTCAAATCCAGCCGGGCATATGTTAAAGGGCCTGTTATTGAGGGTAAAACATGCCAAGGAAGCCAAAACCCGGAGGGCACGCTTCCTTAGGACATCTTTCATCATAAACAGGCAAATTCCAATGTATTATACCGACGTGGCGAATGATTTTTTGAATTTCTCGATAGCTGCCTTCAAAGCCGTTTCGTTATCAGCCACCAAGTCTTTCGTGTCGCGGATAGATTGAAGCACGTCCTGATGGTCAGACACCATGAAAGACAGGAAGTCTTTTTCAAAACGTTTTACATCCGCTACAGGGATATCATCAAGGAAGCCTTTTACAGCAGTATACAAGCTCAATACTTGTTGCTCTACAGCAAGCGGTTGGTTAACACCCTGTTTCAGAATTTCCATCATGCGTGCGCCGCGATCCAAACGGGCTTTTGTGGATTTATCCAAGTCGGACCCGAATTGGGAGAACGCTTGAAGCTCACGATATTGAGCAAGATCCAGACGCAGGGAACCTGCTACCTTTTTCATCGCTTTAATCTGAGCTGAACCACCTACACGTGATACGGAAATACCTACGTTAATCGCCGGACGTTGTCCTGCATAGAACAAGTCAGCTTCCAAGAAGATCTGTCCATCCGTGATGGAAATAACGTTGGTTGGAATATATGCAGAAACGTCGGAAGCCTGTGTCTCGATGAACGGCAATGCGGTAAGTGATCCGCCGCCCAACTCATCATTCAGCTTCGCTGCACGTTCCAGCAAGCGAGAGTGAAGATAGAAAACGTCACCCGGATATGCTTCACGGCCCGGTGGACGACGCAGCAACAGGGACAATTCCCGGTAAGCTGACGCTTGTTTAGTCAAGTCATCATAAACAACAAGGACATGCTCGCCTTTGTACATGAAATACTCACCCATAGCGCAGCCAGAGTAAGGAGCAATGTACAGCAATGGTGATGGCTCGGAAGCTGATGCCGTAACGACAATCGTATATTCCAGCGCACCGTGACGACGCAATGTTTCAACAACTTGAGCTACCGTGGATTGTTTTTGACCAATAGCGACATAAATACATTTCATGCCGTTACCTTTTTGGTTCAAAATTGCATCGATTGCGATAGATGTTTTACCTGTTTGACGGTCACCGATGATCAACTCACGTTGACCACGACCAATTGGAACCATCGCATCAATAGCTTTAATCCCCGTCTGCATAGGCTCATGTACCGATTTACGGGCCATAACGCCTGGAGCCTGACTTTCAACCGGACGGAATTCTGTTGTAGCAATCGGTCCTTTACCGTCTACTGGTTGCCCCAATGGGTTAACTACACGTCCGATCATTGCTTCCCCTACAGGGACCTGCATGATCTGGCCTGTACGTTTTACTTGACCACCTTCACGAATGTCGGAGAATTGACCCAAAATAACAACACCGACATTGCTTTCTTCCACGTTGAGCGCCAAGCCCAATACGCCAGTGTCGAATTCAACCAATTCACCGGCCATAACTTTTTCCAGTCCGTAGACGCGGGCAATACCGTCGCCGACTTCAACAACAGTGCCGACTTCAACGACCTCGATATCATTTTTATATTGTTCAATCTGACTTTTAATCAATGAACTGATTTCCTCAGGTTTGATACTCAAGTGTGTTCACCCCTATCTTCTATACTCGTCTGTTAAAGGATTTCTCGAGACGATCCAGCTTGCCGGCCAGACTGCCGTCATACAGTGTATCGCCGATAACCACTTTCAATCCGCCCAGCAGACTCGGGTCCACTATATTTTCCACACGGATTGTTTTATGTTCACGGGCTCCGAATTCCTCGGCTACCGCTGTTTTTTCCTGATCACTTAAAGCATAAGTCGAATACACCTTTGCATGAGCAAGTCCCAGCTTGTATTCCTGAATATCGAGGTATCCGGCAAGGAGAGATTCGAACAAATCTGCTCTACTCCGCTGAATCAACAGTTTGATCGTGTTAATTAGCGAGGCAGACAGCTTGCCTTCAAAACTGTTAGCCAGAACTTGAAGCTTGACCGCTTCCGTAATGTTAGGAGAATTAATGAATTTACGGATTTCAGCATCCCCCGATACAGCCTCTACAAAAGCACGTAGCTCCTGCTCGGTTTCCATAATGGTCTGTTCCTGCTCTGCCACTTCAAACAAAGCTTTCGCATACCGTTTGGCTACTACCGTATCCCGGCTCATGCTTTGCCTCCTACCTCTTTAAGGTATTGGTCGACAAGCTCTCCCTGGACTTGGTCTTCCTTGATTTCCTTTTGAATCAGTTTGGAAGCAATTTGTACCGAAGCTTTACCCACTTCGCTGCGCAGTTCAGCAACCGCCTTATTACGCTCGCTTGTGATTTCACGAACAGCTTCGTCTTTCAGGCGGACAGCTTCGTCTTTGGCCTGAACAATAATTTGCTCCGCTTGTTTGTTACCTGTTTGTTTTGACTGCTCAATAATGTCGTACGCTTCCTTACGTGCCTGCTGGAGAGCCTGCTTTTGCTCCTCAACATAAGCAGCAGCCTGTTCACGCGTCTGTGCCGCTTCATTCATTTGCTGTAATACAAGCTGACGCCGCTTCTCCATAACGGAAAAGAGAGGTCCGAATGCATAACGCGTTAGTAACCAGTACAAGATCAAAAATGCAATAATTGTGAAAACGATACTTGTCCAATTTAAACTCAATTGAAGTCACTCCTTTCCGGTGAACGTCAGTCCTAGTTATCTCTTAAGCCAAGCAACAAAGAAGGCGCGGATGGCTGTGGCCTTCCCCGCCAAACCTTGCAAGTTTCAAATTATTATGCCTTAGCGTAGAAAATAAACGCCAGAACGACCCCGATAATAGGCAAGGCTTCAACCAGACCTACACCGATAAACATTACCGTTTGCAAAGTTGATTTAGCCTCAGGCTGACGAGCGATACCTTCAACTGTTTTACTTACAATCAGACCGTTCCCAATACCTGCGCCGAGCGCACCCAAACCTACTGCGATAGCTGCTGCTATTAATGCCCAAGCTCCCATTTAAAAAATCCTCCTTAGAGATGTGTATTTGTGTTGTACATGTATTTGCAGTTAAGAGCGAAGCGTACTCCTGAACTTAACTAAAAACCCGAAACTAATTTTACCTAATGCTCTTCTTCATGCGTGTCAATTGCCTGTGAAATATATACGAACGTCAAAATGGTGAAGACGAACGCCTGAATACTGCCGACAAAAATACTGAATCCTTGCCAGACCACGAGTCCCAATACGGAAGCAATCCAGCCTCCTACACCAAGTGCTGTCAATTTCAGCAGGACACTGATCAAAACTTCGCCGGCAAAAATATTACCGAATAGACGCATACCATGTGTCAACAGTTTTGAGAACTGCTCAATCAAGTTAATTGGCAAAAAGAATGGAAATGGCTGAATGTAATGCTTGAAGTAAGCTTTGGTATTACGGAAAATCCCCAGGAAATGAACCAGGACAAAGATCATCAAAGCCAGTCCAATGGATACCCCTGCATCTGCGGTAGGTGATTTCCACCAGCTGATACCTACATGGGCAGCTTCGCCCGGGTGAGACGCCTGTGCTTGTTCTAATGCTTCTTTGACTGGAATGATTTCATGTCCAAATACTTGGGCACTTTGCGCATTATCGAACTCGGTCACAATCCCGAACGGTAAGCCCAGCATATTTCCGACGAAGATGAACATGATCAGCGTCATCCCCAAGGAGAGGAATGGCTTCCCTTTTTTCAAATCCATCGTGCTGGTAATCAGTCCTTGAACGAATTCGACGACCCATTCCATAAAATTTTGCAGCTTGCTTGGATTGTCCACAGACAAATTGCGCGTTGCAGCAAATGCCAGTCCAAATACAATCGCGCAAGTCACAACCAGCATAATAATGACGGACAAGTCAATGTTAAATCCGCCCAATTCGATAATCGGTGATTCATGCAACATGTTTTCTCACCCCTTTCTCAGTTGAGCCATCATTTTTCCTGTAGCGCGAATATGATGCCTATAATTAAAAGAAGAAATTGTCCAGTCACCAGGCTTGCCATTACAGCGATCTCATGGAAATAGGCCGGAAATTCTAGCGCCAGCACTACTGCCAAAATAGAGGTCCCTACTCGAACGCCAAAGCCAATGCCCACCTTTTTCTTCTTGCCTTCACCGGCGGCTGCATTCGCAACCTGTCGAATTTTGTAGGCCATATACAGCACATTAAGACAGCTTACTCCCGTTCCCAGAATGATTCCGTGAGCAATGTCACGATGTTGGGGCATGAAGGCGGAGACCAGGAAACACAGAGCCATAATACCAAGCGCTACGATCCATAACATTTTTTGCATACGGGTCATCTCATTCATGGTTATCCCTCAATACCTTTCCGATCACAAGGGCAATACTTAATGCGCCTACAACCAAGCCTGCGAGAACGCTTACGCCAATCCAAACTCCGGAGCCACCAAGTTTGGCATCGAGCCACTTTCCGGCATAGAAGCCACCCAGTGTGCATATCGCCAAATCAATGCCGATCGCGCTCACCAATCCAATTGCCTTGAAGGCATTCCCGGTGTTATTTCGGTTGTTGTTTTGCTTGGAAGGTTTGACCACTTTTCCATGTCACCCCTGCAATTCCAGTCCATTTTACTTAAATATAAGATGCTTTGTCAATTGAGATATTTTAGCGCCCTAAAGTATAAAATCAAACGACAAAGCATCTTAAATTGCTGTATCCCTTGGTAACCGTACAGTTTAACTGTATGCTTGCCTTGTAAAGAATAATTATATCGAACGAACACCTTTTGTGAACATTGTGTGAAATTCTTCAGGACGTTCGGATTGAACGCCATAATGGTGCAAAATCGCATTGACAATTCTTACTGATGCTTTTCCATCGCCGTAAGGATTCGCTGCCTGACTCATAGAATCGTACAACGCGGAATCTGTCAAAAGCGCCTTGGTCCGATTGTACACGTTCTCTTCGCTCGTACCCACCAGTTCCAAGGTACCCGCTTCAATTCCTTCCGGTCTTTCAGTCGTATCACGCAGCACCAGAACAGGTACTCCGAACGAAGGCGCTTCTTCCTGAAGCCCACCGGAATCCGTAAGGATCAGATGTGTATGTGGGTAAAAATTGTGCAGATCCACGACATCCAGCGGATCAATCAGCTTAATACGCGGATGGTTGCCTAAAATCTCAAATGCAGGTTCCTTCACAGCCGGACTCGGATGAACCGGATAAACAATAGCGATATCCTCAAACTCATCCGCAATTCGCTTAACCGCATTAAAAATCTGACGATGCGGTTCCCCTTGGGATTCCCGGCGATGTGCTGTCATAAGAATCAGGCGTTTGCCCTGAGCCCAGTCCAGTACAGGGTGCTCGTAATCCTGCCGAACCGTATACTGAAATACGTCAGTCACTGTATTGCCTGTAACATATATTCGCGATTCAGGCTTATTTTCCTTCCGCAAATTTCCAGCCGATAAAGAAGTAGGCGAGAAATGCAGATCAGACAGTACGCCTGTAAGCTGACGGTTCATTTCTTCAGGATATGGAGAAAGCTTGTTCCACGTCCGCAAACCTGCTTCCACATGCCCTACTTCAATCTGCTGCATAAAGGCTGCATAGCTGGCGAGGAAAGTGGTCAGCGTATCGCCGTGAACCAACACGATATCGGGCTTGGCCTCACGCAATACAGGTTCCAGACCTTGAAGTACCCGCATGGATATTTCATTTAGTGTCTGGCGATCCTTCATTACGTCCAGATCATAGTCAGGGTGAATATTGAAAACTTCCAGAACCTGATCAAGCATCTGGCGATGTTGAGCCGTAACGCATACCACGGACTCGATATGCTCTGGGTGACGCTGAAGCTCCAAAATAAGAGGAGCCATCTTAATCGCTTCCGGACGCACACCAAAAATTGTCATCACTTTGATTTTGGACATTTTCTGTTGAACCCCTTTTCATAATAAATGTCCGCTTCACAGATCTTCCATTATTTAAAATAAGGACCTGTATAACGTCCATAGATTTTGCCGAACCGCCAAAGGCAGTCTACTTGGTTCCGTACAAGCGGTCTCCCGCGTCACCAAGACCCGGAATGATATATCCATGATCATCCAGACGCTCGTCCAGTGCAGCGACATAGATGTCTACATCAGGATGTGCATCCTGCACAGCTTTGACTCCTTCAGGAGCAGCAATCAGATTCATCATTTTAATTTGAGTGCAGCCTCTCTTTTTCAACACATCAATCGCCGCAATTGCCGATCCACCCGTTGCAAGCATCGGATCAATCACGATCAATTCGCGCTCAGTTACATCTGTAGGCAGCTTCGTATAGTATTCTACGGGTTGCAGTGTCTCAGGATCGCGGAACAGTCCCACATGACCTACCTTTGCTGCAGGCAGCAGCTTTACTACACCATCCAGCATACCCAAGCCTGCACGCAGAATCGGAATAAGACCCAGCATACGTCCGGAAATCACTTTACCTTCTGTCTCAGCAACCGGTGTCTGCACCGTAATGCTTTCCAGCGGGATATCCCGTGTAATTTCATATGCCATCAATGTTGCTACTTCATCCACCAGCTCGCGGAAATCCTTGGTGTTGGTCCGCACATCGCGGATAAATGTAAGTTTGTGTTGGATCAAAGGGTGATCACAAACCACCAGTTTCGCCATAATATATTCCCTCCGGTATTATCGTCACGTTCTTTCGCACCAGCATATCGAACTATCCTGAGTCGAAAGGATCTATGTAACCTATTTGTACAAACCAAATAAGCACAGATGCAATGCGTGCCTGTAAATCCTGTTTATTATAACATTCCCTTGATTGATTTAACACCTGCCACCGTAACCTTTTGTCAAGGGAAAGATATGACATGTAAAATAATGAATAGGACCGCTTTACGTGTGACTTTCGTCACATAAAAACACAGCAAAAAGGCTCTGGCGGCCCTTGACCGCCAAAGCCTGAAGGCTTTATACTTCCTGCCCGAGCTATAGCCTTTGCCTCCTCATGCAGAGGTATTCTTTTATCTATACTTCAAATTGTCCCATGCCCCCTGAAATTGCTGAAGCATTTCATCCTTTGTGATAACCCCTGCAATATAGGCTTGCATACTGCTGCTTAAATCCTGATTCAGCCCCTTCGGAAAGCGTTGGAAGTTCCAACTCCATATCTTGCCTTCCCTCACATGCCGAGATATTTCTGCACCTAGATCGCCTGTCGTCTCGTCGCTGGACGTAATACTTTTGAAGGCGGGAACAAACTTAAACTCCTTGGTGATATAATGCTTGCCTGTTTCTGATGTGACCAACCAATTGAGGAATTCTTTTGCCTCCTGCTTCACAGGCGAATTTTTATTGACCACCCAGTTCGATGCCACTCCCACAGCGAGTCTACCTCCTGTGGAGGGATCATTGTCTATAGGCGCAGGCAGAATACCCAAATTCAAGTTAGGATTAATTCCATCTATTTGCGGTTGCGTCCAGTTCCCCTGGTGCATCATAGCAGCCTTACCTGTCGAAAACAGCGTCACTTGTGTATTGTAATCCGTCGTGAGCGGATTGCGGTTCCCATATTTTATAGTCAGGTCAAGCAACTTCACCCACTGATCGAACACCGGGTTACCGGGGATGCGAGCCGTTCCTTTGTTTAAATCCTCAACATAACTTTCCGGGTTCGGCTGTCTGGCAAACGGAATATTGATAAAATGGTTCCCCAGAACCCACCATTCCGCATACCCGTTAGCAAAAGGTATAATCCCTGCCGCTTTCAGTCGCTTGGCTGCTTCCTCCAGTTCATCTATCGTCTGAGGTAGTTTGGTTATGCCCGCTTTTTTGAACAAATCCTTGTTATAAACAAAACCAAATCCTTCTAGGTTCATAGGCTGTCCATAAATCTTACCGTTAACCGTCATCGGCTTACGAGCGAAATCGTCCAGATCCTTTACCCATGGCTGATCCGACAAATCCTCCAAGTACTCCAACCACGTATCGCGGTCCTGGTAGCCCTCATTTGTGAAAATATCCGGCTGATCGCCTGATGCGAATTTAGCCTTCAACGAAGCACCGTAGTCCGTACCACCACCGACAGATTGGATATCCAACTTGATGCCAGGGTGCGCTTTTTCATATTCTGCCTTCAGCTTATTTAGCGGTTCCGAAATCTCTACTTTGAATTGATAAATGTGTATCGTTTTCGTTTCACTCTGTTGAGCCTTCGTATTTCCGCAACCTGCAAGTGTACATGCGAGCAGCACCATCAAGGAGATGACAAGTAACGCTGTTCTTTTCATCGGATATCCCTCCCTTCAGCCCTTGACCGCACCGGCTGCAATGCCAGAAACGATGTATTTTTGCATCACCAGAAAAAACACAACAATTGGTGTGATCCCCAACACCAGTGCTGGCAGCGCCAAGTCCCATTGCTTGGTGTACTGACCAAACAACATATAGGTTGCAATCGGAATGGTGCGCAGCTCAGGATCATTCAAAATGAGCGAAGGCAACAGATAGTCATTCCAGATCCATAAGGTATTCAATATAAGCACGGTTACGAACATAGGCAGCAGGAGTGGACAAACGATGCGAAAGAACACCCCGTACCGGGATGAACCGTCCACCCTTGCCGCCTGCTCGATCTCAATAGGTACCGTTTTAATAAAGCCATGAAAAAGAAAAACGGATAAAGGCGCCCCAAAACCCAGATAACATAGGATCAGTCCTGGTATACTGTTGTTTAAGCTCAATACGTTGGACACTTCCATAAGCGGCAACATAATCGATTGAAAGGGAACTACCATTGCTGCCACAAGTAAACCGATTAAAAGGAGTGTCATGCCGAACCATCTGGTAAGCGGCCATCGAGCTGATGAGCAGCAAAAGCGCATTACTGACGATCGTGACAATCAGTGAATTCCCAAGTGCTGTGGGAAAGTTTATTTTATTCCAGGCGTTAGCATAGTTTTCAAAACGGAAGGTTGTCGGCCACGAAGCGGAATGGGCCAAAATGTCACCAAAGGATTTAATGGAGTTTACGAGCAAAAAATAGAATGGAACCAGAAAAATTAACCCGATCACAATAAGCAATATTTCAGCAACCCATGTGCCCAAATGGTAGTTTGACGTTTTTTCCATTACATTTCGACCTCCTTTTTCTTCGTGAGACGCACCTGAATGCTGGTAATGATCGCAACGACCACGAAGAAAATCATAGCCTTGGCAGTTCCCAATCCAAGTCGATTATTTGTAAACGCTTCATTATATATGTCCAACGCTACAGACTCTGTCGACTTGAAAGGTCCCCCTTTTGTGAGAGCCAAATTCAATTCAAATACTTTAAAGGACCAGGATATCGCTAGGAACAAGCAGACGGTCACCGCTGGCATAATAAGTGGCACTACAATATGACGCAAAATCTGTCTTCGGCCCGCGCCGTCAATTTGAGCCGATTCAATCAGGGCAGACGGGACATTATTTAACGAAGATATGTAAATAACCATGAGATAACCTGCATATTGCCATACAAACACAATGACAGTTCCCCAAAAAGCAGTTGGCCCATCACCCAGCCACGGCAGTTTAAAAAAGGAAAGCCCTGTTGCCTCCCCTACCGCAGAAAAGCCGCGTACAAATATAAATTGCCAGATGAAGCCGAGCAGCAAGCCGCCAATCATATTGGGCATAAAAAATACAGTTCGCAGTGCATTACGGGTACGCAACGGTTTGGTAAGTGCATAGGCTAGGAAAAAGCCAATCAGGTTCGTCAGAATGACACCACATACGGTAAACCGAACCGTAAACCAGAACGCATTACGGAAATCTGGATCATTCCTAAAAATATGAACGTAATTCCCTAGCCCGAGCCATCGGATATTTTCAGATACTCCATCCCAGTTCGTCATGGAATAATACAGCCCCAGCAGGAACGGAATGACCATAATCAAGACGAAAAACAACGCCATCGGTCCCACAAATACGAGCTGCTGCAATAATTGCGCGGATTTTCTTTGACTCAATGTAATCACTCCTTTGTCGTAGATATGAAGGAAGCGCGCGCATAAACCCTTACTGTAATCGCTTATTACCCAAAAATGTAAGTTTCGAGTCGTTCAGAAGCAAAAAAAGGCTGTTCTCCTCCGGCTTACGGAAGGAAAACAGCCTATAACATAAAGATTATGAATGTCGATGAATTAGTATTGAGTTCCTGGATAGATCGGGAACTTGTCTGTCAACTCGCCAACCGCTTGGCTTGCTTTGGACAATACAGTATCATCTTTCGGGTTTTTAAGGGTTTCGGCAATGATTTTACCAATTTTGACCATAGCCTCTTCATCCATACCACGAGATGTTGCAGCAGGTGTACCAATACGAATCCCGCTGGTTACGAATGGACTGGTCGGGTCAAAAGGAATCGCATTTTTATTGACCGTGATGCCCACGGAATCCAATACATGCTCCGCTTCTTTACCTGTGATATTCAAATTGCGCGTATCCAATAGCATCAGATGGTTATCCGTACCACCGGATACAATGTTAATCCCCTCAGCCAGCAGTGTTTCAGCCAGCACCTGTGCGTTGCGGACTACATTTTGCGCATAGGTTTTGAACGATGGCTGGAGCGCTTCACCCAAAGCAACCGCTTTGGACGCGATCACATGCATCAGTGGCCCCCCTTGAGTACCAGGGAAAATAGCTTTATCAATCGCTTGCGCCCATGCTTTGCGAGTCAGAATCAGACCCCCACGCGGACCACGCAGCGTTTTGTGTGTCGTTGTTGTTACAAATTGGGCATGCGGAACTGGACTTGGGTGAATTCCCGCTGCCACAAGACCTGCGATATGTGCCATATCCACCATGAACAAAGCACCTACATCATTGGCAATGGAAGCAAAAGCTTCAAAATCAATAGTACGCGGATATGCACTCGCGCCAGCTACAATCAGACGAGGGCGGTGCTTGAAGGCTGCCTTGCGCACTTCATCGTAGTCGATGCGGAAGTTGTCTTCGCGGACACCATAGGCAGCAAAGTTATACAACAAGCCGGAAGCGTTAACCGGACTTCCGTGTGTTAAATGGCCACCATGCGCCAGATTCATACCCAGTACAGTATCTCCAGGTTTGAGAGCTGCCAGATACACTGCCATGTTGGCTTGTGCTCCAGAGTGAGGCTGCACGTTAGCATGCTCAGCGCCGAACAGTTCTTTTGCGCGGTCACGTGCGATGTCTTCAACGATATCTACATGCTCACAGCCACCATAGTAGCGTTTGTTTGGGTAACCTTCAGCATATTTATTCGTCAGCACGGAGCCCATGGCTTCCATTACTGCTTCACTGACAATGTTCTCGGATGCGATTAGCTCGATATTGTGGCGTTGTCGTTTCAGTTCAAGTCCCATTGCTTCCATCACTGCTGGGTCACTTTTACGCAGGTGTTCCATCATGATTGATTACTCCCTCTCCATAGTCAATTGTTGGGTATACAAGCTAACGCCTGCTCCTCTGTTGGGTACCTCATCATCATTGCAAAAACGATTAGTACAAACATGCCGCCATGCCAAATGCTAATCGCAGTTTCCGCCGACTTCTTGCTCCAGACTGTACACCGCCCGTTGTCCGCCAATAAGTGGAGGACGGGTGAACGCCGCTGTCACACGTGCTTCGCCAATCCAGCGAAGGCTTGGGCGAAACGGAACAGCAATCGGTCGCAGATGCATGCCAATCAGCGTTTCGCCGATGTCTATCCCGGCATGAGCCTGCACGTTCGCCGCCAAACACGCGTCGCTCATAGAACGATAGGCGACGGTAGCCATAGAGCCTCCTGCTGTACGAACAGGAACAGCCGCAACCTCCATCAGTCTCAGCCGCTCCAGCACAGCCCGTTCAACGACCAGCGCTCGGTTCAAATGCTCACAGCATTGAAACGCTACATCAAAGCCATACTGCCTGCGAACGGACTCTACTCCAGACAACAGTTGTTGAGCCACATCGAGCGCTCCCGCCGTGCCAATTCGACTTCCAGCCACTTCACTTGTGCTAACGCCAATAACCAGCAGGCGACCAGCCCTGAGACTGGCTGCTTCTGCGATTTCCCGCACAACAGAAGTGGTCTGTGCTTCCAGCGAAATCTCATGATCCAATTGTCCCACCATTGGAACCTCCTTTGGTTGAACAGCCTCTCAGAGACTAGGCACGGTCTCATGCCCCAAGTTCAACACACTCTCTCCTGATCACAATCTCACTATATTATAGCCGATGTTTCAGATTTCGAGCAGAAAAAATGGAAGAACCTTTGAAGGAATCAACTCTCAGCTAAACATCTGGCATAACTTGTATATGAAAAAAGAGCAGTCCACACCTATGTGGAATTGCTCTTTTGCCCAGGCGACCGGCCGTATATCCGATGCTCCATCGTGGTTAATCCCACTTTTGTCGCCAGTTACATCGGATTCTCATTTTTCCACCTTATCTTAACGGATTAACCGTCGAAAATCAACAGATTCCGTACAAAATAGATGAGTAAGAGCGATTTTATTCGGAAGAGGCCTTTAGCTTGTCCAGCAGCTTATGCAGCGCCGTGCGGATTTCCGCAGCTGTGACATCGTAGTCTTCTCGCGAACCGCCAAACGGATCTGAAATATCAAAGCCCGGAATCCGTTGGTGTAATTCAATCATTCGTTCACGCTCCTGCGCCGATAGCTCTTGTCCGAGTGAAGCCATCAACTGCTGTGAAGCATATAAACCATCCAACTCCTGTACATCATTCAACACCGCATCCCGGTTCTCCACATATTCCTTAAGCGTAAATACTTTGCCCGCCGTTTGGGGAAAGCGCTGAATTACGTGCTGTTTATGTCCTTGCGTCAAGGTTAAGATCAGATGTGCCCACCCGGCAAGCCCGTCGCTCAAAGGGGTTGAAGTGATCTGATCGGATATATCGTGATCACGTAGAACCGCCTCTGCATGTCGGGATATCGGCGTGCCTTCCATCGCTGCCACTCCCGCAGAACGCACTTCCAGTTCTAGTCCATGCTCAGCAGCCAACTTACGCAGCATCCCTTCAGCCATTGGACTACGACAGGTATTCCCTGTGCATACAAATAAGATATTCTTCAACGTTTTCACCCCCCGTATGTTAAAAAATATATAAACAGAGGATTACTATAATCCTAATCCCTTACTTTAACCCTGCACTTATTTTACACTGTCTGAGCTAAAATCAAAACATAAACATAAAGCCGAATGCCAGCAAAATGGCACCGCCCACTGTTTCCCCGTAATCTCCTAGATTGCGGCTGACCTTGCGACCCAGTAGCAGGCCCAACATCGCCATTGCTCCCCCGCAAAAACCAAATGCCAGAACAGACAGCACCAGATCACTCTGGAACATCCCCAGTGACACTCCTACAGAAAATGAATCCACGCTCACCCCAAGCGCAAACAGCAAAAGACCTAAAGGCGAACGATGATCCAATACCTGTACGCCGTCCCCTTTGAAGGAATTATACACCATATGCCCGCCTAAAAGGATGAGTAGCCCCCCTGCGAAGTAGGTCGTCACATGACCTAATAAAGAACTCATATAATGGCCTGTGAAAATTCCCAGCAATGGCATCAGAATGTGAAAAAAGCCAATAACAGTGCTGATGCGCAGCACGTCTCGCAGGCGTATCCCCTTCATGCCGATCCCTACGCCCAGCGATAACGCATCCATTCCTAGCGCTACCGCCATGATCAGAATCGTTACAACCTGCCCGGCATGGGCAGAGGCTGCCAGCATACTCCATCCCTCCATTATCCGTCTGTTCTTGTACACGTTATGCGGACAAGGGGCAAATCAGTACAAGCATGCACTGAAAGTACCCAATACCGAGACGAGGAGGGAGGAAAATTTAATATAAGAGGCTCTGATTCGACAGAAGCTACAGGCGGACGATTCGGTGACCTGCCGCTTTAAGCAGGCGGTTCATAACGGCGTCGCCCAATCCTTTCGGCGGACAGGATTCCGCCAAAATGTAGGTGACGCCATCCTCGTCGCAGCAGCGCAGCACGCCGTACAGGCGTTGCGCTGCCTCATGGAGCGCGTCCAGCTTGCCTAGCGTGTAGACGCGTTCTCCGGCGTAGTCGGCGGTATGCTCGTCGAACGCGAGCACTGCCGTGCGCTCCCCGCGGGCGGAAGCCTCCGCCAGCGCAGCGCGAATCCAGCCCGTCACCTCAACGGACGACGGGCCTTGTACCACGCTCAAGCGGCCTCGCGGCGCGTAGTGTGTGTACTTCATGCCCGGCGAGCGCGGCGCCGGGCTGTCGGCATCCTCCCCGGGCGTAGCGGCCAGCGCCGGGTCCAGCA
This sequence comes from Paenibacillus sp. FSL L8-0638, assembly GCF_038593075.1. Classification (NCBI taxonomy): domain Bacteria; kingdom Bacillati; phylum Bacillota; class Bacilli; order Caryophanales; family Paenibacillaceae; genus Paenibacillus; species Paenibacillus sp. FSL L8-0638. The sequence continues at coordinate 5,402,212 of NZ_CP151960.1, forward strand.
CGACGGCGCGAGCAACTGCAGCGAGCTGCTCAGCCGTCACGCCGCCGGGGCGCAGGATGGTGACCGTTCCGTCGTCAGCCGCCTGCACCACCGTGGACTCCAGCCCCACACCTGTGGGGCCTCCGTCTAAAATGCCGCCGATGCGGCCCTCCAGATCCTCCCGCACATGCTGTGCAAGGGTGGGACTGGGTCTTCCCGAACGATTGGCGCTTGGCGCAGCCAACGGACAACCCGCTTCAGCGATCAAGCGCAGCGCTATCGGATGATCTGGCATACGCACACCAACCGTGTCCAGCCCGGCCGTTACACGCGATGACAGTGCCTGCGGTACCACTGGTAATACGAGAGTCAGCGGTCCCGGCCAGAACATATTCATCAGCGCCCGGGCTGTATCGTTTATTTCTGCTACCATACCCTCTAATTGATCAGCATCAGAAACATGTACAATGAGCGGGTTATCGGAGGGGCGTCCTTTGGCAGCGAATACCGCCTCCACCGCTTTTGTACTACGAGCATCGGCTCCCAGTCCGTACACGGTCTCCGTAGGAAAGGCTACCGTCTCTCCAGCTTGGAGGAGTACAGCAGCCTCGCGTATGCCTTTTTCCGCCGCGATCCGAGTCTGTTCAGCCGAAGTTTCGTCAGAAACACCCCCGTCAGTGTTGTTCACAGGAACCAAACATCTTACATCCCACCATTGGGTATGGGAAGACTTCAATGCCTGCTTCAGCTCGCAATTCCCCTGTTCGTCCAGCTTTTGCTCCGATTTTTCCTTTTGCACAAAATCTCCGTGCAAGTCTTGCATTTGATTCGATTTATCACTCATATCAGATCATCCCATATCTTATTGTCGTATACAGGCCAGTGATTTCGCTTGATCCTATAAGGCTACTTTGAAAGATCAGTTTATTTGGCTCTGCCATGTGTATATCTATCGTAAGCTCCATTATAGCATATGGGGAAACTTACACTCCTCAACGTTTAGGCAAACAAGCCACTCACCCAGCTGCACAGTCCCGCAAGTGCATCCCACAGAAAAAAACGCACTTCCGGCTCCTTGTCAGTGGCATTCGTCCGACTATCTCCATGATCCGTTTTTGGTGATACCGTTTGTGCCGCTGCTTCCCCACTGCCTGCATCAATAAAGCACAGCGGGGGAAACAGCACGCACCACCAATTTTGACCTTTTCCTTGCCCCAGCGTAACCCGTAGCGCTTCATAATTCCCTGCCGGGTAGACAAGACCACCGTACATTTTCGTCGGGAAAGGTACGCTCGCCAGTTCCACCTGATGGTCATACGCAATGCCGCGACGAGCCAGTTCCGTACCTACCAAACGGTCAATTTCAGGTAAATGAGCATCAATCAATGATCTCGCTTGGTCTAAGCTTTGCGGGTTTTCCAGCTCACCCACCCAAGCATTCATTTGCTGCACAATAGCGTCCCGTATTTCGCGTTTAACCAGCTGATCCTCTGGGCGATCCGAATTGGCCAAAATACGCAGCCGAATGGAGTCGTGTGGAATCACTTCCAGCCCTGTTGTAGTCACTCCTGCTGCTAAGGTTCCTCTTGTTCCCGTGGTCATAGCGGCATCCGTTTTTTGACCTTCCCAAGACATCATTAATATTGAAATACAAATTAATATCATTGCAGCTTGCTTTACCCAACTCCTCATCTTCGTCCCCCCAAACCCAAACTCTATCATGTCTATCAGTTTGTCCGGTTTGGGAGAGTCTAAACCTATAAGTCTTGTAAAAAATTCATAACCACTTTACAGATTTTCTTCAATACACCCTCGAATCATGCTACACCAAGCTTCTGACCCTCGCCGAGGAATATAAAAAAGCCCAGATTTCACAATCTGGACTCTCGCGTTGCACCGTTTCAACTCACACACAAATACCAATCAGTATCTAGCCACAGTCCACCTGTACTAGGCTTTTTTCGCCTTCGTCAAGTTCAATCTGGAAGGCTGTGGCAGATCATCCTCCAGCTCTTGGCCGTGCACCTTAATGCTCATAACCAAGCCGATACTAGCCATGTTAATAAGCAACGAGGTACCACCATAACTTATGAACGGGAGTGTAATCCCTGTAAGCGGCATAATGCCCAGAAACGCACCAATATTCTCAAAAATCTGATACAGCAACATGGACACAATCCCGACAATAATATACGGTCCGGCGCGATCCCGGCATTCCAGCGAAATCAGGATCATTCGGTGAATCAAAATAAAATATAACAATAGTAGCACTGAAGAGCCTACAAAGCCAAATTCCTCCGCTACGACCACAAAAATAGAATCCGCATACGTATAAGGAACACGCCCGGACTGTACCGAGGTTCCTTGCAAAAAGCCCTTGCCCATCATCCCGCCAGAGGCTATCGCCAACTTGGCATTTTTGGTATGATAAGACGCCTTCGCGGTTGCCTCTTCCGGTACCAACCAAGGGTCCAACCGCTCAACCCAGTGACTACGGCCAATCCCCTTCATAAAGGAATCAATCTCATCGTGAAACGAAATATAAGCTTTGATCCCGCCGCCAACGGCGACTGCAAATACGATGAATCCGATTAACGCATGGGATGCCTTCACATTACCAATCCATAGCATACCAATGACGATGACAATGTAACCGAGCGCATTACCCAAGTCATTTTGTGCCATAACCATGGCAAACGGGACAAAGCTCACCAGAGCCACTGGAAGAACATCCTGAATGAAATACAGTCTGCTCTTGCGCTTTTTGATCAGCATATAAGTCAGAAAAATGATAAGAACCAGCTTGAATACCTCGGCAGGCTGAAGATTCAAGCCACCAATTTTCAGAAAGCCCTGAGAGTTGTTAACCGTCCCACCAAAAAATCCGAGACCCAACAGGAATATTCCGCCTCCATATACGTACAGGGCTTTTTTAATGAATATCCGAAAATCGACCATCGCTAAACCCAAGATCGCCACAAAACCCAATATATAATACCCGATCATCTTTTGATAGTCGTTGCCGTGCTCTGCCAAGTTCGTAGGGCCCCTACCTGCGCTGTATACCGTTATGATACTAATCGCCATGAGCAAAACCAGAATAAAGATAACCGGACCGTCAATTTTTTTCAATTTCTGAAGCATGATTTCCCCCTGAGCCGTTTCTCGGTCATACTCCTCTTATTCTAAAGGAAAGACTCGCAAAAAGAAAATGCACCACTACTCCGAGACGCCTAGGACATGTCGTTCAATCCCTGCAAGGTCAGGAACGATTATAATGTTCTTCCAATGACCTGCCTGTTCCAGCAGGCCAGCCACGTCTCTGGCCTGTCCCATCCCCAGCTCAAACCCGATTAGCCGGGGCGGAGCCTGAAGGAGTCCGAGCTGCTCCAGCATTGCCCGATACGGGCCGAGCCCGTCAGGACCACCATCGAGCGCCATTCGCGGCTCATGGTCGCGGACCTCCGGCTGTAGGCCAGCGATGTCAGCAGCCGGGATGTACGGCGGGTTGGACACGAGAATGTCCACCGTCGTTCCCGCAAATGGCGCCAGCAGATCGCCCTCGCGGAATTCTACGGCTGCGCCGTTCGCAGCAGCGTTATAAGCCGCTACTTTTAACGCGGCGGCCGAAATATCCCCTGCCGCTACGCGCCAGCTCGGTCGTTCAGCCGCCAGCGTCACGGCAATCGCACCGCTGCCCGCGCCGATGTCGAGCGCCTGCGGAGCGCCGCTTGGCCACAGCCGATCGCCGTGCTGGAGTATCGCCTCGACGAGCAGTTCTGTCTCGGGGCGCGGAATCAGCACCGACGGCGAAACCATGAACGGGCGGCCATAAAATTCCTGCCGTCCGATAATATACTGCGCCGGTTCACCCGCAGCTTTGCGGGCTATGATCCGTTCCCACGCCTCCTTGGCAGTGGAAGGGAACGGATCACCCAGAGCGGCGTAAAACGCCGTACCTTCCAACCCGAGTACATGCTCCAGCAGCAAGCGGGCATTATGCTGGGGCTCCAGAACGCCACAGCTTCCTAAAAAAGAAGAAGCCTCAACCAAGGCTTCTCTGACACTCATGTTCCGTTCCGGCGACATCCGATACACACAATCGCGCTCGTTCCCCAAAACTTAAACCTCTTGTTCCATCAAATCAGCCTGCTCTGCAATCGTGAGCGCCGATACGATTTCTTCGATCTCCCCGTTCATCACCTGGTCCAGCTTATGCATAGTTAGTCCAATACGATGATCCGTTACACGGCTTTGCGGGAAGTTGTAGGTACGGATACGCTCACTGCGGTCTCCAGTACCTACTTTGCTCTTACGCTCGCCTGCATATTTGGCTTCTTCTTCCTGACGCAACATATCCGAAATACGGGCACGCAAAACTTGCAGCGCCTTCTCCTTATTGGAGTTCTGGGATTTTCCGTCCTGACAGGTTGCCATAATACCTGTTGGCATATGCGTTACACGCACCGCCGACTTGGTCGTATTAACGGATTGTCCGCCCGCACCGCTGGAACAGAACGTATCCACGCGAATATCCTTGTCGGAAATTTCAATATCCACTTCTTCTGCCTCAGGCATAACGGATACTGTAGATGTCGATGTATGAATACGTCCACCTGATTCCGTCGTCGGAATCCGCTGTACGCGGTGTGCGCCGCTTTCGAATTTCATTTTGCTGTATGCACCGCGGCCGTTAATCATGAAAATAACCTCTTTAAAGCCCCCGAGATCATTCATGTTCGCGTCCATCAGCTCTACACGCCAGCCTTGGGTATCGGCATAACGGGTATACATCCGGTACAAATCAGCTGCGAATAGTGCCGCTTCGTCACCACCCGCTGCACCACGAATCTCAATAATAACGTTTTTATCATCATTCGGGTCCTTCGGCAGCAGCAAAATACGGATTTTTTCATCCAGCTCCCGCTTACGAACACTCAGTTCTTCAATCTCCATTTTGACCATTTCACGCATCTCGTCGTCCAGCTTTTCACCCTGCATGGTTTTTGCAGCTTCCAGCTCTTCAACGACATTTTTATATTCGGTATATGCTTCATAAGCAGGCTGTAAATCAGACTGTTCTTTGGAATAATCTCTAAGTTTTTTGCTATCGTTCGCTACATCCGGATCGCAGAGCAGTTCGCTCAGTTTATCGTAGCGGTCCGCCAATGATTGCAATCGGTCCAACAAGCGATTCACCTCTTCAGTTAAATTAATATGAAGCCAGCTTCAATTTCACTGGCTACAGCTCTTTATTATACCAACTAATTCATGAATTAGCTACAAGAAATACTGACTAATTTAGGATTTTGCAAAAATCCACACGACATGTAATTCAATAAAAAAAGTCGCCGCCCTAATATAGGCAGCGACCGCATTATCTAGCACATTTTAGAACACACATACTTGAGTGAGACATCGTCTTTTATATATCCGAATCGAGTATTGTACTCTAGAAATTATATATTAAACATTAAAACGGAAATGCATAACGTCTCCGTCCTGCACTACATATTCCTTACCTTCCAGACGAAGCTGACCACGTTCCTTGGCCCCGTTCATCGAACCAGCAGCAACCAAATCGTTGTAGGATACAACCTCGGCACGAATAAATCCGCGTTCAAAATCCGTATGAATTACGCCCGCAGCACCCGGTGCCTTCGTTCCTTTGTGAATCGTCCAAGCGCGTACTTCCTGCACACCTGCTGTGAAATACGTATACAGTCCCAACAAGCGGTATGCCGCTTTAATCAGACGGTTCAATCCGGATTCGGCTAATCCCAACTCCTCAAGGAACATCGCCTTGTCTTCGCCTTCCAGCTCAGCAATTTCAGATTCTACCTTGGCGCTAATCGGCACCACTTCTGCATTTTCAGCCACGGCAAAATCGCGTACCTTTTGCACATATGGATTGCTGTCGGCTTCCGTTACACCATCTTCGCTAACATTAGCGGCGTAGAGTACAGGCTTCATCGTCAGCAAATGAAGATCGCGTACAATCAGCCGTTCTTCATCCGACAATTCTAAGCTACGCGCAGGTTTATCAGCATAGAGCGTTTCCTTGATCCGCTCCAGCACTTCAACTTCTTGGGTGTACTGCTTGTTGCCACCCTTCATGTTTTTGCGGGAACGTTCAATACGCTTGTCTACGCTTTCGATATCCGCCAGAATCAGTTCCAAATTAATGGTCTGAATGTCGCTGATCGGGTCAATTTTGCCGTCTACATGGGTAATGTTCTCATCTTCAAAGCAACGTACCACATGTACAATCGCATCCACTTCACGAATATGAGCCAGAAACTTGTTACCCAGACCCTCGCCCTTGCTCGCACCGCGCACAAGTCCTGCAATATCAACAAATTCAAAAGCCGTTGGCACCGTTTTATTCGGCACAACCAGTTCGGTCAACTTATCCAACCGCTCGTCCGGTACTTCAACGACGCCTACATTGGGGTCAATCGTACAAAATGGATAGTTTGCGGATTCCGCACCCGCCTGCGTTATTGCGTTAAAAAGTGTTGATTTGCCCACGTTCGGCAAGCCCACAATCCCCGCTTTTAAAGCCATAATCAGAACAACTCCCGTTTATATAAAATATGCGTTATGCCATCCGTTAGTTTACCAACCCACATTATATATGAGAACCTATACACGCGGCAAGCATACGGTTATGGAATTCAGGATTTTACTATATCCCTATTTAGATTTCTTTGCTCATCTGGATATCTGTAATCCGATAGCCCGACTTGCGATATACATGCAAAGCTCGCTCATTATGCCCAAATACATGCAACCCGATGCGGACAGCTCCCAGCCTGCGAGCCTCCTGTTCCAAAGCCTCCATCGCCATCGTACCTAGACCCCTCCCCTGGTATGAATCGTATACAAGGATATCCAGTAGAAAAGCTTCTTTTCCTTGCACGCCGTCCGTAATATTGAACCAGATGTAGCCAGCTTCCTCCTGACTCTGCCCCCCGTCATCGGAAAACATCAACATATACAGGTGAGCATGAGGTGTGTCTAGTCTCTGTGGCAGGTATCGAGCAAAACTTTCTGCCGCTCGCTCTGGTGCTTCTTCAACCGTCCATGTACCTGCTTGGATTTTCTCATCCGCATAGTCGGCAAGCGAGCGTTGTTCAAATCGATCATATTGCTCCGCATTCATCGGAACCAATGTAATAAGTCCGCTCATCCATTTACCTTCTTTCTTAGTCGAGTCGTATCTTTGAGCCCTTCTATTCCATCTACCCCAATGCCAAACATGACCGTGCGGAGTTCCAGTTCGACCTGCTCCAAACGTGCCTCCAGCGCTTCACTAGAGGCAACCGCAGAACCGAGCAAAGAACGCCCGAAGCCTGCCATGTCAGCTCCCAAAGCAAGCACCTTCGCTGCATCGACACCGTCTCTCAGTCCACCGCTGCCGATCAGAGCACCATGTGGCTGAGCGGCTCTGACTTCCACGATACAATCAGCGGTCGAATTGCCCCAGTCCGCAAACGCTTCCGCCGCCGCGCGACGCACAGGATCAGGGTTACGAAATTTCTCCACTTGGCTCCAGCTTGTCCCGCCTGCACCAGCGACATCAATAAAGGCTGCACCCGCATCATACAGTCTTGACGCCGTCTCGCCATCTATGCCCCAACCTACTTCCTTCACTCCTACAGGCACTGAAAGCTGACGAGACAACTCCTCGAAACGATTAAGCAGGCCGCTAAAATCCAAATTCCCTTCGGGTTGGAAAATCTCCTGCAATCCGTTCAAATGCAGCACCAACATATCTGCTCCGGCAATGTCTACTGCACGGCGACAATCGTCCACGCCAAATCCGTAGTTCAGCTGCACCGCACCCAGATTGGCAAGGATCGGGATATTGGGTGCCAGACGGCGGACTGCAAAGGTTGGAGCCAATTCTTCCCTTTCCACCGCAGCCCGTACCGAGCCGATGCCCAATGCCCAGCCGCGTCTCTCCGCTGTCTCTGCTAATCGCTCATTAATCGCTCCTGTCTCGGCGCTGCCGCCTGTCATGGAGCTAATAAGCAACGGTGTTCGTACAGCCTGTCCTAAAAAAGTAGTATCCAGGCGAACCTCGTCAAAATGCAACTCCGGCAGAGCGCAGTGCTTAAAGACATACCGCTCCAGCCCGCTGGTGATACCTTGTCCGGCCACATCTTCTTGCAAACAAAGGCGGACGTGCTCAATCTTCCGTTCGCCTGTCCGCGCGGCAGGCAACAAAGAGCCGGATCTGTTAAAGCCGTCAGGTGCTCCTTTTTTATTCTCTGTACTACTCATCTATGTTCCACCTCATCCAAAGTCACTCTGTTTATTGTATCAAGTTCAAGAAGCACAAATAAGACCGTTCCCGAACACGGTAACCGATCTATTTATCGTCTCTTATACAAATATCGTAGCCCTTAAAATGGCTATTTTAAGATACTTTCATTGTATCATGGATGGAAAAATATATACACGATCGTGAACATTTTTTCTTACCCATAGATCATGTTCAAAATTCGCAATAAACCAGTTATTTCGGATACTCTACAGAAAAGCCGCCCCCAATTGAGCTGCCGCTTTTCTGCAAAATGCCTACTCGAAAGTATGATCCCTATCCCGGCAAGATAAAGGTCATTACATTCTCCTTTATCCCTTCATCGAATCAGGTACAGATGAAATGCTTTCTCCTTGCTCCTTCGTACGCCCGTGTCCAAATTTGAACACAAGAATACCACCGATAATGACCAATACACCGATCAGCTTGTTAATGGTAAACGGAATTTTCTCTAATCCTAGCCATCCTAATGAATCCCACAACAGGGCGGTCCCTAATTGCGCTGTCAATACAATGGAGATCGCATAGGTCGGACCAAGTCGCTTCATTCCTTGTACCAGACAGAACACAACACCGACACCAATCATGCCACTGAACCAGTACCACGGCTGCATATGCTGTAAAGCAAATGTATTTTTCCCTTCAAAAATAAGACTCCCGAGTAAGGAAGCCAAGAACCCTGTGCCCAGCACCAATGTTGTTGTGGCCCACGATCCTGTCCGTTCATTCACCTTATTATTGAATATCGTTTGCAGACTGACCAAGGCACCTGCGATAACCGCCAATACAATTCCTAATAACATATGTTAACTCTCCCTTGATGATCCTTGATATTCTTCTGCTTTTTACTACATGCTCCTATTACAATGATTCATAAATATTATGCCCTGCCAGTTCACTCAAACCTTTTCTGTCCCGAATGACAATATAGCCTTTTGTCCGTTCAACCCACCCATCTTCAATCATTTTGCGAATGACACGGTTGAGATGTCTATAGCTGGTTCCGATCAAATTCGCCACATCTACCAGACTGGATGCACGTAATTCCTCATGAAAAGATGTATTCGATTCGTCAAAAGAAACCGATAACAGGTAGCTCGCCAGCCTGACTTCCACCGGATACATGAGATTAAAACTGGAAAAATCGGAGTCCAGGCAAAACTTTCGCGTAACAATATCCAATAGAAATTGCAGCAAAGGAGCATAGTCTCTGCCGTATTTGTTCATCCATTGGTGGTGAATGCCGATCACATAGATCGGAGACACTGCCTCTACCGTGTTGATGACGTGACTACTCCGAATATATTCAACATCTCCTATAACCTCGATCGGTGTTTTGAAGCAAAGGATCAGGGTTTTCCCTTCTGTAGAGCTGGTATAAATCTTGACCTTGCCCTGCACCAGTATATATAGATGCTCAATGGGGTCCCCCTGTAAACAGAGCTTTTCCCCTTGCTCCAAACGATGCAACGACAAATAAGGATGTAGTGGCTCGTAGAGTATGGATTCCAACTCATGCAGCTGCAAAAAATATTTTAGCTGCTCTTGATCCTGAATTTCTCTCATTCCTAAGCTCACCTTCAATCTCTACATTCTAAGCTTTCTTTACAAGTTAAATTTCTATTTTAAAGCTTCAGAATAATTACACCCGCGATCATCATACCAATACCTATAAATTGTGGCAGCTTCATCTTTTGCTTCACTATACCGAACCATCCCTTAATATCTACCAGGAAGGTTAAACACAACTGCGCAATCAACAACGCCGAGATCGTGAACGTAACTCCAATATGTTGGATCGCCGTGACTTCACTAAATATAATAATAGCTGCAAAGGCACCGCCCCAAAGATACATCGGCTTCACCTGTTTCATTTCAGCCACATTGCCATCCCTTGTAAACATCCAGACTAATGCTGCCAAAATAAACCCTATTAGCTGAGTAACAGCAGCAGCCTGCCATGTACCAATATCCTGACTAATCCGTGTATTCGCTACACCTTGTAGCGTAATACACGCTCCTCCCAGAAAAGCAAACAAGATTCCTCTCATAAATCGTTATTCTCCCCATGTAAATGACTTTTCTATATATTAAATTATAGGGCAGACTCTCTATAAAGGACATATGTCCTCAACGAATAGTAAAACATCCTTCATTTCATTCAGTATCCGCGTCAATCCTGCACACTTGCGTTAATAACTTGACAGTATCCCATCATAAAACTGCATGTTCCGGCACGGTAAAACGGAATGCAGCATCCAATTGAGGAGTTGATCGTCATATGACTACACGTGATCCGCTGCATTCTAAGCCGGAATATCAAAGAAAATCCAGGCATAAGGGCCGTGCCCTTAAAATCGCCATTCTGGTACTTATCCTTTGGCTGATAGCCGTCATGCTGTATCAGACCCATAAACCCTTGCCTCCGTTCGTCTCTTATGAGAGTCAGGAGTATTCAACCCATGAGGTAAACTTCTGGACGGATTTGACCTATCCCACCGGGGATGGTAGTACTGCACAGCATGAAGGACAAATTTTGAAGCGTATGCTCGGGATCATTGATGAAGCCGAGCAATTTATCGTCATCGATCTGTTTCTGTTCAACGACTATAAGCATAAAGGTCAGCACTTCCCCCAAGTTAGCGCACAAATGACCGATCATCTTATTGCCAAAAAGAATGCTCATCCTGATATGCCTATCTTTTTCATTACAGATGAAGTCAATACCAACTATAATTCTGCTCCCAATCCTTTGTTGGAGAATATGAAGCGAGCAGGGATTCAGGTCGTGCAGACTGATGTAGATCCGTTGCGGGACTCCACACCCATCTATTCGGCGGTGTGGCGTACCTTTTTCCAGTGGTTCGGGCAGCAGGGCACAGGCTGGATTCCCAACCTGATGGCCAGTGACGGACCTGATGTTACGGCTCGCTCCTATCTTAAGCTGTTAAATGTCAAGGCCAATCATCGAAAATTGGTTGCCAACGAACAGACAGCGCTCATTTCTACAGGCAATGTGCACGACGCGAGCGCCTATCACTCCAATGTAGCGCTGGAGGTAAAGGGGCCTATCATCGGAGACATTTTACAAACAGAGCAGGCGGTGTTGGACTTTTCGGGCGGTGGACAGCTTCCTGCCTATACACCACAGGCCGAACCCAAAGTTCCATCGAGTAAGGACAGCTACCGGATCAAATATCTAACTGAGGGCAAAGTGTACACCTCAGTTCTGGATGGCATTGCGCAGACGAAGAAAGGTGACAGCATTCATATGGGCAAGTTTTATTTGGCTGACCGTAAAGTATTGAATAGCCTGCTGGATGCCTCTGCGCGTGGTGTAAACATCCAATTGCTGCTGGACCCCAATGAAAATGCGTTTGGTCAGGAAAAAATCGGCATCCCCAATCGTCCGGTTGCCCAAGAGTTGTCCGATAAATCGGGTGGGAACATTCAGATTCGCTGGTATCATACCATCCATGAACAGTTCCATACCAAACTGATTTATATTGCCAAGGTGCAAGGAGAGCATATCATTTGGGGTGGCTCTACCAATCTGACCCCCCGTAATCTGGATGATTTGAATCTGGAAAATGAATTGTGGGTGGCCGCTCCGGCGGACAGCAAGCTGACCCGACAGGTTGCGGCCTATTTTGATAAGCTATGGAATAATCAGGGGGCTGAATACAGTTTGGATCTAACAGCTTACGAGGATCATTCAACATTTTGGAAAGATATTATATACCGTCTACAGGATATTTTAGGCTTTACTACATTTTAACTACGGAATAGTGCTGTAGCGAATTCGTTTATGCCCTACAGCAGCGGTGAAAGCAGCCGCGCGAGCGATTCCATCAAACGTTTGAACAGACGTTTTTTCATGAATTCTTCGCGTACGATCAGACTGGCAGAATGCAAATCTCGTTCGTAGTCTGTTACCATCTGCTGCACACTGTGCGTTTGAATTAACAGAGCGTTAACTTCAAAATTCAAATGAAAGCTACGCATATCCATATTGGCTGTCCCGATGGTCGCAACTTCCCCGTCAATGATGAGGAGCTTGGAGTGGAGGAACCCTTTTTCATATTCATATACCTTGACTCCAACCTCCAGTAACGACTGGAAGTACGAATGAGACGCGAGAAAAGGTAGCCATTTATCCGGTTTTGCGGGAAACAGAATACGTACGTCCAACCCGGACAAGGCAGCCATCCGTAAGGCAGTCAGGATATCTTCATCCGGGATAAAATAAGGAGTGGCAATCCAGACTGATTTTCGGGCGGACGTGATCATGGAGAAAAACAGATTTTTAAGCACTCTCCGCTCATTATCCGGGCCGCTAGCAATAATCTGCACGCCTCCGTCTGTAATGGGTTCAATACTGGGAGACAGATATTCGCTATCGAGCACCGACTCACCCGTCATGTGAAGCCAATCCTGTAGAAATATAAGCTGCAACGTCCGCACAGCTTCGCCCTTCACAATCATATGCGTATCACGCCAAAAGCCGTAGGCTTTGTTGCGGCTGAGATACTCATCTCCCACATTTAGACCACCAATTAATCCGATATTACCGTCGATGACTACAATTTTACGGTGATTACGATAGTTTACCCGGCTGGAGAAGAACAAGATCCGAGCGCCGCCGTACGCAACAACCTCTACTCCTGCATCTCTCATTTCTTTCAAAAATGACTTTGACAACTGAATACTGCCCACCGCATCGTACATAAACCGAACCTTAACACCCGCTTTAGCCTTTTCAATCAAAATTTTCTGAATGCTGGTACCGATATCATCCGAACGGAAAATGTAATATTCCATATGGATATGATGCTGCGCCTTGCGCAGTTCTTCTAGCAAAGTGGAGAAGGTTTCATCTCCATTGTTCAGAATTTGAGTTTCCGTCGCAAAATAAATCGGGGAGCGGGCCAGTCTGCGTGCCAAACGCATCAACTGCTGCTGCTCATCTGTAAAGCAGGTCAGATCCCGTTTGACTCGCAAAGCATCCTTTTCTATGCGGTCGTAAGCCTGTTGGTCACGCAATGCCTTTTTATCATACTTGCGACGCTTGAATACATTTTGCCCAAACAGAAAATAAAGAGGAAGTCCAACGACTGGCAGCAATGCCAGCAGCAAAATCCAGGACATCGTAGTGGAGGGATTACGATTCTCCGTAAAAATAATCAGACTGATGGAGATCACTGTCAGGGTGGAAAAAATACTGATGACAGTTCCTTCATTTTTGCCGATGTAATTAAACAAGCCAAAATAATAAATAATAAACACCATAGCCGCGATCAATACGGCTAGTAAGCTTCGCCTCATAACTAACCTCACTTCCAGTGGACTGCATTCGACAAGTATTCTTCATTATATTGTACATGAGCCCCTTATTTCTTCCCACTTTTTTATTAAAATGTTGATAAAAAAATCCAAAGAAAAGCTTTATACAAAACACAATGACGCTGGGTTGACACTTACTTTTTTTTGTGCAAGAATAAACTAACGAACGTTAGGTAGGTGACAATAATGGGAATGGAAGAGATTCGAAAGGCCGCTCTTTTTCAATTTGCCACCAATGGGTATGAAGGAGCATCCTTGAGCAGTATTGCCGCTGAGGTCGGTATCCGAAAACCGTCTATATACGCGCATTTCCAAGGCAAAGAGGATCTGTTCCTACAGGTAGCGAGGTATGCTTTTCAAGAGCAGAATTTACGTATTTTCGAGTACTTTACGGAACGTAAAGATCAGCCGCTTAAGCATACCCTGCATGACTTCTTGTTTTGGATGGGACAGGAATATGAGAGCAACGACTCAGCCAAGTTTATGCTTCGCTTTTCCTTCTTTCCGCCTGTATCGTTGTATAACGAGGTGCTGGATATTGTTAATCCTTTTCTGGACAAAATGGAGCGAAAATTAACTCGCCGCCTCCGGAATACACAGGATCGGGAACCTTTTGGGCATATGGAGCCAGTGGATGTGGCTTTAGCCTTTATGACACTGGTGGACGGAGTCATAGTGGAGCTACTGTACAGTGGAAGCGTCAACTACCACCGAAGACTGAACGCTGCATGGCCTATTTTTTGGCGTGGGATTACGTTAACCTCACCTCATGAAGCATGAAGCCGTCGAACTTATAAAATTTATTTTTGAGGAGAATATTCATCATGAATCGCAGTTGGATTTACGTTTTTGTTGGCGGCCTGATTGAGGTCGTATGGGTATCGGGTTTGAAGCATGCGGATTCCATACTCGCCTGGGCTGTAACCGTGCTGGCTGTGGTGGCCAGCTTTTATTTGATCATGAAGGCTGCGAAGCGTTTGCCTGTAGGCACGGTATATGCTGTATTTACTGGACTAGGGACAGGGGGAACGGTCGTAGGTGAAATGCTGCTATTCGGGGAACCGTTTCAATGGTCCAAAACGCTGTTAATCGCCCTTTTGCTGGCAGGTGTGGTCGGCCTGAAGTTAGTTACCGACCGTGATGTTCAGGAAGGGAGTGGCGCATAATGGCTTGGATTGCTTTGGTTATCGCGGGATGCTCGGAAGTATTAGGAGTCATCGGTATGAAGGGAGTTACGGTGGGCAAAGGCTGGAAGTCCTTAGTGCTTATGATCTTATCCTTTATTCTTAGCTTCTCTCTACTCAGCTATGCCATGAAAAGTTTGCCTATGGGGACTTCCTATGCGGTATGGACAGGCATCGGAACGGTTGGTAGCACGATTACAGGCATGTTCTTGTACGGTGAACAAAAAAGCGTACTGCGTGTCTTATTCATCGCCATGATTCTTGCCGCAGCATTGGGATTAAAGCTAATATCTTAGCATAAGCGAATGGCATCAAATGCTGCAAATTGCTGATCTTAAAGGAGTGGTGCCTTGTGATTACCACCGTAACGCTTAACGCGGCTGTGGATAAAATCTACACAGTTGCAGGCTTCGGTTTGAATGCCGTCCACCGCATTGAAGGCGGCCTGACGGTACCGGGCGGCAAGGGCGTGAATGCCGCCCGCGTCATTCGCACACTAGGCGAGCCAGTACGAGCAACCGGGTTTGCTGCCGGACACACCGGACGGCTGCTCATTGACGGGTTGAGCGCGGAAGGCGTAAGCGCCGATTTCATTGAAACGGCACATGGGGAGACCCGTCTCGCCATTACCGTGCTCGACCCGTCCGCGCGCACGCAGACCGAGCTGATTGAGAGCGGACCGACCGTTGGGCCACTTGAATTAGCCGCACTGCGGCGCAAAATCGAGACCCTTGCCGAGGATTCGGCTTGGGTCGTATTCTCCGGCAGCCTGCCACCCGGCTGTCCGCCCGATCTGTACGCCGAGCTGTGCACGCTGGCAAAGGCACGTGGCGCGCGGGTGGCGCTGGACGCGAGCGGTGAGGCGCTGCGCTTGGGGCTGCGCGGAAAACCCGACCTCGTGAAGCCTAACGAGGACGAGGCCGCCCACTTCGCGGGGATCGACGCAGCGCGTCCGGATGCCGCTGAAGCGGCGGCAGCGAAGCTGCTGGACGCCGGAGCGCAGCTGGCCGTCATCTCGCTCGGCGCGAGCGGGGCGCTGGCGGTGACGCACAATGCGCGCTACCGCGTGAGCCTGCCAGACGCGGACATTGTCAGCGCGCTCGGCAGCGGTGACGCCATGGTCGCCGGCCTGGTCACCGGCGCGGCGACGGGGCTGGATCTCCCTGCCATGCTACGGCAGGGAGCGGCCTGCGGCACAGCGGCAGCTCTGCACGCCATGGCCGGGAAGATCGAGCTCCAGGATGTGAGGCGTCTGGAGCAAGGCATTACGGTGACGCTGTTGTAATTCAGCGTCACTTTTTTTATTTCATCTACACATTCGCTCATTTTCATACCACAAACACAGTTGTTCCGATTCCGAATGTTCTATATTCCAACTATGCGCTTTTTCGATTTACAATCCATCCAACCCTCGGGACGCCCGAATTGCAGGCGGTGTAAATGGTGCAGGCTGTCTGGCCTTTATGCTATTTTTGATCGGTGTTCCCTTTGCATGAGCGGGGTGTTCGCTGTATTGAAGTTTTTCCTCTAACCAGGCTTGGGTCACATACTGGTAATGAAATTTATCGCCATATAAATGGCCAAGCCTAAAATAATCAGGGCCGATATTTTGTTGAGCACAGTCCCAAACTTCCCTTCTGAATCCATACGTCCCACGAGACGCCCCGCCGTTGCAAGACCAATAAACCATATCCAAGATACGGACACGGCGGCTAGACCAAAGGCCCAGCGTTCCCCGCCGTCATATTGGAGGGAGCTGGTTCCAATTACGCCAACCGTGTCAAGTATGGCATGTGGATTCAATAGCGATACCGAAGCGGCAAAAATCATCTGGCGTTTCGGCCGCATCGCCTGACTTTCTCCCGAGGAAGCTGTCTTCGATCTCCATAAAGTCCAAGCCATATACAACAGAAACAAACAGCCCGCCGCATAGAGTACGTTCGTGAGCCATAGAAATTGCTGCAAAATAAGAGATACGCCCCCAACCGCAAGCGTGATCAGGATTGTGTCACAGACACCCGCTGTAATGACAGCAGGCAATGTATTGCGAAACCGCGACTGGGACGCCCCTTGATTAAACACAAATACATTTTGTACCCCCAAAGGCAAAATCAAACCCAGTGCCAATAAAACAGCATGGATAATAGCTTCCAGCATAAATATATTCCCCCAAATTTAACCCATTATATTTCTCTGGTATTTTCTCTCCTAAATAGTCCTCGAACAGGAAGCTTGTACGTGCCTAATCCTCTTGCATTTCCTTTAAATTCTTCACGCTCTGCGTGGTCTGTTTTATACTATGCTTCAACTGCTCTATAGCAAGCTGGTAGTCCTGCGGATTGTTCATATTGAACACTGCCTTATGCCACATGTCTTCACTCACTCCCGGCAAATCTTCTACTGTCGCATAACGAACGTTCAGCTTGTCCAACCAATCGGTGAGACGAAGCCGTCCACTACGCAAACATTCCTCGGCAGACGGTAGCACGCTCCGATGGTATACAGCCAGCAACGGGTGTATACGTCCATCCATAGAAGGTATCACTGCTTGCAATGCTGGTTCCCTCGTTCCTTGCAACTCCGTCCACTTCTTAGTTACAGCGAGCAGATCATGTAGCACCTCTGGCTGTACAAAGGGCATATCACAAGCGACAACCATCCCCCACTCCGTAGTAGATGCAGATAATCCTGCATGGATACCGCTCAAGGGCCCCATGCCCCGAAAAACATCAGACACAGTTTCCATACCACTCAGGCCATATCCTTGGTTGTCACGAGTGACTACTACAACCCGCTGGGCCGCCTGCTGCAATGTAGTATACATCCGTTCAAGCATAGTGGCTCCATCAATCTCAAGCAGAGCCTTGTCCTGTCCCATTCGTCTGGAACGTCCTCCTGCGACGATAATACCAGTCACTTTCACAAATATGCCCTCCTTTTTTTCTGAAAACAATTGCAAATGTGCATCATGAATTTTTTGAACAAAATTTAATTATTACATAATTGTTAATTAATTGGTTTGTTAACCCTTTCAACACATGATACATTGGAATAAAGAACCTCCCCACAGATCGGCATCGATGCGCAGTTCTCTATCGGGCTAAGAAAGGAATGGCTTGTCTTGCAAAAGAGAGAAATTCAAGAGACTCCTCTATATTCCTTAAAACTGTATAATTTTTTTCTATATGGAGCTATGGTCATTTTCTCCAGCTTCTTCCCGTTGTATCTGCAAGATATCGGCATGGACAAGCTGGAGATCGGGAGTCTGATGGCCATCGGACCTTTTGTATCCGTATTCGCGAACCCTTTTTGGGGCTATACAAGCGACCGGAGCCGTAACCTCCGACGTATTCTGCTATTTATGATTATAGGTACCTTGTTATTGCTGCAAGCTTTATTTCATGTCCATACGTATATCATGATTTATGTGTCGATGATTGGTTTTTATTTTTTTCAAAGCCCTTTATTTGCCCAAAGCAATAGCCTAATTCTCAGCTATATTGAGGGCACAGACCGGAAATTCGGCTCATTCCGTATATGGGGCTCCTTCGGCTGGGCTGTGACAGCGGCAGTTGCCGGCGTAGTTATTGACCAAACGGGGATATCCAGCATATCCACCATCTTTACGGTACTTCTTCTGGCTGCATTGATCTGCACCTTGTCGATTCCACCACTAAAAAGCTCTGTGGAGACAGCAACTATTCATTTGCGTGGCTTTGGCAGCGTTTTAATGAACGGATACTTTATATCCTTTATTTTATTGGGCATCCTTGTATCCATCCCGAATTCGATCAACAGCGCCTTTATGTCCCTGTACATCACCGAGCTGGGTGGGTCCAAACAGATGCTTGGTTTTGCTGTTTTTATGTCATCGGTATTCGAAATTATTGTATTTTTGCTGTTTGATCGCTTCTTGAACAAAAAGATGACCGTGATGGTAGGTTGTTTGGCACTCGTCAGTTTGCTGTTTGCCTTACGGTGGGAACTGATGGCTCTGGCCACAGACCCGATTCAGATCGTGTTTATTCAGGCACTTCATTGCGTCACCTTCGGTGGATACTTCTATGTAGGCACCCAGTTGACCGTCCTATTTACCCCTGCAGCATACCGATCATCCGGACAGGCCGTATATACCTTGACCTGGAGTGGTATATCCGGTATCGTAGCAGGTTTTGCGGGAGGTTGGCTATTCCAGAACTTTGGTGGAGAAATGATGTACCATGCAGGGGTCTTTTTCGCCCTACTTGGCTCTGCGGGATTCGCCATTATGTGGTACATGCTGTACAAGAACGGTTATCAGCCAGGACTGCCAGCGGGCACGAACGAATAGAAAATGCCCCTTAACTACACTAGAGGAATGAGGTATCCCCTCTTCCCTTCTGGCTTGTTAGCAAGTATCGTCAAATGTATAAAGAGCGTGCATGCGTAAAATAAAGGAGTCTGCCAACGGCAGACTCCTTTTCAACTGGTCGCACGAAGCTACCATCTCTCCCACGCTTTCCAACAGCCTATTGCTTAGGCAATTGGAAAGAGCTCTTCAACGATACAACACGGTTAAATACAGGCTGACCCGGTTTGGAAAGCTTCGGATCGACACTGAAATAACCATGACGGAAAAATTGGAACTTGTCCTGCGATTGAGCTTCTTTCATGTTCGGCTCGACATAGCCATGAGCAATTTCCAAAGAGTTCGGATTCAATTGGTCAAGGAATGTTTTTTCCGATGCATCCTCTTCAATCTCATCCGTGTCCTCTGCGTTAATCAAAGGCTCATACAAACGGAATTCGGCAGGAACCGCTTGAGTAGCCTCTACCCAGTGGATCGTGCCTTTCACTTTACGTCCAGTAAAGCCTGATCCGCTCTTGGTTTCTACATCATAGGTACAGTGGATTTCCGTTACATTTCCGTCTGTGTCCTTAATCACATCGTTGCATTTAATGAAGTAAGCATGCTTGAGACGTACTTCATTACCAGGGAACAAACGGAAGTATTTGCTCGGCGGATTCTCCATGAAGTCCTCACGCTCGATATAAATTTCACGGGAAAACGGAATTTGGCGTGTTCCGAGTTCCGGATTTTCCGTATTGTTTTCCGCCTCCAGCATTTCAACTTGTCCTTCAGGATAGTTTGTGATAACCACCTTCAACGGATCTATAACTGCCATGGTGCGGGGTGCTTTAAGCTTCAAATCCTCACGTACAAAATGCTCCAGCACCTGCAAATCGATGACTCCGTAGGCTTTGGAAATACCTGTCTCATATACGAAGCTGCGGATGGCCTCCGGTGTATAGCCGCGACGACGTAAACCGGAAATCGTCGGCATACGCGGATCATCCCAACCATCTACGTGCTTTTCATCGACCAGAAGCTTAAGCTTACGTTTGCTGGTTACGGTTTGGGCCAGGTTCAGCCGTCCAAATTCGTATTGGTGCGGTACCTTTTCCATCTCACATTCAGCTACAACCCAATCGTACAGCGGGCGCTGATCTTCGAATTCCAGCGAACAGAGTGAGTGCGTTACTCCCTCAATCGCATCTTCCAGCGGATGAGCATAGGAGTACATTGGATAGATGCACCATGTGTCGCCAGTATTGTGATGTGCTGTGTGTGAAATGCGGTAAATAATTGGATCACGTAAATTAATGTTTCCTGAAGCCATATCAATTTTGGCACGCAGCACCTTTTCACCATTTTGGTATTTGCCTGCACGCATCTCTTCAAACAGCTTCAGATTATCTTCCACACTGCGATCCCGATAAGGACTATTTTGCCCCGGTTCGGTCAGTGTGCCACGAGTTTCACGGATTTGGTCCGCGCTTTGGTCATCCACATAAGCTTTACCCTTTTGAATCAGCAGGATGGCACGCTTGTACATTTCTTCGAAATAATTGGAGGCAAAGTGTTTTTCCTCCCATTCATAACCGAGCCACTTCACGTCCTCTTGAATGGAGTTCACGTATTCCGTGTCTTCCTTCGCCGGATTGGTGTCGTCAAAACGCAGATTTGTGCGTCCTCCGAATTCATCTCCTAACGAGAAATTGATCCAGATAGCTTTGGCATGTCCAATATGCAAATATCCGTTTGGTTCAGGCGGAAATCGTGTAACAACCTCCTTTACCTTACCCGTACGTAGATCTTCTTCAATAACATTTTTAATAAAATTGGGGGGAGTGATCGGCTTCTCCACGCTAATCAACCTTTCTTCCGTATAATCTGTGTAAAACATGTTCCCTTAAATATACCCTTTCACACCGCATAACTCAATAAAATGAAAATCCTTATGCTCTCTTCAGCAAAAAAAGTGACAAGTTATGAAAAAGAGTTAACATTTTCGGCAAATAAATTCGTTATAGTGTATATATCTTTTATTTTGCCCGGAAAAGGAGACCCACCCGTGTTTAAGCTGCTCATTGTGATCCTGCTGTCTATGCTTTTGTCCTCTTCCGTCATGACTTCCGGCCATCCTTCACCGGACCCGGTGAACGGAACTGTACAATCTCGTCCACTAGCCAGCGCTCCAGAAGACTCATCCGTCCGCTTATATGCTGTTAGTCCGTCACAGGGATTATTCCATTCAGCTGTATTGGAAATCGGCCAACAACGCCACACATTCCGATGGTCGGGCTCGGCAGATATTTCCACCGCACCACAATTATATTATAGGGATGTGAACGGGGATGGTGTGCGTGAAGCCGTCGTGGTCCTCACGCGTGCCTCGGGAACGGGTGTCGAATTGCAGGAGTTGCATATTGTTAACGCACGGACGATGGAAGAATATGCAGTCGAATCGGCAGCAGATGCTGTGTCCCAGCGCGTACACAGCTCAGTGGAGCCACGTGACCACAACCGCCAGGTTCATATTGCTGTCACGATTGACGGTGTCACACACACGATGGACCCTAAAGCATCAGTATTTTACGATGATCCAGCCCAATTTACAAAGCATCTCGATTTTAGCTCTGTCGTAATGTATGATGCCGAACAGCTTCCTCTGCAAGCCACTGTATCTGGCAGTGTATCCCCAACCGAATTTGTAGGGGATTTGGATCTGAAATATGTATACGAGCATGAACGGTTCCGGGTGGGACCTATTGAATTTGAAGCTTCCTCTCCCTTTTGACGACTCTCGCAGAATAAGGTAGCATGGGATTAAATGCTAGACTGGCTGGTTTAGCGATTTTCCGAGTGAAAGAGGGGATCAATCATGTTTACATATGCGTTGGACGAACGCACAGTCCTTCGGCCGCTCACCAAGGAGCATGTGCAGCCTCTGTTTGAGCTGATCGAAATGTCCCGTGACCGCCTGCGTCAATGGCTTCCATGGGTAGACTCTACCACGGAAATCAGCCACACAGAGCAGTTCGTGCAGGGCGCCTTGAAACAAGCCGCAGAGAACGGTAGTCTGACCGCCGGAATTTGGATAGACAACGAACTTGCTGGCATCATCAGCTACCATGAGATCAATTGGACTCACCGCTCCGTTAGCATCGGATACTGGCTTGGACACGGGTACGAAGGACAAGGTCTAATGACCAGCGCCTGCCGCGTATTCGTTGAATATGCTTTGATGGAGCTGGACTTGCATCGGGTCGAAATCCGCTCTGCAACGACGAACCGCCGCAGCCGCGGTATTCCGGAACGTTTGGGCTTTGTGCTCGAAGGCATTGTACGCGAAGCGGAATTGCTGCCCGACGGCTACATGAACCACGCAGTGTACGGTATGCTCCAAAATGAATGGAAGCAACTTCGGTAATATTGTATTGTACAACAACGCCGCAGACCTGAGCAGGTCTGCGGCGTTGTTGGTTTAGGCCGGGCATACAACCGAATTGCTGTCTGTAGCCTCCCGCCTATTTTAAGAAATGGGCCATTAACACATCATCTACGAATTGGCCTGCTATGTAAAACTCCTCATGCAAACGTCCTTCAATCGCGAAACCACTTTTTTCATAAAACATAAGGGCTTCCGTGTTGCATGAGAGTACACGCAAACTCAACTTGCGTATGCCCTCGGCGGCTGCAAAGTCCTTCATGGAGTTCATGAGTGCCGTCCCAATGCCTTTGCGATGATAAGCTGGATGTACAGCTATATTTATTTCGAGTACATGACAATTACTAGCCAACAGCGTTGGAGGACGAAATCCAATATACCCGCAGAGTACTTCCTGTTCGATGGCGACCAGTTGAGAGCCTGGAGGCGTATTACGCAGAAACTCCCCGCGCGACTTCCAGGACAGCGAAGCGGGAGCCGTGCGTTCATTCCATACCAATTCATCCAGCGCAATCAGATCAGGAGCATCCTTCATCTCCGAATGACGTATCGTCAAGAGTTGACTTGTAAACAATTCCTTTCAATCCTTCCTGTGAAGGCTTTCCTGAAGCAATAACTACAATCATCCGTCACTTATTGTACCATAATTACAGCATAATACTGCATTTTTATTAGGACTTAAGAACTGGGAACATCCGCCTTGGACGTCATAGTATTTAAAGTATCCGAATGATGCCGGAAACGGTTCAACCAGCTGTGCAGGACGAAAAACAGGATCGACAACACCGCTACGCCTGATGCCAGCCAAAGTGTAGGCGGTAACCCACCACCATCATACAACTTCCCCATAATATAAGGCCCCATTACCCGTCCGGCTGCGCCAATGCCCCCCACAAGCCCAATGTAAAAGGGTGCACCCCGACCTCCATGATCAGACAGGAATGCTGGAACCGCAGGTGCAATCAGCATTTCTCCCAGGGTCGCCAGAACCATAGCGAATATCATTCCAGTATAGTTCTGTGTGCCCAGCATGACAATATAAGCCGCCAAATAAAATCCTCCGGCCCATGTCATTTGCGTTGAAGCGTGATGAGCGTACAGTCGTTTTATCCAAAAAATAATGGGTTGTGCGGCAAAAATAAGGATACCATTCAGTGTCCATAGTAATCCATACATCGTTTTAGGCAAGCCCTGCTCAATAATATGGGGAGACACTCCTGTATTCCAGATCGAATTGCCGAACCATAAAAAAAGCGAGCCTAATCCCACAAAGAGATACAGCCTGGTATCACGAAACAGCAATCGAGCTGGGATTTCCTCTCTTTTCTTCACAGACTTGCTGAGCTGTACTTCCCCCTCTTCCCGATCCACCCTACTTAGATAAGACCAGAAGAATCCGGCAAATACCGCAGAAGTCACCCCGTTCATCACAAAGCTGAGCTGATAGGAAAGATCCGCCAGCACACCACTCAATCCCGTACCCACTGCAACCCCAATATTGTTAGCGACATAAATAATATTAAACAGCTCTCCGCGACGGTCAGCGAAACGAAAACCTACAAACGCCTGAATCGCAGGCACAGATACGACATTAAAAAAACCGATAAAACCCATCATGATGACAAACGCTACCCAATGACCGCTGGTAAATGGAAGCGCGAGAAGTCCCAGCGCGTTCATCGCGAGCGAGCCAACAATCAGTTTCTTGGCTCCAATACGGTGATAGAGGGCTCCGCCCAACACTTGACCAAAAATTCCGCCCAGAGACTGCACTAAAATCGCAATTCCTGCATCTCCCATACTACGGTTTAGCTCGTCAAACACATACATGCTAACCAACGGCCACATCAGAGAACTTCCAGCAGAATTAATCAGGCTGGCAACGAGAAACACTTTCACTTCTTTCGGATAAGACTCCAACCATTTCATATCTTTTGTTTCTCCTTTTGCATCTGACGCCATAAAAGGCATAATCTCATTGGCGCTTCACATTCACCACCGTTGAGAAGAAAGTAGCCCCCTGTCCCATATCCGACAGCCGATCAGAGGTTAACACATTGATACGCTGTCTGCGTCCTTTGCCTTCCCACCATAATCCCTGACTAATCACTGTACCGGGCAGCATCAGATCGGTGACTTTCGCTTTCAGCTCATACGTCCCCCGATCATTCCATACGGTAACCGGGTCCCCATCCGCGATGTCCCTTGTCTGGGCATCCTCCGGGTGAATTTGTAGCAAGGGCTCCCGCTCCAGTCGCTGATGCTTGGGCAAGTTAGCGAAAGTAGAATTCAGAAAATTATGGTTTGGCGGTGAAATAAACATTAATGGATACCGCTCGTCCGCTTGCGGTCGATGCTCTCCGTCGTACCCTTCAATCAGCGGCACATAAGAAGGCATCGCGGGCAGACCTGCTTGTTTCATTTTTTCCGAATACAACTCAATTTTGCCTGAAGGCGTAGTTAGACGCTCCAGATAATTAGCCTTTGGCGTCATATCGAGCTTTACAAAAGGTGACTTTTGTAAAGCATCCAAGGTTACACCGTTCAGATAAGGGTTCGTTGGATTATTAAGCGCACCTGCAATCATATCCTCTTCACTTTCCGTAAAGGCAGCTTCATCAAAGCCCATTGCCCGTCCGAGCAGGCTAAACAGCTCATAATTGCTTTTGCTTTCCCCAAGCGGATCAATGACGGGCTGCTGCATTTGGATATAGTGGTGCCAGTACGATTTGTACAGATCTGTTCCTTCAAAAGAAGACGCGGCAGGCAGCACAATATCTGCATAGCGGGCCGTATCGGTTAGGAATAGGTCATGAACGACTGTGAACAAATCCTCTCGTTCAAATCCTTTAGTCACTCGTTCCGAATCGGGGGCTACAACTACCGGATTACTGCAATATACGAATAACGCCTTAATCGGCTGTTCCTTCTGTAGCAGCGCTTCTCCGATCCGGTTCATGTTAATCATCCGGGCATCCGGGTTCTGTCGCAGATCAGGACGCTCCAGATGGGCGCTGTTAATCTTGGCATAAGCGCCATTGGAGCGTGACGCTCCCCCGCCGTGCTTCAGCCATTGTCCAGTGAGCGCAGGCAAGCATGTAACCGCACGTACGTTCATACCGCCATTATCATGATGCTGAAGACCATTACCGATATTGATATACGCTGCTCTCGCAGTTCCGTACATTTCCGCCAAACGGATAATATCCCCTTCCGGCACGCCGGTAATCCGCGAAACTCGCTCTGGTGTATATGTCTTAACATGCTCGCGCAGTTCCTCATGACCTACTGTGTAGCGATGTAAAAATTCGTCGTCCGTCAGTCCTTGAGCGAACAGTACATTCATAACACCCAGCGCGAGCGCTGTATCCGTCCCCGGATATAACGGAATGAACCAATCCCCCCATTGCGCCGTCCGGTTACGATGAACGTCAATAACGACCACCTTAGCACCTTTTTTACGTGCTTTCTCAGCCAAAACGACCTGATGCATGTTGGTGCTAATGACATTACCACCCCACACAATAATGAGGTCTGCATCCTCCGTGTCCTCCGGGCTGGTGCCGCCCTTAAAACCCATAACGGACGCCCAGCCTTCATTCCCAGCCACGCTGCAAATCGTCTGATCCAGTTGGCTTGAACCCAGCGCATTAAAAAATCGGCGATCCATTCCATCCACACTCAATACGCCCATATTGCCATAAAAGCTGTAGGGGAGGATAGATTCCGGTCCGTCCATACGTATCAGTTCCTTGAACCGACCTGTAATGGTATCGACTGCCTCCTCCCAGCTAATACGTTCAAACTTCCCTTCTCCTTTGGGGCCTATACGCTTCAACGGATAGAGCACCCGATCAGGATCATATACCCGCTCCGTCATATTGCGAACTTTGTTACAAATAGCCCCTTTGGTAATGGGATGATCTGGGTTTCCAGTCACCTTGACTATCTTTCCTTTTTCCTTGTGAAGCAGGAGCCCACACGTATCCGGGCAATCTAACGGGCATACAGCCGGAAAAACACCGTCCTGCTGCTCCGTCATCCGCTGTCCCCCTTGTAAGTCTTGTTGAAGCGTGGCCTCACGAGGCGCGCTATTGCGATGATCCATAGTGTTGATGCTCCTTTCCGTTACCGTTTCCAAAAATTACACTGATCTTATCATATCCACAGCTTTGGCCTATGGCAAGAGAAGGATTTTCCCACACAGCCGCTCTCCAAAATATTAAAAAAATCCGTCTGCTGCATAGAGCAAAACGGATTTTTTAAGAATTATAATTTTTTTCAACATCCTGTTTCATCATATCTTACTGAGGGTAAAAAAGATCAAGGCATCATGGACGAGAGCACACTCATCCTCCATGCCAAATCATGGACCACTCCCAAAAAAATCCGCCATGACAGGTTTCGTTCCCCCGGGCCTGTCATGGCGGATTTGCTTTGTTCATTGCTGTTTAAAGTACCGTGATTAGGTAGGATCACTCAACGGATTGGATGTGCAACCGAAGAAGTAGTTGGAGATTCATTCACTGGATGTGCGTTGGCTTGAGGCTTTTTCAGATAGGCCAACCAGTAGGCTCCAGCCACAAACAGGCTACCTCCTACCAAATTCCCCAGCCAGACCGGAATGAAGTTCATAACATAATCTGCCCATGAAAAGTGGCCTGCAAAAATAGCCGCCGGAATGAGAAACATATTGGCAACAACGTGCTGAAATCCAATAGCCACAAAGGCCATGGTCGGGAACCAAATCCCCATAATTTTGCCGCCAATGGAGTCTGTACTATATGCCAACCATACAGCCAGTGCTACGAGCCAGTTACATCCTATACCCGATATAAAAGACTGCAAAAAGCTTTCGTGTAGCTTATGTCCTGCCATATCCACCACTTTGTCCAGATAAGGGCCCGTTTCTGTCAAACCCAGCACATGCCCAAAGAAAAATGCAACGAATAACGCACCTGCAAAATTACTGAGCGTAATAATCGCCAAATTACGAAGCATGACTCCTGTCTTAATCCGTCCTGCCCATCTCGCCAAAGGGACCGCCATCATATTGCCGGTCAGCAATTCTCCGCCGGCGATCAAAACTAATACCAGACCAATAGGGAACACCGCAGCTCCAATAAAGGTGGCAATGCTTCCCCATTCTTTAGGCGCACTTGCAATAACACGTATATCCAGCAAAAACCCGAGTGCAATAAATGCACCTGCCAAAAATCCCAGTACCACCGCCACAGTCCACGGGTTGTTCGCCTTGGCCACTCCTGTTTCCACCGTCTTTTCAGCAATTTGCCCCGGTTTATAGCTCGCCATATATCCCCGCTCCTTTAATATCTATTCACTAAAATATTCTTCTTTCATATTTTATTTAAAATCAGTGATTAAGTTTGTGAAAAAAATCACTTTCGTAACTATAAAAAAAACAGCCCCTGAAAAAAGGACTGTTTTTCTGTATTATTACATCTACTGCGCTACTACGCGCTTTACATTTAATTGTATTCTTCCTTTTCAACTGCTCTTAAGAACCAAAGAACTCCACCAAGGCCTACCATGGCCACGACTACAAGAAAAAGGATATAAAACAAACTCATAAGTTACTTCCCCCCTGATCCTTATGCTACTCTATATTGTACTATAAGGATTCATCCGTACGCCTCAGATTGTTGACAAACTTATGAACAATGTCACAGACAAATCTAATTATACAGTAACTGGGTTCCGTTCAGATATTGTAGGCAATGCTTGTAAACCTGCCGCGTTTAAGAAATTCCAAGGCTTGTTATAATGCGGCTGGAAGAAGAAATCGACAAAGGCTAACTGGTCAATGGTCATATGGTTTTGAATGGCTACGGATAGCGTGTTAATGGATTGCGTCAAATCCACCTTCGACATAATTTGAGCCCCCAGAATTCTTCGCGTCTCCTGCTCATAAACCACTTTCAGTAACACTTTTTCGGAGGTTGGCATAAATTCAGGTCGGTAGCTGTCCTCAATGGTTACAGCTTCTACAGTCATGCCTTCGTCTGTTGCCGCAGCTTCCGTCATGCCTGTTCCTGCGATATTGTCTTCGTAAATTTTGATACCCGAAGTTCCTTGGGTTCCCATGTAGGCAATGGTTGGTTGCACCAGATTACGTGCCACCAGCGTACCCATACGAACTGCGTTGGTTGCCAAAGGGATATAAGCCGTTTTGCCGGTCGGATTATAGCGAATTGCACAACTGTCGCCTGCTGCAAACACGTCCGGGCAACTACTTTGCATATAGTTATCCACAATGATCGCACCGTTAGGCAACATATCTACCTGACCTTTGAGCAGATCCGTTTGAGGTCGGAAACCGATGCAGAGAATAACAAGCTCTGTTTCATATTCTCCTTTAGAGGTCACGACTTTACTTACCTTACCGTTCGTACCCTCAAAACGACTCACCGTCTCGCCAAGTACCAGCTTAATGCCATGTTCCTTCAGGGAACTTTCAATCCGGTCTGTATACTCATGGTCCAAATACTTATTCAATATACGATCAGCACTGTCGATCAGCGTTACATTTTTACCGTTCATTTGGAAAGCTTCTACCAATTCAACACCAATGTATCCAGCTCCCACGACTGTAATGTTCTGTACGTGCTGGGCTTTCTCAATGATATCATTGGAATGATTATAGTTTTTACAGAGCAAAATATGATCAAGTTCAATGCCTTCCAGCTTTGGAATAATGGGCCATGATCCCGTGGTCACAATTAGTTTATCAAATGTGTCTGTAAATTCTTCACCTGTTTGGAGATTACGGGCATGCAGCGACTTGCCAGCCGTATCCACACTCGTTACCTCATGAAGCATCTTGGTCACTACACCCAAGTCAGACAGTTGATCTGGAGACGAATAAAACAGGCCGTGCGGATCTTTGACGACACCACCTACGTACAGCGCAATACCACAAGATAAAAATGAAATATTATCATTACGCTCGTAAACGGTAATTTCTGCATCTGGATAACATTTAGCTGTGTTAACGATAGCTGCTGTGCCTGCGTGTGTACATCCGATAACTGCTACTTTCATGTTAAATTCCTCCTTGGTGTGTGGGCATAAACTGTATGATAATTGTGAATAGTTTCACGTAAACAGCTCGTTAGCGTTTGTGATTTATTTCACTTCATGTACTTATTATAGTGTGATATTTTTCACATTACAATAGCTTTTTGTGATATTCACAATTTGTCCACATTTAAAAAAGAAAGGATATACGAGATCAACTGTTTGCTGAAATGTTTTTTTGCTCCATTCAGTTTCCCCTGTAGGCGGCCTGATTATGCCCATGGAATCGACTTTCACATGATGCTCCCCCTTAGACAAATGCACATGTAGAGAACAAAAAAAGGTCCGCTTCCCGGAGACATGCCGGAAATCAGACCTTTTTAAACATATATTTTGGAATGAAGGCAAAGCTACTATAGCAATTGCTCAATGGCTGCTTTCATCGTTTCTGGTGACTCCTTCGGTTCAAAACGACCCACAGGTACACCTTCACGATTCACAATGAATTTCGTAAAATTCCACTGAATTGTCCCATCTTCCTGTTCTCCAGGCTGTTGCTTTTTCAAATATTCAAACAGAGGCGCTGTATCCGGTCCATTGACGTCCACTTTGGCGAATACCGGGAAATTAACCCCGTAATTCAGTTGGCAAAATTCAGCCGCTTCCTCGCTGCTGCCCGGCTCCTGACCGCCAAATTGGTTGCAAGGAAAACCTAATACAACTAATCCCCGATCCTTATATTCGTCATAAAGCTTTTGCAAATCCCCATATTGCGGGGTAAGTCCGCATTTACTGGCGGTATTCGCAATAACCAGCACCTTACCAGCGTAAGTATTCAGAGAAACCTCCTGATTCGCTGGTGTTACGGCATTATGTGAATAGACAGACATACAGCATCCTCCTTCGTGTCGCTTGGTTTAGGTTACATAACCTATTTTAACCAAAACGTGACGGACATGCCAACATCCACAGAGACTTTACCGTGATGCCACCACTTCGAGTCTGCGTTCTTCGCGTTCGGAAGCGGACATTTTGGGGCAAGTATAACAATACCGCTGACCTCCACCTGTCTTGTAATATTGGCAACAGGACGGTTTCATGTAGGTATTTTCACCAGGGCGGTAAGGATTGTCCAATTCAACGAGACGAACCGTAAACGGATTTCTTTTACGCCCGAATATCTCTCCCTCAAGTTCACGTGTCACATACATATAATCTTGTTCAAAGCGCTCCACATCCTGAGGATCAGTCAACGATGGCTGTACTCTATCCTTAAAATACAGCAATGCCAACGGAAACTGTCCCCACATTTGGCCGATAGATGCGCTCCCCACTGTAGCAATTGCTTCCAATATGGGCCGCATCTGCAAACTGTAAAAGTCTCGTAACACTTGCTGAGCCTGTTTGGAAGAACGGTGATCCCCATTGTTCCACGTATTGTCCAGCTCTGTTAAGTCGATGACCTGAAGACTAATAGAGGGATATTGACCTTCATAACAAATATGAAATCTGAGATTAGAAACGGACAGGTCCCAACGGCGTTCACACAGTGATACCATAAAATGCTGCGCAAACACGAGGCCACGCAACTGGTTCGCAAAGTAAACGGCTGCGGTTAAATCGTCTTCAGCACGCAGAAGATCGCCATAATACTCCATCACAGAGCGGATCTTATCTGGTTCAAGCCATTCGGCCACTGGCCCGGAATATACAGCATCCTCCGGCGTGACTCTCACTATGTTTGCTAGTTGCTCAAGCTGATCGTAATCCAGTGGTTTCATGGTATGTCCCCTTTAACCTCTTGCCGCTACTTGTGCTCTAGCATCACGTCGCTCAGCAACAGAACCCACAGGTTGCTTATCTTCCACATTCATATCTTTTATGGCTTGGCTTACCGCAGGCTGTCCAGCCAAAGCATACGGAAGACAGAGCGGTACACCTGTACGAGGATCTGTTACAATATCAGCCTCAATCCCGAACACTTCACGCAGCACATCAGGGGACATAACCTCAGTTGGAGTTCCTACCGCCTCAGCTTTCCCTTTTTTGATTGCAATCATATGCTGAGCATACCGGGCCGCATGGTTCAAATCATGCACAACCATAACAATGGTGCGCTCCTCCGAAGTATTTAGATACTCCAGCAAATGCAGCACTTCCAGTTGATGCGCCATATCTAAAAATGTCGTCGGCTCATCCAGAAACAAAATATCCGTATCCTGCGCAAGTGCCATAGCAATCCAGGCACGCTGACGCTGACCGCCAGAAAGCTGATCAATCGGACGATCGTGGAACTCGCTCATTCCCGTTACTTGAATGGCCCACTCTACCATTTTGCGATCTTCCGCTTTCATGGAACCAAAACCTTTTTGATAAGGAAAACGTCCGTAAGATACCAGTTCCGTCACGGTTAATCCTTCCGGTGCAGTCGGATTTTGCGGCAAAATAGCCAGCTGCTTAGCTACTTCCCGGGTGGATTGCTTATGAATGGATTTACCGTCAAGCAGAACACTGCCGCCCTTAGGATTCATGATGCGAGCCATCGTCTTCAGAATGGTGGACTTGCCAGAACCATTTGCGCCCACCAAGGCTGTGATTTTCCCTTGCGGTATTTCTACGTTCAGATCTTCTACAATCAATCGATCTTCATAAGCAATATCCAGATTTGCCGTTTTCAGACGAAACATGTGGAATCATCCCTTTCCCTTATCCAATATATATAGTCACGGGCTTAACGCACGACTTTCATCAAAACTTCATTCTATCTTTATATAATAAAGATATTGATAATCATTATCAAGTGTTAACTGGTTTATTTCCTATATCATACAGTGCATATCATCCAATATTTCCTCAAAAAATTCAAAAAAAGATCACAGCTCCTCGAAGCTGTGATCTTTCAAATCCGGCGAATTGCATTATGACTGTACAGAAGACAGTCCAAATGCTTCGGCCATGAGACGTATAGATTTCATTTTGGCGTCAAAGTCATGAATAATGCTCGCAACCATGATCTCCTGTGCATTATAGTCCTTACTTAATTGCTCAATCTGACGCTTCACCTGTTCGGGCGAACCGACCACCATACGTTTGCGATTCTCACGTATCCGCATCCGGTCAAACGGCGTATACGGATACGCCAGTGCCTTTTCCACGGAAGGTGTTCCAGCGGAGCGCATTCCCTGCTCTAATAGTACAAGAGACAAGTCCATGCTGGAAGCCAAGCGATTGGCCTCCTCTTCGGTATCCGCACAGATCGCAAATACGGCAACAAGCGAACGTGGTTGGTCACTATGCTGGGAAGGCTGGAAGCTTTCCTGGTATTCCTTCATAGCCCCTGTGCCGCCTTCACCATTAATGAACTGCGCAAACGCAAAGCCCACGCCACGCTCGGCTGCCAGACCTGCGCTATCACCGCTGGAGCCGAGCAACCACATTTCCGGTACAGTTTCTATAAGCGGCATCGCCTGTAGCGAACCGAAACGGTGATTATTGCCTGTGCTGTCATGTAAATAAGCTAACAGGTCATCCAACTGCTCAGGGTATAGATCTACACCCCCTCGCATTTTGCCTTCTTGCAGGGCTCTGGTAGCAATGGGCATTCCTCCAGGCGCCCGTCCCAGACCTAAATCAATGCGTCCCGGATACAATCCCTCCAACACACGAAAGTTTTCCGCTACTTTATAAGCGCTGTAATGAGGCAGCATCACCCCACCCGACCCCACTCGAATGGCCCGAGTACGGGCGGCCAGATGTGAAATCAGTACCTCCGGGCTGGACCCAGCGAGATTTGCTGCAGAATGATGCTCTGATACCCAAAAGCGATGATAACCCAAGCGTTCCGCCTCTATAGCAAGCTCAGCGGTCTTTTGTAATGCCTGCGCATGCGTCATGCCTTCCGATACCGGAGATTGGTCAAGAATGCTGAGTTTTATCATAAAAGTCTGACCTTTCTATTTGGGAATAAGGATAGGCATTAATTATAGCACGCGTAGCCACAGTTACCCAAGAGGGGCCCCTATCAATTTTATAGTGGAAAAGTTTATTTTTCGTAAAGACTTGCGTTCCCTTTATCCGCCTCATAGAGATGCGAACGCTTTTTAAAGAAACTATACAAATGTGTAACGATTACTTTCAAGACGGCATACCCCGGAACCGCCAGTACAATTCCCACCACACCAAACAAATTGCCTGCGGTCAGAATAACGAAGATAATCGTGATCGGATGTACCCGAAGAGATTTGCCCATAATTTGTGGAGAAATTAATTTACCCTCAATGAGCTGTACGACTGTCCACACGATAACCATCTTGAGCAGCATAATCGGTGAGGTGACCAAGGCTACAATTAACGCAGGTGTAATGGCAATGACGGGACCTAAGTAGGGGACAACGCTCGTAAAGGATGCAATGACTGCAAGCGTCAGAGAGTAGTCTAATCCAATGATTAGGTAACCAATATACAACAGCGCCCCAATACAGAAGCTGACAATAATCTGCCCACGAATATAGGAACTGACCTGATGATTCATCTCGGTCATAATGCGATCTGTTTCTTTACGAAACATAGGCGGGAGCATTTTCAGGATAAACTGTGGTAGCTTGTGTCCATCTTTTAGCAAGTAGAACAGAATAAATGGAACCGTGGCAATCGCAAGTACCGTTTCTGTAACCACGCCCAAAAAGCTGCCCACACCCGTCCATGCATTATTAATAAAGCTAGATAACTTTTCAGAAGCTTTGGAGGCCAGCTCAGATGGATTAATTTGAATCGTGTTCTGGAACTGGTTTACAAAATCGCTGCCGATCAGTTTCTCGAATTGTCGTTGTACTTGCTCGCTATAGGCAGGGAAATTTTGAATAAGCCCCTGTATTTGATCACGGATCACAGGCACCACCGATGTAACCACAATCGCAATAACCCCTATAATAAGCAAAAACAATACAACAATGGAGTATACTCGTTTCACCTTGTTACGCTCCAGTACATCAACCAACGGATTGAACAGATAGTACAACACGCCGGATAAAATGACAGGGAGAATGATCGTTTTTAACAGCACCATGACAGGTGTGAATATGTATGAAATTTTGGTAAGCACCAAGATATTCAAGCCGATCAGCAGCAGTACCAGCAGGAATAACACAAACTTGTTGTTCAGAAAAAACTTCTTGAATCGGTCTTTCCATGCCGGAGTTATTTCCACACCACATTCCCCTTCTCTTTACACAAATGAGTATACGTTCTTCATAGATACGATATATTTTTGGAACAAAATATACAAGGTTATACCCAAATAAACACAAAAGCAAACAAAGTTGTACGTCATCGTACGAACTTCGCTTGCTTTCGAGGGTTATGGAGTATCATTTATCGTGGTTGCAGCATCCACCGTCGTGGTCACAGGTTTGTTCTCCTGTTCAAAA
Source organism: Paenibacillus sp. FSL L8-0638 (assembly GCF_038593075.1). Lineage (NCBI taxonomy): Bacteria > Bacillati > Bacillota > Bacilli > Caryophanales > Paenibacillaceae > Paenibacillus > Paenibacillus sp. FSL L8-0638. Next base: position 5,437,283 of record NZ_CP151960.1, read on the forward strand.
AGATTCTGTATGAAGCGCTTGAGCTTTCTTTCGTCTACACCCAATACCTGCGCACCCTTAATGGTTTCCCCGCGCACCAATTCATTCGGCGGGATTTGCTGCTTCGCTACTGTTGTTGCATCGATATTAAAGCCCAATGAAGCCAATTGCAGCATTTCCGTAGTACTCAGGTTCGTTTCAATATAAGGAGAAATGCTATTTAAAATACTCGGCAGTTTAATTAGAGATGAGGTTGACTGAATTTTACCGCCAAGCTCGGTAATGAATTTGCGTTGCCGCTCCGTACGCGTAAAATCGGAAGTCGCATCATGACGGAAGCGTACATATTGCAAGGCTGTTTTACCGTCCATGTGCTGCATTCCCTTTTTCAAATCAATATCAAACTGGTGTTTATCTGCCTTGGAGGTATAATGCATATCTTTTTCAACATCCAGGTCAATACCACCCACAGAATCAACCAGCGCAATAAAACCATTGAAATCAGTATATACATAATATTGAATCGGTATGCCCAGCAGGTCGCTCACGGTCTGTCTAGTCAAATCCGGTCCCCCGTAGGAAAAGGCAGCATTCAATCGACTTTGCCCATGACCTGGGATATTGACGTACGTATCACGAAGAATCGACATCAGTGTAGCCTTTTTCGTAACCGGATCAATAGAAGCAACCATAACGGAGTCAGAACGCCCTGAATCCTCTCCACGGGAGTCGCCGCCTAGCAGCAGAATATTCACTCTTTCTGTCCCATCCCATTCCGGTGGGAGCGATACCTCTACAGGTTGTACATTGGTTTGAGTTTGTGCCTGCGGTTTGAATTTCGAATCCTGTCCGGAAGCAACTGAAATTTGATTCGTAAAATGATATATAGAATACGTATAATATCCGCCCACTAAAAGAACCGCCGCAGTCACAGAAATGCCTAACCATTTTAAAAATTTTCGCATATTTTCGGGTAACCTCGCTTTTATTCATCATCGTTCGGCTTTTAAAAGCATACCCTTCCTGCAAGTTATCTGTCAATTCGCGCCGTCTGTTCTAATGGTCGTCCGCATACCATGGATTCAAATGAACAAGCACCTCATAAACCCGCGGTTCCCGCTTCATGACAGCCCCCTTAATCAGTCGGATAATATCGTGTCCCTGCTGAATCGTCAAAGAGGCATCCACTGAAGCGCGGATATCCACGATGATATAATGGCCGTGCTCACGAGCACGGATACGGTCAATACGTTGAACCTCGGCTACACTCAGTGCGGCTGCGGCGTAGCTTTCAATTTCCTCCGTTGCAATCGCTTTTTCCATAAGTACATCTATGGATTCACGGCCCATTTCCCACGCCAATTTCAGAACTAGCAATGCTACTACGAATCCCGCAATAGGGTCGCCGTAAGATAAAATTGAAATGCTCCAGTGCTCCCCAATCAGCCCCAAGCCGATACCCAGTACAGCAGCCCCAGAGGCGTACACATCAGCGAGATGATCTTTTGCCGTTGCAATAAGACCCTGACTATTGGCCGCTCTCCCGATACGAATCGTGTAGATATACAGCCACTGTTTCCAGAGCAAGGAAATAATGGCGGCCACCAATGCCAGTATATGCTCCTGTGGCATCGGTTCGAACAGTGCTGCAATCGAATGATAGCCGATAAATATACCCGCTCCAAACAATATGACCGCCACCACGCTTGCACCGATCACTTCTGCCTTGCCGTGACCATAAGGATGGTCCTCATCCGGCGGCTGGCTAGATATGCGCATCGCCCCCAGTGCCGTTGCAGAGGCAATCACGTCCCCGGCATTATGCACACCATCGGCTACCAGCACCTTGCTGTTGAACATAAGTCCTGTAATAATCTTAATGCCGGTTAATAGGATGTTGCTAATCAGGCTGATCCATGCTGAGACCATGGCGCGCTTGCCCATATCCTGTTCCTGCATGATGTATAACCCCTCCAAATTTATCTTTTGAATTTATCTTATGGCGCTGCTCTTTCAGCGGTATGGATGAAGATTATAATAGCCCCGGAAGATGAGCCTCCCCGGGGCTATTATGATAACCATAGTGGAGCATTCTATGAGAATACTCCTATTTTATCTATCTGGACCGTCCGCGACGGCCTCCTTGTCCTTGACCACCACGCGGGCCGCCTTTGGCTTGTCCACCGCGGCCACCTTGGCCTCCGCGTGCGGAACCGCCGCTGCTGCGGTCATACCCGCCGCGCTCGCTGCTTTGTCCCGCCGAGCGGCCTTGGCCTCCACGTGCAGAACCGCCGCTACTGCGGTCATACCCACCGCGCTCGCTGCTTTGCCCTGCCGAGCGACCTTGGCCTCCACGTGCAGAACCGCCGCTACTACGGTCATACCCGCCACGCTCGCTGCTTTGTCCCGCCGAGCGGCCTTGGCCTCCACGTGCAGAACCGCCGCTACTGCGGTCATATCCGCTGCGCTCGTTACTGCCGCGGCTAGAGCGACGTTCGCCGCCTGCACTGTCACGACGGCCCGCCTGTTCGCGGCCGCTGCCCCGGCGTCCACCGCCGGAGTCGTTGCCACCGTAGGAACGGCGGTCGTTTCTGCCCGAACGGCGTTCTCGACCCTGCCGATCAGCCGTATCGGAAGCAGGTCTACGCTGTCCGCCGCCCTCACTGCTGGTGAATGTGACACCAGCAACTTTCTGGATGTTCCGAAGCTCTGGAATATCCCTTGGCGTAGCGAGCGTCACCGCCACGCCTTTGCCTCCGGCACGGCCGGTACGCCCGATGCGGTGGATGTAGCTTTCGGCATCCTGCGGCATGTCGTAGTTGAAGACATGCGTGACGCCTTCTACATCCAGGCCGCGTGCAGCTACATCAGTCGCTACGAGCAATTGGAGTTTCGCTTCACGAAACGCCTTCATCACTTGCTCCCGCTTGTTCTGGGACAAATCCCCGTGAAGCTCACCGCTCTGAAAGCCCATTTCTTGCAGCTCTTCGTTCAGTTTGGCAGCCCGGCGCTTCGTACGGCAGAAAATAACAGCCAAGTACGGACGATCCGTATTCAGCATATCCACCAATGCCTGTTGCTTACCACGGTCTGTTGTTTGCACAACGACCTGACGGATTTGGCTCACCGGAACGGAAGAAGCGGATTTTACTTTGACATCTACAGGTTCGTTCATATATACACGAGCCAGTTTGCGAATACCGGCTGGCATCGTAGCGGAGAACAGCATCGTCTGTCTCCGGTAAGGAACTTCCTGAAGAATCGTCTCCACATCGTTCAAAAAGCCCATGTGTAACATTTGATCGGCTTCATCCAGAACCAGCATTTTAATGCCGCCTAGATCCAGCGTGCCACGTCTCAGGTGATCCAGCAGTCGCCCAGGTGTTCCAATAATCAGTTGTGCGCCGCCTTTCAGTTTACGGAGCTGACGCTCCACATCCTGTCCTCCGTATACAGCCAGTAATGACAGGTTCGGCTCCGTAGCAGCCAAGCACTTTGCTTCCTCCGTAATCTGGAGCGCCAGTTCACGCGTAGGTGCAATCACGAGTGCCTGGGGGTGTCGCTTGTCCAAATTCAGCTTTTGTAGAATCGGCAGTAAAAACGCAAGCGTCTTTCCGGTTCCCGTATGTGCCTCGGCGATAACATCCTGACCTTCCATCAGCAGTGGAATCGACTCCTGCTGTACAGGAGTTGGAGATGAAATCCCCTGTTCTTTCAAGGCTTCTACCCAATGCTGCTCTACGCCTAATGCTGCAAAATTCTTCAAGTGGTATTCACTTCCCTTATCTGTATTCAATATGTGTCACGTAAAATAGGTTCATGTGCCATATGACATCTATCGTTCCATAGTTCAGAATTCCCATTTTTGTATCGGTTCTCATTCTACCCTTTTCAGGAAGGGAGCTTATCCGTTATCGTTGAATCTGTTCATGTAACCAACATACGGCCGCAATGCGGCTCAGGACCGTTCCATGTATGACTTTCCTAGTATACGCGAAGTTGAACTGGTTTCCAAACGATTTTAATGAACAGGACCACAGTCTATATAAAAGGTGAATTCGATCTTCATGTCATATATTATGGTATAAGAATTGGTAATTCATGAATAAAGGATGGATGCTTGTGGTTAACAACTTGCATTATAATTTTATAATGACCGGTTCCTTGTCGGAGAAGCACACTTTGTTTGCTGAAGAGTGCTTTACTAACCTGTTCGATTGTTTTGAAACGCTCCTGAATATATCAGGAATCCGCAATACCCGTGTGTCTATCTATCAATCCAAGAAAGCCAAACACGGTAAGATCCGCTGGGACAAGCAGGAACTGCTCCGCATTGTGACCGATGATGAATTGACTCCTTTGATGCTGGTTATAGAGGCGCCTAGTATCAAATCGTCCTATAACAAAGGGACGACGCCGGAAGTGTACATTCTTTTGTCCAATGGCCCTATGGGTCAATCCCCCAACAATTGCGGGATGCTTGTTTCGATCCGTCAGGACGTTTATGAACGTATTGACCGAACAAGCGTGGAAGACGTTATGCTGCAGCTCAGCCAGTTAATAAAGGCAAACAAACTGTTACATAGCTCGCGCAACTTTTATGCTGGCAGTAAAGCACGCGCCATTATGGATATTCTTCCATTTATGCTCGAACAGGATACCCCGGATATGAAGTATGTTTTTCAATCGTGGACTCCGTTCCCTTTACCACACACTTAAACAATCCGTCATACTATTAACCCCAGGAGGCTGCAATTTATGCAAATTCAAGTTCAAAAGGTTGAAAAAAAAGAGAACGAATATCTCATTCATTATCAAGCCGGGGGAGCGTTGCCGTTCGTTCCGCATGATATTGTTCTGATCCATGGCAAACAGTATTTTATAGGCACGATTTTGAAAGTAGAGCCGGAACAAGCCCTTGTACGTATCAATCCGGAATATGAAGGCCAACTGGCAGGGTCCATCGGACTGGAGCTGGCTTTCTCTCCAACCGTTTCTATTCAAGGTGCAGACAGCATTGTCGAAAAGCTCGGCTATTTCCCTCCCTTTCATTATGACCGAATTACGGCTGCTAATATGACGAAAGACCAGATTACGCTGACGATTGAGCTATCCTACGCTAGCGTGCTTGTCCCTAAATCACCGGATCTGGAGCCTTCGGCTGAGGCACCTGTGATTCCTGGAGCTCCAGCAAAAGACGTTCCACGCTATGCAGTTACTTTTACATTTTTGGAAACCAAAGAGCATGTATTAACTCCTGTAGAAACAGAAAACATCATCTTGCAGCTTGATTTCCGCTATGAAGAAGCAGACATGGTCGTTGATATCGATGCATTGACGGGACTGTCAGGTAGCTTTCTATGCAGAGGTATCCAGGCAGAGATTAAGGAACTGAATGAATAAACAGGAGGCTCGTGAGCTATTACGTTGTCATTCTTTTATTCACGATGATCTGGATCATCCCAAAATGCAAAACGGATTTCTAGGGATGCTCCGTCCCTTCCAGGGAGAACTAATTGAGGATAATTTCCATGAGCTGATGACTATCATTGAAGTTCTGGCAGATGAGTTGGAGAAACCATCCGTAGAACAGGAGCTGATTGCCGCTTTGTGGGGGATCTGCCAATATACACGGGCGTGGGCATTGTATCCTGATAGTATGCTGCAGCGTAACAACCTGCTGACCATAGAGCAGATCAATACCCTCGACGATTGGATTGATACGATCTCCTATGCGGTTATGGTGCTGCTGGAGGGTGGCGGACCAGAAGAAGCTTTATCGAACTACAGACATGAGAGTTGATCCGCAGTGATACATATATCTTAGTCAAGGGGGCCGCTTTTGCATTGCTTCGCGCACATAAAAGCATGCCTTTCGCACAACATGCTCTGAAACAATTAGTAGAGCATGAGGAATTCGGTGCATCTGCCAAACGGGAGCTTTCCACATAATCGACAACCAAAGGAGAATCACTCTACTTATGCGTGTAAGAATATTTATATTCATATTGATTATCGGAATTATATGTGTGCCTGCGTATTTTATTATGAGCAGCTTTGGATTATTTCAAAATGAAAAGGTGCTTGTACATTACAAGCTTGCCATTGAGGTAAAGGATAAAAAGTATGATGCCTGGCCTTTAATCAGTAGCTATGCCGCTATAGATAAAAGAGGGGACAGTCGCCAGCTCTACTACCAGGCGGAGGGCTCAGGCTTAGAGTATCTGTTTCAGCTAGCCTATGGACAATATGAACTCCGACCCTCCAAGGAAAATCCTTTCCTCGACGGGGGAATCCACTACACCATGGACCACCCTGAGTATGTGCGTGAGGAAAAGCAGTATGAGAATGCTAACGACTACACGGAATTAACCCATTTTTATAATCAGCAGGAACGGATGATTTATACCTATAATCCCGAAGCCAAGCTCGATAAAACATACGTCCGTTCCATCATCACCGCTGGGATGACTCGCACAACTGGTAATTCAAGCCGTCCGGTTAAGGATGACTATATCAATATCAGTAAGCTGTTTAAGGATAAGCTGGGAGTGAATGTGAAGGTCGAAGTGGATGAGGACAACAAAATCGTCACCCTATCGATGACATGATCTCACAGTGATGCACCGCTGCGTCGTCTCATTTCCAAAAAAGAGATCTATGGTTTACTAGAATCAAGGGGGCTGGTTGTTGATGTCATTCGCAATTGAATCAGGGCTTTTGCCTGCCCAGATCGCAGCATTGGAGGAACAGATACAGCGTATATTGCCCGCTGGCTATAAACGTTTTCTTTCACAATATAACGGATTTTATGTAGCCGCCCCTTTTTATTGCAATGTGCCCTTCGATCGAGTGGATAACGGAGACATTGATTTGACTTGTTTTTTCGGATATGAGGTATCCAACAAAAATCATGACCTTCTAGCGATTAATGATGAATTTCTGGATGAAATCAATCATGTCGAGAGCGCTTTGTTGATTGGTGCAGATGCGGGCGACAATTTTTACGTTCTGACATGTAAGGAATACACCCCGTATGTGTACTACTGGGACCGCACACATCTTCATGCCTATGATGACAAACTGAACTATGATATTGCAGAGCAGGACGAATGTGGACATTTGTATCTGGTGGCAACAGACTTTACAACGTTTTTTAATCAGGTAATTGAACAACTCAACGAGCAGAAAGGGAGACCTACTGATGACAGAAATACATAATGCTAAATGGGGACCGGCTTACTTGGAGGGTTGGGTGGTACCCGAAAACCTGGAGACATGGGTCGAGCAGGAGTGGACAGGTACGCTTCGTTCACAGGCAGGACATACGAAATTCCACATTTTTTATTATGGAGAACTTATGGACGAGCTGATCACTGGAACTGAATTTGCCCCCCAGCTCATTATTGCAGAAGATGCAGTCACAGGTGAACAGATCGTGATTTTTGACGGAACCCGCCATGGTTACGATGCTCTGCTATGCGAAGTTTATACCAAGGAGCAGCAGAACAATCGCACTCCCCTGCTGCCCTATCTGGACGAAGATGGTGAAGATACTTTCGAGATAAGCGTAACTGCCTTTTATAATGTTGATTGGGATAACGAGTTTGCAGACGATGTAGATGAGAATGGGCAGTTAGAGCTGATCAACGGCGAACGATGCGATTTTGAAGATGCGAAGCGAAACGGCTATGATGCGATCAGCATTACGATTACCAGCGCTAAAGGTCTAAAAACAGAAATCATTCAGGAAGAGCTGGCCTGACGATGGTGTTCAAAAGAATCAAGCATCGGGAAGGCGATATTTTTGTTATCCCCCTGCATGACGGCCGATTTGCGGTATGTCAGGTGATCTGCGCACTGTATGGTAGATTCAAAAAAGCGTTCTCCTTCGGGGTTCTATCCATAGGCCAGAATCAAGCGTACGAGGGAGAAACGACATATCTTCCGTTCACTAGTTATCGCAGCCGATTTGAAGTTATATTCACCGCCACCCAAAATCTGACGAAAGGAGTATGGCCCATTATCGATCATCGCCCTCTTTCCGAGGAACAACAGCAGCTAAAATATTTTAATTGCGCGGGCCATCTATACTGTGGGGATGAATATATACGCAATCTGGAACTGGAAGAATATAATCAATATACGGTAATGGGCGTGGCTGGATATGAGTTGGTACAGCAATATTTAGCCCAACATGATGACCGCTAGGAAGAATAGCAGCACAAATAACCACCTTGAAGTTTGAATGCCAAGGTGGTTATTTGACCTGTTAAAAGGGTTCAAACGTATATGGGAATGATGTACGCTCTGTCCCCAATACCGACTTCACGCGCTCTTCATCCACCAACGCTTCGACGAGGCTATACAAATCCGAGGCTGCATACCGAAAATTGCCCCATGTGCGCAGATTCAAAGCATAGATTGGGAATTCCCCCCGTTCATCAGGCGATTGAATATCCCAGATCAGCAAGTCATCCTCTTCACTGGAAGCGAAAGGGACCGCATGCTCCAAAAGCTCCGGAAAACCATCTGGCTCCAGCGCCGCTTCTTGCAAAACCTCTTCTGATTCCAGCAAATCATCAAACCAAGCCCGCCAATCATGATAACGATGAAGCCATGAATCCGGGTGATCGCCAAGAGGAATATGAATGTTCCATAAGCCGCATAGTAGCCCGTAACCAAGAGTTTTGACATAATCTATATAAGAAGGCGGAAAGCCCATACCATTTTCAAAACGATGATCTATTAGAAAAGCCTCATCATAATAAGCCTGAAACTGCGGACGTTGCAGCCCTGTAAAAATGCTCATGTTCACCCTCTCCTTTTGCACGTCCCATTCACCTTTTACCCTTCGGCGCATTGATAAGGCCATTTTCAAGTGTTAATGTTGTTAAGGAATATTATAACATATGAAATATAAAGAGTACGTTTTTACGATCTTTCCGAAAAGGAGGAACGAACATGGAGCAAAAACGCTTCAAAGATGAATATGGATACAAATATGACTTTAGCGCCGTGATTAGAAGAGGAGAACAGGTAACTGTTCACTGCCCCCGTTGTCAGGGCCAAGCTTTTATTTCCATATCCAAAAAAGACTGTCATTACGTCGTTCGATGTTCTCATTGTTACTACACATATCAGCAGCCCGAATCTTATACATTCTATGCACGCGGCGTATGTAACCATTGCGAACGGTATTTTAATATCGAAATCCATGATGACCGAACGAAACTCCATAAAAATACGAATATAAACTGTCCGCACTGTGAAACACGCAATCAGGTTCCGGTGCATCGTGTGCAATCACGCGAATGGCATACGAACGTGATCCAAAACGGAAAAGACCCTATTTTCCAGCTCCAGTTGTACTTCCTTGATTACTATCGGGGTAAACCTGTCTGGGCTCTTAACCGGATACACCTGAATTACCTGCTCTCCTATATCTCTGCCGAGTTGCGAGAAAAGCCTACATCCGGTATGATGCGTACGGCTTCCCATTCCATTCCCAAGTACATTAAGGATGCGAAGAATCGCCAGTCCATCTTAAAGATATTACAAAAGCTACAGCATAAGCCAGCGGCTAAGAGAGGAGCCTCCATACATGAGCATACAAACTTTTGACAGCCTTGAAGCACTGGTCCATGCCGTTGACCAAACAGAAATCAATGAATGGGTATTTGCCAATCTGAAACATGTTCAAAGTAATCCGCTCAATTCTACCTATTACATCATTCCCGAGGAAGAATTGTGGGAACTGGAGGATGCCGGTCTCACCGTCACCAATCATCGTGATGAAAGTATACCTGCATCTCTGCCAGACCATCAGGTGCAATCTTGGCTGGAGGTGGCGACTGTACAGGATGTCATTGAAGTGTTACGCCACAGCGGAAGCGAGCCGGATATTGAACGCATTGCGCAAGGACTGCGATATTATCATGAATATGATGCTTTTATGGAATAAGCGTTTCCAGCAGCTCTTTTACCTCAGGGACAGCCTGCTTCAGGCTGTTTTTTAGTTTCTTCGCGCCACCCCATATACGATAAACAAGCACCTCTTGTTCGTAGTTCTCCAGCTTCTCAAGCTCCTCCACCAGTACCTGTGCCTGCTCTACGGTTTCAATTCCGGATGACTTCAGTGGTTTGGCAGACTCGTTGCCTGCCAGTAGAACCCTCGTCCAAACGGGTATCGTGTCCGGTGTCAGTCCGTGTGCGTCAGCAAATACAGCGGCGTAACCGTCCTGTACGGACTGATGTTCACTGTCCACCAGCTTCATATAACGATTCACTAATGGGAAATAGTTATTTCCTTTTAGGCCCAGTCCCATCACCGCATAGGTTCCCGGCATTGCCGACTTTTCACCGGGCTCTACATCGTTATACCACTTGAACTCTTCCATCACAACCTCAGCATATTCAGCCAGCAACGGATGCAGCGCAGGGTATTCAAGTGCATTGGCGAAGAAACGATGCAACGTAGATTTAGCCAACTTGGGTACAGGCAGGTAGTTTTTCACCTTGCTTTTGAACTTCATCCGATATTCCTTGGTAAAGCCCTTTCTTAAAATATCGCATAAATATACGAGTGCTTCTCTATAGCTCTCTTCTTCCTCTGAACGAACCTGAACCTCCAGCGTTTGCAAAATATCATTGGCTTGGCAGATGACTCGCTCACTTGTATATAACGCTGGGATGCTTCCTGATCCGTTCTTAAGCCACTGGGCTGCCTGATCCGAACCCAACTGTGCAGCAATCTCCAAATACTTCTGCCGTGCATCGGCATCGGTCGAGCCCACCCGCATGGCGGTAAGCAGGAACATCTCCATGGCTGGCGCGGGAATTTCCGAAGGGAGAATATCGGGCTTCACTTTATAATCCAGTCCATAGCTTTTTTCCCGATCCGCATACTTCAGCAGAAATTCATCCTCAGCCCAATGCTTTAAGCCACTGCTGAGCTGATACCTCCATGCTTCCTCACGCTTGCGGCTGACCTTCACTTTGGCATCCATTCGATTCAGCAACTCATTCATCCGCTGGGCGTTTACAGGGTACAAATGAGGATCAAGCAAGTGTCTCACTAAGAAAAAATCGTCCTCTTCCTTCGGGATAGCTTTACTGGAGGGGTTGAGCTTCTGCTCTACAAACTGTTGGATAGTGGCTAACAGTTGCTGCCGTTTATCTTCATTTAGGAGTGAGAATGTAAAATGATTGGCCTTATTCTCCAAGACCACTTCCAGATGAAAATCCAGCCGATAACGAAAGAACATGGAGCTGAATTCTTCCGAATTAAATAGCGCCTCTATCTTTTCCTTGAACATAGGCATCCATTCGTCCTGCACCTGCTGCAATGTTACCCCATCTGTAAACCCAGAAATTTCCGTATCCGGTCTACGACGATCCCAATCAAACGGTTCGTGGGTATCCACCCACAGCCCATCCTTCTTACAAGTAACTTTTAAGTATTTATGAATCCCTTCGTGAAGGACGCTTTTGATTTGGAATTCGGCGATGCGCTTTTGCTCAGAAGCGTATGTCTGGTCAATCTCCTCAAAAATTGGATCGATGTAGGCTTGTACCCCTGATGTCATAAGATGTGTTCCTCCTTCGTCCCCTCACAAATTGTAGTTCCTACGGAATTAAGATAGACTAATCTATAACTATTTTATTTCCTGATTATAGCATATCTCTCATTTACTTTTGGACTCTATCCCTATAGATAGAGTGCCGGAAAGCAGGTGTATTCATATGTATTGGGTTTCCACACAACATACGACGGTGGCTGCCGAAGAACTGACAACTTTCGAACATACCTATGGATTAACTTTACCACCTCCCTATGTAGCATTCCTCACCCGCTATGGGCCTGGTACCTTTTGCGGACTGCTGGTGATTGAACCGCCTGATGCTCAACTATTACAATCCTATGCGGATTACGAACTGTGGACGCATGATGATAACTGTCCGATCACCGTGCAACAGCTAGGCGAGTGCGTGGTCATCGGTAGCTCCATAGATGGGGATTTCCTAGCGGTGCACCCTCAGGTCGAAGGTTTGCTTTGGCTACCGCGACATTCGGAGGTCATTACTAAGAAGCCATTAGATGTTCAGGTTCCATTTACAGATACACTGGAGCATATACTACAGGATGAATTCGGAAGAATAGAGCCATTCCCCCGTTATTTCGAACCTGTCAGTCTGGATAGAGCAGCAACATTTCTACTATTTAATCCACCCGAGACGGCGGAAGCTTGCGGTTCAGCCCATCCGAACGATCAAGCCTTGCAAATAACTCCAGCATCTATACAGGTATTGGCTCAGCGTTTTAAACAGCATTTTGACTCAAATCTATGGATTGAAAACGAGCATATCTGCATGGCTTTTCTTCAGACTCTAGGCGGATATGTGCGTTTTAACTATGCATATGGACGCGAAGTGGCGATCATTTATGAACCCACAGCGATAGCACTTCGTGATGAAATTCTAGCATTCTTGCAAAAAGAGCATTGCCGGGTTGTAGAGTAAGAGGAGGACAAATACGAATGACAGTACATTTTGAACGAACCTTAGAAAAGCTGGGACAGATCGCCGATCGTCTGAGACAAGGTGGGATGTCTGACGTGGTATACCAATGGTCGAAGGGGATTTCTACAAGTGAACTAACTGAGTTGGAGGAACGGCTGCAGATGCCTTTGCCTGCCTCCCTGTCTGAGTTGATAAAGCGGTGTGGCAGCTTACATTTGCTATGGCGCCTCCCTCAACTCTGTATTGTAGCCGATGAACCGGCTTGTTCATATGAAAGCAGTAATGGCCTTGAACAAGAACCGAATATCCTCGACGATATCACAGGAGAATTTGGCTGGAATCATGAGTATATTGGCTATTTTACATCTTATGGGGAAGATACCGACTCAGCAGCGGACGAACAACGATATCTGATCCTTAATTATAATGGTGCGGGTGATCCGATACTGCTTGATATGGCGACATCCGCAACAGAGCCAGCGGTGTTCTGTTATGATCATGAGTTGGATCAGTTTACGCTGCTCGCGGAAAATCTACCCGCCTATATAGAAACCATGCTCACCTTGCACGGACTATGGCTATGGGATTGGTCTAATGTGTCAGACGAGCATGGCATTCAGCTAAACAGTCCACCACTACAACTGTGGCAACGCTGGTTGGACATGTTTTGTACGATGAAGCTGGAGGATGCGCAGTCGTTGGAGACGCTGATCCATTACACCACCATGCATGGCGTAGATCATCCTGCTGTGTTGCAGGCTTTTCAAGCCTATGATCCAAAGGATATTTTTCTTGCCTGGGAGCAGCACTGGCAGAACATTCAACATAGCCAGGTTCCATTCTCTACATGGGCCGTTTGGGTAGGGGAGACCGCAGGGGGTGGGGCTGCTGATTGGGTTCGCTCCTTGTGGGAACCGGAAACCGCGCAAGTATGGACATCTTTAGCTCAAAACAATCCCCTACATGCTAAGGGTGCATTTGCGTCCACACGCGCCTATCTGAGCGCCCGCTGCCTACCCGAGCAGGAAGGCTTGGTATGTGTTTGCAATCACCTGCTACAGTATTCGGTTGCAGATGGCAAATTAGAAGGATACACCGCTAATGGGCAGCTACAGCATTTTCATTCACCGCAGGTTATTAACTGGATACGGGATAAGGTCAATCATCCGGTCGATGGCTGGGCAGTACTTTTCGCCTACTCTTGTCCTACAGCTGAGCAGGTGATTGAATGGCTATCCAGTAGTGAGCTTCATCAGAAGATTGCAACGGAGGCGCTAGATATTATGATTCATCGGGATCTTCTGCCCACTCTGGAAGCAGACGCTTGGGCCAATATCTCAGATCTGCTTCTTGCTTCTTTGCAGCTCGTGATGCTCAAAAAAGATAAACGTCGTATTGAAGCCGTGCTTAAGCAGCTTTCAGATTTGGAACTTCGTTAATCTTTCGGAAGGGTCGTATGCGGATTCACATGTACAGTGATGTGAGGTAAAGAAAGTTAGCCGCTGCATCAGCGGCTTAACCCCTTGAGGAAAGTATCTATAGTAAATGAAATCAATTCATCATTTGATTGTGCCATAGGAAAATCAAAATTCAGGAGCAAAGAAGTCAAGCCGTGCAGCATACTCCATACAGAGCTGGCGAACAAGCGCTCATCTCCTTGAATGATGGAACCCTCCTCCATAACGGCTTTGAGCCCAGCTTCAAGAAGCTCAAAGCCTTTAAGGCTCCCACTGTCTATAAGACTAACCAAGCTTACAGATTCCAGGTTGCTGATAAACAGAATGTTGTAATATTCCGGGTTAGCCGTTCCAAAACGAACATACGCATCAGACACCGCCTTCAGTGTGTCCAGAGCGTTCAATCCCGCTGCCTGTGCTTCATCCGCACGTTGCTGAAGAGCCTGCAGAAACAGGGCATTTCCTTCTAGCAGGAGTTCAATTACAATGGCTTCCTTATTTTCAAAATAATGATAAATAGTTGTTGGTGAATATTCGATCTGATCCGCAATTTTGCGCATGGAGACTTCAGCATACCCTTGATTCAGAAAAAGCGATCGGGCGGCCTCAATGATTTTCCGGCGGATCTCATTGCTTTCACGTTCTCGGCGTTTGATATGTTTCATGAGTAGATGTACTTGCCCTTTCTGCCTACCCCAATTTGGCGGCGATACGATCAGCTTCCATTATACCCGATTCCATAACCCCTTGAAACCCGCCCCCAGGCTGTGTCCAGGCCCCTACCAATGATAGACGCTTTACTGCTGATTTGTGCTTGAGCCTTTTTATACCGGACTGCCGAACCGTTTGTGCGTAGCCATAAACAGCCCCGTCGGGATTAGCGGTATAACGCTGCATCGTGCGTGGTGTGCCCAATTCGGCTACCATCACTTTGCTGCTAAAACCCGGATACAGCTGTTCAAGGCATCCCAATATCTGCTGTGTCACGGCTTCTTTTTTGGCTTTGTATTCGGGACGTGCGGCAGGCCAGTTCTCCAATCTGTCCAAAAATGTAATTGCGATGACACCCTTTCCCGGTTCATTGAGCTTAGGGTCCATGGCGTTATAATTCGTGAGCATCCAGTTGCCTTTCGTATACTGGCCGCTCATCATTACTTCATAATCTGTCTCCGAATCCGGCTCATTACGCAGGATTAAGTCTTCTTCGATGATGCCAAGCTCATGAGGTTCACATGATAATCCCAGATATAGCTGGGTGAGAGACGTGCCAGTCTCCAAACTGCTGACAGCTTCCAGCTCACGACGGGCAGCATCATGGTTTTCCAGTAGACGGCCATAGGTATGATGGGGACTGATACCAGACACAATCCAGTTGGCTTTATATACATCCCCTTTTTTCAGACGGACACCAGCAGCTTTACCACGTTCGAGTATAATCTCAGATACCTGACTGCGCAGGTGAACTTCTCCTCCCGCTGACTTAATAGCGTCAACCAGTGCATTGGATAAAGCCTGTGCGCCTCCCTCAATGTAATACGTCCCCTCCATGTGGTAGCCGATCCAGGGAATAAAAAAATACAAGGCCGCAAGTCGCTTTGGAGGCAATCCGTAATAGGCCCACAGCGCGGTGAAAAATTCCGTGAAGCGGTCAGATAACCCGAACTGGCTTACAGCTTCCCAGGTGGTCATTTGCGTCCAGCGGAAAAAGGTCCCAGCTTTGAGCAGGCCAACCGCCTTGCGCCAGGAAGTGAGAGTAGAAAAAGCAGAAAAGCCTGTTTCAAAACGGCGAATGCCCGCGAATAGACTGTCAATGGCTTTCACCTCAGTAGGAAACATGTTCTTGAGGAGCTGCACATACTCCTGAACATCGGACGGAATATCAATGTTCTGGCCTTCCCAACGAATGGAGTAAGGGTGCTTTTTGCGGAGAGGAACAATTCGCTGGTCCGCATTACAGGCCTTCAGCATCTGACCAAAGCTTCCTTCCTCGAGTCCGCCAACACCATGCAAGGAGACATCAAAGGTATATCCCTTTCTTGTAAATTCAGTTGCGAAACCGCCAGGCAGAGTATGGCTCTCAAAAACAGCTGTTCGGTAACCGAGCGCAGAGAGTCTTGCTGCACAGGATAAGCCACCCAATCCTGCACCGATGACAATAACATCATATTGGTTCATGATTTCATCCCCTTTTTTTAACATCGTTATATAAGTTAACAGTGCTAAGTTAAGGAGATTATATACCATAATATTACCGTTGCGAAAGTAAAACTTTTTTAATAAAACATCAAAAAATGTAGCGCTTTCACTTGTCAGATTCCAATGAAGGTGCTATCCTTCAAGTGGGATTGTTACTGAAAAGGCAAAACCCGAGTACACTTGTGTACCCGGAGTTTGCCTTTTTTTTAATTTGTATGAATTCCACAGCATACAGTTAACCATCCCGAACATGTAGTAAGCGCTTTAAAAAATGACACCAAAGGAGATTAATCTCATGCAAAGAAGACGTTTTGCCCTTGTTTTATTATCTTTCGTGTTCCTGCTAACGATCTTTTTCCCATCCTCCAGCTCTGCCGCAGCAGCGACAGATGTCCCAGCGCCACAGGCTACCCTGTTTACACAGGTACAGCCTTTGGGTGAAGTCGTTTCTGCTGTTGTACTGAAATACAGCACCAATATTGACGGGGCATCCTTATCCACGTCTAGCTTTCAGGTTCAATCTGTACTCAATGATGTATATACAGATAGAACCGTGACCGGTGTATATACCAATGATACTGGAGCCATCACCAACCGCAGCACTCATGGTAAATATGTTGTGATTGAGCTGGATACGCAAGATAAAAATGCAAGTACCCTTACTTACGATGCAACAAGCGCAGTTAACCGCATCAACACGTTGAATTATATTATTAGTCAAAAGGAAAATATCGCAACTTCAAAGAAAACAGTCATCCCAGCCTCTGCACAGACTGTAAAGGCAACAGATAAAATTACACCGATCGTAGACGATTTCCAAAAAAACACCTTTGAAAATAAAGAAGGCTTCAAGCTGAACTACTTTACGTTTGAGCCTAAAGTTGAGCCCGGCAAAACCTACCCTCTGGTTGTATTCCTGCACGGAAACGGCGAACGTGGTGACGGAAACGGAGTAAATTTGCTGGCAAACGCCGGAGCTGTTACTTGGGCTTCTCCTGAGCAGCAAGCCAAACACCCATCCTTCGTAATCGCACCACAAAGCCCGATTGACTTGGAACATAAATTCATTTGGGCGGATGAACCACGCAACAGCGCTGTAGCCGATTTGGTACGTGAAACAGCGTTAAAATACCCAATCGACACCGACCGAATCTATATCGTTGGTATTTCTCAAGGAGCTATGGGTACGTGGAGACTGCTGGAAAAGAATCTTGACTTGTTCGCCGCAGGTGTACCCATTGCCGGTTTGACCAACTATGAAAAAGCCGTTAACATGTATGCACCTGTCGATCCTAAACACGTTGAAGTACTGAAAAACGTTCCGATTTGGGCCTTCCATGCTGCAGACGACACCACAGTTAGTCCTAAAAACTCGCAAGAAATGGTAGCTGCCATTAAAGCACAAAACGGAAACCTCATTCATTTTACTGAATACGAAGCAGGGATTATCAAACCTACAGGACACTTCTCCTGGGTACCGGCTCTGCAAAATCAGGATATGATTGAATGGCTGTTTGCACAAAAGAAATAAAAAAAAGGCACCTGCTTTCCTGTGTACCACCATCAGGAAGGCAAGTGCAATATTAAAACGAGGAGACTAAAAATTTTGACACTGGCATTGCATTTGCAGTTAACTTGAAGCTTGTTACTTCGCGCGCTTCGCAGCTTTGATCGTTCTCAAAGCCCGTCTGCGCGTGATCTTATTCGGACTGCTGAGCTGTCTTCTGGCAGTAGCCACATCCGTTTTAGCCATGTGTAAAGCACTATCCTATTCACTTAGGCTCATATTGGGAGTCTGCGCCTAAAGACTTAAATGATAATGAGAATCATAATCATTTAAAATTATATAATGAAATCTACGAGCATGCAAGAGCTTTTGGGGCATTATGTATCTCTTTTACAACGGTGTTCATTTCACCCTTTTACTCTTCTGTGTTACATTATATAAATAAGACGAGAACAAAAATTCGAAACAGAATTTATGTTCGCTATTTTTCATACCCTTTATTCCGAACTAAATCAAAGTCTATATCTTCTCGACATGTGTTCCATAACAACTCGTCTGTAAGAAAACTTAATGCATCCATGTTGCGCAACCGTTCGACTAACTCGGTAATCACATCTATGTCCTCACGTTGTACATATCTGGCAAGAGTGATGCCGCCTGTATCGCCATCAACATATAGATGCGAATGATGTCTTTCCTTTTTTACATGTCGAAGAGTAAGCACGCTATTGTCGATCATCATGACGTAACGGTCCTTGATTAGATAGCCCTCAAAAAGCTCATACATATGCGGAAGATCACAGGGACCAAGAATGACACTTACTTTTTCAAAATTATCTTTGTTCATTTAGATTAGCTCCCTTCACATCTATTAAATCGGTCTTTACTAAAGATTAGATTTGTAAATTTTATAACTTTTCAAGATTAACCTTTGTAGTTATTTTATATCCTTTAAAGATAAACTTCAATAGTTAATGCTACTTCTATTTAAATTTCTATAATGAGGTGTATGTATGGGAATTGTTTTTAAACTTGAAGAATTACTTCGAGAAATCGGGATTACTAAAAACGCTCTCGCTCGTGAGGCAAAAATCAGACCTAATACCATCTATGAGATGTGTAACAATACATCCAAGCGAATCGAATTTAAAACATTTAATACCGTGATGGAAACACTGATTCGGCTCTCTGGTCGTCCATTAACCCTACATGATGTTCTCGAATATATACCTGAGAATGAATCAGAGAAACACTGATACATTCACAGAATAGTCCGCTGCATCTTATATCTCTGCCCCTGGCAGGGATATTTTTTTCCTTGTTATTTAGCATAATTGTTATCATTATTTCAGAGTACGTGTGACTAGAATCTATACTGATAAAGGAGTATTTTCCATCATGAATGTTCATGAGAGATATCATTTTAAACTTGGCGATATTTTAGAAGAACTTGATATTTCCCGAAATAAACTAGCCGTAGAAGCAAAAATACGTCCGGCTACTGTAATAGATATGGTAAATGGCAAAACCAAAAGACTTGAATTAGAAACACTTGTCCATATACTTGATGCTTTGAACAGAATTGCCCATCAACGAAGATTTTCAAGGACTATTACTCTTGCTGATATTATAGAATACATCCCCGAAGATGAAATGGAGAGACAGTGAGACTATAATATGAGAATGAGGATTACTATTAGCCTCCAAGAGGGCATTTCCATGACGAAATAAAAGGTTGCTAAAGCCCTCTTTTCCCCATATTAAAGAAGCGTTGGGACAGCAAGCCCAACGCTTCTTTATGCTTAATAAGTAACTTATATGATGATTAATCCACCTTTCCGCCTTCTACGACCAGTTGATCTGTAAAGCCTTCTCCATAAACGGAGGTCAGTGTGTCCTTGTAGGCTTGATGGACAAAGTTTTCCTTACCCAACGTTGCCAACTCATTGTTGATCCAGTCTAACAACTCCTTATTTCCCTTTGCTACTGCGGGTGCAATCGTATCTTGACCACCAAAGGCCGGGATGGTTACGGTAAAGCCGGGGTTGGCCTTTGCCCAGGCGATCAGCTCTGTATTATCGTTGGCAATGGCAACGCCGCGTTTGTCTTTGAGGGCTGAGAAAATCTCTGTGTATTGATCGAATTTGAGCAGCTTGATGTCAGGATAATTTTTCGTAAAATAGGTTTCAGCCGTCGTTCCTTTTGCGACAATCAGCTTTTGATCCGAACCCTTCAATTGGTCAATCGTGGTGATTGGAGCGCTATCAGGCGACACAATGCCAAAGGATAATTTCATATACGGGTTGGCAAAATCGACTTTTTCTTTACGCTCATCGGTCACCGTAAAGTTAGCCATGATGATATCTACCTTGTTGGATTCCAAATAGGCGACCCGGCTGGCAGCATCCACCAGAACAAATTCCACCTTGGACTCGTCACCCAAGAGATCTTTGGCAAACCGCTTCGCAATATAGACGTCAAAGCCTTGATTTTTCCCTTCCGAATCCACGTAGCCAAAAGGCGGCTTATCTGCAAATACACCTATTCGAATCTTGCCATTCTTTTTAATATCCTCAATCGAAGCAAATTTAGCCGAGCCTGAACTACCGTTGGTATTTCCGCCTCCTGCACATCCTGCCAAACCCACAAGCAGCAAGCTCAAAGCCAGTAATAACGTCGTGAACTTCATTCCTTTTCTCATCTGTATTCCTCCCCCTGTTTGTCAGCATTTTGCATCATTCGGTTTCTTTCGCTTCTGGGTGCAATATAGAGACCAATAGAAACATTTCGATCTCTATATTGTGATTGGAAGTCGCTCATGGGATTGATGCAAAATGCTCATATCGTTTCGTACTGAAATATATCCAGAAAGTGCTGGGCACGCTCTGTTTCCGGTTGGGTAAAAAATTGCTGCGGCGTAGTCATTTCGCATATCTGTCCTTGATCCATAAAAACGATACGATCTCCTACCGACTTGGCAAATCCCATTTCATGCGTCACGATAATCATGGTCATGCCCTGTTGGGCCAGCTCTCGCATGACATCCAGCACCTCTCTGACCATTTCCGGGTCCAAGGATGCGGTGACTTCATCAAAAAGCATAATTTCCGGGTTCATACACAGGGCGCGCACAATTGCAATTCGTTGCTTTTGCCCGCCTGATAACTGTCTCGGATACGCATCTTTGCGATCCAGCAGACCCACTCGCTCCAATAGCTGCTCCGCTTGCTCAAGTGCCTCCTGCTTATTTCTCCGCTGAACTTTAAGCGGGCCGAGCAATATATTTTCCAAGACCGTCATATGCGGAAACAGCTCATAGTTTTGGAACACCATTCCGATATGCTGTCGCACCTCACGCCAATTCACTTTTATATCCGTCAGATCCTGTCCTCTGTAACGGATATCTCCGCCCTGGACCGGCTCCAGACCATTGAGACATCGAAGAAGCGTACTTTTTCCACATCCCGAAGGACCAAGAATGACCACGACTTCCCCTTTCCTTACGTCCAGACTAATCTGCTGCAGCACTTTTCGATCGCCGAAGCTTTTGTCCAGTCCTCGAATTTCCAATAAAACCTCCTCAGCCTCTCCCATGACACCACCCCATCCTGCTAATTTTGCCATCTGCGTTCAAATCTTTTGGAAAGTCTGGATAACGGATAGCATACAAGAAAATACAATATAAAAATAAAGCCATACACCCAAAAGGATGCCGAAGGCGCTTTGATTACACCTAGCTCAATAATCTGCTGTCCAACCTTCACCACTTCCACTACACCGATCAGCACCACTAATGATGTGGTTTTGATCATCCGTGTCGCCAGATTAATAGAACCCGGAAGCATTCGGCGCACCGCTTGGGGAATGAGCACATGACGGTATAATTGCCAATAGGTCAGCCCCAGTGCCTGCCCGGACTCCACCTGATGCTTAGGCAGTGATTCCAGCGCACCACGAACAATATCACCAATCTCGGCTGCTCCCCACAGGCTGAATACGATAACTGCCGTCAATTCCCCGCTGATATTCACATTCAGCAAAGGCGTAAATCCAAAATACACGACATACAACCACACCAAAATCGGTATAATGCGGAATGTCTCCAAATAGAATCTCAGCACAAATCGAATCGGTTTTGATTGTAAGGTGCGCAGCAAACCCATCAAAATGCCTAGCAGGGTACCGATAATAATGGAAAGTAATGCAATCTCCAGCGTAACGAGCAATCCTCCTAATAGACGCTCAAAATTCGAACCCTCAAAAAGCACATTAATCCCCGAACTCAGCATATCGCACCTTCCTTTCCACCCACGTCAGCAGCATCGACAAAGGTAAAAGCAGAACGAGATATGCCAATACCAGCAGAATCAACGATTCTGTCGTTTTGTAGTACATACCGATCAGGTCCTTTGCCACATTCATCAGATCTAGTAAAGCAATGGCACCCACAATGGAAGTCTCCTTGAGCAGAAAGATTGCATTGGCTCCCAAGGACGGAATACTGATGGCAAATGCCTGTGGCAAAATAACATATCTCGCCAATTGTATCTTGGACAGTCCGAGGCTCAGCCCGGATTCCGTTTGCGTCTTACTCACGGCTTCGATTCCACTACGGAACGCCTCAGCCATATAGCCACCACCCAAAAAGGTCATACCCACAACCGCACATGTCATTTCGCTCATATGCAGACCTATTTTGGTAAACCCGTAGTACAAAAAATATAACTGTACAAGCAGCGGCGTATTACGGGAAAGCTCGATATAGGCTACAATAATTCCGCTAATTCCTCTCACCCTGTAATACAGCACGATGCTGCACAGCAAACCGACGACTAGTGAAAACAGAATAGCAAAAAAGGCAATCTTTAACGTCAGCCACATGGCTTCTCCATATAGCGGCAAGCTTTCTACAATAAACTCCCAGTCTAAGTTCATATGCGTATACCTTTCAATTTTCAATTATTCCTATGTATTTGCTTTGCTTAATAACAATGATTGTATTCCTGCCCATTTATTACGTCAATACTTTGATGAAAATTTGTCATATTTATCTATGATTAAGAAAGAAAACCGTTATTTTTTTTCAGAAATAAATAAAAAAAAGCCCAAAATGGATAAGTTCCATTTTAGGCTTTGCTTTATGCTATATGATTCATCACATGATCGGCTCTGTAACTACAGGACCACCGAGCTTCTCCACAATTAAACGGCTTTCCTCATTTAACCCTTGCAGGGTAATAGTTTTACCTGAGTTTCTGTATTTTTGCAGCACCTTGCCAATGGCAGTAACCGCCGAGTGATCCCACACATGTGAATGGCTAAAGTCGACTACAACGCGGTCCGGGTCATCCGAAGGTTCAAAATGATCAACAAAATGAGACGTTGAGGCGAAAAACATCGGCCCCCTGACATGGTACACCTTTTCTTCATGATCCTCAGTCGTACTGATACGGATTTTAGCCATTTTCCAGCCAAAATGCAGAGCACTTAGCAGTACGCCCACGATTACGCCCTTGGACAAATCATGCGTAGCCACCACGATGATCACCGTGACCACCATAATCAACGTATCTGCTTTGGGAACCTTGGCAATGTTTCGCAGCGATTTCCAATCCACAGTTCCAATACACACCATGAACATAACTCCCACCAATGCGCCCATGGGTACTTCCTTCACAACTCCACCAAGTACGAGCAGCAGAAAGGCCAAGAATACCCCAGCCGTAAAAGTGGACAAGCGCCCTCTTCCGCCTGAGCTGACATTAATGACGGATTGTCCGATCATGGCACAACCACCCATACCACCAAAAAAGCCATTTACAAAGTTGGCAATCCCTTGCCCGCGGGCTTCCCGGTTTTTATTGCTTTTCGTTTCGGTCATTTCATCCAGGATACTGGCTGTCAGCAGCGATTCCAGCAGTCCAACCAGCGCCATCGTAAAAGAATACGGCAGCAAGATCAGCAACGTGTGCCATGACCACTCAATTTGCGGCAAATGGAAGGAAGGCAGCGAGCTGGTTAGCGTACCGATATCTCCTACCGTTTTGACATTCAATCCAAATACATACGTAATGATCGTCATAATGATGATTGCTGTCAACGGAGCGGGAATGCTTTTCACAAATCTCGGTAAAATATATACGATGAGCAATGTTCCTGCTACCATCGCGTACATGATCCAATTGGCTCCATGAAAGTGGGTGAGCTGCGCCATAAAGACGAGGATCGCCAGCGCATTCACAAACCCGGTCATGACTGGCTGTGAAATAAAGCTTATAAAGCGACCTATTTTCAAAACACCCAGCAGCACTTGAATGATTCCTGCCAAAATGGTAGCTGCAAACAGATATTCCACGCCATGATCCTTCACCAGACCAACGACCAGTACAGCTACGGCCCCCGTCGCTGCCGAGATCATCGCCGGACGTCCACCTGCAAAAGAGATGACAATGGCCATCGAGATGGAGGCATACAGTCCGACCATGGGATTGACCCCCGCAATGATCGAGAAGGCAATCGCCTCGGGAATTAGTGCTAGCGCCACGGTCATGCCCGCAAGTATATCGGCCCGGATATTACCGAACCATTGTTGTCTAAGATTCATACTGTCTCGTTCCAGCCTCCTATATTTACAGAGAGTAGCGTGTTGACTCGCAACCCGTGTGTTTCGGGCATCCGTCCAGCTGCCAATCGCCAAGGCTCTCCTATCATTCAGTTCGTCTCTCTCAAACGACCCGGTCCGTTACATTCAGTCCATCATTATAACGTAAGGAATTCGCAGAGACGAATGAGTTAAAAGGCTGTTTACAGAAAAAAACCATCCATTTCCTTGAAATATCGTTCATTTACTTCATCTTATTCGTTTTCTTATATTTAAAATTTTCGCAATTCCTGTACAAGCTCCGATAAAGCTTCAGCAATCTCCGAGCCTGCATGGTGCTTGAGTAAACTCTCAAAGTCAGGCAGTGCTTGCTTCAATAATCGATAGCTATAGTCATAATAACTCCAAAAAGCTACCGGATCATAACCACGTGCTTCTTCCTCTTCCCATTCCAGTTCATCTTCTTCTGGATCGCTGTCTGCTGACCATAGATATTTTTCGTCCAGCAGCATGGTTAGGGAGTCAACAGACTTCTGTGAATCCTCTTGTGCATTTTCCATATCCAATGCTCCAACAACCGCATGGTACAGTTCCAACTCACTCGGCGTGATAGCATCCGAATTTCTCGTATGCAAATTACGCAATAAGAAAAGTAACACCCACGGCGTAACCTGCCACAGTGTGCCTTGATGCTCTATCAGATCAGCAATAGCTGCGTACTCCCCATTGGATATCAATTGTGGCAACTCCGTGCCTCTACCATAAGGAGTAGTCAGGCGGTGCCAAGGCACATCTGCAATTTGGAGATCATCCATTAGGGCAGTGTTCATCTTATGAGTATCCATAACTCTCCTTTCTGGTCGGTATCTAAAACCTTCCCGATTTAAAAATGGAATACAGTAAAAAGGCAACCATTAAGAGAGCGACAACAAAGCCGATTTCAATAGCAGGTACATTCCACAGCATGGTCGCCTGATGATTCAGCGATGAACCGATAATCAGTCCGACCATAATAATGCTGAACGCTAACAGCACGATACTGAATGACAGGCGGTTGCTGATCTGATCCAGCCTGCGCAGAAGCATTTCCAGCTCCGGCACAGTAACCTCCAGCTTAAGCTTGCCCTTGCCGATAATCGAGGCTAAATGCCTCGCCTGTCCTGGCAGTTCCATCAGCGCTTCCACCAGCTCAGTCGCACCGCCGAGCAACTTGCCTCGGATACGACGACCGCTGAAGCGTTCCTTCAGCAGCTTGTTACCAAAGGGCTCAGCCAAAGCGATAATACTGAGGTCGGGGTCCAGATGCTCCACGACCCCCTCCAGTGTCAGCAACGCCTTGCCTAGCAACAGGACGTCCGAAGGCAAACCAATCCGATGGCGCTGCGCTGCGCCAAACAGGTCGTTCAAAGCATCACCAATACTGACCTGTGAAAAAGGAACGTCTGAGTAATCTTCGCGTATCTTGTCCAGATCGGCACGTAGCGCATTCAGGTTGGTATCCGGTTCGACCAGACCCAAACGTTCGATAGACCGAACCATGGCATCGGTATTTTTACGCATCAGGGCAATAATGAGGGAAGCGAGATGATTCTTCATCTCTTCGCTCAGCCTTCCCGTCATGCCAAAGTCCAAATAAGCGAGACTGCCATTTTTCAGAACGAGTAAATTCCCCGGATGGGGATCGGCATGAAAAAATCCCTCTATAAAAATTTGATGCAACATGCTGTTCACCAGCCGCTGCGCCAGTTCTTTCAAGTTATATCCACGGCGTAATAGCTCTTCACGACTACCCAAGTGAGTTCCGTCTAGAAACTCCATGGTCAGTATACGGGAAGAGGTATGATCCCAGTATATTTTCGGAATATAGATATGTGGGTCCTGCTCAAATTGGAGCGCAATCTTCTCTGTATTACGGGCTTCGTGGTTGTAATCCAGCTCCTGAACGAGCGATCTCCCCAGCTCCTCTACCATCTGGCGAAGCTGATACCGCTCTACCCATTCCCAGCGCTTGCCCGCCATTGCGGTCAGTTCCCGCAAAATGTCCAAATCTCGCCGAATGATGCGATTAACGCCAGGACGCTGGATTTTAATGGCGACCATTTCGCCGCTGTGCAGCTTGCCCAAATGCACTTGCCCGATCGAAGCAGCGGCCAGCGGAACATCGTCAAAACGAACCAGTATGTCCTCTAATGACGTGTCCAGCTCCTGCTCCAGAATGCCACGCGCCGTTTCAGATGAAAACGGCGGTACCTGATCCTGAAGCTTAACCAGCTCACGGATAATAGGCTCCGGCAGCAGGTCAGCACGTGTGCTTGCCAACTGTCCAAGCTTGATGAATGCAGGCCCCAGATCCTCCAGCACAAGTCGAATCCGTTCACCTAACGTTTTGGACTCGGGAGTTTCTCTCGTCAGCCACTTGCGAGGCAGTGACAGTAGCTGGAACAGTCCCATTTCTTCCACCATATAGCCAAAGCCATGACGCGCCAGCGCCATGGCAATTTCCCGGTAACGACCGGCGTGCTTCATACGAACCGCCATTTTAATCCAGCCGGTTCGCTTCTTCAGCGTCGCTCGAACCCGTAAGCGCCGCCTTTTCTTTTTCCAGCTCCGCTACCTGTTTTTCCAACAATGCCACACGCTGCTCCAAACTTGTGACATCATTTTCGGTAGGTACTTCCAGCTCCTGCAAAATGCGGCTAACCTGTTCGCGGATCACTGTTTTGAATTGTCCCTGTTCCTCTGCCCCTCGTTCGATCAGACGATCGACCAGTGCTTTGGATTCCGAAGGCGCAAGTTCTCCGCGGTTTACAAGATCCTCGACAGCTTTCTCCACCTTTTCTTTGCTGACAACGGTGAGGCCCCACCCCAATGAGATGGCTTTTTTGAACAAATCGCTCATAATATATCCTCCCCTACCTGTGATTACCTACTAGTATAACCTGAAAAGGGGAGCCGCATAAAGCTCGCAGCTCCCCTTCCTCAATGAATGGAATGATCTATGTTTAACCCGGAAAGCGTCCAGCCCACTTAGCAGCCTGAAGCAGCAGCTTACGGTATCCCTCATGCTGGAAACTTGGCTGATTATGTCCAGGCATCAGGTAGACGACCCGGCCCAAGCCATAGGACAATGACCATGCAGCCGGCCACCACTGACCTTCATACTCGTATTCCATCAGTAGTGTTTTTTCAGTGAATGGGTCAAAATCAAAACGATACGGCTCCTCCTGCATCTCGAACGGCTCGATTCCTTCCATAATCGGATGATCCGGCTCTGTTACCTTGAAGGAAAGCTGCTCCGCTGCCGGATGCCGCAGGAAGCGTGCTCCTATGAGCTGTGCTATTTCATAACGTCCTTGCAATGTGATTCCGTTATGCAGCACAAGCAATCCACCCCCGCCGCTAACATAGGACAGCAGTCCTGCTGTTTGTTGAGGAGACAGAACCTCCTTACGGCTATCGCAATACGAGATGCATAGATCGAATGAGGCTAGATTTTCCTTGAGCAGCATTTTACGATTTTCACTGCATTGTACCGTCATCCAATCTTGTAAAATATGGCTAATCTCTTCGTCCACCCCTTGCAGCGGGTGAAACTCCGGATACGAATAATCTCCTAACAACAATGCTTTTCTTTTTTCCATGATAAATCCTCCTTGCCTGACTTGTATATAAGGACTTTAAAGGCGGGGTCCGTGTCATTCATTCTTGTTTGTGGGGTCAAAACGCTCAGAAAATTCTGTTTGGCCCTCATTCATTTCCCATAACACCGCCATCATTGTCCGAGCTACGGCATATATAAATAATTCTACAGACGACCTATTAAATCCTTTAGCAGAAGATTATAGCATATATGTTCGCTCGGAATAAACTTATTAAAACTTATTCAAAATTTATAAATCTGAACGATGGCGATTCGGCCTCTTTATGGTATACTCGTAAGAAAAAAAGTGCGTCCATGCTTGATTAACAATAAAGGGCCGCTTTTTGTAAGAAATTTATGCTTGCGGTTATAGAATTGATAAGAATTGCCTCAAACCTTATACATTCTATAAATCTTAAAAAACCGGGGAGGTTGCATGAATGAAAAGGACTGGAATGACCCGGCCCTTGGACAGCTTGGGGCGAATTGTGCTTCCTAAAGAGTTGCGCATGACGATGGAGATTGACATCGGCGATCCATTAGAGTTTTTTATTGAAGACCAGACACTCATGCTCCGTAAGTACAAATCAACCAACTGTATATTTTGTGGTGCGGTTGATACTAACACCTATTTTAAAGATCAGTTTATCTGCGATGAATGTGCGGCCTCGATGAAAACGGAAGATTTAGTTCCGGTCACAGCGACTGAAACCCATTCACCCCCACTTAAGCAAAACATGCATATGAAAAAAATTTATCAGCGCACAGACGTTATTTTGGAGAAAATGAGAGAGCTTATGGAAGAACATCCAGCATCTTCACAAAAACAACTCGCCTCCATGCTTGGCGTGAGTCAGGGAAGGATTTCCCAACTGAAAAAGCTCATGTAAGTGAACCACCAAAAAAGTAATGTATACGCTTCCATACCATGTAAGGTTTAACTCTATTGAAATTTAGAAAAGCCGGACCCTTTCAGGGAATCGGCTTCTTTTCGTTTATATGAAATGGTGGACTCGTTTGCAAAACTATGGACTGTAAGCCCGGCATTGTTCCACCCAACGTGCTGCCGCTTTGGGAAGAGAAGCGAGATGAACATGCGTGTAGGCTGCCAAAAGATTCCCTTTCGCATAGCCTTCGCTCTGGAGACCACGCATCCCCTTGGTTTGATAGGCGTAGGAGTAGGGGGCGGATGATTCGTCATAGTGCATGACAGAATAATGAAATTCATGTCCCCGAATGGTCTGTCCAGCCTCCAGCAGTAAGCAATCCTGCAAAGCGGTTGCTTCACGGTATCCCAGTGCGGCCCGTTTCTCCTGCATGCGGACGTCCGACGGAATAACTCCGGCCATGTGATGGGCATTCCCCATACGATCCGTAAGAGTCCGTGCCAGTACCATATAACCTCCGCATTCGGCGAATACTGGCATATCCCAGCTCACCGCGTTGCGGATATCTTCCAAAAAACCTGTATTTGCAGCGATATCTGCGGCAAACTCTTCAGGGAAACCGCCGCCCAGGTATAGGCCGCTTGCCTGCTCAGGTACGCGTTCTCCCGCCAGCGGACTGAAATAGGCAATTTCGGCTCCCGCCTGACGCAGCAAATCCATATTTTCCGGGTAGTAAAAATTGAACGCCGCATCTCTGGCGACGGCGATGACGGGACGTTCCCCGGTATCAGCTTCATGCCCTGCTGATGGAAGCCGATCCAGGGAAAATAATGGGTGCTCGGGCGGGCTGGGCGGCGGAGCCGAATCTGCCAATGCCCGCAGTGCATCCAGATCCGTACCCGCACGGATCAGCTCTGCCGCCCGTTGGAAAAGCGGCTCCAGCTCGCCGCGTTCCACAGCGGGTACTAAACCCAGATGACGCTCAGGAATATCCAGCCCGTCATCACGCTTTAACCAGCCGAGCACAGGGATGCCGCACTCCTGCTCGATCGCCTTTTTGACGATGCCATAGTGCCCTTGGCTGCCGCAGCGATTCACAATTACGCCCACAATGCGTAGCTTGGGCTCCAAGCGCTGAAAGCCAAGCACAATAGCAGCGGCGCTTCGTGCCATACTGCGCACGTCGACCACCAGCAATACAGGGCTGTCCGTCAGCATGGCGATTTCAGCGGTCGAGCCGGTATTGCTGAGCGGGTCCTTGCCGTCATACAGCCCCATGACGCCTTCAATCACGGAAATATCCGCGCCTTCGGAAGCACGGATAAAGGTTTCACGCACCGTATCTGGTGAGGTCATCCATGAATCCAGATTACGGGAAGAAGTCCCAGTCGCGGCAGTATGATAGGTCGGATCGATATAATCCGGCCCGCATTTAAACCCCTGCACTCGCAGGCCGCTGTCGGCGAACGCCTTCATCAGCCCAAGGGTAACAGTCGTTTTGCCTGCGCCGCTGCCTGTTCCGGCAACAACAATACGGCTTCTGCGCGTAGCAGCAGATGGATCAGACTGTACAGCCTGCTTCATGATGTCAGTCATAGGAAACCCGCGCTACAGACAGCGTCATATTGCCGCTTTTTTTCTTCTCCAGTAGCCAATGGTCTGCACCAGAAGACAACAAGGCTGAAGGTTCACTGACCCCATATGCGCCAGTGTATTTGAACACGGTTTCCGATGGATTGGGAAGCTGCACCGTATTCAGCTCTGACGGGGTGTACGTCACCAGCTCCCAGCCGTATTTAGCGCAAAGATCAAGTAAGCCCTCTTCGTCCTTTTTCAGATCAATGGTGGCAATATTCCGTACGCTTTTCACAGACAAACGCAGCTCTTGCAAGGTGTTCAGCACACCCGCCTCCAGCTCCTCCAATGCAGTCCCACGGTTACAGCCGATGCCAAGCACCAAGCTTTTCGGACGGTACAGCACGCCATTAGAAAGAAGCTGATCTTCTTCCTCCGGCTCCAATAAGCGGTCACTCACGACCAACGCGGCGTTAAACGGTTCTTGTAATGCTTCTGCCGTCGAAGCATATACCTTGATATGCCCAGGTACAGGTTTGTCATAACGCCACCAGTTCCGTTCGCCTGTCTCTTGTATGAGCGCAACAGGCTCCTCGTTCACAACAGCGGCGCTCACAGGAGTGGCCTTGTCGAAGCTATCGATCACCCAACCCAATTCACGCCCAAACATGTCCACCGGAATCGTGCCCTGCACGTCCGATGCAGTTGTGATTACCGCACGTGCGCCTAGTACAGCCGCTACATGGCGGGTCAATTCATTGGCGCCACCCAAATGCCCAGACAGTACGCTAATAACATGTTCTCCGCGATCATCAATGACGACCACGGCGGGGTCCACCTTTTTATCCACCAAAATCGGTGCAATCATACGAACCACTGCACCGAGGGAAATAAATAAAATAATACCGTTATATTGTTTAAATAAATCCGGCAAAATCAGTTTGACCGATCCTTCGAACAACTGAATGCCACGCTCCTGCTCATCGCCACGCTCAAACTTGGACATATAATACACATCCGTGCCCGGAAAGTTGGCTCCCAAATTGCGGACCATTTCCACTCCATGCTTCGTGATCGCCACAGCGGCAAATGGATTACTCACCAGGCTTCACTCCCTTCCGGTAGCCATGGGTGAACGACTTATCATACAGCTTGGAACGATGCGCATCCTTGTCCACCAGCTCTGGGTCGAGCGCCCAGCCCGCCAAAATCATGGCATGCATCGTTATGCCTGCTGCACGCAAATCGGCGGGTAATTGAGCAAGCGTCGTACGCACGATCTTTTGGTCCGGCCAGGTTGCGCGCTGTACAACTGCTACAGGCGTGTCCTCGCTCCAGCCAGCCGCCAGAAACTCAACGACTACCTTCTTCGCCAGTGTCGCGCTGAGGAATAAAGCCACTGTACAGTGATGAGAAGCTAGATCACGCAGCTTTTCCCGATCAGGTACAGGTGTACGGCCTTCAGCACGCGTCAGAATGACGGTCTGTGTCAGGTCAGGCACCGTTAGCTCTGCACCCAGCACGGCTGCAGAAGCAAAGACCGAGCTAACGCCCGGCACGATTTCGTAGGCTACTCCGCGCTGCTTCAGCAACACCATTTGCTCCAAAATGGCACCGTACACTGCCGGATCGCCTGTATGTACGCGAGCTACACTGCGTCCAGCCTGCACAGCCTCGCTCATAATCTCAACCTGCCGCTCCAGATCCATGCCTGAGCTTTGCAATACCTGCGCCTCTGGTTTGGCCGTGGCAATCAACTCGTCGTTCACGAGTGAATCCGTGTACAATACCACATCGGCCGTGCGTAGAATCCGGGAGCCTTTGACCGTAATCAGCTCCGGGTCTCCTGGACCTGCTCCTACGATATATACTTTGGGCTCCAACGTCATTTGCTCACCACCATTAAACTCAAATATTCAAGCTCCTGTCCGCGCAGCTCACGTGCGTTGCGCCATACCATTTCATAAGGAGAAGTGACCTTGGTAATGACCGATGCACAGTCCCCAAGATTAAGCTCATCCAGCACATCCAAAATCAAATCCAACACCTTGGCAACCTTAATAAACACGACCGTATCGTGATTCTCAATCGCCCGCTTCATCGCTTCCCGATCATCCGTAGCCGGTATAATACCGACCTGCTGATCTCCGTCTGCCAAAGGCAATTCCAGCGCTGCCGCTGCGCCCAACACAGACGAAATGCCCGGAATAGATACAATTGGCACCTCTGGATGGAGATCCTTCATGAGTCGTGCCAAGTGAATAAAGGTACTGTACAGATTGGGGTCTCCCTCTGTGACAAAAGCTACATCCTTGCCTTCACGCAGCGCTTCCCAGCAAGCAACCACCGTTTTGTTCCACTCCCGCTCCAGTACAACCGGGTCCTTGGTCATTGGAAAAATGAGTCCCAGCATCTCCTTTTCCTCCGGGTTGACGTACAACTCCACGATCTCGTGAGCATACGATTTGCCCCCCCGGCGTTTCTTCGGATAAGCCACAACTGCACATTCCTGAATCATGCGATACGCCTTGACTGTAATCAGCTCGGGATCACCCGGCCCCACGCCTACGCCGTAAAGTGTTCCTGTTGCCGCCGTATTCATGCTGTCTCTCTCCCCCTTTTGAATTACCAGCTTACTCCCCTGCTACTTCATCAGCCACGTCCACCGACGGCTGTCCTGTAATGACATATATCGGATTGAGTCCGTCAAAACGCGTCATATTCAAAATCGGCTTGCTGCGCGCTGTTTGCAGTAACGTCACCGAAGTATCGAGTCCTGCTGTTTGCATCGCCTTCATACCGTCATGTAGCGTCTCAATCGTTGCAGCATTCACTACAATTCGTCCATCCTTACGCAGACGGGAAGCGCACAGTCGAATCAGCTCGGACAATTCTCCCCCGCTCCCACCGATAAACACCGCATCCGGGTCTGGCAGCTCATCCAATCCGGCAGGCGCTTTGGCATGAATAACCGGGAAATCGGTGCGGAATTTGATCTTGTTTGCTTCGACATTAGCCAGGTCGCCTTCGTTCTTCTCAATGGCAAATACTTGCCCATACTTAGCCAGTCGCGCACATTCTACCGCTACAGAGCCGGAGCCTGCGCCGATGTCCCATACGATGCTTCGCTCGGTCAGACGCAGCTCAGACAAGCTGAATACGCGTACTTCACGCTTCGTGATCAGTCCTTTTTCCGGCTTACGCTGGTAAAATTCCGCATCCTCGAAGCCAAATCCCCGCCGAATTGCAGGCACGTCTTCACCTTTACGGCGGCGCAAAATAACCACATTCAGTGGTTGGAACGTTCTCTGCGCCATCTCATCCAGCGTATAATGCTGATACACCTCATCCGGTCCGCCCAAGTACTCGCCGACGAAGGCATCATATTCCGTCATGCCATAATGCAGCAGATAGGCAGCGACTGCACCGGGATGATTCCGGTCGTCCGTCAACAGCGCGACCTTGTTCTGTCCGTCAATCCGCTGCGCCAGTCCGGTCATCGGGCGACCGTGTACGCTTTCCAGCACCGCATCCTGCCAGCTTTCACCGAGACGCGCAAACGCCAGCTGAACCGAGCTGAGATGCGGCATAATATCCAAATGTTCCGCCCCTAGCTTGGCAGACAAATAACCTGCAATTCCAAAAAAAAGCGGATCGCCGGACGCAAGCACGACAATATCCTTGTGCTCACGCAACCGTCCCAATTCTTCCACCACGGCGGATAAGCCGCTCTTTAATGTTCGTTTTTCTCCTGCGGCTTCCTCGAAAAAAGCTAGCTGGCGTTCTCCACCAACCAGCAGGTCCGCACGCTCAATTTGCTCCAATGTTTCCTGCGACAAACCTGCCGCTCCATTTTCACCGATACCAATGACACGGATCACTTTACTCACCGACTCTCGCCCTCCCCAGCACGTTCCCTTTCAGCGTTATCAGTACCATTTCTACAACGATTCCACCACCTGCATGCTCCAGACAATGCTGACATCCATAGGTACACAGCTTTTCAAAAAAGCTCAGCGCATTCGCTTCGGTCATCATATCCGCCACCTGCGTAGCTGTATTTGCCTCTGCCACTGCCGCTGCAAGCGACTCGTCCACACCTGCTTCACGCGCGACCTCAGCCAAAAAGCCAAAATCCACCGGAGCGCTCTTGGAGTGAACCATCATGATACCTTGAGCGACCTTGGACAGCTTACCGGGCATACCGACGAGAATAATCTTTTTCATTCCCAGCCGTTTCCCATGCTTTATAGCAAAGCCAACAAAGTCCCCCATCTGAATAAAGGCCTCTTCCGTCAGCTGATCATACATTTGCATGGCGTATTTTTCACTGCTGCCGCCTGTGGTCAGGACGATTTCCTGGCAGTTCATCGCTTGCGCAACTGATATGGCCTGCACGACACTGGCTTTATAAGCTGACGTGGAAAACGGAACGACCACACCACGCGTGCCTAGTATGGAAATACCGCCAAGAATGCCAAGCCGCCCGTTCAGCGTTTTCTTGGCAATTTCTTCACCGTCCGGTACGCTGATGACGACACGGACACCTTTGGCCGATCCGTGCTCCTCAAGCACACCTGTCACAGCCTCCGTAATCATCCGGCGCGGCACCGGATTAATCGCTGCTTCTCCGACAGGCACAGGCAGACCGGGCTTCGTTACCCGCCCCACGCCGATGCCACCGTCCAATTCAATGCCCGGCTCCTCGCGCCAGCTAACGGACGCGATAATTCTCGCCTGATGCGTGGCATCTGGGTCATCGCCACCGTCCTTGATCGTCGTGCAGGAAGCTTCGTCCGCGTCCAACACAGGCTCAATCAGCTCAAACGCATGATCGAAGCCCGCGGGCAGCGATATCACTGCTTCCTTCGGCGGAATGCCCGTGATGAGTAGTTGTACCGCTCCTTTGGCTACTGCAGCCGCACAAGCTCCTGTCGTAAAGCCTGACCGCATTGGCTTGTCCGGTGCGGGAGCTTCACCGCTTTTCATCCGTTTGGGCTTGTCGGCGGACGCCGCTTCCTTTTCCATGCCAATTCCTCCTTAACCTCTTCTGCTGATCATGCCAATTCATTTCATGATACAGCAAACGGACAACCGCATCTAGCGGACAGCCATTAAGGAGATCGCATTCAATGCTGCTACGACAATTGTACTGCCGCCCTTGCGTCCAATATTCGTAATGAACGGAATATCCAGCTTGCGCAGCTCGTCCTTGGATTCTGCCGCCGATACGAAGCCTACGGGCATGCCAATCACCAGTCCGGGCTTGGCCGCTCCTTCTTTCACCAGACGAATCAGCTCCAGCAACGCTGTCGGCGCATTACCAATCGCATAGATGCCACCTTCGCCCGCCTGAATCGCTTTGCGCATCGAAATAATGGCGCGTGTCGTATTCAGCCTTTTCGCTTCTTCCATGACGTCAGGGTCAGATATGTACACATGCACATCCCCACCAAATTGACGGATACGATCCTTGCTCAGCCCCGCTTGAATCATCTGCACATCCGCCACTACCTGCTGTCCTGCGCGAATAGCTGCAATCCCGGCTTCAATCGCCTTTGGATGAAACACCATGCTGCGGCCCAGCTCAAAATCAGCAGATGCATGAATGACACGCTGTACAACGGGATATTGTTCTGCTGTAAAAGGATGCTCTCCCAGTTCTTCTGTGATCATCTCGAAGCTTTTGCCTTCAATCTCCTGCGGCTGTACCGTTAGCGGTTTAAATTCTGTTTTGAAATCCATGGTAGACCACTCCCTTATGGAAAATTAGAAAATAGTTTAGGAAAATGACAATTCATTGCTACTAAATCATGGATACCTCTAAAAAACACCTGTTTTAAGATGACTATATTTTAAATACATGCCAGAAGTCGTTCCTGATGAACTGGACTCGCAGGGGTAAGGCTCAACTCAAATTGAAGTTTTCTCTTTTGCTGTACGCAGTGCGTTGATGACTCCGTCGAATTGATCAAATACTGTGCCAAATTCCACTTCCGGCCTGGAAATCAAAAGTACGTGAATCCCCAGCTCCAATGCAGATTGAACCTTTTCATCCACTGCTCCCGTGCTTCCGCTTTCCTTGGTGACCATCACGGTCGTGCCATAGTGCTTGTACAATGCTTCGTTCATCTCGCGGGAAAAGGGTCCCTGCATGGCAATAATATTTTTTTGCTCCATGCCCAGTTCGCCGCATTTCTCCATATTGTCCAGGCGCGGCAGCATGCGTATAACCAGACGAATCTCCGGATCTCCGAGTAAATGCTTGGTGAACGTGCCGAGCGTCTTACTGCCTGTCGTAAGCATTACAGAACCTTTGAGTTGCTTCGCTTGTAATGCGGCCTCTTCATAGGAAGACACGATGTGGAGCAACGGATGATTGTCATATACAAGTCCTGTCCGCTCATAGCGAATATAAGGAACCCCGGACTCGCGAGCGGCTGTCATCGCATTCGCATGTGCTTCTTCTGCAAAAGGATGACTGGCATCAACAACCGCCTGTATTCCAAGCTCCCGAATCATTGCAGCCATTTCATCGGCTGTCATTCGGCCTGTACGTACGTCTAGTCCCGCTTCAGACAAGCTGGCTGCCGCGCTTTCGGTTACGACTGAGGTCAATACGTTGAAGCCATTGTCACGGATTTGCAGCGCCAATTCCCGAGCATCGCTCGTTCCGCATAGCATGAATATCATGAGCCCTTCACCTGCCCGCTTCCATTCACTACAGATGGCGTATGTGAATGCTCGTGATGGTGAGCATGGTCATCATGGCTGTGAGCATGGACATGCTCATGAGTGTGATCGTGGCTGTGTGTATGGTGATCATGATGGTCGTGCTCATGTGCATGATGGTGGTGATGTTCATGTTCATGATGATGATTGTGGTCATGATCGTGGTGATGATGGTGGTGCTCCTGCGCCTCCAGACGGAACTGGCAGTTATCACAATTGGCCGTAACCTTGCCGAACAAGCCTTCCTTAGCTCGCTCCAGCACCAGTTCAATCAATTGGGGATGGAAACCAAAATATCCGCCCATCTCCACTTGTAATGCAGGGTGAGCCTCGGCAAATTCCTGGGTCATTTCTCCGATGCGTTTAATCAGCACACCCGTGAACAGAAAATAGGGAAGCACGATAATCTTTTTGGCCCCCAATCGTACACAACGCTCCAATCCATCGGGAAAGGAAGGCTGCGTCACACCGATAAAGCTGCTCTCTACCCATGTATAAGAAAGCTTCTCCCACAGCATACGGGTGATTTTGAAAAAGTCACTGTTCGCATCTGGATCGCTACTTCCGCGTCCTAATACAAGTACCGCCGTTTCCTCGTCAGATACCTCGACAGATGCCTCGACAGCGCTAATCATCCCCGCTGGAACTGCAACCGGCCGGGCCTCTTTCAAGCGGCTTTGCAGAATGCTGACGATTTTCTCGTGAACACCAATCGGACGTCCGTATACAAATTCCACCTGCGGATATTTCGCCTTTGCCCGGTCAATAGCCATCGGAATATCAATTTTGGCATGTACCGCTGCGAACAAGATAATCGGAATAAGAACGACACGTGTCGCCCCTTTCTCCACACAAGTTTGCATCCCATCAGCAATGCTGGGACGTGCCAGCTCCAAGAAACAGGTTTCCACGCACATATCCGGTACCCGATCTGCCACTGCCTGTGCAAATTCCAGCAGTTCCTGGTTCCCCTCCGGGTCCCGACTTCCATGTCCAACCAACAATATTGCATCCACTGCTGTTGTTTCCTCCTCTTTAATAGGGATAGCCTGCATGACGCCCTATTTTATATATATGCTTGTATCCCGTTCATCAGGCCTTCAGTCCATTAATCACCACAAACCGCATTCACTTCTACCGTTACTGGTGCATCTTCATGCCGGAACCCTGCAACGACACCTACACGCTTGAAAAATTTATGAAAGCGCTCATTCGGATGCCCTTTTTCCTTATATTCAGCGATGACGTTCTCCACGATGTCCGTAATTTGATCACCCGGAATTCCTTCCGCTACAGGCTGAGCGGCATGAGCATTGCGGCCGAATTTTTTGCCACCGAGGAAGAGATCGTACCCACCCTTGCGATAGACGATTCCGATATCCTCTAGTACGGCTCCATAGCAGGCCATACCGCATCCGTTCAAAGCAATGCTCGTTTCCTTGGGTGCCTGTAATCCACCAAGTACAACCTGTAAATGCTCAGCCACAGGCACAGCGTCATCCTTCTCCATATTGCAGAAGTCGCACGCCTTTACCTTAAACACATCGCCAATCGGCATGACAATGAATCGTTCATCCCGCAGCCGCCCGACCAGTTCCTCGGGGTCTGCACACGGCACGCGCAGCACGATCTGATGATCCGGCGTATATTCCAGCTCGCCATCATCACCCGCTACCTCGGCGAGCAGCGCCATCTGGCGAGCGGTGAACTTCTTGTTTCCCACACCCGGGGAAACGCCCACCTCAAATAGCGCAGGCTTGCCAAAGCCGCCTGTCTCCATCCCGGCCGTGGCCCCTGCTCCGGCCACTGCTGACGTTCCGGCGGTGCTCTCGGCGGTAGGCGCTTGCCCGCTCCAGCGAGCGTTGGCTTCGCCAGGCAGCTTGCCGCCGACAGCGAGGCGGCTTAGCGCCTCTGCGGCCAACGATGCCGGGGCTGCGCCGGTTTGCACAGCAGTCGTTGCCTGCACGGCAGCCATCGCTTGCGGGCGTGCCTGCATGGCAACCGCAGCGCCGCTCGCGGAGGGTCCAGCGGGCGTAGTCGGGGCTGCGCCTGCCCGCGGTGTATCCTCTTGCGCGCCCAGCGACCACGGCTCCGCTTCCGTGCGGAGCCGCTGATGCGGCTTGAGCGCCTGCTCGGTCGCATCCAGCGTGTATTTGCGCTGATATCCGCGCGGAGTCACGATCAAGCCGTCATACACCGTCGTCGAGGAATTGCCGATGATTACAGTCGTCAGCATCCCGATATCATGGTTCAGCATATCTTCCAGCGTCGTTACAATAACTTGCTGACGTTCACGATAAGCACTTTTCACCAACCCGACCGGAGTCTGCGGATCGCGGTAACGCAGCAAAATGGACTGCGTCTCCACAATCTGGCGGGTACGCCGACCACTGCGCGGGTTGTATAATGCAATCACAAAATCGGCCGAAGCCGCAGCTTCTACACGCTTCACAATCGTTTCCCATGGGGTCAGATGATCACTCAGACTGATCGTGCACGCATCATGCATAACTGGCGCCCCCAACAGTGAAGCACAGGACTGAATAGCCGAGATCCCCGGCACGACTTCTACCTCAACCCCGTCCTCGCGTCGCCAGCCTTTTTGCATCAGCACTTCGTACACCAGCCCTGCCATGCCATAGACTCCTGCATCTCCACTGGAAATGACGGCTACCTTCTTGCCCATCTCTGCTTGGCGAACCGCCTCCTGCGCACGGCTCACTTCCTCTGTCATCCCTGTACGTACAATCTCCTGTCCGTTCAACAACGGACGGATCAAATCAACGTAGGTGTTGTAGCCGATAATGACCTCACTTTCGGCCAGCGCATCCAGCGCCCGTTTTGTGATATGTTCCATATCTCCTGGTCCAAATCCAATCACCAGCAATTTTCCTAATGGGCTCATCGTGCTCCTCCTATTCATCCTTTTCAGGGCAGCTATGCTATCTATTCCAATGATTTTTGGACATCCTGTAACTCAAAAAAGCCCCATCCTACCCGGATGGGGTTTCTATGTACGTATCTCTCATCAGACGAACAAACAGCGTAAGAAGACACGATTTGTCTTCCTCCAGCCTGCCGTTGTTTTCCATCTGTCTGTTTACGCTTCAAACGCTGCTGCACGTTCATATCCACGCAAACCTCTAGCCAACATGGAAAAAGCAACGTGTGCCTGATTTCCTGATTTCGTACACCCATCCTCTCCGCGAAGGTTAACGGTGCATACAGATCAAGGTAGGTCTCCTGGCTTGGCATCAACGGATTCTTTCGTCTTCCCCATTTTTCACGAGTGACCAATAAAAAAAAGCCTCTTCCTTACAGTGGCGGGACCGCTCGGGATTTGCACCCGATTCCCTGTTACCCTTTGCTCAACCGCAAAGGCACCTTGTCTGTCCGCTATTTGATTATGGGTCTTATCATAACCTTGCCTCAATCAGTTGTGCAAGCACGAAAAAAGCTTTATTTCAAGTTCTCTGCTTTATTTTTTAACATCTGTAGCAATTTGTCCGGGTCCGCAGAGATACTTAATAACGCTGGGTGCTCAGCCCCGGTAAACCCTTCTTGCACGCTATGACGCACCATTTCTACTAACGGGTCAAAATATCCATTCACATTCAGCAGCCCAATGGGCTTGCGATGAATACCGATTTGCGCCCAGCACAATACCTCGAACAGCTCCTCGAAGGTTCCCAAGCCACCCGGAAGGGCGATAAACGCATCGGCCATCTCGCTCATTGCCGCTTTACGCTCATGCATGCTCGCTACCTCAATAAATTCGGTAACTCCCCGATGAATGATCTCTGCATCAAATAATAGGGTGGGCATAATGCCCGTGACCTGACCATCACCCGCTAGTATTCCATTCGCCACCTCTCCCATCAGCCCCCTGCTAGAGCCACCATAGATCAGACGGATATGATGGCGAGCCATGGCTTCTCCCAGCTTGCCTGCTGCCTCAACATATACCGATGAATGTCCAGGTCTGGACCCGGCAAATACGCAAATAGAATTCATTAACGTCTCAGCTCCTGTCCTAAGTAGCATCGAAACTTATTCATTATATTAGATAAACATTTTCGCTATAACAAAAATCTTTGTCGATGCATGTCCAACAAAAAAAGATAAAGACCTCGTAGGCCCTTATCTTTATTTTACTCTGTATCCCGAAATATAAGTTCATTTTTTAGCATACTGCAATTATAATTTTGATCTCATTTCAATGACCATTCATGATCTTCAGACCACAGCCATGCACCGAATCGTTATGTTCAAAATATTTGCCCAGCTCCACCATCATCGCGCCCATGCGCTCTTCGGTTGGAAACACGACTCGATCAATCCCTTCTTCCACAATGGACTGTGCAGTCACCTTCCCTACGGATACAGCAATCACATCCTCACGGAAAGCTTCCAGTAAATCCTCGATTCGATTTTGCTCTCTGGCATATTGGGCTAAAAATCGAATTTGCGGACCACTCGTGAACGTAACGGCATCAACGTTACGCTGGATAACATCTTCCAG
Source organism: Paenibacillus sp. FSL L8-0638 (assembly GCF_038593075.1). NCBI lineage: Bacteria > Bacillati > Bacillota > Bacilli > Caryophanales > Paenibacillaceae > Paenibacillus > Paenibacillus sp. FSL L8-0638. The sequence continues at coordinate 5,478,901 of NZ_CP151960.1, forward strand.
TAACGCCTGCAATTTTGCTTCCTCAGGTGGGATATGCTTATAAGGAAGTACCTGTCGGGTCACTGCCCCCTGCTCGTCCAGCCATTTTACCAACCGTGGGGCTGGATCGCCATGCAGTTGCAACAGCACTTCCTTCCCCTTCAGATCGTATGGGGCGAAAGCTCCTGTCAATCCGATCAAACTTCCGTCCTCGTCTCGTACTGCTGGCGTAAAGCCACGCTTTTTGAGTCCATTGACCGTCTTGTAGCCCCGCGCTGCAATGTTGGAGGATTGCAGCAACTCTATAATCTGCTCAGCCACGCCCATATCCTCTGCCATATCAAACAGAGCATCCAGTCCCATGCCTGTCGTGAAGATGTACCAGTCCGGAGGGTTCTTTACCCACGATACAACAGCGTTGCGCAGCTCGATATCATCCAGAAAAACAGTGCCCTGGGCCGGGCGCTCTACTGGCTCGCCCCCCATCTTCATAACTAGCAGCGCCATTTCTTCTGCTTTACGGGGACCGGCAAGAGCGACTCTCTTACCTGCCATGCGTTGTGCCATGCTGTTGCCTCCCTTGTAGAAGTCGTATTTCTTTCTACCAAGTATACAATTAGAGGGGCAAAAGACAAATAAGAATTACTTTTCCGCTAAATACAGTAAACTTATAAGTGGCCGTGCCCTGTTCTGCCTCCATGCTGGCTTTCTTTCTGACTACTACTATCCCGCTCTCCGCTAGATGCCTTATCATCGTCGCCTCTCCCTTTAGATTTGGGTCGGAGCAACATCCACAGCACGAAGGGCATCAATACAAAAAAAATGACCATAACCACGGTCCACTCCCGACTGAATTCATATATTTGTACAATGTTAGAGAACAGCATAAAGGAACAGACGTAACCCAACAAACCAACTGGCCAAACAATCAAATTCCCCCAGGCTGGAGCAAACATACGCTTGACAGTCAAACTGGTGACGTACAGATCAAACCCCATTTTCGTAAGCAGGGTCGGCACGGTAAGAGCGCCCACAAATAAATCGAACCGATCCAGAAAATCGGTCACTTGCAACTGACGTGCCAGTTCATACGAAGGATAAAACAGTCGTGACAAAATGGGGACACCGATAACCAGCTCTGCCAGTAACACAATCAGAACCAAAAAAACGGTTCCAGTCAGATGCCCAAGCCACGCGCTCCGTGGACTATAATTTTTTCCAAAAATCACAAAAGGCAACATCATAATGTCTGCCATATAACCAAGCATACGCCAGCTCCCTTTGACCACTCCACCTACATCTGGATGCAAGAACGGCCTCAGTACCGCAAAATCCATATTACGACCGAAAATAAGCGGCATGGTCAAGAGCGTCAGGATCATCAGCGGAACAAAAACTTCCGTCATATTCACGATAGTGCTAATTCCACCTTTAGCCATAAACACTAAAGTTAACAATATAATCAGAGAAATCACGACAATTGGGGTCAATGGCAACAGCGTAACCTGTACCAGATCCGTAATAATTCTCAAATCCCGTGCAAATATAATCAGGAAAACGATAAGGTACACCGAGAGCAGCATGCGTCCCAGTACGGGATGAGAGCTTACTATGGCCTGAAGCATATCCTGATCTGGAAAACGCCTCCTGATTCTAAGCACCACATAGATCGGCAGGCATAGCACAATGGCGGCAACCATACAAGTCCAATAAGCATGCTGGTCTGCATAATCTGCTGCCTGGGCCGGAGCATGTACAAGGGTAATACTGGCCTGCAGCAATACACCAAGCAACACGATTTGTCTGGTTTTGAACTGTTTCATGAAGGTACATCTCCTTTTGGCCCACAGGCATCCATTACACGTTACAACGTAGGGGGGAGCCACATATCAATAAAACGGGTCAGCCATGTAGCCACATAAACGGAACTTCTTGTCGATGTTCCGTAGATCCAGATACCAATACTAATTACGTACAATACACGTGAGATCCATCGGTTGACGGCAGGTGCAGCGTTGAGACTTTTGCGGTCAATCAGATACATGAAGAGAATAGACAGCACCAATGGCAGTAGAAATACCTTATTCATTCTGAATATTCTCCTTTTTGACCCCAAATGGCTTGGTGATTGCACCAATATTTTCGATGTGTACGACCGGATCTATGGTGACCTCTGCCTTGGGATACAAATGATCCCATTGGGGTTTAATCCGCTTCCATTCATCTGGGCGACTTGTAATGATAACCCGGCCCAGACCAAGCACATCCGAATGATACTTTTGCTGAATAACACGAACAGCCTCTCCCAGTTCCTTCTTGATCTGCTCGGCAACCTGCTGTTCCAGCCACTTCAGGTTTGCCTCTTTGGAAATATCGAAAGTCGTCTCATTCTCTTTTGCATTTCCGTTGCAGTTTATATGAATGGTCATCCGAATCTCATCCCCCCGAATATTGGGTTCGATATTGACCTTATTTTCGATGAGATCTACGGAAATGTAACCTTTTCCTTTGGGTGGAAGTACAAAAATTTCCGTATTCTTGGCCTGATTCATACCCAGTAGCAAAAACCGGCTTAAATGATTATCTATTATGCCAGTCACCCTGTCTTTGCGAAATACAGCCAGCCCGTCGACCTGAATATTCGTCTTCTTGTCCTTCAGACTGGCTGGACCATTCTTCACCAATGACATGACCGGCACAGCCGGATCAATACCATCCAGCAGGATCGTATTCAACAGCAGCTTAATTGAACGAGGGTTCTCCATATAGGAATAGTTGAGCTCGCGAACCATTTCTGCCGGATACTGCTCAATCGGAGCATCCGCCTGCAGTACTTCCAGCGCGGATCCCTTCGTTATGACAACGAGAGATGATAAACGGTTCTGTGGGACGCGCGCCAATACATCCATCATATTGCCTATCCCTTCCCGCGCCAGTGCCTCGCCGAACAACAGCACCCGGCGATGGGAGTAATTCAGCGTTCGTGAAACCCCTCGCTGTTCCTCGGCGCTTGCTCCCCGAAAGCTTGGACCTGTCTTGGACTCCAGATAATAGGACTTCGTCCCGCTTGTGCCTCCCCCGCCTCCTGTGTTTCCCGAAGCCCCGAGCTGTCCGGGGAGCGCAATTTGCATCGTAACCCGATATTGATCCCCTTCCTTATCCATCCCGGTGCCCATCACAAAGGCCACATCGTTCACCTCACGGCGATCCCAGCATCCCCCCAAAAGAACAGAACAGAGCAGCAGACAACTAAGCACAGCCGTTTTACGTATTTTCCCTGTATCAGAGCCTTGGGGCTTCATCACCATCCCTCCTCGGTTGTCGACGTCCCATTCATCTTTTCTTTTTCCCGTTTGTTGTTGTCTTTTCTGATCCATGAAGGACGTTTAATCATTTTCCACCAAGGTGCACGAACAATGATATCCTTTTGATCCGTATGGTTGTATGGGCTGTATCCACTCATGTAAGGCACGCCAAACGACGTTAGCTTGGTTAAATGTGTGGCGACCAGCGTTGTGGCAATAATGATCCCAAACAGTCCAAACATCCCCGCCATCAGCATGATCGGAAACCGCAGCAAACGAACTGTAATAGCAAAGTTAAAGCGTGGAATGGTAAACGAAGCAATACCTGTGAGCGACACCACAATGACTATGGGTGCCGATACAATCCCTGCCTGTACTGCGGCCTGCCCAATAACGAGTGCGCCAAGGATACTGACGGCCTGACCGACCGTTTTGGGGAGACGAATCCCTGCTTCACGTAATGCCTCAAAAGAAATTTCCATCATTAACGCTTCCACCAGTGCTGGAAAAGGGATGGATTCACGAGCCGCTGCAATACTCAATATGAGTGTCGTCGGCAGCATATCATGATGATAGGTCGTAACCGCTACATATAATGCGGGCAGAAAGAGAGCCATGATGAGAAAAAGAAAACGAATCCAGCGCACCATATTACTGATGAAAAAACGTTCGTAATAGTCCTCGCTTGCTTGCATCATCTGCCACATGGTGACCGGCCCAATCAGGGCAAAAGGCGTTCCGTCTACAAAAATAGCAAAACGTCCTTCCAGTAATTGTGCGGTGACGGTATCCGGGCGTTCAGTATATTCCATTTGCGGAAACGGAGAAAACGGATGATCCTCAATCAGTTCCTCAATATATCCAGTCTCCAGAACACCATCAATTTCAATATCGCTGAGCCTTTTTTTTACATCCTCTACCAGTTTGGGATCTATGATCCCTTCAATATAGGTAAGGACGACGCTCGTTTGAGTTTCTGTTCCGATGGTCATGCTGTACATCTTGAGCTTGGAGGTCTTCAACTTGAAACGCAACAGTGCCGTATTGACGCGAAGGGTCTCAGTGAAGCCCTCACGCGGCCCGCGAATAACCGCTTCCGTCTGGGGTTCCTCTACGCCACGGCGGACACCACCCTTGGCGCTAAAAATATAAGCACGAGGCGTACCATCTACGAACAAGGCGGCATTGCCGTCCAGTATCGCTGCCGCTACCATCTTCCATTCGTCCATCGTTTTGGTCTGGGACATCGAGATGCGAGTTTCATCCAGCGGCTCCAATTTGCCGTTCACTTCAGGGTCCTTGAGCATCATGCCCAGAATGACAGGTCGCAGGATATGATCCTGCAAATCCTCTGATTTTACCGTACCTTCAAAATAAGCCAACAACCCTTTGCGTTCAGGAGAAATCATGAGCTCTCGGTAGACGATATCAGAGCAATCCTTGAAAATGTCACGCAAAGCAATCAAATTGTCTTCCACATTGCTACGCAGCGGGTGTTCCAGCCACGAAGACTCAGGCAGTCCTTTGGGCACATTGGAATTTCGTGTCTTGCGGTCTGCGGCTGGAATCGCTCTCCGGCTCCACGGTAGCTTCGGCAACTTGGGAAAGCGCCCTTTCTTCATCGTTATTCCCCCTTTACGAATGAGCCGAACAGATAATATGACCTATAGGATGTACCAGCCTGCAAAGGATTATGTATCCAATGAACTCAACATGTTGAACGGATAACAAAAAGACCCTGCAATGATGCAGGGCCTTCGAAAAATCCATTATATATCTGAAGATTTATGATAAAGGAATGATTAATCTCCCCAATACTCCTCGGGATGGTATTCAATCTCAGAACCAGCTTTGAACCTAAGCTCATCTGTCTGATCATGATATTCCACGCTTTCCGGAGTGACGTAATACCAATGCTTCACCACGGCTCCATCATCTACCGGCGATACAAAACGAAATACGTTCAACTCCCCGCTATAACGCACAATCGCCTCTGCCGTCTCACGCGGCAGCCCTTGAAGCGTGAAGCGAAACACGCCGTCCACCGATTCCAAATGACAATCGAAAACCTGCTTGCGGCTGTCGGCAAAGCTACGTCCCGTGACGGCATGCTTGATCAGCCATGTTTCCTGCTGCGCCATATGCGCACCTCCTTTTAGGGCAAATCAATCAACATATAAAAAGCAGACTCCTCTGCTTCCAGTGCTAGCTTCGGCTCCTGCTCAATACGAGCTGAATCGCGCCCTTGCAGAATATGTTCACCGTTCACACGCAGTGAGCCTTCAATGACGAACAGGAACACGCGCCGCCCCTCGGCCTGTGTGAATTCTACTTGCTCTCCAGGCTGAAGCTTGCTTAAATAAATCGTTAGATCCTGGTTAATTGCAGCAATTTCACCCTCTGTGCCTGGTACACGCTTTCCGGCAACGACAGGCAGAAGCTGACCGTGCAGACGCTCAGGATTGAACGCTGTCGCCTCATATGACGGTTCCAGTCCTCTCATTTGCGGGCTAAACCACAATTGCAGCAGACTGACATCCTCCGTTTGTGATGCGTTGTGCTCCGTATGAATGATGCCGTGGCCCGCTGACATTCGCTGAATGCCTCCAAAACGGGTCACTGCTACATGTCCACGGTTGTCTTCATGACGCAGTTCCCCATACAGCACAATCGAAACAATCTCCATATCACTGTGCGGATGCGCCCCAAAGCCCCGTCCCGGTGTGATGACATCGTCATTACAGACACGCATAGGACCAAACGCTGTATTGTTCTCATCCTGATACTCCGCGAATGAAAAGCTGTGACTCCCCCGCAGCCAGCCCTTATCGAAGCTGAATCGGGAAGCCGCCGGATATATTGTAAACATAATAGCCCTCCTTCAGGAAGAAAAATGAGATCAAATCCCTCTCATTGTACCCGAGCCCAATCGATAAAGCTATGCCTCTGTCTGAGTGATAATCTCATCTATAAAAGACTGCAAGGTACTGGTAACAAAGGCTTCCTTACGTCGGATAAACACCGTTGTTACTTCATTGTACGGCTCAGGCATTGCATGACCGCACACATGGCCTTGAGCCACTAGCCCGCTGATCGAAGATTCGGGAAATACGGTCATTCCTATACCAGCCGCCACACTGCCGATAATCGTCTCAAATGTCCCAAACTCCATAATCTGTTTGGGAATAATTCCTTCCATTTTGAGCCAGGTTTCCAGCCGTCCCCGGTAGCCGCAGCCTTTTTTATATAAGAGAAGCGGACGGGTCGTGAGATCCTCAACGGAAAAATCGTCTCCTTGGGATACAAGGACCAGCTTTTCCTGAAATACATCAAACTGTTCAATGAGCGGATGCTTGACCGGCCCGGTCACAAAAGCTCCATCCAGCCGTATTTCTGCAACCTCCTGCACCAGAGACTCCGTAACCCCAGCCTTGAGAGACAACTCGACATCCGGGTACTTGCTATAGTAAGCATGTAAAATGGCCGGGAGGGCAATGACAGTCTCTACGATGCCAATCTCCAGCACCCCCGAAGGTGCAGAGGTATTCTGAAACGCATGTTTCATTTCCTCAAATTGCGATAAAATGCTTTTCGTATATTGCAGCAGACGCTTGCCCTCGGCATTGAGGATCATCCCCCGCTTATGTCTATTAAATAAAGGCGTTTGCAATTCCTTTTCGAGCAGCTTGATTCTGGCCGTTACATTGGACTGGACATAGCTAAGCTCGGCTGCAGCCTTGCTGACACTGCCATGCGCAGCCACCGTCTGGAAAATGTTTAAATCGTTCAGATCCACTACTGCTCCTCCTTATTGTGAAGGGCAAGGGGCCACCAAAATTGACGCGCCTTGTCACTTATTATCATTTTAAATGATCATAATGTTTATTTTCAATCATTTTACCAACAGCTTCCCATCCTTTATGATGTTGTCCATAAGATATGTCCGCTGAGACCGGCAAGGAGGAGCTTTTGCACACCATGAACAGACAAATCATGACCGGATCTTTATTATGCCTAATCGCCAGTATGTCCTGGGGGGCGATGTTTCCGGTTTCGCACATTGCATTACAACACATCAATCCACTGTACTTTTCATTTTTGCGCTATTTATCGGTTACACTCATTTTAGTCGTACTATTGTGGCTCAAAGAGGGACGGACTGCATTTCGCTTTGAGGGCAAGGGCAAGACGTTGTTATTCTTCGGGACCATGGGATTCACCATTTATAATATGGCCGTTTTCCAGGGACAGCACGCGATGGGGGCAGCAGGCACTCTGGTAGCCTCTATAATGGAAGTGCTAATGCCGATGATTTCTATTGCGATGGTGTGGGTCATGACCCGTAAAATGCCTCCGAGATATACACTAATCAGCATGGTGATTGCGCTGGCCGGGGCTTTACTGGTGATCACGAACGGAAAATGGACCTTTTTCACACTTGCCGGACAACATTTACTGCCGCTGCTGCTTATTTTCGTAGGCGTCGTCGGATGGGTCGTATATTCCATGGGAGGCAGCCATTTTGCAGGATGGTCTACTCTTCGGTATTCAACCCTAACCTGCCTGCTCGGAACTCTCGTCTCCTTCGTAGTCGTCACATTTGCCTCTGCTTTCAACTGGATTGTGGTGCCGGACTGGCAGGCTGTGTGGTCAGTTAAATACGAAATGAGCTTTATGATCCTGCTTCCAGGGTTAGCGGCCCTGCTTAGCTGGAATGCCGGAATACGAAAGCTATCTCCACTGAACGGAATTCTATTTATTAACTTTGTACCGATTACCACGCTGGTACTCATGTACTTCCAAGGTTATGTCATTAGCCGTTTTGAACTATATGGGACAGTGTTAGTCATTTTCGCACTGATTCTGAACAATATGTTTCAGAGAAGTTCGCTGCGTCCTTCCGACTCACGGGATGTCCGTTTCCGTCTGGACCGCCGCAAGTCCTTCCAACGTTAACTTCTAACTCTGCAAACCAAAAATTATGCTAAAAGCATTAAAAAAGCGCCGGGATACAGAGTACAATCTCCTGGATCCCGGCGCTTTTTATTATTTTTATGACTTTCCTTCAACCTGGAAACGTCCAACCAGTTCGCGCAATTCCTCTGCCATTTGGCTCAGATCCGCTGTAGATGAAGCAATTTCCTCGATAGAAGCGAGCTGTTGCTCAGCTGCCGCTGAGATCGACTCGGTGTTGCTCGCTGCCTCGTCCGAAATGTGGGCAATATCGCTCATAATATCTACGACACCTACAGTCCCCCGTGCCATTTCCTGAGTCACTCCGGTAATGTCATTGATATGCCCCATAGCTCGTTCCACGGCCTCGCTGATTTCCGCAAAGGATTGTTCAGACGTGGTTACCGAATCAATGCCTTCTGTCACCCGTGTCCGCGCTCGATGCATAGCGCCCAGAGCATGATTCATATCCACCTGCATCGCTTCAATGCGCTCCGAGATCAAGGTAGCCGACTTCGCTGATTCCTCAGCCAGCTTACGCACCTCCGTAGCAACCACGGCAAATCCTTTGCCATGATCTCCGGCACGTGCGGCCTCAATGGACGCATTCAGTGCCAACAGATTGGTCTGTTTGGCGATACCCGATATAACGCTGATAATATTCACGATTTCACTGGAGCGCTCATTGAGGGAGTCCATGGCCTGTCCGAGATCGTTAACGGTCTCATCGATGTCATGCATCTTCTGTACAGCCTGCGTAGCAGCCTTGCTGCCCTCCTGAGCTGACTCGGCGTTCATCTTCACATGTTCAGATACGCCCAGCATACGCTCGGATACGTTCGCTGCTTGCTGAGCAAGCTCCTCCATATTTACAGAGCCGTGCTTGACGCTCTGCACTTGACGTTCGCTGCCCACAGCCACTTCCTGGATAGCAATGGTGACATGCTCAATCGCTTGGGTTGTCTGATCTGCACCCGCAGCCAGTTCCTCCGCTGAAGAACTTACCCGATCTGTCGTTTCGTGAACGCTTCGGATCATCGTGCGCAAACTGTCGACCATGGTTTGGAAGTGAGATGACAATTCGCCTACCTCATCCGTTTTTCCGGTTTCCAAATCGCCCGTCAAATCTCCTTCACTGATTCGTTCTGCTGATTTTTGCAGCTTACGAATTGGTACCAGAACAGAACGGGTGATCAGGAAAATCGCGAGTAGCGCAATCACCAATGAGCCAGCCAGCACAAAAATGGTTACATAACGCATGGCAGCCGTGGCATCGCTAATCTCGGATTGATAGAAGGTACCTGCAATTTTCCAACCAGTATCCGTATTCGTTACATAGGTCAAATATTTTTCGTGACCTTCATGCATATATTTAAAGTTCCCGCTCGGCGCAGTATACAACGTATCAAGCACTTTCTCCTGTGGAGATGAGCCCGGTTTAGCCGTAGGATGGACTACAAATTTCTTCGTATGATCCAAAATAATGATATACCCCTCCTGGCCCACTTTGATGGAGGCCAGTTTACGTACACTTTCCAGATTTAGAGAAATCCCGATAACCCCGGACTTGTCGGAAAGTGTTTGAGACACTACGACAACAGGAATACCTGATGAATTGATGATAACAGGCGTAATTGCAACCTTACCGGGCTGCTTCATCGCTTCTATGTACCATGGTCGTGTACGAGGGTCAAATGTCCCCTCATCGTCCTTGGGCACCCCCCGGATCATCAAGCCCTCTGGTGTACCGACGAAAACATCCATCGCATCTTCGTGCAAACCCTTGTATTGGATCAGCTTGGGCTGAATCAAGGGGCTATTTCGACCATCAATCATCGAACTGTCAAGTCGTTCTGCCAAATATCCCACATCTTCGATTTTACTGGCGATTGCATATTCAATAATCGAGTTAGCCGTCGCTACCCCCTGATTCGCACTGCTGTGGAGCTGTTTTTCCATAGCATTATATGATGATTTATAGGTCGCACTGGAAATACTTAAGCTCGGAATCAGCAAAACAAGCAAAAAGCCTAAACTTAGCTTGTTCCTGAGTGTCCATATAGTTTTTTTCTTTCGCGTTGTTGCCATGTTTTTTCCCCTTTGCTCATAAAACGATATATTTGAATTACATTCCGTGTTAGTTATATCGGTTGAAAGTAGCAAATGATTTACAATGAAATTTCACAAAGGAGAAAAACAAAAACCGCGTCCTATGATACTAAGGACGCGGTTTTATGAACATTTAGACCTGTACGTTACTGTTTTCAGCCTTTTTACGGCCAAATAACTGATCCACTGCCAGAAAACGTCCACCGACAAGCGCTTGCTGAAGACTGGTGAACAGAATCAGCAGATCAAATTCAATCGAGCCAAAAGGCTGTCCTTTTTTAGCCGTTAGCAATACACCGATCATAACGATGGTCAATGCCGCTCCAGCCAGTCGTGTTCCGATTCCCAGAACCAGTGCAATACCCCCAACCAGTTCAACCGTAGCGACCACAGGAGCCATCCAGCCAGGGAGTCCGATACTTTGGAAGAAGCCGGAGGTTCCGTCTAGTCCCTGAAACTTTTGTGCACCGTGAACGATAAAAATAACCCCTGTAAAAATCCGTACCAACAATAATCCAATATTCATAAGCGTTTGATTCATTTGCTCATCTCCTTTTAAATTGTATAAAAATTCTGCAATAAACTACACATTGTAGTGTATTACACATTGAGAATCGGTAGCGCAAAAAGCGCCACCTGTAGGAAACATCTTGCCAAACTTAGATTAGCGCCAGTGCAAACATAAGTGTCAGCATCACTAGCACATAGCTGGAAAACATAATCGAACGCCAAGGCATCCGAATGACAGGTTCTTGCTGAGGGTCTAAAATACGTGAGATACGATAGTTAATGGACGTTTCTGCAAACGAGGAACAAGCGGCGGAGTTTACCAGGCGAGTATTGGCAGGCGTCATACTCAGAAGCTTGAGCAATGCGCTCCCAATCCCAACTGGTGAACCCGCTTGATGAATCGCTTCGTTATCAGCCAAAATCTCACGGGCCGTCTTATAATGATGGGTAATGTGACGTAGCACCGGCAAGTAAAACAGCTGTTTAGCACATACTTGCAGCAACCAGGTCTTCAACGGATCATAATGCTTCATATGATAGGCTTCATGGTATATGACAGCTTCTTCTTCGTGTTTGTCCAGTACAGACAATAGTGCAGAGGACAATACAATACGTGGCTTCCATAATCCCATGGTGAAGGCGGCTGGCTTGGCATAATCAATGACCCATATCCGATCGGTCCCGAGTTCACGATATCGTTCACCCAGTGCTTCGGTCAGCGGCAGGTCACGCATTCGGTGCAGTCTGCGAAAAGCTGCCCTGGTAGCCATACACTGTCTGACTGCTTCTCCTCCGGCGATAGCGAAGGTAACGAAAACCAGCCCGCTGAGCGCATCCACCATGTAGCCGATTCCGTAATGCTGCAACAAACTTCTGCAAATTTGAAACACGTTATAATTCAATTTCCAGCCGAAAACATGCTGCCCGGCGTACATACCCATCTGTATAAGGGCGAAACCCGAAATCAAGGCGCCTGCTGTAAACAGTAATTTAGAACGTGTTTTCCACATCGCTACATATCCTTTTTCCATTGTTTAATTTTTTGTTCCAGACGTTCGATCAACTTCGGATCGGCCACCTCCAGAGCATCAATCATATGATTGACAGCAAGCGGACCAAATTCGTCCACCAATTCGTGACTCAGTCCCTTGGATTGCTCATCCATGAACTCTTCCCTGCTTAAAACTGGACGATATAAAGACGTTCTCCCACGTATACTCTTACTCAGTATTCCCTTTTCCACTAAACGGTTCATCACGGTCATTACCGTATTGAAGTTAAAGTCCCGATCCCCCTCCAACGCGGTCTGCACTTCTTTGATACTCCGATCCGAAGTGGACCATAAAATATCCATAATTTTGGCTTCCAGAGGTCCGAAAAATCGGTTAAGCCCGGTTTCGCCAGCTTTAAAATTCAGTCGTTTCATAAGAAGCACCTCACACTACCGATTGTAGTGTATATCTCCTGACAAAGTCAACCGTCACACCTAATGTCAGTTTCTTCATGGAATCATATACAAACCGCCGAATGTCTCCATCCGGCGGAAATTCATCGGTATTCATAACTTTCAGCTCAATCTGCCAATCTGTATCCTACACCTCTTACGGTTGCAATATATTCAGGTTCTGCAGGCCGATCATCCAGCTTCTTGCGCAAACTTTTGACATGCACATCTACAACGTTGCTGCCGCCTACAAAATCTGTCTCCCAGATATCGTGCATCATTTGCTCGCGGGAGATCACTTTGCCTTGAGCATCAATCAGCTTCAGCAGCAAATCGTATTCTGTTTTAGTCAGATTCAATTGACTCTCTTCTTTATATACCAGCATTTTATCCCGGTCAATCCAGATGTCCTTGAATACCGTACGACGGCTGGCTTGCGCTGCCTGACGGGAAGTGGCAGGATGGCGTACGATCATCCGTTCAATGTCATGCACCATATGATTGGAAGCCAGCGGCCACACCAGTACCTCTTCTGAAGGGAGTAGCTCATTCGCATGTACAGACACCCGATCCTGAACCACATACATAACCGGTGTGTCTTTCATGTGTTCTACCTCAAGACGATTGCGGATATCCAGTAATTCACTCTGTGGTTCGGTGGCGGTCAAATCGTAAATCAACAGATCGCTTCCCAGATGACGCTGCACTTCAGGCTCCCAGCGATGGAAAACCATCACATCAAAACACGCATCTGACAGCGTACGCACCAACCCATGAACTACACCCGGTACCGAACTGATCAGAATGATACGACGTGTAGTTGGACAATACAAAGGCTCATTGGAAGGAACGGTCTGCACCGTAGGTGTAGAGGGAGCAGCTAACACCGATGTCCAACTGCCCTTCACCCGTCTAGGCATGTCAGCCATTTTGAAACGATTTGTTATCTGATTCGCTTGCTTTGACATTCCTTACACACTCCTCCGAATACGACATGGGCATGGGCAATATTATACCCCGTTTCATGCGCAACCGTGTCAATCCAATCATGTGGGACTTCACTCATCACTTCATCTACTCGGCCGCATACCTGACAAATAATATGCTGATGATCGTCCATCCGTCCGTCATAGCGACTCGCAGCTTCCCCCAGCTTCAATTCACGGATTAATTCCTTATCCGTCAAATAACGCAGTGAATTATATACCGTTCCATAGGCCAGATTATATCCGCGCTCCATCAACCGATTCATAACATCGGCCGCAGTAGGATGATCGTGAGCTTCACGAACCACATCATATACCGCTTGGCGCTGCGAAGTTAAATTTAAAGTTCTCATACCGCATCTCCCTTAACCAACGCAGATTATATTAATTACAAACTTACAATCATATTAAAGATCAATTTAGAATAAGTATAAATCTTAATTTATTTCAAGTCAATGGTATCGGATAAATTGAACGGCTTTGCAACACAATGTATACAGGGTACATGCTTAGCTTATTTATAATCGGAGGGATATTTTATGAAGATAGTGTGGATATTCACGCTCTTTATGCTGCTAATGCTCGGAACAAGTATATCGATAAAATGGCTTTTCGGTGTTCATCATCCTTGGGAGCCTATTTCATTGGCTTTTCGCACTATGCGACCATCAGAATATATCGTTCTGGCAGGAATGCTTATAGTGTTCTTTATAAATGTGGGCAAAAAGCAAATAGGAAACGCATTTCGCTTCCTTTTCTCACAATGGTCACGTTTCCTCAAAGTTTCTACTTCCTCCTCTGCCTCTCCCCAAGAGAGTCATCAGAAAGAACAAACAAGGAAAAACGTAAACAAATAATGGATGAATATAGATGAGGGACAGTCATCCAAATTCAAAGTGGCAATCCATGTATTCCGTTCATATTCATTATCCATATTAATAATGACCGCATTTCCCAGAATAAAATGGAATATCAGAATGAGCATTTGACCCGTACTGATGTATGTTTTGTCGGCAAGACGATGACTCATGAGACATTTTCCTCTCCTTTTTTATTCCGGGTCTTTCTCAGCCACGACACGATTAGCAGCAAGATAGGAAAAAACACAGCAAATATCGGAAACAGCCATTTCAGCAATAACTGGCCTGTTTGAAGGTGATCTTGATAGCTCAGTGCCATTAATACACAAGAGACTAACATGATCAGCCCAAATGGCAGGATCAGTTTATGGTAAGACATTCTCAATACATCCTCTGCGGCTTTAACCGCGGCATAATAGAAGATGAAAATTTTAAAAAAGTCAAAGATAATAACGCTCATAACACCGATGACATCGACTCTGTCGATAAAATCAGATATTTCGACCTTGCTGATCATCGAGAGCAGCGGGTAAGTCGCCCGTTTGAACACATCTTCCCCCAGTGCAAGCACATTGGACAGTGTAACAAAAGACAGGAGCAGCCCTCCCAGCAATATAGCAGAGACCCCTACCCCATTGGCACGATAGCCTTTTTTTAATGTGGGGAGAATCATCGCAAACGTAACCATCTCGCCGTACGGTAGCATCACGGCTTGCGAATAAACAACTTGCCATATCGGCTGCCAGCCATGCTCGGCTATGGGCAATATATTGCCGACATCTACAATGCCTGCCAACAAAATTAATATATTCGTAGCCAGGCCCAGCAGTAGCAGCAAAATCAACATGATGATGGCCGTTCGGCCTGCAACCTCGATTCCCAAATACACCACATACATTACAAGTCCAATCATTAAGGCACAAATGACTGTCAACGGCGTATGCTGAAGTGTCCGGTCGGCAATCAGGATCCCCGTGTCCCGAAGATCCCGTGCTCCGCCATAAAGAAAAAACACGATATATAAAAAAGCAAGCGCACTCCCTGCTTTCTTGCCCAAAAGGGTTCTGCAGTACTGTGTCATTAGCAAGTTGGGAAAGCGTTGGTGAAGGCTGCCATAGCATACAAAAAGCAATGCCCCAAAAATCGCTGAAATGAGGATGGCGATCCATGCATCCTTGCCCGCATTCCTTCCGGGAATAGACATCATGGATGTGCCCATCTCAAACAACACCATAAGAGAGATCATCTCTTTTGCACCTATCTGTACCCTTTTTTTCATGGCCTTCCCTCCTTGTTCTATTTTTCACTAGTCTGATTCACCCTTGGAATATGGGTTAATCCGCGACTGAGTGTGTTTCAGTACAGAAGTCACTTGAATACGGACGGTACTTTCCGCAAAATAACGGCTCCAATCGGAAGAGAGCCTTTTCCATTGTTTGGGATAGCTCCTCTCCAGCGCAAGGCCAAAGCCTATTACATCGCTGCGGGTACGCTGAACATCCCTGACTGTTGAAGTGATCACTTTTTTCGTCTCCTCTGTCCATTGCTCCTGCAGTCTTTTCATCGCCTCCGGACTTTGTAAGTTAATCGAGCACTCGGCTTCCTGTACTGCCCCGGTCTGTTTTAAGTTAATCACAAAAACAGGCTCTCCTTGCTCCATCCGAGTGTGTATCTTGGTTGCAGAAAACAAGGTTTCGATGCCAATGGTTTCCCTATTCTTACCGCAGCTCAGTGTTGTTTGGGCACTTTTCACCTTGTTGTTGATCATAGACAGTCCAATGGCCTGGTCATCGTCCAACCAGTGGACAAGCCGATCCTTTTTGAACACCCCCATTCCGTTAATATGAACAATGGCTTTCGGTAAAATATTGTCCACATTGTTCTTGCTTGCGGCCTGCTCCAAATTCCCATTGACTCCTATGCCCGTCAGCACAGGACCGCCACCCTTATGAGACATGCTGCGAATCACATCGTCGATAGTCACCGCGTAATCCCCGGCATACAAACGCTCCGATGTTTCCAGCTTTCCTGAAATATCATTGGCGGGAATACGACCGATTGCGGTCATGATTGCCAGTACATCCTTCCCAGTATTACCGCGTGCCACCAGCATTTTCACCGGCAGCCGGATTTCTGTAGACCTTTCCAAAGAATCCATCATATCGCCGATTCCAGCCCGTGCCAGCTTTTCACCAATAACGATCAGTTTGGTATGCGCCAAAGAAATGATCCTCGGAACCCTTTGTGAGGCTCTGCGGAGCGCTTGAAATAGATTTTTTCCCTTTTCCCGATACAAAACGACAGGAGTATCTCCTCTCGCTTTGGCTCCGGCGATTTCATCTGCCACGATCACCTGTAGGGAAACCTCATAGTCCGACTCCCCAACCAAATCAATTCCTATCCCAGCTACTACTGCTCTCTGGTTTAACTCCACAGAATCCCAGCAACCGGATAACAATGGAGCGAACAGCAGTAAAACCAAACACAGCCCCCCTATTCTCCTCTTAAAAGTTACTGCACTTTGTTCATTCCTCTTCCCCTGATACACCCTGATTGCCCCCCTCCTGCATTGGTGTGGTTTTATCAGAAGAGGAAATCCCACTTCCATCCTTCATTCGTTTCTGGTTCTTAGATGTAATGCTTTTAGGACGCTTCCTCATCATCCAGAACGGGAGTCGCAATACGGCATCCTTTTGACTCTCCAGCACAAAAGGGCTGAAAGGCGCCATGTAGGGCACCCCGAAAGAACTCAGACTGTTCATATGAGCAATTAGCGCAATCAGCCCCAATGTAATGCCGTATAGACCCATGAACGCAGACAGTATCATGAAAATAAATCGGCACAATCTCCCGGCCACCGCCATGTTGTAGGCTGGGATTGCGAAACTGGCTATCCCCGTCAGGGCTACTACAATCGTGAGCAGCGGGGTGACAATTCCGGCTTCCACGGCCGCTTGACCCAACACAAGTGCTCCTATAACAGATACCGTTTGACCACCCGCACGCGGCATTCGAATACCCGCCTCACGCAAAATCTCAAAGGTGATTTCCAAAATAAACGCCTCTAGAAATGCCGGAAAAGGAACGGATTCCCGCTGAGCCAATATGCTGATCAGCAATGGAGTTGGTATCATTTCATAATGATATGTTGTTAAGGCAATGTAGAGAGAAGGCCCTAGAATAAGAATAATGAAGCTGATATATCTAATGAGCCGAACAACAGTCGCCATATCGTAACGCTCTTCATAATCCGAAGAATTCTGGAAGAATTGAGCAAATATTGTGGGCATCACCAATACAAACGGATTTCCGTCTATAATGAGTGCCACTCGGCCCTCCATAATATTGCTGCTGATGGTATCAGGTCTTTCCGTGTTAAAGATCGTTGGAAATGGTGTGAAATGATTTTCTTGTATCATCTCCTCAACCATGCCGGACTCAAATATGGCGTCAATATTGATGCTTTCTACCCGTTTACGAACCTCATCTACGACGCGTGGATTTGCAATATTCTTCATGTACAGCATGGCCACATTCGTGAGGGACGTGCTTCCCACTTGGAACATCTCCAGTGTAAGATCGGAGCTTTTAATCCGTCGCCGGACCAGAGAAATATTCGTGAACAGGGATTCTACAAATCCATCTTTTGGTCCTCTGACGACTGTCTGTGTTGTTGGCTCGCTGACCGCGCGTGTCTCTCCCCCACGCGTACCGCACGCAATCGCTTTTTCGCAGCCTTCCAATAAGATGATCGTGTCTCCCATTAACAGTTGTTCCATCATGGAACTCCAATCATCGCAGTCCTTCACTTCTCCCAGTAAAAGCGCATGACTCTGTATTCTTGCGTACAGCGCTTCTGCACTCTCCACCTCAGCAGCCACTTCAGCAGATGGGCGGCTAAGCATGGATCTCATGATGAGTTCATTCACCGTATCCGTTTTAGCCATACTATCCAGAAACACAATAGCGGCGGGAACATCCGCCCTAAGCCCCAATTTAAAGCGACGCATCAGAAAGTCTGGGCTATCTGACGTCAATTTCTTAATTTGCTGCAAGTTGGTTTCCAAACAAGCCTCGATTTTCAAATAGCGCGGAGAATTTCCATTCTTCTCATCCACACCTGATTTTCTATTATGTTTGCGATAGGGATAGCGAATCATGTGCAAACCTCATCTCCAGTAAGGCAGCAATAGATACCGCCCATTTTTCCTTATTCTTGTATCTTTGGAGTATGCTCAATCTATTCCCAGTTATGCACCAAATACGTGAACGAAACGTTATAAGCGCACCCGCGTAATAAATTTCAATAAATTCTTCATTTGCAAGCTTAATGTCAGTTTTTTTGATAAAATGAAGAAATATGCCTCTCGGGAGGGTTAGCATCTTGTTCAGTACGTTTTTTGTAAATACCTGTATCCTTGTCACTTTTTTGTACATAACCGGCCTTATATCACAAAGATATAAAATCCGGCTGCACACCTTGAAGCGTAAGATACATTGGATTGGAGGTGCCCTTTTTGGGTGCTACGGCATTGTCATGATGTACTATTCAATTCCAGTAGGATTTAATACGATTGCCGATCTTCGTCATCTGGCCATCGTAGCTACCGCCACTTACATCGGCGGCCCAGCAGCACTCATGGCTACCCTGTTTGTATGTGTAGGTAGATTATTGCTGTTTGGTATTAACGCTCAAGCCGTCGTAGGCGCTATTTTTATGATGCTCGTTGGCCTGGGGTGCGCTTTATTGTCACATCTGTCCTGGTCACGTTTACCCAAGCTGATCATTATGAACGTTTTTGCTTTGGGCATTATATTCTGTCCCCTTATGATTAATTTGAAAAATCTTGATGATGTTCTGCACGTGTATCCGCTCCAATTCTTCATTTCCATGGTCGGCGGATGTCTTCTGTACCTCATTGCTGAATCTATCAACACATCCAATGAGCTGTTACTTCGACTGGAGCATACCTCCTACACAGACCATCTCACTAATTTAAGCAACAGAAGACAGCTTGAGTTTTCATTGGAAGAGGAGCTCCCTCAAGCTCGCCAACGTCATGAGCACTTATCTGTACTGGTATTGGATATTGATCACTTTAAGGAAGTCAACGATACCTACGGACATGCCGCAGGAGATGCAGTGCTGCGCCAGCTTGGACAGATTTTAATGGAAAAATGTCGTCCTAATGATGTAGTCACCCGCAGCGGGGGGGAAGAATTCACCGTGCTTTTGCCGAATTGTGCTTTTCGGCAAGCACTACGCATAGCTAATCAAATTCTTAGCGGAGTAAATCAGTATGAGTTTGTTTTAGCGGACGGGCTTATTCTTAAAGTCACCGTGTCCATCGGCGTGACAACCTTTCCAGATACCGGGGAAGATATGTCCGGGGCAGCCCTGTTGGAGCAGGCAGATAAAGCTCTATACGAAGCTAAAAATGCAGGACGTAACCGGGTTTGCTCATATGAAATATAACTTGAGGCATGATCAATTCATAGAAATAGCCGATACAACCCTCTCTTGAGAGTCATATCGGCTATTATCATTTTGAATCTTCATTATGATTGCATTTCCCCACCACGAGTGATGTACGATTGGCAAGCGAAGCCAGCGTATAGGATCCCCATACTTCCAGCATACGTCGTTCGCTCTCGGCTAAAATTTCGGATACGGCTATCGCCAACTCCTCACAAAAAGGATTGGTTTCCGGTTCATGCATCATACCCGGGAAAATTGGATCACATATTTCAATGGCGTGGTATATATCGGCAAGTGTAATATGGTCGGCCGAACGGGTAAGCACATAGCCTCCCTCACGACCTTCGCGTGCTGCAATCAAATCTGCCTGTACAAGTCGCGTCAGCACCCTGCGCACCAAAGTGACTTCGCAGTCAATGGAACGGGCAATAGAACCGCTGGCACAGAGTTCTCCGTGCTTTTCCAAATAGACAAGCGCCTTTACCGCCACCCCAAGCCATCTGGGCGTTGCGGTGCGTAGTCTTTTTTCACTATTCAAATGAGATGACACCCCTAAGCTGTAGAAACTTCGTTGAATGCATTGTACGTGATGTCAGAAGTAAGTTCAAGCCTGAAAGCCGGAATCCTCTGTAGCATGATCACCCAAAATAAAATGAGCTAACCGCACTTCCCCGCTCAACAACAGATATACATCACGTATGCCAGAGACTGAATGTACCGCTTCGGAGAGTGTAACCCAAGCTTGCGCCCCTCCTGTATTGCCCACGTTCACACGTGCCACGGCTTCACTATCGGGTGCATCCAAACACAGCTCAATTGTGGCATCACTGCTGTTGCCTGACACGCGGCACTGAAGCTCGGCCACACTCACCGTATCCATGTCTACGCCATGAAAGGCAATCCAACCAGAACGTTGAGGTGTGCGCGGACGTACACAGGCCTCCCTTTGCTCCTTGCTTTCATCTAGTACGATGTCGGAGCAATCATCGAAGTTTTCAGCGCGGATACTTCGTCCGGCTTGGCGTGGTGGAATGACTTCGCCTCGAACGTACACAGGGTGCTCCAATCGGATATCCGCTGAGGAAGCACCAGCCAGCAGTGTATATTCACCCGATTCAACGCAATAGCAATCCCGCGTAACATCCCAGATCGCCCAATCCTTCATCCGAATCGTAAAGGAAACCGTTCGCGTCTCACCTGCCTCTAAGCGAATACGTTGAAAACCGCACAATGTCTTTAATGGTCGCTTTACTCGTGAGGCACCAGGGCGTACATAGAGTTGCACAACCTCTTCACCAGCAGCTACGCCCCGATTCGTCACCTCTACCCACACCTGGAGCGTATCCACGGCATCCAGTGCAGCAATAGATGTTACGCTATCCTTCAGGGCATCTGTACGCAGGTCACTATATTCAAAAGGCGAATACGTCAATCCATGGCCAAATGGATACAAGGATTCACCTTCAAAATATTGATAGGTACGACCACCGCGAATAATATCGTAATCTTTGATGTCGCCCAATTGATCCTCGCTCTGAACCCAGGTCATGTTCAAACGCCCCGCTGGCGCGTAATCTCCAAATAACACATCCGCTATTGCCGTACCATGCTCTTGTCCCGCATGAGACGTGTATACGATCGCTG
This sequence comes from Paenibacillus sp. FSL L8-0638, assembly GCF_038593075.1. Lineage (NCBI taxonomy): Bacteria > Bacillati > Bacillota > Bacilli > Caryophanales > Paenibacillaceae > Paenibacillus > Paenibacillus sp. FSL L8-0638. Next base: position 5,500,170 of record NZ_CP151960.1, read on the forward strand.
GAATATGCTCCTGAACCCAAGGGATGGCAAATGGATAGCTACCCGTCAGAACCACAATCGTATTCGGATTGACGCGATACACTTCCTCGATAAGCCGTTGCTGGGAAGCTGCCAGTTCCAAGCCTGGGCGGTCATTCTCTTCCTTTCCATTGATGAGCGGGTGATTTCCAACAAATACAATTGCTGTATCTGCCGCTTGCGCAGCGGCTATCGCTTCCGCTAAACCATCTGACACCGTCTCTACCTGGAATGTTGTATGGCTCTGTCCTGAAACTGTCGAGGCTGTCGAGGCGTTACACTCTACAGCGTTAAGTGCAGATTTTTCAGCCTCCACTACCTTTAATGATCCCTCTGTTCCGGCAATGACTGGTTTGCCATTCCATGTCGTCCACAGATGCTCTCCTTGTCCAACAGGAGTCAGCCCAAAGACCTCTTTGACATACCAGCCATACGCTTCATCAGCTGTCACACGGAGCGTTATTTCATCACTCGTCACATAAGTACCCAGATGCTCATCATGTAACGTCACACTGCCATAGCCCCAATCCGTCATGGTCAATACCGTGGGCTCTCCATCCTGGGATAGGCGCATCTCACCAGAAGAATCAACTGCGAGCTTCGATCCGTCATTCGCCGCCGTCAAGGTCACGCGATCCTTGGCATCACGGTACACGACGCGTTCCTTCTCGTCCTCACCTTCCAGCTTGGTACGAATCGCCTCCAGCGGTGTAACCCGGTATGGCAGCGTACCGGAATACCAGTCGCGGTACACCTCATTGCCATGCGTACCAATGACCGCTACTTTACCACACCGGACAGGGTCCAATGGCAAGAGTTCATGCTCATTTTTAAGCAGTACGATCTGCTCCCTCGCCGCACGCAACGACAATTCACGGGCTTGCTCTGTCATGAGAGCTTCCTCTCCGATCGAGGCATAGGGGTTGTCTGCAGCCGGATCAAATTCCCCCAACCGAAAACGGACACGGAACGTATGAAACAATGCCCGATCCAAGTCTTCTTCTTGCAGCGATCCTTGCGCCAAAGCTTCTCGAATCGCCCGCTTGGAGAGCTCCGCATCATCTGTAATGCTGTCAATTCCCGCCCGAATAGATTCGGCCACACCTGGCGTGTGGGAATCGTAATACTGATGATCGTTGACAATCCCCATGACATCACCCGCATCACTTACGACAAAGCCGTCCATCCCCCATTCGTCCCTGACAATATCGTTAACCCCATGATATAACGTAGCAGGCGTTCCATTAATCAGGTTGTAGGAAGTCATCATCGACTGGGCGCCGCCTTCCATAAAAGGCTTCTCAAAGGCTCTTAGGTAATATTCTCGCAAGTTTCGTGGATCTATACTGGAGGAGCCACTTCCCCGATCCACTTCATTATTGTTACCCAGAAAATGTTTTAAAGTGGCAACCGCCTTCAAATATACCGGATGATCCCCCTGTATTCCTTTGACTAACTCTTTCGACAACTCTCCCGTCAAATACGGATCTTCGCCGTAAGCTTCCTCATTGCGTCCCCATCTTGGGTCACGCTCCATATCCACCGTAGGTGCCCACAGGGTCAGACCGTTTAATTTGGGATCACGACGATAGTAGACACGCGCCTCATCTGCGATAACAGATCCGATTTGACGCATTAATTCCGTATCCCAAGTACATGCCAATCCTACTGGCTGAGGAAATGAAGTCGCCTCACCCAACCACGCTATCCCGTGTGCCGCTTCCGTACCGTGCTTGTAAGCTGCGACTCCCAATCGGTCAATGGCCGGCTGGTATTGCAACATGGATTCGATCTTTTCCTCCAAGGTTAGTCGCGACACGAGATCCCGTACACGCTCATCCAGATGAATCTTCGGATCTTGAAATAAATATTCGATATCCGTTGTTTCATGACTCATATCCGTCATCTCCTTATTCCATTTAAGAATATAATGAAAAGGCATACATGAAAGCGTTTTAATATATCATAGCTAAAAAGGAGTATCACGGCAACAATACCGAAAACATCCTATACTGGATGAAAGAGAGTCGCAGCTTAAAGACAAAAAAAAGTTACATTTTACCTTCAATATACAAAGCTAAAAATAATATTTTTTGGTATAATCAGGATATATCATTGAAGGAGGAAGCGCTGATGAAAAATACCGGAATGACAAGGCCCCTGGATCAATTGGGGCGAATTGTACTCCCTAAGGAAATGCGCACCACAATGGATATCAATATCGGTGATTCGCTTGAATTCTTCGTAGATGAAGAAGGATTTGTATTAAGAAAATACACGGGTGTCTCCTGCAAATTTTGCGGCGCGGTGGATCACTTAACTTATTTTCGGGACAGCTTTATCTGCGCTGATTGCATTCAATTATTAAAGACCGATGAAAATGTGCATGCCACAAGCAATGATGCTATCCAGGCTCAAGAACATACCCAGCCGATCCGAAACAACACAACGTGGCAGCCCAAGCAATCCAGAGTGCAGCAAGGTGAAATGGTAAAAAAGCTTCGCAAGCTAATTCAGGATCACCCGAACCTGCCACAAAAAGTGTATGCAGAAATGCTCGATATCTCCCAAGGCCGGGTGTCCCAGTTGAAAAAGCTACTCTAAACCTTCTAAAATCTATATCCCAAAATCATACACAATGTACCGACGACCCTATTCATTTTTTTGTCACAACTTCGATTGCTAGGTATAGAGTAAGGCGCATATCTACGGATGTGCCCCTTACTCTATACCTGGCTTTTTCGTGTCGGCCGCTCTTGCCAATGTGACAATAGTCACATACTCCCGATGTATACGTATATACAATATATAGATCGAAACAATTGGTTATCACTAGATATCATCAATATGTTGTTTTTGTGAAAAATATATATATTTTACTATATGGAGGGTTTTACGATGAAGGTGCTGGAGGAACATCAATTATACGACATCGGCGAGCGGGTCATTGGGGCACAAGATCTGGACATGCTGCGGGAGAATGCAAATCTGAATGGAGAATCGTTCAGCGGCAAAATGAGCAAGCTTGGGTCCGAGTATGCCAAATGGTATGCGCGCCTGCGGGTACTTCCGCCTGAACTGACGAACGCGATTGATCACGGATATGTATATGTTCACGATTTGGACCAATACGCACTCGGAACTACGAATTGTATCTTTATCCCTTTTGGCCGGTTACTACAAGACGGATTCAATACAGGCAATGGCTCTGTACGCACACCGCAAACGATTATGTCCGCTATGGCACTAGTTGCCATCATATTCCAGTCCCAGCAAAATAGCCAATTCGGAGGTGTCTCCGCCAATAAAATAGATTGGGACCTTGCCCCATACGTTGCCCGGTCCTTCCGCAAGCATCTGCGCAAGGGACTTCGGCTGTTCGAGGAAGAGATAGAGTCCAGTCTGACTGACGATGAACTACATATGGCCAACCCCCATTTGCAAGAAGTCTGCCCTCGTTCATACGCATTCGCTCGCGAAGAGACGGAGACGGAAACCCGACAGGCTGCTGAATCGCTCATTCATAACCTAAACACCATGAGCAGTCGCGCAGGTGGACAGATTCCATTCACTTCACTGAATTACGGAATGTGCACGTCTGCTGAGGGACGGCTTGTTACTCAATCGCTGCTGGATGCCACGATTCGCGGCTTGGGTAGCGGGGAAACTCCTATTTTTCCACAGCATATTTTCCAATGCAAAGAGGGAATCAATCAGGCAGAAGGCGACGTCAATTATGATTTGTTCTTACGGGCGGTAGAATGCTCTAGCAGACGGATGTATCCCAATTTTGTGAATGTGGATGCCACCTTCAACCTGCCTTTTTACCGTGCTGATGACCCGGATACCATTATAGCGACAATGGGTTGCCGTACCCGCACCATTTCTGACCGTTTCGGTAGAAATCGGCAGAGTGGTAAGGGAAATCTCTCCTTCAATACCATTAATCTGGTGCGGCTTGGCATTGAGTATGGTATTTGCACAGGCAAACGCCTGACACCTGACCGTGATCGCTTTGATGCGAGACTAGAAGAAGTTATGCGCATTGCGGTGGATGGCTTAATCCATCGCTATCAAATCCAGACCAGCCAGCCGGCCAAAGCCTCGGACTTTATGATGCGCGAAGGGGTATGGGAAGGTGGAGAACAACTAGAGCCAGATGATAAGGTGGGAAGCATACTAAAACACGGTACGCTTTCGATCGGATTCATCGGACTGGCTGAGTGCATGAAGGCACTATACGGGAAACACCACGGGGAGGATGATTTCGTATACCGCGAGGCACAGCGAATCATCACTTCTATGCGCGTGTATTGCGATCGAATGAGTGAATATCACAATTTGAATATTACATTGTTCGCTACGCCTGCCGAAGGTCTGTCGGGCAAGTTCACCTTGCTGGATCAACGTGATTTCGGGATTATTCCTGAGGTAAATGATCGAGAATATTACACGAATTCTTTTCATATTCCCGTGTATTACACGCTCCCGGCTGCTCGTAAAATCAGCTTGGAAGCTCCGTTCCATAACCTATGCAACGCTGGTGCGATATCATACATTGAACTGGACGGTAATGCGCGGAATAACCCGGATGCGTTTCTTAAAATTGTTCAATACGCGCTGCATCAGAATATCGGCTACTTTTCCATCAACCATCCGGTGGATCGTTGTACGGAATGCGGTTATGAAGGGATTATCGGGACAAGCTGCCCCCAATGTGGCACAGATGAGGAGCACACACACTTTCAGCGCTTACGTCGGGTAACCGGATATCTGACAGGGGATTATACCGTTCGCTTTAATGCTGCAAAACAAGCAGAAGTTCGAGATCGGGTGAAACATAAGTGAATTTGTGTGGCTACATTCCGGAATCTCTGAACGAAGGATACGGCCTGCGCACCGTCGTGTTCATTAGCGGTTGCCGTCATGCCTGTCCCGGATGCTTTAATCCAGCGTCGTGGAGCTTCCGTGCAGGTGAGCCATTCACACCCCAACGACAACAGGAAGTCATTCGTGACATCATGGATAATCCGTTGTTGGATGGACTGACTCTCTGCGGGGGAGACCCGTTTTTCTCAGCAGCAGAATGCTCGCAATTTGTGCGCGACTTCCGTGCGGCCTGTCCCGACCGAACCGTGTGGGCTTACACTGGCTTTGTCTATGAAGATCTACTCACAGATCAGGAGCGACAAAAGCTAGCACTTTTGTGCGATGTGATTGTGGATGGTCGCTTTGTAGAACAGCAAAAGGACCTGACCCTTCCCTTCCGGGGCAGCCACAACCAGCGTTTGGTAGATGTAAAAGCCAGCATTCAGGCAGGTTACACCGTTTCATTGACTTAAGGCGAAGGTTACTCGGCAAATGCTATATCTAATCTAGGACAAGTCTCCATCATGGATGAGGCTTGTCTTTTTTTGCATATCCCTAACAGATTCCATTGCAGTTTCTATTGCGCATCCTGCAAGTTTCACTTATGATGGTGAACAAGTATACGAGTGCATAATTATTCGTCATACCTTAACCGCATAGCTTGGAGATAGGTGTCTGTTCTATTCAGATCAGGCTTAAAAGGGAAGCCGGTGCAAATCCGGCACGGTCCCGCCACTGTAAACGGGGAACTTTCAGCTGTTCATACAACCACTGGTCCACAGACCGGGAAGGGATGCTGAGAGTCATGATCCGTAAGTCAGGAGACCTGCCTATTTTAACAACATCGCAAGTACCTACGGAAGATAGGGAGGTGTTAAGAGCAGTCGCCGTATTTTTGATTTTTTAATCACGGAGGCATTCTTTCCCCTACTTATTTTTAACTCTGGGGGGAAGAATGCCTTTTTTGGTACGTAAAAATAAAACAGCCACCCACTAGGAGGAAAAGTACATGTCCGTCATTGAATGGCCTGAATTGTCCGGCTTAATTAGCAGTAATCTGGGATATCCGCGTATCGGCGAAAACCGGGAATGGAAGAAAGCACTGGAGCGCTTCTGGAACGGCAGTATTAGCGAAAGCGAACTGCAAACGGAGATGAAAAGATTACGGTTGGAGCATCTGAGCAAGCAGCGTGACAAGGGGATTGATCGCATTCCTGTCGGAGACTTCTCCTATTATGATCACATGCTGGATACATCTGTGATGTTTGGTCTAGTACCCGAACGGTTCAACCATCGTCCCGCAGGTCCGATTCCTCTGTCCGTGTATTTCGGGATCGCTCGTGGACAAAAGGGAGCAACCGCCAGTGAAATGACCAAATGGATGAATACAAATTATCACTACATCGTTCCTGAATTGGCAAACGCAGTCCCGGTGTTCACTGAAAATAAACCTTTACAGGCTTATCGTGAAGCAAAACAAGAGCTAGGCATTGATGGGAAACCGGTCCTCATCGGCCCCTATTCATTCGTTACCCTTTCCAAAGGCTATGATCGCAAGGAGCTTGCTTCTATTATAAGAACCTTCCTGCCTTTATACACCCGTGTCCTGTCTGAACTAGCAGCAGAAGGTGTTCAGTGGGTCCAAATCGATGAACCTGTCCTGACCACCTCATTCCCAGTAGAGGATCTGGACATTATTCAGGAAGTCTATGAAGCTTTGGCCCAAGCTGCGCCCTCTTTAAATATAATGCTGCAAACTTACTTTGGCAGCCTGGACCATTATGAGCGTCTGTCCGCACTTCCGGTACAGGGACTGGGTCTTGATTTTGTGTATGATGATGGCGAAAATCTCCAGCATATATTGCAGCATGGTTTCCCTAAAGGAAAAACGCTGGGCGCTGGGATCATTGACGGGCGCAATATATGGCGCAGCGACCTTAACGCTGTGGCTACCCTGCTGGGTCAGTTAGCAGAACAGACCACTGCCGAGCAGCTTATCGTACAGCCATCATGCAGTCTGCTGCATGTGCCAGTCAGTCTGGAAGCAGAGCACAAGCTGGATCGAGAACTGGTGCAAGCGCTGGCTTTTGCCGATGAAAAGCTTGAGGAAATCGCCGTCCTGACGGCTGCACTTGGCAAACACGATCCATCCGCACTCACCAAGCTTGGACAAAGTGCGGATGCGGTAGCCCGTTTCAACAGCTCAGCGGCACGCGTACAAACAGCTGACGATCTGGCTGACTTGCTGGCAAAGGAGCCTCTAACACGCAGCGTTCCTTTCGCCGAGCGTCGTGAGATTCAGCAAAATAAGCTGAAGTTGCCTCCACTGCCTACGACGACCATTGGTAGCTTCCCGCAAACCGCCGAGATCCGCAAGGCCCGCCTGCACTATCGCAAAGGAGAATGGTCTGCCGAGCAATACCGGACGTTCATCCAACAGCAAATCAAGGAATGGATTGATATTCAGGAGGACATTGGCATTGACGTGCTTGTACACGGGGAATTTGAGCGGACCGATATGGTTGAATTTTTTGGCGAAAAGCTGAACGGTTTTGCTTTTACACAAAACGGATGGGTGCAGTCCTACGGCTCCCGCTGTGTCAAACCGCCGATTATATACGGAGACGTCTCCTTCGATCAGCCCATGACTGTGGAAGAAACGGCATTCGCTCAATCGTTAACTTCCAAGCCTGTTAAGGGAATGCTTACAGGCCCTGTGACCATTTTGAACTGGTCTTTTGAACGCAATGATATTCCGCGTAGCCAAGTTGCTTTACAATTGGCTCTGGCATTACGGGCAGAGGTAGAGGCACTGGAACAAGCGGGCATCAGCATGATTCAGGTCGATGAACCCGCAATTCGTGAAGGGCTTCCGCTGAAAGAAGAACAACAGCAAGCCTATCTGGATTGGGCAGTTCAAGCCTTCCTTGTGACCACGGCCACCGTTGAACCTGCGACCCAAATCCATACGCATATGTGCTATTCCGAATTTCAGCATATGATTCAGTCCATCTCCGACATGGATGCCGACGTTATATCTATTGAAACTTCGCGAAGCCACGGAGAACTGATTGTCAGCTTTGAAGATCAGGTATACGACAAAGGCATCGGTCTGGGCGTGTACGATATCCACAGTCCGCGCATCCCCGATGTATCTGAAATGCTAAGCATGATCCAGCGTGCCCTGCGCGTACTGCCATCAGATTTGTTCTGGGTTAATCCGGATTGTGGTCTGAAAACCCGCACCAAAGAGGAATCTGTCGCCGCCTTGCGACAAATGGTACAAGCGGCTCAAGCAGCCCGGGCTGCATTGGCTGTATCCAACTAATTTTTTATCGTTTCGAATCACGCCTTCATTTTCAACATATTCTGTTCCCCTTTCCGGTCCTTTCTGCTAAAAGCCCGGGAAGGGGATTTATTCTAGGTCATATAATGTATAAGCGCCTTGAATATGCTCCATTTTCATCTGCTTCATATGTACGCCTAAGCCATGTTCTCGATCCCAGGAACAACTAAAATTCAAATACAGTTCATCCTTTGCCGATGAGTCGGAAATCAATATAGACATAAGCTGTATTCGATTCAACAATTGTTCCGGCCGCTCCACATAAGGCGCATATTCATCCGGGTCCTCTCCCCATGTACTGTAAGCATTCCGATACTTTTCCACGATGCCAGCATAATGATGGTGTATGGATTCCAACACTTGAGGATGAATAGCTGATGAATATTCCATATACTGCTCCCATGTCTTTTTTTGCAACAGTGTAGGTTCTTCTATAGTCTGTGCCTGTTCTTCGGAATCGGCTCCCACGATAAATTCGACTTCTACTTCCGAGGGCTGCCCGCAAAAATCAAGTTGCACTACACCACGCAGAACAATCTCCTCAGATACATCCCAAGACTCATCATCCTGTTCCAGTTCCATATACCAATGTTTCCAGTCCATTCTTTATCCACCTCTTCATAAAAAGTAATTTTTAACCCTGTTGAATACTTTACAATCTATCATTTTAATGAATGAAATTAAAGCGGCATCCTATCTGTGCTTCCAGCCATATTTCGATGAATTTCCAAATAAAAATACTTTTTTCTACAACATTCGCTACTCAATAAAGCCTCCAAGGAAGGAAATCTGTCCATTTTGACACAAATATTTTATTATTAAAAATTTAGTACCTTGCATTAATCAGTACATGATGTTAAATTATACCTGACTACTGTTCTATAATTAGTACCCGTGACAAATTATGCACAAACACACGTTTCTTTCCCTTATTCCGAACGACACCTATGAATTATTGATAACATCCAGGAAGGGAGCACCGCTCGTGAATGTGAACATCCAATTCAAAAAAGGGGTACTGGAACTGTGCGTTCTAGTTCTAATTGGACGCAAAGACCGTTATGGCTACGAGTTGGCGCAAGCCGTCTCCCGTCATATTGAAGTAGCCGAGGGAGCCCTATATCCACTGCTTCGCCGTCTGGTATCAGAAGGATACTGCACAACGTATTTACAGGAATCGACCGAGGGGCCTCCTCGCAAATATTATCGGCTGACCGATACTGGCAGTCATTATACAAGAATACTTACGCGGGAATGGAATGATTTTGTCCATAATGTCGCAAGCCTACTGGAGGAAGGAAATACCGATGAATAGAAAACAGTTTCTTACAGAGGTGGAACAGCGTCTTTCTCCTCTCCCTGCAGAGGTACGCAATGAGCTGCTTAGTGATTTGAGCCAGCATTTTGACTACGGGTTGGTTAATGGCAAAAGCGAAAGTGAGATTGCCCATGAGCTGGGTAACCCAGAAGATATTGCCCGAGAAGCGTTGGATGATCCCCATGCAGCCTGGAACGCTTCTCCTCCGCTTCGCCAGGGCAGCTTTGCACGCAATATTTTTACTTTCCTAGGGCTGTTGTTTCTCAATTTGCTAATCTCCATCCCGATTATGGCTACCCTATGGGCAGTATGGGCTTCATTGGCTGTGGTATCGATCAGCTTCATTGTAGCCCCCCTTCTCGCTGTTACTGATTATGCGCTAAACAGCACCTTTTACCCGGCCAAATCCTTTTTCTCTATCACGTTGACGGGTGTAGGTCTATTGCTGCTGCCTGGTGTACGTTATCTCTTACTCCTTATGGTCGAAGGCACAGTACGATACTGGAAATGGAATCTGACTACCCTGAGGGGAGCTTACTAACAACATGAATAAAAAGTGGTTTATTGCAGCAGGTCTGTGCATTGTCATCGGTGTAGCCGGAATGGTGGCCTACGGTGCCCCATGGAGTCAACAAGTCATGAAGATTAACAAAGAATGGACGTTTACACGTGGTCAGCTACAGAAGCTGAAGGTGGACAGTTCTGATGATGTCTCTATTTTGTTTACTCCTGGCTCTGGTGACCAAGGTACGATACGCATTAGTGGAGAAGTTCAGACAAAAGTCGCCGACCAAATTCATAATGCCCAAATTGAGAACGGTAAGCTTACCATTCAATCGGAGCCGGCCCCTTCCTTGTCATTCTTTTCGATCACTCCTGATTTGGATCAAACGATTACCGTAGAGATGCCCTCTGGCGAAACACTAACTGACCTACAGGTAGATGCACATTCAGGGAATGTAAAACTTCAGGATGCCTCCGTGCAGAATACTTCCATCACCGCTACTTCAGGCACTGCCGAGATTACAAACCTCCAAAGTACCCACCTGATCGCAAATTTAACATCCGGCAATTTTACAGCCAGTCAGCTTGCAGCAGATATGGAGTTAAAGCTTACTTCAGGTGATGTTACCATTCGCGATTATAGCGGTAATGGCCTTATTTCCCTAACCTCAGGGGAGACAAATATTACGCAACGTGCCGTAGCCAACTTGGAAGTGAATGCTGATTCTGGTGACGTGAAGATTAAGCAAGCTCCCGATTTTAAAGGTGTTTATAATGTCCGCTCTGACTCTGGGAGTATCAATACTCCCGAATCTGTTCCCGGTAGTGTGAACGTGATTAAGGTCGAAACCACTTCAGGGGATATTTATATTTCCAAATAGAGACCTCTAAATGAATGCCTCATCAGAGGCGAAGTTTGGTTCAATGAGTTTAACCTTGTATAATGTAACCATGTGCCCAGATGCACAACCACATTATAGATTAATAAGGAGGAGACTGGATGGAACTTAAGAATAAAACAGCTATTATTACAGGAGCCAGTAAAGGAATCGGTAAAGCAATTGCCGAAACTTTAGCTAAGGAAGGCGTTAACCTGGGATTAATTTCACGCACATTGACTGACCTGCAAAAGCTGCAGGATTCACTGGGGAGTACATACGGTGTGAAAGTGGTGAGTGCTGTTGCAGATATATCGGATCGCTCACAGGCCGCTGCCGCTGTAGCTTCACTGGAACATGAGCTAGGCGCTGTCGACATTTTGATTAACAATGCAGGCATTGCTACCTTTGGCACAGTCGCGGAGATGGACCCCGAAGAGTGGGAGCGTATTATTCGCGTAAACCTGATGGGAACCTATTATGTCACACATGCTGTGCTTCCAAGCATGCTGGCACAAAAGAGCGGAAACATTATTAATATTTCCTCGACGGCAGGAGAACGAGGTTTTGCAACAGGCTCGGCATATTGCGCATCCAAATTTGCTTTGATGGGCTTCACAGAAGCACTGATGCAGGAAGTTCGCAAATCTAACATTCGCGTCACCGCGCTGACTCCAAGCACTGTCAATACAGAACTAGCGGCAAACGCAGGATTACCTATTGGTGATGAGGATCGCATGCTTCAACCGCAGGATTTGGCCGATCTGACATTAGCCACATTGAAACTGCCTCCACGAGTTCAATTAAAAGTAGCCGGTATTTGGACAACCAACCCACAGTAGTTCGACATGACATCTTAGATTCATTGGCTGTACAATGCTCCGGCAGACGTAATTGTTCGTCATGCCGGAGCTTTTTTTTTCAGCATAGCTATACCAAAACAAACTGTAATATAAGCGCTTTGTACTTCCAGCATATATACATACAATTCCTACAACTATAAGCGCATTTCAGGAAAGGGGAAAAATGATGAAGAACACAGGAATGACACGGCCATTAGACCATTTAGGCCGCATTGTGCTGCCTAAGGAGCTGCGCAATTCTATGAATATTAATATTGGAGATGCCCTCGATTTTTTTATTACCCCAGAGGGACTGATGATTCGCAAGTATACGGGGGTTTCTTGCTATTTTTGTGGTGCCGTAGATCATTTGAGCTATTTCAGGGATCATCTGATATGTAAAAGTTGTATTGAAAATCTGAAGAGCGATAATCCTTCTAGTCATTTGAGTGAAGCACGTCCTGTCCAGCCCAAGAAAAGAAGGAGTTACAGAAATCAGAATGATCTCCTGAATAAACTAAAACAGCTCATGCAGGAGCACCCTAATGTATCTCAAAAAGAATTAGCTGAAATGCTCGAACTATCCCAGGGACGCGTGTCGCAGCTTAAAAAGCTACTCCTTTAGATCATCCGACCCAATCTCTTCTGTTATCATCTACAAAAAAAGAGCCTGACGGCTCTCGGATCATCTTTGTTACGCAATGTCAGACTGCTCCATAATCGGGACCCGATAGGCCAGCAAGGACTCGTCTATTACGGCAGAAATAAACGTTGCATCTATTTCAGGCACCAGCCCAAGCGCATAATTCCATGCGTTTTCTTCAATTTGCAGCGCAAGTCGTTGCCGGGTCCCTATCCCACTCTCTTGCTCCAACGCATCGGAGAGGTCCACTAATTCCGTATCGGCGGCGTGCCCAATCTCATGTGCAAGCACAACTGTAAAATACTCCTCAACTCGATCAATGCTGCCGAACATCTGTAAACACTGTGTTTCGATAACGTCCGTATACATGGTAATGGCGTGAGCATTCATAGCATATTTGCCCCCAATCAGCCTTCCACCAGGAAAACGTTTCTCCAGCTTGACTGTCACACCTATAGCAGCCCGTTCCAAAAGCTCAGCGACAATGCGCTCTGCCTGATATCTTTCCAACTTAGCTTCGCTCCTCAAACCAGAATATATAAAGTGATATTTACTCTAAATTCATGAAATCATGGATGTGTTCATACCATACACAGTACGATATTATACCTTTTTACAAAGGAGAATACCATGTCAGAAGATTATTATGTAGGCTGGGGAACACTTGCCCTGATTAATGCCGGCTTGGCACAATCCAAAAATCGGAGCGGGCTAAATTGGTTTTTTCTCTCCCTATTAATAGGACCACTGGCTACCCTATTTATCGTTGCATGGGATAAGCTCGAGTCCTAATCCAGCAATCAGGTCATTCCCATCGTTATCCGGAATGAAAAGGGCAGCCTTGGCGTTTCTGCTGAAGCACTGTATCTGATGCTGTATTAGCCTGTCTCGACATATACGACTTCTCTTGAACTCCGAAATTCGGCTTCACAAGCCGATTATCGTAGGAATTATGAAAAATATGCGTTGTCGCCGGGGATAGCGGGGGAATCAGCCATGTCCAACTGCCTGTCAGTGCGCGCCCAGCCTTGGCTTCCCGTTCCTCAAACAGCTTGAATTGTGCCGCTGCGGTATGGTGGTCGACAATGCTGACTCCCGCCTTTTTGAAAGAATGCAGCACAGCAATATTCAATTCCACCAGCGCCCGATCACGCCAAAGCGTTGTTTCACTCGTCGTATCCAGCCCCATCAGCTTAGCCACCTGTGGCAACATATTATAGCGGAAGGTATCCGCAAAATTGCGGGCGCCGATTTCTGTTTCCATATACCAGCCGTTAAAGGGAGCCGCTGTATAGATGATACCGCCAATCTCCAGCGTCATGTCCGAAATCATAGGCACAGCATACCAACGTAATCCCAAGGAAGCGAAACTCGAGATTTCTGGATGCTCAATGGCCACCTCCATTACCAAATGTTCAGGAATATCATATAGCTCGGGAGGCCGCCCGCCTGCTTCCACAACCAGTGGCAATATATCAAAAGGGGTCATCGCTCCTTGCCAGCCCATGTCTTTACAAGCATTGGTAAAATCTACCGAGATCGGGTCCCCGATGACCCCTTGATCGGTTTCATATCCAGCGTAACGAATGAGTTGATGGTTCCAGATGCGGATATTCGGCTGCCCTGGCTTGGAGGCGCGGAATACAGTAAGCGTTGGCTTAATTTTACCGCCATTCGTTCCTGTGCGTATATGCTCCAAGAGCTCGCGAACCACTTCCGTTGCATCTGACGCGCCCCGCGCATCCCTGACCAAAAGCTTGTCCCAAAATAAGCGACCGATGCAACGATTGCTATTGCGCCAAGCCATGAGTGCCCCGTGCTCCAGCTCTTCGTACGTATGATCATACGTTCCCGTAGTCTCTATGTCGTGACGAATATTAAGAAGCCGGGCCTCCGCTTCATCGCGGCTTCGGCCCAGCTCCTCATAACATGTATATATAAACTGCTCCGCTTCATGCAAAAGCTGTTGTTTCACTTCCATAACACACACCCCATCCCGGCAGCTCTATGACTCTAGAGCCTGTGGTCTTCCACGCCTTCTCGTTATTATACTCCAGTGGCAGAGTGGAACCAACGGGATGTGTGTCTTGTTCACCTGATCTCCATATACATGGAAGTCTATACCAATGGGTTATCCCAAATACGCTCTCAGCATCCAGATATGTTTATCCATTGCTTCTCTTAAGCCGTTAAGAAGATCCTCTGTCGCTTTATCCTGTGCCGCTTCCGCTGCTTCCATCCCATTAGCCAGCTCAACAGTGATGGTTTTAAAATCAGCAACAACGGACTTCACCATATCCTCAGCTGTCTGCTCACCTGCGGACTCCTGAATAGCTGAAAGTTGCAAATGCTCCTTCAAGGTCGCAGCCGGACGGCCACCAATAGCCAACAATCGTTCAGCAATCGTATCTAGATTAGCTGTTGCTTCATTGTAAAGTTCTTCAAATTTAGCATGCAGTGTGAAGAATTTAGGTCCTTTCACATACCAGTGGAAATAATGCAGTTTCGTGTACAATACAGACCAGGTAGCTACCTGACGATTCAATGCCTTGTGCAATTCTTGAATAGCCTCTTGTGTAGGTGCGTTCGTATGATTTAATGTACTCATGTTTAAAATCCCCTCTCGTTCAAATATAGTTGGTGTAAAGCTTGGATGCTCGTTAGCAGTAGTGTCTGATTTTCTTCAAAATTCCATGCGTCAATCCAATAAATCTTAATCAATTAATTTAGACTTAATCTAAATCCTGTTTTAATTATAACACTGTGACGATGTTTTTCAAGTCCTTATTCGATTTTAATCATGAAGATTACATGAACTAATTGTAAAGCAAACTCTACATGCAATCGGATACCCAGAAAAATCAAGACTTGTTTATCTTTTATACATAGGTTACATCAATAGGAGGATAGAAGATGTTAACTTTGTCTGCTAAAGCATCAAAAAAGAGCCGGCCCATAAGAGGGTCGGCTCTTTTATTATTCTTGCATTTCTGAAGTTTCCACGATTAAAGGTACAACCTTGCCAGCATTTACATCAATCAGGCCGTGATCGGTAATTTTCAAGGCCGGGCTGACCGGCAAAGAATGCGTGCTCAGCGACATGATTGGATTGTAATGGCGGTAGCCCAGCGACAGCAAGGCTGAACGCAGCTCCTTCACATGCGCCGCAACCATTTCCAGCGGTCCTTCTGTTAAGATCCCGCCTACGGTTAAAGGCAAATGGGACAGCACCTTGCCATTTTCAACTACGCAAAAACCGCCTTGGCTGGCAAGAACCGTATTCGCGGCCAGTATCATATCTTGCTTGTTATGCCCTACGACCAGCAAGTTATGGTTATCGTGCGAATAGGTGGTTGCCACTGCCCCACGTTTAATCGTATCTCCCCCGATCAAACCGTAAGCACGGTTGCCATTCTTTCCATACCTCTCAAACGTAGCAATCAGTCCATGTTCACCATGTTCCCATACCAGTTCCCCCTGCTCTACTTGTGCAGGTGCAATCCGTTCACTTGTAAAAGTAGAGCCATCTTTGACCATCATAACACGGCATTGATGTGTGCCATCAGCTACATCCATCTTTACAGTAAAATCCTGCTCCGTGAGCGGATTGAGCTTCACACTTTGATAAAAGTGGGCGGGGAAGCGGCATTTTATTGGTGCTTGATGGTATTCCTCGAACTTATCGAATACCTTGAGTCCGTCCTTATAGACTTGCTCCACATCAAATTGACCAAGATCCGACAGCAGTACAAAGTCAGCTATTTTCCCCGGTGCAATGGTTCCGCGGTCATGCATTCGCATCCGTGCAGCAGGAGTAAACGTAGCTGCATAAATGGCATCCTCAGGCTTCATGCCCATTCCGATTGCTTTACTTACAATATGGTTTAGATGCCCTCGCTCTACGAAAGAGTCTGGCATCACATCATCCGTTACGAAGCAAAAATGTTGTGCCACATCTTCCTGAATAAGATAGTCCATCACTTCAGGGGTCATGGATTTTTCCTGGATTTCAATAAACATCCCGGCAGCCATCCGCGCCTTCATACCTTCAATACTTTGGTGAGTATGGTCTGAGCCTATCCCCGCATAGATCAACTGATGCAGGTCCAGATCAAGCAACTGTGGCGTATGACCTTCAATGATCAGCTCCGGGTAGTGCTCACGAACATGGCGTAAGATGCGATTCGTTTTGCTCTCCGGATCACGAATGACATCCACATAGTTCATAATTTCACCCAGGCAGATCATTTCACCCGTTTGCAGCAGCGCATCAATTTCGGGAATACCGATCTCGCCTCCTGAGGTTTCGAGCGGCGTTGCCGGGACAGAGCTTGGGATGCCGTAGAACATATCAGCCACGCAATCCTTGCTGGCTTCCATCATTTCCTGAATGCCTTCCAATCCGAAAACATTCGCCATTTCGTGCGGTTCTGGTACAATCGTCGTTATCCCATTGCGAATCAGTCCATAGGAAAAGGTTGCCGGTGTCACCATTGTGCTTTCGATATGCAAATGGATGTCGATCAGGCCGGGAATCATATATTTCCCGTGCCCTTCGACAATTTCAGCAGCCTCGAAAGACTCCAGACCACGCTGACCGATATACATAAACTTGCCATCAAGTATAGCTACATTACCTTCTTCGAACGTCTTGTAGTAACTGTTATACACCTTAACTTGTAAAATCATTTTGTCTGCACGCATGATGTATCTCCTTCATCGAACCCGCTGATTATTGGACCAGCACCATTTTATCTGCCGGAAAATGCAGGGTAACCCGCTGACCACTCAGGTAGGGCGTATCCATTTCCTGATTAGCCGTAAAGTTGCCTTTCGCCGTTTCTACCACATACTGATAGCTACGCCCCAGGTAAGTACTTACCTTAATAATACCGGGGAGCTCATTTTCTCCTGTCTCGTTGCCTTCTGTTCGAATGACCAAATCATCCGGGCGAATAGCGCCCTGACGAGCACCCGGCTGGGCCGTACCCTGATTACGCGCTACGCCGAACGAAAGATCGCCTGTATTCAGTCGAATGCGATCTCCTTCTTCAGTACGCTCGTCAAAGCTTAGAAAATTATTAAACCCAATAAAACGGGCAACAAATTCGGTCGTCGGATATTTAAAAATGGTCGATGGAGCATCTAATTGTTCGATGTTCCCCTTATTCATAATCGCAACCTGGTCAGAAATTGAAAAACATTCCTCCTGATCATGCGATACATACACGGTAGTGATGCCCAGTTCCTGTTGAATACGGCGGATTTCCACTCGCATATTTACACGCAGGTTAGCATCCAAGTTACTCAGAGGTTCATCAAACAATAGCAGATCGGGTTCAATCACAAGCGCTCGCGCAATCGCAACACGTTGACGCTGTCCGCCTGATAATTCACCGGGGAAACGTTTTTCAAATCCCCCCAGGCTAACCGTATCCAGCATCTTCATAACGCGGCGCTTTACATCATCTTCCTTTACTTTGCGTAACCGCAAACCAAAGGCAACATTATCAAAAACAGACAAATGCGGGAAGAGTGCATAACTTTGAAATACAAAGCCGAAGTTCCGTTTATTCACCGGAACCCGAGTATAATCCTTATCGCCAAACAAAAATGTTCCTTGTTTAGCTTCGAGAAATCCTGCAATGAGACGAAGTGTGGTCGTTTTGCCACAACCACTCGGTCCGAGCAACGAGAGCAATTGCCCCCGTTCGAGCTGCAAATCGAAATCCTGCAAGATCAGTTGGTTGTCATAAGCGACCGATACGCGATCCAGAGTAAGCAGTGCCATAAGGTTGAAGCCTCCATTACCTTTTAGTGAAGTAAGACAATCCCATCAGTCGTTCAATCAAGAACATCAGGATACCGGTTAAAATCATCAGCATAACCGAAATCGCCGCAATCGTCGGGTCAAAATAATTTTCGACGTAAGTCAGCATTTGAATGGGCAGGGTGCTGAAGCCCGGTCCTGTCATAAAGACGGAAATGTCGACATTGTTGAATGATTCCAGAAAGGCAATCAGGATAGCCGCAATAATACCTGAGCGGATGTTGGGCAGAACCACTTTGAAAAAGGTTTCCAGCCGTCCAGCCCCCAAACTAAGCGCTGCTTCCTCAATCGCAAAATCAAAGTTAGACAAACTGGATGCAATGACTCTAATAATGAACGGCAACATAATCACCGTATGTCCGATCAATAGTCCAGCATATACTGGTAAATGGTAAACTATGATCAAATAGCGCAGCAGTGTAAAACCAAGAACGATACCCGGTATGAGCAACGGAGAAAGGAATAAAGCATTCAGCGCATCCTTCCCACGAAACGAAAAACGACTAAGCGCATAGGCGGCAGGCATACCGATCAGCAGTGCCAAGATGTTGCCTAGCAGAGAGACGACAATGGACGTTTTGAACGTGGACATAAACAAATCCACTTCAAAAATATTTTCATACCAGCGCAAAGAAAAGCCCTGCGGAGGAAATTTTAATACCGTGCCCGGCTCGAAAGAAGTGACCGATATGATCAACAGCGGACCGAGCAGAAAGATGAAGACCAGCAGGCTAAAGAAGCCTAGTCCGTAATGTTTCTCCCGCATATCCACCTACCCCTTCGGATTGAGTTTATGGGCCGCCTTATTTAAGAGACCGACCACGATAAATGTAATAACAATCATAATTGTTGCAATAACAGAAGCTAAAAACCAGTCGTTTAGCGTCATCGCGTTCTGATACAAAAATGTAGCGATAACCCGCTGTTTTCCTCCAAGTAGTGCTGGTGTCGTATATGCAGTCAGGCTGCCCACGAAAACGAGAATGCTTCCAATGATCAGGCCCGGCACAGACAGCGGAAATACGATTTTACGAAATGCGCTGAATCTGGAGGCCCCGAGGCTCTGAGCAGCATGAACAAGATCACCGTCGATATTTTCGAGTACACCAATCAGTGAAATAATCATCAGCGGTAAAAACAAATGAACCAGACCAATAATCATCGCTGCCGGAGTATACAAAATATTCAGCGGCTCATCTACAAGTCCCAAACCGATGAGCACGTTATTTAACAGTCCCTTGCGACCCAGAATGACCATCCAGCTGAATGACCGCACCACCGGACTCGTCAACAAGGGGAAGATAGCCAGCGCTAACAAAATCCCTTTACGACGCGGGGCCTTTTGCGAAATATAATAAGCCGTCGGGAAGCCGAGTAATACGCACACGAGTGTCGTTACGACACTGACTTCCAGCGTAGTCAGCAATATTTTCAGAAAGTAAGGGTCCTTGAAGAAATGGAGATAGCCTTCTAGGGTGAATGAGCTGTTCTGTACGAAGGTCGAACCGATCGTCAACACAATCGGAATGACCATGAACACCGCCAGAAAGAGCAGACCTGGCAGCAGCAGCCAATACAAGTATGTTTTCTTCATGGGTAGCTCCTTGCGGTTATCAAAATGTTATTCCTTATTCAGCACCTGGATAAACAGCTCCAGAAAAGCTTCGCTGTCCACCTGTTCGCATACATTCATATTGGGGCTATGATTGAGGCGGTTCTGCACATCGCCCACCGTTTGTCCGTCACATATACGACTGGAGGTTTCCACGTCGACATACAACGACGAGGTATCTACTAACCTCGAATTCAATGCGACACCCACGGCAAGCGGGTCATGAAGCGCACAGGCTTTTACCCCGTTGCGTTCTTCATAACGCTTGGTATAAACGGCCGTGCTTTGAGCTACATAATTACGAATTGAAGGATGGGACAGACGAGCAATATGATCGGCAGTCAGCAGAGCCTTCCGTGTTACATCCAGTCCCACCTGTATCAACCGACCAAATCCTGCATGAAATACGATACGTGCGGCTTCAGGGTCAGCATACATGTTGTACTCCGCTACAGGTGTAATATTGCCGCACCCGTGAATAACACCGCCCATAAAAATGACCTCATCGACGTGATCCGTCAGTTCGGGACACTTCAGCAGCGCCAGTGCCAAATTGGTGAGCGGCCCGGTGCAAATGAGCGTCACTTCCCCCCGGTGAGCCATCACGGTATCGATGATGATATCTGGTGCAAAGCCTTCGGACGCAGACATAGCTGGGATTACTCCACTCAGTGCGCCTCCAATGCCGTCTTCTCCATGGACACGATGCTCGTGCAGGCCTTTACGTATTAAGGGAGCCTCCGCCCCCCGATAAACCGGAATATCCGGTCTATCCAAAAGGTCGAGGATTTTGCATGTGTTCAATGTTGCTTGTTTAAGTGAAACATTACCGCATACCGTAGTAATCGCTTGAATATCCAGCTGACCACTTTTGGCGGCTAGTAAAATACCCAACGCATCATCAATGCCCGTATCTACATCTAATATGACCTTTTTCATTATTGTGCAACTTCCCGGTTCCAGCGATCTGTCCATGCCTTGATATGATCGTTAACGAACTTCATATCCAGCTTGGTCAGCTTGTTCACTACCTCTGTACCGTACGTAATTCCCTCTGTATCCGCACCGGACAGTACCACCTGCGTATTCACCGGGGAATCAACCTTCGCCTTGGCAGACTTTTCTTGAACTTCCTTACTCAGCTGCCAGTTGATAAATTCCTCAGCCAGTTCCTTCTGGTCGGAGCCTTTCACTACATTAATTGTGTTCATTACTGCGTAAGCACCTTCACTAGGAGCTACAAATTTCGCCCCTGGCACAGCCGCCTGCAAATCTTTGAAGTACATTTCCATGATCGGACCGCCCGCAATTTCTTGTTGACTAAACATGTTCACGAACTCGGACGTTTTGCTATAAAACTTAACGATATTCGGACTCAGCTCTTTCAGTTTTCCGAAGGCTTGGTCTTCATTAAACTCCTTACTACCCGCTACCTTGGAGGCTGCATCTACCATCATCGGTCCCGCAGTCGCCGTAATATTCGGCAAAGTCACGTTTCCTTTGAACTCAGTTCCCCACAGGTCAGCCCAAGAGGTCACATTCTTTTTCACCAGCTCCGGATTATAGGCAATACCGAGACGCCCAACCGTATAAGCAGGACCATACTCCTCACCCAGCGGTGCTTTGGCAATATCATAAATTTGGTTCAGGTTCGGCACCTTGCTACGATCCAGCTTCTCAAACAATCCCTGTTGAATTCCTTGTTGAGCATAATAATCAGACAGATAAATCAGATCGACATCTGTGCTGCCTTGACTGATTTTGTTCAACCGTTCCGCATTATTTCCAATTTCGACCACGATGTCAACGTTATGTTCTTTTTCAAAAGGCTCGTACACTTCTTTGTTAAAAAAGTCCTCGGAAAAGCCCCATGTGGAAATAACTAGTTTCTTTTTCCCATCAGCTGAACCATCTTTTCCATCTGTCTGACCGCCAGTAGCATTACTGCCGCAACCTGCCAGTACCACGGATGCCAAGGTCACAGCCATAAACCCTTTAAACCATTTTTTCATATGAAACTCCCCCTATTTTTTATTATGCACACCTTATGACACAAAAAAGAAAAGTACTCTTGTAAAACAAGAATACTTTTCTTCGTAAACAAAGAATAAGTTGATCCCGCTGCGCGTTATAACAGGTTCTCCCCTCAGATAGATCCGAAGCGAAAAGCCGAATATCCAATTTTATTAGGATTCCTTCAGAATGATGTTCGTAATAGCCCACTGCGTTGCTGAATCATAATCACGCAGTAAAGCATCTATATCGAGCTCCATATCCTCAATCAGCTTCTCGCGAAGTCTCTTCTTGTACAGCATGGACATTCGGAAATCCACTTCCAGCTTCAAGCCGGGGGCTTCCACTTCCAATGCTGCCGAGCGTGGAGAACGCCGGTGCTTCGCCACAAAGGTAACAATGTTGTTCTCAACGGTGGCCCGCAGCAGCGTGGTCCCGAAGCCGAACAGTTCCTTTGAAACTTCATTGTAAATCTGGCACATCCGCTTCTTGCTTTCGTTACTGTCGAGCAGCGTCATGAACCCACCCTCATCAGCATATTACGTACAATCAATCTTTCAACACGATAGATTATACATAAATATACGATAAATAGCAAACAAAAATCCCTAATCCAAACACATATGATGCGAAAAAGCGAACAATATGTCGAACTTTGTAGCTTTTCAACATTTTTACACCTTTTTTAACTCATCCTCAAGCTTCCGAACGCTGCTATATTCGCCCACAGGGTAATTTTAAAGTAGACTCCGGTAAATCTCTGGCCAAAAGTTTTATCGTCGTCATTCCAGAGGAAATTTTTTTCCTTCTACTATATATGTAGTTTTTACTTAAATGCATTTAACCGTACCCCGCGGGAGTCCCCTAGCGATTGTACGGTTTTTTATGTTATGTAGCTGACTGGCCAGATGAGAACCCCTTCAAGAAAAAGCCGATTGAATCCACGAGGACACTACAAGAGTAGCCGGCCACAGCAGCATAAAGTTAGCAATAATATATGCCTTCTTAAAAGCATAACGATGATAAAAATACCAACAGCTCCATGATATGAATATTCCTATCGGGTAGCTCATTATGACATAGGCAAAAATATAACTGCTAAGATAATCTCCAGCTGTTGGTGCATCGAAAGAAAATACGACCACCATCAGCATGGCCGGATAGGCAAATAACGTTAAGCCATAAACGATATTCAATATAAGTAAAATGACAAATGCATTTTGATCTTTCATGATGTTCTCCTAACTATTGCAGTCCGCCTGTATCACCATTGTGCAGCCCGTTTACGTCTCTCCTCACGCCGATCAGCTTCTTCCATTTTGCGAATATAACGTTTCAACTGCTCTTTATGATCGTCCAATTCCTGTATTCGTACAGTTGTACCTTGGAGAAACGTCTCCATTTTACGTGTTAATTCAGCAGCTGATTCTCCTCGCCATTCATGCAGCCTACCATATATATTTTTCATCTGCTGCTCCTGATGCTGAAGTCTTTGCTTTAGCTGCTCGCATTGCTGAACAGCCCTACGCAGATCCCCCAGGCTCAAAGATATTCTGCTCATCTCTTTCGCCTCCCGTTGTGTTCTTCCAGCTGCTCTTTCTTATTGATCCACCATCGTAAATTCCTGGCCCTTGCGATCGATGTACTCTGCTATCTCTGTAATCGATTCCTGATACCAGCGATTAATCCGATCCAGTGTCGCCGTAGCACTATGCGCAAGCGGGGTCAAAGACTGACTTTCACTTGTCCCGATATGAGCCTGAAATAACTGAATGGACGCACGGGTGTCACTGGAAAATCCATGCAAGCTAGAACGCATCTGATTAGCCGCATGCTTTAGCTCCTCAGGTGTTAATTGAATTGTGCCTCCATTTTTGTTGCCCACAAAATATGCCCCACCATTAGTGCGACCATCTTGTTGTCCTGCTCCCATCAAATTCACACCCAGTGCAGTAGCAGCAAACTGCCCGAAGGCCCCCATTTGTCCACCATAGCGTTCAATCAGATCGCCCATGACTTCCTTGAGCTCTGCTCGCGCGGCCAGCATCTGCTCGTATGCCTGCACCCGTGGATTGCCTTCTACCAATTGTCCGTCCATGGTGTACAGCGGATTGCTGATATTGCCGTTTTTATCAAACGTAAAGTTTCCCATGCTATGAGTGTTCTCTCCACCTAATACAGAATTATAGAATTTGGTGAATGCATCTTGCTGCATCATAGGCAATGTAATCGGAACATAAACAATAGGAGTCCACTTGGGTCCAAGAAAAAGTCTTTCCAATTCGGTTTTTCTTTCCAAGGGAATTGAAACAGGAATAGTAAACTTGGCTACATTGGCAGTCTTATAATCACTCCCAATATGATACGTTTCCCCCACATGTTGGTTAGCCTTAGTGGCTCCCCCACCAACGCTATCTCCGGGATGGGCAAAAGCCACATTAGTCTTCTTGAATTCTCCTGCTTTTACCCTCTTTTGAAGATCTTCAGGCAATAAATGTACAATGCTCGGAGCAGCAAAACTCACAGATGATAAACCATTCTTCACTGCAACATATTCTGCTTCTGCACCGCCTAAAGAATGACCTGTCGTAGATATTTCGGCAGCGGGGTACTTCTTCTTCACTTCGTCGTACAGTGTTTGAGCTTTTGTAAATTGATTATCCTGATACTGGGCCTCATACTGATGAAATGAACTTTGTACCTGTGGGGGGGAATTTTTTATTTCTTCTTGATTATTTACATAATAATCGTGAACTTGATTTAAATTTTTCGCTCGTCCGCCCACAACATCGCTAATGTCCGTTCCTATGTCCATCGCTCTACTCCATATTGGTCTTCCCCCTGGTTCAGTTCCCCTATATCCTATAATCACCTGATTGGTATTCTCATTGTGAAAAACGGTCGCATCAAATCCAGAACCGTTCGTGTCATGTAATAGTTTCTCGTCTAAATCAGCAACCCTCCAACCAGGAATGTTATTATTTCTATAAGTCTTTGGATCAATATTCAATTCGTAAGCTTCATTCGATATGATCCAGTAAGTTTCATCTTTAACGTAATTCAATTTTTCCCCACCTTGTCTAAATAGCTGAGATATTATAAAGTTATAAAAAGTCATTATTTCCATTAAAGGAGAAAAGAAAATTGAAAAAGAAAATTTGGCTTTCTGCTCTTACCTTGGTTTCAATCCTTGTTGGAATCTTTTATTACATGCAATATACGGCGAATGTACAAAAAGAAGAATACGTCCAATCTGGCATACCTATTGGAAAAGAATACATTAGGAAACATTATAATGCCGAGTTTATATACAAAAATTACGACTTTATTGGCGGCTATGTTAACTCTACCGTTTATCTTCGTGGCTATATAAAAGGACATGAAGGTCAGATAATCTCACTAAATTACGACTATAAGAAAAAAAAGGTACTCTACGTAACTGGACCGGATTGGTTCATCGATAGTCAGGATCCCAAGGAGGACGTATCTGTTCCATAAAATAAGATTCGCTTTATTCAGTAAATAAGTTCACTCTTCCATTCTCAGGAAGCAATATCATTATAATGTATTATATTTATTTCGAGTATCAATCGGAACAGAAATGAGAACAAAGTCGGAGAGGATTGTATTTTTGGTGATAGTTCTTACCTAATAACGATTAGGACTTTATAGCTGTATGTTAGGAGAAGATTACGTAAATGAACATACCTTTTAAGTTGTGTCTAATATTTCTATGACGCCGCTTATTCTGACAGGATTCGGTTTCTCAGTACCTCAAGAAAAAGAGTTATAGATGTCGCAACTCCCATCGGCATCAACCTTATCCACTACAAACTACGCTATATTAGAGGTCACGAGAACAGCAAAATCACCATTCACTACACTTATTAAACTAAAGAAGTGATCAACGTTTCTGGACCGGGTTGGTTTGTTATTGGTTTATTAATAGTAGGGTTATAGATGAGGATGCTCGTTATTCCTAAGAAAGCGTGTAGCATATTCACTCCCAATTCTAAGGAGATTAATTCAACTTGAAAAAGAAACAATTATGGCTTTTTGTCTTTATATTACTTGTCATTCTGGTAGGGGTCTTCTATTACATACAGTATGCATCGAATGCCAAAAAAGAAGAAATCGTTCGGACAGGCATACCTATTGGAAAAGAGTACATCAAGAAATACTATAGGGCAGATTTCATATTTAAGAGTTATGACTATATAGGTAGCTATGTTAATAACACGGTTCATCTAATCGGTTATATAAAAGGGCATGAAGGCCAATCGATATCTATCGCTTACGATTTTAAAAAGAAAGAAGTGTCTAGTGTAACCGGACCAGATTGGTTCATTGACAGCCGCTATCCCAAAAAGATTATTTTTCCATTCTAAAGTCAAGTCCAGTACCCAAATAATCAGCCCTCTAACAGATGACTTTTTCCTAAATATGAAGAAGTAATATCATTAAAATACTTCCTGTTACTGAGAGATATTTGCAACAAAAATAAGAACCAAGTCTTGTTCACTGCATTCTGGTTGTAGTTCACATTAAATTATAAATAGCATGTTAGGGGAATGTTGCGTAAATGAACACAATCCTTAAATGTTGCACAGTTCTCATCATAATATTAACCATTCTGGGCGGTTGTGGTTTTTCTACCGCTCAAGAGGAAGAGATAGTGGAGTCTGCTACTACTGTCAGTATCAAATATATTAAAACTCACTATAATACGGATTTCGTATTAAAAAATTACAATATTGAAGAAAACAGTGTCTTTTCAAGAGTACATCTTTACGGCTATATAAAAGGAAACGATACAGACTTAATTAGGATATCCTATGACTTGGACTCAAAAGAAATCGTCAATGTTACGGGACCGGATTGGTTTATTGATAGTAGGGTTATAGATAAGAATGCACCTTATTCCTAAGAAAGCGTATAGCATATTTAGCTCAATTTTAAGGAGAATATTTCAACTTGAAAAAGAAAC
Source organism: Paenibacillus sp. FSL L8-0638 (assembly GCF_038593075.1). Classification (NCBI taxonomy): domain Bacteria; kingdom Bacillati; phylum Bacillota; class Bacilli; order Caryophanales; family Paenibacillaceae; genus Paenibacillus; species Paenibacillus sp. FSL L8-0638. The sequence goes on from NZ_CP151960.1 coordinate 5,527,030, forward strand.
AACTATGGCTTTTGGTCTTTATATCACTTGTCATTCTGGTAGGAGTTTTCTATTACATGCAGTACGCATCGAATGTCAAAAAAGAAGAAATCGTTCGGACAGGCATACCTATTGGAAAAGAGTACATTAAGGAATACTATAGGGCAGATTTCATATTTAAGAGTTATGACTATATAGGTAGCTATGTTAATAACACGATTTACCTAATCGGCTATATAAAAGGACATGAAGATCACTCGATATCCATCGCTTACGATTTTGAAAAAAAAGAAGTCCTAGATGTATTAGGACCTACTTGGTTCATCGACAGTAGGAATCCTAAAAAGAATTAGAATATTGAACCATGATTGCAGAAAAGGCTCCCTAGGAGCCTTTTTCAGTCGTCGTTAGTCATATTTAACGCTATTCACCTTTGGTACTATGCTTAGTTACATAAATAAAGGGATATTCGCCTTTGCTTATTTTACGTTTCCATTCTTGGACCATATCTTCCTGGGTCGGTGTTTTCTCATTCACGATTGCTCCTGTAGTTACTTTAACCATATTCTTTACCCTCTCACGATGGATTAGTTATTGCGTCTTTATCTTTTCTCCAGTCATTTTGATGTTACCATTCATTTCTACCAAACTCGTTTTACATTTTAAACCGATAGCATCCTTCGCGGTGACCTGTATTGTGTTCCCCGCATTGAATACCAAATTTCCATCAGCCTTAACACGGATGTCCTTTTTACTCCGCAATTCGATGCCGTGGTCATCCAACAGTCGAATCACCACTTCATCGTCGTTCCCAGTGATTAAAATTTCATTTTTCTCAAATATAATGGCTTTGCGGTACTTGGTCATAAAGATCTTCGTCGACGGGTCCTTAATAAAGTCACCGCCTTTGGATCTCTTTCGGATCGAGTGGGTCACAATAGCGTCTTTTTCTTTAGCGGTCGGAAAGTAGATATCTACAAAATCAAACAGCTCCGGCATGCAGTACCATCCCGTATTCCCTTCCGATGTATAAAATGTAGCCGTTGGAAAAGCGAAGGTTTCCTTGACGTTAGGCTTGACCTTATCCATTTCATAAAAGAAAACCTTCACATGATCCTGCTCGATTCCAATGACCTTGGATTTCAATGACATGCCCCGAATGTCCTCATTTACAATCAAATCCTGTTTTATTCCATCCGCTGTAGTCAGCACATATTCATGCCACAAAGCACTATGTCGTATAAACGCAACAGACTGCAGGACGTATAAAGCTTTCCCTTTAAATTTAACCTCCGCCCCAATTTGCAGCAGGACATCTCTAGCCCCTGTCGTTTGCACTTTATAATATAAAAGGTTGTCACCCTTGCTGGCTCCTGGTTTGGTTTTTCTCGTCATGGAGTAGTTATACTGCCTGAGCTCACGCTGATTGACACCAGCCGGTAATCCAAAATAAAACTGAGGTTTTTCTCCAATCGGATCAGGTATTAGTCCCCAACCAAGCCGAGACGCTATACGTTTTAGAAACGACCAGTCCGTTTCGTCGAATTGCATCGTAAATTCCTGTAAAAGCTGATCTTTTAAGCGGCTCGTACAATTGGCTTTGGGATAGGATTTGAGTACATGTTCAAGTAATGCTTGCACCTTCATCTTCACATTTTGAAAGGATTGTCTATGAGGTATTTCATCCATCTGGCTTGTATAAGATAGAGCTTCGACAACCAAATGAGCTACATTGGATACCATCTTGATTCTGAACTGCGTGACTGGCCCTCGAAATAGCACACTCTGTTTATGATCGTCATTCATATAAGAAACAACTAACTTCGCCCCTGCTTCCATATGATCTGTATATTCTTCCATTTGAGCACCCGTTAATACACCTGTCAAAACGACCTTCACATGCTCATTCATTTTCTGTACAACTTTAACTTTCGGATTTTTGAGAGATAAAACTGTTCCATTATACTTGATGATTGGATATCCCATGTTACCGCTCCTCTATGTCGGTTAGTTTACGTTTATCCGTTGTTTGCTTACGTATTGTATGACATCTTTAATGGTTTGATTATGTCCCTGATCGTTGAGAGCCTCATCTAATGCAGAGAGCGTGGTAAAGGTTTTATTTTTCTTCTGAAAATATATGTCTGCTATAGGGAATGGCTTTGCACCATCTGGTCCAGAGCCCGTTTCATAATAAGCAATAATGATAACGTCTTTTAATCCATCCTTATTTACATCCTTGAAAGCCACTGCTTCTATGCCTTCATCAGCATACCACCATTCATTTCCATATAAATCTGGAAATGAATATATAACTCGCTCTTGGTCATCTAATAGAAAAAAGTAGTTTTTGGGAATTTCATCTTTATTTGCTTGAGTCGATACAAACCGTACTTTCCCAAAGCCTTCGAAAGTAGTTTGAAAAGACTGCGACTCTTCAATTTCATATTGGTCGGTATTCAACTTTTCACCGCTAACTGTGGAAACAGACTGATCCTCAACGGAACTTAACTCACTCCATAGTTCCTCATTTTGCCTAATATTCTCTGGAATTTGTGCAAAACGAATTTCATACTCCGCATGGTCCCCTACCACATGTGCCATAGGTACACTCATCCCCAATGAATCATTTGTGAAATAACTAAACGATTCCATTTCTACTTCCGCAAGCGAACCTTTGGTTACATCCGCATTTGTTAACAATTGAATCAAATCATCTTTTGTGAAATCACCAATTAATCCTTGTTGCTCCGGCTGAACAGCTGTAATCTTCCCGCTTTTTATAAGCTCAATAAAAGGTTTCTCGACCTTTACCAGATCCCTCAACCTTATTCTTGAAACCTGCTTCATATCCAGGTTCGTCGTATAAAACATATGAGTAGGATAGGCTGCGTCCTTCACATAATGAATACCCGTATATTGAACACTCAAGAATCGTTCACTTTCTCGTTTGATCTCATAATCAATTTCGACATGGACTCCAGCATTGGAATCCGCATAGTTTTGTAATCCTTCTAAAGCATCAGCCTTAAGAATTTTGTTTAAAGATTTCTGCTTTGCAATATCCTTGAGTTTTATAATTTGAGGGTATTTAATCACGATCCCATTTTTTGAATATTCCTCTTGAATGAGTTCATAGCTTTGCCGTTCACTATGAGTATTCAAGGCGGTGCTATATTCGGAATCAATACGGACTTCTCCACTTTTGGAGAACTCAATGATAAGGTTTTGTTCAGAATCATCACTGTTTATGAAGAAACCATCGCCGTGGTCTAAAACCTCGATACTCATGCTATCATGTTGTCGATTCTCTAAAATAAGCTCATCTATATCCTCGTTCAATTCCCACGCATCCGGAAGCTTTATCTTATCTGTTACTATTTCTTTCTGTGTCCATTTTTCCCCGGAGAATTCCCACAACGCAACAAATACGGGATCTGGATGATATATTGAAACATATCCCCCTAACCACAACTGTATTCCTTGGTCTGAATCTCGAACCACAAAGTCTGTAGTCAATTCTGGCCCGCCATCCTCAAGCATCTGGGCGTGTACAAGTTGCTTCGAACTCCACCACTGAATAAATGTGTATTTATTTCCGATCGTACCTGTCACCGTTTTAGGTGCTCTATAATTCATAACCCTAACGTTTAGCTTCCCACTTTTTAACGGAAACGATTTTGTTAAGATAGTGAGATTATTATCGAACTTTTCTACTAATTCTTCATCCTTCATCTCTACACTTTCAGGCTCATTTAACAACAAATTAAGTTCCTGTGTGAACTCCTCTAGCTTATTTTGTCTGGTATCAGAATCCTTATTTTCATCGTTGACTATATGGAGTTTTTTCACTAGCGTGTCCAGCTTTTTCGAATAGGAAATCGTTTTATCGTTATTTTGGAGAGAAAGCGCATGATTTGTTTTAGTTGCTGGAGAATTCTGTTCCTTCATGCATCCATTCAGCGCTACACAGGAAATGAGTAATAATAGGACGCAAGAAGCTCGCCCGTACTTCAAGTAATTCATGCTGGATATCACGCTTTCTGCAATTTATCGTTCATCTCTATACTCATAATCTTCCACTTGCCTGACTTTTTTTCTAATGTAAATAGAAGTCCTTGGTTTGACTCCTCTTCTTCTGAGCTACTCTTTACCAAAAACACCCGCTGATTAGCCTCATAAGCAATCTCTTTTACATTCAAGTCTAATCCTGTATAGTCCATAGCGGAAAAATCTATGATATCTTCAAAATGATTTTTCGGACTTGCTGACAACGCAGTGATTTCCGCCATTTCAGGCAAGTGTATCAAGAAGCGATTCATAAGATAATGATCTTCCAAATAATTTTGGATAATATCTTTAGGAACCGTAGGACATACAAATTTTTTATTTCCATTCTCGTATAGTACTTTTGTTTTTTCGGGTCCGCTGCTGTCGAATTTTTGATATGTTATTATCGTATGTTGTTGAGTATCCTGAAAACGGTAGTAACTCACATCCTCAAAAACACCATCTTTATTAATATCCTCCAGCTTCCTGATTCCTTGCCCTGTTGCTTCTGGATAATTGTAATTCAGGTTGCTAATTCGGTTATGGTCTAAAGTAAATATAGAAAATCCTTCGGCCTCATCCACTTCGCTAGTGGAATATACTACGATAAACTTTTGTTCTGTTTGATCCAGCTTCATGATCTTCATGTCTGTATTAAGATGTGCAACTATAATTGGGTCCTCTAATTTACCAATGATGTGATAGCCAGCATCCTCCCGGACTACAAATATGTTGTAAATCTCCTCTTTTTCTAATCCAAAAGCAAGCACATATTCCGGCTTTCCATCATGGTCCAAATCTTCTTTTATTATTTTTTGAAGCTGCTCATTTGGGGGTTGGATTTTCTTTATAAACTGATCTAATGTGTTAGAATCTATGGCGTTATTTTCATTTCTTTTATTAATCGGATTCACAATATTGCTATTCCGATCTTGTTTTTGAGCAGCAGACTCTGGTTCAGTCACAGCTTTTTTCTCTATCATTTGAGTGCTAGGTTTGATGGGTTCAACTGCTTGCTGCTTCTCATTCGTAGGTTGTTCAGAACATCCATTCAATAGCAGACTAAATAACAATATTAAAAATAGTATTTTATTTTGTTTTATAAAGTTGATTTCAAAAAACTCCCTTTTCACATTGTTCATTGCACGTTTATACGTTGTTTGCTTACGTATTGAATGATATTTTGAAGCGTTCGGTTGTGGCCTGTTTGATTAATACTCTTATCCAATTCAGGCAGGGTAGTGTACGTACTGTCCTTTTTCTGAAAGTAAATCCCCGCGACAGGGAGCGTTTCTATTCCGTGTGCATTAACTCCGGTGATATAATCAGCAATAATAACAATATCTGTACGTCCATCCTGATTCAAATCCTTAAAACTTACTGCCTTGATCCTGTCGATCATTCTACCGTTGTTACCATAAAATTCGGGGAAATCGTATAGTATCTTCTTTTCCGCATATTCGTCACTGTTAACTTCCAAAAAAAACTTTGCGTGTATCAGATCATTTGTTTCCTCATCTTTTAAAGTGGATATAAACTTTACTTCTCCCCATCCATTAAGAATGGTAGTAAATGATTGTTCCCTTTGAATAGTATATGGTTCTAGATCAGGGTCGGGCTGAGCATCCTCTTCTACATAATCAGCACTACGTTGCTGTTCTATGGATTTCTCCATATTATATTCTATGAAGATATTATTTACTTTTTCCGTTTCAGTATCCCACTGAATCCTCAAATGTAAGCCATTCTTGGAATAAAGCAGACTCCCATTTGTTACAATACTCGGTTTGCCATAGAGCTGTAGTACTTTGCCAAGGGTATCACCGATCTTCAAGCCTCTTTTTGTTTTAAACTTGGGATTCTCCAAACTCACGGCTACTAAATAGCTTTCACCATCCACCAGTTCCTCCCCTTCAAGTTCAATCTTAGATAAAACTACAAATCTTATTTCTGGCTCCTCATAGTTAGGATAGGACAGACTCCATCTTCTATATGTTCCATTCCCACTATTATATCCTCTATTGTTAGCTTCAAATCCTTCACTGTAACCCCACTTATGGATAAGTTCTTTAATATCCGTATTCTTATCAATCTTATGTGATCGATATGAGACCTCAAAGTCGTCGTCCTGAAGGGACTCCGGATCGGCAGAAGCAATATTCTGGGCTTTTTCGACTTTTTCACTTCGATAGTTCCATGTGCTCTCGTCTTTGACGCTAACTGTTTTCTCACTTTTATAATTATTGATACTTGTAGAACCGCACGCAGTTACTCCAAAAATCATTATAAGCATTATAATGCAATAACCGTAACTTGGTTTGTACACTTCTTTTCCTCATTTCGAATTGTGATTTATCTTTCACCGACGATACTCCACTCATTCGTATCATTTTTTCTGCTATCGTTACCATTTTGGGTAGGTTTAAATTTAAAATTAGGAAGCTTAATACCTTCGGATGCAGCAATTTTCTGAGTTACACTTTTATCAAGACTCAACAGATATTGTTCATAGTTAGAAGCTTCATTTCCACTAAATATATTGTATATTTCCCGCACATTTTCACCCCAAAGGTTATCGCTAGCGTATATTCCACATTCAACTCGCTTGGATTTCATTCTAATGATGGGCGTGAACCAATTGCAGTATTGAAAAACGTCCCCTTTGCCTGTAATACCACTTAATTTATTGTTTTTCACTACGGCTTGTCTAAATTCCTGACCATAGTATATATAGCCCAATATCTTTCCAAATACTAAACTATTGGCTTTCATTAAATCTTTGGCATAATTAGTTTCAGCACCATGCTCACCATCGGCCGCTCTATTTGTACTACTAGTGTTAAAACTGCCAGTTCCTTCTTGAATAATAATTGCTAACAAAAGACGGGGGTCAATCTGGATATGATACGTTTCTTGTATCTTTTTTGTAGCTTCCCACAAACCGTGTATCTTTTCCTGATTCCATTGCATTTTAGTGAATTTTAATGAGCGTCTTTTAAATGTTTTCTCAGCTTTAGAACTACCGTTATACTGGAATTCAGCAGGTATCCATTTTCCAGCCGGAGTCTTTACGTTCGTTTTTGTAGGTTCATCTTTCGATTCGGTGGTAACGGGTACTTCTGGTGGTGCTTTAGTACTCATATCAATCAGACCTAGCTTCTCGCGTATAGCTCGTCCCGCCTTCTCGGCAGCCAGCTTTTCCCTGATATCTCCACTTGCCTCCGCAGTCATCCAACGAACGGTTTCTTTTTGCATTTGCTCTTGAGCCCACTTGGGGAATGTGGCCATTTCGCGTAATTTGCTTCGAAGTCCTTCTGCCAGTTTTTGCGCTTTACGCATACCTACCTCGTCACCATTGACTTGAGCAATATACCAATCTTCTTTGTATTTACGCATCCAGGTCTGGGCCCAGTCTGGGTAATTTAGTTTTTGTTTCTTCTGCTCTGCCACCAGGTCAAAAGCCTTTGCTTTCCTGTGTGCATTAGCAGTTGTTAAAGCTTTCAACATAGGTGTTGCACCAAACGTTGGTTCTTTCCACTTCATATGCCTTCTCCTTTGTTAGGAATACTAGAAGAATCGTATCTCCGACATGCAGGTATCGTGATATTTGCTTCCTCGCTCTACGGCCTCAATCGTTATTTTCACGAAAGAGGTATGAATGGGGTTATCAAGAAATTCGTTGCTTATAAAATCATTATCTATCATCATGGTCTGCCCGTTTGAAAACTCTAGTTTCATTCGTTTAACTCTATTATTTGCTTGGAAAGCTTTGGATGACTTAGCTAAACCATTAATAAGCTCAAACCCCTTCAGTTCTTGCATAGAGCCGAAATCAATTTTGATCCACTCCCCGATCCCGTCTCCCTTAACCCCTTCGCACCAGGCTGTGCTCGCATCTCCATCCATGATGTTACGGGCAGCATAGGAGTTCCCTGCCTGATCTGGAAGTGTAGATGAAGCAACAATTTTCTGTGCCGGAATGCTTTTCCGATATTTCATCAAATCCGTTGTAGTTTGTATCCATTGTGTAGGGGACACGTTATAGCCTATCCTATGGAATACATTGGAGTATTTTATAGGCAGACCTGTTTGGATGTCTCGTTGTTGCATTTCACCCTTCGAGTTCAAATAAGCAACCCTGTGGTTATCCGAGGTTATAACAGGAGAGTTTGTGGCTTTCATTAATAACCTCTTCTCTCCTGTTCTGATATTGAGCAAATACGTCTTATCAAGATCGTAAGAAAAGAGCAGTAAATTATCGTTATAAAGCCACTGTTCAATCTGTATGCCGTCTAATCCTGACTTGATTTGTTGGATTAGCTTGTTCTTGGACAAGTCATAGATCAATATATTATGGTTACTATTGACAAGGGCAAATTGGTTACTGTCAGGTGAGAACACGGGAAGAACGAGATAGTGGCCATCGTTTAAATGTCCTAATGCTTTCGTTTTTTGCATCTGATTTATATAATAAAAAAAGGCAGCATCCTCTGTGTAAACACACTTCCGAAAGTCAGGAGACATAACGGCGTAGTCCCTATTCGGCACCTGAAATTCAGTTATTTTCTTTGTGGTAGACAGATCAAAGATTTTAATGATTAAATAATCCAAATCCTGCGATTCTCTACATAAAGCGATATGTTTTCCATCATCCGATAAACCAGCCAGATACAACTCATTTTCAGGATACGTTTCACCTTCACTTGCATGTAATTTACCTATAATGTCGTCTAAATCAATATAGGTATTGCCTGTAGGATCATCCATGTCAGCGAGATAATCCACAGGCATGTTTCCATTTTCCGCTTCAAAAAGCAACCAATTTACAGCCTTCTTTGCTGGAGGAAGTTTTTTAGACTGAGAGACAGAAGCATGAGTGTTCTTCCGCTCCTGTACTACTTTTTGGCCCTCATTCGATTGTATACACCCGCATAGCATGGAAAAGATCATGACGAATAACGCAATTTTACTTATCCATACCGCAGTTTTATTTCGCTTTCTACTGCTCATCACAATAACTTCAGCTCACCTATACAAGTATTGGGGAAATCCGTGCCATTTTTGACTTCTAGAATGGTAACTTTAACGAAAGATGTCCGTATAGGTTCATCGAACTTGAAGCGGGTGTCATTATTCTCAAGCACCACAGATTGTCCATCCGAAAAATCAAGTTTCATTTTTTGGATTGCATTTATGTCTAAATACTTATTGTTAACTCGTATAATACCGTCAACCATCTCCAAACCTCTGACCTCTTGAATTGAACCCAAATCTATAGTTACTGTTTCTCCTATTCCGCCTTCCTTCGTTCCTTCACACCAAGGGGTTAAATTATTATCGTCCGTTAAATTTTTCACATTAAAAGAATAGTTACTCTGATTAGGAAGTGTGGAAGAGGCCGTAACCTTTTTCACTTTGACCTTGTTGCTATATTTCATATAATTGGTTTTTGTTTCGATCCACTGTATTGGAACTACCCAGGTTCCTTCACCACTTACAATGGACGAAATATCTTCTTTTTTTCCACTAGCTACATCAATCATGAACATTTTTACAACCTCATCATCTGCCAGAACCAATTTTTTTTGATCTGGGGATAAAATAAAATCGCCCTCATTTTTAGTTATAAACTGTACTTTTCCAGTGTGTATATCTAGTGAATAAATATCGTTTATGAAAGTATTATCTTTTTTATAAGTGGTATAAATAAGTCGGTTCTCCTGATCCCATTGCATAATACTCGAGACATCAGTGCCTGCAAGCAGAAGCTTCGTACCACTATCACCGGATAGATCAAGCATTACGATCCCTGTCTGATCATCAACAAAACATAACTTGGTGTTATCCGGTGAAAACACTCCCTGAGCAATATTACTAACATCCGCTTTGCCTTTGTTAGTCTTCAATTCTGTAGTTTTTTTACTTATTGCATCATATAAATACAAACGTCCGTCCATTACGTATAGATATTTGCTTAAATCAGAAGAGATCACAGGATATTGAGCCGTTGGCGGCAATTTAAACTCTCGTTCTTTTTCTCCCGCGTCCAGATCGTACACTTCAATAATGAGCATCTCCTCTGGTTGCTCCCCATAAACATCTCTGATAATCGACATACGACTGCCGTCACTTGTTATTTCCCCAACATATACTTGTGAGCCACGATATTTTAGACGTTCTTCCCGAGTTTGCATGGTGTCAATCAGGTCGTCGATACGGATATTAGTTTCTCCAGCAGGATCATCTAAATTGGTTAAGAATTGAACTCGATCTTCTACGCCTTCTTGACCATTTAAAAGCCAACTTGCCTTCTTTTCAGTCCCCCTTGTAGCATCCTGATTTACCTTAACTTCATTACTTGATGGTATATTGGGGGGCTGCGAAGACGTAGCAGTGTCCCCTCCTGTGTTTGCGGTACATGCAGATATCAGCACTGAAAAAACAATAATTAAAACTGCTTTTATATAACGCATGATTTCTCCTCTCCGTTAAACTCTCAACAAAATCCTTTTGCCAGATCAAAAGCCCCTGCTTTCCTGTGTGCATTAGCAATTGTTAAAGCTTTCAACATAGGTGTTGCACCAAACGTTGGTTCTTTCCACTTCATATGCCTTCTCCTTTGTTAAGAATGCTAGAAAAGTCGTAGATCAGATATACATGTATCCTGATATTTCGTTCCACGTTCAACCGATAAAATAGTAAGTTTAATAAATGAGGTATAAATGGGTTCTTTAAAATTTTTGCGTGCGTTAAATTCATTCAATTCCAGAGAGGAGCCGTCTGAGAATTGCAACTTTAGTTTCTGAACTCGATTGTTTTCCCGATAACTTTTTTCAGACTTAGCATATCCATTAATAATTTGGATGCCATTTACCTTTTGTAAAGAGCCCAGATCTAATACTATTGTTTCTCCTTCCCCGTTGCCCTTCACGCCTTCACACCATGCAGTAGCTTTATTCCCATCCAGCAGATTTTGGGCATCATAAGACTGGCTACCTTCACTTAATAGAGTGGATGAAGCCTTGATTTGATGCACTTTTATTTCACTTTCATATTTAGAAAAGTCATTAGCGGTATAAAACCACTGCACAGGTGTTGCCATACTTCCATCAATTGTAGTGATGGGTGCAGCTTTACTTTCGAAGCCTGTATTTATATTCAGTTTATAATTGGACGGTGAGTCTAACTTTTCAAACCATAACTTCGACCCATCACGAGACATTAAAGGTCGCTCCATCCCTTTGCCTAAAAGGCGCTCCTCTCCATTACTTACATTTAACAGGTACGTTTTAGTTACTGACATAGAATCAAGGGAATAGATTATTTTATCTTTCTGAACCCATTGGTTAACTATCGCCATACCAGAATCTATATGGATTTTCTTAATGATTCTATATTTTGATACATCAAATATAACAATATTCTGCTGGGTGTCAGTAAAACAGAACTGGGTACTGTCTGGAGAAAATTGTCCTTGATTAATGTCATCTACATCTATAGAACTTCCATCTAATCGAATAGCTGTTGATTGATCAGTTAACGTGTCATATATATACGCTTTATCTTTTTTCTCATATAAATACTTAGTTAAATCAGAAGAAATTACTGGGTGGTTATAAGGTAACTGAAATTCATTTGCTTTGTTACCGGAATCTAAATCATAAATTTGTATTATTAATCTTGCTTCTTTAAATAAATCTAATACGAATGCGATTTGATTCCCATCATCTGTGATTCTCCCTACACTTATATAGGAATCTCGATATTTCTCTTTATCCTCCTTCGACTGTAGGAGACTAATCAGTTTCTCGGCACTTAAGAACCGTTCAACTTTTGAGCCTTCCAGCTGAACCAAAAATTCTGCTGGATCTTCTTTGCCTTCTTCTACGGTTAAAGCCCATTCTTTCTTGCTATTCTCTTTAACAAGCTCCGTTTTATCATTTTTATTAGCTGATTCCACCACTTCTGAAGTCATATCTACCGTTTTTGAAGAAAAGGAAGTAGGGGCTTTTTGAGAAGCATTACATGCTGACAACATGATTAAAAAAAGAATAATTAATATGTTTCTGATTATCTTCACTTTGTTCTATCCTTCCGATCAAGAATAGCTAGTCCTTTTATAGGATTAGGTTTTTCATTTAATGAATTCTTCACCACGCCTACTGAACTCAGGAATCTTACATACTCGTCTTTATGAAGCGTTATACAAGCTGTCGAAGTTGGTTTAGGCTTTTTATCAGCATTATAGCCCTGGTGTATATTTACACCTTCTGCTGTGCAATCCTTTTTTTGACTTCCTTTGGTTGCTGGAACTGGTGCACCATTCCGAATACGCAAAGCAGGATAAGTACTCAAATGCAACCCGCCTACAAACTCGTATACTCCATCTTTAACCGTTTTATACTTGCTCTCATAATCAGGAAGTGTGCTGGCATTTTTGCTTGTATACTTAATCTCGCCCTCTATCACCACAATAGTCATCGCTCCATATCGACCTTCTGGGTGATCGCGTTGTGCATAACTATAAGAACCATCCCCTTCAAAGAAAAACACAAGGGGTGCCTTATGGTTCGAGGACAATTCCTTTTGAACAATGCTGTTATTCGTGTAATCGTTTATTCTGTACAGAGCTCGAGCCTGATTACCTTTTATACCCTTACTGCTTATATACTTCTCAATCGTTTTCACCGCTACCAATCCATCTTTATAATCCTCGGGATCTAATGGCTTTGGTTCCTCCTTCGGCGGCTTTTCAGGAGTAGTCGGCGGCTTCTTACCCGGTTCCGTTTTCGTTGTTGGAGCTACTGGCGTTGCAGCCTTGCTAACCTTAGGCCATGGAAGAATACCATTGGCTACTTGATGCAGGTATACGGCCAGCACATCACGACCATATCCCTTATTTTCCAGGCCGTATTTTTTCGCAAAATCATGCAAAGCGGCGTTGAGCTCCTTATCCCAATCGCCTGTAGTTGGTAGCTTGTACGAGAAGCTGTCTGGATACTTCTTGGCAAGCTTGTTCAAATTATCTCTGGCAAGCAGGCTGTTCACGCCATACTTACTACGCAGGGCAGCCGCTTCCTTAGCAATAGCCTTTTGATCGGCAACATCAGCTTATGGGCCGCATCTGCGTATTGTCCGGACAGCTCCTCCAGCCGATTCGCATCCAGATAGGATTTGGCTGAATGACCACGAATCAGCTCGTTGATTAGCACGTTGTCACGCAGTTGGTTCGCGAGAAGATGCATCTGCTTTTGCTTGGCTTTGTCGTTGGCTCCATGCGCTTCCCACCACTGGGACGTGTATTCATGCATTTGCGCTCTGGCCCAGGCAGGCATACGATCTATTTCTGCCACCTGCTGACGCAATTGCTTGGCCTTGGCCGCTGCTTCCTTGGTCCCTTTTTTGTCCCCGGCTGCCACGGCTTTGTAGTAGTCCGTTTTAAATTGAAGCAGCAAATTCTGCACCCATTGCGGATACCCTTTTCCCTTCAATTCTTGAATCAGGGATTTATAAGCTTTCAGTTCGGCATCAGGCACCTGATTTTTCATGAACTTACTAGCCTTGATATGAAGTGCTCCATCGGTTCGGATATAGCTAGTTTTGCACGTCAGAGATATTTCGCGAGTAGCGTTCATTTGTACCTTTTTGCCGTGCAGTACTAGGTCTGTATCGGCGTGAAAGGTGAGATCGTGATGGCTGTACACATGAATACCAGATGCAGGATTTAAGCGTACCAGTATCTTGTCTTTCTGGGTGGAGAGGGCTAATTCCTTATCATCGAATCTCGCCACTTTTTGTGTTTTGGTATGAATTAGCTTTCTTGACGGTTGACTGATTTCATCTCCTTTGTAGTCTCTCTTACGCAGGGATTGAACTACACGAGCCTCCTTTTCATTGTTGGATGGAAAATACAAATGGACATGATCCCCCAGCTCAGGCATGCAATGCCAACCGATTCCATCTCCGGTATACATAGTGGGGTAAGAAAACCAGCACCCTTCAACTTTGGACTGCATGGAATCCACGGACAGATGAAGTTTAACGGATTCGTTTTCACTATTTAAATCAATAACTTTCCCTTCAATAGAGGTACCTTTGATTAACGGGTTATGTATAACCTCCCTAGGAATGCCTGCTCCCGGAACAAGAACGTAGCCATATGTCATAATGCCTTGCTTCATCTCTGCATGAATCTGATCAATAACCCAATGCTTTCGTCGAAACACGACCACATCTCCAAGTTCAAAACGCTTCGTATCCTCTACTTCAGCATATGTATACCGGGGGCCTGACTTTGTTTTTTGGAGGGAAAAGTTAATGCTGCGCAGTTCACCTTTCACCTGTTCTTTTGAGGCACCTAACCATAGTCTCGGGAACACGGACGTAATCTCGGCAATCAGTCCAGTTTGTAGATGAGAGGCCATTCTTTTCAGAAACTCCCAGTCACTCTCCCCATACTGAATAGTAAAGCCATCTAACTTTTGATTGCTGTCCGTCAGGTCGATAAAATCCCCATGTGGATAGGCATCTATGAGTTCGCGGAATAGTTGATAATATGTCAATTTGCCGTTTTGAAACGAACGGTTTTTCCGTTGTTGATCCATCAGATATGTAAAAGAGGCAGCCTCGATGTACATGTGATATACGCCATTTTTGAATGCAATTCTAATATTGGTGACGATTCCTTTAAAGATGCTAACTGTCCCTCGGTCTTCATCCATCTCATATACCTCTAGCACATCCTCATCATGTGCTAAACCGTCATACTTCGCATGGTCCTCATCCGGTATGAGAGCAGTAATGTACACCTTGCCGTGCTCATTTATCTTCTGTGTCAATTCAAAATCAAGCAGCCTGATAATCTCATACGGTGCATTTACTTTAATATTTCCATAAGTCAGCACAGTTCCTGCCAGTCCCATCTTACTCCCCCCGGTTGCTTTTCATGTGATGCAAATCCTACAATCTGTTAACTATTCCTGCCCGTCTGTGGTGAACGAGATTTTTCCACACCACATGCATAAGTTCGTGGAGCAGCTCATCAGAGCCGGAGATTGATCTACGTATACATCCTTTTTTCCATTCAACCAAGGCATAGAAACGCTCGGTTTGCAGGACTGCGGAATGATTTTTCCGGAATTCCCTTTGTTAGCAGAAGAAACTGCAGGATTATGCATACTACGGCACATTCCGAATGCAGGGATATGCGTCTGTGGATGAAAATCCTGAATATTCCCTTGCAGTTTGTCACCAATACTAATTCCCCTGTTAGCTGAAACACTAAATCTTCCCGTATGACTTCCATAGCTACAATGTATCTGTGCCCCATCCACTACATAGCTCTCACTCATTCTTGGACTCTCCTTTGTATAGATGGCCCCTCTGTATCGACCTTTTGTAATTTCAAGCCTGCCAGATTGAACTTCAAAATACATTCAGCCACATCAAGATCTACAATGATATGATGATTGGCATCCTGAACCCTGAATATTTTATGATCCTCTACTTTATATTCATCTAGAATGATTTTCTTCAGTGTACCGTCCCTATGATATTCACTGCGTGGTGATAAACACATCAGGCTAGGCGGATTTGCCAGCCAATACCTCGTTTGCTGCATTCGCTGCATATCGGCAAAAACAACTAACTTCCAGCTTAATCCGGCTTGATATATATCAAAGATTTCCTTTAGTTGTTCCGAAACGATGGGTAACGGATGCTCTATAAAATCAATATAGTCCGCATCACCTGATACATAAAATTGTAAAATAGATTCTTCATCGGCACATGATGAGCTTTCTGCCCATTCCAATAACTGCCTGCGATTCATCTCTACTGGATACATATACTCTGTAATACGATTATCCTGTTGAATTATGTAATACTCCATAAGCTGTTGAATACACCACCTCACTGATTCCTTTATACTCCCCTATTCTTACTTCCAAATCGTCCTCACATTTCAAGGCCTTGAATTCAGGTAAATGTACAGCCTGCTGAATAGCATCTTTCGCTAATTTCAGAATATATTGATGAAATTTCCCTGCAGCTTGGAGTACAAATCGCTCCACATCAGGCTGAAAAATCTTGTTCATATAAGGTTTTCGAAGCTGATTCAATTCATCCTCCAATTCTCCCAAAAAGCTGAATGCCCAGCCTGCATCATAGGCTCCATAACAAGGTTGAGGATCAAAGAACCAATTTTTATCATAGGCTTCGACGACATAGTTATAGTTGCGATCCATCAGATACGTGCGCCTCATAGAATAAGTAATGTATCCGATCCTTGTCTTGGCCACTTCTGAAGAATGGGCTTGCAGGCAGATTGATTGAAAGGATTGAATAAAAGAAAAAATGAGTTCCTCTTTTCTATGCTCATACAAAGACGCTGCCTGATGTAATTTCTGGTTCAATACATCTTCTGCATAGGTCTTAAGGAAGTGTTGTAGGGCTTCCTGTCTATTCATAATTCCACCTCTGAACCTATTATATAGAATCTTTACATGATATTACTGGTTCTATCCTCCTATTTTATTACACAATTTTCATATCATGAGATTACATATGAATTTATGAAAATAGAATGAATATAATCATATATTTTCGTGAATGTGTAATAATACAAACAAAAACCTTCCCAGAAAGGCTAGCATTAGACCTAAAAAATGAAGGTTTGCGCAAGCGAATAGGTAAATGGAAGTAGAAAGATCGGTTTATAATGAAATAATCATGTATAATTAATGATACGCTCCAAAAACACATTCAGAGGATCGGGAATGGGATACACAAACTGCTAAAGTTTTTGGATAACCACCACTTTGCATCAGGATTGGAGATACATGACTACTTCACCTACAGGTTTTTATAATAGTATTCAAGAGGCTACCGCGCATGTCATTGATGTGTTGAGTGATATTTTGCATGTAAATACCATTTTCATTGCCGCTAATGATGGGATTACGAATGTAATCGTTGATTCATTTAACCGGGAAGAGATACTCGTTAAGAAAGGGGATGTGCTCCCTTTTGAGCTTAGCTATTGCAGTCTGGTGTTGGACCATCCTGCGGATCACCTCACGATTTCAGAAACGACTATTCACCCGCACACATGCGATTTAGATGTGACTAAAACCATGGGAAACCACTCATTTACAGGAATCCCTATTCGCATGAAAAATGGTCAGGCTTACGGAACCATTTGTATCTTGGACGCGCCATCTGAACATTTGACAGAATCCGAACTGAAGGCCCTACAGGTTATGGCTGTATTTCTGGGTTATGTGGTGGAACTGGAGAAAGACAAGATCGATGCTGAAATCTCTTCCCTAAACAAGTTGGATTTGATCTCTTCCCTGAGTAATAAAATTCGGTTTTCGCTAACCGAAATATGGGGAGCCACCGATCTCATGCTGACGACAGAGTTAACAGAGGAACAACAACAATATATGAGCATCATGGAGTCGAGCAGTCACTCGCTCATGACGTTGTTGAGTAATATTTTGGATTACAGCAATATAGAGTCCAGACAGATCGATGATATTGAAGATCCGTTTGATCTGAGAACGATGATGGAAAATGTATTGAGCCTGTATACAGAGGTAGCTGCGCGACGGAGTCTAGAGTTGAAGCTCGACTGGAATCTCACCAGCTCGCCTATTTTTATCGGGGATGAGGCTAAAATTCGCCGTATGCTGATTAATTTGGTAGATAATGCAGTGAAGTTTACAAACACAGGAGCCGTCACTTTATCTGCAACCACCCGATCTGTGACCGATGCACCTGAGGTTGAACTGGAATTAAAGGTGAAGGATACTGGAATCGGTATATCTCCGAATAAATTGAAATTGTGGCTTGAACATGACCGTGGGTACTCCCCCTCATATGGTAATCCAGGCTTGGGTTGGCAGATTACCAAACATCTATTAAAACGAATGAAGGGTAAGATGACAGGGAGGAGTGAACCTGGTAGCGGGACGGAGATAACGCTCCAGTTCACCCTGAAAACATACCAGAAGTCAGCCTGAAACTGAAATTAGCTAGTGATGATATGGTATATCATGTAATAGAAGCCCGTGACGCATAACGTTCACGGGCTTTATGTTATGGATTACGTGCTACTAGGCAGTATGGTTGCTCTAAGCCGCACGCTTATGCATAGCCGGTCTTAGTAACGTTTGGGAGCAGCTAGCTTGGCCAAATCGGCCATATACGTAAAAAAGGCTTCCGGGTCTGTATCATACACCAGATTCACAGGACGTCCATCCGCCTGTTCCACCGTTCTGCCCTGACTTGGTCCTTCTGCGATAACGCTGCAATGCACCGTCTTTTTCTTGACAATGTCCGGGCGTCCTACGGATGCAGTGGTCAGTACATCCCACAAGTAGTAGGTTGAGTTCGTTTCGCTATAGACGAGCGGCGGACATCCCGCGTAGCAGTTGCCCAGGAAATCCACGCCCTCATATCGGCGCTCGGCAGCCCAACGATTGCGTACTGCTGGAGTTAATGGCACTTTGCTTGTGCTTTCCAGCGCTACCAGATCAATCGTGATGCCGCTTTGCCACACCCGATATGCCGCTTCCGGGTCCCAGAACACATTCCACTCTGCTGTACCGTCATGCTCCGGCTCCTCCACATTCCCCTTTTCAAAGGTGCCGCCCATCCATACCAGCTTTTCAATCTTTGCTTCAATATCCGGTGCTTCATCCAGCGCTCGCGCCAGATCGGTTAGCGGTCCAGTGAATAGCAATAGCGTCTTACCTTCGGCTCCGCGTACCTTTTCGATCAGATGCTGATGAGCTGGCAGGGATGAAAGCGGTGCTTCCATACGCCCCGATTCATTCAGTACGGGTAATGCATCCACATAGAAGGAATGTAAACGCCAAGCGGCAGGAAACGGATTTTTACCCCGTGAATTAGACTTTGCGACTTCCACAGGCCCTTTATTTTGTCCAAAACGATCAATAATTTTACGGCTGGCATCCGTCGCAGGCTCCAGGTAACCATCTGCTGGAATCACCGATACTCCGGTCAAATGAACCTGCTCCATCTGAAGCAGCATAAAAAGGGATACTAGATCATCCACTCCACCATCATGATTAAAATAAACGTTTGTCTGACTCATCTGTCTCTTCCTTCCTTTATCCCCGTAAAACAGGCTTGTTCTTATCGGCAACCATCCTTCATTATGCCTGATCGCTCCATAGGAGTAAATGTGCGATAGTGCGTGAATCAGGGATTTTTTGCTTACTCCATGCTTAAGAAAGGTAGAAATGTGTGTAATAACAGGGTAGAATCATGGGTCCTAATCGGAAGTGTATGAAGGAGAGATGCATATGACAGCCCAAACAATAGAAGAGTTGGAGCAGATCCGTAGAGAGTGTAAATCCATGGTGACGAAAAGGGCTGCGGCTTCTGGTGGAGCGGTATTAGTTCCAGTTCCAGGGGCTGACGTTCTTGCTGATGTTGGCATTTTGATGCAGCTACTGCCAGCCATTAATGGAAAATTCGGATTATCTGAGAAGCAGCTGGAAGGTCTGGACGCAGAAACAAAATCCATGGTGTATGGTTTTATCACCTCAATTGGCAGCAAGCTGATCGGGCGGCTCATCACCCGTGAAGCCATCGTGCAGATTCTACAAAAAATGGGTATTCGGATCGCTACCAAGCAGGTCAGCAAGTTTGTTCCCCTTCTGGGGCAAGGGATAGCCGCGGCAATTGGCTTTACTGCTATGCGAACCATTGGCAATCGGCATGTCGATCAATGTTATGAAGTAGCCAAACGCTTGCTGGAACAGCGAACTGCCGCAGATATCGCGCGCAACTGGACGGTTCCACAGCAGCCTCTAGAGCCTGTGGGAGTTGATCATTTCCCAAACCAGAACCCGGAAGCAGCAATTCCACTACTGCCGGCACCCCCTAAAGATTAAGTTCTTCACATTCGAGCCAGCCATCCATTTCACCCGCACGGGGTACTCCAGATCAAAACCAGCTCCGGTATCCCGTGCTTTTTAGCCTTCTACCTTGGCTCCATAGGAGCGGGCCACCGCTACTGCCTGCTCGATATCCAACTTAGCTCCGGTGATGTCCAGATCTTTAAAATTCACACCATCCATCTTCGCACCGCGCAGGTCTGTTCCTTGAAGATGGGCTTTGTGCAGTCTTACCCGGCTAAGATCAGCCTCTCGCAAATCTGCTTTTTCCAAATTGCATTCGGATAAGTCGGCTTCCTTGAATCGTATTTTTCGCAAATCTTGTTTTCTTAAATCTGCATGACGCAAATTCGTATAAGACCAGTCTCCACCCGTAATTGTGATACCATCCATATTGGCCCCCGCAAAATCTGAACCTACCAGCTTGCAGTTATCAAACCGGACTACGAACAGATTGGCGCTGGTGAACAAACAATTGGTAAAAGCCGACTCCTTGTAGTGAGATGCATTCAGAATGGCTCCGGTAAAATCACAGTCCACAAAAGTACAGCCTTCCACGAGAGACTCATTCATCTCCACACCCCGAAAGCGACATCGGGTAAACTCACAATTTCTCCACTCGCCTTCTCTGGCATCCATTGAGCCAAAATCACGGCCTTCATAGACCTCATCTGTATAAAAGAACATGTTCTCTCTCTCCTATTCCTTATTCCCTATATCAGGAATTCAGCATTTCGGCAAGGACCGCTCAAAACCGCCTTTCATTTTCCCCAGTAACCCCTTCATCATCTTATGATCTTGCGGCGTAAACTCAGACATACACGACCGAATCAGCTTCGTATAATAAGGGACTATCTTACTTAATAGCTCTCGTCCTGCCTCTTTTAATCCGACAGTCACCATCCGTCCGTCACTCTCATGAGCCACACGTTCAATCATGCCATCTCGCTCTAATCCGTCGATCAACCCCGTCATGGTTCCACGCGTCACATCAGCCTTTTCCGCCAACTCTGACGGTGTCATGCGATGCGGCGAGTGGCAATGCAACAGGCTAAGCACAATAATCCGACCCTGAGAAGCCCCCAACTTGGTCAAATCTGTATCCATTTCTCTGAAAATACCGTTAGCCAAGCGCGCAAATGTCACAAAAGTCTCTATATTATCTAAGTCGGCATCTTCATGTCCAAAGCTACGCAGCACCCCGCGTATGGAGTCATTATGAAAATTAAAGTTCATAGTCCATCCATTCCTTCCTTAAACCCGCTTGTTCCGTCAAACGGTAGCTTTTCCATTCATCTGGCAGCAAAGAAGCATACGGCTCCTTGGCAAAACGATCATCTACCAGGACCAACAACCCTTCGTCGTGCTCTGTGCGGATAAGCCTGCCACCTGCCTGAAGAACCTTGTTCATCCCTGGATATACATACGCATAGTTGAAACCATTCCGTCCCTGTTCCGAGAAATAATCCCGCAGCACATCCCGCTCTGCTCCAATTTGCGGCAAGCCGACGCCGACGACCACTACCCCATTTAAGCGATCACCCGGTAAATCGACACCTTCAGCAAACACACCACCCAGTACAGCAAAGCCAAGCAAGGTGTGCTCTTGCCCAGGCTGGAAGGCCTCTAGGAATTGATCCCGCTCTGGTTCGGTCATCCCCGGACTTTGTACCAACGTATTTGTGGACACGTCCCGAAGCATGAACTCCTCATATACCTCACGCAGATATGGATAGGACGGGAAAAACACAAGCATATTTCCTTTCCGTTCCACAACCAATGCAGCCAGCATATCCGCAATCGCCCCTTTGGAACGCTCGCGATCCCGATAACGGATGGAGAGCGGCAGCAGACGTACATCCCATTGCTCCTGATGGAAAGGGGAAGGAACCTGTAACGTATAATCTTCCTCACTTGCTCCGAGCATGTCCCGGTAATAAGCAAGCGGTGTCAACGTCGCGGAAAAATAAATGGCTGAGCGGTAGCCCTTAATAGCTTGTCCCAGCAAGTGAGAAGGATCGAGGCAGAACAGCTTTACCCTCACCTCACTGCGCCCTGCTTCCACATAAGTAACGTACCGTTCATCATATAAAGCAGCAATCCGCAGCATATTCTGAGCAGTAAAATACGTATCTAGAAGCAATGCATAAGCCGTACCCTCACCGCTTGCGTGGCTTGCACTGCCCCCCGTCACCAGTTCACGTTCAGCTGCTTCCACAAAAGGCACCAGCAGCTCCAACACCTCTTGCGGTGCTGCTGTCTCCACTGCTTTTCCTGTATCTGCATATTGCTTGCGCAGCGTAATCATATGTGCGTTCACTGCACTCGCAGTCGCAGCAATCTCTGGACTTAGCAACTTAAATTCTCGTTTCAGTTCCAAAAAAGAAGATTTCAAAATTTCCGCCGAAAACATGTCCCGGCCGCGTTCTACCAGATTATGCGCCTCATCCACCAGTACGACACCTTTTCGCTTGTGCTCCTCCAGCAATCTTTTCAGAGAAATCCGTGGATCGAAAACATAATTATAATCACTGATTATACCATCCGAGGCATACGCCACATCCAGCGAAAATTCAAAGGGACAAACCTTATGCTTGCGTGCATAACGCTCAATCACCGCCCGGGTCATTAACGTCTCATTCGCCAAAATATCGGATACCGCACCGTTGATCCGGTCGTAATAGCCCTCGCACATGCTGCATGATCCAGCGTCACAATCATTTTCATCCTTAAAGCAAATTTTATCCTTCGCAGTCAAAGTCACCACATGCATGTGCAGCCCTTGGGCCTGCATTCTGGCATAAGCTTCTTCGGCTGCTGCCCGAGTGGTGGTACGAGCCGTTACATAATATACTCGCCTAACCTGCCCCTCACCGATCGCCTTGATCGCAGGAAACAAAGTGGATACCGTTTTACCGATACCCGTAGGCGCTTTGGCAAACAGGTTAACCCCTTCGGCAATCGTCTTGTACACCGAACCCGCGAGCGTTCGCTGACCCGAACGATACGTGTCAAAGGGAAAATTCAACATCGCAATGCTGGCATCCCGCTTTTCCGCATGTGCTCTCAGCAGGAATGCATACGGTGCATAACCAGCAATCATCTCCTGTGCGAAAGCTTCCAGCTCAGCAAAGGATAGCTCGCGCCTAAATCGGCGAATGTCCTCACTGTGTGCCTGTACGTAAGTAAGCTGGACCTGCATGGAATGATGTTGTTCCTCACGAGCAATCATATAGGCATACAGAAATGCTTGCGCCCAGTGTACGGGTTGACCGTCACCCTGAATATCTTCGAGAGGCAAAGAAATCGATTTAATTTCATCAACCGTCCATACGCCATCCAGCTCAATCAGTCCGTCACAGCGGCCTTCAATGATAAACAATTCGTCCTTATACGGAATTTCTGTACGTAAATGTACCTCTTTGCGGTCATGCTCCTTGTAACCTTTCTGGATAACCTGATGCACGCGAGTTCCTTCGAGCATACTGCTATTCGATCGAAAGCCGCTATGAATGCTGCCGCTCCGATGCACATATTCCACAAGTGGACGCACCGATATGTGAATTGGTTCCTTCATACGATCACCCGTTCCGGTCATAGTCCTTTCACTGTACCACGTAGATAAACGAAACGTAAGGGACATAAGAATCGTTTGTAGTCGATTGGTATTCACTCATGCCTACTTTTTACCGAAATATAGAAACGAGGCCTTTTGCTTTATTTCCCACGATACTACAACTCTCATTACAGCATAAAGGATAGGGATATGTTAAAAGAATTAATTAACAATTTTGCGTTATTAACAAGCTTCTTATTCTTTGGAAATTTATTTTTCCGGAAATATGAACGTTACCTAAAAAAACATGTATTCATTTATCGGGTAATGAACGGTTTAATGCTGGGTCTGTTTGGTATTCTGTTAATGATGACCGGTTTATGGATTCGCGGGCACTTTGTGGTCGATCTACGCCAATTGGCGATTATCATATCTGTTTATATGGGAGGATCGGTATCCGGTCTGCTGACCACCTTGATCATAAGCCTGTACCGTATTTACATCACAGGTGGTTGGACAGATGTTTCTCTGACTGCTACCGTCAATTGTTTCATGACACTGGGCATTTCACTTATCTTTATTCGAGAAAAAAGCCTAACACTCCGCAAGTGGATGTCGGCCGTGATTGGAGCTGCTGTAGTGTCGCTGTTATCTACTTTCTATGTGGATAATCCTCCTGATAATGAATCTATTATAATGATCACAACCGTTAAGTTGCTTGGCGGCCTGTTCACTTATTTTATGATGTCCCATATCAAAAAAACAGAACGGGCTATTCATCTGCTGGAAGAAGCCGCAAATCGGGATCATTTAACCGGACTCTACAGTCCACGTGCTTTCGATGCGCTATTTGAAGAGGTCTTTCATACTTCCAAGACTACAAAACAACCCTTTGGACTCGTGATGCTGGATATTGACCACTTTAAAAATATTAATGATACGTATGGTCATTTGAACGGAGATACCGTCTTAAGCCAATTGGGAATGCTGTTAACCCGGGAATCTACAACGAGGGCGTACCCCTCCCGTAAGGGCGGAGAGGAATTTGCCATTCTGATTGGAAATTGCGATAGTCAGAAAGCAGCAAGCTTTGCCGAAAAGATTCGGAAAGCTGTGGAAAATGAACGTTTTCTTTTGAATGACGGAACCATGATCTCTCTAACGATATCCATTGGAGCAGGCAGTTCTCCTGTCATTGCATCGAGGCACTTACTGGAAAAGACAGATGAGGCATTATATGAAGCTAAACGTTCAGGACGCAATCAGGTGAAACTGGCAAAACCATAAATATTAGTCGCTAAATGTCAGGAAAGCTGGATTATTGTTAATAAAAAGTGGTAAAATGGAAATAACATCGTTATCAAAAAAAACTTCTGCCGCTAGTGGAGACATGCCTTACAATCGACATGGGGGGTGGGCTTTGTGAACCTCGAACAATTGGAAAAACTCATGGAGAAAGAACGCCGTGAACTGAATCGCATGGCTGACTTACACGGATTAAAAGATGAACGTGTATTGGACAAATCCTCCAGACTTGACCGTATTATGGACAAGTACCTTCACACCAAGCGTGCAATCAACCAAACACACTCATAGAAGCAAGCTACATCGCTGCCCCTCAGGGCAGCTTTTTTATTCTGCATCGTACTCACCTTCTCGCGGACTGACTACTTCCCGCCCTATTCCGTCCGCAACAATTGCTGTGTGAACGATATCCATTCTCTGGCGGCAAAGGACAGGTAGCGATCGTTCCGCCAAATCATCCCCAAATGCCAAGGAATGACGGGGTCTACCAATGGAAGAACACGCAAGCGCTCAGAATCCAGATCTCGGCAAATGGCCTCCGGCAACAGAGCTACTCCCAGGTTTGCAGCAACCATTTCGCTAATCAGATCCCATTGTGAGCTTTCGTACACTACACGCGGCTGAAAGCCGGCACGAACACATTCCGCAATGATACGGTCATGCAGCGTAAAATCCTCACGAAACAGTACAAATGCCTCCTCCGCCAACGCAGATAACGGTACCTCCTTGCACTCTGCCAATGCATGCGTAGGATGAACGAGCAAATTTAGCTTTTCCTCCACAAACAGAAATGTCTCAAACATATCTCCAACTGCGGGCAGCACGATCACCCCGATATCCAATGCCCCGGCTTCTACGTCCCGTTCCACTTTCTTCGCCCCGTCCTCAAATAATTGAATGGTCACATCAGGATATGCCTTATGGAATTCTCCAATGACACGCGGAAAAAAGCTCGATCCGACCATAGGGGGCAGGCCAATACGGATATGTCCCTTTTTCAGGTTCATCAAATCACTCAGCTCCGAGGACAGGCTCTGAAAGGACTTTACAATTGCTTGTGCCTGAAGCTCAATGACCTTTCCCGCGTCCGTCAATTCGATTCTTTTGCCGATTCGGTCGAACAAAGCGACCCCCAGCTCATCTTCCAGACTTTTAATCGTCTTACTGATCGTCGGCTGGGTAATAAACATGCTCTGGGCTGCCTTTGTAAAGCTACGCAACCGCGCGACTTCCAAAAAATATTGTAAATGTCGGATATCCAAACCTACACCTTCTCCCATAGACAAACGGAATAGATTGCATTCTTTATATGCATTTTACTCATGAAAGCTTGTGATGTAAAATTTCATTACAGTTTGAAAATAACCGATCTCAAAGATAGGAGCCATTATATATGAAAAGCTTCATACGCGGTGTCCTCCAGATCGCCGTCCTGATGGCCTTTTCGCTCATCCTGAACGCGGTAGTCTCCTGGCTCCACCTGCCTATACCCGGTAGTATCATTGGTATGCTAATCCTTTTTATTCTGCTGCAAACCGGCTTGGTCCGGCTAAGCTGGATTGAAGTTGGCGCAAACTGGTTGCTGGCCGAGCTGCTATTATTCTTTATTCCCTCCGCTGTCGGCGTCATGAATTATTGGCCGATGCTGGAACACGATGGTATGAGCATTATGCTGGTCGTGTTGCTCGGCACCTTTCTGGTGATGGCCTGCACAGGTATGGTCGCCAGTCTGCTTGGTAAACGAAAGGAGCATAAATCATCATGATCGGTCTTCTATGTATTGTATTGACACTCGCTATTTACTGGATGGCCAAACGCATGTACCGCACACTGCCCAAGGTGTATTTGTCTCCATTGCTCATTACACCTGTTGTTATCATTTTGATTTTGACGCTGACGGGTGTGAATTACCGTTCTTATAATTCGGGCGCTCACTTGCTGTCCATGCTGCTACAACCAGCTACGATTGCATTTGCTGTCCCTTTGTACCGATATTTCCCAGTGTTAAAAAAACACGCTACCCAAATCGTGCTTAGCGTGCTGTCTGGATCTGTTGTAGCCGTGTTGTCCTCCATGGCGCTTGCCAAGTGGATGCACCTGAATTCTTCGCTGCTGAGCAGCCTGATTCCTCGGTCCATTACGACACCCATTGCGATGAATGTATCGCAAACGATTGGCGGCAATCCGACGGTCACAGCTGTATTCGTTATTCTGACCGGATTGAGCGGTCTTATTATCGGTCCAGTGATTGTAAAACTGTTCCGTATCGAAAATGAAGTCTCCCGTGGGGTACTGCTCGGTACCGGTGCTCATGGTACGGGCACTTCCAAAGCATTCGAGTTCAGTTTGCTGACGGGGACGATATCCAGCATCTCGATGGTGCTCGCCGCTCTCTTTACCTTGGCAGCCGCCCCGTTCCTGTTCCACTTGATGCTGTAAACAATCTGCATACAAAAAAGGCAGCGATTCTCCAATAACAAGAGAATCGCTGCTTTTGTTTTATAGGCCCCTTTTCCACATAAAGCAGTGGTGAGAACGAAACGATGGTAGAGAAGCGGAGCGGTAAAGGATGCGCATCCTCGTTCCTATTAACCGGGTTTCAGCTCTACCCCTACAGGCGCTACAGCTTCATACAGATAAGCATCCAGCTCAGCCGTATATTGGCGTTCTTGTGCGGTACTCCAGCCTGCATGCTCGGACATCCATGCGATAGCGGGCTGTTTCCAGCGCTTCACCTCGTCGATCTGGAAGAAAAGTGCCCCAGTTCGCCGTATGAAAAAATCAGACGGTGTCACCGTCATTTCCTGTTCCATTGCATACAGGAGCGGGACACGCACTTCCACAGGCAGTGCCGCTTCCTTCTCGGTAGTCTCCTTCATGCTGCGTGCCGCTATCGCAAACAGCCGCTCTGTGTTGGAGCCATAGCGGATTGCCCATGCTCTAGCCGTTTCAGGCGACAGGCCGAGTGCAACACCTGCTGCGGTTTGCTTACCTACGTACGCGTCCCAGCCCGCCGAGCCGCCTACGCTGCCACCCGAAATCGGGATGTGTCTGGTGCGGCATGCCCGGAAGCTCTGCCCATGCAAGCGCCCCAGCTCCCGTACCGCACGATCCACGACGAGTTCGGACATTTTCCGGTAGCCCGTCAGCTTGCCGCCTGCAATCGTGATCAGACCTGAGCGGGATTCCCAAATTTCGTCCTTACGTGAAATTTCCGAAGGGCTTTTACCGTCTTCATAAATGAGCGGCCGTACCCCTGCCCAACTGGATTCTACATCCGTAACAGTCAGCTTCACATCCGGGAACATTCCGTTGATCGCTTGAAGCACATACGCCCGATCTTCGACGGTCATCCGGGGATGCGCCGTATCCCCCTCATACACCGTGTCAGTCGTACCTGCATAAGTTTTTCCATCACGCGGGATGGCAAATACCATGCGTCCATCCGGTGTATCGAAGTACACTGCCTGTTTGAGCGGAAAGCGCTCAGCATCGAACACTAGGTGAATACCTTTCGTCAGGCGTAGCACCTTACCCTCCTTGGAGCGATCCATTTCCCGCAGCGTGTCTACCCATGGTCCAGCTGCATTAATAACCAGCGAAGCTCGAATTTCGTATGGTTTTCCCGTTACCCGGTCCGTTACGCTTGCACCGCTTATTCGTCCTTCGTCATACAGCAGCTTGTCAGCCTTGGCATAGTTCACCGCCAGCGCCCCTCGTGTAACAGCCTCCTTCATGACCTCAATCGTCAGGCGAGCGTCATCTGTACGATACTCCACATAGCTGCCGCTTCCCTTCAGTCCACCACGCTTCAGCAAAGGCTCGCGCTCTAGTGTAGCCTGGATGTCCAGCATACGACGGCGCTCACTACGCTTAACACCAGCAAGGAAATCATATACTAGCAGCCCGACAGAGGTGGTAAATGCGTTAAACGTGCCGCCCTTGTGAAAAGGAAGCAACATACGCTCCGGTATGGTCACATGTGGACCATTTTCGAATACGATTGCCCGCTCCTTCCCCACCTCGGCTACCATCTTAACTTCCAACTGCTTCAAATAACGAAGACCCCCATGCACTAGCTTGGTCGACCGGCTGGACGTACCTGCTGCAAAATCCTGCATCTCCACCAATGCTGTTTTCAAACCACGATCCGCCGCATCCAGCGCAATACCCGCCCCTGTAATACCGCCGCCAATGATTAATATATCAAAATGCTCATGTCCCATACGTTCCAAAACAGCGGTTCTCTCCTGCGCAGCAAATCCCTGTTCTCCCATCATGTATCCCTCCAGCTTTGTATATATTCACGATGCAATCTGCCAACCGAATCATCATAAGGTACAAAAAAAGACCACGAACATCGCTGCGGCGGATGCCGAGCGGTTCATGGTCTCTCCAAGTCTCCTGACGAGTATTAACTTATCTATATCGTAGCACACACGATACGCTATGAAAAGGGAAATCTGCCTGCTACTTGAACGCCATTGCGGCATGAATTGCCTTTTTCCAGCCACCATACAGATCAGCCCGCACGTCTTCACTCATGGACGGAGTATAGGTATGATCACTTTGCGCATATCCCCGAACCTCATCCAGACTGCTCCAGAACCCGACTGCCAGTCCCGCTAGATACGCCGCACCGAGTGCAGTTGTCTCGTTCACAGCAGGCCGTTCTACAGGCAGATCGAGAATATCGCTCTGGAACTGCATCAGGAACTCGTTCATCACTGCGCCTCCATCTACACGCAATGAACGCACAGGTGCACCTGAATCGCTCGCCATGGCAGTTAGGACATCTTTAGTCTGGTAGGCCAGCGATTCCAGTACCGCTCGTATAAAGTGCTCCTTGGTCGTTCCCCGCGTCAAACCAAATGTCGCACCGCGCACGTCACTGTCCCAATACGGACTGCCCAGACCCACAAAGGCCGGGACAAAATATACCCCTTCTGTGGAGGTCACACGCGCCGCATACGCTTCACTATCTTTGGCTTCGCGGAACATACGCAACCCATCACGCAGCCACTGAATAGCAGATCCGGCTACAAAAATGCTGCCCTCCAGCGCATACTTCACCTGACCATTCAGCCCCCATGCAATGGTCGTAATCAGTCCATGTTCCGAGTCACAGGGTTCATCTCCGGTATTCATCAGCATAAAGCATCCCGTACCGTATGTATTTTTAATCATACCTTTGTCAAAGCATCCCTGACCGAACAGAGCTGCTTGCTGATCACCCGCCGCTCCGGCAATAGGGATTTCCTGTCCGAAAAAGTGATAATCCACCGTATGCGCATATATCTCAGAAGATGATTTCACCTCTGGTAGCATAGACGCAGGAACGCCGAGAATATCCAGCAGCTCCTCATCCCATTTTAGCTCATAAATGTTGTACATGAGTGTGCGGGCGGCATTGGAGTAGTCCGTTACATGTGCTTTACCACCAGACAATCTCCAGATTAGCCAGGTATCAATCGTACCAAACAGCAAATCCCCACGCTCCGCTTGAACTCGTGCCCCTTCGACGTTGTCGAGTATCCATTTGACCTTGGTGCCAGAAAAGTAGGGATCAATGAGTAGTCCCGTTTTGCTATGAAAAATATGATCAAATCCACGGCTTTTCAATTCCTCGCAGATCCCGGCTGTTTGCCGTGACTGCCATACCAGTGCATGGTATACAGGCAGACCCGTATGTTTATCCCACACCACTACGGTTTCCCGTTGATTCGTAATACCAATCCCGGCAATTTGGCTGGCTTTCACACCTGATTCTGACAAGCAGGAGGCGATGACGGCCAAAATAGAGCTCCATATTTCATTGGCGTTTTGCTCTACCCACCCGGGCTGGGGAAAATACTGTGGGAACTCCCGTTGTGCCTTGTATACCACTTTTCCCTGCCGATCAAACAAGATGGCCCGTGAACTGGTTGTGCCCTGATCCAAGGCAAGAATGTATTGCTCCATTGTTCCCCAGCTCCTTGCATATTTATGTATTGTTGCCCACTTGATTCAAATAAAAGCTATTTCTTATAATGCTCGAACAGTTGTTTATTGGAAGTTGTAACTGCTGTAGCTCCCGCAGCCAATGCCGCTTCCACATCCTCTGGGGTGCGAATAAGTCCGCCCGCCAAAATAGGAATGCCTGTGCGTTCGCTGACCTCCTTAATCATAGGTGGAACAACACCAGGCAGCACCTCAATATAATCAGGTCGTGTTTTTTCCACCAGCGCGTAGCTTTTTTCCAGCGCAATCGTATCGAGCAGGAACACCCGCTGTACAGCAAGAATCCCCTTTTTTTTAGCGGTTGCAATCACCCCGGACCGGGTCGAAATAATCCCAAATGGCTTAATTTCCTGACACAAATATTCAGCCGCATACTCGTCATTCTTTAAGCCTTGCACCAGATCGGCATGCAGGAGCATTTGCTTGCTGCGACTTCTAGCCATCTGGTACAGGTTGCGCAGCTGCGCTACATGCGTATCCAGAAAAACAGCATACTCATAAGAACTGTCCAAAATACCCTCCAGCTGCTTCATATGCTTAGCTGCAGGTAAAATGCGTTGTCCCTGAAATGGCATGGATATCCCCCTTAGGCTGAATGTCGGTCAAACTCGTTCAAATTTTATATTATCACTCTGTTCGACGAACGTGAAGCGGTTTCATTGTAGTTATGTATAAAGGCTGCCTTCCCTGCAATAGATGTCAGCAGGAAGAAGACAGCCTAATCGTTCAAAGGAACTGGATCAAAATCCCACGACGGCACCCTTTAAATGCTCTATAGTGTACTAGCCCTCAAACCCTTGGCGTAGCCATGAGGTAGCGAGCGCGATCGCACCGCGCTTGGCTGCGGTTTCCGACAATGGGTTCAGCATCACAAAGTCGTGGATGATGCCTTGAAAGCGTGCCGCGGTTACATCTACCCCTGCTTCACGCAGCTTGTTCGCATAGGCCTCACCTTCATCGCGCAGCACATCGGCCTCGCCTGTAATGACCAGCGCACGCGGTAGCCCTTTGAGCTGTTCTGTGGTGGCACGTAACGGGGACGCCGTGATCTGTGCTCGTTCGTTGGTATCCGTCGTATATTGATCCCAAAACCATTGCATTCCTTCGCGGCTCAGGAAATATCCTGTGGCGAACTCCTGGTAGGATTCCGTGTCAAAGGAAGCGTCTGTCACCGGATAAAATAACAACTGCTGCCGGATGGAAGGACCACTGCGTTCTTTGGCCAGCAGCGTTACGGCTGCGGTCATGTTCCCGCCGACACTGTCCCCGGCTATCGTCAGCGTATCGGGCTTCAGTCCATGCTCGCGCCCATGCTGTGCCACCCATTGAACGACCGCGTAAATTTCCTCAATCGCCGTCGGATATTTAGCTTCAGGTGACAAGCTGTATTCCGGGAATACAATTGCCGCCTGTGAGCCGACTGCCAATTCACGAATCAGACGATCATGCGTGTGGGCATTACCGAATACCCAGCCTGCTCCGTGAATATATACAATGACCGGGAGATCGCTTGTCACCTGTTGTGGACGGACAATTCTGACCTTCACCTCACCGCCAGGCCCACCTGGAATAGTTAGATCTTCTACATCTGCGGCAGGTTTGTCTGCCGGGCCGGATTGAACCTCATTGACCGTTTCACGTCCTTTTTCAGGACCCAAATCATATAGAAACGGAGGCTTGGCATTATCGTCTGCAAATTTCTGTGCTGCGGGTTCAAGCTGTACTTTTTTACTCATATCGGTTCACTCTTCCTTTCTTATCTGTGGTCTACATATATCCAATATGGCTAAGTTTGCACATTCAGTTTCACTTTATATATTTAAACGAGTTCCTCTCTTTCCAATCGGAAGGCTTTAGTTTGCCCAACAGAAGAGCTTGACTTTTATTTTATATTGTAACTATAATAGTTACATATTAAAGTTCGTAAATGCACTGGGTACACTTACGATCAAACGAATGAATCATCCACATCATATTTATAGGAGGCTATCTATTATGAAAATTGCAGTTATTGGTGCAACCGGTAAAGCAGGAAATAATATCGTAAAAGAAGCATTAGACAGAGGGCATGAAGTAACCGCCATCGTCCGTGACTCGTCTAAAGTAACAGAAAGTCGTGCTACTGTGGTACAAAAAGACGTTTTTGATCTGAAAACAGATGATCTGAAAGGTTTTGACGTAGTCGTTAATGCATTTGCCGCTCCACTCGGACAAGAGCATCTGCATGTCGATGCAGGTAACGTACTGATTGAAGCCCTGCGTAATGTATCCGGTACTCGCCTGATTGTCGTAGGTGGTGCAGGCAGCTTGTTCACTGATGAATCCCAAACACTTTTGGTAAAAGACGCTCCTGGCTTCCCTGATTTCGTATATCCAACAGCCAACAACCAAGGAAAAAATCTGGAAATTTTGCGTGGTACCAACGACCTGAACTGGACCTTTATTAGCCCTTCTGCGGAATTTGCACTGGGTAAACGTACAGGCTCTTACCAAGTAGGAAAAGACACGCTGTTGGTTAATTCCAAAGGTGCAAGCTATGTCAGCTACGAGGACTATGCGGTTGCCGTAGTGGACGAAATCGAAAAACCACAACATCTGAACCAACGTTTCACTGTGGTGTCCGAGTCCTAATTTCTCTATTCTTGCAGCACATTTAGCATAAAAAAGACCCTTCGCCCATTCTCTCATGCTGCACGCTATGAGAAATTGACCTGAAGGGTCTTTTTGTTATGACCTGTTGATAACTCTCGTTATGACTTGTCAGTGCTGACCTTCTTTTCTGTATCGTGAGTGGAAGTCTCCCTCTTATCGCTAAAACACAGCTTGAGAATCGGAGGCGAAGCCAAGGTCGTCAGAATGATGGCAATGATCACCGAGGTAAAGTATTGCTGTGCCAACAAGCCCGACTGTAGACCGGTAGCTGCGATAATAAGTGCGACCTCGCCGCGAGATATCATCCCGGAGCCGATCGCAAGGGCAGAACGGTTATTGAAGCCCGTCAGCCGCGCCCCGATTCCTCCCCCGATTAGCTTTGTCACCAGCGCAATCAGTGTCAAAACAACAACAAATCCGAGCTGCTGCCCTACTCCCTCAAAGGAAACATTTAATCCGATGCTGACAAAAAATACAGGAACAAAGATGGAATAAGCGATGGGTTCCACCTTTTCTTCTACGACGTGCTTAAAGCTTGTTTGTGCAATGGCAATCCCGGCCGCAAACCAGCCCCCCTAGAATAGCTACGACGAAGAAAACTAGCTTTTTGCCAACAAGAAGTCCCAGCGAAGTTTCTCCACCCATACCGAATATATTCATTACTACCGCTAGCAGTACCACGACAAGCACATCATCCAGCACTGCGCACCCAAAATGGTTGAGCCTCCCGGGTATTTAGCTTATTCATATCCTTAGGTATCTGTACCGTAATGCTTACCGAGGTAGCACTCAGAATAATTCCTAGAAACCAGCCTTCATGCACCGAGAATCCAAAGGCTTCCCCTACACCAAAACCGCAAATTAGCGGTAAAATAACACCTCCAACCGCCACAGCTACCGCAGGCTTCCAATTACGTCGAAGTTGATCCAGGTCCGTCTCCAGTCCAGCAATGAACATCAGCAGCAGGTTCCCCTAAAAAAGACATAAAGGAGCCTTGGTGACAGGCTCCTCCGGTAGTTCATATATTCATTTGATGTTGTCGGTCATACTTGCGCAAACAAGCAATTTTATCTCTTCTGCAATCCCGTGTAAACGTGTTGAATTAATTTTCTGCTTTTTTCACATAGCGGTTGCGGTATTCGTGGTCCAGCATACTCATCAGAATCGAATCATGGTATTCATAATTGTAGAATAAAGCATCCCGCTGTACACCTTCACGCTGAAAGCCTACTTTTTCATAGCAACGAATGGCACGTTCATTAAAGTCAAATACATTCAGCTCAATCCGATGCAGGTTACAGATACCGAATCCGTAACCCAGCATGAGTACAAGCGCTTCAGTGCCGTAGCCCTTCCCCTGATTTCCCTGCTCATTGATCGCAATACGGATGTTAGCACTGCGGTTCAGGCTGTCCATATCCTGCAGGGCTATATCCCCAATGACACGATCATCTTCGCGAAGCGCAATCAACAGCAACAGGCTTGAGGCATCCTGTCCTTTAGCTTCAAT
Organism: Paenibacillus sp. FSL L8-0638; assembly: GCF_038593075.1. NCBI lineage: Bacteria > Bacillati > Bacillota > Bacilli > Caryophanales > Paenibacillaceae > Paenibacillus > Paenibacillus sp. FSL L8-0638. The sequence goes on from NZ_CP151960.1 coordinate 5,562,012, forward strand.
ATAACGGGCAATTTGATCTGCGTTGTGTGCCTGTCAGCCTCCGCACATCCTGATGGAACAATGTATTATAGTATAGCTCGGTGTCCTCTACGTTAACGGGACGCAAGTACACCCGTGATCCTTCAAGTAACCGTGCCACAGGCTCTGAGGCTGAAGTTTGTTGAGTCATCATGATCTCTCCCATGCTAAAAATATAAATAACGTAAATCGAAGTAAATTATTGCGCAAGTTCGACTACGCAAGGTCTGCATTTTGCTCCGTAGTCAGGCTAGAATCAGCGAGGGACTCGCGCCAAATTACGGATTGAAGCAGTAGTCCTGCCAAACCCAGAATTCCAACAGTCATTCCGATCCAGACAAAAGCCGTTCCCGCCCCTGCTATTCGGATCAATACTCCCCCGGCAAGCGGCGAAACGACCATGATTGCTCCAATTACGGTACTTTGGATACCGAAGACGCGTCCTACCATATCAGCAGGGGTTTTGGCTTGTAATATATAATTCTGGGTGATAATATACAGGCCGTTGCCCACGCCCAGCACAGCCCCGATCATAAGTAGGACGGGCCATCCTGTTCCGGGCTGCGCCCAGCCTAAAGCAGCAATAGCTCCGCCAACCAGCACATACCCACCACCGAGCCCCCAGCCTGCGCTTATGCGATTCAAGCGATTAAGCACAAGCATGCAGCCGACGGCGCCAGCACCAATGGCTGAAACCAGCCAGCCAAGCAGCGATTCATTACCTGGAGCGAGCACTCGCAGCAGCGTAGGGAACTGGTAGTCGATCATGAGAATGGCGATTAAGCCGAAAAGTCCGAATATGAGCGTATGCAAAAGCATTCGACTGCGCCATAAGAACGCCCAGCCCTCACGCCATTGGTTGAAAAAACGAGATGCGCGAACATGCTCCTCCCGCATTTGGACTTCATCAGCCTCAGGCGCTGTATGCGTAGCCGACTTTCCTTGCTGCCCGGCTGCAACAGCTTGTTGGTCTGCGCTGACCAGCGCCGGACCGATTCCGCGCAGCGGCCACAGCAGCAGGCCGGAACAGAGGCGCAGCAATGCATTGAGAATTATGCATGCCTGGGGAGACAACACAGTCAAGGTCATAGCGCCCAGTAATGGCCCTGCCACTTTGGAGGCCTGATTGACCAACCCATTCAGCGAGGTCGCCCGAAACAGGTCGTCGCTGGCGACTACCGTGCGGGTCAAGCCTTGCTGTGAAGGCATTTGAAATACGCCAGCCGCCGCGCGCAGACCGAGCAAAGGCAGTAGCCACGCCGGGCCCGGGACGGCGAGGATGGCCAGCGTCAATAAGGCAATAGCTGCATCGCAGACGATCATCAGCCGGGCCTTGTGTACCCGGTCAGCTAACGTGCCCGCGATGGAACCGAGCAGCAGACCCGGTAGCGCCATCACTACCGGAATCAGCGCAATCAGCATAGGGTCAGCTTCCCAGCGATAAGCAACAAGCACCTGAATGGCGATAGCATCAAACCAATCGCCAAAGGAAGCAGCCGTGTGCGCCGCAAACATCCGCCGAAAACGGCCATTGCGCCAAATGCTAGGCGTGGATTGCAATTCCTTCTTTTCCTTCATTATCTACTCACCCTGCTCTCATTTTCAGCTTTTTTAGCAATAAGAACATTCTAGCGGGTCTATATCAGAGGAAAGTCAGACAGTTAAAAACATCAGACGGTAGAAAGTGTTTGTTCCAGCCAGCGCCTTAGCGCTGGACGATGCAGTATTAAACTGTTATCCCGGTCAAGCTGGTCATATTGAGCGGCATACTTCTCTTCCAGCACTGGATAGGAACCGCAAAGCTTCAGGAACGAGCGAATTTGACTTACCGCTTTGATTTGTAGCAATTCCTGTTTAGCCATATCAAGGGTATCCAATCCCTCATCCATGAGCCGCTCGGCGTTATCCACATCTCCAGTACGCAACAGCATAAGTCCGCGCATCATGCGATAACGGCCCAGCTCGCGCAAAAACGGGGCCTCCGACAGCATGCCTTCCAGACGATCAGACAGTTCGGCAGCCTTTTCCATATGATTGGCAACCAGATGCATATACATCTCCATCAGCGCAACAGGCATCACAAAATTATCGAGATTATCTCGCTCCATGACCATCATGGTCAGTGGCAGACCTTCCTGGGCGTGTTCAGGTTGTTCGTTCTCTACATAAGCCTCCAGAATGTTGAGAATACGCAATTCCCGCTCCTGCGCTTCAGATAGCAATCCACTGGAAAGCGCACGCTCACATAGGACAAGCCCCTCATCCGTCACCCCTGCTGTGCACATATATAGCAGTAGCATCCAATACAATCGGTCCGCGGGTGCAAAGTCCTCCCGCTCCAAGAACCAGAACACATCTGCCTGTACAAAACGGGTATACATTTGATAAAAGACAGACAATTCAAACCCCATCTGCTCTTGCTGAGCAGCCAGCGCTACGATGGAATTTCCCTGCCCCAACAGCTGGTATTTGCGGAATAGTCCATGTACGGCGTCATGCACCTCCTGATCGTGCAAGGACGGATGATTCTGTGGCTGCACGTCAGTCAAGGTCAAGCTGTAGCCATATCCTCTGACCGTATGAATACGGAGACCATCCCATGACTTAAGTTTTTTGCGCAATCTGTAGATATGATCATCTACCGTACGCTCCACCGGATACTCCAGCGGCCACACACGATCCAGCAGTTGTTCCCGGGTGAACACCTGGTTCCGGTTATCGTACAGAAAGCGCAACAGCGCAAATTCTTTAGCCAACAACATAACACGATCTGCATTACAAACCACACTGTAGCCATCTGCATCAAATTGTAGCCTGATCATCCACCTCGCCTCCGACATATCGTTTCTTGGCTGCACCCAGCCCTATAAACATAAGCAGAACACTCAGGCACAAGAGCAGCAACAGCGGAATGGTCCAGCCTTGTGTCGCATCATGCAAATAACCAAACAGCGTCGGTCCTGTCGCTGCCAACAAATACCCAAAGGATTGAGCCATACCCGACAGCTCTGCTGCCTGCTGCGGTGTCCGCGTCCGCAAATTGAAGAACATCATCACTAACGGGAAAGCAAAACCACCCGCTATACCGATACATATGACCCAAATCACGCTCCACTGTGTAGCCCCAAGCAGAAATCCACCCAGACCGATAAAATACAGCGCAGCCATAATCAGAACCAATACCCGCTGATCCTTCACTCGCGCCGCCCAAATAGGCACAATAAAAGTAAATGGCATTTGCGCAAACTGCATCACAGACAGCATCCAGCCCGCAGTTTCTGAATCCATTCCCTGTCCGCTCATCATTTCAGGAAACCAGGCGGCAGGAACATAGAACAAGGCAGATTGCAGCCCCATAAACAGCGTCACCTTCCAGGCCAAAGACGATTTATACACATTCACGGTTTGGGCAGATACTGCTGCTTTATTAGCTGTTTTGCGAGCCTTAAGGAGCTGGGGCACCCAGAGTAAAATACCTACGACACCCACAATCGCCCATATTCCCAAGGCACCTCGCCAGCCCATACCTCCATTTATAGCCAGCGGTATACTCAGGCCAGATGCGGTTGCTGCGACCACATTCATGGATACTGAGTATACGCCGGTCATCAGTCCGCTGTTGCGAGGAAACTCCTCTTTGATCAAGCTGGGCAGCAACACATTACACACGGCAATAGCCAGTCCCAGCATGGCGGTCCCGACAAATAATGCAGTAACCCCTAACGTTGAGCGCACCACAATACCTGCGGTCAACAGCAGCAAGGCTGCAAAAATAATAAGAGGCGATCCGAAGCGGCGCGACAGTTTGGCTACAAAAGGCGACAACAGGGCAAAAGCCAGCAGCGGCAATGTCGTTAATAGGCCACTCAGTGTATTCGAAATATGCAAAGAATCCTTAATCAAACCGATAAGAGGTCCTACCGAGGTAATCGAGGCGCGCAGATTGGCACCTACCAGAATAATCCCTACGGCAAGTACCCAAGGACCGGCATGCCACAAAGATTTGTATACCAAAGCTCGTTGGTGTTGCTGTGAACTCATCTCTCCATTCTCCAATCTATCTGTGTTATGCTCAAAGGCTCCAACCAAGTGTACGGCTGGAGCCTAGCAATTTTTATCTCATTAAATTATAAAGGCATTCGTACCATATGCATAGGACAGATCGACACAGCACTCCAAATCAGGTTCAGCATATAGCTTCATTGAAAAAATAAAAGCTGCCTGAAAGGATAGTTTCCTTTTGAGGCAGCTTTCAGTTCATAAACTTCGATGCGACCAGCGCTGCTTAACGTACCAGCCAGCCGCCGTCCACCGCCAAGATATGACCGTTCATATAGTCGGAACCCTGACTGGCGAGGAAAACCACAACTCCCATCAAATCAGACGGATCGCCCCAACGACCCGCAGGAATACGCGACAGGATTTCTTGATTGCGACTTTCATCCGCACGGATTGGAGCTGTATTTGCCGTAGCAATATAACCCGGCGCAATCGCATTAATCTGAACGTTATGAACTGCCAACTCGTTCGCAAATGCCTTGGTCAAACCAGCTACCGCATGCTTACTCGCTGTATACGGCGGAACAAATTTGCCACCCTGAAAAGCAAGCATAGAAGCGACATTGATAATCTTCCCGCTTTTTTGCTCTACCATCACCTTTGCCACTTCCTGGCTCAGATGATATACGGCATTCAGGTTAATCTCCATGACAGCGTCCCAATCCTCGTCTTTATACTCCAGCAGAGGGGCGCGACGAATCGTACCTGCATTGTTTACAAGGATATCAATTTTACCGAATTCATTGAGGCATTCTTCTACAATTTTTTTAATGGATTCTTTCTCTGTCAGATCTGCCTGATAAAAGGCAACCTTCACACCCGTTGGCTCCAGCAAACGTCTTGTTTCTTCATATTCATCATTGTTAGCTACAATGAACAGGTCTGCACCCGCTTTGGCCAAAGCTACGGAATACCCTTGACCCAAACCAGTGTTGCCTCCTGTTACAATCGCCGTTTTACCTTTTAGACTGAAAAAATCCAATGAAAAATGGTCCAGACCCATGTCTACGCCTCCATCACAAATTAGTATAAAAACCTATATTTCCTGAAGCCTACAGCGCTGCGCGTACTTCTTTATATTTAGCTACATAACGTGCTGCATTTTCTGTAATCAAGTCGTAGCGACCCTCTTTGGCTGGAGCCGTCAAATTACCCCCAATTCCCACGGCTACACATCCGTTACGCAGCCAGGTTTCCATATTGTCCAGATCAACGCCACCCGTTGGCATAATCTGCACATGAGGCATTGGACCTCTGACGGCCTTCACAAAGTCCGCCCCCATTGCACTGCCTGGGAACAACTTCACGACATCGCTGCCCAATTTCATGGCTTCCTTGATCTCATTCAGTGTCATACAGCCAGGCATATAAGGAATCGCATACAAATTGCACAGCTTCGCTGTTTCTTCTTCAAAAGAAGGACTCACAACAAACTCTGCTCCAGCCAGAATAGCAATCCTCGCCGTCAGTGACTCCAATACCGTTCCTGCACCAATCACTGCCCGATCTTTAAATTCATCTTTCAATCTTCGAATGACCTGATCCGCATCTGGCGTCGTAAATGTAAGCTCAATATTATCCAAGCCGCCTTCAATGCAGGCTTTAGACATGAGATACGCTTCCTCCGCCGTGTTTCCTCGAATGACTGCGACGACACCTACCGAAGTGATATGTTCCAAAACTTTCTTTTTCGTCATGTTCCTGATCCTTTCCACGAATGGGATGACCATGTACCTCAGCCGCTTGCAGGTTTACGCTCCAATACACTGATCGGATTAACGCAACTCGCTCATGGCAACCTGATCCATGTCTTTGTATGTTTTATTTTCACCGGCCATGCCCCAAATGAAGGTATAGCTACCCGTAGCCGCACCGCAGTGAATAGACCAAGGTGGAGAAATAACGGCTTCATCATTCTTCATCACCAGATGGCGCGTTTCATTTGGTTCACCCATTAGGTGGAACATTCTCGCGTTCTCATCCAGTTCAAAGTAGAAATATACTTCCATACGACGGTCATGAACATGTGTCGGCATAGAGTTCCATACACTGCCGTTTTCCAACGTCGTCATCCCCATAACCAATTGGCAACTTTGAATGCCTTCATCATGGATAAAGCGACGCAACGTACGGTTGTTGGCTGATTCCTGCGAACCCAGACTTTCAGAAGGTACATCGGCAAAAGACTGCTTCGTCGTCGGATACGTGGTATGAGCCAAAGCTGAAACAATATAAAATTTCGCAGGCTTTTCACTGGAATCGCTTTCAAAGATCAACTCCTTGCCACCTTTACCTACGTAGAGACAGTCTTTTGTGGCCAGCTCGTAAGTTTCACCGTCCACCTTGACCGTACCGCTACCCCCAACATTAAAAATGCCCAGTTCGCGGCGCTCCAGGAAAGTTTCCGCTTTGATTTGATCGTTACCTTCCAGTGCAACAGATTTATTCACGGGATAAATGCCCCCGATAATGACACGATCTTCATGCGTATAGACCAGCTTTACCTCCTCAGGTACAAACAGTTCCTGGATCAGATAGTGCTGACGCAACTCTTCAGTCGTAAAATGCTTGGCATGTTCGGGATGAGTTGAATAACGCATTTCCATAAAAACATTCCTCCTGTTTAGATAAACTTTTTTATCAACGGAATTGTTATAAAAGCGGTTTCTAACTCTACTTCTTAGCTAGAATTGTAATAATTATCTAAGAGGGTGTCAACCCAAAACTTCACCATTCCTAGAAAAACCCTTAATACATACGAAGTTTTACACGCTTTTTACCTTTTGATAAACAAAACCACATTTTTTTATCTATATTACCCAAAAAGTTTTTAGCAAATATATCAACTTCATCATTGTGAAAAACCGATTTATGTGATAATTTCAATTTATTCAGTTGGTGCATGCGCTTACAGATTAAGTTTACTAAACATAAGGAGGAATTCAAATGACCGCAACATTGGATGCTGTTACCTTCGGAGAACCGATGGCCATGTTTTACGCCAATGAAGCAGGCTCTCTGGATGAGGTGCGTTCATTCACCAAAGCATTGGCCGGGGCAGAGACGAATGTTTCGGCCGGTTTGTCGCGTTTGGGGCTACGAGCCGGACTCGTGACCAAACTCGGCGAGGATACGTTCGGCAAGTTTATTGCCGATGCGCTACGTCAGGAAGGAATCGACACCCAGAATGTCATGTTTACCAAAGACCACTCTACCGGGATGCTGATTAAATCCAAAGTTATAAGTGGGGACCCCGAGGTGGAATACTTCCGCAAGCATTCCGCCGCTTCCACACTGAGCATCGCTGATTTTAACGAAGCTTACTTTGCCGGGGCTCGCCATCTGCATTTTACAGGTATTTCCGTCGCCCTCTCCCCTGAATGCCGCGAATTCGCACGACATGCGCGGCAATTCATGAAGAAGGCAGGCAAAACAGTATCCTTCGACCCTAACCTCAGACCCAAATTATGGTCTGACACACAAACGATGGTGGAGGCGATTAACGAAGCATCTGAGGGGTGCGACTGGCTTCTACCGGGGATTCATGAAGGTAAAATATTGACGGGCTATACTTCGCCCGAGGATATTGCTTCGTTCTACCTTGACCGTGGTACCTCACTGGTCATCATCAAGCTGGGAACCGAAGGCGCATATTACAAATCCGCAGATGCTGAGGGATATGTCAAACGCTTCCGCGTAGATCATGTCGTGGATACCGTCGGTGCGGGTGACGGATTTGCCGCAGGTGTTATCAGCGCGCTACTGGAAGGCTTGCCCCTGGCAGAGGCAGTCAAACGCGGTAATGCACTTGGTGCGCTGGCTGTCATGTCAGCCGGAGACATGGATGGCTATCCGACGCGAGCCGAACTGGAATCTTTTTTGCTCAGCGCCAGCACAAATTAGTCCCGGATCATCCCCCGCATAACCTTCACTGCTATGAGCGCAAGCTCAACAAGGCCGCATCCAAAGTCGGCCTTAACTTCCAATAGCCCGTATTCGCATTTGTGTGACCTGAGCAGCATACGCATACTCAGGTCGTACAAAGGAATACGGGCTATTTTATAATATAAGACATGATGCTCGTCTACAGCGTTTTGACGGATTCTCCCCGATTGATATCTGGCACAAATCGGTAAATAATCGGAACCGATTCGCCGCCTTCCTCAATACTGGACAGCAGCGTTTTTGCCGCCTGCTTCCCCATATCCGCAATCGGTTGCGTAATGGTCGTAATCGGCGGATTGTAAATATGGGCAAACTCCGCATCGTCAATTCCGATAATGGACAGCTCTGCCGGAATGCGTATACGGCGGGCATTCACATACTTCAACACCTCAGCCAACACGATATCATTCCCGGCCAACAGCGCAGTCGGCGGCTCAGGCAGTTGGAACAGCTCCTTCAGCGTCTGCTGGATTTCTTCTCTCGGCACGCTGTGCATATATTCTTCTCGAAATGGCATGCCATGCTCTTCCAACGCCTTCTTGTATCCGCTGAGCCGCTCCACTCGTGGAGTAATCCGATTCAAGCCAAGGGGCAAGGTAATCAGCGCAATTCGCTCATGCTTGTGAGCCACAAGTTCCTGAATCGCCAGCTTAATCGCCATTTCGTTATCCAACAGCAGGCTACGTGTATTGACACCGTCCACCAAGCGGTCCAAAAACACCAATGGATACTTTTCACGAATGAGCTGGTTGTAAATGTCTGCATGCTTTCCTGTCGGGAAGATAATTAAGCCGTCCACTTGACGGGCCTTGAGCATCTCAATATACTGGCCTTCCTTGTCGGGGTTTTCATCGGCGTTGCAAATGATCACCTGAATGCCAAAAAGCTGCAATTCCTCCTCAATCGCACGGATAGACTGGATCGACAGCGTATAATCAATGTTGGCTACAATGACTCCCACCATAAACGTCCGGTTCTGCTTCAAGCTGCGGGCCAGCCCGTTAGGCTGATAATTTAGCTCTTGAATAACCTCGGCAATCCGGTCCCTTGTCTGGTCGCTCATATATTTATATCGTTTGTTCAGAAATTGCGAGACAGTGCTTTTAGACACTCCTGCCTTCTGGGCAACATCTTCAATCGTCGGCTTCTTCATCGGTACACTCCTTGTCTTTCATGTACTGCGTTAGTGCAACAAAAGTATATCTTTTTTTTAGTAAATTTACCAGACTTCTATTTATGAAAGCCATTATGATATAAGTTGAACTTCAAAATTGCCTATCGTTCCACTGTATAAAAGGATGGTTCTCCCGGCAGCAAAAAGAGGCAGTTCAAGATGTTCTCTTGAACTGCCTCCACGTATACAACTCTATCGAAAAGCTAGGTTCCAGTTGGCCCTAAATACTACTCGGATCAGTGTGCTGGAACAGGCGTTGCAGACTGATCTGGTGTATCGTGCTCGATCAGCGCATGCTTTTCCCATAACCGGCTTTTCCAGCGGGCATACATGATGACAGCACGAGTCCATTCATCAGCAGCAATCGCCAGCCACACACCGGCGAGCCCCATATCCAGCTTGAACACCAGCAGATAACCCAGCGGCAAGCTCATGCAGACCATAGAGATTAGTCCCATAAAAACCGGGAACTTGGCATCTCCAGCAGCACGCAACGAGTTAATAATGACGATATTCGTCGTCCGGCCAGTTTCTAGCAGAATGCTAAGTAAAATGACTTGCGCTCCCAAGCGGATAATTTCAGGGTTCTCTGTAAATAAACCGAGCAAAGGTACACGGAAAAAGATAACCACCGCATCAATAATCACAGTCACGAGTAGCGCCCATTTCACACTGTTCAATACACGTTTATAAGCCGTATCCTTCTCTCTGGCTCCCACGAGCCTTCCCACTACGATAGCCGTTCCCATACCGACGGCCATACTGAACAAATAAATATAGCTCGAAATATTATTGGCATATTGACGTGTCGCCATCGCTTCTGCGCCCAGATAGGTCACATACAGTGTGAATATGAGCTGACACGACTGATACATGATAGACTCCAGCGCGGATGGTACACCAATACGCAATATTTTAGAGATAAACTTTTTGGACAATTGGACGTAATATTTCCACTCGACACGAACCTCAGTGACCCGGTACATCAGCCAGAAGAAGATCAAGAGACAAATAAAGCGGCTACCTACTGTAGAAATAGCAGCACCTTCTACACCGAGTGCTGGCATTCCCCAATGCCCCAAAATCAAAACATAGTTGCCGACCACGTGGATCACATTCATAAAAACCGATACATACATCGTTTCTTTGGTAAAACCGTGCGTACGAATGGTCGCCGCCAGCGCGTTAATCAATGCCTGAAGGAAAATAGCCCCCCCGACGATGCTCATATAGGATTCCGCATACGTAAGAATGTCCCCCTGGACATTCAGCCATTGCAACATATGCGTACCAAACACAAGAAAAATTACGCTTAGCAAAAGACCTACCATCAAATTCAACGTAATGGCCGTACCTGTAACCTGGGCCGCTTCGACTAGTTTCTTAGAACCGATATATTGAGCTACGACGATAGCAGCGCCGTTGCCGATAACCTCCAGTACAAGGATAGCGATTGAAATAATTTGATTGGACGCGCCCACACCCGACACTGCATTATCAGATACAGAGCTGAGCATGAATGTATCGACGCTTCCCATTAACATAAACAGGAATAATTCAAGGAAAATAGGCCATGTCAAACGGAACAAATTCAGTTCCTTGGCTTCGGACAATACCGAACCATTTTTTAGTGCTCTGGTTGTCATTCATTCACCTTTCTTCATAGATTTATTTAACGATCAAAAGGTATGTTAGCATAGTCATTCTGAAAATACATCCCGTTTACGTAAAATGGTTTGCAAAATGCGTAAGAATTCATTTATCACCTTCTTTATAATTGATTATCGAACTTTATTGAAACAGGATATTACAAGAATATACCGGCAAATCTGGGCTTTTCGACGCAATTATGAGCTAAAGAGTATAATAGAATACGAGCCTGTGAGCATTGCCGCTGACAAGTTGTAAAAATTGTTGTACGCTTCCTAAGCATAATTCGCGAATTAAAGATGGAATATATAGGACATTCATAGGGTTAAAAGGTAATAAAGGAGGCTTTTACAGATGACTCAATCATTTCAAGCCCTTGTCGTCGATCAGACGCAGGACGGTGAAGTTCAAGCAGAGGTGCGTTCTCTGGAAGCTAGTAGTTTACCTGCTGGAGAAGTATTGATTCGTGTCGCTTATTCCAGCATCAATTATAAAGATGGGCTTGCTGCCCGCAAGGATGGCAATATTGTCAAATCCTATCCGTTCGTACCAGGCATAGATTGCTCGGGAACCGTCGTCTCTTCGGAGGATAGCCGCTTTAGCGAAGGACAAGCGGTGCTCGTGACCGGATACGGGCTGGGTGTGTCTCAATTCGGAGGATTCAGCCAATATGCACGCGTGCCTGCGGACTGGGTGGTACCACTTCCAGACGGACTCACGCCGAGAGAGGCGATGATTTTCGGGACAGCCGGATTCACCGCGGCCCTGTCGTTATATCGGCTGGAGCAAAACGGCGTTACTCCGGAGCAGGGGAAGGTACTTGTCACCGGAGCGACGGGCGGCGTAGGCGGGGCAGCTATTGCCTTGCTGAACAAGAGAGGCTATCATGTCGTAGCCAGCAGTGGCAAGGCCGATGCGCATGATTACCTCAAGGCGCTCGGAGCAGCCGAGGTTATTTCTCGCGAGGAGGTCTACGACGGCGCGGAGAGCATCCGCCCGCTGAGCAAGCAGCTTTGGCAAGCGGCTGTTGATCCTGTAGGCGGAAAGCCGCTCGCTTCGCTGCTCAGCCAGATCGCCTACAACGGCTCCGTTGCCGTGAGCGGCCTGACGGCAGGAACCAAGCTGCCTACGACGGTGCTGCCATTTATTTTGCGCGGCGTAAGTCTGCTGGGCATAGACTCTGTCTTCTGCCCGTACGACACTCGCGTAGCAATCTGGAAGCGGCTTGGCAGCGAATGGAAGCCGGAACAGCTGGAGCAGCTCGTTGAGCGCGAAGTCGGATTGGCCGACCTGCCCAGCGCGCTCGAAGACATCCTTGCAGCCCGCTCGCAAGGAAGAACGCTTGTACGACTGGCTGACTAAGCAGAAAGATATCGGCAATCTATCTGTTAACCTGGTTTTGCGTGAGAAAATATTCATTCCGTAGGGTCTAGCTTTGCAAAACATAAGAAGCTTGTAAATCTGAACTTTTGAGATTTACAGGCTTCTTTTTTCGTGTGATACATTTGAAGAAAAACAAAATATATCGAATCAGACGGTTTACTTTTCGCAACCAAATGAACCTTATGAGGACCTCAGTTGTTATATAGATAAACCGCACAAGAAAGGAGAGCACATCATTGGAGAGTAATCGAGAGTTGTTTGATTTGTATCAACGAGATGTATACCGAACCTGCTACTACATGGTACATAACGCATCGGATGCAGAGGATTTAACGCAGGAAGTGTTTATCACCCTGTTTCGCAGCAATCGTGAACAGATCGAACAACTAAGAGCCTGGATTATGAAAATTACGGTCAATCATTGTCTGAATTACCTTAAACGCCGGAAAAGCCTGCATTTGAAAGTATCGGCTAATCCCTATTTATTTAGCGGGGCGGAAGGTAAGCCTGTAGACAAGCTGGTGGAAGAACGCGAATCGGCAGAAGAATGGATCGTTTATATGAATCGCCTTCCAGCCAAAATCCGCGCTGTGCTGACCCTCCGCTATATGCATGATTTCACACTGGCAGAAATATCAAAACTGCTGGAAGTTCCGCTGGGAACTGTCAAATCGAGGACTCATAAAGGGCTAAAGTTATTGGAGCAAATACTGCGGGATGCAGGTGTACAAATTCCCGAGATGGAAGGAGAGAACTATGAACAACGTAGAAAAGGCATTGAAGCGCAAGTTAAATAATGATTCGGAAATGGCCTATCCCGACTTCAATGAGATGTGGAACCGGATGGAACAGACAGGGCATACTGCCCCTACGCTAACCGACACTTTCGATTCATTCACTCCGCACCGACATAGAAATTGGCGCAAAATAGCTATCGCCGCCTCTCTGAGTGCACTTCTCGTTGCCGTTCCCGTCTATGCCGCAATCCATTATAATTGGGACAATCTGCTGCACGGAAGAAGCGGCATTCAGACGGCACTAAATCAAGACCTTGGACAGCCACTGGAGCAATCCGTAACCAAAGACGGAGTGAAGCTGACGCTGCATACCGCTATTGTCGATGAGAACCGGACCGTGATTCTGTACAGCTTGGAGGTCGGAAAACGAGCAGAGAACGAGTTTTGGAATGTCAAAGGCGTATCGCTAAAAAGCGCTGCGGGAGAAAGCAGTGCAGGGGAATATAACTTTCAGCAATGGGACCCGAAAAATCAACGGTACAACGGATACTTTGAAAGTGACTGGACACCGCAGCAAGAAACAGAGAACGTGCGGCTGAACGTAGATCATATAGAGCTCACCAGCGTTCAGGAACTGGAATTGCCGCTTGATGTCACATCGCCTCAGATGCAGACATTCAAGCTGGATCGTAACGGCTTACAAGATATGAAGGTACAGGTATTTCAACAAGGGAAGGATAAGCTGATGCTGTCCTCGGCAATCACTTTCGATACGTCGATACCCAAGAGATGGGATAATCCGCAAATCGTTGCTTACCAAGGCGGCAAGCCTGTGATGTCGCAGCCTGGGGGGACTTTTGGCAAACCCGGAGATAACGGGGAGTATACAGCCCAGCAGTATTTTACTAAAGCAGATATACCGGAAGGACAGACTGCTTTCAAACTGCAATATGCACAAACTGAGAAAAGTATACATGAACCCATAAAATTCGACCTGCAGCTAAGCAAGAAGAAGATGGAAAGCGGGACGATTAAAAGCGTGCTGAATACCCCATTGGAAAAAGACAATCGGAATGTTTTGCTAGAACAAATGATTGTCACACCTACACAAATCCGTGTCACGATCAGAAGCAAGGAGAAATTCGCCATGATACCTTATCAAAAGTACTTTCTTTCTGTGAACGGCACAACGTTAGAGGGTAGCCGTTGGTCTTCACCTGATCAGGAACACGACCTGAATACGATCCGTTTTGAACGACCGTCCCATCTTGTGATTACCAAGGACACTCCTATTACATTTACAGGCAAATACAAGGTTACGACCCATTCGGATGACAAAACGCCCCAGCGTTTAACTGATATTTCGGACCAGAAGCAGACGCTAACCACGCAAATCGGTGGCTATCCTGTGAAATGGACCTATTACAAACAAGGGGCAGATTTATTCGTGGAAACAGAAAGCGAAGATGCTCGGTTTGGAGGGATTAACCAGACGCATATTGGCCTGGGTAAAGAGCGGATCATTGGCAAGCCGATCACGTCCAACTTTGACGGAGACGGCAATAACAAGGCAGTGGATGTCTACAAGAACTTCAAAGGTAAGGAAGCTTCTATCTATATGTTCTACTATACAACGGACGACCCGGAAGCAGAGACAACCGTACCCTTGCAGCCCATGACAAGCAACAGTGAAGCATCTAAATAGTAATGCTATAAAAAGAGGGCCCTCTATACCTGTGTGAACCGTGGTATAGGGAGCCCCTTTTTATGTTCCCAGTAAGGCACAGTCTGCCTGAAACGATTGACTCCTACCCTACTTCACAGAACCTTGCGTAACGCCATTGATAATCCATTTTTGTGCAATCAGATAGACGATAATCATCGGCAGCAAAGCCATCAGATACGAGGCAAAGGCCAAATTAAAGTCGGTATTGAACTGCCCTTGAAATACATACTGGACGAGCGGTAGCGTATACTGCTCCGCATCGCTAATAATAATGAGCGGCAGCAGGAAGTCGTTATAGGTGGACAGACAAGTGAGAATCCCCACCGTAGCACTAATCGGCGCCATCAGCGGGAATATAATGCGCCAAAATGTCCCCCATGTCGTCGCACCATCTACCGTGGCTGCCTCTTCCAACGCCACCGGAATGGAGCGAATATAACCGACATACACGAAGACATTAAACGCCAAACCATACACCGTATGCAGCACAATGAGACCCAACAGATTAGTCATATGAAGGCCCGAGGCCAGTTTTACAATCGGCAACATGATGATGGGGAACGGTATAAACATAGCGCTCACAAAGTAAAAATATAATCCCTTAAAAAAGCGTCGCTGCATATTACGGGCAATCGCATAAGCGACCATCGAATTGGTTAGCAAAGTGAGTATGACCGTCGATGTCGTGACCATCACACTGTTCTGTAAAGCGCTGAAGAAATTGGTCATTTCCACTGCACGACTAAAGTTTTCCCAATGCAGCTCGGTCGGAAAGGCAAAGGCAGAATGCGCCATCTGCTCGGGATTTTTAAGTGCTATCGTCACCGTCATATAGAGGGGAAACAGAATAAATATTGTCCCCAACGCTACCAGAAGCAGTACAGGCCAGTTCGTACGTCTGCTTGTTTTCATCAGTTATCCATCTCCCTTCTCTGGAGGAATCGCAGCTGTAAGATGGAAATGATCGCGATCACAATAAAGTAAATAACAGAGTTAGCCGACTGATAAGCAAATTCTCCGCCTCTGAAGCCCCCGGTGTATATCAGGTGGGATATCGACTGAGTGGCCCGTCCCGGCCCGCCATTCGTCAAAGCCACGATCTGATCGAACACCATCAGGGAATTTTTCATCGCCAATACCATATTGATCGTAAAAAACGGGGCAATTAATGGAAAGGTAATACTCCAGAATTCGCGCCATTTACCCGCACCGTCCAAATTGGACGCCTCATACAGACTTGTCGGAATGGTTTGCAGCCCCGCCAGATAGAGAATCGTATTAAAGGCAATCCCCTGCCATACAGCTACGATGACAACCCCCACCCAAGCCAGTTGTTCGCTGCCCAAAATGTTCGTCGACAATGAGGTAATACCTAAATTTTGCCCCCAAATCGTAAACACGTTTGAGAATAAGTAATTGAATATGTAACCCACGATCAGCACGCTCAAAATATTAGGCAGAAAATAAATCCCCCGGAAAAAGTTACGAAACCGTATTTTAGCGTTTAGCCCCATTGCAATCAGCAAACTAAGGATATTAGTCGCAATGGTAACCACAATCGCAAACTTGAAAGTAAACCAGTAAGCGTTTCCCACATTGTCGTCCTGAAACAAATTAATATAGTTCTTAAACCCGACAAAGTGATACTGATGACCAAAGCCGTTCCAGTTCGTGAGTGAATAATAAAATCCCTGCAAGGCAGGCAAGGTCAAAAATACAAAAAACAAAAGCACCGCCGGCACCGTCATCCAGTAAAAAGTCGTTAGTCGCTTATTCATGTCTCCTCCTCCTCTCTTATCGGCGGTTAGCTACCTTATCCCATTCTCGGTCCAGCTTGGCTAGATAAGCGTCGATATCTCTGTTTTGCAGGAAGGCCTGGACAATCGAATTCAATTGGACCGCTTTGGGAATATAGTGATCGGCAAAATCAATGACGCGACCCGATTTAAAATACGGCAATAGCTCCGCCACACTTGGATCATCCTGCGTGACTCCCTTCACCGCCGAAAACAGCGTTTGCTCTGTAATGTATTGCTTGCTATTCTCTGGCTTCAACAAAAAGGCAATGAACTCCTCGGCCTCCTTTTTATGCGGAGTGCTCTCCGATACGGCTAATAGCGTATCTATACCAGACACCAGCTTGACCGCCTTTGCGTCATTTCCTGTGGGTAACGGGAAAAAACCAAGCTCCACTTTCGGGTTGGCTTTGCGAATCTCAGAAATGGCCCACGAGCCCTGAATGTACATCAATCCCTGCCCGTTAGCGAAGGCACGATTGCCGTCGGCATAGTTTTTGCCAAAATTATCATTATGCCCGTATTTCAATAGCTCCAGCTGCTTTTCAGCAACCTCGCGATACTTGTCCTGAAAGGTGACCTGATTTTCACGCCGTTGCAGAAAAAAATCAATGCCCACCAGATTCGGGCCCAGCGCATTAAAGGGGAGGTTCGTTTGCCAATCATCTTTATATGTAAAATAGAAAGGAATTTTGCCAGCAGCCTTGATCTTTTGCGCTGTTGCAATCAGCTCATCCCATGTTTTGGGCACCTGTAATCCCATTTCTTTAAAAAGCGTTTTGTTATACATCACACCATTCGCATTCGCAGCATAAGGAATTCCATACACGGGATCGACCCCGGTCACATCCTTAAGCATCTTGAGGTAAATCGGATCAATCGTACGTGGCAATTCTGTATTCGCCAGATCCGTAAAAATACCGCTTTGTGCCAAAATGGAGTAGGTATCGGTGGCCCCAAGCCCCACAATGTCAGGTACATCGTTTTTGACAACCCGTGTCAATAACACGGTCTCTGCCTCTGGCGGATTGACCTGTGTCACTTCAATACCGGGATATTCCTGATTGAATTGAGAGATTAGCTTATCGAACGAACCCTTGGCCTCCGGCTTGTTTTGAAAGAATTCAATTTTCACCTTACCTGAATCATCGCCCTTGTTGCATGCGCTCACAAAAACAGCCAACAAAAGGATCGCCGCCAGTGTAGACAGCTTTTTGACCCAACACCACATGCTCATACCTCCTTTTCCCCTATGTCAATCTATGCAGGACTAAACAATTAATACCCGTCCCTTATGGAAAAGAAACGATACAACGGATTTCAAGCATTACAACAATAAAATCGGCTCTGGGGGACTGAATGTTAAAAAAAGATCCAATCGACCTCAAGCGGTCGATTGGATCTTTCTTTTACTTTTATGATGTTCAGGTTACATAGTCTTATTTCTAAATAATCTTTTTTTGCCATCGTGTAAAACTAATCATGATACTTATCAGAATCAACCCTCCTGCACACATCCAAAAATTAAAGGAACCCTCTACTCTTAAAGCAAGCATTATTTGCTGAAATGGGTCCATTAACATAATGAGTGGCCTAAACAAGTCGAAGAGAAATACAGATAGGATAAGAATCACTATATAAGCAAATAGCGGCCGTGACATAAATAAACATACAGCGCTACTCAACATGAGCTTTACCAAGCAAACCAGCATTAATACCAAATAAAACGAAAGTATGTAGATTACGGCGTCTGAGGGGGAAGAGGCAATAGATGAACCATATTTAAAAAAAGTAGAGCTGTGCGGGAAAAACAGCCATCCAGCGAAAACACCTATAAGCAAACTTGTTCCCATAAAAATGACCGTTGAGGCCGATAGTGCGAGCAACTTGGCAAGCCAAAACTGAAAACGTCGATACGGTCGTAGCATATATAGCCTATACGCTCCAGAATAGAGATCGCCGCTTAACTGATCCACGTACAGAATGGGCAGGATTGCTGTAATTAGAAATAAAGCAACCTCACTCATCATCAGCCACGGCAGGTTCAGATTATTTACGACCACAGTTCCTTCACCAAAACGTAAGACCTTCGTACCCGTTACTTTATGGCTCCATATAATTGCAACCACGAGGAATATATAGGCTATATATAATAAAAGAGTGGATTTGCGATTCCAAATCCGTTCCATTTCACTTTGCCAGATTGCTAGCATGAGGAAATCCCCCTAATACAGATAATCATCGGTCACAAAACGGCGGTATGCGCCCCAAGTAAACAAGATAAGATATAGACTAACAACGGTAATAATCGCCCCATTCACAGACAAATTCCCCATTAAGGACCTATCTAATCCTGTATGCTGCATATACGGAACAATCATAAATGCGATCACATTGTGCAGGTATGGGATATGAGAAACAAAAGAGGCCAGTTTTAAATACAATGAATCAAACAACAGAGAGCCCAGATTGTATACCATACAAACACCGATGGCATACGTTACACTTTTGCTGTACATCGCGATAAAACAATAGAAGGAGCTTATTGCTAATAATGAGGCAAGTGCCCAACCATAGTATTCAAGCATCTGCAGTCCTTGAGATCCAGACAGCCCCGCATCACTTATATCATATGACAGAGTCCATACTTCGACGATCACCTGCGAGGATACTGCAAATGCAATGAGAAGAAACAAGATAGACGCATTCAAAACCAGTAACTTACTCCAGAAAATCTGCCCGCGGGTAAATCGGCGCACAAATAACAAACGCAGTTGCCCGCTTCGAAATTCCTCTGTGTATACAGCAGCAGCTAAAGCAGCTACAGCTATGTTGCATACTAAAAACAAATTCTCACGCAGACCAGTAACGACAAAGTTTAAAGATAATACCTCTACAGGAATCTTCCTCGTGCGCAAGAAATATACTCCTGTTGAACAGGCTAGGATCGGCGTACATAACGCCATGAGCCAGAACCACTTTCGTCTCCATAATCGCTCGAACTCACTGTATATTAATGATTTCATAGTCCCATCAATCCCATAAAAGCATCCTCTAGCCGTTGACCGTCCTCCACGAGTTGATCAGCAGGCCCCTGCCAAACTAGCCTGCCCTCTTTGATAACAATGAGTTCGTCACACATCTGTTGCAGTTCATCCAACAGATGACTGGAGATAAAAAAGGCATAATTCGCTGAATCACGTAGTTGAAGCACAATATCTCTCAGCTCCCGCATTCCCATAGGATCAAGTCCATTGGACGGTTCATCCAGCAACAAAAGTTCTGGAGCACCCAGCATGGACTGCGCAATACCTAGCCTTTGCTTCATTCCCAGCGAGTAGGTTTTCACCTTGTCATCTCCCCGTGTTTCCAGCCTCACCTTTGTAAGCAACTCTTCAATATGTATCTCCCGATCTGAGGGCGCAATCTCAGAGTGTAACCGCGACAAATTGCGCAAAACCTGTCTGCCTGTCATATAATCAAAAAAGACTGGAGATTCAATAATAGCCCCCACCTTGGACAACGCCTTTTCCCGATCCGTCTGTACATCATATGAAGCTATCTTTACAGAGCCGCTGGTTGGCTGCATTAATCCGGTCATGATTCGCATCATTGTGGTTTTGCCAGCTCCATTAGGTCCGATGAATCCATATATCTTCCCTTTCTGAAGCTTAAAGGAAACACGGTCTAACAAATGCCTTTTCCCCATTTTTTTCGTTACCTGACTGACCTCCAGTAAGAAGTCCGACATACAATTCCCTCCATCCATAACAAATCACAACATAGTCCCAACGCGTGCATTTGATATGTAAGATCATGATGGATAACATAAACTTCTTTTAACAATGACTCATATTATTTATTCATTTAAAAAGTATCACATGTTGCGAAATGCAAACAACTCTCTTTATATGTAAAATATAATAACAATAATATATCAATACCATTTATCTTAATTAATGGTCATTAATTTTTGCATGATATCTTTGTCTTTCTTTACACTGTAAAAAAAGGTAGCCCTTCAGTAAACGTTCCACCTCAAGACTACCCTCTATAGTAAATAAACCGTTGTATTCAGTAGCTACTAGCCCGTCACCTACTCCAGCTCAACCCACTCGCCGAGCAACGTGTCCAGCTCAGCTTGCAGTCGCTCACGCGCGTCCCACAGCTCCGCCATGTGCATCGTATCGCCGCTTGTGCCGAGCAGCTCCAGCTCGGCATCCGCTACCGCCAATTTTGCTTCTTTGGCGGCAATCGCCCGCTCCAACCGCTCGCGGGACGCAGCGGGTGGGCGTGATGGCTTCGCGGCCTTCGCTCCGCGTGCCCCACCCCGGGCATCGGGTGCCCCCAAGCGACCAGCCGACCCGGAGCGAGCACGGCTCGCATCGGCTCCGCTGGTCGCACCTGCCCGCGCAGCCGTCCCCGCGCCATTGCTCGCTGCGCTAGAATGCGCAGCTGTGCCCGAGCCTGAGCCGCCACCCGATGCGGCTCTATCTGCAGATGCCGAGCGTACCCCGGCATCTCCGTCGCTCTGTAAACGAGCGTTCTCCAGCTCACGCTTCTTCGCTCGGTACTCATCAAAGCTGCCTAGATAAAAGGTCAGTTTTCCAGCCTCCAGCTCCCACACGCGCCCTGCCAGCTTATTCACAAAGTAGCGGTCATGTGAAATCGCCAGCACCGTTCCCGTGTAGGTGTCCAGCGCTTCCTCCAGCGCCTCGCGTGAGTCAATGTCCAGGTGGTTCGTCGGCTCATCCAGCACCAACAAATTTGGCTTTTTCATGACCAGCAACGCCAGCCGCAAGCGGGACCATTCGCCACCGGACAGCATGCTCACGGGTTTAAACACATCGGCACCGTAAAATAAATACTTCGCTAGCAATCCGCGTGCCTCGCCTTCTTCCACCCCTGCTTCTTCCTTGAAGTAAGCAAGCACAGTCGCCCGGCTATTCCGTTCTCTCTCTTGCTGCGCCAAATATCCGTACTCTACGCGCGTGCCCCACTGGACCGTGCCTGCATCTACGCTTTCCTGACCAAGCAACAGCTTGAGCAGCGTCGTTTTACCTGCGCCGTTATCGCCCAACAAGGCTACCTTTTCACCGAATTCCAGGCTGCCCGTTGCCCCGCTTAATATCTGACGCTCTCCATAAGCTTTAACAATATCTTCAAACTGTAGCACTCGGCGACCGGAACGATCCTCCAGCTTTAAGTGAAATTCTGCCCCCTGCGGGTCCAGTACTGGCCGCTTCACCAGCTCCATACGCTCCAGTGCTTTACGAATGGATGCTGCTTTTTTGAAAAACTTTTCGTTATCGCCGTTGCGACCCCACTCTTCAAAACGCCGAATGGCCTCTTTCATCTTTTTGATTCGCTTTTGCTGTTCCTTATAATCTTCGAATTGCAGTAGCAATCGTTCTTCCTTTTCCTTAACGTAGCCGCTGTAGTTCGTATAATACGTAAACGCCTCGCCATCCTCGAGCTCAATCATTTTAACGGCAACCCGATCCAGAAAATAACGATCATGGGACACAACCACACACGCGCCTGTGTAGCCCTGCAAAAAATGCTCCAGCCATTCCAGCCCTTTCAAATCCAGATGGTTGGTCGGCTCATCCAGTAGCAGCAAATCCGGTCGTCCGATGAGCTGCGATGCCAGCGCTATTTTTGTTTTCTCTCCACCAGACAGCGAGCCGAAGCTGCGCGTATACATTCCTTTGGGAATACGCAGACCATCCGCTACCTGATCAATATTTGCATCCATTTCATAGCCGCCGTTGCGCTCAAACCGTTCCTGTAGGGAAGCATACGATTGCAGCAGCTTCTCCAGAAGACCCGTATCCGCTACCACAATCGGTTCTGACATTTCCCGTTCCAGTGTGCTCATCTGATTGCGACAATCCTTCAGCTCACGATAGGCGTAAGCCAGCGTTTCGTACACGGTGAAGCTCTCAAACTCCGCCGGAATTTGCGGTAAATAGCCGATCTTCGTATCCTTGGCGATGACGAGCTGCCCTTCATCCGGGCGGGACAAGCGTGCGATTAGGCGTAATAGGGTGGTTTTCCCGCTTCCGTTGCGGCCAATAAGTCCCACCTTTTCTCCCGTATGGATATCAAACGATGCACCATCCAAAATTAGATTGGCAGCGTGGTATTTTTTCAATTGTTGACCGTTAACTATATACATGTTCAGGCTCTCCTTTTTTTAGGAAGACCCTTACCCGGGTAACACAAAAAGAGCCGCAGGAGCAACCCCGCGACTCTTCGGAAGATACAGCAATCCGTTCGAGTTAAGGTAGGCGTCTTCTCGCGATGTTTACAACCATATGATTAAAATTGGACAGACTTCTCCCGTTGTATGGAAAAGCATGAACAATGCCAGCCATAGCAATCGGCAGCTGGCTAATACGGTTGTTCAGCATCTCGTGATTCACCTACCTCACCTCCTTCTTGATAATTGTGTGTAGTATAACATGTTTGCTCGTATTATAAAAGAGGGCGATGGTCCAGCGAACTATGAAACAGAGTGGTGCCCTCTGACAGCCTGCGATGTCCCGACTCTGGTAATCGAAAATACGCCGCAGACAAAAGCAACAATCACAAATGCCCCACCCACCCAAGCGTTCGTGGCAACAGATTCACTATTCTCAATTACTACGCCTCCCAGGGCAGAACCCAGAGCGATCCCGACCTGGAGTGCGGAGAAATTAAAGCTTTGCTGAATACTACCCGATTCGGGTGCATTTTCAATAAGATAGCTTTGCATCGGGGGCGACAAGGCCCAACTCAGTATGCCCCAGATGATCAATAGTGGCGCAAATACATAAACCGAGTGGATTGAGAGTGGCAGCAGGAACATCACGGCGATAAACACGCCTACGACGACTAGAATACTTTTCGCTGTGCCGAACCGATCTGCCAAAGAACCGCCAATAAAACCACCGCTCACTGCCGCCAGCCCAAAGACAAAATAGGCCACACTAACCCACGAAGCATTTAAACCCATCATATTTTCTAAAAACGGAGTGAAATACGCATATAGCGTGTAGTGGCCCGCCAGTGTCAGCGTGGTCACCAGATGAGCACTGATGACTTTAACATTTTTCAAGGATTTCAATTGATCACGCATAGGCACAACATGTTCCGTCGGAATCCGTTCCATAAACAAGTTGATAACGATCATAGCAACGACCGTCAACAAGGCAATAATCAGGAAAAGCACCCGCCAGCCAAACGCATTTCCAATCAGCACCCCGGCTGGAATACCAAGCACGATGGAGGAGCTAACCCCCATGGAGATGACACCGAGGACACGGGCCTGATAAGCCTTGGACACCACTTTGACTGCAATGGTCAGTGACAATGTCACGATCAGCGACCCGCTTGCAGCGGTAATGATACGGGATACAAACAAGACTGCATAATTCGGACTCCAGAAGGCCAGCAGACTTCCCAGAATAAAGATAAACATCGACCACAGGTACAGTCGTTTTCGTTCGATTTTGGCGGTCAACGCCAACAAAGTTGGCCCAGCAATAGCGTACACGAGCGCATAGATCATGATAAGCTGTCCTGCCGTGCTTACGGAGACATTCAAATCCTGTGCAATTTGGGGCAGCACGCCACCGATAATCAGCTCCACCAACCCCACCGTAAAGGTCGCAATCGTTAAAATAACTACTTTGAAGTTCATTACATTAGCTCCTTTGCTGTCATGTAAATTCCCTCGTATTACGCAAAAAAATCCTG
Source organism: Paenibacillus sp. FSL L8-0638 (assembly GCF_038593075.1). Classification (NCBI taxonomy): domain Bacteria; kingdom Bacillati; phylum Bacillota; class Bacilli; order Caryophanales; family Paenibacillaceae; genus Paenibacillus; species Paenibacillus sp. FSL L8-0638. Next base: position 5,586,243 of record NZ_CP151960.1, read on the forward strand.
ACCACAAGAAATGTACAAGACGTACACTTTTTGTAATCAGGATTTATCGGTTCCTGGTAGAGACCCTCAAACCATATTATTGAGGTTATACAAATGGGGCATTCATTTATTACGCATTCACGAAGGTTATAGCTATTACTATAAAGGAGCCTGTGGCTAAGTTCAACCCCCTACAGCCGCAAAAATTCAATCATGGCACGATCCGACAGATAAGGTAGATACTCATGACCGTATTCGTGATACAGAAGTATTTCCTTGTCTGATACGATTTTATTGTACACCGCAAACTGCGTGGAGGGTGGACAAATGATATCCGACAGCCCTGTCACAAACAACACACGACTACGAATACGGTCTGCCAAATGTTGAATATCGATGTAGCCTAGTCGGTGAAATAGTTCCTCCTCGCGCAGATGGTTCGGATCAAACCAACGAAAATAATAAACCAGTTCTTCATATGCAGATGTAGTAGCATCCAGCGCCCAAGCTCTTTTATAGTCCGACAGGAACGGATATACCGGGACCGCCACACGGACACGCGGCTCCAATGCAGCGCAGGCAACCGTTAAGGCCCCTCCCTGGGAACAGCCAAATGCACCGATCCGTTCAGGGTCGACCTGCTCCATAGACATCAGAATGCGCACCGCCTGTACCGTATCCAAAAATACATTGCGGTAATACAACCGATCCGGGTCCGGGTCGTCAATCCCTCGGATGATATGGCCGCGCACCGTCGTTCCCTGAACCTGCAAATTGTCCTCGGACAGCCCTCCTTGCCCCCGGCAATCCATAGCCAGCACGGTGAATCCGTGTGCCGCGTAGCTTACCTTGTCGAACCAATCACCACTGTCGCAGGAATATCCATGAAACATGGCCAAAGCTGGACCTTGTTCCGTAAGATGCTTGGGACGAGCCAGCTTCCCATGAACCCTTGCTCCGCCCACTCCGGTAAAATATAGATGGTAACACTCCACCAGCGGAGAGACAAAATCAGCAGGCTCCAGTGTATATTCCAGTGGCTGCTGCTCCAGCTCCAGTAGCGCCCGTTCCCAGTATGCGTCAAAATCAGGAGGCTTTGGGCTGCTCCCCATGTACGACTGCAATTGCTGTAAAGACATATCCTCCGGCATTCACGTTCCCTCCTACATGCTACATCCGGCCCGACTCACGGTCGTCTCCGACCACTTCATCCGTTGCGATGACATACTTCATAATGTCGGATACTGTCGTGTATGCGATACCTACATACGTATCAGCGGCTCCATAATAAATTGCAATTCTTCCAGTGTCCGCGTCATGCAGCGTAGCACACGGGAACACCACATTCGGCACAAAGCCCCGCTCCTCATACCATTCCTCCGGGGTCAGCACGAAGTTGGAGGAACGATATTTAACCTTAGATGGATCATCCAGATCAAGAACGGCAACCCCCATGCTGTATACTAGCCCATTGCACGTGCCTGTCACCCCGTGGTAAAACATCAGCCAGCCCTCGGTCGTCTCAATCGGTGCCGGTCCGCCGCCAATTTTTACCGATTGCCACCAGCCCTGTCCGCCCTTACTCATGACATGACGGTGCTTGCCCCAGTAGACCAAGTCAGGACTTTCACTCAGAAAAATGTCGCCAAACGGTGTATGTCCACTGTCACTCGGACGGGATAGCAACATAAAGTTTCCGTTTAGCTTACGGGGCAACAGCACACCATTACGATTAAACGGCAAGAATGGATTTTCCAATCGTACAAAACTTTTAAAATCCTTTGTTTGGGCTATCCCCAACGCTGCACCGTAAAAATCTGTACACCAGATGATATAATACGTATCCTCCACGCGGACCAGACGCGGATCGTAAGCATAATTAGGCTGGTAATCATGCCCCTCCTCATCAACCAAATGCAACCGTTCTGTCTCAATGTCCCAAGCCAACCCGTCGTCACTCCAGCCTAGATGCAAATGCGGACGTCCGTTAATTGTTTCAGCCCGGAATACCCCTACAAACCGTCCTTCATACGGAGCTACTGCACTGTTGAAAATACGGGCAATGCCCGGCACCGGATTCCGCCCAATGACCGGATTCTCAGTATGTCTCCATACCGGAGCCTCACTGCCCTGAGGCTTATCCTGCCACGGCATTTCCGGCAGACTGTCTCCCAAAATTCGTACGCTATTTACTCCCAAATCCACATTCAATTTATTCATACGTATATTCTCCTCTCACCGAGATACTGGATCTCATCTTTTTTTATTTCGTCGTTATTCTATTTCACCGAACCCTGAGCGAATCCGTTATAGATATATTTTTGTAAGGATAAAAAGGCAATCAGCGTCGGAATAATGGCAATGATAATGCCCGCGCTAATGACTTCCCATTGTGATCCATAGGGTCCTTTAAACTTGAACAGCGCCGTCGATATGACCTGAAGGCTTGTTTTGGGCATATACAGGAACGGGGTGTAAAAGTCGTTGTAAATATTAACGCCCTTGATAATGATCACCGTCACAATGGCAGGCTTCAGCAGGGGCAAGATAATGCGCCAATAGATCGTCAGATAGGAGGCCCCATCCAGCATGGCCGATTCATCCAGCGCCACCGCAATGGAATCCAGAAATTGCAGAAAAATATACACCGCAATAATATCCGTTCCCAAATACAGCAAGATCGCCGCCCAAGGCGTGTTAAACAGCTCCAGCTTGTTGATAATTTGAAATGTCGATACCTGTGTCGTTACCCCCGGAATGAGGGTCGCGAGCAGGAACGCACCTAGCATAAGACTTTTGCCCTTAAATTTAAAACGGTTCAAAATATACGCGATCATGGAACCCGTTAACGTGGCTCCGATGATCGAAATCAACAGAATAAAAGCTGTGTTCACAAATCCAGTCAGCATATTTCCGTTAATAAAGGCTTTGGTATAGTTAGCCCAATTCAGCCAGTTCACGGGGGGAGTCAGAGGACTGGTTGCCGCATATTCAGTCTTCGTCTTCAAAGATGCAAACAAAATTACGACAATCGGCAGCAGTGCAATGAACGCACCTAGTAGTAGCGCCGCATACTTGATACTGCTAGCCAGTATTCTTTTCAGCTTATACATGATTAGTCCTCCTCTCCCCGAATTAGCAACCGTTGAAGCAGCGTAACAGCGATTACGATCAGCAGCAGAATAACCGCCATCGCCGAGGCCAAACCGACCTTGCTGTATTTGAATGCCACATCAAGCGTTTGAATGACGAATGTTTCGCTACCATTGGAGCCACCGGTCATAATATACGGAATATCGAATGCACTGACCGCACCGCTAATGGCCAAGATGAGGTTCAACTGCAAAATCCGCTTGATGCTCGGCAAAATAATTGAGCGGAACTGATGCCAGCGGTTGGCCCCATCGATATCGGCTGCTTCATACAGATCACTGGATATGGAAGAAATCGCACCTAGAAACACAATAAAGTTAAAGCCCATGTATCTCCAGATCGACGTGCCCGCCAGCGAAATATTGATAATCTCCGGGTTGCCCAGCCACAGCTTGACATACGAACCCAGCCCCACTGCCTGAAGCAGTGTATCGAGCGTGCCGTCTGGCTTAAAAAAGAATAGAAAAATAAAACCAATGGCCACCCCGTTCATCAGGGAAGGAAAAAACAAAACGCCTTTAAAGAAATTTTTAAACCAGGTCTGAAAGCTGAGAATGCTTGCAAAATAAAGGGCCAGACCCATCTGTACAAACGTGGCTACAAAGTAATACAGACTGACCTTAAACACCGAGAAATACTCGGGATCGGTAAAGATTTTGATATAGTTTTCAAAACCCACATATTCCAGACGCTTACTATAGCCGTTCCAGTCCGAAAAGCTGTACTTAAACATATTGATCACTGGCAAGTACGCAAAAGTGATCAGCAGCGCTAGCGGAATAAATGAAAAGGCAACAATAATCGCCAATCTTTGTTTGGAGTAGCTGAGATTCGAAAATTTTAACATGCTGCACCTCCTGGCTATCCGTCCATCGACTGCTACGTCGATCCTTTCTTTTCGTCAGTTCAGATGGCTATTTTGCTTCCTTAGCAGCCACTTCAGCACGCGCCTTCACCCATGCATCGTTCAGATCTTTCATAATGGCGTCATACGATTCCGGGCGGTTACCCACCGCTGCCTCAATAATGCGTTTCTTGAAATCAGGCTGCCACAAACCAATTTCGCCCATTTTGTCGATTTTATCAACAATTCCTTCCTGTCCTTTTGGAGATGGAGTAAGTGTTTCAAAAACGACCCCCTGATCTTCGTATTGCTTCAAAATGCTAGGCATTGGAGCACCCTTCAGCGGACTAATACTGCCTGCCTGCTCTACAGCATAGTTGGACTTTTCGGTAAACCAATCCACCCAGGCACGGGCCGCCGCTTTATTTTCACTGTTTACGTTAATACCGAGGTTAAAATCACCAGCCAGCGGCACAAGTACCTTGGAGGCATTCGTCGGGAAAGGCATAAAACCGATATCATCCTTGTTAGGAGCTGTACTTTTGATCTGGTCAATTGCCCAAGAGCCAAGCACCATCGTACCGATTTTGCCTTGAGCAAGATCCGCCTTGGAGGTCTCCCAATCCGTAGTCGTTGGATCTTTTTCAATCAGGCCTTTTTTAGCTGCATCGTATAGGACCTTATACAGTTCATAGTGAGGCTGGCCCTTTGTGAAATTGTCATCTGTATTCGGTTGTGTGACATTCACGTATTCCTTTGTACCCGCCAATGTTGCCAGACTAGACTCCCACTGGGTCAGTGCCCAACCAGAGGCATAGTTCGTAAACAGCGGCACTGCCTTGGTTTTGTCCTTAATCTGCTGTAACGCTGTCAGGAATTGGTCCGGTGTTTTGGGAAGCTGCGTGATTCCTGCGTCCTTGAACACCTTTTTGTTATAAATCACACCAGAGTAAACCATCGCAATCGGAATACCGTAGCTGTTATGATCCACCGTACGTTCTTCAATGCCGGTATACTTGTTTTTCATCTCCTCATAAGTACCCAGTGGTTCGAAAAAATTGGGCAGCTCTTCAACTGGAATACTGCCAGGGATCAGCAAAACATCCCCGTAATCCCTGGTCCCCATCCGAATTTTAATTTGACCATCATAATCGGCCAATGCCTGGAAATTGACCTTCACGTTCGGATAAAGCTTGTTAAATTCCTTAGCGTAGTCCTGAAATACCGTATCCACAATATCTGTCCGCTGTGTGATAACCGTAATTTCACCTTCCACGGCCTTTGGATCAGAGCTGGCAGCTGGCTCATCCTTCTTTGAGGTACAGCCAGTAAACAGCCCCGCTAACAAAACCACAGATAGTAATGACATCAAAACCTTGGACAACTTCATGAGACGACTCCTCCTGTTGTTTTTAATAAGGTTATCGTTAAAGTAACAAAATCATTTTATTATGTTAGCGCTTACTATGTCAATTGCAATATTTTTTTTGTAAAGTGGAATGGGTCACATCTTATGAAAAAACACCAATTTAGCATGGTTGACAGTTTACAAACAGCTAGATATGATAATTCTGTAAAGTTAACGATAACCTAATATTTTTTCCCGAAGGAGGCTTTGTCTCTTGGCAACACTACTGGACGAAATTAGACAGGAATGGAAGGAACACATACTCCCATTCTGGCTTGGACTGAAGGATGAGACACACGGTGGGTTTTACGGCGAGGTGGATGTGGATCTGCACACTCATAACCAAGCCGACAAAGGCGGGATTGCCACTGCACGGCTACTCTGGTCCTTCTCGGCGGCTGCCCGTGTAACAGGGGAAGATACCTATGCAGAAGCCGCACGACATGCATTCACATTCCTGCGAGATCACCTGCTTGATCCATTACATGGAGGAATGTATTGGATGGTGGACTACACCGGGCAACCCGTGGACACGTGCAAGCATGTATACGCGCAGGCATTCGCGATCTATGCGCTGGCAGAGTATGCACGTGCCACAGACGACCCGAATGCATTGCCACTAGCTATGGAGCTGTTCCACCTGCTGGAGCAAAAAGGATATGATCCCGCTCGGCAGGCATACGGCGAGCAGTATGACCGCTTGTGGAACACGCAGCCTAATGAGCTGCTCAGCGAAAATGGAGTTACCGCGCATATCACCATGAATACGCATATTCATGTTTTGGAAGCGTATACCCAATTGCTGCGCGTCTGGCCAAATGAAGAGGTTCGAGATGCACTGACGAACGTACTGGATATTTTATATCGTCGTGTTTACGATGCTTCTGCCCGACGATTGGGGGTATTCTTCGATCGTGAATGGCGCTCTCTGCTTGACCTGACCTCATATGGTCACGACATCGAAGCCAGCTGGTTGATTGAGGACGCTATGAATGTGCTGGGTTATTACCCGTCAGAATACCTGGACATGGTGATGGATATTGCCAATGCGGTAGCAGAGCGTGCTGTTCAGCCAGACGGATCGCTCATCAACGAGCGAGAAGGAGAGCGGGTAGACACCTCACGTATTTGGTGGGTACAGGCCGAGGGGATGGTTGGTTTTTACAATGCGTTTCAACGTACAAGTGACGAACGATTTTTGCAAATTGTGCGTAATCTGTGGGCCTATACCCGGCAATATATCATAGATCCGCGCCCCGGAGGCGAATGGTTCTGGTCAGTTCAAGCGGATGGTAAGCCTGATGCGAGAGAGATTGCAGGCCCTTGGAAGTGCCCTTATCACAACAGCCGATTTTGCATAGAAATGCTAGAAAGGATGGAAAACCAATGATTCATAGCAAATACGATGAGCTACTATTGCAGCAAGAGGAACTGATTACACGCCCTAATGAGGTTAAAACTACCTTTTACAATGGTATCTACGAACGCTACCTCTATCCAGTGCTCACACGCCATCATGTTCCACTTCACTGGCGGTTCGATCTGGATGCGCAAACTAATCCCTTTTTCATGGAGCGGCTGGGTGTAAATGCGGCATTGAATCCAGGGGCGATCTATCATGAAGGAAAATACATTCTTGTTTCGCGTACCGAAGGACTGGATCGAAAGTCATTTTTCGCTTTGGCAGAGAGCGATAACGGCATTGATCAATTTCGATTCATTGACGCCCCCCTAGTATGGGAGGATATCGACCCAGAAGAAACAAATATGTACGATATGCGGCTGGTGAAGCATGAGGACGGCTGGATTTACGGTATTTATTGCTCGGAAAAAAAGGATCCTGACGCGCCACCTCACGATACCTCCAGTGCTGTCGCTCAGGCTGGACTGGTCCGCACTCGTGATCTGCGTACATGGACCCGGCTTCCCAACATCACTACCCAGTCCCCACAGCAGCGCAACGTTGTTCTGCACCCTGAATTTGTGGACGGTCAATACGCCTTCTATACTCGTCCTCAGGACGGGTTTATTTCCACCGGCTCGGGCGGTGGCATCGCCTTCGGCCTGTGCAAAGATATTACACAGCCCGTGATTGAACACGAAACCGTCATTGATGAGCGCCGTTATCATACGGTGTACGAAGCCAAGAACGGACAGGGGCCTGCCCCGATTAAGACCAGCCGCGGCTGGATTCATATCGCTCACGGGGTACGCAATACGGCCGCCGGGCTGCGGTATGTGCTGTATACCTTTGCGACCAGTCTGGAAGACCCTACGCGCGTCATTGCTAAGCCCGGCGGGCACTTTCTAGCTCCTTATGATGAGGAACGCGTGGGCGACGTTTCGAATGTTATTTTTTGCAACGGTGCAGTCGTTAACGAACAAGATGAAGTTTTTATCTACTACGCTTCCAGTGACACCCGTATCCACGTAGCGACGACCACCATCGCTCGACTGGAGGACTACACCTTCAATACACCATCCGACCCGCTGCGCTCTCTCAGCAGCGCCGCTGTTCGCCGTGATCTGATTCATCACAATGAAGCGCTATTGAAAGCGCACTCCCGTCCTTCTCAGCAGACATAAGCCGCAGGCTTTATCCTGCTTGCGGAACCATGTATACTATCCATAGAACAACTGTTACCCGCAGGCTAATTGTTGTTCTATGGGCAGCTAAGCTACTAGTATATTCCCCCAGCATTTTGCATCCATTCTTTGGATTTAGGCAAGATGCTTATCTTTTTAAAATTGGAAGGCGGAACAGGAATGAAGAGCAACGTAACGATGCGGGATATTGCAGATAAGCTGGGAGTAAGCAGCGTGACCGTGTCGAAGGCGCTCAATGACAAGGATGGGGTTAGCGAGGAGCTAAAAGAGCGTATTAAGACGCTCGCGGGCGAAATGGGTTATCGTTTCAATACCGTTGCCAAGTCCATGAAGGAAGGCCTCACCTATAACATTGGTGTTGTCATTCCCGAACGTTTTACCGGCCCTGGCCAATCGTTTTATCTGCACATCTACCAGCAAATTTCACGGGCACTGGAGCCATACGGCTACTACGGCATCCTTCACATCCTCCATCGCGAAGACGAAGAACAGCTTAATCTGCCACGTATCTATTACGACCGTAAGGTGGACGGCTTCATTCTCCTGGGCCAAGTGAGCAAGCCATATATTGAGCTTGTACAAACCATGGAACTGCCCAAAATGTTTCTCGATTTTTATGATGAGCATGCCGATATCGACTCCGTGGTGACGGATAATTTTTACGGGGCCTACGAGCTGACCAACTATTTAATCGCCCAGGGACACCGGGATATTGCATATGTGGGCAACCTCTATTCCACCAGTAGTATTCAGGATCGTTTCCTCGGCTACTATAAATCCTTGCTGGAGCACAGGTTGCCTCTCCGTAACGAGTGGGTGCTCAGTGACCGGGACGACGAAGGCTCTTATGTTGAAATGGAGCTTCCTCAGCCGCTGCCGACTGCCTTTGTATGTAATTGCGATCAGGTCGCTCACAATCTGGTGCACAAGCTCATTGCTCTGGGATACCGCGTACCTGAAGACTGCTCTGTGGTCGGCTTTGACAATGATGTATACGCCACTCTTATTGTTCCGCAACTGACCACAGTCGGAGTAGACATCGAGCAGATGGCACGTACCGCAATTGATTCGATGATGAAAAAAATAAGCCATCCCGGCAGTCGCTTTGGTCGGGTCCTGGTGCAGGGTCATATTGTATATCGTGACTCCGTGCAGCCCATCGAGAGGCCATGATCATCAAATATTCCACAACCAAAAGCCGCTCAGCATGTCGCTGGAGCGGCTTTTGACGTTCATAAGTATTGCAGTGTGATCATCGTACTCACTTTCCATTGTGGATCTTGCAGAATCCTGGATTAGGAGCGCTGGGCGACAAAGGAATTGCCCGCCCGATTGAGAATCGGCAACATCCGCATTTCCTGCCCCATCGAGGCTTGGCAAAATGGACAAGCTGGCTCGTTCAAAAAGGTGAAATCCGTTCGCATCCAGCCGTTGCAACCCTCATTTGTACACGACCAAATAGCCGTATTTTCCTCTGGAATGATTTCCGGGGCCTGGCGTCTGTACATCTATATCCCCCCTCGGTTTTTTATAGGGTAATATCCCCTGTCGGCTTACTGTTAATCCCCACCTGTGCGGGTATTAATATGCTCCAAGCTCCAAAAAATATGCGCAATTTACCAAAATGTTTATTTACGGATAGCCTTGGTCCAGAAGCCGCCATGAAATTGCTTCGGCTCTACCGTAATGACAAAAGCCTTAGGGTCCAGCTCCAGAATGGACTGATACAGCTTATTCTGGTTTTTCCGTTTAGCCAAAATTTCCATCACCAGGCGCTCTCCATCACGCCCACTACCCAGCCAGGCTGTAACGCCGTATCCTTTGTCCCGCAGCGCATTGGCAATTCCTCCATTAATCTCATTGCTGATCACCTTAACAGTGACATAACCAAGCGCTATTTTTTCCTCAATCCATGCTCCAATCAGAATACCCAATGCATAGCCAATGGCGTATACCGCAAGACTTGCCACTTGATCCAAATACTTAAGCACAACATTCAAGCCCAATACATAGACCGTAACTTCTACGGTGCTAATGAGCGCAGCAATGTACTTCTGTCCTTTCAGCGTCAGAATCATGCGCAGTGTATACGCCGATACGTAAATAATTTGAATAACGAGAATAAATAATAAAATTTTGAGCATGCGCTCACTCCCCACTTCACGTTCTGATTTAACCCGTATCCAACATTATACCCCCGTCTGTGATATACAGCCTCTGGTTTCGTATTACCCTTGCTCGGGTAATGACTAACTACAGCATGCTGAATGAAAGTTCGATCACATAAGGAGGGCTTCAACATGAAGGATAACGGAATTAGCGATAAAATCAAAGGTAATGTGAACAAAGCCAAAGGTGAAATCAAGGACCAAATCGGCAACGCTACCGATAATAAATCCCTTCAAGCCGAAGGTAAACTGGATAAGGCCAAAGGCCATCTTCAGGAAACAGCAGGCAAACTGAAGGACGGCAAATAATCCTGAATGGATAACTTCGGCGCACTGTTTTACGAACAAGTCTCGCTGTCTTGTGCAGCGGGCTTGTTTTGTGCTGTTCGGATACTTTTGGAAAAACTTTTGCGTAAACAGGGCAACTTTTACGGTTGTTGTTGCGTCTAACTAATATAAGCGCAACCCATAATGACTCTCCAAGCTGTTGGATTTTGTAGGCATTAATGTTACTCTAGTCTATGAACCAGGCTATAATTCTTAAATAAAGGGGTAGACCGACGAATGAAATCATTGAAATCCATGAAGAAACCTGTCATCATCACTGCCGTATCGGCCTTGGCCATCTCCGGGGCTCTGTTCAGCCAATCTACATATGCTGCACAAGTAACTAAGCCGATCCAAGCAGTATATAACAATATTAAAATTATCTACAACGGAACCGAGGTTCCTGCTGATGCTAAAACAGAACCATTTCTGCTGGATGGCGTGACGTATATCCCGCTGAAGCTGGCAGGTACAGCTTTGGATAAAAAAGTAACATGGGATGGCACAAACAAACGCGTAGTCATTGCCGACAACGGTGTTCCCATTGATCAGTCTACAGTTACTGCGTTGAACAACCAGATTACGACGCTGACTCAGGAGCTCAACACTGCGAAAGCAGCAAACACGACGAAAGACGCTACCATCGCTCAATTGCAAAAAGACAACCAGACGTTAAAAGATGAAGCAAGCAAAAATAGCTCTAGCTCCTTGAAGGATCTTCAAAAGAAGCTGAACGATGATCACAGCGATGCCTACGATACTAATTCGGATATTGAGCTCAGTGGCAACAAAAACGATATTACAGTGACCATCGAAATGACGAAATCCAGATGGGAAGGTTTATCCAGCAGCAAACAAAGAACCTATCTGGAAGATATCGTTGAAGATATTTTGAAAGAGTACAAAGATGCCGAGGTTGAAGGTACGGTTAAGAACTCTAGTAATAGAGATAAATTAGCAACCTTTACAACCAATAGCAGAGGCGATGTTACGATTAAAAAAGTAGGTACATCTTTCGACGCAAGCAGTATCCAACGTGATTTATTCAACAGATACAGCAGCTACGCCGGATACGGCTTTGATTTCAGCGTAAGAGGCGACAGCAATAAAGCTAACGTGGATGTGTATGTAAATCCGGATGATTGGAACAAGATGTCAAATTTACAAAGAAGCAACCTGACAGATGGCATTATTGATTTTCTTAAAGACGAAGAGTCCATTGATAGAGTCGATGGAACTGTACGCAATAAAGGGAACAGCAGTCAAATCATTACCTTCTAAGATTATGACTTGTTTATATTATACTAATCAAAATATTCATATAAAGAGAGACCGGATCATTATGGATCCGGTCTCTCTTTATTATATACCGTGAGGTTAAGTTATACAGTATAATTTACTCTTCGCTCTAATCAACAAGTCGTCCCGCTGCAATAATATATTGCACCTTTTCACCCATAATCCCGAAATCGCGTTTTAACGTCAGCTTCCCTTTTCCTGTACATTGAATTTTGCTTCCTGGTATAGATTTAGAGTAAGGATCCATAGTAAATGTTTTCCCATACATTATTAAAGGGCGGATGTCCACTTGTTTCTTGGAAAATTTCAAGCTTTCTTCATAGTTTGCGTGAATTATTAGCTTTCCTACACCATTCCATTCATAACTGTGTAGGTCAAAGGCTTCCTTATTCGTTACCTCCGCAAGATCTTGCCCCAAAAAGCTAAGAAGCACCTGACTTTTATTAAAACTATCATGTTCCAACTTCAGTAAGCCCCGTTCTGAGTCCCATTGCATCTTGGCATCCGTATCCTTGACCAACACCGAAATAGGGAGAAACATAGCATTCTCTTTTATAACAGGTACGGTATCCATTGTTACAGGCTCATCATTAATAGAAATATCTCTTGATCCAATGGTGACTACTACGCTACGCCCCAATAAATTTACCGTTGCCGTTTTATTCATAGCATTGTACGCCACCTTACCTCCCAGTAAATCTTTTACCGCTTTGAGGGGAATTAACAACCTTCCTTTAGGATCAACAAATGGTGGTTCAGGTTGAGTATATAAAATGTAGAAATCGTTTACTTTAAAATGAATAGGGATTTCTTGAGATTTAGCAGTTGCGTCCCCTACTATTGGATTTAAACACAATAAAGTAATTAGAAAACATATTAAAAAATTAGTTTTCATACCGTTCTCCTATAAACTTATAACGTAGTTACCATTCATAAAAATGTGATAATCATCTATTTTGGTTTTGAATCCAACTAGCCATCCTAGTGTCGGGATCATAGTACTTAATATAATAAGTAGGCCAAGCAATAGTTCCATGCCATTTTTCCCCGTCCCACAATGAATATTCAGGGTAATCCCCCCAAGAATAGTAGTAATCTGAGTTCACCTTAGAAACTAGTAAATTATAAAAATCCCCACTTATCGCCCCATAAATATTGTTCCCATCAAAGTTATTTTTCGCTATTGAAAAAACTCTTTTAAGAGACAACGAAGGAAAATCAGATTCATCAAAAAAAGTCATCATAGCGACAATTTTCTCGGAGCCAACTATTAGATAAGAATCGCCAGAATTAGAGTCAATGTAGAATTTCATAGGTTTGATTTCTGCTCCCTCTGACCATGTTCCGTAAGAATATTCAAACCGATTACTGTTTCTAACATATCCCTGCCAAACTTTCCGACCAGTCTGGTAAGAAAATCCTCCTTCAACTCCCCGTCCTTTTGCTGAATCAAAGCCGAAGTAGAACCACGGCTGCTCTCCATCTCCCAATCTATGAACATAGGGAAGCCAAAAATTCCCAGTCACACCATCGAATCCGTCAAATTTCAATTGAACCCTTGAAAAAGCTCCTGTTGTTCCTCCACTCACTTGCGATGGAGTGGGATTATTTTTACTTGATATGGAAACATCATGATTGTTGCTTGGTTCACTCAAAGAGTTTGTTTTCATATAAGTAGCATCCGTTACACTATCTTCTTTTGATTCAACTTTATCCGCCATACCTACATAACCTTTTTCTGAGCTGTATACTTCTCCATCGAGCGTAAGATATATGTATTCCGATTTGTTAAGCTTCTCCAGATTTTGTTGTAGATCACTATTACTTTTACTCTTTAGTGATGTACTATCCGCTGTATTCAGTAGTTCAGCAATAGATGCTTTTGGATTAACGGCAATCTGGTGTTCTTGAAGTTCATGGACAATGGCCCGCTGTTTGAGATTTTCAAAAAATGAAGCATCGTACGTACTAGATTTCGATTCCGCATAGGCAAGACTTCCCGAAATTGAGGAGCACATGAGAATGGTTGCTAACCCCATGCCTAAAAACTTTTTTTTCCTAAACATACACAAACCTCCTAGTTATTTTTCAAAACTAGCATACCTTCACAAATGTATATTATCAACCATAATTTACAATTGATACCTAAATAAAGAGTGTTCGTTTTTACATATAATGGTGTATAGAAGATTCAATTAAATAGCAAAAAGAGAGCGCTTATACGCTCTCAAATTGTTGTGAAACCCTGTCTTTTTGAGACGTGGGTTTCTTTTTCTTTACATTAACCGAGGAAAATCATTTTAAACAACATGGTAGGATCAATGGCAGGACGCCTGACCAACACCGTCCGTTCTACACGAAGTTACCTATATTATACAACATTAACGCGGTGTCTTCTTAAATAAAATCAACATAAAAGAAGCTGTCGAGACTTTCTCGACAGCTTAAGAAGACAGGAAGGCTATTTCCCCCTGTCTTCTTTTTTCATAACTGCAACCTTCGGTAGTCTGAACAATTATTGAATCAACCTTCCTACGGAAGTAATATATTTCACATAATCTTTATCCGCATTGGTCGTATCGATACTTCTCGTATAAACCAGATTACCAGGACTGGTTATTTTCACTTTGTAAAACATACTGGGTTTAGAATAAGGATTTACACTATAGGTTCCTTTGCTATACACAATCAGAGGATTAAAGTCGATTTGCCTGGAAGCAGGCGATAAGCCGCTCTCGTACATAGCATAAATATTTAATACCCCTTTTTTTCGATCCAAGTCAAAGGAAGTAAGATCAAACGCATTCGCGTCAATGACTTGGGCCAAGTCCTGTCCCTTAAACCTCATAAGAACTGGACTTTCCGTAAAGCTATCATGTCTTAGTTTCAATAAGCCACGCTTGGAATCCCATTCCATCTTCGCATCTGTATCCTTCAACAAAATGGATACCGGCAAAAACATCGCGTTGCTTTTCATGATGGGGACTGTGTCCATTGTCACCGACTCACCGTTAACTGATATTTCCGGTGATCCAATCGTTGCCGTTACATTACGCCCCAACAGATCAACAGCAGCCGTCTTGTTCGCTGCATTATAAGTTACTTTACCGCCCAGTATATCCTCAGCTACTTGGAGCGGTATAAGCAGTCTCCCCTTCTTATCCACAAAAGGTGATGCAGGGTAGGTGTATAAAACGTAATGATCATTGACCTTCAGGTGTATGGGCGTTTGTCCTTGAGCTTGAGCAGATACCAAATTCATGTTTGTAGCACCAAAACTTAATACAATCATAAGGCTGATTAATAACCTGATTTTCATAATGCCCTCCTCGTATTGTTCGTTACTAGTGTACTGCCACAGAAATATCAGATCAACCATAATTTTCAACATATATCCAAAAATACACATGGAATTTTACATATACTGGTTTATAATGGATTAAACTGCAAAACAAAAAGAGAGCACAGAATTGCACTCTCTTTGGATAAAGCATATAAAAGTAAGAAATATTAATAGGCCAATGCAAAAAGTCCTTTGATGTGGGACAAGTAACGGATGTTACTGCCTTCCTTCATCAAAGTGGCTACAGCGCCTTTCAGTTGGGTGCCATTCGCGCCTACAGTGCCGATCGCGTCTGTTCTGCCCAAGCTGCCCAGTGTACCGGAGAATACTGGTGTAAAGCTTTCCATTTTCGCCCCGTTGAAATAAGCGAAGATGTTGTAACCAACTAATTCGCCCATTTGCCAAGCCAACTGTGCCGTTGGAGGGTATGGACGCTCGCCTTCAGCCGGGAACACCACTGCGCTGTCGCCAGCGAGGAAGATGTCTTCGTGAGAAGTCGATTGCAGTGCACTATTCACAGTTGCACGACCACGGTTTACTTCGATACCAGATGCGCCAACCAGTGCATTACCTTGTACGCCGCCTGTCCAGATCAGTGTGTTCGTTTTGATCGAACGTCCGTCTTTCAGGAGAACTTCGTCTGCTTTCATTTCTGTAATCGGAACACCCGCTACGATTTGAACGCCACGTTTTTCAAGGCTTGTTACGGCACGATCAACCAGTGGTTGAGGGAAGCCTGCCAAAATAGATGGTCCAGCTTCTACACAATACAAGTTAATATCTTCGTAGTTAATACCTTTTTCGCGACAAATTGCAGGCAATTTGTCAGCATATTCGCCCACCAGCTCAACGCCTGTCAGACCGCCACCACCGATAACGATTGTAGCGTCCGCTTGGTTACCGGATTGCTTGTAAGCATCCAGACGAGCTTCCACATGTGCACGAATGCGATTGGCTTCTGCCACGGATTTCAGCGTGAAGCTATGCTCTTGCAGTCCCGGAATACCGAAGTATGCCGTTTCGCTGCCGAGAGAAATAACGAGAGCGTCATAGCTCAACGTAGCACCACTTGCCAGGGTTACTTTTTTATCGTCCGGTTTGATTTCCGAAACCGTATCCACTTTTAGGATAATATCTTTGTTACGCAGCAGTTTTTCCAAAGGAAGCGCCACAGCTTTTTCGGCAATTGTACCTGCCGCTAAACGGTGCAGTTCCGTAATAATTTGGTGCGACGCAAAGCGGTTAACCACTGTAATGGTTGCTTGACTAGCGTCCATATGCTGGCGTGCTGTAAGAGCGGCCAGCAATCCGCCGTATCCGCCGCCCAAGATCAAAATTTGCTTCGACATGTCCATCCTCCGTTCTCGATCAGGTAATTATTTGCTTTCGCGTTGGCGCTCATTCAGAATATCCAGGAAAGCCTGGCTGAAACGCAGCGTTTTTTGTACATTCGGATCTTTAAGCATTTTAAGCAGGCCGAACAGACCTACACTGCCGTCCGTAGTTTGTACGCGGTCATTTGCTTCAATCGCAGCAGAAGCCAATCCTTTAGCCGATTCTGTTACAGGCTTCACAAACTCTCCCATGGAGTTTTTCATATCTCCGATAAAGACAGGGTCAGTTGCCAGACTGCGAGCTACATCATAAGCGTCGGTCATCAAAGTAACCATCTCAGTCAACTTTGGCAGATTCTCTACCAGTACGGTCAGCGATTGCTGAACCTCCGGTTTCATCAATTGGTCCAGTACATCCCGAGACTCTTTGGTAGCTTCTTGTGTTACTGCCACCTCTTGTTGGTTTTCAGACATGCGTGAACGTCCTCCTTTACTGTGAAAATAGAAGTCCATCCTCTCTCGTAACCTGTATCCATAAACTCTAGCAATAAAACGTTCATTGAATTCACGCCCTTAAACATACAAGAAGCACAGCTTAAACCGGCCTATACCCTAAAGGGCAAGACTGATTTATCGCAGATGCCAATTGTATATTGCTCAGACGTTATTCTGTTGTTACTGCTGCGGAATATCTCACGAAGCGTTCCTTCGTGACTACAACAGGCCGAAACGGAACCCTATACCTCTATATTACACCTTTCACAACACAATCGTCGAAGAAATTTTAAATTTGCACAAATTTCTGCAAATTTTTTATTGTTATTTTAGATAAAAATTAGAATAAGCTCGATTTTTGTCCAAGTTTCCCTTGAAAAAGGGTCGTTTTAGGCTAGAGGAGGGTAATAGAGAGCGTACGTTTCAGTTCGATAATATGAAAATAACCCAAAATATATTCATACGGAGGCCCGATCATCACCACTAGTGGGGCGGGCGGACAAGCTGCATTGGCAGAATCGCCCTACCTACGTAGGATGTCTTCAGAAACATCAGGAATACCAGGTGCTTCGAAATCATCAGGAGACGGCTGTGGCACACCAGACTCAATGAACTCATCTACATCGCGGGCAGCCTTAACTTGATTGCATTCATTGCAAGCACATACACAATTGACGGGCGTCGTGTGACCCCCTTTTGCCCGAGGCAGTAAATGATCAATCGTGTCACCGTAGCCTCCGCAAAAGAAACAAGTATAGCGGTCACGCTTAAGCACATATTGGCGAAATTCCTTGTTGCTATACAGTCTGCGCACGGTGTAAGGATTAACAATCACCGCCATACGCTCTCTGACCAGGGTCATGGCCAGATCTAGCTCAATCTCTTGATGCCAGCGTCTCCCCTGATCGGTTTTACCTCTTAGCCGAATCATGCCATTGCGATTGAGCCGCAACGCCCGAGTATCCGCAGGCTTCAGCCTGCTAAGCAGATGCCGAACCCGTTGCCGATGGCGCTCACGTGCTTTATCCGTGACCGGCTTCCTGCGGGGGCGCTGTCCCTCCATAGGTAGTGACGCCTCCAGGCTGTGCGAAGCCGTATTTGCTTCAAGGCTATGCTGCGTCACGGGAGCAGCCGAGAGGTTCGCTTCCTCGCCGGAAGGAGCGGACGTAGCCGCACGTTCTTGCGGGGCCAACCCCCGGCAGGAACGGCAAGGACCACGCCGGGAATAAGGACCCGCCCGGCGACCCGTTCTGCGCTGAAAGTCCGTTAGAGGCTTCATCTCCTGACAATACGTACATTTTTTTATCAGCGGTTTGCTCGCTTCATCCTTGTTCTGCTGCGGTTCTGTCACGTCCACCCCTCCTTTCCTCTATTGCTCGCGCTCCACGGTTTGCCCAAAACCCGAACTATTGTTAAGTTAGATTCATTTTACCGTTTTCACGTTCCCTTTTCTAGCTATTGAGCCATTATGAACACTCAGGTATAACAAATTTTAATGATTTAGCATACGTTATACAGCGATCCTTGTTCTTCATTCAGCGTCATATTGACCGTCTGACGTTTAGCCCCCCTCACTTGGTGGGTAACTTGTTATATATAAAGGAGGGACGCACATGAAAAGGAACCATACGATGATGCAATTTTTCGAGTGGAATGTCGAAGCTGACGGTTCTCACTGGAAGAAGCTTGCCCGCCTGGCACCGGAACTGAAGGCCAAAGGAATTGACGCGATATGGATTCCACCTGTCACCAAAGGCCAGTCGCCCGAGGATACGGGATACGGCGTCTATGACCTTTACGATCTGGGCGAATTTGACCAAAAAGGCGCGGTGCGCACCAAATACGGAACCAGGGAAGACCTGCTGGAAGCTGTTGCTGCCTGCGTTCGTCACGGTGTGGCCGTCTATGTCGATCTGGTCATGAACCATAAAGCTGGTGCGGATGAAACCGAAGTATTCAAGGTCGTCGAGGTCAACCCGGATAACCGCAATGAGGTCATTTCCGAGCCCTTTGATATCGAAGGCTGGACTAAATTTACATTCCCCGGCCGACAAGGGAAGTATTCCACATTTCAATGGAACTTTGAACATTTTAACGGAACCGATTACGATGCGAGCCAGGACCGGACAGGAATCTATCGTATTTTAGGTAAAAATAAAAGCTGGAGCGAAAATGTAGATGATGAATTCGGCAATTATGATTATTTAATGTTCGCCAATATTGACTATAATCATCAGGATGTGCGCAAAGAGATGATCCGCTGGGGCAAATGGCTGGTGGATACTCTGCAATGCAACGGATTCCGTCTGGATGCAATCAAGCATATTAATCATGAATTTGTACGAGAGTTTGCTACAGAAATGATTAAAAAACGCGGGCAGGATTTTTATATGGTAGGCGAGTTTTGGAAACCGGATCTGGAATCATGTCAAAAGTTCCTGGATACCATTGATTATAAAATCGACCTGTTTGACGTATCCCTCCACTACAAACTACATAGCGCTTCCTTGGGTGGCAAGGATTTCGATCTAAGCACCATTTTCGAGGATACGCTGGTTCATACC
Organism: Paenibacillus sp. FSL L8-0638; assembly: GCF_038593075.1. Lineage (NCBI taxonomy): Bacteria > Bacillati > Bacillota > Bacilli > Caryophanales > Paenibacillaceae > Paenibacillus > Paenibacillus sp. FSL L8-0638. The sequence continues at coordinate 5,605,764 of NZ_CP151960.1, forward strand.
CATCCCCTGAACTCGGTTACTTTTGTCGATAATCATGATTCCCAGCCGCACGAAGCGCTCGAATCCTGGGTGGAGGACTGGTTTAAGCCCAGCGCCTATGCACTTATCTTGCTGCGCAAGGACGGTTATCCCTGCGTGTTCTACGGCGATTACTACGGTATTCAGGGGCAAACATCCGTAAAAGGCAAGCAAACTGAGCTAGACCCGCTTCTATATGCCCGGTACCATAAAGCTTATGGTGAGCAAAAAGATTATTTCGATGATCCTCATACGATTGGATGGGTTCGTCAAGGCGTGCCTGAGCTGGAAGGCTCCGGATGTGCTGTGGTGATCACCAACGCAAATGACGGGGAAAAGCGCATGTTCGTAGGTAAACAACGTGCAGGGGAAGAATGGATAGATTTGACCGGGCATCACGATCATATCGTAAAGATCGGGCAGGATGGCTACGGCATATTTCCCGTTCGTGCCGGCAGTGTGTCGGTGTGGGCACTTCCCGCAGAGGAAGACAGTCAGGAATCAGAAGAAGAAGCGAACGCTTAATCTATACCCAACACAAAGAGGACAGGATGCGAGGAGGCGCCCTGTCCTCTTTGTGTATGGAAAATCACTCCGTTACCTTGCTTTGGTTGGCCACAGCCTGCTTCTTAGCCTCTACATGACTCGGATCACCGAGATAAAAGCGCCGGATGGGATCTATATGCTCATCCAGCTCGTACACCAGGGGAATGCCTGTCGGAATATTCAAATCCAGCAATGCGGTTTCGTCCAGATTCTCCATATACTTAATTAAGGCCCGCAAAGTGTTACCATGTGCAGAAATGATAACTCGATCCTTTTTGAGAATCAAAGGTACAATCCGCTGCTTCCAAAACTCACCGACCCGGTGCACTGTGTCTTCCAGACTTTCCCCAAGTGGCAGCTCTTCTGGCTTAATATTACGATAACGCTCTTCTCTGCGTGGACTCCGCTCATCCTTCTCATCCAGCATGGGAGGTCGTACCGTCAAGCTGCGCCGCCAGATATGAACCTGTTCCTCGCCGAATTCAACGGCAGAATCCAGCTTGCTAAGCCCCTGCAGAGCGCCATAATGGCGTTCATTCAGCTTCCATGACTTCTGCACGGGTATCCACAGATGATCCAGCTCATCCAAGATATGATACAACGTGCGGATAGATCGTTTTAGCACAGAGGCAAATGCCAAATCAAACGTATAACCAGCCTCCTTGAGAATACGTCCCGCCTCAATGGCCTCATGAGTCCCTTGTTCAGTCAGGTCCACGTCCGTCCAGCCCGTAAACAGGTTTTGTCGGTTATACACGCTTTCTCCATGCCTAACCAGCACCACTTGATACATGCACTCACTCCTCTCCTGTCTGTCCTAATGTTTTACCCAACTTCTATGTATTTAACGTAAAATGCATTTTTTAAACCGCTTCTTGCATACAAAAAGGACGACATTCAGCCGTCCTTCTTCTCATTCTACTTAACCATATGAAGTAATCGCAGACCTTAGTCCCTATTGCTCAACTTGGCTAGCAGATCCAATATTCGTACATATAGCCACACTAACGTTACCAGCAATGCAAAAGCGCCATACCATTCCATATATTTGGGTGCACCTTGATCAGCTTGTTCCTCAACGAAATTAAAATCTACGAGCAGATTCAAAGCGGCAATGATGACGATAAATAAACTAATACCAATACCCACCCAGCCCGTTTCATGGATGTACGGAACATTCATACCGAAAAAATTCAAAATAAAATCAACCAACGTCACTAGAAAAATCGCCATCGTACATAGGACAACAAATGAGATAAAGCCACGTGTCACCTTGATGATTCGTTGTGTATACATAAAGAGCATCAAGAACAAGATACCCACTGTCAGCAAAATGGCATTAACTACAATTCCAGGGTACTCATATTCCATAAAAGCGGAAACGCCACCCAAAGCAAAGCCACTCAGAATCGCATATACAGGAGAGAGCAATGGAGCCGTTTTTGGAAAAAAGGATATCGAAAGTGCTATGCCTGCCATCCCAATAAAGCCTGCCGTCATCAACGATAGCACCTCTATGGTTCCTTGATAGGTCATATACCAGGTAATACTGCCAGAGACGATGAGCAAGACCAGCAGAAGCAACGTTTTGTTCACCGTTCCTCCGATGGTCATACGTTGTTCGCTAGCTTCTCTTTCATCTTCACGCAAAAAAATGTCATCACGTAAAACCGGATTGCTAAAGCTCATACAGGGTACTCCTTTTCGATGTGTTATTTACGATGTCATATGTATATATCGGCACAACCTGAGAAAAGTTTCAGAAAATTTCAAACAATAAAAAAACTCTAACCTTGCTTTTCAGCAAAGCTAGAGTTAGAGGGTCAAGTCGTTACAGATTAAAAATCAGCAGTAGCAATTTGGATGCTACCTGTTACTGCTCCAACTGGAGTAGCTTGGAGAGCAGCTACCAGCAGCAAGGCAACTTCTAACGTCAGACTATTGCCCGCCGGAATAGTATAAGTGATCACAGGAGCATTGACACGGGTAACCACAAGATCCACCGGATTGGCACCGAAATTATTAACGGTAATTGTAGCATTACTACCGCCTCTCAGGTTTTCAAAAAAGGACTTACCTACACCAGCAGCAAGATTGTAAATTTGCGAAGGTAAAAGGATCGCCATAGAATTCACCTCCCTTGCGTTTGATAGTGTATTCTATGCTTCCAATCTATGAACGTAACGTTAAGTGACTCAGTAATAAGACACAATTTAAAAGACTCATAGGTTAACATCTCTCTATATGTGCTAAAAACAACCTGTCATTCTGAAAGGTTAAACCATTTTTTTCATATCGTAAGCCTAATCATGATAAAATACGTACCATAATGAAAAAGACCCAAGGAGGATAACCACATGAAACAGGAACTGATTGACCGCCTGACTACATATGTTCAGGTAGATACCCAATCTGATGAAAGCAGCCACACTTGCCCCACTACACCTGGACAGCTTACATTGGGCAACCTTTTGGTGGACGAATTGAAAGCCATTGGTATGACAGACGTAACCATTGATGATCATGGTTATGTGATGGCAACCCTTCCTTCCAATACGGATAAAGTGGTTCCCGTCATCGGTTTTCTCGCTCACCTCGATACGGCTACCGAACTGACTGGTGCAGGGGTAAAGCCGCAATTGACTGAAAACTATGATGGGGGCGATATCACGCTGAATGCTTCGCTTGGTGTGGTTCTTTCTCCACGTGAGTTTCCCGAACTGACTCAATATAAAGGCCACACCCTGATCACAACAGATGGTACCACCCTGCTCGGTGCAGACAACAAAGCCGGGATCGCAGAAATCATGACAGCTATCCACTACCTGATTGACCATCCAGAAATTCAACATGGCAAAATTCGCGTTGCTTTTACACCGGACGAAGAGATTGGGAGAGGACCGGAACGCTTTGATGTAGCCGCTTTTGGCGCTGAATATGCCTATACGGTAGACGGCGGACCGCTCGGAGAACTGGAGTATGAGAGCTTTAACGCCGCAGCCGCCCATATTACCATTCACGGTGTGAATGTGCATCCTGGTACGGCTAAAAACAAAATGATCCACGCTGCCAAAATCGCTATGGAGCTGCACAGTCGGTTACCTGCAAACGAAGCCCCGGAATATACAGACGGATATGATGGCTTCTATCATCTCTTGGAGTCTACAGGCACGGCAGAACAAGCTAAACTGTACTATATTATCCGTGATTTTGACCGCGAGAGCTTTGAAAACCGGAAAGCTTATTTAACAAATATAGTCAAAGAGCTGCAGGCCGCATATGGAGAAAACCGTATTGCGCTGGAGCTGAGAGATCAATATTACAACATGAAAGAGAAAATAGAGCCAGTCAAGCATATCGTCGACGTCGCTTATGAAGCAATGACAAAGCTGAATATCGAACCCATTATCAAGCCGATCCGTGGCGGTACAGACGGTTCACAGCTATCCTACATGGGACTGCCTACACCGAATATTTTTACAGGTGGGGAGAACTACCACGGTAAGTTTGAATATGTGTCGGTGGACAACATGGTGCTCGCTACCAAGGTTATTGTGGAAATCGCACAACTGTTCGAGCAACGCGGCAAGTGAACTACCTATACACAGCACTGACACATTCAGATTAAATAGAAGGCATATCGTTTCGAAATGGAAACGGTATGCCTTTTTTTCTGATGCTTTCACTTCCTTAAAGATTCAATATCTTTATAACTTTTATCCATCTTTAGACCGACAACTATATACGAGACTATAAAAAATATACCTAGTAAAGAAAGGTAGGTTATCTATTTGAATACAATAGATGCATTAATTGCAGCCATTCCCTACATACAACAGATCATGCGTGAGAAAGTGACCCTTGCTCTCTTCGACCGAACTCATGTCCTTATGTATACCCAATCGGAGGGTATGGACCTCGGCTTTGAAACAGGCTCGGAGCTACTCGAGGACTATAAGGATTTTGCCATGCTTAAAAATGGACGTGAAACCAGCCTGACCCACATTCCTGCTGAAATTCTAGGGTTTCCTCTGGATATGATCAGTATTCCTGTATTGGACGAGAAAGGTGAAGTCATTGCAGCATTTGCGGCCTCTTATAATTTGACTAACAAAAATCAACTGGATCAAATCGTGTCCGAGAACCGCTCCATCACCGAGCAGCTCATTGATATGGTACAGCATGTGGCAGCTCATTCCGAGGAGCTTCAGGCAACCAGTGAACAAATTTTGAAAAACACCCAAATCGCTGTGCAAAACTCGGGTAAAATCAATCAGGTAGCTGTGTTCATCAAGGAAATTTCCGATCAAACCAACCTGCTTGGATTGAATGCAGCGATTGAGGCCGCGCGTGTCGGAGAAGCAGGAGCAGGCTTTGGTGTCGTCGCTCAAGAGGTGCGCAAGCTATCCGTAGAATCCAAAAAGGCGACGGTCGATATTGAAGGGGCCCTTAAGGATGTACAGAACTCCATTCGTCAAATGGAGCAGGAAATTGAGCAAATTGTTTCTTCTTCTCAGGAGCAGGCGACTCTGGTAGGCTCTTTCACTGAAGTGATGGACCGTATGCAAAAGGCGAGTGAAACGATGCAACATCTGACCAATAGCCTGACTTCGTATGTCGTAAAATAAATTTTGGCATAAAAAGGGGAGCACACGGATCGCAAAATGCGTAAAAGTGTGCTCCCTTTATGTACAAAAGGCCTATCGGGCTTAAGGGATCTAAATCTGAAACTCAAGCAGGATAAGAAAAAGAAAAAACACCATGATTTGAAGGAATCACAGGGTCTAACCCTCCCCAAATATTTCCCACCGGAAGAGCAATACTAAGAGACGCCAAGGCCATAGTTACCGAGATTAATGCCTTTTTCAGCATGAAGCCCCCTTAATAAAATGGTTTGGTATTGCTCTTGCTGTGATGGTGTTGCCCAATCTCGATAAGTCTCAAACAGAGCAACCAATGTCCTGAAATTGGCATCCACTTCTACATTGGCAGAGAATTGCAGAGAATCAAGAACATAATTTAAGGCAATGGAGTACTGCTTCTTCTTGAAATGGTAAATGGCCAATTGGTTGACCAGTTTTAGATAATATACGCGGTTTGCTCTATCTTCATAACCTTCAAATATCTTAATATCATCAGCAAAATCGTTCAGCAAGTCGTCTATATTCCAATTATTCAAGTTAGCCGCTTCCACAATACCAACCAATCCTGGAAGTAACTCCTCTTCATTGTCATGAAGAAATTGAACGTACTCAGGCAAAAGTCCCCTTCTCCCCGAAAGTAACTCAATCGTAAATAAATTGACCTTGGCGAGGAAACGGAATCTCTCTACTTCTTCGTGACCGCTCTGATCCAGCCCCATAAACCAGCCCATTTCGCTATACTTCATAATATAGCTTCTAGCTTCCTCATACTTGCCCATATTCTGATAGTAAATAGACTTCGCCAGATAACTGTAAGCATAATAAAACACTAGCGGGTGTTTGGTGTCCAATGTCTCATACTTGCCGTCTGCAGCATTTCTCAGTTGGGTGTGATACAGGTTTTCAGCCAACGTATGCAGAAAGTCTGCTACTTTGTTCGCTTCATCCCAATCATTATGTGTGTAGCTGAGTCTAAACAACTCACAAGCTTTATCGAGTTCGTGACTGTCCGACAACAAATAAATGGCTTCCCTTTGGTTCAAGACCTCTTCCATTAGACCCCGCCTCCCTAGCCTGAAAATTGCGGTTACCCCTAGCCCAATGGCTATTTTTCAGGGCAGTTATGCTGCTAGCCTCCATTTTTTGCATACCGTATATTGCAAATATAGTCAAAACCTAACTTGAAGTCAATTCAATCATCGCTATCTTCTTTTTTTTGCAACCTTACATTGCTGTGTACGGTTATGGATTTTGCAAAATTCGATTCCAGTCGCTCCGAAGTGCAAGATATAGACGAACCAAACCATTTCGATCTATATCTTGTTCATTGGAAGTCTCTTATGGGATTTTTGCAAAATCCTCGGTTACGAATAGTTGACTCTCCTTATAGAAATAATGCTAAAAAAGACAAAGTAGAAGCTCTCTAATGGATAGTTTTTATGGTGCTATAGTATCGTGGGGGTAACTACGTTACGAATTAGTGCGTACTTTTCAACCGGATACCGGGGCCTTACAATCAAACCTGTGCATGAAACCAAAGTATAGAGTGATACTCAACAGAGCATGTACCTGTTCATCAAATACAAATTCACTTAAGGAGTGAAGTTAATAACATGGAACTTCAATTGGCTTTAGACTTAGTAGATATCCCACAAGGGATTGCATTGGTAAAAGAAGTAGAGTCGTATATTGATATCGTAGAGATCGGTACGCCGATTGTCATCAATGAAGGACTTCATGCAGTAAGAGCAATGAAAGAAGCATTCCCGAATCTGAAAGTGCTGGCTGACCTGAAGGTTATGGATGCAGGGGGCTATGAAGTGCTAAAAGCTTCCGAGGCTGGTGCAGATATCGTTACGATTTTGGCTGTAGCTGAAGATGCAACAATCAAAGGTGCAGTAGAAGAAGCCAAAAAACAAGGCGGCAAAAAAATCCTGGTGGACATGATCGGTGTTAAAAACCTGGAGCAACGTGCGAAAGAAATCGACGCCCTTGGCGTTGACTACATCTGTGTGCATACAGGCTACGATCTGCAAGCTGAAGGACAGAGCCCGTTCGAAGCACTGCAAACCGTCAAACAAGTCGTGAAAAACTCCAAAACAGCCGTAGCTGGCGGCATCAAGCTGAGTACATTGGTTGAAGTGGTAAAAGCTCAACCGGATCTGGTTATCGTAGGCGGCGGTATCACTGGCGAAGACGACAAAAAGGCTGTAGCTTCGCAAATGCAGCAGCTCATCAAACAAGGTTAATCCAATGGAAACCTCTCAATATTTATCTGAGGTCATCAAGGAACTGCAATTCGTTCCACAGCTAATCAGCGATACCGAATCAGAACAGTTGATCCACTCCATCACCGCTGCGAATAAGGTATTCGTGGCAGGTGCGGGCCGCTCAGGGTTCATGATTCGCTCGCTGGCGATGCGACTGATGCACATGGAAATTCAAGCTTACGTGGTGGGTGAAACCGTAACTCCCGGCTTGGGCGAGGGCGACCTGCTCATTATTGGTTCAGGCTCTGGCGAAACCAAAAGCCTGATCTCCATGGCAGAAAAAGCAAAGAAACTCGGGGCCTCTCTGGCGCTTCTAACCACGTCCCCCGAGTCTACCATCGGCAAACTGACCAATATCATCGTCAAGCTGCCCGGTGCACCCAAGGATCCTTCCAACAAGGATTACCAGACGATTCAGCCTATGGGCTCATTGTTTGAGCAAACCCTGCTGTTGTACGGTGATGCACTGGTACTCAGAACGATGGAGCTGCGCAAATTGACCTCCAAATCTATGTTTGGCCAACACGCTAACTTGGAATAAAACTGCAAGTCCTTTACGATAACAAAGCAGGCTGTCCTTTACATTTCACATGTGAAGGACAGCCTGCTTTTATGCTTGTATAAGCGGACATTCGATACAGCATATATGCCAATCCATGCTCCCGTGAAACCGCCATTGCGTTCAGGTGAGCTAACAAAGGCCGGCATGTATTCAAACCATTTATTCGTTATTCCCTGCTGGCAACGGCGGGACTTTGGACGGATCAGCAAGTGCCCAATAGGCATATTTGGCCTTTAACCGTTCGTCGAATAGTAGCGGCTTATCCAACCGGGCTATTGGAAACGTGCTGAGCCACGTATTTCCATCATCCGTACCCCAAATCGTCACATTGCTGATATGATCCTGCTGCCTTGAAAACATATCGAACAGCGCCCGATAGCGGTGAGCCTGCCGGATCAGCATAGATTCTGGAATCGTTTCATAGCGATCTGTGTCATTGGAATAAAGACCCATATCCAGCTCGGTAATCTGATTATCCAGACCAAGCGAAACAAACTTTTCTATGGACTGCTCAATCTCGCTAATAGCGGGAAACTCCAGGCGGATATGCGATTGGTGGCCTACCCCGTCAATCGGTACACCTTTAGCGAGCAGATCACGTACCAAATTGTACAGAAAATCCCGTTTCTTCGGCTCATGCGTGTTGTAATCGTTAATGAATAGTCGTGCGTTCGGGCCCGCCGCTTCCCTCGTGACACGGAATGCTTTTTCAATATAATCAGTACCGGTAATCTGATACCACTTGCTGCGGCGCATGCCATCCGGCTGATCAGGATCAATGACCTCATTCACCACATCCCAATCAGTGATGACATTTTTATACCGCGCTGCAACAGCGCGAATATGCGTCTCCAGCCGATCCAGCAAAAGCTTTTTATTTTCAGCAGTCGGTGTCATCGGCTGTCCATTCTTATCCTTGAACATCCAATCCCCAGTTTGGTTATGCCACACCAAAGTATGAAAGCGAACTTCCAGTCCATGCTGTCTAGCAAACTGCACAATTTGGTCTGCTTCCTCCCAATGAAACTGTCCCTCGGACGGTTGTAAGGAGATCGGCTTCATCGCATTCCCTGCAACGACGCTGTTAAAATGCTTCTGGACCAACTCTCCGTAAGCCCCTTCGGTCTGGAAAGCTTCAATCGCCGTGCCAATGCTAAACTGTCCACCATATAGTCCATGCAAAGAAGGAATTTCCTTTTCAATAGCCAATGGTGGTACAAGTGACAGCTCGAAATCATCCATATAAAAGGAAGACGTTCCTTCTGCCGTTTCCAAATACATAGAAACAGTGTCTGCATCATGCGCGAGCGTATACGTACCAGATAAATGCATCCATCCCCCTGTCGTAGTAGCCGTGTCGCCTACAACAGTTTCATACGCACTATTCCCTTGGTGATCACGCTGCACGCTGAGCCTCACCTTGGCAGGCTGCTCACCCGGCGCCAGCTTCACCCAGGCACTGACCGTATATCGGCTGCCCTTTTGCATCGTAGTAGTTACATCCAGCTTCGGTCCGGCATATGTCTTTTGTCTGCCTGTTGTCAGCAGACTGTATGAGCCGCTTCGTGCATCGGCATCCGAAACCTGCACGGTCTCGGCTCCCATACGGGACACCCATCCTTGAGCCGTACCCTCTTCAAACCCCGATACGATACCATTAGTCGGCTCCGTTGGCGTCTTCGATACCTGTGTTATTTCTACCTCATCCACATAGTAGGCCTGCGCGGGATTCGAGCTTTCCACATACAGCTTCAATGCATCCATCCCCCCGGTAAAAGTATATTTCCCCTGAAGTTTAATCCACGATGTATCCGCCGTCTCCGTCTGCGCTACCGTCTTCCATGTCGTAGTCCCGCCTGTCGGCTGCTGCTCCACTGTAAGTTTAACCATGCTCGGAACCGCAGAATGACCATCTAGCTTCACATAGCCACTAATTTCATACTCTACATCCGGCTGCAATAGCGACTTCACATCCAGCTCCGCTCCGTTCCAAGCCGCCGTGCGAGCAGTTGCCTTTAGACTGTGCGTGCCGCCATATGCTGCTTCCGTGACGGATGCAATTTGTGTATAACTTCCCCGGGGCTTCCAGCCGTCGCTGTTTCCTTGCTCAAATCCATACGTTCCAATGGTCTTATGGATATTACCCGCTGGCAGCACCGTATCCGAAACGAGCGGGGAATGTTCTATAGACGGAGCTGCCTTCACCACAGACGCTCCCCACCAACCGACAGGCGATAACAACAGCGCTCCAGCCAGTACCAGACAAAAAGGCTTAACCCAACATGACCGCAAAGCAATCCCTCCCGTACTCCGATTTTTTGGAATTGGTATTTGGCACCATTGGTTTTCATTTACTATCCTTTGACACCGCCCAAGGTCATACCCTTCACAAAGTATTTTTGCAAAAAGGGATAAACTAAAATAATAGGCACTGAAGCGACAATCGTCATCGTGGCCCGAATCGAGGTAGGCGTGACCGACTTCGCTAGATTTTCCGAACCAGCGAATTGGCTCGCATAGTCCTGAGTGTTAACAGACGTGTTGGAATTTTGCAATATTTTCATCAGCTCATATTGAAGAGTGCTCCATTGCTCATATGACGAATTGTATAAAAACACATCGAACCAGGAATTCCATTGCGCGACCGCTGTAAACAGCGACACCGTCGCCAGTACGGGAACACACAGCGGCAAAACGATGCGCATAAAAGTGGCAAACTCCCCCGCCCCGTCAATACGCGCCGACTCCAAAATCCCTTCCGGCAATCCCTCAATAAAGGAGCGAATGACAATCACATTAAACACCCCAATCAATCCCGGCACGACATACACCCAGAAAGTCCCCAGCATCCCAAGCTCACGAATCAGGAGAAAGTTCGGAATCAGTCCACCGCTAAAATACATCGTTAAAATAAAAGCAATCGAAACAAATTTACGCAGCACATATTCCGGCCGACTGATCGTGTACGCCACCATCGCGCAGCAAAACACCGAAGTCACCGTGCCCGCAACCGTACGTAATACAGAAATCAGCGTAGCATGGAAAATCGTCGCTTCCTTGAACACAAATTCATAATTACTCCACGTAAATTCACGTGGCCACAAATAAATCCCGCCCCGTATCGAATCATTCGCTTCATTCAACGAAACCGCCAGCGTATTCAAAAACGGATACAGCGTGAACACCATCAGGCAGAGCATAAACAGAATATTGCACGCATCAAAAATCCGATCCGAGGGGGCCCGAAATCGCCCGTGTACGGCCTTTCCTTTACCCATGACTTCCGCTCCTTTCTAAAAAATAGCCTAATCATCTGACTGATAAGGTCAGCGAAGCGGCCTGCTAAAAATCCACTGATCTTCTCCTGTAGTATGAAGAGCACGCACCCTCTGCTATCTCCTTCGAATAGCACAGTCCTAAAAATCAGCCTCTAATGGCGATAGTGAAGCTGAGCCAACCATCATGGCGCATTTACCCAAGGAAGCGCGAGTCACGCGCCTTCCCTAAGCTCTCCCCTTGCCACTACCCTCAGTTCTCAAAAAAAGTGACTTTACGGCGGGTAGCAGCGGAGCGGGCGGAATTGTTCTGAAGAAGCGGAGCGTTCGCCTTTATCCCCGGATTTTAACCTATAATCTTTATTCCAATAAGAAAATACGGGGATAACAGCGATCGGAAGAACAATCCGCACGTGAAGCGACAACGAGCCCTCCCCAGAAACTCACTCTTTTTTTAGAACAATCTCTCCTCCCCTAACCGCTTCGCAATATGATTGGCGCTAAACAGTAAGATGAAGCTGACCACCGTTTTGAACATCCCGGCAGCAATGGAAAGCGAGAAATTACCCATCTGGATACCATATTTCAGCACAAAAATATCCAGATTCTCCGAGTAATCCACGTTCATACCGTTGCCCAGTAAGTATTGCGGCTCAAAGCCGGATTCCAGCAGATTGCCGATGTTCATAATGAGCAGGATGATAAATACAGGCTTCAATCCGGGTAATGTCACATGCCAAATCCGCTGAAAACGCCCTGCTCCATCCATCTCAGCCGCTTCATACTGCGAGGGATCAATCATCGTCATCGCGGCCAAATAAATGATGGTATTCCAGCCGACATTTTTCCATACCTCCGATGCACCGAGAATGCCCCAGAAATAGCTTCCCTCGCCCAGCCACAGAATAGGCTCCTTAATCAACCCCAGCCACATCAGCACCTCATTGATGATGCCGCCATCTGCAGACAGCGCCGTACTAATGATGCTGGCCGCGACCACCCACGAAATAAAATGCGGCAGATAGCTGATCGTCTGTACCACCCGCTTAAATACGAGCTGGCGAAGCTCATTCAGCAAAATCGCTAATGTTATAGCGGTGACAAAGCCCAGCACCAGATTAATAAAGCTCATCGCCAGCGTATTGCGCATGACCCGCAGAAAGTGTTCATCCTGAAATAGAAAATGGAAATGTTTTAATCCGACCCATTGCTGATCGAGCAACTTGCGGGCAGGCTTAAAATCCTGAAAGGCAATCGTCCAGCCCCAGATGGGCAAATACTTGAAGATGAACAGCCAGATTAAAAAAGGGACGGACATCCATACCAGTGCCCGTTGCTGATTCAGCTTGTGCATAAATCCCCTAAAGCCGGTTCGCCGCGAGGGCGGAAAATGATCCGGGGAGATCGTGACAGGTGGTGGTGACGAGTGGCCCATAGCTGCTTCCTCCTTTATTTTTTACCGGGATTTTCGATTTTTTTGGCAACCTCCTTCGTGATCAGCTCCTCATACGCCTTTACATCCAGCTTGTTGAATTCAGTAGTGTATTCATTCCAAATCGCATCAAACTGCTCCGGTGCAGACAGCACCAAACGCGGGAAATATTTGCGCTGTAGGTCCCCCTTCTTTTGCTGGAAGAGCTGCGCAGTTGAGCCTTGAGCAATCGGGATACTCCAGGCCGGATACCATGGGCGCTCGTCAGGTGCGGAAAACATTTGCGAGAAGGACTCTACACCATAGACTTTTAGTAGCTTTTTATCTCCCTCGGTGTAGGACATACGCGCAACCTCAGGCTGCCGTCCGGGGCCAACCGAGTTGCCGTCAGGCAGGGTAGAACCGCTACCGTATCGCGGCCAACTATATTCAAAATATTTGAACCCGAATGATTCGCGGAACGCGTCCTGACCAGTCTGCTTAATTTGCTCCTCAGTCCGGTAAAAGCGTCCTTTTTTATCTACATCATAGGTTTCCCCCTTGATTCCCCAGTTGGATAATATCTGGTTTTCGTCCGTCAGCAGGTTGTCAAAAAATTTGATGATACGTACCGGGTCCTTGGCACTGACCGTAATTCCTATGCCTCGGTTATTAACGAATGACGACGGATCAATGTACTGATCCTTTATATTCTGGTCGTATACAATAGGCAGCCCTATATACTCCATATCATCATTGCCCGATTGCTTGGCAGCCTCCTGCAGATTATTCAGGGCCTGCCCCGCCTGCCAGCGGTAGTCGAAAAAGCCCAGCACCTTACCCGAGGTCAGCTTCGCCAAATATTGATCGTAATTGTCCACAAAGGACGATTTATCAAATAGGCCCTCTACATTGAGCTGATTTAGCTCTTTCAGATACCGCTTTGTGATTTCCATATCTCCATAATCCGTGGCCCGGTGTGTCTTCATATCAATAATCGTGCCGCCATCATTCGGATAGCCTGCCAGATGCATCGGCGCGTTCGTAAGAGCATAAAACCTATCCTGCGTGGTTAACGCCAGGTACCCCGTCAAGCCCTCATCTGCATGTTTTTTCGCATAGTTACGAATCAGAGCTAAATACTCGTCAAGTGTTTTGATTTTTGGAAATCCCGCTTCTTTTAATACCCTGCGTTGCACCCAAAAGGCTCCTTGCTCCAAGTTAGGCGCAGGTAAATAATCGCCTACCACCGCACTGAGCGGCAGAAAATAAATGTTCCCATCCTCCGCCTTCATCAAGTTGTAGTACGGTCCATATACACGCTTAATATTCGGTCCGTATTTGTCGATCAAATCATTCAGGGGAATAAAAGCCCCGGCATCCAGCAGCTTATCGATCGTGCCATCCGGTACTATCACATCCGGGAAATCGTTACTGGCAATAAATGTACCGATCTTCGTATTGGAATCACCCACCAAATGCTCCAGCTTCCAGTTTACCCCCGTCTGGTCCTCCAGGATTTTGCCGATCCGCGTTTCATTGGTATTAATGTCCCTGCCCGCAGTGGCATTAAAATACGTGAATGTGACCTTCTCCTTGCTATCTCCTGACGCCGGCTCCTTGCCCGAGCTCCCTGAGCAAGCAGCGATCATAGATGCCATCATAACCATTACCAGAGTGATGATTCCGATCCTTTTGCTTGTCATGCCAGACCCTCCCCTTTCGCCCTCTTTTGTCGATTGTGTATGAATATCGTGTGCACGTACCGCTAGAACTGAGAATCCCGCACACCCTAAATTGTAAGCACTTTCATTTTATAAAATGCTGTTCATTTCGTTCACCTGTCAATCTAAAGGTATTACTTAGAAAACTATAGGTAAAGGTCCTTCAAAGCAAAATAGGTATGCTCTTCACCTCACTCCCGATCCGCAGGAATCCTAATTCGAATCTCCGTACCCTCGCCGGGTGCACTGCGAATGGCAAACTCAAAGCGGCTCCCGTAGTAAAGTTTAAGACGATAGATGACATTTTGCAGACCTATACGCTCACCCATTTCTTCCTGCCTTTGCATGTATCCATATAAACGTTGTACCTGTTCCTCAGACATGCCCACCCCATCATCCCGAACCGTTAGAATCAGTTGCCCTTCCTCCTGCTCAAAATGAATCTCAATGCGTCCCCCATGCTTTAGTGGCTCAATACCGTGGATACTTGCATTTTCAACCAGTGTCAGCGCGACCATTTTGGGAAGCAGATTGTCCAGGTCTTCAGAGCGCGCCTGCACTTCGTACTGTATTCGCTCACCAAAGCGATATTGCTGGATTTCCAGAAAACAACGGATCAGCTCCAGCTCCTCCCGCAAAGTAACCCGATCCTTGTTCCACACCAGCGAATTGCGGAATATCCGTGCCATGTTATGAATAATGTGCGCTGTCTCATCCTCATGCTTCATCAAGCTCCGCATGCGAATCGTCTCCAGCGCATTGAACAGGAAATGGGGGTTGATCTGGCTGTGAAGTGCATTCAACTGGGCATGTCTGCGCTGAATTTCCAGATTTTTTCGTTGAATATCGGCCATATACACATCGTTAATCAGTCGCTTTATTTTCAGCGTCATCCGGTTAAACTCACCTGTTAATTGCCCGATTTCATCTCGCGACTCTGTACCGGGAATCAGCTCAAAATGCTGGTTTTTCACCTTTTTCATGTGCTTTAAAATACGATGAATCCTCACGTTCAGCGAACGTGTAATCCAGATAATAATTAATGTAGGTAACAGCATATTTACACAGGTTAACAAGAGCACAAAGTTGCGGGATTCCTGCATTTCATACAGCATTTCATCTCTGGATACCGCTGCCACAATGCTCCAGCCGTTCAGATTGCTCGTAAGCACATAATTCGTCTTGAACTCCATCGTGTCCTCGGGCAGCTTGAGGGTGCTATAGGCCACACTTTTGTGGTTTATAGCAACTTTGGGATCCGTTGTATATTCGATTTCCCCTCGTTCGTTCAGCAGAAAGAGACTTCCCTGCAAATTCAGGTTGTTGAAAATCTCACGAATGGACGACATTCGCAGTTCTATTTTCAGTATTTTTTCACGACCATTTTGGGAATAAAAGTAGTTCATCCGCCGAATCAGGCTGAAAGGGTGCAGCTGTTCGCCTGTACTGTCATCGGTACGTACAAATATAGGCTTGGACTGGCGTCCAGGCGGGATTTTGGTATACCAGGGCAAGCTTCTGACCCTCTCATCTATAAAACTGACTCCCCCGGAATCCAGCAGCGTTGAATTATCGGTGTAGATCGTAATTCCACCTACGGAATGGTATACAGGACTGTAATTATTGTTCAAGATACGACGTAAATAAGAGTCATAGGCAGCAATATAATCAGCAGGGTGGGGATATGTTTGTTCCAACACCTCATTGAGCTGATGATCGGTATAAAAGATAGACGAGATTTCCATCGCATCTTCAAATTCACGGTAAAATTCAATTTTAATCTGTTCCAGTGCACGCGAAATATCCTGAATACGCTGTTCTTTCACATTTTGTGAGGTAACATGGTAAAAAACCAGATTGGTCAACACTACAGGCGCGAAAACACACAGAAAATAAAGCAGCAGCATTTTATCCCGCAATCGCACATGATCAAGAGTCGTCCTCAGCATCTTCATTCGCCGGCCCTCTCTGGCTCGTCGCCAATACTCAGGCTGTTGCGGTATTCACTAGGCGTGGCGTGCGCCGTCTTTTCAAACTGGGTAACAAAATAGTCTGAACTGCCAAAGCCCACGCGCTCCGCAATTTCATAAATCCGCAGATCCGTCTGCCGCAACAAACGTTTTGCCTCCTGAACGCGCAATCTCAGCAAAAATTCGTTAAAGTACACACCATACGTTTTTCTGAACAATTGACCGAGGTACACCGGGTTCATGTAAAAGCGAGCCGCAATACTTTTCAGGCTTATATTCTCGGCGGCATGCTGCTCAATGTAAGCACGGATATGCTGGATGCCTCCTTGCTGACAATCCTTGCGCAGAACCCCAATATACCTTCCACTTTCCTCTGCAAAGGCTGTAAACAATCGCTGTAACTCACCCAGGGACAGGTTCATGTCCTGCCAGTTCATCATCGGTTCTAGTGACTGAAGTGAGCGTTCATCTCCCTGCATGTTTTGAATGACCCGAACGATACTAAGTACGCATTGATGCAGACTCATTTTCACAGCCTCAGGTGCATAACACTCCTCCCGAAAGCTGCTAAATAAATAATCCACGGCCACACGCAGCTCCTCCAACCGTAGTTCCTCGACTTGTTCCGTCATGCGATCCAACACGCCCTGAGGGATGGTCTTATAGTGGAGTGGTGGCATTCCCTCCTGTAGATATACAACAATACCACTATGGTCATAAATGTATTTATGGAGCACCGCTTCCTTCGCACAGGCATAGGACTGCTGGATATCCTGCAACCGATTCACAGGCTTTCCTGCATAAACGAAAACTCGACTTCCCAGATGGTCTTTTAGTGACTTCATCCCCTCTATCTCCTGTTGTAGCGCTTTCATAAAGACTTCGACCTTGCCTTCAAAATAGTTCAAAAAGAAGTCCGGTACGATAAGACCAATCCGGTTACGATGCTCATGGACATAGAGAGGGTACTTGCCATCCATTAAACGATGAAGTGCTTGCTCTATAAGCTCCCTGAATTGGAAAAGCGATAGCATAATATTATTGTCACCAGAGCGCCAGGGATGTTGGTCATTCAGCTCGACGAGTACATAGTACATAGAAGTGGCCTCCTCAAGCCGTAGTTGCTGCTCCCACTGTGTCACCACTACATCATCCACTGGGTTCATCATCACAGTCTCTAACAACCCACCTGCATGGTGATTCTGATATCGTTGCGCATTCTGTTGTTCACGATGCAGTCTCTCACTCAGCTTGCGCAATGTAGCCGAAAAGTCACCCTTATCAATCGGCTTAAGCATAAAATCATGAACCCCATAGCGGATTGCCTGCTGCGCATAAGCGAAATCACTATAGCCGCTTAAGATAATAAACGCGGGATGTTCTGTACTCTGTTCGAGCACAGATCGAATCAGCTCTAATCCGTCGAGCACAGGCATACGAATATCGGTAATGACCAGGTCCGGGTGAATACGGCTGATTAGCTCCAGCGCATCCTCACCGTTATCAGCTTCTCCTACGATTTCAAAACCACAGGCTTGCCAATCCATGAGTTGAAGCAGCCCTTTACGAGTAAAGGTTTCATCATCTACCACAATGGCTCGATGCAGCTTCATAATACGCTTCCTCCTTTTGATGTACGCCTATTTTATTATTTTAGTTAACTATTCCAACGATCTTAGTCACTATGATAATGTAAAAACATCAGGGATTGGAAATTTTCACCACACCTATGATATGACAAATAGAGGGGTGCAAAGCATGCGCACACCAGCAGCCAAGCCAAGCAGCAAATATACAAAAAGAAGACGAATCCCTGAATGGGGATTCGTCTCCTTTTTTGCTATTGCGTAAAAGGCTTTATTATTCTTTTATTCGTGAATTCAGACTATCGCTCAGCGATGATACTGACCGCTTGCAGATGGTCGGCGTACTTTACAAACTGCTTGCGCATACCCATAACCCTTGTCCGGGCAGCATGGTTACGCATAAGGTTAAGGGTAATTTTTCCAAGTCTCAACCAGCCCTCGTCCTGAATGATACGTGGCAGATGCAATAAGTGCATGGGAACCGTATAGATTTTAACGACCTTAAAGCCTTCCTCTTTCAGCAACTGTTCCCACTCTGACACCGTCAACGGTGTCGCGTTAACTCGCATGGCTACAGCCAAGTCCTTGTAAATTTGCTTTCTGAGCGCAGGCTCAATATGGCTAGGAGCAAGGCACATCTCATGGATAGCAAACTTCCCGCCTACTTTCAAAAGCCGCCTGGCTTCCGAAATAATCTGCGCTTTCTTGGCCCTTGTGTGCATCGTCAGCATGGCTTCCCCATATACCACCGTCGCAGAGGCATCCGGCAACGGAACCTGTTCAGCATCGGCAATAATGACTTCCCGGTTTGCTCCGCTTGCATACGTTTTTACGATAGAGGCCGCCTTCTCATTCTGTTCAATCGCAATATAACGGCGGGGATTAAGCCGCAGTGTGATTTGAGCAGTTATACCCAATCCGGGGGCAAACTCAATAACCTCATCCTGCCCGGTTACGTCAAGTCCCTCTATCATCCAACGTGTCGTTTTTAACCCTCCGGGCCTAAGCACGCGCTTACCGAGACTTGCTAATACCCAGTGCCCTGGCACCTGATTGTAATCTACTGTCTGCATTGGCCATTAACACCTCTTTTTAAAATACGATAATGATATTCATTATCAATATGAGTGTAAAAAAAATAACCATTTTCTTTTTTTTATATGAGCATGTTGCTGCTATGTCCTCTTTTATATGTTCTGCGCATAGCTTTCACTTGGCGTTTGGGTCAACACTACATGCAGACTGGAATTCGCCTCTGCCCCGCCACGATAGGAAAAGTGCTCATCTCCCGTAACATGAATGATATCCCCTTGGACAACTTCCGTTGCTTCGCCGTTCACAGTTACAGTACCGCTGCCTTCAAGAACAAGCAAATATACATTCGCTCCCGGGTGATTATGTGTTGGCAGCTCGGCATTAGGAGTAAAGTTGAGAATAAAAATTACATTGTCGGCTTCCTTATGCACAATTCGTTTTGTAAAGGCTGCTTCCTTATATTCCTGAAATTGAATGAGGTTTGATTTTTTCATATTGGTTCACGCTCCTGTTTGGAATTAAATTGCTTAAGATGGATTTATACCTTTATTGTATTGGATTATTTCGCTCGCCTTGTGATTGCAATCACAAAACTAAATTTAAGGAGGATTTTGCAAAAATCCAATAAGCGACTTTCAATGAACAATATATAGATCGAAATGGTCTAGTTCGTCTATATATTGCACTTTGGGGCGACTGGAATCGAATTTTGCAAAATCCTAAAGTCAAAAATACTTTTGAAATATTTAAAAATTTGATTTCAATCATCTTTTTCATCGACACATCCAACTAGAATCGAATTGTGTTAGACAAACAAAAACAAGCAGGAGGTTGTTCCTATGAAACCAGGATTCCAACTGGCAAAGGATATTTATTGGGTAGGAAAAATTGATAATCGTGAGGTTCCCTTTCATCGTCTTCTACTATCTAAGGGCACAACCTATAATGCATATCTATTGAAAACCGGAAAACCGACCATTGTAGATACCGTAGATATGGCGTTCGGTAGAGAATTTGCAGAGGCTGTTGCCGAATTGATCGATCCATTGGATATTCAATATATTATCGTCAATCACACGGAACCAGATCACTCGGGTGGATTGGCGGCACTCGCCTCCAAGGCAACAAACGCTACGATCGTCTGCACTGAGATTGCCGTTCCGGAAATTCAACAAATGTACAAGCTTCAGCATCGCAACTTCCTCGTCATCAAGGATGGAGATCAACTGGACATTGGAGGCAAAACGCTACTGTTCAAAGAAACACCTTACCTGCATACGGAAGAAACCATGATTACGTACTGCATGGAAGATAAAATCTTGTTCCCTTGCGATATTTTCAGTACACACGTGGCTGTAGAGCATCTATTTGCCGACGAGGCTGGTTTTGATATCACCGAGGACTTTGTCGGATACTATCAGGCTATTATTCATCCACATCGCAGATATGTGCGCACATTAATCGAGGCTGTTGCCGATCTGGATATTGAGATGATTGCACCTTCCCACGGCTTCGCAATCCGGCATGATATTGCCAAGTTTATCGATTTGTACGCCTCTATGAGTACCGAAACCAAGGAAGATAAAAAAGTAGCGATTGTCTATGCCACTCTGAAAAATAATACCAAAAAAATGGCAAACATTCTGAAAGACTGCTTTTTGGAGAACCAAATCAAGGTGGAGCTATGGGACGTGGATAAAGCCGATGAAACGGAAATATTGAATAGTATTGCCTCAGCGGATGCTGTTTTCGTCGGTAGCTCTACCAAATATGCTGATATGACGGGCAAATTGGAAGACCTATTGCAACAAATGCAAAAGATGAATCTGGAAGGCAAGCTGGCTGCTGCCTTTGGTTCCTACGGTTGGAGCGGGGAAGCTATTGAAGTCGTGCAGGATTACTTGAACGGTACCAATATGAAGGTCCAAAGTACTTCAGATGTAATCAAATCAACAGGTATGACCCATGTTGAATTCCCGGTACGTATTCGTTTCTCTCCTACAGATGTTGAAAAAGTGAAAAAAATTAAAAATGCCGCTGAATTTGTCTCAGATCTACTGCTTAGTGTTATTTAAAACACAGTAGCATATAGCGAATAGGAGAGATACTGAATGGGTAACCCACATTACGTTATTATCGGAGGCAGTGTCGCCGCCGTCAACGCAGCAAAAGCGATTAGAGATCATGATGAGCTGGCTGAAATATCTATTTATGGAGAGGAAGCATCCTTTCCGTACAACAGAGTCAAACTTTCCAAGGGACTGTTCACTGATTTGCACAGCGACAAAATCCTGATCAAAAAGGAAAAATGGTTTGCCAATCAACGAATTCATGTGTATTCCGGCATCAAGATAACCGAGATACATCCTGAGGATCGTACTATCCAAACCATAAATGGACAAACCGTTGCTTATGACAAGCTGCTACTGTGTACAGGAGCTCACAACCGTAAGCTTGTGCTAGAGGGGGCTTCTCTAAGGAACGTTCACAATATCCGTTTTCGACAAGATGCAGATAGCCTTAAAGCGGAATTGCGACAGGGAGACCGGATATGCATCATCGGCGGCGGTATTCAAGGCGTGGAAACCGCCTGGTCCTTCCAGCAAGCAGGGTATTCTGTAATCATACTGGAAGCTTCGCATCGGCTTATGCCCCGCCAGCTAGATGAAAAAGCCTCCGCTATTTTGACCGATCGGATAACCGAACGGGGTACTCAGGTACACATTGGGCAAGGCGTAAAACGTATTAAAGGCACAGATCACGTAGAAGGTGTGGAACTACAGGACGGCTCTGTTATCCCCTGCGAGCATGTCGTGTACTCCATCGGAATTGTACCTAATACGGAGCTTGCTCGCCAAATCGACCTTGATATTGGACAAGGCATTCTGGTGAACGCGCAGATGGAGACCAGCTCCGCCAATATCTATGCAGCAGGTGATGCAGCCGAATTTCAGGGTAGAGTAGATGGGTTATGGGAAAGCGCAATGGAGCAAGGAAAAATAGCAGGCGCCAATATGGCGGGCGCATCCGTCAGCTATCAGCGTCCCCTCCCTGTAACCCTGTCGAACTGCTACGAATCCCCTCTCTTTTCCATCGGTCTAGTAGATGAACAAGTCTGCGACACCAGCCTGATTACTAAAAATCAAGCTTCTTATACACGTATGTTCATACAAGACGGCTCTATCTGCGGCGTGATTGGCTTTGGGGATGCTCTTGCTTCACTACCCTACAAAACAGCTATCATGCAGGGACTCAAACCGGACGCACCAGAGCTTACAAAAATTTTGAATGACAAGGAGAACTAAAGATGAAAAAATATGTATGTCAACCCTGTGGATACATTTATGATCCTGCTATCGGCGACCCCGATGAAGACGTGATGCCCGGTACAGCGTTTGAGGATCTCCCGGAGGACTGGGTTTGTCCAGTCTGCGGTGAGGATCAAAGTCATTTTGCCCCAATAGATGATACAGAATAACAACCATGCGCTATAACCTGTGGTTTCCGGTTTATGAATGGAGTGAATGAATGTGAATGAGATGTCCTGCCCCTGCCAGTGCGAAAAGGAGCCCTGTGCCCGCAAAGTGCCTATCTTTTCCTCTTTGTCCTGCGAAGATTTGTGTAAGGTCAGCTCCATGATCCGACACCGAAAATATCAGAAAGGCGAGGCCCTAATTATCGAGGAACAAGCATCCGATACGCTGTACATTATTAAAAGCGGGCATGTCAAGCTGCTGAAAATGACGCCTCAGGGCAAGGAGCAAATCCTGCACATTCTGACAACTGGCGATTTTTTTGGCGAGTTGAACATATTTAACAGCGATGAGCTGAGTAACTTTAGTGCGTATGCCTTAAAAGATACTGATATTTGTATGCTCACCAAGGATGATATGGAGCAGTTGATCCGCAACAATCCCGATATCTCTTTGAAGCTGCTCAAAACCATTACTAAACGCTTGGCACATACCGAGAATCTGGCTCAAAGCCTAGCTACCAAAGACCCGGAAATCCGTATCGCCTATATGATTCTTGAGCTTGGACATAAATACGGCAAGCCGGATGGCTCCAATATTAAAATAAATCTCCCCCTTTCACGCGAAGAAATGGCTAATTATGTGGGTGTCACCCGCGAAACCATCAGCCGTAAATTTGGAAAATTTGAACAGATGGGGATTATTTATAGCAAGGGTACACGAGAGATTACCATCTGCGATGTACAAAAACTGAACGAATATATGGATTGAGACACATAGATACAATGTTACTCTAACATGAGGACACCAAAAAAACCGCTTCTTTAACTTATGGATTGCAGTTGATCTATCAACCACTTCCATTTCGTTAAAAGGCGGTTTTTACCATATTTTATACTCCACTAACGGTCAATTGTCGTGTTCACGCCTTGGGAAGACGCTCCCCATGCAGGCCGCGCTGAAGGAAGTTCTGGCGAAACTCCGTCTGTGGAAGGAGCAGTCTCAATCGTGGTCGATTGGGAGCAATCCCACACTACTTTGACCAAATACCCAAACAACAACACATTCAACAATGATGTCACACACAAAATAATACCGTATTGATCCCGAGAGTTGGAGCTATAGAAAATATCAAAGGTATTCAGGAAAATCGTAAGACTGAATCCACCTGCAAGCCATAAAAATCTGCGGTCTCGCAAATACAGATACGCCAGTACAGCTAACGCCGCCGCAGGGAACAAATACCTTTCATGCATGCTGGAAGCGAAGGTAAATACACCTGCAATGAGTACCAGTGCAGCTGCCGCTGCGAATTGTGGTTTGCGACTACGGATATACATCCACCACGTAAATAGAGTCACCAACACAATGCAGATCATACCCCACGTATGGTAACTAAACAAGAACAGCGTTGTAGTGTCCTGCGTATAATTGCCCCCGATCAGTGCAAAAAAGTTATACGCGTTCACCGAAGCATACGGATACTCGCCGACCGTTCCCTTGTATAGGTCAAGTAGCCATAACGGTTCCTGCCCCCACGAAAATGGCAATATAACCAGAATGGTCGTCACAACGGCACCGCCAATGGACAACAGCCAAGGCTGTATTTTACGTTGTCTCAGCAGCTCGAAGAACAGAACTGGCCCATAAATAATTCCCTGCGGCTTCATCAATACCGCTACCGTAAACAATACGGTCGACCAGCCGACCCGGTTTTCCACAAGCAGCACAATCATGCCCACAAGCAGCATAGTAAAGAAAGAATCTACCTGCCCCCAGAAGGTCGAATTGATAAATACAGCTGGGTTAAACACGTAGAATATAACCAATCCAAGGCTTATTCCATAGCCGACCCGTTTGCTCGCCAACCGGTACAGCATGTACGCTGTCACGATATCGGCTAATATATTTGGAAGCCTCAGCAGCACGGACATATAGGGACTGAAAGCATCCGTAGAGCCGATTTGACCGATCACATATAAAATATAAATATAGAACGGCGGATAATCACTTGATCCGTTCGTGTAAAAGCCCGATAAGCTATCCGCTGCTGTCGTAGCCCAGTTCCGGAATAGCATTAAATCCATGTGACCCGAAATCCATGGGGCGATCGCCATTCTTAAAAAGAAACCCACACCCAGCACAGTCCACAGCATCAGTCCTCGATTACGTTCCCCGAGCTTCCATTCACGAGCCCGAAAACAGTACGCAATAAACACGAACGCACCGAAGAACAAAGCGGCGAAAATCGCCAGCGGAGTAGCATAAGCAGATGAGGAACTCCCACTTCTTCCACCGCCCATACCACCGCCAGGACCGCCCATGCCCGTTCCAGATCCGTTACCAGACATGCCTCCGAGGCCTCTGTGCTGTCCGTCTCTGGCGACACCACTGCTGTTCGATGCAGACGTATCCGTTCCAGCCGTTGTACCTTGGTCACCCGATGTCGATGTCCCCTCAGTGGATGAGTCGGAGTCGGTAGCTTGGCCTGTCGTTCCCTGGTTCTTGCTGTCAGATCTGTTCGCTGAATCCGGCCCCCTCATACCTCCGCCAGGTCCGCCTCCTCCCCCGAACCCGCCGGATGTGCCCTGCCTAACGGCCGCAGACTGGGACGCGGAGCTACCTGAATAACTCCATAACGAAACGACACTAGCGACAGCACACAATATGAGACTAAATAGAAGTATATATTTCAGACCGTTCGCTTTCCAAACGTTCAAATCCGATGCACCTCTCTCTGTTTCTATTTTCCCATATTGTATCTGCCTTAGCTTAGGACTTTGTGAGTTCTGGCTGAATGTTGGCTGAATACGGAATCATCACACTGAAGATTGTCGTTCCATCTCCATAATCGCCCTTTCCAGCTGAGATTGTGGATGCTTCAGCATGTTACCGTGACCAACAGC
Source organism: Paenibacillus sp. FSL L8-0638 (assembly GCF_038593075.1). NCBI lineage: Bacteria > Bacillati > Bacillota > Bacilli > Caryophanales > Paenibacillaceae > Paenibacillus > Paenibacillus sp. FSL L8-0638. Next base: position 5,631,183 of record NZ_CP151960.1, read on the forward strand.
TAGTAACGATGGATTGAAACTCGCCAGCTTTTTGGCGCTTTTCAGCGACAGTTCTTTATTCCAGGTAGCCAGTGCCGGAAAAGGAAACAGCGGCTTAAGCCTTCCCGATACCGCTATACCACCTCGGGTCTGGAAAGCGTCGCCTGCAATCAACGCGCGGGTACGAGTATCCAAAAATGCCATCGAGCCCGGCGTATGTCCTGGTGCGCTGATCGCCAACAGCGAACCGACATGATCCCCGTCCTCCAGTAAAACGTCAGGCTGGGTAAGGATATGCTTCGGCACATCGCCCCGAATAGGAGTATCCGGTTCTCCTGCCTCCAACGATACATCACCCTGTAGTAGCGGTGCGTCCCGCCTTGAAATGAATACTTGCGCGTCAGGATGCCTTGCCTTCAGCTTATCCAACGCACCCACATGATCCCCATGGGCATGGGTAAGTACAATTCGAATAATCGGCTGCCCGATCCGCGCCGCAGCCTGCTCTATACCACGGGTACTGTATGGCAATCCGGCATCTACTAAGGTGAGCCCCTCTTTCTCCTCCACCAAATAACAGTTCACCGGGAACAGCCGGGGCATAAACGTCAATTGATACAGATGCTGTACCTGAACAATACGCACTTCAGCTCATCTCCTTGTCTTTATTATAAACTAATTATATTAGTATTATAATTAATATAATTAGTTTTAAGCAACTGTTTTTGCTGCTATTCAGCCGGAGTTGGAGCTTGGAACTACTACGGGGACGATCACACTGAGAAAAACAGCAAAAAAGCATCCCCGGAGCTCTACCTCCGTGGATGCCTCTCAAAACAAGAATTAACTTCAGATACGAATCTTCCTGCACGCTCCCTTTGCCCAGTCTTGGGAATGGTGATATCGTGATGTCAGGAGATCCAGATATCATCGCAGAAACTTGGTACAACTTATACGAGAAAAAGCATAGCTTTGAAGAAACATTCCCAAAAGAAATGGATCCAACAACTTCACCGTAATTACAGCCGGATTGCCTCAGCAATAGGTGTACTGCCAGACACCAAATTAATTGAACGATGATACGTCTGCTGTTCCTCCAGCACTGCTATGACCGCTGCCGCCACATCTTCACGAGAAATGGTGTGGCTGGTGCGATCCTCACCAGTAGCAACTTTGCCGGTGCCCACATCATCCGTCAGGCCACCCGGACGAAGAATCGTGTAGTCCAGGTTGCTCGCTTCTAACAGGCGGTCAGCGTAATGCTTCGCCACATAATACGGTTTAATGGATTCGGGCCACTGCTCCCGTTTCTCCGCATGTAGGGCGCTGACCATAACGAAGCGTTGGATACCTGCTTGTTCGGCGGCTTCCATCGCCTTGACCGCTCCATCCAGGTCGATGAGCAGCGTTTTATCCGCTCCTGTTTTTCCACCGGAGCCTGCCGTGAATACGATAGCATCGCTACCTTTTATAGCTGCGGCAATTTCACCAACCGCCCCTTCGAGGTCAGATACCACCGTTTCTGCTCCCAAACGTTCAAGCGCTTCGGCCTGATCTGAATTGCGGATCAACGCCTTTACACGATGCGATTTATTTTGCCCCAGTAGACGAACAAGATGTCTGCCTACTTTTCCATTTGCACCAATCACCAGTACGTTCACTCATATCCCCCCTGTATTCAGAGTCTCTCATCTACATTATACAGATGTATTTTACCCTTCGGGTCTGCGACGCAACCATGTTAGCTGCATCAGGTTGAAATCAGACTTCTTTGGTCAGCTCACCATCTCGCTTTTGCTGCACACGCAGACCTGCCAAAAAGGTAGCCATCATCACCTCAATGCTCCGGTCCACCTCGACAGGCAAACCAAACCCGCCCTTTTGTTCAAGCGAGGCAAATCCATGAAGCAGGCTACGGAATCCCCTCGCTGCATGAATGCAATCTTCTTCCTTGAAGCCGTAACCACTGGACAGGACGGTAATGACCAGCTCGGCCACGCGATCCGCAGCCTGCCTCATTTCGGTATCATTTCGATCAGTTGCATACAGCATCGCTTCATACAAACCGGGTCGCTCGCGAGCATACCGCATATACGCCTTCCCCATAGCGGTTAGCGCATCTGCGCCCGCTCTACCAACTGCTGCGCTCATCAAAGCTTCCTCCAACTGTTCGAGACTGTGCAATGCCAGTACTTGGCGCAGTCCGTTCAATCCGTCCACGTGGTTATACAAAGACGGAGGGCGAATGTGCAACTTTTGCGCCAGCGTGGTGAGCGTGACATCCCCCATCCCTTGTTCATTGGCAATGTCCTCGGCAGCCCGCAGAATATCTTGCAGCTTTACTCCGTTTCTAGGCGACATCATCCTGCCTCCTTTCATCGAATTTCTATGTAATTCGGTTCCTTATACATATACAGAATCGATCCAGATTCTATTTTAACTAATCCTGTTAGTTTATACAAAGAAAATGCCGTTTACCGCAGCCAACCTGCATCGAATCTTTACAGAAGAGCATAGCAGTCATTACTGATATAATAAAAAAATAAGATCATAGAACGGATCTGATCCCTTCCTCGATCCCCTACAAAGGAGCTAGCTATAACTATGGAACCCAAGCCACTTCCAGCTATTGAATTCAACCACATCATCAAATATTTCACCGGGTCCGGACGGCAACGTGCTGTTCTGAACGGGATTACGGCAAAAGTTTCCCCCGGCAAAATCACCACGTTGGTCGGTCCATCGGGGTCTGGTAAAAGCACGTTGCTTTCACTGTGTAACCTCCTAATGACACCGGATGAAGGGGAAATCCGTGTCCTCGGCAAACCTATATCGGAGTGGGAGATCCCTGAACTGAGACGGAAAGTCGCATTGGTTTTTCAGGATGCCCCCATGCTTCAGGGAACTGTCCTGTACAATCTCCAAACCGTAGAACGGCTGCACGGTACAGTTCTGGATGATCCTGCCAGCCTGTTGGAACGCGTAGGGCTCACCCGCGACCTGTTGGAACAGAAGGCGCAGGAACTGTCTGGCGGACAAAGACAACGCTTGGCCTTGGCGCGGACGCTTGCGAACCGCCCGGATATTTTACTGCTGGATGAGATTACTTCTGCACTGGACCCTGCCTCGGTCAAAGAGGTTGAGGAACTGCTGCTACAAATGAACAAAGAAGAGGGAACAACGATGATCTGGATTACGCATCATATGGAACAAGCCCGCAGAGTAGGCCACGAAACATGGCTAATGATCGACGGAAGACTGATAGAACAAGCGGATACGGAGACGTTTTTTAATGCTCCGCAGCATAGTGAGACCCGCAAGTTTGTAGCAGGAGAATGGGTATGACGATTGTTGCCTTGATTCTCTCTCTCGGTTTTGTATTTATCGCCATCGTCATGTCCAAATCCTTCAAACTCGGTCTGGACCGAGACATGATCATCGCCACGATCAGAGCGTCCGTTCAATTGCTAGCGATTGGATACGTATTGCATTTGATTTTTGGGATGCAAAGCTACGGATTTATCGTATTATTCATTCTGCTCATGATTACCGTAGCCTCACAAAATGTTGCGCGCAAAGGACGATTTATCCCCGGTCTCATGTGGAAGTCATTCCTGACTTTGCTGTGTGTGGAAATCGTTACACAGACATTCCTTATTGGCCTGCATATCATTCCAGCGACAGCCCGATATATGATTCCGATTAGCGGTATGATCATTGGCAGCTCCATGATTTTGTCCAGTCTGCTGGTGTCCCGGCTCAAGTCGGAAGTCCTGCTGCGCAAGCCTGAAATCATGCTCATTCTGGCACTAGGCGGCACGCCTAGACAAGCCATCTTCCCTATACTCAAGGATTGCATACGTTCCAGTATGATTCCAACCATTGAGGGGCAGAAAACACTGGGGCTTGTCCAGCTTCCCGGCATGATGACCGGACAAATCATCGCAGGTGCCAATCCGATTGCCGCTGTGCGTTTGCAATTGCTCATCGTATTTACCACCATGACCTCTGCTATTTTGACCAGCGTGCTGCTCAGCCTGTTCATTTATCCGGCATTATTTAACCGCCAGCAACAACTGCACACCGAAGCATGGGAACGCTAATCAGGTGAATATCCCCAGTTATCTGCTATTTGGAAAAATAAAAGGGACATGTTTAATTCCTGACACAAAGGTTAATAGATACACGTACCCGCTTTACTAAAATTCGATGAGGAGTGATTGAACATGGCTAACAACAACCAAAATGGCAAAATGAGTCGCGAAGAAGCAGGACGTCTAGGTGGAGAAGCTACTGCTAAAAATCACGACAAAGAATTTTACCAAGAGATTGGCGAAAAAGGTGGCGAGGCCACTTCCAAAAATCATGGCAAGGACTTCTACCAGGAAATTGGTGAAAAAGGCGGCGAAGCCACTTCCAAAAACCATGACAAGGAATTCTATCAGGAAATCGGACGCAAGGGCGGCGAAGCCCGTGGCAATTCAGACCAAAGTGATAGCGACGGGAAAATGAGCAGGGAAGAAGCAGGCCGCAAAGGCGGCGAGGCTCGCGCCCGCCAGCGTAAAAATAATTGACAATAAAGCTATGCCGTCGGTGCAATCCTATGAAGAGGCACAGACTGCGTATAAACACAAAGTAAGTTGACGTTTATGTTATAAAAGCCTATCTGCCGGAAGAACGGCAGATAGGCTTTTTGTGTAAAAGTTACTTTCAACATCGGATCATACACCTTACAATATACATAAACAGGCTAAATAACCAATCATACATATTTTATTACAACTAAAAGAATGGATTATGGGGAGGTGCCCATGTTGATTACAAAAAATAAAACGGCTGCAACTATTTTAAAAATTATATTTTTTTCACTAATTTTCAGCTGGATTTATTATTATTCAGGTCATCACTCGACAGAAATCGCTAAGCTAGTTAAAACTACAGATGATTACTTGGTCATACAGAGAGATGCTTCTAACGGAGGTGTATATAAAGAATTATATATTTCCTCAAAATCCGCGATCCCTCCTCTGGTTATAGGCAAACAATATTATTTCGTGTCTGATCAAAGGTACTTTCAACACCCATATATCCGCTATGTAGAGGAGTAAAGCAGAACAAGAGAAAAAAACACATGCAACTCAAGTCAAATATTCCTGCATTCCGGCTGTTAAGATGGAGTCGAAAGGAGGGAACGCTCGTGTATGAATGGAACGAAATGGTTCAGCTTATGATCGATTGGATTGATAATAATCTTACTTCAGCACCTTCGTTGTTGAGAATGTCCAATCAGTTAGGCTACTCCCCTTACTACTGTACAAAACAGTTTCATTCCCTTACAAGAATAACGTTAAGGGATTATGTGTGGATGCGCCGGATTAGCCGTGCCGCGCTAGAACTCCGAGATGGCAATGTCCGCATCCTCGATGTTGCAATAAAGTATGGGTTTTCTTCACAGGAGGCTTTTACACGGGCATTTGTAAAAGCATTCGAGGTAACTCCGGCTGTATACCAGAAGGAGCCCCGACCTATTCCGTTAGCCATTCGCGTTGAGGTGTTCTCTCCTTATCATTACCATTTGAAGGAGCGGGATAAGATGGTTAAGGATCATTTGCAAGAAGCTGAAGTCAAAATCGAGCATATACCAGCACACAAATTTATTGGAATCTGGGATACTTCTTCTCGAAACTACGGTGATTTCTGGAGAAACGGTCACAATTGTGATGAAATTTGCGGAACATTGGAAAGCATGTCTCATCTCAAGCTTCCCGAACAATTGGGCCAAACTGCGGGCTGGTTCTATCAGGATGGTCAGAAGGGATATCTCTATGGAATACCGGTTGCCGCTGACTACGCCGGAGAGATTCCCGCAGGAATGAAGTGCCGGGACATCCCCGAATCAGATTACCTGGTGTTTTTCCACCCACCCTTCAATTATTTAAAAAACAATGGCGACGTTATGAGAATGGTGGAGGAGAAAGCTTGGAACTTTGACCCTAGCAGCCTGGGGTATGAATGGGATGAGGAAACAAAGCAAGATTATCAGCGGCATTTCCCGGAAGGATACGGCTACGCAGTGTTACGTCCAGTGAAAAAAGTGTAGAGTTAAAGAATTCCAAGAAGCCGCTACGATCAGGATGCTGTTCATCGTCTTGCTAAAGTCTGTTGAAAAATAATAACAGTTTATTACTGACGGGTTCCGTTTTGAGGTGCAATACACATCGAATTGACATTGTGGACACAATCCGATGTAAATACAGAATAAACCGATTAACTGAATCTTACAGTTGTCGGTTTATTCTTGATCAGCATTTTTAGTTTGCAAGTAACTATCAACGACGTTAACCCATTGTCCCCTTACCACTTCCGTTGTTTCCTGCGAATACAAACATAGTAGCAAACGGCTCACTCATGATAAAATATCCTGTTCTTTAATTCGTTCGACTTGACCATTACTCTACTCTTTAATTAACTTGCCTAGGTTGCGGGTACGATTCATCCAACCATCACCATCCCATCCAAATCATATATCGGGAGTATATCGTAAATCGAAAAGTCTGAAAGAATCCAGCGTCACTCAAATTGTGGAGGTATAGAATATGAGCTCTGTCTCAAAAATAGCTTGCATATCTATTTTAGGTCTTACTTTAGGTGCGGGACCAGCACAAGCTTCTTCGACACATATCATCGTTAATAATTCAATTGTATCCTCTGATGAAACTTACCAATCTCATGGGATTACCATGGTCCCATTAAACGCTGTTCAAAGTTTACCTGGTGTATCCATCACATGGAATAATAGCACCAAGACAGTCACAATAGATCGTAACGGTGAAAAAATACTATTAAAAGTTGGGCAAAAAATTGCAACGCTTGGTTCAAAAAATATAACCTTGCCTGTTGTCACTACATTGAAAAACGGACGGATTATGATCCCTCTCCGATTCATTGCTGATTCATCCAATGCGTATGTCTCCTGGAATCCAAAATCTCAGACGGCCTATGTAGCGAAAGCAAACAATGAAATAAAAAACAAATATACATCGGATAAGCTTAATGTATCCAGAGGAGCAGCAATCAAACTTCCCAAAGTTAGCAATTTAAAAGAATATACACCCAAAGGGTATGAAAATCTGAACACAGACTATTATTTTCCTGAAGGCAAATCAAATTCGTTTTTTATTCAGGAGATGGATGTTATTTCATACTATAAAATCAGCAACGATTGTAGTGAATTAATATGGACAGCACGTTTTGACTCAACCAAAAGGGAGAGCAGTGGTCTATCCTTTTTGCCTTATAAATTAGTGGAACAAGACGGCCAGAAACCTACAATTCAAGGGCGAATAACCCATTTTAATTTCATGGCCGCTGTTGGAGAAATCAGTTACAATCTCATTGACAATACTGGGAAAGAGATAAACTCAGGGCAAAAACCAGTTGATCCAACAAATTTCTTTTTTGATATCCCTGATGAACAAAAATGATCGAATTGACTTTGCATGCGTTCTTTTCCTCTTACATTAATAAAGACCAGAATCTAAGCTGGTACGTGGTAATAAATTGATACAATATTGGTTTGGAGGTATAGGCAATGAAATCTTTTCGTTTTTGGCTAGTCCTAATCTCGTGTCTAGTTATTACTGTAAATATTACGGAGCACGACGACTATAATATACTCTTGGCTGTCATTAGCCCGTTGGTTTGGATGTATGAATCATTTCGATTTGTGCGAGAAGCAGACATCCCCATAACCATTGTTTACTTCACTACAGTAGTTTTCTGGTATCTTATTGGGTACGTTCTGGATCGTTTGATTAGAAAATTGAAAAATTAAAATCACTTGAAATTATCTTCTAAATTGTCGTCTACTTTGTCAGGCTCAAACTCGACCGCTCTATTTTAAAACGATAATCATCAGACAGTGAAAGCATCTTATCTTCCCGTAGCAATTACGGTCAAACCCCCTCCTAGGACAACCAAGCAAGCCAACTTATTTCTTAGTGCTTTTTCAATTAATAACCCCCCTTTTTTATTGTGAATTTCACCATCTATTTCCAACGTATCACAAGAGCGTGATCTCAACTTAAAAAGATGCTATAAAACGCAGCATAACTTCTTGTAAAATCCCATTCATTTAAATCCAAGGTTATGCCTTTAATATAATTTTATTTTAACGTAAATACTCACTGAATACCTTTGTTACCTTATGTAATGTCGTCTTCCCATCCTGTAAACTAAGTTCCATCAAGCGATAATCGCTGGATCATAGAAAGGATGAGATATGTATGAGTTTGGATAATAGAGTTTTTGCGATACAAGCTGGTCTGGACGGACGTGTAAATGCAGTTATAGATCAAACCCTTGCCGAAAAGCGCCTGGTCGGCGCAGTCGTCATGATATATATGGATGGTTCACCCGTGTATGTCCGAGCGGCGGGGCTGGCTGATCGAGAAGAACAACGTCCTATGCATGAGGATGCTTTATTTCGGCTTTCTTCTGTATCCAAACCGATTGTATCTACTGCGGCTTTGGTTTTGGTAGCCCAAGGATTGATTAAGCTCGATGAATCTATTGAACGTTGGTTGCCCGATTTTCGCCCCCGATTAATCAGTGGTGAGCAGCCCTCCATTACAGTACGCCAATTGCTGACACATACTGCCGGGTTGACCTATGGCTTTTTAGAGGAAGAAGGCGGGGGTCCCTATCATCGTGCAGGCGTATCAGATGGCATGGATTTTTCAAATCTTACGCTGGAGGAGAACTTGCAACGTTTGGCTTCTGTGCCTCTGTTATATACACCGGGTAAAGCATGGGGATATTCGATTGCCACTGATGTGCTCGGCGCTATCATTAGCCGTGTATGTGGCACAACCCTTGATGCAGCTGTTAAAAAGCTCGTTACCGAACCTCTCGGTATGCACGACACCAGTTTCGCGGTCGCGGATGCCGGACGGCTTGCGGCTCCTTATGTCAATGATATATCAGAACCCCGGCGGATGCGTGAGCTTGAGGTTGCGCAGGTTTTTGAAGGCACTGCAGGACTTCGTTTTCAGCCTGCACGAGCCTTTGATCCCACGGCTTTCCACTCTGGTGGCTCTGGTATGATTGGCAGCGCAAAAGATTTCATGCGACTGTTGGAAACACTGCGAAACGGCGGCAATCCGTTACTTTCAGAGGAATGGGTCCGCGAAATGGGCACCATCCAGACCGGGAACCTTCCCTTGGCAGGCTGGCCGGGGCGGGGTTTTGGATTAGGATTCACCGTACTCCAAAATCCCGATGAAAGTGGGACAGCAGAATCACCCGGAACGTGGCGTCTCGGAGGAGCTTACGGTCATTCGTGGTTCGTTGATCCCGCACTAAGACTTAGTGTGGTCGCCTTTACCAATACAGCATTTGAAGGGATGTCAGGTCCGTTTACAACCGAGCTTTGCCAAGCCATTTACGGTAGCTCAAATAGGGTCTAATAAAGTGGGGGTTACATGTTTATGGTCTACAGGCGAGGACAGGACAATTAACGTGGTAGAGTGCCCGTGCTTTCCACACTCATCCCCGAACTGTTCCAGCTTGAGCATAGACTCAACCATGACTTTCAGTAAGTAATTTTGCTCGCCGCTGATTCTATGACATTCAATGACTTCAGGTGCAGATTGGCAAAACTCAACAAATGAATTGCATTGATTCGTATGCACGAGCACGTGAGCCATGATCGGTTTTCCAACTTTCTCATGTGAAACTATGGCACGATACCCAGTGATAATACCTTTATCCTCCATGCGCCGCACTCTTTCTGTTACGGCAGGCTGGGAAAGCCCAACCTCCTTTCCCAGCTCGGTCATGGAGATACGCGCTTGGTTTTGTAGACACAACAAAATTTTATGATCCACTTGATCCATCAAATCTATCTCCTTAAATCCAAGGTAATATTGCATAAATGCAATTATTATTATGCATTATTTCGGATATTGGCTTATTATTTTATGATTTAATGAAATATTATCATGCAAAATCAAGGACGTAAAGCAGGAAGAAATAGAGAGGGAATGAAACTAATGAAATATAGTAAGCCCCTGCTTTTTATTGCGCTTGGCCTATTCGGTGTATACACGATTGAGTTCGGTGTGGTTGGTATTTTGCCGGTCATCATTGAACGTTTTCATATTACGGCAGCTCAGGCTGGGTTTCTTGTCAGTTCATTTGCATTGATCATCGCGCTGTTCGGTCCCTTCATGGTGCTATTGTTGTCCAGGTTTAACCGCAAGCGAATCATGACAATGTCGTTGTTTGTTTTTGCCGTAACAAGCTTGCTGTCAGCCTATACATCCAACTTTTATCTACTAGTAATTTTACGTATCATTCCGGCTCTGTTTCACCCGGTGTATTTCTCGCTTGCCTTTGTCGCCGCCACTGCGTTGTATCCCCCGGAAAAAGCAACGCAAGCTTCCGCCAAAGCCTTTCTCGGCACGAGCATGGGAATGGTACTCGGTATTCCAATTACGGCCTATATCGCCAATCAAATTTCATACGAGGCCTCCTTCTGGTTTACTGCGGTAGCGAATGGGATTGCAGGAATTGGTATTTTATTCATGCTGCCGGATACACCACAAGCCGAAATGTTCTCCTATCGGAAGCAGCTTGGCATTTTGCGTAAAATACCGCTGTGGCTCAATATCGGGGCAGCTACTTTTATTTTTGCAGCCATGTTCTCGGTGTATAGCTATTCTGCCGAATATTTGGGGCAAAATACAGGGATGAGCAGCAATGTTATCAGTTTACTGCTTATTATTTTCGGCATCGGCGGAATGCTCGGCAATCTATTGGCTGGCAAGCTCATGGGCTTGCATAAGGTACGCACCGCTCTTTTCCATCCAGTAGTCTTGGGGGGCACCTATTTGCTGCTGTACGGGATCAGTTCTTCATTTATCCCTACGCTCTTCATCATTATTGTGTGGGGGGCCGTTCATACCAGCGGACTGATTGTCGCCCAGATTTGGGTGATTGATGAGGCCAAAGAAGCTCCCGCGTTTGCCAACAGTCTTTACATCTCGTTTATTAACCTGGGGGTTTCGCTGGGCTCGCTGGCAGGGGGATGGTTTATTGCCAGAGCCGGTATTGAGGGGACGCTGTGGAGCGGTTTGCTGTTCGCCATGCTGGCGATGGTATGTATCGGGACTAAAGTAATTTATCCACGTATTTTTCGAAAATATAAAAGGTTAGATGTGCAAAACTAAAGAGTTGCAAGAGGGCCAAGCCTGTTATCATAAAAAACCGGTTCAACACTTTGTATGGTGTTGAACCGGTTTTTGTTTAATGATTTATTCCTGCCTGTCGGATTGGATTAGAATGAAACATGCACTTCGTTGCGAATTAAATCAACGTATAACCACCATCCGGGAACAGCACGCTTCCGGTGGTAAACTTGTTCGCCATCAGATACAACACAGTATGTGCAATTTCCTCATTATACCCCCCCCGGTGTAAACAGATGGTCGAATGCTCCGACTTTTTCAAAAAACGCCTGAACCTCTTCCTCTATTTGATTATTAAGCACGTTGATTATGTAAATGCGTATTATTCTCAGCTACTCTATAGGGATTATATCATAACTATTTTAAAGGAATACTTATTTTTATTCAGATGGGCTTTCCTGCACTGAGCTTTTGCGATAGGATGTCGGCGACTGGCCCGACCAGCGCTTGAACTGTCTGCTAAAATGCGCAATATCCCCATAGCCGAGCATATCGGCAATTTGTTGCACCGACCATTGCGGATCAGCCAACAGCAACTTGGCCTCATGCAGCACAAGCCCGGATAGATATACACGGGGAGAAACGCCGAAAACACTACGGAATACACGATTACAATGGGATACGCTAATACCTAGCTCGGATGAAATCCCCTCGATCCCATCCTGTTTTTCCACCGAGCCAGCCTGCCCATAGGGCTGATTTACTCTGCCCTGAAGACGACTGGCAATCTGATGGGCAAGCTCTGCCTGCACATATCCACGCCCCGGCAGATGAGCGGCTTCGCTGGATACAGCCTCCCACAACGTTGCGAACAGTTCAAACACAGCAGATTGAATCCGCATTCGCTTTGCCACCGAATCACTACCAATTCCTATGTCTTCCGGCGTTGAAAGATCGAGCAACTTGCCCAGCGCTGGTCCCATCTGCCCTGCCACTGTGCCTTCAGCTGGAAACAGCACCTGCTCCAGACGACTCAGCAGCGAGAGAAACAGCTTATCATCAATGTCGAAATGCATACAAAAATACGTAAATCCCTCTCCGTTACTATGACTGGAGTGAACAATCCCCGGACGCAGCAGCACCAGATCACCCTGTCGCTGGGTATAGCTACGACCATCCACAACCATGATCTGTTCTCCCGCAAGCACGATGTTAATTTCATATTGAGGATGCTCGTGTGGCGGATAGCTCCAGTCTCTTCCCACACTTCGTGTATGAATGGCAAACAGATTGACTGTGGTCCGCACATCGGGAAAAAAGAATTCCTCTCCGGCAGCTGTAAGGTCCGGATGATGGGGACGCTTCGGTAAACGTGGTGACGACATGTTTTCCCTCCTGGCTTACTTACATGGATATACCCCAGTATATCGCTTTCAGCGCGATTTGGATAAATAGTTGAGCGATTTGACAATGGTTCCCCACCACATGACATGCTAGGCTCTAAGTGAAGTTAATCAAAGTTGAACTTTATCATGAAAGGGGTTTCATTATATGTCGAAAAATATATTTTATAACACACAGCATGCACCTATCGGTTCCTTTTCCAGCTTTACACTTGGGTTTAAGGGTAATCGCGGCGGACTTGGTTTGGAGCTGGGCAAGCCTGCCGACGAAAATGTATATATCGGGCTGCAATCCAGAGATGGCGAATCATACGAGGCGCTTCCCTTCTTTGCATCCACACAGGATGAAAGTGCCCGCTACGACGTGGAGAAAAAGGGTAAACGAACGGAACCGCAGCTTATGGCCTTTGCTGATTCCGACATTACCCGTGAGCTAAAAGTAGGAACGGATACATGGCAGGCGGGCGATTTGACGTTCCGGCTGTACTCTCCTGTTCGCCCGGTACCCGAGCCGGGAATTGCAGGTATGGATGAGCTGCGAGCAGCGTTGGTTCCGGCGGTATTCGCCGAGTTAACCGTCGATAACACGCAGGGGACTGCAGCGCGAAGAGCTTTTTTCGGCTATCAGGGCAGTGATCCGTATAGCGGCATACGCATTATAGGAAAAGATCCGCGCAGGGACGCCACGGATTCTACCCCATTGGAGGAAAGACTCACAGGCATCGGCCAAGGGCGCAGTACAGCCATTGTGACCAACAGCAGTGAAGCGGTACCTGCCAGCGGATTTGCAATGGAGAAGCTGCTTGGGGAGACCATGGCCGAGAATTTATCCTTTGGCCTGGGTACGACGGGTGCGCTCCTGATGGACGTTCCCGCAGGTGAGAAGCGCACATATGCCTTCGCCATATGCTTCTATCGCGGCGGCATTGTGACAACAGGCATCGAAGCGTCGTATTACTATACCCAGCTGTTCAAGGATATTGAGGACGTGGGAAACTATGCGTTGAAGCATTTTACAGACCTGACTGCAGCCTGTGTTCAGGCTAATCGCTGGATGGAGTCGGCAGACCTGAGCCCGGACCAGAAATTTATGCTCGCTCAGGCGATCCACAGCTACTACGGCAGTACTCAACTGCTGAGTCACCAAGCGGACGGAGAACCGATCTGGATTGTGAACGAAGGCGAGTATCGGATGATGAATACCCTCGATCTGACGGCGGATCAGCTTTATTATGAATTGATTTTGAATCCATGGACGGTACGCAACGAGCTGGAGTGGTTTGTCCAAAGGTACAGCTATCGGGATGAGGTACGCTTTCCGGGAGAGGAACAGACCTATCCCGGTGGTATCACGTTTACCCATGATATGGGCGTAGCCAACGTGTTCTCCCGGCAGGGATACTCCTGTTATGAGCTGGCAGGGATTGACGACTGCTTCTCTTACATGAGCCACGAGGAACTGGTGAACTGGCTTTGCTGCGCCACGGTATATATCGAGCAGACACAGGATCAGTCATTTACGACACGTATGCTACCTGTTTTGTGTGACTGCTTCGAAAGCATGCTACGACGGGATCACCCCGACCCGGCACAACGAAACGGCTTGATGGGCTTGGACAGCTCTAGAACCCGGGGAGGCGCGGAAATTACGACCTACGACAGTCTGGACGTATCTCTGGGTCAGTCCCGCAACAACATCTATCTGGGCAGCAAATGCTGGGCTGTATATGTTGCTCTGGAAAAGATATTTGCCTCAAAAGGGCTTAACTCCCTTTCACAGGAGGCTGGCTTACAGGCAGACAAATGCGCAGCAGCGATCACAGCACATATGACAGACAAGGGCTATATTCCAGCAGTTATTCAGGAAGGTAATGATTCGCAGATCATTCCTGCCATTGAGGGACTAATCTTTCCTTACTTTACAGGATGTGAGGCTGCGCTTAAGCCTGATGGACGGTTCGGTGGATATATCCAAGCACTGCGGCGCCATTTGGAAACTGTACTGGTACCGGGAGTTTGTCTGTTTGAAGACGGAGGCTGGAAGCTGTCCTCGACCAGTAACAACTCCTGGCTGAGCAAAATCTATCTGTCACAGTTTATTGCCCGCGAGCTGCTGGAACTGCCTTGGGAAGAAGCTGGGCAGGCCGCAGACGCTGCCCACGTCTCATGGCTCCTTCACCCTGAAGAATCCTATTGGTGCTGGAGCGATCAGATACTCTCGGGCATTGCCCATGGCAGTAAATATTATCCGCGCGGAGTTACCGCTATTTTGTGGCTGTATGAAGGCAACGGCAACCGTCTGACTCTCCCAGAGCATATGAGTCAGGATCAGAAACAGCATGTCTGAGGATCATCTTCACCTGCCCAAAAGGAGGCTCCAATATGAGCAAGCTTATGGATATGCCAAAAGAAAGCGGCTATGCGGCTTGGCTGCATTACAGCCGCAATAGTAAGGTACAAAAGCTGCCCGCTTGGTGCAGGGTCATCGTGGTCCATGAGACAGATGAAGTGCTTCAATCGGCTGCGAGTGAGCTTCAGCACGGATTGACCTCCATGTTTGGACAGCAGCCGAAAATCAGCACCGTTCCTGTAAATGCGCCATTCATTGCGCTAGGTACGTTCCCAACGCATCCTTTGGTCGCAGAACGATTCAGTGCGGCGGAACAGGCAGAAGTGGGCGCGGAAGGCTACCGAATTCGCGGGCTAGAGATGCCAGATCCGGCATATTCAGCTTTGCACAGTAACGATGAGTTCAAAGGACCGTACGTTATAGTCGCGGGGCAGACCTCCAAAGGCGTATTGTATGGAGTCTTTCATCTGATGCGCTACCTTCAAGGAGGATTAGACGGCAAACTGAAACCCGCCGCCGAGGAATCATTGCACGCCCCCCTTCTAGACCTATTGTCTAATCCAGCTAATCCCATCCGTATGATCAACCACTGGGATAACATGGATGGTAGTATTGAACGCGGGTATGCGGGTGGGTCCATTTTCTACGACAATAATGCCTTTACTGCAAATATGGAGCGCCTGCGAGACTATGCCCGTCTACTCGCTTCTGTAGGCATTCAAGCGCTATCCATTAACAATGTGAATGTCCATCAGGTAGAAACCGAGCTGATTACAGATAAATTCCTACCGGATGTGGCCAAAGTAGCTGCGGTATTCCGCGCCTATGGCATACAGATCTACTTGAGCATTAACTATGCCAGTCCTATTCAGCTCGGCGGGTTAACTACAGCCGATCCCTTGGAACCAGCTGTAGCTGAATGGTGGCAGACCAAAGCCCAGGAAGTTTACGCCGCCGTTCCTGATCTGGGTGGTTTTGTGGTCAAAGCCGATTCCGAAAATCGGCCCGGACCGTTCAGCTACGGGCGCCATCACGCCGATGGAGCCAATATGCTGGCAGATGCGTTGCAGCCCTATGGCGGACGTGTGATTTGGCGCTGCTTTGTCTACAACTGCAAGCAGGACTGGCGCGATCGCAAGACGGATCGAGCTCGCGCAGCCTTTGACCATTTTAAACCACTGGATGGGCTGTTTCGGGAAAATGTCATTTTACAGATCAAAAATGGCCCCATGGATTTTCAGGTGCGGGAGCCTGTCTCCCCCCTGTTCGGTGCGCTGGAATCCACTCAGGTACTGCTGGAATTTCAAATTGCGCAAGAGTATACCGGCCAACAGAAGCATCTATGTTACCTTGTTCCGCAATGGAAGGAAATATTGGATTTTGATACCTACGCCCAAGGAAAAGGCTCCACCATCAAGCGTATTGTGAGTGGCGCCCTGCATTCTCCCAAACCTACCAACTATGGAATAGCCGCTGTATCCAATATTGGTGCAGACACCAATTGGACCGGACATTTGCTCGCCCAGTCCAATCTTTATGGCTATGGTCGACTAGCATGGGACCCGGAGCTGTCTGCGGAAGAAATCGCTGATGAGTGGGTTCGGCTGACGTTTGGCAGACAAGGGAATAGCGAAGGCGACCCAGATTTAATTTCTACTATTAAGCAGATGCTGCTCAATTCATGGAATATCTACGAATCCTACACCGCCCCTCTGGGGGTCGGCTGGATGGTCAGTCCCGATCACCACTATGGGCCGGATGTAGACGGGTACGAATATTCCAAGTGGGGAACCTACCATTTTGCTGATTGCCGAGGGATTGGAGTAGATCGCACGACCACAACCGGGACCGGCTATGCAGGACAATATTTTGCTCCCCATGCCGATATCTACGAATCTACGGACACCTGTCCGGATGAGCTGCTCTTATTCTTTCACCATGTTCCTTATACACACTTGCTCCATTCCGGCCAAACTATCATACAGCACATTTATGATACCCATTTTGAAGGTGCAGAACGTGCGGCCCATCTTCGAGACACATGGGTTAGTCTACGAGGGCAGCTGAATGATACCATGTATGAACAGGTGCTGGAGCGGCTGGAGCATCAGGCAGAGCATGCCAAAGAATGGCGGGATCGGATCAATACGTATTTCTACCGTAAAAGCGGCATTGCCGACCAGAAGGATCGCTCTATTTATTAAGCAGGCTGTCTCGGCAATACTTTCCATACAGACTGGAACAAGACTTTTATACGCTTAGGTTCATTTTCTCCTATACTGGCTTGGCTATCCGCACATCACTAAAGGGCATGCGTCTCCTCAGACCTATGCCTTATTTTTTTGCCTGTAGACTTTTAGGCACACGGTTGCTTACGTAAAATGTCATATTTGTCCACCTTGAGTGCGCAATAAATTCTTCTTTTTATGCAACCGCTTGCTTTATACTATTTTTGTAGACGTTTACAAAATGTTGTCGAATTAGACTATGCTTTGGGGAGGATGATCGGTTTGACCTTGTATCGAAGTCTATGGAAAAAAGGGTGTATGCTTCTACTAAGCCTTGTGCTGTCTCTGACTGCCTTCATTGGCTCACCCTCTAATACGGCGAGCGCAGCGGTTGCAGATGATTTTCAGGCTTCCGTCATGGGACCGCTGGCGAAAATCAATGACTGGGGTTCCTTTAAAAAGCAGCTACAAACGTTGAAAAACAATGGCGTGTATGCCATCACTACCGACGTCTGGTGGGGCTATGTGGAGAGCGCAGGAGATAACCAGTTCGATTGGAGCTACTACAAGACCTATGCAAATGCCGTGAAAGAAGCGGGACTGAAGTGGGTTCCTATTATCTCTACGCATAAGTGTGGAGGAAATGTGGGAGATGACTGTAACATCCCACTGCCAAGCTGGCTGCCGAGCAAGGGCAGTGCAGATGAAATGCAATTCAAGGACGAAAGCGGCTATGCCAATAGTGAAGCCCTCTCCCCATTGTGGAGCGGAACCGGTAAACAATATGACGAGCTGTATGCCTCATTCGCTGAAAACTTTGCCGGATATAAAAGTATCATTCCCAAAATTTATTTGAGCGGCGGTCCTTCTGGGGAATTGCGCTATCCGTCCTACTATCCAGCAGCAGGGTGGAGCTACCCGGGACGAGGCAAGTTCCAAGCTTATACTGAAACAGCCAAAAATGCATTCCGCACAGCTATGAATGACAAGTACGGATCATTGGAGAAGATTAATGCTGCTTGGGGCACCAAACTTACCAGCCTTAGCCAAATCAATCCACCGACCGATGGGGACGGATTTTACACGAACGGCGGATATAATTCCACATATGGAAAGGATTTTCTGTCGTGGTACCAAAGTGTACTTGAGAAGCATTTAGGTGTCATCGGAGCAGCGGCCCACAAAAACTTCGATTCTGTGTTTGGTGTCCGGATCGGGGCCAAAGTTTCCGGTCTGCACTGGCAAATGAACAATCCTGCTATGCCGCACAGCACAGAACAAGCAGGTGGATATTATGATTACAACCGTCTCATTCAGAAATTCAAGGATGCCGATCTAGACCTGACATTCACTTGCCTGGAGATGACTGACAGTGGCTCAGCACCGAATTATTCGTTGCCGTCCACCCTGGTTGATACCGTCTCCTCCATCGCGAATGCCAAGGGTGTTCGCCTGAATGGTGAAAATGCACTTCCGACAGGCGGCAGCGGCTTCCAAAAAATCGAGGAGAAAATCACGAAGTTCGGTTATAACGGCTTTACACTTTTACGCCTCAACAATCTCGTCAACAATGATGGCTCACCAACCGGTGAGTTGAGTGGATTCAAACAATATATCATCAGCAAAGCCAAGCCTGACAATAATGGCGGTACAGGCAACAAAGTAACGATATACTACAAAAAAGGCTTTAACTCACCTTACATTCACTATCGTCCGGCTGGCGGAAGCTGGACTGCAGCGCCAGGTGTGAAAATGCAGGATGCCGAAATTAGCGGCTATGCTAAAATTACCGTCGATATCGGTTCTGCCTCCCAATTGGAGGCCGCTTTTAATGACGGCAATAACAACTGGGACAGCAACAACACCAAAAACTACTCCTTCAGCACGGGCACTTCTACGTACACGCCCGGTAACAGCGGCAATGCGGGAACGATCACATCTGGCGCTCCAGCGGGTACGATTCCCGGGGATGGCGGCGGTACAACTAACAAGGTAACGGTATACTACAAAAAAGGCTTTAACCCGCCTTACATTCACTACCGCCCAGCTAACGGAAACTGGACTGCCGTACCCGGTGTGAAAATGCAGGATGCCGAGATTAGCGGCTATGCCAAAATTACCGTCGATATCGGTTCTGCCTCCCAATTGGAAGCTGCTTTTAATGACGGCAATAACAGTTGGGACAGCAATAACTCGAAGAACTACCTTTTCAGCACTGGAACTTCTACCTACACACCCGGCTTGAACGGGGCTGCAGGATCTATCCGAACGGGGGCACCTTCGGGGGGCGTCCTCAGCGTAGGGGCTTCTACCTACGCAACCGACCTCAACGAAGTGGCAGGACTTATCCCAACAGAAAAACTTTCGGGTGTATCTTTAAACGTAAGTACTTCTACCTATGCACCCAACTCTAACGGAGTTGAAGTACCTGCTCAAACGGAGGCGCCTTTAGGCGCCTTCACTCCTATAGATCCGGGTACCCTTTCCAAGCCCACTCCCCTCAACGTAGACTGGAGCGAACAAAGCATTTATTTTATCATGACAGACCGATTTAGCAACGGAGATCCGTCCAACGATAACTACGGTGGCTTCAATTCCAACAACAGCGATCAACGCAAGTGGCATGGTGGCGATTTTCAAGGTATTATTAACAAACTCGACTACATTAAAAATATGGGGTTTACCGCGATCTGGATTACCCCAGTAACGATGCAAAGAAGTGAATACGCTTACCACGGCTATCATACGTATGATTTTTATGCGGTAGACGGGCATCTCGGTACAATGGACAAGTTCAAAGAGCTGGTTGGTAAGGCACATGACAAAAATATCGCTGTGATGCTGGACGTCGTCGTGAATCACACAGGTGATTTCCAACCGGGGAACGGCATCGCCAAGGCTCCTTTTGATAAAACAGATTGGTATCATCACAATGGTGAAATTACAGGTGGGGACTACAACTCTAACAACCAATGGAAAATTGAAAACGGTGATGTGGCTGGACTGGATGACCTAAATCATGAAAACCCCGCTACCGCAAACGAGCTTAAAAACTGGATCAAGTGGCTGCTGAATGAGACAGGCATCGATGGGCTGCGGTTGGATACCGCCAAGCATGTACCGAAGGGTTTTCTAAAGGATTTTGACCAAGCCGCCAATACCTTCACCATGGGTGAAATTTTCCATGGCGACCCTGCTTATGTGGGGGATTACACCCGATATCTCGATGCCGCATTAGATTTTCCGATGTATTATACAATCAAGGATGTGTTCGGACACGATCAATCCATGAGAAAAATCAAGGAACGCTACTCCGATGATCGTTACTATCGCGATGCCCAGACCAACGGTGTATTTATTGACAATCATGATGTAAAACGTTTCCTGAATGACGCCTCCGGCAAGCCAGGTGCTAACTATGACAAATGGCCACAGCTCAAAACTGCTTTGGGCTTTACTCTGACGTCACGCGGAATTCCAATCATCTACCAAGGCACTGAGCAAGGCTTTAATGGCGGAGATGATCCCGGCAATCGGGAGAATATGGCTTTCAACTCCAACCATGACCTGTATCAGTACATCGCTAAGCTGAACAATGTGCGCAACAACCACCCTGCTCTGCAAAACGGCAGCCAAAAGGAAAAATGGGTGGACGACTCCTTTTACAGTTTTCAGCGCTCTAAAAACGGTGACGAGGCCATCGTATTTATCAACAACTCCTGGAATAGTCAAACCCGCACGATTGGCAACTTCGATAATCTGTCCAACGGAACCCGCCTGACCAACCAGCTAAGCAACGACTCCGTTCAGATTAACAATGGTTCAATCACCGTGACTCTCGCTCCAAAGGAAGTTAAAATTTTCACCAAGTAAACAGCGTTATTCAGTTACACTGGTTATTCAGATGTGCTAAAATAAATGATAGAAGGATATACTAAAAAAGAGCAAGGATGCTGGTAACATCCCTACTCTTGGCAACAGCCGCTTTGAAGAGCGGTCGGCTGAAAAAGAAATAGACCGTGTTCCCCTCTCCAGGGCGGTCTATTTCTTTTTGCTTATACCCTACTTATTTTTCTATACGAACATAACTTCGCAACGCTAAAAAAAGTCCCAGCACAAATATAAAGAAAATACTGATGACCCCTCCAGGAACATACGTGAATGTTCTGCCCATTTGTCCATGGGGAGAAAACAATAACGGCACTGTCCATGGATAAAAGGTATTCCCCGGTGTATTAATCAAAACAAAATTTAAGCACATAACCGTACACATCCCAATAATGGCGGGTACAAATTTTTTCCAGCGAATAGCAAAGAACGTGATGATCGGGATGAGCATAGCGTGCATAAGAATCATCTTAGCAAATACCCCAAGCTGATACATAACAATTTCAAAGGTTAGCGGTCTGGTCGTAATAAACGTACCCAATACTGTAGATAGCACAAATGCCATCAGTAGGCTAACAGCGATATACATATAAATAACGAGCAACTTACTGAAGTAAATCCGAGTTCGTTGAACCGGGTTTGTCAACAGGGCAATATGGGTGTTCTCTTGATACTCTCTCGCATAGATATAGCAGGTCAAAATGTAGTAACTCATATACCCAGTTATTAAATTAACGGAGGATACAAAATCCATAAAGTATTCATTCCACCCGTCACGATCCAAGGAAAGTTTAGGATTTATGGCGTAAGTACTAAAAGTCAAAAATACGGTTGCTATTAAAATAAACACACTTAGAAATAGAATTTTAGTTCCTTTCAGCTTCAAGCACTCTGCTTTAACCAGGTCAAGCATAGTAACCCTCCTCTCAAAAACTCTCCATTTAGTCTTTTCTTTGATATGTCCATATGGATAAAAACAATCCAAGAAGAAAGGTCACGGATAAGCTGAACCATGCTATTGAAACATTGGTAGGTATAGTCGCATTTCTTTCATTAGGAGATAAGAGATAGGGCACAATCCAAGGATACCATTCACTTTTGTATATAAAATTCAAAAATATAGCAGTACAAACTACGAGCACAACCACCATGATGCTCTTCCAGCGTATAGCAAAAAAAGAGGCAATCGGGATCAACATCGCATGCATTGCACACATTTTGGCAAATACTTGGATCTGATATACCCAGATAGCCATCGTTAAAGGTCGATTTGTAATGGACATGCCTAATAAGGCAGACAAAAACAGAACGAGAAATAAGGACACCATTATAAATCCATAAATAAGGATCAATTTACTAAAATAAAATTTAACCCTGGTGACAGGCGTGGTAAACATAAATAGATGCGTGTTTTCCTGATACTCTCTTGCAAAAATATGACCCGTTAAAATGTAATAGCTGATAAATCCCGCTGCAATATTGACCAAGGAAACAATATTTGTAAAATAGTAGTCCCAACCCAGATTATCAATTGAATATCTGTAAAAAATAGCGCTCAATCCAAACATCAACAGTACAACAGCTAGTAATATAATATAGCTCAACAAGAAGGCTTTAGAGCCTTTAAGCTTAATAAGTTCTGCTCTAATCATGCCGCTCACCCTCTTCTGAAATGAGTGTTAAAAAGTACTCCTCCAGTGTCTGCTTTGTGGTGTGTATCTCATAGACTGAAAACTGATGATCTATTAACTGCTTATTTAACGCGGCTGTATTCTCAATCTGACTATGAATTCTTAGTTGTTGTGGGGATATCACATTAGATTGAAGCTGCTTCATGTGCTCTTGCAGAAATGCTTGCACTGCTTCTGCATCGTCTACCTTTACATCTGTATATTGCTCAAAGCCTTCCTCTAACCGGCTCAAACGATCTTCCGCTAACAGTTTTCCATTATGTATAATCCCGATGTGTGTAGCTAACTGCTGAATTTCGCTCAAGATGTGACTGGAAATAAGAATTGTTTTCCCGTCTTCCTCGCACAACCGCTTCAATAGCTGACGAATTTCCTTAATTCCAGATGGGTCCAGTCCGTTTGTTGGCTCATCCAATATGAGCAACTCAGGGTCATGAACAAGCGCCCTCGCAATCCCCAATCTTTGCTTCATCCCTAGGGAAAAATCTTTGAACTTCTTTTTACCGGTATGCTCTAAACCTACCGTGGTTAAGGTACGTTCTATTCTTCCATCATCCTTCATTCCCATGTACTTACAGCATATTCTCAGATTATCGCGTGCACTCAAGTTTTCATATAGCCCGGGTGTTTCAATAATCGTTCCAATCTTGGAAAAGATAGATGAATAATTCGTCTCCAACCGCTCGCCAAATAAAAAAACCTCCCCACTTGTAGGCTCAATCAGCCTCATCAGCATGCGGATGGTCGTTGTTTTGCCAGCTCCATTCTCACCAAGAAAACCGTAAATGCTCCCCCGCTCCACATGTAAGGAAACATCGTCTACAGCTACCGACATCCCGAACTGTTTGCGGAGGCCTTTCGTTTCAATAACATACTGCATTTCTTTCATCCTCCTATACACACCAAATATAATTATTATACAGATTGAATCATCCACAAAATGTAAAAACCATCACATTTATTCATTTACCAATCATTATCCCGATAAAAACAAAACAGGCACCTGACGAAGCGTACACTTCGTTGCAGGTGCCTTGTTTATATATAAACAACGTGGGATTACTTAGGCCTCAGTAGCCACGTTGATATTGTTCAGGTATGGAAGGCTTCTCACCGCGCAATGCCACCGCTGCATGAGTAGCCCAATATGGATCACGCAGCAATCCACGTCCCACAGCGACCAGATCGGCATCTTCATTGCCGATAACAGACTGCGCCAAGGCTGGTTCATCCAGTGCGCCAACGGCGATGACTGGGATATTCAGCGCCTCGCGGATTTGGCGAGCAAACGGCACTTGATAGCCCGGATAGTTGCCTGGCTTTCTGGCGCCTGCCGGTCCTTCTCCGCCCGAGCTGACATGGATCACGTCTACGCCTGCAGCCTGATATGCTCGGCTCAGCTCAATAGCATGATCCACATCGTATCCACCATCTACATATTCCACCGCGCTGATGCGGAAGATTAACGGCATACCCGCAGGCATTTCCTTGCGCACAGCCTGAATGACTTCAACGCCGAAAAGGGATAGCTCCTGACCATACACGTCGTCTCGCTTGTTTGTAACCGGCGAATGGAATTGGTGAATCAAGTAACCATGTGCACCGTGAAGTTCAATCGTATCCACGCCCGCTTGAACCGCACGCCGGGCGGCGTCTGCGAATTTTTGCACCATGCCACGGACTTCCTCTGTGGTCAGTGCGCGCGGCTGCTTATAACTCGCATCCGGGTATGCGATGGCCGAGGGAGCGACCGGCTCTGCTGCATCCTCAGCTTTACGCCCCGCGTGAGCAATCTGAATGCCTACCTTGGACCCGTGCGCATGAATACCGTCAACCAGCTTCTTATAAGCCGGAATATGTTCATCTGACCAAAGACCCAGATCATAATCGGTAATCCGTCCATCCGGTTCCACGTCTGTCATTTCTATAATAATCAGCCCCGTGCCTCCAATTGCTCGGCTTAGGTAGTGAACATGATGCCAATCATTCGGAATCCCATCCTTGGCTGTGACCGAGTATTGGCACATCGGTGCCATGACCACACGATTCTTTAACTCCAAATCTTTGATTGTATACGGTGTAAACAACGAAGTCTTCAAAACGCTCATCTCCTTTTTCATCTCTACCACATAACTAAAAATGCGTTCCAAATTACACGGTCTATTATAAGCACAATCGGCACAGTCCAAACGAAATAAAGAGATTCCCCAACTGGGGTATCCCTCGTATTTGCACCGTGCAGTCATTATGTATATCGTAAGGTTGTAGATGTATTGCACACAATCTATTATCCACAACCTAATAACTTTTTGCAAGTAAATATTTAAATATTATTAAATATTTTTTTGTCTGCATTTTTCCCGACTCTTAGCCATAACACAAAAGACGCCCTTACGGGCGCCCCTGCGAAACCAGTTTTATTGCGCTGAGCCTAATTGGACCCATGCCTTTTCAATCTCTGCAACTGCCTGATCCTTGTTCATGTTACCACTGATATAAGCCTGCATCAGCTCGCCAAATTTTTGATGGAATGTATCCAAGGAGTAGTTAACAGACAGATCACCGGACTTCGACGTTTTCAAAATGCTTTCCATTTCCTTAGGCATTTCCAGATCAGGAAGCGGTGCATCCTTAATTGGAGGAATCACCTTCGCTACCTGGGAGAACCAATTCTTACCGTATTCCGAAGTGTACAGCCAGTTGAAGAATTCAATTGTTTCCTTCGATACTTCGGAATCCTTATTGATACGCAGCGCCTGATCTGCACCGGTAATGATGACCGATTGATCAGCTTTGTCACTCACCGGATACCCCATGATGCCAATCTTGAGATCAGGGTTAATTTTCTTGATCGCTTCCTCATCCCACGCACCTTTACCCGTCATAAATGCTGCTTTTCCAGATGCAAAATCACTTACTCCCGCATTGCTGTCCCGTTCCAGCGGCTTATCTGTGCCATGTTTCACCGTCAAATCAATGAAGCTAAAGAAGTTGTTGTACAGCACTGGGTAGTCCTTGATTTTTGCTTTACCTGCGATAAAATCACTAACGAGCTGCTTCGACTCCACGCCTGCATCCTGTGCAGCAGCATCTACATAGTGCATGAAGATGTGCTTCCATACCCACCACTCTTTATATGCGTTCGCAAATGGAGTAATGCCCTTCGCCTCCAGCTTGGTGACCGCATCCTGCATCTCTGCAATCGTCTTTGGCGGGGAGGTTATCCCAGCTTTGGTAAGCAAATCTTTGTTGTAAATCAACGAAAACAGGTTCCCCTTCACCGGGAGTCCGAGCACTTTGCCGTCACTGGAACTCATATTCGCTCGAACAGCATCCGTCATGGCTGCTGCTAGCGGCTCATTGGTCAGATCGGCGCTATAATCCGCATACGTGTCGATGTCGCCTCCTGCCGTCGTTTGGAATACATCCGGTGTACTACCTGAAGCTATTTTCGACTTCAGAATCGTGTTGTAGTCTGCCTGCATGATCTCCAAATTGATCTTCACGTTAGGTTTGACCTTCTTATACTCCTCGATATACGCGTTAAAAGCATCGGTATACTCTGGTGAGGCTGTGAACATGTTTATTGTAACCGTTTTCAAATCTTCTTTGCCGCCAGCACTTTCTTTCGACGCATCCGTGCCGCCGCTGCTTCCACATCCGCTCAACAAACCGACCGTCAAAAGCAAACTGCCGGATAACGCCATCATCTTCTTTAACATGGATACTCCCCCATTTGTTTGTGATCAACGTCCATGCGATCATTCTAAAAAATATACTCCGATTTAAAAAGGCAGATTAGTGAAGCATTAAGGGTAAAAAAGTGGTTTATTGCAAGCTCACACGATACTCAGACGGTGATACCTGATAATAATTACGAAAAGCCTTACTGAAATAATTTTTATCTTTGTAGCCGAGCATATCCGAGATTTCTTGTATTTTCAGGCTAGAATCGCCCAGTAGCTCTTTCGCCTTGTCCATCCTAACCTTCTGTACATATTCGTGAATACCGTAACCAAACTGCTGCTTAAACAGCTTCATCAAGTATTCCCGACTCAAAAAATAGGTTTCAGCAAAAAACGAAATTTTAATATCCTCAAAATAATAACGGTCGATGTGCCTTTTGATGTCTGTTATATCAAAGGGCTGGTTCCCCGCTTGAGCATGTTGGACCCCAGCAATGTAAAGCTCCAGCATCCGATTCAATCTCTGACCGTAGTGAACAAAGCTCGTAAAATCAGCAGACAAATCGCTTTCCCCCACGTGCTCCGGTTCTTCCAAAGCTCCATCTTGATTCAACGCTGACGTAGACGCACCCAACTCAATCGCTGCCTCTTTCAGTAGAAAATGGAACTCCCGCATCAATCGATCTGCATCCTGTAAACGGAAAACAGGACCTGTTGCCAATTGTTTCAGCAGATCACCCAGCAGCACCTTTGCCCGGTTTGCCTGACCTGTCTGAGCATCCTTTTGGATCGACAACAGTTGCTCCGTCCAAGACATTTCCTCTGAGGTACCCATTTGCCGGGGCACCGTATGGAGAATAGATTCCCCTTCCAGCTTCAATACATCCGTGCTGTGAATGAGCGTTTTGGCATCCCTATAGGCAGAAGCCAGCTCCACTACGCCTGTACAGAGCTTGCCCACTCCGGCCGCTACTACCATACGGAACAGCCCATGCAGGTTCACAACCGCCTTCTGTGCCACTTGTGCCAGTAGGAGGGACATATGTTCTTCATGCCCTGGGGCCAGGGTACAGATCGAAATGACCTCGCGCTCCCGTCGCGGATGGGGGAAGCTAAAACAACTCAACCGTTCATCTGATGTCTGCGCTAATACATTCGTTACAGCAAAATCCATCAGATCGACATCGCCATGAAAACGTGTCCTGCGAATCTCATCCCTGTTCAGCAGCCGCAGCACGATCACCCCAAAGCGATTCCCCGGCTGATCCGCTCCGATCAATGGGAGCAACGCCGTATTGGCCTGCCTTTTAAAGCTACCGTCCAAAATGGACAAATATAGCTTCTCTTTCAGCTTCGGCAGTGACATATTCAGCGTAATGTTCTGGCTAATGGACTTGTTTTTGCTTTGCTCTCGGCTTTCCAGAATGTCCACTGCTTTGCGCAGTGCTTGGTTCAGATCCTGACGATTGATAGGCTTGAGCAGATAATCCACTACCCGGGATTGAATCGCCTGCCGTGTGAATTCAAAGTCGTTGTAGCCGCTAATGACAATCGTCAGCAGATGGGGATATGCCTTCTCGATGGCACGGAGAAATTCGATACCGTTCAGCTCAGGCATTTTCATATCGACCATCACCACATCTATAGGGTGCTGACCCAGCAGCTCCAGTCCCAATCTTCCATTCGTCGCTTCATAAATATGTTCGATCCCCAGACGGTCCCAGTCCCCGATAATACGAATGGCTTCGCGCAACGGCTCTTCATCGTCAATAATCAATACGTTATACATGACTACTTCCTCCCTGGGGAATTTGCATTCTCATTTCCGTTCCCGTTTCATCCGTAAGGATGAATAATCCTGCCTGATCTCCATACAAAAGCTTCAACCGTGTGTTCAGATTTTTCAAACCAATATGCTCACTCTCCCGTTCTTCCCATTTTTCATGGAATGAATCCAGCACCAGTCTCAGCTTGTCCTCTGAAAATCCAGGCCCGTTGTCCCTGACTGCAATTGTGGCATTCGCATCTGTAGAACTCGAATCGGCTGAAATGACGATCAGAATATCGCTTGATACTTTTTCCAACGCATGCTTGATAGCGTTTTCCACCAACGTCTGCACAGATAACCTCGGAATCGGCAGCCCCATCAGCGTTTCCTCCCATACCACTTCTACCCGCAGTCTCGCTCCGAATCTTGCTTTTTGCAGACCTATATATCGTTCAATATGCTTGAGCTCCTCGCGGGCAGCTACGATATCCTTGCCGTTGATGGAATACCGTAACGTTTGGGCCAACGCATCCACCATATCCGCCATATCGAACATCTCCCGCTTTAATGCCTGTGTGGATATGGCTTGCAGGGCATTGTACAGAAAATGAGGATTAATTTCAGCCTCCAACGCCTTGAGTATGGCGTTCTTTTCGACCAGCTTCATGCGATAGCGCTCATTAATAAGTTCTTCGGTTCTTTGGACCATTTCGTTAAAATGCAGCGACAAATATGCAATCTCGTCATGTCCCTTCACAGGAGCTGTTGCTCCAAAATCTCCGGTGCTAAACCGCTTCATCTGGGTGGACAGCTTATGTAAAGGTCGGGTAATGGCGTTCGAGGTCAGTGTCACTAATAT
This sequence comes from Paenibacillus sp. FSL L8-0638, assembly GCF_038593075.1. Classification (NCBI taxonomy): domain Bacteria; kingdom Bacillati; phylum Bacillota; class Bacilli; order Caryophanales; family Paenibacillaceae; genus Paenibacillus; species Paenibacillus sp. FSL L8-0638. Next base: position 5,660,224 of record NZ_CP151960.1, read on the forward strand.
AATAGACACGCCTAAAAATAAAGCCCCGATGGCATAGCTCCAATTCCGTGTTGTCGTAGCTGCTTCATAAATCTGGCGGTATGGGATGGGCTTAATGAGCTGCCACCCATCTTTTTCGCCAGCATCATAGACAACCAGATACTCCTGATTGCCACTGCGATCAGACCACGTTACTCGCCCGCTTCCTCCCTTGCCGATCTGTGCCAACACTCCGGAATCACGCATCCGCTCATATAGCGGAAAGCTGTTCACATAAAAGGAAACCCCTTTAGGGCTCATTAGCATCAATTGGTCCCCTTTGCCCAGTGGAATGTTCTGCATGATTTCGTCCACGGCGCTCGTATTGTAATAAAAGGACAGCACCGCCTGCGGGTGACGGGATGCAATCGACCTCAGCACTCGATGGTATGCCATAAAGCTGGCTTGTGGCGCTACATAGCCCATATCAGAGCGGGACCCCACAAAGGATTGAAATGATTCGTTCGTGGTACTGGCCATCGCCTCTTTATACCAAGGAAGCTTGGGAATATCTGTATTTATTCCTTTGCGCACCGTAATGTTATACGTCTCCCTGGTCACCACATAGTATTGATGTCGGTCCGCCACGTACAGATAGATCGCTTCCAGATCGGTACGCGAATAAAACATGCTACGCAAGTAATTCTCAATGACCATTCTCGAAGCATAGTCCCAGTTCTCATTGGCAATCGCGTTCATAATATCGTTGTAACGTAGCTGCGGAAGAGCCAACTGCTGCATTCCCTCCAAGTAATCCTCCAAATTCTGATTGACCAGCAGCAGATTATTGGTCGTGCTGGCGATGCTATGGTTAACCGACTCCTTTTCAATCATCTGATAGGAAATAATTGTGAGTGAGCCCACCACCAGAATAATCACCGAGGTAAAAAGTAGAATGAGCTTGTTCACTAATTTTTGCGTGATTCTCCTCCACATAGAGCGAAGAAACGTTCTTACACGCTCTGACATCATGATAATCGCCCCTTTTGAAAGCGTACACATTTTTACCCTCAACTGTTTTCTTAAATCCATTGGTCCGGCCCTAGAGCTATCCTATACTTTCATTATATCTTAAACAGCTTGGAACGTAAGAGCGGAAAATGTTGAGAAAAAGAGGTGCGTTATGCTGAAAAAAAGGGGAACCCGGGGTGACAAGGGCAGTAAACTGGAATTCGGTTTATTCACACTGCCCGTAATCTTGTGCATTACGATTGCATTTTATATTCCGTTTTTAATGACGATACGCTATTCCCTGACCAAGTGGAACGGCATATCCAAACATCCGAAATTTGTAGGTCTGGATAACTTCAAGCAAATCTTGCTTGGAGACGCCAATTTTGCACATGCAGCCTGGTTTACCGTCAAGTATGCCATCCTGTACATTGTATTGGTGAATGTGCTGGCCATTTTGCTGGCGCTCGTTCTCGATATGAAGCTGAAAAGCTCGGCTTGGTTGCGAGCGGCCTTCTTTATCCCTTATATCCTCAGTCTCGTGATTGTTGGCTTCATATGGAAATTCATCTTCATGCAAGGCTTTGAGTCATTGGGACACAGTACAGGCTTGGGCATCTTCCAGCTCAGTTGGCTAGGTGAGGAAGGGCTCGCGTTTGTTTCCATTTTGGCGGTATCGATCTGGCAATCCATTGGCTTTTACATGGTCATTTATATTGCAGGCTTGCAATCTGTGCCAGAGGATCTAAAAGAAGCTGCCATTGTCGATGGCGCGGGGCCGATTCGGAGATTTTTCAGTATTATTCTACCGATGCTTGCACCTTCCATTACGATCTCAGTCTTCATGGCACTGACCAACTCAATCAAAGTGTTTGACGTCATTTTATCTCTGACCGGCGGTGGGCCGGGAGGTACGACATACAGCATTGCGTATGATATTTACCGGGACACGTTCCAGAACAATCTGTATGGCTACGGAACAGCCAAAGCATTGATTTTATTCGTTGCAGTCCTGATCATTACGATTATTCAATTGTCTATTTTCAAACGCAGGGAGGTTGAAGCCTGATGCAACGCAGCCGTACGGGACGTATTTTGCTAGAAGCGGGCATGATTGTATTATCACTGTTATTTTTGTACCCGCTGTTTCTCGCCATTAACAATTCGTTCAAAAGCTTCGCCGAGGTCATGACCGACGTCATTGCCCTGCCTAAGCAGCTTTCGCTGGATAATTACGTATATGTATGGAAATTCATTGACTATCCACGCCTATTTCTGAATAACACCATTATTACCGTCGTCGGACTGGCAGGTATCGTACTGATATCTTCCATCGCGGCCTACAAGCTGGCAAGAACCAAGAGCAAATGGAGCTCCGTGATTTACATGCTGTGCATTATGCCGATGCTGATCCCGTTTCAGTCCATCATGCTCACTGTCTTGCGACTGGCGAAAGACTTAAATCTGGCAGACAGCACTTGGGGACTTGGCTTGCTGTATTGGGGCTTCGGCGCTCCGCTGGCAGTGTTTATCTATCACGGCTTTGTGAAGGGCATTCCGGTCGAGATTGACGAAAGCGCCAAAATCGATGGGGCCTCGGGCTTCCGGCTTTTCTTTTCCGTAATTTTCCCCTTGCTGAAATCAGTCACCGCCACCATTGTCATTATCGACGTGATGTGGATTTGGAACGATTTTCTGCTTCCGTTACTCATGGTTAACGGCTCACCCAGCACTAAGACGCTGACGCTGGCCGCCTATACCTTCGTCGGACAGTACACATCCGACTGGCAATACGCCATGACCGCGATGGTAATGGCTGTGCTGCCTTCGATTATCGTATTTATTTTTCTACAAAAATACATTGTCAAAGGCGTTGTTGCCGGAGCCGTCAAAGGCTGAGGCAATTACATCATTACAGATGACCCAAAGAGGACTTACGTAAAGTTTACGCAAGTCCTCTTGTCTTCGTGATGTCCATGCCCGTACTCTGACATTATTTATGCTTAACCCATTGCGCGCTATCCATCGGCCAAAAGATTACATCCGCACGTCCAACAATGTCCTTGATGGAAACAAAACCAATAGCACGGCTATCTCTACTATTATTGCGGTGGTCACCCATCACAAAAATATACCCCTCAGGTACCTTGGAATCGGTTATGGTTCCATTTGGAAAATCAACATTGTTATATAGTTCCCCCTTGGCGTGCGCATCCTGAATAGCTCCCTGAATGTATGACTCCTCTACTTTCTTACCGTTCACATAAAGATGATCGCCTTGATACTGAATCGTATCTCCAGCCACCCCAATAACACGCTTAATAAAGTCTTTTTGTTCCTTTCTCACATGGAATACAACAACCTCACTCGGCTTGGGATCACGAAAATCATAAATCATCTTGTTCACGACCACTCGTTCATCTGTCTTGAAATTCGGTTCCATGGAGGCTCCCTCAACAATAAATGGCGCAAATAATAGCCAACGTATAATGAACACGAGCACAATGGCTACAATAATGGCCTTAAGCCAATCGATCATCTCATTTTTCACTCTTGGTTGCTTTTCCTGCAATTGTTCGACAGTTGAATCTGTCAAAAGATTTCCACTCTCCATGCGTTAAACCCACCCTTTCCCACAGTTTTCATTCCTATTATATGTATAATGTTTAAGTATAATCAAATTTTCCCAGTCTGGCAAAACTGCATTTTTAGTTGAAACAAAAGTGTGAACTTTTTTTCACAACATTAAAAAAACAGTAAAAAACTGTTGATGCAAACGTTAACATATATTACACTGTGCATATACTTCTTAGAGCGTATTAGACATAGGTTAGATCAATCTGTCACCCCAGGAGGTGTCCTGTTTTTACTGGAAAGACAGCATGAGCCACTTTTATAGATGCTATCTTCTTTTAAAATAAGAACTCAAATGAGGAGGAATTTACATGTTTAAACGGAATGATCGTCCAAAAAACGGATTTAACGCTCTAAGACTCGGTGTTTCTTTTGTTTTCGCCTCTTCTTGTATTATTGGAACCGCTTACGCAGATACGTTACCCAACGACACCCCTTCTTCCGCACTCACAGAAGAGGCAGTTAGTACAACTGACTCAACCACCGTCTCTACAACGTTAGCGGCAGGAGATTTGTATGTGGCGCCAAATGGTAACGTGTCCAATCCGGGCACCATATCTAGTCCTACCACGCTCGAAGCAGCTCTTACACAAATTGCTCCTGGTAAAACCATTTACCTGCGCGGTGGCAACTACACCTACTCCTCAACGATTACAATTCAGCGTGAAAATAGCGGCAATAACGGCTCACTCAAAGGGTTGGTCGCTTACGGTAGTGAAAAGCCGGTACTTGATTTCTCTGCTCAAGCCTTTGGTTCAGCCAATCGTGGACTTCAGCTTAACGGAGACTTTTGGCTGGTAAAGGGCCTTGAAGTAAAGGGTGCCGGAGATAATGGTATCTATATCGGCGGTAGCAATAACCGAATCGAAAACGTGGAAACCCACCACAACCGGGATACTGGACTTCAGCTTGGACGTTACTCTCCTAACGCTTCCACTAGTGAGTGGCCTTCGAATAATTTGATTTTGAATTCTTACTCTCATGATAACGCTGATCCCGATAATGGTGAGGATGCCGATGGCTTCGCGGCCAAATTGACTGTAGGATCAGGCAATGTGTTTGATAACTGCTTGGCTGCGTACAACGTAGACGATGGTTGGGATTTGTATAGCAAAACAGAAACAGGCCCTATCGGTGAGGTAACCATCTTGAACAGTGTGGCCCACCACAACGGGCAGACCGCAGATGGAACGTCTACCGCGAACAGCGACGGCAATGGCTTTAAGCTGGGTGGAGACAAAATCAAAGTCAACCATATTGTGAAAAACAGTATTGCTTTCCAGAACAAAAAACACGGCTTCACCTACAATAGTAACCCCGGCAGCATTACGTTGACCAATAATACCTCGTGGGACAATGGACAAAGTAATTTTGCTTTTGACAAGGGTGATCACGTGTTCATTAACAATCTTTCCTTTGAGGGAAGCGCCAGTGACAAAACAAGCGGTACAGATCAAGACAACTCTAGCGTTTGGTGGAAAAACAAAAAATCGACGAATGCCAAAGGTCTGGTAGTCAGTGCAGACGACTTTGTTAGTCTCACGCCTTCTATCACTCGAAGTGCAGACGGTTCCATCCAGCTAGGTGATTTCCTTAAGCTGGCCAAAGGAAGCGATCTGATCGGCTCGGGTACTCCGAGCGGAAAAAATATAGGGGCACGTTAAAAGCTCCGCTTAATCAGGACGCCCTGGCCCATCTACCAACTTAGACAATTCTGCATAATATAGCGACCGGTGATTGTCCTCATAACCAGACAAAATATGAGGTGAACAGATCATGGAACGAAGAATCACACTGAAACATACACTCGCCTATGGAAGCGGTAACATGCTGGGAAGTGGCGCACTTGCGATTAGCGGTGCATGGTTAATGTACTTTTATACAACCTTTTGCGGACTGTCTCCCGTTCAGGCCGCGGCCATTTTCTCTGTTGCCAGCATCATAGATGCAGTCAGCAATCCGATCATGGGCTTTATCAGCGATAACTTTCACCGGACCCGCTTGGGCCGTAAATTCGGCAGACGACGCTTTTTCATCATGATGGGTATCCCGCTGATGCTCGTGTATCCGATGCTTTGGGTAGATGGGTTGGGCTTCTGGTATTACCTGAGTACGTACGTGCTGTTTGAACTGGTGTATACCTCTGTCATGGTGCCGTATGAAGCACTAGCGTCAGAGATGACACGAGACTTCGGCGCACGCTCCAGATTGACTGGATGGAAGGCCATGTTTGGCAAAATTGCCAATTTCGCTGCTGCTTTTATCCCTGGTCGCTTTATTGCCGAGTATGGCAAAGACTCTCCATTGCCTTTCTTTTATACCGGTCTCGTTTTTGCAGCTATTCTGCTGATTGCGATGGCATTCTTGTACAAAAACTCCTGGGAACGTCCAAGTGAGGAACTGCAAAAGGAACTGGAAGGTGAAGCTCCGCTTTCCTTTATAGATTCGATGAAAAAGTTGTTTATCGACATTTCTTCTACCTTCCGAGTCAAGACGTTCCGTCATCATCTCGGGATGTACCTGGGCGGCTTTTCAGCTGAGTGGCTGTTTACTTCTGCTTTTACGTACTTTATTGTTTTCTCCTTGTTCCAAAGCTCGGAGATGGTATCTAATCTGAATAGTTTTAACTCTGTCATTCAATTGATTTCTACCTATTTCTTCATCCAATTCTGTGTGCGTAAAGGATTCCGTATGCCATTCATCGCTGCACTCGTTGTCGTTTGCTTTAGCGTAGCAGGCTATGGCCTGCTCTATATAACGGGAGCCTCTAATACGATGGTATGGCTATATGTCATCACACTGTTCATGGGACTTGGTACAGGGGGCGTCTACTATATCCCTTGGAATCAATATACGTTCCTTGCCGATGTGGATGAAGCGTTGACTGGCCGTCGCCGGGAAGGAATTTATGCGGGTATGATGACTTTTGCCGGAAAAATGGTGCGGGCCGTTGTCGTCTTCATTCTCGGCTGGGTGTTACAGCATTTTGGCTTTGTATCCGGGGCTGATAGTCAGCCGGTCGCTGCTCAGCACGCCATCTTTTATGTACTCGTGGTTGGTACCATCGTTCTTGCGATCATCGGTATGATTGCTTCTGTCGTGATGAAGCTGGATATTGACAGCCACAAGAAGCTAATCGCCGAAATTGACCGCCTCAAAAACGGTGGCTCCATGAAATCAGCTAAACCGGAAGCCCGGAAGGTATTCGAGGAACTGACAGGTTTCCATTACGATCGGTGCTGGGGTAACAATAACGTGGGCTTCAAGAACAAACCCGTTGACCCTAAGACACACACTCCATCTATGTAACAACAATAACAATTACAGATTAAACATTTACTAAAGAGGTGACTGTATCATGGCAAATCCAACATCACAACCAACCACCAGTCCTACAAAAACAGATTCTTGGGCTGTACGTATGAGCGATTCAGTTCTACAACGGAGCCCGGAATTTTACGAAAAATGGGAATATGACCATGGCGTGATTTACAGAGGTCTGGAATGGATTGAAGAACTGACAGGCGATCCCAAGTACATGGAATTTATAAAAAAACATATGGATCATTTTGTTGACGAAAATGGCGTAATTCAGCGCTATAAAGTAGATGAGTACAATATTGACCACGTGAATAACGGCAAGCTGCTCTTCTCTCTGTATCGTGCCACAGGAGATGAACGATACAAAAAGGCAGCCTACCAATTACGCAGTCAGTTGGAAAAACACCCACGCACAAGCGAGGGCGCATTCTGGCATAAGCAAATTTATCCGTATCAAATTTGGCTCGACGGCTTGTACATGGGTGCCCCGTTCTACGCTGAATTTATCCGCGAATTCGGAGATCCGTCAGAGTTTGACGATGTGACCCTACAATTCAAGCTTTGCTACAAGCATACGCGTGATCCTGAAACGGGTCTGCTCTACCATGCTTGGGATGAGAAGGGTGAGCAGCATTGGTGCAACCCGGAAACAGGCTGTTCCAAAAATTTCTGGGGACGCTCGATGGGTTGGTTCGTTATGGCACTCGTTGACGTGCTGGACTATATTCCAGAGGATCATGCAGACCGTCCTGTCCTGATCGATATGCTGACGGAAACACTGGAAGCCCTGCTGAAAGTGCGTGATAAAGAAAGTGGAGTCTTTTATCAAGTGCTCAACCTGGGCCATATGAAAGGCAACTATCTGGAGGCCTCTGCTTCCTGCATGATTCTTTATGCTATTGCCAAGGGCGTTCGCAAAGGCTATCTGCCAGAGCAATATCGTCAAGAGGCAGAAATCATCCGTAAGGGAATTATCGATGAATTTATCACGATTACTGAAGAAGGACTCGTGAATCTGAACAAAACGGTGCAAGTAAGCGGTTTGGGTGGTAAAGATCGTCGGGACGGTACCTTCGCTTACTATATCAGCGAGCCGATTATAACCAACGATCCCAAAGGTATCGGAGCTTTCATTCAGGCGATGGGTGAAGCAGAACGCATCTAAAATACGCGAACGATATACCTTAATAGCACAAAGGACGGTGGCGATCAGCCCCGTCCTTTCCTCATTTATGCCTATCTTACTTACTTCATAACTTTAAATTCATATCCCTGTTTCTTCAGATATTCTATGATTTGCGGCAATGCTTTGGCTGTTTCTTCTTTACCATAGGTGTCATGCATGAGTATGATTGCTTTTTCTCGACCTTTGACTGACCTTATAAACTGGTTGATTAGTGCCGGTGCTTTCTTGGATCTTCCCTCTGCATCCTTCGTTAATACATTCCAGTCCACCTGATGGTAATCCTTTTGACGCAAAACCTTATCCAGAGCAGCCATTCCCTGTGGATCTCTTCTGTTCCATGTCATGTGCCCCCCAGGGAAGCGGATCATTCTGGTGGAGAATTCTGGCCCCAGAATACTTTTTAGAACCTGATTGTTCTTCTCGATCTCCTGCATAACATGATCCGTATTTACTCGTCTGCTCGGATATAAATATTTATAATTATGTGAGTACGTATGGTTTCCTATCGCGTGACCCTCTTTGACAATTCTTTTGATAAGGTTCCTGGTATGCTCATTTTCATTGGCTTCTTTACCTACAATAAAAAAAGTTGCCTTGACCTTCTGCTTTTTCAGAATATCCAATATCTGAGGTGTGACCGTCACGGATGGTCCGTCATCAAAGGATAAGTAGGCCACTTTTTTACCATCAGCTCCATCGGGCATTTGTCCTAGCATTTGCTGATTTAAATATTTTTCAACAAAGGCACCGTCTTCTACATCGGGATCGTTTTTTGGAGAGGCCGCTTTACCCTTTGCCCCTGCGCTGGATTTAACGTTTGATGATCCGGAATCCGTTTTTTTAGCAAGCTCCTGGGTCGGCGCGTGTGGCTTACTATCCGAAACCTTTATCGCAATGAAAGTAATGCAGCCTGCCACAAATAATATAATAGCAATCAGTATCAGCCTTCTTCTGTTCCTCTTCAAGCGGTGCTCACTCGTTCTACTATGTGAATAGCCCTTTTCCATTAGCTTATGTACCTCCACACTAAAATAAGAAAAACCACCGGATCAGGGTGGATGTACACACCTTAGAATGGACATTGGAAAAACCCTTAGGTTTAAGCCGGTGAAAATTTAGGGATGCACTTCAACCAGAGGACAACCTACTCCCGGTGGCTTTCTTGTCTTGCATTTGCATAATTACGAGTATCATTGCAGTTTATTACGATTGTTTCGTTAGGACCTGAGCTAACAAGGACGCATAAGCTTTAGCACCTTTAGGTTTTAAATGTACTCCGTCATGCTCGAAATATGAATTTTTACCAGAGCTTGCTGCATACCAGTCAATCATTGTAATTCGTGGGTCTTGGGATGCAGCTTCGGCAAGATGCTTGTTCACAATACTCTCCCATGGCCGAGGCACACGGGTATTCACGAGTATAATACGCTCCGTATCCTTCAGACTGGCGAGCAAATTCGCCAACTGATCCTTGGTGAAAGCGCCGTTCGTGCCCAGCTCAATGATAACTGTCTTACCCAACTGTCCGTTCTGTCTTAGCTGCTCCAGTACGGCAGGTGCCTCCGCCATCTGACGGCCGATCCGTCCATCTACAACAGCTCCCGGGAAGGATTCCTGAAGGTACGACTGTACATCTAACATGACAGAGTCTCCAATGGCGGTCACACTCGACCCATCACCTGTCATAGGCGTATCTTCTTTGGGTTTGTCCGAAGGTTCCGACGGTTTCGTAACATCATGCGTAGTACCCACCTGGACCGCCGTGTTTTTAGGCGTCTGGGCTGGAGACGGGGCTGGGGTCTGCGCCTTGCTGTCCCCGGACCCTTGCAGCTTGGTGGCTTGGGGCTCCTTGGAAGCCACGGATACCGTTCCGTGAAGTGGTGGCATCGCCTTTGCCTTTGCGACTGGCTTCTCATCACTTGATGCCGCCTGAATCGTTGCATCAGGAGAAGCCACGTACAGGTGGACGGTACCCATGAGAATACCTGCAAAAAGCACAGCCGCTGTAGTTGTAGGCATCCATCTCCACCGCGCCTGTCTACGAACCGCTGAACGGATTTCTGTAATCCAGTGGCGGAATCCCCCATGGCGAATCGGCTCCTCGATATATTTAAACGAGAGAGACGCCAGCAATACGGTAGCTAGCAATTGTAAAATGATACGCGTCACATGTACGCCATCGGTATCTACTTGAGGCGTCGTTAGCGTAATAACCGGAAAATGCCACAGATACAGACCGTAGGAACGGGCTCCAATCCAGCGTAGCGGCTTGATTCCAAGGAGACGACCAAGGTGGCTTACCGGATGAGCCAACGCTGCGACCACAATAGCAGTGACCAAGGCTATGCCCAGCAGGCCGCCCCGGTACAGAGATGGGTCGTATTCATTCGAGGCCCACGCCCAGTGACAAAGCAGCAGCAAGCTTATCGCACCGATGCTGTCCAGAAGCATACGCGCCTTAGCAGAAGCTTGCTCTTTCAGCTTGCCGCTTGGCCACACCAAGGCCAGCGCTGCACCAATTAGTAAAGCAAATCCACGCGTATCCGTGCCGTAATACACCCGGCTCGGGTCGCTTCCCGGTACGTAAATCACGGCCATCAGGAGCGCAGATATTAACGCCAGACAAGTCACCCAGCCTGCGAGCACAATACGCTTGGGCATGAATTTTAGCCCGAGCGCCAGCAGTAAAGGCCACAGGATATAAAACTGCTCCTCCACCGCCAGTGACCACAGATGTCCAAGCGGAGAAGGGGGGCCGAAACTTTCAAAATACGAAACCTGATGGAAAATAAACCACCAATTACTCATATACACCAATGCGGCAGGAACATCTCCGCGCAAGGCCGTTAGCCGTGACGGATCGAAGAGCAACGAGCACAGGACGATGACAGCCACAACCGTCAACATGGCAGGCAGCAACCTTCTGGCACGACGCAGCCAGAAATCTTTCATTTTAAAACTATGATATGTATCCCACTGACTAACCAAAATATCTGTAATCAGATACCCCGACAACGTAAAAAACACGCCTACACCCAACAAACCACCCGGCAACCAATCCGGATTCAGATGATACACAATGACTGCGATGACCGCCAGCGCTCTTAAACCATCCAAACCTGGCATATAACGACGTTGTGACGACAACCGATTAGACTTCATTTCAGCCGCCGTCCTTCTTGCAAATTCAAGCTCCCTGTCTGTTTCAATGCTCTTCTGCCCTTTCCCTCTCCTGCACATCGTCTGTGCGATGCCTTGTAGCCTTTTCATTCATTATATAAAACTTCATAATCGTAATGATTTCATTGAAGTTAAAATTAATGACAATGTTTTTATTATATCATTCCTTTCCACAGTTAGGTAACCACTGATAGATATACAAAAAAAGGCATCTCTTCCCTTAGGAAGAAAATGCCTCTTTATTCGGATTCTATTCTCTTAAAATTTGATGATACCTGAGGTATGAAGGAAGACCAACAACATCAGGATCGGTGCAACATACCGAAGACCGAATAACCAAACATTGAACCAGAAGGGTTTGATGTTCGCATGCTCAGCCGCAGTCTTCCAGTAGTAACCTGTGAATATAACAATCAACAAACCGCCTAACGGTAAGAAGATGTTGGACGCGGTGAAATCTACGAAATCAAAGAATGATTTATCCCCCACTTTTAACTCTGGCACCAGCCCCATGGACAATGCAGAAGGGACGCCCAGCATCAAGCACAGGACCGATACGACGATAACGGAGCGAACCCGGCTCCAACGCATACGCTCCATGACATAGGCTACTGGAACTTCCAGCAAGGATACCATAGAACCTAACGCAGCAACCGCCAGCAGTACGAAGAACAAACCGCCGAAGAATGCACCAAAAGGCATTGCCGAGAATGCAGCCGGTAAAGCAATGAAAACCAGCGATGGTCCTTGAGCTGGATTAATTCCGAAGGAGAAGGTTGTAGGGAAAATAATCATACCTGCGATAAACGCATAGATTAAATCTCCACCACCAACTGCCAGCATGGCTCCCCCCAGGGATTGACGGCGATCCACATATGCACCGTACGTGATCATAATCCCCATCCCCAGTGAGAGTGAGAAGAAGGCATGTCCCAAAGCAACCAATGCAGACTCTATACTTAGCTTAGAGAAGTCAGGATTCAGAAAGAAGGATACGCCCGCACCAGAGCCTGGCAGCATAAGAGCGTTAATCATCAACACGAGCAGCAGGATGACCTTGGCAGGAATCAAAATTTTATTGAACTTTTCAATCCCGTTCGATACCCCAAGGGTAACCACGACTGCTGTAAATGCAAAAACAACTAACAGCCAAACCAACGGCGCATAGCCGGAGGAAAAAGAAGCGAATTGGCCAGCAAAATCATTATTTGAAAACAGATTTCCGCTAAATGCCTCTACGGCATAATGCAGTGTCCAGCCTCCTACAATGGCATAGAACGATAAAATAACAAACGGCACGATAACAAACATGATGCTCATCTTGCCCCAAATCGGATGACCGCCTACTTTTACCATTGCAGAAGCAGCACTTCCTCGACCTGCACGACCAAGCGCAAGCTCTGCTAAAAGTACAGGCAAACCAACAAGCAACAGGCAGACAATAAACAATAAGAAAAATGCAGCTCCGCCATATTGTCCTGTAATATACGGAAATTTCCAAATATTACCTAGTCCTGCCGCACTTCCGATCGCCGCCAATATAAATCCAGCTGACGAGAAGCGTTCATTTTTATCAGACAGGCTATTCTGCCCCTTGCTCAAATTCATTATATCCCCCTCATTCTCTCTACTTACGCATAAACATGAGCATGCGTACATAAATAATTTTTACTCATTATAGCGTAAGTAGGATGTAAGGTCATGCATAATTTTTCACTATTACCGGATTTATTTTCATAATGTTCGGTATCTACAAAATACAACAGAAAACTACATTTTTTCTTCAACTTCCTTCTTTAGGATGGTCTCTCCCATGCGATTAGATACTTTTTGATAAATATACGAAATCGCCAACAGTACAACACCAAAAGAGAAGTAGGCTACAATCGTACTTCCTGTCGTTAATAGATGCAGATCATACAACAGCAGCTTACCTGTCGACAGCAAGGTCAAGCCCAATCCAAATCTGCGAATGTAGACCACTCGCTTGAGGAAGCCGTATACAATATACAAAATGGCCAGCAGCAAATACACCAGACTGAACACAAGACCAGCATCCCCCAGGCGGAACTGAACTCCGAGGAAGGCGGTTATGATGCCCAGCAAATATACACCCATAATGACCGGATACATCTCATTACTTCTATAATGTCGGGTCATCAGTGCGTTCAGGAAATCCCTACTGCTGAAGAATACCAGCACATTAAAGGCTGCAAGTACCACCAACGCCACATAATCAGCAGCCGTATTTTGCGCATAATTTTCATGCAAAGTTGGAATCGCTACGGTGGCCACCAGGGCCAGCGTATAGCCTATGACGTACAACGCCAAGCTGTAGTATTTAATCACCCGATCGTACAGCAGCCTCACTTTAGGCAGGAAATAAGCCAACACCAGCGATACGCAGGTGTACAACAATACTTTGTACAAGGTGTAATGGGCAAACTCGTCGGATACAACGATGTTATACCAATGCCCGGCCTCATACAAAAGGTAGAAATACACGTTCACCAAAGCTACATATTTAAATCCTTGCATGATATGCATTTCGTACAACCGATTGTTTTTGAAAGCATTCGGACGGCTAAATTCAATCGCATAGAAGACGGTAACGACCAACATTCCCAGTGTAATGAGCGTATATTTGAGTCCAAAATAATCCGTCTCAAATCCTGACAATAGATATATAGGGAAATCGACGAAAAAGAATGCGCCCAGACACAGTAATAAAATGCCCCAGCCAGCTCGTTCCAATTCCTTCAACCGGTAACGGTGGCCATATAATGTAAGAAGAACCGCTTCGATCAACCACCCCATGGATAACCATCTAACTCCAAACTGGAACGGAATCATAAGGATGGCAAAGGTCAACGAAGTCGCATAAAATAATATTTTGGTTTGTTTCTCCTCTGGAATATATCGACGGACCCATTGTCCCAGACCCCCGTACACCAAGCAAAAGACGAGAGCCAACAAGCCTTTATAATCATCCAGGCCTGCATCGCCGAACAGAGAATACAGAACGGAACAGCTCACGACTGTATTCAGAGCCAATAGGGAGAAATCCAGCCATGACAGTTTTGTTTTTAAACGGAACGGCACCCACAGTGTCATCCCGAGGTACATCGCAAATGTAATGACTGCATACAGCATGCTCGCTACGGCGCTTTCCGATAACCACGTCAGCACAATCATCAAGGGCGTATTAAGCAAAAAGCTGATATATTGCACGACGACCCACCGTTTGCGGAAGGATACAAGCAGAATCAGCAAGTTTAACAGGAACAAATAGCCCATGGCGATATACACGGCGTTCCCTTCCAGCCCGTTCGCTGCCATATAGGAAAAGAGCGGAAGATATCCCCCTACTAAACCAAAAGAGCATATCGTTCGGGATTCATACCTTAATGACAGTAGCACAGCGGTCACTGTAACGAGTACGGACAAGCCTATGCCTGTATACATTCCTATGATTTCTAACAAAAAGTAGCTGTAAAAAATCGATCCGTACAGTACAGAAATACCGCCGCCCAAAATACCGAGCGCAAAGGTCTGCTTCTGCTTGCGGTACAGCCATTCGCCGCCGCCCAGCATCAGCGCTCCTAGCAGAAAGAAGGCAACGCCCTTCATATTTCCTGTAAACCAGTTCGAGTATGAGTATTTAAATGCGGCTCCCACACCCAATATAATGAGCAAAATCCCCAGCTTGTTGATCCAGTTCAAGCCTAACTTCATTTCAAACTGATTTTGCTTCATGCGCTTCTGCATCGTTTCTTCGCTGATCTCTTCTTCTCCGAACTGCTGGAACTCGCTTGCCGTCTGATGAAGCAATTTGCGCTCGGCCTCCTGAAACCGCCTGCGTTGCTCCATGATTCGGTCTCGAATCTCCTCTGAGAACAGTCGT
This sequence comes from Paenibacillus sp. FSL L8-0638, assembly GCF_038593075.1. Lineage (NCBI taxonomy): Bacteria > Bacillati > Bacillota > Bacilli > Caryophanales > Paenibacillaceae > Paenibacillus > Paenibacillus sp. FSL L8-0638. The sequence goes on from NZ_CP151960.1 coordinate 5,675,418, forward strand.
AATCGGGCGACGATCTCGTCCTGATCTTCTTTAAGCTCATGCGTAGTTTGCTGAATAAGCTGGTCCACTCGGTTTTTAGCCCCATATTCAAAGGATGTCAGCCGATTTTCTCCTTCTGTGGTTCTGGAAGCAAAATAGGTCTCCAGCTTTTCACGCGAAATGCGAATCATATTCGCCTTTTCGCTCAGCATTTGCTCCGTCAGCGCAGTGCGCAATTTTCCATTTTCCTGCTCAATATGTCGTACTCGCTCTTCCAAGTGAATGCAGCGAGCCTGATAATCCTCGAACTTTTTTCGCAGAACCTCATTCTCCAAAATGATATCTGAGGCTTCATAGTCTGCGATTAATGTTTGATACTCCTTGAGCAGCTTGTTCTGTTCTTGGCGGATCGTATGTAAACGATCTTTAAAATCCTCCATGTTCTCCTCCATCGCTGTCCATTTTGGTAATCATTACATTTTACATGAAATTAAAAAGGCATTATAGAGACTATAGCCTATTTTGAGCGTTAAATTGGGGCTTTTACTTAAATTTTCTTCCAGTTTCATCATCACAGAAAAAGCAGGACGGATATACATAAGAAATAAAGCCTACCTTTTCCCTTCGCAAACATGAAACCCGCATGGATGTGTTGCAGAGTCATGCCCTTGATTACCCTGCCGAAAATCAGTATACTAACAAAAAAGCAAACGATATTATGCCTGTGAAGAGCATCCAACTCGGAGGCGTTTACGCCAAGGACCATACGTTAGCGTAGGATATGGCGATATGTACCTAAGTAAACCGGACCCGCCCGTTACAGCGGAGCAAAGTGGATTGGAGAGTCATGACATCTGTCATGCTGTCCGGTCAATTTGGGTGGCACCGCGAGATCAAAGCGCTCCTCGTCCCTTATGGATGAGGGCGCTTTTTGTATTTTTATCCGAAAAGGAGTGCGGTGTCATGTTGGATATCAAATGGATCAAAGAGCATCAAGAACAGGTTCAGACGGCAGCAGACGGCAAAGGAATACAAGTATCGGTCGCAGAGCTGTTGACTCTGGATGAGCGGAGAAAACAGCTGCTTCAGGAAGTGGAACAGCTTCGGCAGAAGCGAAATCAGTGTAGTCAGGATATTGGTGCGCTAATCCATGCTGGTAAGAGTGAGCAGGCCGAAGGAGCAAAGCATCAGGTCAAAGAAATTAACGGACAGCTAGATCTTCTGGAAGCCCCGCAACAGGAAGTAGAGGAACAGTTTCAACAGCTTTTGCTTCTGATGCCTAATATCGTATCGCCAGATACACCACGGGGGAGATCAGATGAGGATAATGTAGAGCTGGAGAGGGTTGGAACGGTTCCGAACTTCGGATTTGAGCCAAAGGATCATATGGCGCTTGGTGAGCTTCACAAGCTTATCGACGTCCCTCGGGGTGTCAAAACAGCCGGTACCCGTAACTACTATCTGACGGGAGCAGGGGTTGCATTGCATCGGGCTGTGCAGCAGCTTGCGGTGGATCTGCTGACTGAACGCGGATTCCAGTTGCTGGACGTTCCACTGATGGTACGTGCAGAGGCGATGCGCAGCACTGGTTTCTTCCCGCTCGGACTGGATCAGACGTACCGCATCACAGGAGAGGATCAATGGCTTGTAGGCACTTCGGAAGTGCCGCTGGTCTCGTATTACAGCGGTGAGATCGTGGATGTTACGGACCCGATTCGGCTGGCAGCCGTGTCCGTATGCTTCCGCAATGAGGTCGGCTCGGCCGGAAGGGATGTGCACGGACTGTATCGTGTGCACCAGTTTGCCAAGGTCGAGCAGGTCATCATCTGTGAAGCCAGCCTGGACGCTTCAGAGCAGATGTTTCAGGAGATTACGCGCAATGCGGAGGACCTGCTTCAACTGCTGGAACTGCCCTATCGTAAGATGGCTGTCTGTACAGGCGACATGGCGCAAAAAACCTACAAGCAGGTGGACATTGAGACATGGATGCCCAGCCGTCAAGCTTACGGCGAGACACATTCGTCGTCGCAACTGCTTGATTTTCAGGCGCGTCGTTCCAACATCCGCTACCGGAATGCGGACGGCAAGCTGCGATATTGTTACACGCTCAACAACACAGCGGTTGCTTCGCCCCGGATTTTGATTCCGTTGCTGGAGCATCACCAGCAAGAGGACGGTTCGATCTGTATTCCGGAGGCTTTACGCCCATATATGCCGCGAGGTATGGAATTTTTGCGTACTCCCTTGTTATGAAAACAGGAGTGCACTTTGAAAAGTAGTACCCCATGAGCAGGATTTCCCATTGTAATCATCGCAAAAAAGACGAAGGACAAATATCCTTCGTCTTTTTGATGTTTCATTGTGTCATTGTGCTTCTGCTTCCCAAGCGCTGGCAGGGCCAAAGAATTCATAGTGGATATCCGAAGCAGGGATATTCCACTCCTTCAACAGGCCGTATACCGATTGCATGAATCCCTCAGGGCCGCAAAAGTAATATTGTGCGTTACGTTCCGGTATCACGGATTGCAACCAGGCCAGATCCAAACGACCTTCCTTGTGAAAAGCCTGTGCCAGCCGATCTTGCTCCGTTGGTCTGCTGTAACACCAACGAACTGCAGCCTGTGCATGTGTGGCGACCAGCTTTTCCACCTCATTGCGCAGAGCATGGTTATCTCCGTTGACTGCTGCGTGGACAAAGGTGACAGGCCGATGCGGAGCAGATTTCACCAAGGAAGCCAGCATACTGACCATTGGGGTTAGCCCGACCCCGCCGCTGATCAGCACGACAGGTCTGCGATCTGCCCGATCCAGCGTAAAATCACCCGCCGGTGCAGATACCTGAAGCACATCGCCCTCTTGTACCTGCTCATGCAGATATACGGATACTTTACCTGCCGGACGTGACTCTACGGCATCCTCGCGCTTTACAGATATCCGGTAGTGGGATTGGCCCGGTGCATCCGAAAGGCTGTATTGACGAATATGGGTATTATGTTCGCCCGGAATTTCCATTTTTAAGCTGATGTATTGCCCAGGCTCGAATTCAGGCAGCACCTGTCCATCCTGCGGCACCAAATAAAAGGACGTAATTTGGTCGCTTTCCTTAACCTTTTTCTGCACAACAAAGCTCTTAAAGTCTGACCAGCCTCCCTGCTGCTGTCCAGCCTCCTTGTACATTTCAGCTTCCATGTCTATAAATACATTAGCGATCACACCATAGGCCTCAGCCCATGCGGCAATGATCTCGTCTGTAGCCGCATCTCCCAGTACGTCTTTGATCGCAGCGAGCAGATATTTTCCGACAATTGGATAATGCTCGGGCTTAATTCCCAAACTGCGATGCTTATGTGCAATCTGACGTACCACCGGAATAATTTCCTCCAGACGGTCAATGTGCTGTGCAGCTGCGTATACAGCATTGGCCAGCGCCCCTTGTTGACGTCCTTGCTTCTGATTCGCGTGATTGAATATATTGAGAAGCTCGGGATGGGCCTCAAACATCATCTGGTAAAAACGCTTGGTGATTGTAGTGCCATGTACCTCCAAAACAGGTACAGTCGATTTGATCGTTGCAATGGTTTGCTCACTTAGCATCTTTGTATCCCTCTTCTCTCCAAAATTAGATCAACAAAGGATGTATCAACATATGCCCCATTTGTTAATCCTCAATTTAAAGCAAGTATACCCAACTAAAGTAACCGTTTATGTGATTCTAGTCACTTTAAATTTGAATTATTCGAACATGTCAATGACAAAACGCACATTTAAAAACAATTCCGATATAACTAACGCACTTTCCCCTAACAACAGTTTCACCATTCTAAAGACTTCAATTTATTCCACTTGTAAACGCTTCCAATTGGGATAAAATCGAAGATGAGGTGCCGGACAAGCCGTTCCGGCCCATCCTATCCGTGTTAAAGGAGGCAGATGATATCGTGAAGTGGATCCACAGCAGCAAATGGTTAGCCGCATGGATTTGTATCCTATTCGCAGTGGCCAGTGCGGGTCTTCAACCCGACGCAGCCCATGCCCATACAACAGGAGTTACGCAAGCAACCTACGGGGCCGAAGTGAACCAGGCGCTGAATGGTTTGGACGTCGCCAATGCCGAACTATCCCTGAGCGCAACAGCAAGCACGGCCATTACGAACGGAACGGATTGGAAAGACACCGCAGGTAACCCCATTCAGGCGAACAGCGGTAATATCCTAAAAGTAGGTTCCACTTATTATTGGTACGGCGAGCACGCCGAAAACTGGAAATTTGAAAAAGTGAACGTGTATACCTCAACCGATTTGAAAAATTGGTCCTTCCGCAGCACTATTCTCACCAAGGATTCCGCCCCTGAGCTAAACTCGAGCAAAATCGAACGTCCCAAAGTCATCTACAACAAAACCACCGGAAAATATGTACTATGGGCGCACTATGAAAATGGCACGGACTACTCCCTAGGTCGTGTAGCCGTCGCTACCAGCGATACACCCGACGGAAACTTTGCCTACCAAGGCAGCTTCCGCCCGCTGAATTACGAGTCTCGTGATATGACGGTGTTCACGGATACTGACGGTAGCGGCTACCTTATTACAGCTTCCCGTAAAAATGGCGGCGCCAACGATACGATGGCGATCTTCAAGCTGACAGCCGATTATACAGGCGTGCAGTCGTTTGTTGGCTGGATTTTTGAAAATGGCTATCGCGAAGCTCCTGCTGTTGTGAAAAAGAACAACACCTACTACCTGTTCACCTCGCAGGCATCCGGCTGGTATCCGAATCAGGGCGCTTACGCAACCGCCAGTTCCATGACGGGAAGCTGGTCTGCTCTATCGCCCTTCGGTGATCCGGCGGCTTATGGATCGCAAATCCACTCCATCGCCACGATTACGGGTAGCGCGGGAACCAGCTACATCTATATGGGCGACCGCTGGAACCCGCTCAATCTGAGCGACCACAAATTCATCTGGTTGCCACTAACTCTGAATGACGCCAACAAAACAGCAACCCTGAACTGGTACAGTAGCTGGGATCTGGATGCTGCCACAGGCACAGTAATTCTACCGTCCCTTGTGAATCATGCACAGGGCAAAACAGCGACTGCTAGCTCAGCCGCATCCGGTTCTCCAGCTTCACTGGCGAACGATGGCAACGCCCAAACTTCGTGGAAGGCTGCTTCCGCATCCTGGCCTGCATGGTGGCAGGTCGATTTGGGCAGTACCAAGACCATCCGCGAAGTGGATATTTCATGGTTTATGTACAAAGGATCTGAAGCGTATTACAAATACAAAATTGAATACAGCATGGATGGAGTCAACTACTCCACGGTTGATCGCACAGGTAATACCACATATGGTTTTACCAGTGACAAAGTCAATTTTCAAGCTCGCTACGTGCGAATCAACCTTGTAAATGCAGTGCTATTCAATAATCCGAACAACTGGTATACCCCGACAGTGCATGAAGTCAGATTGCTTGGCCATTAACTTGCTTCATTAAAAGGAACATGGCAGGAGACCACCCACATAAGATAGGCTTCTTCTGCCATGTTTGCTTTACCATCCGTTTCGTACTCACTCGCTCAACGCATCCGATTCACTGTGGTAAACACAAATTTATCGTACCGATGCCGCGAGAACGAGTATTCAAATGGTATACCCGTATCCAGATAACCCACCTGCTCAATTTCCAAGATTGGATCATCCGCTGCGCAGTCCAAATGCTCCCGATCCAGTTCTGTCGACTTGGATGCCCGGATGGTACGGTGTGAACCGACAATATTAAGGCCCAACTCCTCCTTAATATGTTTGTACACCGAACCATACAGTACTTCCTCGGTAATACCACTGATCAGCTTCGTGGGCATGTATGTGCGCTCGATAACGTAAGGCTCACCCTCCACGACACGCAGACGGATCACATGATACACGGGAGAATTGACATCAATAAATAGATGGGTCGCTACCTCTTCAGATGGAAATTGAACGTCAAAGGCGACGATTTTATTTTTGATCTCTTTCCCGCGCAGTACGTTGGTTAACCCCAGCATTTCATTTACGACAACGTTAACAGGGCCATTGTGGACTGATTTGACGATAAAGGTTCCGTGTCCTCTTTTACGATTCAACAACCCGTCCATCACCAATGTGTCCAATGCCCGCTTAATCGTCATCCGACTTACACGAAACTCTTTTGCCAGTGAGATCTCATCGGGAATCGGATCATCACTGCTATAGGTCTTATTCATAATCCGCTCTTTGACCTCTTGTGCAATCCGCTCGTATTTGTTCATCTGTCTACCACCTGTACTAAAAATTATTTTATGTCAGCATTTTACCAAAACATCGGTAGCGCTGGTTCTTTTTGTTCTGCAGGCGGGACGTTAAGGTATTACGGTATAAGTAAGTATACCGAACATTATACTTTCTCACCAGCGGCGTACAGCACAGCTCTTTGACGATGATGAAGAAAAAAAGGCGGTCCAGAGGACCACCTTAGAATCCGTTATTCTCGATCACCTGTTTGAACCAGTGCCCACTCTGTTTAACGGATCTCTTGCCACCGTTCTGAAGATCGACAGACACAAAACCATAGCGATTCTTATAAGCATTCGTCCAGGACCAGTTGTCCATAAACGTCCATAAGTGATAGCCTTTCACATTGGAGCCTTCTGAGATGGCCCGTTGAACCCATTTTAGATGCTCGGAGATAAACTCAATACGATAGTCATCGCGAATCATACCCTGTTCATCTCTGAATTTTTCCTCACCTTGAACGCCCATTCCGTTTTCTGAAATGAAGCATTCAATGTTTCCATAATTTTGTCTGACATTGGTCAGAATGTCGTAAATGCCTTTCTCATAAATCTCCCAGCCTCGCATCTCATTCATCTTGCGACCAGGCATAGCGTAATAATCGAAGAATCTTTCCGGTACAAAAGGCGCGTCTGGATTCGGCAGACTTTCGCGAGCCTTGACTCTGCGCGGCTGGTAATAGTTAATCCCCAGCAGATCCACCGTGCCTTGACGTATAGTCTCCCGATCTGCGTCTTCCATGTTTGGTACGAATCCCTCTTGGCGTAACAACTCCACGAGCAAAGGATTAAATTCTCCCGTCACAGATGGGTCTAAGAAGGAACGGTTAAAGAACGCGTCGCATATTTCAGCAGCCTGCACGTCTGCCGGATGCTGACTACGCGGATAGCTCGGCGTCAGGTTCAAAATAATACCGATTTTACCCTTATAGCCTCCCTCTCTGTAAGCCTTAATGGCGCTCGCACTCGATAACAGGGTATGATATCCCACCTGTACAGCTTTTCCGAAATCCACTTCATTCGGATAGTGGAAATCGTACAGATAGCCGCCTTCCACCGGGACAATCGGCTCGTTATGCGTAAACCATTTGGCTACACGATCCCCGAATAGCTCAAAGCAAGTGTTAGCGTAATCCACGTAAGCCTCGACCGTCTCCCGGTTCACCCAGCCTCCTTTTTCCTGTAAAGCCATCGGCAAATCAAAATGATACAAATTCACAAACGGCTCAATACCCGCCTGATGCAACTCCTCAATGACGGAAGTATAGAATTGAACCGCCTGCTGGTTCATTGCACCTTTCCCTGCCGGAAACAGGCGTGACCAGGAAATAGAGAACCGGAAAGAGTTATGGCCAAGCTCTTTCATGAGTGCAATATCCTCTTTGTAACGGGTATAGAAACGGGACGTATCGGCAGGGCCGACCCCATCATAGAAACGGTTCGGCTCCTGCTCAAACCAATAATCCCAAATGTTCGGTCCTTTGCCGTCTCCCTCCACAGTTCCTTCTGTTTGGGTAGCCGAAGCTGAAGAACCCCACCAGAAGTCGGACGGAAAACTGTATTGAATGGTTTGCTGCTCTATATCTTTCATTTCGGTATGATTCACAGCTCTACTCCTCTCTCTTTTGCAATGAATAAGCTGCTAATCCAGCTGCTTATTCACATTACATTCCAACAGTTTGATCCTTACCTGCAATGGCTGCTTGACTAAGCTCCTCTTCCTGCTCTTTACGAACGTTCATCCGATCAATAATTTTCAGGAACGGGAACCAGATGACAAAGACGACAGCCATATTAAACAACTGCAGTATGCCTCCCATTAGAGAACCCGTAGCCATCATTCCACTAAAGAACAACGGCATCGTCCAAGGAACCTGTATCCCGTTTGGCGGCGGCACAATCCCGGTGGTCATGGCAAAGTAAGTAATCAGCGTAACGATCATTGGAGAAATAACCCATGGAACGAAAATAAGCGGATTCATCACAATCGGCAGACCGAATATGACGGGTTCGTTGACATTGAACAGACCTGGTCCAAGAGCCAGCTTACTGACCTGCTTCAATTGCTTGCTCTTCAGGAAGATCAGAATCGAAAGCACGACAGCCAGTGTCATACCTGTACCACCGATACCTACGGTATAAATATCCACAAACTGCTTGGTGATAATATGCGGCAGTTCCGCTCCTTTGGAGTATGCTTCATAGTTTTCAAGTGCCAGCGTATTCCAGATCGGCTCCATAACCGAGTTGATAATGATTTGACCATGAAGACCAAAGAACCATAAAAGCTGAACAAAGAAAATAGCAATCAATGTAGGGATAATGCCACTGCCCAAATGTACCAGCGGTGCCTGTACGGCATGATAAATCAGATCATGCAGGTTATTATGAAGGGTCAGTGTAACTACAACATTAATGATCAAAAATATGCCCAATGTAATACATGCCGGAAGCAAAGCGGCAAATGACTTGGCAACTGCCGGCGGAACGCCTGGAGGCATTTTGATAATAATGTTCCGCTGTGTCACTCTTCGGTAAATTTCAGCAGCTATAAAAGCAACGATCATGCCAAGGAACATGCCTTTGGCCCCAATCCGGTCCAACGGAATGACACCAGCAATCGTGGCACCGCTTTCTTGTGTCAGCACAAACGGGGTGAGCATCAAGAAGCTGACCAACGCGATCATGCCGCCGAATATGGGCTCGACCTTATAACTTCGGGATAAATAATAGCCGATCCCGACAACCACGAATAAGGTCATGATGTTCAGGGTCGCACTCGGCGCAATGTTCAGCAGACTGTTAAAAGTCGCATAATTACCGTCGCCCATCCAACCTTTTAGAAACGGTAGATTGATAATAACGACAATGATGGAGCCAAAAACTGTTAATGGAAATGACAGCATAAATGCATCACGCAGTACAGTAAGATAGCGGTTGTTGTTCAGTTTACCGGCAATAGGTATCAGTATCCGGCTTAATTTTTCAAACAAAGCCTATTCCTCCCCGCGAAGTGACTTGCATCAATAGGGTTGCAAGCTTTTCATGTCCTCAATTTCACATACTTATATGTTTCGTTATAAATTTCTGGATTTGAACAGCTCCAGCAATTCTAGAACCAGGTCTTTCATGGTAACCGTGGACATCAGATGATCCTCGGCATGCATCAGAAGGAGCGAGAAGGGAGTTTGGGTACCTCCCGCTTCCTTCTTAACCATTTGAAAATGGATATCATGTGCAGCACGTAAATCCTGCTTGGCTTGTTTGAGCAGTTCGTCCGCACCTTCTACATTCTCATTTCGGTATTCGGTCAGCGCCTGAATTACTTTACTGCGAGCGCTTCCACTATGAAGAATAAGTTGGAAACTAATCTGTTCTTCCGTCAGTTCAGCTATATTGACTTTATCCATTTTTGCGTTCCACCAGCTTCACGGCCTGTTCATAGGCTTTCTTACCGTCAACCATTCCGTAGGCCATCATGTCGATCACTTCTACATGAATACCATATGGGGCTGCTTCCTTCTCCAGTTGTCCTTTCAGAAAACTCATTTGTGGTCCAATCAATACCGCGTCAGCCTTAGCCATGTCTTCTGCCGCCTGATCTTGACCTACTGCCCAAATTTCAGCCTCGTCTCCAATGGACTTAGCATATTCCTGCATCTTGGTAACCAGCAAACTTGTAGACATACCTGAGCTGCACGCCAGTAAAATTTTTTTCATGATTATTCCTTCCCTTCAAGGTATTATTGGATGTTAAGTACTAGAAAACGTTTACAGCGTAATTATAAATCCAGTCTTTTCATTTGTCTATACATTTAGGTTATATGTATAGACTTTTTTTAAAATGACACGACTTCTTCACTTTTTTTCTTAAAAATGAACGTGATCTCTTATCTTTAATCTCTCAGTAATAGCTTAAAATTAGAAAAATTTAGAATATCAAGAAACATTCCTACATTTTTATCGTCTATATTATGGAAGGCCTTACGTATGAGGGTAAGATTTTCCGAAGCCCAAAGTTAAAAAATCAACTCACAAAGGAGCTTATGCATGTTAAAAAAGTTAGGATTAGCTGCATTGATTCTGGTTACTAGCCTCTCCGTTATTGGAACAGGCTGGGCCGCATCCAGCACAACAACCATTGAAGTTTCTAAAACTGCTCTGGATTACAACATTGCTCGCCCGCTGAGCGATGGTGCTTTTCATGATGGCTTATTGGCCGCTGAAACATCCGCTGGAAACCTTGTGTATTACAATACCAAAGGAGCAAAAGCTTTCTCACTTCCCGCCGAGCTTAAACCCGTTGGCGATTTTCATGAGCAGCGAGCCGTCGTCAAAAATACAAAAACGAATCTCTATGGATACATGAACACCAAAGGAACACTAGTCATCCCTTGCCAATATACCGAAGCCAATTTCTTTTCGGAAGGAAAAGCCAAGGTCACCATAGCAGACACCAAAGAAAATGCAATTATAGATCGAACGGGAAAAATCCTTTCTCATTTTAAAGAAAATGTGGATTCAGAATATATATTTACGGACGGTCTGGCTCTTGCCTACGCCCCCAACACTGGCAAGATCGGTTTTGTGAATGCTTCTGGTCAACTAGCGATTCCTTATAAATACAAATACAGTCGTGGTTTCTCGGATGGCTTGGCTATTGTTCAAAATAGCAAAGAGCTCTACGGGTATATCAATACAGCAGGGAAAGAAGTCATTCCTCTTCAATATAAATCTGGCGGAGACTTCTCGGAGGGATTGGCCCCGGTGCAAAATACCAAGGGGAAATGGGGATTCATCAATAAACAGGGGAAAGTCGTGATTCCCTTTAAATTTACGGATGCTCAGAATTTTAGTGAAGGCCTGGCGAGTGTGAAAAATGCAAAAAACGAAGTCGGATTTATTGATAAAAACGGAACGCTGGTCATTAAATATCAACTTAAATATGATGTTACCTCTCCGTTCAAAGAAGGCTTTGCTTTAGTCGGTAAACAAACACAATCATCCGTCTCAGACGGCAAATTCGGTTATATCAATCGTCAAGGGCAACTGCTGACTAAACTTGAGTACAGAGCCGAATCCTCCTCCTTCTCTAATGGCTATGCTGTTGCTTTTATCAAGCCAGGCAAAGCTTTCATTGTATCTAAACATTCCGTTTCAAAATAAAAAAGACGACCCCGGAAACAGATTGAGTGGATCTGCTTCCGGGGTCATTAAATTTCCAATATATCGAATATAATTAGTCGTGTGTGTAGAATTTCACTCCAGGCAGATCTGCTGCCACCCACGAATAGTTAATGGTGTTACTGTTATAATTCTTGGTCCCCGCCTGAGCAACCTGTACTTCTTTCAAAATCGTAATCGATGAACCCTTCGGTCTGACAACGACTACATGACCATGTCCATCCTCTTTTTTGATCCCGATCGTAGGATACCCGAGATTGGCTCTTTTTTGAGCATCCTGAAAGGTTACAGAGTACCAGCCCGGCGCTTTTTTATTCAGTAAAGCATCAGCCATTTGATTGGCTAAGCCGCTTGGCAAGGGTGCCGACATCGCAGACATCACGTCTTGAGCGAAAATATTACATTTCGTTCCACCTACTGGCGAATACTTCTTGTTCGTTTCTACCTTAAAACCGTCAATTACAGATGCGTAAGTACTTGCACTTCTAGCCATTGAAATTCCCCCTGAATATAAGTTGTAGAGGAAATGAACGGAGTCGCTTGAACATCTGAATGGCTCCACATTCAATTGATGTTGGCCTCCATTCCCTCTCAACTATTAGGGTGATTTCCGGCTTACTTTAACAACGCAATACCACGGAAAATTAACTTGGTTTTGTTAAGTTGAGAAAATAAAACGCCTTTCTCGTTAATCATCACTTAACTGAAGGCTTTCTTCACTGATTACGGTTGGAACGATAAGCTCGGGAGTAGTCGTAGTCTTAGCTTGTGTTAAATAGTCTGCTGCCCCCACCATCAGAGCGATGCCGATAAATAGCACGATCCAATTACGATTCTTTTTCATCATCTGTACCTCTCATTCTTCACTCCGCCCGTTCAGCCACTTGAACCAATGGAGCAGATGACTAAATCGGTATTCATGCTGCAAAGCATACGTCCATACTTCAGGCTCTTCACCGGGTTCCCTCCAGACGAGCATGGAAAAGTGACCCTCTTCCTCGCTTGCAACCGACAGCAGCGAAAGACGATCATCCCCGAATCGGTATGGAGCCGATTCCACCCAGTAATTCCGCATATCGCTGATCCAGCTGCGGAACTGCTCTGTACCTGCAATCCGCAGGACTTCATCAGGTAGGAGCAGATGCTCGTCGATATCCTTCCAATCCCCCGCATATCGGTACCGCGCTGCCAGCATTGGACTGAGTGGTCGGGTTTTACCGGGAGCCAACGTAGGCATATAGGCGACGGGAACGACCGGACCAATACTCTGGATAGCATAAGACTGGCATTCCTCCTCACTCATTCCGTAGGACATCGCCTCCGTGAGAAAATGGTTTCGTCTTATACCAAACTGATGCTGATACTGTGACATCTCATCCTGTAGCTCCAATACCATACCCTCCACTGTATCTGTTCCGATCATTCCCAAACACCTCTCATTCCAAAATATAGTTGTGCAATTCTCGTTGCGCTCGATACTTTGCCCAATTGAATTCAGGCCAAGCCGATTCTTCTCTCGTCATGCTCGTCAAACGGGCTTGTAAAAACTCATCCAGCGCTCCATGTTCCTTACGGCTAAAGTCAATCAGCAGCGGAATCGCGTCCGCCGATAGCTCACTCAAATATTCCTTATCTATCACCGATGTCGTGCGAAACCGTTCGAGATTATTTTCAGCAATCCGTATATCAATGCCCACATAGTTCACGACAACATAGGCGACCAGAGCGAGTACAATATAATATTTCGCCAACGGCAGTTGACGGACATGAATGCGCATTGCTGCAATAAGCAGTAGCAAGCCCAGAAAAATCATAAACGCGTGTACCAAATAGCGGGTGTACGTATAGCCGTATGCTTCTTCGTACATAACCAGCCGGGTATATCCCGAATACAGCATCACACCCGAACAACCCACGAGTATGTACAGCAGGCCGCTGTTCATTTTTTGCACTATACCTGAGCCAAATTCAGTCCACTTCAATACACTGATCATCAGCACAAAGTTGATACCTGTTACCATAACCAGCTCCCCGAATCCTCTTCTCGCATATTCGGCATACGAGGTTCCTTCGGGCAGAGCACCTTCCCATGCACCAAACAAATATCCGAACTGCAATACGACGAACACAACATACACCAAATTCATGACAATCAGAACCGTAGCGGTGATTACAGGATCAAACTTGATCGCGACCGGCTCGTGGTAAGGTACTGTTGATGACTGAGTTTCTCTCTGCGTATTACGCGGAGCAGGCTGTACAAATCCCCACAAGTAACAGAAGAAACAGAAGGTGAAAAAGCAGGTCCAGATCAGCCGCGGCAAACCACTCCCAAAGGTCAATGTGCCAATCCATTCGGGTATGCCAGATAACAACTTTTCGAACATCCCGTCTGCCGAAGCCAGCAGAGATATAATAATGAGTAGCAACGGCAAGGCAATAAGTAGACCGATTATCACTTTACCCAATACACGCTTACGCTCATCCTTTACATTCCGAAAGGCTGCCGTCTTAAACATTCGAAACGGAGTCACGATATGGCGAAAATTTTGATAAAACCAATGGCTTAGCGCCTGACCGATAATACCGACTTCCGACCAGCCATGCCTTTTTTCCCCGAACAGCAACACCATATGTACGCTAATCAGAGCAGGTATAGCCAGCGCATTTAACACATAGAAGATCGGGTTATCGAACAGCACATATGTCAGTGCCAGCATCATAATGACCACAAACAACAGACGTCCTATCCATGAAATGGGCTGGCAACGATCTCGATTAAAGGCATACATATAGGCGTAAAACCCAATAACAAAAATGGGCATAGACACGCCCAGCCCATGTCCGAAGAACAGATATTGATGAACCAGCGCCAACACAATTGCGCCAGCAAAGGCGGACAGAAACGACGTTTTCGGCAAAGACGTTCCATTCATCTTGTCATGCATGATAAATACCTCCGCAAATATGCTTTATAACCCTTATTGTAGATGATAAAATAAGAAGATAAAGAGAAATTAATTCAAACAAAATTTCCTATTTTATAAAAGTGGCTACGCTTTTAATCAAATATAGGGGAAACGGAGCAACCTTGAATGAAACTCCATGCCCAATTTTTACGACTTCACTCACACGCAGCTGACGACAAGGACGAAAACCATACTATAGAGACGACGCTGGATGAGCTGGCAGCTATTTTTGACTGTACTCACCGCAACGCCTTGATGATCATTCAGAAAATGGAGCAGCATGACTGGATACAATGGACTCCCCGCCGAGGCAGAGGCCGCCGCTCCAGTCTGCGCTTCCTTATTCAGCCGGAAGACATTGCCGTGCAATCCATGATGCAAGCCATAGACCGCCATGATATCAAACGCGCGCTGGATGAGATCCGAGTTCATTCGCGCTCCTCCACCATGCAAGAGCATTTGCAAGGCTGGCTGCTAAATTATTTTGGGCACCACGCGGAGGTGCGCAGTGATCAGCAGCAGATCGACACGCTGCGTCTGCCTATTCGCCAGCAACTTTATACGCTTGACCCGTTGTACTTGAACTGGCTTGCCGAGTCCTTCGTATCCAGCCACGTCTTTGATGGCCTGGCCCGTCGGGCGAACGAAAACGGCGAGATTTTGCCAGGATTGGCGCACGCTTGGGAGGTGGACACCACTCGTACACAGTGGACTTTTTTCCTGCGTAAAGAAGTGCTGTTTCATAACGGAAAAATACTCACCGCTGAAGACGTCGTCTATACCTTTGAGCGACTGAGTCGGGCCCCGGGAAGGAGACTTTACCATTTTATCGTCCGGCAAATTCAGCACGTTCAGGCGTTAAGTCCGACGATGGTACGCTTCGTACTAAAGGAGCCAAACGAGCTATTTCTATCCTTCCTGTGTACCAGCCGGGCTGCGATTGTGCCGCGTGAGCTTAATCAGGTGGGTGAAGCCGCCTTTGGCATCCACCCTGTCGGTACAGGGGCATTCAAAGTCACGGAAATGAACGAGAGCCTGTGTACACTGGAGGCTTTCGCACCTTATTTTCAAGGCCGGGCTCATCTGGACCGAGTGGAAATTGTCCAACTCCCGTGGGCGACTAAGCTGGAATCGTCGGATACGGAAGACACCGCTTCTTCTTTTCACATTATCCATAATCCCGTATCGGCGGGAGATACGGATACCGCATGGAGCCAGATTCACTCGGCGGCTTCGGTACGCAAATTTATCACATGTAATACACACAAAGATGGACCACTGCGCAATCCAGAAATACGTGCCCGCATTGTAGCATGTCTGGATCATCGCTCCCTTCCTCCAGCAGTAAATTCATCTAACGATTCTTATGAACCACTGGCGGCACTACAAATTGCTACCATTCCCGAGTATAAAGCGGACGCAGACCGGGTTGCGGCTCAGCTCGAATCCTGTGGGTATACCTGTAACATCGTGGCCGCATCTATGAACGAATTCAAAAGCTCATCTATCCGTATGGAGTCAGACTTAATCATCTTTTCTCTCTTTCGTGACCGTGATGAGCAATTACGCCTGTTTGACTTGTATCTCAATGTGTCTGGGCATGTGGAGCCGCATAGCCGTGTGGATATCGAAAGACTGCTGCGTGAAATTGCACGGGAAGCCGATCATACCGTCAGGGCACAGCAATTTGAACATATCGAAACTCGGCTCATGGATGAGCACCAGCTGCATATTTTATATGAAAAACCCGTTCAGACGGCCTATCTCCCTTCTGTGCGCGGCGTATCTTTTAACAGTCAGGGCTGGGTGGATCTGCGTCATGTCTGGTTTCCACCTGCTGTACCTCCATCATCCAAGCCTTGAGCCAAGCGGTCCATTCAAGCGCATCGGATGACCAAAAAAAGGTATCCTCTTTTCACAAGAGGATACCTTTTGGGTTACGACAATCCAGACCTTTTCAAGTAGATGGTTCAAGGGATGAAAGCGCCCATCCCCCCAACCCATGACTGTGGACATCGCTAGGATCTTCCATAGGAGGGGTAACGGGTGAAAAATTCAACAGGATAAAAACATTAAATGCGAGCAGAGAAAAAACGATCTTTTTTATCATGGATGTACTCTACCTCTCCAAGTAAGTTTTTATATTCCTCTTTGTCCTGAGAAGTGGCAGTATGCCGATACTTTTCAAATAATCCTACACATTTGATGGTGACAGGATTACCATTCAGCACGACGGAATAAGAAAGGCTCTCAAGCAAGAATTTCATACCTTTGGTATAACGGTGTTTGTTGAGATCATAACAAGCCATCTCTGCCAAAAATCGTGCATAGAGATCTGCTGACATTTGCTCCGTATAAGTGCCTACCTTGACATGCTGATCTGCAAATGCCTCAATTTGTTTTTCAAAACGTTGCAGTACATGGTCTACATTAAAATCATAACGGTTGGCCGCTACCATAATTTTATGTAACCCCACGAGAATTTCGCCTTCGTTTTTTTCCAAATAATCTACATACTGTGGAATCACATCCAGACTGCCGGACATCAACTGATATAAATACCCGTTGGCCTCAGCCCAGTTGCTACAAAGGGCCTTCAAACGCCGAGCTTCTTCCGTATCCTCTTGCACCCAGCTCAAATCAGAGTATAGGGATACAAATTCCAGTGCCTTCTGATAATCCCCGCGCTCATCCCACACCCCGGCACGCAGCACGTAAGAATATACAATATACATAAACAAAGGACCCTTGGGTTCCTTGCCACGCTCCGGTCTTCTGGTATTTCCGTATTTTTGCTCGTATTGTACCTTGGCTTTCTGAGCCATTTTTTCAGCATACCATTCTACTTTATCCCAACGCCGCAAAGAGGCATAGGTATTAGCCAAGTCTCTTAAGGCATCCAGTTGGTCTGCTTCACCCAGTCGGTCCACAAAGCTTTCGAAATGTGTGGCTGCCCATAAATTTTCGTCCTGGTCATCACCAACGGCAATCGTAAATAAACGGTATTGGCAGAGCGCCAGACGCTCTGAATGTTGGTACTTCTCACTTTCGGAAACATTTTTATAAATAATTGCCGCAGCCTCAAGCTTACCTTCACTGAATAATTCTTCTGCTGTCTCAAACAAAGCTGGGGCGTATATGAGATAGTCCATCATAAACTCCACGACTTGCTTAATACAATCCAGTTTGTTCAGCTCTGCACAGCGATGCAAAAAGGGACGAACCCGTCGCCAATTCGGTGCCGTATTCCGTATAAATTCATCAATGTATAACTCATAGAGGCTCCCTTCTTCTAGCCCCATGCCTGCACCAATTCGATCCAACAGCAGCATCGCAATCGGACGATTACCGTTAATAATGGCACTGATCGTTCCTGCATTAATACCTGTGTTCTCCCCAAACTTACTAATCGTAATTCCTTCTCGTCTGATGTACTGTTCCAGCTCTGCGCGAATTGTGGTTGTTTCCTTCAAACCAGGCACCCCCAGGGATTACTTGCATGATTACAATACAAAAAAAGAAAATTCCCGTGAATATTCCCTTAATTATACAAAAGAAAGCCCACTTAGCCAACCGCTCCAGTAAATTTATATCAAAAAGTTCAATAATTCTCCGAATTGCCGTATACTACGGGGAGGTGAGCCGAGCAGCTACACTCAATCGGTATGCAGGAAAGGATACGACAAATGGACAACACCCCTACAGCAGAACAAGAAATTGCACAATGGATGGTCGCGCAGATCCGTGAAGTGGGCACCCTGAAACAAGAAGATGCAATTGCATATGTACGCTCTGAGTATGGAGAGCAGTATGTGTTTATAAGCGAGCATGGTCATGTATCTCTGGAAAAAGAAATCAAAAAAGCATTTCGCAAGCTTCATGGTGGCAGAATCGCCTGGGATCGTGACGGATTTCTCTGGGCCTGGACTTAACAAGCAAAAGCATCTGCCCTAGGCAGGTGTTTTTTTAATAATTTATCCATATATCCTCTGGAGTCGGTTAATTTCTTCCTTCACAAACTGTCGGAGTATTACAGGCTCCACAACTTCAACCCTGCCAATCCAATCCATAGCATCGCGGCAGGCCGCTTCATAACTATACATGTTGACCGTTAGAATGAAATGAGCGCCTTCCTGTACAGACCGGATGATTTCCATCCTTTTCGCTATGATTTCCGCTTGCTTCTTATTCGTTCGGATCAGAACGGGATAGTATTCTTTCTCTGCACAAAGCTGCTTAAACGCGGTTTCTTGTCTCATCCAATGATGTTCCAGCGAGAAATCCACCGGAACCTCAAAGACTTCCGCAGACGGCTGAACCTCCTTGATTCGCTCACATTTAAAGGTCCGAATCTCCTGCCCAACTTCACAGAAGGCAATGAGGTACCAATCTCCTTTTTTCACCACAAGTCCATAGGGATGCACATGACGAGAAGAATAGATTCCGTCAGCTTTCTCATATTGAATGGTTATTTTATGGGACCCCCACACCGCAGCTCTTACGGACTCAAGACAAGGAATGGCTATACGTTCCGTCCACCACGGCGTATCATCAAAATAAAACCGCGCTTTGGCTTTCTTAATATCGGACTGATACGAGTCTGGCATCGTCTGTTCCAGTTTGAGCAGAGCATTCTTTAACTTCAAACCCGATTCCGTGGGCCCGCCTGTATAAATGCCCATCCCTGTTAAATACAACTGAATGACATCCCCGCCATTCAACTGTTTCAGGTTCGCCGTATAACCCTCCATTAAATAAATTCCGCCCTTCGGGCCGGAAGCGGTAACAATCGGAACGCCGGCTTCAGCCAGGAGGTCGATATCCCTGTAGATGGAGCGTACAGAGGTTTCCAGTGCCAACGCCAATTCCTTGGCTTTCATTCTCCCTCTAGATTCGATACATAATAAAATCGCGATTAAACGATGCAGTCTCACAATCATACCTCCACAATAGATGGTTAACCCGAATTGAAAAGATAATGCAAAGATTGTTGACACCCTGTTGGCAGTAATAGGTGTGTATCATAGAAGTAAAGGGGTGTGATGGATGATGAATATTGGAATATTGGGGACGGGATTCGGCGCGTATCATGCCTCACTGTTAAACAACCATCCCAAGGTAAACAGAATCATGGTATTTGGAAGGAACGAAACCAAGCTGCAAAAGCTGAAAGAGGAGCTAAACGTAGAAGTCACACAAAATATAGAGGATATTCTGCTGGATCCAGACGTGGATATCGTCGATCTATGCCTGCCTTCCCACCTACATAGGTCATATGCGGTGGATTCGCTGAAGCACGGTAAGCATGTATTTTGTGAAACGCCCGTTTGCTTTAATCTCGAAGACGCTCTTCTTATGCAACAAGCTGAGAAGCAATATGACAAAAAGATTCTGGTCAACCAGTTCATTAAGTTTGACCCCGCCTATACCTATCTGTATGAAGCATACCGCCAACAGAAATACGGGAAGCTCATTTCCTTATCTTTGAAAAGAGAAACGTCTCCTCTGTGGGGGGATCTTGGACTAAGCTCCATCCCTACTCAGTTCATGATTCATGAACTGGATTTATTGACCTGGCTATTAGGCCCCTGTGATCCTTGTACAGTCTGGGGTACAGAAGTTACTCATCCTGAACAAGCACAGATTCGGGCTTACTTTCAGCATCGGGATACATTCACAGAAGTCATGGCCTCATCCCACTTGCCGGGAAGCTACCCATTCACAGTGGCCTATGAGGCGTATTTTGAAGAGGCCAAGCTGGTATTTCATGAAAGCGACGAAAACGATCTTATACCTACCGCATTATATGAATATACCGCATCAGGACAGCAAAAAATCAACCTCGAATCTGCCAATCCATACGAAAAAAGTTTGGACCATGCACTTGAATGCTTTGGTGGACATCCGGAAAGCCTGATTCCACTGGAGTCAGCTGCACAAGCGCTGAAAGTGGCTATTGAGATTAAAAGCAGACTGGGGCAAGCCCAGCGTTAACCCGGTATTTTTGCAAAATCCTCATCTACGGAAATCAGCTTCCTATAAGGAAGCTGTATCCGCAGGCAAGGAAACTTCGTCCGCGTAGTTCGTTGCCATAATCTTGGCTACCCCTGCCGGGTCGTCCGTCTGCCCCAACGCCCACATCATTTTCGTCACCAGCGCTTCCGTTGTCATGTCATACCCCGGAATAACACCCTTCTCCAGTACCTTTTGCCCCACTTCGTAAATCGTCAAATCCCCGCCCTCATAAGGACATTGAGTAGTCACGACAATACTCATACCGTCCTTCATCAGCTCCTCTATTTTGCTGATCAGGCTTCTTTCTTTAAAAGGAACGCCGCCCATACCAAAGCCCTCAATGACGATACCTTTATAGCCCAAGCCCTGAATGGCATCGAAGATCGCCGGATTCGTACCCGGAATCAGCCTGAGCAGAAATACCTCCGAAGCATACCCGTCGTTGTATGGGTGACGAGCGGTACCGCGATTTGCAAATACGCCCTCCGTATAGATCACCTTACCGTTCTCCACGAGTCCGATATACGGATAGTTAATACTCTCAAAAGCATTATAGCTGCGTGTTCTGATTTTTGAACTGCGGCTACCGTTGATAATTTTGCCGTTAAACACGACAAAAACCCCGGCCACCTCGCCACATGCGGTCAGGAATGAGTCGATTACATTCTTTTTGGAATCGCTGTGCTCCGCCAAAATAGAAACCTGCGAACCTGTCACGACGACGGGTTTGTCTACAGTTCCCAACATGAAGCTCAAGGCTGATGCTGTATAAGCCATCGTGTCCGTGCCGTGTGCAATGACAATACCGTCGTATTGATCGAGCGAACGATGTACCATCCGGGCGATGGAAGCCCAATCCTCAGGTTGTGTATTTGTGCTATCAATGCTCATCAGATTATGGGCATCAATCTCGCAAATCTCCTTCAGTTCCGGGATTTCCGCCAAAATATTTTCAGCCGATTGGGTCGGTGTCAGGCCGTTTTCCTGATAGGAGGAAGAAATGGTCCCTCCGGTATTAATGAACAAAACCTTTTTCATATCCAATGTTCCTTCCCGATTACATCTTCACTGTATTGTTCTTAGAATTTATCATGAATAAGTGTGATAAGCTACTTTGCAATGGAAAAGAATTGGAGATATGAGGGACCAAAAAAGCACGACAAACAAGCGCGGGCTTTCCTTCCTCCTGCGACTTGTCTAACGTGCTTTTTACATAGGTGCAATAAGTCTACAGCGCTGCACATACCTATAAGCCATCCACGTACTTCTTATGGGGATACAGGCTGCTCCTGTGGCGCTCTCTGTACCAACGCTTTGCCCAGAAACTGCCGTGTCCGTTCTTCCTTCGGATTGGTGAAAAACTGCTCCACGGGTCCCTGCTCCACGATCACACCATGCTCCATCAGCACAACCCGATCCGCTACATCTCTCGCAAAACCAAGCTCATGCGTGACAATAATCATCGTATTGCCTTCACTCGCCACCTTTTGAATCACGGACAGCACTTCATCTACCAGTTCAGGATCAAGTGAGGAAGTCGGTTCATCGAACAACAACACCTGCGGATTTAGTGCCAAAGCACGGGCAATCGCAACTCGCTGCTGCTGTCCACCCGAAAGCTGGGCAGGATAATAAGTCATACGATCCTTTAACCCGACCTTTTCCAGAATGCCTTCACTGATCTCCCTCGCCTGCTTACGATCCAGCTTTTTCACACTGGTCAGACCAATCATCACATTGTGGAGTGCATTCAAATTTTTAAACAACTGATATTGCTGAAATACCATTGCCGTTGCCATCCGTAGTCCGAGAATGTCCTTTTTTCCCGCCTTGGCCGCGTCTACCTTTACACCGTCAATTTCAATGACACCACTGGTCGGCTGTTCCAAAAAATTAATGCTGCGCAGCAGCGTGGACTTCCCCGATCCGCTTGGGCCCAGGATCACTACGACTTCTCCCTTGCCCACCGTCAGGTCTATGCCCTTCAACACGTGATGCTGTCCAAAATGCTTATGAATTTGATGAAGTTGAATCATACCCTTACTCACTTCTTTCGTAAATTCGAATACGCTTCTCCAGCACGACAAGCCCGCGCTCAATAATAATACACACCAACCAGTAAATCAGAGACACCGCAACATACACCTCAAAAAAAGCCAGCGCCCGCGCGCCCATAATTTTAGCCTGTCCCATCATATCGACGACACCAATCATAAAAATAAAAGACGTATCCTTCACTGTACTGATCAGCGTGTTTCCCAAATTGGGCAAAGCCACCGTCAACGCCTGCGGCAGTACAATTTTGAGCATAATTTGTGTTTGGCTCATGCCGATGGAATTAGCAGCCTCAAATTGTCCCCGATCGACCGAATGAATCGCCGCCCGAAATGTCTCCGACAGGTATCCCCCGAGGTTCAATGAAAATGAGAGCAACGCAAACAGTTCGGGCGGAATGACATAGACATTGAACTGCTGTAAGAATCCATATTCGCTCTGGAAATAATACAGAAACTTGGGTATTCCGTAATATACAAGAAACAGCTGCACAATGAGCGGTGTTCCCCGAATGTACGAGACATACAACGTAGATAACGGTGCCAAGACAGGCACCTTGTATATCCGGATTAAGGCCGTAGCTAACCCGATGATCCCACCCAGCAGCATGGACACAAACGCAATCCATAAGGTCACGGGGAGATACTCGACGATCTGGGGAAGGCTTTTCAGCATATAATCAAGATCAAACAGCTTTTCCATAGGAACCCCACTTTACCCTTTACATTGTTATTACTGAGGAATAAATTCTCCACCTGTCCACTGTTCAGACAATTTTTTCAGTGTTCCGTCCGTTTTCAACTCTTTAATGATCGGGTCGATTTTAGCTTTCAGCTCTTCGCCCTGCTTATCCTTTTTGAACACCAGGTTGATGTTATCGCTTTGCACCGGCTCGCCCACAGCTTCCACCTGCAAACCTTCCTTCTTGATCGTTGCCGCCGCCATAACCGGATCATTCACATAAGCGTCCACTCGGCCATTTTGCACGTCTTGAAGGTTATCGGACGAAGTGCCTGTATCATTGTATTTCAAAATAATTTTATTCCCGTTCTTCGCATTATACTGTTCCAGCAACTGTGTGTAGGAGTCGCCTACCGAGGCTGCTACCTTCTTGCCTTCCAAATCCTTGAGGGAATGAATATCCGTTCTACCCTTTTTCACAATAATAACCGACTGAGCCGAGAAATAGGACTCATCCGAGAACAAATACTTCTTCTCACGTTCAGGATTTTTGGCAACTTCATCTGCAATCATCTGAACTTTATTCGAATCCAGGGCAAGGAATATCGCATCCCAACCCGAAGGTACAAATTCAATCTTATACCCGTCCAGCTTCTTGTCGATCTCCTTGACTACTTCCACATCGTATCCGGTCAGCTCATTTTTATCATTCGTAAAGGCAAACGGTGGGTAGTCATTTTGTGTGCCGACATAGATGACCTTATCCCCCGATGCCGCATCCTTCGAGGAACATCCACTCAAGGCACCCGTTAATAACACAAGAGATAGGCCAATCGCTGCTACCAAAGCAGATTTCTTCATATTATGACATCCCCTTTTTAATATCCAAGTAATTTACTATGATTTTATATTATAACGGGTTATTCAAATAATACAACAAGTAAATTTCATATTGATTATTTAGCTATATGTTGCACAAAAAAAGGACCCTTGCGGGTCCACTGTTATCCATGAAGCGGAAAACGTTCTGCTGGATGCTCTGGCAAAATGGACGAGATCAACCGTCGTACAGCAGGATGAGCAGAGTCAAAAATCTGATCCTTCTCATCACAGCGCTCGATCAATCTCCCCTGCTCCATCA
Source organism: Paenibacillus sp. FSL L8-0638 (assembly GCF_038593075.1). Lineage (NCBI taxonomy): Bacteria > Bacillati > Bacillota > Bacilli > Caryophanales > Paenibacillaceae > Paenibacillus > Paenibacillus sp. FSL L8-0638. The sequence goes on from NZ_CP151960.1 coordinate 5,699,749, forward strand.
CAGCAATGCCATCGCAGACAGCATAAGCTGCCCGAATATCATGCGTGATGAACAGATATGACAATCCAAACGAAGATTTCAGTTCTCCCAGCAGGGATAAAATGTGCATCTGGTGAACCATATCCAAACTGCTGACGGACTCATCCAGCACGATTAGCTTTGGTTTAAGCGCAATCGCCCGTGCGATGTTGATCCGCTGCAATTGTCCGCCGCTGAATTGATGCGGATATTTAATCCGATCCTCTGGCTTGAGGCCAACCCGTTCCAGCAGGCTTTCGACCGTTCTTTTTTGTTCCTGCACCGATAACCGTTCGTAATTGTCCAAAGGCTCCCCAATAATCTGCCCGGCGGTCATTCGGGGGTTTACAGCAGAGTAGCAGTCCTGAAATACGACTTGCATATCCCGTCGCAGTCCCCTGCGGACCTGGGGACTCGCATTATAAATGTCTTGTTCCTGGAACAACACCTGACCCTCCTGCGGCTTCTCCAGCCCCAGAATAACCTTGCCCAGCGTGCTTTTACCAGCTCCACTGGTTCCAAGTAAGCCCAGGCAAAATCCACTCTCTATAGTAAGCGAAACGTTAGCCAACACAGGGGGACGTGGTTCAGAGCGGCCCAGCCATTTGCGCCTTCCATAGCTATGGGTTACTTCCTTCACTTGTAGCATGCGCATTCGCTCCCCTTTTGAAAGTGTGACCGTCGAACAGGCGACTAACCACCTACCTGATTCATGCCCCGAAGGGACAACTTGGGTCTGACATGCAGCAGCATTTTCGTATATTCATCCTGCGGGTGATCGAACAGCTGATGGACTTCAGCCTGCTCAACAATACGACCCTGCTGCATGACAGCCACTTCATCCGCCAATTGGGAAATGACGCCCAGATCATGCGAGATCAGCAAAATGGACGTATTGTATTCCGTACGCAAGCGATCCAGCTCTCTTAGTACCTGTAGCTGATTGACCACATCAAGCGCCGTCGTTGGTTCATCGGCAATAACCACTGCTGGCCGCAGGCACATGGAAATGGCGATCATGACTCGTTGCAGCATCCCGCCACTCAACTGAAACGAATAACGCTTCATCAGCTTGGCTGGATCGGGCAAATTCATATTCTCCAGAGCCGTTATGGCAAGATCACGGGCCTGTCGTTTGGTTAATCCGGTGTGCGTGCGGACCGTTTCCATAAACTGAGCTCCGATCGTATACACTGGCGTAAAGGCGCTCATCGGATTTTGCATAATAAACGCGATTTCCTTGCCCCGAATACGGCGCATCTCCTCGGCCGCCATTCCGTTCAGCTCACGCCCGTTCAGACGGACACTACCTTCCACGTCCATCGTCTGGCGATCCAGTAATTGGAGCAACGCTTTACAAGTCACCGTTTTGCCGCTTCCACTCTCGCCGACAAGACCCAGAACTTGTCCCCTTCTCAGCTCAAAATGAGTTGGCTCCAGCAGAGACACCGTCCCTGCATCGGTTCTGAGCTTCACCTGTAAGTCGCTGACCTCCAGCACCTTCGCCCTGTCGTCCATCGTTGTAACTCACTCCTGTTTTACTGACGTTTGGCAATTCCGTATCGGTCGGACAGCGCCTCCCCCAATATATTGAAGGCCATCACCACCACCAGAATCATGACCCCCGGATAGATCATTAATTCCGGATGGCTGCGGATGTATCCCGTTCCCTCATGAATCATCGCTCCCCATTCGGGAGTCGGCGGTTGGATGCCCAAACCGAGGAACGACAATGCAGAAATATCCATGATCGCCCAGCCCATTTCCAGCGTACCAATGACCACAATCGGCCGCAGCACATTCGGAATAATATGCCGCCGGATAATGGCTCCTGAGGAGGACCCGCTGATCCTTGCGGCAGCTATAAAATTCCGTTCTTTCAGACTGACGACCATATTGCGGCACATTCTGGCATAATACACCCACTGCACCATCATTAATGCAAGCAGCACCTGCATGAGGCCCGGTCCAAAAATACCGACAATACCCAGCACAAGCACCAAATTCGGAAACGCCATAATACCTTCACAAAACCGCATCAGCACACTATCGACCCAGCCGCCCACATAACCCGCAAGCGACCCGACCACAACGCCGATGCTAAGCGAGGACAGGAAAATTAAGGTTGCAAAGCCTAGCGAAATCCGTGCGCCATACAGCAACCGGGATAAATTGCACCGACCCAAATGATCGGTTCCCAACCAGTACTCTTTGGAAGGTCCCTCCAGCTTGTGCAGTAAACTGACTTTAACCGGATCATGGGGAGCCAGCCAAGGAGCTAGCGCCATAATAATAAAAAGAGCAGCCAGTACGACAGAGCAGACCACGATTACCTTTTGACCTTTGAACATTGTACGCAATCTTATCATCACTGCTCTGCTCGTCCCTTCGATGAAATTCGGGGGTCCATATACAAATGCACCAGATCAACGAGCAAATTGCATACGATGAACAGGCATGCCGCCAAAAACACATAGCATTGTATGACGGGAATATCCCGGTTAAAAATCGCCTCCACAAAATAACGGCCAAACCCGGGCCATGAAAACACCTGCTCCACAATAATCGTTCCGGTCAAAAGTTTGCCCAGGTTCATACCCATACTTGTAATCAGTGGAGCAATGGCAATTTTCAGTACATGCTTGAGCATGATCACCCGCTCACGGAGTCCTCTAGTTCTGGCATACTGCACATACGTTTCCTGAAGCTGCTCCAACACACTGGAACGCAGCAGGCGCGTATATAAAGCAAACAGAACCAGCGACAGGGTTAACGTGGGCAGCACCAGATGCTGCCACGTTCCTCGCCCCTCTACAGGGAGCCAATCCAATCGAACAGAGAAAAAAAAGATTAACAAATATCCCAGCCAGAACTGGGGAATAGACGCCCCAAAATATGAAATTCCTCGACTAAGCATGTCGATCCAGCCATTTTTACGCATCGCCGCTAGCACGCCCAACGGGATACTCACTAGAATAGATAGCACCATACTGCTCACAGCCAATTCAAAAGTGGCGGGCAGCCGAACTTTGACCTCATCCCATACCGGCTTGTTGGTCAGATACGAAGTACCAAAGTCCAATTGACTGATTCTTTGAAGTGTATGCATATACTGCGTCAGCAAAGGCTGATCCAGCCCGAACTCATGTCTTTTCTGCTCCAGAATCTCTGGAGTAGGATAAATATGAGCAGCCGTCAAATAGGCCTCGGCCGGATCAACTGGTGAAATATGAATCAGTGCAAAGGTAACGAGGGTGGCAAAGAGAACAATAGGAATGACCGCTACCATTCGCTTCCCGATATAGCTGATCATGAGTTGTCCTCCTATCCTGTAAACGAACGTTACCCTTCGTTTTTAACTACTTCCCGATTTCAAGCCCACCAAACGGATTTTCATCCCGGTTGGCCGGGAATACAAAGTTCGTAATCTTTTTCTGATACACTGCCGTTTTCTTAATATACGAAATAGGCACAATGGCAGATTGCTCCTGAAGCGTCTTCAGAATCGAAGCATACAGCTCTTGGCGCTTGGTTTCATCTGTCGATGAGAGCGCCTCGTGTACTTGCTGATCCAGATCTTTCTTCATCGGAAGGGCGCTCAGCGTCTCGGAAATTCCGAAGCTCTTCTTGGCAATGACGTTAATAAAGGAATGCGGATCATAAGGCGCACCGTAGTTATACCAGAAGTACAGATCAAACTGATTGGATCTAAGGCGCTTAACTTGAACCGTCAGCTCCAGTCCGGTCAGGTTCACTTTGACACCCAGTTCTCCCCATTCGGCCTGAATGGTTTCAGCCATCGCCTTTTGAATTGGATCGGTTTTATCAAAAATCAGCTCAAAATCCAGCTGTTGTCCGTCTTTTTCCCGTACTGTACCGCCTGCGGGCAGCTTCCAGCCAGCCTCATCCAGCAACGCTTTGGATTTTTCCACATCATAGCCAACAGGCTGTAGGTTTACATTCGTATACGGATAGTTTTTGGATAAAACCGTATCCGCTTTTTCCTCCAGCCCTGAAGTCACACCTTCCACCATTGCCTGCTTGTTAAAGCCATGCTGGAGGGCCAGACGTACCCGAAGGTCTGCCAGCTTGGGATTGGACGAGTTGAGCAACAGACTTCTTGTTCCGACAGGCTCGGACAGCGTGGTAACATACTGATTCGTGTCGCGAAGCTGTTTGAAGGCATCCAGACTAATGACACCCTCTCCATAAATCAGATCCAGGTCGCCTTTTTCAAAGGCCATCACACGGGTTTCGCCATCGGGAATGATTTTTACCGTAATTTTATCCACCTTCGGTGCAGTACCCCAATAGTTCGGATTACGCTTAAAGGTTGCATACTCATCTTGCTTGTATTCATCCAGCATCCAAGGTCCTGTACCTACAGGTTTCTTGATTCCTTTGGACGTATCTCCATCATCCGGGAACCCGGCTTCACCCAGAAAACGGAACGGACGAACGACAGACAAATCCTGAAGCACTGGGTAGTATGGCTCTTTGAGCGTCATTCGGAAAGTGCTGTCATCTACAGCTTCAGTTTTGTCGAGAACGCCTACTATACCAAGCCAGCTGTGCGTTTTCTCATTTTTCATGATAGCGTCAAAGTTCTTTTTGACAATGGCCGCATTAAATAGCGTCCCATCCGAAAATTTCACACCTTTGCGCAGCTTAAACGTATATGTCTTACCGTCCTTGGAAATAGTCCAGGATTCAGCCAAAGCAGGCTCCAGCTTGCCTCCTTGCTTGTAGCTGACTAACGGCTCATAAACCATGGATTGTGCAAAAAGTTGGGAAGGATTGTATACATGAGGATTCATCGTACCAATGTCACGCGGCCACGATAGCGTGATCGACTTTTCATTGGCAGCTCCGTCAGTAGAGGTGGATGCAGGTGTATTCTCCTGCTTTGCGCAGCCCAAAACAACGGATAATAAGAGGAGCGCCACCAACATAAGGGTAGCAGTCTTGCGGTGTCGAACGGACATCAATGTATTTCCCCTTTTCTATATATGTGATAATGATTATCATAATCATATCTAGAATAGGTATCACGCTCAATTTTGTCAACACTATTCGACAAGCAACCCTCTTATTTCTTTTAAATTTGTGAAATGAGGATTTTGAAAAATCCTAAACTTATGGCTTAATTCGCCAACGTTTGAAACAGAGTACGCGTGTACTCATGCTGTAACAAGTCTTCATCCCATTCCTTAAATATTTCCACAATCTCCCCCTGAACCATGACGGCAACGCGGTCACAAAACTGACGAGTAGATGGGAGATCGTGAGTGATAAATAGGTAGGACAACTGACGTTCCACCTGCATTCTCTTGAGCATGTCCAATACAGAAGACTGCGTTGTCGTATCCAGATTGGCGATCGATTCATCGAACAAGATAATATTTGGCTCCACCGCCAAAGCTCGGGCAATACATACCCGCTGCTTTTGTCCGCCACTCAGCTGAGCTGGGTATTTTTCCAGACTGTCAGCCTCTAATCCTACCGATTCCAATAGAGACAGACAAATATCCAGCGCCTGCGCTTTTCGCTCAGGGAAATAGTTGTGGATTGGCTCCATTAAAATATCTCGAATGGTCATACGGGGATGCAGCGAGGAGGACGAATCCTGTGCAACCAACTGGATTCGCTTGTACAGCTGAACATCCTTCATCTTTCCGGTGTGAATGGGCTGTTCATCCAGCCAAATCTCTCCTGAGGTCAACGACTCCAGCCCCAGAATACATTGTGCCAGCGTGCTTTTGCCACTTCCACTTTCTCCAACCAGTCCAAGACATTCTTCTTGTCGTAGCTCCAGACTCACCTTCTTCACGGCCTGTTCGCTATCTTGCATGCTGAACCAACCTTTTCTCCGTTTGCGGACAGGGTATGCTTTGGTCACATTCTTCAATTCCAACATCACTGGTGCATCCTTCCTTCCGGGCTCATCTCCAACACTCGATCTGCTATGCGACTCATACCCTGGCGATCATGTGAGATCAACAATATGGTGAGATCAAAGTCTTCTCTCAACTGTTGCAGCAATGCCAACACCTTGTCGCGGTTGATCACATCCAGCGCCGTAGTAGGCTCGTCGGCAATAAAGAGGCTCGGACCGGAGCTTAGCATGGCAGCCAGCAGCACCCTTTGACACATGCCTCCACTTAGTTCAAAAGGATATGACGACAAAGTATGCTCAGGATCTGCAAACCCTACCTTGCAGAGCAGAGAGCGCAAATAGGCCTCCCGCACTGGAGTAGCGCCTCCTCTGGCTATTTCAGAGGCACGGCTCAGCACCTGCCGCATCCGTGACAGCACGCTCAGTGGATGGACTTGCTGTGATGCAGTGTGGGATGGGGTAGCATCAGCGTGCCCCGGCTCCATCTGGTCGTGCGGCATCCAACGCCGCCCGTGCAGTCTAAGCGTGTCCATCAGCTGGGCGCGGACAGTCCGGATCGGATTCAACCCGCTCAGCGATTGTTGAATCAGCAGGGCAATATCCTCTCGGCGCAGCCTTTGCCAGCGCCGTTCCTGGAACGGGAGAATGTCTTCCCCGTTATAGTAGATACGCCCATGCGTAACACCGATACCTGGCTCCAGCATGCCTGCGATTGCGTGTGCGGTCAGGCTCTTGCCGCATCCGCTCGGTCCGGTCAGGGCCACAATCTCCCCTGAATATATGGAAAAGCTCACATCACGCAGCAGTGGTTTGCTCCCACTTCTGCTTGCTCCTACGCCTGTGCGGCAGATTTCCAAATGTTCCACGTGTAACAACGGTTTTCGACCTGCCACTTGTTCTATCGTATCCTTGCCCCCAAGGGCTGTTTGATCCTCCACTATTTGGCCGCCTCCTTTTCCGAAAAGCGGTCGCCCAAAAGCTGGCAGGCAAGTACGAATAGCATAATCGCCAAGCCCGGGAAAATCATGACGTGCGGAGCCACCTGAAAATATGAGGTGGCATCATGCAGCATCACGCCCCACTCTGGCTTGGGCGGCTGTACACCTAGTCCAAGAAAGGACAGCCCAGCGATCATCAGCACCACGCGTCCGATATCCCATACCGCATAAACCAACAACTGCGGCAACGCTTGTGGCAATACATAACGGCTCAGTATACGAACGTGTGAATTGCCGGATAAACGGGCATACCGAACGTAGTCCTCCTGACAAGCTTTTTGAACCAGACTACGGATATATCGGACATAGCCCGCCCACCGTACCGCAATAATGGCAAGGGTCATGTTAACAAAACCCGGACCCAAAATACCGACAATTGCCACTGTTAAAATAATATCAGGAAAAGCCAATACGCCGTCGATTCCCCGCATGACCAGCTGGTCCACGCGTCCGCGCACATAACCAATAAGCAACCCTATAGGCAGACTGAAGCACAGCGTAGCTACAGTAATTGCACATGCGATTAGCACGCTCGTCCGAATCCCGTAAATTAGCCGTGATAGCACATCCCGGCCCAGATGATCCGTACCGAAAGGATATTTCCGGCTGGGTGGTGCCAGACGGTTCAAAAGGTCCACTTGGAGAGGATCATGAGGAGCGACCCATGGAGCCAATAACCCAAGCAGCACGATCAGACCAAACAGTACGCCTCCTGCCAGCAAGCTCCCTTGAAAGGAAAGCCGCATCTTTTTCATTTTCAGCTTCCCCCTTAACGCAAACGCAGCCTCGGATCTATCGCCGTCTGGACCACATCCACCAAACACTGAACTCCTACAATTAAAAATACGGCAAAAATAACATACCCCTGAATCACCGGATAATCTCGCTGTGTAATCGCATCTATAAAATACTTGCCCAACCCCGGCCATGAAAAAATGGTCTCTACAATCACATTACCTGCCAGCATAAATGATAGATTGGTACCTAGCAGTGTAATTATAGGCAGAACCGCATGCCTAAATATCTCAAAAAACAGGATATGCAAACGGGAAAAGCCTCGAGCCTTCGCTGCTTTCACAAAATTCCGGTCACCCAGCTCCAGCATTTGAGCGCGCAGTACGCGTGCTTGCACAGCTCCTAAACCTGCGCCAAGAGTCAGCGCTGGGAGCACTAGATGTGTCCAGTCCTCCCTTCCCATGGATGGGAGCCAGCCCAAGCGAACGGAGAATAGATAGATCAACAGAAAACCAAACCAAAAAGAGGGGATCGACGATCCCAGCAGGGCGAACAGCCTGCCCAGACGATCCAGTGGGCCGCTGATTTTTAGCGAGGCAGCCAGCCCCAGCCCCAGCGTAAACACCGTCATGACGGCGAAGCCCGCAGCAGCTAGCTCCACAGTAGCAGGAAGTCTGTTCCACAGTTCGGCTAGCACCGACTCCTTGGATACATACGAAGTGCCCCAATGCCCTGTGAACACATCCCGCAGCCAGTTCACATATTGAATATGAAGCGGTTCGTTTAAGCCCAGTTCCTTTCGTAGCGTCGTCAACGCCTCCTCAGAGGCAGGGATATTATGCGCGGTGAGCAAAATGGTAGCAGGGTCTCCAGGGGCCAGCCGCATCAGTACAAAAGTCAGCGTGGATACAACGAATACAATAATGAGCAGCTGCGCCACACGTTCCAGTATAAAACGAATCATAGGATACGCAGCTCGTTATTCCGCAATATCGGATTGCGCTGTAATGTAGTAATACTCGATCGGATGGGGTGTAAAACCCTCCACCCCTTTTTTCACACCAAACACATTATCAGGATGCACAATGAACGACTGTGGCAAATCCGTATTGATGATATCCAGCGCTTGTAGTGTCACAGCATTACGCTGCGCTGTATCCTTCGCCAGCTTCAAGCTGTTCAGAATACTCTCTAGCGGTTTGAAACTATAACGGCTTACATTGGCTTCGCTTTTCGAAGAATAAAACATGTCCATAAAATATTGCGGCTCTCCTGTATGAGCAGTAAGCATACTGTACATAGCAAAATCCCAATCGTTTTTGGTCAACGCCTCGTCGATATTTTCCACCTTGCGAATCTTGACCTGGATTCCCTCTTTCAGCAATTGGCTTTGGATGACCTCAGCCATAACAGAGAGCTCCGGACGCTGAGGGAAAGTCAGCAGCGTAACCTCGAACGGCTTGCCTTGCTTAGTCCATGTCCCTTGGGCGTCCTTCTGCCAGCCATCCTTCGTCAACAGTTGCTCTGCCGTTCCGTCCAGCGCTTTGCGCTCAACTTTACCGAAGGGAAGAATGCTCGGGAACGGACTGCTTGCCTCCGTACCGAAGCCCCTCATGACGGCGCTCACAATCGATGCGCGTGGAATCAGGCTGTCCACCACCTTACGGTTCGCCGCATCCTTGAATACTGGCGATTCCATATTGTACACGATCATATGGGTGCGCAAGGACGGAGCTGACAGCACTTGCAGCTTGTCGTTCTTTTTCAGTACCTCTGCGTTATCAACCGGAATATCCGTCGCTACGTCCACCTCACCGGATTGCAGTGCCATCAGGCGCGAATTCCCGTCCGTAATGAACTTCATCGTCGCTTCAGCCAATCGTGCCTTCTCGCCCCAGTATCCGTCATAACGCTCTACGACCAAGGATTGGTCCTTGTTGAACGCTTTGATTTTAAAGGCGCCTGTCATCGCTGGGTAACCCTGCTCATCTTTCATCGATGCCACATCCAGTACAATCGTCGATGGATCAGCTAGATTAGACACCAATGCCGCATTCGGCTGGTTTGTCGTGATCTTCAAGGCCAGCGGGCCGCTTACATCAATGGACTTCACATTCAGTAAATCCTTCGCCAGATGGCTTTTCTCAATAGAGCGTAACAAAGACGCTTTTACACTTGCTGCATCCATACTTTTTCCATCATGAAAAGTGACTTTATCCTGCAAGCTGAACGTCCAAACTGTAGGGCTATCCTGCTTCCACTCCTTTGCCAGCCAAGCCACAGGCTCCAGCTTTTCATTCAAACGTACCAGTGTCTCACCTGCACCGGATCGCATCACATCCCAGCTATTATCTCCATGCGGGTCAACGCCTGACGGTTTCCATGTATACGCCATTACCAGCTTTTTATCTGTCGCTGTTTGTTGTGCTGACGCGTTCTCACCCTTGCCGGAGCTATCCGACGTCTTATTGCTGGCACATCCCGAAAGAGCCATAACTGCCAGCAGCAGCATCACCCCTGTACATATGAACCATGAACGCCTACTACGACTGCTTATCATTTCATGAGCCCTCCTCTATCTTGTAAAATCGCATAAACCTAACGCAAAACGCGAAAAAAGCATTCCGAACCACTTGATCAGCAGTCAGAAATGCCTTCAATATAAAATGTCAGAACTCACCTCGAAGCCAACTCCAAAAACATAGAAGGGATCAGATCGGTTTCAGACATTCCGTATGCAGCACGCCTAACCACCTCCCCAGCATTCCGTGGGTCTGACAGTGATGTCAAAACAGGCAGGTCTCCTGACTCCAGGCGTATCTTTCAGGCCTTCCCGGTTCTTCACAATTCCAGTGGCTGTTCTGAAAGCTCCAGCAGTATCCTGCTGATGCCTGTATACAGTGGCGGGCCCGTGTCGGAATCAACCGAACTTCCCTTTTAAGTGAACATGCTCAACAACTATGTACATCGTCTCTACGAAACCCCATACATAGAGTTGTCCGGCTCACACCTGTTTTCTTCCTTTATTTCTTTTCATTACGATCTTATTTTGTTGTCACAGGCTTGTCAATAAAGGCTGCACAATAATTTAAATTTGAACGATAAGGTAGAAACAAGACCTAACCTCCAATTGCGTGCACGCAATTGAAGTGTTAAAATTAGGTATAGAGTAAACCACCGTGTCCGTATACTAAAAAGAGTCTTCGCCGCGCCAACGGCAAAGACTCTTAGGACTTGAAAGGCTGTGGATCACCACCACGGCGCGCTGCATAACTAAATGTCAATGCAAACGAAACCCACCGTTAGGGGCCAACCTAATTACGCGGTGGGTTTTCGCTTGTTCCGAAATTTTCGACGTAGCCAGCGATAAAGTTTACGAATACTAAACACCAGGCTTAGTAACGTAACCATCCAACGCAACACATCGTAGCACGATACAAGGTTGACCATCGGCTTCACCCCCTTTCGGGAAGCTGCACCGTGGTCCGAAAACATCCACCACTATTCAAAATCCATAAGGTAAATTATACCATGATATCGCCCACTGCTCTAGCAAATTCTTCTAGTAAGTAAACTGGAAAACGCGCCAAATTGGAGCTACCCATTTCATCCCGCAGTTTATCTATATATCCCCAGACAACAAGGGGATCTACTATCTGGATAACCCCATGCCAAACAGCCGGAAAAGAGGCATACGTCCTCTCTCCGGCTATCTTTATTTATTTCTAATCATCAAACCTTCTGTGGAACCTCCTGAACCGTCACGCTTTTGACCGATTCCCCTTGTTTTCTCGTCAAAACGATATTCAAGACAATCGCTGTAATCGAACCAGATACGATGCCGTTTTGCAACAGCATTTTGGCAAAGCTCGGCAGCTGGTCGAACATTTGTGGCAGAACGGCAGAACCTAGGCCCACAGCAATACTGCATGCTGCGATCAGCAGATTGCTTTCCTTTCGCAGATCCACTTCTGACAAAATAGACATGCCTGATGCAGCGACCGAGCCGAACATGACGATCATCGCCCCGCCCAGCACAGCGTTAGGAATCACTGTCGTTAAAGCAGCCAGCTTAGGTAGCAAACCGAGAACAACCATGATACCGCCCGCAGCAAAAATAACGTTCCGCGATTTGACGCGTGTGAGCGAGATCAGACCCACATTTTGCGAGAAGGCTGTATAAGGAAACGCGTTAAAAATACCCCCAAGCATAATCGCAAGTCCTTCCGAACGAAGTCCATTGACGATCTGCTTTTGCTCTACCTTTTGATCAATCGCCTTGCCTACTGCCAGATAAACACCCGTAGACTCGACCATGCTGACAATATTGACAATAATCATCGTACATACCGCCATAATGCTAAACTCTGGCTTACCAAAATAAAACGGCTGCGCAACACTCACCCATGACGCATCTGCCACGGGAGCAAAATGCACCATTCCCATCGCATAAGCAACCACCGTGCCTGCAAACAGACCGATGAGCACGGAAATCGAGCGCATAAAGCCCTTTGCTAACCGATTCACAAGCAGAATAACCAATAATGTAACCAGCGCCAGCAGCAAATTACGCGGCTGTCCAAAATCCGCGCTGCCCTGGCCACCTGCTACATTGTTCATCGCCACCGGAATAAGGGATAGACCGATAATTGTAACGACCGAACCCGTAACGACCGTCGGGAAAAAGCGTAGCAGCTTGCCATACAGCGGTGCCGCAAGCACCACGAATATACCAGACAAAATAATGGCACCGTACGCTGTCGCCAAATTTGAGGTCGAAGCAATCGCGATGATAGGCCCTACTGCCGTAAACGTACAGCCTAAAATGACAGGCAGTCTACTACCGAAAAAGCGTGTGCCCATAATTTGTAATAACGTAGCAATCCCGCAAGTGAACAGATCGGCAGCCACCAAATAAGCCATCTGGGCTGGAGTTAGGTGCAATGCTCCCCCTACAATTAGAGGTACAGCAATGGCTCCAGCGTACATCGCCATGACATGCTGGAAGCCCAGTGCGAATAACTTTTGTTTACTTAACATCCCACATTCTCCTTAACAGGAGCAATTACCGCGCCAGCTTCCTCTATAAAATGGACCTCGCCTGGTGCCATGGAAGCGATACGCGCAAGAGAACGTACGGCGATGCCTCTTTGCTCCAACAGTCCACGGCCTTCCTGGAAGCTCTTCTCAATCACACAGCCAACCCCGGCCAGCTCCGCTCCTGCTTCCTTTACAATATCCGTAAGTCCGACCAATGCTGCACCAGTTGCCAAAAAATCATCTACGATCAGCACATGGTCGCTGGCATCGAGATATTTTTGGGAGATACTCACCTGATAGGTTTCCTGCCGAGTGAACGAATGAACCTCTGCGAAGTATACCTGCTCATTCAGCGTGATGGCCTTCTTTTTCTTCGCATAAATGAACGGGACCCCCAAGGCAATAGCAGTAGCCATTGCAAATTGAATACCACTAGCTTCAATGGTAAGCACCTTGGTGATCGGAGCACTGCCGAACAGGCGTGCAAACTCCTTACCAATCTCTAATGCTAATGCTGTATCTACCTGATGATTCAAAAATGAATCTACCTTTAATACGGTGTCAGATAAAATCTGTCCTTCTTGACGAATACGTTCCTCCAAAACTTTCATTATGCGAGTATCGCTCCTTCTGTACTTTAAAATAGTGAGGATTTTGCAAAATCCTGAACAGTAAAACCTGCCAAAACCAAAAAAGGACAGGCTCCCTTGAGTTGTTTCTCAAGTGAAGCCTGTCCTTGGGGTTATAATCCCTGACGGATTGGCGCACAAATAAATGCCCGCATTCATCCGAAGCCGATGCGCTATCACTCATAGTCGGACGATTACAGTGGTCGTCCGGTAGAAACTTTTGGGCCATATCCCCAATATTATACGAGTCATATGAAATTGATATCTTGTATACTACACCCTCTGGCGGGCGGTTTCAAGACTATTTTTCATACAGACAGCAGCATTTGGAGAACCTTCCACAATTGGAATATCGTAAAATCAAATCGACCTTTGTTGAAGGTATATATATAGTAGAAAACAGATGTTAAAAAACAAAAATACATACAAAACAACATTTAATTTTAATTATAATTTTAGAAAACAAAAATAAAACCACAATTATTACTTCCGTTTATGTTGACTGCAAAGAAAAACGGAAGTAGTATGGAGTTAGTTAAGAAAACAAAAGGCAGACTTTCAGGCTGCCCGTATTTTATCCATGCAAGGAGATTGGATATGAATAATTATCTTGCTGTTGATATTGGAGCTTCAAGCGGTAGGATCGTAGGTGCAACTCTGCAAGGTGACCAGCTACACTTGCAAGAGCTTCACCGTTTCAACAACTCCTTTACCGAAAAAGACGGACACGATTACTGGAATATCGACGAACTATTAAATGAGATTATTCAGGGCTTGCAAAAAGCTAAACAGAAGGGGATTCATTCCTGTACGCTCGGCATTGATACATGGGCTGTAGATTACGTGCTGCTTGATCAGAAAGGTAACCGCATTCATGAGGTATACGCTTACCGGGATGCACGTACCCTCCATGCGCCTGACAGGCTGCACCAGCTCATCAGTCGGGAGGCTGTGTATGAGAAAACAGGCATTCAGGAACTAAACTTTAATACCCTGTATCAACTGTTTGTCCATGATCGGGAACAGCTTGCCCAGGCGGATAAAATATTGATGGTCCCTGATTATCTGTACTATCGCCTGACAGGCATCATGATCAATGAAATTACGAATGCGTCCACGATGCAGCTTCTCAACGTGAACACCCGAGAGTTTGATGAAGACCTGCTGTCCCTGCTCCAACTGCGACGCAATCAGTTTTCAGAGCTTGCCGAGCCTGGACGGGTTCTGGGTTCTCTTTTGCCGGAGCTTGTTCAAAAATACGATCTTCCAGACTGTCAGATCATTCTTGCGCCTACTCACGATACTGCATCGGCCGTTGCAGGTGTTCCGTCACAGCGGGAAGAATCTTGGGCTTATATTAGCAGCGGCACGTGGTCACTACTGGGAATGGAACGATCCGAAGCCTTGAATACGAAGGCAGCCATGCAGGCGAACTACACCAATGAGTGGGGCGCTTACGGTACGTACCGTTTTCTGAAAAATATTATGGGATTGTGGATGATTCAGGAGGTCAGAAGAGAAGGGGGCTGTGCACATAGCTTTGCCGAATTGGCCCAACTGGCCTCAGCAGAAGCACCGTTTGTCAGTCTTGTCCTCTGTAACCATTCATCCTTCTTAAACCCGGATAGTATGACCCTTGAAATCCAGCGATTCTGTGAAGAGACAGACCAGCCCATCCCCAGGACGCCGGGCTCACTCGCCCGCTGTATTTTTGACAGTCTGGCCTTAAGCTACCGCGATGCCTTACACGAACTGCAATGTTTAACAGACGAAACGATTACCAGATTGCACATTGTCGGCGGAGGCGCTAACAACGAATTACTATGTCAGCTAACCGCCGATCTCTTGGGAATTGAGGTTCAGGCAGGTCCTTCCGAATCTACGGCCATCGGCAATATTGTCGTGCAATTAATTAGCTCTGGTGTTCTTGAGAATCTCAAGGCTGCTGGCCGAACCATCGCCCGCTCCTTTCCGACTCGGCTATATGAGCCACAATCGGTGGAAGGCGTGCAAGAACTTTTGGATCGCTGGGAGCAGCTTAAGATACAAGCAACATCCTCTATTCACATATCTCAATAAAGGAGTAAAGCCATGAACGAAGCCATTGAAGCCAGTTATAACGAAGCGAAAAAGCTGTATGCCCGCCACGGTATTCAAGTGGACGACATTTTACGGAAGCTTTCACAAATCAAAATATCACTGCACTGCTGGCAGGGAGATGATGTTCAGGGATTCCTGTTCAAAGACAAACAGCTGAGTGGGGGGATTGCCGTAACGGGCAGCTACCCGGGCAGAGCAGGCACACCGCATGAGCTGCGTCAGGATTTAGAAAAAGCCTTATCACTCATTCCGGGTAAACACAAGGTCAATCTGCACGCCATCTATGCGGACACCACAGAACAAGTGGATCTGGATCAACTGGAGCCACGCCATTTTCAGAACTGGGTAGACTGGGCCAAACAGCAAGGGCTTGGGCTTGATTTTAATCCAACCCTGTTCTCCCATCCTAAAGCGGAAGACGGCTTCACACTGAGTCACAAGGATTCGGAAATCCGTGATTTCTGGATCACACACTGCAAAAAATCACGCAGGATTGCCGAGTATTTTGGCAAAGAACTCGGTCAGCCCTGTGTCACAAACCACTGGATGCCGGACGGCTATAAAGATACTCCGGTTGATCGGTTGGCTCCAAGAGAACGTCTGCGTGATGCACTGGACGACATTTTCAGCGAGGAAATCAGCGAGGAATACAACATCGATGCGGTTGAAAGCAAGCTGTTTGGCATTGGCTCGGAAAGCTATGTCGTGGGCTCACATGAATTCTATATGGGTTACGCCCTGACACGGGGTAAATCTCTCTGTCTCGATGCGGGTCACTTCCATCCCACCGAAGTCATTTCGAACAAACTGTCCTCTGTGCTGATGTTCACCAATCAATTATTGCTCCATGTCAGCAGACCGGTTCGCTGGGACAGTGATCATGTCGTGACAATGGATGACGAATTGCTAGACATTGCCCGTGAGCTGGTTCGCGGTGAATTGCTTTCCCGAACCCATATCGGTCTTGATTTCTTTGATGGCAGTATCAACCATGTGGCAGCATGGGTCATCGGAACACGCAACACGATTAAAGCGCTGCTTCGCGCTATGCTCGAACCGATTGAAGCATTAAGGCAGGCGGAAGAGGATCGGGACTTCACCACTCGTCTTGCTCTAGTCGAAGAATTCAAATCGTATCCGTTTGGTGCCATATGGGATTACTATTGCGCTCAAAACGGCGTTCCCGTTCGTGAGGAATGGCTGGCCGAAGTAAAAAACTATGAACAACAAGTACTGTTGAAACGATAACTGCTGAAACGGTAACTACTGCACTGATAATGCTTATATTCACATCATCCAAAGGGAGAGATCATCCATGACTACTGTGCTGGAGAATCAAAAAGAACGCAAATCGGGACTGGATATCCCATTTGTTCGCGAGATGGCGGAAATTACACAAAACATGTGGAAATTCGGCTGGGATGAACGCAATGGAGGTAATGTAAGCTATATTCTGGATGAAGCTGAGGTTGCAAAATATATAGATATTCATCAGGTCATTCGGACGATTAAACCTGCTTTCCCGGTGAATGAACTGGCTGGTAAATATTTTATCGTCACCGGATCAGGTAAATATTTTAAAAACGTAATCGCAGATCCAGAAGCAAACTTAGGGGTCCTTCGTGTCTCCCAGGATGGCGAACAGTTGGAAGTCTTGTGGGGCCTCAAACGTGGCGCAGTGCCTACCAGTGAGTTGCCTTCCCATTTTATGAGCCACATTGAACGCTTGAAGGTTGATCCTAACCATCGTGTGGTGATTCATAATCATGCCACCCATGTTATTGCCATGACCTTCATTCATAGTCTGGACGAAAACCAATTCACCAAAACGCTGTGGGAAATGTGTACCGAATGTATTGTCGTCTTTCCAGACGGTATCGGTGTAATCCCTTGGATGGTACCGGGTTCCAGCGAAATCGGTCGCGAAACGGCAAAAAAAATGAAGGATCATCATGCTGTATTATGGCCTCATCATGGCATTTTCGGAACAGGCAGCTCCATTGATGAAGCGTTTGGCCTCATTGAGACGATTGAAAAAGCGGCACAAATCTATATGCTCATTGCTCACCATGATATTCAGCAACGGATTACAGATCAGGAATTGGCCGATCTAGCCAAAGCCTTCAACGTTACTCCAAAAGAAGGAATCTTGAACGTATAAATATAGGCTAATCTCCTCTCATAATACAGAACTTAAAAGGCTCCATGGCTCGTCTCAAACCGGCCATGGAGCCTTTGGCATACGCAGTTTTAATTATATAACCCTTAATTCCAATGAATTAACTTGTAATTGTCCTTTCCTTTATATACAATAAAATCAAAATTCCCTTATCTCCACCAAAGGAGAGGTGACAAGTTATGAAAAGAGCAAAAAATGAAGATCACTTCGACATCGTGGAAGACCATTATTTCACAGCTACCGAATTGGAAAAGTCCAGCGCCATTTGGCCTGTCAGACTGGGTATGGATATTTCGAAAACAAGCTGCCATGTCGGTCCCAAGGCTGTTCCTTATTTTTATTTGATTTTTGTGCTTGAAGGTCAGGCTGAGTTTATTTATAAGCAACAGAAGTACCGTGTCCAAAAGTCTGATTTATTCTGTTTTTTTCCGCATGTTGCCCATGAATATTACACCAATCACCAGCACCCGTTGCAAAAGGTATGGATTGCCTTTGAGGGACCCAAATCCCTCGCGCTACTGGAGCGGATCGGAATTAATCCCTCCACGCCATTTATGGCTAACGCCGTGAGTGAGGAAATCCTCGAACTTATCTCTAACCTGTTTTCCATCGTACACGACAACAACAGACAGGGCAGCGATCTGGCCCGCTTGATTACACTGCACCAGATCTTCGAGGAGTTGTCCCGCAACACATCTGACGTACTGCGCAACTTTGTATGCTCTGATTATTGGCTCCAGCAGGGGAAAGACTACATTGAAATGCATTATTGTGACCGTGTTACGATTGAGCAAATTGCCGAGCATGTAGGTGTGGATCGTGCCCATTTTTCACGTAAGTTCCATTCCACCTTCCTCATCTCTCCCGCTAAGTATTTGCAAAACCTTAAGATTAACGAAGCCAAAAGATTACTGGAGCAGACAACTTACAATTTGTCGATCATAGCCCAGTCCATCGGCTATACCGATATGTCCACCTTTTCCAAAGCATTTAAGAAAACAGCAGGGATTCCACCGCGTGAGTATCGCTTCCGGCATCAGTCCCGGCAAGAGATTCGTACCGTCAATGCCTAGCTAAAATCCAGTAACGTTAAAGAGAGCCGCCGTATACGGTGGCTCTCTTTTTTTATGACCTGATCCTAATTTGTACTTGGTTCTGAGACCTTTCAACGTTATAATAAGCATCAAACCAACAGGAAAGGTACGTGAAATCCATGCTGCGATTCAATGCGATACGTACGGGCTATCTGCTGGGCATCTCACTGATACTTGCCTCAATTATTTATTTTTTCGCCTCCAATTGGGGCGGACTGGATCGGACAGTCAAGATTGTACTGGCTGCTGCGCTTATTGTTCTGTTCTATGGCTTGTCTTTTGTATTTGCACGGATACGTGCTGTTCCCGGCCAACAAGCTTTTCTGTCTAATATGTTTTTGGTGGCTGGCTGTATAGCCTTTGGCGTTTCTGTGGCATTGCTCGGTCAAATTTACAATTCCCATCTGGACAGCTACGGATTGTTTTTCATTTGGTCGGTACCGGCTCTGCTACTTAGTTGGATCACTCGCTACAATCCTTTTTATATGCTGTCGTATGTACTGATTCATCTTGGTTTGTGGTTTTATTTTTACCCTACGATGCAAAGCCCGTCTTATAGCGAACTGGAATCGTTGTCCATTGCCGGAGTGTTCGCACTGATCAATCTGGTGTTGTTTCTATTGACGTTCCTTCATCGTATACACTCTGCTCCACTCCAATATATGAGCTTTACTGTTTTTCATATAGCCATGTTAGCGATGACTAATTCTTTTGCATTTGATGGCTATGGCCTGGTCATGAATATACCGTATATCGCTGTGATTGCTTTAGGATTTTATATATTTATCAAGGTACGGCTGAATAAAACACTACTGACCTTGAATGCATTGGCGCTTTCAGCGTTTGCTGTCTTTAAATTTATAGAGCTGGCGGAGGCTTACTACTCATCTCTGTTTTTTGTTTTTGGTTTGATTTTTGTGGCGCTGCTGCTGACCGGTAACGTGTGGTTTTTCCGTTATTTGAATCGTTTGGGGAAAACACCGCCGGAAACAGGGGAGATATTCAATGGGGAAAACGGGGATATCGCGAAAACCGATGTGGAAACAACCGTTCCCGAGGAACGTGGCAGTGAATGGATCAGCAAAACCGTATCCCGTGTAATCAAAGTGGTTGGAGTGCTGATCGGTAGTATATCTCTCATCGGATTGATTATGATTAGCACGAATGTAAACCACACCGAATATGTACTGTTGGTTGTGTCATTGCTACTTATGATTTTGATGATTGTCATACCGGAATCCAAGCTGGATTCGGTCATACGTTATACCCTGCTGACCATCAGCTACATTACAGGCTTAGCGGCCATTCTATGGTCAGATCAGTCGCTGCTTTCGGTATTATTTCTGATCGTTTCCATCGCTGGATGGTTTCGCTCCAAGGGGAAAAGGCAGTTGTTTTTTGCCTACACCTTTGTAAACCTGAATCTGGCGACCATTTTATTTCAGCAGTATCAGGAGTGGGATGGTTGGAACTGGACCTATAAGTTCATCATCTTCTCTCTTTTCATCGTCAATGCCGTGTTATATGGGGTAAGTTACTTTATATCCAAGACGGAGTTAAAAGAACATCTGCGGAATAGCTCATTATTTTTCAGCTTGCTGTTCCTGTTTTGGGCGACGTTTTTCGAGGATGTCGTTCCACACTCTTATATGTTCATTAACATTTTTTATTTTGTTATCGTTACCGGGATGGTCTTTGCCTTTGCCCGTGTGAAACAAAAATCGGAGGCCATCATGAGTGTTGTCTTCTGGTTTATTTTTATCGGCTTCAAATACTATGATTTATTGTGGACGCTACTGTATAAATCTTTTACGCTGGCGCTACTGGGGATCATTGCACTCGGCTTGACCTGGTGGGCGGATCGGCGAATGGCCCATAGCGGCAAAGCAGCATTCGATGCCGACCACCGCAGCTTTAGCTTTATGCGCTTAAGCCCGTTACTCATTGCCATTGTCATCGTGCTACAGCTGGGAATCATCGGCTATCAGACGGCGAGAAGTGAAACCTTGCTCGCCTCAGGGGCTTCCATTAAGCTCAAACTGGCTCCTATAGACCCGCGCTCCCTGCTACAAGGCGATTATGTGGCACTGAATTACGACATATCTACCCCTCCTTCCAAGACCCCTCTTCAGGAGGAAGAATGGAGCCGAGGCAAGGTCAAAGTCGTTCTCACACCAGATAGCCAAGGAGTATACATCGCTGATCGCCTATATCAAGATGGTGAAAAACTTGCCAGTCATGAGGTCATTCTAAATGGACAGTGGTATGGTTCTCGTATTGTGTACGGTATTGAGAATTATTTCATCCCTGAGGGAACCGGACGTACTGTAGAACAGAACGCACATTTTGCCCATATTCGGGTGAGCCGCAATGGAGACGCACTGCTGGAACGTTTGGCAGAAAGCTGACCAGATCGGCGCAGGTAGTCAACGAGGCAGAGTCCAAAAGATTTATCATTACAACAAGCAGGCTGAACCAAGCTGCTCCATTACTGGAGCACAACTTGGTTCACCTGCTTGTTTTTTCGGGTCATCGAGTTACCCTCTTATAGATAATCTTTATCCCTTCGCTACGCTTATCCTCGTTTATACAGCTCTCGTCCACGATGCTATTTCCTCAATATCCTGCGGCTGAGTCCGGCAACAACCGCCAATCAGACGAGCTCCCGCTTCATACCATTGACGGGCACTTTGTCCGAACGTCTCTGTACAAGTGCTGCCGTGCCATGTCTTGGTGACCGGGTCATATTCCTCTCCCAGATTGGGATATACCACCACAGGCTTATCCGTGTGATTGCGTATTTCGTGAATAAGCGATGGAACGAAATTCGGCAAAGTGCAATTGACCCCTACAGCGGCCACTTGCTCATGCCCATTCAGCCACTCAGCACATGCAGCGGCAGACTCACCATTGCTGATATGCTGCCCATCCTTTGCGCTAAAGCTGATCCAGGCATACGTGCCAGGGAATTCCTTCAGCAATCGGGCGATGGCCTTGGCTTCAACCAGACAGGGTATCGTTTCACAAGCTAAAATATCTGCACCCGCCTCAATCAGAGCTTTCATACGCGGCCTGTGAAACTCCACAAGCTGTTCCTCGCTCAGCTTGTAATCGCCGCGATATTCTGATCCATCTGCCAAAAACGCCCCGTAAGGGCCAACGGAGGCCGCAACTAGCGGCTTGGGACGATGTCGCTGACTTGCAGTAGCCGTCACGTCAGCCCAAAACTCATCTCGTGCCTGCACAGCAATCCGCACCGATAATTGAATCAGTTCCAGCGCCTCAGCTTCGCTTAAGCCTCGTTTAACATAGCCTTCAACGGTAGCCTGATAGCTCGCAGTAATCGCACAGTCTGCCCCAGCCTCAAAATAATCCCTATGTACACGCTTGATCGACTCCGGATGCTCATGGAGGATTTTAGCTGACCATAAGCTATCGTTCAGATCATGTCCATGACGCTCCAGCTCGGTCGCCATTGCGCCATCCAGCACGATCAGCTGAAATTCGTTCAGTATATGTTGTATCGGATTCATGCGGCTCCTCCTGCTCGTCTTTTCTATTTAACCCACTAATCAAGTAGGGTTTAGTGATTTACATTATAGCACGAATGTTGATGAGCACTCACAAAGCCAAGAAATAATCATTCCGTGAAGTGAAGACGTCCCCTCCCGTTTCATTTGCGATCTGATGTAACGTATAAATTTTTTAAATTAGTTTCATAAGTTAAATTAATTAGATATTGTTCTTTTTTTCACAAAGTCATTTTACTATAAAGGTGCAAACCAACACTTTGGCCAAAAGATCAGGGCATTGCATCGTCACATTTTGCATCGTCATATATGTGAAAAAAGGTACAAGAGAGGATTTTATTTATGTCTTTACTAGAAATGATTACTGCGACCTTAACAGATAACAAAATTCTCAGTTCTATCGCTTCCACCGTTTTTATTATCCTTCTTGGTTTCTTTTGCCGCAAGAAGGGGATTTTTAACGCAGCAGTAGGAAAGATGTTATCCAAGGTTGTTCTAACCGTGGCTCTACCAGCGCTAGCCTTTAATTCTTTCATGCAGGATATCAATCCTACAATGTTAAAACAAGGAATGAATGTTTTAATATGGGGAGTTCTAATTTATATTATTCTCATCTTTATATCTAAACCGTTCTTCCTGAGCTACAACAAGGATAAACAGGATGTTTTGCGGGTGTTAACCATTTTCGGTTCTACGACTTTCTTCGGGATTCCAATTGTCGGAGCCATTTACGGCCCTACCGGAGTGATGTACAGCTCCATTTTTAACATAGGGTACCGCATTTTCTTATACTCCTATGGCTATATCAAAATGAGCGGTCTGAAAATGGAGCTTAAAAATCTCAAAACCATGTTTATGAATCCAATCGTTATCGCCACGTTTCTAGGCTTGTTTGTTTGGTTGTTTCAAGGTTATTTGCCACAGATGAGTGTAGCTACAGAGGATGGGGCCATTCAGCAGTTCGCCTTTCTAAGAATTGATCAAACGGCTGTCTGGCTGTTCAAGCCCATGACCTACCTTGCTGGACTAGCTTCTCCATTAGCCTGGTTATCGATTGGCTCGACATTGGGAGAGATCAGCTTCAAGTCGGCAGCTACGGATAAGACCTCTTGGTATTACAGCATCGTTAAGGTTTGGCTTGTACCTATTGTTAACATCGTCTTGCTGGCTTTGTTGGCTGTATCCCATATTCTGTCAGTCGATTCTGTCGCTTTAGCTACTATTGTCATTATGATGGCTACTCCTACAGCTACCGTAGCCGCAGCCTATGCTATCAGTTTTGATAAGGAAGCCATATTGACTTCCAATGCATCACTTCTATCAACTATCACTTCTGTCGTCATGATTCCAGTGTGGATCATTACGCTTAATGTCATTGATAAAATTGGAATTTTCTAAATCAGGGGGGTAAACAACATGTTAAAAATCATTTGCTATGGTGTCCGTTCTTATGAGAAACCCTATTTCCAGGATCTCAATAAATATAACTTCCAACTAACGCTGGTAGAAGAGTTGTTAACCACCAGCAATGCAGAATTGGCGCAGCATCACGATGCCGTTTTGCTAAGAGGAAACTGTGCTGCCAATCGGGAAAATATCACAAAATTCAATGAATACGGCATTCAATATGTTTTCACCAGAACAGTCGGAATCAACCACATTGATTTGGATGCCTGTAGCGAATTCGGAATGAAGGTGGCACGCGTGCCATCCTACTCTCCGAATGCCATCGCCGAGCTTTCCTTAACTTTGGCTATGATGCTGTTCCGCCACACCGCTTATATGACTACCAAAAGCTCTTTCAAAAATTTTATTGTGGATGAGCATACATTCAGCAAAGAGATCCATAACTGTAAAGTTGGGATTATCGGGGTTGGACGCATTGGTCTGACAGAGGCCAAATTGTTTAAAGGATTAGGAGCTTCTGTTATCGGCTATGATGTGTACCAATCCGACGCAGCCAAGGAAGTCATTCCATTCACAACCTTGGATGAGCTACTGGCAGAGAGCGATGTTGTTAGTGTGCATGTTCCTTATCTGCCGGGACAGAACGACCAAATGATTAATGCTGGCTTTTTAGCAAAAATGAAAAAGGGATCTATCCTCATCAATACCTCACGTGGAGAGTTACAAGATAATCAAGCCATTCTGGACGCTTTACTCAGTAATCATTTGGAGGGATTTGGGACAGATGTCTTCCCTAAAGAGGAAGAACTATTTTTCAAAGCGTTTGAACCATGGCAAATGCTCCCCGATCCAACGATCCAGAAACTTGTGGAGTTGTATCCAAGAGTTTTGGTAACGCCTCATGCTGGCTCGAATACCGTTACAGCGTTATCTAACATGATTGAAACTAGCTATGACAACTTCCATGATATCGTTACAACTCATTCTTCGGATAACCTGGTCCCACTTCCTGTCCTCTCTATGAAATAATTAGGAAGCTCGGCACTCTTGTTGAACAAAAAAAGAACCGCTATTTCCAGATTACAATGGAAATGGCGGTTCTTTTATATCAGGATTCAACTGATAGAGCATTAGCGGTCTGCCAACCTTATGGTATTCTATCGATTCAACGAGAAAGCCATCGTCCACCAGGAACTGAATATATTTTTTGACCGTGATACGGGACAAGTCCACTTCTCTAGCTAACGTTTCAACTGAGAAGGGGCCGTCCAGCTCTTGAATACTCTTCAGTATTGTGGTCATGGTCAGTTTGGACAAATTTTTAGACAGGTTTTTCGGTAGATTATGCGGTGGATGTTCAACAGGTTTTTTATTTTCCACACCCGTGTGCTCTTCTTTATTAAAATAATGGTCAATAACAGCCTGATTAATTCCGTTCCCTTCCTCCATCACTGTGGCCAGACGCTGGATTTTCTCAACAGCCAGTCTAAAGCGTTCGAATGTAAAGGGTTTAATTAAATAGTCTGCAACACCATAAAAAACAGCTTCCTTCACCGTCTGAATATCTTTTGCAGCCGTAATTAAAATAACTGAAGCATGATATTGATGCTCCTGCATATGAGATAATAAAGTTAATCCGCTTTTTCCAGGTAAATAAACGTCCAGTAATACCAGATCCGGTGACCATTTTTGAAGACAGTCCTGTGCTTTCTTGACGGTATCTGCCTTACATACAACATCCAAATTGTCCATGCGCTCGATAAACTGTTGATTGAGCTCAGCAACCATCGGATCATCCTCAACGATTAGAACTTTCATTATTTGTCACCTCCAATGTACAGGGCAACTCTACATATATACTTGTTCCCAGACCCGGTTGGCTATCAAGCTCAATGATTCCTTGATGATTTTCCACCATGGTTTTAACCAGATTCAAGCCGTAGCCTCTGTCTTCTCCTTTGGTTGAAAAGCCATGCTCGAATATCCTTTTTTGCATCTCAAAATCAATCCCCAACCCATTATCTTTCACTTTCAAAATGAATACATTTCCCTCACACTCATAGTTCAATTTCAGCTCAATTTTGCCGGGTTCTTTTTTTTGTAAGATGGAATCTATGGCGTTGTCAAAAAAATTGCCCAGGATGTGTATGACATCATGAACGATATCCTGCATCTCCACATTAGAGACATCCGAGCTTTCTGCAAGAAGAACCGAAATATTCTGTTCGCGTGCTTCGTTGATTTTACCCATAATAAAACCTGCTAATGCCGGAACTTTAATTCTCTCCGTCAAAAAGCCTACCTCATCTTGATACCGGTGATTTAACTGATGAATATATTGACTGACCTCCGCATATTTCCTCATTTCAATCAGCCCGGATATTACGTGCATTTTGTTCATAAATTCATGGGTCTGTCCGCGAAGGGAGTTAATATAATATTTTGTACCACTTAACTGGTTGCTGAGATGGATCATCTCGGATTGGTCGCGCAGCGTTGCAACTGCCCCAAAAAACTCATTTTCAATATATATAGGGGTTACTGTCGCAATGACCTCTATACCATTCACATAAAATGAGCGATCCTTGATTTTCCTTTTATCATCGAACACTCTCTTGAAAAGCACGTTATAAAAGTTGGTATCTAGCTGCTCGCCAATCGGGGCTTTCATTTCTTGGTTTGCCAGTTGATACTTGGCCTGAGCTTCTTTGTTCATGAGCATAATTTTCTTGTCAGCCGAAATGGCTATAATTCCTTCAGCGACCTCATTTTCAATAATTTCTTTTTCGCGCAATCGTGTTGCTATCTCTTGCGGCTCAAGCCCAAATAAAATGGTTTTGATTTTCTGAGCCAGAATGATCGCGCCTAGAACTCCACTAAAGAGCCCCAGCATCAGCCCCCCAAAAATGGTATACTGCGCCTGCATCAAATCGTGATTTAGGGTTCTCATGGTCAGCCCTACACATACAATCCCAATGACCTCATGCTGTTGATTAAATATCGGCGTAAAATATCGGTAGCCTTTGCCCAAAATACCTATATTCTCAGAAAAATGTCCCTGACCGGATAGCGCTCTTCTGGCATCATTCAAATCCGAGAACGGTTTGCCGACCATCGTTGCATTCGGATGAGATAGCCGAATTAAATCGTGGTTCAGAATGACAACAAAATCCACATTAACGTTATGCATGACTCCAAGCGAATAGTCTTGGATCTGCTTCACAGGAACTCCTTGCTCGACATTACGAATAACATCGTTGTCACTGGCAACCATCTTGGCAACACCCGAAAGTTTTTCCTTTGTATTATCAAAATGTTTGTTAATCACGAAATTACGAATGAGAAGCAAGGATATAATTAAGGAAATAATGATCACTAAAACAACCAAAATAATAATCATGAATTGTAGCGAAACTTTGAATTGTCGTCTCGATTTCGACTTACTTTTTGACCGCAACCCCATCACCTAGCTTTTTTGTTAAGCTCTCCATTAGGAATAAGAGCCTATTTCTTTCCCTATAATCCCTTGTTATTCGACATCGTTTGACAATTTCCTTCTTATTTCGCAAACCATTCATCGGCTGGAAAGGCAAATTTCGTTCATCTTGAGCAAATGCGATATTAACACCTAGTTGAAGCTTGGCTACTTCAGTAAAATAAATAAAACCGACTTGTCTTTAAAAGACAAGCCGGCTTTATATCAGGATTTTGCAAAATCCTCATATGAATTAGTGTATGCAAAATGGTTCCAAATTTACAAAATTCCCCGTATCTCATCCAATGACTGCACCTTTTCCCGCTGCATCCATTGTTCAAGGCCATGTACCAGCTCGGCCCCTGCATGTAAATGGACAAAATTGTACGTTCCTACCTGAATGGCAGCGGCACCTGCCATGGTGAATTCAATAATATCTTCCACTGAGCTAATCCCGCCCATCCCGATCACCGGAATCGACACCGCCTGTGCCACCTGGTGAACCATGCGCAAAGCAATCGGTTTAATTGCCGGGCCGGAAAGACCTGCATACGTGTTGGCGAAGACACTGCGACGCCGGCGTATATCAATTTTCATCGCAGAAAATGTATTGATCAGCGAAACTCCGTCTGCGCCTTCTTCCTCGCACATAACCGCCATCTGCGTAATGTTCTCTGCGTTGGGAGACAGCTTGACGACTAACGGAAGCGCCGTCACATTGCGCACCTGACGCACAACCTCCCGCGCTACCTCCGTCTGGATACCAAATTGCATTCCACCCTGCTTTACATTGGGACATGAAATGTTCAATTCCAGCATATCAACGCCTCTGCGGTTCATCGTGCGACGCTTTTGTGCATTTTCCGTAATCATCGCTACGGCCTGAACATATTCCTCCAGATTGGAACCGCCCACGTTGGCAATAACAGCCGTGTTCCAGTGAGTCATGTCATCCAGTTCATCCTTCAAAAAGGCGGCAACACCCGGATTCTCCAGCCCCACACTATTGAGCATGCCGGATGCTGTCTCATGTATTCGTGATCCCGTATTACCAGCCTTCGGATGCAGAGTCAGTCCCTTGCCGACGATACCACCCAATAATTCAGGAGAATAAAATTCCGCATACTCCCGTCCGAATCCAAACGTACCGGAAGCCATAATGATCGGGTTCTTGAACGGTACACCCGCAATATTACACGCCATGGAGATCATCGAACTCCACCTCCTCCACCGGGAATACAGGCCCTTCTTTACATACCCTCCGATTGCCTCCACGGGTACGCATCGTACAGCCCAAACATGCGCCAATACCACAAGCCATGTGTCTTTCAGTTGAAATATATAAGCGGGACGACGTATCCACCGTTTTTATAGCGAGTGCTTGTAACATCGGAGTTGGCCCGCAGGAAAACATATTTGCATAAAGCGTCGGATCGATCTGTTCGACGATGCTCCCCCCTACCTTGACCTGTACAGATGCCGCTACAGCTTCGAACGCTTCAACCCCGAAGGCTTGCTGTGCAAACCCTAGATAAACATGCGCATGCGGGTAATACTTTGCAGCCAACAGCAACGGAGCTGTACCCATGCCACCGCCGATTAAAGCCAGACTACCCTCTACCTGCGGAAAACCGTTTCCGAAAGGTCCTTCTAACTGAATTTCCTGACCAGGCTGTAATTGGGAAAACAAATTTGTCCCCTCTCCAACAACCCGATACAAAAAGGAAATACTCTCTTCCCCGATATCATAAATGCTGATGGGTCTGGGCAGCAGTGGGTAACCTGTCCCGCTGCGCAGCATGTAAAACTGCCCCATGTTCCCTTTAAACTTTCCCTCTATTTTCATCACATAAATGCCCGGAACGAGCGCCACATTCGAAATTACGTTAGCCATATAACCCCTCCACTAACCACTCACTATAACGTAAAAGCAGCAACTATTACGTGACTATTTTCACATTTCCGGGTAACGTTTCGCCCTTGGGCTCGTGATATAAAAAAGCGTACTCCTGTTAGAGAGTACGCTTGTGTATTTAACTAATGGCTTCGCGCTCCGCATTGCGGCTACCCTTGGCATCCTTGCGGATTTGTTTGCTG
Organism: Paenibacillus sp. FSL L8-0638; assembly: GCF_038593075.1. Classification (NCBI taxonomy): domain Bacteria; kingdom Bacillati; phylum Bacillota; class Bacilli; order Caryophanales; family Paenibacillaceae; genus Paenibacillus; species Paenibacillus sp. FSL L8-0638. Next base: position 5,728,947 of record NZ_CP151960.1, read on the forward strand.
CGTAGCTGTCCGCAGGCTGCGTCAATATCGACTCCATGCTCCAGCCGAACACTACAGCTAATACCTTGTTTTTTCAGCACATCATAGAAGCCCGTAATCGACTCCGACTCACTCCGCTGGTATTGGCTATGCTCATCCACCGGATTGTACGGAATGAGGTTGACATTGGCCAGATTACGACGATGGCCCACCAGCTCAGCCAGTTCGAGCGCATGCTCCTTACCGTCATTAACATCCTTCAGCAAGATGTACTCCAGCGTAATTCGACGATTTGTTTTGTCCAAATAATAATCAATCGCCTGCATGAGTTTCTCAATCGGAATCGCCCGGTTGATCTTCATAATGCGAGTACGAATCTCATTATTCGGGGCGTGGAGGGAGATCGCCAGATTGACATGCAGGTCTGAATCTGCAAATTCAATGATTTTATCAGCCAATCCGCTTGTAGAAACGGTAATATGCCGCGGCCCAATCGCTAGCCCTTTGTGATCCTTAATCACCCGAATGAAATCGGACAGGTTCACGAAGTTATCAAACGGTTCGCCAATTCCCATCACAACAACATGACTGACCTGGTCGCCCGGGCGTTCCTGATCCAGATACAGCTGGACCTTCATAATTTGCTCTACAATCTCACCACTGGACAGGTCGCGGCTCTTCTTCAACAATCCGCTCGCACAGAAGCTACATCCAATATTACATCCTACCTGCGTAGTTACACATACAGATAAGCCAAACTTATGCCGCATCAATACGGTCTCAATTAAATTACCATCTTGAAGCCGGAACAAGAACTTGACCGTCCCATCTGCCGACTGTTGCTTTACGTGTTCTTCAAGTGTTTCAATGGAAAAGTGCTCTGCCAACAGGCGAGTACAATCCTCATGAACCTCTGCCATCGCTGCAAAATCAGTAACCCGCTTCCGGTACAATGCGTCCCATACCTGCAATGCCCGGGATTTCTTATGCCCATGCTCGATGAGCCATGCTGTCAATTGATCTAGCGTTAATCCATAAATGGATTCTTTTTTCATGTTCGATCCTCTTTTCAAAACAATCAAATTCGTATTTCTATATATAAACCCTAGCCATCACGACTCGTCTCAACGATCATTGCATCATAGCATGTTTAAGCAATCTGCGCTATTTAAACGCCTCTTTCATTGTCCCAAATTTTAATTATGAACACAAGGGGGCAGGCACATTGTTTTTCCTGTTCAACAAGAGCACGCAAAGACAGGATTACAGATACTCCTAATGATATGATTACAACCAAGGAGGTGATGCGGTTGGAATGGTTGCTTCGGATCAAGAACGCACTGGATCTGATGGAAGAGAGAATGCAGCAGCCACTCGATATCGATGAAATTGCAAAGGCAGCCTATTCGTCTCCTTTTCATTTTCAGCGTATGTTTCATATGCTAACTGGCTTCACGGTAGCAGAATATGTGCGCAAACGTCGATTGACCTTGGCTGCTCAGGAATTGAGTCTTTCTTCTGCCAAGGTGCTGGATGTAGCGTTCAAATACGGATATGATTCCCCCGAATCTTTTTCTAAAGCGTTCCGAAAGGTACACGGTATTTCTCCCTCTGAGGCCAGAAGCCCTGGGGTGAACCTGAAAGCCTTTCCACGCATCACCTTCCATCTATCGTTGAAGGGAGATCAGGAAATGGATTACAAAATTGTAGAGAAAGCGGCCTTTACGGTCATTGGCAAGTCCATTCAAGTCACCACTAAGAACGGCGATAATCTTCGAGAAATCCCAAAATTCTGGAACGAACTGAATGCGGATGGTACATCAGATCGGATTCATGCCTCGGGAACAGGCGACGATATACTCGGTATTTGTTTGGATTTCAAGCATGGGGAGGAGACGTTTAGTTACTTAATCGCCGCAGAAGGCAGCGAAGAAGTAGCGACCGCGAATGGGCTGGAATCCAGAACCATTCCGGCTTCAACCTGGGCAGTGTTTACATCCATCGGCCCTATGCCTCACTCGATCCAAAAGGTATGGCAAAGAATTTTTCAGGAATGGTTCCCTGCCAGTAATTATGAGCATTCAGGCGGCCCGGAACTGGAAGTGTATACTATGGGAGATTCACATGCTGAAGACTACCGAAGTGAAGTTTGGATTCCGATTAAGAAAAAGTAAACAAACCGAACCGACTGCGTATTGCAGTCGGTTTTATACCGTACTGCATTTACATCGTACGGTGACAGATAACACACTTCCCTGCATACTCGTTACTCTAGCTTAATGGTCGCATGCAATCCCCCAAGCTCCTGCTTCAACACAGAATATAGCCTTGAACCTGCCGACTTTAGCGGATAGTCTGTTGCTTTGCAAAGAAGGCCGAAGGTCATATCGATCAGGCTGCCGCTTAATTCTCTCACCGCTGCTCCTGCCGGGATAGGACTGGCCAGAATTTGTGGCACAAGTGCAATACCCAAATCGCTTTCCACATAAAATTTCAGAGCCGTCATGCTGCCAATTTCCATCGTGTCTAGCGTGGTTATTCCATATTCCTTCATGACCATTTCAAGTTTACGACGATATGGACAGGTAGCCGACGTAATAAGCAACCGCTGCCCCTGTAAATCCTCCGGCCCAATGTTTTCTTTTTCCGCAAGCGAGTGATTTTCAGGCATTAAAACTACAAATTTCTCCCTAAATAAAGGCTCAAAATATAGCTCTGTGCCCAAATCCGGTGTGGAACACAGCGCTAAGTCAATATCTCCCTTGAGAATAAGCTCGCTTAAGGCAGGGGTATTCCCAAACTCAACAGAAACCCGAATGTTCGGATAATGGGTTAAGAAACGTTTTAAAATTTCTGGTAATCGGTAACTGGCAGTCGGTTCGGTCACTCCTATACGAATGTTGCCTGCGGTTCCTCTTTGCAGATTGTCCATATTTTCCTGCAATTGCTCCATATCCTTTACAATATGTAGACTTTGCTCGTAAAACATCCTGCCCGCTTCAGTTAACTTTATTTTCTTGCCCCGTTCGATCAGTTGAATTCCCATATCGGACTCCAGCTTCTGTATTTGCATCGTCACGGTAGATTGTGCATAATTCAACTCCTCCGCTGCACGCATAAAACTTCCGTAATTCACAATCATTTGAAATGTTTTGAGTGTTTTAATGTCCATTATCAGACTCCTGTATGCACAATTGATTCAATTTTATTGAATTGTAAATTCATTTAATTCAATTATACAGAACACAATACCTCCTCTACAATGATACATATCAGATCGTATTATTTTTCAAACGCAAATGAACTGGATGGAGAAGGAGCGAATATATATGGATTTACATCAAAAAGTAGCATTGGTTACAGGTGGAGGTACAGGAATTGGGAGAGCCGTGTGTATGGCCTTGGCAGATCGAAAAGCTACGGTAGTCGTAAACTATTCCCGCTCTAATAACGATGCTGAGGAAACTGTACGTATGATCCTTGAAAAGGGCGGACGTGCTATCGCATTACAGGCAGATGTTTCCCGAGATCAGGAAGTTCGAACTATGGTTGACTTGATTGTCCAACAATTCGGTACGATTGATATACTCGTGAATAACGCTAGCATTACACATCACATTCCGATGGATGATCTGGAGGCAGCCACGGAAGAGGTATGGGATGATCTGTTTGATGTAAATGTAAAAGGCATGTTTTACTGTGCCAGAGCCGTAGCTCCTTTTATGAAGCGTAGTAAACAAGGAGCTATCGTCAATCTGGGAAGTATAGCAGGGCAAACAGGGCTAGGTTCCTCGCTTCCCTATGCGGTATCCAAAGCGGCCGTCCACGGGCTGACCAAATCTTTAGCACGGGCACTTGCGCCGGATATTCGCGTCAATTGCATCGTGCCGGGAGCTGTAGCGACAAGATGGTGGTCAGGCAGAGAAGAACAAATGAAAACATTGGCTCCTCATCTGCTGCTACAGCGGATTTCCACGCCCGAAGATATCGCCAGCATGATCTGCTCTGCTTTGGAACAGGAAGCCATGACAGGCCAGATCATTACGGTGGACAGCGGACAAACACTGTAAAGATACTATCACTTCTGGGTAAAAACAAGCCGCCTTCTCAGACAGAAGGCGGCTTTTGAGCTATCGTATACCGTCGTCGACTACGTTTTAGCTTAAAGATACCGCAATTCGTGTACCTTTCACGAATTTAGCAAATAAGTACCGAACAAGCGGCCCTACAATTAAGAGCTGCAGAGGGAAAGCAAAAATAAAATTCTTAAAAACTAAAGATAAGTAATTTTTAAATAATGAATCTCCCGAAAGACCATTAAAAAAGTAAGCTGTCCCCAATCCATAAAGTGACATACAGAGAACCATTCCAATAACCATACAGCATGAAAGGGACAGAATCACAAATACCTTCTTCGATTTATCGTATGGTAATGAGAAGGCTATTTTCTTTGCTAATGGACCGACAATAAATAATTCCAATACGAAAGCAATGATAAAACATAAAATAAATTGAAGAAACATTACTTTTAGAGAGATTGTGCCAATCAAGTCATTTGTATATAGATTATAAAATGTCATGAATACGACCATCCCCAAGCACATCATGAAACCAAAATAAAAATCTTCTTTCTTCGTTGTTGGCAATTCCATCATCCCTTCTGTGTACCTTGGTAATTATATAAATAGTCGAAACCTCCACATAAGTGAACTTTCTGTGAACTTTTTGGAAAACGTTTTCTTTTTTAGAATATAAGAAATAGGCATCGTTCAGCTCAACGATACCTCGGAATGTTGCAGTTCATATCCCTCAATGATCTGCTTTTAAATCTAAGCCAAATCTCTTCAGCTCAATAAAAATACCTTCAAGTCGCTTCCCTTTTTCCGTTAACGAATATTCAACACGCGGGGGAACCTCGGCATATACCTTTCTCTCTAACAGACCGTTATCTTCAAGCTCTTTCAGGCGTAGGGAAAGCGTTTTGGGACTAATCCCCTTCATGGATTTCTGAAGTTGGCTGAATCTCAGTGTTCCTTCGATAAGCAGGTCACGGATGATTAAAAAAGTCCATTTCGTTCCGATCAAATCAAGTGTTTGGGCAATAGGACACGGCTTGCCTGGTATTCCTTTGGTCAATTCAATAGGTTCTTGGTCGTGCATAGGAACTCCCCCAAAAATTATCTGTTAAATCCAATGATATCACAATAGTTCCTTTAGGGAAACTATATGAATTAAATATCACTACTTCCCTAAATAAACTTACTACATATACAATATCGCTGTAGCAACTAACGTTTTCTCTAATATAAGGAGGTGAAGAGATGAAAAATATACTAATCATTAACGGTCATCAAAAATATGATTCGTCTGAAGGGAAATTGAACCAAACATTGATAGACAATATGGTGCGTCTCTTAAGTGAAGAGAACAAAATCAAAATAACGTCTGTTCAAGACGGCTATACCCTCAGCGAAGAACAAGAAAAATTTTTATGGGCGGATGTAGTCATCTACCAAACCCCCATCTACTGGTTCAGCGTACCTGGATTATTAAAGACTTATATGGATGAAGTCTATGCTTACGGTGTGTTCTTCACGGGTGCTCATGAATATGGGAGCGGAGGTTTATTAACCGACAAGAAATATATGTTCTCCACAACTTGGAATGCTCCGGAAAAAGCCTTTAATGATCCAACTCAATTTTTTAATGGGGCTAGTCTAGAAGCTGCACTCCGTCATTTGCATTCTGCGCATACATTTCTCGGTATGAAGCCCTTGAAAAGCTTTGCATGCTACGATGTTATTAAAAATCCAAATATACCTAAATTTATTGCTGATCTTGATACACATCTACAAGCCGTATTACATGATTAACAAATCCAGATGAATACTAGGAGGGAATCCATTTGCAAAACCAAAAGATTGTCATTATTGGTGGAAGCTCAGGTATTGGCTTAGAAACAGCTAAGCAAGTCATTTCGCTTGGAGCGGAAGTGGTAATCGCCAGCCGCTCGGAGGATAAATTGCACAGGGCCAAAGAACTGCTGGGCCCTCATGCTGCAATATATGTGCTGGACACGTCAGATGAGCAGCAGGTAAAATCTTTCTTCGAAAAAGTCGGCCCATATGATCATCTTATCGTTAGCGCGGCAGAAACATCAGGTGGGTCATTCCTTCAGTCGGAGACGGATCAAGCCCGCAAGCTATTCGAAAACAAATTTTGGGGACAGTATTATGCAGCTAAATACGGGGCTTCCCAACTCTCAGCCGAGGGTTCCATTACCTTATTTTCAGGAGTGGTGGCTTACAAGCCGATGATTGGCTCCTCTGCGCTCGGTGCTGTGAATGCAGCCGTTTCGAATCTTGGTCAAACCTTGGCGTTAGAGCTTGCTCCCATCCGCGTAAATGTCGTCTCACCCGGCATTATTGATACACCTTCCCGTAGCAAAATGCCTGAAAATACACGCAATCAATTCTATGATACGGTCGCGCATAAGCTTCCTGTAAAGCGAGTTGGACTTGCGGAGGATGTTGCACGTGGCGTACTTTATTTGATTCAAAATCAGTTTGTGACCGGAACAGTCCTTCATGTGGATGGCGGACACATTTTAACATAAAAGCTTCGTCCTAAATCTGTCAGTCATTTACCAAAAAAAACGGAGAACGCTCCCGCACCTTGGCTTGGGCGTTCTCCTCCTTTTCTTATCCATGAATGATTTCACAAACTTTATCCTAATGATGTATACGACGTTTGTTTCTCAAGATGTTGCGAATCATCTTGTGATTGGGGAGCTGCCTGAACAACATATGTCCGGGATGCGGATTGGCCTCGATAATCCAAATTTGGCCGCTCTTCTCAATAGCAAGATCGATGCCCAGCTCGCGAACCGGATGATTTTTATCTATCGTGTCGGCAATGATTCTAGAAAGCTCGGTGACCTGGTCCAGAATCTCTTTCATTTTTGTTCTGTCATTTTTAAAGACCCTTAAAAGCACTTTGGACAACGGCGCCGCATGTCCTCCCTTCCGATAGTTGGTAACGACTTTTCGAGGTGCAGCGACACGGCCGGTTATTCCTGAAATGACCCATTCCGATTCCGGCTTCTGCATATACACTCTGGCATCAAAAATCGAACCTTTGTACTTGGCTAACTTAAGTCCTTGCTGTACCAAATAACGACGATGAGGTCTCCGATAGGTTCTAACTGCTCTTCTTACAGCGTGGGATCTAACGATTCTTCGACTGGAGCCACAACGAACCTCATATTTCCTCCCCAGCTTTTTCGCACGTATGATGCCAGTCCCTCCACTCCCATAATTAGGCTTGATGAAGACTGTGCGATAGGTATCCAGCATCCGTAAAGTCCTTGCATTACTGATCCAGCGGGTTTCGGGCAAGTGAGAACGTAAAATGGGATGTTGTCGCATTTCCTTGTATTGAATCATCTTTCCAATGGGCACGAATATCCCTCGATTCTGTTGGGTTTTTGCACACACTACATGAATATGCATCTATATTCTATCTTGGTAACGGCGAATGCCACAGTTTGCTATGAAGAGGCAAATCTCCTACTTTCTCTAGGTCGAGTCTTCTTTGGTTTCAAGAGAGAGATGGATTGAAGTAACAACGGAGCCCTGTGCAATTGATCCTGTCATCGAATCGTTATTGTAGTATTTCTGTTCACTTCTTTGGATTCTTTAAAAAAAGAGTATCAAATGACAAAAACGTATATTTGTCATTCAATACTCTTTATGTTATCCTGACTTCAAGGAGGTGACTCACACGGCACTTGACCGTGTCCCTATGGAAAAATCCTCAGATGTGCTAACCAAGGAACAGATTCTTATCGCTACAGAAGACACACTTAGGCGTTTTGGTATAGCCAAAACCTCCGTGACCGATGTTGCCAAAGTATTGGGAGTAAGTCATGGCACCATTTACCGACACTTTAAAAGTAAAGCCGAGCTTCTTGAAGGCGTGACCGAAAAATGGCTGAATGAAAAGATTATCGGCCCGTTAACGGAGGTCTGTCAGAATTCATCTATACTGGGAACGCCACATTTAAAACGATATATACAGACCTTGGTCGAACTTAAGCAGTATTATGCCCGCGACGACGAGGAAATGTTTGAGATGTATACGAGGGTCACCGAGCAAGCGGCTGATTTAATCGACCAGCATATCGCCCACATTGTGGATCAGCTCGCTGATATCATTGCACGCGGGGACATCATATCAGATCAGCCAGCCCAACTGGCGCGTACCCTTTTCTATGCCACAGCCCGTTTTCATCACCCCGCTCATGCTTACGAATGGAAGAATCCCGTGATTAATCAGGAGTTTTCGGAGGTGTGGATGCTTTTAGAAAAAGGAATCACTTAAAATAGATATGGAAGGAACAAAACATATATGAAGCATTTGGACGGAAAAACAGCAATTATCACCGGGTCCTCTAGAGGAATTGGACGTGCCATTGCCGAGCAACTGGCTGATCTGGGCGCTAATGTAGTCATCAATTATGCCAGCAGTCCGGACAAAGCTCAAAAAGTCGTGGAGAGCATTATTCAAAAAGGCGGCAAAGCCATAGCACTTCACGCTGATCTGGGCAAAATGAGTGATATTGAAGCATTATTTACAAATACGATTGCTGAATTCGGTAAAGTGGATATTCTGGTTAACAACGCTGGGCTGATGATCACCCAACCTCTGGCTGAGGTAACCGAAGCTGATTTTGACCAACAATTCGCACTGAATGTAAAGGGCACCTTCTTTGCCTGTCAGCAAGCCATGAAATATATGGAGAACTACGGAAGAATCGTGAACCTGTCCACATCCGTGATCGGACAAATGTTCCCGACCTATAGCGTATACGCAGGTACCAAGGGCGCAGTGGAGCAATTTACCCGTCAGCTAGCCAAGGAATTCGGAAGCAAACAAATTACGATCAACGCCGTGGCTCCCGGTCCTGTGAACACCGAGCTTTTCCAAGCTGGAAAAACCGAGCAGCAAATCGAAGGCATGAAAAAAATGAATGCTATGGGTCGGCTCGGCGAACCGGAAGATATCGCTGATGTGATTGAGTTTCTGGTCAGCGCCAAATCACAGTGGGTTACCGGGCAGACAATCCGCGTCAATGGCGGGTTCATCTAAAAAGCTGGAATACATGGAATGGAGGTTATTACGTTCATGATGTTACACAAAGGCGAGACCTTATTTCGACAAGGAGAATCCGGCCCTTTATATCATCTAAAGAGCGGCTTGTTAAAAATTGTCCGAGTCCATGAAGACGGCTCGCAAATTTTAGTTAATGTGATTGTGCCCGATGAAATCATCCCGCACCACTCCCTGATCAGCCCCAATCCTTATTATGGTACAGCAGTGGCGCTGGTAACCTCTGAGGTTGAGGTTCTGTCACAAAAGGAATGGTATCAGGCGCTGGAGCAAGACCCGACTCAATGTCGGGCTATCGCTTTACAGCTACAGGATAAGTTGCGCATGATGCAGCAACGAATTGACCAGCTCACCGAGGTGTCACCTGCCGAAAAGCTTCGGAAGCTTCAACGCTGGTTCCATTCCTACATCGCACCCGCCACGTTAACGGACGTGCTGACGCAGGAGGAAATCGGCCAGTTTATCGGGCTACGCCGGGAGACGATTAATCGGCTATTGCGTGCTTCAAGCGCTCCTTCTGCAAAAGATGATGACGATAATGCATCTCGATGAGCGAAAACCACTCTCCAGCATTCAACGCGCCGAATCTGGGATGAGAGACGGTAGAAAGCCCTGTTGATTTCCCAACGATCGGCTCAATCTCTCTCATTTTACGGATCACAGCATTTAAACCCTCCACAATTTCTTCTTTGCTCGTCGGTTGTGGGGGAGTATACTGCGGAGATGGCGGAACTTGGATACGTATGGGCGGAAATCCTCCTAGATTAAAAACGGCCGTACCCGCCTCCGTTTTAACCCCTGTCTCCCCATTAGGCTGTAGACAAACATCAATGTTCTTCAGGTGCATATATAGAGCAGAGTTCACCAAATGAAGATACATTTGTCCAAGCGACCATTGGTCCTCCTGCGGTGTGTACTGCAATTGCTCCAAGCTAAAGCTGTCCAATTCAAGAAGATAGTGTTGTGCCGTTTCTTCAAAACGCTGCAATGTTTCGGTTGTATTCATATATTAGTAACTGCCCCTCTCTATTAAAGTAGCTTTACTATACAAAAATGCTACTGACAGCATTATGTCAGTAGCATTTCAACATTTTTTCCACTTCCGCACGTACCCGCTCCCGGAGCGACTCAGGCTCCAGCACAACCATATCCGCGCCCCATCCAAGTATCCATTGCAGTAATTCCTCCGGCTGTCTGACGCGGAAAAGTATATGCAATCCATCTGCACGCTCCTCTATAGCCTCCATATAAAAGTTGTTCGCTTCCTTCACCTTATCTGCGATATCGGAACGTGCTAGTATGCGAACAGTCACATGACGGTCATCGGTTTGCTTATAATCCTGCAAATGAAAATCGACAGGCAAATGAAACCTGTCCTCCAGTACCATAAGCTCGTCCATACGTGACAGACGGAAATGGCGAAGCTGCTGCCGCAATTCACATTGCCCGATTAATACCCACGAACCACGAAGCAATACCAGACCATAGGGAGCGACCACACGCACACTTTGACGATTCCCGTCAGCCTCTGGCATTCTTTTGGAGTAACCAAACCGTACCATTCGTTTTTCCAATACAGCAAGACGCAGCGTTTCCAAGTAGGTTTTCTCTCTATGGTTTGCCCCTTCACCCACAGCGAGCAATCTCATGGTTGTACGCACCCGGGAAACTTCCCTGCGGACGCTCTCTGGTAAAATGGCTTCAATCTTCCTGCGGGAGGTTTGCGCCTTGATACCGTAGTCTGTATCAAATTTTTGTTCGATAAAATCCGTCCCGATTAGCAACGCCACAGCCTCTTCTGCGGTAAAGCTCACTGGGGGCAGGAAATACCCCTCCATCAAGGAATATCCAATGCCCGGTGCTCCTACAATTGGTACGCCCGATTCGCTTAGAGCCTGGATATCCCGATAGATGGTTCTCACACTCGTTTCGAATATAGCTGCCAAATCCTCGGCTCGTAAAATATCCTTACGCTGCAACTCTAGCAAGATCGCTAGCAAACGATCTGTTTTGTTCATACCATGGCCCCTCTCTGGAAGGATCTAAAATGCAGAAATACAAAAAAGCAATAAGGGCAGTACAGTCACTGCGACTTATTGCTCTTTTTTTCATACGGAAGTTACTCCATTACTTAAAAAATACTTTTTCAACGTTATATTTAGCCTTTTGTGTATTGATAATGTAGGTTTCATAAATTTCTCGCTCTACCGCATCTTCTACAATACAAACCTCGATAATCGCTACCTCATTCCGCTTGTCCTTGATCGGCGATACGTTATCTTCAAAATGCTTTTTGATTCTTGGTCTTAACTTTCTCGCTTTACCAACGAACAGCAGTTCCTCCTGTGCGTTGTAGAACATAAAGACGCCAGCCTTATCTCTAGGGATCAGGTGAAAGTCGGTAAACCCGTAAATATGGCTGAGCTCAGGGTTAACCTGTTTGGTAATCGTGATATCCGGAGTTGGAATTGTTATATTAATCACTATGTCACTTCCTCATTCTATATAGGTGTAAATATTATCACAAATCCTGCGGTAACACCATTTAATAAATCCTTGCCCCATCACAAGACAGATCGTAAAATTTTTATGATTTACCTACTATGCGAGTAGGTTGGTTTCCGTTACAATATGTCAGTGTGATTCTGGCATCGGCAGATTGACGCGTACTTGAACATTATTGGAGGCTTCTATTTTTTCATGCAAAATGAATCTCATGCTAACGTAAAAATCATAACGGCCGATCCGAGTGCGATCGGCCTGTTTGGCTTGGCTATTGTAACACTTGTAGCTTCATCCCAAAAGCTTGGTCTCACTGAAGGCTTGAGCTTTATTATCCCTTGGGCTATTTTCCTTGGTGCCTTTGCACAGCTGTTTGCCTGCATTCAGGATGCAAAGCATAACAATACCTTTGGCATGACGGCATTTGGTGCTTACGCCTTCTTCTGGTTAGCCGTAGCTAGTAGCTGGATGATTAAAATGGGCGTATTCGGCTCAGAGCTGGCATCTGCTGTAGATGGCAAACAGCTTGGCTTTGCCTTTGTCGGCTATCTCATCTTTACGCTTTTCATGACCATTGGAGCCATGGAGACGCACAAGGTCCTATTTTTTATTTTTGTGTTGATTGATTTTCTATTCCTCGGCCTTAGCTTCGATGCATTCGGCGTTGCCCCAGAGGTGTTCCATACCATCGCTGCTTATGCTGAAATGGGCATCGGTCTACTCTCGCTGTACGGTACAGGAGCTGCCGTTCTGAATGCACATTTTGGCCGAACATTTCTGCCCGTAGGACGTCCTTTCGGCATTTTTAAACCACGTCCTTAGCTGCATATTTAAACCCAACCCACAAAGCCTCCTTTCGCGCCGATCCGCGTTAAGGACGGCTTTGTTTCCTTTCCATCACTCCCTCCTGTATCAAAAAAATACTAAAGAGAGTCGTTTAGTGAATATAAACCCCCACAATGATAACAATATACATAAATTGTAATCAAAGGGGTTTTTGTAAAAATGACACAAAGCAAATCTCGTATCGCATTTCCGCAATTTCCCGAATCGTATTGGTTAGCTTCCACTGACATCCCTAACTTCCCCAAACTTAGTGAGGATATTCAGGTGGATGTTGCCATTGTAGGTGCGGGGATTACCGGTATTACCACTGCTTATTTACTTTCTAAAAAAGGATTAAACGTCGCCGTCGTCGACGCAGGGCGGATACTTCATGGGACAACCGGTCATACTACCGCCAAAATTACCGCACAGCATGATTTGATCTACAGCGAGTTTATTTCCCATTTTGGCAAGGAAAAAACCCGACTCTATTACGAAGCCAACCACAACGCTCTTCAATTTATCAAACAAACGGTAGAAGAGTTTAATATCGATTGTCAATTTACAGAAGAAGATGCCTACGTTTATACATGTGAAGATACGTATGTTGGAAAAATTGCCGACGAATATAAAGCTTACGAGCAACTTGGCATCCCGGGAAGTTATGTCGAACAAACGCCTCTGCCGTTTTCAACTAAAGCAGCTATTAAGATGAAAAACCAGGCCCAGTTTAATCCTGTACCTTTCTTAAGATATTTGGCAAACCAAGTCATCCGTCAGGGCGGGGAAATTTATGAGCAAACCACCGTTGTAGATGTTGAAAAAGGAAAACCTGCCATCATTACAACCAGCGACGGAAAGAAAATTACCTGCAACCATGTCGTATCCTCCTCACATTTTCCATTCAATGATCCCAACGGTCTTTATTTTGCGCGATTGCATGCCGAGCGGTCTTATGTACTCGCGGTCAAAACCGATAAAATCTATCCAGGTGGTATGTATCTAAGTGCAGAAACCCCAAAACGTTCACTTCGCTCCGTAATGGTAAACGGAGAACCAATGGTTATCGTCGGTGGGGAAGGCCACAAAACAGGACAAGGAATCTGTACTTTCCAGTACTATGAAGCTTTACAAAAGTTCGCGGAGCAAACATTTGGATTAAAGGAGATCGTTTATCGCTGGTCGGCCCAAGACTTGTATACGCTAGACAAGCTCCCTTATATTGGGCAGGAACTATCTAACACCTCTAACATCCTCGTTGCTACGGGTTATAGAAAATGGGGGATGACCACAAGTGTAGCGGCAGCCTTATTAAATACGAATCTGATTACCAGAGAGGAAAGCCCCTACCAGGATCTTTTCTCCCCTTCAAGGTTTCATATGGACCCCGACATTAAAACATTTGTAACTCAAAATGCAAATGTGGCTAAACATTTGATTGCTGGGAAGTTAGACATCAGCTACAAAAAAGCCGAAGAACTGGAACACGACGAAGGGGCGGTCATCCGGGTGAACGGCAAAAGAGCGGGCGCATACCGAGACCCACAAGGAGCATTGCACCTAGTGGACACAACATGCACCCATATGGGTTGCGAAGTCGAGTGGAATGAGGCAGAAAGAACATGGGATTGCCCTTGTCATGGCTCTCGCTTTTCATATCAAGGCGAAGTCATTGAAGGACCGGCCAAAAAAGCACTTGGCAAGGTTGAAAATAGCTATGAATAAACCTAGTTAGCCTGGATAACATACCTTTGAGAAGCATAAAAGAAGGGTGATCCGATGATAAACCAACAGTCTACATTAGCGGCGCATGAGTCCTTAGAAATCCACGAAGCGCTTAATTTTAAAACATTATGCTTAGCCAAATCCAAATTAATGCAAGGCTTGGTATTCGATCAAGAACTAAAGGATTTAATGGAAAAAGATGTTCAGCAATCTATACAAGCTATTGCCGATTTGCAAGTAATCTATGCCAAGGCACCGTTTCAGGCACCTGTACCAGAATTCCGTCCCACACCAATATTAAATTGAGGTGAATGATGTGACATTAGATCAGACCCAGTCCGCTAAAATGGATTATGTGGATCCAAAAAACTCATTAAACATGCCGGAAATGGCAGACATGACATTTGCGATGGACTTTCTGATTCGCGTCAAGGAAGGGGTTCGAAATACAGCCGTAGCCTTGACGGAAACCGTCTCTCCAGATGCCAGAACTCTGTTGCGCAATCAACTGCATCAAGGCATCGCTCTTCATCAGGAAATTACTGATCTTATGGTACGAAAAAAATGGTTTCATCCATATGATCTGCAAAAGCAGTACCCATTGGATCAGCTATCAGCCAACAAGACGGTGGACATCAGCAAAATGGAACTGTTCCCAGATGATACCACCCGCAAGGGTATGTTTGATCGCACGCCGGACGAACATATGGGAGGAAACCAGGCATGAAAGCAGTGACCTACCAAGGTATCAAAAACGTTGTGGTTAAAGAGGTTCCGGACCCAAGTATTCAAAAAGCCGACGATGCGATTGTCAGACTGACGACAACCGCTATTTGTGGTTCAGATCTGCATCTCATTCATGGAATGATTCCGAATCTACAGGAAGATTATGTAATTGGTCATGAGCCGATGGGGGTTGTAGAGGAAGTCGGCAGCGGCGTAACCAACTTGAAAAAGGGAGACCGCGTGATCATTCCGTTCAACATAGCGTGCGGTGAATGCTTTTACTGTAAAAACCAATTGGAAAGTCAATGTGACCATTCTAATGAGCATGGAGAAATGGGCGGTTTTTTCGGCTATTCAGGAACAACCGGTGGATATCCGGGTGGACAAGCTGAATATTTACGTGTGCCTTTTGCCAACTTTACTCACTTCAAAATTCCGGAGAGTTGTGAACATCCTGACGAAAAGCTCTGCTTGATCTCTGATGCCATGACCACTGCGTTCTGGAGCGTCGATAATGCCGGGGTAACGGACGGGGATACTGTCATTGTTATTGGCT
Source organism: Paenibacillus sp. FSL L8-0638 (assembly GCF_038593075.1). NCBI lineage: Bacteria > Bacillati > Bacillota > Bacilli > Caryophanales > Paenibacillaceae > Paenibacillus > Paenibacillus sp. FSL L8-0638. The sequence continues at coordinate 5,744,431 of NZ_CP151960.1, forward strand.
GTGGGCCGGTAGGTCTGCTAGCGCAGAAGTTCGCCTGGTTCAAGGGTGCAAAACGAGTCATTGCGGCAGACTACCTGGATTATCGTCTGCAACATGCGAAGCGTACAAATCATGTGGAAATTGTTAATGTAGAATCGCAAGAAAACGTCGGCAACTACCTCAAAGAGATAACCAAAGGAGGCGCAGACGTAGTTATTGACTGCTCCGGCATGAGCGGTAAAATGTCTCCGCTGGAATCTCTCGCTTCCGGTCTCAAGCTTCACGGCGGAGCTTTAGGAGGACTAGTCATAGCTACACAAGCTGTGCGCAAAGGTGGCACCATTCAAGTTACCGGAGTCTACGGCGGTCGATATAACGGTTTTCCTATGGGAGACATTTTTCAGCGAAATGTTAATTTACGTACGGGACAGGCTCCCGTTATTCACTATATGCCATATATGTATGAGCTGATTGATACGGGAAAGGTGGACCCAGGAGACGTTGTTACACACGTCATTCCGTTAAGCGACGCCAAACGTGGATATGAAATTTTTGATACCAGACAGGACAATTGCATCAAAGTTGTACTTAAACCTTAACTATATATTGGAGCATTGGAGGTAAACGTCATATGGTGTATGGCCTGCACGAAACCCTTGAAGTCCATGAATTGTCAGCGTTCAAAACAGTGTGTCTTACCAAGTCTAAAACCATGCAAGCATTAATCTCTGATCCAACTCTCAAAGCTATATTACAGCAGGATGTTGACTTATCGACCCGCCAATTACAAGAACTCGGTACCCTCTTAGATCAAGCCATCTCACAGGAGGTTAAGCCATGAATACACTGTTGGAGCATTTGACCGGACTGCATACCTTAACGGACCAAGTCATTGCAGCCGATTTTCTGAACGCGGCCAAAAGCGGTGTGAGAAATTACGCTATGGCTGTAACAGAAGCGGGAACTCCAGAAATTAAAGCTATTCTTACGAAGCAACTGGATGAGGCTATTGATATGCATGAGCAGATTTCAACATACATGATCGAACGTGGCTGGTATCACCCTTGGAACGTAAAAGAGCAGCTTTCGATGGATCTACAAAATATCAATACTGCATTGCAAGCCCCCATTTTATAAAGATAGGACGCTCACTTCGGTCGTACATTCCTGCCCGTAGGACGTCCCTTGGGAATTTTAAAAGCACACCCAACCCTTAGCAGTATATGTAAACCCACAAAGCCGCCTTTCACGTCGATACGCGTTAAGGGCGGCTTTTGGGATTAACATGTTATCTTAATTATTCGGCTTGCCAATTCGGCATCCGTTCTGCAGGATAACGAAGACCCGCTGCCATTCCTTTTGGAATAATTGCGTTAATAGCTTCCATTTCCTGTGCGGATAAAACAACATCGACGGATCCTGCATTTTCCTCTAAATACGTAACCCGCTTGGTTCCTGGAATCGGTACAATTCCCTCTTGCGCAAGCAGCCATGCCAACGCCAGTTGAGAAGGTTTGACCCCTTTTTGGGCGGCAAGGTCCTTAACATGCTGCACGAGATCCAGATTTTTCTGGAAATTCTCAGGTTGAAAACGTGGCACAGAGCGACGGAAATCATCTTCTGCAAAATCATCAAACTTCTGAATTTGTCCGCTCAAAAAGCCGCGTCCAAGTGGACTGTAGGCCACAAACTCGATGCCTAGTTCCTTACACGCCGGTATAACTTCATCTTCTGCTTCTCGGCTCCATAAGGAGTATTCCGTTTGCAGCGCTGTAATCGGATGTACCTTGTGAGCGCGTCGAATAAGCCCAGGAGAAGCTTCGGACAGCCCCAAATAGCGGACTTTTCCCGCTTGAACCAAGTCACTCATCGCACCAACTGTTTCCTCGATAGGCACATTCGGATCAACACGATGCTGGTAGTACAGATCAATCACATCTACACCCAGTCTTTGCAGGCTGCGATCACATGCCTCTTTTACGTATTCGGGACGGCCACTTACACCCATAAATGCGCCATCTTCCCCACGCATAATGGAAAATTTAGTGGCTAATACGACTTCGTCGCGGCGGCTCCGCAGGACTTGGCTAATCAGTTTTTCATTTTCCCCCACACCGTAGACATCGGCAGTATCCCAAAAGTTTATCCCTAGCTCCAGCGCACGATGAAGTGTTTTGATCGACTCCTGCTCATTCAACTCACCGTAATATTCGGACATTCCCATGCAGCCCAGACCCAGTGCAGATACTTGAAGGTCACTGTTACCCAGTTGTTTCTTTTTCAATTTCTATCACTCCTAAATTGTCAGAATAGTCATCGTATTTCCTAAGCACCACGTCACATTCCGTATGTTACTACTTAAAGTTAACTTGAAGTCAAGCATTGTCTGGTTTTGAAACGAGAATTATTATGTATGAACAGAAGCGGTCGGTAGCTTCTGGATGGTAGGGAAATTCATTTACAGAGCTAAAGCCTCTTCCGTAATCTTCTTGATATCAATGGATGAAGGCGTTTCTTCCTTAACCATATCGGGCAGGATATTTCCCAAAAAATACTCAACGCAGTGTAATTGAATATTCTTTATTTTTACAAGTGCATTACGGTACATGACTATAAATTCTTTTTCCGTATTTCCCCGCTGAAGTTCTGCAAATGCTTCGTATACCTGATCCATCTTGTCCGCAACTTCAAGGATTAAACCTTCTACAGAATCATCTTTACCTTCCCTTAGCTGTTTGCGAAAAATAGCCTTAAAATCCTCGGGAATATTCTCTTCAATAAAATACTCAATCATACCCTCTTCGACCTGTTGGATTAATAATCGTAGTTCCTTAGAGGAGTGCTTAACTGGCGTTTTGATGTCTCCAATAAAAATCTCCCCGTAATCGTGACTGCTCGTAATCTCGTATAGCTTTTTCCAGTCAATACGGACACCATTTCTCTCTTCAATATCAGCCAGCGTTTTGGCGTATTGTACGACTTTCCAAGAATGTGCCGATACGCTGTGTTCCTCGAATTTAAACTTACCCGGACAACGGATGATTCTTTCCAGCTCATTTAGCGACCGAAAATACGTGTGAATCCCCATCATTGCATCCATCCTTTAATATATATATGAGATAGTCAATCTAAATCCCACTATAAACCTCAACTATTAACAGCAGATTATCGCAATATCAAGTGGAATTCACACATGTAGCATATACACAATTTTTGCTATACACTTTATAAAAGAGGAACTTGCAAAATCCTGAAAAAAATATAAAGTGGTGAATTCGTTGTTCAAAATCTTATTAATTGAAGATGATGAAACTTTGTTCCATGAAATGAAGGATCGGTTAACTCAATGGAACTATGATGTGTATGGCATCCAGGACTTTAATAAAGTCATTCAGGAATTCACAACGATAAAGCCTGATCTGGTCGTGATAGATATTCAATTGCCGAAATTTGATGGGTTTCATTGGTGTCGAATGATTCGATCCCACTCTAACGTCCCCATCCTCTTCTTATCTTCACGGGATCATCCTACGGATATGGTGATGTCAATGCAGCTTGGAGCGGATGATTTTATCCAAAAACCGTTTCATTTTGATGTACTCATTGCCAAATTACAGGCGACACTCCGCCGCGTATATAATTACAATACAGAACCTGTCTCCCTTAAAACATGGTGTGGCGCAACGGTCGACTATGAAAAAAATGTAGTAGCCAATGAGACTGGCTCCATCGAATTAACCAAGAACGAGATTTTTATTTTGAAGCTGCTGATCGAACAAAAAAATAAAATTGTTGCACGTGAGGAATTAATTAAAAGCCTCTGGGATGATGAACGTTTTGTCAGCGACAATACCCTGACCGTCAACTTGAACCGCCTGCGCAAAAAATTGGACGAGCTGGATTTGGGCCGTTTCATTGAAACGAAAGTCGGGCAAGGCTACATGGCTACAGAAGAGGCACCTGCCTATGATTAAAAAATACCTTATAGAGAGGCGGAGCTGGATTCTACTGTTTATGTGTCAGCAATTCCTGATCCTGTTCATTGCTTATGTGGATGCAGCAATTCCGTTAATGCCGATTCTTTATATCGTCTTCTTATCGATGATGATTTTCTTGGTTTTTTTAATCATTCGTTATCCCAAGGAAACCAAGTTCTATACCACACTAGAAAAATGGGAGAGTTCTCTTGAACTAACGGGTATAGGCGAACCGGAGAGTCCGTTTGAGCAAATCATTGAACAAAAAATCACGGGCCAGAACGAACGGTTACAACAGATCATCTCGCAAAATCAATTGACACTTGAACATGAAAAAGATGAACTATTATCCTGGATTCATGAGGTAAAAACACCTTTGACCACCATGCATTTGATGATTGAGCGGTTGGACGACAAGTCCCTAAAAGCTCAGTTAACCTATGAATGGCTACGAATTCACTTACTGCTGGATCAGCAGCTCCATCACAAACGAATATCTTTTATTGAAAATGATCTGTATGTCGAGCAAGTGGATTTAAAATCTCTGGTTTTTAAAGAGATCAAAGCATTACAGTCATGGTGCATCCAAAAGGGGATCGGTTTTGACATCCAACTTGAGCACATGGAAGTGCTGAGTGATGCCAAATGGCTGGCTTTTATCATCAGACAGCTCTTAACCAATGCCATCAAATATAGCGATGCCAGTGATATTATCATTCACAGCTATGAACAAAGGGATCGAATACAGCTTGAGGTTCAAGACTTTGGACGCGGTATTGATCCGAAGGATATACCCCGTATCTTCGAGAAAGGTTTTACCTCCACAACCCAACATTCTGATCACACTTCAACGGGTATGGGGTTATATTTAACGAAAAAGGCAGCACAAACCTTGCTCATACATATAGATGTGCACTCCAAACCGAACGTAGGTACAACCTTCACTTTAATTTTTCCCAAACGAAATGATTTCGTGAGTGTGGTAAGCATGTGACAGAGATGTCACATGCTTTTATGTATTGTTCGCCCAATCAAAGGAAAAACATCGGCTCAATTTTTATAATAAGGCTACAAGAACAATAAGGAGTGCATCGAAGTGAACATTTTAGAAGCTCATAAAATCCGTAAAAGCTACGGTAATAAGTTCAATATGCAGGAGGTTTTGAAGGGAATAGATATCTTTATTGAAGAAGGGGAATTTGTCAGTATTATGGGAGCCTCCGGTTCAGGTAAAACCACATTGCTGAATGTTCTTTCCTCTATTGATAAAGTGAGCCAAGGTTCCATTAGAATCAATGATATCGAAATGACGAAAATGAAAGAAAAGCAACTGGCTGAATTTCGCAAAGAGCATTTAGGCTTTATTTTTCAGGAGTATAATCTGCTGGATACGCTAACGGTGAAGGAGAACATCCTCTTACCGTTATCCATCACCAAAACGCCTAAAAAAGAAGCCAACCGAAGATTTCAGGAAGTGGCTACAGAATTGGGGATTTATGAGTTGAAAGATAAGTATCCCAATGAAATTTCGGGTGGACAGAAACAGCGTACATCAGCGGCCAGAGCGTTTATTCATGAGCCCAGTATTATTTTCGCCGATGAACCTACGGGTGCACTGGATTCCAAATCGGCTTCCGATTTATTAAACAAGCTGGGCCAGTTGAACCAAAAACGCAAAGCAACCATTATTATGGTCACGCATGATCCTGTCGCTGCCAGCCATTGCAGTCGGGTTATTTTTATTAAGGATGGACAAATGTATACGCAACTTCACAAAGGTGAGCAGGAAAGACAAAGCTTCTTCCAGGATATCATGAAAACCCAAGGGGTTTTAGGCGGGGTCCAATATGAACATTAATCTGCTCATTCTAAAGAATTTGAAAAAAAACCTGAAAAATTATTACCTTTATGTTTTTGCCCTCATTTTCAGTGTTGCGCTCTATTTCGCTTTTGTCACATTACAGTACGATCCCTCCATGGACGAAGTGAAGGGTTCTGTTAAAGGTGCAGCTTCCATACGCGCAGCATCCGTTTTACTGGTCGCTATTGTCTGCATCTTCCTTTTGTATGCTAATAATATCTTTATAAAAAGACGCAGCAAAGAAATTGGCCTATTTCAATTAATCGGAATGACTAAAAACAAAATTTTTCGCATCCTGAGTGCTGAAAACTTAATTCTATACTTCAGTTCACTATTCATAGGAATTGGGGTTGGATTCTCCTTTTCCAAATTAGTGATCATGATTTTATTTAAGACGACGGGCGTCGAAGCCATTGCCACTCTATATTTTTCTAACCAAGCACTGACTCAAACACTCATCGTTTTTGTTGTCATCTACCTGCTGATCATGCTCATGAATTATTCTTTTATCAAAAGACAAAGTATTTTGTCCTTGTTCAGAGTGACCTCAACCACCGAAGGGAAAATCAAGAAAATATCGATCTTTGAGATGATCATCGGGATCATTGGCATCTCATTCATCGCTTTAGGTTACTATGTTTCCTCCAAATTATTTGGTGGAGACTTTACATCCATAAATGAATTGTTTATGGCTATGGTGTTTATTTTGGGCACTGTCATCATCGGAACACTCCTTTTTTATAAAGGATCTATCCGTTTTATTTCCAATATCATCAGAAAGAGTAAAGGCGGATATTTAAACATCCATGAGGTGCTGTCCCTCTCGTCCATTATGTTCCGCATGAAGTCCAATGCTTTGTTGTTGACCATTATTACGACAGTATCGGCACTTGCCATCGGTTTACTTTCCTTAAGCTATATCGCCTATTATTCTGCGGATCAAGCAGCTGAGGACAATGTACCTTCCCATTTTGCCATGACGAATGTACCGGATGCGGAGAAATTCAAAGCGTTACTTCATGAGCATGATATAAAGTATCGTGAAAAGAAAATTGAAGTGATTCAAGTCAGTGTGAAGACAGCGCAAATTATGGAGACTCCTATGGAACAATTAAATGATGGTACGGATTCCATGACACTGCCTGTCGTAAGCGACCAATCTGTGGAGGGTACGGATGTAACTCCAGGCCAAACGGTTTTAACGGGCTATAATGATATGTTACAGAAATTCATGTCCTTGAAAGACTTTGGCCCCTTGGATTTGAAGGGGAAAACAGAAGTCATACCTCAACAATATGTGGGTCTAAAAAAGGATTATGTCATTCCCTACTATTTTGCAGCCGGGGGAGTACCCACTGCCATTGTAGACGAAACCATCTTTGAGCGGTTAAAGAAAGATGTAAATCCAGAGATCCAAAAGAAGTCATCCTTATATATTGGAATTGATATGATAAATGCAGCACAGATTGAAGAAGCCGATCGCCTCTTTGCAGCTGCGAATTTTAATGATCAACAAACATCCCGCCTTGAAATGGGCAGCAATCAGAAGCGGAACATGGGAGTGATCATGTTTGTAGTTGGCTTTTTAGGACTCACCTTTCTCATTACATCAGGCTGTATCCTTTACTTTAAGCAAATGGATGAGAGCGAAGACGAAAAAGCCAATTATACGGTGTTAAGAAAGTTAGGGTTCACCCAAAGTGACCTGCTTCGAGGCATTAAAATAAAACAACTCTTTAACTTCGGTATTCCATTAGTGATTGGCCTATCACACAGCTATTTCGCCGTTCAATCCGGCTGGTTCTTGTTTGGAACCGAAATTTGGATGCCTATGATCATCGTTATGGTGCTGTACACCGCCCTATATTCCATTTTTGGGGTGCTATCTATCGTGTATTATAAAAAGGTCATTAAATCAGCATTATAATCAGCAAAAAGCAAAAAAGCCCTAGGCGAAAGCGCTGGGGCTTCTCCAAATATTTGAGCATTTTCGTTCCTACATGTACAATAAAATAACTATCATCGTAACCCCAAAGGGGGAGAGCTTATTTTATTATTAATCATCAATGGCATCGGCATCGTGGCCAATATCATACTCGGTTCCTTTATAGGCGCAGCTATTTTTATGGGAATCGTTTTTTTCCTGATTGGCTTGCCTGAGTTTAAAAAATCGCCGAAACTTACGAAAAAGGCTAAAAAATATATCGCCTATATTATGTCAACTCTATTAACTCTTGTTGTATTCATGGTTATCGTTTTCTGGAATATCCGTGCCTCAGGTGATTTGATGCTAGCAGGTCCGCTAACACCGCAAATGAAGTTTCACTGGGGGCAAAAGGTGTTGATGCTAGGGTTACTAGAGGGCTTATGGGCTGTCATCACCCTAAAATGGCTATTACCCATCTTTTTTGATCCGCTGGATCTCAATAAGAAGCAAATCCTTGTTTTAGTGAGCGGGATTGTATTTAGTGTAGTTTCAGGTATTTATACCATACTTGAAGCAAGTTAATGGTTCGCCTCTACAGAGGCTCGTGTGAATGCTTAACGCAAAGGTTCAAAACCCTCTGCTTGCTTCAGAATCCGCTCAATTTCCGCGCATGTCTCCGGTTGCAGCGTCACTTCGACTGCTTTTACATTTTCCTCAATTTGTGCCGGTTTAGTAGCCCCAATAAGTGCAGCGCTGATACCCGGTTCTCTCAGAATCCAAGCAAGCGCGAGCTGTGACAGGGTAACACCTAAGTTCTTCGCCAGCTTATCCAGCTCCTGGACACAGTTCAGAACGGTATCGTTCATGTAACTACTAATGACATTATTGACAGAGGCATCAGCCCCGCGGCTACCCGTCGGTAAAGGTTGTCCAGGCTTGTATTTCCCCGTGAGGACCCCTTGGGCCAGAGGCGAAAATACAATTTGGCCGATGCCTACCTGCCCGGATACCGGAAGTACCTCATGCTCGATGTAACGTTCGAACATATTATAGATCGGCTGATTGGCAATCAGCGGGCGCAGATTCAGCCTTTTTCCAATCCCATAAGCATCCATGAGCTGGGCAGCACTCCATTCGCTGACAGCAGCGTACAGAATCTTACCCTGAGCCTGAAGGTCATCGAGCGCTCGCAGCGTCTCTTCTAAAGGAGTGTCTGGATCATAACGATGACAAAAGTACATGTCGATATAATCCGTACCCAGACGCTTCAGACTCGCTTCACATTGCTCCATAATGTGCTTGCGTGACAGTCCCCTGTCATTGGGACCGGTATCCATAGGGAAGTACACCTTGGTAGATAATACATAGCTATCTCTTCGATAGGACTTCAAAGCAGCTCCCATAGCCTTTTCGCCTTCTCCCCGGTTATACGCGTTCGCGGTATCAAAGAAATTAATCCCGAGTTCAAAGGCTTTGGCAATACAGGTATGAGCTGCTTCCTGCTCGGCGGCTGTACCGTACGTCAACCAGCTCCCCAAGCCGATTTCACTAATTTTAAGACCACTGTTGCCTACATTTCTATATTTCATATCTACTCCTTCTTTCATAAGAGGATTATATTTTTATATTTTAACATGTAAACCCTTTCATTAAAATCATTGATAAAGGATTCATGGAGTTACATGAAGGATATCTACCACCCTGACTGTTAGGGTGGTAGATGCTTTAGTCTCACAAGCTCAAATCATGTCTACTTGCTTCCTACAGGAAAAAGCGCATCATATGCAGGACAAGGCAGTTTGTCGAGAAACTCCTGAAGCTGCTTCGGTTTATTTTTGTAAATATCCTTTAAGGATGTTCCGTTATAGATATTGCCGATGACCACAGGATGGCATAGCTCACAGATCAGGATGTCCCCGTTCCCGTGCAGATGGAGCTGTTTTTTACCATCAACACAATTGGAAAAATACACACCCGGCTGTTCCTGGAAACCCAGTGCTTCTGCGAAACGGTCCATACAGGTGAAATACAATACAGTGTCATCTTTTTTATGTGCAATCAGGTCATGAACGGAACGGACGAGCGCTTCCTTGGTGGAAATAGCGTTCCAGTTGGTATGATCCATCACAATGCTGTTTTGGATTTCATGGATGCGGACACCGAGATCATATACCATTTCGCTAATAGCTGGCATGTTGTTCTGCGTCTCCGCAAACAGCAACGTCTCCAACACCGTTTCCAGCTTGGCCTCGGTACATAACCGGATATTTTGAACAATTTTCTCATACATGCGAGGATGAACATGATAATAGGCTGCATATTTATCAGCATCCGTGAAGTTGAAGGAGATATGAATGTTGGAAAGACCTGCATCACGCAGTTTCTCAATTCGTTCAGGGCTGAGCAAGCTGGCATTGGTGTTGAGCTGGGTAGCGATTCCTTTGCTCGAACAGTGAGCCACAATGTCCAGACAATCCTCATACTTCAAGGTCACTTCTCCCCCGGACAGTCGCACACGTTTTAACGTTGGAATGTCATCAATAATATCAATGACCTCTTTGCTGCTAATGCATTGCCCATCGTTCCGCTGATATGCGCAGCAGTAATCACACTTGAAGTTGCAATTAGAGGTGACCCCGACTTCCAGTCCCTCCAGCTCGTAGATGCCCGGCTTTTCCAGTTCAAGTGCTTTATATTTGTTCTCTATACTCACTTTCTCATGATCCTCCCGATCTCAGGCTTGTGTCTTGAATTCCCCTGAAATTATACAGAATAGGAGCGGTTTGTAGATATGACATTGGTAACGGTGGGTTACTTTACTTTACGGGAGTAAGAAATTCTTTATCTACATACTTATACGTCTCAAATAAACCTTGAGAGCCATAAGGCACATCTAATTCATGTCCATTCAAAGTAATATAGGATTGTCCTGTTACGGCTAACTCCTGATGAAAAGGATCTATCTTTTTAATGTTTTCTACATTTGTAAATGAAAAAACCCATATCTCAGCATTCGTAGCTAAGTCACCCGCTGCAATGACTAACTCGTTAGTTCCATCATGATCAAAGTCGTAAACGCTCGCTTGAAGCCTATAGCCTGCTTTCAATTCCCCAAACTCGTCAAAGGCTTCCGATTCTCCAGTTGAAGACAGGTCGAGCGGCCAACCTGTAGACTCGGAAGGGAATACCACCAACGTTTTCACCCCGTTAGGATGATCCATCCCTAATACGAGTTCAGCCTTAGTTGCGCCCATTTGGAGGGGTAACTCCACATCAGGTTGGCCTGACGTCCAATCTGCATGAACTAATGAATTTCCCTCTTCTGAACGTATAATAGCTTTTTCTTTAGGTATGACCACTTTCATAGATTGGCCTGCATCAGTTGCATTTTCCTTCTTCTGTTCAGAATTTATCGGTTGTTCAGAAGACATATTTTTAGAGGTCGAAGCTTTTGAAGACGAATCCGTGTTCTTCTCTTGATGGGCTCCACATGCTGTCACAATCAGCAATAAAAATAAAATCATTATAGACGATGTTTTTTTCATAAATTTCAAAACCTGTTCCTTTCTCATTTATCCTAATATTTCATAAAACAATGGTGCTATGTAATTCCCATAGATAATAATAACATATATTGAATAGAGCTCTTGAATTTCAACACATGTCCTGAAATTGTGATCAATATGTGAACTGGGCATAGTTCTCATTCCCAAATCCATACTGAATATATCTGTTGGTAATGGAGGCGGGAATTGTGGATAAAAGGATGAATCTGCTTATGTTCAGCGGCGATTATGATAAGGCAATGGCTGGACTGATTCTGGCAAATACAGCGCGGGAATTGGATGTGGACGTGACGATGTTTTTTGCGTTCTGGGGATTATCACTGGTTCGTGATCCCGAGAAGATGACGCTTGAGGATAAGACGATTTACGAGAAACTCATGGACTTGATGACGCCCAAAGGGCCTGAATCCTTACCGCTGTCCCATATGAATTTTAGTGGTCTGGGCAAACTGATGCTAACGGAAATGTTGGAAGACAATGAAGCCCCAAAGCTGATCCACTTCCTAAAAGGTGCCCGGAAGAAAAACGTCAAATTTTATGCCTGTAAGCTATCGGTGGATATTATGGGTTTTAAACCGGAAGAATTTATACCTGAACTGGAAATTATCGAGGCCAAAACGTATCTAAAAGATGCGCTCGAATCCGATATGCAGTTGTTTATATAGGATAGACTTGCGCCTTATCCGGCTGTTGGATGAGGCTTTTATTGTGACTAAATGATGACACTCGCCTATTTTTTTTAACCCATTCGGGCCTACCTACGTACCCTAAAAAGACAGAACGACTTGGGAGGCGCCGTATGCTCATGGCTCGAATTGGAAGCAGTAATTGTAGGTATCAGCCTTCTAACGAGGCTTATTTCCAAAGGTATCGCGAAAGTACAATAGGATATCACCAGACCTTTGAATCTCCATATGGGCAAAAAAAGCTGATTTATGCGGATTGGGCAGCCAGCGGCCGTCTGTATGGACCCATCGAGTCGAAAATAGCTCATGAATTAGGCCCTTTTGTGGCGAACACGCATACGGAGTCTAATTTGACAGGAACTCTGATGACCCAAGCCTATGAAGAAGCGAAACAAATCATTAAAAACCACGTTCATGCCAATGAACATGATATCATCCTGTTCGCCGGGTCTGGTATGACAGGTGCAGTGAATAAGCTTCAGCGGCTGTTAGGATTGAAAATACATGAAAAATTAAAACCCCTCTACCCCATCGCGGAAAAAGAACGCCCCGTTATTTTCGTTACACATATGGAGCATCATTCCAATCATATTTCCTGGGCAGAAACCATTGGAGACGTTGTATGTCTTCCTCCGGGTCCCGGCGGGATTGTCGATCCAACTCATCTCGAACGACTACTGCTTCAATTCCGGCATCGTCCTATCAAAATCGGCGCCTTTACCGCCTGCTCTAATGTTACAGGGTTCGAAGTGCCTATTTACCAGCTAGCCCGCAAAATGCACGAACATGGCGGCGTTTGTTTCATTGATTTTTCGGCAAGCGCACCTTATGCCGAGATCAACATGCACCCCACAGATCCCCTTGAGAAACTGGACGGGATTGTATTTTCACCCCACAAATTTCTTGGGGGTCCCGGTACAAGCGGTGTTTTAATTATGGATTCGAGACTGTGCCTTAATTGTGCTCCAGATCAGCCCGGAGGGGGTACAGTTAGCTGGACCAATCCTTGGGGTGGATACGAGTATAAAAATAATACTGAAGCCCGTGAGGATGGAGGGACGCCTGCCTATCTACAGGCCGTTCGAACGGCGCTCTGCATTCGGCTAAAAGAACAGATGGGACAGAAGCGTCTGTTGGAGCGCAAAAAGGAACTGACATCATTATTACTAAAGAGCTTGAGTACCATACCAGGGCTACACATTTTAGGAGGAAGCAGCCAAGAACGAATGGGAATCGTTTCTTTCGTTGTCGGCCATATTCACTATAACCTGATTGTAAAACTATTGAATGATTGGTTTGGCATCCAGGTCCGGGGCGGCTGCTCTTGTGCAGGCCCCTACGGACATTATTTGCTGGGCATTGACCCACAAACATCCAAACAAATGACAGACCTGATCCATGCGGGAGACTTATCTCGAAAACCGGGCTGGGTGCGTCTGTCGCTCCATCCCATGATGACGAATCAGGAAGTCTCCTATATCGCCTCTTCCATACGAGCAATCGTGGAAAACATCATGACCTGGCAAAAAGATTATACCTATCAACCAGATACGAACGAATGGCGAGCTATGAATGAACATAACAAAATAGACATCAGCAAATGGTTCAATTTCAGCGATTAAGAGACTCGTGTCCGTTTCCTTCTTTCAAAACTCTCATAGAATACTCTGTAGGATTACTATATGATGAAAGAAGTGACGACAAATGGGTCTCAATTTTCGCAACAGTACCAATGCGGCTATCTTTGTGGTCTTTGCCTATCCGGACTTCAGCTGTACTCCTGTTAACTACTCTAAAGCAGGCTGGTACCAAGTTAATCCCGGACAGACTATCCAGGTGTGGAGCGGCTTCCCAGGAGGTACTACGTTCTATTATTATGCGGAAAATGTTTTTGGACGCGAATGGCGTGGTTCATATTTCACTCAAGTTCCTGAGAATGCCTTCAATTGGTGCTGGGATACAGGCTGTACCACTTGTAGAAGCGTGGGACTGCGGAGAATCGCAGTTAGTCCGTTCGTCTTCGACTATACTATCAACTTTGTAACGAGCAGCAGTCAAAGAAAACCTGCATCATCCACACTCCGCATGACATTGCCTTCCAAAGCAACCCAAGAGAAACCTATCTTGCGCAGAGTTCCTGCTAAACCTAAGAGACTAAAACAAGGAAAGCCTCAATTACAGAAACGCATCACGCATAAAAAACGAACCAAATAAAGAATGATCTCATCAGCTCGCATATAGTTTTTTTAGAAGCAAAAAAGGAGCGACCTCACCCCCATGGCCTGCTCCTTTCTCTTTTATCTATTGAGATCAATCCACTTATTTACTCTCGGATTCCCACTTGGATATCTCTTCACGAACCCGTGGTGCTACCTCTGTTCCCAATAGCTCAATAGCTCTCATGACATCGTCATGCGGCATCGTACCGACGGGCACGTGCAACAGAAAACGTGTAATGCCTACCTGTTTACGGAGATGAATGATTTTCTTGGCAACCGTGTCTGAATCACCTACATATAACGCTCCTTCAAAGCTGCGTGCGGCATCGAAGCTGGAGCGAGTGTAAGGGCCCCAACCGCGTTCACGCCCAAGCACATTCATGCTCTGCTGAGTGGAAGGGAAGAACTTATCCGCTGCCAGCTCAGTCGTCTCTGCGATAAAACCATGTGAGTGTGATGCAACCGGAAGCAGCGATGCATCATGACCAGCATGCCTAGCGGCTTTTTTATACAGTTCCACCAACGGGGCAAACTGTACAGGGCTACCCCCGATAATCGCCAGAACCAATGGCAAACCGAGCAATCCTGCACGAACCACAGATTCCTGATTCCCCCCACTCCCAATCCATACGGGCAACGGATTTTGAACTGGACGCGGATACACGCCCAAATTGTGAATTGCAGGCCGATGTCCGCCCTTCCAGGTGACTTTCTCGGATTCTCGGATTTTCAATAACAGCTCCAGTTTTTCATCAAATAACTCATCGTAGTTATCCAAATCATACCCAAATAACGGGAACGATTCGATAAAAGAGCCCCGGCCTGCCATAATCTCAGCTCGTCCATTCGAAATGCCGTCCAGTGTAGCAAAATCCTGAAACACACGTACGGGATCATCCGATGAAAGCACCGTAACTGCACTGGTTAACCGAATTCGTTGGGTCTGTGCCGCTGCAGCAGCGAGGATAACAGCCGGAGCAGATGCTGCATAATCTTTACGATGATGCTCCCCTACGCCGTACACATCCAGCCCTACCTGATCTGCAAGTACAATCTCCTCGACCACTTCACGTATTCGTTGTGCGTGACTAATAACCTCACCCGTTTGGGGATCCGGCGTTGTTTCTACAAACGTGCTTATCCCTATCTCCACTTGCTCTACCCCCTATTTTCATGTTTCATTCTCATTCGGCTGCTTTCGAAGCCAATCATTTTAAAAACCGATATCTTTATATTGAACCTTTTTCGCATCTTTTTCAACCTCTCCTTTTTGGAGTCTGAAAGCCAGCCAAGGGAAGTGTCAAGAATTCGCCGCAGGAAAAGAAGACTCTTTGTCGAATATTGTATGGAACAAAGAAGTTTCCCATCCCCACACCATGAATACAACAAGGAGGCACTTACATTTATGGCTTTTGTTATTAATAATTTAAAGGATAACAGCAATGTTGCTATCACTGACCAATTAGGCGGATTTACGGTACTGGAATACATAACAGATTTGAGCTGCACCTCGGTTGCGGCTGCGCAAGACAATTACTATATGAGCAAAAGTAACATGCGCCGCAAACAGCTCATGATCGAAATCAACAATAGTGAGATTATGATGAAGGCGGGAGCCATGCAATATACTGTGGGTAGCATGGAAATGACTACCGGTGTAAAAGGCGTGGGAGGCTTAATGCGAAACTTGGTGTCCGGCGCTGTAACAGGGACAGGTGCCATTAAACCGCACTATAAAGGCACGGGTACCATTATGCTGGAGCCTACCTACCAATATATTTGGCTTATTGATGTCGACAATGATGATATTGCCATCGAAGACGGCTTGTTTTTGGCTTGTGACACGACGCTGGACATATCCGTCGTTGCACGTAGTAATCTTTCCTCTGCCGCACTGGGTGGAGAAGGGTTATTTAATTTAAGCGCCCGCGGAAAAGGAGTTCTGGCACTTCAAGCGCCAATCCCTTCCGAGGAAGCGGTCGTTATAGAATTGCAAAATGATGTGCTGAAGGTGGATGGTAACTTTGCCCTCATGTGGTCCAATACCTTACAGTTCACCGTCGAAAAATCTGGAAAAACCAAAATGGGCTCGGCTGCTTCCGGCGAAGGGCTGGTAAATGTGTACAGGGGAACAGGAACCGTATGGTTAGCGCCCTTATAAACAAAAAAAGGAGAAGCCCTCGGCTTCTCCTTTCTTACATTTTAATTCTTTTTTACAAACTCCGATTTTAGCTTCATTGCTCCAAAACCATCAATTTTGCAGTCAATATCGTGATCGCCATCCACCAGACGGATGTTTTTTACTTTGGTGCCGATTTTTAAGACGGATGAGCTTCCCTTCACTTTAAGGTCTTTAATGACAGTTACAGAGTCACCATCCTGCAGAATGTTACCATTCGCATCTTTGACGATCTTAATGTCTTCACTGCTTGCTTCTGACTCGGTAGACCACTCATGAGCGCATTCCGGACAAATGAAAAGACTGCGATCCTCATAAGTGTACTCTGAATTACATTCAGGACAATTTGGTAAATTAGACATGGTATTATGTACTCCATTCATTTTCAAATTCTACTGCTGTGCTAAGCTTCCCTGGATAGACCAAGCTTGCTCCAAGTCTTCCTTGGAGTTCCCTACAAGTATATTGGATAATCCGTCACGATTCCACTCATGGATGAAACTAATCTGAGTATTGTTGCACCTCATATGTAAGCGTTCTGTCTGCTGAAAATGTCCATAGGTGAACATATAACTAAAAACGGATGTTGCCTACGTAGGCAGCATCCGCTTTACGGCACGTTTATTATGCTTGGATTTGCTTGATCAGTTCACTAATTCCTTGGCTAAGCGGTGTAAGGGGGCGTTTCAACAGCTTCTCAAAATCGCTGCTTACGACATCCAAGGCTCCTTCACGAATCGCTTGTTGAATACCAACCACAATAGGGATTGCTCCTTCTGGGACTCCCGCACCGAGCATAACCTCGGCATACGTAGCATCATCCACCTGCTGGACAGGAACGTTTTTGCCCAGAACCTCAGCAAGTACCGCTGCAAACTCTTCTTGGGTAATCGGCTTACCGGAGAGCTCGTATATTGTATTCTCATGTCCTTCACCAGACAAAACATTTGCAGCTGCTTGCGCATAATCTGCGCGGGTAGCCCAACCTACTTTACCGGACCCTGCCGAGGTTAGCCAAGGAGCACCCGCGAGTACGGATCGGATCGTGCCTGCCTCATTCTCCAGATACCAATTATTACGCAAGAAGGAATAAGGAATACCTGACTCGCGAATGAACTCCTCCGTGATGCGATGTACGGGCGCAAGAAATAGAGTGCTGTCAGCGGCATTGGCAGCGCTAGTATAAGCGATGAAGCCTACTCCAGCACGCACAGCAGCATCAACAGCCGCTTTATGCTGACGAATTCTAGTATCATTATCCCCGTCTGCGGATATAATCAGCAGTCGATCTACTCCAGCAAACGCTTGATCCAGCGTCTCCGGTTTATCAAAATCACCGTGACGAACGTCAACGCCACGAGACCGTAAGTTCTCTGCTTTTTCTGGATTTCTTACGCTAACAATAAGATCGTTTGCGGAGACAGATGTAAGCAACGTATCTACCACGATGGAACCCAGTTGCCCTGTTGCTCCTGTTAATGCGATTTTCATATGAAATCCTCCATTCAGATTTTATTTACTTTTATATAGTAACTAAAAATATAACACATGTCTATTCTAGAGTCTAAAGGTCTGCTTTGCGGGTAAGAGTGGGTAACCCAAACTTTCCCCTAGAGAAAGGAACATGTATATGAAGAAAGCTATGATCATTGTAAATCCCTCTTCCGGCAAAGAGGAATCCCTCCAACATGTCAGAAACGTAGAAGAAACTCTACGTGATCAAGGATACGTTGTTACGGTTAAAGAGACAGAGAAGGAACTGGACGCCACCCGTTTTTGCGTTAATGCGTGTGAGGAAGCTTGTGACCTAGTCGTTTCCATCGGTGGAGATGGCACACTTCACGAAACCATCAACGGTTTCATGGATCAAGACCACCGTCCAAGACTGGGGATTATCCCCCTTGGGACAGTCAATGATTTTGCCCGTGCCTTGCAAATTCCGCTAAGTCCCGAGCTGGCGATCCGTACACTGACTTCTGCCCGCGTGAAAAACGTAGATATGGGCCTCTTAAACGGCCGAATGTTTGCCAATGTTGTTGCCACAGGTTCGCTTGCTGAATCGCTATCAGCTGTATCGTCAGACGATAAATCCATGTTTGGCACATTTGCCTACTTCAAAGAAGGCATGAAAGAGCTTATCAGCCATCCAGCCCACTCACTGACCGTCCGCTATGATGACAAGACCTGGGAAGGTGAATCCCCACTCTTTCTGGCCACGTTAACCAATTCAGTTGGCGGATTCGAGAAACTGGCACCCGATGCGACTGTTGACGATGGTCTGCTTCACTGCTTTATTTTTAAAAACCTCAACATATTGAACACCGTGACGGCCAGCATATCCTTATTTTTAGGCAACCTGAAGGATCATAGTGATATCGTTTACTTTACTGCAAAGCATGTAAGTGTCAGCTCCGCAGAACCGGTCAGTACGAATGTAGATGGTGAGGAAGGGCCGTCTTTGCCTATCGAGCTTGGTATTTTACCGCGTCATATCGAGGTAATTGTGCCGGAAGAGGTCTAGGTCATGCGGTCCTGATCCTCAAGCTTGAGGATCATACTCGCTCAATTTCCCCTCGTAGACCAAATGGAACCGATCACTTTGCCGAAAATCGTCTGGTGTAACAAGAGCGGGTAGCTTGTTCCATATTTTTATGCCGGATCGCTGTAAAATTTCCGCGACGAATTGCGAACAAAAATAAGAATTGCTGAACTCGACTGGTTCTTTGAGTGCAATACCAATCAAACCCAGTAAGTTATACATATATTTTTGACGACTTCGGATAAATACATGTAAAACTCGCTTCATTTTTTCAACTTCACGGTCGGTTACTTGAAGCTCGTAGATAACACATGTTGTATTCGGAAATCTGCTGTATGTACCTGTCTTAATATCCTCTTTCACGAAACCACCATCCAGAGGGTTATTAGGGGTCTTTCTGCCGAAGCTGTATAACTCCGAAAGTTCCCGGTTGAAGGAAATGGAGGCGTGATTATATGGCGCTCTCGTATAGCTTTTAATGACTCTCGTAAGAAACGTTCCCGTATTCGTAAGCAAGATAAAGACGGATTGATCTGCTACCATTTACGAAATTTCCCCTTATCAAGTTGGAATTATTCCTTCATAATAACATAGGAACCCTAATGGAACCCTATTTCGCGATAAGTTGGTGAGTGGTAATGGACAGTTCGATATTAACGTTAATCCTTATTTTTACAGCCTTATTGGTCATCCATCTGATTTACATAGTAGTAGTCAAAACACAGCCAGATAAAGACTATGCAGCGATTGGGCTTCGTATCAAGACATGGTGGGGTATGTTCTTTATCTTTTGCTTGGCAACTCTTTTCAATCCGATCGTTTCACTGCTTTCCCTGATGGCACTCACCTTTTTTGCGCTAAAAGAATACTTTTCCATGATTAGATCCAGAAAAGCTGATCGCAGATTGTTTCTATGGGCGTACTTGGCGATTCCCGTACAATTTTATTGGATTTATATCGGGTGGTACGGAATGTTTATTGTCTTTATCCCTATCTATGTATTCTTGCTGCTACCGCTCCCGCGATTGATCAATAAAGGAACGGTTGGTTTTTTGCGCAGTGTCAGCTCGACCCAGTGGGGACTCATGCTAATGGTTTTCGGGTTGAGTCATCTGGCCTATTTTCAGTTTGCTACGCCGCAATACGGAGCGAAACTTGTACTTTTTCTAGTGGTACTGACGCAGCTCAATGATGTCGTACACTATCTAGCATCACTCTATTTCGGAAAACGGAAAATCGTCCCGACATCCAATCCCAATATAACTTGGGAAGGCTTTGCATTCGCTTTTCCCGTAACTATAGCGGCTTCCTATTTCATCTATCCTTACCTGACGCCGTTTGACCTGAAATTTGGAATTATTTTCGGCATGCTGATCAGCTTGAGCGGTTTCTTTGGCAGCTTAACGGTTTCCGTGCTGAAGCGGGATTTATTAATCGGCGATGATGACAAGTTCGATGCTTTGAAAAAAAGCTACTTAAGTCGGGTGGATAGCTTGACCTACACCTCGCCCGTTTTTTTTCACGTGATCCGTTATTTTTTTGACTTTATGTAGCGATTACCTCCGCAATACTCCGCTTCTCATCGGTTTCATTTTGGTTAGCCGGGGTAAGTACTACCGTATCGTAAGCAGTCCTTATCCTAGAAAACGATCTTGAGGAGGCGTTAGAAATGGCAGAGCACAATCATGTTGTGAATAAGGAAGGCGAAGTGGCCTTGAACAAGGTAGATGACGTATTAAATCGGATAGACGACAGCAAAAAGGATGACATTCTGGGCAGCTTTGATTCATTCAAAAGTTATTTGAGCGACAAGATTGAAATGGCTCAAAAAATCGGTTTGAATGAAGAATTGATGGCAAAAGCAGCTGAGAAGATAGCTGGATATCTGGCAGCCAAAGAAGAACCGCGAAATCGCGAGGAGAAGCTCCTCCAGGAGCTGTGGAAAGCGGGGGACAAGGAGCAGCAGCATGCGCTTGCCCATATGCTAGTACGCGTGGCTCAAACCTCGTAAGAATACATGCTTTAGGAAACGTATCTTACTATAAAAAGAGGCTCCCTGCTATAGCTTCGGGAGCCTCTTTTTTAGATTTAAGTTCTTAGCGCATTGAATTAATGCACCTGATCCAGCAATTGATATGCTTCTTCCTTCGTAGTAACTGCCAGAAGCGCCTCTCTGAAATGATCGTCCATCAGCTTACGCGATAACATTTGCAGCACTTTCAGATGCGCATTTTCCTTGCTGTTGCGCGGTACGGCAATCATAAAGATCAGTTTTGCTTCACTTCCGTCTGCACTATTCCAGTCAACACCGCCTTGCTTGATGCCAAAGACCACGCTTGGCTTCAGGACAGCTTCCGATTTGCCATGAGGAATGGCAATATTCATTCCAATGCCTGTTGATCCTTCTTCCTCTCTGGCTAATATCGCCTGTTTGAAATCACTGGCAGAGCTTACAGCTCCAGTTCTCTCAAGTGCTCCGATCATTTCATCAACCACAGCATCTCGTGTCGTTCCTTCCAGATCCAAATTAATCAGATCCATCGTTACAATATCCGTCAGTTTCTCAATGTGAATGCCTTGCGAAGACACGGCTGGCCCGTTACTTGTGACAGTTGTTGAAACTGATGACTCCGCAACGGCCGTTGTAGTAATCGCAGATTGTCCAGCTCCTGTGGTAGAATGTCCAGGCATCGCTTCCCCAGCAGCATCCGGAGTTACAGTTGCTGCAATATCTTTTTTCAGCAGGCTCACCAGGATAACCGACACGGCTGCGCCAACGATAACGGCGATGAAGAACATAAACACATGGTCCACTGCACCAAGCACAGCTACAATCGGTCCACCATGAGCTACCTTGTCACCTACATTCCCCAACATCGCAATGACTGAACCGACCATGGATCCTACCATGATACTAGGAATAACACGCAGTGGATCTTGCGCCGCGAATGGAATCGCACCTTCGGTAATCCCGAACAACCCCATCGTGAATGTTGCCTTCCCGGCCTCGCGTTCCGCAGGTGCAAATTTACGTTTGTTGAGCATCGCTGCAAGTCCCATCCCAATCGGCGGAATACAAATCGCAACGGCGATTGGCCCCATAATTTCATAATTCCCTTCGCCGATCATGGCCGAACCGAATAAGAAAGCAACTTTGTTCACAGGGCCGCCCATATCAAAGGAGATCATCGCACCTAGAATCAATGCCAGTAGAATTGAGCTTGTACCTTGCATACCTGCAAGCCAACCCGTTAAAGCTTCAAACAATTGTGCGACTGGAGCACCAATCACAAAGACAAAGATTAATCCAACAATTAAAGATGCCAATACAGGGATAATAATAATAGGCATGATCGGCTGTAATGCTCGGCCAACTTTAATTTTCCGAATCCCAAGTGCAACATAACCCGCCAGGAAACCAGCGATAATGCCGCCGATAAATCCAGCCCCCGCCTCACTTCCATAAAAACTGCCGTTCGCAGCAATGAATCCGCCAACCATACCCGGTGCAAGCCCCGGTCTATCTGCAATGCTCATCGCGATGAATCCAGCGAGGATCGGTATCATAAAGGTAAACGAAGCCGAACCGATATTCTGAACCGTCTTCCAGAATGAACCGTCCGGTATAACCAGACCGCCTGGTGTCTTCTCACCGCCAATTGTCAACGCAATGGCAATGAGCAATCCCCCAATGACGATGAAGGGTACCATATAGGACACACCGTTCATCAGGTGGCGGTAGATGGGATTTTGCTTCGGTTTGTTCTCCTGTGAGCTACCTTCGGCAGAACGTGACTCTGCTTGGTACACAGGTACATTACCCTTCATCACCCGCTGGATCAATTCTTCCGGACGGCGAATGCCATCCTGTACGCCAACGACCAGCAGTTTCTTACCGACGAAGCGGTCTTTAACCACCGTTTTATCCGCTGCAATAATAATGCCATCTGCCTCACGGATCTCCTGCTCGGTCAGTTGATTTTCGACTCCAATGGAGCCTTGTGTCTCGACCTTCATCTCGATGCCCAGCTTTGCTGCTGCCTTTTGCAGATTCTCAGCTGCCATATACGTATGTGCAATTCCGTTAGGACATGAGGTAATCGCCAATATCTTCATAGTCATTCCCCTTCTCTCTGATGTTTCCGCTTACATTGATAGTATAAACGCCTATCCTGCTATTATCGGGTGAACTTTTTACCGGAACTTTCGGAAAAACGGAATTATACCGACAAAAAACAGGACTTATCTATAAGTCCTGCTCCAGAGCACAGCTTTTTGATTTTAGTTTATCCCTTCATTCTCCCTAATAATCTCATCGCATCGGTCTCCTTAGATAAGGCATGAACTAAAGCAGGTTGCTCACTGATCAGGGACAATTCCTTGAATAACTGGCGCATCTCTTCCCGCCCATCCTGTTTAACCGCAAGCAAGAACACAAGCTCTACTTTCTCGGTCCCCCAGGTAAGCGGCTGCTTCAAGGTAGCGATTACAATAGAGGACTGCCTTATCCACTCAGAACCGCCATGCGGGATGGCTATGCCTCCCCCAATCGTCGTAGCCGACATTTTTTCTCGCGCCAGTACGCTGTCCACATAACCGGGCTCCACATATCCTTTGTCCTCCAGTATTTGCGCCAGCTTGGAGATCAATTGTTCCGGATGCTGCACTTCCTGCTGGGGAAAGACCAAAAAAGGTGTTGTATATTTAAAAAATACAGATTCGTCTGCCGCCCTATGTTCCGGCTCATCCAGTCGTCGGATCACTTGCTCCAATCGACGCTCGTCCTTGGCATCCAGCAAGGGAGAGACGAGAATGTGCGGAATGTTCATCTCTGGGAGATCTACAGTGGTAATGACGAGATCCACCTCCTGAGCTGCCAGATAGTCCTGGACTTCCGCTTTGGAAAGGGTTGTCTCCACATGTACAGCCGGAAATTTACGTTCCACCTTGGTGCGCAGCAGTTGGGACATACCAATGCCCATGTGACACACGATGATGGCTCTCTGGGGATGACTCTCTTTCTGGTGCAATCGCTCCACAGAAGCCTGAAAATGCAGCGTTAAATACGCCGCTTCCTCCTCGGGGAAGGATAGCCGGATCCATTTCCCCACCTCTTCCAGCGTAATAATAACTCGGTCGAACATGTAGGGGTACATCTTCTTGATCTCGGCCAGCATAGGATTGGACACGGTCAACCCATATTGAAGACGGTTCAGGGTCGTATATAAATGGACATTCAATCCTTTCAGCAACATTTTGTCCTTGGAAAAGGCAATCATATTCAGCTCGGACATCCGCCGGACTAACTGCTCAATCAACTCAGGCAAAAGCGGGTGGCTATCTGCCAGCTCACCTTGTTTTCCTGTTATTTCCTCCTGCTGGTAACGGAACTTCCCGCTAAGCAGGTGCAGAGTTAAATACGCTGTCTCTTCCTTGGAAAAAGGCACGGCAAACAACTTTTGCAATTGCTGCAAAAAAGACTTAGCCCATGTAAATTCGCGTCTCTCCTGCAAAAAGGCAATATCCTGCTTGGAGAGGGAAATGGGTTGTCCCATCTTGGTTCGTTTGACCATTAAGAGGATATGCAGCATTAGAGCTTCGAAAGCTTCGTCAGTAAAGCTGAGCTCATGGCGTTTTTGCAATGCTTTTAATTCATGATTTATGGTTGTAATCTCGTGCGATTCAAACTGTTTGCGCATCAACTGTCCTGTTAACTCAGGACTGTCAATCAGCTGGTTCATCCGCGCCAAAGCGATGCGCTTATTTTTCTCAGAGCCTTGAATGGTTAAGCCTACGCGCTGCTTGGTAATTAAGGCCAGATTAAAGCTGTGCAGCCAACCATCAATCTTCTCCATATCTCTACGAATTACCGTCTTGTTCACATAATACTGTGAAGCTAGATCCTGGATGGTCACAGGCTTGGCATTCATCAAGAGTCGATAGGCGAGATGCAGTACCCTTTCCTCATCCGACTCATGTTGGGCTGTACTCTCGTCCGCATACAGTCGATGGAACAATTCATTCTGATCCGCTTCACCCATCTCCAGATAAATGCCGCGTCCCGGCCTTCTCACCAGATTGGCATCAGAATGCTTGACGATATAATCTTCAATTACTTTCAGATCGTTGCGGATCGTCTTTTCAGAGCAGTCGGTCAGATCTGCCAAATCCTGCGCTAACCACAACCGGTCTGGTTCAGTTAACAACATGCGTAAAATTTCCATTTGCCTTTTATTCATTCCATTCTCCCATCTTCCAAGTTAAAGAATGTCCAGGGCATTTCGAGCTATATTTTTGCTGGTTTTGTGTTGACTTTAAGTATACTCCAAGTAGTACATTTAAAGCATGGTGGCCGCCAAATTTAAGAATAATGAAAAGAGGAATCACTCATGACTATTGGGAAAACAGTTCTTATTACTGGGGCCAACAAAGGCATCGGGTATGAAACAGCCAGGCAATTGGGCGGTATGGGTTTTACAATCCTGGTTGGCTCACGGAATGAGCAGAGCGGCCGGGAAGCGGTGGCTAAGTTGGCTAATGAGGGAGTAAAAGCCCGATTGATTTTGTTAGACGTTACGAATCACAGTACGATTGATTCCGCAGTCCAACAGATCAAACAAGAATTCGGTTCCCTTGATGTACTCATCAACAATGCCGGCATATCTTTGGGAGGAGCCACTCCTCCAAGTCAGTTTTCTTTGGACGATTTAAGAGAAACGTATGAAACAAACTTTTTCGGTTTGGTCGCCGTAACGCAAGCCATGCTGCCTTTATTGCAAGAATCTCCATGCGGTAGAATCGTTAACTTGTCGAGTGGCCTTGGTTCATTAACCTATAATAGCGATCCTGAACATGAGCATACCCAATTTAATTTGCTTGCCTACAATAGCAGCAAAGCAGCGGTTAATATGTTCACCGTCACCCTTGCCAAGGAACTCCAAGACTCACCTCTCAAAGTTAATTCGGCTGATCCTGGCTTTACCGCCACTGACTTAAATGGCTTTACAGGACCGGGTTCTGTACAACAAGCTGCTGCTGTCGTTGTTCGTTTAGCCACTTTAAATAATGACGGGCCGTCAGGAGGGTTTTTCGACGCGAATGGAGAAGTTCCTTGGTAATCGTTACAATTAAGGAGTGGGATACTTTGCAGGAAATTCCGGAGACCATAACCTCTATTAGTCAAGCTGCAGAACTAACAGGTTTAACAGAGGATACCATACGCTACTATGAGCGAATTGGCTTGCTGCCCTATGCAGAACGAAGGGCTAACGGACACAGGTTCTACAGTAGAGATCAGATTCTGGGGATTATCTTTCTAACCCGATTAAAAGCCACTGGAATGACCATAGAGGAAATGAAGCATTATCGAGAACTTTCGATGCAAGGCAACAGCACCATTCCGATTAGACACTCCTTACTTGAAAAACATAATCAGAAGATTCAACAAGAAATCTCCAGACTGATGGAGACCCAAAAAATTATTGAATATAAGCTCAGCCATTATCGCGACCTCTCTACCAATCCTGATCTTAGCGACACGAATTGTAACCCTACAACACCCAGCACCAATCCCCTTTTTTAAGGTTTTTTTATTGCTTTATCCAAAAAGAAGGTCGATCATGTTGTACAATGATCAACCTTCTTCCTACCCATGCTCCCCCGCTTGATTCACCTCATCTATCATTTCTGAGAACGATTGATATACTCTGATTTGACCAATGCGCACATGTAAAGATCATCATATTTGCCGGACGTAAATTCATATTGGGAGAGGAGCCCTTCCTGCCGAAAGCCTGCTTTTTCGAGCAAACGCAAGGATTGTGCATTCTCTGGCTCTACTAGCGCCTGAATGCGGTTCAATGAGAGGGTATTAAACCCATAGTCGATTACAGCTGCAAGTACCTCCAACATTAACCCTTGGCCCCAATAGTCTCTGGACAATTCATAGCCCATTTCTGCCCGGTGATGACGTTGGTCCCAGTTATGAAACCCGCAAGAACCGATGATTTTACCTTCATTCGTTTGAAGAGCCCAGCGTATTCCCTGATCTGTCTCAAAAATCCGATCATACCAACTGATCTCATCCAGTACATCCTGTTCAGACTCAAACGGGCTCAGTCCATAAAACTTCATAACCTGCTCATCTGAAAAGTATTCCAACATGTCCTTGCTGTCCGTCGCTACCATTTTTCGTAATACGAGACGTTCGGTCGTTATAACCGGAAACTCACCTTTCACATTCTCACCTCTTGCTGCCTTGTTCGCTTCTGCCAGCTCTTCTTGCATACCCATACCTCCCGAGTCTATCGTTACTTTCTTCTTCCAATTATAGAGTAAATGAGAGGAAGGGATATTTATAATAATTTCTTTGTTTATAGAATGTTTTCCTAAACATGGATTGTAAAATGACCGTTAATATAAGGAGTGTGTTTTTAATTATTAAGAAGAGGTGTATTTTTTGGACGAACAGCACGTACCACACAACCCGCAGGAATCTTCAAGACAGATGTACATTCGACATGGTCAAAATTATGGGGTAGATCCAAACAGGATGGCGGCGTTATCAAAAACATACGGGAACTCTACTCTGTTTAGACGGTGGGGAGCAACGGTTTTTGATTGCATATTTTTTTATCTTGGGTATATTTGTTTCTTTATTTCTGTCATTCAAATAACGGATAGATGGTTTTGGCCTTTAGCGATTGCATCCCGTTGTATTCTGCTTATTGCTTTCTTCAGCTATTATTTGCTTTTGGAAGGTTACACAGGCTATACGCTGGGTAAGTTCGTCTTTCGTATTAAGGTGGTTAACGGGGAAGGTAAGCCTCCTGGTTTTCTTAAATCACTCATTCGTACGCTGCTCAGGCTAATCGATACCAATCCGTTGCTAATGGGTGGGATACCTGCTGGTATCAGCGTGTTAGTAACTGCATCCAGACAACGAATTGGTGATTTAGCTGCAGGTACATATGTTGTAAAGGTACGGGATTTAGAGCCGATTAGCAAAAAGACAATGAAACGTTCGCTGTTTATATTTTTTACCGCCATGGTGATCTTGGGAGCCTCGTTTGTAAATGCTATTTTTATACTGGCAAATAGTTACGTGCCTCCTGAAGCTCCAGTGAGCAAGAAAGAGCAAAGCTATGTGAGTAAAGATGGACAATTTCAAATCACAGCCCCACTGGACTGGTCAACAGATCCGGACCGTGAAGGAAAAGCAGAGATTGCGATAATTAATCCGTACATTCAAAAGTCCGTTGTGGTACTATCCCACTCGAAAAAGCAATTGGGCAATATAACTCTCCAACAGTATGGTAAGAAAGCTGAAAATAACTTAACCAAAGAGTGGAACCTGTCCAGTGTAGGACCTGTCTCTAATACAACCATTCATGGATATCCTGCCCTTGAGTTCGCGATTAAAGGTAAAAAAGATGTGGATAAATATATCACCCATGTAGCGATTATTGAGACCGAGAAGAATTACTACCAGGTGCTAGGATATGCCCCAGCGTCTAAAGACGGCCGTTTAAAGAAAGAACTGCACGACATTATCTATAGCTTCCGCGAGGTTCGTCATTAGTCAGCGTGGCTGGCAATAAAAAGGATAGACACAAAAAGCAGGTGCTCCTTAGAGCCCTGTTTTTTT
Source organism: Paenibacillus sp. FSL L8-0638 (assembly GCF_038593075.1). Classification (NCBI taxonomy): domain Bacteria; kingdom Bacillati; phylum Bacillota; class Bacilli; order Caryophanales; family Paenibacillaceae; genus Paenibacillus; species Paenibacillus sp. FSL L8-0638. The sequence continues at coordinate 5,773,010 of NZ_CP151960.1, forward strand.
GCGTACAACGATTCTTCACATCTATGATAAAATGGACTGACATGCTCGGCGACCTGCCTTATCATATTGTTCAGATGCACAATAAATTGGAAGCCCTTTCATAAAGGTAGTACATTAAGGTACACTATATCACGATAGATAAAGGAGGAATCCGGATTTGTTTCAGCTCTCCGAAAAACAAGCCCAAGACATCGTAGACAAAATGATGAAGGATATTCCATACAATATCAATATTATGAATGAACGAGGCATCATCATTGGCAGCGGCGAGAGTGAACGAATCGGAACCATTCACCAAGGAGCTGTTCAGGCGCTCGAAACCGGGAAAATGATTGAAGTGTGGCAGGACGGCCACTATGAGAAAAAGGGAACCAACGAACCGATTGTCATTCATCATGAGTTAGTTGGTGTCATTGGTATTTCAGGCAATCCCGATGAAGTGCGTCCTTTTTGCAATATTGTTAAAACTACAGTATCTCTCCTGATCGAACAGCGCATCTCATTGGAGCATCTGGCCTATGAAGCCAATCGCAAAAAATCTGTGCTGGAAATGTTATTGAATCACCAGGGAGCCTACACGCAAAAAATAAAAAAAGAAGCAGCTCAATATCACATTGATTTGCTTCTAAAAACTTCGGCTGTATATGTAAAGTATCTGCCTGCTGATCCAGCTCATTTAGCCGAGTTGTCCAATATATTCATGCAGCATCCATCCTTTCGTATGGAGGAAGATTGTTATCTCGTCCTAATACAAAATCAGGAACCGACAGACAAACTGCTAGAGCCACTTGTGCGCAGCCATCCCGATGTGCTGATTACGGTCAGCAGACAAGAGCACAACATTGCGGATGTTTATATGCAAGCCAAGTCAGCTATGAATGTTTTACTGGCTTTGCGCCCGCCTGTGCAAAAAATTTCTTTTGCGGAAGTCGAATTTCTGGTCAAATTGAGTCAAACGAACCTGACGAACACGATCTATCTGGTGAGCAAGCTGGAGGATACCGTGGATTTGCTGGATACGCTGCGAAGCTTTATTAACCATAACGGCAGTGTCTCCTTTACGGCAGATGAATTAAACATTCACCGAAATACGCTGCAATACCGCCTGAAGCGCATCCATACCTTAACTGGTAAAGATCCCCGGAATCTCCTTCAGCTTTTTGAGCTTACGCACGGCTTATTGGCACTGTATCAATGAACAGCTGTTTCACGCCCCTGACCATACGCCAGAAATATCATGTATCCGCTCGCCGCACTCCCAATTTCTCAGTCAATCCGGCTTTAGCTAAGCTCGGGATTACAGGCGAGCGCTCGTATTATTCGGTTCATTTCTCGCTGAATTGAAGTACTCTTGCGATATTCTCGCACGTACGCTCTACGTTCTGCGGCCCTTCGGCCAGCAGCTTACCGAGCTCCGAGGCTCCCGGTACGATGCCGAACACCGCATCTATTCCTTCCTTGTACAACGTGTCGATCCCTTCCCCGATATAACCTGCAACCGCAATAACCTTTTTGCCAGACTGTTTGGCCGCCTGAGCTACTCCATAAGGAGTTTTACCGAATTTAGTCTGAAAATCAATACCGCCTTCCCCCGTCAAAACGATATCGGCCGTGGCAAGCTTTTGTTTTAAACCGGTGTATTCAATCACAATTTCAATGCCTTTTTGCAGCGCTGCTTGAGTGAAAATCAATAAGCCCGCACCCAATCCACCTGCTGCGCCTGCACCTGGGAGGTCGCGCACGTCCTTGCCCAGCTGCTGCTTCACCACATCGGCGTAATGGGCAAGATTGGCATCCAATTGCTGCGCCATCTCCGGGGTTGCCCCTTTTTGCGGCCCGAATACTTGAGAGGCCCCATGCTCTCCGCACAGCGGATTTGTCACATCACAGGCTACAATCAGTTGTACCTGCTGCAAGCGGTCATCCAGTGATGAAATATCAACACTGGCCAGCTCACCCAGACTACCGCCACCGCGCGGAAGAGTATTGCCTGTTGCATCCAGAAATCTGGCGCCCAGTGCTTCCGCCATGCCTGTACCGCCATCATTCGTCGCGCTTCCGCCAATGCCGATGATAATTTTTCGAATTCCCTGGTTCAGACATTCACGGATTAACTCCCCTGTACCGTAGGTGGTTGTCTTTAACGGGTTCTTGTTATCCTTGTTAACCAGATGGATTCCACTGGCGGATGCCATCTCGATTGCCGCTGTGGTGCCGTCTCCCAGCAAGCCGTATGCAGCAGTTATAGGTTCCCCAAGCGGTCCTGTCACCTCGATATAACGAATCTGCCCGCCTGTCGCATCCACCAGTGACTGCACCGTTCCTTCACCGCCGTCCGCCATCGGTACGTGGACGTAATTCGCTGCTGGATAGACCTTGCGCAGTCCTTTCTCCATCGCGATACACACTTCTTTAGCCGTCATGCTTTCTTTAAAAGAATCTGGTGCCAGCACAAATGTTTTCTCTCTCATCTTCTCACCCCATTGTAATTATTAAAGTAAAAATCCATACATGAGTGTCGCTACAATTGCCATCGTCCCACCCACAATAGCTTCGTAAGGAATCAATCCCATCCGTTGTTTAATGCTCATTTTCATGCTGTCTGCCGTGACGTGAAAATAGTTGCCCTGCGGCAAGGAATCAATGACTGTAGCTCCTGTATGCACCATCACAGCTGCGGCGAGCGGGGCCGTTCCCATGTTCAGAATGGCTTCCCCAAACGAGCCTGTCGCCAAAATAACTCCCGTCGAGGTGGACGCCGTGGCAGCTGCCATCAGAATACCTGCAAGCGGTGCCAAAAATGTACCGGAAACTCCCGAAGCTTCAATCAGGCCAACCACCTGTGCAGACAAGTTGGAGGCAGAGATCAGACCGGCAATCCCGCCTGCACCGATCAAAATCAGCACAGTCGCTGTCATTTTATTTAAACCGGAGGCCGAATACTTCAGGATATTGCGCCCTTGTCCCATGGCCAGCATACCCACAATCCCGGCGATCGGCAAAATGTACATCGCATCCACCTTGAAACTCGAAAGTGCTTCAATGCCGGAGATGGAACCAATCGGGTTAATCATCAGCAAAATAACAGCTACCAGCGGGGCTACAATCGCCCGTCCCAACGCCGGGTATTTCGATGTATCGACATCACTGTCCATAATATCCTGGTCGGACACCTTCACACCTTTGGTTTTCAACATAGATGCCACCAAAACAGTCATGATTAAACCGCATATCGCAGGAACCACGCCCGCCAACATCACGTGGCTTAAATCCAGATTAAATCCGCGCGCCGCCGCAATCGTATTAGGATTGGGAGAGATGATGTTCCCCGCTTTTCCGCCTCCAGACAAAGCCAACAGGAGCGCCAGCTTGGAAATCCCCATTTTGTTACCGACCGACAATGCAATAGGTGCCACAATCAGCACGGCAACGGGAATAAATACACCTACCGCCGTAATAATCATCGTCGCTAAGGCTAGTGCGAGTATCGCTTTACTACCGCCAAATTTCTTTACAATAGCCTGCGCAATCGTCTCCGCCGCCCCGGATTCCATCATTACGCCTGCCAATACACCTGCGGCAAGCACACGAATGACCGTCCCCATCACACTTTGCGTACCACTTATTAACACGCTGATTGTCTGCTCCAGATTGGCTCCGCCCAATAAAGCGCCTACAATAGCTCCCAAAAATAAAGCGTAAACCGGATTCAGCTTTCTTAATATCAGAATAATTGCAATAGCTAGCCCTGCCAGAGCTCCTATCCAACTGATCGTCAATCCTTCCATCTGTCTAACCCCCCGGGCAATTTTTGATTACGCTTTCATTATATCGATTGCCGCACGTTAAAAATATTGAAGAACAGACGAAATTGATTGTGCATTTGCACAAAAAATCCGAACTTCAATTGGAACCTATGGATGAAATCAGTAGTTACAAAACAAATTTAATGAATACGCTTGCAAATTTAAAATTTCAGATTATAATACCTGTATACAAGTATACTTGATTAATTGAGAAGGTGAAATGATGGTCGAATCAGAATTCCTATATCCCTCCAAATGGCTTTTAAAAGCCTCAGCTGGTGATCGCGTAACATCCGAGCTTAGAATGCGCATTATTTCTGGCGGTATTGAAAGCGGTACCATATTATCTGAAAATAAACTAGCTGCTGATTTCACTGTAAGTCGCTCACCCATTCGTGAAGCGTTAAAAATACTGGCATCCGAAAATATCATTCGATTAGAAAGAATGGGAGCCGTTGTTATTGGCCTATCAGAAAAAGAAATAGAAGAAATTTATGATGTCCGTCTGCTCATAGAATCCTTCGTATTTGAACGTCTTGTAAAGATGGACACTGATGATTTGGCGAAGGAACTTAGTAAAATACTCGAAATGATGAAAGTCGCCATCAAATATGGTGATGCTGATGAGTTTTCATATCAAGATGTCTTATTCCATGAAACGATTATTCGTGCAGTCAATCATTCCCATATTCTGATGATTTGGAATAATTTGAAGCCTGTTATGGAAAGTCTCATTCTTCTGTCGATGCGTATGCGTTTCAAAGAAAAGTATGAAGATTTTACACGGATTATAAACAATCATGAACTTTATATTGAAGCAATCAAAGCAAAAGATAGAGACCTCATGATCAAGTCTTTACATGAAAACTTTGATGATGTTCAAGGTAAAGTAGAAGACCTATGGATGTCACAACAAATGCTATCTAAAGGAGTCGTGCAACAAAATGACTAACTATATGTTGGGTGTAGATATCGGGACCACAAGTACGAAAGCCGTTCTATTTAGCGAAAAGGGCGAAGTCATCCAACAAGAGAATATTGGATACCCGCTTTATACACCGGACATAGCGACAGCTGAACAAAACCCAGAAGAGATATTTCAGGCTGTCCTACAGGCCATTTCGAATATCATGAAACATCACTCACAAAAAAAGCTATCGTTTGTTTCATTTAGCAGTGCCATGCATAGTGTCATTGCGATGGATGAACATGATCGCCCACTTACGTCTTGTATCACTTGGGCAGATAATCGAAGTGAGGCATGGGCACATAAAATAAAGGATCAGTTGAATGGCCATGAAGTCTATAAACGAACAGGAACACCCATTCACCCCATGTCACCCTTAACAAAAATAGCTTGGATTGTGAATGACCTTCCTGAAACCGCTGTCAAGGTTAAAAAGTATATCGGAATTAAAGAATATATTTTCAAAAAGTTCTTTGATCAATATGTAGTGGATTATTCCCTAGCTTCTGCCATGGGCATGATGAATCTAGAAAAATTAGATTGGGATGAAGAAGCATTAAAAATTGCGGGCATAACACCTTCTCAATTATCTGAGCTCGTGCCAACAACCCAGATATTTACCAACTGTGATTCAGATTTAGCAAAAAAGATGGGGATCGATCCACAAACATCATTTGTTATTGGAGCTAGCGATGGAGTCCTTTCTAATCTAGGTGTAAATGCGATACGAAAAGGCGAAGTTGCCGTCACAATCGGGACAAGCGGTGCCATTCGAACCATTATAGACAAGCCTCAAACAGACGAAAAGGGAAGAATATTTTGTTATGCCTTAACAGAAAAGCACTGGGTTATTGGGGGGCCGGTGAACAATGGCGGGATGGTCCTTCGCTGGATCCGTGACGAACTTGCCTCATCAGAAGTAGAAACAGCGAAAAGACTAGGAATTGATCCATATGATGTACTAACCAAGATTGCTGAACGTATAAGACCAGGATCTGACGGATTGTTATTCCATCCATACCTGGCTGGTGAACGTGCGCCATTATGGAATCCAGATGTACGTGGCTCATTCTTCGGTTTAACGATGTCACATAAGAAAGAACATATGATTCGCGCAGCCCTAGAAGGAGTCATTTACAATTTGTATACCGTATTTTTGGCATTAACTGAATGCATGGACGGTCCTGTGACCCGAATTCAAGCTACTGGAGGCTTCGCAAGGTCAGATGTTTGGCGGCAAATGATGTCTGATATATTCGCATCTGAAGTCGTCGTTCCAGAAAGCTACGAAAGTTCTTGTCTAGGAGCTTGTATTCTAGGCTTGTATGCCACCGGAAAAATTCAATCCTTTGAAGTCGTTTCTGAAATGGTTGGCAGTACCAACAAACATACACCCAAAGAAGAAGCAACCAAGGAATACAGGAAATTGCTGCCGATTTTCATTAACCTATCCAGAGTATTAGAAGACGATTATACACGGATTTCCAATTATCAAAGAAGCCTAATTAAACACTAAAAAGATAAAAAGCAGGGGGTAATTACAATGCCATTAGTTATCGTAGCGATTGGAATTTTAGCATTACTCGTTTTAATCATGGGCTTCAAATTGAACACCTTTATTTCATTAATCATTGTATCGTTCGGCGTCGCTTTAGCACTTGGAATGCCTTTAGAAGAAATTGTTAAAACCATCGAAGCCGGATTAGGCGGAACCCTTGGTCACTTAGCGTTAATCTTTGGACTTGGAGCGATGTTAGGGAAGTTGATCGCTGATTCTGGTGGTGCTCAACGAATTGCCATGACCCTCGTAGACAAATTCGGTGAAAAAAATATCCAATGGGCGGTCGTAGCTGCTTCATTCATTATCGGTGTAGCGCTATTTTTTGAAGTAGGATTAGTATTATTAATTCCAATCGTATTTGCCATTTCAAAACAATTAAAGGTTTCTATCTTACATCTCGGTATTCCGATGATTGCAGCTTTATCCGTAACACACGGTTTCTTACCTCCACACCCAGGGCCGACAGTTATTGCCCGTGAATATGGCGCGAACCTTGGTGAGGTTTTACTTTACGGTTTCATTATTGCCATTCCAACCGTTATCTTAGCTGGACCTGTATTTACGAAGCTTGCCAAAAAACTCGTACCTGCATCATTTACGAAAACTGGTAATATTGCCTCTTTAGGTGAACAAAAAGTATTTAAGTCCGAGGAAACTCCTGGATTTGGAATCAGTGTATTTACTGCAATGCTTCCTGTCATTTTAATGTCTATTGCTACGATTATAACTTTGCTTCAAAAAACAATGGGATTTGAAGATAATAGTTTACTAGCAGCGATCCGTTTTATTGGTGATGCATCAACTTCCATGTTAATTTCCTTACTGGTAGCTGTCTACACCATGGGAATAGCAAGAAAAATTCCAATCAAAAATGTAATGGCATCTTGTACAACGGCTATTACTCATATTGGGATGATGCTCTTAATCATTGGGGGCGGCGGAGCCTTCAAACAAGTGCTGATTAATGGCGGCGTAGGCGACTATGTAGCTGAATTATTCAATGGAACTACATTATCACCCATTTTACTTGCCTGGATCATCGCTGCAATCTTACGTATTTCCTTAGGTTCTGCAACTGTTGCAGCTTTAACAACCGCTGGTTTAGTTATACCGATGTTAGGACAATCCGACGTTAATCTTGCTTTAGTTGTGCTCGCCACGGGAGCGGGTAGTTTAATAGCTTCACATGTTAACGATGCTGGTTTCTGGATGTTTAAAGAGTATTTTGGTTTAAGCATGAAAGAAACATTTGCAACATGGACATTGCTTGAGACCATCATTTCGGTAGCCGGATTAGGATTTATTTTAGTACTAAGTTTATTCGTATAAACCACGATTCCCGGGCGGTAGATCCCCCACTTATTTTTCTTAGAATCTTCTAAGTTTATAAGTGAGGATCTACGGCCTATTCATTTCAAACAAAAGGAGCAGAAAAAATGTCCAACACAATTGGTGTCATTGGTTTAGGGGTAATGGGCCGTAATATCGCCTTAAACATGGCTGGTAAAGGTGAGCAAGTCGCTGTCTATAATTATACGAGGGATTTAACGGACGATCTTATTAAAAAAAGTGAAGGTCACTCCATCCATCCCTACTACGAAATTCAAGATTTTGTCTGCTCCTTAAAAACTCCAAGGAAAATTTTCCTTATGGTAACAGCGGGCAAACCGGTTGATTCGGTAATAGGTACATTAGTACCCTTCCTTGAAGCAGGCGATGTGATCATGGACGGTGGTAACTCCCATTACAAAGATACGGAACGTAGATATGATGAATTGAAGTCAAAAGGAATCGGTTATTTAGGAATCGGTATTTCCGGCGGCGAAGTTGGGGCTTTACATGGACCTTCAATCATGCCTGGTGGAGATAAAGACGTATATGAAAAAGCAGCTCCTATTCTAACAAAAATAGCAGCCCAAGTGGGCGGAGATCCTTGCTGTGTTTATATGGGTCCAAAAGGATCCGGTCACTTTGTAAAAATGGTACATAACGGAATTGAGTATGCAGATATGCAATTAATCGCAGAAGTCTATACATTTTTAAGAAAGAGGCTATGTTTATCTGTTAATGAAATTGCCGACATCTTTGAAACATGGAATCAAGGGGAACTGAAAAGTTATTTAATCGAAATTACCGCAGAGATTTTACGAAAAAAAGATGAAATAACAGGCTTACCTCTGATCGATGTGATTCTGGATAAAACGGGGCAAAAGGGCACAGGTAAATGGACAAGTATTCAAGCAATTGATCATGGAATCCCATCATCCATTATTACAGAGTCATTGTTTGCCCGTTACATCTCCTCTTTAAAAGAGGAACGAGTTTATGCAGAAAATATCCTGACAGGCCCAGAGATTGATCAGCGAAGTTTAGATAAAAATGTGTGGATTGAGTACATTAGACAAGCTTTTTATATGGGTAAAATTTGTGCCTACGCGCAAGGATTTATACAATATAAAATGACTTCTGAGCTTTACGGATGGAATTTACCTTTACAGGATATTGCCCTTATTTTCCGTGGTGGTTGCATCATTCGTGCCGAATTCTTGAATGTAATAAGCGAAACATATCAAGAACAGCCGAATTTGGCTAATCTATTAATCGCCCCGTATTTTGCTGAAAAGGTTAAAGAATATCAATTGGGATTGCGAAAAGTAGTCTGTGAGGGTATTAATTCTGGTATTTCGTTTCCATGTTTAAGTGCTTCACTTACTTATTTCGATAGTTACCGGACAGGCATTTCAAATGCTAACCTTTTGCAAGCACAAAGGGATTATTTTGGTGCCCATACTTATGAACGAAGTGATGCAGCAGGGTCCTTTCATACAAACTGGCAGTGATCGATAGTGGTAGTAAATCTCCAGTGCCCTAATGAAGTGGTTCTTTCCCTTCATTAGGGCACTCCTCGTTTAAGCTAAATAAAAAGAAGCCTTGGGCGTATAACATTTCAGCCAAGACTTCTTCAAATAAACATCTACCCAGCCCAGACATTTGGCAAAAGTTTGCATCTGTTGGGGTTTAAGTGCCACCCATAGCTTATCTTTGCAGATATTGTCTCAGCCATTGGAGCGCGGGACGTTCCGTGCCGTTAGAGTTCAGCAGATGTGTGTTCGGCTTCCAAGTTTGTCCCTGGATATACCCCCAGAGCGTAACTCCCTTCACCGCAGAATGCTTCCATAATACCGGAAATTTCTCCTTGTATCTGGCAAGCTGGGTGTTGTCGTCGCCAGTTATATCCAGCTCCGACACATAGATTGGCAATCCTGTTGCCGCCAGCTTGTTCAGTACAGTGTTCATCGTGTTAACTGAAACAGTGTCCATGCTAAACTGGTGGCATTGGATACCAATTCCGTCAATCAGGCCTCTACTCTTGAGTTGATTAATAATATTGACATATTGGTCGGTTAACGAAGGATCATTGATAATTCCATATTCATTGATCAGCAGCTTGGCATTGGGGAAGGCTTGTCTTGCCTGTTGGAACGACCATATGACCCAATCCCATCCGGTCGACCCGTCACCACCAATGGCATTGCGATAGGACGGCTTCTGATGCAGCGGCTCATTCACCACATCTACAAACTCCGCATTCGGATAGCGTTGACCTGCTGCTTTAATCCACTGAGTCACTTCCGCTTTCTGATCAGCAGCCGACAGCCCCCTAACCCAACCTGGCTCCTGGGCACCCCATACCAACGTATGGAACTTGAACGGGAAGCCATTGCTACGGGCATAATTGTAGGCGGTATCCGCCTGCGACCAGTTCATGTTGTTACGGTTGCCTTCAACCGATTCCCACTTAGTCGAGTTTTCCGGCGTCACTTGATTCCAGTATGTCCCGTAACTAGGAGGGACACTGCCCGCAATGACATTCCCCAGGAATTTGCCACCGTTCGCCATACTGGCACTAGCCGGGTTTATCAGAACTGATGATAACAACACACCCGCCAACGCCAAGCTGCTTACCAACTTGCCCACTTTAAATTTCGACATACAATCTCCTCCTCATACGTATAGTTTTTTAATATTCCCACCCTTAAATAAACCGCTTACATTTCCAATTATAAGAATGTAAGGTTACTATCTGCTACATGTAAAAGTAAAGATTTTACCCGAAAAACTTTACATCATTGCGGGGCGACTGAAAACTTGGTGCTCCTTTATCCCAAACAACTCCGAAATGACAAAAAAAGGTTGATGCAAAAAGTGATATGCTCCCCTTACAGTAGCAAGTTTTAACCTGCCTACTCTTTTGGGAACATATCACTTTGGAGACTGCCCATTTAATAGTTTAAGGATTAAGGGCTCTTGCAATTGCGTCTACATAACTTTGGCTAGCACGTTGGCTTACTTCTGCTTGTGGAACTATTCCCTCAAAGTTGTGAAAAGTGCCAGGATACAGATGGAATTCGACGTCTACGCCCGCTTGGGCAAGACGTGCCACATATTCGATCGTCTCATCTCGGAATAGATCGAGTTGGCCTACACACGTATAGGTCGGCGGCAGGCCAGCCAAGCATTCCGCTCTCGACGGCACCGCATATGGGGACACCTCGCTATCTTCGGTACGATTGCCCAAGTACATGTTCCAGGCCGCCAAGTTGTTCTTCCGGTTCCATGGTGCGTTATCGGCCGTAATTTCATGACTTGACGCCGTAATACTGCGGTCATCGATCATCGGATACAGCGGCATTTGGAAAATGAGGGCTGGCCCGCCTTTGTCACGAGCCATTAAAGCAAGTGCTGCGGTCAGACCGCCGCCCCCACTTGCTCCTGCAATGGCGACCCGATCTAAGTCGATGCCCAGCAGCTCCGCTTTGTCGGTCATCCACGTCAAAGCCGCATAACAGTCATCGATGGCAGCTGGGTAGGGATGCTCGGGAGCAAGTCGGTAATCGACCGATACGACGACGCATTTGGCCGCCTGCACGAAGCGTTCGCACAAAGCATCGTCCATATCAGGATGCCCCATCACATAGCCTCCCCCGTGAATCCACAGCATGGCCGGAAGCCTAACGTCAGTTCGCTGAGCAGGTTCGTAGATTTTGACTAATATCTCGCCTGCTACACTTGGAATCATCCGGCTTCTCGTGCGTACGTGCTCCGACTGCTCAATAGGAGGACTAGACAAATAGCTTCTGCTCAGCTCTAAATTCTCTTCCAGTTGAAAACCAGGAAATTGTGCGATTACCGACCTTAATTCTGGGTACAAACGATTTTCAAAATCCACGCAAATCACTCCTATGTTTGGTTTTTATAATCTTTTCTCCGTCTCCGCTTCCCACTTGGCTATTTCCTTCCGAACTCGGGGTGCTACCTCTGTTCCTAGCAGCTCAATGGCTCTCATCACTTCGGCATGCGGCATCGTGCTTAACGGAACATACAACATAAAGCGAGTAACACCTACATGTTTGCGAAGGTGAATGATCTTTTGGGCAACAGTCTCTGGATCGCCGACATACAGCGCACCTTCAAAGCTGCGCGCGGCATCGTAGCTAGAACGATCATAATGTGCCCAGCCCCGCTCCCTGCCCAATCTATTCATACCTGCCATCGTAGAAGGGAAATATGTATCTGCAGCTTGCTCATTATTCTCTCCGACAAATCCTATCGAGTGCGACCCAACCCTAAGCTTTGATTCATCATGACCGGCGTGCGCTGCTGCCTTCTTATAAAGCTGGACAAGTGGTGCAAAATTTACCGGATTCCCGCCAATGATCGCCAGTATCAAGGGCAGTCCTAACAGACCTGCCCGGATAGCAGAATCCTGCCTACCCCCGCTGCCAACCCATATGGGTAAAGGATTCTGAACCGGCCGTGGATACACACCCAAATTGTTAATTGCTGGCCGATGTCCGCCTTTCCAGGTTACTTTTTCGGACTCCCGTATTTTAAGGAGCAATTCCAAATGTTGTTCAAACAGCTCATCATAGTCTTCCAAGTCATAGCCGAACAGTGGAAAAGATTCAATAAAGGAACCTCGACCCGCCATAATCTCCGCACGTCCATTCGAAATACCATCCAGCGTAGCAAAATCCTGAAAAACGCGAACGGGATCAGCTGAAGAAAGCACTGTCACTGCACTTGTCAGCCGAATCCGTTTCGTCTGCGCTGCAGCCGCTGACAGCACAACTGCTGGTGAAGATGCCGAATAATCCTTCCGATGATGCTCACCTACACCAAACACATCAAGCCCCACTTGATCAGCAAGGATAATTTCCTCGACAACTTCGCGCAATCGCTGTGCGTGACTTATCACTTCACCTGTCTGAACGTCGGGCTTTGTTTCTACAAACGAAGTAATACCTATCTCCATCATCCATCTCTCCTATTCTAATAGCTTTCTTTGTATGCTAATTGAATACCGGTAAAATATCATACCGATCGGTAAAATATTTTTCCCAGTAAATATAACTCATTAAAAAGAGTACTGTCAATAAATATAGTAAAAATCTTTGATTTATCCTCATACTGATATCTCCTTGGTGCGATAAACCAATCTGCATTTGACAATATAACGGGCTAATTATAAGATAATAACATACTAACTAGTACGAAAATAAAGACCCCTAACAATTATGATCAGAGTCATGGAATTAAGAATAAAATTACGAACAATGAGAGGTATTGATTATGGGACGAATCCGCGAATTTGACGAAGATAAAGTATTAGATGCAGCTATGCAAATATTTTGGGAGAAGGGGTATGAAGCTACCTCATTAAGTGATTTAACGTCCAGAATGGAGATTCAACGACCCAGTATATATTCCACTTTTGGAGGCAAAAAAGAATTGTTCGAGGTTGCGCTGCGCAAATACATGATGTCCCGTGCTTCTATGATCCGAACCAAACTTCAAAGCGATTTATCTGTAAAAGAAGCATTTCGAACTTTCTTTGAAGGTGTGGTCGATGAGGAGTATGCGGAAAATCCCAGAAAAGGATGCTTTTGCATCAACACAATGGTTGAACTTGCACCTCATGATGAGAAATTTGAAATCCTTACAAGGGAACATCAAATGTACCTAGCGGTCATTTTTCAAGAAACCATTGAAAGAGGTATACAATTAGGTGAGCTAGAGGTCGGGCTCGATGCGAAGGCTGTATCACAGGCGCTAGTCGTATCGTTAATTGGACTGACTGTCATGATAAAGTCTCGTCCGGAACGATCATTTATTGATAATACGATAGAGGTGACACTTACACTGCTTAAGTAATTCGGAATGAACTCAATTTTAGCGAGTGGGAATCACTATTGTGGTTGTTAGACTTGGAAAATCCCCACCCTTCCCCATGTATTCTCGACGAACATGTCCCTCAGCGCAACCAAGACTGCTGAATACATTTCCTCGGTAGCCTTGGTTGCGCTCATATTACAGGCTTTTCACATTTGCATGAGTTCAAAAGATTCCTTCACCGATCTTTATTTTTGAATATATATGTTTTATTGTGTATAATAATTCAAAAATAATGAAAAGGGAGTACATATAATGTCATTTTTAATAAGAAACGCTAAGCCTGATGATTTAAATAGTTTAACCGAGTTAATGTATGAATACATCGTTGGTTTTTATCAAAACCCTAGGCCACCTATCGAAAAAATTCATAATTTGATTCAAACCCTTTTTGAGCAGCAAAACGGTATACAATTTGTAGCGGAACAAAATGGAGAATTAATCGGCTTTGCTACATTATTCTTTACCTTCAGCACGATGAAAGCAGACAAAATCACAGTTATGAACGACCTATTTGTATTGGAACCATTTAGAGATACAGAAGTAGAATCACAGCTTTTTTTAGAATGTCAAAAGTACTCACAAAATCATGGCTATGCTCATATGACCTGGATAACTTCTACTGAGAATAAACGCGCTCAAATTTTCTTTAAAAAGATGGATGCTGCCCAAGGGAGAGATTGGGTTCACTTTTCATCGTAACAATACTTTTGATATGGTTTTCCGCGCTAACGGCAGTTCAGAGGGCACCCGATTGGGTGCCCTTTGTTCGTAACACATGTTTTCACGCATGCGGATATGGAAACATGCCGATACCCGTGCCTTCATGGCCTCCCTTTGCTGCTTAGAGTAGCCTCGTTTCTACCTCCATTCGGTAAATGCTCCAAGGATGCGTTTAGACAAACAGTTAATTCATTGATATGTATTAGAGTGAACGTGGATATAGAGTATACTATATGAGTATAAGTTCGATACACGATGACATTATATATGTAATGGTATTCAAATACAGCGCAGAAGAGGTTGAAAATGAGTCAGAAGCATTTTACAGATTATGCATTAAGTGAAGAAATTGTAAGAGCGCTGAATAGCTTGGGCTATGAGACGCCAACAGAGATTCAGACGGAAGTCATTCCAGTGGCGCTTGAAAAGAAGGATCTTGTCGCCAAATCGCAAACAGGTAGCGGCAAAACAGCGGCCTACGGCATTCCAATCTGTGAGCTAGTAGATTGGAATGAGAATAAGCCCCAAGCTTTAATCCTGACGCCAACCCGTGAACTCGCGTTACAGGTCACCGAAGACATCACGAATATTGGACGCTTTAAACGGATCAAAGCAACATCCCTTTATGGGAAACATCCTTTTCATATCCAAAAGGCTGAGTTAAAACAAAGGACGCATGTGGCTGTAGGTACGCCAGGACGTGTACTGGATCATATTGAACGAGGGACGCTACCGTTAGATCGGATTGCCTATCTCGTGATTGATGAAGCTGATGAGATGCTGAATATGGGCTTTATCGAGCAAGTTCAGTCGATTATTCAAGCGCTGCCTAGTGATCGGGTTACCATGTTATTCTCCGCTACCTTCCCTGAGGACGTAGCCACACTGTCACGTAAATATATGAAAGATCCTGTTAGAATTGAGATTAAAGCGACTGGTATAACGACCGCTACAATTGATCACTCTCTTATTCAGGTGAAGGAGTCAGACAAGCTGGCACTACTGCAAGATCTGCTCATTGTTGAGAATCCTGACAGCTGCATTATTTTCTGTCGTACGCAGGAGAATGTAGATACATTATTCAGGGCATTGGCTGATCTTGAATATCCATGTGATCGCATTCATGGTGGCATGGAGCAAGACGAGCGATTTGAGGTAATGAATGCATTCAGAAGGGGTCAATTTCGTTACTTGATTGCAACAGATGTTGCCGCACGAGGAATTGATATCACGAATATCACCCATGTCATTAACTACGATATTCCCCTTGAGAAGGAAAGCTATGTTCACCGCACAGGACGTACGGGACGTGCTGGCAAAACGGGGAAGGCCATTTCCCTCATCACTCCTAAGGATGGCCGAAGATTAGCTGATATTGAAGCATATATTGGGTTCGCGATTCCGCAGGTAAAGGCTCCCTCAGAAGAGTCTGTTGACCTCCGTAGAGAAGATTTTGAGCAAAAACTGCATGTAAAAACTGCACTCAAAAAAGATAAGCGCGAGCAATTAAACCAACAGATTATGAAGCTGAATTTTAACGGCGGTAAGAAGAAAAAACTTAGAGCAGT
Organism: Paenibacillus sp. FSL L8-0638; assembly: GCF_038593075.1. Lineage (NCBI taxonomy): Bacteria > Bacillati > Bacillota > Bacilli > Caryophanales > Paenibacillaceae > Paenibacillus > Paenibacillus sp. FSL L8-0638. The sequence continues at coordinate 5,788,868 of NZ_CP151960.1, forward strand.
CGACTTCGTGGGGACTATCGCTAAGCTTGACGGGGTCAACGCAGATGATATCGGGATCATTACGATTCTGGATAATGTGACAGATGTCGAGATTCTGAATGGCAAAGGTCCATTGGTACTTGAAATTATGAAGAATACAACCGTAAAGGGCAAGCTGTTAAAGGTACGCAAAGGGAATAAGTAGCAGGTACGCTCATAAAAGAGGGTTAGGCAATCCCGCCCAGCACAGCCGATGGTTATCGTTAGCTAACGGGTGGGATTGCCTAGTTTACCTCTTGATCGTTTAATTCATCTTTCCATTTATCGATATCATAAATCACTTTAAATTTTTCTGTTAACTGAGTATCATCATCAATTGGCACAAAGCTGTTTAATTCTATATGGAAGTCCGAAACATCTTTTTTATGGTCATACATCTCTTCTAGGATATCGATAATTGAGGAAAGTCTAGATTTAAATGATAACTTATAGTCATCTTCGTCCTTGAGTATACATCGATTTTCTACCCCTCTAAAAAAGGAGTTCTCTTCAAAATATAGCTTGTTACAGGTCATTTGGATCTGCATCAATGGTTCGCATATTTGCCAATCTGCTTGCTGCATAGCGGTTCTGAGTGATATATGTGCTCCACTAATGTAATAATAATCCCGATAAAAACACATTGAACAAGAAGCCTTCATCATTTTAATTTTTGAATCTACAGCAGGGTACCCTAATACAAATCCTTCAGCTAACAATTTCCTGGAAAAGTAATCTAACGATTTCACGAATAATTGGTATCCAAGCTCCTTACCTTCCTCATCATCTTTATGACAGCAGTAATGAATAATATCTTCATTCACTTGCTTATTTTCATATTGATATCCCATCCCAGCCTCTAAATGACCAATATGAATTTCGACTCCTGCAAATAAGTCATTTAAACTTGTTATTCTGGAATGATTGCCTTTCAAATTTATGTTCAAGTCAGCAGTACATTCTCTATAAAGTATGCAGGTGTCTTTGATATTCAGGTTTATATCTTGTCTTTTCATAAAATCAGCGATTCTCTTGAGATGCAAGTAATCAATTCCTATAAAAATTATTTTCTCATATTCAATAGCCCCAGCAGCAGATTGATTAAAATGAACAGCAATACAAACATCCTCATCGTATGCTATTAATGTCTCAATACTCTCAGCCACCCTATTCCGTAGCGCAACTTGTCGAGGAAATGGCATGGTTAATCCAATGTATTTTGATTCTAGGTTAGGCAGCAGCTTCATTTGATCATGAAGGTAAAGCATCACATTATCAAAATTATATTTCTTAGCACTTACATTCATTAGAAACCGTATCCTCTCCTATTTATTTACGAGATGGCCCCAAAGCGTCCTCATAAGGCTTTTTATGAAGAATTCCGTAGACCTCCTTCTTATCAATATCTTAATTTCATTTTAACACCCCCCACTTCCACAATATACCTTTAACTCTATAAAACTAACTACGTGAGTGATTATTGTTCTGCTTTATCGTACTCTCTTAGAGAGTAGATTTAATACTAAAAAAATTTAGAAAAGGTGTCCCTTTCGGTCATCTTCATTTGTTATACAGATATAATTTTCTTTTTAATCAGAGGAGGTGCCTAAATTTTTGAATGAGGAAATCGAATACAGAATCAAACGAGTTCAAGCTGGCGAAATCCAGGATTACGCCTACATTGTGAAGGAGTATCAGCGTCAGATATTTGTGTATTGCTGGCGGCTATTAGGAAGTGAGCATGAGGCAGAAGAAGCCGTACAGGATATTTTGGTCAAAGCTTTTGAAAAAATTAACATGTACAAACCGACAATGGGCTTCTCCTCCTGGCTGTATAAAATGGCTTATCATCACTGCCTGAACTTGATTCGCAGGAAGAATCTACAGCGCAAATTTAAGATTACCCTGTTCACCTCAACTAATATGACTTCAGACAGTGCTGCGCAGGTTTTGGAACGTCAGCTTTTCAGTGAACCGCTGAGCCGGGCATTAGACCAATTGAATGCAGAAGAACGAAACCTGTTGGTGCTGCGCATTTTTGAAGAAAAAACGTTTGGAGAAATCGGGGAAATTATGAACAAGAGCGAGGAAGCTATCAAGAAAAAATACGGCAGAACAAAAACAAAGCTTAAAAAAATAATGGAGCCCATAAAGGAGGACCCGAAATGCGTGAATTACAAGGCAGAAATCAGGAACAAAATCTGAAATACACCGATCCAAAAGACAAAGACTTAAAAAACATGGACAAGCTAACCGAACCAGAGAACGCCTTAAAAATCCAAGCTTTTGACGTTTCTGACAAAGTGATGGAACAGGTCTACCAAAAGGCGACGCCCAAAAAGGGGTTCATTATAAAAATGCGTCTTCAACCGCGCATTACCGCTCCCATCATGATCTTGCTTTTTGTGTTAGGGGCTTCCGTGACCGGATACGCCGCTTCGCAATATCTTGAATTCCGCAACAGTAAGGGCGACGTTGTATTAAATACCGCCAAAACACCTGCCGAAACGGACGCCTCGAAAACGTATACCTCCATCTACGCACAGTGGAACGAAAAAGTGAAGGATCGCTTGCTGCCCGGAGAGTATGCCGCCTATTACGTCAAGGACGATTCTATGAATCAAAACAACCTATCTGATCCGGCCCTGTTTGCGTACAAGCCAGCTGAACTTTCAAGTTTCAACAGCTTACAAGATGAAATCAAGCGAACTGAGGCTCCATTATTCAGCAACCCCACTCATCTACCAGATGGCTATCATTTTGAATTCGGATACGTCTATCCAAGCGCTGCATATCCTAGGATGATGGATAAAAAGGAATATCGAGCTTTAACCGATAAACTGATGCAACAGGCCAAAGCTGCACCGGAGGGTGAAAATCTGTTTATTCAAAAGCTGAGCTGGGATAAGTCAGACACCTCCTTTGCCCGGTATGCGAGAGGAAACGACTATGTAAACATTACCGTCACCAAATACACTTCTGAAGTCACAAAGACAACCATCATGCAAAATGAACAGGATTCGGCTGAGCAACTGACAATTAAAGGAACCAAGGCCTATTACATCAGGGCAAGCAAAACAAGCAATCCCTTGGAGGCCGGAAAAAACCGACTGGGCTGGCTTGATGAAAAAAGACGGTTACACTTCAACATATCTGATAACCAGGACAGTCCACTGACCAAGGAAGACCTGGTAAAAATAGCCGAGGATTTGCTTAACGGTTCACTGCAATAGCTATAAAAGAAAAGCTTTGAAGAGAGACCATCCTTTTTTAAGGGTGGTCTCTTTTTGGAGAATAGTCCTTATACCTTTTCCTCACAAACTATTACGGCATGTTCCACAATCTTTTCACCTCAACTAATTCCTGATCATTGAATTCCATTCTGTATACGTCTGGCTTGGATGTATGTAGTAAAAAATTCAAATCGTACTGCTTGTCATAATACCCCATCATTAAAGTCATTACAGCTCCATGAGTGCCTAATGCGACTTTCCGTCCTCGGTAGATTATTAGCAATTCCTGTAAGACTGTTATACTTCGATTCTGACAAACTGCATTAGACTCTCCTCCCGTTAAGGCAAAGTTGGGATCAGAAAATGACATATCTAACAAAGGGAATAATTCATCATCGGGCATTCGGTTGTCTTCATTCAAAAAAATTCTTTCTTTAAGATCCTCGAGTATTAAAACTTCTTGTCCTGAGCATTGAGCTAATTCTTGAATGGTTAGGATTGCCCGTTGATATGGACTTGAAACGAAAACCTCGATCCCCTCTCCTCTCAATAACTCAGTTATTTGAAAAGCATCTGACTTACCTTTATCAGTCAAACCTCTTGTTCTTTCATTTCCTTCCGTCTTTGGTGATTCGCCATGTCTCACCATGTAAATGAAAGTTTTCATATTAACCTCCATGAAGATCTGATGATTTTCTATACATTCCCATCTAGAGCACTATTCGCAGTTGCCATGAATCTTTAGAGCAAATCATTCCGCATGATAAATCTAGCTCCTTCCAATAAATAATTGACCCGATAAACTTCTCAATCAACTGAAACACTTAGAGAATTACGCAAATGTTTAACATCACTCATCGGTGGCCGTCCAAACATGCGTCCATATTCTCGGCTGAACTGCGAAGGACTCTCATAGCCAACGCGAAAGCCTACAGTGGCGGCCTCCAATCCCTCCGAGAGCAGTAAGCGGCGTGCAGCCTGCAGTCGAATGACCTTCTGATACTGCAGAGGACTTATAGCCGTTACCTTTTTAAAATGCTTGTGTAAGGAAGAAGGGCTCATGTTTACTTCCTTCGCCAATTCTTCGATCACAAGAGGTTTAGAGTAATCGCGGGTAATCAGATGGATCGCTTTGGAGATGCTATGTGCATAGCTGCCAACTACGGCAAATTGCCTGATCAAAGCTCCCTGCTCACCTTGTAATACACGATAAAGGATCTCGTGCGTGATAAGCGGCGCAAGAAACTGAATATCCGCAGGCGTATCCGAAAGTCTGACAAGCCGAAGCAGCGCATCAAGCAGCAGAGGGTCAAATTGGCTCACCAGTATGCCGCGTCCAGTCTTAACGTTACATGGAGGAGGACTCTTCTTGATAATGTCCAGGATGGCGTCTGGACTAATGGATAATTGAAGACTTAGATAAGGAAGCTCCGACGAGGCTTGAGTTATTTTACCAGTTACGGGAAGTTGAACTGATGTGACCATGTAGGTTGTTGGATCGTACACATAGTTTTCTCCAGCCAGCATTGCTGTCTTTGAGCCTTGCGCAACCACATACAGGGAGGGCATATGGACCGTATGATTCAGCTCGGACACATGGCTTGCACGTCTGAAATAAAGTCCTGGCACAGACGAAACAAACGTACCGTCCGAAGACGCGCGTTGATCAATCAGACGAATCAGTTCTTGTAGATTCGTAGAAATATCAGAGGGGGGAGGAGACGAAACCATTCATGCTTCACCTTCCTTTCCGTTGAACGCTAATATTGATGTGCTAATTATATGCACGCCGAATAGGATTCGGCAAGAATCGGACTTGATCGGTCTACCTGTCTCAATTGAATTCTACTTAAAATTTACTTGCAAGGCCAACAAAGGGCCTAAGGCAAATAGATCAAAGAAAGAAGGATGGGGCTATGAGTTTGGAAGGAAGAATAGAGAACAAAGTCGTCGTGATTACAGGTGCAAGCAGCGGAATTGGAGAAGCAACAGCACTGTTGCTTGCCGAGCGTGGAGCAAAAGTCGTGCTTGGCGCGCGCGGGGTGGACCGCCTTGAAACACTGGCGACACGTATTACGAATAGGGGTGGCGAAGCTGTCTATGCACGCACTGACGTTAGACGGCGCGAGGATCTGTGCAACCTCGTTACTTTGGCTTGCGAACGATACGGGAAGCTGGATGTTCTCGTCAGCAACGCTGGCGTTATGCCTATATCCCCTCTCGATGATCTGCGCGTGGAAGATTGGGAGCACATGATTGACGTCAACATTAAAGGCGTTTTGTATGGCATTGCTGCAGCGTTGCCTGTCTTTCGCAAACAGGGTTTCGGACATTTCGTGAACACTGCTTCTACAGCAGGACACAAGACCGTTCCAAACCAGTCGGTCTACTCCGGTACGAAGTTCGCCGTACGTGCTATCTCGGAGGGGCTGCGCCAAGAGGCTGGTGATAAACTGCGCGTAACCATCATTTCGCCAGGTATTGTGCAGACAAATTTCACCGAGAGTTTAACAGACCCGGCTATAAGAGATCAACTCGCCGTCATCCGGGATAAACTAGCCATGACACCAGACGCGGTAGCCCGCGCAATTGGATTCGCAATTGAACAACCAGCTGACATTGATGTGAACGAAATCGTGATCCGCCCAACCGCACAAATGTAACATAAATAGATAGGGGCACCCCTTTTGTTTCTTATGCATAAATTTTGCTTGAAGGTGACGTTGCGTCACTTGATATACTGACTGAGAACGACGACATGCTAGAGCAATCAATTGGATGTGAGGAATGGATGAACAAAGAGAACTACCTGACGACAGGGCAGCTTGCCAAACGTACAGGGATAACGGTTAGGACATTGCGATATTACGATCAAATTGGGCTGCTGAGCCCAGAAGGTCATCACACTGGATCCACAAGATCGTACAACTTGAAAGACCTGGAAAGATTACAGCGAATTCAGATGTTGAAGTATCTAGGGTTATCGCTTCAAAAAATAAAGGCCATTTTAGATGCAGAATCACTATCCAGCTGGGATATCAGACACTCGTTGCAAGCACAACTTGATGTTCTACAGAGGAAGATCGCCCATACGGAGCACGTAGTGCATGCAATACGAGATGCTATGCAAATGTCGACCTATGGTTCCAATTGGGACCATTTGGCCGATGTTATTCAAACCGTGCAGAGCGAGAAAAATTGGGGGGAGCAGTATCGGACGGCGAACCGCCTGCAAACGCGGATACATCTTTACGATAAGTATAGTACGAATCCTCAAGGCTGGCATCGTTGGATCTTTGAACAACTGGAGGTGCAACCGGAAGCCCATATTCTCGAGTTAGGCTGCGGCGACGGAACCTTCTGGTTACGAAACGCCGAACGAATTCCAAGCAGCTGGCGCATCACGCTTACCGATATGTCAATCGGGATGGTAGAAGAAGCACGCTGCCGCTTGGGAAACAACCATTCGCAGTTTAAGTTTTTGTCTGTTGACGCGCAGCAGATCCCATTCCATGATGAGCAGTTCGATATGGTTATCGCTAACAACATGCTGTATCACGTGCTGGACATCCCTAGGGCAATCCGCGAGATGCACCGTGTCCTAAAGCAAGGAGGTATAGTGTGCACCTCTACGATGAGCCTTCAACACTTACAAGAGGTCGAACACTTGGGGGTTTCGTTCGATCCCGACCTTCATGTGTTGGATGATGCTATTCAACGGTTCCACCTGGGTAACGGAGGGGACTTGCTGTCTTCTTGCTTCTCCGATCTTCGGTTACTTCGATACGACGACCGTCTGTTGATCGACGAAGCGGAACCCCTGATCGAATATATGATTTCGACTCCGATGAACGCAAGAGAGCGACTTGTCGGAGCGGCTATTGACAAGTTTCGAGCCCACATCAATCGGCTTCTGCAGCAGAATGGGGTCCTCGAAATGACTAAAGAGAGCGGAATCTTTCTAGGGAGGAAATGAGATGAAGGCACAGCAGCACTACCCCAAATTACGGATTGTAAAAGAGGAGCTTTTATCGGATAACTGGTACATCTTAAAGAAGGTCACATTCGAGTTTGAAAAAGACAATGGACAATGGGAAACACAATCCCGTGAAGTATACGACCGCGGCAACGGCGTGACGATCCTGCTCTATAATCGGCACAAACAAACTGTTGTACTGACGAGACAGTTCCGAATGCCTACTTATCGGAACGGCAATGAGACTGGAATGCTTATCGAAGCCTGTGCGGGGCTACTCGATAAAGAAACACCAGAAGAAGGTATTCTGCGGGAGACAGAGGAGGAGACAGGGTACCGTATCGACCGTGTGCAGAAAGTTGGCGAGGCCTACATGTCACCGGGCTCCGTTACCGAAATTCTGCACTTCTATGTAGCCGAGTATAGTGAAGATATGACAACGGGTCGCGGTGGGGGCCTTGAGGAGGAGCAGGAAAACATTGAAGTGGTGGAACTTTCGTTTGTTCAAGCGCTAGACATGGTCGAAAGCGGCGAGATTCGCGACGCCAAGACGATAATGCTACTCCAATACGCTCAGATCCAAGGTCTCTTGAAGGTGAGATCGAAACCGCTACATATCCTCATCGCAGGCCCGTATCGTTCTGGAACGAATGATGATCATGTATTAATCGAAAAAAACGTCAACTACATGAATGAAATCGCTCTTCAAGTTTATGAGGCTGGGCACATGCCAGTGCTGGGAGAGTGGTATGCTCTGCCTCTTATCGCGACAGCCGGTTCCACTGCTCTAGGAGATGAGGCTTTCAACAGAATTTTTCATCCCTCTTCCATTCGCCTGCTTAATTACTGTAATGCCGTGCTTCGAGTTGGAGGAGCCTCTCAGGGTGCCGATGAAATGGTAAGGGTGGCGAAGGAGAAAGGATTGTTGATTTACGAACGGCTCGACGAGCTTCCACTGGTATGATATTTCCTCCTATATACCAAAATAATTAAAATCAAAAAGTTCCTATTAAGCAAGCCGCGACGATCATGAGATCGTCGCGGCTTGCTGCGGATTCAGAATGGTTATCACAAATAAGTTCAACCACTCACCTCACTTTTTAGTGTACGGTTCCTACGGTTAAGAAAGCAGAAACGAAAAAAATTAACGATGAAGCGGTTCTTTTTCGCCCAGACCCAGCACCTCCGTTGTGGAGTCATAAATTTCTTGGTAAAGTTCTGGGTTTTCCGCTAGTGACACCCCATAAGAAGGAATCATTTCTTTTATTTTTGGTTCCCACTCTTCCATATGTTGTGGGAAGCATTTTTCCAATACTTCCAGCATAACGTGAACAGCAGTAGAAGCACCCGGAGAGGCGCCGAGCAGTGCAGCTATCGAACCATCAGCGGCACTAACCACTTCTGTACCAAATTGAAGTGTTCCTTTACCGCCCTCCGTATCTTTGATCACCTGCACACGTTGACCCGCTACCACGATCCCCCAGTCCTCGATTTTGGCGTTCGGAATAAACTCGCGTAATTCTTCCAGACGCTTTTCATTCGATAACATCACTTGCTGAATCAGGTATTTGGTCAATGCCATCTCTTTTGCGCCTGCCGCCAACATCGTGATGAGATTATTGGGTTTTACAGATCCGATCAAATCCAAATTTGAGCCCGTTTTCAAGAACTTCGGTGAGAAGCCGGCAAACGGTCCAAATAGCAGTGCTTTTTGGTTACCGATATATCTTGTATCCAGATGCGGAACAGACATGGGAGGAGCACCAACTTTAGCTTTACCATATACTTTCGCATGATGCTGGGCGACAACCTTAGGATTGTTACATACCATAAATAGTCCACTTACCGGGAATCCCCCGATATATTTGGACTCAGGAATACCGGTTCTTTGTAGCAAAGGTAGACTTCCACCCCCACCACCGATAAAAACAAATTTGGCAGTATGGTATTCGATTTTACCGTTATCCAAATTATGGACTTTGACCTTCCACGAGCCGTCGCTCGCACGTTTAATATCCTTTACACTATGCTTGTAATTGATCTCAACGTTTTTACTTTTTAAATGCTCAAACAACATGCGTGTTAAAGCACCAAAGTTGACATCTGTTCCAGAGTCGATTTTGGTTGCCGCGATTGGTTCATTCAATGTACGGCCTTCCATAATTAGCGGAATCCATTCCTTCAGCTTTTCAGGGTCGTCGGAAAATTCCATGCCTTGAAATAGAGAAATAGTTGAAAGCGCTTTAAACCTTTTTTTCAAAAAAGATACATTTTTCTCTCCTGTTACCAAACTCATATGAGGTATTGGCTTGATAAAGTCCTGAGGTTTACGAATCAAATGGCTGTTTACAAGAAAAGACCAAAACTGTCTTGAAAGCTGAAACTGCTCATTAATGTCTACAGCTTTACGAATATCTATAGATCCGTCAGCTTTTTCGGATGTATAGTTCAGTTCGCACAGTGCAGCATGGCCTGTACCTGCATTATTCCATTCGTTAGAGCTTTCTTCTCCTGCGTTTGCGAGTTTCTCAAACACTTTAATTTCCCATTCTGGTGCTAACTCTTTCAGCAATGATCCCAGAGTCGCGCTCATGACTCCGGCACCAATTAAGATAACGTCTGTATTTTTCTGAATGCTATTCATAAAAACCTTCCTTATCTCTTATATTTGCAAAAAAGAGCAGGCCCTCCTGCTTAGGTGATACAAGAAGCAAGGCTCCACTCAGGAACATATCTTTTCTGTCTTTATTATAACTAAAATATAATCTTTTAAAAATTATATTGTCTATTATCTGATAATTATAAATCATTTCTGCTAAAAAGTGAGAATTTTCTTTGCAAAATAATAAGAATGGATCTCAACACGCTATATTATTGGGGCTTCACTTATTAGCAGTAATAACAGACACCGACAATTCTTCGGTAAACACACCCGTGGAGTCCATATCTAGTAGAACAGATGTTAAATCATTTTCAAATCGTACTAAATTATCACCAAAAAGGCGTCTTGAAGCAAATGATGTAGAGTACAGATTTCCAATGATCGAATCAACAGTCCATGTATATGAATAACTCGGTAAAATATGTCTTTGGACATTTTTGAATCCAGATTTTCTTACAATATCCTCATACCTCTCCTTTGGGGGAGTGTAAGTGCTATTACCAGCTCTTCTTGCGTCTCCTAGCCAACGTTTCACTACTTCGTTGACCTTGAGTTGCCAACGTAAGGGTTCCTGCTTCGCAGTATTATCAATAATAGCTACGCCGCCATTAGTATCAGAACTGTTATACAGAATGTCAAGAATGGACTCTCTATCCATCCAATGAAATGCTTTCGCAATTATAACAAGGCGAAAGAAACCCCAGTCACATACACGCTCTTCCGCCCTTCCATGTACCCATTTGACATTGTCCAACCTTTTATCACTGGACAAACGGTTTGCTTCATCTAGCATTTCTGATTCAGTATCTACACCTACTATTTCTTCAAACCAATCACTAAATCTTAGAGCTAGCTGACCCGTTCCACATCCTAAGTCAAGCAAACGACCTTCCCCATTCAGAGAAAACTTGTTAACTAAAAACCGAATAAGCGACGAAGGATAAGGAGGTCGATACCTAGAGTAGTACCAAGCGGTACCTTTAAATAGATCTGGACCATAATCACTCATAGCTTATAACCTTCTCTCTACTGAACTTTTAAAACATGAGAGTCACAGGGCTGCCTGTAACGGCAAGTTTTTGGGCCAATCTTTACGGGACAGGCCCTTTCTAATTGCACTAACGTTTCCTCGAATGAGCTTCACGGTTTATAAATACTTCATCATGATATTCGAAGCGGTCTGTTGTTGATTCACCCAATCATAATCGGAGTTATCCATAACAAACGATTGAAAAGGAAGTTGCTCAATAATTTGTAATTCTAGCTCTCGTCGATGTTCAAGGAACTGAATATATCCCTCGTACCCATGAAGCCCCTTCTTCTTTCCATAATCTTGCTCTGTATGGTACCAAATCGCGAAATCTAACCATTCTTGAGACCTCATCGTTTTCACTCGCTCAATCGTCCCACGAACATTCGGTTGCTTCAAATAAAACAAAATTGGATTTAAGTCCTGAATTTGCTTTGCAATCTGTAATACATGCTGAACAAATCGATCATTACCAGCATCATGCCGGGCGAGTAATGCACACCCTGGGTTCTGTAAAAAACAGCATTCGAGTATCATCAACTTTTCTTTTTCTCGCTGATCTTTAACAAAAGACTTCCAACGTTGGATCATCAATTCGCAGTACTTTTCCACGGGTACTCCATCGTAGATTTCATAACGCTGGATTTCCTCATACAAACTAGAAGGAATTTTATTTTCGGCTGATTGCTGCGCAAGCGCATATGCGATTAAAGAGTCGTTGCCATTCAAAGATACGAACGGATCAATGTAATGAAACACCTCGGAATAGATTGATCGGAGCCGATCAAGTTCTTCGTTCGGCATACATGCAACCGATTCATAATCAGCGGGATGCCGTAAATTTCCTTCTAAAAATAGTTCCGATTCTATTTGATGTGTATTTAACATGTCATGTATGTATCTAGATAATGTGGATTTGCCAGAGCCAGGTATGCCTTCGACGATAACCAGTTTCGTTTTCGTAGCTGGTAAATTCGCCATAGTATCACATCCTTATGAATTAAATGATTACCTTAAGGAGAATCCAATTGTCTCGTTATATCGCCAGATAGCTTAGGAACCTTTCCTTTATCTCGACATCCTTAGAAAACCAATAAAAAGCATTGGATCCTAAGGACTGACCCAATGCTTTTATAGATGGCTATCTTCTAGTTATTTAATAATTACGTATTCCAGGTTAACCAGTTTTGCATAAGTCACAATTTGGTCTGTGGTTAGATTCAAGGAAACCACAGTATGGTGACCGCCACCGTTCTCAATCCATGCCTTAACTCCATCCTGGAAGTTAGGCTTCACGTTCCACAGTACACGGGCTACCGGAAGATTTGGAGCAGGAACTGTCGGTTCAAATGCAGTAACCTCATTGATCAGCAGTTTATAATGGGTGCCAAAGTCAGCCATGGAAACAACCACACCGTCTCCTGCCTTGCCGTCAAATACCAGACGGGCTGGATCTTCACGATCGCCGATACCTAACGGAGAAACGATGACTTTAGGCTTGTTGCTCGCCAACGTTGGGTCAACTTCAAGCATATGGGATTGAAGGATCGATTCCTGACCAGCCGCTAATTCATAGGTGTAGTCTTCCATAAAGCCAGTGGATTGGTTATGGCTCATGACTTTAAGCAGGCGATCGAGCGCTGCAGTCTTCCAATCTCCTTCACCAGCAAATCCGTATCCTTGTGCCATCAAACGTTGAACGGCAAGACCAGGGAGCTGTTTCATACCATAGAGGTCTTCGAAGTTCGTAGTGAAGGCAGTATAGCCGCCATGATCCAGGAATCGTTTAATAGCAATTTCATAGCTTGCTTGCACTCTTACACTGGCTTCCCAAGCTTCCTTGCTATAAGTACCATAATCGAATTCATAAAGTTCAGAGTATTCCGCAAACAAAGCATCAATCTCTTCTTCTTTCACAGCATTGACGTACTGAACGAGGTCGCCAATTCCGAAGTAGTCAACGGTCCATCCAAACTGAATTTGGGCTTCGACCTTATCACCTTCCGTAACGCCAACATTACGCATGTTGTCGCCAAAGCGGGCGACTTTGATATTGAAGCTTTCGTTATAAGCAACCGCTACATCCATCCACTCTGCGATTTGTTTTTGCACTTCTGCACGTTCCCAGTAACCTACAACCACTTTATTCTGTTTCTTCAAGCGGGCGTTGATAAACCCATATTCACGGTCACCATGAGCTGCCTGATTGAGGTTCATGAAGTCCATGTCAATTGTAGCCCAAGGAATGCTTTCATTGTACTGTGTGGCCAAATGAAGTAGCGGCTTTTGCAGCAATTTAGTACCGCGAATCCACATTTTTGCAGGTGAGAAGGTATGCATCCAAGTGATGACACCAGCAACCTCATCACGATAGTTGACTTCTTTCATAAGGCTGGTGATTTTGTCTGCACTAACCGCCAGATCTTGCAATACAAGCGGATAAGGCAGAACGCCGCTCTTATTTAGGGCATCGGTCATTTCTTGTGCGTGTGCTTTGACTTCTGCTAATGCTTCTTCTCCATACAGATGTTGTGAACCTACGACAAACCAGAACTGTTTTGTACCTACTGTTGACATAACATTCATCCTCTTTTCTTCGTTTGTTAGTTTAATTGGTCTTATTTTTGTCCGTAGTAAGCGTCTTTCCCATGTTTGCGCAAATAGTGTTTATCTAGAATCCGCTGCGGCAATTCTTCAGCAAAATGATTCAATTCCCGTGCGAATAAGTTCATTTTCGAAACTTCTTCCAATACGACGCTATTCATGACTGCAGATTTCGCATCTTTCCCCCAAGTGAAGGGAGCGTGACCCTTAAGCAGGACACCTGGCACTGCTAAAATATCCAGCCCGCGCTGCTCAAAAGTTTCGATGATGACACGGCCGGTTTCCGCTTCGTAGCCACGATCAATCTCCTCTTGTGTCAGGAAACGAGCACAGGGAACAGAACCATAGAAGGTGTCTGCATGAGTAGTCCCCATTACAGGTACATCCAAGCCTGCTTGAGCCCAAATGGTCGCCCAAGTCGAATGCGTATGCACAATACCGCCGATCTCTGCGTAGTGCTTGTAAAGTACGGCATGAGTCGGTGTATCCGATGAAGGTCTCATCTCTCCTTCAACAACATTGCCGTCAAAATCAACAACCACCATATCGCTAGGTTTCATCGTGTCATAACTAACACCACTCGGTTTGATAACGAATAAGCCACGCTCACGATCAACAGCGCTTACGTTACCCCAGGTGTATTTCACGAGTCCATGTTTAGGCAAATCCAGATTGGCTTGAAACACTTCTTCTTTCAGCTGCTCTAACACGTCAATTCCTCCAGTTTTCCACTAGATTATCTACAGCAGCCTGCTCAATCGCCAGGCCTTGTGTGTAGCGTTCTAAGAATGTTTCGAACCCCTTAACATCGGAACCGTCAGGATGAATTTCTTGTCCCTCAACATCTCTAAATACTTTTTGGTCGAGGAAGTCTTCCAGATTTTCTTGTTGATCCTTGTTCATCATGTAAGAAGCCAGAATAGCCATACCCCACGCTCCGCCTTCTCCAGCTGTTGACATCACGGATACCGGGACATTCATAGCAGCCGCAACAATCTTTTGTCCGACGATAGGGGTTTTAAATAAACCACCGTGAGCCAGAATGCTGTCAATTGCGACGTATTCTTTCTTCGTCAAAATATCCATTCCGATTTTCAAAGCAGCAAATGCAGTGAACAGATGAGTCCGCATGAAATTGGCCAAATTGAAACGGCTCTCAGGAGAGCGAACAAACAACGGTCTGCCTTTCTCTATTCCGGTGATATTCTCCCCTGACAAATAGCCATAGCTGAGTAAACCACCGCCATCTGGATCCGCTTCCAAAGCCTTATTCAGCAACACACTGAACAATTGATTCGGATCCGCCTTGTGCCCCATGGCCTCATAGAATTCACGGAACAAGCCCAGCCAAGCATTGAGATCACTTGAACAGTTGTTGGCATGAACCATGCCGACCGGATTACCATTCGGTGTGGTCACCAGATCAATTTCCGGATATACCGCTGAAAGGTCCTTCTCTAATACAATCATGGCAAAAACCGAGGTTCCCACAGACACGTTGCCAGTACGTTTTTTCACACTATTCGTAGCGACCATTCCTGTTCCCGCATCACCTTCTGGAGGACAAAGCGGAATACCAGGTTGTAAATCTCCGGATTTATCTAAGATTTTCGCTCCCGCTGCGGTTAGTACACCTGCCTGCTCGCCTGAAATATGGACTTTAGGAATAATGTCTTGTAATTTCCAATCGTAACCTTTGGCTGCAATGAGTTCATCAAACTGCTTAACCATCGACTCTTTATAATCATGTGTAGTCTCATCAATTGGGAAAATCCCCGAAGCGTCTCCGATACCAATTGCCTTATCGCCAGTCAGCAGCCAGTGGATATATCCAGCCAACGTCGTCATAAAATCAATATGAGGGACATGTTGCTCTTCGTTCAATATCGCTTGATACAAGTGAGCAATACTCCATCGCTCAGGAATGTTGAATTGAAATTTATCAGTTAAAGCTTTTGCTGCAGCCCCGGTTGTCGCATTCCGCCAAGTCCGGAACGGAACAAGCAACTCGCCCTTGCTGTCAAAAGCCATATAGCCGTGCATCATTGCAGAGAATCCTATAGAACCAACCGTACGAAGGGTGACTCCATATTTTTGCTCAACCTCTTGCTTCATTTCACGATAAGCCTCTTGCAGGCCCATAATAATACTCTCTAAGTTGTACGTCCAATATCCATCTACCAGGAGGTTTTCCCACTCATAGCTTCCAGATGCGATGGTTTCAAAACGATGATCAATCAGCACTGCCTTGATACGTGTGGATCCAAATTCGATACCAAGTGAGGTTTCTCCCTTAGTAATCGCTTGTTTAATGTCTTGATCCATGCTCACGTTACTCCTCTCTCTGAACAACTGTTATAATCGCAATAATTGAAAGAAGGCGCTTTCTTTTGTTTACAGCCTTAGTATATTTTTTGTGCGTACATTTGTCAATATAAAACCATAGTTATACTTACAAATACTTTGACGAACCGAGTGTTTTTCTAGTTTTAACTTTAAGTATTTATACAGATAGGACAATAGATTATAATAAACTCATAATTATGCTAAAATATGTACATACAAATATTATAGATGCATTAATTAGTATTAGAACAACTTGGAAAGAAGGAATAAAGTGAAACCAAAGTATCAGGTCATCCTTGAGGATATAAAAAGCAATATTCTTTCAGGGGCATACAGCGTAGGAGAACAAATTCCAACGGAATTCGCTTTGCAGGATAAGTATAAAGTTAGTCGCCAGACGGTTCGGAAGGCTATTTTGGAACTATCCAACGAAGGTTTCTTAAGAAGTGAAAAAGGATCTGGCACCTATGTCAGTAACCAATTCCGCTCAAAGACTGGTGGGAACTCCAGTAATAAAACCATCGGAGTCATCACGACCTACATCTCTGATTACATCTTCCCCTCGATAATTCGCGGGATTGAATCCAGATTAAATGAAGATAATTATTCATTACTATTAGCGAGTACCAATAATGATGTCGCCCAGGAAAAGAAAGCCTTGGAGATGATGCTGTCCTTTGGTGTGGATGGTTTGATCATTGAGCCTACGAAGAGCAATCTATATAATCCCAATATCGCTTACTATCTGACGTTCAAGGAACAGGACGTTCCCTTCATCATGATTAATGCCTATTATGAAGAGTTGGAAGTTCCTTACTTCTGCCTCGATGACGTACAATCCAGCTATCTGGCAACCAAAGAATTGATCGCTAACGGACACACACAGATTGGTATCATTGCCAAAATGGACGATTTACAAGGAAAGTATCGAATGAAAGGCTATATCAAAGCGCTTGGAGAAGCCAAATTACGGTTTCACCCCGAGCAAGTGCTCTCATTCTATACTGAAACGAAGCAGGATCTGTCCACCAATTTGAGGAAATTCCTGACCGAACAAAGAGACGAGTTAACCGCAATTGTCTGCTATAACGACGAGGTCGGACTAGAAGTTGTACATGTATGCAGACAACTTGGGATATCGGTTCCTGAAGACTTATCCATTATTGGTCAAGATAATTCCTATATTTCCAAGAATGCAAACATCAAACTAACGACATTAACGCACCCCCAGGAACAAATGGGACGTGATGCCGCCGATTGGGTTATTAAGAAACTGCAAGGGAAGAAAGATCTAAGCAACCAAACCTATTATCAGCCTGTGTTAATTGAAGGAGAGACGGTTAAGAAGAACTGAGGTAAAAAAGGATATGTAACTGTGGTGAATTTCCGTTTTTTCTGAATGACCCATCGCCCTTTAAACCTAGTGCCTAATTGTCATATGACACTTTGGAGTGACTTGGTATGGTGGGTGGCGAAATGTAACTTGTTGGTATGACAAGTCCTTTGCCATACTTGGTTTTGCCGGACGCTATAAGGCAAAAATACATTTCAAGGAGAAATCATTCATGAAAAAAATGATTCACACCAGTCTCGCGGTTCTACTATTATCTGCTACGGTAACTACCGCGTGTATGGCACCCAACGGCGCATCAGTTGCCGCACCCGTTAACGTACCAGTTGCATCTGAGAAGGCTAGCTTGGAGGGACCGCGAGATGCTAAGGAACTAGAAGCTTTTGCAGATGGCGTTTTTGCGGACAAGATGAAGAAGTATAATACAGTTGGTTCTAATTTTGTGATCGTTGCAGGTGGGAAAGTGATGCTAAGCAAAGGTTACGGGTATGCCGACAAGGGCAAAAAAATTCCTGTTGATAAAAATACCGTTTTCCAAATCGGCTCTGTTACAAAGTCATTCACTGCATTGGCAGCTATGCAGTTGGTCGATAAGGGGAAAATGGATTTAAAACGCGATATCCAAGAGTATTTAGGAGGAATAAAGGTTCCGAATAAAACAGGAAAAAAACTGACGATGTTTGATCTACTTACATATTCAAGTGGATTTGATGAACCAGATATTTCCATGGAAATGCATCCAGAATACGCGGACAAATATTTTCCGATGAAGAAGTTCATTGCATCAAATATGCCAACTGTTGTCAGGACTCCCGGAGAAGCGTACACTTATGACAATTTTGGTTTCATGCTAGCGGGATATGCTGTAGCAAACGTAACGGGTATGTCATATTCCAAATATATGGAAAAGAATATTTTCAAACCGTTAGGCATGAATTCGACGAATGTGCGGTTTACCCCCCAATTGTTAAGCAGAATGGCTGCTCACTATGGACCAACAGGCGAACTGATACCCTTGGACGGGTTTAAACCAACGGAAAAACCTGAAGGCGGTATCGTCTCAACAGCAGATGACATGGCGAAGTACCTTATTATGCACCTGAACAAAGGCAAGTACAAAGGTAAAGAAGTAGTGAGTCCAAAGAGCATAGAGCAAATGCACACATACCAATTATTCCCTGATAAGGAGTTCCCGGTCACAACAATTGGATTCGAAGGCTACTTCAAAGAGAAGATGAATAATCAGCATGTGATTCTAAAAGGAGGAAATGTTACAGGGCATTCTTCCTTGATTGTTATTCTGCCTGAGAAGAATACAGCAATGTACATGTCCTACAATAACGACTCCATGATGAGTCTTGACGTGTATGAAGAATTTATGAATCATTATTATCCGAGAAAATCAGAACTTCCAAAGTCAACCTACGCGACATTAAGTGAGCAGCAGGCCCAAGACTACGTGGGATTATACCAAAACACGCGTATCGCTGCCTTAAGGACGAAGGTTTCGTATTCGGACGGGAAATTAATAATGGAGACAGGAACATCAGGCAAACATACACTAAAAATGATCCACCCTTTATTATTTGAAGATGAATCAGGTAATAAATTGACGTTTAATAAAAATCAAGCAGGCCATATTGCATATTTGTATTACATGCAACTCCCAGACCTCGTTGCTTATGCGCAAAAAATAAACATTGATTCACCATTTTCTGATGTACCTGCGGATAGTAAATATATTCCATATATAAACAACCTTAATGCTTTGAAAGTCATGAGCGGAAAGTCAGCCAACCTCTTCGATCCAAAAGGAACGATAACTCAGAGAGAATTCTCAGAAGTGCTGCTACGCGCCCACGGGTGGTATAAACAACCTTTCATGATTGAACCGAATAAAAAACAGATGATGGCCGGACTACGTAATTATCAACCTAATTCTCCTATCACTAGACAAATGGCGGCGGTAATGATCCAGAACCTGAAACAGGTTGAGCCTGGAATTAAGGTTAAATTGGGTGGCGAAACGGATGCTTGGGCAGTTAAAGCCATCACAGCTCTTGTTTCCCAAGGTATCATGGACCCGAATACCAAGATCAATTTAGACGGCTCCATAGACTTCCGCTCCAAACAGCTTTTGAAGCGTCAAGAAGCCAGTGCCTTGTTGGATCAAGCATTTAATTACTATACGTTGCCAATCAGTCACTAATTCAAAAGGATTAAGTAGATTTTCTACCGTAAGGGACAGTGCTTACTTCAGGATTAACGAAAAAAAGCGCGAGTGCAGGGGGGATTTCCCCATGACTCGCGCTTTTTGGTTCATCTCGCCCATTCGAGGATGTTATGGGCAAGCAAAAGGCCACGGTACTAGCAGGCACCTAAGGAGGCGTACCGAAAGTCTGCCGACCGCGATTGGTCTCAGGCTTCCCCCATAAAGGGGATTCTATATGCCCTTTTGTATCAACTTACCTGTAAACGAGTCAAACAGTTCTTTCATCGTGAGTAGTTCGTAGTTCTTGTCCTCGGTTAGTTAATTTCGAATGTATTCGGCAATCACTGTCTTGTTTCGCCCTACGGTATCCACATTGTAGCCTCTACACCAAAATTGCCAATTCCTATAATGGTACTTTATATAAGATTTCCTGAACCCCCGTCAAAACTGGGGATTTCCTTGTACAATAAGAAACAAGCGGCTGCTGATGCTGCCGCTTGTTTTTAGTTTCCTCCATATCCAACGAAAATCCGCATCGAACCGTAAGGTTTATTCCAAAAGCCCTGCCTCCCGGGCCTTTTGCACTGCTTCCTCTCGGTTGCGAACCCCCAGCTTCAGATAGACCGATGACGCATAGTTTCTAACCGTACCATCGGATAAATACAATTTGGAAGCAATGGTTTTATATCGCAGTCCTTTCGACACGAACTGTAAAATTTCAAGCTCCCGTGAAGTTAAATCATAGGTCGCAGCCACTTTGGTTGTCGACGGAACGTCTCCGCTCTTGGCGGCTTCCAGCTGAGCAAACAATTTGTGCGACATCTCCTGATCGATCAGCGTGCCTCCGCGATAGACCGTACGTATTGTTTCGGCAAGCTCTACCGGCTTCATCGACTTCAATAGGTATCCGTCCGCTCCGCTTCGCAGCGCTTCCAGAGCCTGTCCAGTATCTTCGAACGTGGTGAGAATCAAGATGCGGATGTGGGGCCACGTTTGTTTTATGGTACGGGATGCGGAGATTCCGTCCAGGTTCGGCATGTCCAAATCCATGAGCACCAGCTGAGGCTGAACCTGCCTGCACAGTTCGATGGCTTGCTCGCCATCTTCTGCCACCCCTACGACTTGCAAATCTTGCTGCTCCTCGAGAAGAGTCCGTAGACTTTCACGGATAAAAGGCTGGTCATCGACGACCAACAGACGGATGACATCATCCTTAAGCTCCGTTTGTCGTGGCAGGGTGCAGGTAACGAGGGTGCCTTCGCCCGGTTGGGTATAGACGCCAACATGACCTTGCAAATTCATCGCTCGCTCTTTCATGGCGTTCAAGCCGAAACCATCCCGTCCATGTTCCATCCCACGGCCGTTATCTTGAATTTCCAGTCTCGTCTGCTGAGGCTCGAATTGCACTGAAACCGTAATCTCCGTCGAGTGTCCATGACGCACGGCATTCGTCAATGATTCTTGCAAGCAGCGATACAGCGCTATCTTCGCTTGCTTCGTTACAGGGTACTCCTCCCCGAAGGCCTGGAAACGAACCGACACCTTAGCATGCTCCTGAAACTCCTCTGCCAGCTTCCGCAAAGACTGAAGCAGTGGGAGTTCTTCATGCGGCGATTCGATTTGATGCACATAGCCTCTCACTTCATCCATATTTTCCCGGGCCAGGTTCAATAGGGAATCGAGCCGTTTCGTTCCTGTATCCGTCTCTAGCTCAGGGCGCAAGGTTTCCAACCCCATAATGAGGGAAGTGTACGCATGACCGACGGTATCATGGAGCTCTTTGGAGAGCCGATTCCGCTCTTCGGCCAGCGTGATGCGCTCGATTTGGGACAAGTACTGCTCCAGCACCGCATTTTGCTCGCGTATAATTTCACTTTGACGATGATTGACCATCAATAAATGGAAGGAAAATCCGAATGCATAAGCCGTCCCGAATTGAATGGTCATAATCCAAAAATCAATCTGCTCTGCAAGCAGCTTAACTATAGCGGGTAGGAGCAGTATGGATAAAGGACCTGACCAAAGATATGTTCTTTGTTTGCTATTAGAGGCAATCAAAAATGCATATACCAGGAATGTGAGGTAGGCTTCTGGAAAGAACAAAACTAAATACAGGCAGAGCCCGCCCGGGATCACAATCTCGGTAAGCAGGTAGTATCTATAATTGAGCTGCAAGCACAGCCAGGGAACGGAAAAAGCAATAAGCTGCCAAAACACAAGAACCCAAAGCGGCAGCGTGAAATGAGCTTGCCGCTCTATGATAGTGAGCAGGAGAGAAGTACTGCAAATCAGGCGGATCATAAGCATGAACCAGTCGTACCAGAACCACTGCTTTACCATATCGAACAAAACCATCAACCCCTAAGAACTATCAGTATGACATTACGTAACTATTATAGAGCAGATCATCATCCAACAATACTTTTAAATCCAGACCGGGACATTCCGGCTACCGGTTCACACTCTTGATCATAAGACGGGTGTAGCCTCCTAGCATGCGCGTGAAGCTGTTCGCAAGCCTGTAGCTCACCATAGTGAATATGACTCCTGAGGCCGAAACCAGTACGGATTTTATCACAGTATCTATAGGTACACCCATAAAATAATAATTAAATAGCGGAAAGAGGAGCGGGGTCGCAATCATTGCGAGTGGAGTTATATAAAGCAAGGCTGCACTAATGAGGCTTAAAATCCCCACCGGAAGCTTCAGCATCAGCCAGCCGATAGCGATCCAGTTGCGCCGATTTAGCAGCTCCTTCCTTGCTTGAAGCCAGATAGAGTCATCGGTGTTTATTGGTTTAACGTAAAGCTCTGTGGTAATATCCGTATAGATCTTGGTCTGTGTGCGTTCAAATTGCAGGAAGGTGTTTGTAGTTCGCAAAATGCGAGTAATCAGAGGAACGCCCGCGACGGTAAACGAAAGACTCAAGCCTAATGTAAGAGCGACCAGATAAAAGCAAAAGTAAAACAATCCGGTAGCGAAAGTAAGCAGTAGGAAATAGCAATTTTGAATAAAGCTGACGACGGTTCTTGTCATCAAAGAGCCCACATCCTTTACAAGTAGTCATTGTATCCTACGGCTCTTGATGTCAAATCCGCCAGTGCCATAATGTCATATGACACAAGGCGAAAGCGGTCTGCGAACCTAATGGGGAAAAACAACAGTAGTTACTGTGTGTACGGCAATTTTGGATCGCACGGCTAAACAAAAACTGCCCACCAAAAACTTAGAAGCTTGAAATTTACACTATCCATATATTGAGCTTGTCATTATTAATTGAATAACATTTAGAGATACGTAGAAACCTTATCTATTGACATTTTATGGAGAATACTATATATATTCAAAGCCAATACGAAAGACAGGAAGGGAGGATCTGCATGCACAGAGTGATCAAAATCAAATTTACGCTCTTTTACGGTGAAGTTCCTGAAGCAAAATGTTATGGGTACTTGGAGTTGAATCAGGATGGCAATATGATCGCGCTCTACAATAGGTACGGTGAGGAAATAGACATGTATGGCGGACATGAATTTGTTAGGGTAAGGACACTTGGCAAATTTGATGACCAAGACCGTGATAATTTTTATTCTTTGTTAGAAAGTGATGGTGTAGGATAATCTGCACGATAGGCTGACGATTCCAGTGCCAAGGCACTACGAAAAGTCAGCCTTTTTGATTTTATTTGCCTTATAGAGTTGACCGGCACGTTATCATAATCCCCTAACCTCATCTTGTCAAGAAATAATGCGCGAATGAGCGACACCGTGGTGGAGCCCCCCTTATGCTTTCGAAATATGAATGAATTTCCGAGTATGATGGGCAATTTCGCTTTTTCCAATTCATCCCACTTCACGTAAAATGATCTTCAGGCGTTGCGGGTTAAGCGATATACAAACAATGGACGGAACGTAATGAACAATCGGGAGGTAGAAGATGGACAATCAGGATCAAGATGCAAGAGGAATGAAGAGAGGGGCAATATTAACCGCTCTACTCATCGGTACATTTGTCGCGTTTCTTAACGAAAATTTACTTACCAATGCGTTTCCTGCGTTGATGAGAGAATTTAACGTTGCTGCTTCGACCATACAATGGTTATCGACGGGGTATATGCTCGTGATCGGCGTACTGGTGCCGGTGACCGCATTACTACAGCAATGGTTCACGACTCGCCAGATGTTTATGTCTGCGATGGCGTTATTTTTGGCCGGTACCTGCTTGTGTGCAGTATCCCCGGGATTCGGAATCTTGCTGATGGGCAGGGTTGTTCAGGCTTGCGGGACAGGATTATTGATCCCGTTGATGATGAATACGATTCTCGCTCTCTATCCTCCAGAACGTCGGGGTGCCGCCATGGGTCTCATGGGGCTGGTCATCATGGTCGCCCCTGTCATCGGGCCGGCTTTGTCTGGCTTAATTATCGATACCTTTCAATGGCGATGGCTGTTCTACATGGTGATTCCTGTCGCACTGTTTTCGATGATTTATGCATTCGTGTACTTAAAGAACGTGACAGAACTGACCAAGCCAAGGGTCGATCTTGTATCCATTGTGATGTCAACCGTCGGTTTCGGCTGCGTCACCTATGGCTTCAGCCAAACAAGTGTCTCTCTTGAGCCAGAAGGTTACGGATCGATTGCAATAGGTAGCCTTTTCCTGCTCTTGCTTGTATGGCGCCAGCTTAAGATCAAAGAGCCGTTGATCAATCTTTCCGTATTCCGGCATTCCACTTTTTCTCTGGTTGCGGTATTGATTGTAATTCTGATGATGGTTCTATTCGCCACAACAACATTGCTGCCGTTCTATATGCAGGATGTGATGAAGTTGACAGCATTCGCGACAGGCTTACTTCTAATGCCGGGTAGCATTTTGAACGGAATGCTGATGCCGGTATCGGGGAAGTTACTCGATAAATTCGGGCCGAGACTCGTCATTGTGCCCGGGCTATTCCTGATCGCCATATCGTTGTGGCTGTTTACCGGCATCGACAGTGATACAACACAAGGCTCCGTTCTGTTCAATCATATCCTCTTATTCTTAGGTATGTCATTCGTCGTCATGCCGGCTCAGACGACAGGATTGAATCAACTTCCACGTCACCTGGTTCCTCATGGCACAGCCATATATAATACGCTCCAACAGATTGCAGGGGGAATTGGCATCGCATTGTTCGTCGGCATCATGTCGTCTGGAGCCAATCGTTATCTTCACCATTCGCTCAATCCCACTGCGATGCATGAGAAGACACAAAGCATGGTTTCCGGTCTACAAACGGTTTTTTGGATTGAATTTATTCTGGCAATACTTATTCTGGCGCTGGGTTGGTTTATAAAAAAGCCACCTGAACATAATTAATTCATTACTAGGCACACCCCGGCCAACGTTGCTGTCTTTGAGCCTTGTACGACCACGTACAGAGAGGTCATATTGACCGTATGCGTCGGCAATCTATTACCAATATTGATTTTAGCAGCAATACAGTATTTTTTTCAGCAAAGACACAACTTTGCCCGAAACCATGGAAGCGCATTTGTTCAAATAAAATTAGCCAGCCAACTATCGGAAGCTGTTCCGGAGTCGGCTGGCTTTTAGTATTTGAAAATCATGGGCGTTGGGAAGCCTGTCAACTTGAACTCAGTTAGGGTATGATCGGCAGCAACAAATAAGAATCAAATTCATCCCCTGTATATAGAGTAATGTCTGCATCCCAAACCCTGTCATCCCCCGTCTGAGTCAGCAGTGCGCAGCCACTTTGATTCTGGCTTCCAATTTCCAGGAGCAATCGGTTTCCTTTAGCTACAACAATTGCGCTATCCCATATCTCAATATCCAAGCAATAGACTTCTCCTGGAACCAACTTTTGAACCTCATCGAAGGTGTAATAAGGCTTATACTCCGTGGATAATTCATCATCAGTTTTACGTAAGGAAGCGCGCAGCCAGCCCTGGCTAATTGGGAATTTCTCTGTTAGTGCTCCTGAGTTAACGACCTCATTGCCTAATGAGTCAATATTTCGCAAAGATACGAAAATGTCCATATCATCTGTAGTTGACGATGCCCACAAACGGAGTTTGATAGGCCCGAGAATTTCTGTTTCGTTATCAAATGGATCGATTTCAAACAGAACACGCTTTGAATTGTTTTCCTCTCTCGAGAATTCTTTCACCATAAAAGGCTTCGCCCAGTGCTTTGACTCGCACTCCTTATCGCCTTCATAGCAAAGCTGGGCCTTGGCTTGCGGAGGCTCTTGCGAAAGCAGATTAGAGCTTGCATCAAGGTAAAAGCGGGTCCATTGGGTGCGCTTAAGCGGATACTCGTTCTCGTAGCGCCATGTGTAGTTATTGCCTCCGCGAGGAATGGCAAGCTTCACTTTCGGTTCCCTCATTATGCCAGTATCGATTCCTTTAAGCCAATAATCCAGAAATTTTTTCTGCAGTTCCCGACCCTGAGCGGTGTAAAATGCGCCAACATGGCTCCCGATATGTACCTCAAGCCACTTGTGCTCTGATACCGCATTCTGAAAACCCAGGAAATTTCCACGGGTATGCATTCCGGCGCTAAACCAGTTGCTTGCGGATAATAAAGGCACCTCTACTTTACTCAAATCAGAAAATCGATTCGTCCACGATTGATCACGTAATGGATTGTTTTTTACCATCTCCAGGAAATCAATGCGATTGGCTTGCAATTGTTCTTCCGAGAATTTTCCATCGGGATTGTATTGATGCGCCAAAACTCCGTTCTTCCACCAGAATGAAAGAAAACCGTTCGCCTGGATCCCGCCCGGACAACAGAATTCTGCATAATAATCTACTGTACCTTCCCAAGGTATGATACAAGCTAAATGAGGAGGTTGTTCGGATGCCACGGCCCATTGACTCATAGCCAAATAGGAGATGCCCAGCAGTCCTATCTTTCCATTGCTCCAGGGTTGCGTTCCAGCCCATTCGATTGCATCATAATAATCCTTCTTCAAAGCATTTGATAATATATCCAGCTTTCCTGGAGAATTACCGATACCACGTTCATCTACTCGCAAGACAGTATAGCCTTGTGGCACCCAAAATTCAGGATTTGGTGTTTCCCAACTAATTAAGGGTCCTTTATCCTGCGAGTGTGTATATTCTATTGCGATCGTTGGATTAGCAGGAGCAAATTGCGAGAAATGCAGATCCTTTCCATACGGACACATCGTCATGATTACTGGAAAACTCCCATCCACATTAGGCTGATAAAGATTTGCGGCGAGGTAATTCCCGTCTCTCATAGGAATCTGTACTTCTTTCCAAGTAAGTTCATAAAAGTGATTACTTCTTTCGTTAATGTCGATAGGTAGTGGATTCATAGCTTGCCTCCATTTGATAGTTTTTCTTCAAACCAGTCAATCAATAAGCAGCGTGCTTCTGTATCCTGTTCAATCGCATTGTGAACTTTCCCTGGATATACTACTAGGCTCTTATCCTTGCTGAAAACCTCGTCATAGAACTGTTTAATTCCATTAACATCAAACAGTATATCTCCTAGATCTCTTTCTGATTTCTTGCAAGTGGATTCACTCCCCCAATAATTATCCAGAGCAATTTTAGTACACCTGTACTAAAACCAGTATATTCCTGCAAATGCAGTAATTCAACTCTGGTCTTTATTGAGAATGGCATTCTTGGATGAGGATCTTCGTAAATTATCTCTCGAATTCTTCGATATTCTTAATCAAACTACTTATTTCGGCTTGAAGGAACAATTTATGATATAATGCTTTTGATTTTAAGTGCATAGCACAAACGCTCTAAAGGAGATAGAAATGGATATTAATTTAAGGGATAAGATCCTTGAGACTTCAATTGAATTATTTAATAAAAAAGGATATGCATATGTAACATTGAGGGATATTTCCGATGCGTTAAATATAAGTCCTGGTAATTTGACATACTATTTCAAAAAAAAACATGATCTTATGATCGGTGTTATGGCAATGCAGTATGAAGAATACCAAAACTTAAATTTCTCAGCTGAGGTTTCTATCGAAGGGCTGAATCAGCAGTTTTTAACTCTTAATGCATTCCATAAAAAATATTTCTTTTATTTCTCCAGTTTTACAGAATTGCCTAAGTTGTATCCGGAGATAGCTAAAATGCAAATTAAGGTTGTTAATGATTTCTATACGCTTTTTACCAACATATTTAAGGGGTTTGTTAATAAAGGAATTATGAAAGAAGAATTATATGCCGGGCAATATGAAGATTTGTCTATTTCTTTACTATCGATGAATATGTATGGCACACAAGAAATAATTCTTCTCCAAAAATTCCTTCCAAAGTTTAAAAATACCTTATCCATCCTATGGAGCCTTATACTGCCTCATCTAACCAAAGAAGGAATGGCCATGTATTGTCGGATAACGCAGGTTGATAAAACTCCTCACCCCAAGCTATGCAACAAGCCAGATCAATCGGGTGAAGGCTTGGAAGGCTCAACATGAAGCCGCCAAGGCATCTACTTGTAGCGGCAAGTTTTTGAATAAGGACCATCCCGATAAAAGGATGGCCTTTAGGACCGCTAATCTATTTTAATTGCCTCGATATAAAGTTCGATTCTCACTTCGTTCGCGACAACAATCCCGCCTTTTTCCAGATGCGAGTTGAATGTCAAGCCAAATCCATTACGTTCGATACTGGCTGTTGAATGAAATCCTACACGTTCCCGGCCGCGAGGGTCTTTGTTTAGTCCTTCAAAAACGGTATGAAAAGTGATGGGTTTTGTTACTCCATGCAAAGTTAGATTGCCCGTAAGTTCATATTGCCTTTCGCCAGTAAGGACGCAGCTGGTGCTTTGAAACGTAATGGTCGGATACTTGGCAGCATGAAGGAAGTCGTCGCTCTTCAGGTGTTCATCTCGTTGCGATTGGCGAGTTGTGATACTATTTGCATCTATGGAAGCCTGAATACCCATGGTTGTTAAATCATTGGGGTCAAAACTCAAGACCGCTTGGAAATGCTCGAATACTCCTTTGATTCTATTAATCATTAAATGCGTCACCGAAAACTCAACGGAGCTGTGGTCCGGATCAACTTCCCAATTGATATTGCTCATAAATAAATTCCACCTCTATGATAAGATTTGAGAAAGGTCGCCCTATCTCCAAAACACTGCGATATTCGCATACCCCTAATATACAAAAACGCTACTGACAACGGGATGTCAGTAGCGTTTTAGCATTTTTTCGGCTTCCTCTTAAATCCGATTTCGGACCGTACAAGAAGCATGGCTGTCTCATAAGGAACGGCCTTTTATTTCGTTGTACCTTGGAACCCCGACTATAAGGAGGGCTGATTTCTGCCTAAAAGTTTATTTTTGAGAATCAAGAACAAACATAGATGCATCTTGTCCCATGAATATTTTACTTCCATTATAAAAAGTTTTGGATTGAATATCTCTATAACCTATTTTAGTCATAATGTCAGCCAGCTCTTCTTGATGAAATCCGTTATGGACTATATCTGAAACTACTTTTTCATTTTTATTAAAATCTACGATTAGTAAATGTCCTCCCTCATTTAGAACATCAAATAGCCTTGATAAAACGAATTCAACATCATGAATATGGAGCAGAACCTGAGCCATAAAAATATAGTCAGCATGAAGATCCGTTAGACCTTCCTTTTCAAAATCAAAACATAATGTATCTGCATTCTGAATGTGAAGATCAGTAATTTTTTGCTTTATTTGATTAATCATGTTTTGTGAAGTATCCAGAAAAAGCATAGCATTAAAATCATTTAACAAGCTCATTCCGACAAGACCTGTTCCACACCCAAAATCAATAGCATTCTTACTATTAGCCTCAACCACATATTCACGAATGGCATCAGATGATGCCTTTGCAATTTGAATTCTCTCAGAAGTGTCATATATATTAGCTATCATTTCAAACTTATCCGTATTTCCCATGATTACCTCTCCAATCCACCTTAATAAAAAATACAACAATATAGAATGATATTCTATCGAAGCATTAGCATTTAGTCCACATTCTTATTAGTGCTTATGGAAAAACAAAACCTCTGTATGAATGGAGGAGACAACCTTGGGGTGGTTCATGCACACCTTCTTCACGATTCGTCTTTGTCGAAATAATCATCGGGCAAATGCAGTTCTCGCAAACAACCGATAAATTTTTCTCTGAAATTCGGATTGCTTTTGTATTTCGGCCATACCTCCTTATAATAAGACAGCAGCTTCTCATGTGGAATAATGCCCCAGTATGAAATCAAGTTATTCAGAACCTGCAGGCCGCCCCCCATCAACATCTGTTCAATGATCTGCCAGCTTCCCAGCTTGTTTTCGCAACTGCGCGCGGCATAGATGGCAGTGGTTTGCATTTTCGGGTCGGCGTGACACAAGAAAGGCGCAAAGTTCTGGAGCGTAATCGCACCGTACTCTTCCAAGATATACCCTGCATAACGCAACGTTTCCGGGTCGTGAATCCGGTCAAGCCTTTGCAAGATCACTGGAATAAACTCCGTTAAATCCTCAGTTTTACTGGAAGCGTGCAGAATCTGTAAAGCTTGCAGAAAATCCTCATGTTCATCCGATTGCAACAGCTCCAGAGTATACTTTCTACCCGTGTCAAAAGAAGCTTTGCAGATGAGCCAAATGGCTGTGGTCCGATTTTTGGGGCTTTGCTCCGCAATTTTTTTCAAAAAAGCAAGGGTTAGCCGAGAGACTTTCTTAAACTTGAACATTCCATCAAGCGCTTTGGCTTGGATTTCTTCGTTTGGAGCGCTCTGATAAATCTGGATCAGCGCACTCTCATCACCCGGCATTCGACTGCCAAACCACCCGATATCATAATCCAGAATAATTTCATCCAGCCAGCGCTCGTACCAGTCCAGAAAGCTGTCTTCATAGACAAAGAAAAAAGGATGATCAGGATGAAAATCGGAGGTGTACACAATTCTCCCCCTATATTTCCCCTCAAGTACGAGATACATGTCGTATTCGCAGCCTTGGGTGCCTATGCACAACATGCCGCCCAACACCTTATTACAGGTGTCGTCGTATTCCTCATCGGGAATGTCCTCGTCCTTGGTCAGGGGCTCAATTAGACGGTTCCATTCCTCTTTGGTCATCCGGGGGTACAGAACGGATTTTGCAAGGAGCGCTTGGCGCTCGGTGTAGGAAGTTGCCTTTTCAATTGAATATATTCCATAATAGGGTCCGGCGCCTCCATTGCCGATGTTCGTTAAAAACAGCGCATAAGGCTCAGGAAGTGTGACCTGATTGTGGGCTTGCCAGTCCGCCAGCTCTTTTGCTGTAAGCTTCTCTTTAACCCTGTATTGATGTGAGGATGATCCAAACACTGAGAAATCCGCGTCTTTGCGCATAGCTTGGCTCAGTTTGTTTTTTATTCGATCCAGTTGCGTTTCTTTCTTGCCAAACCACATATTTGAACCCTCCTGTTGACCATAGCCAGGTTTCCTTTGTTTGCTTATCCAGCAATTTTATTATTTTTTCTATGGGACGTACCTCTTTAAAGTGTTATGTATCTAGAGACTCATCAAACGCAGCTCATTTTAAACAACATATAGTGAGGGAGAAAGTAATGAAAAGCCAATTAAGAAATATTACGGTCGACGGTTATGCCTTCGTTTATTGGTACTCAGGCGGGTCTCGCTTCATCCTAAACCTATCTCCGAAAGAGAATAAAAACATCAAAATCACGCTCATCTTTCAGGCGAATCCTCCTGAAGAAGAGCCTCATACTTTTTGGTCCTTTTATGACATTTCAGCCCAAAATAATGAAATAGAAACTGTCATCCATCTAGGTAAACCCAAACATATTGCTGAAATCATCTCTTACTTGATGGCAAAACGACAAGAACTTTGGGTCCAGGGGAAGCCTCACGTTCTGGATCATGCTTGGGATTTACTAAAGGAAATGGGCTATTCCGAGTTAAAACCGATTTGGATTAGACAGTGGTAGTGATAATGGTTTGTGGACTAGCCCCCTTTGGCCACTCAAAGGGAGCTTAAAGTTCACAGATATACGATTATTCGTTATCCGGCGTGGCCGGACTGGCCGGGGGCATCAAGCCTTTAACGGCGCCGAGAAACGGGCGAATGGACTTGATCATGCCGTAGCCCATCTTCACGACCGGGAGAAATTTCTGGATCATGCCGAACACCCGCAAGCCGCCGCCGAGCATACCGCCAAGCCCTCCTGCGCCTGCAGTGGAACCGCCAAGGCCGCCTAACAGCGAGCCCATCATCGGCAGGAATGCCGACACCTTGGCGTCCGGCTTGCGGGAGCGCGAACGGCCAGACGGTTTACGTGCGCCGCTTTTCCGGTTGCCGAGACGGACGCCCGGGGCATGCGAACTGGCTCTGCGTTTGAGAGATTGGGAATTTTGCCTCCCGGAAGAAGCGCGTGGAGGAGCCCCAGCACTGGCAAGTATCAACCCGCCGCGATTAACGTCGGTGATGTAGCCGACGTAGGTCTCTCCGCTGTGCAGGGTGACACAGACCGGACGGCCTTGAAATTTCTTAGCCCGTGCACGCATCTCCTTCAATTGTGCCATGGAAGTTCACCTCGCTCACTGATTATAATTCAGTTTACGCCAGGGGCGGGCTGCCTGCTTGTGCGAATAGGACATACGCACGCCAAAAATCGTTTGGCGGGCTCACCGCCGTTCAAGTCCTCCCGAGGGTCCCCACGCTATATCAAGAGAATTGCCAAAAACCCGCTACTGGATGTTGTATCTCAGTCGTCCCCATTTTGGCAAAAATATATAGTGATCCAAAACCAAAAGGATAATTGTAATCCTCCTGAAGCAACGTTTCGGGGTAGCCATCTTCATCTACCTGAAATAAAAAAGAGAATGACTCCTCCTTCAGCTTCGCAAAATAATAGTCTTCATTTTGAATAAGTCTCGGGTTTCCGCCTACTTTGATCAAATAAGGCTGATCCATCGACTTTTCGTCATGGCTTAGTTCCCCGTTTGAAATTACATGCTTTATAAGACCCGGGTTAGTAAACATATCTTTGACGCTTTCAGTCGAAATGGGATGCTCAATCACCTTGATCGGGCAATTAGGATAAATGTTATTTTCCAAATACTCCTCATAGTCTTCAGGGATGAAGATCGAAATCATGCTCTCTGGTTTAAAGGGATGGACGAGGCTCAAGTAAAAAACATATTTTGGGTTACCTTCTTGGATGAGGTCTTCTTGATCATCAAAAAATTCGGGTGCATTCCCGCCGATCCAGCCTGCACTATGTTCGTTCGATAGAGGCGATCCCGCATAATAAAGAATACAATCTGTTCTCTCAACTAAAATATTCATTTGATTTTCCGTAGGCATTTTACAACATCTCCCTCAAGAAACACGAATGCCCTCACTCCGCCGCTTCCGCCAGCCATGCTTGCATTGCCGGAGACTCCGCCTGATTCAAACGCAGGGCGATTTCGGTGTTGATCTCATCCGGCGGCATGACCTCGACAAGGACGCATACAGCCTCTCGCGGTTGATTCAAGGCAAACACGCCTTCATTATCGAGCATTTTCATCGCCAGCTCCATGGCCTTCAGCCTCGAATCAAATTCACGATTCCATTCGTCAGCTTCAAGCTCCGCAATAGAAGGACGCTTCATAAACAATTGTTTAACATCATCGAAGTTCTCATCTCTGAAACAACAATAGGGTGAATCGGCATAGGACCATTTGATGAGTTCCGCAATCGTTGATCCCGGCGTGTCGCTTTCGTCTCCTTGCCTGGCCGCTTCCCTCTCCAAGGCCTCCCATGACCAGGCGGAGATGCTTGGCGCATGTCCCTCTCCAGTAGTAAATAGCGTGCAGTAATAGTAACGTTCGCCATTTTCAAAAAGAGTGCGAAAGGATGCCCTAGCCACATCGGTAATTTCTGCCGCCAGCGCCTCTATTCCTTGCGTCAGTTTCACGACAATCGCCCCTTAGCCCTATAAAATATACATCTTATTTCCATTATAAAGATTGTTCATCCTAAATCTACCTACTATTCACCTGAATCCTGGAAATATGTGCGATTAGGGTTCTAATTCAAGGTGCATCTTGGCTTCCGCCTCATCCCATGACACCGAGTAACCCGCCCCCTTGGCGCAAAAGATGGAGGAGGATGTATACAGTGGGTCCGCCCCTTTGCGGTAGCCCATTCGTTCTATGACCTCCTCCGTATTATGGCAGCGGTCGTAGCCGCTGAACACGCAGCGGATACTGCCTCGTCCATGCGTAAAGGATGAAAATTCAGCACTGTAGTTCATGAAAGTCGACACGGGCACCCTGCCCGTGACCACCGCTTGCGTTCCGGTTGTCTGCGGCGGATTAAAAATACCCGATGCACGCTGAATATCGGACAGTACCCTGCCCATTTCATCGATAGCGACCTTGATTTTGAAATCGTAATAGGGCTCCAGCAGCACGTTGTCCGCCTTCTCCAGACCCTGCCGTAGTGCTCGAAAGGCAGCCTCACGAAAATCGCCGCCATGGGTATGTTCTTTATGCGCGCGGCCCCTCAGTAGCGTAATGTTCACGTCGGTGACCGGCATGCCGGTCAGCAGTCCGTGATGCTCCCGTTCGTAGAGATGATTCCGAATCAGATTCTGATAGCTGATATTCAGATCATCGGCATGACATCTGCTATCGAACATGATACCGTTGCCCCTTGCTCCCGGTTCAATCAGCAAATGCACTTCCGCATAATGCCTGAGCGGTTCGAAGTGGCCGTACCCTTTCACAGCCGATTGAATCGTTTCCTTATACAAGATTTCCGGTTGTCCAAAAGAGATAGCAAAGCCAAAGCGCTCTCTAACAAGCTGCTCCAGCACTTCCAGCTGAATCAATCCCATGACGCGGATAGAAATCTCCTGCAATTTCTCATCCCAAACGACGTTCAGAGACGGCTCCTCCGCCTCCAGCGTGCGAAAAGCACCGAGCACCTTTTGTACATGTATCGAATTGTCGAATACTACCTTCGATTGTAACGTCGGCTCCGAATCGTAAGCTAACTTGTCCGATATCGACCCCAGGCCTTGTCCGGCCTCGGCGGCGGACAAGCCGGCAACCGCAAACAAATCGCCAGCTTCCACTTGTTCCACCGGCTGCGATTTAAGGCCGTTAAACAAGAAGATGCGCGTAATTTTTTCGTCATATTGAACCCCGCCGCTCTCGTAACTAAGCTGTTCCCTCACCTTCAGCCGACCACCCAGCGCCTTAATGAACGTGAGTCTCGCTCCGCCTGCATCGTGCCGAATTTTATAAGTCCGCCCCTGGAACGAAGCATTCTCGTCATAAGTGGTTGTTGTCAGCAGATGCAGCTGATCCAGAAACTCAACGACGCCTGTATCCTGAAGTGCAGAGCCGTAAGCACAGGGGAAGAGGAGACTCGCCGCTATCATCCTCTGCAGGGCCTCCAGCCAGAAGCCGGTATCCTCTCTCCCCTCCAGGAACGCTTCCAGCAAGGCTTCGTCCCGCTCCGCCATGCACTCCCGCAGCGGCTCGCCGACTATGCCGTCAGCGAAGCTCTGTGTAATGCAGCATACATCCCCCGTCAACTGCTGACGGATATCCTCCTCGGTTCTGCCTGCATCCGCGCCGATCCGATCCGTCTTGTTAATAAAGAAGAACGTCGGAATCCGATGCTTGCGCAGCAGCTGCCAGACCGTCTCCGTATGGCCCTGGACACCTTCAACTGCGCTTACAATCAGGACGGCATAATCAATGACCTGAATCGCCCGCTCCATCTCCGGGGAGAAATCGACGTGTCCGGGCGTGTCTATTATGTAATAGCTATCTCCTTTATATTCTATTACCGCCTGATCTGCGAACACCGTAATGCCCCTTGCCCGCTCGATGTCGTGGCTGTCCAGAAACGCATCCTGATGATCCACCCGCCCCCGCGATCGGATACTGTTCGTATGGTACAGCAGCTGTTCCGCAAAAGTTGTCTTACCTGCATCCACATGGGCGAACAGGCCAATCGTTAGTCGCTTCATAGAATCCCACTTTCAACGCTTCTTGTTAATACTGCTCATTTTATTACTATAAATACCATTCGCCTCGGTCGTCACGCAGCTTTCTGCCTAATTTTTGCTCAAGTTCAATGACAATCCACTCTGCATTCACATTTTCCCTCGATAAATGAGTCTGCACCATATCTTTGGTCTTAGAAGCAGGCTAGATTCGTAATAACTGCCATCTTCCCGCTCGGGACTTCCACCCTAGAGATGACGCCCATGCTGGGTGTACTAAAAAGAAATAGGCCATGCCGATGGACATGACCTATTTTGCCCGGTGGACCGTCAGATTGACCCGATTAGTCTCACACATAAATGTGGAGAGATGAACAGGCTCATCGTTTGCGTCAAAAGCAATTTTTAATATCCGGAACAAGTTCGCACCGATATCACATTCAAGCAATTTCGCATAATCTTTGGTCGCACCGATCACATCAATGATCTTGTCATTGCTCACGATCTCGGTGCTATAATCCTCCGCCAGAATCTTGTAAGTCGATTCTTTCATTGCAATCTTCTTTTCCAAATCCGGAAATCGGGTGAGTGAATAATGGGCTATATCATAGAAAAGCGGGCGATCATCTACATACATCAACCGTTCAAGTTCCAACACAGGGCTGCCTTCTTCAATAAGAAGATGTCCAGCCACCTCTTCAGACGCCGGGATTACTTCGCTTCTTAATATCCGTGAGTTTGGAATCATGCCCAGCTGATGGCTGAACTCTGAGAAACCGCTTACTGATAACAGTTCATTATGAAATTTGTTGGAGGCCACAAAGGTACCTCTACGAGGAATTCGCGTCAGGGTTCCTTCCCGCACGAGCTCCTCAATCGCTTTCCGTATGGTGATTCGGCTTACACTATAAGTATCACATAGCTCTGCTTCCGTTGGAATCTGTTCATCCGGTTTGTATCGTCCGTCCTGGATATCGTTCTTCAACATTTGCCTGATCTGCATGTACAGCGGCTGGGGGGTTGAAGGATTCAAATTCATGGTAAATTCATCCTTATCCATCAATGATTATAATAAGTATTATACATTGATGATCATCTCCAGTCACCATGCACCGAAATAACCTATCGTCTTCCCAGCTGTGATTGCCCCAAGCTCCAGGCAGTTCTCGGTTGAAAACCCTTTCAATTGGCCGTAAATGAACCCGGCAATGAAGGAATCCCCAGCTCCCATCGTATCCACAACGTTCACCTTACCCACGCCGTGCGGAAAGAATTGTTCCCCATCGTAAGCAAGCGAACCGTTCTCGCCCAAGGTAGCCACGGCAATCTGCGCTCCTCTTTGCTTGACCTCCACCAAGAGCTGGCGGATATAGTCATCATCCTGAGTGTACGAAAAGAATGGATAGTCTACATAGGGCGTTAAAGTCTGTACTCGATCATCCTGTAACTGATCCGAGAAATCAAAGGAAGTGATCAGGCCCTTTTCCTTAAAGAGAGGAAAGTACGTATCGGCATGGCCCCATATCCCTGAGTGGACAAGCTGATAATTCCCGGCAAAGTCAAGCTCTTCTGCTGTAAGGAAAAACTGTGCCATAACTCCCTCGTCGTAATCGCCGAACCTCCGGTCATTCTCCACCATCTCCACGTGGGTTACCGCTGTTTTTCCGTCCTTTTTTGAAATCCGGGAAGTGTCCACGCCCTTGTCCTGAATAGCCTGGATCATGATCTCCCCATAAATGTCGGTGCCCACCCAGCCCAGATAGGCCGTCTTTGCACCCATTTCAGTTAAATAGACGGCCACATTCACCGGATTGCCTCCAGGATAAGCTTTGCCGCTTGCTTGATAGACATCCATGCAGTTATCCCCGACTGTAATAATTCTCATCTTGCTCCCGCCTTCCCTGCTATTAAAGAATGAGCACTACAAAGTAGTGCTCAAATCAAATGCATCAATAACAATCAACTAAAGACTGCGTATCTTAATATTCCATTTGGCGATAGTATCTTCTAAGTGTTAACGGATGATTTCTCTCACGCTCCAGGTAGACGCTAATACGGCTTAGTACAGACCAGTTGATACTTACGGCAAAATGCTTTCTGAACTCCTCGCTGATGCCTTCCATGGCAAAGTCTTTGGTATCAATAAGGGTCAGCTTCTTCGTAATCTTCTCGGCGAATCTTTCCACCCGATCCATCAGAGGTCTGGTCTCATCTTCGCCTTTCAACAGAATAACACTAGTATCCTCAACCACAAGCTCAAGCGTGCCATGGAAAAATTCCGCCGCATGAATCGACTTCGCATGAATCCACTGCATTTCTTCCAGGATACACATTGCGTAGGAGTACGTATTCCCCCACAGATTGCCGGAGCCAACCATCATATGATAGTCAGTATCTTTGTGTTCTTTTGCAAAAGCTTCCGCTTTAGGGTCAAAGGTCTTGACTGCGTCCAGAATCGCACGCGGCAATAAGGCAACTTCCTTCGTGAACTGCTCGTACTGAGGGAACTCATTGTTGTTATACATGAACCGGAACACAACCATGTACAGGAGCATGAAGAATGTATCGAAGGAATGTTTCTCCGAGCCGGTTGTGATGCAGTGATCTACAATTTTGGTTAGTGGAGTATCTCTTTCTGCCACAAGTGCAATCGTAGTCGCTCCCCGTTCTTTACAGAACTCGGCTGCCGCAACGGTCTCCTGCGTGGTTCCCGACACAGATGTGAAAATACATACGGAATCCTTACTGAAATGTCTGTTGTTCATCACCATAAACTCAGCAGCAATCTCCGCATGTACATCGATGGTCGAGCTTGATTTCAGAATATACTCATAAGGATACATCATCGCAATTGTGCCACCCGCACCAATCAGAAAAATATTGCTGTACCCTTTCTTGGCAATCCCGTCCACAATCTCTTCAATTTGCCCTCTAAAGGCCAAGCCCTCTTGTTCCACAAGCTTAAGGAATAACTGTTCGTCAAAATTCAACATTTACGTTCCCTCCCTATACTGGAGCGGTTCCTCTCCAATATCATCCAATTTTATTTGTTATATACAGTAGTATAACTAGACAATACAATTTAAACAACTTTTTTGTAAAATCTGAAGGAAATCAGCGAGTCAGAGCCGGCTCCCTTTATTCCATCCGGGCTAAGTCACTATATTACTGCTGTCATGACTGCTTTTAGATCCATACTTCTTCTCCCAATAGTAATACACAGGCAGACCCGTTGCGATGACTATCGCCGCAGCAATCATGCCCTGCACTGGAGCCCACGTAAAGGTTCCCCAAGCCAGCCAGCCTGCCCCAAGGATAGCCAGAATAGTCGTTACTCTCCACATTGGCATGCGGTAAATCGGGTTATAATCCTCTCTCTTACGGCATTTATAGACCGCGGCAAAGTCCAAAATGTTAATGACCAGCTGAATCAGCGTGAAATAACCAAGCAGTGCGGTTAAATTGCTGAAGAACACAAGAATACAGGCCAACGTAACCTGAGCAATAATCGAGAAGCTTGGTGTTTCGAATTTGGGATGAACTTTCGCAAAACGCTGAAAGAACAGCCCATCTTTCGCCATAGCATACTCCAGGCGAGGCTGAAACATAATGCAAGAGCTCAAGGAACCCAGAATAACTATAATCGCAGTAACGGCCACAAAGGATGAGGCCATGCCGGATAATCCGGGAATATACTTGACGGCATCGGACACAGCGGAGCTGGAACCCATCAGTTTATCGAACGGCATTAGGCCAGTGACACATACCGCAAGCAGCGTATATAGACCCAATACAATCAGTACTGAACTAATTAATGCCCGAGGGAGAACTTTCCCTGGATTTTTGAATTCCCCAGCCATAAAACAAATGGCAGCCATTCCCGTGTAAGCCCACGTTGTGGCAGATACGCCACCAATTAAGCTTGAACTTGTCGCTCCTGCGGCGGGCGTGTAAGCAAAGTTGTCAAAGTTCATGTACATGAGGCCCAGCACAATGACAATCAGGAAAGGGATGATTTTGACAGCCGTAATAATGACTTGAAAACTACCGCCTGCCTTGACACTTCGGTAATGGATGGACGTGATGATCAGAATGATCGCTACTCCTAGCAGTTTACCGGCAATTCCAGCGAAGAAAGGGAAGAAGCTTGCCAGGTATGCAACAATGGCCAGAGCCATAATTGAAATGGACGGAGGATCGAGTGCCCAGAAGGTTGCCCATCCATATAGAAAGGCCAAGGGCCTCCATCCAGCTTTATTCAAGTATACGTAACCGCTTCCATTTTGCGGGTAGGCAGTCGCCAATTCGGCCAGCACCATGACCTGCGGAATCGCAATAACCCCACCAATAATCCAGGCTAGAATTGAGATCGAGGGCATACCCGCAGCTTTTGCGACATCGCCGGAAGAGACGAAGATTCCGGAACCTATCGTAGTTCCAACAGCGATGGCTAGAGCCGACCAAAAGCCCAGTTTTCGTGTAAGAGAGCCATTACTCATAACGAGTTCCTCCAAATCAAGGTGATAAGACTTCCATTCCCCTTATTTTCCTGACCGATTCCCTAAGTGCTTCCTGCGGGTTCTGATAATAATTGAACCCCATAATCTCTAGTGTGCAAGCTCCCTCATAATTATGGCTCTGAAGACTGGTTAGATATTCCCGCCAATTCAGCACCCCATCATCTAGAGCTAGATGCGCATCAGACGAGCCGTCACCATCGATCAGGTGGAAATGAACCATCTCCGGGAGTAGGGAGAAATAATCTTCGGGTGTCTCGCTAGCGAGCTGCATCGCTACGGTGTCAATCATCCCTTTTAATGACGGGGAACGGATCTCCTCCAGCATCCTCTTGATACCCTTAGCATCGATAATTAGATTCGATTCGAATCGGGTCAGAGGCTCCAACGCTAAAGTCACCCCTTCCTTCTCAGCCACCCTAGATATCTGATAGATGGAGTCGCCTGCATATTTCCATGATTCCAATTGCGATACAGCGAAGTCTCCTATTCCTGAAGTCACAAGCATCATGTTGGTCTCCAGCTCTAGAGCCGCGTACAGATTATCTATGAAGTAATCGATACTCTTCTGCCGCAGCTGGGAGTCGGAGGCGGCAATATTGAAGGGATAGACACACTGTTCCGGCGTATAACAGACGACCTTCATGTCTCGGGATTTCAACTGCTGCCTTATGTGTCTCAAGTTGCCAAGAACATTCCGGTAGACGTATAAATGAGGCTCGCCCGCCCACAGCTCGATGTGCTCGATCCCGAGCTCGGCCACTTGATCTAGGAAGTGCTCGAAAGGAAAATGCCTGTACGTAATATTCATTCCCGCAATCTTCATTTGCTTCACCCCCTCTCATGTAAGCGCTTTTAATTGTTATGTCTTGTATTATAACTAAGGGTTACAAAGATTTCAATGCCTTTTCGAAAATAAATAAATGCCATCAGCCGGTTCCTAATGTGGGCTACTCAGCTCTTATAGGAGCAAAAAAACAAGCCTCAACGAGTAAATCTGCTCGTTTGGCCTGCTTTTGTTGTCCTGTTTAAGGATTAGGCGCTCTTGTAATTATAATCGCGTCCACATTACTTTCGCTGGAGCACTGGCTTACTTCTGCCTGCGGGACCCAAATTAGCCTTACGCCTATGTGGGAACTCCGTTTCACCTTATTTATGATACGGTTCACGCGCTATCTGTAACGGCAAGTTTTGGCTATCCCTTGTGGTGATGGCTTTTTAGACTGACTTTCCAAATATATTCTTTTCATAAATAATAGTAGGATCAATTTAAAATGGTAGAAGGAAATGCTAACACGTAAACAAACATTTCGCGTTTTAATGACACCACAAGAGATGCTTCCAAGTTTCTTCGTAAACTTCATTCGTCCATGGGTGCCGATTCGCTTTGCGTCTGAGGGGTTACGTGAAATTTTCTACTTCGGTAGTGGCTTCTACACTGGCCAGTCATTCAACACCGTTTTAGGAATTGGTATTGCAGGGTTAGTCATTTTCCTACTGTCTATTTTTAAACCAGTGCGTGCACAAGCAACTAAAGCTGAATAAAAGCATTGGTAATCACGTGCACCACCCACCCCCACTAGAGGTGAGACGGTACGCACGCTTTTCATCAACGAGGGCAGAAAAGGAGCCATCCGTAGTCAGATAGCTCCTTTTCTTATTCTCAGTACGAATTATTCTTGTACAATTCGAAATCTGCTGATCATTTCGCTCAC
Organism: Paenibacillus sp. FSL L8-0638; assembly: GCF_038593075.1. Taxonomy (NCBI): domain Bacteria; kingdom Bacillati; phylum Bacillota; class Bacilli; order Caryophanales; family Paenibacillaceae; genus Paenibacillus; species Paenibacillus sp. FSL L8-0638. Next base: position 5,830,539 of record NZ_CP151960.1, read on the forward strand.
TTGTTGGCTTGATTGTTTCAATTGTCCAGCTGCACTATGCAGATGGGAATACGCTTGACTCTGATCGTTAGAAGCCGAACTTATCTCTTCTGTGGCAGAAGCTGCGTCTCGAGCTACATCGGATATCTTGATAATGGATGAGATGACCTGTTCCCTGCTAACATTCATCTGCCCTATATCCCCATCCATCTCTTGAATCGAGCTGATGATTTCCTTTAGCATATCCATAATCGATTCAAATACCGTTCCCGACTCCTGAACAATAAGAGATTGTTCGGAGATAACCACCTCTGTCTGATTCATGACCTGCAACGTTTGAGAAACATCTGCTTTGAGGCGTGCAATAGTTGTGTTAATTCTCTCTGTTGATTCATAAGTCATGGTCGACAGCTTGCGAATCTCTGTAGCGACGACTGCAAATCCTTTTCCGGAATCGCCGGCACGCGCCGCTTCTATGCTCGCATTTAATGCGAGGAGCTTCGTTTGCTCGGATACTTCATTAATCGTTTGTACGATTGTGGAAATCGTAAGCATCTGTTCTGCCAGGCCTTCAATATGTTGTACGACCAGTTGGTTTGCTTCTGTCGTTTGGAGATTGTGGTCCTGTAATTTCTTTACTTTATCCATGCCGCCTCTTAAGACAATTTCCGCCTCCGAAGACAGGCTGGTCATTTTTTTGTTCCTTACATTTACCTTTTCAATGGTGTCCGATAGCGCCATCGTTTCACGGCTCGTTGCCTCTGTCAAGGACGCTTGCTCAGAAGCACCAACTGCAATTTCATTAATGCCTGACGTCATTTCCTCGCCGGTTGCCGTTGTTTGTTCCGCAATAAAGGTAAGTTCATGAGCGGAAGTATTTACATGGCCAATCGATTGGCTTACTGTCGAAATGAGTTCTTTCATACGAGATACCATTATATTAAAATCAGCGGTTAATTCCCCAAGCTCATCCTGGGAGAAGGTACGTATATCGACGGCCAGATTGCCCTCCGCAATCTCTCGGACACGTCCGCGCAAATAACGGATTGGATGATGGATGGATCGGATGATCAAATAACCAAGCAACGATGAAGCGATCAAGCCTGCCAATGTTAAGAGGATACTGATCAATCGCAGGAAGCTGTATTGTTTTTGTGTGCTGTCCAACATGATTTGATTATCATCGTAGTACAGATCGCCTATGTGATCCAAAGCGTCTTCCATCTGGTCAAACTTTTCGTTGCCCTCCTGATAAGAAAGGAGATTCGCCCTTTCACGGACAGTTGAATCCTTTGACGATAATCCGTCAATCACTTTCTTGGAGACCAATTCATACGCTGCAACCGTCGCTTCGTAGTCTTGAATCAACTTTTCCTCATTATCAAAAATAGTTCCAATTGACTTATACTTATTAAGCTTCTTCTTTGCCGACTCCTTTTGTTTTCCGTAATCTTCTAGCTGTTTTAAAAATTGTTCCGACCCTGGTTCATAACTGTACAGCGATCGTTCTGCCAACAGCATCTGATATAGGTCGATATCCGCTGTACGAATAAGATCAATGACTTCCGCCCTAATACTAAGGCTCTCCTCAAGCGAGGATTGTACCCGCTTCAGATTGTAAATCCCAACGCCTCCGATCACAAGGCTAGTGATTACAGTAACGACGATCGTTAGAATTACCTTGTTCCTGATCGTCATCGTGAACTTCCTACCTCTCATTATGCCTCACTCCCATCTAGTCCCTCTCGAGGTAACATGAAATAATATTCGACATCGTTTGCCACTTTCTAAACCTCAAAGTTATGCGGAAATCGTATAATTGCTAGAAACCAAGTTAAGAGCATAAATATCTATTACGCCCTCCATTAAAATCTCACTTACATTATTTGAAACAGCGGACATTTGATGAATCGCAGATTCAATCGCCTGACTCCCTTTGGAGGCCAGTTCCGATGCTACATCCACAGATCCCTTGACATGAATGGAACGATCAGCAATTTTGCGTAGCCTCCCCATCCATCTTCTGAACAAGCGTAACGCTGGCTTCGATGCTGTTCACCTGCGTCTGCGCTCCTTCGGCTAATTTTTCTGTAATGGACGCAACATGCTCCATAGCTTGTCCCGTTTGTTCCGCGCTGGCTGTCAGCTCTTTCGATGATGCGGCAACCTGCTCCGCATTCGTGCCCACTTCCCGGATAATCCCGATACTTTACTATTCCTCATAAAAACCACTGCCCCCAGTTTGTCTAATGATGTCGAATATACAAGGAAACTTGGTGTAATTACTTTATCGGATTACTGCGCTGCTTTATTAACACATAACGAATAATGCCTATGCTAAACGTTACAATTATTAACTATAGTGTTATCATAAGGTTAATAACGAATTACTAGAGTTAGTAAGGAAAGAAACTCTACATGATTGGGAGATGAAATAAAATGCGAAGACTTTCATTAGGAAAATCGGGACCGCAGATAAGCGCTCTATGTCTTGGATGTTTAAACTTCGGTACGAATACCGAGAAAAATTTATCGTATCGGCCACTGGCTCAATATGAATAGTTGCATAATCACGGCCCCCAAATACTTCGCGGATTACCACTGGCGGAAGTAAAGTAGAGCCTATATCAGATAAGTTCTTTAAGAAATCGGGCTTAGCATTATATTTCGATATTTTCGATTTTCAAGAAGTTGTTGAACTATTGAGGGAGAAATACAAGATTGCTAAAACCTACGAGGAAGTTAGTAAATCTGACAAATTCACCTTCTCTATCTATTTTGATAACGAATTGAATTTTCTAGCAGACAAATTGTTTTATACAATGAGTGGTTATATCCGCCAACAAGGTGAATTACCGAAAGATTTTTTGAAAGTTGAAAACGTATTTAGAGAAGATTTGAACAGCAAATTTGAAGAAGGTTTTCATACCACCATCTCTGAGCTTTTTCATAAATATCATATTTCCGCAGAAAGGCATACCTTGAATTGCTGAAAGAAGCAATGCTCCAGTAGTACTTTCATCCCCGTACCAAATGTCCAATACTCTAGGAACAGGGTATTATACCCTTCAATGCTTCAAGCATCTGAAATTCACGGAATAGTTTATCCTTGTTAATGACTCTGGGACATCTTCAATATTCAAGGCGTTCAACTTTAACTTTTCTATAACTTTTAGAATAGAACTCATATGTAACCTCCTGCTTTGGAGCGATTCTTCCAGTTTGTTTCTCTGAAAACCGACTCAAATCCGACTACTTTTTCTCTTCTTCTTGTAAGGTGGCTGCCCCGCCTATTAAACAGGGAATCTCAATATCATCAATGTCCATCATCTTATCTTTCTCTGCATCATAATACTCCCCGAATAAAAACAATGACTCATTTTTCCTATTCAATAAATAGGGGATAATTTTTTCACAAAATTCTGTAACACTTTTAAACATACACTCCGGGGCAATCCCCGATTCATCGATAACCAACAATTCCTTGTGTTCAATACGAGTAGGGTTGCGATTTAAATGATACAGTTGAAAAGAAGTACCCTTGCGATACGCTTTATAAATTGGAACTTCTATGGTTTCGATGAAATCTCCATCCGTATAATTCAAAGTAAACTTTACGGTCATCTCTATTCTCCTTTCAACAAACCTCATCATTGTTATAGTCGTCGCTGCTTTTCAACTTCTTGGACTCAGCTTATCGAAGATTTCGTGATTCATAAAAACGATCTATCATTTGCTTTATTTTCATCGGAGTTCTCAACGAAACTTGCTTCCCATCTTCATCAAAGGTCAAATGCCCCTTAAATGCTTCTGGCATATCCTGATATTGTTTCTCGACTTGTTGATATACCTTTTCAAAACAGGAATACCCGTATTTTTTAATTAGAAGAGGAAACCCGAAAGCAGACCTTAGAAACTCATATTCATAGTAGTTATAAGGAGTAGTCTCCGGCCTCTTTATCAAGATCTTAAGAAAATGGTCCGTGACCTTTTCGATCTCTTCTTCTGGCGCATACTGTACTAATCCATGGATCGCGAGCAGCCTCATATCCAAATATCGTTCTTTTTTATAGGCTTTCTGAAAGAAATCCTTCAGTTCCAAATGTCTGCACCGGATTAAACCATACAGAATCTTATTTCGTAGGGCAATATTCTTCATTTTAAAATACAACTGCTCTATCAAACCTACTTCATCTGTTGTTAAAAGCTCATAGGCTAGATCATTTATTGTGCAGATAAACTTAGGATCATTTTCGCGAAGGGAGGCAGTCGTTAGGTACTTGATCGATTCCTTGTGAAGCTGTTGTTTATCATTTGGCATCTCTATCATCCTTTCTTCTAAACTATATCAAGCCATTTAAAATAATACACCTTAACTATTCAAGTGCTGCACATCTTACAGAGCATTTAAATATAGTATACTGTAGTAGTCTTTACTAATTTCCTAGATTCTACAGGTGGCTAACATGACTAATAAACTTATTTTTTAAAAAATAGGCTTTTCTTCACATGACGCACAACAAATAGAGGAAGATTTGCTAACCAACCATCCCATTATCTACATTCTTTATAATCACCACTCGCTCCAGGCTTATGTTGGCGAGACGGTTCAATTTAAACGGCGCTTAAAAAAGCATTTGGGTAATCCCCAGCGCAAGGGCCTTAAGCAAACCATACTTATTGGACATAAACGATTCCACCAGTCTGCGACCTATAATATTGAGACTAATTTAATTAACTATTTGATCGCAGAAAATCGATACAGGCTTCAGAATGTCAGCCAGACGGTAAAAAGTGAGGTACACAATTACTATCGAAAGCATTACTACAATGAAGGTGTTTTCACAGAAATATGGGAAAAACTCAGAGATGAAGAAATTGTAAAAGAACCTATTGAAAAATTAAAGAATAGGGATACCTATAAGCTCTCGCCCTTTAAAGAACTATCCGATCAGCAGTTTGAGATTAAGAATCAAATCCTTAATTTCTGCAAGAAAAATATTCAAAAAACGGATTCGCAAGTATTAACTATTGAAGGTGAAGCAGGAACCGGAAAAAGTGTGCTAATAAGTTCTCTATTTAATACTATTCAGGACTATGCCAATGACAGTGACTCTGTTCTCTACGGTACAAATAATTACTTATTAGTGAACCATAGCGAGATGCTAAAGACTTATCATAGTCTGGCTAAAAGCCTTCCTAATATAAAAAAGAACAAAGTTATGAAGCCCACTACATTCATTAATGATCAAAAAATAACGTCAGCTAATATTGTCTTAGTAGACGAAGCCCATTTGCTTTTAACTAAGGAAGATCGATATAACAACTTCAAAGGGAATAATCATCTCGAGGAAATTATCAAGAAAAGCAAAATAACGATCGTCATTTTTGACCCGAAACAGGTTCTAAGAATCAAAAGCTACTGGAACAAAAAAATGTTAAAAGAAATTACTGAAAAATATCATTCTAAAACCTTTCGTTTAGAAGATCAATTCCGAATGAATGCCAAGCCTGAGTTTGTTAACTGGATTGACAGCTTTGTATCAAAGAAGCTGATTAACATGCCACAAGTAAGTCAAAATACATATGACTTGCAGATTTTCAGCAATGTTCTTGAAATGAAGAAAGCGATTGAGGACAAAAACAAAAAGTTTGGCTTGTCCCGAATAGTTGCGACCTTTGATTATGAACACAAAAAGGACGGACAGGTATACTACGTTGAGACAGACGGATTGAAAATGCCTTGGAATATTCCAGTTAGCGGCACGACCTGGGCGGAGAAAGAGGATACGATTCATGAAGTAGGTTCTATCTATACCATCCAAGGCTTTGATTTAAATTATGTAGGTGTCATACTAGGTCCTTCAGTCGGGTATGATGAACATACGGACCAAATCCTTATTGATACAACTAAATATAAGGATGTCGGCGCCTTTAACTCACGAAGTGATCTCTCTGCGCAGGAAATACAACAAGCTAAACAAGATATCATTTTAAATTCAATTAATGTGTTGATGAAGCGCGGTATCCATGGACTCTATATTTACGCTACAGACCCTAAACTAAGAAAGAAGCTATTGTCTTTAGTTGAAAGGTAAGGAGCCGATGCACCAAGCATAAGCAGTGGTCTCATGAAAGGTCTAAACATATCTAAATACCTCATCTGCTGGCTTAAATTTCGCCCTACTTGTAATACGGTTCACCTTACACGCTATAACGGCTAAATTTAGAGGCACCCATAAATGGATGCCTCTAATACTTAATTTATGAATCTATCTCGGGCTTGCAATATGAAAAAATGATCTGGAAATGTACTCTCAATTAAACCTTTGTACAAAATAATAATCGAATCGTTCCGCCCATATTTTTATTTTGATGGATCGTTTAATCGCTTTGTTATGTTCTTCCAATGATTTTCAACCTGAGTTTCCATTAGATTGTGCGTTGTAGCATTAACATCAAATATTTTTTGTGCTCTCGAAACATAACTTATAAAGTTCCCATATCCTTCTTTTCTTGTCTTCCCGAGATGGGTATAGTTTTTATAGAGACCTTTTCTATGCTTCTTCCTCTCATGCTCATCTGCTTTCCAATTACATAATCGAACTTTCCTATACGCCCTGCTGTAAAACTTAAATAAACTCTTCTCTCTAATTTTCACATTATGTCCATCGAATGAAAAACCTAAATAATCAAGAGTTCCTTTATTAAAGCTCTCATCGAAAATCTGACTATTTGAATAAATAAACTTTTTTGTTTTCTCCTGTTGAATAATTAATCTAGGGGTCTGTATTTTTATACCTTCTATAAACTCCATGTGCACATTATAATCATATTTTTCAATTTCCCCATCAAAAGGTATCACAATAATTAAATCATCGCAGTATCTTCTATATAAGCCGTTGTTACCCTTTACATACTCGTTGATATTTTTATCAAAATCCAAAAGGTATATGTTTGAACAAACTGAACTTAAGCCAGCTCCTTGAGGTATTCCATATTCATTTTTGTTAAACTTAATATTTTCATTATCTGAGCTCCTAAATTTTCTAAAATCTTTTTCGTCAAAATATCTAGTTAACTTCTTTCTTTTATCCTTGTTTCTATATTTCTTTTTCAAGACAGCTTCTATTTTTTCTTTTTCCGCCCAACTAAATTTAGTAATATTTTTAAATACGGAATAATAATCATCCGGCAATTTATCTTCCTCTAATACTACTTGTATCTGCCTTTTTAGATATTTGTGGTCTAGTTCATCAAAGAATTTAGTAAAATCAGCAACATAAATAAAAGCATTTTTTTGACTCTTAATAAAATCAATTACTTCTTTAGCAAAGTGGATATTACTCTTTCCACTCGAATTATTTCTGTACGCAGTAGCTACCTCATTTATAGCTAACTTCTTTACTATATCATTATATTTATCATTCAATTTATCTCCATAATATTTGTAAATATAACTATCAATATGTGAAGCGTAATATATATCTCGTGTTTTAGATCTTCTTTCCATTTTTTCCTTATTATATTTAAAGAATTCAATTTTGAAATGGATAAATGGATAAAATCCATGTTTTGTTACCCAACATGGATTAGTTATGTCATTAATTACTCTATTGATGGATATTTTATTGTCGAAATGGGTATATCGTTTAGTCCGAAATCTACTTGCATCAATTTTCGCAGAGCAAGTAAGGGTTTGTAATCGTAGCCTATTACTCTGAATCATACTCAGTTACCCCTCACCTGCATACATTTAGTCTCAATTGGATTCTATTTCTAGACTTCAAAAGAACCATTTTCGTTGTGCTCAATTTCTATCACACAACAAGGCTACTTAATTCACTTATTAGTTATACTATAGAGTGTATAGTAGAATGGCAGTTAGATACACATGGAGGTGTCGATGTCCATATGCAGAGTTGCTTAACCTTGTCCGTCGCTATTGCCTGCTTGATAGGAATCGCAAGAAATGTCGCTTGGATAAAGCTTGACAACTGTTCACCATAAACCCTCAACACAATTTCTATGAGGCCTTTTCATTATACCACTAGTTCATATATTTTCCACAATGGAAGATTTAAATTTCGCTACCATCTTAATACAAGATCTGTACTGATCCTGAATTTCATCCCACGATAACATTTTAACTTTCCCCTTCAACCTCAGCTGTTTGCTCACAATTCAAGCATAAGAGCCGTGTGGGGATTCGGCAAACATCAAATTCTCTGTAATTAAGATGATAAATATGAAAAGAAAACAGCTTAACTTTATAGCCCTTTGATATTCCTAATATTTATTTACAGAGATAGGAGTACTAACCTTAATCTTAGTTAAGATTGGAGTATACAAATCTATGGACTGCTCAGGAGTATGAATATGAGCTTTAACAAGCATTTTAATTTGATCTGCCGTTGCCATAAGAAATCATCGCCTCCCGTTTAAATTATATCATTATGCTATCCAAAAAATATGGACCGCTTCTGCTTTACTATTACTTGTGGTATGGTTCACCGCGATTAATCTTCAACGCCCGATAAATCTGCTCCACCAGCACCAATCGCATCAGCTGATGTGGCAAGGTCATCCGTCCGAAGCTCAGCTTTTGCTGGGCACGTCGGAGGACTTCGTCAGAGAGACCATGACTGCCGCCAATGACGAAGACAACATGGCTTGTGCCGTAAGTGCCGAGCTTGTCCAGTTCTTCTGCGAGTTCTTCCGAGCTCCACAGTTTGCCGTCAATGGCGAGCACAATCACGTGTGCTTCACTTTTCACATGGGCAAGAATACGCTCGCCCTCTCGCTCCTTGACCTGTCGGACTTCCGCCTCGCTCAGTGTGTCAGGAGCCTTTTCATCGGATACTTCGATCATTTGAAACTTGATGTATGGTCCTAGCCGTTTGGCATATTCCTGAATGCCCATAACTAAATATTTCTCTTTTAACTTGCCAACACCTATAAGCTGAATAAACAAATTCCATACCCCTATCTATGTCGAATGATAACGTAAAATCGCATTTACGATCCCTAACTTAAAAACATACCTGTAACATAGTTATTTTAGCACCTGAAACGTCTCTTACCTATCTATTTCCTCTCCGTTAAGAGCCTATCCCCTGTTCAGACCATAGCGGATCATTCATTTTCCTTTTCACAATGAAGTGCCTACCCGTTTCATAATCATCAAGACTCTGCATTAGTATCTGTCGATATTCGCTGATTTGTTCAGCTGTCGATGACTCCCGTAATGATTCGAACAATGCTGTACATTTCTTAAATTGACCATCATTGCCCGATTGATCGGCTAGTTGCATCGCCCGCAAAGTAAGTCCCACTGCATCCTGTAATCTGCCACACTTCCGATAGTACAAAGCCAAGTGATAGCAGTAGCTATAATAGTAAGATACGTTCTCTGCGTCTTCATAACTCCCGAATTCATCAATCTGCTCTGCAAACGTATGTAAAATATCCCCTACATCCAAATGATACATAAGCGCTGCCTGTAAAATGGTATTCAGTCCCGGTAATATTTCCTCTAGATTATCCTGTAAAAAGGCTACGTATTCCTCGATCAGCTCTATATTTCCAGACAAAATATCTACTGCATATAAATTAGTTTTGGCTAAAAACCTGAACTCCTCGACAACCTGAATGTCTTCTTCCTTTAAATCCTCCATCCACCCCAGCTCAGCATACTTATAGATACACTCCCTTGCCTGCTCATATGTACCCTGGTTCTGGTGAGCCATTCCACACATCAGGTGACTGAGCCCGAAATAATATACCAACGGACGTTCTAAATGGACATGCGGGATGGATAATTTCATTGCTTTATGATACTGCCGTTCTTCATAGATACGCTGTACACATTGGTACAAAATATCCGCCGTCTCCATCACCTTTTTCCAGTTTTCAAAAGCCACAGCCATCTCTAATATTTCAACAATGATGTCCGGTTTGAGTGATTTTAGAATGTCCTCTTGCAAAAATATTACCTCCTCTAGTATATCCTCATTATCGATTTAGAGTCGCTAACCACTCGTGAGGAGTGACTAAACAAATTAATTATACTACTTAAAATGCGTAATATAAACCATTTTTACTATATATTTTGACCTGACTTTTATACTTCATCTTCCATAAGCTTGTTATGAGGTGGTTATATGACAGAATTACGCAAGCAAATGGGTATAAGAATCCGTGCTATTCGAAATGCAAAGGGACTAACACAGCAAAAACTGGCTGACATCGCAAGCTTGGACTATCGATATATTGGTGCATTAGAAAGAGGCGAAAGAAACTTTTCGATTGATACCTTGGAAAAGGTGTTAACCGCCTTAAACGTGTCGATCAGTGAATTAATGTTTTCCAAAGAACATATGACTAAAGACGAAACGATTCGGCAAGAGGCAATAGATGAGTTTGTTGCGTTGACCAGCAGGTTGAATGAGAAGCAAATCGGAATTCTCAGACGAGTTAGTAAAGAAGTTTCACGTGCGTTCGACTAAGCCATTCCACCCTAAAAAGCCTTGAATAAAACAAAAAAAGAGCACCTCACAGGTGCCCTCCAAACGTTTTATAAAAGATACTTAAGCGTACAACATAAAAAAGCTCACTTCATGTCCCAGTTGCTTCAGATAATTATAAATCTGCGAACGATGATGGAACACATGGGTCACGGTCTCAATCTGCCATTGAACCTGCAAATGTCCATGCTCCATATAGAAAGCTTTCGTCGAACGATTCAGATAATCGTCTTCGCTAAGCGATAGAATGTAAGCCTTATAAGCCTCAAAATTCTGCCTGAAAGTCGTAGCTAAGCGCTCGGGATCTTCCACCCCGGACAGGCTGCCTTCAATGCTTCCCACTTCACCCTCAGACTTCTCCTGCATAATCGCAAGATCCGAAGCAGGAATAAGCACAAAGTGATGTACTAACTCCAGTAGTGAGCGGAAATTTTCTTGCGGACGAAAGTTCCAATCCTCTGGGCGTATTTTACGGATCAAGGCTTCCCCCGTCCGTACTCCCGTCTCCAGCTCATTCAGCAAATGATCTCGAACTTGCAGCGTTCCACTCATATTCACATCTCTCCTTTGCCATTCTTGTTCATATTTTGAGTATAGCCGAAGCCTCTGGGCGTGTATTGTAAAAATCGGACAACCTCCGTAAATCCTTAGCTGCGGTAAGCGGGGAGTCTCCATAAAACCTGCGAAAATCGCGGATCAGATGCGCCTGATCGAAAAAGCTATGCTTCAATGCCATCTCCGTCCAATCCAGCCCCCCGCCGCTTTGGATACTGTGCAGAACGCTCTGGAAGCGGACGACTTCACTGAACTTTTTGGGGCTGATTCCGATCCATTGTCCAAACTTACGATTGATCTGCCTTTCACTTATCGCCTCACGCTCCGCAAGCTCCTTAACCCCTACACTCCCATCGCTCACAAAGATGCGATGCAGCAAGTTTTTCATCAGGTCACAATCGTTCGTGCGTTGGCGCAGCAGAAGCTGGTTAAGATACTTATCCATTATGCGCATCCGTTCATTGAAATTCTGCGCTTCCATAATGCGCTCACCTATGATGGTGATGCTCTCAGGCCATATATCTTCCAAGCGATAATTACCGCCTGTAAACAAGTGAGTCGGCATCCCGTGAAAATAATGCGCCCCGCCCGGAAAAAATCGCACCGCAAAAATACGTGTCTCGGACCCTGCTTGTCTGGCAGACACAAATGGTTGCGTAAATGTCCCGCAGTACGAGAGTTCCTGACGCTTATTCACCGGATCGTATTCTAATAGAATATCCGTACAGCCGTCAGGTAATACCCGCTCCATGGTTTCTTCCTGCGGCAGGCTTAACAAAGCGGTGTCTTCGTACGAAGCTGCTAGATTCCCCTCTACCACCCTATTAGCCGGACCGGACTCCCAATAACAGGCCACGTAAGCTTTCAGCGCGGCAGACGGCTTTTGTTCGATATAATACGTGGACAAATCACTTCCATTGACTTGAAGCGGACGAAATAACGAATGCAGTAAAGGGTCCATCCATCGTTCACTCCTGTCTCAGTACGTGGTAGGGATAAATATAGCTCTATGTATGAGTGTTTTTGCAATAAATCCTGGTATACAAAAAGGACGTTTCTGCCCGAAACGCCCGTGCTTGTTTTTTAGACGACCAAAAACTCGGCTTTCTTCTCACATTCCTTGCACTTCACTGGAGGGTCCCAATCCGAAAATTTCGTTTCCTTGAGATCGACGACATCCGGTGCATCCTCGTATTCATCGACGAACATATCAATTGCCAGTTCCACATGCTCTTTACATACCACGTACATTCCAGTTGCATCCCTTTCCGTTTGAAGCTCTTCCTGTTGTAAGTGTGTCAAAACTGCCTTCTTTTGTTCTACCACACTTGACGCGGAAAGGAAAGGGCTTGCCCACTATCCCTGACGTTTGGTCTTAAAAATGAGGAAATTACTGACGTTCAGGTCTTCACGGAAATGGGGATATTTCTCCAGCATGTCAGCAGACGGCTTCGGTTCGATCATCCCATCCAACAACAAGCCTGCCTCAACAATGGTCTGTACATAGCTGCCCAGCGTACGGTGAAAGTACAAAAGCTTTTCTTCCTGATCATAAGGGATCGCTTGCTCCAATGGGCCTTCGTTGAAATATTGATCCACTTTCCAATACAGCTTTTTCCCTGTCTCGTCCTTCACCCATCCACTCTGAGGCGTCAGAAAGCATGGATGCAGAATAGAAAAAATAAAGCTGCCTCCTGGAACTAATAACCGCCGCATTTCGGCAATCGCCCGCTCATAATGAGCCAAGTCCTGTATGACCATATTGGACACAATCAGATCAAAGCTCTGGTCCCCGAACATCTCTAGCTTTTCCAGATTGCCATGGTGATATGTAATTCCCAACGTTGACGGCGTTCGCTCTTTGGCTAGCCTCAGCATCTCTGTCGAGTAATCGACAGCCTCTACCCAAGCACCCGTCCTGGCCATTTTCCGGCTTAGATAACCTTCGCCACAGCCGGCATCCAGCACTTTTTTGCCTGCGATCAATCCCATACACTCTTGCAAAGCAGGATTTAGCAACACTTCACGAGACCGATCCCCTTCCTCCGTGTACTTGGCCGTAAAGTTTTCTGCATGCATATCCCAGCGTCGAATGGCCTCTTCCGTGTCCCACTTATTCATATTCATCTCCTTCTTTCTTTTGTATTTACAAATCCGATGCTATACTACAATCCACGTAGGGCCATAGATTCTACACTCATTTCTGTATTTTTTCAATAATAACGCTTACAAATTTAAAATATCTAATTAACACATGATTTTTATATAAATTATACAGGTATTCCATATTCAAATAGTGTGGTAGTGTTTATTAGAAAGCGCTTTCAAAAATAACTTTGTAAAGGGGCCTGTTATGTTAAAACGAAGACCCGTTTCATTGCTGTCGTTGACGCTTGCCATCACCCTATTATTATCTACGTTCGCATCCGTTGCCGCTGCTGCCGAATCTGACGGACAAGCACCGCAAGCTGCGGCTGCGAGCAGCATGCAATCGTATGTGGAAGCCATGCAGCCTGGATGGAATTTAGGAAATTCTCTGGATGCTGTCGGGGCAGATGAGACAGCCTGGGGTAATCCGCGCATTACTCAGGCGTTGATTCAGCAAATTGCTGCCCAAGGGTACAAAAGCATACGCATCCCCGTCACCTGGGATAAGCACATTGGAGCCGCGCCGACCTATACCGTTGAGTCTGCCTACATGAACCGTGTGGAAGAGGTTGTTCGCTGGGCACTGGACGCCAATCTGTACGTCATGATCAATGTCCATCATGATTCATGGACGTGGGTAAGCAGTATGGAACCCAAACATGATGAGGTGCTGGCTCGCTATAACGCATTATGGACACAAATTGCCCCGCGCTTTAAAGATCAGCCTAACAAGCTGATGTTCGAAAGCATTAACGAGCCCCGTTTCACCGAAGGCGGAACAACCGATGAAGCGAAAGCGAACCAGATGCTCCAGGAACTGAATGTGTCCTTCCACAAAATTGTCCGCGCCTCCGGTGGTAACAATGCCACTCGTCCCCTTGTTCTGCCTGGTTTGGACACCGCACCTGCTCAGGCCAAAATCAATGAGCTGTACAACACGATAACCAAGCTGAACGATCCCAACCTGATTGCCACCGTCCACTATTATGGTTATTGGCCTTTCAGTGTAAATATTGCAGGCCATACTACTTTTGATAAAGATACTAAAAACGATATCATCCAAACCTTTGATAACGTCTATAACACCTTTGTAGCCAAGGAGATTCCGGTCATTGTCGGTGAATATGGCCTGCTTGGCTTCGATAAACATACAGGCGTGATTGAACAGGGCGAAAAGCTAAAATTCTTCGAGTTCCTGACCTACTACATGAAGGAGAAGAAAATAACAGGCATACTCTGGGATAACGGCCAGCATTTTAATCGCACAACGTACAAATGGTCTGATCCCGAACTCTTTAATGTTATTAAAGCCAGCCTAAAAGGGCGTTCCTCCAATGCAGACCGTGACCTCATTCACTTGAAGAAAGGCACCTCTGTTCAGGACACCAAGGTCACCTTAAACCTGAACGGCAATCAGCTGAACACACTCAGTGCTAACAGCAAGCAACTGACACAGGGCGCCGACTATACGCTGAGCGGAGATACATTAACGTTCAAGGCCAGCTTGCTCACCAGCCTGACCACTTCCGGTAAATATGGGGAGAATGCCGTCATTACCGCTAAGTTTAACAAGGGGGCAGACTGGAATTTCAAAGTAGTCGTGTATGATACCCCAAAATTAAGTGCTGTCGAAGGGACTACTCAAGCCTTTACCATTCCAACAGACTTCCGTGGTAGCCAGCTTGCCACGATGGAAGCCGTGTATACGAATGGTGGTAATGCCGGTCCACAGGATTGGACACCTTATAAAGAATTTGGCAATACCTTTTCCCCTGCCTATGATGCCAATGGGATCAAGCTATTGCCTGAATTTTTTAATAGTGTAAAAGATGGTGAAGTCACGCTGAAGTTCCACTTCTGGAGCCGCGATGTGGTGACATACAAGATCACCAAGAGCGGAACCCGTGTGACGGGAACGACATCTTAATTTAAGGCGCAGCAGAAGACCGAAAAAGGCGTTCCCGGAACTAAGCCGGTGAACGCCTTTTTATAGTTAAACCTATAATCATACCTTAGCCTTCCGGCTTATCTGTTAATTTTAACGTCACCGTTTCTTCCTTGCCTGCCCGGTAAAAAGTAACTTTCAGTTCATCGCCAATCTTCTTGTTATCGTACAAATAGCGACGTAAATCCAGCGTAGAGTTAATCGGTTCGCTATCAAACGTTGTAATGACATCGTTCAGCTTCAAGCCAGCCTCCTTGGCAGGACCGTGGGCCTCCAGAACAACTGCCCCATTCTTCACGCTGTCCGGCAGCTTGAGCTCCTTGCGCTGAGTTTCATCCAGCGGTGCATATTCATTATTGAGATCGACCGTGTATACCCCCAGATAAGGGCGGGTGATCTTGCCGTCCTCGACCAGTTCATTCACCGTTTTCATTACCTCATTGGCAGGAATGGCGAAACCAAGTCCCTCAACACCAGTATCAGCGATTTTCATCGTATTGATGCCAATCACACGTCCGTCCAGATCGACTAGCGCGCCGCCGCTGTTTCCCTCATTAATCGCTGCATCGGTCTGGATGACATGCTGCTCCCAGTCATATACGCCATCCTGGTTAATGGAAATCGGAATGATGCGATTCGTATAGCTTACTATACCGGAGGTAAGTGTATCTCCCAAGCCAAGCGGGTTGCCAATAGCAATGACCGTTTCACCCAGACGAAGTTTGCTGGAGTCGCCGATATCGGCTACTGTGCTAATGCCTTTATCGTCAACTGCCAGTACCGCGATATCACTAATGCGATCCTTCCCGATCAGCTTTGCCTCTTTTCTGACACCGTCTACCGTTACAATATCCAGATCATCTGATCCTTCGACCACATGGTTATTCGTCATAATGAAGGCTTTGCCCGAACTCACTCGGAAAATGACACCCGATCCAAGCGCGGATTGTTCCGTACTTTTACCCTCTTCATCTTTCAGATTCACGATGCTAACGACGGCTGGGCGCACCTTGGCTGCCGCCTGCACAATCCGGTCATACGGGTCACCCGCTGCTTGCCGCAAGGGATAGTGACTGGCTCCGCTTACCGCTGTAGTGGAGGGCAGACCTGTAATAAAACTGAACAGAAGCACGGCAATCACTGCACTGACTGCACCGCTAATGACAGCAGCTTGCACCGGACTTACTCCACGCTTCCTGTGTGGCCAACGTCCCCGTCCTCCACGGCGCGCCTTAAATGCCATTTTTTTAGCCGCACGTGTGGATACCTTCGTTGAATAAAAATCGTCCTCAAACAAGCCCATGCTAATCCTCTCCCCTTCGTTGTCATGCACCGACACTCACTAAAAAATTAGGGCTATTCGGGCTTGCGCCAACCTATGCTACAGAGAACCTGCTCCGTTGAACATCTCAAATGGATTGAATATCCCTTATCATCGGAATCCGGCAACCAATCGTTCCGGCCTACTTATTAATCACCACAAATGGTGCCTTCCTAAGCAACCGAATCTCATAAATTAGCATACACGCCGAATCTGACTCCGAATAGAGGAAAAAAGAGGAATGATTTCCAAACCAATGGACTACAATAGTAACAAGTCTTCTATTCTATTACAAAATGATCGTCTCATAGAGACGTTCTGGCCTGTTCCCGTCCGTTTAAAGCTGCCTATACTTTCGATGAGAGCCTTCCTTCAGAAAGCTTTCTGTTGTTAGCTTTATTGTATCACAGCACTTAGCAAAACCACAGGCAGAACCAAGCTCATTGCACGCCATTTCTAAAATATTTTTTAGGAGGAATATATGATGAATTCACATCGTTCGGCTATGGATGAAGTTCGCATGGCTGCCAAGCTTGCGGATTTGAAAGACGAGCATTACCGCAATACACTGGCGCTAAGTACATTGATTGAACTACTGGTGGACAAAGGCGTAGTGACCCGTGAAGAGGTAGAACGCAAAGCCGCCGAGCTGGACAGCTTTATGGCTCACTTACCTTATCCCAAGGTGTAGGACGATCATAGTACGTATCGCACAGTCGAAATTCACTGTCCTTGTAAAAACAGCCGCGGTCTTCCATCGCCCCGCGTACAGTCAACTTCGCAAGTTCCATCATATTGTGGTCGCGGCTCAAATGTGCCAAATACGTTCGCTTCGTACGGCCTGTCAGCAGCTCGCTAAGAATCGCGCCCGCCATCTCATTGGATAAATGACCGATATCGCTGAGAATACGGCGCTTGATGTTCCACGGATAGCGACCCATACGTAGCATTTCCACATCATGATTAGACTCCAGCACCAATACATCCGCGTCTGATATCGCCTGTTTCACTTTGTCGCTGACATAGCCAAGATCGGTCGCTACACTGAGCTTCTCTGCCCCATCATAAAAGCTATATCCTACAGGCTCAGCCGCATCATGGGATATACCAAAAGACTCCACGCGTAATGACTCAAATTCCCGCGTTGCGCCTGTCTCCAATATTCTGCGGTTATCGTCTGCAATTTGCCCAACAGCATTGCTGATGGCAAACCATGTCTTCTCGTTAGCATATATAGGTAAATTATATTTACGCGCCATGGCGCCTAGTCCTTTAACATGATCGGAATGCTCATGCGTGACCAAAATACCATCCAACTCTTCTCCACTCAGATCGCGTTCTTTCAGCAATTCGTCAATACGCTTCGCGCTGAGACCTGCGTCGATGAGCAATGTCGTGTCTTCGTTCCGCACAACGGTAGCGTTGCCGGTCGAACCGCTCGACAGCACGGTAAATGAAATCCCCATATCTGTTCAAGACCCTTCTGTATGTTCTGTCTTTGGACTAATGACATCTCCGTTCATCTGCACATAATACACACCTTTCCCGTTGTCCAGCATAAACCGCCACACGGGGGCAGCCACCTGGCTATCGGAGTTAAAGGTCTGTCCGTAATAACCGAGCCGGATATCCTTCACAATCGTATCACGCGGCAAATAGCCATCGATCAGCCTTGCCAGTGCTTTGGACGCAGGCAGCATTTTCTTCGCCTCATCCGAAGGCTGGAGCTCGACCTTAATTTTGCGATACCCTGTAATCTTTTGATTGCTGTAAAACAGAGCCAGCTTCACATTAAATAGCGGCCATTTGCCCTGAACCAGCGGATGAAGTACAAAAGCATCTGCTTGTCCGGATGCCAACTCCTCCTGAACATCCAGCGGATCATACTGAAAGTTATCGATATCCTTGATTTGTGGCTCCAATGCCTCCACTAGCGCATCATGAGTGAATACCAGTTTGCTGTCCACCGGCTTCACCAGCTGCACACGATCATCCTTTTCTCCACTATGAACGTATGTGTAAGAGAGTTTAGGCAGCTGCGGGGTATCGCCGGGAATCGGAGCCAGCACCTGAATGCTTTTCTCTTCCATTAAACGCTGCGTATTTTCATCCAATGAAGTAAAATCCAGACTCGGCCCTGCCGTTTCCTGCGCATCATGCCACAATTGGTAACCCAATACCACATTGAGCAGCAAAAATGTACAGATCAATACGTTCTTGGCGCGGCTCCAATCCATTCCCGTTCCCCCTTCCTGTCACCTCTTTGTCTCCCGGTCTGGCTTCGTTTGTGTTGTGTTGGATGCTGTCGTTACAGGAACAGCAAGAATTTCTGCAACAGAACCGTCACCGAACGTAACGCGCCATTCAGGAGCAAGCTTCAATCCATCATTGGTCAGCTCCGGTTGATATACGGGAGTCAGATCCCGAATCGTCTTCCCTTTGCCTACAGTTTCCAGTTCCTTCTTCAAGGGCTCGCCGCCCGGCAGCATAACCTTCTTCGAGGATTGCTCTCCCCCCTTGAGATACAGCAACGAACGTTCATAGACAGATGCCGTTTCCTGCTGGATTTGCAGCGAAATCGTACCAAAGCGGAACGATGGTGTGTCGAGCACTGGATAAGCACCATAATACTGCTGAAACATCACAGTTGTACGATTTTCATCGCTGCTTCTCAATTTCATCTGATACGAAGCATCCCAACCGCCATGCTGATTCACAAAATCTACTGCGGCCAGCACATCCCTAATCGGGCTGCTTCCACCCGCTCCTGGCGCACTCGGATCGGTATAGCTCATCCAACGTTGCTCCTGCTTGATTTGCAGACTACGTTTGCTATCCGTATAAATTTGGGAGCCGTCCTTCTCCTGAATATTACGCGTAATCCCCGGATCGAAAAACAAATTCCGCTGCATTTGCTCTGTCGTAAACAATCCAGCATGCACTACAGGCTGCGTAGTTTCCAGATCGTCCACGGGAATGTAGTACTGATTATTCACCAACTCGTACAACGGGGCATTTTTACCGAAATTCACATGCTGGCGGATGTCCTCTACCGTCATATCGAACTGGTTCGCCTCATACACCACATCGCCTCTGGCACTGAAAAAGAGCGCGTGTGGCTTGGCATTCTTTTCGTCTATATAGATCCAAATGCGGTTAATCGTCTCTCCCTGAAACACCGAATCCGGCGTCAGACGCATAACCCGCTCCAGTAATGAAACCGGGACTCCGCCTGAAAAGGATAATTCGATGCCTTCGTTTTCGCTGCGAATCTGCGCCCAGTCCGCCGATTGAATACTTCGACGTTGAAAGTTGTTAAAGCTTCGGCTTTCCAGCCGTGTATAAATTAAATCGTAAAAAGTAACACCCGGATAAAAAACGGTATGCTTCTTCTCACCTTGGTGAATTAGCATTTTATCAGGAAACACGAGGTTCTCAATCTTTTCCTCCTGCCCCATGCTTTCGGTTTTGACATAGTTCGTTTCTGAAGTGAGTACAGAATCACTGCCTGGAAGGCGGTAAATCAAAAAATAAGTCTGTACCAGGCTGGAAGCAACCAGCAAAATAAGCGTCCAGGACTTCAAACGTTCCTTCACTGTGCTTCCCTCCCTTCACTCGACATGGGTAGCGTAAAGGTCGTGCAGGTTCCCTGACCGTATTCCGACTCCAGAAAAATCTGGCCCCCATGTGCCTTTACAATTTCCCGGGCAATCGACAGTCCCAGTCCCGTGCCGCCCATATTGCGCGATCTCGCCTTGTCTACACGATAAAACCGTTCAAAAATCCGGTCCAAGTCTTTTTTGGGAATACCAATTCCGGTGTCTTGTACCGAAATGGACAGCATTCCCTCACTGTTGCGGCGAGCTTCGATCCGAATACTTCCGCCATCTGGCGTATATTTCAGCGCATTGGACATCAGGTTGTCCAGCACCTGCTCAATTTGGTCCCGATCGATCACGACTTTACCGATTCCCTGCTCTACGAACATCCCTGAGCGAATGTGTTTTTGCTTCATTTGAAAAGAAAACCGATCTGCGACTTCGTCCAGCATCTCCATCACATCCGCAGGTTGCATCCGCAAAGGCGCCTCATTGGAATCAAGCCGTGACAGATGCAGCAAATCCGTAACCAACCGGATCATACGCTCTGTCTCGTTGCGGATCACGCCCACAAAACGCTCTGCAAGCTGCGGTTCAGCCATCGCGCCGTCATCCAGCGCTTCAGCGTAGCTGCGGATGGTCGTCAACGGAGTGCGCAGCTCATGGGATACATTCGCTACGAATTCCCGCCGTGTCGTCTCCATCTCCTCCTGCTCCGTCACGTCCTGGAGCACGGCAATCGTCCCCGTAATGCCGATTTCCCGCCGATGAATCGGCGTGAATGTCACACGGATGACGATGGGCTCATCCTGACCAGCTGGCTCCAGCTGCAAGAGCGTGGAGGCCGAAGAACCGCTATACAGGGCCTCGGTTTCCTCCGGGTCGATCCCCAGCAGTACCGCGATATGCCTGCCGGTCATTTCGTTCTCGTTCACGCCCAGCATGGCGCTGGCCCGACGGTTGACCAGAATGACCCGGCCATTGTCATCAGTAGCGACCACACCGTCGCTCATATTGGTCAAGATGGAGGAGAGCTTCTCCTTCTCCTCTTCATTTTGGGACAGCGCCTCACGCAGACGGCCTGTCATATAGTTAAAGGCCACGCTGAGCCTGCCGATCTCATCTTCACCAAATACCGGCATCTGCTGGTCGAATTTGCCCTCGGCAACCTCCGTTGCATGGCGTGTCATCACCTTGATCGGGTGCGTAATCGTATGGGCCAATACCACGCCCAGCACAGCCGTTAACGCCAGCGCAATGAGCATACCTGAGAGAAACACATTATTAATGCGTTTCATCGTATCATAGAGCTCGGTCATCGAAGCGGCGATGTATACCGCGCCGACAATCTTGCCTTGGCTGATAACAGGCTTGGCGACGACCTTTTTGCGGACATTATCCTCGTCCACCATATACTCCTCATTATCACGGATACCTTGGAGTGCGCGGCTGACCACTGTCTGCGTATTTTTGCGTCCAACATAATCGGCGTGTGAACCCTGAGAAGTAATTAATACTTTCCCGCTGGCATCCAGCACCTGAATTTCTGCGCCGCTGAAATCGAACAAATTATTCACGCGTGCACGCAGACTTTCCACGCTGTCTTCTTCCATTTTGCCGTCACTGCCACTCAGATCCTGCTCCGCCAGCACGGACAGCATCTCCGCCCGTGCTTGCAAATCCTGCGTAAAATTACTCGTGAGAGAGTTCTTCATCGAGCTGACAAAATAAACCCCTATCAGCTGCATAGCCACCAAGATCAGTAGCACATAGATAATAATCAGCTTTGCATGAATGGTACGAAAGAAAGACAGCCATTTCATGCCCGCAGGCCACCTTTGCCCCCGCTCACGATATATCCAAGGCCACGGCGTGTCAGGATGGTCTCCGGCTTGCTCGGATTCTCCTCAATCTTCTCGCGCAACCTCCGAATGGTCACATCTACTGTACGCACATCCCCGTAGTATTCGAAGCCCCATACTGCCTGGAGCAAATGCTCCCGCGTCATGACTTTTCCAGCATTCTTCGCCATATAGTGCAATAGCTCATATTCGCGGTGCGTCAGGTCAAGCGGTGTTCCGTTTTTGTAAGCTGTATACATATCCGTATCAAAAAAGAGGTCGCCCACACGCAGCCCCTGCTTATCTTCCTGCGGTCGGCTTTCCGACGCGCCTGCCCCGCCGCGTTGCTGTCTGCGCATCTGTGCCTTCACTCGTGCCAGCAATTCCCGCGTGCTGAACGGCTTCGTTACATAATCGTCCGCGCCCAGCTCCAGCCCCAGCACTTTGTCGATTTCGCCGTCCTTAGCGGTCAGCATAATAATCGGCGTCTGGAGCTGATGTCCGCGCACCTCGCGGCATACGTCCATGCCGTCCATGCCCGGCAACATCAGGTCCAGCAGGATCAGATCAGGCTGCTGCTTGACCGCAATATCCACCGCGCTGATTCCATCGAAGGCGCAAATCACCTGATAGCCCTCTTTTTCTAAATTAAATTTCAAAATATCAGCGATGGGCTGCTCATCATCCACTACCAGAATCGTTCCTTGCATACAGCGTTCACCTCTTTTCACGGATCATCATCTATAATAACTTTCGTTTGTCAGTACCTATAAGATGCTTATTCTATTCTATCATACCCGTGCGTCATTCCATTACTTCTTCAGACCCTTTTCTTTACGCAGAAAAAAACCATGCCTGCACCTACTGTTAAGCATGCAGAAAAACATGGCCTTTCTCATTGATCCTCATAAATCATGTAACTCTCGTTATAAACATCCAACCTATCTTAAATACGTCATTGGGTTGCGTGGCGTATTATCTTTACGAATTTCAAAATGCAGATGCGTCCCGGTCGAGCGCCCTGTGTTCCCCATGACCCCGATCGACTCGCCTTGCTGAACCACCTGTCCTACATGAACGCCAATGCTGCTCAAATGCCCGTACACGGTTTGGTAGCCGTTGCCATGATCGATCATAATGACATTGCCGTATCCATTCTGCTGACCTGCAAATGATACCACGCCTTCATCTGATGCGTGAATGTCAGCACTACCGACCAAGTCGACACCCTCATGCATACGTCCCCAACGTGCGCCAAAGCTACTCGACATCGATGCGCCGGACACCGGCCAAGCAAACTGTCCTGAGCCTTCTCCTACAACCTTCGTTCCTCTAAGAACCACCTCAGTAATAGACGGCTGCAGCACCTTTTGACCGAGCCATTCCTCTTGCACGACCTCACCGTTCTCCTTGGTCAAACGATAGTCCATCTCTTTAAGACCTGCTTGTCCCGGTCTGACCACTTTGGTAACTCCTGCCTTCAGTTCATCGCTCTGACGAATCTCAACTTCAGGCTCGATGGCAATCTGTTCGACGACCTTCTCTACTGTTCGCACCGTAACCGGAACCTTCGGAGCAGTGAGCTTCAATTCGTCCCCAATTTGCAAATACAGCTCACGCAAGCCGGGATTGTTCTGCTTAATCTCCCAAGCGGTCATATTAAATTTAGTTGCAATCGACGACAGAGAATCGCCTTCTTGCACTGTATACGTGATAGGAGCCTCACGCCCCTCAGTCAACACTTTGACTGCTTCTGCCTCCGTCAGCACCTTGTTCGGGTCTGCTTTCACAGGCTCGTACGCGATTTTCTCACGGATACTGGCAGACTCCAGCCATGCTTTGGGGGTTTTAGTACTAGCACTCGCATGGCTGCTGCCCACGGATGTTTTGCGAACCAGCCCCTTGATGCCTGAAGATGTACCCTCACCCACAGGTGTGTACTTCTTCTGCACTTGCTTTAAAGCCGCCTGTGCAGTCGCCTTGTCCTTTACAATGCCAACCGTCTGTCCGTTGACCTTCACTTCTACCCCTTTGGCATACGCTGTCAGCATACCATCCAGCTTCTTCAGCGTAGCTGCGCTGTCAATATCCGCTTTATATGCCTTCTCAATGTCTGTCGTTACCGCGTTCGTATTGAGCACCATATCCACGCCGGGATACTTATCCTTATACTGTTTGCTCTTCGTTGCGTATAGCTGTTTAAGTTGTTGCTCATTCAAGATATTTCCGACCTCGACGCCTTTTACATACACCTTATAATAAGGAACTGTGTTAGCCCCGACATACTGATTACTTGCAAAAATAAGACTGCCTGCAATCACCACACCGCCTGCCGTCCAGCTCAGCCATTTTCTTCGACCATTCCACCACTTTGCTAATTTCCCCGTTTCTACAGCAGACTTGTCTGCAACGTTGGAAGCTGCATTCCTGCTGTCTGGTGAATCCTGCTCCTTCAAAACCTTCATGACTCTCTCCTTTTCAGCATATCTTATCTCTATATAAATGCGTTCATTATTGGTCTTTCACACTATGAATCTAGCCTGTATTCACAAGCATCTATGATATTAGTCGCTATCTATCATTGCATAGTTGCGTAAAAGGTTTCAAAAATTTAACCTTTTCACAACACTGTTTACTTTAACATAGCCTTTACAAAGAATTCAACTACACCCCAATTACTTCCTGACACGCAAAAAAATCCGCGCATGGCGCGGATTCTACAGTCCTATTTTGAGCATAAGCATTGCCCATGAATTCATCTGGACAAACTAACCCATTTCGCTCTATATCTTGTTCATTGGAAGTCGCTTATTGGATTTTTGTAAAATACTTATTTAAGCAAAGCCATCAGCTTGTTATATTCCTCTTTGGTCAAATACTTCGCAAGCACCTGCTGAATATCCTGAAGCTCCTGCTCAGTGAGACCCCCTTCCATCGCGGCTGATATTTTCTGCATCTCCTCCGGCGGCAGCTTATTCATCAGAATCGCAAAAATTTCCTGTTTCTGTGCAGCCGGTAAGTTGTTCTTCTTCTCTGTCAAATGGTCGGGCGTAATCACTAAATCATGGCCTTCAATACTCGTTTCGGGTGTAGTTGTACCTTCTGCCTGCTTCCGTGACTCGTTGCCTGATGTTCCGGCCGACGCAGCCCCCTCCTGAGATACCTTGCCATTGGCTGCGCCACCTGCCTCACTTCCGCTTTCTTCTAAGCCCTGTCCCATGACAGGCAACGCATCATCAGGCGGTGTTACACTTCCCGAGCCACTTCCTGTCGTCTTGTTCTTCCCCGTGTCTGTGCTTGGGTCAGTGCCCGCGCTGCCTTTTAGCCAACCCAATCCCCATATGGGCTGTTGATCAAGCTGAATGTTAAACTGCCGTAGCAGCGATTGAACATAAGCATTAACGACTACACCTGTCACTGCCAGCGTTAGTGCGCTAACCAACACGACCGTCATTCCTTTTTTGAGCAGCCATCCAAGCCACCTCATATCCCGTTACCTCCTTATACGCATCCTGCCATGTGTGTATCATCATGAAGTGCATATAGATCAGTATTGACGAGATATGACGATTTTTAACCCATGAAATATGTAAAACTAGCACCATTCAATAGGAGATGCCACATTCTGATTGAATCAGCGCGTACGACGCACCCAGAAACGGAAAATGTCACTGCGAACATAATCCAGAGAATACAGCACCTGCCTGTTCATTTCATCATAGTGAAGCTGCTTCAATAGTAATACCGTAGCCTGCGGATGCTTCAGCAGACGTGTCATATGTGCGTCGTCATAGTTTGGAACGGTAAGCTCGGAATAGGCTCCAACAATTCTTACCCCCGCCTTGAACTCAAGACTCTGAAAAAGCGAGCCTGAAAAAGAGTCA
Source organism: Paenibacillus sp. FSL L8-0638 (assembly GCF_038593075.1). Taxonomy (NCBI): domain Bacteria; kingdom Bacillati; phylum Bacillota; class Bacilli; order Caryophanales; family Paenibacillaceae; genus Paenibacillus; species Paenibacillus sp. FSL L8-0638. The sequence continues at coordinate 5,856,337 of NZ_CP151960.1, forward strand.
TCTTCCAAAATGGGAGCGGCTAATTTCTCTGGCATCCAGTTTATAGAGTGGGCTACAGCCTCTCCGTTGGCAGTACGTGTACGCTCTAGAGCAATCATGGGCTCATTCTCGGAAAATCTCATCTGTTCGGCAATGTCAGGAGGACAAACCGAAATTCTCTGAATGGATTCCAGCTGCTCGTCTTCCCGTAGCCCTGCTGAACGAATCATGTCACCGATGCTGTACAGGCGGTCCAGCGAGCTTGGAATACTCGGCAGCGGGCAAGTCGCAAACGTGCCCCTCCCGTGTTTTACTAGTAGCTTACCTTCCGATTCCAGTTGGCGAATAGCTCCCCGTAGCGTCGTACGCGAGACACGAAACGATTGGGAAAGTGCTGCTTCCGACGGCAGCCGATCCCCCGGACCCATTTGATTAACCTTCATATATTCTTCTATACGCTGCTTGATGTTCTCTTGTTTGGTTGGCACCGTCCGAAGCCCAGCCTTTCTATTGTGTTAAGCCATATAAATCGGATTCGTAAAAGCAATCATCATCACGCAGTCTTCCATGCAGCCGTAAAGCTCCGCTCGTATCCAGCCCTTTCCTAGCGGGTCTTGCAATGACAGCGTATATTCTCCTGTTTGGGCAGGGATCTGAATCTCCGAGCATATGCCTTGACTACTTGTCAGCAGAAGACGAAGATTCTGAGGCTTGAGATTATAATGGGCTGCTCTTGCTTCTACATTCAATTGAACCGTCACAGATAGTGGATCCTCTACAGTCAGCTCTATACATTCGCCGATGTGATAACGATGTTCTCTGCCCTTAATCTGCGCCCACATCGTCAGTAGCGGTCCCATCGTAACTGACACTGAACCGTGGCGAATCGCCTCAACTGCCCGATCTGCTAAGCCTTCTCGCTCTTCTGCTTCATCATGAACCCCCAAATACGTAACAGCCGGAAGTGAATCATCTGGTTTAGATACATGCCAGTCCCGACCGCTTACCGCAGTGATGCGATACCCCTGATTCAACAAATCGGTCCACATGGCAAACGCCCGCTGGCTATCCCGCTTAATAGATGGCATCAGGGTTGACCAGACCTCTATATAATCCACCTCGTGCCAATCCTGAATCGTGTACTCCCAAAAGCACCCCGTACAGATCGGACTTCCGATCCTGAACGGATGGGCAATCCCTGCAATGCCTCCCTGCTCATGCACCTGCCGAATCCCCTCATGGATGTCATCTGGTCCCAGCACACGCCAGTCGATAAAGCGGTCAACCCCAAGCGTCAGCATATGCCCGTAAAAGGTCGTCCACTCCATCCCTGAAATGATCGGGAGACCGAACTGCCGCTGAACCCGTTCCTGATCCGAAAGTGCCGATTGCGTGTTGTGATCCGTCATAGCGATGCATTCAAGCCCCAAATTCACTGCACTTTGAACAAGCTCCTCCAGCGTCTGCTTTCCGTCGCTGTGAAGCGTATGGGTGTGAAGCTCAGCTGGAATCCATTTAAGCATATGCTGCTTCCTCCCCCAATACATGAATTTGGTAGGCAAGCGTCTCGGTCACAACGGCATGCAGACTGACCGTAATCCGCCACATGCCTGCCGGATGATCTCCTGCAAGGAACCCCGGCGAAGCCGTAGACGAACCGAGCCAATGCTCCTGCTGCATCTCGGGACGATGCGCATTTCCCCGGTGACGGACAGGATCATCGACAGACAGCGTTAATAAATTTTGCAGCGGTGTATACTTCTTCCACAGATCGGTTGAATGCCCCGGCTCGTCGTATCCGTATTTGCACATGCTTTCCTCAATGATTCCTCGTGCTTGCTCTTGATCCTCCAATAACTTGGGCGTGTAAGAGAAGTGAATACGAATCGTTTCAGTCGGCTGCGGAATATGGAAGGAGTACGTAATATGGCTCTGGGTGCAGGTTCTATCGACCGTTCCCTCCACATACAGCAGCCTGCTCATGACTGCCCATCCTGGCTGGACGGTTCATCCACAACTTGCTTCACCATATCATTCACAGGATGTCCTTCATCACCCGACACGTCTTTGTCGGCTGTCCATAAAACACCTACGGGTTGAAGCCGCGTCAGCTCAATCACCCGGTCTGTATGAATACCTGGAAACTGCGGGAGATTATCCTCGTTTAACGTAAAGGCACACAGTCCAGCCACTTCCATGCTGTCCGCACCGCCTTCCAGCAATACGGCTCTAATTTCAGCTATATCCTCAAGCACAGCCTCTCCAGATAGCTTGACCGTGGTAGAAAAATGTGACTCTGCCCCCTCATAAGCGGCTCTAAACTCCCCGAGTCTCAGATCATGGTGGCATGATGAATACCACTGCTCCGAGCCGTGAAGACGAAGCTGGACATCGACACAGGCATCTTCCTCGCGCCGATTGAAGCCAGGTCTGGACGCTGGAGCCGATTCTCTGCCTGAATCCCGTAAGGGACGTTTGGAAGTCTGGATAAACACATAGCTACGCTGGTGTGCAAGTGCAATGGAAGACGCTTGTGACGGCATTTCCAGCTCCTGCTGACGTTCCATCTCCCATTGCGTAACCTGATAGGCAAAAGGAAAACGGCTCATGACCGCCTCACGCGGCTCTTCCTCTGGTTTCCACTGGAAAGCAGGCGGCAGCATAAAACGATAGTCCGATGAAATGTCATCCTTAAAGTTTCCATTGGTTGTTGCGGATTGGAGAACAGGATGGCCACTCAGATCATAACTGCCATGAAACGCAGTCGTAATATGATGTGCCCCCTGGAAAACAGCTTCCAGAACATTGCCCCCTGCATCTAGCTCGACGCGGTACATCCATTCGATATCGGTGGTTCTTCCCCATTTGCTCATAAGCAGCGGCGCGGGCGTTCCCTCATCTTCATGACTGAACATCATCTGATATTCGATGACTGTCTTCTCCTCATTTCCTTCCACGGAATAGAACAAAACAAGCGGTGTGTCCGTAAAGCGATTCTCATAGGGATGTGACAGATTGCGGCCATATAAAAGCGGCGTATGGCGATAAATCAGCGATCTTGGAGAGGAATCAGCCACGCAGCGCAGTTCAACCCCGTCGATCCATGCTCGAGAAACAAGCGGAGCCGATTCCAGTTCGCGAAATTCGGCATAGACCTCGTAATCGCCTTCTTTTAGATACCCCAACAAACGGGTATACACTCCCTGACTGCTGCCATAGTACAAAATGACATCCTGATTATAGGCTTCATTCAGGTAGAGGCGTACGAAGGCAGATTCTCGATCTGTCGCAGCCCAGTCACTGTCTGATCTGGCGAACAGATCAAGCTCCGCGTATCCGTCTTCTGGCATGGAGAACCTAAACCGGAACCCGTTTCCCGGGCTGAGCTCAACCTCCGCTTTGTGTAAGGCAATCCGATAACCGCAATCCAGCAGATCCTTTTCCCACACTCGCCCACTAAACCCGGTAATTTGCACCTCTGCTTGGCTATTCATCCCTGTAACCTCCTTAGTGTATGACGGCAGTCTAGCTGGCATCCGCATCCTTCACCATTGTCCGAATATAAAAGTAGCCCATAAAAGAACACAGTAAAAACATAAACACTGCCATTGCGCTGGCCGTATGCGTCTCCTGATAGCTGGAAAACACCTGCTGCATCGCAACACCCAACACTTGTGGTGAGTTGGCACCGATCAGGAAGGGAGCCGTAAAGCTGCCCATGATTCCCATGAAAATGAAGGTCACCGCAACCCACATCGTTTTATAGGAAAGGGGTAAAATAAAGCGACCAAACAGCTGCATCGTGCTGGCTCCAGCATCTCTGGCACTTTCGACGACAGCGTTTGGAATGCTGGCAAGTGCCGAGCTGAGTAGCATAGTTGCGAACGGAATGTTGAACCACAAATTAGCCAGCACCAGCCCTTTGTAGTCATAAATAATCCTCGGAATCGTCTCAATGCCGAGCGGCAGCAAAAGACGTGCAGCCCAACCGTGATTTCCATACATGGTAATGATCGCATACGTTGCAATTACACCGGGAACAAACATCGGAATAAAATACAACCGGCCTATCCACTTCACGACAACCCCTTTGCCGAATCTCAGATAAATCGCCAAAGCATAGCTGATGACCAGAGTAAGGGCCGTCGAGACTAATGTGACATTGATCGTATACATGATATTTCTTCGCATGGCAGGTTCCGTGAACAGCCGAATATAGTTGGCCAGACCGTAGCCCGTTCCATATTGATCAATCAAGCTTTCCTTCACGGCATAGAGAATCGGAATAATAACGACGACCAGCAAAATGAGAAAAGACGGGATGACCAGGGCAAGCCCCAGCATCCCCCTTTTGGACGATGAACTCATGATCAACCGCCCGCTACTTCACTTTGCCAGCGTTTGTAGATTTCCTGCTGAAGCTCTCCGCTGTTAAAGCTGCGGTATCCAGAAGATACACTGTTGAATTTCTCTTGCAGCTCCGTTGGCATCAGATTCCACTTAATCCCCGGGTAGCCGTACATTTTATTAATAACCACCGTTTGCGCTTCAGGCGTCAGTATATAATTCAAGAATTCCTGAGTGGCTTCTTTTTTGGAGGAGAGCGAAGGAACCATCAGATAAGAAGGACCACCTGTAAAAGCAGGATCGATCTGTGTCAGCTTCACCGTGTCCGGAAGCAGCCCTTTAGCCAGCTGCTCGAGTGCCATATCAGACCAGGCTGGAACCATATCAACCTCTCCACTCGCCAAAATATCAAGCGTGCCTTGGTTCTTCTTAGGATAGACTCCTTTTTGGTACATTGAAGGGCCCAGCTCCTTGAGCAGTGAGAAGCCTTGATCCCATTTCTTCATATTTGCCGGATCATCACTGTTCATCGCCTCTGGCGGAAGGAAATTATAGATCACCGTGTTCACAAATGAGCTACCTGACCCACCTGTGGACGGATCATTATAGGCAAACTTGCCCGGATGCTGACGAATCCACGTGTACAGCTCGTCGGCTGTTTTCGGAGGCGTCGCTACTTTTGCACTGTTATAGGCAAGGACAACCGAAGAGGCACGGTATGGAATGGCCTGATTGTTGACTTGCTTGAGATACGTTTCATCCACATTCTTCAGATTTGGAACCTTGGCAGCGTCAACCGTTTCCCACAGTTTCTCGCCTACCCCCTTGGTGATGTCATCCAGACTGCCTTCGTACAGGTCGATATCTGTATCGGTTTGCCCGCTTTTCTTGGCTGCAATCAGACGATCCAGTGTAGATGCACCTCCGGTTCCTGCTGGCAAATACACCAGTTTGACCTTAACGTGATCATTTTTAGCTTCAAAGTCCTTGATTAACGTTTCCCACAGCTCTTTGACGTTCAGAGACCCTCCAGTGTACAAGGAAATTTCCGTCGTTCCCGTAGCGGCCCCCGCTTTTGTAGACTTGGCTTCCCCTGTAGCCGTGGCGGCATTACCGCCGTTACCACAACCAGCCAACAACGATAAACTAAGTACCCCTGCCAAAACCAGACCCATATTCTTTTTCCCAAACACGTTGTTGCCTCCTTTAGATAGTTGCACAAGTTCGCAGCATCATCAGATGATGCGTTCGTGACGGACATTGATGCGATATAGAGGTTGATCGTGAATCTTCATTGTGCTGTTGGAAAAGTAACCATTTTACTGAAGCTGAATCTGATGTACTCTCCACTGCGCAGCTCGGCCGCTCGTTCACGCGGCACAAACATTTTCAGATGATGGGTACCGCTATCCAGCGAAACTTCCGCATAATGACCAAGAATCATCACCTGTCTGATCGTTCCGGCTAGAGAACCATTTTCTTCTGTCGTCAGAACAATATCCTCTGGTCTCACACCAATCATGGATTCACCTGTGTATTCATGCTCTTGCGCAAACGGTATTCCGCTCACAGAGACACTGCGACCTGTACTCACCCCCTTTAATAAATTGATACGGCCAATAAAACCCGCTACAAAAAGGGACTGTGGCTTGTCATAAATCTCCTGCGGCGAAGAAAGCTGCTCAATCCGGCCCGCATTCATAACGACGATTCGGTCGGAAATGGACAGCGCCTCCTCCTGATCATGGGTGACGAACACCATCGTCATTCCTGTCTGGGTCTGAATATCACGCAGCTCCTCTCTCATCTCCATGCGCAATTTGGCATCAAGCGCGGAAAAAGGCTCGTCCAGCAGCAATACATCAGGCTTGAGCAGCAAAGCCCGAGCGAGTGCTACCCGCTGCTGCTGACCTCCCGAGAGCTGTCCCGGCGTTTTACGCTCTGCGCTCTCTAGCCGAACCAGCGCTAGCGCTTCCTTCACCTGACGGTCAATTTCTGTCTTCTTCACCTTTCGAATCTTCAACCCGAAAGCCAGGTTGTCATACACGGTCATATGCGGCCACAAATTATAGCTTTGGAACACCATAGCCGTCGGACGTTTTTCGGGCGGCAGCTTGAGTACGCTTTTACCCTGAATCTGAATGTCGCCACTGTCCGGGTCCAAAAAACCGCCAATGGAGCGAAGCACGGTTGTTTTACCACAGCCGGAAGGTCCCAGCAGTGTCACCAGCTCTCCCTTCATCACGTCAAGTGAAATGCCTTTGACTCCGTCTCCTGTCTTGAAGCGCTTGGTTAACTCTTGAATGGATAATTGAATGGGCATTAGCTTAGGCTCCCTTTTCAGGATTTTGTAAACTTCTCATTTGACCAACTACGTTACTTCACCTGAAATCCGCCTGCCAGTACATCCGCACTTACAAAACGCTTGGCTGCCAATAGCAGAATGATCGTTGGCAGGGTAAGAATGACCGAGAAAACAGCACCCGTTGTGCTCGGATAATCAGCAATGATGGAATACATAATGACTGGCATTGTTTTATAGTCTGGCGTTCCGACAAGGAGTGTCCCCTGTGCTTCATCCAGTGAAGCAAGAAAGGTAAAGATGGAGGCAACCACAATGCCGGGCAGCGCCATAGGAAAGGTGATTTTCCAGAACACCCGAAATGGTCCGGCTCCAGCATCCCGCGCCGACTCCTCCTGTGCACGATGTACGCTGCGGAAGGCAGAGGATGGAATCCAGGTCATATACATGAGCGTGTTTACCATATGGATAAGCACAATGCCTGCAAAGGTGTTCATCAACCCGAATTGGTAGAATAGTACGGCAATGGACACATACAAACCCATTTTCGGAAAAGCATGCGTAAGCAGGAATGAGAAAAGGAACCACTTACTGAACGGGAAAGAAATTCGTGCAAAGGCATAAGCAGCAGGAATACATACGATAATGGAGCAGACCGTAACGGTAATCGCAATCAGGAAGGATAGGGAAATCGAGCTGACTACATCATCCTGGGTAAGTACGAACTTCCACCATTCCAGTGACAAGCTCTGCGGGAGCGGTGCAGGATACTGCCATTTTCCCGAAACCGCCAAGAGGAGGAGATTGGTCAGAGGCCCCAGGAAAAAGATGACGAAAATGACAAGCACGATGAATTCAACAATTTTGCGTGTGCCGAGTGAGCGAAGATACCAGTTCATAATTCATCCCTCTCAAGACGTCTAGACGTCCAAATCTCTTTTCTATTTGGATTATAGAGAGGGTTTGTTATCACAAATCGACAAGGAAGATAAGATTATGTAAAGGGAAAGATACCATTTAACACTTCACAGAATAAAAAAAGAGAGAGGCTGCTAACAGCCTCTCTCTTTGAACATGTATTAATAGCTATATCATTCTTGTCCTACAAATAAATCGGAAGCACCTGATTCGTTTGATCACGATTACGCCCAACTGAGAAAATAGCAATTGGGATACCTGTCAGATCAGACACGCGTTGTACGTAATTGCGTGTAGTCTCAGGCAGTTCCTCCAGCGTTTTCACGCCAGTGATGTCTTCGCTCCAACCTGGCATTTCTTCATATACCGCTTCGCACTCCGCCAGCATTTTCAGGCTAGCCGGATAATGCGTAATCACCTCACCGCGGTACTTGTAACCTGTGCAAATTTTCACCGTTTTCAGGCCAGTCAATACGTCCAGCGAGTTCAGGGAAAGACCCGTTAATCCACTGACACGACGGGCATGGCGCACAACGACGCTGTCAAACCAGCCTACACGACGAGCACGACCTGTAACCGTACCGTACTCATGACCTGTTTCACGAATGTAATCGCCGACTTCATCGTTCAGCTCAGTTGGGAAGGGTCCATCGCCAACACGAGTTGTATACGATTTAGCTACACCGATGACTTGTTGAATCTTGGATGGTCCCACACCGGAACCAATACATACGCCGCCAGCCGACGGGTTGGAGGACGTAACGTAAGGATACGTACCTTGGTCGATATCAAGCATAACGCCTTGCGCACCTTCAAACAGTACCTTTTGATTTGCGTCAATTGCATCATTTAACACGACAGATGTATCTCCTACATAAGGACGGATAAATTCAGCATATTCCAGATACTGTTTTAGTATTGCTTCTACATCCAATGGCTCGCCGCCATATACTTGTTCAATCACTTGATTTTTTTCTTTCGTTTGATGGCGCAGCTTCTTTTCGAATTCCTCTGCATCCAGCAAATCAGCAATACGAATACCGTTACGTGCAGCTTTATCCATATAAGCAGGGCCGATCCCTTTACGGGTAGTACCAATTTTGTTAGGACCTTTGCGGTCTTCTTCCAGCACATCCAGCGTCATATGGTACGGCATAATCACATGTGCGCGGTCACTAATGACCAGATTTTTTGTGGAAAAGCCATTATCATGAATGTAAGTAATTTCTTCAATAAGAGCGGCTGGATTTACGACCATGCCGTTGCCAATAACACACTTTTTATCTTCATAAAAAACGCCGGATGGAATCAGGCTCAGCTTGTACTTTTTACCGTCAATGAGAATCGTATGACCAGCATTGTTTCCGCCTTGGTAACGGGCCACTACTTCAGCGCTTTCCGCCAGATAGTCCGTGATTTTACCTTTGCCTTCGTCTCCCCATTGTGTTCCCACAACGACTACAGTTGACATGTTTCATTCCTCCGTGGAGTGCCCACAGACACTCTGATTTTGAGCTGACACACTACGCATATCCGACTTCAACCGCCTGAGCGAGCAGATATGGAGCGCTCTCGGACAGCAGGAAAAAACGTCCGTCGCAGACATTCCGTAGGTTCGGAAAGCCCCGGGCGTAATGTTCTCCCCACTGCGTTGAAGCAGCACTATAAGTGTAACAGCACCATTTTTTAAAGTCAAATAAAAAGCGAACATTATATTACATGAAAATAGTATTGTTCGTAATTGAGAGTTTCATTCCTTATATGAAAATATGTGAATTCTATAAAAAAGGACCCTTTCGAGATCGCGAAATCCGCGTCGAAAGAGCCTTTTTTAATGATACTAATATGTTATCCGGCGAACGCATCCGAATGGGCACGCTCGTAATTAGCGAATTTATTATAATTTTTGAGAAAGACCAACTCTACCGTACCGACCGGGCCGTTACGCTGCTTGGCAATGATAATCTCAATAATATTCTTCTTTTCTGTTTCCTGATTATAGTAATCATCCCGGTACAGAAACGCCACGATATCAGCATCCTGCTCGATAGAACCCGATTCCCGCAAGTCACTCATCATCGGCCGCTTGTCTTGACGCTGCTCCACACCCCGGCTCAGCTGGGAGAGGGCAATTACAGGCACTTCAAGTTCACGAGCGATTTGCTTCAATGTCCGTGAGATTTCAGATACCTCCTGCTGCCGGTTCTCGCCTGCTTTGCCTCGTCCGTGAATAAGCTGCAAGTAGTCGATTACGATCATACCCAGTCCCTTTTCCGCCTTGAGACGGCGGCATTTGGCACGGATATCCGCCACAGTGATGCCGGGTGTATCATCGATATAGATTTCCGCCTCTGACAAGGCTGCAATGCCCATCGTCAGCTTCGCCCAATCGTCGTCGCCTTTAAATTCACCTGTCCGCATGACGTTCGCGTCCAGATTGGCCTCGGCGCAAATCATCCGCTGCACGAGCTGAGCGGCCGACATCTCCAGACTGAAGATGGCTACTGTCTCCTTTGCCCGAACCGCAACGTTTTGCGCAATATTCAGAGCAAACGCTGTTTTACCTACGGATGGACGGGCGGCCACAATGATCAAGTCATTGCGCTGGAACCCCGCCGTCATCTTGTCCAAATCAACAAACCCGGACGGAATCCCAGTCGTATTGCCCTTGTTCTGATGCAGCAATTCAACGCGGTCAAACACTTCCATCACGACATCGCGGATGGCAATAAAACCACTACCTGAGCGCCCGTTGGATATCTCCATAATCTTGCGCTCAGCATCGCTCAGCATACCAGCGACATCCTCGCCACTGCTATAGCCTTCGCTCACAATCTGCGTAGCTGCACGAATCAAGCGACGAAGCATCGCTTTTTCTTCAATGATCTGGGCATAGTAATCTACGTTAGCCGCTGTTGGCACCCCGTGAGCCAGCTTCGCCAGATAACTGACACCACCGATATCCTCTAGCTGTCCCTTGTCCTGAATTTTCGAGGTCAGCGTAACCAAGTCAATCGGCTGTCCGGATTCACCCAGCTCAATCATTGCTTCGTAAATCATCTGATGAGCCTTATCATAAAAGTCCTCGGTCTGCACCCGCTCCATTGCGGTAATCAGTGCTTCAGACTGGAGCAAAATAGACCCGATAACCGCCTGTTCAGCCTCCAGATTTTGCGGAGGAATCCGATCAAAAAATTCGCCGCCCATAATTATTCTTCAGTCACCTGTACTTTCAGCGTAGCTTTGACCTCAGGATGAAGCTTAACGGTCATTTGAGTCACGCCCAACGTACGAATCGGTTCTTCCAGCTCAATTTTGCGTTTATCCAGCTTGATGCCGGTTTTAGCTACTGCCTCCGCGATTTGTTTGCTCGTAATCGCGCCGAACAGCCGTCCACCTTCACCAGCCTTCGCTTTGAGCTGAACCGTTGTCTCTTCCAGCTTTTTGCCGAGCGCTTGCGCCTCTTCCTTTTCCTCTTGCTTGCGTTTTTCCTCAGCAGCATTCTGATTTTCCAGCGTCTTCATATTTCCTTCTGTCGCTGGACGGGCAACACCACGCGGCAACAGGAAATTCGCTGCATAACCGTCCGACACTTCCTTAATTTGCCCCTTCTTGCCTTGGCCCTTCATATCTTTAATGAATATCACTTTCATTCAAATAACCCCTCTTCCCCATCAATTTCGGCCAGCACGTCGATCACTCTGCGCTTAGCTTCCTCCAGCGGGCAATCCAGCTGAACCGCCGCATTCGTCAGATGTCCTCCGCCGCCTAGCCGTTCCATGACGACCTGTACGTTCATGCGTCCGAGTGAACGGGCGCTGATCCCCACCAGGCCGTCAGGACGTTCACTGACCACAAAGGAGGCCAGTACATCCGTCATATTGAGTAATGAATCCGCCACCTGAGCAATCAGGAGCTGCGGTATTTTCTGTCCGGGCTCAGTTACCGCAATTGCGATATGCCCATATATCATTTTAGCATGCTTAATAATTTCCGCCTTAGCAATATATTCATCCAGGTCCTCTTTTAACATGCGCTGGATCATTACTGTATCTGCTCCGCTACGCCGTAAAAAGCCGGCTGCCTCGAATGTACGCGAGCCTGTATGCAGGGAAAAATGCTTGGTATCCACCGTAATCCCTGCCAACAGTGATGTTGCCTCCAGCGGTGTCAGTTGGACCTTCTCATGGATATATTGCAGCAGCTCGGTCACCAGCTCACAGGCCGATGACGCATAGGGCTCCAAGTAGATCAGAACCGAATCGTTAATAAATTCCTCACCCCGCCGATGATGGTCGACAACCACCACCCGACTAGCTGTCTGCACCAGACGCGGCTCAATCGTCATGGAGGCCTTGTGCGTGTCCACCACGACCAGCAGACTGTGCTCAGTCATCAGCTGGAGCGACTGCTCTGGCGTCATGAGCGCTTGCGATAACTTCTCATCCTTGTTTACCTGCTCCATCATTCGGTCGATAGACGGATTGGATTTATCCAGTACGATATGTGCCTCTACATTGTAAAGTGCAGCAGCCTTCCACACACCGATGGCCGCTCCCACCGCATCCATGTCCGGTATTTTGTGTCCCATGATCAGCACGCGGTCGCTCTCCTGCATCAGATCACGCAACGCATGTGCAATGACTCGGGCACGTACTCTGGTACGCTTCTCGACAGCATTGGACTTGCCTCCGTAAAAGGACAGGCGTTGTCCTGCCTTCACTGCTGCCTGATCGCCCCCACGTCCAAGCGCCATATCCAGACTGGACTGGGCCAGCTCGCCTAGCTCCTTGATGCTCTCTGCACCGAAGGACAAGCCAATACTCAGTGTCATCGGTACTTTCAAATCCGCTGTCATTTCCCTTACGGTATCCAGAATGACGAATCGACTTTGCTCCAGCTCCTGAAGCGCTTTATGATTTAGCATAATGAGATAACGCTCAGAAGATAATCGACGCAAATAAATATTGTACTGATTAGCCCAGGATGTGATCTCGCTTGACACCTTCGCAATAAGCGCGGTGCGTTGCTGATCGTCCATCCCCTGAGCAGCCTCGTCCATATTATCGAGCATGACGATACCGAGCGCCAATCGCTCGTTTTCATACTGCTTGCGTAGCACCGCCAAATCCGTTACTTCATACAAATATATCAGACGCTCATCGGGCACGATCAGAAACTGATAATGACGCTCATCATGCTGTAGCTCCACCTTCAGCTCACGAGCAGGCTCCTTTGTTTCCTTTTTGGTGCTTAGGGCACCTGCGAGTTGAGGAAACAAATCATGAAGAGACTCACCAATCAGCGATTGCTCCTCAAACATCTCCCCGGCAAACCGATTGTGCCATTCTACCGTTCGATTTTCGCTGTATAAAATGATGCCGAACGGCAATGTGCTAATCGCTTCCCCTTCCACCCGCTTGATCCGGAAGGAAAGACCGCTGATATATTGATTCAGTTCCCGACGAAAATCCAATTCCGTCTTCAGCATCAGCCCGCCGAGCAAGAATGACAGCAACAGTCCTATCACACCCAGTTCCCAGTTGTACATGGAAATACATATGACAAGGACCAGCAGCAGCAAAAACGCCCAGACCGTCTGATAGCCGTGCCAGCGTTTTTGTAGAAATTTAGGCATGACTGTTCACCCTATTTCTTTGATCTTGTAATAGCTTCACGCAGCGGAAAGGCCAAATCAATAATACCTATAATGCGGAGCGGCTGGAACACCAGAACGACGAGCGACAGCAGCAACGCAATCACCGGGCTCATTTTACGGCTATGCGTCCAGAAGTATACAAAACCAATTGTCTGGATAATAAAACATGCATGAATCAGCGGCAACATACTAATGGAGACCATTTGAATCCAGCCGCTATCGGAAGACCCTGCTATCCATTCAATTACAATTGCCAGCAGATAATACCAGATCAGCGCGCGCGGTAGCCTCCACTCGCGGGCAGGCTTCATTTTGCGTACTGGTACATCGAGACTGCTCAATGCCGGACGTGCCAAAGCATGCGTTATCACTGCCAATATGAACGAGGTCACGATCAGCACATACGGAATTTTTCCAATCAGCATTGTGCCGAGTTTCTGCGTATCCTCTGCCGTCCAATTCATGTTTGAAAACATCGGATTAGCACTCAAAACCTGCTGTACAATACTTGCCGATATCGCAGCCTGATCACGAAGATACTGTGCAAGATCAAACCCAAAGGAATACGTGGCGATAAACAGAACAACCAACAACTCGGCTAAAATAATGCCCATTCCGGTCATCAACGCCTGAAAAGCAGGTCCTCCCTTTTTATATATCCGTCCCATCATGATTGAAGGAATCAGAAAATAAATCGCAGGGAGCAGCGAATACACATCGAGTAGCGCTATAATGAGCAGCACCGGTATGACGTGGACCAGAAATCCTTTGAAAGGCAGCGATGAAAACAATACAGCGCCAGGCACAATCAGCAAAAATACGGTAATGATTCTTAATGGTGTCAATAGAGTCAGCAGCAGAAGCAAATAAATGACGCTCCATGCTACAGTTGCCAAGCGGAATTTCAACGTTTTCACCTCTTACGCATATGTTCTTCCAGTGCGGAAATGTCCTGATACCAATCCTCCAGCTGGTGTCCTTCTTTTCTGTGCTTTCTTAGCTTGTCGATGAGTAGATCATCCAATTCACGGTAAGACACTCCAAGGCGCCTCCCCAAAATATAACTGCTCATCACTAAGCTCGCCAAGCAATCACCAATGCGGGCTGTACTGCCTTCCCACATTGCCTTAAACAGACGGGAGACTTGGTCCAGCACCTCTGTTTTAAGCCATTCAATAACCTTGGCTCGTTTAACTACATCCATTTCTTTAGGCATATGATGAAGAGTCACACCCCTCTGAAAAAGCTTTATTCTCCATTATAGCATATCCTATTCTGAAAATAACTGTTACCCCATAGGGTAAATTGTTATTTTCGGAGCATCTTTGTTGCTTATTTTAGCTTGATGTATTAAGTGATTCCCTGGATACAAATTTTTCACAATACTCAATAATCTGGCTGCGACGTACAATGCCAATAAACCGTTCCATATCATCTACAACGGGCACAAAGTTCTGTACCTTAGCCAAATTGATTAAATCCTCCATGTTAGCGTTAATGGACACGGGCTTCATCGTAACCCGCAACGGAACGTCCTTAAGCATAAACTTAGAAGCGTTTTCAAAGGTGATTTTCCCCTCGGACTCTTTCATATGCCACAACAGATCACCTTCTGTAACCGTACCTGTATATCTGCCTTCCTTATCTAAAATAGGAACCGCTGTAAAACGGTGATATTCCATCCGTTCCAACGTTTGCCGTAAAGTAGCATCCGCCGTTACACAAGCAACTTCCTGTTTGGGAAGCAAGAAAAAAGCGATATTCATGAGAAACGAATCCCCCTCAAAATCAAATATAAATCAATTGATTATTCACTGAATGTCCTGCTTGTCGGGAAGCCTCAGCGTCTGCGGGGTTGTATCGGAATCTAGCCAGTTGGCAATCATGAGTCTGGCATATTCAAGTTCCTGTTCATTAGCCCGGTCATAATACAGGCCCTTCTTCTTGAACCCTTCCCCCGTAATCGTAAAACTTGAAATTTGCGGATTCCCCTGTGAAATAGCCTGCTTGCCAAGCCCAGTAATAAAAGCAGGTTCCATGTCGGTTTTGAAATTGGCTCCCATAATATCGAGCAACTCCGGAATCTTGGTAATTCCGTTGATATTCAGCAGCTTATCCGCCATAGCGTTCAAGAAAATTTGCTGCCGTTTGGTACGGTTGAAGTCGCTATCTTCCCGATATCTAACATAATACATGGCTTCCTCACCATTATAAAGCGGCTTGCCCGCCTCAATACGGAACTTGATATGCAGCGGACTCTTATTCTCAATGGGCTTGTCGATTGGAAGCACAACTCCACCCACTGCATTCACCGCATCCTGAATACCCTGGAAATTAATCGTAGCATAATAATCGGCCTTATGCTCCATCAACTTCTCTACTGTAGCCATGGACATATCTTCGCCTCCGAACGCATAAGCATGCCCCAACTTATCAAAATCATCCTCGCCATCGCGATTCGGATCATGTCCGGCAATCTGTACGTACGTATCCCTTGGAATGGAAACCAAAAGCACACGCGATTCCGCGGGCCGTACTACCGCATACATAACCGTATCCGAGCGACCACGCGCCTTTTCATTGGGCCTTTGATCCGTACCCAGTAACAGCACCGAAAAGGGTTCCTTACGGTAAGCTACTGTCTCTTGCTGCTGCTGTTCCCCGGATTGTCGGGGCTGATAGGATTTCTCCAGCTTGCTTTCCAACGTCGGTGATACAAACCAATCAAAAGCCACCAATGTCAGCTGTTTGCGGAACAGGTAGCCTCCCACTGCAATCAAAAGTAAAACAATACATGAAATATATAGAGCGGTAAACCTCTTTTTCTTTTTGGTCTTTCCACGGGTCCTTCTCCTATGTCTTCTCTCCATAACCGGTACCTTCCTTCTTTCCGTCACAAATCCCATCTCTTCATTAAACCGAATTGATCCCTCATGAAGCGAAAACTTCCCCTCAAAGCATAAAAGGTCTGCTACCTTGTTGTCAAAAGTGTCATGGCGTGGTCAGCTCCTCGAATTCATACCAAAAAGGGCCTCGACCTCACGGTCAAAGCCCCAATTCATGTTTTTATTCGTATCCTATGTAGCTTTCAAAGTCATTTCCCCCTTAATGTGGAGCCAGTTTCGCCAAATTTTGTAGTCGCACCGGAAAAGAAGTCGACAGGGCAAAACCATAATCGAACAACCTCCGGGTCTGCTCAAAACGCTCTTCCTTGCTCGGAGCACCCAGCACCACAGCAACTAGCCGTCTTCCATGCTGCTCAGCGGTACCCGTGAAGCAGTATCCAGCATCGCTTGTGTACCCTGCTTTCAGTCCGTCTGTTCCCGCGTAAGAGTACGGTCCAGCCAAGGAAGGCAGCATCCAGTTCGTATTACTAATGTAGATGCCTTTATCCTTCAACTCCATCTGCGTACGGCTGGACGTTCTCAAAATCTCCGGGTGTGACGTAATTAAATAGGAGGCCAACTTCGCCGTGTCGCTTGCTGTCATTTTCGTTTCGCCCCGAATATCCTCAGGGTGATTGGGCCCCAATTCACTCTGACCTGCCCCCGAGGCATTGCTGAAGCGACTATCGGATGACAACCCTATTTGGGCAGCTTTTCCATTCATACGCTTCACAAAAGCTGATTCATTCCCTGCTGAACGCTCGGCTAACGCAACAGCGGCATCATTCGCTGAATACACAACCATACTCTGGAACAACTCGGATACGGTCATCCTTTCACCATACCGAAGAGACAGATTTACACCACCCACCGTACTCGCGTAACGGCTAATTCGCACTTCATCATTCCAACCTAACCGTCCGGCCCGAATATCCTCCAGCACCAATAGCTCGGTCATGAGCTTGGACATATTTGCGGAAGGCATAGGTGTATCACCGTTCACATCCATCAGCAATTCCCCAGTATGCATGTCCATCAGCACCGCTGCCTCTGCATCCACATTCGGCTTTCCGATCAACAGGCGGGGTCCAAGTGTAATAAAAATCAATATAATAAGTAACGGGACGACAATAGCCCAACGTATCCAGTGTTTTTTCATCATCGTAATAACCTCCATACTCTATTAGACGATGAAAAATCCATTTTGTCTGCAATTTTTCGAAAAAAAGATACAATTTTTTTACCTTTTTTATTCCACGCCAAAATATCCGTCAATCCTGCTTTAAGGATGACGGATATTTTGCTTCCTAATTATATGTTTTAGGCAAAGTGACAGGCTACGAAATGGTGATCGCCCGCATCTCGATAGACTGGAGTCTCTGCTTTACAACGCGCTTCTGCCATAGGACAACGTGTATGAAACTTGCATCCTGAAGGCGGATTGGCCGGAGATGGGATGTCTCCTTTCAACACAATCCGTTGTCTCTTGATCGTGGGATCGGGAATTGGTACTGCCGATAGCAGTGCCTTCGTGTACGGATGCAGCGGATTACTGAACAGTTCCTCCTTGGAGGAAAGCTCTACCATTGAACCCAGATACATCACACCAATCCGGCTACACAGATGCTCGACTACACTTAGATCATGCGAGATGAACAGATAGGTCAATTGGCGTTCCTGCTGCAAATCACTTAACAAATTAATGATCTGGGCCTGAATAGACACATCCAGAGCAGATACCGGCTCGTCAGCCACAATAAAATCAGGATTCAAAATCAAAGCCCGTGCAATCCCGATCCGCTGGCGCTGACCGCCAGAGAACTCATGCGGATACCGATCATAATGATACGAGGACAGTCCGCAAATATTCAGCGTTTCATTGACCTTCTTCCGCAGCTCACTACGATCAATCAACCCGTGATCCAGCAACGCCTCTCCAATGGCTTCACCGACCTTAATTCTCGGATTCAGTGAGCTAAAAGGGTCCTGAAAGACGATTTGCAACTTCGGACGAAGCGCACGAATCTGCTCTTTGTTTAACGCATGCAAGTCTTCTCCTTTATATCGTACCGATCCCTCTGTCTTATCCATCAATCTGAGAATTGTTCGTCCAATCGTACTTTTGCCGCAACCCGATTCTCCTACCAGACCGAAGGATTCACCCTTATGAATGTTAAAGGATACATCATCGACTGCTTTCACATGTCCGACAGTACGCTGAAAAATCCCGCCTGTGATCGGGAAATACTTTTTCAGCCCTTCCACTTGAATCAAAGGCTCGCTCATATCCGTTGCCCTCCTTCTTTCTCATATAGCCAGCAGGCAACCTTATGACCATTCTCCTTTTCATTCAAGGGAGGAGCCTGATCCTTGCAAATTTGCATACAATGGGAGCACCGATCATGAAAATGACAATTTTCCCCCAACTCAATCGGGTTTGGAACCTGTCCTGGGATGGAATACAGTCGATCCATTTTCTGATTAATGACGGGCTTCGCCTTTAGTAAGCCTTGAGTATATGGATGCTGCGGATTTTTAAACAGCTCAATGACAGGCGCCTCTTCAATGACGTTTCCAGCATACATAACGACCACATAGTCAGCCATTTCTGCCACAACGCCTAAGTCGTGCGTGATGAGCATAATGGAGGTTTTAAGCTTATCTTTCAAATCCCGCATTAAATCCAGAATCTGTGCCTGAATCGTAACATCCAGTGCCGTTGTTGGTTCATCCGCAATCAACAACTTCGGATTACAGCTTAATGCGATGGCAATCATGATCCGCTGGCGCATACCGCCACTCAACTCATGAGGATAGGAATGAAATATTTCTTCCGATCGTGAAATCCCCACCAAATTAATCAGCTCAATTGCCCGAGCATGTGCTTCTCTTTTACTCATTAATGTATGCATCAGCAATGGCTCCGTGATCTGTTCCCCAATCGTAAGCACGGGATTCAGAGAAGACATGGGCTCCTGAAAAATAATCGAAATGTCATTGCCGCGAATCTGCTGCATTTGACCTTTATTAAGCGTTAAGAGGTTTTTGCCCTCAAACCAGATTTCACCGTCTGAGGTGTGGGGAGAATCAATCAGCCGCATCATCGTCATCGCTGTTACACTCTTACCGCAGCCAGATTCCCCTACCACACAGAGCGTTTCACCCTCACGAATTTTAAAACTGACGTCATTGACCGCTTTGACAGTTCCGCTAGAGGTATGAAAGTGGGTTTTCAGGTTACGAAATTCAATCAAAGCATTTTTCATAAACGTTCGTCTCCTACTTCTTCATTTTAGGGTCTAGTGCGTCACGCAAACCGTCGCCAATCAGGTTAATCGCTACAACTGTAATGAGAATACACATTCCCGGTGGAACCCATATCCAAGGCCGTTTGCGGAAGTCAATTAGGTTATTCGCAGCCGATATCATATTCCCCCACGAAGGTGTGGGCGGCACAACACCGATTCCCAAGTAGCTGAGCGCAGATTCTGTAATAATCGCACCCGCTACTCCAAGCGTAGCCGTAACAATAATGGTAGGAATCGTGTTCGGCAGCAGATGTCGGAATATTTTGCGACGGTCTCTCAAGCCTAGCGCTTCCGTCGCCTGCATGAACTCCTGTTCACGCAGCGTAAGAATCTGCCCTCTGACCAGACGGGACAGGCTAGTCCAGCTCAGGACCCCGATAATGAGCATCAGAAAATAAATGCGTTTCGACGGATCGACCTTCAAATCCGACAGAACAGCACCTAAAATAATAAGCAGCGGTAATGTAGGGAGTGCCATGAAAATATCGGCAATCCGCATAATAACCGTATCCACGCCTTTACGATAAAACCCTGCCAGCGCACCCAGCGTTGCGCCGATCATGACCGAAATAAACGTGGCGACCAGCCCTACCGTCAAGGAAATACGGCCAGCCAGCATTGTACGCAGCAAAATATCTCTACCAAACTTATCCGTACCGAGCCAGTACTTAGCATTAGGCGATAAATTTTTGTCAGCTAGCCTGTAATCATCTAAATGATAAGGTGAAATCATCGGTCCAAAACTACAAATGACAACCATCAGAATTAATATAACGAGACCAGCCAAAGCCAGACGGTTTTGGTTAAAACGGCGAACGGCGATTCTCCATGGAGACGCTTCAGGACGGATCGCCGCCTTTTGATTCGTTTCAATCGTGACTGTTTCTGCGGACAATAGTATCCCTCCTACTTCAAGCGAATTCTTGGATCTGCCATGCCATACAATACATCAGAGAGCAAATTACCGATAAGCGTAAGTAACGCTAAGAAAATCGTGAAGCCCAACATAAACGGATAATCCCGCATACTGATCGACTCCAGATAAACCTGACCCACACCCGGCCACACAAATACCTTCTCCAGAATCATCGCCCCGCCAAATAAGGCCGGAAGCTCGAAGCCGAGTAGTGTGATGGCTGGAATCAGTGCATTGCGCAGTGCGTGCTTGAAAATAACTGTCCGTTCCTTCAAGCCTTTGGCGCGTGCGGTACGAATATAATCCTGACGAATGACCTCCAACATGCCTGTACGGAAATACCGGGTCAGGCTTCCTGTGCTCAGCATCGTAAGTACAAGTGTCGGCAGGAACATATGCTTGAGAACATCCACCATATAAGCCCATGAGCCTGGCTCCATCCCTGCTGTGGTCATGCCCCCAACCGGGAGAACCCCCCACTCCAGGGCAAATATTTTGATGACCAATAGACCAATAAAAAATGAAGGCAGCGACATACATAAGAAAATGAATAATGTGACAAACTTATCGAATAACGAGTATTGGAACTTGGCTGAAAATACCCCTGCAATAACCGCAATCAACCAGCTAAAAATAAGACTAAAAAAAGCGATAATAAATGAGTTCCATACATAATTGCCAATGACCTTCGTTACCGGCTGCTTATGCTGTAATGAATCCCCCATATTCCCCTTTAACATATTACCGGCCCATATAAAATAGCGTTGGTATTCCGGTTTATCCAGCCCGTAGATATGTCGTAGCTGCTGCGCCTTTTCGGCGGTCATATTTGGGTTCTGCTTGGCTGTAATATAATCACCCGGCACCATGGCTGAAATCGCAAATACGATAATGGATATGCCAATAAGTGTGGGGATGAGTTGCAGCAGTCTTCGAATAATGTACTGCTTCATATTCATTCCTCCAGACGAATAAAGTGATATGCCCAGCTCGTGAGAGCTGAGCATACGTTTGGCAACCCTTATTGAGCGATCTGAGCGTTATGCAGAGTGAACTCGAAATCTTTGTATGGCGTAATTTCTAAGCCAGATACACGTCCATTAACTGGCCACATATCTCTGCGTTGGTACATAAAAATAGTTGGCAGATCTTTGTTCAATTCTTGATAGAGCTGTTTGTAAATCTGTTTGCGTTTCTCTTGATCCAGCTCATGCTTACCAGCAAGCGTTAGTTCATCGACCTTCTTATTGGAATAGCCGATATCATTTTGTGCACCATTCGTAATAAAAGTTGTTGTATCCGGGTCTGGAGTTAAGCCCCAAGCCGCGAAGAACATATCGAACTTGCCCGTATCCTTCTTATCCATAATGGCGTTAAAATCTAAAGTTTCGGAAGTCAGCTTGATGCCTAGCTCCTTATAGTTATTGGACATGATCGGTAGCAAGGCCTCTACAACTGGATTATCAGCAGTCGCAGAGAAGTTAATGGTCAGCTTTTCTCCGCCCTTTTCGCGAATTCCGTCAGCACCAACCTTCCAGCCTGCCTCATCCAGCAAAGCCTTCGCCTTAGCTGTATCAAATTCATATTTGTTGATACCTTCATCCGTATAAGACCAAGATTCTGTAGATTGTGGAATGTTAATAACATTCGCATATGGACCATACACGCCCTGCACAATCTCCTTGCGGTTTAACCCAATAGTTAAAGCCTGACGTACTTTAGGGTCCTGAAATTTCTTTTCCTTGTGATTAAACGCTATATATCCATAGCCATTTGTCGGCATAATATTCACGTCCAAGAAGCCTAGAGCCTTTAATTCCTCTACATTGTCTTCCGTAACTGTGATGTTGTCCATGTCCGTTTCGCCCGTTTGCAGCATAGACAGGTTCGTTTCTTGTGTTGTTGTTTTGAAAATAACCGATTTCACCTTAGGTGCGCCCTTGAAGTAGTTTGGATTCGCTTCAAGAACGACTTGCTGACCCGGAGAGAAGCTTTTCAGCACATACTGCCCGGAGCCGATTGGTTTATTATTAAGCGCCTTGATGCTGTCCAGGTTACCCTTTTTGAATCCTTTTCCATAATAAGCTTCTGGCATAAAGTATTGCTCACCCAGAAAATCCTTTGTATACGCTGTTGCTTCTGTAACCGTTACCTCTACCGTGTTATCATCAATGACCTTGATACCCGAGATATCATTCGCCTTGCCATCGTGATATTCTTTACCGCCTTTAATCTTAAAAGATAAAACATCCGTTTCTCCATCATAATTCGGATCATGCAGTACCTTGAGGACAAAAGCATAATCCTTTACGGTTACTGGCGTGCCATCACTATACTTCACGCCTGGTTTCAGATGGAATGTGTATTTTAGACCATCCGGCGATACATCAACCTTTTCAGCCAAACTATTTTCATATGTACCATCTGCCTTCACCTGTAAGAAGGAATCAAATACTGTTCTGACCACATATAAATCATAAGTTGTTTGCCAGAATAGCGGGTTGAATACCCCTTTAGGTGATGTCATACCTACTACAATGTTATCTTTCCGATTCGTCGCTCCCGGAGGATTTTGCGACAGATCAGTTGCTTTAATAACGCCCTCTGTAACAGGTGCACTTGCTTCATTTCCCTCTGTTTTATTGCCCGCATTGCCTTCCTGTGGCTGTGCCTCATTGGCACCTCCGCTACATCCTGCAAACAGAACACCAACGATTGTAAGCATCATAAGCAAAGAAACCCATTTCTTCGTCTGCATCATCCTGTTAATCCCCCTTAGTCGGTTCTTTATTTAACAGCCTGTCTCATTCCTGCGGTAATTCGTTAAAGCTTGAGGTTTGAAAATGAAGTTTGCACATCCTCCTTACTGTCCTAATAACGTAAACGCGTGTTTTAGACCTCTGGTCAATTTTGTGTACTAACAACCATTACATTTTTATTAAGGTTTATCTTAAGTGTAAAATAATATCACGTCAATATCTTTTTTTATGTAATATACAAATGCAAAACATCTATTTATGTAAAGTTTATGAATTTTACTTGTGGAAAATGACAAAAAACAGGACTTCATGTAATATAAAATAACATTTCAGAGTGCCGAAATATTTACTCTGGCGAGTTGGGGAGCTTGCAATTTCACAAGCCATTAAAAGGTATACTATCGTTTATGGGTAAACATGGATTGTATTATTAGTAAGTTACAATAGATGGGACTTGTTGTCAATATAAAAAATCACGAAAAAAGACGCTCCCGGGATCGGGAACGTCTTTTTTTCCACCCACTACTATTCAGTAGTGTAAGGAAGCAATGCGATTTGACGGGAACGTTTAACAGCGATTGTCAACATACGTTGATATTTCGCACTTGTTCCAGTCACACGACGAGGAAGAATTTTTCCACGTTCGCTGATGAATTTTTTAAGCAGGTCTGTATCTTTATAGTCAATGTGAGTAATTTTGTTCACAGTGAAGAAACATACTTTACGACGTTTGTTGCGACCACCACGACGAGCTGGTCTTTTGTTATCGTCTCCGCCTTCTCTTTGTCTGAAGCCCATTCTTTGTCAGTCCTTTCCCAATTAAAATGGTAAATCATCATCCGAAATATCGATCGGTTTTCCGTCATCGGAAAAAGGATCCTGATTGTTTCGCGAGTTATTATTCCCGCGTCCACTATTGCTGTTACCGCCTCCGAAAGGAGACTCCTCACGCGTAGCCCCACCGCTATTGCCGCCACCGTTACCGCCATCGCGGTTAGATTCCAAGAAACGCACATTATCAGCTACAATTTCAGTCACGTATACACGTTTTCCTTCATTGTTCTCATAATTACGCACCTGAACACGGCCTTCAACAGCCGTTAAACGACCTTTGCGAAGATAGTTAGCACATGTTTCAGCAAGCTGACGCCAGGTTACGATCGGCAAGAAATCCGCTTCCCGTTCGCCGCCTTGACTCGTAAACGGACGGTCTACAGCCAGGGTGAACTGGGTTACTGCTACACCAGACGGTGTATAGCGCAGCTCTGGATCTTTGGTCAAACGACCGATCAGAATGACACGGTTCAACAATCCAATCCCCTCCTTTGAGCGTTGTTCTTACATAATCACGTACAATAATTAAGCTACGTCGTTCGTAATGAGATAACGAATTACTTCGTCAGAAATTTTCATGATACGCTCAAGCTCAGTAACAACAGCAGGTTCTGCTGTGAAGTTTACCAGAACGAAAGAACCATCACGGAATTTCTTGATCTCATACGCAAGACGGCGTTTAGTTACATCGTGACTCGTAATTTCGCCACCGCCGTTAGAGATGATACCTTGGAATTTATCGACTGTCGCTTGAACAGCTTCTTGTTCAATGTCAGGACGAATAATATACATCGCTTCATATTTGCGCATTCTTTACACCTCCTTATGGACATAAGGCCCTCAATCTCAGTTGAGAGCAAGGAACGAGCCTAAACTCGCACTAAAACAGTTTACCAAATCCAACAACTGAATGCAACCTACAAATTCGAAACATAAGCCTAAAACAGCTAAACACACTGCATATCATCAGCTTTATACAATTTTATATAATACCGAAATTTTCGCATATATAAAGGAAATCATTTGATTCACTCACTATCTGTATACCCGGTTTCGCATGTTTCTGTTCAAGACAGCGCACAATAACCGTTGCAGTCCAAATTCATTTATCTAAGGAGGTACCACCGTATGGGTGAAAAGACTGAGTTCGAACCAGGGGATAACGTCCCAAACGACGGCGTATATATGGAGGTCGGAGAAAAAAGCTTCCATACTGAAATTCAAAACCCGCAACAAGTAACGCTGGAAAGAGGCGACTCTTTTCCGGAGACCACCAACCATAATCGTAAATGGAAGAAAAAAACGAAAGCTCGTGTCCACTAATGTATATTTCTCCGGAATCCTGGCCATATTATGATTAGGCGATACAACAGAGAGGTGTGGTTCCGTTGGACGACGTAGCCGGACAAACTGTTAGGAGATCCATTCCGGGCATTAGAAGCGTTAGGTTTGTGTAAAAGGACACTGTCTTTTCAACACGGTATTGCTGGTCAGTACACCGAGTTTCATGATGTGATTGGACAGATCGTATCCTGTTAAAAATGTATCGCCTACGATGGAGGACCTTTGTGGTCCTCCTTTGTTGCATTATCGGACTTTTTGCATATCCTGGTAAAATGCAGATTAATTGAGCTCCTTCTGCTAGAATATATCCAAGTACAAAGACCTACTATCTACGGAGGTTTAAAGATGAGCTATTCTCGAATATTAAAGTGGATATCAGGTATATTCGAATTGGTGCTTGCCGTACCAATTGTGGGGGGAGCTATTGTCATGGGGACCGGCTACTCGGCTCTGGGATTTATGCTTATCCTGCATGCAGTAACACTTATCCTATCGTTACGCAATCAGGAGGCGATCTACGGCTCTGTATGGGGAGTACTCACTTCTTTGCTGGCCTGGATACCCTTTGTGGGCTGGGCTCTCCATTTGATTGCGGCGATCCTTCTGATGATCTCTGGCTCAAAAAAAACAAAACGCTATCATTACCCGCCTAACCAGCTATAACAAAAGAGTGCTCCTAACGGCAATAATTTCCCCGCTGTCAGGAGCATTTTTTTGTTATAACGCCTTATTCATCCCAATAGATTTGTAATCGTTTCTTCCTTTACCCTCATGGTTTATCTTAGTGCTCACTTTATCACAATCTGTTGACCTTTTATTCCAAAAACAAAAAATCCCCTACGTCACAGACGTAAGAGATTGGTTTATTTAATGAAGTTAGTGGCGGAAAGAGTGGGAGTCGAACCCACGCACGCCTTGCGACGCCTAACTGATTTCGAGTCAGCCCCCTTAGACCTCTTGGGTACCTTTCCGCAGCAAGGATAATTATATCATCATTGCAACTGTGACGCAAGCTGATTCTGGTTCATCGCCATTCATCTTTCTTGGCTCAATTTGCTTCTGTGTTTTGCTCGTCGGCGTTGACCTTTGATCGCAGCACTTTCTTCATGTTTTTTTCGAACTTGGCACGCGGAATCAGCACACTATGCTGGCAACCGACACATTTGATTCGAATATCCATCCCCATGCGGATAATTTCCATTTCATTCGTTCCACACGGATGGGGCTTCTTCATCTGTACAATGTCCCCTAGTTCAAATGACTTACGCTCCACCCTTCTCTCCCCCTTTTCTTCCTTGTTCGTCTTCTTTGTCTAGGGTTATCGCCGTCTCCAATGCCGCCTGACGATGTTCCTCATCCTCCAGAGCCTTCTTGATGTTATTCTGAATATCACGCTCTACCACGGCCCCTGTATTCGGCATACATTCTGCCACAACACGCACAATATACTCTGAGGTGGTCATGGACTGAACCCCTAACACATCCGGTATATTAAGTATCTGTACATTGGATTCTTCAATGCCTTGGATTGCCTGTTTTACCAAGCCAACTGCTTCCTCCAGGCTACGCTCGGCCTTCATTGGCACATCCACTACCGCCAACGCGTTGGACATGGAGAAGTTTGTTACCGTTGTAATTGAGCCATTCGGTAAAATGTACACCTCACCTTTCCAGCTCACCAGTCTGGTTGTACGCAGCCCGATCATTTCCACTGTACCCTTGAAAGTACCTGTCTGAATGACATCTCCTACGGCAAATTGATCCTCAAAAATAATAAAAAATCCGGTAATTACATCCTTAACCAAGCTCTGTGCCCCAAAACCAACGGCCAATCCAAGCACTCCAGCTCCAGCAATCAGAGGGCCAAGATTAATGCCCATTTGCGATAGCACCAGCATAATTAAAATGAAATTAAATACAATATTGGTTACGTTTTTCAGTAATTCCCCAACAGTTGTTAACCGCCTTGTGTTCAATCGAAACCTGCCGTTATCTCCCTTTTGTTGCATTGACTTATCTATAATTTTATTAATAACTCGAATAAAGATACGTGTGATGATAAAAATAATCGCGATTTTCAAAATTACAAACAAAAAGGTCGACCACATCGCACTATCGGTAAGCCATTTCCATACAGCATCCTTCCAGTGAATTGCACCTTTCACTACGTCACCCGTGTCTAAATTATCGGTCAACCAATGTATAAAGGTCATGCTGTACTCCTCCTTAAACAAGGGAACTACTCTTCCTGCTTCCCGAATTCTATTTCCTACTATATAGGCTTATCTACTGACTTCAAACATATGGCTATGAATAATCTACTTCCTTCGAGTATAAAAGCACAAGTTTATCCATATACTAGCTACTATCTTGAGCATAAATGTTACCCGCAGGCTAATTGTTATCTCAAGGTACTGCGAGCGTAACCTTCACACTCCACTACAGAGCGAAAGGAAGATTCCATGACTCATCCATCTGACTTCATTCCGGGGCAAGAACCCCTAAGTTTAAAAATATCACACACAGATCCCGGGATCCAATCAGCCATCATCCATCGTCTACTGTTCCATCTGCATCAGGCACCGAGTCTGCAAAATATCGTCATTATTTGCATCGGCACTGACCGTTCTACTGGAGATTGTCTGGGTCCGCTCGTAGGTACGCATTTATCACGCTACAAAAGCCCTCTGTTTAACCTATACGGTACATTAGAGGAGCCTGTACATGCCATGAACCTGCAAACGACACTGAACGGCATACAAGCCCGATATGAACAGCCTTATATCATTGGTATAGATGCATGTCTTGGACAAACCTCCAGCGTTGGATGCATTCAGGTTTCAGATGGTCCTCTCAAGCCTGGAGCAGGTGTAAATAAAGAATTACCGCCGGTCGGCGATATCCATTTGACTGGTATCGTTAACGTCGGCGGCTTCATGGAATACTTCGTGCTGCAAAATACGAGACTAAATTTGGTAATGAAATTATCAGATATCATTGCTGGCAGCCTATACTCCGCGATTAAGGAGTGGCACTACCGTTCTGTCCTGCTTGCTGCGCAAGAGTGACGGCTTCTTTTTCTTCAGGTGATAAGGAATAGGTGGACTGTCCCGCTTCTAGAGGCTTGGCATACACATATGAGCCATCTCGGTTATAAATGCCGGTTAATACCATACCATCCTGATTGTCGTCTACAATAGCCAGAGAGAAGCTTAAATCGCTTCCTCTCTCACCAAAGGCATTATAGCGTTTGATGCCTATATGTCCCTTCAAGCCTGTCAGTTTACTACGTAGTGATTTCATACTTGCACGATGGGTTTCCTGCTCATCCTCAATCGTATCCATCTGTACCTTCAAATCAATCAACAGTGTTTCCAAATTCTCGACACCACTGCCTGCCATCATGGTTTCATACTTTCGCCGCATCTTCTTCAGCTTTGCACCCTGCACAATAATAACAATCAACAGGATGAGCAAAATAAGCACGATCCCTGCAACGATTCCGGCAAGCTGTTCCATGATTAGTCCATTCAATTCAGCCATATGCTTGCTTCTACTCCTCTACCCCAAAAATCATATTACTGCATACTTATATTTTATACGTTTGAGAACAGCGAAACAAATAACACAAGGCTATTAGTTTATCCATCAAAACCATTCTAATTCCTGCAATTCCAGACAAAGCAAAGACATATCTCACTTTCCATTTTGCTCAAGGAGACATGTCCATATTTCAACAAACTACTGTAATAGCTCCAGTAATCTTTCCAAATCCTGCTGACTGTAATAATTCAATTCAATTTTGCCTTTATCTTTATTGTGCTTGATCTTCACAGTTGTTTTAAAGCGTTCACGCAAGGACTCTTCCATATGGTCAATATAGGGGTCCTTTTTTCGTACCTTTGCTTTGGCTGTCGCCTCACCAGGCTTATGATCCAACTGCTGTACAGCTTCCTCCAGCTCACGAACACTCCACTGCTGTTCAATACATTGTTGTGCTAACTGTTTCACCATGTCTGGATCTTTGAGGCCAACAATAGCTCTAGCATGTCCCATAGACAATGTTCCACGTGAAACATGATCTTTAACTTCTTCAGGTAATGCGAGCAAGCGAAGGAAATTGGCAATATGAGAGCGTGATTTTCCCACTTTCATGGACAACTCTTCCTGAGTTAAAGAAAATTGATCCATTAATCCCTGATAAGCTACTGCTACTTCCATAGCATTCAAATTCTCACGCTGCAAATTCTCAATCAGAGCAATCTCCATCACCTGCTGATCCGTAAAATTACGAACAACCACAGGTATCGTCGGATTCCCACAAAATTGAGATGCCCGAAATCGTCTTTCCCCGGCTATGATTTCATATCCTCGCAATACACTACGTGCAATAATAGGTTGGATAACACCGTGCTGACGAATGGACTCGGCTAATTCCTTAATGGACTCTTCATCAAACGTTTTGCGAGGCTGGTACGGGTTCGCACGCAACTGGCTCAGCGGAATGTCAACAACCTTATCCTCTTCATTGACCGTAAGGGAGGGAATGAGTGCATCAAGTCCTTTTCCCAACCGTTTACTCATAAGATACCACTTCCTTTGCCAACTCAATATATACCTCTGCCCCACGGGAACGGGGATCATACGTAATAATGGACTGGCCATGTGATGGTGCTTCGCTGAGTCTCACATTGCGTGGAATAATCGTCTGATAAACCTTGCTTTGAAAATACTTTTTCACTTCTTCAATCACCTGAATACCCAAGTTCGTGCGGGCATCAAACATGGTTAACAACACACCTTCAATTTGCAATGAGGTGTTCAGATGTTTTTGCACTAATCGCACGGTATTCAACAATTGACTTAATCCTTCTAATGCGTAATATTCACACTGGATTGGAATAATGACTGAATCGGAAGCCGTCAATGAATTAAGCGTCAAAATACCCAGCGATGGCGGGCAATCAATTAATATATAATCATAATTATGCTTAACAAGTTGAAGCGATCTTTTTAATCTCAATTCGCGAGAAATGGTCGGCACCAGTTCAATTTCCGCGCCTGCCAACTGAATGGTTGCCGGAATAATATCTAATCCCTCAACCTGTGTACTCACAATAGCTTCGCTAGGATCAACCTCGTTAATGAGTACATCGTAAATGCAATTTGCCACGTCCGCCTTATTGATACCCACACCGCTGGTTGTATTACCTTGCGGGTCGATATCCACGAGCAATACCCTTTTGCCGAGGGAAGCAAGTCCGGCGCCCAAATTAACGGAAGTAGTTGTTTTGCCTACTCCGCCCTTTTGATTGGCTACGGCTATTATTTTTGACACTTCATTCACCTCATAATTTAATCGGAATCCTGCTACACTCCATAACTACAAAACGCTCTATGGAGACGTTACTTAGTCCTTAACTTACGGATAACGGCAATTTCAGAATAGAATTGAGTATGCTGCGGTTTTATTCGGCGTTAGACAGAAAAAGCGGCAATTGCTGCCGCCTGTACGCTTCATCCCTTACTTACGTTTGGGAATTTGAATGACAATCTCATAGTGATCCTCATGATCAGATTCCTTGGTTTTGATATCCAAGCCTGAGCCAGACACCATATCAATGGATTGACGAATCGTATTCAGCGCAAGCCGGACATCCTTGGTAAAGGAAATCCGCTTCGATTTCTTATTAGTGGATACTTGTTTATAAAAGGCAACTCTTGCCTCTGTCTGCTTCACATTGAGTTCCTTGGCAATGACTTCATCTAAAACCTTGTACTGTAGTTCTTCAGTCTCTAATGACAATAATGCACGAGCATGACGCTCGGATACCTTCCGTTCCATTAGAGCCTCTTTCACTCTCTCCGGTAGATGAAGTAGCCGTATCTTGTTAGCAATAGTGGATTGGCTTTTGCCAAGTCGTTGAGCGAGGCTTTCCTGGGTGAGCTGATGTAGATCAATCAGCTTTTGGTAAGCTACAGCCTCTTCAATCGCAGTTAACCCTTCCCGTTGAAGATTTTCAATCAACGCGATGGATGCAGCTTGTGAATCATTAAACTCACGAACAATAGCTGGAATAGATTCCATACCCAGCTTGGTGACAGCTCTCCAACGACGTTCCCCTGCTATAATCTCATATTGCCCATTACGGAAACGAACGACAATCGGTTGAATTACACCATGCGTCTTAATGGTCTGGCATAGCTCATCAATCTTCTCGTCGTCAAATATGGTACGGGGCTGATAAGGACTGCTGACAATATCCCGAACTGGAATTTGTTTTATTTCGTCCCCAGTAGATCGCTCCGTCAAACCAAATAGCTTGGAAAATTGTTCTTTCATTCCGTATAATACCACCTAATTTCATAATAGCACCATACTAACAGCGCTTCGTGAAAAACAGTTCCTTACGCGGATCGTAGACCCTTCTATATGAAACAGCGCCGTAAGCGGGTACACTCCACGTACTCACCCGACATTTGTTGTCCCACTCCCCTATATGTATATCTGAATTCATGGGTACAGGAGCAGTCAACTTACATTAAAACGATTATCTCTATTCTATCACTTTTCCAGCCATAATCCTATCGTCTCTACCAGCTTTTCGGAAGGATCAGAGAATAAATTATGCATCCTCTATGATAACTATCTATTCATCTTCCTCCCCAAATGTAAACAAGAACACATGTTAACAAAGAGGCTTTTATGTAAAGAGTCTATCAGCCATAAAAAAGTGAATGTTTCACGTGAAACATTCACTTTCTTTCAAACATTTACACTAACGGCGCCTTCAAAGGAGTACCCGGCTTACGCGGATATTTCCGTGGTGTCGCCGCTCTTTTCTCAATAATAATCATATGTCTGGCTGCATCTTCAACAGGTAACTGGAAGGCCTGAACATGTTTGATTTTTCCCTTTAGCTCTTTCAAACTGTAAGAAGCTTCCTTGATTTCCTCGGTAGGGTCATTGCCCTTCATCGCCGCAAAGTGCCCTCCTTCACGGACAAACGGCAAACAAAATTCATTCAATACGGCGAGACGAGCAACCGCTCTGGCTGTCACTAGATCATAGCTATCGCGGTATCCTGGTTTACGCCCCAATTCCTCTGCCCTGCTGTGAACCAGTTCAACATTTTCCAAGCCCAACTGCTCTACTACATGGGCCAAGAACTGTATACGTTTGTTCAACGAATCTACAATAGTCAACTGAATCTGCGGAAAGCATATTTTCAAAGGAATACCTGGAAAACCTGCACCTGACCCAATATCAGCCAGGCTTCCCACATCTTTTAACGGAACATAAAAAGCCAGGGAAAGAGAATCATAAAAATGCTTGGTGTACACTGCATCGCGCTCAGTAATACCTGTCAGGTTCATTTTTTCATTCCACTCAACCAGCACACGGTAATATGCTTCAAACTGCTCTAACTGACTGTCATTAATCACAATACTATGCTCTGCCAGCCGCTGCTTAAATTGCTGTTGTATCGCGTCCATTATGATCCCCTTGCTGCTGTTACGCGGTTATAATGCTCCAGATAAACCAGCAAAATGGAAATATCCGCAGGGGTTACACCCGAAATACGGGATGCCTGACCAATCGACATCGGACGGATCTTTTCAAGTTTCTGCTTGGCTTCAATGGCCAGTCCTTGAACTTCATTGTATACAATATCCTCTGGAAGCTTCTTCTTCTCCATCTTTTGCAGACGCTCCACATGCATCAATTGCTTTTCAATGTAGCCCGCATACTTAATTTGGATTTCCACCTGCTCCTGTTCTTCCTCAGTAAGAGCTATAGGTGAAGGTGAGATTTGTGCTACTTGCGCATAACTGATCTCTGGTCGACGCAGCACCGTTAACAAATTACTACCATCCTGTATCGGTGCAGATCCGCCTTGCTCCAGCATCTCATTGATATCAACCGGACGAACCTTCGCCAAGCGCAAACGTTCAATCTCTTGATCTACCTTTTGCTTTTTATCCAAAAAGCGCTCGTATCGTTCATCCGTAATTAGGCCAATATCATGCCCAATCGGAGTCAATCGCAGATCAGCGTTATCATGACGCAACAACAGACGGTATTCTGCACGTGACGTCAGCAAGCGATATGGCTCATTCGTCCCCTTCGTCACCAGATCGTCAATCAGGACCCCGATGTAGCCTTGCGAACGGTCCAATATGACAGGCTCTTTGCCCTGCACCTTACGAGCTGCGTTAATCCCTGCCATAATTCCTTGACCCGCAGCTTCTTCGTAACCGGAAGTACCGTTAATCTGACCTGCTGTGAACAAGCCTGGGACTTTCTTCGTTTCCAAAGTAGGCCATAACTGCGTAGGTACCATTGCATCATATTCAATAGCATAGCCGTTACGCATCATCTCTACCTTTTCCATCCCCGGAATCGAACGCAGTACAGCTAATTGTACATCCTCTGGCAAGCTGGTCGACAAGCCCTGAACATAGTATTCAGATGTGTTTTTACCTTCAGGCTCCAAAAAGATTTGGTGCTTAGGCTTATCACTGAAGCGTACCACTTTATCTTCAATAGATGGGCAATATCGTGGTCCCGTTCCTTCAATCAGACCAGAGAACATAGGCGCACGGTGCAAATTATCATTAATAATCTGATGTGTTTCTACTGAAGTATATGTCAGCCAGCAAGGAAGCTGTTCATTATCCGAAGACTTCGTTTCATAGGAAAAGAACTTCGGTTGATCATCACCCGGTTGTATTTCCGTTTTGCTAAAATCAATCGTGTCCTTATGCACACGTGGTGGCGTTCCTGTCTTAAATCGAACCAGATCAAAACCCAGCTCTCTCAAATGCTCAGACAATCTCAACGAAGGCTGTTGATTGTTCGGACCACTCTCATACATTAGCTCGCCCATAATGATTTTCCCGCGCAGATAAGTGCCTGTGGTCAGGACAACTGCTTTACTTCGATACTCTGTGCCCGTCTTCGTGATTACACCTACGCAATGACCATCTTCCATAATCAGTTCTTCAACCATACCTTGGCGTAAGGTCAAATTCGGTTCCTTTTCCATCGTTTCCTTCATCGCATGCTGATAAGAGAACTTGTCTGCTTGTGCACGCAATGCATGAACCGCCGGACCTTTACCAGTATTTAACATTCTCATTTGGATAAATGTCTTGTCTATATTCCGACCCATTTCGCCGCCCAGTGCATCAATTTCTCGCACCACATGCCCTTTTGCAGGACCGCCAATAGACGGGTTGCAGGGCATGAACGCGACCATATCCAGGTTAATTGTGATCATCAACGTGCGACAGCCCATCCGTGCTGCTGCCAAGGCCGATTCTACACCTGCATGGCCCGCGCCTACGACAATCACGTCATAGTCGCCTCCTTGGTAACCCATACCTTTCTTACCTCCTTATACATT
The DNA here is from genome assembly GCF_038593075.1 of Paenibacillus sp. FSL L8-0638. Classification (NCBI taxonomy): domain Bacteria; kingdom Bacillati; phylum Bacillota; class Bacilli; order Caryophanales; family Paenibacillaceae; genus Paenibacillus; species Paenibacillus sp. FSL L8-0638. The sequence goes on from NZ_CP151960.1 coordinate 5,890,998, forward strand.
TCGGTCTTCACGCCGAATATGCTCTTGTATATCTATAACGATAGCAGGCTTATATCAGCCATGCTTAAATGTTCTATTTGCCTAGACAAAATTGTGAAAATATTTGGTCTATTAGCGCATCATGCGCAGTATCGCCTACAATCTCACCCAAATGCTCCCATGCCAGCCTTACATCAATCTGGATCATGTCGATCGGAACAAATTGATCAGCAGCTTCATAGGCATCTACCAGCGATTGGCGCGCCTTCTTCAACAAAGCAATATGCCGTACGTTGCTGACATATGTCATATCCGCTGATTCCAGCTTGCCGCTAAAGAATAACTTGGATATAGCCTGCTCCAGTCGGTCCGCTCCCTCATTTTCCTTCACAGACATCGGTACGATAAGCTCTTCAGGAACATAACGCAGCAACAAATCCCGGTCTACTTGGGCCGGTAAGTCCATTTTATTCATAATGACAATCGCTTGTCTACCGCGGATTTGTTCCATTAATGCCATTTCATCCTCATGCAGTGGTTCGTTGGCGTTAATGACGATGAGTAGCAGATCTGCTTCACTAACCGCCGTTCTCGAACGTTCTACTCCAATCCGTTCCACAACATCCATCGTTTCACGAATCCCAGCTGTATCCAGCAACTTGAGTGGAATATTATTAATTGTCACATATTCCTCAATAACGTCACGGGTTGTGCCCGGAATATCGGTCACAATGGCCCGCTCGCCCTGAGCCAATGTGTTCAACAGTGATGATTTCCCCACATTTGGTCTTCCAACAATCGCTGTGGTCAACCCTTCACGCAAAATCTTTCCCTGCTCCGCCATATGCAGCAGCCGATCAATTTCCATCATGACCTGACTGCTTTTATCCTTGATTAAATCAGATGTAAAAGATTCAACATCATGCTCAGGATAATCAATGTTCACTTCAATATGAGCAAGTGTCTCCACCAAAACATGACGCAAGCGACGAATATTCTGGGACAGCTGTCCATCTACCTGCTTCAAAGCCACCGAAAAAGCTTTATCTGATTTGGAGCGAATTAAGTCAATGACACCCTCCGCCTGACTTAGGTCAATACGACCATTCAGAAAAGCACGTTTCGTAAATTCCCCTGGCTCAGCCAGACGTATATTTTGCAGCAATAGTAAATCCATCACCCGTTTGACGGCTACGACTCCGCCATGAGTGCTGATTTCTACGACATCTTCTGTCGTAAAAGAGCGTGGCGCCCGCATTACTGTAACTAAAACTTCCTCCACCTTTTCCTGGCTTTGGGGATCTATAATATGTCCATAATGTACCGTGTGAGTTTGAGCTTTGCTTAGAGGCGTTTTACTACGAAACAAAGCCTCCACTTCCGGGACCGCATCTGGCCCGCTGACCCGTACAACCGCAATACCGCCCTCGCCGACAGCCGTTGCAATGGCAGCTATAGTATCGCTCAGCATAAAGTTTCTACCTCCTATCAAGTAGAAACGACATTGCCGTCCTTCATCAAGGACGGCAGCCGTTTCAGCGAGAAATATAAGAAAAAAAGCAATGGCTTCTGCATCTTGCAGAGAGCCATTGCGTCGGATTATTTTTTAGCAATGACGACGCGCCGATTGGGCTCGTCCCCCTTGCTGTATGTTCTAACCAGCGCATGCTGTTGGAGCTTGGCGTGAATCAGCTTCCGCTCCTGTGACGGCATTGGCTCCAGCACCACTTCCTTGCCATAACGAATAGCCTGGTTCGCCAACCGATCTGCCAAATCCTCTAGCGTTTTTTGCCGACGTGCACGAAATTGCTCGGCATCCAGCACAATTCGGATGAATTTGTCAGAATGACGGTTGGCAACGATATTCGTCAGGTACTGCAATGCATCCAATGTCTGTCCTCTGCGGCCGATCAACATACCGAGCGACGGACCGGAGATATCCAGTGTACTTTCATCCTTGCGGTGGCGGACATCAACTTTAACGTCCAATCCCATTCCTGCTGCTGTTTCACGGATGAAACGCACCGCCTCTTCATAAGGATCTATATGTCCCGAAGGTGCTTCTATGTTCATCTGTGCTTCCTGTGCAACAGGCCCAGTTTCTTCTGATAAAGCCCGTCCCACGCTAGAAGGTGCTTGAGCCGATACATGAAATTCAGCCGCGTGTGTGGTTTCAGGAGACGGCTCAGAGAGCAGCGTAAGCTCCACCTTCGCCTTCTTGACCCCGAGCCACCCCAGGAATCCTTTTGACGGCTGTTCCAACACGCTTACGGTTACCCGTTCACGGCTTACTCCCAGCTGGGAGAGTCCTTGTCTTACAGCATCTTCAACGGTTTTTCCTGATGTCACGACTTTGGTCATCTCGACTTTTTAGCCCCCTTCGTGTTTTTGCCACCTTTTTTCTTACTATTGGAGGAACCCGTTTTCGCGAGACTGGCTGTTTTCACATTTGCCAGTGCTGCTTCTTTATCCTTATTCCGATAAAGGAAATAGTTTTGAATGATCGTGTAAATATTACTGTAGAACCAGTACAACGGCAAAGCGGATGGGAAGTTGTACGACATGAACAGAATCAGCACCGGATAGACGTACAGCAAAAATTGCATCGGTCCTTGCTGCGGCGTCGGATTCATTTTCATCATCATCCAAGTTTGGACAAATGTCGTAATCGCCGCCAAAATCGGCAGGATAAACAAGTGATCCGGTTTACCTAACTGGAGCCACAAGAAGTCATGATCCCGCAATGCCGAGTTATAATAAATGGCATTATAAAGCGCGATGAAAATGGGCATCTGTACTACCAAAGGAAGACAGCCAGCCATCGGGTTGACCTTGTTTTCCTGGAACAACTTCATCGTCTCTTGCTGGACTTTCTCAGGCGTATCCTTGTACTTCGCTTGAATTTCTTTTAATTGCGGCTGAATGGCCTGCATAGCTTTGGAACTACGTACTTGCTTGAGTGTAAGCGGCAAAATAATGGTTCGCACGATAATCACCAGAACCAGTACGGCCAGGCCATACTCTCCAGAGAACCATTGGGCAAATGTATCTAGCGCATACGAAAACCAGTAAACGACATATCTTTGCCAAACTGATCCATTGGCCAAGTCTGCCGTCGTGTAAGAATTGTGGGCCGTCTGGGCACATCCGGACAGCACAGCAACAAGTGCCAATAAGGCAATCAGGAGGAACCATTTTCCCCGTTGAGTCTTCAAACGCGACACTTCATAACCCCTTTCTTAACCAATCCATTCCAACGTAAATCATACCATATCCTGTAGGACAAAGATACTGACTATCGGCGTGAAGACTTGAGCAGCGAGGCTTTGCGTAGAACGTGCAGCACGCTTTTCTCCAGCTCTTGATACGACTTAGTAACCGCACCCTTACGAACGATAAAAATCAGATCAATCTGCTCCACCAATTCATGCTCATGATGGCGCACAATTTCCTTAACGATTCTGCGCATCCGGTTGCGAACTACTGCATTGCCGATCTTCTTGCTGGCCGAAATTCCGACGCGGAACTGCTCTACCTCTCTGCGGCGGAACCAGTACACCACAAACTGATGGTTGGCAAAAGATTTGCCATGGCGGTATACGCGCCCAAAGTCCGCCCGGTTTCGTAGACGCAATTTTTTTTGCACGGCGCTTCTCCTTGCTCATCTCTTTTACACATGTCGGTAAGCTAACCTTTACCTTTTATATAGTAAGAAGTATGGACAACATTCCAACATGGTAATCTCGCTTATTTTATATCCGTTTTCAAAAGCTTCATCTAATATAGGACAGGATGCTGGGCTTCTCCCTCTTCTTTCACTACATTTTTACAACAAAAGAAGAAGGGATCGCATCCCTGAATACCTCAATTATGAAAAAAAAGACCACCGTAGTGGTCTTTATGCACGCATTACGCACTCAATACTTTTCTACCTTTTTGGCGACGAGCTGCCAAAACTTTACGGCCATTCTTCGTGCTCATTCTTTTACGGAAGCCGTGAACTTTTTTACGTTTGCTGACATTCGGTCTGAAAGTCGGTCTCATTGTGCTGCACCTCCTTACAAGGAATACGTTTTATATGGAATATACCTAACATAGCAATCTCCACAAAAAACACCTTTGTACATTTAACCACAAATAGCGGTCAAAGTCAATGTACTTATAAACCCTCTTCCTCTTTTTCCCCTTCAGGAAGCCTCCTCCTCTTTACCCCGCTGACTCACTTCACTCTTTTATTCCCTTATTTCATAAAATTCCTTTCGTCTTTCCTCCATTATCAGCATTCTATTTGTAGTTTTCACTCCTTCCAAACTGTCCTTTTTACATTTATTCATTCTGTAACTTGAATCCATCCTATTTTCAGATCGACGTTATCAGGTTCGTTCAAAAATATTGTCGGAAACGTTACCGGAAATTTTCAACAGAAAAATAAGCCTCTGTGACCAAAAGGCAACGGCAATTATACACAGATTCACAAAAAGAACTGAATTGTGATTTAAATGGTCATAACCTGTGCATAACATTTTAGAGCGAAAAAGAGTTATTGTCGAAAACTGAACAAATTATAAACAATATCTTGTGTTGTGAATAAAAATTGTACACAACAGATTGAATTTGTGGATAAATAACCACGAGTCATTGAAATACAAGGCTTCTTTTGCTATGATGATATTACTTTTGAATGTGAATATGTTGTTTTACCCTCCATATTATCAACACCCTGTGGATAAAGTTGTGAACAAGTTCAATTTATCCATCTTTTTATTTTTGTGCGGATTCGGGATTCTGGGGATATATTCTACATTTTTCATTAGATTTCGACATATTGCAGTCCCGTTTTGGCCTGCGGGATCAAGAGAACGGATCGTGCCGCACATTCCCTCCTGAGAAATATCGCCTTTCTTCTGCTGGTCAGCAGCGGAATTTCCATTTGCTATTTTTCAGGGTCATTTTGTGCTGCGTTCTCTCACCACACTGCCGCATGTTTTAGGCGGCGGTATGTCTTTTTATGGCCTTCAACAACATTTTTGTGATTTTAGGCGTTTTGCCGAAGCGCCGAGAGCAGCTCTCTGCAGCTTAATTCGGTAAAATGTCAGGATTTAAAAGGAGTGACGTCT